>CAWFYG010000033.1:0-118700 GCA_963819925.1 uncultured Chitinophagaceae bacterium | reverse complement strand
CACAGATCTACTGTCTTTTCCTCACCTTTCTCCTGAGCAGCCACCTGATGTAGTGGGTGCATAATTTTCCAGGTAATATATTTTGTTATTTATTAAACTGAGTACGTTGAGCCAGTAACTGTGTTGGGTCAACATCAATGTTATGTTTAGTTTTTTTCTTTTTTTTTTCATATTGATAAAAGGTTGTTTTTAAGTACATCATTTCCATGGGGATAACTCCCGGGCGTATTTTAGGAAAGTAGCCGCCGGCGACAGCCGGTAAATAAAATGGGATGTTAAGGAGCTTAAAAACCGGAGATTTAATTTAATCATGTATTCAATGGATAGTCAAAATTTAAAATTTACATACGGGCCAAAAATTCACTACACGTTGCGAATAGCATCGGCAATGTGTTTTATCGGGCATGGTTCTTTTGGCATTATAAAAAAGGCAATCTGGAGCAATTATTTTGGTGTTTTCGGAATTGGGACAGGAACTATCCTTTCACCTGATGCCGTTATTGGGGAGTATTGATATTCTGATGGGAATCATAATATTGTTTTATCCTATGCGGGCAATCATAGGCTGGTTGGTTATATGGGGAACAATAACTGCGTTGCTAAGGCCTTTATCGGGCGAGCCGTTTGCCGAATTTATTGAGCGTGCAGGAAATTTTGGTGCTCCTCTTGCGCTTATTATTCTTTCGGGTGGAGTAAGTACCCGTTTCAAGAAGATGATTACCCCGGTAAAACCAGGTATCCAACTTGATATGAAAACACTGGGGTTGGTAACAACCTGTTTGCGATTTGTTGTGTTCTTACTTCTTGCTGGTCACGGATGGCTTAATGTAATTGAAAAAAAGAGTATGGTCGATCAATATATAATGCTTGGTTTTGTTAACCCGGCAAAAACGGCTCAATTCATAGGCATATTTGAAATTATTGCGGGACTTGCAGTTTTGATTCGCCCGATACGGTCCTTTGTTTTGATACTTTTTATATGGAAAGTGACCAGTGAACTTTTTTATCCCCATTACGAACTTTTTGAGTGGATAGAGCGGGGAGGAAGTTACGGTTGCATACTCGCGTTATGGTTTGCGTTAAGTGCAACTTCTGCTGTTAGCCAAAGAGGGAACATTACAAAGCCTGGCATGGACTTGTTTAGTTATGCCCGGCAAAGAGTGAAATATTTTGTATCTAACTATAAAGTGTATACGAAATGAAAAAATTATTAGTATTCATCTTTATTATTTCTTCGTGCAGCGACAAGAGCAATTACAAAATTGATAACAAGCACATTGAAAGTTTAGCAGAAGATTTTATGAGAAACACGGTGATTCCAAAAATGAAAGATCCTAAGCCTTATGAAATTGTGGGGGCGAAGGTTGTTACAAAGACAGTAGCTGATAAAATCAACGATTACAGATTTACTTATAATCATTTATCGCTTAGCCAGGAGGATTCAGTAGAAAATAAAAAGCTTCTTGATTCTGTGATAAGAGTCTCTGTTCATCCTGATTCAATCATCAGTATTACTGTAAATGTGGCTTATAGAACAAAGTATAGATTAGGAGATATTGTAACTGATAGTATTAAACTGGGATATAACCCCGCAAAAGATAAGATAACCATGTGGCCCTTTTAATTTTTTTATGTCAAAATGTAAATATCAATATAGGAGTCAATTTTTAAAATCAAATCATGAAAAGAAATCCGGTTTTTAATTTAATGTTGTTTTTTATAACAGGTGCTGTTATACTATTGTCATCGTGTAAGCAGAAAAGGAATGATTACATTGAAGTAATGCACGACCCCCTGCTGTATAATGATGTTGTGCACAAACTCAACTATGTGGTCATTTATGATATTTTTACGCCTCCTGTGGCAGCAAGGGTTTTTGCATATTCCAATCTCGCGGCATATGAGGTGCTTGCCAATGAGGGGCACCATTATTCAACGTTAGAAGGCAAAGTAAAAGGGCTTGACAATATTCCTCACCCGGCGGCCAACGCTAAAATTGATTTCCCTTTTGCTTCCCTTATCGCCTTAATAAACGTGGGTAATAACCTCACCTTTTCCGGGGACACTATGAAGATTCTCGCTGATTCGGTAAAATCGCTTGCCAGGGATTCCGGCATGCCGGATGACATGTTCGATGCTTCTGTACAGTATGGCAACCAGGTTGCAGATTCCATAATCTCATGGGGTAAAAAAGATAATTATGCACAAACAAGAGGCTCACGCTTTACCATTTCAAACCTGGAAGGCCACTGGACTCCAACACCACCCGGATATTTCAGCGCTGTGGAACCTTTATGGCCAACGCTTCGATGCATGGTGATGGATTCCGCAAACATGTTTCCGCCGTTGCCACCTCCCGTTTTCAGCAAAGACACAACAAGTTCATTTTATAAGATGGCCGTAGATGTTATGAACACGGGCAACACACTTGATTCTACTCAAAAATGGATTGCCAATTTTTGGGATTGCAACAGTTTCAAATTACACGTGGAAGGCCACGCAATGTTTGCAACAAAAGCCATGACGCCACCTGGCCATTGGATGGAAATTGTAGGGACAATTTCTAAAAACAATCATGCAGATTTTTATAAAACAGTATACGCTTACACCGGGGCAGGCATAGGGATGTACGATGCATTTATTTGTTGTTGGTTTACGAAGTACAAAACTGATGTTATACGCCCCGAAACATACATCAATAAATATATGAACCAGGACTGGATGCCTTACCTGCAGACACCGCCTTTCCCTGAGTATAACAGCGCTCACTCTACTATTTCCGCGGCCGCAGCTACAGTTCTTGGAACAATTTATAAAGATAATACTGCATTCAAGGACTCTTCGGAGAGAGAGTGGGGTTGGCCTGACAGAAGTTTTAAGACATCCGATGAGGCTGCTGTTGAAGTGTCCTTTAGCCGGTTTTATGGTGGAATTCATTACAGGCAGTCTGTACAAACTGCATATGTACAGGGTAAAAAAATCGGCAATTTGGTAATGAGCAAATTAACAGGAAGAGAACCGGAAATCTTAAAATAAAACCTGGAAAACATTTGGCCAATAAATCAAAAATCAATGAACAAATTTTTATTAATCCAAAAACAAATTTTTATGAGACAATTATTTTCAATTTTATTATGTGCTTTTTTTATTTTATTCATTTCAAATAAAATAAATGCACAGGGTTGTGTTGCCATTCGAACTACCGGCGGTAGTTTGTGCACCATGCAGCACCCGGAGGAAAAAATCGTTAACGATGCATGGCAATTCAATATTTCAGAATCGTTATTTCAATTCGTTTCGCCATTATGTTGGAACGGTAGAACAAAAACAAAGACTTCAGCAGCATACTGAGGTTATAAACCATGTAAATACGACGAACATTTCCATTTCCCGTAATCTAAATAATCGGTTATCAATTTCCGTGGGTTTTCCAATTCTTGCAACTTCACGTTCCCAAAGGGCACATTTTGGAAACGATGACAGGTATCAAACTCATTCCTTTGGTATAGGTGATATGAACATTAATGTATACCGCTGGATGTTTGATCCCGCCACCTCTCATAAAGGAAACCTGCAGTTAGGCCTGGGATTAAAACTTCCAACCGGTGATTATAAATACCAGGATTATTTTCCAATTAATGACTCCACCAAAGAACTGCGTACTGTTGACCAGTCTATCCAGTTAGGCGATGGTGGCACAGGTATAACCGTTGAGGCAAATGGATTTTATAATTTTTCACCCCTTGTTGGCCTGTATGGTAACTTATTTTATCTGATTAATCCAAGGGAACAGAATGGGGTACCTACCTATCGTTCTAATGTTAATGAGGCGATTATGAGTGTGCCGGATCAATACATGGCAAGGCTCGGAATTAATTATGGATTCAAGGGCGGACTCAAAAATCTTTCTGTTGCTTTAGGTGGCAGGCTCGAGGGAATACCTGTTTATGATTTTATAGGAGGTAGTGAAGGATTTCGCAGGCCGGGCTATATTTTTTCTGCTGAACCAGGAGTAAATCTTATGGTTAAGAAATCAACATTTTATTTGGAAGTGCCCGTTGCAGTGATTCGTGCCCGTACACAGAGCGTTCCTGATAAAGAATCCACGATGCAGACAGGCGTATATAAGCAAGGGGATGCGGCATTTGCGGATTATCTCATTAATGTAGGATTTACTACAAGATTCTGATCGGTACTTTAATTAAAATTTATTAAAAACTGATCAATATGCAACAAAATAAAGTACAAAAACTTAAGGGAAGTGTTTTGTCTGTCTGCCTGATTCTTATGGTTAGCCAATTGAGTGCACAAACAGACCTCGACGGCATTATGATGAACAAAAATCAACTCTGTAATGGGGTGATGTATAATTATAATTCCTGGAATTACTATTGGGAAGGAACATATAAGAGAAACAACGAAAACCTTGGCACAGTGTCTACGCAATCAGTAATGTACGGAGCCAACTATGGCATTACCGGCAAACTAAATATAATGGTTAGTGCGCCGTATGTGTGGGCAAAATCTACAGCTGGTACATTGCATGGTTCGAGGGGTGTCCAGGACTTATCATTATTTGTGAAATGGAAACCGGTTTTATATTCATTTGGGAAAAATAAAATATCACTTATCCTGGTCGGTGGCTTTTCAACTCCGCTAACCAATTACCAGATTGACTACCTGCCGTTAACCATAGGCCTTGGCTCTACTAACCTTACCAGCAGGGCTATGGCAGAGTTTCAACACAGGAGATTCACAATAAGTGGTTCCGCCACCTATATCTGGCGGAGCAATGTAAAAATTGACAGAACCTCTTATTACGATACCCGGCAGCATATCACCAACAAAGTGCAAATGCCGGACGCATCTCAATACCAATTACGCACAGGATACAGGGGAAGATATCTTCTTGCAGAAGCCCTGGTAACTAACTGGACAACACTTGGTGGTTTTGATATCACCAGGAACAATATGCCTTTTCCAAGTAACCGTATGAACATGACAACAGTTGGCGCCAGCTTTAAATATACTTTAAAGCAATACACACATTTATCACTGCTGGCAGGCGCTAATTATACGGTGACAGGGAGAAATGTAGGCCAGGCAACCGCCTTTAATGCAGGTATATTTTACGCATTTTATTTAGATAAAACATCAGACACCAAAAGCTAAAAACTAAAAACATATTAATATGAAAAAGGTCCCTTTATTTTATTTACTGTTGATTTCGGCAACAGTAATATTAATATCCTGTTCTAAAAGCATTATTGAAAGAACAGATAATATTCCCGCTCTTATTCCAGCCAATATTGATATCAATGCCGGAACATGGAAAACTATTTTGCTGAAGAGACCGGATACGTTTGCGGTGAATGCGCCTTTGGCAACAAATTCGCCGGCTTACGTTGCTGAATTAAATGAGATAAAAGGCCTGCAGCAAAATATCAGCAGTGCACAAAAAAATATTATTAAATACTGGAGCGCAGGCGCTGTATTAAGATGGAATGAAATCATGCGGGAACTGGTTGAAAAATATAACCTGGCGCCATATCAAAATGCTGATGGTACCTACCCGGGACCAAATGCAAATAACCCCTTTGCATATCCGCAGTTTCCGTTTGCCAACCCACCTTATGCTGCCAGGGCTTTTGCTTATATAAGCGCTGCGCAATATGACGCCTTGGTCGCTGCGTGGCATTATAAAAAAATGTATAATCGTCCTGCGCCTTATGCGGTCGATTCATCAGTAAAAGCAATGGTTCCTAAAACTGTGTTACCCGCTTACCCTTCAGAAGATGCTGTGGTAGCAGGTGTTACAGCCGAAATGATGAAATTGCTTTTCCCTACTGAAATTGCCTTCATTCAACAAAAATTGGAAGAAGAAGAGGAATACCGCATTCTAAGTGGAGCTAATGTACGCAGTGATATTGTTGCCGGGGAAACGCTGGGAAGACAGGTTGCTGCAGTATTTGTTGCCCGTGCAAAAACAGACCATGCAGGGGCTTCCGTAGGGTCGCCTCAAATATGGAATAATTTCGTTACAACAACAACTGCACAGGGGCAAATAGCATGGATTAGCCTGGAATTTCCAAAAAGGCCTCCCATGTTACCGCTGTTTGGGAATGTCACCCCATTTTTGTTTGATTCATTAACTGTAATCGGATTGCGTCCGGGTCCGCCGCCTTCAACCTCAAGCGACGAATTTAACCAGGAAAATGAAGCTGCCTATGCGCAGATTAAGAATCCAACGAGAGAGCAAAACAGGATCGTTCAATATTGGGCAGATGGTATTGGCACCTATACTCCTCCCGGCCACTGGAATGCTATTGCTGCAGAAGATTTTATTAAACAAAACTACAGTGAAGTAAGATGGGCAAGAAATATGGCGTTGCTGAATATGACATTAATGGATGCGGGCATTGTTTGCTGGAATACAAAATATTATTATTTCAATCCAAGGCCGACCCAAATGATCCCATTGATTAAAACATTAACCGGCATTCCTAATTTTCCATCATATATATCGGGGCATTCCTCCTTTAGTGGTTCTGCTGCGACAATACTTGGTCATATTATTCCGGCCAATGCATCTAAATACGAGGCAATGTCCGCTGAGGCTGCCTTGTCAAGATTCATTTCGGGAATACATACCAAACTGGATTGTGATGAGGGATTAGTAGTTGGTAAAAG
Source organism: uncultured Chitinophagaceae bacterium (assembly GCA_963819925.1). GTDB lineage: Bacteria > Bacteroidota > Bacteroidia > Chitinophagales > Chitinophagaceae > Ginsengibacter. The sequence goes on along the minus strand of CAWFYG010000033.1, from coordinate 112,010 downwards.
TGTAGGGGAATTTGCCGTGCAAAGAGCTATGAGTGATGGAGCTGAATAAAAAATTATTTGATAAATGTTATTCTATATAAAAAAATATTCTAATAAAAATTTTTTTTCGTAATCAGTGTTAATACGGCCCTGTATTTCTTTACGGGGCCCTTTTTTACAACGATTTAAAAAATCAGATTTTCCTGTGGCTTAAATTATAAAATTATCATCATGCAATCAAAAGCTTCAACAGTCAAAGACTCATCTGTATTTTCTGTATTTACCATCCTGAGGATAAGTGTTGGGATAGTCTATTTTTGGTTTGGGGCATTGAAATTTTTTCAGGGCTTAAGTCCCGCAGAACAATTGGCTATGCAAACGATTCATAAAATTACTTTTGGCTTAATTAATGATCATACAAATATTATGATGTTGGCATCATGGGAATGTATTGTTGGCGTTCTTTTGATAATGGGTAAATGGATAAAGCCAGCTTTATCGTTATTATTTCTGCACATGGTTTGCACTTTTACGCCTTTTATATTTTTCCCTCGTGAAATATTTCATGTTGCTCCTTATGGCTTATCTCTTACCGGGCAGTACATTGTCAAGAATATTATTATTATTGCCGCCGGCCTTGTCTTATGGAAAATAGAAACACAAAAAAGAAAATTTGCAGACAATGTTTTATCAATAAACAACGCAAGAAAGAAGTTTTTCCCCGTAATCGGGACAGACCAGCATAGCAAAAAAAGATACTTTATTAAAGAGAGTACGGTTAATAACTAATTCCCTGATTATTTTTTTTCGGTCCTTCTTGCTTGGTCAACAGTAGTATTTACGGGCATTCGATAAATGCAGTTTTACAACAATATAGTTGTAGATTTTTTTGTAAGCAGTGTTAATACGACTCCGTGTTTATTGTAATGATGAACTAAGTTCAGAATTTTTTTTTATATTTTGAATATTTTATTTCAATCCTACAATCATCGCCTCATATAGCAATCGATTGAAAATATTTTTTTTATATTGTAGTTGTTCAGATCATTTACTATTACTCCTCCAATTTTTCCTGCTGATACGCTCCACCAAATGGAGCATAAAGCACATCTCGCCACTTAATATACTTGAATAAATTGTATATTCGGTTTTACGAACGTCAAAACGATTGCATGAAAAACTGGCGAATAAAACTCTCCCTCTTTATTAATTATTTTGTTTTTGCGATTTTGCTTAACAGCTCCGGTATAGCCATACTGCAGGTGCAAAATAATTTTGGTATCGCTAAGCGTGATGCGGCGTGGATAGATCCCTGTAAGGATTTAAGCATTGCAATCGTATCGTTTCTTGTTGCATCCTATATTGCTAAGTTTGGTTATAAGCGGGCTATGCTGTTTGCCTTAGGTATCATAACTGCTATTTGCCTTATTATCCCAAATACACCAAGCTTCTTTGCTATTAAGTTATTATTTGTAGCGGTAGGCTCCTGTTTTGCGTTAATAAAAATGAGCGTGTACAGTACAATCGGCATCGTTACAAACGATTCAAAAGAACATATAAGCATGATGAATTTTATCGAGTCTTTTTTTATGGTCGGTAATCTTTCTTTGTATTTCATTTTTGGCTACTTTGTTGATAATTCAAATCCCCAATCTTCGAGTTGGTTGAATGCATATTATCTATTGGGAGGCTTATCACTCCTTGCATTTTTTTTGTTGCTTACCGCACCATTGGATGAATCGGCTGCGAAGACCATCGACGGGAAACCTGAATCGGTTAAGTTTGTTGACATGTTTAAGTTAATGGGTGAGCCAATAGTAATTGCCTTTATATTTTCGGCTTTTTTTTATGTTTTGATTGAACAAAGTATTCAGAATTTTTTGCCCACATTCAATAATAAAGTGCTTTTGCTGCCCGCCGTTTTAAGTATCCAAATGGGTAGCATTTTAGCGGGCTCCACAGCTTTAGGCAGGTTTCTTGCAGGACTTGTTCTTAAAAAGTTGAATTGGTTTTATGCAATCGTGGGCAGTTTATTATTGGCAGCGTTACTGGTTATTCTGGCGATGCCACTGGCAAAAAGCGAGGCTGGCAGAAATATAACAGGTTGGCTGGATGCGCCGATTGCGGCTTATATTTTCCCCTTCGTCGGTTTACTGCTGGCACCTGTTTATCCAGCAATTAACTCAGTAATTCTAAGCTCATTGCCAAAACCAAAACATGGTGTTATGTCCGGGTTAATAATAATTTTTTCCGCTATCGGCGGTACCTGTGGTTCATTAATTACCGGGTATATTTTTGATAAATATAACGGCCAAACAGCATTTTATTTCACGCTCGTGCCTATTGGCATATTAATAATTTGCCTGGGTGTATTTAAAAGACTCCAAAAGAAACCAGTGACTGAAGGTGTAAATACTGCCGCGGCGCATTAAAAGATTTTAAAGAAATGAAAACCGATACTATTTTTTCTTTGGGCGGGTTATTCGAAGAAGTACAAATGAAAAAAATTTTTTCGGATGGTAAAACTTTTGTTGATTGTACGCCAAAAAAAGATCTTGCGTTTATCCGGGAACGTTATGAGGAAGAAAAAAATGAACCTGGATTTAATCTGGCCTTTTTTGTAAATGAATATTTCGGTTTACCGGAATCCATGTCGTCGGGATACATTAGCGACCCGGGACGGCCGATACAAGAACATCTGGAAATGCTTTGGGATGTATTAACACGGCAACCGGAGCAAACAAATGATTCACTCATCGCTTTACCGGAACCCTATATTGTCCCTGGGGGACGTTTCAGGGAGATATATTACTGGGATAGTTATTTCACAATGCTGGGTCTGCAGGTGTCCAACAAGGTGGACATGATACTGAATATGATCAACAATTTTTCATTTCTTATTGACCGTTTTGGCTATATACCAAATGGAAACAGAACTTACTTTATCGGAAGATCACAACCACCTTTTTTTGCGTGTATGGTAAAGCTTTTGGCGGAAAGCAGAGGTGAAAGTATTTTGGTAGAATATTTGCCGCGGCTTCAAAAGGAATATGATTCCTGGATGAAAGGAATCGAAGAACTGAACCCCGAACGCAGGTTTATAAATCGTGTTACACTTTTGCCAGATGGCAGCATCCTGAATCATTATTGGGATGAAAATGAAACACCCCGCCCCGAATCTTTTAAAGAAGATGTAGAACTCGCTGAAGAAGCAAAAGTCAAAAACATAATGTACAGGAATCTCCGGGCAGCGGCAGAATCAGGTTGGGATTTTTCTTCACGCTGGTTTAAAGATGTAAAAAATTTTTCTACGATTCATACAACGGAAATCATTCCTGTCGATTTGAACTGTCTTTTATTTCATCTCGAGCAAACTCTTGCTGAGGCTTATGAATTAGCGGGAAATAAAAAATCATCTGAAGAATTTATTTTACTTGCCGCTGCGAGAAAAGAAGCAATTAATAGCTATTGCTGGAATGAGGATAAAGAATTTTATTTCGACTATGATTATATTGCTTCCTCGCAAAAAACGCCCCTTACACTTGCGGCAGCATTCCCATTGTATTTTGAAATAGCTTCACCAATGCAGGCCGACAAAGTCGCAGCCATAATTGAAGAATATTTTTTGTATCCGGGTGGCTTGATAACGACCACTGAAACAACAAAGCAACAGTGGGATGCACCAAACGGATGGGCTCCGTTGCAATGGATAACCATTAAAGGATTAATAAATTACGGTCACAATAAGCTGGCAGAAAAGATTACCAGGAACTGGATGAACATTAATGAAAAAGTATACCATAATACCGGGAAAATGATGGAGAAATATAATGTTGTGGCAACAGACCTTTTAGCTGGTGGTGGTGAATACGAAGCGCAGGATGGCTTTGGCTGGACTAACGGCGTTTATCTTGCTTTGAATAGTACTTTGAAAAGTTCTAACCCCTTCTAAAAATTACTCTTATAAATCAGATTTCTTCCATTATATGAAAACCATACGGCTGAATAATCAGGTACTCGTGATCGTTACCTATCCTGTATTTTTCCCCGGACCAGTGATCGTATAATTTTTCCGCCATGATTCCATTTTCTTTAAATGCATACCATGTTAGATAAGCGGGTTTGTTGCAAAAATTATAAATACAAAATATTTGTTGCCCTTTATACTTTCTTATAAATCCAGCTACATGGATGTTGTGCGGTGAAATCCATGTAAGATTTCTTTTATCTGCAATAGCCGGTATTTTTTTCCTGATGTATAATAACTTTTGCGTGCCTCTGAATATCCTGTTTTCAACGCTTCCTTCTATATCTCTTAACTCATTTTTAAGCCAATTTATTACCGGGCGGTGCATCCAACGGTTATCATAGCTTTTGCCGGTATCATTTAAATAAGAATCATCATTGGTATAACCAACTTCATCTCCATAATAAATCATCGGCAGACCCCCGATAAAAAAACTTATTGATTGCATCAACAGGATTCGGTTAATAGCGGTGGATATATCATCTTTATTATTTTCAGCAATTGCTTTTTCCAATCCGCATAAAGACGCCAGCGTGCCGCTGATTCGAGCATCACCGGTTTTAGGATTGTAAGAAAATAAAGCTCCTCTCGCAGGCGATCCATAATAACTTCCTGAATAATAATTTTTTAAAAATTGCCTGTGTTCATAGGCATTATAACCTGATTGTTGAATCATATAATCATCGTATCCCAAACCAATATCATCGTGACAACGGGTATACGTAATCCATGAAGTGCCGAATGGCTTTTGTAACATTATATTTTGAGCAGCTAGCATTACCCGTGTATCACCTGTGGCAAGCGCATCCCATTGCAAGGCCATTTGCGAAGCATTGTATGCAAAATCGCATTCTTTTGCTGTATAAATTCCTGTTCCGAAATAATTCATGATTTCATTTGGAGAAACGATCGCTTCACCAAGTAAAGCCATTCCCGGAGTTGCGGTTTCTGTGCACAATTTTATAAGTCTTAAAATGGTATGAGCTTCAGGTAAGTTTTGGCAGGTCGTTCTCAATTGCTTCCAGATGAAAGCAGGCGCATCTATGCGTAAGATGTCTATGCCAATATTGGCATAGAAAAATATTGTATCCAGCATACCTAACAAAACTTCCGGGTTTGTGTAATTGAGATCCCATTGGTAATGATGAAAGACGGTCATTACCCATTTGTTACATTCCTTAATCCAGGTAAAATTTCCCGGGGAGCTTTCCGGGAAAATTTCGGGCATTGATTTTTCAAACTCGTCGGGGATGCTTCTATCGTCATACATGTAAAAAAAGTCCTGGTACTTTTTATCTCCGGCTTTCGCTTTCTCAGCCCACTCGTGCCGGTGCGATGTATGGTTGAGGACAATATCGATCATCAAATACATCTCTTCTTCAGCCATGTTTTGTTGAAGACGCCGCAGGTCTCCAAGACAGCCAAAACGTTCATCTACTTTTCTAAAATCAGAAACCGCATAGCCGCCATCACTTTCCCCTTTGGGACTTTCAAACAGCGGCATAAGGTGCAACACATTTACACCAAGTTCCTTGAAATAAGCTATCTTTTCTTCAAGATTTGCAATGCATCCACAAAATCTGTCAACGTAAAGGCTCATGCCCGCCAGCTTATTACTCAAAAACCAATTTCCTTTTTGAAGCTTGTGAATATCTTCTTGCCGCAGTTGTGGACAACGGCCTTTAAATGCAGCCACTATTGTTTCGAGTAGTTTATCAAAAGACAAGTCGGCATCAATATGTTTACCATATAATTCATAAAATAATGAATGAACAGAAGATGCGTTTGCTATAAGTCTTGAGAAAAATAATTTACTTTCTATACACCCCTGCGGAAATTGATCAGCGAATAAATTTTCAATCTTTGAATGAACTTTAAAATCGTACATGCATTAACGTTATTAGTCCAGTATGAGGTTGTTTAAATGTTTAAAAGCTTCCATGGCGCCCATATATTCACAAGTGCGTGCTCCCGCTTTATTACCATTGGCGACAATTTCTTTCCATTCTTCACCGCTTAGAGCCCCTATCATTTTTGAAGAGTATTTACTTAGCTGGTATAAAACAGCCCCTACGAAGGCGTCACCGGCGCCGGTGGTATCTATGGGTTTTACCGGAATACTGGGAACCGTTATTTTATTTTTTTGATGTACCAGCATAGTGCCGGCTTTACCCAGGGTAATAGTAAAAGTTGCTGTTGCTTTTTCCGATAAAACATTTGCTGCATCAAACACGGAATCTTTACCGGTAATAAGCATTGCTTCTTCATCGCTCACTTTAAAAAAGTTGCATTGCTCAATAAAATTCCATGACTGATTAATAAATGATTCTATATCATTTTTCCAAAGTAGTTGACGGTAATTTGGGTCAAAGCTTATAAAAACATTTTTCTCTTTAGCTTGTTGCAATAAACTTTTGTAGGCACCTTGTAACGGTCCCGGAAGAAACGCGGTGGCAGACCCAAAATGTACAATAGAGCATTCGGCTAAATCAATTCCTTCTATATCACTTTCATCCAGTTCCCCGTCTGCTCCACGATTAAAAACAAAATCTCTTTCGCCATCTCTCATGAGTGAAACAAATGCAAAAGTGGTGAATGAATTTTTATCCTGTACCATCCAAACAGTTGAAACACCGAAGTCTTTCATAACATCGATCAATTGCTGGCCAAAGGGATCGGCGCCTACTTTAGCGGATAATAATACTTCACCGCCGAGGGCTGCTATAGCCGCTGCGACGTTGGTAGGTGCACCTCCCGGTTTTTTTAAAAAGTGCTCTCCTTTAGCAAGTGTCGATCCGGTATCGGTACAAATCATATCTATCAGAGCTTCACCGATGCAAAGTATTTTCATTTTGATAATATTTAGTGCATGTTATAGTTGATCAAATTTCTTCAAAATCAAATTAAAATGATAAGTGTGCTTTTACTTAACTAATTAACTAATGCCCTGCTGCCATAGAAATCATCGTGTCAGGTGCCGGTTTATCTGCTTTTATGAGCAATGTAAACGAAGCGGCTAATAATAAAAATACACCTGCAAAAGTTATAGCATTCCGGGGATCATCATTCAAAAAATGTTTTATTACAAAACCAAAAGTAGTTGTTTGAATAAACATGGGTATTACAATCATCATGTTGATAATGCCCATATACACGCCATATCTTTCCTTGGGGATTTTACTTACCACCATTAAATAGGGAATGCCCATCATGCTGGCCCAGCCGATACCAAAACCTGTGATGGCGGGGAAAAGCAAATATTTGTTTCCAATATGTGGGAATGCCAGGAAGCCAATGCCGGCCAAAACCAAACAACCAAAATGAACCAACTTTGGTGAATATTTTTTTGCAAACCAAACCAGGGCAAAGGCACATAAAAAGGTAACGATATTATACCAGCCATTCACGAGACCCGTCCAGCTTACCGCTTTTTCATATAATGCGGAATTTTGCTTTGGAGTAGTATTCCATACTGATAGTGCCACGCTTTTTGAAGAATTTTGCCAATAACAGAACAATGCATACCATTGAAATAAATAAATTAAAGCGAGTTGCCACATTACCTTAGGCATATCGACCATAGCATCAATAATTTCAATATTCTGGGCAAACAATATTTTTAATGTAGGATGAGCCCTGGCGTAATTTAAAAACTTCGTGAACAATTTCCTGTAAAAAATTGAGGGAACGATCAGCAATAGTAATATCGTGTAGGCTACAACGGTAGTTATTATTGTTAAGAAAAACTGGACAACCGGATGAGGCATTCCCTTATTTCTTTTATTTAAAATAATAAGATCCTCGTCACTTGGAGGGATCTCAGGCGTCTTATAAATACTCCAGCATATCGAACTGATTGAACAAGCTGCTCCCAGGAAAAAAGAAGCAAATACCCATGTAGGCAGTTTGCCTGTTTTTCCAATAAATATCATTGGAAAAATAAACAGGGATACGTTAGCAAGTGTTTGGCCAAAACCGGTAAAAAAGCTCTGTGCCTGGAAACCTATGGGTTGCTGGGACGCATCCAGCTTATCTGCAATGAAAGCCCTGTAAGGTTCCATAGCAGTATTATTTCCCGCATCTAAGAGCCACAACAAACCGGCGGCCATCCACAAAGCACTGCTAAACGGGAAAAGAAATAATGCAATACTGCACGTCATAGCTCCGATAAAAAAATAGGGAGTTCTTCTTCCCCATTTAGCATGCCATGTTTTATCACTTAGCGCTCCGATAATTGGCTGAATAATTAAACCTGTGAAAGGTCCCGCCAGGTTGAGCCATGGAATCTGATCAGGGCTGGCCCCCAGAAAATCGTATATGGGATTTACGGCGCTTTGCTGTAAACCAAAACTATACTGAATGCCAAAAAAACCAACATTCATATTTATAATTTGTGAAAAAGTAAGCAGCGGTTTTTGCAATTTCATAATTTCCCTATTCAGGTTTGCAGAATAATAAATAAATATAGCGATATCTTTTATTCGGTTACTAATTTCAAAACACCTGGAATAATTTCATTTGCAACAATGCTGTTATAAAATTTAAAGTCTATTTTTATCACGTTTCTAAAAAATCCGGAATCATCGTATTCGGGGTTGCTGGATTACGATTGCATTCCAAAATAAATTATATCTGTAAATAATTAAACCAGGTTTATGAAACATAGAAAAATACTTGGCCTGAGCATCATTGTATCATTAGCCGGCTTTATTTTTGGTTTTGACACCGTTGTTATTTCCGGCGCCAATGAACCCATTAAAAATCTCTGGCATACCTCCCCCTTATTTCATGGAATTTTTATCATGTCAATGGCTTTATGGGGAACAGTGGTGGGTGCAATTACGGGCGGCAGGCCTGCCGAAAAATTTGGCAGGAAAAAAACCCTGTTCTGGATCGGGGTGTTGTTTATTTTATCTACCGTGGGAACTTCACTCGCTCCTGATCCTTATACCTTTTCTTTCTTCAGATTTATCGGTGGTCTTGGGATAGGAATCTCTTCGGTAGTGGCGCCCACTTATATTTCTGAAATTTCCACAAGTGCCACCAGGGGCAGGCTCACTGCAATGTACCAGTTTAACATTGTATTCGGGATCCTGGTTGCATTTATTTCTAACTACCTCTTGCAGGGAGTTGGAGGCGCCAACGACTGGCGTTATATGCTGGGTGTGCTTGGGATACCTTCTGTTATATACACGCTTATGGTATTGGGAGTTCCGGAAAGCCCACGATGGTTAATCTCGGTAAAGAATAATTTAATAAAGGCGAAAGAGGTATTAACATCAATCGGAGTTGAGAATCCGGAAAAGGAAATGAATGATATCGTGTCTGCTAATGCTGCAATTGCAACAAAAGGATCCGGCAATACTATTTTTCAAAGGAAATATAAAACAGTTTTGTGGCTGGCGTTTTTTGTGGCTTTTTTTAACCAGTTTTCCGGGATAAATTTTATTCTTTACTATGCGCCGGAAATCCTCTCACGGATAGGGTTGGGTGCAAAAGAATCCCTGGCTAACTCTATAGCTATTGGAGGCACGAACCTCCTATTCACCTTTGTGGGTTTGTTTTTTATAGACCGGCTGGGCCGGAAAACCCTGTTATTGATTGGTTCGCTGGGATATATAATCAGCCTTGTAATGGTAGCCTATGCATTTAAAACACACGCTGGTGCAGTTTTCATGATGTTCTTTTTATTGCTGTTTATCGCTTCGCATGCAGTGGGCCAGGGAGCGGTGATATGGGTTTTTATCGCTGAAATATTTCCTAATAACGTGAGAGCACTGGGCCAATCCTTCGGGGCAAGTGTGCATTGGATTTGTGCAGCAACAATTACGCTGGTTACCCCGGTATTTTTAGATGCAAAATTTGGGGTATTTAAAGATAATCCGTGGCCTATTTTTGCCTTTTTCGCGTTTATGATGGTACTGCAGCTCATTTGGGTTTTGACAAAAGTGCCGGAAACAAAAGGAAAATCGCTTGAAGAAATTGAACGTAAGCTTGTTTTGCATTAGTTCAAAAAAATTGAAAAGTAAGTGTTCCGTAAAGCCATGGGCAGATGAAATAAATACATCGCATTTGTGGGAATAATCCGTGCTTATTTCTTATCTTAAAAAAGTATAATTGTCTTTTTGACACGAATAGGTTTATACAATTCTATCTTTTGTTAATACTTTTTTAATCATTCGCCACTTTTTTTTTTGACAGAAAAATACTTTTCTTTAGATTGGTCAGCAAATTTATTCATCCTACACCAATTACTTGATTATGAGAAAAAAAATACTGCTAAGTAGCCTCGCAATTATTTTCTGCCTTATGCAAACGTTTGCACAGGAAAGTACTATTTCTGGTAAAGTGATCGACGCATCCACCGGTAGACCTATAATCGGGACTACTGTTACCGTAAAGGGTACCAAACTGGCAACCCAAACAAACAGCGAAGGGAGTTTTACACTCTCTGTTCCTGGTTCAGCGAAGGCATTAATTTTTACTACCGTGGGATACGAATCCCAGGATATTTTAATTAACGGACAAAATCAATTTACTATTTCTTTAAATGCCACGAGTTCCAGGTTGAATGAAGTGGTAGTTGTGGGTTACGGTACTCAAAAACGTAGAGACTTAACCGGTTCAGTTAGCAGTATAGATGCATCTACGGTTGAGAAGGTACCTGTTATTTCTGCGGAACAGGCATTACAGGGGCGTGCGGCTGGTGTTCAGGTTGTAAATAATGATGCGGCACCTGGAGGCAATATATCCGTACTGATAAGGGGTATTGGTAGCCTCGCCAGTGGTGGTAACGCACCTTTATATGTAATTGATGGTTATCCCACGAGCGGAGGCATTAATAACATCAACCCAAATGATATTGCGTCTATAGATGTGTTGAAAGATGCGTCTGCAACGGCCATATATGGTATCCGCGCAGCTAACGGAGTAGTAATAATAACTACCAAAAAAGGCTTAAAAACGGGCGTACAGGTTTCTTTAAATGCCTACGACGCGTTTCAGAGCAAACCCAAACAATATAATTTATTAAACGCACAGCAATTTGCAACCCTTTCCAATGAAGTTGAGGCTGCCGATTCAACCCATACTTATCATGGATTTGGACCATGGCATACACCCAGTAGTTTACATAGCGTAGATTGGCAGGATGCTCTGTATCGTTCAGGCCTTACTCAAAATTATAATATAGGCATACGTGGCGGTAATGATAAAGTTCAGACTGCTATGTCATTTGGATACTATGAACAGAAAGGCATCGTAGTAGGGTCGTTCTTCAAGAGATATAACCTTGGGCTTAACCTGGATTACCAGGCAACAAAATGGCTAAAATCGTCAACAAGCGTTAAATATGCTTATGAGGATGCAAACAATCCACTCGGGACAGGATCCCTGCTCCAATTGGCCCTGAATCCACCAACTTTGGATAGCGGCAACGCCCTTACCAACCAGATTAAAGATGCTAATGGTAACTACGGGTTTTACAATCCTATTAACCCTAATGTATTTAAATTCAATAATCCGCTGTATGGCATTGAGACCAACCAGTATCAAAATCTGACTAACTACATCCTTGCCACCTCTTCCATGGAGGCTACTGTTTATGACGGACTTAAAATTAAAACCAACCTTGGCGTGAATACCAGTAATTATTCCGGCTATTACCTTCAGCCGGAAGATGACAGGGCGCGTGAGCAATACCCCGCGGCAGTAGCAGCTCCGGCGAATTATCACCAGAGTATAAACAAAACGTTTGAATGGCTTTGGGAGAATACGATATCCTACGATAAAACTTTTGGGTTACACACTATTAATTTTGTGGGAGGTATATCCGCCCAGAAAAATACCTGGACAGGCATGGGAGGTGGCGGTATCCCGCCCAATAGTGTTACAAGAGATTTATCATTGGTCACAAACCTGATACTTGACCAAAATACGCCGGGCACTAACACCGGTAACGGTCAAAACATATATACACTGGCTTCACAATTTGCAAGGTTGACGTATCAGTATGCAGACAAATATATGGTTACGGCCACCATAAGAAGAGACGGATCTTCCAAATTTGACACAGGACACAAGTATGGCACGTTCCCTTCTGCTGCTGTTGGATGGAGAATAAAAAATGAATCTTTCTTAAAAACGGTTGATTGGCTTTCTGACCTGAAATTCAGAGGCAGTTATGGTGAAGTGGGTAATGAGATCCCCATCGGGCTATACCAATACCAGGCACTTTATGCGGGGAATTTTCCGGCAAATGTGAACGGCGGTGGCGCGGATAACCTGGGCTATCCTTTTGATAAGATTTACCAGCTCGGTATTGCGCCAAGCCAACCGGCTAATCCGAAATTAAAATGGGAAACCGATAAACAAACGGACATAGGAATGGATGCAGCATTTCTGCATGGTGCGCTAACTCTGACGGTCGATTGGTTCAACAGAGACTCAAAGGATTTTCTTTTGAGACTGGCAGCACCGGCTCAAACAGGATTTAACTACATTACCCGCAATGTAGGAAGTATGAACAATAAAGGTTTGGAAATTGCTGCCAATTACAGGAGCAGTGCAGGCAAAGATTTTCACTATGGCATTGGTGTAACATGGACAACAATTAAAAATAAACTTACCAGTATCGCCTCAGGAACAGACTTTGTGACGAATTTTGGTGGTCTTAGTTTAAACGGCTTCCAGGGCTGGGATGAATTTTCCCGCTCATATGTAGGAAAACCGATCGGGGAATTTTTCGGATATAAATCATTGGGCGTTTTTCAATCACCGGCTCAAATTGCCGCATTGAACGCAAAAGCTCCCGGAGGCATCTATTATCGCGCCACGACCGCACCCGGAGATCGGTACTTCGCTGACATAAACGGCGATGGCCTGGTAAATGCTGATGACAGGACAAGCATTGGCAATCCCCAACCCAAGTTTTTTGGTGGACTTAACCTTGACGGAAATTATAAAGCCTGGGATGTTAACATATACTTTTATGGTGCCTATGGAAACAAGATTCTTAACTATGTTGAAAGTAACCTGGAAAACTTTGGGAAACGAGGCTCAGAAGGGGCAGAAAACGTAACCGAAGATTATTTCAAAAATCACTGGAGCCCTACAAATCCTTCAGCACGGTATGCGCGTGCACTTCCCACCGATGACGTTCAACTTAATACCGTTCCATCCAGTATATGGATTGAAGATGGAAGTTTTCTGAAGCTGAAAAATATTACTATTGGGTATACCTTACCTGGAAGCATAACGAACAAATTTTCCATAACGAAATTGAGGATCTATGTTTCTTCTCAAAACCTATTTACCATTACCAATTACAGCGGGCTTGATCCGGAGATAGGCATTCAGGGGGGTAACGCAACTCAAAACGGCGTTGATAACGGAACCTATCCTTCATCACGGTATTTCACCTTCGGTTTAAACGTTACATTCAAATAAAGAACGATAAAAAAAATTGATATGAAAAGAAGCAATAAAATAAAAATTATCATTATAGCGGCCTTTTTCACTCTGGGTATCCAGCAGTCGTGTAAGAAAAACTTTCTCGTGCAAACCAATACATTTGGAATTCCTGCCGACGCTGCCGCCAGTAAGCCCGAACAGGTGGTTTCCCTGGTAAATGCTATTTACGATACTTACCAGAACAGTGATCTGCTTAAAAAGTGTATTTGGTATAGAGCCAATTTTGGAACCCACGACTTTTTCAACTGGGGTGCCGATGTTTTTTGGAATAACTATCAGCTCCCGGCTACTTTTGTTGGACTTATTACTTTTTGGAATCAATCTTATCTTGGAATAGCAAGGGCAAATTATGCGTTTCCTGTAATTGATAAAGCAAAGGCAGATGGCGTCATCGACGCGACGTTGGCAGACCGTTTATCGGGCGAAGCTTTTTTTCTGCGTGGGATGACTTATTATTACCTGGCAGCTTCTTTTGGCGGAGTGCCTCTTGAATTGGCCCCCGGATCAGACGGGTTAACTCCGCGAGCTTCAAGAGACTCAGTTTTTGCGCAGGTAGTGTCGGACATGCAACAGGCTGAAGACTTGTTATGGTCGAAAACGCAATTGGCTCAGGCCGATTTAGGAAGAGCGACGAAAGGTGCAGCCTACGCTTACGAGGGTTCAGCCCGCATGTGGCTAAAAGATTATGCGGGTGCATTAACCGCATTCAATAACCCCGAACTTACCAGTAATTACCATTTAATGGCAAACTTCGCGGATGCTAATGAGTACAATCATCAAAACAATGATGAGTCACTTTTTGAGGTGCAATTTGAATTGAAAGCCGGTGATCCACAGGACTGGGGTGGAAGCTGGCAACCTCCGGGTGCTGAATTAGGCTGGATAGATAGTTTCAGCTGGCCCGAGGAGATAACTCAACAGGGTTATGATTATGGCAATCCAGCATTATGGAATTCATATCAACAAGGAGACAAACGCAAGCTACTTACAATTGTAGGCCCTGGGGATACCCTGGCAAGCCCGGGGATTATTGCTGCGTGGGGAGGGATAAAAGGGTATATCCCGGTAGTGCAGGGATTTGCAGGTGGCGATCCTAAATATACGGGTGACGATGGCAAGATTTTAAATACTGTTGGTACTTTAACCAGGCCCTGGTATGGAAGTGATTTGGGCCGTACAGGATACTTTTGCGCCAAAAAATGGAGGGATCCAAACCTTACAGGAAATTATGGCGCTGCGAAAATTTTTGGTGATCAAAATCAGATTCTCATGCGCTATGCAGAAGTTCTGTTGAGCAGGGCTGAGTGCAAAGTTCGTACCGGTGATGTTCCGGGAGCCATGGCAGATCTTAAGACAGTTAGGGACAGAGCATGGGGTGGCACAGCACCGGCAGTAATGCAGGACAGTGCTAACTACGACGGCACTCCGGGGGTGGCTATTACTGATCCATTGCAAATGGTATTGAGTGAATACCGGCATGAATTGAGTGGAGAATATTCAACTTTTTATGATCTTTGCAGGGCTGGTAATAGCGAAGCCATTGCCTTTATTAAAGCTGCTAATGGTACCGTAGATAACAGTTATAACCCGGTTCCCAATCCCGCACCAGGACCAACACATGATGGTATGCAGCATGGTTTATATAATACAACACCGACAGAAAATAATCTGCTGTTGCCAATTCCACAAGGGGCGATAGCGCTAAACCCTAATTTAACCCAAAACCCGGGATATTAATATAAATTCTTAAATAAAAAGGCTTCTCCCATGAGGAGGGCCTTTTTTATTAACACCCTAAATCCTAGTATATTTACAGGACTTTGCTACTTCAGAAATATTATATGAGACCGTTTCGATTGTTGTTTATTTGTTTACCTGTTCTGCTCTCTTGCCATAGCCGCCAAACTTTATTTGAAAATATTTCATCCTCCCATTCTGGTATCTCTTTTAATAATACAATTACGGAGAGTGATTCTATCAATCCTTTTAGTGTTGTGAATATATATAATGGTGGAGGAATTGGCATTGGGGATTTTAATAACGATGGTTTGCAGGATATTTATTTTGGAGGCAATATGGTACCGGGCAAGCTATACCTTAACAAGGGTAATTTCGAATTCGAGGATATTACCGATAAAGCCGGCGTCGCGGGGATGGGCAGATGGGAAAGAGGGATATCGGTTGTTGATATAAACAATGACGGCCTTATGGATATTTACATTTGTAATACTATCTATAAAGATTCTCTCAGGAGACGTAATATATTGTATATTAACCAGGGAGTAGATAAAAATGGTATCCCACACTTTAAAGATATGGCTGCCGAGTATGGTTTGGACATTCATGTGCAATCTACCATGGCCAGTTTTTTTGATTATGATAATGATGGGGATTTAGACATGTACCTTACGGTAAATGAGGCTTCCAATGGTAGGAATCCCTCCGATTTTATTCACAGAAATGATAGAAATACAGGCCCGAACAAAGGGAGACTATATCGCAATGATATGGATCACGTTTTAAAACATCCGGTTTTTCACGATGTGTCTGAAGCAGCGGGGATAAAATATGAAGGGTACGGACATGCTGCCACCATTTGCGATATTAACGACGATGGATGGAAAGATATTTATGTTTCTGATGATTTTATATCAAGTAATATTCTTTATATCAATAACCATGACGGTACATTTACCAACCAATCAACGGCTTATTTTAAACATACCTCTTTAAATGCGATGGGACAGGACGTTGTAGATATCAATAATGATGGCCTACCCGACGTGGTGGAACTGGATATGAATCCTGAAGACAACTACAGGAAAAAAATGATGTTGGGAGGGAACAATTATCAAACCTATCTGAACTTTGATCAATTCGGATATCAATACCAGTACGTTCGCAATACATTGCAGATAAACGAGGGGCCCGTTACAGATCAAAATGACACGATCGGTATTCCCGCTTTCGGAGATATTGGTTTTATGAGTGGAATAGCACAAACTGACTGGAGTTGGTGTCCACTCGTAACTGATTTTGATAACGACGGTTATCGGGATTTGGTTATTACAAACGGTTTTCCACGGGATGTTTCGGATCATGATTTTGCAGATTACCGGAAGGCAACGAATGGATTGACAAGTTCAATGTCGCTATTGCAACAAGTACCCCAGATTAAATTGCATAATTACGCTTTTCATAACAAAGAAGGGCTCACTTTCAGTGATGTAACCTCAGATTGGGGTCTTGATATTCCCACCTATTCGAGTGGGGCTGCTTATGCTGATTTTGATAATGACGGGGCCATGGATATGGTAATTAGCAATATTAATGATGAGGCTCTGTTATATAGAAACACCTCCCGCGATAAGGATTCAACCAATACTAATTTTTTGCAAATAAAATTTCATGGTAACAAAAATAATATCAATGGAATAGGCGCATCAGTAAAAATCTTCTATGATCATGGTAAACTTCAGGCGTACGATAATAATCCTTATCGGGGCTACATTTCTACCGATCAGGATGTGGCGCACTTTGGGTTGGGTAAAATAACCCTCGTGGATTCCATTATAGTTTATTGGAATAACGGTATGCGTCAGATCATTAGAAATGTAAAATCTAATCGTGTAATCACCGCCAACATTGGAGACGCAACTGAAACTTATTCGATGAAGCAAACCGTAATTGCTGACAATGCTATGTTTAGTGATGTAACCCGTACTGGTGACATTAACTATAAGCATAAAGAAGCCGATTTTATAGATTTTAATACGCAGATATTACTGCCACATAAGTTTACGGAATATTGCCCCGCGATTGCAGCAGGGGATGTCGACGGGAATGGGTTAGACGATATGATTATAGGTGGGAACGAGTTTAATCCTGCTCAGTTATTCCTACAACAGAAAGATGGTAAGTTTATTGAAAAAAATTTATACCCGGTGCAAAGGGATCGCGATAAATATTTCAAAGACGAAGGAATACTCATATTTGATGCTAACGGGGACGGCAAACCGGATGTATATATCTCAAGCGGCGGCTATAAAGACGCACCCGGAAATAAGAATTACCAGGACAGGCTATACATCAATGACGGAAAAGGAAACCTGTCTGCCGACAAGTCAGGTTTTTATTTTGACTCATTGGCATTGCCGTCAAACCATACCAGTAAGCTTTGTGTGAGAGCTTTCGACTATAACCACGATGGAAAAATGGATTTATTTGTATCGGGCCGGGTGGATCCATGGAACTATCCCAAGCCAGTTAGTAGCTTTATTTTTAGGAACGATTCCGAAAATGGTGTTGCAAAATTTACAGATGTTACAGATCAGGTAGCTCCCGATTTGAAAAACATTGGATTGATATGCGACGCATTGTTTACCGATTTTGACAATGATGGCCAAACCGACCTGATTTTAGCCGGGGAATGGATGCCTGTCACTTTTTTGAAAAATATGAATGGGAAATTTACAAAGGTTAATACAGGATTGGATAATAACCTGGGCTGGTGGAACACGATCGTAAGCGGAGATTTCAGGCATACCGGCAGGATGGATTACATAGTCGGCAATCTTGGATTGAATACTATTTTTAACGCGAGCGATTCCTTTCCGGTTTACATAACCGCCAAAGATTTTGATAACAACGGAACATACGATGCAATGACGTCTGTTTTTTTCCCTGATAAAAACGGCGTAAAAAAAGAATTCCCTCTTTTCACCAGGGATGATATGTTAGCTCAGCTGATTTCGCTTAAGAAAAAATTTCCGGATTACAAATCGTTTGCCATGGCCACCATGGACGATATTTTATCTCCCGAACAAAGAAAAGGAGCTCTGCGGCTAAAAGCCAACTATTTTCAATCCTCTTTTTTGAGAAACGATGGTAACGGACAATTCACCGCCAATACCGCTTCCCGAACAGGCCCAGGTATCGGTGTTGAACGGAATGGTTGTGGAAGACTTTGACGGCGACGGAAACCTGGATGTTGCTATGAGCGGAAATGATTACGGAACTGAAGTGGGACAGGGCCGGTACGATGCATTAAATGGGTTGGTCCTAAAGGGCGACGGTAAGGGAAATTTTAAGCCCTTGTCGATTTTAGAAAGTGGAATTTATATTCCGGGGGATGGTAAGGCGCTGGTTAAGTTTTTGAATAATAACGATGATTTAACATTAGCGGCGAGTCAGAATAAGGACGCACTGAAAGTATTTAAACTTAAAAGAAAGGTAGACCATATAACGATACTTCCTGACGATATAAATGCCTTAATCACCTATAAAAATGGCAGTATTCAGAAGCAGGAATTTTATTATGGTTCTTCCTTTCTGTCACAATCTGCAAGGTTTTTAATTACCGGTCCGGCAATGAAAAGCGTCGCCATCACAAACAATTCAGGAAAGGTGAGGACTGTTCAAATCCAATAATCCGGGTTCTAAAAATCCGTAATTATATCTACGACAATTTACGGACTGTCTGGCTATTGATAATCCGCATGATTCGATGCAGTGTGCTTGCGGGGAAAGTATCGGGGCTCTCCTTGTTAAAATAACATTGCAATCGGTTAAAAAAATATTTTTTTAATAAAAAGTTAATTGTATGCATCAAAATCATACTTTTATGTGTCCATAATACATATTGATCTCTTCAGTATGACTACTTGATTTATTTTTAACAACTTTATTGATTGCAAATTATGAGTATCAAAACCTATTTTCAGGGTAAAAGAATTATAAGCTGTTTTTTGCCATTTGTTTTTCTCGCAGTTTTTTTTATTCCTTCGCTTGCTTTTGCCCAGGCAAAAACAATTACTGGTAAAGTAACGGGTAGCGATGGATCTGCCGTAACCGGCGTCACTGTGCAGGAAAAGGGGAGTAATGCAGGCACGGCAACAGACGCTTCCGGTAATTTTTCTTTGAGCGTTACCAAACCAGATGCTTCCATCGTAATATCTTCATTGGGATATGAAACCCAAACGATTGCCTTAAGAGGGCGCACGACGCTTGATGTAACTTTACTGGCTGCTGCTGCAAAAGAGTTGGAGCAAGTTGTGGTTATTGGTTACGGTACAGCTAATAAAAGAGATCTTACCGGTTCAATTGTGAAGATCGCGGGAAAGGAAGTTGCAGATAAACCAAATACAAATCCAATAGCATCCTTGCAAAGTAAAGTTACAGGGCTTTCTGTAGTAAATAATGGTACGCCGGGTGCAGCACCTGATATTCGAATAAGGGGTACCGTGAGTATCGGCCAGGTGCATCCACTCTATGTTGTGGACGGGGTTTTTGAAGATAATATCGATTATTTGAACCCTTATGATATTGAATCTATTGAAATTTTAAAAGATCCGTCTTCACTGGCCATCTTTGGCGTTAAGGGCGCTACAGGTGTTATTGCAATTACAACTAAAAGAGCCAGGGCAGGACAAACCGTGGTTAATTTTAATACTTTTTATGGATTCAAGACTTTGACGAATAAGATTAAGATGGCAAATTCTACTCAATTTAAAACACTCTTTGACGAAGAAAACGCCAATAATGGTATTTCAAATCCAATATGATCCAAGCCTCACAGCTAATACTGATTGGATAGATGCCGTAACGAGGACCGGAAATACGTCTACCAGTAATTTAAGTATTTCGGGAAGCACTGAAAAAAACAAATTTTACCTGGGATTGGGCTATACACATGATGAGGGTCTTATACTACATGAGCAATTGGAAAGAATGCAATTTAATTTTAGTGATGAATTAAAGCTAAACAAATCCATAAAGGTAGGTATTACACTTAATGGTTCAAGACAGCACAATCCTTATGATGCTACCTCTATCCTTGACAAAGCAAGAAAATTAATACCGTTGGTACCAGGCGGAACAAAACCATTTCTCATCCAAAATCCTTATGGCTCTGATAGTATGACGGTAAACCTATACTCGGATGTAATCGGCGCACTTCAAAGTGCCGGTATAGTGAATCCAATGCTTGAATTGGAAAATACATGGAACAAGACAATTGGTATAGAATACAGAACGGTAGGAAGTGTTTATGGTGAGGTTAGTTTTCTTAAATACTTTACTTTCAGGTCGACATTTTATGCTGATATGAGTAATATTAATACCCGTGCTTATAGCCCTCTTTATGACGCTTATAATCCCGTAACCAATGTTCCATTTGCTTACACAATTAACACAAGTTTACACGAAGACGATAATACTTACCGCAAGTTTCAAGGCGATCATATTCTGACCTTTAAGAAAAGTTTTGGGGATCATAATCTGACAGTGACTGCTGGTTTCACAACTTATTATTTCGGCAATTTTGATAGAAAGGTATTAGTAAAACAAGGCACCTCTGCAACCGATTTGCCAATTCCAAATGATCCCAGGTTTTGGTATGTAAACTCAGGATTTGGGGTTGTGGATCCAACAATTGATATAAATAAGACATACTCAGCCCAAAATGAGTATACCACAGCTTCCGGTTTGGGAAGGATATTGTATAATTACAAAGGAAAATATTTTCTAAACGCTTCATTGCGGAACGATGCATCTTCTCAGATTCCGACCAAAAATCGTAACCAGCAGTTCTGGGCACTTGGTGGGGCGTGGGATGTTTCTAAGGAAGGTTTTATGGAGCATCAACACGTATTGGATTACCTCAAAATAAAGGGTTCTGTTGGAGTGTTGGGAAATCAAAGTGCTTCATATCTAGACGGTACTCCAATCAATTACCCTTTTTATCCTAATCTCAACACCGGTGTAAATGCTGTGTTCGGAACAAATATTTACGCCGCTGCTACGCCTGCTTATGTTGCGAATCCTAATTTGAAATGGGAAACAATTGAAGCCCAGGAAGTTGGTATTGAATTAACTGCTTTTCAGAATCGTTTGCATTTTGAAGGCAATTATTTTAATAAAAAAACAAAAGACTTAATGACTTACGTTGACAGGTCAAGTGTTGGTCAACCTAATGAATTAATTAACGGTGGGAGTATTAAAAACTGGGGGGAGGAACTTTCAGCGACATGGAATCAAAATATAAATAAAGATTTTACAATTAGTGTTGGAGGTAATATTACGTTTCTCAAAAATAAAGTGTTGAGTTTAAGCCCCGATATACCAACCGGTGTATTACAGGTAACCAGGGAAAATAATGGTGAGGCCATAAGCAGAACTGAGCCTGGCCATCCGATAGGCTCTTTTTATGGTTATGTTGTTACAGGAGTATTTCAGAGTTATGCAGACATCTTAAAATCTCCAAGCCAGGGTAATCTCGGCGGTAATGTTATCAGGCCTGGTGACTTGAAGTTCAAGGATATAAATGGTGATGGCGTAGTTGATTCAAAAGATAGAACTTTTATAGGCAACCCTACTCCTGATTTTAGCTATGGCGGCAACGTAACATTGAGCTATAAAGGATTTAACCTGAGCGTTGATGTTGGCGGAGTATATGGTAACGAGGTTTACAGGGTTTGGGGATCTCTGGAATCTCCATTCCAGAGGGTTAACTATCCTGAATTTAAAATAAATCGCTGGCATGGTCCAGGAACGTCTAATTGGGACCCAATTTTGAGCCAGGCTGATAGAAGTAACTACATCGGCTCAACATATAACATCGAAGACGGAAGTTATTTTAGAATAAGAAATATTCAATTGGGCTATAATTTTCCAAGTGGCATGATATCAAAACTGAAAATTAAGAACTTGCGTTTATTCGTAAACACTCAGAATCCAAAAACATGGAAAAATAATTTGGGATACACTGCAGAGTTTGGTGGTAATGCTACTGCTTTTGGATATGATGCGGCTGGTGGGGCTATACCAATCGTGACAACCTTCGGATTAAATGTAACGTTTTAATTTTATTAATTATACTTGTTATGAAAAGAACAAAAAATACGATCTTATTATTGCTTATCGGAGTGCCAATGCTTGTAATGGTTTCAGGTTGCAAGAAATTTCTTGACCGCAAACCGTTGACCGCAACCTTTGACGATTTACACCAGGGAGGTCTTGAAACCCAGGTTTTTGGATTGTATAGTACCTTACGTGGCTATGCTGGTTTTTCTACTTTACCGTGGCTTGATTTTAACAGTATTCGCGATGACGATGCCGAAAAAGGTAGCAATCTTTCAGACGGAGCCGAGATCAACACCGAATTTGAAACGTTTCAATACACAAAAGATGACTGGGCAACTGACACTTACTGGAACGATCATTTTTATATGATAGGGTTGACTAACAAAATACTGCATGATGCAGATTCACTAAAAGTGAGCGATGAGGCGTCTCTTAGAAATGTGGGAGAAGCCCGTTTCTTCCGTGCCTATTCCTTTTTTGAATTGGTTAAAGCTTACGGCCCGGTGCCCTTGCTAAATTTTTATTCTCCAAATGCCGCTGACAATATCAAGCCTAAAGCTCCTGTTGATGATATTTACGCACAAATTGACTCTGATTTGAATATCGCCACTCAGTTGCTTCCTTTAAACTGGGACGTTGCAGGAACTAACAGGTATCCTGGCCGCATAACCAGTGGTGCTGCGAAATCATTATGGGCGCAAACCTACTTACAACGGAAAGACTGGCAGAAGGTTGTTGCCCTTTGCCAGGACGTAGTCAATTCAGGCCAATATTCTTTAACTCCGCATTTTGAAGATATCTGGAAAGACGGGTTGAATGGTGCAGGAAAAAATGGCCCCGAATCTATATTTGAAATGCAGGCGACCATTGGTGCCAATGGTACTAATAACTATGGTACGGCGTGGGGAACCTCCCAAAACGTTAGAAAAGATGATGCTTCCCATCCATGGAATTTGGGCTGGGGTTGGAATACGCCAACCCAACACCTGGTTGATGCTTGGGATCCTACCGATCCAAGAAAGAATAAAACTATCCTTTTTTCAGGACAATCTGATGGGGGGCCTTCCGAAGGCGGGTATGGGGCTACTGTACCCCCTTATGGTGCAAGCGAAAAAGGGGATTCTATACCAAGAAAATACTGGAACAAAAAGGTTTATTCTGATCCTCAAATGAGAACATTTACTGGGTCACCTCATGGAGCGGATTGGATCAATCATAGAATAATTCGTTATGCTGATGTCCTATTGATGCTTGCTGAAGCTTCAAATGAAACAGGAGATGGCGCTACCGCGGAAGCAATGCTTGAGCAAGTGAGAGTAAGGGCGAGGGGAGGCGATAATACTGTATTGCCGCATATAGCTTTTGCCGGTCAATCGCAAATGCGCCAGGCAATTAAAGATGAGCGCAGATGGGAATTTGCTATGGAAGGATATCGCTTTAATGATTTAGTGAGATGGGGCGACGCACAGGCAGTTTTAGGCGGCCTGGGATATCAGCCAAGAAATGCTTTATATCCGATTCCGCAGCCCGCAATCGATTTATCAGGCGGTGTTTTAGTGCAAAACCCAGATTACTAAATATAATTGAATATATTAAGAACCTTTTATTTAGTAGTATATGAATAAGATAAAAAACAATAAATCATGAATTTAAAAAGTAGAGTACAAAAAATTATCATATTGGTTTTAGGCCTTGTTATTGTATGCGTAAGTTGCCAGAAATTAACGAGGCCTGCCCTTGGCGATTATCCAAAAGATGTAAATCCGCCTGGAGGTCCCTTAAAGTTTTATGCGGCGATGGATGGAAGTAGTGTGGATAGTATCAGGGCTAATTTCGGAACAGATCATGACGTTACTTATGTCCCGGGTGTAAGCGGAATGGCTGCCCAGTTTGATGGTGCAAAGAATGGGTACATTGCTTATCCTGCACCCAACGATTTTGGTACATCAACCAGCTTTACGATTTCGTTCTGGCTCAATACAACGTTGGCTCAAAAAGACAATGTAAATGCCGATGGAGTTTTATCGTTTGCCAGTACAACAAACTTTTGGGGAAATTTTACTTTTTATGCCGATCATACTACCGGTGGCAATTCTGACTCCATGGATTTGAAAATACATTTTGCAAATGGAACTGGAGATAACTGGGACTTTGCAGGGTACACGGGAAATGCAAGGTGGCCAAAGATGTATGATGGTGTGTGGCATAATGTAGTATTTGTTTATGATGCTAGTGCAAAAACGGGAACTCTTTATCGCGATGGAGCACAATTTGACCAAAAGACTAATGAAACAATTGCATTCGACGGTAACACCTCCAAACTCATAATTGGTGGTTTCCAGGAAGCGGAGGGAATTGTCAGCAAGTATTCAGATAATACGTGGATGTCCGGCTTCCCTGGAATGATTGACCAGGTAAGATTGTACGGAGAAGCCTTGGCACCAGCAGATATTGCAGCATTGTACGCTAATAAACAGTAAATTTTTTATAGTTCTTATAATCAAAGGTTGTGTAGAAATGCACAACCTTTTTAATTTGTCAAGGACTTTCAGGACGAGACACCTGCCGCCACCTTCAATGATCCTGTATAGATAGAGCATACCAAAGGCATGGATAGAGTATAAGGAGAGTATGAAATGCCAATTACCCACCGATCCTAATAGATTATTGAGTTTTGCTGATGCCATCTTTGTATCATTTGCGATTCCCTAAGAACTTTTTCGTTTCTTCCGGATAGATTTTTATCAAGTGAGTATGTATCAAAGCTGCAGTTGGAACTTGATTCCCCGGAAGCAAAAGAGCTACCGCCATGGAAGGCTGTTTCGGCATGTGGCAGTCAACACAATTCGATTTGATTGATGAAACCGGCAGTTGATTTATTTTACAAAAAGTTCCATGTTCTTTATTATGACATGTCATGCAGCGCTGCGAGAAGAGTTCAACTTTCCCTCTTTCATTTTCATGTGTATTGTGACAGGTAACACAGGTCATTGTAAGGCTCAATCTGAAACACTTACTTTCTTCCAGCAGTCCATATTGATTGCCATGTACATCAATTTCGTTGACGGTAGGACCGGCGGTACTTTTCACGAAATAATTGGCCAATGTATCTCCGGCAACAAATTCAAACGAAGGTTTTGTTTTTTGTAGCCTGCCGCCGTGGCATAAGGCGCATAAGTCAAGGCTTTGTTGCCTTGTAAACTTTGATGGGTTAATAATGTATTTGCCAATCGGGTCTTTGGGATTTTTGGTTTCATAGTCAACATGCTTCGCTCCCGGTCCGTGACATTTTTCACACTCCACGCCATATAGAATTTCGTTATGATCGAATTCCTCCGGTTCTTTGCCAGGAGGCGATATCATGTTGACATACGTGCTATGACATTCGAGACAGCGGGATGTGACAGGCCGGTTAAAAACAATTCTTTCCGGGGGGAAACCGGGACTGTTGGCCCATTGATTTGCGGAACTTAAATAGGAAACAGGTAACTGGAAAAGCTCATTTTTATACCAGGTTAAATAGGTTTGCCCTTTGGCACCGGAACCCGTAACTATATCAAAACGTTTGGCGATTTTTTCAACCCAGTTTGAATAAGCCACCTCAAATAATCCGCTATCTCTTTTTTCCATGGCAATATATAATCCCGGATGAAAAGGGAAAATATTTTTTCCCTCTTCAAAACTGCCTTTTATATATTTTTCGGAAGCGGCTTGTGAGGTCAGAAAGTGGCTTGTGTGAACGAAACTTTCATAAATATCTTTATGGCACGAAAGACAAGTCACCATTCCTGCAAATTGTTTAAAATTAACTTTTCTTTCATCTTTTCTTGAAGCAATTTCTACTTGCTCATTTTTATTTTTTTCACTGGTATTGATGCATTGAACAAGCATAAAAAAACAGGAAATAATAAGGAATATAACTACTGCGGATCGTCTCAGGTTAATAAATTTTTTCATGAAAATTTATGTAAGTATCAATGTATGTTTGCAAGCTAAACTTAAAGCAGGTAAGTCCCAAATACCAACAGGTTCAGGCAAATAAACCGTATATTTACACCTTAAAATTACTACTAATAAATTTCTCAATTATGCCTTCGAAAAGGCTGACTTCTTTTTGTTTTCTTTTACTATTATTCTCCTCGATTTCCTGCAACAGACACAAAGAGCTATTTACAAGTTTGCCCGCTTCAACAACTAAAATTGACTTTGCCAATAATTTAGAAAAGCGGGATCTCTTTGGCATTCTGTATTATTTATATTATTACAACGGCGGCGGCGTTGCAATAGGTGACATTAATAATGATGGTTTGCCTGATATTTATTTCACCGCCAATAGTTATGGTCATAATAAATTGTATTTAAATAAAGGCAATTTTGAATTTGAGGATATTACAGACAGGGCAGGAGTAGCGGGTACTGCAGACTGGTGCAGCGGCGTCACCATGGCAGATGTTAACGGCGATGGCTTATTGGATATTTACGTAAGCGTTGTTGCAAATCACCATGAACTCAAGGGACACAATATGCTTTTTATTAATAATGGCAACAATACATTTACTGAAAGTGCTGCACAGTATGGATTGGATTTTTCGGGGTTTACAACACAGGTTGCTTTTTTCGATTATGATCATGATGGCGATTTGGATTGTTACATGCTCAATCAATCGCACCAACCCAACCAGAATATTGTTGATACGAGCAACAGGAGAAAATTTGATCAGTATGCCGGTGATCGTTTGTATCGTAATGATGTGAATACTCCGGCAAAAAAATTTACTGATGTAACCACTAAGGCGGGTATTTATGAAAGCAGCCTTGGATATGGCCTGGGCTTGGCCATTGGTGATATAAATAACGATGGATGGGATGATATTTATGTAGGTAATGATTTTCATGAGAACGATTATTATTATGTAAATAACGGTGATGGCACATTTACCGAAAGTGGTGCGAAATATTTTAACCACTATAGTCGCTTTAGTATGGGTAATGATGTTGCCGATTATAATAATGACGGGCAATTGGATGTGATAACTGCGGATATGCTTCCGCAGGATGAAAAAACATTAAAGACTTATGGTAGTGACGAGAACCCCGATATTTATAAATTAAAATTGCTTAACAACGGTTTCCAATATCAATATTCTAAGAATTGTTTACAGGGAAATAATGGTAATGGAACCAGCTTTAGCGAAACATCTTTATTAAGCGGTGTATCTGCTACGGACTGGAGCTGGTGCCCTCTCTTTGCTGATTTTGACAATGATGGCAATAAGGATCTTTTTATATCAAGCGGTATTGTAAAACGACCTGTGGATTTGGATTACGTAGATTTTATTTCAAATCTGTATATGCATAAGGCGTTGAATAGTTCCAGTAAATACGATGATATGGCATTAGAGAAAATGCCTGACGGGAGTTCGCATCCATTCTTGTACAAAGGAGATGGAAAACTTTCTTTTAAGGATGTAAGTAATGATTGGGGCACCGGCCAAATGAAGGGATATTATAACGGCGCCGCCTATGCGGATTTGAATAATGATGGTAAGCTAGACCTTGTAATCAATGCTTTAAATGCACCTGCTGTAATATTAAAAAACAATGCTCCGCAGAAAAACTATCTTTCGATTTCATTTAAAGGAAACGATCTGAATACTTTTGGAATAGGTTGCAAAGCGTATGTTTTTCAAAAGGGGAAAATGCAATATGAACAGTTAATGCTCACAAGAGGTTTTCAATCTTCATCTGATACACGTTTGCATTTTGGATTAGATTCAAATTCTATTATTGACAGTATGTTAATTGTATGGCCCGATCAAAAGTTCCAGGTGCTGAAAAATGTACATGCCAATCAACAGCTAACAGTCTATCAGAAAGATGCCTCCGGCATATTTAATTATTCAATTTATTTTAAACCTGCTCCAACCTATTTTGCCAATGTCACTGACTCGATAAATGTAAACTGGAAACACAGGGAAGATAATTTTGATGACTTCAATGTACAATATCTTATTCCACATGAAGAATCGACACGGGGCCCGAAAATAGCTGTCGCAGACGTGAATGGGGATGGGCTGGACGATTTTTATGCATGTGGCGCAAAAGGCCAGCCGGGCGCACTGATGATTCAACTAAAGAATGGCTCTTTTGTTGCAGCCGATACGGCCGTATTTAATGAGGATGCCAATTGTGAAGATGTTGACGCTGTTTTCTTTGATGCTAACGGCGACGGATACCCTGACCTGTACGTTGTTAGCGGGGGAAATGAATATACAGGCAATAATAATTACCTGTTGGACCGGCTGTATTTTAATGACGGGAAAGGCGGTTTTGTAAAATCCAATAATTCTTTACCCGGAATATTTCAAAACAAATCTTGTGTAACGGTTGCCGATGTTGATCATGATGGTGATATGGACTTATTTGTTGGCAACCTTGCGGATGCCCGTGCTTATGGTATTCCTCAAACTTCATTTTTATTGATAAATGATGGAAAGGGAAATTTTTCAATTGCTGATAAAAACAAAATTCAGCTTTCGAATATTGGTATGGTTACATCGGCTGGATTTGCTGATGTGAATAACGACGGCTGGAAAGATTTGATTGTGACGGGTGAATGGATGCCTATGACCATCTTTATCAATAAACAGGGAACATTTAAAAAAACGATCGTTCCCAATTCTACGGGGTTGTGGCAAACGGTTTTTATGGATGATGTAAACGGAGACGGTCATTTAGATATCATGGCAGGTAACTGGGGACATAATAATAAATTCTGGAGTGGTAAGGACGGCCCCTCAAGATTGTATGTCGGGGATTATAGCGGTAATGGCAAAATAAGCCAGTTAATGTCGTATACTTCTAACGGTGTAGAATACCCTTTTTTGGCAAAAGATGAAGTAGAAAGACCTTTGCCACTCTTAAAAAAACATTACCTGTTGTACTCCGATTATGCCGGTGTCCCGATGAAGGATGTTTTTTACGGATGGATTGATACGGTAAAACCATTGATGTGTGAAAGACTGGGCTCTGCAGTATTCTATGGTGATGGCAAAGGTGATTTTACAATCCATGATTTACCACCCGCACTTCAGTTGTCACCCATATTTTCTTTCCAAAAAAATAGTAAGTCGCCCTTCAATGAAAATACGTATATATCGGGAGGTAATTTCTTTGATGTAATACCCTACGAAGGAAGATATGATGCGGAGGCGGCAGCTCTTTTCACATTTGATAAAAAAGATTCGTTTGGCTTTATTCCTCAGCAAAACTTAGCTGACATAAAAGGCGAAGTAAGAGACATTAAATGGATCCGGTCTGCCCGCTATGGGCCGGTAATGCTGATAGCGAGAAATGACAGCTCAATTATTTTTCTTGCCGGTAAAAAATAACTATGAAAACGATGCAGTCTTTTGTTACAGCAAACACAAGGTGGATCAATGGGTTGATAGGATTTATCCTGTTAGCCCACATTTTAACAGGCTGCGGTAAAAAATCATCCGGTTCAACTGTAATTACTCCGCCGCCGTTTTCGTCGTTCAGTTCCACTTTAATTACAGTAAACGGGAAGCAGGAAACCTCTCAGGATTATAATATAAATACAACGCCAGTAATTAAATTTTCATTCTCGGCTTCCATTGACCATGCATCTGTGAACAGCAGCTTTTCTTTTACTGAAGCAAGCGGTACTTCTGTTTCATTCGATCCAATGTACTCGAACGGTGATAGTGTTGTTATTATTCAGCCTGCCGCCACTTTAAAATACCTGGCGAAATATATTGTAAGTGTATCAACCGGTTTAAAATCGAAAGCTGGCGGGAGCTTAAAAACAGCCGCCACTTTAAATTTTGTAACTCAAATTGATTCATCTGATAAGTTTACAAGAATAAGTGACAGCTCTCTACTAGATTTGGTTCAGCAGCAAACTTTTGAATATTTTTGGGACTTTGGGCATCCTGTTTCCGGCATGGCCAGGGAAAGAAATACTTCTGCTGATGTGGTAACTACCGGCGGCACCGGCTTTGGCGTTATGAGCATTTTAGTTGGTATTAATCGAAATTTCATTACGAGAGCGCAAGGGCTGCAAAGACTCAATACTATTGTAAATTTTCTGAAAAATAATTGCACCCGTTATCACGGTGCATTTTCACATTGGATTAATGGGGCTACCGGTGCAACGGTTCCTTTCAGCCAATATGATGATGGCGGCGATTTAGTTGAAACCTCTTTCCTAATGCAGGGATTGTTATGTGCCCGTCAATATTTCAATACAGCCGATGCTGACGAAGTTTCTCTTCGTGCAAACATTAATGCATTGTGGGATGGAATAGAATGGAACTGGTTTCGGCAAAATGGGCAAAATGTATTGTATTGGCATTGGAGTCCGAATTATAATTTCCAGATCAACCAGCCAATTACGGGGTGGGATGAAGCACTGATTGTATATGTATTAGCAGCATCTTCAAATACAGATTCCATTCCAAAGATTGTTTATGATAATGGATGGGCTTTAAACGGGAATATGAAAAATGGAAATGCGTATTACGGAGTTCAATTACCACTTGGACCAAATCTCGGAGGGCCTTTATTCTTTTCTCACTATTCTTTTTTGGGGATAAATCCACATGATCTTACTGACGTTTACGCAAATTATTTTACGCAGAATACCAATCACAGCCTGATTAATTATAATTATTGCGTAGCCAATCCTAATAATTTTTATGGATACAGTTCGACAGACTGGGGGCTTACAGCAAGCGATGATGATATCTCCGGATACAATGCGCACGCACCCGACAATGATGATGGTGTCATTACACCTTCGGCAGCAATCTCATCATTGCCTTATACGCCTGTGCAATCAATGAATGCATTAAAATTTTTCTACTATACTTTGGGTGATAAATTGTGGAAGCAATATGGCTTTGTGGATGCTTTCAACCTTAAAGATATTTGGTTTGCCGATTCATTTTTAGCAATTGACCAGGGACCGGAAATTATAATGATTGAAAACTACCGGAGTGGTTTGTTGTGGAATTTATTCATGAGTTGTCCTGAAATAAAAAGAGGAATGAAACAACTGGGATTTCAAAGCCCAAATTTATAATCTCCTGTTATAAATTCCTTAATTCCCTTTAATATACATCTTGTCAAAGTTGAGAATCAGTTCGCTGAATTGTGATGTAAAATCGTTTCCAATATTCCCATACATCTTTTCGCCGGGAAAAATCTTTTGCGTTAAAACATCGGCGCTGTCGAGAACTACTTTTTTATTTCCTAAAAATAATTCTGTATGGGGCAACACGTAAACTTCCTTTTTTTGCACCCCACCGGCGCCGCCAAACTGGGCTATCGTTTTACGGCCTTCTTTTAAGATCCGCTGCTTATACTTTTCAAAATAGGCATAATAAAAATCCGTAGTAGTTGCCCCAAGGTCGAAATTAAAACACAGGGTATCCTTGCCAGTTAGTAATGATATAACGGGATCGAGTCCGTCCAATGCAAAATTGTGCAATTCATCCGCGGATTCCAATTGGGGTATAATCATCCAGCCGTCTTTAAAGATATGTATTTCACGCAGCTGGTTGATAACCGGGAAGCCGATAATCACATTCAGCGAAAAATTAACAGGCGCTATATACAAGGTAGAGTCGGGCATAACCTGGAACACTACATTACGAATAAGTATGTCGCCAATATATAAACTATCGGCAATACCAAGACCGGTTTTAAATTTAATACCGGTAATACCACTTCCTTCGTCATAAGAAACATCCAGCATTTTTAATCCGAGTCTGGCTGCATAGGTTTGTGATATAGATGAAATGTTTGCTCTCGTATCAAATATGCAACTGTAGGTGGTTGTGTCCTGCTTTACCGGTATTTCAATGAGGCCTAGTTCATCTCTTGTCCATTGTATATTTGTATTGCGGGTTATTGAAGTGCGTTGTGGCGGTATCAAGCGTAAAGCGTTCCTGATTAAGAGGTCATTTTTTATATCGTTTACCTGGTTGCTGTCTAACGATTTTGAATAACGGTCCAGGATAAGACTGTCACTTTGAGCTGCTTTTGCGTATTGAAATAATTTAAAATAGCAATCCCCCTGCAATAATTGTAAGGCAGCCTTGGATGAATCGGTTAATGAAGACGAATGATCGTTTAAGAGTGTATCGATTGTTGTAACCGAGGCTACATTTCGGTTGAATGCATTATCAAGAAATGCCTGGAAATACAATCGTTGGTCATCATCAATTCTGTCTTTCGATGAATTTAATTGCTCCTCAAGCTTAAAGAATTCTTTTTCGTTCAGCAACTCACTAAGTTTTGCTTTAATGGCAGAAGAGGAAGCCTTTGTTGCATGTTCAGTACATTGTACCAGTAAAACAGAAAATGTAATAAATAGCAGTAGAATATTTTTCATAACACTATGCATTTAAAAAATGAGACTGTAAATCAGCGGCGAAAAACTTAGATCAAACACAATTAATTTTGCTGCTGACAAAAGTAAATACATGATATTGAAAAGTTCCTCCTGAATTTCAAGAGGTAAAATCTTAGGAAGGCCGATCATATTAATACATAAGCGGGAGATTCTTCTTGCCTGAAATTCATTTAACTTTACTCAAAAAAGTATCATCTAAAAAACGACTGCTTTTTACCCTGATCTGTATGAGAAAAATTTTGATTCTCTCTCTTATAACATTGGTTGCATGCCGTGTTTCTGAAAATAATCATCCAACTGAACCGCCGGAAACTTCAAAAACACAGGTCGTTAATTTGACAGGAGGTTTAGGAACTATCTCACTTTCTTTACCGGCTCGCTACGACACAACATTTACCTGGATACATTACTCTGATTGCGGTCAACCTTGTGAAAAAAGAAAATACAGGTTTCAGCCAAAAATATTACCTGTCAATCCTGAAACCGGCTATTTCTACAAAACATTAAAGGATTCCGTTGAGCAATTCACTATTGCTCATAATCCTTATATCTTTCCCGGCGATAGTGACAGGCCGGATGATAGGGGTTTTATTGTTTCTTTTCACGATCACAAAAAATATTATGTCACTCACGATCCCAGGTTGCGCACTATAAAATCTGATACGATTGAAAAAATTGGGGACCGTTATTTTTCAATTATTGTTATAGATAAGTTTGATACGGCCACGTCAGTGTACTATAAAAAGCTATTATCAACCACGACAATCAGGATGGGCACTATCGATTTTAACTTTGAACTAACAAGTAAACGAAAAGACTCTCTGACAGAAAAGTTTATTGATAAAGCAAAATATTATTTAAGAACCATTCGCATCAGGGCAGGCAATAAATGACATTTTCCATAGGATAAGTTGCTTTTAGAAATGAATTGTTGAGGCCAATTCAATTTTTGCGAATATCTGCCCACACAGATATTATTGCAAGTGCAAAAAATAATATCGCTTCAATCCGGTTACTATTACGAAATGCTTCCAATAATGCTATCCCAAAAAACAATACGAAAATGGCAAGATTTGTAAATTTTACAGTTCTCATTTTTATTTGTTTTGTTCATGAATTTCGGCCTGAAGAATGTTTTCGCCTGGCATTGATTTAGTCTTCTTTTCCTTGTTAAGGATTCTAACTGTTTTATTATATAGTTCTGTTGTCACTTCTGGTGTGGCACCAATACACAAAATGCCAAGTTTTCCATATTGCGACAAAGCACCGATCATGTGAAACATTACTCCCTGTTGTGTGCTGCCATTGTATAAAAGATCGTTAGCAGTAGTTATTTCTATAAGATCATGAGGCGTAATTCCCTTATAATATTCGCTCTGCAGGTTGTCAGAAAAGAAATAATATCGTTGTTGCCTGGTTGCCGTAAGATAAATACCCGTTGAAGTATCATAATCACCATCCGTTAAATATTGCAACATTAGATATGGATGCGTAGTGCCGCCTTTTCTTAAATTTATTTCCAATGCAAAATGTTTCCACTCATTGTTTTGTTTCACAGAAATAAAGTCAATCGAAAATCTTCCGAGTACGCCATAGTCTTTTAATTTTTCTGCGATCTTTTTTCCTAATTCGCCAATGGATGCTGCATATTCCTTGTTTGCCGGGAAATGTGCTCCAAGGAATACCTGCCCGCTTTCACCTCCAATAACCTGGTCATGGGTAGAGATTACGTCCGTTTCACCCAAAGGAGTGACACGACATTGTACAGAAGGAAAAGCTTTCTGTTCACCGTCAATAAAGGTTTCTACAATACCGCCCATCGTCCTGAATTTTTCCATAAAGCTTTCGTAAACCAAATCATTAGCAATAATTTGCAACCTGTGAGGAAGTATTTCCTTTATCCATAAGTGCAAGTACTCATTCCCGGGGGCGCCTTCGAAGGAGAAAACAGCGTTGCCTTCGCCGGAAAAACCATCGTTCAATTTTACCTCGGCTTTATTAAGTTCCGGGAACGTTATTTTCAAATTGAATAAAGAATTTACAATATCTTCTTCGGTATTACAATCTTCAAATCCCGGTGGTGTTTCAATGTCGCATTCTTTAAATATTTTCCTGCTGAAATTTTTTGTTCCAAGATAGAGCAGGTCCGGATCACAGCCATAGATAGGCATTTTGAGTTTTACTGCAAGAGAACGTTCTGCTGCTGTTACGTTGAAGCATGCTATGTGCGATACATGATCCGGCGGAATGCTTTTAATAATGCGCTCAATTAATCTTGGTCTTTCCAGGATTTTTTCCGTAAGAGATTTAGCCGAAGCATCAAAACAACTAAGGGTTTTTAATCGTTGTCGTGCATGGTAGCCCGTTATGCCTGGTAACAAATGCAGATAATAATCCATAATAATGTTGTGAACGGGCATGCTGGTAACATATATAACATGCGTATTGGGCATTCGCAACAGCATTAGCAAACAAAGCAATCTTTCTTCGTAGTGAATGGCACCGTCAAGTTTTGCCAGTATTTGCTGGTCCAGCGTTAGGCTTGGAATGATGACGACGGTTTTTGCTGCCATTCTGTCCGGGAAAAAGGATTCGTATTGGGCCGGAAACCGTTCCTGTAATTGCTTAAATTCCAATATCTCCCGGGAAGTCGCTTGCATTTTTATACCGTTTTTTTTAAAGGGCCGTGCAATTCTAAAAAAATTATTTTGACATTTTTTGCCTGGTGTATTCTAAAATATCTCCTGAAGCGATAACAGGTTTTCCCTGTACATCGCCGTTGTACCAAAAGATCCACGCATCGGTGATTTCGCCGTCGTGAGAGTATGCTTTGGTTATTTTCCTTTGGTATAAAGGTTTTTCACCCTCTTCAATAATTAACCCTTCATAGTCGTCAAGTTGCCCAAACACAAATGAAAAATCGTGTTCTTCATTTAATTTATATAGTTCTCCTTTAATGAAAGAATTGCCTGTAGTCGGTGTTGCAAAGAACTCCCCGTTTACGTCACTCAAAATACCTTTAACTTTTGCCGGGGACACAAAACTGAAAAATTGGGTAATGTAGTCGTATGCATGTTGGTGAAAACCCTTCCGGAGAGAACTGTATACAAATAACTGTTTAGAAAGTGCTGATTCCATGTTAAAAATTATTTGCCTTTCGTAATAGAAAAATTGAATATCCTTAATTTACTTTGGTAAATCTATACTACGGTAACTGGTAATATTATGACAGAAAGCATGACAGAAAATGATTAACGTCACAACAGAATGTTACAGATTTTCTCTTCCCGGATAATTCTTCTTAACTACCTGGCAGGGGGGAACTATTTTAAAATCACCTGTTAATTGGCAACATAATTGTGATGCGTTTAATTATTAAACCTAATTTTAATTTTAAAAGATAGATATTATGAAAAAGATATCTGTGGTGATAACTATCGTTACTTTATATGCATTGTTCTTCCAGTTTACCCCTTTTATTGGCATTCCGGATGAGGCTATTTTTGGTATGTTTTTGCTTTCACCTTTTCTTATATTATATATGGCCTATGTTATTTTGAAAAATGGTAAACCCTCTGCCTATACATTTGAAGAAAAATTTTACGATGACTTCAATTATATAAGAAATGGCAAAGAGGATTTAGCCGACTCTGCGGGTGACTGATCGGAAAAATAAAGAATGATAATTTTTTCTTTCGTCTCATAAAAATCGTTCAAATCATTTGCATCCATTCGATAATTCTTAAATTTCCCGCCACTTTTATTACGTTTGCATAAATGATTGATATGAAAAATTTTCTTATTCTGGCTTTTGCTTTTCTCGTGGTATCCTTTTCCATTGATGCCCAGGTGAATATGCCAGCCCCAAGTCCAACCCAAACCATCATGCAGGATTTTGGCATGGGCAAAATAGAATTAACCTATAGCAGGCCGGGGATTAAAGGCCGGCAGGTATTTGGCGACAACAGCGAGCTCGTTCCTTTGGGCAAACCATGGCGCACAGGTGCTAATGCTGCCACGAAAATTCATTTCAGTGACAGCGTAACTATCGGCAGTACAACTCTTGATTCGGGTAGTTACGTAATCTATACTATCCCCAACAGAGTGCAATGGGATGTTGTGTTTAGCAAAGGAACTGCTTATCCGGGATCTGCAGGGTTTAAAGAAAGCGATGATGTATTGCATTACAAAGCGCCCGTAACAACAATCAAAGAAAAAATTGAAACCTTCACCATGCAGTTTACGAACCTGAAAAATGAGAGCTGCGAATTGCATTTGAGGTGGGCCAATACGGATGTTGCTGTACCAATAATTACGCACATAAAAGAGCGCATACGCTCCCGGTTAGAAACAGCTTTGCAAGGTGATAAAAAGCCTTATTACCAGGCAGCAAATTTTTATTACGACTATGATAAAAATTATGCAAAGGCATTGGAATACATAAATAAGGCAATTGATGAAAATCCTACCGCTTATTTCATGTTTTTGCAAAAAGCACGAATCCAAAAAGCTATGGGCGATAAAGCCGGTGCAAAAGCAAGTGCCCTTAAAACAATTGAACTGGCTAAGGAAGCAAAGAATGCCGATTATATAAATTTTGGAAATAAATTGCTCAAACAATTACAGTAATTTTCAAAAGATAATTATATCAAATAACACGGTTGTTTTTTTGCAAGTCAGGAGCGGGAGAATAACGATATACCCACACCGCCTTAATAGAATCACACAAAACATAAAATGCATGAAGAACATGTGTTATAATAAAAGCATTCAATTGCTCGTAGCCTGCCTTCTCTTTTGCATAACGGATCAGGGCCAGGTAGCCAATGATAATAACAAAATATCTGTTTATAACATTAGTGGGTATGGCGCTGTTGCAGACGGCAAAACCTCAAATACCACTGCTATTCAAAATGCAATAAATGACTGCCATAAGCATGGTGGGGGAACATTAGTGATTCCCTCCGGCAACTTCGTTACGGGCACTTTAAGGCTATACAGTAATATGAATCTTCGTTTTGAACCCGGTGCTATATTGAGCGGCAGCACGCAGAATAACGAATACGCCTACCAGAAAGATTATGGGTTCAGCGGTCCGGGAGCAGGTGGTAAGACCGGTATACTGGTTGCGCATAACGAACAGAATATTTCTATTTCAGGATTCGGTACAATAAATGGCAATGGCACCTCATTTATGTACATGGACAGCCTGCAGTATGGGATGGATTTTGCGCCAAAATATACAAGGCAAAAAGATGATTATATGAATCCAAAATATGGCCGGGATGATGGCCCGGTGTTGTGGAAAGGAACTTACGGGGAACGGCCCGGAGTAATGGTTATTTTTTCAGATTGCAGGAATATAACGGTTAAGGATATTCGTTTTGAAGAATCACCTAACTGGACAGTAGCCTTTATGAATTCGGAAGATATAAAAGTAGATGGCATTACCATCTCCAATAACATGGACATTCCCAACAGTGATGGCATCGATATGTATGATTCAAAAAATATCAGTATTTCCAATTGCCATATACAGGCGGGTGACGATGCTATTGCCGTTGTTAGTTCAAGTAACTTAACTGTCTCCGGCTGTGTTTTACATTCCCGTTCAAGTGGTATTCGTATAGGATACAATGTGTTTAACAATAATAATTCGGGAAACCTTTTGTTTGATAACATTACTATTTATGATTCAAACAGGGGAATCGGTATTTTTCAACGACAGAAAGGGGATATGGAAAATATGATCTTCTCAAACATTATTATTAATACCCGTCTGCACAGTGGCCAGTGGTGGGGACATGGGGAACCGATACATATTTCTTCTGTTCCGGGTTTGGGAAGTAAAGAAACAGGTAGCATACGTCATGTTCGCTTTTCGAATATTATTGCTTCGTCGGAATCCGGCATACTCATTTATGCAACAGCCCGGGGGCATATTGACGATGTCTCTTTTGATAACATCACTTTATCAATAAGGAAGAGCCCGCTTGCTGAAGGATATGGGGGCAATTTTGATTTAAGGCCAACTAATAATTTAGCATTGGGAATTTTTAAACATTCAATCTCCGCCTTATACGCAGAATATGCAGATGATCTCACTATAAGAAATATGAATGTGAATTGGGGAAAGGAATTGCCCCGTTATTTTACCCACTCTGTTGAATGTAAAAATTTTGAGAATGCAACCATTGACGGCGTGCATGAACAATTCAGCGATAACAGCAATAAAGCAACATCTGTAATTTATTTGCACAGAGGCAAAACTTCCGGTGTGAAAGATATTACGTCAACGGACGTAAACAGGACGCCTGTTATAAAAAATGACCTTGAAAAGCCATAATTTTTTTCTTATGCGCCGGTGCCTTGCTTTCTGGCAGCATATTTTTGCAGTAAACCGGGAAGAGCTCCGGCTATGGCGCCCGTAACAGAGGGCGGTAATCCAAACTTACTCGCAAGGCTGCTTACCAATCCGCCTTCAATGGCACTGGTAACCGCTCCACCGGATGCGATGCCACTTTCCAATTTTGATAATATGCCACCGAACATTCCTGCGTTTTCGGTCGGTTGACTTGTTAAACTATTAGTGACATGGTTGGCTATTTCATTATGTACTGCCTCTTCCTGGCCTGCGGGAATACCAGCTGATATTTCAGGATTGTTGCCAAGATGTTCTTTGACTAATTCGAGGATTTGATCAAACATGATTTTATAGCTTTAATGAATTATAAATGGTTCTTAAAAGTAACTAAATTTCTCTTATGTCAGAAAGATCGGTGTATTAAATAAATGAGATTTTCCGACGATTCACATTTACGAATTCTTTATTCAAAATTCAAACATTGGCCGCGTGTTTCGACCATCGCCCGGGTATACCTGTTCATTAAATATTTTGTTGTAAAACTTGCCCGCAAGGGTCTCGGCTATCGGGTTCGTTGGCTACAGTTTTCATGTATCTTTATGCAAAAAAGATTGTTTGCTTATGAAGCAATATTATTTGTTGATTTCCCTTTTATTCGTCGTTAATCTTTCTTTTGCCCAGCGAAAAAAAAATGCTGCTGAAACTTTACCCGTTGATAATTCGCTTGCGATACAAAAAAATATTTCCGACTCTGAATTGCTCGATCTTGTTCAAAAACAAACTTTCAAATATTTCTGGGATTTTGCAGATTCGGTAAGCGGCATGGCGAGGGAGCGTAGTAATGTTACCGACTATGGACCGGAAGTGGCCGCAACCGGGGGAACTGGCTTTGGTGTCATGTCAATTATTGTTGCGGTTAAGAGGAACTGGATTACACGGGATAGTGCGGTTAACCGTCTATTAAAACTCGTTAAGTTTCTTTTGAAAGCTGATAAATACCATGGCATCTTTCCGCATTGGCTAAATGGAGAAACGGGTAAAACAATTCCATTCAGTTCAAAAGATGATGGTGGTGATGTGGTTGAAACTTCTTATTTAATGGAGGGACTGCTTTGCGCACGTGCCTATTTTAATGGTGATGCTCCTAAAGAAAAACAATTAAGACAACGAATAACATGGATGTGGAATGATGTAGATTATAACTGGCAAACGCGGGGAGGAATAAGTGTATTGTACTGGCACTGGAGCCCTAACAATGGCTGGGCTATGAACGCGGAAATAAGAGGATGGAATGAATGCCTTATTACTTATATACTGGCAGCGTCCTCGCCCGAACATTCTATTGAGCCGGTTGTATATAATAGCGGCTGGGCCGTGAATAATAATTTTTTTAATGGCAAAAAATTTTACGGTTATACCTTGCCGTTAGGTTTTGACTATGGAGGTCCGCTCTTCTTTGCACATTATTCTTTTTTAGGCCTTGACCCTCATGGCTTAAAAGATCAATATGCTGATTATTGGGAGCAAAATCAAAACCACACGTTGATAAATCGGGCTTATTGTATAGACAATCCTAAACATTATAAAGGATATGGCCCGGATTGTTGGGGATTGACTGCCAGTGATAGTTATGTCGGCTATGCTGCCCATTCACCCACAGAAGACCTTGGTGTAATTTCTCCAACAGCTGCTCTATCCTCTTTTCCTTACACACCCGAATATTCCATGCAGGCATTGAAGCATTTTTATTTTGACCTTGGAGATAAGATATGGGGACGGTATGGTTTTGTGGATGGATTCAGTGAATCTCACAATTGGTATGCTGACTCTTACCTGGCAATTGACGAAGGCCCGATTGTTGTCATGATTGAAAACTATCGGAGCGGATTATTCTGGAAGTTGTTTATGAATATCCCCGAGGTACAACAGGGTTTAAAAAAATTGGGTTTTGAAAGTCCTTACCTGAAGTAGGGTTTATGCTTTTTAATCAGATTGTTTGAAGCTGAT
The DNA here is from genome assembly GCA_963819925.1 of uncultured Chitinophagaceae bacterium. GTDB lineage: Bacteria > Bacteroidota > Bacteroidia > Chitinophagales > Chitinophagaceae > Ginsengibacter. The sequence continues at coordinate 70,859 of CAWFYG010000033.1, read as the reverse complement.
ATATATAATATATTATTCCGTATTTTTTCTTTCACCTTTTTTTGCCGGTGCGCAATCCGGATCAAATCTTATTAATATTACTTTTGGGGATAGTGCCGTAAATCCAGGCTCACCGCTGCCTAAAAAAAATACTTCTTTTCAGTATTCACCTGATTCATGTGCTCCTGCAGGCAAATATACAATTACCAATAGTTTGTATAGATGCCCTGCAACAAGAATGGGAAGAAGCGCTGACAATACTCCTAATAGTAAAAATGGATACATGATGGTGGTAAATGACACAGCTAGCCGTAGAAGCAAAATACTTTTTATAGACACACTTAAAGAACCACTTTGTCCCGGAACGGTATATCAATTTTCTGCTGCTTTTTTAAACGCATCGATCCCTGCCAATTGCAGTACTTTTCCTCATTTTCCTTCATTTACTTTTAATGTTGAAACAACTTCCGGACAAGTTCTGGCTTCTTACAATACGGGCCCCATACCCTACGATTATGTTCCGCCGCCACCACCAACGCCCTTTACACCTAGATTTCGCGTCGTTGGTGTTAGTTTTGCTATGCCTTCCGGAGTTAACGACCTGGTTTTAAAAATAACGGATGATTCTTCGGGCATTCCACGCTGCGGATATGAATTTGCAATAGACGATATTCAATTTTCAGCCAAAGGCCCTGAAGCTAAAATTGCATTTGATGATGATATATATGGTAATGAACTGGTAAAGGCTGTTTGTTTCCAGGATAACAAGACCCTATCATTTAATGGAACTATTGGTTCTCCCGCATTTAATAACCCTGCCGTTCAATGGCAGCAAAGTATTGACAATGGGAATACATGGACGGACATTTCCGGGGCAACTGATTATAAATTTTCTAAAACCTTTTCGGTTCCCGACACATTCTTGATAAGAATAAGGGCATCAGAAGCAAATAAGATAAGTAATCCCAATTGCAGCGTAGTTTCCAATACACTCAAAGTAGAAGTGGACGGCTTACCAACCAATTATACGATAACGAGTAACTCACCGGTTTGCGTCGGTTCTAATCTTCAGTTTGATGCGGAAGGGGCTCTCAGCTATGTCTGGACTGGCCCCAATGGCTTTTATGATGATGTTTCTTATGCGCATATTTATAACATGGCGCTTGCAGATAGCGGAACCTATTACGTGCAAATTAAATCTTATGGCGGTTGTGTAAAAACTGACAGTCTTGAAGTTAAAGTACTCAGTACCGAAGAAGTGACAGCTGGGTCACCGCAATCTGTTTGCAAGGGCAAGTCGGCTCAATTAAATGCTGCGGGTGGTTCCGGTTATTTATGGACACCATCAACCGGTCTCTCTAATCCAAACATTGCAAACCCCGTTGCTGCTCCGGATGCTACTACAAAATACGTAGTGACGGTAACAAATACTTCGGGATGCTCCGATACCGCATCAGAAGAAATAACGGTGATAAATAAAATTGTGGTGAAAGCTGCAATCTCCGGCTCTAACTTTATCTGTCGCCCTTCTGATAGTGCTTTATTTAAAGATATGAGCCAGGGCGAAATTATGACGTGGAACTGGGATTTTGGAAACGGAATGAGAAGTGATTTGCAAAATCCTCCCATCAAAAATTATTTTATTGAAAACAATGCGACAGACTATACAGTCCATTTAATTGTCGCGGATAGTTCCGGCTGTGCAGACACAACTTCTCATTTCATGAAGGTGGAAAACAATTGTTACATCGCGGTTCCGACAGCCTTCAGCCCAAATGGTGACGGCCTGAATGATTATCTTTATCCTTTAAATGCCTATAAGGCAACTGATCTTATATTCAGGGTTTTTAACCGGTATGGGCAATTAGTTTTTGAAACAACTGACTGGACACGTAAATGGGATGGAAACAGGAATGGCAGCCCGATGCCCGCAGACGTGTATGTGTGGATGTTAGGTTACACCGATCAGTGGGGTAAAAAGATTTCATTAAGGGGGTCAACACTGTTAATTCGATAAAGAAATAAATAAAACGATTTGATAAAACGATTGCTTTTTGGAACCTTACTTTTTTCAGCATCAGTTCATGCACAGGAGCAGGAGTATAACTATACTATTTTTACAAACAGCCGCATGACTGGGAATTATTTTTTCAGCAAAACCTCTTTTCATTCGCCCTCCCTTATAAAAAATGTAGGCTACCGGTTACCAGTAAACGAGAAAATATCCAATACCCCGGGCAATTCACTGCAACTGCAATATGTAAATGGGAAAAACGGGAAATGGAAAGCAGCTATTTTCAGGGAGGATTTACGCGGACAGGATCATTTTAAGCCTGCGAGATTTCTTTCATTTAGTATTTATTGTGCAACACCGGGCTTGCAAAAAGAACTTCCACAGCTCCGTTTAATTTTTAAAGACAGCAGCCTTTCAAGCGATTGGACCTTCGCTACGGATTTCATTAACCAATGGACCCGCTTTAATTTAAGCGTGCAACCTTCCTACAAAAATTTTAAGATCCCGCAAGATGTCATCGGTATTCAGTTTTCACAAAATGGTGACGACGGGAAAAGTCATACTGTTTATATTGACGATGTCGAATTTTCGCCGGCAGATATCGATTCATCAATTATTGTAAAGCCTCGTGTTCTTAATTGCGAAGGTTATGCAAAGCATGTAGATATTTCATGGCAACCGTTTAATGATGAGCATGTAAAATTTGTGAAGATCTATCGGTCGGGAAATGGGAAATCTTTTGTGCCTGTGGGAATACAGTCGCCATTGATTAATCGTTATGCCGACTTTACAGGAATTACGGGTAGGCGATACAGTTACAAAATATCTTTTCTTGATTATAAGTATAAAGAAAAAGGATTTTCAAATATTATGTCTGCTAAAACAAAAGGAATGACCGATGATGAATTTCTTACAATGGTCCAAAAAGCCTGTTTCAGGTATTACTGGGATGGTGCGGAAAGTACGAGTGGATTGGCAAAAGAAGATATTCCGGGTCGGGTCAATATGATCGCCGCTGGTGCATCAGGCTTTGGAATAATGGCTTTGATTGTTGGTACGGAACGAAAATTTATCTCAAGACAACAATCAGTAGAAAGATTTTTGGAGATTACTTCATTTCTTGAAAATGCAGAGAAATTTCATGGAGCCTTTTCTCATTTTATTGATGGGCCTTCGGGAAAAGTGGAACCATTTTTCGGCAACAGGGACAATGGGGGCGATTTGGTGGAGACATCTTTTTTAATGCAGGGATTGCTAACTGCAAGAGCATATTTTAATAAGAATGATGCAAATGAGAAGACGATCAGGGAAAGAATAACAACTATCTGGCGTAATGTTGAATGGGATTGGTATCGCCGTTTTCCGGATAGTAAATATTTATACTGGCATTGGTCGCCTGATAAGGCATGGATCATTAATCATCGGTTGACCGGTTGGAATGAGACAATGATTACTTATTTACTTGCAATTGCATCTCCTGCACATAGTGTTCCGGCAAGTCTTTACTATAGTGGCTGGGCGAACCAGGATAGTAGCGGTATTCAATACCGGATGAATTGGGGAGGCACTACTGACGGTGACAGGTACACGAACGGTAATACTTACTATGGTGTGAAGTTGGATGTGGGTGTTTCCGATGGAGGCCCTTTATTCTTCACGCATTATTCTTATCTCGGTTACAATCCGCATTTGATTGCTGATAAGTACACAAATTATTTTAAGAATAACCGCAACATTGCACGGATCAATTATCGTTATTGTTTAAAGAATCCAAATAATTATAAAGGTTATGGCGATAGCTGTTGGGGATTAACTGCCAGCGATGGCCCGTACGGCTACTCGGCCGATGAACCGGTAGCTTCAAGGGACCATGGAAAAATTGCACCTACGGGTGCCGTTAGTTCATTTCCCTATACACCAGTTGAGTCCATGAAAGCTTTAAAAAATTATTATTATAACTACGGAAAATTTTTATGGGGTACTTATGGATTTCATGATGCATTTAATTTGACTCAGAATTGGTGTTCCGATATTTATATGGGATTGAACCAGGCACCCATGGTGGTAATGATTGAAAATTACCGGACAGGATTGCTTTGGAAATTATTTATGGACGATCCTGATATAAAAAATGGATTGAAAAAATTAAATGTGGAATCAAAAGAATAACAACAAATATTTAAAACTTGTATTGTAGGTCATGTCCCTCTCCCCTGGGGAAAGGGGTTGGGGTGAGGCTTTTAAAAGAAATACTTTATGCGCTATAAAATTATTTTCGCTTTTATCGCTGTTGCTTGTAGCGCAATTTTATTTGCACAAAGCAAGAAGCAAGCGGAAACCTTCCCCGATTCCATCGCCCCTGCCGGTATCATCAAAAACCTATCTGATTCAGAATTACTCGATGTAGTACAGCGACAGACTTTTCGTTACTTCTGGCATTATGGGCATCCTGTAAGTGGATTAGCACGTGAAAGAGATAACACTGTTAAGGCCGACTATTACTGGGACTATATTAATGAAGCTGACGATGTTCCTAATTTTAGTAAAGGTACTTTTGGTTCTGAAGCTTGTGCCATTGGTGGAACAGGTTTTGGTATCCTGTCGGCAATTGTTGCAGTGAATCGCGGCTGGATCGGTAGAGATACCGCATTAAGACGGTTGGTGAAAATCGTTGATTTTTTAAATAAGGCTGATAGGTATCATGGAATTTTCCCTCACTTTATGAATGGAGCTACCGGGACAACAATTCCCTTCGGTCCTTTGGATGATGGTGCTGATCTCGTCGAGACTTCTTATTTGTTTATGGGACTCCTTTGCGCTAAAGAATATTTCAATAAAGAGACCCCTTTGGAAAAATATTTTCGCAACCGCATTCGGGAAATGTGGAATGAGGCCGACTGGAACTGGCATAGTAAAGGAGACAATAAATTATTATACTGGCACTGGAGTCCGAAAAACGATTTTGATATGAACTTTCCAATTTATGGATGGGACGAATGCCTCATTACTTATATTATGGCCGCGTCATCTCCGTATCACGCTATTTCAAAAGAATTATATGAAAACTCATGGGTGAAAAGCGCTTCATGGAAAAACGGCAAATCGTACTATGGTATTAATCTTCCGTTGGGAAATTTCGAATATGGCGGACCGTTATTTTTTGAGCAATATACCTTTATGGGGATTGACCCTAATGGCTTAACAGATGATAATGGTATTGATTATGCTGAGCAAACAAAAAATCATACACTCATTAACAGGGCCTATTGTATCAACAACCCTAAGAAATATAAAGGATATGGGGCGAACTGCTGGGGCCTCACGGCAGGTGATAGTTATAAAGGTTATGTGGCCCATTGCCCCCAGGATGATCGCGGAGTGATTCAACCCACTGCAGCTTTATCTTCTTTTCCTTATACACCGGAGTATAGCATGCAGGTATTAAAACATTTTTATTACGATCTGGGCGATAAAATATGGGGACCCTATGGTTTTGCAGATGGATTTAGCGAATCTCATAACTGGTATGCAAAAACGCATCTCGCCATTGATGAAGGGCCTATTGTTGTTATGATTGAGAATTATAGAAGTGGTTTAATATGGAATCTGTTTATGAAAATTCCTGAAATACAAAGTGGATTAAAGAAACTGGGATTCACAAGCTCTTTTTAAAATTCTTTTTTTATAAATAAAATTTTTATTATGGCACTTTTTCAACTTACAGAAAAAAACATAGCAGATTACGAAAGAGATGGCTATGTAATTATTAAAGATTTTTTAAAATCTGAAGAGGTAAATAAGCTATATAAAATCGCCACGGGCGACGATACGTTGCAAAAACATGCATTCGATTTAAATGATCAGTCAGGAAAAAAAACGAAGCTCACTTTGTGGTACACTCCCGGCAATGATGCCTATGGATTGCTTACGAAAAGTGAACGTATGGTTAAGTCGGTTGATAAGTTAATGGAGGGTGACAGCGCCGTTTGTCATTTTCACAGTAAACTTATGCAGAAAGAGCCAAAGGTGGGAGGCGCGTGGGAATGGCACCAGGATTATGGTTATTGGTATAAAAATGAATTTTTGTTGCCTGGTCAAATGATGTCGGTTATGGTGGCGATAACTGATGCCAACAAAGAAAATGGTTGCCTGCAGGTAATTAAAGGATCACATCAAATGGGTCGTATTGAGCACGGATTTGCCGGCGAGCAGGTTGGAGCTTCGCAACATTATGTTGATCTGGCGTTGAAAACAATGGAACTTGTGTATGTAGAAATAAAAGCGGGCGACGCATTATTTTTTCATAGTAATTTATTGCATCGCTCTGAAGCAAATCTTTCCGATAAACCACGCTGGTCTTTGATATCAGTATATAACAGAAGTGCAAATATTCCCTATAACGAACCATCAAAGTCGGGCACAGTTCCGTTGCAGGCAGTTCCCGACGAGGCATTAATGACGTGGGAAAGCGAAGGCATTGGTGCGGGAGCCAACTTTTTAGAGAAAGAAAAAGATGAAGCTTTAAAATAATAACAAACTAAGGTGATGATTTAAGTAGTTGCAACTTAATCTATGGTTATTTTTGCATTATAATTAAAATGAAGAAATTACAGTTCACGCTATAATTTTATCCTCAACAGTAACTTGATTTTACATTTATGAAATTAGCAATTCTCGGCTCCGGTTTTATTGCACGCTTTTATGCGGATGCTTTAGTAGCACAAAGACGAAAAGATGAAATTACGATGGTATATAGTCGCACGGAAAGTAACGCTAAAAAGTTTGCAGACGATTATAAAGTACCCAACTGTTCTACCAGTATAAAAGAATGCGTGCAGCACAAAGATGTTGATGCAGTAATTATTGCTTTATCAAATGACATGCATTTGGAATCAGTGCTGGCAAGCGCTGAGGCTGGTAAACACGTGTTATGCACCAAGCCTTTGGGACGAAATGCGACAGAGGCTTTGCAAATGTTGCAGGCAGTTGATAAAGCCAATGTAATGGGGGGATACCTTGAGGATCTCTGTTATACTCCCAAGTTTTTGAAATCTTTGGCAAGTATCAGGAGTGGAAGTATAGGAGAAGTAATATGGGCAAAAAGCAGGGAAACCCATCCTGGTCCGCATAGCGATTGGTTTTGGGACAAGGAAAAATCAGGCGGCGGTGCGATGGTAGACCTTGGCTGCCATTGTGTGGAGATCAGCAGAAATTTTATTGGCAAAAATAACAAGCCGGTTGAAGTAATGTGCTGGGCCGATACAAGAGTGCATCCCATAGACGCAGAAGATAATGCACTCGGCTGGGTAAAGTATGAAAATGGTGCCATCGGCCAGTTTGAGGTGAGTTGGTCATTTCGCGGGGGAATGGATCTGAGAGATGAGGTGATGGGAACAGAAGGTACCATCTGGATAAATAATTTTTTACGCACCGGCTTTGAAATGTTTACTTCGGGTAAGGCTGGCAGTTATGTTGCCGAGAAAGCCGAAAGCACTTCGGGTTGGCTTTTCCCGGTGGGTGATGAAGTGAACGAATTGGGCTACAATCATATGTTTACAGATATGTTTGATGCAATAGAAAATGAAAGGCAGCCGAATGAAAATTTTTATGACGGTTATGTTGTAAATGCAATTTTGGATGCAGCTTATGCTTCCGCCGCTTCAAAAAAATGGGAGCCTGTTAAGCTCGAAGAATGGAGAGGTCTAGCGGGAAAGAAAGAAGCGAAACAAACGAATAGTTATGATGAGAATTATTATTTAATAAAAGAGGAAGTGCTTCCTTCAGGAGAAAAAAAGATTATTGTTAAAAATAAAAAAACCGGGTCTATTGAGGTCCGGTAGTAAGTTCGCTTTGTTAATTAATAATTAGTATAGATTAAAAATATCCAATCCAAGGAACGGTAAATAGCCAATGGGCCGCTGGCTACTCTCTGTTGGCAGAGATTGAGGTGAGGCTTAAATAAAAATGATATGATAAATTTCTCTCTTACCGGATTCATTAAAAAAATTGTATTAATAATTGGAATTCTGTTTTCATTTCAGTTTGTAACTGCCCAGCAAAAAACGTATTGCAATCCTGTTAATATCGATTACGGCTATACGCCGATCCCTAATTTTGGCGAATGGGGTCATCACCGGGCAACTGCCGATCCCGTAATCGTCAACTATAAAGGCGATTTTTATCTATTCTCCACCAATCAATGGGGTTATTGGTGGAGTCATGATATGCTTCATTGGACATTTAATTCAAGGAGATTTTTGCGTCCGTGGAATGCCGGCTATGATGAGCTATGTGCACCCGCTATAGGAATTATTGGCGATACTATGATTGTTTTTGGCTCAACCTACACTTCCAATTTTACGATATGGATGAGTACCAATCCCAAACAAAATGAATGGAAGCCTTTGGTGGACTCATTTGAAATTGGCGGATGGGATCCTGATTTTTTTACAGATGATGATGGAAAGTTGTATATGTATAATGGAAGCAGCAACCGGTATCCTATATATGGAATAGAATTGAACCGTAAAACCATGCAGCCAATAGGAACCAGGAAGGAGATGTATTTTTTAGAAGACTGGCGTTATGGCTGGCAACGATTTGGTGAGAATTGGGACAATACTTTTCTGGATCCTTTTATTGAAGGATCGTGGATGACGAAGCATAACGGTAAGTACTACCTGCAGTATGGTGCACCGGGAACTGAATTCAGGGGCTATGCCGATGGAGTAATAGTCGGCGATCATCCTTTGGGGCCTTTTACGCCGCAATCGGACCCGCTTTCATTTAAGCCTGGTGGTTTTGCAAGGGGCGCAGGGCACGGCTCAACTTTCCAGGATAATCAAAAAAACTGGTGGCATGTTTCAACGATGACTATTGCGGTAAAAAACAATTTCGAAAGGAGGATCGGTATTTGGCCTGCCGGCTTTGATAAAGACGACGTGATGTGGTGCAATACTGCTTTTGGCGATTATCCGCACTATCTTCCTGCCTCTCCCAACACCTCCGGAGGAGGGGCTTTTACCGGGTGGATGCTGCTTAATTATAAAAAGCCTGTGGAAGTTTCGTCTACCCTTGGAGGTTATCATGCCAATAATGCTGTTGATGAAAATATTAAAGACTACTGGAGCGCTACATCAGGCAATAAGGGAGAATGGATACAAACTGAACTGGCAAATGCAAGCACGGTTCGGGCAATACAGATAAACTATGCCGACCAGGATGTTTCAGTAGATCATCTCGGTAAAATAAATGGCGGTGAACAGTATTATCAATATAAACTTTATTATTCTTTAGATGGTGAAAAATGGAAGATACTTGTTGATAAAAGCGATAATAAAACAGATGTACCTCATGATTATGTCGAACTGGAAAAGCCGGTCCGGGCAAAATATATAAAGCTGGAAAATATTCACATGCCCACTGGTAAGTTTGCGATAAGCGGGCTTCGCATTTTTGGGAACGGTGATGGCAGTAAACCTGATAGCGTGCAAAATTTTATCGTGCTTCGTACGGAAAAGGATAAACGAAGTGCATGGTTGAAATGGCGTCCCGTTGATAATGCTTTTGCTTATAATATTTACCTGGGTACTGTCCCCGATAAATTGTACACATGCATTATGGTTTACGATGCCAATGACTATTGGTTGAAAATAATGGATCGGGAAAAGCCTTACTATTTTTCTATTGAAGCGATAAATGAAAATGGTGTTTCATCAGGAACGAAGGTTATTAAAGTGGAGTAGGCCATATGCTTTTAAAAATCGGAATCATGCCTGTCGATACTGCCCGTCTCCTTTTGGAAAGAGCCTGTCCCGAAATGTCGGGAGGTTGGGGTGAGGCTTTTATATAAATGCTAAAAAGAATTTAAAATAAATATAAATCACGAATAATGAAAAAAACGGTTGCGTTTCTTGTGTTTGCTTTTGTTTTATCACTTCCTGGCATATCACAAAGCGATAATGCGAAGATGAATACATTCATTGATGCGCTTATGAAAAAAATGACAGTGGATGAAAAAATCGGACAATTAAATTTACCCGGGTCGGGGGATATAGTCACCGGCCAGGCCGGTAACTCAGATATCGGCAAAAAAATTAAAGAAGGGAATGTCGGCGGCCTGTTCAATATTAAATCGGAAGAAAAGATTCGTGCCGTACAAACGATTGCTGTAGAGCAGAGCCGCTTAAAAATTCCATTGATATTTGGTATGGATGTTATTCATGGATATGAAACCGTGTTTCCCATACCGTTGGGTTTATCGTGCAGCTGGGATATGAACCTGATACAAAAATCTGCGTCTATCGCTGCCAGTGAGGCAAGCGCCGATGGCATTTGCTGGACGTTTTCTCCAATGGTTGATATCGCACGTGATCCCCGCTGGGGACGTGTTGCAGAAGGTTCAGGAGAAGATCCCTACCTCGGTTCGCAAATTGCAAAAGCAATGGTACGCGGTTACCAGGGAACTGATCTTACGAAAAACAATACCATAATGGCATGTGTAAAACACTATGCTTTATACGGGGCAGCGGAGGCCGGCAGAGATTATAACACCGTTGATATGAGTCACCTGAGAATGTTTAATGAATACCTCCCTCCCTATAAGGCTGCGGTAGATGCAGGGGTGGGGAGTGTTATGGCGTCATTCAATGAAGTAGATGGCGTTCCCGCTACAGCCAATAAATTTTTGTTGACAAACGTATTGAGGAAACGATGGGGCTTTAATGGTTTTGTTGTTACAGATTATACGGGCATTAATGAAATGGTTGCACATGGAATAGGAAATTTACAGGCTGTTTCAGCGAGAGCTTTAATGGCGGGAATTGATATGGACATGGTAGGAGAAGGATTTCTGACAACGCTTAAAAAATCTTTGAAAGAAGGAAAGGTTACGCAACAGCAAATTGATTTCGCTTGCCGGAAAATATTAGAAGCAAAATATAAATTAGGATTGTTCGATGACCCGTACCGGTATTGCAATGCGGAAAGAGCAAAAACGGAAATCTTTACCGAAGCAAATCTAAAAGCAGCACGGGAAACTGCCTCGCAATCTTTTGTGTTATTAAAAAATAATAACGTGCTGCCTTTAAAAAAGTCGGGCACCATTGCCTTGATCGGCCCGTTGGCGGATGCCAAAGAAAACATGCCGGGAACATGGAGCGTTGCAGCAGATTTCTCTAAGGCCGTTTCTGTTTTGGATGGTTTGAAAAATGTAGCCGGACCTGCAGTAAATATTTTATACGCTAAAGGTTCCAATTTATCAGATGACACTTTGTTTGAGAAAAGAGCCGGCATGTTTGGAAAATCGTTTCAACATGATGACAGGCCCGACCAGGAAATCATTGATGAGGCTTTAGCTGTTGCAAACAAGAGTGACGTAATTGTTGCTGCATTGGGGGAGTCTGCTGAAATGACGGGTGAAAGTTCAAGCAGGAGCGACATTACAATCCCTGAAGCTCAGGAAAATTTGCTGAAAGCTCTGGTGAAGACAGGTAAACCGTTAGTGCTTGTTTTATTTACCGGTAGGCCGCTCGCAATTAAATGGGAGCAGGATAATGTGCCTGCCATACTGGATGTTTGGTTTGGCGGAACAGAAGCAGGTAACGCAATTGGTGATGTACTTTTTGGCGATGCGAATCCTTCAGGAAAACTTACAACAACATGGCCTCAAAATGTTGGACAAGTACCTCTGTATTATAATCATAAAAATACGGGACGTCCTTTGGCAGAAGGGAAATGGTTTGAGAAATTCCGGTCTAATTATCTCGATGTTTCTAACGACCCTGTGTATCCTTTTGGTTATGGCCTGAGCTATACAAATTTTAGTTACGGTGATATTCAACTCAGCAGCAAATCTTTAAAAGGAAATCAAACGTTAACCGCATCAGTAAAACTAACTAATACGGGTACACGGGAAGGAAAGGAAGTTGTTCAATTATATATAAGAGATGTAGTGGGTAGTATTACCCGCCCTGTTGAAGAATTAAAAGGATTTCAAAAAATTGATTTGAAAGCAGGAGAGTCCAAAACTGTTTCATTTAATATAACTGCGGACGACCTGAAATTTTATAATGGTGATTTAAAATACGACTGGGAGCCTGGCGGGTTTGTAATTATGATCGGCACTAATTCCAGGGATGTTAAATCTGCTGGTATAAATTGGGTAAAATAAAATAACAGGATATTTTTATGATCCTGTAAAAAATTAAATCTATGAATAAATACAAAATCATTTTAATAATAATTTTTGGAGGACTCCTCACCATATTTTTTGCATGTTCAAAAAAATCGTCTTCAGGTGACGGGATGGTCAACCCGCCTCCTCCTCCCGCTGGCACCAATGATGTTGATTTCTGGCTTACGAAAGGAGATCAGTCTGTCTTGCTACAAAAGCAATCAACGGTTCTCTCTTTTGGAACGACCACTAATTCAAATCCAAATATCGATGTGGATACAACACAAACGTATCAGACTATTGACGGATTTGGATTCACTCTGACCGGTGGCAGCGCTTATGTTATCAATTTGCTTAATTCAACGGATAAAGCCAATTTACTCAATGAACTTTTTGGTAATGGTTCCAATTCGATAGGAATAAGTTATTTGCGTCTGAGCATCGGCGCATCCGATTTGAATGCTTCTGTTTTTAGTTACGATGATCTTGCACAAGGCAACACCGATCTGAACCTCGATAGTTTCAGTCTTAGCAAGGATACAGTAGACCTTATTCCTGTTTTAAAACAAATTGTAGCAATTAATCCGTCAATAAAAATTATAGCTGCGCCATGGAGCCCTCCCGTTTGGATGAAAGATAATAATAGTACCATTGGCGGAAGCTTACAAGCTCAATATTATGACGTGTATTCAAAATATTTTGTAAAATATATCCAGGCGATGAAGGCTAACGGTATAACGATAGACGCAGTCACACCTCAAAATGAACCATTGAACCCGGGAAATAATCCCAGCCTTTCAATGACGGCGGATGAGCAAACCAATTTTATTAAGAATAATCTTGGGCCGGCGTTTCAGTCGGCCGGACTTACCACAAAAATCATTACTTATGATCATAATTGCGATCATACGGACTACCCGATTACTGTTTTGAGTGATCCCGCGGCAAACGCGTTTGTTTATGGATCGGCTTTTCATTTATACGCAGGGGATATCAGTGCATTAATGCATGTGCACAACGCATTTCCTGATAAAGCAATTTACTTTACAGAACAATATACTTCTTCAACAGGTAACTTTGGCGACGATTTGAAATGGCATTTGAAAAATGTGATTATAGGCTCAATGCGCAACTGGAGCCGTGTTGCATTGGAATGGAATTTGGCGAATGACCCGACTTTTAATCCACATACCCCCGGTGGTTGCGATCAGTGTAAAGGAGCACTAACGTTAGGGGGAGCGATAACCCGGAATGTCGGCTATTATATTGTGGCCCATGCTTCAAAATTTGTTCCTGCGGGTTCGGTTCGCATCGAAAGTAATATTGCAGGAAATTTGCAGAGTGTTGCATTTAAAACACCTTCGGGAAAAAAAGTTTTAATTGTTGAAAATGATGGAGCATCAGATGCGGCTTTCAATATTAGATTCAGTAACAAATGGACTGCAACAACTTTGCCCGCCGGCTCAGTTGGCACTTATATATGGAATTAATTCAATCGAAAATTTAACCGGAAACATATGAAGAAGCTTTTTCTATTTTTTGTTCTCTCGCCAATGGCATTTGTTTTTGCACAAAACAATACTGTTAGTATTAAAGCAAAAACATTTAATACTGCAGGGAGAAAAGTAATTGTATATACAACTGCAGATAGTACGTCCTACAGGCTTTCGCCAACCGATACGGTTACCTTCAAACATATGGGGCAGCCTTTTGAAACACAGGTATGCGTGTTTGTTGATCCGACAAAAACATTTCAAACTATTCTTGGCATTGGAGGTGCACTAACCGATGCCTCAGCAGAAACATTTGCCAAATTACCGAAAGACAAACAACAGGAACTTTTAAAAGCTTATTATGATGTTAATAACGGCGTCGGTTACACGCTTGCGAGAACCAACATACAAAGTTGTGACTTTAGCAGTAGCAGTTATAGTTATGTGCAGGATGGGGATAAGGATTTAAAGACTTTCAATATTGCACACGATGAAAAATACAAAATCCCCTTGATTAAGGAGGCTATAGCAGCAGCAGGTGGTAAACTTACTTTATTTGCAAGCCCATGGAGTCCCCCTGCATTTATGAAAGACAACAAGGATATGTTGCATGGGGGAAAATTATTGCCTGCCTGGTATCAAAGTTGGGCAAACTTTTATGGCAAATTTATTAACGCATATGAAAAGGAAGGAATACCCGTTTGGGGAATTACGATACAGAATGAACCTATGGCAAAGCAAACATGGGAATCCTGCATTTACACTGCTGAGGAAGAAAGAGATTTCTTAAAAAATTACCTCGGGCCAACTATGCAGAAAAATGGTTTAGGAGATAAAAAAATAATTATCTGGGATCATAATCGCGACCTTATATACCAGCGTGCAAGTACGTTGCTGGAAGATCCTGCTGCTGCGAAATATGCATGGGGCATCGGTTTCCACTGGTATGAAGATTGGAGCGGCGGCGACCAGGTTTTTGATAATGTAGAAAGAGTCCATGAAAGTTTCCCTGGCAAGAATTTAATGTTTACAGAAGGCTGCACGTTTCCTTTTAAATTAGAGCAGGCCGATGATTGGAAACTTGGAGAGCGCTATGGCCGTTCTATGATCCATGATTTTAACGACGGAACAGTTGGATGGACAGACTGGAATATCCTGGTGGATGAGCAGGGAGGACCAAATCATGTTGGCAATTTCTGTTTTGCTCCTGTAATAGGCAACACAAAAACCGGCGAGCTGATTTATACAAATGAATATTACTACATTGGCCATTTTTCAAAATTCGTAAGGCCCGGGGCTAAAAGAATCAGTGCGGCTCCGAGCAGAAGCCCCTTGCAAACAACGGCGTTCATGAATAAAGATGGAAAAATTGCAGTGATCGTTATGAACCAGACAGATCAGAAGATTGACTATAATCTTTGGGTGAAAGGAAATGCCGCCCAGGTAACAAGTTTGCCGCATTCAATTGCCACTTTGGTTTTTTAGTTAAGATAATATTCTTTGCGCTCTTCCCTTTGTGCACTTTGCGATGCTTTTGTTTTTGTATCGCAAAGTAAGCAGAGAAATCGCAGAGAACGCGACGCGGAATTAAGTATTGCAAATGAGAGTCTCACTCCTTTTAATAATTTTTTTTAATCTGTCTGCAAATCATATTTGCTTCCGATAGCGTAGTTGTTTATTCCCCCGACAAAAAAATTTCAGTATGCTGTTCATTATAAAGATAAAATCACCTATACCATAAATTATGGTAGATGAAATTATTATTGCAGCCATCTATAATTGATCTTGAATTCGAAAATGGACAAAGACTTTCTAACGATTTGAAACTTCAGAAAAAAACAATTCTTTCTCATAATGAAAAAATAATCTCTCCCGTTCCGGAAAAAAGAAAAGAGATTACTAATAATTATAATGAACTTACATTACGATTCGTTTCGCCCTATACGGTAGCATTTAGAATTTATAATGATGGTGTTGCCTACAGGATAGAAACCCGTTTTAACGATTCAATCATTATAAAAAATGAACTTGCCCTGTTTAATTTTAATGCAGGCCAAAAAGTGCTTCTGCCACTGGTAGAACCACGAAGCGGCGTTGATCGGTTTCATACAAGCTTCGAGGAGTTATACAAGTTAAAAACTATTGATAGCCTGGGGGAAAAGGATTTCGCTTACTCGCCGGTGTTAGCAGGCTCTGGCAATGAAATAAAGATTGGTATAACGGAGTCTGACCTCGACGATTATCCCGGGATGTTTTTGGAAGGAACAAACAGCACTGTATTGCGGGGAGTTTTTGCGCCTTTTCCTTTGCAAACAAAAATGACGGATGGCGAATATCCGCAGGAAGTTGTAAGCCAAAGAGCCGATTATATCGCAAAGGTGAAAGGAAGCCGCAGCCTGCCCTGGCGGGTATTGATGATTGCAAAGGAAGACAAAGAATTGCCTTCCAACGATATTGTTTACAGGTTGGCGTCTCCCTCGAAAGTAGCCGATGTTTCATGGGTACATCCGGGTAAAGGAACCGATGAATGGATAATAGGTATTAACTTATTTAATGTGCCTTTTAAGAGTGGCGTTAATACGGCTACGTATAAATATTATATAGACTTTGCGAAGCGTTTCGGTTTTCAGAGAATAATGATGGATGCCGGCTGGAGCAATTATAAAAATTTGTTTGATATAAATCCTGCAATTAATATGGATACTTTATCTGCTTATGCAAAAAGTAAAAATATTAAAATAAGCATGTGGACACTTTGTTCAACTCTTGACAGGCAATTGGACAGTGCGCTTGATCAGTTTAACAAATGGGGTGTTGATTTCATAATGACCGATTTTATGGATCGCGACGATCAAAAAATGGTTGATTTTTACACACGAATTGCAAAGGCGTGCGCCGAACACAAAATAATGATCATGTTTCATGGGGCTTACCCGCCCAAGGGTTTTAACCGCACCTGGCCCAATGCCGTAACGCGGGAAGGCGTCCTTGGATCCGAGTATAATATCTGGAGTGACAAGCCTACGCCGGAACATGACCTAACGTTGCCGTTTACACGAATGTTGGCCGGCCCGCTGGATTATGAACCCGGATTGCTGGACAATGCAACGAAAGAACAGTTCAGGCCGATTGATAAAAAAGTGATGAGCCAGGGAACCCGCTGTCATCAGCTGGCGATGTTTATTGTGTATGATAACCCGATCCAAATTTTTTCTGGCAATCCTTCCCAAGGCTTATTGGAACCGGACTTTATGAATTTACTGGGAAGTATCCCCACGATATGGGATGAAACAAAAATCCTGGAAGCAAGAGTTTCCGATTATATCATTACTGCAAGAAAAAAAGGTAATGACTGGTTCATTGGCGGAATGACAGATTGGACAAGTCGCGAATTTACCTTACCACTTGATTTTTTAGATGAAGGGAATTATGATGCTGAGTTATGCATGGATGGAGTAAACGCAGATACTTATGCATCGGATTATGTGATTAAAAAATTTGCATTTAGAAAGGGAGAGCCATTACGAATAAAAATGGCTCAGGGTGGGGGATTTGTGTTGAAACTGATGAAGAAGAAATATTAATTATCTGGTTAGGATTCAGCAAATTTTTAGTAATCCCTCTTATTGCTTTCCCTGCATTTCAGCATCCCTGTTGATCTTTCGATATTCCAAATAGGAATATACAACCGGGATAATAACCATCAGGAATATTCCGCTGAACATTACAACAGTTGCCGCAGTTTGCGGAAGAAAGAAAACAACAATCGCTAAAATAATGCCGGTGTAAAACCATATCCTGCCCCCCAGTTCGTGAGTCTTACGCCATACTACATCACTCGACAATGTCCATGGTGTTCTGATGCCTACAAAAAAATTGGAACGGACAGTGCGCATGTAATTACCCAGCAGTGCAAAAAACAAAAGCATGCCTGAAAAAAAAGCGTTCAGTTGCAAAGGCTTTCCACCCGACGTGGTTTGAGTAATGAAAATAAAAATGCCCGCAAAGAACAAATGAATCAGCAAACGGATATTCTGGTACGAGCTTCCGAAAAATGCATAATTCTTTTTACGCGGATCGATGCGCGGTATAAAAAACAGAACAAAGTAAATGATAACATTCATAACCGGTAGCAGTAACAATGCAAATGCCTTAGTTGAATAATCGTCCGCTTCTCCCTTTACATTGAAGTGCGTAGGCACCCGCCCGGGAACCTTATTCCACATTATAGCAGTGTAAATAAAGGGCAATAGAAGGATGAGCCAAACAATTGCTTCCTTCTTCCAGTTAATTTGTTTCATTGCTGTTGATTTCAGTTAAAAATTATTTTTTCTTTTTTGTTCCCAATTGATAAATCCATTTGAGCAGTTCGTCCAGTTCCGTTGTGTTTATAGAATAGGTGATAAACTGGCCCTGCTTTTCCGCTACTACAAGATTGGCACGTTTTAAAATATCCAGGTGATGAGAAATGCTTGGCTTGGAAATATTAAATGCATCCGCAATTTCACCCGCAGTGAGATCTTTCTTCCTGAGCATGTCAAGTATTTTTCGCCTCGTCGGATCGCTAAGCGCCTGGAAAAGAAGGTTCATACAGTAATTAGATATTTAGACAATCATCTAAATACAAAAATAGAGATTTTCCTTGTATTCTAAAATCAGGAAAGAAATTCCATTTTGCTGCGGGTTAACGGGAAGAATGTTTTACGGTGGTATCAGGTACAGGATAAAGTAAACTCTAAAATGTTCTTTGCCTTGCAGTTGAAATAGTGCCGGGTATCTCCACTATTTTTTAGCGACAAGATGCATCACTTTGTCTTTGTAGTTAATTCCTATCGGAACAGTTTTGTTTTCTAATTCAATGCTGTTGCCATAAATGCTTTTAATATGGGCGACTGCAACAATATAAGATCTGTGGACTCTTATAAATTGATTATCCGGCAATATTTTCTCCATATCATTCATGGTTTGAAGTGTTACAAGCCTGTATTCCCTGGTATGGATTTTAAGATAATCTTTCATCCCTTCGATATAGATGATCTCGGAAAAATTTACTTTAAAAAACTTGCTGTTGCTCTTTACAAAAATGTGGTCCGCGGGCAAGTTTCCTTTCTCTTTTATATCTTGCGTAAATAACCGGCCATCCACTATTTTATCAACAGTCTTGCAAAAGCGCTCAAAAGAAACTGGCTTCAGTAAATAGTCTATTATATTAAATTCATAGCTTTCGACCGCATATTCCGAATAAGCGGTTGTGATCACTACGAGTGGTGGGGAAGGTAATGTGCGTAAAAAATTCAAACCGGTCATGCCCGGTAATTGAATATCCAAAAACATAAGATCAATCTCCTGTCTGTTCAAAACTTCTCTTGCTTCGAGGGCATTATTGCAAATGGCTACGAGCTCAAACCTGTCAATCTTTTGCAAATGCCTTTGGAGAACATTTTGAGCAAGTGTTTCATCCTCAACTATGATGCATTTTATCAAGCGGGTTTTGTTTTATAATCAACGATACTGTGTACGCATTCTTACTTAAAATTACATCAAGCGTATGAGAATCTGGATACAATGCCTCCAATCGCTTCTTCGCATTTTTGATTCGTAACTCACTTTTTCTTTCCTCTTCTTTGTCTGTCTGAATAATATCGAGAGCATAGGATTCGGGATATACCAGTTCAAGGAGGCTTTTACTATTTTTAATACCCGTACCGGGCATTTTTTTTGCCTGGGTTTCCAGGTCAATATTGGTATTGTTAATCACGTTAAGAACGATTTGTCCGGGACCTGTTTTTATCGTGATATAAATAAATGCATCGTTGTACGAATTATTAAATGCGTGTTTAAAACCATTTTCAATAAATGAAATGAACAAAAACGGTTCGATCATTATCCCATCGGTTTCTCCTTCAACAGAAAACTGCACATCTGCTTTGTATCGTATTTTTTCAATGTCAATATAATTCCTGATAAATTCTATTTCCTTATCTAAAAAGATTTTATCTTCCTCGCAATCATAAATCATATACCGCATCAGGTCAGCAAGTTTTATAACAACTTCAGGAGTTTTATCTGATTGCTGAAGACTGAGAGAATAAATACTGTTTAAGGTATTGAAAAGAAAATGCGGATTTAATTGTGAACGCAAATATTTCAGTTTAAAATTGGCATTATCTTTTTCAAGCATTGCGATATGATCTTCACCGTCAAAATTTTTCTTGAGATATGCTATGCTTGTTGCAAAAGTTATGTTTACAAAAAACCATAAGCTTTCCCGTAAAATAGTTGCTGAAGAGAAATTAAAATATGGTTGAAGTAATTGTAGAGACTGGTTAGGATTTTCATCCAGGTGAAAAAAGGAGTAAATAAGTACTAAAAAAGACAGCGCAATAATGTAAAGACCTAAAGTAGTCATACTAAACCATACATAACGTTTTGTAAAGGCCAACCATGGAATTATTCCTTTTGCATAAAAAAAATAAATTGGGAAAATAAGCAGGCTTACCAAAAGAAGAATGGGTAAGAAAATTATATGTATGTAAAAAAAAGTGAAATAGTTTACCAGTGGATAAAAAAGAAAGACGCCTGTCCAATAAAATATTTCAGGTTTGTAAACAGGTTTTACCGGCCGGTCATTGTCATATTCCATTCGAAGAAGTTTTGGAACACTAAACTACTGGCTGCCCTTTAAATAAATAAATCATTTCGACAGATTATACTATACTATCGATGAATTTTTTATTACATCTTTAATTGCCGTTTTTGTTGATCGCGACATTAAAAAAAGGTCCTCACAGTATTCCGACTCAAATCATGCTGTTTGATGACTATTGTCAGCCACTGGGAAAAATTTTGATTCTATTTTCACATTGTCTTTACATCACATTCATGCATCACATTTAAAAACAAAAAATTATGCATGCAAATAGAATTTCAAAAGTTGATCTTTTAGATATACTTTTCGCCGGGAGGAATAAAGAATACGGCGCTTACGAATTAAGAAAAACCTATAACAAGCGAATTTCAATCGCACTTATAGTTACCATTTTAACAATATCTGCTGCTTTCATTGGCTCGGTTATCAGGGCAAGGCTTATTCAGAAGAGTGAGATTTCCGCGATGCATGTGAGAGACATTTCTCTCACGGAGCCGTTGAAGGCAGATGAGCCACCACCACCCCCGCCTCCGCCAAAACCAAAGTTGCCTCCGTTGCCGCGTGTCGCCACTATTGCCTTTACGTCACCAAAAGTCGTGAAGGATGAAGAGGTGCTCAAACCGCCACCAGAAGTAAAACAAATTGAAGAGGCCAAAATAGACGTGAAAACTGTTGAAGGCACGAAAGACTTAGGAATCATTGCCCCTCCTTCAGAAGACAAGGGAACCGGGATAGTTGCGGCACCCGTTCAAAAAAAGGAAGAAGAAGATAAAATATTTACGAAAGTTGAAATTGATGCCGAGTTTCCCGGGGGCGCAGAAGCATGGACCAGGTATGTAAAAAAAGCAATAGAAGCTAACCTGGATGAATTCACTGAATCCGATTTTGGTGTTTGCGAAGTTAAATTTGTGGTGGACAAAACGGGTAAGGTAAGTAATGTGGAAGCCATTACAATGAAAAACACCAAGCTGGCAGAAGTTGCCATCAACATAATAAGGAAAGGCCCCAACTGGGTTCCTGCGCAGCAAAATGGAAGATTCGTAAATGCCTACAGGCTCCAGCCGGTAATCCTTAAAAATCCTGGTTAATTGCAAAACAACAATTCAACTAACCCAGCCGGTTCAGTATTTCACGAAGCGTGTGCAATAATTGAGAAATCAATGGAAGTCGCCAACCCAATTTAAGAGGGTTGGCTTTTCTATGCTGTTAGAATGAATCTTGCTTAACTTGAATCGTGTGAATATTTTGCATTCATCATGAGTTAAAGAATATGATAGAGCGGGCACATCTCTAAAATTGCCGCTCCCGAAATTTTCACGCTACCTGTTAAATCTTTGCAATATTAAATCCAAATTTTTATTTTTTAAATTTTAGCGGGCGGGGAATATTTATTCCGGAAAATATCTATATTCACAGACCCAAAAAAACACCTGACCCGCTTATGAATAAGTTGCTGATTGTAGATGATTCTACAGATTTACTGGAGGCGATGGAAATAATCCTTTTACAAAAAGGGTATTTTGTAAAAACATTGTCCCGATACCATAGTATTTACAAAGAAATAGAAGAATTTAATCCTGACCTTTTGATACTTGATATTTTTCTTGCCGGCAGAGATGGAAGAGAGATATGTAGGGAGTTAAGGAAAGCCGCCTCAAACAAATATTTATCTGTCATCATATTTTCTGCTTCTCCAAATGCTCTCGAAAATTATCAGTTTTATGGAGCAGATGATTATTTAGAAAAACCTTTTGGCATAAATAATTTAGTCGAAAAAATAGAATCAGTTTTAAGCCGCAAAGAGAAACCGGAAATTTGATGGCTTAGAGTAGAGTTCCGGTTATTCAAATAAAGAACTTGAATATTTTTTACTTATATCAAGAATTGTGTTTATTGATCTTTTCTCTTTATCATCATTTATAAAAATCAGGGAAGTGATTTGACAGGCAAATCGTTCCCCGCTTTTTTTTATCCCGGTTATTTCCGCCTTTGCTCTTCCGTTAGATTTTAATTGATGCCAATATTGAAGGAACCGGGTTTGTGTTGTATCAAAAAGCTCTTTCGTTGTAAGTTTAGTCATCTCTGTTGCCGTATAACCAAAAACTTTGCAAACAGTTTCATTAGCCTCAAGCGTTTTTCCATCGCCGCTCCCTATACAACTTGCATAAAAAGTATTTTCAAATACTGCATGAAACACTTCGGAAGTTGATGGGAACTTTACAAGTTCAGGGTGTCCGTGAAAATCGCGTGAATATTTTTCTTTAGTATCGGGTTGGTAGAATGTATTACCTTCTTGAAAATGTGTGGGGGTTTTCATCACTCTTATTTTAAATAAATTTGATGTGTCAACATTTTAAGTAAGACCAGGTCTAAGTTATTGAATAAAAACATCACGATCAAAAAAACTGAAACAATTCGTACTGTAAAACCAAAGTGATAACAACGAATTTTTTTTAATGTGAATGCTTTATCGTAACCTGGATATTTGCTGAATATTTCGAATAATTTTTAAAAAATATGGGTGCCTGGATTGTCCTGATTGCGATAATTATATTGGTATTTATTGTCCTCTTTTATAAGAGGCCCAACAAGAAAATTGTTTTGCCGGCAGGCTACAAAAATCTGTTAGAAGATAATGTCACATTTTATCGCTCTCTGAATAATGAGCAAAAAATAAGGTTTGAAGAAAAGGTGAAAGAATTCCTCGGCTATGTTCGTATCAATGGAGTTGACACAACCGTTGAAGCTATTGACAGGTTATTTGTTGCAGCAAGTGCTGTTATTCCCATCTTTGGATTTAGAGGATGGAAGTACAATAATTTACGGGAAGTCCTTTTGTACCCTGTTTCATTTGACAAGGAAAAATTTTTATTGCAAGGTAGTGAACGAAACACTTTGGGCATGGTTGGTAACGGGCCCATGCAAAGGGTTATGATTTTGTCAAAACCGGCTTTGCATGAAGGTTATGCCAATGAAATGGGAAAAGAAAATACCGGCATACACGAATTTGTTCATTTGCTTGATAAAGAGGACGGCGATGTAGATGGTTTACCGAAGAGCTTACTTAACAGAAAATATACAACAGCATGGCTTCAATTAGTCAATGAAAATATTATAGCTATTAACGAAGGTAATTCTGATATCAATACCTACGGGGCAACGAACAAAGCCGAATTTTTTGCAGTAGCCGCTGAATATTTTTTCAAAAGACCGGATCTTTTTAAAGAAAGACATGAATCCTTATATAATATGATGGTGCAAATTTTCAATCAAAGTCCGGCCGCTCCTCTGTTTTCTGAAAGCAACTGATTAAAGTAGAGGGGAAAGCCGCTATATTAAGCTGCCTTTATCCGCCTCCCAAATGCACATTACAATATGAAACCCAGGTTTGAACAACGAAAAAATGCAGAGATCAATTAACGGAACTTACAAAAGGAGCTCCCCGGAAATTTACAGATAAATGTGACAAGACCATAGAAGTTTTCAGTTATGGTTGTGTAGTGGTGAAAATTAAATTTTGTTATAAAATGATATTAAATAAATACCCCGATACAATCATAAAGAATGCGATTGTGCCAAAGTAAATAGCAATTAATTTCCAGTTCATTACTTTTTTCAAAAGCATTGCCTCCGGCAACGACAATCCAATTACCCCCATCATAAATGCAATAGCAGTTCCAAGAGGAACACCTTTGGCAACTAATACCTGCACCACAGGAATTACACCTGCTGCATTGCTGTACATTGGCACTCCCATTATCACCGCCAAAGGCACGGCATACCATTGCCCTTTGTTAATGTAATGTTCAAAAAAACCTGTCGGTAAAAACCCGTGCATTGCACCTCCTACGGCAATACCGATGACGATGTAAATTGAAACACCTTTAACTATATTGAATGCTTCTTTTAGAATTAAAGGGAATCGTTGTGCCAGCGTTAGTTTTTCTTCCTGCAACTCTTCTTCTGTTTGTGCATTGTCAATTATGTTTTGAACCCATGGAGAAAGATGTTTTTCTAATTTTAATTTACCCAGGGCGAAACCTCCAATAATTCCTAAAACAACACCGGTAATTACATATAAGGCGGTTACTTGAAATCCAAATGTTCCTGCAAAAATTGCAATGGCAACTTCGTTTACTAACGGTGCCGTTATAAGGTATGTAAATGTGATGCCTAATGGAATGCCACCCTTTACAAAACCAATAAATAACGGCACGGATGAACAGGAGCAGAAAGGAGTAATAACCCCAAAAGAAGACGCAAACAAGTATTCAAGTCCGTACATTTTTTTCCGGCTTAGAAAATTGCGAACCTTATCTACAGGGAAATAAGAATTTACAATACCCATAATAATGGTAATAAGGAAAAGCAAAATGAAAATCTTCAGTGTATCAAGTACAAAGAAGTTTAACGCCTCGCCCCAATGGCTTTGTGCCGATATACCAAAGGCTGAATAGATGAGCCAGTCGGCAAATAATTGCAACCAGTTAAACATGATCCGATTTTTAAATTAGCAACATGACCCGCCATCACCTTTGGGTGAATCGCAGCACGAATTATTGTCAGTAGCAGATTTTGTGTTTGACGTTTCGCAACAACCTTCATTCGTATTAGTTCCTAATACAGTTGAAGTATCTCCTTTTGTCGGGAAACCTTTTTGTGCCCAGCGAATAATGCCATGGTGCATGTTCACTACTTTTAAAGGATCGTAACCGCTATTGATTAAAAAACCTGCCGCCCGTAAACTTCTGCTGCCACCGCGGCAAACTATTACCATTTCTTTATCAACAGGTAATTCCTTATAACGGAATTCGAATTGGCTTAATGGAATATTTACAATGTTTGGCACTTCGAAAGCCAGTTGGTCAACTTCATCTTTTTCGCGAACGTCAACCAACAAAGCGCCACGCTTGATCCACACTCGTGTAGTGGTAGGGCAGATTTCATTAACTAATGATTGTTTTGTCTCCATGTCAGTTTGTATTAGATAGTAACTCTTTTATTTCTTTTATACCAGCCACCCTTCCCTTAACTTTTGCCACGTCATCAATCATAAGCACCGGTGTGGCAAGAACATTGTACTTCATCATTTCTTCTATATCCTCAATCTTGGAAATATCGGCTTCAATACCCATTTCCGTGACGGCTTCCAGCACATTGTTGTAAGTGGTTTTGCATTTGGGGCAACCGGGGCCTAACACTTTTATATTTTTCATACTCTTTTAATTTTATATTCTTTATTCAAAAAAAACAGCAAACATTTTTTTAGCATCTGCCCATGCCTTTTGATTGACACAGTATTTTATCCTCGGCGGCATTACATCTCCTTGTATCAAACCAACATCCTTCAGTTCTTTCAGGTGTTGCGATATCGTTGATTGCGCCATTGGAATTTCTTCAGTTAATTGTCCTGTAAAACAGCATGACTGTTTTTCAAGAAAATTCAGGATACGTACCCTGATGGGATGGGACAGCGCTTTTGCATAGCGTGCCAGCATTTCCTCGTTAGTTGAGTAATTAATTTCTGATGTTGTACGGCGCATAATCGTTTTTGTTCATCGCAAATTTACGATTGGTTTTGACCAAGAACGGTGACCAATGTTACATTGGAAGATGACAGCAGTCATCATTGGAGGGATGCATTATATAATTGTGGCTATGGCTACCGGGAAGCACCTTATATTCTATTTAAAGGTTAAAATCCTCTTCTCAGCATATCTGCATATTCATTTGGCAGTGGACTGTCCTCAACGGCTTTTGCTGCTTTTTCTATATCATAGTCAAATCTTATGAATTCAACATTTATAGCATTTTTGTTAGTTACTGAACTATCAGAATTAATTGTAAGCATCACATAACAACCTTTTGGGTTGCTATCTTTTGGTTTACCCACTGAACCAATATTGATAGCATGACGATAATGTATTTTTTCTGTTGGCTCTGTTGGTAATATTCGGTGATAGGGCTTATGTGTATGTCCAAAGCACATGATATCCGCATCTGCCCCTTCCATTATTCTTAATAAACTTTTTTCATCCCTGTCTTCAAACAAATACTCATTTATTTTTCTTGGGCTGCCGTGCACTAACAATAAATTGAGCTTATCATTATTTAACTGAAACTCAACTTTAATATGTGCAGGCAACGTTCTCAGGTATTTCCTCTCTTCCGGCTTCACAATAGAATTGGTATAAGATATTGAAATTTTGCCCATATCTTTTTCATGTTCTTCTTTATAAGCACACCCGCAATCATTACTCATTAAACCAATACCCTGGTCGTAGTTACCCGCAATAGTCGGTATACCTCTTTTTCTTATTTCATTTATTACCTCGTTTGGCCAGATGTTATAACCCACTAAGTCGCCTAAGCAATAAATAGCATCGGGCTTTTGTTCATCTATGCTTTTTAAACATGCTTCCAGTGCAGGAAGGTTTGCATGTATATCACTGAACAATGCAATTCTCATGAGATAAATATTAAATGTTTTGTAATTGTTTTGTGTAGTACTTTTTTCTAAACCAAAACGCTACATGAACCAGGGATATTAATGCCGGCACTTCAACCAGGGGACCAATAACACCAGCAAAAGCCTGGCCGCTGTTGATACCAAATACACCGATAGCAACAGCTATTGCCAATTCAAAATTGTTGCCCGCTGCAGTAAATGCTATGGATGTGTTAGTTGAATAATCTGCTCCCATTCTTTTACCGATGAAGAAGCTCACTAAAAACATGATGGCAAAGTAGATTACTAACGGAATGGCTATTCGAACTACATCGAAAGGTATCTGCACAATCAATTCACCCTTCAGGCTAAACATTACAATTATGGTAAACAATAACGCTATTAAAGTAATTGGCGAGATAAACGGAACGAATTTATTTTGATACCATTCATCACCTTTTGCTTTTCTTAATGCAATCCTTGTAATAACACCAGCGGCAAAAGGAATACCCAGATAGATAGCAACGCTTTTTGCAATTTGGCCTATGGTGATATCAACAACAGAACCACGAATACCGAATAACGGCGGAAGCAGTGTAACAAACACGTAAGCATAGACGCTGTAAAGCAATACCTGGAAAATACTGTTCAATGCCACTAATCCTGCGGCATATTCCCTGCTGCCTTCTGCCAGTTCGTTCCAAACAATTACCATAGCAATGCATCGGGCTAAACCAATGAGAATTAAACCGATCATGTATTCCGGATAGCCACGTAAAAACACAATAGCAAGAAAGAACATCAGTATGGGACCTATCACCCAATTAAGCAATAAGGAAACACCTAATACTTTGGTGTTTTTAAATACTTCTTTTAGCTTATCGTATTTCACTTTTGCAAATGGCGGATACATCATCAATATTAAACCTACCGCTAAAGGAATATTTGTGGTACCGGAAGAAAATGAATTAATGAACCCGGAAGAAGATGGAAAGAAGTAGCCAATAGCCACACCTGTGCCCATTGCCAAAAATATCCAGAGTGTTAAGTACCTGTCTAAAAAACTTAATTTTTTCCTTTCCATTGCGGGAGCACAATTGTTTACTGACATATGGGGATTTAGTAAATGATGAGAGGTTGGCCTGCAGGTTTGTTGTTAAAAAATAATGGCATATATACCGGGGTAAAACCGGCGTCGAAATCGCCGATAGTTGCGCTACATATTTTTCTTAGTACCAGCATTAATTTTCACTTGTTTCAATTAAGCTGTCCTGGATCCAAAAATTCAAATCGTTAGCCTCCTCAATGAATTGAATTACTTTCTCTTTTATCTCATCCCTTACCTGCCGCACCTTCGTGAGTATTTCTTCTTCTGTTCCTTTAAACTTTGAAGGATCGGGAAAAGACCACGCAATTCTTTTTACTTTACCGGGAAAAATGGGACATCTTTCTGCAGCTTCCTTTTCACAAACAGTTATTACAGCCTGGTATATTCTGCCTTTTGTAAATAAATCAAATACCCCTTTCGTTTCGTTATTACTAATATCTATTCCAACTTCCTTCATGGCAAGAATTACAAAAGGATTTAGTTTACCTTTTTCAATGCCTGCGCTTTCTGCGTTAAACTTCCCGTCGCCCAAATGATTTAGAAAGGCTTCTGCCATCTGACTTCTTGCGGAATTATGAATGCAAACAAATAAAACATTATACATGAGATCGGTTTTTTTATATTTTTAATTACAGCAATCAGGACCGCAACAAGCCGCCTTTTCTATCAATGGCTTTTCCGCGTAAACCGTTATACTGCGAATACCCGTTCCTGATAGCCTAAAAACTTCAACCTGGGCCGGGGATAAATAATTGCTCAGTATATCGTCTGGTATATTGATTAATTTGTCTTTTTGAACAGTAATATTTTTAAAACCGTTGACATTTATCAATTCCAGGTATACTCGTTTTTGAATCGCTCCGGCAACACAGCCCGCATACATTTCTGCGGCTTCTTTAATTTCTTCAGGCAGTTCACCTTCCAATACAATATCGGAGATACTAAAATGACCGCCTGGTTTCAGAACCCGGAAAATTTCTTTAATAACTCCATCTTTATTCGGTACCAAATTGAGAACACAATTACTTACCACTACATCGGCAACATTTGAAGTGAGCGGCATGTTTTCAATATCTCCCTGCCGGAATTCAACATTATTAAATCCCCTGAGATCGGCATTCCTTCTTGCTTTTTCGATCATTGCAGGCGTAAAATCAATACCGATTACCTTGCCCGTTTCGCCGGTTTCGTGTCGGGCAATAAATGCATCATTGCCTGCACCACTTCCGAGGTCAACTACAACATCGCCCTTTTTAATTTTTGCAAATTGCGTGGGCAATCCGCACCCTAACCCTAAATCAGCATCGGGATTATATCCATCTAGTTGATTATAATCTTCTGACATAATATTATATACTTCCGTGCTGCAACAACCCGATCCACAACAGGAAGACTCATTGGTTTCCTTGTCCTGCAAAGCTATTTCGGAGTATTTCTGCTTTACTAATTCTTTTAAATTGGTTTCTTTTTCCATTTGTATTTATTTAAATTGTTATCGTTATATACCGATAGGGTTGGTTAAAAAAAATCAGCAACAACTGTTGCCTTTATATTTATAGGAATCAAAAAGCTGGTTGAGCCAGGTCCTGGCGTACTGCCATTCCTTTTCATCAATACAATAACAAACCTTTGCCCCGTCAATATCTCCTTTAATCAGGCCCGCATCTTTTAATTCCTTTAAATGTTGGGAAACCGTGCTTTGCGAAAGGGGCAGTTCATCAACGATATCGCCACAGATGCATGCCTGCTTTTTGATCAATAATTTTAAAATTGAAATTCTTGCTGGATGGCCCAATGCCTTCGCATACCGGGCAAGCTTATTGTCTTTCGATGTAAAAATATGCGACTTTGTTATTCCCATAATCTTATCGCAATATTACGATTACTTTCCCGGACTTCAAAATATTTTAAGAGAATTTTTTTTGATCTTGGTCTA
This sequence comes from uncultured Chitinophagaceae bacterium, assembly GCA_963819925.1. Classification (GTDB taxonomy): domain Bacteria; phylum Bacteroidota; class Bacteroidia; order Chitinophagales; family Chitinophagaceae; genus Ginsengibacter. The sequence continues at coordinate 41,058 of CAWFYG010000033.1, read as the reverse complement.
CAAAATGAGTACAAAAGTCCCGGAGATTATTAGTAATGCGCCAATTGCTATTTTAGGTGTTAACGCTTCTCCCAGGAAAATAACGGATAATATAATCGCTAACGCCACACTCAACTTATCAACAGGTGCTACCTGGGATACTTCACCAAGTTGCAGTGCTTTAAAATAAAAGATCCAGGAAAGACCGGTTGCAATTCCCGACAAACAAAGAAAAATTATATTTTGTTTTGTAAGAGATTGAATAGTTGTTGTTCCGCCCTTTAAGAATGCGATGCCCCAGGCAATTATTAATACAACTACTGTTCTTATAGCTGTAGCAAGATCCGTATCTACGCCTTTGATGCCAACCTTGGCAAAGATGGCCGTGAGCGCAGCAAATAGTGCGGATAGTAAAGCATAAATCCACCACATAAAATTATATTTTGAATTATGAGAAATTGAATTTCAGTATTGGCAAAAAAATCATCGAATACCGAACTGGAATTTGATTAAAGATATAAATTGAATTAAACAATTTGCCAGGATTATTACCGCACTTGCCACCCGGCATTCATACAAAAGAATGTTTAAAGCGTACATTTTTTAGTTAATTTTCCGGTTTTCTAATTTCACGGTAAATTAAAAGTTGGGTATTTTATGAACAGGAATTCTTTGGCAGGGTTATTAGTATAAGTATAAAAAGAGTTCAAATGAATCTTTCCTACAAATTAATTGTCCCGATAGTATTGAGCCTTTCAGCAGAAATTTCGTTTGCTCAAAACGCGATTGATGATACATCAACTAAATTCAAAGTAATAAGCGCGGGCCCGCAGTACAAACGTTCAGGATGGCATAATTTCTTTTGGGGATCAAATTATCGCAAAGAGTGGAGTACTCCCGTAAGGCTACCTGTTTTTATGCTGAAGGATACGGCCGGCGGCCTCATTCCTGAAAAGGAAGGCGGAGGTCATCAAACTACTTCATTGCATCTGGAAACACAAAACGGGAAAAACTATACCCTGCGTTCCGTAGATAAAAGGCTTGGGAAAGTGTTGCCTGAAAATTTTAAAGGCACATTTATAGAGCGCCAGGTAAATGACGAAGTATCCATGTCCTATCCTTATGCGGCGCCCTCTGTATCGGCTATGGAGGAGAAGGCAGGTATTTATCATACGAATCCTGAATTCGTGTATTTACCGGAACAAAACGCACTCGACAGTTTTAATATCGAATTTGCAGGAAAGGTATATCTGTTTGAGCAAAGACTTAAAGGAGACTGGAGTAATGCAGACAACCTTGGGAATTTTAAAGAGTTTTTTGATACTTATGAAGTGATGAATAAGTTACAGGATGAAACTGAAAATCATGTTGACCAGGAGGAATATATAAAGGCCAGGCTTTTTGATATGCTTATCGCAGATTGGGACCGGCACGAAGATCAATGGGGATGGGGTGAGGTAAAAAAAGGCAATCAAAAAATTTTCATTCCTGTTCCGCAGGACAGGGACCAGGCATTTTTTGCTCATCATGGTAAATTGCTGGATGTTGCCATTTATGCTTCGGGCATAGACTATTTTCAGAGTTTGAAGGACCATATAAGTCATGTTACAAAGTTGAATTACGAAGAACGCGGAATGGACAGGGTTTTTACAAATGAGCTAACAAAAAAGCAATGGATAGACGCTGCCAAAGAATTGCAGAATAAACTTACAGATAACGTTATTGAAACAGCTATTAAAAAATTACCTCCTGAAGTTTCTCCTTTCTCGGCAAAAAAAATTATCAGGGACCTGAAATCGAGAAGAGATCATTTAGTGAAATATGCAATTCAGTATTATTTATTTCTTTCTAAAGAAGTTGAAATAATTGGAACAAAGGGTACAGATTATTTTGAGGTGAACCGGGTAAATGATAGTGAAACAGTCGTGAATCTGTACAACATAAAAAAGGATGGTACAACGAAAAACAAACCGTATTTTTCACGCACTTTTTTATCTAATGAAACAAAAGAGATTCGCTTATTTGGATTATCAGGTAATGATGTCTATAAAGCCGAAGGAAAGACGGATAATGGAATAAGGATAAGAATTATTGGCGGTTTTGATAAAGATTCCATTATTGCAAACTCAATGGCAGGAAACACGACGAACACTTACGTTTATGATGGACCTGGTGATTATATTCAATCTGCCGGAAAAATAAAGCGATTTATTTCTGGTGACAGTGCCATTCATAAATATGAGTACCGGAGTTATGTTTATGATAAAAGAGGTTTTAAACCTTCCTTATTTTATAGCGATGCAGATCGTGTTTTTATTGGTTTAGGATATGGATGGACACATCAGCGCTGGCGCAAATCCCCGTTCGCATTTAAGCAAAAAATTACTGTAAAGTATTCTCTTTCGCAGCGTGCATTCAGCTACACTTACACAGGTATTTTTCCAGGTACTTTTGGCAAATGGGATCTTTCACTGCTGGCAAATTATGATGCAGTACGCTGGACCAATTTTTATGGGCTGGGCAACGAAACGATTCTTACGACCAAGAATCTTGACTTTAATAGGATGCGCTCCAGTGAACTGTCAGGAACTGTTGGTGTGAACCGGAAAGCGGGAAATAGTTTTATTGATATTCACGGTTTTTTTAATAGCGTAAAAATTATTAATGATGATAACCGGTATACCGTAAAGTATGTTGCCCCGGTGGATTCGACTGTCTTTAGCATTAAAAACTTTGCAGGAATTGCCGCAGGATATAGCTTTTCAAAACTTAATGATCCTAAAGTTCCAACAAGTGGAATAAACTTTGGCGTTAATGTTTCTTACACGCAGAATGTTAATGAAAGCAATAAATCTTTCTGGAAATACGGGGGCAATCTTCAACTATACGTTCCCGTTATATACAAATTTTCATTGGCTGTATCGGGTGCTGTTGAAACGGTTGACGGCAAGCCGGAGTTTTATCAATATCCTTGTATTGGAGGGGGGCAGGACCTTCGGGGATTTCAACGTCAAAGATTTTATGGTAAAACAGCTTTTTATAACAGCAATGAATTTCGTTTTATCAGTAAAGTGAGAAGCTACCTGTACAATGGAAAAGCAGGGCTGCTTGCCTTTGTGGATGACGGACGTGTTTGGATGCCCGGCGAAACTTCAAATACGCTTCATGTTGGATATGGCGGAGGCGTAATCCTCGATCCCTTTAATTTTATGTTCGTGGATATTACGTATGGGTTTTCGAAGGAGGATCGATTATTACAATTTCGTGTAAATGTTAAGCTGTAACGTACATGGTTATACGCATTTCCAAATTACATCTGTAAACCACTTGTTTTTATCGAAGAAATGAGCAACAGGCTCAAAGCCGGTTTGCTTGGCAATTCCATCCGTTTGTTCAACAGTATATTTTTGAGAAATTTCCATAAAAACAGTTTCGTTTTTTTCAAACTGGAAAGTTCCGTTTTTACCGATTGCTACCTGTTGATCCTTTAAAGAAACCAGGAAACTCCTGCATGCTCCTGTTGACGGATCGTAGGTTGCATAATGTTCAAAATCCGCGACGTCAAAATTCCCATCCAGTTCCCTGTTGATTCTTCTAAGAAGATTGAGGTTAAATTGACGTGTATATCCTTTACTATCGTCGTAGGCTAAACGAATTTGTTTTGGATTTTTTTTGAGATCAACTCCCATTAAAACTATATCGCCAACGGAGAGCTGGCTTCGTAATTCCCGGCAAAAGCCATTCACACTTTCTTTTGGGATATTACCAATATTGGAACCAAGGAACAGAACCAGCTTTATTTTATCAGAAATTTTTTTTGCAGACGTAAGCATGGAGAGATATTCACCGTTGAGACCGTGAATAGTAAGTTGCGGCAATTGCTCGGGAAGTTTTTTCTGCAGCAGATCAATTATGTTATTGGAAATATCAACGGGGAAATAAGTGTCAATTGCATTCTTATTCACAAGTTCTTTTAAAAGATACAGTGATTTTACAGCATCACCGGGACCCAACTCCACCACATCAAAATTTTGATGTTGATCAATAACAATATTCGCAAGTTGAGAAGTTTGCGTTGAAAATATTTCCATTTCGCAATTGGTAAGATAATACTCTTCACATTGCATTATTTGCTGGAATAATTCATCTCCCTTTTTATCATAAAAATATTTCGATTGTAAATATTTAGGAGTTGATTGTAATCCTTTTAAGACATCCTGTAAAAACTGGTTCATCACATTCTTTTTACTTCATGAGATATTATTGTGCCAATCTTATTCCCGTAAATTGCCAGCGTAAATAAGGATGAAAAAAATTGCGATAGGTTATGCGGCTATGGCCTGGTGGCGTTACTTCAGATGCGCCACGTAATACTTTTTGATTCACCATAAATTTTCCATTGTATTCGCCAATAGCGCCGGCAGCTTTTGTGAAACCGGGATAAGGAAGATAGGCGCTTTCCGTCCATTCCCATCTTTTCCCCCAGTCGAATTGCCGGGCAGCAATTTCCCATTCAAATTCAGTAGGCAGGCGCATTCCCCTCCATGAGGCATACGCTGATGCTTCATAAAAACTTATATGACATAATTCATCATTCACATCAACCCTTTGCAAGCCTTGCAGCGTATAATTGAACCATTCTTCATTTATGAAGTGCCAGTAAAGCGGGGAATTTATGTTATTGGTGTTTACCCAATCCCAGCCTTCAGCATGCCAATGGATAAAATCTTTATAGCCGCCGGCATCCATAAACTCCATGAACTCACCATTAGTAACGAGGTTCCTGGCAATACTAAAATTTTGCAGTAATACTTCATGCCTGCTTAATTCATTGTCAAAACAAAAATCATTGCCTTCGTATCCTATTTTATAAATCCCCTTTTCAATTTTTATGAATCCGTTATCTGTCGGATCACTATTATTTTTTTGCGTGGGATACTGTGTTTTCCCGGGAGGAAAATCATATGGGGGAAACAAAGGATTATTTCCAAGAATATATTTAATATCCGTCGCTAAAAGTTCCTGGTGCTGTTGTTCATGATTAAGCCCAAGCACAATTAATTCTTTCAGATCTTTTGAAAGTGATTTTTGTAAAAATTCATTCATAGCATAATCAACATGCTCGCGGTATTTATAAATATCTTCTACAGAAGGCCTGCTTAAATTACCCCTGTCTGTTCGGATAACTCTTGCTCCAACGGTTTCGTAGTAGCTGTTAAAAACATAATTGTACTGTGGATCAAATTCCTCATAGTTTTCCATATTGGGTTTTAAAATAAATGTTTCAAAAAACCAGGTTGTATGGCCAATATGCCATTTGGGTGGACTTACATCCACGACAGGCTGTACTACGTAATCTTCTGTTTTTAATGGTTTGCATATCTCTTCAGAATGATTTCTTACAGTATTATATTTTTCTAAAATATTCATTTATTATTTTTTGTCAAGATAATTTACAAGATCAGATATACTGGTAACACCAAGACGTTTCGATTGTTCTCTGCGCATCATTAAACAATACGAATTATTAAAGCCCACGGGTTTCAGCCATTTCAAATTATATTTTTCCCCGAACTGTTCTTGCACATAATTATAAATTTTTTGTTCGTTCGCTCCCAACCGGTTAATAATCGAATCAGGAGTTTGCAATAGTACCAGCAATGCAGTTCCTGTATATTCGGGATACATGTCAATCTGGTTATTGGTTAAGGCATCAAAACAAATTTTCGTTCCTCCCAACCCTGTTTTCGTTGCTACCTGCAAATTGGTATTTCCTTTAATTAACATCGAATACATTGAGGCAAGGATATATTGTTCACCAAAAATTTTCGAACCTATTCTTATAGTTGCTCCATTTCCGTTTAGAGGTTCTTTGTACAAACTTTGTTCCATCAAAAAATCTTTGGCAACTTTGTCAGGGCTCTGCTTTAAATAATCAACCCGGTAATTCAATTCAGTCATTGTAGAATCGTTGATACGACCAGCCAGTTGATTTAGCACACTTTCAAGTTCAGGATGTTTCTGCAAAATGCTTTTCCGAATAACCGGGGCAACATAATATGGTGGAAATATTTTTTTATCATCCTCCAATACAACCAGGTCAAAAGCTTTCAACCTTCCGTCAGTACTATATCCGCTAATCACATCCAGTTTCTTTTCGTAGGCTGCCTTATACATCACGGCATCGCTGATAACAACATTTCTTATATTTAAATGGTATACCTTTTTTAGCCCGGGATAACCATCTTCTCTTCCCATAAATTCAGGTGTAAAGCCGGCAAGCATTTTACTTCCATAAATGTCAGGCAACAAATAAAAAGAAGACAAAAGAATGATGCTTGCCGGAAGTATCCAAAAGCCTGTTCGTAATTTCTTAAGATTAATCTTTTGCACTTTTGATAAAATAAAATCAAGTACGATAGCAAGCAAAGCGGCAGGAATGGCGCCTGCAAGAATCATGTTGGTATTATTTAACGCAATACCGCCAAATATGAATTCGCCCAGCCCACCTGCAGCAATATATGCGGCAAGTGTAGCCACACCTACATTTATAACAGTTGCGGTTCGTATTCCGGCCAGTATAACGGGAAGGGCTAAAGGCAGTTCTACTTTTGTAAGAATTTGTTTACTGTTCATTCCCATTCCTTTTGCTGCATCTCTTACCGAAGCATCCACGCCGATAATTCCGGTGAATGTATTTCTTACTATTGGTAGCAATGCATATAAAAACAAGGCTACTATTGCGGGCTTTGGGCCGATACCTAACAGTGGTATCATAAACCCAAGCAACGCAATGCTGGGTATTGTTTGCAATACCCCGACAAAGCCGAGAACAGTTCCTGATAATTTTTTTCTTTTGGCTATAAAAATTCCCAATGGCACGCCAATGGCTACTGCAATCAATAATGAAATAAAAGTAAGTCCTATATGCGCCAGCAACTGGTCGAAAATTTTACCGGATTGTTCCCGCATAAAACCAGGCAGTGATTGATTTGATTCATTCATGCCTTTGCAGTTTATAGGTATTAAAAGCAGAGAATAATGAATCGTAGTTTGCAGGTTTTATTTCGCCGGTTGAGACATTTTTTAGGAGGATATTTTTATCTTTTTTTTCGGATAAAAAATATAAAGCCTGCCATATATTCTTATCGATATCAATTATATCATCTTTTATTTCTGTAGGATTGCTTGATTGAATATAGGGCCAGATGTCTTTTAGCGAAACGGTATTAAATTCAAGCTGCATTCGCTGATCTTCAAAAAATGATGTAACGAATTTATTGGCAGGGCTGAAAAGCAAATCAGCCGGAGTTCCTTCCTGTACTATCTTTCCTTTGTCCATCAGCAAAATTTTATCTCCTAAATCAAACGCTTCACGAATGTCATGAGTAACTAAAACAATCGTTTTGTTTTTTAATACTTCCAATTGGCTAAACTCATGTGTTATGCCTGCACGTGTTACTGCATCAAGTGCACCAAAAGGTTCATCCATTAGTAGAACAGGCGGATCGGCCGCAAGGGCTCTTGCCAGCCCGACTCTTTGTTGCTGGCCTCCGCTGAGTTGTTGTGGATACAGGGTTAAATAATCGGGCGGAAGATGCAGTTGCTCCAATAATTCGGAAGTTCTTTTAATAATTTTTTGCCTGGGCCACTTCAATAATTCAGGAACTATTGCAATATTTTCTGCGATAGTATAATGAGGAAAAAGACCATTGTGTTGCAATACATAACCGATATTTCTTCGCAGATCTTCCGGTGAAACTGCTTTGATATTTTTTCCGGCAACAGAAATAGTGCCGGAGGTTGCTTCTGTAAGCCTGTTAATCATACGAAGTGTCGTTGTTTTTCCGCAGCCGCTTGTACCCAGCAAGACAATATTTTCACCATCACCTACATTAAATGAGATGTCATCAACTGCTTTTGTATTCCCGAAAATTTTTACAACCCCGATCAACGGATATCATTGAATAATTTTTTCTCTTGGGAAAAAATGCGAAACTTACAGAAACCTGTTGCGGTTAATTCTCTGTATCCGATTCAATTAAAATTATTGAAATTTAAAAGAGAAGCAATGAGATTAGTAATGTAAATATGGTTCTATTAAAAAAGAAATGGTTCGAGGCTGTCTGCCGAAAATTTATAAATGACCAAAAAAATCTTTTAGAATTTATCGTCATTCACTTCAATCCAATATCCATCGGGATCCTGCAAATAAATCTGGCTGATGCCGTCGGGTCTCATCTGTGGTTTTCTTTCTCCCTGCCAGTTCTGGTATTTTACTCCCGACTCATCAAGATGTTCTATAAAATCAGAAATTGATGCATACACGGAACGCAAGATGAATATTGATATCATGTGGTACAACCGCCTTGGCGCCGCCCACTACGTGGAGTTGGCTGTGGGGACCTATTCTAAACCAGTTGTGCCTGCCATCTTTAAAAGGTTCGGGTATTTGTTGAAGTTGCATTACATCGCGGTAAAATTTCGTGCTCTTATCCAAATCAACAACGAAAACAGTGGTGTGATCCATAACAGGAGTTTGCGATTCTGCCATAGCGTTACTTTTTTGCAAAGCTATCGCAATAGTTTTTTCTGCAAGAGCTTCCATTACTTTATAACCTGCTAAATTAGGATGCACTCCATCCTGGGAGTACCCGGCCTTCATTCCTTTGCGATCATCAACCATTGAAGAAAAATAATCAAGATAAAAACAATCATTTTTCAAAGCATAGTCCTTTATCCATTTATTCAGTGTAATAATCTTTTCAGCGGGTTGCAATCCCGGCCTCCAGGGATAATCGTAAGCAGGAAGCACGGATGAAAGAACAACTGCAATATCCGCAGCCTTTGCAAGCATTGCCATCGAAGAGAGATTGTCTTCAATCATTTCTAAAGTTGAAGGACCGGTATTTCCGGCTATATCATTGGTACCTGCCAGTATAACTACAACTTTTGGTTTCAGGTCAATTACATCTTGCTTAAACCTGATGAGCATTTGAGGTGTTGTTTGCCCGCTGATGCCACGATCAATGTAAGGATGGGCTGAAAAATAAGCCGAATCAAGATTTATCCATCCATCCGTGATAGAATTGCCCATAAATACAACACGGTTTTCATTTGCCGTGGGGACGCTAAGTTTTGCATTTTCATCTTTATAACGTGCAAGATTAGGCCAGTCCTGTGCTTCAGAAAAACTAGGAAAGATCATGATTGAAAGAATTAAACCTAAAGTACATTTCATGATATCAGGATTGATTATTTATAATTTTTTTTCGTGTATGCCTTTGGAAAAAAGAGAAACATCGTATAAGTGCCGTTATTCAAATATAAAATAAATACACGCAATTTTATTTAAATGAGAGATTTGGTAATTTAATTTGTCGGTTTCAGAAGTCAAAACCACCCGCCGCACTATTGGAAGTTCCTTCTGTTTCAAATCTGGATTATTTCGAAAAAGAAAATATTGTAAAATAAAATCTTTGAGAGCTGAAATTATAATTAGTCAGTTTCTGTCGTGAATTAATTCTCCTGGTTAATTCAGCAGTTGATTTTCGGGGAAATAATTTTAAGTAGAATGAGTAGTATATGTAATAAAAGATGTATATTTGGTTTCTGACTATCAGGCATTAATCATACTTTGAGTAAAAGATTTTTCAAATAATATCGCAAGTATGGTTAATTTTTTTTTGACCAACTACATTTAAATCCAATTCCCGCTAAAATCGTTTGTTATTTGGGAACTTTTCTAAATTCTCCAATCCCCCTAAAAATGTTGGCTATAAAATTCCGATTTATGTAAATCAAAATTTTTTTTAGACAGATGTGATTCAAGTCTTAAATTTATTTTGAAAGTGTCTCCCATAATGGGCATAGTTTTGGTATTAAAAGCCTGGCATCCACATTAATGAACTGTTTAAATCTCTGCTTAAAAACAAAATGATCCTGAATTATTTTAATAAAACTAAGCTGTCTGCTTTAATAACAATAGCGTTTTTTAGCTGTCTTAATTGCAGTGTAACGGCGCAATCGAGATTATATTTAGCCACGGACGACCACACTGATTTTATGTGGACTGCCACGGATACAGCCTATACAACACTTTTTATAAACATGATAGATGCATGGATGGCCAATAATAATGCATCCAATGGTAACCAACCGGATTATCAGACGAAATTTAATTGTGATGGAACTTATTGGGCGTGGGTGTATCAGAAAAATAAAACAGCGGCACAATTCCAAAATTTCATCAACCAGGTAAAAAGCGAGCGGATTGTCTTACCAATGAATCCGTTAATAATTACTTATGGATGTGTTCCGGCCGAGGCTACTATCAGGGGTATGTACTATGCGGGCGAGTTGGAAAGAAATTATGGAGTTAAGTTTGATCTGGCTATGAGTATGGAAGACCAGGTGATGCCTCTTGGTCTGGCATCTATCTGGGCCGGATGCGGGGCTAAATATTCCTGGCATGGCATCTGTAATTGTGCCACAAAGATTGCCGGCCTTAATGACCCAAGGCAAAAAGAAATATATTGGTATAAAGGACTGGATGGTCAGCAAGTTCTGATGAAATGGTATAGTTTCACAAACGGCAATATGGGTATTGGGGGTTATGCCGAGGCAAGAGATCCCGCCAGTGCAGTACAGCGATTAACTGCCAAACTAAATACTTCGGCATATAATTATGATGTTGCCGGGGCTTTTGGTGTCGGGTGGGACGATGCTGAAACGCTTAATGACGCAGTTGCGAAAACCGCACAAGATTTAAGTAATTCCTCAACAAGGGTAATTGTTTCAAATGAACTTGATTTTTTTAGGGATTTTAGTTCAACTTATGGTGCCACTCTTGCCGAGCCTGACCCAGACCTATGGCAACGAATGGGAAGATGCATGTGCTTCGCTTTCAGAAATAAGTGCATCCGTAAAAAGGTCATTAGAACAATTAAGGGCGGCAGAGGCAATGGCAACAATAGTAGCAAGAACGAACCCCACTTTTGCCAGAACGCTTGATAGCCTGCGCAGAGAAGCATGGATGTCTCTCGGTCTTTTTTGGGAACACGATTTTGGAGGGGGTGGTCCCAATGTCACCAGTGACGAGAGGGCAGCGTGGCAAATAAGAATGCAACAGACTTTTTCCGATTATGTGAGCCAGCTTTATACGTTGGCTAAAACAAATCTTGCTAATCAGGTAAAATTAAATTCTTCCAATCCGCAATTTGTTGTTTTTAATCCTTTGGGCTGGACGAGAACGGATTATGCCGACTATCCTTATTCCGGTTCTCTGCCAGTACATGTTATTGACGTAACAACCAATACAGAGGTAAAATCCGAGGTGATTAATAAGAACGGTGCGCAATATTTGCGAATACTTGCAGCAAATGTTCCCTCTGTGGGCTATAAAGTTTTTGAGATACGGACTGGTGCCGGGGCTTCATTTTCAAATACAGGCACAGTTAATAATAGCGCTCAAACAATTGATAATGATTTTTTCACGATAACTTTTACAAACCAGGGAGTAATAACCAGTTTAATTGATAAAACGCATGGGAATAAACAGTTGGTAAACTCTGGTAGTAATCAGGACTACATTAACAATATCGGTCGCAATACCACCTATGCAGGTAATGGCAATTCGGGCGGAGGATCTTTTTCCGTGCAAAATAATGGACCGGTAAGTTTAACGGTCGCGATTAATTCCACTGCACTCATTAAACATCAAACAAACCTCACAGTATTTAAAGATATTCCCCGAGTTGAGATCTACAATAATGAGCTGGAAAATTTCGGCCAGGATTCATTGTACACTACCTTTTCATTCAATAATTCAAGCATCAGTTCACCCACAATCTGGCATGAAGAAAATGGTGCCGTAATAAATGCAAAAAAAGTAAGCAACGGAGGAAATTATGCTGATCAGCAGGCCCGTTATGACTGGCTCACTTTAAATCATTTTGCCGCTGTAAGCAGCAATGGAAATTATGGTGTTTCCTTGTCCAATGAGGATTGCTATTTTATGAAAACCGGTAATAGCACTGCCAACACACTCGATGAAAATACAGCTAAGCTCAATGTGATGGTTGGGGGACGTGTTGATAATCTCGGGCTGGATAACCAGGGCAATACAAACTCCTTTAACCAGCGCTATGCTATAACGACGTACAATACCTATTCTCCTGCAAATTCAATGAAAAGGGCTTTGGAACATCAAAACAGTTTTGTAACCGCTTCTCTCACCAATACCACAGGTATTTTGCCTGACAGTAATTATTCGTTCATGAATATTTCAGATTCAAACGCGGTGCTTTGGGCTTTGAAGCCTGCGGAAACAGGCATGGATGTGGGCGGCGCAGTTGCAAGAGTGTGGAACCTGGCTAATACCTCTACAGTAACGTCCGTTAATTTCGCGGATAAGATCGTCGAAGCTAAAAATATTACCCATATCGAAACGGATTTATCTGATGCTTCTTTTTCTAATAACGTTCTTAACGCAACGATAAATAAAAATCAAATTATTAGTTACAGGGTAAAGCTTGATCCAACATCCGGCCCGCTTCCTATTAGTGTTTCAGATTTTAGCGGGATGAAAATAAACAGTGTTAATTTATTAAGCTGGAGAGAGGATACGGGATCAAACATTAATGATTTTAATGTAGAACGTAGTACCGATGGCAACTCTTTTGTTACAATTGGTACCGTAAAAGAAAATGGAGGTAATTCCTACAATTATACCGATGATAGTGTCGATGAAGTTACCCCTTATTATTATCGTTTAAAAATAAATAGTAAGTCCGGAAATTTTGTCTATTCCGAAGTGATATTGATAAAAGCAGCCAGCGCATCAAAAAATATTTTGGTTTACCCCAATCCCGTACATAATGAATTAAAGTTTAATTTAGTCTCGGATAAACAAGCCAGGTACAACATATTGATACACGATATTGCGGGAAAGGTTTTAATGAAATTACCGCCGCCACTATTTGAGATTGGCAATAATTATTTTACTGTAAACACAACTAACTTGCCCACGGGTGCATACACATTAACTGTTGAGAACGGCGAAAATAAATATGTGCGAAAATTTGTCAAAAATTAATGGCAGCCCTGCAATATTTTATTACATTTTTATCTTCTTTAATTATCCAGTACAATGCTGGAATTGTAAGTAGGAGAGACGATTTGCATCCCACGTATATTGCCGTTGCTCAAATTGACTTTAACAGCCAGGACAAGTTTGCCACACTGCTTTGTAAAACATTTACTGATGATATGGAATCAGCCTTACAAAAGCAATTTGGTAAAAAAGTAAGTGTTGCCAACGCGGGAAACGGGAAAGCGATTTTTTCAATGATTGATACATATATTAAAGGTCACTTGCGGGTAAAAATTAATGGGAGGGAAGTGAGTCCGTCAATGACAACTTATAACAAAGATGAAAACAATGATCTCGCAGTTTATTTCAGAATAAATGACGTTGATAATATAAATAATATTGAAATAAGCGATACTATTTTTTACGAATTATACGATAGCCAGATTCAAATCATATACGTAACCGTAAATGGGAATCGAAAAAGTAATAAAATACGGAATCCGGCAAGTACAGTATCTTTTGACTTCTAGAATCGGGATGTATTATTTACAGCTTATATCTGGCTTCTTTTTTTACAAATTCTTTCAGGCTTATCCCGATAATAGGTGTCCGGCCCATGGCAAAGCTTTGTTTTGCAAAAGCAGCAGGATAGTTGGGAAAAGTTTCAATTCCTTCATGGCTTAGTGTAAGCCTTGCAATGGATTTTGATTAAAATCATATTTGCTGTCGTGGGCCGGCGGTGGGATATTTTACGTCCTTTTTAAATAAATTCTAAAAAATTTGCCCCCGGTATTATAAAAATCGGTATATTAATATTAACTTACGCCCTCAAATGCCATTGAGGCAACCGTTTCTCCAATCCTATGAATGTCTTCTTAATTTGATTTCCATAAGGGTAACTATAATTATCCATTTTCTTTTTGATTTTTTCTTATTTTACCTGAATCCAACCCTGGATAAAATCTACTCTTTGGATGTCTCTTATCGCGTAACCCGTTTTTCACTTATCCTTTCGAACGACATTTACTAATTCTCTGAACGAATAAGTTGGGTATATGAAGAAATTTTACTTACTGTTATGTTTAAGCTTCTGTTTCGTATGCAGCAGTTTTGCTCAAACGCTTATAGATCCGAACACTGGTGGTGGGTTTGATGTAGGAAATACTTTTCTTGCTAACGGCTGGACTGTGGTTAACAGTTCGGCAAATCAATGGGTGGTTGGCCCTACTACTTATTATAGTTCACCAAACAGCGCTTACATTTCAAGTGACGGAAGTGTCGGGAATTATTCATACGATAATACTACTCCCCACATCTCGCATTTTTACCAGAAGATTACTATTCCCAATAATGCATCAAGTGCCACTTTATCCTTTTATTTAAAGGGGAATGTTGAGTACGACGGGGACGATATGCTTGATGGCCTTCAGGTATATGCAGATCTATTTCAGGTTGCTCCCGCGGCAGATGCCTTACCTGGGGGTAGCGCCATCCAGCTTTTCCCCGTAGGATTTAATCTTAATCAAAATACAAATTATGTATACGAAACCTTGAATTTAACTTCGTTGCACGGAAATACAATCTTTCTTATTTTTACCTGGGTAAATGACGACGATGGTATAGGTAGTGGACCTCCTGCATCAATAGACGCTGTAACCGTAAAAATTTGCATTAAAAATATCAATTATGCAGTAACTGGGGGATCGTTTTGCCAGGGCACCGCGGGAGCCGACGTAGGATTGGCTGGTTCCGTTATAGGAATAAACTATCAATTATACAAGGATGGCGCACCTGTAGGAAGTCCGGTACCGGGAACAGGAGCAGCTCTTAATTTCGGTACCTACGGTGTTGGATATTACACCGTGATGGGAACATCAGGTGACTGCACATATACTATGGTCCCCGGCGCTACTGTTACCGAAAATCCATTACCCAGCCCTTCAGCCGGGAGTAATGCACCATTATGCTTAGGCTCCACGTTGAATCTTACGTCCGGCGGGGGCACCAGTTATAGCTGGACTGGCCCGGATGGCTTTATGTCGTCAAGTCAGAACCCGTCGATTAGTAACATGTCAATTGGTAATGTGGGAACATACACGGCAACCGTTACCGATGATAACGGTTGTTCAGCCTCTGCTACAACTGATGTAGCATTGCTTGCAGGCGTAGCCACCGGCGGCACGGTATCCTCGGCATCCGTCTGCAGCGGAGCAAGTGGAACACTTACCCTTGCAGGTAACAGCAACAACCCTTCTGGCTGGGAATATACAACCGACACTACCAGTGGAACATGGACTCCTGTTACTCCCGGCAATACGTCCACTTCGCAAAGTTCCC
Source organism: uncultured Chitinophagaceae bacterium (assembly GCA_963819925.1). Lineage (GTDB taxonomy): Bacteria > Bacteroidota > Bacteroidia > Chitinophagales > Chitinophagaceae > Ginsengibacter. The sequence goes on along the minus strand of CAWFYG010000033.1, from coordinate 25,649 downwards.
CTGCCACAACCGTGCCCATATTCTATAGAGCAATAGTTAGTGATGGTTGTGGTACCGTAAAATCTTCGATTGGCGTTGTTGCCATTCATAATTATTGGGTGGGTGGCGATATGACCAATCCGGTCGACTGGAACACGGCAGCTAATTGGTCCGACGGACAGGTCCCTTCTACGCTGTGTGATGATGTATATATACCGGCTCAATCTAATCAGCCGCTGGTTAGTAATGCAGTGCCCGCCATCACTAATTTACATATATCATCGGGCGCTCTTCTTACGGTCAATAACAGTGGCCTTATTCATATTGGAGGAACTATTTCGAACAGCGGTATCTTTGATGTCACGGACGGCACCCTGGAACTTAATGGTACCAGCGGCGCTCAAAACATAGATGGCAATTTATTTAAGAACAATACGGTTAAGAATCTTATCATCAGTAATGATAATAAGGTAAATGTTGCCAATACGGCAGGTGATACCCTGAACATTACCGGAGCCCTTTCATTTGGTACCGCTTCGGCCGGTTTAAATACAGGGGATAATATTACCCTTAAATCGGGCCAGGCAGCAACTGCCAGTGTAGGAGTGCTTGCGGCAGGTAACACCATCAATGGCAATGTAACCGTAGAGCGTTATATTAATACGGGTCTTGTAGGTAGCCAACATCATAAATCATGGCAATTACTGGCTATTCCTACTACGGGAGCAACGATCAGGGCTTCCTGGATGGAAGGGGCCACCTCCGCCAACGGAGACCCTCACCCGGGATATGGAACACAGATCACCAGCAATGTGGCTAATGCTGCAACCTGGCCTTCACCCGGGTTTGATGCATTATCTGTTGCGCCTTCCATGAAGACCTATAATACTGCTACTAATGCATGGGATGGCGTACCTAAAACGGACATGTCCATTTATAACCAGAAAGGCTACCTTGTTTTTATAAGGGGCGATAGGAGCGTTATCGGTGTGAACCAGAGTGCCAATCCAACGGTTTTGCGAACTACCGGGAAATTATTTACTCCGGCCTTTCCACCGAATAATTCTCTTATTTCTGCTGCCGGGTTAGGACTTACCTCTGTGGGTAATCCGTATGCTTCGGCTCTTGATCTGAGAAATCTTACCTATGGCAGTGGCGTCAATACAACTGTGATTGTCTGGGATCCCACTATAACTTCCAGTGCATCAGGCAGCGTATATGGATATGGCGCATTCCAGTACTTATTCTTTGATATTCCTAGTGGTGTCTATAAAAACCTGCTTGCTTCAGCAGCTTACGGATCGGCGATGAGCCCCAATAATTATATTCAAAGCGGCCAGGCCTTTATTTTACAGTCCGTAGGGGCAGGAGGCACCTTTACATTTAAAGAGGGTGATAAGGCACCAGCTATTAGCGGCCCATTGGTTACCACACCCAATCCTGTTGATCCAACCCTGCAGCGGATATCTTCTTTAAGCACCACTCTTAATGGAATAAGCGCTAATGGAACTCCCGTCCTCCTCGATGGAGTTCTCGACCAGTTTGATGACGCTTATTCTAATGGAATTGACGGACTGGATGCCCGCAAGGTTATTAATACAACCGAAAACCTCGGACTCAAAACAGCAGGTAAACTACTTGCGATTGAAAGGAGGCATACCCTTACGGCGCAGGATACGATCTTCCTGAATCTTACCGGGGTGAAGGTGCAGCAATACCAGTTCCATTTTGATGCTGAAAACCTCAACCCTGGCCTGCAGGGATACCTGGAAGACAATTACCTGCATAGCCGCACTCCTTTGAATATGACAGGAGGCACTGATGTAAACTTCAATATGGTGAACATCCCGGGAGCCTATGCAGCCGACAGGTTCCGTATTGTATTTGCACCATTGAAAGCATTGCCGGTAACCTTTACTTCCATTAAGGCCTATAAACAGGATAAGAACATTACCGTAGAATGGAGGGTAGACAACGAGATGAACATGAAACAATACGAGGTAGAGAAATCAACCAACGGAACGGATTTCACAACCATAACCATACAGGCAGCCACAGCCAACAATGGCGGTTCCGTGGCATATATAGCCTCAGATGCCGGCCCGGTTGAAGGCTACAATTATTACCGGGTGAAGAGCGTGGATGTAAACGGAAAAATTATTTATACCAATGTAGTGAAGGTCCTGATCGGCACCCTGAAACAGGATATCACCATTTATCCTAACCCGGTCACCGATGGAATGATTCACCTGCAACTGGTAAATGAACCGGAAGGAAAATATAAGATCAGGCTGCTCAATAAACTGGGACAATTAATTGTTCAAAAACAAATTACCCATGCCGGCGGCAATGCCACCGGGCTCATTAAATGGGATTACAACCTGGCGCATGGCATGTACCAGTTAGAGGTAACCAAACCCGACGGAACAGTGAAAGATATTAATGTGATGTACTAACGATATTGACGGAAAAGAAGGCGAACTAAAGAGCGCAATTGGTGTTTAGCACCGTTCCCCTTGGGGGGAGAAGCTTGTCCGGATATATCGGGAGGTTGGAGTGAGGCACAAGGCTTTTTAATATCTTTTAAAATTAATTTTTGTAAAATGCTTTGTTAAATAGAAAGTTTTATCTATTTTGTATGCCGATTCAATTTGCGAATTTTTTTAATCCGTCTTTTCCAACATCCTTTGATCAATTTCCCCCTCAAATAAAATTTTTCTGGCTTATTTTCCATGACAATATGGATAATACTACCTGGAACATCCATCGGTTTCCGACAATTATCCCTTCAATAACGAATGCCCTTAATCGGGTAATTTTTGTGACCTATTCTCCTCCGAAAGACCCTCAGCCATAAGGCTCTCAGGCTGACAAATATAAAGTTCTTCCAATCCCTTACTATGAATCGCTGGATTTCAAACTATTTCATGTTTTGCTTCTTATAAGTAATAAAAAAAATCTCTTTATGAGTATCCTTGGTTGGCTTCTGACCTCACGGTTTCGGGTACGGCCCGGTTTAATAGTCTGCCGGTTCATCACGGAACATATCTTGTCCGGCGATGTGCATCCATGTAGCCGTGATTTGGTGACGGTGAGCAACATTTGTCAAAGTAACCGTGGCAGTTACGAAATAGAAGTTCTGGAATTAAATGGCTATAGAAAAAAAATGGTCATGAAGAATTGGGCCAATGCGTTTCAACACGCCTGGCTGAACAATAAAAGAAGTTTATGAAAATTGTTTACCCAAATTTGCATTTAATAAAAATTGCTGCCGGTGCCTCTGAAGCTCGTAAAAAACTGCATGTAATTGCTGATGTGGAGCATTCTGATGTATCACTTTCATTCATACCCGCTGCCAATAACTTTAACGAAAAATATTCTATTAACACAAACGCCATTTGTTGTACTGCCTTAATGCTAACGGCATTCTTGTTATGTAGCCGGGTTACTTATGCTACTGTTACCGGCCCTGGAGCTGCCTGGCAGTTTGTTCGGAAGATTACTTTGAGCGCAGTCACACCTTTAGCTAATTTCCAGGTAAAAGTGTCACTCACGACTGCTATTTTAGGAAATCCTTATTCAAATATAAAGTCAGACGGCAGCGACCTTCGCTTTTATGATATAAACAATAATTCCTGTAATTATTGGATTGAGGGAACCTTTATCAATAACGGAACGTCAACCGTCTGGGTAAATGTTCCCACAAACGCGTCAACCACTCTTTTCATGTATTATGGCAACGCTGCTGCAACAGCAGTAAGCAATGGTACGAATACCTTCGACTTTTTTGATGATTTTACAGCCCCACCCGGTGCAACGTGGTCAACGATTACAAGCGGCGGATCGGTAACGCAATCGGGTACTGTCGTTACACTATCAAACACGAATGCTGGCTCAGTAAACTTATCTAATACAAATGCTTTCACAACTTCATCCACGTCGTTTGTACTTGAAACAAAACACAGGGAAGGCGCATACAACAGGAATAGGTTTTATGCTGCCACCGGAGTTTTTGGCGGCAATCCCTTCGGTTTTGACAACGGCTATTTTAATAGTAACGCCGGAGCTCAAACTACGGCACAGGTGTTCTGGAATGGCGTCTTTCAGACCGCAACAACCGTAACTGCCGGAACAGACTACCTGAGCCAATGGCAGGTTACTGACGGCTCTGGTAATCCTTATACCTGGAATACTTACACATATCCCGCAATGACTTTGGTGAAATCAAACACAGTAGGCAATACGGCCACTCCCATACGGTTTATCAGTATCAGTGTAACCGAAGTTTCTGGTACTTCAACAATCGTTGATTGGGTAAGAGTTCGAAAAGCCTCTTCTTCATTTACGGAAGTTACCGGAACCGCGGGAAGCCAGGTTACTAATATATCCGCCGGCATTACTGCACAGACGAATGTTTTTTGCAATGGCCGGTCTACCGGTGCAGCTACTGTAACTGGCACTGGAGGATTTGGAGGTTATTCATATAGCTGGAATAGCTCACCGCTCCAAACAACACAAACTGCAACCAGCTTACCGGTAGGAACTTATACAGTAGCGGTTACCGATAACCAGGGATTGACAGCTACAGCGATAGCCACTATTTTACTTCAGCCTTCAGTCACAGCTTCAGCAGGCAATCCAACCAATATCACTTGTAATGCCGCAGCAGATGGCAGTATAACGATATCGGCCAGTGGCGGCACTGGCCCCTACTCCTATTCAGTAGATAATGTTCACGATATTAATAACCTTATTTGGGTAACACCGTCACCTGCTGCTAATCCCTATGTATATGGTGGCTTGCAGCCTGGCATTGCTTACAGAATAAGGGTAAAAGACAATACCGGATGTATTTCAAAATAAAAGTAAAATAATCGTAAATGATAAACCACGACATTGAATAAGATGACATGATAAAAACGCTACCATATATATTATTTACAGTTTTCTGTTTCGCCTATGCGTTGACGTTATCAGCGCAAAATTTAGGCATTACAACTCCCGGTACAACGGCGTATCCCCAAACTACTATTGGAAATACGCTCACAGAAGCCAGTAATAATGCCGGAAATTTCCTCATATTTAATCCGGTTACAACAACTGTCCCGCTTACTGCTATCGCAATCAGAACGTACGGAAGTGTAAATGGTACCGTAAGCGTTACTATTTACGGTGATAACAGTGGTACCCCCGGAAGTAAGCTTTTTACCGAAGTAGCGGCCGCAGTAACTGCCAACACTCTTTCGTTTATAACAATTCCAAATACTTTTCTTCCGGCAGGCACCTACTGGTTTGCCTACGATATGAGTTCAGGTAGTTCCAGTGCTAACTTTATAACGAAAAGTACAGGAGTTACTGGTTTTGTGAGGAAATCTATGACGTTGACCTATGGTACGGCTTTTCCTAATAATCCAGCCGTGGGCAATCTTGCATCCGGGAACCAGGATCATATATCTTTTGCAGGCGTTTCAATCGAAGGTTACGCAAAAGCCACCAAAGCAACACTGCCCGTTAAGACAGCTTTTAGCTCAATGAATTTTTACTCCCATGCTATCGGAAATGTGCGGCTTGCGATTTATTCCGATAATGGCAGTGGTACCGCTCCATCCGTTAAGCAGTGGGAAAGCGCCGATATAACAATCACCGGCGGTCAGCCCAAATTAACAACGGTAAATATCAATACCGGAACACCAACAACGCTTACACTAAATCCCGGCACTTATTGGCTTGCATGGCAGTGGAGCTCCACGACCAATGGGCCTTCCTATACAGCAGGTGGCGCAAGTACAGGTAATGCCATTGTTCAAAATTACGGTGCCTTTCCGGCCTCATGGACAGGTGGCGCTGCCTCAACAGAAGATTGGACGATATATGCAACTTTTTGCAGCCAGCCTGTCGCTTCTGTTACTGGGCAGACCAACATAACCTGTTTTGCCGCAAATGATGGTACTATAACTGTTACGGCTAGCGGCGGTTCAGGTCCTTATACTTTTTCAGTAGATAACGGGGTAAACTATTTTCCTCCTACGGGAACCAACATGCGGTTATTTACGGGACTGGCTCCTAATAATCCTTATAAGATTAGAGTAATGGATAATATAGGATGCGAATCAAAATAAAAATGAATAAAATCGATCAGAATAATAATGAAAGCAACCAGGACATGATAGCAGGGTAAACAACGATATAATGATTTAGAAATAATTCCGGGCAATTTCTTTCCGAAGACAAAAGTTATAAAAACACTTGTCCTCACATCTGTTGTTTTGCTTTGCTTTACAATTATCTCTATAAACACCTTGGGGCAAACATGGTATAATACCAGTTGGGGCTTCCGCAAAAGTCACTTAATAACCGGTTCCGCCGGAGCTGGAACAAATTATCAAATCAGGATAATTGCTCATAAGGCTACAGGAACCGATGGCGCAGCAGATGTTTACCTGGGTTCTAATGTAAGAGATGATTTTGGAGATGTAAGATTTACTGCCGCCGATGGAACTACATTGCTCAGCTACTGGATGGAAACAGGAAGTATTACCAGTGGCTCACAGGCAGCATTTTGGGTCGAGGTAGCAGCTAATTTAAATACAAATCAAAACATATATATCTATTACGGAAACAGCAGTGCCATTAGCACCAGCGATGGCACCGGGACATTCCTTCTTTTTGACGATTTTACCGGTGCGACCCTTGATGGAACGAAATGGACAAAAAGAAATGGCGGTACTCTCTCATTTTCGGGCGGATTGATGACAGTTACCACAATTAATTCTGATCCTTCGAAGATCATTGCTACTGGTGGCGGTATAACTGCAGATAATAACGCCATTGTTGCCCGGTTCGAAGTGACAGCTGGTACCAATACAGATGAACGGGCAGGACTTGGAGTAAGAACAGCCAATGCAACATCCCCTGTAGGATATAACTACATCTTTCACAATTTTTCGTCGCTCAACAATATAGATTTCTTAAATGATCAGGTTTCGTACGGTTCGCCTGTCAACTTTTCTTGGTCCAAAAATACTTTTTATACCATGGAGGCATTTACAAATAGTACCAACATTTATGGAAGAGTAAATTACGGATCATGGAATTCCCAATCGATATCATCTTTAGGAACACCAACCCGTGGCACTAATTTTCTTGCCCTGAATATAGGCTCCTTTACTGGTGCAACTACCGTTTGGGATTGGGCCTTCATCAGAAAGGCCATAACAACCGAACCCGCCAACAGCACCTGGGGTGCAGAGCAAACAGCGCCACCGGCTATTACTGGCTTTTCACCCACGAGCGCCTGCCAGGGAAGTACCGGAATTGTAATCACCGGTATGAATTTCACAGGCGCAACCTCAGTTACGTTTAATGGAGTATCCGCAAGTTATACGGTTGATAATGCAACGCAAATTACTGCAACGGTTCCTTACACAGCAACAACAGGCGCCATCATCGTTACGACCCCAGGAGGTACAGGCACGGGTTCTTCTTTCACCGTAAAAGCAATTCCCGTAGCTACCGCCGGCAACCCAACCAATATCACGTGCAATTCGGCCAATGACGGCACTATAACGGTCACGGGTAGTGGCGGTTCCGGGGGCTATACTTTTTCAGTGGATGGGACCAACTTTTTAGCGCCAACAGGAACCAATATGCGGCTGTTTCAAAACTTGCATCCAAATACACCTTACCATCTTACAGGTAATGGACAGCAATGGATGTATATCAAAATAAAAAATTAAATAATAAAAATTTAAAAAGATAAAGAATAAAACGAACAGGTAAGCAAAAAGAAGATGACGACAAAAAAGCAACGATATTATAATGCAGAGACTAGCCAACTTTGCTATTTGTTTTTGAAAATTAAAGTTTCAAAAACAATGGGTATTACGATTCCCATTCTATTATTTTTTGCCGGTACATCATCTTATACATTTGCACAGTCCTGGTATAACAATAGCTGGGCTTATCGTAAGAGCCACGTGGTAAATGCAGCCACGGGCGCCGGTACCAATTACCAGGTGCAGGTAACTGTTCATTATGGAAACGGAGCCGATGCTGCGGGAAATGTTTACTGCAATAGTCTTTGCAAAACAGACTTTACTGACATTAGATTTACAGCCGCCGATGGCACTACATTGCTTTCACACTGGATTCAATCTTTTACAGCTTCTAACAATGCCGTATTCTGGGTTAAAATGCCGGCTGATCTAAGTACAACTAACCAAACAATTTATGTATACTACGGTAATGCGGCTGCAATCACGGTTAGTAGCGGCACCAGTACTTTTATTTATTATGATGATGGCTCAACCACAACGGGATGGACAACCTCAGGCACTGTAGGCTCATCGGCTGCGCAGGGCCTCCCGGCAAATTCTCTTCGTGCCAACGGTGCCAGTGGGAGTTACTTATTCAGGAATGCGGGTATCGGACCGAACACTTTCACCTTTTTTAATGTAAGGACAGATGCCGGTAATCTCGGGAACTTTTTCTTTCAATGCAATTCGGCAGGCTTAGGACAAATGTATCGCCTTGATTCACGGGGAACAGTTAACTATTCAGGCTTTGCAACTACTACAAGTTGGCTTGCCTGGAATGCCCCCACAGATGTTAAAACCTCGTCAGCTAATACATGGTACCAGTTTGGTATTGCCATTAATTCGGCAGGCACATCATCAACTTTATATTACGATGCGGGTACCGGCACCAATCCTGTTACCGGAACGGCTTTGGGCACTTATGCCACTACAAATTCAGGCTCTTATATCGGATTGGTTGGGGATGCTGCCGGCAATACTTTATATACCTATTGGGATAATATCATTACACGCAAATATGTAAACCCGGAGCCTGCCAACTCCGTATGGGGAGCACAGGAATCGTTGCCCGCTGTAAGCAGCTTTTTACCCGCAACAGCCTGCCCCGGGGCAACCGGAGTTATAATAACAGGTACCAATTTTACGGGGTCAACTGCTGTGGCATTTAATGGGGTTCAGGCAAGCTTTATTGTAAACAGTGCCACACAAATAACGGCGACGGTTCCGTATTCAGCAACCACAGGCACAGTAAGCGTTACAACCCCGGCGGGCACAGGTACCAGTGCTTCATCTTTTACAGTGAAACCGCTTCCGGTAGCTACCGGCAGCAATCCAACAAATATTACGTGTAATTCGGCTAATGACGGTACCATAACGGTTACGGGTAGTGGCGGTTCGGGAGGATATACTTTTTCGGTGGATGGTACCAGCTTTTTAGTGCCAACTGGAACAAACGTGAGGCTGTTTACGGGTTTGCACCCGGCAACACCTTATCACTTGCAGGTAATGGACAGCAATGGATGTATATCAAAATAAAAAAAATAGCAAGAAGATTAATAAAATAAAAATGAAATCAAATAGAGCAATAAAAAAGATAATGGCGATTAAAATACTTCGGAAGCCCGGAGCATTTGCTATTGCATTGCTGGTTTCAAACTTTTTCTTTGTAATAAATGCTGATGGGCAGGATGCTGTGGGTGATTACCGGTCAAACGCAACCAACTTTAACTGGGCTACGGTTGGAAGCTGGCAAATTTGCTCAGCAGCAGGAACCCCGGGAACTTTTGTCACCTCCACAACCTACCCGGGTCAAAATGCCGGAACACCAACAGTTACAATCAGAAGCAGTCAAACAGCAACATTAAACCTAAGCCCTGCAAACTCAATAGGGGCATTGGTAATCACCGGCGGCTTAAATGGTTCCACATCCACGCTATCAATTTCGGGTAATTTTACTAATAACGGTACTTTTACCACCGGTACATCAACCATCATCCTGAATGGTTCTAACGCTGCAATTATTGCAGGAACCGCGACCACCAACTTTTACAATTTAACAGTTAATAAGACGGCCGCATCAACAACGGTCACAAATTCACAGGCGGTTTTTGCATCCACCAATAACCTCACGGTTACACAGGGTAACTTAACGCTTAGTGCAAACAATGGTGATTATAATTTCAAAAATGTTATTGTATCAACAAACGGAACTATTACTCATACAGTTCCCTGGGATGTTGCACCAAACAGGAAGATCGGTGTAACCGGCAATTTCGACGTTACAGGTATTTTTAACCCAACCGTACGTTCACATGTTAACCTGAACAGCGCCGGGACGAAGACAATCAGAACTGGTGACAACCCTGCCTCCACTTTAAGTATCCTGACATTCAGTGACGGCACTTACAATGCTAACGGAACTTTAAAAACTAACCAGGAAGTGTGGGCGATGTTCGGCACCACCGGATCATTCAATACCGCCGGTAATAACGTGACATTTTCTTCCATGAACAATTATAACGGTACAGTAAATGTGAATGGAGGCTCTCTTTCAATTAATGGCGGTTGTGAAGTGGGGTATGCCGCAACAAATGGTGTCATTAATGTTTCTTCAGGCTTATTTTCCATTGGCGGCGATTTGCTTATTGACGCAACAGGTAAAGTTGTATGCACAAATTCGCCATCGATTAATATCGGCGGCAATTTTACCAACAATGGCACTTATACCAAAGCAACTGAAACGGTTAACTTAAATGGAGGAAATCAAACTATTGGCGGAAGTTCTGCAATCAATTTCAACGATCTTACCTTGTCGGGGTCGGGTACCAAAAACTTTGGCGCAGCACGAGCCATTAGCGGCAATCTCTCTATAACAAGCGGGGTAAAAGCCAATTTGGGTACGTTTGTTTCTTCGGCAAATACGCTTACCCTCGGGGGAGCCGGTGTACTGGGTGGCTCGTGGGGAAGCAGCGCATCTCCTGCTACTCATATAAATGATACTTATTTCGCTACCGCTGGTACAGGAATTATTAATATCAGTAGCTCAACTTGTGTGGTTCCTGTTGCCGGTATAGCGGCATCAACCAATATTACCTGCAATGGAGCAAATGACGGCTCGATAACTATTATGGCAAGCGGTGGCACAAGCCCTTATACCTTTTCAATAAACAATGGAACTTATATCGCAGGCGATACCGGGGATACGAAAGCATATAACGGACTTTTACCAAATACACCTTACCAAATAAAAGTAAAAGACTTTAACGGATGTATATCAAAATAAATTAAGTAAATATAATAATTAAGCAATGTTTCTATTGAGTCAGCAAATAATCACGATCGTAACGCTAAGCAAGTGCGGAATATTGGCTATTGTCTTCCTCGCCTTTAATTTGTTTTTATCGCAGCATAGTTTTGGACAAGCTGGTCCCGTAACATTAAAGGGTTCCGGCGGCACGACTATTACAGAGATAAATATAGGTGGAGTCTTGTACGAAGTTCATTCTTATACCGCAACGGGCTCATCAACATTTGCACCTCCTTCAGGCGCAGCCAGTATCGAATATTTGGTAGTTGCCGGCGGTGGTGGTGGAGGCAGCATTAATGGACCAACATATTCCGGAAGCGGTGGTGGTGCTGGTGGCATGCAAACGGGATCATTAGCAAGTGCAAATTATAATATTACTGTAGGTACCGGTGGCACTGCTGGTACTCCTTCTGCGGACGGGGGTAATGGTGCAAATTCTTCAATCGGAAGTTTAGTAACAGCAATCGGAGGAGGGGGTGGCGGCTCTTACATTAGCTCAAACGGAAATGGTGCAAACGGAGGTTCCGGAGGTGGCAGCAGGGGAAATGGGGCAAATGGAGGTTCTGGAACTGCAGGTCAGGGAAATAGTGGAGGAAGTTGCAGTGCAGGCTCTGCAGGTGCGGGAGGGGGTGGAGCGGGTGCTGGCGCAGCTAATGTAACATCAACTGGTATCGCAACTGCTGGTGGTATTGGTTTGCAAAGTGCAATAAGTGGTAGTAACCTATATTATGCTGGTGGAGGCGGTGGCGGGGGCAATTCTACGGCAAATGATAAACCCGGCGGATTAGGTGGTGGTGGAGCGGCTGGTTTAGCGGGAACTGCGAATACAGGTGGCGGAGGCGGCGGTAAAGCGTTCTCAGGTGGTTCCGGTAATGGTGCGGCTGGCGGATCAGGTATAGTAATCATCCGTTACAAAGCCCCAACCATGGAAATAACAACACAACCTTCGGCAACGGTTGCCAGCGGATCCAATTTTTCGCAACCTGTTGTGATACAGATTTTGGATGGAAATGGACTTGCTGTACAGGGAATTATTGTAACAGCTTCGATTCAATCCGGATCAGGTGGCACACTTAGTAATACCACAGCAACTACGGATGCAGGTGGCAATGCCACGTTTACCAACTTACAGCTATCGGGACCGGCAGGCAATGCCTACACGCTTAATTTCCTGGTTCCCGGATCAGCCAGTACGGTTGTATCGAACACTATTAACATTTGCATTAATCCAATATCTACCGCAACGGGTACTAACATAACCTGTAATGGAGCAAACGATGGTATTATAACGGTTACGGGTAGTGGCGGAACAAGCCCCTACACTTTTTCAATAAACAATGGAACATATATAGCCGGCGATACCGGGGATACGAAAGTATATAATGGGCTTTCGCCAAATACAGCTTACCAGGTAAAAGTGAAAGACAACAACGGATGTGTATCAAAATAAAATTATTAAGAACAAATACAAAATGATGGAATCAAATCTTACAAACGAACAAACTACAAAAATGAAAACACAAACATTTTTACCAATCAAACAATTGGTACAGCTTATTTCTTTTTTAAGAAATTCCATCAGTTCCCGTGCGGGAAGTGCAAAAGCGCAACAAAAAAGAAATGAGTGTTTGAACGCCCTGCACGACAATACATCAGTTTATCAACTTAAACCTTTGGTCCACTTAGGCCTTATACCCGCTGCCCTTGATAACCAGGCCGGCGAAACCGTTATTGGAACCACTAATATTAAAACTTCTGTTATGAGAACATTTTTACGCAAATCCGGAGTATTCGCTATTGCATTGCTGATTGCGAATTTATTTTTGTTAAGCAATGCATCTGGACAAACCGCTAAAGTATTTGCACAAAATACAAGTAATGAAACAGGAACAACAGGTAATGTATTTGATTTAGCGATAGCACAGGGAACTGGTAGTACTGTAACATCAACGGGAACTACATCCCAGACTTTTGCAGAAAGGCTTGCCTTTACTATAGATGTTAATCATATGTCAAGTGCAATCTCCGGAAATAGTTTTCCTGTTTCTTTAGTCGTAAGTGCTGTATCAAGCACCACTAACTCGGATTACCAATTTAAGTTGGAGAGAGTAAATTCAGCTGGAACTGTTCAAGCTTCAACTGGTTATGCAGGACCTTACAATGGTGCAGCGACAAGAACAGCTACGCTAAGCTTTGCAACAACTCAAGCATGGTTAGCAAGTGATCAATTACGACTCTCTATTGAAGTTAGGTCAGGGAACCTTACTGGTACTAATCGAACAATTACTGTTAGCACAGGCAATGCAAATTCTTTTGTGACATATACAATTGGAGCACCTACAATAACCGGTTTTAGTCCAACAAGTGGCTGCGCAGGGGCCAATACATCTGTTATTATAACCGGGACTAATTTTACCGGAGCAAGTGCTGTTACTTTTAATGGTACGCCAGCCGCATCTTACATGGTGGATGGTCCTACACAAATAACTGCTACAACACCCACAAGTGTTGCTACTGGCAAAATAGCTGTAACAACACCTTTTTCAGGAACGGCTGTTCAAAGTGCTACTAATTTTACGGTAACTCCGTTGCCTACAACACCAACTATAATTGCAGGTGGGTCAACAACCTTTTGCGCAGGTGGCAGTGTAACTTTAACTTCCAGTGCGGGCAGTAGTTATCTTTGGTCAACAGGCGCAACAACCCCAAGTATTAATGTTACAACTACAGGTAGCTATACTGTACAAATTAAAAATGCATCAGGTTGCCCGAGTGCTTCTTCAGCAGCTACGAATGTAACAGTAAATGCATTGCCGACTATAAATCTTGGCACCATAAGTAGTATTTGTACCGGTTCCACTTCCTTCACGATACCTTATACAGTCGGTGTAGGAAGCCCAACAAATTATACTATTTCGGGTGCGGGTATTGTGGGCACCTCCGGTGCATTACCGGGTAGTTCAATTCCAGTTAGTCTGAGTGCACCCGCTACCTCCGGGTTCAATTTCATTTAACCTTACTGTAACGAATGGTACTTGTCCATCGGCAAACATACCTGGTTCTGTAACAGTGGATGGTACTTGTCAAATAATAACCCTTACCGAACCGGCAGTTTTAAATGCAACTGTAACCCCAACCAATGCAACCTGCTTTGGAGGCACGGGTTCAATAAGTATTACCAACCCAGGTGGTGGTAATAGCGCTGCCTATGAGTACAGTGTAGATGGCACCAACTGGCAGTCAGGCGCTGATTTCCTTAATCTTTCGGCAGGCAACTATAATGTAGAGATGCGTGACGCTACAAACCCCGATCCTCTAAAAAGGACTTGTGTAATTGTATTAAATGGAGGTAACCCGGTGCAGATTACTGTACCGACAGAAGTAACTTTTACGCACAGTGATGTAAATGTATCTTGTAATGGTGGCGCCACAGGTAGTATTACAGTAATCCTCTGGCGGCACTTTAGGATCAGGTTATACTTATTCAATGGACGGAACAACTTATCAAACAAGTAATGTTTTCAGCGGTCTTACTGCCAATTCTTACCCAGTAACAGTGAAAGATGGCAATGGTTGTGTTAGCGCTCCGCAAATTGTAACGATCAGCCAGCCTGCAGCATTCACGACGGGGGCAATCAATACCACCGGGGAAACGATCTGTAGTGGAGGGGATCCTGCGGTGATAGGGAGTGCAACAGATGCCAGCGGAGGTGACGGAGCTATTACTTACAAGTGGCAGGCGAATGGTTCTGATATTGCAGGAGCAACAGGCGCTACGTATGATCCGCCATCCGGATTACTAACAACAACTACTTATACCCGCTTTGCCCATGATGGTACTTGTAATACCAGTTTTACACAATCAACAGGGAGTTGGGTAGTAACGGTTAATACAGCACCGGTTATTACCTGTCCTTCGAATATTGTTGTAAATACCGACCCCGGTGTGTGTACTGCCATGGTCAATGCTGTGGCTACGGTTACGGGATCACCCGCGCCAACGGTAACGTATTCCATTCAGAATCATGGGACGCAAATTATAACCTTCCCTCATACCTTCCTGGCAGGAACCACCATACCCGTAACTGCTACATGCCACAAATATGTGGAAATGCGTTCCCTGCACCTTTAACGTTACGGTGAATGATCCGGTGACCATTTCGGGCAATCCGGCAGATCAAACTATAACTTATGGTTCGGGAGCTTCTTTTTCAGTGGCAGCCACGAGCACGGGATCAGGCCTGAACTACCAATGGCAGGTAAGTACTAACGGTGGAGGTTCCTATACCAATGTTCTCAATGGAGGGATTTACTCAGGAGCCACAAGCCCCACACTAAGTCTTTCCTTACCAACGGTTTCAATGAGCGGTTATGAATACAGGTGCGTTGTGCAAAGTCAGTGTGTTGGATCCAGCACTGCAACCAGTAGTGCGGGAGTGCTGACAGTGGGACAAAGAGCGATAACGATCACAGCCAGCAACCAGGGTAAGATCTACGGAGATACCTATACGTTTGCCAATGATGGCAGTGATGTAAGTGTAACAACAGGTTCATTGCAGAACGGCGATGCGATTACAGCAAATAATGCCGCCAGTGCAGGAGCCGCCGCCGCAGCGGTAGCGGGGCCCTACACGATAACATTAGGCTCAGCAACCATAAAGAATGGTGCAACCGATGTTACATCCAATTACAATATTATGTATGCCACCGGAACACTGACAGTGGGACAAAGAGCGATAATGATCACAGCCAACGACGAGGGCAAAATCTATGGAGATATTTATACGTTTGCCAATGATGGCAGTGATGTAAGTGTAACAACAGGTTTATTGCAGAACGGCGATGCGATTACAGCAAATGATGCTGCCAGTGCAGGAGCCGCTGCCACAGCATTAGTGGGGCCCTACACGATAACATTAGGCTCAGCAACCATAATGAGCGGTGCAACCGATGTTACATCCAGTTACGCTATTACCTACGCCACCGGAACACTGACAGTGGGACAAAGAGCGATCACGATAACAGCCAGCAACCAGGGCAAGACGTATGGAGATACTTATACGTTTGCCAATGATGGCAGTGATGTGAGTGTAACAACAGGTTTATTGCAGAACGGCGATGCGATTACCGCAAATGATGCCGCCAGTGCAGGAGCCGCCGCCGCAGCGGTAGCGGGACCCTATACGATAACATTAGGTTCAGCAACCATAATGAATGGTGCAACCGATGTTACACCCAATTACGATATTATGTATGCCACCGGAACGCTGACAGTGGGACAAAGAGCGATAACGATCACAGCCAACGACCAGGACAAGACGTATGGAGATACATATACGTTTGCCAATGACGGCAGTGATGTAAGTGTAACAACAGGTTTATTGCAGAACGGCGATGCGATTACAGCAAATGATGCCGCCAGTGCAGGAGCCGCCGCCGCAGCGGTAGCGGGCCCCTACACAATAACATTAGGGTCAGTAACCATACAGGATGGCAGCAACAATGATGTGACATCCAGCTATGCTGTTACGTATATCACCGGAACGCTGACAGTAGGACAAAGAGCGATCACGATCACAGCCAACGACCAGGGCAAAATCTATGGAGATATTTATACGTTTGCCAATGATGGCAGTGATGTAAGTGTAACAACAGGTTCGTTGCAGAACAGTGATGCGATCACATCAGATGATGCATCCAGCACCGGATCAGCGGCCACAGCATTAGTGGGGCCCTACACGATAACATTAGGCTCAGCAACCATACAGGATGGCAGCAATAATGATGTGACATCCAGCTATGATATTTCGTATGCCACCGGAACACTTACAGTAGGACAAAGAGCGATAACAATCACAGCTAATGACCAGGGCAAAATCTATGGAGATATTTATACGTTTGCCAATGATGGCAGTGATGTAAGTGTAACAGCGGGCATTCTGCAGAACGGCGATGCGATCACGACAGATGATGCAGCCAGCACAGGAGCCGCCGCCACAGCGGTAGCGGGGCCCTACCCGGTAACATTAGGTTCAGCAACCATAATGAACGGTGCAACCGATGTGACATCCAATTACGATATTATGTATGCCACCGGAACGCTGACAGTGGGACAAAGAGCGATAACGATCACAGCCAATGACCAGGGTAAGACGTATGGAGATACTTATACGTTTGCCAATGATGGCAGTGATGTAAGTGTAACAACAGGTTTATTGCAGAACGGCGATGCGATCACGACAGATGATGCATCCAGCACAGGAGCGCCGGCTGGTGCAACAGCGGGTAATTATGATATAACGCTTTCTTCGGTAACCATACAGGATGGCAGCAATAATGATGTTACATCCAGCTATGCTGTTACGTATGGCGTTGGAACACTGACAGTGGGACAAAGAGCGATAACAATCATAGCCAACGAACAGGGCAAGACCTACGGCGATATCTATACGTTTGCCAATGATGGCAGCGATGTAAGTGTAACAGCGGGCCTCCTGCAGAATAGCGATGCGATCACATCAGATGATGCATCCAGCATGGGGTCACCGGCTACGGCAACAGTCGGCAGTTATGATATAACGCTTTCTTCGGTAACCATACAGGATGGCAGCAATAATGATGTAACAACCAGCTATGCTATTAGCTATGTCACTGCAGCAGATGGCTTTACAGTTGGCCAGGCGCCATTAACCATTACGGCTGCCGACCAGGTAAAATGCTATGGTGAGACCTTTAATTTTGCCGGTACAGAATTTACTACGGATGGTTTACTTAACGGTGATGCGGTATCGTTTGTTACCTTAACAAGTGACGGTTCCGATCCGTCTGCTACACCGGCTAATTATACCATTGTTGCGTCTGATGCCGTAGGTACAGGTGTGGATAACTACAGTATCAATTATGTAGATGGCACACTTGTCGTAAATGCGCATCCAACGTCAGTGATCAGTGGAACGACTACCATTTGTAACGGAAGCAGTACCAACCTAAGCATTACCTTCACGGGTACCGGGACGTTTATATACAGCATTAATGGCGGCGATCCGGTAACGGCAACATCAAACCCGGAGATAGTACCGGTATCGCCTACAACAACTACCACCTATATGGTAACGTCATTAACAGATGATAACTGCGCAGCAGATGCCGCTGATATGACAGGCAGTGTAACGGTAACGGTTAAACCGACGCCTACGGCAACCATCACAGGAACGGCGGCTATATGCCAGAACGGGCCGGCGCAAACGATAACGTTCACCAACCCTATGGCATTACCGGTAGTAATAACCTATTCTTTAAGCGATGGAACCAATACAATAACAGCAACTGTAAACGTAAATGCAGGAGGAACCGCTGCAGTAATGGCGCCAACAGCAATACCAGGGGTCTTTACCTACACTATTCTGAGTGTGCAATACCAGGGAGCGCCGACCTGTCCGAACAGTATCACAGGTCAAAGTGCTGTAATAACAGTAAGTGCCAATTCAACAATCAGTCTTACTACTGCTGCAGAAACAGCCGCACAGAATGTTTGTATCAATTTCCCGATAGATGATATTGTGTACACACTTGGTGGCGGTGCAACAGGCGCCTTCATCAGTGCAGGAGGATTACCTGGTGGCGTTACAGTCGCTCCCGGTGCCGGAGGCGTATTTACCATCAGCGGTTTACCTACGCAGGCAGGTACCTTTAATTATACGATAACCACTATGGGTATTTGCAATAATGTTTCTCTCAGTGGCACCATCACGGTAAGTGCCGGGCCAACGATCACTGCACTGCCGGCAGGTTCAGAAAACCAGACGGTTTGCCAGGGCACTGCCATTGGTGCTATTAACTTTACGATAGGTGGCAGCGCAACCAGCGCCGTGGTAGCAGGATTACCGGATGGACTTACAGGCACTTATGCCGGAGGTTTATTTACCATCAGTGGTACACCTAATGTGTCCGGGACTTTCGCTTATACAATATTAACTACCGGTGGCCCGTGTACCGATGCTTCAATAGACGGGACGATAACGGTAAATGCCAGTTCAACGATCAGTCTTTCTTCTTCTGTACAATCGGCTGCACAAACCATTTGTATCGGTAATGGCATTGACCCCATTACGTATGCAATTGACGGTGGTTCCACCGGGGCAAGCGTAACAGGATTGCCTCCGGGTGTTACCGGGTCATTCCCGCTTCCGACTGATCATGAGGGAACATTTACCATCAGCGGAACGCCCACAAGTAATAGGAACCTATAATTATACCATAACAACCCAGGGTCCGTGCAATAATCCTTCGCTGAGCGGAACGATCACTGTTGGCGGGGTTTCTACTATCAGTCTTTCTTCCCCGGCTCTTTCAGATGCGCAGGCGGTTTGTATCAATAATAATATCAATACCATCAGCTACGCCATCGGCGGAGGCGCAACCGGCGCTTCCATCACTGCAGGTCAATTACCGGCAGGGGTTAGCGGTTTGTATAGCGCCGGCGTATTTACGATAAGCGGCACACCAACACAATCCGGTAACTTTAGTTATACGGTAACCGCAACAGGCCCATGTACCAGTCCTTCACTAGGTGGTACCATAACGGTAAATCCGGCACCGGTGGTGAATGGTATACAACCGGTGACCTACTGTAATAACGCTCCGGGCTCAGAGATAGATTTCAGCAGCCCGAACGCAGGGGTGACCTACCAATGGACAAGTACCGCTAATGTAGGCTTTGGCCTGTCCGGTACCCTGGATCATATACCTTCTTTCACAGCTACTAATACTACCAACAGCCCTGTAACGGCAACGGTAAGTGTAACGGCTACCGGTAGCTCATGCACAGGCGCCGCTACCACTTTCACAGTAACGGTGAACCCGACGCCTGTTGTCAATTCAGTTACCGGTCAAACCTATTGTTCCGGTGGAACCGGTTCGGTAAGTTTCGTCAGTCCTACCACCGGTGGAACCGTTACCTATAGCTGGTCAAGCGATATCAATGTAGGCTTTGGCCTCAGCGGCAACGGTGATATCGGGCCATTCACCGCCACGAACAATACGGCTGGTGCAATAACAGCAAATGTAACGGTAAAGCCATATTTTAATGGCTGCGGGGGATCGTCAAAAACATTTACGGTTACGGTTTATCCAAATTCAGCCGGCACAATCAGCGGCGGGTCAACAATATGTTCTAATGCAACCACGCTATTAACAACCAATGGTATTGCAGGGGGAAGCTGGACCAGCAGTAATACGGCTGCGGCCACAGTAGATCCATCATCAGGCCTTGTCACAGGTGTGGCGGCTGGCAATACAACCATCACCTACAGCGTGTCAGGTACCTGCGGTACTTCTACTGCTACATTCAATGTAACAGTGAATGCAGCGGCAGTCGCAGGGACTATTTCCGGGCCATCAGCCGTTTGTGTCAATTCAACTATTTTGTTAAGTACCAGTGGCAGCAGTGGCGGAACATGGTTCACGACTTCCTCAGGATTAGTTACCGTTAATCCGCTCACCGGGGCGGTTACCGGCGTCGCTGCAGGCAGTGCAACGATTTACTACCTGGCCACAAGTGCTAGTTGCGGAACGCAATTATCACTGCCTTATACCATAACTGTGGTACCAGGTGGCGGAAGCGCAGGATCGATTGTTGGGGCTTCATCAGTATGTCCCGGCTCTTTCACCTTCTTAACCACCACCGGTGATCCATCAGGAACATGGAGCAGTTCGAACACATCAATTGCCTCTGTTTTTGCTGCCGTTCCGGGAGGTGCTTTGATCCAGGCGGTAGCTGCGGGAAGCACAACGATAACGTATACGGTTCCTGCAAGCGATTGCGGAAGCGGTTCGTCCACCTCCATTACTTTCACGGTAAATGCGGTAGGCAATACAGGAACCCTTGGCGGACTAACCAGCGTATGTGCAAACTCAACAATTCAATTAACGACAACTCTCCCAGGCGGCGGATTATGGTATAGCGGAACACCCGGCGTGGCTTCGGTTAATTCATTCGGCGTTGTAAGTGGCGTAGGACAGGGCACGGCAACCATCTATTATTCTGTGCCCAATAGTTGCGGAGGAGCAACGGAATCCGTAAATGTAACCGTAAGTCCCCAGGTTACTGCCGGAACGATTAGCGGTCCGGGGTCAGTATGTGTCAACTCAACCATTAATTTACTTACCAGCGGAACACCCGGAGGATCCTGGGAAACCAGTGACCATGCTGTTGCCGTGGTTGATGGAAGCGGTGTAGTGAAAGGTATCGGTGCCGGAACGGCTACCATCACCTATACGCCACCATCTTCTATATGTACATCAATACCTTCAGCCACAGCTTCTGTAATTGTAAATCCTCTTCCTGTTGCAGGAACAGTGAGTGATACAACGATATGTAACGGTTCCTCCACAACCTTTGCCAGCAGTGGCGGCACCGGCGGCGGAAGCTGGAGCAGCAGTAATACAGCAGTGGCAACGGTGAACCCGGCAACGGGTGTAGCTTTGGCAGTTGGACCGGGAAGCACCATCATAACCTATACCGTAACCTCTGCTTCCGGCTGCGGAACGGTATCAGCCCATGCCACCTTAATTGTAAAACCTGTGTTAGACGCAGGTACTATTAGTGGCGGCACCTCCGTATGCGCAGGAGCAACCCTTAATTTAAGCGCCAGTGGCAATAGCGGTGGAACATGGAGCAGCAGTAATGACAATATAGCAACTGTGGATGTGAACGGAGTGGTTAGCGGCGTTGCAGCAGGAAGTGTTACCATAACCTATGCGCTCCAAGATAATGGTTGCGGCGTAGCAAGCACAACACGTGTAGTTACAGTAAATCCTGTTCCCGGCGGAATTACGGTTAGCGGATCGCCCACTATTTGTAAAGGTTTATCAACATCCTTCACCAGCAACACGACCGGAGGCACCTGGAGCAGCAGTGATGTGAACGTGGCGACTGTAAATGCAGGATCAGGTGTGGTGACGGGAGTTGCGGCAGGAACGGTAAGTATAACTTATACCCTTACTACTGCCTGTGGAACAGCAAGTGCGTCAGCAAATATTACGGTTCAGGATGCAGGAACGATCAGCAGCTTATCCGGCGGATCAGCAGTCTGCGTGGGCTCAACAATAAGTTTAATAACGAGTGGAACCCAGGGTGGAACATGGAGCAGCAGTGTAGCGGGAATCGCAAGTGTCAACCCGGCTTCGGGTGTTGTGACAGGAGTGGCCCAGGGTGTTGCCACGATCACCTATACCTTTAGTGGTTGCGGAAATTACAAGGCAACCTTCCAGGTAACAGTGAATGACGTTCCATATGCAGGAACCACCGACTTTGTATTAAATCCGGATGAATCAACACCGGTATTATGCCCGGGATCAAGCGCTGCATTGGTGAATAGCGGCGGGGCAACAGGAGGCACCTGGAAAACTTCCAAAGCTTCCGTAGCAACCGTTGATGCCAATGGGGTAGTAACAGGTGTTTCCTCAGGCTTCGCGATTATATCTTACGTTGTTTCCAATAGCTGTGGTTCATCTTCAGCAGGGATCATTGTACAGGTAAATTCACTTCCGGATGCAGGCACGATAAATGGCCCGTCAGCAGTATGCGCATTTGCAACGATCAATTTAAGCTCTACCGGAAATAGCGGTGGTACCTGGACCAGTAGTAATGAAGCAGTGGCAACAGTGAATGCAACTACAGGCGCAGTTACAGGGGTAACGCAGGGAACTACCACTATCATTTATACAGTAGGAGACCCGGCATTGTGCGGTACATCCTCTGCAACCCACGTGGTGACCGTGAACCCGGTTCCATACGCAGGTACGTTGAGCAATGCGTCCGTATGTGCAGGTCAGTCAATAACAATGATCAGCAATGGCAGTGTTGGCGGTAGCTGGAACAGCAGTAATACAGGTGTGGCAACAGTGAACCCGTCCAGCGGTGTGGTTACAGGAGTTGCGGCAGGAATAACAACAATCAGTTATACCGTTTCAACCGCAACTTGCGGATCAGCAACCGCATCAGCAACCCTTACCGTTAACCCGCTTCCTGTTGCAGGAGCGATCAGTGGCCCATCGACCGTATGTGCAGGTTCAACGATTACCCTGAGCAGTACCAATAACCTGGGCACCTATAATGCCGGTGGTACGGGCACTGCCAAATGGAGCAGCAGTTCCAACTCAATTGCCACAGTGGGTCCAAATACAGGAATCGTAACCGGTGTATCAGGTGGTATCGTTACCATTACTTATACAGTAACTACAGACTGTGGCACCAGCACTTCAAACTACCAGGTTACCGTTAACCCGCTTCCTGATGCGGGTACTATAAGCGGCGGGTTATTTGTATGTACCGGGTCAACCACCACATTAACGAGCAGCGTTACCGGTGGTGTATGGAGCAGCAGCAATACTGCTGTGGCAACGGTCAATGCAACAACCGGCGTGGTCATGGGAGTCGGGGCAGGCAGCTCAATTATTACTTATACCGTTACTTCAGCAACAGGTTGCGGAACAGATAGCAAGACTAAGACGGTAACAGTGGGTGATCTGCCCAACGCAGGAAACGTAAGCGGGGCGGCCACTTTATGCGTAGGATCTACAGCGATATTTACCAGCGATGGAACAGGCGGTGGTACCTGGAGCAGTAATAATATGGCAGTGGCAACAGTAGACGCCACTGGTGTGGTAACAGGAGGAGCAGCAGGTTCGGCAACAATTACCTATACGGTAACAAGTACTACTTGCGGAAGTTCTTCAAAATCCGCTAATATCACCATCAATGCCCTTCCTGACGCAGGAACCGTAAACGGCGCTTCCACTTTGTGTGTAGGAGCAACAGCCAACTTTACCAGCACAGGGGCCGGCGGCGGCAGCTGGAGCAGTAATAATAGCCTGGTAGCCACGGTAAATTCTGTTACCGGTGTAGTTACAGCAGTTGGAGCAGGTAGCGCAACTATAACCTATACCGTTACCAACTCCTGCGGAACAATACCGGCATCAGCCCCGGTAACAGTATATGCACTTCCGAATGCAGGTACGGTGACGGGCACTTCCCCGTTATGTGTGAATGCAACAGCTACCTTTAGCAGCAATGGTGACGGTGGCGGCAGTTGGAGCAGCGATAATATAAATGTGGCTACAGTAGACCCGGTAACCGGGCAGGTGCAGGCAGTAGGCCAGGGCTCAACATTAATTAACTATACCGCTACCAGTGCTAACTGCGGAAGTTCAGTAGCTTCGGCCAGTGTTACCGTCAATGCACTTCCAACGGCAGGAATCACCAACAATACAGGAACAGTGCTTCTTACCTGCGCTACACCGTCTATCAGTGTAACGGCAACAGGTGGTGGTACTTATTCCTGGTCGGGCGGTCTTGGAAATGCAGCAGCAGCGACGATCACTGCACCGGGTGTTTACACCGTGACGGTGACATCAGCAGGTGGCTGCTCAAGTACGGCAAGTATTGCCATTGGACAGGACATCAGTGCACCGGCAGCAGGAATCACCAACAATACAGGAACAACAGTTCTCACCTGTGCTACTACATCGATAAACGTAACGGCAACGGGTGGTGGTACCTATTCATGGTCGGGTGGCCTTGGCAATGCAGCAGCAGCGACGATCAGCGCACCGGGTACTTATACCGTGACGGTGACCTCAGCCAATGGTTGCACCAATACGGCCAGCATAACTGTTACGCAGGACATTACTCCGCCAACAGCGGGCATTACCAACAATACAGGAACAACAGTTCTCACCTGTGCCACTACATCAATAAACGTAACAGCAACGGGTGGTGGTACCTATTCATGGTCCGGCGGACTTGGCAATGCGGCAGCAGCGACAATCAGTGCACCGGGAACCTATACGGTGACCGTGACTTCAGCCAACGGATGTACCGGTATGGCAAGTATTACAATTACGCAGAATACCACACCTCCGGCAACGCCTGTAGTAGGAACAATAACACAGCCAGCCTGTGGAATGCCGACAGGTTCAGTAGTATTAAGTGGTTTACCTGCTACAGGAACCTGAACCTTAACCAGGAGCCCGGGCGGGACAACCACCGGAACAGGTACCACTACGACGGTATCAGGCTTACCGGCTAATGCAACGTATACCTTCACCGTAACAAATGATGTGGGTTGCGTTTCGGTACCTTCGAACAGCGTGGTGATCAATGCAATCGGCCTTGCCGGCAGCGCCGGCGGTGGAAACAATAACCCAGCCCAACTGTAATACGCCAACAGGTTCAGTGGTATTAAATGGTTTACCAGCCTCAGGAACCTGGACATTAACCAGGATGCCCGGCGGCAACACCACTACGGGAACAGGTACCAGCAAAACGATAACAGGTTTATCTGCCAATACAACGTATACCTTTACAGTAACCAATGCAGCCGGTTGTACATCCGTATCTTCGGGTAATTTGCCATCGGTGCCGGGACCACCAACCCATCGGTAACTGCAACGAATATCACCGTTAATACGGATCCGAATTCCTGCAGTGCATCAGTAATGCTGGGTTCAAACGTAACGGTAACAGGAGGAGCAACATTGCAATATAG
>CAWFYG010000032.1:0-79740 GCA_963819925.1 uncultured Chitinophagaceae bacterium | reverse complement strand
GATGGGAATAAAACGGGTAGATTTGTAAAAGGCGAAAATGTAGTAACATGCACTTTCAAAAATCTTCCTTTGTTACCCCAAGGACATTTTTTATCTATAGGCATCAGGGAAAAAAATAATGCAAAAGTCTTCTTAACCACGAGTAAGGAAATAGGTTATTTTGTTGTTACCACCCGCATGAAAGACCTTGGTGTGGAAGGCGAGGTTGCCGAAAGAATGGCAGCTGATTCAGCAAGTCCGTTGATTCCCTATGAATGGAGACTTTGGTGATGGAAATATTTGTGGATTCAATATTTTGAATTGCATAAAAGCGATAGCGGATAGCATACTGATGAATTTTAACAGTCACAATCGGCAATTTAGGAATATATGAAGACTTATATTATAGCAGAAGCAGGAGTAAATCACAATGGTGATATTAACATTGCATTAGAATTAATTAACAAAGCTAAAGAAGCTGGGGCTAATTGCGTAAAATTTCAAACCTTTATGGCAGACCGATTGGTAACAAACCAAATATCAACCGAAAGCAGAATACCAATTGGCTACTACTGCGAAAGGCGAATCACAATTCGAAATGCTGAGGAAACTAGAATTAACGTTTGATGATTATCGTCTTCTTATGCAACGCTGTGACAAGCTACAAATTGATTTTTTATCCATCCATATAACAAGGAAGATGTGGATTTTCTACATTCTCTGAATGTTAGCGGCTTTAAAATTGCATCCGGGCAATTAACTGAACTTCCTTTTCTTCCGATATGTAGCGAGAAAACAAAAAAAAATGATCATCTCAACGGGCATGGCAGATATGGCAGATGTATTTACGGCCGTTGAAACCATTAGAAACGAAGGGAATAATGATATTGTCGTGTTGCAATGCACTACCAACTATCCTTCTAAAATTGATGAGGCAAACTTGCTTGCAATGCAAAGTATTAAAGAAGCCTGTAAAGTAACAGTTGGTTATTCTGACCACGTCGAAAATAATTATGCTTGTTTCGCTTCAGTTGCATTAGGCGCAGAAATTGTGGAAAAACATTTAACATTGAATAAACAAATGAAAGGCCCGGAATCATTCATCTTCTCCAGAGCTAAGATAATTCAAAGAATTGGTCAATGGAATCCGAAGTATAGAGCGGGCTTTAGGTAATGGAATCAAAAGACCATTTCAAACTGAAATTGGCAATAGCTATGGTATGAAACGCAGTTTAGTTTTACTAGAGGATGTTGAAGCCGGGACATTGCTAAAACGGAAGACCTGATAGGTTTTAAGAGGCCTTTAGATGGGTTGCCTGTAAATATGCTCGACATGATTTTAGGTAAACGATTGATCAATCCAATGCGTAAAGGTGAATCATTAAAGTACAATTCAATTGTATGGTGATTGACAATATTACATTCAAAACCATTACAATTAATGAATTAAATCTGTTGCAATTGTTTCTGTTTCATGCGGGAAATTCACTCACTTCATTCCGATATTTTAATAAGCGTCCCTTAAGTATTATTTCCAATCATCTGGTTACAACATTACTAATGAAACAAAATAAGCCAGTCGGATACGGCCACCTGGAGAAAGATGGGGATGCAATATGGCTGGGAATTGCAATTGCTGAAACTGAAACAAATAAAGGTTTGGGTAAATTGATGATGACCCATCTAACCTCAGTCGCAGACAAACAGCGATTGTCAAAAATTTTTTTAACAGTTGATAAAGAAAATATTATTGCGGTTCGGCTTTACACCAAGTTCGGGTTTCCAATAGTAAGACACATCAATGATTCCACTTTATTGATGGAACGCAAACAACCATGATGGCAGTAAATATTTATGTCAGTTCTTTGGCATTGGAGGGGTCGACACCTGAGGAAATGATCCAAAAAGCCCAGCAAAATAACTGGGCACTCGAATTTAGTTCTGGAATGCATTTTCAACCAAATATGGAAATGCTATTTTTGAATACCTCTATAAAAAGAATGCCTCACAATTATTTTCCGGCGCCAAAAGTTCCATTCGTTTTAAATTTAGCCAGTACAAATAATGACATAAGAAATAAATCAATCGAACATTGCAAGAAAGGACTGTGGCTTGCTAAAAAATCATTTGCGCCTTTCTATACAGCTCACGCGGGCTTCTGTGTTGATCCGAAGCCTCATGAATTAGGAGATAAAATACAATCTGGATTACGTATAACAAGGAATTGAATAAAAAACTGTTTATTGAATCCATAAAAGAAATTTTGGTAACTGCTGAAGAATTTGAAGTAGATTTCTTAATCGAAAATAACGTGATCACTACATTGAATCTTATCAACAAAAATACTTAATCCTTTTTTATGTTGCGAAAGTAGTGAGATTGTATGGGATCTTTGACAGAATTCAACATAGTAAGTTTGGCTTATTATTAGATACAGGACATTTAAAAATAAACTGCAACACACTTCATTTGGATAAGGATAAGGAAATTAACATTTTAAAGTTTTTTATAAAAGCAATTCATCATAGTGATAATGATGGTTTGAATGATAATAATCAAAAATTAACTGAGAGTTATTGGTTTTTATCTTATATGCAATATTTCAAAAATATTGATCATGTAATTGAAGTAAAGGATATTGACACCGACACTATAAACCAACAAATAAAGCTATTACAACAATATGGAAGTTAAAGAACTAACTGTCAATACGGGGGATACGATAAAAAACAGCCATGGAGGTGCTCGATTTTACTGCTATGGGAATCGTTTTTGTTACTAATAAAAATGGTCAACTGGGAGGTGTACTAACTGATGGTGACATACGCAGAGCCCTGCTCAAGAACCTGTCACTGAAAGATACTGTGAATGAGATTATGAATAAGGATTTCGTGTCATTGCCCGTAGATACTGATAATAGCACGATCCTGGAACATATTAACGATAGGGTGAAAATAATCCCGCTCGTGGATGCTGAAATGTTATTGGTTGACTACGCTTCTATTCATAAAATAAGAAGGATTCCCATCGCTTCACCTTTATTGACTGGAAATGAACTTGCCTATGTTACTGATTGTATAAAAACCAACTGGATCTCGTCTCAGGGAAAATATGTAAGAGAGTTTGAAGCGTTGTTTTCGCAATACCATGATAACATGGCATCACTTGCGGTAAGTAACGGTACCGTTGCATTACATCTTGCCCTTGTAGCTTTAGGCATTGCAAAAGGCGACGAAGTAATTGTTGCCAATCTAACATTTGCGGCATCAGTAAATGCCATACTTTATACCGGTGCAATACCTGTTTTAGCAGATGT
This sequence comes from uncultured Chitinophagaceae bacterium, assembly GCA_963819925.1. Classification (GTDB taxonomy): domain Bacteria; phylum Bacteroidota; class Bacteroidia; order Chitinophagales; family Chitinophagaceae; genus Ginsengibacter. Next base: position 76,445 of record CAWFYG010000032.1, on the reverse strand, counting down.
GGATCCTGTAACATGGAATATTGATGTAAATAAGGTAAAAGATCTCATAACTCCAAGAACAAAGGCAATCATGCCCGTGCACTTGTATGGCCATCCGTGCGATATGGATGAGATAATGCAAATTGCAAAGGAGCACAAATTATCGGTTATAGAAGATTGTGCGCAAGGTTTGGGAAGCCTATATAAGGACAAGCCAGTTGGTATCTTTGGCGATGCCGCCACTTTTAGCTTTTATGGCAATAAAACAGTTACCACTGGTGAAGGAGGTATGATCCTTTTTAGAAATAAGCAGGTAGCTGAACGAGCCGCAACGCTCCGGGATCATGGAATGCAAAAGACGAGACGCTACTGGCATGCTGAAATAGGGTACAATTACAGGCTTACTAATTTACAGGCAGCTATTGGGGCGTCGCACAATTTGAAAGGCTAGATGAATTTGTAAATGTTAAAAACAGATTTGCAAAAACATATAATAAGACACTTGAAGCGATCCCCTTTTTTAACTGCCTGCTGAGAAAAAGTGTGTAACTAATTCGTATTGGTTATACACCTTACTGGTGAAAGAAAAAGCTCCGTTTGACAGGAATGACCTTATTGAGTACCTACATAACCAAGGTGTTGAATCGAGAATGATATTTTATACCATTCAAGAAATGCCGCCTTATGAATCTTTTGGTTTTGCAAGTGATCTGCCCGAATCGAAAAAAATATCTGCCAGTGGTATAAGCCTGCCTTCATCTGTTAACCTAGAGCAAGATGAACTCGATTATATCTGTAAATCCATCCTTTCCTTCACAAAAGCATTTTAATATAAGTTGCTTAAGGATATTTTAATTGTAATTCCAGCAAGAGGAGGGTCAAAAGGCATCCCTGGCAAGAACATTATACTCCTTGACAACAAGCCATTAATAAGCTATACGGTCGAAGCTGCAAAAGAATTATTTGCGGATGAAGATATTTGAGTAGTACTTGATGACGATTCCATAATTCAAGTGGTACAAGAAAAATGCGATCTTGGCTATTCATTTAAACGACCCGCGATGGCCGAATTTGCACAAGATCACTCAGCGAATCATGATGTATTACGACATGCAGTAAATTTCTATAAAGAACAAGGAAAAGCGTATTCTACCGTAATTATGCTTCAGCCAACCTCTCCTTTTCGGACTGCAAAACATATAAAAGAGGCCCTGGCGCTCTTTCAGCCGGGACTTGACATGGTTGTTTCAGTTAAATGCTCTGATGTAAATCCTTACTACACCCTTTTTGAAGAAACTACTGACGGTTGCCTTATAGTTTCCAAGCCATCATCATTTGTTGCAAGGCAGGAGTGCCCCCCAGTATATGCATTCAATGGCGCTATATATATAATTAATATTAAAAGCTTAATGAATGCTCCTCTTCGGGAATTTAAGAAGATTAGAAAATATGAAATGGATCCTCTTGTATCCATCGATATAGATACACCGCTTGATCTACTTTGGTGCGAATTTTTAATATTTAAAAATATGGTTTCCATTTAGAACGATTATCCGATTTTGTTTTAAGCGATTAATTTTCCGACAGAATTAGCAAACAGCATGTTTGGCCGATATTATGCGCCTTCTAAAGCCGGATTTATCCGTAGCAAATGAAAAATTGTATAATGAATACAAGTACACTTACGGTAACATAATCGGATAGTACTGTCGATTTATAAGATATGAAAATTTTCATTTTCTCCACGCACAACTTATGGCCCAATCACCGCGAAACGGAATTGGAATTAATGCAGAATCATCTTGATAAAGGCGATGAGGTTTACCGCTTTATATGCAATGGAGAATTAGGCGCCTGTGATACCAATACGAGTCACCAGTTAACAGAATGCCTTAAATGCACGGATATGCGTAAGCGTGGTAAACAGTTGCTTGACGGAAAAATTACTGAACTGCCAATTATTAAAAATAGTAAAGCGGTTAAAGAAAAACTAAAGGCTGCTTCGTTCAATTACAGTTCGATTGAAGAAGTTAAAAAGATATGGGTTGATAATTTCGACCTGGGCCTTGCAGTAGCGTCTTCAGTAATCTCATTATTCAGGGATCCTGACCCGGATACAGTTGTACATAAAGAAGTAATTGACCGGTACCTGTATTCTTCTCTTGGCGTCTATTATTCCGCGTTAGAATACATTGAAAAGCTGAGCCCTGGTATTGTCTATATATTTAATGGACGCTTTGCCCATGTGAAGCCTGTGCTAAGAGCGGCGCAGTTGAACAATATCGATTGTTTTATCCACGAAAGAGGATACGATAAGTTCCATTATGAACTATTTAAAAATACAAACCCACATGATAGAAATTACATACTAAGCCGGATGTATGAGCTGTGGGAAAACGCAGACCCTTCTCAGCGAAATGCTGTTGGTGAATCATTTTACCAGGAACGGTTAGCCGGGAAAGAGCAAGGCTGGCAGTCTTTTACAAAAAATCAACAACGTGGGTTACTACCCGATGGCTGGGATAATGACAAAAGAAATATAGCGATCTTTAATTCATCCGAAGATGAGTTTGCGTCTATAGGCCCTGAATGGCAAAATGAATTATACAAAACACAGACAGAAGGGATAAAAAAAATGGTGGGGGATTGTATTGCCTTTACTGACATCCATTTTTATTTGAGAATTCACCCGAATCTTATCTCTGTTATAAACGACGATAAAAATACCCTTGAAGCATTAAGCTTTCCTAACCTTACTATAATACATGCCGACAGTCCCATAAGTACCTATGACCTTCTTTTTAATTGCGAAAAAGTAATTGCCTTTGGTTCATCAGTAGGCATTGAAGCTGTTTATTGGGGCAAGCCTTCGATACAGGCGGGTAAATCATTTTACTATGATATGAATACTACTTACAAACCGTCTTTGCACGAAGAACTGGTTAAGATGATAGTTGATAAGCTTGAACCGATGGATAAAACTCCGGCATTGATATATGGATACTATTTTAAAAATTTTGGAATACCATTTAGAATCTATAAGCCGATAAATTTACTTGATGGTACATATAAGGGTGTTAATCTTGCAGACTCCGAAATGATACAGACCCGGCTATTTAAAAGACTTAGACGTGCCCGGCTATTATGGCGAGTGGCAAATCGTGTTGAAAAAAAATATCAAAATAAAAGGAAAAAGTTAAGTGAATATTTATTGGCGTAACCTTAAATCAAACTCAAGAATAATTTATATTTTATAAGTCTTGCAAATGGCATATAATGACATACCGATTTTATTTTTAATTTTTAACCGGCCAGAAACAACGAGGCAGGTATTTGAAATTATTAGGAAAGTTCAACCGAAACAATTATTTGTAGCTGCAGATGGCGCGAGGAAAGATAGGCCGGATGAAATTCAGAAATGCCAGGAAGCAAGACAGGTAATTATGGAAGGTATCGTTTGGGAATGCGACGTTCAAATATTATTTCATGATGAAAACCTGGGATGTGGTGCTGCGGTGAGCACGGCGCTTGCATGGTTTTTTGACCATGTTGAAGAAGGAATAATATTGGAAGATGATACACTCCCTGATCTATCTTTTTTTCCCTACTGTAAAAAACTTTTGGAGTTATACAGGCATGATGAACGAGTGTGGTCAATTAGTGGATTTAACTTTGGCACTGAATGCTTTAAAAACGATGATGAATATCTTTTTGCAAGGTTTATGAATATGTGGGGTTGGGCGACATGGAAAAGAACGCATAAGGAAATTGATTACAACTTAGCAGATTGGAAATCGTCAAAAAATAAAAGACTTTTCACTTCTCTTCTGGTTCAGTATAATTTTTTTGATATAGACATAAATTGGGTAGATTTTTGGACGGACAAATTTGAAAAAGTTACAAATAATGAAATAGATACCTGGGATTATCAATGGATTTACTCACAATTAGTAGCTAAAAAACTTACCATTTACCCTTCAAAAAATTTGATTCAAAACATAGGCTTTACCGAAAATGCAACTCACACAACCGATGTAAATAATCCTATATCTAAAATTTTAAGAGATACGATGAAAGCAGATTTGAAAAAAAGAAATATAAAGATAGACAAAGCCTTTGAAAACAAATTTCTTAAGGAAGTTTGGTGTAATTATATATATAAAAGATATGGGTATAGGAAACTACTAATGTTCAAAATGAGGCAGTTTAAATATTTTTGTAAGTAAGGTTATGCAAAAAAATAAGCATTATTCTTTAAAGAATTTATATGTCGGGTAGACCTAAACTTTCCATCATCACCATCAATCTCAACAATGTAGCAGGTTTGCAAAAAACAATGGAAAGTGTATTTGCGCAAACGTTTTCGAATTATGAATACATAATTATTGATGGTGGAAGCACTGACGGCAGTAAAGAATTGATAGAAAAAAATGCAGGCAGGTTAACTTACCGGGTAAGTGAGCCAGATAATGGTATTTATAATGCAATGAATAAAGGGATTGTAAAATCGAATGGTGAATACCTGTTGTTTTTGAATTCCGGAGATTATTTATTTAATGAAAATATACTAACAGCATTCTTTGAGAAAGGCAACCATGCTGATATCATTTATGGAAATGCGATCCTTGAAAAAGGAATTGAAAGAACACCATGGGAGTTACCCGGGAAATTATCTTTCGGGTTTTTTCTTCATAGTTCTTTGCCACATGCAGGCAGTTTAATCAGGCGTTCACTATTCTCAAAGATTGGGCTCTATAGTGAATGTTATCAAATAGTATCTGACTGGGAATTCTTTCTATTGGCCGTGCATAAATATCAATACAGCCATCAACATATACCGATAACAGGTGTCATTTATAACTTTGAAGGAATAAGTTCCAAAGAAGAAAATCAACAATTATTAAGGAAAGAAAAAAAAATTGTGCTGCAACAACATTTCGCAAGTTTTTTACCGGATTATGAACAGTTTGAAAAAATGCGAAATGAATTACAAAGTGTTAAGGGAATGCTGTTCTACAGGGTTTATAATAAGCTAAATAAAATATTTCCTGCAGCCTTTAAAAAATGATGGGCCAAACTTCACCACATAGAAACAGCAGAAACATCGGATCACAATAGAAAATACCCAATGATCAAAATATCTTTAAGAATGCTCAATGTTTAAACCTAAAAAAATAATTTGGGAAATATATTATAGCAGTACTCATCATAACTTCCAATATCTACTATGCATAAAAAAGTTTTATTTATTTCTCCTACACCCACACACCCTACTAATGCCGGAAACAGGCTGCATATAAAATCCCTGGTTTCTTTTTTTAAAGAGCAGAAATGGGAAACCCATTTTTTATACCTGGCTTATGAGAACTATGATGAACAGGCAATGCGTGCCTATTTTGGAGAAAATAACCTGCTGATTGTACCACAAAAGAAGATACATCAAAACAGGAAAACGCTGCCGTATATTTTTTGGAAAATATCTGTCGTACTAATGCGGTACTTAAGAAAAATCCAATTAATTACAGGATCGATTACAAAAAACCAGTATTTATATAATAATGAAGTGGATAATTATTTTTCTGTATTTATGAAACCAGTAATAACAGAACTTCAAAAAAAAAATAAATATGATGCTGTGGTATGTGAATATGTATCAATGTCTAAAGCGCTCACATTTTTTGATAAGGATGTTTTTAAAATACTTGATACGATTGATATATTTACAGACAGGTTTAAGGTATATCTTGAACTAAATCTGCAACCAGGCTGGGTTAGTTTGTATAGAGACCAGGAAATAAAAGCGCTAAAGAGAGCAGACCTGGTTTTGGCAGTAAAAAAAAATGACGCAGAAATTTTCTCAAATATGGTGAAGAGAAAGATTATTTTATATAATTATATTCCGAACATAAAAGTTCTTCCCGCTAAAATTCCTGAAAATAAGCTCTTGTATATCGCTTCAGACAATGCTATAAACGTGGCAAGTATTAACTTATTCATAGAAAAAATCTTTTCTCTTATCCTTAATAAAAATCCTGCAGCAAAACTCATAATAGGCGGTAGTATTTGTGAACAGCTTACAATAAATCATCCTAATATTTTTTTGACAGGAAAGATAGAACGATTAGAAGAGTTTTATGCTTTGGGTGATGTGGTGATAAATCCTGAGAATGGAGGAACAGGTTACAAGCTGAAAACATTAGAAGCTTTAGCGTATGGGATGCCACTTATTTCCACGACAGCAGGAGCAGTAGGTGTCGCGGAGCCTTTTAAAGACCATTTATTCATTGCAGATAGTCCGAAGGATTTTGCTGATGCCGTGAACGAACTTTTTCATGATCCTGAATTGTTAAAGACAATTTCAGTTAATGCGCATCAGTGGATAAAGGAGTATAAAGAGAAGCTCACAAAAGAATTGTTAGAGAATTCGCCGGCATAATGGTATAATAATATAATTTAAAGAAGCTTCCAGGTATCAACCCCTGGATAAGGAGCGAATGAAAAATTGTCAGAAAACTTAATAATGAATGAACCCCAAAGGATGAATCTTTTGAAAAGAATTTACTCCCGGCTCTTCAGGCAAAAGCAAGTTGCAGAGAAAGGATTTGAAACCTATGTTTTTGATATGAATACAAGATATGACCTGCAGACGTTTCATATTATTAAACAAATAGTAAACCCAGGTTCCAATACGGTTGATGTAGGAGCACACAAGGGTGATATTTTAATTAAAATGACCGATGCGGCGCCAGATGGTCAACATTTTGCTTTTGAGCCTATTCCTGGTTTGTATGAGTACCTCAAAAAACGATTTAAAAATAGGGCAACAATTTTTCCCTTTGCATTGGGAGAGAGAAATGGAACAGTACCTTTCAATTATGTAACTACAAATCCCGCTTATAGCGGTTTCCTTAAAAGAAAATATGACCGGCCGGAGGAAGACAAAACCATACAAGTTGAAGTAAGAAAATTAGATGAAATAATTCCTGCTGATATACCCATTGAATTTATTAAAATTGATGTGGAAGGAGCAGAGTTTGAGGTGATCAAAGGCGCTGTTAAAATACTTACTAAATGGAAACCAGTTATCATCTATGAGCAGGGCCTGGGTGGTTCAGATATTTATGGCACTGAGCCTGAAGTGTTCTATGATTATATGCATTCCCTGGGCTATAACTTATCATTGATGGAATATTATTTATTAAAAAAACCGTCCCTTGATAAAGAAGAATACTGCAATCATTTCAGGAAGGGTTATAACTTCTATTTTATTGCTTACCAGGCATTGAATATTTAGAACAAATGATTGTCCTACTAAACTGAAATCAAACCGGGAAGAGTTTGACTCATTTACTCTGACACCAGTATATTCGTATTAAAATCTGCATCGAATTTTGCAAAAAACAGCAATTATCACAGGCATAACCGGGCAGGATGGAATGTATCTTGCAAAACTTTTAATTGATAAAGATTACAGGGTCGTAGGTATTATAAGAAGTAGTGGTGAAAACAATTATTCAGGTTTCGAGTATCTTAAAATTAGTAACAAAGTAATTTTTGAGAATTGCGATCTCCACGACATCACCCAGATAATCAGCTTATTTAAAAAATACAATCCTAATGAAGTATATAATCTCGCTGCCCAAAGCTCCGTAGGCCAATCTTTTTCCCAGCCGATTGGAACTATTCAGTTTAACATTATCTCCGTGCTGAATTTATTAGAGGCAATAAAAATTATTGGGTATCCTACCCGATTTTACCAGGCATCGAGCAGCGAAATGTATGGCAAAGTGGATAATCTTCCTATTCGGGAAAATACCCCCATGCACCCTTTAAGCCCTTATGCGGTTTCCAAAGCATCAGCTCATTGGATCACTACAAATTACAGGGAAGCTTATAATTTATTTAACTGTTGCGGCATCTTATTTAACCACGAATCTTTTTTAAGGAAGCCGTCTTTTTTTGTAAAAAAAGTAATAACCGGTGCTATTGACATTAAATACAAAATAAAAGAAAAACTTTTTGTAGGTAACATTCATTTAAAACGTGATTTTGGGTTTGCCCCCAGGTATGTGGAAGCAATGTGGTTAATGATGCAGCAGGCAGATCCTTCTGATTACTTAGTGTGCTCGGGTGAATCCATCTCTTTAAAATATATTATCGAATATGTCTTTGACCATTTAAGCCTTTCAATGAATTGCGTGGAAATTTTGCCTTCATTGCTAAGGCCTACGGAAATAGAAGATATTTACGGCGATAATACCAAGGCGAAAAATAACCTGGGGTGGAATTATAATTATCACTTTCCGGAAGTACTGGACATATTATTAAAGGAAGAATTAACCTACCGGCAACTGAAATAATACCTGCATTTGAAAAAGAAAGTCTTGATAATTATGCCATATGAAAATCTGTACCCTCCTAAAAATGGCGGATTACAAAGATGCTTTAATATTTTTCACCAGCTAACCAAATACTTTGATGTTACCGCCGTCACCCATGCCAAAAAAGAAAATTTATTGTCCGGTGCAAAAAATTATCCTTCCATTGTAAATGCTTCTGTTTATACCACCTATAACCAAAAAATACCGAAAAGCATTTTTTCTTTATTACCGAAAAGAATTGGAAATGCGTTGCAATACAGGTGGATTACAAAAAATTTCAATCAATCGGCTGATGGTTCCTTTTTAAAATTATTCCCGGTGCTAAAAAAAATATTAACCAGTGAACAATTTGATTTTATCGTCCTGGAAAATTTGTCCTTAACCAGCCAGGCGAAATGGATAAGAAAACACAATAAAAAAGCACAGATCATTTATAACGCATATAATGTCGATTCGCTACTGGCTCAGCAGGCAGGTACGAAAAATAAGCAACAGCAGCAGATAGTTAGCAATCTCCTGGAGGCAGAAACCAGTTTATATAAAGTGGTTGATGGTATATTCTGTTGTAGCCAGAAAGACCTGGATACATTTACGGAATTGAATAATAAAAAAATACCGATGGGTTATGTGGTTCCTAACGGAGTTGATACCACATTTTTTGGCCACACGGTAAACAATTCCGGCGAACAAATGAAAAATATTATTTTCTGCGGCAACCTGGATTATGAGCCGAATAAAGAAGGCTTACTATGGTTTTATAAAAATGTATGGCCGATGATCATTCGGCGATTGCCCGACAGGCTATTGTATGTTATTGGTAAGGGAAACAGGCAGGCTTATCATGAGCTGCTTAATGATAAAACAGTAAAATTTATTGGCGAAGTAGATGAAGTAACACCGTGGTACAGGAAATGCAATATAGCAATAGCGCCTTTAATGCAGGGGAGTGGTACCCGGTTAAAAATATTAGAAGCCATGAGTCTCGGCAATCCTGTTGTTACTACCACTATCGGAGTTGAGGGTATAGAGGCTCACAAAGACAATGACGTTTTGGTTGCAGATGACCCTGCCGGGTTTGCAGACAAAATAATTCAATTATCATCTGACCCGGTTAAGGCTTCTTTCATTAGCGTGAATGCAAGAAGGCTCGTAGAAAATAAATACAGTTGGAATATCATTGGCAACTCATTATCTGCTTTTAATTAATAAACCCTGGTGAGTTTCCATTTTATAAGTGCGATACACAAACAGGTTGGCTTCAACAAAAAAATAAATTCCGTGCTATTCTTCTATAAAACAGACATTCTTACTTAATATGCTCGGTACTTTAAAAAACATTTTTGAGACAATGCAAGTTGAAACTCCCGACAATAGCTATGTAAAATTGCATTCACATACAACAAAAGAGCAGGGTTTATTTTTACAAGAGATATTTGATAAGGTGAAACCTTCAAAATCTGTTGAAGTAGGGTTAGCATACGGTATATCAACTTTATTTATACTGGAAAAACATAGAGATATGGGGCATTCTACGGTGTGCCATATTGCAATTGAGCCTTATCCATGGGGCGGTGTGGCAGAATATAATATTGAAAAAGAGGGATTGGAAAATTTAATCGAGATCAGGTATGAAAAATCAGACCAGGTGCTGCCAAGGCTTTTTTATGAAAATCATCGTGTACAATTTGCTTATGTTGATACAACAAAAGTATTTGATATTGTAATGCAGGATTTTTACTTCATTGATAAAATACTTGATGTAAACGGTATTATTGTTTTAGACGACTGTGGTGGTGGATGGCCCGGTGTGCAAAGATGGCAAGATTTATTAATACTTTACCCCACTATGAAGTGTTATGCTAAACACAGTAAGATTGTGTACTCAAGAAAAAAAAGACTATTAGAAAAAGCAGTAACGAAACTAATTGCGCATGATTCCATTTAAACAAATTTTTTTTAGAGGATACTCATTTAAAACAGATACCCAGCTCGGATTAAATTATGATGGCATTGCATTTAAAAAAATTGCTCCGGATGAAAGAGACTGGAAATGGGATATGCCTATTTAGGATATGGGCTTCGAAAATAAAATTTGAAAGTTTCCAAAACACAATTATCATTAAAGTTGAAAAGGGCGAGAATAAAATAATATTTGGTAATAATCACACGCTGATTACATGTAAGTCTTCAAATCCTGTTCGCAAAGAAAATACGCCAAAACAATCAATTATTTTTTTAACATAAGGTAGAGTTGTACTCCGGTTCTACTTCATCTATATGAGTAATATTAAAGTGCCATTGGGTTAGTTTTAATGATATCTTGTAACAGGGAGAAATATATTTCGCAAGCAGACACTGGAGTGTGGCTTGTTTTATCGGAGGCAAAAAGATGATAGACAAAATTTCGTGCTTAAAGCCCTATAATGTATATTTACTATTCAAATCCGAATCTCCTGCCTGAATTAATCACCCCCTTTGGTTTTATGTACACAATGAATAATATCACTTAGCCAAATCCGGGTTGGAGTATGATGCTGAAATTTCTCACTGCTTGTATAATATTTTTTTTATTCGTGCCACTTATATCGATGGGGCAGGACGCACCTGATTTTTATATCAGTAACCAGGGGAAAGATATTTACCCCGGTACATCACCGCTTTTACCCCGGAAAACAATTACTGCAACGGCGCCTCTCCTCACTGATTTTGCGAAAATAAACGGGAAGGTAAAAGTTGCCCTGGAAAGCGGGAATATTTTTAATGAAAGCCTGGTAACATCTTATCCTGTTGAAATGAAGACATATCCCGGCAAAAATGGGAATACTGATTTTGCTGTTTTGGATGGAGGCAAAGAGTTCAGCACAGGATGGCTGAAAGATAGCGGTACCAGCAATATTTATAAACAGGAAATTACTTATAATGGTTTTACGGGTGCCGGCATTACTGCCATTGAAAGCTACAGCTATATTTATGTAACTGAAATTGACAGGGCACTCGAAAAAACTGCGCCCTTTTCCGCCCGCAAGGTCTTAACATTTTATAACTCATTGCAACAGGTTGACCAAAACCCGGGTTCATTTTATGCACCTTCTTCGCCCATCAATTATTCAGTAAATACAATATGGATGTATATTCATACCAGTGATGGGAGCTCGCCTAATTCAAATGCCAAATACCGGTATGAAGTTACCGTGAGGGATTGGGGAGTTAATAGTATCTACCAGTCGGGTAGCGTATTTGAAAATTTATGGGTGCGTGGATTTGGTGCCGGCAATGGAATGTTGCCGGGTGGCAATAATTCATCATACAACAAAATAATATTTGGCCCCGGCGCAGGCATTCACCATTTAAATGCCAGGAGCGGAACTATTGATCATTCTCTTTTTCTGCCCTCGGCTAAAAATACCAGCGAATACGCGGTAGTATTCTATGATGCAGAAGGATTAAGCAGGCATTGCACTATTAAAAATTCTATGTTTTTAGATATACCCAAGCCCATGTATATGCACACCCACGGCACGGGAACCAGTTATGGAGCTCTGGAAATTGACAATACCGTTGCCTTTGCAGATACTTCCGACAGGCAGCCATTCTTTTATACTGCAAATAATGATTCGGTATTGTTGAATAATGTATATACTGATGGATTTATCAATGGCTATAAATATTACGGGTCCGCAAAATATGCAGCGTTTAATAATTGCTGTTTTAAGGATGTGACTTCTTACGGTATTGGCTATGCGTCCGGACCCGGTTAATTCTGTGGTTAATAATTGCCTTATAAAAACAAAAAATGCTTCTTTTACTACCGGCATTTACATGCAGGCAGGTACCTCTTTGCAACTTACCAATTCCATTTTTCATATATGTAATACCACGGCAGGTAATTCCTCATTTGTTTATGGAGGCGGGGCGCCGGAAAGTAAAATAAATGCTTCCGGAAATATTTTTATTTGTGATAATGATCCTGCTGCCACCATGATGGCAGCTTCATACATCGCAGGTAGCATGATAATGCCTCCGGGGACAAATGGGATAATAATGTGTACGTTTTATTAAACGGCAATACGATAACCTGGACGGTTACTTTGCCCGGGCCAAACGGAGTTACCAAGCGGTGTTGTTGACTTCGATAGATTGGAAAAAACAAACAGGGCAGGATGCCCACTCGCTTTTTTTTGACCTTAGAAACGATCCGAGAGGGTTGAAGGCAATATTCGTTGACCCGGCAAGTGGTGATTATGAATTGGCCAATACTCCCGAGGGCAATAAAATTGCAGCTTTAGGCGCAGGTATGACGTCGCCTATAACCTGCTTTATAAAAAAGCCAACTTATGAACAGGCTGCTGATTTAATCCGGAATAATGAAGTACTGTCAATAAACGGCTGCAGAAATCCATGCACCACAAAATACAATCCGGGTTAATAATACCCTGGCTGTTACAGCCAACAGCTTATAACGAAGTGACGGTAAACTGGAATATTGCAGAACAGCAAAATATTAGCCAGTATGAATTGCAGAAGGCTACCGTAAATTCAATTTTTAGAAGAGTAGCTATAATACCTGTCGGCCAGGATACATCCTATTCTTACACCGATAACGATATCACGGCCTGGTATTCCTTACCAATATCGTTTGGTGGTGATTGCCGGGGCAGGTAATATTTGTTATTCTGATGCGAGGGCCGTAAAAACCATTAACCAAAGAGCTTTCACTCTTTACCCTAATCCCTCTAACGGTAAATTCCTGATCTATATGAATGGATACCTCGGGAAGGTGAAATACACTATTTTAAATTCCAGCGGCCAGTCCATTATTAACAATGAATTTTTCAGTTTGTATGGTCCCCAGCCATTGGATCTTACAGGAAGTCCAAAAGGAATTTATTTTATAAAAGTAGAGACACCCGGCCATCTTAGCATTCAAAAATTTGTAAAGGAATAGGCTCTGAAAGTTTTTTGTATAAACAACTTCGGGCCTGTTAGTGAATCTATGGATCAATATTTTCAGCCACTGACCGGATAGAGAAATCCCATAAATTGTCGCCTTTTCAACTAATAAATATTTAAAAATTAAATGGATAATAGCGTGATACCTGTGGCAGGTGTGCTTATGGCATCTTATAACCACACAGGTCCTGATGACCATAAGCCTTCAATGGAATATTTTAAAAAAGATGGGTGATCATTAATTCCATGTGGGCGAATAGAAAGAATTCTTTGCGAACCCCGTGCATAATCGCACAAAAATTTTAACAGGGAAAATATGAATAAAATTAAATTAAATCTTGGTTGTGGTTCTGTAAGGCCAGCCGGATGGATAAATACAGATTCTTCCCTAAACGCACATCTGCAGCGGGTGCCGCTGATCGGTAAAAAATTAGCCAAAAAGATAAATAATGTTGCCTATTCAAGTCACAATATTATTTACATGAACCTGAATAAAAAATGGAAATTCAGGGATAACTCTGTGGATATCGTTTACGCTTCACACTTATTTGAACATTTAACGCTCCGGTCAGCGGCTTTGTTTTTGCAGGAATCATTCAGGTGTCTGAAACCCGGCGGTGTTATAAGGATCGTAGTGCCAGACCTGAATAAAATCTGCAGGCAATACCTATGCGATTATAATGATGCTTCAATGGCAGATCCGACAAAATTTATAATGTGGGCGATAAATATGCACCGCGAAGGTCAGTACGGAACTAATCTCAATATTTTTAAAAAAGTTGTTTTAGAATGGCAGGGTTACCCACATCAGCATAAATTCATGTACGATGACAGGAGTCTCCTGTTGAAAATAAAAAATGCAGGTTTTGTATCCCCGTATTCTTTAACCTATGGAGAGAGTAAATTCATCAGCGAAATTAAAGATGTGGAAGGAACAAAAGAATCCTATTTATCGGTTTATATCGAAGCTAAAAAGCCACGGGACATTAATAAAATAGTATGAAAAAGATTGCAAAAATGCTGATCCGAAATGTCTTGAAATCAAGAAAGATAAATAGGGTATTCTTCGGTAAAAACAAAGGATTCAAATTCCGGTTTAATGAAGACCTTAATCTTGATATGATGCTTGGTATTCATGAACCGAATACTTTTGAAATATTTAACCTGTTTGTGAAAGAGGGAATGGTGGTTGCAGATATTGGGGCGAATGTTGGCTATTTTTCACGGTATCTTTCACTAAGGATCGGTCCTAAAGGGAAGCTATTTTCATTTGAACCCATCCCTGGCACTTTCGCAAGGTTATCGGAAACAATTGAATTGAACGGACTCAGTAACGTAACCCCTGTGAATGCGGCCGTCAGTAATCAAGACGGAACCGTGAAAATTTTTCTCAGCCATACCCATTACATGTCGTCGCTGGATAGCAAATGGGCGGGCGAAGCGGGTGGCGAAACTGAGGTTAATGGCATTACACTGGATACCTATTTTGAGACCCGCGGGTATTATCCGGATTTTATTAAAATGGATATTGAGGGTGGAGGAGTGTATGCATTGGAAGGAATGAAAAATTGTATTCTGAAGAATGAACCGGTTCTGTTTTTAGAAAGCCATACTGCGGGTGAAGACCTGGCCATTGGTAAAGCATTATCGATGCTGCCTTATAATGTATTCCGGGTTGGCGATACACGCGAAGTAAAATACCTGGACAGGAATTTTAAAGATGAATTTGGTATATATGGAACTGTAATCGGTATACCTAAAAGCAAGGCGGAGTTATTTGGTAAATGGACCCCGGCTGTTTTCCAGAAAAAAAGATTTGGACAGCGGTAATTAAAAATAACTCATTGTTTATTCATGAAAGTATCTATTTGTATTCCGCAATATAACCGTATCAGATTTTTACTAAAGAGTCTGGAAATAATTGAAAAACAATCGTATCCGGATATTGAAATTGTGATTAGTGATGACCGGTCAACCGACAATACTGTTTCGGAAATTAAAAGGCTTACACCGGTTTATAAGTACCCGATCATTTTTGACATAAATCCGCGGAATATGGGTTATGACCGCAATTACCGCAAATGCATTGAGATGGCAACCGGCGAATACGCCGTTGTAATCGGCAATGATGATTCGCTGTATTCCGATGACGCCATTCAATTCCTGGTAGATTTTTTAAAGAAAAATAATTACCCCGATATTGGCTACTGCAACATGATTGACGAAGGTATGGATGGAACATTAGTAAAACGTGCCTGGGGAAACAGGGTTATTGGAACAGGGTCTGATATTGCATTAAAAAACTATTCCTGTTTTAGTTTCGTAGGTGGCCTGGTATATAAAAAAGAAATTTTTTCGAAGCACAACACGGCGAAGTATGATGGAAGTATTTTTGCACAAATGTACCTGGGTGTTTACATGATCTCGAGAGAGGCTGTATTATTTTGCATCGAAAAGCCTTTGATTATTAAAGACATGAAACTTGATGGATTGGGTACAAATTCTTATCAGGGATAAAATTGCAAAAAACTGGAGTAACTACAGGATAGTTGATGGTGGGTTGCCTTCGGTTATAAATGTACTCATTTGCGCCTTAAGGGACGCAGGTGAACTTACCCAAAAACGTATCTATTTTATTTTTAAGAGGATTTACTTGATTACTTTCCCGCATTGGGTGCTTGATTATAAAGAAAATGGTGCATTCCCTGAAGCCTGGGGGCTTGTGAGAGGTCTTAGCCCATTCAGAAACAGCAATTATAAATTATTAACCGTGTGGAACAGGATTGCCATATATACTATTTACATTTTTTGCAGCGTTTGCTCATTGATAACTCCTGTTTTTATATTTAAATTAATCAGGCGAAGACTTTATGCTCTTTTAAAGCGGCCATAATAGCCATGACAAGCTGGATTTTTGTTACTTATCAGATACAGGAAAGGTTATCTTTCATATACTATACATAGTGTAGGATAAATAGCCTTGAACATTAAATTGTTTTTTATATTTTTTTTGCGCTCAATTATTTCTCCGCGGGAAAACGGGTCTTTACGATTTGCATTCCGTTCGATCAGGAAATTTTGTCTATTAAATAATTTTTAAAAAGTCAAAGAATTTTTATTTGGATATGAATAATAATACAAAACTACTTTTGGTAGGTAACATTAATAATTACTGCCTGGAAACTTCATATGCGAATGCTGCCAAAGCTTTGGGATATGAAGTTATACAGTTTGATCCCCGTAAAGAAACTGAGAAATATGTTAAGTTCGGTAAGCCGGGAAAAAAGATGCAGAATTTTTTACCCGTCGAAGCATGGGTGAGAAAAATGAATAGAGAACTCATCATATTTGTCAAGGAAAATAATCCCGGCTGTCTTATTTTTATTTGGGAGTTCCAAAATTTTCTATGGAACCTTAATTACCATAAAATTGATACTGCCGCAATGTAAGATAATTTGGGTATGGCCCGACACACCGATGAACCTGGATACTAACAATTTGAATAATGCCAGGCTCTTTGACCTGAGTGCAAGTTATAGTAATACATCTTTAGCAGCTTTCAGTACCTTAGGGTTCGCAAATCCTCATTGGATTCCGTTAGCGGGAGATACCTTTCTTCATTGGAATGAGGTGAGGGAATCGGATGATTTTTTGTGCGATGTATCTTTCGTAGGTGGGTGGAGGCCTGAGCGGGAAAGAGTGATGAAGGTCATTAATGAACAGTTCAGCAACCTTACTATTGAGCTTCACGGGAATTACTGGCAACGCAGTTGCAAAGATAAAAAATTATTGAAACGGTGGAAGAGTGACGGGTTGTATGCAAAGGATCTTTCCAACTACTTTAACCGGAGCCGGATAAACATCAATGTAATTGATGACACAAATTATCCGGCAGCAAATATGCGTTTTTTTGAGATCCCTACATCGGGAGGGTTGCAGTTGGCTTCCATCCTGCCCGGAATTTGAAAATGAATTTATTGATCACGAAAGCATCCTTTTCTTTAAAAATGAGAACGAGGTCGTAGAAAAAATAAAATGGGTAATGGAAAATAAGGAAAGATCCCAATCAATAAGAAAAGCCGCACAACAAATGATCAGGACTAAACATAATTATGAAGAACGGTTAAAAAAGATTCTGCAACTTATAAATTAGTAATCTGAATATGAAAAAAGTATTGATAACAGGGGGAGCAGGCTTTATTCCCAGTTGTCTTGCTGATGCTTTAGTGAAAACGGGCAGATATTACGTAGTTGCGGTTGATAATTTTCTTACAGGAAAAAAGGAATTTATTTCATCTCATTCAAATTATACATTTATACAATGTGACGTAAATAACCCGGATGAAATAAAACCAATATTCGAAAGTTTTCATTTTGATTATATTTTTCATTATGCGGCGGTGGTAGGCGTGTCAAGAACAACGGCGAACCCTAAAATTGTATTGGATGATATTGTTGGTCTTCAACTGATATTTGAGCTTGCGAAAAAAATGAAAGTAAAAAGAATATTTTTTTCATCGTCCTCTGAAGTGTATGGAGAGCCGGTGCATTTACCACAACATGAATATGATACACCCCTGAATTCCAGGTTGCCCTATGCGGTAGTTAAAAACCTGGGAGAGTGTTTTTGCAGGGCATACAAAAAAGAATTTGGCCTGGATTATACCATCTTTCGGTTTTTTAATACGTATGGGCCACAACAGAGTGAAGATTTTGTTATAGCAAAGTTTTTAAGCGCTGCATTGGAAGGGAACGATATTACTATTTATGGGGATGGAACGCAATCCAGGACATTTTGCTATATAGATGATAATATCGAATTTACAATGAAGGTATTGGAAGAAAGCCTGTTTATAAATGAAGTGGTAAATGTGGGTGATGACAAACTGGTTACAATAAAGGAATTGGCTGAAACGATTATTAAATTAACAGGATCCACTTCCGGAATTGTTAACCTGCCCCCCTTAGCAGAAGGGGATATGTCAAGGCGTCAACCAGATAATACTAAAATGAAAAATGTGCTTCAAAGGGATCTAATTTCCCTTGAAGCCGGTATTTCGAAGCTTCTTTTAAAGATACCTGCCAGAGCAAAGTGAGCAAAATAGCAATAATACATTTTCCCCCGATCGAATATTACCCGCCTTTGCAAAATTTCTTGAATGTTTTAGCAGACAATAACCCCCCAGGTAGGATTTATGTACTTACGACGCTGGCAAACGCTACCGTTTTAAGTAACTTTAAATCCAGGCATTCAAATATCAGGATAATAAGATTTGGGAAATCAGGAAAGGGGATTTCCAGGGCATTGCGGGTATATTATTACGGGTTGTTTTATTTGGGTTGTTTATGGAAGCTGGTAATAAAAAGGCCGGGTAAAATAATGTATTATGAAACTATTTCTTCCCTGCCCGCTTATTTGTATAAACGCTTTTTTAATAAAAAAGCAGAACTATATATTCATTACCACGAATACATAACTCCCGCAGAATACGGGAATGGAATGAAGCTGACAAAGCTACTTCACAAGTTTGAAATGCAATTATACCCGGTGGCAAAATGGGTATCCCATACCAATGAAAGTCGCATGCAGATGTTTATAAAAGATATTGCGCCTGCAAGAATTCATGAGCCCAAAATATTAGCCAACTATCCCCCAAAAGCCTGGTCAACTAAATCCACTACAAAAAGATCGCTGCCTGTAAAAATGGTTTATGCAGGCTCCCTAAGTATGGATACGATGTACACCCGTGAATTCGCCGGATGGGTAGAAGCTCAGAATGGAAAAGTAACCTGGAATATTTATTCCTACAACATCACAAGGGATACCATAAATATTCCTGGAAACATTGAATTCTGCATTCATCAATTTAAAAGCCGGAGTAAACTACAATGAATTACCGGAAATACTGAAACAGTACGATATTGGTATCTTGCTTTACAAGGGGCATATCCCCAATTATGTTTTTAATGCCCCCAATAAATTATTTGAATACCTGGCTTGTGGTTTGGACGTATGGTACCCGGAAGTAATGCAGGGATGCACCAAATATGATTCGACAGAGGCCTGGCCAAAAGTAGTAAGTCTCAATTTTAAAGACCTGTGTAAATATGACCTGGAAAAACTTGTAGAAAGAAAGAAATGTACATCACGTTTTATTAATTTTAATTGCGAAGAGGAGATTGATGATCTTTTAAAACTCATTACCAAATGATTTCACTTTTTAAAGTCAAGTTTAACTGGCTTTTATATTTTCTGGCAATAATTTTTATTAAGCTTGTTTGGACTGATCTAAGCTGGTATAGTTTTATAGCTCTTTGCATAACCCTCCATCAATTTTTATTGCTTTTCTATTCTGTCGGCGCTGTAATACCTGTCAGGTATATTGCAGGTTCATTCATGTGCCTGCAAATGTTTCTTGGTCCCACGCTGGCATTTAATGGGCTGGATGATTACCAGACTAAATAATATTTACAGGATGCAAATTCCGGAGGCACAGTATTTCGATTACGTGATACCGGCAGTTGTTTTATTTATCATCGGGCTTCATATTACGGCAGGAAAACTAAAAGGCGAAGTTTTAAATGAAAAAGAAATTACTAAATTCGTTGACAGTGCAGTAAATCTTCCCTATATATTTATCGGAATTGGCTTTTTAGCAACGTATGTAACAGGGCCTTTTCTCTGCAGACCTAGCCTTTGTTTTTTACCTGCTTAGCAGCTTTAAGTTCATTGGCGTCTTTATGTTACTATTTGGGACGAAACAGTTAAAGACCTGGGCATTGGTGCTGGTTTTCGGTTCAATCATAGCTACTACGTTACGTGCAGCAATGTTTCACGATTTACTTACATGGCTAATTATGCTGGGCGCCGTACTGGCCATCAAATATAAACCAGGTATAACATTGAAGGCTATCGCAGCTTCCGGTTTTATTCTGCTTGCCGTGATTATCCAACAGGTAAAGGGAGACTACAGGGAAGCGGCCTGGACCGGGGAATCAGGGAGGCGCCGGCCTGGAATCATTTCAAAATGCTGTTGATAAAAAAGAGCAAAATAACTCCTTATTTAGTTTTACAAGTCTCGCACAAAGCAATGTCCGCATCAACCAGGGCTTCATTATAACACATATAATGTATACGGTTCCAGCTACGGTTCCTTTCGCTGATGGTGAAGAATTAAGGCGAATATTGGAAGCTGCTTTTTTACCCAGGATATTAGCCCCCGATAAATTAAATGCCGGGGACAGGACCTTGTTTACGAAATATTCAGGAATGAGACTTCAGAGACAAACTTCTATGGGACTAAGTTCACCCGGAGATGCATATGTAAATTTTGGGGTTTGGGGTGGCTGTATTTTTATGTTTTGCCTGGGCCTTCTATTTAGCGAAGTTCTAAACGGGTTCTATAAATATAGTAAATACTATCCGTTTTTATTATTGTTTACACCTTTGATATTTTACTATCCCATTCGGCCTGATTGTGAATTACAAACTTCCCTCGGGCATTTGGTGAAAGGATGTATGTTGGTTTTCGCGATGATGGTGTTCTGGAAAAAAGACCTCACACGGAAATATGAAAAGAAACCAGTTGATCAGCCTAATCTTGCAAGTACCTGATTTTGATCTGCATCAATTCATTCTCCTTGCGTTTTATCAAGAGGAGTTGGTTCTTAAAGGTGACGAACGAAAGGCACTAATCAATTTCTTATGAGCGGACTGAAGCGGTTCTTATCCCAATCCTTATTAAATAATACAATCGGGAGATTCATATTAAATAAAAATTTTAAAACAAAATATCGTAGTGCGGCAGCATATTGGGAAAGCAGGTATCAACAAAGGGGGACATCCGGAATAGGCTCCTACGGTAGCCTGGCCAGCTACAAAGCAACCATTCTAAATCGGTTTGTAGCCGAAAATAATATTTCCTCAGTTCTTGAATTGGGTTGTGGCGATGGCAATCAATTAAAGCAATTTGAATTCCCATCCTATGTTGGTTTAGATGTGTCTGTAACTGCAATAGAAAAATGCATTCATATTTTCAAGAGCGACGCTACAAAGAATTTCTTTATTTATGAACCCGGGAAGTTTGCGGCTAATTCAAAAACATTCAAAGCTGAGCTTACTTTGTCGTTAGACGTTGTTTATCATTTGTTGGAAGATGACGTATTTGAGACCTATATGCGTCATCTATTTTCATCTTCCACACGATTCGTAGTAATTTATGCCTGGGATGTGGAAGGACACCAAAAACTGCATATCAGGCATAGAAAATTTACCAATTGGATAAAGAGTAACCTGGTGAACTGGGACCTTGTTCAAACTATTAAGAACGAAAATAATTTCGACGCATGCGATTTTTTTATCTATGAGAAACGGGTAGCTCTATAAACGCGATAGTGAGAAACCCGGGAAACATTATCATATTGTTACCTCATGTCGACAGTTCCGATCGATGATTCGGCTCCCGGAACTGAAAGGGACAAGTTTTAAACATCCCTGCAAAAATCAGCGGAAACTGCGGTATAAAAATGCATTGATAGAAGCTCCTTTATGCAGATTTTTTTGACATAAAATATCCACCGTTGGCTTCCCGTTAAAATTGAATAACGCATATTTTATTGATGGCAATTTTCACTCCTGCTTTATTTATTAAATCCGGGGTTCGCCTATTCTTGTGGCAAAAAAGAAATTAATGATATTGGTAGACTGGTACAGCCCGGGATATAAAGCGGGTGGCCCCATCCAGTCATGCGTTAATATTGTCAATGCCCTGTATCATTACTACGACATTTACGTCCTTACTTCTGATACCGATCATGGGGAAACGCAACCCTATGATGGCATAGAATCCAATAAATGGATTAAAGATGTGTTTCCCGGTATAAATATTTACTATACCCGCAAATCAACATTGAAGAAAAAACAAGTACATGATTTAATTAATGAAATTGAGCCTGATTTTATTTATTTGAATCATATGTATTCCCCGGTTTTTGTTATTTACCCTTTGTGGCTAAAATGGCGAAATAAAATCACGGGAAAAATAATCCTTTGCCCGAGGGGAGCGCTCCATAAGGGCGCCCTGGCTGTAAAAACCTACAAGAAATTACCTTTCCTGTTTTTATTCAAATGGCTGGGAATAAATAAAAAAATATTGTTTCATGCAACCAACGAAAAGGAAAAAAACGAAATAAAAAATTTCTTTCCGCGGAAGTAATATTATGGTAGTGAATAATCTTCCGGAAATGAATCAGCCGGAATTATTTTTTTGCGAAAAAAAGACGGGAGAACTGAAATGCCTTTTTATCTCCCGCATGGTGCCGATAAAAAATTTGATGTTTGTATTGAATGTTCTTGGCAAAACAAAAAGTAATATTTCTCTTACGATCGCCGGGCCCGTTGAAGATAAAAATTATTGGGATTCCTGCCTTAAAAAAATAGAAGAGACTTCCTTCAAATATCTCGCGTAAAATATATAGGAAGTTTACAAAAAAATGAATTGCAAAAATACTTTCGGGGAAAATCATTTATTTGTGCTGCCTACAACCGGCGAAAACTTTGGGCACTCTATTTTTGAGTCGTTTTTATTTGGCCGGCCGGTATTGATCAGTGACCGCACACCGTGGAGACAATTATATAAAAAGAAAGATTGGGTGGGATCTTTCTCTTGATGAACCGGAATCATTCGGGAAGGCTATTGAAGCTGCGGCAGCATGGGAACAAAAAGAATTTGAATACTTTTGCCACATCTTCATGGAATTTTGCCCATGATTTTATTAATGATCAGTCACGGGTTGAAAAATACAAACTATTATTTTCATGAAGCAGGTAGATAACGCCGCATATAAAACGACCATTGATATCGGAGCCGGGAAAGGAAAACAAATGCTTTGGTATTTCGTTAATATTCTCTTTCTTAAAAAATTCATTAATCGTTTTTTCAGGGTTTAAAATATTCATGCTGAAATTGTTTGGCGCCCGCATTGGAAAGGGCGTGGTAATAAAACCGGTGGTTAATATAAAATATCCCTGGAAACTTAGTATTGGGAACAATTCATGGATAGGGGAAAGCGTTTGGATTGATAATCTCTCTGATGTAATGATCGGGAACAATGTAACGGTATCGCAGGGAGCGGTGTTGCTGACAGGCAGCCACGACCACACAAAAGAAACATTTGACTTTCTTTCATTGCCTATCGTTTTGGAAGACGGTGTTTGGATTGGTGCTAAAGCAATTGTCTTTGGCGGCGTTACCTGCCATACCCATAGTATACTTGGAATGAATTCTGTAGCAGAGAATAATTTAAAACAATATACTATTTACAAGGGAAATCCTTCCATACCGGTAGTGCAAAGAAATATAAAGTAAACATTCAACATCCTAAGAATGATCCCTGAAAAAATTAGGCAGGTTTTAAGAAATAGCTGTTATTTTGTATTTGGGAATTTGTCGAAAATAAAAACAACTTTTTTTTCAAACACATTTATTGCAACAGGATATTTTTTAAAAAATGAATCCGAGTATAGAAAAAGTCCGGCTAACGATAAGATATGTGACAGGCTCAGGCTTCACGATCATTTGGCAATTACTCATTTAAATCCTAACGATAAAATACATTACCTGGAATTTGGTGTACTCCGGGGCCAAATAATTTCCAAATGGGCTATAAATAATATAAATCCGAATTCAAAATTCGCGGGATTTGACACATTCACCGGGACTTCCCGAAGATTGGGCGAATGTAAAAAAAGGCAGTTTTTCGAATAAAGGAGTTATTCCTGCAAATCGGATGATAGAATAGAATAATTTTTTGCGTCGGCCCTTGTCCAGGTACTACACTCCCATGCATACCTAAAAAATATTAATCCTTCTTATAGAATTATCTGCTCATTTGGACTTCGATCTTTATAATGCAACGTTTGTGTTACCACTTCTTTCGTTACAGACCGCTATTAAAATCTGGGTGACCTTATTGATATGTAGATGAATCATATTTTCTATATTCATAAAAACCATCATGAATATAGGGCTTTTTCTCGGGATTTCCTGTCCTTTATATTAAATTGTCAATATAAGCCTTTGTATAAATGCATGTCGAGTCCATTATGTAGGATTGAGTTGATGATAATTTAATTTTTACCCATGGAAAATCTTAAACAAAGCTGTTAATCACAAGTTAACCTAAAAAAAGCAATCTATCGATCCGGACTGTCGAAGAAAAATTTATTAACCTTATTTTCAGAAGGTAAATTAAACGGAACTGTTCATACCTGTGTAGGGCAGGAATTTTCTGCAATTGCCTTTGCCGGCCAGTTGCAGAAAAAAGATTTTATTTTCTCCAATCACCGCTGTCATGGACATTATATTGCTTTTACCGGCGATGTAAGGGGTTTGCTTGCCGAACTAATGGGAAAAGCTTCAGGAACATCCAGGAGGTATAGGAAGCAGCCAGCATTTATGTAATAATAATTTTTATTCTAATGGTGTGCAGGGTGGCATTGTACCGGTTGCCGCAGGCTATGCGCTTGGTAATAAATTAAAAAATAATGGTGCGATAGGTATTGTATTTATAGGTGACGGTACATTAGGGGAGGGAGTGCTGTACGAAACTATGAATATTATCTCAAAATGGAATATACCCTTCTTGGTTGTTTGTGAAAACAATTTCTATGCGCAGTCTACTCCTCAATCTGTAAACCTTGCAGGCGATATTTTGCTAAGGGCGGCCGCATTTGATATCAGGGCCGCAGAAGGAACATACCAGCGGACCCGGCAGACATTAATGGAACAAGCCGTCCGAAGCAATTGCTTATGTGCGGGAACAGGTAAAGCCATTTTTCTTCCTTGTAAATACGTACAGGCTGAACCCGCATTCAAAAGGAGATGATGACAGGGATATTGACGAAATCAATAGCAACCGCGAAAAAGATTTTTTAGAAATATTCAGCAAGGAAGAACCTGCTTATTATAATAATTATCATAAACTTATAGCGGACGATGTAAATAAAATGGTAGACGAAATCTTGCAGGAAAACGACCAGCAGCCTGAACGAATATTATCAGCCGCTCACAGGAAACGGACAACCGGCAATGGGAGGAAATACACGCTATAAACAAGCGACAGGTAGAGTTATTAAATGCGTTCTTTAAAGAAAATATTATTGCAAATGAGAAAATGATTTGCATCGGGGAAGATATCCTTTCTCCCTATGGCGGAGCTTTTAAAGTTACAAAGGATCTTTCAGATATCGCTCCGTCGCGGGTGCTTGTCAACACCCATTTCGGAGGCTGCTTTGGTGGGTGTCTCTAATGGGCTCGCATTAAACGGCTTTAAACCCTTTGCCGAAATCATGTTTGGTGATTTTATTACGCTGGCATTTGACCAGATTGTGAATCATGCCTCCAAGTTTCATCACATGTTTAACAAAAAGGTAAATTGCCCGGTGGTGATCCGCACGCCAATGGGCGGCAGGCGGGGCTATGGGCCAACACATTCCCAAACGCTGGATAAATTTTTGATTGGGATTGACAATGTAAAAACGGTTGCCATCAATACTTTTTTCGATCCGGCGATTATCTATCGTTCTGTAATGGAAGAAACACACCCTGTTATAGTGATTGAGAATAAGACCGATTATGGTAAAAAGATCCTGCATACTAAGGCGGTTAATTTTATCTATGAAAGAAACAACGATAACTATCCTGTGGTCCGTGTTTACCCCGCTCTTGCCAAACCGACAATTACTATAGTGGCCTATGGCGGCATGGCCGGCGAAGTGAATACAATGTTGAACAATATCTTTATTGAAACAGATCATAAGCCTGAATTAATAGTGCCTTCGATGATTTCTCATTTGCCGCTGGATATTATTGGGGCATCCATTGAAGTAACAGGCCGTTTATTGGTGGTGGAGGAGGGTAGCGCCACGGGTGGCATAGGAAGTGAATTAATAGCCTCACTGACGGAAAAAACCAGTATACATTTTAAAGCTAAAAGGGTTGCAGCATGGCCCGTTCCTATTCCATCCGTTAAATCACTGGAAAATACAGTACTCCCCGGTGAAAATAGAATAATCGAAGAAATAAAAAATAGCCTTCAATTAATGTCAGTCGTTCAGGAAATAAAAGTTCCGCTGATCTCTGTTAATGATACGGCCCTTACGGTTTTAGAAATACCTTTCGTAACAGGGGATAAAATTACGACCGGGGGATGTAATCCTTGTTTTTGAGACGTCAAAAACTGCCTATGATGTGGAGGCGGACGCAGAAGGGTATATAGAATACGCCTGCGTTGCGGGAAACGATTATGAAGTGGACACCATGGTAGCCCGTATTGTAAGTAGGATGGAAGAAATACAGGAAGCCGTTACCGTTAGTAATCCTGTTTCAGAAACCACCCGGCATAAAGATAACCACGCAACTAACTGGAACGGCCAAACGCTGTTTTCGAAAAGTGCGTTGGCCCTGATAGCGGAAAAGGGAATTGATCAGAGAGCTTTCAGTGGTCGGGACTTCGTTAGTAAAGAAGATGTTTTGATATACCTAGATAAAGACAACAGGAAAAATCATTCGGCGATTCCCTCAACTTCCGGGGTTGCAAAGCCAATGAATTTGCCGGCTGGCGAAAGCGCTATTGTCAAAAAACTAACATCCAATAAAAAACGTGAAATTGAATACCTGGAGAGTGTTCAGTCGGGCGGCCTCACCAGCACTGTAAACACATTTATTGAAACTGATGGCATATTTGTGCACCTGAATCAGTCGGGAACAATTCTGAAAAACTCCCTTTTGCCGGTTACAGTTTTCGAGACATCCCGCCTGCTAAATAAATACAAAGAGCTCAATTCTTTTTATTCAGAAGGTGCCATTCATTATTATGAAAATATAAATGTTGGATTTGCCATAGATATAGACCGCGGTTTAAAAGTGATAAAAATCCGGGATGCACATCTAAAATCTTTTTCCCAGGTGGAAGAAGATATTATTAACCTGTCAGGGAAATACCTCGATGATACATTACATTACGATGATCTTACCGGGATAACATTTACAATTACGGACCTTTCTTCCGAAAACGTGGCGTTCTTCAAACCGTTAATTAACTTTATGAATAGCGCTATACTGGGCATTTCAGCCATAGACGAAAAGTTGGGAAGGTGCCTGCTTACGGTAACTTTCGATCACAGGGTTACGGAAGGAAAGTTGGTTGCCCGGTTTTTAAAAGAACTGAAAGACAGGCTCGAATCATACAGGTCCGTCCATTTTACCAAGCAATCATCTGTGACTTGTTTTAAATGTTTCAAAACATTGGCGGACGACTTAAGTGAAGTGGGTTTTGCAAAATGCATTACTCCGAAAGGCGAAGAAGCTTATATTTGCCAAAGCTGCTTACAGGGATTTTAAAAGATGTTAGAAGCAATAAAAAAGATAGTTTCCGAACATACCAGTATTCCGGTAGACCAACTTCAGTCGGAAACCCGGATCGGTAGATCTGCGGTTGGCAATTCCATCGTCCTGCACCGGATGTATGCGGCAATAGCGAAAGAAGGTACAAATGTGACCGGCTACCAGCAGATTGAGACTTACGGGGAATTGGTAAATAAAATATCTGAAAACACCGGCACAAAAGATTCAATAAAAATAAATGGGGCAATAATGGAGGGCCATTTCAATGATAGTGATGTACCGACATCGCCAGGAATAGGTGTCGATATGGAAGAAATAGCAAATATGCCCGTAGTTTCCGACTTTAGGGAAGACGAATTCTATAAAATGAACTTTACTCCTGCGGAAATGGCATATTGTATTTTGCAACCTAATCCGTATGCATCATTCGCCGGCTTCTTTGCAGCAAAAGAGGCGATTGTAAAGGCAGATAATCGATTCAAAACAATTCCCTTTAATGAGATATTTATAGATCACGTACCGGGAGGACAGCCTGTTTTTGCTGGCTTCAATATCTCCATTTCTCACGTTAACCAACTTTCTATTGCAATTGCCATAAAAAACCCGGGTCAACAGATGGCAGGATTCAGTCTTCAATCTACAGCAAACGGCAATTCATCCCGGGCCGTCTTTTTAGCCGTCATAGCAATTGTCCTGGCCCTGATTGCCATTTGTATATTGCTATTTAAATAGGAAGATTTATTAAAATCTTTCGTGTCGCAACAATCATACAAAAAGTTTCTGAGGCCGGAGAATTCACACCCGGAGAATTTCGAGCCTAATAAATGATAGTAGTACAAATTTGCCATGAACACGTCGCGCCAACCACGCATTTCATAACGTGACAAAAATTTTCATTACTATTCCCTGGTTCCACCCGGCGTTTCGTGCCGGCGGCCCGATACAATCCGTGGCCAACCTTGTAAGGGAATTCCATGATGGAGTGGAGTATTACATCTAAGTGCTTATTTACGCCGAGTCCCGTGCCGGAGACTCGGCTGAGACCACGTATGAATTTCTTCCTTCCAATGTAAATGTAAGAGACAATGGTGCAGCATGTCACAGACCGGGGATGATCCCGGACTGAATCTTTTCAAAAATCATGGTAAAAATTTTTATCACCATTCCCTGGTTCCACCCGGCGTTTCGTGCCGGCGGCCCGATACAATCGGTGGCCAAACTTGTAAGGGAATTCCATGATGAAGCGGAGTATTACATCTAAGTGCTTATTTACGCCGAGTCCCGTGCCGGAGACTCGGCTGAGACCACGTATGAATTTCTTCCTTCCAATGTAAATGTAAGGGACAATAGTGTAGCAGGTCACAGACCGGGGGATGATCCCGGACTGAATCTTTTCAAAAATCATGGTAAAAATTTTTATCACCATTCCCTGGTTCCACCCGGCGTTTCGAGCCGGCGGCCCGATACAATCCGTGGCCAACCTTGTAAGGGAATTCCATGATGAAGTGGAGTATTACATCTTTTGTGGTGATACCGATTTAAAGGGTGGCGCACTCGAAAATATTACGACGGGCGAGTGGATACCGTATAATAATTACACAAAAGTATGGTATGCACATCACAAAAAAATAAGTGACAGCCTGGTGGAACAAGTGGAGGCTGTAAAGCCACAGATCCTGTATATTATCGGGATGTATTCCTGGCACTTTAATATGGTGCCGCTAATCTTTTGCAAAGGACCAAAAAAGATTTTATCGGTGAGGGGAATGTTGCACCCGGGCGCCCTGTCGCAAAAAAAATGGAAGAAGAAAATATACCTGCAGGTTTTTAAATTACTGGAATACCATCATAAAATTGTTTTCCATGCTACGGACACCGATGAAGAAAAATACGTGCGAAGTCATTTTGGTAAACCGGCGGTAATTGCAATAGCAGGAAATTTCCCTAATACCATCGGTGCAATCGATATTGCCCCGAAAGAAACGGGCAGGTTAAACCTGGTAAGTGTAGCTCTCATCAGTCCCATGAAAAATATACTGATGGTTTTGGAATCACTCGGGCAAACCAAAACATTAATTCAATATGATGTTTACGGCCCGGCGAAAGACAGGGACTACTTTGAACGGTGCATTGCCAAAGCGAGGACGCTGCCGTCTACCATTACTGTAACGTTTCACAAGGAAATTGAACCAACACGGGTAAAAGAAGTTTTGCGTGAGGCTCATGTTTTTGTACTTCCCAGTAAGAGCGAAAATTTCGGGCACGCTATCTATGAAGCATTGTCTGCAGGAAGGCCGGTGATCACCAGCAATAACACGCCGTGGAATAATTTAGAGGAATCCCATGCAGGGATGAATGTGAGTATTGAAAATAATGTGGAACTGACGGCGGCAATTGATTTTTTTGCTTCCATGGATGAAGCTACCTTGCTGCAATGGCAGCAGGGGGCTGTTTCATATGCGGGGAAAGCTATTGATACGGAAAAGATACGGGAGCAATACAGGAAGATGTTTATGTCTTCGCTTCCCTCTTCCCCGGAGAAGGCAGTGGTGAGGATTGATTAATGAGGATTATGGTCGGTTACAGGGAGATTGCCGCGGCGTTATGGGCATTTTGGGATTGCTTCGCAATAAGGCAGTATACTAATGTTTGTCACTCTTTCTCCTGAAAGAAAAAGTAACCAAGAGGAATGTTTGTCACTTCTTCTCCTGAAAGAAAAGGTAACTAAGAGGAATGTTTGTCACTTTCTCTCATGAAAGAAAAGGTACCCAAGAGGAATGTTTGTCACTTTCTCTCTTGAAAGAAAAGGTACCCAAGAGGAATGTTTGTCACTTTTTCTCTTGAAAGAAAAGGTACCCAAGAGGAATGTTTGTCACTTTTTCTCTTGAAAGAAAAGGTACCCAAGAGGAATGTTTGTCACTTTTTCTCTTGAAAGAAAAGGTACCCAAGAGGAATGTTTGTCACTTTTTCTCTTGAAAGAAAAGGTACCCAAGAGGAATGTTTGTCACTTTTTCTCTTGAAAGAAAAGGTACCCAAGAGGAATGTTTGTCACTTTTTCTCTTGAAAGAAAAAGTAACCAAAAAGTTCAAGGACAACCCGAAGGCTCCGCCCGTTTGTCCGGCCAACGCCACCGGTGCTTTGTATAGTTCAGCGTAATTTTTGTTTCCAGATGCCGGCTGATTGCCTGATCGGCCTTCATCCCTAGATAATAATCTTGAGAATCCTGTAAGTGCTGGTGCGGAGTCAATATGCTGATAACCTATCAAAGAGAGATTGACGAGTTATGAGCGTTTGTTTGTCACTTTTTCTCTTGAAAGAAAAAGTAACCAAAAAGTTCAAGGACAACCCGAAGGCTCCGCCCGTTTATTCGCAATATATTTATGATTTTATTTGGGCTCATGAGACCTGCAAGCAGGGTTGTCCGGCCAACGCCACCGGTGCACTGAATGGCTTAGGGTAATTTTTGTCTTTAGAAGATGAGGAGGTTGGTAAAATAAGGCGATTTTCAGGCGGCTTACGATGACCCTTCTAAGGAACTGATTTTCAATGCGCATTTTCTGACGTCATTTCCTGTTTTTTTTCTTTTGGATTGCCAGATGGTAACTCGCCACGTGGATCGCAGGATTAACGACAGTGCTTATGTTTGTCACTTTTTCTCTTGAAAGAAAAAGTAACCAAAAAGTTCAAGGACAACCCGAAGGCTCCGCCCGTTTATTCGCAATACATTTATGATATTATTTGTGCTCATGAGACCTGCAAGCAGGGTTGTCCGGCCAACGCCACCGGTGCACTGAATGGCTTAGGGTAATTTTTGTCTTTAGAAGATGAGGGAGGTTGGTAAAATAAGGCGATTTTCATTTCCTATTTTTTCCCTTTTGGATTGCCAGATGGTGGTAACTTACAATGACGTTGTTGATTTGCAATTACGTTGTTGAGTCGAGATGAGGTTGATGAGTCACATGAGGTCTCCTGAGGGAGATTGCCGCGGCGTTGGGGGCATTTTGGGATTGCTTCGCAATAAGGCAGTATACTAATGTTTGTCACTCTTTCTCCTGAAAGAAAAAGTAACCAAGAGGAATGTTTGTCACTTTTTCTCTTGAAAGAAAAAGTAACCAAAAAGTTCAAGGACAACCCGAAGGCTCCGCCCGTTTATTCGCAATATATTTATGATTTTATTTGGGCTCATGAGACCTGCAAGCAGGGTTGTCCGGCCAACGCCACCGGTGCACTGAATGGCTTAGGGTAATTTTTGTCTTTAGAAGATGAGGGAGGTTGGTAAAATAAGACGATTTTCATTTCCTATTTTTTCCCCTTTTGGATTGCCAGATGGTGGTAACTTACAATGACGTTGTTGATTTGCAATGACGTTGTTGATTTGCAATGACGTTGTTGATTCGCGATGACGGAAAAACGGCATTAAGATTAACCATTAAACTATTAAATCATTAAACCATTAAACCGTTACACCCTTTCCTGGTTTATCTTTTAAAATTCGCAGGAATCTTTTGCGTTTGTTATTTCGGAACGCTTATGATTATCGGGCTTGCTGCGCCGGGTGGGCATTATAGCTCATTTGTAGCCAGGTATCTTGATTATGTGAGCTGGATAAAAGCTTCATTAATTGAGGCAACAAGATTCATCTTATCACTATTTAATATACCGACCCATACAGAACCCGGATTTGTTGTGAGGGTCACGAGGGGAAGAGGTGTATTAATAGCCAGGGATTGCGTAGGTTATGGAGTGTACAGTTTCTGGATTGCCTTTGTAGCAGCCAATGCAGGAAAGTTTCGAAAAAAGTTTGTGTGGATTACCGGGGGACTGTTACTTCTTTGGTTCATTAATGTAGTCCGCATTAGTTTATTGTTAGTGGCCATTAACAAAGGATGGCCGATGCCACTGGGCATTGATCATCATACCTGGTTCAATATTGCGGCCTACGGAGTGATATTTATTTTGATATGGTTGTACGATAAAACATTCCGAAATAAAATTTTGAAATACGAGGAAAAAAGCAGTAATTTACATGAGAACTAACCTTGGTGCATACGATAATTCATGGTATAAGCCAGGACCCCCGCTAAAAAGGTGGACCTGGTATGTTTTCAATATCCTCTTTTTTAAAACTTCTCTTTTTCCAATTTACCGATTTAAAGTGTTTTTATTAAGGCTTTTTGGCGCAAAGATCGGAATGAATGTGGTAATAAAACCATCAGTTACTATCAAATATCCGTGGTTTCTCCAGACAGGCAATAATGTTTGGATTGGCGAAAAGGTATGGATCGATAACCTTGCCATGGTCCGTATAGGTAATAATGTTTGTTTGTCGCAGGGATGTTTACTACTTACCGGAAACCATGATTATACGAAACCTGCATTTGATTTAATGATAAATACCATTGTGCTGGAAGACGGGGTTTGGATTGGGGCGGGGGCGGTGGTTTGCGGCGGTGCCATTTGCCACGAACATGCTGTATTAACGGTGGGCTCGGTGACAGCAGGTGAGTTAGAGGCGATGGGAATTTACCGGGGAAACCCGGCGGTGAAGATTAAAGAAAGAATAATTAAGGAAAATAACTGAAACAATTAAACCCTTTTGAATTTCGTTTGGTCATATATGCTTTACAATAATTTGATGTTTACGTCTATGATATTAACAAAAAATATGTTTACTTTACCTAAATTCTAATTGAACCTACCCGTGAAAGTATCCATTATAACCGTAACTTATAATTCGGAAAAGTATCTTTCCGATTGCCTTGCTTCCGTGAGGAAGCAAACGTACCGTGATATTGAACATATCATTGTGGACGGAAAATCGACGGACGGCACGTTAAAAATTATACAAAAAAATTCCGGTTCAATTACGCGGTGGATATCTGAAACAGACCGGGGCATGTATGATGCCATTAATAAAGGCATTGCCATGGCTACCGGTGATATTATCGGAGTGCTCAACAGCGATGATATGCTGGCTTCGCCAGATGTGATCATGGACATTGTGGCCTGCTTCGATGAAAAAGGAGTGGATTCAATATATGGAGACCTGGTATATGTTGACCCGGTCAATCCGAAAAAAGTAATGCGATACTGGAAAGGACTTTCTTATAAGCGCTCCAGGTTCCATTACGGATGGATGCCGGCCCATCCTACCTTTTACATGCGTCGCGAGTTAATCGGCCAGTTTGGTGGTTATGAAAATCATTATTACACGGCAGCAGACTATGAATTTATGGCCAGGTACCTGTACCGCCATAAAGTAAGTGCGGCCTATCTTCCTAAAATGATTGTAAAAATGAGGAACGGGGGTGCAAGCAACGGTAATATTTACCGCAGGTTGCGGGCCAACCGCCGTGATTACCTGGCCATGAAAAAAAACAAGATACCATTTGCTTTCCTGGTGTCGATTTTAAAACCATTGATAAAAATTCCGCAATATAAAAGCTCGCTAGGCCATAAAGTGGGCAATCCCAATAAGCCACATAAATTTTTCAGCACTACCGTTCTGTTCTTCCCGGCGGATACGAAGGCCGAAGTGTGAAGGTAACATCCTGATACATGTTGAATTTTTTAAAAAAACAAAATACCAGCGAAGACCTGTATGATTTTACCTGCATGGTGCAGGATATTCATTCTCACCTGTTGCCGGGGATGGACGATGGTTCACCCGATGTAGCAACATCTGTTGAACTCATACGATCCCTTACTGAGGCGGGTATTAACAAATTTATTTGCACCCCGCACATCATCAGCGATATGTACCGCAATACGCCGGAAACGATACTGCCGGCACTGGAGGTTTTACAAAGCGCCTGCAGGGAACACCAACTGGATGTGGCGATCAGCGCTGCTGCCGAATATATGCTGGATGATTATTTCATGGAATTGCTGAGAAACAGGGCGCCTTTACTTACCCTCACTAAAAATTTTGTACTTACGGAACTATCGTATGCCACAGCGCCCGACAACATCGAAAAGATTGCATTTGAATTAAATATAAACGGGTACCTGCCATTGATGGCCCATCCTGAACGATATTTTTACTATCACAAGAATTACGGCGCCTATCACCGCATGAAAGAACTTGGATTTATGCTGCAGGTGAACTTACTGTCTATTGCAGGTTATTATGGAAAAGCGGCCGCTAAAGCGGCAAGGTACATTGTAGAAAATGATCTTGCCGATTTTATAGGGACGGACCTGCATCATTTCAATCATTTGAAAGCGCTTACGGATACCAGGAGCAGGGAAATATTTCAAAAAGTGCTGGGAGAAAAAGTGTATAATGGGTTTGAGTAAGGGGAGGGAGCAGGGAATTAGGAATTAGGAATTAGGAAAGTTAGTAATAATGAATATTGAACGATTGCAAACAGTTGGAAGGATAGCCTCACTTACGTATATGTATACACGAAATTTTACGGGATCACCGGGTAATTAATCCAACACCGGTTTGATCGTTTTTACGGGCATTTATTATCTTTGCCCATCACTAACCCGTAATCCCGGATTCCCAAATAATAACATGTCGTCGCTTTCTTCTCTCAATAAATATTTCTGGAAATACAGGTGGCACTTCCTGCTCGGGATGGTGTTTATCATATTATCCAATTATTTCAGGATACTCACGCCGCAGGTTACCAAGTATGTTTTAAATACCGTGGAAACGGGGCTTAAAAAGGAATATACCCCGGCGGATGCTGCCATTAAAACGAATTACGATCCATTAGTTAAGGCATTTATCGACCAGTTTAACAAGAGAGACAGTACGTTCAAAACAAAGATCCTGTATTCAGGAATCATACTCCTGGTACTGGCGCTTATCAGCGGTTTTTTTATGTTCCTCATGCGCCAAACGATTATTGTAATGAGCCGGCATATTGAGTTTGCGCAGAAAAATGAAATTTTTAATCACTATCAAAAGCTGGATACCAATTTTTATAAGACGCACAATACCGGCGACCTGATGAATCGTATATCCGAGGACGTTAGCAGGGTGCGCATGTACACCGGACCGGCAACCATGTACCTGATTAACCTGGCGGCAACCATTGGCTTTTCCCTTTACTATATGTTTAATGAAAATGCTGAGCTCACGTTGTATGTATTATGCCCTTTGCCGATACTGGCTATTACCATTTATTATGTGAATACTATTATTAACCGGAAAAGCGACCGGATACAATCGTTGCTGAGCGATCTTACTACCAATGCGCAGGAATCCTATTCGGGCATCAGGGTGATTAAATCTTTTGTGCAGGAAAGGGCGATGCTTGGATTTTTTGAAAAGAACAGTGAACTGTACCGCCACAATGCTATATCCCTGGCCAAGACGGAAGCTATTTATTTTCCCTCGATGGGTTTAATTATCGGCATCAGCACACTGCTTACTATATTAATAGGAGGGTTGTATGTCATTAACGGCAGCATCAATATTGGAGTAATCGGCGAATTTATTATGTACATTCTCATGCTTACCTTCCCGGTTATGGCTATAGGCTGGACGGCGAGCATGATACAAAGAGCCGCCACCTCACAGCGACGCATAAACGAATTTCTGCACACAGAGCCGGCAGTAAAGAATGATCCGTTTCCCGTCAAGATGACGCTCCAGGGCAACATACGCTTTACTAACGTCGATTTTATTTACCCGCATACGGGGATTCATGCCATAAAAAATTTCAGCCTTACCATCAACAAAGGAGAGAAGGTTGCCATCATTGGTAAAACAGGATCAGGGAAATCAACGATTGCGCAACTAATGCTGCGGATGTACGATCCGCAGAAGGGCACCCTATTGTACGATGGAACTGATATAAAAAGAATCGATTTAAAAAACCTGCGTTCCCAGATAAGCTATGTTCCGCAGGATGTATTTTTATTCAGCGACACCGTAGAAAATAACATTGGCTTTGCCCTGGAAAAAGCTGATCCAACCAATATTCGCAACGCTGCTGCGGCAGCGGCTGTTGCCGGAGAGATCGACGGATTTCCCCAAAAGTATAAGACGATGATAGGAGAGAGAGGCGTGACGTTAAGCGGCGGTCAGAAGCAAAGAATATCTATCGCAAGGGCTTTACTGAAAGATCACGAGATTGTTTTGTTTGATGATTGCCTGAGCGCAGTGGATGCAAAGACAGAAAATGAAATTATCGCCAACCTGTATAATTACCTGCATGCAAAAACTGCCGTAATTATCACTCACCGCATCTTTTCACTTTTTAATTTCGATAAGATAATCGTACTGACCGACGGAGCCATTGCAGAGGAAGGTACGCACCGGGAACTGATTGACCGCGGAGGATTGTATGCTGAAATGTATTATACGCAACAGCAGCAGGAAAAAAACCCGGTATCTTAATAATGGCTTAAAACTTACCATTATCCGCTCATAATTCGTGTCTTATATTTTGCTAATTGAAAAACAATTTTATCTTTGCTTCAACACAAATTAAATTCATCCAAAAATAAAAATTACAAAAGTGGCGTACGAAAATAATGACAAAAAGATGGAAAGTGTTTACAGTCAAAGGATCAGGGCGGGTAAACGGCGAACCTATTTCTTTGATATCAGGGAAACACGTGGCAATGATTATTATTTGACTATTACCGAAAGCAGGAAGAGATTTAACGAGGACGGGTATGACAGGCATAAAATTTTTTTATATAAGGAGGATTTTAATAAATTCCTTAAAGGAATGACGGAAGCTATTGATTATGTGAAGACCGACCTGATGCCCGATTTTGACTTCGATGCGTTCAATCATGAGAATACTGAAAATTATGAGGGCAATGCGCCGGAAGTAAAAAAGACTGAAGAGACCAAGGAACCCACACCTGAAA
Organism: uncultured Chitinophagaceae bacterium; assembly: GCA_963819925.1. Lineage (GTDB taxonomy): Bacteria > Bacteroidota > Bacteroidia > Chitinophagales > Chitinophagaceae > Ginsengibacter. The sequence goes on along the minus strand of CAWFYG010000032.1, from coordinate 38,890 downwards.
AAAATGAAGCAGAAACTCCACCCGATATAACGGCAACGGCTACACCTGAAGTTGAATCAAAGCCTGAAGAAACTCCACCGGCTCCGCCACCTGATTCCCCGGCGTCATCACAACAGGACGAAGAAGTGGATAAATGGTAAAATAAATCTCTGTGTAATAATTTATTGATCCTCTCTTTTTGGGAGGATTTTTTATAATCATCTCAAAGTTCAGAGATTTCTCAGTCGCAACCCCCTTCGACGGGCTCTGGATGAATGCTCATTGGAAATGACGGGGGGAAGTACTTAGGGGGCCCGGATCTTTGTAATAACCGGAGTAACGTTTTTTTTAAGCATCACGTGAAACAAAAAAAGCCCGGTCCGTCATTTCGACGAAGGAGAAATCTCCCGACCTTCTGAAAGGGTAAAATAAAAGGAAAGAGAGTGCTACCTTTTTTTGCTATGTGATATGTCTTTAGTCATGAAAGTCGATATCGCCAACAACATTTTAAGATTCCGGAGATTTCTCAGTCGCAGCCAAAAACCGCTGCTCTTTCGAAATGACGGAAGCTTTTTGGACTCGTCACAATGATCTTAGAGTTCCGGGATTTCTCAGTCGCAGCCAAAAACCGCTGCTCCTTCGAAATGACGGAAGCTTTTTGGACTCGTCACAATGATCTTAGAGTTCCGGGGATTTCTCAGTCGCAGCCAAAAACCGCTGCTCCTTCGAAATGACGGAGTACTTACGATAACCGGCCCTTTACAATACTTTGCAGCATAGCCATCTTTTTGAAGGTGTAGACTATTGGAGAGATAGAAGAAGATCCCGACATTAATAAACATCGAAAAAGAATAGAAATTTTTTAGTGTCGTCACAACTGCCTTAATGTTCGGGAGATTTCTCAGTCGCAGCCAAAAACCGCTGCTCCTTCGAAATGACGGAGTACTTACGATAGCCGGACCTTTACGATACTTTGCAGCATAACCATCTTTTTGAAGGTGTGGGGTATTGGAGAGATAGAAGAAGATCCCGACATTAATAAACATCGAAAAAGAATAGAAATTTTTTAGGCTCGTCACAACTGTCTTAATGTTCGGGAGATTTCTCAGTCGCAGCCCCCTTCGACAGGCTCCGGATGAATGCTCCTTCGAAATGACGGAGTACTAAAATCAAATGAATTTATTATTATAAGGTAGATTTAAAAGAAATATTTCGATAAATGACTCATGGCGGAACAGTTTATATCATGACCAACAGATTAAGGACAGTCATCTATATTGGAGTAACTGTTGACTTGTATTCAAGAATTATCGATCACAAAACACACGTTTACAAAAATAGTTTTACAGACCGTTATAATTGTGAACTCTGTGTATACTATGAACATTACCCGTCTATTCAACAGGCAATTGCGAGAGAAAAAGAAATAAAGAAATGGAGAAGGGATAAAAAAGACGCATTAATAAATACCTTAAATCCTAACTGGGAAGATTTATGGATTGATATTAAAAACTGGTAGTCGCGTCGGTTCGACGAAGGAGAAATCTCACGACTGATTACAACCAACGGGTAAATAAAAAAATTTCCGCGTTTCTTATTTGGATAAATTTTCGTGCGGGATATGTCAAGGTCCGGAGATTTCTCAGTCGCAGCCAAAAACCGCTGCTCCTTCGAAATGACGGAAACTTTTTGGACTCGTCACAACGATCTTCGAGTTCCGGGGATTTCTCAGTCGCAGCCAAAAACCGCTGCTCCTTCGAAATGACGGAGTACTTACGAGTGGAGAAGGAGGATGGAACTTTTGAAGCATGCCACAACTGTCATGCGGTTCGGGGGATTTCTCAGTCGCAGCCAAAAACCGCTGCTCCTTCGAAATGACGGAGTACTTACGAGTGGAGAAGGAGAATGGAACTTTTGAAGCATACCACAACTGTCATGCGGTTCGGGGGATTTCTCAGTCGCAGCCAAAAACCGCTGCTCCTTCGAAATGACGGAGTACTTACGAGTGGAGAAGGAGAATGGAACTTTTGAAGCATACCACAACTGTCATGCGGTTCGGGGGATTTCTCAGTCGCAGCCAAAAACCGCTGCTCTTTCGAAATGACGAAACTCCGCAAGTTGAACGGTAATGGTTTGTTTGGAGGGTTTTAAAATAAAACATCTGGCAATGCCCTTGGGATACGGAGATTTCTCAGTCGCAGCCAAAAACCGCTGCTCCTTCGAAATGACGGAGTACTTAAGAGTGGAGAAGGAGAATGGAGCTTTTGAAGCATGCCACAACTGTTATGCGGTTCGGGGGATTTCTCAGTCGCAGCCAAAAACCGCTGCTCTTTCGAAATGACGAAACTCCGCAAGTTGAACGGTAATGGTTTGTTTGCGAGGGTTTTAAAATAAAACATCTGGCAATGCCCTTGGGATACGGAGATTTCTCAGTCGCAGCCAAAAACCGCTGCTCCTTCGAAATGACGGAGTACTTAAGAGTGGAGAAGGAGAATGGAGCTTTTGAAGCCTATGACAACTGTCTTGCACTTCGGGGGATTTCTCAGTCGCAGCCAAAAACCGCTGCTCCTTCGAAATGACGGAGTACTTAAGAGTGGGGACGGAGAATGGAACTTTTGAAGCCCAGGGCAGTATTTTAATCATTGAGGTGATGATTGCTCTCCCCGGTAAAATCAAATTAAACCGGAAGTGATGGCAAACGATGATTCACTCCCTCAGCTTTTTATACGCATTGATCAATCCATTAGTTGAAGTATCGTGTGAGGTAATTTCCGTATCATCCTGTAATTCAGGTAATATATTTTTGGCGAGTTGCTTTCCCAATTCGACTCCCCACTGGTCGAAGCTGTAGATGTTCCAGATGATGCCCTGGACAAAAATTTTATGTTCGTACAAAGCAATCAGTTCGCCTAATGTAGTTGGCGTAATTTCCGTCACCAGGAAAGAGTTGGTTGGCTTGTTGCCTTCAAATTCTTTGAACGGAATGACGGCAGCGGGCACTTTTTCTGCAATTAATTGTTCCTTTGTCTTCCCATTCATCAAGGCCTCGGTTTGAGCAAAAAAATTCGACAACAGGATGCGGTGGTGAGCACCCATGGGATTGTGAGTGAGGACAGGTGCAATAAAATCGCACGGAATCAGCAGGGTTCCCTGGTGTATCAGCTGGTAAAATGCGTGCTGGCCATTCGTTCCCGGCTCTCCCCAAATCACCGGCCCGGTAGCATAGTCTACTTTGTTTCCATTGCGGTCCACATGTTTCCCGTTACTTTCCATATTGCCTTGTTGAAAATAAGCGGGGAACCGGTGCATATACTGGTCGTAAGGTAGTATTGCTTCCGATTGTGCACCAAAGAAATTGATATACCAAAGGCTAACCAGGGCCATCAATACCGGGACGTTTTTTTCAAACGAAGTTTCCCGGAAATGCTGATCTATTGCGTAAGCGCCTTTCAATAAATTTTCGAAATTGCCGAAACCGATGGTTAATGCAATGGAAAGCCCGATGGCACTCCAGAGACTGTACCTGCCACCAACCCAGTCCCAGAATTCAAACATATTTTCCTTGTCAATTCCAAATGCCACCACATCTTTTTCATTGGTGCTTAGCGCCACAAAATGTTTCGCAACTGCTTTTTCATCACCCGCAGCTTTCATAAACCAGTCTCTTGCCGAATGAGCATTGGTCATCGTTTCCTGCGTGGTAAAAGTTTTGGAAGCAATTAAAAAAATTGTTTCCTCCGGGGTAATTTTTTTCAATACTTCTGCCAGGTCTGATCCGTCGATATTACTTACAAAATAAGGCTGAATGCCTTCTTCCCAATAGGGCCTGAGCGCCTCTGTAACCATCACGGGGCCCAAATCACTTCCGCCGATCCCAATATTTACGATAAATTTTATTTTCCTGCCGGTATAGCCTTTCCATTCACCTGAATGAACTTTCGAGCAAAACGTTTTCATTTGGGCCAGAACTTTTTTTACACCCGGCATTACATCTTTTCCTCCAGATAAAACAGGCTGACCTGAAAAATTTCGAAGCGCAGTATGCAATACCGAACGGTCTTCCGTTTCATTAATCTTTTCACCATTAAACATCGCATCTATAGCCTGGCGAAGGCCGCATTCTCCGGCGAGCTCAAGCAGCAGCCGGAGGGTAGTTTCATTAATGATATTCTTCGAAAAGTCACACACAATTTCGGGTACGGCATATGAAAACTTCTGAAAACGCCCGGGATCATCCATAAACATATCTTTAACCTTTACATTTTTCATTTCGTCAAAATGCTGTTGTAATTGTTTCCAGGATTCGGTTTCCGTGGGATTTATTTTTGGAAGCATAATAAAACTTTAATTAATAAAATGTATTGCGAAGGTATAGCATGAGTTGAAAAACAGGGTAAATAAAATATACCCGGAGAACTGTAATTTCAGAAGTTCTTATCCAAGGTGCATGGCCTGCGTTGCGTATGCCTGAATTTGGGAATAAATTTTATCTATTGCACAGAAGGGATCAATCCGCGAATACCCATATCTGTTACCTTGTCTCCGTTTAAGGGGTCGTAAGTATTGTTGCCATCCATATCTTCCCATTCAAAGCTTTTGTTGACAGATAAAGAAATAACTATATTAATATTTGAATTCTCCTTTCCGGTAATAATAAGCGGGTTTGCAAATTTGCCGGTAACTACGCATGAGCCTGCCGGAACCGGTGAAGAAGCAAACAAAGGATTTGGAACCGTAGTGGCTCCCGGAGGAGCCTGGCCACTTTCTACCACGCCAAAACCGGAAGCGCTTGCCTCAAACGCCCAAAAGCCCTGATCCTCATTTGCGTTTACATTCACAACGGAATCTTTTACTTTAAAATTTTGAATATATGTTCTGAAACCGATGAATGAGGCTACCGTTGCATTCAATGTAACTCCGGAAACATTTGCCTTAATATTAAAATTCTGGTAAGCCAATGAAACTCTTATCCAGTTGTATGTACCGGGTTGCACATCTTTTAAAGGAACACTCAAAAAAGTTTCTTCCTCACCTGCAAATTTCGACATGCTAAAATCAATTGCATTGTCGCCTCCCGCAGTAGTTTCCGGCGCTTTGTACAACACGTCACCATTTCCCAATGCAGTAAACTGATCCGGGGTTAATTCAAGGTAGTGAGCGCTCATTGTATTAAATACCGGTGATTGCGCTTTATTGCCGGAAGCAACTCCTTCGGGTGCCCCAAGATTATTCAATCTTTCCTGCGTAGAATCAAATTTGAAAATGAAATTTACCTGTACATTATTGTTACTATCAGCGCCCGAATCTTTTTTGCAGGAGATTGCTGTAAGACTGAAAATACAAATGATAAAAAAGATCTGCTTTTGCATATATTTCATTTGAATTATCTATAAACCTAGAAAATTAAAAGTTATGCAAAAGCCAATTTTATAAAACTTCAATTACTTTAATAGTATCGTCTACCATTTTTTCAGTCACATCAAGGTGAAGCACCATTCTTACCTGTGTATCGGAAATAGGAATTACCAATATATCGTATCTTTTAAAAGCAGCAGCCAGCGTTTTGGCGGTATAATTTCCTATTACTTCGAAAATGATAATATTTGTTTCGACCGGCATCATTTTGCCGGTGAACGGTTTTTTCAATAAAGCCTCAGCAATTTTTTTTGCATTGCAGTGATCGTTATGGAGCCTTTCAATATTATTTTGTAAAGCAAAAATTCCGGCAGCGGCGAGGTAGCCTGCCTGCCTCATTCCTCCGCCGAAAACTTTTCTTACTCTCCTGGCTTTACGAATGAAATCTTTTTTTCCCAATAAAACGCTTCCCACCGGTGCACCAAGACCCTTGCTCAGGCAAACAGAAATGCTATCGAACAGGGCTCCATAGTCCTTCGGCTTTTCCTTCATTTCCACTATGGCATTGAAAATCCTGGCACCGTCCAAATGCAGGCTGAGATTATTTTCGAGACACACGTTCTTTATGTTGGTAAGCTCACCGAAACTGTAACAGCTACCGCCGCCCCTGTTGGCGGTATTCTCCAGGCTAACCAACCGGGTAATGGGTTTATGAACATCATCGGGGTTAATCGATACTTTAACCTGTTCTGCGGTAATTCGTCCACGGTCGCCTTCGACAGGCTTCACCTGGCACCCGGAATTAAATGCAATACCTCCACCTTCATAAATGTACACATGGCTCAGTTTATCGCAAATCACTTCATCCCCGGGATTGGTATGACATTTTATTGCAATTTGGTTGGTCATAGTACCGCTGGGGCAAAACAAGGCTGCTTCCATGCCGAATATTTCAGACGTTACTGCTTCCAGTTTGTTAACGGTTGGGTCTTCCCCAAAAACATCATCTCCTACGGTTGCCCTGAACATGGCTTCCAGCATAGGTTGTGAAGGTTTTGTAAATGTATCTGATCGGTAATCTGTCATCCTGCTAAATTATTGAAGATTTTATTACAGTGCGGCGGGAAGTTTAGGGGCATAAACTTTTTAAACGAGAATATGTTATGATATAACAGATGAATTTAGTTGTTTGGTCAATTATTTCATCAATCATTATGAAATTTAAAATCTGCGTTGTAAATTTGCAAATGTTACCGGAAGATATAGTGATTAACACATCTTTTGCAGCATTTCCCCGATGATTTATGTCTTATAAGCGTCTTTTATTTATTAACTATATACATTAACATGAGGCAACTTAAAATTGCTACGCAAATTACCAACCGTGATTCACAAGCGGTTGAGAAGTATTTGCAGGAGATTTCAAAGATTGGAATGATCACCCCGGAGGAGGAAACTATTTTAGCACAGAAAATTAAAATGGGCGACCAGAGAGCTTTAGAGCGTCTCACAACAGCCAACCTACGTTTCGTAGTTTCAGTTGCAAAGCAGTACCAGCACCAGGGTTTATCGTTGAGTGACCTGATTAACGAGGGCAACCTCGGACTTATTAAAGCGGCACAACGCTTTGATGAAACCAAAGGTTTCAAATTTATTTCATACGCCGTATGGTGGATTCGCCAGTCCATTTTGCAGGCGTTGGCAGAGCAGGGCAGATTAGTCCGCCTGCCGCAAAACAAAATTGGCACGTATAACAAAGCTAATAAGGCCTATATGGCTTTTGAACAGGAACATGAAAGAGAACCATCTACCGAAGAACTCTCTGAAATTCTTGAAATGAGCGTAACCGAAATCAACAACATTTTCCAAAGTAATACCCGGCATACGTCGTTAGATGCACCGGTACATGAAGCAGAAGATGTTGCGATGGGAGATCTTTTAAAAGGCGGCGGCGAAACGGATGAAGATGTAATGCATGATTCATTAAAAAATGAAATACGTCGTGTATTGAAATCGTTAAGTCCGCGTGAGGCTGAAATCGTTAATGCCTATTTTGGCCTTGATGGCGAAAATGGAGTTACCATTGAACAGATAGGTCAGAAGTATGATTTAACCAAAGAACGCATCCGCCAGATAAAGGAAAGAGCTATCAAGCGTTTGCAAAAAGCGAGATACAGCAGCGCTCTTAAAGCTTATTTGGGATAAACACAATTTGATTTTTTATAACAGACCGCTCATTTTCGGGCGGTCTTTTTATGTGGTTATCTGTTCCCGGAATTGGTGTAGATTGTATTCCTGTGATTTTTATTGCCATCATAAAGGAAGAATAAGATGGTCAGATAAATCAATACAAAGAGCATTAAGAAGGCTATTGCTTTCATCGGGTTTCGTTTCAGCCATTTAAAAATCAGCCAGATTTTACCCTTTCTTTTTGAATGTTTCCGGTGGTGCCCCGATCGCCTGTATGCTCTTATGCGATCATAATTTTTTTCGGCATCCTTGCTTTGTTCACTGCTCATATCGGTTCGTAATTTAGTAAAAGCCATTCTATTTTTGATAATTTTACATTATGAAATTTTTATCCGCCCTGTTTTGCATTACCTGCCTGCTTTCGTGCGAAAAGAATATTAATTTCAAATTGAAGGTTGTTCCGGACGTGCTGGTTGTAGACGCAAGCATTGAAAATAACCAGCCGCCGATTGTAGTGCTCTCTAAAAGTTTTGATTATTTCAGTAACATAACCCCGGAAGCCCTGGATACGTCATTTGTTCATAATGCGGTAGTATCTATTTCCAACGGAACCCAAACGCAGCAATTGAAGGAGTATTCCATCGATTCCACAGCAGGGTATCTTATTTATTTTTATTCCATTGATACTGCCAACATTGCCTCCTCATTTCCAGGAACCCTGAATACCACTTATGATTTAAAGATTGATATCGGGGGAACAGAATATACAGCAACGACTACCATTCCGGGGTTGGCAAAGCAAATTGATTCATTGTGGTGGAAGCCTACGCCCTTTGCCGACGATTCTTTAGAGACCGATGTATATATACGGGCAACAGATCCACCGGGGCTCGGCAATTACATCCGCTATTATACTAAAATAAATGACGGTCCTTACCTGCCGGGTGAGCAATCGGTTTTTGACGATGAGCTTATTGACGGTACCACCTATGACCTGAAAGTGCAACCCGGAGTTGACCGTAATAACCCGGTTGCTTTTGACAAAAACTTTTTTCACCGGGGTGATACGGTAACTTTCAAACTGAGCAATATTGATCGGGCAACTTACCAATTCTGGCTAACTATGGAATTTGCTTATCAAAGTATTGGCAACCCGTTTGCCTCGCCTAACAAAGTGCTTGGAAACGTTTCTAATGGAGCGTTAGGAGCATTTTGCGGCTATGCCTCCGAGTTCAAAACAATAATTGTTCCCAGATAGATTTATGGTTTCTATACAATTTACATCTTCAAAAAGGTTACATTTGCAAAATTTTATTCACGCTAAATGGATACAATTAACGAACATATACAGTGCTTAATCATTGGCTCAGGACCGGCAGGATACACGGCAGCTATTTATGCGGCCCGGGCTAATCTTAAACCCGTATTGTACCAGGGCATACAGCCAGGGGGCCAGCTTACCATTACCACCGAGGTAGAAAATTATCCCGGTTACCCTGATGGCGTGCAAGGGCCTGAAATGATGGTTGATTTTGAAAAGCAGGCAAAAAGAATGGGTACTGATATCCGTTATGGTCTTGCAACAGAAGTTGATTTTTCTTCCCGGCCGCTCCGGGTGCAGATAGATGAAGAAAAATGGATAGAAGCCGACTCGGTTATTTTATGTACGGGCGCCAGCGCACAATGGCTGGGGATTGAAAGTGAACAAAGATTAAATGGTTATGGGGTAAGCGCCTGCGCTGTTTGCGACGGCTTTTTCTTTAAGGGAAAAGAAGTGGGTATTGTAGGTGGGGGAGATACTGCCGCAGAAGAAGCTTTGTACCTGAGCAAAATATGCAGCGTGGTACACATGTTAGTAAGGCGTGATGAATTAAGAGCCAGCAAAATTATGCAACAAAGAGTATTGGGCACTCCCAACATAAAAGTTTACTGGAATACAGAAGTTGATGAAATATCAGGAGATGATAAGGTGGAAGCAGTGCGGGTTAAAAATAATAAAACAGGGGAGCAACAGGTGATTCCCGTGAGCGCCTGTTTTGTAGCGATCGGCCATAAACCCAATTCAGATATTTTAAAAGGATGGCTGGACATGGATGAAAATGGCTATGTAAAAACGATACCGGGTTCAACGAAAACAAACATTGATGGAGTATTTGTTGCCGGGGACCTGCAGGATAAAATTTACAGGCAGGCTGTTACGGCTGCGGGAAGCGGCTGTATGGCCGCCCTTGATGCAGAAAGATATTTGGGTGGGCTTGAGCACTCTTTGTCTTCTGATGCTGTTGTGAACGAAGCTAAACCTCAACAAAAGCAGGATTAGGAAATTAAAATAATATAATCAATCTTTTAGAACAAAATGATTACTGTAAGCCTTCATGACCTTCATTTCAACGCTTTCCACGGCGTTCACGAGGAAGAGAAAATATTAGGCAACGATTATGTAGTAGATGCCTCTGTTGAATTTCATGAAGATGTGCACGTTATTCATTCTATAAACGATACCATTAATTACGCGGATATTTATAACATTATAAGGGAAAGAATGAATGTACCTTCTCCTTTGCTGGAGACGGTTGCTATGGAAACAGGCAATGAAATTCATAATGAATTTCCACAGGTGAGATCTATTACTATATCCATAAAAAAAATGCATCCGCCCATAGAAGGTATGCAGGGTATAGCAGCCGTGAAATGGCAAAGACAGTTTTGACAAGAATTATTGAATGAAAATAAAAGTTCTCCTGTTATTGTCCTGAAAGAGTAAAAAAGTTAAACCTTTCTCTCATTTTAAATTATCTTTCTCCCGCAAAAAGTGAAACTAAAGAGATTCCTATCACCGTACTCAATAAAAGATTAAACCCGATAATTTTTCAATATTGTCCTGTTATTCCTGCGTTATATTACCAGCCCGGACCGATTGTACCGAATTAATTCCATTTAATATAATATTTCCCCCTTTGCTACTTAAAGGGAATAATTTCGCGAAAAAAAAATAATCTACTATTATGAATGTAAAAAAACTAATAAGCGGTTTATTAATTCTATGTTGTGCTTCTGTAACAGCGCAAACTACCTCTTCAACTTATGACCAACATGATTTGTTTAACCCTAACTTTTATCCCTCTTCCGTAAATGAATACCGTGCTGCCGACGGGGAACCCGGCCCTAAATACTGGACCAACAGGGCCAATTACAAAATACAGGTTTCCTTCGACGATGTAAAAGATGAAATTGCAGGAAGTGTTATTATTACCTACATTAATAACAGCCCGGAGGCATTGTCTTTTTTGTGGTTGTATCTCGATCAGAATTTATATAATCTCGATTCCAGGGGACAGGCGAAGATGCCTGCGACCAGGCGAAGCCGTTATGGTGATGCAAATTCAACATTTAGCGGGGGCTATAACATAAAATCGGTAAAACTTATATCTGCAGTAAAGGGGAAAACATCTGAAACGAATATCACCAACGTAGTCTCCGACACGAGAATGCAATTGCGTTTACCCGAGCCCGTTAAGGCGAACGGGGGAACCGTCAGTTTCAAAATTGATTATTCTTTTTTTATCCCAAAATACGGATCGGACAGAACCGGGATACTGGATACGAAGAACGGGAAGATCTATGCTATAGCGCAATGGTATCCGCGTATGTGTGTATTTGATGATATTGAAGGATGGAATACCCTGCCTTACCTGGGCGCCGGTGAATTTTATCTTGACTATGGTAACTATGATTACACCATTACTGCGCCGGCCAAAGAATTAATCGTGGGTTCAGGAGAATTGCAGAATCCCCAGGATGTATTGACTGCTACTCAAATAAAAAGACTTGCTGAAGCAAGACAAAGCGATAAAACGGTAATGATACGTACTGCCGAAGAAGTTACGGATCCCTCTTCACGGCCGCAGAAAAAAAGTGTTACCTGGCATTTTAAATTGAATAATGCAAGAGACGTTTCGTGGGCTGCCTCAACCGCTTTTATATGGGATGCAGCGAGGATGAATTTTCCTTCCGGCAGGAAGGGTTTAGCCATGAGTGTTTACCCGGTAGAATCTGCAGGCGACAGCGCCTGGGGCAGAGCAACTGAATATACAAAAGGAAGTATAGAAAATTATTCTAAAAGATGGTACGAATATCCTTACAATACCGCCACCAATGTTGCCAGCAATATCAGTGGCATGGAATATCCAAGCATTGTTTTTTGCGGTCATAAAGCGAAGGGAAGCGGACTTTTTGGGGTAACCGATCATGAATTCGGACATACGTGGTTTCCTATGGTTGTCGGGAGCAATGAAAGAAAGTATGGATGGATGGATGAAGGCTTTAATACTTTTATTAATGGCCCGGCTGCCGAAGATTTTAATAATGGTGAATACCAACCAAAACCGAGAGACAAAGCAAGTCTTTATAAATACATGTTCAGCGACAAGCAGGAATCAATGATGAGCGAGCCGGATGCCCTTAAGGAATCCAATATCGGGTTTGCCCTTTACGTAAAGCCGGGGTATGCGCTAACAATTTTGCGTGACGAAATTCTTGGCCCAAAAATATTTGATTATGCATTTCAGACTTATATCAAAAGATGGGCGTATAAGCATCCGACTCCATGGGATTTTTTCAGGACGATGGAAAATGCGGGAGGTGAAGATTTAGGATGGTTCTGGAAAGGGATGTTTATAGAAAATTATAAATTGGACCAGGCCGTTACCGGTGTGAAATATGTGAAGGGTGATTCAACGCAGGGCGCCCTTGTTACCATTGAAAATCTTGACAGGATGGCCATGCCGGTATATCTTCAATATGAAACGGTAAGCGGTAAAACTGAAATGATTAAAATACCCGTAGAAATCTGGCAAAACGGTAGCACGTGGATCCAGAAATTGAGCACAACGGAAGGCATTAAAAGTGTTACGATTGACCCGCAACATATCTTCCCGGATATCAATTTTGATAATAATACATGGACAGCCAATTAAGAGTTATTAAACAGGTACAATAGAAAGATAGAAGATTTGCCGCACATTGGAGCGGCCAATCTTTTTCCATCCAGGTACATTATAATTTTATTCTATTCAATATCAGTACCATTTTAGCAATTTTGAAATTTTCACATTGGTTTTTTTAAGCTACTTTTGCAACCTTTTATATGAAACCCATTAGTGAAATATTCAGTTTAATTGAGAAGCCCAAACAGGTTGTTATTACCTTTCATCAAAAACCCGATGCGGATGCGATGGGTTCGGGTCTTGGCTTGTATCATTTTCTCATCCAATTTGGGCATACTGTCACGGTAATATCGCCTACCAACTGGGCGTCATTTTTAAACTGGATGCCGGGTAGCCGGAAAGTTATTGATTTTGAGATGCAAACTGATAAAGCAAAAACTATATTAGAAAAGGCAGAATGGATTTTTTGTCTCGATTTTAATGTGCTGAACCGTACTAAAAAAATGGAGCCGGTTATTGAAGCTTCACTGGCAAAAAAAATGCTGATCGACCACCACGAGCAGCCGCAGACTGATGCATTTGATTATGGAATAAGTGATGTGAGCAAAAGTTCTACCGCAGAAATGGTTTATGATTTTATTGTGGCAGCAGGATATACTGAAAAAATTACTGCAGAAACAGCGGAATGTTTATATGCCGGAGTGATGACCGATACCGGATCGTTCAGGTTCACTTCGGCTTCGGCAAGTGTTCACCGGATGATAGCAACTCTTAAAGACAAGGGTCTTGAACATAGCCAGATTCATGAAAATCTTTTCGACAATTTCCTGGAGGGGCGTTTCCGTTTTTTCGGTAATATCCTTCTCAACCGGATGGAAGTTTTTTATGAGTACAACACGGCGCTTATTGCAATTCCGCAAGCTGATCTTATTAAATATAATGTGAAAACGGGCGATACAGAAGGGCTTGTAAATTTTCCGCTAAGTATAAAAGGTATTAAACTTGCTGCGGTAATAATAGACAGGGGAGATGAACGTAAAAGTTCTTTCAGGAGTAAAGGCGGTTTTGACGTAAATACTTTTGCGAGAAAATACTTTAATGGCGGAGGTCATTTTAATGCAGCCGGCGGAAAAAACAGTGAACCGCTGGAAGAGGTGGTACGAAGATTTAAAGTAGCCATTAAGGAAAGCAGGGAACAACTAAACAATTAATAATTATAAAAAATAAAACATGAACAAAACAATTAGCCTGGCAGCATTTGCGATAGTACTATTGGCTTCAGGCTGTATGGAACAGGAATTCAAAAAAGCCAAAGACGGTTCTGAATACAAAATTTTTCACTCCGGCGACACCGCCATAGCCCACCCGGGAAATTTTATAGAATTGGATATGGTAGTCAGATATAAAGACAGTACGATTTTTAGCTCAATTGAAAGCAGCACGCCGAGATTTATCCCATTTGATACAGCATCATTTCCGCCCTTCTTCAGAGAAGTGCACGAAGGGGACAGCCTGATATTGAGGCAATCAACTGATTCAATTTTGAAACACGGCCCCGGCGCCCCGTGGATGCAAAAAGGACAGTATATTTATCAAAGCTTTAAAGTTGTAAAATTATTTCCTAACAAGGAAGCTGTTGACAGTGTATCTAAAACATTGGCACCCCTTGCGAAGGCTAAAGCTTATAAGAAAGCAACAGATTTTATTGAAAAACTTCTTAAAGATAGTGCCGCACTTGCAGCAAAAGACGATAAGGCAATTAACGATTATCTTACTAAAAATAATATCAAAGCAACTAAAACACCATGGGGAACTTATGTGTCAATCACCAATCCCGGTACCGGCCCGATGATCACAGAAAATGATGTTGCTGTTGTTAACTATACCGGTAAAACTTTCAATGATTCCACATTTGATTCCAATACGGATAAAAAATTCAATCACGTGGAACCTTACGACGTTGATATGAGCGAGTACAGTGTAATTCCCGGATGGATTGATGGTCTTAAACTTATGCAAAAGGGCAGCAAAGGAAAAATAATAATCCCTTCCTTGTTAGCATATGGAAAAAACGGGAAGTATCCAAAAATCGGCCCCGATGAAAACCTGGTTTTTGATATTGAGGTAACAGATATTATTACGCAGGATCAATATCAAAAAGACATGGAGGCACAACAGAAAGCTTCGCAAATGCAACAGCAGCAGATGATGCAGGAACGTATGCAGCATATGCAGGAAATGCAGAAGAATGCCGCCGACAGCAGCAAAAAAACAAAGAAAAAATAATACCAATTTTAAATAATTCCTAAACGCCGGACTACAAAACCGGCGTTTGTGCTTTACCGTAAGCTTCAAGAAGGGTAATGGCCTGCTGTGCTTCTTTCACATCGTGGACTCTTAAGATAACTGCCCCATTTAACAAAGCGATTGTATTTAGCACGGTAGTACCATTTAAGGAATCTTCCGCGTCAATATGAAGGGTTTTATAAATGCTTGACTTTCTTGAAAGTCCTGCCATTATTGGTTTTCCTGTAATTTTAAAAACGGAAAGATTTTTAAGGAGCATTAAATTATGCTGAGTAGTTTTTCCAAAACCAAAGCCGGGGTCCAGTATTACATCTTTAATGCCGGCCTGTGTACATTCATTTATTTTTCTAATAAAAAAATCAAGCACTTCCGCCGTTATATTTTCATGTTGAATATCAAGGTGCATTGTTTCGGGTACTCCTTTCATGTGCATGCAGATATAGGGAACTCCCAGTGAAGCAACCGTATCAATCATATTTTTATCCATTTCGCCCGCACTGATATCATTCACTATGGAAGCACCGGCATGAACTGCTGCATTGGCAACAGACGCATGATACGTATCCACCGAAAGCAATACATTTCCCAAATTTTTTGAAAGTGTTTCGATGACTGGTATCACCCGTTGCAATTCTTCTTCAGCGGCAACCCGCTCACTTCCCGGCCTTGTACTCTGTCCGCCAATATCTATGATATCCGCCCCTTCTTCCATCATCTGTTCCGCCTTTACAGCTATTGCATCAAGATTTTGAAACCGGCTCCCGGTATAAAAAGA
This sequence comes from uncultured Chitinophagaceae bacterium, assembly GCA_963819925.1. GTDB lineage: Bacteria > Bacteroidota > Bacteroidia > Chitinophagales > Chitinophagaceae > Ginsengibacter. The sequence goes on along the minus strand of CAWFYG010000032.1, from coordinate 23,338 downwards.
ATCGTTATTAATGTTCAGGATTCCCATTACCAAAGGCTTTTCGATGCAGACTAATTTTCCTTTGCAGTTCAATGTAAACATTGTGCGTTTATGATTAAATTTGACGATAATTATGACGCAAGTTACCACCGATCGGCAATACGACGCCGCTATAAAAAGTTGCAGGGAAATTTTTATAAAGAAAACAAAAGACTACGGAACATCGTGGCGCGTGTACCGAACCATTTCCATAGCAGATCAAATTTATATAAAAGCGAAGCGTATCAGGAACATCCAGGAAAAAGGTGTTCAAAAAATCGGGGATGATACCGTTGGCGAATTCAGGGGAATTTTGAATTACGCCATTATCGGTTTGATACAACTCGATATTGATGATGATGAAGTGGAAGATCTTCCGCCGGACGAAGCAACCAAACGATATGATGAAAAGGTTGCGATGGCTAAAAAATTAATGGAAGATAAAAACCATGATTACGGTGAAGCCTGGAGGGATATGAGCCAGGAAAGTTTTGTTGACCTGATTCTCGCCAAAATTCTCCGCATCAAGCAAATTGTACGTAACGAGGGCCAAACAGTAGCGAGTGAAGGCATAGACGCCAATTACTTTGACATTATAAACTATGCGGTGTTTGCACTTGTATTGATAGCATAATTTAACCAGGATTAATAAAAAAAAATCAAATGAAAATAGCAGTTAACATTGCACGGATCTTTGTTGGTGTTTTATTTATTTTTTCCGGCCTTGTGAAGGCAAATGATCCGTTAGGGCTTTCGTATAAAATGCAGGAATTTTTTGATGTATGGGCGCAAAATGCTTCACTTGCCCATATGATGCATTGGCTGGATAATTACGCACTTCCTTTTTCCATCATCATGATTACCCTGGAGATAATTGTAGGCGCAGGAATAATCCTGGGAATATGGAAAAGATTTTTCAGCGTGTTAATTCTATTGTTGATTATCTTCTTTGGCTTTCTAACGGGGTATGCGGTATTATCCGGTAAAATAGCAACCTGCGGCTGTTTCGGTGATTGTATTCCTTTGACTGCTATGCAATCTTTTATTAAAGATTTAATTTTATTCGCTCTCATATTACTGATCCTGTTTGGAGTAAAACACATTAAAGCTTTCCTGAGGCCGCTGGAAAATTATGTAATCCTGTTCATTGCTGTTTTGATCGTACTCGGGTTTCAATGGTATGTTTTGAGGTATATGCCTCTTGTTGACTGCCTTCCTTTCAAAAAAGGAAATAACCTTATTGAACTCCGCAAAATGCCTGCGGATGCAGTTCCGGATAAAAAAGGTTTTAAATTCTTTTATAAAAAAGACGGGAAAGAAAAAGAATTTTCAGAAAAAAATCTTCCTGATTCAACCTGGGAATTTGTAAAAAGAGAAGATTTTTTAATTGAAAAAGGAAAGAATAACGAACCTCCCGTAAAGGATTTTTATCTCACTACACTATCGGGCAATGATTCAACAGAAGACATTTTAAATACTCCCGGCACTTACTGCTTATTCTTTGTAAAAGATCTTTCCGGCGGGACTAGTTACTGGATTAAAAATTTTGTTGCAATACATAATATGACCAAGAGCAAAAATATCCCATTGTTTATTGTAACATCGCAGGGCACTGAAGCGCAGGAATTTTTTAATCAAAAGAATAACTATAATGTTCCGATTCTGACACTGGATGCCACTGCTTTAAAAACTGCTTCCCGTACTAACCCTGAACTCTATTTAATGAGAGGACCTGTTGTCGAAAATAAATGGGGGCGGGCAGATCTTAAGGATGCAGTAAAGTAAGGGGAGGGTGATGAGTTATAAGTAATGTAGTCATGCGGTTAAAAAATGATATAAAATGAGAAACCGATGCTCCGGTTTATAATAAAAAAATTATTGTATGGGATTCTTGTATTGGCGGGAGTTGTAGTAATTGTGTTTTTTATTTTCCAGGCATTTGCTGATCCTGCCCGATTGGTTGCAGGACAAACGGGTGATAAAGAAACGATGGACAACATCCGCAAAGAGTTGTACCTGGATCAGCCGAAATGGAAACAATTCTTATTATATGTGAACGACGTTTCTCCCGTTTCCATCGATACTAAAAAAGAAATTGAAGAAAAGAAATTACATGGCTTCTTTATCGGCGGCAATCCAAAACCCGATAGCTACCGGGTTGGCATTAAAATTCCTTACCTCAGGCGCAGTTACCAAACCAAAAAGGATGTTGTTGATGTATTAATGGAAGCTTTACCAGGCACATTAATGCTTGCTTTTGCCGCAATGCTGTTTGCAACTATTGCCGGAATTTTCTTAGGCGTGCTGGCAGCAGTAAAACAAAATACATGGCTGGATACCTCTTCTGTTTTTGCCAGTGTTATCGGCATTTCTGCACCCTCATTTTTTATGGCGATCGTAATTGCCTATGTTTTTGGCATCGTATTGCACCCGTACACCGGATTGCCCCTGACGGGTAGCTGGTTCAATATTGACGAAACTAACGGCGAACGTTACCTGACATTGCAAAACCTGGTATTACCTGCCGTAACACTGGGAATACGCCCCTTAGCTATTATCACCCAGTTGACAAGAAGTTCTATGCTGGATGTGCTCAACCAGGATTATATAAGAACCGCTTATGCAAAAGGGTTAAGCCGTAACCAGGTTGTTTACAGGCATGCCTTACGCAATGCGCTAAATCCTGTTATTACTGCTATTACCGGATGGTTTGCGGAATTACTTGCGGGCGCTTTTTTTGTGGAATATATTTTTGGCTGGCAGGGATTGGGGAAAGTAACAGTTGATGCTTTGGAGAAATTAGATTATCCTGTTGTGATGGGGTCTGTACTTTTAGCCGCAACCGTTTTTGTGTTGGTTAATATTCTTGCAGATGTGTTATATGGAATGATTGATCCGAGGATTAAGATGAAATAACCCGGATCTAAAAAGACAATGCATGCGGAAAGGCTCACTTAATCACCACTTCTTTAATTACTTTCTCACCAAGGGCTTCGTTTACTCTTTCTATAATTTTCTCTTTCTGGTACAACAATTCATTTTTTAGGGGGGCCACATTAGTCGTAATAAACAACGTAGTATTTATTATCCGGATCTTGTCTGTGTATCTTGCGATGGTTTTTCCCATAATCTTTTCCCAGGCATCTTCTACCTGCAATGCCTGTATGCCGCTTTTTAATTTGCTGGTTTTCAGAAATTGTTTTAATGCTTCACCAATTGATAATTCTGCCATACGATAAAGATAGTATTTAACCGCGCAACTTTAACTTTCATGAAGCATTCAAATTGAAGATGTTTTTCCCCCAAGCCTCAAAGCTCACCAAGAATCAACATAGACATCTTTGCTATAAAAAACTCTTTTTAAACTCCACCCAAAATTATTTAATCAATTCAATTATCTGAACTTCGTCACCAAATCCTGATAAAGCATTCTCCAATCGTTCCTTGTGCGTGTCGGTTATAAACACCTGCCCTGTATTTTTTTTACATACATATCGGAGCAGGTTTTTCATCCGCAATTCGTCCAGCTTTTCAAAAACGTCATCCAGCAGCAGCAGCGGGGGCGAGCCCTTCGCGGCACATAATATTTCGAACTCCGCCAGTTTACAGGCAAATAGCAGGCTTTTTCGCTGCCCTTGTGAAGCGATGCTTTTGAAAATATTTTTATCCAGGTAAAAGGTAAGATCATCTTTATGTACACCAACATTGGACCGCTGCGTTAGAATATCTTTTTGCCGGGCAGTTTTTAATATGTCAAAGAAAAGTTCGTCATTCAACTGGCTGTTGTATTCCAAAGAAACTTCTTCGTCATTGCCCGATATATCTCTATAGAATTCCCGAACCAATGGAATTATTTTTGCAGCGAACTGCTTTCTGACCTTATGAATATATTCACCCGGTTTTAGCAGTTGTGCATCCAACGCATCTAAAAATTGAGGGTCGAAATTAGCCTGGAACGATTCATTTTTCAGGAAGCTGTTTCTCTGCTGCAGTATTTTATTGTAATTAATCAATTGCTGCAGATATTCGGCATCAACCTGGCTTATTAATGTATCAAGAAATTTTCTGCGTTCTTCACTTCCTCCTGTTATCATCTGTATATCGTCCGGCGCAATCATAACACATGGAAATTTGCCGATATGGTGCGAAAATTTTACATATGCAACATCATCAAGATAAAATTCCTTTTTTTGAGTTGAGCGATAGATACAAACAATCTTTGTAGTATGTCCGCTTGCATTACCATTTAATTCGGCTTCCAGCCTGAAACCTTCTGATCCGAAAAAAATATTGAGGGCATCCGTTTTTGAAAAATAACTTTTGGTGAAACATAAATAATTTATCGCATCAAGCAGGTTCGTTTTGCCTTTACCGTTGAGCCCGCAAATTCCAACAATTCTCCGTTTGAAATAAAAAATTTCTGACTCGTAATTTTTATAGCCCGTCAATGCAATTTTTGTGAATGTCATAGCATGCAAGTTACAAAGTATCCCCTGTTTCGATTCCCCAAAAATGATTGAAAGTAAAGATGCAATTCTTTCGAATACCTTAACTGGTAAGCCTGCGATGGTAATTTACCTGCCCAAGATGATAACTCAAATGGGTAAGTAAGTATAAAAGAACATAAGAGGTGGATGGATTTTTAATGTTGAACTGAACAGGGAACTCTTTTTCAAGATCTTCTGCAGATAAAAGAGACAAAGTATTTTTAATAACCACAATGGTTTTATTTATGTCGTCAACTATTTGCTCCGCCGGAATGTTTTTTTGAGAAAATTCCTTATCCCTTTCCCTTACGTAGCCGGTATTTCCTAATATTGCCCCGATAAAATGATCCAGGCCACCTACCAGGTGTAGCGCCAAATTTCCCCCTGAATTGCTAATACCCTCTTTTACGATCCAAAGATCTTCATCCGTTTTATATAAATTTATTTCTTCTATTAATTTACTGAGGTCTCTCTCAAAAAGAGATATAATTGTTTCTATCATCCCATAAAATTACTGAACATTTATTTTAATTTACTATCGGCCGGACCATACAAATAATGTATTGTTTTGTAAAAGCCTCACCCCAACCTCCCGATAAAGGGACAAGCTCTCTTCAAAAGGAGTGGGGCATAGTCTCAGCAGAACGAGAGGATTTTTTCCGAAGCCCGGGTTGTAAGTTGCCAGGCATGATTTAACAAGAGGGCATGATTTAACAAGGTGGAAATTTTACCCAGGGTTTTAATAATAATTTATTTACTTTAAATTTATGCTATTGAAATGGAAATATTACATATTACTCTTTGCGATATTGGTTTTCCTGGCGGAGACGATAAGTATTTCTTTTTGGGCAAACGGAAGTACAACTCCTGCCACCTGTAAAACGCATATGGCATTAAAGATGGAAGCAAAAAAAGATTGTTGTAAGAAGCAAGGCAATAAGGAAACAAAAAAGCCAATGAATTGTATTGACTGCCCGCTCTGCTGCATTACTCTTACCACACCCTTTTTTGTAAAATCTTTTGCATTACCGGAAGTGACAAAAAATAGATATTGTGTTTTTAAAAATCCGTTACTCTCTTCTTACCATGTAAAATTATGGAAGCCCCCGAATGCTTTTTCTCTTTCAATATGTTAGAAAATAATTTATTATTAAAAAAAATAATTATGAAAAAGATCAGTGTGCTGGCAATAGCCGGGATGATCACATTAAGTTCCTTCACGAAGGGACATCATAAGGATTGCAAAAATTGTAAGCAAAAAACATGTACCGAAAAGTGCATGAAGCATTGCAACAATTCTTCATCATGTGATAAAAAATAGCGCATGTTATTACCTGTTATATTAAGTATAACAGGTTTACGATAGCCTCCTTCAGGGGAGGCTATTTTTATTGGCAGTTCATTTAAACAATCATTATTATATTTGCGCCCTATGACACAGGAACAATTAAAAGATTTGAGAGACCGTTTAGTGGTTTTGAGGAGGTTTCTTTGACGTTGAGAACCGTCAACAGAAAATAGATAATGATAAACAACTTTCCCTTTCTCCCGGTTTTTGGAATGACAATCAAAGGGCAACTTCCATTTTAAAAGACATTAAGCTAAACGAGTTCTGGGTGAACCTTTATAATAATGTACAATCAAAAGTGGATGACTTTGCTGTATTGTTTGATTTCCGGAAAGATGGCGAAGCCGTAGAAGAGGAGGTGAAGGAGGCTTTCGACAACGCTGTTTCGGCTATTGAAGAAGCTGAATTTAAAAGCACGCTCAACAAACCTGAAGATGAAATGGTTGCTATATTGCAGATCAACAGTGGAGCGGGAGGAACCGAAAGCCAGGACTGGGCGGAAATGCTTTTGCGTATGTATCGAATGTATGGCGAAAAACAGGGCTGGACTGTTACCGAACTGGATTACCAGGCAGGTGACGGCGCCGGTATAAAAAGCGCCACGCTCCAATTCGATGGCCCATTTGCGTACGGCTTTCTGAAAGCTGAAAGCGGGGTACACCGGCTTGTTCGTATTTCGCCCTTCGATAGCAACGCAAGGCGTCATACCAGCTTCGCCAGCGTGTATGTTTACCCGTTAGTTGATGATACCGTTGATATTAAAATAAATCCTGCCGATATAGAATGGGCTTTTTTCAGGAGCGGCGGAAGTGGCGGGCAAAATGTAAATAAGGTAGAAACGGCAGTGCGACTAACTCACAAACCCACCGGCATTATCGTGGAATGTCAGCAGGCGCGAACACAAGGCGAAAACCGTGAGAAAGCAATGGCCATGCTAAAGAGCAGGCTGTATGAAGAAGAGATGCGCAAGCGCCAGGAAAAGCTCAATGCAAGCAATGCCACGAAGAAAAAGATAGAGTGGGGGAGCCAGATCCGCAGTTATGTTTTTCATCCCTATAAAATGATAAAAGATCATAGAACCGATTATGAAGTGGGAAACGTAGGTCCTGTAATGGATGGCGAGCTGGATGGGTTCATAAAAGCATATTTAATGATGGAGGCGGAGACGACCTGAAATGTATAAAGTATGAAGCATCCGTTACGACAAAAGTTCCTGCAATAATTTATGATAGAGTCAATAAACTATTTAGCCTAACACAAGAATTATAATCGACATGCGTTAACCTGATAAATCACTACATTTGAAAGTATGGTTAAAAAGATCAAGAACCAACATCCATTAAACTATTAAATTATGCCTTCCATTCTTATTATTGATGATGAAAAGAGCATTCGGAAAACGCTGACCGAAATATTAAGTTATGAAGGTTATAAAATTGAAGAAGCGGCAGATGGAGAAGAAGGGCTCAAACGGTTTAAAGAAAAAAATTTTGACATTGTTCTATGCGACATTAAAATGCCAAAATTAGACGGTATCGAATTTCTTGAGAAGGCCAGAGAAATAAATGATGAAGTTCCCGTTATTATTATCAGCGGGCATGGAAACATAGAAACCGCTGTGGAGGCAGTTAAAAAAGGCGCTTATGATTATATATCCAAACCACCGGACTTAAACCGCATGCTGATTACCCTTCGTAATGCGATGGATAAAACATCCCTGGTCGCTGAAACAAAAGTGTTGAAAAGAAGGGTGGCAAGGGTCCAGCAAATTGTAGGTGACTCAGGGCCGATAAAAAAGATAAAAGATACCATCGATAAAATTGCGCCAACCGAAGCAAGGGTTTTAATAACCGGTGAAAACGGCGTGGGCAAGGAACTGGTGGCAAGATGGATACACGAAAAAAGTAACCGGTCACAAGGACCGATGGTGGAAGTGAATTGCGCTGCCATACCCGGCGAACTTATAGAAAGTGAATTGTTCGGGCATGAAAAAGGAAGTTTTACTTCGGCAGTAAAGCAAAGAATCGGCAAATTTGAACAGGCGAACGGCGGAACTTTATTCCTTGATGAAATCGGAGACATGAGTCTCAATGCCCAGGCCAAAGTGTTGCGGGCATTGCAGGAGGCAAAAATAACCAGGGTGGGCGCCGATAAAGATATCAATGTGGATGTACGGGTTATTGCTGCTACCAATAAAGACCTCCTTAAAGAAGTTGAACACAAAAATTTCAGGATCGACCTCTATCACCGGTTAGGCGTTATAATTGTACACGTGCCGTCACTAAACGACCGCCTCAGTGATATTCCATTGTTGGTGGACCGTTTCCTCGAAGATATTGGAACGGAATATGGCCAGCCAAAAAAGACGGTCGACAGGAGAGCGCTTGACTTGTTACAGAAACACAACTGGACCGGCAATATTCGTGAACTTCGCAACGTCGTGGAAAGGCTGATCATCCTTTCAGGAAAAGCTATTACGGCGGAGGATGTTGAAAATTATGTGTTGCCCAAAAGATAACTTGCATTAAATACACTTTTCCAGGTGACTGCCCATGAAACATATTTATTGCATTAGCGGATTCGGGGCAGATGAACGTGTCTTTTCCAAACTAAATTTTAATTATAATGAGGTTCATTTTATTCGCTGGATTGACCCGGTAAAAAATGAGACAATTGAAGAATATGCAAAAAGAATGAGTGCAGCAATCGGGCATCCACATCCCGTTCTTTTGGGTCTATCATTCGGAGGAATTATGTGCATTGAAATTGCAAAACTTATTGCTACTTCCGAGGTAATTATCATTTCAAGCGTTAAAACATTTCATGAAATGCCAATGTGGATGCGGCTTACCGGAAAATTACAACTTGATAAAATATTCCCGCTGAAAACATTCCGGTTTATTGAGCCAATTGAAAATTATAATCTTGGAATTGAAAATAGTGATGAATTAAAATTAGTGACAGAGTACCGAAGAACTATCGGGCAACCATATACTAACTGGGCTACCCACCGGGTACTTAACTGGCAAAACGAGTGGGTACCACGAAACATACATCATATTCATGGTGGTAAAGACCATATTTTTCCAATAAGAAATATTAAGGCAGATTACGTAATTGCAGATGGCGGTCATTTCATGATCATGAACAGGGCAGAAAAAGTTAACAGTATAATCCGCGATATTTTAAAATAATAGTTTGCCTGTTATCGTTCATTGTCATAAAAAAAAGCTATCAAAAGTTTTGTTAAACTAATGATAACAATTTTCACACTGTTTTTTATGTAGAATTTTAAAACGGTATTTTTGCCTGCATTATTAAAATATTTAAAATGAGTATAGGTTTACTTTTATTTATTGCCACACTTGTAGCTGGTCTTATTGGTTTGTACGGGATGTTCAGGAAAGCAGGTATTGCGCCGTGGAAAGCTTTGATACCCCTATACAATACCTGGTGCATGGTTGAAAAAATGCAATTAAAGAGGATATGGTTTTTTCTGCAGCTAATACCTATCGTCGGCCAGTTTATTACCATTTGGATTTGTATAAAATTTGTTGAGCATTTCGGGAGGTTTGGATTTTTTCATCATGCGTTGACGGTTTTGGTGCCATTTATTTATTTCCCTTATTTAGGCTTTTCTGATAATGAAAGATATGCCGGGATAGCCGTTGTAAATAATTATAGAAAAGGGGCCTTACGCGAATGGATAGACGCAGCAGCATTTGCGATAGTAGCGGCAACCATTATCCGCACATTTGTTTTTGAAGCCTACACGATACCAACACCCTCAATGGAAAAAACATTATTGGTAAACGATTTTCTTTTTGTGAGTAAGTTCAGTTACGGCCCGAGAATTCCAAACACTCCTTTGGCAATCCCTTTCATGCACAATACTATTATGGGGACCAATACAAAATCCTATGTAGAATGGATTCACCTGCCCTATATACGATGGTTTGCAAAACCCGTACGCAGAAATGATGTAGTTGTTTTTAACTTTCCGGTGAACGACACTTTAATAAATGACGAAGTTAATTTCGGATCAAGAATTACTTACTACCAGGAGGTGCGACGAAGAATGATTGATGAACAAATATCCGAAGATGAGGCCAGGCGAAGGGTTTGGGATCAATATGGAGACGAAATTATAACGCGGCCGGTTGATAAAAGAGAAAATTTTATAAAAAGATGCGTGGCAATTGCCGGAGACACTTTACAAATAAAAAACAAGATCGTTTATATTAATAATGTAGCAGAACCTTTGCCGGAATATCACGAATTTAAATATGATGTTACTACTACCGCGCCACTCGATCCTGACCAGTTGAATGCTATAGGAATACAATTCAACATGGATGATGAGAATAAAAACCAGGTGCACCAGCTTCAAATTAATCTTTACGAAATAAGTATGACAGACGGAGAAAAGGCTTCTCTCAAAATGCTGCCAATGGTAAAAGATATAGAACCTATGGTGCCGGGCCCGGGCGACAAAAGCCCCTACCTATTTCCCTTTCAGGGAGCAGGAATTGAAAACTGGACGGTAGATAATTATGGCCCGATGTGGATTCCAAAGAAAGGTGTCACTATCCCTTTAACCCCCGACAACGTTATCCGTTATAAACGCTGCATCGCTGTTTATGAGGGCAATAAATTTGAAGAAAAAAACGGGCAGTATTTCATCAATGGCACGCCGGCAACAACCTACACGTTTAAAATGGATTATTACTGGATGATGGGTGATAACAGGCACAATTCACTCGACAGCCGTTTCTGGGGATTTGTTCCGGAAGACCACGTTGTAGGCAAGGCTTCTTTAATTTGGTTCAGCTATAACCATGGCCCAAGATGGAGCAGGATATTTATGAAGATCAAGTAGTTTGATGGCCACGGATTACACGGATATTCACGAATTATTAGTTTATGCGAATCTGTGTAGTCCGGTGGCTAATGAATTCTATTGCCACGCACTTCCATGTTTTTCATAATGCTGGTTTCATAAGCAATCCATTCTTTCCAGCGACTTCTTACTTTTTCTTTATTAATGTAAGTATCTGCAAGATTGATGAATAAGGTATAGTGCCCGGCTTCACTTTCCATAAATTTCCGGTAGAAATGTTTCAGGTATTTATCTTCAAGTCCCTCACTCAGCCGCTTGAAACGTTCACAACTCCTGGCTTCGATGAGCGCCATTGTCAGCAACTGATCTAAAAATCTTTCTTCGGGACTGCCGCCTCTTTTTTGAAAATCCAACAGCTTATTTACATATTCATCTTTGCGTTGTTTTCCTAACTGTAAATTTCTTTTTCTCAATTCGGCAAGCACCTGCCGAAAATGTCCCCATTCTTCGGTAACTATTGGCGACAATTCATTCACCAATTCTTCTTTGTCATTGTATTTTTGAATTAACGATATGCAACTGTTGGCAGCCTTTTGTTCGCACCACGCATGATCGGTTAATATTTCTTCCAATGAAAGAGAAGCAAGGTTTACCCAACGCGGATCAGTAACCAATCGCAGTCCCAGAATGTTTTTTGTATCGGCAGATAAATTTTCCATTCCATCGATTCCTTACATTTCAATATCGTTTTGTAATTATTATAAAGCCAATAATCCTTTATGAAATCGCAAATTGAAAAATCTCTATTTCCGATATACTTTTGGCAATTGCTCTCCTTTTAGTGTATCCTTCCTGGCAAAGGGGGGGAATTTGTGAGCTAAAACCGTATCAGCCCTGCTGGGAGTACCTTGTACAATGTCGTTGATGTCCATGTGATTTTCGCAGGCAGAAAATCCGGTGAGAAGTAAAAGAAATAATAAGAACGTAAATAATTTCATTTTGTATTTTTTTGCTAAGATAATTACAAATGCCTTGTTATAACTCTATTATTGAAAATGATATTTCGAAACCAAAATTACCATATTCAAAATAAGCAGGGCTGCACCTTACCTTTGTTTTATGAATGAAGATTTTCTTGATAAAAAATCAGGGGAGAGAAAACTTGCCGATGCATTACGTACGCTTATCGTCAACGACAACAAAACGGATTTTTGCAGCAATGATTATCTCGGTATTGTAAAAAATAAATTAATCGAAAAATCAATACCCGAAAACCTTTCACATGGAAGTACCGGATCACGGCTGCTATCAGGGAATTATTCCTTAATTGAAGAGACAGAAAACTTCATTGCCAATTTTCACGAAGCTGAATCGGGATTAATTTTTAACTCTGGTTACGACGCTAATACCGGGCTACTTAGTTGCGTTCCGCAAAAAGGAGATATAATTATCTACGACCAGTTAAGTCATGCTTCTATAAGAGATGGAATACGTTTATCATTTGCAACCTCTTTCTCTTTTGTACACAATGACAGCAATGATCTTGAAAAGAAATTGTCTTCAGCGGCCTCTTTTCATAAAAATATTTTTGTAGTTACAGAATCCGTTTTTTCGATGGATGGGGATAAGGCCCCGCTTACAGACATTTCAAATCTTTGTGAAAAATATAATGCAGGATTAATAGTTGATGAAGCACATGCAACGGGTGTTATTGGAGAAAAAGGAGAGGGGCTGGTTCAGCATTTACATCTTCAACAAAAATGTTTTGCACGCATCCATACATTTGGGAAAGCATGTGGCTGCCACGGCGCTGTGGTACTCGGCTCCGCCCGGCTAAAAGAATATCTTATCAATTTTTCAAGGCAATTTATTTACAGTACTTCTTTGCCGCCATCAGCAACGGCGGCCATCGCGGCGTCCTACAATATTTTTCCATCTTTGAATAAAGAAAGAAATCACTTAAATAATTTAATTACATTTTTTCAAAAAGAATCGTCCAGGTATACTGTATTAAACAGCGATACACCGATACGGATTGTTATTATTCCCGGAAATGAAGCAGTAAAAAAAGTTGCTTTTTACCTCCAGGAAAACAAGCTTGACGTGAGGGCCATTTTATACCCAACTGTTCCGAAAGGAAAGGAAAGATTACGGATCGTTTTTCATGCATTTAATACCGAAGTGGAAACACAAAGACTTATAGAATTGCTGTCGTAAAAAGAAAAGGCTTAGAGATTAACATCCTTTGGAACATTACAGCCAAACGATATCTTTTTAGTATTTTACAGTTTTAATTTTAGTTATGCGCTTTATTTCTTTTATCATTTTCGGAGCTATTACTGCAGGACTCGTAATAGTCCTCAATTCAACTTTGGTAATTCCTGCGCCGCTAGGTAAATGGTTAAGCCCGCAAAATGGTTTATGGCAAAATGCAGAACCTGTAGATCACGATTATTCTGCAGACCTTTCATTTAAACAACTTAAAGGCAAGGTGGATGTATATTTTGATGACCGCCTTGTACCGCATGTTTTTGCCGAACAGGAAAACGATGCATTCTTTGTGCAAGGTTATCTTCATGCAAAATTCAGGTTGTGGCAAATGGAATTTCAGGCATATGCAGCTGCAGGAAGATTAAGTGAACTGATCGGTAAAAATCAAAAGGTTTTAGATTTTGACAGGAATATGCGAAGATTAGGCATGGTGTACGCTGCTGAAAATTCATTAGAGGAAATTAAAAAAGATCCGGCGACGTTGGCAGAGTGCGACAATTATACAGCAGGCGTTAATGCGTATATTGAATCGCTAAATGAAAGCACGCTTCCGTTAGAATATAAATTAATGGATTACTATCCTGAAAAATGGACCAATTTAAAGACAGCTCTCTTCTTAAAATACATGAGCTATGATCTTGCCGGCGCAGAAAATGATTTCGAATACACCAATGCAAAATCGGTTTTTTCTTCGGCAGACTTCGATAAGATCTACCCGGTAATTATGGATTCGCTTGATCCGATTATTCCTAAAGGGACCGAATTTCCAAAACCCGGTATTGACTTGCAAATTCCCGCAACTGCCGATTCACTTTATTTTGATACGAAAGACTCAACAATTATACAGGAACAAAAACCAAATCCGGATAACGGCAGCAACAACTGGGCGGTAAATGGTTCCAAAACAAGAAGCGGTTATCCTATTTTATGTAATGATCCTCATCTCGATTTAAACCTACCCTCTCTCTGGTATGAAATGCAAATTTCAACACCAACGTACAATGCTTACGGAGTGACCTTTCCGGGTGCCCCAGCTGTTATCATTGGCTTTAACGACAGTTGTGCATTCGGATTTACCAATGCTGAACGGGATGTCAGGGACTACTATGAAGTAAAATTCAGGGACGATACACGAAAAGAATATTGGTTTGACAACGAATGGAAGAAAACAACTTTCAGAATTGAAAAGATAAAAGTAAAAGGCGAGCCGGATTATTTAGATACTGTCGCATACACGAATATCGGTCCCGTTATGTACGACAAAAGTTATAGCGGCGGGAGGGCTACAAACGATAAATATTACGCGGTAAGATGGAAAGCACATGACCCGAGCAATGAATTAAAAATGTTTACGCTCTTAAATAAAGCAAAGAACTATAACGATTATTTAGATGCAATAAGATATTTGCATACGCCCGGGCAAAATTGTTTGTTTGCGAGTAAAAGTGGAGACATCGCGATATGGGACCAGGGCGAGTTTCCGGCTAAATGGAAGCGCCAGGGGGACTTTGTAATGCCGGGTGCAGACAGCAGTTATTTCTGGCAGGGAATGATTCCACAAGACGAAAATCCACATCTTATAAATCCTGCAAGAGGCTTCGTAAGCAGCGCCAATCAATTGCCTGCAGATACGGCATATCCGTATTACCTTGGGGGAAGTTATCCTCCCTATCGTGGTTGGGAAATTAATAAGCGGCTTAGTGTTATGAACAACATTACGCCTGAAGATATGATGAAGCTTCAAACAGATAATCATAATGTTTTTGGAGAAATGGCATTACCTGTTTTAGTAAAAAATATGGAGGTATTAAAACTCAGCAATGATGAGTTGAACTATTTTGGTATACTTAAATCGTGGAATTTAAGAAACGATGCAGATTCCAAAGGAGCTACCATGTTTGTACTTACCTGGGACAGCCTGGAAAATAACGTCTGGAACGATGAATTTTTAAAAACAAATCTTCAACTAATGATACCTCATGAAAGTACATTGCTTGAAAGTATTTTAAAAGATCCATCATTTAAATTTTTAGATGATATTAATACACCGCAGAAAGAAACACTGGGAGACGATATAACGGCTGCATTTAAGAAGGCAGTCGTGGTTGCTAAAGCAGCGGACACTAACGGAAATCTTGAATGGGGTAAATATAAAGACACTAAAATCCTTCACCTTGCAAGACTTGAAGCATTGAGCAGGCTACATCTGCCAATAGGCGGCGGAACAAATTGTATAAATGCGGCTAATCAACAACATGGCCCAAGCTGGAGGATGGTTGTATCCCTAACGCCGCAAACACAGGCCTATGGAGTATACCCGGGCGGTCAAAGCGGCAATCCCGGGAGCCGGTTTTACGACGATTTTGTTAATACATGGGTACAGGGAAAGTATAATGCACTTTGGGTGATGAAAGCTTCGGATGTTAAAGATGATCGTGTAAAATGGAAAATGAGTTTTAAGGGCGGCTGACAGGTTGATTCGTTAATTGGTTAAATAATTAATTGGTTTTAATTTGTACAATAAATAAGATATGAAATTTACAATCTCTATACTACTTACAATTCTGCTTAGCTTTTGTGCCTGTTTGTTTTTGCCCTGGTGGAGTATTGCCATTGCTGCTTTTATAGTTGCTGCATTTATTCCTCAAACACCGTTAGTTTCTTTTATTACGGGGTTTATAGCATTATTCTTATTATGGGGAATCCTGAGTTTCTGGATCAGTACGAATAATGATCACATTCTTGCCCATCGCATTTCTTTATTAATTTTTAAAACAGATAACCCTTTTTTACTTATAGTGGCTTCTGCTTTTACAGGAGCTTTAGTAGCAGGTTTTGCTGCACTAACGGCCAGCTATATCCGACCTTCGGGCTTTGCACAAAGCAGAAAGTAAAAATTATTTGATAATGTACGTCTTACCTCAATAAGTTCATCGCCTATGAAAAAATTTTTAATGCTGCTACTATGTATGGGCATTCTCTCTGTATCAGCACAAAAAATTGAAGGCAGGGTTTATGACGATGAAGGTAAAATTTTACCATTTGCTTCTATTCTTATTAAAGGAACAACAAAGGGAGTTACTGCAAATAAAGAAGGAAATTTCAGCATCAACCTCCCGCCCGGAACCTATACGTTAGTTTGCCGTTATGTTGGTTACACTACGGAGGAAAAAGCTGTAAACTTATCTACAACAAATATTTCGGTAAACTTCAATCTCACTATTCAAAAATTACTATTGAAAGAAGTAGTTATAAAAGAAGGCGCTGAGGATCCTGCATATGAAATTATAAGACAAGCCATAAGAAAAAGGCCCTTTTATGAGAACCAGGTTAAAGCGTACCAGGCAGAAGTTTATATTAAGGGAATTATCAAATTAAGAAAACTTCCTGAACGGGTGTTAGGAAAAAAAATTCCTGATGAAGATCGAAACAATATGGCGCTCGATTCTTCAGGTAAAGGAATTATTTATCTCTCCGAATCCGTCACAAAAATTTCCATGCAGCAGCCGGACAAAACAAAGCTGGAAGTTATATCCGGCCGGGAAAGCGGCAGCAATGGCTTTGGCTTTAATTTCCCGGCAATCATCAGCTTTTATAAAAACAATGTAAACATGTTTGCTGCAAGGCTTAATCCGCGTGGCTTTGTATCGCCCATTGCAGATGGCGCCTTAAACTTCTATAACTATAAATTTCTCGGTAGTTTTTTTGACGATGGAAAAGAAATCAATACAATACGGGTCATACCAAAGAGAGATTATGAACCACTATTTTCCGGTGTAATAAACATTAGCGAAAACGATTGGCGTATTTACAGTTGTGATTTATTACTTACAAAAAAATCGCAGTTGGAAGTTTTGGATACACTTGAAATCTCTCAAATATTTGTGCCGCTGAACAGCGATGTGTGGCGTGTGAAAAACCAGGTGTTGCATTTTAACTTTAACCAGTTAGGCATAGACGCAATTGGCGATTTTGTGAACGTATATTCAAAATATAACCTGGAACCCAATTTTGCAAAGAATTTTTTCAACCGGGTAGTTATTAAATATGATACCGGGGTGAATAAAAAAACAAGAGCCTATTGGGACAGTATACGACCCGTACCGTTGGAACCTGAAGAAATAAAAGACTATATGGTAAAAGATAGCATGTTCGCAGAAAGAAAAGATTCTACTTATCAAAATATTGATTCGCTCAAAAAGAAACAGGGTAAAATAAAATTTGCAGACCTATTCTGGACAGGTGTAAACAGAACTCATTATAGCAAAACAAATACTTATCGATATGAAATAGATCCGTTGCTGAAAGTGCTGCAATATAATACTGTTGAAGGTGTCGCAATTAATCCATCATTCACTATTTCAAAATTTGTAAAAAAGTGGAATACCAACGCCAGTTTTATAACGGATCTGCGATATGGATTTAACAACAATCATTTCAATGCGTGGGCAGGCCTTAATTTCAGGACACGGGATTTTGATGTTGATAAAAAATTGAAAAGGCAATCATTTTATATTGCCGGTGGAAAACGGGTAAGCCAGTTCTTTAAAGAGAGTACCTTGGAAGGATTGGGCAATAGTATCGGCACGTTATTTTACGGGCGAAATGAAATGAAACTGTATGAAAACTATTTTGCAAAAACCGGTTTTTCAAAACGGTTTGAAAGTGGCGCCAGGCTTATAGTTGAAGCGGAATATGAAGACCGCATTCCGCTTGCGAATACAACTAATTACATCTTCAACAATAAATATCAATACAGGCTTACGCGATAATTATCCTGTTGAAGTTTCTGTCGCAAAATTTTGTCCGTCACCAGGCTGTTGTATTGCATGCCGGTTTCAGCATTAAGCCCGGGCAGAAATATATTGAGTTTCCCAATTCGAAAATTGCAATAGGCTCAAAATATCCAACGTTTACACTTGATTATTCAAAAGGATTTAAACATCTTTTCGGTAGTGATGTTGATTTTGACAAATGGTCGTTGTCTGTTGCAGATAACGCTAATTTGAAACTTGCCGGCGTCATAAAATATAAATTGGTAACCGGAGGATTTTTAAATGATAAATCTGTTTTCCTCCAGGACTACCAGCATTTCTATGGAAATGTTTCGCATATTGCCAAAGAGTATGTACAAACATTTCAGTTGGCATCCTACTATCAATTTAGCAACACGTCTTCGTTTTTTACCGAACTGCATTTTGAGCATCATCTTAACGGTTTACTTACCAATAAAATTCCATTGCTTAAGAAACTTAACTGGAACCTGGTTTACGGAACCAATGCGCTTTATGTAAATCCTTCAACCAAATATGCGGAAGCCTTTGGCGGGCTGGAAAATATTTTTAAATTTTTGCGGGTTGATTTTGTCGCAGGATTTCAAAACGGATTCAAACCGACCTATACGTATCGTGTGGGCTTTGACGGGCTGTTGGCTCCGGCTATTAACTCGCAACGTTTCAGTAAAAGAAAAAGAGTTATCAGCGAATGGTAATTATCATAGAGGAGTGGAAAAACCCAATTGTTTTATTTTTACATTAAAGAAGTTTTTATGAGATACGTTACTGCTCTTGTGCTTATTTCATTTGGCATTGCAGGTTGCCGTGCTCAACAGGAACACACTTTTATTAAACAAAAAAATAATAATACGCTTCTATGGCAGGTTAGCGGTAACGGCCTGAAACAGCCATCCTTCCTTTTCGGGACTTTCCATTTACTATGCAAAGGCGATATCCATTTCAGCGATCAACTAAAGGAAGCTGTAAAAGAAAGCGAAGAAATATACATGGAACTTGATATGGATGATCCGTCGACTATATTGGGCGGCCTATTGTATATGAACATGAAAGATGGCAAAAAATTGTCGGACCTGTACACTCCGGGCGAGTATAAAAAACTTCAGACCTACTTTACCGATTCGCTCAATACACCCCTAATGCTGTTCCAAAGTGCGAAGCCCTATTTTTTGGTGGCCTTGATATATCCAAAAATGATGGATTGCAAATCGCCTTCAGGTGTGGAAGAGGAACTGCTAAAAATTGCCAAAGAAGATAAGAAAGAAATTAAGGGCTTAGAAACAATGCAATTCCAGGCATCGGTTTTTGACAGTATTCCCTATGAATGGCAGGCAAAGGAATTGCTAAAAAATATTGATAGTTTCTCTGTATATAAAAATGAATTTGATGAAATGGTCCAATTATATAAAAACCAGGAACTGGATTCAATGCAAAACCTGGCTGGTGCAAGCGAGTTCGGGTCGGATGAATATGAAGATCTCTTACTCAACGACCGAAATAAAAAATGGGTGCAGGAGTTGAATAGCGTTATGAAAAAAGAGAGCCTGTTTGTAGCAGTGGGGGCGGGGCACCTGGGTGGTGATAACGGGCTCATCAGCCTTTTAAAAAAAGAAGGTTACCGCGTGGAGCCCCTATTTAATAAGTAATTTTTTTATACTATTTTCAGTTACAAATTAACTGCTATGCATTTTATTATTGACCTGCTCTTAAATGCGGCCGTACTTTTTATTCTTGCATCACTGATTCCGACTATTACCATTAAAAATTATGGAACTGCTATCTGGGTTGCGTTGGTTGTTGGCCTGCTCAATGCCACGGTTGGCTTTGCGCTTCGTCTTCCG
Source organism: uncultured Chitinophagaceae bacterium (assembly GCA_963819925.1). Lineage (GTDB taxonomy): Bacteria > Bacteroidota > Bacteroidia > Chitinophagales > Chitinophagaceae > Ginsengibacter. The sequence continues at coordinate 3,740 of CAWFYG010000032.1, read as the reverse complement.
TTAAATATTCTAACCCTGGGATTAATAACTTTTGTAGTCAGGCTTTTTGTCTCTGCGCTTATGATTAAGCTTGCAGATAATCTATTTCCGGGATTTAAAGTAAAAGGCTGGACACCGGCATTTATAATTGCAATTTGTATGGCAATTGCGGGAACGTTGCTTACCCAGGTTTAGCAATAATTATTTAAATATTTTCGTAAACTACAGGTGCCAAAAATTAAAACTGTTCCAGTTTGCTAAAGAAAAAGTCGCCCTCAATTTTTGCGTTCTCATCGCTGTCACTTCCATGAACTGCGTTTTCCCCGATAGAAGTTGCATATAATTTTCTTATGGTTCCCTCGTCTGCCTGTGCAGGATTGGTAGCGCCGATTAACTTCCTGAATTCCTCTACAGCATTTTCCTTTTCGAGTATGGCGGCCGTTATGGGGCCGCGGCTCATGAATTCAACCAATTCTCCATAAAAAGGCCTTTCCCTATGCACTGCATAAAACCCGCCGGCTTTGGCTGCCGAAAGATGTGTCATTTTCATAGCGACAATACGAAAGCCCGCTTCATTTATCATTTGCAGAATTGCACCGGTATACCCTTTTTCGGTTGCATCAGGCTTAATCATTGTAAATGTTCTGTTCGTCATTACTTGTTTTTTGGGTGGCAAAGCTAATGAAATCCCGCGATAGTTATCCGGGCAACATTGATCACTAAACAGCATTATTAATAGTCTGACAATTTATTAATGCCATAATTTCTTAGTTACATTATCTCATCATGATTTTTCCAGTTCCCTTTTTTAATAAACCAAAATGAAACTGAAAAAATAAGCAGCCAGTATACCAACTCATTACTCCATACAACTGCAAGAGAAAGGCGAAGCTGTTTTATAACTATAAAGGTGTAGATAAGATAAAAAATAATAGCGGCAGCTTCAATTAAAAGATTCATTGTTGTTTTACCGGTGCCTGTAACCGCATTCAGCCATATACCTGCAATGCTCATCATAACCATTCCCAGTGATACCACTCGCATAACAGGGAGTGCCGCTTCTACAAACAATGCGTTCTGCCGGAACAAACCCAGGAAATGGTAAGGAAAAATATTTAATACTGCCAGCATACCCATTGTAGTGGCCACGCTAAGGATCATTATTTTGTTAACGGCCTTTACAACCTTGTTTTCCAATCCCTGCCCGATAAGATTACTAACCATGGTATTGGAAGTGCTCGCAAATGCCCAGATCATAATACCCATTAAGCCGAAAATATTTCTCATTGCATTTGAAATTGCTTTTGCCCTGTCGCCATATTGCTCCAATAAAATAAAAAATACCAGCCAGGTAACAGTACTTAAAACAAATTGCAACACGAGGGGTGCGGAAATCCTCAATACTGCTTTGAAATATGCTTTATCATATTTGAAACTTTTAAAAAGGTTAAATTCTTTTTTTAATCCCATCCTGAAAATAACAATGTACACGATTACCATTCCGGATACTTCGGCGATAACTGACGCAAAAGCTGCGCCATTGAAACCCAGATGCGGAAAAGAGAATGCTCCATAAATAAGTGTGTAATCAAAAAAAATATTTATGACGGCCTGTCCGATTGTACCCACCAATAAAAAACGACTGTTTAATGTTGCTACCAAAAATGCATTGCCCGCCTGGAAAAGGAACAGGAATGGCAAACCCCATACTCTTATCCGAAGAAAATCCATTTCCTGCGTAAAATTTTCGGGCGGTATAAAGTTTCGTAAAATAAGGGGAGCAACAAACCAGGTAAACAGCATTCCACCCAGCGCAAACCATAAAGCAATCCTTATACCCTGAGCAAATACTTTATGAATATCTTCCGGTTTCCCTTCACCTCCTTTCCTTGAAATAATGGCCTGTAAAGCATTTCCGAGACCATTGCCACAAACCATCAACACAAGATAATATACGCCCGTTATGCCGGCATTGCCCAATTCCTTAATACCAAGGCCGCCTAAAAAAATATTGTTAGTAATAAAATTTACATTTGGAATTATCAGCGAAGCAGAGATGGGCAAAGCAATCTGTAGTATCTGCCGGTTGGTAACCGAAACCTGTAAATTTGTATCAATTGAAGTTGGCATAAAGTTCGTAAACCTATATATTAATTTACTGATTATAATAATTATCAGCTTTTTTTGCAGATGAAATATCATTCAATCAAAATGCTATCCAACATGACTCAAAAAATTATTCTATTATTGCGCAGTAAAAAACAATGAAAGCTTTATTTGAAATATTACCCGATAGTGTAGACGCAACTCAATGCATACTCGTTTGTGAAGTTAGTACCGAAGGATTTTCATACGCAATAAAAGATGAAGAGCAAAACAGGTACGTAGGGATAGCCGTTTTTCATTTTGAAAAAGGAACCGGCAGCGGGGAATATGGCAACGTTTTACAGGAGTTGATTCAAAGCCAGCCTCTTTTGTCGGGAAATTTTAGAAAAGTTTACGTCATGTATTCTTTTGCAGAAAGTGTACTAATACCTTTTGCTTTGTATAGCTCACTGGAAAATGAAAATGTGCTTAACCTCGTTCATGGAGATTTACAAAACCATACTTCCATCCTCACGGATTTAGTTACTGAAAGCGGTGTTTACAATGCATACCGCGTTGCTTCGTCAATTTTGAATGCACTCCAGTCAAAATTTCCAGATGCCGTAAATATGCATCAATACTCGGTATTATTGAGACAACCGCGTTCAAAAGAAGATAAGTTAAACATAATTTTTTATCCGCAAAGAATAGTTCTAAAGCTTGATAGAAAAGGGCGAACAGAACTTGTGAACAGCTTTAGCTACAACACAGCGGAAGACGCTTCTTATATTTTATTAAACACCAGCCGACAATTTGAAGTAGAAAATATTCCTATCGAAGTAAGCGGGCTCATAGAAAAAGATTCAGCATTATACAAAGAGATTTACAAATATTTTGAAGAGATAAATTTTGCCGCATTGCCGGCAGTCTATACGTACGCAGACGAAATAATACAACAACCCTCTCATTATTTTAGCCATATTTTTGCTGTTGATTCATGCGAATAATAAGGGGAAAATATGGTGGCCGAAAGATTAATCCACCTTCCAGGATGCCTCACACGAGGCCCACAACCGATATTGCCAGGGAAGGATTGTTTAATATCATCGAAAATAATATTTCGATTGAAGGAATAAAAACGCTCGATATTTTCGGCGGAACCGGTAGCATCAGTTATGAACTTGCTTCAAGAGGAGCGACGGACCTTACCATTGTTGAGAAGGATGCTAAAATGCACGCATTCATACAAAAATCAATAAACGATTTAAAAATTGAAAATTGTATTGTTATAAAAATGGATGTCTTCCGATTTTTAGAAACTACCAGAGAAAGTTATGATCTTATTTTTGCAGGGCCTCCCTATGCATTGAAAAATATTAACGATCTTCCTGTAATTATAGAGGAAAAGAAATTATTGAATACTAACGGCTGGTTTGTTCTCGAACATACCCCTGCCAATAACTATGAAAAATACCAATTGTTTAAGTCATCAAGAAATTACGGAACCACTATATTTTCCATATTTATAAATTCATAAATGAACCCAATATTTATAACAGGAACAGGAACAGATGTCGGGAAAACCATTGTTGCCGCGATAGTTACCGAAGCTTTGGAGGCAGATTACTGGAAGCCTGTACAGGCTGGCTTTGCAGAAGGAACTGATTCTTTGTTGG
>CAWFYG010000031.1:0-5132 GCA_963819925.1 uncultured Chitinophagaceae bacterium | reverse complement strand
CCGCAGGGTTATTTTGCGTGGCTGCAGATGTATCTCCATTTTTTACTCCGGTGTCGGAAGTGGAATTGCCGCTATCCTGCGTTGAGGCTGATAAATTTGCCGTTGGCGTAGAATCATTGGCAGGCGCCTGGGCAGCATTATCTTTTTTGTCACTATCAGACGAACTGTTGCATGACCATGCAAGCAAAATAAATGCAGACAGAAATATTACTACAAGTAATTTTAAATGGGCCATTAGTTTATTTTTCAAAAAAGAAAATTTTAATTGTTGCACAATTTTATTTTTTTAGTAATGAATCTTTTGACGGATCTTGCTTTTTGTAAAGCGGATTTGCAAGGATAGTTTTTGACTTAGTCTTTGCAGACATTCTTTCAATTGAATCACGCTTTATTGCAGGATTTAATACTGCAGTCCTGGAAGGTGGCGGCGCTTTCTTTTGTTCCGCCTGTCTTATTTTCTGCGCTTGTGAAAAACAACTTGCAGTGGCTAACAACAACGCTGCTAAAAGGAAGAAATGTATTTTCATATTCTTTAGTTTTTAGGTTTAATAACAATTTCTTTAAGTAATCTATTTTTTATTCCGGCCTGATATTACCGGTTGAAAAAGGGATATCAAATTTTCCACCAGTAATCATCACGTTATTTTTGTATGTTTCTGATCGTGTATCATTGCTTAGCCTGAGCCTGCCGGAAAATGTTCCCGCTATCCTGGAGGAAGTAAGTTTCTCAATAGTTACTGTTACCGAATCTTCATTATACCTGGGATAATACTTCTTGCTTTTTAAATCGTAATCGAGCATTAAATAGCAATTACAGTCTTCATCAGTTTCATGAGTAAACTTATATACACCTTCCTTATCAGGAAATGAGAAACGGAAATAATAAAAGTCATCCCCATTTTTATTCGTATAGAGAAAAAACAATACTCTTTCGGGGCTCTCATTCGTTGCGGGATAATTGAAGGCGGTATTCTGCATTTGCAGATCATCTATTTGATTTCCTGAAACAGGAGTGCCATCAATAACGGCGGAGAAGCTGGCACTACCAGAAGAAGAATTTTCTGATGAAGCCTGGTTACCTGCAGCAGCATCTTTACTGCCCGGAGCAGCATTATTGCCAGAGCATGCAGCTAAAAAAAATGACGCTAGAATAACTGCTGATAGTGATTTAAAGTATTTCATATTTCTGTTTTTTATTTTTATTTCTGCAGATCAAACTTTCCAACTGTTACTTCGATCACCTGCGGCACGTTACCACTCGCATTTTCTTTTATTTGATATTTTTCTTTAACAAACCTTCCCGAAAATGTACCTGTAAGTTTGTTTGCACTTAAAGAAGTCACATTCACTACCATTCCGTCACCTGTATAGGAAACACCTGTAGTATCAAAGAAGTCGAATAATAGACCAGGTATCAAATTGTTAGCATACCCGGTTTTAAATTCAGTTGTTGCCTGTTTGTTGATCTTAAAATCAAAACCTGCGTTTGAAGGCCCTCCATCTTCAAGCATGATAGCGTCAATAGAACCAGAAGTGGTTTGCAACGGAGATAGATAAAATTTATGCCATACAGCAAATGTTCTTTGCTTTCCGTTTGAGGTAAAAGTGAAAGTACCGTACTTGCCTTGTGTAGCGTTTGATGAAGTCGCTGTTTGACCAGCATCCGTTGCTGACTCTTTAGCCGAACCGGATGAATTGCTACAGGATACTGTTAGTAGCAAACTAAAAAAAGGGAGAAAGAATAGTTTTTTCATAAATTATTTTTTTGCGATAATAAGATTGTTTACAAAAGATAGTTTTGCTGGTAACATTTTTATTGAATAGGATTGAAATTTTTATCAAAGAGGAATTCCCTTACACTGCTGGTCTCTGATAGTGTTATGTTTGACCATGTAATTTTGTGTGGCGAATGTGGATCGTTTTTAAAACTGAAAATAAGTGTGAGCGTCTTTATTTTCCATGTATCATGACCGTTTGGCTGAATCTGAATCCGTACAGCTCCGGTATTAAAATCTGATAATGTGGCATTGCGCATTACCGGTACCGATATACCACCCACCAGCTTCATCTCAGTAGTGGAAATACTGGCATCTGTTCTTAATGGCAGCGTTACGGATTGACCAACATAATATTCGTCAAAAGGAACTTTCGCTGCCAGAACATCTTTTCCGTATTCATGTTCATGATTATAAGAGGCAGCATTTCTTTTATTCTCGTCAAATAGATATATGCCTACCCAGGTATCTTTATCCTTACCATCGTCCCCGGTTGAAATGCTTATGTAAGCGCCTTGCAAATCGGTGGACGGTGGAGGTGGTTTTTTTTCAGGCTGTGGCATTTTGTTTACAGCAGGTGTTGTCTTGATTACAGATTTTGCAACCGGCGCCCTCTTAATTGTTTGCGAGAACAAATGAAAGCCGCAAAAAAATAAAATTGCTAAAAGAAAAAATTTTGTTTTCATTGTAATAAGTTTTAAGGTTTAAGACGAAACATTTAAGAATATAGTTATTATTCTGCATGATACATTTGCTTCCATTGGGCAGAGGTAGAAAACGGGATGTCGAACTTACCGTCCGTTACTTCAATGGTTTGTTTTGAATTGTTGTTTCCTGTTCCTTTTTGTAAAGTATATTTTCCGGAAAATGTTCCTGCTACTCTTGCTGAACTGATAGATGTAATGGTAACCGTAATAGGATCGTCAATGTAGTTTGCAAAATCACTCGTCGAATAACCCCCGTAACCATAAATCGGAGTAACATTGAATGTTGTCGGGCCGGTTTTTGCCGGCACCTGAAAATTCAGCTTATCGCCAATATTATTCATATCAGAGAGCCGGAAAAATATCTGCCCCTTATCATCTCCTTTGAGACGGAAAGCAGCATTAATATTCTGGTCGGTTCCTTTACCAGAAAATTCTTTTCTATCTAATATGCAGGAGAAACTTGCGTCATCATCCGTCGTTGCTGACGAGGTTGGTGTGGATGTTGACTTATTATTAGTATTACCGGAGGGCGCACTGCCGCAGGAAAGTAATGTGATTATAAACATTGCTGTAATAATGGTGACTAAACTTTTCATTTTTTTTGATTTAAAATTTGACTGCTTACGAGATAATTATTAATATCAATGCTGCTAAAAAACTGACAACTGCTACCACCAGTAACAACCACTTTATGACTGTTGGATACTTCATTATCAGCAGGCAGTTAAAACAAGTCTCTTGTTCAAAATTGATGTCCATCGTATATTCGATTAGCCGTAGCCGTTTTTTAATCACTGTTCAGGATTAAAACCATTGTCGAAGTACAAATCAATATCTCTCGCATTTTGTGACATAACAATGTTAGTCCACGTAACAGGATGTGGCTTTAAATCATTTGCAAAATTCAGATTAAGAGTAAATGAACTTATTTTCCATGTATCGTGCCCGTTGGGCGCAACATTTAAATGGACATGGCCTCCCTTTTGAGCGAAGTCTGATAATGATGCTGTTACCGGCACTGGTTTATATACACTTTGAATTGCGCTCGTCATTTGAACAGTCCGGCTGGTGCCTTCGGCGTATTCGTCGTTATTGCTATCATCGTGGAAGACCGCGAGTTGCCTTCCTGATTGATCAAAAAATCCAAAGGAAAAATGAGTATCTCCGTCCTTATTATCGCCGGGTGCACCGCCTGTCTTAATGGTTGCTGTTATGGGCGTTTGTAAAGTCTTGGACAGGTTACTTGGAGTACAGGTTCTGTCGGTGAACTGGTCCGTTGCGCTCATAGCTCCAATAACATTACCATCCATATCATACAACTGGTAACTTATAGGTCGTGCATTGCTGTAAGTAGCATTAGTTAAAATATTATCGATTTGTTGCTTTAACTGATCGCTTGTAAAAGCTATTGTTGTTCCTGAGCTTGGTCCCCCGATAATATAAGCGTTTATCTTCGTAGTGCTGGAAATGCTTTTTTGAAGTACATCAAAATCAACATTGGCATTAACACTGTATCCCGAATAAGCTGCTTTTAATTTATCCTCATCTTCCTGCGAACTGAAAGTAAAATCCAGGTTGGCCAACACTCTTACTCCATAACTTACGTTGCCGAGAACAACATAGGGTGAAGAACCATCAACGTGTGTTTTGAAATAACCGCTATCGGGCACGGAGGTGCTTATTGAAAACAATGTTTTTTTTGCGTCAATCGTTAGATAATAATGGTTCTGCTGTGACGCTGTGCTATATTGATTACTGATGCTAAAACCGTACCCACTGGCGCCGGCACCAACTTTTAACGCGAAATCTGATGAATTGTCGGATTCAAAAATCTGGTAGGTATTGCTCTCATTTGCGGCTGGCCCGGTAAAACGGCGATACAGTTTTGCAATAGCATCATCGATAGTGAACATGCTCGGAGAAGGGACTTCTTCATAAGTACTTCCGGTCATATTGGGATTGTCACTTCCAATGTATATCGGGTTCCGGTTTTGCGTTTCCTCCTTGAAACTTCCATCATAGAGGTGATCGTAGGTGTAGATAGCTCCGGGGTAAATATGAGAAGTTTGTGCTGAATAGTTATTGTTCAAAAAGTTTGTAGAAGTAGCGCTAAGATTTACTACGTTGGTGACACAATCCCATTGATTGTCTGACGATGAACTGGAAGATTTCAGAACAGGGCTTACCTTGTCCGGCTGGAGCGCAAAAGATGGGCTTTTTATCAAGCCAATGTGAAGGGATGATTTATCAGGGAAATTAATGGTTTTATTGTATGCAAAAAAAGGTTTGGCATGGCTTGCTACTATCTTGGCTAATACCGGGTTTAGAATTTTTTGTTTGTATAATACATTATGTGTATTTAAAAATACTATCTGGCTGGTTGTTTTTAAGGCAACATTTGGCTTTGCTATGGGAGCGGCTTTTACCGCAGCATCCGTCTTCACAGCACTCTGGTTAGTTGCTGCCGGGGCTATCGTTGAAGAAGTTTTATTTAGAACCATTTTTTTTTGCCTCAGTTGCCCAAATGAAGGCATGTGTAAGAGCGAAAAAAACAATGAGCAAATAATTAATTTTTTCATTTTTATTTTTTTTGCTGATTTAAAATTTGACTGTCGTAAAAATAGATTTGATCTTTATGAAGAAGGAAAAC
>CAWFYG010000030.1:0-19199 GCA_963819925.1 uncultured Chitinophagaceae bacterium | reverse complement strand
ATTTTTTTTGAAGATGGAAAAGTTTTCGGCGATGCCGTTAATGTAGCGTCCCGTGTTCAATCGCTCGGCATTGCCAACTCAATTCTTTTTTCTTCCGAAATATGCAGCAAAATTAAAAATCAACAGGAGTTTAAAAGTATTTCCCTTGGTAAGTTCCATTTTAAAAATGTAGATGAACCAATGGAAGTTTTTGCGTTAGCGAATGAAGGGTTAATCGTTCCCAAAAAGGAACAGCTGACCGGTAAGTTGGAAGAGATTGAAAAAAAATCTGCAATTAAAAAATGGGGAATAGCCATCATAATCAGCAATATTATTGGCTGTTTCATATTTTGTATACCAGAATTTTTTTCACGTGGCTGAGTTCTCAGGAGAAAAAACAATAGCAGTATTACCCTTTGAAAATGCAGGTGGTCCGGATAGTGAAGAATATATTTCGGACGGGATCACACAGGATATCATAAGTAGCCTTTCAAAAATTTCTTCTTTGCAAAAAGTGATTGCCTGGCTTTCTGTTAGAAGTTTTAAGAATACAACAAAATCACTTAAACAAATCGCGGATGAACTGGGAGTAGTTGCTATACTCTCCGGCACTATACAAAAGCATGAAGGTAAAGTTCATATTATTGCTGAATTGGTTGAAGTAAGCACCAATAAACGATTATGGGGCAATGATTTTGAATATGACAGCAAAGACATTTTATCTATTCAATCAAAGGTAGCCGGCGAAATAATTTCAGCACTCAGAGTGAAACTTACGCCTGAAGAAAAAAAGAATCTTACAAAAAATTATACTGATAATCCTGAAGCTTATAAGCTATATCGCAAGGGTCTTTTCTTTTGGAATAAAAATAACGGGGCAAATTTTGACAGTGCTGAGCTTTATTATAAAAAAGCGCTTGACATAGACCCGGAATATGCATTAGCGTATTCAGGCTTAGCTAATCGTTACATTTTCTTTAAATTACCAAGCCAACTTGAAGGTATTCCAATTGCTAAGATGTATACTGCTAAGGCTTTATCATTAGACAGCAATCTCAGCGAGGCAATAACTACTTTGGGATTTATTCAATCTAATTTCGATTATGATTGGGTAAAATCTAAAGCCACTTTGGAGAAAGCGCTAAAGCTTAATCCTAATAATGCCGAAGCTCATCTCTTTTATGGCAATATATTACAATATAGCGGCGAAAGTACAGAACGTGGAATTCAGGAAGTAAAAAGGGCGCTTGAGCTTGATCCGCTGAATACAAGGTTCAATTGGATACTGGGAAGAAATTATTACCTGGCTCGTAAGTATGATTTGGCTGGTGAGCAATTGAAGAAAACGCTTAATCTATATCCTGATCACCTCTATACAAAAGGCACTCTTGTTCTTTTATATTTGGAAGAAAGAAAATTCGCCGCGGCTTTCGAATTAATCAAACAATTTCCTCAAAATTCTACGAATGGTGCTGAAGATCAAAACCAAAATCTATGTTATGCCTATGCTGCTTCCGGAGATACAGCTCATGCAAAATCATTATTGCAGAAAATAGGAAAAATATCTCCCGGGGCAAATGACCTTATGTTAGCATACATTTATATAGCGCTCAAAAATTATGATGAAGCGTTAACCATGTTAGAATCCAGCATATAAATCAAGGCATATTCAATTGTATTGGATAAAGATTGACCCCGGTTTAGATCCCGTTAGAAATGAGCCCCGGTTTAAAGCCTTGTTGGCTAAAATGCATTTGGAGTAATTTATTATTAAAAAATAAATAAGGCTTAATTTAGGATTATACTTTTAAGATCACCTGCAATGGAACTTACACGACAGCTCGCTGCAATTTTGTTTAGTGATAAATTTCTCTGTTAGCGAACAAAAATATGTTCCGGTATGGTCAATTGGCCTGATTTATCTGAAACAGAATCTATATTCCAGGGCAAAACAGATGTTTGATCAGCTTCCTGCCGGAAGCAATGCACTACTCGATAATTTTCAACTAATGCAGAGCTATGCTTATGCTATTATGGGAGATAAAGAAAGAGCAAAATCATTGCTGGAAGAAACTCATAAAAAATATGCCTCAACGTGGCATTGGCATTACAGAACCTCCCAGAATTATGTTGCTCTCGGCAATTTCAACGAAGCTATAAATGAATTGGAACAGGGATATAACAACCGCGAAATACAAATGTTTTGGATAAAAGTAGATCCTGCATTTGATCCTATCCGCCAGGAACCCCGATTTATAGCATTGCTTAAAAAAATGAACTTAAGTTAACAAAGTATAAGCCGAAATTGAATTAATTCATCCTCTCTTAACAAAAAAATATTACCTTATTTGGCGTGGCTGAAACTCACCTGTCGTAAAATAGTTTCCCCCATTGGAACTAATTGAATGGTTTCATTTTTTTGCGTAACCGGGTTAAACATTGAAGTAGTAAATTCCAATTTGTCTTTATTTTCAATTTTTATTCCCGGTTCGGCATCGCCTGCACACTTATAAACTACTAATGACACGGGCCGATATTGAAAATCATGAAATCCCTGCAACGCATAATTGCGTGTAATACTCTCCGTTACTTCTATTGGATGTGCTAAAACGAGTGCCCCGTAAGCAAAATAATATTCCTTATTCATGTCTTTTTTTGCCTCAGGCTGTGGGGAAAACCGGACTGTGACCTTATCATCATTCTTCCACATTTTAGGTATAATTATGAATCCATCTTTTTCAACCCAATCTCCGGTGACTGAAAATTTGGTAGCCCATGATGGCTTTCTTATTTTAATATCAAACGATGTTGGTTTACTTATTTCTATTTTAAATTCAATTGAATAATCGTAAGGATAAGATGTATTTTCCTGTATATGAATTTTCGTTCCATTTATTTCCGTGCTCACTTCACAAGGGCCTAATAACGAAGCGATCAGTCCATCTTTATCTTTCATCCACATGTTCTGAACATAGTATGGCGTAATTCTGCCCGCATTCGGAACGCAGCACACGGCTGCATCCTGGTGAACGGGCGAATAAGAATAACGTGTTTGTTTTTTGTTACTCGTATCACCATTCAATCCACCCGTCATGTAATAAGAATTATCGGTTTTAAGATAGGCGATACAACTTTGGCCGGGATCTTTTGAACCTTGCGCAGCATTAAAAAATAATTTTTCTGTTTTATCACCAAATTTTGCTTCGCCGGTTTTTAAAAACAAATCTTCATAACTATTCATCAATTCCTGCAGGGAACAATATTCATAACCGGTATTGGTTTCATCAGCTTTGCGACCTCCTATCCATTCATCACCGGCAGGCCCGCCAGAAACAGTTGTTGTTTGTTCAATGTTATTTAAAAAATCATTTAATGCATTTCCTAATAATGGATTGCCGGAAGCATAATATGCAGCCGCAACAGCACGCAGATGTTCATAAGTGTGTACACCGTGTCCTTTCAGTTTGTAACCCGGATCAACTAGTTTTTTATACTGCGCATCTTCATTCAATACTTCTGTTGAAAAATCTTTGTATAAAAACAAACTGTAATCACGATACTTTTCATTTCGAGTAATCCTGTATAAATTTTCGAGTACGTCTGTGAAAACAAGACCATGTGTTAGCCCGCCGTCATTAGGTTGAATGGAATAAAAAGGATGCGATTTATTTTCAGGATAATTAACTATTACATTTTGTACTGCTCTTTCAATTGCGCTTAAAACTTTCTTATCTTTCGTATACTCATACCACGCCAGCAGTCCTCTCAATAAAGTAGTCTTAGACCAGAGTTCGCCATTTTCATTATTAAATTTATAGCGAAGTTCTTTATCATAAATACCGAGATATTCATCGGTATCCTGCGTTGCTAAAATTTTATTGATGTAACTTTTTATTCTTGCGAGATGCTCTTTATTATTTACAAGAATGGCACTGCGTATATAACCGTCCCGCCAGTTACTTTGCGTTTCGCTGTTCCACCAGAGAAACTCCACCTGCCAGTCACCGACATCAGCAACAGCGCCCACATCTTTACTTTTTATTTTTTTGGTGAGACGATTCTTGTCATAAATATCATCATCAATTACGAGTGAAGGAACAAGACTATCGAGATGACCTGTGAAACCGTTGAGGTCTTTTTCAATTTCATCTTTTAACCAACCTTCCGGCTTTATTGAAGAGAAAGGCAAAGGCTGAAATGTTTCTGAGATTGGCTTTCTTTTTTCAAAAGGATTCTCATTATTTTCCTGGCCATAGGCCATGGGTAAAAAAATAAAACCTATAGAAAAGTAAAATAAAAAAAAGGAAGCAGTTATTTTTTTCATTCTGTTATTAGCCTGGATACATTTCTCAAATTAATTTTGGTATAAAATGGGATTAATAGGTGTATCAATTTGCTTTCCAACCTCTGCTCCCGGGCACCACGTTTCCCAATCAACAATTTGATTTTTGTTTTCAGGCTTTTTCAAAACCATATCCTTATCCATGTATATCATCGTCATCACGCCCCTCATTCGTTTCCATGATTAGCGCCAGCTCTATGAAACAACCATCCCAGCTGGAAGCTTACTTCCCGATTTCAAAAGGCTGTATTATGTGTTCGAACCCTTCTTTTTCCAAGGTATCGTTAAGTATCTCTTGGCTTTCATCGCCAATTTCTTTATCTCTGCCGGTAGTAAGTTTATAACTTTGAGAACTGAATTCAAGCGGCCCCATTTCAAGAGGAGTTTCCTGCAACGGGATCCAGGCAGTTACCGTTAAATCATTTGCGAGTGGCCAGTAATACTGGTCTGCATGCCATTGGTGTTATACGACCACCTGGTTCTTATACAAAGCCTGGTCATGGTATAATCTTACTCCATCAACACCCAATAATTCAGTAGCAATTTTTGCCAGTCGTTTACTAAAAACAATTTCTTTCACAGGTTCAGATTTTGTCCAGATGTTCATGATCTGCAAAAAAGCTTTTCCGTAAGTATCCCTTTCTTCCATAGGAAGGTGCTGTGTATTTAACCGCTGTACTTCATTTGAAATGGTTTCGTTCAAATAAGCAATAGCATCAGGCGACAGAACATTTTTTAATTTTACGAACCCGTTTGATCTGAAAAAATCGATCTGCTCACCCGAAAGTGCAAAAGGTTCTTCGAGTATGGCCGCTACGTTAGGTGGTATTGCATGCATAATTATGAAAATTTAATATGAACAAGTTTGGAATACTATTCAGCAAAGTTTTTCATTTTTCTTTGGGACACACAGAAAGTGAATCGATGGTTTATCGGACCGGGTAATCACAATTCGAAATTCATAGGCTATTTCTTAAAGCTATCTTTTAACGTAACTGTACGGTTAAACACTTTTGCTCCCGGCCGGGAATCTTTGTCAACACAAAAATATCCATGACGAATAAACTGGTAGTTTCTACCTTCAGCTGCATCGAGCAAATGTGGTTCTATGTAGGCACCAGGTATTATTTCCAATGAGTGAGGATTAATAAAATCTTTAAAATCTCCTTCTTCCATAGCCGGATTTTCTACCGTAAACAATCGTTCATACAATCTTACCTCAGCTTGTGCAGCATGCTTTGCGTTCAACCAGTGAATGGTCCCTTTTACATTCAAACCGCTGGCATCGTGCCCACTTCTACTTTCCGGGAAATAAGTACAATGTATTTCCATTAAATTACCATGATCATCTTTTATAAAATTGTCGCAGCGAATTATATAAGCGCTCTTAAGTCGGACCATAGTACCGGGGGCAAGTCTAAACCACTTCTTAACCGGTACTTCCATAAAATCGTCCTTTTCGATCCAAAGCTCTTTTGAAAAATAAATTTTTCGTGTATTCGTGGGATCGTTGGGCAAATTCTCGGTAAACAATTCTTCTGTTTTATCTTCCCCGTAATTATCAACAATCAATTTTACCGGACGAAGAACAGCCATTACCCGGGTGGCAGTAGTATTTAATTCTTCCCTGATACAAAATTCAAGAAGGCTTATGTCAATAAGGTTGTCTCTTTTGGCAACACCTATCTTATCGCAAAACGTCCGTATACTGGATGGAGTATATCCTTTACGCCTAAACGCAGAAATAGTTGGCATTCGCGGATCATCCCATCCTGAGACATAACCTTCATTTACTAACTGAAGTAATCTGCGTTTACTCATCACCGTATAGGTCATGTTAAGTCGTGCAAATTCATATTGGCGGGAAGGAAAAATTTCAAGATTGTCAATATACCAGTCATAGAGTTCCCGGTGCGACACAAATTCCAACGTACAGATGCTATGGGTAATATGTTCAATACTGTCACTTTGACCATGCGCAAAATCGTACATCGGGTAAATAACCCACTTATCTCCCGTGCGGTGATGATGCGCATGTTTTATGCGGTACATAATAGGATCCCGCATGTGCATGTTTATCGCCTTCATATCAATTTTCGCCCGCAATACCTTTTCACCATCTTTGAATTTGTCATTTTTCATTTGTTCAAAGAGCAAAAGATTTTCGTCTATGCTCCTGTTGCGGTATTCATTTTCAATGCCGGCTTCAGTTGGGGATCCTTTTTCCGCAGCAATTTTATCGGGGCTACTGTCATCCACATACGCAAGCCCTTTGCGTATGAGCTTTACAGCGAGGCCATACAATTGATCAAAGTAATCGCTGCTATAAAATTCATTGGCCCAGGTAAATCCCAGCCATTTCACATCATACTTAATACTGTCAACATATTCTACGTCTTCTGTTACAGGATTTGTATCGTCAAAACGAAGGTTAGTAGCCCCATTGTATTTTTGCGCAAGGCCAAAATTCAGGCAAATACTTTTTGCATGACCTATATGCAAATAACCATTGGGCTCAGGAGGAAATCTTGTTAAGATACTTTTGTATTTTCCTTTACCCAGATCTTCTTCAACTATTTCTTCTATAAAATTTAAGCTTTTTTCTTCGATCATAATTGTTATATCATAACTTTTAATCTTGATTAATTCATGGATGCAGCAATAATTTCAGCAATATCCAACACTTTTACGGTCTCTTCCTTTTCATTCAACTTTACACCATCGGTAAGCATGGTATTGCAAAACGGGCATGCCGCAGCTATAATGCCGGCGCCGGTTTCCAATGCTTCTTTCGTTCTTTCATTATTGATACGGATAGTACCTTTCTCTTCTTCCTTAAACATCTGCGCACCACCTGCTCCGCAGCACAATCCATTACTTTTACAACGTTTCATTTCTGTCAACTCAACATCCAAAGCTTCCAACACTTTCCTGGGCGCTTCATAAATATTGTTAGCTCTTCCAAGGTAACAGCTATCATGATAGGTAATTTTTTTCCCGTTAAATTCGCCATGTTCTTTCATCTTTATTTTACCCTCATCAATTAACTGCTGCAAAAATGCAGAGTGATGAATCACCTCATATTTTCCTCCCAATACCGGGTATTCGTTTTTAAAAATATTAAAACAATGCGGACACGTAGTAACTATTTTTTTAATTTGATACCCTTCAAGGACCTGTATATTCTGGTAAGCCATCATTTGAAACATAAATTCATTACCAGCTCTGCGAGCCGGATCCCCGGTGCACATTTCTTCTTTGCCCAATATAGCGTAACTCACGCCAACCTTGTCTAAAATAGTTGCAAAAGCTTTTGTAATTTTTTGCGCCCTCTGGTCGAAACTGCCGGCGCAGCCTACCCAAAACAGAATGTCAGGCGCCTTATTTTCTGCCATCATTTCAGCCATCGTAGGTACATGCATCTTCAAACCTTTTTAATGAGCTAAAATACAACAAACAATTTTGATGAATACTGTATGTTCAAGAGTTTAAAACTTATTTTTGCGCAGTTTAAAAATTAAGTGAAGCTGATAAATAAAATAAAAAACTGGGAACAATGGCCGTTCAAGATATTATATGCCCCGATTACGCCTGTGTGGGCATGGTATATAATTCGTTCCGGGGCAATTTGGTTCTTTACTCCGAGTAATCCAAAACTTACTTTCGGCGGGATGGAGGGCGAGCCAAAGAAAGAAATGCACGATCTTTTGCCTCCTCATCTATGCCCGGCATTTTTTAATATACAACCTTCAGATGATTTTACCGTTATATTGAAAAAGCTCACAGAGAAAGATATACGATACCCGCTTATCGTGAAACCTGAAGTCGGCGGCCAAGGCATTTTGTTTAGAAAAATAAACAATGAAGCACAATTAAAAAATTATCATGAGCAGGTACCTGTTGAGTATTTTGTGCAAGAGTTTATCGAATATCCGCTGGAAGTGAGCCTTTTTTATTACCGTTATCCGGGGGAATCAAAAGGTGTAATAACCGGCTTCCTTAAAAAAATTCCCATGCAGGTAACCGGCGACGGAGTGCATACATTGGAAGAACTAATTAAGTTGAATTCAAAATCCGGGAAGAGGATAGACGAAATACGACTGCAACATGAACACAATTTTAACAAGGTGTTGAACGCGGGAGATAAATATATGTTAAGCTATGCAGCCAATCACAATCGCGGAGCCCGTTTCATCGATCTTAAAAATGAAATTGACGAAAGGCTTTTGAAAATACCGGATGAGATAAGCCATGCTATTAATGATTTTTTTTACGGGCGGTACGACATTATGTGTAATTCAATTGAAGAATTAAAACAGGGTAAAAACTTTGTGATACTTGAATACAACGGTTGCGGCGCAGAGCCCAATCATTTTTACGATACTGGTTATACATTGATTAATGCATGGAAAGAGATTTTAAAACATTGGAAGATTTTATATAAAATCAGCAGGTATAATCATAAAAACGGCGTCAGATATTGGCCTGCTTTAAAAGGCATTCGTTTTAGAATACAAACAAAAAAACATTATAAGAAGATTAAAGTTGCCGATAAAAAAATTCCGTAAACTTGCCCGACGGCAAGCAGGTTTTTATCATCTTACGGTTTTTAAACACTCTATGAATATGAAAAAACTACTACCCTTTTTTTTCCTGGTTATTACTTCATCAATATTTGCACAAAAATATGCGCCAAAAGATGAAGGAAGTAAAGTACATTTCACTATAAAAAATTTCGGTATCAGAACCGGTGGCGAGTTAACAGGACTGAAAGGCGAAATAATTTTTTTTACAACCGACCTGGCTGCATGTAACTTTAATGTAAGCGTAGATGCTTCCACGGTAGATACTAATAACGAAAGTCGTGACAGGCATTTAAAAGACAGCGAATATCTTGATATAGAAAAATATCCTGTGATAACCATCACATCTACAAAAATTGATAAGACCAACAAAACAGAATCCGGATTTTATTATTTTACGGGTACGCTTACTTTGCACGGTGTTACTAAACCAATTTCATTTCCTTTTCATATAGAAAAAATAAATGATGATTATTTATTTACCGGTGAGTTTGAAATTAACCGCCTCGATTATGAAGTAGGAAGCAACAGCGCTGTTTTAAGCAATACAGTAAATGTATCTTTATCGGTGTTGGCGAAAAAGAGCTAAGCCATTTTATAATATGGGTCTTGTAAAAGTTTTTTTCTGGGGCATGATGGTGAGTTTCCTCGGTACGCTCCCTTTAGGTACACTCAACGTTGCTGCCATGCAAATAAGTGTACAGGAAAGTATACTACATGGCATTTATTTTTCCTGCGGATCTCTTTTAACTGAGATGATTTATGTAAGGATTTCATTGGTGGGCATCAATTGGATCCGGAAACAAAAAGTTATTTTTAAATGGATGGAGTGGATTGCGCTTGCAATTGTAGTAGCATTGGCAACGGGAAGTTTTATCGCAGCCATGCATGAACACCACGCAAAAAATGTGATGCTCAATAATAATATGAATCGTTTTGTATTGGGCTTATTACTGAGCGCCATTAGTCCAATGCAGGTGCCCTTTTGGTTTGGATGGAGTACCGTGTTATTTTCAAAGAATATTCTACAGCCAAAAAATTCATTTTATAATTTTTATATAGTGGGCATAGGGTTGGGAACTTTAGCCGGCAATTGTGTTTTTATTTTCGGCGGCAAATACATCGTAGAAAAACTTAATACCAATCAAAGCATTTTGAACTGGGTTATCGGGGGAATATTTGCAGTAACCGCAATTATTATGTTTATAAGGATTTTAATCCATAAAGATGCTGTTAAGAAAATGGAAACTATGTAATCAACAAATACTCAACAAAATTACCAGGAATAAATTTTTTGTTTACATTTAGCAGTCTGCCCTGATTTACTACTTTTAATTTGCACTTTTTACTTTTAATATCTCACCGTTTAGATTTCATGTTTTTCGTTTTTCGTTTCTATCTTGCAGGCATGCGAAAGTTTGAAGATACTTACCGCCATAAAGGACTAAGAAAAAAACTAATTGATTCCCTCCGTGGAAAAGGAATTACCAACGAACGTGTATTGGAGGCCATGATGAACATTCCCAGGCACTATTTCCTGGATACGGCCCTGGATCATATTGCTTATGCAGACAGGGCATTTCCTATCGCAGAAGGGCAAACGATTTCTCAACCTTATACGGTGGCCTATCAAACACAACTTCTGGAAGTAGAACCTTACGATAAAATACTGGAAATAGGAACCGGAAGCGCCTACCAGGCATCGGTTTTAGCCGAAATGGGCGCTAATGTTTTTACCATCGAAAGGCAAAAAAAATTATTTGAGCTTAACAAAGAATTTATTTTCAAAAGAAAATATCCCAACATAAAATTTTTTTACGGGGATGGTTTTGAAGGTCTTCCCACCTTTGCCCCGTTTGATAAAATTCTGATTACCGCGGCCGCACCTTATATTCCTCCGAGATTATTAGATCAGTTAAAAACCGGTGGAAAAATGGTGATACCACTAGACGATGACGGAATGCAGCGGATGAAACGCATCACTAAAAATGAAGATGGCAGTATTGAAGAAGAAACTTTTTCCAACTTTTCGTTTGTGCCAATGTTGAAGGGCAGGAATTAATCATATACCATACAAATAACTAAATATTTAATACTCTCCGCTTTTTCCCAAAAATAATTTTTGTTATCTGAATAAAAATGTATTTACATTTGCAGTGTACTACTTAACTAATACACTATGATAGAAGTTCAAAATTTATCTTTTGGTTATAAAAAAAGAAAGCTGCTTTACAAAAATCTAAATCTCAAAGTGGAGGCGGGAAGCATCTATGGATTGCTCGGCAAGAATGGTGCAGGTAAATCAACTTTATTAAAAAATTTTATAGGATTACTGTTTCCGAAAGGTGGAAAGATTTCTGTAAATGGTTACGAGCCTAAAAAAAGATGGCCTTCCTTTTTGGAAACTATTTATTTCATTCCGGAAGAAGTATATGTACCCGCATTAACTGTTGAAGGATATAAGAAATTATTTTCTCCGTTTTATCCGGCATTCAATCAAGAGCAATTTTACAACTACCTGGAACATCTTGATGTAAAAGATAAAGGAAAACTAAACGGCCTTTCATTTGGCCAGCAAAAAAAATTCATAATTGCGTTTGCGCTTGCCTGTAATACAAAAGTTTTATTATTGGATGAACCTACGAACGGTCTCGATATTCCTTCTAAAATAAAATTTCGAAAATTAATTGCTTCTATGTTGACCGATGACAAAATTATTTTTATTTCTACTCACCAGATACGCGACCTGGATAATTTAATTGACCGCGTAATAATTGTTGACGAAGGCGAATTGCTTTTAAACGCATCTATTGGCGATATTGCTGAAAAACTTTGTTTTAAAAACGTGACTGAATTGAATGAACAGGAAACCATTCTTTACAGCGAAGAATCATTGAAAGGTTTTTCAATCGTCGCAAAAAATGAACACGCTGAAGACACAAAAGTAAACCTGGAGCATCTTTTTAATGCGGTTACCTACAATCCCACTAAAGCAAAAACGATCTTTCAAAATTAAAAACAGCTCAATGAACAACACATTCAATGCAAGACGTTTCGCACTTTTATTAAAGAAAACTTTATTCGAAAAACCGACGCAACTGTTTGGTTTTACCGGGCTTATTTTTCTTTTCATTTTGATAGTTTACTACATCACAAAAACCTTTGTGAATTTCCAGGTTGCACAGAACATTTCTTTTCTATGGGGTTTGGTTGGAGGAGATTTTATATTGGCTTCATTTATGTTCAATTATTTTAGTTCTACGGCCAGCGGTTCATCCTATCTTACATTACCTGTCTCAAACTTTGAAAAATGGCTGGCTGCAGCTGTAATCGCCGGTATATTGTATCCCCTGGCGTTTCTCATATTTTACCGGATCATGGATGCAAGCTTTGTAGCCGCTTACCATAACAGCCTTGATCCAAATGGACCGTTTTACAAGATCCGGTACGAGGCAGTTTATTTATTTCGCTTCAATGCATGGATAGCACGCCAATGTTATACCATGTTCCTTGTTTTTTCAGGAATGATGTTGATTGGATCGCTCTATTTCAACAAAGTGGCCTTAGTTAAAACAGCTTTGTTTGTATGCGTACTAGCCTTTGGCATTTATGGAATAAATTACCTCTTTGCCAGTTTAATGTTCAAAAATATTGATGACGCCTTCCCATTTCAGCATGTTGCTATTTTAGTGGGCAGAGAAGTGGGCTCTGTAGAACTTCCTAAAAATGTGCATGATCCCATTTGGTATTTTATGAATTACGGGTTACCGGTGATATTGTGGGGAGTTGCGTTTATCCGTTTACGGGAAAAAGAATTTTAAATTAATTAAATGGAGTTTAAGGAAACACCGGCAATTTACATACAGATAGCAGAATATGTTTGCGAGCAGATTTTATTGAAAAAGTGGAAACTGGGTGATAAAATTATCAGCATAAGAGATTTGGCGGTAAGCATGGAAGTAAATCCCAACACAGTACAAAGAGCTTATGATTTTTTGCAGCAGCGGGATATCATTACGAACAGAAGAGGTGTAGGCTATTTTATAGAAGATGACGCCATGGAAAGAATTTTGAGTTTCAGGCGCGAACAATTTATGGAAAATGAGCTACCCGTTTTTATGCGCAACATCTATTTGCTCAACGTAGACTTTAAAGAAATTAAAACCTTATTTGACCAATTTGTAAAAGACAATTTTAAAAACAAATAATATGAAATTAAGTTCCCGGATATTACTAAGTATGTTAATTATACTCGTTGCAGGTTTACTCTTGTCCAATATCGTTTTAAAAAAAGAATATAACAAGATTGACAAAGGAGACCTTCACTGGAATTATACAACCGTACTCACGCAACCTTTTAAATACCTGAAAATTGACGGAGGGAATATTACCAATATTGCATTTGAGCAAAATAAAAACTATTCCGTACGTGTTTTAAATGACTGGCAGAGATACCGCCCTGAACTAATACAATCATGGGTAAAAAATGATACACTCTTTATAAAATTTGCATACACAAGCCACAATCAAAATGAAAAAGACTGGATGAAATCTACGACGCTCGTACGCATTTTTTCGCCGCAACTTTCATATGTTGAAGGTTACAATACAAATTTCGAAATGTTTAAACTGAAACAAAAAAGCATAGCAGTAACCATTTCCGGCAAATCGAAATTTGAAGTGGAAAGCATGATTCCGGATATGGATTCAATTAATGTAATTCAAAGAGATTCTTCTGCGGTTGAATTTGAAATGTCACCCGATTACAAATCAAAAAAAAGAGAAGATACTCTACTAAATAAAGGCGTTCAGATACATTTTGGCGATAATATAGTGCCGCCGGGAGCAGGTTCGGAGTCTATAAAAAGCGATGAAGCAATGACTATTAATTCGGTTAAGGCTAATTTAGATGGTAATTCGATCCTGGATATTGGTCACGCACAAATTCAATCATTACAACTTAAAATAGCAGACAGTTCTGCCATTATTCTCTCAGGAGGAGCGCTGAAAAAATTGGGGAATTAAAAGGTGATTTTACAAGCGATCAACTATTTCTGCAGCTTTCTTCGCAATATTGTCCCAATAAAAATGATCGAAGAATTGATGATCGATGGACTGCTTCAAAAGAATTGCTTCCTGCATTTTTTGTGAAAAGCTCTCCCAATCCTCATTTTTAGTTATTACCAATTTCCCGTTACATATATTTTTATCGACCCCTATCGCACCATTCAATGTGGAAACAGTATTCAGATTATAGCCTAAAGCTTCTACCAACTTTGTTTTGATCCCTCCGCCATCGGTTACAGGATTAATAAAAACATCCACCCCTTTAAAATAAACATTAATGTCATCAACAAAACCTGCGTAAATGATATTGCTATCAGTGTATGCCTTTAAGTCATCCATTTCTGCCGGAAGGTTTTTACCGCAGATAATTATTTTATAATTATTGCTGGTCTTACTGAATATTGGATTGATCTTATGAGCTATATTTTTTACAGCCTCAAAATTGGGATGGTAATCTAAAACGCCATTAAACATATACAAAACGGCATCATCTTTCAGTCCATATTTTTTAAGCAATTCTTCTTTAGCGTGTAACCTTCCCTGTGAGGATGGTGCCTCATTCCAGGAAATACCAAAAGTTATTACCGCTGTTTTATCGGGATTTATTTTATATACATCGGTAAAGTGTTGCCGGTCATTTTCTGTGATACAAAAAGTAAAATCAGCACTTTTATGAACATTTTTTTCATAATGCCAAAGTATTTTCCACCACCATCTCCCTGTTGTTTTAAATCTTTCTGCTTCGATATTATGAGAATGAATGATAAGTTTTACTTTACAAAATCTCTTCACCAAAAGCCCCAGCCAACCGTAATAAGGATGTTCAATTATCACGTGTGAAATATTTTTTTCTTTAATAATTCTTTTTATTAAACCGAAGTAAAAAATATTGATGTAGCGAAACCTGCTGTTGCTTAGCTTATTAATAATTGTGTAGGGTGCACCAGATGCGTTATTCGCTTTCACGGTAAGGCAATATAGCGAACGGTGTTTCGAAAAATATTCATTAAAATTTGCAATACCTTTCTGCCCTCCGAATTTTGCGGGAAAAATTTTATAAGAAACGATACTGAGCACATTTGCCATGAATAAAAACTTTAATCCAACAAATTAATATTATTTTGGTGAGTGCATTTCAACCCCGCTATTTTTTATGAAAGTAGTTTCTTTTTTTTCAAGGTTTGCTATAATCTGCAATATTGCTTTCTTACTTTTTGTTTTCTTTCAAAAGATGGAAGCACACAAGAGAGTTTCCGAAAGCAGTGATACTGTTATCGCCGTTCCCTATTTTAAAAATATTATCATTACACTTGGCGTCGCGGCAATATTGGTAAATATTCTTATGTGCATTGTGTATTCAATATTGATTATTATCGGAAAACAACATATGATTCCCAAATGGCTCGCAATTGTGAATTTGCTTTTCCTAATTTTGCAATTTTTATACTTATTTTTTTTACCGCTAAGTAAATCGGGAAATCTATATTGTTTTAAGTGCGGGACCCACAAAATGATTTGTGATTTTTTCGTTTAATATTTTTCTTTAAGCATTGCTGCCACTATTTTATCAATGGGTAACGTAACGCTGTCTTCAGAAAAATGATCCCATTCAATAAAACGGAAGGTTTCAATCTCATTATTTTCCGTATAAATTTTCATTTGATCCTCGTCGAAATCAAATTCTTTATCTCTTAAGGGCGCCGTAATGGATTCCAATGGTTTTACGAAATAATAAATTGAAATGATCTGATCGTCCGGATTAAAAGCACTTATTTGAAAATAATCCGTTGTGTAAATATGATCTTCGACCTGTACTGCCAGGTTCATTTCTTCTTTAAATTCCCTCACGAGACAATCTCTTGTTCCCTCTCCCAATTCAAGGCCCCCGCCGGGAAATTTTGTATAATAATTACCCCTGATAAATTCATCGCTCACCAGCACCTGTCTTTCTTCGTTTATCAAAATGCCATACACTCTTATAGTAAACATCTTTAAATATTTACAGTTACGTGTCCTTTGAAAACCATTTCTGCAGGCCCGCAAAGCCAGATATTCTCAAATTCATTTTCACTGTTTTTTTCAAATTCAACACTCAGACCCTCCAAGAGTTTTTACCTCAACGCGATTGAAACCTTTGTCGTTATGAGCGGAAATGAGCGCAGCAGCAGTAACACCCGTGCCACAACTGTATGTTTCATCTTCAACGCCACGTTCATAAGTTCTTACATAAATTGTATCCTCATTGAGCGTCTCAACAAAATTTACGTTAATCCCTTCTTTTACAAACTCTTTGCTATTGCGGATTTCACGGCCTTCGGCAACAACTTCCACCTGGCTCACATCCGGAACACTTTTCACGTAATGGGGCGAACCGGTATTCAAAATATAATGAGTATATGAATATTCAACATTATTAACATCTTTCATTTTCAATCTTACTTCACCGTTCAGATCAATTTCTGCTTCGTGTGCGCCATCCACCGCGTTGAAATGATAACTTGTCTTTTTAATCCCCAGCATGGATGCAAATTTTACAATGCATCTTCCTCCATTTTGCCACACATAGAGCTTGGATTTCCATCAGAATTAAAGTAGATCATCTCAAAGTCGAAACCAGGTTTTTCTGTTAGCATCATGAGGCCATCAGCGCCAATCCCAAATCGCCGGTGGCATAAAAAATTTACCTGCCGCGGAGTAATCTCGTTATAACTATTTTCCCGATTGTCCAATAGAATAAAATCGTTTCCGGTACCCTGGTACTTATAGAATTCAATATTCATGTCACAATTTTTCTGAAATTATTTCTAATGTTTTTGCAATTAATTTTTCAACAACTACTAACCCATCAGCGCTGAAATTTTTTCGGATACGGTTGGCAACAATTGCACTTAGGGAAATACAATTATGCTGCAAAGCCTTTCCCGTCCATAGATAGCGGAAGTTTCCATTTCAAAATTAGTAATCCGATGTTGGCCAAATGTAAAATGGTTAGCCGGTCAATTATTGTGGGTTTGTAAGTCCCAGACGTAATATACTGCCCTGCGGGCCATAAAATCCGGGGCATGTTACGGTAATTCCCTGGTAAAAACCATCCACAAATTATTTCATAGGCGCCATTGCTGCTCCAGGAATATATGGATGACTAAATCCGCTGTGCAATTGTGTTTGGGTAATAAATGAATGCAGCAATTGTTTTTCTTCCTCATTCTTATCGTGCATATAAAAATTCAGCAGGTTATCCATCCCGAGGCCATGGGTGCTGGCCACAAAACTATCCACGGGTATATCCTCCTGTAATGAACCAGAAGTGCCAACCCGGATGATATTTAAATGTACAATTCTCTTTTATCGTTCTGGTTGCAAAATCAATATTTACCAATGCATCTAGTTCATTTAAAACAATATCAATATTGTCCGTACCGATGCCCGTACTCACAACAGAAATTCTTTTCTTACCTAACCACGTATGAGTTATAAATTCACTATGATCGTTTTTAAATTCGATCGTGTCGAAATGTTTGCTCACTTCTTTCACCCTACAGGATCACCTACAGTTATAATCTTTTCGCGATTTCTTCCGGTGTTGTTAAGATGGTATATAGCACCACGATTATTGATAATTAGTTCTGATGCTGGAATTTGTTGCTTAGATGGGGTAAAAATTTCGTCCTTTTTTAATAGTCACCATTTTAGAAAACACCCGAATTTCGCATATTACAATTAAAATTTCTAAAAAATTCTTATTCTTTGTGCGTTTCAAAAAAGGTCCTTTGGCCGAGTGGCTAGGCAAGCTCTGCAAAAGCTTCTACAGCGGTTCAATCCGCTAGGGACCTCTTTATTTTTTCGTGCTATTTGTTTTATACCGATATATTCGACCCGGTAAGGAGGATAAATAAAATACAAGCATCCAAACAAATTAAATGAAAGAATATTTTTTTACACTTTCGCTTTTTCTCCCCTTTGCTTTATTTGCACAATCACAACAGTTTGATTTGTTAGGAAAAATTACCGGTGCTGACGACGGATTCATTCGAATAGATTATAAAAACAAAGACGGAAAAAGTATAAACGACAGTTGCAAAATAGAAGATGGCAACTTTCGATTTAATGGAAATATTTCAGCTCCCACAATATGTTATTTTTGGATGAATACCCCATCTGCTGAAAACAATAAGCTTAATGCAACAGAATTCTTCCTGGAACCAACTTCAATGTTTATTTCCATAAAAAAAGATGATTTTAGAAACGCAATTATAAAAGGTTCAACAACACAATATGAATATTATTTCAGAACTGAACAATTTAAAAGAACCTATTTACAAAGACATCTTACCATTATCAAATGCATTTGATGAAGCAAACGAAAAATACATAATTGCTGTTAAAAACAAAGAAGATGAAGCGACACTTGATTCCTTAAAACATAAAGCGGATGAACTCCACGATCAGTTTGATCCTTACAATGAACGAATGAATAAAGTGGATTACCATTCTTTGCTACTCATCCTGATTCATATGTTACGGCCTACATGTTGCGTTATCATTTAGACGATCTTACTCTTGATTCATTGAAAATGTTTTATACAAATATGAATGAACCCTTGCGGCAGAGTAGTTATGGAGTGGAACTTTTGAAAGGAATTCAAAAATTAACCGATGGGTTTCCCGGCAGTGTCGCCAACGATTTTACAACTAAAGACATAAAGGGCAAAACGATTAAACTATCTGATTTCAGAGGTAAATATGTACTTCTTGATTTCTGGGCAAGCTGGTGTCTTCCTTGCAGGAAGGGCAATCCACACCTGAAAAAATTATATACCCGTTATAAAAGTAAAGGCTTCGAAATAATTGGCGTATCAGATGATGATGCCGGGATTGCCTTCAGCATCAAAAAAAGCAGTGGCAAAAGATGGACTGCCGTGGCCACAGGTACTTAGAGGATTGGATTTTAACGAAAATAGCGACAATTAACTGGAAAATAAAAAAGGCATCAGTGAAAAATATGGCATTCATACGTTGCCCACCCAGGTACTAATCGATACCAGCGGTATAATAATAAGCCGGTATGGAGAAGGGAGCAATGATTCAATCTTACCTCGATAAAAAACTCGCGGAAGTGTTAACCAAATAATCCAAAAATCGGTACGAGCAATTCAATATTAAAAATTTCCAATATTAAAAGAGATGGAAAACGAAGCTAAACTTTAAACGAAAGGAGTGCCGTTTAC
>CAWFYG010000029.1:0-926898 GCA_963819925.1 uncultured Chitinophagaceae bacterium | reverse complement strand
GATCAGTCTTTCTTCTTCTGTACAATCGGCTGCGCAAACCATTTGCATCACTAATCCCATTGACCCCATTACCTATGCAATTGACGGTGGTTCCACCGGGCAAGCGTAACAGGATTGCCTCCGGAGTTACCGGGTCATTCCCGCTTCCGACTGATCATGAGGGAACATTTACCATCAGCGGAACGCCTACAAGCAATAGGGACCTACAATTATACCATAACAACCCAGGTCCGTGCAATAATCCTTCGCTGAGCGGAACGATCACTGTTGGCGGGGTTTCTACTATCAGTCTTTCTTCCCCGGCTCTTTCAGATGCGCAGGCGGTTTGGATCAATAATAATATCAATACCATCAGCTACGCCATCGGCGGAGGCGCAACCGGCGCTTCCATCACTGCAGTCAAGTTACCGGCAGGGGTTAGCGGTTTGTATAGCGCCGGCGTATTTACGAGAAGCGGCGCCACCACACAATCCGGTAACTTTAAGTTAGACAACGGCAACCGCAACAGGCCCATGTACCAGTCCTTCACTAGGTGGTACCATAACGGTAAATCCGGCACCGGTGGTGAATGGCATACAACCGGTGACCTACTGTAATAACGCTTCGGGCTCAGAGATAGATTTCAGCAGCCTGAATGCAGGGGTGACCTACCAGTGGACAAGTACCGCTAATGTCAGCTCTGGCCTGTCCGGTACCCTGGATCATATACCTTCCTTCACAGCTGCTAATACTACCAACAGCCCTGTAACGGCAACGGTAAGTGTAACGGCTACCGGTAGCTCATGCACAGGCGCCGCTACCACTTTCACAGTAACGGTGAACCCGACGCCTGTTGTCAATTCAGTTACCGCTCAAACCTATTGTTCCGGTGGAACCGGTTCGGTAAGTTTCGTCAGTCCTACCACCGGTGGAACCGTTACCTATAGCTGGTCAAGCGATATCAATGTAGGCTTTGGCCTCAGCGGCAACGGTGATATCGGGCCGATCCACCGCCACGAACAATACGGCTGGTGCAATAACAGCAAATGTAACGGTAAAGCCATATTTTAATAATGGCTGCGGGGGGATCGTCAAAAACATTTACGATTACGGTTTATCCTAATTCAGCCGGCACAATCAGCGGCGGGTCAACCATATGTTCTAATACAACCACGCAGTTAACAACCAATGGTATTCGCAGGGGGAAGCTGGACCAGCAGTAACACGGCTGCAGCCACAGTAGATCCATCATCAGGCCTTGTCACGGGTGTGGCAGCGGGCAATACAACCATCACCTACAGCGTGTCAGGTACCTGCGGTACTTCTACTTCAACATTCAATGTAACAGTGAATGCTGCGGCAGTCGCAGGGACTATTTCCGGGCCATCAACTGTTTGTGTCAATTCAACTATTTTGTTAAGTACCAGCGGCAGCAGTGGGGACATGGTTCACGACTTCCTCAGGATTAGTTAGCGTTAATCCGCTCACCGGGGCGGTTACCGGTGTCGCTGCAGGCAGTGCAACGATTTACTATTTGGCCACAAGTGTTAGCTGCGGAACGCAATTATCACTGCCTTATACCATAACTGTGGTACCAGGTGGCGGAAGCGAGGATCGATTGTTGGGGCTTCATCAGTATGTCCCGGCTCTTTCACCTTCTTAACCACCACCGGTATCCATCAGGAACATGGAGCAGTTCGAACACATCAATTGCCTCTGTTTTTGCTGCCGTTCCGGGAGGTGCTTTGATCCAGGCGGTAGCTGCGGGAAGCACAACGATAACGTATACGGTGCCGGCAAGCGCTTGTGGAAGCGGTTCGTCCACCTCCATTACTTTCACGGTAAATGCGGTAGGCAATACAGGAACCCTTGGCGGACTAACCAGCGTATGTGCAAACTCAACAATTCAATTAACGACAACTCTCCCAGGCGGCGGATTATGGTATAGCGGAACACCCGGCGTGGCTTCGGTTAATTCATTCGGCGTTGTAAGTGGCGTAGGACAGGGCACGGCAACCATCTATTATTCTGTGCCCAATAGTTGCGGAGGAGCAACGGAATCCGTAAATGTAACCGTAAGTCCCCAGGTTACTGCCGGAACGATTAGCGGTCCGGGGTCAGTATGTGTCAATTCAACCATTAATTTACTTACCAGCGGAACACCCGGAGGATCCTGGGAAACCAGTGACCATGGTGTTGCCGTGGTTGATGGAAGTGGTGTAGTGAAAGGTATCGGTGCCGGAACGGCTACCATCACCTATACGCCACCAGCTTCTGTTTGTACAGCAATCCCTTCAGCCACAGCTTCTGTAATTGTGAACCCTCTTCCTGTTGCAGGAACAGTGAGTGATACAACAATATGTAACGGTTCCTCCACAACCTTTGCCAGCAGTGGCGGCACCGGTGGAGGAAGCTGGAGCAGCAGTAATACTGCCATAGCCACGGTAAACGCCGCTTCAGGTGTGGTTTGGCGGTTGACCGGGAAGCACCACCATAACCTATACGGTAACCTCGGCTTCCGGCTGCGGAACGGCAGCAGCCCAGCCACCTTAATCGTGAAACCGGTGCTGAACGCAGGAACTATCAGTGGGGGGTCCTCCGTATGCAATGGGGCCACGCTTAATTTAAGTGCCAGTGGAAATAGTGGTGGAACGTGGAGCAGCAGCGATGCAAATATTGCATCGGTAGACAACGGGGTTGTTATAGGAATAGCAGCCGGAAGTGTTACCATCACCTATACGCTCCAAGATAATGGCTGCGGTGTAGCGAAGCAACAAACGTGTTACGTTAACCCTGTTCCCGGCGGAATTACGGTGAGTGGAGCACCTGCCGTTTGTAAAAATTTATCCACAACGTTTACCAGCAATACTACCGGTGGCAGCTGGAGCAGCAGCGATCTTAAGCGGCAACAGTGAGTTCAGGTCGGTGTTGTGACCGGTGTAGCAGCAGGTGTTTCACGATAACCTATACGGTTACGACCCCTTGCGGAACGGCCAGTAACTCAGCAATTATTACCGTGCAGGATGCCGGAACTATTAGCAGCACAACGGGCGGCTCTTCAGTTTGTGTAGGATCAACCATGGGTTTAATTACCAGTGGAACTACTGGTGGGGTATGGTCCAGCAGTGCAACTGGAATTGCCTCTGTTCATCTTCAGGCGTAGTGACAGGAATGCAATGGAACCGCAACCATCACTTATACCTTTACCGGTTGCGGAGCTTACCAGGCAACCTTCAAGGTAAATGTAAATGACCGCCCGGATGCAGGCACCACGGATTTTGTATTAAATCCTGACGGGTCAACCCCCGTAGTATGTCCCGGTTCAACTGCCTTAGTAAATACCGGCGGGAGCCCGGTGGCAGCTGGACAAGTTCCAAACCTTCTGTAGCTACCGTGGATGCAAATGGCGTGGTAACAGGCGTATCACAAGGATTCACAACAATCTCTTACAATGTTTCCAATAGCTGTGGTTCATCGTCTGCGGGAATAATTCTTCGTGAACTCACTTCCGAACGCAGGCACGATAAATGGCGCCTCAGCAGTATGTGCCTTTTCAACCATTAATTTAAGTTCCAGCGGAGACCCTGGTGGTGCATGGACCAGTAGTAATGACCTGGTTGCAACAGTAAATGCATCAGGGGTAGTTACAGGAGTGGCACCGGGAACGGCAACTATATTTTATAAAGTAGGATCTCTTGCAGCCTGCGGCATATCATCGGCTACCCACGAGGTTACGGTAAATCCCGTTCCTTACGCAGGTACCTTAAGTAATGCTGCGGTTTGTGCCGGCCTGTCAATAACATTGCCTGTCAATGGCAGCCCTGGTGGTAGCTGGAACAGCAGCAATCCTTCAGTGGCAACGGTGGATGCATCCACCGGTTTGATTACAGCAGTTGCAGGAGGCACCACTACAATAAGTTATACTGTTTCAACCGCTACCTGCGGATCAGCAACCGCATCAGCAACAGTAACCGTCAATCCGTTTCCGGTTGCAGGACCAATCAGCGGGCCTGCCACGGTATGTGTTGGTTCAACGATTACCCTTGGCAGCACCAATAACCTGGGCATCTATAATAACGGTGGGACAGGAACTGCCAAATGGAGCAGCAGTCGCAACTCAATTGCAACAGTGGGTCCCAATACGGGAATCGTAACAGGAGTTGCAGGCGGAAACGTTACGATCACCTATACAGTAACAACGGATTGTGGCATCAGCACTTCACTACCTGGTTACCGTTAACCCGCTCCCTGCCGGGGGTACTATAAGTGGCGGCCTGTTTGTATGTACCGGGTCAACCACCACATTAACCAGCAGTGTTACCGGTGGTGTGTGGAGCAGCAGCAACGCTTCAGCAGCAACAGTAAATGCAACAACGGGTGTGGTTTCAGCAGTGGGAGCAGGCAGCTCAATTATTACCTATACCGTTACATCAGCAACGGGCTGCGGGGTAGACAGCAAGACTACTGTCACAGTGGGTGATCTGCCGGACGCAGGAACAGTGAGCGGCGCTTCCACGTTATGTGTAGGCTCAACAGCTATATTTACCAGCGATGGCACCGGCGGAGGTAGCTGGAGCAGTAATAATACTGCAGTGGCAACAGTAGATGCGACTGGTGTGGTAACAGGGGTAGGCGCAGGCTCAGCAACCATTACCTATATGGTAACCGGTACACTGCGGAAGCTCTTCAAAATCCGCTAATATCACCATCAATGCCCTTCCGGATGCAGGTACTGTAAGCGGCGCCTCCACTTTATGTGTTGGCGCAACAGCCAATTTACCAGCACAGGGGCCGGCGGTGGCAGCTGGAGCAGCAATAACAGCCTGGTAGCCACAGTAAATGCAACCGGTGTGGTTACAGCAGTAGGGCCGGGCAGTGCAGATATTACCTATACCGTTACCAACTCCTGCGGAGCAGTAAGTGCATCAGCATCGGTATCAGTAAATGCACTTCCGGATGCAGGTACAGTGACCGGCGCTTCCACGTTATGTGTGGGTGCAACAGCTATCTTTACCAGGAACGGTGATGGTGGGGGTAGCTGGGGAGCAGTGATGATATAAATATTGCCACAGTAGACCCGGTTACCGGGCAGGTGCAGGCCGTATGCAGCGGATCAGCATTAATTAACTATACCGTAACCAGTGCTAACTGCGGAAGTTCAGTAGCCTCAGCCACTGTTACCGTCAATGCAGTTCCAATTGCAGCTATTACCAACAATACAGGAACAGCGCTCTTAACTGCACTACACCTCTATCAGTGTAACAGCAACAGGTGGCGGCACCTATTCATGGTCTGGTGGCCTGGGAAATGCAGCATCAGCTACCATTACTGCACCGGGTGTTTACACGGTGACGGTGACATCTGCAGGCGGCTGCACAAGCACGGCAAGTATTGCCATTGGACAGGACATCAGTGCACCAGCAGCGGGAATCACCCACAATACAGGAACAACAGTTCTAACCTGTGCTACTACATCGATAAATGTAACGGCAACAGGTGGTGGTACCTATTCATGGTCGGGAGGCCTCGGCAATGCAGCAGCAGCAACTCAGTGCACCGGGTACTTATACGGTGACAGTGACCTGAGCCAATGGTTGCACCAATACGGCCAGCATAACTATTACACAGGACATTACTCCGCCAACAGCGGGTATCACCAACAATACAGGAACAACAGTTCTAACGTGTGCAACTACCTCAATAAATGTAACAGCAACGGGTGGAGGTACCTATTCATGGTCCGGCGGACTTGGCAATGCGGCAGCAGCATCGTTCACAGCCCGGGAACCTATACGGTGACGGTTACCTCAGCGAACGGATGCACCAATACAGCAAGTATCACTATTACCCAAAATATCACTCCTCCGGCAACGCCCGTAGCAGGAACAATAACCCAGCCAGCTTGTGGAATGCCAACAGGCTCAGTAGTATTAAGTGGTTTACCTGCCACAGGAACCTGGACATTAACCAGGAGCCCGGGCGGAACAACCACCGGAACAGGTACCACTACAATATCAGGCTTGCCGGCTAATACAACGTATACCTTCACGGTAACCAATGATGTGGGTTGCGTTTCAGGACCTTCAAACAGCGTAGTGATCAATGCGGCTCCGGCATTGCCGGCAGCGCCAACGGTGGGAACAATAACCCAGCCCAGCTGTAATACGCCAACAGGTTCAGTGGTATTAAATAGTTTACCTGCCTCAGGCACCTGGACTATAACCAGGATGCCCGGCGGCAACACCACTACGGGAACCGGTACCAGCAAAACTATAACAGGTTTATCGGCCAATACAACGTATACCTTTACAGTAACCAATGCAGCGGGTTGTACATCTGTATCTTCGGGTAATGTGGCGATAGGTGCCGGGACACCAGCCCATCGGTAACTGCAACCAATATTACCGTTTCTACGGATCCGAACGCATGCAGTGCATTGGTAACACTTGGTTCAAATGTAACGGTAACAGGATCACCCACATTGCAATATAGAATTGGATTTTTCCCCTTCTTCCCCTGGTTCTCTTATCCGATTACTTCCACTCATACCTTCTCAAGAGGTACAACACCGGTTATTGTTATTGCCTCAAATTCCTGTGGATCCGACTACGCTATTTCAAGGTGACGGTTGTGGATAATACGCCACCAACCATTACCTGTGTGCCAAATGCAACAAGAGTGGCCGGTGGTTCAGGAAAATACTCTGTACATGGCCATGAGTTTGATGCAAGTGCATCGGATGGCTGCGGGATTGCTTCTTTGATGTACAGTTTAAGCGGGGCAACGGTAGACGGCTTTGAAAGAGGGTCAGTAAACAATGAGAGATTAAATATCGGTACTACCACCATTACCTGGAGGGCAACCGATGTAAACGGAAATGTATCTTACTGCAGCACAGTGGTAACGGTGGCCAGTCATAATGAGGCACCACCACCCGTACTTCCGGCAAATCAGCCTGTCGGGTATTTGTCAGCGTCCTTAACGGTGAATGCTGCTCCAAACCCAACATCCAATTACTTCACGCTTTCACTCAATAGTATTGGTAAAGAGAAGATTAAAGTAGCAGTGGTAGACCTGATGGGAAGAGCGATCGAAAAAATAACGGATATTATGCCAAACAGTACTATTCAGATAGGTGGTAAATACCACCCGGGCATCTATATGGTACAGGCAATACAGGGACAACAAACCGTAGTTCTAAAACTGATAAAAGAAGGTAACTAATTAGTTAGTCCGTTCTCAATTCCAGGGTGGCACTTTGAGGTGCCACCTTTTTTTATTATTAGCAGAGCAGTAGCAAGAAAAAGCATATATATAATAACAAAGACGTGTATAGGTTTAATTTCAGTATAAGACAGTATAGACAACCAGACTTATGATGGGATGGTGTATAGCTGAAGTATAGCAAAGGTATAGATAGTGTATGGGGAGTGTATGGTCGGTATAAGGAAATTAACCAGTCTTACTAAAATTCCTTATAGTTTCTATAGTCACATTTTTCAAAAATTCAGCATACCACTGACCCGAAGATTTTACAGTTCTCTTTTGCGTTTCAAAGTCCACATGCACCAAACCAAATCGTGGATAATATCCTTCGGCCCATTCGAAGTTGTCGAGGAATGTCCATACAAAATAACCTCTCACATCAACTCCTTCCTGCCTGGCACGCAAGACCTGGGAAATAGTATCTTTTAAATATTTTATTCTTTTGGGATCGTGGACCTTACCATTGTAAACCACGTCATTAAAAGCAGCGCCGTTTTCCGTCACAATAAGCACCGGTATATTTTTATAACTGGTATACTTTTTCAAAATATTATAAATTGACTCGGGATACACTTCCCAGTTCATCAAAGTTGTTTCAACATTTCGTTGGGTTGCTTTTATGATTTTTGCTTTTACAAAAGGCATAAAGTTGGCGTGACTTACTACTTCCCTTGTGTAATTCTGCACGCCTATAAAATCCATGTCAAAGGCAAGATTTTTTTCATCATCCTGCTTCATAAATTTTTCAATACGTTGCAATAATTTTAAATTATTTACAGGATATCCCAATCCTAAAAGGGGTTCAATAAAAAGCCGGTTTAACAATGCATCTACTTTTTTTGCAGCAATAATATCTTTATCGATTGAACGAAAAGGTTCAATATGCGAACATGAAAAAGTGGTGCCCACATTACTATGCGGTTGCAATGATTTTACAATTGCCCCGCCTCTTGCCTGGCAAAGCGCCGCATGATGGGTAGCAGCTAAAAAATTATTCAATCCCTTTTTCCCGGGGGCATGCACCCCTAAAAAATAGCCGGCGCCGGTAAAAACCATCGGCTCATTAAGCACCATCCAGTTGGTTACCCGGTCACCAAAATTTTTCACACAACAGGCAACATATTCTTCAAACCAATCAATTATATCCCTGTTTACCCATCCGCCCTTTTTCTGAAGTTCATGCGGCAGATCCCAATGATATAGTGTAACCCATGGCGTTATACTAAGCTCCAGGCAAAAATCTATAACACGATTGTAAAAGTCAATGCCCGCATTGTTAATGTTTCCTGTTCCGGCTGGAAATATTCGACTCCACGCAATGGAGAAGCGATAATTGGTAATATTAAGATCAGCCATCAGGCTGATATCTTTTGCATAACGGTTATAAAAATCACAGGCAACTATCACCGGTATGATTTTGAAATATTTTCCCTTTTTGTTTAACAAAAACATCCCATATAGATTTCCCTTTTGAATGCACATCGCAATCACCTTCAACCTGGTAAGCCGCCGTTGCAACTCCCCACGTAAAATCACTACCAAAATCTTCTTTTTTCAACAACATATTAACCGGTAATTTGATGCAGGATATTTCCCAGGCTTATTTGGCGTAATTTTTTTTCCGGAATAGAATTCTTTACCGGCAACGAAGAAGGATGTGTTATAATTGTTGCATGCTTTTTAAAAACTTCGTCAACAATTTGTTCGGTAATATTCGGATAATCAACTTCGATTGATATCACCGTTAGTAACCCAGTTAATTATTTTTTCAACCTTCGATATTTTTAGTTTCTTTAAAACAGGAACACCCATTTCCTTAAGGGCAGCAGCATTACATTGTTGCTCATATTGTCCCTTCATCGGTATTACCATCAGTTTCTTTTTTAGAAACAAGCTTTCAGCCGGGGTTTCAAAACCGGCGCCACATAACACTCCTGTAGCCGTTACAAGGCTTTTTATAAATTCACTATTATTTATAGGGGTAATATGTACATTATTTTTTGAATAAGCTTTTTTTGTGTGTTTTGAAAATACCTCCCATTCCACTTCTTTAATTTTGTTTAGAACTTTTATGATCTTGTCGTCTTCATAAGCAGGCAAATACACGGTATAATGCGGCAGCAGTAAATTATCAGCATTCCGTATCTCATCACGAATTACAGGCGTAAAAATTTTGTTGTCATACGCTTTAAAATGAAATCCATACTTATCAGTTACAGGAGCATATTTTTTTAGTATCGATTTCCCAATGGTATCGCTTTCTTTGGGTTTGGGGCTTTTTTTATTTAATACGGCTGCCTGGTGGCTGAGTCCTATACATTCCTTTTTATTAAGACGACACGCCCATGCACTTACCGGTTCAAAATCATTTATAACCAGGTCATAATTTTTTACGGGTAAACTTTTTACTTCTTTAAAAAATCTCTTAAGCTTTGCCTTTTTATAAGTTGACAATAAATCAACACCTCCATGCTTTCCCAAAAACAAAACTCATCCCTTTAAATTTATATGTTAACCGGGAATCCTAAATCAACATCGGCTTCTGTACCACTTATCAATATATCAAGCTCTCCCTTTTTTTCAAGAAGGGGAATAATATCCCTTGCCCGGCTTATATGGCCGTTGCCTGTTCCCTGTATGGCATATAATATTTTCATGTTAGGTTCATCATA
Organism: uncultured Chitinophagaceae bacterium; assembly: GCA_963819925.1. Lineage (GTDB taxonomy): Bacteria > Bacteroidota > Bacteroidia > Chitinophagales > Chitinophagaceae > Ginsengibacter. The sequence continues at coordinate 916,981 of CAWFYG010000029.1, read as the reverse complement.
TTAAATTCCTGCAGCATGTTATTGAAAAGCTCGTTATTGCTGAGTTCCTGCTCTTCTGCTTCTTCTGTAGTTTCGTGCTGCATTTCCGTTTCATCATATTTATAAATAGTCCATTTACCGTCATTGTACTCAAGTGATGTAAGATTCTCTATCCAGTCGCCTGAATTTAAATACATAATGGAGCCATGATGGTTAGTTATCTTTCTCATTTCCGGTTGATGAATGTGACCACAAATAACATAATCATATTTATTGGATATTCCAATATCTGCAGCAGTAGTTTCAAAATTGTTGATGAATTTCACTGCACTCTTTACACTGTTTTTTATTTTTTTTGATAGAGATAATTTTCCTTTCTTAAATATTTTTTCAGAAATAAAATTTGCAAGCATATTAATCAAAATCAATGTATCGTAACCAATAGCGCCAAGTTTGGCAAGCCATTTTGAATGTTGCATGGTGACGTCAAAAATATCGCCATGGAAGAACCACGCCTTTTGATTGTCAGCTAATGGAAGCACTACTTTGTTCACTATATGCATGGAGCCTATTTTAAATCCCACAAACTTCCGGAGCATCTCATCATGATTACCGGTAACGTAATAAATTTTAACTCCTTTCCCGATCCAGCCCATAATATGCTTTACAACTTTCATGTGGCTTTTGGGCCAATATCTTTTGCTGAACTGCCAGATATCAATAATGTCTCCATTAAGAACAACCGTTTTAGGCTTAATTGTTTTAAGATAGGATAACAGTTGCTTTGCATGGCAACCATAAGTACCCAGATGCACATCGCTCAAAACGAGGATTTCAACCTTTCGTCTTTTTTGACTGCATTACAATTGCACTTTGAAAAACCTGAGCGGAGAGTAAAAGGCTGATAGTCGATGGAGGAAAATCCGGACTATAATTTTCTGGAAGAAATAAGTTATTGTTTTCATGACATGGAATTTAATGGTAAACAAAAGATAGTGTACGGATTGCCAACAGAAAAAAATATGATCGGATACAAAGAAAAGATTTGAATGTAACCAAAACGTTACGGGAATATTAAGAGAATATTAAATCCTGTGAGTCGGGATTGTTGTGATAGTAGTATTACTATCGTAGTTCTGCTATAAAGGTTACTCGTAACTTATCCGTGTTATCTAACGTTTATGGGTAATCGTTATAAACTTTGATTTTTAACTTTTATAATTTCTGCAGCAATACTTACTGCAATTTCTTCGGGGCTTTGGCTTCTAATTGGTAAACCGATAGGGGCATGAATCTTTTGCAAGGCGTTCTCGTCAAAACCTTCTCTCCTGTATCCGTCAAACATTTCTTCTATTTTTTTTGCGCTTCCCAGTACGCCGAAATACTTAAAATTTTTATTTATAAGTGATCTGATTGCTTCATCATCCGATCTGTAACCAAATGTCATTATCACCACGTAGCTGTTTTGACCGGAAGGAATGTGCCTGGCAATGGTGCTATAATTTTTAAGGATATTTTTTTTCATGAACACTTTTATTTTTTTTCATCGTGTTCAGATCTTTCCTGTTCTCAAACAAATGAATATAAAAATTTAAAGTGTTTGCCAGTTTTGAAAGAGCCAGGGCACAATGCCCGCCACCAACGATGTATAAATGATCTTTGTATCCGATGTTCTCGGTGTATGTCCATTCACCGGGAGATATATATTGGTAAGAATAATTTTGAGCAGTATGAATTCCTTTGAAAAAGTCAAGGCCTTCCGGCGTAATCTTCAAAAGTCCGATCTTATCATTCTTTAATGCCTTGATGATCTCCTTAATTATCGTCTGGATCTTTTTTTTGAATGATATATAATAATATTGTTTGCTCACCCGAACATATCATTCCACTTTTGTTTGCTTCAACATTTTTATCATGTACCTGTTTCTTCAGTAATATTTCTTTGGAATGATCTTTCAACATCTGTTTTGCCATCTCTACAAACTTATGCTCCATAATACCGCCTCCAACAGATCCCTCCATGGTACCTTCAGCAGTTACGGCCATAAAAAACCCCTGCCTGCCAGGGCTGCTGCCATGGCTTTCCACTACATATAAAAGCATTACAGGGATCTTTTCCTTAAGGCTTTTACTGATTAAGTTCCATATTGCCAATTGTTTCTTCATTCGGCTCCTTGGTATATTCTTCGGACCTGGAATATAATGATAGTAAAACTTTTTCGGGAGTCATAGGAGCAGAAAAAGCCGGCGAAGCCTTTGGATTGAATTCCCTGATTGCATTTCTTATTGCAAAGAAAGCCCCGATGCCATACATCAGAGGCGGTTCTCCTACAGCCTTTGAGCGAAATATTGCATCGTTATTATTTTGTGTCTGAAGAAAATGAACATCAATGTTTTTTGGGACAGAATAAATATCAGGAACCTTATAGGTAGATAAGGCGTTAGAACGAAGTCTTCCCTCATCATCATAAATTATTTCTTCCATGGTCATCCAGCCAATTCCCTGTACAAGGCCGCCTTCAATCTGCCCAAGATCAACAACGGGGTTCATGCTTGCTCCAAAGTCATGAACGATTTTTACTTCGTCTATTTCATACGTTCCCCTTACACAATCAACAGTGGCAGTTGTTAAAGCGGTTCCGTAAACATGATAGGCGAATGGATGGCCTTTTTCAATGGAGGCATCAAAATAAATCTGGGGTGGGGTATAATGAGCATGCTCACTTAAGCTAATGCGTTTAGTGTACGCCGTTAGTATCACATTGTTCCACGTGACATCCGTTTGTTTATTATCTGCCCAAACCATTTCATTTTTAAATTCAACGAAAGAGGAATCAATATTCAAAATTTCAGCAGCGACTTTTTTCAATCTTCCCGCAATCCGGTTACAGGCCATTTCAACTGCTTTGCCATTTAAATCAGCAGTGGCGCTGGCTGCCGATGGCGAAGTATTGGAAATTCTGAATGTGTTGGTAGTATGAATTTTAATTTTTGAAGGATCAACAGAGAAAATGGCTGCTGCTACCTGCAGCATTTTTGTATTAACGCCTTGCCCCATCTCGACGGCGCCCGTACTTAATCCCACGCTTCCGTCGGTATATACATGCACCAATGCTCTTCCCTGGTTCATTAGCGTCTTTGTAAAAGAGATTCCAAAACAAACAGGCATCAGCGAAATACCCTTCTTAAATAATTTATTGGATGTATTGAAAGCTTCAACTTCGTTTCGTAATTTGTTTATATCATACATTTCAATAACCTTATTCCAACATTCGGTTGCTTCACTTTCAGCAAGTTGCCCATATGGAAATTCATCTCCTGTTTTTAATAAGTTTTTTTGCTGAATTTCAGAAGCGGGTATTCCTGATGCTTCAGCAGCTTTATTAATTGCCGATTCAATTACAAACATTCCCTGTGGGCCGCCAAAACCACGGAAAGCAGTATTCGGAGGTAAATTCGTTCTGCAGCTATAAGCAGTGGCGGTTACGTTTGGAACAAAGTATGAATTGGTACAATGAAACAAAGTGCGTTCCAGCACTGCCGGCGAAAGATCAGCAGCAGCTCCCGCATTTTGATAGAAAGTGGCTTCGTAACAAATGATCTTTAAGTCCTCATCAAGGCCTATTTTGAAATCAGAAGTATAGGGATTTCTTTTACCAGTCATTCGCATATCTTCTAACCGGTGTAACGAATATTTTACCGGCTTTTTTAAATGATACGTTGCAAGAGAACACAAAACAGCCCATAGAGTTGCCTGGTCTTCCTTACCGCCAAATCCACCCCCAAGGCGGGTTACATCAACTTCAATCCGGTGCATGGGAATATTTAAAACATCTGCCATATGGCGCTGAACAGCCGTTGGGCCTTGTGTGGAAGAATATACTTTTATACAATTATTTTCTGCCGGTATCGTATAGGCGCCTTGTGTTTCAATGTACAGGTGTTCCTGCCCGTTAGTTTCCGCAACGCCTTCAAAAATATGAGTACAATTTTGCCATTGGGTATTTGTATCGCCCAGTTTAAAAGTTCTTGGGGGAACAATCAATTCTCCTTTTTCTTTTGCCTCCCTCGGATCGATGATAACAGGTAAGGGTTCAATCTCAATATTGATCTTTTTTACTGCGGCCCGTGCAATTTCAGCAGATTCGGCAACAACGAATGCCACAGGCATTCCAATAAAATGAACTTCGTCTTCTGCAAGCAAAGGCTCATCGGCAACAATACCGCCGATCTGGTTTTTACCGGGAATATCCTTGTAAGTAAATATCCTTATTACGCCATTTGTTTTTTGAGCGCCTGATAAATCAAGATTTATAATTTTACCATGAGCATGAGGCGAACCAAACGCGGCGCCATAGAGGGTTCCTGCAAGTATAGGCATATCATCCAGGTAAATGGATTCGCCTCTTACATGCGTGAAGGTGTCTATATTCGTCATGAACTGATCAATATTTTTTCTACGTTCAATTCAGGGAACAAAGTGATGAAATGTGCTTTTATTAATTGTTCTGATAGTAACGTTTTGTATTCTTTACTTCCTCTTGCATCGCTTATTGGTGAAATTTCCTGTTTGGCAATTGCAATTGCTTCAAAAATAATTTCTTCAGATAAGATCTTTCCTTTCAAAAATGTCGAGGTTTCAGAAAGATATAACGGTATAGGCCCCACGCCACCGGCAGATAAAGATGCTGTGACAATTCTTTCATCGTTATACAGTAATTGAGATGGCCGTATTAACACTCGCAATATCAAGATGAGTGCGTTTACTTACTTTTTCGAAATTAAAATACGTTTGCTTTGAAGGAAGCTCAAAATAGATCTCCTGTATAAATTCATCGGGATGTTTATCAAGGGTTTTATAGCCCTTGTATAATTTCCTTAAAGCTATTTCCCTTTCGTTCCTGCCATTACTTAATACTAACTGCGCATTAAGAGCAAGAAAGAAAATGGTGAGGTCACCGATAGGAGAGGCATTGATAAAATTGCCGGCAATTGTTGCCATGTTTCTTATGGGTGTAGAAGAAACCAGCTTAATAAATTTTGAAATCCGCGGAAAATAATTGCGAAAAATATCAGATTCGGCAACATCTGTTACCGTGGCGGAAGAACCTATATAACATTTGTTCCCGATTTTATTTATCCCGTTCAATTGTGCTTTGTCAAATAAAAAGCCAATGTCGGTGTGTACCAGGCTTTCGGGCTGTTGTACATAAAGATCGGTGCCGCCACCAACGAATTTAGAATTATCATTCGTATGTAGTATACCGTTAGTATTGCTCTTCAATTCAAATAACCTTTGCCTGATGTCTTTAAAATAGGCAGGAAGAATTTTTCTTTCTGTAACAAAAGCAATAGCATCTCCATTCTTTCTTTTTTTCATCAATTCGGTTAACCTTGCGGCAGCTCTCTCAATTGATTTGTAACCGGTACACCTGCAAATATTTCCATCAACGGAGGCAATAGCGTTTTCGTAAGAGACTGGTTTGTTACTCATACAAAAGCCTGCAAGTGAAACAACAAAGCCGGGCGTGCAAAAGCCGCACTGCGAAGCGCCTTCGTCGCTGAGGCATTGTTGTATAGGATTTAATTCTTCTGAATTAATTCCCTCAACAGTTACTATATGTTTGTGCTGAGCATTTCCCAATGGCATCAGGCAGGAAGTCATTGAACGATATACCATTTCATTATTTGTTAAATCGCCAACCAATATCGGTACAGGCGCCACAATCGCCTTCCCTGCAACCAATTTTTGTTCCGGTTAAATTTTCGTGATAGCGTATAAAATCTAACAGCAGCGTACCCGGCGGTAATGCTGTATGTATTTCTTTATTATTTAAAATAAATTGAATCAAAAATTTTTATCTAAAGTTAGCACAATTGGCTTAATGGGAGTGAGCGATTGTAGTTAAAAAAATCAACTGGCCTTTATTTTACAACAGCCCCTTGCTCAATCCAGCAGCGAAGAAGATCACGCTCATCTTGTGTCATATTCGTCTTATTATTGAGCGGCATTGTTTTGGTTACGATAGCCCGCTGCATAATTTTATCTTTATATTTCACAATCTCTTCCGGTGTATCATACATAACACCGTTAGGTGCGGAACTTATGGTATTGTCAGTAGGATGGGAGGAATGACAGCTAACACATCTTTGCTGAATCACAGTATTTACTTCTGAAAAAGTTATTTCTGATTTACATTCACCTGTTTCCTTCTGTGGAGCAGTGATAAAACAGGTTGCTAAAATTATCAAAACTGAAACCGGCATTACCCAAATACTCAACTGTCCTTTTTCTCGCAGATTCAAATAATATTTTACACCCGCTGTACCCAATGTCATTGCAGCAAGAACCGCCCAGGAATATTTGTTTCCATAAGTACCCGGGAAATGATTACTGATCATTACAAACAAAACAGGTAACGTGAAATAATTATTATGCAGTGACCGACGGCTTGCATTTTTGCCGGGTTCAGGATTAAGAGGCTTTCCTTCCTTCGCAGCTTTTACCATTGCTTTTTGAGAAGGAATAATTACAAAAAAAACATTAGCTGCCATTATAGTTCCCAACATCGCTCCGAAATGAATGTATGCTGCCCGCCCACTAAAAACATGCGCATAAAAATATGCAAACCCGGTTGCAATCATAAATCCAATGAAGGCAAACAGTACCCCTTTTTTTATCAATGGAGTTTTACAAAGAATATCGTAAATCAACCAACCTGCTATAAAAGAACCAATGCCAATTGCAATTGCAGTAAGCGGATTTATATCAAGAACATTTTTATCAATCAGAAATTCTTTCGCATTAAAATAATACACGATGAATAAGAGGCAAAAACCAGACAGCCATGTAAAATAAGCTTCGTATTTAAACCAATGCAAATGTTTAGGAATTGTTTTGGGAGCAATCTTATATTTTTCAAGATAGTAGAACCCACCACCATGCACTGCCCATAGATTACCTGCAAGTTCGTCCCTTACGTTCTCCGTTCGGTTTAAAGCATTCTCCAAAAAAACAAAATAAAATGAAGCGCCGATCCATGCAATTCCAAAAGTGATGTGCATCAGCCGTACAATAATATTCAGCCACTCCATCATGTGTGCCTCGTAGATTGTTCCGCGAAGAGAAACATAAACACAAATAAGCAAAGTTATAATCGTTAATACCAGTGCCGCATACACGAATCCTTTGGATAGAATCACCTTCTCGTTTTCCTCATCACTATTTTTACCCGAAATACTGTTCTCCTTTTCTAATGTGCTGAATCGGTAGGTAATCACGACCAGGAACACCATGATGATGATAAGAACAAAAAAAATTACACCAATCAGCATTAGACTAAATTATATTTTAACGACATCTTTTGATAATTGCCATAGACAATTTTGCCCATGATAAAAAAGACAATTTAAAATTTTGTTTTCTATTTTTATAGATTGATTTTAATTTATTAAAATAAAATGGTTAGCCTGGCTTTGCATAGTAAGAGGATAATTACAATTGATGGTGAAACAGATGCAACTATTTTTATTAATAACGGCAAAATATCGAACGTGATAAAAGGATCTCCGGAAAATTATTCCGGCGAAATAGTTGAGGCAGGAAATAAAATTATTATGGCTGGTGTTATTGATCCGCACGTGCATATAAATGAGCCGGGAAGAACCGAATGGGAAGGATTTGAAACAGCTACCAAAGCTGCAATTTCGGGCGGAATCACAACATTAATCGAAATGCCGCTTAATGCATCACCGGTTACCACAACCGCAAAAGCTTTTGATGAAAAAATTGCTGCGACAAACAATAAATTATATACAAACTGCGGTTTTTGGGGTGGCATTGTGCCGGGTAATGAAAATGAAATCGGGAAGCTAATTGACAAAGGTGTATTTGGTTTCAAAGCATTTTTAACCCATTCGGGGATAGACGAATTTCCAAACGTAACCGAAAACGATTTGAGAAAAGTAATGCCCTTAATTGCCCGGCACCAACTACCATTATTAGTACATTGCGAATTGGAAAGCGGGAATAAGGAAACTCCATCCGATAGAGATCAATCGGAAACCGCTAACCGATCTTACAAAAATTATTTGGCTTCAAGGCCAAAAAAATGGGAAGATGATGCAATTGCATTGATGATTAAATTATGTGAAGAATATAATTGCCCGGTACACATTGTTCATCTATCCTCAGCGAACTCAATTGAGCAGATTGCAAAAGCAAAACAAAAAGGATTGCCACTAACTGTTGAAACTGCGCAGCATTATCTTTATTTTAGCGCCGAAGAAATTGAAGATGGCGCAACGCAATTTAAATGCGCTCCTCCAATTCGTGCAAAGGAAAATAATAATTTGCTATGGCAGGCATTGAAAGAGGGGATTATTGATTTTGTGGCAACGGATCATTCCCCCGCGACTTCTGATCTTAAAGAAATGAAAAGCGGGAATTTTCGGAAGGCATGGGGCGGCATAGCATCGCTTCAATTTGCTTTGCCAATATTGTGGAGTGCCGCAAAACAAAGAAGTTGTTCTCCCAATGATGTTGCAAAATGGCTATCGGAAAACCCCGCAAAGCTTATTGGAAAGCAAAAAAATAAGGGTAAAATTGCTATCGGCTATGATGCTGATCTTGTTGTGTGGGATGACGAAAAGCAATTTTCCATTACAGAAGAAATCATTCACCATAAAAATAAAATAACACCATACCTGAATTATTCATTAGCTGGTTTAGTAGAACAAACTTATCTTGGTGGCACCCGGGTTTTTAAGAATGGAGAGATACTAATAACCGGCAAGGGAAAAGTTATAACACGTAATTACGAAGCGACCGGGTATTCAAACTAACTTAAAAAGAACTTCGTAAAAAATTTAGATAAAATACATGCATACATACAAATAAATGAAACCTTACAAACAAAGAGCGGAAAAAGTTGAAACGAGAATACAGGAGCTCGCAAGATGCAGCGATGAGCACAATTACCTTAGCAGGATCTTTGGAACAAAGGCATTTATGGATTGCCGTGATAAAATTGATTCATGGATGAAGGAAGCTGGATTGCAAACCTTCATTGACAATATGGGGAACGTAAGGGGAAGACTACTTTCAGAAAGAAAAGACGCGAAAACTTTTGTTATAGCTTCTCATTATGATACAGTAATTAATGCGGGGAAATATGATGGTCAATTAGGTATTGTGGCAGGATTGGACATTGTAGAAAAACTTGTTTCAGAAAAAACAAAAATTCCATTTGATATTGAGTTAATAGCTTTTAGCGAAGAAGAAGGCGTTCGGTTTCATACTTCTTTTTTAGGAAGCATGGTGGTGGCAGGTAGTTTTAATAACAATCTTTTGGAAAAAAGAGATGATAACGGAATTACATTAGAAGACGTACTGCACGAATTGAAATTTGACAATACAAAACTTTTGCAGGATGCAATTCCGCCTGAAAAATGGATGGGCTACTTTGAAATTCATATCGAACAGGGGCCGGTACTGTATAAGAGTAATGTTGCCGCCGGAATTGTAACGGGAATTGCCGGCCAAAAAAGGGTGAATATTGAATTCACGGGGATTGCAGGACATGCGGGAACGGTGCCAATGAATATGCGTAAAGATGCATTGGGGGCCGCGGCAGAATTTATTATGGCCGTTGAAAAATATGCTGCTTCGAAGAAAAGGAACATTGTGGCTACCGTGGGTAAATTAGATATACAACATGCAGCATCCAATGTTATTCCCGGTAAAGTAACGTGTAGCCTGGATTTCAGGAGCGTCAATAAAAAGAAATTGGCAAAGGCTTATGAGGATCTCAATGAATTGTGTGAAGAAATTTGTAATCATAGAAAAGTTTATTTTGAATGGAACCTTGTGCAGGAAACAAATCCTGTCACGTGTGACGACCGGTTAAATAAATTTTTAAAAAAGTCAATCAAAGAAATAAAATCAGAGGTAATTGAATTGGAAAGTGGAGCAGGACATGATGGTATGATAATTTCTTCGGTAGCTCCGGTTGCCATGCTTTTTGTAAAATGTTTCAAAGGTATTAGCCACAGTCCTTTGGAAAAAGTGGAAATTAAAGACATTGCGGTTGCATTAGAAATATCAGATAATTTTATGCAACAATTAATTGAATCTTCAAAAGGTTCGGATTAGCATCATACTTTAAAATGATATTAATGGAAATATCGGCATTAACAAGATCGGTTGTAAAAAGAAATCACGCAATTATAAGTCCGGATGGTTATATCAACAGCAAGGTGCCAGGATGGGATAATTGCACCGTTAACGTGATTATTAATGAACAGATGGGAGCAAATCTTACCCAGGCTTTAATTACAGCAAATAAAGATTGCACAATTAAAGGTGAGACAAAAAAATCGCAAATATTCTTTTATGTTATTAAGGGAAAATGTAGTGCTAATATAAGCAACGATAAGAGAAACCTTGTGGCAGGGCAATTTGTTTATGTGCCCATAGAAAATAATTATACATTTGATAACGTTGAAGAACAAACGCAAATTCTAACATTTCACAAAGTATATGAAAACCTTAAAGGATATAACACTCCATCCATTCTTTTTGGAGATGCGGCAAAAATTAAAGGACCTTCTTATCTCGGTGATGATGCCTTACGTTTACAGGTGTTATTGCCGGACGATCTTTCCTTTGATATGGCCGTAAATATTTTCACGTATGATCCCGGGGGGCATTTGCCGATCGTGGAAACGCATATCATGGAACACGGACTTTTATATTTGCAGGGACAAGGCGTTTATATGTTGGATCGTCAATGGTATCCAATAAAGAAAGGTGATTCCATCTGGATGGCGCCTTATTGCCAGCAATGGTTCACCGCAATGGGAAAAGAACCCGCTGTATATATTTATTATAAAAATGTAAACAGGTTCCCAACTACAATTTAATTTTTGCGTGAAACATTTTAATACATTCAATAATTTAAAAATTGGCCTCGAAGGTTCAGCACCCTCTTCTTCGGAGAGGAGTTGGGGTGAGGCTTAACGTTATGACAATAGCAGAATTCGATCACCTGGATACAGATAAGAAAAGGGCCTTGCTACAAAAATGTTGTGGTTCTTCCGCGTGGGTTAATAAAATGCTGGAAGCGTTTCCTGCAAATGACCTGATAGATCTTTTGGAAGACGCCGATGATAAATGGGATGAATGCAAACCTGCAGATTGGATGGAAGCATTTAAACAACATCCGGTAATTGGCGATGCACAATCAATAAAAGAAAAATTTTCATCAACAGCGGAATGGGTATCCGAAGAACAATCAGGTATCAATGAAACTTCGGTGGATGTTTTGAAAGCATTAGCCGAAGGAAATAAAGAGTATCTTCAAAAATTCGGTTACATATTTATTGCGTATGCTACGGGAAAATCTGCGAAAGAAATGCTTGCATTATTACGGGAACGTTTAAAGAACACACCCGAAGATGAAATAAAAATTGCAGCGGCCGAACAAATACGAATTACTAAGAAAAGGTTAGAAAAATTATTTGCATGAGTCAAATAACCACACATGTTTTAGATACGGCAAAAGGCAAACCCGCAGCAGGTATGAAAGTCATTTTATTCAAAAATGAAAATGAAGAATGGCAAACTATTACAGGAGGCATTACCGATTCTGATGGACGAATTGCAGGTTTGCTGGAAAAAAATATTATTCCGGAAGCCGGCATTTTCAAATTAAAATTTGAGACGAAAGAATATTTTGATAGACAGGATGTAAACACTTTTTTCCCTTTTATTGAGATTATTTTTGAAATAAAAGACAAAGAACATTATCATGTTCCACTGTTATTAAATCCATATGGGTATACTACTTATCGCGGTTCTTAATTTAAAAATTTATTGAATGAGATTTTCTCTTAAAGAAGATGAAAAAGAAAATCTGCTCAAAAAACTGCAGGTTGCCAATTTAGACTTTCAGAAAAAATACGCCGGCGATAGGCCTGACAGGCAGCCTGTACATACTGTTTACGGAGGAGCTAATCTTTTCAAATCGGATACAACAATAAAAATGGGTGAAGTTGCTTTGCGCAGTTTAAAAATGTACGCACCCGATTTTGTAACCCTTGCTAAAGTATTGCATTTGGAAGGATTTCAGCATCTTCCACACCTGCAGAAAGATATTGACACTCTCGCTCATAAACTTGATAATATGAGTGAAGAAGAAAGAAAAAAAGAGCCCGCCTGGTTGCCTTATTCCGTCTATAATAAGATCATTGATAAATTAAAAACAGAAGCAGTTGAAGATTTTAGAATTGATTTTGAAGATGGCTTCGGTAACCGGCCCGATGATGAAGAAGATGAAACCGCAGTTACCGCCGCCAGTGAGTTAGCGATTGCTATGAAGAATAAAACGCTCTCTCCTTTTATTGGTATTCGCATTAAACCTTTCACTGAAGATTTAAAATACCGCGGTGTAAGAACTCTTGACATTTTTATATCAACACTTCTGGAAAAAACAAAAAATGTTCTTCCCGCAAACTTCGTGGTGATGTTACCGAAAGTTACTATCCCGGAACAGGTAACAACTTTGGTAAGATTGTTTGAACTCATAGAAAAAGAAAACAATCTTGAACCGGGTGTTCTTAAGATGGAAACAATGGTAGAAGCCACACAAATTATTATGGATGATGAAGGAAGAAATCCACTAATGAAAATTGCAAGAGCTTCTGAAGGCAGAATGATTGCCGCACACTTTGGAACGTATGACTATACGGCTTCCTGTGGCATTACTGCCAAATATCAAACGATGGATCACCCGGTTTGTGACTTCGCACATCACGTGACAAAAGTTGCTTTGGGAAGTACCGGAATCTTTCTTTCAGACGGGGCTACCAACATAATGCCCATTGGTCCTCATCGTGGGGATGACCTCACGTATGAACAACTTAAGGAAAACCGTGAATCAGTTTATAATGCATGGCGGCAAGGGTTTAAACATACCACGCATTCGCTTATCAATGGTTTTTACCAGGGATGGGATTTGAACCCTGCGCAGCTTCCTATGCGTTACGCGGCTACTTATAATTTCTTTTTAGGTGGTTACGAAGATGCTGTTTTTCGTTTAAAAACATTTGTTAACAGGGCAGCTATTTCAACGCTTACACGTGATATTTTTGATGATGCCGCAACAGGACAAGGGTTATTAAATTTCTTCTTGAAAGCAATAAACTGCGGTGCCATCACAGAGCCGGAAGCATTGGCAACAGGACTTACCTTAGAAGAAATACGTACCCGTTCATTTTATAAAATTTTGCAGGGAAGAAAGGCTTTGGCTGAACCGGGATCTATTTAATGAAAGCGAGAATTTTATTTTAGCAAAGTAAAATCCGCCTCTCTTACCTCTTCACTGTTTGTTCCAATAAATATCTTAAAATCACCCGGCTCATAAACATATTCAAGTTTATCATCGTAGAATCTCAAGTCATTTGTTGTAATCTTAAAAGTTATCGGTTTGCTTTCTCCTGCTTTTAAAAATATTTGCTGAAATCCCTTTAACTCTTTAACAGGCCGCACTACGGAACCAACCATATCTCTTACATATAATTGAACTGTTTCTTTTCCATCGTATTTACCTGAATTCGTAACAGTAACCGTAGCGTTTAAAGTCTGGCCCGGCCTGAATGAGCTTGTATTTGATTTTATGTTGCTGTAAGAAAAAGTTGTATAACTCAATCCAAATCCAAAAGGAAATTTTGGGCTGTTCGGTAAATCAATATAAGAAGAGACATAATTTAAATCGCTGTCATTTTTTGCCGGCCTCCCGGTGCTAAAATGATTGTAGTAAATGGGAATTTGCCCTTCTGCCCTGGGGAAACTCATCGGAAATTTTCCGGAAGGATTGTAATCACCAAATAACACATCGGCAATTGCATCACCCGCCTCGGTTCCTAACCACCACGTATACACGATAGCAGGAACATGATCAGCAGTCCAGTTAAAAATTAACGGCCTTCCGGCGTTGATCATGACAATAACCGGTTTGCCGGTTGCATAAATGGCTTTTATTAATTCTTCCTGAACACCGGGCAAATGAATGTTACTTCGGCTCTTGGCTTCGCCACTCATATCTGCGGCTTCACCAACATTCATTACGACTATATCAGCTTTCATAGCGGTTTCTATCGCTTCACCAAAACCTGCATGTGAGGTATCATTTATGTTGCATCCCTTTGCATAAAGAAGATTTGTGCCATCACCGATTTTATTTTTTATTCCATTCCATACCGTAATGATTCTTGCAGAATCGTCGGGCCATGTATAACTCCAGAAACCAAGATTGTCCCTTACTCCTTTTATGAATGGACCAATTAAAGCAATAGTTTTTCCCCGAAGGTTGTTTTTATTTAAAGGCAATAATTGATTTTCCTGCCCTGGCGGGCGGTCATTCTTTAACAATACAATACTTTTTTCTGCCATTATTTTTTCCGCAAGAAGATTTTGTTTATTATCTCGCTGTTGCAGTTCTCTTTCTTTATTAGAAAATTTAAAAGGATCATCAAACAATCCCATTTCAAATTTCTTTTTCAATATTCGTCTAACGGCGTCATCAACTATTTGAATTTTTACCTTTCCCTCTCTTACTAATTGGGCCAGGTTTTGTATATAACTTCTGCTTTCCATATCCATGTCGTTGCCGGCTGTTGCCGCTTTAAATGCAGCGTCCGAATTATCTTTTGCAAAGCCGTGTGGTATCATCTCGCCAACAGAATTCCAATCGCTCACAACAAATCCCTGGAAGTGCCACATACCTTTGAGAATATCTCTCTGCAAATACTTGTTGCCCGTTGCAGGGATTCCGTTGAGTGTATTAAATGAGTTCATGAAAGTAGCAGCGCCTGCTTCAGCAGCAGCTTTAAATGGAGGAAGATATATTTGCCATAATGTATTTAGACTCATATCTACAGAATTATAATCGCGTCCACCGATGGCAGCACCATAAGCAGCGAAGTGTTTCGCACAGGCCATTATCGCATCTGTATTTCCAAAACCATTTCCCTGGAAGCCTTTTACTCTTGCTGTCGCAATGAGTGAACCAAGGTAGGGATCTTCACCTGCGCCCTCCATAACTCTTCCCCAACGTGGATCGCGGGCGATATCAACCATTGGCGCAAACGTCCAGTGCACGCCACTTGCAGCAGCTTCGGTTGCAGCAATACGGGCGGATAATTGTATCGCTTCCAAGTCCCAGCTTGCGGCTTCTGCAAGAGGATCCGGAAATGTTGTTCTATATCCATGAATAATATCCTGTCCAAATAACAAAGGGATTTTCAGTCTTGATTGCATAGCGATTTTCTGCAATTCGGTTGTGTGTTCCACTCCTGTGACATTAAGCATTGATCCAACCATCCCATTTCTTATCTGGTTTTGCTTGTCGCCATCATTTGTGATCGGGCCGGTTGCATCCCAATCGCCATTGTATTGATTCATTTGTCCGACCTTTTCATCAAGTGTCATAAGTTTTAATACTGAATCAACTTTTTGATCAATGGTTTTTATTTGGGCCATAGCACTCGATGAAATGAGAGAACCCGTTATTAAAAGACAACAAAATTTATTCATGTTAAAATTTTAAGTATATACTTAAGTCACTAGTTCAAAGATGTAAAGGTGCAGGAAAATGTAGCCCCTTTTTATCTTATACAATTTTGCGTGAAATTGTAAGCAATCATAAATTTCCCTTTTTCATTTCGTGTACGGCATAGGTTGCTGCCCTGGCTGTTAATGCCATGTATAAAATAGAAGGGCTTTGATTAGCAGTGCTTGTCATGCAGGCTCCATCGGTGACAAACATATTTTTACAATTGTGGAATTGATTATTCTCATTCAGCAAAGATGTCTTTGGATCTTTGCCCATCCTGCATCCACCCATTTCATGTATATCTCTGCCGGGTGCCCAATGATTGTCGTACTGAGAAATATTTCTAACATCGCAGGCATCAAGCATTTCGCTCGCCTGCATTAGAAAATCCTTCAATAGCTTTTCATCATTTTCATCATAGTCAACACTGGTTTCCAGTAAAGGAATTCCCCATTCATCTTTTTTATCCTTGCTTAGCGCAACATAATTGGTTTTCTTAGGAACCGTTTCTCCCTGCATATACATATACATGCCCCAGGGGCCGGCTTCACTTAATGCATCTTTATAATTTCCGCCAATTTGTTCGCTCGCACTTCCGGTATTTTCATTGGTGCGATAGCATGCGGTAAACGCCATATAGCCGCCAACAAAATCCATATCATTTTTATGAATATTCCTGAAATTAGGAACCATGCATTCTGCAGTTCTTCTGCCATAATAATATTTATCTAAATAACCATCAATATCTCCACCAACTGAACCACGATAATTCTGAAAACAAACATATTTGCCCAGCAACCCATTGTCATTTCCAAAACCATTTGGAAAACGACCCGAAGTTGAATTCATTAAAATAAGATTTGTGTTTAGTGCAGACGCGTTCACAAAAATTATTCTTGCAAAATAGTCTGTGCTTTCTTTAGAATTGGTGTCGATAATTTTTACGCCAACAGCTTTTTGCTTTTGCTCATCATAGATAATTGAATGAACGACAGAAAAAGGCCGGATCGTTAGATTACCCGTTCTTTCAGCCCAGGGCAATGTAGATGAGTTGGAGCTGAAATATCCGCCAAACGGGCATCCACGCATACACAAATCTCTTGCCTGGCATTGCCCTCTTCCCTGTTGCAGATGAATATCTTTGGGTTGTGATAGCTGGGCCCATCGTCCCTGTATCAAAAACCTGCCGGTATATTTTGATTCCAATTTTTGTTTAATATCCTTTTCAGCACAATTAAATTCAAATGGCGGCAGGTATTCTCCGTCAGGCATAGCTTCAATTCCATCTTTGTTGCCGCAAATTCCGGCAAAGGCTTCGACATATGAATACCACGGCGCAATATCATCGTAACCGATTGGCCATTCAATTCCGTATCCATATTTTGCAGGATTAATAAATTCATATTTGCTCCAACGGGGGCATGCTCTTCCCCAAATCAATGATTTGCCACCAACCTGGTAACCACGAATCCATTCGAAAGGCTTTTTCTGCACGTACGGGTGATCGTTATCCTTTATGAAAAAGTGGGCAGTTGATTCATCAAAGCCTGCCGCTTTTGTTATTAATGGATTTTCTTCCATAAATTTTTCAGGCATTCGCCCCCTGTGCTTAAATTCCCATGGCTTCATAGTGGCGGTCGGATAATCTTTATTGTGCACCACATTTCTTCCTCTTTCGAGCACCAACGTTTTCAGGCCTTTTTCACAAAGTTCCTTGGCGGCCCACCCGCCGCTGATTCCGGAACCAATAACTATCGCATCAAAGGTATTTTTTTGCAAGCCACCGGAATTTATATTTACATTTAGAGAATCACCGGGCATCGTAAACAATTTATTCTAGAAAATCTTATTTTCAAGTTAAAGCAATTTTTAAAAGACAGTGATAATATTTTTATAAATAAGAGTAACCTTTACATAATATTAATCCTATATTAATAGCAAACATCTTAAATTGTTTCAGAAATAATCATTTTTAAATAATTGAGCGATGCAAATAATAGTCAATGAATCCTATAAAAGCATGTCCGAAAAATGCGTAAATGATTTGCTCGAAATCTTGCTGCTGCTTGAGACTCCCTTACTATGCACAGCTTCCGGCGATACCCCAAAGGGGATGTACCAGGAGCTAATAAAACAGGTTCGTGAAAAACAAATTGATATTAGTAACTGGCATTTTGTTGGTCTTGACGAATGGGCGGGTTTGAATGGTAATGATGAAGGTAGCTGCAGATATCATTTAAACAATGATTTGTTTTACCCGCTAAATATTGCGCAAGATAAAATTATTTTTTTTGACGGACGGGCAAAAAACCTGCAGGCGCAATGCGATGGAATCGATGACTATATTCATTTAATGGGTGGTATAGATGTTGCCATTGTTGGAATTGGAATGAATGGCCATGTTGGAATGAATGAGCCGGGAATATCGCCCTCACTGCATTCGCATATAGCCGATATCGACCCTATGACGCAAATTGTTGGTCAAAAATATTTTAAAAATGAGCAGCAGCTTTCAAAAGGGTTAACATTGGGATTAGCTTCTCTTCATGAGGCATCTTCCATAATGCTCCTGGCAAACGGAACAAAAAAAGCCGGTATAATCAGGAAGATTTTCGAAGACGAAATTTCGCCGAAATTGCCCGCGACTTTATTACTCGATCATGAAAAAATTTGTATTTATTTAGATAAGGAAGCAGCTTCGCTTATTACATCCAACAAAAATGGCTAAAAAGAATATTATAGGAATTGACATGGGCGGCACGAATGTTCGTGCTGGGATTGTCCGCGACAATAAACTGGCTGACATCATTTCAAAACGTGTTAACTCACAGGTAAGTGCAGACGAAGTTCTGGAACAGTTATTTTCCCTGGCTGACGGACTAATAGATAATACTATAACTTCCATAGGAATAGGTGTACCAGGCCTTGTAAACAATGACGAACGGCTTGTATATGATGTGGTCTATATTCCTGCGTGGAAAAAAATTCCTTTACAAAAGCTAATGGAAGAGCGTTATAAAATCCCGGTATATATTGAGAATGATGCGAATTGCTTTGCGGTGGGTGAATATTATTTTGGTAAAGGCAAAGGATACGATTCGATGATTGGACTAACCATTGGCACCGGCATTGGGGCCGGACTGATTATTAATAAAAAATTATATGCTGGTAAAAATGGCGGCGCCGGTGAATTTGGAATGATTGAGTATTTGGACCAAACTTGTGAATATTATGCAAGCGGCCAGTTTTTTGACAATGTCTATAAAATTAATGGGGAAGAAGTTTTTAACAATGCAAAAAGAGGAGATTTATCTGCTATCAAAATGTATGAAGAAATGGGAACGCATCTTGGCAATACCATTAAAACCATTTTGTATGCGTTGGATGTTGAATTGGTTGTTCTTGGTGGATCGGTGCGATATGCGTTTCCATATTTTTCCAAAACCATGTGGCAACAAATAAAAACATTTGGATTTCAAAAAGCAAGCGAACGTGTAAAAATTGAAGTTTCTGAATTGGAGAACAGTGGCATTTTAGGTGCAGCAGCTTTGTGTTATGACATGGATAAATAGAAATTCAGTTTCTAATACCGTTTTGTTTAGCCTTACCCCGTGGCATATACGCAATTAAAAATGCAATACCGCTAAATGCCAACGCTTCAAATACACTTGTCACTTCGTTGCCTTTATCAATATACGGATCGGCAATAGCTCTAGGTATATGGAGAATTACAAACCAGACAAAAAGCATTATACCCAACAATAAGCCAACCAGTTTTAATTTGAACTTTGTTATGATGCAAATGCCAGCTCCCATAAGCGCTACGCCGGCAAAATAAGTCCAGAAGACATGACCCGGAATCCAGTCGGGAACAAGTGTTGCAACAAATTGCGTATAGATAAAATGATCGAACCCAAATACGACCATCATTATTGCAAAGAAAATTCTGCCATAAGGAATAAATATATCGGTAAAGCGTGTACGAAGAAGGCTATCAGTATGTAGTTTGTCCTTAGGATAAGATCGTGCAACAACAAAAGCCCCACCCGAAAAAGCCAGTTCTTTTAAAGCGTCTGTCCATGAACCGATATGAAAATCATAAGGGCTGATGAATAGCTGGTAAGTAACGTGAAAAGCAAAGAAGAAAAAGAGAAAAGCTATTCCTAAAACAAGTGCTGTTGTTCTTGCATTTTTACTGAAAGCAATGATAGCTCCTGTTACAATTAAAGCACCTCCGGCAACATACGCCCATATAGTAAGCCATGGAATCCACGAGGGCCATTGCGGTAAAATTACCGGGCGGAAATCTGCATAAATAAATTGCTGAACTCCGATACCAGCTATACCGATACCGTAGAAAGCACGGCCTGCTTTAATAAGTTTTTCCATATAATCTGCCGGGGATTAGAATATATTTTTAGGTCTTTAGATTTATTAAAACAAATTGATACTTTTCAACAATCCTTCAAAGCCGGTCATAAAGTTCCGGTGTTAAACTTTTTAATCAAGTGGTATCCTGCTTGCATTTTTTTCGAGCCATGTATCAAATGATTGCAATTCAGGATTTAATTCTTTAGAGAACTTGACATCGCGGACACTATTGCAAACGTCATCAAAGTCGCGGTAGAACTGGAACATATTTCCCAGGTCATCCGCACCCGGAAAGCCAAAGCCCCGGTATTGTTCAGGCGTAACTTCATTATAAGAAACTTCTTCGCCCAAAGATTTTGATAATGATTCGGCCATTTCAGAACAAGTAAGTTGACCGCCGGCGATACCAATCCTTTTTCCAATTAAGGCTGTCCCCCTTTTAAATATCCCATAGGCACACTTGCCAATATCTTCAGCCGCGATCCCTGCCATCTTTTTATCACCCATCGGGAATGTTATAGCCAGTTTACCATCAGCTCCCCGCTTGGGTCCCATGCCAAAATAAATCAGGTTGTCCCAATAATAGGAGGCTAACATGAAAGTAACAGGTATTCCTGCATCAATAAAATATTGATCGGATTCACCCTTGCCATCAAAATGTGGAACTTTATATTTACCATGCAATGTTGGCATACTGTTGTCATCCAGTGGAACGTATTTTCTTACATCCTCAAGTGTTGACCATATCGCATGTTTCAAGCCGGCTTCTTTAGCTGCTGCGGCCATATTTTTTGCTTCTGCCATTTCTTTTTCCGGAGAAAAATGAGCCCAAAAAAATGTTACAAAATAAGCTCCATAAGCGCCTTCCAAAACACGTTTCAGACTTTGCATATCGTCAATATCGCCGGTTACAACTTCTGCACCCATTTTAGCAAGTTCCTTTGCCTTATCCGAATCGGGATTTCTTGTTACTGCACGAACGGCAAATTCACTATTGCTATCCGTGAGGATTGCACGGGTCAAACCGCTGCCTTGGGCACCGGTGGCTCCAAAAACTACAATAATCTTTTTCTGAGACATAATTTACTTTAGTTTAAAAAATTGCATTTAAGGTAAGTAAATTTTTGGCAAGTAGTAAAAATTTATCTATAGCGATTGAGAACAAAAAAATGTATATAATAATAATAAAGAAACAAGGAAAGTTTAAAAAAAGATTTGCCTTCTTTACAAAACATATGGTATCTCAATCTGTATTTTGCAGCCGTTACCAGGTGAACTTTCAATATTAATTTTACCATTAAAAGATTCGACACGGTTTATCATATTAGTTACGCCAATTCCTACTCTCTTTTTATTTACATCAAACCCTTTACCATCGTCAGTTACAATAACCCTTATGATATTACCATCCCCTTCTATTGAAATAGAAGCTTGCGAAGGAGCGGCGTGTTTCACAATATTGTTTATCTGCTCCTGTACAATTCTGTAGATATTTAATTTCAGTTCGTCGTCGATAACGTTATTAGCAATGTTATAACCGAAAATTGTTTTTATAGGAGTGTTTTTATTCAGGTTATCAACCAGGGCTTGTATTAGTTCTTTTAAATTAATATTTCTCACGGGTGTCACATTCTTGCTGGTAAGTAACCTGATTTCATTTATTGAACTATCTATTAGCTCTAACGGATATTTGATTAGATTTTTTATTCTTGAATCTTGTTTCCCCGCCATTCCAAGGTATAATTTAGTACCAGCCAAAATCTGGTTAACGTTATCATGCAACTCGCGGCCGATATAATTTCTTTCTGTTTCCTGCGCTTTTAAAATTGCCCTTGTTATTTTTTTCTGTTCCTGCACTTTCTGATCCAGGATTTCCATTTCCATTGATCTTAAATTTTCTTCGGCTTTTTTGCGTTCGGATATATCGATTCCCATTCCTAAAAGGCAAGGCTTACCTTCAATATGAACCCGGGTTCCGTTAAAATAAAAAAGTATTTTTTCTTTGTCTTTTGTAAAGAAGTGTGCTTCCACATCGGCCATTCCTTTTACAAATACTGTTTCAATTTTTTCTTTCAATATTTCTTTTTCGTCATCATCAAAAAAATCGAGTGGGTGCATGCCTGCAACTTGTATCGAGTTATATTTTGATATTACTTCAAAATTTTTATTCCAGCGCAAGAACTTTCCATTTCTATCATACAAATAAAAAATACCGGGCAAACTATTAATTATAGAATCGGATAATTTTTTCTCGGTAAAAATTTGTTCCTCGGCTTTTTTACTTTCCGAAATATCACGCCCGAACGATGCAAAATAAAATTGACCGTTTATTTCCATTTCAGCCAACACTATTTCTACATCGATAACTTCGCCATTCTTCTTTCTGTTTCTCGTTTCAAACTGGATAATTCCTGATTCTATTGTTTTTTTGAAATTTTGTTGAATGTCAGTTGCACTAAGTTTTACATCAAAGTCGGTGACCTTCATTTTTAATAATTCTTCGCGGGAGTAGCCAATGGAGTTACAAAATGCCGGATTCACGTCGATAATGTTTAACTCACCATCTGTAAGTAAAAAGCTATACTGCATCATATCAAGTATCAATGCATTTCGTTTCGCCAGTTGTATAAAACCAGGCTCATTTTTTTTGCGTTCGGTAACATCTATAAGAAAAATAGAAACGCCGCTGGAAGAAGGATATATATGATTCTCCAACCATCTGTCAGCAGAAGAGTCATATACCTCCAGGTAAACATATTCCTGGTTATCGGCCGCTTTGTTGTAAGCTTTATAAAAAGGCTGATCTAAAAATTGTGGAAATTCTTTCCAGATATTCTTGCCCAAAAGATCACCGGGTTTGCGGTTGAGAATTTGACTTGCTTTATTGTTCGCATAAGTATAATAACCTTCCGTGTCGAGAGAAACAAAGCCGTCAGAAATTCTACCAATCATCGAGCGGTAAATTTCTTCAATGGGTTGAAGCTTTTTAACTGCTTCAATTTGTTTTGTTTTCATTTGTTTTAGCAATGGGGAGGAATTCTGTTAACAAAAGAAGACAATCAAATCAAAAGGTTTCGATAAGGCGGTGAGTGTAGTGTATCAGTGTTTAATCTATATTCCGACAAGCAATACAACAAATAAAGTATAAACCTGGTTCACTTTATTTGTTTGTCGCTCTAATTAAATTACAAGTTAAGTTACGTGTATTTTTATTAATAACAATTGGGTATAGATTATCTTTTTTAGCGCAGCAAAAAATACATTTTATAATTAATTGGCTTAAAGTCCTTTAACGAATAAGAATATTAATTCTTTATTTTGCTTATTCAAAAAAGGTTTTCATGTACGAGCTATTGCACAAAAAAATATTGGAGCTGATTTCAATTTCTGACGAGGAATTTGATTTTTGCAAAACACTTTTCCAGCCAAAAAAATTAAGAAAAAAGCAATACCTGCTGCAGGAGGGTGACGTATGTAAATACAATACTTTCGTTTCTCAAGGCTTATTAAGATCCTACACTATTGACGATAAAGGAACAGAACACATTCTGCAATTCGCGTTTGAAGGTTGGTGGATAGGAGACATTTCCAGTTTCCTTACCGAAAAACCGTCTTTATTTAATATAGAAGCACTTGAGCCCTGCGAATTATTATTGCTGACAAAGCCATCGATGGACCTTTTGTTTGAAAAGATACCTGCCTTTGAACGTTACTTTCGTATTCTAATTCAAAATAATCTTATTGCAACACAGAGAAGATTGATGGGAACATTAAGTGAAACAGCGGAAGAAAAATATACAAATCTCATCAACAATTACCCTGGTTGCCCTCAGCGAATTCCCCAACACATGATTGCTTCTTACCTGGGCATTACACGGGAAACGCTTAGCCGTATACGCAGCCAGATGGCCGCCCGCAAATAATTCTATTGACATAGATCAATGCAATTTATTATCCTATCGCAATGGATCAGGCCGTTGTATGGCAGTAATTTTGTGTAATAAAGAATGAATAGTGGCAGCAAAAAAAACAATAGCAATTCTTGGATCAACAAATGAAAAGGCGACAGCTATTTTGAGCAGGCTTTACATTGAAAATTACAGGCTGCTATTAGTTTCAAAATATGCGAATCAGTTTGTTGAATTAGTGAGGGACATACAATCCGCTCATCCCGGAGTAGAGCTGGAAACCGTCGGGTGTATGAAAGACGGATGTTGGGAAGCCGACATAATAATTATTGACATTCAGAATTGTGAAGAAAAAGAAGTAGCAGAATTGATAAGCGAGGTTGCGACACAAAAGATAGTAATAAGTTTTTCAGAAAGTGAAGATGAGTTTGATGTTGATGGATTGCAAAATTTATTGAAATACTCAAAGGTGGTAATTGCTTACAAAAAAATCAATTCATCGATCATTTTCCTTTACGGTAAAGATGAGAAGGCCGTTCAGGAAGTGTCGAATATTTTGAAAAATTCAAAACAAATAAACAGGCAATTAAATTAAGTAATTAAGAAACAAAAATAGATAACAATTAAATTTAAGAATCATGGCAAACACTAAGTGGGTATTGGACCCAATTCACAGCGAAGTAATTTTTAAAATAAAACATTTGATGATATCGACTGTTACAGGTCAGTTCAAAAAATTTAACCTGGTTGCGGAAACGGCAACAGATGATTTTGATACTGCCTCAAAAATTGAATTCACAGCAGATGTTGATTCAATTGATACTAACAACGAGCAACGCAACGGGCATCTAAAATCTTCGGAATTTTTCGATGCTGACAAATTTCCTCAGCTAAAATTCTCAGGAAAAAAATACGATGTTAAAGATGGCGAAGGAACAATCAGTGGTGATTTAACGATGCATGGAGTAACTAAACCTGTAACCCTGAAAGTAGAATTCGGCGGTGTTGTAAAAGATCCTTACGGACAGACAAAAGCTGGCTTTACAGTTACTGGTAAAATAAATCGTAAAGACTTTGGACTAAGTTGGGGTACTGTTACCGAAACCGGTAATGTAGTTTTAGCTGACGAAGTAAGAATAAATGCCGAAATTCAATTGGTAAAACAGGTGGAGCAATTGGTGAGAGAAGAAGAATTAGCAGAACAGGATTAAAAGAAATTATGGAAGACAGAATATTAGGCTTACATCACATAACGGCAATAGCCGGAAATGCCAAAAGAACCCTGGAATTTTATACAAAAGTTCTGGGGTTACGGTTGGTAAAGAAGACGGTTAATTTTGATGATCCCGGTACGTATCATTTTTATTTTGGAGATGAAAAGGGAACCCCGGGTACTGTACTTACGTTCTTTCCGTGGGAAGGAATAAGGCAAGGTTCTATAGGGACAGGAATGGCCACCGAAATCGGGTATTCCGTGCCGTTAGATAGCTTCGAATTTTGGACGGCCCGTTTCAAACAATATGATGTAAAGCATTATAAGATGGAAGAAAAATTTGGAGAAAAATTTCTTTCATTCCGTGATCCTGATGGATTAACAATTAAATTGATTGCCCCAATGGTTACTGACAACAGGAAACCATGGGAAAGCAATGAAGTAAATGCCGATGTTGCAACAAGAGGGTTTCACAGTATCACCTTACTATTGAAAAATGTAACGCCCACAGCAAAAATTTTAACCGATATTTTGGGTTACAAGTTGCTACAACAAGACGGTATAAACTACCGGTTTGCAACAGACGCAATTACCAACGCATCTATTGTAGATATCATTGAAGCACCCAGTGTGGGACGTGGCGTTGTTGCAGCGGGAACCAATCACCACGTAGCCTTCAGGGTGAAGGATGATAATATATTAATGAATTACCGTGAAAAAATTGAAAGCGCCGGTTTAAACATTACCCCCAAAATAGACCGGGATTATTTTTTCTCATTATATTTTCGCGAACCGGGAGGAGTATTATTTGAACTGGCAACAGATAATCCCGGATTTACAAAAGATGAACCCCTGGATGAATTAGGAACTCATCTGAAATTGCCAAAGCAATACGAAGAATCAAGAAAAGAGATTGAGAAGGTTTTGCCAGTGCTGTTATAGAAAATTGATAACGGTATTTTATTAAGTATGTGTTGCCTCAAAATTTATCACACTAATTGGCTTTAAAATTCGTGTAATAGCGGAATGGCCTGAGATTAATATAAAAACCTGATCAAAATAAATTATGGGTGATGTAAAACTGAAGTTGAATAAGAATGGTACCGGGTTTTTTTATATTCCAGGTGGCGAAGAAAAGGAAGAAAGGGTCGCAAAAATGATAATAGGTATTTTCGGAAACGATCTGACAATTTATCATACCGAGGTATTGCCGAAGGCAGAAGGCAAAGGCCTGGCAAAAAAATTACTTGACGCAATGGTTGATTATGTACGAAAGAATAATTTGAAAGTGATTGCTCTTTGCCCTTATGTTCATGCGCAGTTTTTGAGTCATCCCGATGAATACAATGATATATGGACAAACAAAAAAAATTAATTTATGTATAGAAAAGAAGAAATACCAATAATCGAACCAAAAGATATAATAATTGGAAATGCCAACGCTCCTGTTACGCTGACTGAATTTGTAGATTATGAAAGCGAAAAGTGTTCACAGGCGCATGAATTGGTGAAGCAAATAATGCAAACCTTCGATGGGAAAATAAATTTTAATTTCCGTCACTTCCCTTTAGTGAAGATTCACCAAAGAGCACACAAGGCTGCAGAAGCAGCTATAGGCGCAGCGCAGGAAGGAAAATTTTTTGAGATGCACGAAATGCTTTTAAAAAACCGCAGACATCTTGGAACTATTACCCTAAAATCGTATGCTAAGGAAATTGGTATAACCAACAAATCTTTTTTAAACGATTTGATCAATAGTAAATACGGATGGTTTGTGCAGGATGATTTAAAGGATGGTATTGATCTTGGCGTGAGAGATGTTCCCGCTTTTTTTATTAATGGTGAAAAACTCGAAGGAAATATAAGCGCAAAATCATTAACAGCATTTATTAATGATGCTTTAAAAAAGAAGAAGATTAAAAGAGCAGCATAAGCCCGGTCTGAATTTCATAAAAAAATAATATGGCGATGATTAATACCGCAAATCTTCATGCAAAAAAAATAGTTACTGCTGGTAAGCGTTTGGAAGATGCTCAAAAAGCTTTGATCATGATTCATGGACGTGGAGCAAATGCAAATGACATACTTTCTCTCGCTGATTACTTAAATGTAAATGATTTTGCACTACTCGCTCCCCAGGCAACCGGCAATACCTGGTATCCGTATTCTTTTATGGCACCTGTTTCACAAAATGAACCCTGGTTATCCTCTTCATTAAACTTAATTAAGGAACTGCTTGATGAAATAACCGACAAAAACATTACTTCAGAAAACATTTATTTTCTTGGCTTTTCACAAGGTGCCTGCTTAACATTGGAATTTGCCGCAAGAAATGCGGCCAGGTTTGGTGGCGTTGTAGCTTTCACCGGAGGGTTGATTGGTGATAAAATTCATTCAGAAAATTATGCCGGAGATTTTAAAAATACACCCATTTTCATAGGAAGCAGCAATCCTGACCCGCATGTACCGGTGGAGAGAGTTTCTGAAACTGCAAAAATTTTAAAAAATAGGGGAGCAGTTGTAACCCAAAAGCTATATAACGGAATGGGGCACACGA
The DNA here is from genome assembly GCA_963819925.1 of uncultured Chitinophagaceae bacterium. GTDB lineage: Bacteria > Bacteroidota > Bacteroidia > Chitinophagales > Chitinophagaceae > Ginsengibacter. The sequence continues at coordinate 889,339 of CAWFYG010000029.1, read as the reverse complement.
TTTCACAGAACGAAATTGATATGGCCAATACGCTTGTCTTTACTTCATAAATATTCATTCCGGGAAGAGAATTTTTTTTACCGAAATCTCTTAACCTTATTTTTCAATTTGTAATATTGGCGGTTTACAGGTGTAACCGGGAGCGGATTCATTGTTTTAGCTTCCACGCTTACTGCCTTAAAAGTTATTCTGTTAGGAGGACTTGCTTTATTGATAGGTGTTGACGGGTTTATAAGCGAAGGAAGAGCCGTTACTAATTTTATCGGAAATAGTATTGCCGCATTTATTATAGCAAAAAGTGAAAAGGCGATTGATATGAATCTTTACAAAAGAGTCGTTGAAAAGAAAGAGACTGGTCCGATTATGGAAACGTTAGTGGTAGAACTAAATGATTAATGTACTAAAACAATTAAGCAGAGATAAAACTCTGCTTAATTTAATCAAAAAACCATATACCCCGAATTTGTCTTTTATCTCAAATTTATTTGAAAGTAAAGTTCACGGAAATTACATCAGAAACGAGGTTCGTTGTTTGTGAATAATGTCCGTAACGCAATTCGAGTGCGCTCAGACCTCTGGTAATTCCCTTTGGTGGTGCTACACGAAAATTAACCCCCAAAAATTGGCTGTCAAAAGCTGACAAGGCATAATTGCTTGTATAATATTGGTCGCTGGTAGCATGCGATTCATAGGGCGCAAAATATTTTACGGCGGTTTGTGTATAGTACCTGTAAAATGGCGATACGGAAACAAATGGTGTAAACTTTATTGGGACTTCAAGGCTTGCAGTATGAGATTGCAATCCCCAGCTATCGACATAATACCGGTAATATGATCGGAGAATAATCTTATCACCAAGGAAATAATTCAACCTTATACCCACCGGTAACTTTAACCGGTTCACCGGAAGATTTTCAATTGCTTCTGTTCCGTTAGTAAAATAAACCCTGTGAAAGGGCAAGCCAAGATAGCCGTTTTGAACAACACCATCTAAAAGTAGTACGCCTTCAAATCGTTTATTAATTACCTGTGAAAAAGATAACGACAAAGTGCCTGTGGTTCGGGGTTTCGATGGAATTCTGCTCCTGCTTTCTTCGCCACTTGCCGATGTTACCGTAACCTCCTGTACAAATTCAGAAGGATAAATCAATTTTACCCGGTCGAAATAACCCGTAACTTTTGCAGTGAATTCTCCATTATTTTTGGTTTTTTTAGAAACCTCTGCATCAAGTCCGAATGAGGTGTAGTTATATTCTTTTGAATAGTAAATTCCTAATCCTACGCCGGAACCTTTTTTGGCATTTTCCATATTCCAGTTGAGAGAAGGATAAATGCGGCTGCCACCTGTTTTGGAGGCTCCCGATTTGTTCACATAAGCAGACGAAGCTGATGAATGATGATCGATGCCCAACCCGGCAGTTAATGTATGTTTGCGATTCATGTCATCCCATCCCACCCATTTTATATCGAGGCCGTTTGCTAAATCAGTTACCTTTTCTGTACCGATGCCTCCTGTTATTGCCGAATGATCGCCATTCTGTTTGTAATAACTCGATACAAGATTGATCTCTTCAATTTTTAATGGTTTAGAAATATAAAATGAAGTATCCTTGTCTTCCTGGTACTGCGCAAACGCATGTAACATCATCAGGTAAATACCCACAAGGGTTAAACAAATCTTTTTCATGATTACTTTACGGATGAAATATTTGAGTTAGTTACAGCCACAACCTCCGCCGGTTTTACCACCATTTGCGCCGGAAGCACCTTCGCGGTACGATTGAAAATTCAGTTCGTTTTTTTCAACCTTTCGGTTACCTAAAATCATTTCAGAATCGTTAATCCTGCTTTTCTGATATTCTTTTACGTGAGCGCATGATGTTAATATAATAACCGACGCTAATGCAAGACATAATTTTTTTAGAACCTGGATTTTTTTCATATTTAATTTTATTCTGAAACGATTTTTATTTTTTTTACCTGTTGGCATAACAGATATCCATTACCTCTTCTGAAAATTGCTGAACGCTTTCGTCCGGTAGCCCCTCCCATGTTTTAAGAACTTTACCATCTGCATCAAGCAAGAGCGTAAAAGGAAATTTTCCTTCCGGGTTGTATTTATCTGCCAGAGCATCATTTTGCTTTCGGGTTTCTGCGTCCAGGAGGTTTTTTTTATTTCTTGGAAAATCTGCATTTACCATTACTAAAGAGGTATCTGCCATTTTTAGAAACACATCATTATCCAGGATTTCTTTTCTCAAACGGATACATGGGCCGCACCAGTCGGAACCTGAGAAATTCAATAAGATAAGTTCATGCTTTTGCTTCGCTGTTCTTTTTGCAGTTTCAAAATCAGGCTGCCATTGAGTGAATGCCATAGCGGCCACACAAAAAATAAGCAAGTGTATTTTATTCATTAGTTATATTTTGTCACCAATAATTTTATAGATGCTTACTATAAATTTTGGTTGGGTGATGCATGGTTGCTAACTTTTTTTTAACACAATAGTGTGTTGTGATTATTGCTAAGTAATTGATCCTTTTAATTCTTGTTCAGGTATTGCGCCTGACCTGCAAATTTTCAGCCAGAAAGATTATATTGAGTTCATCAACTTATTTCACTACTTGTTATAACAAACATTGTCAATTTTTTTTCCTTTGTTTAACATTCAATGGGCGTTTAAAAGAAATTAAATTTTATATTCGGTGATACTACATCCAGTGATACTACGTCAGAATTTTTAAGAGAACCTGATATTATCGGATGCATAGACTGTGTTATTATCATCAATCATAATTGCTTCAATGTCTTTCATCTGGTTGATAAGATTCAGGCCCGTCTTAATACCCATAATCATTACTGGTGTTGCCATAGCATCGGCAATTTCAGCATTGAGTGTAATAATCGTTACACTTTTTATACCGGAAACCGGCAAGCCAGTACGTGGATCAATAGTGTGAGAATATTTTTTCCCGTTTATCATTGCAAACTTCTCATAATTGCCAGAGGTGGCAACAGCCATGTTTGTTACATCAAGATAAGAGAACAATTCATGAGAAGAATTGGGATTAGCAATCCCTATCGTCCACGGCTTGCCGTTAGGCTGCAGCCCCCAGGTGGTAAGATCCCCGGAAGCATTGACAATTCCGCTCTCAACACCAAGTGTTTTCATCACGTATCTTGCCCTTTCAGCCGCATATCCTTTTCCGATTCCACCAAATCCAATACGCATTCCCTTTTCTTTAAGAAACACGGTACAATTTTCATCATCCAAAATAATATTCCGGTAATTAATAAGACGAACCATTTTTTGTGCTGTCGCTTTATCCGGTAGAGATTTCATGTTGGTATCAAAATTCCATAGGCGCTTGTCAATTGATCCATACGAAATGTCGAAAGCACCTTGCGTTAATCGTGAAATACGCAAAGACCTTTCAATGATGTCAAAGGTTTCACGGGATACTTTCACCGGCGACATTCCCGCATACCGGTTAACAAGGCTCGTTTCGCTTTCCTCGTTAAACGTGGTGAGTAATTTTTCAATACGCTGTATTTCATAGACGCCGGCATCAATACGTTCGTTGGCCCACGTTTCGTTATGTGAAACGACACTTATTTCAAAGTGGTTGCCCATGAGTTTCAAGCCCTTTTTAAATACAACCGGCTCTGTCATGTGAATAAATTAGAAGTAACGATGATGATTGAGCAAACGAAGTTAATGCCAAAAAAAATCAAAGATTTTTTTGAATAAAAGGAATTATGTTAAGCCGGCGTTAATAGAAACGTGAAAGGCATAAGAATACTTTCCATAATCTTTGCCAAAAAATAAATATGATTTTTTTCGCATAGGGTTATGATCATAATCATGGCTGGAAATAAACGCTATGGATAACTTTGTCGGGCTAAAATAGAAGAAGTTTGAGTGAAATTTTATTCTTTTTTTCTGCATTAGTTTTTGTACTTTTCATCTAAGGTTTTCCAGGAATTTTTTTTGAGATAAATACAGAAACCGACATTCCTTTCTTCCCGGACGGATTTGAATAAGAATTAAAATAAGAAGGAAATAATAATCCATAACCTAAATTAAACTCACATCAGAATTCATTTACAAAAGTATCAAACAATCGACTATGACTGGTGATATCGAAAGAAAATTTATGGAACCCTTGCAAACACAAATGCTTAACAAGCTTTGGGAGCTGCAAAGAAACAATGGATACATTCATGATGATAACGTAAAGCGACTCGCTGAGCTATTTAATATTTCTGAAGTTGAAGTGGAGGGCGTGATTTCATTTTATCATTTTTTTCAGCGCAAACCTACCGGCAAATACACTATCTATCTTAATAACAGTATCGTTGCAGAGTTAAAAGGATTCAACAGGATAAAAGAAACATTGGAAAGAGATACCGGCGCAAGTTTTGGATCAGTTGATCGTACGGGCACGTTTGGCCTTTTTCTCACTCCATGTATCGGCTTAAGTGACCATGAGCCTTCTGCACTGATAAACTTTTATCCTTTTATTAATTTGAATACAATCAAAGTAAAAGAGATTATTACGAAACTGAAGAGTGGAGCTTCTCCTGAATCAATATGCGATACGCCGGCTGATAACGTACGATACACACCTCCCGGAAACAGAACGGTTTTCTTTAAAAATTTTACGCCCGGTGTCGCAATTGCGAAATTGGAGAAAAAAGGACGGGCGGGTGTGATTGAAGAGATAAAAAAATCAGAACTTTCTGGTCGTGGCGGAGCGTATTATCCTACCTGGAAAAAATGGGATGCGGCGGGGGTACAACCGGCGTCTCCAAAGTTTGTCGTTTGCAATGCCGATGAAGGCGAGCCCGGTACATTTAAAGATCGGGTGTTGATGAACACACAAGCCCATTCACTGATTGAAGGAATGATCATTTCCGGCTACGCGATAGGAGCTGAATATGGAATTATTTATTTGCGTGGGGAATACTGGTGGCTGAAAAATAAACTCGATGAAGCCATAAAAGAATATCATTCCAAAGGTTTGTTGGGAAAAAACTGTGGTAACATACAAGGGTTTGATTTTGATATCAGGATACAAATGGGTGCCGGCTCTTATGTGTGTGGCGAAGAAACTGCATTGCTTGAATCATTGGAAGGTAAGCGTGGAGAACCAAGGACCAAATGGTTTTTCCCTGTTGAAAAGGGCTATTTGCAAATGCCCACTATTATTAACAATGTAGAAACTTTTTGCGCCGCTGCAAAAATAATTGAGATGGGTGCCGACGAATATTTGAAATTGGGTATCCCGGGTTCACCTGGAACCAAACTGATAAGTGTCTCCGGCGATTGCCAACTACCAGGCATATACGAAATTGAATGGGGAATGACGATTGAGGAGTTACTGGAACTGTCTAAAGCAGAAGATCCATATTACATCCAGGTAAGTGGCCCTTCGGGTGAATGCATATCTATGAAAGAAAGATTCCGGCGCATCTCAATGCTCGATGAGAATGATGGTAAAGATATACGGTGTGGCGGATCATTTATGATCTTCGATAAACATCGTGATCTTGTGAAGGTATTGCTGAATTTTTCCGAATTCTTTAAACATGAATCCTGCGGTATTTGCACACCATGCAGGGCAGGTAATTTTATTATTCAAAGAAAACTGGAACGCCTCGATAATGGGTTATCGAATGAGATTGACCTGAAGGAATTAAAAAGCTGGGGGACTATTATGAAAAATACAAGCCGGTGTGGCCTTGGTAAAACCGCTACCAATAGCCTGATCAACGCAATGGATAAATTTCATGACTACTTTGCAACAAAGCTGGATAAAGACTATAATGGATTGAACCTTAAATTTGATATGGACGCAGCCACAAAAGATTATGAAGAATATAAAATATGAACTATTATGTCAAACATGGTAAATATAACAATTGATGGCAAAAACATCCAGGCGGCAGAAGGGAAAAACCTGGTGCAGGTAGCAAAAGACAACGGTATTTTTATTCCATCGCTATGTTACTATCCACATATAGAACCGCCTTTGGGAACCTGCAGGGTTTGCACCTGCAAGATCAACGGAAAATTTGGTCCGGCCTGCACAGAAAAAGTTACCGAAGGACTTACAGTTGAAGTGAATACTGCTGAGTTAAAAGATACCAGGAAGGCGTTGGTAGAGATGATGTTTGCGGAAGGGAATCATATTTGCCCTGCATGCGAAAAAAGCGGCAATTGCGATCTGCAGCATATGGGATATGAATTGGGTGTTTCTGCTACCCGCTTTAAGCATTTATTTAAGGATCGCATCATCGACTTTAAACCGGCCAGGATGGTACTTGAACACAACCGTTGCATAAAATGCCTAAGGTGCGTTGTGGACGTGGCTACCGACGATGGTAAAAAAGTATTTACCTACCAAAACAGGGGTAATGATACATTCGTGGGAATCGACTACGAACAGGAAGCTAAATTAACGGAAGAGCAGGCCATCAATGCTATGAAAATATGCCCAACGGGCGCCATCATAGTGCGGGGAGTTAGTATCGCTGAGCCATTTGGCAACAGGAAGTTTGATTTGGAATCGGTTCAAGGTAAGTACTTTGTCAAGGAGCCAAAATTTACCGAACCGGCTAAAATGAATAAGAAAATAATAGCCACCGTTTCGCTGGCCGGATGCTTTGGTTGTCACATGTCTATGCTCGACATAGATGCAGGGCTTCTTGATTTGATAGAACTGATTACATTCGACAAATCACCCTTGACCGATTTAAAAAAATTCACCACCCGCTGTCATCTTGGGATTATTGAAGGTGGTTGTTGTAACGATGAAAATATAGAAACACTTAGAAAATTCAGGGAACATTGCGATATCCTCGTTGCTTTGGGTGAATGTTCGGTATGGGGAGGCCTTCCCACTTTACGAAATTCTATTCCGTTAAGTGAATGCCTTGACGAAGCTTATCTGAATTGCGTTACCAATGAGCCCGGAAACAATATTGTCCCTTATCATGAAGATCTTCCAAAAATTCTCGACCGCGTGTATGCTTGTAATGAGATCGTGAAGATCGACCATTACATTCCGGGCTGTCCGCCTGATGCCAACTATATATGGAAAGTTGTAAAAAATCTTCTTTGGGGAGAAGAGTATTCCATTCTTTATTCGGAATTTAAATATGACTAAAATATTATGAACAAAAAAATAACGATAGATCCCGTAACCCGGGTAGAAGGCCACGGCAGGGTTACGATACATCTTGATGAATATGGCCAGGTGAAAGATTCTTTTTTTCACATTGTGGAATTCAGGGGCTTTGAAAGATTTATACAGGGACATCCTTATTGGGAAGCGCCGGTATTAGTACAAAGGCTTTGTGGTATCTGCCCGGTGAGCCATCACCTTGCTGCAGCTAAAGCAATTGACCAGATAGTGGGACTTGATCCGAAAGATATTTCACCAACTGCGTCTAAGCTTCGCCGTTTGATGCATTATGGCCAGGTTTTTCAATCGCATGCATTACACTTTTTTTACCTCGCTTCGCCCGATTTATTGTTTGGGGTGGATGCGCCTGCAGAAAAAAGAAACATTGTAGCTGTGGCTATTGAAAACAGGGAACTGGCTCTTAAAGGAATTACCATGAGAAAGTTCGGGCAGGAAATAATCAGGGCAATTGCCGGAAAAAGAATTCATGGAATTCTTGCAGTGCCGGGTGGCGTTTATAAAACATTCAATAAGGAAGAAAGAGAATATTTTTTGGATGGAAAAAATATTGAAAATATTGATACAATGATTGCGTGGTCGCAGGCTATGGTAAACTTCATGAAAGAGTATCATGAAAAGAACCGGAAGTTTTTAGATGAGTTCGCAGCATTCCCTTCTGGTCATTTGGGTACTGTAAATGAGGATGGAGGCCTGGAATTATATGATGGAAAATTAAGAGCTATCGATAGTGAAGGGAATATCACATTAGATGATATTTCAACTGATTTATATGAAGATTATTTTTCCGAAGCTGTTGCACAGTGGTCTTACATGAAATTCCCATACCTCAAAAAGATAGGGAGAGAGAAAGGATGGAACAGGGTGGGGCCTTTGGCCCGGGTAAATTTGTGTGAATTTATTCCAACGCCTTTGGCTGAGAAAGCAAGACAGGAATATTTTGCTTTTACAGGAAAGAAAATTAATAACAGCACTCTATTTTCTCATTGGGCCCGCCTGATTGAGGTACTGCATTGTGCGGAAGAAATGAAAACATTGCTGCACGATCCTGAACTAATGGGAGATGATCTAGTACGAAAAGGAGTGGGCCGCTTAAAAGGAATAGGAATTATTGAAGCTCCCCGGGGCACCCTTACGCATCATTATGAAGTAGATGAAAAAGGAATGATTACCCGCTGTAACCTCATTGTTTCGACGACACATAATAACGATGCAATGAACAACGCGGTAAGATGGGTAGCCAATAATGTTATCAGCCGCAAGGGTACTATCACAGATGGGATGCTCAACCAGGTTGAAATTGCTATCAGGGCGTATGATCCCTGCCTGAGTTGCGCTACTCAGGCTATTGGTAAAATGTCTTTAAAAGCTGAATTATATAACCACAACGGAGAGTTAATCGATGAAAGATGTAAAGACTGATTCAAATAATATACTTCTTATCGGTATTGGTAACAGTGGCCGTGGCGACGACGGACTCGGCTGGAAGTTTACAGATATGCTTAAGCGTTATGATGGTAGCTTAATGGATTATGAATATCGCTATCAATTGCAAATAGAAGATAGCTTTCTTATCTCAAAATATGCCACCGTTATTTTTGCAGACGCATCACATGAGGTACTTGAAAATGGATTTGAAGTAAAATCCTGCACTCCCGCAAATCACTATTTTTTCTCTTCTCACATTCAAAGCCCCGAAACGATTCTTTACCTGGTGGACGATCTTTATAATAAACAACCCGCTGCGTATACAATGGCGATATCAGGACTTTATTGGGAACTGAAAACTTCTTTGAGTAAGGAAGCTAAAAGGAATTTACAATCAGCGATTGTTTTTTTCATGGAAGGTTTTTTACCAGGGATTCAGCAGGGTATTAAAGCTGAAAAAAAGTCAATTACAAGATCAACTTCCTGATATCTCCGCCGTGCCCGGTTTAACCTGGTGACAATAGTCATAAATTTTATTGATCGAAATCATATCATTTTTCCTGTTGGTAAATGTTGGAATGTTTGGAATATTAACTGACCAGGATGCTAGGCAACATCATTCGTTTTGCTGATTAAAATCATAGCAGGAGACTGGGTTATTTTCTAATATAGCGTTTCTTTTGAGATAGTTAAACTCTATTCTATGTATTCCTTAATCATAAGCTTATTCATTGCCCCGGTAATCGTAAGTGCGTTATTGTTAATACTGCCTAAAACATTTTCGAGAATACTGATAATTGCTACTTCCATTGTGCTATCGGCAATATCGCTTTACCTATTTCTAACGATAAAGGAGGCATTTCATTTTGGTGTTCCTCACTATATGAACGCTGTTGTATCTGTTGCAGATATAGTATTGCTTCTATACTTTGGCAGCGTCGCTATTCGTAAAAAAAGCCTGCTTGTCGGTTTGTTGACGGTTTTGCAGTTGGGAACGCTGCTTTATTTACTTACTATTATCCCTGAGGAATATGACATGCAATTTACGGTGGACAAATTGACTGTCTTCATGTTCCTTTTAATAAATGTTATCAGTGGATTGATCTCCATATTTTCCATTCAATATATTGTTGGCGAAGATTGCAGCGCTTTTCGTAAAAAATATTTTCTTTCTATTTTATTTTGGTTCATTGCCGTTATGAACATGATTGTTTCTTCAGATAACCTGGAGTATTTTTTCCTGTTTTTTGAGTTAACCACTTTGGCTTCTTTCCTATTTATTGGTTTTAGAAAAGACGCAATCTCTGTAAAGAATGCCCTCACGGCGCTATGGATGAACCAGGTTGGCGGCCTCGCTATTTTAGCCGCTATATTTTTCATCATATTTAATAAATACGGAACGGCAACATTCAGCAATGTACTGGCACATTCATCATCAACAGGTATCTTATTACCTCTTGCGTTGCTTTGCGTAGCTGCATTGGTCAAGGGTGCACAGATGCCTTTCAGTAAATGGTTGCTGGGCGCTATGGTGGCTCCAACGCCTGTTAGTGCTTTACTGCATTCGTCCACCATGGTAAAGATTGCGCCGTTTATAATACTGCGTCTATCGCCTGCATTAAAAGGAACACCTGTTGCATCGGTTGTAATTGCGATGACAGGTTTTGTTTTTGTAGCTGCAGCCATTGGTGCATTGTCGCAGGATAATTTCAAACGAATATTGGCTCACTCTACAATTGCTCTTCTCGGATTAATGATTATGATGGGGGCGGTTGGTACACCTGTTACCATAGTTGCTGCATTAACGCTTATGTTTTTTCACGGTCTTTCAAAATGTATGTTATTCCTGAATGCTGGTGTACTGGAAAGAATATTTCATTTTAAGGAAACATCGGATATGGATAAGTTAGCAGAAGCCGGGCCCTTCACTTCATTGGTAGTTTCAATTGGGTTTATGTCGTTGCTCCTTCCACCATTCGGAGCCTTCATTGGAAAATGGTTTAGCATTGAATCGTTGGGAGCCCTTGCAATAAACCAAAAGATTCTGGGTGCGTTGGTTATTGTTGGCATAGCCTGTGGTGGCGCCATCTTATCCTTATTGTATTTTAAGGTATTGGGTTTATTGATCGCTCGAAGTGGCGGCGAGGATGTTATAAAATTTGAAAAGACCAAGCCATTATATTCAGATACGATCATCATTTTAATGGGATTGATCATATTAAGTGTTTTAGCATTTCCTTTTTTAATGACACATTATTTTGTACCGGTTGCTGCTCAAACTTTAAGTGAACCAATTGCCGTAGCAACATATGGATGGAAATTGCATATTGGTGCTATGACCTTGCCTATTGTTCCCTTGCTAATTGCTTTTTTGCTTTTACCGGTAACTATCATAACGGCGATGTTTATACGATTTAAAAAAGTAGATAGGGCAAAAGAATATGCCTGCGGCGAAAAGATAGATTATTCCTTTTCATCATTCTATTTCGCAACAGATAAAGCCGCACCTTATTTTTCTGTAATTGGTGTTTTGTTTTTTGTAGCACTTATAGTAGTGTCCGTTGTATAAAGAAGTTGAAAGATGAAAATTATTTGACTGAAAAAAATTGATCATGAAAGATGTTTTAATTCCGGTTTTACTCATTCTGCTGGCACCGATAATCGGCGGCTTGCTCTATGGTTTTGAGCGGATCGTGAGAGCCCGTATGCAGAGAAGAATTGGCCCACCGTTGTTGCAGCCTTTTTATGATTTTTTAAAACTGGCTGATAAAAGAAGAATGATTGTTCATTCCACTCACGCTTTTCTTGGCATTATGCATTTTGTGTCTTTATGGTTTGCGTTGGCGGTATTATTATTAGGCGGGGATTTAATTCTAGTAATCTTCCTTCATCTTTTGTCTACTTCCCTGTTAATCCTTGCAGGTTACAGTACACGCTCTATTTTTAGTCACCTTGGAGCCAACCGGACTGCAATTAGCATCCTGGCCTATGAGCCGGTATTGATATTAATTGCTGTTTCTGTTTTCATGTTTACCGGTAGTTTTGATGTTTCTTCTATTTTCAATTATAATGAACCATTGCTATTTAAAATGCCATTAGCATTTGTTGCATTGCTATTGATTTTACCTATTAAATTAAAAAAATCTCCTTTTGATGTTGCTGAAGCACACCAGGAAATTACGGGAGGTGTGGAACTGGAATTTTCAGGCATTTTTTTCGAAGCTATTTATACAGCCAAATGGTTAGATTATGTATTTTGTTATACGCTGGTTTATCTTTTTGGGGCCAGCAATCCTTTGTTGGGATTAGGTCTTGTATTGGGTGTATTTATTTATTTGAACGCTTTGGATAATTCTTCAGCGAGAGTAAATTACAAACAGATGCTCCGATTTTCGATGATGGTTGCTTTACCTGTTGCTTTCATTAATTTATTATTAACCATTTTACATTGGCAATTATGAAATTAAATTCCTTTAGAAAAAAATCGCCCTGGATACTGCATTACAATGCAGGCGGATGCAATGGTTGCGATATTGAAATATTAGCATGCTTGGCACCTAAATATGATATTGAGAGATTTGGAATGATCAACTCGGGTAATCCAAAACAATCTGATATTCTTCTGGTAACCGGTCCCGTTACCAAGCGTTCCCGTGAACGGCTGGTGGAGGTGTATGCTCAAATGTCGGAACCGAAAGTAGTAATCAGTTGCGGCGCCTGCGCCTGTACTGGTGGAGTTTTCCGGGGAATGTATAATTGCGAAGGTGGCATTGATCAATATATTCCTGTGGATGTATATGTTTGCGGGTGTGGCACGCGGCCGGAACAAATTATTGATGGTGTAATTGAAGGACTGGCAATATTGGAGAAAAAGACAAAGGATTTGGAACAATCTGTACGATTAAAAAAAGAACCCGTGAAAGAAGATACACAACTAAACAGGAGAGATATTGCTGCTGAAATTAAAAAAATTGCATAGTTCATGAATAGAATTGAAACATCCATTGATAAAGTAAAAGCCGACATCCGTAATTTTTATAAACCGGAGTTGTATCATTTTATGGTTATTAATGCCGTAGACCTCGGGGAAAAATCCGATGGCCATCGGATCGAAGTGCAATGGTTCTTTAGCGAGTATGCTAACCCGTCAAATATTATCGCGTTTTGTGTTCAAATTAATCCGGATATAGAAATACCTTCTATCAGGGATATTATTGAATCTTCATGGGTGGCCGAAGCTGAACTGGTAGATCTGATGAATATTAAAATTCAAAATACAGCAAAAGGATTTGTATTGGAACCCGATTTTGAAAGTGGTCCGTTAAGAAAGAAAAAATAATTATGGGAAAGTTATATGAAATACCGTTAGGCGCTCAGCATGTTTCATTGCTGGAGCCGCTTCATTTTAAGTTCACAACGGAGAATGAAAAAATTATTGATACCGTTGCTAACGTGTACTATGTACATCGTGGTATTGAGCAGGCCTGTTGTTCGAAATTTAAATTCCGCCAGGTAAGTTTTGTTGTGGGGCGTGTTTGCGGTTTATGTTCTGTTTCACATACAACGGCTTACTCACAGGTTGCAGAAAAATTGGTGAAGATTGAAATACCGCGTCGTGCCAAATATTTAAGGATGTTGGTTATTGAACTGGATAGAATTCATTCGCATTTATTATGCTTAAGCCATGTTGCAGAAAATTCGGGCTTTGAGGCTTTGTTTATGAAAACCATGCAATACCGTGAATTTTCAATGGAAATGTTGGAGGCTGTATGTGGCAATAGAATTCAATACGATTTTTCCATTGTAGGTGGTGTTGCCCGCGATTTAAAACCGGAAGTTGGTAAATTGATTTTGGAGAAATTAAAAACTTTTAAACCACAGTTAGATGAGTTGGTAGACATCTATCAAAATAACTGGACGCTTATCTTTAAAGAACAAAGGTGTTGGAGCTATTACAAAAGAAGACGCTTTGAGACTGAATGTGGTTGGCCCTTTTGCAAGAGCAACGGGACTCGCAGTTGATGTCCGCAACGAAACCGAAGATCTGCTTCCGTGGAAAGAAGTTGGGTTTGAAATGGTGTTAGATAAAGCAGGCGATGTTCATGCCCGCAACATGGTTCGCTTGCATGAATTGTATGTATCCATGCGAATTATCGAAAATATAATAAATGGTTTACCTGAATCAGCCACTTGTTACGGAAACAAAAGCATTTCCCGATGGCGAAGCGGTAGTGAGACTGGAAGCGCCGCGTGGTGAATTATTTTATTATGCTAAAGGAAACAAGACACAAATACTGGAACGCTTGAAAATTAAAGCGCCAACATTTTCAAATGTATCGGCGATGGTAGAAGCATTTAAGGGCAATGAATATGGAAGTGCACCGGCTATTATTGCATCTTATGATCCGTGCCTTTCATGTACATCAAGATGATTAAAATTTATTAAAATGAAAACATTCTTTAAAGCCATCGGAAATATATTCAGGAAGCCGGTAACTACTAAATATCCTTTTGAAAAGACTTATATACCTGACGACTATCGCGGCATGATAGGCTTTGATGAAAATTTATGTATTTGGTGCCGCCGTTGCGAAATGGTTTGTCCGCCCGGCGCTATTGTTTTTTCCCAGGATATGGAAGGAAAACAAACCTATCATTTCAATCGTGCCGTTTGCATTTACTGCTCGGAATGTGTACGTGCCTGTCCGAAAGAAGGCGCTATTTTTCAAACTAACGAACCCGCAAAGTGTGCACTGAAAGAAGAAAATATAAACAACGGATGGAATAAATTATTTGATGAGGCTTTACAAAGCCGTGCCGACTATGCCGCAGAAAAGAAAAGACTGGCCGCTGAAAAAGTTGCCGTTGCAAAAAAAGGAGAAGAGAAAAGTTAACCGGCTACCAAACAGAATCTGAATCCGGGAAAAGTTTCAAAAATCATTAAATAAACTTCAAACCTTCCCGCTCCAGTTTTTTATATTTCTTATAATCGAAAGTGTAATAGAAGCTTCCTCTTTTAGAAAGAAATTTTTCTTTTTCATTTAACTTTTTAAGAATATCAAGTGATAATATTTTTCGTAGAAAGTTGCGTTTATCAAAACTAATTTCATAAATGGCCTCATAGAGATTTTGCAACTGTGCAAGCGTGAATTTTTCCGGTAATAATTCAAAGCCAATGGGGTGGGTAGCCACTTTTTCGCGTAGGCGGTCTTTGGCCATCAATAACATTTTTTTATGATCGAAGATCATTGACGGTATACGTTTGATGTTAAACCATTTTGCATTATGCTCTTTCATCAACATCTGCGAATGATCATCAATCTTAATTAAAGCAAAATAGGCGATAGAAATTACTCTTCCACCAGGATCCCTGTCTACTTCGCCAAAGCCGTATAGCTGCTCCATATAAATATTGGTGAGGCCGGTAAGCACTTCAAGAATACGGGTAGCTCCTTCGTCTATGCTTTCTTCGGCTTTTACAAAACCTCCCATTAAAGACCACTTACCCAAACCCGGCTCAAAACCTCTTTTTATCAATAATGCTTTTAAATCTTTTCCATCAAATCCAAATATGATGCAGTCTACCGCTATTAGCATTCTGTCATGTACCTTGTATTCATTGATGACATTCATAAACAAAATTTTATTACTCCTTTCTTTTACTTTGACTTCTAAAAATAAATCACTAAAACCTGACGTACAAGACCGTTAGTATTAATAGCATCAGAACAATAACTGCAACGGTTTTTGGCTGAAGTTTAAACATCCTCTTATTCAATTCAAATGCCCTGGCATTTATTTTTGGACAATGTCCCCTGCTTCCGCATGATATTGCATGTCATCGACCAGTGTTTCATTCAAATCAAAGATGAATATTTTAACCGCCATACCTAAATAAGTTTTACTTTATAAATAGTCACTTCATGATATGTTTCTCCGGGTCTTAAAATTGTAGAGGGAAAATTTGGTTTATTGGGAGAATCCGGAAAATGTTGTGTTTCGAGGCACAGTGCAGTATGAAGTTTGATTGGGTTACCATCGCGGTTTATGAATTTACCATCCAGAAAATTTCCTGTATAAAACTGGAGACCCGGTTGAGTGGTATACACTTCCAAAGACCGGCCGCTTGTTGAATCGGAAAGAACAGCGGCCAATTGAAGTGACGTATCTTTTCTATTTAATACCCAATTATGATCGTAGCCGCCCCGAACAGAATCGATACTTTGTCCGATCATTTTCGGTGAAGTAAAATCAAACGGAGTGCCTTTCACAGGTTTTATTTCGCCGGTGGGAATTAGCGACGTATCAACAGGTGTATAATAATCTGCGTTAATCATCAGCGTGTGATCAAGAATGGTATTACTTACGTTGCCGGTTAAATTAAAATAACTATGGTTGGTTAAATTAACCGGGGTAGCTTTATCTGTTTCTGCGGTATAATCAATTTTTAATTCGTCATCATATATGAGTGTATACTTAACCGTAACATTGAGATTACCTGGATAACCTTCTTCGCCATCCTTGCTTGCATACTTTAATGTAAGCGATGGAATGCTGTCGTTAGGAACTGAAGCATCCCATACTACTTTGTCAAACCCCTTTATTCCACCGTGGAGATGGTTCTTCCCATTGTTGGCGGCAAGTGTATAGGTAGCGCTGTCTAACGTAAATTTTGCATTACCAATGCGGTTGCCATAACGGCCAATCAATGCGCCGAAATAGGGTGGTTGCTGCAGGTATTTCTCAAGAGTATCAAACCCGACAACAATGCTTGATCTTTTCCCTTTTTTATCCGAAGTAACAAATGAAGTAACGGTGCCACCATAGTTTGTTATCGTTACGAAAGTGCCATTATCACTTTGTAAAGTAAAAAGATACACTTGCTTTCCATCAACTTCACCCCAGTCTTTTTTAGTTACCCCAGCTTTTGCAATTTCATTGTTCTCATTTTCAGAAGCATTGCTGCAGCCGATTACTATACTGCCAAGTAGAACCGCGGATACTATTGCATGTATTGATTTCATAAAGCATTATTCAATTAAAAAATAAAATGAGCGTTCAATTTACAAAACTATTTACGTGAATATTGGTTTTATTTTCCTGGCGTAACAATTAATTAATCTTATTTTAATTCCAAAACAATAACGGAGAATGGAGGAATTTTTAAATTGATGACGTTATCTTTCAAAGAAACTCCGGTAAATACCATGGGTTTAATTTTTTCAGGATCATCAAATGTATTATGATCCTGTAGTTTGGCAGATGTAAGAATTCTTCCGCTTGCATTTTTGAAATTTGATCCTTCGATATTTATTGAAATTGATTCAGCCTTATCAGCATTTATATTGGTAATAGAAATATGAACAAGGCCTGCTGAATCTTTCGACGCTGATGCTGATATGGCAGGAAGTTTTTCACTTCCAAGATCATAATCTTCGGTAGTTACATCGATTGGGAGCAATGTAGCATTTTGATGGACATTGTACATTTCCATCACATGGTAGGTGGGTGTAAGAACAATTTTTTCTTTGTTCGTTAAAATTACTGCCTGCAATACATTTATTGTTTGCGCAAGATTGGCCATACGCACCCTATCTGCATGATTGTTGAAAATGTTAAGCGTAGCGCCTGCAATCATTGCATCACGCATGGTATTTTGCTGGTAAAGAAAACCCGGATTTGTTCCAGGCTCTACATCATACCATCCACCCCATTCATCTACTACTAAGTCAACTTTCTTTTGCGGATCATATTTATCCATGATGGCGGCGTGTTTATTTATGAGTTCATTCATCTGTAAAGCTGATTTCATAGTTGCAAAATATTGCTGTTCGGTAAAATCCGTCGCAGAGCTTTTATTTTTCCAATCAATAATTGAATAATGATGAAGCCCAACTCCCGCCAATAAATTATGGGGAACATCACGCATAAGCACCTCTGTCCAGTGATAGTCGGCGTCGCTGGCACCGGAAGCAATGCGTGATAACTGACCATCTTTAACCCAGTTTGTCATAAACGTGGCATACCTCCTGAAAATATTGGCATAATATTCCGCTGTCATATTTCCACCACAACCCCATGCTTCGTTACCTACACCCCAATATTGAACGTGCCAGGGTTTGTCTCTACCATTTTGTCGTCTCCAATCTGACATGGGGCTTTTGCCATCAAAATTCACATACTGCAACCAATCTGAGAATTCCTGCACAGTACCACTTCCAACGTTTCCAGATATGTACGGATCTGCACCTAATCGTTCACACATATTTAAAAAATCGTGTGTGCCAAAACTGTTATCCTCTGTTACACCGCCCCACCATTTGTTTACCATTGTTGGCCTTTTATCTTTTGGGCCAACACCATCTTTCCAATGATAGGTATCTGCAAAACAACCTCCCGGCCAGCGTAGCGCAGGGATTTTCATTTTGCGCAATGCAGCTATTACATCATTTCTTACTCCTTCAGTATTAGGGATAATTTTATTGGTATCACCTACATAAAAACCATCATAAATACAATGACCAAGATGTTCGGCAAAATGGCCGTAGATATTTTTATTAATTACTTCTTTTCCCTGGTTGGCATGAACAACAATTTTATTTTGCGATGTAGCGTACAATACCGAAAACATTGTTAAGAGTAGCATTCCTTTTTTCATGAGCTATTTTTAATTTATTTTTTGGAGTATGAAAATCTTTAAAATATCAGTCGTTAACCTGAAATTTTAAAATTCTAACACTAAAAAACCAGGGTAGAATTTGGTGCCACGCAATCTTCAGATCAAATGTATAAAAATATTTTTATAAGTGTCACATTAACATTTATTATTTGCTTTTCGCAGAAATAAGGTCTTGAAATTGCATATGAAAGAAGTTATTTTACTTTGATAAAAAATTAAGCCATTAAATATGAGTAAAAATTACCGTTGGGGTATTTTAGGTGCAGGGAAAATTGCAGAAAAATTTTGCACAGCCCTCTGTTTTGTGGAAGGTTCTGAAGTGTACGCCGTCGCCTCCCGTGATTTGGCTAAAGCCAAAGACTATGCTTCAAAATTCAATGCGGCAGTATTTTATGGCAGTTACGAACGAACTTGTAAAAGATGAAAATGTCGATGTTATTTACATTGCTACGCCGCATGCATTTCATTACGAACAGACCATGCTTTGCCTGGATAACAATAAACCTGTTGTATGCGAAAAACCAATGGCGCTTTCTCAGAAGCAGGCATCTGAAATGATCGCTGTTGCCACACAAAAAAAAATATTCCTGATGGAGGGAATGTGGACCCGCTTTATGCCCTTCCTTGAAAAAATTCTTTCGCTGATTAAAGAAGATGTTATTGGAAAACTTCAATATATACATGCAGATTTCGGTTTTACGGCACCGGTAGATCTGAGGGGGCGATTGTATAATAAATCCCTCGGAGGGGGCTCTACATTGGACATTGGTGTATATTGCATTTTTTTGGCAACTTTACTTTTAGGAGAATCTCCGCTTATAAAAACTGTCGCTAAAATTGAAGAGACCGGTGTCGACGGGTATGCGAATGTGATTATGCAATATGGAGGTGGAGAAACCGCACATATACTCACGTCTATCATTTTTAATACCGCACTTGAAGCTGAAATTATTGGTTCAAAAGGGAGGATAAAAATAAATTCTCCCTGGTATAAGGCAACTGAATTCTCCGTTCATTTAGTTAATGATGAATCAGAAAGTTTTTCTATGCCACATGCAGCCAATGGATTTGAATATGAAATAAGAGAAGTAATGCGCTGTCTTGATAATGGATTGTTGCAAAGCGATCAGATGCCTCATAAGTTAACCCTCTCCATTAGTAAAACTATGGATGAAGTTTTAAAGCAGGCGGGGGTTAGTTATTAAAGGGAATGCTTAATAACGAAAAGCCAAACTTTCCGATAGGATTTTAAGATAATCAGAGAGAATTTTATCAATACACTATTATAGTTGAAGCTCGCTTTTGATATATCTTTTCAGTTTTTAGGAACCAGAAAGATAAAATGCCCTTTCTATATTCTGCTTTAATAAAATCAGTGTCCACATTTTCCGGAAGTAAAAGTTCGCGGTTGAAGCATTCATAATTAAAGGCATGCTTTCTGTATTTTTCATTTTCAATTTTATCAGCGTTTTTGTGTAAAGCAGAAATGGATAAACGCCCGCGTTCAGTAATGTTCACAAAAAAGTCCTCTCTTTGAAGGCCGGGAACCGCCATTTCAATTTTATAATATTGAGAAGTTTCGCAAACGTTGTAAGAAGGGGTTTTTGCTCGTTTGTGGGGTTTAGAAAGTTCGGCTACCAGCGCATCAAATTTGAGCTGAACGGGAGTGTATCCTCCGGGATAAGTTGAAATTTCATGAGAATGGGTATTATTTGCTACTTGCATAAAAGTGGATTTTAGTGTTTGGTTAAGAATACCTATTGGATCGCTTAATAAAGTTATGCCAGGTTTAAAATAAAGTGTGCGACTCAATAAATTTATATTACCAACATTGTGTTAACAACAATCGGGAAATAATAAAGATTTATTGGTTACCTTCTATCAGTGCGATGTTCCTGTAATTTTTCAACAACCCATCCTCAATAAACTCAACATCGCCGCCATTTTCAAACATATTTTTAATAATATCATCCACTTCATTCTTAATAAAAAAAGCTTCATTACCCGTGTAATCTAATTTATAGAATGGGTTAAAAGTTTTTGTTGTTTGAAAATGGGTTACGAATTTTTTTTCAACTATTAGTAGCCTCCCTTTATTTTGGCTGGTGGCTTTTAAAACATCGTCTACACCCGTTCTTAATTTATTTTGTGCTTTTGCTTTTTCAATTCGTTTTAATAAATATTGTTGTTTCAATTTTTTCCAATCGATTACCAAATGTTCTATTTCAGAGATAAGGCGGCGGTTGGCAACTTCTGCATAATTGCCATGAACGAAACGGGCCAGGTATTCGTCGTTGCTGGTTATTCTTTCGAAATGTCCTAATAAATTTTCGGGGCCCATGACAATAACTGGCAGCGGATACGATTTTAGAATAATCGAAAGCCCCTGGTCCATTTGAACCAGGAACCTGTTGGTAATAAATTCGGTTTGAGAGGTAAGGCCAGGAAAACCAGTCGTCTTTTCTGCCGTACAATTTTCACAATGCTGGTTATTTAATAATTTATTTGATTTGATTAATTTTAATTGCGCACCATTACCCAAATACATTTTGGAAAATTTATCGCCCAGGAGGAGAATGAGATATTCTTTCTTTTCTTTTTTACAGCCAACAAGCTGACTGATTTTAAAGGAGGGATCAATCACAATTTTTTCTTCCATTTCTACATTTAAATAATAGACTTTTTCCGCAACCGGTGAAACGAATATTGCAATACTTTTTTTATGAGTACTGTAGTTGAGGTTATAAATAAGATTTCTTAATTTAATAAGAACGGGTATGGCTTTTTCAACGGTGTAATGCGTCGTCAATACTGCTTCTATCTTGCCCATGACATTTTTCAGACTATGTTCCAGGTTTTTCTTTACTGTCATTACAGGTGTAAAAGGCATGATGATAGAAATAGCCGGCAGAAATTCGACCGTTGCTATTGCCTCGCGTTCGGCGGTAGATGTGTAGAGCGTCATGGCGGATAGTTTGTTTATAGGTATTGTCAATTTATAGTAACCAGTAACCGAAATTCAAAAGCGACAGATATTTTAACCCCGGGGATAATATTGGATTTCTCAGGGGAATATAACATTAGAAAAGCTATATCAAATTGTGTGGATAAAAATATATAAGGAAAATAAAAAATCAAAAGTAAACATACGTGTGAAGAGAGAAATTTTTTACGTGAATTTTAATCGTATTTTTTCAAAATAAATTGTAGGATATATACGTGTAATTTTCGGAAAATACTGGATATTTTTTTAAACAAACTCAAAATACTGCACGGTAAACTTGCAGAAGCACCCAAATAAAATCTCAGATACTTATTACTTTTACGGTATTTACCTCTACGGTGAAAAATGCAAATTTTTAAAAATTAAAACTATTACATCACTTTAAAGATTATATATGAAGCGATTTTGCCTGGCACTTGATCTTAAGGATAATCCTGCGCTAATTGAGGAATATGAACAATATCACAAAGACGTGTGGCCTGAAATAAAAGCAAGTATTGTAGATTCCGGAATTACTGATATGGAAATTTATCGCACCGGCAACCGGTTGTTTATGATAATGGAAACGGCCGACGATTTCAGCTTTGAAGACAAGACGGCGATGGATGCTGCCAATGAAAAAGTGTTGCAATGGGAGACATTAATGTGGAAATTTCAGCAGCCACTGCCCTGGGCAAAAGAAGGGGAGAAGTGGATTACGATGGAAAAAATATTTTCCCTGGATGCTTGATAATTCGGGAATATACGATGAGTTAAACGGGAAATTCGCAGCGATTAATTGAGGTAAAACTATTGGGATGAGATCATTAATTTGTACAAAACCAGGCTTGTTGGAATATAAAGATATTCCGGCGCCCGTTTTACAACCGGACCACGCAATTTTAAAAATAAAACGAATTGGAATTTGTGGTACCGACCTCCATGCGTATAAAGGAACACAACCCTTTTTTGCTTATCCAAGAATTTTGGGACATGAATTATCCGGTGAGATCGTTGACGCAGATGGGGCTGCCCGATTTGTACCGGGTGAAGCGGTAACTTTCATTCCATATTTTAATTGCGAAAAATGTATTGCGTGCAAAAAAAATAAACCTAATTGTTGTGTAAATATTAAAGTATTTGGTGTACACATTGATGGAGGTATGGCCCAATATATTTCTGTTCCATCATATTCATTGGTGAAAAGTGAAGGACTTGGGTACAATGAACTGGCTTTGATAGAACCACTGGCAATAGGCGCTCACGGTATCGCCCGGGCAAATGTTTTAAAAGATGAATTTGTTTTGGTAATCGGTGCGGGCCCTATCGGATTAGGCGCTATTCAATTTGCCCGCATTGCCGGTGCAAAAGTAATTGCGCTTGACATTAATGAAAAACGGTTGGCTTTCTGTAAAGAAAAATTAAAAGTGGATTACATTATTGATGCTTCCGAAGAGAACGTATTAGCTAGATTAAACGAAATAACGGCCGGAGATATGCCCACAGTAGTTATTGATGCAACCGGCAGTCAAAAAGCTATCAATAATGCTTTACAATATGTAGCTCACGGTGGCAGGTTCGTGCTGATTGGTTTGCAAATGAACGAAATCAGTTTTAGTCACCCGGAGTTTCATAAAAGAGAAACAACGTTGATGAGTAGCCGAAATGCTACGAGAAAAGATTTTGATTATGTAATTGGCGCAATTAAAAATGGCCTGGTCGAGCCATCCAACTTCATTACGCAACAAGTAAAATTTGATGATCTCAAAGACGCTTTTGAGACCTGGTTGTATGATGCAGATAAGGTGATAAAGGCCATGGTGCAAATGGATGAATAGTTTTATAAAAAACATTTGGCAGCCAGGTCTGATGTTCTAAGTCTTCGGTAAATTATATTAATTAAAAAAATCCAAACTAATCTCAATGCAGAAATTTTTAAGCTAAGTGAGCAATCTCGTTTATCCATATACTTGATTAGTAAAAAAAATTCCGGTTTTATTTTCTAGAGTACTAAAACAAAAAATCATGAATAAAAGATCAAAAAGATTAGCAGGTATCCTGCTTATTATTCTTCCAACTGTTGCTTATGGAGGATTTTCATTACTTATGTTGCTGATTAACCCGGACTCTCATTATATGGAAAATCCCTTGCGGCAAAATTTGTTCAGAGCGGGTCATGCGCATGCAGGAGTGTTGCTGATTTTATCTTTGGTGATATTGAAGTATGTGGATGATACGTCCTATTCTGAAAGAACAAAACAACTTATCCGGATTGGAACTCCTGTCACGGCTATTCTACTTCCATTTGCATATTTCTTTTCGGTTCTCAGTCCGGACGCAACCAAACCAAACAACCTGATTTATTTGGCATACGTTGGCTTTGGTATCCTCGTTATTACGCTGTTGACTTTGGGGATTGGATTAGTCAGGGAAAAAACAGATCGTCAATAAATGCTGGAGATTTAAGATTTCTTAACGGAAGAGGTCATTTATCCCGGCAAATTAATTGGCTCAATACTTCAAATATTTATAATGAATTCTATTACACTTCTTGGATTGTTGGCGGCATTTTGTACCACGATTTCATTTTTGCCCCAGGCGATAAAGACAATTCAAACCAGAAATACTTCAGGCATTTCACTTTATATGTATGCGCTGTTTACGTTCGGCACCTTGCTTTGGTTACTATATGGATTGCTTAGTCACAATTTGCCGGTAACCGTTGCCAATGCTGTTACATTCCTATTTGCGGTGGTCATTCTTTCTTATAAAGTGAAGTACAAATAAAAATTTATTTACAATGGATAGTATCGGGATTGTCAATAATGAAGCACAGCAACAATTTCAGATAGGCATTGATGGCGAATTGGCCACCCTGCAGTATCGATTCTATAAAAATGATATTGCCCTAATGCATACTCACGTCCCGGAAAAATTACATGGAAGAGGATTAGCGACTGCGTTGGCCAATTTTGGGCTGGAGTGGGCAAACAAGCTCAACAAAAAAGTGATGGTCTATTGTCCGTTCGTGGCTGATTATTTAAAAAAACATCCTGAATACAATTTCCTCGTGGATAAAAATTATGTAAGCTAATTTCTGCTCTATACTTGCATCATCAACAAATTATAATCGTTACTTATGCAGAATAATATTTTGCATGTGTAGTACAAATAAAAAGCCGCCGAAGTTGCGGCAGCTTTTCATTTGTATATCGCAGATATTAGGACTTAACTTAGGTATTTTTTCAATTCGGCCGCAGCATGAACAAATAATGATCTCGTGGTGGGCAGTTCCGCCAACGCGTTTAACAAACCGAAGTCATGTATCATTCCATTGTAGCGCACAGTAGTAACTAGTACTCCCGCTTTATCCAGCTTGCGGCCAAAAGCTTCACCTTCATCACGAAGGATGTCATTTTCGGCAACCTGTATGAATGTGGGCGGAAGTCCTTTTAATTGTTCAACGGAAGCCTGTAAAGGAGATGCATAAATTTCCTTTCGTGCATTAAGGTCAGTGGTGTATTGATCGTACATCCATTTCATCAATGGTGTCGTGAGAAACCGGTCCTTGCCATATTTTTTATAAGACTCTGTATTAAACCCGGCATCCGTGAGCGGCCACATCATAATGAGCAATTTAATTTCGGGGCCATTGTTTTCATTTGCCTTCAATGCAGTTACGGCAGTCATATTGCCGCCAACACTATTTCCCACTACTGCAAGTTTTTTGCCATCTACATTTATTTCATCGCCATGTTCCGCAACCCATTTGGTGGCTGCGTAAATTTCATTGGTTGGTTGCGGATAATGGGCTTCGGGTGAAGGCGTATAATTCACAAATACGGATGCATAGCCTGAGAGAACGACAAGGTCTCTTACCATACGCTTATGCGTGGGGAAATCGCCCAATATCCAGCCGCCACCGTGGATAAAAATAAACACTGGTAATTTTTCTTTCACGCCTTCGGGCCTCACAATGTCTAGTTTAATCGTGTAGCCGTCTGCGTTGATTGTTTTCTCAGAAACCTCAATGCCTGACACATCAACGTCAAGAGATGCCTGTGCACTAACAAGCACATTGCGTGCATCTTCTTTAGATAAGCTTTCAACAGGCGGGCCGCCTGCATTTAATAATTTTAAAAATGCCTTTGTGCCGGTATCCAAATGTGGATCTTCAGCATAATTTACAATGGTTGTTGCACCTAACAAAGTTTCCTCCGTGATAGCCGGGATGTCCATGATTTGTTAATTTAAATGGTGAGTGGATGTTGTTTTATTTGAGTGGAAGAGAAGAACCAAAGAATATCCACAAATAACGCTCCACAAATGCAGGTCAAAGCGGGAGTTATATTTGTGAAAGTGATACTGATAGTGCATATTGAACCTGTACAGAGCATTTTTTAGGCATATTAAAAACGAAGTTATTTGTAAAACGAAGGAAGATCAATAGATAAATAGTGGAAACTCTTGTACATTTTATTCTGAAGGAATGACTTTAATCGAATAAATATTTACTACCAGTCGCCGGAATCATTTTAAAGCAATAACTTTTACCTTTGTCTCGTTTTTTAAAAGTTGTCTTTATTTTTAATAACCCCTAAGAAATTCAATTCGGCTTTTTTTAAGCCGGATAACGACGATGAAAAACTATCTTACTCCTACCTGGATCATCCTTTTATTTTTATGCAGTTGCCATAAGGAAAAAACAACCGCCCCGGACAATACCAATAAAAATCCTGTAAATGTCGCACCAGGCTTTGTAAAATATACCATTTACAAAGGAGAACAATATTGTGATAAAAGTACCTATAAGGCAGTTGATTATACTGAATTAAAATTTGTCGTAAAATTCGATAGTTCCGCGGTGTACTCTAACACAGATCCATCAAACCAATTGGATATAAATAAACTATATGGATTTTCTGACAATAACTCGCTGCACCAGGAATTTAGCGCACGGTTTGGATGGAGATGGAGCGAAGGAGCATTATGGTTATTTGCTTATACTTACAATGATGGAGTACGGTATTCCGAAAAATTGGGATCTATAGCGATTGGCTCAGAAAATAGCTGTTCAATTAAAGCAGAGGCCAGCTCCTACATTTTTACTTTAAATGATAAAGCAGACACGCTTGAAAGAAAAAGCACTACGCCACACATTGAGGGTTACCAGCTTTATCCTTACTTTGGCGGTGATGAAACCGCTCCTCATGATATCCACATCTGGATTAAGGATGAGTAATAGATAATAGAATATAATTTATCTACTGCGGTAAATGAGGTAATGTGCTGTTTCCGCATTCTATCTAAAATCAGTGTACGCAAACCTTTATCAACCCTCTGCCCAGATTTTGTTTCATTTTTTTACTGCACTCTCAATAAAAATAAGTATGCTTTCAAAGCAAAGCATAAATTCAGTAATATTGAAAGCGCTCGTTTTATTATCTCTCATGGTGATGCCAGATTCTTTTTACAAGAACTATTTATGAGATATTTTTCTGGATAACATCAAAGGCTAACTGGATTTGGTAACATGGGATTGACTAAATTTAAAACTTCAAATCCTTAGTAACTATTTAATAACAGGAATTCCAGTTCACCTGGGTAGGCAGGTATTGAGAAAATGCATAACGGCTTTTTGATTTTAATAAATAAAATATCGAGATGATAAAAATAACCGAACAACCCTCAAAATATCGAAACCTTGAAAAGATGCCGGTTGAAGATATTACCGCTAATATTAACCGGGAAGATGAGACTGTGGCACAGGCCATAAAAAAAGCTTTGCCGCAAATCAATCAATTGATCAATGCAATAGTACTAAAATTAAAGGACGGTGGTCGCTTGTTTTACGTTGCAACGGGAAGCGGGGGCAGGCTATCTGTTCTTGATGTCATTGAACTTCCGACGACCTTCGGAATTGAGAAGGGCATTTTCAATGTAATTTTAGCGGGAGGCGTGGATCGGCTGGTAGAAGCGTTGGAAGAAATGGAAGACGATACTAAGGAAGGATGGAGGATGCTTCAAAATGAAAATGTATCAGAAAAAGATATTGTGGTGGGCATTTCCGCCAGTGGCACGACACCCTTTGTATTGGCTGCATTGAGGGAATCTCATAAACAAAATATTACAACCGGATGCATTGTCAGCAACCCAGCTTCGCCGATTGCGGAACAGGCAGATTATCCCGCAGAGATAATTACGGGTCCTGAAATTTTAGCGGGAAGCACGAGGATGAAATGCGGTACCGCCCAAAAAATGATTCTTGACATGATCAGTACCACTGTAATGATACAATTGGGAAGGGTAGAGGATAACCGCATGGTAAATATGAAATTGCTGAATGAAAAAATGTTGGATCGCAGCGTAAAGATGTTAATGGAAAGAGCAGGAATGGACGATTATGAAAAAGCAAAGGAAGCGTTACTAAAATATGGCAGCGTTAAAAAATCACTGGATCATTTTCAAAAAGGTACATTAAGCTGATGATAGCCGCCTTTCCCTAGGGAGGAGGTGGGGTGAGGCTTTACAAAAAACGCCACCGAAAAATCAACTATGAAGAATAGTAAAAAGGGATTGAAGCCACTGGTAATTATCGGGGCTTTGTTTTTTATTTTTGGTTTTGTAACATGGGTAAGTTCGGTTTTAATTCCCTACCTCCAAATCGCTTGCGAGCTTAATAATTTCCAGGCATACCTGGTAGCTTTTGCGTTTTATATTTCTTATTTTGTTATGGCGGTTCCTTCCGGCGCATTATTAAAGGTTATCGGGTTTAAAAACGGAATGTCAATCGGGCTCCTGTTGGTAGCAGCCGGATCGCTTATTTTTGTTCCAGCCGCTATTTACCGCACCTATAGCATTTTCCTGTTTGGTTTATTTGTGCAGGGAGCAGGGCTTGCTGTTTTGCAAACGGCTGCTAATCCCTATGTAACCATCCTCGGCCCCGAAGAAAGCGCTGCCAAACGCATGAGTATAATGGGTATTTGTAATGGCATAGCCGGAATTATAGCCCCGGCCATCCTTGGAGCGATTATTCTAAATAATGCCGATGACATCACGGAGCAATTAAAGCATATGACTGTGATTGATAAAAACATTGCGTTAGATACACTGGCGCAAAAAGTTATCTTTCCTTATAGCATCATTACGCTGATACTGGTTGCTTTGGCTGCGGTAATTTATCGATCTGATCTTCCTGAAATAAATGAAGCTCCGGATGAAGAGGGAACTTCAGAAACACCGGTCTCTCAGTCAAAAAAAAGCATTCTTAATTTTCCTCATTTATTGATAGGGGTGTTTACTTTGTTTCTTTATGTAGGAGTAGAGGTAATCGCAGGCAATACTATTATTGAGTATGGGACGTACCAGGGCATATCCTTAACCACTGCAAAATTTTTTACTTCGTTTACCTTGATGGGAATGCTGGTGGGTTATTTGGTTGGCATTATTTGTATTCCAAAATATTTTAGCCAGAAAAAGGCGCTCAGGTATTCGGCAGCCTTCGGGATTATTTTTGCCCTGCTGGCGCTGTTTACGCACGGATATATTTCTGTTATGTTTATTGCTTTGTTAGGATTGGCCAATTCCCTGATGTACCCGTCGATTTGGCCTTTGGCAATTGGCGGATTGGGGAAATTTACAAAGATCGGTTCTTCATTTTTGGTAATGGCAATATCCGGCGGAGCTTTACTGCCGTTATTATACGGATGGTTAGCAGATCAGGTGAACGCACAACAGGCTTACTGGATAGTGATTCCATGCTATTTAATGATTGGCTATTACGCCATAGCAGGGCATAAGGTTGGAAGAAAACCGGTTAACTGATTTTTAAAAATATAATGATGATATTAATAGCCGACAGCGGATCTTCTAAAACAAATTGGTGCCTGGTAAAATCCAATGGAGAAAAACGGTATTTCAATACGGAAGGCTATAACCCTTATTTTGTAGATACCGCATACATTGTAAACTCACTTAAAAAATATCTGCCTGCGGGGATATCAAACAATGAAGTCGGCGAAGTATATTACTATGGAGCCGGATGTTTTCCCGGGAAGGATTTCGTACTAACGGATTCGCTGAAAACCTTTTTCGGCAAGGCAAAAATTTTTATAGAACTGGACCTGCTTGCGGCTGCAAGAGCTTTACTGGGATCCTCTCCAGGTTTTGCGGCTATCCTTGGAACAGGTACAAATACATGCCTATACGATGGGCAAAAAATAACAGAAAACATTGATTCGCTAGGATACATTCTTGGAGATGAGGGAAGCGGTGCTGCAATGGGTAAAAAATTACTGGGTGACTATATTAGAGGATATATGCCTGGAGAAATTACAAGTCTTTTTTATGAAAGATTTCATTTAGATAAAGAGGCCATTTTTGAGCGCTTGTACGGGGAGCCACTGGGCAACATTTTCTGTGCTGACTTTGGCAAATTTGTCGGGGAGCATATTAATAATCCTTACTTTTATGATTTGGTAAAGAATTCATTTCATGATCTTTTTCAAAACCTTGTGAGTCGTTACTATAACTATACATCATTGTCTTTCAATTGTGTCGGTACCGTGGGATATATTTTTAAAGATATTTTATTGGACGTAGCCGGTGAGTTTGGCATGTCACCCGGAAAAATAATTAAGGCGCCAATCGACGGACTAGTTGAATATCATATGGAGCAAGGTTTTCTATAGCTTTATTTCCTCAACCGCAAACTGTCCGTTTTTTTCAAATAAAGTGTTCATATTCGGACACCTGGTACTCAGCCGTATATTCTTAGCTATTCTGTATCAATGCTATGGAGCATTGGTATGATGGTTGAAATTGTTTACCACACATTTGAATTGTGCGTTGCAGCCATTGGAGTAAGTACCGGAAAACAATTTTAACTGTAACCAAATGATAAAAAATTTTTTCAAAATTGCTTTGAGGAATCTTGGGAAGAACAAGGCATTTTCCTTCATTAATATTTTCGGCCTGGCTATAGGCCTTACCTGCTTTATGTTTATTGCAGTGTTTGTATATAACGAACTTAATTATGACCGTTATCCTGCCGATGCAAAAAATATTTACCGGGTTATTTTGTCTGTTACCGGTAATGGCGACGTTGCGGTATATCCTGGCGTGGATATGGGAGTTGGCGAAGGAATGAAAGCTGCCTATCCGGAAATAAAAGCCTTAACAAGGGTTTCGCAGGCAAGTGATTTTGTACAGTATGATGATAAGCAGTTTAAAGAAGATCACATGGCCTTTGCTGATTCCAATTTCCTGCATTTTTTCTCTATCCCGTTGCTTAAGGGAAATGATGCAGATGCCTTGGTGGAACCGAACAGCGTGGTGATAACAAAAGCATTGGCAAAAAAATATTTTGGTGATGAAAATCCCATAGGTAAAACGTTGGCCATAGGAATAAGAAAAGATCCTTACAAGGTTACCGGTGTTATTGATAAAGTACCTGACGATTCGCATTTTCATTTCGATGCATTTTTAAGTCTTTCAACCTGGCACGTAACCAACAAAACGTGGAGCAATCTTGGTCCGTATACTTATCTCCTCCTGGATAAAAATGCGGATCCAAAAAAACTGGAAGCAAAGTTTCCGCAACTCGTGGCGGAACATGTTGTGCCCGAAGTTCAGCATGATATGGGCGTAAGCCTTGCAGAAGCACAGAAGTCAGTGAATACATTTGTTTTTTCATTACAACCGCTTACGCGAATTCATTTGTACTCCAATACAAAATATGAACTGGAGCCCGGCGGCGATATTCAATATGTATATATATTTTCTGCATTGGCTATTTTTATTTTACTACTTGCCTGTGTAAACTTTACGAACCTCTCCACTGCACGTGCTTTTAAAAGAGCGAGAGAAGTGGGTATTCGAAAAGTATTGGGGTCTGTAAAAAAGCAATTGGTGCTGCAGTTCTTATCCGAATCTGTTTTGCTTACATTGTTTGCGATGCTTTGTGCATTTGCTTTGTTGTTTTTATTGTTGCCTTACTTCAACCAGTTAGCGAATAAAAATATCGCCTTCGGTTTTTTCCTCAATTACAAGTCAATACTGGCCATGTTTTGTGTAAGCATGTTTGCAGGCTTGCTGGCCGGTATTTATCCCGCATTCTTCTTGTCATCTTTTAATACTATCAAAGTTTTAAAAGGTTCAGCGGCTACACAAGGCTCGCAAAGAAAGCCGTTGCGCAGCAGTCTCGTGGTGTTCCAGTTTTTTGTTTCTACTGCATTAATTATTGCAACAATAATCGTTTACCAGCAACTGCATTACATGCAAAATAAAAAGCTGGGCTATGACAAAGAGCAGGTACTATACCTGCAGGATGCAAGGTTGCTGGGTAAGAACCAGTATGCATTTGAGCAAAAAATGTTACAGGACAGCCGCGTGATTTCTGCGAGTATTTCAAGGCATGTTCCCGGAGGGATGATGATGGACGGAACAGAAATTTATCCGAAAGATGAAAATGGTAACGGAACGGAAATTCACGGAAACATTTTTCATATTGACTATGATTACCTGGAAACACTCGGCATTAAAATTATCCAGGGAAGAAATTTTTCAAGCGATTTTCCTAACTGATTCTTCATCGGGCGTAATCATTAATGAAGCGGCCGTACGTCAACTAGGATGGAGCAGGACCAACCCGATTGGAAAAACAATCGTTACTTCTGGTCAGCATGAACTTAAAGTTATAGGAGTAGTCGCAGATTTTAATTATGCTTCCGTGAAACAAAAAGTTGCCCCGCTGATGATGATGCTTAAAGGAAACTATGGGGGGTTAATCCTAAAAATAAAAACCACCGATGTAAAAGGATTCCTGGCTGATCTCAAAAAACAATGGGACGCCTTTAATCCCGAAGGACCGTTAGGTTATACTTTCCTCGATGAAAATTTTGCAAAGTTGTATGTAAGTGAAATCCGCACCCAGCAAATATTTTCTGCCTTTGCGTTGATAGCCATCATTATTGCCAGCCTGGGATTGTTTGGCCTTTCTGCATTTGTAATAGAACAACGTACCAAAGAGATTGGAATTCGAAAAGTATTAGGCGCTTCGGTGCAAAGTGTATTATTACTGGTGTCTAAAGAATTTTTGTTGCTGGTAGGTATTGCGTTTATCATCTCGGTTCCGGTAACGTGGTGGGCGATGCATACCTGGCTGCGGGATTTTGCTTACCGCATAAATATAAGCTGGTGGATTTTTGTTGTTGCCGGAATTATCGCCATTGCTATTGCATTACTAACGGTTAGCTTCCAGGCGATAAAGGCGGCGCTGGCTAATCCTGTAAAGAGTTTAAGAACAGAATAGGTTTATCTAACAGCTAATACTCAAACAATTTTTATGTTTAAAAATTATTTCAAAATAGCGTGGAGAAATTTAATGAAGAACAAAATTTTTTCCTTCATTAATATTTTTGGCCTGGCTACCGGTATGGCTTGCAGCTTATTAATTTTTTTATTTGTAAAAGATGAACTAAGCTATGACCGGTTTAATAAGGATGCCAGAAATATTTATCGTGTTGTAAAAGATTTTGTAAACGACGATGGCAGTCGTTTGCCTGATGCTACCACTCCGCCCGCATTAGCTCCTGCAATGCAAAAGGAGATTCCGGAAATAGTTGATGTTACAAGAGTGTTTCCTAACTGGGGAGGTAATTTCTTACTAACATACAAGGACAAGAAAATTGTGGAAGAAAAATTATGCAGGGTTGATAGCAGTTTTTTTGATGTTTTTACTTTCCCATTTGTCCAGGGTAACGCAAAAAATGCTTTTAAAGAAATTAATTCAATAGTTATTACACAGAGCGCCGCTAAGAGATATTTTGGTAATGATAATCCCATGGGGAAGATATTGCATATCGATGAATTAGGTGACCTTGCCGTAACCGGCGTTTTGAAAGATGTACCTTCCAATGCACATTTCCATTTTGATTTTCTTGTTTCTACCAAAAAGTTTGGAGGCAATATTGATGAAAACTGGGGCTTCTATAATTTTTATACCTACATAAAAGTAAAGCCAAACACTAACGCCACCAATCTTACAAAAAAAATACAAGCAACTTACAAAAGAGGGGTTACTGAAGGGAAAAATATATTCTATGTTCAGCCATTAAAAGACATTCATCTTACCTCAAATTTAAAATGGGAGTTGGAGCCAAATGGTGACAAGTTGTATGTCTATGTATTTACCATCCTCGCCATTTTTATTATTTTAATTGCGGGCATCAATTATGTAAACATCGCAACGGCAAAGGCATCGGTGAGAGCCAAGGAAATTGGTGTGCGCAAAGTGGCCGGAGCATACAGATCATCTTTAATAAATCAATTTCTTATAGAATCTGTTGTTACCTGCATTATTGCTTCACTGCTGGCTGTAGCAATGGCACAATTGTTATTGCCTGTTGTAAATGCATTAACGTTAAAACATTTGACGGTAATTGGTAATTTAACCGTTCTGATATATATAGTGTTGGGCGCACTGTTTCTTGGCATTGTCGCTGGCTTCTTTCCTGCAGTTTACCTCTCCTCATTCAAGCCAATAATTGTATTAAAGGGATTAAAAGTAAATGACAAGCGAACATTAAGTCTTCGTAAAGTTCTGGTAGTAGTACAATTCACTATTTCAATTGTTTTAATTATTGGGGCATTAATTATTTCACAACAATTGCATTTTATCCAGTCAGCAAAATTGGGATTGAATAAAGACCAGGTAGTGATGGTAAATAATGCAGGATATTTATCCAGGTCAGCCCGGGGTGCATTTCAAAATAGCATTTTGCAAATCCCGGGAGTTAAAAGGGTTGCCACGTCAACTGGTGTAATTGGTGGCCAAAACTGGACAACCAGTTTGCGATTCAAAGAATCGCAGAATTCTCAGCTCGTGAATTTTTTGAGTGTAAGCAACGATTTTCTAAATGTCCTTGGAATGGATTTAAAAGAAGGAAGAGGTTTCTCGTCAAATTTTCCCGGAGATACCCTTACTAACGGGATCTCTAAGGGCCCCCTGGAACAGACGATCGGCAGCATTATATTGAATGAAACAGCGGTAAAAGATTTGGGCGTTTCACAGCCTTTAGGAAAGAAAATCTTATGGAGTAGCGATGGAGACACAATGTACTACGTAACTGTTGTTGGCATATTGAAAGATTTTCATTTCACTTCGTTTCGCAACCAGATTAAGCCTTTTGCTTTTGTAAATAGTCCGGGTAGGGCTGCCAACTTTACTATTAAGCTCTCGACCGATAATATTAAAACAACCTTAATGCAATTGCAGAATACATGGAAACAATTTTCTATTGACAGACCTTTCGAATACACGTTTCTGGATGAAACCTATGCGAAGTTGTATCAATCTGAAACTCGTTTTCAAAAAGTATTTATCAGCCTTGTCATTCTTGGTATCATAATCGCTTGTCTTGGCTTGCTCGGGCTCACCACATTTGCTGCACAACAACGGGTAAAAGAAATTGGTATTCGCAAGGTGCTTGGCGCTTCAGTAGCAGGCATTGTCAGAATGCTATCGAAAGATTTTTTAAAACTGGTGTTAATTGCGTTGGTGATTGCAGTTCCGATAGCAGCTTATTTTATGAATAGATGGCTACAGGATTTTGCGTACCGTATCAACATTCAGTGGTGGGTATTTGGAATTGCTGCCGTCATTGCAATACTGATTGCATTAATCACGGTAAGCTTCCAGGCAATAAAAGCAGCGGTGGCAAATCCTGTAAAGAGTTTGAGAACAGAATGAAAATCAGCTAACAACTAATGGCCAATAGCTATTAGCTCAAAACAAAATTTATGTTTAAAAATTATTTCAAAATCGCCTGGAGAAATTTATTGAAGAAGAAAGCTTTTTCTCTTATTAATATTTTTGGTTTAGCAATAGGCATAGCAGTTTGTCTGGTCATTATGCTTTTTATATATGGTGAATTGAGTTATGATAAATTCAATAAAAAAGCAGACCAGATTGTTCGTGTAACCTTCGGCGGTAAATTGAGTGGAGAAGTGATGAAAGAGGCCGTTGTGATGGCGCCTGTTGCCAAAACACTGCTGCATGATTATCCTGAAGTGCAGGAAGCAACTCGTCTTCAAAAAAATGATCCCACAAAAATCAGTTACAAGGACAAGACTTTTGATAACGAAATTACCGCTGCCGTCGATTCGAATTTTTTCGATGTATTTACTATTCCTTTTGTAGAGGGTAATCCGAAAACTGCATTGATTGAGCCTAACACCATAGTAATAACCCGGGAAACTGCACGTAAATATTTCGGTGATGAAGACCCGATGGGGAAAATATTGACATTCAAAACTTATAACGTAACAAAAAAAGTTACCGGCGTTATTAAAAAGATACCTGCCAATTCGCATTTTCATTTTGATTATTTCTCTTCCATGGCCGATGTGCCTGAAGCCAGGAGTAATTCCTTTCTCAATGGAAGTTTTTATACCTACCTGGTTCTCCCGGTTGGGTATGATTACAGAAAATTGCAGGCAAAATTGCCGCAGGTGGTGGAAAAGTATATGAGTCCGCAACTGATGCAAGCCATGGGAATGAATATACAGGACTTCAGGAAAAAAGGAAATAATCTTGGACTCTACCTGCAGCCACTCACCGATATTCACCTGCGCTCCGATTTTGCGGTGAATTTAGAACCAGGCGGTGATATTCGCTATGTATATATTTTCGGAGCAATTGCATTGTTCATGCTGCTGATCGCCTGCATCAATTTTATGAACCTGTCGACAGCAGGGGCTTCAAAAAGGGCCAAAGAAGTTGGCATACGCAAAGTACTCGGTTCCCTGAATTCAGAATTAATAAGACAATTTCTTTTCGAATCGGTTTTGCTTACCATGATTTCTTTGGTGATCGGCGTGATTTTGGTGAAGCTGGCTCTGCCGCTTTTCAATCAACTCGCCAATAAAAATTTGACGCTTCAAATTCTCGGTAATCCATTTGTTTTATTCGGTTTGCTTGCTTTTGGGTTATTTGTTGGAATACTAGCAGGAAGTTATCCGGCATTTTTTCTTTCTTCGTTTAAGCCGGTTGCCGTTTTAAAAAGCAAATTCGTTTCAAATAGAAAAAGTATCAGTTTACGTAGTGGATTGGTAGTGTTTCAGTTTTTTATTTCTGTAATGCTCATTATCGGGACCATCGTAGTTTATGAGCAGTTGCATTATATTCAAAATAAAAAATTAGGTTTTGATAAGGACCAGATTTTGGTGCTCAGGAATTCGGGCATGTTGGGCAACAAAGAGTCGATACTGAAACAGCAACTCCTTAATGATCCCCGCGTAGTAAATGTATCTAATTCCGGATTTTTACCGGTGAAGTCCAATTATAATGATATGACGCTTACATTTCCCGACGGGAATACTGCTCTTTCAAGAAGAACCAATGTGTACAAGGTAGACGATCGTTATGTGCCGACGCTGGGAATGCAAATGATAGCAGGAAGAAATTTTTCAAAAGATTTTCCGACGGATTCATCGGGTGTAATTGTAAATGAAACATTGGCCAACATTTATGGTTGGCGTAAAAATGCCGTCGGGCATACACTCGATTTTAATACTGATTTAAATGGCGGATTCAAAGGCCTTCATGTAATAGGTGTTGTGAAGGATTTTAATTTCAAGTCATTGCATGAAGAAATCGGCCCGGTGATGATGGTGTTGCAACAAAGCCCCGGCCTGATTGTAAACGTGAAAGGAAAAGATGTTGCCGGACTGTTATCTTCTATAAAAGCCAGATGGGCAGGTTTTAACGCGGGTGAGCCTTTCACCTATTCTTTTTTGGATGAAGATTACAAAGAACAATATATATCCGACGAAAAAACAGGAAGCATCGTCGGTATTTTCTCCGCAATGACCATTTTTGTAGCCTGCCTCGGCCTGTTTGGTTTAGCCACGTTCACCGCAGAACAACGCACCAAAGAGATAGGAATACGCAAAACACTCGGAGCCAATGTAAGCCAGGTGGTTGCCTTATTATCCGGTTATTTTTTGAAACTCGTTTTAATTGCCTGTGTTTTAGCGTTTCCGTTAGCATGGTTCGCCATGAATAAATGGCTGCAGGATTTTGCCTACAGAATAAATATCAGTTGGTGGGTTTTTGTTGTAGCGGGAGTCGGCGCATTGTTGATTGCATTACTAACCGTAAGCTTCCAGGCAATAAAAGCAGCGGTGGCAAATCCTGTAAAGAGTTTAAGAACAGAGTAGGCGTGATTGAAAGTTGAAAGCTTTTTTGACGCACAAGGAATGATACATAGCTAATTATTGATTTGTTTGAATCGGATAAAATAATGTTTATGATCAGAAAATGTTTAATATCAGGGTTACTTTTTTTTGCTCAACAGGTAATTTACTGCCAGGTAATTCAACCCGATCTGCAGGATACAACTCAATGGAAGGTTGTAAACAGGGGTGTACAATCGATTGACGAAAACGGTAAGAAGGGAATCATGTTCGATGAAGTGCCCGATGCGGGTTTAATGATTTTGAAGGGCGCCGATTTTGCCAATGGTACTATTGAATGTGATATAAAGGGAAGCAGCAAAATGCAGCAAAGTTTTGTGGGGGTTGCGTTTCATGGAAAAGACTTTACGCATTACGACGTAATTTATTTCAGGCCATTTAATTTTAATAGTGATGATGCAGTGCGTCGATCACATTCCGTACAATATATCAGCAGCCCCGATTATGGATGGGAGAAACTGCGCAATGAATTCCCAGGAAAATATGAAAATAAAATAATGACACCTCCCGGTGCAGATGATTGGTTTCATGCAAAAATAGTTGTTGACGGAAAAACAATATCTGTTTTTGTGAATGGTGAGACGAAACCATCATTGCAGGTTGAAAAATTAAATTCGAATAGTAATGGTGGCATTGCACTTTGGGTTGGCAACAACTCGGCAGGAAGTTTTGCTAATTTAAAAATTGAAAATTGAAAAGAATAAAAACATAAAAAAAATTAAGTCTCGCAAAGAGCGCAAAGGGAAAGTAAGATGCAAAGAAAACCCTCGTAGCCTTTCGATAAAACAAATACTGATTTATGTTTAGAAGAAATATCATCATAGCATTCCGCTCACTTAAAAAAGATCTGCCTTACACCATCACCAATGTAGCAGGCCTTGCTATTGGTATCACCTGCTGCCTGCTCATTATGTCGTTTGTAAAATATGAATTGAGCTTCGATCAATTTCATACAAAAAAAGATCGCATCTATCGCATTAATTATGATGTGCTCATGGGCGGAAATGAAACTGTTTCGCCTTCTGTGCCTGTTTTTGTCGGGCCTGAACTGAAACAAAAATTTCCTGAAATAGAAGATGCCACCCGTTTTATGCCGGAATGGAGTGCACGAACTATAAGGCGTGGAAATGTTTTTTTTGATGAGAAAGGATTTTGCTATGCTGATCCTAACTTTTTTAAAGTATTAGACTTTAAGTCAATTAACGGCAACCTTCAAACAGCATTGGATAAACCCAACACGGTGGTGATTACAAAAGATATGGCTAAGAAATATTTTGGCAACTCGAATCCAATCGGCCAGACTTTATTATTCAATAATAAAAAAGATTTTGTGGTGAGTGCCGTGATGGAAAATGTTCCCTCCAATTCTCATTTTACGTTTGACTTCCTGACTTCTTTTTACAGCATTCCCGGCTTCGATAGCCTGGAGACAAAACAACAATGGAATAATCCTAACTATACAACTTTTCTCTTACTAAAGCCGGGAACAAATGTTTCATCGCTTTCAAAAAAAATTGAAGATTGGGTAAATCCTAAAGAGGCAAATCAATTTGCATCACAAAACGCTACGCACCTAAAGCTGGAACCACTTAAAGACGTACATTTTGATACACAGGCATTTAATTTCAAAAATTTATTGATTGTATCGGACTTTAAATACATAAAGATTTTTATCACCATAGCAATCTTAGTTCTGCTGATTGCCTGTGCTAACTATGTGAATCTTTCCACGGCCAAAGCATCCGTTCGTGCAAAGGAAGTGGGCATTCGAAAAACAATTGGCGCAAGCTTGCCACAACTTTTTACTCAATTTCTTGCTGAATCATTTTTACTCACTTTTCTTGCCGTGGCTATTTCTATCGTTGCCGCATACACGACGTTACCCTACCTCAATAAATTGCTGGGTAAAGAAATTCCTTTCAATGTTCTTCATGGCACTTTTCTCATGTATATTATTGGCGGCGCTATCGTAGTTTCATTGCTTGCAGGCTTCTATCCTTCATTAGTGCTTTCGCGGTTCCGGCCTGTTGAAACATTAAAAGGTGACTTTGCTAAAACAGGTGGCTCAGGCGTATCTGTGAGGAAAAGCCTTGTGATCTTTCAATTTACAATTTCCATTGCATTAATATTAGGAACCATCATTGTGCGATCACAACTTGACTTTATGCAATCAACTAAATTAGGGTTGGATAAAGATCATGTTGTCATCATTCACGGCAACGCAGAGCTCAGTAAAAGATTAAACGCTTTCGCAACTGACCTGGGAAATATAAGTGGCGTGGAGGATGTGGCGCTTACCTGGCGTTCGCCTTTTGAAACAGTTATTGGTAATGGTTTTTCCATTAAAGCCAATCCCACTTCCAATGATGACTGGCATGTGGTGGGTGGTGTTGCGGGAGATCAACATTATTTATCCACGCTCGGAATTCCTTTGATCGCAGGCAGAAATTTTGATCCCACAAAAATAAAGGGAGACAGCACGGTTAATGAGTTTATTGTGAATGAAGCGTTTCTTCGCCACTACAGTTTGACGCTGCAGGAAGCTGTTGGCAAAAAGGTAATATTAGGATTAACGGGAGCAGGAACCATTGTAGGAGTGATGAAAGATTTTCATACCAGTTCCATGCATGATATTATACAACCGGTTGTGTTGTTTAATAATCCGCAATATTTCGGGAGCGTTTTAGTACATGTTGGTCCGGGCAAGTTGTCACCGGTACTTTCTAAGATCGCGAAGATATGGAGCGCTGCAGTTCCATTGCGTCCCTTCAGTTATTCTTTTCTTGACGATGAATACGATGCCATGTATCGCACAGAGCAACGATTGGGAACATTAATGTCCCTCTTTTGTGGAATGGCCATCCTGGTAACTTGTCTCGGATTATTAGGCCTGATGACATTTATGGTAGCACAACGTACCAAAGAAATTGGTATCCGCAAAGTGTTGGGCGCTTCGGTGTTAAATATCACCACGTTGCTTTCAAAAGATTTTCTGAAACTGGTATTGATAGCGATTATTATTGCGGCACCTGTTGCGTGGTATTTCATGCATGATTGGCTGCAGGACTTTGCTTACAGAATTCGTATTAGTTGGTTTGTATTTGTTGCAACAGCCATTGTCGCATTATTGATCGCATTACTAACGGTTAGTTTCAAGGCAATAAAAGCGGCGGTGGCCAACCCGGTAAAAAGTTTGAGAACGGAGTAAAAGGTTTCGGCTAATGGCTAATAACTCAAAATAAAAGTTATGCTAAAAAATTATTTCAAAACCGCATGGAGGTTTCTTTTAAAGAACAAATCCTTTAGTGTTATAAATATTATTGGCTTGTCTGTAGGCACACTTTGCTGCCTGTATATCGTTCTGTATGTAAAAGACCAGTATAGCTATGATAAGCATGAAAATAATGCGGCAGATATTTATCGTGTTACTACCTGGTTAAGCCTGCCGGGCGATGTACATAATAATTCAACCTGTTCGCCCCCGATTGCACCGGCTATGAAAAGAGATTTTCCGGAAGTGGAAAATTTTGTGAGAGTGATTCCGGCTTTCGGTTCAAGCAAACACTTGCTCACCTACAAAGAAAAATCCATTTACGAAACAAACCCTGTGTATGTCGATTCAACTTTTTTTGACATATTCACTTATCATTTTACAAATGGCAATTCAAAAAATGTTTTATCAGAACCCTATTCTGTGGTGCTGCTGAAACCTACTGCAGACAAGCTTTTCGGAAAAGCGGACCCGGTGGGGAAAGTAATTACAATTGATGATGATAACGGTAAGCATGATTTTAAAGTAACCGCTGTGGTTGATGAAAGTTTGGGTAAATCTAATATCCGGGCAAATATGTTTATCACTATGAACAGTGGCGGAGTGGGGGAATATGTGCGGCAAAATGATATGTGGGCCGGCAACAATTTTACCAACTCATTTGTGAAATTAAAACCCAACACAGACGTAGCTGCTTTAGAAAAAAAGTTACCCGCTTTCTTAAATAAATACGGTGCTGAACAATTGAAGCAGCTTGGGATGGAAAAGCGTTTGCACCTGCAGCCGGCAGGTTCTATTCATACTACCACAGGGTATGAAGTTGAAATGACAAAAACCGTTGATCCTTCTTTTCTGAATATTTTACTATTGATCGCCGTGCTGATACAGGTAATTGCGTGTATCAACTTCATGAATCTTTCAACAGCAAGGGCTTCAAAGAGAGCAAAGGAAGTTGGTGTAAGAAAAGTAATTGGCGCAGAAAGAAAAGATTTGATAAAACAATTTATGAGTGAGTCTTTTTTGCTCTCATTACTAGGCGTATTAATTGCGTTACCACTTTTGTTTTTTTCGTTGCCATATCTTAACCAGCTTACGCAGGCAGATATACATTTGTCAATGTTCAGCGATTACAGGATTTGGTTATTGCTTGCAGCAATAATATTTGTAACCGGCGTTGTGGCAGGCAGTTACCCGGCCTTGTATTTATCTGCGTTCAATGCAATAAAAGTTATTAAAGGAAATTATACAAATCATATTTCCGCAACGGGCATACGAAAGACGCTGGTGGTGTTTCAATTTGTATTATCAATAATTCTTATTGCAGGCATTACAGTTATTTATAGTCAGCTTAACTATATACAGAACAAAGACCTAGGCTTTGATAAAAATCAAAAACTCGTTGTCAATTTTTATACAGATGATACAAAAAGCAAAATGACTTCGTTCGCAGACGACCTGCGGCAACTTGCAGAAGTAAAAGCGGTAAGCCAGTCAAATGTTTATCTCAGCCAGTTTGTGTTTAATGATTTTGGTGTTTACCTCGCAGGTGGCAATTCAGCCAATGCAACAGACGTACAAGTTATCACGTCGGATGAAAATTTTGCAAAAACCAATGGCATAAAAATTTTAAGCGGAAGAGATTTTCATTTGTATGATTCGGGTAAAGTATTAGTGAATCAAACATTATTGACGCGGCTTAGATTAAAACCTGAAGAAGCACCCGGCACACGACTGTATTCTAAGTATGGTTCAAACCCTGAAACTTATGTTGAGATAGCAGGCGTAATGAAAGATTTTAATTACAACTCTCTGCACAATGATGTAAAACCTTTTATGCTCAGGTACAATCCGAAAAATGGAGATATCTCGCATATAACTGTTTCAGTTGACAGCAAAAATTATCCATTGCTTTTATCAAAGATTGAAAAAATTTGGAATAAGGATATTTCGGGTGTTCCATTTGAATATGCTTTTCTTGATGATGAAGTGCAAAAGCAATATTCAGCCGAGATAACACTTTCGCAAATCATCAACCTGTTTACCATCATGGCGATTTTTATTTCCTGCCTGGGTTTATTTGGTCTTGTTGCCTTCGGTGCAGAACAAAGAAAAAAAGAAATTGGTGTAAGAAAAGTACTAGGGGCAAGTGTGCCGGTTATTGTGCAACTACTTTCAAAGGATTTTTTGAAGCTGGTAATCATTGCCGTTGCAATAGCCACTCCTGTTGCGTGGTGGGTCATGAGCAAATGGTTACAATCATTCACCTACAGAGTTGAAATCGGTTGGTGGATGTTTGCACTTGCGGGTTTTATTGCGGTGTTCATTGCAATGGTTACAGTGAGTTTGCAGGCAATTAAAGCGGCTGTTGCTAATCCTGTGAAATCGTTGCGAACAGAATAAAAAAAGCTGATATCTATTAGCGCAAAACCAAATTTATGTTCAAAAATTATTTCAAAATTGCATTGAGAAACCTTAAAAGGAATAAAGCATTTTCCTTCATCAACATTTTTGGTTTGGCGATAGGCCTTGCGACCTGTACGTTGATCATGCTGTATATTTTCAGTGAAACAGGTTATGATACACAAAATAAAGACGCTGATCGCATATTCAGAATTGCAACTACGGCAGGACCGTTAGGGGGCGTAAAAGAAAAGCCATGGGCAGCTACGTCTGCACCTATTGCATGGGGCTTAAAAGAGGATATGCCTGAGGTTCAGCAGGCAACGAGGTTGCTGAAATTTCCCGGCGTAGATAAAATGCTGTTGAAGTATGAGCATGGTAAAGACCTTAAGCAATTTTATGAAACAAACGGCTATTATGTTGATTCTACTTTTTTCCAAATCTTCACTTATTCCTTTAAATATGGTAGTGCGTTGAACTCACTTAGTCAGCCAAACAGTATTGTAATTTCAGACGAGGTCGCTCAAAAAATGTTTGGACATGAAAACCCATTGGGTAAATCAATTAAGGTAGGCTTGTACTTTGGCAATTTCAATTACACTGTAACTGGTGTGTTTAATGCTGCTTCAGTTAAATCGCATATCCCTGCTCACTTTTTTCTTTCGATGCGCAATGGTGACCTGGGAACATGGGTGGATCAGCAGACCAACTGGGCTACAAATAATATATTTTATACTTATGTAAAATTAAAACCTGGTGCCAATCCAAAAGCCTTTGAGAACAAGTTACAGTCTTTTATTGATAACAGGGGAGGTACAGACATGAAGGCGCTCGGAATTTCAAAGCAACTATTTATTCAGCCTTTGCAGGATATTTATTTGCATTCCGACCTTGACAACGAAATTGCTCCTAACGGTAATATTACCTATCTGTATATTCTTGGAAGTATTGCATTATTTGTATTGCTGATAGCCTGCATCAATTTTATGAATTTGTCAACGGCCAGGTCGGGGAAGAGAGCGAAAGAAGTAGGTATACGAAAAGTAATGGGCGCTGAGAAGCGATCATTGGTTTACCAGTTTATTGGAGAATCTGTAATGATGAGTATTCTTGCATTGGCGCTGGCTTTGTTTATAGCCTATGCGCTTCTCCCGTTTTTTAATACGCTTACTCAAAAAAATCTTCAGCTTTTTGATAAACCGGGACTGTGGTTATGGATTACCGGACTCGCGGTATGTTCAGGTATTATCTCCGGTTTTTATCCTGCCTTTTATTTATCATCTTTTAAACCTATATCTGTTCTTAAAGGAAAGTTATTAAACAATTTTTCTGCGCTCGCTATTCGAAAAGGGTTGGTAGTATTTCAATTTGCCATTTCAATCTGCCTCATTTTAGGAGCGATCATAATCATGAAGCAATTGAATTACCTGGATAATAAACAGCTCGGGTTTAATAAAGATCAGCAAATCATTTTGCCGTTGCGGGATCAAAACGCTATGAGAAATTACGATGCATTCAGAAATGAATTATTAAAAAATCCCGCTGTTAAGAACGTAACGAGCGGTTCTACTTACCCCGGTATTCCGAATATAGAGGACATGCTTTTTTATGCTGAAGGCAAAACGATAAATGATGTGGTAGATATTCACCTGGCAACTGTTGGAAATGATTATTTAAAAACACTCGGCTTTACCATACTTGCCGGAAGGGGCTTTTCAAAAGAGTTCACGGCAGA
This sequence comes from uncultured Chitinophagaceae bacterium, assembly GCA_963819925.1. Taxonomy (GTDB): domain Bacteria; phylum Bacteroidota; class Bacteroidia; order Chitinophagales; family Chitinophagaceae; genus Ginsengibacter. The sequence continues at coordinate 844,377 of CAWFYG010000029.1, read as the reverse complement.
CTCAAATAGTATCGTGTTGAATGAAGCAGCATTAAAAGAACTGGGATACAAGGTTTCGAACGCAGTTGGCAAAAATATATACTTTGACTTTAAAGGCACTCACAACACTGTGCACATTGTGGGAGTAGTTAAGGATTTCAATTTTGAAAGTTTATATAATTCGATAAGGCCTTTTGGATTTACTACCAGCATGGGTAATAAGTACAGTTATGCAATAGCCAATGTTGCGACAAAGAATTATGCGGATTTACTAAAAGATATAAAATATTCATGGAGTAAAATTAACCCGGATGCGCCATTTGTATATTCATTTCTTGACAATGATTTTCAAAAGAATTATGAAAAAGATCAGCGGGTAGCCGGCATAGTTAGTTATTTTACTTTCATTGGGATATTAATTGCCTGCCTTGGTTTATTTGGCCTCTCGGCATTTTCTGCTGAACAGCGCACGAGGGAAATCGGCATACGAAAAGTTCTTGGCGCTTCAGTTACCAACGTGGCATCATTGCTGTCGAAAGATTTTATAAAACTTGTAATAATAGCGTTGGTTATTGCGTCGCCGCTCGCGTGGTTTGGAATGAACAAATGGTTACAGGGTTTTGCTTACAGAATACCGATCAGTTGGTGGATGTTTGTATTAGCCGGGATGGTGGCAATTTTAATTGCATTACTAACGGTCAGCTTCCAGGCAATAAAAGCGGCTGTTGCTAACCCTGTGAAAAGTTTGAGAACGGAATGATATTGTGGCTTGTCAATCGAAATAAAGGATCATACTTCAAAAATATAACTTATGATAGCAAATTACTTAAGAATTGCCTTTCGCAGCATCTTTAAAAGAAAGAGCTACTCTTTACTAAATATTGCAGGCTTAACAATTGGAATGAGTTCCTGCCTATTGATATTTCACTATGTGTCGTATGAAAAAAGCTATGATACTTTCGAACCAGCCGCAAATCAAATTGTGCGTGTAAGGCTCGATAGTTATCAGCAGGGGGTGCTTGCATATAAGTCGGCCACTTCTTTCCCTGCTATCGGCCCAACAATGAAAAAGGACTTTCCTGAAGTGCAGAATTTTTGCAGGCTGATTGATGACAACTTATTGCTTTCAAATGAAGCATTGGATAAAAAATTTTCAGAAGATAAAGGTTACTACGCTGATCCCGCAACAATTGATATGTTTGGGCTCCATTTTATAAAAGGCAATCCGCAAACAGCCTTAAACGGTCCCGATAAAATCATTCTCTCTGAATCAACAGAAAAAAAATATTTTGGAAATGAAGATGCACTTGGTAAAACATTGGTAAATAGAAACGGAGACCATATACAGCCTTTTGAAGTAACAGGTGTGTATAAAGAGTTTCCTGCCAATTCACATTTGATTATGCAATACCTTGTTTCTTATGCAACGCTTGGAAAGGAATTACGGTCACAAGGCGATAGTTCCAATGCCAGCGAAACGGCCTGGGGCTGGTATGATTTCTATGTGTACCTGCAATTAAAGCCTGGAGTTGATTATAGAAAGCTTGAAGCCAAACTTCCTGCTTTTAATGATAAATATATAAACAGCAGGGAATGGAATAAAACGAATAATCAACGCGACGAATTGCACCTGGTACCATTAAGCGACATACATCTTTATTCAAATAATAACCAGGAAGCAGAAGTAAATGGTAACGGGCAAGCTGTGTCCTTTCTTTTTTTAATTGCCATATTTATTATTTGCATTGCATGGATAAATTATATAAATCTTGCCACCGCACGATCGGTGGAACGGGCAAGAGAAGTGGGTGTACGTAAAGTGTTGGGTGCTTTACGCAGTACATTAATCAGGCAGTTCCTGGCAGAAAGTTTTGTTTTAAATATCATAGCGCTTATATTTTCCTTATTTATATTTTTTCTGCTGCTTCACCCCTTCGATTATTTTACGGGGAAAAACGATTACACGCATATTTCATTAACAGGAAATTACTGGCTAATATTTTTGGGTTTATTTTTTAGCGGAACATTTTTATCAGGCTTATATCCTGCCTTCGTGTTATCAGGGTTTAAACCGGTAGTTGTTTTAAAGGGCGCTTTTAAAAATACAACCAGCGGACAGTTACTGCGTAAAGGTTTAATTATTGCACAGTTTGTTACTTCTGTAGTTTTAATTGCCGGAACCATCATTGTTTTTCAGCAGGTAAGTTTTATGCGTAATCAAAGCCTCGGCGCAAACATCAATCAAACATTAATATTAAAAGGTCCGCAAACAATTGCAGATTCATTATATCAAAACACTTACCAGCCATTTAAATCTGCCGTGTTGCAACAAACAGGTATAAAAAACATTGCTTCTTCGACGAGTGTAATGGGCGATGAGATTTACTGGACAAACGGCTCAAAAAAACTTGGTTCTGAGCAAAGCGCCGTAACATTGTATAATCTTGGAATTGATAATGATTTTATCCCTTCTTACAACATACAAATGGCGGCTGGCAGAAATTTTTCTGATCAATTCGGTACAGATAAAAATGCGGCAATATTGAATGAGAATGCTGTTAAGCTATTGGGATTTAAAGATGCTGCGAGCGCTGTTAATCAAAAGATAGACCGCGGCGGTTCAGATACGCTTACGATAGTTGGGGTTACCGCCAATTTTCATCAACTGGGGTTGCAAAAAAATATTGGCCCGATGATTATTTTGCCCAGACCTAATGCGGCAAGATTTTATTCATTAAAAATTGAAGATGGAAAATCGCAGCAAACAATTGCTTCCGTAAAAAAATTATGGAGGAGTTATTTTCCGAAAGACCCGTTTGATTATTTCTTTCTTGAGGAATCATTTGGTCAGCAATACAAGGCAGATATTTTATTTGGAAAAGTCTTTGGTGTGTTTGCTTTTCTTGCCATACTTATTGCATGTTTTGGCCTGCTGGGTTTATCCGCCTATAGTGTTTTGCAGCGTACAAAAGAAATCGGTATTCGCAAAGTATTGGGCGCTTCTTTGCAAAGCATACTTGTTCTTTTGTCAGGCGATTTTTTAAAACTCATTTTTATTTCTTTATTACTTGCCATACCTGTTGGCTGGTATATTATGAGCAACTGGCTGCAGGAGTATGCATATCGCATAAGTATTGGCTGGTGGGTATTTGCAGTCGCAGGCGCCGCAGCATTTCTTGTGGCGATTATAACTATTTGTATACAGATTATTAAAGCGGCCGCGGAAAATCCTGTGAAAAGTTTGAGAACGGAATAAAATTTAGCTGGCAGCTAATGGCTGATAGCTATTAGCTTAAATAAAAATTTATGTTTAAAAATTATTTCAAAATCGCGTGGCGCAATCTTATAAACAATAAGGTGTACAGCGCCCTGAATATTTTCGGTTTGGCAACAGGAATGGCTGTTGCATTAATAATTGGCCTTTGGGTGTATTACCAGTTTTCTTACGACCGGTTTATTCCGGGTTATGAAAATGTATACGCAGCGAAAATCAGGTTTAATAACAATGGTGAAATTGGCGTGGGGCCGGCAACCCCTTCACCTTTGGCAGAAGCTATCAGGAAAGATATTCCGGGTGTAGAATATGTTGCGCATACTGATTGGATGGGTCCGCATTCGCTGGTAGTTGGTGATAAGAAATTATATCCATCGGGAGCGATGGCCAGCAGCGATTTTTTAAAAATCTTCCGTTATACTTTATTAAAAGGCAGTGCCGATGCTGCATTGCAAGATCCTTATTCAATCGTTTTATCGCAGTCGACAGCAACAGCTCTTTTTGGAAATGCTGATCCGATTAATAAAACAGTTCGCATTGATAATAGTAATAATCTGAAGGTAACAGCTGTTATGGAAGATGTTCCCAATAATTCCACCTTGCAGTTTAGTTATATTGTTCCGTTCAGCTTTTACGAAGCAACAGAAGATTGGGTAAAACAGGTTGCTACAGTGTGGCAGAATAATTCATTTCAAACATTTGTTTCACTTAAGCCCAACGTTTCTTATAAACAATTAGCTCCCCAAATAAAAGATCTTGTTAAGAAATATGATCCGGATGGCTATAAGAACTTTAAGGCACAGGTTTTCCTTCATCCCATGAAGGATTGGCATCTTTACAGCGACTTCAAAAAGGGAACTTCTGACGGCGGGTTGATTGACTATGTAAAAATGTTTAGCATCATTGGTTTACTGATATTGATAATTGCCTGCATCAACTTTATGAATCTCTCTACAGCACGCTCCGAAAAGAGAGCCCGGGAAGTAGGCATCAGGAAGGCGATCGGCTCACAACGCCGCGATCTCATTTTCCAGTTTTTAATAGAGTCACTGGCCGTAACGTTCCTTGCGTTCATGCTATCAATTTTGTTGGTGCAACTTGCTTTGCCTTCGTTTAATGCGCTCACTAAAACAAATATCAGCATTCCCTGGTCGAATGTATATTTCTGGTTAATAATGTTGGGTTATGCATTGCTTACAGGTTTGCTTTCCGGCAGCAGGCCTGCATTCTACCTATCAGGATTTCAGCCAGTGAAGGTTTTGAAGGGAAGTATTACAACGGGACGGTCCGCAACATTGTCAAGAAAGATATTGGTAGTTGCGCAATTCACCTGTTCCATTGCTTTAATTATTAGTACCATTATTGTGTACCAGCAAATAGAACATGCGAAAGACAGGCCAGTAGGGTATAATGCGAACCGGTTATTATTTACCGATGCAAGCAATGATCTGAATCATAGTTATGATGCACTTAAAAATGATATTCTGCAAAGCGGCGTAGTTTCTTCCGTTACAAGATCGTCCAGTCCTGTTACGGATATCTGGTCAAACAATGGTGTAGGGCAATGGTCGGGCCAGCTACCCGGTGAAACATTAAGCCTTGCTTTAATAGGCACCTGTGATGCCGATTATTTTAAAACTGTCGGGATGACTATAAAGGAAGGAAGAAATTTTACAGGCACTTCAGCCGACTCGCTAAGTGTTATACTAAATGAAGCTGCGGTTAAGCGTATGCGTTATAAGCGGCCGTTAAACCAGGAGATTATTTTTTTAGGTTCTGAACGAAAATTGAGGGTAGTGGGTGTAGTAAATGATGCTCTTATGGCATCTCCGTTTGCTCCTGCCGAGCCAACCATTTTTACTTATGTGCCGGGATGGTCCAATGTTATTACTTATCGGTTGAGCAAGACCGTTAGTATGCAGAAATCCCTGGCAAAGTTGTCCGGCATTTTTAATAAATACAATCCGTCTTATCCTTTTCAATATCATTTTGCTGATGAAACTTATGCAGGTAAGTTTAGCCTGGAAATGTTAATCGGTAAACTTGCGGGGTTATTTGCGCTGCTGGCCATTTTCATTTCATGCCTGGGGTTATTTGGCCTTGCAGCCTATATGGCCGAACAGCGGACCAAAGAGATTGGTATACGCAAGGTGCTTGGTGCGTCTGTTCCCCAGGTTTGGCTGTTGCTTTCAAAAGAGTTTATTGTATTGGTGTTGTTAAGCTGTGTAATTGCATCGCCTGTTGCGTTGTACTTTTTAAACGGATGGTTGCAGCACTATGATTATAGAATTTCCATTAGCCCGTTCGTATTTGTTTTGGCCGCTGTTGCAGCAATAGTAATAACTATTATAACAATAAGTTTCCAGGCAATCAAAGCAGCGATAGCTAATCCTGTAAAAAGCTTGAGAACAGAATAAAAAATGAGCTAATAGATTTTTTTTAAAACTTATAAATAAAACATATCATGAAAAAGTATTTTGCTATTCTCCTGTTGCTAACAATCAGTTACGCAGTCAACGCACAAAACAAATCGGAAAAAGAACCTTATTTAACTAAAACATTTGCTGGTGAAACGATCAGCAAGGTTATGGCCGAAACAAGTGGTGGCAACATTAGTGTTACGGGTGTTGATCCTTCCCAATCGAAAGTTGAAGTTTTTGTCTGGCAGAATAACAATAAAAAGTCACTAACGGATGATGACATTAAAGCAAGGGTAAGTGAAGATTATGACCTTGTTATTTCTTTAAATAATGGTAAACTAACGGTAACGGCTAAGTCGAAACACAGGATTAATGACTGGAAGAAGTCGCTGGGTTTTTCTTTTAGGATATATGTTCCCAAAACCGCCGGAACTGATTTAACCACCAGCGGTGGAAATATATCATTATCGAATCTTTCAGGAAACAAAGAGTTTACAACAAGTGGCGGAAATTTGAACCTGGATGCCCTTGAAGGAAAAACAAAGGGAACAACGTCAGGCGGCAATATTAATTTGAGTAACTCCAAAGATGATATTGATGTTTCGACAAGTGGCGGTAACATTAATGCAGAAAAGTTGTCCGGAACCATAAGTATGGTTACCTCCGGCGGAGCCGTTAACATGGAAGATTTAAATGGAAAAATAAAGGCAGAAACAAGTGGTGGCAATGTGAGAGGTGAAACGATTGCGGGCGATTTAAATGCTTCCACTTCAGGTGGCAACGTGTCATTGCATAATCTGACGTGTGCGCTGAAGGCAGGCACCAGCGGAGGAAATATTGACGTATCTATGAAAAGTCTCGTTGATCACGTATCCATTTATAACTCTGCCGGCAAGGTGAATTTGGAAATCCCGAAAAACACAGGAGTTGATTTAAAACTAAGTGCTATGAAAATTTCAACCGGCTCGCTTGAAAACTTTAATGGCTCTAATTCTGACGATGAAATAAAAGGAACCGTAAATGGCGGTGGAGTTCCGGTAACGGTTGATGCAGGTAGCGGGAAAATAAACCTGGTATTCAATTGATAATGGCCAATGCTTAAGGACGGCTACACTCATATGGGAAAGTATCATTTTGTTGGAAACAATAAGACTAAAAATTTACTCTCATGATCAAAAATTATCTAAAAATAGCTGTAAGAAATTTGTGGAATAATAAAGGGTTTTCTGCGATAAATATTGCAGGGCTTGCGATAGGATTGGCCACCTGCCTGCTGATGTTGTTTTATGTTACGGATGAACTGAGCTATGACAAATTCAATACGAAAGCTGACAGAATTTACAGGGTAGATGGTGACATACAATTTGGCGGTAATCATTTTGTGTTGGCCGTAGCGCCTGATCCGATGGGACCAACGTTAAAAAAAGATTTCCCCCAGGTGGAACAATACGTTCGGTTTCGCGGATACGGGGGACTGTTAGTAAAGAAGGGAAATCAAAACATTGCTGAAGACCGCGTGATATACGCAGATTCAACCCTGTTTGATGTGTTTACATTGCCCATGATACAAGGCGATCCCAAAACTGCGTTGACGGCGCCTAATAGTGTAGTAATAACGGAAACGACTGCAAAGAAATATTTTAACTCAATGGATGTTGTTGGAAAAAACCTGGTAGTAAATGATTCTACTAATCTTAAAGTGACCGGTGTTATAAAGGATGTTCCTTTGCAATCGCATTTTAATTTTGATTTTTTTGTATCACTTTCCAGCAATGATGAAAGCAGGCAGAATAATTGGGTAAGTAATAATTTCAATACTTACGTTGTTTTGCGTAAAGGCGCCGATCCAAAAAAACTAGAATCACAATTTGGCGCACTCGTCTTAAAATACGTTGGACCGCAGGTTAAGCAATTGATGAATATAACTATGGATGATTTTGCAAAAAGCGGCAACTTTGATACGTATCACTTAATGCCGTTAACCGACATTCATTTGCATTCCAATAAAACTGCAGAGTTGGGTGCAAACAGCAACATAGAATTTGTTTATATTTTTTCCTTCATAGCAGTCCTTATTTTGTTAATCGCGTGTGTAAACTTTATGAACCTTTCTACCGCACGTTCTTCCAATCGTGCAAAAGAAGTGGGGGTGAGAAAAGTATTGGGGTCATTAAAAAAATCACTGGTCACGCAATTTCTTACCGAGTCTATTCTTATCAGTTTTATTGCATTAATATTAGCGATTGCCATTGCATGGCTGTTGCTTCCTTATTTTAACCAGTTATCCGGAAAGCAGCTCGGGCAAAGTGTATTTTCGAATCCCTGGCTGTTCCCTTCTCTTGTGGCATTAATGCTCGTGGTAGGGGTAATTGCAGGGAGCTACCCCGCATTTTTTCTCTCAGCATTTAATCCCGTCGAAGTATTAAAAGGAAAATATTCCAAAGGCTTTAAAAGCAGTTGGCTCCGTAGCGGTTTGGTAGTCTTTCAATTCTTTATTTCCATTGCGCTTATTGTTGGAACCATGGTTATTTATAACCAGTTAAAATTTATACGAAACAAAGATTTAGGTTATAACAGGAAGCAGGTTTTGGTTGTTAAGAATACATTTTCTCTCGGCAACAATGTGAAGGCATTTAAAGACGACGTATTGCAAATGACAGGAGTTGAAAATGCAACGATGACCGGCTTTTTACCAACATCTGATTGGCGCAGCGATAGCCCTTTATTTCCTGACGCAACACTTGATCAGAAAACGGCAGTGTCTGCGCAAATATGGCGTGTAGACGAAAATTATATTCCAACACTTGATATGAAAATAGTTAAGGGGAGAAATTTTTCAAAAGACTTTCCCACAGATTCAACAGGGATTATCATTAATGAAAGCGCAGCAAAACTACTGGGCTTTGCCGATCCGATCAATAAGACATTGTATTACCTGAATAATTTTAATAACAATAAAGATGTCACTGCTTACCATATTGTCGGAGTTGTGAAGGATTTTAACTTCAGCTCGTTGCGGGACGTCGTGACGCCATTGGCGTTGCTCGACGGTGTACAAAACGGGAGTATTTCATTTCGTGTTAACACATCGAATATACAGAGCCTCGTTGCAAATATTGAGACCAAATGGAAATCGATGACCACGGGGCAGCCATTTAATTATTCCTTTATGGATGATGATTTTAACAATACCTATAAATCAGAACAACAGACTGGCAAAATATTTATCTCATTCGCAGTATTTGCTATTTTAATTGCATGCCTTGGTTTGTTTGGTCTGGTTACTTATGCAGCGGAGCAGCGCACCAAAGAGATAGGAATACGAAAAGTTTTAGGGGCTTCCGTAGGTCGGATTGTTGGCATGTTATCCAAAGATTTTTTGAAGCTCGTATTAATTGCAATGCTAATTGCGTTCCCCGTCGCATGGTGGGCAATGCATAGCTGGTTACAGCATTTTGCTTACCGGATTTCCATTGGTTGGTGGGTGTTTGCCATAGCAGGTGGAGTGGCCCTTTTCATTGCTTTACTAACGGTGTGCCTGCAGGCGATTAAGGCTGCAATTGCAAATCCCGTGAACAATTTGAGAACGGAATGAAGATAGTTCGGCTAACAGTTTTTAGCGATCTCTCATTGATCACAGACTAAAACCCCATTACTTAAATCAAAAAAAAGTAATTATGATTAAAAGTATTTTTCTTACATCAATCAGGAATATTTTTCGCCATCCTGTTTTTTCTTTTATAAATGCATTTGGATTGGCCGTTAGTATGTCGCTTGGCTTATTAGTAATTCTTGTCATCAAAGACCAGTATAGTTTTGATACATTCCATAAAGATGCAGGCCGGATTTACCGCATCGATACAAAAGCACTACGGGCGGGAGGTGGAAGTGAGAACTATGCTTCTGCTCCAATCGCTATGGGGACTACATTTAAGAACGAATACCCATTTGCAGAGCAGGTAGTACGCATCAACAGCGAGCTCAATGGCGATGCTGAATTCAACAAAGTTATAGTTCCGGTGCATGGTTATTTTGCTGATCCCTCTTTCCTGGAAGTCTTCAATTTTAAATTGGAAAAAGGAAATCCGTTCACTGCTCTAAAGGAACCCGACGGCGTGATACTTACACAAGATGCTTCGAAAAAAATTTTTGGTAACGAAGACCCAATGGGTAAAGTAATACTTATTAAGGGATTCGGAAATTTCACCGTCAAAGGTGTTTTTGCAAAATTTCCGGGCAAAACGCATTTTGATTTTGAACTGGTTGCTTCCTTCAATGCCTTACCACTGCTCGAAAAGCAAAAGGCAATAATGGAGTCACTCCAAAACTGGAACAACTATTATACGGGGTATGTATATGTAAAACTAAAGCGGGGTGTTGATTTAAATAAAGTAAAATCTGCCCTGGCGGAAATAAGTCGTAAAAACTATGCAGGAAGAAAACTGGAAACCAGGGATAAAGGGTATGAATTTTTTCTTCAGCCACTAAACAAAATATCTCCCGGCCCTCTGCTATCTAATGGTACGTTAAAGGCGCTCCCGAAAGTGGTGTTGCTATTTTTAGCAGCATTGGTATTCCTGATTTTGCTGATGGCCGGTTTAAATTATACTAACCTTGCGATTGCAAAATCATTAAATCGCAGCAAAGAAATTGGAGTAAGAAAAGTAATGGGCGCCAGCCGTTGGCAGGTATTTATGCAATTTATTGGCGAATCAGTTGTATTTGCTTTGTTATCATTAATTGTATCTTATTTATTGTTGCAGTTCTTAAAATCTGCCTTTCTTCAATTGCACCTGGTACAGCAATTTTCTATTGATCTCAAAGAGGATACATGGGTATATATTTATTTTATTTTGTTTGCTATTGTTATTGGGTTACTGGCAGGGTTGTTACCGGCAGGTTATTTATCAGGGTTTAAACCAGTGCTGGTGTTGAAGGATATATTGGGTAAAAAAGTGAATACCCGGCAATGGATGCGAAGAGGGTTAATGATAATGCAGTTTACATTCAGCATGGTTTTTATCGCTTCTGTACTGGTTATTTATTTCCAGATGAAATATTTATTGAAGGCCGATTACGGTATAAATGATAAAAATATTTTGAATGTCAGGTTGCTTGGGAATGACTACCGGAAACTGGCAAACGAAGTACAATCTGTTCCGGGAGTAAAACAAATTGGATTTGTATCGCACAGTCTCGGCACCTTCCAGGATTATTCTGATGACTATAAAAGAAAAGTTACCGATGCTTCTTTTGTTATGAGGGATTTTAGAGCAGATGCCAATTTTATTTCCAATCTTAAAATACAATTTGCAGCCGGTAGAAATTTTTCACCCGGCCTTTCCGCAACGAAAGAATCAGAAGTAATACTTAATGAAAAAGCATTGCTGCTGTTTGGTTTTAAATCTGCGGTTGATGCCATCGGCCAGCAGGTCTACGCAGAGGATTCTATTGCCCTGAAAGTTGTGGGCGTGGTAAAAGATTTTCATTTCCGTCCGTTGACTTACGAAATTGGCCCGCTGGCATTTCGATATCGTCCGGCAGATTTTCAAGTAATGAGTATTGCCTTTGAGCCGGGAAGCAAGGGCAGGTTAATTGCTGCATTATCTCCTACCTGGAAGAAATTCGACAATGTTCATCAATTACAAAGCAATTTAATGAGAGATGAAATTAATGACGCTTATGAGTCTTCGGGGTTTACAGATATTTTAAAGATAATGCAGTACATTTCTTTTCTTTCCATTGTGATAGCCTGTTTGGGAATGCTGGGTATGGTAATGTACAATACGCAGTTGCGAACCAAAGAAGTAAGTATTCGCAAAGTAATGGGAGCGAGTGTAAAAGATATAACTATTTTACTCAGTCGTTCTTTCATGTGGTTAATTGGAATTGGTGTTTTAATAGGCATCCCATCAAGTTATTTGTTGAACAATCTCTTCCTGCAAAATTTTGCTTACAAGATTAATTACTGGCCACTGATGATTGTTGCAGGGGTTGTCATTACGGCTTCGTTGGGATTAATAACCGTCTGTTCCCAAACCATTAGAACCGCTATGATGAACCCGGTAAAAAGCCTGAGAACGGAATAATAAATATGGACCTGGAGAATCAAGAAACTCTAAACTTCTCTTATGTTTAAAAATTATTTTAAAACTGCATTTCGTAACATTTGGAATAACAAGGTTACCAGTTCCATTAATCTTTTTGGGCTTTCGGTTGGAATGACGGCGGCTGTATTTATATTTTTATGGGTGCAGAATGAAATTAGTTTTGACAATTATCATGCTGCTAAAAATAATATTTACAGGATCACCAATACAATACAGGTTAATAAAAATGAAGCATGGATTTGGGAAACTTCTCCAATGCCACTGGCTCACGCGGCTGCGCAGGAAATACCTGAAGTGAAGAATGCAGCCCGTGTTGTTATCAATGCTTATGGCGGAATGGTATTTACTATTAACCATAAGTTGTTTACTGAAAAAACGAGTGCATGGGTTGAAAAGACATGGTTTAATATTTTCGACTATGATTTTGTTGCCGGCAATGCAGCAGCTTTCGGACAGAATCCTTTAAGTATTATTTTAACCGAATCCAAAGCAAAAAAATATTTTGGAGATGAGAGTGCAATCGGGAAGATAATAAAAGTTGACACTGTAAATTATACCGTGCAGGGGGTTATTAAAGACAATCCTCTTAACTCCAGTTTCAGGTTTGATGTGTTGCTGCAGATGGACGGCAGGTTTTCCAACCCTCAGAGTTTTAAGAACGATAATACATGGCACAATTACAACTTTATAACCTTTTTAAAGTTAAATCCGGGAGCCAAACAGCGTTTGGTGGAATCAAAGCTAAATGATATCATCGCAAAGAACCGGCCCGATAATAACAACCTTCCAAAGGTTAGCCTGGAACCTCTAAAGGATATGCATTTCGAGAGCGACCTGCAAAGTTCGACTATGCCACACGGTAACCAAAAGACAACTTATATTTTTTTCGTTCTTGGTTTGATGTTATTAATAACTGCCTGTATTAACTATGTAAACCTTACAACAGCAAGGGCCAGCCTGCGTGCAAAAGAAGTAAGTGTGCGGAAAATTGCCGGGGCACAAAGGGGGCATTTGTTTCTGCAGTTTATTGTTGAATCTGCAGCGGTTAGCCTGCTCTCGCTAATTATTACGTTACTGCTAATCCAGCTATTTCTACCGGCTTTTAATTCTATTACCGGAGAACATTTTCAATTGCCGGTAAATTCTCCTTCCGTTTGGAAAATTTTGCAGGGGACGCTGGCTATTGCTACCATTTTAAATGGCGTTTACCCGGCGGCGTTACTTTCTTCTTTTAAGCCGTTAAATGTGTTTAGGGGTAAAAGCTTATTAAGACTAAGCGATGGTTCCATAAGAAAAGGCCTGGTAGTATTCCAGTTTGGCCTGTCTATTATTTTGATTATGGGAACGATAGTTATTTACAGACAATTAAATTTTATCCAGACTTCTAACCCGGGTTACAATATTTCGCAAATAATGTCATTGCAAATTCCCTGGAAAAGTTATAGCAAGATGGATAACGATCAAAGGAAGAATTTTTTTACCGGCATGAAACAGGACCTTCAGTCGCAAAGCAGCGTAGCGGCAGTAAGCATTGGCGGTTCTGAAATAATGAATGTAGGTAATGCAAGTTCAGGTAACGCTGATTGGGATGGGCGTGACACCACTTTCAACCCTACTATTGCACAGCTTTCCGTTGACGAGAATTTTCAAAGCATGTTTCAGTTGCAATTAAAAAAAGGCCACTGGTTCAAACCGGGAAATGAGGATATGCATAATTATATTTTAAATGAAACCGCAGCGAATGAGTTTAATATGCATACGCCAATATTAGGTCAGCGATTTACTTATGGTGGTGATACAGGAAAAATAATTGGTATCGTAAAAGATTTCAACTATAAAAGCATGCATGAAAAAATCGGGCCGATGGTTTTATCTTTTAATGAAGGAAGTGATTCCTATATTTTTCTTAAAACATTGCCCGGTAATATTCCAAAAGCATTGAATGCCGCCGAAAAAGTTTGGTCAAAATTTATCCCGGCGCAGCCTTTCGATTTCACATTTTTAGATGACAGCTTTAATAATCTTTACAAGTCGGATATTAAAACCTCCCAACTCATTTTAATCTTTTCAATAATAGCTATCATTATTTCTGCGTTAGGTTTATTTGGATTAGCAGCGTTTACCGCTGAACGTAGAACAAAGGAAATCGGAATAAGAAAAGTACTGGGAGCCTCAGTGCAGCAAATCGTGATGCTTTTGTCCAAAGACTTTGTAAAACTGGTAATAGTGGCTATTGTTATAGCATGCCCGATTGCATGGTGGTTAATGAACAACTGGTTGCAGGATTTTGCTTATCGTATTAATATAACAGCATGGATATTTATTGCGGCCGGATCATTGGCTTTATTAATTGCCATTATGTCCGTTAGTTTCCAGGCAATAAAAGCGGCAATTGCAAACCCTGTGAAATCGTTGCATACTGAATAAAGTAAATAAGTGAAAAGCCTGCTGCCATTCATTCGACAGGTAAGACGGTAGGCAGGTTTGAGGACAGAATGAATTATCTAACAGCTAATGGCTATTAGCGCAAAACAAAATGTATGTTTAAAAATTATTTAAAAACTGCATGGCGAAATTTTCAGAAGAATAGAATTTTGTCTGTCATCAATCTGGGCGGGTTGTCTGTCGGAATCGCTGCAGTATTACTTATCGGCATTTATATATACAGCGAAACCGGTTATGATAGTTTTCAACAAAACAAATCTTCCTTGTATCGTGTGGGGTTCCATTTCTGGCAGAGTGGAAAATTACTCGGAGACGGAGCAGAATTTACACCTCCTTTTGGCCCCGATGCAAAGAACGAATTTCCGGAGATCAGGTCATTTACAAGAATATCTTCGCAACGGGTCGCCTATGTAACGTACAACGACAAAACTCTGAAGATCGAAAATATTCATCATGCGGATTCCAACTTTTTTCAATTCTTTTCTTATAAATTATTACAGGGCAATCCATCCACTGTTTTACGCGAACCTAATTCAATTGTATTGACAAGTGAAACTGCAAAGAAATTATTCGGGAAAGAAGAAGACGCTTTAGGTAAAGTTGTACGTCTCGACAATCAAAACCAATATACTGTTACAGGCATTGCCGACATGCCTCCATCAAATTCTCATCTCAGTTACAACGCTTTGCTTTCGTTTGCCACATTGTATAAAGAGCCGGGTAATTTTATGGATTGGAATGGTGGTGAGCAATACATTACTTACCTGCAATTAAAGAAGGATGTAAACCAGGCATCATTTGAGAAAAAACTGCCGTCATTTATGTGGAAACATATAAATGATCAATATTCCAAAGCAGGCCTGAGAATTGATGCATCGTTGCAACCTATCCGGGATATTCATCTTTATTACAGTGACAATTCGAATACATTGCGAACCAACATTTACGTGTTTGGTGTGGTAGCGTTGCTCATTCTCATTATCTCCTGTGTAAATTATGTCAACCTCACTACGGCACAAGCCACAACAAGGTTTAAGGAAGTAGGTGTAAGAAAAGTTCTTGGTGCGGCCCGCAGTCAGTTGATCAGGCAATTTCTCATTGAAACAGTATTGGTAACCGCCATTTCATTCATCATTGCCATTGCGTTGGTGATACTTTTAACACCCGCTTATCAGCAAATGCTTGGCAGGAAATTACCTTCTATAAGTTTAGGCACAGTACCGATCCTTTTACTGTTATTTATTGTCATCATGTTGGTGGGAGTAATTGCAGGAAGTTATGTCGCCTTTTATCTTTCCTCGTTCAGTGTTACAAGAATATTCAAAGCGCTGCTTCCGCAAAGCACACAAAGTATATTCAGAAAGGGATTAATTGTTGCGCAGTTTGTTATTAGCATAGCGTTAATTTCCTGCACTTTGTTGGTGACCCTTCAACTGAAATACAGTAAAAATAAAAATCCCGGCTACGACCGCGACCATATCCTGGTGCTTCCATTGATTGGAGACAAAACCCAGGATGCGTACCCACTTTTACAGCAAAAATTAGCTCAACTACCGGGAGTACAACAAATTTCAGCGGTATCAGAAATTCCTTACGATGGTATTACCAATAATGGTTTTGTTCCTGAAGGAGATACCAAAGCGATGGTTATTCACGAGTTAGATGCGGATGAAAATTTCCCGCAAACATTCAATATTAAAATGGCGGTGGGCGATTATTTTTCAAAGGACCGTCCCACGGTTAACGAGGGATATATCATAAATGAAACCCTTGCAAAAACACTGGGCTGGCAAAACCCTTTGGGTAAAACAATCAGCAGGAACGGAGATCATAAAGTGGTGGGAGTGATTAAAGACTTTCACTTCGCATCATTACATGATAAGATTGAACCACTGATCATAACCAATAAACCATGGGATAATCATTATTCATACCTCGCCATAAAATATCAAACAGGCAATACGCCAGCTTTTGTTGATCACATAAAGCAAACATGGAAGAATTCATTATCAGGTGCACCATTTGATTATTGGTTTTTAGATGATGCCTTCAATGCCATTTATAAAAATGAAGAACGGTTCCGGGAGATATTTCTGTATTTTTCCGGTTTATCAATTGTACTATCCCTGGCGGGTGTTTTTGGTTTAGTTGCGCTTGCCCTTAAACAACGCACAAAAGAATTTGGTATCAGGAAAGTTTTGGGAGCGGGAATAATTGATATTATCAGGCTAACCGTAAAAGATTTTACCTGGTCCATAATATTGGCAGCGCTGATAGCTACTCCAATAGCATGGTACTACATGAGTGAATGGTTGCAAAATTTTGCTTATCGCATACAAATAGACGGGTGGATCTTTGCAATATCCGGTTTGATAGTTCTACTTGTAACCGTTTCGATTATCAGTTTCCAGGCAATAAAGGCCGCATTAGCAAACCCGGTGAAAAACCTAAGAACAGAGTGAACAAAAGAATACTGTAACTTACTTTTCGAAACAACGGCTCACGCAGTCGACGTTGCGTATATAATCGCTTCCTGATTACGTGTGCAACATCACTTTCAGAAACGCTGTAAAGCATAAGCCGTAGTTTTAAAATGAGAATGGTTCCCATTCTTTGTCTTTCTCATCATTCACAATTTCAAGCATTTCAAATTTTCCTTTACTGATTTTTCTAACGCGTTTTTCTTTGTCTGGTTTCATAAAGTTTATGTCAAACGTACAGCGCCCGATTTGTTGCCATTCGTTATTTTTCAAACTATATGCAATTAGCGATTTAAACCGGCTTACACAACTTGAATAGAATATACAGATTTCCGATATTCCATCTTCGTCATTTATTCGCCTGCATTATCGTTTTTGAAAAGTCAGTGTTTTTTCTGTCGCCTTTATAATTAGCTCACCATTGCTTTCAAAACTATATTGTGCGGGGCTGCGAATATTGTTAACGAATTCAGCTCCCCAGGATGTTTCTGCAATTTTTGTCATGCCTAACTCAGGAATTCTTAGTAACTGGTTCGTCCCGGTAAAATAGTCGCTTGGCCAAATTTCGTTGGTAGGTGTATGTCCATAAATCTTTCCGGAAACATCATTTGTTGCAGCGAATGTAATGTCAACGTTACCCTGGATGAGAGAAGGTTTGGTTGTTATTGAACCGGAACTATTATCTTTTACCGCAATCATTCTCCAATTGCCTTCCAATGCAGTGGGAACTGGCTTATCGATATATTTAGTGCAGGAAAACAAAACCAGGCTCAATATGGCTACAGAAAATGATACTTGTTTCATAAGAAGTGTTTTGTTAATGATTCCCTTTGTAACCAAAACGCTGCATCTTCGTATGCGTAATGACCAGGTGATTATTCTAAACACCTATGATATTTATTTTAAGACGTAATTCATATTGCTAAAATGTGAATTCCTTCAAAGCAACTGGCTTTTTAAATTTCTTAATAATAATTAAGCATTATTTTGCTGTGATTAAGAAAAATGAGTGTCCGCTTTTCCGAAATAAATGTCCACAAACGAACACCTGTGAGGGAGGCATAACGTCTCATCGATTCTGTATCAACAGGATAAACCATTGGTATGATGATTGTAAATCATTACACCTGTAAATAAATACACCGCTTTCAATCATTGATGTATGTTTAAAAATTATTTAAAAACAGCGTTACGTAACCTTCGTAAAAATAAATTATACTCGGTCATTAATATTTTCGGGCTAACGGCCGGGTTAACGGCATGCCTGTTAATCGGGGTTTATATTAATCATGAACTGAGCTACGATAAATTTAATGCGAATGCCGATCGTATTGTTCGTGCAACAATGGAATATTCGGAAGCGGGGACTGTAAACACTACTGCTACCACCGGAACTAAAGTTGGGCCGCAGTTTAAACGAACATTTCCCCTGGTGCAGGAATACGCAAGAACTTTCATAAGCCACAACGTTATAAAGAGCGGCGATAAAATGTTTGATGAGCCGCGGATACTTTATGCAGATGAACCCTTTTTTAAAATCTTTTCGTTTCATATTATCGAGGGTGATGCTGCAACCGCTTTGGATGCTCCGGACAAAATTGTAATCACGCAGTCCATGGCAAAAAAATATTTTGGGAATGAAGATGCTTTAAATAAAGTACTCACCAGCGGCGGAAAAGATTTACGGGTATCTGCTGTTTGTGAAGATGTGCCCCGGAACTCGCAGATAAAATTTGATTTCGCAACGCAGTTTTATAATCTTGGTAATGGAGTAAAAGATGAAACCTGGTGGACGGCAAACTGGATCACTTATTTTTTATTGCGTGATAAAAAAGATATTGCTCAACTGCAGCAGCAGGTTAATGCCTACATGCAAACCCCTGCAATAAGAAAAGATGCAGGTGTGGAAGGGAATGATTATCTCGCTTATCACATGGAACCACTTACGAGAGTGCATTTGTATTCCTCACTTGCGGGTTTTGAACCAAACGGAAGCATCACTTACATTTATATGTTTTCGATAATTGCTTTGCTCATATTAATTATTGCGTGTGCCAATTATACCAATCTTGCTACTGCTCAATCTGCAGGACGAAGCGGTGAAATTGGGATACGTAAAGTGATAGGGGCATCCAAACAGCAGGTGTTTATTCAATTCATGAGCGAATCATCCGTCATAACTTTTATTGCGGCTGCACTGGCATTGTTACTGGGTATATTTTTAATTCCCTGGTTTAATGATATAACAGGAAAGCACTTTACTGCAGGAATGCTGCTACATCCCTTACCCATTATTGCATTGATACTATTTTCTGTATTGGTAAGTTTTTTTGCTGGCCTGTACCCGGCGTTGGTTTTATCGGGAACACAAATAATCGGGGTGCTTAAGAAAGGATTTTCTTTTACAGTTGGAAATAATTTTCTCCGGAAAGCTTTGATTGTAGCCCAATTTGGCATTTCAGTTTTTCTTATTATTTACACTATTATTATTCTGCAGCAAATGCATTATTTGCAAACAAAAAATTTGGGATACGATAAAGATCATGTCCTGGTGCTGCCTATTGGCGGCAGCATGTATAATAACTTTAAAAATCTTAAAGATGCTTTTGCAGATGTGCCGGGAGTGGCTTCTGTTACGGCATCGTATGAAACACCTGAAAATGTTGGATGGGGCGATGGTATTACAGCTATTGATGAAAAAGGTAAACATGAAATATCGTTAAATGCAATGCCGGTTGATCTGGATTTTACAAAAACAATGAAGATACAATTGCTGGCAGGCCGTGATTTTCGTCAATCAGATTTTGCATTGATGGATACTAATAATAACAACGCAAATTATCATCAGCCTTATATTATTAATGAAACACTTGCAAAAAAAATTGGGTGGGCCCCGGAACAAGCTATTGGCAAAACAATTTCAAAAGGAGTGGCAGGTCCTGTTGTGGGTGTAATAAAAGATTTTAATTTCGCCAGCCTTCACGAACCCATTGGCCCATTATTAATTTTCCTCGGAAGAAATTATTCACGAACGTTTATGTTGCGATTGAGGAGTAACGATATGAAAGCAACATTGGGTCGCATTGAAACACTTTGGAAAGAACGCATTCCCGACAGGCCTTTCATTTATCAGTTTTTAGATGATAATTATAACAAGCTATATCTTGCTGACCAACGCACGTCATTATTATTTTCAGTTGCGGCAGGCCTTGCTATTCTGCTGGCATGCCTTGGTTTGTTTGGGCTTGCTGCATTTACCACTGTACAACGAACAAAAGAAATCGGGATAAGAAGAGTATTGGGCGCCAACGTAAGCGGTATTACATTGCTTGTTGCAAAAAACTTTTTGCAATTGATCGCTATTGCCATCCTTATTGCCATTCCGTTGGCATGGTGGGCCGGTAATAAATGGTTGCAGGATTTTGCTTTTCGAATACCCGTGCATGTCTATATATTTATTGTAACAGCTCTCGTGACAATATTGATTGCACTGTGCACTGTTGGTTATCATTCAGTAAAGGTTGCACTAACCAATCCTGTTAAAAGTTTAAGAAGTGAATAGAGGGAATGGTATACAGTTTAGTTTAACAACATGCGCCCGGTAAGAAACGGGTTTTGCCCTCTTTATAATAATAAAAAATCGCCGTTAATTTTTCACGTCGCAGTACTTTCTTTTTTTTGCAAATCATTATTTCATTCGGGCAAATCAATCCCGGAGTAAAACAATTTTATCAAATTCTGGTAATTTTTTATTATTAGAAGTTTATAATAACTATCGTAGAACGCGTTACCCTGCATTAGTTCCTAACAACTACGCTGGCAATGCCACTGGTGGCCAGATATTCAGACGGCTTCTTTATCCGACCTCTGAACAAACTTTAAACAGGGCATCATACAATGAGGCAATAGCAAATCATGGGCCTGAGATCTTTTAACGAGGGGTTTGGTGGGATAAGCAATAAATTTCACGTTTGTTCATATACGAGCAGTTTTAGATTTCTCAGAAGAGGGCATGAAAATGCCCTTTTTTTATTAATCTATTATAGATTAAATACCAGAGCGGTAACTAATCTTTCAGGGATCACTTTCATTACTCTTTCTTCCAATTGCTTTGTAAAAATGATTTTCCTTTATAGTTTCAGTACTTGCAAGGGTTATTGTTACGCTTTTAAGTATTTTTATTAAATAATAAAAACAAACAACATGAGTGCTGATAAAAATTTTGAATTATTGAGATTACAACTTCCTCCCGCACCTCAACCAATGGGCGTTTATAAGCCTTGTGTCGTAGATGGCAAATACCTATATCTTTCGGGACATGGACCATTACAGGAAGATAAGAGTTTGATAGTTGGCCGTGTAGGGAAAGATATGGATTTGGAAACGGGAAAACTTGCAGCGAGACAGGTTGGACTAACAATGCTGGCAACTATAAAGGAAAATATTCTTTCACTTGATAAAATAAAACGGGTGATAAAAGTGCTGGGCATGGTAAATTGCACACCTGAATTTGAGCAACATCCTTACATCATTAACGGATGCAGCGAATTGTTTGCGGCTATCTGGGGAAGCGATAATGGTGTGGGTGTGCGTAGCGCTGTAGGTATGGGCTCACTGCCCGGTAATATACCTGTGGAAATAGAAGCTTTATTTGAGTTGAAATAAATTGAATGGCTAGGTTTTTTATCATGAAGACAGGATGAGTTGGTACACTATAAATAATATTGAAGACATTGATTCCCCGGCCCTGGTACTATACCGGGAAAGGGTACTCGAAAATGTAAACCTGGCGGTGAGGATGATAAAGGACGTAAACTTGTTCCGTCCTCATGTAAAGACGAATAAAATAAGTGAAGTATGTGTTATGATGATGGAAGCAGGTATCAGCAAATTCAAATGTGCAACTATTGCCGAAGCAGAAATGCTGGCAATGATAAATGCTAAAGATGTATTACTTGCGTATCAGCCTGTTGGTCCCAAAACAAAACGATTATTGCAGTTGGTGCGACAATATCCGCAGACAAAATTCAGTTGCCTCATTGATAACCTTTCAGTGGCAAAAGGCCTGGCAGAAGTATTTTCGGAAAATGAGATGGTAATGGACGTATTCATTGACCTGAACATTGGAATGAACAGAACGGGTATTCAACCAAAATGCGCTTTTGATCTTCTTAAAGAGATTGAAAAAATAGAGGGGATTAAATTCGTTGGTTTGCATGCTTACGATGGCCACATTCGTGATGCCGATATTATGCAACGGCAACAGAAAAGCGACATGGCTTTCAGAGCTGTCATTGATTTAGCAGAACAAATTGAAAATGCAACACAGCAGACTGTTACTATTGTTGCCGGTGGAACGCCAACTTTCCCAACGCATATAAAAAGAAATGTGGAATGCAGCCCGGGAACTTTTGTTTTCTGGGATTGGGGTTATAAAAATCAATTGCCGGATGAGCCATTCGGGTTCGCCGCCCTTGTTATTACAAGGGTTATTTCCATTGTGGATGATAAAACGATAACAACCGATCTCGGCCATAAATCCGTTGCGGCTGAAAATCCGTTTCCACGTGTTCATTTCCTGAATGCTGTTGATGCACAACCCGTGGGACAAAGTGAAGAACACCTGATATTAAAAGTTGCAGACAGTTCGCAATATAAAATTGGCGGTGTTCTATATGGAGTGCCGGTTCATATTTGCCCGACAGTTGCTTTGTACGGAAAGGCCTGGATAATAGATAACAATCAGGCGGACGCAATGTGGAAAGTAGTGGCAAGAGATAGAACAATAACTATCTGAATCCTTTGCTATTTGAGTTGAAGAAACCTGAATCAGTTAGCATATAACAAATTGAATACCTGACAATCAAACAAACGATACATGTTTATTATTGATGCGCATTTAGATTTAAGTATGAATGCTATGGAATGGAACCGCGATCTGCGGGAGTCTGTTTTTGACATTCGAAAATCAGAACAGGGGTTAACCGATAAACCCGACAGGGCAAAGGGCACTGTAACGCTTCCTGAATTGCGAAAAGGCAATATTGGCTTGGTAGTGGCAACACAAATTGCCCGGTATGTTGGGCCGGGAAATCCTTTGCCCGGCTGGCATTCCGCAGAGCAGGCGTGGGCCCAAACCCAGGGACAACTGGCCTGGTATAAATCTATGGAAGCAGCAGGTGAAATGACCATGATAAAAGACAAGGATGGGTTGGAAAAACATATTGCTTCGTGGCTGAATAATAAGCCTGGTGAAAAAAAACCGGTCGGTTATATTCTGAGCCTTGAAGGAGCGGATTCTCTGATAACACTTGATCATCTGGAAACCGCCTATCAATATGGTTTGCGTGCACTTGGTCCTGCTCACTATGGTCCGGGGCGCTACGCCAATGGCACAGATGCTGCGGGAAAAATGGGAGCACCAGGCATTGCATTATTGAAGAAAATGGACGAGTTGAATATTATTTTGGATGCTACACATTTATGTGATGATGCTTTTTGGCAGGCAATGGATTTGTATAAAGGAGCCGTGTGGGCCAGCCATAATAATTGCAGGACGCTGGTAAATCATAACCGGCAGTTTAGCGATGGGATGATCAAAGCTTTGGTGGAACGAGGTGCCGTTATTGGCGCTGCTTTGGATGCATGGATGATTGTGCCCGGTTGGAAGCGGGGTATATCGCAGCCCGTAGAAATGAACTGTAATCTTGAAAAAATTATGGATCATATTGATCATATTTGCCAGCTTGCCGGTAACACGTTGCATGTTGGTATTGGTACTGATTTAGATGGTGGTTTTGGGAAGGAACAATGTCCTTATGACCTGGAAACAATTGCTGATTTGCAAAACCTGATTCCCATGTTCAAAAAAAGAGGGTATACTGATGAGGATATTGCAAATATGATGTATAAAAACTGGTTGCAGTTTCTAAGAAATGCGTGGCCTTGAATAGAAACTATTGTAGAAACGATTGTATAGAAAAATTCAAAGTTGCTCTTCGGGTAAAATTTTAAGCACGTGCCTGCACCTGTATGGTTATAAGTTTTGAAAGCATCACACTCCAAAATTCCGCTTTTGCTTTTAATAAATCAAACTCTTTCCTGGAATTAATTAAGCTGTTATAAAATGTAATTGAAGCGGGCTGGGAATGGTTTTTGAATTCAAATTGGAGTTCGATTGCGTGGAGGTTTTTTTCTATTTCGAAATTTTTAAGATTGGCAGGATTTAAGGACCCGCAACTTTTTACTAATTCGCAGTGTTCCACTTCATCAAGAGAAATTATCGAGCAATTATAGGTATCCCGGGTTTTTTCCACTATCATAATTTTCCGGTGTATTCCATCTATTCCGATCACTTTATTTTGGAGAATCTCCTGGCTGCAAAAAATAAGATTGTTTGCAGTTCCCTCCCAGCTTAGCTGCAAAAAAAGATCTTCTTTTTTCTTTTTTGGGTTTTTATAAAAAAAATTTAAGGGGCCGGCAATGAGTGCAATAGCTGCAATAAGAAGTAAAATTATCTGCATCGGATAAGAACAATTGGATTTAAAAAATTATTTCATAGGGACCAATATTATAATAACTACTTTTTATGAAAATAATTGCCTGGGATGGGAAAATTTTATCGGAAAGCAATCTACCCGGGGAAAAATGGAGTGAACCTTGCCCCGTATTTCATCCGGTTAAAGTGTCCGCTTTTTAAATCAAGTGTCCATATTCGGACACATGCCAAAAGGAAGTTTGCTCTTACGTCTTCTGTATCAATGTTATAGATCATTGGTATGATGGTTGAAAATTTTAGTCATCTATAATTTTAAATCCTGAACTTTAGACTCTAAACTAAAATCAATATGATTCAATTAAAGAATATTTACAAATGGTTCAATACGGGGAGTAACCGCACTTTTATTTTAAAAGATATTAATCTAAATATAAAGCAGGGAGAATTTATTTCAATAATGGGACCTTCCGGTTCCGGCAAATCTACTTTGCTGAATGTAATGGGTATGCTCGATGAAGCCAACGAAGGAGAATACGTTTTTATGGACCAGGATGTATTTAAGCTCAGGGAAAAGCAGCGTTCTGAAATTTATAAAAGTCATATTGGCTTTGTGTTCCAGGCATATCATTTAATTGATGAACTTACTGTTTATGAAAATATTGAAACGCCGCTTATTTATCAGAATATAAAAGCAGGCGAAAGAAAAGGAATGGTTGCCGATATGTTGGATCGCTTCCAGATTGTCGGCAAAAAAGATCTCTTTCCCAATAATCTTTCAGGCGGGCAGCAACAATTGGTTGGTATTGCAAGGGCTTTAATTGTAAGGCCAAAGCTGATTTTAGCGGATGAACCTACCGGCAATTTAAATTCTAAACAAGGGGAGGAGATTATGGACATTTTTACAGAACTAAATAAAGAAGGTGTCACGATTATCCAGGTAACTCATTCCGAAAAAAATGCCGCCTACGGTACAAGAATTATTCACCTGTTAGATGGACGAATAGAAAAAGAATCTTAAAATTAAAGTAAATAACTAATACGGATATTCGAAAAATGAAAACGATCTTTCTTAATATAATTTTCGTGCTGATTTGCTTCGTTGTACAGGCACAAAAAAAGCTAACCCTGAAGGAGGCAATCCAAATGGGGATTGCTAATAATATTAATGTAAACAAAGCTGACCTGGCCAGCCAGGAGGCAAGGATTACCATGCAGCAATCGAAGCTCAGCATGCTGCCTGACTTGGGTGCATCGGGAAGCTACGGATCTACTTCAGGAAGAACTAACGACCCTGTGACCAATGCATTCATCAACCAAAATATCAATTCTGCCAATTACCAGGTGTCCAGCGGCATTACATTGTTCAACGGTTTCTCTCTGCAAAACAATATTAAATCAAACACACTGGCTTATGAAGCTTCAAAAATGGAGCTGCAGCAATCAAAGGACCAGTTGACGATCAATATCATCCTGGCGTACCTGAACGTTTTAAGTGCGGAAGATTTATTAGTAAATGCGGGACTGCAGGAAGATGGAACCAAAAAAGAAGCAGATATAGATTCCATCAAAAACAAATCCGGTGCTATTCCCCCTTCTGACTACTATACTTTAAAAGGCCAGTTGGCAAGCGACCAGTTGAGCGTTTCCGATAGCCGGGCTGCAGTCACAACGGCAAAGCTTGCACTTGCGCAATTATTGAACATACCTTACAACGACAGCGTTGAGGTGGAAAGGCTTTCAGACGATGCGTTCAACATTCAATATGTTGTTGACCCGGCAACGATTTATGATACCGCGGTGCAGCAATTTGCGCAAATCAAGGCGGTCCATTTCAGAACGGAAAGTGCAGAGAGATATGTAAAAGCATTGCGTGGACTGTTGTATCCTACTTTATCACTAAACGGGAGCGTCGGAAGTTATTACTCAAGTGCGTTAACCAGTTCCACTCTTTTAGGCAGCCAGGACGTTGCATCTTCCGATTATGTGACTGTGAATGGAACGCAATATTCCGTGATGACGAAACAATACAATTACAATACTCAAAAAGTAGCTTTTGGTTCACAATTGAATAATAACCTTTCTAAATATATAGGACTGAATTTATCTGTTCCTATATTCAATGGTGCACAGGCAAGAAGCAGAGTTCGTACTGCGAAAATTGAATTTAAGGCAAACCAACTTGTAGAGCAGAATACCAAAACACTTTTACAACAGGCGATTGAGCAGGCTTACGTTAATTTTAAAAATACTTCAGATAAATATCAAATCCTGTTAGACCAGGTGCAGTCGTTTACTGAATCATTTAATGCGGCGCAGGCAAAGTTTGAAGCTGGTGTAATTACGTCTGATATTTTTCTTATTGCAAAAAATAACCTGGACAGAACAAAGATCAATCTCATAGCTGCCAAATATGATTTTGTATTACGAGCAAAGATTTTGGATTATTACCAGGGAAAGCCGCTTTGGTAGCCTGGAAAAATTAAAGAGAATATGGATCCTGTTTTACAAAATATTTTTCAATCTCAAATATTGTAATAACATTATTGTCTTCGCATCTTTTATTTCGCCTGTTTCTATCATCTCCATTGCTTGCTGAAAGTCCATTTCGAGTACTTCAATAATTTCTTGTTCATGAGCAACGCCGCCACCTTCATGCACTTTCATATCTTTCGAATATTCGGCAATAAAAAAATATAAAATTTCAGTGACAGATCCGGGAGACATATACGCTTCATAAATTTTTCTTACGTCGGTTATCTTATAGCCCGTTTCTTCCTCTGTTTCCCGTTTTATTGCATCTTCCGGGTTATCATTATCAAGCAGGCCGGCACAAGCTTCGATCAACATTCCGGTATGGTTTCCATTAATATAAGTCGGCATTCTGAATTGCTTAGTAAGAATTATGCTTTTACGTTCTTTGTTATACAATAAAACCACGGCGCCGTTACCCCTGTCATAAGCTTCCCTGCTTTGTATTTGCCACGTTCCGTCTTTTTGTAAATGTTCAAAAGTTATTTTCCTAAGTGTATGCCAGCTTTTGCAAATGACTTCGGACTTTATAATTTTTATTGAATTGTTCATTGTAAAAGAATATAAAGTATTAGGGTATAACGTATCGGATTAAACGATTTTATTTTAAAATTTAATCTTATTAACGAATCAAATTTGCTACTCGGCTGCCCCGAATTCATAAATAATCTTTGCCGCATTGGCAGAAGCATTCCCTCCCTTGGATAACAATTTTTTTAACTCAACATAATCCATTTCTATTCTTTCTCTTTTGAGCGTATCAAATAAAATTCCATTTAACTCATGGGTGATATTTTGAGGCGTCAGTTCATTTTGTATCAATTCTTTCACAACTTCTTTATCCATGATTAAATTTACAAGGCAGATGAATTTGAGTTTCACCAATCGCTTTGCAATTTCATAAGATAGGGCACTTGCTTTATAACAAACAATTTCAGGAACACCAAACAAAGCAGTTTCTAATGTGGCCGTTCCGGAAGTGACTATTGCTGCTGTGGCTTTCATGAGCAAAGAATAGGTATCGTTAGATATTACTTCGACATTTTGATAGCCTTGGAGAAATTGTTCATAAAACTCATCGTCAACTGAAGGGGCTTTAGCCAAAATGAACGAATAACCGGCAAAATTTTTGGAAGCCTCCAGCATGACGGGGAGCTGCGTTTGAATTTCCTGCCTTCGGCTGCCCGGCAATAACGCAATAATATTTGATGATTGTTTTATAGCAGCATGTTCTTGCTTAAAACTTTCTATAACATCCACAAGAGGGTGTCCTACATATTCGACGGCATAGTCCCATTTTTTAAAAAATTGTTTTTCAAAAGGAAGGATGACGATCATTTTGTCAACATACTTTTTAATAGTTGTAACCCTGCTTTCTTTCCATGCCCATACCTGGGGAGAGATGTAAAAAATGTTTCTGATTTTTTTTTGATGGCTCCATTTTGCCATGCGCAAATTGAAAGCGGAATAGTTGATAAGAACGACTGCGTCTGGCTGAAAATTTTGAATATCTATTTTGCAAAATTTAAAATTCTTCAGAATGGAGGGGAGGTTTTTAACGACTTCAGCAAATCCCATAAAAGCCAGGTCCTTGTAATGCTTTGCCAGGGTGGCTCCTGCGGCCTGCATTTTGTCACCGCCCCAGCCGCGAATTAAAGCACCGGAATCTAATTTTTTTATTTCTTTAATAAGATTGCTGCCATGTAAATCGCCGGAAGCTTCGCCTGCAATGATGTAATATTTCATTCTCCTGTTGAATGTAATGAGGATTTAAAGATAATCAGAATTGATTAGGTTGAATGAAATGCACCTTTAGTGAGCTCTCTTGTAAATTTAAGGGCTGCGATAAATCACAGTTAAAGCTGGTTGTAAAATCCTTGCTTTACAAAGAAATACATCTACATTTAGCTTTCAAACCAAAACTAATAGTCATGAGAAAGTTAATTACAATTTCCCCCCATTTCATATTTCTAAACATTTTTGTTTTCGGCGCTAAGGAGCAGCTGGAAGGTTAGTACAAAACGATAATTAAGAAATCTACTATAAAATTATTGTGATGAAGAATAGCTTTGTTTTGAAGTTAATGTCATTTTGTATTGCATTTACAGTCTATGGATGTTTTTCGTTTTCCCAAATATTTGACACTTCAGGAATTGATACTAAAACTACCCGCAATGCTACCTGGAAATCAGGTATCAGCTTTTCAATTTTGCCTTATTTCGTTAACAAAGCAAAAGCTACTCCTCTATCGGGTGCTTATCACCTTAAAACGATCTACAGGCATGGATTTGAAGCCGGGGCTGATTACCATATCCATATCAATAATAGTTATTCAGTAATAGCAGGGCTGCACGGTGGCGCTGCAGCTACTAATTACAAACTTTTTATTCCGGGAAGCGACTTTAATCCAGGTATTGGTGGGGATTGGAAGGAATATGGGATAGCTGAATGGGCATATTACATAAGCATTCCCATTTGGATACAAAAGCGGTGGTTTGCTGGAAGTAATGGTTTTTGGAATGCCAGTGCAGGTGTAAATGTCAGGTATTATCCCCTGAGGTATAGCCCTTATGGTTTTGGAGAGTATATAACGGATGTAAATGGCAATCAAATAGAAGTACTGGAAATAGACGCGACAATGGGTAACAATTTGCGGCCGTGGCTCAACTATAATATAGGAGGAGGCTACTCGTTATTGCTTCGAAATCATAATTATCTGCAATGCAACCTGCTGGCAAATTTCTCCAACAAAAAAATTATAGACGGAAGCTACCAGATAAATGTTACCAGCAAGCCACAAAGTACCGGAACCTTCTCGGCTAATATGTCTTATGTAGGTTTATCATTCAGCTATATTTTTACCGGAGCCAATAAAAAATCGCGAAAATTATTCGTTGCTAATAACGCGACACGCCTCGATGCGCAACATAACGACACGGCTAAAAAAGCTCTGTCAAAAGTTCTTTTCAAACGTTCCTGGTTCGGCTTTTATCTAAGCCGGTATAATGCGGAAAAAGGAAAGCCTGTAAGGCAATCGGGTGCCTATGCAATGAGTTCTTCCAGCGTGGCGGGCATCGAAGCTGGCGGTAATTATTATGTCAATTTCAATAAAGATTATTCCCTAATAGCAGGCGCTCGTGTCGGGTTCAGTGGGAGAAATTTTAAGTTGTTCATCCCAAAATCTGATTTCACCCCCAATCTGCAAGATGATATCAATTTCCGGGGACGCCTCACCAAAGATTATGATATATACTTGTCGGCGCCCATATGGGTAGAACGAAGATGGCCCTCTAAAAATAATTCGACTTGGAATGCAGACGTCGGAATAAATGTACGCCTTGATCCAAATGAAGAAGGTTATGGTTATGATTATGGTGGAATTGATGTAAATGGCCAATACGTTCCGGTCTTATCTATGGACGGCGATATTGGAAATAATTTGAAGCCCTGGTTCAATTATAATGTTGGCGGAGGATATTCTTTTTTCCTTTCTAATTATAATTTTCTTCGCATCAATCTGATTGCAAACTTTTCGGCAACTAAAATTGCAAACTTTAATTATACCATTGATGTTACGGGCAAACCGCAAAGCACAGGAACCTATTCAGCTAACTTATCTTATGTAGGGTTGTCGATCAGTTATATTTTCACGGGAGCAAATAAGCGGCTGTTAAAACTGTATGAAAAGAATGCAAACTAATGGTAACGGAGAAACTGAAATATTGATAAAAAAGTGATTTAATAAAACTTAAATATCAAAGCAATAATTGCATAAATAACCGTAACAATAAAAATTCCTTTGGCAGTTTTATCGCGGTGCCCGTTAACGTAAATGGTAAATAAGATTGCGTTGGCCAGCAGGGAAACGCTTATGGATACGGAAATTAAATTGGGATTCAATTTCATCCACTGAAACATTTCGGTAAGTGTTAGCCCTTTAAATTTATATAACTTATAAATCATAAAACCTATAACGGGCGCTATAAGTCCGAGAGCAAGTCCGAAAATAAAATCGTCTTTTTTGAATATCATAATACGTCCCAGTTTTTTTCTAATTCTTTTTTTAATTTGTAATTCGTCAGATCGAATTGTACGGGAACTACACTTACATAGTTATGTTCCAACGCCCACACATCAGTATCTTCGCCTTTATCAAAGTTTTTAAATTCTCCCGTAAGCCAGTAATATTTTTTACCGTGCGGATCAAGGCGCTCATCAAAATCTTCATCATATTTCGCATAGGCTTGCTTGGATACTTTTATACCGTTCATTTCATTAAGTGGGACCGAAGGAATATTCACATTCAGTAAAAGATGTTTGTGCATTTTTGTTTGCAAAAGACTTCCTACTATTTTATTTACATAAAATTTCGCAGCCGTAAAGTCAGCCTCAAACCTGTAATCCAACAACGAAAAACCAATGGAGGGGATACTTTCAATGGAGGCTTCCATGGCAGCACTCATGGTTCCTGAATAAATAACATTTATAGAATGATTGGCGCCGTGATTGATACCGCTGAGACAAATATCCGGTTTACGATGAAGTATTTTATCAACTGCAAGCTTTACGCAATCGACGGGTGTGCCGCTTGTTTGCCACGACTCCACACCTTCAAACATATCATCTACTTTATTAAGCCTTAAGGGAACACCTATCGTAATTGCATGCCCCATGCCGCTTTGAGGCTTATCGGGTGCAACTACTACAACTTTTCCCAGTTCTTTTACGGCTTCCACCAGGTTACGTATACCCGGAGCCGTTATACCATCATCGTTCGTAATAAGTATTATTGGTTTTTCTTTCTGCTCTTCACTCATTTTCAATTTTCAGTTTTCAAATTTTCAAATATTCTAAAACCACCTGAACCAGGGTCTGGCCACTGCTTCTCTAAACGGCCACGGCGTGGCAATTAGTATTAACAACAATGCTATTCCAAAAAATAAAAGGCTCTTTTTAAATTTTGCAGAAGAAAGAGAAGTCTTCTTTACGTTCACTCGTCCTACGTGCACCAATATCCAGGCGATAATCATCATAACCTCATGTTCCATTGTAAAGAAACGGAGATTGGCATCTTTCATTGCATCACCAAGGTGTTTCAACTGATCAAACCATGCACCGGTGAAGTAAAGTCCAAGGCCAACCAGCAACTGGATATCCATGCACAACATGAAGAAAAAATTACTCCTGTTATCAGATGCCGTGAATTCTCTTTTTCCCGAAAGTCCGCTGATGGCGCTTATTACAGTCCAGATGCCAAAAATAATAACCAGCCATCTTAATAGATTGTGTATTACAAGTAATGCCTGCATAAAATTATTTTTTGCAAAAATAAGGTATTGGAGCTTAGGTAGCAGGCAGCCTATACCCGGGCGAGGGTATTAATATAATATGGTCCTGGTTTTAAAACGAAAAATAAGTAAACTCCTACGGTACTTACTTTTTTCCGGTACAGCATTTGGAATGTAAATCAGGGGGGAACTTTTATCAACAGGCATTTTTGAATTAAATTCAGGGCTTAATAAACGCATTTTATCTAACGGGTTCGCATACACTTTTCCTTTTTCTGTTTCAAAGAGAAAAACCGGCTTCTGTTGAAAATTGAACGCAAGAAATTGCTCTATGTCCAGGGAATTGGTTTGATCCCGGTCAAGCTGAATTTTATTTTGCTTCAATAAATTCTTAAACTTTTCAATATTACTTGGTTTGGTCGAAGGATTTTCCTGCGCTTTAAGAGTTGAGAAAGCAAATGGAAGGATTGTAAATTGTAAATAATTAAAATTGTTTCATAGCCGGGAAATTAATTGCTTCTGCAATTTAATAATTTCCTTTTTTGCTGAAAATATGGTTCCCGGAAAAAATTTCTAAAACCTATGGTCTGGTTTTATTAACTGAGGATACTCGCTTTGAAATTTTTTTATTTCAGGAATGGACACAGCCTGGATATATCCCTGGTTAGGATTGTGTTCTATAAAATCCTGGTGATACTCTTCGGCCGGCCAAAACTTTTTTAATGGCATCACCTGTGCAGCTATGGGAGCATTGTATTTTCCGGAAGCATTCATTTCGTTAATTTTATTTTCGATATCTTTTTTTTCCGTGTCGTTGGTATAAAAAGCAATAGAGCGATATTCTGTACCAAGATCAGGCCCCTGGCCATTAACCTGGATTGGGTTTTGACCGGCAAAATATACTTTCAGTAAGGTTTCGTAAGAAATCTGTGAGGGATCATAATATACTTCAACACTTTCAGCATGGCCTGTATTGCCTGTCGCAACTTCTTCGTAGTTGGGGTTTGCGGCAGTGCCGCCGGCGTATCCGGAAATAGCTTCTTTTACTCCTTTTACACTTTCGAATAAAGCTTCTTCATGCCAGAAACAACCTGCTGCAAAATAAGCTTTGCTGTATTTAGAAAGATCCACTTTTTTGTCAGCAGTTTGGATAGGTTTGTTTCCGGATTTTTGAGCGCATGATGTAAGCGCTACCATTAATCCTGTTGAAATAAATAAAATGATTATGGATTTCATGTTCCTGTTTTTTTAAATATACGTGTTTTAGAAAGTAATAGTTGTTAAGAAAAAGTGAGAATGGCCAATAACATTCACGTTCCGAAATCATATTTTAGAAAAACGAAAACAAAATTTTTAAACTTTAAAACCAGGTTTGCGGAGGTTCATCTGGTATAACAATCTCCGGTATTAAAGGAATCGAGCTTTCGGCAAGCACATCGTTGGTTCCTATACCATTTTCCGCGTCTCTTTTTCGGTTAAGGTGAGAGATCACGCCCTTTACAATACTGAATTTATCTACCCTGGATTCTGAAGCAATTATGTTTCCCGCAACAAAACCGTCTTTTAATACAGTCACTTTTCCCTCGCAATAAATATTACCATTTATTCGCCCTTTTACCACCACGTTTGCGGCGTGAAGATCTCCGTTAATAATTCCTTTTTTTTCTATGATGAGCGAGGCTCTTACTTGTACATCTCCGTTTATAGTACCTTCAATACCGCCTTCCTTCTCAGAATTAAAATTGCCGGTTACAACAATACCCGCCGGTATGTAGAACCCCTTGCTCAAAAGAAGTAATGGCCTCATTGCAGAAAGTTAATAATTAAAATTACTTTACGTTTTCGAATATTGAAGTAGTTGTTGTTGCATTTCCAATGTCAATACCAATAGACCGGGAAGGATGGTTATCAGACACCCTCAATGAATTATACAAATAACCAATGCTCACTACCAACTCCGGGTCAGGCACTACCTCAACAGGGATAAATCCGTGAAACTCTTCAATCACTGCGTCACTCAGATCAGTATAATTGGCGCCTCCGCCTAATAAATATATTTTAGAACATTGCTCCAAATCGGCATCAGTAAAATGCTGCCTCATTAGCGGTGAAACAACTTCTTTATAATATTGTTTCAGCAGCGATTTCCTGTAATCTTTTAAATCGATACGTCGCCTGTTGGCAAATATGGAACCTTTTACAAATGCTTCGTCCATCTGGTGTTCGTTCTTCATTTCAAGATAATATTTTGTATTCAGTTCGCGGGTAAGATTCCCGATCACGTATCGCATTCCATGCGAGCTAAAACAGGTGCGGTGGACAAGGCCATCTGCAGTCGCAAGGCCACCCTCTACAGTACCAAAGCCAAAACTTATTGCTATGAAATTTTCGCTGCCGCTTGCGGGAAACATCTTTTTTAGTCCTATGATGCCTCCTACAATTTCTGGTATTATGTCATAAGTATCAATTTCAAATGTATTTTTTTTCACGCCGCCTTTTACATTAAAAGTATTTGTATCATATTCAATCAAAAAATGACGATGACCAAAATATTGTTGGGCTGCATTTTTATAAACATTATAAGTGGAAAGGGGAAAACCTGTCGTTACACTAAAAGGTTGCTCTACTTTATCCAGTACGTTTGCCATAGACGATCTGAACAGGATGTCGAAATCTTCTTCATTGGGGGCCGCATTTACGATACGTCCTGCATTGATTGCACTTCGTTTTGCCATGTTACCTACAAGGTACCATGTCTCGTTTTTCTTAACCTTTAAGCCATTTAAAAGATCCTTTGCGGAATTTTCTGTATTGCCGAAAGCAGTTTCAAAAACACTTGGAAAACTAATTGTTATTGGCTTCATAAATAAGATTTTTGGATGAACTTATAATTTTTATATCAGTTTGATTATTGCTCTAAAGTTAATAACACAAATTTAATTTTGCTCATCTTATTATTTTTCGCAAACTTTCTTTGTTTACCCGTTACTGAAATTTCTATTTGATAATAAAATTCTTCGGCCAATTAGAGAGTTCTTACTTCATTAAATTTTCAGGGGCCCTGGCAAAAAATAAATTACACAAACGCTTATATTTGCAGTATCAATGCCCGATAGTATAACGGTAGTACCGCAGATTCTGATTCTGCTTGTCTTGGTTCGAATCCAGGTCGGGTAACTAAATACAAACGGAACTTTTCATCAATATTTTTTTCTCAAGCCGGAGAGAATTTTCTATTCTTTAATATTCGGAGGGGATATTTTTTCATCTCATCTTTGGAATAGCTATTATAAAATTGTTGGTGTTTTATCTTTACCTTCTTAATTACTCAGACTATTGTACTTTATTTTTTAAACTCTCATTTAATGATAGAAGAATACAAAGACATTCTTGTCCGGGCATATCAGCTATTTAACGCAAGAGACATTGATGCAGTGCTTTTATTAATGGATGCAAATGTTCATTGGCCAAATGGATGGGAAGGGGGCTATGTGGAAGGGCACGGAGAAGTTAGAAATTATTGGACGAGGCAATGGAAAGAAATAAACCCAAATGTGCAACCAATTTCTTTTACAGAAAACGAAGATGGTAAAATAGAAGTTGGAGTGTACCAGGTGGTAAAAGACATGCAGGGAAATATATTATTGGATGGATTAGTGACGCATGCTTATGCAATTGAAAATGGATTAATAAAAGGTATGGAAATAGGAACGTAATAATTTCCTGGACAGGTAAAACTGGCAAATCAATCATGCAAACATCCGGATATTCAGGAACGCTTCTTGCAAAAAAACTAGGCATTAAGGAAGGCTTTGTAATAAAGCTTGTTAATGCCCCGGAATATTATTCAAAGCTTTTTCCCGATTTTCCTGCTGATACAAAAATCATAAAAGATACTAAGACGAAATGTAATTTTGTTCATTTTTTCCCGGCTAATGCCGAAGAACTGAATAATAAAATTATCGCGTTAAAAAACCAACTACATCCCGATGGGATGATATGGGTATCGTGGTATAAAAAATCTGCTAAAATTGCAACAGATATTACGGAAGATATTATAAGGAGTATTGCGTTAAGAAACGGATTAGTGGATATTAAAGTTTGTGCAGTTGATGAAAAATGGTCGGGATTGAAATTGGTTATTCCTGTAAAGGATAGATCGGTTATAAAAAGTAATCAATCATAAGAAAAAGTGGAAGCAATCGCAGATGAGTTCAAAGATTGCCATTGCCTATTTTTCGCAAGGTTTATTCAACAGGCTGAAATAATCGAAACGAACAGGAATATGATTTGTGTCTTTTGAAAAACCTTTCAGGGCAAATATCCCAACATACTTTGGCCTGAAATCAATCTCGTTGCTGAATGCTTCCCTGAAGGCAAAATTTTTAACAGGTCCGGCTGAAAACAGAAATCGAAAACGGCTATTGTTTTTTTCAATTCGCAGGGCGGTGTTTTGCATGTTATTTTTTAAAAGGCTATCGTTGCCGGCCTCGATAGTAAATACAGGAAGATGTACAATTTCTTCAGGATGATCATAACCTTTACCGCCTGTACTTACTGCCTGTATAATTATTTCTTTAGGCCTGGGAAATCCGCCAAAAAAATCGTTATACGCAATGGATAATCTCACGCATTTACTTTTAAGCGAAGTATCTTCCATCAACAGGATACCCGCTTGTTGCCATTCTTCCGCCGGTATAAAATTGCTCACGTGAATTTCTGTTGAAAAACAATCCGAGGTAATTTTTTTAAGCAATAAATTTTTTATAACCGGTTCGTTTGCCGAATCGGGCCAGTTGTCTCCCCTCAGTGTAAAAAGCGTTAACTCACCCGGGTTTTCATTTCGTCTATTCCACCACGTTGTATCTTCAAATTTTAAGAGCCAGCCGTGTGAATTGAGTGAGTCGGTTTGAACTGAATGAAAATCCTCGATAAAATTATTTTCGTGCTTGTAACCGGTAAAGCGTATTAAAAGGAACGCAATTGCTATGAGTATCAGAATACCAAAAAATAAATAATTGGGGTGCAGCCACTTTTTTTTCAAAGTCTTTTTTCCGGGATCGGCAAAACTGCTTTTATATTGAAACCAATAAGGATAATGGCCTTCATTGGTTTTTCGCTTTACCTCGTCGGTATAGGGTGCATTTAAGATATATCTTGCTAGCGTATCTGAGGTGGCAATTGAAGGATTTTCATGCT
This sequence comes from uncultured Chitinophagaceae bacterium, assembly GCA_963819925.1. Lineage (GTDB taxonomy): Bacteria > Bacteroidota > Bacteroidia > Chitinophagales > Chitinophagaceae > Ginsengibacter. The sequence goes on along the minus strand of CAWFYG010000029.1, from coordinate 807,155 downwards.
TTGCATCCGGGCTTTTGAGAACATAAGATGAATAATTCTTGATACTTTTTGCACCAATCACCAGTCCCGTTTCTTCGAAAATTTTATTTGCAAAATGTTTGCTTTCGGTTTCAGACATGGGGACCGTTAAGGGATATCCAAAACATTTTCGGTAACACTCTTTAAACAAATTAATAAATGCCTCATTATTCAAATCCATCTTTCCTGTTTATTACTTTCTATTAAGATAATTTCATAATATTTCCGCGGGATTTCTGAACATTTCCGTTCCATTTCCGCACACTGCTTTTTAATTGAAACAGTTTTACATACTCAACAAACCGGCACCGAAAAAATTTAAAAGTATGAAATTTCTAACAGCAGCTTTTTTTTGTTTCAATAGCTGCCTTTCATTTTCTCAAACGCTCCAATTCCACTATGATGTAAGGCATACAATAGACCCCAGGCGAAATCCCCAAAATTTTCCAACTCTTTATTTTGAATATTTCAAAAACCAGGATTCAGGCAAATCTTTTATTAAACCAGGTTCGTTTTTATTAAAATCGCAGGCTGATTTTGTTGGCCGGAAAAATAATATCGGGAAATTTTATATCCAGGTATCGCAATCGTTTCGGTTTTGGAAGCCAAAAATATTTTTAAGCCTGCAATATAGCGGCGGGCTGGGAGTTACCGAGCCAAAACAATACAGTTATTATATTTTAAATACATATTCCGCCGGCCTAAGTTATCCTTTTAAATGGGGCGACGCCTATTTAAACAGTGTGCTGGATTATAAATTGGTTACCTATGACAAGCCATCGAACGATTTCCTTTACACCTTGTATTGGTGGAAAGGCTTGTGGAATTATAAGGCTGAACTTTCAGGAGATTTTTCTGTTTGGACTGAAAATAAAAATCATGGTGATGATTTAACTAAAGACTTTAGTGGTAAAAGATTCTCTTTTTTTGCAGAGCCGCAGTTTTGGTATAACATCAATAAAGTTTTTGCATTTGGCACAAAAGTTAACATGAACTATCACGTGCTTACAACCGATAATATCTTCCAGGTGTATCCCACAATAGCATTAAGGTGTAAGCTATAAAAATTATGAAGTTTGCCGTTCATAAAAAACGGGCAAGAGCGTAAATAATATTTTTGTGCGATGACTAATATTCCTGTTATCTTTTCAGGCAACTTTTCGACAATACATCTTTTCTACTTGTAGTATAATTGACATTTATGAAATCTCTTTTTACATTTTTTATAATTAACATTATTTGTCTGGCTGGTCATTCGCAAACGGAAGGATATGCGGAATCGGGAGGTTTAAAAATTTATTACAGAACATTTGGATCCGGTGAGCCCTTGCTAATTATTAATGGCGGCCCAGGAATGAACAGTGACGGCTTTGTGGATCTTGCCAAAGTTCTATCAAAAAACAATACTACCATTATTTATGACCAGCGGGGAACCGGTAAATCAACTTTACAAAAGCCGGATACTGCAACTATTACCATGCAGCTAATGGCAGAAGATATTGAGAATTTGAGAAGACATCTTAATATACAAAAATGGGCTATTCTCGGACATTCTTTTGGAGGTATGCTTGCATCGTATTATGCAACTCTCTACCCGCAAAATATACAATTACTGATTTTGTCGTCATCGGGGGGCATGGATCTTGGATTATTATCTTATGTAGCTAACAGGGTTAATGGAAAACTGAGTTCGGAGGAGGCGGATTCATTAAAATACTGGAATAAAAAAATAAGCGATGGTGATACAAGTATTTTTGCAAAACTTCACAGAGGATTTGCTATGGCTCCTGCTTATGTTTATAACAGGAAAAATATCCCGGCCATAGCGGAAAGGCTTACGCAAGGGAATTCCATTATTAATGGTCTCGTATGGCAAGACTTGCAAAAGATAAAATTTGATTGTAAAAACAAACTATCTCAATTTAAACAACCGGTGTTAATCATCCAGGGAAAGCAGGATATTATAGAGGAGAGAACCGCCGTCGAGGAGCACGAAATTTTGAAAAACTCTAAATTGGTCTTTATGGACCATTGCGTGCACTATGGTTGGCTCGACAGGCCGGATATTTATTTTCCGGAGGTTGAAAAATTCCTGGAATCTAATTAAAGCTTGTTTCCTATCCGGCCAATTTTTGCCGGTAGTTTCTTTCCTGGATTTTTGCATAATGCTATAAAGCAAAAACGGACGTGTAATTAGTTCGTACACATATATACGTTATTTGCCATAACAGGTGAATCAGTTTGCTGAATTCATATTCACAAATTTTTTCAATTTTTGTTTATTTAATTAGTAATTTGGTATTGCGGTTGATCCCAAAGAATTCGTATGGTTACTCTAATTGCCATCACCAACCCCGGAATCATTAAGTATTTATTTGTAAAAACTTATTGTAAAAAAAATTGTTCTTGTAAATAGAACAGTCTGAGTTTCCTGTTATGGGGAAGCAGAAATAAATAAGGGTTCAGTTTTTCATTTTCAAATCCAGGTAATAACAGTTAAAATGTAAAACAAGTTTTCTCATTAAATAAAAATGCAATGGATTATAACTCAATCGATATTCTACTGGTTGAAGACAACCAGAATGACGCAGAACTAACATTGAGAGAATTGAAAAGAAATCATTTGGCCAATAATATGTTTCATGTGAAAGACGGGGAAGAGGCGATTGATTTCATTTTTGCGCAAAATCAATATGAGCAACAACGCGAAATATCACGGGTTCCAAAGGTTATATTGCTCGACATAAACATGCCTAAGGTTAATGGCATTGAAGTACTTGAAAAATTGAAGTCCGACGACCGGACTAAGGATATACCCGTGGTGATATTAACTTCGTCACAGGAAACACCGGATATCCAAAAATGTTATAAACTGGGTGCCAATAGCTATATCGCAAAACCCGTAAATTTTGAAGCATTTACGCACGCCATAAAAAATATAGGCTTTTATTGGTTACTCTTAAATCAACCGCCTACAAAATAAAATTTTAACATGGAAGATCATTTAAAAATTTTATTGCTGGAAGACAGTGAGACCGATGCTGAAATTGTTCAACGTTTCTTGAAAAAGACAAAGCCAAATTGGCAATTTAAAATTGCAATGAGCAAGAATTCTTATTTAAGTATGCTCGACGAATTTCGGCCCGATCTCATTCTTTCTGATAATTCCATGCCCCAGTTTAGTGCAGCAGAAGCCCTCGAAATTAAAAAACAACGAAACCTGCAGATTCCATTTATAATGGTTTCAGGAACAGCCACGGAAGAATTTGCTGCCGGTATGATTAAAAAGGGGGCAGATGATTATTTATTAAAAGACAGGCTTGCCAGGCTACCGGCCGCTATTGACATGGCGATGAGACAAAAAAAAGCGGAAAGAGAAAAACTGGAAGCGGAGAAGAAAAGTGAAGAATCAAAAAATAATCTTAAAGCAATTTTTGAAAATACTTCGGAAGGCTTTTTACTGATGGATATGAATGGAATTATAAAAGCCCTAAACAACCGGGCGTCAAAATATGGGTTATTATTAGGTGAAAAAGAAATTCAAATTGGTGATCAGCTTTTTGATTTTATTCCCAATGATAAAAATTCTTTGTTTAAGGAATCAGTTTCCAGGGTTTTAAAAGGAGAGAGAGTTCAGTATGAGCGGGTGTATGGCCTGGAAGATGGTAATAACATATGGATCGATTTTTCAATAAACCCGGTTAAAGATGATGGTAAGATAAAAGGCGTTTGTATTACCGGACGGGATATAACAGAAAAAAAATTGATTGAACAGGAACTGGTAACCCAAAGAGTACAGGAACAAAAAAGAATTACCAGGGCAATGATAGCGGCCCAGGAAAAAGAAAGAAACCGTTTAGGCGAGGAACTTCATGACAATATTAATCAAATACTGGCGGGTACAAAATTGTATCTTGGAATGGTTGGAAATGATAATCCGGGGTTTAAGGAATTAATTAAGCGTCCAATGGAATTAATTGACAGTTCTATCGAAGAGATCCGTTTGCTTTGCCATAGATTGGTAACACCACTTAAAAATATTAATCTTGATAAAATGGTGCAAACCTTGCTCGATAACTTTAGTCAAAGTACATTGATAAAAACGACGTTTAAATATTCACTGGTTCCGCAACTTCTCAATGATGATCTTAAGCTAAATCTCTTCAGAATAATCCAGGAACAAATTAATAATATTTCTAAGTATGCAAAGGCAAAAAATGTAATGGTTTCTATTACTGAAAAAGAGAAAATACTTGATATTAGCATAAAAGACGATGGTATAGGGTTTGATGTGAATAGTGAAAGAAAAGGAATCGGCATTTCCAATATGATAGACAGGATTGAATCTTACAATGGCGGGATAGAAATAATAAGCAGCCCGGGGAATGGTTGCACAATAAAGGCAAAAATCCCTTGTTGATTTTTTATTTTGTTTAGTTCTAAAGTTTTATTCAAAAAAAATCGTGAAGGCCTTTAAGGTTTTCACGATCGTGTTAGTTAAGGTACTTCTCAAAGGAATAGAAACGGCTTCGGGTCACAGGTATCGAACAATTAAAACGAACAAACATTATTTCTTATCCCAAAACAAATTTCGCATATCCTGGAATATTTCTTTGTAGTAGGTAATTACATTCTTCAATCGAATTTTTTCTATTATAAAATAGTATGATTCGATGTTCTCACGACAAAAAATCCTCGAAAACTGTATTCTCTTAATTTAAGAAGATTTGAATTGACATCAGGTATTTATTACGGGGATATAAGACCGACTCTTTTGCATGAAAATAATTTCGTATAATCTACACAGTTAGTAACGAGGTTTTCTTACTTAATTTTTCTTACGGAATGCTGCCAGAATTTTGGTATCAACAACAATATGATGTTTGCCAGACATTCCCTGCAATTGAGTTTGCATCTAAAAAATAACAAATACCGAAATCTTAAAAAGTTTCTATTGTAAGTGGAACAAACAGCCCAAGAAAAGATTAAGAAAAGTTTAAACCGCCTGGTATAAATGAATTTGGCACATTTTTGGTTTTATTACTATCAACTTAATGACTTGTCACCCTATTTGTTAATCTTTAACACCGCATTCATGTTCCTGAAGTATTTATTAGTATTTCTTTTAAGCTTAATTGGTATAAGCTGCGTAGTATTACTGGTTATTTTTCTCGCAAGTGCTGCGATTTTTGGTTCTTTTTTTCTGCCGCTTATTTGTATAATTTCTTTGGTGCTCTTCTTTTATGGTGCTTCGGTTTTGCACAAAAAGCAGGAGGTTTAATTATTTATCCACAAATTGATTTTTGGAAGCGGAGCAGTAATTGTAAGTTGATAGAATTTTAACGGATTCCCTTAACACGTGTATGCACTACGTAAACGGATTTTGATGCTGTAATAAAGAGTTCATCCATCAACCTTCCTCCAAAACATACATTGGCTGTCCAGTCTTCAGGTATCGAAATATATTCAATCATTTTTCCTTCCCTGTTATAAACTGTAACGCCTTTCCCTGTTAAATAAATGTTGCCTTCCGAATCAATAGTCATTCCATCTGAGCCCTGGTCAGTGAAAAGTTTTTTATCCGATAAACTTCCGTCTTTATTAATTGTATATTTATAAGTTTTATTAGCTCCTATATCAGCTACAAATAAAGATTTGCCATCAGGCGTTCCGATAATCCCATTAGGTTTTGTCAGTTCCCTTTCAACCACTACAGCATACTTTTTATTTTTTGACAGGTAATAAACATTTTCTTCTACCATATGGGAATGATTTTTTTCCCAATAATCCCTTTTATAATAAGGGTCTGTAAAGTACATACCGCTGTTTACAGAATTCACCCATACGTCGTTTGGCCCGTTAAATGTCTTTCCTTCAAAATTATTAACGAGGACCGTTATTTTTTTTGCCGGGCTTATTGCCACTAGTTGATTGTGTTCATCGGCACACGAAATAATATTGCCTTTTTCGTCGAAATACAAACCATTAGACCGACGTGTGCTATCCATAAAAATAGATAGCGTTCCGTTAATATCATATTTCCATATTTGATTATTTGGCTGGTCAGTAAAAAAGATATTTCCATCTTTATCCACGGCAGGGCCTTCCGTAAAAGAAAATTGACTGGAAATTAAAACGGGAGTATCTAATGAAATTTTATTTTCAATGATTCCGGTGTCAGTGTAAGATTTTGAATTCATAGTTTGCATTTTAAAATTGATTTCCGGATTTAGATTATCTGCACAGGCATTAAAATTGACAGCAAATGCCAGTCCAGTTATATAAAATAACTTGTAAATATTTTTATTCACCCGTTGCATTTTATAATAGTTAAAAAATGAATTGAAAGTAAGTTGTATAAAACTTTATGAAAGATAATCAAAATAAATTTGGCGAAGCTAAATTAATTAGTATTTTTGCCTAAATAAATTAGTTACTATGGCAATAGCTGGTCTTAATTTAAAATACTTACGCAAGCTTCGCGGGTGGACACAGGAGGAATTTGCTTCTAAACTAGGTATCAAACGGTCTCTTATTGGCGCTTATGAAGAGGAAAGAGCAGAGCCGAGAACGGATGTTCTTGAAATTGTTTCAGAAATATTTAAGGTAACGTTGGATGAACTGCTATTGCATGATCTGAGCGAATCAAAAGGCTCCAGTTACCTGGCCAAAAGACGACAACTCAAAATGATGAGCGCTGACAGGAATATCATCCATTTTGTTCCTGTAAAAGCTGCTGCAGGTTATCTTGCCGGCTATGCTGATACTGAGTTTATTGATGAACTTAACACGTTTACGTTACCGATGCTCGCCGGTGGAACCTACCGGGCATTTGAGATAATAGGAGATAGTATGATGCCCACTCCGAGCGGAAGCATAATAGTTGGTGAGAAAATAGAGAGCATTGAAAATATAAAAAGTAATGCCGCATATATTGTCATTAGTAAAAGTGAAGGTATTGTTTATAAGCGTGTAATTAAAAGTAATAAAAACAAAAACAAACTTACATTGGTAAGCGACAATCCGGCTTATCAGCCTTACCAGGTGTATACTGCCGATGTGCTGGAAGTTTGGCAAGCCCAGGTGGCTATAAATAAGATAACGCAGCAACAGCGGTGGGATGTTGATTCGTTGGTAAATTTGGTGAGTAACTTGCAAGACCAGGTGAGCTCATTGAAAAAGAAAATGAATTAGGTTTGTGATGATTCATTAGATTTCGCTTCATTCTAACACTTGGAATGCGGCCGTTCAGATACATCGATTAATATTTAAAAACACAGTTATGATCAAATTACAAATCGTAGGAAATCTTGGAGCAGATTGCATCCAAAAAGAAGTAAGCGGTAAAAACGTTATCAACTTCAATGTTGCCCATACCGAAAAATTTAAAGATTCCCAGGGAAATTTAAAAGAAAGAACTACATGGGTAAATTGTGCCTATTGGACAGACCGTACTGCTGTTGCTCAGTACCTAAAAAAGGGCAAGCTGGTTTATGTAGAAGGGACACCCGAAGCAGAAGCTTACACTAACAAAGAAAATCAGCCTGCGGCAACGTTAAGATTGAGAGTAAGAGATTTGCAATTGTTAGGGGGCAATATTGATAGTAGCCAGGGCACACCGGGCTCTTATTCTTCCTCGTCGTCATCCACTTCCAACTCCAACAAACCAGTTACGGCAGATATGGAAGATGCAACTGATGACCTTCCGTTTTAAAGTTTTTATGGTGGGTTTTAAAAGCGACAGTTTTACATTGTCGCTTTTTTAATTCCATCAATTAATCATGTGTATTATCCCGGGGAAACCGCATTCATAAAATAGTTTGCGGCAAATAATAGGTTACCTTATCGCAGTTTTCCTCTTGGCGTTTCTTTAAAAAACATCACCAGTTAATTAAAGAACAACAGCGTGCATGAAAATTTATTTGAAGAAGTTATATAATGAAACCTCCCCAATAATAATTCCCTTTATTATTTTTCTAGTTGCGAATAGTCCTTACTGTTAGTAAGCACTTTTACGGTCAGATTAGCGGGGGCACTTCTTCAGGAATAACATGCGGGCTTGTATCGGGTGGAAATTTACCTGGATTTCTAAGCCTGCTGTTATAACGACTATAACCAAAATAGATAACGAATCCGATCAGGAGCCATCCTATTAGCCTTGCCCAGTTTGTCCATCCCAATCCAAAGATCATTGCTCCGCAAACGAGGATGCCAAGTATTGAAACGAGACCGACCGCAGGAACTTTAAATTCTCTTTTTATTTCAGGATGCTTCCTTCTCATGATCCAAACACCAGCGCATACCAGTATAAAAGCGAATAAGGTTCCGATACTTGTCATATCGCCAACGATGTCGCCCGGAATAAACGAAGCAAAACTTCCAACAAGCAAAAGGAATATAAGGTTTGATTTGTAAGGCGTTTTAAATTTAGAATGAATCTGCGAAAATACGCGGGGAACCAACCCATCTTTGCTCATTGAATAGAATACTCTGGATTGTCCCATAAGCATTACAAGAATAACAGAAGAAAAGCCTGCAAGTATTGCAATTGTTACAAGGTTGCTTAGCCATTTATATGCAGGTACCCATACGCCGCCAACCATAGAACCGCTCATATGTTCAATTGCATATACTACGGAAGCTTCTTTTCCCTGTGTTCTGAAATCATTTACAGATGCAACACCTGTAAGCACATACGAAAACAGGATGTATAAGACTGTACATATTATTAGTGATCCCAGAATACCAATAGGCATATCTCTTTTGGGGTTTCTGGTTTCCTGTGCAGCAGTTGAAACTGCATCAAAGCCAATGAATGCAAAGAACACAACTCCCGCTGCTCCCAATATACCAAGAATACCCCCATAATTGTGTGTTATACCCTGGCTATCTGTGTAGGTGGTTGGCGCGGGGATAAAAGGTGTATGATTTTCAGGCTTTATATATTGCCATCCCATTACAATAACTACTACAACAATAGCCACTTTTAAAATAACTATAATGGCATTCACTACGGCGGATTCCTGCATACCCCTTATCAACAACAAGGTCAGTATAATGATGATGAATAGAGCTGGAATATTCATTATCCCATGAATGCCTGTAGTAGACACTTCAAAAGGTGAATGGCACCATTGGTACGGGACATTCAATCCAAAAATTTCAAGCAGTTTATTAAAGTATTCACTCCACGCAATAGCTACTGTTGCTGCACCGACACCATATTCAAGAATTAAATCCCATCCTATAATCCACGCAATAAACTCTCCCATGGTTGCATAAGAATAGGTATAAGCACTTCCGGCAATGGGAATCATAGACGCAAACTCAGCATAACACAATCCCGCAAATGCACATCCAACCGAGGCTATGATAAAACCAATTGTTACAGATGGTCCCGCATTCTGAGCAGCAGCGGCAGCAGTTCTAACAAAAAGACCTGCACCAATTATTGCGCCTATACCAAGTGCAATTAAGTTAACCGGCCCTAAAGTTCTTTTTAATGTATTTCCCGAATCTGACGCTTCAGCCATAAGGCTGCTCATAGGTTTGGTTACAAATAAACTCATATATTGAAATATGTTTTGGTTATCAATAGAATGGAAAAGTAACGAATTAATTTTTAAAATCTAAAAGGGGCCTATATTTTTTATCTTACCAGATTGATAACTCATTTTAAATATTATATTGCAAAACTAATATGAGTTATAAAAAGCCGGAAACAAGAAATAACAATAAGCTTACAATTTACATTCTTGTTGCAATGCTCGCAGGCGGACTACTAGGATATGCAGTGCATCAAAAATCTTCAGCTTCTTTCATTGTTTCTTTTTCAGTTGACATGAATTTGTTAACTACTATTTTTTTAAGGTTAGTGCAAATGATTATTGCGCCCCTGGTGTTTTCTACGTTGGTTGTTGGTATAGCAAAATTGGGTGATTTAAAAACAGTAGGAAGGGTGGGCGGTAAAGCGCTGTTGTGGTTCGTTTCGGCATCTTTAGTCAGTCTTTTTATAGGACTTATATTGGTAAATTACTTTAAACCGGGATCCGCAATTAATCTTAATTTATCAGATACACAAGGAGCGACAGATTTGATATCCAACACCCACCAGTTTTCTCTAACCAATTTTGTGGCGCATGTTTTCCCCAAAAGTATTTTTGAAGCAATGGCATCCAACGAGATATTGCAGATTGTAATTTTTAGCGTTTTCTTTGGTATTGCCGCCACTGCTATCGGGGATTATGCAAAGCCGTTAATAAAAGCACTGGAAAGTTTTTCTCACATCATCTTAAAGATGGTTGGCTATGTTATGAATTTTGCACCCCTTGGTGTATTTGGTGCAATAGCCGCCGTTATTGCTTCGAAAGGGCTTGACGTATTCAATTTTTACGGCAATTATCTTTTCTTTTTTGTAATTGGAGTTTTTGCTTTATGGCTTATTTTAATTATTGTTGGATATTTAATTTTGAAAAACCGGGTTCCATTACTTTTAAAAAGAATAACTCAGCCACTATTAATTGCCTTCAGCACAACAAGCAGTGAAGCAGTTTTCCCTAAACTAACGGAGGAGCTTGAACGCTTTGGCTGCCCGGAAAAAATAGTCGCTTTTACATTGCCGTTAGGTTACAGTTTCAATCTTGATGGAAGTATGATGTATATGACGTTTGCCAGCATTTCAATTGCGCAGGCTTATGGAATACATATGGACCTCGGAACCCAGATCACCATGCTACTCGTATTAATGCTCACCAGTAAAGGAATAGCAGGAGTTCCAAGAGCAGCGCTTGTAGTAGTTTTAGCAACCTGCAGCATGTTTAATATTCCACCTGCCGGAATTGCTTTAATATTGCCAATAGATCATTTTTGCGATATGTTTCGTACGATGACGAATGTATTAGGTAACGCATTGGCTACTTCTGCAGTAAGTAAATGGGAAGGAGAACTTGCAAATTAAAAAATATTAAAAAGTTATTATTGGAATTATTAGATTTTTTAGGAATAAGTATAAGAGAATTATTGAATCCTCATTTCTATATTCAACATGGGGGTCTATGGATGATTTTGTTTATTGTATTTGCGGAAACTGGTTTGTTTGCAGGTTTTTTCCTGCCCGGCGACGCTTTGCTTTTTGTCACAGGCATCTTCAGTTCCACCACAACAGGCATATCCGGAATAGTAGCATCAGCGTTATTTGAAACACACAGTCAATGGTTAGACCTGTTTATTTTGTGGTTATTAATTTCTATGGCGGGTATTTTGGGAAATTTCGTCGGGTACTGGTTTGGCAGAAAAAGTGGACCCTTTTTATTTGAAAGGAAAGATACTTTTTTCTTTAAGAAAAAATATTTAGTACAAGCTCACGAATTCTATGAGAAAAATGGAGGCCAGGCAATTGTGTTGGCGAGATTTGTTCCCTTTGTCAGAACCTTTGCACCGATAGTTGCGGGTATCGTTCTGATGGATTGGAAGAAATTTTCTTATTATAATATAGTTGGATCTGTATTATGGGTAGGCAGTATGTTATTTGCCGGCCATTTTTTGCAGACTTTCATTATGAACCAGTTTCATTTTGATTTGAAAGAACATCTTGAAGTAATCGTGGTAGGAATCATAGTTGTCACAACTTTTCCTGTGCTCTGGAAAGTATTTGTCCCTAAAAAAAATAATAATAATACAACCAACTGATTCTTGTTATGAACAGAAAATACGTTGCCGTCTTTTCTATTCCGGTAATTGTTGCAGCACTGGGATATTTTGTTGATATCTACGACCTGCTTCTTTTTAATATCGTACGAATACCAAGTTTGAGATCGTTAGCTTTAAGCGCCGTGGATATTGATAGAAAGGGGGAATTAATTATCGGCATTCAAATGGTTGGATTGCTAATCGGGGGTATTATATGGGGTATAGCCGGCGATAAAAGAGGAAGACTAAGTATTCTCTTTGGCTCTATTATACTATATTCAATTGCCAACATCGCAAACGGCTTTGTGCAAACAGTGCCTCAATATGTAGTTGCCAGGTTCGTAGCCGGCATTGGGCTTGCGGGAGAATTGGGCGGAGGTATTACACTAGTTTCAGAATTGCTTAAAAAAGAACAAAGAGGAATTGGAACAGCATTCGTTGCCGGCATAGGACTAACGGGTGCCATAGTCGCTTTTTTTATTTCTCAAAATTATGATTGGCGGGTTTGTTATTTTATTGGGGGAGGACTTGGATTTATTTTGCTGTTAATGCGTGTAAGTGTGTTTGAGTCCGGCATGTACCAGTCAATGGAACGTTCTGTTTCAAAGGGAAACTTTTTAATGTTTTTTAATAGTCGTAAACGGTTTAAAAAATATGCCTGTAGTATTTTACTGGGGCTTCCCACATGGTACGTAATAGGTATTCTTATTGCCTTTTCTAATAAGTTTGCAAAACAATTTGGAATGACGGATGAAATAAATCCCGGCAAAGCGACTATGTACGCTTACATTGGCATTTCAATCGGCGATGTGATAGCAGGTCTTCTAAGCCAGCTTTTGAAAAGCAGGAAGAAGGCGCTGTATATTTTTTACATTATAACCATCGTAATGATAGCATTGTATTTTATGCAAACAAGCAGAAGTACGGCTTCTTCCATGTACTGGATTTCCGCGGGACTTGGTTTTGCCACTGGTTTCTGGGCAATTTTTGTAACAATGGGTGCTGAACAATTTGGAACTAATCTTCGTGCAACTGCGGCAACCACAGTTCCGAATATGGTAAGAGGATCATTACCGTTAATGCTTTTACTTTTTAATAGCTTGCAAACTTATTTTACTTATACATTTAGCGGATTGTTAACGGGAATTGTTGTAATGATAGTAAGTGTAATTGCTACCATTTTAACCGAAGAAACATTTCATAAAGAACTTGATTACCTGGAAGTATGACCATTGAATAGTTTATTAGTTGGTTGATAGGTTTAAAACTTAATTCGTGTAATTCGTATTTTAAAATTTGTGTTATTCCAAAATGAAATTCCTTATTATCCGTTTTTCTTCAATTGGCGATATTGTACTAGCTACGCCGGTTATACGCTGTCTGCGAAAAAACATTCCTGAAGCGGGCATTTATTTTCTCACTAAAAAGAATTTTGCGGGAATTGTTGAAACGAATCCTTATTTAAGCAAAGTAATCACGCTCGACGAAGATATTCTGGACACCATAGATGTTCTCAAAGAAGAAAAGTTTGATGCAGTTATTGATCTCCACTATAATCTTCGCACACTTCGGATTAAGCAGGCATTAAAAGGAATCCCGTTCCATTCATTTAATAAGCTAAATACTCAAAAATGGATCTATACGAATTTTAAAATAAACCTCATGCCTCAAAAACATATTGTTGACAGGTATATGGAAACGGTTGCTAGTTTTGGAATAGTTAATGATGACAAAGGCCTGGATTTTTTTATTCCTGAGAAAGACAGGGTTAAAGAATCAGATATACCTTTCTCTCATTCGCATGGCTTTTTAGCAATTGCAATAGGCGCCGCTCATTTTACAAAAAAGTTACCTATGGATAAGCTAAGAGAGCTATGCACCAAAATCGAATACCCGATTATTTTGTTAGGAGGAAGTGATGATTATAATAACGGAGCCGAAATCTCCAAAGTTGATCCGGTAAAAATATACAATGCCTGCGGTAAGTTTTCATTAAATGAATCTGCTGATATTATCCGGAGATCAAACCTGGTGATCAGTCATGACACCGGGCTCATGCATATTGCGGCTGCATTTAAAAAAATGGTTTTTTCGATTTGGGGAAATACAGTTCCTTCATTTGGAATGTACCCTTACCAAACAAAATACAAGGTTTTCCAGGTAGATAAATTATGGTGCAGGCCTTGCAGTAAAATTGGTTACGACAAATGCCCTTTGAATCACTTTAAGTGTATGAGTAAAATTGAAATAGATTCCATTGTTGAAAGCACAAATGAGTTTCTCAAAAAAAGCAACTAATGGACCCGAACGGGAGCTGAATCTTTAACTACCTGGAGTTCTAAAGGAATTACTATATTCCAGGTACAGCCTTTGCCGGGAGACGAAATGATTTCTGCTGAACCTCCGAAATTTTCGGCACGGTTATAAATATTAGTTATGCCTAATCCTTTTTTTGCGGCTATCAGGTCAAACCCCTTTCCGTTATCCGTTACCGTTAGTTTGAGGTTGTTATCTATATCGGATAAATGAAGTTTGACTTTGGTGGCCTGTGCATGTTTAAGTATATTATTTACTACTTCCTGAACAATTCGGTATACAGCCAGTTTAATTGGTTGGTTTATTTTATTTTCATGTAATTCGCCTACCTCAAGAGTTACCTCGAAGCTTTTGGGGATATGTAATTTTTCCGCAAATACCTTAAGGGCAGCAGAGAGGCCATTCATTTTTAATTCAGCAGGTGTAAGATTGCGGCTGATGTTACGCAATTCAGTTACAGCTTTTTGAACATAATCAAGGCTTTGAATTATAAGGTTTTCTTTAATTACTTCTTGCTTTTGTGCCGTTTTCAAATACAATATCGCCGCTGCCAGCAATTGATTCACGTTATCATGCAACTCGGCAGAAAGTTCGTTTCTTTCTTTTTCCTGGGCTCCAATTACGGCATCTACAACATCTTTCTTTTTTTGTTTTTCAGTTATTAAAACCTGTTGCTGCAAATCACGTTCTTCTGTTACGTCCTGCATAGAACCTATAACACGAACAGCTTTACCATTTTTATTTCTTATAATGTAAGCCTGGTCAATCACAATTTTATAAGAACCATCAGCACAGAGGTACCTGTATTCCACGTGCCAGCGGGAACCATCTCTTTTGAATGCATCCTCCACAATTTTTAAAACGTTGGCAATATCATCCTTGTGTACTTTTTCATAGTTGTGCGGTTCATAGAGGTCTGTCATCTCGTAACCAAAAAGATTTTTATACCCCCCGGTTCTTCTGATTTTATTTTCCTTGAGATCCCAATCCCAAATAACATCACGCGTGGCTTTTCCCGCATACTCGAAAAGCTCATTACTTCTTTGAAGAGCCCGCTGTGCTAATAGTTCTCCGGTAATTTCAATTGATTGTCCACCTTCAAGATACTTGCCTTCTACATCCAGTATTGGAAATTTAAAAGTTTTGTAAGAGTGAACTTTTTTATCGTCATCAATCCATTCGTGAAAAAGTTCAATACTTTTTTTTCTGACAAGCACATCCGCATGTGGAAGCAAAGCTTTTTCCCTTTCGGTGATTGGTCTGACACCTCCAATCTTTTTGTTCAAGTGATCGTCTGTATAATTAAATGAACTTTTAAAACGGGTATTCATATAATGTAAAACGCCGTCTGCATCAGTTATCCATGCTAATAGTGGCGCATTTTCCATAAACGATTGGAACTGATTTCGTTCTTTTACTATTTCAATTCTGTCGCTTACCTGCCCGGTTATATTAACGGCGAGTCCGCCTATGAGTCTTTTTTGATTATGAAGCCCAACCGGGAATTTATATATCTGGTAAAATTTTTTCCCGTCCTTTTCATCCATCCCTTCTTCAAATGATTCAATACCCGTATTTTTATCCAGCACCTCCCTGTCGCTTGCGAGGCAATTTGGCTTCATAGATGGAGGGTAACAATCATAAACATTTTTGCCAATAATATCTTCTGAAAATCCAAAAAATTTTTTAAATAATGTATTCATATAGTACAGGATACCGTCTTCATCATTGATCCAAGCAAGGGTAGGAGCATGTTCCATGAAAGTATTAAACTGCCGTTGTTCTTTTATTAAATCAAGCTTCGATCTTTTTTGTTCGAAGTCGAATTTATTTTTTATCTCGTGTTCTTTGGTAACGTCCCTGCATACTGCAACAAAACCTGTGATTTTTCCGGTTTTGTCTTTAATTGCATTCACCATTGTTTGGACATAGAATTTTGCACCATTGTTTTTTTCTATTGAAACATCTCCATTCCAAAAGCCGCTGGAATAAACCATGGCTCTGAAATTATCTTCCGAATCGTTGATGAAATTTAATTTACATATTTCATGCAAAGCATCGTCGCTGTCTTTCTCATGTTTGAGATTAAACATCTGCTCTGCTCTCAGATTCCAGCTCTTGATACGAAAATTTTGATCAGCAGAAATAATGGCATCCGAAATATTGTCCAACAGGATAGCCTGTTGCAATAGCGTTTGTTCTGCTTTTTTCTGCCTGGTAATGTCGGTGCCTAAAAATCGAATGCCTTCCACTTTCTTCTTAGCGTTCAGGACTGCGCTAACCTCCCATCTAAACCAGCTTTCATTAGTTGCTGTTGTGGTTTGTATTTCGATGCATATTGTTTTGGCAGGATTATTAATACATGCATTATTGGCCTCAAGAAATTTTTCCATTTGGAAAGTTCGGACCACGTCGGTGAAAGGGCGGCCTTTCCAGTTTTCATTTTCAAGGCCAAATTGTTTTTGAAACAGACGGTTAGTATGCAAAAAGCGAAATTCAGTGTCAGTAAAACTGCATAAAAACTCAGTCGAGTTTTCCAGGTGCGATATATCCGCAAGGAATGGATTCATTTAGTTTTTCAAAGTTGATAATCAGTATTCGCTGACAATTTAGGACTTTTTTTGTTTCCCGGAACTGCGAATATACAATAACGCCAGATAAATTGTTTTATTGAATAGAACGAAAATTGATTTCTTATGAAATAACTCTCTGGATACAAAAATTGTGCAGGAAAATTTGATTTTTGTTTTAACTATTTATTTTAGGTCCCGATAAAATATTTGTAACATATTTACATTCAAATGATCAGCTATAAAACTTTCTTGCTTTTGGGGACATGTTTCACCACAACAGTTAACTGCGTTTCGCAGAAAGTGATTGTGCATGCATTTATGGAAAATAGAAAAGAATCGAACGGCGGCGATACGATCTACTACAACTTCAACCGGACGCTGAAATGGACCGATTTTAAAGGAAAGCCTGATGAAAATTATTTTGCCGGTGCGGTTACAGCTTCGGGTTTTGCTTTTGATTCACAAGTGGATTTTGACGGCACCACTATTCTTCTCAATATAGGCGTGTATACTTTTTTTACAAAAAATGATTCATGGAAAAAGCCCGGAATAAATTCTGACTATCATTTATTGCACGAACAACATCATTTTGACATCACCAGGATAGGTTCGGAAAAATTTCTTAACGAAATAAGGAACGCTCACTTCACAAAAGAAAATTACACAAAGTTGCTTACTTCTATTTTTGATAAAGTTTATGATGAAAATATAGATACGCAGCACTTGTACGACAAAGAAACGAACCACAGTATTAATGTTGACAAGCAATTGGAATGGAACAGTAAAATAGCCGCAGAAATTCAAAAGATCAAACAAAATGTGGTGATTAGAAGCTAATACATTTTGCAAAAGTTTCAGGAAATTTTTTCATCTTTAATACTTACCATCAGTATGGGAATACGAAGTTCGTGCCTTACGGAATTGACTGTTTCACCATAAACTATGTCTTTAAAACCCGTATGACCATGGGCGCCAACAACCAGCATATCGGCATTGCTTTCCTTTACCAGCCTTACTATTTCTTTTGCACGGTTCCTGAATCCAAGAAGACTCGATGCATTAAATCCTTTGTCTTTTAGTTGTTTGACATAACTGTCTAGTTGAGCATGATCTTTTCTTGTTTCATAATCGTTGCTTTGGCTTCCCCAGAGTTTAGCGGAGGCACTTTCAACAACATGCACCAGAATGTATTGAGTGCGGGTATTTCCCTGGCCTATCGCATAGCTAATTAATTTTTTATCGTGTTCTGAAAAATCGAGTGCAATAGCGATTCTGTTATATTCAGGAATATCGAGAGTAATTTTTTCCATCTCAGGATGTATTTTAATAGAGGCTGCCATTTTTCTTCTTGTTAACACGGGCTCAACAATTATGTATAAAAGCAAAATTGAAAAAAATAAAGCGCTTACGGCAATTATGATTTTTGGGATAATTGCATTCCCTTCAAATACAGGCACTGACTGGCTTACCAGCATTTGAACATTTAGCCAGATAAGAACCGTTGCTATGAGCCAAGCAATAATTTTTGTGGGTGTTTTTATTGCAAACCTTTTCATTTTCGATTTATCACTTACAAAATGGATTAAAGGGATTATGGCAAAGCCAAGTTGGAGACTAAGGATAACCTGGCTTAGTATAAGCAGTGAATCTACCTGCTGATCGCCATAAATTATTATTACAATCAATGCAGGAATTATCGCCAGAAGCCTTGTTATGAGTCTTCGTAACCAGGGATTAATGCGCAGGCTAAGATAGCCCTCCATAACTATCTGCCCGGCCAGTGTGCCCGTGATTGTTGAGCTTTGGCCTGCAGCAATAAGTGCTACGGCAAATAAATAAGGCGCCACTTTTCCCAGAAAATCCGGTAAGAGCTTATAAGCTTCATGTATCTCGGTCACCTGTTTGCCCGATTTGAAAAATACAGCGGCAGCAACAATTAAAATTGCAGCATTTACAAAAAAAGCCATATTCAAAGCAACCGTGCTGTCAATTCTGTTATATTTAATTGCCTGTCTTATTCCTTTTTCAGTTCGTTCAATTTTTCTCGTTTGTACAAGAGCTGAATGTAAATAAAGATTGTGCGGCATAACCGTGGCGCCGATAATTCCTATGGCGATATACAACGCTTCATTGTTTGGCAGATGAGGCACGAAGCCTGTTGCAATTTCGGCTAAAACCGGCTTGGCCATTATTGTTTGTATTAAAAACGCCCCCGCGATTATTGCAACAAGAGTAATTATGAATATTTCCATTTTTCGCATGCCCAGCCTTTGGAGATAGAGTAATAAAAAAGTGTCGAAAATGGTGAGGCACACGCCCCATATAAGAGGTAATCCCGTAAGTAGTTGTATCCCTATCGCCATTCCGAGAACTTCCGCAAGGTCACACGCTGCAATAGCGATTTCTGCCAGAATGTATAAGGTAAAATTTATTAATTTCGGGTATACCTCCCTGTTAGCCTGTGCAAGATCTCTGCCTCTTACAATGCCAAGTCTTGCTGATAAGCCCTGTAACAGCAGTGCCATAAGATTGCTCATAAGAAGCACCCATATAAGGGTATAACCAAATTTACTTCCTCCCTGGAGGTCAGTAGCCCAATTCCCCGGGTCCATATATCCCACGCTGATAAGATACGCAGGGCCGAGGAAAGAGAATACTTTCTTCCAGCCGAGTGTTTTTTTAGTGTCAATACTTTCGTGTACGTCGGCCAACGAGTTATCGTATGTTTTCTTTTCAATTATCATAAACAAAAATATTTTGGGCCGCCAGTCCGCTGATTATACATTCAGGCTGCCGGGAAATCTTAACCTGGAGCGATCCATCAAAAACAAAAGACTTCAACACTTTTATCGAAGCCCCTATTTTTATTCCATAATAATTCAGCATTTCCATCATTTGCGGGGTCTGATTACTTACGGAACTTACAATTGCATTTCTTTTGGGAGGTAAATCTTTAAGCGCAATTTGCTGCAGAACCGGCATTACACCTTTTCCGTCCGGAATGGGATCACCGTGGGGATCTATTTTGGGGTTTCCAAGAAAACGATCAAGCTTTTCTATTAATTCTATACTGCTTACATGTTCGAGTTCTTCTGCAATGTCGTGTACCTTTTCCCATTCCATATCCAGTTTTGATACTAAAAAAAATTCCCATAAGCGATGCCTCCTTATTATTTTCAGCGCTTGCTTATTCCCCGCACCGTTCAGCCTGAATCCATAGTACTTTTTATATTCCAACAGATTCTTTGATTTCAACTTTTTCAACATATCTGTTATAGACGCAGCGCTGGTGTCAAGATATTCCGCTAATGAGTTGGTATTAACTTTCTCCGTTTTCGATTGGAGATTATAGATACTTTTTATATAGTTTTCTTCGCTTTCTGATAATTTCATATTGTTTAAAAAAAAATTTAGACAAATCTAAAAATTTAATTTGACAATTCGGCACCATGGCGTAAAGAAATTTAAAATATGAAAATAAATCAATCTCAAAAAAGCCTTCAATCCGCATTGGATAGCAGGTATGGTGATTTTAAATTTTCTAATAGAAATGTTGGGTTGCACATAAAGAAATGAGCCGGCGAGATCATTTAATTTTTTTAGAAATATTAGTGTATATAAAACATTTTATAAATGTTTGACGTTAATGCTCGTGTAGATGAGCGTTTAATCGTAACAGGAAACACCATTTTATAAAATTTTCCTTTTATATTGCGCCCTCAATAAATACGACTGATTACATTATGAGTTTTGAAAACTACAAGGTACCCTATGAAACCGAAGCACGATATTCGAAAAAAGTTGCCTACTTCTCAATGGAGTTCGCTATTCATCAGCCTTTAAAAATATACAGCGGGGGATTGGGTTTTTTATCAGGTTCTCATTTGCGCAGCGCTTACGAACTCAAACAAAACCTGATTGGAATTGGTATTCTTTGGAAAGAAGGATACTATGACCAGGCGAGAAACCAGGACCAGACTTTAAATGTGGTTTGGATCGATAAGATTTATAATTTCCTGGAAGATACGGGCATCATGTTTCAAATACCGATTCATGACCACCCGGTGTGGGTTAAGGCCTGGTATCTGAATCCTAAAACATTTAATACTGCACCACTTTTTTTGTTGAGTACTGATGTGCCCGAAAATGATTATGTGTCTCAAACCATTACTAACAGGTTATACGATGGAAATGCTGCAACTAAAATAGCGCAGTTTATCCTGTTAGGAATAGGCGGGTCGAAATTGCTTGATGAATTAAATTTCAATCCTGATTTGTATCATCTAAATGAAGCACACGCCGTAAGCTCTGTATTTTATTTATTTAAAAAATTTGGCAATAAGGGAGAAGTAAAGAAGCGCCTGGTATTTACGACGCATACGCCTGAAGAAGCCGGCAATGAAAAGCATGATATTTTTCTTTGTGAAAAAATGAGTTACTTCTATGGAATGCCATTGGGCCAGGTAAGAGAACTAACGGGTATGACAGACGATCTTTTCAATCATTCATTGGCTGCATTACGTTTTGCGCATCTTGCCAATGGGGTGTCACAACTTCATGGTGAAGTAAGCAGGCAAATGTGGAAGAAGTATGAAGGTATTTGTGAGATTAAGTCAATTACCAATGCACAAAACTGGAAGTATTGGGCTGATAAACAATTGTACCGTGCCAAAGAGCAGCAAAATGATACCTGGTTTGATGACAGGAAAAAATATTTAAAAAAACGCGGATTTGAAATTGTTGCGGATCAAACTGGTAAGGTATTTGACCCTAACGTTCTTACTATTGTGTGGGCGAGGAGATTTGCAGGCTATAAAAGAGCGGAGCTACTAACGAGGGACCATACACGTTTTGAAGCGCTACTGAATAATGAAAAATACCCTGTGCAAATTATATGGGCCGGTAAACCTTACCCGCTTGATTTCCCTGCCATAAGTGATTTTAACCATCTTGTTCACTTAAGCAAACAATATAGTAATGTGGCGGTATGCACCGGATATGAGCTTACGTTGAGCAAAAGGCTAAAGCAATGTGCCGATGTCTGGTTAAATAATCCCAGGGTTCCGAGAGAGGCCAGTGGAACCAGTGGCATGACAGCGGCTATGAATGGTGCCGTAAACCTCAGTACCAACGATGGCTGGATATGTGAATTTATTAATAATGGTAATAATGGTTTCGTAGTGCCGCCTGCTGACTACATGAACATGCACGTGGAAGAACAGGATGATTATGACCTTAATAAATTATACGAGATCCTGGAAAATGAAATATTGCCAATTTATTATAATGACCATGACACCTGGAGGCAAATAATGAAAAACGGTATGAGAGATGTACAGGTGCAGTTTGACAGTAACCGAATGGCTAATGAATATTATGAGATCTTGTATAAATAGATTTTTAAACCGATATTACCAAAACGGGAAGGCGCTGGAGTTTACCAGCGCCTTTTCTGTATTTCATTTTTACCTTACCTTACTTTTTTCGCAAACAATATCTTAAAGCCCGCGAACGATAGTATGAAAAAGTTTACTACCTTATCAATTATTTTCCTATTGGTAATATTTTGGGCTAAAAAGTGATAACGCATTTACAAACTCTTTAATTTCTGTGGCTACTATTGATGCTTCAAAAACCTATCTTGCCCTTGGAGATTCTTATACGATTGGGGAATCTCTCGAGGCTGATGAGAGATACCCGGTACAAACTGTAGCATTATTAAGACTTCAAAACATAAAGATTGCGGATCCGGAAATTATTGCCGTAACAGGATGGACAACCGCTGATCTCTTAGATGCTTTAGATAATAATCCACCAAAGAATAATTATTCAATTGTGTCACTTCTAATTGGAGTAAATAACCAGTACCAACATGAAAGCCTGGAAGAATATAAGGTTGAATTCACCGAATTACTAAACAAGGCAATAGCCTATGCAGCAAATGATAAAAGTCATGTGTTCGTGCTTTCAATTCCTGATTACAGTGTAACTCCTTTTGCCAGGGAATTGGATACGGCGCAAATTGCAAAGGAAATTGATGAGTTTAATGAAGCCGTCAAAACCATTTCTATAAATGCCGGTGTTCATTATACAGACATAACTCCTCTTTCCCGTGAGGCCAAATACAACCTTTCTTTAATCGCGGGCGATGGCCTTCATCCCTCTGCCTTGCAATACAAAAAATGGAGCCGGCTTTTAGCAGATGTGATACAACAGCAATTGCAATTAGATCGGGCACACTAATTTCTGCTGATTACACGAATTGAAATAACTGGTCGACAACCTATTCATGTAATTCGAAATAATTTGTGTAATAAAATCTTTCTCATAAAAATGAACTGCTATCTGGCATATATTTGTCGATCTATGTTAGCCAGGGCAATTACTCTATATAAAAATGCTTATGGTGGCCTTTCGCGGGGCACCTGGTGGCTTTCGCTTGTAATGGTCGTGAACAGGAGCGGAACAATGGTTATTCCTTTCATGACAATGTACCTTACTCAACATTATGGTGTTACTATTGGTAAGGCCGGTTTTGTAATGAGCCTCTTCGGATTGGGAGCGATTGCAGGTTCACTAACAGGAGGCAAGTTGGTGGATATGATAGGCTATTATTATGTACAATTATTTGCACTTATACTTGGCGGAACTATGTTTATCGTCCTGGGCCAGGTGCATTCGTATACGGGTATATGCATTTGTACATTTGTACTTGCAATTTTGAACGAATCTTTTCGACCTGCCAATACTGTTGCTATTGCTCACTACAGTAAAGAGCAAAACAGAACCCGCTCTTATTCGCTCAACAGGCTAGCCATCAACTTTGGCTGGGCTGTGGGCGGGGCGCTCGGAGGAATTATTGCGAGTTTTAATTATAGTCTATTGTTCTGGGTTGATGGAGTTACTAACCTGATGGCAGCCGGTCTGCTATATATAACGCTGTCGCCCAAACGAAATTCTGCGACGGAAGTAAAAACGAGGGAAAAAAACGTTGTAAAAAATTCGGCCTATAAGGACCGCACTTATCTTACTTTTATTTTTTTAGTTTTTTTGTTTGCACTTTGTTTTTTCCAGTTATTTACAACTATACCCGTCTTTTTTAAAGAGAATTTTCATTTGAGTGTTTTATTTATAGGCATGATCATGGCGCTCAACGGCCTGATTATTTCCCTATTTGAAATGATAACAATTTTTACATTGGAAGGAAAGCGGCCCTCGCTTCATTACATTTCGACCGGAGTATTGCTTGTATCGGTTGCCTTTCTATTATTGAACCTGCCGGATGTAAATTATGGCATCATTGCTGTGTTGGCCATGTTGATTCTAACCTTTGGTGAAATACTTGCCATGCCTTTTATGAATGCATACTGGATAGGAAGAACGGTGCAGAACAACCGTGGTCAATATGCTGCATTATATAGTGTTGCATGGGCGTCCGCACAAACGGTTGGTCCTTACGCAGGTTCATTGGTTGCGGAGCATTCGGGATATAAAACCCTTTGGTTTATCATCTGCGCTGTTTGTTTTTTGCTGTCTGTTTTTTACAGGAGGCTGCAGCCAACAGGAGTTTTATCTGTTTAAAAAATCCTGGTAAGAAAATTGCATGTATGCTTTTCCGTTATTAACCTCACTTGAATCGGGATTTCCTTTTTCGTATATAATTTTTTTCGAGACATTATCCACTGTTACGGTTCCCGACGGCGCAACAAATCCAAATCCGTTGTTGAAACTGTAAAATGCGAAGGATTGTGCTGATGAATCCAACATGTCTTTACTCCATTTAAATTTGGCGGATGAAATATCAAGTTGGTCTAAAAGTGTTGCAGCAATATCTGTTTGAGAGCCTATGGTTGGTATTATTCCGTTGACTTTTAAAGCTCCTCCTGAAAAAATTAAGGGAATATGAAATTTGGAAGGGAGGTCATTCCTGTCATGTCCCGGCAAAGGATGACCATGGTCAGCAACAAAAACTACCAGCGTGTTTTGCCATAAGGAATCTTCTTTTAAACGATTCATAAAAACACCGATACAACTGTCAGTATAAGCTACAGAGTTCCTGAATTTTGTTGTTTCATCATTTCCCTTAAACTTTTTAAATGGTACATCATAAGGTTCATGGCTGCTTAGTGTAAACCAGGTCGCAAAAAAAGGTTGTTGTTCATCTTTAATGTCTTTCCGAAACCTGTCTAACACGAACCCGTCATGCACACCCCAGGAAGTGGTTCTCTCTGAGGACGGGAAATCGTATTTGCTAATCAACTTATCGAAGTGCACGTTAATCAGGTAGGATTTAATATTTGCAAATTCAAGCTCACCTCCATAAGTATAACTTGTATGGTACCCCTCACTTTCCAATGCATTTGTTATTGCCGGAAGTTTTTCGGTTTTAGTAGGAGTTTTTATTATGGAGGTTGTTGCCTGGTTTGGATAACCGCTTAATATCGCAACCTGCCCTTTTTCACTTCTGTCGCCGGCGGCGTAGATATTTGTAAATAATAATCCATCTGCCGCAATCTTATCAAGATTTGGAGTGACGCCAGGTTCACCTCCAAGGCAGCCAACAAACTTTGCGGTAAAGCTTTCCATAATAATAAAAATAATGTTAGGCTTCTTTGTAGTTAAAATAGACGGAATTTTAATTGGCCCCGTATTATATAATTTTGCAACCAACTGTTCAGCTTCGCCTCGTTGAAAATAATTGAATGGATTTTCATTATTGTTTCTGTTGAGAATAGAAAACACTACGTTCCACGGTAAATTTATGGCCGCATGATCTGCAAATAATTTTTCAGAAAAATAAACATCACTTACATTCATCGGAATTTTTTGAATTCCTCCACGGATTGGTACAAAAAGAAACACTATCAGAAATAAAGAAATTGAAAGATTAAGCAGCGAGAACCTAACAGCCTTTATCCCAATAAAGGGAACGACTATTTTTTTATACAGCCAGTAAAAAAAGACTAATAAGATAATAAAAATGACTAATAATAAAAATAGCGGTGAGGACGAAACTGAAGCTCCCATTTCTTTCGGTGATTTGAGATATAGAAGTGGTGTTGCGTCCATCCGAAAGCCCCATGCTGTGTATAATTCAAGATCGGCTGTTATTAAAAATGAAATCAATACAAGGACAGTAATTGTATAAATTTTTAATATCTTTTCAATGTTGATCTTTGTTACGGCAGCTCTTATAAAAAATAAAATGAAAGGGAAAATGCAGATATA
Organism: uncultured Chitinophagaceae bacterium; assembly: GCA_963819925.1. GTDB lineage: Bacteria > Bacteroidota > Bacteroidia > Chitinophagales > Chitinophagaceae > Ginsengibacter. The sequence continues at coordinate 781,332 of CAWFYG010000029.1, read as the reverse complement.
AGAAGTAAATGATACATCCATCCTGAACCCGAAAAGAAAGACTTTAAAAATTTCGGCTGGAGTTAATGCCGCAGTCAGCGAATGATGATAAACAAGAAAAAGGGCTTTTGAAATAATAAAATAAAAAACCCAGTATGCAAAATAGGCAACGTATCCGTAATATTTTTTCACGCAGCAAAAGTACTATTAAGGGTAATAAAGATTTGCATGCCCAAAAGTTAAATCAGTGATATTGATCGGATCGGATTTTGTTCTCCAAAAGTTAAAATCCTTTTAACCCGAAACTATGCAAAGGCATGCAACGTATTTTTAATAAATAATTTTATATGAAAAAGGTTAGCTATTTAATTCTTTTGACTCTTCCACTTTTTACTTTATTGTTTTGCACTTCGTCTTCAAGTGTAAAAGATAAAGAAAGTATGAACAACTTAAAAAGTAACATTCCCTTGCCTGATAGTAAGAATGTTGCTGTGCTCGAGTTGTTCACCTCACAGGGATGTTCAAGCTGCCCGCCGGCGGACAGGCTCCTTGGAACTTATGCATCTAACGAAAACACAATTGTACTTTCTTTTCACGTTGATTATTGGGATCGTTTGGGCTGGAAAGATCCTTTTAGCTCCAAAGAATATACGCAAAGACAATACGAGTATGCGTCTGCGTTGCAAGCTAATGTATATACGCCGCAACTGGTAATTAACGGGCAAACTGAATTGGTTGGAAGTGATGCGAATAAAATTGCTAATACTATTAAAAAGGTTTTCTCTGAGCAACCCGATGCAACGCTTTCTATTAAAACTGTAAAAACTGAAAATGGAAAGGCAGACATTAGTTTTGATGCATCGGGAAATATTGCTAATTCACTATTAAATGTTGCTCTTGTTGAAAAGAAAACTACTACCGATGTAAAAGCAGGGGAGAACGGTGGCGTAACGCTTACAAATTATAATGTTGTAAGAAATTTTGAAACAATTAATAAATTTAATGACGGTGATAATGTTGCTTCAATAAATATTCCGTCATCAACCGATTTGAAAAACATGTCAGTTGTTTTGTTTCTCCAGCAGAAAAATAGTAATAAAATATCGGCGGCCGACCAGGCGGGTTTGTGATCGTTTATACGATTTATTTACATCGGTTTTACAGTTGTTACTGTGGTGGCTTTTACTTTGGTAGGAATTTCCTGTCCCATAACACTAATGTTTCCCGAAGCATCAATTGTTGAATTATTTTGTAGGATTACGCCAGTAGAAATGTCAACGGTTTCTTCTCCTGAAAAGTTGCCGCTTGTTTTTGTAGCAATTTCCATTCCCTGCATTTCAATTTTTGTATCTCTTGTTTCAGTTCCTGAAACTGATAAAGTAGCTGTATTACCGGCAATGCCTTTCACAACGTAATTGGTTACTTTCGTTGTTCCATCTCCTGAAGTAGAATCCTTCCACGATGCGCCCACTTTTAGTGTTTTTGAAACAGGCATGAATGCCATCTTTGCGCCATAACCCTGTTGTTCAGGATCGCCCATCTGTTTAAGCATCATTTGAGCCGGGCTTGTAGCATCTTCTTTTTTTAAAGAGTCTGTTTTATCTCCCATGAGTATGTTTCCGGATTTATCCATTACAACCGCATTAGGATGGTTAATGTAATCTTTCAAAGGGGCTCCCATTTCACCATTCATATCATCTTTATTATCGGAATCAAAATTTACGTTTTGACCCATAGTTGTCATATTCATTTTAATTGATGCAAGAGTATTGGTCATATTGTACTCGTCATTCTTTAAATCATCTACCTCAATATTGTAAATTGAAGTCACATCTGCTGTGGTCTCCATAGATTGTCCCTGCATTTCAGAAGTGCTGGTGGTGGATATTTTATTTTCGACAATATATTTTTGTCCATTTGCGAGTGTTATTACCGGTTTAACGTCCTGCTCTTTCTGAGTAGTTGCAGTAGTTCCTCCGGGCGTCAATATTTTATGAGAACAACTTATTGCTATAACTAAAATAATGAATGCAAAAGGGATATTTTTTTTCATTTGATTGTTTTGACGTTGAAGTGCAAATATAGGCTGCCTAAAAGAACTGCCTCGTTTAAAATTATGTATCTTTTCCACAAAAAAATTGCCCTATAATTATTTGATTCTGGCTCTTTCCTGGATAGTTTATTGCGTCTTACACAGTGTGCTGGCCTCGCTGGAAGTAAAACTTTTCTTTAAAAAAGCAGGCAATAGATTTTGCAGGTATTACCGGCTCGGATATACAATATTTGCAACTGTAACTTTGATTTTTGTCTTGTGGTTCCAATATTCATTTAAAAGCTTTTATTTAATACACTCTTTGTATCTGAAGTATTTTTCGTTTCTGTTATTAGTGCTACCGGGTGTTATAATAATGGTGATCGCTATTTCAAAATATTTTAAATTACTAAGTGGTGTGCGTTCTCTTTTTATGTCAAATCCTTCTGCAAATTTAAAAATCGACGGAATTCATAAATACATACGCCATCCTTTATACCTGGGCACTTTATTGTTTATATGGGGCGTCTTTTTTATTTTTCCTTTGCTAACTAATTTAATTTCTGTTGTGATCATAACTCTATATACGGTTATCGGGATTAAATTTGAAGAGAAGAAGTTACTAAGAGAATTTGGAGACGCCTATGCCGACTATATTAAAAAGGTTCCGGCAATAATTCCAAAATTTTGAACGTGCCGGAAATAAAAAAGGGGCAGCGTTGGCAACCCCTTACTTCATTGAAAATATCGATTTTAGCCGATTAATTTCACATTAACGGCATTCATGCCTTTTTTTCCATTTTGCAAATCGAATTCAACATGATCGTTTTCTTTGATCTCATCTATCAACCCGCTTGCATGCACAAATGTTTCTTTTGAAGAATCATCGTGTTTAATGAAACCGAATCCTTTTTCAGTATTGAAAAATTTTACAGTTCCTGTTGTTTTGTTGTCCATTGTATTGTTGTTATTTAAAAAAATTAGCTGCGAAGATAGTCTTTTTAAATTAGTGTTTATAATGAATGTGTGATTAGTTTAAAAATTAATCTTTTATTATGATACCTTATTGTCAGCAGGGAATAATTTTTAAATTACTCGCTGCTAACCTGAGATTTAGAGGTGGTAAACTCAAAGAGTTTTTTAAACAACGGACTTTCGGTTTTTTTTATTTTATCCCAAAAAGTAAAATATAAACCATAATTATACTTAAACTGCTTATGATGCAGGGAGTGATGCGTTGCTCCAATAATCCATTTTCCAAACACATTATCATTAAATTTTTTGGGATATATTTCGATATCAAGATGATTTATAACACTGCTCACAGTCATGATGATGAGCTGAATAATTATTATATAATAATGCATGGGTAAAATCATCAGCATAATGGGCAAAAAAATTGCCTGCAACAAGCCTTCCAGCGGGTGAAATGAAAATGCTGTAAAAGGGCTGGTAATATTACTGTCATGATGAACTTTATGAACAATTTTGAAAACAGCGGGTTGGTGCATCCAGCGGTGCAACCAGTAATAATAAGTTTCGTGAAGCAACATAAAAATAACCAGGCTTACAGGCAGATACCATAAGCCATATAAACCGGCATCAGTATACACTTTAGTAAATCCTTTTTGCCATAAAATAACTGTTGCAGTACCGGCAATTGAAAATATGAAGGCAGTTGCAATACTCCACCTTACTTCAATTTTAAACTGTTCCAACTTATAATTTCTTGAATTTATCTTGCGACTTTTCCATTGTTCAGGAAACCATATATAAAATATTAGATAGAAAAGTCCCGCAAATAAAAAATACCTTCCGGTTATAATCACAAAAAAAATCAAAGTAATTATTAAGATCCAATAGGGCCTTGAAAAATCAGGTAAATTCATTGCCCCAAATTACGGAAAATAGCAGCGCAATCATATATTAATAAGAAACTTAATGAAAGAAGATTATTATAACTGGTATTTTTATTGATGTAACATTTTAAAAGTCAAAACAGGTACTACATTAAACGATAAAAGGCTCTTATAGTGAGAGCCTTTTATAATTTAATTCCCGGGCAGTTATTGAATGTTGATAAGCCTAGCAGGTTTTTGTTTAGCTTCTTCTCTCTTTGGAATTTCCAGCTTTAGTATACCGTTTTCATACTTAGCCTGGATCTTGTCTGCATTTACAACTTCTTTTGGTAAATGAAAAGTCCGGTAAAATGATTGATAACTAAATTCTTTCCGGTTATAATTTTCTCCGTCCTTTTCTTCTTTCTCATTTTGTTTTTCTGAACTTATAGTAAGTGCAGAACCATCAATTTCAATTTTAAAATCCTTTTTGTCCATGCCTGGAGCGGCCATTTCTACTGAAAAGCTGTCTGGCTTTTCTTTGATATTTACGGCAGGAATACTGTTTTCGGAATCAACTAAGTTGTTATTCCAGTTAAATAAATCAGTATTAAAAAAATTATTCCAAATGGAAGGCACAATTTCGGACCTGCCATTTCTTTTAACGAGTGTCATAATTTACCTCCTTTTAAAATGTTTGAAAATAAGATTACACCTATTTTTGAACAAATAAGATGCCATCGAAAAAAAAGAAGTAATGGCCCTGTAATTTTTTCAGAAAAGCTGTCAAAATAAATAATGAAATCCGAAGCATTCGCTGAACTTAAAAATTATCTTCAGGAATATCATCATGGTTGTCTCCTCCAAGGCTGTACTCGTTGTTTTCTTCATCTTCTTCACCAATTGCTTCATCGTCATCATCGTCTTCTGCACCCGGAACATCAAGATCAGCTCCTGACATGTCATTGCTAAAATTTCCTTCATTTAGCTGACTTCCTTCATCATCTGTATTATCAAGAGCAGCCTCACGCAGATTTATATCATCCTTAGTAGACATACTATCAGTTGACATTTGCAAATCTTCTTTTTCTGTTGGGCTTACGTTTGAGCCTGGGCTTGCTTCAATTTCAGTATCAATGTCATCCGCAAAAAGTTCGTCACCCTCTTCATCAGATGAGGCTGTTGTTTCATCCGCCATTTCTCCCAATGGAGCAGGAACAATATTTTCCTGTCCCGGTATATCTTTTACATCGGGCAAATCAACAAATGTCATTTCAGGCTCCCGCATTTCTTTTTTATCGTCCGGAGAATCAGGTAAATCTTTGGATTTTTTGGCTCCGGCGGCATTTGTTTTTTGCATATTAAAGTTTTTTTAAGTGAGAAAATTTTATGCCAGTATTTCTGCGTTTAGAAACAAGCGTTTAACCGAATAGGAACTGTTGCTATAGCATAATAAACTTGCTACAACCCGGATCCGACATTTAGTTTGTGAGCTATTTTTTGAGCGGTCAAAGCCAGTTCTGTTGCAAGGAAGCAATGATCCTGTGTCATGGCTGTTTCGGTTCGGTTGACTACATCATTAACAATCTGTTCGCCGTAGGGTAAATATACGTTGGAGCAATTGTAATACTTCGTTTCCTTCTGATTTACAAGAAACAGGTGATTACTACCTTCGCGGCCGGCAATATCAATATACTTCCTCGCTTCAATATAACCCTCTGTGCCCAAAATAAACAACCTGCCATCGCCCCATGTAGCCAGGCCGTTCGGCGTGAACCAGTCAATGCGAATATAACCTGTGGCGTGTGGGCTGCGTACACTCATATCGCCAAAATCCTGGTATTCCGGATATGCTGCAGTATTAAAATTTCCGATTTGAGAGAAATTAACTTCGGCCTTTTTAGAGCCCGTATAAAAAAGAAATTGATCACACTGATGTGAGCCGATATCACATAAGATGCCGCCAGCCTTATTGGGATCAAAAAACCAGTTGGGACGGGATTCAGGATGCATCTTGTGAGGGCCGAGTCCGACGGTTTGAACCACTTTCCCTATCGCCCCGGCCTGAACCAATTCTCCTGCTTTGACAGAAGCAGGATTTTCCAGCCGTTCGCTGTATACAATTGAATAAATGCGTTTCGTCTCCTTCTGTACTTTTTTTACTTCTTCAAATTGTGCAAAAGTGACAATACCCGGCTTATCCGTGAGATAATCCTTACCCGACCGCATGACACGTATGCCGAGCGGAGCCCTGTCGACCGGGATGGCGGCACTAGCCACCACCTGGATAGAGTTATCTCCAAGAATTTCTTCTTCACTTTTAACGACTTTAACCTTGGGGTAGCGTTTGGTAAAATCCGGCAGCAATTCGGGCTCCCTGGAATATACAGCAACCATTTCCCCGCCGCCACCGATCAGCGCATCTGCTATGCCATAAATATGACCATGATTAATGCCTATTACAGAGAATCTGATTGATCCTTTTGTCCCGGAACGTTTTCCGGGCACCAGAATAATCTCCTCAGGTCGGAGCGTATCGTGGAGATCCTCGCCGAATACCTGGGGTGGTAACATAGCAGCGGCTGTCATTCCGGCAACTGAAGCAAAGGACTGCCATATAAATTTGCGTCTGTTAAATCGCATAAGATGAGTTTTAAGTTTTAGGAATAAAAAACTAACCTACGAAAAATTCATGTTATTATAGTATTTCAACGGGGAAGTTGAATGTAAACCTCCGAAACAAAATGATTTACTACAAAGTTGTCATTTCACGAACTGGAATAATAATGTAGCAAAACCGGGTTATTTAGGATTTGTTACACATCTTAATATGTCTCGCTTTCAACTGAAAGAGATTTTCAATTTAAAAGTCTTTCTATGAAAACCGCGGTGACATATAAATTGAAGAGACCCGGAGTACATCCGCGGCATTGCATGATGTGTCTGACTTTTGCGGGGAAATTGCTATACTTTATTTTTTCAACATTTTTTTTACAAAACTGGTAATTAATTCTTTGCTGTTTAATTCAATACACGTACCTTTGCGCTCCCGAAATAAATTTGGTGTCATAAAAGTTCTTTAAATATGTCTCAACGAATCCGGATTAAACTTCAGTCTTACGATCATAACCTGGTTGATAAATCAGCGGAAAAAATCGTAAAAACTGTGCGCAGTACAGGTGCGGTGGTAACAGGGCCTATTCCGTTACCTACACACAAAAAAATATTTACTGTATTGCGTTCGCCACATGTTAACAAAAAAGCACGCGAGCAGTTTCAATTATGCACGCACAAGCGTTTGCTGGATATTTATACCAGCAGTTCCAGAACAGTGGATGCATTATCAAAGCTTGATTTGCCATCTGGTGTTGATGTTGAGATAAAAGCATAAATGTGCGATGCCTTTCTTTTGCTTCCCCTCGGGAAGGCCGGGATGGGCCTAGTTCTTATATAAAATTGTAACATCCATCTACGGCTTTGCCGGAGCGCTGGGTATAATAAAATAGAAATGAAAAGTATTATTGGAAAGAAAGTTGGCATGACCAGCATTTTCGATACTAATGGGCGGCAGACTGCTGTAACCATTATTGAGGCTGGCCCATGCGTGGTAACTCAGAAGAAAACCGTAGATACAGACGGATATAATGCAATACAGATTGCTTTTGGAGACAAAAAGGAAAAGCACACCCTTCTCTCAGAAAAAAATCATTTTGCCAAAGCAAATACATTGGCAAAAAAATACGTAAAAGAAATACGCGATAGCGAAACAGATAAAAATATTGGCGACACTATTAGCGTCGACATATTTAACGAAGGCGATAAAGTGATCGTGGTAGGCACTACCAAAGGGAAAGGTTTCCAGGGTGTTGTTAAGCGTCACGGCTTTCATGGAGTGGGTGAGCAATCTCATGGCCAACACGATAGGTCGAGAGCTCCCGGATCTGTTGGTGGGTCTTCTTATCCTTCCCGAGTTTTCAAAGGCATGCGCATGGCAGGCCGCCTGGGAAGCGATAAGGTACAGATTAAAGGACTGAGGGTTGTAAAAATTTTTCCTGAGAAGAATTATATATTAATAAGTGGCTCGGTTCCCGGCCATAATGGTTCCATCCTTTTAATTCAGAAGTAATATGAAGTTAGATATAATAAATATAGAGGGGAAAAAGACCGGCAGAAAAATAGATTTGCCTGATGAAATATTTGGCGTTGATCCCAACAGCCATGTGATTTGGCTGGCTGTAAAGCAACACCTTGCTGCACGCCGCCAGGGAACTCACAAAGTGAAGACACGTGCAGAAGCGCAAGGCTCTTCAAAGAAACTCCACAAGCAAAAGGGTACCGGTGGTAGCCGCAAGGGAAATCTGCGTAACCCGCTTTATAAAGGTGGTGGTACCGTTTTTGGACCTAAACCCCATGGTTACAATATCAAACTTAACCGCAAAGTGAAGGACCTGGCTAAAATTGGGGCATTAAGTGCGAAGGCAAAAGAAAATAAAATTTTCATTGTTGAAGATATCAAAATGGATGCGCCAGGTACAAAACAATTCACACAAATTTTTAAGACAATAGTTCCGGAAAGCAGGAGAACATTATTTCTTATGCCCGAGCATGATGAAAATGTTTATAAGAGTTTTCGAAATGCATCATCCATATGCGGAACATTATTGAGTGATATTAATACTTACGATATTATAAATGCGGATTCGGTTGTATTTACTGAAAGTGCAGCAAAGATATTTGTGGAAGACAACGAGGAAAATAAAAAAGAAGTAGCAGAAGCATAATTTTTAAATTATCAAATTAATAAGACATGAAGCTGTCCGAAGTTTTAATAAGACCTGTATTATCTGAAAAAGTGAATCGTCTAACGGAAAAGCATAATCGTTATACTTTTATCGTAAATAGGAAAGCCAATAAACTTGAAATTAAGAAGGCTGTTGAAGAATTTTACGGAATACAGGTAGAAGATGTTAACACGTTGACCATGCCCTCAAAAGTTAAACAGCGTAACACAAAAGCCGGGTTGCTCACGGGCCGTAAGCCTGCAAAAAAGAAAGCGGTAGTGACCGTTGCAGAAGGTGAGAGTATAGATCTATACGGAAATATATAATTGAATAATTTTAAAAATCCCGGTTATTGCCGGGACTAAAATATAAATAAGATGGCTTTAAGAAAATACAAACCAACTACCGCGGGAACACGCTGGAGAATTGGTAATGCGTATGCAGAAGTTACTACGAACGTACCTGAAAAAACGTTGGTAGAAAAAGTGCATCATACGGCTGGACGCAATTCCCAGGGTCGTAGAAGTATGCGCTACCTGGGTGGCGGCCATAAAAAAATGTATCGGGTAATTGATTTTAAGAGAGATAAAAAAGACATTCCTGCCACAGTAAAATCAATAGAATATGATCCTAACAGGAGTGCATTTATAGCACTGATATCTTATGCTGATGGTGAAAAAAGATATATCCTGGCGCCGCAGGGTTTGCAAATCGGGACATCGATTGTAAGCGGCGATGATGTAGCTCCTGAATTGGGAAATGCTTTAATGCTCAAACATATTCCGTTAGGTACGGTGGTTCATAATATTGAAATGCAGCCGGGGCAGGGTGGCAAATTGGCAAGAAGCGCAGGGTCATCTGCACAACTGGCAAATAAAGAAGATAAATATGGCGTGTTAAAAATGCCCAGCGGTGAACTCAGAAAAATTTTAATTAACTGTTATGCTACAATTGGTGTAGCCAGCAACAGCGATCATAATTTGGAAAGTAAAGGCAAGGCGGGAAGAAACAGGTGGAAAGGAATCAGGCCAAGAGTAAGAGGGGTAGCTATGAACCCGGTTGATCATCCAATGGGCGGTGGCGAAGGTAAAGCTTCAGGCGGCCACCCGAGAAGCAGAACCGGTAAGTATGCGAAAGGACAAATTACACGGGTACGTGGTAAGGGTTCCGATAAAATGATTATTCAAAGAAGAAATGGTAAGAAATTACCAAATAAATAAAAAGGTTTTAAATAGTACATCGCATCCCGATGGTTTTCGGGACTAAAACGTAGATAAAAAATGGCTCGTTCAATTAAAAAAGGTCCTTATGTAGAAGCTAAACTTGAGAACAAAGTGCTTGGTATTAATGAAGGAAAGTCGAAGAAAAGTGTCATCAAAACATGGTCTCGTCGTTCCACAATAACACCTGACTTTGTAGGGCATACATTTGCGGTACACAACGGAAATAAATTCATTCCTGTTTATGTAACGGAATTTATGGTAGGTCATAAATTAGGTGAATTTGCACCAACAAGAAATTTTAAAGGCCACTCAAGTAAAAAGATCGTATAATTTTCGGGAATACGCTGAATAAAGAAAATAAATAACATGGAAGCTGTAGCTAAATTAAATAATTATCCCACTTCTCCACGCAAAATGCGTTTGCTTGCAGATTTGATTCGTGGACTGGAAGTTGAAAAGGCATTGGGAATTTTACAATTCAATCCAAAGCATCCGGCTGTGCCAATGTATAAATTATTGAAAAGCGCTATAAACAACTGGGAACAAAAAAATAGCGATGAAAAAGTGGAAGATGCTGGTCTTATTGTAAAAACTATTATGGTAGATGGCGGGAGAGTTATAAAACGCATGCGTCCTGCTCCACAAGGTCGTGGGTATCGCATTCGTAAGCGTAGCAATCATGTCACTATTATTGTTGACAGCATTCATCATAAAGGTGCTCCTTCTGTAAAAAAGAATGTGGCTAAAGCGGAGCCTGTAGAAGACTCGGTGGAGGTGGTAGAACCCGTAGCTGAAGTAACCGAGACTAAGAAGACTCCCGCAAAAAAGGCGGCGACCAAAAAGGAATCTGCTGTCAAAAAAACAGCATCTAAAAAAGTGGAACCGGCCACAGAAAAAACAGAAAAGAAACCAGCAGCTAAAAAAACAAAAAAATAAAAACCGAATATGGGTCAAAAAACAAATCCGATTGGTGCCAGGTTAGGAATCATCCGTGGGTGGGATAGCAACTGGTTTGCTCATCCTAAAGATTATTCAAAAAAGTTGATTGAGGATGATAAAATCAGAACTTATCTGAATGCCCGCATCAATAAGGGAGGCATAGCAAAAATTGTTATTGAGCGTACACTTAATAAATTAATCATAACCATCCACACCTCAAAACCGGGCATTATCATCGGTAAAGGTGGTGGAGAAGTAGATCGTATCAAAGAGGAATTAAAGAAACTTACTGGCAAGGATGATGTGCAGATAAACATTCTGGAAATTCGCCGGCCGGAACTTGATGCAAATATTGTGGCCGATACTATTGCAAGACAAATTGAAAACCGAATCAATTATAAAAGGGCTATCAAAATGTCGATAGCTTCTGCTTTAAGAATGGGTGCAGAAGGAATTAAAGTAAGAGTTGGAGGAAGGTTAGGCGGTGCTGAAATTGCACGTAGTGAAGAAATAAAACAGGGGCGTACTCCATTACACACGTTCCGTATGGATATTGATTATGCGAGTGTGTATGCTCAAACTGTTTATGGAAAAATAGGAGTGAAAGTTTGGATTTGTAAAGGTGAAGTTCTTGCGAAGAGAGATCTTAATCCCAATATAATTGCAGGAGGGGGAAAGAGCGATAGCGAAATGCAGGGCGACAGAAGAGGCGGATTTAGTGACAGGCGCGGCGCGGGTGATAGAGGCGACAGACGTGGCGGCGAAAGAAGAGGTGGTGGCGGTGGTCAAAGAGGGGGCAGAAGATAGTTTCCAATAATACAAAGTATAATAATATAATAAAAAGATATGTTACAGCCAAAAAGAACCAAGCATAGAAAGATGCAAAAAGGAAGAATGAAAGGCAACACCAAGCGTGGTGCTACAATTTCATTCGGAACCTTTGGCTTGAAAGCCCTTGAAGAAGTTTGGTTAACAAACAGGCAGATAGAATCGGCGAGGCAGGCATTGACCCGCCACATGAAACGTGAGGGGAATGTTTGGATAAGAATATTTCCTGACAAAGCCATTACTAAAAAGCCCGCCGAAGTGAGAATGGGTAAGGGGAAAGGAAATCCCGAATATTTTGCGGCCGTTGTTCAGCCGGGAAGAATTCTTTTTGAGGCTGATGGCGTTTCCGAGCAGGTAGCAAAAGAGGCTTTTGAACTGGCAGCCCAGAAATTGCCGATCGCTACAAAATTTGTTGTAAGAAGAGACTACCAGGCATAATAAGCGAAAACTGGTTTGTTGAATATTAAATATAAAAAGATGTCAAATAAAAACGATTTTAAAAACGGTTTGAAAGAGATGACCGAGACTGATCTTAAAGCAAGAATTGAAGAGGACGAACTTCGCCTGAAAAAATTAAAATTTGCCCATTCAGTTTCTCCTTTGGAAAATCCTATGAACATTCGTGGTGTGAGGAAAGATATAGCCCGCATAAAAACTGAATTAAGAGCAAAACAATCCGGCTCTAAATCATAAAAATATAACAATGGTTGATAGAAATTTAAGAAAAACGAGAATTGGTGTGGTTTCCAGCAATAAGATGGACAAGACTATTACTGTAAAAGTTGAAAGAAAAGTAAAACACCCATTATACGGAAAGTTTATTAAAAAAACTACTGGCTTTCATGCTCATGATGAAAAGAACGAATGCAGCATTGGTGATCTCGTAAGAATTATGGAAACGAGGCCCATGAGTAAATTGAAACGCTGGAGATTAGTGGAAGTAATTGAAAAAGTAAAATAAAAAAGCCGTTAGCTATTAGCTGTCGGCTTTTGGTTAACGCGGGAATAAAAAGTTTAATCAGCTAATGGCTAAAAGCTAAAGGCTAAAAGCGAAATAAAATGATTCAGCAAGAAAGCAGGCTAAATGTAGCAGATAACAGCGGGGCAAAAGAAGTGCTGTGCATACGTGTTCTGGGTAATTCCGGCCAGGATTACGCACATGTTGGTGATACAATAGTGGTAACGGTAAAAGATGCATTGCCTGCGGGAGGAATAAAAAAAGGTACCGTTAGTAAGGCAGTGATAGTTCGTACCAAAAACAAACTGCGCCGTAAAGATGGTTCCTACATCAGGTTCGATGATAATGCGGTAGTATTATTGAATGCAACGGATGAACCAAGAGGCACCAGGATTTTCGGGCCGGTTGCCCGTGAATTGAGAGATAAGGGCTATATGAAGATAATTTCCCTTGCCCCTGAAGTTTTATAATTGTATCTTTGCACCCCCAAAAAAAGGTGTATTAATAAGAAATAAAAAAGACAAAACATTTGTCAAAAATGAAGACAAGATTTAAACCAAAGTTCAGTATAAAAAAAGGTGATTCAGTGGTAATAATAGCCGGTGATGATAAAGACCTTAAAAGACCACGTAAAGTTCTGAAAGTAATTACCGGCGAAAACCGTGTACTTGTAGAAGGCGTGAATTTTGTTACAAAGCACACTAAACCTTCTGCTCAAAATACAAGGGGTGGTATTATGAAAGTAGAAGCACCTTTGGCTATTTCGAATGTAATGCTTTGGGATGCTAAATCTCATTCTCATTCAAAAATAAGCAGGTCAAGAACTGAAGACGGAAAACTAGTCAGAACAGCAAAAAAATCAGGGGAGGTAATTAAATAATGAGCACAGATAAATATACTCCGAGACTGGCAGATAAGTACAAAAAGGAAGTTGTACCTGCTCTAATGAAAAAATTTGCTTACAAATCTATAATGCAAGCGCCAAGGCTTACAAAAGTTTGTATTAACCGTGGTGTTAACGGAGCAGTAGCCGACAAAAAATTAGTTGACATTTCAATTGAGGAATTGACAACTATTACGGGACAGAAGGCAGTAGCCACCATGTCAAAGAAAGACATTTCGAACTTTAAGCTTCGTAAGAATATGCCCATAGGTGCCAAAGTAACTTTGCGTGGTGTTAATATGTATGAATTTGTTGACAGATTAGTTTCTGTTTCGCTTCCTCGTGTTCGTGACTTTAAAGGTATAAGCGACAAATCATTTGATGGACGCGGAAATTACACGTTAGGCATTACAGAACAAATCATCTTTCCTGAAATTGACATAGATAAAGTAAATAAAATAACGGGATTAGATATCACATTTGTAACCACAGCAGACACCAATGAAGAAGCATTTGAATTGCTGAAAGAATTGGGTATGCCATTTAGAAATGTAAAAAAATAAGCCCTCGATAAAATAAGGGTGATAAATAAAATAAAAAATTATGGCTAAAGAGTCGGTAAAAGCAAGACAGAAAAAGCGTGAAAAGATAGTTGTACAATATGCGGAAAAAAGAAAAGCACTAAAAGAAGCCGGTGATTATCGCGGACTTGACCTTCTTCCAAAAAACGCTTCTCCTGTTCGTTTAAAAAACCGTTGTCAACTTACAGGGCGGCCGCGTGGATATTTAAGACACTTTGGAATCTCTAGAAATATTTTCAGGGATATGGCTTTGCAGGGAAAAATTCCCGGTGTAAAAAAGGCGAGCTGGTAAAACTGAATTTGTTAATTGGTATCGATGGATATCGCATTGTAAAAAAACAAAAATAGAAAAATAACAATGGTTACTGATCCTATAGCAGATTACTTAACAAGAATTAGAAATGCCCAAATGGCAAACCACAGGATAGTTGAAATTCCTGCTAGTAATTTGAAAAAACGTATTACGGAGATCTTATACGATAAAGGGTATATCCTTAAGTATAAATTTGACGATGATTCAAAGCAGGGCATAATAAAAATTGCATTGAAATATGATCCCCAGACAAAACTTCCTGCAATACAAAGTCTCGAAAGAATTAGCCGTCCCGGATTGCGTTCTTATTCAAAACCGGGCGAATTCAGGCGTGTAAAGAATGGATTAGGAATTGCTATTGTTTCCACTTCTAAAGGAGTGATGACTGACAAGGAAGCAAAGTCTCAGAATGTGGGTGGTGAAGTGTTGTGTAACATTTATTAATTTTTTTGGTAAGATAATTAAGCCTTAGTCGTGGCTGAACACTGCCAGAGTAATAACAAAATAAAAAACCGGCTATGTCAAGAATTGGAAAAAATCCTGTTGTAATAACAAAAGGGGTTAACGTAAGTATAGGTCCCGATAATGTGATAACAGTGAAAGGACCTAAGGGCGAATTAAAACAAGCTATTGATCGTGATATTAAAGTGGAGGTTAAAGACGATAAAGTTGAATTTGTGCGCCCAACTGATCAAATCAGGCACAAAGCTTTACATGGTTTATACAGAGCATTAGTAAATAACATGGTGCAAGGTGTAACGGAAGGCTATACAAAAAAATTAGAACTGGTAGGTGTGGGATATAAGGCATCCAATCAGGGCAATCTTCTCGATCTTTCTTTGGGGTACTCTCACAATATTGTTTTTGAGATTCCGAAAGAGCTAAAAGTAGCTACAGCACAGGAGAAAGGAAAGAATCCTATTATCACGCTGGAAAGTATAGATAAGCAATTGCTTGGCCAGGTTGCTGCAAAAATCCGAAGCCTTCGTAAACCCGAACCTTACAAAGGGAAAGGTGTAAAATTTGAAGGTGAAGTATTACGCAGAAAAGCTGGTAAGTCTGCTGGTAAATAATTAAAATTAGAATATTCCCGGCAGCATCGGGAATTAAAACAGAATAAAATGAATTCAAAAGTTAGTGCAAGGCAAAAGATACGGTATCGCATCCGCAAGAAAATCAGCGGAAGTGCCCAAAAACCGAGGCTAAGTGTTTACAGGAGTAACCGTGATATTTATGTGCAATTGATTGATGATGAAAATGGAGTTACTATAGCATCAGCCTCCTCGAGAGAAGCAGATATAGCTGCACAAAAATTGAACAAGGTTGATAAGAGCAAATTGGTTGGTTCTGCTATTGCAAAAAAATCCGGCGAGTTAGGAATAAAAGATGTTGTGTTTGACCGTAGCGGCTATATCTATCATGGACGCGTAAAAGCAGTAGCTGAAGGCGCAAGAGAGGGCGGTCTTCTATTTTAATTTAAAAAACAATTGTAAAAAATATCAATATTGAAAGCACATACGCAAAGAGTAAAAGGTAGCGATCTTGAATTAAAAGAAAAGGTGGTTTCCATTAATCGTGTTGTTAAGACAACGAAGGGAGGAAGAGCTTTCAGCTTTTCAGCATTAGTGGTTGTTGGAAACCAAAATGGTGTTGTTGGCCAGGGCCTTGGGAAAGCTAAGGAAGTTCAGGAAGCTATTCTCAAAGGAATTGACGATGCAAAAAAAAATCTCATAAAAGTTCCGATAATGCATGGCACTATTCCTCATGAACAATGGTGCAAAGAAGGTGCAGCAAAAGTTCTGATAAAACCAGCTGCTCATGGAACAGGTGTAATTGCGGGAGGCAGCATGCGTGCTGTATTGGAAAGCGCCGGCGTTACGGATGTGCTTGCTAAATCTCTTGGATCCGCTAACCCTCACAACGTTGTTAAAGCTACTGTAAAGGCGCTGGCAACTTTGAGGGAGCCAATTGGTGTTGCCAAGACAAGAAATATTTCTTTGAAGAAAGTGTTTAATGGTTAATATTTTCAATGACCATTTAAAAAATGTAAAATGAAAAAGATAAAAATAAAGCAGGTAAAAAGTGGCATTGATCGCCCGGAGCGGCAAAAGCTTACACTCAAAGCACTTGGATTAAATAAGTTGAATGCTACTAAGGAAGTGGAAGCTACACCGCAGATTTTAGGAATGGTTAAAAAAGTGAATCATCTTATTTCGGTTGAGGAAATCTCCTGATCCTTTTTTATAAAAAATCAGATAATAATAAAGCGAGCTTCGGGTACACGAAGCGTTAAGTTCAAAAAAAAGTACAATGCAATTAAATAATTTGAGGCCTGCAAAAGGCTCTACACAGAAAGAAAAGAGAATAGGACGCGGCGAAGCTTCCGGTAAAGGAGGCACTTCTACAAAAGGTAATAAAGGTGGGCAAAGCCGTGCCGGATACAAAATTAAAATGGCGCACGAAGGTGGACAAATGCCTATTCAGCGCAGGCTTCCCAAACGCGGTTTTAAAAACTTCAATCGTGTCGAGTACAAAGTTTTCAACCTGGGGCAAATCGATCAGTTGATTGAAAAACATGGTATCAAAGAATTCAACCTGGAAAATTTGTATATCAACAATCTTATCAGCCAGAATGATAGAGTAAAAATTTTGGGAAATGGAGTATTGAAAGCAATAATCCCTTTCAAAGTGAATGCGATAAGTGAAAAAGCCAAGGGTGCCATTGAATCGGCAGGGGGAACTGTCGAAATAGTAAAATAAATAATTGATATTTGCTTTCTAAAAAGGATTGCAAATAATTAAATCTTGATAATTCTGTGAAGAAATTTATCGCAACATTAAAAAACATCTGGACAATAGAAGAATTGAGAAATAAAATTCTCTTTACTTTATTGCTCATACTTATTTATAGAATCGGTTCTTATATCGTTCTTCCCGGGCTGGACCCCAATCAACTTACCAATCTTGCCAATAGCTCCAAGGGAGGAATGCTTGGTCTCCTGAATGCATTTGTTGGTGGTGCTTTTGCTAAAGCGTCCATTTTTGCTCTGGGCATAATGCCCTATATCTCTGCATCAATATTTATGCAGTTGATGACAATTTTGGTTCCGCAAATTTCAAAGATTCAAAAAGAAGGAGAAAGCGGGCAGAAGAAAATAAACCAATGGACCCGTTATCTCACTGTTATTGTAACAGCGTTCCAGGCAGCGGCTTATATTGGATTTTTAAAAAGCTCAAACCAGGGAGCATTGCTTCCTTCTTTCGCTCCGTACTTTTGGGTGTCAACCGTTATCCTTCTTACCACAGGTACTTTATTTGTAATGTGGCTTGGTGAAAAAATCACTGACAAAGGTTTGGGAAATGGTACTTCTATAATAATTATGGTTGGAATTTTAGCCAGGTTACCCCAAAATTTCATGCAGGAATTTACTGCAAAACAGACCCGCGGCGGCGGCGGGCTATTGATCTTCTTAGTTGAAATTGCTGCATTCATCGCGGTAATTCTTGGATTGATTGTATTAGTTCAGGGTGTAAGAAAGGTTCCGGTGAATTATGCGAAGCAAATTGTTGGGAACAGGCAGTTTGGTGGGGCAAGACAGTTTCTTCCATTAAAGGTAAATGCTGCAGGTGTAATGCCTATCATCTTTGCGCAGGCAATTATGTTTTTACCAACAATCTTTTTAGGTTTTCAGACTACTGGTAAAAGCTGGGCGCTGTATTTTACGCAACCTACCAACCTGGTGTACATGATTGTTTATTCAATAATGGTTATAGGATTTACTTTTTTATATACTGCGTTAATTTTTAATCCAAGGCAAGTGTCGGATGACCTGAAGCGTAGTAACGGATTTATACCTGGTGTTAAACCCGGGCAACCCACCACTGACTACATAGGGGCTATTATGGATCGCATTACTTTGCCAGGTGCAATTTTGCTTGCATTTGTAGGCATCTTACCGGGCATTGCGCAGCTGCTCGGTGTAACCCAGGGATTCTCTTCTTTTTACGGAGGTACATCTTTATTGATCATGGTAGCTGTTGTTTTGGATACGCTTCAGCAAATAGAAACACAATTGCTCATGCGTCAATACGATGGATTGATGAGTTCCGGCCGTATTCAGGGAAGACAGTCCGTTGCACCCGGCGTAACAGGAAATATGTAATAATTTTATACCGATTTTATTTACGACCCTGGCCTTCAATGTCAGGGTTTTTCTTAGATGTTATGATTATTTATAAAACAAACGAAGAAACAGAACTTATAAGGCAAAGTTGCCAGCTTCTAAATGATTCTATTGCCGAAATTGCGAAGAATGTGAAGCCTGGTGTCACTTCACTTTTTCTCAATAACCTTGCAGAAGAGTATATTCGCGACCATGGAGCAATTCCGTCCTTTAAGAATTATCATGGATTCCCCTTCGCATGTTGCATGTCGGTAAACGATGCAGTGGTACATGGATATCCCACCGGTGGTCAACTAAAAGATGTTGATATTTTGTCGGTTGATGTGGGAGTATATAAAAATGGCTTTCATGGAGACAGCGCATATACGTTTGCGTTAGTTAAGGTCAGCGATGAAACAAAAAAACTCATGCGTGTTACAAAAGAATCTTTATATAAAGGAATTGAAAAAGCAATAGTGGGTAACAGGGTGGGAGATATATCCTTTGCTATCCAGGAATATACTGAGCGTAAAAATGGTTACGGCGTAGTACGCGAATTGGTCGGGCATGGTTTAGGCAGAGATCTTCACGAAGATCCGCAGGTTCCTAATTACGGCAAGCGTGGTAGCGGCATCAAACTCCAGGAAGGTCTTGTAATCGCCATTGAGCCCATGATAAATCTTGGAAAGAGATATGTTTATAACGATAAAGATGGATGGACGGTCCGTACCAAAGACGGCAAGCCATCAGCGCACTACGAACATACCGTTTGTGTAAGAAAGGATAAAGCAGATATTCTCTCCTCCTTTAATGCAATTGAAACTGCTGAAAGGGCCAATCCCAATTTATGTGCTGATTACTATTAGTAAGTGTTTTTATTCGCTGTTAAACACCTTAAACTTTATGATTGCATTTTTCTTAAATTGTTTCTAATAGATAAATAATGCAAAAGAAGAGATTGGTTGTAATCGGTGGAGGAGCAGCTGGTTTTTTTTGCGCAGTGAACGCTGCGTCATTAAATGGTGATCTTGAAGTAATCATTCTGGAAAAAACCAATAAACTCTTAAGTAAAGTAAAAGTAAGTGGTGGCGGAAGATGTAATGTTACCCACGCCTGTTTCAGCATTGCGGAAATGATCCGGAAATATCCACGTGGCGAAAAATTTTTAAAACAAGCCTTTCATCATTTCTTTACAACGGATACGATTGAATGGTTCAAAAAAAGAAATGTAAAATTAAGAACTGAATCCGATGGAAGAATATTTCCTGAAAGCAATTCTTCTGAAACAATTATTAACTGCCTTCTATCAGAGGCCAATAAATACAATGTCAAAATTTTATTGAACCGTGAAGTTGTAAGGGTCGGGAAAAATCTTTTAGATGATACTATAAATTCATTTCGATTATCGCTTAAAGATGGATTTATTTTACAATCGGATTTTGTTTGTGTCGCTTGTGGCGGTTATCAGAAAGAAGATCAATACAGATGGATAACAGAATTGGGTCACACCTTTGAAAAGCCTTGTCCTTCTTTGTTTACATTTAATATTGCAAAAAACCCAATCACAGAGCTTATGGGCATTTCTGTTGAAAATGTCCATGTGAAAATTAGTGGAACCAGGTTATCTCAAACCGGGCCTGTTTTAATTACGCATTGGGGCTTTAGCGGACCGGTTATTTTAAAACTTTCCGCATTTGCCGCAAAACGACTTGCGGCTTTACAATATCATTTCTCTATTTCAATAAATTGGTTAGGTAACTATAACGAAACTTCTCTTCTGGAGAAATTAAAATCATTGAGATCAGAAATCGCACCAAAGAAAATCTCAAACAAAAACCCTTTTGGCCTTCCGCAAAGATTATGGGAATATCATTTGAATCAATGTGGTATAACACCGGAACTTCGGTGGGCAGATCTTCCTTCAAAACACCAGAACAATTTGGCTAAACAATTATGTGCCCAACAATTTGAAATAAGAGGTAAGACTACTTTTAAAGAGGAATTTGTTACTGCGGGGGGAATCAGGTTAAATGAAATTGATGCCAATACGATGTCAAGTAAAATCGTTCCCAATCTTTTTTTTGCAGGTGAAATCTTAGACGTTGACGGTATTACCGGTGGTTTTAATTTTCAACATGGATGGACAAGCGGATTTTTAGCTTCAGAGGGAATAAGAAGAATTTTTAGAGAGGAAGAATAATATTTTATCTAAATAATAATTAATAGTAACAATACTATACTGCACAATATTATTATGCCAATCAGTACATAAGTAATTATTTTTGACTTGTCCAAAGGCATTACAATTGTTATAAATATACGTATTTAAAACAGTTAAGAACTATTTCGCACACAAACTGTACCATTATTGGTTTGGAACTCAATTATCAAATCCACGTGGATTTTGTTGCGTTTCATACACACGCTGGAAGCCCGAATATTATGTTGCAGGTTGAAATTATACTCTAAAAAAAATCCCATTACCTAAGTAACGGGATTTCAACAAATAAAAAAACTATCTATTCACTATTTTTAGTTTTCTTTTCTTTTGTATCCGCTTCTTCTGCTTCCGTTTCGTCAGTTTTCTTTTCTGCAGTAGCTTTTTTCTTTTTAGTTTCTTCTTTCTGTGCGGTAGCTTTTTGTTTTTCCGCAGCGGCTATTCCTTCGGTATCCATTTTCTTTTTCAAATCTGCCAGTACGCCCAGATCGCCAAGAGTTGTCTTTTCAACTTTGCTTTGAATATTCTTCACTGCCTTTTTGGTACTTTCAACTTCAGCCCTCTTTTCTTTTATTTCAGCATTCTTTTCCTCCGCTTTTGCCTGTTCCCAAATACGGCTATGGCTAAGAATTATTTTTTTATCGTTGCGATCAAATTCAATAACCATAAATTTAGCGATGTCATCTATTCCAAGAAATGTATCATCTTCTTTTCTCAGGTGCCGGGCTGGTGCAAATCCTTCAAGCCCATACGGAAGCTGAACAGTTGCTCCTTTGTCATCTTTCCTCGTAATCGTTCCTTCATGAATACTGCCAACAGGAAAAGTTTCTTCAAGAGAATTCCACGGATCTTCTTCAATTTGTTTATGTCCAAGCTGCAACTTCCGGTTTTCTTTATCAATGCTCATTATAATAACATCAATCTCGTTACCAACTTTCGTGTACTCGTTAGGGTTATTAAAACGTTTTAACCAGCTTAGGTCACTGATATGAATCATTCCGCCGATGCCGGGGGAAAGTTCAACAAATACTCCGTAAGGCGTAATGTTCTTTACTAATCCTTTGTGCTTGCTGCCTTCAGGATATTTCACTTCGATTGTATTCCACGGGTCTTCTGTCAGTTGTTTTATAGACAGGCTCATTTTGCGGTCTTCTTTACTCAGGGTTACAACTTTTGCTTCATATTCATCACCGAGTTTAAAGAATTCCTTAGCATTGATTGGCGTGTTGGCCCATGTTATTTCGCTTACGTGAACAAGGCCTTCAACACCAGGGAATATTTCGAGAAACGCACCGTAGTCTTCAATATTCACAACTTTGCCTTTTACAATTTCTCCTTCTTTAATAGATTCAGGCAACGTATCCCACGGATGAGGAGTCAATTGTTTCAATCCAAGGCTGATGCGTTTTTTATCATCGTCAAAATCAAGTACGACAACGTTTAACTTTTGGTCAAGTTTCAATACTTCACCCGGATGATTAATACGTCCCCAGCTAATATCAGTTATATATAATAAGCCATCCAACCCTCCAAGATCAAGGAATGCCCCAAAATCTGTAATGTTTTTGATGGTTCCTTCCAATACCTGGCCTTTTTCAAGTTTACCGATAATTTCAGCACGCTGTTGCTCAATATCACTTTCAATAAGAGCTTTATGTGAAACAACTGCATTCTTTATAGCTTCATTAATTTTTACAACTTTAAACTCCATTGTCTTGCCCACGAACTGATCGTAGTCAGTAACGGGCTTAACATCAATTTGTGAACCTGGCAAAAACGTTTCCATGCCAAATACATCCACAATAAGTCCTCCTTTTGTTTTGCTGGTAACAAGACCCGTAACAATTTCACCTGTTTTATGCATCTCAACAATTCTTTCCCATGCACGGGTGGTGCGGGCCTGCTTGCGACTCAAATGAAGATTTCCCTCTCTGTCTTCTTTTTCGGCAACCATCACTTCTACTTCATCGCCTACTTTTAGATTAGGCATATCACGAAACTCGTTCAGTGATATCAGACCGTCACTTTTAAAACCGATATTTATGACTACATCTGTTTTTGTCATACCTACCACGGTACCATAAATCATCTCATTGTCGTTGATCTGCTTAAAAGTTTTGTCATAAACTTCGTCGTACTTTTTTCTTTCTTCTTTGTTGTAAGATGTCACATTTCTTTTGTCAACGCTCCAATCAAAATCATCATGTGGTGTCGAAAGCGCTTCTTTCTGAATTTCTACTTCGGTAGGTTGAGGTTCAGTGGCAGCCTGCGTCGATTCTACATCAGGGAAATCAGGAAAGGGAACTCCTTCAATACCGCCCTGAGGCATTTCTTCAACGGTTTGTTTGGCTTCTGCATTGTCGTTAACTTCGTCTACAGAATCATTTTTTAATTTATCAGTCATACTGGAATCAACAGGTGATTTTGATTTTGCTGCAGGCGCCTGGGCCACCTCCTGTTCATCAGCATTTTGACCTGCCTGTTCGGCAGATAGGTTATCAATATTGTTACTCATAATTTTCCCAATTGATTTTTTTTATTTTGGGACTGCAAAGGTAATAAAATACTTGTATTTTCAGGCATTTTCATCAAATTATTACTGGTTTTTTCAGTGTGGCAATTCGCTGGAAATTTAGCCTCTATAGTCCCGTTCGTAGCGAAATATGGCAATTGTTTATTTGGGGGTGTTTTTCATAAATTGCATTTATTTTTTTACAAAAAAATAACAATGAAACGATGGATTGATAGTTTGAAACAAACACGACTTGCCAAATCTGTAGTGTATTTTTTTGTAGGCATATTTTCATATCCCGGTTTAGCAATTGTCAATAGTATAAAAATCAGTGGTACGGAGCATTTTAAAAATCTTCCGAAAAAAAATGTTTTGTTTGTAAGTAATCATCAAACCTATTTTGCAGATGTTATTACGTTTCTTCATATTTTCTGCGCAGTTAAATGGAGAAAGCAAAATAGGCTGGGAATTCCATTTTATTTATTGAATCCGT
Organism: uncultured Chitinophagaceae bacterium; assembly: GCA_963819925.1. Taxonomy (GTDB): domain Bacteria; phylum Bacteroidota; class Bacteroidia; order Chitinophagales; family Chitinophagaceae; genus Ginsengibacter. The sequence continues at coordinate 757,591 of CAWFYG010000029.1, read as the reverse complement.
TTACCCGAGTATATTATGTAGCTGCCTTGGAAACAATGAAAAGCAGTTTTATAAGCCGGATATTCAGGTGGGCAGGCGCTATAACGGTAAAGCGTACATGGCGTGCAGAAGGCAAAGAAGTAAGGCGCGGCCTCGACCCGGGTGATACCCGAAAAATCGGGAGAGCGCTGGCAAAAAACTGGGTAATAACTTTCCCCCAGGGAACCACGAAGCCTTTCGCTCCCGGAAGAAAAGGTACGGCATTCATCATAAAAAATTATAAGCCCGTAGTTGTACCCGTAGTAATAAGTGGCTTTTGGCGTGCTTTTAATAAGAAAGGTCTGAAATTTAAAAAGAAAGGAACACTATTAAATGTACGTTTCAAAGAGCCTTTGCAATTTACTTACGAGGAAAGCATAGACGCCATTCTTGAAAAGGTAATGGATGCCATTGAACAAAGTAAAAAATTTATGATGAAAAGCAAACATCATTTAATGACGGCACTCGATAAATAATGCATTAGCCTGCAGGTCTGAATTTTTAATCTTTAAATAAAGCCTTCAATTCAACGGCATCTCCAGGTTTCATCTTTCCTCCAAGTATTAGTCTTAATTGTCTTCTGCGTAGAGCGCTTTCATAGAGCAAATTCTCGTCTTCGGTTTCCGGCTCGAGTTTAGGGACAGTTCTTGGTTTCCTATTTGGATCGAGCGCTACAAAAGTATAATATGCCTCATTACTTTTATAACGGTATTGCTGAATAATGTCTTCACCCCACACATTTAAATGCACTTCCATACTTGTGTTAAACGATCTGGTAACTTTTGCTTCAATATGCACTACATTACCAAGTTTGATAGGGCTGGTAAAAGATATGTTGTCGACGGAGGCCGTAACAACCGGTGCATTGCAATGTTTGGTTCCCGAAATGGCAGCCGCAATATCCATCCAATACATTAATCTTCCTCCCATAAGATTTCCGAATACATTGGTGTCATTCGGTAGTACAATTTCCGTCATTACTACTAAACTTTCAGAAGCCATTTTTGAAATCATCTTTAAAATTTTTGCAAAGATAGGGTTGCGGAGCCAAGATGTTCGTTCGAATAGTTATGATTGAGATCCCGGATCATTTTTATAAATTTATGAGCTAATAACTATCAATAAATATAATGGCTTCGCCGGAAACTGTTTCAAAAGAAGATTTGCTTTTACTAAAGTTACCCACTACCATAGACGAAGTTATTGCTCAGCTTGAAAAAATTATCAGCTATTGTGGTGCCGGTAACAACTGTGCCTGCTACTTTGCGGTGCTTTATCACAAAGTAACATGCAGAGTGAGAGATTGTATCATAAATAAAGATTTTGAGGACGGCGCAAGAATGGAGCATTTAGATGTAGCATTTGCCAACAGATACCTGCAAGCTTTTTACTTATGGATTGACGGAAAGCAAACTGCCGGATCGTGGAAGATAGCTTTTGATTCTGTAAGCGATAAATCTGTGCTGGTTATTCAGCATTTGTTGCTTGGCATGAATGCACACATCAATCTCGATTTAGGTATTGCGACGGCGTTTGTGATGGACGGAACTTTGTTAGAAAATATTCGTAAAGACTTTGATACGATTAACTCAATATTGGATTCGATGACAGATAACATTGAAGCGTGCCTCACCAAAATAAATCCTTTAATGAGACTGCTCAACCTGAATATTTATAAGTACGATGAAATGCTGGTTAGCTTTAGCATAACAACTGCGAGAGACGGCGCCTGGAGTTTCGCAACAGAACTATCCGGGAAAGCGGGTAGTAATTATGACGATTGTATTCGAACAAGAGATAAATCTATTGAGCAATTAGGAAGCAGTATTGCCAAACCACGTGGATTTTTGTTGAAACTTGTCGTGAAAATAATCAGGTTATTCGAAAAAAAGAATGTGGCAAAAGTGATAAAGTTGCTTGGAAATTGACTTAGAAAGCAAGCATATTTTTTCCAACTTATTTATTTGGTGGTTAGTTTTTGATTTTGGAATTTCGGGCTCCAATTATGGCAAATATATCTTTCGACAACAGCGAGGTCGCGTTTGAATACAAAACGGATAAAGAATTAAAAAAAGCAAAATTTCTCTTTTCGTCCATGGGAAAAGATTGGTTAGTAAAACTTGGTTTAAAACTAACGCCATGGGCTCTCAAAGTCAGCTTGCCTATTAAAGGGTTAATAAGGCAAACAATTTTCAGCCAATTTGTTGGTGGAGAATCTTTGCAGGAAACGTCGGTTGTGGCCAATAAGTTAGGAAAATTTAACGTGCAGGTAATACTTGATTATGGAGTGGAAGGAAAAGAAGGAGAAGAAAATTTTGATAAGGCAAGAGATGTTTTTATTGAATCTATTCAATACGCTTCTACTCAAACTAATATCCCGTTTATGAGCGTGAAACTAACTGGCTATGCGAGGTTTGGGTTGTTGCAAAAATTACATGAAGCTTCCGATTATGATGATATCATTAAAGGAATTGTTCCACTGGACGCACTAAATGAGAATGAAAAAGAAGAGTGGGCGAGAGTTGTTAACCGGTTGGATACAATTTGCAGGACTGCAAAAAATAAAAATATTGGAGTTCTTGTCGATGCAGAAGAAACGTGGATACAGGATCCGGTAGATGCGCTAACCACCCAAATGATGCAGAAATATAACCTTGAAAAAGCAGTAGTTTATAATACGGCCCAACTTTACCGTAAAGACAGGTTACAATTTATAAAGGACAGTTGCCGGTTTGCTAAAGAAAATAAATTTGAATTAGGTATGAAACTGGTTCGGGGCGCATACATGGATAAAGAACGTGAACGTGCCGCAGTGCTCAATTATCCATCTCCAATAAATGAAACCAAGCGGCAAACAGATGCTGAGTTTAATGCTGCAACTGAATTTTGCATCGATCCGGAAAATCGTGTTTTTATAATAGTTGGCTCTCACAATGAATACAGCAATCTATATGCTACTCAACTAATCGAAAAGTTTGGTCTGCCTTTACATTATGAGCGTGTTCACTTTTCGCAATTGTATGGAATGAGTGATAATATTTCCTTCAATCTTGCAAAGGCGGGTTGTTTTGTAAGTAAATATTTACCCTTTGGCCCGATAAAAGATGTAATTCCATATCTTATGCGGAGAGCGCAGGAAAACGCCTCTGTGAGCGGTCAGACGGGGCGTGAATTATTGTTGATTAAGCAGGAATTGCGGCGCCGGGCCAGAAAGTAAGATTGCTAAATTTTTATAACCTTGTTTTCTACCAGGGCAAAAACATTGTCCTTTTTATCCGGTTTTACTTTATATAAACCAGTGAAATAACTAAACGCAGGAAGAACTGCATACGTTTTACTGAAATAAAAACAGGGAAGCATGACTGATTGCTTGCCAACTCCGTTTATTTTAATACCCGGATGTATATGGCCTGAAAAAGTAAAATCTATTCCACCCTCATCGTCTTCACATCCGGAAGTTATATCATGAGTAAAGCAAAAATTTTTAAGGAACAATTTTTTCTTTGAAACTTTTATGTTGGCTTCATCATAAAATTTATCGGCGAGTACATCGTGATTCCCCTTTATTAAATGAAAAACTATTCCATTGAGATCGTTCCTCCATTTTAAAAAAAGATCAATTTCTTTGTTGACGCGACTATGAAACATATCGCCGGCAATTAGCAAAGTGGAAGGTTTAAAAAACTGAATTTGGGTAAATAGCCGTTGCAGGTCTTCTTTAAAAATATTTTGAGGCACACCAACCCCTTCTTTCCTGAAATGCCCCGTTTTACCAAAATGCAAATCAGAAAGTATTAGGGAATTTTCTTCTTCCCAATAAATGCAGCGGGCAGGCGAAAGCCAAAGTGTTTGTTTATGAAGAATAAATCTTTGCGGAGAAAACAAGTTTTTTTGACCAAAGTTAGGTTTTTATTACACGAATTTTTGAGCACGAATTGCGCAATAAATTGGTATTATCATTTTTCCAATTGCATCTGCATTCTTTTAACTCTATCTTCCAGTTTTTCTGATGTTAAATTTTCCCGCATACTGTCAACTTTTATCGGGAAACAGAATGGAGTAAGCTTGTTGGGGAAGGTTATAATGATTTTACTCTTTTGAATTCGTTCCAGCATATTACGAAGTCTTTCTTCTTCCATTTGTTGTTCCAAAACTTCGTTATAAGATTGGCGTAACAAAAGATTGCCCGGTTCATATTCAGCAAATACATTAAAGAGGAGAGAAGCCGAGGATTGTAAATGTCTTGCTTTTTTTTGTTCACCCGGGAAGCCGGTAAAAATTAAACCACCAATAACGGCAATATCCCTGAATTTTCGTTTTGCCATCTCCACCTGGTTCAGGCTTCGCTGAATATCTGTTAAAAGATTTTCCGGTGAAAACAATTCGTAGGAATTGGTATCATCTAACGGTATAGGTTGGTCGCTTAATAATTCAAAACCATAATCGTTCATAGCCAGTGAAAAAGTTATAGGAGTCACGCGGCTGATCCGGTAAGCTAAAACTGCAGCCATGGCTTCATGTACAAGCCTGCCCTCAAATGGGAATACAAATAAATGAAACCCATCTTTGGTTTCGATATGTTCAATTAAGAATTCATTTTGTTTTGGAATGTGAGAGAGGTATTCCTGCATTTCAAAAAGAGGTTTCAAAATTTTGATTTCTTCGCAGGTCTCCTCGCCTAGAAGAGAATTAGACGAGGCTGCTTCATCAAATTTCTTCCTTAGCATCCAGCCAAGATTTGCTGACAATGGCATGCGCCCACCCTGCCAGCTTGGAATAATTGATTTCTTCGCATTTGATTTTCTTACTAATGCTGTCATGTCTTTTATCATTACGAATTCGAGCGTTCTCCCTGCAAGCGTGAATGTATCGCCAGGCTGCAGCCTTGCAATAAACCATTCCTCTATAACTCCTACAAATCCGCCACCTATAAATTTCACCTTCATCATCGGGTCGCTAACGATTGTGCCTATGTGCATTCTATGACGCATTGCAATCCGCCTGTTATTAATTTTATATAAGCCGTCAATGATCTCAATTTTTTTATAGTCATCATATTGCTGCAACGCAGTACCGCCTGCCGTAATAAAGTGTAATATTTGTTCCCATTCATCTTCCGTAATGTCTCTGTAACAGTAGGTAGTTTTAATTTCCTCAAAAATTTCATTCGGATAAAATCCGTCTGAAATAGCCAAAGTACTTAAATATTGAATCAACACATCAAAGCATAATATTCGCGGCTCACGACTTTCAATCAGTTTAATCTCTGTTGCTTCCTTTAATGCAGCGGCTTCAATTAATTCAAGTGAATGCGTCGGTAAAAAATAAATTTTGCTGATATCTCCCGGCTTGTGCCCGCTTCTGCCCGCTCTTTGTAAAAACCTTGCCACACCTTTAGGCGAACCTACCTGTATAACGGTTTCGACTGGTCGAAAATCCACGCCGAGGTCAAGACTTGCGGTGCAGACAACGGCCTTCAGTTTCCCTGAGTGTAAATTCTCTTCAACCCAGCTTCGTAACTCCGGTTCAATGCTTCCGTGATGCAGAGCTATTGCACCGGCAAGGTCAGGGCATGCGGTTAACAGAGACTGATACCATAATTCACTCATTCCCCTTGTGTTTATGAAAATAAGAGTTGTCTTACTTTCCATAATTATCGGAATGACTTTATGAATCAATTTTATTCCTAAATGGCCCGCCCAGGGAAATTTTTCAATTTCATCAGGAAATACCGACTCAATTTGAATCCGCTTATCAATTTCTGCCGTCACTGTAACATGCTTTGCTGTTATTTCTAAATGGCCTTTACGTGAAAGTGGAGATAACAGAACTTCTTTAGCTTGTTCAAGGTTTCCGATGGTTGCTGAAATTCCCCAAAGAGAAACCTCATTTGAATTGTTACGTTGAAGATGTACAATTTTCGAAATCGCCAGTTCTACTTGTACACCTCTTTTTGAACCAAGTAGCTCATGCCATTCGTCAACAGCGATAATTTTTAGTGATTTAAAAACTTCCGGATAATTTTTTTGTGCTAATAAGAGATGCAAACTTTCAGGAGTTATTATAAGAACTTCAGGAACCTGCCTTTTTTGTTTTTGTCTTTCAGCAATGCTGGTGTCGCCATTCCGGATACCAACTTTCCAATTCATGCCAAGTTCGTCAATTACTTCTTCCATTGCTCTTCCAATATCCGTTGCCAATGCCCGGAGAGGAGTTATCCATAAAAGTTGCAGGTTATTTTTATTTTTTGTTCTATAATTTTTTGGATGCTCATTAATAAAATTAATTAGAGCTCCGAGAAAAATTGAAAACGTTTTGCCGCAACCAGTAGGAGCATTTACGAGACCTGATTTTTTGTTGATAATGTGTTGCCATGTTTCACGCTGAAATTGAAAGGGAGAAAAACTTTTATCCTTTAACCATATATGGATAACTTCAAATCCTTTGGTTGTTTCTAATTTCACTATGGCTAGAAAGTTTTCAGGTATTCGATTAAAGCAGTTCGCTCTTCATTGGTAAGTTTATCGCCAAAAGTATGGCCTGCGTTGTTATATCCTTTCAACGTAGTATTGTATGTCTCCTTATTGACGGCCGCTGATTCTGTTTTGTACTTCCATCCGGGCGAATCAGTATTGTATTGAGGATTTTTAAAATCACGACTCCAATATTTGGGTCTTGATTTACTTTTTAAAAGTGTTTCAAGGCTAGGAACAGAGCCATTGTGAAGATAAGGAGCGGTTGCCCAAATTCCATCAAGAGGCGGAGCAATGTATCCTCTGAAAGGAACCAACTTTGCAGGATGATCTCCTGTTGTAAACCAGCTTTGATTAAACCAATTAACAAATTGAGGACTACTGTAATTAGAAGAGTATAGTGCGGAATCTGTTTGAATAATCTCTTCGGGTATCATCAGGTTTGGATAAGATTCATTTTTACCATATGTGCCGTGGCAATCCATACAATATTGTTCAAAAATGAGTTGCCCTTTGCCGGCAAGCTTTTTATCAATTGGTTTCGGATAAGCAGGTGATTTCAAAGAATATATATAAGCAAGCACATCGTTGAAATGTTTATCAACCTCTGCTGCTTCGCTTGTATCCGTCACCGTTAGTAAATTGGAAGCCATTAAAAATCTTCCAAAATCTCCTCTTCCGAATCCGTTATAAAACATCGCATGTTTCTTTTTCAGCAACCACCATGCCGGAACATCTGTTGGAATTATTTCTTCGGGTAATGGTAACAGTGAGCTGTCAACCCATTTAAATGTTTTTGGATCCCTATGGGCTGCAAGCAAAGTTGCAAGCCGGTCGGCAATATTTACCCCTTTTGTTTCGGTTACCAGGTACGGGGAAACGGCTTCCACGGAGCGGATGAAGTTTTTAGCAGCATCATACATTGCCTCTCTCCCTGTGCCTGATTTGAGAAATTGTTCCACGAAAACTGCGGTGGAAGAATGATTAGTAGTATAATCTGATAAGGAATTACCCATTCCAATAATAATTTTTCCATTAAATTCCTGCGCATGACATTGGAGACAATTTGGCGAGGCAATTCTTTCACCATTAGGTGCAACCAAAGCATTAAATGAATAGGGAATATTTTTATTCAGTCCTTCTCTTCCTAAATCATCGACGTTTTTGCCGGTAACCATTCTAAAAAATTGAAGGGGGATACCACTTTTTAAATAATCGCCTTCAGTCAGATAGATATATCCTGCTTCAGCATTACCGGTTCTTTGTTTGCTCGCTTCAATATACACCGGATCATTTCGTTTTTTTCTTTCAATAAAAAAACTAAGGAATATACATGAAGCTGATAAAAGTGATGTAATAAATAACGCTTTCATTAAAATCAAAGTTATTTTATAATAAAGGAAAATTTATGGGTTTGCCAACACTTAACAATTCGTAAAATCAATTTTCCGACTACTCATTTCCCATACAATTCCAACATTTTTTTAAGGTCGTCCAGGGTATTTATTTCGTTAACTGTTTTATCTTTACGCCAGCGGCTCATCCTTGGGAAACGTAGTGCAACACCACTTTTATGTCGATTGCTTGCAGCAATTCCCTCAAAAGCAATTTCGAAAACCAGCTCGGGTTTTACCGTGCGAACCGGACCAAATTTTTCGATTGAATTCCCTTTTACAAAATTATCCACCTGTGCAAATTCTTTATCTGTTAATCCTGAATATGCTTTTGTAAATGTTACCAGTTTATCGCCGTCTTTCACGGCAAAAGTATAGTCGGTATATAAATTGCTTCTTCTTCCACTTCCTTTTTGCGCATATACCATTACACAATCAATCGTTAAAGGATCTATTTTCCATTTCCACCAATCGCCTCTCTTTCTTCCAACTTTATAATCGGAAGTTTTTCTTTTTAGCATAATTCCCTCGCTATTCATTTCTCTTGATTTTTTCCGGATTTCTTCTAATTCATTCCATGAATTGAATTTTATTATTTCTGAGATTTGGATGGCTTTATTTTTAATGGGTATAACTATTTCTTCCAGGGTTTTTCTTCTTTCGAGCAGTGAAAATTCTCGTGTATCCTCACCGTTATATTCCAGCAAGTCATAAGCAAAAAAGCAAATCGGTGCGTCCTGCAGTTGTTTTTTCCCAATATTCTTTCTTCCTATCCTTGTTTGTAAAACCGAAAAGGGCAGTGGTTTTCCATCAACTGCAGGAATTATTTCCCCGTCAATAACGACGCCGTCGGGTAACAAATTTTTAAGAATGAAATACTCCGGGAATTTATCGGTCATTAATTCTTCACCACGGCTCCATACAAATAATTCGCTATTTCGTTTTATAATTTGCCCGCGAATGCCGTCCCATTTCCATTCAGCCTGCCATTCTGAAGGATCACCCAGGCTGCCGGGTTTATCTTCCAATGCATACGCCAGGTAAAACGGGTAAGGTTTTGAAAAATCAGACACTGATGCCGATTTACTCAATAGTTCATCAAAAGTTGTAGTAACGGGATCCCAGTTACCGCTGATGCGATGAGCGATGATTGAGGCAGGGAGATCAACCGTTTTAGCTAATGCGTTCACAATTGTTTTTTGTGAAACCCCTATTCGGAAACTACCTGTGATTAATTTATTAAAAACAAATCTTTCATCTCGATTCATTTGATTCCAGCTGCCTTTTATAAACTTTTTTCTCACAGATTCTTCTTGTTTTTCAATTGAGATAAACATTTCTAAATAATGGGAAAGATCTTTATTAACCTGGCTTCGTGCTTTTGTTTCCGGTAACAATAGTGCCAGCGTTTCCGCAAGGTCTCCAACAGTATGATAGCACTCATCGAAGAGCCAGGAAGCGTAACCAGTGATTTCTGCGCACCATTCCCGCATCAGCCTGGAATTCACAATACGCCTGGGCCTGCGGCCACTGAATATTGCTATTACCCAAACTTTGTCATGATCGGGAGCAATAGCAAAATAATCTCCAAGGCTTTGAAGTTTGTCATTAGTTTTGGTAGAACTGCTTAATTCGGACACTAATTGAGCAAACAATTCCAGGCCGGAAGAATTTTTTTTACCCGCCGGGTACGTGGTATTGTTCTTTATAATATTGCTATTTTGTTCAATCATAAAAATCATACAACAGCTTCTTCCGAAATATTGACCGCCACTTCTTCATCTTCATTTCCATATTGCGTTTTTACTTCTGCAGCTATTGCAATATTTTGTTCATTGCAGTATCGGCTAAATGCAGATTGAAAACCGTGTGTTACGAAAATTTTTTCTGCACCGGTGTCTTTTACCGTTTGCAAAAGACCGTTCCAGTCTGCATGATCGCTTATTGCAAATCCAGCGTCCACATTTCGTCTTCTAGCATTGCCCCGTACCTGCATCCAGCCGCTACAAACACCCACAGAATAAGGATTAAATTTTTTCATCCATGAAGTTCCGTCCGCACCAGGTGGCGCAATTACTACAGTCCCTTTTAAAAGTTCTTTGGGAGTTTCGGGCGTAATCCTTTCAACTGGTGTTAAATTCCATCCGTTATCAATGAGCATCTTTTGCATATTGAAAACGGCACCGTGTGCAAAAATGGTTTGTACAGTTTCTTTAATAGCCTGTAATACGCGCTGGGCTTTGCCTAAGCTGTAAGCCAGCAGTACGCTCGTTTTGCCGTTCTCCTTATTTTTGCTGATCCAGTTTATGATGTTTTCATAAACCTCTTGCTGTGTTTTCCATTTATAAATTGGCAGGCCAAATGTGGATTCAGTAATAAAAGCATTGCATTTTACGGGCTCAAACTTTCCGCTCAACCCATCATCTTCTGTTTTATAATCGCCGCTTATAACCCACACTTCGTCGTTAAATTCCATTCTCACCTGGGATGAACCAATAATATGGCCCGCAGGATGAAGCGAAATTTTTATACCATTAATAGAAATTGGTTCGTTCCATTCCAGGGTTTGATAGTTATTATCGCCCAGCCTTAATTGAAGAATCGGTTTTGTATACGTGTGACAGAGATAATGTTTATGTCCACAATACGCATGATCTGCATGTCCGTGAGTTATTATTGCTTTATCAACAGGCTTCCATGGATCTACATAAAAATTTCCCCTCTCGCAATAAAGCCCCTTATCTGTAAATGAAATTAGATTACCCATGCTCTGTGAAAATTACAAATAATCCGGAAGACTATTTATAACACATAGCAGAAGCAAATGTTTTTGAAAGTCGATAAATGAGAAGGGAGAAACTATTGAGTTTTGAGCAGCAAGACATATTTTACCATTGCTTCCGCATCCGCTTCGCTTAATTCAGGATGCGGCGTCATCATCACCTCTCCCCAAACTCCCTTGCCGCCAGAGATTACTTTGTGAGCAAGATAGGTAACTGCAGTGTCACTGCCGGCATATTTATTAGCAACATCTCTATATGCCGGTCCGATTAATTTTTCATCTATTTTATGACAGGTTAAACAATTTGATTTTGCAACCAGCGCTAACCCTTTTTGATAATCAGGATTGGAAGATATATCATTTGCTGCAGGCTGCGATGCAGCGGAGCTATCTGGTGCGTTAGTTGCATTTGATTCACTGCTATTGCCACCGCAAGCCGCTATTAAAATAACTAAGGGGATTATCGCCAGTATTTTTTTCATCGTCAAAAAAATTATTTTTTTAAATTTTACATTTGAAACAAAAGATGATTAAAGATATAATAATCAATATACAGAAACCAAATTAATTTTCTTTTTTCGCAACGAACGTTCACCTTTCGGGGTTTGATGACTTTTTTAAAACAAAATTTATCTTATTAATTCTAAATCGGTTCACGTAAAGGGGTTATTCGGGATGCAATAAAACTGCAAATTTTATTTCTACTTATGTAACTTTATCCTAAATTCAGGATCTGCGTATGAATTCTTTTTTCAGAAAATTACCTCTTTCGATAAAATTGATGCTGATAGGCCTTATTCCATTGCTTTTCATAATGTACTTATCCGGCCAGTTATATAATGAAAAAAAACGTGAAGTAAACTTAATCAGCGATCATATAAAACACATACACGAAGCAGGGGATATTGCAAATTTAATTTACGAATTGGAAAAAGAGCGAAAGGTTAGTTATCAGTTTGCATTGAAAAGAACCAGTTATAGTGGTGTAGTATTTCAAAGACCACACACCGACGAAGTCCTTGAATTGCTGGGAAGAAGTAAAGACCTCGCATTGGCTGACTTTCCTGAATACACTTTTCTGAACGAACTAAAAGATTTTCGGGCATCGTTGGATACATCAGGAAGTTTTCATGCAGATGATGTAATGGAATATTATACAAAAGTTATTTTTAGATTGAATACGCTTAATCCGATATCTACCGCCAGTAACACTTATTTACTTCCGGTTTACAAGGACCTGATTGCTCAGAAAACTCTTTTTGAAATGATCACTTTCCTAAGTGTTATCCGAACCAACATCTATAATATGCTATATACGGACAAGTACAAGGATGAAACAATTTTTGATAACCTGGGAATTTACGATGTTTATAAAAGTTACGAGAGTGAGTTTTTATTAAAAGCATCGCCTGCTTCTATCAAATTATATAACGAGGAAAAAGACACCTCGGCTCTTAAGCCTGTTCTGTCATACATCGATAAACTCTTTACCACCTTTAAAGTAGACAGCACCTACAGTGCCGATAATTGGTGGAAATTTTCCGGACAAGGAATGAGTATTTTAAAAAGGGAGCAATTGAATTTATGGCAGAAGGTAGAAGAAGGTATGAACGGGATCTACCGGCAGGAGATAAAATCGAAAAACAAAACGCTTATTTTTCTGATGGCAGTTATAGTATTAGTAATGTGCTTTGTCTTTTATACAATAAAGGTGATAAGTGAAATGCTAAGCGAACTAAAAACAGCAGCTCAAAAAATTTCTGTGGGCGATACCGGATTGAAATTCCAGAATATGCCTGATGATGCAATGGGTAGCCTTGCTGAGTCGATTCTTGAAATTGACAGAAATAATATAGAACTGTCACAGGCCGCGAATGCGATAGGTGCCGGAAATTTTAACGTGCCCGTAAATCCAAGGAGCAATGAAGATGTGTTGGGCAATTCAATTCAAAAGATGAAGGAAGATTTGCATAAGCTTACTGCAGAAAAAGATAAGGTGCAAAAAGAAACACTCGAGCTTATGAACCGGAAGGATGATTTTTTAAGTATAGCAAGCCATGAACTAAAAACGCCTGTAACTTCTTTAAAAGCGTATACACAGCTTTTGCATATGGATGCGAAGGAGAGCGAAGACAATAAAAGGCTATCGATGCTTTCGAAAATGAATATGCAGGTAGATAAATTAACTGCGTTGATAACCGATTTACTCGACACTTCAAAAATGCAAAATGGAAAATTGGTGTATAACAAACATTTTTTTCAGTTTAATGATCTTGTGAAAGAAATTGTGGGTGAAATGCAGACGACCAATAGTTCTCATGAAATTATTATTGAAAGAAATATTCCTTTGCAATTGTACGCAGACCGAGACAGGATTGGCCAGGTATTGAGTAATCTTTTGAGCAATGCAATTAAATATTGCCCCGATTGCGGCAAAATTATTGTTGGCTGCGAGCGTGGAGAAGAAATGGCAATCTGCTCAGTGCAGGATTTTGGAAATGGAATTATTAAGGATCAGCAGGAAAAAATATTTGAGCGATTCTATCGTGTAACGGGTAAAAACTTACATACCTATCCCGGTTTGGGATTGGGACTTTTTATCGCGAAAGAAATTATAGAAAGACATGACGGAAAAATTTGGTTTGAGAGTGACGAGGGAAAGGGAACCACCTTTTACTTCAGTCTTCCGATTGCCGTTAACCAGGACAAGGAGACCAAAGAAACCGCAATACATGACTAATTTTTCATACAATGCCAGAGTTAACTTCTAATTTTTCCCCGAGTTCTAAAACTTTATCTGTGAGTATTTTAAAATCTTCCTTTCTGGTTCTATGATTGGTGTTAGCAACCCGTAAAGAATATTTTCCTTTCAATATGGTGTAGGACGGAAGCGCAACTCCGCTTTCGTGTAGCTGAAACAATAACTCTTTGTTTAATGCATTTAGTTTTTCACTATTACGTGAATTTCCGATATATCTGAAACAAAGAAGATTAAGGGGAGCGGGGGCAGTCAATTCTAATTTGGGATTTTCGTTTACTAACGATTTTAGATATTGAACCTGTTCTACATTTTGTGTAACCATTCGGCCGAATTTTTTTATCCCGTGTTCTTTTATTGACATCCATATTTTCAATGCTTTAAAACCCCTGGATAATTCAACTCCATAATCACTGAACCAAATATCTCCGCCACCCATGCCTCTCTTTTCGTGCTGGAGGTAGGCAGCTTGCAATGAAAATGCTTTATAGTGTGTTTCTTTATTACGTACAAGCACACACGAAGCTTCGTAGGGAATGTACATCCATTTATGCATATCAAGTGCAAGGGAATCTGCACGCTCTATACCGGCAACCTGGTCCTTATATTTTTCGGATAGAGCAAGCATAGCGCCAATTGCACCATCTACATGAAACCAAAGATTTTCCTTTTCACATAAATCTGCCAACGCATTTAAATTATCACAAGCTCCGGTGTTTACGGTAACAGCATTCCCAATAACGCAAAACGGTTGCAAACTTTCTTTTTTATCTGCCTTAATTTGTTGTATCAGCTCATCAATTTTTATTTCATAATTTTCGTCAACATTTATCAAACGCAGTGAATCGCTTCCCAGTCCCAGAAGTTCAACAGATTTATTTACACAATTATGCACTTCAGTTGAAGCATATACCATCATTCTTTTTTGAGAACCATAAATGCCTTTTTTTCTCAGGTCGAAATCTGCCTTTGCATAACGGGCAACCGTAATGCCTATTAAATTTGCCATTGAGCCACCACTAACAAGCAGTCCACTTCCCTCTTTAGGAAAGCCAAACAATTCCTTAAACCAATCAATTAGTTGTTGTTCTACAAGGCCTCCCACCTGGTTGCCTCCACCCTGGTTTATATTTATACCTGCCGCAAGCATGTCTGCCAACATTGCAAATGGAGTTCCGTTGCCCATTACCCAACCCCAAAAACGTGGATGTATATTTCCTGTCGGATAGGGAAGAATTTTTGTTTTAAAGTCATCATAGATGGTATCATGCATTTGACCATGGGAAGGAACCGGTTGATTAAAAAAGTTTTTCACTTCTTCAGTCGGCTCCTGCCATACCTTTCGGTCACGGACAGTCGAAAGAAAGCGGATCATGTCTCTTACCATTCGAATGCCGAGGTCTTCCATGTTGTGCCAGTCGGCGGGATCAAGCGTTTCTTCTATTGTTTCCATAAATGAAAAGCGGGTTTTTTGAATTAAGATTTTAAATAAGGTTCTGGTTAAATAGTAATCGGAGATAAGCCTGCTTTTTCTAATTCAATATTTAATCCAGGTATTTCAATCATTTTTATTTTTGTCCACGTTGCCTTAAGTTGTTCAAAATTCTTTTCAGCAGCATTTACAGCATTAATCGTACTTACGGTTGATGGCATGTCAGACTCCTGCAAAACATTAAACAAAGCTGCGAATGAGCCATACACCTGGCTGAAACTTTTCATCGCACCGGTCGGCTTTGTGTTCTCAGTATTTGTTATTTTTTCGTCCAGGATGTATAAAGAAGCGTGCAGATCGCTTTGTGTTTTACCCAGCAATTCTTTTATTTGATCGTGGACGCTAACCGTTTCTTTTGAGATTTTAGTAATAAGCATCCTGTTTTCATAACATAACATTGAAAGGTCATGTTGCTTTTGCAATTCCTTGATTGCTGTTTTTACCCTTGGATCCATTTTCACGACTAATGGCTGCGAAAAGGTTTGCCCATCTACTTGCAGTTTAACAGTATAATTTCCGGGCATAACCCATGGAGAAGTAGGGGCAGGCGCGGTGTTTTTATAAATAGCGGCAATGGGATAAGAAGGAGGGAGATTGAGCGGTGTGTAATGTAAATCCCATACAAACCTGTGTGAGCCCGCTTCTGCCGATAATATTTCCTGAGGCTTAATCCAGTAAAGAGGAATATCTACCTCCGGTATTTTATATAAAGTATCGTTACTGCTGTAATGCCTTACCATATTTCCTTTTGCATCAAGAATGGCGAGTGTTACTTCGCCATTGTTTTTATTTTTTAAATAATAATCAATGATAGCACCGTCCGGAGGATTCTGCCCAGCTGGTTCGTCAGGTGGCAGAGGAGTATCGGTGTTCAAATCCCATCTTAACCGTAAACCAGGTTCAGGCTTAAATAAAAAGTTGTCATCATCAATTTTATTATTAACCTGGCGCAGCGATGTAATATCATCCAGTATCCAAAAGCCTCTGCCATGAGTTGCAGCAACCAGGTCATTATTTTTAATTATTATATCCCTTATGGAAGTTGCGGGCATATTTAAACGAAGCGATTGCCAGTAGCCTCCATCATCAAAAGAAACATACACCTGCGTTTCCGAGGCAGCAAATAACAAGCCTTTTTTTTCAGGATCTTCGCGAACTGCGTTTATGGGATCGTTAGGTAATCCATTGACAATTTTTTCCCATGTTTTACCGCCATTACCGGTTTTATAAATGTAAGGATGCATGTCGTCGCAACGTATCCTGTTGACGGCTGCATAAACAATGTTCACATCAAAAGGGCTTGCATCCATTATCGAAATCTTGCTCCATGAAGTTATTGCAGGGGGTGTAACATTTTTCCAGGTATTACCGCCATCTTTGGTAATGTGAATTAATCCATCATCAGTTCCTGCCCAGATTGTATTAATATCCAGTGGGGAAGGGGCAATCGAATAAATAACACCACGCCTTGGCATTTTTTTTAACTGATCATTTTTGTATATACCTACGCTTGCAGGAACATCCCAGGTTTCTCTCGATAAATCAGGACTGATAACTTTCCATGAATTGCCACCATCAAGCGTTTTGAACAAAACATTTCCTGCGTAGTATAATGTTTTATGATCAACAGGAGAAAAGAGGACGGGTTCGGTGCGAACAAAACGATAGTTCGAATTTCGGGTAGCCGACGGAGTTATACTTTGTACCTGGCCTGTAAGTTTATTGTATTTTGATAATTTGCCACCATAAATAATATCGGAATTTAGTGGATCCGGTGCAACATATCCATATTCCTGAGCTCCAACCGGGTGCCAGTCTCTGAAAGTTATTGCTCCGTCGTTGCCTCGTGAAGCTATTCCAACAGAGCCGCTCTCCTGCTGGCCACTATACACATTGTATGGGAATGCGTTATCTGCGCTAACGTGATATAATTGCGCTGTCGGCTGATTATACCAGGAACTCCAGGTGTCACCTCCGTTAACGGTAACAATAGCGCCCTGGTCCCCGGTTATCAACATAATCTTCGTATTATTTGGATTGATCCAAATGTTTTGATAATCATCGCCGCCGGGCGCCCCACGAATGCCTTTCCATTTTTTGCCGCCATCAACAGATTTCCAAACAACAATACTTGTGCTAAACAGCGTTTCAGGATCTTTTGGATCAACCATGATTTCCGGGACATCTCCTCCGCCGATTCTCGCTTCGGGCCTTCCATCGTCAGTTATTTCGTGCCAGTTTTCTCCACCATCGTCAGAGCGGTAAAGGCCCATTCCCTTTCCGGTTCCATAGTTATTTTCTTCCGAAGTGCCGATGACTACGTAAACAATGTTTGAAGCAGATGGAGCAATTGCAATGTGCGCCTGAACCATATCAGCGGGTAAATTTTTTGATAATTTTTTCCATGTACTTCCGCCGTCCGTTGATTTATAAATTCCACTTTTAGTGCCCGACCATTCGCCATTTTCCCATGGTCCTTCACGGGATTGCCATAAGGTTGCGAAAATAATATCAGGATGGTTGGGATCTATTGTCACATCATCGCCCCCGGTGTTTTCATCTACGTACAGAATCTTGTCGAAGGTTTTTCCGCCATTAAGAGAACGATAAATTCCACGTTCTTCATTTGGTCCATAGGGATGTCCTAACACAGCAACAAAGATTCTATCCGGATTTTTTGGGTCAATAGCTATCCTGGGAATCTGTTGCCCGTCCTGTAAACCAAGATGCATCCATGTTTTACCTGCATCTATAGATTTATAAATTCCGTTGCCAACAGAGAGATCGGGACGATGCAATCCTTCGCCGCTTCCAACATAGATAATATCAGGATCGGAGGGAGCAACTGCTACAGTGCCAATAGAACCCGTTGATTGATCATCAAATATTGGGTTCCAGGTTCGTCCGTAATCCGTGGTTTTCCATACGCCGCCATTATTTACGCCTATGTAAAACACGTTAGGTTGTTGAACGACACCCGAAGCACCAACTGTTCTGCCACCACGATAAGGCCCTATACTTCGCCATTGCAAACTGTTATATAAAGAAGTATCAAATTGCGCTTGTGAACCAAAAGAAATTAGTAATAGAATTACACTAAATAAATATGACGGAGAAAAAATGTTTTTTTTCATAGTAAGGGCATAAATATTTTTTAAATAAACAATGCTTCTAAGATATGTAGAAATGGGATAGAAGAAAGTATTCGACAAAGAATAAGGGATGTTATTTATTGAACGATAAATTTTATGAAGTGCTTAATTCTTCAAAAGCTGCTGTTAACGGACGTTGAATTCCGTCGCCATTCCATTGAGGTGAACCGGGTATTTCAGTGGCTGTTAAAATCTCATCTTTTGTTTTTCCTGCTTTTATTTCGTCCTCAACAAATTTTAAAACGTTACCGAGATAATCATGAAAAGCGAGAAGATCATCTTTTGACCCTGTCACATCATAGCCGTCTTCGGCATGGCCGAAAATGAATTTTGTTTTATTGTTGAATTTTTTCATCGCGGCATTCAATACATTTATCCAGCTTTGAATGTTAGCTCCGGCGCTTCGGTCAACAAAAGGATGACGGCGATTAAAAACCAAATCTCCCATGTGAACAACGTTTGCATGTTGTAAGTGTATTATTGCGTCACCGTTAGTATGAGCCGCACCAAAATAATGCAAAGAGATTTTTTCATTACCTGCTTTTTCTTCCCAAACTGTTCCAAAAGTGTTATTGGGATAATATTGTTTGTCTTCCGTATTATTTTTGACTGCTACATTTTTTTGATTGGCCAAAGAATTTTCGTGAGCAAGCACTCTTGTTACAACATCTTTAAAAGTGATGTTACCCGAAGTATGGTCACCGTGATGATGTGTATTGATTAGTAGACGAAATGGCTGATTCTTTCTTTTCTTTAACTCATTAATAAGGTGCGGAGCAGTATCCGGAAACTGGGCATCAATAACCGTTATACCATCTTTTGAAAAATGGAAACCGATGGTTCCTCCTTTTTCAGTAAATACACCAATAGAATCGGTGAGCATGGTTATCTTCCAGGGATCATCGGTAAATATTTTAAGGATATTTTTATGATCAAAAGTTAATCCTGCAAATATGAAAGCTGAGTTTTGTATTAAGGAACGCCTGTGCATAAAAAGAATTTGAATTTGGAAGATAAGAACACGATCAATTTACCAAAAAACTTTATTCCTTTACTATTCTTTTCTCAATTCTTCTGTCTGGAATGAGCCACATAGCCGCAACGCAGGCATACAGAATAAGACTGAGTGACGGATTAAAAAAAGCTGCAGCAATTGCAATAATATAAATCACTACTGAAATAATGCCTTTTTTATCCTTTCCAACCGCAATAGCAAGTGTGGAATTTTTTCCGTGCAGTTTAATGAGTAACTGAGATAGAATATAGTAAGCCACGCCTGCCATCGTTAGTATAATTCCATATATAATTATCGGCCACTTCGTAAATTCATTTTCACCCATCCAGCCAGATGCAAACGGAACTAAAGAAAGCCAGAATAACAAATGATTATTGGCCCATAAAACGGCCCCGTTTACATGCTTAACACTGTACAACATGTGATGATGGTTAGTCCAGTAAATTCCGATATAAATGAAGCTGAGAA
The DNA here is from genome assembly GCA_963819925.1 of uncultured Chitinophagaceae bacterium. Taxonomy (GTDB): domain Bacteria; phylum Bacteroidota; class Bacteroidia; order Chitinophagales; family Chitinophagaceae; genus Ginsengibacter. The sequence continues at coordinate 738,039 of CAWFYG010000029.1, read as the reverse complement.
TATAACTTAAGAAAACAGGCAAAATCGGTTTCAGGGAATTTAAACCATCGCCATGTGGAATCTTCATCTCCAAAAGCATTACTGTTATTATGATGGCAAGCACGCCATCACTAAAAGCCTGTACTCTTTCCGTTCCCATAATTGTTAGAATTGACCTACAAAAGTTTAAATAGAAATGTAAATCTAAAGTAAATGGGATATTAAAAAATCATCCTTTTATTTCACCATTCCCGTAAAATATCTCCATTTAAAATTTCCATAATAAATACATGTTTGTTTTCGTAATAATCGGGAGTGCTGTTTTGCTTTTCAACATATACAGGTCTGAAATTATAGTCGTGAAACGTAGCTAATTTATTATCATTAAGATGAGACATCAATTCGCCACCAGGATATTGAAGCAGCAGGCTTGTAAAATACCACGTTACCCCAAATCCTTTATACGCCATATCGGACGGCCTCGTCCTGTAAAGCTGAAAATATTTTTTTATCAATATGCTGTCAAATGAATTGTTTTTTGCATCATAGTGAGGTGAAGTATATCGAATCGGAAAATCCGTGTAGGCATCTTTTTTATAAAGGCTTCTAAAGCCATCCCAGTTTGGCATTCCTATTAAAACCAGCGGATGGTTTTTTTGAATCGGGTAACAGGCATCAGTTACACTTTTAGCAAAATCTTCATCGAGGCTGGCGCCTATAATAACGGCAGGCTGAGTAGAATCTATTCTGTTTAATAAGCTATAAGAAGATATAGTGCTGTCGATCATTATAGTTCTGATATTTAATAACGGTTTTCCCTCTGAATAATTTATTGTTCTGAAATAATTTTCTATCCTGTCATCACCTTTTCTTTTAATGAGGTAAATTTTATCGGTACCATGCTTTTGCAACAGGTAGCTGAAGATACCCTCGCAATTGGCTTTTAAAGTTGAGTTAACGATAATCAGAAAAGGATTTGCGAGTATGCCACCATCGTTAGGATAAGTTGCTGAAACAAATGGAACATCTTTTTGCAGGGCAAAATCTGCAAGCTCGTGATAATCCGGATCTTTTACGGAGCCAATAATGAGGTCGACGTTGTTCAGCCTGTTATATTTTATAAGCCATGGTATTGGTTGCCTGTAAGATTTCGAATCATAAATTGTTACGTCCACGGATTTTTCGCCAGGTAGTAAAGTATCGAGAGCAATATGAGCACCCTGGGCAAACTCTACTCCGGGCATAATAAATTTAGAAATTGAATTCTCAACGTTCAGCCCTGTGTTCGTAAAAACGGAATCAAGATACAAAGGGGCAAATATGGCAACATGGTAGATTTTTGACGGAATTGTTGTATCGTTCTGGGCAAATATAAATTGTATGGGGACAAAGATTGATACAACGATTAAGAACAAAATATTTTTCTTCATAAATAAAGCCGGTTACAATTAATAATGCTTAATTAACAATGGCCAATAATTAATATACACTAAACAACAATCAGACTATTTCACATTTAAAAATATCTCATTCCCATTCAATAGTTGCAGGTGGTTTGCTGCTTATATCATAAACAACCCTGTTAATTCCTTTTACATTATTAATTATTTCATTTGATACATAGGCGAGGAAATCATAAGGCAAATGAGCCCAGTCAGCCGTCATTCCATCCACAGAAGTGACCGCTCTTAAAGCCACGGTAAATTCGTACGTCCTTTCATCTCCCATAACGCCAACACTTTTTACCGGAAGCAAGATAGCACCTGCCTGCCAAACAGTTGCATATAAATCAAATTTTAATAAAGCATTTATATAAATAGAGTCTGCGAGTTGCAATAATTTTACTTTTTCTTCGGTTACTTCTCCTAAAATTCTTATAGCGAGGCCCGGGCCAGGAAATGGATGGCGGTTTAAAAGCAAGGGGGGAAGTCCCAACTCTGCGCCGACTTTTCTTACTTCATCTTTGAACAAAGAACGCAAAGGTTCTACCAGCTTCAGTTTCATATAATCGGGAAGGCCGCCAACATTGTGGTGCGATTTAATAGTTTGCGAAGGGCCATGCACAGACATAGATTCAATCACATCCGGATAAATGGTGCCCTGCCCTAAAAATTCTATCCCTTCAATTTTGTGGGCTTCTTCGTCAAAAATTTCGATAAAACATTTACCGATAATTTTTCGTTTTTCCTCAGGGCTCACTTTGCCGGCAAGCTTTGTATAAAAATGATCTTTTGCGTCTACCCCTCTTATATTTAAACCAATGCCTTTACATGAATCCAATACCTGTTGAAATTCATCTTTTCTCAACACTCCATTGTCAACAAAAATCCCATAAAGGTTTGTTTTGATTGCCTTATGAACGAGCGTTGCCGCCACTGTTGAATCAACGCCGCCGCTCAACGCCATGATAACTTTTTTATCACCTATTGTTTTTTTAATAGATTCAACGGTATCGCTAATGAAATGCGCCGGTGTCCAGTCTTGTGAACATCCACACACATTTAATAAAAAATTTTTTATAATTTTTTTGCCTTCCGTTGAATGATATACTTCGGGATGAAATTGTAGTCCGAATAGTTTGACCGTTTCATTTTCATATTTAAAAGCAGCAACGGGAATACTATGCGTGGTTGCCGACAATGAAAAATTTTCAGGAAGCTTTACGATGGTATCGCTATGGCTCATCCACACATCAGAATCATTTTTTACATCCTCTAATATTTCATGATGGTCTTTAACCTGGAGCTTTGCACGCCCATACTCTCTCTTGTCACTTTTTTCAACTATGCCTCCATATAATTTTGCAGTAAGCTGCGCCCCGTAACAAATTCCTAAAACAGGAAGTTTTGCTGCAATAGATTTTACATCAATGGATGGCGCGTTTTGTTCATTAACTGAGAAGGGGGAACCAGAAAGGATAATGCCTTTAAGTTCCGGCGTAAATTCAATTTCTTTGTTAAAGGGAATAATTTCGCAGTAGACATTTGCTTCTCTAACGGCCCGGGCAATTAGTTGTGTGTATTGTGAGCCGAAATCGAGAATCAGAATTTTTTGGGTCATTTGCTGCGAAGTTAAAAAGTTTATTGAAGTTTGTAACTTGCCAACTGATAATCCTTAAAAACAACACAATGAAAAATCTTTCCATTTTTACTGCCTTCCTCCTATTCGCCGGTTCCTGTAACATGATCTCGGGCAATGGAAACATTCGTACAGAAAAAAGAAATACAGGAGATTTCACTGCGGTAAAAACTTCCGGTTCAATAGATGTGGAGATCAATAATGGAGATAACTATGCGGTTTCGGCGGAGGACGATGATAACCTGCTTCCTTATATTGTCACCGAAGTTAATGGCGGCACGTTGGATATACATTACAGGAATAACACTATGATTAATAACGATCACGCAAAAGTTTATGTAACTGCTCCTTCGCTTGATAGATTAACGGTTTCAGGTTCTGCGGATATGGATATCCGGGATATTTTAAAAAACTCCCGGGAAATTAAAATGAACGTATCGGGTTCCGGAAATATAAAAGGAGCTGTAGACGCCCCTTCCGTTTCGGTCAAAGTTAGTGGTTCCGGAAATGTAGATTTGAAAGGCCGTACCAGGGATTTTGACTGTTCAGTAAGTGGAAGTGGTGATTTGAATTGCGGTGGACTCCAAAGCGAAAATGCAATCGTAGAAGTTTCAGGAAGTGGTAATGCCCATGTATTTGCAAGCGTGCATTTATCTGCTTCAGTTCACGGAAGCGGCGATGTGTATTATCGCGGAAATCCTTCTAATCCTGAGATTCATACATCGGGGAGTGGGAGTGTGCAGGCGGAGAAATAAGATCTCTTTATTTACTTTTCATTGTGAATACCGATCATGTATAAAATAAAACTGATAGATTTAAAGAAGATTAAACAAAAAAACTACGAATCAGATTTTCAATTGCCGCTTTAATCTTTTCAATATTTATTGCTGCATATTTTACGGATGGAAATGATAAATTCATGAGCAGCTTAAACGGGCCAATCGGTCCAGCCTTTGGCCATTTCATTTTAATATTTTTCTGCGTTTTTATAACTGCAATAGTTTTAATATGGATACTCAATAAAAATTAAAGGATCTATTTTATTTTTTAATTGGTTTGGTCACCCATTAATTTTTAAGTTTCAAAAATTACACGTATCTTTATAACAAAATAGCACGTGTTATGGCCACAAAATTAACGTTAACCATAGATAAAAAAGTAATAGACTCTGCTAAGAAATACGCGGAAAGAAAAGGCAAGAGCCTTTCTCATATAGTTGAAAATTATCTAATGTTAGTTACTTCAAAGGAAATTAAGGAAGATACACTTTCACCCAAAGTCACGAGGTTTATGGGTGTAATAAAATTACCAACGAACTTCGATTATAAAAAGGAAATGGGCAATGCATTAACAAAGAAATATAAAAAATGACGAATATTTTTTTGGATACCAATGTCATTATTGATTTTCTGGCAGACCGAAGACCGTTTTCACTATTAGCAGCAAAAATATTTGACTACTCTTTACTGGGAAAAGTGAAAATTTTCATATCTGCTGTTTCTTACAATAATATTTATTACATTTTGAGACAGACTTTAGCCAATAGCCAAACCATTAAGCTTTTAGATGATTTATGCGAGATGACTGAAATAGCTGATGTTACAAAGGCGATAATAAAAAAATCCCTAAAATCAGATTTTAAAGATTTTGAAGACGCTATTCAATACAATTGCGCGGTGAGTCTCAATAATATTAATTTTGTAGTAACACGTAATACCAAAGATTTCAAGAAAAGTATTTTACCGATTCTCACTCCAGAGGAAGCAATAAGTTCTCTGGGAAATGTTTAATTTTCGGTTTTGATTGCCATACTGTCAGCAAAATTAATGTGGCATTTTTTTTGAAAACAACTGGAAAAAATCCAAAAAATGCAAAAAGGAAGTATAAGAGTTCAAACGGAAAACATTTTCCCTATCATTAAGAAGTTTTTGTACAGTGACCATGAAATATTTATTCGTGAACTGGTAAGTAATGCTGTAGATGCTACTCAAAAATTAAAGACCTTTTCTTCGTTAGGCGAGGTAAAGGGTGATATTGATAATATAGACATCAACATTAGCATTGATAAAGAAAAAAGGACATTAACTATTTCTGATAAAGGAGTTGGAATGACATCGGAGGAAGTGGACAAATACATTAACCAGGTTGCCTTTAGCAGCGCGGAGGAATTTTTGGAAAAATACAAAGGAAAGAATGAAGCGAATATTATCGGCCATTTCGGCTTGGGGTTTTATTCTTCTTTTATGGTGAGCGATAAAGTTGAAATTATTACAAAAAGTTATAAAGAAGATGCCAAAGCGGTAAGATGGGAATGCGATGGAAGCCCCGAATACACCTTGGAAGAAACCGAAAAGGAATCAAGGGGAACAGATATCGTTTTATATATTAATGAAGAAAGCGCAGAATTTTTGGAAACGGAGCGCATTCAAAATATGCTTGAGAAATTTTGCAAATTTTTGCCCGTTCCAATAAAGTTTGATGATAAACAAATAAACAATACGAATCCTGCATGGACTAAAAAGCCCGCTGATCTTACGCCACAGGATTACCAGGATTTTTATAAAGAATTGTATCCTTTCAGTGAAGCGCCGTTATTCTGGATACATCTTAATGTTGATTATCCATTCAACCTTACAGGTATTTTATATTTCCCCAAAATAAAACAGCGTTTCGAAATTCAGAAAGATAAAATACAATTATACAGCAACCAGGTATTTGTGACGGATGAAGTGAAAGATATTGTTCCCGAATTTTTAATGTTGCTGCATGGTGTAATTGATAGCCCCGATATTCCTCTGAACGTTAGCAGGAGTTATTTACAGGGAGATCCTAACGTTAAGAAAATAAATTCCTATATCACTAAGAAAGTTGCTGATAAACTTGAAGAAATATTTAAAAACGACCGTAAGTCATTTGAAGAAAAATGGGAAAGCCTGGGGTTGTTTGTAAAATACGGAATGATAACTGACGACAAGTTTTTAGAGAAGGCAAACAAGTTTAATTTATTTGAAGATGCCGATGGCGGAAAGTTTTATACGCTTGATGAATATCGTACCGCGACAGAAGCACTCCAAAAAAATAAAGATGGTAAACTGGTAATGTTGTACACAACAGACCCGGTGCAACAAAATAGTTATATACAGGCTGCCAGGAAAAAAAATTATATTGTTGTGAAGCTTGAAACCCTTGTGGATGCTGCCTTTATCAATAATATGGAAATGAAGTGGGATGATGTGCAGTTTGTGAGAGTGGACGCTGATATTGCAGATAATTTAATTGACAAAGGCGATCATGTTGATAGTGTTTTGAGTAAAGACGATCAATTGAAATTGAAAGATATGTTCCACTTTGAAATTCCGGAGTTGCATGTAACTGTAGAAGTAAAAGGAATGGCAGCAGATTCTCAGCCGGTAATTGCAACACGCCCTGAATTTATGCGGAGAATGAAAGATATGGCAACCGCCGGTGGCGGAGGAATGGGAAGTTTTTATGGGAATTTGCCAGAAGAAGTAACTCTTACAGTAAACGGTAATCATCCCGTTTATCAAAAAATATTAAAGGAGGAAAATAAAGAGAAGCAGGAAAAAGAAGTTAGAAATCTAACGGATCTTGCGTTACTTTCACAAGGATTGTTGAAAGGCAATGAACTTACTAATTTCATAAACCGAAGTGTTGAATTAATGGAGGGGAAAGAAAAAAGTAAAATAATACTGGAAGTTTAATTTAGATAATACGGTTTTTAATAGCCCCGGGTTTTTCGGGGCTATTTTTTGGGAATAATTTTAATAAGGTTAATTTTCTTCATCCGGTACTTTCGATAAAATGCTCAATTCCAAATATTCTAATTTTTTGAAGTAGTATTCTTCATTAAATCCTGCACTCAAAAAGACTTCTTTAAGGACCGGGTTCGCATAAATGATGTAAATTTTTCTTTCATTCTCTTTAAGGGACGCAAGGATATTTTTTACTACTTTCAACATTATTACTTCGTCAAATGGATTAAAGAAAAAGAAGACGCCTTGGTTTTTTTCAATTTTATAGTTAACGACATCCTCGCAAAGAATATTAAATTTTGTCGAGGGGAAAAGCTGTTGTGATTGCCTGATGTTCTTTTCTGCAATTAAACATAAGGCTTTGGCAAACTCGATACCGGTTATATTTTGAAAGCCATAATGCGCAGCAACAGCCAATGCCCTTCCTTTTCCGCTTCCAAAATCGATTATGTTTTTATTTTCGTGTATGCTTTTCAGGTAGTTAAATCCCTTCTCAAGAATATAATAATTGCAAGCCTGGTAAATTGATGCATGGTCAAGATTGTCGCCCTTTACCGTTATTGTTTTCAGCCTGTCTAATTCCATTGTATTAAGCTTATATTTTTTTTCACCTCTTATTTCGTGGTAAATACTAAAAAATGCGAGTGGGAAGCTCCAGTTCATTCCAATAAAAAACCAGTATTTTATATAATAAATTAGCTTTTTTATAAAAGGTAAATTTAATTGAGTTGATTTTATGATAACCTCAAATCGATAACTTTTAGCTGGAGATTTATTTCGCCATTCCATTCGTTTTCATCAATTGTGTAAACTATATCAATTGGTTTTTGCATTTGAAGTAAATGAAATTTTTCGGCCAGGTTGAAGCCAATTCCAGTTAAAACAATATTATCCTGTTTTAAAACAAAACGTATGTGAAGCTCTTTTACAATTCTTGACCAGGAAGTATCAGCGACTCTTTTTGTGATAAATACCGGGCGAAGATTTTCAGGTCCATAAGGTTCCATTTGCCTTATGATATTGTAAAAGCTTTTGGTTATATTACTGAAATCAATTTCAGCATCAATCATAATTTCGGGAATAAGAAGATGTTGTTCTATAGTCGCCGAAACTATTTCTTCAAACTTATTGCTGAAAGCATTTACATTTTCAGGTAACATGGTCATGCCTGCTGCTGCAAAATGGCCGCCGTAACCAATTAAATATTCCCGGCATTCGTGAATGGCTTCGTATAAATTAAAACCAGGAACGCTACGTGCACTGCCTCCAACGTAATCACCACTTTGAGCAAGAACAACTGTGGGGCGATAATATTTTTCTATTAGCCTGCTTGCAACAATTCCTACAACGCCTTTATGCCAATCTGATTTAAATACAACCGTGGTTTTTCGGTTCATCATCATATCGTCGCTTTCAATAATAGCAAGGGCCTCTTCTGTAATATTTGTATCAGCCTCTTTTCGCTCAGTATTATCACTATGCAACATTTCAGCGTATTCTTTTGCTTTGGCATAATTGTCTTCGATAAACATTAATACTGCTTTCCGTGCATCATCCATTCGTCCGGCGGCATTTACACGGGGAGCAATTATAAAAACAACATTATTAATTGAATATTTTTTTTGAGTGCCAGCCAGTTCTATCAATGCTTTTATCCCTGCGCAAGGACTAGCATTCAATTTTTGTAAGCCATAATAGGCTAAAATTCTATTTTCACCGGTGATGGGTACTATGTCTGCACCTATAGCAGTTACGACCAGGTCGAGGTATGAGAAACATATTCTCTTCGTGTACTCCTAAACGTTGTGAAAGGGCTGTTATAAGTTTGAACCCAACGCCGCAACCGCAAAGTTCCTTAAAGGGATAATTGCAATCTTTTTGTTTTGGATTCAGGATTGCAATAGCCGGGGGAAGTTCATGATCGGGAAGATGGTGATCACATACAATAAAATCAAGATCCAACCGTCTCGCATACCCGATAAGACCAACTGATTTTATTCCACAATCGAGAGAAATAATAAGTTTAAAATTGTTTTCTTTGGCAAAATCAATTCCCTGCCGGCTTACACCATAACCTTCCCTGTAGCGATGAGGTACGTAAAAATCAATATTTTCTTCCTTATATATTTTTTTAAGGAAACGGAACATGCATGCAACAGATGTTGTTCCATCTACATCATAATCTCCGAAGACCAGAATTTTCTCATTTTTATTTATTGCTATCAAAATTCTTTCAACCGCTTTATCCATATCTTTCATTAAGAACGGATCATGAAGTTGAGATAGTTGAGGCCTGAAATAATCTTTGGCTTTTTCGAAAGTATCTATTCCCCTTTGCGCAAGAATTTTACAAAGGGTATAACTTATTTGAAGGGATTGTTGTAAATCAATTATCTTGTTTTCATCTGCAGATAATATTTTCCATCGTTTTTCCATACGCAATTAACTCAACAAACTACCTTAAAAAATTTTGTTTTGTACCATCAGTTTTTAATCACCTCACGTTCTTAATACTTTCGATTTGTCGTATACATCACCAATTCTTCAAGACCCTTCCTGATATCACTTTCAGGAAATTCTGACAATATCTGCAATGCTTCGTCCCGGTATTCTATCATTTTTTTTGCAGCGTATTTAATTCCTCCGGTCTCCATAACCTTTTGCAAAACATACTTAATTTTTGCAGGATCTTTATTTTGATTTTTTATAATATAAATAATTTTTCTTTTTTCGGAGACATCAATATTATTGAGAGTATAAATCAATGGCAGCGTTAGTTTTTTTTCTTTAAGATCATTGCCCGTAGGTTTGCCAATGTCTTCAGTCCCATAATCAAAGAGATCGTCCTTTATCTGAAAGGCAATTCCCGCTTTTTCTCCAAATGATTTCATTTTATTTGTAATGGTTTCATCGTTGGTAGTGCTCCACGCACCAACTGCACATGCAGAGGAAAGTAGCGAAGCTGTTTTGCTTCGGATTATCTCAAAATAAGTATCTTCTTTAAGGTTTAATTTCCTGGATTTTTCCAGTTGTAGTAATTCACCCTCGCTCATTAGTTTTACCGCATCCGATAAAATGTGAAGGTGTTTAATATCGCCTGCCTCAGTTGAAAGTAATAATCCTTTTGATAATAAATAGTCACCTACGAGAACAGCAATTTTGTTTTTCCACAAAGCATTAATAGAAAAAAAGCCCCGCCTTTCCAAAGATTCATCCACTACATCATCATGAACGAGGGTAGCGGTATGTAATAACTCAACTAAAGCAGCAGCCCTGTAGGTAGATTCATTTACGGTACCATGCAGTTTTGCGCTCAAAAAAACAAACATTGGCCTGAATTGTTTCCCTTTTCTTTTTATAATATATTTCATTATCCGATCGAGCAAAGGAGTATTACTTTTTACTGATTGTGCAAATTTTTGCTCAAACAAGAGGAGCTCTTCTTCAATAAGGCTTTTCGAAAACTTCATAAATTTTAAAATGGCAATATAATGCAAAACCATAAGTAAATTTTTAATTGTGAGCGGTTGAAGTGAGAGATATTTTACAAAATCATTTGTGCACTGTGTAACTAAAAAGTAAAAATTCAAAAAATAATGCAGCAAATAACGGATGAATGTGGTCTAATGTTTACGAAATTGTAACGATATATAAATGATTCAAAATCTAAATAATTGCTAAAAAAAATTTGAATTTTGACATTCGTTTAATATTTTTGCAAATAATCAATCAGTTTATTTTAGAAATCATTAATCAAAAAGTTATGGCAAGCAAAAAGTACAAATTATTGTTAATGGGGATTTTATCCCTAATGTCCTTTGGCGTTTTCGCCCAGGATACCGGAGTATATAATATTTTTGACTCAAGTGTTATTACCCCCAAAGGACAGGCACAGCAAAATGAGTTTATGAATAATACTTATGATTTCCCCGCAAAACCCCGCAACGAGTTAGAAATTGGCGTTTCGGGTGGTTTGTTTTCGGTAAGTGGTGATGTCTCAGCAAAATTACCTACTCTCGGATTTCGGAGTTCATATTCGTAAGGCTTTAGGATATGTATTTTCTTTAAGGGCACAATTTGTATATGGTACAGCTAAAGGTCTAAACTGGAAACCATCCTATGGTTATGCAAATAATCCTGCGTGGTCTGCCCATTATAATGCCGCTGCCCGGATGCCTGTTTATTATAACTATCGTACCCATGTTAACGACCTCTCCTTACAGGGAATCTTCACGTTGAACAATATTCGTTTTCACAAACAAAAAACAGGTTTTGTTCTGTATGTAGGTGCTGGTATTGGTGCAACCACTTACGATACAAAAATCAATGCTTTAAACGGATCAACTCCATATAATTTTGCTTCAATTTCCGGATCTGGATTTGCCGATAGAAAATCCATTCGGGAGCGTTGAAAAGTATGATGGATGATAGTTATGAAACTGATGCCGAAAACAATACGAAAAATACTGCTAAGTTAGGTGGAAATACGTTGAAGCCATCAGGTTCTGTACTTGCCGGTATCGCTTTTAAATTAAGCAAAAGAATCAATCTCGCATTGGAAGATAAGTTTACTTTTATTAAAGATGATTTATTTGATGGCCAGCAATGGCAGGAGCATCCTGTAGCTGAACCTGCTCAAACCCGTGATTACGATACTTATAATTATGCTTCTGTAGGACTGAACTTTAATGTCGGTAAAAAATCTGTTGAACCTCTATGGTGGATCAATCCACTTGATTATGCTTATAGCGAAATCAATAATCCTAAGCACATGAAAATACCTAAACCAATATTTGATGATGCTGATGGTGATGGTGTTAGTTGATCAACTGGATAAAGAACCAAATACACCTGCTGGTTGCCCTGTTGATACTCATGGTGTTTCAAAAGATACAGATGGTGATGGTGTACCAGATTGCAAAGACAAACAATTGATTACTCCTACAGAGTGTCAACCTGTTGATGCCGATGGCGTGGGTAAATGCCCCGATCCTGAATGTTGCAAAAACTATAGTAGCCACCATACCTGACAGCTTGCCAGATTGGAGATTTGCCAAGTGTTTCATTCAGGGGTAAAAGCAGCAGCTTAAGCAATGATGCTAAAGCAATGTTAGCAACTGTAGCTTCTAAATTAAAAGATAATGCTGATTGCTCAATAATGATTACAGGTTATCCTGCAGCTTCTAAAGCATCTCAGGCGCTTTGTAATAAAAGAATAGATGCTATTAAAGCTTACCTAACCGAAAAAGAAGGAATTAGTGCTGACCGTATCGAAGCAGGTTGTGAAGTTGGTGGCGGTGATGCCAATACGGTAGATATTAAAGCTAAGTAACAAGTCCACTTTTTGCTCAATGATAAGCCCTTCCCATTTGGGGAGGGTTTTTTTGCAATTATCAAAATATTAACTGCCTCAATTTTGTTTAATTTTTTTTACAAATCATTTTTGTTCAAAATCGCTTAATTTTGCGACTCTTTATGAAGTTAGTAGTAATTTTATTGATACCCCTTCTCATGTTAGCTAGTTGCTCGTCACAGTTTGGCAAGGTTCTTAAAAGCAAGGACTATGATTATAAACTGAAAATGGCAGATAAATATTATGGGAAGAAAAAATATAAGAATGCTGAAGAATTATATGTAGAATTATTCCCGGTTTTCAAAGGCACGGAAAAATTTGAAGAATTGTATTATAAATATGCGTACTGTTCGTTCTATCAAAAAAACTATCCTGATGCTGAAAACCTTTTTAAAGGATTTTTAGAAGTATTTCCCAATAGTACCAAAGCAGAAGAAATAGCATATATGCACGCATATACTTTTTATTTACAATCGCCGAAAGTGGAGCTTGATCAAATAAATACGAATAAGGCGATCGGTATGATGCAATCATTTATAAGCACGCATCCTAATTCAGCAAGGGTGAAAGATGCCAATGAAATTATTGCTAAATGCAGGAGCAAACTGGAATTAAAAGATTACAAAGCTGCGCAATTGTATTACGATCTTGCAGCAGTATCATGCAGCGGGAATTTGTTTCACAAACTTATTGAACAGTTATCCTGAATCAGGTAAAGGAGAAGAATACATGTTAATGGCTGTTAAATCTTATTATCAATTTGCGAAATTAAGCGTTTATGATAAGCAGGAAGAGCGGTATCAAAAAGTATCCGCTGAATATTTTGACTTTGCAGACAGGTATCCGGAAAGTAAACTTTTAAAAGACGCTGAAAACTATAAGAACATAAGTCTAAATAACATTAAAAAAATACAAAATGAGCAAATTAAGACGTCAACAGAGCGCTAATACCAGTAATGTGGTCGAAACAAAAAATCTTACAGATGTAAAAGCAAAAACCGGGAACCTATATGAATCAATTGCGGTAATAGCGAAAAGAGCAAACCAAATTAATATTTCTATCAAGGAAGAATTGCATAATAAACTGGAAGAATTTGCCAGCCATACTGATAGTCTTGAAGAGATTCATGAAAACAAAGAGCAAATAGAAATTTCTAAAGCATACGAAAGAATGCCAAATCCTGCGCTGTTGGCTACCGCGGAATTTATGGAAGATAAGATTTACTACCGTAGAAATGAAGACAATCTTTTTGATTAGTCTTCGGATTTACCATAATATGATTTTATAGTAATTTTTGCAGAAGAAATGATAATTTTAGCGGCGGTTTTATACCGCCATTTTTATTGGCAACGCTTTTAGCTGTGATTAAGGTTATTTGCTTAAGATTAGAACAGAATGACGACTCAAATATTTAAAGGGAAAAAAATATTGTTGTGTGTGACAGGAAGTATAGCGGCGTATAAAGCAGTTATTTTGCTACGATTGCTCATTAAGAACGGGGCTGAAGTAAAAGTGATAATGACTAAAGCTGCAACAGATTTTGTTTCGCCGCTAACATTTTCCACCCTATCAAAAAATAAAGTATTGTCTGAGCTTTTTGATGATGAGACATGGGCAAATCATGTAATGCTGGGTCGCTGGGCAGATGTAATCCTGGTTGCGCCCGCTTCATGTAATACCATGGCGAAAATGGCAAATGGTATTTGCGATAATTTGTTGTTAGCTATTTATCTTTCCGCTACGTGTCCGGTTGTAATCGCACCTGCAATGGATGAAGATATGTGGCATCATCCAGCCACCAAAAAGAATATTGAAATTTTAAAGCAAACCGGAAATAAATTATTGCCCGTAAATGATGGAGAATTGGCTAGTGGTTTAAAAGGTGAAGGCCGCATGGCAGAGCCGGAAGAAATTATTACTTACATGGAAAAGTTTTTTTCCAGGCAATTAAGTTTAAAAGGGCTAAACGCGCTGGTTACGGCCGGACCAACTTATGAGGCAATTGATCCTGTTAGGTATATCGGAAACCGGTCAACAGGTACAATGGGAATTGCTTTGGCAGAAGAGCTAGCTGGAAGAGGGGCCCGGGTACATCTTGTTGTCGGACCAACGGAGGAGGATATTCCTTCAAATATAGAAACGATAAAAGTGACTTCGGCCAGCGAAATGTATGAAGCAAGCGTGAAATATGTAAGTGAAAGCGATATTATTGTTATGGCTGCCGCTGTTGCAGATTACACTCCCGAAAAACCATCGAAGGAGAAAATTAAAAAAGATGATGATGTTTTATCACTGAAGCTAACTAAAACAAAAGATATATTGTCAACAGCAGGTAAATTAAAAAACGATCATCAAACACTTATTGGATTCGCTTTGGAAACCAATAACGAAAAAGAGAATGCCTTGAAAAAGCTCACAAAAAAAAATGCGGACCTCATTGTTCTTAATTCTTTGAATGATGAAGGGGCCGGCTTCGGAAAAAGCACCAACAAAATTATTATTTTTGACAAGAAAGGTAATGAATACAAGTTTGACACAAAACCAAAGAAAGCGGTTGCTAACGATATTATAAACACTATTATTAACTACAGGAATGCATAGAACAATAATTTTTTTATTTTTTATTTTTTCATCAGCGGTTTTACAAGCTCAAGAACTTAAAGCCAGAGTAAATGTACTTAGTAACAGGGTTGCAAATAATGTAGATAAAAAAACATTTCAGACTTTACAAACTGCCCTGGATAACTTCATAAACAATCGCAAATGGACGACTGATAACTTTGCTCAACAGGAAAGAATTGAATGTAGTTTTTTGATGAATCTTCAATCTACAGATGAAGCCAATGTTTATAAAGCCTCTCTCACAATTCAATCGGCAAGGCCTATTTATAACTCATCGTATCTTTCACCAATAATAAATTTTCAGGATAATGATTTAATATTTAAATACGCGGAGTTTCAGCAATTGGAGTTTAATGATAACAGAGTTTCAGGAACAGATCCGTTAGCTTCAAATCTTACTGCCGTAATTGCATATTATATAAATATTATTTTGGGTATGGATTATGATTCGTTCTCTCCGAGAGGAGGGGATTCGTTTTTTCAAAAAGCGCAAAATATTGTAAACAATGCACCCGAAGGAAAGAATATCTCTGGCTGGAAACCTTTCGATGGAACAAGAAACCGCTATTGGCTTGCAGAAAACTTGTTAAACAGTCGATATACAATCATTCACGATGTGATATATGATTATTACAGACTCGGTATGGATAAGCTTTACGATGAAGAGGCAAATGCAAGAATTCAGATTTTGAACGTTCTCAACCTTTTAAATAATCTAAATGCTGAAAATCCAAATACCATGATTATGCAATTTTTTTTTCAGGGCAAGACAGATGAGTTTATAAAAATATTTTCAAAAGCATCGCCACCGGATAAATCAAAAGCCCTTGAATTTTTGCAGCGTTTGGATGTACCCAATGCGCCGAAATATAAAGAGGGACTTAAATAATGAAGAACATTTTTTTTTTAATTGTTTTAGGCTTTTTTGCTTCCTGTTTGGAGAAAAATAAAGTCCCTCTGGATATTATTCATCCGGAGGAAATGCAAAAGATATTATGGGATATTATAAGGGCACAGGCTCTTGCTACTGAAATAGCACGAAAAGATTCTAATGTTAACGAGATAGCGGAAACGAATGTACTAACTCAAAAAGTATTTGAAGTTCATAAAATTTCATCAACTACTTTTAACCAAAGCTATAGTTGGTATACCAGTCACCCGGATGTGATGCGAACTCTTTTTGACAGTCTTAATGCACAAACCCAGCGGGAGAGCCGGTTGGAAATGAAGGAGGGCCACTCGCCTTTAAAATTAGATCCATTGAAAAAATTAAAGTCTTTAAAAAAATTTGATTCTTTAAAAAGATCGGACTCTTTAAAAAAATAGAATATTATAAATGAATAAAGTCTTTAGAAATGTAGATGACGCTCTAACTGATATCGGAGACGGAAGCACTCTAATGCTTGGAGGATTTGGCTTATGTGGAATACCCGAAAATTGCATAGCTGCTTTAGCAAAGAAGAAAATTAAAAACCTTACGTGTATATCGAATAATGCCGGTGTTGACGATTTTGGAATTGGGCTATTACTACAGCAAAAGCAACTAAAAAAAATGATCGCATCATACGTGGGGGAAAATGCGGAATTTGAAAGACAATTATTAAGCGGGGAACTCGATGTTGAATTAATACCACAGGGTACATTAGCAACAAGATGTATGGCTGCCGGGTATGGCTTGCCCGCTTTTTTTACACCTGCTGGTGTAGGCACAGAGGTTGCAGACGGCAAGGAACTTCGTGAATTTAACGGCAAAGAATATCTTTTGGAATATGCATTTGATGCTGATTTTGCATTGGTAAAAGCCTGGAAAGGCGACACGATGGGAAATCTTATTTATAAAGAAACTGCAAGAAATTTTAACCCCTTAATGGCGATGGCCGGTAAGATAACTATTGCAGAAGTTGAAGAATTATTACAACCAGGAGAACTTGACCCCAATCAGATTCATACACCGGGAATTTATGTTCACCGAATTTTTGAGGGTAAAAACTACGAGAAAAGAATTGAGCAAAGTACAGTGAGAAGATTGCCAAATAATATAAAAAGCAGTAGCTAAATAGTTAACGGTCCTATTAAATTATGTTAGATAAGAACCAAATAGCACAACGGATAGCACAGGAATTAAAAGACGGGTTTTATGTAAACCTGGGAATTGGGATACCTACGCTGGTGGCTAACTATATTCCTAAAGGAATTGACGTAATTCTTCAATCTGAAAATGGTTTATTGGGTATGGGGCCCTTTCCATTTGAAGGAAATGAAGATCCTGATTTAATTAATGCAGGAAAGCAAACGATAACCACAATCCCCGGCTCGTCTTTTTTTGATAGTGCTATGAGTTTTGGAATGATCAGGGCTGGAAAAGTTGACCTTACAGTGTTGGGGGCGATGGAAGTAAGCGAAAAAGGAGATATTGCGAATTGGAAAATTCCGGGTAAAATGGTTAAAGGGATGGGTGGTGCCATGGATCTTGTAGCGAGTGCCAAAAATATTATCGTAGCAATGATGCACACTAACCCTAAAGGACAATCGAAATTGTTAACCAGTTGTACACTTCCGCTAACAGGAGTGGGTTGCGTGAAAAAAATAGTGACGGAACTGGGGGTTTTAAATATAACTGAGAAGGGCTTTCAGTTGATTGAAAGGGCACCGGGAGTTACCGTCGAAGAAATAAGGAGTAAAACAGAAGGGAGACTTTATTATGATGAAAATGTTCCTGAGATAAAATTTGCGAGTACCAATTAATCAATCAGCGAATTTTTCATAGCAAAGAAAACAAGTCCAACAGAATTTTTTACACCAAATCTTTCCATTAGCCTATCTTTAATCGCTTCAACCGTTCTTGCACTAATATCCATTTTTTGGGCGATTTCCTGTGCAGTATATTCGAGGCAAACTAATGAAAGCACCTCTTTTTCCCGGTCGCTTATTACAACTTCACTATTAAGACTGGGATTGAATTTCTGTTTTGAATAATTCTTCTTAATAAGAACACGATTCACAAAATTATTCAAATAAAAACCAGTTCTCATTACATCCATTATTGCCTGTTTTATTTCTTCAGGATCTGTGCTCTTTAATAAGTATCCGTTTGCGCCACTATCCATCAGGTGTCCCACAAAGCGTTCATCTTCATACATTGTTAAAATTAATATCCTTATTGCCGGAAAATGTTTATTGAGATACTTAGTTGTCTCGATTCCGTCTTTCACGGGCATTTTAAGGTCCATTAATATTATATCAGGATTAGCGTTTGCTACGCCCTGAATAAGTTCTTCTCCATTTTCAGCTTCCAGCACAAATTGTATGTTATGATATGGCTTTAGAGAAAGTATAACTCCCTTCCGGAAAATTTTATGATCGTCAGCTATGGCAACTTTAATTGTATCCATAATTAATCTAAGGGGTTAAGTGAAAGGGTAAGGATCAAAAAAAAATAAATTCTTTAAGTCTGACTTATCTGCCTCGCTCTATTGGTATTTCAATTGTTACTTTATAATAAGTTTGCGTGCTGTCAATATCAAATGAAATACTACCTTTTAATACCTTAATACGACTTTCAATATTTTTTAATCCGAGGCCACCGGAATCGTAACTTAATTTTTCAAATTCTTCCTGAAGGATACCTTTTCCATCATGGTGAATACGAAAGTAAGAAAAATTCCCTTGAACATTTTGTGTAAGATGGATAAATCCGGCACAACTATGTTTAATGATATTAGTTACCAGTTCTTGCAAGACCCGAAAAACAAGTAATTCCTGTTCTTCTTTTAGTCTTTCGCGATTATCATGAAAACGGGCGCTCGCATTAATTACTCCCGATCCGTTTATTTTTTCAAAGAGATCTTTTATAGCTGATTCCAACCCAAAGTTTTTGAGAGTTGGAGGCATAAGGCTATGAGATATATTTCGTATAAGTTGAATACTGTCGTCAATAATTTGCTTGGCGCTAAAAATGGACTGCAGTTGAACGGCGGTTTCCTGGTGAATAAGATTTTCGTTCAGGTAAAGCCTGGCTGTCGCCAAAAGTGGACCCGCATCGTCATGAAGGTCTGCTGCAATACGTTGCCTTTCCTCTTCCTGGAAATTGATAGAAGCTTTAAGCAACATCTGTTGTTTCTCTTCTTCAAGCTTCTGCAGTTGCTTATTAAATTTGATTACCCTACGCTGATGAAATACAACCACTGAAACGAGAGTAATAGCCATAACAAACATCCCAATTGTACCAAATATCAGTACGTTCGATACGCCAAAGGAATTATCAGGAGTTTGTAAAAAGAACATTCAGTAGTTTAAAAATTTATTTTTTTTGGTTATAAGAAAAAAGATCGTCCTTAGAATTGTTTCTTTTTTTAAGAAGGCATTTACCGGAGCAGCCTTCATAAGCATGGCCAATGCTAGCAAAATATTTTTTAGAATATTAAATGACGAGTTTATAATAGGATATATTGAATCTGAAACGTTCGATTGGAAAGCATTTTGTCGGCCATTATATATAAAAAAAAAGTTCCTGATGTATATATAAGAAACGTAATAATGACCCAAAAATTTGAAGTTGAATATAGAGAAAGATTATTTACTCCCTTTAATTGTATTATAAGATAATAAATACACATTAATATTATGCAAATATATTCAATGCCTACGGCGAAAGAACCGAAGGTATTCATTTTGTCAATTAAAATAAAATCAACGCACGCGAATACCGAGAAAACAATCCAAATTTTTGGAACAATTCTTTTTTATCAAAGTTGTTGATAATGCGTAATAATAAAAAAGACAAAAGAAACTAAACTCAACAATCGTAAAAATTCCGAAAAGGACTGGGTTGATTTCAATATGAATTTCGTGAAGATATAAACCTGTAAATTCGTTTACTATGCAGTAGAGTATATAATAAAAAATTACCTTTAGCGTCTTTTCATTATTATTTCTTTTAAATAATAAAAAAAACACTAAAGGTAATAAATTAGAAAAAGTGCCGGTATTTGTTATTAATCTTAAAATAGCAGGTCAGTTTAAGACCAAATATAACTATCTATTTTAATATTTAAAAACAATTATGCATTTAATACTTCGATAACGCCATTTAAGTCATCCCAGTAAATTGTTCTGTCAGCAACAATAGCATCCTGCTTAACGATGTCTCCGGTGTTGCTAACAACAGAAAATTCAAGGATATCTTTTCCTTCAGCATCAACACCAGTATAAACTAAATGTTCTTCATTCAATTCTGTAAGGCATTTGCGAAAGTTGATACCAACACAACCTGGTTGAGCCATAATCTGCTCAAGTATGTTGCGTCCGATGTAATAACCCTGAGTTGCATCAGGATTTGCCGCTCTAAAAGCGTTTACCAATTTAACTCCTTCGGTAAGGCCGATGTTTTCACCTACTTCGGCGAGGCTCTTGGTTTCCAAAAGTGCATTTTGTGTCATAGTTGTAAGTTTTTAGTGTGTTTTGTGGTTTTTATTGATAATTTTGAACACTAACTTCCTCAAAAACAAAATATTTTACAAGCTCTATTTTGACGGATGATTCAGTTTAAATTCGCTAAAACCCTTGCCCGACAAGTATTTTACAGCAAATTGACGCGTAAAAAACCCATTAAAAATAAGGTAAATGTACGTTAAAAAATAGTAAAATTACTATCCAGATAGATAGAAATTTCACGATAGTAGTAATACTATAAAATTGGGCCATGTAAATGAGAGCAGATTAGGTATGGTGACATTTACATCCGCGAAGAGCAAAGGGAATTTATTTGATATTGTAGTATTGGAAGCGGCAGGTATAGTATTTGCAATAAGATTATTTCTTTTTTCCGATTTGTTGAAAATGTGATTTGGCAATAAAATATTCAGAATTTCATTAAATCCAATTTATCAACTTAAAAACGGGAAATATCAGGAAATATGATTAAGAAAGCATATTTGCTTTTTTTCCCAATGTAGTTAATACATCGTTATGAGTGAAACTACAAAAACAAACGGTTAATCAGCTAAAATTGAAATAGTAAAATTCCCATGGTATAAATACTCTAAAAAATTGACTATTAGCGAAAAATAGTAAAAGATTTCTGAAATAGATTTATACATTCTTCGTTATAGTTTTATATTTTTACTACTTATACTACCATTAAACAACAAGCCTATTAATCCATGTCTATAACCTCAGTAATTAAGATTGCTATCGCAGATGACCACAAAATTTTCAGAGATGGAATAAAAATGGCGCTGGCTGCTAAAGATAACCTAAAAATGATATGGGAAGCAGAAGATGGCAAAGATCTGATGCATAAGATTGATATAAAAAAACCTGACGTATTGCTGATGGATATACGAATGCCTGAGATTGACGGGATAAATGCTATTTCCATGCTTCGAAAAGAGCACGATGATGTTAAGATAATCGTACTCACTATGTATGACGACCAACAGATGATCAGCAGAATGATGGAGATGGGAGCCAATGCTTATCTTACGAAAACTACAGATCCTGATGAAATCTATGAGGCGATACTTACCTGTATGAACGATGAGTTTTATTTTAATCAGTTAGTGAATAATGCTGTTATGGGTAAGTTGATGCAAAAGAAAAATGTGCGCCATCATTACGGCAGTAGCACACCAATTACATTTAGTGAGAAGGAGCTAAAAATATTGCAACTGCTTGCGGAAGACAAGACAACAGAAGAAATATCTAAAATTATTTTTTTAAGCCCAAGAACTATTGAAACAATTCGCCAGAATATGAAAAATAAGGTAGGCGCCAAAACCATTGGAGGCTTAATAACCTATGGTATGAGAAATAAAATGATCGAATAGTTTCTCCAAAAAATTATTTCCTTCTTTATCACAAAAAAATTTCCTTTCAGGATAAGCTTTTATAGTGGCTTGTGTAGTAATCAACCATCACCTGGTGAAGTTCTTGTTTCAACACTTCAAAATCGTCCAATTTACTTACGTTTACGGGTGGTAGAAAATGTATCTCCATTTTTGAAGGCCAGAAAAAAAATGTTTTTCCGGGCGGCAAAACTTTTTTAGTATTAAATATCAGTGCCGGCAAAATACTTGTTTTATTTTCAACAGCCAGCTTAAATGCACCGTCGTGAAATTCTTTTAAAGGCATTCGTGTTTTATTTCGTGTTCCTTCGGGGTAAATGCACATGTGAATTCCCATATCCAGTACTTCTTTCATTTTTTTAAAACTATTTTTTCTGCTGTTTTTATCGTTTCGGTCAACCAGCACAGATCCCCTTTTATAAATTAATCCAAATACGGGGATTTTGGCCATTTCAACTTTTGCAATTGTCTTATTGGCTCCGGGTATGAACGGCGTAGTTAGTGGTACGTCCATAAGTGAATTATGATTACAAATGACAATATAATTTTTTTCCGGTTGAAAGTTTTCTTTTCCCTTAATTTTTAAACTACAACCAGTCATAAAAAAAAATATGCGCATCCAAATCTTTGAGATATAGCAAAAAATGTAAGTTCGTTTTGGCTCTTCGATAAAGCCGATGGCCCATATAAAAAGTGCAACGGGAAGCATTGTGATTATAAATATCACAAGAGCCCACGCAGCAAAAATCCTGGCAAGAATTCCTTTCACGATTTCACCTGCTTATATTATTTATAAAAAACTATAATTTCCAATCAATAGGCTCTTTATGATGCAAGGTCAGCAGTTCGTTCGTTTTTGAAAAATGCTTGCAACCGAAAAAGCCTCTATCTGCACTAAATGGGGAAGGATGCGCCGCCTTAAGAACGTAGTGTTTTGTTTCATCAATAAGGGATTGTTTATCCTGCGCAAATTTCCCCCACAATAAGAAAATAATTCCGCTTTTTTGTTCAGAAATTTTTGAAATCACACTATCAGTAAATTGAAGCCATCCAATTTTACTATGACTTCCAGGTTCATTTTGCCTTACAGTTAATGATGCATTTAGCAGTAAAACTCCCTGTATAGCCCATTTCTCAAGATTACCAGTTTGAGGAGAAGGAATCCCCAAATCGTTTTCAAGTTCCTTGAAAATATTAATAAGTGATGGAGGCTTTGCAATACCATCCGGAACCGAAAAACTTAACCCATGTGCTTGTCCCTTATTGTGATAGGGATCCTGTCCTAACAAAACAACCTTCACTTCGGGGAAGGGAGTTTTATTAAAGGCATTAAAAATTAATGGTCCGGGTGGATAAATAATTCTGCCTGCTGATTTCTCTGCTTTTAAGAAAATTACAATTTGTTGAAAATATACTTTATCAAATTCCTCTCTTAAAATATTTTTCCAACTTTCTTCAATCTGAACATTCACGATATTGATTTTTATAAAAGTACGATGAGAATGGCTGTGTAAAAACTAAAAGTATCGGGTTTGTGAAATTTGAAAAAAGATATTTAAATTTCAAAACTAAAATCCCTTAGGCATCATGGAATTTCAATAGATAGTTAGAGGAGAAATTCAGGTGACCCCGGAACGACTCGAACGTTCGACCCACAGCTTAGAAGGCTGTTGCTCTATCCACTGAGCTACGGGGCCATATAGCAATCATATAGCGATTGGATATCTTACAATAGATGTACTAACGGATATTATAATTCCTCAATCCGGAACGCAATTATTTTACGAAAACGGTGCAAATATAGCTCAATTAAAAAATAATTAAATTACAAATTTTAAACTGAGCATTTGGGCAACATTATTAGTGGAATAATAATTGTAACTATCTTCGCATTAATAAAAAAAGTCATTTCTTTTATTTATTCTAAAACTAAATATTTCCTAACTACAAATTATCGATGTATGAAACAAAAACTTACGATTGTTTTTTTTGTGCTTTGCCTGAGTTACTCAGCTTCAGCGCAAAATTTTTTAGGGCCGGTTAAACAATCACTCGTAGGAATTCATTACGCTCTCGTTGACTATAACTCACCTACTCAAATAGATACTACTTCTTTGAAACAGGTTTTTAAAAAGGGGGATATATTTAATCCCACAAAAATGAGTTCTGCTTTTACTATTTCTTATTGGAGAGGTCTGAATAAGTATGTGGATTTTTCGGGAAAACTTAATGGAATTTTTTACGACTATGCATTAAATAATTCAGGACAATCTTATTCCAATGAATTTGGTGCGGAACTTGAAGCAGCCCTTAACTTTCATCCTTTAAGCGATGATCATTTGTTTACTCCATTTTTAACAGCTGGTATTGGTGGCGGATATTATACTAATAAATATGGTGGTTACGTACCGTTAGGTTTAGGTTTTCAGTTTAATATTCAGAGCCAGGTTTATTTCCTTTTGCAAACTCAATACAGGGCTTCTTTAAGTAAAGATGTTTTTCCTAATAATTTATACCATTCGTTAGGTGTTGCGGTAAATGTAAGTAAAGAAAAAGTTGAGGTTCCGCTTGTAGTTCCGATACCTGTAGTTACTGACCGGGATGGGGATGGCATTGCAGATAGTTTGGATGCCTGCCCTGATCAGGCTGGCACTGCAGCATTGCAAGGATGCCCTGACCGTGATAATGATGGGATAGCAGATAAAGATGATAAATGTCCTGACGTGGCGGGTATTGCAAAATATAATGGTTGTCCCATACCCGATACTGATAAAGATGGTATCAATGACGAAGAAGATAAATGCCCGACAATTGCCGGAGTTGCCCGTTACCAGGGTTGTCCTATACCCGATACGGATGGGGACGGGGTAAACGATGAAGAAGATAAGTGCCCGAAAGAAGCAGGCCCTGCATCTAATTTTGGATGTCCTGTAATTGATGTAGTAGTGGTTGAAAAAGTAAACAAAGCTGCACAGAACATTTTCTTTGCAACGGGAAGTTCAAAGCTTCTTCCAAAGTCGTATAAGTCGCTAAAGGATGTTGCTCAATTATTGAAAGACAGTTCAAGTTATAAAATAGATATTGATGGTTATACTGATATCACAGGCACACCAGAGAAGAACCAGGTTTTATCAGAAAACAGGGCTAACTCAGTTAAGCAATATCTTATAACTAACGGAGTTGATGAAAGCCGTATAACAGCCACTGGTCATGGTATTAATGATCCAATTGCAGATAATAAAACTGCAGCGGGCCGTGCTAAAAACAGGAGGGTTGAAATGAAGCTGAGAAACTATTAATTGAAGAGCTTATCATGATTAAAATAAAAAGCCCTGTAAAAATCTACAGGGTTTTTTGTTGCCAACTTAATATCTGCAAGCCAAAAAATATAAATAATTTTTTAATATCGCCTTTCTAAAATATCGTGCAAATTTCCTTAAAATTTTAATACAAAATATCAGGAAGCTTTTTCCTCCAACTCCATAATTTTTTCAAAAAGCTTTTCATATTCTACATTTGCTTTTTGCAATTGATTTGAATTTTCCTTGTATTTATCTTCTGCAACTAAAAATTTTTCTTTTTCAAGATAAACTTCAGGAGATGCAAGATCAGATTCAAGAGTTATCTTTTCTTTGGTAAGTTTTGCAATCTTATCTTCAAGTTGCTGAAAAAGTTTTTGTGCTTTTTGTAATTCTTTTTGAATTTCCTTATTTGGCGAAGTGTTATTAACTGATTTTTTTTCTATTAGTTCTTCAGTTTTTTTCTCATCCACTGTTTCTTTCTTTTTTGAAGATTCAACTTCGGCCGATTTTCTTTCTTGTTTCCATCGATCCCACTCATCATAAGTGCCGACAAATTCTTTTATTTTATGATCTTCAATTTCCCATATTTTATTGGCAGTTTGATTTACAAAATACCTGTCGTGACTCACCAGTATATAGCTGCCTTCGTATTTATTTAATGCCTCAATAAGTAAATCAACAGAATGAATATCGAGATGGTTGGTGGGTTCATCAAGCAACAAGAAATTTGCTTTGCTTACAATTGTTTTTGCCAGGGCTACTCTCGCTTTTTCACCACCGCTCAGCACTTTTATTTTTTTATCAACATCATCACCGCTGAACAAAAAACATCCCAAAAGAGTTCTTAATTCAAGTTCGGTTTTGCCGCTGCCTGAATAGTTCATTTCTTCAAGTACGGTATGATTAATATTCAATGCTTCCAATTGATGTTGAGCATAAAATGCATCTTTCACATTATGCCCGTCAATTTTTTCTCCATCAAAAGTTTCGGTACCGGCGACAATTCTGAGCAACGTCGATTTGCCTTTACCGTTAGCTCCGATTAATCCAATCTTATCGCCGCGATTTATCTCAGCGTTTGCGTGATCCACTATTTCTATGTTTCCAAATTTCTTTGAAACATTTTTCAAAGTGCAAAGAACCCGGCCCGGAGTAACACCAACTGTAAAATTAATCCGCATGTTTGGCCTTTCAAGATCAGTATTTTCAATTCGTTCAATTTTATCGAGCCGCTTCATGATACTCTGTGCCTGTGCGGCTTTTGATGCTTTCGCTTTAAAACGCTCAACAAATCGTTCCTGCTGCCGGATATAATCCTGCTGATTTTCGTAGGCTCTTTTTTGCAGTTCAATACGCTGTTCTTTTTCCTGTTGATAGTAAGAGTAATTTCCAATGTAAAAATGTAATTCCTGCTGGTATAGCTCAACAATTTTTGTTACCATGCGATCAAGAAAATATCTGTCATGTGAAACGATTACTACCGAACCTTGATAATGTTGCAGATATTTTTCAAGCCATTCAATAGAAGGAAGATCTAAATGATTAGTAGGTTCATCAAGCAGTAAAACATCAGGTTGCATCAATATCATTTTTGCAAGCAGAACCCTCATGCGCCATCCGCCGCTAAACTCTTTATACGGTCTTTGCAATTCTGCATTGGGAAAGCCTAATCCCTGCAAAATTTCTTCCGTTTTATGGTGAATATCATAACCACCTAAAATTTCAAGCTCGTGTAGTTTATCAGCATATAAATGTGCCAATGCTTCATCAGAATTTTTTTCTAATTCAATTCCTATTTTTTCGATTTCTTTTTCTAATGAAATTACTTTTTCAAAAGCGCCTAAAGCCACTTTCAAAATAGAATCTTCTGTGTCGAAGCTTAACAGGTCCTGGTGAAGAAAGCCGATAGTTGTTTCCTTTCCTTTTTCAACTGTTCCTTTGGATGGCTGGTATTGGCCGGTAAATACTTTAAGCAACGTTGATTTTCCTGTTCCGTTATATCCAATTAACCCGATTCTTTCATTTGGCTGAATGTGCCATGTAGCATCCTTTACAATAACTCTTGCCCCAAACTCAAACGTAACGTTTTGTAAACCTAATAACATAAAATCTTTTTATAAGGGTGCAAAATTAAGTTCTATTTAGTTAAGATAGCAGTGCACAACATTAGCTCATGTTAATATGTTATTTTTGAAAAAAATTATCAGGAATGAAAAGGTTATTGGCTATTATTTTTTTGGCAGTTATTTTATTCGGCGCATATTGGTTTTTTTTTAAGAAGGATACACATCCCTCTGAACCAAAACAGGAAGCAATAAAAATTAAGAAGCACTCTGAAGAATTTAATTTGAGTATCGCAAATGCTATCAATCAATATCTTAATATGAGAGATGCGTTTGCAAATGCCGATACAATCAAAATAAAAGATCGGGTACCCAAATTTGTCACATCTGTTGATAGCCTGAAACTTGATGATCTTAAAAAAGATGATTCTCTTATTTTAGCATCGGTGCAACAACAGGTAAGCGATATTAAAGCTAATGCCGAAGATATTTTGCAGCAAAAGGACATAACTGAAATGCGGGAAGATTTTAGGATGGTTTCCGAAAATTTATATCCTTTTTTAAGAACTATAGCTTATGAAGGACCAAAGTTGTATTGGCAAAATTGCCCGTCAGCTTTTGGGCAGGATAAAGAAGGCAGTTGGATTAGTAATACTTCAGAAATAATCAATCCATATCTTGGCAAAAACCATCCTGAATGCGGTGAGATAAAAGATTCGCTGCAGTAATTTTATTTTTAATCCCCTTATGAAAGTGAAAAAGTTAATTGTTATTGCTTTTTTATCAATTCCGGTATTTGTATTTGGTCAGGATAAATTTACCATTAGCGGCTATGTAAAAGATTCGCTGTCAGGCGAAACTTTAATTGGTTCTACGGTTTCTATTTTAGGGGAATCAAAGGGAATTACTTCCAATCAGTTTGGTTTTTATTCAATCACACTTCCGGCGGGCACCTATAATTTTATTTGCACATACGTTGGCTATCTCCCTAAAATTGAAAAAATAGATTTAAATACCAATGTTGAACATAATTTTGAAGTAGCTCCTAAAATTACAACTGAGCAGGCAGTAGTTGTTTTTTCTAAAAAAAGAGATGCCAATGTGAAGAATGCACAAATGGGTAAGATAGATCTTTCGATCAACCAGGTAAAATCAATTCCTGCTTTTTTAGGTGAGATTGATATCTTAAAAACAATACAACTCTTGCCCGGAATTCAAAGTGCAGGTGAAGGAAGTTCTGGTTTGTATGTACGAGGTGGAGGCCCTGATCAGAATTTGATTTTGTTAGACGATGCAGTCGTTTACAATACCGGCCACCTGTTTGGTTTCTTTTCGATTTTTAATGGCGATGCAATAAAAAGTACTTCTTTGATAAAAGGAGGAATGCCGGCACAATATGGAGGGAGATTGTCAAGCGTACTCGACATTTCAATGAAAGAGGGAAATGATAAAAATTTGGTGGTGCAGGGAGGAATCGGTTTAATAGCATCCAGGTTTTCAATTGAAGGACCTATTAAAAAAAATAAAGCATCTTTCATAATTTCTGCAAGAAGAACTTATGTTGATGCATTAGCAAAACCTTTTATAAAAAAATCAAGCTCATTTTATGGTTCGGGATATTATTTCTATGATTTAAATGCTAAAGTAAATTATAAGTTTTCGGAAAAGGATCGTTTGTATTTAAGCGGATATTTTGGAAAAGATAAGTTTGATTTTGTGAATGGAAAGCAATCGTTAAAAGTAAATATTCCATGGGGAAATTCTACGGGAACACTTCGCTACAACCACGTTTTTAATAATCGTTTATTTTCAAATACAACAATTGTTTATAACGATTATAATTTCAATTTCGGAGCCAATCAAAATAATTTTCAAATAAACCTATTCTCCGGAATAAAGGACTGGAATGTAAAAGAAGATTTTGACTTATATCCTTTCACGAATCATAAATTGAAATTTGGTGCGATATATACCTACCATACATTCACTCCAAACGTTGTAAGTGGAAACCAGGATTCTGTAAAATTCTTACCGAATAATCCTCCGTTAAAATATGCTCATGAAGGTGCGATTTACATACAAGACGATTGGGATGTTAGTAATAAAATAAAAATCAATGCCGGAATTCGTGAAAGTATTTTTCAGCAGGTGGGACGATATAAAAATTATGTTACAGATATCAATGGAAACCGCCTTGACAGTATGGTTTACAAAAAAGGCCAGCCTGTAATTACTTATTTTGGTTTTGAGCCCCGGTTTACAATCCGTTATGCCATTAATGATGAAACTTCTGTAAAGGCTTCCATAACAAGAAATTTGCAATACATCCACCTGGTGAGCAATGCCGGTACAACACTTCCTACCGACTTATGGGTGCCAAGTACTCTGAAAGTAAAGCCACAGGAGAGCTGGTTATATGCCTTGGGATTATTTAAAAATTTTAATGACAATATGTATGAAACATCGGTTGAAGTTTACTACAAACAATTAAAGAACCAAATTGAATACGAAGAAGGTTATACGCCCGCAACTCTGGAAGACACTGAAAATTTTTTCACGTTTGGTAAAGGGTGGAGTTATGGAACTGAATTATTCATCAATAAAACAAAAGGAAGATTAACCGGTTGGATAGGCTACACCTTGAGTTGGACGTACAGAAAATTTCCCGGGCTGAATTCAGGTGAAAAATACTTTGCAAAATATGACAGGCGACATGATCTTTCCGTCGTTGGCATTTATGAACTGTCAAAAAAATGGAAGCTTTCCGGAACATTTGTATTTGGATCGGGAAATGCAGCAACTTTACCACAACGCTTTTATATATACGATGGCGTACTAACGCAGGAGTATAGCCGAATTAATGAATACAGGCTGCCATCATACAGTCGCCTTGACCTTGGAGCGATCTACACACCCAACAAGCACCCCGGAAGAAAATTGAAAAGTGAATGGGTGTTTAGCATTTATAACGCTTATAACCGAAAGAATCCGTATTTTATTTATTTCGACCAGGACGGAAGTCCATATAACGGTACATTAAAAGTACAGGCAAAACAAGTTTCCATCTTTCCGATAATTCCTTCGGTAACGTGGAATTTTAAATTTTAGCCGATTTCTAAATATTGCAGGTGTAATTATTAAATTGATTAAATCTATTGCCCATGGACAAATACAACACTTCCACTTTTTTCCGTGTCCGAAGAGATGTGCACTTCATATCTTTTATTACCATCTGTTACAATCATTAACGCCGTATTAGGAGGAATGCTACCTAAATTATCCGCATACATTGTTATAACATTTTCTCTCACATTTTCGTCAAGGGCAAGTGTTAGAGAAATGGCTTTTGTTGACAGCATTTTGTGCGAAAGAATAATTTTGCTGTTGTAAAAAACGGTTATTGAATCTCCGTCTATCTCACCATTATCATAAAAATCAACTCTGAATGTTGGCTGAGAAATTGGAATCGTTTTTATAATGTCCTTTCTTCTTGGTTCAAAACCGGAAATTCTTTGCTGGATAGTATCTGGTTTTTTAATTTCGGGAATCATCGACGGAATATCCTTTTTTGTATTGTCCTTTTTCACAATAGGATTTTTTACCACAGGCTTTGGTTTCGGAGTAGTTTTATGGGTAGTTTTCGGCGGATTGCTTTTTAGTTTCGAAGCAATAGTATTTTTTGGTGGTTGAGTAGTGGTGCTCTTGTCAACAGGCTTTACACCCAAGGCCATTCTTTTTACGATTCTTCTCGAAAGAAATGTGGTTCCGTAGCCGCAATTTCCGTCCTGGTTGGGTGCAGGTATCCAGGTACCACGAAGCGTTTCAATGTCACCGCTGTCCTTTACATAGTGCAACTTATGAGTTTGGAAACAATTTTGAAAACCAGGCGGGGTATTGTATTTAACTCTCGAAATTTCTGTTACCACAATGTCTTTAGTTGCCTCGTTTAAACTTCCGGTTAATTTGCAAATTGTGTAGTATCTTTTGGGCCCCTCGTTAAAATAGGTGTAGGAATATCCTGAAACATCCGAACCTGCGGTTTGCAGTTCCAAAACATAGTCAATGCGATCACCTTCTAATCCTGAAAAGCCATAACTTGTTTCATTAAAGCTGCCTTTCCACTGGCCTTCGAAATCCTGGGCGGCAAGGGTAGACGAAATCAATAATAAAATAAAAGAGTAAAATATTTTCATATTATATCGTAACATCTCATTAAACTAAACCAAATGGTTAAAACGGTTGTGCTAAGTAGTTGTCGTTTTTTATCGATTTTCCACTTCATACAAAATTATAGTTAATTGAAAGTATATCATTCAAAGGAATAGCATCTTTGTCTAATACTTCGTTAAATTTGCATTCTTAAAAAATTAAAAGAAACCTTTAAACAAGGTAAAAAAAATTATGAATATAACTTTTCCTGATGGTGCTGTAAGGCAATATGAGCAAGGATCTACAGCTTTGGACATTGCAAGAAAAATAAGCGAAGGACTTGCAAGAAAAATTCTTGCTGCAGAAGTAAATGGAGAAGTTTGGGATCTTTCAAGACCAATAAAAAATGATTCAACCATTAAATTTCTTACCTGGGATGATGAAAAAGGGAAGTCAACTTTTTGGCATTCGTCCGCACATTTAATGGCTGAAGCGGTTGAGGATACTTTTCCCGGTGTAAAATTCTGGGTAGGACCTCCAACAGAAAAGGGGTTTTATTATGATATTGATTTAGGTGATAATGTAATTTCAGAAAGCGATCTGGAAAAGCTTGGAAAAAAAATGACGGAGCTCGCGAGGCAAAATAATCCTTACGTAAGAAAGGAGATTTCCAAAAAGGATGCTATAAAATATTTTGAAGAAAAAGGTGATGAATATAAATTAGATCTGCTTTCCGGTCTTGAAGATGGAAGCATAACCTTCTACACTCAGGGGGCTTTTACTGATTTGTGTCGCGGACCGCACATTCCTGCGACAGGAGCCATAAAAGGAATTAAGCTTACAGGTATCGCAGGGGCATATTGGAAGGGAGATGAAAAAAATAAAATGCTTACCCGTATTTACGGAGTTACATTTCCAACGCAAAAAGAATTGGATGAATATCTTGTTTTTCTCGAAGAAGCTAAAAAGCGTGACCATAGAAAGCTGGGTAAAGAGCTTGGAATTTACACAATGGATGACGATGTCGGACAGGGATTAATTTTGTGGCTCCCGAACGGCACTGTCATCATTGAAGAACTGGAAAAACTTGCCAAAGAAACTGAATCCGCCGCAGGATATAAGAGAGTAGTAACGCCGCACATTGCAAAAGAAAATCTTTATCTTACCAGCGGCCATTTACCCTATTACCAGGACAGTATGTATCCTCCAATGGAAATGGAAGGAACCAAATATTATCTAAAGGCGATGAACTGTCCGCATCATCATAAAATATTTGCAGCAGAACAGCACAGCTATAAAGATCTTCCATTGCGCCTTGCAGAATATGGAACCTGTTACCGGTATGAACAGAGCGGAGAATTGTTTGGATTGATGAGGGTGCGCTGCCTTCATATGAATGATGCACATATTTATTGTACTAAAGAACAGTTTGCCCAGGAATTTCGTGCTGTTAATGATATGTACATTAAGTATTTTAAAATTTTTGGTATTGATAAATATGTAATGCGTCTTTCGCTGCACGATCCGAAAAAACTTGGCCAAAAATATGTGGATGAACCTGCCTTATGGATTGAAACAGAATCAATGGTACGGCAGGTAATGACCGAAGCAAATATTCCGTTTGTGGAAGTGGCCGATGAGGCTGCATTCTATGGCCCGAAAATTGACGTGCAAATATGGAGTACTATTGGTAAGGAATTTACACTAGCCACCAACCAGGTAGATTTTGCACAGGGACGCCGTTTCAAACTCGAATTCAGAAATCAAAGTAATGAAATGGAAACGCCTTTAATCATTCACCGGGCGCCCTTAGGCACTCATGAACGATTCATTGGCTTTTTACTTGGAACACTTTGCGGGTAAATTTCCAATGTGGCTTTCACCGGTTCAGGTTAAAATTTTGCCCATTAGCGATAAATTTTTATCTTATGCTCAAAATGTATTGTCTGAATTAAAAAATAATGATATTCGTGCTGAAATTGATGACAGAAGTGAAAAGGTCGGGAAGAAAATAAGAGATACTGAACTTGCAAAAATCCCTTTAATGTTTATCATTGGAGAAAAAGAGGTGAACGACAAAAAAGTTTCGGTAAGAAGACAGGGCAAGGGCGATGAAGGAG
Organism: uncultured Chitinophagaceae bacterium; assembly: GCA_963819925.1. Lineage (GTDB taxonomy): Bacteria > Bacteroidota > Bacteroidia > Chitinophagales > Chitinophagaceae > Ginsengibacter. The sequence goes on along the minus strand of CAWFYG010000029.1, from coordinate 704,754 downwards.
TGAGAGACTTACCTGATGTAATTAAGATGATACAGGATGAGGTAAAAGATAAAACGATAATAGAAACTGCAATATAATTGCCGTATAACAAAGAAAACCATTTTTAAACTAAAATCAATTAATGTCATTTCCACCAAGAGCGCCACGAGGTGCATTTAATCCACGTTACAAAAAAGAACAACAACAGGAACACAGAACCAACCATATGATAAAAGTGCCGCAGGTACGTTTGGTTGGCGATAATATTGAAGTAGGAGTTTACTCTATTGCCGAAGCTCAACGAATCGCAAATGATATGGGACTAGACCTCGTTGAAATTTCCCCTCAGGCAGATCCCCCGGTTTGTAAGGTAATAGACTATAATAAATTTCTTTACGAAAAGAAGAAAAAGGAAAAAGAGATGAAGGCCAAAAGCAAAGTCTCTGAAGTTAAAGAAATTCGGTTTACGCCTAATACTGATGATCATGATTTTGATTTCAAATCCAAGCATGCTGAGAACTTTTTAAAAGATGGAAACAAAGTAAAAGCTTATGTTCAGTTTAAAGGAAGAGCTATCATGTTCAAGGAGCGGGGAGAGTTGCTATTATTGAAATTTGCTGAACGCCTTGTACAAGTGGGCACACTTGAAAGCATGCCAAAACTTGAGGGTAAGAGAATGTTTGCGATTTTCGCTCCAAAAAGCCAAAAGAAGAAATAAGTAAAATTTAAAAGTATAAACTTGGAACTTATTGATAAATAATGAAGCACTGCTTACTACAGTGCTTTATTATTAGTCGGGCAATTTATTCAGGAAAAAAAGTTTAGAGGATTTTACGTGATATTTAGCGCTATTGTACGTTTTTATACTTTATTTATAAGTATTATTACTATTGATATAATTTCGTATTAATCTGTACGTTTTACCATTTAAAATAAAGACATTTGTATATTGTAGTATATTTTAAAATTGACTAATTACCAATGAAATCTGAAAACGAAGAAGTGATACAAGTTATAATTGCTGATGACCACGTATTATACAGGGCAGGGGTGAAAAATGCCCTGTCATCCAAGAAAAACATAAAAGTAATTGCCGAGGCAGACAATGGCGCTCATCTTTTAAATCTTTTGAAAGGAATACAGCCGGATGTTATCCTGCTTGACATTCAAATGCCAATAATGGATGGTATTACTACACTACCGGAGATTAAAAAACTGTATCCCCGCATCAGGGTTATTATGCTCACAATGATGGACGATCAAAGCATGATTACGAGATTAATGGAACTTGGGGCCAACAGTTATCTTACCAAAACATCCGACTCTGAAATAATCTATGAAGCTATCAAAACCTGCTATGAACAGGAGTTTTATTTCAATGCATTAACAAATAAGGCTTTACTTAACAACCTTCGCCAAAAAACACCTTCCGGCATAAAACTGCAGCAGGAAGATGCGACGCTTAGTGATAAGGAAATTACGGTACTCAGACTTATGTGTGAAGAGAAAAGTACCCGTGAAATCGCCGAAGCTGTTGATTTGAGCCCGAGAACTATTGAAGCCATTAGGGATAAACTCAAAACCAAAACAGGAGCTAAAAGCACGGCCGGCCTTATTATGTTTGCCGTAAAAAACAAGCTGCTGGAAGAAGAGAATTAATTTACTGAAACATACTGTTATTTTTGCTCATTCATATTTTAAGTATGGCTGAGTTTTTTTTTATTTATAATAATAAGTTTTATCCGGCAAACACTCCCGTTATAAGCTCTGGAAATCGTTCCCTGCGATACGGAGACGGTCTTTTTGAAACAATGAAGATGGTTGGCGGAGTTATTATTAATAAAGATTACCATTTTGAAAGATTATTTAACGGGCTTTCTGTTCTCCAATTTGATATTCCAAAAAATTTCAATCCTGCCTTTCTTGAAAAAAAAATAAATGAATTGGTAAAAAAAAATAAGCATCGTGGTCGTGGCAAGAATCAGGTTGATGATTTTTCGTGGCAATGGTGGAATATTCGATCCGGAAGACCTTAACCCAAATTTCATTATTGAAAGTTGGCCGCTTAACAATTCAATCGGGCTGAATGAAAATGGATTAACTGTTGATATATTTCCGGGTGCAAAAAAAAGTTGCGATAGTTTTTCAAATTTAAAATCGAACAATTACTTGCCTTATGTAATGGCAGGATTGTTTGCCAAAAAGAATCAGCTAAACGATTGCATTCTTCTTAATTCTTTTGACCGTGTTTGTGATAGCGCCATAGCCAATGTTTTTATAGTAAAAAAAAATAAAATTTATACACCACCCCTTACGCGAAGGTTGTGTGGCAGGTGTTATGCGTCGCTGGATGCTTGAAAAATTTCAATTTGAAAAAATACGGGTTATTGAAAGAAATCTTTCTGTGAACGATATTCTTGATGCCGATGAATTTTTTTTAACTAACTCAATCTATAATATGCGCTGGGTAAGTTCTTTTAAAGAAAGAAAATATGGCAATGCGATAAGCAAAGAAATTTATGCCCATATCCTTCAAACTATTTGACCCCAATTTTGTTGCACCACTTATTAGCTTATTTCGATGACGATCATTTATGCAAAAAGTAAATATATTTTGGTTTCGTCGTGATCTTCGTCTTCACGACAATGCAGGATTATATTATGCATTAAAAGATGATTATCCGGTTGTTCCACTTTTTATATTTGATAAAATCATTCTTGATCAGTTGGAAGAAAAGAAAGATAAAAGGGTTGAATTTATTCGCGATGCATTGGTTGAGATCCGGGAAAAATTGGAAAAAAAGGGATCTTCGCTTTTAGTGTGTTATGGCACACCTAAAGAGGTATTCGAAAACGTAATAAAAGAATACGATGTTCAAACGGTTTTTACCAATCACGATTATGAAACGTATGCGATCGAAAGGGATGGCTTAATAAAAAATTTATTGCTCAAAAAAAATATCAGATTTAAAACATATAAAGACCAGGTGATATTTGATAAAGACGAAGTGCTTAAGGATGATGGAAAGCCATATACTGTTTATACGCCCTATAGCAGAAAATGGAAAAGTAAACTTACCACGTTCTATCTGAAGTCATATCCTGCAGAAAGATACTTCCAAAATTTCCTCAAACATTCTCCCGGAAATATACCATCATTACAGTCTATCGGATTTAAGGAAACTGAAAAAAAAATTCCTTCAAAAAACCCTGGTGAGGATATAATAAAAAACTATGATAAAACACGGAATTTTCCGGGGATTGAAGGAACGTCAAGACTGGGAATTCATCTTCGTTTCGGGACAATAAGCATAAGGAAACTGGCATCCAAAGCCAAAGAACTTAATTCCGTTTTTTTGAATGAATTAATTTGGCGTGAATTTTACATGTCCATTCTGTGGCACTTTCCTCATGTGGGTCATGGTAAAGCATTTAAGCGTGAATATGATAATATTGAGTGGCGGAACAGCGAGGACGAATTTGAAAAATGGTGCAAGGGACAAACAGGCTATCCAATTGTTGATGCGGGTATGCGGCAGTTAAATAAAACCGGTTATATGCACAACCGCGTTCGTATGATCGCCGCAAGTTTTTTGTGCAAAGATTTACTGATTGACTGGAGATGGGGCGAAGCTTATTTTGCAGAAAAATTATTAGACTTCGATTTTGCAGCCAATAATGGCGGTTGGCAATGGGTTGCCGGTAGTGGCTGCGATGCTGCGCCTTATTTTAGAATATTTAATCCTGAATTGCAGACAAAAAAGTTTGATAAAGACTTAAAATATATCAGGAAGTGGGTACCAGAATTCGGGAAGCCCGGTTATCCCAAACCAATGGTTGATCATAATGAAGCAAGGAAAAGGTGTCTCAAGGCTTATAAAAAAGCGCTTTCTCAAAAGTGATATCCTAAGATGCTACAAATAATTCGTTTTCATCGACCTTGATTTTTTCTTTTGCGCCGGATTCGTTATAAACATTCAATACCTTTTCAATTGCGTTTTTCCCATCTTTTCCAAGCTGAATAGAATAATTATTGACATACAAATCAATATGTTTCTTCATTACTTCAGGTTCCATTTCCTGCGAATGTATTTTAACATAATCTGTAATCAGCGGGTAATTTTTAAAAGCATATTCAATACTTTCTTTGATAAGCGCATCCACTTCCATGAGTATTTTTTCGTCAATACTTCTTTTGCCGGCGATGCCGCCTAACGGTATAGGATAGCCGGTTTTTTCTTCCCAAAAGTTTCCCAGGTCAACTACTTTTTTCAGTCCTTTATCAAAATAAGTGAACCGGTTTTCGTGTATGATAACTCCTAAAGATTTATTGTCCGAATTGAGAACAAAGTTTTCTATTTCGTCATATCTTTTAAAGATTTTATTCTTCGCATGGGGGAACGCCTGTGAAAATAGCAAATGGGCCGTTGTATTTTCTCCGGGAATAGCGACCATGTATTCATCTACTTCCTCAAAGGAAACCTTGTCTTTGGATATCAGAAGGGGCCCAACGCCCTTTCCCAGTGCACTTCCACTGTTGAGCACTTTATAATTTTTTAGGATTAATGGTAACACACCATAACTCACTTTGGTAAAATCAAGTTGATTATTAATGGCGAGCTCATTCAATGTTTCAACGTCTTCCAGGCGTACATTAAATGCAATCCCATGCGAATTAATCTTATTATTTACCAGGGCATCAAAAATGAAAGTGTCGTTTGGACAAGGTGAAAATCCGAGTGTGTATTTCATGTTTTAAACGAAATGTTCTATTAATTTTTTTAATTCACTATTGAGGTTGGCAATTGCTTCGTTCATTTTCCATTTTTGTTTATCTCTCTCACCAACGGCATTGGAAATACTTCGAAGCTGCAGGAAATTTATTTTTTGTTGAAGACATACATAATGCAATGCTGCTCCTTCCATACTTTCAACCTGCGGATTAAATTTTTCAACTAGTTTTGTTATTTGAACGGTGTCATCGGTAATCTTGTTGACTGTAATTGCGGTAGCCGGACGAAGATGCAAGTTCTGAATAGACTCATGATGATTTACCAGCCATCCCCCGGTGAATGGAAATTCATCAGAATTTATAAATCCAGCTTCAAACACGGTTTTGTAATTTCCCTTTTCGTCGATTCCAATATCTCCGAAGGCATCCTTTTCAATTATTACTACGGTTCCTTTTTCAAAATCAGCACTAAATGTACCACCAATACCAGCCTGGATTACCAGGTCGTAATTTTTTTTAAATAATTGTTTTGTGAGATTAAATACTGTTGCCGGAATGCCTACGCCAGTTATTAATACATCTGCTCTTTTATTTTCCTGTATGAAAAATTTTATTTCCAATTCTGTTGCACTAACTACTAACACGTTCATTCCGCAAATTTCGTATTTACAAATCGTATTTTAATTTTCTGAAGCTACCTTTGCAAAAATATTTTTAAGGGGAATGGTTTATTTAACGAGAGTAGAACATTTTAATGCGGCTCATAAATTGTATAATCCTGCATGGGACAAGGAAAAGAACGAGATAGTATTTGGGAAATGCGCCAACGAAAACTGGCATGGCCACAACTATGAATTATATGTTACTATAAAGGGAGAGGTTACGGAGGATACCGGTTTTTTGTTTGACGTAAAAATTTTAAGTCTTTTAATAAAGCAATTCATAGTAGATAAATTGGATCATAAAAATTTAAATGTTGACGTTGATTTCTTAAAGGGACAAATGTGTTCGACAGAAAATCTCACAAAGGCAATCTGGAATCAATTACAACCAAGATTACCCCAGCAGGTTGAATTGCACTGTATAAAACTGTATGAAACGCCTCGTATTTATGTTGAATATTTTGGAGAATAAATATTTTTAGAAATGGAAAAGAAAGTATCTGTTTACAGGAGGGAACATTTTAATGCAGCGCATCGCCTGAATAACCCCGAATGGGATGCAGCTAAAAACGAACAAGTCTTTGGTAAATGTAATAATCCTTCCTACCATGGCCATAACTATGAGGTGGAAGTGAAGGTAACTGGTACGCCTGCTCCTGACACCGGCTTTGTTATGGACTTAAAATTATTAAGCGATATAATACATGAAAACGTACTTGAAAAATTTGACCATAAAAATCTTAACCTCGATGTAAAAGAATTTTCAGAACTGAACCCAACCACTGAAAATATTGTTATGGTCATTTATAATATTCTGAGAGGTAAAATTAATAAAGATCTTGACCTGCAGATACGCCTGTACGAAACACCACGGAACTTTGCAGAATATCCGGCTGTATAATTTTTTAAAATAAATATTTTTAGATGGCTTACAAAAAAATTGAAGAGTACGATAGAAATACCACAAGTGGCTTAATAGATAATTACAAAGAAGTAATAAAATTAATAGGCGAAAATCCTGAGCGGGAAGGACTCCTTAAAACCCCTGAGCGTTTGGCTAAAGCGATGCAGTTTGCTACGCAGGGATATGGCCAGGATGCAAATGCTATCCTGAATTCGGCTAAATTTCATGAAGAAATAAGTGAAATGATAATTGTAAAGGATATTGAATTGTATAGCCTTTGCGAACATCACATGTTGCCTTTTTTTGGCAAAGCTCACATTGCTTATATCCCCAATGGATGGATAACAGGCCTCAGTAAGATTGCAAGAGTTGTTGATGTTTATTCAAGAAGATTACAGGTGCAGGAACGGCTCACTACGCAAATTCTTGATGCAATAAAAGATAGTTTAAATCCATTGGGCGTAGCCGTAGTTATAGAGGCAGCCCATCTTTGCATGATGTTGCGTGGGGTACAAAAACAAAATTCTGTGACTACCACTTCTGCTTTCTATGGCGAATTTGAAAAGCAAACAACACGAAATGAATTCATCAACCTCATCCAGGCTGATCTTATTAAAAGAAGATAAAAACAATTAAATGAAACATGCATTTATTTTTCCGGGTCAGGGTTCACAATTTATCGGCATGGGGAAAAATTTATATGACGAAGATGATCAGGCGCAAATTCTTTTTGACGAGGCGAATGAAATCCTCGGTTTCCCGATTTCTGATGTGATGTTTTTCGGAACTGCAGAAGAGTTAAAACAAACCAATGTTACGCAGCCCGCTGTTTTTTTACATTCTGTTATAGCTTTCAAAACGCTTTCAACGGATAAGCCGGATATGGTTGCAGGCCATTCACTGGGGGAATTTTCGGCGTTAGTTGCCAACGAATGTTTAAATTTTGAAGATGCACTGGAGCTCGTAGCAATAAGAGCAAAAGCCATGCAAAAGGCATGTGAAATAAATCCTTCCACAATGGCCGCAATATTGGCGCTTGACGATAAAAAAGTGGAAGAAATTTGTGCTTCAATTACAAATGAAATTGTAGTGGCCGCCAATTATAATTGCCCCGGCCAGGTGGTTATTTCGGGTTCAATAAAAGGAATTGAGGAAGCTTGTTTGTTACTAAAAGAAGCAGGTGCCAAACGAACGCTTATACTTCCCGTTGGCGGTGCTTTTCATTCACCTTTAATGCAGCCTGCAAAAGAAGAATTATCTCAGGCAATTGAAAAAACTATTTTTAAATCTCCTATATGTCCTGTGTATCAGAATGTAGTTGCAAAAGCGGTAACCGACCCAGAGAAATTAAAGCAAATTTGATTTCGCAACTAACCGGCCCCGTTAGATGGACGCAAACAGTTGAACAAATGATCGCCGATGGCGCAACCCATTTTACTGAAGTTGGTCCCGGTAAAGTGTTACAGGGGTTGGTTCAAAAGATCAATAAGGAGGTTGCAATAGACGGGATAGGGTAGGTTTTCAAACAGGCATTTTTGAAATCAGTCATCTTTTCATTTCATTTGACTTTTGGGGAAGATTGATACCATTGAAATTTGCCATTTAATAAATAGATTACACGTATCATCACTTATTTGCTACCCGGTATTGGTTTGCCTGATACAATTTTTTATCTTTATGAGGAAGTCGGAAATTTTAAAGCGACTACATGAACTCCCAAAAGAAACCTGTATCTTCTTTAACCTGGGTGCTGATTTCAGCAGCAGGATTTCTTGTATTTATAGGTGTTGCGCTCTTTTTTATTTTCTTTAACGACAAGCTCAGTAACATCAAACTCCCTATTTATTTTTTTCTATTAGTAATTGTAGGATTTATTGCTGCGGCCTTCCTGGCAGGAGCTTTAAAATCACATGCAAAATATTCCGGCAAAGTCGCAGGGGGAAACCTTGAATTGGCAGGGCCCGTCGTCGTCTTTGCTCTCATTATTTATATGGGATATATTTTTCGTCCCGTTGCCGGCTACACCAATTTGAAAGTGACTGTTTTTGGAGATGCAACAAAAAGCCAGTTAATTAATTCCGGGTTAATAAAACTTTTATTGAATAAACCGGATTCTCAAAATATACAAAACGGGCTTGCAGAATTTACGGATATACCAACAGACTTTGAAGGGAAAGAAGTTACTGTAATTCCAATAGTGGATGGTTATTATGGCGATGCACAACAGGTAAAAATTAACGGAGGCGATATACCCGTTGAATTGCATCTTACAAAAAAACCAGATTCGGTTTCAATAAGTGGAATTGTAATTGATAAAAACGGGAAGACGGTTAGTAATGCAATAATAATTTTTGAAGATGGTTTTGCAAAAGATACTACTGATACTTATGGAAATTTCAGAATAATCCTTCCTTTTAAAGAAGGGCATGAAAGCAGGGTAAGGGTTTACACCAATAATGTTATGAGATTTAATTATGAGAAAGTGCTTTCTTCAAATACATCTATGACACTTCAAATTCAGTAACATGATCTGCAAAATCAATATTCGGTATGATTTTGTTGCTGAGCCTATAATTCAGCATTTAGCCAGGCTATTATTCTAAAAGGGCAACTTTTGCAGGATACAAAAGTTATTAAAAATTATACAGTGCTTATTGATGGCAAACCTGAAACCACCGACGATGCGGGAATTTTTAATGCTGAAATCAGTGCTTCTGCTAAACAGGTTAAGATCCAGGCGTCCGATCAAAAATATGTTATTGTTTATCCGAGGGATGGAAAAATCCTCGTTCCTAAAGATCGCTTCATTGATTACAGAAATTGTTGTAGCCGATTTTAAATCTAATGATTATCTGAAAGAATATTTAACTGTTTCAAACAAATAAAAGATTCTATTGGTAAAAGTCAAAGCCAGATTAAATCATTACATACGCAACTTGATTCAATTACATCAATGCTTCATCAATTAAATTACACTGATACTGATCTTCGACCGCAAAAGAAATACAGGACGGTAAAGACCGTAACATTTTTGATATTACAAAAGACCTGGAGGATTATTCGAGAAATGCTGCAGAATTTAGTTAGCGCATTTAAATATATTTCAGATTATGCATTTACAAATGACAATGGGTGGTTGAACTTATAGATGCAGTCAATAACTATAACCAGGCTTATGAGAGACTTGATAGTAAGAAAATTTTTTATCAAAAAACAATTGCAGATTATTGGGGTGAAACGGCGGCAGATTCTTTCCAGAAGGTCGTTATCGTTTTGCGATGGATACCATCCATGCAAACAAACTTATCCTTTGCGTGATTTAATGAAGCAGATAAGATGATTATTTTAATGCCGGAAAGAAAGGATAATGCTCTTAAAAACTCTATACAGCAAAAAATTGCGCTTTTGGTTCCTGAAGATCACTGAGTTAATAGAAAGACTTCAGAATGAAATAACTCAATTTCTCACAATCATTAACAACATAAAAAATTGCATTATGAAAACAAAATATTTTTTAAAAGCCAGTATCATCTTATTTCTTATTTCTTTATCATTTTCATGTGGCAAAGGTGGTGGAGATTTAATTGATGCACTAATACCAGATCTTTCAGCCAACTGGAAAAATACGTCAACAATACAACAGATGATGATTAGTTTTTTTTTCATCCTACCAAACTCAGACGTGGCAAGTAGCGCCTTCGATGGAAATGAAACGGTTACTCACAGTAACAATACCGCTGACCATATACCATTTCTCAGGTAGCTTTCAAAATTCAAAAATTAATTTACTTTTTCCATGCGGGCCGAATAACAGGAACAAAGTATTCGGGGAAAATTAATGGGAATTCTGCTAATGCAACTATGACATTAACCACACCTTCGGGTACCATTACGTTGCAGCGAAACGGATAGGTTATTGTTACGTCCGGACTGGGATTTTATAGCATCAACTTAATAATTGTTAGACCATCCTCCATGAAACCCGACATTGAATGGACTTTACACAAGAGGGAACAAACATCTACCAGTTAACTAATATTCCACAATTATTCTTTATTTTCAGGCATACTAAAGTTTACCAAATGTCTCACTCTTTATTTCGTAAGAAAAGTGTACCTGCAATTTTAAAAGAAGCTGAAGAAGGTTTAACTGATGCTCATGGGCATCATGAAGATTTAAAAAAAGTACTAACGGTAAGAGACCTTACTTTTTTTGGAATAGCCGCTGTTATTGGCACCGGCGTATTCACAGCTATAGGTGCCGCAAGCTTTCACGGAGGACCGGCTGTAACATTATTGTTTGCTATAACTGCCGTGGCATGTGGATTCGCCGCTTATTGTTATGCTGAATTTGCGTCTACTGTTCCTGTTTCCGGAAGTGCTTATACCTATTCTTATGTTGCCTTCGGCGAATTGTTTGCCTGGATAATCGGCTGGGATCTATTGATGGAATATGCGATAGGAAATATTGCTGTCGCCATTTCATGGAGTCAGTATTTCGTTCGTGTGTTGGAAGGGTTTCATATTCATATTCCATCCTGGCTTACGATGGATTATTTTACCGCACACAAAGGTTTCGAAGCTGTGAGTGCTGCTATAGCAAAAGGCGGTGACAAAGTTTTAGCTGACATTCGATCAGAACATGACGTTTGCATACAATGCCTGGAACAGTGCTCCATCCCTTGGCGGCATAAGAATTATCATGAACATTCCTGCTTTATGTATTGTAACGCTGATTACCTATATAGTTTATGTTGGCATGCGTGAATCAAAAAATGCGAATAATATTTTTGTGATCATTAAGCTCGCCATTATTCTGTTGGTGATAGTTGCCGGAGCATTTTATGTAAATCCTGTTAACTGGCATCCGTTTATGCCCAATGGTTTTTCAGGAGTGCTAAGTGGCGTATCGGCTGTGTTCTTTGCCTACATTGGCTTTGATGCTATATCTACAACAGCCGAAGAATGTAAAAATCCGCAGCGTGATCTGCCGAAGGCAATGTTCAATACATTGATAATTTGTACGGTGTTGTATATCATTTTAGTATTGGTGCTCACCGGGATGACGAAATATACACATCTAAATGTGGCTGATCCTTTGGCATTTGTTTTTCAAACACAGAACTCAAGAGTTACGAACTGGCTTGCAGGAATTGTTTCTGTGAGCGCCATTTTTGTAATTGCATCCGTATTGCTCGTGTACCAATTAGGGCAACCACGCATCTGGATGAGCATGAGTCGCGATGGATTGTTACCCAAAATTTTTTCACGCATACATCCTAAATACCGGACACCATCTTTTTCAACCGTACTAACGGGAATTGTTGTAGGCGTACCCGCATTATTCATGAACCTTGATGTGGTAATCGCATTAACCAGCATAGGGACTTTATTTGCATTTGTGCTGGTGTGTGGTGGTATATTGATGTTACAAAAAAATCCTGACAGGCCGCCATCGAAATTCCGGGTACCACATATAAGTGGTAAATACATTATACCGGCGCTATTTCTTTTTTCAGTTATTCTTATTTTGATGTATGCACCGGAACATTTTAAATCTTTAATTACTAAGGAAGGCATGCCCATGCTCGTATTCTGGATAGTTGCAACAATCGTTTCCTTTTTATCTTTCAAGAAAGACTTTTCGCTAATACCGGTTTTAGGATTATTAAGTTGTTTTTATTTGATGGCACAGGAAAGCCACACCAACTGGTATCGTTTTTTGATATGGTTATGTATTGGCCTTGTGATTTATTTTTTATACAGCAGGCATAACAGTAGATTAAACCAGACAGTTAACCCGTAGCATTAATGAATTTATATCTCACACTATCTTTGCAGAATGAAATACCAGCTGGGCGATAGAGTGTTAGTGCTTCATTCCAACGAGGAGGGTGAAGTGGTGGATATCATCAATGATAAAATGGTATTGATAGATGTAGATGGCGTACGCTTTCCGGTTTATATGGACCAGATTGACTTTCCTTATTTCAAAAGATTTTCAGAAAAGAAATACTATGATGAACGAAATCCTGTGAAGAAAAAAGACAAGGTATATATTGATAATATTAAGAAGGAAAAAGCCACTTCAAAATATAAAGTAACCGAAGGTGTTTGGATTTCTTTTTTACCGGTGTTTGATAAAAATATTTTTGATGATGATGTTGTTGAAAGCTTTAAGCTGTATCTCATCAACCAAACTGATGAACCTTATAATTTTTCGTATAGTATTAATTTTGCCGGACAACCTGGTTTTGAATTAAAAAATCAAATCTATTCTTTAACTGATTTTTACCTGCATGATGTTCCTTTTGAAGAAATGAATGATGCGCCAAAATTTACGTTTGAATTTTCACTTATTAACTTCAATAAAAAGAAGGCGGGATATTTTGAAACATCTTTAAAAATAAAAGCAAAGCAGTTGTTTCAAAAAATTGAAGAAATGAAAATGAAAAATGAACCGACTTTCTCCTATTTGCTTTTTGAAAAATATCCTGATAAGGTTGAAGATATTATTCCTGAATATACCAACACGCAAGGCTTACTTTATGATGCATCAAAGGCAAAACAAAATCTGGAACCGGCAAGGTCAGTAATTGATCTTCACATTGAAAAGTTGTCAAACGATTGGAAAAAGTTAAGCAACTTCGAAATACTTTCCTTGCAATTAAACACATTCGAAAAGTATTACAATCTTGCGATAGCGCATCATCAGCCCAACTTAATTGTTATACATGGCATCGGAACCGGCAAACTCAGGGAAGAAATCCATGAAATTTTAAAATCAAAAAAAGAAGTAAAGAGTTTTGTGAATCAGTATCATCATAATTTTGGTTTTGGTGCCACAGAAATTTTCTTTCAATATTAATGCAGCCATTAGCTTATAGCCAAAGCTATCAGCTGATATTGGCTTAACTTCGCTGAACTGCAAACCGGGTTATCGTTCCGATGAAAATCGGGAAGGAAAGTCCGGACAGCATAGAGCAACACACCGGTTAATAGCCGGTCCCGGTCTTGATCGGGAAGAAAGTGCCACAGAAAATTACCGTCCGCCTTCGGCGAGATAAGGGTGAAAACGTGAGGTAAGAGCTCACGGGAATTGTTGGTAACAATAGTTTTGGGTAAACCTTGTGTGCTGCAATGTCACGTATACCAGCGCTCCGGTTTCACCGGAAAAGAGCTGCTCGTTCGAGCTGAAGGGTAGGCAGCAAGATTGTTGCAGTAATGCAACAGCCAGATAAATGATAACCATCCGCCCGGAGCTTGTTGAAGGGCGGCTACAGAATCCGGCTTACAGGTTTGCAGTAAATTAATTAAAAGGGCCGCCGGAGGCGGCCCTTTTTTGATCTCACTTCACAAACTGTAAAGTGGTTAACACGCCGGTCTTTATTTCGTTTATGCGTAAACGGTATACTCCGGGTAAGAGCCGGTTTACAGGAACGTCAATATAATTTCCTGTGGCATTCCCGGCATTAAATATTTTTTTATCAAGCTCTCTGCCATCATTAGCTATAATGGCAATCTTTATTTCACCTGAAGTTTCCGGAGGCATTCTTAAATGCAATACGCCGGAAGTAACAGGATTCGGATAGATGGAATATCTTTTTGCGAAGGCCGAAGAAATGATTTTTACGGTTGAGGAATACGTGAAGTGTCCATCACGATCGATCATTTTTAAACGATAAAAATAAGCCGAATTTGCCGCGGCATTATCATCTATGTACGTATAAGTGTGTGCAGCGCCTGTTCCTGCGGTATTTACAAGTACATTGCCAATATTTTCAAAAGAAATACCATCAGTTGATCTTTCAATTCCGAAAGAGGATACATTGAACTCGTTGGCTGAATTCCAGTTTAATTGTACTCCGTTAGATAAAGGTTTCCCGGTAAAGGAGGTTAACGTGAGCGGCAAAACTGTGCTTCTGAAATTAATTGCATTTATGTTATCAACTCCTATTGCTCCTACGTCCGTTCCCGGCACGGTAATCGTAAACTTATCTATACCCACAAAAGCTGAATTCGATGAAACGTCAAACGTTGCTAAAAGGCCGCCCCCGGAAGCCGCCTGTAAACTCATCGTCAAGGTGGCGCCTGCAACAGGATTTCCGTTGTGATATCCGGTAAGGGTAATATTCCTTGAAGCTGTGGTACCATTATCCCATGTTATATCTACAGACTGAAGATCAAAATAATTGAGGCCGTTGGATGAAATTTCCAATGAGTCTACCAGGCTTTGTCCACTTTCCGAATAACCATATACGATAGCGGTCTGGCCTGTAAACGGCTCTATTCCAATTCCGCAATCTGCAATGTTATTGAGGCTGAAAATTTTGAAGTTGTAACCGTCAACATCATTGGCGGCAAGCCCCGTGGAGCCTGCGCTTTGAATGCCGGTAAGATCCACAAACGAACACGTATATAAATTATCAAAATTGGTAACTCCATCAACAGGAGTGGTTGCATAGCTGGCGGTAAAGGCTCCGAATAAAGAAGAAATTATTAAGAGCAATTTCTTTCCAAATTCATTTTTGTTAAGACCATGATAGGGAGATTTCCCGGAGCGGAGTGCTGGGTGTAATGACGAGTTCATAGTATATTGTTTGGTAAGAAGATAAAAATTATTCCGTCTCAATTTAGAAAAAAGGTAAAACCGGGATTGTAGAAAAATGTCCATTTACCAAATGCTGCATTGTTTAAAGCAGGAGATTCATGCAGGTACCTGAGGGTAAATTTATTAAACAGGCATCCATTTATTTGTTCTTTTCGTTTGGTTTTCATTGATTCTGAGAAAATCATTCGTTATAAAATCCATGAATCCTGTAAACGCACACAGGAAACTTTCCTCGCAAATAAAACGTAACTTAATGGTGAACTATTTAATGTAATTAATTATTAAACCAACGGCAGGATGAGATTTTTCACACACCGGTCTTTTATTCTTATTATTTTTCTTTTATCCCAACAAATAAAGGCTCAGAAGCTCGCCGAAATTCCCTATGTAGCCGGTATCAATGCTCCGATAGATTTAAAAAATTGCGGGGACGAAAGGTTGTTCGTTGCCGAAAGGGGAGGCCGCATTAGAATTATCAATGCTGACGGCACATTACGTACTGACGCCGTTCCTGGATATTACCTCAAAAATATCTTCTGCAACTGCGGGTGAGGAAGGGTTTTTGGGAATTGCCTTTAGCCCCAATTATAAAACTGATGGAAAATTTTATGTTGATTATACCGGTTTAATTTCAGGCCAGTTAACAACATTTGTGGAAGAGTATAAAGTTAGCGCAGCCGATTCAAACATTGCCGATCCTGCTTCTGCATTAACGCTCTTAACTCAATCGCAGCCATTCACCAATCACAATGGCGGCAATTTAATGTTTGGTAAAGATGGCTATTTATATATTAACCTCGGAGATGGAGGAAGTGGCGGTGACCCCTATAAAAACGGGCAAAATAAAAAGACTTTTCTTGGAAAAATATTACGCATCGACGTAAGTAATTCTTCCCAGGCGCAGCCTTATGCTATTCCTCCGGCCAATCCTTTTTATAGTGATACAACTACCGGTATTAAAAAAGAAATATGGGCATTCGGAGTTCGCAATCCGTTCAGGTGCAGTGTTGACCGACTTACGGGCGATCTCTTAATTGCTGATGTGGGGCAAAATAAGGTTGAAGAAATTGATTTTCAAAAAGCGAATGATGTGGGTGGCGAAAACTATGGATGGAACATTGTAGAGGGTGATTCATGTTATAGTCCTGTGTCAGGATGCAACAAATCGGGCATCACAATGCCCATTTATGAATATTTTCATAATGGAGGCGGAGCTGCAATAATCGGTGGATACGTATGTCGTAGCGCACAATCAAAATCATTATGGGGACAATATTTATTTACCGATGAGATTTTGAAATTCCTGGACGGATTCTATTTGGATAATGGAACGGTTTCAGGAAACGTAAACCATTTTATTACCGCCGCTCAGTCGAAAGGCAATCCTGTTTCGTTTGGTGAGGACATATATGGTGATCAATACATCTTATTTAATGGAAACGGAACCGTTTATAAACTCGAAGATACAAGTTATGTGCGCCGGCCAAAAGCTTATTTTACTCCAATGGACCAGGGACCAGGTTCATTTTTGTTGGTAGGCCTCCAGGGCAAAAATCTAACTTATCAATGGTTGAAGGATAATATGATCATTCCCGGAGCAACTTCACCCGACTATTCTACATCTGACCTCGGCAGCTATACATTGGAAGTAACAAACACACTTGGTTTTAAAGATACTTCGGATGCGTTTCTTCTGGGATCATCGGTTAATATAACATCATTTACTGCACAAAAAATTCCGGCAGGCCTAATAAGATTGGATTGGGTAACCGCCGCAGAATTAAATATTACACGATTTACTGTTGAGAGAAGAAAAGATAATGAAACAAATTTTTCTGACATTGGTTTTGTTGACAGTAAATCAATTAATGGTTTCTCCAACGGTGAACTCGATTATTCGTTCACAGATTCTTCAGCGTTAGGTTATACAAAATTATTTTATAGGTTGAAGGTTGAATACAAGGATGGATCATTCTCCTATTCTGATATTCGTTTTATTGCTTCAGATGTAACTAAAAATGGTTTTATAATTTTTCCCAATCCCGCTAAAGGACAGGTTCAGCTTTATCTTAATGAATATACCCAGCCCGCAATGATGATTTTATATGATAACGTCGGTAAAAAAATAGAAGAACAATTAATTAATCAACAAAACTCCATGATAAAGCTTCCTGCTTCGCGGGGAGTATATATTATCCAGATCAGCAATGCGGATGGCAGTAATAAAGTGAGAAAGAAAATAGTGGTGCAATAAAAATTTCAAATTACTACCGATATTTTTTATTTAGTTAGCTGACTGTGCATCTAAGAACTTTCATTTGGCATATAGTTACATTACTATATCTTTGCCGCCTTAAAAAGAAGTTCTTTAAGAAATGCTAAGCAGAAGAATAATTAGGGTAAAAGTAATGCAGGCTCTTTATAGTATTGAATCAATGAACAATGAAACCCGCCCCGGGGAACCGTTACAAATACTTAAACAAAATATTGATCAGTCGCGGCATCTGTTTACCTATCTCGTTTATTTTATTATTGAGGTAGCAAGATTTGCGGAAAGAGATGCAGTTCAAAAGGCGCAAAAACATTTACCATCAGAAAATGATCTTAATATAAATACAAAGATTTCGGGAAATGAAATTGTTTGGGACATCCTCAACAACAATTCATTTCAAAAATCGCTTGAGCAGTTCAAAATAAAATATTTAATAGATGATGAATTGATTAGAAAAATATATCATTCATTAATTTCCTCAACTGAATATAAAGAATACACGGAACTTAAATCAAGAGATAAAAGGACGGAAAGAAAAATACTGGAACATGTTTTTGGCAGCCTGATGCTTCCGGATGAAAATTTTATAAGTGATGTTGAAGAAAAATTTATTCACTGGGACGATGATGCAGATATGATGATAGTGTTGATGAATGGATTATTGCAAAAACCCGCTTCCTTTAATTTTGAAGAAATGGTAAGTAAGGAAAAAATGGATTTTGCAATAGATTTATTGGAATGTGTTATCGATAAAAAAAATTACTGCCTGGAATTGATTAAGCCAAAGCTAAAGAATTGGGATGCGGAAAGAATTGCGTCTCTTGATATGATATTGATGCAGATGGGCGTGTGTGAATTTTTATATTTTGAAACCATTCCGCCTAAAGTAACTATCAATGAGTACATTGATTTGGCGAAAGAATATAGTACGGAGCAAAGCGGCCATTTTGTAAATGGTATTCTCGACAATATTCATAAGGAGCTCATAAGCCAGAATAAAATACATAAGAAGAACTTTAAAAACAGTACTTTATAATACCTTTGCAAAAAATTAGTATAAATGAATAAATGGATTGTATTTCTTTGTATTACCTGTATCACTTTTTCGTGCGACATCAGAAATACAAGAAATAAAGATGATGCGTCAGTTGCTGACACAGGTGCCCGGTTTACTGATTCAACAACAGTGCAAATGATCGATTCCGCCTACGATTTTGGGAGCGTTACTGATGGTGAAAAGGTAGAATATAGTTATCGCTTTCGGAATACGGGCAAAAATCCTTTGATCATTTCAAATGCCGCAGCGAGTTGTGGTTGTACCGTTCCGGAAAAGCCCGAAGAACCGATCAAGCCCGGTGAAACAGGCTTTTTAAAAGTTGTATTCAATAGTAAAGGAAGAGTGGGGGATGTACATAAAACTGTTACCGTTACTTCAAATGCATATCCAAAATTTCCTGAGTTGCAACTAACCGGGCATGTAGTTGCGGCGGCAGAGAAATAATTTCACAAAGAATTAAAATCACATAAAAACAAAACAAATAATATGAATGTAGCAACAGTTTTTTTAATGTTAGGACAAGGCGGCGCAGGTGGAGGCGGATTTCAGTTTGTATTTTTAGGCCTTATGATTCTTGTGTTCTGGATGTTCATGATAAGGCCCCAGGCAAAAAAGGCAAAACAACAAAAGCAATTTCTATCCAACTTACAAAAAGGCGATAAAATTGTAACCATCGCCGGTATTCATGGAACGGTAAATAGAATAAACGACGACGGAACAATGATGCTCGAAATTAACCCGGGCAGCTATATCAAAATTGAAAAAAGCGCTATCAGCATGGAATGGACGGCTAATATTAATAAGCCGGTTGCACCTATAAAATAATTTTAGATTGTGAAGTACCATATTAGCATACTGGTACTTCGCAAATTAACATCGAATAAGCATTAGCGTTACTTTTGCAGAAATTAATATCAACCGCTTATGCTGTTATAAAAATTTATAGCCTTTAAAAAATCAGGTTCTTTTTTAACTTTTAGCTTATTCTCTTTTACGTAAGCTTCTACTTCTTTCTTTTTATCTGAAGTTAAATCTTCAAGTGTTGAGGAATTAAATTTAATGGGAATTGCTTTATTATCTATAACGGCAAATTGATTGGTATGCAACACATATTTCCGGGTGTTGTTGACAATTCCGTTTGAATAATTTTCGCCCTCTGGTTTTTTCTCATACGCCTGGAATATGGTTATTTTACCGGTGTCAAGCAGTTCTACAAAATTCGTTGATTCAGGGTCTATATTATTTCTGAAAACCATTACGGAATTTGCATCGTTAGCGTTATCGTAAATTCTGATTTCCTTTACATTGCCAACAAATTCATAAATAGAATCATTAACTGAATAAAGAAACAGGTGCCGTTGTCCATCCAGGTTTATCTTTGCAACCGGGTATACTTCTCCGTTATTTAGAGTCACCTGTCCTTGTTTCCAATTATCGAAGACCATGGGATTACCTTCAACATCGTTATCTGCCTTTTGGGCGAAATGCTGTCCCTGGAACGGCTCCCCTAAAACATTTGGAGACATATTAATTTGTGAAAAGGTTATCGAAATTAAACCAGACAATAAAAGGGTGAAGATTAATTTAAGCATAGACTCTTTTTTAAATGATAGTTTATTAATTGATAAATATTATTTTATTATTTGATGAGGTTACGGATGTAATTGTATTAATAGCGGTCAATTAGTTTAAAGGTTAGGTCAATAAAATTTGATGTGAATAAATTTCATTTTTCATAATAGTACAAATCAAATCCCCACTTCTGGAAACTTTTAATTTACAGGAGCACTAATGCCGTTATAATAGGTTATTGCTTTTAAAAAATCAGGCTCTTTTTTTACTTTAAGATTATTTGTTTTAATAAAAGCGGTTACCTCTTCTTTTTTATCTGATGTTAATTCATCGAACGTTGATGAACTAAGCTTAACGGGGACTGCTTTATTATTGACAATAGAATAATAGTACTTGTGTAATACATATTTCCTCGTATTATTTACTATTCCATTTGAATAATTTTCGCCTTCCGGCTTTTTACTGTATTCACAAAAAATAGTTATTTTTCCTGTAGTGAGTACCTGTACAAAGTTTGCCGCTGACGGATTAATATCACTTCTGAAAATCATATCAGAAGACGGATCATTTTTATGATCTTCCCCATAGATTTTCATTTCACGAATGTTATCAGAAAATTCATAAAGAGAATCATTTACAGCATATACGAAACGGTCTCTTGATGCATCTAAATTCATTTTTTCAATCTTATATTTCTCCCCGTTTTTCAAAGTTACTTCCCCTCTCTTCCATTCATCATACAGAAGTGGAGTTCCTGCAACGTCGCCCATCGCATCACTTGTTTTGAACGCCCCTATCTTTTGAGGATCACTTAATATATTTACCATGTCGGCGGGGTTAAGTGTACTCGCCAATGTGCCATTGATAGCGCCTGTCGGCCTGACTATAGAGGCTCCGTTTTGCGAAAACGCGGGAAAAATGAAACTCGCTAATAATAATGCTGCAAGTATTCTAATCATGAAATTTTCTTTTGATTAGTAAAAATAATGAATAATGACTTTTGCAAATCACTTTTAACACCGGAATAAAATTTATTTTTACCCGATATTATTTTGTGAAATGAAAAAAATTGGATTAACCGGGGGAATTGGTAGTGGCAAAAGCACTATTGCGCATATTTTTGAGGTGCTCAATATTCCCGTTTATTATGCTGATGATGCTTCCAAAAGATTATTGAATGAGGATGAAGACCTAAAGAAAAAGGTAAAAATTGCTTTTGGAGAAGGCGCATACCTGGGCGGCAAACTTAATCGCAAATATCTTTCTGACCAGGTTTTTAATGATTCACAAAAAATACAACTCCTCAATTCCCTTGTACATCCTGCTACCATCAGGGATGCTTCGGAATGGATGAAAAAACAAAAAGCGCCTTACATAATTAAAGAAGCCGCTTTGATTTTTGAAAGCGGCGCCGATAAGGATCTTGATTATGTCATTGGGGTAAAGTCACCACTTGAACTTAGAATTAAAAGGACAATGAGCCGTGACAATATTTCTGCCGAACAGGTGCACGCCAGGCTGGATAAACAAATGGATGAAGCCGAAAAACTCAATCTTTGCGACTATGTTGTAATAAATGATGAGCAGCACATGCTCATTCCGCAGGTGCTTACTTTGCATGAAGAGTTTTTGGAACTATCGGGTTTTAGTAAGCATCCTTCCAATTAGCACATTAACTGATTGATTCAAGGCCTTTCTTAATCCTTCTAAATCCTTCCTCAATGTTTTTCATGTTATTAGCAAACGAAATTCGTATGCACGAAGGTTCTCCAAAAGCGTCGCCGCTTACGGTTGATACATGTGCTGTGTTTAAAAGATACATACAAAGATCATTTGCATTATTAATTGCTTCGTCACCTGCTTTTTTACCAAAGTAACTTTTTACCTGCGGAAAAATATAAAAAGCTCCATCCGGTTCAACGCATTTTAAAGAAGGGATTTCTTTTAATAATTCCATTACTCTTTTTTTGCGGACTTTAAATTCCCTTACCATTTCATAAGTTGATGAAAGGGGGGAATCCAAGGCCGTAATAGCCGCACGTTGTGCAATGGAGTTGGTGCCACTTGTAAATTGCCCCTGTATTTTTTCGCATGCCTTTGCAACTTCGGGTGGTGCAGCTATATATCCGAGCCTCCATCCGGTCATTGCAAAACCTTTGCTTAATCCATTCACTATTATTATACGCTCTTTCAGGTAATCAAATTGAGCAATGCTCTGGTGCCCACCACCACCGTCATTTGCATAATCGATGTATTCGTAAATTTCATCGCTTATTATAAATATACGGGAGTGCTTTTGAAACACATTAGCAAGTGCCTCCAATTCATCTTTCGTGTACACGGCACCGGTAGGGTTACACGGAGAAGAAAAAATGAATAGTTTTGTCTTTGGTGTAATAGCTGCTTCAAGTTGCCCGGGTGTAAGTTTGAAACCCGTATCCATAGTGGTGTGTATAAATACCACTTTACCCCTGCCAAACCGGGCAATTTCCGAATAGGAAACCCAATAAGGCGTTGGAATAATAATTTCATCATCATCATCCAATATGCTTAGCATTACGTTGGCAATGCTTTGCTTGGCTCCTGTGCTTACTACAATTTGTTGGGGTACGTATGTTAAACCATTATCTCTCTGTAATTTTCGGCAAACAGCTTCTCTAAGTTCCAGGTAGCCGGGTACAGGCGTATAATGGCTCCAGTTTTCATCAATAGCTTTTTTGGCCGCTTCTTTTATGTGTTCAGGGGTATTAAAGTCGGGTTCGCCTACGCTCAGGTCTACTACGTCAATTCCCTGTGCCCTCAGCTCACGGCCGAGCTTTGCCATTTTTAATGTTTCGGGTTCATTAAATCTTGATAAGTTCGAAGAAAGTTGCATTTGTGTTCAAAAATTTTTTGCAAAAGTAAGAGATTGATTTTTTATAAAACAAATGATTATTTATCGTAGGTAATTTTAAAAGAAGAAAGGTCGGGAATATTTGGTTTTTTTCTTTCCAATTCATATTGATAAATTACCTGGCCCAGGTTTTTCATAAATGGCAAGCCGATGGTATCATAATCGTAAGTATCATCGTTAATTATGCCATTTGAGTTACAGTAAATCGTTGCAGATAAAAAGAATTCTATATTCTTATCAAGGTCAGTAATATAGGCCACATCAACCAACTGCCCGTAGGCATCGCCCACTTTATTAAAGATTCTTATATTTTTCGGTATGGACGCTTTCTGTGAGCCATATAATAAAAACTTCACATAAGCATTGGGCAGCGAATCGTAAGACGGGTGAATTGTTTCTGAGGGAAACTGCGACATGTACTGGCGTACGAAATCATAATCACTTTTTGTAAGATTGAATCTTTGCGGCGCCGGAACACCATCGGGGAAAATTACACTTCTTAATATGTGGTGAAGATCTTCGAGGCCGATCCTGTTTTTCTTTGAGAAATTCATCGGGGAATTTATAAGTTCACCATTGCTATAATGCGCGTGCCCTAATGAATCGTACCTTTCAGTATAAAAATCGGTATTATACGTAAGAGGCTGGCTATATAAAATAGTATTGTTGCCATCCAGGAATTTTACCGGGTTAGTATGCCGGTTTTCATCTTCTGATAAAGAAATATCCAGCCGATGGAGAATTTGAGCATCCTGGTATCCTTTTTCATGAAGTTGTTCATTAATATACTGCTGTCCCAAAAATTCATACAACCTGTTGAAAGCTTCATTATCGCTTACCAAAAAAATTCTTTTTATATAACTTTCTATAGTTGGTCTTCCGTCTGCAGTTTGCGGATCATTATAGGTGGCTGTTTGCCCGCTATAGCCGGCTTCAGTAATCATGGTAGTGTTTTTGGTAATTCCTGTTTGACTGAGTTCATTGAGCCTTTGCAGTGCAAGTAAAGCAACAGGAAGTTTCACAGTAGAAGCGGGATAAAAATACTTTGATGAATCCACGTTAAAATAATAATTGATAAATGAAGGATTGTTATTTTTGTCCCTGTTGATTTGAGTGTAAATTATTTGCACATTCCATGCTTTTTTGTTCTCTAAAATACTATCAAAGTATTGCGGATATTTTTCTAAAAGATTAACTAAAAACGAATCTGTTTTAGAATTGTCAATTTTAGGAGTTATAGAATCGATAGTTATTTTACTCACGATTGTGTCATTTATTTTTGCAGTAACCGTATCAATTATTTTCGGGGCGGCTATAGTTTGAATTTTCCTGGTAGAACCGCAGCTAATCAAAAGAGCCATGATCGCGGATATTGGAACTAAAGCCTTTATTTTCATTCTAATTGTGTTCTTTCAAAAGTATAGAAATTAACATACTAAAAAATGCTTTTAATATTTTTGAAAATCTCTTCTCATTCATGTAAAATGATGGCGGGTTTTAACTTCAAAACCCTATCTTTGCAAACTTCTAAAAATTAAGATATGAAACTGAAAGGTTTGGTGTGGTTTTTTGCCATTACGCTTATTATCATTTCCATTTACCAGCTTTCTTTTACCTGGGTTGTAAATAGCTACGAGGCGAAAATGAAGGAGAAAGCTGTGAAAACTGTGAAAATGTCTCATCCCGGCGTTGTAGGAGATGAAAAAGACGCACTTGTAAAAACTACGTTTCAACATCTTCTTGATAGCAGCCGTGATGCAAAAATTTACCCCTTTTTTGGTACCACTTATTTTAAATGTAAAGAAAACGAACTAAACCTGGGTCTTGACCTCCAGGGAGGTATGAGTGTTACGTTAAATGTCGATCTTGCCGGCGTAATCAAATCTTTAAGTAATAATCCCAAAGACCCTCAACTTGTAAATGCATTAAATGAAACGAATGCGGAAAAACTAAAAAGTGATCTTGATTATATTACCCTGTTCGCACAAGTTTTCAAGAAGCAAAATCCGGGAGTAAATCTTGCCTCATTATTTGCGGGTGCAGGAAAAGCAATAAAAATTACCGATAGTGATCAGCAGGTTTTGGACCAATTGAGCGCTACTTCTAAAACAGCGATTAATCAAACCTACAAGGTTTTATTAAAACGTATCGACCAGTTTGGAGTTGCTCAACCGAATATTAATCTTGATCAAAATAAAGACATCATTACCGTTGAACTTGCCGGAGTGCAGGATCCCGTAAGAGTTAGAAAATTATTACAAGCTTCAGCTCATTTGCAGTTTTGGGAGGTATTCAATTTTGATGAATTACAAAATAGCATATCCAATGCAGATAAATCATTGCAGCAATATCTGAATGGCACAAAAGCGGATACTTCAAAAAACGAGAAAGATTCAACCTTCAAAGCTGATTCTTCCCAATCACTTATCAATGAACATCCCCTGGGGAAAGTTATTCATTTTATTCCTCCGCAGACAGGGAGTGATGGGAAACCCGTTTATAACCCCGCAATTGCCCAAGTCGATGAGCGTGATACTTCAAAAGCAAACCAATACCTTGATATTGTAAAAAGTGATTTTCCGAACAATATAAAGTTTTTATATGGATTGGAACAAAAGGATGAAAAAACAGGAAAGAGATATTTTGAATTATATGCTATAAAGACAATTCCTGGAAGTGATAAAGCAAGGCTGGAAGGCGAAGCCGTCGAAGATGCCCGGCAGGATTTTGACGAACATGGCAACGCGGAGATTACAATGCAGATGACACCAACGGGTGCACGAACGTGGGGAGAAATTACAACCCGAAACGTAGGTAAACCAATTGCAATTTCTCTGGATGATATTATTTATACCGCTCCAAATATCCATGAACCAATTACTGGAGGAAATTCTCAAATAACCGGCAGATTTACCACGCAAGAGGCTCAGGACCTTGCCAATATTTTAAAGATCGGTAAGATAGATGCTCCGGCAAAAATTGTGCAGGAGCAAATCGTTGGCCCTACACTTGGAGCAGATGCTGTGCATGGCGGCGCACTCGCATTTTTACTTTCATTTATAGTAATATTTATTTTAATGTTGTTGTACTATAACACAGCGGGATGGATCGCTAATATTGCATTGATCTTAAACCTTCTTTTTACTATCGGTATTCTGAGCGCTTTGGGTGCTACACTTACTGCGGCTGGTATTGCCGGCCTTGTTCTTACTATCGGTATGGCAGTTGATACCAACGTAATTATTTTTGAAAGAATTAAAGAGGAGCTTACACGTGGTAAGAATTACCAACAGGCGGTAAATGATGGTTACCGAAGATCAATGGCGCCGGTTATTGATGCTCACGTTACCGTGTTTTTAACTGCGGCCATATTATTCTACTTTGGGTTGGGACCTGTGCTTGGCTTTGCAACAACGCAAATGCTGGGTATTTCCCTTTCACTTTTCTGTGGAATTTTATTATCAAGGTTGGTTACAGATGTCTGGACCAACAGACAAAGACACTTTAAATATTTTACAACCTTCTCCAGGAAGATATTTAAACATGCCAACTTTAAGTTTATTGAATACCGGAAATACGCTTACGGTATTTCTGTTATAGTTTTAATTCTGGGGATTGGGTCATTTTTTCATGGATTTGAATATGGTGTTGAATTTAAAGGAGGAAGAAGCTATACAATTGAATTCCAGAAAAACGTAAAAAGGCAAGACATTATTAACAGCCTTCACGAATCATTAGGTGGGGATTACCCGGTAATAAAAACCGTTGGTGATAACAAACATTTAAATATCACAACTTCATACCTGGAAGGGGTTCAAAATGCGGACAGCACTGTTCAGGTCCATTTATTCCAGGGATTAAAATCAGAATTGCCTGCAGGTATTACTGTAGATCAATTTGTAAAAAAGAATATTCAAAGTTCACAGGTAGTGCAGCCGGTTATTTCCAAAGAGTTGAGGAACGGTGCAATCAAGGCTACCATATTTGCCCTGTTGGCCATTATATTTTACATCTTCATGCGTTTCCGCGACTGGAGATATTCTCTGGGGACGATCATCGCATTGCTGCATGACGTGTTCGTTGCGCTTGCCGTATTTTCTTTCTTTAAAGGAATTGTTCCTTTCCCATTGGAAATCGATCAGCATTTTATTGCGGCGATATTAACAGTGATAGGTTTCTCGATGAATGATACGGTAATTGTATTCGACAGAATCAGGGAATACAGCCGCCACATGAAAGGGGCGGATAAACCCACTATTATTAACAGCGCCGTTAATGATACATTAAGCCGAACGATTATGACTTCAGCCACTGTATTCTTAACATTGCTTATTCTATTCATTTTTGGTGGGGAAGTTACGAGAGGATTCTCTTTTGCAATGTTGATTGGTGTTATCACCGGTACTTATTCATCCATATTTGTGGCAGCGCCAATATTGGTTGATTTCGCAAAAGACAGGCCGTTGGGCGAAGCAGATCATGCAACAGAGAAATTGAAAAAAGCGAACGCAGCAAAATTGGCGAAAGCAAAAATAAGAGGTTAGAAATAATTTTTATAAAAGCCTGCCAGTTGAATGCTGGCAGGCTTTTTCTTTTAGCCAGTCGATATATAGCTGCGAATTAATTTTTAACCAAAATATTTATATATAAAAAATGGTATTGCCGCGAGGCCAATGCTAAAATCTGAAAACCTCAAAACTTTCCGAGGAAATAGAGCAATAATAACGGGCATTAAAAATTTTCGTACATTAGAAATTGTACATGCATTATGTTATAATTGAATTAACTCTTTAAGGATTTCGGCTTGCGGAATTTTGATTGCAATTTTCACCGTGAATACTTTTAATAATATCACAACTCACATAAGACAACCGACAAAAAACAGCCTGTGATGCTTTTTAGTTATATCGCTAATTAAAATTTTTAAAAATGAATCAACAACAGGAAGAACAATTAATTCAGCAAAGAAACACGTGGAACCGGTATTCAACAGGCTGGAAAAAATGGGACGATTTCATTATGGATCGAATGCGACCTGTTGCGCAAACAATGATAGGAATGCTGGACCTGAAAGGTGACGAGCATATCCTGGACGTAGCATCGGGAACCGGAGAGCCGGGACTTACTGTGAGCACTTTGCTGGCCCGCGGGAAGGTGACAGCAATTGATTTATCTGAAAAAATGGCGGCAATAGCAAATGAAAATGCTCAGCGTCGCGGTATTACCAACTATCACAGCCAGGTATGCGATGCTTCAAAAATGCTGTTTAAAGACAATTCTTTTGATCATATAATTTGTCGTTTTGGAATGATGTTTTTTCCCGATATAACGGGTAGCCTAAACGAAATGGTAAGGGTGCTGAAACTCGGTGGAAGATTGGTTGTTGCTGTATGGGCATCTCCTGATAAAAATCCGTTCCTGACAATAATGGGTATGACAGTAGCGGAAAAGCTCGCTTTACCCAAGCCCTCACCAGAGACTCCGGGAATATTTAGATTTGCAAAACCCGGCCTTGCGGCCCAAATGCTCTCCGGCGCTGGCCTTAAAGATGTAACCGATTCGAATGTGCATGGAGAAATGGCTTATGATTCGGTTGAACATTATTGGCAGGTATCTTCGGACATAGCCGGGCCAATAATGGAAGCTTTAAAAAATGAGCCCCCGGAAGTTGTTGAGGCCGTAAGACAGGCTGTGCAGGACAAAGCAAGGAATTTTATCAAAGATGGTAAAATGTATTCTGATTGGGAAGCTATTTTGGCCACTGGAATAAAAAAATAATAAGCCACGAACATTTAATTAGTAAGAAGTTGCCGGACACGATTGATGCAACTTCAATGCTGAATATTTTTATAGCATTAAATTAAAAAACTTATTTTGGAAAAATCATTGGAGTAATGCAATCATTTATTTAAGCTTTATCATGTTTGTAAACGCAATAGAAGAGGTTTCGCAATTCACAAGACCCATTCATACAATAACAAGAAATTATAAAGAAACACTCGTAAGCCCCGGCGCCGCAACACTTTTTTTTGTAAATGAAGAAGGATGTGCTATTACCTGCAAGCATGTAACTGATCTTATTGGAAATCGCCATGCAATTAATGAGAAGTATAGAAACTTTCAGTTGGAAAAAAGTCAAATTGGGAAGAACAATAAGTATAACCAAAGAATAAAAACTCTTGAAGAAAAATATAATTTTAATGAGGATACGATCATTCAACTGAAAGAGCTTTTTGTAAGCGTTACCAGCGAACCAACCGTTAATTACCGTTGGATCAACCATCCGAAATATGACGTATCAATTCTAATTTTTGACAACTTCAAAAATCCGTTATATCAATCCTATGCAAAATTTGTAAAAGACTCCTCAACTTTAAAACAAGGTAGATATTTGTGCAGGCTTGGATTTCCATTTCCCGAGTTTACAAATTTTCAATATAATGCTATTGCAGACGACATTGAATGGATCACTGAGGGCAGAACCGAAACACCAAGATTTCCCATAGAAGGTATGCTGACAAGACATTTAATGCATGAAAACGAAATTGCAGGGATTGAATTGAGCACCCCCGGTTTGCGGGGGCAAAGTGGCGGCCCGCTGTTTAATCATGAAGGTTTGATTTGCGGAATGCAATCGGGCACTAATCATCTTCATTTAGGATTTGATATGAAAAATTTCGAATACAAAATAAATGGCCGCACTATAAAAGTTACCAACCAGCCCTTCCTGCATGTCGGACATTGTGTTCATGTAGATATAATCACGAAATTTTTAAGAGAGAACAATATAAAATTCTATGAAGAATAAATGTTTAGAAAAGCCCTTTACAATAGTTACCGGTCATTTACTGAAGACTTTTAAAATAATCCCTGTCGTAAACTCCGGGCGAAGCGTGCTCACCTTCCTTAAAATCATAATTTACAAAATGGATACCTTTTAACTCAGTTAAAGAATAGGTTGTTGCCGCCATAAACATTTCGGCCCCGGTACTCCCAATGTTTTCTGTTAGCATTTCACTATTGGGAATACGCACATATACGGTGTCATGAGATGTTTTTACATAATCAACATGGATGGAATCGTAATTATTATTTATTAATTGAATGATATGTTGTGGTGACATGGTGTCAATTCCCGCAACAACCGGTTGGTGCAATTTTAAATTATTGGAATCGTCTGCATGCCATAATAGCGATTTACTTTTTGCATATAAAACTGAATCCATATTTGAAGAATCAGCATAATCAAAAACGGTATCTTTTGTTATTACTTCGGCATTTTCATTATTCCCGGAATTACAACTAAACATTGAAGAAAATACAATGATTGAAAGAATTAATAATGCGGGCTTCATGATTCTAAATCTACAACTAATTCCGTTAGAATGGATAACCAATAGCTAAATTTAAGATAAGGTTCTTTCTTCTCCATTGTTTGTTTCCAAAATCAATTTGATTAATCACCCATTGTTTACCGGCCGGTAACCATGGCTCTCTTAAAGGAGTTGCTAAATCAATTCTTAATAGTAATATGGTTAAATTAATGCGCAGTCCGATACCCGTTCCTACAGCCAACTGATTTAGAAAATTTTTTGTAAACTGTGCGCCGGGCCGGCTTGTATCTTTATTGTACAGCCAGATGTTTCCTGCGTCTACAAAAAATGCGCCTTCCAGGATGTTATTAATTTTAAAACGGAGTTCCGTATTCATTTCGAGCTTTATATCACCGGATTCATCGGCATAAAATGAAACACTGTCTGCATTGGCAGATCTAAAAGTTCCGGGTCCTATAGAACGACTTCGAAACGCTCTTATACTATTGTTTCCCCCGATAAAAAATTGTTTGATGAACGGAAGTTGATTGGAATTTCCGTAAGGATAACCAAAGCCAAAGATTACCCGGTTAGCTAATCTCAACTTTGAACTGAATGCATAGTAATACCTTCCCTCCAACTGTGCTTTTATATACTGGGAGATAGGTGCTCCAAAGATTTTCTTTTTGCCATCAAGAGGATCGGGTTTTACCAAAAGACCGGCGATATTACCGGAGAGATCAGCAAGCCCGCTAAAATAAAATCCGCTGCCATAAGGATTATTCACCAACTCATCTTTAGTATAACTGTAGTTTGAACCAACAACAAATTGCGTGTCCACTGCGTGTCTCAATATCGGATTTGTTTTAATGCTGTCAACGTATTTTTGAGTGATGTTTAAAGCTCTTACGTAATTTATCGCAAATGGATTCAGCTCCTGTTGAATTTTAATATTGGGTTTCCATGAATAGCCTAATTGCGCACTAAAAGAATTGAGCGTGTATAATTTAACACGGTTGAGAAGATCATAGCTCAAATCGATTTTAGTGTTTGGAACAAAGGCATTAGTTGTATTGAATTTAAAAAAAGGAACAACAAATTTTGGAATAGCGAAGGTAACCCCTCCTCCAAGTTTATAAGTGTTATATCCACTTTGATAACCGCTATATTGCACCTCACTTCCAACGTTTGCATGCAGATCGAGATGTTCGGCGCCGCGGAAGATGTTCCTGTTCTTAAAAGTTAGTGTTATCAAAGAACCGACATAGTTGTTGGATTTCGTATTGCCGGAAATCTCAGCCCTGATTGATTTTTTAGGTAAGGGTGTCAGGTAATAATATGTGTTCAGTCTACCGGTATCGCCTTCACTATTTGGCGAATCCTCAAACCTGTTTTTCACAAATTTAAAAACGTCAAGATTAATGAGCCTGCTTAAAGTTAAATTGTGAGCGGTACGACTGTACACATCTCCTGAGTCAAACAACATTATTCGCGGAAATAATTTAGGCTTGAATTTTTTTGACGGATCTACTATGTAATAACCTTTATATAATGATTCATTCAGATGGCTCGTATCGTTCCTTTTACCATTTAGGCGATAGTTGGGATAAATGTATACATTATCAATTATGTAAGGTTTCCTGGCAAGTTCGGGTGTATTCTCTTTTACCTGCACATACATATTTACTTTGTGATTACCCACAGTGCTGTCGGCATTTACAATCAGCAGATCGGGGCTGAAATAATAATAACCTTTCTCTTTTAAAACTGCGTCTATCCGGTCCCGTTCATTTTTAATTGTGCTAAGGTTGAATGGATCTCCCGGAAGTAAAATAGATTTTGCACGAGTACCCGCAATAGTTTTTCCAAGAGATGAACTATCTAATTGAAAACTTACATTTTGAATGCTATAAACCGGGCCCGGTGTAAGCGTATAAGTAGCATGCGCCTTTTTTCTTTTAACAATGGTATCGCCACTGGCATTGGCATGGAAATAGCCAATGTTTTCAAGATAGTTTTCCAGCACTTTTGCGTTGTAATCGATATTAACACTGCTTAATAGCACAGGCGGTTCGCCAATCTTCCGGAAAAACTTTCGGAGAAAACCTTTCTTTTTTTTGGGATCGCCTGCCAGGTTATAAAAGAATAGCTTAAAAGGAATGCCTAAGAATTTACTATTAGGTATTGGCCTGGGGAGATGTTCGGTAAGGTCGGTAACTTTATTTTTTTGTTTTTTAGAAAGGGTGCTGTCAGAAACTTT
Organism: uncultured Chitinophagaceae bacterium; assembly: GCA_963819925.1. Lineage (GTDB taxonomy): Bacteria > Bacteroidota > Bacteroidia > Chitinophagales > Chitinophagaceae > Ginsengibacter. The sequence goes on along the minus strand of CAWFYG010000029.1, from coordinate 672,500 downwards.
TACCGTTGCCCCTGTATACAATGCATCTCCTTTGGGCACCAACTTGGTGGTATTGCATGCGCCCAGGAAGAACATTAGTGTGACTACGAGTTTTTCATATCTTCTATTTACCATTCTCATTTGCTTTTGACGGAGGAGCAAATGTTTGCTCTTCCTCCTTTCCGGATGATTCCTGCTTACTTTCAATTCGGTTTTCTCTCCTTATTTCCCTTTTCTTTCTGCGTTGTTCTCTCGTGGTAAAGAGTTCCTTGAACTTGTTATAGTCAACAGATATAATAAATCCAATGCCTGTTTCAATTACGTAGCCCTCTATTATATCCGTATAGTCATTTTTGCGGTATGCACGAAGCATATATTTACCGTCTTTGCTCAGTTTATAATTTATCGAGATATCTCCCGCAAAATTTTGCTGCCGGTTGCTGGCAGGCTGTGGTCCCTGCAATTCAAAATCACTACCAACGGTAACGGTTAAACGATCACTTAACAGGTGTTTGGAAATACCCACGTTTAAATCAGTCCGGTTTTGCTGGTTTCCCGTTGTATAATCCTGCGTTGTGGCTACGTCAAAATTTATGTCAACACCTTCGATCAAATTTTGCGTGAGAGCATTTAATTGTTCCGTCAACAAACGGCTTACGCTTTGCATTGCGAACGTACTCGCGTTAAGAGAGCCGCCGGCGCCATTATCGAACGGATTTTCGCCGACAAAGCGATTTAATAATAAGAGAGCAAAAACCTGTTTATTCATCTCACCGGGGTCCTGTCTTACCTGTATAAGTTTGTTCTGAACTGTGGAGATAATGTCATTGGAAACATTATAATTTTTATCAGAAGGAAGTATGATATCAAATGTTATCTGGGGCTTCAACAATTCCCCTGCGAGTGTAAGATGAACTTCGAATGGTAATTTTTGTTTGTAAATAGTTTGGTCTCCCACCACCTGGCCCTGGACCAGGTCCAGCGGAGCGGTGTTAGCGACATAAATAGCCGTAACACTTATCTGGGCAGTTGTAGGTTCGCCCGTCCACACTATACGGCTTCCTTTCTGGATACTGAAATTTCTTTTCAAAAAATTAAAGGAAAGATTGTAGGTACCTTCGTCAATCTCATAAGAACCAACTAAAGTAACTTTACCACTTGCGTCTATGCCAGCCGTTAGTTGCCCCGTTCCTTTGAGTCGTAAAAAATCACCATTGGCAGGATCCACTATCATATTAAACGTGGCTTCTTTGGTTATGCCAATATTCACAGATACATCGTAGCCTAACAATGGAGCAACATTTAATGAATCGTAGGGAACCATGAGCAATGAATCCTCGGCAGTGGCGCTATAGTCGACAAAACGTACTATTCCTTCCCTCTTTTCAACTCCTGGTTCCTGCTGGGGAAGTACAACCGTAAAGTCCGTTTTGTCGTTAATGATTAAGTTACCATCAACAACCGGGTGCGAGGGTGTTCCTTTTACGGTAAGGTTGGTTGAGAAAACCATTTTGCCGTAGAACAATTTATTGTCTTTATTGGTGGAATTAATTGCCTGGAACCTCCTTGCTTTGATGGTAACATCAAAACCATAATTTATAAAATCGGTTGTGTTAATAGTTCCGCCAATGGCAAGCGAGTTATCTGAAGTATCTTTTATATTGAAATTGCGAAACTCAATGCCTTTGTTGTTAATAATAGCAATGGAAGCTTCATCTATTTTAAATACATTATTGAGTTCGCTTACATTAAATGCGGTGTTATTAAAATTTATTTTTCCATCTATGTTACGATTGTTCAAACTTCCGTTCACCGCTATTTTTCCGTATAAAAAGCCTCTTGCATTTTTAATGCCACCTTTCGTAAATCCCTCAACAGAATTCATTTGAAGTTTGGCAATATTTACCATGAAGTCAAAGCTGCTGTTTACAGGTTTCACAACGTAGTCACCATTTATGCTAACATCGTTTCCGCGTTCCTTAAGTGTTAAATCAGCATGGTAAGTATTGGCAATATTATTGTTGACCTTAGCTGTGAAATTTCCAACTGTGTCCTGGTATATACTCAGATCCGTTATTGAAAGGTCGGTGGTGAAAGTAGGTTGAGTTTGTATATTTTTAACAACAGCATTTCCGTTTAACAATCCGTTTACGAGAAGAGAATCGCTTTCGATAAATCCCGTAAGGGTCGCAATATTAAAATTTTTAAAGGCGATACGTAACGGGCTGTTACCGGTTGAATCAAGGCTATTCAGGCCAAGTTGTTGATCTCCCTGGTTTAAAATAAAATTGTGAGCTGATATGCCGCTATTGCCGTATTGAATTGAATTGTCCTCATTAATATTCCACTTATTATAATTTAATAAAAGGTTGCCCGGCTTCAAACTGAAGCTGTAATTATTGTCGGACTTTGCGCTTAACGAAGCATCCAGGTTGTATTTGTCAACAGACTTTTGATCTTTGATGTTCAGTGTAAATTTAATATTGCTATGTTCTATCGTTCCTGATAACGTAGTGGCATAGACGCTTATAGCGCCCCCATTCTTAAACTGCCTGACTGAGGTAGAAAATGCCAGGGCCCCATTTTTTGTTTCTGCATTTATATTTGCACCATTTATAATATTTCCCCCATAAATAACGTGCGGTGAATTCATGGAAAGATTCCATCCGGTGTCGCTTGCAAACGTACCATTCAGGATGATTGGCTTTAATTCTGTTAGTGATGGCAGGAACGTTCTCAATGCAGGATTATCATTAATGCCGGCCTTTATTGTAAAATGGTAAGGAGCAATCTCTGCTGTATTTTTTATCGTTCCCGCAGAGAAATATGGACTTATGGATTGCTGAAATACGTCTGCTAATTGTGTTAGCTTATATTGCCCGTTAATTGATGCTGCTAATGAAATCCGAAAGTAACCTGGATACTGATGATTTCCATTGTTGGTATCAGCTATTAATTGTAGGGAATCTAAAGTTGTTCTGCGTCCATCATCTACCAGAATTGAATGTGTTACTATTAAATTTCCCGCAAGATTATCAGGATCAGTGCTTGTAAAGTCTCCCTTAATGTCGCCATGATAAGCTATCGGTTTAGTAGTAAGATGTAACGGAAGTGTTTTTATGCTATCGATGGTTACTTTCAATTGCATGTCAGGAAATTTGCCGGAAAATTCGCCTCCTGCGGAGAGTGATGCTTCAAGATTAGGATCCCTGACAGAGGCATTTATTTCATACACTTTGTTTACGATATGTCCGTCTGCTTTAATGTTGGTGTAAGTGTAATTATTGAGCGTAACATTTGGAATTACGCCACTGAAAGTTGCATTGGCGACTTCGGGTTTCAGGCCACTGCCATTTATTTTAAAGTCGCCCGTTAGTGGACCAAGTTGTTGGTTTTGCATTAACCTGCCTAATTGTAAGTTTTTCGTATTCAGCAAAAGATTGTATTGCGCTTTATACTGGTCAGTAATATTAACTAACATGCCTTTGATTTTTGCGTCCCCGAGGCTTGTATTTATGGAAAGATCGGCGTTTACATGATTCGTACCACCCTTTATCGTACCTGATGCGGCAAAGCTTTCAGGCAGGGTTATATTGGATGGCAGTGTTCCTTTTGGTAAAAACGAAAGAATATCATTTTTAGATGACTGGAATTTATTAATTGTTAAGTCAGCATATATTTTGTTTGGATCAGGCAGCCCTTTTATTATACCACGTGCATTGATATCAGTAGCGCTTAAACCTTTTACAATTAATTTTTGAAAATCCAGGTCATTTACTTTCCCGGTTATTCTTGCATCTACATATAAACTTGAACCGGCGGCGAGCGGAGTAGTTTGTGTATTTAACGCGGGTAAAAAAGTTTTTAGATCTTTGATGCCTATTTTGCTACCTGGTAAGTCCAGGTCAAGGCCAAGCACACCGGCGTCCTTTTTTAAGGCAGCCAGCGAAGGGTAAGTTATTACTACAGATTTTTTTATTGAAGACACAGGAGTTTCTATTAATAAGTTTTGCAACGAAACACCGGATGGACTCATTGCAAAATCCGTTGTAAGGTTGTTTAAAATAAATCCACATTGTTCTTTCATGCTCCCTGATTTCAAGGACACTAATGTTGTGTCAAGGTTGTATGAAAGATTATCTGCTTTCAGTGAAAGATCCGAAAAATGTAAATGCGAATAATCCATCCCGTTAGCAATGTGCGGGGCAGACATGTCATCATATTTCAGACTGCTCTTATTTATCTTAATGTCTTGGGAAATAATTTTAAACGGTGGAGTAGATGTGTTTGTTAGCCCGGTATCATTTGGTGATGAAACAGTTTTTTCAAAATTTGTTTCTATAACAATTGCGGAATTATTTAATGTTGCATCATTTAGAGTATAAACGCTGTTTTTAAGATCAAATACTTTTGGATGTATTGTCAAATTGCCTATAACAAATGATGAACTCAGGTTGGATGGCTCACTTTTGTAAACTACATCAATATCAGAAAAATTCATTTCCTTATTTTTAAACTGCAGATAATTGCCCGATTGTGTCGGGGGTTGCGAAACTGTTTTTTCTTTGGATTGTTGCAGTGGCTGTAGTTGGTAAAAATGACCCGTGAGACCTTTCAGTCTTATCGAAGGAGCATCAAATAATAAATGGGAAGGATCGAATGTTGAAATTTTAGAATAAAAGTTTCCAATGGCAAGATCCATATCATTTCCGGTGAACGCATCTTTATAAATGATGTGGGCATTGTTTATAAATATCTTTTCAATATTCATGTTCAATGATGAGGTATTCTTGCTTTGTGGAGAGGTAGAAGAATTGCCGCCGAAGGCATCTGTAATAAATTGAAAATTAAAAACCGAATCGGGTGGCAGTCTTTTTACTTTAGCTACAATGTTGTTGAGAGAGATTTCCTGTATTTCGATATTTTTTTTTATGAGTTTCAACATGCTTATGTCTACCATCAATTCTCCTCCATAAAGTAGGGTGTCCTTTGACTGGTCCTGTATTAGAACTTTTTGTAAGGATAATGCAGTCGGAAATTTAATATTTAGTTCGCCGATTTCAACTTTGGTCTTTAGTTTATTTTCAAGGTAGCTTACGATTTTTTTTCTTGCGAAATTTTGAACGGCGGATGTTTGTATAAGAATCAGAGCCAAAATGATCAAAAAGATTAAACAACCGATAATCCACAACAAAACTTTGCCTATCCGGGCTAAAAGTGATTTTTTTTTCCTGGGTGGATTACTTTTTTTTGATTCCATACTTAAATTAACCTATGTTGTTTAAGTTCAAGCTATCAAAATTTAAACCAATAATAAATAAGAGGATTAATTTGAAATTGAAATGTAAAATTTATAAACATTTGGCCCCCATTCCTGCCGGTTCACAAGTGAATTATATTTTTAATGAAAACAATTCAATGCCATTTGTTTTTCCTTTAAGATCTATAACCCCAAGGCTTTCCGTCTGCCACCGTTTTAGGTCAATATTTTCCACAAAAGTTTTGGATACAATGAAATGATGTTTAAGTTCATTACAAGCGCTGCGAATGCGGGCTGTTGTATTCATAGTATCTCCACTCATCGCAAGATCTTTCTTAATTACGCCTATTTCTCCAACGCTTACTTCCCCTATATGTATGCCTACCCGAAAATCCGGTACAATTCCATACCTTGATTTAAAATAGCTACTTCGTTTTTGAATATTTCTCCGGGCCTGGATCACCGTGTCGAGACATTTGCGTGTATTTTTTGGAACAAATTTCCACGAGCATACAATTTCATCACCAACATATTGATATATAATTCCCTCAAATTCTATAACCGCTTCTGATACCCGGTAAATAAAGTCTCTTATAAATTCAAAATAAACTGAGTGGCCAAGTTTCTCGGCTATTGGTGTAGAATCTTTAAGGTCCATAAACATAACAATCCGGTTCTCAACTTTGGGATGAATATACCGTCCGGTAAGAATATCAAGGAAAACGCCGGGCGAATATTTTTCATTGATAATGAGTATCAGTTGCGTTATAAAAAAAATAATCATCCAATAGATTATCTTTTCCAACAACCAGTTCTTATATAACGCATAGGATTTTATTTCATGAAATGCGTCGTTGGCATCTAAATTTTGAAAATAATAAGTGCTTGCAAATTGAATTATGAAGGTTAAAAGAAATGCCGAACCAAGAAGAAGAATACTTTTAATTAAAAAGCTCAGCCATAGAGGATATTGTCTGAACATTTTTTTAAGCCTGTACACGAAAAAATATCCCATAGTAAGACTCACAATGAACATAATTAATTCTCTTAACCACAAACTCTTGGTATGGATTTGTCCGTCTCCCCGCAAAAGCACAATTACAAAGTCGATTAATGTCCATGACATTGCAATATATATAACGGTCCCTAGTCTTATCTTATTTAAGTTGGAGATATGGAAAAATTGTTTCGTCTCAATCATTGCCTTGTTTCTAAAAAATGGTAGATGGATTGTTGAGCATTGATTTTTTCAGTGTGTGCGTTATTTATTTTTTCCTGTACAGAGCCGTGCATCAGCATAACTGCTTTATCATTGTCGTCCCATTGGATGGAAAAGTAGTTTATAAGTTCTTTTTTACAACTTTCATTTTTAATGCGAACATCCACTTCGATCCGGTAATATAGATTTCTTGTCATGAGATCTGCCGAACCTATTAAAATTTCTACATTTTCACCGGTTCCAAAAATTAGTATTCTTGAATGCTCCAGGTAACGATCTACAATGCGCTTTACAACTATATTTTCGCTTTCGCCCGGAGTGCCCGCCACCAGGCAACAAATGCTTCTTATAATCAGGTTAATTTTTACACCTGCTTTGCTCGCCGCATATAATTGGTTGATGAATCCAGGTTCTTCAAGGTTATTTACTTTTATTCTTATCAGTGCATCCTCACCGCATTTGGCTTTTGCGATCTCCCCGTCGACAAGTTTTTTCAATGCTTCATTCATATTGAAACGCGAAACGAGCAGCGACTTAAATTCAATTTTTTTATCTTTCTGAGAAATATCTTTTAATTGGAGAAATTTAAACAACCAGCGCAATTCTTTTATTATTTGTTTATCGGTTGTCATCAATACATGATCCGTATAAAACTGTGCCGTTGTTTCGTTAAAATTGCCAGTGCTTAGTACAGCAAAAGATTGTGTAATTCCGCCTTTCCTTTTTCTTACCAACGCAATTTTAGAATGTACTTTTATTAATGCAGGACTGTAAATTATTTTTATGCCTGCATCTTTCATGTTACGGCTCCACCGGATATTATTCGCTTCATCAAACCTTGCTTTCAGCTCAATAAATGCAATAACTTTTTTCCCATTCTTAGCTGCACTTATGAGAGCATTAATGATGTGAGATTCTTCTGCAACCCGGTAGAGAGTGATGCAAATATCTGTTACATTTATGTCTACTGCTGCCTGGTTAAAGAAAGACAGCACCGGGTTATAAGACTGGTAAGGCATATGAATTAGTACGTCTTCCGTGAGAAGTATATTAAAAATATCGCCACTGTTCATGATGTGAGGTGAAGAAAGCGGTTTTCTTTTTTTATAATTCAATTGCTTATTAAAATCCGGAAAATGAGAGAGGTCTTTGAGATTATGATATCTCCCTCCCGGAAACATATCGTCGTCCGTAATAGTAAACAAAGAACTCAAAAATAGTTGCAGATTTCGCGGCATTCGCTGCTCAAACAAAAAGCGGGAAGGAGGACCAAAATCTCTTTTTTTAAGCTGCCGTTCAATTTTTTGCAGAAGATCTCCGCTATAATCATCTTCCAAATGTAATTCAGCATCCCTGTTTAATTTAATGCTGTACACTTCCACAATTTGCAGTCCAGGAAAAAGATAAACAAGATTTTCGCGGATAATATCATCCAGAAAGATCACATAATTACATCCGTCAAGCGGAGTGAGGGAAAAGAATCTTTTCGTTTTTTCAGAAGGTATGTTTACGATGGCTTGTTTTAAAGCCGCGTCTTTTTTTTCCTGCAAGGAAACAACAAAATAGAGCTTGTTGTTTTCCGGCATAAAATTCTTTGGAGTTTTATCATCTAAATATATTGGTTGAATAAATGAAAGAATGTCTGAAAGAAAAATTTCTCTTATTTCAGCCTTGTGTTCATTCCTAATGGGAGCGTTGTAATAAAATAGGATTCCGTTTTGTTCTAACGCAGGCAGAATTTCGCCCTGCAAAATTGTGCCAAAGTAACTAAGCTGATGATTAATTTCATCCTGGATTTTTTCAACATCATCTTTATCATAAACTGGTATTTCTCTTTTTGTTTTTTTACCGAGAACAGAAAGTGCAATTATTTCGGGATAGCGTATACGAAAAAATTCATCGAGGTTAGAAGAAAAAATTGAGAGAAATCTAAGTCTTTCAAATAGCGGTACCTCAGCGTCTGCGGCCTCCTGTAAAACTCTTAAGTTAAAACCAAGCCAGCTAAGATCCCTGTTATATAACATAACTATCTGCGTTTAAAGTGGCGACCCGGTTCCGTTAATAAGCGTACCCGATGCCGAACCCTCGTTAAAATATGCAGCAATTGCGAACGCTAGAACAGATATAATTATGCCTATCATAAAAATATTGTATGCGAGGCGAATAAGTTTATATTTATGGCCAAGCACTTTACCCAGGTAGTAAATATCTTTAATAAGCGAGCCGTAGAGATAATCGGTATCGAGCATCATTTCTCTCATTGCGGCATTGTATTGATCGTATGTTGCTTTATAGAAATTTCCAAAAAAAAGAAGGTTGGTTTTTTTCTCTTTAATATCTTCCGGTGTAAAATCGCCCCCGCTGATTTTAGGCCTTGTTGATAATATTGATATCACAATGGTTGTAACAGCCACTATTAAAAAAATTATTGTTGGTATGGTTAAATATGTTTCTTCCTGGAGCTTACGGAGCAACACACTTAATATAACAGAAATAATAATTGAATTAACCGATATAAGAATATTGGCTTTACGATCTGCCATGTCACTTAGCTTCAGATGATTTTCAGAAGTAAGGCGCAACATTGTTTGAATGCCTTTGCTCATTAACCCGCTCTTATCTTTTTCCAGGCCTGATAGTGTGGCAACTTTTGGTTGTTGATCTTCTTCAAGCATAACAGTTTTCTTTTTTAATTTTTTTAAATTTTTCTTTTTTCTTTTATCAAGTAATTCCCTGCAATAGGTTGTATAAAAGCGGTGAGATTCCAGCATTTTTATGGCACCTTCATTAAATTGAATTTCGTCTGTTATTCCTAACCTAATCTCATACTCCTCAAAAACCCGTTTGTTGGTTTTTTTAAAATCTTTAGTTCCAAAGTGGTACGTATCAGCATCGCAAATTATTTCCTCCGACAAATTTTTGGGATTTGTTGGAGCCTTCGTAGCCATTATGCATTCTTCAATTGCTTTAATTATTTTTTCATCTTCAAGGTGTTCCTTCATAAATTTCCTCATGATCTCACAACTCATTTCCTCATGTTTGGCAGGCTCTGTAAAAAGATGTCCCGTATCATGAAACCATGCCGCGGCATAAAGAACAAACATTTCATTTTCTGAAATCTTGTAATGTCCTGCTATCTCTTTTGTATGCTTTACAACATTTTCGGTGTGCTCCAGGTTATGAAATACAAGTTCCGGAGTTTGCATTTGATCAAAAAGCCGGACAACATACTCTTCAATTTTTTTGTAAAGTTTATTGGTATCCATAGTCAAAATGTAATATTAAATTTTGTTCCGATTGAGAAATTGAAAAGTTTCGTTTCTCTTGAAAATGCGACGGTGCCGGAAACAATAAAAAAATTGTAAGGTGAATAATACACGCCACCACCATATGAATCATGCCATGCGTGAGATACTTCGGTTGGTATCCATACTCGTCCCAGGTCATTAAAACCGATCAATCCAACTGCTCCTGGTAAAACATAAGATTTGGAATCGAAAAGTTTATACCTGAATTCAATTGACAAATATGCCATCGATTTTCCGGAAAACCGGTTTTTTCTGAATCCCCTTAAAAAATTATTTTCACCTAAATCAAGTGCCTGGAAATATTCATAGTTTTCACTAAAAATATGTCCATATCCAAGATGCAGGACGGTCACCAATCGTGTAGGATCTCTATAGCTTGCATACACTGCCATATCAGTCGTTAATTTTGTAATCTGCCTGCTGTCATCATTTATTCCAAACAGTGAAGTTAATTCAGTAGTCCAATATACACCACGTGTAGGCAAAAGATCATTATTTGTATTATGAATAATAATGGAAATTTTTGGGCCGGCATAAGTTTTATCCGAATAGATATCTGCTGAATCCAGGCCGGCAAATGCGGGTTGCGATAAAATTTTCCCGTTATTGTCGAAATAATGATTCCAGTAGTGATAGTAAGATGCGCCTATGTTAAGTTCGGCGAGTTTATGAAAACGTCTGCGAAATAACAGATCGCCTGACAAATAATTATAGCGCACTTTGTAAAAGTTTAAGCTTTTGCTTTTGTCTATTGTCGTTTCATTTCCTAAACCAAAGAAATTGTTTAATACTGTATTAAATAGAGAGCCTTTTGCAACGATGTCATACTTATTGATCACGTGATTAAATTCGCCATTATAACTTACCTGGTATTTGCCGGTATTTAAACTAAACATGGAGGTGAGTGTCTGGTAAGTGGAATACGGATCTTTCCTGAAGCCATACGTTTTTAAAGAATAACCCATTCCGGCGATAAATTTATCATCTTCATTAAAACCAAAGCTTATCAATGGCAGCCGGTAAGAATTGTAGTTAAATCCGGTTATATCGTAGAAATTCACGTTGGGATCTGTTGATATCTGATTCCTGGTTTTAGAATCATGTATTATAAAATTACTGTCGGGTTTAAAATCATAAATTACATTTCTTACATTACCATGAATATCAAAAGTGTCTTTGCCTTTCCCGCCTATGATCCTTAGTTTTATTTTAGACCTTGCAGTTGAATCTACTTCAAAGATATCCTCGCCGTTTAATCCATAGAGATTTATAAACTTGGTGGTGCCTGAGCTAAAAACTCGATCAAACATTACGCTTGAAGAATCAGTGTTTTGTTTTCGCTTATATACTTTTACTTCGAGACCATTATCTGAATTAAAAACTTTAAAGTATTCATTTTTATTACTGCCGACCACATTTACTTCTTTTGATAAGAAACGATAATATTTTAAACCATTTTTTAAGAGAAGGTTTCTGCGGGATCGTAATTTTGCTGATATTTTGTTTGAATCCAGTTTATATATCTCTTGTGGAAGATCTCTTATCGCATCATGAATAACGGAATCTGTTTCATCGGCCTGGAATTGGATAATAGTTTTTTTCCATGTGGGTCTCATCCAGGTTATTCATAAATAACCTGTCGAAGTTTCTTTCTTCCCAGTTAAACCATTTAATATTGGGATAATGCTTCCGGAAGCCCTGGAGGTAAGGCAATGCCGCAATGCTAAGGCTTTTCACAAAGAGACCGTCGGAATAGAAGAATGCCTGGTCCCGGTCCCTGGGTATTGGAAAATATAATTTGCCCACTCCTGTATCAGTAGTTCCAAAGCGCCATTGGTCAAAATGCCTGTCCCAGTCGCCAATCATCATATCGAGTAGGCGTGCCCGTAATACCTGCTGTTGGGCCACATGATTTTTGCTATCACCAATTATTTCGTCAATTACTTTCGCTGTGCTTTTTGAATTGGTTATATCCGGTATAGGATCCCTTAGCTCAAGCAGGCATACTTTATTTGCAAACTCCTTCCTGTAAATTCCAAGCGCCGGATCATCCGGAACAAAATAATATCCAGGCTCGGCGTGAATGACTCTTGCTGCATCCGCGAGTTGTGGTACTATAAGCGCTCCATAAGGATGTTCTGCCGATATAAGGTCTTTCATTAACCTGTTTGGAACGAATGGTTTTAGAATTTCCGGAACGGCACCAGTAGGCCTTTTGTCAACGGTACGCAATACCCATTCAAAGTTATCTTTATCCAGTAATCTTAGAGATTCCGTTTGCCTGCCGCCTCCAAGGCTTATTATTTTAAAGCCGCCCTTTTCTTTGTCAATTCTAAATACTTTCAGGTGCACAGGTGTTCCCCATTCTTTCCTGTAATTAGTTCCCGCAATAAATCTGTGTAAGGCCGAAGCCTTTTGATACCCGGGATTCACGGCCACGGTAACACTGTCCCTGAATTTTCTTATAGGTTCTGTTTCAGGAATTTTTAGCGAATCAGAAAGTTTGCTTTCAATAGAAGAAAAATTAAAAAGATTTTGAGAATAGCTTTTATGTGCTGAATCTTCATTTACCGTGTAAAAATCTACATGCACATTTTTGTTTTTTGAAATTTGTAGTGTTGCAAAACCCAATGCCGATTCGGTGTAGGGGGCATTCCGGTTATTAGATACCCTCGTATGTTTGGAACCTGCACCGCTTACAATATAATAATTGCTGCTGTCTTTAATGAGTTGAAGAGTATGTTCATGCCCACCGACAAAAATTATATTGGAATGATTTTTCGTGATATTTTCTATACCATCTATCATATTCGCATAGGCGGGATAATGCAAATCTTCGGGTACACCGAAAACTCCTCTTACTATTGGATAGAGCGAGCCGATAACAGGAAGCGGAATCCACAATTTTGGATTCATGTCAGTCAGTGGAAAAATATGTTGCTTAAGGCGAAAATATCCTCCGTGTATTCCATAACTTTTTAAAGTGTGATGTCCCGCGAGAATAATTAGTTTCTTTGAATTCCTGTTAAGAATGTCATTCAGTTCCGTATAAAATTGCTCGGGCGTTTTATAGGCACAGTCAGATTCAATTCCCGGTCTTTCATTTGGGGGGCGTATAAACCATTGACTGTCGTATACAACTAATTCAACATCATCGTTGATACTATATTCCACGGGTCCCGGACATCCATCTGTCGGGATAAATTTAATATTTTTGTCCTCTCTGTTAATATAATTCGCCTGTCTCGTTACTTTGGCGAGTCCGTCGGACGCTTCATTGTTCCAATCATGATTTCCCGGAATAAAAACAACTTTTGCATCGGTGCCTTTGGCGATATTTATTTGTGAATCAAGTACTGCTTTTGCATGTTCGTAATCAGGCATTACGTCGTCGGGAAGGCCATTGTCATAAATATTGTCTCCCACGTAAATTATAGTTGTTTTGCTGTCAAGAGGAATAAGATCCCGGGCAGCATCCACAACTGGTTCTCTTCCATAATTGAGTTGTCCGGCGTCACCAATAAGAACTATGCGTGCCTGTATTGAATCTGTTTGCGCAAAACATTTTTCGCCCATTAAAAAAGAAAAAATAAATATTGCCATGCATTTTTGCATCAGGTTCTTTTTTTTGGCTTGAAAATTAATAATGAAGCAGTGCCATATTTATCGCCCGCTTCGTTGGAAATAAGAAGATCTCCCCATGGCGTAAATGTGATTCCTTCAGGCTGATTAAAAATTACCGGATCCAGCGTGCATACTTCTTTAGTATTACCTTTTCTGTCCGTAACAATTAATAATTGATTTACAGAAGCCAGTATCCACACGTCTTTTGTAAGCGGATTAATGGCAGCCGCCGAAGGCTTTAATTTTATTTTTTCTTCGCCTATTTTTTCTGCAATGGTTTTAACATTAATTGAAAATTGAGATGGAGTGTAAGTGTCATTTGAAGGATCAAATATCCAGGCAGAAACGGTACTCTTTTTATCATCCTCACAATTTTTGCAAATCATAATTAATCCGTCATACAATTCATCATAGTATAATGATTCAAATTCATTTTTGTCCTTATCACTTCCCGGAAACTTGCTTATCCTGTTAAAGACCGTATCACCTTTCGGGGAAAAGTTAAGTGTTTCAATATTGCCGTTGCTGGCCAAAACATAAAACGTGCTGTCGCGAAAAACTACTTCTTCAAAATCATGCGCTTTGTCAAATTTCCATTCTTCAGTCAGAAAATTTTTATTAAAATGAATTTTATACAAGTTTCCATTGTCATCAGATATTGCAAACACGCTGCTGTCTTTTGAATAAAAACTAATACCGGAAATTTCTGAAAGTGCATCTCCTAGTCGCAATTTCGATGGATTGTCCAGGTCATATTCTTTACATGGCAGGCTGATCTTATTTTTATTTGTGCTGCATCCTTCAAAGGAATGAAATTTAGCAAAAAAGAAAACTATGAAAATGAGATTTCTGCCTGGCATAATTCAACATAAAGGATTAAAAAAATAGTGAGAGATTTCCATAGAAAATAAATTTACAATACATTGGCGTCAATTCAGAAATAAGTAATTTTATTGCTTTTCCGGAATATTTTTAATCATTCAATCATTAGCTATGAAGTACGAACCGGTTAGAAACTTTATTGATGGTAAATTTACAGATTCCGCTTCGCAAAAATCTTTAGAAATAATATCACCTATAGATGGCAATTTGCTTTCCAAAGTTTGTTTATCATCATCGTCGGATTTAGACAATGCCGTAAACGCCGCAAAAAAGGCATTCCTTTCCTGGAGCAAAATGCCCATTAAAGAAAGAGTGCAGGTATTTTTTCAATATAGAAATTTGTTGCAGAAAAACCTCCAAAACCTCGCCGAACTGTGTTCTGAAGAGAATGGGAAAACTTTAAGTGAATCGATTGCCGAAATTGAAAAGTGTATTGAACTCACGGAGTTTGCATGTTCATTGCCACAGTTGGTTGCGGGCGAAGTTTTGGAAGTCAGCCGTGGTGTCGAATGCCGGGAAGAGCATGTACCCCTGGGCGTTATTGCCTCAATAGTGCCCTTTAATTTCCCCAGCATGGTTCCCAACTGGACGATTCCTAACGCAATCGCTTTAGGAAACTGCATGATCTTAAAACCTTCGGAAAAAGTTCCATTAAGCGCAGGAAGGCTGGCACAATTATTAAAAGAAGCTGGTTTGCCCGATGGAGTTTTTAACATTGTAAATGGCGACGTGGAAATTGTGGAAGCCATTTGTGATCACCCCGGAATAGAAGCAGTTTCCTTTGTCGGCTCAACAAAAGTGGCAAAAATTGTCTATCAAAAAGCAACGCATAATTATAAAAGATGTTTGGCATTAGGCGGAGCAAAAAATCATTTGATGGTTTTGCCCGATGCTATTCCTGAAATGACCGCTCAGAATATTGCAGCGAGCATGAGTGGATGTGCCGGACAGCGCTGTATGGCAGCGAGTGCGATGGTTGGAGTTGGCGAAGTAGATGCTATTATTGATAAAATTTGTGATGAAGCAATGAAGATTGTTCCGGGCAAAAATTTAGGGGCTGTTATTAATAAGCAATCAAAAGAACGGATTGAAAAATATATCACCGAAGCTGAAGAGCAGGGAGCAAGAATTTTAGTAGATGGAAGAAAGACAAAAGTGGAAGGAAAAGAAAACGGTACCTATGTGGGCCCAACTGTGATTGATTATGTGACTCCTGATATGTCTGTTGCTAAAGAAGAAATATTTGGCCCCGTTATAAGTATCATGCGCGCCAAAAATGTTGATGAAGCACTGGCAATTGAAAATGCTAATCCGTATGGAAATGCGGCAAGTGTGTTTACACAAAATGGAGGCATGGCCCGTTACATTATTGATAAAGCAAGTGCGGGAATGATAGGAGTCAATGTTGGAGTACCTGTGCCGAGGGAACCATTTTCTTTTGGCGGTTGGAATGAAAGTAAATTTGGAGTAGGAGACATAACCGGAAAAAGTTCAATTGAATTTTGGACGAAGTTGAAGAAGTCAACAATAAAATGGAATCCGGAAGCGGGTGTGAATTGGATGAGTTGATGAATATTTAAATGATAAATTTAATGTTGAATTTTAGTCTGATGAAATATTCAGTAATTATTATTTTATTTTTTCCTTTACTCGTTTTGAGTCAAGGTAATGATAGTTTATTCAAACCAAAGTATTCTGCAATAATAAATTCTAATGATAGGAAAGAAATTCTAAATCTATGTTCAAGAGAGGCTCCTCGAAATGTGTCGGGTTTTTGGAATTTAAGTGAAACCGATATAAAGATTTTGGAAGATAATTTTAAAAAAATTATTCCTCTTAAAATTAAAAACAGGTGTTTTCTTGCAGAAATGCCTGATATAAGAAATTACGCATTTCAATATACAGGAGTTTTAATTAATGGTGATAAGTTTATTTATCTTAATGCATTTGAAGTAAATATTACCAAAGAATACAAAGATTGGAAAACAAAACCATTAATACCTTGCGATGGAGGAAATCTGTTTTGGGGCGGTTTATTTAATTTAGATAACGCTGAATTTAGTGAGTTGTCAACAAATGGAGACAAGGGTTGTGATAATAAAAATTGGCATCTAAATTATGACTAAGCAGAATAAAAATAATAAAGCCGCTTTACCGGATGAAAAAATCATCAGAAAAATTTATGTCATTCGTGAGCAAAAAGTAATGTTGGATTTTGATTTAGCTGATTTGTACGAGGTTGAGACGAGATCTCTCAACCAGGCTGTGAAAAGAAATCTTGATCGCTTTCCTGACGACTTCATGTTCATATTAACTGCTAAAGAATGGAAGGACATGATATCACAATTTGTGATATCATCCGACTATAGTGCTGATTTTCAAGAAAGTAAAAAGATGAGGTCGCAAAATGCGACCGCATCCCAGACAAAAAGAAAAACAAGTTCACCACCATTAGCCTTTACCGAACATGGCGTTACCATGATTGCCAGCATCTTAAAAAGCGATAGAGCAATCAAAATGAGTATTGCAGTTGTAAGAGCATTTATTGAGTTGAAAAAAGCAGCTTTGCAGTACAGTGGAATTATGGAACAAATTCAATTATTAAAACAGCATCTTGGCGAACACGACGTACAACTTAATGCTATCTACACAGCTTTAGAAAATTTAATGGACGATAAAGTTGATAAAGAATTGAAAGAAAAGGAATCTGGAACAAAAGAAAAAGAATTGGATTTAAAACTGGAAAATGAAAAACGAAAATAATGTTTTTAAATCTTGATTAATAAATATAGCCATGAGTACACTTGAAAAAATGCCGCACTTCAAAAACAGAAGCCTCTGAAATAATCCAAAACAACCAGGACTACACCATATTTTCCTGGAGCAAACAAAAAGGCACAAACCCGATTGCAGTTGAACATGCAGAAGGTGTTTACCTGTACGATTATGATGGTAAACGTTATATTGATTTTTCATCAGGATTGATGAATGTAAATATCGGCCATGGCGATCAGCGTGTAACCGATGCTGTTATGAAGCAGATGCAGCAGGTAAGTTATGTTACGCCATCGTGTGTTACCAAAGCACGAGGAGAGCTTGGAAAGAAGCTTGCTGAAATTTGCCCCGGCGATCTAAACAAAGCGTTCTTCACTTTAGGTGGTGCTGATTCTATTGAAAATGCAATTAAGCTTGCAAGGCTTTATACCGGCAGGCATAAAATTTTATCCCGCTATAAATCATATCATGGTTCTACGAATGCGGCGATGACGGCCAGTGGCGATCCACGTAAACTTGCAGTAGATTCGCAACAGGCAACCAATTTTGTTCATTTCGATCTTCCTTATTTATATCGCTGGGAATATGGCGAAGAAAATTTATTGAAGGAAAGTGTAGCGCAATTAGAGCGAATAATTGCTTATGAAGGTCCGAACAATATTGCAGCCATTTTATTGGAAGGCGAATCAGGTTCATCCGGATGCATGCAATATCCAAAAGGTTATTTAAAAAAGGTTAGCGAGTTGTGTAAAAAGAACGGCATTCTTTTAATTATGGATGAAGTGATGAGTGGCTTTGGCCGCACCGGTAAATGGTTTGGTTTTCAAAATCATGATATTGTTCCGGATATGATTGCAATGGCAAAGGGCTTGACCTGTGGTTATTTGCCTTTTGGCTGTTTGATGGTTTCCGATAAAATTGCTTCAAAGTTTGATGATGTCTATCTTTCTATTGGACTTACTTATTCGGCGCATCCTGTTTGCTGCGCAGCAGCACTGGAAGTTTTAAAAATTTATGAGGAAGATAATCTTATTGAAAATTGCGTGGCGATGGGAAAATATTTAGATAAAAAAATAGAGGAACTGAAAGCAAAACATCCGAGCATTGGAGATTGGAGAAATACCGGTTTGTTGGGGTGTCTTGAGTTAGTAAAAAACAGGGAAACCAAAGAGCCTATGGCACCATTCAATGCAAAGCCTGATGAAATGGTTGTTATGAGTAAAGTGGCTGCTAAAATAAGAGAGCTGGGCATGTACACTTTTGTAAGATGGAATTATGTTTTTATAGCGCCACCCTTATGTATAAACGAAAAGCAAATCGATGAAGGCCTTGCAATAATAAGTGAAGCAATTTCAATCGCGGATGAATATGTAAATTGAGCCTATGAATGAAAACGTAGATAATCTTACAACTGCTTTAGAAGAACCATTAGTTGGTCAGCATCCTTCTCTTTACAGCGAAGACCTGGCTCCTGTTCCGAAGGACAAAAGAACATGGAATACCTGGAATTATGCAGCGCTTTGGATCAGCATGAGTCTATGTATCCCAACTTACATGCTGGCCAGTTCTTTAATTGGAGGCGGTATGAATTGGTGGGAGGCAATACTCACTATCTTTTTGGGTAATGCTATTGTTTTAATTCCCATGATTTTAAATGGACACGCGGGCGCTAAATATGGAATTCCGTTTCCCGTATTTGCGAGAGCAAGCTTTGGCGTAAGAGGTGCCAACATTGCCGCAATGCTTCGTGCAATAGTTGCCTGCGGCTGGTTTGGTATTCAAACATGGATAGGAGGTTTTGCTCTTTACCAGATGTTACGGTTATGGATACCCGCAATTGAAACATTGCCACAAATCTTTCCTGCATCATTTGGATTGCAAACAGGGCCTGCTATTACTTTTTTCTTTTCTGGCTATTAAATATGTACGTGGTTTATCTCGGAGTTGACAGTATAAGAAAATTGTTGGTGTTTAAAGCATTCTTTTTACCGTTGCCGCACTTGCTCTTTTAGCATGGGCAATACTTGCCGTTCATGGGCTTGGGCCAATATTGAAAGAACCCTCAAAATTTAAAACTAACGGTGCCTTCTGGGATTTCTTTTTTCCTGCACTTACCGGCATGGTTGGTTACTGGGCAACGCTCTCATTGAACATTCCTGATTTTACACGATATGCAAAAAGCCAGAAAGCACAAATTAAAGGGCAGGCAATTGGGTTGCCAACATCCATGACGTTGTTTTCATTTATTGGCGTTGTTGTTACATCAGCGACTGTTATTTTGTATGGCGAAACTATTTGGGATCCATTGGTGTTAGCAGGAAAATTCAGCAGTAAGTTTGTAGTAAGTATTGCTATGATCGCTGTTGCTATTTCAACGCTGGCAACAAATATTGCAGCAAATATTGTAAGTCCCGGCAAATGATTTTGCTAACCTTGCTCCCACAAAAATTAATTTCAGAAAAGGCGGATATATAACAGGCGTTATCGGTATTTTAATTTTTCCCTGGAAGTTAATTGCAGATCCCTCAGGATATATTTTTACCTGGCTTGTCGGGTACTCGAGCCTGTTAGGCCCGGTGGGGGTATTATGATTGCTGATTATTATTTTATAAGAAAGCAACAATTAGTTACACCAGAATTGTATCAACATAAAGGAAGATATTTTTTTAGCAATGGATTTAATATTGCAGCAGATTACCGCTTTGATTGTTGGCATACTGCCTAATTTACCCGGTTTTCTTACAACAATAAAGGTTATTCCGTTAGAAGCCTTCCCGCTTTGGGTTTCTCATTTCTATAATTATGCATGGTTTGTGGGATTTTTTGTTGCAGGACTGGTGTATTATATGATGATGAGAAAATATAAAATTGATGAATTAAGAAATGTAAAGCCACTTGAATTTGTTGGAGCAATTTTCATAGATTGAGAATACCAAAAAATATAAGATGTCTGTATTAATAAAAAATGGTAGAATTATTACAGCCGCCGATGATTATGTTGCTGATATTTTTATTGAAGGCGAAACAATTTCCTCAATTGGTAGAAATCCTAAATGTAAAAGCCGATAAAGAAATTGATGCGTCGGGAATGTTGGTTTTTCCCGGCGGAATAGATCCCCATGTGCATTTGGAAATGCCTTTCATGGGAACTTTTTCAAGTGATACGCATGCAACAGGAACAAGGGCCGCATTGTTTGGCGGAACCACCACTGTGATAGATTTTGTTTTGCAAAAACAAGGTCATTCATTGCATGAAGCGTTGAATGAATGGTTTGGACAGGGCAGGAGGAACAACGTTTGGTGATTACAGTTTCCATATGGCTGTGACTGATTTTAATGAAAATACAAAAAAAGAAATAAAGGAATGATTGAAGAAGAAGGAATTTCATGCTTTCAAAACGTTTATGGCTTACAAAGGAGCATTAATGATTGACGACCGACAGATGATTGGTTTGATGGAAGAAGTAAAAAAGCAAGGTGGGCTGGTTACAGTTCATGCAACTAATGGCGATATGATTGATTACCTTATTCAAAAAAATAGGGATGAAGGAAATCTTTCTCCATTATATCATTATTTATCACAGCCGGAAGTCACCGAGGCCGAAGCTTCTGAAAGATTTGTTGATATGTTGAATTATACGGGGTGCCCTGGTTATATTGTTCACCTGACTTGTGAAGGTGCATTGAATGCCGTTCGCAATGCAACTAAAAGAAATCAGAAACTGTTTGTTGAAACCTGCATCCAGTATTTATTGTTAGATGCTTCATTATATGAAAAGGATTTTGAAGGAGCAAAATGGGTGATGAGTCCACCGCTTCGCGAAAAGAAGGATCAACAAACATTGTGGGCAGGTATTAACCAGGGATTGGTAAATGTTGTTGCAACAGATCATTGTCCTTTTATGTGGGAACAAAAATTAGATGGGTGAAAATGATTTTTCAAAGATACCTAACGGTCATCCCGCAATCGAAAACAGAATGGAATTATTATTTAGCGAAGGTGTGGCAAAAGGTAATATTACTTTGAATAAATATGTAGAAGTGGCTTGCACCAATCCCGCAAAAATATTCGGAATGTTTCCGCGCAAAGGAACTATTGCACCAGGCGGCGATGCTGATATCGTAATTTTCAATCCGGAAGAAAAGCATACGCTTTCTGCTAAAACACATCACATGAATGTAGATTATTCGGGATATGAAGGATGGGAAGTAACAGGCAAAGTAAAAACAGTTTTGTTGAGAGGCGAAGTAGCCATTGAGGATAATGAATGTAAAGTGGAAAAGGGATATGGGAAATTTATAAAAAGAAAAAAGGTGTCTTTGTTAATTTAGAATTATGAATGTTGAATTATGAATGAAAATAAATAAAACACAATCGTAAAAAAATCTTATTCGTTTGCCCTTGAGATAATTAGTCTTTATAAAGTTTTGGTTGATAAAAAAGAGTTTGTGATGTCAAAGCAAATTATGAGGTGTGGCACTTCGATAGGAGCAAACGTTCACGAAAGTGTTGCAAGCGAATCAAAAAGGGATTTTATACATAAATTGAGTATAGCTTGTAAGGAAGCAAAAGAAACAATTTATTGGTTAAACCTTTTAAAAGACAGCAATTATATAACCCCAACCCAGTTTGATTTACTAAGCATTAATTGCAGCGAACTTATAAAAATTTTAAATAGCATTATTCTTACGATGAGAGAACGATATTTTCCAAACATTCAAAATTCATAATTCACAATTATACACTATGCCAAGAAAAATTAAATCTGGTTTGATACAAATGAGTTTACCCAAAACCGAAGGGGAGGGAACTATTGAAGAAATCAAAGAAGCAATGGTGCAAAAACATTTGCCTTTTATTGAAGATGCAGGTAAACAGGGCGTGCAAATACTTTGTTTGCAGGAGATATTTAATACTCCGTATTTCTGTCCTGGCCAGGATAGAAAGTGGTATGCCTCTGCTGAAAGCGCCCCTGGGCCTACAACAGACAGGATGTGTGAGTATGCGAAGAAATATAATATGGTGATGATTGTTCCGGTATACGAAAAAGAACAGCCCGGTGTTTTGTACAACACGGCGGCAGTCATAGATGCAGATGGAACGTATCTCGGTAAGTATCGGAAAAATCATATTCCGCACACTACAGGCTTTTGGGAGAAATTTTTCTTCAAGCCGGGAAACCTTGGCTACCCTGTGTTTGAAACGAGGTACGCAAAGATTGGCGTTTACATTTGTTATGACCGCCATTTTCCGGATGGTGCAAGAATATTAGGTTTGAACGGAGCCGAAATAGTTTATAATCCTTCCGCAACCGTTGCGGGCTTGTCACAATATTTATGGAAATTGGAACAACCTGCGCATGCGGCAGCTAATGGTTACTTTATGGGTTGCATTAATCGTGTCGGTGAAGAGAAGCCGTGGAACCTGGGTAAATTTTATGGTTCATCATATTTTGTTGATCCACGCGGACAAATATTTGCGCAAGCTTCTGAAGATAAAGATGAGTTGCTGGTTGCAGAATTTGATTTGGATATGATTGAGGAAGTCAGAAATACATGGCAGTTCTTCAGGGATAGAAGGCCGGAGACGTATGGAAAGTTGGTAGAATTGTAAAAGCCTCATCCCAACCCTTCTCCTTCAGGAGAAGGACAAGACTTGGTTACTTGTTGTATTTTATTAAATAAAAATAATTCGCGTAAATCAGTGTGATTCGTGGCAAAAAAATAATTCATGTCAATAGAGAGTAATAGATTATCTGAGGAGGAATATGCCGAAAATTTTAGCGATATTCATCCCCCTTTTGAAAATAAGGAGGCAGCTTTGGTTGAAGCAAACCGTTGTTTGTTTTGTTATGATGCGCCGTGCATTAAAGGTTGCCCTACAGGTATCAATATCCCGAAGTTTATTAAGCAAATCACAACGGATAATATCAAAGGCTCGGCTCACACCATTTTTGTTTCAAACATTTTTGGTGGTGGATGTTCAAGAGTGTGCCCGGTGGAAAAATTATGCGAAGGAAATTGCGTGTATAATTTATTGGGCGAAGAACCTATTGAAATTGCAAGGCTTCAAAGATGGTCAACAGAAAAAGCGATAGAAGAGAAATGGAAATTATTTGAAAGAAAAAATCCAATAGGTAAAAAAGTTGCTATCGTGGGTGCAGGCCCGGCAGGACTTTCATGCGCACATGCGCTCTCACGAGAAGGCGTAGACGTAACTGTTTTTGAAAAAGAAAGTAAAGGCGGTGGTTTGATGACGTATGGTATTGCAGCCTATAAGGTAACACCCTCCTTTTGCGAAGATGAAGTGGATTTTATAGCGTCAGTCGGAGGAATCAATATTCAATATGATCACGCTTTAGGGAAGGAGATAACACTTGAGCAATTGCAAAAAGATTTTGATGCCGTGTATTTAGGAATAGGTGTCGGGCTGGCAAATAAATTAATTATCCCCGGTGAAGATTTGCAGGGTGTTGAAGATGCTATAAGTTTTATTTATGACATCAGGGCTAAAGGTTATCCAAACGTTCCTGTAGGAGATAAGGTTGCTGTTATAGGAATGGGCATGACCGCAATAGATGCCGCTACGCAGGCTAAAAGACTTGGAGCCAACGATGTAACGATGGTGTATAGACGAACTGAAGCAGAGAAAAATTGTACGCAAGCGGAATTGGATATTGCAATGCTGGATGGTTGTAAGATACAATGGCTTGCATCGCCAAAAGAGATCGTTGGAGAAAATGGTAAAGTAATTGCATTGGTTTGCGAGGTTATGAAATTGGGAGCACCTGATCATTCAGGGAAACCTGCGCCGATATCAACCGGTAAAACGATTACCCTTAATGTCGATATGGTAATAAAAGCAACAGGGCAAAGTCCGTTTGTTGATTTGGTAAATGCAAATGGAATTGAGAATAATCGGGGAAAAATTGTTTTAAAAGAAAATAGCTCAACAAATATTACTGGTGTCTTCGCAGGCGGTGATGCTGTGAATGGTGGGAAAGAAGTGGTGGATGCAGTGCAGGCCGGAAAAGATGGAGCTGTAGCCATCTTAAGACATATTGCCACAAATAACACCAATAAGCACGAATAAAAGAGATTTTATGACGTCCGTGTATTCATGGCCAAAGTCTTTTATATGAGTGAAATTATTTATAAAGAAGAATCTTATGCTATTATCGGTAAATGTATGGAAGTACATAATGAACTTGGTCATGGATTTTCGGAAATAGTTTATAAAGATGCGCTGGAAATAGAATTTAGTGAAAATGATATTTTATATGAAAGAGAAAAAGAATATCCGGTTTACTATAAAGGAATACTTCTTAGCCATAAATTCTATGCAGACTTTATAATCTTTGATAAAATAATTTTAGAGGTAAAATGTGTAAGAACCTTGACCGAAGAGCACACGTCGCAAGTAATTAATTATTTAAAAGTGTCAGAAAACAAACTTGCTTTGCTTGTAAATTTTGCAAGAGGAAAACTGGAATACCAGCGATTAATTTATTAGAAGTTAGCCACAAATAACACTAATTGACACGAATGGAAAAGATAAATCATTGATAATATTAGTAAAACATTCGTGCATTCGTGGCATAAAAACATATATATGGCAGACCTATTATCAAACTTTCTCGGCATAAAATCTCCCAATCCTTACTGGCTGGCAAGTGCGCCGCCTACTGATAAGAAGATAAATGTATTGCGGGCTTTAGAAGCAGGCTGGGGCGGAGTTGTTTGGAAGACTTTAGGTTCGCAGGTAAAGAATGTATCATCAAGATATTCTGCGGTTAATTTTAATAACACAAGGGTAATGGGGTTTAATAATATTGAACTCATATCTGACCGACCTCTTGATTTAAACTTAAAAGAAATAAAAGAGGTTCTTAAAGAATTTCCTGATCGTGCAATGGTTGTCTCCTTAATGGCAGATAATAACCGCGAAAGCTGGCATGAGCTAATTAAGCAAACGGAAGATACAGGGGCCCATGGCATAGAGTTGAACTTTGGTTGTCCACATGGAATGACGGAAAGAGGCATGGGTGCTACTGTTGGACAGGATCCCGAGATAGCGAAAATGGTTGTTGAGTGGGTGATGGAAGTTGCAACTATTCCTGTTATTACAAAACTTACGCCGAATGTTCACTCAGTAGTTCCAACAGGGATAGCTGTCGTAGAAGCTGGCAGCAATGCGCTTTCTTTGATTAACACGATTCAGTCAGTTACGGGAATTGATTTGGATACCTTCGTTCCCAATCCCTATGTAGCAGGAAGGAGCGTCTTCGGTGGCTATTGTGGCCCGGCTGTCAAACCGATTGCATTAAAATTTTTGGCAACAATATCTCAAAATGAAGTGACTAACAAAGTCCCCGTTTCGGGTATAGGTGGCGTTAGTACCTGGAAAGATGCAGTAGAGTTTATGTTGTTGGGCGCTTCCAATGTGCAGGTATGCACAGCCGTTATGACGCATGGTTTTAGAATTATCGAAGATCTTTGTGAAGGCCTTAACAACTGGATGGATGAAAAAGGCTTTGCGACTCTAAGTGATTTTATCGGCAAGTCAATTCCGACACTTACTCATTGGGAGGATCTTGATATCAATTATCATCACGTTGCCAATATTAACCAGGACAAATGTATTCATTGCGGGCTTTGCTACATTGCCTGTGAAGATGCTTCACATCAATCAATAAGCATTACTCAAGGCAATCCATACAATACTTATGCAATAAAAGAAGAAGAATGCGTGGGCTGTAATCTTTGCCAGTTAATATGTCCGGTTACTAATTGTATTACTATGGTTGAACATCGTGTAGGTGACGAATATCTTAACTGGAAGGAGTTTCAAAAGAGAGGAATGAAGTTGAATGATCATTGAACTGCTAACAGGCGTTATTTTTCTTCTTCTCTTCCAAATAACTTTCTCAATTCATTCTTCGATTGATCCAAAACTTTTTTTTGTGAAGCAGAGAGATTTTTTCCCGCCCTGTTTTCATAGAAATTAATCATTGACATGGCTGATTGAAAGGGACCCGCTTTTCTTCTTTTGCTTTTTTCGGCAGAGCGCTTTACTGATTCGGCAATCTTTTTTGGCTCTCTTTGCTTAAATACATCTTTTTCCAGGTCCATGGCATCACTGTGTTCTGTTACTTCTTGTGACCATTTTTTTGATGTCGCTTTCTTCACTGATTTTTTTGATGTGGAATTTTTTGTCGACATAATTTTTTAAAAAATTCATCAACGATAATGCCAACAATTATCGGCTTTTTTATTTTCCCCAATAAACAAACCCGAATGATTAAATTTAGCTTGAGGCTTTTTCGACTTTAATAGCCGGCAAATTCTTCGGTTCTCTGTTGCGATCTGCCCAGAATGCCAATACCACAAAAATCCACATGAATTGAGCGGTCCCTGCAATTGCTTTTACATCAGTGGGTGGAGGGCCAAATATATTTGCTGCAAATGATGCGACAAGTAAGACCACTAAAATCCATAAAACATATTTACCCCAATTATTCTTTGCAATAGTTGTGCGGAGATACATCACCAGGCCAATTACAAATATGGCCATCTCTACAATGTCTTCTACAATTGGCAGACTCCAAAGTTTAAGACCAACTTTTGGCGAATTCCCCGGATAAAGTGGAAGATCGGGGTAATGAACAATAAGATCAAGTAACCAATGACTAAATACACACAATGCAAGGATGATTGCATATTTAGAATTTTTCTTTATCATCCAATAAATGAAGCCAAATAATAATGACCATATCAATACCATAAGCAGGCTATGAGAAAAAGGATAGTCTGTAAAAACTAACGGAACAACCACATTGGGATCGCGATTAATGGCAACATGTTCAACGTTGAATAAAAGGAGCGTGGGCCAAAGTAAATCAGAGAATTGAACTGCAATGAAAAGCCATCCGAGAGATATGGCAGATGCATATTTTTTTGCGGCAAACCCGACTCCATAATGTCCTATAAACATAGTTAAGAGTTTTGCTGTTGAAATGTAACGAAAATTTTTTTAAAAAAAAATGCCTGAAAATCTTTCTCTAAGAGAGTTATGTTTCTTCGGTTAAGAAATTTTTTAAAACAAAAAGATAGAAAAATTGAATTGTGCAGGCGAAAAAATGATAACTTTAATTAGTGACCCGCATTTTCAAATCGTAACTGTAAACTAGTACACATGAGATATTTCAAAACCTACATCGTAGTCCTCCTTTTTATTCCATCATTTATATTTGCGCAAACAGAGGAGATTGATACTGCTGTAATGAACCAGATTCGCACAGAGGGTTTTCAAAATTCCAAAGTGATGGATATTGCTTTTCATCTCACAGATGCAAGCGGGCCAAGACTCACTGCTTCTCCGGGTTTTCTGCGTGCGGCTAACTATGCAAAAAATCAATTGACTCAGTGGGGGCTGGTTAACGCCACGCTTGATCCCTGGGGCGACTTTGGTAAAAGCTGGGAACTGGAAAAATCGTATATCGCTATGACATCTCCATGGTACAAATCCCTGGAGGCATATCCCAAAGCATGGACTTCGGGAACTATCGGTTTGCAAAATGCAGAAGTAATTCTAATTTCTGCAAAAGATTCCGCGGACCTGGATGCTTATCGTGGAAAACTCAAAGGGAAGATTTTAATTATGGACAATAACGATTCTTATAAGTTAAGTTTTAAGCCGGATGCAAGAAGATATACGGATGAAGAACTGGATTCGATGGAGAATATAAAAATGCAACCTGAGGATACTGCGGCTATGCGTAGACGAAGGGAACAATTCAGAAGCAGGTACTTAGGACAGCAAAGGTTGTTGAATTCTTTAAAAGCAATGGCAGTAAATGAAGGCGCTGTTGCCATTTTCACCAGCAATCCACGAAATCACGACGGAACTATTTTTGTTCAACAGGCAGGCCCCTATAAAATTACTGATCCAGCAAACTTCCTGGACATTGCTTTACAGTGGGAAGACTATATGACCATTGTAAGATTGCTAAAAAATAATATTCCTGTAAAAATGGATGCAGATGTTCAAACTAAATTTTTTACAAATGATACAAAAGGTTACAATGTTATTGCTGAAATTCCAGGTACCGATAAAAAATTGAAAGATGAATTGGTAATGTTAGGAGGCCATCTTGATTCATGGCATGGCGGCACGGGAGCCACTGATAATGGCGCGGGTTCTATGGTAATGATGGAAGCGATAAGAATCTTAAAAGCAATTGGGGTTAAACCACGCAGGACAATTCGCATTGCATTGTGGAGCGGTGAAGAAGAGGGATTACTTGGTTCAAGAGGCTATGTAAAGAAGACTTTTGCTGATCCTGCTGATATGAAATTATTGCCGGCACACGAAAAATTCTCTGCTTATTTTAATGTTGATAACGGAACAGGGAAGATTCGTGGAGTTTATTTACAGGGCAATGAAGCGGTGCGCCCTATCTTTAAGCAATGGCTTGCTCCCTTTAATGACCTTGGAGCTAAAACCCTTACCATAAGCAATACGGGAGGTACAGATCATTTATCTTTTGATGCAGTGGGTCTTCCAGGTTTTCAATTCATCCAGGACCCTCTTGAATATGATACCAGGAACCATCATAGCAATATGGATGTTTATGAGCATTTACAGGAAGATGATTTAAAGCAGGCTGCAGTAATTGTTGCTGCTTTCGTATATGATGCGGCGATGAGAGATGAAAAACTTCCGCGAAAGGAATTGCCAAAAGCGAATCCAAACGGAAGGGGATTTTAGCAATGAGAAGTAACTAACTAACAGCTATGTGTGCATGTAAACCGGATGGGAAGACAAATGTTATCGGGCTGAATTTTTGATTTAATATTTTTAATATGCCAAAAGTAAACTGGCCGGAAGCCATTAAACCATTGCTTAAAAAATACAAAGGCAAACAACATCCATTAGAGTACAAAAGTGTTTACCAGCTAATTGTTATGGTTGTTTTGTCTGCCCAGGATTCAGACCGGAATATTAATAAAGTTGCTGTAGAATTTTTTAAAGTCTTTCCCGACATGAAGAGCTTGTCTAAAGCAGCGCCGGAAACTTTATTGAAGTATATAAGTGGCGTTCGCAATTTTGGAAATAAGGCAAAATGGCTTACGGAAATGGCTCAGAAAATAAAAGACAACAAAAATATTCCTTCCACTCTGGAAGAACTTACTGCTTTGCCCGGAATAGGCAGGAAATCGGCTAATGTAATACTTCGGGAGTCGGGTAAGGAACCTGAAGGCGTAATAGTAGATCTGCATGTGGTTCGGGTTGCTCCGCGACTAGGCATAGCTTCTGGTACCGATCCTAAAAAAATTGAAAAACAAATTATGGAAGCGCTTCCTAAAAGTGAGTGGGATGCTGGTATGGCGATGTCCTTTCTTGGAAGAGAAATTTGCAGGCCAAAAGATCCTAAGTGCGAAATATGTGTAATGAATCCGGTTTGTGCTTACTACAAGGGGAATAAGAAACTCTGATGAAATAAAAACTAACAGCCTGGGTCATACGTTTTTTATTTTTTTAAGCTCCAAACTGTCTCAGGTGGTGATCGGTGTGATTGTAATTGAGTTTCCCCCAATCGTTCCTCGTAAATTTCCCTGCCATTTTATTTTCCGGAATCAAGGTAGTGGCATTAAAAAAATCCTCGACAGCTTTCTTTAGATTTTGGCGTTCCATCTCAAAATTTTCAGGATTAATACCATTGCTAACTGTATTCATTTCTTTGAAAGTTTCGGCTCTTTCTTTCGGGGGCTTTGCGTTCAGCAGAAAAAATTTCAATAGCCATTTGGGCATAGGGGGAGCCTTGGATATAGTAGGGTCGAGTTTACCGGTTGAGATGTCAAAAGCCATACTCATGTGCCGTAAACCCTGGTTCACATTCATCTTCCCCCAAAGCGCTTTTGAATCCGGCTCGAGTTTATCAATTCTCGAAAGTATATCTTCTTTTACTTTCGGATCGAACAGATTTTTCATTTTTTGCTTTTTAAATTTTAGAAAATTGTATTAAGTAAAATTAATGCAGGGTTATCTTCTACTGGATTTAATATCCTTATATTTTTCCAGCATTTTTTTGAATTTGTTTTTATCAACCGGGTGCATATATTCTTTTGAAGAAGCAGGATATTTTTCTAAAAGTTCTTTAGGCCTTGTTGGCCGCATTTCAAATCCGCCACCACAGTTAGGGCAAACATTTAATAAAACTTCGTTTACGCAAGCTTTGCAGAATGTGCATTCAAAAGTGCATATCATTGCTTCCTCGCTGTCGTTCGGGAGCAGCTTGCCGCAGTTTTCACAAACCGGTTTTATCTCAAGCATTTTCTATTGCAATTTTGGTTTATAGAAGATCTGAAAAAATGAATGAGCCAGCAATTAAAAAAATCATCTCACAAAGCTAACATTTCGAATAAAACAAATAAATGATGTTTGTGTTATTAAAAAAACCATGAGCTTATCAGGCTCATGGTGGTATTTAGTTCGTGAAGATTATGTGCTGGTTACGGCGGCTTTGCCAACAAGCCCGCATACCCATGCTACGATTGCCCCGGCAATTGCAGACATTACTGTGAAAGTGCCAATATCACCGAGTAGCCCGGTTGTGTTCATAATGTTGCTTGTAGCATACATAATAAAATCGAAAGAACCAGCAACCAGCAGGCCGATAGCCGCACCGGTTACTAATCCCGAGCCTACGGTGCTGACATTTGACTTAATGAAGACATAGGCCAAAAGGCAACCTCCTAATACATTGCCCAAAGCCAGCGACCACCATACAAATTGGTCCATAGCTCTCTGAACCTCCTTAGCAGTTCCCGCATTCTTTGCAAAGAAATCTGAAAGAAGATTACCATAGAATACATACCCAAGCAAGAAATAAACAATGCCTCCAACCAACCCGCCAATAAGGAATTTTTTAGTGTTCATAAATATTTATTTTGAGTGAATAATAAAAAATTGTTACGAGGGTACATCCTTGTTTAACAATTTTCAAGAGGGCCTTAATCAGTATAAGTTTCCGTTGGCCTTGTAATCAATGGAGAGTAGGAATAATTCTCTAATGTTCAGCAATCTACGTTAGCTGTTTGCTTCATAGATGTTCGGATTCAGTTCGCGAGCCATATTGTTCATTGCCGGGCAGGAGGAGGAAGCAACAAAGCATTAGGTTGAACATTTTTAATTGGAGGTGTTGTTTTAAGGTAAGCAAAAACGGCCTTCATTTCATCGTCGTTCATCACGGTTGCCGACATCATTGACATGGGCGGCATGAGCGGCCTTGTATTATCAAGACCCATCCATTTTTTCTCTTTCAGGGCTTTGAGAAATTGCGCTTCTGTCCACATGCCAATACCTGTCGAGTCCGACGTAATGTTGGCTGCGTACGTTATTCCCCACGGTCCCATCCAGGCTGTAAAACTTTGGGTAAGAACAAGCCCTTTTTTTGCAGCTTCTTTTACGTCGAAAGTTGGTGCGGGTTGTTGAGCGGGGTGTCCTGAAAGCATCAGGCTCATGTCATCCTCTGGCCCATTAGGCCCCATTTTCTTGGGTGTATGGCAATCGTTGCAGCCGCCAATTTTTACCAAATGTTCTCCCCATTTTAGCTGGCTTTCGAAGCCCCCATTAGTAGGTGCATTGGAAACTGCGGTGGAATCTTTTTCGCTCCCTTCGGCATTTGATTTGTTTTCATTGCATTCTGAAAAA
This sequence comes from uncultured Chitinophagaceae bacterium, assembly GCA_963819925.1. Taxonomy (GTDB): domain Bacteria; phylum Bacteroidota; class Bacteroidia; order Chitinophagales; family Chitinophagaceae; genus Ginsengibacter. Next base: position 640,737 of record CAWFYG010000029.1, on the reverse strand, counting down.
ATAAAAATTAAACAACCAAGTGTAATAAGAAGGGCCAAAGACAACTTGTTCATAAAAAATGAGGTTGGTTAAAAAAATATTTAGGTTAAAAATCAGCAGGTGTTTGCCAAAAGGGAAGAAAAAATTTTGGTGACTGACGCAATCGATTATTAAATATAGAGAATATTTAAATAAAAAGAAGAACTTGTAAAAATCTTTTATTTACTTATATAAATTTTTTTATTAAACGAACTTAAATTTTGTAATATAGTTCTTAGTTCATATATTTTGAAATAATATAGTTCTAAATTGATTTTATGAGAAATAACAAAAATGGTATAGAACGCAGTGCCGTGGAAGATCATGATGGAATACTTACCATACGTGGTGGAGGGGCCAGAAGAGAATGGAATGGTATTCATTATAAACAAGGAATGTCTGCGAAAAATGTGGGTACTACAAAGCTATCTGCTAATATTGCCACGATTCCACCCGGGGGTGTAGCATATGCTCATATTCACGTAGATTTTGAACTGATATTGTATATAATCCAGGGTAGAGTGCGCCATGAATTTGGGGATGGCCTCACGAGAGTATTAGAGAATGAAGCGGGAGATTTTATTTATATAAAACCTGGCGTGCCTCATGAAGTATTTAATATGAGTGATACGGAACCTGTCGTTGCTTTTGTGGCACGTTCATCTGCTGACGAATGGGATAACATTATACCTTACGACCGAAATAAAAAATAAAAACCTTTGATGCGGCAATTACAATGAGCCAATTATTGGACTCGAACCAACGACCTGCACATTACGAGGGTGCTGCTCTACCACCTGAGCTAAATTGGCCTGTAACTCAAAAATAAAATAAATGGATTAAAGCACTACCAGATATTTAAATTTCTTTTTGCAAGACTATGAATTCAAGGGGCTGTTTAGGTATTCCGAATCGTATATCGTTAGGGAAAGGTTTCGTTTCCCCGGTATTATAGTAACCATGTTTCTGATACCACGAAATAAGTTCTGTCCGGACTGATATCACCGTCATCTCCATAATCGTACATTGTTGCTCTCGGGCATATTTTTCGGCTGCAGCTAAAAGTTGTTTACCGATTCCCTTTGCTTGTTCCAGGGGCGAAACAGTAAGCATTCCCAAATACATTTTGTTTTGCCTTTTTTCAAGATAAACACAACCTTCCAGTATATTATCTTCATTAAAAGATTGTAAAATAACAGCATCCTTTTTCCTAATCATTTCTTCAAGACTATCTGCATCGGTTCTTATACCATCAAGCAGGTCTGCTTCAGTTGTCCACCCTTTTTTGGAAGAATCGCCACGGTAAGCGCTGTTGATTAAGGTTAATAATTGTGGTATATTTTCGGCTGTGGCTTTGCTAAGTCTCATTGAATGAAGTTGCTTTGAATCTCTTATCCCGAATTAAATAAAATAAGTAACCTGCCGGTATAAATTACTTTGGTTAATACCATTTTGGCTGCACATAATATAATATGGTGCCAAATGGATCTTTGAAATGAAGATAAATCCCGGACTTGCCATCGTCCTCGTGAGTACAGGCAATTTTGTTACCATCAAGTAGCGATTTTGCTTCGTCAATTTTATCAATCATAAATCCAATTGACAGAGTCCCGGAGTTTGTGTTGTCTGAAGAAGATGGATGAAGGCCGATTGTTATGCCGGGAGCCGTCATCATCGCATAGTGATTGTCCCAACGTTGCTTAAGCGTAAGGCCTATGCTTTCATAAAAACTAACGGCTTTATCCATATCATTTACCATAATGGTAATGTTGCTTTCGTTAATGGTAATCATTTTTTTTAGAAAATTAATACTTGTATTTATTTTTTGCAAATTAATTCAGGACAGAAACCCCCTCTTTTATTAGTAAAATAAATTTTCTATTTTACTAAACCAGATCGTATCAATTATATCATGAATTTTTTTAAACGTCTAATAAATAAAATTATGGCAACACATCCATTACCGGCTTACCATTTCATTGTGGAGTGGGGTGGCACACGAATCAGCTTTATTGAGGTTTCAGGCCTTGAAATTATCGATGACGTGATTGAACACCGTGACGGTGCTGATCCCGGCCAGGTGACCCGAAAATTACCGGGGCTGCGAAAATATTCAAATATTGTTTTGAAACGTGGTATAGTGAAAGGTGATAACGACTTTTTTAACTGGATGAATACAAAAAATCTAAACGAGATTGAACGCCGCGACATAGTAGTTAAATTATTAAATCAGAATCATGAACCCATATTGTCGTGGAGAGCTGTTAACGCTTTTCCTGTGAAACTTTCGGGCCCTATACTCAACGCAGCAACGAGCAATGTTGCGATTGAAGAATTGGAATTAACGCATGAAGGTTTAACTGTAGAGGCTTCTTAAAGATGGCATGAATTTAGAAACAGAGTTTAATTTTTGAAGCCCGGTTGCAGGTACCCTTTGAGCGCCGTGAATGGAATAAGCAAATTAACATCGCCATCAGCAAAAGATTTTATTTCGTAAGGAGCATATAAAAATCCGATGCCGGAAGAGGTGAGGTAAAAATTTTTTGAGGGTTCTATTTTTTTTACAAGAAAATTATTTTGGTCGAGGGGCTGATTATTTTTTACACCATACTGCAGTCGTGCCACCCTATCCAAAAAAGCCGGTAACAGTTTAATTCCGGATGCATTTAATACATCGGTTAACCGCATTTGGCTGCCATTTTGTTTGTCAATGCAGGTAAGAGATGTTCCATAGTTTCCATGTGCACCACCCGTATAGGAGAAACTGTAATTGGCAAGGGTAATATAATTCTCATTTTCGTACATCACCATCACGCGGTCTTCTTCTTGTGCGGAAAGTGACAAACCCATTTCTGAGGCATCTTTTGGGGAAAGCTTGCTGTTTTCTTTTTTCCATGCCGCAGTCGATTTTTTTACTGTGTTTGTAAGCCACTTACCAGGTTCCGAAACTGTTACAGGCATGCTCAGCATTTTGCCTATTTGTTTTTTTAAAGCTGCATCGATTGATGTATTTCCGTTTGGCCATACTGTTGCGGAAATATAATCGCAGGTGGATTCATTCTTTATCTGTGGTAAAAGTTTGGCGCTGTCTTCCGCAGAAAAATATCCGAACTGGGTAAATTTTTTATCGACGCTTGCCGTAAGTTGAAAAGATGCAGTCTTCGACCCGGAACCTTCTTTTGCCAAAGCGCTTGTGCCATTAAAATTTTCATTGTTGAAAACGCCTGTAAGATTTAATGAGATAGGTCCGCTTGCTGCGGAAATATTGATACTATCGGTACCGGCTACCTGCTCGCCGGAAAAAATCGGCATCGGCCACTGATTTTGATCGAACCAAATGTACCCGTTATAATTTTTTTCTGCTTTATGCAAATGAAGTGTAGCAGTCAAATTCCCCACTTTGCCAGTGTAGACTCTGTACCAGGTGTCCGTTTTTTGCGACTTGCAGCAAAAACAGACCAGGAAAAAAAATAAAGCAGAAAAAAATGTTTTCATTGCAATTTTTTAAATAATGGCATTTCAGAAAAATTCTAAAAATAAGTTCATCTTCTAATCATATTTAACATCGACAAAGTTTCGGCAATCATTTTACCATTGTATTCCATCGCAAGATCCTTATGATTTATTGCGTCTACGATAGTTCCGATAAGGCATAAACCGCCGGTAAAGAAGAACAAGAATGCCCATACCTACCTGTCCGATTACGAACCGGTGGACACCGGATACACCAACAAGGCCAAGCAGGCACAATAATAAAATTGTCTGCGGGTCTTTTCTTTTTGAACGGTATATCATGCAGAAGTGTGTCAGTTCATCATCACCAAACCCCTGTGTGCGGGAATTAATCGTAATTAATTCTTCGGGTGTAATATCGTACAGGTATTTCAGGAGCACCGGGTTTACTGAATTGGTGTGGTTGTATTCCATAATTGTGTTTTATTGTTTTTTGAAAAGACATTAAGCCGAAGTAGTTTGTATATCCTGTTTAATATAACAATAACTGCAAAAATCCCTAATGGATGTGCTGAAAAAGATGCCCGGATATTTCCATGAAATAAATAACTAATGGAGTGTCCAAGTCCGCAACCGGGGCAATACTTTAATCCTGCCAATTTAAATAAGCAAAAGGAATAATGTGGATTGGTATCAGGAGGCATTACAGCTAACAAAGTAAGAGCAGCTATCCAAAATGATAGTTCAAAATATTTTCTGTATAAAATTCTCAAAGTCTGCTGATTTGAATACAAGATATTTAAATGCAGTGAAAATATAAAGCTTGTACAGAGATTATTTGGCTTAATCAATTATGTGGCTGGATCAATATGGATACTGAAACCGTGCGTACAATAAATTTTAGCAGGGAACATTAAATTCTAAAAGAAGAGTCTTTTTATTTTTTTTGGAAAAAAGATTCCATTTGCCGTCATAATATTCCAGCCGGTGTTCAATATCAATAAATTCTTTGCTGCGCCGCGGCAGCTCGAAGCCCGCATAATCGTTTTGCATCTGCAAGATTAAATTGGAATCCGACCGACTGATTTCGATATTTACAATTTTACAGGCAGGATTGTCTGAAACTATTAATAGATAATTCTGTATAATACGGAAAATAGAAATTTTATCATTGATTGCGAACTCCTCAATTTTTTCATCTAAACAATTAAAGTGTATTGTTAGACGATGCCGGCTCTGGAAACTATTAATGTATTCCCTTACTCCTGCCACAAACCCAATCATAATAATAACGGAAGGGCTGAGATCGGTACCGATCCTGTTTAGTTCATCAATCGCGCCATGAATATTGTGAGAAATAGTGGTGAATAATTCTTTAAGGTCTTTGCTTTCATCGGCAGTATCCAACATCATTTTAGATGAGGCGAGGGTTTGATTTACTTTGTCTTTTAGTTCATATGAAATCAATTCCCGTTCTGTTTCCTGCGTTTCAATAACAGAACGCAATACATCTCTGCGCTTTGCTTTTTCAGAATTAAGGAGTTTAGTCTCCAGCTCTTTGATAAGACTTATATCTGCCGTGTGAACAAAAAATCCTTCCACTTTACCTTTAATAACATCGGGACTATAAGTGACAAAGTAATGATGAATCGATTTGTTAGGATAATCGAGTTCTCTTTCAAAAACCTGTTTTTTACCTTCCAATACCCTTTTTATATAAATTTTACTTTCAGGGTACAAGGGTCCTAAAAATTCTTTCAGTTTAGTTTTGCCTATCAGTTCATTTCCGGATTTCCGGGCCCATTTCATGTAAGCCTTATTCGCAAATCTGCAAACTTCGTTTTTGTCCCAATACGCAAGCATGGCATCGACATGATCTACTACGCGAAAGCAAATTTCAATCAGGGAATCGTCTTTCTTTAGACTGATTTAGGGAAAGAATTTTATTTGTTGATCTAAGGGGCATATGGTTAAACGCACAATATTTGATTGTACGAAATATTTTACAACAGGACGACTTTAAAGTCTTATCAATAAGATTTTGAATTTCTTGAACCAGGTAAAGATTTCCGAAAATACTTTAGTTAGTTTCTTAAATTAACGCAGCAACTTTTGTAAACCAGAAAAAACCTGTGCAATAATGGGTGTAAAAAACGTAACAATAATAATAAAAATAAGTTTGATTTGCAATTAGTTTTTTATTATATTTTTTTTTGCACTTCGTAAACGCCTAAGTTTTAATATTTCTTTATAAAATTTTCCAAACGCACAATCTGTCTTTACTTCTATACTTTTGAGTATTATTTTAAATTTTAGAATGATGAGGAAAATCCTGTTTGCATTAATAGTGATGATCAACACTGCTAATGCGCAAACCTATGTTGCCAAGGCATTGACGGGCGTTGATCAAACAGCGGCTATTCAAAATGCACTGAATAACAAGGATACGAAAACTATTTTGGTGAACACTCCGGGTGTTGTCATAGATGGCACGCTAAATGTTCCGCAGGGAAAGACAATCAAGATTGAGCAAGGCTGCATGCTTACGGGAAATGGAACCATCAACGGGGGCAATATCGATGCAGACTACCAGGACCAAATTTTTGATACAGCCTTAAATATAAACCCCAGGTCAGTTAATCAATATTTTTCAGTAAAGTGGTTTGGAGCAAAAGGGAATAACGGGGACGACTATACGTCTATACAAAAAACTATAAACACCTGTATCAGGAATAATATCCGCACCGTTTACTTTCCCGCCGGCCGGTACAAAATATCGAAGCCGCTGATAATCCGGGGTTATTCGGAAAATGAAAACAAAAATAATACAAGGAATTTTTGCACCCTGGAACTCCTGGGAGAATCCTCTTTTTGGGATAGTAACGTAGGCAGCGAAATAGCAGCACAGTTTAATAATTCTTTTGCAATCGGGATTCAAAACGGCAAAGGATGTAAGATTCGTAAATTAAAAATTGTCGGAGCTTTTAAACCCCCTTCATCTGCTGACACCCATAAGTTTTACAGTATGGCATTTAACGATTTTACCGATGGAAAATGCCGGGACAGCCGCTATTCCCCCTATGCAGGAATTGTAATAGACCCTTTTACAAATCTTCCCGGTGATAAAATTCCAGCCGATGGCGGTTACCCGGGACTGTTAGATTATTACGGGAAATCCGGAGACTGGCAACTCAATCCGGAAGTACCGGCACGGAACTTGAGGAACTGAACATCAGTGGTTTTGTGGTAGGCATTTGTTCATCGCCCAATGGCTTAACCCGCAATGCAGAAATAACCATCATAAATAAAGTTCAGTTTAGCAATTGCAAACTCTGTATCTCCGGAGGACAGGACCAGGAAAAGGGAAATGTAATTTCCAATATTTACTGCTGGGGCGGCACCCATACTATTTTCGGAACTGACTTATATGGATCTCCAAGAATGGCCGGCAACTGGAATATTGATCATGTGAATATTGCAGGGGGAGTGGTAAGATTTATTTATAATGATCAACATGGTTATTTCCCTTCTTACATAAGCCACGTATTTGCAGAAAGCCTTGGTTCTTTTGGAACATTTAATTCTCAACTCGCCTGCGAAGTTTCGGATTGCATTTTTGATTTTACTTACCAGAGTATTGCCGGCGTACAAACTTTATTAGTCGCCAACGGCCCGAATGTTTTATTCAGAAGTTGCAACTTCAGGTACTATGGACAGCATACTCCTTTGCTAATGCAGGCTAACTGCGTATTTGAACATTGTTATTTTTCAGGCCCGGTTGTTAAAAATAAATCTGGATCATTTCATTTTCCAGTTATTTCAGTTGGTCCGACCGGTTATAAAATTGTTGCTTTGATAATTTCGCCCCTGGTGATAATCCTGGTTATTATGTCCATCATATACTATAAAAAAAATTTTTTTTGGAAAATATATTACGCAAGAAAGAATGACGTAATTGTGAGTTGATTATTCCCAATAAAAAGGAAAAGTTACCTTTTCGCTGTGCATAACTTTGTGCAGAACGGGTGCAGAACAAACAGCAAAAAAATTTGGAAAACGATACCTATTCTATGTACCTTAGAGGTACAAAGTTGGAAGTGGAAAATCCCTCAAAAGATCGAAGCTTTCAGCAAAAAAGCATCAGGTTAGTTGGATTATAGTCACGAGCAATCGGGACTGTAAGTAAAACAAAATCAGATGCTTTTTGTTTTTATATAAACCTGCACATTTCAATCCTTGTCTCTCAATTTACCTGGATAAAGTCTGGCTTTCGCACTAGCTGAGTATTGTATTTGAAAGTTATATCTGTGCCAATATCAAACCGCCAATTCTCATTACGAATATTTTTTTTCAGGAAGTAATAGCCTTTGAGCTCAAATGTTCCAAAAATGAGACTCTCGTTTCTCGTTCTCAGGCCACCACCAACGATTGTATAAATGTTACTCGTATTTATTGGTGTGTTATATGGTGTGAAAAGTCCGGCGTTGGTAAAAACGAATGGTGCAAACCGAAATGATTCTATATGCCACGGACTGTAAAATACAGATTCCGCTTTAATGGAAGTGCGAAGAGAACCACCAAAAGGTCCATTTCTAAATTCAGGTAATCCATATTTACTATCGATATATAACGGTTCATTGAGCACTGTGTTTATTTGTTTGGCGATACCGATGTCAATAAAAGTGCGCTGCTTCCATTTGGTACCTATGGCTTTTAAATGGTCGAAATAATCAATGGTTCCAAACAGGTTGATATCTTCCGCTGTTTTGTGATTTAAATAACCTTCTGCACGAAATGTATAACTAAAATAATTGTTCCTTGAATTGAAAGCAGACCGCTCGTAATTGAAACCTATAAATGGCCGGGATAAATCCTGTTTTTTCGTGTATCCTGCCGTTATAGTAAGATTCAGGCCTTCAGGAATATCTTCATTTATTCCAAATGCATAAATGAACTGTGACTTATAAAAATTTTGACGGTAAAAAGATAGCGAGGCAATAACCCCGGTTAGATTTGCATAACGCCAGTCATAATCAGAAATATATTTGCCGGGTAAATCCTGGAATTGTTGGTCAATAACCCTTAGTGCAATAAGCTTTCTTAATTTTTTATCTTCCTCTTCTGTAGTATAGCGGGTAGAGTTAATATTATAACCCGCCCATGCATCTAAATTATAATACCGATACCTTATATCACTATTGTAAATTGAATCGGATGAGTACATGTTCCTTGTAGAATGATAAGAACCATCGAGTTCATATGTCCAATGGCTATAACGGTTTATTAAAGGCTTTGCAAATCTTACATAATAGAGATTTTCTTCTTTTAATCCCACTATATTGGGATAATAACTTTGATAACCCATATTTAAGTTCATAAAGCTGCTTCCAATGTTCCTTAAAACATATTCAATGCCACCACCAAAATTTCTGCGCCTGCTTATATCATACAAACCATGCACGACGATTCCATTTCCCGAACCTGTAATGTTGTCTTCCTTTACTGCAATATCAGTATTTTTTAGTCCTATTGAGGGCACAGAAAACCCCAAAGAAAAGAGGTCTTTCACAACAATATACACATCAACAGAATCAAGCTGCATATTATCGGCCGGTACTACTTCTATAATTGCATCCTGCACGTAAGGCAATTGCCGCAGGTATGTTTCATTATCGGCCATAAGATAGGGAATCAGCAATTCATGCTCCCTGAAAAAAAGATTATTTCGTATTACCGTTTGGCGCGTGGTGTGATGTAAGGTATTGGCAAGTTTGGTAAATACAGTAACAACTTTTTTTGACGTGTCTGTAATAGGAATACCAAATGGCAAATCTTTAATTATTATATGCCGGATCACCGCTCCTTCAAATTGTTTGTAAGGTTCATCATTTCTTTTTAAATCATTTGCTTTTTGCACCTCTGTCGTATCTTTCGTCAGGCCCTTAAACATTTTCCCGAATACTCCTTTTCTTGTCTTAAGATATTCGTCTAAAGATTTTCTTTGTATAGTGTCCGATTTTGGTTTTGCAGTGGTATCCGGCTGTGATCTTTTCGGTATAGTATCCGTTTGTGCATATAAACAAAATTGCAACGAATAAAGGATGCAGGTCAACAACAAACATCGTAAAGTTTTCTTGTCACAGATCATCAGGTATTTTGTAATATGACGGCAGTAAAAATAGCAAATAAAGGATTAGCAAAATGTGAAGATAGAATACGAACGGGTGGGTGTTTGGGATTACCCGGCGAAGAATTGGCAACTTAAAAATATGCCGGGAGTAACATCCCTAAAAGTGAACGTAAAATGATTTGGGATAATAAATTTGTAAGCTGGTATGTGAAAAAAATCATGAAGTTGTGACCTAAGTGAACTCTTGAAGATCTTCAAACTGCAAAACTATTCCGCATCTTATCAATCAAATTTTCATCGAGCATTTTTTTGGCTATTTTGATCATGTTGTCAAAGGCCTTTGCATGAGATATACCATGCCCGATTATTACCGGTTTGTTTACCCCCAGTACAGGAACTCCGCCGTAAATTTCAAAATTGAAACGGTTAAAATGTTCGTCATTAATATTCCTGTTTTGCACAATATCGTAAATGGATTCTGCAAATTTTAAAATAACATTTCCTGTAAATCCATCGCAAACATAAACATCCGCCTTGCTGTGTAAAAGATCACGGCCTTCCGCATTTCCAATAAAATTGATTTGGTTGTTTTCTTTTAATAAGGGATAGGCAGCCTGTGTAAGTAAATTTCCTTTGCCTTCTTCTTCTCCAAGATTTACAAGAGCAACACGGGGATTGGGCGTATTTAATATATACTTTGAAAACAAAGAACCGAGTATCGCAAACTGGTTCAAATTTTCCGGCTTACAATCACTGTTAAGGCCAACATCTACTAACAGAGAAAGGTCTCCATTTTCTTTGGGAAGGTAAGCGCCTATAGTTGGCCGTTGAACGCCTTCAATAGCTTTAATACTGAATAGCGCACCCACCATCATTGCACCCGTATTGCCGGCACTAATAAAGGCATCTGCTTTGCCCGTTGCAAGCAAATGGAATCCTATAGCTATGGAAGATTGTTGTTTTTCCTTTAATGCTTTGGTAGGATGCTCATGCATTTCAATAACCTGCGCCGCATGCACCACTTTACTATTTTCAACGGGTATTTTATATTCAGATAGAAGGGGATTTATTTTTTGTTCATCGCCAATGAGTATTAAGTTTACCGGTTGAGGTTGCGAAAAGAAAAGCTGAACGCCTTTTACAGCTTCCAAGGGAGCAAAATCTCCACCCATCATATCCAGTGCAATATTCATGATACAAAATTAACTGTTAACGACCTTAATAGAAGTAAGGACACGGTAATTACTATAATAAAAAATCCAAAAATAAAGTTGAAGTTAATCAAACTTTATTTTTGGAATTCATAAAAATACGTACCAGTCTTATCAGGCTTTCACCGGTGCTTTTTCAGCAACCACTTTTCCTTTGTAATACAACTTACCTTCATTTACGTGGGCACGATGGCGTACGTGTGTTTCACCTGTAGTACTGTCAACGCTCAATGTAGGAGCATCTGCTTTATAATGCGTTCTTCTTTTTGCACTTCTTTGCTGACTATGTCTGCGTTTTGGATTTGGCATAACCGTTAATTAAAATATAAATTAAATTTTGTTTTTCTTAAATTGTTCCAGTCCCTTTTCCAAAGGATGATTATTTTCGATAATTCCCGACTCCATTTTTTTTAGCATGTCGAGTATTTCTTTATTACACTGCGGACCACCCATTTCCTGTTCATTGCACATTCGCTGCATTGGGATACTTAGCGTTACAAATTCATAAATCCAATCAGCAAGATGAAGATGGCTTTCTGTTCTTGAAATATAAAAAATATCGGGGTCCACTTCACTTTCATTCATCTCTTCAGCATTTTCAACCTGCTTCACCACCATATTAAATTCATCCCAAAGATGCATTAATAAGTTATTTCCACACCGGTCACAAATAACATTTACACTGCCACCAATCTCAAATTTCAACATCAAAAAAGATGTATTTTTTTCAAGGATTAACTTGATATTGGCGTGACAATCATTGAACCCTATAGTTGTCGGGTCAGTTTGCCGGTAATCTGTAAAGAACTTCTCATCTACCTCATAATTAAATTCGTGAATTCCAGGCTTTAAACCTACGAAGGCAATGTCAAACTTGTGCCTGTTTCCCATGATATCAAATTAAAGGGGGGCAAAGGTAAGGAAAATCAATTAATTTTTTCTACAAAAACAGGGTAAAATTAAACATTCATGCCGTTTCTGCTTGTAAAAACTGTGACGGGCTTTTCTTTCTCCTATCTTCGGAGCATTGATATATACATCCTTAGGTGATTTTAATGCTAAATTCCGTTCCTTTATTATATGACTATTTTCAACAATTTTAAGAGAAAAAAATGGATTTGGCTGATAGCTCTTTTACTGGTAGCCGGTATAAAATGGTGGGCACAAAATAACTACCATGTCGAAAAATTCTACACCAAAAACTTTTATTATTTTTTTGCCATTGCCTTAAGATATTTATTTGGATGGATGCCGTTTAGCCTGGGTGATATTTTATATTTCACTGCGGGCTGCTGGGTATTTTGGAAACTCGTTAAAAATTGTATTCTTCTTTTTAAAAAGAATTTCACGAGGCAATTGTTTTTTAGAAAATTATGGAAGTTAATTTTAATATGCGTAACTATTTATATTGTTTTCAATGTTTTCTGGGGACTCAATTATAACCGTAAAGGAATTGCCTGGCAAATGAATTTGCCGCAAATTGATTACGATACTGAAAATCTTAAATTAATACAAAGATTGTTGCTGCAGAAAGTAAATGAAACCAAAAGCTCCCTGGCCGAAAAAAATGTTTCATATCCGGGTAACAAAGCTTTATTCAAAAGAGCGAAAGTATGTTATGATGAAGCAGCAGTTGTGTATCCCTGGCTTCAATACAAAACTCCGTCGATAAAGTCGTCTGTCTATGGATTGCTGGGAGATTATCTGGGATTTACCGGCTATTACAATCCATTCACCGGTGAAGCGCAGGTGAATACTACTGTTCCAAAATTTTTAATTCCCTATATTACGCTGCATGAAATAGGTCACCAGATTGGATATGCGAAAGAGGATGAAGCGAATTTTTCAGGATACCTGGCGGCAGTTGCCTCCCATGACACATTATTTCAATACTCAACTTACCTTGATCTTTTCGTGTATGCCAACCGTGAGGTATATTATTTTGATTCAACTGCTTCTGAACTTGCAGCGGCTCAACTAATTCCCGAAGTGAAAGCAGATCTTCTGGAATGGCGCCGTTTTAATAAAAAATATACAAGCGTTTTCGAGCCTGTAATAAGCTGGTTGTATGGAAAATACTTGCAAATAAATCAACAACCGAAAGGCCTTCGCAGCTATAATGAAGTGATAGCAACTCTATTGGCGTATTATAAAAAGTATGGAAAAATATGATTGCAAAAAGGCTACACCGCACATATTGCGCAATTTACTGAGGTTGTATATTGTGAGGATTTATAACCCTCTGCCAATCTGCTTCCTGAAATTTTCATCTGTTAAAACCTTTATTTCAAAATCATTCATCCATTTTTGAAGCCTCATATTTTCCTCACCAGTGAGATCGTTAAAGAAATAAGCCATTTCAATTTTGGTTCCATTTTTTAGTGTTGCATACAATGCTTTGGTAAGAACAAAGACTGTTGAACCACCCTTCATACCTGCGTGTGAGAGCCATGCTTTGTTTGCGGGAACTTCCATTAACGTTTCCAGGACTTCGGCCAGCACCGCGTAGGTGCTATCATCAAAATATTTCCTGTTGTTGAGTATGGAGCATAACTGCACATATTCTTTTGTCGTGGACGCAGGCAACCTGTCGCTCCATTCTCGCTGCATTGTTAAAGTGAGATCCTGCGGCCGGAATCCTTTTTTGTAATTGCTGTCATTTTTTAATTCACGATGAATCAAGAACGCCGCCTTTTCATAATCTTCATCACTTAATTTTTTTATCACCCTTATAATTTTATCCTCATTTAATTTCTTTGGATTCTGGTATAAAAACAAAGCGGACACAAAAGGGTAAATGGGCGTGTGTCTCTTTAATCCCAGGAGTTGCAGGTTGTTCGTTATGTTGTCAAACCCCAGCAGATCCATTAGATATTCTGCATTGGCATTGCTGCTGAATATGATCATGCCTCTTGCCACGTCAATTAATTTCACGCTGTCATTAATAATATTTCCGAGACTTTTTTCATAACTTATCCAACGCGGATGTGCTCCGCCATCCGTATTTGGTATATAATATTTATCCAATTCGCTTAGGGGTATTTTTTCATTTTTATTGAAAACATTATGAGCCGCCTGTTTGGCAAATTCTATAGCAACGATAATTTTTACGGTGCTTGCCAACGGCATTAACCTGTCTTCATTGAGCTGCGCAACCACAGTATCATTCTTTCTAAGAAAAAGAGAGGCTCTCGATTTATTTTGTTTAATGAAATTTAATAATGAATCTGCGCCTGGTTGTGAATAAAGAAATGCAGATGGGAGTGTTAACAGAACAAAGCAAAAGAGCGGAGCGATAATATTTTTCATCTGGAAATGTTTATTTAAAAATAACATCGTCGTTCACGAAGTAAGGTTATATGGCTGAAATAAAAAAAAGCATTTAATTAAAATGCTTTTCAAAATAATATTTAGCCCAACTAAATATTATCTACTGAAGTCAGAAGAAAAGATAAGCAATTATGCTACCTGTTTTCATGCATATGAAATTTTTTTCTTCCTTCTGTTGAAGGTCTTTTAAACCCGCCATCCGCCTCATTCATTCTTATTAAACGACCATTATACTTTTTCCCATCCATACTCCTTATCATTTTTGTGGCGACTGATTTATCTATTTCAACCCATGAATTCATTTCACGAAGATCAATTTTACCCAGCACTTCTTTTTTAAGATTGCTCTCATCTAAAATGAATTGTAAAAAACTCGCTTTATAAAATCCATCCTTTGTGCCAAGATTTATAAAAAGCCTTGTAAATCCGTTATCCCTGGTATATGATGTTCTTTCTCTTCGGCCACCGCGATCCCGGCTATTATTTTCAAATCTTCTTTCCTTGAAATCTGTTCTTGCATTCAGATCGTCGGCATTTTCATAATATTTTAAAAACTGGTCGAACTCAAGGGCAGCAATTCTTTTCAGTACTTCTTCTTTGCTTATGTCCTCAAATTTCTTTTGCAGATCGGGCATGTAGGTTTCATAATCACCATGCGATGTGTCTGCATTAATAAGTTTATCCATGAAAAAGAAAAACTGTCTGCGGCATACATCTTTGCCACTGGGTATATCAAGCCGGTGAAACTGCGCATTTACTATTTTTTCAAGCTGGCGAATTTTAAATGCCTCCCTGCTATGACAAATAGAAATACAAATTCCACTCTTTCCTGCACGGGCGGTACGACCTGCCCTGTGCGTGTACACCTCCATATCATCCGGCAACTCAAAATTGATAACATGTGTTATTCCTTCCACATCAATACCTCTTGCTGCAACATCGGTTGCAATTAATAACTGGAGGCTTTTTTCACGAAACCGTTGCATTACTTTATCACGTTGTTGTTGAGTAAGATCGCCATGCAACGCTTCAATATCATATCCTTGTTTTACCAGTCTTTCTGTAATGTCCTGCGCATCAGCCTTTGTACGGGTAAAAATGATTCCGTAGATACCCGGGTTAAAATCGATGAGTCTCTTTAATGTTTCAAATCTTGATTGTGCTGGCGTTATAAAATACTGGTGATCGATATTTACATTAGCTGTATTTTTTTTGCCCACCGTTACTTCCCTGGGGTTGCGCATGAAATTTTTTGAAATTTCACGAACAGAAGATGGCATGGTAGCACTGAACAACCAAATGCTTTCGCGGTTGACTGTATTTTTTAAAACAAAATCAATATCATCCCTGAATCCCATATTCAGCATTTCATCCGCTTCATCAAGAACAACATATTTTACTTTCTGCAAATCAATTGCTTTTCTTTCTATCATGTCTATAAGGCGGCCCGGTGTGGCAACTACAATGTGAACTCCTTTTTTGAGTGCACGCATTTGCATTACAATAGAAGCTCCTCCATAAACAGGTTCTGCAATTATGTTGTGTGAATACTTTTTATACTCTTGCAGGTCGTTACATATTTGTAAACAAAGTTCCCGCGTGGGGCATACGATCAATGCCTGCGGATACCGGTTTTCCGGTTCCACTAGTTGTAACAAAGGCAAACCGAAAGCCGCGGTCTTACCTGTGCCTGTTTGAGCTAGTCCAACGAAATCTGTTGTACCGGATAATAAAATTGGAATTGCCTTAATTTGTATGGGCGTGGGAGTATCAAAACCAAGATCAGTAACAGCCTTAACGAGGTTTTCATTCAACCCAAGACCTTCAAATGCATTCATTTTAAATTTTATTTTGGGCGCAAAGGTATGTTATTAGCATGATAGTATTAAAACAGCGGCTTGTTATAAATAGTTTACCATAAGTTAAGAAAGCTGCCATGGAATTCGTTGATTAAACTTATATCTATTTTTGAGGTCTGTTTCAGGAGACTGTTTGAAGATAATAGGATCGCTCCTGCACATCAATTGCATATATTTAATTTACTGAACTATGCGAAGAATTTTATTTTTTTTTCTTGCAGGGCTTTTATTATCCTCAAAATTGCACGCACAGCTAAGTCCGTCTGACCAACATATATTGGACTCGTTATTGAAGAATGATGAAATGCTAAAAATGATTAACAACCTCAGTAAAAATTCAAGTTACTTCCGGATAAATGCCGGCATCGGAAATAAATTATACAGCAACCAGGATAAATCGGTAGAATCTCTGCAGAGTTCTCAAACACTTGTCTTTACCCCATCTGTGGGTTACTACCATAAAAGCGGGTTTGGAATTTCTTTTGCCGGGTTTTTATTAAATGAAAATAATAAGACTGATTTTTATCAATATACTTTAACTCCGTCCTACAACTATAATAAAGGAAAGTTCGCAGACTTATTGATTTCTTACACGCATTATTTTGAAAAAAGCAAGTATAGTTACAATACATCACCAATACAAGATGAATTTTATGGGAATATTCTTTTTAAAAAGCCATGGTTTAAACCCGGTATCGCCCTGGGATATGCTTCAGGAAAGTTTGACCAGCTAATTCACATTGACACAACCGTAAGAATTTTAACGCAACTGGTGCACATTCTCTATAATGATACTATCACTACTAAAATTTCATCGTATTCAATTGCGGGAAGCGTAGAACATTCGTTCATGTTTTTTAATTTATTCTCCATTAAAGACGGAATAATTATTACACCGCAGCTTTCTTTAATCAGTGGAATTAATACTTACGATGTGAGCCATACGAGCAGCCTTGCCAACTTTAGTACATACACGAAACAACGTTTAAGAAGAATACGACATTTTCAATCACAATCGAATAACGAGCAGTATCAATTGCAATCAGTTGGCCTGGACCTTGATGTAAATTATTCAATAGGCAAATTCTATTTCGAACCTGACTTATATCTTAACTATTATTTACCAGATACGAATGATGAACGCTTTACCCAAATATTTAATTTTAATATCGGAATAACTTTTTGATATGCCTTATGGCACATTAATTGAAAACAATAACCCTAAAACACGTATTATGAAAACGAAACTTCTCACGATTGCATTACTATTATTTGTCGGCTCTTCAGCCTTTTCCCAATCCTTTAGTATAGGAATTAAAGGAGGAGCCAATCTTGGTAGGATTGACGGCCAGGCATTCAAAGATGAATTTGCGCTAGGCTATCATCTGGGCGGCTTTGCAACTATAGCGCTAAGTAAAAAATTTGCTATACAACCTGAGGTTGTATTCAACCAGGTAAACACCGACACTTCCACAAAATTCAGTGATGTTTACCAGTTTAACCACATAAATAACATTCAACTGCACTACTTAAGCATTCCGCTCTTGCTGAATTATAATGTCGCTAAATTTATTGCTATCCAGGTGGGCCCGCAATTTGGTGTCTTGCTCGATCAAAATAAAGATTTGCTGCAAAACGGTGGGGATGCATTTAAATCCGGAGATTTTTCCCTGGTTGGCGGGGTTCAGTTGAAACTACTTAAATTTCGTATATACGGCCGTTATGTGGGTGGACTTACTGATTTAAAAAATATACAGGCCGCAGATACGTGGAAAGCATCTGCCATTCAACTTGGGGTTGGGATTGCTTTGTAGACTATCTTATCTTTTCAATTTCGCCCATTGTGTTTAATTTAATTATGGAAGAGGGTTGAAAAATTTGTAATTCATTCTGACGGTGTTGAACAATATAATCAACACCGTTTTTTATTGCAGCAGAAATCATTTTAAAATTTTCCGGTGATGCATCTCCTGAAAGATTTGCCGATGTTGATACCAGCGGCTTTCCAAAATACCGAAGAAGTGTTTCGCAAAATTCGTCCTTAACAATTCTAATAGCAATACTTCCATTTGCGTTTACGAGTTCCTGTGGTAAATTAATTGCTTTTTCAAAAATTGCAGTTGTTGGTTTTTTTTGCGAAGAAATAAAATCGATAATTTTTTTTGATGGCTGAGAAACATAATTTTCAATATCACTTTTATGTGCAAGTAATATGATCATCGATTTTTTTTCCCGCCTGTTTTTTAGCCGGTAAATTTTTTTTATTGCATCAGGATTAGTGGCGTCGCAGCCAATGCCCCAAATGGTATCTGTAGGATATAAAATAATACCGCCCTGCTTCAGCGCAATTATTGAATGGGTAATGTCATGCTCAAATTTTTTCATTTCTTATTGTGAAAGGGTAAACAATAATTGAGATGTTTCAATCGTATTGGCACATTTAAAATGCCCAAGCGGACAGGCCTTTAATCCATGCAATGAACAAGGGCGGCATGTCAGAGCTTCCTTAGTTTCAACAATAAATGATTTTGATGACAACGGGTAAAAGCCAAATGCTGGAACGGTTGAACAAAAGATTGCTGTAACAGGAGCATCTATGGCAGAAGCAAAATGCAAGGGAGCAGAATCGTTGGTATAATTCATTGCTGCGTTTTTCATTAAAGCTACAGAAGATAGAAAATTTAATTTCCCGGCAAGTATTTCAATTTTATTATTCGTAGATTTTTCTTTTATTAGTTTGCAAAGAGTTTCATCTTCTTTGCCGCCCAGTAAAAAAATGTTGTAAGATGACGGAAAATTATTAATAAGATCAATCCATTTATCAACAGGATATTGCTTGGTAAACCATACACTTGCCGGCATCACACACATATAAGGTTGCAATTGATACTTTCCTGTTTCTTCATAATCTTTGACAGAAGGGTAGAGGCGTGGCTTTACAATACTATCGTCGGTAAGATGTTTGATGAGCTCATTGTTTCTTTCAACTTCATGTCTCTTATTTGAAAGATCATGTTTTATTTTTTTTGTAAATAAAAAACTGAACGGATTTTTATCAAAGCCAATTTTTTCTTTAGCCCCTGAAAAAGCGGTTAATATTCCTGTGGAAGCAAATCTCTGCAGGTTAATTACGATATCATATTTTTCCTTTCTTATTTGTTTTAGCAGCTGTAAAAGATTTTTGTTCTTATTTTCTTTTTTGTTCCAAACCAATACTTCGTGTAAAAAAGGATGGTCTTTTAAAAGCCCTTCATTTCCTTTTCGCAATAAAAAATCAATGTATGCACCGGGAAAATATTGATGCAGTTTTTCAATTAATGCGGTTGCAAGAACTGCATCGCCTGTAAATGCGGTTTGTATTACCAAAATTTTTTTCATGCGGGTGCAAAGTTATCAATTAATCATTTGCGGATATTTTGTGTTTACACATTATGTTTGCAAAAAATGAAGATATGGACCTGGAAAAAATGATTAAAGATGCATGGGGAAACCGTCAACTACTGAAAGATGAAACATACTGCAATGCTGTACGCGATGTTATTGAACAAACAGACAAGGGCCTGCTTCGTACAGCCGAACCCGATAGTAATGGTTGGAAAGTGAATGAATGGGTGAAGCAGGCTATACTTTTATATTTCGGTATACAACGGATGGAAACATATACATTGCCGCCATTTGAGTTTTATGATAAAATGAAACTAAAAAATAATTATAAAGAATCAGGCGTAAGGGCAGTCCCCCACGCGGTTGCCCGTTATGGGGCCTTTCTTGGAAAAAATGTTGTATTAATGCCGAGCTATGTAAACATTGGCGCTTATGTGGATGAAGGTACAATGGTTGATACATGGGCCACTGTTGGCAGTTGCGCACAAATTGGAAAGAATGTGCATCTCAGTGGTGGTGTTGGTATCGGCGGGGTGCTGGAGCCTTTGCAGGCAAGCCCTGTGATAATTGAAGACGGCTGTTTTATTGGAAGCCGCAGCATTGTTGTTGAAGGCGTGAGAATTGAGAAGGAAGCAGTATTGGGCGCTAATGTGGTACTCACCCAGTCAACCAAAATTATTGATGTAAGCGGTAGTGAACCTATCGAATACAAGGGCAATGTTCCCTCCGGGAGCGTAGTTATTCCCGGCAGTTATTTAAAAAAGTTTCCGGCGGGTGAATATAACGTAAGCTGTGCATTAATTATTGGTAAAAGAAAAGAAAGCACCGATAAAAAAACAAGCCTGAATGATGCTTTGAGAGAGTTTAACGTGGCCGTATAAATCCTGGCTTAGCCATGGCTATTTTTCAACCAGGCCATCTTTTTTCCAATTAACAAAAATCATGATTGTAGAATCAGAAAGTTTTTGATGCTTGAAGGGCATAAACCCTTTTTCTCCGGGTTGTTTTTCTATTCGTACTATCATTTCATCGATACTAAGCCTTGCAGAATCGTAACTATTGAATGACTTTTTAAATCCTTTTGGCGGAATATGGCATGGAGAACAATTGGCCAAAATGGTAGGCTGCACATTTTCCACGTAAGTAATTTTTGGTGGTACTATTGCACTTCCTGACTTTTTTGATGAAGAGCAAAATTGAAGCGCAAAGGGTAATACAAGCATTAGTAAAATGCATAATTTTTTCATAACACCATTTTAGATTTGGATTAATTATTGTGTACCGGAACGGAATGTAGCGCCATGCGGTTGCCTTCAGTGTCTATAATAGCAGCCATAAAGCCATATTCGCCGATTGCAGTTTTGGGTACAACAATTTTACCTCCTGCCGCTTCTACTTTGTCAAGAACTTTTTGCACATCAGGATTGGCATTTAAATAGAGCAATGGGCCATCTGTAAGGGAAGGCCTATGAAACCCGTCACTGGACACTATTGCACCGCCTACACCCATCATGTCTTCCAACGGAAAAAGTCGCATTTTAATTTCCGGAGTTTCCAACGGATTAAGTTTAATATCAAAAATTGTTTCGTAGAAAGTAGCAGCCCTGTCTAAATCCGTAGACGGAATTTCGAACCAGCTTATCGCATTTTTGAAGATCATAAGAGTTTAATTTTTGCCGAAATTAAAGTTCATGGAAAAAAAATAATTATTATTGCCGTTCATCAAAATAATTTTGATAAAAATGGGTGCAGATAATTTGCTTCGCTTAATATTTTTTTGAAATTATATTTGCAATTCGTATGCCCAAGTGGCGAAATTGGTAGACGCACTATGTTCAGGTCGTAGCATCCGCAAGGTTGTGCTGGTTCGAATCCAGTCTTGGGCACAAATGGAAAATAAACTGTTCATTATTACTGAGCTTCAGGACATTTTTATTTCAAGGGAACGAATTTTATAATTTTTGCCCAACTTAACCACCATCACAGGTACGGTATAATTTTAAAAGCTTATCTATAGCTTTCTTTTTTGACATAGTAATAATATGTGTTAAGGCTAAAACTGCTGGTATCCTGTATAATTATTAAATGACGGTTACCCATTAAACTGCTGCATTGATGCTTCATCTCTTCTATCAAGCTTACTTAATTCACTTTACCATTAGTTAGAAAACGGTGGCAGCCTTTTTGGGAAGCCCTGTGGTAAAGCATTTGCGAATACTTGAATTGTTGCTAACTACTAATTGAGTAAAAATTGAAGAATTCCCGTCCTTATATTCCATGGACTCACAATCCGGATTCTTTTCTAGGAAATATTGTCTGACAACCAGCTCTTTTTGTTCTGACGAGATACAGACAGTCAATCGCAATCATCAGGTGTACTGACTTGTATCACTAATTACGGCAGGTAACAGAAGTAACTTTAATAAGCAAATTTCTTTTCATTAATAATGGCGCTGATACAAGTTGAAAACGGGGTGATGGAATTAGGTTTTCGTTTAATAACGATTCCAATTTATTTGCAGCTATGACGTAATGTTTTAGATTTTGAGCATTACACGAATTTGATAAAAAGAAATTTACAAACCCAAAAGCGCCTCAGCTACTCCTTGAAAACTAGTTATTACTATTTAGATAATGATTAATAATTTATTTTAAAATAATTGCCATGAAAAAGATTTCACTAAGTATTATTTACTTTATAGCCTGTGTATTTTATTCAAGGGCCCAGGTTTTATATGGTACTACATCAAAGGGAGGAAATGATAACGGAGGTACTATTACTGAATTTATACCTGCTACTAATAATTTAATAGTTGCCAAATCTTTTGAAAGCATTGCCCTCGCTCCGTCCTCAAATTTAATCCAGGCAAGCGATGGAAGGTTATATGGTATGACACCTCTTGGAGGAAGCAGCGGCAATGGGGTTATTTTTTCCTTTGATCCTTCTTCTTCCTCTTACTCAAAACGAAAGAATTTTGATGGCATCAATGGCGCTGGTCCTTATGGCAGCCTGGTACAGACCAGTAATGGAATGCTTTACGGTACGACATATGGTGGCGGAAGCCATAGCCTCGGAGTAATATTTTCTTTTAATCCTTCCACCTCTACGTACACAAAACTGAGGGATTTTGATAATACCGGTGGTTCGAATCCTCATGGCAGCCTGGTGCAAGCAACTAATGGAAAGCTATATGGCATGACATATAATGGAGGAAGCAACGGATACGGTGTAATTTTTTCTTTTGATCCTTCTTCTTCTACTTATACCAAACTGAAGGATTTTGATGGTATCAGCGGGGCTTATCCTTATGGTGGCCTCATGCAGGCGGGTAATGGCAAGTTATATGGCATGACCTCTTCCGGAGGAAGCAGCGGCAATGGCGTTATTTTTTCCTTTGATCCGTCCTCTTCTACTTATACGAAACTTAAGGATTTTGACGGTACCAACGGCGCTTATCCTTATGGTGGAGGCCTTATCCAGGCGACTGATGGCAAGTTATATGGCACCACCTATGAAGGCGGAATCAACGACGCTGGCGTTATTTTTTCTTTTGATCTTTCCTCTTCTGTTTATACAAAACTGAACGATTTTGATCACCAAACTGGTGGCGGCCCCTCTGGGATTATCCAGGCAAGCGATGGCAGGCTGTATGGCGCCACAGCTCATGGAGGTGATCTCTGTGGCATTATTTTTTCATTTGATCCACATTCTTTCATTTTTACAAGCCTGAAGAAATTTAACTGTACCGATGCCGGTTATCCCTCTCCCGATGGAAGCCTAATGCAGGCAAGCAATGGGAAACTGTATGGAATGACAGCACACGGAGGAAGCGGCGATGATGGTGTTATTTATTCCTTTGATCCAACAGCGACAATTTATACAAAGCTGCGGGACTTCGGGGCTAACGAAAACGGAAGTAATCCTTCAGGGAGCTTTATAAAGGCGAATGATGGAAAGCTCTATGGGTTGACTTTCGGCGGAGGAAACCTCGGCTATGGTGTCATTTTTTCGTTTGATCCATCTGCTTCCAATTACAAAAAGCTCATGGAATTTGATCATGCCGGCGGTAGCTATCCGCAAGGTAGCCTTACGCAGGCAAGTAATGGTAAGTTATATGGCACCACATATACAGGGGGAAGCAACGACGCCGGTGTTATTTTTTCTTTTGATCTCTCCTCTTCTACTTATACAAAACTAAAGGATTTTGATAACGCCAATATGCCAGGGGGCGGCCTTGTACAGGCAAGTGATGGAAAGCTATATGGCATGGCTAATAGTGGAGGAAGCAGCGGCTACGGTTTCATTTTTTCATTTGATCCTTCTTCTTCCACTTTTACACAGCTAAAGGATTTTGATTTCACCGATGGTGCGTATCCGACGGGCAACCTTATACAAGCAACGAATGGAAAACTATATGGCATGACAGCTTATGGAGGAAGCAGCGAAATGGGTGTTCTCTTTTCCTTTGATCCTTCTTCCTCTACTTATACAAACCTAAAGGATTGCGATGAAACCAATGGCGCTTATCCTTCAGGCAGCCTTATTAAGGCAAACAATGGAAAGTTATATGGTATGACACCATATGGAGGAAGCAGCGGCAATGGTGTTATTTTTTCTTTTGACCCTTCTTCTTCTACTTATACGAAACTGAAGGATTTTAATGGTACCAACGGTGCTTATCCTTATGGTGACCTGATGCAGGCGGGTAATGGAAAGTTATATGGCATGACCTCTGCCGGAGGAAGCAGCGGCAATGGTGTTATTTTTTCTTTTGATCTTTCTTCTTCTACAATTACTAAGTTAAAAGATTATAACGGTGCCAACGGCGCCGGTGCAGGTGTCGGTTCCGCATTTATTGAAACATCAGAATCCGGCCCTTTACCGGTTTCGCTAATAAGCTTTAAGGGTAAAAATATTGGAAACACCAATGAATTAACCTGGAAAGTTGACAATGAACAGAATCTTAATTATTATCAATTGCAGCGTAGTACTGATGGACAAAAATTTTCCGGTCTCTCTGAAATTAAAGCAACAGGGAATAGCACTTATATTTATAATGATCAAATAGCATTGATAGTATCGCCTTTTTACTATTACCGTTTAAAAAGCGTGGATAATGATGGCAATTTTAAATATAGTGAGGTAATAAAAATAAGAACGGATCGTAATGGATTTGCTGTAGTAAATCCAAATCCGTTTAAAGACAGGCTGATAGTAACGGTTGAAGTACCTGTTCAGGATAAAGCAACTTTTATAATAACTGATGTTAGTGGAAGGCAATTGTATAGGGAAATTAAATTGCTATCTCCCGGAACCAATGTTGTGCAGATAAATGAAACCGGCAAATTGTCAAAAGGAACTTACGTACTTACAATAATTGAATCACAACAAACCAAAAGTATTAAGGTAATAAAGGGAAATTAAGATAGTATGATGTTCTTTTAAAATAAATTTTACTTCCGCCATCACAAATATTGATCAAGATATAAAATTAAGATTGGTCAGGGGACGGTGCAGGGAACGTTTTTTTTTGTTTAAATCTTCTTTTAATTGTTTTGCTTTTTCTCCCAAAGATTTATAAATACGAAGCTACAGCCAGTTTGAAACAAATTTAGTAAAATAGGAAAACGGAGGTTTTTTTTGATGGGTAAGGCTTTATTATTTTGGTACTTATAATTTGCTTGTCCATTTTTTACTGGCAATCTATTATTCAAAATTTGTAATACCATTCTGCTTATAATGTTTGCGATAACTCCTGTTTTTACGGGCTCCTACACTGGTGCTGATGCCGCTGAAAACAATTTTTTTCATATAATTGAAAAACGAATAGTCCTTTAGTCTTTCAAAGTAAATAAGACCGGTCCGTGAGTCGTTATTATTTCTTACAAAGAAAAAATTTACCAAATTACTTTCAGTACTCTTCAATAGTCTGGTTTTTTCCGTGCCGCCATTCTTTAGCAACTTAATGTGCATATTGCTGTAATAAAATTTCATGGCTCCGTGCGCAAAATTTTCGTTTCCGACCGCATGCATTTTAAAACTGTTTAGGTATCCTGTAATAAATTTTACATCGGAAAGTGGTGCCAATAATGGATTCAAGATGTCGAGTGGCGTTGGAGCAAGCTGTAAATTCATAGCAAATCCATAAAAAGAATCCTTGTAAGACTCGTGCAACGAAAGTTCGAACGAGGCTTTGTCCTGCAATTTACCGGTCATATTTATTAGCAAAGAATCACGATTTTCCAGCTCATTATTTTTTACGTTGGAAATATTTCCATTTAAATGAGTGAGAGTAAAGGTTCCATTGAGCCGTGATTTTGCATTTTTTTCGGTATAACTTACTGTGCCATCATTAACATGAATTTCGTTGAGTGAAATGGGAAGGTCAATTTTTTTTATCGCTTCGGTAAACAATTTCTTCCTGATACCGTACCGGAAAGGCGGCAATTTATCCCGGTAAATATGAATAGATGGATGAGTAAACGTCGCTTCTTCTATTGCAAGAGAATTGTCGTTGAAAAGTTTTGCCAGGTCAAATCCATTAAGTAATGCTTTCCCGGAACTAAAATATATATAGTCCATTTGATATGGATTGGAAGCGATGGCCGAATCACGCGACAATTTTGGACGGTAATGAATTGAATCTATATTCAATTCTTTGCTACTTCCGTTGTAAGTGATGTTAGTACCATTCCACAATGAATTTCCTGTAACGTATTTTGCAGAGGAAGTAGTTATCCAGGCATCGGGATTTGCAGTTAGTAATTTAACAGGATTGTTTATTGAATCGGAGTTTAGTCGGACATTACCGACATTAATGTCTGCCAGGTGGAGCTTATTTTCATTTAAGTTAAAACTAAATCCATCTGATTTTTTAATATTTAGTTTGGTAAGCATTCCTTCCCATGAGAGCTGTTTTTTAAAATTTGACAACGTTATGTTTTTAATATCTGCATCAATGCCCTTATCGATTTTTAAACGTTTATCGTCCCCGTTATGTATATCAATGCCTGCAAATTTCAGATTAATGTTACCAACAGTGATTTTATCAGAATTGAGTACGAGGCCGTCGAGCGTTATCTCATTTGCTTTTGAATAAGGCAATAAAAAATTTCTGTCAGAAGTACTATCCTTTAGGTGCACATTCAAAGCGGGCTGATGAATATTGAAGTGATCCACTATAATCCGCGGAATTTTTGTCGAGTCTTTTGGAAGCGTTGGGGAAGAATTCTCCTTTTTAAAAATGATTTCCGGCGATTGCAGATCTACATTTTTGAAGTGGAGATTATTATTGAAGTAATTATAAAGATTCCCGGTAAGTTTAAGGGAAGATGTTGTAATAACAGGGTTTTGCGCAGAACTGTTTTTTTCCAGGGTTACCTTTTCAAACTTTTGTGTATTGTCAGTTAAATTAAATTTTTCAGCTTTCACCTGTACAGAAGCATTTGAAATACTCACCGTTTCACCATTGAGAAACAATCCTTTCATTACAAAAGATTGACCACTGTTTTTCAACAGGTAGGCTATCTGTAAATCATCAATAAATGCACTGGCATTCTTTTCGTTTTTTGTAATTTGAAATTGTGTTTGCCTGCCTTCAATATTTTGCAAGAGAATAGACGATGCTTTTCGTTTCGTTTTATGGCCAGGTATTGCACGTAATTTGATAGTTCCTTTATCCCATTTTATTCCGTCCACGAGCAACCGTTCATTACTTGGATCAGAAGTAATCTGCTTTATCAAAACATTGCTGATCCTTGAATCGAACCCGGTTCTGTTATTTTGAACCAGCAGTTCTTTTGCCAGGACCTGGTTGTCTTCATTGAAAGTTACATTTTGTAATTCTGCAGTTATATCACCAATATTTACATAGCCGTTAGTAAAATATAAAGTTTGAATATTGTCATTAAAATTTACATGTTTATAATCAGTGATATTATTTCCAAAAAGATCAAGATCAAGGCCTGTTAATTCCAAAGAATTATTAATGCCCCATTCAAGATTGATTGTACCATTAATAATTTTTAGTTTTTCAATATCCATAAAATCATCGAGCGAGTGATGTGAATTAAAGAGCAATGACTTTTTGGAAATCTCAACTGTTTTATATTTCCTGTAATTTATTACGGGATCATGCAGTATTGCTGCACTTGCTTTTAAGTTTTGACTGAAGATGAGCTCAGACCAGTTTATTCCCAGGAGTTCAAAAAAGGGAGTGCTGTAATCCCTGTAGCTCCTGATTTTATTCTTACCGGAAGTTGTATGCATTGAAAAATTATTCAGCAATAATTTATCATCAGCAAAACGAATACTATCAAAAGAATAAATACAGGAACTGTCTGCATTGTAAAGATGATAGCCTTTCACCAGCATATTAAAATTCTTCATCGAAATTATTTTCGCGGAATCAGGATTGATACGGAGATTCGTAAATTCCAGGTTCACTTTGCCGGAATGGAAATTTGATAAACTCTTTTTCCCTTTAATATCCAGGTGGATATCTGCATTCGTGAGGCCCACAAAACCAAAATCAAGATTACCAGAGAGATTTTTGATAACCTTTTCAAGATCGGGCAACCCCTTCGTAACTATATTACTGTCAGGAATACCGGAGTTGAGGCTAATTACCGAAATGGGATTTTGACAGTAAACAGAATCAGCCCTGATAATGCTTTTATTATATAACGAGGCAAAGTCTACTCCTGTAAGCACCAGTTTTTCGAAACTAATCTTATAATTATTTCCGGATAATGGAGTAGGTAGTGCTATAATTGTGCAACTGTCGAGTATGATATTCCTGGCATCTTTAATGGAAAGTTTTTTAAATGATAACTTATGAACACCGTCACTCAGTAATATATCCTGGTCAGACGAACTGAAATCGAGATTATTGTTTTGGAAATATTTCCCGTTGAACTTATCCAGTTTTTTAAGAGTGAAATAAATGTTTGAAAAAACTATGGGCTTTTTGTCCGGCGCCTCTTTATTGTGAAGTATGAGCTTTGCATTGTTGATATAAATAGAATGTGTATGCAAAGCCGAAATTCCTTCCTGTATTGAACTGTAGAGTTTACCTAATTCAGCTTTGATAGAAAGTTGAGTGACCGTATCGTCATTATTTTTTAAGTTATTATAAACATCAATGGTCGGGTCAAATACTTTGATTTGCCGTATTTCAAGGGACCGCCTGGCTAACAATGACCAAATTGTATTAGTGTGTAACGTTATTTTTGTGAAACTAACCTTGTAGCTTATGGGCGGCTCATTTTTGTCTGTGCTTGTAATTTTTGCCTCACGGATTTTTACCGTACTGTTTATGAAATTAAAAGTCACGTCAGCGAGTTGAAGCTTTAGTTTGCCTTGTGATCTTTCATTAAAAAGATCGATCAAAATGCGTTTAGAATTATGGACAAACCAAATATAACCGCCAGCGATGAAAAGACTAAAAATTACGATAATAACCAACAAGACTTTTGTAGCATGCTTTCGAAAATGTCTTTGGTTTTTAGTTTTCATAAGAAAATAAAAATAAATAATTTGTAAGTTTAAGTAACTATCATAATTTTTTTTAATATTTCGTGTTAATAAATTCGAATAAAATTGAAAGGAACGTTCAACCGAAGTCTTGAGCGCTTATTTAATGAATTGTTTGAATTTTTTTAATTCCGAGATTTCAATTGTAGATAAAGGTTCGTTGTTTTCATATTTAGCCTTAAGAAATAACACCCTTTTATGTTGAGGATACTTTGCAAGTATTACCTCGATTAGCATCCCTGCATCTTTGTCTTTTTCAAACAATGGCGAAGGCGGTGGCAATTCCGATTTATACCTTGTGGGCATTCTTTTTATAATTGCCTCCAGTGTTCCGAGTCTACTCGTAGAGATATCTTTTATTTTCGAAGCTTTGCTATGCAAGCCCTGTAGCTGTTTTTTGCTAAGACTTCCGCGTTGCTGGTATTGCTTATAAAGGCTAATAACAAATGACGACACCGGGTATGCCAGGATGCAGTCTTCCAATAAATCATTAATTATATCAATCTTTTTTTTAGTATTCATTCAGTAAGAAAAAATCTTTAGGGATTGAGTTTCTGGTACAATAAAAAGTGTTGAACCGGAAGAAACTCTCCATCGTATGAAAGTTTAAAACCATTGGCCAGCATTTCTTTATTTAATTGCTCGACAGTCATTTTATGCAAAGGTAATACTGGAATTTTAGGATCCTCGGCCCTGTATTCAATCAATAACAATTTGCCGTTACTCTTTAGTGCCTTGCTAATATTATGCATCATTTCTTTCGGATATTGCAATTCATGATAAACGTCAATCAATATGGCAAGGTCTAAAGAACTATCAGGCAAATGCGGCGATTTTGAATCGCCTTTTACAACTTCAACATTTGTGTCGCCCAATTCATTCTTCTGGTTGTTCAGGTAGCGGATCAAATCATCCTGTATTTCTACGGCATATACCTTTCCCTGTGGGATTTTTTTGGCTAACTTGAAAGTAAAATAACCGGTTCCAGCTCCAATATCTGCCACCACACTCGTTGGCGTAAGATTCATTTTCTCAATAGCAAGATTGGAATTTTCTTCCTTTTCACGATCTTTTCTGTCGAGCCACGCGGCACCATCTGCTCCCATTACCTGTGCAATTTCCCTGTTGGCATAAAACTTTCCGGTACCATCTGATGAGCGGGGCTTATAGGTATAATTATATTGTGGATCAACGAAAGGCTTACGAACCGGTTTTGATGAATTACATTTTCCAAAAGAAAATAAAATAAAAATTATTACACCTATCGCTGTTATTTTCATAAAGTTGAAGATAAATTATTACTTCTTTTTAATTGAAGTTAATTTTGAAAGAATAGCTAAAATTATAACTCTTTTAAAAAATTTGTTGCCAAATCTTTTTGACTTATTTTTGCACTCCTTTAAAAAAAACGATTCCGTAGCTCAGTTGTTAGAGCATCCCGATTTTATCGGGAGGGTCTTAGGGAAAGGAATAAAAAGATTGATTCCGTAGCTCAGTTGGTAGAGCAATACACTTTTAATGTATGGGTCTTGGGTTCGAGTCCCAACGGGATCACAAAGCCTCTGAAAAAATCAGAGGTTTTTTTATGCCATACACTTACATCATCTATTCGGAGAGACTTAATAAATATTATGTTGGCGCCTGCATCGATCTGGGCAGAAGATTGTATGAACATAATATTGGACATTCAAAATTTACCTCAACGGGTGTACCATGGGTATTAAAACACAAAGAATATTTTGAAACGCTGCCCGAAGCTAAGACGAGAGAAAGCTATATTAAGAAAATGAAATCCAGAAAGTACATTGAAAACTTGTTTTAGTAGCTCTTGGGTTCGAGTCCCAACGGGATCACAAAGCCTCTGAAAAAATCAGGGTTTTTTTTATGCCCTCCTTAATTTTATAAGAACAGTAAGCGTAATAAATAAAATTATCTTTTTATTCCCCCTTCATCTCAGCTATTTTTGCCAATATTAAATTTTAATAATGTACTCAGATAAAGTAGTTGTGGTTACTGGCGGAAGCGATGGAATTGGGAAAGCATTAACAGAAATGCTTTTGAAGAAAGGCGCAAAAGTGGCCACCTGCGGACGCAATCAACAAAAGCTTGATAAACTTGTAAATGAAAACCCGGGCATAACTTTATTTACGATGATAACCGATGTAAGTAAAGAAGAAGACTGCAAAAAGTTTATTAACGCGACCATAGAAAAATTCGGTGGTATTGATATTTTAATCAACAATGCCGGAATATCTATGCGGGCTCTTTTTAAAGATACTGATCTTGCAACCTTAAAAAATGTGATGGATATTAATTTCTGGGGTACCGTTTATTGCACCAAATATGCCATGGAGTCTATCATTGAAAGAAGGGGGACTATCGTTGGAGTTTCTTCCATTGCAGGTTACCGGGGCTTGCCGGGAAGAAGCGGTTATAGTGCCAGCAAATTTGCAGTGAACGGATGGATGGAAGCTCTGCGCACTGAATTACTGGAAACGGGTGTAAATGTAATGTGGGTTTGTCCTGGTTTCACCACGTCTAATATCAGGAATGTAGCGTTGAACAAAGAAGCAAAATCCCAGGGCGAATCGCCAATGGATGAAGGTAAAATGATGAGTGCTGAAGAATGCGCCCGACATATTTTACACGCAATAGAAAAAAGAAAACGAACATTGGTCTTAACTTTCGACGGTAAACGAACCGTATTCATTAATAAATTTTTTCCGTCTATTGCCGATAAATTAGTGAGAAAATTTTTTTTCAAAAATGGCGAACTTGTGAAGTAAATATATTTTCATTGAGTGCTTTTTATTATCTTTTACTTTTTAAGAATTCTGTAACAAATATTGAATGCCGTTAATAACCCTTACATCAGATATAGGACGACAGGATTTTTTAACAGGAGCCATCAAAGGGCAATTACTCCGCGTTAATGATAGTTTCAATATTGTTGATGTATCACATGAGCTTTCTCCGTTTAACTATCCGCAGGCGGCTTATGTTTGCCGTAATGCAATAAAAAATTTTCCACCGAACACATTTCATATTGTTCTGGTAAATTTATTTGATAAGAAGCCTGATCATTTGTTACTAGTTCAGCATAAGGATCAGTATATAGGCTGTGCGGACAATGGATTGATAACAATGATTCTTGAAGACGTTCCTGAAAAGATTGTTGCGCTCTCCCTGAAGCCCTCTGAAAAAAAGAACACATTGTATTGTGCCTCTGTATTTGCAAAAGCATTCCAGGAAATTCTTAATGGCAAAACAATGGAAGAAGTAGGAGACACAAGTGTTTCAATAGAAACTAAAAATCCTTTACGTCCTTTACTTGGGCCAAAGTACATTGAAGGGCAAATTATTTTCATAGATAATTTCGAAAATGTTATCATTAATATTACCAAAGAAGAATTTGAAGAACAAAGGAGAGGAAGAAGTTTTAAAATTGTTTTTAAACGGGATGAAATAATTGAAAAGATCAGTGAAACGTACGCTGATGTTCACGAGAGCGAAAAGCTGGCATTATTCAATTCGGCTAATTATCTTGAAATAGCCGTTAACAAAGGGAATGCAGCAGGTTTATTTGGCCTGGAAGGTTATACCGAAAAAGTAAATATGCAAACGCAGTACATGCAGAACAGGTTGTTATATCAAACGGTGAAGATTTATTTTGAATAAAAGATTTAGTATCAAAAAATAGTCACAAGTAATAATAATATGCATCGTAAACATTTCCTAAGACTATCCACCCTCTCACTCGCAGGTTTATTAATTGCAGATTTTACAAAGGCCGGTAGCAAAAAAAATCCTGTAATACAAATGCCTGATAAAGTTGAAATACTTTCCGATGATAAATATATTGCGTTAGAAAGTTCAGATAAATTCAAATGGAAATACAAAGATGTAATTGTCGACTTAAAAAACTTAGATGATAAGATTGAAGTGTATGTTCAATCACCAATTCTATTATTCAAAGAAATAAAACTTTCCTGGAAATATACTGCCGCGAATACTTCATTAATTCTTGGTGATGCCTGGGAACGTGCCTACGGCGATCGTAGCTGGCAAAAAATAACTGAAACTGAAAAATTGCCCTGGTATTGTATTGCCCATGATGATAGCAATACAATATGCTTTGGAGTTAAAACAGGATGTAATACAATTTGTTCCTGGCAAATTACCAACGACACACTACAATTAACACTGGATACCAGAACGGGAGGTAACGGAGTTCAGTTGGGTAATAGAACATTACATGCTGCTGATATTGTAACTACAAAAAATGAAGGAAATGAAAATGTGTTTGCAACAGTAAGAAGATTTTGCAGCCAGATGTGTGATAACCCGCGGCTGACAGAAAAACCTGTTTATGGTATTAACGATTGGTATTTCGCCTATGGTAATAATTCGGCTCAACTCATTTTGGAAACAACTTCTTTAATGACTGCACTGGCCAGCAATTCCAACAATCCTCCCTTTTCTGTTATTGATGCAGGTTGGGCAGTTAAATCGCCTTTGCTGCCTGATGACTGTTGCTGGGGCGATGATTTCTCCATATCCAACAGCAAGTTTGGAGATATGAAAAAGCTTGCCGATGAAATTAAAAACCTGGGTATGCGGCCCGGTTTATGGACACGACCTTTAACCGCGAAACATAACGATAAGAAAACGTTATTAATGCCGTCTATCCCTGGCCGTGATGATCCCAAAAGTCCTTTGCTTGACCCCACTATTTCAGAAAATATTGAACGCATAAAGAATCTCTGGAACGCTTATCACCAGTGGGGATTTGAAATGGTTAAACATGATTACACGACGTATGATATTTTTGGCCGCTGGGGATTTCAAATGGAGGATGGTCTTACTGCGCCCGGATGGCAGTTTAACGACAATACAAAAACCAATGCGGAAATTATTTTGCATTTATATAATTCCATTCGCGAAGCTGCCGGCGTTATTTATTTGATTGGTTGCAATACGATGAGCCATTTATCTGCAGGGATTTTTGAATTGAATCGCATCGGTGATGATACCAGTGGAAAAGAGTGGGAGCGTACCCTAAAGATGGGAGTGAACGCACTTGGCTTCAGGATGGTGCAGCATGAAACTTTTTATGAAGCCGATGGAGATTGTGTGGGACTTACAAAAGACATACCATGGGAGAAAAACAAACAATGGATGGAATTGCTTGCCAAAAGCAGTGCGCCATTGTTTATATCTGCCCAACCAGGAGCGGTTGGCGAAGAACAAAAAGAATTTATTAAAAAAAGTTTTAGCAATGCGGCAAGGGCACAGCCCATAGCGGAACCTATCGATTGGCTTACGAATCCTTTACCTTCCAAATGGAAATTAGATAGCCAGGAAGTAGATTTTGACTGGAGTTAGTATAAAGTGTTGTCATTTCTTCTTCTCTATTAACAGTCTTTCACAAACAACATTACTTAATGTTTCGTTTTGTTTTTTGCCATAACTAACAACTATTGATTTGTCAAAAGCTTCAACAGATTTAATTTTTATTTTCAAACCAAGGTGAATTTCACGGTTGTTGAGGAATTTCAGAAATCCTGATGTGGTATTTAGTATAGCCGAAACCGTTACTGTTTCGCCAGGTTTACAGTCCGCCAATTTATCATAAACCTTCCAAACCATTTTGCCGGTTTTGTCAGGGATAGGAGAGCCATGAGGATCAATTTTAGGAAAGCCAAGCAATTCATCCATCTTTTCAAAAAAGGCGGGAGATTGTATATGCTCTATCTGTTCTGCAATATCGTGTACGTTCTCCCATCCAAAATTCATTTTTTCTACTAAAAACATTTCTGTCAGCCTATGTTTCCGGATGATAAGCCCAGCTTCCTTTTTCCCTTTTTCCGTAAGCTGAACCGGTTTATAGCTTTCATAATGGACTAATTTTTTTTGAGCCAGTTTTTTCATCATACTCGTAACTGTGGGCATTTTTATATCAAGGCGTTTTGAAAGATCATTCACATTTACTTCTCCTTCGCCCGTTTCACTGGTGAGGTTATATAATGCTTTGAGATAATTTTCTTCAGTAAAAGAATTGTTCACTTTTTAAAATTTAAATTTTCAGCCCTGGAATAAAAAACCGTTTTAAAACCCAATATAGCATTTTAGCCCCAAACATTACAGGATGTGAGTATATCTAATAAATTTGTTAGTTGTATCTAACTTTTATACTTTTACGCCTAAAACAATTAGCGCAATATGAAGAGGATGCATATATTTAAAGTAATGGTATTTATTTCCGTTTTTATGACGCATCATCACACTTCAGCACAAACAAATGTAATAACAGGAACTATTAAGGATTTTTCAACTTTGCAACCAGTTGCCTTCTCAAGCATTACGATTGCGGGATCAGCTAAAGGAACAACGTCAAATGCTCAAGGAAGATTTAGCATACTTGTTTACAGGAACTCAGCGAATGTTAAGATGGTTGTTTCTTCACTCAATTATATTAGTGATACTATTCAACTTGTTTCCGGGAAAGATGACTACAGAATTTTATTAAAACCTTCGTCGCGGTTTTTAAATGAAATAATCGTAACCGGTGTTTCAAAAGCAACATTAGAAAGAGAAAACCCGATTCCTGTAAATACTGTTTCTTTAAAAAAAATTGAACTTACTGCTGAAAATAATATCATTGATGTTTTGGTAAAAAATGTACCTGGCCTTAACGCGGTGAAAACGGGCCCCAATATTTCAAAACCCTTTATTCGTGGGCTGGGGTACAACAGGGTGCTTACTTTATACGATGGTGTGCGACAGGAAGGTCAGCAATGGGGTGACGAACATGGTATCGAAGTAGATGCTTATAATATCGAAAAGGGAGAAGTGATAAAAGGCCCGGCCAGCCTCATGTATGGCTCCGATGCATTAGCTGGCGTAGTCAGTTTACTCCCTTCAATGCCTAAGAAAAATGATCGTAAAATTCATGGGAAAATATTGTCAGAATATCAGGGTAACAATGGTTTGATTGGGGAAGGCCTGCGGATAAATTATTCCGGCGATCATTGGGCTTACGTGTTGCGTGGCTCATACCGTGTTGCAAGGAATTATGCCAACCGTATTGATGGAAGAGTCTATAATACGGGCTTTCGCGAAACCAATGCCTCAGCAACCATTAAGCATATAAGTAATGCAGGACATTCTGATGTAAACTTTACTTTATACAATAATTTGCAAGGCATACCTGACGGCAGCCGCGATTCGTTGACAAGAAAGTTTACAAAACAAATTTACGAGGGACTGCTGGATGATATTAAAAACCGGCCCATTGTCTCAGATGAAGAACTTAATTCTTATCAACTCAGTCCTTTGCATCAACGGATTCAGCATTACAGAATTTACAGTAATAACCATTATGAATTAGGCAAAGGGGATATTGATTTCCTTCTTGCATTCCAGCAAAATATTCGCAGGGAATATGATCATCCAACTGTTCCGCAACAAGCCGGCCTTTTTGTAAGATTAAATACAATCAATTATGGTTTCCGTTACAACGCTCCGGAAATTTTAAATACCGAAATTACTGTTGGCATAAATGGAATGTATCAAAATAACAGGAGTAAAGATGCTACCGATTTTCCCATCCCCGATTATAACCTGCTGGATGCCGGAAGTTATATTTATGCAAAGTGGAAGCAAAATAAATGGACCGTGAGTGGCGGCATAAGATATGATACACGTCATTTGAAGGGAAGTGATTTTTATACCGTTACTGATCCAACAACATTTTTTAGTAAAAAAGTTTCGGTGCCTGATACTGCTGCCGCATACTTACAATTCCCCGCTTTTAATAAAACGTTTAACGGAACTTCACTTAGCCTCGGAACCACCTATGAGATAAATAAAAATATGAGCCTGAAAGCCAATATCGCAAGGGGATACAGGGCTCCGAATATTACTGAATTTGCATCTAATGGTTTAGATCCGGGCGCTCATATTATTTATTTAGGGGACAGAGATTTTGTTCCGGAATTTAGTTTACAGGAAGATGTGAGCGCCGAATTATTTTATAAAGATATTGATGCAACGCTGAGCATTTTTAATAATAATATTGAAAATTATATTTATCTCTCGCAGCTAACGGACATCAATGGAAACGCAGTTGTGAATGCGCAGGGCGACAGAACCTATCAATATCAACAGGCATCTGCGCAATTATATGGCCTGGAAATATCAGGACGTTTTCATCCTGCTATAATGAAAGGTTTTTCTTTTGACAATGCTTTGTCTGTCATTTATGGATACAACCGGAAAACAAACTATAAGAATAAAGGAAAGGAGGGAGAATATTTGCCGTTAATTCCGCCTTTAAAATTATTAACCAGTTTTAACCAGGAGATCATTATAAAATCCAAAACAATTCCATCGGTTAACGTGGGAGCAGAGATGGAATACGATGCTGCGCAAAACCGTTACCTCGCCTTAAATAATACTGAAACACCAACTCCTTCTTATACACTGTTTAATTTTTCAGTAAATGCACAAATTAATTATAGTGAAAGAAATACAATAGAACTTCAACTGCAGGTTAACAATGCATTCGATAAAGCATATCAATCCAGCCTTAGCCGTCTTAAATATTTTGAATATTATTCCAGTTCACCCAATGGACACACCGGCATATTTAATATGGGAAGAAATATTTGTCTAAAAGCAATTTTTTCTTTTTAACAAAGTATGCTTATATTTCTGCATACTTAGAATTATTAGTACACTTATTGTTATAGCAAATGTTCATGGATATTAACGAGGCATATAAATTGATAATGCAAAAGCTAACGGCATGGATGCATGGCTTTATCAGGATGTTGCCGAATATTTTGCTCGCGGCGGTTGTGTTGGTATTAGGTCTTTACGTATCAAAGCGAATAAAAAAAATTGCTGCAAAGCTTATTGCAAAAGTTTCAACCAATACAACCCTTAACAATTTATTTGCTTCTATAGTTTATATATTTTTCATTGGTATTACCTTATTTTCTGTACTAAGTATTCTTCAACTTGATAAGGCAGTAACCTCTGTGTTAGCGGGTGCAGGAATAGCCGGACTGGCATTGGCATTGGCATTCCAGGACATAGCCGGAAATTTTATTTCGGGGATTTTTATTTCATTCAGGCGGCCGTTACACATTGGCGATATCGTAAAAATAAAAGACTACATGGGTAAGGTGGAAGAAATAAATTTACGCGACACAACTATTCGTACTTTCCAGGGGGAGATGGTAATCATTCCCAATAAAGAAGTATTTCAAAACCCTATCGAAAATTATTCTTTGCTGGGCAAACGGAGATTTGATCTTAGTGTTGGCGTTTCTTATGGTGAAGATCTGGAAAAAGTTATGGAGGTAACATTAAATGCAGTTAAAGGTATTGTGGGTTTGTCTGAAGATGATGAAACGACAATGTTCTATAATGAATTTGGGGATAGTTCTATAAACTTTGTCATAAGGATATGGATTAATACGCCGGACCAGCCGGAATATCTAAAGGTGGGAAGTGAGGCTATTATGCGAATTAAAAAAGCTTATGATGAAAATGATATTATGATTCCATTCCCGATACGTACATTGGACTTTGGCATCAAGGGTGGCGTAAGTCTAAATGAAATGTCTTTAAACATAAAGGATGACAGGAAAGATTAAAAATAAAATGAAAGTGCAAAGCAAAAACTAAGCGTTATGATTGTTGATAAAAATGGCTTTATTCATCACGTGTATTTTTGGCTAAAAAATCCCGGCAATATAGATGACCGTGACCAACTTATTCAGGGGTTGAATAAACTTTCTGCTGTCACCACCATTAAGGATTTTCATATCGGCAAGCCTGCATCTACCAATCGCCAGGTAATTGACAGTTCCTACAGTGTTTCGTGGTTATTACTTTTTAACAATAAAGAAGACCAGGATAGTTATCAAACTGATCCAATCCACCTGAAATTTGTTGAAGAATGTTCACATTTATGGAGCAAAGTGGTGGTGTATGATACAGTGGATATAGACTAACGGCTTATAGTACACGTAGAGATTTAAGACAGATCAATAATAGCGGACCGCCATCCTACTGTTTCTTTTGCTCCATAGCCTTTTTAAAAAATTTCCCGCTGCCGGTCAGCTCAAAGTTCCATGAGCTTAACAATTGAGGCCCCCACTCGGGATCGAAGTCCCATGCCACCCAGCCAATGCCATCGCTTTCCAGGTATTTTGTAATGCGGGTTCCATAATTTTCGGCTCCGTCTTCGGGATCGCCTTTGCGAACAGAGAAGCCGATCTCTGTTGCTATGATTGGGTAATGTTGTGCAGCAAAACCAAAATCTTCTTCCCATTTAGGTTCCCATGGCTGGGAACGTTTATTCGGATACGGATGAGCTACGTAACCAATTCCAACTGCATTAATCGGTTCTTCCCGCAAAGGTGTAAGATCATAAGCCCAGTCGAAGCCCGCTACGAGCGGTATCGTTTCGTTATCAAATGATCGTATCAGCTGGATCATGTTTTCGTTTATCTTTTTCCATTCAGTCCAGCTGATGTTGCCCAATTGCCCGCGATAGGTGGTAGGTTCATTAAAAAGCTCATAGAATGCAACTGTATTGTTGCCGGTAAAGTGTCTTGCAATTGCCTGCCAGAATTCATAGGTTTCTTTGCGGGTGGTATTATACATCGGGTTTTGGAAAAGTTCCATTTCGAGGTTACCGATCGAATGCCAGTCAATGTCAATGTACATGCCGAGATCGGTGCACCAGCTAACGGCAGAATCCAGTAAGCCGAGATATTTTAAAGGAGTTCGCTCCCGCCATGCTACCGGGTGTACAGGAATACGCACCAGCATTGCTCCCATGTCTTTCACTTTTTCAAATAACATTTTATTCCAGTGGCCTTCATGGTCAACCTTATCCGGATCGGCTATAGAAACGCCACGGAATAACATCGTATCTCCTCTGGCATTTATAAATTTATTTCCCTTCACCATAATTAAGGGCAGCAGTTTTGCCTTAGGGTTTTTAACGGGCCATGAAAAAAAACCGCCTTTCCACCACGGATGATAATTAGTGTCAGCGGTGTTCTGCGACTGCGTTTGTTGCAGGCTGAGCATTAGGATTATCAAAAACAGGCAATGCCTTACATGTTTGTTTAAAGGAGACATTTGTAAGTATTTATTTTATTGAAAAGTAATTTGATCAATTTAAGATTGTGTAATCGACTGCAATCGCTGCCAGGTTTGATCCCCGTAGCCCTTCGTTGTTCAAATGTAAAGCATTTCTTTAATGTAAGCCTAAACCTTTTGTAGTGGCTAACGGTGAAGGTTACCTGCGATATTAATTTTGAGAATATTGTTGAACTGGTAAACAAAATTTTACCTGCCCCTTAGCATTTTATTTTTGGCCAGGGGAGGCGACATATTGGTAGAACAAATATTAAATAGTGATGAGCTCCGCAGGAGCGGCATATCAAATCAATATATCGTCCCGATGGCCCCAATAGTCACACCGTAGACGCAAAATAAAAGAAAGTATATTAGCAGTTGTAAAGGTTTCATGATATCGGTGAGGCAACTTGGTTGGCGTACTTTTTTATCGAGCATTTTTTTATGCGTCGCTTTATTAATTTTTGTTTTTAATTTGGCTCTGCATGGCTTTGGAAATTGAAAGTAATAAGTTTGCACGTGCGTCTGCCTTATCTGAGTTCCACGTATGATAGATACATTTTTCCTCCGAGAAGTACCAGTCAAAGTGCTGCTCCTTTTCATCTTGTACTCCAAATTCTTCCACTTTTATTAATTTATTATCGCTATAGTAAAAAGTATTGGAAGTAACTATTTGCTTTGATGTTCCGTTTTCCTGCGTTACTGCATTTAGTTTATTGACATATTTTTTTAACTCGTCACCATTTACTGCCGTTGTCAAATATGTTTTCATAGAAAGCCCCAATTCAGGATGGTCCTGAGAAATCGTATCATGCCTGATTTTGAAAGTGCTGCTGCTATTGATAACTTTCACTAAAGAATCGATTTGGTTTATTTTGGAAGTGTCCTGTGAGTATGCGTTCACAGTAAAAAATAATAAACCAAATAAAACGATTCGCTTCATTTTCTAAAATAATAAATATACGAGAAGTAATTAGGGTTTTTGTAGAGTTTCGTTTGCCCGTAACCGTGGCAAATATAGAAACTAAAGTTCATTGTACCTATTAGGAGGGGGTAGTTAAATTTAATGATATTAATCATTGTAAATAATGACATTCATCATTATAAATATAAATTGGTATTTGTTATTTTAAGTTCTATAGGGACGAGCAATATGTTAACAAATCCGGACATTATCAATATGCATGAAAGTGAAATAAAAAGTTGGACAAGAATAGGAATTATTTCAGGTTTTCTGGCCTGCGCAGTTTATCCGGTCATGATTTTGGTTTCATTACCCCGCATACCTCAATTGATATTGGGAGGCAGCTTTGGACCTTTTCTTGCAATAGCAAGTGTTGCACTCTCGCATATTATGCTGGCCTATCATCGAAGGCCTACGATTCAGTTAGCTGCAATATGCAACTCCTTAGCGGGAGCATTGGTAACGGCAATGATCATTGTTCAGTTGGCAATCAATTATTCGACTGCACCTGCACTGGACGAGCAACTGGCTCCTCTTATCAAGCAAAGGATTTGGGACATTGTACTCGGACTGGATGTATCATTTGATGTGTTCATTGGACTTGGGACATTATTTTTTGCTATAAATATGATTTCTGATTCGCGATTTGGTAAGATAATCGGCTGGTGGGGTGTATTAACTGCTATGGTTCTATTTGGTGCCAATTTTTTTTATTTCCCCGATCCTCCATACGTTCATGGCTTCCCCCATGTTGGCATCATTACCGGTTCATGGTATCTTGCAGTAACAATTATGCTTGCCCGTTCAATGCGTAAGAAATTACAGCCTACGCCATCAAGTTTATAGAGCATTAAGATTGCAGCTAACGGCAGTTCGTCTAAGAACTGTAGCTTTCATTCAAATATAATTCAATCACAGGCGATTTAAAAGAAGAGCAAAATTATTTTTATAACGCTCTTGCTTAAAAATAATCTGGTTTATTTTGAAGATAATAGCCTTTATTGTTGCACTGCTTTGAAAAAATAATGAAACAAGCCCCTGCAGGAACTTTGTGAACGTTGTTTTGTCTATGATGTTCATCAGCCTGCGCAGGTTGTAGGCTATAAACATGAAGCCAACATCTGAGGAAGCCCGTTTGAGACCTTTCTTCGTAATCACATAATAAAATCCCCATTGCCGCTTGATGGTTCCGTAAGGATGTTCCACTATGCTTTGCCGTTGTTTGTAAAGTTCGGGCCTTGCTTTTATGTTTCGTTTATTCTGCTCAATGTATGGGGTAAATTCACTGCGTTCTATTAATCTCCCCTTTTTATTGATGGTGCATAAGGCTCTTGCAGGGCAGGCGACACAGGCGCCGGTTTTGTAATGCTTAACGGTATAATAGTTCCGGTTCTTACTTTTCTGGTAACCCTTACCGTTAGTAACCATTATTTGACCCTGCGGACATCTGTATGTGTCATTTATCTCATCATACACAAAATGGCTCATGTTATAATTGGCATCCGGCGCTACCGATGCTATCCCGGGTATGGCTACCATGATGTCTATGCCTGATGTTACAGCTGCTTTTATCTCACAGCCGGTATGGTATCCTTTATCATAAAGTGCAGTGAACTCATTTGTTTTTAAAATAGTTTTTGTTCTGCGCAGCATGCCGCTCAATGCCCTGCTGTCATTTTCATTGGTTACTTTATAATCAATGGGGATGTTGTGTTTGGCGTCTACAACCGTCTGTACATTATAAGCCACTTCGCTGATGTTGTTACGCGTCATTAGTTGGCGGCTTTCCGGATCGGATGTGGAGATCTGTACTTCTCCCGTTTCATCGAGTGTGTGCTGCATGTTCTCATAATTATCTTTTCTCTCCTTGTGTTTTTTTATTTCTTCTTCAACGATCTTTTTATTGCCTGCCTGTTCGGTAGACAGGTCTTCATCTGCTGTTGCCAATGCTGTATTATATTCTTCCAGCCTGGCATCTATATAAGCAAGATGGCGTTCAATTTTGTCTTCATTAAAATTATTCTTCTTTGAGTTCTGTGCCCTTAATTTGGTGCTGTCTCCGGCTATCAGTTTACCGCCTATCAAATCAAATTGTTTGGCGATACTAACGGTATAGCGAAACACTTTCTTAATGGCCTTTTCATTATCTCTTCTGAAATTGGAGATCGTGTTGTGATCGGGGGCCAGTTGCTTCATCAGCCACATCAGCTCTATGTTGCGGCGACACTCTTTTTCCAGTTGACGGCTTGATCTTATATGATTGAGATAACCATATACGAACAGTTTCAATAAATCTTTAGGATGATACGCAGGACGACCTTCTTTGGTTGTCTTCATCACAAAATGATAGTCTTCCAATTTGAGGCTATCTACAAAAAGGTCGATGATGCGTACTTCATTGTCCTTATTTATTATCTGATCCAGTGACTGGGGAAAAAGAATACTTTGGGTTCTGTTTTTTCCTTCTATAAATTGCATGCATAAATTTACTGCTTATATACTGCGTTTATACATTGAAGTTATGAACCGGATGTGAATAGTTTTTAGACAGTCTGACGTTAGGGCTTTGCGTTCGGCGGGGTATTTGGAAAATGTTCAGCCCGGAACCGAAGCCGATGTAAGATACAAAAGTTGAAAATTTATTTTGTTGCCCATTCGTGTTTGGTCAGCCGGGTGTGTAGCCGATATTAGC
This sequence comes from uncultured Chitinophagaceae bacterium, assembly GCA_963819925.1. Taxonomy (GTDB): domain Bacteria; phylum Bacteroidota; class Bacteroidia; order Chitinophagales; family Chitinophagaceae; genus Ginsengibacter. The sequence goes on along the minus strand of CAWFYG010000029.1, from coordinate 596,998 downwards.
ACTAAGATGAGGATATGTTCGTCGCCCCCGCTAACGTAAAACCTCGCTGTTGTAGGCATCCCGAATGCCCGACTTTAAAATTTTTACCAAGCAAATAATATCAGAAATGTCCTACCATCTAATTACGAGACACTTCACTAATTAACATCAAGAAAGTTCACGACAGCCTGATGAAATCGGACCGGATCTTGCAGCGGACCGATATGGCTTATATTTGGCAGAATAACAAGCCTGGCATTTGGTATAAGATGTGAAAGGTCTTGAAAATGTTCAAGTTTTATAAATTGTTCATATTGTCCACAAGCAATTACTGTGGGTGCTTTAATAGTCTTAATCTCTAAAGGGTTTAGGTTCGGCTCATTATCATACATTTTCCCAAGAGCTTTTCGAAATACTGCAAAGCTATCAGGCGTAGGTGAAAGCTTTCGATAATTTGCCTGTGCTCTTGCCATAAAACGGGCTGCCAATGCAGAATCGGGGGGTTCATTTTTATACGCGGAAAGATTATAATTGGCGCCATAGGTAAAAAGTTTATTTACCCGTTCCGGATATTTATAGGCAAGGATTAATCCAATGATACCTCCATCGCTCCAGCCTACTATTGAAGTTTTTTCTATTTTTAAGTAATCCATAAGCCGGATTACATCAGATGCCATTAAGTTGTACCCAAATGGTTTATCCGACATTGAACTTCGTCCATGACCCCGGCTGTCAATAACAATCACTTTGTGTGTCTTAGATAAAAGCGGCACTTCAAAGCCCCACACATCCGAACTGCCGAATCCACCGTGAAGCAGAATAACCGGTTCTTTACCATTTTTATTAAAAAGGGCATAATACATTTTAATATCATTAACCGGTACAAGGCCGCTTTCGTCAGCCTGTGGCATAGGAGGTGCATCTGGAAGCGTTTTCCAAAGCGGTACGGTTGTCTGGCTGGTGGCACAGCTACCTGCTGTTAATATCGTTAAAAAAATTATCAATGTTTGTTTCATTATTACCGGCGGAATTTAATTTTAAAAAGTTGTTGTGTCAGTCAAGTAAGTTGCGTACAATCTTGCATTGCCGTAACTTAAAACTAATCAATTGCGGCAATGCTCCCAAATAAGCTTGCTTTGCGAATGTTTTTAAAATCATATCTGATAAGGCTAGTTCTTTTCTCATCACAATGTTCCACAACAAGCCCCAATTTATGAAAAATCCAGCTGAACATATTGTAATTCCCTTTGTCTAAAAAATCTAAACCAAAATCTTTTTCATTAGATTTGGATTAGCCATCCATTATGAGTGATAAAGAATATTTTTCTCATCTGTACGAAATAGCAGCTAACCTTAACCGTGAGTTTTCGCTTCCGGCTGCTTTACGGGTTTCTTTGGAAAAAACGGTGCAACTGCTTAATCTTGAAACGGGTTGGATATGGCTGGTGCAGCCCGATGTAAAAAGCGTTTACCTCGCAGCATCTTATAATTTGCCACCTGCGCTAAGCAATCACCCCGAGCGGCTTTCAGGCTGGTGTTTCTGCATTGAAAAATATTTGTCAGACGATATTTCCAAAGCAAGAAACATTAGCGAGATTACCTGCAGCCGTCTTAAAAATATCAAATCAGGTACCAGGGATTTAAAGTTTCATGCAACCATTCCGATAACGGTGCACGGGAAAAAAACGGGGCTGATTAACCTGGTAAGTAAAGAATCGCAGCAATTAGATGATAAGGAACTGGCGCTGCTCAATACCATTTCAGAACTGGTAGGCATTGCCATTCAACGAACGAGAGTGCAGGATGTTTATAATTCAAAACCTTCGCTAAAAGAGAACGCTTTTAACGAAGTGATAGAAAGAGTAATCCAGACAAGAATTGACAATCTTCTAAATGATCTGCAAAAGGCAGATGCTTTGTTGGAGAAAAAGAAAGTAACGGGCGCACACGAAGCAATAAAACAATCTTTGGAAAATCTTGAAGAATTACAAAAACAACTTTTGCTCATTACAGGTGAAACAAAAGCAGCACAGGGAAACCGGCAAAAAAAATATTCCTTTTCATTATCCATCATCACCATTAACGGCAAGAGAACTGGAAGTGCTTAACCTTATCAGGAAGGGTTTATCCAATAAACAAATCGCTGAACAATTATTTCTTGCCGAAAGAACCATTAAGTTTCATATCACGTCCATTCTGTCGAAGCTTCTCGCCAACAACCGTACGGAAGCTATTAACAACGCCATACAGCGGGGCATCCTGAGCTAATCAAATTGATTGTTCCAACACAATTTCGAATTTCTGCTTCACATCGTACTTCTCACATCGTACGTCAAACATTCGACTTTCCCTACCAAAGTACAGGTCAACTTCTGGTCTTTAGTCCGTTTTTAATGCAGCCACCTCAACGGAACTTTGCAAACAATAAATATTGATATTATGACAAAAAGAAAAACGGCGCTTATAACCGGCGCATCAAAGGGATTGGGTTATGCACTGGCAGAACACCTGGCGCATAACGGTTGGAATTTGCTGATCAATGCACGCCATGCGCAACAATTATTCGAAGCAAAAAAACATTTGGAACAATTTACTGAAGTAATGGCTATATCCGGCGATGTCAGGGATGAAATACACCTGTTGCAACTGGCAGAAGCTTTGCAAAATAATCAATGGCGACTGGACCTTGTTGTAAATAATGCATCCGCATTGGGTGTGTCGCCAATGCCGAAATTACTGGATCATCCTGTAGATGATTTGCATGTGATTTTTCACACCAACATGATTGCACCCATTTCATTGTTACAAAAAGTGAAACCATTTCTTAAACCCAATGCCACCATTATTAACATCAGCAGCGATGCCGGTGCAGAAGCTTATGAAAACTGGGGAGCTTATGGAGGCAGTAAAGCAGGCCTTGATCATATAACGGCTATTCTTGGTAAAGAAAATCCCGGGTATCATTTTTATTCCTTTGATCCGGGAGACATGCGTACCGATATGCACCGGGCGGCCTTCCCCGGCGAGGATATCAGCGACAGGCCTTTGCCCGCTGAAAAAGCAGTACCGGCTTTAGTCCATCTTATTGAAAATATTTTACCCAACGGCAGATATACCACATCAATACTTAAAGGAGAATTAATATGAACATAGCAGCGTCCAACATAATACAATTTGATTTACCCAAACACCTCTCGTGCCCTGAACCAACGGAAGAGCGAAACGTGCAGCGGGATGAAGTGCGTTTACTGGTTACCGATAGTAATGGAAATATTCAACACAGCACTTTTAAATTTTTAGATAATTTTTTAAGCAAAGGCGATGTGCTGGTTGTAAATACATCCGCTACCATTCCGGCGGCCCTGCCACTATCACTTCCCGGCGGTCGCCAGGGAAAATTGCACCTGGGCACAAAAATTAAAGAAAAAGAATGGCTCGTAGAGATAAGAGAAATAACCGGCAACAAAACCATCCGCTGGAAAGAAGGAGAGGAGGGGATGAACTTCGAATTGCCATCATCGGCAGGAGTAACTTTAAAAGAAAAGTTTTATAACAATGATCAATGGCTGGATTTATGGATTGCTGATTTTGATATTCACGAATCCATTCAAAAATATTTATCGGCAAACGCCCTGCCTATTCAATATGAAAAATTAAATCGCCGGTATCCTTTATCTTATTATCAGACGTTCTTTTCCTTTCACCCGGGAAGTGCTGAAATGCCATCTGCGGGAAGAGGATTCACAGCGGGTTTGATTGAAAGATTGTTGCAAAAAGGAATTGTGTTTGCACCTGTTGTCTTACACACGGGTGTATCAAGCCTTGAAGAAAATGAAACGCCTTATCCCGAATACATGGAAATTGATCCGTTATCAGCGTCGATTATTAATACGGCTAAAAGGCAGGGCAGGCGTGTAATTTCGGTGGGCACAACAGCGATAAGAGCAATTGAAACAGCGCTAAACGAAGAGAACCAGGTAATTCCTTATCATGGCAATTCGAATTTATTTATTGATGAAAATTATCAAATGAAAATTGCGGATGGATTGCTTACCGGCTTTCATGAACCGCGGGCATCTCACCTGAACATGTTGCAATCAATAGCAGGTTATGAACATATTGATATGGCCTACCAGGAAGCAATCAGATCAGGTTACTACTGGCACCAGTTTGGCGATTTACATTTGATATTGCCTTAATGAGACTGAATGTCTTAAAACATCAACAATGCAATTAAAAGTAACCTGTGGAAATTAAAAGCAATTGCATTTTACTTTTGCAGGTGATGTCTTTTGAACAGTTTTTATCACGATTTGAAATATCTGTAAACCCATCCTGCAAAAGCTGCACCGAGTATAGGAATTAAAATGAAAAGCCAAAGCTGGGATATCGCCCAGCCTCCAACAAATAATGCCTGGCTTATACTTCTTGCCGGGTTAACCGAAGTGTTGGTTACAGGAATACTTACCAGGTGTATTAATGTTAATGTCAGTCCAATAGCAATTCCTGCAAATCCTTTGGGAGCCTTGTCGTCGGTTGATCCTAAGATTATTGTTACAAACATAAAGGTCATTACAAATTCAGTAACTATTGCAGCCAGCATACTATATTTACCCGGTGAATGGTCCCCATAGCCGTTTGCAGCGAAATTGCCTATTGCAGAGCCGTTGCCTGTCACGATAATATAAAGAATTCCCGCGGCGCATATTCCTCCCAAAATTTGGGCTATAATATAGGGCAGTACATCCCTGGCATTAGTCCTTCCTCCCATCCAAAGGCCTATAGTAACTGCCGGATTGAGATGGGCTCCTGAAATGTGCCCGAAAGCATACACAATCGTTAGGACGGTTAAGCCAAAGGCAAGAGCGACGCCAACAAAGCCAATGCCTGTTTCGGGAAATGTTGCAGCTAGTAGTGCGCTTCCACAGCCGCCGAATACAAGCCAGAAAGTGCCAATGAATTCTGCCAGATACTTTTTCATTCTATTATATTTTAATTGTTTGATAATCCAATTAATGCTGTTTGTATCGGGCAATTCGGATGATAGTAAAATGAATTTGATCTAATTTTTAAAGGGGCTGAATTATTGTGCGGTTTCGGTTAATAAGTGTTTTATAAATATAGTATATTTATTTTCATTGATTCCACTGGTTCATCTTACTTTCAATTTCATTCAAGTCGAGCTGTGATCCCATTTTCTGAAATTCGGGTTGTTGCATGAGGCGGACTTTATCAGTAAATCCATTAGCAACCGCTTTTACTAAATCGTTCTCAGCGGCTTTGGCGTTATTATTACGGGCATCGAGTATTGCTGAGAAAAACCACGCCTCACTGTTAGCCGGATCAACCATTTTATAAAGGCCAACAAAGTATCCTGCATTTTCATTTTGATTGCTGTTGATAAGTTGGTTGCTGATAGAATAAAAAGCAAGAGATAAAAAAGCCTTTAAACGTTTGTACATGGCGCCATCCGGAGTTGATGCCTTCGATTTTGCGTCAATATCATGTATTGTTTTAATCCAGTAATTCATATCTCCCTGCTGAAATTGACGTTCCATATTTCTTGTTTAAGATTTTGTTCTTTTGCAATGAGGTCTTGTTTTGCCTGTAATTGTTTTTGGTAAATAGAATTGTTTTTGAGAGATGCATCTTTTTCTTTAAACCAGTTTACGTCATCAGTTACTCCATCCAGCATACTCATCGAAAGCTTATTTTCCTGTTCGGCTTTCAGGTAATTACCGGATTGTACATAATCATCAATTTTCTTTTTACTTTCAGCAATATAATTGCTGATAAATGAATTATCAACCGGGATAAGTTTTTGCTGCATGGCATCCAGTTGAAATCCTGTAAAGGCAATCTTCATCGTACTTTCGGGAGCCCACTCATGTATGCCGTCGAAGAAAATGATCCGGTGCCTCGTTTGCGTTTGATCAAGACTGTTAGTAATAGCAACCAGGTCAGTCATATTCAGATCGCCTTCTCCTGCAATAGCGGTAAAAGTGAAATTAAAATTACCTGCCTGGGTTATTTCGGGTAGCCCCGCTCCGTTGGCAATTACTCCTTTTACCTGGTGGTGATTTAAAGCGATATAAGTTGCCACTTTTGCGCCACCGGAAAAACCGCAAACATAAATGCGGTTATCGTTGATTTTGAGCCGTTTCCGGGTGTCATTCAACAAATTATTCCAGATGTTTTCTGCCATCGAAAAATCGTTGCCATTCTTAGAGTTGTTGCTTCCGATTAAGATGAAATTGCACGAATTTGCCAATGCATTGTATTTACTTAATGGCAAAGAACCATCGCCATGTGGATCAAAAAAATAAACTACCGGTAGTGGTTCATTATTTCCTTTTGAAGGGATATACAATGCATACGATTGTGTTGGATCGTTTTTGCAAATAACTTTCGAAATAACTGTTGCTGTTTGAAACGTATCGGCTTCAGAATTAAGAAATGCGATAGTGGTATCTATGTCATTATTATTCGTGGCTTCATTTTGGTTTTTACCGGCGCATGCAATTGTGAAAAAAGAAAGAGTTACAACCTTTATAAACTGAATTGCTTTCATAAATTATTACATGGCAACAAAAATAATTCTATTTGAATAACAGCCCATCAATGCCACTGGAAACAGTCCTGTTTTGTGCCTGGGGATAATTCAGCAATCGGCTTAATTTCCTTTTATAACCTTAATAGTTTGAACTTGCTGTGATCGGATGATTGTAAGCAGGTAAGTGCCTTTGGTTAAGTTTTTAGTTTCGTTTATGGTAAACACGTTAGTCCCCGAAGATAATTGCCTTGCTTCTTTCAATATTTGTCTTCCGGTGGCGTCTGTTAATATAAACATGGCCCTGTCCGGCATCGTTGATTCCACTGTTACGTGAATCCATTTCTTTAAATGGATTAGGATTTGCTTTTATTGAATTGCCTTTAAGATTGATACTTAATTTTAGTATATCACTGTAGGTATAACTGCCGTCGTTGTCCACCATTTTTAAGCGGTAATAATAGACCGGCGATAATGTTGAAAGAAGGTAGTCGCTATATGCATAATTCATATTTCCGGTTGCTGATGTCTTAAAAACATCTCTAAACTGGCGCCCATTAGTGCTGCGTTGCAATTGATAATAATCAAGGTTTTGTTCATTGTCAATTTTCCATGATAGCTGATTTGTATTTCCATCATTCCTGCCATTGAAGTTCAATAGTGTTATCGGCAATGGACCTCCCTCGGGTACTTCGATAAATGAAGAGCCGATATAAGGATGGGCACCGTTAGTGTTATTAAAGTCTATTAGCCGGGTATATAATGAGGAATATAGATCTAATGAAAAAATAACACCAACATCGTTATCACCACCCCGGTAAGCAGCCCCATACAATTTTCCATCGGCTGCCTGCAACAAATCGCCAAAAGGGTTTCCACCGTTTGCCGCATCAAAATCATACAATTTACCGAATGAGTTGGTTTGGGGATCAAAAGAAAAAATAACACCGGCTTCGTTTATGCCGCCCGTGTTTGTCATTGCATATAGTTTACCGTTTCGGGCTTTAATAAAACTTCCATAACAAAAACCACCATCATGGTAGTAGTCAAAATCCTTAAGCTTTTTGTAAGAAAAGTTAGATGGATCAATAGAGAAAATTACACCGGCGCCCGTTGTGTCTTCATTGCGGCGAATAAACCCTTCTCCACCTCCAGCGGTTATGCCATATAATTTGCCATCGTCGGCCTGCACGAGGTTGCCATAGGGATTGCCGCCATTTTTATAATCGAAATCCTTAAGTTTTGTAAATACCGATAAAGAAGGATCGTAGGAAATAATTGACCCATATCCATATTTACCTCCATTGCTCGTTAATCCATACAATTTTCCATCCATTGCCTCAACGAAACCTCCGTAAGGATTATCACCATCGCCCTTCGTGAGATCGTTCAATTTTGTATAAGCGGAAGTAAAAGGATCAAAAGAAAAAATCACTCCGCCATTATTATTTCCTCCTTCATTCGTCATCGCATATAGTTTTCCGTCCGTCGCCTGTATAAAACTTCCGTAAGGATGTGATCCGTTTATACTGTCAAAATCCATGACCTTCGTATATATGGATGTGGAAAGATTAAATGAATAAATAACGCCCAGGTTATAACTGCCTCCCGCAGATGTCATCCCATACAGTTTACCGTCAGATGCACGAAGCAGGCTTCCGGATGGCCCCTGTCCTTTTACGTTAGTTCCAAAATCTTTCAACTTTGTATAAGCATCTGAGGAGGGGTCAAAAGAAAAAATTACTCCCGAATTATTTACACCGCCCTCGAAGGTGGTACCATAAAACTTTCCGTCGTTCGCCATTACCATATTGCTGTAAGGGCTCTTACCATCTGTACAGGTAAAGTCTTTTATTTTATTGTAACCGGACGAATTTGGATCATAAGAAAAAATTACGCCTGCATTTAAACTTCCGCCATCCGATGTCATGCCGTAAATTTTTCCATCTGCTGTTTGCACTAAACTGCCAAAAGGATCTGCACCATTCGTGCCATCAAAATCATTCAGTTTTGTATACGTGTTGGAGGTATTATCAAAAGAAAATAAGACACCGCTATTATTGTCACCTCCTTTATAGGTCATCCCGTAAAACTTACCATCCGCTCCTTTCAGGAGATTCCCATAGGGATAAGCACCACTTCCAAAATCAAAATCCTTTAGTTTGGCAAAGGTTAATTTGTTGGGATTAAAAGCAAAAATAACACCCGCCTGGGCGCCGCCGCCATTCGCACACATTCCATACAATAAGCCGTCGCCGCCTGCTATAAGGCTTGCCAGAGGAATGGCACCGTTTACCATATCAAAGTCATTAAGTTTGGTAACGTTGAGCGAGACAGGATCAAACGAAAAAATTACGCCGAGACCCTCAACGCCTCCTTCGGCTGTCATTCCATACATTTTACCATCATCGGTTTGCAGAAGACTTCCCGAGGGCCTTGCGCCGTTATCATTATCAAAATCAAACAGCTTTGTATAAGTAAGTGATGAAGGATCAAAAGAAAAAATTACGCCGTCGCCTGTCCATCCTCCAAAGGTTGTCATCCCATACAGTTTTCCATCCTTTGCCTGGATCAGACTTCCCGAAGGCCGGGCACCATTGCTGCCATCAAAATCATAAAGAATTGAATAATCAGCAGTAGCCGGATCGAATGAAAAGATGATTCCCGCATCATTTGCCCCGCCGTTAAATGTCATCCCATAGAATTTTCCATCGGTAGCAAGTGTTAAGGAAGTATAGTACGGGTTGGCGCCAGGTCTTTGAAAAGATTGCTGAACAGAGAGGGCATTAGTAGCCGGATTAAATTTAACTATTGCACCTCCGCCTTTTTCTCCTCCAACATAAGTTGGTCCAAACAGCGATTGTGACTTAAGCGAAAAGAGTGCTGCGAGAAAAAGGGTAACGGAAAGTAAAATTTTTTTCATTTTATCAGGGGTTAATCATTTGTTCAGGTTAGTTAATTATCCGTCATCATTTTATTATTGCAGCAAATTCAATTCTGTTGCAACCAACAGGCGTAACTCTATTTTTTTTAAATATAGTCCAGGAATAATGACAGGATAATTGTAAACAGTTAGTTTTTGCGAAGGAAGAGAGGATAGGAGTTGTGCATTTTATCCAACTAAAATGAAGTACTTGTAATCATTTTTGATTGAAATTTTTTCTGAGTTTTTTATGAAATTCGTTAGTTAAATGGTTTAGTTTGAAGACTCGTTCATTAATCAATTAATGATTTCTTCATAAAGATGAGCAATTTATTAATATCATTCCTCTCAATTTTTCCACTTTTCCACAATTAGTTGATTTTTTTCAATCAATTTTTGCTGGCCGGGATCTTACCTTCAGGGGAGCCATGCATCCAAAACCAAAACTAAAGGATGGATAAAGTGAAAACACAATCTTAAAATATATCACCGATAATTTTTAATTTATAAAAATCTTTTATATTTTACTGAAACAACAATTTCCAATCCTAAGCAATACAATCTTTCAATTGATCCTTGTCTTATAAAGCGCTCTATTGAAGAAATCCGTTGAACGCCTGTAATAAACGCTGTTTCTGCCTCTGCCTTAATTGAAAAATCCCCATTTGTTGTCTAAAAGTTTTGTAGGCGATATATATCGTTTACGGATACATGAAAACCTCCAAACATATTTTGCGATACTCTATCCGGGTTTCGCAACCTGGAAAATAAAGCGGAGTCCAGTAACCGCTATAAAAAACGGACCTGCCCGCACAGGTATTTTCTGCGGGATAAAATAAAACTACCACAATCATGACCGAAGAATCATCTGTGCCGGAACAAAAAGATGTTGAATCAAAGCCAAATACTCCGGCCTTATCCCAGGATTTTTTTAAACATCCATCCAACCTTCTTTTAGTTGCTGGCTCACTGATATTTCTTGGATTTTTTCTTCCCTGGATAAGTATAGGTGGATATAATAACAATATCCCTACTATCAACGGAACTTTCCTGCTTTCCCATGCGGGTGAAATTCCTAATAGCGGCCCAATAGTCCTATTACTTCTGATTTCAATTCCTGTTTGTTCCGGTATTATCGCTTATAATAGCTATAACAAGAATCTTGCATCCATCAAAACAATTATTATTTGTGTTTCGCTGGCGACTTTTATCCCGGTATTGGTTTTTTCCCTTAGTTTTTTTGCGTCTGGTTTACAGGAAGTAAGTGTGTTGGGAAGGTTTGGAGAGGCCTTTAGCCTTGGCTTTGGCATGCTACTGATGATAGCAGGTTCTGCTTATTGCTTATTTTTTGCAACATCTGAAGTACTAAAATATAACAGGCTCATCAATTCCCGGGAACTTATAAAACATGCAGTCGTCGGGGCAATAGCCACTACAATTGCACTTTTAATTTTATATAAATCCGGTGCAACGCCTGGCTGGATGGTGGTGCTTCACGTGGTAATCTTTGCAACCGGCATCATAATCACCAACAATATTCATGCGCAAAGTATTGGCAAAACTAACTATGGTAGGACAATTACCCTTGGTTTCCTGGTTTCTGCATTTACCATCATTTTGCTATTCATAATGGTTAATATTTTTTATTCAAAAGAACTAAGCCAGACTCCCGCCCAGGGTAGCCTGTTATTTCTATTTTTGCTTATTCACATACAGCTTGGTTTTATCATCACCTCAATTTCCGGTGCGATTACTAACCTGACAGCAGCAGTACCACTGGCCCCATCGGTTGCTGCTAATTCGGAGCAAACCGAAGGACCAAACGGTGTTACCGAAACTCCTGTGGTAGTCCGCATGCCACCTTTGGATCTGAGAAAGATCATTGTAAAGAACAAAATGCCAATTATTATTGTACTCGCTTTGGCAGTTTGCGGGATAATACTTTGGCTTATTTTCAAAGCTGACCCTGTAAGTGATGCAAAGAAAGCCGTTTCTGCTTACTGCAATTGCTCTGAAAAATACTATGATGGAACGATAAAAGCTGACGAAGATTTTGTAAACTCATTCAGGCCAAATAACTTCAAAAACAGACAAGAGGCAAGAAATAAATTGCAGGAATTGCGAAATGCAGTTAGTGCCATAAGTGTAGACTGCAATGGTAAAGCACAAGCTAACTATACTGAGAAGAGAAATAAATATCTTACTGATGCGGAACAACTAAAAAAGTTTGACTTCACTTACGGTTCGCTACTGGGAACGTGCAATTCAGGCAATCAAAGTAAGCTCATTTCCTTGAATGCGGAAATAGAAAACAAAATTTCTACGATTAATGACCCGGAACCAGACATAGAAAAAATAAAATCCGATCTAATCGGCAAGAAAATCCCAGGTTGGAATTTTGATTATTTAGGAGAGTTTCAAAAATGTGAAATAACAAATACAAATAAAACACCTAACAGGGTAGAATACAATCTAACAATGACGATGCTTGATCAGAGAAATGGTAATACTTACCCACTTGCAGTCGTCATAACTTACATGCAAAACGACCAGGGATGGTATTTTAACAATATGAAGATGATTTACATTGAATACAAAAATACTGCACCTTTAAATAATTGGCTTGCAGTTACGCCACTTCAAACCTGTACTTACAAAATAATTGATAACGGACAACGGTATTGGGTTCAGGATGGTAGTTATGGCCAAAAATACAAGGGAGGGGGCAGCGATGCAGATCAATATTATCTGCGAAGCCCCCAGATTTTTTTAATGAGTAGAGAAGACCACCCGGTTGATCTTGTATTTAGATACACTCCAAATAATTAAACAGAATAATAAAAAATAAAAAATCAATAATTTTTATACCATTATAAAAACGCTACAAAATCGACAATCTCTACTGATAAGTACGGTTCACTAAAAATAAAAAACAATGAAACTCAAAAAATATCTTTTATTCGTTTTTCTAATTTTATCATTAACAAATTTGTCTTGTTCTTCTGGTGACAAATATTTGGGCACCTGGAACAATATTACCAATGGAAAACAAATGACAATTTCAAAGCACAAGCGGGGTACTCTATTTTCAGATATAGGGACGCCTGTTGATTATGATATTAATTATTCCGGTCAGATCTTCTATGGTGGCATTAACAGGAATGGGGAATTGGGCATATACGATAACCTTTCTATGCAATTTTTTAGAACTACATTAAAATATGAAAATGGTCATCTAAAAGGCGTAATGGGATGGCTTGTAAATGAAGGCGAATGGGAGAGGAGATAATAAGTTTTATAGGCTCATCGGGTCTAGAAAAGTAAAACACTAAATGTCAGCGTTGTTACAATTTAGGCTTTACTGTAAAAGAAAAAGGCATGAAAAAAAGCCATCCAACAATTATTAAACTGTAACATGTTTAACAAACCAAACTCGGCCGCTTTGTGGTTCCAGCATAAGATTAAACTTATGATCCCAGAAAAATATTTTTGTAATCAAGTAAAATTTTCAATAAAAAATCAAACGATGAAAAATAAATCTTTATTGAATATCAAATGGAATGGTGAATTTCTATTTGGATTTAATATATTATTACTCCTAGTCTCAATTAATTCCAAAGCACAAGAAATATTACCACCAGAAATAAAAAAGATTTTTTTTGAAACATCAAAATTTAACAACCCAATATGGCTTGAACTACCTGATGAAAGTTCACTCGCTCAATTTCAAAAAATCTCAAATACACCTGATATATATGAATCAGGCATTCCTTCAACTACTATAACAATGAATACAAGCAATAGTCTCGAGGATTATGATAAATATTTTTTGAGCTTTCTTGTCAAGAATGGTTATGCTAAAATAGAAACCAAAATTCAGACAAAACATAGTAACTACGGTGCAAGTTCTACAGTTTATCATTTTTTATTTTACTCCGATGATTTTAAAAAGAATATCCATTACTACAATGTGTCTGAAAATTATCGGCAAACAGCAAAACCATTTATACAGTTAGCTCATCGCAATCTTATTTCTATTGACTACAAAAATCAATATGAAGATGCTCCTGGGGGAATGAAGAGAACATTTTATTCAATTACTTTTTCCTACAAGTTTGTAAATGATTTAACCAATCTTCCTGTGATTAATAGGGTTTTTAAGGGTAAAGGAAAGATATTCAAAGATCCTGATGATGGAACATGGAAAATGACTGGCCCATTTGAAAATTTGGGTATTACTCTTGGAGACAACGATCATAGTGAGTTTTCGTACATAGTTAGGACAAATTATACTGCTTTTAAATTCGATGATAAAAGCCCAACCCACCCTATTTCAAATACAAATATTCAGAACAACAATAACGAAATCGCAAAGAATAACGGCTATGTCAAAGATTGTTTGACTGGAAATAGCGATATAGTTATTGATAAAAAATCAGGTACAAAACAGTCAACTAGAATCATGTTTATGTTTATCAATCAGAATGATGAAATACTTTATCAAAGTCAACTAATTCAACATATTTCGAATTGGTTAAAAGGAAAAATAAAATTGTCATCCGCAAATATTGATAGCATCAAAAATGATTCACTATTTAAAATTGAATTGGGCTTTGCAGAAAAGTTTAGGCATTATGGAACAAATAAAGGTATAGTTTGGTATGCGGACTTAAAAACAAGTATTATTGTTACACAAAATGGTAAATTATTAAAACAAAAATCCTTCGTAAATAGCACTACGATGCTAAAAGGGAAACAAGACGAATTGACTGCCCTGGAAGATGCTATTCCAAAATGTGAAATGAAAATTGGTGATGTTTTGGAAGACTATTTGCCCATTAATTGAGCCATTGGGATCAAAAAAAAATCATAAAGATTATTCTTAATACAGCATATATTAAAATAGACAGCTAAGTATTTTCTTGTCAACATCTCAACTACTAATGATTTCAACTAAGAGGATAATACGACAGCAATGAAAAAACAAATTTTACTTATTACAATGTTTATATGTTTGGCGAATTTTATAAAAGCCCAAACTTCTACATCCCTATTGGCAAATAAAATGAGTGTAGTAAGTGATGATAAAATTTCCCCCATTCCTGTTGGCTCCAAATCTGAACCGCAAACAATTACTTTAACAGTAACTTGTTTAACAAACCGGATACAGCCGCCCGGAGGATCATTTAGGCATAAAGTTAAATTGATGAATGGAGATGTTCCTGTTCCAAACGCCGAAGTGAAAATCAACGATCCAGTTGGAAGGGTTTGCTCATTCGTAACTACAGATGCGAATGGCGAAGCCACATGGACCCGACCGATTCCCACCGACGTAAAGCCTATGTGTTTTGTAATCGAATTTTTCTACGGGGATCTAAAGCAATTTAGCAGTATATCGATTGCTTCTCCAAAGGATATAATCATGCTTCCGAGTTACTCGATGGAGCTGAAGACCGTGCCTGCTCTAACCACGCCGATGTTGGTGTTGCCGAGTCGTGGTGGTTTTCAGAATATCAAAGAAGATGCTCAAACCATGCTGCAGGAAACCGTGAAAGTGGGTGTAGCGATGATTCAGGATTTTTGGCGTAACCCCGTAAACAAGGCCAAGACGGTTTTGATGGTCGGCAGTTGTGTTGCCGCACCATTCACCGGCGGCCTAACCGCACCAGTGTGTCTTGGTTTGGTTGGTTCTGTAGCAGAGGGCCTCATATCGTCAGAGCTGAAATTATTGGCATACAAAATCATTGATGCAACTAATGAATCTTTGTCAACTAAGTTGTTTCTAAAAAATATGGTTGATTTGACGTCCATCGGAATTTCCGTGACAACATTAGACCCGGCCGAAGGCATCGTCTCAGACATTGGCGCCCTCGGCTCAGAGGTTGATTTTCTCAACAATACTTCGAGTCAAATAATTTATGAGCAAGGTGTCGTTCGGGGTGCATCTATTTCCGTTCAAAAAAAGGGCAGTGATGAAGTGTATTTGTTTACGATCTACAATAGGGATTCGTCAAGTCAACCTTCGGTGACAAAGTCAAAGGATCCAAATTGTAAGACCAGCAATACAGGTGATTATAGCTTTCAAAACAATACAAAATTTGATTTAAGAGTTACTCTTTATAGCGCTCCCGGTAAAATTTCGGGCCGTAATGGAAATTTTACCTGCACCCTTAAACCAGATCAAAAACAATCATTTTTCGATGTACCGGCTGGTGCAGCAAGATATACAATACGAACCACCGGAACCCTTAGCGCTTATGGTTCTGCAAGCCCTTACAAAAGCTTTTATGCAGATGGCTCGGTATATGTAGATACCTGCAATGAAAACACCTTTATCATTAATATTGATAAACCATCTTACTCTACTAATATCCCTGCTCAAACAGATGAAAAAAATAATCAACCATCAAAAGCCCCGAATTGCAAAGAATTAAATACCGGTGATTACAGCTTTCAAAACAATACAAAATTTGATTTAAGAGTTACTCTTAATAGCGCTCCCGGCAGAATTTCGGGCCGTAATGAAAATTTTACCTGCACGCTTCAACCGGGCCAGAGACAATCATTTTTTGATGTACCGGCGGGTGCTGCACGATATACGATACGAACTACCGGAACCCTTAGCGCTTATGGTTCTGCAAGCCCTTACAAAAGCATTTATGCAGATGGCTCGGTATATGTAGATGCCTGCAATGAAAACACCTTTATCATTAATATTGATAAGCCATCTTACTCTACTAATATCCCTGCTCAAACAGATGAAAAAAATAATCAGCCATCAAAAGCCCCGAATTGCAAAGAATTAAATACCGGTGATTATAGTTTTCAAAACAACACAAAATTTGATTTAAGAGTTACTCTTAATAGCGCTCCCGGCAAAATTTCGGGCCGTAATGAAAATTTTACCTGCACCCTTCAGCCAGGCCAGAGACAATCATTTTTTGATGTACCGGCGGGTGCTGCCCGATATACAATACGAACTACCGGAACCCTTAGCGCTTATGGTTCTGCAAGCCCTTACAAAAGCATTTATGCAGATGGCTCGGTATATGTAGATGCCTGCAATGAAAACACCTTTATCATTAATATTGATAAGCCATCTTACTCTACTAATATCCCTGCTCAAACAGATGAAAAAAATAATCAGCCATCAAAAGCCCCGAATTGCAAAGAATTAAATACCGGTGATTATAGTTTTCAAAACAACACAAAATTTGATTTAAGAGTTACTCTTAATAGCGCTCCCGGCAAAATTTCGGGCCGTAATGAAAATTTTACCTGCACCCTTCAGCCAGGCCAGAGACAATCATTTTTTGATGTACCGGCGGGTGCTGCACGATATACGATACGAACTACCGGAACCCTTAGCGCCTATGATTCTGTAATCAAAAATTATTACGCTAATGGTTCATTATCTGTTGATGCGTGTATGGAAAGATCTTTTATAATCAAGTAGATTTTATCTCTTATAAGCAAAAAATGAAAAACCATATTTATTCATTCTAAAAATTAGTATATGAAAAAATTTATATTAGTCATTACAATTCTATCGCTTATCGCTTCTTGCGAACAAAACGCTACCAAGCAAAAAGAAAAAGATACAAGTGGGTTATTCCCGGTTTTACAAAACAATAAATATGGATTTATTGACAAGTCGGGGAAAATTATTATCAACCCGCAATGGGATAGTAATCCAAACGTGCAAAATGCCGATGCATACCATTTTTCTGAAGGATTAGCCTTAGTAATAGTTGGAGACAAATATGGTTACATTAACATGGAAGGGAAAATTGTCATCAACCCACAATTCGACTGGGCTAATAAGTTTTCTGATGGAATGGCGATTGTAAAGGTTGGAAGTAAATATGGTTATATTGACAATGAAGGTAAATATATCATTAATCCACAGTTTGATGGTGCCGAGAGATTCTTCGAAGGGCTTGCTGGGGTAAGGGTAGGAAATAAGTATGGCTACGTTGACCTCTCCGGTAAATTTATCATCAATCCGCAGTTTGATTATGCCCAGAAATTTTCTGAAGGGCTTGCCGATGTTTGGGTTGGCACTAAAAGGGGTTTCATCGATAAATCGGGCAAATATATTATCAATCCTCAGTTTGATGGAGCAGGAAATTTTTCGGACGGCCTAGCTGTAGTAAAGATTGGAGATAAATATGGTTTTATTGATAAGTCGGGCAAATATGTTATCAATCCTTTGTATGATAATGTATTATCTAATTATTCGGTCGAAGAGCACCCGCTTTTTGCGGAAGGATTAGCCGGTATAGAAATAAGTAATAAGTGGGGCTATATTGACAGAACGGGTAAGTTGGTTGTAAATCCTCAATTCGATAATCTTACTGGTTTTTCAGACGGTATTGCTGTAATACGGGTTGGAGATAAATATGGCTACATTGACAAAACGGGTAAATTTGTTATAAATCCTCAATTCGATAATGCATCCGGTTTTTCTGAAGGCATGGCTGAGGTAAAAGTTGGAGATAATTATGGCTACATTGACAAGTCTGTAAATATGCAATCAGCCCTCAGTTCGCTTATGCCAAGGAATTTTCTGATGGCCTCGCCATGGTAATAGTTGGAGGCAAAATAGGATATATTGACAAATCTGGTAAATATGTTTGGAATCCTACAAATTAAAAAATTGTTTCCTGTTTTTTGCTACGACGACAGAAAATCAAGAATCCACTTTAGTAGAGAATATTAAAATATGGTAAAATGAAAAAAATCCTTTTGTTAATATTCTTTACTTCGTGTTTTTGCAGGTACGCATTTTGTCAAACTGAGACTAAAATTGTAAATATCATTAATGGAAATTGGTCTGGTACAATAATTCAAGAAGGAGTTGCACCTTATGTCCTACACCTTACCTGCAGCTTCGAAAAAAATGAATTCAAGTTCTATATACCCACGTTGGGTTGTTCGGGAATCATGAAGATTGAAACTATTGCAGACATTTCAATTGATTTTCGGGAATATGCTCTCACCGGTCAAAACAACTGCGCAAATGGTGGCTTGGTAAGACTAAGTTTTGTTGATAATGATCATCTTGAACTGCTTTTTTATTTACCAGATTCAAAAATAATAAATGGGAGGGGAACAATAGTAAGAATTAGCTTTTAGTGCCGGTTGTCTTCTACTTTTTTTGACCAATCAAAGTTTTCCGCTCATGCACTGGCAGAACCCAAGAGTTTTGTAAAGGTGAACAGTTGATAGATTTGTAATTACTCTATATCATCTCTTTCAATTCCCCCACTAAAAGAAAAGCGAACCGCAATTTGATTGGGATTATTATTGATCGCTTTTATCACATGGCTGTCATCATCGGCGCCGGAAGTGCAGGCGCTGCCGCACTTAAAAAATAAAACATCAGGCAATACTCAATTGCTCAACAATATCATCGAAATTCATGAGGCTTTTCAGGTAATGATTCCTATTCTTTCACTTGACGAACAGCAATTTGAAAAAGAATTTTCCGGCTCTAACCTGAACCCGTTTCTTAGTAATATCTTTGAAAAAAATGTAGCATGGAAATAAAGCCACATCCCAACCACGATTTGTATTTGAAAACACTGCAAAGAATGACACCCGAACAGCGTTTGGCAAAAGCATTTGAACTTTCAGCAATGACCAAAGAATTGTTTTTACAAGGATTGCAAAAAAGATTTTCGGACAAAGAAGAATCAGAAATTAAGGAAATATATTTAGAGAGGATTGCGAAATGTTACAACCGAAACTATTAAATAACCTTTTAGCAGTGCTGAATGAAAACCATATTGATTATATGGTTACCGGCTCAATCGTTTCCAGCTTGCAGGGCGAGCCGAGGGCAACCCATGATGTGGATATTGTGGTAAACATCAGAACCCCGGCAATTCCTGCACTGATAACGGCATTTCCGCCACCTCAATATTATTTGGATGCGAACAGCATTAAAGATGCGATTGAACGCAAGAGCATGTTTAACCTTCTTGACACAAATGAAGGGGATAAAATTGATTTTTGGATTTTGACGGATGATCCGTTTGATACATCAAGGTTTGAAAGAAAGTATGAAGAAAATGTGTTCGGCTTCAAAATGAAAATTTCAAAACCGGAAGATACCATACTCGCAAAACTAAGGTGGGCAAAACTTTCAGGAGGAAGCGAAAAACAATTCACCGATGCCATGCGTGTATATGAAGTTCAGTATGGAAAACTGGATTTAACTTATTTACAGAATTGGGTCAATCAATTACAGGTGAATGAACTTTGGCACAAACTTAAAAATGAAGCCAACCCGATATAATAATTTCAATGCCAGTTCAGTGTAAACAATGTAGTAAGGATAACCGGGAAAGAAAATATTTTTTGGCTTTAAAGATATTGGCAATAGGTTAATGGATAATGATACTTTGCTATTGTGCAGCGATGGTTTAAGTGGTGAATTATCGATGAAGAAATTGAGAACCTTATTTCGGAATTTCCTGAAAACATTGCTTCGCTTATTCAGGCGTTAAAGAAAAAGGGGCATGACAATATCACACTGTTCCTTTCAAATCTTAAATATTTTAATTAAACATTTTAAGAATGAAATTATCAAAGCCAATTACAATTAAGTTAATTCAGTAGCTTATTCCACTATATCATCTCCTTCAACTCCCCCACAACCACATCCACTTCTTCTTTTGTATTGTACTTACTAAAAGAAAAGCGCACGGTAATTTGATTTGGATTATTGGTGATGGCTCTGATTACGTGGCTTCCGGCATCGGCACCTGAAGTGCAGGCGCTGCCGCCACTTGCACAGATATTATGAATGTCAAGATTGAAAAGGAGCATTTCAGATTTTTCTGTTTTAGGAAATGCAACGCTTAAAACAGTATATAAACTTTTGCCCGTTTGATCGCCGTTAAAATAAACTCCCGGAATATTTTCCAGCAATTTATTTTTCATATAATTTTTAATCCCGCCTATATATTCTTTGTCTGTTTCATGATTTGCCGTTGCCAGTTCCAATGCTTTCGCAAAACCAACAATGCCATATAAATTTTCCGTGCCGGCACGCATGTTACGTTCCTGGCTTCCGCCATTTATGAACGGATGAATCTTGATGTTTTCATTAATGTATAAAATACCAACACCTTTTGGCCCATGAAATTTATGGCTGGCACCTGTAATAAAATGTGCCGGAAGTTTTCTCAGGTCAAAAGAATAATGCCCAACAGTTTGCACGGTATCTGAATGAAAAATGGCATTGTATTTTTTGCACAGGTTTCCCACAGCCTCGATATCCGTTATATTGCCGATTTCATTATTGGCATGCATTAAAGTAACCAAACACTTTTCTTTACTTTCCGATAATAATTTTTCAAGATTATTCAGATCGATATGCCCGTTAGATAACACTTTTACGTAGCTGAGTATGGCTGCACCGGTTTTAGCCAAATGTTCTGCACAATGTAAAGTTGCGTGATGCTCAAACGGGGATGTTATAATTCTTTTACAACCTAAATCATACACCGCCGCGTTTATAGCGGTATTGCTGCTTTCAGTTCCGCCGCTTGTAAAAAATATTTCCGCAGGATGTGCATTTAATATTTTAGCAACGGACTTTCTTGCGTTTTCAATTGCCATTCTTGTTTCACGTCCGTAGGAATATATTGAGGATGGATTTCCAAATTTTTCTGTAAGGTAAGGCATCATAGATTCAAGCACTAACGGATCAAGTGGTGTGGTGGCTGCGTTGTCAAAATAAATTCTATCCATTTATTTAGTGAAAAGTTATTAGTTTATTAGTTAACAGGTTTAGATGTTTTGAATTAGTGTAATTCGCAGTAATTCGTGTGATAAAATAACCTGCTACATGGCTTCACGAATATCATTCATAATTCTTTTGGCGATATTTTCAGCAGTAGTTTCAAAACTACTTTCTGAATAAATTCTGATGATAGGTTCGGTATTACTGGTTCGGAGATGAACCCAGTCTTTATCAAATTCAATTTTTAATCCATCTTCTGTATTAATAGGGTGGCTTTTATATTTATCTTTTATTTTTTTAAAGACCTCCTTTACATCAACACTCGTTTCCAGCGCAATTTTATTTTTCGAAATAAAATAATCAGGATAAGTTCCTCTTAATTGGTTGATAGATTTTTGCGAATGTGCCAGGTGGGTAAGGAATAATCCTATACCAATAAGTGCGTCACGGCCATAATGAAAGTCGGGCACAATAATGCCACCATTACCCTCTCCGCCAATTACCGCATTTACTTCCTTCATTTTATTTACCACATTCACTTCACCAACGGCTGAAGGAAAATATTCGCCACCATGCTTTTGCGTAATTTCTTTAAGTGCCTTAGTCGACGACATATTGCTTACTGTATTTCCTTTTCGTTTACTCAACACATAATCAGCCACGGCAACTAATGTATATTCTTCTCCAAACATGCTTCCGTCTTCGCTTACGAAACACAGCCTGTCTACATCAGGGTCTACAGCAATTCCCAGGCTTGCATTTTGTTTTTTTACTTCGGCGCTCAGGCTGGTCAGGTGTTCCGGAAGAGGTTCAGGGTTATGAGCAAATTTTCCATCTACATCATCATTTAAAACTATAATGTCCTTCACTCCCAGCGCTTTTAACAAGGCAGGAATATAAATAGCGCCCGAGCTGTTTATGCCATCTACAACAATTTTATATTTTGCTTTTTTTATCGCGGCAGGATCCACCAGTTCGTAATTTATAACTGCGTCGATATGTTTTTGCAGGTAAGAATTATCCCTGGTGTATTTACCGGTTTTGTCCACGGGTGCAAAAACAAAATCCTCTTTTTCGGCTAATTCCAAAACTTTTTCACCATCTTCGCCACTAATGAATTCACCTTTTTTGTTGAGTAGCTTTAATGCATTCCATTCTTTCGGATTATGACTTGCAGTTAAAATAATGCCACCCAAAGCATTTTCATATTGCACGGCAAGTTCGACCGTTGGTGTTGTTGTGACACCCAGATCAGTAACATCAAAACCATAGGCTATTAGAGTGCTGGCGCATAAATCGCTTACCATTTCGCCACTCATTCTGCCATCTCTGCCAATAACAATTTTCTTATTTCCCTGCTGTTTTTGAAGCCACGCAGCAAACGCCGCTGTATATTTCACAATGTCGGGCGGTGTGAGGTTTTTTCCCGGTTTTCCCCCGATAGTTCCCCGTATACCTGAGATACTTTTTATCAGTGCCACTTGTTCGTGTGTTTATAAAGTAAAGATAAAGTAAATTGGATAATATGATATTGGGGTCGGCTGCCGATTGTCTATTAACTAATTATTTACATTTGTCTTATGACAGAAAATAAGCCATGGTTCGAGAATTGGTTCAATTCTCCCTACTATCACCAGCTATATTTTAAACGTGACGAAGCGGAGGCTAAAAAATTCATCAATAAATTAATACAGTACCTGCAACCCGCCAAAGAATCCTTAATGCTTGATATAGCATGTGGAAGGGGCAGGCATTCAAGAATATTGGCTGGTATGGGGTTTGACGTAACCGGCATTGATTTGGCAGTAGAAAGTATTAAAGAAGCCCAAAAAAATGAAACGGATCGCCTTCATTTTTTTGTACACGATATGCGGTTGCCATTCTGGATAAATTATTTTGATTATGCCTTCAATTTTTTTACAAGCTTCGGTTATTTTAATACCCGGAGAGAACACGAAAATTCCATAAGGACTATTGCCCAGTCATTAAAGCCGGGCGGCATATTTGTTATGGATTATTTGAATGCTCATTACGCCGAAGACCACCTCGTTCATAAATCGGAATTGCAGATAGATGATGTTACTTATTTTATTACAAAATGGTTTGATGAAACTCATTTTTATAAAAAAATAATTGTTGAAGATGAAGTGCTTAAAAAACCAATACAGCACACGGAAAAAGTGGCGAAATTTTCTTTAGGAGATTTTACTGAAATGTTTGCCTATCACCAATTACAGGTGCAGGAAGTATTTGGCGACTATAAATTCAGCAGCTACCACATAAAAAATTCTCCCCGAATGATTATTATTTCAAAAAAGTTCACCTGATTCTGATTTATTTTTTATTGTTCACCAGCATCCATTTGGCGGTTTCATATATGGCCGATGTAAGCCGGGAGAGGCTGTTTTTTACAGAATCTTTCTGTGCCGGAGTTAGTGGTGATTCGTTTGACCGAACTGGCATTAATTCTTCCTTTTTTATACGCAGGTTTTTTACAAAGTAATAATCGTTTGTGACCACTCCGATATTTCCTTCATCATGATGAATAATAAAAGCTGCATCCATTTTATTCTTTGAATGAAGCACATCTCTCCCCAGTGTTGTGTTGGTATAAGACATGTGCAACATCCCGGCGAGCGTGGGTAAAATATCAACCTGGGAAACTACTTCATTTCTTTTTTGCGGAATTATTAATTGAGGAGCATAAAATAACATAGGCACATGCTCATCACTTAAGCGGCCGGAAGTCCATGCTTCAGGATACATTTCTGAGGCTTCTCCTTCCACGCCATGATCACCCACAAATACGAAAATGGTATTGCCGAACCAGGGTTGTTTTTTCCCTTCTTCTATTAATTTCTTAAAACAATAGTCGGTGTAGCAAAACGATTGAAATTCCTGCAACGATTCGAAGCCATACTTCATCAGTGTATCTTCGTTTTCAATTCGCCTGTCAAAATCGGTGTCTTCTAACGGTATCGTATAGGGGCGGTGATTATCCGCCGTTTGAATGATTGCAAAAAAAGGCTTTTCCTGTTTTGAAAAAACGTTCTCGGCTTCCAAAAAAAGATTTTTGTCGCTGATGCCCCAAACATTTAATGGTTGCTCCTTATAAGAACCTTCCTGGTACAAACGAATGCTATCAATATTTTTTACAAGACCCTCAAAATTGTTGAAGTTGCTATTGCCTCCAAGAAAATAAAATTTATTGTAATCAGTAAAATCATTGATGATCGTATGCTGGTTAATAGCCTCCGGATTACGCGAAGAAAATTCAGAAAGCTGAACATCGGGGGTGCCTGTAAGAATAGCAAAAACACCGCGTGCCGTTCCAAAAGTTGGAGTGAAGCAACGATTAAAAAATAATCCGCTGTCACACATTGATTTGAAATAAGGCGTTGGGTTGAGCGGGTTGCCGCTCATGCTACTTTTGTACATGCTAAAACTTTCGCATATCACCAAAACTATGTTGGGCCTGCTTTCCAGCGCCTTGCTGTCGGGTAATATTTGCCTTGTGTAGTCTTTATCGGAAACATTCTGCGAATCGAGTTGCAGGAAATCAGCAATTATCGGATAATATGATTTTGCTTTTGCGTCGTCAAACGAAGGTTTCCTGAACTGTAATGTTGTGAAGAAATTCTGAAGCGGGTTTAGTGCCACATACGATTTGAAATTGTCGTTTAATTGAAACGCATCTTTCCATTTTAACGGGCTAAACGAGAAAATACCATAAAGGGACCATCCTAAAAAGATAATAGCAAGTGCGTGCCATCTTTTTCTATAGATTGTATTTGCATTCGAATTTCTTTTTATTGTTTGGACGTGCGTTTTTTTAAAAACTTTTGCCATTAAGAAAACGGTAAGTGCCAATGCCGATAAAATCCACACCATGGGATAACTTTGCCAAAGCATTTTAAATGATGTAACAGGATCTTCGGCAAAATTTAGAGCGCTTGCATTAATGCGTGTGTGATTATAACTAAAGTTTCCAAAATCAGCGCCGAAAAAAAATAAAACGACCAGCGTCGTTATTGCGAGATAATAAGACCATAAACGTTTATTTTTTTCAGAAAAAAAAGGAGAAAATTTTGGATATACTGAAAGAATGGCAATAGGCAATAAAATCATTGCAATCCATTTTGCATCGAAGCGAAAGCCAAGCCAGAAGGATGGAAGCAAAGATGAAAAACTAATATTTACGGGTTTGAATAAAAATACAGTCGATATGCGAAAGAGGGTAAATATAAAAACATAAATAAGCCACAACACAAAAATCCATTGAACAGTTAATGGAATAGTTTTGATCAATTTGGCTTTTACAATCATGCTTTAAAAATCGTAAAGATAGTATTCATTCAAATGCTAATTTTTATCGGGCGCATTTCTTTTTAGATTATTCAACATCATATAACGGGCGGTTTCATAATAGGCCTGCGCAAGATCTTTTATCGCTTTCCTGTCCTGGTCAACCAGTGGCGTTTGTGGCACTGGTTCATTGCTGTTGCTATACCGGAAATCTTCGGTGCCGCTTAAAAGATTATGTACATAACAATATTCATCCGTAACAATCCCGATTTGTTTGAGATTGGGGTCAAATAAGAATGCTGCATTTTTGAACCGGACATTGTTGATGGGAATTGTATCGAACAGATTTTTGCCAAGGGTTGTATTGGTATAACGGAGATGCGCAAGTGCAGTTACCGAGGGCAGCAAGTCAATTTGCGAACACGTTCTGTCAATACGTTGCGGCGTGAGCAGGGAAGGAGCATAGAAGAGTAAAGGAACATGCTGCTGTGTTAGTCCATCGATATTCCATGCGTTAGGGAACATGTTGCCCACATCACCTTTTATGCCATGATCTCCGACAAAAACAAAAATAGTATTATTAAAATATTTTTCTTTTTTGGCAGCTTCAATAAATGTTTTAAAACTAAAATCGGTATACCGAAATGCATTTAATTCATCATTGCTTTCAAACCCATATTTTTTTAAAGTATCCGTAGCAAATTTTTCTACCTGGAATTTTGATTTGTCTTCACCAGGTATGGTATAAGGCCTGTGATTATCTGCCGTCTGAATTACAGCAACAAACGGATTGGTTTGTTTTTTTAACACATCATTGGCGGCAAGAAAAAGTCGTTTATCGCTTATTCCCCAGACGTCGATTGTGTTTGCTTTATAGTCATCCTGTTCATACATGTGAAGGCCTGCAATATTATTGGTAAGCAATCCACGTATGTTGGCCCAGCTTAAACTTCCCCCGATAAAATAGAATTTATCATAACCGTTATAATCATTTATAATAGTGTGTTCGTCTACCGCCGAAGGATTGCGACTTGCCGTGTTGGGATATTCAACATCCGGAACACCGGTAATAACCGCCCATACTCCTCTTGCTGTTCCGTAAGCGGGTGTAAAACAGCGGTCGAAAAAGATCCCGTGCTTACACATTTCGTTAAAGTAAGGAGTAGTGTTTAATGGATTTCCCCACATACTGCTTTTATAAGCACTAAAACTTTCGCATATAACTACCACCACGTTAGGAGTATTCGCAGAAGGCGGTGGAATAAAAGTTCTCTCATAGTTTAATGTCGTGCTGTCGGGATTTGGTATGCCGAGATATTTTGCCATTAAAGGATAGTATCCCTTTACTTTTTTTATATCATAAGTAGAATTCCTGAATTGCAAAGTGCTTAAAAAACTCTGGATAGGATTTAGCGAAAGGTTGGCTTTGAAATCATCATGAAAAGAAAATGCATCGCTCCAACGCAAAGGGTATTGATTCAGCCTGCCAAAAATACCAACGCCCAGAACGAGCGCAAATAATATTCCGATTAATATTTTGGAAAAGCCGCGACCGCGATAAACAGACAATTGCATTTTCTTAAACCAGCGGATTATAAGTCCATACAATAATATAACACTGATAGTGATTAAAATTAGCAGGGTAACAACCGGGTAAGTTTGCCATACCATGTTCATTGAAATCTTTGCATCAGCAATATAGTTCAATACGCTTGCGGCCAGTCTCTGATGAAGATAATCGAAATGCTCAAAGTCAATGGCATAAAGGAATACAATCGAAACCGTTATTATAAAAAAATAGGTTTTAAATATTTTCCTGGAAACAGCATTCTCAAAGGGATTACAATTTTTTGTACTCAAAAGCCATATAAGAATTAATGCAAATAAAATTCCCATATACACCAATGATGAGTTGGGCACATGCCCCTTCTTCATAAAGATGATCAGCAAAACCATAATAATTATGGTAAATACCAGTTGAAATACGCTACCGGCAGTGAGCGTTTTTTTTCTACTATAACTTAAATGAAGATTGCCAATGAGAAAAGGAAAAAGAACAATACCACATACAATCCTGGTATCAAAATTTAGCCCGAGCAAAAACGCCTTAAAGCTACTCGCAAAAGAATATTGTGAAGGCCTGAAATGATAGAAAAAAACAAATCGCATTATGGTCATAAAGATCAGGAAGGCAATTGCTGTTAAGAACATCCATTTAACCAGGCGGGGTAAAGCGATTTTTTTCATTTAGAAAATTAAGCAATGCAAATTTCAACTAAAGAAATTAAACAAGATGATAAAGCAAATGTAAATATTTGACCAGTGTTTTTATGCAATGGTTATTTTTGTGTGAATTGATAGAAATATACAACTATGTATCTCCCGGAAACCTTAAAACAATTCGATTACAATTTGTTTTCAAAGATTAACGGGCAATGGCATACGAAATTCTTCGATGAATTTTTCCCGTTTATCCGGGAACCTTTTTTATGGCTGCCATTTTATTTTTTCCTTGCATTTTTCATAATTATTAATTTCAAAAAAAGAGGTTGGCTTTGGGTTTTATTTTTTATTCTTAACGCAGCCATCAGCGATTATACGAGTAGTACCATTATAAAAGATAATTTTGTAAGGTTGCGCCCTTGCCATGATCCACTCCTTTCAGGTACAATTCGTTTTCTTGTGAGTTATTGCCCGGTAAGTTCAAGTTTTACATCGTCTCATGCCGTCAATCATTTTGCAGCCGCAATGTTTATATTTACAACATTCAAAAAAGAGGTTAGCTCCAAATGGGCTTATATTTTTATATGGGCTTTCCTAATTTCGTATGCACAGGTATATGTTGGTGTTCATTTTCCGTTTGACGTATTTTGCGGAGCAATAGTTGGTTTAATTCTTGGGTACATTCCTGCAAAATTTTTTAATACCAAAATAGGATTGTTGCCCAACAGATAGAAAAAATTATGTTTGAATTTATTATTTTATTTTTCCTGATTCTGCTCAACGCCTTATTTGTGATGAGTGAAATGGCGCTTGTTTCTTCCAAAAAAAACCGGCTGGAAGCGAGTGCAGCAAAGGGTGATGCAAGATCTAAAACTGCACTTGGACTTAAAGAAAATCCGGATATATTTTTATCTACCACGCAGGTTTATATCACACTAATTTCCATTTTGACCGGTGTATATTCGGGTGAAAAATTTGGAAGATATTTACAACCTTACCTAGAGAGAATCAATTTTATAAAGCCTTACGCGGCTACCATTTCAACCGTAATTATAGTAATACTCGTTACATTTTTATCAATTCTTTTTGGAGAGTTAATGCCGAAACGGATTGCAATTATGCGTCCCGAAAGAATCGCCAAACTTGTGGCAAGGCCGATAAAATTTTTAAGCAGTATATCTTTTCCGATTGTGTGGTTACTGAGCACCCTTAATTCGGGTATTTTTAAATTACTGAATATTAAACCACATAAAGAAAACCAGGTAACAGAGGAAGAAATAAAAGCGATGATCAACGAAGGCAGTGAATCCGGAACAATAGAAGAAGAAGAAAAAGATATTATTGAACGGGTATTTCATCTTGGCGACAGAAATATTACTTCATTAATGACACATCGTACGGATATTGTCTGGTTCGAAATAAATGAGCCCCTTTCATCTGCAAAAGAAAAAATAAAAGAATTTCAACATTCAGTTTATCCCGTGTGCGAACAAAATATTGACGATATAAAAGGAGTTGTTTACATAAAAGAAATGTACCTGAAGCCAGATGCGCCCATTGCTTCTTTATTGAGAAAAGCATTGTTTGTGCCCGAAAATAATTCGGCCTACCAGGTACTGGAAAAAATTAAAGCGACGAAAATACATTACGCTTTTGTTGTTGATGAATATGGAAGCCTGCTGGGAATGATAACGGTAAAAGATATTTTAAATGCAATCGTTGGCGAAATGCCAGAAGCAGAAGATGATGAGTATGAAATAGTGGAAAGAAAAGATGGAAGTTTTCTTGTAGATGCGCAAATACAATTTTATAATTTTCTTACACATTTTGATAAAACCATCTGGATAAACGAAGGCGAAAATGATTTTGATACACTTGCAGGATTTATTTTACACGAATTAAAACGCATTCCTTCGGAAGGGGACACTTTTGACTGGAGAGGTTTTGAATTTGAAATCGTAGACATGGACGGACAGCGTATTGATAAAGTGCTTGTACATATTTCTGATGAGATACGGGAGGAGATGGATTGAATTAATTAACTAATTGGCTAATTGTTATAACTCAGCTTCTTTATTAGTTCTACCGGTAGTTTGGGCAAATTTTTTCTTTCAATTAAAAAAGTTGAAAGCCCGGCAATATCTTTGAAAATATAATGACTGTTTAGCGCCCCTTCAAGGTAACCGCGACCGGTAGTATTGCCGGTTCCCATTCGCATTCCTATCATTCGCCGGACCATGTCAATATGTTTGTGCCGCCAGTTAGCCATTTGATGATCGGTTTCAATTAAGGCATCCAGTATTTGATAAGATGTTTGAAAAACGGGAAAATCGCGATAAAGCATAATGAACAACGCGGCCCGCATTGCCGTTGCTGACAAAAATGGCTTTTCTGATAGCGGTTCGTCATGAATATTTTTTTCGAAAAAAATAAAATCAAAATCATTGATTCTTTTTGCTTCTCTTTCATTCAATCCATTTTTATAGATGTGCCTGTAATCGCTCCAGAACGGATGAAGTTTACCAGTAGTGAGATATTGGCTGTGATAATTTTTCCATAAATCGATTTCAAAGAATGGAATTCTTTCAAGCCATTTATTGATCAGCGATAAAAGACTAATGCCACCTTCAGTTTCATTAATTCTATTAAAATCCTTTTTATCAAATCCTCCTTCGTTGGTTCGCTTATAATAATCTTTGTTAAAGCGGTTATCCATCTGTAAGCCAAGCCTGGCCTCTATAAGCCTGAATTGCACGCTTTGAAAACCCGAAGCAGGAATTAATAAATTTCTGAATTCCAAAAAATCCAGCGGCGTCATGGTATCTAATAAAGTTATTTGTTGTGTAAGCAGCTCAAGAATTTTGATAATCCTGTTTAACCGGTGACGAACAAGATTCAGATCTTCAGAATTATCGTCAATTTTTTCTTTTTTAAATACATCCATAATAAAATCCAGTTCAAATAATATTTGTTTAAACCACAATTCATACGCCTGGTGAATGACGATGAAAAGCATTTCATCATGTGCCGGTTCATTTCCCTGTTTAAAACTTTCAGGATGTTGTGCGTCGAGAATTTTATCAAGTTGCAGGTAATCGTTATAGTACATTGACTTATTTTCAGCCATAAATTTTATTTAATGCTTCAAAAGTATAACGAATAATTTTGGAACGGTTGTTTAGGTAAAATGAGTAAATTTATTTACATGAACCTGGCTAATATTATTACTTCAAAAAGAATTATGAAAAAAAATCCAACGATTGTTTTACTGGCGTTTTATGTTTTAACAATTATAACAACGGGCATACCCGAAATTTCTATCTCCCAAACAAAAAATAATCGGATCAAATCGACAGCTCATCCTGCCTGGAGTGAGCAAAGCAATATTTATGAAGTCAATCTGCGTCAATACACGCCTTCCTCTTCAATTAATGATTTTGAGAAAAGCCTGCCACGCTTAAAAAAAATGGGTGTGGAAATTCTTTGGTTTATGCCAATAAATCCTATTGGCATTGAAGGAAGAAAAATGTCTGAAAGTGATTTGGGAAGTTATTATTCTGTACGGGATTACGAAGATATAAATCCTGAATTTGGCAGCATGGAAGACTGGAAGAACTTTGTCAAACATGCACACAGCATGGGTTTTAAGGTTATCATAGACTGGGTTCCCAATCATACGTCGCCGGATAATTCATGGATAAAAAATCATCCTGATTTTTACAAACGAGATAGCCTGGGCAACACTGAATATGATGCTGATTATACTGATACACGCAATCTCAATTATGCAAATATGGAATTGCGGGATAGTATGATTAAAGCGATGAAATTTTGGGTAAAAGAAACGAACATCGATGGTTTTCGTTGCGATCATGTTGATCCTACTCCTGTAGATTTTTGGAGGCAATGCATCGATTCATTAAAGAAATTGAAGGATGTGTTTATGCTTGCCGAAAGCGAAATCCCTGCATTTCATACAGCGGGGTTTGATGAAACTTATGCGTGGCGTGTAATGGAAGCATTTGTGCATTTTTGTGCAGGAAAAATAACGTTGCTGCAGGTTGATTCTATTATTAATCACACCATAGAAATATTTCCTAAAAATGCATATAGAATGTATTTCACAACCAATCATGACTGGAATAGCTGGGAAGGAACAGAATTTGAAAAATATGGAGGCGCATATAAACCGCTTGCCGTATTCACACAAACGATGTATCAAAGCATACCAATGATTTACAGCGGGCAGGAATCGGCAAATAAAAGAAGAATTAAATTCTTCGTAAAGGATAGTATTGAATGGGATCAATATAAATTAGCTTCTTTCTATAGCACCTTGCTTCATCTTCGTAAAAGCAATCCTGCATTAGCAGCCGATGCTTCTTATAAAAAGTTAAAGACAGGAAATGATATGGCCATCTTTGCTTATGTAAGGGAAAAGGCAGGACATAAAATTGCAGTCATTTTAAATTTATCTGCAGAACCGCAACGGTTTACCATAGACGATAATTCTATTTATGGAAATCCTGCTAATATTTTTTTAGGAGTGAAAGAAAAAGTAGGTGCGAATCATGTGTTTAACATGGAACCCTGGGAATATATTGTGTATGAGTATAGGTAGGTTTAAGAAGAAGATTTTTTTACGGGACATAATATGCGATTCACTTCACCATTCCTTTTATTTCCTGGAGTTTTAACAAAGCTTCTACCGGGGTTAATCGATTAATATCAACGGCTTCCAAAATTTTTCTAATATCTTCAAATGCCTGCGAATGTGCATCGAATATGCTTAGTTGTAATTGTGGTGCAGCTAATTTTTTCAAATTTTCTTTTATGTTTTTGGAACTTTTATAATTTGCGTTTGTTGCGTCCGTTATGGAATCATCGACATTTTTAGATTCTAATTGTTTCAGAATAGCATTCGCCCTTTCAATGAGCGACGGAGGCATACCCGCCATTTTTGCAACGTGAATACCAAAGCTATGCGTGCTTCCGCCAGGTGCCAGCTTTCTTAAAAAAATAATTTTATTACCCGTTTCTTTATGAGTGATATGAAAATTTTTTACTCTCTCAAATTTATTTTCCAATTCGTTCAGTTCGTGATAATGGGTGGCAAATAACGTCTTGGGCCTAAACGCAGATTTATGCAAATGCTCCACGATACTCCACGCAATTGAGATACCATCATAAGTGGAAGTACCTCGTCCGATTTCATCCAATAAGATCAAACTCCGGGCGGTGATGTTATTGATGATGCTCGCTGTTTCATTCATCTCCACCATAAAAGTACTTTCGCCGCTACTTAAATTATCATTAGCTCCGACACGGGTAAATATTTTATCTGTCAAAGGAATCCTGGCTTCATCTGCAGGAACAAAACTGCCCATGTGGGCCATCAGGGTAATAAGAGCAGTCTGCCGGAGAACAGCGCTTTTCCCGCTCATGTTCGGGCCGGTCAGAATAATGACCTGCTGACTCTGCGGATCTAAGAAAATATCATTGGGAATATAGGTTTCACCCTGGGGTAAATTTCTTTCTATTACAGGATGACGACTGCTTTTTAAATCAAGCTCAAAGCCATCATGAAGTGATGGTTTTTTATATTTAAACTGAAGTGCATTGTTGGCAAAACAGGTGAGGCAATCCAACACAGCAAGCACATGGCCATTCAATTGCATCGGGGCTATATAATCCTGCAATTCATTTAATAGTTGTTCGAAAATCTGTAATTCAAGCTGGAGAATTTTATCCTCCGCACCCATTATTTTTTCTTCATATTCTTTGAGTTCTGGTGTTATATACCTTTCAGCGTTCGTGAGGGTTTGCTTTCGCATCCATGATTCCGGCACTTTATCTTTGTGTGTGTTGGTTACTTCAAGATAATACCCGAATACATTATTAAAACCAATTTTCAATGATGATATTCCGGTGTTTTCACTTTCCTTTTGCTGCAATTTTAGCAAGTGCCCTTTACCGTTAGTAACAATATCTTTTAGTTCGTCAAGTGCCGCATCAACATGAGTGGCTATTATATTTCCTTTTGAAATTGCCACGGGCGGATTCTCTATGATTTCCCTGGAAATTTTATCAGCAATATATTTGCAGGGATTTAACGAATCGCCGAGTCTCTTTAGATATTCATTAGCAGATGCATCGCAAATTTCTTTTACCTGGCTTACCAATTTTAATCCTTTACTTATTTGTAAAACCTCCCTTGGATTTATTTTCTTTAACGGTATTTTACTAACAAGCCTTTCAATATCCCCTGCCTGTTTTATGTATTGGCTGATACTGGTTTTTTCTTCCGGAGTTTTAATAAAGTATTCCACCAATTGCTGACGCTCTTCAATTTTACTTATTTCCGTTAAAGGCATAACCATCCATCGTTTCAGCAACCTTGCTCCCATCGGTGAGGCAGTGTTGTCTAATACTCTTAATAAAGAATTATTACTTTCAACACCACCCAGCAGTTCAAGATTTCTTATTGTAAATCTATCCATCCAGAGGTGATCTGCCTTGTCAATTCTTTGTATAGAAGTTATGTGCTGAAGATTGGGATGCTCTGTATCTTTTAAATAATGAAGAATAGCACCTGCAGCAATAATACCTGTAGATAGATCTTCAACGCCAAAACCTTTCAGACTTTGTGTGCCAAAATGTTTTAATAGACTTTCTTTAGCATATTGCTCTGTAAATATCCATTCGTCTAATGAATAGGTATAAAATTTGTTTCCAAAAAAATTCTTAAACTCTTTTTGATGACTTCTTTGAAAAATAACTTCAGCGGGATTAAGGCTTTGTAATAATTTATCAGCATATTCTTTATCACCTTCCGCGATGAAAAATTCTCCCGTGGAAATATCCAAAAAAGAAATTCCCGTGGTATCATCAGTAAAATAAATGCCGCATAAAAAATTGTTATTGTTATGCTCGAGTAATTTATCATTGGTTGCAACACCTGGTGTTATTAATTCAGTAACCCCGCGTTTTACAATTCCTTTTACAAGTCTGGGATCTTCCAATTGGTCACAGATGGCAACCCGGTAACCAGCCTTTACCAATTTATGTAAATAAGTATCCAATGCATGATGGGGGAAACCGGCAAGTTCCGCTGCAGTTGGCGAAGCATTGTTTCGTTTGGTTAAAGTAATCCCTAAAACACGTGAAGCCGTAATGGCATCCTGGCCAAATGTTTCATAAAAATCACCTACACGAAACAGCAGGATCGCATCAGGATATTTAGCCTTGATAGCATTATGTTGTTTCATTAAAGGAGTATCTGTTTTTGCCATTTTGTATTTGGAATTACAATTTATGTTTTAAACCGATTTAAGATTGTAATTATATTTATAAATCAAAAATTAATATTTAAACAGTCTCTGCTTTTTATTTATGGTAAATATTGTCCTTCTCCTTTGGAGAAAGGTTGGGATGAGGCTTTTAAAGTATTTTTGCAAATTAATAGTGTTTTGATGAGAAAACTGAGTATGGATGAATTGAACCGGAAATCTGTTGATGAATTCAGGCGGGCAGAAAAAATACCGGTAATTGCTTTATTGGAAAATATCCGGAGCGCATATAATGTTGGTAGCGTGTTTCGTACTGCAGATGCCTTTTTATTACAAGCGATTTATATAACGGGCTACACGGCAAAGCCACCTCATAAAGAAATTTCAAAAACCGCACTGGGAGCCCAGGATACCGTGGAATGGAAATATTTTGGAAATACTAAAACAGCCATTGAAGAACTGAGGCAAAATGGTTATAAAATATTTGCAGTTGAACAGGTTGCCGACAGCATTTCCCTGGAAAAATTTTCTGAGCTAAACATTAATAAGACTGTTTTTGTTTTTGGTAATGAGGTAAGCGGTGTTGAACAGGAAACTATTTCTTCATGCGATGGCTGTATCGAAATTCCGCAATTTGGTATGAAGCACTCACTGAATATTTCAGTGGCGGCAGGAATTGTTTTGTGGGAAGCAATAAAAGTAAAATCGTCTTAAAGATTCTGATTAATATAGATTATGGTGAAGTCAATTAAAAATTACCTGTCGCTTGTAACCTTTGCACATACGGTATTTGCAATGCCTTTTGCAATCATCGGTTTTTCGCTTGGGTTAAGAGCTGTTAGTTTCGAAACATATAAGCCCTGGTGGGAACTTTTGATATTGGTGTTGTTATGTATGATTTTTGCCCGTAGCGCAGCAATGGCCTTTAACAGGTGGCTTGATGCGGATTTCGATGCAATAAATCCGAGGACTGCAGTCAGGGAAATACCTTCAGGAATTATCAGTAAAAGAAATGCTTTGCTGTTTGTTATATTTAGTTGCATTGCGTTCCTGGTTACAACCTATTTTATAAATGCATTATGCCTCGTATTGGCACCGGTGGCTTTATTTGTAATCCTATTTTACAGTTACACAAAGAGATTTACATCGTTGTGCCACCTTGTGCTTGGGCTGGGGTTAAGCCTTTCACCCATTGGCGCATATATTGCTGTTGCCGGAAAATTTGCCTTTGTTCCGGCTTTATTTTCATTGGCTGTTTTGTTTTGGGTAAGTGGCTTTGATATTATCTATGCTTTGCAGGATGAAGAATTCGACAGGGTAAATCAGTTGCGTTCGATGCCTTCCATGCTGGGGGTGAAAAAAGCACTTCGTGTAAGCGAGTATTTGCATTTTCTATCGTTTGCATCTATACTTGCTGCCGGTGTATTAGGGCACTTCGGATGGTTCTACTGGGCGGGTGCGGCTATATTTGCTTATTTTCTTATTTACCAGCATACATTGGTTAAGCCAAAAGACCTGAGCAGGGTAAACAGGGCTTTCTTTACTTCAAATGGAATAGCATCAGTTATTTTTTCTTTATTTGTTCTGATTGATATTTATTTTAAAATTTATAAGTAGACAGATTTTTAAAAAATTGCGTAAAAATACATATGGCAAGAATTCTGTGTATTGATTATGGATTGAAGCGTACAGGCATCGCCGTTACTGATCCGTTGCAAATTATTGCGACAGGGTTAACGACCGTTGAATCAAAAGAGTTAATTTCTTTTTTGCAAAAATATTTCAGGCAGGAACAGGTAGAGTTGATTGTTATTGGCGAGCCTAAAAATTTAGATGATTCTGATACGCATGCAACGCCCCTGGTGAATGCGATAATAATAAAGCTATCGAAAGAGTTTCCCCACATTCCAATAAAAAAAGTAGACGAGCGTTTCACTTCTAAACTGGCGAAACAGGCTATGATTGAAATGGGTATGAAAAAGAAAGATCGCCGCAATAAAAGAACGGTGGATGAAATAGCCGCCACCATTATGTTACAGGAGTATATGCGAAATATTTCATAATTAATTTTAGCTATTACAATCAGTTATCATCAAACATATAATTTACTGTTCAAATGCTTTAAATTTGCGAAAATTTAAAAATAAACAAAGTCTTCATGGTTCTGCCGATAGTTGCATATGGAAATCCTGTTTTAAGAAAAGTAGGTAAGGAAATCCCGCCTGATTACCCTGAACTTAACGGGTTGATAGATGATATGTGGGAAACAATGTACAACAGCAAAGGGGTGGGGCTGGCGGCTCCCCAAATTAATAAGGATATAAGATTATTTGTAATGGATAGTATACAAATAATTGAAAACCTTGAAGAAGATGAACGGGGAGATTATCCCGGTGATTACGGTTATAAGGGTGTATTTATTAATGCAAAAATAAACAGCATTAATGGCGAAGAATGGTCTTACAATGAAGGATGCCTTAGCATACCAAAGATCAGGGAAGATATTTTACGGCGGGAAGAAATCAATATTACTTTTCTGGATGAAAATTTTAATAACCACACCAAAACCTTTAATGGTATAACGGCCCGTGTAATTCTGCATGAATACGATCATATTGACGGAAAACTTTTTATAGACTATTTAAAACCATTGAAAAAGAATCTGCTAAAACGTAAACTGGATAATATTTCCAAAGGAAAAGTGTCGGTTGATTATCGCATGTCTTTCGTAAAATAGAGTTTCCCACTACATTTAATGTTTAATTTCAGGAATGCTTAAGAACTTTTTTGCAACAGGATTTTTATTGTTGTTTTCATTTTTTCTTTTTGCGCAGGACAAGAACGATACTACTGTAAAAGTTGACAATAATTACATCACTCTCTCTGAAATTGTAGTCAATAATAAATTAGATGTTCCTTCTTTTATAGAAAGAGTAAAAAATGATACTACTTTTTATAAAGCCTTCCGCAACCTTCGTGTAATAGGGTATACTTCATTAAATGATATAAGAATGCTGGACAAAAAGGATAAAATTGAAGCTTCATTAACCAGCAAAACAAAACAAATCAGGACAAACAATTGCAGGAAAATGAAGGTACTGCAGCAAAAGACAACAGGCGACATTTTCGATAAAAAAGGCAATTTCAACTACTATACGGCTGAATTATATGCCGGACTTTTTTTTACCAAAGATTCCGTATGTGGAGAAACCAATATTGTGAAAGGATTTGAGTTTTCAACCCAGGGATTAAGCGGATTAGAAAAACATAAAGAACAGTTGAAGATGCTTTTTTTTAATCCAGGTAAAAAGATCAGCGGCATTCCTTTTATAAGCGGTAAAACAGAAATTTTTGACAAGTCAATGGCCGATAAATATGATATGTACATCGATTACCGGGAATTCAATAATATCAATTGTTACGTGTTTACAGTGAGGGTAAAAGACGATAGAAGAAGCGATGTGGTAATTGATGAAATGACCACCTGGTTTAATGAAAAAACTTTTGAAATTGTTGCCCGCAATTACTCTATCAGTTATGATGCCGGTGTTTATGATTTTAATGTAAATATGGAAGTACAAATGAC
Organism: uncultured Chitinophagaceae bacterium; assembly: GCA_963819925.1. Taxonomy (GTDB): domain Bacteria; phylum Bacteroidota; class Bacteroidia; order Chitinophagales; family Chitinophagaceae; genus Ginsengibacter. Next base: position 558,388 of record CAWFYG010000029.1, on the reverse strand, counting down.
TAAAGCAGGCGACTTGCTGGTCCCTTCCGTATTACGCTATAACGGCAACTGGAAAATCATTTTCAAGAAAAGAGAGCATGGAATATTTACTGCTACTTTGTTTGATTTTGTGAGATGATTGCATGAATTTTTTAGCGCACCTATAAGAATTGCAAGGAAGGGAAATTGATAAGTATTTATGAATTTACTTCCTGTTCACACTATACCTTCTCCATTTATCAATAACTGCTTCCATGTCTTCAGGTAATGGACTTTCGAAATATAGTTGCTTTTTTGTTACAGGATGAATAAAACCCAATTGTTGTGCATGCAATGCGTGCCTCGGGCAAATGGCAAAACAATTTTCTACAAATTGCTTGTATTTGGTAAATACAGTTCCCTTTACAATTTTATCACCTCCATATGTTGTATCATTAAAAAGCGGGTGACCAATTAATTGCATGTGCACCCGTATCTGGTGCGTACGTCCTGTTTCCAGCCTGCATTCCACCAGCGTTACATAATTAAATTTTTCCAGGACTTTATAATGAGTAATGGCTTCTTTGCCGTATTCTCCGTCAGGATAGGCTGTAAATAATTTTCTGAATCGCTGATGACGTCCTACATGAGCATTAACGGTTCCTTCCGTTTCTTCAAAATCTCCCCATACCAATGCAACATACCTGCGATGTACGGTATGATCAAAAAATTGTTTGGCGAGATGAGTCATCGCCTTTGGTGTTTTAGCCATCACCAAAAGCCCTGAAGTATTTTTATCTATTCGATGAACTAAACCGAAACGGGCAAGTTCCGTTTCTGTAATATTCGGGTCCTTGTTGCTTTAAGTGCCAGGCAACTGCATTTACCAAAGTGCCACCAGGATTGCCACTCCCGGGATGCACTACCATGCCCGGCTCTTTGTCAACGACAATTATATCATCATCTTCATACACTATTTTGAAAGGAATATTTTCAGGAATAATTTCTGAGCTTTCGGGCAGGTAAGTATCATACACGATAATTTTATCATCGGGCTTTACTTTATAATTTGATTTTACCGGGTGTTCATTAACCAAAACTCTTCCTCCTGCTATAGCTTGTTGAATTTTGTGCCGGGTGGCGCCTTCTATGCGATTCACCATATATTTATCTATACGCAACGGCTCTTGCCCTGGTGGCACAAATAATAGTCAGCCGCTCAAAAAGTTCTTCATTATCGTCATGTATTTCCTCTTCGTCCATTCTTCAAAAATTTTTATAAACCGCTTAACCAATTATAAGATGGAAAAATAATTTTGATAAATGTATAGGTTTTATCCTGTAATTAACCTGATGATGATGATAATGATGGCCAGTAAAAATAAGAGAATAGAAATCCGGTTCATGCCGTGCATGTATCCTATCCATTTTGAATGGGGAGCATTGGGATCTCTTTTTTTGATCCAGAGGTATTCAGCTATTTGTCTCCAGAAACCCATAAATGCTGTTAATAATTAACAATCTGATTTAAAAAATTGCGCAACTGTAATGGCTGTGAATCCGTAATTAATAACAAAATTACTGAAACCGTGATGCAATCACAGAAAAGTACAGGCGAATGCAAAAAGGTTGGCAAAAATTTTAAAGTTTTCTTTTTATAATACCTTTAAAATGTGATGCACAAAAAAAATTGATAATTTGGTGTAATGAAAAAAGTCATAAAGAAACATCCTCTTGCCATCCGGTGGTTTCATTGGATTAATTTCCCGGTGATCGCTATTATGATTTTTAGCGGAATGTTGATTTATTGGGCAAATGATGTTTATAAGGTCGGATGGGGTAATAAAACAATTTTAAAATTTTTTCCGGACTCATTTTATAAAGCATTACACATTCCTTTTCGCTTAGCGGAAGGTATGAGCATTCATTTTGTCTTTATGTGGCTATTTACAATTAACGGATTTATTTATGTAATGTATTTGATTTTCTCCGGCGAGTGGCGGTTAATTCTTCCCAACAAAAAATCTCTAAAAGAATCATTCCTTGTGGTATTGCATGATTTACACATAAGGAAGTCTATGCCACCGCAAAAGAAATACAATGCTGCACAACGTATTGCCTATACCGGTGTAATAGTTATGGGACTTGGTTCTTTGCTTACAGGGCTTTCTATTTATAAGCCAATACAGTTTCACACTTTATGTTCTCTGTTAGGTGGCTACGAATGGGCAAGGGCGGAGCATTTTATTTTAACCATACTTTTCACTTTATTTTTTGTGGTACACATTATACAAGTGATACTTGCGGGGTGGAATAATTTCAGAAGTATGGTCACGGGCCTTGATGTGTTGCCGGGTGGAGAGAAAGTTATGTTACAACCCATTGTGGCTAATAAGGAAAATGAATCAGATCAATTCTCTGCATCTGTTACAAAAATTTCAGAAGCGCCAACATTGCAAAATGAAAGCAGGCACGAAAACGTAACTTTGGAGAACACCGAATTTGCTGAAAAAGCCAATGAAGCAAATGAAGAGTCGAACTTAAATGATGAGCTGTCCTCTGACCTGAATAGACAAACAGGCCCCGAAGAACCGAATAAAGAATAATACAGATGAATTATAAAGAAGAGATACTTATTTCAGAAAAAAAACTAAGAAATAAAACTATTATTTCTTTTACGGTTTTTATATTATTATTGGTTGCAGCGGTTTTTGTCTGGAATGAATTGCGGCACCAGCCGAAGATAGCAGACGTCCCCAAACCATTGCGGACCGTTCTGAATAAAAATGAAAGTTTCTTTTCCCAATTTTTAAGTGATAATCATCTTGCCAGGTCTTATCCTGTTTCTGCGGCTGCAAAAAGAGTGAGAGTAAATGGAAATGTTGGAATGGAAAATGATTTCGATCCATTTACATGGAAGCTCCGTGTAATTCGTAATCCGGGTGATACTTTGTTTGTAACGCTTGATGACATAAAAGCTTTGCCCAAAACCGAAATCGTTTTCGACTTTAAATGTATAGAAGGCTGGAGCCAGGTTACCCATTGGGGTGGTGTTAAATTCAGCGATTTTGCGGCAAAATATAACCTCAATGCACAAACGCAGATGAAATATGTTGGCCTTGAAACCCCCAACAAAAAATATTATGTCGGAATAGATATGCCCAGCATCATGCATCCACAAACCATTCTATGTTATGAGATGAATGATAAGCCATTACCAATGAACCAGGGATACCCGCTTCGTTTGATCATTCCCGTTAAGTATGGAATTAAACATCTAAAAAGAATTGGTACTATCTTTTTCAGTAATGAACGTCCGCCTGATTATTGGTATAAGCAGGGGTATGATTACTATTCGGGCTTATAGAAACTGTCAACAGGAACAAATATCGATTAATGGATCATCTAAAATTATAATTTATGGCTGCTTATGTTATCGTTGATGTAACAATTAATAACACCGAAATGTATGAAGAATATAAAAAACTTACGCCCGCATCCATTGCTGCATACCAGGGAAAGTTCATCGTTCGCGGCGGCGCAACCGAAATATTGGAGGGTGATTGGAAGCCGGCCCGTTTTGTAATGCTTGAATTTCCAAATGCTGAACTGGCAAGGCAATGGTGGAATTCAAACGAATATGCACCCGCAAAAAATATTAGGCAAAATGCCGCCTCAACGAATATGATCCTTGCCGAAGGAGTAACCCTTTCCTGAATAATTTTTTCTTATCTTTTTTCCTGTTAATTTTCCGTATTTAAAAATATGAATATCCGGGGCTATCAAAAATCTATAACTGTAACAAGTATTGCCGAAGCAACTGTGTTTCCAATTTTACTAAGTATTAGTTTTTCGCACCTGCTCAATGATTCCATCCAATCGTTGATACCTTCTATTTACCCGATAGTAAAAAAAACATTTGGTTTAACTTTTGCACAGGTAGGACTCATAACGTTTACCTTTCAACTGGCCGCATCATTATTGCAGCCATTTGTCGGTTTTTATACCGATCGCAATCCCAAGCCCTTTTCTCTTGCAGTTGGCATGAGTTTTACCCTGACCGGGTTAATATTTTTATCGTTAGCTAACAGTTTTGCAACCATACTGATATCGGTCGGTTTAATAGGAGTGGGGTCAGCCATTTTTCATCCGGAGGCTTCTAAAGTTGCTTATATGGCTTCGGGTGGTAAACGTGGATTGGCACAATCTATTTTCCAGGTGGGAGGAAATGCAGGCAGTGCATTTGGACCTTTACTTGCAGCTCTGGTTGTTGTGCCTTATGGAAGAGGACACATTTTATACTTCGGCCTTTTGGCAATGGTTGCCATTTTTGTTCTTGTCACCATCGGTAAGTGGTATAAGAACAATGTGCATCTTATTAAGCCAAAATCTCATAAAGGCATCTCTGAAAACATTCAACTGTTCTCAAAAAAGAAAATTGCTTTTTCAGTTGTTATTTTATTACTGCTCATATTTTCAAAATATTTCTATTTAGCCAGCATGAGCAGCTATTATACTTTTTATCTTATTAATAAGTTTGGATTATCAGTACAAAATTCCCAAATACATCTTTTTATATTTTTAGCGGCAGTAGCTGCGGGCACATTTATAGGAGGTCCGTTGGGTGACCGTTTTGGGAGAAAATATGTAATCTGGTTTTCTATTTTGGGAGTAGCGCCTTTTACATTGTTGCTGCCCCATGTTAATTTATTCTGGACAAGCATACTTTCTGTCATTATTGGGTTTATCCTCTCTTCAGCGTTCTCGGCTATATTGGTTTATGCACAGGAATTAATGCCTGGAAAAGTGGGGATGGTATCAGGATTGTTTTTTGGCTTTGCCTTTGGAATGGGCGGCATTGGCTCAGCAGTTTTGGGCATCCTGGCAGACCGTACCAGTATATTTTATGTATATAATATCTGCGCTTTCCTGCCGCTCATCGGTTTGATAACCGGGTTTTTGCCAAACATAGGCGGAAGAAAATCTGTCAAAAAAACTGAGACTGCATAAGTTGAGATAATTTGCCCCGGACTTCAGCCCGGTTTATTCAAGGTCAATAGTTTTTCGCATTTATTCCCGAGGCCAATGTATCGGCAAAAAAAAGCTTATCCGCTAACTCTTGTAAACGCAACAAAAACTTGTGCAGGTTTCTTTCCGTTACTCTAAATTGCATTCTTTTTTGGTCCCGTTTAAAATTTACAAATACAAATGGCATTTATGGAAAAAGACCTCCTGGTGAAGAAGTCGACTATACCAGGCGCCGGTAAGGGGTTATTTACAAAAAGGTTCATTCCGAAGGGCAGCCGCATTGCAGAATATAAGGGGAAAATAAGTACCTGGAAGGATGTAGATGATCGCAAAGGACTTAATGCGTACATTTATTATGTTAACCGCAATCATGTTATAGATTCTTCAAAAAATACAAAAAATTTTGCCCGTTATGCCAATGATGCCAGAGGCTCCGCGGGTGGCATTAAATTGACGAACAACTGCAAATACGTAATAGAAGAATGCCGGGTATTTCTGGAATCAAAAAAAGATATTTCGCCAAATTCTGAATTACTGGTAGGGTATGGGAAAGAATACTGGGACATCATCCGCTACAATAAAAGCCAGGCCGCTCTGAAAAGAAAAAAACTCCCAAAAGTTCTAAATAATATTTAATTTAAGGAAGGCAACTTTTTGGCAAATAATTACGATTCTATTATAGAAACTAATGCAATTGATATCTGCAGAAGAACTGAATCAACTAATCAGGGGCTGTACTCTGAACGAACGGGAGAGTCAAAAAAGACTGTATAACTCTTTCTATAGTTATGGTATGGCTATATGCGACCGGTATACAAAACGAAAGGAAGATTCAATAGAAATTTTCAACGACAGCTTTCTTAAAATTTTCAAAGAAATCCATCGCTATAGGCCTTCCTATGCAGATGAAATGAATTCTTTTAAGGGTTGGATTAGAAAAATTATGATTTATACTGCAATCGATCATAATAGAAAAAACAACAAGTACAATTTTAATGCAGAGTTGGATAAATCCATTATTTATTTGCCGGTTGATGAAGAGAATGCCTTCGACATGATCTCTTATGACGAAATAATCAGGGCAATACGGGAACTTTCCCCGGCATATCGCACCGTTATAAACATGTTTATCATTGATGGATTTAGCCATGAAGAGATTGCGGGGCAATTGGGGATTGCAGTTGGAACATCAAAGTCAAACCTTTCAAAGGCAAGAGTGCAGTTGCAAAAAATATTAATAAAAGACAACCAAATACTAACATCGAAAAATGTGGGATGACGAAATAAATAAAAGAATTAAAGATGCTGCTGATCAGTACCATCCTGCCTATGATGAGAATGCATGGGACAAGATGAAGGTATTGCTTGATCAGCATTTGCCGGTAAAAGATAAAAGGAGGAGGAAATATTTTCTGATTCCATTTATTGCTTTACTTGTGGGAGGTGCTTTCTACATTATCTATCATAACCAAACTAATTTTCCGGCGAAGAATTTACAGGAGACTGAAACAAAAAACAGAGCTTCCACAACTCAATTGCCTCGACAAAAATCTTCGACGGCAGTTGTTACCTCTTTACCGGAAAGCGCTAAACCGCTACCTGGCCTGAATTCAACATCATCATTAGTAACTAACGGCTTTGATAATGAATTAAAAAATTCAAATGGTAACAGGCGTATAAATGAAAAGGAAGAAGCGAACGCAACGGTAACAATTGCTTCCATTGAAAATGGGGCGGACACACAAAAAAATGGAGAAAAGAATTTGAAAACGAATGAACAACCAGGTTTAAATGAAAATGCTTCTTCGGAAACTACAATTGTAAATACCCCGGATATTAAAAAAGAAATTGCTGACACAAAAAAAGATTCGGCAACTACTGAAGATGTTGCTGGCAATCGAAATACCAAAAATCAAAACGCTGGGACACGAACTGCAAAAACAAGCAAGAGTTTCCGGAATAATTTTGCGATTGATTTTTCTGCCGGACCCGATGTAAGCAGCATTGGGTTTGATAAGACAGGAAAAATAGCTATCAATTATGGTGCAGGAATCAGCTATGCGCTATCAGCAAGGTTTATTTTGCATACTGGCTTTTTTGTTGCACAAAAAATTTATTCGGCGGATAAGTATCAATACCACATGCCATCAGGTGGTTCTAATGTCGATTATTTGTATAATATTGATGCCAATTGCAAAGTTTACGAGGTACCCCTAACCGTTAGTTACAATTTTGGGAAAACAAAAAATCATCAATGGTTTGCTTCTGCAGGACTTTCTTCCTACCTAATGAAAAAAGAATCCTACGAATACTATTATAAATATCCATCGGGGAATACTTACACTAAATCGTGGTCAATATCCAATCAAAATCAACATTATTTTTCAGTACTCAATCTTTCAGCAGGCTATCAATATTTGTTTAGTAAGAGAGCTTCTTTGCTCGTTGAGCCCTATTTAAAATTACCGGTAAGTGGCGTTGGTGCAGGTAAAGTAAAATTAAACAGTGGTGGGATCCTTTTTACTTTCAGGCTAAAACCTTTTTATAAAAAATAAACTGCGTTGATACCGATATAATTAATTGCATTCCGGCTTTGGTTCGTAATTTCTATAAACATTGATTAAATAATTATCCCTTTGAAAATACGAAAGGCTTTCGATTAGAAGGCCTTTTGTATAATTTACAATAAATTCTGAATTGATGAGAAGAAAGTTCATTCGGGATATATCAGCCAATTCCCTGCAGTTGGTAATTAACCAGGCTTGCGGCTTTATCATTTTCTATGTGCTTTCTGTGTACTTTTCTAAAAATGAGTTTGGAGAAATCAACTGGTCACTTGCGGTATTGCTTACATCTTTTAATATTCTGTCTTTTGGTATTGACCAGGTTGTCGTTAAAAAAATCGCAGCGGGACAAAACTCCAAATTAATTCTTTCTATTTATGTAACGCATGTATTGCTCTCTGGTGGCTTATTCTACGCAATTTTGTTAGTTACGTACTTTTTTTTTCCGGCCTTTCACCAGGGGTATTTGTTATTATTTATTGGTATTGGAAAATTGATGATTTTTTTCTCAACACCTTTTAAGCAGTTGGCAAATGGCCTGGAAAAATTCAGGCTATTACTTTATATGTCTGTTTGTTCCAACATTGTAAGAAGTGTTTCTTTGATTCTGTTGTCATTTTTTCTTAAGCCTGGCATAACAGCAGTTATAATAATTTTTATTGCGGGTGATTGTACTGAATTGTTATTATCTCTATACGTTACAAAAAAAATACTTAGGGTACCACTATCAATAAAACCGGGGAAAACAAATTATATTAGTCTCCTTAAAGAGTCGCTTCCCCAGGCCGGTGTTGTAGTTTTTACAGCCGCGATAGGTCGCTTCGATTGGATTTTTCTTGGGATCATTTCAACAGAAGTTATTTTAGCTGAATACAGTTTCGCTTTTAAAATTTTTGAGGTAACAACATTGCCATTATTAATAATTGGCCCCATATTAATTCCGCGTTTAACAAGAATGTTTCATAAAGTGTCCAATAAACCATCATTAAATGAAATACATAACCTTTCTGTTTTATTAAGGTTTGAAATGATCATTGCATCGTTGGTTGTTTTGTTGCTGAATATTTTATGGATCCCTGTGATTGATTTTATTACGCACAACAAATATGGAGTTGTAAACAAATACACCATTTTAATTTTATCAGCAACGATGCCTTTTTTGTATGCCAATAATTTGCTTTGGACAATTGCTTTTACAAAAGGTTACCTTAAAAAAATCTTCTATATTTTCTTAGTCACTTTCTTGATTAATGTAATTGGTGATATTATTTTAATTCCCTTCTACAACGGCGAAGGAGCAGCAGCCGCTTATCTTATTGCTATCGGGGTACAATTTATTTTGTTTTGGATAAAGACAGATATTACAGAACTCAGGAGAAACGGGTATTCAATATTTCTTTGTCCGCTTATTGCCCTGGCCAGTTGGACGATTGCTATCGTGCTTTTTCAAAATACATGGTCAACGGTTTTAGTGTCAGTTATTTTCTTCGTTATACTATTAATTCTCACCCGCCAGCTTCGCCCTACCGACAAGCAAATTTTTATGCGTCTTATCAGTTAGTTGCTGGCAACCACAATCTCGCCGGTTACGTTTAGCAATTACCAGCACAAACAAATAAAATTTTCAGGCATATAAAAAATATATCGTTTGAGCAAAACGTATTCTGCCAGCATAAGGAAAGCGTTTGGAACCATTGACTGGAAGTTTCTTATTTTCCTTTTATTGTTTCTGAATGTAAAGCTTGTTGTTAAACTTGCTGCAGTTGTATTTATCTATCTTTTCCAGCCTGACGTGAAATTTAAATTTCATTTCCGCAATTCAAAGCTTCCCCTTTTTTACCCGTTGATTATCGCGGTTGGACTTCTTGATTATTTTATTATATCAGGATTTTTTTCGCTCAATTATAGCATTGCTTTTTTCATCGGTGTATGTTTTTGGATTCTCAGTATTCTTGCTATACACCAGGTTAAACTGTGCGTTGACCACAATGAGGTTACGATTATTCATAAAACCGTCCGTGTTTTTTTTATAATTAATGCTATAGTTTCTATTGTCACTTTCCTGCTTATTGTTTATGAAACGAAAAGTATAAATCCATACCTGTACCAGGGGCAATACCAGAAATATTTTATTGGCACGGGCGACTATATAAGAGGAATCTCTTTTGATATATCTACTACCAATGCGGTATTGAATGCATTTGGTGTTATCTATTTTTTACAAAGAAAAAATCCTGTCATGGTTTTTCTATGTATGATTATTTTATTAATGACTGGCAGCAACGTTACCAATATTCTTTTGGGAGTGGTGCTATTATTCGTTTTTGTATTTCAAAGCAACAAGGATCAAAAGAGCCTGGTAGTTATTTGCTTTTTTTTCCTCCTCTTGTTTATGGCAAAAGTATCGCCGCAGAATAATCAATATCTGATTGCTTCTTTCAGCAATATTTTTGACAAAGAAGCTACCCCCCACCAAAAAAAAATCAAACAGGCTTCGATAAGAGATTCACCTGATAGCCTGTTAACACCTGGTGAGCGAAAGCAGAAAATTGCAATGCTATATCTTGATAGCATAAATTTTTTGCAAAGACAAAGACAAAATTTCATTGGAACTCAATCTACAGCCCTAAAAGAAAATCTTTCACTACCTGTTGATGATATCCATGGCCCAAAATTTCAGCATAAATCATTTGCCAGGCAGGTTGAAAAAAATATGTTTCAGTTTATAGGCGATCATGTTGCTGAATTGCCAATTTCATCTGACAGTTTATATCGTCCAAAATACCCGGGAAAAGTTATTGCGTGGGAGCAAACTTTTAAATATTTCAAACAACATGCTTTAAAAATAATTACCGGTTTAGGGCCAGGAAATTTTTCGTCTAAGCTCGCTTTTAAAACAACGGGCATAAGTATAGCTGGAACCTATCCTGAAAAATATAAATACATCAATAACGCGTTTCTCACAAATCATTTTGACCTGTATTTGTATTTCTTCAGTAAGGCAGACGGGTTGCATTCTATAATAAATAATCCGGCTTCGGTATACGACCAGCTTTTAAGCGAATATGGTTTACTGGGCCTATCGGCTTTTTTAATTTTTTATTTTGGATTTTTTATCAAAAAAGTAAGACAGCTTTCCTATGGGATTCCTCTAATGTTATTGTTATCAGGAATGTTATTTTTTGATTATTGGTTTGAACAATTATCCATAATAGTATTCTTTGAATTGCTTATGTTTTTAAACCTCAAAGAAAAAGCTTCTGAATTATGACGGCGAACACTCCAAAAGTTACGGTACTGATGCCTGCGTATAACGCCGGTATGTATATCGGCGAAGCAATTGATTCGGTATTGCAACAGTCCTTTGCGGATTTTGAATTGCTGATAATTAACGACGGATCTGACGATGATACGGTGAAGGTTATACGCACTTACGATGATAAAAGAATTATTTTAATTGATCATCTTACCAATAGTGGTATAGCTGCAGCATTAAATACCGGATTGTCAAGAGCAAGTGGTATGTATATCGCAAGGTTCGATGCGGATGATATTTGTTTTTCAGAAAGATTGCTGGAACAGGTTGAGTTTTTGGATAGCCACCCGGATTATGTGCTTACGGGAAGTGATGCCGAGTATATTTCTGAAAATGGAGAACATCTTTTTTCTTTTAAATGCGTGAGTTACACCAATGAACATTTGTTACATAAAATTTATTCCCACTGCCCGTTCATTCATTCATCGGTTATGTACAGGAAAAACCCTGTAATTGAGTCTGGTGGCTACTCTTTGCATGCACATAATTTCGAAGATCATTTTCTATGGATCCGGTTGAAAAAGTATGGAAAGTTTAACAATCTCCCCAGGCAATTAATAAAAGTTCGTTTTAATCCGTCTTCATTAACCATAGATGAAAAGTGGCGAGGTAAGCTTTTCAGGGAAATAAAAAGCAAGGTCATCAAAAGTGGAGCCATCACTGAAGAAGAAGGTAACATGCTTCTTGCTATCATAAAAAAACAAAATGTTCAGCAAATTAAACAAGGAGCTTACTATGCGTTGTGTGGAAAGAAATTTTTAATAAACAATCATCAGCCTAAAAAAGCAAGACCCTTATTGTCAAAAGCTATAAAGATTTATCCATACCGCTGGGATAATTATGCATTGTACCTGTTGAGTTATTTTCCGGGTTCATTTATCAACTGGTTACATAAAATTGTTGTTCGCAAAAATCAGCGCCTTATGAAAGTAGCATTCATAGCCAGGTCCTCATTGCACTCGGTTAGAGGCGGAGATACTGTGCAAATAACCAATACGGCAAAGCATTTACAGCAATTGAATGTGGATGTTGACATAAAACTTACCCATGAAAAAATTAATTATGATCAATATGACTTGTTGCATTTTTTTAATCTTATACGGCCGGCAGATATATTACCACATATCAGGAAATTGGAAATTCCTTTTGTTGTAACGCCGTTATTAATTGATTTCACTGAATATGATAAACAATACCGCAAAGGTTTTTCAGGAAAGTTATTCCGCGTTTTACCTGCCGGTAAAACGGAATATATAAAAACAATTGCACGATGGGCAAAAGGACAACAACCGCTTAAGGCCTATTCTTATTTGCTAAAAGGCCAGGACAAGAGCGTTAGAAACATAATAAAGAAGACAGCCCTTTTTCTTCCGAATTCAGAAATGGAATACAAAAAACTGGAACAATGGTATGGCGCAAACCCTGCCTATAGCGTTATTCCTAACGGCATTGATGAAAGTATTTTTTCATTGTCGGTTAATAATACTTGTTCGAAAGATAATAACATGGTTTTATGCGTGGCAAGAATAGAAGGTTTGAAAAATCAATGGAACCTGATTAAAGCTTTAAATAATTCCAGGTACGAACTTTTTATTATCGGGCAAGCCTCTGCGAATCAATCTGCCTATTATGAGGAATGTAAAAAAATTGCATCGAAAAATATTCATTTTATAAATCATCTCCCACAGGAAGAGTTAGTTCAATATTACCGGAAGGCAAAGGTGCATATTTTACCGAGTTGGTTCGAAACCTGTGGCCTGTCTACGTTAGAAGCCGCAGCGATGGGATGTAATGTGGTGGTAAGTAACAGGGGATATACGTCTGAATATTTTAGCAAGTATGCCTTTTATTGCGATCCTGAATCACCTGCTTCCATCTTCGAAATGATAGATATAGCAAGCAACACGGCAACTTCTAAAATATTTCAACAGAAAATATTTAGGGATTACACCTGGCAAAAAGCAGCTTTAAAAACGTACGAAGCTTATAAAAAAATTATACCATAGCATGAAACTTAAAATTGCGATTATAGGTTGCCGTGGCATTCCTAATTTCTATGGAGGTTTCGAAAGACTTGCAGAATGCCTTGCGCCGGCTTTGGTAAGCAAAGGACACGGTGTAACAGTTTATAATTCGCATAATCATCCCTATCAAAAAAAAGATTTTTATGGAGTGCATATACAGCATTGTTATGATGCCGAATTTCGTTTGGGAACAGCCGGTCAGTTTGTTTATGATTTCAATTGCATCAGGCATGCCCGGAGACAAAACTATGATGTCATTTTATTTTTAGGTTATACCAGCAGTTCTGTGTGGGGTAGATTTTTCCCTAAAAAACCGGTTATCATTTCTAACATGGATGGCCTCGAATGGAAGAGAACGAAGTATGGGCCGCTTACAAAAAAATTTTTAAAATATGCTGAAAAATGGGCAATCCGATTCAGTGATTTTTATATTGCTGATTCTGTGGTCATACAAAATTATCTTCAAAAAAAATATCACATAAAATGCAAATATATTCCCTACGGCAGTGAAATAGAAAATGAAAATAACCAATCGTTGCTTTCACACTATCACGTCTCCACGCAGGATTATTATTTGCTTATGGCGAGGATGGAACCGGAAAATAATATTGAAACAATCCTCGATGGTTTCTATAAAAGTTCATCTAATAAAAAATTTATTGTAATTGGGAGTACGGGAAATTCATTCGGAAGAAAATTGGTTAACAAGTTTAAGGAAGATAAAAGAATACTTTTTGCGGGGCCGATTTATGATAAGTCAATTACTCAAACACTCAAATATTTTTCTCATCTCTATTTTCACGGACACAGCGTTGGCGGTACGAACCCATCGTTGCTGGAAGCCATGGGCAGCGGTGCTTTAATTGCCGCTCATGAAAATGAATTCAACCAGTCAGTCTTGCAAAAAGACGCCTACTATTTTGAAACGGCAAATGATGTTGAGCAATTAATCGATTCAGTTAGCCATAATGAAAAGGAAAAGAAAATGGTTGATAATAATTTTTTTAAAATAGAGAGCGAGTATAACTGGCGGGATGTTATTGAACAATACAATGACTTTATAATCGCCTGTTATGAGAAAAAAATAAAATGAAAAGACTGTTTGTTATACATGATTCTTTGGAAAATAAAATAAGCTATTATTTGCTTGCCTGCTTTCTTATAGCATTGCCATTTGATCATTTCTATAGCGAATGGCTGCTTATCGTATTTTGTGTTCACACGTTGATTCATCTTAAAAAAAGTAAGCTGGCGGCGTTAAAGAATAAAAATACCTGGATTATTTCTTCATTGTTTTTTCTAACCGTTGCTGCAATAGTATTTAGCAATTATAAAAGTGATGGTTTAAAGGATATCACTCATCAATTGGGTATTTTACTGTTCCCGGTTTTTCTTTCGCTTACAAATCTCAATATGCATAAATACAAATTTGCATTGTTTGAAATTTTTAGTTTCACCTGCACGCTTACCATTTTGTATTTGTTTATTCATGCCATCCGCATTATGCATTTTTTTCACCTCTCTTTTTTTTCTCTGGTTAGCAGCATGTTCATTAACCAAAAGTTTTCTGCACCCATTGGTTTGCATGCTACTTATTTATCAATGTATGTATCCTTGTCTATATGTATATTTCTTTATTTGCTTTTTAGCAAAAAAGATTTTAAAAATTATACTTATTTATTTTGCATTGTTATCTTACTTGCGGGGCTGGTGCAGCTTTCCTCGAGATCTGTTATCATCTCCACCGGCATCATTATAGTGTTTGCTATCCCGTTTTTATTAATGCGTGGCAGGCAAAGGTTTTTATTCCTGGTAACCTCTCTTGCAATTGCCCTGTTGGTATTTTTAGCCATAACTCAAATTAGTTCTTTAAGAAAAAGATACGTCACTGATCTCGAAAACGATTTATCCGACTATACAAATCCCGGTGATCAGTCAGAATCAAGAATGTTGCGATGGGGACTTGAATGGCAGTTAATACAGCAATCTCCGCTTATCGGTTATGGAAGCGGAGCCGAAATAAATATTTTAAAGGATAAATATTTTAAAAATAAATTTTATAAGTCTTACCTGGTAGAATTAAATGCGCACAACCAATACATGAGTTTTCTTCTAAAAGCCGGCGTACCGGGCCTGTTATTTTTTTTATATGTTTTGTATTACGGATTTTCAAATGCTATAAGAGGAAAAGATTTTATTTTTCTGTCATTCATGATCATCCTCGCTATTGTTTCTGTTTCTGAAAATATACTTGACCTCAATAAGGGAGTTTTCTTTTATGCATTTTTCTACTCAATGTTTTTACTGACGATCTCAAGGAGAGATGTACAGGATTTAAAATGAACAGCGCTAAAGGCAACCCGGTTTTATTTTGAACCGTTTACCTATAAAACTAATAATACCGCGAAAAAATGAAAGCTTTATCTGCAGTTGTGATTACATGGAATGAGGAAGAAAATATTGGTCGTTGCATTGATTCTTTATGGAGGGTTGCTGACGAAATTATTGTATTGGATTCTTACTCATTCGACAATACCGTTGCTATCGCGAAACAAAAAGGTGCCACCGTAAAACAGGATGGCTTTCATGGATATATAGAACAAAAAAATAAAGCGCTCGCAATGGCTTCACACCATTATGTTTTAAGCCTGGATGCCGATGAAGTGTTGAGTGAAGAATTGATTGAGTCCATTTTAGCCGAAAAAAGAGGATTCAGGAACGGCGCTTATTGCATGAACCGCTGTAACAATTATTGCGGCAAATTTATAAAGCATGGGCTATGGTATCCGGACAGGAAGCTGCGTCTTTTTGACAAAAGAATTGCATCGTGGGGCGGCATGAATCCTCATGATAAAATTGAATTAGAAGGAAATAACCGGGCGGTTTTTTTGAAGGGAGATATTCTGCACTATGCCTATAGTTCAATTGATGAATATATCATAAGAAACGATGAGATGAGTACCATTGCAGCATGGTCTTTATTTGAAGCCGGGAAAAAGAAACATTGGTCAAAAATATTTTTGAGTCCTGCATGGTCTTTTTTTAAAGGGTATATTTTAAAACTTGGCTTTTTAGATGGCCGTTATGGCTTTGTAATTGCAACACAAACCGCAAGTCAAAGCTTTTTGAAATATCAAAAGCTGAGAAGACTGCAAAAACAACCGAAGAAAATTATTGGTTGGGAAGAAATCTATAATTAGAATCCTTTGAATAATACAAGGCAAGACATATTAAAAACATTGGCTTATTTCGATTACTTTAACTATCCGCTGACCAATGAAGACATCCGGTCTTTCCTTTGCAGGCAACAAAGCCAGCATCATATAGATGGAATCTTAATTGGATTAGTCCGGGAGAAAATAGTTTTTAAACTTCACGAATTCTATTCACTGCAAAACAAACCTTCTCTTGCTGATAACAGGCGCAAAGGTAATCTCATGGCAGTAAAGCAACTGGCGATTGCAAGAAAGGCGGCCAGCTTGCTCAGCCGTTTTCCATTTGTTGAAACTGTTGCTGTGTCTGGTTCTTTATCCAAAGAATATGCGGATGAAGAAACAGATATTGATTTTTTTATTATTACAACAGCCAACCGCTTATGGATTGCACGTTCGCTGATGCACCTGTTTAAAAAGCTTACTTACCTGCGTGGCAGGCAACATTGGTTTTGTATGAATTACTATGTTGATGAAACGGGTATGGAAATACCTGAAAAAAATATTTTTACTGCAATGGAAATTGTAACGTTGCTGCCGATGCAGGGTTTAAAGCATTTTAAAAAATTCAGGGAAGCGAATGTATGGACAGATGATTTTTTTCCTGCGCATGCTATATCATTGGATGCCTGCATGGAAATCAAAAAAAGTTTTCTTCGTAAATCTTTTGAGAAAATATTCAATTCAAAATTTGGTGATACTGTTGATAAATGGCTAATGACGGTAACGGATAAACGCTGGAAGAAAAAAACAGCGAACGGAACACTCAACAGTCATCATGTAAAGATAGGAATGAGTGTAAACAGGCATTTCTCAAAACCCGATCCAAAAAATTTCCAGGTAAAAGTGGTACAACAATATGAAAACAGGGTGAAGCAATTAATGGAATTGATCCAGCCTGTTGATGTTAGTTTGTAATACTTCTAAATAATCGATCTTTCGATAATCATTTCGGTTGATACCTGCAGTCAACCCAATTGAGGACAAAGCTTCCTTATCAATTTAGTGTGTGGAACCAATAAACCTGGCCACATTATCATGCAGTAACTTCAGCGACTCGGGATGTAAATAAACCATATGCCCTGAATTATATAACTGGTATTCTATATTCTTTTGTAATGCAACCGGCATGGGAAGATGTTGCATTTCGTACCTGCCTTCGAAATAAGGAGTACCAAGATCAAAATAGCCGCTATTCAACATTACTTTTAAACCGGGATCGTAGATCATGGCGCGGGCCAGCGCTGTCATTACATTAGGATAAATATTTTCCTGCGGATCAGTAAAGCCAGGTATCTTGTGCCTGTAATCCCATTGATCGTATACCCCGGCTCCGCCGGGATGAAATGTTTGCCCGATGCCATACTTCAGCTCTCTCCTGACATACTGGTTAAAGGCCCCGATAAAAGGTCCGCTTACATAAGAATCCATCGGATCGTATACGGCCTTTTCAGCCAGTGGATTCATGGCATAACCACTGAAACGGGCATCTAAGCGACCCGTGATCATTTGGTTCTTGTTCAGCAATTCCTGTTCAAATTGTTGGTCTTCAACTCTAAGGTTGGCCTTTTTTATATAATCAATACTTAACCCGGTATATTCATGAAGCTTTGCCGCCACCTGGTTAAAGGAAGCGGAATCCAGCAGCGCTCCCGTACTCAAAGCAAATGCATAATCCGTCATTGCAAAATGTTCTACTTCTTTCAGGAACGGTTCCATTTTTTCCGGCTGATTCGGAAGCTTATGATGATACCATGCAACTGCCGCATAAGATGGTAAAGCCAATTGATAAGGTATTTCATTTCCTGGTTCGGCATGCGGATTATCGGGCGAGTTGGCAATATTGAGTATTTGCGAAAGGAGAATGACGCCATTAAGGCTGATGCCTTTATTTGTTTCAAGTACATCAGCAAGGGCAGCAGAACGAAAGGTGCCATAGCTTTCACCGAATAAATATTTAGGTGAAAACCACCTGTCATATTCGGAAAGAAACTGAAGGATGACGGAAGCAAAGGCATTGGCGTCAGGATCGGTTCCATAAAAATCTTCGGGCTGTCCTGCACCACCCATTTTTTTTGTAATAAGTTGGCTGAAGCCTGTTCCCGGCGCATCGATAAAAACAAGGTCGCTCGCATCTAACAAACTGTAATCGTTATTGACCATTTTATAAGGCGCTTTCGTACGGGCAGTATCTTCCAGGTAAACCCGGCGGGGACCAAACGCACCCATGTGCAGCCACATAGTAGAACTTCCGGGGCCACCATTATACAAAAAGGTAACGGGTCGCTGGGAAGCATCTTTTTCACCCTCTTTAAAATAGGCAACATAGAATATACTGGCAGTAGGTGTGTCATTAGTATTTTTAAGAATGATAGTTCCGGCAACGGCCTTGTAGTTAATATGATTGCCTTCTACTGTTACAGAGCCATACGTTACTGATTTCTGAAGTTTTTTAAAATTCGAGCTACTGTCTTGCAGCCTGTTGGCATCAGCGATATTTTCTTTATTAACCTGCGCTTCTGAAGCACTCCATGCAAATTGCAAAATGCCGATAAGTAAACTGATTGTTGCTTTCATTATTTTTTTATTGATTTATAAATAGTCTCAATGGCTGATATGAAATGCCGGATATATCCTCTGTTACCAAACATACTATTTATTTTGAAGTTATTTTGACACTTGCTCATTAATTAATTTACTGTCTTCGAAATGCTCGTTTCTGCTGACGCGAGACAATAAGGTTTTAATTCTATTAATCGTTATATACCATGCAAACCGCCTATAACTATATGGATTAGACGAAAATTTTATTAAAGCTTGCATTGTTCGAATCTTCTTAGCGACGGGCACAGGCGAGACGTTTCCGCCAACATCGGGTATAAACTGATATGCAAATTGGATTGAGTAATTTTTTCTATCCGGGAATTATACCATACGTTTCCCTAAAATATATGTCCTGATAAGATACTTCCAGGGCATAGCTACATACATGATCCAAACCCACACATAAATACGAGCCATTTCTTCAACAGGTGAACCAATCAGTTCATTTTTTACCCATAAAGGATAAGCAACAATAATAAGCCAGGCGGTTTTGTAAACAATATCAAATAATAGTATGGGTAACATCTTTAACGGACGCATTATTCCGATGAAGGATATAATAGAATATGATCCCCACATACACCAGGCAGCGGCATTCACATCATTCCAGGGGCCGGTGTGTTTTAGAATACGGCTCCATGCATCATAGCTAAGTAAGAAAAACATCAATGTAAAAAGCAATCTCAACAGGTAGATGTTGATCTTTGCAACGCCTTCGTAATGTAAATAGTCCCGTTTAAATATATTAAAGCGTTGAGAATCCTCAACATTCTCTTCCACTTGTATGTTTGAATTGCCTGGTTGCATGTTAATTATTTTAGGTAGAATATCTTATGATAAGCGGTTAAAGTAAGAATAAATCATGTTCACTTCAATTGACTATCTACAAACTCCAATTAATAGTCAACAGACGGTAGAAAATTGCCGCTACGGCAGGCTGGATGGGCTGGTATTTTGTCGTTTAGGCCACAACGTTACTACAAAAAAACTCTTTTGATTTCCAATTATTTCCAATTATACTTTTTGTATTGTCGTTAGGACAATCTGATCTGGAGTTTATAAAGGTTCTTATTTTACAAAGACATATAGCCAGGCATTTCATTGAGCCCGGACCCAAATATTTTTTAAAAGTAATTTTATCTTTTCCTGAAAGAAATGATATAATAGTCACCGATATATTTCCAGGGCCACCTGCTTTTAAATTTATCTTCTGCAGATTTTAAAAACTTAAATGCTTTGGGATATTTATCGCTAAAGTTTTCTATGTACGACGGTGGCACAATGGTGCATAGTCCCTCTATTCTTAATAAGTTAAATTTTTCGTTTAGGCGTTCCGTTATGAAAGACGGATTGTAATACCAGCACTTAAAATAAGTTTCTTCCACACGGGCTGCCCTTCCTTTGCTACTAAAAAAACGACGTATGGCAGTTTTAAATTTCCCTTTAAAAAGTAGTAAAAATTCCCAAAGACAAAATTTGGGCAAAAGCACTATAGTTACAATTCCACCAGGTATTAATAAAGGAAAAAAGGAATCCAGCACTTCATCCAATTTATCCGTACAATTTAACCCGGCAAAATTAGAGAAGATCATATCATAAGGACCTTGCTGCCGAAGAGTACTTAGTGCTGTAAAAGAACACAATTCGCTGCTCACTGATGTTTCAAGGCCTTCATGAATAATTTTTTGTTGCAATACTTCAAGCATACCGGCAGCAATATCTGTTGCATGAACCCTGCAGCCTTGTTGTGCGAGCCATACGGCATCCTGGCCGGTACCGCTGTTTAACTCAAGAATAAGATCACCGGGATGAATATATTTTTTTACATGATCTCTCACCCGTTTTCTTTTGTACTCAATTATTTTATTGGTTGAATAGAACTTATCAAAACCTCGTGCCTGCAATGAGAATGCGGCCGCGGCAAGTTGTTCATTATTTGAATAAACTATGTCCATTATACTTTTTCGAGCTGGTATAATTTTCTTTTTTCAATTAAAGATGCAGGTATATAATATAGCCCGGATAAGGCTTTCTTCAAAGTAGTGAGATTACTTTTTATCGGGTGAGTAAATATCTGTTTCCAGTTGGCAAAGGCCAGGTGCATACGATAACTCTTATGAACATACGTATGCAATTGCTTATAAAAAGCGGGATGGTACGTATTGCGAAATAGCAACGCCATTTCATCTGAATCGGTCCAGTTAGTTTTTTCTTTCAATTCTGATTTTACGTTTTCATAAAAAACAGTTCCGGGCAACGGGTAAGAAACCGAGATGCCGATTTCATAAGGTAACAAGGTATTGATCATCGCAATGGTTTTGTCAATATCATGTTTCGTTTCACCGGGGTATCCGAATTGTATAAAAAAAGAGGGCTTTATTTTATTTTTTTTCAATAAACGTGTTGCTTCAAAAATTTGCCTGACAGTAGTTCCTTTATCCATTGCATCCAGGATTTTTTGTGAACCGCTCTCTGCACCCATCCATATGTTATCACAACCGGCTCTTGCCAAATCTTTAATGTTGTTCTCCTGTAACAGTAAGTCAACTCTTCCCTGCATCTTAAATGTAAAGACGAGATTTTCTTTTTGAATAATATCTGCAAAGGCTTTTACCCAGCCAGGCTTCAGTCCAAAAATGTCATCGCAAAACCAGATATGATCAAAGTTAAATTTTACTTTCAGCATCTTTAATTCATCAACAACATTCTTCGGAGAGCGAGTATTGTAGCGGTTTCCATAAATTGGCTTGGCACACCAGTTGCATTTAAACGGGCAACCTCTTGTTGTTGCCATATTCATGGAAAAATAGCCGGCATGTTTCATCCATGATTCACGGTAAGGTTCTATGTCAATAATATCCCACGCAGGGAAAGGAAGCTCATCCAGCTCTTTCATAACATTTCTTTTGGCAGTTCTTACGAAAGAATTATTATGAATAAATGCAAGGCCACTGATCGTAAAAAGATCCTGCTGAGCATTTGCAAATGAAGTGATCAATTCCAGTAAAGTGAGTTCTGCTTCGCCCATCAAAATAAAATCGGCTCCTTCTTTTAAATACATTTCATAACGGTCCGTTGCATCGGAACCGGAAACAATAACCTTGCATCCTTTTTCTTTTGCATAATGAATCATTTTAAAAGCGGCTTCCCTCATATTGGTGAGACACATCTTTGTGAGGTAATTAAATCCATCATCGTAGATCACAAAAAAGTCGGGCAAATCTTTTTCAAGATGCGCAATAACTTCTCCGGGATCATGAGCAAACATGGTATCGAATAAAGAAACGCTGTAATCATTTTCTCTGAGCAGCGATGCTGCATACAGGGTTCCCAAAGGAGGGTAGGGCTGCCCCGTTGACCATTGCTTCGGGTCAAAACGTAAAAAGTAAGAATGAGAAAAAAGTATGGTGCTCTTCATTATAATTTTTTAAGGACTCACACCGGGAGCAAGATTCAAATGACAAACACATCTAAGACAGGTTTCATTCGTCGCCATATCCAAATGCTCCCTGAAATCAATTGCCTTATGGCTGTTTAAAATTTTGTCTAATGATTCGTGCCTGATGTTACCAATAGGATGATGAAAAAAACAAGGTCGTACCGTTCCATCCGCTTCTACAACAGTTGATACCCATGGAGCATTGCACTTTTTATAAGGGAAAGGATTGAGGCCATAGTATGCCGAATAATATTCATAGATCTTCCAGATCTTGCCGGGCGATTCTGCAATAAATTTATTTTCAAATTCTTTTTGATAGATGGTTATTAATTTTTGAACTGTGTTTTTCAGGTATGGCAAATCATCGAAAGATAAAAGGATTTCATGCCGGCGATTTTCATCCCACAACATTTCGCGGTTGAAAGCATGACTGCTAACATCTGCAGGTAGAAAACTTATTTGATCCAAACCAAGTTCTGTTGCAGTCTTAACAATTGCTGACCAGCGCGAATAGTTAAGGCGGTGAATGACGGTTCTTGCAGTTATTTTATAACCGGGCTCGATCGTTTTAATATAACTTATTCCCTCTTTCAGCTTATTAAAGGCCCCGGGTATGCTTCTTATGAAATCGTGAGTTTGTTCGTCACCATCAAGTGAAATGATAATGTCGTTCACCCATTGCAATAATTGTTCTGCATTTTTTTTTAGTGTGAGCCCTGTTGAGAGTAAGGTTACTTTAATATTTTCTTTATTTAATATTTCGCAAAACCTGAAAAAATTATTGTTGAGTAACGCTTCGCCACCGGACATCAGCACCTGTTGGGTTCCCAGTTTTTTCAAGGAGCTCATCAATCCTGTAATATCTTCCTCAGTTAATTGTTTCAGGTTTTTGTTGTCCTTCCAGATATCGCACATAACGCAACGGCAGTTGCAGGCGCTGTGGGGCATTAAAATAACAATCGGTAAAGCCTGTATCCTGTGGGTTTGCAGCGTTCTGTATCTTTTATAGGTATAGGAGAGAGCCTGGAACATTTATGAATAGTTGTTTTTTATTGCAATCCAATGAAAAGGATTCCTGTTCAATAATAATTTGTTTATGCCTGAATTCGGATCATGCAAAACAGCAAATGAAAAATCGTCGAGTTCTTTTATATTATGATGAAAATAGTAATCCGCCATTTCAGGGAATTCCATTTCCATAAAATAATTTTTACTTCTTAATTGTGCAGATGGTATTTCAGATCGCTTATATAAATGCGTATCTGTTATATGGACCTCGCCCTGCAGCGTTAAATATTTCGCAGCGGTTTTTATTATTTCTTTTAAAGATTTAAAGTATTGTATGGAGGCCGCAAAAACAATGAGATCATATTTATTATCTCCCAAAATTCCATCACGGATATCGCCTTCAATAAAATTGAGATTGGGCCTGTCATTAAAAACTCTCCATGCCTGCTCAAGTTCCAACGCATTTATATCTATACCTGTTACAGCGCCTGTTGTGGCGGAAGCCAATTGTGCTGACAACCATCCGTTGCCACAACCTATTTCAAGGATATCGCAAATTTTAGCGTTGTGCTGCACATAACGCTTGAGTTTTTGGCAGGAATTTTTACGGAGTAGCCATTCTTTATAATGAGGATGGAAGGGTGGAACAGCCGGCAACCTGGCAATTTCTTTTTCACTATATATTCTTCCTTCCTGGTACCGCAGGGCAACGTATAGCTTCTCAAATGCATGAACAGTTGATGCATCCGGCCGGGATAAAAATCCATTTATTATTTTAAGACTGTTCAATTCTAATAAAATTAAAAACCCTGTATTTCAGGTTGACGGTATTTCCACATACGTTGCAACAATTTTATTTCATAGGGGAACTCATAGAAATTGATTTTATAACGCAACCCGGCAATTAATTTCATTAACCTTCTCTTCCTTTTATTTAATCGTATATCCGACACCGTTGGAAAATAGCCGTTCAATACCGTTTCAAAATTCCGGATCTTATCAATCATCTCTGCAGTGAGCCATGGTGTTAATGGATTTTTTCGCAGATCAAAACGCTCCCATTGCGGGCTTATCCAGTCTTCTAGTTTTTTGGGGTACTCAAATCCTGATGCAAGCACTTCGTCGAATAATTCAGAGCCTTCGGTCGGAACAGGGCTGTACGTATATAAAACGATTTCGGTTTTAGGATTAACTGCTTTTATTTTTTTTATGAAGGAAATGTCAAAATCAATTTGTGCCATCACCTCTTCGGGTGTTGGGGCGGGTGTTCCTAACACAAACGAATACTCAGGAATGATATCAAATTTTTTTAAGCGTTCCGCAAAATGGATTATCTGGTCTCCCGTTTGAGTGCCTCCCTTATTTAGTTGTTGCAACACCTTGTCATTACCGCTTTCAGCACCAAAAAAAATAATTTTACATCCGGCTTCCCGAATAAGTGATAAAGATTCATCTTTAAATTTATTCATGGTATCAATGCGTGCCATTCCCCACCAGTTCATTTTCTCTGGCTTAATTAATTTGGAAAATTCAACGGCTCTTTTTTCTGAAACGAAAAAATTGTTGTCATGGAATTCGATTGCATCTGCTCCCCATTCATTTTTTATGTATTTAATATCGCCGTAAACATGCTGCGCAGATTTTGCTTTCCATCTTGCTTCATAGGTAGGCACTACTGCACAAAAAGAACAAGTAAAAGGGCAACCAATACTTGAATGATAAGCGAGAGTTTTATCACCAAGATATGTTTTGCCCAGATACTTTTCTATTGTATAAAAACCCCCTAATTTATCATAAGGCAGTGCCGGAAGATTGTCCTGTTCAATCAAATCTTCTTTCGAATTTTTTACGATTGTGTTCTCCCGTTTATAAATAAGATTTTTTATTCCTTCAAGAGGCTTGTTATTTTCCAGCGCATTTATCAATAAGGGAAAAGCGTGATCACCCGGTCCATTGACAACAAAATCAATGTAGCCGGAATCCAGGACAACTTTATAATGGTTGGTTGGGA
This sequence comes from uncultured Chitinophagaceae bacterium, assembly GCA_963819925.1. GTDB lineage: Bacteria > Bacteroidota > Bacteroidia > Chitinophagales > Chitinophagaceae > Ginsengibacter. The sequence goes on along the minus strand of CAWFYG010000029.1, from coordinate 533,224 downwards.
AATAGCCGCCCCATATCATTACGGTATTTGGAAAATTTTCCTTAATTTTTTTCGAAAAAGGGATGGCTTGTTTTGTCTGCGGACCGGGCATTATGGTAAAGCCGAGATACTTAAACTGACCGGTATGCAGGTAACTTTTAATTTTATTAAAGGCATCTTCTTCACGGTTTCCATCAACAATAACCCACTCGTAAATTCCATCAACTGAAGCAGCAATATTCATGATGGAATTGGGTATGCGATGTTTGGCAACGGCGCTTTTGGGATTGTACAAAAGAATCTTATTCATTGATTTCAGAACGAATAAAAAACCAGAAAGGTTGCCATACAAAATATCTATTTATAGGCTACTTTTAGGGTTTCGCATTCGGCCTAAACTGTGCGCTATGACTATATTTCAAAAAATTGAACGGTATTTTTCGGGACGATTATTTTCTTTAGAAAACGAATCGCCACAGGCGGCGTACAATGCCTGGGCAAAAGATTACGATAGCCAACCTGATAACCTGATGCTCGCTTTGGATGAAGAAGTATTCTCTGCATTATTGAATGAGGTCGATATAGCCAATTCGATTATTGCAGATATTGGATGCGGTACCGGAAGGCATTGGAAAAAAATGTTTGAAAGGAAACCGCAGAAGCTCATTGGTTTTGATGTGTCAGAAGGAATGCTGAACATGTTGCAGCAAAAATTTGCAAATGCAGAAACTTATCTTTTAGTAAATGATAAACTAAGCCAGTTACAAAATAAATCTTGCGATATAGTTATTTCCACCCTCACGATTGCCCACATAAAAAATGCTGATGCAGCGATTGCAGAATGGAACCGTATTTTAAAACCGGGCGGTCATATAATAATAACGGACTATCATCCCTCTGCATTACAGAAGGGGGCGAAACGAACCTTTAAACACGATAATAAAACAGTAACAGTTACAAATTACGTTCATACTCTTGCCAATTTAAGATCAATTGCAAGGCAACTTCACTTGCAGGAATGCCGATTAATAGAGAGGGAAATTGATGGATCTGCAAAGTCTTTCTATGAAAAAAATGATGCGCTTGGCGTTTTTGAAAAATGGAAAGGTACTCCGATCATTTATGGAATGTGTTTAAAAAAACGGGATGCAGTTATGTAATCTTCACATCATTGGGAAAAAGGGACCGAAACATATAACGGTTACTAACGGTAAGATAACTGCTGTTAAAGACACTGAAAAATATTTTGCAAACGATAGAGCAAATGAAACCCGGATTGAGTTCGCCAACGCCATAGCATTTCCCGGTCTTATCAATTCACACGATCATCTCGATTTCAATTTATTTCCTCAAACGGGTAACCGTGTTTATAAAAATTATGCTGAATGGGGCAAAGACATTCACGTCAAAAACAAGGAAACCATCAATAAAGTTTTAAAGATCCCGCAGCCTTTAAGAACTCAATGGGGACTTTACAAAAATTTGCTCAACGGTGTTACTACCGTCGTAAACCATGGTGATAAACTTGATGTCCGCGATGAGGTTATAACAGTCCTTCAAAATAACCATAGTCTTCATTCTATTGAATTTGAAAAGAGATGGAAATTAAAACTAAACGGGATTTTTTTGCAGAGACATCCTTTTGTAATTCATGTTGGTGAAGGGACAGACGGGGCTGCAAAAGAAGAAATCGATAAACTTATTAAATGGAATTTTTTCAGGAGAAAAATTGTGGGCGTGCACGGTGTTGCAATGACCGAAAAGCAAGCGGCAGCATTTGAAGCATTGGTGTGGTGTCCTGTTTCTAATTTTTTTTTATTAAACGATACTACTGCAGTTGATGAACTAAAGGCAAAGACTTCTATTTTGTTTGGAACTGATTCTACACTTACTGCTGGCTGGAACTTGTGGGAACATCTTCGCGTGGCAAGGGATACATTGCTTTTGACGGATGTTGAATTATTCGATTCACTCACACAAACACCTGCTGCAATATGGAAACAAAAGCATCGTGCATCAATTGCAGTGAACCACCAGGCTGATATAATTGTAGCGAATGGAAATAATAAAACCGGTTTCGATGCTTTCTATTCACTAAATCCGGAAGACATACAATTGATTTTGCACAAAGGTGAAATCCTGTTATTTGATGAGCAATTAAAAAGCCAACTATCAGTCAGCGATCTGTCGTTTCGGGGATTCAGTAAAATATGTATGAAGGGAAAAGTGAAATATGTGCATGGGGATATAACGGGACTGATAAACGAAATTTTGTCTTACTATCCGGAAGCAGTTTTTCCAATTAGTGTTTGAAAATTATCATGATAAAACTGATCGACCTTAATTATCATATGCATGCTGATATTTCGCGGCCAGCAGAGGTATTGGAACTTCAAAAAGCATCAATAGGATTTGTAAAGTATATAAAAGACAGGCTGGATATTCAACTCGTAAAACATATAAACTACGAAGGTGAAGAAATAGTTGATGACGTTAAATACAAATTTTTCAGGAGTAAAAATAAATTCCGGCATATTCCAATCCGAACCAATCGCTATGTTCAAAGGCAGCAGCCGGATATTGTTTTGATACAGGGATTCATTTTTCCGTTGCAGCTACTCGCATTGAGATTAATGTTGAAGAAGAAAACGAAAATTATAGTGCAACATCATGGAGAAAAACCTTTTAAAGGGATTAAAAAAATATTTCAACAATTAGCAAGGTATTTCGTACACGGCTATGTTTTTACAGCTAAGGAAAACAGCGAAGAATGGATTAAAAACGGAATTATTCCGGCTAAAGAAATGTGTTATGAAGTGCTGGAAGCATCCATTTGTTTTCAAAAAAAGGATAGAGAATCGGCAAGATCTTCTCTTAATCTTTCGGGTATTCTAAATTTTTTATGGGTGGGAAGATTAAATACTGGCAAGGATCCAATCACCGTTTTAAAAGCATTTGAAAAATATATCAACAATCACAATGCTAAGCTGTTCATGATCTATCAGACGGACGAGCTTTTACCTGAAATAAATAAATTGTTTGCAAAAAATGAATGTCTTGAAGCTTCTGTTATTTTGGTGGGGAGCGTGGCCCACGCTGAATTAGAAACATGGTACAATGGCGCAGATTTTTATTTTTCCGGTAGTCATAATGAGAGCACAGGCTTTGCATTGCTTGAGGCAATGGCCTGCGGTTGTATTCCAGTTGTAACCAGTATTCCTTCGTTTAAAAAAATAACCTGTGATGGAAAGTTTGGATTTCTTTTTGAGCCCGGAAATGAACAAAATCTTTTAAATATTTTATGTCGACTTACTACTATAGACCATGAAAAATTATCCTCGTCTGTTGCTGAGCATTTTAGTAGTTCACTTTCGTTTAAATCAATTGCCGATGCGCTATATACGGTTTGTGAGAAATTAATAGCCGAATAATTTCATTATCGATGATGAGGTCTCTCCTATAGTATACGGACATATTTTTTCGTGGCAAGGGTTTACAAGATTTAAAATTTCACACACCTTTTCTTCCATTTCCTCTTTTGTGTTTACTATATGCCAGTGATGATTTTCGGTATCCATAGGTTTACAAAAACTTATAACATCGCAACCTGCATATAAAGCTTCCAGGCATACCATACTAAAGCCTTCATAGCTTGAAGTATGAAGAAAAATTTTTGATTGCTGCATCAGGTGCAACACTCCAGGGTAGGGGATTTCACCTGTCAGAGACACATTACCCGTTGTATTCAAATATCTACTTCTTTCCTCCAATGATTTTTTTTCAGGGCCACTGCCGGCAATAATTGACGTGACATTGGGCATGTCATTTCTAATCTTAGCAACAATGTCAATAAACAAATTGTACTGTTTTAATGGGATCAATGAACCGGCTCCCATTATGTCAATGACCCTTTCTGAAGCTTCGCTTTTAAAAAAAGTTTTATCAATACCATTTGGGATGATATATTTTGGAAGTACCAGGTAATTTTTAAAAAATTCACCGGCAATAAAATCGGATATGGCTATTAGATCCTGCGAGTCAGGATTAATTCTTTTTACATATTTGTTATTTTCTTTTGCGTCCTGGCCAACTATCCAGCATTTATGGGGTATATTATATTTTACTCCGAAACGCTTGCCCAGCAGCGCACATTCACCAAGCCAAATGCTGAACAAACCAATAACATTATTTTCTTTTTGAATTTGCTGAAGCTGTTTCCATACTTTTCTCCATAATAAGAGTCTTGAAAGTTTTCCTTTATTTTTTCCTCCAAAAGAAATCACTTCGTTTCCATTCCACATATATTTTTTTGCTTCAAACGGATATTGAAAAGCCAGGATAATAATTTTTATGAAAGAAAAATTTTTGTTCAGCGCTTTTGCAAGATTTTGCAAAAATGGAAGACATGTCGTGTCTGCTTCGTCTGAAGCAAAACCAGGAGTAAGAATCACAAATACCGGCAAATCATTTTTCATCTAATGAAATTATTGAATCACAAAATGAAAGACTTTCTTTGTTGTGCGTTATTAGGATAACAGTCTTTCCGGCTTCTGCCAACTTACGGAAATGCATTAACAAACAATCTTCGGACCTCCTGTCTAATTCGCTGAATGGTTCATCGAGTATAATCAGATCGGCATCTTTGTATAAGGCTCTCGCAATTGAAATTCTTTGCCGCTGGCCGCCACTTATATTTTTGCCTCCCTCTGCAATTAATTTTTGAAGCCCTTCAGGAAATTTATTCACGAAGTCGGCAAGGCCTGTTACATTCATTACTTCATGTAATTTTTCGTGGTCGACGCTATTTTCTGCCAGCGTTATATTTTTTAAAATAGAATCCCGGATTAAAAAAGGTTGCTGTTTAACGTAAGCAATATTTTTCCAGAAAGTTTTTCTTTGTCCGACATCTTTAATTTCGTTGCTTATAAAAATAGTTCCACTGTCTTCGGACAGGAATCCCATCAATAAATTTATCAATGTTGTTTTTCCCTTTCCCGACTTTCCTGAAATACCTGTGAAGTCGCCTTTCTGAATGTTCAAATTAAAATTATTCAGCACGGCGTGATTGTGATAATTCAGGCAGACGTTGCAGAATGCAACCGAATCTATTATGTGGTTGACTGCATTGTTTCCTGGATCGGGGTTAGAATTATTTTTTTCTTTCAATAAATCTGTAATGGTGTAGGCGTATGTTTTTACCTGACCTGCGCTATTGAGAATTTTCACAATGCCCGGGATTATTTTATAAGCCGCTGCCATAAAAGCACCTAAAATTATTATATGAACAGAATCAGATTTTGCGACAAATGAATTTATTAGAATGAGCATAAACAACCCCAGGACAGCAAATACTTCGATTAGCCTTGACGGTAAGTTTTGAACTATCATTTGTTCAGAGATATACCCATTCAGCTTTGCCTGGAAGCTGTGATACCGTTCTGCAAAAAAATCTTTGCGGTCGTAAATGTTGCTTTCCACAAAACCCGTTAAAGCTTCATTTAAATATTGGATTGATTTTTCGCTGGCTATTTTTCCTGATGCACGTAAAGAGGTCAATTTTTTTTTCATAAGAAAGGCCGTAATAAAAACCGGGGGAACCAGCATTAAAAAAAGCAATGGAAACAACAATGGTTTGTATATAATAATCGGAATGATGGTAAGCAATATTAATAGGGCCTGACTGATAATTTGCTGTATGCTTCTCAAAACAGAATGACTAAATTCAACAGGTTGATAAGCTATTCTTCTTATGCGAACTGAAAAATCGATGTTTACATAATCACTGAAGTTCCCTTCCAGGTAGTTCAATAAATTATTTTTTGAAATCCTGGACGCTACATCATAGATATAGCTGTATTGCGTTTTAAAAACTAAAAAGCCGAAAAAATTTTTTATACAAAAGAGAATAAAGAAAGTAGTGATGAGTAACAACGGATACTTATTGAAAAGATTAAAAGGAAAGGTCGAATTGCCGGTCGAATGGAGAGGTTGTGTGTAAAAATTAATAACATACAGCAGCAAGAAAAGGAAGGAAATATCAAGAACGCTTATAACCACATCGTAAAGAATAAGGTTTAAAAAGTTTCTCTTTTCCTCACGGGTCAGGATACACGAAATATTTTTTATGAATTGTTTCAAGCGTAAAATTTATGGATTAAAACGATTCCCGTTCAGGTGAAGAGATGGTTTGAAATGTGCTTTTGTACCACGATAGATGGCTGACAAGCAAGACCTCAGCCCGGCACCGCCTGCAATTGCTTTTGTAATAAGTTTGCAGGAAGTAATATATTTTCCATCGCCCAGGTTGCGTGAAGCGGCTTCAGCAAGTTGCAGCCCCCGCCTTTTTTTTGCGAGGCGCCTTAATTCTTTTCCGGGTTTGTTGTTTAAAAAAATTTCATATGCGAGTACGCTGCGCTCATGCCCATCTTTAAGCCCGTTAGTGGACCGTGCAGGGTGTTCAAGCACGCGAACCAATATGTCGGGCAGCGCAATAACTTCGGCACAGAGCCCCAACCTTAATGCCAGCTCATAATCTCCTCTAAACATAAGCCGCGGGTCACGGCTGAAGCCTTTAACTTCTTCAAATAAATTGCGTTGCAACATTACGGAACACATGGTAACTGATGCTTCTGTTGTTAGCAATTGTTTTATTATGAAACCCGAGAGAGGTTGAAACAGCCCGGCTTTAGGGGGAATTGCCTGTCCTGTTTCATTCATTAATTCGTAATTGGTATAGCACCACCTCAGACCGCTTTTTTTCAATGCAGCCAACTGGAGTTCAAGTTTATTGGGTAGCCACACATCATCTGAGGCAAGGAACGCAACCCAATCTCCCGAACCAGCCTCCACACCAGTATTGAATAAAATTCCAATGTGGCCCGAATGGGGCAGTTCTATAACACGAATTCTTTTATCGGGCAATGATTTGATCAAATGAGAAGTGTCATCTGTTGATCCATCGTCAACAATAATAAGTTCCCAGTTTGTATAAGTTTGCGAAAGAACCGAGTTAATTGCTTTCTGCAATAATCCTTTACGATTATAAGTCGGTATAACAATAGTTATAAGCGGAGAGGAAGAAAAAACTTTCAAAGCTTAATTTTTTTCAAACCATTATTTAAGTCAACATCCTGGTTTTATTTTTTCCATTGATTGTTTTCTTTATTCTTTTTCCCCAATTGAAATACTCTTGAAATATTGAAACCAAACCTGATATCGCCATTATCCCATGAACCAGTCGATTCTGAAATGAAAGATTTTTCTGTTAACCCAACTGAATTGGTAAAGTGCAATTCAAAAACATGGCCACCGGTTCCTATGTCAATGCCAAATGATAATACATTGTGTGCCCCCGGTGCTTTCGTGTCTGGCAGCTGATAATAATATTCTGCGTTTACACTCATCCGTTTTGAAAGCTTTTGTGTTCCGGCAATGCCTATTGCAAAAATGTCCGGTTTCGTATGGTTAAACGAGATATTATCTGCATGAATAAATGTTGGCATAAGCTGCACAGCAAATCCTTCCGAAAATTTTCTTGCTATAAGTAATTGTAATGTATAGGATACTCTTTTTATGGCCGTGCCGGAATCGGGCTTAACGGGAAACTCTGCTGGCTTCAATGTATTTATCGCAAATGTTGGCACGAATGAAATGGTAACCGGCATTTTAACTGCGCCTTTAGATTGCCGTAGTATTTTTAATTTGAAAAAGCCATCATAGGTTTTTTGCAAAGCACTATGACCAATACCTATCATAAGGTTATTGGTGATGCCATAGTCGAAACCGATCAGTACATTAAAAGGAGAATAATCTAACCCAAAAAAATTATAAAGTCCACTGTTTAAGCGGCCAAAGCGATGTGATATTTTTACATCCAAAACACGGGCGGGCAGATTTTCAACAGACTGTCCGTTAATGATTTTTGTATATCTAAAAGTAGCAGTTGTATACGCAGTCTTATTATTCGCGGTTTCTTTTTCAAGTTCATTCACCAGGTCGTTTGTTGCCTTCATAGAATTGTTTGAGGTATCTTCTGTAACTACCCTGGCAGAATCCTGTGCAATTATTTTTGTGAAAAAAGTAAAAATTATAATTGTAAATAATAATATTTTTAAGTGCATAGGAATTTAATTTGATTATTTTTTTTGGTAATTACAGCGAACCGTTATTTCAACACTCTCGGCAATTTTATTTGAGACAATGGAAGGAATTTTTATGTTATAATCTTTTATCAGGATTTTGAAAGATGCCATGGCGGATATTTTTCCATCTTTAATGGTTATTGTAGCCGGCGTGGTAATGCTTTTTGCTAAGCCGTGAATCATTAATTCGCCTGTAACAGTTATTTTATAACTCCCGTCTTTTAATGAGCCAATGTTACTTATGTCTGCAATGTTTCCTTTAAAAACCGATTTTGGGTACTTATCACTTTCAATATAATTTTCATTGAAATCCTCTTCCATTTTTGCTTTTGGAAATTGAAAAGCATTATTGAGAACCGAAAACTCAAGGACACCTGATTCCATATTCAATACGCTTATAACCTGGTTATTGTCAGCGCTGATGTTTTCAAGAGGGGTTTTAGAGAAAAGCGATATGCTTCCGTTTTTTGTATAATATACCTGGCCAAAGGAGCTGTTAATAAGACCCGTTACAATGGTGAATAAAACTATAATTCTTTTCATGCTTCTTTTTGTGTTATGTTGTAGCATCTTACCAGGAAAACATCTCCTGGCAGCCCTACGTCAGCATCTCCCGGAATATACCCTGAACAGATTCCTTTCAATATGATAGTATCTCCGGCCTTATAATTATTTATATTTTTTTCCATGGTGCAATTAATTGATGCACCGGGTACTGATGTTTTTAAAAGAATTATTCGCTGCTTTTTTTGATTTACAGAAATATCTGAAATGGTGCCCGAAACTTTTACAACTTTATTTATATAAGTAGCATTTGCTTTTGCGGAATCGCTGATGAAAACATTATACAAATCAATAGCATTTGTCTCAATAGCGTCTGCATCTTTTACATTGCGGTGAGGCTTATTCCATAAAAGATAGCCCACGGTAAATGCCATCAAAATCCCAACAATAAAAAAAAAGAGGATATTTCTTTTTAGTTTTCCTGTCATTGTAAACCTATAGACTTCATATCGGTTTTTGGAATGGAAAGGTTGCCCTCTGGCCCTATGCGCCTTTAAAAAAAGTTGTGATAAGAAAAGGAAATAGACAGAGAATTAATGAATGATCTGTAAAATTTAAAAACTTACTTTTGCGCCCATAAAAAGTGATAACTAAAAATATTGCCCGTTTTTATTTGGGCTGCAAATCAACTTATGAGGAATTATAAAATGATTGGCTGGCTGGCTTGTTTATTATTATTGGTGAGCTGTTTTATTCCCCTTACTTATTACGCCGATCTTAATAAGAATTTCACGGGTTTTTTTTCTGAACAAAATATGTACGGGAAACCCGGTATTGTATTTTCGTTTATAGCAATAGTTTCCGCTATATTAATTTATCTTGATAAAATTTGGGCTAAGAGAACCCATATTTTTTTATGTGCGCTTAACCTGGGTTATTTAATAAAAACGTATATCCTCTTTACGTCATGCTATAATGCCTATTGCCCGGAAAAAAAATTCGGAATCTACCTTCTTATATTTAGTAGCGTGTTACTATTTATTGTATCTGTTTTCCCCGATATGAAACTAGTGAATAAGGAACGTAACGAAGATGAATAATCTCCCCCGGTTCATTTGCAGGACGTGAATTAGAATTATTCAAAAAGCTCCAGCTTATTTTTTGGTCTTTTATTATCCAGCCAAATGAAATCCTTTAAATATTTCTGGTCATGGGGAATATCCTTCATCGGGTAAAATTTTCCCTCGATACTGTTTACGAAAAGAACTTTTTCAAGATCATCTTTTTTAAAATAAAGATCTATTACGTCTCCCGTGGCACGGTTCATACCAAGATAAGCGCTGTCTTTATCCTGTGCATAGTAAATACTTTCAGCCTGTGAGCCTTTTACCCGCATATAGTCAATTGAGCCATTTACAAAATAGCCATTAATTGTTTTTCCTGATATCTGGTTAAAAAATCCCTGCATTGTTTTGTTTACAATGATGCTTTTATCAAAAGCATATAAGTGTTCGGGTTTTTTGTTTTTGGTGTATAAGAAAATAGTATCGCCCGTTATTTGTGAATGACCGCTCCAGATTACGGGATCATAATAAAGACGAAATACAGAATCTTTTGCTGAAAAGAAAAGGCTATCGCAAACACTTTGAAGAGAATCGCTGAAAATTCTCACATGATGAAATGCCAGGAAATACCTTGACGAATCTGATTTATTGGTAGTATCATTTTTTTGTAATTGCAAAGAATCATTTTGTTCAATGTTATTTTTATTTATTGAAGAAAGAGAATCAATTTTCAATGAGTCGCCGTGTGCAGTAATTGTTTTTAAAGAATCCGTTGGAACAGGACGTTCATTTGTTTCTTTAATTTTTTCTAAACCATCATTATTCTCATTCGATTTTACTGAATCTATTTTCTGTGCATACTTGCGCAACGCAATAGCTTTTAGAGAATCTCCTATAGTAGGATTGGTTTTTGCCTGCTGAACTTTTTCCAAAGCCTCGCTATTCTCTTTTGCTTTTAAAGAATCAATCCCCAGGGAATCTTTTTTTAAAGCCGGCATTTTTAATGAGTCATTTAAAATGGGATTTTCTTTTGCCTTTTCATTTTTTTCCAGTGTCTCTTTTTTCCCGTTCGCTTTTAAAGAATCTATTATATGGGCAAGACGAAGCGAAGAATCTCTTTCAGAAAATTTTTTTATTTGAGGTTGCCCATGCAGTGAATCCGAAAGTGAGGTTGTGTCTGTGATAATATGCTCCTGTAGCGTATCATTAATTACAGAATCTTTTTTTAAAATAAAATCTTCTTTTTTTACCTCTGTTGAATACCCCGAAAAAATGGTATCAGCGGCCACATAAATGCTATCGTTCTTTTGTTTTATAATTAAGACAGGTTTTCGCGTAGCTAGAAATGAATTCGTTTTTTTGTTTAAAAAAATCTGGTTGGCAAGAGCGATATATCCTCCGGCGGAATCTTTAACGATTGCATTTCCTTCTAATTGTGCATTGCCCGCCTTATTATCCATAGCCATGTTGTTAGCGATGTAAACTCTGCCGCTACTGTCTTTTACCGTCGTTCGGCTCGTGAAAATTGCATTATCAGATTTAAAATCATAACTCCCCTGGTTAGTGTATATTTCCGCTTCAGGATTTTTTATATAAGTATTTCCATTCAGGTTATAATTCTGAGTTTGCATATTATATAAAAGTGAATCTGTTGTAACATGATTTTTTGGTTCAACAACCTCCACATTATTTTTAAAATAAATATCTTTTGTATCAGCATAGTAAGTTCCATCGGTGCTTGTGATCGTTGTTTTTTCATTGATAACCTTTCCACCATTGTGATAATTTCCTATACCGGTTTGAAGATTGTAATCAAGGTCCTGCGTAAAAAGGGTTGCTTTTTTATCAACGAGTTTTACATCCTTGTTCAAATAGGCCGTTTTGTCGGTGCCGATGTACTTAAGGTATTGGGCGTAGGTTTGTATGCTGTCGGCCTGGTTTATATGAACATTTCCAAATGCCTCTGCTACATGTGTGGTTGGATTTATCGCGATACTGTCCGCATCAAAAATTGTAGTTCCTTGTTTCACAATTGCACCCCCTGCAATTGTTTGCAATGTCGTTGATGAATCAACATAAATACTGCGCATGCTCGGACCGCGTATAATTTCAAATTCCTTGACCGAATCCGCTTTAGCAGTATCCGCTATGGAAGTATCGCTGGGAGGAGGGGTTACGATTTGTGAAAAAGAAATAAAACTTACCTGCAGCAAAAAAATAGTGAAGAAAATTTTTAAGGCTGTGGTCATCCTATTTTTTAACCGCTTTTAGGGTATCGTCAATTAAAGGGGCGCTTAGATAATCACCTTTAGCTTTTTTGCCAAATACAGAAAAATTAAGATAGCGTCTCGGATGAACCCGCATATCGTCAATAAGGATATTTAATTTATTAGCTGTTGACTGCAAATTATCGTACAATTTTGTATCATTCAAAAGTAGCCCGAGAGAACCTTCTTTACTGTTAATTTTCTCTGAACCTTTTTTGAAATTTTCTATGGCAACATTTAAAGTATCCAAAGTTTTCTTTAAATCAATTGCCGCAAATTTTGCAGAGGCTGTTTTAGTATTTTCAAAAATACTATCTAATTTTTGATTGTTTAAATTGAGGTTGGCAGTAAAGGAGCTTAAATTGTTAAGGGATTTTGCTAATGCTCCATTTTGCACATTCAAAATTTTCTCCAATGAAGCAGATGATAAAGCGAAGGAAGCTGTTACTGTATTTAAGTTGGCGACAATTCCTTTAATATTATTTTTAGTTGCAGGATCGAAAACGCCGGTAACCACATGGAGTACGGAGTCTAAAGATTTCACAGAATTTCTTACTTCGTATAACACAGGATTGATAACCTTTAAAGCCTCATCGAAAGCACCGCCACTCAGCGTTGTCGATATGGTGTCACCGTTTTTTAAATACGTGGTGGAACTGCCTAACTGGATTTCTAGTGTGGCGCTCCCCCCAAGAAGATTGGGATTTATAACGGCAAGAGAATTATCCGGTATGCTTACATCTTTTGTTAAACTAACGGTTACGACTATTTGCTTCATAAATTTACCGCCATCCAGGCTTTCAATTCTTCCGACTTGCAGCCCGTTAATTACAACGGGGTTCGATTTGGATAGCCCTTGCACATCCTGGTACTTGGCATATATATAGTTGTTTTTCTTAAAAAGATTATTACCCTTGAGAAAATTAAAGCCTAATACCAGCAGCCCAATCCCTACAACTGCCATCACACCTATTTTGGTTTCGTTGTTGATTTTCATATTTTTTTATTTGGTAATAAAGCAGGTTTGTTTATTCCTGGTTAACAATAATTACAAAATCAGCATTGCGAAAATAGTAAATCTTTATTGGCAGGCAGCCTCCGATATCTCAATTAAAATTAATGGATTGCAATTTTTAAATGAATTCTTTAACAAAGGAGGTGTCGAATGTCATTAATCGCACATAAAAAAGACAGGATCGATTTATTATTTCGAATTCATTGCATCGGCATTTGCAGTTGGTCCGGATTCCATTTGGGTTTTATATTTTATGAGTGCACGCGTTATAGACTCTGCAATTTGTTGCTGCCCTTTTTCACTGTTAAGATATCTTTCGTCATCGTAATTATCAATGAAACCGGTTTCTACTAATACGGCCGGCATTTGCGTTGCCTGTAGCACCCAGATTCCTTTTTGCCGTTGATGGACGCCCAGGTCTATCCTGCCCATACTATCAATATCTTCCTGGATATCTGATGCAAGCCTGTAACTTCTTTTGAAATAATTTTGGGTGTACAAAAGTGCTTTCGCCTTCCACTCAGGACTGTCTTCGTTTATGTCAAGTGAACTGTCGTTCTCATCGGCCGAAAAAAGCAAATCACTATTCTCCAATGCCTTTATTTTATCTTCTGTTTTATGAGCGGCAAATATCCAGGTGCTTGTTCCTTTTCTTTCTGTAGGTATTTTATAATAGTGTCTTATTGCCACAACATGAGTATGCGGTGTTCTTATCTTCTTCCGGCTCTTTCCTTTGCCTGTATATCTCGTGGTGTAATAAGTTTCCTTGCGGTGACCTACAATGCGGGATGCTGTCCTTAGATTTACTGCGTCAGCATGAATGCATACAAAAAGATCGCCGTGATTGTCATTAGCAATTTGGGCTTTTTCGTGTACAGGTTGATAAATATCGGTGGTTCGTGTGGGAATAATGTTAACGCCCGGCAACTGTTTTTTTAGCTCATCAACCAGTTTAAGCGCAATTGCCAGTGTTATATTTTTTTCTTTAGAGTTTAATGAGCCCTCATATTCGCTGTGTGCTCCATCATCTGTGCCGCCATGACCGGCATCCACAATTATCGTTTTTATTTTTTTTAAAGACTGCGCATCAGCAAATGTGCAAAGCAACAATAATGACGAAAACAAAATAAAAAATTGATACGGCTTTTTAAATACAAACATTTACTTATACAGGTTTAATGGGGTCAGTGATTTCGGTTTTATAATCTTCACAAATCCTTAATGGGATTATCTCTATTTTTGTTTTCTACTGCTATGAACATGATAAACAAAGTTAGCTTAAAATACATATTGGCATTGATGATTTCGGCAATTCTATGTATTCTAACGGTTCAAAGCAGGGATACCTATTTTTATTCTTCATCATTTCACACATTTTTAACTTGCTCTTCTGATACAATAGTTCCGGCAAAGAAAAAAAATATTCCTGTTGATGAAAAGCTAAAATCAAAAAACGATAGTTTACCCCAAAAAATTGTTTCAATAGCAGATACAATTCATTTAAATAAAAATGATACTCTTCCGGTAAATGATTCTTTGGGATTAACAGGACCAACTGATACCATAAATTATATAACGTCTAAAAATGCTCCTGATACAGTAATTGAATATACTGCTGAAGATTCAATGGTTGTAGATGTACCTGGAAAAACTATAACCTTATATGGACAGAAAGCTACAACTCAATATAAAGACAATAATCTTACGGCCCCTATAATAGCCCTGGACCAGGAAACAGGCAATATAACTGCTGCCATAAAAAGAGATAGTACCGGGAAAGTAATTTCGCTTCCATCCTACAAACAAGGGGATTTTTCGTCAGAAAGCGATTCTATAAAATTTAATATGAAAACCGGGAAGGGACTTACCAAGAGTACCTACACAACACAGGGAGAAATGTATGTGTATGGCCAGGTAATTAAAAAAGTTGACAACAATGTTTTCTATGCACTGCGTGGAAGATTTACTACATGTAATCTTGATACGCCGCATTTTGCATTCGTAAGTAATAAAATAAAATTCATTAATAACAAAATGGCCATTACCGGCCCTGTGCATCCTGAATTTGAAGGGGTGCCAATTCCCATTTATTTTCCTTTTGGTATTTACCCATTAAACCAGGGAAGACATTCCGGGTTACTTCAGGCAACTTTTACAACAAGCCAGCAGAGAGGCCTGGGGCTTGAAAATCTTGGATACTATAAGGTTATTAATGATTATTGGGATGTTATTTTCAGGGGAAGTATTTATTCGTACGGGGGATGGACATTGAGTGTGAACCCGAGATATAAAAAAAATTACCGTTATAGTGGAAACCTCCAATTTGATATCCAGAATTTTAATACCAATTTTAAAGGAGACCCGGACTTTTCTCATAACCGGAGTTATCACATTGCGTGGAGCCATACTATGGATACCAAGGCAAGGCCGGGGGTAACTTTCACTGCCAATGTAAATGCAGGAAGCAGCAGCTATAACCGCAACGTGCCCGACCAGCCCAACCTCAATTACTCCAACCAGCTTCAGTCTTCTATTGCTTATTCTAAAACATTTGGGAAGGCTAATATGTACAACCTGACACTTACAGCCAATCATAACCAGAATACTAATTTAAAAATCATAAATGTCAATCTTCCCACCGTGGGTTTTAATGTAGCAACTGTTTATCCGTTCCGGCGAAAAGAAGCTGCTGGAACACTCAAGTGGTATGAAAATATTGGTATTGCCTACAATGGAAATGCGGAGAACCGGTTTTCGTTTTATGACACCCTGCCTCATATTTTCCAGCAGATTAAAGATACCCTTCAGTTCGGCTTTCATCATTCGGTGCCAATATCGTTATCCCTCCCACAGATTGGCGCATTTCAGGTAGGCCCATCCGTTAGTTATGATGAAACCTGGTACCAGACAAAGACGCAATACAGCTGGGATGCCGGCACTAAACGACTGGATACAACCGTACAGAAAGGATTTTATACCGCGAGGCAAATGAGTTTCGGGCTGAGTGTGTCTACCAGAATTTTTGGATTAATAACTGCAAAAAAGAAAAATTCAAAAATAATTGCAGTGAGGCACGAGATAACACCAACGTTGGGCATTAATTTCAAGCCTGAGTTTAATAAAGGCAGTTTCTACTACGTCCAATATGATACAGCGGGTCATAAGCAACAATTTTCCGTTTACCAGAGAAACAATATCTTCTCACCGTATTCACCCGGAAGGTTTGGAGGCCTTACCTTCGGAATAGATAATAACATTTCGATGAAAGTGCGCAATAAGAAAGACACGGGCGAAAATGCGATTAAGAAAATTTCGATTATTGACGGATTCAGCATTAGCGGCAGTTATAATTTCTTTGCGGATTCGCTGAGTTTTCCCTTAAGTGATTTTCCGGTATCTATACGAAGCAATCTCTTCAACAAAATAAATATAACGGCCAGTGGTATTTTAGACCCTTATGAAATAGATGCACAAGGCCGTAGAATAAAAACCTTAGTCTGGCGAAACAAAATACTTAGCCTGGGGCGCCTGATAAGTGGAAGCATTTCTTTATCAACTTCATTGCAGGGGGGCAAGAAAAGCAGTGATAAAAAGACCGAACTTACTTCAAATACTAACGAAATTGACGATCTCGGCTACACGCAGGATCAGTACGATGCTGAATCGGCTTATATAAGAAATAATCCCGGTGAATTTGCAGATTTTAGTATTCCGTGGTCGGTAAATTTATCTTACTCATTAACCTATTCTAAAAATTATATTGTTCCCCTGGGATATGTTAAAACAGTTTCGCAAAACGTGAATTTTGGAGGAACTTTAGGGATTACCAAAAAATGGCAGACATCGGTCAATGGTTACTACAATATTACGCTTGGCCAGCTCAACACTGTTTCCGCGACTCTCTCGCGTGATCTCCATTGCTGGCAGATGTCAATTTCTCTTTCACCAGTAGGCATCTATCGTTTTTTTAGCATAAGCATTAGCCCTAAATCGACTTTACTACGTGATTTAAGGGTTAACCGCACCCGGTATTTTTATAACAATCTTTAGTAATTATTTTACATTGCTCTCTATATACTTTATCCATGTCTTGATAAAGTAGGCATTGCTTTCGTTACCGAGTTTTGCATCAGATAAATGCATTGAAATCCTCACATTATCACAGGTGGAAACAAGTACGTAATCAATTCGCTCTCCTGCCGCAAGCATGATTACTCTTCCTGTAAATTTCACGCAACCTATTTCATAATCCTTTATTTTACCAAAAGGAGGTTTTGATGAAAGTTTATTTTCAATTTCATGCAATGCTTTTAAAAATTCGGGAAGATGTTTTTTTTCTACGGGAAAAAAGTCATTGAATTCATCTGCAGGAGTAACTGTATTTGAATATTTTACGGGTTCTGCAAGGTGCTGGTCCAGCAACACATATTTTTGAGCACTTGTTATACAAGCTGAATGCAAAAGAAATAATAGTAAAATATATTTCATAAATAGTTTCATAGAATTATTTGTATTCGCCAAAAACGGATCTTAAAGCATCGGAGATTTCGCCTAAGGTGCAAAAGTTTTCGACGGCATTTATTACAGCAGGCATTATATTTTCGTTATTGGTTGCATGCTCTTTAATTTTTTTTAAACATTCTGTTGAAGTTGTATTATCTCGCTCTTTCTTTAGGATCTGCAGTTTGTCTGTTTGTACCTTCCTGATATTATCGTCTATTTTAAAAGAGGTAGGTTCGATTTCCTTTCCACCAGAAAACGCATTAACTCCCACTATTATTTTATCCCCGGATTCTACTTTTTGCAGGTAATCATAAGCGCTTGAGGCAATTTCATTTTGAATAAATCCCTGTTCAATCGCCGAAACACTTCCTCCCATTTTATCAATTCTGTCTATCAATTTCCATGCTGCATTTTCCACGTCAGCGGTAAGTTTCTCCACAAAATAACTTCCGGCCAGCGGATCTGCAGTGTCAGCGACACCGCTTTCGAAGGCAATGATTTGTTGAGTGCGTAAAGCAATTGCAGCAGCTTCTTCTGTCGGGAGATTCAGCGCTTCATCATAACCGTTAGTGTGAAGGCTTTGCGTTCCCCCAAGTACGGCGGCTAGTGTTTGTACCGTTACCCTGCTGATATTATTCAAGGGCTGTTGTGCCGTTAAAGTGCTTCCTCCGGTTTGCGTATGAAAACGAAGCATCATCGCTTTTTCATCTGTGGCGCCCGCATCTTTCATAATTTTTGCCCACATTCTTCTTGCAGCCCTGAATTTCGCTACTTCCTCAAAAAGGTTATTGTGAGCATTAAAGAAGAACGAAAGCCTTTTACCAAAAATATTAATATCGAGGCCTTTATTTATGGCAGCCTGCACGTACGCCTTACCGTTACTAAGTGTAAAGGCTATTTCCTGTACGGCTGTGCTTCCCGCTTCGCGAATGTGATAACCCGATATGGAAATGGTATTCCATTTAGGAAGCTCTTTACTGCACCATTCGAAAATATCAGTGACAATACGCATGGAAGGCTTCGGTGGATAAATGTAAGTGCCTCGTGCAGCATATTCTTTTAAAATATCATTTTGAATGGTACCCCTGATTTGCGAAAGATCAGCTCCCTGTTTTTTTGCAACTGCTACATAAAAAGCAAGTAAAATAAAACCCGTTGCATTGATGGTCATGGAAGTTGAAATGTCCTGCAGCCGGATACCCGTGAACAAAGCTTCCATATCATAAATGGAATCAATTGCCACACCTACTTTTCCTACTTCTCCTTCTGATAATGGGTGATCGCTGTCGTAACCAATTTGAGTGGGAAGATCAAAAGCAACACTAAGTCCGTTTACCCCCTGGGAAATAAGATAATGATAACGCTTGTTGCTTTCTTCAGCGGTACTGAAACCCGCATATTGTCGCATGGTCCATAACCTTCCCCGATACATATCGCTTTGAACGCCACGCGTAAATGGGAAATTGCCCGGAAGTTCTTCAAAGTCTTTTGGGGCTGCTGAATTATATAAATCGGGATAGGTATAAACCTTCTTTATTTCTATGCCGCTGTCAGTATATTTTTTGTCGTCTTCTTTCATTTTTCAAATTAATAACCATTCTCATGAAAAATGAAATTGAATGGCTTACATTATTTTCTTAGCTTCAAAGTTAAGGGCTTCCAAAACAATATTATGAAGAGACGCTTTGGGATTGTTAATCAAAAAATCAATGATCTGTTTGTTGAGGTCCATTGCAGAAGCCTGGAAAGGCATGGTAGATGCAAGTTGGTTTACTACGTAAATATTTTGTTCTTTAAGGTTATTTACAGCCCGCCACAATTCGGGTGAAACGTAAACCTGTTGACTGATATTATAATCGTATTCCTGCTTGATAGCATCCACTAAAGATGATTGCATTTGTCTTGAGGAAAGTCCTGCATTGGGTATGCGTGATAATAAATTCTGAAGCGATATCCTCTCAGCCAGGAGCGTAAGTCTTTCATAAGCCTGTAACCGCAGTTTTAATGTTTCAGGATTGATAACAGTCCTATCTTTTATATCCTTTTTCAAGGAAGAAAAATCCGTGATCATCCAAATAACAGCTAAGAAAATTACTCCAAGAAGAATAACAACAATGGTTTCAAATGTAGACATTGTGATAATTTAGGTCAAAATTAATAATTCCCTACAGAAAGGATTGTAAATTTGCAAGTGAATAACAAGTTAAATTGTGAATTAGAAACGTCTCTACAGGAAACTTATTTTCATTTCAATTAAAAAAAATATGGAAACAACTATAAATAAAACTCCGGTAACCTTTACAAATGGCGCAATTGAGGAAATAAAGCGATTAATGTTACAAGATAATCATGATTCTGAAAAATTTCTGAGGATAGGTGTGAAAGGAGGGGGGTGTTCCGGCATGACATATATTCTTGATTTTGAGGCTAAAACAGAGAAAGATGAATATTTTGAAATAGATGGAATTCCGTGCATAATTAACCCTGCACACAGCATTTATCTCGTAGATATGGAGATTAATTTTGAAGGCGGACTTAACTCGAGAGGGTTTACTTTTAATAATCCGAACGCCAGTTCTACCTGCGGATGCGGAAGTTCGTTTGGCGTTTAGTTTCTGTTTACGAAGTGGAGGGTATAGATATTTCCAATTTGCATCCCTGGCGTGGAGCAGAAATGATATTAAGATTACCGGAATAAAATTCTATGCGGCTTTTCATATTTGATAAACCAATACCACCGGTAGACTTTTTATTAACGTCAAATCCTACACCATTATCAGCTATAGTTAAAAACAATACATTGTTTTCTTTCTTTAGAGTAATAAAAGCTTCATTTGCCTTCGCATATTTGGTAATATTGCTTAATTGTTCCTGGACGACCCTGTAAAGCATTAGCTCCTTGGTCTTGTCAATTCCCTTTTCATTATACTGTTCATCGATATGTAAGTTAACTTTCAGGCCGTTAAGTAAATTAGTATCATTGGCAAGCACCTCCAGCGCTTCTTTTAACCCAAGATTACCAAGGGACGGCGCCACAAGTGAATGAGACAATTTCCTGATCTCCTTCATCGCTTCGTTTACATATTCATAACTTTTTTCTAATAGATTATCTTTCGTTGAAAGATCGCCCGCATTTAACATGCCCAGGTACATTTTTACAGTGGCAAGAATTTGGTTTACATTATCATGAAGTTCTCTTCCCAATTCTTTCCTCTCTTTTTCCTGGGTTTGTATGGTAATTTCATTAATTAGTTTTTGCTCTTTAAGCCTTTGTTCCGCTAATTCTCTTTCGAGTTTTTTCTTTTCGGTAATGTCCTGGATGGTTCCTAACATTTTAACAATGTTTCCATCCAGATCAAATTCTAAATCCCCAATACCGTGCACACTCCGTTCCTTGTTTGTTTTTTTATTTATTATTTTATATTCTTTATCAAATCGTTGCTTTTTACCGATTACCTCCTGGGTAAAATAATTCTGCATTAGTGTACGCTCATCCGGATGAATAATAGATACCCACGTTTCTACGGTATGTTCATTATTTGGGGTTAATCCAAAAATATTATCCAATTCCCCGGAAGCCTTCCAAACCCCATTACTAAAGTCCAATACATAGCTCCCGATTTTTGAAACTTCCTGTGTGTCGTTAAGAAACCGCTCACTTTCCTGCAATTGTTGTTCTACTTTCTTTCGTTCGCCTATATCCATTGATAGAATAAATAATCCTTCAGGTACTGGCTGGATACTAAATTCGAACCATTGTTTGGTGCCATCCGGAAAAATGAATTCATTTTCCAAAACTTCCGGGCGGCGACTTTTCATACAACTTTGAAGCACCCGGAAGAATTCTGTTTTTTCAATTCCCGGATATTTTTCCATAATAGTATACCCGGGCAATTCACTGTCAGGATGCCTGCCATGTTGCGCAGCGGAGCTATTTACAAAAAGGTATTTCCAGTCAAAGCTGATGAGCTGTATACCTTCCTTCATATTTTGAAGAAGAAAACGGTACTGTTGTTCCTTCTCAATCACTTCCCTTGTCTTTTCTTCTACCCTTACCTGTAAGTCCTTGTTCATTTGCATTATTTCAGCTTCCAGTTCTTTTCGTTGGGTTATGTCCGAACGAATAGCAAGATATTGATAGGGCTTGCCGGATTGGTCAAGAAAGGGAACGATGGTCGTATCCATCCAATAATAACTCCCGTCCTTGGTTTTATTTTTTAACTCTCCTCTCCATACTTTTCCATTGGCAATAGTTACCCAGATATCCCTAATAAACTCTTTAGGATGATAGAGTGAATTAATCATGCGATGGTCTTGCCCTATTAACTCCTCCCTTTTGTATTTTGAAATTTTGCAAAAGTTATCATTAACCTGTTTGATAATTCCTTTCTGATCCGTAATAGCTACAATAGATGATTCATTCAAAGCATACCTGTAATCGGAAGTTTCTTTTAAACTTTTTTGAAGGGCTTCTTCCACCTTATTTCTCCACCTTACGTGATCGTATACCATTTTAAACGCCCCCAGCATAAGCAACACTGCAATAACCTGGAAAAGTGTAAAAATCCTGGAGGAGTTTTTTACTATTAATTCGTTTTGAGATTTGTGTTGGGTAAGAATTTGATTTTCTTCCTGTTCAATAACCGTAATTAAAGAGTGCACTTTGTCGAGTAGTAGAACGGTCTGTCCTTTCATAATGACTTTTTGTGCCGCATCAAACCCTTTGTTCTTACGGATACTGACCAGTTCTTTTTGGGAGTTTATGAAACTATCAATATACTTTTTCAGCGTGTTCATCGTCGACTGCTGACCGGCATTTCCTTTAGTTATTATTCTGAGACGATCAATGATCTTATTAATTGTATCGGTCGTTTTGCTTATAATAAGCGGGAAGTCTTGTTCACCTGTAATGATATATCCTCTTGCGCCACTTTGTATATCGTCAGATTGCGTATTTAATTTTTCCGTTAATAACTGCACTTCATGGTTATGTTCTAGCCATTTGTCTTTATCAACAGCGAGCTTATTGTTTCTATCTATCGCAAAAAAGACAGTACTGCGCACCAGGATGATCAATATAAAAAAGACTGCAATTTTTTTTACAAAAGAAAATTGAATATAACCGAGAGCAGGGCTGATAAAAACGCCGATGCATAATACAAGAAACAATATGGCCGTGAGTATGGAAGTAGGAGCCCGGAGAGGAATCGCGGTCAAAAAGCTGATACCAAAAAGATGATTTAAAATTACCAGCAAAGAACCGGGAATCATTGCTATTAATAAAACCTGGAGCAGCAGGTGATATTTTCTTTTTCCCAACAAAAGAAAAATTATCCCGGATATGGTAAAATTAAACGATACAACGAGACTCATTTTTTCGGCGAAGCTATCGCCAACGTCGTGTGGCCTTACTTTCCAGAATAAATGGTTAATGCCACCATCCCATCCAAAAATATAATTAGAAAGAGACAGACTTCCTATAAGCAGAATAAGAAACGTAAAAAAATAAGCGGCATTTTTCCGGAATTGACTTATTGAAGGTGCATTTTCAAGAAGGTACAGGGTAATGCCGGAAAGAATAAAGCACAGAGCCGTATTAATCCTCATAGTTCCAAATGCAGGAACGATGCTTTTAAGAGCAGATTTATCAAAAAGCCATCCAGCCAGAACCACACAACCTGTTACAATGGTTATTATACTTGCGGCCCTTTTTAAAAGTGCTGAAGTTTTTCTCATTTTTATCATCTTTCTATGGCTTTAACAGGCTTTGAATTTTACTAATCTACTTAACACTATAATTCCTTTTAATAGCAATTATTTAATTGCAGGTGCGGTAGCCAATTGTTCAAATGATTGTTAATTAAAAATTACTTGCAAGGAACCCTGTATCTTCCAACGGCAAAAGATTTAATTTATTATCTGTTGATAATATTTTATTTAGGATGGAATAAAATGACTGGGATCATGGATACAAAATGACATAAGATTGTGCGATAGTACTAAGAGAAGGAACGATGAAACAAGCTTAAATTACATTAGAATGGATGTGGGTTTGCTGATATAATCCGGATTATTTTTTCATTTTTGCTAATAGACGGCTTCCGGGAATGGGTCTGCCCGAAAATAACACAGCAAATACCTTAACAATAATTTTGTCGCGAAGCCAGGATTTCCGGTATCGCTTCTCCTTCCTTTCGCCAAAGATTTTTTTTGCCTTTGTTTGTATAGAATGGAGGATTCTGTAATCGTAAATAACAGGATGAGTCCGGAGTCGTTCTCCATATTTTTCAGGTACTCCCTCTACAATAGCAGTTGCACAGATTTTTCCGGAAATCACTGATGGTAAAATGCCTTCACCTGTCATAGGTTGTGCAAGGCCAAGCGAATCGCCAATAAGAAACGCATTATCTGCCTGGCAAAACTTAAGATGGCTTGTTTCGAAAGTAACATATCCATGACCCTTCATTTTATCCAGCATGGACCGGCTTGAAAGCGGAATGGTTCCCGGCTTTCCATTGCCTTCAAAGAAAGTTCGCGCTTTAATCCATGCCGGTGTAACTTCCCTTGCTATTTTAGTGCCCGTACCTACATTCAACCAGTTACCTTTGGGAACATTCCATGAATATCCTTTCATATCATCATGCAGCAATATCTCCGGTTCGCCATCCTCACCAGCACGAGTAGACGCAATATCTTCAGGGTCCCCTTCAAATTCCCTTTCCTGTGTTCCGCATTGAGGGTTGTCTTTTTCCGGAAACAATGCTCTTGCTACGGGGCAGTGGGTACCACCTGCCCCTACAAGGTATTTTGCCCTGTATTGATTATCGATTATCCAATAACCTTCGCTGTCTTTTTCAATCTGCCGCACATTATGCCCTTCAATAGTTTGCACATTACTCCGCTTCAATAAAAAATCGTCGAATTCATACCGCCGCACAAAATACCCATGTGATTTTATATTGTATTTCCTGTTGCGGAAGTTAATGTGAACTTTATTCCATTTCCACAAACCCCGGGTATAGTCTTCGGGTGAAAGTTCCAGAACATCCCAAATCGGTGGAGATATCCATCCGGCGCATAGTTTTACACGTGGAAAATTATTTCTGTCTAACAACAACGTGTGTACGCCGGCTTTTACCAGGTTGTAGGCGCAGGTGCTTCCTGAAGGTCCCCCTCCAACTATAATAGCATCGTATGTTGAAATTGAATTCACTAAAGAGAAACAATGTACAACTTATTTCGCGTGGAAAGTGCGGCTACCGTAAATTGAAAGGAAGTCGTTCTTCCCAGCCTAAAATGTGGTTATATCAAAAGCGGAACTATTGCATCAACGTTAATATTGGTTTCTTCAAGAGGCGCTAACGTTCTGTCCTGCAAGATGGTTCCCAGCTTCCTCAAATCGAATTTGTCCTTGAATTTGGCATAAGAATTTCTGATCATGTTAAGTATTTCGTTTTTATCAATTGCATCGGTAAGGTCTATTACATAAGAATCTTCACCTACATAATCAAGAATTTTTTTATTTCCAATAACAAAGTAACACGTAAACCTGCATGCGATTCCCTTTTTTGTTGAAGCTCTTTTCTTCATTACATCCAGCGAGGTAAAGCTGAGTATTTTATCTTCATCTTTGTTGAAGCCGGTTGGTGGATGATACCGCCATTCGGTAACGACAAGTTCAGTTTGCTCTATCATTTTAATATTTTTTTAGAGTGGAGTGGTAACAATACCCTAAGATATAATTTCCAATAAATGTATATTTTGCTTACTGATTACAAAATAAGGAATATGTAACTATAATGTATCTTCAAATAGCTCCTGATTTATTTATATTTGAAGCGCAAGGGGTGATCGCCGGAAACTCAACGGGCACCAATCAAACAATATACTAAAATCAAAATGAAAAAAATAATTTTTTAATCTCTCTGTTCTGGTTTAATTCGTCCTTTTCCCAAACGCCACTCAACTATGACGAAATAAGACTTGAAAACTCCTCCGATTATGCCGCAGCAGATTCCTTTGCCTTAGCTGCTTCCAATTTCCTGCTATCAACTCCCTTCGAAAAAGATAGTCCTGACAGGTTGAAATCTTTACAATTCATAATAAAATGGATGACCGGAACACCGGATTATAGCTTTTCGCTCGACAATACTGCCAGTAAAATTCTTAAAGACAGTGATGACCTTTTGGGTCTCTACATGGCCTGCATGACTAAATTTTGCCTGGAAAATAAAGCATCTTCCAAGGATAAAAAGCTCATCAAACTAAATTCTATGAAACTATTGCTCGCATATTGCGAAAACCCGGAGAATAATATAAAGATGACACGACAATTAAAAAAAATATCGGAAGCTAATAAAAAGGGAGAACTTGAAAAAGAGTTGTGAATAAATATTAGTATTTTTCGTGGATTTACAGCAGGAATAACCTATTTGCAATGAGTAAACAGAAAATTTTAAAACCCGTAAATTGATTGCGTCTAATAATTGCCGTTATGATCAACTATTTTCTTGCCGGATTGCGCTTGTATGTTTCGCAGAAAGACAAGAATTTCTGTCTATTACCATGGACTCTCTAGTGTAAGAGGATTATTATCATCACTAAAATATTTTCCGCTTGGCCCGTTTTCATCTAATGTAGCATACTTAATGATAAACGCTGCTGCTTCACTAACGTGTTTTGTTCCACGAAATTGATTGAATTCTGTAGCAGTATAACCTGGATCAACCGCATTTATTTTGAAAGCTGTATCACGAAGTTCGTAAGCCAGCGCAATAGTATAAGCGTTGAGAGCGGTTTTGGAAGGGCCGTAGGCAGCGCCTTTAAACGAATAGTATTTCCATGAAGGATCGTTATGTAATGTTAAAGAAGCCAGGCCTGAAGTTATGTTTACAATTCTTGGTGCATGCGAATTTTTTAAAAGATCGAGAAAAGACTGGATTACTTGTATGGTGCCGAAGAGATTTGTTTGATATACCCGCCTGATCAGTTCAATACCGGCTGTTGAAGGAAGTTGCGGATACTCTCCGCGGATGCCCGCGTTATTAATGAGGACATCCAATGTACTGATCTTTTTTTCTAATGTATCTTTTACTTTTTCAATGGAAGCGCCATTACTAATATTAATTTCAATGGCTTCAACATTTTGTAAACCTTCTTTATTTAGTTTTGAAATTGCCTGTATTCCCTTTTCGGGCTCGCGGCTTCCTAAATAAACATAGTAATTTTTTTGCGCAAGTTGTCTTGCAGTTTCAAACCCAATGCCTTTATTAGCTCCTGTTACAAATGCTGTTTTCATAATGAGTGTGATTAAAATACTGAAGTAAAAAATTCATTTTTTTAATTCAGGATATAGCAGGTATATGAAATTTAGTTTTTCGGGGTCTGATTTTTTATTTTTCTCGTAAACTTTTACCAGGGCTTTTGCTTTTTCTGTTTCTCCACTTCCTGCGTATACGTAAATAAGCTCAATTATTCCATCTCCAAATGCAGGCAGATTTTTATAAAGATTCTCAAAGCAAGTGCGTTCTTTGGCAGTATCTTTCATTTCTTTGTAAAGCAGTCCACGATAATAATCAAGAAACGGATCTTTATTAATAAGGCTATCCATTTTATTAATGTCTTCCAAAGCCTTGGGGTATTCAGCATGTGAAAAATGTATATCCAAAAATAAAATGTACATCCCGGGTTCATTTGGGAAAAGCTTTTCATATTCATTCTGCGCTTTTTTATAAGAATCGTCCTCGAGTTTGGCGGTTAAATTCAAATGCATAATTTGAAACAGTTTTTGTTTTCGCAACGTATCGGGTAATGTTTCAAACAGAGATAATGCTTTTTTGAACTCATCATTTGCCATATATTTTTTTATTTGCGCAACTGAAGTCACGAAATCTGTAGCCGAAGAGTCTTCGCCATAATAATTACTTAGCTGCAAAAAAATATCAGCAAGTGATTTGCTAAAATTTTCGCCGGTCAGGTAAATGTACATATCAGCGGCTTTTATCTCTTTTCCAACGTGCATCAATTCAATATCATGGTAATTGAGACCCGCTTCACCATACAACCGAAAAATCAGGTGCTGTTTACCATTTTTTTCATAGCTTTTTACAAGTTGATACATACCTTCTTTGCCGACGGATTGCAGTATTTCATCACCCATCCGTCTTTTTTTGAGAGCCGCAGGAATCTCACCCAACTCGTTATCCTTAAGCCTTCCGCCGCTGGCTGCTTCTATTCTTCGAATGAGAGTTTTTGAATCAAAAATATTGTTGAACACATTTGGATTTCTTTCGATTACCGATGTTTCGAGATTTTTGGCAAAATCAAGGGATTCTTGCCTGGTCACCTTTTTTTCATTGTTGAAACAACCGGTATTAAAAATTAACAGGGAGAAAAAAAATAGGCGGAAAAAGTATTGGTGCATAGTGGACAGAGAATGTAAGAATTGAAAATAGACAATATGTTTCAAAAAAATTACTTCTTCCTGTTCTTAAAATTTTTTTTGCTTTCCGGCCAACCAAGTATGTTGACAATTTTTTTTAAAAATAACCAGGAATATTTTACCCATTAAGAGATATTCTAAAAAAGTTAACTAAATTGATATTAATTGTAGTACCAAAAATTTATTTGACAATTTAAAACCTAAAGTTTATGAAACAAAAAATCCTTTCCATTTCCCCTATTTTATTATTGGCAATTACAGTAATAATTGCCTCATGTTCTAAAACAGGCCCTACTGGTCCCGCGGGGGCTACAGGAGCTACGGGAGCACAAGGCCCTGCGGGCGGTAGCGGTCCTGCCGGTCCTGCCGGAACTGCAAATGTTATTTATTCTGAATGGCTGAGTGTGGCTTTTCTCCCGGACACAATCCATAACGGCGCAACTATCGATACCCTGGGATTTTATACGGATATTACAGCAAACAAACTAGACAGTACCATTCTTGCTAATGGTGAAATTAAGGTATACCTAAACCTGGGCTCCACAGCTAATGCGTTTGTGGTGCCACTACCTTATATTGATGTTTATTCCGGAGTTAGCATTACACCTACATTTTCTGTGCAGGACATTTTTCTTTACTCTAATGCCGATGCCAGTACCGTAATTCAGGGTGGCGTTACATATTTGCAATACCGGTATATTCTAATACCGGGAGGTACAACAGCCATGCCGGTAGGGGTCAACGGAACGAAGAAGAGTATCAACTGGAACGATTATAACGAAGTAAAAGCTTACCTGGGGCTGAAAGACTAACTGAACAAAAGGACACAGATATGCCTTATAAAAATAGGCATATCTGTGTTATTTGTAAACGGCACTCCTTTCGTTTAAAGTTTAGCTTCGTTTTCCATCTCTTTTAATATTGGAAATTTTTAATATTGAATTGCTCGTACCGATTTTTGGATTATTTGGTTAATACTTCCCCCAGTTTTTTATCGAGGTGAGCTTCATCATTGCTCTCTTCTCCATATCGGCCTATTATAACGCCTTTGGGATCGATAAGTATTTGGGTTGGCAAAGTATGAATACCATATTTTTCACTGATGTCTTTTGGATTTTCTTCTTCATTGTTAATTTTGATCCAATCCAATCCCCTAAGTACCTGTCGCCAGGGCAAGCCATCTTTTTCTACCGCTTTTTTCCACGCTGTAGTGTCAGCATCATCATCCGATACGCCAATTATTTCAAAGCCTTTACTTTTATAACGGGTATATAATTTTTTCAGGTGCGGATTACCTTTCCTGCATGGGAGACACCAGCTTGCCCAGAAATCAAGGAGTACGTATTTGCCTCTAAAATCAGACAGCTTAAGCGTTTTACCTGTTATGTCTTTGGTTGTAAAATCGTTTGCAATGCTGCCGGGAGAACCATCGGTTAATTTTTGAATTCCCCTCTCAAGTTCCTTTCCATAACTACTTTGCTGCAACGTTTGATTCATATTTGTATAAAACATTTTCAATGAATCAAGAGTAAGATCGTCTAAATGATAACGCAACATGTAGGCCGTAACATATGAATCAGGATGAGTAGCAAAGAACTGGTAATCCACTTTATTCATTCGTTCATTGTAAGGATCAAACTGATCGTGGAGTTCATCCGCTTTATGTTTTAAGGAATCAAGTGTCGCTTCATCTTCTTTGTTTTTAACAGCAATTATGTATTTTTCGTTTGCTTCATCAAATGCATTTGATAATGGTAAGATGTCTTTGTAAATAGGTTCTTTTAAATTGTTCAGTTCTGAATATTCATATTGTGTTGTTGAACCTTTTATAATTGCGTTTCTAAAATCATCTTTTTTTATGGAAATAAACATTGAAGTTGGTTCCAGGAAGAATTCTGTTGCATTAAGCTTATTGTTTTCAGCAGATGGGGTATTCATCCAAAAATAACATATTGTGGGAGCTGAAATATTTCCATTAAATCGAAAGTTGCCATCTTCTATTTTGCAACTGTCGTTTATACTTTTTCCGTCTTTGTTTTTATAATCTATTCGAATGAATCCGTCGTCAGCACCGGTAATTTTTCCTAACAAATCAAACTGTTGTGATTGTGCAAATAAAGCAAAGGGGAGAAAAAGCGAAAGTGTAAAAAAATATTCTTTCATTTAATTTGTTTGGATGCTTGTATTTTATTTATCCTCCTTACCGGGTCGAATATATCGGTATAAAACAAATAGCACGAAAAAATAAAGAGGTCCCGAGCGGATTCGAACCGCTGTGGAAGCTTTTGCAGAGCTCTGCCTAGCCACTCGGCCACAGGACCTTTTTTGAAGCGCACAAAAGTAATAAAAATTTTTTTAGAAATTTTTAATTGTAATATGCGAAATTCGGGTGTTTTCTAAAATGGTGACTATTAAAAAAGGACGAAATTTCAACGAAATCTAATGCAACAAATTGCAGCATCAGAATTAATTATTAATAATCGCGGAGCTATTTATCATCTTGATACAACACCTTCTGAAATTGCTGAAAATATTATTACTGTTGGTGATCCTGCCAGGGTAAAAGAAGTAAGTAAGTATTTCGACACGATAGAAGTAAAAAATGATCACAGAGAGTTTATAACTCATACCGGCTGGTTAGGAAAAAAAAGAATTTCTGTTGTGAGCACCGGCATTGGTACCGACAATATTGATATTGTTTTAAATGAATTAGATGCTTTGGTAAACATTGATTTTGCAACGAGAACAATAAAAGATGAATTGAAACATTTAAATATCATCCGGATAGGAACATCAGGTTCGTTGCAGGAGGATGTACCCGTTGATAGCTTTGTTGCGAGCACCCACGGACTTGGTATTGATAACCTGATGAATTTTTATATACACGATAATAATGAAGAGGAAAAACAATTACTGCATTCATTTGTTACACAAACACAGTTACACAGCCGCTTCAGTCATCCATATATTGCCGGAGCAGCAATGTCGCTGATGAAATATTTTGTGGATGGTTATTACCAGGGTATTACCGTAACATGTCCCGGATTTTATGGCCCGCAGGGCAGGGTACTCCGATTGGGAATCACTAACCCCCAACTAATTGATCGCTTAACCGATTTTAAATTTGGACACCATCGTATTACTAATTTTGAAATGGAAACTTCGGCTATGTATGGACTGGGAAAGGCTTTGCAGCATAATTGTATTTCCCTAAGTGCAATTGTTGCCAACCGTATCCGAAAAAATTTCAGCGCTGATGGGTTAGTAGTTGTTGAAAAATTAATTGCAAAAACATTAGAAATAATTTCAGAAAAATTGTGACATGAATATTGAATTCTATAAGTACCAGGGTACCGGAAACGATTTTATTCTATTGGACAATCGGGAAAATAGTTATAACGAGATTACTCCGCGGCAGGTAAATTTTTTATGCCACCGGCGATTTGGGATTGGCGCTGATGGCCTCATGATGCTAACAGAAAAACCTGGTTTCGACTTTGAGATGATCTACTTTAATTCTGATGGAAATCCAAGCTCTATGTGTGGCAATGGAGGAAGATGCATTGTAAAATTTGCATCCATGCTGGGGATTAAAAAGACAAGTTATCATTTCAACGCGGTGGATGGCGCACACGAAGCAGAAATTGATCTGAACGGTGAAGTAAGATTGAAAATGAAAGATGTTAATAATGTTGAATATTCATATACTCATTATATTTTGAATACGGGTTCGCCCCATTACGTGAAAAGTGTTCCGGATGTGAGCCAGGTGGAAGTTGTTGCCGAAGGCCGTGAAATCCGCAATAGCAAAGAGTTTGTAAAAGAAGGGATTAACGTAAATTTTGTTGAGACGCTCAATGAGGATACAATTTATGTAAGAACTTATGAACGTGGCGTTGAAGATGAAACATACAGTTGTGGCACGGGTGTTACTGCTGCTGCGCTCATTTCCGCTCATAACGACAAAGGTTTCAATCGCGTTGAGGTAAAAACTCTTGGAGGTAAACTGAGTGTTGAATTTGAAAAAAACAGTGAAAATGAATTTGAGAATATCTGGCTTTGCGGGCCTGCAGAAATGGTTTTCAAAGGACACGTAACTGTAAATATTTAAAGATGTTTACTATAAGAGTGTATGGCATTTTGATAAACGAAGAAAGACAGGTGCTGGTGAGCGATGAATTTATCAGGGGTAATTATTATACAAAATTTCCCGGCGGGGGCCTTGAATTGGGAGAGGGAACAAGAGATTGTCTCGTGAGGGAATTTAAAGAAGAAATGAACCTGGCAGTACAGGTCGAAGATCATATTTACACAACGGATTATTTTCAAATGAGTGCTTTTAATCCGGACGATCAGATCATTTCAATTTATTATTTCGTAAAACCATTGGAATCCATTACGGCGCCCTTAAGAGATAAAGAATTTGATTTCGACGAGGATCAAATGAAAATTTATACGGAAAATAATGAGATTGAAACCTTCCGTTTTATTGAATGGGATCATTTTTCTGAAGACAGCGTTACGTTACCCATTGATAAAATAGTGGCAGCAATGCTTAAAGAAAAATATTAAACGAAAAAATCACAAATCATTTTGTGGGTCCCGCACTTAAAACAATATAGATTTCCCGATTTACTTAGCGGTAAAAAAAGTATAAAAATTGCAAAATTAGGAAAAGCAAATTCACAATTGCGAGCCATTTGGGAATCATATGTTGTTTTCCGATAATAATCAATATTGAATACACAATGCACATAAGAATATTTACCAATATTGCCGCGACGCCAAGTGTAATGATAATATTTTTAAAATAGGGAACGGCGATAACAGTATCACTGCTTTCGGAAACTCTCTTGTGTGCTTCCATCTTTTGAAAGAAAACAAAAAGTAAGAAAGCAATATTGCAGATTATAGCAAACCTTGAAAAAAAAGAAACTACTTTCATAAAAAATAGCGGGGTTGAAATGCACTCACCAAAATAATATTAATTTGTTGGATTAAAGTTTTTATTCATGGCAAATGTGCTCAGTATCGTTTCTTATAAAATTTTTCCCGCAAAATTCGGAGGGCAGAAAGGTATTGCAAATTTTAATGAATATTTTTCGAAACACCGTTCGCTATATTGCCTTACCGTGAAAGCGAATAACGCATCTGGTGCACCCTACACAATTATTAATAAGCTAA
Organism: uncultured Chitinophagaceae bacterium; assembly: GCA_963819925.1. Lineage (GTDB taxonomy): Bacteria > Bacteroidota > Bacteroidia > Chitinophagales > Chitinophagaceae > Ginsengibacter. The sequence goes on along the minus strand of CAWFYG010000029.1, from coordinate 500,126 downwards.
GCAACAGCAGGTTTCGCTACATCAATATTTTTTACTTCGGTTTAATAAAAAGAATTATTAAAGAAAAAAATATTTCACACGTGATAATTGAACATCCTTATTACGGTTGGCTGGGGCTTTTGGTGAAGAGATTTTGTAAAGTAAAACTTATCATTCATTCTCATAATATCGAAGCAGAAAGATTTAAAACAACAGGGAGATGGTGGTGGAAAATACTTTGGCATTATGAAAAAAATGTTCATAAAAGTGCTGATTTTACTTTTTGTATCACAGAAAATGACCGGCAATACTTTACCGATGTATATAAAATAAATCCCGATAAAACAGCGGTAATAACTTTTGGTATTTCCTGGAATGAGGCACCATCCTCACAGGAAAGGTTACACGCTAAAGAAGAATTGCTTAAAAAATATGGACTGAAAGATGATGCCGTTTTGTATATGTTTAATGGCGTTTTAGATTACCATCCCAATTTTGAGGCTGTAAAAAATATAGCTCATAAGATCAATCCAATATTCAGTAAGACCAGCAATAATTATAAAATAATTATCTGCGGTAAAAACCTTCCGGCAGAAATGGATGACTTAAAGGCATACACTGATAGCAATATCATTTACGCAGGTTTTGTTGATGACATTAATGTTTATTTTAAAGGGGTGGATGTTTTTATTAATCCTGTAACCGATGGCGGAGGGATCAAAACAAAGTTGGTAGAAGCTTTAGGCTATAATCTGAATACTGTTTCCACATTGAATGGTGCGATAGGGGTCGATAAAAATATATGTAACGGGAAATTGGTAATAACTAAAAATGAGGATTGGGAGAGCTTTTCACAAAAAATGCAGGAAGCAATTCTTTTGAAGCAGTCCATCGATCATCAATTCTTCGATCATTTTTATTGGGACAATATTGCGAAGAAAGCTGCAGAAATAGTTGATCGCTTGTAAAATCACCTTTTAATTCCCCAATTTTTTCAGCGCTCCTCCTGAGAGAATAATGGCAGAACTGTCTGCTATTTTAAGTTGTAATGATTGAATTTGTGCGTGACCAATATCCAGGATCGAATTACCATCTAAATTAGCCTTAACCGAATTAATAGTCATTGCTTCATCGCTTTTTATAGACTCCGAACCTGCTCCCGGCGGCACTATATTATCGCCAAAATGTATCTGAACGCCTTTATTTAGTAGAGTATCTTCTCTTTTTTTTGATTTGTAATCGGGTGACATTTCAAATTCAACCGCAGAAGAATCTCTTTGAATTACATTAATTGAATCCATATCCGGAATCATGCTTTCCACTTCAAATTTCGATTTGCCGGAAATGGTTACTGCTATGCTTTTTTGTTTCAGTTTAAACATTTCGAAATTTGTATTGTAACCTTCAACATATGAAAGTTGCGGCGAAAAAATGCGTACGAGCGTCGTAGATTTCATCCAGTCTTTTTCATTTTGATTGTGGCTTGTGTATGCAAATTTTATAAAGAGTGTATCATTTTTTACCGATGATTGTATTAGTTCAGGGCGGTATCTCTGCCAGTCATTTAAAACACGTACGGAATAGTTTTTATTTTGCTCAAATGCAATATTGGTAATATTCCCTCCGTCAATTTTCAGGTATTTAAAAGGTTGCGTGAGTACGGTTGTATAATTCCAGTGAAGGTCTCCTTTGTCAATCTTGTTATATTCTTTTTTTAAAACGATATTGGACAAGAGTAAACCTGCAACGAGTATAATTAACATACTTAGTAATATCCGGGAACTTAATTTCATATTATTTGTTTTTAAAATTGTCTTTTACAAATTGGTCAAATAAGGTTTTAATTTCTTTAAAGTCTACGTTGAGCAAATAGATGTTGCGCATAAAAACGGGTAGCTCATTTTCCATAAATTGTTCGCGCCTGAAACTCAAAATTCTTTCCATGGCGTCATCTTCTATAAAATAGCCTACACCTCTTCTGTTCGTAATGATATCCCGCTGCTGCAAAAAATCATAAGCTCTTTGTACTGTGTTGGGATTTACTTCCATGCTTACCGCCAAATCTCTTATGCTGATAATTTTATCACCCAGTTTCCACTTTTTCAATAAAATCTGCTCGCAAACATATTCTGCTATCTGTATGTAAATTGCCGGTGTTTCCTTAAACTCCATTTAATTAATTTAAAATTCTTTTTCCCGTAAACGGATAAACGCAACTCCCCACAATATCACCGGTAACCCGTAATTCATAAAATACCAAATGGGATCATGCACATTTTTAGGAAGTTCTACAGAGCCCACTTCTCTGCCCACTAAAATAGCAACATGCTGAAATGGGAAGGCGTCATCAATATTTTTGAACATTAAACTGGCAAAGAGGTAATTTATTCCATAAATGCCAAAGGCTAGTACGCATACAAACAAAGCTGTTTTAACTAAGGCCACTTTGTTGAAATAGAGCGATCCAATCAACATCATTCCTGAAAAAACAAGGAACATGGTATAACATTGGCGTGCTATCCATGCATTGAAGCGAAATAAATAAACTGCCTCGTACCGGATCTTGTAAAACGGTCCATTTGGATCAAGGCTGTTATGGTAAGCGGCTACAAAGCTTGCATCCATGATCCGGTAAAATATGAGAAACGCCAGGGGATACAATATACCGGCGATTACAGCTGCAGCCAGCCATTTTTCAAAGTTTGAGACAGGTAATGTAAGATAGGATGAACCGCTGGCCGTAGAACTAAAATAATTGAACATAAATGAAGCCAATATAAAATCTCCTCCAACCAAACCCCATAGAAAAGAAATGTTCTGTGCAACCTGGAAATTCACAAAGGTTTTTGTGATGTAGTAAACTATCAAAATGAAAAGAAAAATAAGCCCGGTAAAACCAAACAGTTGCGTCGGTTTTTCGAATAAAGTTTTCTTTAATAAAAGTGCGAAACGTCTTGCATTGAATGTGTTGTTCATTGAGCTGTTTTTAATTTTGAAAGATCGTTTTTGCTTTAGTGGGATTGTAGGTAACCGCATTAAAAAGATGCTCCAGGTTTACTTTTGTGTCTTCAGCGTGTTCATTTTTTGCGACGATTGAAAAACCTTTCAATGATTCTTCGCTGTAAAGAATGGTTTCCTGTTCATTCAATTCAGTCACGTTTTTAAAACAAAGTTTTTCAGCAATATCGCCAATAGATGCGTTTAAAAGCAATTCGCCTTCGTCAACAATTATTACGCGGTCAATTAAATTATCCAGGTCGCGTATCTGGTGAGTAGAAATAAAAATAATTTTGTCATCGGTCAACATAGAAGCAATTAATTTTCGAAATTTTATTTTAGAAGGAATATCGAGACCGTTCGTAGGTTCATCCAATAATAAAACTTTTGTATTACAGGCAAGCGCAAACGCAATTATGAATTTTTTTTGCTGGCCAAATGAAAGGCCGTTTAGTTTTCCTTTATCTTTTACATCAAGATGTTCCAGGTAGTTGTAAAATTGCTCTTGATTGAATGCCGGATAAAACGGAGAAAATAATTTCTTATATCCTTCAACAGTTAATGCGGGTACATATACTTCTTCCGGAATGAAATAAATAGTTTCCAAAAAGGAAGGCCATCTTTTTTTAGGCTCGTAACCATTTACAGAAATCTTTCCACCTTTCGGAAACAGTAATCCTATAAAATTTTTTAATAAAGTTGATTTACCTGCACCATTCTTGCCGAGCAATCCATAGATGCTTCCCGCCTCCACTTTGAGATTTAGATTTTTGTAAAGCAGCTTTCTTTTTTTATAACCAAAAGATAAATTTTGAACTTCTATCATAGTGTATTAGTTAAGTAGTACACTGCAAATGTAAATACATTTTTATTCAGATAACAAAAATTATTTTTGGGAAAAAGCGGAGAGTATTAAATATTTAGTTATTTGTATGGTATATGATTAATTCCTGCCCTTCAACATTGGCACAAACGAAAAGTTGGAAAAAGTTTCTTCTTCAATACTGCCATCTTCATTTTTAGTGATGCGTTTCATCCGCTGCATTCCGTCATCGTCTAGTGGTATCACCATTTTTCCACCGGTTTTTAACTGATCTAATAATCTCGGAGGAATATAAGGTGCGGCCGCGGTAATCAGAATTTTATCAAACGGGGCAAAGGTGGGAAGACCTTCAAAACCATCCCCGTAAAAAAATTTTATGTTGGGATATTTTCTTTTGAAAATAAATTCTTTGTTAAGCTCAAATAATTTTTTTTGCCTTTCGATGGTAAAAACATTAGCGCCCATTTCGGCTAAAACCGATGCCTGGTAGGCGCTCCCGGTTCCTATTTCCAGTATTTTATCGTAAGGTTCTACTTCCAGAAGTTGTGTTTGATAGGCCACCGTATAAGGTTGAGAAATCGTTTGCCCTTCTGCGATAGGAAATGCCCTGTCTGCATAAGCAATATGATCCAGGGCCGTATCCAGGAAATAGTGCCTGGGAATGTTCATCATGGCCTCCAATACACGTTCGTTGGTAATTCCTTTTCCACGGAGGGAATCAATTAGTTTTTTTCTTAGTCCTTTATGGCGGTAAGTATCTTCAAACTTTCGCATGCCTGCAAGATAGAAACGAAAAACGAAAAACATGAAATCTAAACGGTGAGATATTAAAAGTAAAAAGTGCAAATTAAAAGTAGTAAATCAGGGCAGACTGCTAAATGTAAACAAAAAATTTATTCCCGGTAATTTTGTTGAGTATTTGTTGATTACATAGTTTCCATTTTCTTAACAGCATCTTTATGCATCAAAATCCTTATAAACATAATAATTGCGGTTACTGCAAATATTCCCCCGATAACCCAGTTCAAAATGCTTTGATTGGTATTAAGTTTTTCTACGATGTATTTGCCGCCGAAAATAAAAACACAATTGCCGGCTAAAGTCCCCAACCCTATGCCCACTATATAAAAATTATAAAATGAATTTTTTGGCTGTAGAATATTCTTTGAAAATAACACGGTACTCCATCCAAACCAAAAGGGCACCTGCATTGGACTAATGGCGCTCAGTAATAAGCCCAATACAAAACGATTCATATTATTATTGAGCATCACATTTTTTGCGTGGTGTTCATGCATGGCTGCGATAAAACTTCCCGTTGCCAATGCTACTACAATTGCAAGCGCAATCCACTCCATCCATTTAAAAATAACTTTTTGTTTCCGGATCCAATTGATGCCCACCAATGAAATCCTTACATAAATCATCTCAGTTAAAAGAGATCCGCAGGAAAAATAAATGCCATGTAGTATACTTTCCTGTACACTTATTTGCATGGCAGCAACGTTGAGTGTACCTAAAGGGAGCGTACCGAGGAAACTCACCATCATGCCCCAGAAAAAAACTTTTACAAGACCCATATTATAAAATGGCTTAGCTCTTTTTCGCCAACACCGATAAAGATACATTTACTGTATTGCTTAAAACAGCGCTGTTGCTTCCTACTTCATAATCGAGGCGGTTAATTTCAAACTCACCGGTAAATAAATAATCATCATTTATTTTTTCTATATGAAAAGGAAATGAAATTGGTTTAGTAACACCGTGCAAAGTAAGCGTACCCGTAAAATAATAAAATCCGGATTCTGTTTTGTTGGTCTTATCAATTTTTGTAGATGTGATGGTTATCACAGGATATTTTTCTATATCAAGATATTCGCTGTCTTTTAAATGCCTGTCACGACTTTCGTTATTAGTATCTACCGTGGAAGCATCTACGCTTACATTAAAGTTACATGCAGCCAGGTCGGTTGTAAAAAAAATTATTTCGCCTTTCAGTCCTGTTAACTCGCCACCGGTTCTGATACCGAAATTTTTTATAGTGAAATGTACTTTACTTCCTTCATCTTTTGGCGCATATTTTTGTGCAAATATTGATGAAGTAATAACCAGGAAAAAAAAGGGTAGTAGTTTTTTCATATTCATAGAGTGTTTAAAAACCGTAAGATGATAAAAACCTGCTTGCCGTCGGGCAAGTTTACGGAATTTTTCTATCGGCAACTTTAATCTTCTTATAATGTTTTTTTGTTTGTATTCTAAAACGAATGCCTTTTAAAGCAGGCCAATATCTGACGCCGTTTTTATGATTATACCTGCTGATTTTATATAAAATCTTCCAATGTTTTAAAATCTCTTTCCATGCATTAATCAATGTATAACCAGTATCGTAAAAATGATTGGGCTCTGCGCCGCAACCGTTGTATTCAAGTATCACAAAGTTTTTACCCTGTTTTAATTCTTCAATTGAATTACACATAATGTCGTACCGCCCGTAAAAAAAATCATTAATAGCATGGCTTATCTCATCCGGTATTTTCAAAAGCCTTTCGTCAATTTCATTTTTAAGATCGATGAAACGGGCTCCGCGATTGTGATTGGCTGCATAGCTTAACATATATTTATCTCCCGCGTTCAACACCTTGTTAAAATTGTGTTCATGTTGCAGTCGTATTTCGTCTATCCTCTTCCCGGATTTTGAATTCAACTTAATTAGTTCTTCCAATGTATGCACTCCGTCGCCAGTTGCCTGCATGGGAATTTTTTTAAGGAAGCCGGTTATTACACCTTTTGATTCCCCCGGATAACGGTAATAAAAAAGGCTCACTTCCAGCGGATATTCGATAAACTCTTGCACAAAATACTCAACAGGTACCTGCTCATGATAATTTTTTAATTGTGCTTCATTGTTTATTTTTCTAAACAAAATGCCTTGGCCGCCGACTTCAGGTTTCACGATAAGCGGGTATCGTATATCTTTCTCTGTGAGCTTTTTCAATATAACGGTAAAATCATCTGAAGGTTGTATATTAAAAAATGCCGGGCATAGATGAGGAGGCAAAAGATCGTGCATTTCTTTCTTTGGCTCGCCCTCCATCCCGCCGAAAGTAAGTTTTGGATTACTCGGAGTAAAGAACCAAATTGCCCCGGAACGAATCATATACCATGCCCACACGGGCGTAATCGGGGCATATAAGATTTCGAACGGCCATTGTTCCCAGTTTTTTATTTTATTTATCAGCTTCACTTAATTTTTAAACTGCGCAAAAATAAGTTTTAAACTCTTGAACATACAGTATTCATCAAAATTGTTTGTTGTATTTTAGCTCATTAAAAAGGTTTGAAGATGCATGTACCTACGATGGCTGAAATGATGGCAGAAAATAAGGCGCCTGACATTCTGTTTTGGGTAGGCTGCGCCGGCAGTTTCGACCAGAGGGCGCAAAAAATTACAAAAGCTTTTGCAACTATTTTAGACAAGGTTGGCGTGAGTTACGCTATATTGGGCAAAGAAGAAATGTGCACCGGGGATCCGGCTCGCAGAGCTGGTAATGAATTTATGTTTCAAATGATGGCTTACGAGAATATACAGGTCCTTGAAGGGTATCAAATTAAAAAAATAGTTACTACGTGTCCGCATTGTTTTAATATTTTTAAAAACGAATACCCGGTATTGGGAGGAAAATATGAGGTGATTCATCACTCTGCATTTTTGCAGCAGTTAATTGATGAGGGTAAAATAAAGATGAAAGAACATGGCGAATTTAACGGGAAAAAAATTACCTATCATGATAGCTGTTACCTTGGAAGAGCTAACAATATTTATGAAGCGCCCAGGAAAGTGTTGGAAGCTTTGGATGTTGAGTTGACAGAAATGAAACGTTGTAAAAGTAATGGATTGTGCTGCGGAGCAGGTGGTGCGCAGATGTTTAAGGAAGAAGAGAAAGGTACTATCCGTATCAATAATGAAAGAACGAAAGAAGCATTGGAAACCGGCGCCGGCATTATAGCTGCGGCATGCCCGTTTTGCAATACCATGCTTACCGATGGTGTAAAGTTGAATGAAAAGGAAGAGACCGTAAAAGTGTTGGATATTGCTGAAATTATTGCTGCATCCATGAATTAATCAAGATTAAAAGTTATGATATAACAATTATGATCGAAGAAAAAAGCTTAAATTTTATAGAAGAAATAGTTGAAGAAGATCTGGGTAAAGGAAAATACAAAAGTATCTTAACAAGATTTCCTCCTGAGCCCAATGGTTATTTGCATATAGGTCATGCAAAAAGTATTTGCCTGAATTTTGGCCTTGCGCAAAAATACAATGGGGCTACTAACCTTCGTTTTGACGATACAAATCCTGTAACAGAAGACGTAGAATATGTTGACAGTATTAAGTATGATGTGAAATGGCTGGGATTTACCTGGGCCAATGAATTTTATAGCAGCGATTACTTTGATCAATTGTATGGCCTCGCTGTAAAGCTCATACGCAAAGGGCTTGCGTATGTGGATGACAGTAGCCCCGATAAAATTGCTGCGGAAAAAGGATCCCCAACTGAAGCCGGCATTGAAAATGAATACCGCAACAGGAGCATAGACGAAAATCTTTTGCTCTTTGAACAAATGAAAAATGACAAATTCAAAGATGGTGAAAAGGTATTGCGGGCGAAAATTGATATGAAGGCGATAAACATGCACATGCGGGATCCTATTATGTACCGCATAAAACATGCGCATCATCACCGCACGGGAGATAAGTGGGTTATTTACCCGATGTACGATTTTGCGCATGGTCAAAGTGACAGTATTGAACATATTACCCATAGCATCTGTACGTTGGAATTTGTGTCGCACCGGGAACTCTATGATTGGTATATTGACAATCTTGAAATTTTTCCTTCCCGCCAATATGAATTTGCACGACTTAACATGACCTATACGGTGATGAGTAAACGCAGATTACTTCAGTTAGTAAATGAAGGTTATGTCTCAGGATGGGATGATCCGCGAATGCCAACTATTTCTGCGTTTAGGCGTAAAGGATATACTCCATCCAGTATACGGACGTTTTGCGATAAGATAGGTGTTGCCAAAAGAGACAACCTTATTGACATAAGCCTTCTTGAATTTTGTATCAGGGAAGAATTAAATACTGCTGCCACCCGGGTAATGGCTGTTCTTCGTCCGGTAAAATTGATTGTTGATAATTACGGGGAAGATAAAACAGAAGAATTGTTTACCGAGAATTTGCCCAACGATCCCACGAATACACGAAAAATTTATTTTTCTAAAGAGCTTTGGATCGAAAAGGACGATTTTATGGAAGTACCGGTTAAGAAGTGGTTTAGACTTGCCCCCGGTACTATGGTCCGACTTAAGAGCGCTTATATAATTCGCTGCGACAATTTTATAAAAGATGATCATGGTAATTTAATGGAAATACATTGTACTTATTTCCCGGAAAGTAGAAGTGGGCACGATGCCAGCGGTTTGAATGTAAAAGGGACCATTCACTGGTTGAGCGCAAAGCATGCTGCACAAGCTGAGGTAAGATTGTATGAACGATTGTTTACGGTAGAAAATCCGGCTATGGAAGAAGGAGATTTTAAAGATTTTATTAATCCTCACTCATTGGAAATAATACCCGGTGCCTACATAGAACCACATTTGCTCGATGCAGCTGAAGGTAGAAACTACCAGTTTATTCGTCAAGGATATTTTTGTGTTGACAAAGATTCCCGGCCGGGAGCAAAAGTGTTTAACCGTACAGTTACGTTAAAAGATAGCTTTAAGAAATAGCCTATGAATTTCTGATTGGGATTATCCGGCCCGATTAACCATTGATTCACCTTTCTGTGTGTCCCAAAGACATATGATAAAATTTGCTGAATAGTATTCCGAACTTGTTCATATTAAATTTTCATAATTATGCATGCAATACCACCTAACGTATCGACGATACTCGAAGAACCTTTTGCACTTTCGGGTGAGCAGATCGATTTTTTCAGATCAAACGGGTTCGTAAAATTAAAAAATGTTCTGTCGCCTGATGCTATTGCTTATTTGAACGAAACCATTTCAAATGAAGTACAGCGGTTAAATACACAGCACCTTCCTATGGAAGAAAGGGATACTTACGGAAAAGCTTTTTTGCAGATCATGAACATCTGGACAAAATCTGAACCTGTGAAAGAAATTGTTTTTAGTAAACGACTGGCAAAAATTGCTACTGAATTATTGGGTGTTGATGGAGTAAGATTATACCATGACCAGGCTTTGTATAAAGAACCAGGTGGCGGAATAACACCATGGCATGCAGACCAGTATTACTGGCCACTCGCAAATGATTTAACGGTAACTGCCTGGATCCCGTTGCAGGAAACTCCTCTTGAAATGGGGCCGCTTGAATTCAGTTCTCAAAGTTATAAACTTACTACCGGCAGAGATAAAGAAATTGGCGATGAAAGCCAAGAGATACTTAACGATACCTTGGAAAAAGAAGGGTTCGAACACATAATACAGCCTTTTGAAATCGGGGAAGTAAGCTTCCACCGGGGATGGTTGTTTCATAGAGCTGGCGCTAATAATACGAACCAAATGAGGGGCGTGATGACGATGATCTATATGGATAAAGACATGGTGTTAAAACAGCCTGAAAATAAAAATCAAATTGTTGATTGGGACACATGGTGTCCCGGTGCGGAAGTGGGAAAACAAATTGATACGCCTATCAATCCTGTTTTGTATCAATATTAATTTGAGAAATGTATCCAGGCTAATAACAGAATGAAAAAAATAACTGCTTCCTTTTTTTTATTTTACTTTTCTATAGGTTTTATTTTTTTACCCATGGCCTATGGCCAGGAAAATAATGAGAATCCTTTTGAAAAAAGAAAGCCAATCTCAGAAACATTTCAGCCTTTGCCTTTCTCTTCAATAAAGCCGGAAGGTTGGTTAAAAGATGAAATTGAAAAAGACCTCAACGGTTTCACAGGTCATCTCGATAGTCTTGTTCCTTCACTCGTAATTGATGATGATATTTATGACAAGAATCGTCTCACCAAAAAAATAAAAAGTAAAGATGTGGGCGCTGTTGCTGATGTCGGTGACTGGCAGGTGGAGTTTCTCTGGTGGAACAGCGAAACGCAAAGTAACTGGCGGGACGGTTATATACGCAGTGCCATTCTTGTAAATAATAAAGAGCATCTCGCAAGAATAAAAAGTTACATCAATAAAATTTTAGCAACGCAGGATACCGATGAATATCTCGGTATTTATGATAAAGAACTTCGCTATAAATTTAATAATGAAAATGGCGAACTCTGGTCTAAGACTACTTTATTGAGAGGACTGCTGGCGTGGTATGAGTATACGAAAGATAAGAAAGTTTTAAGCGCAATTGAAAGAGCAGTACAAAATGTAATAGTTAATTATCCTGAAAATAAATCGCATCCTTTTTATTCCATTCAACCTAATGACGGCGGGCTAACACATGGTCTTGTTTTCACAGACGTACTCGAAAATTTATACAGGATTACTCGAAATGAAAAGTATCGTGATTACAGTTTGTTTTTATACAAAGATTTTTCAACAGAAGTATTGAATGAAGATGCGCAGTATAAAAAACTAGTTGATCCGGGTTACAAACTGAAAGGACACGGTGTACACACTTATGAACATCTGCGTGCTGTTGCGGCTGCATATTATGCTTCCGGCAATCCATTATTAGGAAATGCATTAAATGATTTTTTAAATAACATTGAACAAACAACAACTGTTTCTGGCGGGCCTGCCGGTGATGAATGGATAGGAGGTCGCAAAGCTGATGAAACCAATACCGGTTATGAATATTGTTCCCTGCAGGAATTGATGAATAGTTATGAAGATTTGTTTTTAAAAACCGGCGAAGCAAAATTTGGTGATAAAACAGAAAAATTATTTTTTAATGCTGCGCAAGGTTCAAAAGATCCCGGCCAAAGTTGTATCGCCTATCTTAAAACCGATAATTCTTATTACATGACGGGTGGATTGAATGGTGATACGAGTAACAAAAAACAAACACGTTATTCTTATTCGCCCGTTCACCAGGATGCAGCCGTGTGCTGCGTTCCGAATGCGGGCAGAATTACGCCATACTATGTTCAGAACATGTGGATGAAAGATAAAGATGGACTGATCGCTTCGTTATTAGGCCCTTGTGAAGTGAGCACGGAAATAAATGGAACGAAAATTCATATACAGGAAAATACATCTTATCCTTACGATTATTCAATTGAATTTAAAATAGAAATAAGTAAACCAACATCGTTTGATATTAAAATAAGAAAGCCATCATGGGCTACCAAATTTTCAGTCACCGGAGATTGGGTTGAAAAAGATGGATTCATAATTATACCTAAAATGTGGAAGAATGATGATAAGGTCACAGTCCGGTTTTCCCCACAGCCTGAGGCAAAAAAAGACATGAATAAGGAATATTATTTTGCTTACGGGGCACTCGTTTTAGCACATCCAATAGAAGTAACGGAGAGTATTACACGCAATTATGCGTTGCAGGGATTTCATGATTTTCAATATCGGCCCGTGTCATTAGTAGTTTATAAGTGTGCAGGCGATGCCGAACCGGGAATAAAAATTGAAAATAAAGACAAATTGGAATTTACTACTTCAATGTTTAACCCGGTTACGCAAAAAAATGAAACCATTCAATTAGTTCCAATGGGGGAAACTATTTTACGACAGGTGAGTTTCAGCCACGCCAAATAAGGTAATATTTTTTTGTTAAGAGAGGATGAATTAATTCAATTTCGGCTTATACTTTGTTAACTTAAGTTCATTTTTTTAAGCAATGCTATAAATCGGGGTTCCTGGCGGATAGGATCAAATGCAGGATCTACTTTTATCAAAACATTTGTATTTCGCAGTTGTTATATCCCTGTTCCAATTCATTTATTGCTTCGTTGAAATTGCCGAGAGCAACATAATTCTGGGAGGTTCTGTAATGCCAATGCCACGTTGAGGCATATTTTTTTGAGTTTCTTCCAGCAATGATTTTGCTCTTTCTTTATCTCCCATAATAGCATAAGCATAGCTCTGCATTAGTTGAAAATTATCGAGTAGTGCATTGCTTCCGGCAGGAAGCTGATCAAACATCTGTTTTGCCCTGGAATATAGATTCTGTTTCAGATAAATCAGGCCAATTGACCATACCGGAACATATTTTTGTTCGCTAACAGAGAAATTTATCACTAAACAAAATTGCAGCAAGTCTTCGCGTGGGTTCCATTGCAGGTGATCTAATAGTGTAATTCTAAATTAAGCCTTATTTATTTATTAATAATAAATTACTCCAAATGCATTTTAACCAACAAGGCTTTAAACCGGGGATCATTTCTAACAGGATCTAAAATGGGGTCAATCTTTATCCAATACAATTGAATATCTCTTGTTTTATAAGCCAGGTCTAACATGTTTAATGCTTCATCATAATTTTTCAGAGCTATGTAATCGTATGCTATTAGAAGGGGTTTCTGTTCAGGATATTCTTTTAGTATTTTTTTCAATAATGATTTTCACGGGTAGTGTCCCCGGAAACGGCATAGCCATAACATTGATAGTAAATTTGATCGGGGCCAGTCGTGCGTGAAATTTCAGGAAGTTGTTTGATTAACCCGAAGGCTTCAGTAAATTTTTTCTTTTCCAACGATAAAAGGATGAGAGTTTCTTTTGTATAGTCATGATCGGGATAAAGATTAAGTGTTTTCTTCAATTGCTCATCAGCCAAATCATATTTGCGGGCCAGGTAATAATTTCTTCCCAATATCCAATTGAACCTTGTATTCAGTGGATCAAGTTCAAGCGCTCTTTTCACTTCCTGAATTCCCTGCTCTGACTTTCGCCGCTATATTGCAATATATTGCCATAAAAGAGATGAGCTTCGGCATTATTAGGATTAAGCTTAAGAACTTTTTCCAAAATGACTTTTGATTTTGTCCAATCATAATCGAAATTAGATTGAATAAATCCCAATGTAGTTATCGCTTCGCTGAGATTGCTGTCTAATGATAAAGCCTTAGTAGTATACATTTTAGCAATTGGAATACCTTCAAGCTGGCTTGGTAACTTAAAGAAAATGTAACGATTGGCTAAACCGGAATACGCTAATGCATATTCCGGGTCAATGTCAAGAGCTTTTTTATAATACAGTTCAGCACTGTCAAAATATGCCCCATTATTTTTATTCCAAAAGAAAAGACCTTTGCGATATAACTTATAAGCTTCCGGATTATCAGTATAGTGTTTTGTAAGATTTTTTTTTTCTTCGGGTGTGAGTTTCACTTTGAGGGCTGAAATTATTTCTCCCGCCACTTTTGATTGAATAGATAATATGTCCTTATCATCATACTCAAAATCATCTCCCCATAATCGTTTATTGGTATTTACCTCAATGAGCTCGGCAATGATATGGACTTTGCCGTCATGTTTTTCCATAGTGCCGGAAAGTATAGCAGCAACTCCCAATTCATCAGCGATTTGTTTAAGTGATTTTGTTGTTTTCTTAAAACTTCTCACCGAAAACCAGGCAATCACTTTTTGCAATGAAGAAATTTTTGAAAGGTTATTTATAATATCCTGTGTAATGCCATCAGAGATATATTCTTCACTATCCGGCCCCCCGACATTTTCGAAAGGCAAAACAGCAATTGTTTTTTCCCCGGAAAATCCTGTGGTATGAAAAAAATGCTGGTATACAAAATAAGAGACGGCTAATAATATTACCACTACGGCTGTTATGATCCATTTTTTAATTGCAGATTTTTTTTTAATTTCTTTTAATTTGCCGGTCAGCTCTTCTTTTTTAGGAACAATTAATCCTTCATTCGCTAATGCAAAAACTTCCATAGGTTCATCCACATTTTTAAAATGAAACCTGCCTAAAGGAAACGCTTTTAAACTCCTGTTGATTTTTAATTTTACTGCATATCTCCGAGGAAAAAAGAATTGAATTAGCAATACCAAGCGATTGAACACGTGAAGCTACATTTACTCCATCACCAAAAACCTTTCCATCCTCAAAAAAAATTTCTCCAACGTGCAGGCCTATACGCAGGGGAACTTTCGGCTCAATTTGAAATTTCTGCTGCATTTCAATGGCACATCGCAAAGCCTCTGTTGCACTCGAAAAACAACAAAGACTTCCATCTCCAAAATCATTTAAGATTTCCCCGTCTCTTGGTAAAACACATTCTTTTAAGACAGCAACATAGCGCCTGTTTACAAATACAGCATGTTGTTCATCTTTCTGCATCATTGAAGTGGAACCAACAATGTCAGTAAATAATATAGCGGCTAACCGGCGTGAGGGTTCCATTCTGACCTCTGATAAAATTAAATGTTCTCCTAAAATAAAACTAATTGAGGAGAACACCCATTTTACAAGTCAACAGGAGACGATTAAAGTCCCCGGGACCCCTTGGGTGTTGTTTTAAAAATCAATGTAATGCTGTTCAGGTCGGGCGCCAACCAATTCTATAAATAAAATGTGTTCCGGGATTGATGCTATTTGTAGCTGCCCGGCAACCTAACAAACCCTCGGGGAATAGATGTGCTTAATTTTCTTTTTTCAAAAATTTCTCAACTTCATGCCGGTAACTCCGGCTTACGGGCAATTCATATTTCCCAACTTGAATAAAATCGTGAGTAAAAGATTCAATCTTATTTTTTGCAATTATAAATGAACGGTGAATGCGGATAAAGGATGAAGGAAGAATTTCCTCGAGATTGGAAATAGAGTGTTTGGTTACGATTGTTTTATCTTTTGTAACCACTTTTATATAATTTTTAAGGCTCTCGATAAAAAGCAAATCGTCAAGGTGAATTTTTATATTTTTTCTGTCCGCACGCAAATAAATAAAATCATTTCCATTTCCCTTTTCAGGCGTATTGGACAAGGCATTTTTTTCACCTGCAGTCAAAGTTAAATTCATTACTTTGTTAACTGCTTTCAAAAATCTTTCGAACGAAACTGGTTTTAATAAATAATCTACTGCATCGAGGTCAAAGCCTTCTACAGCAAATTTTCTAAAAGCGGTTGTAAATATTACCTTAGGCGGGTTAGTGAGTGTGCGCATAAAATCAGTTCCTAAAATAAATGGCATTTGGATATCAAGAAATAAAAGATCGACCGTATTATTCCGAAGTAGGGTGAGGGCATCCACTGCATTGCCACAGGTTCCTATAAGGTTAAACATCGGAACAGACCGTATGTACTTTTCTATAAGACGCAGCGCCGGCGGTTCGTCATCAACTGCAATGCAGGATATTTGTTTATTATTGTGCATCACGGAATTTTTTTTAATATACCTGTTCCATTTTTCTGTTAATTATTTTGATGCATTAAAGGTACCTGCATGTTTACTGTAAAGGTATGCACAGTCGGTTCTATCAAAAGATAATGCTCATTGGCATATAGTAGTTCCAGCCTTTTCTGTACGTTGGTCAACCCGATCCCGTTCGTTTTATTCAAATCTGTTTCAGTTGGTTTATTATTGGTTAAAGTGAAATGCAGCATTTCTTCATCCGCCTGGATAAATAATTTTATCCAGGGGTCTCTCAGCATTTTACTGGTACCATGTTTAAAGCTATTTTCAATAAAGGGTATCATTAATAAAGGGGCAATCATTTTATTGCTGCATTCACCTGTTATTTTCACTTCAATTTCGAGTTCTTCGTAACGCACTTTTTCTAATTCAACATAATCATTTATCAAATTTATTTCCCGGCTCAACGGAACCGCAGGAAGCTCGCACTCAGTAATCATGTAATGGAGTATTTTTTCTAATTTTTTTATTAATCTTTTCGCTTTTTCGGGTTTGGTAAGTATAAAATAATAAATATTATTTAAAGTATTAAATAAGAAGTGCGGGTGAATCTGGGACTTTAATAATTGAAATTCGGCCATGGCATTTTCCTTTAAAATGAGTTTCTTTTTTTCGTTTTCGAGATAGTGGGCCTTAAGCGTTTTTACTATAATAAAAAAAATACAAACACTGGAAGGCCCCATTGTGAGAAAGTTTAATGCATCTCCCCAAAAGATGTTAAACACCTTATCATAAGAAAATCTTGCGAGATCGAATAAGCCATAGATAACATAAAAAGAAATGCCCAAATCAATGATGCAAATACAAAATATGAACAGGGAAAACAACACATACTTTTTTGCGTTAAAATATTTAGGGATAAAAAAATAAATAATCGTATAACAAAAGAATATTTCGAGCGCAAGATGAATAATGAGCAACTCACTAATGTGAATGATCTTTGCCTGCAGGCTCATCAGTTTATAATACTCATTGAACCAAACTATAAAGAAAAAAAATAAAAACCTTACGAGCCAAAGACAGGCATGTCGTTGAATATTTTTCGGAAACTTTTTCGAAAAAATGAAATCATATAACCACCCTTTTTTGTCTTCTAATGCAAAATTCATAGTCTCAAAAATTAAAGAAATCTGTTAACTCAATTTTCGTGGAAAACTTAAACCTATCTTCATTCCTGGTTACGTTCAATTCTTTTGTGACTTTCGTAAACGCCTGGAGCCTGGTTTCGATCGCCTTCATAATATTCCCCGGATCCTGATATATGATACCTGATTTATTGAAATCATATATTATTGTAAATTCTACATTCATATTTTTTTCGGTAATCGAAACTGCAATCTTTTCAGTTTCATCGTAATTTGTTTCTGATAATACGCTTTCCAGGATGCTAAACATCAAAAGTGGAGGAATGAATTTATTAAGTAGCTGGTCCGGAATATCCTCATTTAAAACAATAATATTGCCTCTTTCCTCTTTTACTATTTCTACATAGTTTCTGATGTTTGTTAATTCTTTATTTAATAATACTAATTCATTCCCCGAATCATAAAGGATATAGCTAAGGATATCTGAAAGATTTAAAAGCAGCCTGGCAGCATTATCGCATGAGAGATCTATTTGCTTGTAAAGAGTGTTTAAGGAATTAAATAAAAAAGTTGGATAAACCTTTGACTTTAATATATTTCGTTCATTGTGAATTTTCTGTTTGTATAAATTAGTGTTTTCGGTGGTCTGCTTGTACCAGCCCTTAATTACAAGAACCGCAGTTACGACACTTGCCAGCAAAATCGTAAAAACAATAGAATGAAAATAAGTGAGTTGAAGGTTGTCTGAATCTTCCTGCTTGTTGCCTCCTCCATTAGACGATAGAAGTGTTCTATTGAGTAAACAGGCTATTAAGATATTAAATAGTATGCCCGCAAGTATTGGAAGTAAGATTTTGCGAAAATTTCTTTTCGTAATAAATGCAGGTAGCACAAAATGCAAAAACAAATAGGTAAAAATAATTGAAATGGGTATAAAGCAAATTACCCATTCCAATGAAACAATATAAAATCCGGAACTTAATAAATCCCGTGGCTTGTAAGGATAGGAACCAGTTATAAAACAGACAACTGAAAAAGAAATCCAGAAGGATAAATGCCTGGCCAGGATATACTTTCGTTCATTTGAAAATATAAATTGCTGGCTGGTCACAAAAGTCTTTCTTATAAAGATATAGATCAAAACCGCATTATAATAGTTTTTCAATAGAAACATCTTTTTCATATACAGATGGTATTCGTCGCCCAAAAAGTGAAACTAAAGAGGGATAAATGAAAAGTGTGGATGTAATCCGGCTATTGGTCTAAATAGGAAAAAACATTAGAATACAATAGTTAGTTTAGAATCATAAAATCGTCTCTCTTTCTTAGATCATTATGATTAACGATTTTTTCTTCCATGATATAAACCATTTGGACCTCCTGAAATTACTTTAATCTGGTTTTTACCAGTATGGGAAAAATTAATTTTTTTAACTAAAAAATAAAGGAGGATAATTATGAAACAAAAATTTATTTTACTTTTTGCTGTTATCACAGCTTTCTTCTTTCCAGGATGCAAAAAGGACCATGCACCCGATTGCATAGGAGATAACGTAACGGTTACGACCACAACAAAAGTTGTGACTACAGGCTTAAATAATCCCAGGGGTCTCAGGTTTGGACCAGACGGAAATTTGTATGTGGCGGAAGGAGGTATTGGTGGTACGAATATTTCCACTGGTTGTACGCAGGCTCCTCCACCGGTTGGCCCTTATAGAGGAAGTAATACCGGAAGCCGCATCTCAAAGATTGATTGGCAAGGCAACAGGACGACTTTTGTAGATAATCTTCCTTCTACCACTGCTGGCGCCGCAACAGGTAGTGGCGTTACTGGTATGGCTGATGTTGCTTTTATTGGGAATACGCTATATGCTCTCATTGGTGGAGCGGGTTGTTCCCATGGTGTGCCTGATATTCCCAATAGTATTATTAAAATAAATGCCGATAAAACGTGGACCATTGCGGCCAATTACAGTGATTTTTTACTTTCTCATCCCGTGCAAAATGAGGACCCTGACGACTTTACGCCCGATGGAAATCCGTTTGGTATGACAACTGCCGGCGATAATATTTACATTGCCGAACCAAATCACCAGGAGATTGACCAGGTCTCTCTGAAAACGGGCAAGATTCAACGTGTAGTAGATATTTCCGTACTTCACAATCCTGAGAACGAGGGCTGGATAGGACCAACAACGATAGTTCATCACAACGGCAATTTCTATTTCGGAACCCTTACTCAATTTCCATTGGTACAGGGTGCTGCCACCGTATACAAACTATCGCCTAACGGAACCTATAGCATTTTTGCCTCTGGCTTCACGATGATCACAGGGATTACATTTGATGATAACAATAATTTATACGTACTCGAAAATACAGTGGGCCAGCCAGGGCCTACTCCCGGGTTTGGTGATGTTGTAAGAATAGATCCCTCTGGCAAAAGACAGGTGGTTGTCTCAGGGCTACACCTTCCTACTGCAATGACATTTGGTCCCGATGGCAAATTGTATATATCCGATTGGGGAATCGGCCCTCCGGGAATGGGGCAAATAGTACAAGTCACTTTTAAGTGCGAATATGTTCAGGCTGACACAAAGAATTAAAAAAATATTTTAAACAATTTTTTTCTCAAGTGTTAATTACAAACCCCGTTTCGACGGGGTTTAGTTTTATGCGCTGTTTATTTAAAAGTTCCGAAATCATCATCAATTTTTTTCTTGAACATTTGGTTCATTGCATCGTTAGCACCCTTGAATATGATGATGAGTGTTCCCCTTTCTCTCGCATAGATATTGGTTACACTATCAGTAACAACAGCAGATTTAAAATCCTTTACAAATGGATGTTGCATCTCTCCCTGGTCATCGGTTATTAATATGAGATTATCGAGATGGACATTTCGAGGCATCCAATATAAGAAACTCCCGTTGTCACTGTACACTTCGGGCAGGTTATATTTATGCCGGTAGTAATTTACCGCGCCTGCTTCCCCATAATTATCGCAAAATAAAAACGTGTGTGCCTTCTCGTTACTATCCAAACTGTTATAGGCTTTCGCCGTTTTTTGTGTCATCTCTTCCCAGCCCAGCATGTCCGCAAAATCCTGTGGCAGCGGGTGGTTTTGAAGATCTTCCCATTTCAACGCTCCTGTTTTTGAAGTGTGCATTACGTTATAGAAATGTGCAAGGGCTGCAGGTTTAGCTACTGGCAGCGAAATGGGTACAAACACAATTCCTATCAATACCGGTATTAGCACAAAAACGTATCTCCAAACTTTTATACGACGTTCAGAAAATTTTTCAAGGTGATAAGCGCCAAAGGCTAACAATACCGGGTAAACGCCAAGTGAATAATAATTTTTACCATGAAGACCCACTAATATGAGTATTACAAAAAGATATGCCCAGCCAAATGCCCTGTATTTTTTTCCTTTGAAAGACAATGCGGCAAAATAGAATCCGGCGAGCCAGATGAATACGCAAGGCAAATTCATTAAAAGCTGGTCAGCTAAAAAGCTTTTAGGGCTTACATATTGTAACTGTGTTCGGGTAAGTTCTTTCATGTGAACCACAATCGGGAAATGATGATTGTATTCCCATAATATTGTTGGCAAAAAAATGAGCAATGCGATAAGCCCTGCGTAGTACAAATGTTTATTAACGAATATTTTTCTTTGCCGGGTAAACAATAAACCAAGTAAAATACTCACCAGGAAAATCGCCACTGAATATTTGCTAAGCATGCCAAGCCCGATGCTGATTCCGAGGATGTATAAGTATTTGTTTTTTTCCGTTTGAATATAACGGAGAACACTATACGCAATCATGGTCCAGAAGAAGACTTCGGGTGTGTTGGGTTGAAATAAAAAGAACAATCGCAGGTAAACCCCAAGAACAAAGGGGAGAAATACAAGGAAAATGGCGAAAGAGCCGCCCCCCAGTTTTTGAATAATTTTGCAGCTCATAATAAAAGTCAGAACACCAAACATATTCGGCCAGAATTTTATCCAAAACATGCCATCGCCAAACAAATGAGTAAGCCAGGCAAAAATGGAGAGCATTGGAGGAACTTCCATAAAGCCCCACGCAAGATGATGTCCTTCTGCAAGGTATAAAAACTCATCACGGTGTGGCTCGTAATAACCGTTTTGTAACAGGTAAGGAAGAATAAATTTTATAATCGCAAGCAAATAAATAAGACTGGTAGTTTTCTTCATCCTGGTTTATTTATTGAAAGTACAAAACGTTAATCAACCGGAGATTATTTTAGTTTTAAAAATGCAAATTATTTGTTATTTGCAATTGTAATATTCTTTAACAATTCCCGTTGTTATCGATGTTTTAACTAATATTGAAACTTCAAATTAAATACCTTTTAATGAAACAATTTAGCCTCATAACCACATTTCTTTGTCTTTTTAATCATTCTTTTTCACAAAAGCCAAAAATTAACTGGGGCGATGAATTTAAGCTGCGCAAAGGCAGTACAGACCTTGATGTAGTATATGCTGATAAAAGTGGTGTATACCTGCAGGAAAGTCATCTTGCGCTGAAGAGTTATTTTGTTATCGGCGCTTCTGTACGTTCCTCGGCTTCGCTGATAAAGCTGGACAAAAATTTAACAGAGCTATACAGGAACGATTTCAACAGGGAACTTAAAGGGAAAGAATTTGAACAGTTTTTTGTGTTGCAGGGCAAGATGCTCCTCATTGCATCAGACTATAGCCGGAAAGACAGAACGCTCGATATAACTGCAGCGGAAATTGATAAAAATTCCGGCGAAATTTCGGGTGAGTGGAAGCAATTAACCAGCTTTCAGAAGGAGGAGAAGAAAGATGATATTAATTTTAAAATAACGTTTAATGGGGACAGTACAAAGATGGTCCTTGTAAGCAGCATTGAAGGAAAAGAAAAAAATACGTACCAGGTGCAGGAGTTTGATGAAAATCTTGTGCCGGTATCTAAACCGGTTGATATTACCAATGAATTTGATCCTAAAACATTTCAATTGGAAGACGTGCTATACACAATTAATAAAAAAATAATATTGGTTGGGCGGGTATATGAATATGAAGAAGGTAAAAAGAAGAAGAACAGGTTTCTCGATTTTGCAAACTATAATATAAGGTTGTACGACGAGAAAGGAAAACAGCAGGCCGAAGTAAATACGAACATTAACGGCAAGTGGCTTATAAGCACGAAGCTTGTCCAGAAGGGGGATAAAGATCTTGTACTGGCTGCATTTTACAATAATGAAAAAAGAGGTAAAACTATTGACGGCATGCTCGTGCAACGTATCAATCCCGTTACCGGTGCTGTAATTTCAACCAGCGAAAAAGAAATTAATAATTCAATGCTAACAGGTGAAGTGGATTCTACGGTGGAAGAAACTGATAACGATGATGAAACCAGGGCCGAAAGAAAAGAAAGAGAAAAACTTGATAAAATAAAGGACGAGGGTGAAGCCTTTTCTCACCTGATGCAGTTCCGTGATATATTTTATACCGAAGACCAGGGACTCGTATTCCTTGCTGAAAAATACCATCATTATACCTATACTACTCAAACGTATACACCTGGCAGTAATGGATTTTCTTCGTCATACAGCACTACAACGTATTCAGTTTATGAATGTGGCGATCTAATGATGTGCAAAGTTGATGCCGGCGGTAATATAAGTTGGCTGAAAATATTGCCAAAAGCCCAACGTGAAGTAATAGCGGAGGGCTATAGCAATTCATTTGCAGCGCCGAGTTTTTTCGATCCCGCCAACAGGCCTTTTTATGCGGGCTTCGGCGCTCTCGAAGCTAATAATTCGATTAATATAATATTTAATGACAATCCTAAAAATGCAACTGTAACGCAGCCGGGACAAAAAGTAAAACGTACCCTCCGCTTCGGTAAATCTGATTGTTTTGTCGTTTCTCTTAATGAACTAACTGGAAAGATTACCCGAAATCAATTTTTCAGCAATACAACTGTCCCAACTTCTATGCCACGGCTTGGATCTGTAATAAGTGATAACATGTATATTGTAGGAAAAGATGACCGCATGCTTGGCAAATCAAAAATTGCTGTTGCAAAGATTACTTTAGATTAAGACTATTAGAATACGTCCATTGTTCTCAGGAACTGCAACATAAGAGCAAGATTGCCCAAAGTGGGAGCCACAACTATTTCTGCTGAATCATCATACTGCTCATTCCCTATAGGTATTTATTGATTATTTTGAACTTTCGTAACAAAATGCTTGTCTCCCAACTAAGCATAAGGGCTGTTATAAACGTTATTAGAAATTTTGAAAATGCAGGAATGTCGAGGCTTAAAAGCGAATATTGGATCCACGTGACAAAAACAAAATGAATTAAATAAATTAAGTAGGCATTTTCTGATAACGAACTCCACCATGATTTTTTTACCCTGATTTGGTTTCTAAAAATGGCAATAAAGGCAATAGAACTCGTGGTGCAGGAGGCAACATAAATAGTATAATAAATCATCCACGCACTAAGTGCATTTATTGTATTATGTGTCACCATTTGCTCCAAAAACTTTTTCCCGACAGTTACGGTTAAAACAAAATAAACTATAAAAGAAAGTAAACCCCAGAGCCACCACTTCTTAACCACAAGAGATTTTTCAGAAAAAATTCCGTTGTTGAAATCTGCGTTGCCAATGAAAACGCCGATCATGAAATAGCCAAAATATAAAAGGATCCGGCTTAACTGAAAATCAAATGGCCCAATTCCCGTCCACGTTCCTGCTCCAACGTTATAGGCAAGCGGAACATAAAGCAGCCATGTGATCGCAAATAACAATGCAAAAAATAAAAGCGGCTTGTTTTGAAACCTGGAAAGTTCTATGCCCGATTTTTCATTCACTTTTTTTAGAATAGGATTGAACAATGCAAATAGCAGGTTAAATGCGAATAAGACCCAAATAAACCATGGCGGACCTACGGGCCACTTTTCGATTGTGAAAAAATCCTTTAGGTAAGAAATGATATTCGTGCTGTGATGAGCAACAACGTAAGAAGGAAAATATGCAAATAGCATTAGTAAAGTTCCTCCAAAAAGAAAAGGGATAAATAACCGGTAAAACCTGTCTTTTATAAAATGTAACGTTCCTTTCCTCGCTATGCTTTTTGAAAGAAACAAGCCGCCGATCAGGAACATTAAAGACATAAAAAATATATCATTAAAGTTCTCGAATATATCGAGCCCAATCCATTTTTTGGTGTCCACAATAGGGTGAGTAGAATTGATATATGCATCACTGTCAAATTTTGAAAAAGTTGTGTATGCCAGTGACGAATGATGAGCTACGACCAAAACCGTAAGTGCCGACCTTAAATAATCCACCCAAAGATTTCTGCCAGAATTGTTTGCCATTTAACTTTCGTTATAATAGTTAATATTCACTCATTAGGTTTATTCTTAGGTGCAACGACAATACCCGTAAAAAGTTACGATAAAAAAAATTGTGATACTATTATTTAAAGGTTGCCCGGTATGATTAATTCAGTGTAATTGAGGTAGGAAAATACATTATTTGTTTTGAATCAAAACTCATACTTCATTAACCGAATCATATTTTTAAATTTTGGGAAAATTGACAAAGACCAATACAATAACAGGAGTTTTAAAGGAAGTCGTCTTGTATGTTTCGATGCAAAAACCGGTACTGTTTCCATTCGTTTAAGCCCGGGGTTTAATTTATCAACATCATGTATCTCATCAACTGCCCATTTATGAACAGCGCCTGTTGTTTCCTTCAATTTTTCTTTTCCTGATTGTATGGCAAATGAATTCATTATGTCAAAGATGATTTGGCCGTGTTTGAAATGATCCGTCATCCTGGTAAGAAAGGTTTTCACATCTTCCTGTGTTAAATATTCCAGGAGACCTTCGGCTATGATGAGTGTTGGCCGATCTGTGGGAATTTGTTTGATCCAGCCAGGCTCAGTTACCGAAGACTCAATCATCGTATAACCTTCCTTGTTAGAAAAGAATTGTTTCCTTAATTTAATAACCTCGGGGTAATCTATATCGAACCAACTAACACTTGCGGCGGGATTTATTCTTGTAATCCGGGTATCCAGACCACAGCCAGGATATACCACTACGGCATTTTTATTTACCCTAATGAAGTCTTTTATCCATTCATCAAAATGTTTTGCACGAATAGCGATAATGTTATTGCCAAAACTGCCATGTTTTGAAAAGTCATATTCAATCGACCTTATCATTTGGTCGGCTGTCTTATCGTGCAGGATGGAATGTTTGTCCCGGTAATCCAGTGCTTTAGCATACAGAGTGATGAACAATGTTTCTTTTTCCTCTGTTAAATGAATTTTGTCAGCTGCACTCATAAAATAAAACAGTTGGATTTTTTATGAAAGGGTGGCAGAGGTGGACTTCGAAAGGGACATTTCTTATATTGCATTTACTCTTTAGCTGTGACAAAGCGGAACGTTCAAAAATCATACCGCCCTTGCTTTTTGTAAATGAAAATAGCTTGTAGAATTGGAAGACCAGGTGGCACTTATTGATACGAGTCAATAAGCAAAGCCATTTTCCATTGCCGTGCTGTTCATTTTATTTGTTCCCTTTCAAATTAGAAATTTTATTTAAACTAATCTCATAAACGGGTGTATTAAAAAGGAAAGATCATCATCCGTCTTTAACATATAAACAAATTTAGGTTCATTTTTTTCTTATATTTGTCTTAATGATTAAGATATTTAATGATTAAGATAATATTGGATGAAAGTAAATGACAAAGATATGGGCATATACAATCTGATGACAGCCACTCGCAGGCTGACCCGTTCCTCCCTGATGTTGCAATATGCCATTGCCGAAAAAATGAACCTCAACCCCAGTGATGCGGAGTGCATTGACTTCCTGATGGAGATGGGGCCTTCTACGGCCGGTGATCTTGCAAAAGTAACGAGACTTACCACAGGCGCTATCACCAGCGTCATCGACCGGCTTGAAAAAGCAGGATTTGTAAAAAGACAAAACGATCCTAATGACCGGAGAAAGGTGGTCATCAGTCTTATTCCCAAAAAACATGAAAAAGGAAACCTGTATTATGCCGCTATGGCAAAAGATGTGTACGAGCTGTTTTCCAGTTATAGTGCAACAAGGCTAAAATCTTTGAAGCAGCATTCAGAGGCACTAACAGCCATCTTTCAAAAACACGCGGAGGAAATATTTCATCAATAAAAATTAATTAATAAAATCACTTTCGAATGAAACTATTAAAAATTATTTCACTGATATTTGCTTCCCAGGTACTATTACAAAATAACGGTATGGCGCAAACGCAAAACAATTCCGCTGCTATTTCCATGCCGGGGCCTTCAATAGGAGTTGCCTGGGGATTTGCCTATGGTTATGATGAAAAACCCGTAATCTTTTTGCCACAATTAAAAAATATGGGTGTCAATCTTACGAAGCTGTATTTATTCTGGCAGCAAATTGAACCTACCAAAGATCATTTTCAATGGACCGTCGTTGATACATTTCTTAAACAGCTAAAACCATCTGATGAAGCCTTGATTGCCGTATTCTCGTCATCAACATGGGCTACAAAGCTTGCCTCGCCTGTGTTGCCGCCATCTCCTGCTAAATCGCCGGACGAATATTACCATTTCATTTCTGAACTGGTAAAACACTGCAAAGGCAAAATAAAACTCTGGCAAAACGATTGCGAGCCCAACAATCCTGTTTACTGGAATGGAACCACCGAAGAATTTATAAACGAAATGAAAATTTTTTATAAGGCAGTTAAAGACGCCGACCCGAAAGCCAAAGTTGTTATGGGAGGGTACGACGGACTTTTTAATCCGCCCGGAATGCCGGAAATTCCCGGTCAGCAACATGGCTTATCTTTTTTTAGGCAGGCAATAAAAGAGGCTGCTGACTACTTTGATATTTTTGACATCAGGTTGTATGCCAATCCATACACTATACCTGCAAGAGTGGAATATTTTCAAAAACAACTTGCTGATTCGGCACATGGTCAACCGATTATTTGTACCGAATATAACGGTCCGGGGTTCTTTGGCTTTCCCGTGAATTTTAAATATGTCGGGCAGATTATGGCCTGGCAGAGCGCCGTGGCCACACATGATACAGCCGCCTACATGAATCTAAAAAATCCGCTCAAGGACATGTATGATAGTATCAACACGCTCGCCCCGCAAACGCAAATGTTTATGATGGATTGCTCAAAAGAGTTCAATGATAAGTATGACCGTCTCCAAAGCCGCGATATTGTTATGAGAAATATGCTGGCCTTTTCTGCCGGAGTACAAAAGACAATGTACTGGGATCTCTGGAACAGTACGGATAACAAGTACGACTTAATGACGCTAATGTTCGGTAAAAATAAATTGCTGGAATATAAAGATGGAAAAGTCATACACGAATACCCTGAGGCAGCCGTCTTTAAAAGAATGACCGGTTATCTTAATCATATGAAAACAATTAAAAAGATTGATGTTCCCGGGAAACCATTATTGTATCTTTTTGAAGTTACCAGAGCGGACGGGAGCATAATATATGTTGCGTGGGAAAAACGGGATACCTTTTCAGGAGAGGATACGCCCGCTACCCATTATGATATTCCATGGCATGCTGGTAATGCGAAGGCAACAGATGTATTTGGAAATAATGTTGCAACGGTTGTTTCAAATGGCAGCTTAGCGGTTGATGTTTCTATAACGCCGATTTATATTGAAGTGCATTAAATATTATTGATACGATTTTTTCAAACAATCATTTAATCCCGCCCTTCTTTAATTGCGCCACTGCATATTCACAAGCCCTTGCCGTTAACGCCATATAAGTAAGTGATGGATTCTGGCATGCTGTGGAAACCATGCATGCACCGTCAGTGATAAAAACATTTTGAGCATTATGGCATTGATTAAATTTATTCAACACAGAAGTTTTGGGATCGTTGCCCATGCGGGCCGTGCCCATTTCATGAATCGTCATGCCGGGTACAGACTGATCTGTTACCTCTGATACCCAGGTTGGGCCGCCACTTTGCAACATATCCTTTGCATCATTTATCATGTCATCTCTCATGGCTTTTTCATTTTCGCCATATTCCATTTCAACACTTAATAAAGGCAAACCCCATTTATCTTTTTTTGTTTCATCTAAATACACCCGGTTACTGTAAGTCGGCAAACATTCACCAAAGGCAAACATGCTTGCCTGCCAGTCGCCCGGTTCTGAAAGCGAATCTTTCCATGCATCGCCTGCGCCTGCTGCGTGATAACCTCTTGTCCAGTCTGCTCTGGATACATATACTTCATAGGCAAAACCTCTTGCAAACTTTCTATCGCGGCCTTTAAGATTTTGAAACCTCGGAACATACACCGACGTGGAACGCTGACCAAAATAATACTGGTCTTTCAAAATATCATAACCCGCTGCAGCGCCCGGTCCTGAATAATGATCCATAAGATAATGCCCGAGAACACCGCTATCGTTAGCAAATCCATTCGGGAATCTATCGGACGTTGACTGCATTAATATTTTTGTGGTAGCTAATGCAGATGCATTTAAGAAAATAACGGGAGCAAAATATTCAAACGTTTTCAGTGTTTCTGCATCGATGACCCTCACGCCGGTGGCTTTGTTTTTTTCTTTATCCCAGATAACGCTTTGCACTACAGAGAAAGGACGCAAGGTGAGGTTACCTGTTTTATACGCCGCCGGCAAGGTGGAAGAGTTGCTGCTGAAATAGGCGCCATACGGACATCCGCGGTGACAAAGATTTCTTGACATACATGGTCCTCTGCCGTTATGCGCCTGCGTTAGTACTGCCATCCTGCTTTGAATTAAATTTCTTTCTTTGAATTTTTCTTCAATATTTTTCTTTAGATGTTTCTCCAGGCAATTCATTTCAAAAGGAGGAATAAATTGTCCGTCGGGCAATTGCGGAAGACCTTCATTCTTTCCGCTCACACCAATGAAGCGTTCAACATAATCATACCAGGGTGCAATATCTTTATAGCGAATAGGCCAATCGATACCTACACCTTCTTTAGCGTTTGCTTCGAAGTCCAGATCACTGAAACGAAATGTATGCCTGCTCCAAAGCAATGATTTGCCGCCAACCTGGTTGCCTTGTGTCCACCAAAAAGGTTTTACCTGTTCATAAGGATGTTCTGTATCTTTTACAAAAAAATGTTTATCATCCTGCCCAAAATGATACACTTTGCTTTGAACAGGATAGGTTTTTAAATCTTCCTGCGTAAGCATGTTGCGATTCGGAATGTCCCACGGATCAAGATTGGCGGTAGGATAATCCTGTACGTGCTTTACATCGCGACCTCTTTCAAGCAACAATGTTTTTAATCCTTTTTCACAAAGTTCTTTTGCTGCCCATCCGCCGGAGATGCCTGATCCTACTATAATTGCATCGTACATATTTTATTTTTTATTTGCAGGAATATTTTATTTACCAGTATAAAAGAAATGTTTTGGCGAGACCTTTATCGCCCTTCTTATAAGGAATGCATGCTTCGTAATTACCGGGAACTTTTACATAGTTCAACGCTTTCGTCATCCCTTCCTGCGAAGTGAAGTGCCCGATCAGCGCCAGTTTTTTTACAATCCTGAACCAGGCTTTATCTGCATCATCTTCAAAAGCAGCGTCGTCAATTTTTTTAATAACATTCAATTTTTCCTCTTTGGAAAGTGACACAAAATTTTCTTTATCATTCAATTGTTTTAATCCGTTTTTAATAAGTTTTTGATCATCGGCATTCATACAATTCATTATTACGAGATCGAGAAAATACGGAACCTGCGTATCAATAGCGCCGGGCAAAGATGTTTTCGGCATCATTGCATCAGCAAGCTGTTCGGTTAATTGAAATTCATCATCAGAAAAAAACCCGGCACGTAATTTCTTTTTTTCTTTGGTATTGCAGGAAGAAACAAATTCACTGAGTATAGATGGAAAACTGCTATAAAGTGCAATAACACCCATTCCCTTAAGGACATTACGACGATTCATATCAAACTTTTACTTCAGCTAAAATTAGTAATTATATTGCTGCAAAGGTGATTTCAGAAATTTTCTTTTTTTTAAAGCAAAATGCAAAATCTCCTTTTTATTTTATTTTTTGTCTGAAACTATTTATGCAAAGTTTTTCTTATACCGGCTGTAACTTTTCCCGTCGAATTCATGAACGGCAATTCAATAAAATAATGTACGGCAAAACAAACGAGGATAAGCGAACATGCACAAATTGAAATCATAATCCAATAGGTATATAACGATAAGTGTGAAACAGCATCAAACCCTAAAATAAATTTAAAAGTTACAAACAATGCAATAGGGTGGAGGAGATATATCGGATAAGAAATTTGCCCCAACATTCGTGACACGCTGTGAGAAAGTAAGCCAAACAAACTGTTTCCGCAAGCAATAATGATAAATGCAATTGCAATCAATAGTAACGGTAGAATATTGTAAGGAGTTTCAAAAAAGTAAATAGTTGCCACTAAGCTGAGTAGTGCTACTACTGAAAATATTTTAGTGCGAACAGGTGAATAAAATTTTTCCCATCGTACTAAAAATGCAGCAATCAATCCTGCGGCGAAAGAATAAAAATTAATTGGCTTCAGCAGGTTATAGCGATAAATAATTATCATAAGGGCTATCGAAAAAAGCAGAATAAAAAAATTGACTTTAGCACGGAAAAAAATTAGGCCGATAATGGGCAAAGAAGAATAAAAAAGCCATTCATAAATTAATGTCCATGTTACACCGGCTGTAATGAAATCCATGTGTGATGTATGGTTCACCGGCGGTTTCCCAACGATTGTGAATGTGCTCCATTGAAAAATATCACGTAAAAAGGAAAATGCGGTTTCATTTAATTTCCATTGAGAAAGTGCAATCGTGATCACGAAGCAAAATACCATTGCAACAAGATACACAGGGTAAAGACGAAGTATCCTGGAAACAAATAAACGCAGCCAGTCGACAGGTTTCCTTTTGTTATTCATAAGTTTTTGAAAAAAAAGAAATCCTGTGATCATAAAAAAAAGTGTTACGCTTGTTTGACCAAAATGAATAAACAAATGAGAAGGAGGTTCACCCCAAATGCGTGTACGCAAATAAAAATACCAGATAGAGGAATGATGAAGCAAAACAAAAAAAGCGAGATAACCTCTTAACCCGTCGATGGTTTTATATTTAACTTCCGGGAGTTTTTTGTGTGAATACTTAAGAAATAATTTAGAAGTCAGCAAGACCATGACCAGCGCAGGGAGAATAAGAAACGGGCTGGTGGGGCTCATAAATAAAGAATTGGTAACTAAAAATTTAAGCTCAATGCAACTATCACGTTAAATATTATTTCTTTTTCCTGGCTAAAATTGAATTGTCATAATTGTAAAGTCGGGTGTTGAAAAGAATTGCCAGGATGCCTCTAATTATTTGTGCCAACTGTTATTGTAATCGCACAAAAAATTTACCTGTGGATAATTGATTTACCAACCCGGGTTATGTTATTTTTCAAAAAATGACGATAGGGGACTCCGCATTTTGGTTCAAAAAAAAGAGGCTGTTTAAATTCTGCCATTAATAACTTTCAGCCGGCACGCTTTCCTCATTTCTATAAGCTTCGCTCAGTTTCTTTTGTTGATCCATTGATACCGATTCATAATGATCAAATTTCATTTTGAACCTTGCCCGGCCCTGGGTGCCGCTGCGAAGTGAGGCGGCAAACTGGTTCATTTCAGCGTGTGGTACTTTTGCCCGAACCACGGTAAAATTTCCTTCAGTATCTATACCTTCTACCATGCCACGTCTCATTTGAATATCGCCCATAATATTTCCTGTAAACTCTTCAGGACAATGGATTTCAACCATGTAAACCGGTTCCAGCAATTGCGGATCAGCTTCCTGAAAAGCAAGTTTGAATGCCATCATACCGGCCAGCTTAAAAGACAGGTCATTACTATCAACCGTGTGCATTTTTCCATCGTAGACGGATACACGAATATCTCTTACATAAGAACCGCTAATGGGGCCTTCTTTCATTTTTTCCATTACACCTTTTTGAATTGCTGGTAAAAAACGGGTATCGATAGCGCCTCCTACAATGCAATTATAATATGCAAGTTTACCGCCCCACGGAAGGTCATGCACCTCTCTGTCGCGAACATTCAGGTTTTCAGGGTCAGGCATGCCTTCATACCATGGTTCAATTCTTAACGCAACTTCAGCAAACTGGCCGGCGCCGCCTGACTGCTTTTTATGCCGATACGTTGCATCTGCCCGTTTGCGTATGGTTTCCCGGTAGGCAATCCGCGGTCTTGAATATTGTACGTCCAGGTGATAACTATTCTGAAGCTTCCATTTTATTACAGCGAGGTGCATATCGCCCTGGCAATGCAATATGGTTTGTCTTAGTTCCTGGGATACTTCAACCTGCATTGCCGGATCTTCTTCCTTCAATTGATGTAAGGCGGAAGATAACTTTTCCTCTTCGCCTCTTTTGTTATTAGCGATGGCGATGCTCATTACCGGTTCGGGGAAAGTGATAGGTTCGAGTTCGATATGTTTGCCTTTTTCATGCAGTGTGTTATTCGAATGGGAATTGCGCAGTTTTAGAGTGGCTCCGATATCACCCGCCACCAATTGGTTTACAGGAATACGCTTGTTGCCTTCAACTACAAACAACTGGCTCAGTTTCTCCGTAATACCAGTAGTCTCGTTCACGAGTTCCATCCCGGGTTTAATTGTTCCTGAATAAACTTTGAAAAAGCTCAACTCACCTATATGGTTCTCCTGAACTGTTTTATAGATAAATATGCATGCAGGGCCATCGGCATCGCAATTTAGTGTACTGCCATTGCCGGTATATTGCGGCGGCATTTCGTTTGCCGGTGGACATACGTTGTCCACATAACCCATTAACCTTGCAACCCCCCTGTTTTGTTTGGCAGAGACGCAAAAGACGGGGAAAAGATCATGATGCACCATTGCAAGATGTAAACCTG
This sequence comes from uncultured Chitinophagaceae bacterium, assembly GCA_963819925.1. GTDB lineage: Bacteria > Bacteroidota > Bacteroidia > Chitinophagales > Chitinophagaceae > Ginsengibacter. The sequence goes on along the minus strand of CAWFYG010000029.1, from coordinate 466,814 downwards.
TTTTCATTTCATCTTCCGTCAATACACCTTTTTCAAAATATTGTTCCATCAGTGTTTCGTCATTCGATGCGATGGCTTCTATCAATTCCCTGTGCAATGTGTCCGCCTTTTCTCTCTCCTGGTCGGGAATGGGTAATTTCTCCGGTTTGGCATCTTCTTCGGAATATTTATACATCACCATATTCAATACGTCAATGATAGCATCGAAACCCAGTCCCGGATTTATGGGATATTGAACCACTACAACATTATTTCCAAAATGAGCTTTTGCCTGCCTGACTGTTTCAGAAAAATCTGCCTTTGGATGATCCAACTGATTTACCACGAGAATCATCGGAGTTTTAAATTTTTCGGTGTATTCCCAGATAACATCAGTCCCCACTTCTACACCCGCACTTGCATTCAATAACATCACCCCTGCATCTGAAACCCTTAGCGCAGTAAGTACTTCGCTGGAAAAATCATTATAACCGGGAGTATCCAGTATATTAATCTTATAGCCTCGCCAGGGAGCGTGTAATAACTTGGAAGAAATAGAATTACCTCGTTCTTTTTCCAGGTCAGTATAGTCGCTTACAGTATTTTTTTCTTCCACACTTCCGCGCTTGTGGATCTGCCCGGATTCAAATAGCATACTTTCAGCGAGGGTTGTTTTTCCGCTGCCGGAATGTCCAACCAGCACAACATTTTTAACGTGAGTTGTATCAAAGTCTTGCATAATAAATGATTTATCGTTGTAATATTAAATATATGTATATAAAGTCTTGAAAAGCTTAATGCAGATATTTGAAAAATGTCTTTTGACATGCGCACAAATTTTATAAACCAAACATGATGAATAAAAATTCGTTTTAGAAAGAGACTACAAATTATACAAAACCCGGGGAAATACAATGGCTTATCTCTCCCAAAGATTATGTATAGATATTTAAACTTTTCATCATGTTATAACGAAGCTATTTGTAATCAATAAAAGTGCACTCGGCCTTGTTCGATTTCTTTCCTGTCTAAGAAAAAAGGAGAGAGGTTCCATCTTTGAAAGTGCCAGGCTAGCTACAATATCAGGAGACCTCACTACGTTTTATGAATAAATGATTAGGATTTAATGCACCCCTTGTTTCAACGTTTTAATCCACTGCTTATGAAAAATATCTTCAAACTCTTCACACTTTTCGTGGTATTGCTATATGTGTTAGCTGGATGCAACGGATCAAAACATGCAGGCTCAATGCATAACCACGGCGTAAATAACCGAAGTTTCCAGGGATATTAGTTTGTATACCGGTTATGCCTGTGTATTTGGGGATGTAACAAAAATAGTCCTGTAAAAAATAATATTACTTTTTGAGTCCTTTTATTTCATACCGTCTTTCGAGGTTGCAGGGGTTTCCAAATTCATCCTTTATGTCGCGTTTATTATTAATGGTCTTATAAAATTCATTGAGAAAGCGCTTCACAAATTTCACGTAGCCTGGCGAGAGCAACGAACAACTGTCGTATACTTTATAAATTTCGGGTTTCAGGCGATTGAACAATTCAAAGGTGGAAGATAAATTATCCATATCATTTTCACAAAATCCGCGGTACAGTCGTGTTGTTACCGAAGAAATGCCCAACTCCGGATGAGGAATAGCATATCGGGCATCAACAATTCCTGCCTGGTCAAAATCATATGGAACGGTATAAGGCGCCATCAGAGAATCTTTAGTTATCAGAACGATGTTTTGAAGAAAAGAAACGCCCCAGTCGGTATTTCCAATGAGGTACTGAAATACAGCCATTTTCCTGAATTCATCAAGGTTTGTAGTCTTCATATCCACCATTTTCTTCTTAAGTACAAAGCATCCATTCCTGGCGGCCATTTCTTTTTCATCTTCCAATAAAAAACAATAATGGGTCTCTGTTTTTCTTTGGTGTGCGGAGTCTTCAAAAGTTACCAGGGCGAGTCGATCCCTGAAACTTTTGGCACTAACAAGATTGTACAACTTATACACCAGGTATTCTTCAATTACATAGTCGTCACCCATACAAGGCACCACCAATTTCAGTTTTTCCTGGTTTGCAAAAAGTGTATTTTTTATTTTCTCTTTCGGGAAATCAAGAAGCAAAGGTGGCATACTGCATACCCGCTGCTGCCTGCGAAAGTGTCCCCTTGTTTTAACCCGAATTGGTATGACAACCTCGCTACTGTCCGCTTCGGTATATTGTAATAAAACAGGATGGTAGGAATTATTATCACTAATGTCTCTAAATAATTCTTTTAAATTACCAGTAAGTGTTATATGCAAAATATCTTCACTATGGAATAAAGGTGTGGCATTTTCAACTTCAGATGTTGTGTCAGCGTCAGTACTTTTAACCTGCGCCGATACCATTATCGAAATACAACAGGAAATGGGAAAAAGAACCAAAGGAAAAAACTTCCGCCAAAACATATTAGGGGATTTTCTATAAAGCTACCCATTATCTTTTATCATCTGGGCTTGGCTTAAATTTTTTTATTTCAGATGCCTTGCCAGGAAAAGGTAATCCTGGTATAAATTATAACAGCTAATAGACTGCAGTCCTTGCCCGGAGATCGCATTGCATAAAACTTATTCAAATAATTTATACATATCCTGAAGAAGTAGTTTATCCTTTTCAGCAGAAGAAAAATCTCTTACGATTTTCCCTTGATTAATCTGTATCAGCCTGTTCCCGTATTGATGGGCATCTTTTAAATTGTGAGTAATAAAAACGGTGGTTTTGCCAGGTTCCCTATTAAGTTTATCTGCAAGAGCCAAAACAACCTGCGACGATTTAGGATCGAGTGCTGCTGTTGGCTCATCAAGCAAAAGAATTTCACCCTCATCCATTGCGCTCATAAGTAATGTCAACGCCTGCCTTTGTCCTCCCGACAAACTCCCCATCGGCTGGTAAATTTTATTTTCAAGACCCATTGCCAATGTTGCGATAGTTTGCTGAACTTTTTTCTTAAAAGCATCATCCATTCCGATAACCAATTTTTTTTGCCTGCTTCGCAAAGCAGCCAACCTGAAATTCTCCAGGATCGTTAAATCAGGCGCCGTACCATTGGTTGGGTTTTGAAAAACACGTGCAACCCATTTGCTTCTTTTATACTCCGGGTAGGCGGTTACGTTAGTTCCGTTTATTTCAACGGATCCGGAATCAGGGAATTCGCTGCCCTGAACTATGTTGAGCAACGTTGATTTGCCGCTTCCGTTCACACCAATTATTATTACAAATTCTCCATCTTCTATTTGGAGTGACACATCATTGAGGGCGGTAACTTCATTTGCTTTTCCTTTGTTGAAAATCCTCGTTATATGTTTAAGTAAAACCATAGTTACTGCTGTTTATTGCCTGGCGCTTCTTAACTCGTTGCTGACACGAGGCAATGCCACGATACATAAAACAAATAACGCCGTCACAAGCTTTAAAAGATTTGGATCGATGCCTAATGAAAGCGTAAACGCAAGCACTAACTGAAATAATAAACTTCCCACAAGCACCAGCAACAGTTGTACGCCGATCTTACTAACGTTGAACCATATCCGTAATGCATCGGCAATCAGCACCGTTCCCAAACCTGTAATCACAATACCGATCCCCATATTAATGTCAGTGAAATTTTGGTATTGTGCCACTAAAAAACCACTTAACGCAGTAAATGAATTGGCAACAGCCAGCCCGGTAATTTTCATTCTGTCATTATTTATTCCCAATGCTTTCGTCATAACCGGGTTATTGCCTGTTGCCCGCATAGCAATACCAAAATCCGTCTTTAGCAAATAATTCAGAGAAGCGGTTAAAAGAATAATTATGACCGAGGCAACAAAAAGCTGGTTATATATATCATTATTGAAAAAAGACAAATAAGAAAATATTGTCGGAATGTTTATCAATGGCACATTTGATCTGCCCAATATTATCAGGTTGATGGAATACAAACCTGTCATGACCAGGATTCCGGCAAGAAGCGCATCAATCTTTAATTTGGTATGAATTAAACCGGTGCAAACGCCGGCGAACGCTCCCGCTACCATGCAAACAGGCAGAACAGCTATCACCGGCCAATGCTGCGCCAGGAGTACCGCGGTAACAGTGCCACCCAACGTATAACTTCCATCGGTAGTTATATCCGGAATGTTGAAGACCTTCATAGTTATAAAAATACCCATAGCCATTGGTCCGAGGCATAAAGACAATTGCAACGCCGTTAGATAAAACTGGCTCATTGAACAGGTTGAAAATTTGGTGGTATGTTGATGTTGTATTTTTTTGCCACTGCAGGATTATAAACTTTCTTTCTTGTTATTACCATTTGCCAATGAAGGCCCGTAGTACTTTTTGTTTTCAGGTATTGTGCCGCCTGTTCCCCGGTCTGGTAGCCCCATTGATAAATATCTGCACCATATGCTGCAATAGCACCTCGTTCAACCAACCCCGCTTCGCTTGTAAAAATGGGAATATTTTCCTGGTTACATGACTGAACAATGGTTTCAAAAGACTCGAAAACAGTGTTATCGGGATTGGCAAAGAACACATCTACATTCTTTGAAAGTAAAGAAGCCGTAACCAATTTTACATCTGCAGTTGCATTTACAGGAAGAGTAATAAGATTAATGTGGTTATGTGCAGCAAGTTTTTGAATTCGCTGCATTGCTTCAACAGACTGTGGTTCCGATTGATTAAAGATCATACCAACGGTTAGATTGCCTGATTTTGGTTGAATCAATCTCGGAATCAATAAGAAGGAAGTATCGATGTAATCAAGTGTTTCTCCAACACCGAATAAATTTTTTGGCGGATTACCTTTTTCATCATTCACTTTCATTAAAGCAGGGGTGGGTGATACCATCATAAAGATGGGGATGCTTTTGGTATTTTGAACTGCAGTAATAGTTGACAATGATGGATTGGTTGCAATTAGGGTAACATCCTGTGCTATAAAATATTTAATAATCTGTGTAAGTGTGGGAATATTTCCCTGGGCATTTCTGTAAATAATTTTGAGTGTATTATTTTTTTCATCAAATCCATTTTTTTGAAGTGCGTCGATGAACCCGGTTTTTGCCTGCTCTATAGTGTTGTCCTGGAAGGCATCGGCAAAGCCAATTACAGGAATTTTTGAATTGCCCTGGTTACAGCCGGCGGTGAAAAAAAACAGGCAGAAAATGATCAACCATTTTTTCAATTGTTTCATTGCTTTTCTAATATAAGGGATTAAGAGTTCATGGAAATAATTCAAAAATAGTTAATTAAGTTACTGATATTATTTTCCGTTTTTGAACGATCATATTCGGGTAGAGGTCACGCTCTCTTTTGTTGGGCTTGGTACCAATTACTCTTCATAGGCAATGTTTTAATTTATTTGCTGTAGCGGCATATAAAGGCTATCTTGAAATTGTCAAAAAATTTCTTCCACCAATAAATTGCTTGTATGAAAAAGTTATTATTTCTTTCAATCATTTCTTTGTTTGCGTTCTCGTGTAATTCCGGCGAAAAAAATGAGGAAGCGACCACGTCCGACAAAAATGCTGATATGCAGACTGTTTACGAACAAAACCTGGCAACAGTAAAAAATTGTGTGACTGATTTTGAAAATAAAAATCTTGCTGACTATGCAAATAATATTGCAGATACCGCCGTATGGAACTCCCCCGTCTATGGCGACACAGATAGCACCAAGACACATTGGATGCAGTCACTCAAATACTGGACAGATAACTGGGACAGCCTTCATTTGACCAACGGTAACTTTTTACCGGGACTGGACCCTGTGACGCATGAAATAAATGGAAGCGTAAGATATTATGGTCGATGGGATGGCGTGCATAAAGCAACAGGCAAAACAACCCAGGTGAATTTTTATGGCACTTACGAATTTAATAAAGATCACAAAATAATTTCCGGCGCCGATTATTTTGATGTAGGTGGCCTATTGAATGCTGTAAAATAGAACTGGAAAATAATTTTTCCATGTCTGCCTGACCCTGATTTTTCGGGTACACCTAAGTGTTATGATGATCTGCAGACTAACTAACGGTTATCCCTACTTTAAAATAAACAAGTTCCTCCTGTCGCTGACATGGGCGGGATGAAGTTGCATTGGTAAATTACGCGAAGGTTAATTGTATTTTCTCATGCGACACTTTCTTTTGCTATCACAGTCCAGTCATCGTTGCCATGCCCCTTTTCAATCCATTGGTCCATAAGCCCGGCAATTGCGGGTATTACAGATAATTTTGTTCCTTTATCCTCTGCAGCGGCTATCATAAGACCTGCATCTTTGCGTGCCATATTTAGTTCCCAGGAGGGCTTTGTAAAATCACCAGATATAATATGTTTGAGCCTTGCAGGTAAAACTGCTGCAGGGTTCCATGAATTAAATAATTCAGCAACGTCATCGGGCGCAATGCCTTCTGCTTTTGCTAATACCAGGGCATCTGAAAGGCCTGCCGTAAGCGTTAAAAGAAAAAGGTTGCCGGTAAGCTTCATTCCTGCAGCTTTACCTTCCTGCTGTCCCAGGTTAATCAGCTTCCCGGTCATCTTGGACAATTCGGAGCTTAACTTGCTGATAACTTCCTGGTCGCCTGATACCAACATATAACCCGTACTTTCAAGTGCATTTTTAGGACCCATAAATACCGGTGCGTGCAGGTACGTGTACCCCATGGCTTTCCAGGCTTTGGTTCGTTCAATCGCCCCTTTTTGAGAAGTGGTGGTATGGTCGATAATGATTGTTCCCGGGTGAAATCCTGCATTGGCTGAAGCTAATACTTCATCTACCGTTTGATCATCTTTAAGAGTGAGGTGAACAGTGCTTGCGTCCTTTACCGCGTCTGATGAATTATTAAATGCTTTAGCTCCGAACGTTTCGAGAACCTTCGCTTTGGATGCAGTTCTATTCCACACATTTACCTGCTCGCCTTTTTGGAGTAATGCTTTTACAAAATTTGAGCCCAGGAGACCCATTCCGAGAAATGCTTTCATAATATACTTTGTTTATATAAAGGTAACGACTTAAATAATAGCGGTTACTCACTCACGTAAGCATTCCCGGCTGCATTGTATAAATTTGTAAGTAGCCAATAATTTGACAATATGCTTCATTTAACTGATAGTTTACTCACGCTGCTGCACCTGGCTATTATACTTTTCAATTTATTTGGCTGGATTTTTCCTGCAACCAGGAAAGCCCATTTTATCTGTATAGTAACAACCGCATTTTGTTGGTTCGTACTTGGGATATGGTTTGGATGGGGTTATTGCCCTGTAACGGATTGGCAATGGCATATTAAGGAACAACTAGGTGAAACTAATTTGCCCGCTTCTTTTATTACTTATTATGCGGATAAAATTTCGGGTATGCATTTCCGTGATTCGTTTGTTGATCTTTTAACGTTAATATTATTTTTAGCGGCAACTGTAGTTTCTGTTTATCTTAATTTTTTTAGGGGAAAAAAGGATAAAAACTAATCCGCAGGCAATAAGGAAAATCGAGATACTTTATCGCAAGAGAGTGTGAAGCAAGGGATTCCTAACTTTATCGCAGGCCTCCAATTCCAAACTGGTTACCCGCTTTTACAGCTTTATTGCCCGCAAAATCTATCTCCAGTATTTTTTCGCTTTCCACGTTGTCATGAAATTCGTCCTGCAAAGTGGTGACTATTTTCCTGGTTTTAACATCAATTACTTCGCCACTGGAAGGATAGGCAAAGTGGCCGTCATCACTAAAATTTATCCAGCCCGGCATATCCCTTAGCGGTAAAGTGGTTAGTTGCTGGTAAGGTGGCACCGCACTGAAAACATGTAACCTCATGTTATGACCGTCGGCTAACCAAATCTCCTTTTCGTCGGGCGTGAGTCCGATTCCATGACTGGGCGTACCATGTCTTCTTACAGGCCCCATGTCCCATCCCTCCACTTCTACCCGGGCTAGTTTCCTGCCGGTGTGAAGATCCCCCACTTCAAAGCCAAGGAGACTATCGACCGTGACATACACCAGGGACTCTTTACCATTAATGGTAAACGGGCGGATGAAATTAGCAAATGGCCCGACCCTGTTTATTACCTCATTGGTTGTTGCATCCACAACATATAACCATGGAGAGGCGATATCGGCCAAATAAACATATCTGCCTGCGGGGCCGCAGATGGTGTTATGCGCCCTTTTTAATATGTCAATCTTTTTAATAATATTGCCCGTGGCACAATCCACCACATTCCAGAAGCCCTTTTCAAAAGAAGGCAGGTACATTGTTTTGCCGTCAGGAGAAATCGACATTCGGTCGCAGCCTCCATCAAATGTCTTTTCCCAGATCACATTATCCGTCGTTAGGTCTATTCGTTGAAGGGATTCGATGGTACTGATATAAACACTATTAAGAGGGATACTTACAGCAATGCCTTTAACGTTCGAAGGTGTTTTATCAGGATGAAGTCCCCCGGTAGCAATCCGCTTAACAAAACGATGATTTTCATCCATGTCAAAGACAAGGATTCCGTGTCCTCCATATCCCAGGTAATCGCGAATACCGGGAACAGCTACATACAAGTAATGTTTTACCGTAGCAGGTGGGACGAAAGTATTTTCAGACTTAGGCGATAAAGGTACCCGTGCCGAAGTAAAAATTAATATTGACGTAACGAATAGTGAAACTAAAACGGGAGCCTTTGTTTTCATGCGTTATAATTGCTTTTAAAGGTATATAAAGATAAAATGAGGTAAAAAATTATTTGCATACGATTGCTTTGGAGTTGCAATAAGTGCCTTCCAACCAGCGGGATAATTCTTTCAAGGAATCCATTCCTCACTTTTCAGAAAATCGATCAGGCTGGGGTCGTTGGCTGACATGGCTGGAAGCCAGATACCTTCACGTTTACGAGTCCACCACAGCCCCTTGGAATTACCTGGCTTCGCAAAAGAGTAGACATACTGCACCGCCCGCACATACCGGGGGGGCTTACCCGCAAAGGGATTAAAAGCAAAAAGACTTACAGCATTCGGATCATTATGAAGCAGTTTCCAAACAAGATTGTAGGTCCATGGATATTCTTCAGGCGTAGCCATTGCGGCAAACCACATCTGCCAATCCAAATGCAATTGATAAGGCGCTATTTGGGGAGGTCTTTTATCGAGAGCTACAGGTAAACCTCTATAGATGTAGGGTTTCCAGTTAGCACTATCTCCCGGGTTCTCATCCATCGTTCCTTCAAATACCACATTCAATCGTTCCTGGCCCACTGTACCAAAGGCGCCATAAGTATTCACGAGTTCGAGTGGATCGTATGAAGTATTCATTATCTGCCCGGGCGACAGCAAATTCAGCGCTGGTTGAATGCTCAGTGTCGCCACAATAATTGTAGCGATCCAGGCGGTGACCAGCATAGGGCGGGAGGGTATGGCATTATCTTCGGCTGCCCTGGCTTTCGCCGCAAGTGAGTGGGGAACAAGCCTTGACCAAAAGCCATCGTCGAAACATGCAAGCGCTGGTATGATCGTGAGCCAATTTAAAAACGAAAGATTGCCGCTAAAGATGAGAATGATTTGTAATAGCACAATTATCGATCCTGCAATGTGACGTGCAAGGCGTGGCCAGAATATAAACCACGGTGCAACCAGCTCAGCCAGGAAATTGAACCAAACGCCGATTTTTAAAATCGCTTTGGGCAAGAAATGAAACCACCGGCTCAATGGTCCCGGTATGGGCTGTGTTTCGAAATGATAGTAAAGAGCAGTTCCGTTCCTCCATATTTCGTCGCCGCGTATCTTGATTAATCCTGAGCCAAGCATAATGCGAAAGGTGAGCCAGCGAAATAAAACAATTATCGGCATAGGAGGCGCCCGTTTTGGAAACGGTCGCATGTCGAGTAGGGGACATAGAAAGATAGCGAGAAACCCGGTTTCGAGAAGTTGAATCTCCCAGCCGAATCCATACCACTCCTGTCCAACGTGAACAAAGGACATATAAAGAAACCACAGTATAGTAAGTAGCGGAGCATTTGCATAACCCACCACCACAATGCAGGAGAGTACAAACCCGATCCAGGCTGCAGTAAGGAGCGCCTTGTCTGAATGAATAAACCAAAACATTGAAGGCAGGCGCCTAAAGCCAGCTCCTGTTGAACCAAGTGCATTGCTTACCTGCTTGAGGTAAATTCCTAAAGGAAGCAGTCCGTTAGAACCGATAAGAGGAATGATTTCATTAATGGCTACCAGGAAAGCCACTGCATAGACTATCCCCAGCAGCCGAAGAATCATGAAACGCGTGAGCCAGTACGTTGGTGGGTTGGTCCGTGCAGCGGCCTCTTCCTGCAACTCCGTGTTGATATCATTTCCCATTTCGGTATCTTAATCAGGTTGACAAATACCTGGATAAAGTTTGATAGAAGAAACTTACCAAAGAGTATTCAAAATTAGATATAATGTCTGGTATGGCAGAATCGTAAGAAATTATCTTTAGAGAAACAATTACTTTGTGTTTTAATTCAACCTAGAAATTTATCGTAAATGCAAAGCATGGTTCGATAAAGGTATTTTTTTGCATCTCGATATTTGGGAAGATATGACGGCACGTTTGTCTGCAACAGGTTCCCAAAGTGAATATGATAAATTCGTCAGGGACGCTGATCTTTTTGTTTTCCTGGCATATACTAAAGTTGGCATGTACACCGGAGAAGAATTTGAAAATGCCTTTGGTCAATTTAACTCAACGAAAAAACCATTTATTTATACTTATTTCAAAAATCCACTTGGGAATGTTATGGTAGAAGATAGCCTGGAGGCATTCAAAAAAAAGCTAAGCGAACTGAAACATTTTTACTCCAATTTCAATGACTTCAATGATCTCTGGAATCAATTCAATAAAGAACTGGAACGACTGGAAGCCGATGGATTTACTGAAAATAAAAGGACTGAAAAAAATGCAAGTGATACTAACATAACTCAAACGGCCGAAAAGATTTATAATATTGACAAAATAGATACTGCAAACTTTTCGTGATAAATTATAATTTATAACTGTACAGGGAACTTCGATAAATCTGCCAGGTGGAAGAAATTATGCCATGCTATAGTCTAAAAACCCTTTTGTTATTTCGACAATCTTTCTGCGGGTTAACCTGAATACCCCATAACCGTTAGAACTTAATTGCTGGTTGGTATTTCCTTCTATTGTAACAAGCAATCCCCCCTGCGAACTCTCTACCAATCCCGTATGACCGGAGCCATGGCCGTGATCAATGATAAAAATAAAACCAGGTTGCACTAACGCAGGATTTTTCAGCGCAGCCTGCTTCGTAATTTTTTTACAGGTTGCCCTGTTCCAATGGTCCAAACAACCTGCTGTTCGTACTAACGGATTCCTGGGTAATTGCAATCGATTTACGGATTGCTGAAAACACCAATATACAAAGGCGGCACACCAGCTATAATGTTGACCTTCAGGATTTAAACCGACCGTCCTTAAATACTCATCTACCTGGGGCCCGCGATTGCTATTTGGTGGAGATTCAGTCACACCTATTTGTGAGGCAGCTACTTCCAAAACCTCCGCCAGCAATGGTGAGGGCGCTGTATTATTTACGGGCACATTAGCCGAGCCAAACAATACAGCCCAGGTTATTGGTCCAACCTGGCCATCTGCTTTTAATGGAGTTCCTGAAACATCCACATGCCGCGTTTGAAATAATTTTACCGAGCTTATGGTGCTTCCGTCAAAAACACCGTTAGCAGTTATAGGACCACAGCCTGTGGCATTCAGTTGATCCTGGATAGCAGTCACAATTGTTGTATCTGCTTCGCCCTTTTTAATAATGCGGTTAGGATAGTTCATGGTTATAGTTTTTTATTTGACTTGTATAAAATCAGACATATCATAAGTCAGGTCAGAATGATAAATGCCGTTATTGGGAAGTGTGCAATATTTCTGATAAAAAATAACAAAAAAAACTGGTTCCTAAAAATATCGCAGAGAGATACACTATAAAAATTTTAGTGATAACTTTTTTCGGCCATCTGGTTTATAAATATTCCGGAAGGTACTTTCGCTTTTCGGGCTTTGAAATAAATGATTTCAATATTCAAAAATAAAATCTCAAACAGAACTAACTATAACGACTACACTACATTGTTTCAAAAAAGGAATTTTAAAAGAAAAGCAATTCGGAATTTAATAAAACCAGGTATTCTAAACAAATGCATCCATTGCAGGTATGCAAGGTTTCAAAATTAATTATTACCGAACCGAAGTAATATTAGACGTTCTTTTGCAACGACATTGAGGTATCATGGATCGAATGTTCGAAAATTAGATTGATTTTTGCAGCGTCACAAAAAGTAAATAAAATCGGTAAGTGAAAATAAAGTACGATGCCATAGTTGTAGGATCGGGGCCTAATGGTTTTGCCGCTGCCATTACCTTGCAGCATGCCGGGCTTTCTGTTTTGCTTATTGAAGGCAAAGAAGTTTTAGGTGGTGGGATGCGTTCCGCTGAACTAACGCTGCCGGGTTTTGTGCATGATGTTTGTTCCGCTGTGCATCCACTTGGTGTGGATTCTCCTTTTTTTAAACAGTTGCATCTTGAACAATTTGGAATTGAATTCCTGGAGTCCGAATATGCAGTTGCCCATCCTTTTGATAACGGTTCTGCAGTGGCGATTCAACGCTCAATAGAAACGACTGCAGCGCAGTTAGGTAAAGATGCTGACAATTATAAAAAAGTCTTTTCGCGATTTGTAAAAGAATGGCCCTCACTTCGTTCTGCATTTTTAGGTCCGCTTCATGTAAGCCCTTATTCAAATGCAAAAGCAAAGTTTGCCTGGTATGCGTTTAGTTCAGCCAATCATTTTGCGAAACATCATTTCAATACAAATGAAGCCCAGGCCGTTTTTGCAGGCATGGCCGCACATTCCATGTTGCCACTTAATAAATTCACTACTTCTTCCATTGCAATTGTGCTCAATGTACTCGCACACACGAATGGCTGGCCTTTGCCAAAGGGTGGATCGCAACAAATTACTAACGCCCTGGCGGCTTGCTTTGAAAAATCAGGCGGTATAATACAAACGGGCAATATGATAACTTCTTTACAGCAACTGCCATCTTCACGAATTGTGCTGCTTGATGTAACCCCTGAGCAGCTGCTTTCCATAGCAGGTGATACATTTTCTCCTTTGTATAAATGGCAGTTGAAAAAGTATAAATATGGTGCAGGAGTATTTAAAGTTGACTGGGCCTTATCTCAACCGGTTCCGTTTACAAATGCAAAATGTAGGTCCGCAACTACTGTACACATTGGCGGAAGCTTCCAGGAAATTTATAATAGTGAAGCACTGGTTTCAAAAAATCAGCATACTGATAGACCTTTTGTTTTATTTGTTCAACCCGGTATTGTTGACGTATCCAGAACTCCTGAAGGCAAATATACAGCCTGGGCCTATTGTCATGTTCCGAACGGATCAGCAATAGATATGACCGAGGCAATTGAAAAACAGGTGGAACGTTTTGCCCCTGGCTTCGGAGATTGTATCCTTGCCCGTAGTGTAATGAATACGCATGATGTGGAAGCTTATAATCCCAATTATGTTGGAGGAGATATAAATGGAGGGGCGCTCACGGCGAGCCAGCTTTTTACGAGACCTGTTTTAAGACTTTCACCCTATCGCACGTCTGCACAAGGCCTTTACGTTTGTTCTTCGTCGACGCCTCCCGGTGGTGGCGTACATGGCCTTTGCGGTTATTACGCTGCAAGGCGTGCCCTAAAGGACTTGTTTGATATAAGGCTTCCCTGGCTGTGAAAAATCAACGTATTTACCCGTGCTGGTTTGCGGCGGAATTAGAAATAATATTTACATTTATCCACTCAATAGTTATATTATGAAAAGGAATATTACTTTATTGCTGATTATTTTTTTCTGCTTTAACGGAAACCCGTATGCGCAGGAAAACCTGGACAGCCTTTTGCCCGTACGGGGATTTTGCATCGGTTCTCCCAAACCCCAGGATATAGATGCATTTACCAAATTTATTAATGAAGAACTCGCTCCACGACACGTGAATACACTCATTCTTCGGGTTGATTATCGTTATCAATTCAAGAGTCACCCCGAACTCGTGGATAGTTTTGCACTTAGTAAACCCGATGTGAAGAAAATGGTGGATGCCTGCAAAAAAAATAATATCCGGATTATTCCACAAATTAATCTTTTAGGTCATCAGTCGTGGGCCAATCATACTAATAAATTACTTACTGTATATCCTCAGTTTGATGAAACACCCGATGTAAAAATGCCGGAAAAATATGTATGGCCAAACGCCGACAATTTATATTGCAAGAGTTATTGCCCTTTGCATCCCGAAGTTCATGCCGTGATATTTGACCTCATTGATGAAATATGTGATGCGTTCGAAACAAATGCCTTTCACGCCGGAATGGATGAAGTATTCTACTTAGGCGAGGCCACCTGCCCTCGTTGCGCCGGCAGAGATAAAGCAGAGTTATTTGCCGGTGAGGTTCGCCTGTTACGCGATCATCTTGCACAGAAAAACCGCGAGCTGTGGATTTGGGGGGACAGGCTACTGGATGGTAAAACCACAGGGCTCGGGATATGGGAAGCCAGTTATAACAATACCTACAGGGCAATAGATATGATACCTAAAGATGTGGTGATCTGCGACTGGCATTACGAGCGTGCGGATAAAACTCCGGTATATTTTGCAATGAAAGGGCTGCATGTAATCACTTGTCCGTGGCGTGTTCCTGAACTCGCCGTTCAGCAAACTGAGGATATGGTGAATTTTAGAAAACAATCTTCCCCAGAAATGCAGGATAGATTCTACGGCATGATGCAAACCGTTTGGTCTGATGCAGCTTCATTTATGGACGGATTTTATAATAAGAAAAAAGATACACAGGGTGGCGACAATACTCCATGGAACACGTTCACTACTTTGTATGAAAAAATAAACAGTTTCAGGTAATTCTTAGCAGGCATGGGTTGTTTCAGAAAAATAACTGCATTTTATTTCCCCATAAAATAAAAGTGGCATTATTTTCGTTATAAAGTAACGATTGACAAAACATCTTTTGACCTATGAATTTATTTGAAAAGCACAGCATTTTGAGGTATGTGTTTATAAGTCTTGCAGTATTAGCAGCAGGGTTTTTATCGGCACTTTGGGTATACAGCGGAACGTAGTTTGTTATAACTATTTCCTTCTATTTGCGCAATTCCCTGAATTAGCACAATTACCCGCGTGTGTTTTTGAAAGGCCCACTTAATTAGTGACCTAACTACACGATCTCCTGAAATGATACAGTTCATTTTGTACTTATGCTAACTATTTCGGCTACCCGAATAATTTATCCCAACAGGTTTAGCGAACAACGAGAATTCAAATCCGCTACTCAACTTCCCCGCTTCCATGCCATACTCCTGATCCATAGGTTGTTAGATATATCTTATTATGATTGTTTCGATCTATAATTACGCGATGGCCCCAATGAAAATCATAGCCCCTTATTTTCTTCCACGTTTTTCCATCATCATCACTCCGGTAAGCCGCGTCATTAAAAGTGTCACAATACAATCTTCCTGGATGATAAGGGTCAGCTGTTACATCGTATACATATTGTTTCTCATCAAAGATGGAATTCCATGTATCGCCCCCATCCTCCGATAGAAAAATACCTCCGGGCATTTTTAAAGCTCTCGTTCCCGCCAGTAGCTTTTGCTATGTCACCTCCAATGAGATCACTTAACCAAATGCCCGACCAGCAGGCAAGGTAAATCCGCTCAGGGTTCTTTCTGTCATATTCAATTCCATTTGGGAACAATAAGTCTTTAGTTACCTTCAATTTTGTCCAACTGTCAGCACCATCCACTGATCTGTAGACAGCGCCACTATAGAATGCCCTGCCTTTCTTTCCTTCTTTGTGCATGGGCGTGGGGCTTACGGTTACAAATAATTTACCATTGCTGGTAAGTGTCAGCTCAAAAGCACAGGTATTGTTGTCAATACCATTATTTTTCAAAGTCCATGTTTTACCATCATCACTTGATTTAAATACTCCTTTATTATAAACACTTGCATACAGCGTTCGGTGACCTGGCTTTGATTTTGGATCAAGTACAATGCATGTTGTGGGCGAATCAAAGCCCATCCCATCGTTAACCGGTTTCCATGTTTTACCACCATCGTCAGACACGCATACGCCACCTCTCGCTTTCTCCTTCCATTGAGGATTTCGGGTCATTTTGCCCCTTGGTAGATCATGCATGCCCGACCAGGCTGACCATAATTTTCCTTTCATGTCAGGGTCAAAAACAATCCAATAACAGGTATTCACCCATTCCGCCGGAACACCCTCGACAGATCTTGACCAGCTCTTACCGCCATCGAGAGACTGTTGGTAGCCGATGTCGGTATAACTCACTGCAATATGATTGCTGTCGAACGGATCGAAGTGTACGCCATACGTTGTGGTCACATTCATACCGGTAGTGCTATACGTTCCGCCGGGTTGTTCATGACTATATATCTGTTGCCATGTTTTACCACCATCTAATGTCTTCATCGTGCGATACCAATCTGTCACAACGGCTATATTGCCGTCATAAGGATAGACACCAACATCTAAAAGCCGAATATATTCGCCGCCAAAGGCTTTTGCTACCCATGCATCATCCAGGTTTGATACGTCCTTGCCATCTTTCACACCATATTGGCCCGACCCTCCACCTCCTTTCCAGACCCAATTCCAGCTAGCGCCGGCATCACTTGTTTTCAGTACGCCATGCCAATAGATCATGGAGGAGTCTTTCTTTTCTTCATATCGATTGCAAACAAGATATACCTGCCTTGCATCAAATTCTGCACAGGCAATCATAGAGTAACTTGGTGGTATTCCCGCATCGTCATTAGTAATTTCCGGATCCCGGATTTGTTTCCATGTGGCCCCCAGGTCGTCGGACATCCATACTTCACTATAACCGAATTCATTTTCAATAGGTTCTTTCTGATCTTGATGCAAGGCATAAAATAATACAGGACCATTGCCAGTCGTAGCTCCTCCGCTAAATGAGAAAGCGGGTGACATAGCAGCAGGGAATCCTTTTTCCATAAGGCTGTGTGATGTTTTATTAAAAATAAAAACTGATGTAGCCGTGAAAATATATACTTCTTTTCCGTTGCTGCTATTGGTGTAGATGTGATCAATGCTTTGACCGCAATCCTCTCTTTGCCATGTCTTGCACGAGTCATTTGTGTAAAAAAAATAATTGCCCATGCTGAAATAAACTGTAGCAGATGACACGGGGTCAACACGAATATTGCTGATCGTTTCGCTTGAGGTGTCGTATAATGAGACTTTTGATGTTTGAATGCTGTAGTTGGCGTGATCTCCAAACCATTTCTCACTCAACACTTCTTTTTTCAGAGGGAAAACAACTTCCCAGGTTTTTCCTCCATCTTTGGAACGATTAAGAAAAGTAGAACCGATGAATATTATGTTTGAATCTTTAGGGTCAAAGGCGTAACCCGAAGCACCGTTCGGAAAATTGACCTGGTGATATGATCTGCCACCGTCATGGGTGAGATAAGAGCCAGTCATATCGCACCGGACGAGAAATTCGGAGGGAGCACTATATGAAAACGTCGGAATGAATGTAGAGCCGCCGCCACCGGGGCCTATTCTCTGCCAATTTGTAGAAATACCGGGTTGATTATTTTGAATTGTTGTATTGTTACATCCCACTATCCAAATAATGGAGAAAGTAACGAGCACCATTAAACGCAGATCATTGCCGATCATAAAATAAATACTTTGTTGAGAAAGTTGTAAAGATAAACTCATTGATTGTCATAAATAGATCATGTTGTTTGCCCTAATGCCCGGAATGGGATTAAAAAATATTTTTCTTTTTCAATGCCTGTTCGGAAATTATTAATTTTATTGTTTCAAAATAAAATGTTTTTAAACAATTAAACTTTTCGCAACAATGAAAAAGACAATAATCTCAAAGGGACTTTTTTTAACATTGGTTGGAATATTGATGACTTCTTTAATTTGGGCGCAGGGAGATAAATCAAAACGGCCAAGCCCGCCGGCAACCGCCACTGGAAAAGTGATGGGAGCAACCATTACCATTAACTACAGCAGCCCGGCGGTTAAAGGAAGAAAAATATGGGGTGGGCTTGTTCCATATGATAAAGTTTGGAGGGCCGGCGCCAATGAGGCCACTCTATTTGAAACAGATAAGGATATTAAAGTGGAAGGTAAAAGCCTGCCCGCCGGAAAATATAGTTTATATGCTATTCCCGGAGAAAAGGAATGGGTATTCATTTTTAATTCGAAGACCGGGCAATGGGGAATAAATATGGACGGAAGTACAACCGAAGTTCCTGCGAACGATGTTTTGCGTGTAACCGTTAAACCTGAAAAATCACCCATTTTTAATGAACTCATGAAATATGTAGTGGATAAAAATGGTTTTGCACTTGAATGGGAAAACCTGAAAGTACCGGTTTCAGTAAAATAATTTTGGCTTGCATTGAGACTATTCTTTTGCAGGATGTATTAACTGTCGGTGGCATTTATAGGTACGGATTTTATCTGTCAGGAAAGTTTGTACCTAACGGGTAACGATAAACGTAATTGTGGAAGCTAATTATGGCATGATTTTCCCGGATATCAATAATAATCTTTATGCATTTGCCAACAACTTTATCTATCTTAGGAACAATGGCTGTTATAACATCTTCTTTCAATATTCCAAAATTAAAGGTTACCAGTGCAGCCTTTACAAATAATGGAACTGTTCCGGTCAAATATTCCTGTGAAGGCGAAGAAGCTAGTCCGTCATTACTTATTACGGATATACCTTCCGGCACAAAGTCGCTCGCTATTATTTTGCACGATCCGGATGCGCCTGGCAAGGGAGGTTTTACCCATTGGGTGGTGTGGAATATTGACCCCGGCGACAATAATATTCCAGAAAATTTTAAGGGTGCGCAACAAGGATTGAATAGCGCGGGCCGGTCAGGTTATATGGGGATGTGTCCTCCCTCAGGAACACACCATTATCATTTTATGGTATATGCTCTCGACAAAATGCTGGATATAGATAAAAAAACGGATAAGGCGTCACTGGAAAAAAGTATGAAGGGGCACATTCTTGCCGAAGGTGATCTTGTAGGTTTATATAGCAAAGCCCAATAGTATCCTCTTCTACTTCTCACAAAATTTAAAGTACGGAACCATTTGGGATTTCATTAATAAAAGATGTGATGAAATAGAAAAGGGAATACCAAACGGGCCAAATGTGAACCCAGACATGGAAATCAATTTTTTTTTTTTAATCTGAATAGTAATACAGACGAAAGTACACAGACTGCTATAAGTAAAAAAGACTGATAAACCGCAATACTGGCTATAAAAATAATAAATACAACAACGACCCCTAATGCTATTAGTATTAAGGAAATGACAAATAGATATTTCAAGTTCGCAAATATTTTTTCAACGACATGAATTATGGATAATCTTCATTTCCACCCCGCAACTTTAACCGGCTCTTTATCCGGACGATAATAATTTAAAAGGGTATGGTAATTAGTGCGCTGACAAAAATGGAGCATCATGTTTTTAGTTTCTGTAATTACTTTAGGTGTGTCTCGCTTCGAAGTTGTGGAAGAAGCAGAACGCCTCAGTCAACCTGAAAGGGAATTGGTTTTATCGCATCGATAACCATAAAGCCGGTATTAATGAAAAAAGACTCACCTCGTTGTCCAGATGCAGATACTGACCCTTTGGTTGGGTCATTTATTTTGATAACCAAATTATTTAATTACTTCCCCGGATGCAGAAGATTAATGGGAGTACCCCAATTCATTGTTTTCCTTGGACCATACAACATTGAGGTCATTGTATTTAAATAGTAATCACCGGTTTTGCCAAAGGTTGGTGCGGGGATCTCGGTGCCGGAATAAACCTGGTTTTCGGCGGCAGTCGCACCATCCATTGCAAGTCCTTTGCCCCATCCATAACCTGCTTTGGGGCCATAAAGAAATCCTTTGGAAATATCCAGGTAGAAATCACCAAAACAACCAATTTCAGAGTCTGGGTCTGTAGTTCCATAATAGACCAGGTTATTATTGGGACCTGAGGGGCCCACAGAAGAAGTTGTTTTTATTAATCCTGAAGTACCTGCAGTTTGCGTAACCGGCGTGCTGTCAGTTTTGCTGCACGATGCAAGCAGAGTAAGCAGGAGCGTAGAGAGAACTAAGATATTTAAAGAACTTTTGTTCATTATAATATTTCTTTTCATACACCAGGTTTTATGCGTAAAAACTTCTTATGAATGATTGATACCAAATGAATAAAAACAACGAAACTTCTTAAAGTTATTAAAAGAAATGAACTAAAAAAAATCTTTGCTTCATGGGAAAATTACCACCTGGTTTAATAATTCCAAAAAAGTTTCAACCGCGTTTAATCGTAACAGATAATATCATTTGTGGCAACAGAGTTTCAGTACGTATTTTGAATTTGAGACTCAGATAAAGAGTTGAAGGAATTAAATTACAATGTTGTTATTTGCGTAACGCTTTTACCTGTTGAGGCGTGACAACAGGCATTTTATTTCCCCAGCTATTACGTACATAATTCAATACATCAGCAATTTCTGCATCGCTTAAATAATCCTGCGCAAGCATCTGATCATTATATTTTTTATCATTTACAATTATTTCACCTGTCTGCCCTTCCAATACAATGGTGATTAATGAATCAACCGGTTTCATTAAGTAATCTGCTTTTGCCAGCGGAGGATATTGATCCTGTGGATCTATCCCGTTTGACATATGGCAATCATTGCAATTTGCGGTATACACACCTTTGCCCCGATCTATACTTTTGGCTAAATCATAATCCTGGAAAAATGCAGTACAAACAAAAAATATGATTATAACGGTTAGGATACACGCCAGTATTTTTTTCATTTTCTGTCTGGTTTGGATACAAATTAACTATTATTTTATCAGGCTATATTATTGATGTCAACGGGCAACTTCCGGATACGCTTGCCGGTAGCAGCAAAGATAGCATTGCATAGAGCCGGCGCAAATGAAGGCAAACCTGGTTCGCCAACACCTTTGATTTTCGGGCCTCCGTTGGTAAGAATATATACTTCTATCGGAGGCATTTCGTTTATGCGCACCAGTTGGTTCGTATTATAATTGTCCTGAACGGTTCGACCTTTATCGAATGTAATTCCACTTTTAATGGCAGCGGTTAAAGCCATAGTAGCTGCACCTTCTACCTGTCCCTTTACCGTATCAGGATTTACCATAGTGCCAAGGTCTATCACTGCGTAGGCTTTTTCAATATTGATACCGTTGCCTTTCTTTGATACTTCTACTACGTATCCTGCAAGGCCGGCGAAAAATTCGTATTGTGCTACACCGCGACCCCAGCCATCTGGTAAAGTCTTATCCCAGTCGGATACTTCTTTCAGTTTCTGTAAAACATTTTTTGTATCGGAATCTTTGGTCAGCAATCCCAAACGAAATTGCATTGGGTCTTTACTTGCTTTTGCAGCCATTTCATCAATAAAACATTCATGCGCAAATGCAAGAGTAGTGCTCGTTACAGCACGCCACGCAGAAATTGGAACATGATAGTCTGCATATACGTAAAGGTTTTTCATATTCTCAAATTCATACGCCTGATCGCTAATGCCTTCTGTCATTGAACCATCAGGCTTTGCCGGATCAAAATTAGCATCGCCTGATGCATGCAGCGAAGGGGCAATTACTTTATGTTGAAACGCCACGACTTTGCCGTCTGCGGATAAACCTCCTTTCATGGCGGAATAGGTCATTGGCCTGAAAGGTCCGAGCTCAGTATCGTCCTCCCTGGACCAAATTACTTTTACCGGCTTACCGACTTTTTTTGACAATTGCACTGCTTCTTCAACCACGTCATTTTTCAACCTTCGCCCAAATGCGCCGCCGGAAAATAGTGTGTGCACAGTCAGGTTCTCTTCCGGGATACCAAATTTTTCAGGGAAACTATGTACGATACTTCCCGGCACTTGCGTAGATGCCCAGATTTCAAGTTTATTGCCATCATACCAACTGGCAGTACAATTCATGGGTTCGATTGGAGAATGTGAAACAACCGGCGTTTCATAAAAAGCATCCAGCTTCACCGGTGCATCTGCATAGGCTTTGTCAAAATCTCCCTGTTCATGATCAACCACACCATCTTTTTTGGCAAGATCACGAAGTCCCTGGTCATAGTCTTTGGAATTAAAATTTTCATTGCCCTTGTAATCCCATTTAACAGAAAGTGCTTTGCGTCCCTGGTACGCAGCCCAATAATTTTCGGCTATAACGGCGACGCCATCGTATTTGTATTTACCAATATCTCTGACACATGTTTCCACTTGCAGCACGCCTTTTATTTTTTTAGTTTCTGTATCATCATAGCTCACAAGCTTGGCTCCAAATACAGGACAGTGCTCTATTGATGCGTATACCATCCCCGGCACTTCAACATCAATACCAAATATGGCCTTGCCGGATGATTTTAATGGAACATCCGGGCGCATTACCTTCTTCCCTAATAATTTAAAATCTTTTGGATCTTTTAGTTTAGGCTCTTTAGGTACTTCCAGTTTGGAAGCTGCTTCCGCCAATTCACCATACCCGATACTTTTACCCGAAGGTTTATGAAAAACTTTTGCATCAGAAGCATAGCATTCTTCTACAGGTACCTTCCATTGCTGGCTTGCTGTGGTTACCAGCATTTCCCGTGCAGTAGCACCCACTTTCCTCAGGTCATAATAACTTGAGCGGACCGAACTACTCCCACCTGCTGATTGACGGGAACCGAATTTTTTCTCGCCACCTGTTTGCTTAATGGTGACATGGTCCAGCGATACCTCCAGTTCTTCTGCAATCAATGAAGGAATAGATTGAAAAGTACCCTGGCCCATTTCAGGCTTTGGATTAAAGATGGTGATAGCGCCATTTTTTTCAATCATAATAAATGGCGTCAAATCATACAAAGCAGCATCGTCACCCAATTTGGAAACTTCAGCAAATCCGTTATTACCTTTTAGTGAAAGACCGATAACGAAACCTGCACCGGTGATGCCAGTGAGTTTTAAAAAATTCCGGCGGTTTATATTTGATACTATTTTTTCCATTTGAAGGGGTTAAAAAATTAAAAAATTATTGCATCCTGTTTGGCTAACGGTTTCCATTATACGCAAAAAATTATTCCATAATAGAAATGAATTTTTTTAAGACGCCATTAACTCGGCTGCCCGATGTATGGCGCTGCGAATACGCTGGTATGTACCGCAGCGGCAAAGATTTCCCCGCATAGCCACATCAATGTCAGCATCCGTTGGCTTCGGTTTATTTTTCAGCAAGGCTACTGCACTCATTATCTGCCCCGACTGGCAATAGCCGCATTGAGGTACCTGCATTTCGATCCAGGCTTTTTGTACTGCGTGGTCAACATTTTCAGAGATACCTTCAATAGTAGTTATTTTTTTACCAGCTGCGGCCGTAACCGGCAATCTGCAGGAGCGAACGGGGGATCCATTGAGGTGCACGGTACAGGCGCCGCATTGCGCAATGCCGCAGCCGAATTTGGTTCCTTTCAGCCCGACAAAATCGCGGATAACCCATAGCAGTGGCATTTGCTGATCTACATCTACTTTATAATCTTTGTTGTTAACGTTTAAAATGTATTCTGACATAATTCGAAATTTAAAGGTGGGTAGGTTATTTCGGAATACCTGCTTTTGGAATTATAAAATTACGATGTTTATTTTATTTAGTAAACCGGTTTCATTCAATTGGGAATTCATTTATTCATTCGGAGCAAATCATATTGAAAAACTTTTTTTCTGTAAATGAAAAATATTTCCTGCAACATCGCTACAGAAAGTTATTAAATTCCGAAAGATTCGTTTAATTTTATAAGCTCCTGCTTAGATAAACCCGCCCAGATTATAGAGCATTTGTTATGAAATTGTCACCTGGAATTCAAGGAAGGTATCTTCTTTTGAATTTTTTTTCAAAGGTTCAATTGAAGGTTGTAGCGATAATATCGGAAGTTATGAAACATAAAAATTGAGGGAAGTGGACGAGAAGCAACGTTATTAATTCAATCCCTCAAAATTATAATGACCTTTTTATTAATCACATATAAAATCAAAAAAGATGGCAATTAATCCACAATCTCCCGGCATTCATCATATTAATCTTCGTTGTTCAAATCTTGCGGCCTCTAAAGTTTTTTACCAGGATGTTATTGGCTTTCCCGTAGTTCTTGAAAACGCTGACCTATTTGCATTTCCCGTTGGCAGCGTCTTCATTGTTTTTAAAAAGGCTGATGATAATATGAAGTTTAATCCATTTACCATTGGCACAGATCACGTGGCCATTACGTGTGAAACCCTTGAGGAACTTAGTAGAATTGCGCAAGGCTTAAAAGATGCGGGAGTGGAAAATACAGGTGTTAAGTTAGATTCAACATTACAAAAGGAGTATGTGGCTTTTAAAGACCCTGACCGTATCCAATGGGAATTTTATATGGCATAACTCATTTTCGAATAATATATTTTTAGATGAACGAAGACAAATCTTCTTCGGATATAACAATGCATTTTACGCTATAAATGAAAAGAAGAAAACTGCAGATGAAAATTATCAACCAAAGATTTTGGTTCAAACAAAAAAAATCAATGAGAAAATTGAGATAGTAGTGAAAGATAATGGCAATGGAATTCCTCAAAAAATAATCGATAAAATCTTTCAACCATTCTTTACAACAAAGCCAACAGGACAAGGAACTGGCCTAGGATTGAGTTTGAGCTATGATATTATTAAGTCGCATGGCGGTGAGATAAAAGTGGAGACGAAGGAAGGTGAGGGAAGTGAGTTTACTATAACACTTTCTATAAGCCTCATTGGGGAAACAAAATTACCTTCAAGATGAGAAGATTATTATTCATAATTATTTTTATTCTTAGCATCAACAAGCTTGTAGCTCAGGAAGAAACTGTTCAAGTTATAGCTTTCTCAGCTATTCCGGCTAATGGAATAGTGCTGGAAAAAGGCTGGAAGTTTCAGGCAGGCGATAATACTGCTTATGCTCTTATGGATTATGATGACAGCAAATGGCAAACGATTAATCCCACCCTGGATATTTATGACCTGCCTCAAATGCGGAACACCTCAATTGGATGGTTACGAATTCGTCTTCATCTAGACAGTGCTTTATTATATAAACCTTTAGCTTTTCAAATAAGGCAACACCTTGCCTCCGAGATTTATTTAAACGGAGCACAGGTAAAGAAATATGGAACAGTAAGTGCCAATCCTCTGATAGTTGAGGCGTACCAACCGCAGTACGAACCTTTTGGTGTTCAATTTACAAGTCCCGGGGTGGTGGCGGCCGTTCGTTTTTCTTTTCAGCCTGGTCTTCCTTATTTTAGTTTT
This sequence comes from uncultured Chitinophagaceae bacterium, assembly GCA_963819925.1. Lineage (GTDB taxonomy): Bacteria > Bacteroidota > Bacteroidia > Chitinophagales > Chitinophagaceae > Ginsengibacter. Next base: position 441,286 of record CAWFYG010000029.1, on the reverse strand, counting down.
GTGCCCACTTTCGACGGTTTCATTCTGCGAATTAACAGTATAGAAGGTGCCTCCGCATATACTAAATATGAAATGAGGTTTGATAAGTTCAACTACATAGAGGCCGCCTTATTCCTGCTATTGTTTTTGATCCATTCAGCATTTTTTATTGTATATCCCAGACGGAAAGCCAATCTCTTTTTTGCATTGTCCACTTTTTTCGTTGGCATCGGTAATATCTTATATGTCGCTATCAGACACAGCCATGATGTGGCGTTCATCACAAATGCTGCCGTAGTTGATTGGATTATATGGTGGCCTCCCTACGGCCTGTTCTTATTTCTTGCTATACACTCGCTTTTTTCTTCAGGAAGAGGATTTTCTTTCTGGATTATAGTTGCCCTTTTTCCGTTGGGAACACCCTTTTTATTTCTTAGTTATAAATGGGGTTACGTCTTAGGCATGTATACTCCTCTTTTAATCGGAACGGTTGCAGCCTTACGCATTTCTTTGATAGCATACCGGAAAAGCAAACGGGGAGTGGGTATCGTTATAGCAGGTATAGGAGCTTTTTTAATCCTGTTCTTTCTTTTCCACCTGATGTATTATGGCATTTTACCAAATACTTCTATTGGTGGAGGATACAATTTAATAGATTTAGTTTATCATGTAAGTGCTATTTCCTTACCTATTGCTTTATCTATATATCTATCGCTGCAATATGCGTACACTACCAAAGACCTGGAGAAAAAACTGATAGAAGTACAGGAATTATCTGCCAGAACACTTGCTCAGGAACAGGAAAAGCAGCAAATAATGGCATCACAAAAAGAAACATTGGAAAAACAGGTAACCGAGCGAACAGCGCAATTAAAGCAATCATTGGAAGAACTGAAAGCCACACAAGCCCAACTAGTGCAGCAGGAAAAAATGGCTTCCCTTGGGGAACTTACTGCTGGCATTGCCCATGAAATTCAAAACCCGTTAAACTTCGTCAACAATTTTTCCGAGGTAAATACAGAATTAATTGATGAATTGGAACAGGAAGCCAATAATGGAAATATCAATGAGGTAAGAGCCATAGCAATGGATATTAAAGACAATGAAGAAAAAATAAACCATCACGGCAAACGTGCAGATGCAATTGTAAAAAACATGCTGCAGCATTCAAGAACAAGTACAGGGCAAAAAGAACAAACTGACATTAATGCGTTAGCAGATGAATATCTTCGTTTATCCTACCACGGTATGAGGGCAAAAGATAAAACCTTTAATGCAAACATCCAAACTGATTTTGATGAAAGCATTGGAAAAATAAGTATTATACCGCAGGATATTGGAAGAGTGCTGCTGAATTTATACAACAATGCATTTTATGCGGTAACTGAAAAAAAGAAACAACAACCTGAAGGATATGAACCTACTGTTTCGGTTGTAACTAAAAAGAAAGATCACACCATCGAACTAACTGTTAAGGATAACGGTAATGGCATTCCGCAAAAAGTAGTTGATAAAATATTTCAGCCTTTCTTTACCACCAAACCAACAGGCGAAGGAACTGGATTGGGATTATCTTTAAGCTATGATATAATTAAAGCGCATGGCGGAGCGATAAAAGTGGAAACAAAGGAAGGCGAAGGGAGTAAGTTTATCATTCAACTACCAACATCTACTGTATGAAAAGATTTCTTTTAGTAAAGCTGCTATATAAATTAACTGCAGTTATTTTCCCAATAGGACTATTAATTGTTTCTTCGTGCAATCAGAAGACGACTGAGCAGCCGGTAATAATAAAAAATATTACATCAAAACCTGTAATACTTAAAATGCTTAAGCCGCCAGTTGTAACGTTACTGGACACCTGCCCGCCTCAAACTATTGACGTACCTGTAAAACCTGGCGGGACTTATACCAAAAAAACCGATAATGGCACAAAAAAAATTAACCTTCTGCCACCTATTGTAAAACCTGCTGATTTTTATATCCCCATGAAACAATATAATGTTGAAGATGGATTAGCATTAAGCTCAGTAACATGCAGCTATTGCGATAAAGACGGTAATCTTTGGTTTGGAACTAGCATTGGTGGAGCCTCATGCTTTAACGGGAATTCATTTACAAATTACACCAGCGAAAACGGACTTGTGGATGACCAGGTATTCTCTATATTCCAGGATAAAGCTGGTAATTTTTGGTTTGGCACATGGAACGGAATAACCAAGTATGATGGCAAAACATTTAAAAAGTATTCCGAAATTTATTCATCAACTCAAAATCTGCCTCCCTGTTGTATATATAGCAGTATATCACAGGATAAAAACAACAATATCTGGATTGGTTCAGGCGGTGGCTTATCAAAATATGACGGAAAAACATTTAAGAACTACCTGCAGAAAGACGGACTGGCTAACGATTATATCTATTGTATTTTGCCTGATAAGAAAGGCAACGTATGGTTTGGAACTGATAGCGGTGTATCAAAGTATAATGGAAAATCATTTATAAACTTTACAATGGCCAATGGCCTTGTAAATAACAAAGTTTCCAGTTTGCTTGAAGATAATAAAGGAAATATCTGGTTTGGAACAAATGGTGGTTTGTCAATGTATAATGGCGATATTTTTAAAAGTTTTACAACTTCCCAGGGGCTCATTGATAGCAATGTTACCAGTTTGTTAGAAGATAAAAACCATCATATCTGGATTGGAACAAAAAACGGGGTATCTGAATATAATGGGATATCTTTTAAAAATTATGTCAAGGCAAACGGTCTTATAAGCAACGATGTTACGAGTATTGTAAAAGATAAAAATGAGAATATATGGTTCTCAACTTATGAAGATGGCGTATTCAGATATCCGGGAAATGCATTTATAAATTTTACCAAAGCACAAGGACTTTCCTCTAATCGTATTGATGCTGTTTTTCAGGCAAAAAATGGTATACTGTGGTTTGGTACTCACGATGCAGGCGCTAATAAATATGATGGTAAATCATTTACAAACTTTACTGTAGACCAGGGAATTGCTGATAATGGAGTATTAGATATTTACGAAGATAAAAATCATAATCTTTGGTTTGCAACATACAATGGGGTGTCTTGTTATAACGGAAAAGCTTTTACAACCTATACAACAGCACAAGGGCTTGGCGTTAATACAGTTTGGAGTATTACACAGGATAATGATGGAAATATGTGGTTCGGAACTTTTGGTGGCGGCATCTCAAAATTAAGCAGGGATAAAAAATCAATTACAACATTCACAACGGCACAAGGCCTTACGGATGATAACATACACGAAATTGCAACTGATAAAAATGGGCATATCTGGCTATGCAATGATAATGGAGGTGCAACTGAATATGATGGTAAATTATTAAAAAGTTATAAACAAGAACAGGGATTGAATGGGCCGGGCACTCTAGCTTTTTGGCAAGACAAAAATAGTAATTTATGGTTTGGAACAGGCGCTGGAATTTTCCGGTATGATGGTAAATCATTCCTGAATTTTACTCGTGAAAATGGCTTACCTGACAACACTATTATGGATATTAAGGAGGATAAACACGGAATTATATGGATAGGAACCCGCCTGGGAATTTGTGGATTAAAGTTTAAACCAAAAAATAATAACGCTTTAAAAATACCGGTTTCCGCAATTAAAAACAGTGACGTTAGCTTTAGCAATAATTATCTCAAAACCAACTACGAACCGGATTTTGAAACGTATAACTTTAAAAATGGATACCCTGTAAAAAACATTAATTACACCAATTCAATGTTTGTTGATGCAAATAACTCATTGTGGGCAGGCACCGGGGATAAGCTTGTGCGGTTCGACCAAAAGGAACTATATAAAAATGAAACCGCCCCCACTGTATTTATTCAAACTGTAAAAATCAATGGTGAGGCTGTTCCATGGTCCGATATCTTAAATGATAAACCTAAACAGGATAGTACCATAACCAATTCAAATATAAACGAAGAGCAAAGAGCATTTGGAAAAATATTAAGTGAAGTTCAGCGTGATAGTCTTTATAAAAAGTTTCATACAATACAATTTGACAGCATTACGCCTTTCAATTTTATACCCGCAAACCTTAAGCTTCCTTATAATCATAACGATATCTCATTTGATTTTGTAGCGATAGAACCAGACAGGCCTAATCTTGTCATTTATCAATATATGCTCGAAGGGTACGATAAGAACTGGAGTGCTGTAACGAATAAAAGCGATGCCAGCTTTGGTAATATGCATGAAGGCACTTATACTTTTAAGGTAAAAGCACAAAGCCCGGATGGCATTTGGAGCGACCCAATTACTTATACATTTAAAGTGCTGCCGCCATGGTATCGCACATGGTTGGCTTATATAATGTATGTAGCACTCACTTTATTTTTATTGTGGAGTTTTATAAGATGGCGGGTAAAAGTTTTAAAAAAAGAAAAAATTTTATTAGAACAAAAAATCGATATCAGGACAAGCCAGTTAAAAGAAGAAAAGTTAAAGGTAGAAGGCACGTTATCCGAATTAAAATTAACACAGGCGCAACTTATCCAGTCAGAAAAGATGGCGTCACTTGGTGAACTCACCGCAGGTATTGCTCATGAAATTCAAAACCCTTTAAACTTTGTAAATAATTTTTCTGAAGTAAATAAGGAATTAGTTGATGAGCTTCAAACTGAACTAAAAGCAGGTAACACCGCAGATGCAATAGCCATATCAAATGACATCAAAGAAAACGAACAAAAGATAAACCATCACGGTAAACGTGCAGATGCAATTGTAAAAAATATGCTGCAACATTCGAGAACAAGCACAGGACAAAAAGAACCCACAGACATTAATGCATTAGCAGATGAATATCTTCGTTTATCCTACCACGGTATGAGAGCCAAAGACAAAACTTTTAATGCAATAATGAAAACTGAGTTTGATAGAGTATTGGGAAAATAAATATCATCCCGCAGGATATTGGGAGAGTGTTATTGAATTTATACAACAATGCGTTTTATGCGGTAACTGAAAAAAAGAAACGAAACCTGAAGGATATGAACCAACTGTTTCGGTTGTAACTAAAAAGATAAGATCATACGATTGAATTAAGTGTTAAGGATAACGGTAACGGCATTCCGCAAAACATAGTCGATAAAATCTTTCAACCCTTCTTCACTACAAAACCTACAGGAAGGGAACAGGATTGGGTTTGAGGTTGAGTTATGATATTGTTAAAGCTCATGGCGGAGAATTGAAAGTGGAAACAAAAGATGGTACAGTAAGTGAGTTTATTGTTCAATTACCAACAAATAAAAATTAATTATCCAATAAATGAAAAGCAAAATATTAATAGTATTTTTTTTGATAATTATAAATGGCATCTATGCACAAAATAATACTGCAACAGATAGCTTAAAAAATATTATAAATAAACAGCAAAATGATACACCTGAAGTAAACGCATTGTCTTGTTTAGCAAATCAGCAAGCTTCCTCAGATTCCGGATTTGAATATGCACAACAGGTGTTGTTGCTCGCAAGAAAAATAAAGTATAAAAAAGGCGAAGGAGAATGTTTATGGGTTTTGGCTACATGCTATTTCCATCGTGGCGATATTATAAAAGCACATAGTGGAGAGATAAAAGTGGGAACAAAGGAAGGTGAAGAGAGTGAGTTTATTATTCTATTATCAATAACTGTATAAATGAAAACGCTTCTTTATAAAGCTTGCCTATTTGTAATCTTTATTGTTTGTTCATTCAGCGTAACTGCACAAAGTGATTCGCTGAAGATTGATTCGCTAAAGAAGGTTTTGTCTGCGGAAAAAGAGGATACGAATAAAGTGAATACATTGAATGCACTATGTGTAGTTTTCTTTAATATTGGCGATAATAAAAATGCGTTGGAAAAAGCCCAAAGTGCATTTATTCTTTCAGAGAAGCTAAATTATCTTAATGGGAAAGGTGCATCACTATTAAATATTGGGACTTATTATGAGTACGTTGGTGAGCAACCGGAAGCACGCAAAAATTACAATAAGGCAATTGAATATTATATAGCAGCAGGCAATAAAAATGGAGCTGCCAGCGCACACATTTCTATAGTATCTTCTTACAACCAGGAAGGAGATGGACCGCATGCTTTAGAAAATATATACAAAGCATTAAATATTTTTGAAGAAACCGGGGATAAATATGGGTTGGCAGGAACCTATCTTATGCTGGGAAATAACTTCAACGTCGAAAACAATTATGAGCAGGCATTGAAAAACTTATTTTTAGGATTAGAAATATCCGAAAAATTAGGAGACAAAGAATCTATAGCAGTCGCAAACTCACTAATTGCCGAAGTATATTTTAAACAGGGTAATTATGACGAGGCATTAAAGCGAGATTCTTTTGCATTGAAATTTTACGATACATTAGTTCCTAATCTAAATATTGCTACAATACTTAAAAATATTGGAAACATTTATGAAATATTGGGACGAATTGCCAATGTAAAAGGGGATATAAATAATAGTAAAACAAAGTATGCCCGGGCTTTAGAAAAATATTTTTCTGCAATAACAATATATAAAGAGAAAAATGTGGAAGGGTTTGTATATGGTACTTACACTGATGTTGGTAAAGTATATATGCAACTAAACAATTTATCAAAAGCAAGGATTTACCTGGAAGAAAGCCGTTCTTTTTTTGAGAAGCAAATTGACCACGGTGCACTTGAAATTGTTTACAAATCCCTTTCGGATTTGGACAGTGCGAGTGGAGACTTCCCTCAAGCTTACAAGGACTATAAAAAAAGCATTGAGCATCACGATAGTACATACGTAGAAGAGAGCGCTAAGAAGACGCAACAAATCACCATGCAATACCAGTTTGATAAAAAAGAAGCTATTAGTAAAGCGGAGCAGGGAAGAAAAGATGCAGAAACAAAACGTACCCGTAATGTGCAATATTTTATTATTGGAATTATTCTTTTAGTAGCTTTTTTTCTCTACATTAATAATCTTCAAAAACAAAAAGCAAAGTCGAAAATTGAGAATGCATATAGCCAGCTTAAATCCACCCAGGCCCAACTTATCCAATCCGAAAAAATGGCTTCTCTTGGTGAACTTACCGCAGGTATTGCACATGAAATACAAAACCCTTTAAACTTCGTAAACAATTTTTCAGAAGTAAATAAAGAATTAGTTGATGAACTGGAAACTGAATTAAAAAATAACAACAATGAAGAAGCGCTCTTAATTGCGAAAGATATAAGAGAAAACGAAGAAAAAATAAATCACCATGGTAAACGTGCCGACGCTATTGTCAAAAATATGCTGCAACATTCAAGAACAAGCACGGGGCAAAAAGAACTAACGGATATCAATGCATTAGCAGATGAATATCTTCGTTTATCCTACAACGGTATGAGGGCTAAAGACAAAACTTTTAATGCAAACATGCAAACTGATTTTGATGAAAGTATTGGAAAAATAAATATCGTTCCACAGGATATTGGAAGAGTGTTATTGAATTTATACAACAATGCATTTTACGCAGTTAACGAAAAACAAAAAGCTTGTCAGGCAGAGCCTGTCGAAGCCAGTTATGAACCAACTGTTACGGTAAGTACAAAAAAGATAAATAATAAAATAGAGCTAACGGTAAAGGACAACGGCAATGGTATTCCTCAAAAAGTAGTTGACAAAATCTTCCAGCCATTCTTTACTACCAAGCCAACAGGTGAGGGAACAGGACTGGGATTGAGTTTAAGCTATGATATTATTAAAGCACATGGCGGTGAAATAAAAGTGGAAACGAAGGAAAGTGAAGGAACAACATTTACAATTCAATTACCTACTGTTGCATAATGAAAACTTATCTTTTTAAACTGTTCCTATCAATAATTTTTATCACATGTTCATTTACTGTTATTGCTCAAAACGATTCATTATATATAGTATATATAGACTCATTAAAGCAAGCACTACCTGCTGCCCCAAATGATACAAATAAAGTAGAAGCCTATTTTGATTTAGCCTATTCTTATCAATGGTCTAATCCAGATAGTGCTCTTTTGTATGTCTTGCCAGGATTGGCTTTAGCAAGGAAATTAAATTTTGAAAGAGGCGAATATGACCTCATACTTCCTTTAACTGAAGCACTGTCTGCGAAAGGCAATTATTCCAAAGCACTCGAATTTAGGTTTAAGGCATTAGAACTGGCAAATCAACTAAAAGATTCAACAAAGATTGCAAATTCTCTGGCTTTAATAGGTCTTGCTTACTCAAATTCTCAAGACTATAATAAAGCATTGGAGTATTTCTATAAAGCACAAAAGACGAATGCTGTAACCTTAGGAGGGCCTAAAATTCTTAACGGATTCATAGGGGCAGCTTATTTTAATTTACATAAATGGGATTCTGCTTTAGTTTATATACAGAGGGCTTATGATTTAGACATAAAAGATACGAATTTCCATTGGAGTGAGCCTTACCAATACCTGGCAGCTCTTTATGAGCAAAAAGGAAACTTTGTGAAAGCGATTGATCTTTATAAACAAAGCCTTACCTATAACTTGGGTAATAGTGATTTACTTAAAAGTTATAATGGCATTGCTTCGGTATACCAGAAAACAGGTCAAATAGATTCTGCTATCTTTTATGCACAACAAGCGATATTACTGGGTACAAAAGTTTCTATTCCTGCTCCTTTAATTGATGCCAGTACCTTATTGGTAGAAATCTATAAATCCAGGCACAATATTGATAGCGCATTTAAATACCAGGAAATACTCTTAGCGTTTAAGGATAGCTTATTTAGTCAGGAAAAAATAAAACAGTTGCAAAACGTTACATATGATGAACAACTGCGTCAGCAGGAAATCAGTATTGAGAAAGACAAGTACGAAAACAAAGTAAAGCAATATGCATTGGTTGCCGCTTTGGCTGCATTTATCATAATAGGTTCTATACTTTGGAGAAACAATAGAACTAAACAAAAAGCAAATAAATTACTGCAACATCAGAAAAAAGAAATAGAGCTTCAAAAAGAAAAGGTAGAAACTACTTTATCAGAATTAAAATCTACACAAGCCCAACTTATCCAATCAGAAAAAATGGCTTCACTCGGCGAACTTACTGCCGGCATTGCACATGAGATACAAAACCCATTAAATTTCGTGAATAATTTTTCAGAAGTGAACCAGGAAATGGTTGATGAATTACAAACGGAATTAAATTCAGGTAACGTTGATGAAGCAATTGCAATTTCAAATGATATAAAAAATAATTCTGAAAAAATAAATCATCACGGCAAGAGGGCAGATGCCATTGTAAAGAACATGCTGCAACATTCAAGAACAAGCACAGGTGTAAAAGAACCAACAGATATTAATGCATTGGCAGATGAATATCTTCGTTTAGCCTACCACGGTATGAGAGCAAAAGATAAAAGCTTTAATGCTGATCTCAAAGCTGATTTTGACGACTCCCTGTCTGCCGACGAGGCAGGAATAGGAAAAATAAATATCGTTCCACAGGAGATTGGAAGAGTATTACTTAATTTATATAACAATGCGTTTTTCGCTGTTAATCAAAAAAAGAAATTGAATGATGAGGGATATAAACCACTTGTTTCAGTTCAAACAAAAAAACTCAGAGATAAGATTGAGATTATTGTCTCAGATAATGGCAACGGTATTCCTCAAAAAGTAGTTGCCAAAATCTTTCAGCCATTCTTTACAACAAAGCCAACCGGTGAGGGAACTGGATTAGGATTAAGTTTGAGTTATGATATTATTAAAGTACATGGCGGGGAAATAAGAGTGGAAACTAAAGAAGGTGAAGGAACGAAATTTGTCATTTTATTACCTGCGTAAAATGTTATTGTTAAATTAGTTCAAAGTGTCAATAAAAAGTAAATCAACTCCGTGAAGATTGATTTAACTTTATAGCCTCCTGCTCTTTCATTGTATCTGCGTAATTATAAATTGTTTGCTATGAAAGTATCAACTGTAATTCCGAGAAGAAAATTTTTAAAACTTTCAGCGATGTCGGGGGCCGTATTGGCGCTTGGTTATCTCTCCATCTTTGGCGAAGATCCAAAAATTGTTAATCTCGATCTGGAAGACGAGAGCTCCGAAACAGAACTAAGCCCCTTTATCTTTATTGATAGTAATGGAAAAATAACCTTGTTCAATCATCGTCCTGAAATGGGGCAGGGAACTTTCGAAGCGATTCCAATGATCATTGCGGAGGAACTTGAAGTGGATATGGAAAGTATTAACATCATGCCATCTCCGGCAGACAGGAAGACGTATGGAGATCAAATGGTAGTGGGAAGCAGGAGCATTCACAGTAACTACGACTGGATGAGGAAGGCAGGCGCTTCCGCAAAAGAAATGCTCAAGACAGCTGCCGCTAATAAATGGAATATCAGTGTAGAAAATTGTTATGCTAAGAATGCAATGGTTATCAATAAAAGCACGGAGGCTAAATTAAGTTATGGTGACCTGGTAGCCGATGCAAGGAAACTTACGCCTCCGGAGAATCCAATATTAAAAGACCCCAAAGACTTTACAATAATTGGTAAATCTCTTCAGAGAAAAGACATCCCGTCTAAGCTGAATGGAACGGCACAATTTGGAATTGACGCCGAGGTGCCGGGCATGTTATATGCTTCCATTGAACGGTCTCCTGTTATTTTGGGTAAGCTGGTAAGTTTTAATGATGAAAAGGCAAAAGCAGTAAAAGGAGTAAAGTATGTGTTAAAAACTCAAAGAGAGGTGTTCGGACAAGTTCGTGCAGGCGTTGCCGTTATTGCTGATAATTATTGGGCAGCAGTGCAGGGAAGAAAAATGCTTGAAGTTAAATGGGATAATGGTGATCTTGAAACATGGACGACACAAAAGATAAAAGAAGACGCTCAAAATGCATCACACCAACCTGCGGAAATATTCCATCAAAAAGGAGATTTTGATAATGCTTATAATGATGCTGCGAATAAAATTGAAGCCTCTTATGAAACACCTTATCAAACACATGCTCCCATGGAGCCCATGAATGCAATTGTGAGTGTGGGGAAAGTTACTTGTGAATTCTGGGGATCAACTCAGAATCCCAATGGCATGAGAGATTTTTTGTCCCGGAAATACAATGTTCCTGAGGAGAATGTCAAAATCAATTATACATTCATGGGCGGTGGTTTTGGAAGAAGATCATTGACGGATGTTGTAGAAGAAGCAGCAGACTTGTCGAAACAGACGGGAGCACCAATAAAAGTGATCTGGACCAGGGAAGATGATATTTCACAAGGGCCATTCAGAGCCTGCTCACTCAATGTTTGCAGGGGTACCGTAGATGACGATGGCAATATTGTTTCACTTGACCACAAAGTCATCTGCCAGGATATCCGAAATCAAAATGGGGATAATAACAAACCCACTAACGGTATAACCGGGGGAATCAATACCGAATATGCTTTTGCTAATTTCAAGATAAGCGGCGTGCTGCAAAAATTTTATATCCCTGTTTCTTATTGGCGGTCCGTTTATCATTCTACCAATTGTTTTGCGCATGAGTCATTTATGGATGAACTTGCGAATTTGGCAAAAAAAGACCCGCTTGATTTCAGGCTTTCTCTTCTTAAAAATCATAAAAGATATACGGGCGTGTTGCAGGAGGTTGCGAAAAGATCTGACTGGTATAAACCCCGAGAAAAGGATACCGGGATGGGAGTAGCCATTGTGGAACGCTCCGGTGCTTTTGTAGCAATGGTTTCAGAAGTGAAAAGAATTGACGGTAAGATAAAGCCAGCAAAAATTGTAGCAGCTATTGATTGTGGCACTCCGGTTAATCCAGATATAATAAAAGCCCAGACAGAAGGCTGCATCGTAATGGGACTTACCGCTGCCTATAAAAGCGGGCTAACTATTGAAAAAGGGAAAGTGCTTGAGCAAAATTTTGACAAATATAAAATGCTCCGCATGGAAGAAAGCCCCGAGATTCAAGTGTACGTTATTCAAAGTACAGAGCATCCCGAAGGAGCCGGGGAAGCAGGATTGCCCACTGTAGCTCCTTCTTTGACCAACGCAATTTTTGCATTGACGAATAAACGCATTCGTTCCCTGCCCTTCAATTTGGGGGAAGTGTAGGAATTAATCTCCGTTCATTGATGTTTGATTTTAAAACGCAAGGCTAAATACGGTTCTATACTAATTTTGCAAAACGAACTTTCATAGTAAAATTAATAAATGCCGATATACTAACGCTTTCGGTAACACGAAAACTAAATTTGGTTGCGTTGTAACGCGGTTAAATTATTATCCATAATTTTATCGCATAAACTTGAATATGAAAAAATTACTCCCTGTTATTTTATTGGCAGCCTCTACATTCCTTTTTATTTCCTGTAATAACAACAGAAGGCCACGGGTGCTCGTATTTTCCAAAACAACGGCCTTTCGGCATGCTTCCATTCCTACTGGTAAAGCGGCAATACAAAAATTAGGTTTGGAAAATGATTTTGAAGTTGATACTACGGAAGACGCAGCTAAGTTTAATGATGACAGTTTAAAAAAATATGCAGCCGTTATTTTTTTGAATACAACAGGGAATGTGCTTGATAATAACCAGGAGATAGCATTTGAACGTTTTATTCAGTCAGGCGGAGGCTTTGTAGGGATTCACTCGGCCACAGATACTGAATATGACTGGGGATGGTACGGCGACCTTGTTGGAGCATATTTTGTTAACCATCCCGCAATTCAACCAGCGAGTTTATTGGTTGTAGATACCTCGCAACTGTCAACAAAGTTTCTTCCCGTTGTTTGGAAACGAACCGATGAATGGTATAATTTCAGAAATATCAATAAAGATGCAAAAGTGTTGATTAAAATAGATGAAAAAAGTTATAACGGGGGCACCATGAATGATGATCATCCAATGGCGTGGTATCATGATTTTGATGGTGGTCGTGCTTTTTATACAGAACTCGGACATACGCAGGAATCGTATTTTGATTCCCTCTATCTGAAACATATTCTTGGCGGTATTCAATATGCAATCGGTAATAACGTTCTGGACTACTCGAAAGCAAAATCAGCCTATCCGCCGGATGAAAGTCACTTTACAAAAACAATGTTATCTAAGGGTGAATTTTTTGAGCCGACAGAAATGACCATACTGCCCAATCTTGATGTGTTGATTACTCAACGTCGCGGTGAAATATTATTATATAAAAATGATACGAAAAAGGTGCAAAAAGCGGGGTTCTTAAATGTTTACTGGAAAGCTAAAGACACAACTATTAATGCCGAAGAAGGTTTGTTGGGGATTTGTAAGGATCCCAATTTTGCAAAAAACAATTGGGTATATATTTACTATTCTCCTGCAGACACTTCCGTGAATCGCCTCTCAAGATTTACCTTAAAGAATGATACCATAGACATGGCATCAGAAAAAATAATTCTCCAGTTTTATTCTCAAAGAGAAATTTGTTGCCACACCGGGGGCTCGGTGGCTTTTGGACCTGGCGGGTTGTTATATCTTTCTACCGGCGATAATACTACTCCTTTTGATGAACCTCATCAGCCGTTTGTAAGTCACGGTTTTGCTCCTTTGGATCAAAGGCCGGGGCATGAACATTATGATGATGAACGAAGTGCTGCCAATAGCAATGACCTCCGGGGAAAAATCATCAGGCTTAAAATAAAAGACGATGGAACGTATGATATTCCCGAGGGTAACCTTTTCCCAGGAAACGAACCGAAAACAAGGCCGGAAATATACATAATGGGTGATCGCAATCCGTACCGCATAGCAGTTGATCAAAAAAATAGTTTCCTGTATTGGGGAGAAGTAGGCCCTGATGCGGCAAAAGACAGTTTCGATACAAGAGGACCAAGAGGATATGATGAGATCAACCAGGCCCGTAAAGCCGGTTTTTTCGGATGGCCATTTTTTGTGGGCAATAACTATGCATACCACAGTTATAATTATGAAACAGGGAAACCGGGACCTGCATTTGATCCCGATAAGCCTGTAAACAACTCACCCAATAACACAGGGATAAAAGAATTACCACCGGCACAACCGGCATTTATCTGGTATCCTTATGATAGCATTGCTCTTTTTCCTGAATTAGGGTCCGGGGGGCGCACTGCTATGGCGGGACCGGTTTTTTATAGTGATCTTTATCCTGATTCAACAAGACTTCCCGACTATTACAATGGCAAATTGTTTATTTATGAATGGTCCAGGAATTTTATTAAGGCCGTGACTATGAGGCCTAACGGCAATTTCTATAAAATGGAACCTTTTATAGATAGTATAAAACTTGCTGCTCCGATAGATATGGAAATGGGCCCTGATGGAAGATTATATATCCTCGAATATGGTACCGGGTGGTTCCATAAAAATCCGGATTCGGGATTGTCGAGAATTGACTTTACGAAATAATCACCAGATCCAGCTATCAGCTGCTATTGACCGATACCAGGGTACTTAAATTAATATGAGGCAATACCGGCATCTGCTGGCTCGCATTATTGTTTTAAGATTTTAATATTTTGATTAAGCCTGGCTTGTTGATGGCCCTTTTTTAAGTTCTTAAATGTTGAGATAAAATTTTCAAGATTTTTTTTGTTTCCCATTACATCAACGAGTTCATTGCCCCGGGACTGGCTTTTAAGGGTTGCCTGTCCGTTTATGATTTTCATTCTTATTTCTGCATTCCACGAAAATATTCCGTTGTTTGTATAAGCGACAAATCCTGTTTTATTTATATCACCAAAAATCCATCCCAATTGTTTTGAAGTTTCAATTGCTAAATTGAGAAATTGCTCCTCTCGCAAATTATCAATAGGCATTTGTTCAGTCTGTTCATGTTGAAATTCCATTTTCATACTTTCTGGTTTTGTCCTTAATTATTGTTTTTGTCAAAAATTTTATCGCTATCAAAAAAGGGCCGTTTCAAATCCTTGTTGCATCAATTCCTATTCTACGAAACCCTGGTTACATTCATTCAATGCCCAACGGGAATATTTTGACATGTTGCTTAACATGTTTTGTCATGTGTTAATTAAGTAATTATGCCAAATCAATCATTTTAAATTAGAATGGCATGAACGGAATTCCACTTGTTTTGCCACAACAATCTAAGCTCGAATACCTCATCTGTATTGCCATATTTGATTTTAAACAAGGAGATTAGCACATTGGCACAATCGAAATGAAAATCGTGGGTGCAACTTTCGATAATATTGAAAACCCATGCGTATGTATCTTTCATATTTGTAAATTTTAAGTTTATAATTCAATAATAATTTAGTTACGTTTTAATAACTGTTTTTGAATTATCCCATACAAAATATCCTGGTGAATACTTTATCAGATACAAATAAGAAATAAAGGATTAATGCTAAAAGCTTACGTCTGTTAGGTTATATTGCCCGTGCTGACAATACAAAAAGTAAGCGTAAAGATTTTCAAAAAGATTATGGGGATGTAAGGGGTGGTTGATGTGTGGGTGTAAATGTAAATAACATTTTTTTAATTTGCAACTTATGATAAAAATATTTCAGCAACTCATTCTAAGTTAAGTCTATAGGTATCGCTTGTACTATTTTCTGCTTTTTTATTTTTAACTGAATTTAATTTACCAGTGTATGAGTCTGTCGAAAAACTGTTCTTATTTAGAAACTGCGTTTTGTTTTATATATTCATCGATCTTTGAAGTGGCCGGGCCAATATAATGGAAGCGTTCCGCCCAGGCCAGTCCATATTTTTCTCCCGTTTTTTTATCGGAAGGAATGCCTCTAAGATTTTCCGAATCGACATTTAGGGCAAATTCTTTTATGTAATTAAAATTTGCAGTGTTGTCGTCTGTACCAAGTATGGATAATTTCATCCCTTTATCTGCCAGCTTTTTTCTAAGTAGGGCGCCATTGTTTGCAGCACCAATTCCCTGGCTCTTAATAGTAAGGTTAGCCTCTACCTTTTTATCTATGAACTTGCTAATATCAACTATCCGATTTACAAGTTGAGGACCCCTTGCAAAATAGTATGCCTCTTTTACAAGATGTGGATCAACCACTTCTAACTGTTCAGGATAATCGGTGCCCATACCTGCCATCCACCGCGCTGCCTCAACGGCCTTTGCGGTTATATAATGGTCCGGATTTTCTTCATAGTGCCCCCATGGATCATAGCAAATTAATGTGTCTATTTTCAGCAACCTAAATAGAAAGATAAACCGGGCTTTAAGATCCTGTATATTATATTGATCCATCCTATGATTGTTGTAGTTTAAGCTATATGCCTTTTTAAGTCCTAAAACTTTTGCAACTGCATTATTATCCCTTTCATTATTGAATACTCTCTCGCCCATACTTGCGCCGCTGCCCGCCGCATCATCATTCGAAGTTCTGATCAGGTATCCGGTATATCCTTCATAAATAAGTTTGGCCACTGTGCCGGCGGCATAAAATGCAATGTCATCGCAATGAGGTTGTATGGCTGCCAGTACTTTGCCCTTGTGGGGCTTATCTTCTGATAGCTTTTCTACGACTACCTCATCATCCGGATCTTTACGATTTTCGTTAGAATCTATTTTTTGATTCGACAAGCCCAAATCAACTTTTTGATTTGGCAAACCCAATGATGCATAAGCAGCCGGTATAATGGCTCCTGCCACTATATTTTTTGAAATGAAATTTCGTCTTTTCATATTATACTCATTTTATGTGGACTAATAATTTATAAAATAAATAATTTCATATTTAGTTCTGCTTTGCTAACCTCAAAAGGTTTAAATTATAAAAGTACGGCTTTCTTATGCTAACCTTTGCCATCACTGAATTTAAGACCTGGTGTACGCATAGAAGGCTGAGCAATAAAATAACATATCGACTTATTTAAACTGATGAAAAGGAAATAACATGTCTGCTTATGAAGACCGGATAAACAAAATTTAATCAAAAAAAAAGCTCCGTTTGGTGGAGCTTTCTTTTTAAAATTATTTTTTTGGAGGAGTAGCGGCCTGTTTGAATTGGTACATACGATCAACTTTGCCGTCTTTGTTGAATCTCCAGGTCTCTTGTAAATAAAACGAATCTACTTTTCCTTTTTTATCCGTATCAACTTCCTTACCCCAGATAAGAGCCCAGTTTTCATTTTTATCGGTGCTTTTTACCGCCATTACCGCATCTACACTACTCACCGAACTGCTGAATGTGTTTCTGAAACTCTGCGCTGATGCGATAATGCTGTCCCGAACAGAATGCAGCATGGAGCCATCTGCGAAATGCAATTCTACGCTATCTGCAAACATGTCTTTCGCAGCTGTTAGATCGCCGGCATCCCAAACTTTCCAGAGATTTAAAACTGTTTCAGCATTTTTTGGTTCATCCATAGCAAACTGGGAAGAATACCCAATTGCATAGGGAGAATTAATAGCTGGCATGGTTGAATCTTTTGCGGGCGCCATCGTATCTGTTTTTGCAGGTTCATTGGAGTTGCAAGCTGCAACCATAGCCGCAGAGGCTAAAAAGACAAAAATTTTTTTCATAATAGTTTTTTTTGTTAAATGATTAAAAGTCTTGCAGAGGAGACGGCGAAACGCTTGAAAGGGTAGAAGGATTACAGGAAATATCTAAGGTAGAGAAAATTATTACATGAGTTATTTTTTCGGGGTTATTTATTTCTATAGAATCATTGCAGCCTTACGGCTTATTTTAGAAGAGTACCGATCTGTTTGAAGCGGAATAAAACTAATGATAAAAGTGTTGTTGGTTCATATTGATCGGGCTTCCCGAAGAAAAGATTTGTCAAAAGTATGTTACCGCATATTGGCCGTTTTGTAAATCATCCCCTCTCCCTTATTTTAATCTAAGAAATTTATATTAGTCAAATTAATGTTCCAAGTGAGGCTCCGATTTATTTGCTGATCTTTTCGATGTCTATTGCATCACCTGTGATGGTTCCCGTAATAGTTACTTTATCACCTATATAATTATCAACTTTTTTAGGATTGTTGATTGCATAAACTTTGTCACCGACTACAAATACGGGAGCGTAGCCCTCTTTTACACATTTTTTAGCGCAGGCAGCATGCCCTGGATTGTTACCTTTTGCACCACAATGGGAGTCGCTGATGTAACCGGTCCATTTACCCTTGTCGCCTGCAAAAGTAGAAACAGAAAAAAACATTGCCAGCACCAGAAAATACTTTTTCATATAAGCAAGTTTAATGTTGAATAATTTAATAAAACCAAGTTACAAATTATTTCGGAGAGAAATGCCAAAAAGCGTTTAAGAAATACAATGTATCATAATCTGTAATTTATTCGTCGGCACCTCTGTAATAGATACGAACAAATTTTATTCAACCCGTTGTTGCCAATTTATTTTTTTGCCGATCCTTATTTTTTAGTGATAAATTTATTCCCGGGAAGCCGGAGCAGCATCGATAACTATGTTTAAGTTTCGTTTGTGCTTTGGCGTTATCATAATTTTTACAATTCAAAATTTATAAAAATGAATAGGAACAAATTTCTTTCGCTGGTGGGTTTGTCTTTTGCGGGAACAGTTTTCTTTTCTGCTAAGAAAAGACATGATATCTTTCAACACAACGCCTGCAACGATCCCATCACACCTCCCGTGCCGGAAGGACCGTATTATAAAAATGAACATCTAAATAGAATTAACATTACCGAAAGCAAAAAAGGAATTCCAATTGATTATGTCTTCCTGGTAGAAGACAAAAACTGTCAGCCAATACAAAACGCTATCGTAGATATCTGGCAATGTGATGCAGATGGTCATTACTCAGATTTCAACCAGGAGGATACACTCAATCAGACGTGGCTCAGGGGCTATCAAAGAACTGACAACAATGGAGAATGCAGATTTACGTCAGTGTTTCCCGGATGGTACGCCAACAGAATTACTCATTTACATGCTAAAGTTCAGATAGATGATAGTAATGTACTGACCACGAATTTCTTTTTCCCGAAACAAATAGAAAATGAGATTTATAAATCTCCGTTATATCCCAAAGGACCCAACCCTTTATCAATATTGGAAGATTATGAATTACGAGTTGATAAAGACACAACGCGACATGATACATTGGTAATGGACGTCACCAAAGATAAAAACGGTAAACTGGTTGCATCTTATAAAATTGCTGTTGTTTAAAACTGGTATTTTTATGAACTATTCGATTGATGCATCTATGGAAAATTTTGGCTCGCCTGTTATTTTATTTTTTCAAGGTATTCTTTTGTTTTCTGAAGGTAGATAGCCACTTTATGCGTACGTACCAAATCTGGTACTGCATTTTCAGAATTGGCGACATTTAAAACAATTTTATGGGAGGGCAGCATGGGCATGTGGCAATCAATACAGTTATCCGCCAATACCACGCGTTTGTCTGTAGGCAATGTGAAGCTTGTATGCGTAGTTTGTGCATGACACGCGATGCATCGTTGCGAAAATATTTTAGGGCTGTTTGCCTCGTTGACATGCACATTATGACACGAAGCGCAATCCATTTGTTGCGACATTTTGAAACATTTACTTGCAGTAAGCAATCCATATTGGTTTCCGTGCACGTCAAGGGTGGAAGTACTATCTGTGTTATATCTTACTTGTGAATAATTATCGAGTGTATCACCTATTGTGAAATTAAATGCCGGTTGTTTGGGAATTCTAAAACCCGAATGGCAAAGTGCGCAACCATCAAGTCGTTGTTGCCTTGCCAACGTCTTAATTATTACAACATACTTAGCGGTTTTATCTTCGGGATGTTGTTGCTGATAGGCTACGTGTGCCGCTGCAGGTCCATGACATCTTTCACACGTAATACCGTAGAGTATCTGCTTCCTGTCGTAAAAGGTTTCGCCCGTTTCGTCTATTGCTGCTTTTGCATAAGTACCATGGCATTCCAAACACTGAGCAGGAATTTGCCGGTCGAATTTTATAAAATTATCAGGAAAGCCAGGGCTGTTGCACCAGCTGTTTAAATTGGTGTAGTAAGAAACAGGGAGCTCAAATAATTTATTATCGTTCCAATACAAATAAGTTTGCCCTTTTCTGCCAGATCCTATTACAATATTAAAAGGCTCTGTTTGATATTCTATGCCATTTATAAAAGCCCTCTGAAAAAACGAATCTCTTTTTTGCACCATCTTTACTTCCATCCATTGACTATAAACAAACTTATTGCTACCATATTTAAAGCTTCCTTTGATAAATTTTTTAGCCGCAGGTCTTGAGTCCAGGTAATGGGCCGTTTTGATTGCGCTATCATAAATGTCTTTGTGGCAATTGGCGCAAACTGCGGAGCCGGCATATTTAGTAATATCCTGGTCCGGTATAGCTGGTCGTTGTCTGTTATGATCAAATGAAGTAGACATCACATTTCCGGCAAATATTATTGACAGGATTCCAAGTAATACAAAATGGCTTTTTTTTATTTTTCTAAGTAGGAGTATCATAAAAATTGCGATGACAAACGTAATAGTCAGAATTGAAAAAAAAGAGCATAGCCAATACTCAAAATTACAAATATGATCAAAAGGTTGCCTGTATCTTAAAAAAATTACTGACTATTTACGGCGAAAAGGTTTGTTCAAAATTATTCTTTTTAATAAAACAGGGTGGATATTTTAAAAATGCACCATTCTAAAGGTTCAGGTAAACAATAATTGCGAGTTTGAAATGCACCGGGCATTCCTGGAACGAAAATCCGCATGAAATAGTTGTTTTATTTCGTTTAGGCATAAACGTTATTTACCTGCAATAGCTTCCCTGGTATTCTTAACTTCTGCTGCGGTTATTGGTGTAGCTTTATTTTTAAAACTATTGCGGATATAAGTAAGCACATCGGCGATATCCTGGTCTTTTAAAGTCGCCTGTGCCGGCATATTATTTGAATAATATTTACCGTCAATCGGAACTTTTTCGGTCGACCCAAGCAACACCCATTGGATGAGTTTTTTCTTATCTCCTTTTACAAATGCGGCATTAATTAAGGGTGGGTTCATTTTGGGAACGCCACCGCCATTTGCCTGGTGGCACGTTAAACAATTTTTCTGGTAAACTTTTTTCCCATTTCCCATCGATCTTTTTAATGTTGACTGTGCAAACAGAAAAAAGTTGGGTGCAACAATTAAAAAGAGGCCGGCAATAATCTTCTTCATTTATTTTCCGTTGTAAACAATTTTGTAAATAGTGCCACCCTGGTCGTCCGAAACATACAACGAACCATCCGGTCCTTGCGCTAAGCCACATGGGCGATGTTTTGCGCCATTTGGTGACATGAATTGTTCGCCACCAGCAAAATTATCTGCAAATATTTCCCAGTTTCCACTGGGTTTGCCATCCTTGAAAGGAACGAACGCTACAAAAAATCCTTTTTGCGGCTCCGGCGCTCTGTTCCATGATCCGTGAAAAGCAATGAACGCTCCATGTTTATATTTTTCGGGAAACATTTTTCCTTCGTAAAACAATAAGCCATCCGGTGCCATGTGTCCCGGAAAGGCCACGAGAGGATCAATTGCATCTTCCCCGCCTTCCTTTTTACCATCGCCGCCATATTCAGGTGCAAGAATTTTTTTATGCTGAATCTGATCGTAATAAATGTATGGCCAGCCGGCATTATCTCCTTTATTTAAACGGTACATGCATTCAGCAGGCAGTTCGGCACTTTGTTTTGTTGTATACAAATCAGGATACAGGTCATGCAACTGGTCTCTTCCGTGTTGCATCACATAGAGCGCATTTGCATCAGGATTCCACGAAATACCCATTTCATTGCGCAGTCCCGTTGCGTACCGCTCTCCATCACCATAAGTTTGATTTAATTTATCTGCGCTAAACTTCCAGACACCACCCGCCGAATCAAGGATAGGGCACGGATTAATACCGGGCGATCCATTTGTTCTGTCTTTTACCTGGCAGGCATTTGAATAAGCGCCAATTGTGACATAAATATTTCCATCGTTATCAAATGTAAATGGCTTTGCAGAATGTTCATGCCTGTCCAATAATCCTGTTATAACGATTTCCGGCTTGTCCGGATCAATGACTTTTCCGTTTGCATCAAGTTTGTACCGGAAAATTTCAGTATCGGAAGAAGCATATAAATATCCGTCTTTGATGCCCATTCCTGTTCCGGCAAAATCGCCAAAACCTGCTTTTACATCGGCCTTGCCATCTCCATTTCCGTCATGTAAATAAAAAATAGCTTTTCCGTTTTTAAGGCTTGAAAGTTTTACATAAACATCGCCTTCTTTTGTAACCGCAAGATGCCTTGCTTCTCCAAGACCTGTGGCAAACTGAGTAACAGTAAAGCCGGCTGGTAATTTTAAGCCTGCACTTAATGCATTCTTTTTTTGTTTATTATTTTGAGTGCTATCACCTTTTGATTTTGCAATGGAACTATTTGAGATCGTTATGGAAATCACAAACGAAAGAATCCACAGAACTGCTTTTTTCATATATTTTGAATTTGAAGTATAAAAAGTTATTCGATTAATATAACCATCAAAATTACGCATTCAAATATTGTTCCTCACTTGCTCTTCAAAATGAAACACTCATAAGGCAACCCTGAAATTAGAACTAACATCATATTTTTTCCTTATCCGGATCATTTTTCCGTTTGGTTTAACCGGATATTTTTCCGGTAAAATTCATTTTTTACTTTAAAATAAATGTTATGAAAAAGATACTGTTGCTGGTACTATCTTTCCCCGTATTGGGCAGCTATTCACAAAATTGGGAAAAGAAATATGATTATGTAGACAATTGTGTCTGCGGCCTGTCACAAGTTAAGAAGGATGGTAAAGTGGGATATGTAAATAAGAATGGCGTAGAAATTATAAAACCTCAATATGATGATGGTTTGACTTTTAATGAAGGATATACCGCAGTGAAATCGGGTACAAAATGGATGTTCCTTGACAGTACCGGCAAAACAATTACACCGGCAATTTATGACGAAGCATTGAACTTTAGCAATGGATTGGCTTCCGTTTCTACGAATAGCCATTATGGTTATATTAATACCTCTGGTGAAGTAGTAATACCCTTTAAGTTTTCCAATGCCCACCCATTTTCAGAGGGACTTGCACCCGCAGAAAATGAAAAAGGATTATGGGGCTATATCGACATAAAAGGAGATTGGGTAATAAATCCCACATATGATTTTGCTGATCTTTTCACAAATGGAGAAGCAAGAGTAATGACGGGAGGTAAAGTATTTTATATCGATAAAAAGAACAATACACTTCACGAATAGCTGTTTCTATTTTTTTGAAGTTGCTTCTTTTTCCGCAAGTAAATAGATAAGGGTTGCAGTACCATCCATGGTGGGCTCATTAGTGCTATAGTCTCCATAATCATCGTGATAAACTGCGAGGTTACTTTGAAAGTTTTTGTATTCATCGTCATTGAATAATTGAATTCCGATAAGATGACTGTAAATACTGGTATATACAGGGCCATCTACCATACCGCCATCAATAGGATAATTTTTTAAATGGGTGAATGCAGAGTGCGGATCGGTTGGCGTATCGCCCCATGCCGGCAATCCATATACCATGCTTGTGCCCCATGGATTGCATCCAAATATCCAGTCAAAGCAGGCTTGTTCAAGTTGTATATAGCTTGCATCACCTGAAAGTTTACGATACCAATAACATTCAATAGCAAGACTTGCGGTTAAATTATTACTGCACCAGATGAATGGGATGCCGCGGTAAAATGCATTTGATTTGGCTTTTTGCCATGCCCGTTCAATTCCCTGTTTGTAAAATTGAATAATAGTATCCCTTCTTTTACCCGTTAATTCCTTCGCCAGTTCATAATGACCGATATTAATAAAAGGATACCACTGGTAATGGTTGGCTGTATCTCTCCCTAACCAGGGCGTTACGGGCTCATCTTTCGCGTAGGCGTAGGCGTTATCAAGCAATTTATTGTTGCGGACATCATGTCTTTTTTGCAATGCATATTGTGTTGCTGATGCAAGTTCCATATCATCTGTCCAGTTGTCTTCCGCATAGATGTATGGTGAAAGTACAGACGCTGTTTGGCATGCGCCAGGTTTTTCCCGACCCAGCCGATATGCCGTACCTGATTTGTAAAAAAGCTTCGCAGCGTAAGCACTATCGAATTTTGAAAAAACAGAATAACCTAATCCAAATGCACTGGCAAATTTTCCCGCCGTTGACGCAACGCCAGTTGTGTTGTTCATAAATTTCCCCCGCACCTGCGGTTTGCCTGTGCAGAAATAAACCGGTCTTTCCAATCCTCTTCCATAAAAATTGGTGTCTTCTTTTGGTATGCGCATGCCGCGATGGTCGCGGTCATCACCTACCTGGTTAAAGATCCAGTCATCTTTCGGATGCATTTTTAATAACCAATCCAGGCCCCATTTTGCTTCATCAACCACATCGGGAATTCCGTTTTTTCCATCAAGGCCGTTTGCTTGTTTTTCATCTTTAAAAACTTTTGAAAAATCTCTATATGCAGCAAGCAGGTGATAAGTTGCATTGGCAGTTGTCGTAGAATATTGTAAGTAATCACTTGCGTCGTGCCAGCCTCCAACAACATCAATATGTGTGCTGTCTGGTACCGGCGCATAGAGCGTATAACCGTCATGTGTATGGCAGGAATCTTTTAAAAAAGGATTGAAGCCGCTTTGTTGTTGTCGCATGTAACGGAGGCAAAAATCTGCAGCGCCATCGTACACATGTTCATCAATTTTAAAAAAGGGAGAAACGATTTTTCCTATGCGCAAAAAATAGTTGCCTCTCTTTTTGAAGGCCGAAAAATCGAGCCTGTAGGTATCTGCAAAAGGCCCATAACTTCCGAAGGACTTACCCAAACTTTTTTTGAAGACGATTTGTTTGGATGCCGAATCGACCAACTCAAATTCTGTTTCATGAAAAATTTCTTTACTCCCAAGCACTGCTACTTTTACGCTACCGGGCGAATATCCCAATTCATTAATGCGAATCCAGGAATGTGCCGAATCCGTTTGGGCGACAATTATTTTGCCGGGATAAATAAGCAAGATCAATAAAAGCTTTTTCATAATTTGTTAGCGGGTCTATCGGGTAGAAGAGATTTTAAAAATTGCATAAACTTTTATCAAAAGTAATTTGGTGCGTTAATATTAAATAACTTTAGGTAAAATAGCTTTTATGCAAAATAAAATAATAAAGTTGTTTGTTACATTCATTGTATTATTTTCGTTGCAGGGTTTTTCTCAAACTACTGAAAAATCGGAACATCCATTACTTGATAAGTATTATCCTCAACAGCAGAACACTGTTGATACCAATAAAGCCATTAGTAATCAAATAAAGCAATTGCCTGGCACAAAACCTGTATCCGGAAGTAATAATATCCCTGCCCTAACAACAAGGCCTGTTGTGACAGCGACTACCACTGCGCCTGTTATTACCACTACCACTGTGCCGGCAGTACCAACAACTTCGGGTGTAACCAATGCATCCGTCACTACAAATATACCTGCAGTAACCACTACACCTACACTTAATAAACAAGACACGGTTACCGCCAGAATGCCGGAAGAGCAAAAAGTACAAACGCAGCCCGTTCGAACTCAACCAACTCAGTCTTATTTGGATACGAGATTGGGTAGCAGTTCCCCGCAGTATGATACATGGGAAAAGAATAGTAATGGTGCGGGCTCTGTTACAACAAGTTCTAAATAACAGGGCGATTTTGCTGCGTCCAAAATTTCCATAAAAAGATGCCAACCGGCGCAATATGCGGTGCGTGACAAGTGCTTCGAAATTTCCTCATCTTCCAATTAATTTGAAATAAAAATCAAGACAAACTAATAAAGTATTCGAAACCAAAACAATATGGTGATAATTTTTTCGTTTTAAGCATCAATTAAATTGGTTCATACTATTATTGTGATATTCGGAACGTGCAGAAAAGTCTTGCATGTCAAAAAAAAATCAATTTTATAATCCTTTTAAAAAGAATTTTTCTAAAAGATTCTAACTAATCTGTATGTAATTATTTTTACGAACCTAAAATCCAATTATGAAATCCTTTCTTGCTCTCATTACAGTAATTTTTTGTCTTTTTTCATTCAATAGCCAAGGGCAAACGTCAAACGATACATGGGCCGTTAAGTTTTCTAATGCAATCATGAGCAGGTATAAGCCCACAATTAATAATATGACCGGAAAGGGTTGGGAATATTCCAATACAATTATTACGGAGGGCATGGAGAAGGTGTACGATGATGTTCCGGATTCTACCACTTACTTGAATTATATTAAATCCTATATCGATCTTTATGTAAACTCGAGTGGCGCCATTACTGCCTCTCTTACAAGTCTGGACAGGATACATCCGGGCAACTCCTGCCTTTTTCTTTATGAAAAAACTGGCTTACTTAAATATAAAACTGCGGCCACCACATTAAGAAATGTTTTGGTAGGATCAGGCAGTACTTACTCCAAGACATCAAACGGAATTTTCTGGCATAAACTTTCAGGTTACAATAACATAGTAATGCTTGATGGTATTTATATGGCACACCCATTCCTCGCGAAATATGGGCGTTTGTTCGGCGATAATGCTGCCATAGATACTGCTGTTAATCAAACTCTATTTGTGTATTCACAACTTTACGACCCTACAACGCATTTGATAAAGCATGCATGGACTTCAACTCCGGCATCTTACCCGGCATGGGCAAATCCAACAACAGGCAACTCAGCCTCAGTATGGTCAAGAGCCATGGGTTGGTATATGATGGCGTTGGTAGATATTTTAAAATACGTACCTGCTTCTCATCCAAGACGCAGCGAACTTCTCACGGCATTATCAAATCTCGCTGTCGGGGTCAAAAACTACCAGGATCCTTCAACCGGATTATGGTACCAGGTCGTTGATAAGGGATCATCTTTATCCGGTAACTACTTGGAAACTTCCGGCAGTGCAATGTTTGTTTATGCGCTTAAGACAGCCGCAGATAGTAACTGGATCAGTTCTGTAACTTATTTGCCGGTAGCACAGAGTGGGTGGGTGGGATTAAAAACTCAAATAGATACCTACACTGATGGTAAACCGAGGATCAACAATTTTGCTCCGGCCATGAGTTACCAAAATAATGATGCCGCATATGCGTCAATAGCATCTGTTGATTGCCCTGTTGTTAGCGGAACACAACATCCTCACGGCTACGCAGGTATATTGATGGCTGCATCTGTTATGGAATTTCCGATCTATGGAGTATTAGGGGTAAATTCTTTAAATGTTAGCGCAAAGCAATTTGGCGATAATATTAAAGTATCATGGACGAACGGAAACGATGACCAGATTAATTATTATACAGTTGAAAAATCGGTGAATGGGATTAACTTTTCAACGGTTGGTTCAATTAAATCAGACCAATCATCAAAGTATCAATGGATAGATAGCTCAACAATTCAAACTGCTGCCTACTACAGAGTAAAGGCCGTGTATTTAAATGGCGAAAATAATTATAGCACCGTTGTATTGATAAAGGGGCAGGAACTTGTTGGTTTTTCCAGGGTTCAAATTATGCCTAACCCGATAAAAAATGGCGTGCTAAATATTTCTTTTGCAAAACTAACCCCCGGAAATTATAAGCTGTCATTGATAACTACTAACGGAAGTGTAATAATAAAAAAGTATTTAGATCTTACAAGCGATTCTCAAATACGGGAGTCATTAAAATTGCCTGTTGGTGCCAAAGGAGTTTATTATTTACAGGTGGAGGGCAAAGATTTTAAAACTACTAAACAGGTCCTTGTAAACTGACGCTTTAAATGATTTCTATGAGAATGTTTATTTGATAAACGCTAAGGGACACAGATATTATCAAATTTATTTTATGAAACAGAATTTATATTCTTTAAAGTTTATTTTTTTATTGCTCGCGCTCGCAGGAGCCGGCAAGGCCCAGCTTTGCCAAAATCCCGCTGATTCTATTTATGGTCTCAACTCAATTACAGGAAGCGGAGCTGGACAAATTGTGGGCATAGATGCATTTAATGCAGGCACGTCATTGATAGGAAGCCCGGCAGCAAGTTCAGCCAATGCCAATGGGTTGGGTTATAGCAGCGCTACCAAAAAATTTTATTTTTTTAACCAGGTAGGAGGAGGTGCAACAGAATTTGTTTCATTTGATCCCATCACAGGTACAAAAACGTCTCTCGCAATTCCTTCCTCGCCGGCATTGCCAACATCAAGTAGCGGAAAAATAAGGTCTGGTACTGTAAATGCTGCCGGAGATGCTTATTATACAATATTTCCCGGTGCAACCAATGGGATGGGATATCCCGTTACCGGGCCAGCTTTTTACTATTATAACATTCCGGGTAATAATTGGGTCCGCATTACTCAGTCCTTTAAAGATATTTCCGGCAATACGGTTGCCGAAATTAAAAATTTGAATTCAGGTGACATGGCCTTTGATGGGTTGGGGCGACTTTGGATGGTTTGTTCCAAGAGTACTGATTATGCTATGTACAGAATTGATGCGCCTTTACCCACAACCGCGGTTGCGAGCATAACGGTTGATACTATTATTGCATCAACACTTACACCTGACGGGGTAAGCATTACAGGCATTGCTTTTAATTCTGCAGGCAATTTATTTTTAACTTCAGGTTCGGGTGGAGGTGCTGGTAATAATCAACTGTATGAGATGACAAATCCATATACGCCGTTAACTACAATCGGCACGTTGCCAAATGGAGCAGGGGACGACCTCTCGTCATGCATTTATCCATTTTCAGTTTTGCCTGTTTCCTATTTTCAGTTTGGCGTAAATTATAATAATAATGCAGTGAAGTTAACCTGGAAAACTGATGAGGCAAGCGATATTTTGGAATATGATATTGAACGTAGCGGCAATGCCGTGCAATGGGAAAAAATTGCAGCTGTGACCAAAGAGTATGATTCTCAATCTAAGCCATACAATTATATTGATTACAAATATGGGCCGGGGAAAAATTTTTACAGGGTTGCGCAAGTATCAACTTCCGGGCAAAAAAAATACTCTTCAATACAAAATGTAGTTATTAGCAACTATAATAAAATCAATATTAAAACCAATTTGGTGAATAATACTTTACAGGTATACAGCAACTACCTTCCTTCAAAATATACGGCCCGGATTTTTGATAATACCGGGAGACTTGTTTTTTCAGGAACCCCACAACAAACGAGTCAAACAATAGATATCACTAATTTATCACGTGGTATGTATATTATAAAATTTACACTTGCTGCTCAAAATTCTTACTTAGGAACATACAAGTTTATAAAATATTAGCTTGAAAATTTTCGCCCTTCCGGGATGCAGGAACAGTTTAAGGAATAACCCGGTAAAAAAATAAACTAAGCGATAGCTTCGGAAGCTCCTGCGGCTGCAGCTTCCTTGTTAGCCTTATGGGCCTGGTAAAATTTTTTTCTGCTGAAATAAATTATTGTAAATACAACCAATAAAATTGCCGGCATAATACCCACTTTTAGAAAGGTGTTAGATCCCGCTATTGCATCGGCAGCTGAGCCCGTTGCTCCACCTTCTACTGCAGTGGCTCTGAAACTATCATACCAATGGCCCATTATTGGAACAATCAACGAAGTTGAAAACATTCCAGCACCTCCCATTAAGGAAAGTCCCAATGCTCCGGTATCAGGAAGATATTCAGAAACAAATCCTAACATAGTGGGCCAAAAAAAACAAATGCCAACTGCAAAAACGAATGCTGCTGCAAACGCTGCAACTCCGCTCACCATGCTTAATAATATCAAGCCGATGCCTGCAAACAACGCCGAGAAAATAAGCATGCCATTTGGGTTTAACCTATGAACAACGGGACCGGCAAATGATCTTCCCAATGCCATCAAAGTATTTATGAAAACCAGGATCAATATCCCGGAAACATTAGCCCCCTGCAATAAAGCAACAATCCATGTATTGGTTCCTAATTCAGTAGCGCCAGTCATAAACATACAAAGCAACATAATGATGAATAACGGTTTTATGCACGCGGCAAACATTTGTTTTGTACTAACGCCACTGGTAACCCGTTCTGTTTGCGGAAACTTCAATTTCCAGAACATAATACCGTAAATAATTGCAGGAATAAAAAGTGTAGCAATTAATATCCTCCAGTCCACATGCATTTGTTCAATTAACAAGTAAGACAGCAATCCGCCTATAACGATTCCCCCCGGGAACCATACATGAAATCGATTAAGCATTGTGGTTTTATTTTCAGGATACAATGTTACCGTTAGAGGATTGCATGCCGCTTCCACCATACCATTTCCTACTCCAATAAATACTGTCCCTATAAAAAGCATGGTTGCATCTTTCGCAACGAGGTATATAACGATGCCGGCTACATGCCCAATGAATGCCAGTCCCAATAAACGTTTCATTCCCACTATATCGCATAATGGTCCACCGAATATCATTGCAAGGGTGAAGCCCCAGAATGCCGGGCTGAATATCCATCCCAATTGTTCTTTGTTTAAATGGAAATCGGTACTCCATACTCCTTCCAGTGAGGCTCTGAAAGCAAACGTCATCGCTGTAACAATAAGCGCAATGCGGCTTGCGAGAAATAGCTGTTTTCGATTAATGGTATCCATGATAGTGTATGTTTTGTAAAATATTGATGAAAATTATTTGTTGAAAACTATTAAAAAGGAATTCAAGGAATGTTCATTTGAACATTTTTTTCTATAATAAACGCAATAGATCTTATGACAGCAGTTGTTTAATTCAGTCAGTCTCATGTATTGCAAGAATCGTTATGAAAACTAAAAATAATATATTTTTTAAATAATCTCCTAATAATATACCTACAAAAGGAGAGAAAAGATTTAAGGTGTTACCCTGGTTTCTTCTACGGTTAGAATTTGAATATTTATTCAACCACCAACCACGTATACGAATGTGCATTTATATCTACAGGAACCTCAACGAAATAGTCCCGGTCCAGGTGGTATGATTCCATTTCATTTTCTTTTTCTCTTATCCGTGCTACAGTTGTTAAGCCTGTATAGTATAACGGTAATTTTATGTTCCTGGTGATTCTAATATCAAGTGGATTATAAATCATTACCAGCGCTTTTTCTTTGCCTTTCGGATCTACGTGCATAATGGCATCATAATCTCTTCCATCAGGTCTTCGAAGGTGAATTATATCGGCATTCAATATATTTCGGTATTTTTTATACCAGAAAATTTCTTTTTTTACCAATGCTTCCGTAGCAGGTGTATCAAATAATCGCGGGCCACGGTAACAAGCCTGCACACCACTTCCGAAATTTTGTACAAGATGCGCTTCATAAGCATCGAGGTGTTCATGCAACGGTTCAATAGTTGCTGCAGATCCTCCGCCATGATATTGAGTAAGAGGTACAAAAGTCCAACTCATTCCCGGTGTTTTATTCCAGGTGCCATCATAAATATTTTGACGGCCCAGGATAATTTGCCTCTCTCTTGGTAAAGACCAGTTATCTTCCCTGTATCCTATTGCTATTTTACTGGAACCATTTAGAAAATACCAATCCGGGGCATTTAAATAAACGCCCCTTTCCCTTAACCATTCGTAAAATAAACTTTCCAAACTCCATTGTTTCCACTGTGAATCATTCATACCGTGGTGGCCGGGATGAGTGACTGACGCACAAATATCACCCGGATAAGGGCCATCATTTTCCAATACAGTAAATCCTGTTTTTGTTATAAATGTTTTTAGCTTTTGTATATAATCCAATCCCCACCTGCTTCCTAAGCAAGGCGCATTACCAAAAATAGCACCACCTGGTTTGCCGGTTGCAGGATTTATAACATCATTTGCTGAATCAATACTTCGACTTGAGAACAAAGAATATCCTCCTATTTCGATACCTTTTGAATGGGCGAAGTCTGCCAAAGATTTAAATTTTTCAATATTTGCGTCGCCGGTATCTTCCATGTTCAGCCCGCTGCCAAAACTCAGAATCACCATTTCAAAACCTACATCAGCGCACTGATCGATAGCATTTTTTACCATTTGCGGATCGGTAGAGGTAAGATGAAGGAATATTGGATTCTCAGTCGTCCACGGAGCAAGTATGCGGTACATTTTTCGTTCTTCGAGGCCACAACGCTCCCTATCATAACTGTCATACATTAACTCATACGTTCGAAATGATTCAAATTGTTGACCGGATTGTAAAACCTGCTCCGGCCCGATCGGAGGCTTACTTTCAAGCAGGCAATGACTTTGTAGATTGTAATTTACCTGCGAAGTAAACAACGAATCTGTTAACCAAAATGTGGTATGATTTGCATCCGCATAGGAACCTCCACCAAATGTATAATCACTCTGAACGCAAATATGAGGAGAAGGGAAAAATCCATCTTCATTAACGCCTGCACTTTCTTCCACCATCGCCAGTTTCTCACTTTTAAAACTATTAATGGTAATGGTTTCATCACTTGCGTTACCTACTACTATCCTCTTTGATATGAGGGGTATATTGTCATACATTTCATAGAAGATGTCTATGGTCACACCTTGCAATGATTTATCTGCCGACCGGAATTTAAAATCTATTTCCTTACCTTTTGGCGGCCATTGTTTATTGGTATTCCATCTTTGAGGATTCCATTTTAAACGGCGTTGCTTGGCCGTTATTGAAAAGTCATCTAATTGAAACGCCTCTTTATCTGTTGTAAATTTATCCAACCAGTGATATTGAAGATAGCCTCTTTCAAACTGTTCGTCTACCCCTCCAACGTTATATGACTTATTGTTTATGGTTACCTCTGCTTCCGGTTCTAAAGCCCGGATCATTTCCTTTCCGGAAATAAGATTTTTGAATCCAAAACAAGCCATATAAGGTTGCAACCTGAACTGACGGCATACCAGGCCATTGGTAATAACCAGGTCCTTTCCATTTGTTGATTTAAAAATTTTTGTAATGGCGTCAGTATTTCCTAAAAGCCAATCGCCTTTTACGGCTTTTATTTCACTAAAAGGATACGCCGGTAATTGTTCCAGTTTTTTCTGAATAAGATTTTGTGCAGCAACATTTTTAAAAGCGAATGACAGAAGGAGGATGTATACCTTTCTCATAAATTTTATCAGCTTATCTAAATAAAGTTATTGAAATTGATGAATACATTCTTTTATAATGCCTGTTATTAAAAAGGAGTGATGAAGTCATAGATAACAATTCATGAACCGACTACAGTTTCCAAAATAATTTTGCTTGAAGAAAAGGATTCGGGACGAAGCAAGGCTTATTTTTTTGTTGTATTTTCTTTTTCGGCTAACCGTGCCTTTATTACATCGAGGCATTTACCGACAGTATTGAGTTTGGTAATGGTTTCATTTTTAATTTCAATGCCGTATTTGTTCTCAGTTTTGATTACTATATCAACCATATCGATTGAGTCAAGGTTAATATCATTTACGAAATCGGTATCATCTGTAATGTTTGCCAGTTTCTGTATACTGGCATCGTCCATATATTCTGCCATCATTAATTTCAGATCTTCCAAAATTGCTGCTCTTTCCATAATCTATTTATTTATCAAATTTTTTAAAGATGACACAACTGTTTACATCGCCAAAACCGAAATTGGCTTTAATTACCGTGTTGATCATTTTATTGGTTGGCTCGCGTACAACACATTCTTCACTGATAATGTCTAAAATTTCCGGCTGAATTTTTTCACAATTTAAATTGGGTTGTATAAAATTATTATTCATTTGTAATAGTGCAGCGACACATTCTATAGATCCTGCTGCACTGATGCAGTGACCGGTTAACGATTTTAAAGTATTTATCGGTGGAAAATCTTTTCCACTTCTATTTAGAGCGGCAGCCCAATTTGCAATTTCCAGTTTATCGGCAGCCGTACCGGTAAGATGTCCACATACCAGGTCAATTTCATTGGGAGCAATCCCAGCTTTATGAATGGTCGTTTTAATGCAAGTCTGTACGCCGGCAGATGATGGAGCCGTCATTGAACCCCCGTTTCTTTGGCCGCCGCTATTAACAAAACCACTTACTATTTCGCCATAAATAACCGCATTACGACTTATAGCCGTTTCAAGCTCTTCCAATATCAAAGCGCCAGCGCCGCTGCCCGGAACAAATCCGGCGCTATCAATACTCATAGGTCTGCTGGCAGCAGTTGGGTTGTCATTATGATTTCTGTTTAATACCCGCATGGCATCAAAGACGGCCCAGATATATGGGCTGCTTGCTTCGCAACTTCCTGCTATCATTTTTTTAGCATTGCCTGATCTTATTTTTTCAAAAGCCATCACTACTGCTTCGGTACCTGTGCTGCATGCGCTGCTGTTTGCGGTTACCTGGTTACCGACTCCTAATAAACCGCCGATGTAAGCGCTTGACCCGCTCGTCATAAGTTGTTCTATATGTCGAACGCCAAGTTTTTGCACTTCCAGGTTTTCAAACATACCTATTGCATGACGCATGTGATCCACATCGCAAACGCCATTACCAAATATGCATCCTGTGTCAGGATCTAAATCATTTCCGGCAATGGTAAAGCCCGCATTAGTCCACGCTTCGATAGCGGCAGCCAGGGCATATTTTACCGAAGTACTTCTAAGACTTTTAAATGCACCGGGGCTTAAGTAATTCTTTAGTATCGCATCATCGAAATCTTTTGGAATGCCTGCTACGCAACATCCCATAGCAGAATCTTTAAGTAACTGGAAAAACTGAATTCCGCTTATGCCGGTTTTCAAAGCGTTTGCAAACAAGGGCACGTTAATACCGTTAGGTGCTACTACTCCGAGTCCTGTGATAACTACCCGATTCATTGATTTTTGCCAACAGGCATCGTTAGGTTTTTATGATAAGCATTCCACTCATATTTCCACGGCAGAACAACTCGTTTTGATCATTTATTAAAGAAACATTGCACCGAAGCCTGCCATGTCTAAAAAGTATTTTTTCAGACTTCACAAAGACTTTTTGTCCGGGAAACACCGTTTTTTTGAATTTGATATTCGTTTCTGTAAGTAAGGCAACCATATCCCTGAAAGTTGTTTCGCCTTCCAGCATCAACAAATAAATTCCAAATGCGACCATTCCAATCTGTGCCATTATCTCAATTTGTATTACGCCTGGTGTTACCGGATATCCCGGAAAATGTCCTTTATAAAAATCAAGGCTTTCATGTAAATAATAATTTCCTTCAATACGATCACGATCAAGAAATGTTATTTCATCGATAAAGCGAAAAGGGGGCTGTTGAGGAACCAGGTTAAGAACTTTGACAATTACTCTCTCTGATTCCATTTTTTCAAAGATAGCAAAAAGCCAATATTTTATGTCGCCTGAAATATTAACAAATTCTCATTTTGAAGAATTTGAATTTTCGAACCATAATAAATTTGAACGATTGAATGCTAAAGGGGATGATATAATTTTACAAAACACTTTACTAATATTTTACTTTCACATTTCAAACCATGTTTATGAACTATCGGATAACATCATTGCTTATAAGTTTGCTCGTTGCTATTTTAGCCATCACGTCGTGCAGCAAAGAGGCATCGTACGATAGTAATGGAGAACTAATAGGTTACGATCCAAGGTTGTGTCCTTCCCCGTGTTGCGGAGGTTTGCAAATTAAAATTGACAATATTATTTACCCGGATAGTGTTCATTTTTCCCTGGTTTATCAGCTGCCAAAAGACTTTAGTTTAGGCAATAATCCCCAATTCCCGATTCAGGTTAAGATTAATTATACGATTGACACTGCTCATTGCGGAAAAAATTATGTGGATATTTCAAGGATTGCGATCAGGTGAAGAAATCTAATAATGTTTCTTACTTTCAATGTTAATGTTTTAGTGAATAACTTTAATTGAAAAAAGGAACATTTGAAAAAATTTTCTCCGTTTGTCGTTTGGTTTACCGTGCTGTTGTTAATTATGCTTACCGGTATAATTGGCTACATGCTGATAGAACATTACACGTTTATTGATGCTCTGTATATGACCGTGATAACTATAGGCACTATTGGTTATCATGAAGTAAAGCCGCTATCTGAGGCCGGCAAAATATTTAATATCATTTTCATTATTTCTTCGTTTGCCATTTTTACTTATGCGCTTAGCAGTCTCACCAAATACATCATTAGTGGAGAAATGGCATCCTACTTTAAAAATCGTAAGCTTATGAATGCAATAGATGGATTTTCTAATCATGTAATTATTTGTGGATTCGGCCGACACGGCGAACAGGCTGCAAAGATATTGATGGCTAATAAAATAGATTTTGTTGTGATCGATACAATGGAGATTCACATTAAAAACTGGCTCAACGAAAATAAGCCGCTGGTGTATATTCACGGTGATGCAACTGACGATGACATCCTTGTGAAAGCCGGTATCAATAAGGCGAAAGCCTTATTGCTTACTTTGCCTGCGGATGCCGACAATGTATTTATAGTTTTATCAGCAAGGCGAATAAATCCATACTTAACCATCATTAGCCGGGCACAGCATAAGAGCACGGTAATCAAACTAAAGGCTGCAGGTGCAGATCATATTATACTTCCGGAAATGATTGGCGGTTCTCATATGGCTACCTTAATATCAAAGCCGGATGTAATTGAATTTATTAATAACCTGTGGGGGGATGAAGCAGAGTCGATTAACATAGAATCTTTAGCTTATGAGGAACTACCGACTGAATTAAGGGATAAATCTATTTATGAGATTATTAGCTTTTGTGAGACGGGCGTAAACTGCCTGGGCATAAAAAATGAAGAAGGTAAGTTTATTATTAATCCGGCTCAGGAAACTAATATTCATGCTAAAATGAAAATAATATTATTTGGTACAATGCAACAGATAGCCGCCATGAAATTTCATTTTACCAAACGTGGTTAGCACATCTTTTTATTCTTACAAGTGCTTATTATTCTACTGCCAAAATCAACTACCAGGTACTTGTCCAATTGCCGGATTCCCGCATTAATGATCAACGTCATATATTACTGAAGATGGGGATGGTAGTTTTGTGAATAAATTATTAATCATGAAACCTTACATTTTTAAAGTTGCTTTTAGCGCTTTTATTTTTATATATACATTCTCTGGTTCTGCGCAGGTAGCAGGGGTAAAATTTATCGTTCATACTCCCAACATACAAGGAGATACAGGAGTGTATATTACTGGTTCTTTTAATTACTGGCGTGAAAAAGATTCTTTATACAGGATGAACAAAATTGATAATAATGTATATGC
Organism: uncultured Chitinophagaceae bacterium; assembly: GCA_963819925.1. Taxonomy (GTDB): domain Bacteria; phylum Bacteroidota; class Bacteroidia; order Chitinophagales; family Chitinophagaceae; genus Ginsengibacter. Next base: position 403,986 of record CAWFYG010000029.1, on the reverse strand, counting down.
TATCACAATACCTGTTTTTGAATCGAAACAGTACGAATATAAGTACACGTTAGGAACATGGGATAGGGTAGAAGTCGCACTAAATGACAGCGATATTTCTAACCGCAAGTTCATTTCATCGGGTGGACAAAGTATTACGGATACTGTGGTGAAATGGAGGCGACCAAAGACTGCAACTGCTGATAGTAGCGAACAATTAAAAAGAATAGTTGCCATGAAGGATTCTCTGATGACAAAGATGAAGCCCGAGATAGAAGCGATGTTGGGACTGCTAAAATTGTACGCACAGAACATGCTCCGGGAGAAACCCGACCCGGCAGAACATTCACGCCTGGATGAAAAAGCAATACAAAAGATCGGGAATATTTACAAGGGGATAACGCAGTTGTTGTGGGATATCTGTGCTTCGTTAAGTCCTGACCAAAAACAGCAGGTGTCAAAAGCAATAAGCCAGCCGGACAAAGGCGATTTTCTTAATTCATTTCTTGGCGCAGTAAACAACGCTGTGAAATAAATTGAACAATCAATTCTTATTTACACACTATTTCCGTTGCAATCTGAAATTGATCTTTGTAAAAGCAATCAGTTCATCGTTGCATCAAATTCTTTTACATCGAAACTGTAGTCTTTAATTACATTGTACAAAGTATCTCTCTCTACAGGGGTACGCTTTGCCTGTTTAATAAGTGTCACCAGTTCCTGCGTAGTCATCGAAGGTGTTTGTTCTTCGCTTCCGGCCATTGAATAAATTTTTGTGGAGTCATCAATGGTACCATCTATATCGTTTACGCCGAATGATAAAGACAGTTGCGCATTCTGCCTGCCCAGCATGGGCCAATATGCTTTAAGATGCGGAAAGTTATCCATATAGATTCTTGCGACTGCATACATTTTCATATCTTCTGTTACGGAAGATTCAGCCACATAGCTCATGTCGTTATTCTTATTGCGGAATTTGAGAGGAATAAAAGTATTGAAGCCATTTGTTTTATCCTGTAAGTCTCTCAGCCTATGCATGTGGTCAATACGATGTTCATAATTTTCAATATGTCCATACAACATGGTTGCATTGGTATGCATTCCTAAATTATGAGCAACTTCATGAATTTGCAACCAGCCTTTCGCATCTACTTTATCTGCGCTTATTTGTTGTCTTATCTCTTCATCAAATATTTCCGCTCCGCCACCAGGCAATGATTGTAAGCCTGCATCTTTTAACTTTCGCATTCCTTCTTCCGCGGAAAGCTTTGCCTTTCTAAACATATAATCCAATTCAACAGCGGTAAATCCCTTTATATGAAGATCAGGCCTGTGTTGTTTTATCTGCGAAATGAAATCACAAAAAAAGTTAAGATCCATTTTTGGATGCACGCCTCCAACAATATGAACTTCGGTTACGGGTTTGCCATCGTAGCTTTTCACGATATCCATCATCTGTTCCATGCTTAGGTGCCAGCCCTCATCGCGATGCGCATACAATCTTGAATACGAACAGAACTTACACGAGAAAACACAAACGTTGGTAGGTTCAATATGAAAGTTTCGGTTGAAATAAGTAGTATCTCCGTGCTTTTTTTCTCTTATATAATTACCAAATGTTGCGGCTAAGCCAAGGGTTGCTTTTTCAAATAGTAATAAAGCTTCTTCATCGCTGATTCTTTTTCCTTCAATAATTTTTGATGCTATTATGGTGAAGTGTTTTCCTTCTTCAAATGAACTCATAAGTTCTAAAAGTTCATCTTCATTATTTGCTGTTATCATAATAACAAAGTTAGGTTAGGCATTTATGTAAAACAAAAAGAGGTTTCCTTCACGTTAACCTCTTTTGTTTTCAAAATTATTTTTTTGAAGTGATGCTAGTATTTAACTATTCTCTGTACAACCGTCTTATCGGTATATTTCAGTTTTACAATATATACACCTGCGGCTTGATTACTCAAGTCAACCGGCATTTCCGTATAACCCGTTCCATTATAATTTTTAGTCCAGACCATTTGACCAACCGAATTATAAATTGCAACGGTTTGCAACGTGGTTGGTATCGTGGAGTTACGGATTATAAATGAATTTTTAAATGGACTTGGATATAAAAGATAACCCTGATCCTTTAATCTTTGGGGAAGAATTTTTGGATAGATATTTATGTTATCCAGGTATAGATTATTCTGGCTATTGCTTTTTGCAACAAAATAAACCTGGAAATTTTGACTACCAATAGCAGGGCTGAGGTAGATATTTGCGTTCTTCCACTGATTAAAGCCGGGATAGAAGGAACTGGTCACGGGTAAATTTGGATCACCTATCGTTTGAAGATCTGCTCCCCATTTCTTCCACACGGTCGAAAACGTTTGACCACAATCCTCTGTAACCTGTATCTCAAGAGTATCAAGCGGCATGTCGGTACTTCCCGGATAGGTAATTCCCTGCGAGTATGCATAATCGAAAGAAACAAAAAATGAATCGACCGAAGGATCAAATTTTATAACAGGAGAGAACAATTTATCTTCTGTGTTAGCAGCGGTGTAATTAAAATTTTTTATAACCATAGAAGCCGCACCTGTTTTTGAAGCAGAGCTCGTTCTCTCCCATGTTATCGATCCGTCCGGATTGTCTATACTCCAGTTAGCCGGTGGAAATGTTGTTGATTCAAATCCCTCTGAAACAGGAGCATCCAGAACAGGAGAAATCCTGACTACTTTTCTTGTTGTATCATTTCCGGGAAATTGATCGGTCACGCCATTTGGATTTGTGGTATAAATGGTAAGTATATGCTCACCCGGTGAGGATGACACTGAATTTAAAGTAACTGACTGCGAATTACATTTCGCCAGTGAACCTGTATAATCAAAAGTGCTCACACTACCGTTATCAACCTGGTAATTTATCGTGATTGTCTTTAAGGTATCAAATCCAAAGTTGGCAATAGTAATTTCAGGAGTAAAGTCTGGTGTACATAATGTACCCAATGGTTTATTTACAGACAGTACTGCTGCGTTTTCCAGCTTGTTGTCTAATTTGCTTATTGAAAAATTATCAACATAAATGTTATTGCCAAAATCATTGATTGATTTTATACCGATTAAGATAGACGTTGTATTAATATTACAGGTTGAAATGCTTGCGCTTTCACTGCGCCACTCGGTAGCCGTTGGAACAAAGGAAGATGTCACAAATTTGCCGCCATTTGTACTTAAAATGCTGCCGCCTTTATTGTATGAAGTTGGTAGCCATGTAACACCGCAATCAGTCGAGTAAATAATCTGCAAAGAATCTATGGATGAAGCGTCATACTGGGAATAAGCAATATCGAAATTTATTCTTACTGAATCAGTATTGGTGATATCAATTTTTGGAGATTGTAAAATATCGACCGCGTTAGTTGTTTGATAATTATATGCATTTAACGTCATGGAAGCAGCACCTGTTTTGCTTGCTACCGTCGTTCTCTCCCATGAAAGGTCTCCGTCAGGATTAGATAGAGACCAGCCACCGGGTGGTGGAAAGGTTGTACTTTCAAAACCTTCATTGTTAGGAAGCGTAAGCATGGGAAGAACGGAAAATGCAACAAGGCTTGTATCATTTGAAAGCCTGTCGTCTGTTGTTCCATTTGGTTCAAAAGTATATACCTGTAAAATATGATTTCCCGGTGATGGATTTAAGGGCAATGGAATCGCAACATCATGTGAATTATATAATGGAATACTTAAACCAGTTAACGATGTCGTTCCCAAATTTACTCCGTCCAAAATTAAACCGAGCTTTACAGTTTTTATAGTATCTAAACCCACGTTTCTTATAGTTACTTTAGGATTAATCGGAACGGTGCAATAGGGCGCAGAACCATTGGGCTCAATAATATCTGATAAAGCAACATCATTATTCAAAATTAAAAATGTAACCTCTGCCCACCATACTCCATATCTTGAATCATTGTCAGTGGCGGAAAGCCTTTGGTCGGCATATTGTTGAATAGTCCATAGATCCCCTGTTACCGGATCCACCGAAGAATGGCTATAGTCGCCCCAGCGGGCCCTTCCGCTTCCATAGTCTTTCCAGTAGGTACTTATTCCCCCCTTAAATATATATTCATCTTCGGTGGTGTTTAAAGGAGTTGTAGCAGTGCGTGTGCTATACGCTGCATTAACTCTCGTTGTTGGTGAGGATATCGTATACCCGATAATTACATTTTCAGCAGCGTTTACTGCAATGGTCGGGTAATAGCGTGATACGAGTCCGTCGGGGTCATCAATACGCCCTCTTTGCAAAACAGCACCTGCAGTGGATAATTCCCACCATTGTACTGCAGTGTGATTAAAATTTGTTGCGGGTAAACCTATATGATGGGCACACCAAATTTTTCCATTAATCATTTCCGCAGAACTAATTCTCGCATCATTTACCGCAAGTTTCCTAACCTCTTCTTCCTGCGGCGCCAGGTTTCCTAACGCGGCATCTGACCAGGGACTACCTCCAGATGCGTAAACTGCCGTTGATGTATTCCAGGTGAGATTCGGGAGAGTACCAGTAATTGTAGACAATCTTATTGAAGAAGCACCACCATTCCAATCCTGCACAATATAAAACGTTGACGCAGGTGAGCTTAGTCCTAACGCTGTGACCGGACATGGCACATCTCCATCAGCGGCTGTCTTTTCAATCGTTTGGGCATTGCTGCCAAATGCGATGGCCTTACCGGCAGCCAGGCTGTCTTTATTAAAACAAAATATGATTGGGCCGGTAAAACTTGCAGCATTTGGAAATTTTCTTCCTGTAACAACCACTAATTTGTTATCTAATCCGAGGTATGGATGGTCCAATAGCAGTGCTCCATCGGAAGATGTAGGTGTAAAGCTATATCGGTACCAGTTACCCTGTGGATCCGAGGTTTGCGAAACAGCGATATAAACCTTGTTGGTAGTTTCTGTAGATATTCCGCTTACCCAATACCTATTGAGATAAGGATCAAATTGCATATAAGGGTCAGACATTCCCGGGGTGTTAAAAAAAGCTGAGAAGGTTACCTTGCTTAATACAGCACCACCGTTTTTTGAATGGACAATTATAAATTCATTAGTGGCAGTAACTACTTCATTTAAACCTACTGTGCCATGGCAATCTGGTGGAATAAAATTAATGGGGTCAATATGCCCGAGAAATCCCTGCAGCGGTGGCGGGGAACTTGCTTCAACGGTAGCAGGAGAAGGAACCTGGGCAATATTTTGTTTCATTATTTTTGCATGGGGGGGAATCGGCATATTCCCTTTAAGGTACTTCCATCCCCCATCCAACTCATGCTCTCCCTGTTTTTGAAAAGATTGTGAAGCCTGCCGGTTCGCCAATTCTGTAAAATTAAATTGCTCCGCTTTTACTTTTTGTTGCGAGGAAACTTTCAATGCTGTTAGTGAACAAAACAAGAATAAAAAAACACTCTGGATTGAGTGCAGGAAATTTTTTTTCAATACAGGAAATTTATTTTTGAAATATATGTTTTTTATAAACAAATATTAAGGGCTTGGATATGCTAAAATAGGATTTTCTTTTCATTCAAAAACTTAACTAGTTGCAATTTTATTAATTCTCTTATCTTTCAAAATAATTTACAAAAAAGAAGGCTGCAATGATTTGATAAACACACCACGATTCTTATTATAAACCGGGTAAATTTGTTTTAGGTTGCCTTAAAATCAAATATTATTTTTAAATCATAAATATAAATCCGTAGCTAATATCTTCTATTAAATAAATAACTAAAAATGTTATATGCTGGATATTAAGAAACGCCTCGTCATAATGAATTTTCTGCAATTCTTTGTTTGGGGCGCATGGTTAATTTCACTTGGCGGTTACATGATTGTGACATTGCATTTTTCCGGCGGCCAGGTTGGAAATATTTATGCTACTATGGGACTCGCGTCTCTTTTTATGCCGGCACTTTTAGGGATTGTTGCAGACAGGTGGCTGAATGCAGAGAAACTTTTTGGCCTGTGTCATATAGCGGGCGCTTTGCTTTTAATATGGGCGTCTTATGTTACGGATTACGATTTATTGTATGTTATTATGCTTCTCAACGCTATGGTATATATGCCTACTATTGCGTTAAACAATACTGTATCCTACAATATTTTAATGCAGCGAAACTTCGACGTTGTTAAAGATTTCCCTCCAATTCGGGTGTGGGGAACTATCGGTTTTATTGCGGCTATGTGGCTGGTAGATTTGTTTGGATGGACTAAAAGCCCGTTACAATTACAAATCAGCGCTGCATCCGCATTATTGTTGGGAGTATATGCGTTTACAATGCCTGCGTGTCTACCATCTAAAGTTGACAAAAAAAGAAGTTTGGCTTCTTCTTTAGGATTAGATGCTTTTGTGTTATTCAAACAAAGAAAGATGTTAGTGTTTTTTATTTTTTCAATGTTATTGGGTGCTGCTTTACAAATAACCAATGCATTTGGCGGAGCTTTTTTGGATGATTTTAAAAATTCTTATGCCGATTCATTTGGAGTAAAACATCCCAATTTATTATTATCAATTTCACAGATTTCCGAAACGCTTTTTATATTAACGATCCCGTTTTTTCTTAAAAAATTTGGCATTAAAAAAGTGATGCTTTTGAGCATTTTTGCATGGGTATTCCGTTTCGGATTATTTGGCATTGGCAACCCGGGTGAGGGTTTGTATCTTTTAATACTTTCAATGATTATTTACGGAATGGCCTTTGACTTTTTTAACATCTCAGGATCTTTATTTGTAGAAAAAGAAGCAGATGTAAAAATAAGAGCAAGCGCTCAGGGACTATTTATGTTGATGACTAATGGTATTGGTGCCTTCCTGGGTGGCGAATTAAGTGGAATGGTTGTAGATCATTTTACAAAAGATGGTGTAAAAGACTGGCAGAATATTTGGTTCTCATTCGCAGGGTATGCATTGGTGTTAGGTATCCTGTTCCCGATTATTTTCAAATACAAACATAGACCGGAAACAATACAAAATACGTATCCGGAGCCACTCCTGATTACCGAGAAATAAATTGTAGAACCTGTTGCTGTTACTTCTTAACCTGCTACCCCAAACCCTTTTGGTCTCTTTTCTTTATCTTGCTTAAAATAACTTTTATGAGGACCAAAAAAATCTTTAGATATATACTTATCATTCTTATTCTGGGTTTCGGAATATTTTTTTATTCACACTTTTACTGGGAATTTGGAAGTGGCACAAAGGCAGGCACGCTAAATACGTTTATGCGGAAGGGTTATATTTTTAAAACTTATGAAGGAAAAATTATCCAGAGTGGATTTAAAGCAAATGTGCAAAGCAATGAGTTTAATTTTAGTGTTACAAAAGAAAGTGTTGCGCAAACGTTATTAAATAATGCCGGCAGGGAAGTAGAGGTTCATTACGTAGAATACTTTGGAGCATTGCCCTGGCGCGGAATGGAAAAATATATTGTCGACAGCGTTTACCAGGTAAGAGGAGTCGATAGCAACAAAGGTATTAACCCTAAATAAAATATTTTTCTTTTAGTCGCCGGAACTCCCCGGCAATTTTTACCACAATTTTTTCAAGGATTTGGAAGTTTGAAAAATTTTACCTTCCTTTGTTAACCATTTGGTTAAACTATATGGGTAAAATAAAAATAGAAAAATCTACTGAGGAAAAAATCCTTGTAGCGGCGAAAAAAGTGTTTGTTGCAAAAGGTATGGCGGGTGCACGCATGCAGGATATTGCAGATGAAGCCGGTATTAATAAAGCCTTGTTACATTATTATTTCAGAAATAAGGAGAAGCTGTTTGAAGTGATTTTCCTGGAAGCTGCACAAAAACTGTTTCCGAAGATTAATTCTATTTTTGAATCGGACATGCCTCTATTTGAAAAAATTGAAAACTTCTGTGAAGAATACATAACAATAATGTCTGAGAATCCCTATCTGCCGTTGTTTGTATTGAATGAGCTCAACCAGAACCCGGAAAATTTTCTGAGTAAAATATGGAATAAACAGAAGTTTCCAAAGCCACAAAAGTTTTTAGAGCAGATAGAAAAGGAAGTAAAAAAAGGGGCAATAAAAAACATAAGTCCTTTGCACCTGTTGATCAACCTTATCTCTATGTGCATCTTTCCTTTCGTGGGCAAGGCAATGATTCAATTTATAAATAATCTGGATGAATTGCAGTTTCGAAATATTATGATCCAAAGGAAAAAAGAAATTCCAAAATTTATTATCGATTCAATAAAAAAATGACTTTTCTATGAATAAATTAACCATTTGGTTAAGGAAGATTACGATCAAAGTTTTGATGATCGTTATAACCATGCCCGCCATGTTGGAAGTCTATGCACAACGAACACGAAACACTTTCAATGGAAAATGTCTATCAATTGGCGAGGGAAAATTATCCTCTTACTAAACAAAGAGATTTGATCGCCAAAACAAAAGATTATTCAGTATCAAATGCTGCAAAAGGATATTTGCCGGTTTTCTCTGTGAATGGCCAGTCAACTTATCAATCAACTGTCACCAATTTCCCGTTCCAGGTTCCGGGCTTCACGGTTCCTCAATTCAGTAAGGACCAATATAAATTTTATGCTGAGGCAGACCAGGTGGTTTATGATGGTGGGATCATAAAAAATCAAAAGCAAACGGCTGAAGCAAGTGAAGTTGTTCAACAACAAAATCTCGAAGTGGAATTATATGCATTGTACGATCGCGTAAACCAACTTTTTTTCGGCGCCTTATTAATGGATGAACAGTTAAAGGAAAGCGATTTGCTTCAACAGGACATACAAAACGGAATTGATAAAGCAAAAGCGCTGGTCACAAATGGAGTTGCTTACAGGAGCAGCGTTGATGAATTGTCGGCTCAACTGTTACAAGCTCAGCAAGCCAGGGTGGAACTCCTTTCAACAAAGAAAGCATATTTAGATATGCTTGGCCTCTTTATTAATACTAAACTTAGCGACAGCACAATTCTTGAAAAGCCTGCTGCACCAGTGTTAACGGACAGTATTAGCAGGCCGGAATTGCTGGCTTTCGATTATGAGAAAAAAATTTATGACCTGCAGGATAAATTGTTGAACGATCAGTTGAAACCCAGGATTAGTTTTTTTGCCCAGGGAGGATATGGCCGGCCGGGCCTAAATTTTTTGAGTAACAATTTTGCCTGGTACTATATCGGCGGATTAAGGCTAAGCTGGAATTTCGGAAGTCTGTATACTTTAAAAAACCAACAACATTTACTGGATATAAATAAAAATTCACTGGACATACAAAAAGAAACTTTCCTCTTCAATACAAAGATGGCCCAGCGGCAACAGGATGCAAATGTTGAAAAATATGCCGGCCTTATTGAAAAGGACGATACGGTTATTGCCCTTAGGACTTCGGTTAAAAATGCTGCCTATGCTCAATTGGAAAACGGGGTGCTTAGTGCGCATGATTACATTAATGAAGTCAACGCTGAAGACCAGGCTCGTCAAAACAGGATTCTTCATGAAATGCAATTGCTACAGGCGCAATATAGTTATCAGAATACTATGGGAAACATTAACAATAAATAATACAAATTTTAAAATGATACAAAATGAAAATTCGGTTACTCCTCTACGTTAGCCTAATGAGTACATGGCTTTTTGGATGTAATAACAACAACCGGGATTTTGACGCTTCGGGAACTTTTGAGGTGGATGAAGTGGTGGTTTCTTCTGAAGTTTCCGGGCAAATAAAAGCGCTCGACATCAGGGAAGGTTCTGTTTTGTCAAAAGATAGTATCGTGGGATACATTGATTCTGTTCCGCTGGAACTTCAGAAGGCACAGGTGGAAGCATCCATAAGTGCTCTGCATGAAAAAACGGTAAATGTGCAACCTCAGGTAAAACTCTTGCAGGACCAGATAAGCGTTTTAAAAGTGCAATTGAACGACGCAATACACGAAAAAGAAAGAACGGAGCGTCTCATTAAGGCCGATGCCGCCACACAGAAGCAACTGGATGACCTGAATACACAAATCAATATATATCAAAAGCAAATTGCAGTAGACGAACAGCAGATTAAGGTACAGGAATCAACAACAAGCACTACGAACAGTTCAATTTTAAGCGAATCGAAGCCATTGAGAAAATCAGTTGCGCAAATAGAAGACCAGTTGAAGCGCACGAATATTAAAAATCCGCTTAATGGAACCGTGCTTACGAAGTATGCAATGGCAGGTGAGTTTACAACTCCCGGTAAAGCTTTGTATTCAATAGGTGATCTTTCTGTTATTACATTGAGAGTATATGTAACGGGAACCCAGTTTGCCCACATAAAATTAAATCAACCGGTGAAAGTGTATGTTGACAGTACCGCAGATACGTATAAAGAGTATTCCGGCGTAATAACATGGATTTCGGATAAAGCCGAGTTTACTCCAAAGACTATTCAGACGAAAGATGAGAGAGCAAACCTGGTATATGCCGTAAAGATTCATGTAAAGAATGATGGCTTGCTCAAGATTGGAATGTATGGTGAACTAAAGTTCAATTGAGAAATATGCAGTCCGTAGTTGTTGAGAATATTGTAAAAAATTATGGCTCTAAAAAGAGGGTAATAGATGCACTGAAAGGTGTTTCTTTTTCCGTGAACAAAGGTGAAATATTTGGTATCATAGGACCGGACGGAGCAGGTAAAACATCCCTCTTTCGCATTCTTACAACATTGTTACTTGCAGACAGTGGCAAAGCTTCTGTAGATGGTTTTGACGTAGTAAAAGATTATAAGCAGATACGCAATCGCGTTGGTTATATGCCCGGAAAATTTTCATTGTACCAGGATCTGTCTGTACAGGAAAACCTTCAATTTTTCGCAACGATTTTCGATACTACTATTCAGAAAAATTACGATCTCATAAAAGATATTTACCAGCAAATAGAGCCATTTAAAGACAGGAAAGCCGGCCAGTTATCGGGAGGTATGAAACAGAAGCTGGCGCTTAGTTGTGCGCTTATACATAAGCCGTCTGTATTGTTTCTTGATGAACCAACCACAGGCGTAGACGCAGTATCCAGGAAAGAATTTTGGGAAATGTTGCACCGCCTGAAAGAGCAGGGAATTACAATTTTGGTTTCAACCGCATACATGGATGAAGCAAGTTTATGTGAAAGAGTTGCCTTGATCCAGAAGGGAGAAATTCTTTCTATTAATACACCTGAAGGGGTTACAAAAGAATTTGAAAAACCTTTATGGGCAATAAAGGCAAATGAAATGTTTGGATTGCTGAACGCGATTAAAGACGATCCCCGGGTGGAAAGTTGCTATCCTTTCGGGCAGTACCATCATGTTGTTTTTAAGTCAGGTGAAAACAATAAAGAAAAGCTTGAGAATATTTCTAGGAAAGGGAATTTTTCTGATGTTGAAATACATGCTATAAAACCAAACATAGAAGACTGTTTTATGGCATTAATGAAAGAGTAATATTATGTCACGGATTAAATCCAATTACAGGAATTAATTAGTGCAATTAAAAAAATATGGAAACAGACAAAGTGATAACGGCAAATGAACTAACCAAAAAGTTTGGCGACTTTACTGCTGTCGATAAAATATCTTTTGAGGTACATAGAGGAGAGATATTTGGATTTCTTGGAGCTAACGGTGCCGGCAAAACGACGGCTATGCGTATGTTGTGTGGCTTGTCATTACCTACTTCGGGATCGGCTACCGTAGCAGGTTACGATGTATACAAACAAAATGAACTGATTAAGAAGAGTATTGGTTACATGAGCCAGCGGTTTTCCCTTTATGAAGATTTAACCATCCGCGAAAACATTCGTTTTTATGCAGGTATTTATGGATTAACCGATAAGCAGATTAAAGAGAAGACCAACTTATTGGTGCAGCAACTTCATTTGGAAGGAGAAGAGAAAACATTGGTAAGATCTTTACCACTTGGCTGGAAACAGAAACTTGCTTTTTCAATTGCTATCGTTCATGATCCTGCAATTGTTTTTTTGGATGAACCAACCGGCGGTGTTGATCCGATAACGAGAAGGGAATTCTGGAGCATGATTTACGAAGCATCAGGAAGAGGAATCACCATTTTTGTGACGACGCATTATATGGATGAAGCGGAATATTGTAATCGGGTATCCATAATGGTTGATGGCAGAATTGATGCACTCGATTCGCCACCTAACCTGATGAAGAACTATTCGGCAGATTCGATGGATGAAGTGTTTTTGCATCTGGCAAGGAAAGCGCAGAGAAGTGAGTGATGATCATTTATTAAAAGACTTGCTAACAGCTAACAGCTAATAGCTAAAAGCTCAACAATGAAACAATTTTTAATTTTTGTAAAAAAAGAATGGCTTCATATCTGGAGGGATAGACGCACTTTATTCATTTTAATATGGATGCCAATCGTGCAGATAATTTTGTATGGGTTCGCACTCACCAATGAAATTAAGAATTCTAAGATAGCCGTTTTTGATCAGTCGCATGACGATGCTACAACAGCAGTTATCCGGGAAATTAATTCCAGCCGCTATTTTCAAACAATTAAATATCTCCATTCGTATAAGGAAATAGGAGCAACATTCAGGCAGGGAAAGATAAGACTGGCGGTAGTATTCCCTCAAAACTTCCGGGACAATCTGTTGCAAAAAAATTATGCTCAAATACAATTGATTGCTGATGCATCTGACCCGAATACGGCGAATACACTTACCAATTATGCATCAGCAATTATACACGATTACCAAAAATCATTGAATCAAAATAAAGATTTGCCTTATACCATTAATACGCAATTGCGGATGTTGTATAACCCTGAACTGAAGTCAGCATATAGTTTCGTCCCTGGCGTGATGGCCCTTGTGCTGATGTTGGTCTGTGCAATGATGACGTCGATTTCCATTGTACGCGAAAAAGAATTGGGCACGATGGAAGTTATTCTCGTTTCACCATTAAAGCCTTTACGCATCATCGTTGCCAAAACCATTCCTTACCTCGCAGTATCTATATTTAATGTCGCGTGCATCCTTTTGCTAAGCGTCTATGTATTGGATGTACCGATCAACGGTAGTCTTACGCTGTTGGTAGCAGAAAGTATCCTGTTCACTATTACGGCGCTTTCCATTGGCATACTAATTTCCAATGCCGCTAAAACGCAACAAGCAGCAATGTTTACGTCATTGCTGAGTTTGTTTTTACCAACATTATTATTCAGTGGCTTTTTATTTCCTATCGAAAATATGCCCTGGCCTTTGCAGGTAATTTCCAATATTGTTCCTTCAAAATGGTATTATATAATCGTGGAATCTGTGATGATAAAAGGCCTTGGATTTATAGCAATATGGAAAGAAACTTTGATTTTGGCAGTTATGACTTTGTTGTTGCTTGGCCTAAGTGTTAGAAATTTTAAAATCAGGTTGGCATGAGAGTACTCAAATTTTTATTGCAAAAGGAGTTCCGGCAAATATTTCGTGACCCTTCTATTTTCAGGGTGTTATTTCTTGCGCCTATTGTACAATTGCTCATATTGCCACTGGCTGCGGATTATCAAATAAAAAATATTAATCTTGGAGTTGTTGATCATGACCACACCCAATATTCTCAAAGGCTGATTAATAAAATTGTTTCATCAGGGTATTTCAAGTTAAAAGATTATAGTGCGACATTTCCGCAAGCACTACATTCTATTGAGCAGGATAATGCAGACCTGATATTGGAAATTCCTAATCATTTCCAAAGGGATCTTGTGAAAGATAACGAAGCCAATTTATTCGTTGCTGCTAACGCTATTAATGGAATAAAGGCAGGACTGGGTTCAGCTTATATTCAACAGATCATCGGGGCTTATAATCAAACCGTCCGCATGCAATGGATTCAATTTCCGCGTTTTGATCCGCAACCAACGATTGATGTAGAATATTCTGATTGGTATAATCCTAACATGAACTACCAGTTTTTTATGGTACCGGGAATATTAGTGATGCTGATAACTATTATCGGTTCCAACTTTGCGGCCCTCAATATCGTGAAGGAAAAAGAGTTGGGAACTATTGAACAGATTAATGTAAGCCCGATTAAAAAAACATATTTCATCCTGGGCAAATTAATTCCTTTCTGGATATTGGCACTCGTTGTATTAACAATTGGTCTTGCCATTGCCCGTTTGGTTTATGGCATTATTCCACTTGGTCATTATATAACCATCTATGTTTTTTCTGCAATATATTTATTAGCAGTACTCGGGTTGGGCCTATTGCTATCTACTTATGCTCAAACGCAGCAACAGTCGTTTCTGGTAGCCTTTTTCATAACAATGATTTTTAATTTGATGAGTGGTTTATTTACGCCTATTGAAAGTATGCCGCATTGGGCGCAGGTAATCACCTGGTTCAATCCTGTTTCCTATTTTATTGAAGTTATGCGAATGGTAATATTAAAGGGAAGTGGACTGTCCGATATAAAAAATCAAATATTTGCAGTCCTCGGCTTTGCTGTTTTCCTAAACGGGTGGGCTATTTTGAATTACAGGAAAAGGTCATAGAATTAAATTTCAGAGAAAGTGTTTAGGTGAGTCGTTAAAATATACCAAATAAAAACCCGGTTCTTGCGAAACCGGGTTTTTAGGGAAACAGAGATTTTTTATTTTAGAGCCTCGATCTTTTTTACAAAATTCGATTTTGGCTGAGCGCCAACTAACTTGTCAACTACCTTTCCACCCTTTACAAATAGAATTGCCGGAATACTTGTGATTCCATAATTAATGCTCAATTCCGGGTTCTGGTCCACGTTTACTTTTCCAATGTTTACCGAACCATTGTATTCCTTGGAAAGCTCTTCCACAACCGGCCCTATTGCACGACAAGGACCACACCATTCTGCCCAAAAGTCTATCATTGTAAGTTTTTCTGAATCAAGAACTTTCTCCTTGAAGTTCGCATCCGTATATTCTGTTGCCATAAATAGTTTTTTATTTTTAGAGTTGAATTGCAAAATTACGTCCAATATCAATAAAATGTTGAATTGGCATATCCACATTATGTTAATTCTATCTGAACGTCAAATTCGGTCTTTTGTTGCAGATAATTGGCCATTTCGTCATTCATTTCAAAGCCTTTTTCCAAAGTGTACATTCCAAATTTTACCCGGGATTTGCTGTCATTAATGCAAAATTTCAGGGAAGAATTTCCAGGGAACCGTTGCACATTTTTCGTCATGAACCCGATGAATTCCTGCGAAATATTTTTTGGATCTGTTTCTATCTGCAGTTTCCTGGTACAGTTTTTCATTAAAGATTCCAAAAGCGATATTTGCGAAACTTTAAATTCAAACTCCGACTTGTTATACCGCTGCCTAAAGGTACCTGAGAAAAATATTACCATTCCCGCCTCGAGATAGTTGCTGAATTTTACGTAATCATCGCTAAAAAGCATTAACTCCATTTTTGCCGTATAATCTTCAATGTGAAACACACCATACTTATTTCCTGATTTTGCAACACGGTGTTGTGCCTCCGCGACGAGGCCTGCCACCCGAAAAGTTCTTCCGGGATTTGGATGAAGATTTATCGCTTCTTTGAAATCGTTAAACTCGGCAATTGTAGTAAGACCATAATGTTTTAACTGAAAGGAAAAATTATCAAGGGGATGACCACTCATGAACATGCCGGTCACTTCTTTTTCATAATCCAACAGTTTAATAAGTGGCCACGGTTCACACTCCGGCAGCGGAGGTGCTACAACTTCCGCCATTTGCAGATCGCCAAAAAGAGTGTTGGTATTATTTGAAAGTTGTGATTGGTATTGGTTACCAAAACGAATAATTTTTTCAAGTCCGTTTATCGTATCGCCTGGAGCCACAAAAAAGTATTGTGCCCTATGAATATTTTTAAAACAATCAAAAGCGCCCGAATAAGCAAGACTTTCCAGCGATTTTTTATTAACCGTTCTTTGGTTTACTCTTTTAATTAGATTATAAATCGAAGAAAATGGTCCATGTTTTTCCCGCTCTTCAATTATGTTTTCAAGCGCTGCTTCACCAACACCTTTCATACCGCTGAATCCAAAACGGATTTCTCCGTTATTGTTGACGGCGAAACCTTTTTGCGATTCATTAATATCGGGTCCAAGAACGGTTAGCCCCATTCTTTTACATTCTTCCATATAGAACGTGATCTTTTCAATAGAGCCGGCATGGTTAAGTACCGCCGCCATGTACTCACTTGGATAATGCGCTTTTAAATAAGCAGTTTGATAAGCAACCAACGCATAACAGGTGGAATGAGATTTATTAAAAGCGTATTGAGCAAACGATTCCCAATCGGTCCATATTTTTTTTAATTTATCTTCCGGGTGATTATTCTTTTTTGCCCCCTCAATAAACTGCGCTTTCATTTTATCCAAAACGGATCGTTGTTTTTTGCCCATCGCTTTCCGCAAAACATCCGCATCGCCTTTGCTAAAGCCCGCAAGCTTTTGCGATAACAACATTACCTGTTCCTGGTAAACGGTTATGCCATATGTATCTTTTAAAATTTCTTCCATTTCAGGAAGATCATAATGAATTTCCTGGCGTCCGTTTTTTCGCTCAATATAGTCAGGAATATAAGCCATTGGGCCCGGTCGGAAAAGGGCATTCATTGCAATAAGATCATCAAATTTATCGGGTTTCAAATCTCTCAGGTATTTTTGCATACCTCCGCTTTCAAACTGGAAGGTAGCATTGGTATCTGCCCGTTGATATAACTTATATGTTTTTTCATCATCAAGCGGTATAGAGTCGATATCGATATCAACTCCGTGATTTTGTTTAATTAATTGTAAAGCGGTTTTTAAAATACTCAACGTTCGCAGGCCAAGGAAATCCATTTTCAATACTCCTGCACTTTCAATGTTGCTTCCATCAATTTGTGTAAGCCAGAGATCGGAATCCTTCGAAGACGCTACAGGAATCAATTCCATGAGATCTTGCGGGGCAATAATAATTGCAGAAGCATGTATGCCGGTATTTCTTACGGAGCCTTCCAAAATTTCAGCTTCATGTAAAACCTTACTTCGCATATCCTCACCGTTATATATGTCGCGGAGTTTTTTTATGTTATCAATATCATCTGCACTTGTTCCTTCTTCGGTTAAAGATTTCAAACCGGTAAGAGGAGCTTTTAATACTCTTCGCAAAGAAGTTCCCGGCCGATCCGGAATTAATTTGGCTAATGCATTGCTTTCAGGCAGAGGTAAATCCATAACACGGGCAACATCTTTTATACTCATTTTGGCGGCCATAGTGCCGTAGGTAATAATTTGTGCGACCTGGTTTTTTCCATATTTATCAACCACATAATTCAATACTTTCTGTCTTCCCTCATCATCAAAATCAGTATCTATATCCGGCATGGACTTCCGATCAGGATTTAAGAATCTTTCAAAAAGTAAATTATATTTTATAGGATCAATATTAGTAATGCCAATACAATAAGCAACAACAGATCCTGCTGCAGATCCTCTTCCGGGTCCGACAAATACGCCCATCTTTTTTCCTGCAATTACAAAGTCGCTTACTATTAAGAAGTACCCGGCAAAGCCCATCGTCTTTATTGTAAACAATTCAAAGTTGATCCGCTCTTCTATTTCAGGAGCTATTGTTTTATATCTTTCTTTAGCTCCTGTCCATGTTAAATGTTCCAGGTAGGCTTCCTGTGTTTCAAATTCTTTGGGAACAGTAAAGTGCGGTAAAAGAATATCTCTCTTGAGATCAAGCACATCAATTTTGTCTATCACCTCGTTTGTGTTATCCAATGCTTGTGGCAGATCATCGAAAGCCATTTGCATCTCTGCAGTATTCTTCAGGTAAAACTGGTTGTTGGGAAAAGCAAAGCGTTTGTTCTTGACCGTTACATCATCATCCGTAAATTCTCTTATTGCAGGAGTTGCCTGTTTTTCACCAGTATTAATGCACAATAAAATATCATGTGCGTTAAAATCTTTTTCATCTACATAATGGGAATCGTTACTGGCTATAACAGGTACGTTGTATTTTTTGGCAAATTTTAAGAGTACTTTATTTACTTTTTCCTGTTCGGGTATGCCATGCCTTTGCAGCTCTACATAATAATCTTTTTGAAAAATATTCAACCACCATTTAAATTCATTTTCAGCTTCAACTTCTCCCTTTTTTAAAATTGTTTGGGGAACCAAAGCGCCGAGGCAACACGTTGTCGCAATCAATCCCTCGTGATATTTGTGAATAAGTTCCTTATCGATTCTCGGGTATTTGGAATACATGCCCTCAATAAATCCAAGCGATGTAAGCTTAACCAGGTTTTTATAACCGGTGTTGTTTTTGGCAAGCAATATCTGGTGGTGACGGGGATCCCGCTGTTCTTTTGTAAACTGTTTTTGAAACCGGTTTTCCGTGATGTAAAATTCGCAGCCCACAATTGGCTTTACTTTCAAAGAACCATCTTCATTTTTTAACGAATGTGCATGTTTTACAAATTCAAACACGCCAAACATATTTCCATGATCAGAAATAGCTAATGCCGGCATTCCATCTGCGATGGCCTTGTTATATAACGCTTTTATAGATGCTGCGCCGTCTAAAAGCGAAAACTGCGTATGTACGTGGAGGTGAGAAAACTTCATAACTCAATAGAAAATATTCTATACAAATATCGCAAAAAGGAACCTCAGTCCGGTTTCAACTTACCCACAACCCGTTGAGAAGGCCTGCAGGCACGGGATTGTTGTGCCTGGTGAATTTGGTATTTTTTTTGCTTTTTAATATTCATAACCCTATCTTCGCTCAGCTTGAGAAATAAATAATTAAAAATTTCGTTTGAATTAAAATTTATTTTGCACATTTTGTGGAAATTTAAAAGGACCGGAAAATGTGCATTTGTATTTTTTTTAGTATGCAAACCCCCAATAACCCAAGCAGATGAAAAGACTAACAGTTTTATTTACTATCCTGGCACTAGTGGGAACAGTTCAGATAACTTCGGCGCAAACCAGCATCAATAATATACAAGTTACCTCAGCCAATGAATATTCTTCTCCTGACTTCATAGATGGCATTTCCTTTACACCTGAAGGTGTATTACAAACTACCGAAAGCGGTGGAAGTAAAAGTATAAAGGTTGAGAAAGCGCCTGTTGTTGTTAAAAGTAATGTTAAAGCTGTTTCAGACGAATCGGGTTCATTAATTGAGAAGTTTACCAGCCTGCAGTTTAAATATGCTATGATGCTTGATGTAGAAGTTGAATCGTTAAAAAATCTTTCTTTATTTGGCTTTATTGACGATTGGTTTGGGACCCGTTATTGTATGGGCGGCAACACAAAGAAAGGAATTGATTGCAGTGGACTTACAAGCAGTTTATTGCTGACAGTTTATGGGTTTGTAGTTCCACGCACTGCACGTATGCAATACAAGATATCCGAACATATCAAAAAAAATGACCTGGAAGAAGGTGACTTAGTATTTTTTCATACACATGGTCGCGGCCGCGTTGTAACACACGTAGGCCTTTATCTTGATAATAACTATTTTGTTCACGCCTCGACAAGCCAGGGAGTCACCATCAGCAGCCTTGATGATACTTATTATGCAAAAAGATTTATATGTGGGGGCAGGGTAGCACAGGACCAGGATTGATAATAATTTTTATAAAAAAATATAAAAAGGAGATTGTTGCAATCTCCTTTTTACATATAAAGCCCGTATCAATTTATCCCTTTTTGTGATTAATAGGTAGCAAGCCCCGTAGTCGGTGCCGGGAGACCTGATACGTTACTTATAAAGGCAAGGCCTCCAAAAAATTTCCTGTGATAGCCTCCTATCGTATTTGATTTTGAATTTAGTTCATATACAAAATAGTCGTTTGAAGCAACAACAATATCAAGAGGCCCCATATCCGTCTTAGCGGCCTCGCCCTGCACCAAATATAATCCGCCCCACGGAGCAACATAGTAGGATGATATATTATTCGTTGCGGTATTGGTTGTATAGGCAAACCTTCCAAATTTGGTTGTAGCAAACCAGCAAGGTGCTGACTCAAAATTGGGTACTGCTCCGTTTATATCTCTAGGTACTCCATTACCACCTGTAACATAAGATGTGGCTGAACCTGCTCCTGCAGCGCCTCCCACGGCATTGGAAACAATCATAAACCGGTTTCTTGAAAAATCAAATCCGAAAGGAGTTTGCCCAACGGACGGCGTGAAAATTCCGGAGCTTACTGACCCATTATTCTTAACCCTGTATGTGCTGATAATATTTGTCGCCTTTTCTGTTACAACAATCCAATTCCCATTGGGGATAAAAGATATTTGCGGGGCGTCTACTGCAGTAGCGCTTAATGGCTGACTTGATCCGGGAATGTCGGAAAGTGTACCGCCAGGGCCGATCCTGAATCCATGAATGTTGTCACTTCCATGATTTAATACGTATAACAGGTTACCATAAACGCTAACACTGTTAGGCCCTGCTCCCCCTGAACTCTCTGTATGAGCAAGCGTAAGGCTGCCATCATTACCTACTTTAAATGAAGAAACTGAATTGCCGCCGGCATTTACTGCGAATAACCAATTATGATTTTTGTCCAATACTAATGCGCCCTGTGAACCTAATGCAGCTCCTGTTCCTGCACCCCCTGAATTAACGGATCCTTTCCATTCGAGCGTTCCGTTTCTTCTTATTTGATAAATTAGTATTTCGTTAGTTCCGGAATTATTACTTTCAGTATATAAAAAATGACCATTGTTTTTATCCAAACCAACCGCATTATTCAGATCTGAATTTATTGCGGCGGAGTTTTCGGATATTGCTAATTCATCGGGATTAGCTCCGTTTTCCGACATCATATCTTCTGTTATTGTTTGGGGATGATCTGTTTGCGAAATGTTTTTATCCATGCTTTTGTTACACGAACTAATAAAGAACATGATGGCAATTGCCATTGATGTCTTTAAAAAATTAAACTTTTTCATTTTTCATTTTTTTTTATGTGATTAAAAATTGATTTTGCTAACTATTTTTTGAACAATCATGAACATCGCTTAAGCACACACCTCTGCCAGTATCCTTTTATAGGATTTTTTTACTTTCTCAATAAAGTTTTACTTTAAATGACCAGTGATACCTATTTGAAGACCTGCACTGGTAACAGGTAAGCTACCCACACCTATACCTTGTAAAGGAATTTTTAAAAAAGGTTCAATTCTTATATCCAGCAACCTGGAAATATTGCGCTCATATCCTATACTTACATTTGCAACAGCAGGCAACCTGTAACTATTTTTTTCATAAACTCCCAGAACTTTTTCCTGGGTACCATTGTAAGTAACATGGTACATATTCTTTTCTTTTGTCATTATATAGGCGGATACGCCACCAGCAAAGAACAAATCAGAACTTGTTTTGCGAATAAAATCATAACGGGCTTTTATCGGAATTTCTATCACAGAACTATGGCTATTAAGGCTGTTTATTATCATACCTGAAGGCATAGTGGACCCAACTTTGTCGAGGTTGAAATGTTTGCCGTCACTGTAATAAATCTTTTTATTCCACATAAAAGCGGTTTCGAAAGACAATGCCTGGCTTATCCTATACCCCAAAAGAAAGCCTGCATCAAAGCCCATATTATCGAATGAGCCGGATCCAACCTTACTAAAATCGAGGCCCGTAATAACTCCGACGTACAAACCATTCTTTTTTTGATAAGAAGTTTTGAGCTTATTATCTTTTTTAACGCCCGCCTGCCGATTATTTTCATTCGGTTGCTTAAATTCTTTATTTTCTTTTTTGGTTTCATCCGGAATCCCTACAGTGTTGTTCTTAAGATTTTCTATGTTCCCGGGATTTTGTGCCGTGCCATCATCGGATTTGCCTTCAGAATTTTTGGCCGATGAAAGATCAGTATTCGTATTGCCGGGTTTTGCAATTACTGTATTAGTCTTTGATTTTGTTTCAACCGGGCCTTCAGTTCTACTTTTATAAATTAAAGAGCTATTGGCAGCTAATATAGTAGCTGAGCTATTTCCCTGGAATTGACGAATATTTTTCTTGTTTCCAGGTCCCTTTTTTGAGGAGACCGGGTCAGTGGCTCTGGGTTTTTGAGTAAGCTCAACCTTATTGTTTTTAGCCTTAGATTCATTAGAATTATTCTTATTTTCTTTATTAACCTTAACTGCAAGGTTTTCTTGGGATGGACCCGAAACAAGTATATGAAGTGTAAACCAGCCGGCTAACAGAATAAAAAGAAATAAAAGAAATAGAAATAGTCTTTTATTTTTTTTAGATTTTAATGGAACAACAGTTTCGTTGGGATCATCTTTAATTGCAATTTTTTTGGCAATATCCTCCCAATCTCCTTTTCCGGTTTTAAGGGGATAGCTTTTCGCTGCTCTTTGAAAAAGATCGTCCATATCGTTATCTAAATGCTCCATTCTTTAAGCTCTTCCATTTTATTTAAATATTGTCTCATTAATGCTTTTGCTCTTAATAAATTTGACTTCGAAGTATTCACGGGTATTCCTAACGTTTCTGCAATTTCCATGTGTGTGTAACCATCAATAACCTGCATATTGAAAACTATTCTATAAGCCGGCGGCAGTTTTTTTATAAGCAAAATCAAATCTTTATAAATTGCCATTTGATCTGCTGCCGCGTTTTTATCTTTAATATCCCACACATAGTCCGGAATACCCCCGATTTCAGGCAGCAATTTTTTTTTCCTTAGAAGATCGATTGATGTGTTAATCATTATCTTCTTAAGCCAACCCATTAACATCTTTTCAATATCGGCTTCTTTTTCGCACCTGAATTTTTCAATCTGTAAAAAGAACTTTACAAATCCATCATTGGTTACTTCCAGTGCTTCTTCATAATTGTATACATACCTGAATACAATTTTTAAAGCAAATGCATGGTAGCGTTCATAAAGTACCTTTTGATACCTGCTGTCGTTTACCCGGCAACCGTTTATTATTGTAAGGGTTTTCTCCAAAAAATCAATTCAAGGGTTAAAAAATTTTATTTTAGAAAACAGGTTATTTAAAGTTATTAATATTATGCTTAATTAATATTAAGCATAACAATGTTATCAAAATAAAAAACATTATTCAACAGGTGTTATGTGTTGGATACTGTGCTTACTAATACGTATAAATTTTATAAAAAGGTTGCAATAAGCCTGCTGATTTTTTTGAAATTTTTTTGTCACGCTTTGGAAGAACTTCCGTTAGCAGATTACAATGAACAAAACGATTCTGTCAGAACGATTGGGAGAAGAAGATATATTTTTATACCAGGGTTGTCCATAGTAGTTTAAAATCGTTTTTTAATGATACATATGCTCACAGGAATATGGTCGCGTTAGCACAAAGAGGAGCATAAATCAATAATAAAAAAAGAAGGCTCATTTATGGCGAGCCTTCGCTGAGCATTTTCGAATTAAAAACTCATGTCATCGGCACTTGGCCCATAACTGCCGGGAATCGGGACATTTAGCAAACGAAGGTAAACACCCAACTGGGCCCTATGATGAATGATCTGGCTGAAAACCATTCTTAATACTTCACTTTTTGGATCGGTGCTGTAAATATCTTTTCCATTTCGCAATGTCCAGATATCTGACAGTTGCTCTTCGTTTGCTGCTTCAAGTGCTGATCTTCCTTCTCCCAGACATTTTTCAAAGTAATTCATTAATTCAGCTGTATTATTAATTACTTTGGGTTCGTAGGGACTTGTTGCAAAATCAAGCTCGCTTGTTGTAAGAGTCATAGGAATCCAGGTGGGCAATTCAGCTATATGAGTTGCGAGCCTTCGTATTGTCATGCTTTTTGAATGGGGTTGCCAATCATACTTATCATCCGGAACTATCGAAAGCATTTTACGGGTTGTTTTTGCCTCGTCATCAAGTTGTTTAAGAAAAAATTTAATCAGTGACATAATTTATAAGTTTTATTTAAGCAAAGAAAACAATACACGCTGACAACCTTATGGCAGTCTGTTCTAAATCCGGAAAAAAAATATTAATAATTTACTGGTAGCTGTTTCATGTACTCGCTCAATTCGATATGATCCATCTTGTTGAAGGGAATTTCAGTATTTTTTATTCGCAAAATTCTCGATACTCTGAAATCACGATAATCGTTTCTCCTTTTACACCACGCAATCAGGTGCCAGTTAAAAGCATAAAATACAAGCCCAATCGGCTCAGCCATTCTTTTGCTTACTTCATTGTTGCTATTCTTGTATTCAAACTCAACGATAGTTTTCGAAGTAATAGTGTTTTGAATCACAGATAAATATTCGTAGTTATTTATAAAGCAAGCCGGTACCTGAAATTTAATATTGTTGTTCAGAAATTCTAACTTTTCTTTTTGTGAATTACGAAGTACCGCTTTTATTTTATTCAATGCATTAGTGTAATGTGTTTGTATCGATTTATCTGTAAAACCATACACGATGGATTCCATCAGCAATAGTGCATTGGCTTCTTCTGAATTGAAGGCAACGGGCGGCAAAAAATATCCCTGTACAATAAAATATCCTTTGGGTTGTTCAAAGCTTACCGGGATTCCCTGCTCACTAAGAGCTTTTATATCCCTATAAACTGTGCGCACACTAATTTGAAATTTATCAGCAATTTTTTCAGCCGTTACATATTTTTTTGACTGTAATAACGTGAGTATTCCAAACAACCTGTCTATTCTGTTCATTTTTAAAATCGGGTAATTAGATAATTTCGACTTTCAAGTTATGAATTTTACTTTTTAAATACACTTCGCCGTTGTGAAACCGCTGCCTTTCTTGTAACCATTTTCTATCTTTGCAATTATTACAATTTAAATTTTTGTGCTATGCCATCTTTCGATCTTGTAAGTAAGGTAGATTTACAAACGCTGGACAATGCAGTAAATACTGTTGCGAAAGAAATAAAAAACCGGTATGATTTTAAAGGAAATCATGTGGTGATAGATCTCAATAAAAAAGATTTTAAATTGAATCTTGAAGGCGAGAGCGATATGAAAATAAACCAGATAATTGATGTACTGATTAGTAAAAGCATGAAGCAGGGTTTAGCCGCCGAAATTTATGACCTGAGCAAAGAGCCTTATCAAAGTGGTAAAGTGGTTAAAAAAGAAATTGATGTGAGAAATGGTATTAAACACGAAGACGCAAAAAAAATTGTGAAACTTATTAAAGACTCAGGCTTAAAGGTTCAGGCCGCTATTATGGACGATATTATAAGGATTACCGGTAAAAAAATAGATGATTTGCAATCAGTTATACAGGCCTCAAAAGGCTGGGATCTTGGCCTTGCCTTTCAATATGTGAACATGAAAAACTAGCAACTTTAGTTTTGCAGGTATTTTTTATTTCATTAGCTTTGCAAGCTCAAAAAATACATGGAGACTTGAAATAAGGCAGCCATGTTTAAAACAAAATAATATGAAAAAAGACATTCATCCATCCAATTACAAGTTCGTGGTTTTTAAGGATATGAGTAACGGCTATATGTTTTTAAGTCGCTCTACCGCTTCTTCAAAAGAGATGGTAAAATGGGAAGATGGCAAAGAATACCCTGTTGTTAAACTGGAAATTTCAAACACTTCTCACCCATTTTATACAGGTAAAAATGTGTTGGTAGATACCGCGGGCCGTATCGATAAATTTAAAAGGCGCTACGAGAAAAAAGATAAGTAGTAATTTTAATTTGGTTTTTTATCCCCCTTTATTGGGGGATTTTTTTTATTTTATCGCTTTTATCAACAAACAGGCTTACGAATGAATATTTTGCTGGATGATCTTCCCTTCAATGAAAGCCTTTATCCTTTTGGCGCTGTAAAATCAATGGTACACATAAGGATAGGAATTCACACAATTCTCGAAAAATGGAAGACGTTTTCATCGCATAAAATTTTTTTAAGCTCTGAGGCTGACCTAAGTGCCATTGATAAAAACTTCAAAAAAATCAAGGCTAACATTATCCCGTCGGCAGACTTTTTTAATGAACTTGGTAAAACAAATGATACAATTCCTTCAATGGAAGATTGCAAAGTAATCGAATATCCATGGCACATATTCCAGTTTAACGATTGGGCAATCCGGCAGGATTTTGAGTTGATCACCAAGAAAAAATCTTCGTGCGATATTTCTTCAAATAATCAACTGGTATGTCCCGAAAATATATTTGTCGAGGAAGGAGCTAAAGTTTCCTATTCAATTTTGAATGCCACAGAGGGCCCGATATATATTGGCAGGAATACGGAAATATTTGAAGGTTCTTTGATCCGCGGTCCCGTTGCAGTTTGTGAAGGAAGCAGAATAAAAATGGGAGCTAAAATTTATGGAGGAACAACCATAGGCCCATACTGCACAGCAACGGGGGAAATTAAGAATTCAATATTAATGAGCTACAGTAACAAGGCACATGACGGATATTTAGGTGATTCTGTGATAGGGTCGTGGTGTAACCTTGGAGCCGGCACCAGCAATTCTAATTTAAAAAATACGGCAGGCATGATAAAAATATGGAGTAAAGAGCAAAATGATTTTATAGATTCAGGTCATAAATGTGGGCTTCTTATGGGAGATTACAGTCGCTGCGCCATCAATACTTCTTTCAACACAGGCACAATTGTGGGTATAAGTTGTAATGTTTTTGGAAATGTTTTTCAATCAAAATTTATAAATGATTTTACCTGGGGAAGTGAAAAGTATATTTTTGAAAAGGCTATCTCAGATATAAACAACTGGAAAAAAATGAAAGGCCTTGAAATAACCGAAGAGGAAATTGAATCACTAAAAAAAATTTACCAAACAAAATAAAAACAATGAGAAAACAAATTGCCGCAGCCAACTGGAAAATGAATTGTACACTTGAGCAGGCGAATGATTTACTGGAAGGACTTATGAAAGAAAATATTTCGGTTAGCCCTGATCGTGAGGTGGTGATCGCCGTGCCATTTCCTTACCTTATGATGGCAAAAGAAAAATTAAAAGGAATTGACGGATTCAAAGTTGCGGCACAGAATTGCTATACCAAGCCTTCCGGCGCCTTTACAGGTGAAGTAAGTGCAACAATGCTCCAATCAATTGGCGTTGATTATGTAATTATCGGCCACAGTGAAAGGCGTGAGATTTTTGGCGAGGATAATAAAATGCTGGCGCAAAAAATAGATGCTTGCCTTGATAATAACCTTCAACCAATTTTTTGTTGTGGCGAGCCCCTGGAGATTAGAGAAAAGGAAACCCAGGATAAATGGGTTGAAACGCAAATCCGTGAAAGCCTGTTTCATTTGGGAAATGAACAGCTTGAAAATTTTGTGGTAGCGTATGAACCAATCTGGGCAATAGGAACGGGCAAAACAGCGTCAGCGCAACAAGCACAGGAAATGCAGGCGCACATCCGTTATATATTTAACGACAAATACGGGAGCGCAATTGCCGAAAGCATTTCTATATTATATGGGGGGAGCGTAAAAGCAAATAACGCAAAAGAAATTTTTGAAAAACCCGATGTTGATGGAGGATTAGTTGGGGGCGCATCGCTGATAGTACCGGAGTTTGTGGCTATTATCAAAAGCCTGAAATAATTACCCAATCATAGAATTGTCAAATTTTTAAATATTGCTTTTAATGACAATAGTTCATCATTAATCTACATGCCAATTGCTTAATTTGGATTTCAAATTTTAAAAAAATTAGTTATGAAAAAAATTATCATTGCTCTATTTTTTCTTGTTGGTACGCTTGGATTTACCAATGTGATGGCACAGCAAAAACCAACGGCTAAGAAATCCACAACAAAAACAATGGCGAAGGATTCTACCATGGCAAAAAAGATCCGGAATGAAAAAGAATGGCACACCGGACATGCGCTTCAAAGCTAATAAGGGCATGAAAAGTGATTCCGTGATGCACAAGAAAAAAGATGGGACCGCAGATATGCGTTATAAAGAGAATAAGTCCAAGGCAAAAAAATAAAAGACATTTTTTCGTCTATGCGAAGCATCCTGTGTTGGCTTAGCAGGATGCTTTTTATATTACAATATCATCCACGGGTACTTCTTGCCCCGCAGCAGCAGGCGTATTTAAGGCATGAGGTTTAAAAGAATTTAATTTGTCAATAAAAATTACTGTCTTTTCTCCCCGGCTATCTCTTTCAAACATCGGTTCAAATTTTCCACCGTAAAAAATTTCACTAAACACATAGGAAGTTCTTGAAACCACGATATTTGAAAACATGTCATCGAATGCTTTAATGTAAACCACAACCTCGCCCTTCGTATTTTCAAAATCGTTCTTTGTAAAATTATACAAGCGGGCTTTTTTCGGTAATGGGGTGCACAATTGTCCAGCTCAACGTAAGTGCATTTACAGTGCTGTATTCAAGATCAAGCTGATAAAACCTGTTAATACTTACCCCATTTTCTTCAATCATCATTCCGAGCGTAACATTTGCAACAACATCTACAAGATTGGTATTTTTAAAAGGGACAACACGTAGCATTAATGCATTGACGTCTTTGTAAGGACCAACTAAGGCATTGTGACTAAAACGCAAAAAGGCCACAGGTTTTGAAAATCTTCCATACAAAAGTCCAGTTGCTAAGGCGAAACTTAAAAGTCCTAAAAGCGCTTCAAATGCAGCTATTGAACTTGATAAAAAACCAATCGGGCTTATTCGACCATAGCCAACCGTAGTAAAAGTTTGTGTGCTGAAAAAAAATGATTCGGCAAAATTAGTAAGTGTGGATGGAGACGGAATTTCTCCAAGTGTATCAACTCCAATAAACAAATAAATTGTAGCAAACAGAAAGTTAACGCCAATGTAAAAAAGAATAATAATGGAGAAAAATTTCCATCGCGGCATCAATAGCATGGTATGATACCAGCTAATCTTTTCCAGAAAGCTGATCCCGTTTTTTTCAATGTTTGCCCTGCCATCTTTGTTTATAAACCTGCCGCCGTAGTTGGATGGGTTGTTTCCGAAACCTGTGTTGATCTCCGGTTTTGCTTTTGAATTTATTTTATGAAGTATGGCCATAATTTTTTTTGAAGAAAGTTTTCAAATAGCTCCAGATGCCAGCAAAAACCAGGAAAGTAGTAAACACAGCAGCAACAATCAATTTTATGACTATTAAAGAATTTTGTAACAATAAACAAATGATGAAATATAAAACAAGCAAAATTAAAAATTTTACAATAAGTTTTTTAACTGGCAAAAGCTCATACATTTTTATTTTCAAAATTTTTGCTGAATGCCATAAATAATACAATACCTGGCAATAGGTGGAGATAACAATAGATAAAACTATTCCCCGGCTGCCCATAACAGGATACAGAGTGATCATCAAAATAATTGCAATAACAATATCAATCAATGAACCCAACAAAACTTTTTTGCCTTCTGAAAAACATTGGAGAATTACACTGTAATTGTTTACCCGTAACGGAAGAATAAAAATGCTTATTGCGAAAATGGGAACCGAGTCATGGTATTTATTTTTAAAAACAAAAGAAAAAATTTCTTCACGAAAAAAGAACAGGAAAAAAAACAAGGGAAACACAATTGAGGAGAGCATATTAAAACTTTCTTTAAAAAGGGAAACTATTTTACTTTTCAATTTTAAGTCGGCGGAAAATTCTATAAGCATAAAACTGCCGGCAACACTTATGAGCAAACCGAACAGAGGAATTTCAAAGGAACCATTGAAGAATACGGCAAAGTCAGATGCAGTAAGAAGGTATAATAAAAATACTTTATCAATCCATTTCGAGATAACTCCCAATATTTCATTTATTCCTAAAAATGTCCAATGTTTAAGAAAATGTTTTTCATCCGGGATGGGTTCATAATTTTCATTTTTTGCGGGAACCGCAATAATTGCTGCAAGTTTTAATATTGAAACCAGGCAAAGAATTATAATTAGATTCAAAAGAGAATAAAATGAAACAAGGATGTACAAATGACATGCGAAAAATAAAATTGAATAAAATAGGTTAATCACAAACAACACTTCCTCTTTTCTCCTTTTTATCAATAGTGTTTCAGCAACGGTTATTATATTTTGAATAACCATAAATAGGATCAACCAAAATTTTACACTGCTGTTAAAATCTTTTGCCAGGAAGAAAAATGCGCCCAATCCTGCTATCCATATAAATGTGTAGAATGCAATTATTATTTTCCTGTTGTTTTTGATAAATAAAAAAAGAAATGAAAGATTAGTCGAAAGTATAACTGAAGAGAATCCGAAGCTAATGATGACATTTACAATATTGGCATACATCCACACGCTTTGAAAGGTACCATAATCAGTATAGTTTAATTGCCTTGAATAAATTATCGTTATTAAAAAAAGAGACAGCAATGGCAGTATTCTCCCAAGGAATAGCCAAAGATATTTCCTCGCAAAAAGAGGCTTGTAAGTTTGATCGATCTCTTTATCCATTTTTAGCAACTTGAAATTTACTTCCTTGCATTTAAAGTCCCCTATTTCATAATTTCTCCAAATTAATTGTTTCTTTTAATTGTTTGACTTTTAAATGTTTGACTTTTAGTCAAACTATAGCTGTCTGTTAAACTTGTAAAATATAATATTCTGAACAAAGCCAGCCATTATAACCGCTGCCGCCTTTTTCTTATCTTCGCCGCCGATTATGAAGAACATAAGAAATTTTTGCATTATTGCACATATTGATCACGGGAAAAGTACTCTTGCAGACCGTTTGCTGGAATTTACGCATACCATCACAGAACGTGAAATGCACGCCCAGGTATTGGACGACATGGATCTTGAAAGAGAGAAGGGGATTACTATTAAAAGTCACGCAATTCAAATAAATTATAGATACAACGGGGACGATTATGTTTTAAACCTGATTGATACTCCCGGCCATGTTGATTTTAGCTACGAAGTAAGCAGGGCGCTGGCTGCATGTGAAGGCGCATTATTATTAGTTGATGCTACCCAGGGCATCCAGGCGCAAACCATTTCTAATTTATACCTCGCCATTGACAATGATTTGGAAATCATTCCGGTTATTAATAAAATTGATATGGATGGAGCTATGATTCCCGAGGTGGAAGACCAGATTATAGAACTGATTGGTTGCAAGAAGGAAGATATTTTGCATGCGAGTGCCAAAACGGGAATTGGTATTGAAGAAATTCTTACTGCGATTATAGATCGCATACCACCGCCGGAGGGTGATTACAATGCCCCGTTACAGGCATTAATTTTTGACAGTGTTTTTAATAGTTTTAGGGGAATTATTGTGTACTATCGTGTTTTTAATGGCATCCTAAAAAAGGGTGACAAGATTAAATTCTCTAACACAGGTAAAGAATATGGAGCTGATGAAGTGGGTATTTTAAAAATAGGATTGTCACCAAGGCAGGAAGTGAAGGCAGGAGATGTTGGCTACGTTATTACCGGAATTAAAAATGCAAAAGAAGTAAAAGTAGGAGATACAATAACTACAACGGCTAATCCTTGCAAGGAATCAATTAAAGGTTTTGAAGAAGTAAAACCTATGGTCTTTGCAGGAATTTTCCCGGTTAATACCGATGAATTTGAAGAGCTGAGAGATTGCATGGAAAAGTTGCAATTAAATGATGCCTCACTTACTTTTGAACTGGAAACCTCGCAGGCATTAGGTTTTGGTTTCCGTTGCGGATTTCTTGGTATGTTGCATATGGAAATCGTCCAGGAAAGGCTCGAAAGAGAATTTGATCAAACGGTAATTACAACAGTTCCTAACGTAAGTTTTATTGCCTATACCACTAATGGAGATAAGATAATCGTAAATAATCCGACGCAAATGCCGGACCCAAGCAGGATCGAAAAGATTGAGGAACCTTACATTAAAGCACAGATTATTACCAAACCGGAATATATCGGTAATATTATGACACTTTGTATCGGGAAGCGGGGACTTCTCATCAACCAGGGTTACTTAACACCAACAAGGGTAGAGCTTACTTTTGAAATGCCACTTACCGAGATTGTTTTTGATTTTTACGACAGGCTAAAAAGTGTTACGAGAGGATATGCTTCATTTGATTATCATCCCATCGGTTATCGCGAAAGTGATATCGTAAAAATGGATATTTTATTAAATGGTGATAAAGTTGATGCTTTAAGTTCATTAATACATCGTATGCGTGCACAGGATTTTGGACGAAAGCTTTGTGAAAAATTGAAAGAACTGGTTCCGCGTCAACAATTTCAAATTGCCATACAGGCTGCTATTGGCGCTAAAATTATTGCCCGGGAAAATATCAGCGCCATGCGAAAGGATGTAACTGCAAAATGTTACGGCGGTGATATCAGCAGGAAAAGAAAATTATTAGAGAAACAAAAGGAAGGTAAAAAAAGAATGAAGCAAATAGGAAATGTTGAGGTGCCACAAGAGGCCTTTTTAGCTGTGCTTAAATTAGATGAATAAAATACTTTTGTAAATTAAAACTTATACAATGTCCAGATTATCTCTTAACAAAGAAATGAATATTGAGGTAAGAGTTTTATTAATAGCTAAAGGAAACGATGAACCCATAACCGGGAACGAATATGTTGTTCGCCTGTATGACAAAGATGTTTTTAATGACGACTATCTGGGACAAAGTTCATTAAATAAGAATGGCGTAGCAAAGTTTGTAATTACCGAAAAACATTTTGCAGGTTTTGCAAAACTGGATGAGAAACCTGATTTTTATTTTGTTGTTTATAAAAATAACAATCAAATTTTTAAAAGCAGGGTTATGAAAAACCTTGATCTCATCGATATCGAGGAATTCCGAATGAGAGAAGGAGAAATTATAGACCTCGGGACTTATTTAATTGATGCCTGAGTTTTAAAAATTCTTATTTTTTAGAATCCGTCGGGGGAGCTTTTATTGGAGTATTCACCTGCGGTAGACTATCCGTTGCTTCTTCATCATCTTCAGGCCTCCTGCTGCTTAATTTCGATTCGTCTATATTACCCTTTTCATCCAGGATGGGCTGGGGTACGGGTTCGTGGCCTTCAGGTGTTTTTTGTGTAAATATTTTTTGTATATGAACCCATTTCCCATCTCTCCAAAAGAGTCCTTCATAATCGCCATCCGGTATATAAGTATATTTTTTTTGAGGCTGTCCTGATTCTGAAATAAGGTGCTCGTAAATAATCATGTCCTGGTTCGGATCATAAGTTAATCGAGGACTGGCGTTTTTCTTATACTCCATTATATATCTTGCCCGGTAATTTTTAATAACGCTATTATCCTGGAAACTAAAACAAGGAGCACCAAAGATTGGTTCACCATCGTTAAAGGTGAGAATTTCAATAACCTTCTTGTTGCTGCTGATCGTGTTTTCAATATAACCTAGCAAGGTGTAATAATTTTTTCCAAATGCATGTTTCTCAATCAGCTTATAATAAACTGCGCCTATCCAGCCCAAATTATTGCCAACAGTATCTTCCTCGTTTACGGTTACCTTCGATTTATCAATCAGCGGGAAAAGTTTCAGCGAACCATCATCGGTTTTCATTTGAATAGCTCCATGCTGGCGGGTAACGTAATCATTCACCACCATTTGCCAGGTAAATATTTTGAATGTACTGTCTTCAGGCACCAGTTTGGAAATGCTAAGTAAAGAATCAAAAGGATAATAAAAAGAGTTTTTAATTTTCAGCGCTCTTACAAACATTTTAGTGAACTGGCTATCGGCAGAAAAGCGATCTCCATCTGTTCGCCCCTGTATTATTTGTACGGAAAGTTCCTTAAGAGAATCTTCTTTTTTTTGCAAAGCTTTTTTTTCGGAAGCAGATAATTGTGCAAAACTGTAACTGGCAATTAACAAAAATGAGATAAAAAAGAATAAGGATTTATTCATCAAAAAGATTTAAACAAAGAAAACAGAATTTGCCGAGATATATTGTTAAGCATCAAAATTTAACTAAGCTATAATGCCTTTGCAACGGATATAAGATCATCAAACACCATGTCTATATCAGGATTGGTCAATTCAACATCCTTCCTGGTTGTTGGTAAAAAGATGTTTATACCTATGTTAAGATTTCTTCCAAATTTCATATCGCTTAAGGTATTACCAATCATGATGCTTTTTAAAAAATCAATTTCAGGAAAATCCTTTTGCGCCTGCAA
The DNA here is from genome assembly GCA_963819925.1 of uncultured Chitinophagaceae bacterium. Classification (GTDB taxonomy): domain Bacteria; phylum Bacteroidota; class Bacteroidia; order Chitinophagales; family Chitinophagaceae; genus Ginsengibacter. The sequence continues at coordinate 369,844 of CAWFYG010000029.1, read as the reverse complement.
ACCCATGCCGGGATTAGGTTTCCTGCTAGGACTATCGCTTTCAAAATCTATGGAATAATAGATTTTATCAATTCTTCCGCCGGCCTTCTCAAATTCTTTAACCATATTTGTATGAATCAATTCGAGATCTTCCAGCTTAGTAAGCCCTTTCGCAACGCCACGTTGATTGGTTACAATAAATATCCTGCCAAATTTTTTCGAAAAAATTTGGAGCGCTTCCTTTACACCTTCATAAAATTTAAATTCTTCCCATTTGTGGATGTAATCTTCGTACTTCTCATCATTAATTACTCCGTCGCGGTCAAGGAATAAAGTCCAGGAATCATCAATGCCCTTTAAATTGAGCAGGTTCCCCAAGTCCCCCTTCGGGGGATTTAGGGGGCCAAATTCTTCCTGTGCTCTTTCATAATCTTCAGGAATGCCAATATCAATGAAATAGCTATCCTGGATTAGACCATACATCTTCCTTTCGCCCACATATTTTTCTAAGTAATCTTTTTCAAAAGAAAATTTTTCAGGAAGATTTTTATCTAAAAAAGTTTCGGTATTTAGCGCATACACGCCACCGTTAATTAAACCCTCCGCATAAAATTGTTTTTCTTTAAATGAAATTACTGAATCATTATCGCCTAATTCAACAACGCCGTATCGGTCAAAATTATTCATTGGTTTTAAGCACAAAGTGCAATCTGAAATGTGTTGTAAATGAAAATTCGTCAATTCATTAACATCCATATTAAATAATGTATCTCCGTTACACACGAGAATATTTTTTTCAGTGGCTTTCTCAATAGCAAGTTTAATGGCGCCGCCCGTTCCTAACGGTTCTTCCTCCACTGCGAATTGAAACCGAATATTTGGATATTCATTCGTTATAAAATCAATAATACTCTCACTTTTGTAACCAACAGAGAAAATGAAATTATCAATTCCTTCTTTTTGAAGATGAGCTATAACATAATGCAGGAAAGGCTTCCCCGCAACGGGCGCCATGCATTTCGGAAGTTCTGATACAACGGAACGAAGTCTTGTGCCAAGTCCGCCTGCTAAGATGATGGCCTGGTTAATCATTGGTATCTGCAAAATAGATTTCTTCAACAAGCTGGCAAATGATGTGGCCAAGTGTTATATGGCTTTCCTGTATTCTCGGCGTATCATCAGAGGGGATGTTTATTAAGTAGTCTGCGTCCTTTTTTAATTTGCCACCCGTAGAGCCGGTAAATGCAATAGTGATCATTTTTTTTTCTTTTGCCACTTCAAAAGCGTTCACTATGTTTTTACTATTCCCGGAAGTGCTTAATCCAACTAAAATATCACCTTCGTTGCCAATGCCTTTTAACAAGCGTGAATAGATGACATCATAGCTGTAATCGTTTGCCACGGCTGTTATATAAGAAGTATTGCAATGCAAAGCTTCCGCCGGCAGTGCATCGCGGTCAGTATAAAATCTTCCGCTAAATTCTGCGGCAAGGTGTTGTGCGTCTGAAGCGCTTCCTCCGTTTCCGCAGAATAAAACTTTATTGCCTTTTTCAAATGCAGTTACAATTACATTTACACAATCCATTACGGTCTGCAACATTTTATCATCAGCCAATATCTTCGATTTTACATCTATTGATGATTGTATAATATTTTTAATTTTTTCCATTTTAATAATTCTTTATGCACACCACGTAGTTAAACCGAACTTAGTGAATGTGTAATTTTTTACTTCGCCGCCAAATTTATTCAATTCTTCTATCACTGCATGGTGAGTATTCCCAGGGCAATAAAATATCATAAAACCACCGCCACCTGCACCACTGATTTTACCACCGGTTGCACCTGCTTTTTTTGCTGCTTCATAAATTTCTTCAATGCGGCTATTGCTAATATTGTGTGCCATCTTGCGTTTTTGCTGAAACCCGAAATCTAATATTTCACCAAATTCATTAATTTTCCCCTTAAGCAATGCTTCTTTCATCATGCGGGCCTGTTCTTTTAATTGGTGCATAGCTTCTATGCTTTTTTCGTTTTTGCTATTTACATTTTTTACCTGCTCATTAATTATTGTTGCGCTTTCGCGGCTGTTAGCAGTGAAATATAAAACGAGGTTGTTTTCAAGCTCGTGCAGATATTGCGACTTAATTCGTAAAGGATTTACAATTACTTTATCGCCTTCATAAAACTCCATAAAATTTACGCCACCAAACATTGCCGCATACTGGTCCTGTTTTCCTCCGGCAAGCTTTAAATCTTCCCTCTCAATCTGGTATGCAAGATGCGCAATATCATAATCACCTAACGGAAGTTTGAGCATTTCAACAAATGCTCCAATTATTGCAACAACTAATGTTGAAGAAGTACCAAGACCAGAACCGGCTGGAGCATCCACAAAAGTTGATAAACGAAATCCTGATGATGGCATCCCAAAATCTTTTTGAATGCGATTGTAAACGCCTTTTAATAAATCTAATGTTCCATTGATCGGCAGCGAAGTTGCAAACTTAAAACGCTGTTCTTCTTTTCTGTCAAGCGTCTCTACAATAATAGCGTTTTCGGTAATTGGTTCTATGTTGGCATAAGCAAATAATGAGACAGTAGCATTTAATATAGCGCCGCCAAACTGATCACTGTATGGGCTAACATCGGTGCCACCACCGGCAAGGCCTATACGCAAAGGAGCTTTACTGCGATAGATCATTGAAGTATATTTCTTTTAAAAAATTGGTTGGGCTCATGACTGGAAGGGATGGAAATGTAAAAACAAAATCTTTTACATTTCTTGTGATAAAATAATTCATTTTAGCTTTTGACGCACTGAAATATAACAGGCCGTCCTCAATGTCCTTATATTTTTCAAGAGAATGATACAAAGTATCTTTAGAAAACGGAATGACGTTTACGACTTTGCAAATTTCCCTTAGGACTGATAATGCATCAATCTTTTGTTTTTGCAGTAAATATAATGTGGTGGTAATGATACTTTCGGAAATAAATAATTCTAAATTTTGAAGTTCGGCCAGGTACATTATTTCGTTTATGGCATCCAATTCGTAATTTCTTTCCTGAACATAATCGACAATTACATTTGTATCTAAAAACAATTTATTTGCCATATTTTTCGTCTAAATGTTCATGCCATGCTTGCTTATAATCATAATTTTCAGGAAGCGGTTTTCCACGCTTTGTATATTTTCTGATGCGCTCTAAAAGAGACGGTTGAACATTTTTGCTTTTTTTTGGCGGTGTGTTGCTTGAATATTTTTCCAAATAATCTTCGACTACTGAAGAAAGGCTCACCTTTTTTTTTGCACTGACCTTTTTTGCTCTTGCAACAATTTTATCATCAACATTTAAAGTTAATTTCTTCTTCATATCTTACTTTTGAACAAAGTTACGTAAATAATATTGTTACGTAAACACCTATCGTATCATATTTATAATATTGTCTACTATTCTCTCCCAGCTATATTTTTTCTTTTCTTCACGAAGGTGAGGTAAAAAAAATTCTTCTCCCAAATCAAAGTATTCTTTAACTTTTTCTGCTATGCTTTCGGCATTGGGTTCGGCAACCAAACCCACTTTTTTATCCGGAACTAAGGAGGGAAGTCCTCCCACATTTGTGACGATCATTGGAATTTCAAAGTGATAAGCAAGAGGTGTTACTCCACTCTGTGTAGCGCTCCTGTAAGGCTGTACGACACAGTCCGCAGCACATAAATAATATTTAACCATACTGTCTGTAATAAATTCGGTATGAATAATGAGATTGTCTTTGATCTCAGGATCCTTCAACTGTTGGCTGTAATTTTTTTCATCTTCATAAAACTCACCGGCAATCAATAATTTGATATTTTGAGTAGAAGAATTTTGTTTTAATATTTTCATTGCATTTAATAAGATATCAAGCCCTTTATATTTTCTAATAAATCCAAAAAATAAAAGCACTTTATCCTCTTTATCAATGTTGAGCCTTTGTCTGGCATCTTCTTTACTGATTATTTCTCCAAAATTATCATACAAAGGATGCGGAACAAATTGAGCTGGCTTTCCTTTTGCAAATTGATGAAGGTCGGCAAGAACCTTTTCGCTCATCGTTATAAATCCATCTATTGGCTTTAAAAAATATTTTGTAAAGGTTTTGTCGCCGGGACGTTTTTCATGTGGAAAAATATTATCAGCAATACTGATAATTTTTGTGTGATGATTTTTTTTAACCCTTCTTAAAATGGTACCAAGGCACGGACCCATAAAGGGAAGCCAATACCTAACGACAATTATATCCGGCTTTAATTTTTTTAGTTCGTTTCCTACGGCAAGCCAGTTGAAAGGATTAACAGAATTGATTTTTACTTTGATAGAAATATTTTCCGGAGCAGGTTCGGTAGAATATTGTGTTGTTCCGGGAAAAAGAAAAGATGGATACTGATAAGAAAAAGTATAGATGGTTGTATCATAACCCGCATCCATAAACGCTTTTGCGAGCCTTTCATCATAGGAGGCCAGGCCGCCTCTTAAAGGATGAGCTGGTCCTATTATGATAACAGATTTCACAATTTCGTCTGACAAATGAAAAGGGGATTTTATAATAAAATTAAACCGGGTCAGTTATTTAATTAATTCTATCTTCAACCAGATAAGTATTTCTTTCCGCTCCATTTCTTGAAACCAGCTCTCCTAAAAATCCTGCAAGAAAAAGCTGCGATCCTATTATCATGACTAGAATAGCAAAGAAGAATAAAGGTCGCTGGGTCATACCGGTCTGGTCAAAAAAGAATTTGGATATAGTGAGATAGATAAAAATAATGAAGCCAGTTAAAAAAAATAAAGTTCCCCACGACCCAAAAAAATGCATAGGATTTTTTCTAAACTTACCAACGAACATAATTGAAGCGAGGTCCAGGAACCCATTTATAAAACGACTCCATCCAAATTTAGTAACGCCATATTTTCTTGGCCGATGTTCTACAACTTTTTCCGCGAATTTTTTAAAACCCGACCACTTTGCCAACACGGGAATATAGCGGTGCATTTCGCCGTACACTTCGATACTTTTTACAACTTTATTTTTGTAGGCTTTCAGTCCGCAGTTAAAATCGTGAAGCTTTATTCCACTTACTCGTCTTGCAGTAGCATTATAAATTTTAGATGGTATATTTTTGGTTAATGTATTATCATATCTTTTTTTCTTCCATCCACTTACAATATCATATCCATCTTCCAGGATCATTCTTCTTAATTCCGGAATTTCATCGGGGCTATCCTGCAGGTCGGCATCCATTGTTATAACTATATCACCTTTTGCACTTTTAAAACCTTCATTCAATGCGGCACTTTTTCCGTAATTGCGTTGAAATTTTATTCCTTTTATAAATGGATTATTTTGCTGCAACTCCTTAATAATGCACCACGAGTTATCGGAACTTCCGTCATCCACGAAAATAATTTCATAAGAGAAATTATTTTCTTCCATAACACGCCTTATCCATGCCTCAAGTTCAGGCAGGGATTCGGCTTCATTAATTAGAGGAATAACAACGGAAATATCCATTACTGCCCTATTTGATTAATATCTTCGCCCAATTGCACCGGAACCTTTTTCGTAACTGCAGCTCCAATTAAAGCTGAGATTGCGCCTGCCAGCATGTTAACAATGAGTAATCCGCCAACGACAAAAACCATGAAAAATTTCTTCGTAATTGTTATAGCCTGGTCAATTTGTTCGGAGGTCATACCTTTTTCCGTCATACCCTTTCTTGATTGATCGATAGCGTTTTCTTTAAAATCGGGAAAGACGATATTAAATATAATTATATAAATAATTAAAATTACCGTCGCAACCGCGGTTACCTTAAAACCATGAGCAAAATAATTGCCAAAAGTAGAATGATAATTTAATTGTTTTCCGTACGACATTACCGACCATATAATGCCTGCCACGAAAATAAGAAGTTGCAGCCATCTTACCGGACCATTTACATCAATTTTTAAAAAGTAAATAATTAATCCCAGTACTATAAGAATGAGACCAATAATAAGTCCTTTGGTTGTTGAAGATGTAATTTTTTGTTCCATAATAGTTGTTTTAATTATTTCAAAAATAGTTTGTCTCCATTAATAATCCCAACCACTTTACCTTTTAATTTTTTACCGATAAATGCATTGTTTTTTGACTTTGAAAAAATGCCATTTTCTTCAAATATATAGTCTTCATCCGGTTTAAATAAAGTGATATTAGCTTTATTCCCTTTTTCTATTAAAGTATCCTCAATTTTAAAAATACTCCTGATGTTTTCAGTTTGCATTTTTACAAAATTTTCTATTGAAATGTCGCAAATGTTTGCAATACCGAACACGCATTCTAAATCTTCCATACCATTTTTTGCGTATTCAAATTCGCAAACCTTATTGTCCCAATCCTGGGGCTGATGGTGAGATGCAATAAAATCTATTGTACCGTTTTTAATTCCGTTTCGCAAAGCATCCCTGTCTTTTTTTGTTCGTAACGGAGGATTCACTTTCAAATTAGTATCGTAAGAGAACAGATCGTCTTCGCAAAAATACAAATGATAAGGAGTAACGGAGCAGGTTACACGTAGTTGTTCTTTCTTTGCCGCAGTGATGAGTTCAAGCGATTTTGCTGTTGATATCCCCGTAAAATGGATTTTTGAACTGGTGTATCGCACCAGTTCTATGTCGCGGGCAATCATCAATTCTTCGGATAGCGCTGGTTTTCCTGCCAGTCCTAATTGCGTCGATATTTCACCTTCATTCATCAGGCCGGACGAGCCGATACTTTTATCATCCGGCAATTGAATAATGGTTGCGTCTATTGCCAGGATGTATTCCAGGGCTTTTTGTAGAATGCCGGAAGATTGAATGGGATTAAGCCCGTCAGAAAATGCAATAGCTCCGGTGTTGTACATATCATACATTTCGCTCAATTCTTTGCCTTCCGCATTCCTGGTGACAGAACCAACAGGAAAAATTTGCACCGGTAATCCTTTACTTTTCTGAATAAGGTATTCCACCTGGCTTTTATTGTGGACGACGGGATTGGTGTTTGGAATAAGCATGACCTGTGTGAAACCACCGGCAGCGGCAGCAATAGCACCCGTTTCAAGACTTTCTTTAAATTCCTGGCCCGGATCACAAAAGTTTGCAAAACAATCCACCCAACCTTTTGAAATATGTAGCCCGTCCAGGTCAATAACTTTGTCAACCGTGAACTTTAAGTCATTTCCAATTTCTGAAATAATTCCGTTTTCAATTAAAATGTCCTGCGATTTTCCGTGAAAAGGAGAGGAGGGGGAAACAATAGTCGCTCTTTTTATTAAAACCTTCATTAGGTTTATGAAAAAATTTAGTTGCGCTAAGATAGGAGTAAAAAATTACTAAATAAATTCCGTCAAAAGTTACCTGTTTTTGTGAGTTGATTTTAGGTTTATTTTTTAATTGGAAAAGCTTCCGCTGAAGAATCTATTACGCAATTCTGTAATCAAAATTTAAAAAGAAATATAGAATTAATCGCTTAAGTCATAAAGACAAATGACAAACCGTTTTATGAGTCCGGTAGGGACTATTGGCGGGTAGAAAATCAGACCTGGAAAGTACAAAACGTTCCGAAGGAACGTCTGGTGTATCATTTATTGTACGTTTCTACCCAACAGAGGTGCCTAATGGCACGATCAGAAACCTCCCGGGAAACAATTCGGAATTGACATTACGTGCTAAACGACTGATTCTAAAAAAATATTTTAAATGCAACTAAAGGCAAGATTAGTATTGATATATTTTTTTAAAACTATTGATAATATCGAATTTATTCGTAACATTTGTTTTCTCTTCCTGATTGATACTCTACTCCCTGTGCTTTAGCTTGAAAAATCGCCAGGTCTTGATGTTAGATGTTTAATAAACAAGTTTCAGAATTGCGTTGTCGGATATCATATAAATAATAGTCAGTATTAAATATTTAATAAAATGGAAAAATTTGCAAAAAAAAATGGTGTAAGCGTACGGGCTTATAAAGGAGATGCAATGACTTTGTTATGTTTTGATCTTGATAAAGAGATTGTCGAAAATTTTACAGGGTTTAGCATTAAGGTTACCCCTCCGGGAGAGAACAGCAGGGCGTATTATCTCTATAATCGTATTTCTTATTCTCCGGATGTTATTGCTGCAAGTAAATTGGATCCTTCAAAGATTAATATTTATAAAATGAATTATGCACCGCTGCAACGGTTTAGTTGGGTGCATGTGCCCGGCATAGATAGCCAAATTCATCAATACATTTATGGTGATTATAAATATGACATAACACCGCGTTATCTTATTGATAATAAATTGCAATACCTTAATAAAGAACTTACGGTAAGTATTACAATAGACGTTAGCCCGTATAAATCAGGGAAGTTGCAACTAAGTTTTACCAGGGGATTTATCGAATCCCAGGCCTATTCACGACATTTTGGTTTGAATAATAAAATAAGGCCTAACAATACTGATTTAATTTTTAGTACAAACCAAATTGCAAACGCTTCTTTCGGACAATACACTTTTGAAGATCAGTACAAATGGCTGGGATGGCAGGCCCGGGTAACATTGTTTGATTTTTTAAATGAAACAATGAACAATACAAGAATGACCATGGATGTTTTCGCATACGACTTAGACGAACCGGATGTTTGCAGCCAATTGCTTGAATTGGCTAAGCAAGGAAGAGTCAGAATCATACTTGATAATTCTGCCAGTCATTTGGGCGATGCTGCATTTGAAACAAAATTTGATGTGCTTTTCAAACAGGAAGCCTTGGATAAAAATGCTTTGGTGAGGGGTAAATATCTTTCTATCAGCCATTCTAAAATATTTATTCAGAAATATGATAATAAACCGGTAAAAGTATTAACGGGCTCAGCAAATTTTTCAACAAACGGGCTTTATATAAATGCGAACCACATCATTATATTTCACAACATGCAGGTAGCACAGGCCTATGAAGACGTATTTAATGAAAGCTTCGGTGTGAGTGATGACGACACTTCTCTAAAAATGAAGGGATTTAAGAAGGGAGATACCCAGGCTAACCCATTTCAGTTTGAAAACATAAGTGGTATACCGGATATGGATATACGCTTTTCGCCTCATACCAAAGAAGTAGCGACTATATTTTTTGATTCCATCAGTCAAAGGATACTCGATGCCGAAAGTGATGTCTTATTTGCAGTAATGAATGACAGAAGTGCAAGACAGCATCCTCGATGCGTTGCACACTCAGGTCAGGGCTGAAAATGTTTTCACCTACGGAATTACAGATGTAATTGCCGATAAGCAAAATGGAGTGATGCTCTACAAACCTAACAGCAAAAGAGGTGTGTTGGTTGCTGGTAAGCCTGGAGATTATATTTTGCCGGCGCCATTTGAAGAAGAATCTAAAACACCCGGGATCAGTGTGCATCACAAATTTGTAGTGGTAGATTTTAAAGGATCAAATCCTGTGGTATATTGTGGCAGCAGCAATCTTGCTTTTGGGCCCGAACAGAATAACGGTGATAATCTGCTTGAAATTCGCAATAGAAATGCTGTAACTGTCTTTGCCATAGAGGCAGTGCGGCTCGTTGACCACTTTGAGTGGAGGAATGCGCTAAGTATCAAGGGAACCGAACAACCTGTTATGCCGACGGCCGGCACACCGACAAATACATTTTATCTACATGGAAGTTCAGAAAGTTCCTGGGTTAATAAATATTATGATCCCACTGATTTGCGCTGTGCCGAAAAGGAACTACTTATAAAGCCTCACCTTAATGAATAATCTCTAATCAGCAGCAATGATTGTAAAATCTTTTTTGAGTTTTATGTCTTCGGAAGAAGCGCCTATTCTCACCTCAAACTCGCCGGGCTCAACAGCCCAGTTCATGTTCCTGTCTAAAATTTGCAGATCGTCGGGGTGAAGCGTAAAGCGTACGGTTTTTGTCTCGCCGGGATTTAGTGGAACTCTTTCAAAACCTCTTAACTGCGAATCGTAAGTTGTAACGCTGGCTACTTTATCCTTTACATACAATTGAACTATTTCGTCTCCCTTCCTGGTTCCTGTATTACTAACGTCAACGCTTACCTGTATGTCGCCCTGCTGCTTTTGAATATCCGGCCTGACAATAAGGTTACTGTAGCTAAAAGTTGTATAACTTAATCCATACCCAAAAGGGTAAAGAGAAGCGTTTACCCGCGTGTTTCCATAGCTAAATTCTTTCCTTCCCTGGTCGGCCTGTGATCCCGGTTTGAAGGGGAAATTGTATTCAATTTGTCCCACAGTTTTTGGGAAAGTAATGGAAAGTTTGCCCCCCGGATTGTAGTCTCCAAATAAAGTTTCGGCTATTGCTTTGCCTCCATATTGATTCGGGAACCATGCTTCCAGGATGGCTGGTATATAACGGTTTGCCCAATTGATGGTTAATGGCTGTCCGTTGATCAAGACTAAGATAATGGGTTTGCGGGTAGCCTGCAAAGCTTCCAGTAATTGTTCTTGCCTCCCCGGTAAATCAAGCCCTGAACGTGATAGTCCTTCACCAACACGGGAAACATCCTCACCCAGCACCGCGATAATCACATCATTTTGTTTTGCTTCGTTTACAGCCTCCGTTATAGATTGTTGTTCCTGAGCAGTAAGTGGAGTATGAATAATTTCACTTTCGGGCCAGGTACTGTCTACCACTTCACATCCTTTTGAATAATTTAATTCTACATTTTTGGGGAGATAATTTTTTAGGCCATCCAATACGGATACCACCGGGATATGATTGGGGCCGTAGCGACTTATGGCATAATTTGTTTCTGCCGCAAGCGGACCGGTAACAAAAATCTTTTTCAATTTATTTTTATCCAACGGGAGTATATTGTTTGTATTTTTTAAGAGGACTAAAGATTGCTTCTCCATTTCCATTACAAAATCTTCATGCTTATCGGTTCCAACAATTTTATCTGCGGCTTTTACATCTTTTACATACGGATTATCAAAAAGTCCGAGTTGGAACTTGACCCGTAATACATCAGCGACACGGCTATCTATTGTTTTCATGTTGATGCTACCATCCTTTATCAATTCCCTTAACGGTAAAATAAATGTTTTGGGTTGAGTAAAATTGGTACGCACATTCAGTCCCGCTTCCACAACCTGCTTCACAGCGTCTTTATAATTTTCCGCAACGTGATGTTTGGAGAATACATATTCTACTGCTTCACTATCACTAACCACATAACCCGTAAAGCCAAAGGCTTCCCGCAGCAACTGCGTTAGAAAATAATAACTTGCTATTATAGGAACACCATCCCAGTCATTGTAGCTGGCCATTATACCTAACGGATGGGCCTGATCGATTACTTTTTTAAACGGATACAGAAACATCTCCTGTAATTCTCTCGGCGCTACATGAGGGTCGGTTCTTGCATTGCCGTCACGGCCTCCTTTTGGTACACTGTATACTGCAAAATGTTTTAACGTTGAGGCTATTCCATTACTTTGTATTCCTTTTACCATTTGTATTCCCAGTTCTGAAATAAGATAGGGGTCTTCACCGTAAGTTTCTACAACCCTTCCCCAGCGTGGATCACGTGATACATCCAAAATGGGTGCATATATATTTGTATAACCAAGCGCTTTCGCTTCTTCGCCTTCAATTTGCCCGGCCTCCAAAACGAGCGCCCGATTCCAGGTACTGCCAATACTTATGGGCGCAGGCAATGGAGTTGCCCTGTCATGATTGAGACCATGTACACCTTCATTAGTAAAATCAACGGGAATGCCTAAACGCGTTTCTTCAACAAACCATTTTTGTATTTGGTTAATAGCAGCAGCATGATTGCTATACGGGTAAGTTAAGTTGCTTGAATAATATCTTGCCGGGCCGTTTACAACTCCATTCAATTGCTCATCAATATTGGCAATGCCGTCTTTCCAGATTTCGTTTTTCCATTCAGGTGTGGGTAAGCTATCTTTTAAAACTCTTCGATAACCATACAGGGTTGCCATCTGGCAGGTCTTTTCATCCACATTCATTTGCGAAAGTAAGTCCTCAACTCTTTTTTCGACCGGCTGATGCGCATCTTCAAACACATCCATTTTACCATTCTTATTAAAATCAATCCACCCACTATGATAGATATTTATTTGAGCATTTACTGCGAGACTGATAAAAGTGGATGTTACTAAAAGAAAGAAAATCGAAGTAAAAAGCCTGCCGACCCGATCCATAATATTTTAAAAATTGTGAAAAAAAATGCCAACAGAGGTTGATGCAAATTATTTTCAGGTGAGAGTATGCAACAAACTTATGATAAAATTATTTATTCAATTAAATCGTTGTAAGCTCTTTTCCCGAAGTAGCGGTAGCCTTTCGAATCGTATTGGGTCCCGGATAAAACCGAATGAATAAAACCATTTAATTCAACCTGTGTCGTATGATAAATTTTTTTATCGGGATTGGTTTTAAAATAAAATTGTATCCGTTCGTCCTTTGTTTTAAAAACAATCAGACTGTCGTCTTCTGTTTTTTTAAATTTAAAAAACGAAGAAAGTTGTGTCAACATTAAATGACTTCGGTACCATGTTCCGCCGGTAGCGGAAACGAAAGTTTTGCCATTGTATAAGGCCACACTGTCATTATAGGCAAAAACATTAAGGTAGTGGCTCTTGTCTTTCTGAATCCATGATTTTAATTTTAGCAGGTAAGATGAATCATAACCATAATCACTATCAAGAAAAGTAATCCGCTTTATATAGGAAGGAATATCAGAAACCGCATCGAGGTAACTAAAAATGAAACGGCCACCACCACTATGACCACTTAGATAAATAACTCTCTTTTGAGATGGAATCAAATTATATAGCGTATCAACAATTTGTTTCGCGATTGAATCATGATCAGGATGTTTGGATTTCCACAGCGGCCAGCTTTTATAAGAATTTTCAAGATAGGCAACAACGATTGTAGTGTTGTCAAGTTTATTTCTTATAAATTTTGTTTGAGCTAGTATGTGTTGTATATCAAAATGCCAGTCATCGCTGTCCGTTATTTTTTTACCCATAGTTTGTTCCGTAGTACTTCCATTAGGCAAACCATAAAGAATAAGAATTGTTTTGTTTGTTTCAGTCTTAACAGGAGCATCAATGGTTATCCTTACATCCTGCCCCATGGTAAATGAAACTATCGTATCACTTTTTAACTGGCCGTTTGCTCCTCCAAATTTAAAAGAAAGAATCAGCAGAAATAAAATTTCAATATAAAATTTATTCCGTTTATGCATTTCCTCCGTTCCGTAAGTATGATATGAAAACAGCCATTACAGGTTTGGTTAATTATCCTCTTCTTTCTTTACTTTATCAATAACATCTAATAATCCGCCGGTAAAATAATCTTCACCCAGTTGCCAGAACATGACACCATTTAATTTGTTTTTAATAACATACTCAGTTTTTAATCTTATTGATTCAGTATCATCATAGGTTGCCAATAATTTTCGCTGTGCATTAAATGCATAGGGCGCCATTGCAATGGTATCCCAATATTGTATGAAGCCATTTTTGGCATTTATGGTATCCACAAACCGGCGATATGGTAATCCGTGATAAAAATGAGCAGGCCTGTATAATCCATTGTTATTGGTATCTTCTACTGCAAAGAGCCGTGCATAAAATGCAGCGCCTATCGCAATTTTCCCCGGCGGAACGCCGGCAGCAATCAATTTTTGTACTCCATTATCAACCGATTCAACCTGCTCGGGTGTGGAATATAAAGGAGTGTGGTGACCTGACACCTTGCTGAAAGCCTGAGGCCAAATCATAACTCATCAGGTTTACACGATCTATTTTCGGCATTATCTTTTTCCATTCCACCGATGAATCTATGTAGGAAGAAAAACCACCCGGCTGCAAAACTGATTTCCTTTTTATTGCCCAACTTCTTTCTCAGTTGTTTTATTAATGCCGTGAAATGTGGTTTATCTTCCGGTCCGTATGCATGGCCGGGAAAACCTGAAATGGTAGGATATTCCCAATCAAGATCAATTCCGTCTGTTCCAAAATAATCACTGAATTCTTTGCAGATTTCGAAAATTCTTTTCTTCCTTTATTTGTTGAGAAAACATCAGAGCATGTTTTGCAACCGCCCCATCCGCCGAGTGATAACATTATTTTTAATTGCGGATTTCTTTTTTTCAGGGCAACCATATTCATAATGGTAGCACTGTCCCTTGCATTGTCTACTGAAAGTGAATTTCCTTTTAAATGACAAAAGCTAAAAATAAGATGAGTGAGTTTTTCCACTTCAAAACTGTCAATCATATTATTTCTGCCGGCATAATATGCTATTACAGCAATATTATTTTTATCCTTTTCTTTTTGTGCATTGCAAAAGGGCATTGCTAAGAAAAATAATGAAACGATTGAAGCAAGTTTAATCATTGTTGTAGTTTATTTTAAGTGTATTTTTAAAATGTCTTGTGATATAAAGAACAATGCATTGTTTTCCTAAATATCAATTCAAATCCGATTTTACAATAATAATGTTTTTACAGTTTAAAGCCATAAGCACCGAATTTTAAGATGATACAATTTATTTTGAAAGAAAGAAATAAAATTAAACTCCGTTTTATTTTATGTTGCATTATTTGTTTTTACGTTGTGAGTGAAAGTAAAGCGCAAAGCCATTCTCCTGCATTTAAAGTAATTGCATTTTATACGGAACGAAACGACCAGGCGCATATCAGTTTTGTTCAGGAAGCAAATAAATGGTTTCCTAAAATGGCTGCCCAATATGATTTTACTTATGACTCTACGAATGACTGGAATAATTTAAATCTTCAATTTCTTTCAAAATACCAGGTAGTGATTTTCTTAGATGCACGCCCGGATTCTTTACCACAAAGGGAAGCGTTTCAACAATACATGGAGAATGGTGGCGCCTGGATGGGATTTCATTTTGCCGGATTTGCGTTAACACCATCCGAGTTTCCCCAGAATTGGGACTGGTATCATGAAAAATTCCTGGGAGCCGGTCAATATGTAAGTAACACGTGGCGGCCTGTTTCGGCAATATTGCGGGTGGAAGATACTAATCATCCGGCCACGAAAGGTTTGCCGGAAACCTTTAAATCATCTCCCAGTGAATGGTACCGATGGGAACATGACCTACGAAAAAATCCATCAATAAAAATATTGTTATCAATAGATTCATCCAGTTTTCCGCTAGGCACTGGCCCAAAGCTCAACGAAATTTGGCACAGTGGTTATTACCCCGTTGTGTGGACTAACACGAACTATAATATGATTTATTTTAACATGGGACATAACGATATTGACTATGAGCATAAATCTGATACTACCAATAGGACATTGTCCTACACATTCAATAATCCATTACAGGATAAGCTCATCATTAATTCTTTGTTATGGCTTGGTAAAAGGGATAAATGACCTAAATACTTCGTACCTGTTTTCTTCACTGTTTATTTTGTCAACCGGTTGTTTAAAAAAATGGAACCTTTGGAGCTGCATCCGAAGTAATTTTGATTCATTAAATAATCTAATTGAAAAAAAATGAAATGTATTGTAACTCTGATGGTAACCGCTTTAATTGCAGGACCATCGTTTGGTCAAACGAAAATTAATATTGGAGAGGTGGGAAAACATGTAGGTGAAAACGTAACGGTCTGTTCAAAAGTTTATGGAACAAAATATCTTGACAAGTCTGGTATAACCCTGATAGATGTTGGGTCAGCTTATCCTTCAAGCCCATTAACTGTTGTTATTTTTTCCAAAGACAGGGCTAATTTTTCAAAAGGGCCTGAGGAATTGTACGCTGATAAACGGATTTGTGTAACAGGGAAAATCAAAGTATATAATGGAAAAGACGAAATAATAATTTCAAAGCCGGATGAAATTACCATTGAATAGAATGCATGGTGACTTATTAAATGAGTATTAAAAAGAAAAAAGCAACCTGAAACGGGTTGCTTTTTTTTAAGAAATATTATGAAATTTCATTAATACCGGCGGCAGATTCAATTAGCTGAATAAACCACCTTTCTTCAATTCACGGGTTCCCTCACCAATTAAAAAACCATTTTGATAAATTTCTATAGTATAGTTACCCTGTTGAAATTTGCCAGGTGTAAAAGAAAACTGAACATTTTTCTTTTTAGCTGTTTCAATATCAACTGGCAATTTAGTAGTAAATGATTTATCACCTTCTTCACGGGTTGTAAACGTACCGGAATTTAATGACTGGTTGGAAATTGGTTTACCATCCGGTCCTATTACGCAAACGTAAACATCAGTCATACCGGAAGCAGCAATTCGGTTGCTTACATCAAAAGATATAACAAGCTTGTCTACACGCTTTGCTTTTGAAGTAACTTTTTCTTTACCGCTATTTCTTACATCAATTGGTGTAATCGCTATATTAGACGCATTTAATGTAGATGCGACATCAACTTTTTGTACGAGGCTGTCTTTAGTAGCTGTAGTAGTAGCAAGGTTTGTTGTTAGTTGTTCTTTCTCCTGGGTAAGATTTGCCTTGTCCTGGGTTAAAGTCTGGTTGTCCTGCGTTAGCTGGGCAATCTGTTGTTCCATACCGCTGATTTTGTCGTTGAGGCTGGCGATAAGAGTTTTTGCCCTGGCTAATTCGGCAACAGTAGCATTTTTCTTATTTAATATGCTACGGATTTCTTTCTTTTTATCCGCAATTTCTTTGTTGTCATCAGCCAGTTTACTTTGCAAACCTGTATTGAGTGTCGACATAGAATCAAGGCGTGCCAGTGATGCATCAAAGCTTTTTTGTATTTCACTTTTTTGATCTGTTACTGTCGCAATTTGGGTTTGTTGCTGGGCAATGGTGTCTCCGCTTTTGTTCTTATCAACAAAAAAGGCGATGCCTGTTCCAACAAGTGCAACGGCCAGAATTCCTATGATAAGATTTTTGTAACTTTTCCTTGGTTCCTGGGGTTCGGTAGTAGTTGCCGTTGGAAAATTTGTAGTGCTCATAATTTTGATTTTTGTTTGAGAAAAGGTTTTTTAGATTATTAAATTATAGCTGTCTTAGAATAGGTTAAAAACTGAACGAAATATTTTTTTTTCTTTCAACCCAACTGTTTCCATAATCGTGCCATATTTTTTTATGGTTATATTGCCGGGTGACACGATCTTTATACGGTATTGGTTTTTATATCGTTACAAGAGATAATAAATGTTGTTAAAAACAAATTTCAGTCTTCTTTTTTTTAAATTCCAGGATCGGATGCTTGGGCAGATGAAGAGACTTTGTGCAGCGGTTCAGGAGAAATTGCCTTTACCGTTGTTTGGATAGTACACGGTTACTTCAGCTATCAGCACCCCAAATTATTAAATATATTTGCCCGGCCATTTACCATTGCCATACCGTTTTAATTATAATTTTAAGCAGCTGATGAAAAATTTAATCGCAATTTTTTGTGTTGTTTTGTCTACCGACTTTGCTTTGCAAGCGCAGACGAAATCCAATCAGCCAACGTCGGGCAACCCGGTTTTCCCGGGTTGGTATGCAGATCCTGAAGCCGCTATATTCAAGGATACTTTTTGGATATATCCGACTTATTCGGCTCCATATGATAAACAAGTTTTCTTTGATGCATTTTCATCTCCGGACCTGGTGAATTGGACAAAGCACAGCGATATAACCGACACCTCAAAAATTAAATGGGCGCATCGTGCCATGTGGGCTCCGGCTATCGTTGAGAAGAATAACAAATATTATTTCTTTTTTGGGGCTAATGATATTCAAAATGATCAACAAACCGGTGGCATCGGTGTCGCCGTTGCAGATAAGCCCGAAGGACCGTTCGAAGATTATCTTGGCAAACCCCTTATCGATAAATTTCATAATGGAGCACAGCCGATTGACCAGTTTGTTTTTAACGATAACAATGGAAGCTATTATCTAATTTACGGAGGTTGGCGACATTGTAACATTGCCAGGCTAAATAATGATTTCACCGGGTTTATTCCTTTCAAAGATGGCACTACATTTAAGGAAATAACTCCCGAGAGATATGTAGAGGGTTCCGTTATGTTTAAAAGAGAAGGGAAATATTATTTCATGTGGTCGGAAGGCGGCTGGACTGGCCCTGACTACAGCGTTGCCTATGCCATTGGTGATTCCCCATTTGGCCCTTTTAAACGGGTTGGGAAAATATTACAACAGGATCCGGCAATAGCAACGGGTGCAGGTCATCATTCCGTTATAAATATTCCAGGCACAGATAAATGGTATATCGTTTATCACCGGCGGCCACTTGGCGAAACAGATGGTAATTCAAGAGTTGTTTGTATTAATAAAATGTATTTTGATTCAGAAGGATTTATCCGGCCCGTAATTATCACAAACGAAGGGGTGGAAAAGGTCAGCATTAAAAAGTAAAGAGATTATATGCTGACAGGACGATTATCGGTAAGGGAAATCCAGGAGGTGGATATTGAATTACTTATAAATTATTGGTTAAATGCTGACCAAACTTTCCTTGAAAATATGGGAGTTGATGTAAGCAAAATGCCAACCAAGGAGAGATGGGAAGAAATGTTATCGCAGCAATTGCGTCAATCCTATAAAGAAAAGAAATCGTATTGTATTATTTGGCATGTCAATGGAAAAGCGGTTGGACATTCGAATGTAAATAAGATAATTTTCGGCCAGGAAGCATTCATGCATTTACATCTTTGGAAAAATGAGCTGAGAAAATCGGGGCTGGGAACAAGCCTGGTTAAAATGACCTTGCCTTATTTTTTCAATCATCTTAATTTAAAAATACTTTATTGTGAACCCCATGCATTAAACGCAGCGCCAAACAATACGCTAAAAAAAGTTGGGTTTGAATTTGTAAAAGAACATATCAATATTCCTGGCTTCCTTAATTTTGAACAGAAGACAAATCTTTGGAAACTCACTTACGAAAAATTTAAAAAGCTTAACTGATATTTTCTCCACCGTTAGTATTATCTGGCATTTGTAGATTTCAAAAAAATAAACTTCGAAATCATAAGACTTCGAAGTTTACGTCAATATGTTTTTAAATACTATGGAGTTACCTGCCCGTTTTGTATATATTTAACCTGCAGCATTTTTGTTGTGTCGGTAGCAGCCGGTTGCCCAACTAATAATATAGTATAAATTTTCCCCTGTTCAACATTAATGGTTCTATTGGCCATGGCGCCGGACTCGGTAGCTACATTCACGGTAATATCACCTGGAGTGATACCTTTAAAATCTGAAATACCTGTGAACGTTGCGGTGGTATCAAATACATTAGTTCCATTGGCAGAAATGGTAACATCCGGCATTAAAGTTGAATCCGGAATAGCATTAACATACCGTACAAATGCATTGCCACTCGCTGAGGTCAAACTATCAAAATTATCCCTTACAACAATACTTTTATAGCTGCCATTTGCTCCAATAGCAAAAGCGGAATAATAAGCGCTGTCAGCAAAAAGCTGGCTGGCTGTAGCTATATCTGCCCCCGTTGCAAAATCGTAAAAGGTAACATTACTCATGCCTGTGCTCACCCCGCGATAATTTCCTGTGTAATCAGTATAAGATAAGGGCGTAGTGGTAAAGTTTTCCCCAGCCACTTTAAGGCCCAGGCCGGATGAATCAGGAATAAGATTGAAGGCCATCAGGCCTGCAGTAGGAATGTGAGAATTTGTGTTGGAGTTTTTTTCACATGCGCTGAAAACAACTGTCATCAATAAAAGCGCCGCTAATGGAATCAGGATTAAAAATTGTTTTTTCATGGTTAATTTTTTTTAATTTAAATAGGTAAGGAAATATTATTACGTTCTTACTTGTGAAATAATAATGCCACGAAATATTAAAAAAGTGTAAAAAGAAGGATTGTTGGTACAAATTGGTACAGCAGCCTATGCAGGAAATTGCCACGGCGGAATTCCATAATCAAATTAGATGAAACCAACAATACTAACTTTAAAGTACATGGGGATAATATATTTTTTTTGGAGAGAAATAAATGCCAGGAAAATTTTGCTCTTGTTACAATCAAAATTATCTTAGTAGTTAAACAAAATAAAATGAAAAAATTCCTTTCAACTACATTTTTTGTACTTGCAGTTGCTTTAATAGCAGTGGCAAAAACCGGGTTTGATTTTAAAACAAAACCGGATGCGGATTCCGCTTTTGTTTATATTTATCGCGGCGGCTCATTTTCGGGATCTCTTACCAACTTTGTTATTTATGTGGATAATCAAAGACTTTGTAAATTAAGTAACAAAAGATATTTTAAAGTTCCGGTTAAGCCCGGCACCCATATCATAAGTGCGCACCGCGGAGGCGTTGGAATCGGAAAAAAGGAAACAGAGGTAGAAGTTGATGCCGAAAACGGTAAGTCGTATTACATCTCCTGTTCCATAAAAACC
Organism: uncultured Chitinophagaceae bacterium; assembly: GCA_963819925.1. Lineage (GTDB taxonomy): Bacteria > Bacteroidota > Bacteroidia > Chitinophagales > Chitinophagaceae > Ginsengibacter. The sequence continues at coordinate 349,404 of CAWFYG010000029.1, read as the reverse complement.
AGTATTACCCGGGCTCGTTTGGAAATGGAAGAGGTGGTGGAGAGAACGGGTTTAAAGGATATCTCCGATATGAAAGTAGATAATTGCCAGGCGACTATTGAAGATCAGTAAATGGATTGATGGCAATTGTAAACTGCGTTTATACATAGAAGTTATATTGTGTTGAAAGATAGTTTTGACAGTACTGCGTTCCACTTGTCAACGTTTTATTCTTTTTTAAATACTGAAAGAAAAAGTGTCGGTTTGCTTTTGGTTTCAAATGCATCCGGGTAACTATCGCCGGATAAATTATAGCAAATAGTCAGTTGCCCGTTTTCGTGCTTGTAGATGGCGGTAAAGTGTTTCCCTGCATTTACGCCTTGTTTGCCATAAATATCCATTTTACCGCCGCTATAATTTAGGGTGCCTTTATCAACAGACTCGGCAGTAAAGGTGTACGTACTATCACTAATGACGAGTTTTTGTTTTTCGAAAGCGGCAGCCGGCAACTGTGTTCCCGCAATCTCTTGTTGAATTGGCATCCATTTACCGTTTAATTCGTTAGAGCTCATTTTTGCGTGTTTGGAGTTGCTGCAGCCAACGCTTACTATCACCAGTAGTGCGAAGAATGTTGTTAAACGCATAATATTTTTTTGAAATAATAAAACAAAACTAACTTTTCGGAAACGGATAAAATTGTAAAAATGTTACCTGCCTTAATCTGTCGGCAGAAAGTGGGGAATGATCTTGAGCGAAGGTTTTATTGCCACATTTTTGAGATAGTCACCGGGGCGCAGGCCTGTAAAATTTTTAAAATTATTATTGAAATGAGCCTGGTCGAAATAGTCTAATTCATAAGCAAGGTTGGTAAGTTTCTCCGGTTTTGACTGCCGGATTTTTTGCAGTACATTTTGAAATCGATTCAGCGAAGACATCATTTTTGGCGAAACACCCAAATGTTCTTTGAACAAAAAATTCAGGTGCTTTCGTGAGATGGAATGTTGCCTGCATATTTCGTTTATGGGTAAATTTTGTTTACTCCGAAAAAGAGAATCAATGGAAGTAAGCAATTTTGCACTGGGCATTTTCGCAGTTAAGAGACTTCGGAATAGAAAATTTTCTGTTACGACTATCTTCTCGTTAATAGTTTTTGATTCATTTAATTGTTCCCACACTTCATCTGCATAGTTATTGAAAACACAATCAAGTGTTATATAATTATCAGTAAAACTATGCAAGGGCTGTCTGAGAAAAACATAAGCTCCTGTTATTTTAAACTGCACCACAATCATTTTACTCTCTCCATAGCTTTCTACGTAAGTTGGCCTGGTTTGAAGTCCCGCGACCCAATGTTTTTTGTAGTCAATATAGTTGGTAAATGCTGCGTCGGAATATAGTTTAAAGCTATCGTTCAAGTTAAACACCAGGCTCATCGCCGTTTTAGGAAAACCTACACCTCTGTTATTTCCTTCAACATAAACGATGCAATCAACGTAATTGCCGAGTGGAAACTTTGGTATGTGTTTGTGAAATATCATTTATTGCCCGATAGTTTAAAGCTGTTGGCTTGCAACGGCCGATAGCACATAAATATATGAGATTGCTTTCAGAATCTCATTATCGACTCGCCATAATTTACCCGGGAATCCTAAGTTTTAGAGCGATAATTTTTATATAGTAACCTTAGGGTGCTTGGCAAAACTATCAATAGGAGAGGAAGTGCAATTATAAAGCCTCCTATAACGGCAATGGCTAACGGCTGATGCAACTCAGCGCCGGCGCCAATGCCCAGCGCTAATGGCATAAGTGCTATTATTGCTCCGAGTGCGGTCATCAACTTTGGACGAAGCCTTGTAGAAATCGCATAGACAATAGATTCATCCACACTTTTATTATCTAACGTTTCTTTAAACTGAAGAAAAGTAAAAATTGAATTTTCACCTATTATTCCTACGATCATAATGAGCCCGGTATAGCTGCCGACATTCAAAGGAGTACCAGTGATAAATAAGGCAATGTAACTTCCCGATATACCAAGGACGGCGAGGATTAGAATAGTAAATGCGGCTTTTACATCTTTGAATAAAAAAAGAATAACGCCAAATACCAGTATGCTTGATGAAATTAATATCATGAGCAATTCTGAAAAAGATTTTTGTTGCTGCGCATAATCGCCACCGTATTCGATGCTGTAACCTCGCGGCAGGTTAACATTGGCATGTATTTTACTTTTAATGTCTTTTATAGTACTTCCGAGGTCTCGATTGTCGAGCCGTGCGGAAACAACACCCATTGACTGAAGGTTTTCTCTTTGAATTTCAGCGGCGCCAGGACTCAATGTTACGTTCGCCAACTCAGTAATGGATTTAAGCCTTCCGTCGGGTAAAAATATTTTTAAATTTTTTAGTTCATCAATAGTTCTGATTCTGCTTCCCGGATAAATGAGCCTTATCGGGTAAACGCGGTCTTTGTCAAAAATATTTCCTGCTAAATTGCCTTCCAGCGCCGTCTGTGCCTGGAATTGAAGGTCAGCCGGACTTATTCCGTATTGTGCGAGCTTTGAATAATCAGGATTCACAGTCAATGAGGGCCCGGCGATAACGATTCCGTCAAAAACATCTGCGGTGCCTTTTACGTCGCCAACAATACTGCTTACCTGTTTGGCAAGATCATGCAGCTTTTGAATATCATCTCCAAAAATTTTTATTTCAATTGGCTGCACAGATGTCATCAGGTCACCAAGCATATCACCGATCACCTGTCCAAAGTCCACTCGAAGCTCAGGTTGGGATGACTCAATTTTTTGACGAATTTCTTCTATTACCTGGTCTGTCGTCTTACTCCTGTTTTTTTTGAGCTGAATAAGATAATCACCGGTATTGGGCTCTGTGATAAAAAACCCCATCTGCGTGCCGGTGCGTCTTGAATAGGCATTTACTTCCGGTGTTGAGGTAACTATTTTATCTACAGCTTGTAATTCACTGTTCGTTTCTTCGAGGGAAGTGCCGGGAATAGACGAATAATCAAGCACAATGCTGCCTTCATCCATGTGAGGAAGAAAACCGGTTTGCAGTTTTGGCAGGATTAATACGATTCCCACAATTAAGCCTGCAACAAAAATCAAGCTAAGCCATGGACGAAGAATAAACCATTTCACCCATCCCTGCCTGGTTACTTCTTCCGGTTTCTCCTTTTTTGCGGACTTTTCTGTTTTCTTTTTCCCTGAGAGCAAAAGGTAAACAACAGGCAGGCAAATCCATGTTACAAAGAAAGAACACACCAATGTGATGATCATTGTGTTAGTAAGTATATTAAAATAAGCACCTGCTACTCCGCTCATTAAGATAAAAGGAATGAATATAACAATGGTACTCGTCGAAGATCCAACCATGGCCGGAAACAAATAATGGATGGCATTCTGAACAATATTTTTGTAATTATCATTGGGATGTTCTTCGTGGGTTCGGTGTATTTGTTCCACCACCACTATGGCATCATCAATGATTAATCCTATGGAAGCAGCCAGTGCACCTAGCGTCATGATGTTCAATGTATAACCAATCGCATACAGCACGATCAGCGTGCTACCGAGAGTTACCGGAATGATTATTAGAATTGTAACGCTGGCTTTAAAGGAGCGAAGAAAAATAATTGCGACAATGATAGCGAGTGCAAGCCCAACCCAAATACTGTCGGTCACGCTTTTTACAGCAGTATTTACAAAATCAGCCTGGATATAGTAGGGCTTTATGGTCACGCCTTTCGGGAGGAGCGTCCTGAGATCGTTGATTTTGGCTTTCATTTGTGTGGATACATCTACGAGATTGCTGTTGGGTTGTTTTACGACAGCAATTAAGACCCCTTCCTTGCCGTTGGCATTTATTTTTACATATTGAACGGCTTCATTTACCTGGACCCCGGCAATGTCCTGAAGCTGAACCACGCGCTTGCCACTGCTTAATACTACCAGGTTCTCAAGCTCTTGCAGCGACTGCACGGAAGCATCGGTAAGAGTCAGGTACAGAAAGCGGTGATCGGAAAGATATCCATTTGATTTTATAAAATTTGTCCTGGCGAGTGCAGCGTTTACTGAATCGGGCGTAACACCGAGGGTACTCATTTTTTGTCGGTCCAGCTTTACCCAATATTCTTTTGATTTCCCTCCCATGACAGCTATGTCGGAAATGCCGGCCACCTGGCTGAGAAACGGCTTGATAGTATAAACAGCCAATTGCTTTAATTCAATAGGAGAAAGCGTATTACTTTCAAGCGAATACCCCATCACCGGTAAAATGGAAGGATTCATCTTTTCCACTGTAATACTTACTTCGGGGGGTAAAGTGTTCCTTATTTCCGATATCCTTGCTTCTATTCTTTGCTCGCTCAGGTCCACATTTGCGCTCCAATCTAAATATGCGGAAATTTCACAACTGCCCCGGCTGGTTGAGCTTCGTATGTTAACCAGGTCCGGAATTCTCTTGATAGCAAGTTCTAATGGGCGGGTTACAGTTACCATCATTCTGTCAACTGGCTGCAATCCTGCATCCGCAATGATCTTGATTTTTGGAAACGTTATTTCAGGAAATAATGATGTCTGGAGTTTTGAGTAAGCAAACAATCCTCCAAGTATTAAAACAGCTACAACAACTGTAAGCGGACTCTTATATGTGGTAAAATATCCTTCCTGTTTTTTACCGGAGAATTGTGCAGAATTTCCGTTTTCGTTTTTATTATCCATTTATTATCTCTTCCTAAATAAAAAATTGTTGCTCACGGGCTTGCCCGTATCCTCACTTACCGTTACTTATTTTAGCAGGTGATGGTATTACAAATGCTGTATCCGGGAGGCCGTAGTTTCCGCTCAATAAAATTTTATCCCCGGATGAAAAATTTGGGGAAAGAATTTCTATTGTATCTCCGGACTCGATACCGGTTTTTACCGGCACTTTCACTGCTGTCGAATCATTAATCAATTTCATTACCCAAGACTCTGTCTGGGTTTCATCCGACAAAATCGATTCTTTTGGTAAAGTAGGCGCTGATGATTTTGATGTCTTTACTATTTTAACTTTAGCAATCAAATTCTGCGGAATGCTGTGTGGTGCCTCAACTTTTATTGAATAAGATTGTGTTTGCGAAACGGAATCCACCAGGGGCATTGCAGAAGAAATGGTACCTTGCAAATGTTCCTGGTCTGGTAGCAAAACCTCCACCTTTTGTCCTATGAATACATAAGGCTTGTCTTCGTATGGCACATTCATTACAAATACAAAACTTTTTGAGTCGGTTATTACTGCTAATTGCTCGCCATCCTGCACATAATCTCCGGACTGGTGATCCAGTTCTGCAATAAAACCATTACTGTTGGCCGGTATGGTATTTACTCCTGAAAATTTAAAGGATGAGTCCAGCTTATTTACAGAATTACCTATGGCTTCTGCTTCTTTTGTTTTCAATACAAACAACGTTTGTCCTGTGTGCACATAATCTCCGAATTTTATATTTACCTGTTTTACATACCCGTTCAGGTTTGACTTGACATAACTTTTTTGTAAAAATGAAGAAGTAGCATTCAGTTCAATAAACTCCCGGAGGGGCGCATAACTTACAGATGTAACGGTTACGGGTGTACGTGTTTCTGTACTGCCCGCATCGGCAGCATCTGAGCTATCGCCTTGTTTACAACCTAGCACTGCCGCCAGGAAGACAAAGGACAACAAAACATATTTTCCAAATAGCCTCTTCATAACTTATATTTAAAAATGCAGCATTTTTTATTTGATGTAATTATTATTTGTATCCCAATAATTTATCTGATTGATCACCTGGTATCGGGCCACCAGGTTCTGCACCACAAGGTTCCGGGATGTGATATAATTATTTAAAGCGAGCACATAATCAGTGATTTTTATATCGCCGGTTTCCAATAATTTCCCATCTACTCCTATCAACGTTTCCAGGTAATTTATTTGTTTGTTTATCGGGCCCGAAAGGTTTTCAAGAGAGGATAACTGCTGTTGCAGCTGCTGTACCTGCTGCATCAACTGTTGGTTAAAAAAATCTCTTTGCCGCTGCCTCGTGCGTTCTTCTATATTTATTTTCGTGTACTGTAATTCTTTTTGATGGCCGTCATAAATAGGTATCGTCAGGCTGATACCGATGTTGGTTCCAAAATTTTTATATGGTGCAATGGTCAAGGTAGACTGGTAGCCGGCATCCGCAAACAAACTTACTTTCGGCCGATATCCAATGTCAATTAATGATTTCTGATTGATCAAACGCAAACTGTCAACAGTATACTTTAATAAAAATGCAGAACTGTCGTACCTAAGATTTTTTATAATAGCAATGCTGGGTACTGCGAGCTTCGTCGTGGAAGTATCTACGATGCCTGCAAGAAAGTTCAAAGTAGCGAGGTCATTTTTATACTGAACCTCGAGCTGGCTGCGTGTTAACTCCTGTTGCTGCAGCGTAACCAGGAAAGACAAATAATCAGCCTGTTTATAAACATTCTTTTGTGTAAGTTCTTTCAGAACAGAATCCTCGTTGCTCAGCAACGCAATTACCTCACCATTAAAATCAAGTTGAAGCTGATCTCCATAAGCCGTAATGAATTGCGAGATGATCGATTTTTTTATATCCTGTGTTGTAATTGCAGAAGATACATGCAATGAATCTCTTTGCAGGCGCAAGTTTTCAAATTGAACACTTAAGTTTCTTTTGTTGTATATCTGTTTGTTAACCGCAATTAATGCGGCTAACTGCTGACCGTTAGTAATCGCAACATCATAACCATAACCGCCTATAACGGGTGCATAATAATTGTTGCTGTTGCCTGTTACCTGGAACCTGTTAGCGGCGACAATCAATTCACTGTCTATATGGTTAGATTGAATAAGGTTTCTGTATTCATAGAGCTGAGGACTATTAGTTAATGAGGTATTAATATAATAATTGAGGTCCTTTACCTGGCTGAATAACAAAACAGGAAAAAGTGATAAGACCAGAAGGAAAATTTGTTTTTTAGCCATTTAAAATATAAGCTCTTTCACAAAAAATCTGCCTCATTTTTTATGAGGCAGTTTGCATTTACCATTTATTTTTTTTGAACACTACTCTGATTTTACAAAGTTGCCGTCTTTATCAAAAATAACATCTCTTCCTTTAATCTCAGCTTCGTAAGATAAGTTACCTTTCGCATCCGTCACTTTGCCTGCTTCGGTAATTTTTGCACCTTTGTAATGTTGCTTTACATAAGTAAATACCGGTTTTGGAAGATCACTAGCCGGCATAGCTTTTACTATTTCAATAAACTCGCCTGAAGGAGTAAACTGAACCGAATTATCTTCTCCGGATTTACCGCCCCAGTTGGCTTCATAGTTCCCATTTTCTTTTTCCCAGGTTACCTTTTTTGCTTCCGGGTATTTTTTCTGAAGTGCATTCTTTACAACTGACGGTACGTTTATATGCTCGTTGCTTTCATTTTCCTGCGCAAATGTTGCACTGCTCATTGCAAACAATATTGCTGTTATGCCGATAATCTTTTTCATGATTTAACTATTTTAATTATTAATGTCACACAAAACTATAAATTGAATTTGAGTGAAATTTGAAGTGCAGATATTCTTATTTAGAAGGAGGCGTAATAATTTACCGGGTTAATTTGAAATGCATTATCACTTCAACAAAGATTTAAAAGTATGACTAACAAATAAAGTTAGTTGATTTAGTGATGAGCATTTGAATTTCAGATTTGCTTCGAAATTGCATTGTAAGTTTGAATTGTTTTCAGAAAGTGAATGAGTTGGCCGGAACATTTTCTTATATAAAACGTTTCCGATCAATATATAATTTACCGCTTCGCTTTCTATTACTGATTACCTATTTTATAAAAATGAATTATTTATGTATGTCAATTCCTGTTTCAATTCAAAAAGTTGCTTCAGATGTTAAAACACTATTCAACCAAAATCAAAATCCGACATTGTTATATCATAATATCAGGCATACGGAATATGCAGTTCGAAAAACTTTTGAGATAGCCTCAACGTATTCTTTGAATGAAAATGAAATATTTATTTTATTAACATCAGCATGGTTTCACGATACAGGCCATCTTTTTGGACAACCCAAGCTTCATGAAGAGCGCAGCGTACGTATAATGAGAGACTACTTAGAAAATGAAAATGTCAATAAAAAAACGATCGCTGCCATTGCCGGTTGCATCATCGCCACAAAAATACCGCAGAAACCAAAGACACTGTTGGAACAGATCCTATGTGATGCTGATACCTTCAATCTGGGCACTAAAGAGTTTGTTTATACCGATAGCCAATTGAAAAAGGAATTCCAGTTAAGGGACGCTATTCCCGCTGTCGGCTGGAATAGAAGCACGTTAAACATGTTAATGAAGCACCGGTATTTCACTCCCTATTGCCAGGCCTTATTAAATAAAGGAAAAGAGGAAAACATTGAAATGGTTTCAAAGAAAATAAAGGAAGGCTTAGAATAAATCCGGCAAACACATGGCAGGTAATATGAAAAATTTATTTACGCAGGAGCACACTTATAAAATCAATTTTCCAACAGAATCACCAACTAAATTTGCACCATCTTAATTATTACATGTGAGAAAAGGAATTCTGCTTGTACTTATTATAATTAGTTATAATCTCCAGGCCCAAAGAAAACAAGAACCTGGTTCGCATGCTGGTATCATCGGAAAAGTTATTGACTCAATATCCGGCGAGCCGCTCAATTATGCTACGATCACGCTATTTTTAGAAGGTAATAAAAAGCCGGTAAACGGAAGTACTACCGATGCCAAAGGGGTGTTTGTTGTGAACGATGTTACTGATGGTAATTATAAGGTGGTTATTGAGTACATAGGTTATAAGCCCTTCACTTTTGGTGATGTTTTGGTGAATCCCCAAAACCAGCCCGTTGATCTCAAAACTATTTCATTGGTGAAGAAAGCTGCGGTACTGCAAGCTGTAACTGTACTGGCAAAGCCAAATATTATTGAAAACAAGATTGACAAGATGGTGTTTAATGCAGAACAGGATCTTACTTCACAAAGCGGTGTAGCTACTGATGTTTTGAAAAAGGTTCCACAGGTATCGGTTGATATTGACGGAAACGTAGAACTGGCCGGCAGTTCCAGCATTCGGTTCCTGATAGATGGAAAACCCTCTTCAGCTTTCGGTAGCAACATCACAGATGTTTTACAATCAATACCTGCAAGCCAGATCAAAAGTATTGAAGTAGTAACTAACCCCGGTGCAAAGTATGACGCACAGGGCCTGGGCGGAATCATCAATATTATTCTTAAGAAAAATACGGCAAAGGGTGTGAATGGTAATATTTCACTTACGGCGGGCACAAGGCAGCAAAATGGCTCTTTTAATTTTAATGCAAGAAATAAGAATTTTGGGATTAATGCTTTTATAAGCGCTAATGCAAGATTAAATTCAAAAACACCAGATACTTACGACAGGGTTTCAAATAATCCGGCGGATACCACCTCCGATATCCTTCACCAGGATGGCACTTCAAACTTTAACCGGCATGGGATAGAGTCAGGCCTTGGGTTTGACTGGACTTATCGGACCAAAAATAACTTTTCAGGTTCAGTCAATTACGACAATTTCGGCCACACCGGTTCAGGTAGTATCAATCAATACCAGCGTTCATTTGATGCAATGGGCAGCCTTATTTCTGGCATTGCCGTATCAAACAACACGGGCAATTCTCATCACTTTCATAACGTAGATGCCAACCTCGATTATAAAAGAACTTTTAATAAAGAAGATCGTGAACTCGACATTTCTGTTAACAGCAGTTTTGGAAATAATACGGGTCGGTCAAACAATAATCAATATTCATTGCCGGAGGATTCACTTAGCTATGGAACATTCAATTATAATCCTGCTAAAGAAAATGAAACAGAAATAAAAGTCGACTATACGGAACCGTTATCAAAAAAAATAATTTTAGGGGCGGGTGGTAAAATGAGTTTTTATGACATCAACAGTTCTTCTGACGTGTCCAGTTTTCAGACGGGAGTAAAATCTTTTTTATACGACAGTTCTTTATCTAATGCTTTGCATTACCATCAGAAAGTGTACGCCTTTTACGGTGAAATAAGTTTTCCTGTCGGCGACTGGTTCGATGCCAAAATAGGCGGCCGGTTTGAGCGCACTGATATTAATTCCTACTACTCCAATGCGCAGCAGCAATTGAATATACCGGGCTACAACACTTTTGTTCCATCTATATTTTTTTTAAGAAAACTGGGAGATGATCAAACGCTCAAACTCAGTTATTCAAAAAGAATTGAAAGGCCCGATTACCGGGACCTAAATCCTTTTATAAATACGAGCGACCCTAAAAATATAACAAGCGGCAATCCTTATCTTACGCCGGAGATAGGTAATCGTATTGAATTAGCTTATAGCAGGGACTTTGGCGAAACGGGTTCCTTTGTTATCAGCGCTTTTTACCGAGCTAATAATCATGATATACAGGATTATGTTTTTTATTATCCAACACTGGTGGTGGGCGATTCCACTTATACCAATGTAGCCGTAAGCACCAGGAAAAATATAGGGCTTGAAAAGAATATGGGATTAAGCCTCTTTGGTAGTATCAATATCAATAAGAAATTCGGTTTAAGAAGCAATATCTTTGGGTACTACCGGCACACCATAAACGCAGTTACACCGGGTCAAAATTCCAGCAGCTTTAATTATCGCGTTAACCTGAATGCAAGCTACCAGTTTGCAAAAACATTCGCAGGAGAATTTTTTGGGAACTTCAATTCCGCACGTCACCAGGCACAGGGCAATTATCCATCATTTACTACTTATAGTTTGGCACTTAGAAAGCAGATCTGGAAAAAGAAAGGAAGCATCGCCTTTACCGCCGTTAATCCCTTTAATGAATACATCAACCGCAGGACCACCGTATTTGGAACAGGCTTTACCGTTAGTAACTACCAGAGAATACCTTTTAGATCTTTCGGGATTAATTTCACCTGGAAATTTGGTAACCTGGAATTTAAAAAGATTAAGGAGGACAACCAGATCAATTTGAATCCCACTTCAGAATAAACATAAATTCCGGAAAATGATGGGATGCTTATAAATCCTATGATCAGAAAGGCGTTTTCAGAAAAACTCAATCCTATAAAGCCTCCGGCATATAGTTTGTCATGAATAAATGCAGAATTTAGGAGACCCGTCTCATACATACACATACATACAGTTACAGGAGTATTATCCTCATCCGACTCCAACATTAAGCATACTGTACCCAATAATAATCAACACTATCAATGATATTAACACATATAAATAATCTTTTTCGGCAAGAAAACCGACAACAGAAAATATGACCCTTGCTACAGGGGTTGCAATTAGCAGAACCAATCCCAGTTGTATAACAGATAAGCTGTCGAAATGAAGAACTCCGTTAAAGATCTGCTTCACAGAGCGAAGTCCGGAAGCTTCTCCACTGAAGGCTTTGTAATGAGGCGAAGATGAACCCATGTGGATTAGATAAATAGTCCCGCCGAATAAGACGACAGCGCCAGAGATTATTACACCTGTTATGAGCAATGAGCCCATTACAGATTCAATGTCATAGTCGGTTATTTTCTTTTTGGTATTCATATATTTCCTGTTATTCCATTATAGATCATTTGTATTGCCAAAAAAGTAATGATGATCGCAAATAAAATTCTTAACGATTTGGTTTCGGTCTTTACAAGAACTTTAGTTCCTGTAAAGGCGCCTGCCATAACGCCTAAAACTACAGGCATTGAAAGACCTGGATTAATATAACCCCGGTGCAAATAGACGCCGGCGCTGGCCGCCGCCGTTACGCCAATCATAAAATTGCTGGTGGTCGTTGATACTTTAAAAGGTAACCTCATAATATTATCCATTGCAACAACTTTTAAGGCACCCGAACCGATTCCCAACAACCCCGATATGATACCTGCAACTATCATCATTAAGAAACCACCACCAACATGCTGAACATTATAACTAATATCTCCGCGGGCAGAAGGATAAGAGCTATTTAGCTTTAGCGCTTTAGCCAATTTTCCACTTTCTGTTTGAATAAGTATTTCATCCCTTTTCTTAAAAGATATTGCGGCAGAAAAGATCAGGATAAGGCCAAAGATTACAGCGATTAAATGAGTTGGTGCATAAATAGCTAAAACCGCACCTGCGACAGCTCCTAATGTAGTTGCAATTTCCAGGAACATTCCTATCCTGATGTTGGATATTCCTTCTTTTACATAAGCAGCCGCCGATCCTGACGATGTAGCTATAACCGAAATGAGAGAGGCGCCAATCGCATAATGTATATCAACATGAAACAGGAGCGTGAGCATTGGTATAATAATTACTCCTCCACCCAAACCTGTTAACGATCCAATCAAACCGGCAAGAAAAGAACCAGCTAATATAATAAGGGAGAAAATAAGTATAGTCATTCAGGCTGATTAAGACAGTTATTAACTACTTAATATGTTGCAGTGCAAAAATAATAACAATGCAAGGATTATTGGGTATTATTAAAACGTTACACGTGTCAGATTCTTGCGTTGGAAATAATTTTTAAAAATGAGGCTGATTGTGAAAAGGAATAAAAAAGAAGCAAATGTCGCCTTCTTGTTGAAATTCATTTTACTTACCGAAACTTGTATGTTAATCCTGGCTCAAAATGCCCGGAATAATAGTTCAGGTTAAAAGTTATTGTGTTCTTTTTTTGATTCGGCGCCTTTAATTTCGAGTAGCGGTGATAGTTATTAACAATCTCTTTACCGGTCAAAAACCCTAATGCTGCACCCGCTAGTACATCTGTGCTCCAATGTTTATTTTCTGTTATCCTGCTGAGTCCTATCATAGTTGCAGCGCTGTAGGCGATAATGGGAACAATTGGCTTGTCTCTATATTCCAGTGCAAATACCGTTGCCGCAGCAAATGAAACCGTAGTATGGCCCGAAGGAAAGGAACTATATATTTTTTTGCCGCTTGAACCGATGGTGGTTTTTGAAAAGGGCCCCAGGAATCTTGGTTCGGCTTCTGTTCCCGGAGGATAGTAAGATGGTCTTGTGCGGCCGGCTAAAAACTTTGTGATACTTTCTACTGCCCCTCCGGCTATATATGCCTGAGTGGCAAGCAGCGTGGTTGTCTGCATTTTTTTATTTTTAAATATAAACCCATAAGCCCCCAATGCCGCAAGGGTATACGCTTCATAGATGCCACCGAAATTGGTGATATTTTTGCTCACGTTGGCCAGGCCAGGATCGTTTTGTCGAAGATGCAAGGCGCCTTTTTGAATGGGCTCATCGGCAAAAGAAAGTGTACCGGTAACTACCACAAATTTTGCAAGAGTGCCCCAATCTTTTCCCGACATGTGAAATGGCTTTGTAAAGGATTGCTTGAGATCGCTACCCAATAAAGTGAAATAATTATTGAAAGTTATTCGTGTATTTTCGTTATAAGCGTTTGGTGAAATATTATTTACCTGTCCACCGGCGCTGTCAGTCTTTCTACTTAAGCTATCCAGTTTATTAATAAGAGTGTCGGATCGTTGGGAAAAAGCAATAGATGGAATTGATAGAAAGAATAATAAAAGCAACCGAAAAATAAATTTCATTCTGAAAGTGTTTTTAAAACCCCGGCAATTGTTTAATATGTTGATGCAAAAAATACCGGGAAGGTTTGCTGCGATGCCGTAAAATTGTTGATAGACTTTGAAGAAAACCTGGATAACGATAACGATCGCTTAGCGATTCAAAAAATTAATGGTTATAATATGTTGCATTTCTTGATAATTATAAGCGACGCTAAAATTGTATGCTTCACATATCTTCCTGACTATGGACAAACCGAGACCCAATGAGTCATTAGAATCCGATCCCTTTTTAAATCTTTCAAAGTAAATAGCCGGGTCAGTATCCGGAACTGTACCTGTATTCGAAACTAACAACCTGTCACTCGTTAGTTTAATGTTAATGATACCTTTCTCAGCATTGTGCTTGATAGCATTGCTGAGAAGATTAATAATTAATATTTCTGCTAAAGTTTCGTTCATACTTACCAATACACCCGGTTGTATTTCCTTAATGAGTTTAATTTCTTTTGCATGAAGCAATTCTTCATAATTATTTAAATGATGGTTTATGAGGGAACTTATTTCTACAGGTGTCGTTTCCCTGAATTGCCTGTTGTCAATTTTAGTAAGCAGTATAAGGGATTGGTTTAATTTGGAAAGTCGATTGGTTGTTTCTGATATAGACTGAATCGCGTTCATCTGCTCTTCTTTAAGGTTTTCCGACTGGCTCAGCAATTCCAGCTTCGATGAAATAATTGCAAGCGGTGTCTGTATTTCATGAGATGCATTTTCCGTAAAACTTTTTATTTCATTATAATCCTGGCTGGCTTTTTTTGTCATACCGCTTACCGCGGCATTGAGCTCCGCAAACTCGTTGATATTTGTCGGTTCAAGATGAACGCCATCTTTTCCAGAAATATTGAAATGCTTTATCTGCTGTAATGTTGACTTGAAAGGCTTCCAGAGTTTATTCAGTACAAACCTGTTTATAACAAAAAGTGTTACGAGTAGTAACAAAACAATAGCAAGTGTAATCTTTAATATTAATTGCACCAGGTCTTCCGTTTCTTCCTGCGATTTTCTCACAATCGCTTTATAAGCTTTTCCCTTGACCGTTACTGGAAATTCCAGTTGCCGGTAATAAATATTTCTGTGATGATCTTTATTATGCAATTCAATATTGCTGAATTTGCGGATTACTTTTTCGTTATTTACGGGTGCATATAATTCCTGCTCATCTTTGGAATAAGAAGGTTCCGGCAAAAGATTATTTTCGTGTATATAATCCGTTATTTCTTTTTCTTCTCCTTTAAGATTTTTATCTAACTGGTGTACCAGGGCATTTTCTATAAAAAAATAATAAACAACTGCACTCAATAGTAGCATAACGATCGTAACGATTATATTAACGCGGTTATATTTCGAAAGCAGTTTCATTACGTCGAAAATTTATATCCCATACCATACACCGATTTAATATAATCTGCGTCGCCGGCCTCAACCAGTTTTTTTCTTAAGTTTTTAATATGGGTATAAATAAAATCATTGTTGCCCTGCATATCGTCGCCCCACAAATGTTCGGCAATCGCATTTTTAGAAATTACTCTTTTTTTATTGCTCATAAAATATAACAGCAGGTCGTATTCTTTTCTGGTAAGTTCTAACGGTTGGTCATTCACATAAGCTGTTTTGGCCCTGGTATCAATACTGATGTTTTGATATTTTAGCACATCGTTACCGGCAAAATTTTTACGTCGAATAATGGCGGCCACCCTGGCGCTTAATTCAGAAAGATGAAATGGCTTTGATAGATAATCATCGGCTCCCAGTGTAAGGCCGGTTACTTTATCGTCCAAAGAATTTTTTGCAGAAATAATTAATACGCCGTCCAATTTGTTGTTTGCTTTTAATTCTTTCAATATCCCGAGACCGCTGCCGCCGGGAATAGTTATGTCAAGGAGAATACAATCGTAATCAAACAACTCCGTTTTTTCAAGAGCTTTGTTGAAATCGGGAGCAGTTTCACAAATATAATTTTCGCCAGTAAGGTATGTGACGATACTCTCACTCAATCCTTTTTCATCTTCAATAATGAGAATTTTCACGGAATTTTTTTGGAAAAATTACAAAATGAATTTGAAGTTATTTTGAAGAATCTCCTTAATCAGTTTCCTAAGGCTGAATTCATTCAAAAAAAGTCTTTCACTTTTTCTTTTATCCTGTCCGGCATGTCACAACGCTTCATAGTTTTTGAACTCATAAAATAGAGTGTAACCGTTCCGCTGTTCAGCAATTCGTTTTTTTCATTATAAATTTCACCATGGAAAACTATTTTATAATGTACAGGAAATTCGGTAACCTTTGTTACAACAGTTACCAGGTCATCATATTTTGCGGGGCGCAAAAATTTTGTATGAATTTCAACAACCGGCATTATGACTCCAAGTTCTTCAACACTCTTGTACGTTATCCCAAGACTTCGCAATGCCTCTGTTCTGCCGATTTCATAAAACTGGGCATAGTGCCCGTGATATACAAATCCCATTTGATCCGTAAGTGCGTAATGTATTCTTATTTGTGTTTTGTGTGTAAACAATTTTTAGAATTAAAAATGAAAAATTTATTGTTCTGTATCTTGGGTAAGAGAGTTCGTTCTCCCCGGAGAAGGGGATGAGATGAGGCTTCATTTGCCAATCATTCCATCCACACTTATTTTCCCGGGGCCGCAAAAAAGTAAGGTTATCGAACAGGCAAGATAAATAGCGGCCCTTTCACCCACACCAAACAACTGGATATGATGAACTTTAAAGAGTGCAACTGACATTGCAATTAATATCGGTATTACAGCAGGTCTTGTGAATAAGCCCAGAATTAAAAATATAGAACAAAAGAATTCTGCGAAGATGTCCAGCGTAAGTGAGACAGTAGGTCCCATCCCGAGGAAATTTACGAAGTTGCCTTTCATTTCATTGAAGTGCACGAGTTTATCATAACCGTGGTGTAACATTAAAACGCCAAGGCCTAAACGCAAAACAAGCATGGCAAAATTGAAAGCTCCCGGTGAGTATTTTGTGGAAAGAATTCTTTTCATAATTTTTTTACAATTGTGTTAACAAAGATTGATGCAATTTAAAGTGTTTTATTTTCATCAATATATTTATTGGTGAGGAAATAACTGGAATGGTGTTTGTACTTTTGCGCCAAATTTTGGGTTTTCTTTTTTTGATGTTATCTGCGCACGACGTCATAAAAAAAATTAAAATAACATAATTCATGAATCGTCTCCTTCTTCCTTTTGCCTCCCTGCTCCTTTCTATTTCGTGTTTTTCCCAGGCAAATTATAATGTTACCGACCCTGAAAGAGATTATAAGGAAGCAAAAGAATTCTTTATAAAGGATGAGTACAGTCTTGCCTATCCTTTACTGAAAGCCTTGCGGGATAAGTATCCTGAGAATACACAAAGCAACCACGCTTATATTAACCAGGATCTGGAATATTATTATATTGTTTGTGGACTTAAGCTAAACCAGGAAGTTGCAGAAGATGAAGCCCACCGTTTTGTTGATGCCGCCAATAATGAACCACGGCAACAAATGATGAGCTATCACCTGGCCAAATATTATTTTACTAAAAATGATTTTGCCCGTGCGGTAGTTTTTTACGAAAGAGCAGGTTATGATAATTTGAGTAACGAAGAAATAGCTGATGCCAAATTTGAATTGGCATATTCTTATTTTAACCTGAAACAATTTGACAAAGCAAAACCGTTATTTAATGAAATTCACCAGTTGCCGGACAACAAATATTATTATGATGCCAATTATTATTATGGCTACATAAGTTATCGCGATCGCAATTATGCAGAGGCTTTGAGTTCATTTCAAAAAGTGCAGGACAGGGATAAATATAAAGGACTCGTACCTTACTATATTGCACAGATATACTATTTCGAAGGCAAAAAAGATGAGGCACTTAAATATGGCGAAGAAGCACTTTCACGGAACGATATTTATTACCGCAATGATCTGAATCTTTTAACCGGGCAATTGTATTTTGAAAAAAAGCAATTTGCCAAAGCGCTTCCTTTGTTGCAGGAATATGTTGACAATAGCGACAAAGTTTCAAAGGAAGTAATGTATGAACTTAGCTATTGTTACTATGACGGAAACCAGGTGGAGAAGGCAATTGAGGGCTTTAAGCAATTGAGTAACGAGAAGGATTCTATGGGACAGAATTCAATGTACCTGTTAGGAGATCTGTATTTGCGAACGGGTCAAAAAGCGAATGCGAGAAGCGCATTTCAATACAGCGCTAACAATAGCAGCAACAGGAAACAGCAGGAAATTTCACGGTTTAATTACGCAAAACTTTCTTATGAACTAGGTTACCAGGATATTGCATTAAGCGAAATGAATAAATTTCTTGACCTGTATCCAACTTCAGAATATGCAGATGAAGCGAAGGAAATTCTTATCAGTCTCCTGGCCAATACCAATAATTATAACGATGCGTTAGCATTGTATGCATCCTTTGGAAAGCCAACACCTATGATGCAAAAAGTATATCCTAAGCTTTTATTTGGCAGGGTAACTGAATATATTAATGACGGCAAATTAGCTGAGGCTGATGATCTGCTAACTAAAATTATTAATGATCCTAATGCGGGAGTGGTACTTCCTTTTGCCAACTTCTGGAAAGGAGAGGTTTCGTACAGGCTAAGTCGTTATGATGATGTTATAAAATATGTGACTGCGTACTTGCTTTCGGGAGGAATACAGGGCGAAGCAAATCCTGATGCTGCGAGGTACACGCTAGGCTACGCTTATTTAATGAAAGAAAATTATGCATTGGCACTTTCTAATTTTAAAGAGGTTGCCCCGGTAATTAGCTCTCAATCTACTGCACTAAAACAGGATGCTTACGTGAGATCCGCGGACTGTTATTTCATGCAAAAGAGCTATAGTACAGCAAAAGCGATGTACCAGAATGTAATAAACAACGGATTGCCGCAAAGCGATTATTCCCTCTACCAGATTGCATTGATCAGTGGCATTAATAACCCCACTGAAAAAATAAAAACTTTTAACTCACTTGTTCAACAGTATCCGCAGAGCGACCTCGTCGCTGAATCTTATATGCAAATTGCAAATGCTTATATGGTACAGGAAAAATTTAAAGATGCTATTCCCTATCTCAATAAAATCCTTGACATTAAAGATGCGAGTGGTCAATATCCAAACGTTTACCTGAAGCTTGGACTTGCCAATTACAATTTAAATAACAATGAAGAAGCATTAAAATATTATCAAAAGCTGGTTACATTATATCCTCAATCTCCGCAGGCGGACGAAGCTTTGGATAATATGAAAAATATTTATGTAGAAGTTGGCCGCCCGAACGATTATGTTGATTTTGTACAAAAGGCGGGCAAGGTTATCAGCATTTCAGAAGCAGACTCTTTAACGTATGCTGCTGCTGAATTAAAATATGATAATAATGATTGCGCAGGATCCATCGCTGCGTTCTCAAATTATCTTTCGAAATATCCACAAGGCGCTTATACCCTGGAAGCTAATTTTTATAAGAGCGAATGTTATTCAAAAAATAAAGATTGGCAAAATGCTTTGCAAGGCTATGCTGCTGTTGTAAACCAGGGAAGCAGTAAGTATGCGGAAAGATCAGCTTATGCCGCAGCACACATCTATTATTTTGAATTGCAGGATTACACAAATTCAAAAATTTATTTTGCCAAATTGAAAGAGCTGGCAACAACTCCTGAGAACCAGTTGGAAGCTTTACGTGGATTGGTAAGAAGCTATTACCAAACTAAAGATTATATCGAAGCAAACGCCGTAGCCAAAGAACTGCTTACCAAAAAAGGATTGAGTACAGATGATAAGGCCGTTGCTAATCTTGTTCTTGGAAAATCTTTAGAGGCGAATAACCAATATGAGCAGGCAATTGCGGCATTTAAAGAAGTAGCTTCCATAAATAAATCAGCGTGGGGAGCAGAAGCCCGCTATGAAATTGCCAATTGTTACTTAAGTCTTAACCAACTCAATGCTGCGGAAAAAGCAGGGCTGGAGGTAATTAAAGTTACGGGCTCGTACGATTATTGGGTAGCAAAGGCCTATATTTTATTAGGTGATGTGTACCTGCAGGAGAAAGATTATTTCAATGCGAAAGCAACTTACCAGAGTGTGGCTGATAATGCAACTATTCCCGAATTGAAAAAAGAAGCGCAGGATAAATTAAATATTGCGATAAGCCAGGAACAACAGAATTCAAAAGTGGAAGCTTCGCCCTCTACAAAAAAATAACACAAACTTTTAAAAATTAAATGAACTTAATGTTTATGCAAATCTTTCAAAAATATAACCCAAAGTTTTTTGTTATTGCGATTTTTTTATGTTGTTCGTTTAGTATGCTTCATGCGCAGAAAGATACTTCAAGAAGACAAACTATTGAAATCACTTCTTCTTATAAGCCGGTTTTGCGCAACACAGTAAAAATAAATTTATATGCGTCGCCGCTTTCGGCAGATACAACCAGGCCTCGACTTGCTTACAATATTCCGCCGGAGAATTTATTCTTCGCGTATAGGCCTGTTTCATTAAAACCATTGGCTCTTGCCTCGGACACAAATTTGCAATTAGGCGACAGGAATCAATTGAAGCTCGGCTTTGGAAGTTTTGCTACCCCGTATGTTTCCGGTGCATTCAGCTTTGGAGATGGAAAGAAAAATCTTCTGAATGTTTATGGAGATTATATTTCATCAAGAGGGAACCTTATTGATAACCAGGATTTCAGCGAAATAAATGTAAAAGGCGCCGGAAGTGTTTTTACTCCAAAGAGTGAAATATACGCCCACGCTGCGTTTGCACAACACGAATATTATCAGTATGGCTACGATCACACAGCAGACAGTTTTAATAAAGCCGATATCCGGAGAAGCTACCAGGATTTCTCTGCGGGATTTGGCCTTAGAAATATTGCTGTTAACGATTTGAATTTTATTTATGATCCGCACCTGGAACTACATGCTTTTTCGAGAGAAAATAAAGCAACGGAAACCACCTTGCTGCTCAACCTGCCTTTTGAGAAAAAATTCAGTGATGCTGTTTCGATAAAAGTTACGGCAAAGGGTACTTTTGATAAGTATCAATTAAAGGATTCCACACTCCAGGTTACCAACAACCTTGTTGAACTTACACCAGAATTTGTTTACTATGATGACAGGTTTACTTTTCATGGTGGCGTTACGCCGGCATGGAATAATAACGATGTAAATATCTTACCTAACATATACGCAGAAGCGCAGTTACAAAAAAATGTTTTGATAGTACAAGCGGGATGGATAGGAAATTATATAGCCAATAGTTTCCGAACACTAAGTGGCCAAAACCCTTACATGCAGGACCCGGTAAATTTTAATAATACAAAAGAAACTCAATATTACGGCGGCATAAAAGCCACTGTGGGCAATCATTTCAGCTTTAATGCAAGAGCAGCCTTTATTACGTTCAACAATATGCCATTGTTTATAAACGATACTCTTGATGGCAAAAGCTTTTATATAAAAAATGAAAGAAGGATCGATGATCTTCAGATTCATGGTGATATGAATTTTATAAACCAGGATAAGTTTACTCTTACAGGCGGGCTTGATTTAAATACCTATACAGGATTGCTTGACAATGCAAAGGCATGGGAAATGTTTCCATTAAAAGTGACCGGCTCACTGAGATGGAATGCTTTTAAAGAGGTTTTAATTAAGGGTGACATAGCTGCATTTTCAGGAGCAAAGGCTTTGTTGAGTAACGGTTCACAAAAAAATATGAAGGGCGGAACAGATATAAGTGCCGGTGCAGAATTCAAAATTAATAAACAATTCAGCGCATGGCTTGATCTTGATAATATTCTTAACAGCAAATACGAACGCTGGAACAATTATCCTGTCTATGGGTTACAGGTAATCGGCGGCGTACTGATTCATTTCTGATCTTCTCACAACACCAATTTGAAGGAACGAATTACCCTGATTACTTGTATTTTATAAAATAGTTTTTCATCTGCATAAATTATAGATATTTGCCAAACTATGCAGGACCTTATTGCATCATATCTAATACAGAGTAAAGAGTGTCATCTTCCCTTGTTGGGAAATTTTACAATTATGCAAGTGCCTGCTTTGCTTGACATTGCTAATAAAAAAATTGTTCCATCAACTGATGAAATTATATTTTCTGAAATGGAAAATTATCTTTCAGAAGGACTGAAAAATTACGTTTCCAATCTTTACAATGTTTCGGGTTATGAAGCCGAAGAAAGAATTAATAACTGGTGTCTTGATGCGAAGATCAAATTAGATTCAGGAGGAAAAATCAATTTTAATTCTGTTGGTACACTCCAAAAGAGCCCCGTTGGAAATATTTTTTTTCAAAGCCAAAAGCCCATTAATTTTTATGAACCGGTTACGGCTGAAAGAGTGATCCATAAAAATGCGGAACATGCTGTATTGGTTGGTGACAAAGAAACAACCTCCGTTGTAATGAACGAATTTTACAGAGAAGATGCATCAACTTCGAAAGAGAAGTCCTGGAAAATATGGGCGGTAATTTTATCGGTCATTTGTTTATTGGCATTGTTATTTTATTTTTCCAGTCACAAATTTTCTGAGAAAGGAATTGCCAATCCTTCTGTAATTCCTGTTCAGCAGCCTTCTGCAACCTATTCAGTTCCAAAATAAGTTTACTAATTCTACCGAACTGGTTGCCCAAATTGAATGATGTAACCATTGTTATCGTATATACCAAATTCACGCATTCCCCATTCAAAGTTTTCAATATCGTAAACGACATTTACTTTGTCTTTAATTGTGTTCCAAACTTCATCAACGTTATCGGTATTAATGTAAAATGAGCCGGTAAATGTCGGCTTATCAAAAGGAATATGTTCATTCGGACTCGCAAGCATAATTTCTACATCATTACGATGGAGAGATGCCCAACGCCAATCACTATTTCTTTCACCGCAGGTAAATCCTAAAACGCCTCTATAAAAATCTATCGACTCTTCTAATTTATCGGAATATAATATTGGCCGTAATTCTTTTAATCTCATTATGAGTTTTTAGTTATAAATTTTTTTTGTGAGGAAGTAAATAATTTCAAATCGGTTGCGATAACTACCGCTGATCCAATATTTCAAATAATTTTCAGGCAGGCAGAGAAAAGTAAAAAGTAGCTCCTTTATCAACTTCGCCTTCTGCCCAGGCATGGCCGCCGTGCCTTACAACGATTCGTTGTACTATCGCCAGGCCAATTCCAATACCTTCAAATTCCCTGGCGCTATGTAAACGCTGGAACACACCAAATAATTTATTCTTATAATTCATATTGAAGCCGCTTCCATTATCCTTTACATAAAAGGTTATTCCGTTTTCTTCAAGACAACTTCCAATTTCAATCAAAGGATTTTCTTTTTTGGAGGAATATTTTATTGCATTCGAAATAAGGTTTACAAAAACCTGTTTCAATAATTCCTGGTCGCCTTCTGCTTCGTATAGCTCTTTAATGGTTACCCGAAAATTTTTGTTATCACCCACGAGCCGGAATTCATTCACAATGTCTCTTACCATTGAATTGACATTAATTTGTCTTTTCGTCATCTCCTTTCTCCCCAGTCTTGAAAGCGATAACAAGCTATCAATAAGGCTGCTCATTTTTAAAGAATTTTCTATAATTGTATTGAGCACACGTTTTGCTTCAGCATCCAGCTTTGCTTCATAATCTTCCTTTAAAATAGTGGCATATCCATTAATGCCACGCAGCGGCGCTCTCAGGTCGTGTGATACAGAATAAGAAAATGATTCGAGCTCTTTATTCATAAGTTCTAATTCTTCGTTTTTGCTGACGAGATCTTTGTTCAATTCGTATAAAGAAATTTCCTGTTGATGTTTTTCAATAAAAAATTTAACCTTGTTAATTAATATCTCCGGGTGAAAAGGTTTTGTAATAAAACTAAATGCGCCCTTTTCGTATCCTTTAAATACATTCAGATTATCGGTGTAAACTGCGGATATAAATATGAAAGGTAAATGTGCGGTCTTGGGTTCCTCACGAAGTATTCCGGCAAGCTCGTAACCATCCATTTCAGGCATTTGGATATCCAATAATGCCAAAACAAAATCATGACGTAAGGTCGCTTTTAGCGCATCATTTCCGCTTGTGGCTTCTATAAGTTCTACATCGAGGTCTTTAAGAACTGTTCTTAAGGCGACTAAATTTTGCGGCTTGTCGTCTACGATAAGTATTTTTGGTTTTTTGTTCATAATAAATATTGGTAAGCTTTATTTATTTATTCAAAAAGAGAACACAAAAATAATAGTAAGAGATGCTGCTGCCTATTTACTTAGCCAGACCCTCATTAACGAAAGGAGTCGTTCCACATCAACGGGTTTAACAATATAATCGTTAGCGCCTGCATTTATACATTTTTGATTATCGTCTTTCATGGCTTTGGCTGTTAGGGCAATTACAGGCAGTTTACTGAATTTTTCCTGAAATCGTATTTGTTTCATTGCCTCGTAACCATCCATTTCCGGCATCATAATATCCATCAATACCAAATCAATATCAGGATGTACGTCTAGTATTTCCAGTGCATTTTTACCATTCTCGGCTTTTATAACATTCATTCCGCGTTCGGTTAATATTTTAGATAATGCAAATACATTTCGCATGTCGTCATCGACCAGTAATATTTTTTTGGAATGAAAAATAGCTTCTTTGTCATACAAATTATTTATCATTGACTGCTTCGATTCGGGTAAATTACTAATTGCCCTATGAAGAAATAGCGCTGTTTCATCCAAAAGACGTTCTTCTGATTTTACACCTTTTATAATGATACTTTCTGCATATTTATGAAGTTCATTGTTTTCTTCTTTGGTAAGTTCCTTACCTGTGTAAATGATGATAGGCGGAATGTTATTACCTTTTAAATTTTCCAGTTTATAAATAAGATCGAAGCCACTCATGTCCGGTAATCCAATATCCAGTACAATACAATCAATATGGTTTTTATCATAAACAGATAATGCATCCTGGCCCGTGCCGGCCTCAAAGCATTTTACATCTCCATTGCCGATCAGTTTGCGCATAGCTTTTCTGGAATTTTCATCATCTTCAATAATTAACAGGTTTTTCATTTTCCTGTTTACGAAATCTTCTATCCTGGTAAAAGCTTCCTCCAGTTCCTTTTTGTCAACCGGTTTCACGAGGTATTCAATAGCCCCGTCTTTAATAGGATCCAATGAACGTTCATCAACAGAAATGATATGCACAGGAATATGCCTCACCGATGGATTTGCTTTTAATTCAAGCAATACAGTATGACCGTTTATACCTGGCAAATCAAGATCGAGCATGATGGCATTAGGTTTATATTTATTGGCAAGTACCAGGCCATCTTCGCCCGTTGCAGCAGACAGGCATTTGAATCCTTTCTTATTAGCCTGCTTTAAAAGAATAGAAGCGAACTTAAGATCGTCTTCAATAATGAGGACAACCTTATCGTCTTTACTTATTTTGTTTCTGTCATCTTCGAGCGCCGGATAATTTAAATATTGCGTGTCATACCCTGAGCGGGGTTTATGCAAATCAGCTTCTTTCAATGTGCTTGTTCTTACAGGTTCGTGTTCACGATTTATTTCTAGAGGAAGAATAAGAGAAAAGGTAGATCCTTCATTTACTTTACTGGTTAATTTAATTTCGGCTCCCAACAACTTTGCAAGTTCCCGCGAAATTGAAAGACCTAAACCGGTACCGCCATATTTTCTCGAAGTACCGCCCTCTGCCTGTTGGAAAGCTTCGAATACTTCCATTTGTTTATTATCGGGTATTCCAATACCAGTGTCGGTAATAGACATAACAACCGTGTCATTGGTATATAATTTAATGGCTATACTTACGCTTCCTTCTTCTGTAAATTTTATAGCATTTGATAAAAGATTTTTTAATACCTGGTTCAGCCGTTGAGAATCCGTCCGGATAGATTCAGGTAATTCGCTATCGAGATGATAAGAAAGTTTCAAACTTTTTTGCTCTGCCTGGTGTTTAAAATCGCGGATAAGATTATCTGCCAAGTTTTTCAAAGAAACCCTTTCAATATTTATAGACATTTTTCCCGCTTCTATTTTTGAAAGGTCAAGTACTTCATTAATTAATGCCAGCAGATCGTTCCCGCTTTTATAAATAATTTCAGCGCTTTCAGCCTGGTCGGCGTTAAGATTTCCCGGTTTGTTTTCTGATAAATCTTTGGAAAGAATCAGCAAGCTATTAAGTGGCGTTCTTAACTCGTGCGACATGTTTGCGAGAAATTCTGATTTATACTTGCTGCTCATTTCAAGTTGTCTCGTTTTCCGTTCGATATCCGTTTTAGCTGCTTCCACTTCTTTGTTTTTTACTTCCAAAGACTGTGTTTGCTCTTCCAGTTCTTCATTGGTCATTTGCAATTCTTCCTGCTGTTGTTTCAGGCTTTGTGCCTGCTCTTCTAATTCTTCATTCATCTGCCGGAGTTCTTCCTGCTGTGTTTGCAGTTCTTCACCCTGAGCCTGCGTTTCTTCAAGTAATTCCTGTATGCGTTTTCTTGCGATAGCCGAATTTACACTCACGGCAATGCTTCCCATAGATGCGTCGATAAATTCCCGCTCTCTTTCGGAGAAACCGGTGAGGCTTCCCGTTTCAATTACGCCGAGGGTTTTGCCTTCAAATACAAAGGGTGTAATAAGTAAATGTTTTGGTTTGGCATTCATAACGGATGAAATAATGCGTATATTCTCTTCCGTTATATTCGTCAGCAAAATTTGTTTTTGCTCACGGGCAGCCTGGCCAATCAATCCTTCATCAAGCCTGAATCTCTCTCTTGTTTCTTCAGGTGACGAGAAAGCATATTGCCCGCTTAACACCAGGGCATTTTCTTTATCACTGAGCACGTAAACTGCGCCAATATTAGCTTTGACGTAAGTGCATAAAAAACTGATGGTATTAGCTGCCAGGTCTTCTATACTTTGATCTCCCAGCAATTTTTCATTCAGTTGATTTTGACCGGTGGTTAGCCAGTTATGCTTTTCATTTATCGCTGTAGTTTCACGCAACGACCAGGTCATCTTTTTGAGTGCACTTCCCAATTTATCTTTATCGGAACGTGGAATGATATCCACCGAATAATTTCCGGAAGCAACGATGTTGGCATTTTCTGTTACTTCACGAAAACTTTCATTCACGTTAACAAGTGAATTAAATATGGGCTGTAATTCATCATTGGCACCATCTTCCATTTTATCATTTGTAAATTCACGACTGGCAATTTTTTCAGCCTCTTTTGCTATCACAGATATCCGTTTCGTAATAGTTTGAATAATCCAGAAGAAAATAAGTGCCGCGATGAGAATTCCTGTTACAATTAAAGTAATAATTAATCCTGTACTTGTGCTATAAGCCTTGTTACTTTCGGCTTTATCATCCTGCATGCTTTTTTTATTTTTGCTGATAAGCTTTTCTAACTCGCTAATGGCGGCATCCCTTACTTTTAGTCCTTTGTCAACTGATATTTGAAATGCCTTTTCATCGTCATCTTTCATTGCCAACAGGATGATCTGGTTGATATCGCTTTTGTAGTCTGCCCAAACATTTTTGAAATCGTTCAAAATGATTTTCCCCTGGTCGTCAACCAGATCTTCCAGTTCTTTTGTGTCCGCATCAATAGAATTAAGAGACTGGTAAATGTGTTCTTTGTAAGAATTTTTTTGTGCCGGGTCTTTTTCCATGATGATGTTCTTCTCATCACGGGAAGCCTGCAACACATCAATCATTAGTTGGTTGGAAAGGTCTATTTTTTTTGAGGATACGTCGACAATATTTAACAACCGGTTGTTAGCCTCGGAAAATTTGCCGGACATAAAAACTGATAGGGAGATAAGCAGCACTAAAATAATAATGAAACCGGTAAGTAATTTACTTTTGATACTCAGCTTCATGGTTGTGTATTATTTTGGATATCTATTTTTATCAATAACTTCAGTATATCTTCCAGGTCCAAAACATAATCGGGCTTAACTGCGCTTAGCGCAGATGCCGGCATGTACGGAGATTCAGCAGTTTCGGGATCCTGAATAATGACCAAACCACCTGATTCTTTTACTTTTTTTATGCCATTTGTTCCGTCGTTATTGGCTCCTGTGAGTACTATACCAATCAATTTGTTTTTAAATACTTCTGTGGCCGATTCAAACAATACATCAATTGATGGCCTTGCATAATTCACTTTCTCGTCTATGGTAAGTGAGAAAGTCCTGTTTTTTTCAATTAGAAGGTGATAATTTGGTGGCGCAATATAAACAATTCCTTTTTCAATTTTTTCTTTTTCGTCCGCTTCTTTTATAAGAAGATTGCTTTTATCGTTTAAAACTTTTATCCATTGACTATCGGAACGGGAGCTTAAATGCTGTACAATAATAACCGGCAGATTGAAATTTTTTGGGAAAAGCGAAAACATAATTTTCATTGCATTCATACCACCTGATGATACTCCGACAACGATTGCTTCATATTGCATGATTTAATATTTCTTTTTAAATATCCGGTTTTTTTTATCAAACTCGTTATATGCTTCACATAAATCTGATGAACGCAAACCTTCTTTTGAACCCAAACATAAAACTCCGCCATTCACAAGACTTTCATAAAAAAGTCGTTGTACTTTGTCCTGAAGGTCTTTGCTAAAATAGATAAATACATTCCTGCAAAGTATCATGTGTGTTTCTGCAAATACACTGTCGGTAACCAGATTGTGGTTTGCCCAAACAATATTTTTCTTTAAAGAATTATTCATGATCACGTTATCATAATGAGAAGTATAATAATTTGAAAATGCTTCTTTTCCGCCGGACAATTGATAATTTGTTGTATACTCTTTTATTAGCCCATTTGAAAAAATTCCTTCTTTTGCTTTTGTCAATGCATACTGATTAAAATCGGTAGCATATATTGTTGCCCGGTCATATAATCCCTCTTCTTTTAAAACGATAGCCATAGAATAAGCTTCCTCGCCGGTGGAACAGCCGGCATGCCATATTCTTACGAAGGGATATGTTTTTAAAACCGGTACAACATTTTCCCTTAATGAAGTGTAAAAGCCCGGATCCCGGAACATTTCAGTTACTGTTATTGACAAATCCTGCAGGAGTTTTGAAGCGAATGTTTCATCGTTAAGCACCTTCACCTGCATTTGAGAAATATTTTCTAATCCTGACATCGTCAGCCTGTTCATAATCCTGCGTTTTACATGCGCTGCCGAGTACTCCCTGAAATCGTAACCGTATCGCTGGAAGATAGCCTCCAGCAGTAACGAAATTTCCATTTCGGATAAGTCGTCTCGGTTCATTTTATAAAAAGGAATTTGGGTTTTTCATTTCTTCAGAATTTCATTCGTGCTGGAAAACGTTTACTAAAGGTAGTATTTGCTGTGAAAATGCATTTAAAGGAACCAGGACTTACCTATCAATGTTTCTGATAATTTAGTAGTCGCCTGCCTCCTGTAATTTATAAGATTTTTTATGGACGATTTATCAAGGCTCGATTTACCATGATTGCTTTTAAAATCCTCTTCCGGTCCGGATATCATTTTTCACCGATACCTAATAGTGGTAACAGTGCCTCATTTAGCTTTACAAGATGAGCGATAAAATAATCCCCGGTATTACTACCCGGGGATACGTGATTTATGAGTTGTTCGTAGGTGAGATCATTCATTAATTTGTCTGTACTGTTTACTTCAGTATTCCATGCTTCATGAGAAGTTTTTATTGCTGGCGCAATTTGATTTTCTTTTTGTAATCATTTTTAAAATTTGAATGGCTACAAATTGAATTAAATTTTACTAAAACAGAGCGTGTATTTAATTTGAATCACCGTCTTAGTTATTTATATGGATTGTTTTACTGCCTGCAATATTTACCGATCTGCCCACCGCCGTCTAAGCAGCCTTTATCGTCAATGGTAAACAACTGGTTCTCCCCGGCAATAGTTATTTTAACCTTGTTGCCGTTTTTTTCATAGGAACCTTCTTTAGAGGAACCCAGAAAATAAACTTCCACTTTGCTGCCTGATGTAAAATTTAGTTTTTCAAAAAAGGCATTATCTGTTCCGGCATAAGTCCCGCTCAGGCCGCCACCGCAGCTTGATAATAACATGATTAACCCAAGTGCGAGCGAGCTTAAAAATAATTTTGTCTTTTTCATTTGTTTAATTTTAGATATAACATTCTGTTTCAGGTACAATATTATTTATAAGATAATGGGAAATCAATCCTGATTTATTATTTGCCGGTTTGTATTTATTATTTGTAAAGCGTTTCCGGTAACGCTATGTTTGTGCCAGGAGATATTTATTTTGATTGAATCGCTTTTGCAAATCGCTTTTCAATAAAAATTTAGGCGACAAGTCCGCAATGGGACGCCGGTGGAGCCTCTCATGAAATAACTTCAATGAGTGAGATTGTGATTGCTGGGATAAGATATCGCTTGTTGAAATGCGACAGGCTGTTCATTGATAGGAAAGGTTTTATGGGTTTTTAAAGAAGGCCGGCGCATTGTCCGACCTTCTCCAGGCCAGGTTCAGCAAATGCTGATCCAGGTGTTAATAAATGTTTCATTTTTTCACTTTTAAAATTAACGAAGTAATTATTCACTGAAACTTTCTTACTAACCTGTTAGCCAAATTTGATTGTGTTACCGGCATTTTGCAAAGTGGTGGCGTTGTCATTTTGGTTAACTGAATTTTTAATTACTTCCTCCTGTTGTTGCTTTGCGTCGTTACCTGAATATGAAAGTTCAGCAAAACATAATATGGGCAAAGAAACAGATACGATTAATAACTGAGTTGCAAACCAGAAATTTTTAAGCCTCACCAAAAAGTTGCTGTTTAATTTGAATGTCTTTTTCATTGTTTTAATTTTTAAAGTTTTTGTTTAATTATTTTGATTACTATGGTTTCCATTGCGATGCCAAACTAAATGAGTCTAAAAATCAATGAGTTATAAATGTATATCTTAAAAGAGCTGTACGATATCGAACAGGATTAACAATAAAACCGGACAGTTGAAGGCGAATAAAAAGTTAACGAAATGTTAGTGAAGATTAAATTGTATAACGGTTAAGCATACCCTACAACTTAAAAATAATTTTACAATATTTATTTAGTATTTAATGACGTGTATATTACCAGGAATAGGCCGGGGAATACATATGAAAAGGATACAATGAATTCTTTGATCAGGAAGCTGTCCGGTATTTTGAATATTAGAAGCAAAATCTTTCAGCTGCTTTTTTCAAAATTGCTAATTGTATTAGATTTTAGTTTGCCTAAGAGCGTTTGAATGCTGTCTGATTGAGCCTTGGCGATAACCAGGCAGTCCAATTAAGAAGAATGTTATCAGATGCTTTACTTTTTTAGACTGCCATCAACGTCTTTATTTGTTGAATTAAAATATTTTATTGGAACTATACCTTTAATCATTTTTATTCGAACCCGACCGGTCCGCCAACTCCAAAGAGACGTAATGCTAATTCCTTTCCAACTCCATCTTCTTTCTTAAAATACATTTTTTGTCGGGGAACAATTAGTTTGCCACTTGCATCGGTAACACTATAATCTACTTCGTATTTATTTTTTAATTGAGACAAATTTATAAAGGCTGTAGGGATATCGCTTCCGGTTTCATCGGTAAAGTTTATGTTACAGCCTTTTAATTCTTTTATAATATTTTTTTCACCAGGAGTATTTAATGGGGAAGTAGAAAGGTTCATTTTTATAGTAAAGCCGCTGAAAGGTATCAACTGCGGATATTCCCTGAAAAAATTATATTTCATATTCTCAGCTTTGTCTTTTTCGCCATCATGTAAATAGTTGCGGGCAAGGCTTTCGTACAATCTTGCTATAAACAATTTCTCATGAGATGTATCTAATAAAGCAGTGTTTAAGATATTTTCAAATGTTTGTTCACTTTCATTATAATCGCCTTTTTCATAAGAAAATTCGCCATAGAAAAGTTGCATATAGCGTACAATATTCTTTCGCTTTTCGGTCACTTCTTTTTGCTTGTATACCTCTGCGAAATATTGCGGGCTTATATTTTTCATTATAGTTAAAATTTCATCAAAGCCTACTACATTTTCACTTGTAAATATGTTATAGATGACCTGCTCACGTTCAGGGTTACCCGCTAATTCATTTACTAATGCAAATTTTAAAAGGAACCGCTCACTGCTTAAAGCGCCTATTTCAGAAAGATCACTTAAAGAATACCACCAGCCTTTATTCCGGAATTTAATGCGTGCGATTTTGTTTTGTGCCAGCATCAGTTTTATTACATTTACAGCAAAATCGTATTGTGATTGTCCCAGGGTAGTACCGATATGAACTTCCTTAAACTGCGCTGCTTTGTTAATGGCTTTCTCACAACTATCCAATTGCCCGTTGTATAAATAACTCCTTGCCAATGCAATATTGTACCAGCCAAAGCCGGGCGTAGAACCGTTTGTATAGATAATGCCATTCGTTTCATTAATAGCTTTTTGACTTTGACCACTGTTAATAAAAAGGGTGGGAAGAAAATAATAAGCCTCAATTAATCTTTTATCAAACGCATATTTATCATTTTCAAAATTGGTGATGGCATCAGCAAAATTGCCAAGGGTGTTTTGAAAATGCGCATAGTTGTTGTAAGAAAACCCCCCGGTTTGTTTAAGTATATCGTAATACAGAGCTGTGGAATCCATATTCAATAAATAGTTGTGAATAATGGCGAGATAAAAAATAGCATTGGCATCTCCGCCGGCAAGCGCCGTGTACAAATGATTTAAGGCCAGGTCTTCGTTTGCCGAAACCGTATTTTTTAAGAAAGAATATTTGTGAATATAAAAGCGATTGCGGTGTATAGTCCACGCAGCTTTTATATTGTACTCCATAAAATCGGCAGGCACTTCCCAGCCTTGAATCCTGTTTAGCAGCCACATGGCGCTATCAGGTTCTTCCACGTTGGAATAACTGTCGTATAAGGCATTGCAAAGTTGCACAATGTCTGACTGTGCAAAACTATAACGACCGGGAGTTAAGACGGTTTTAAGGTCATTCTTGTAATTTCTTTCGAAGAGAAATAAAGCTTTTTTTAACGGTTCAATACAATTTTTATAACCAAGGTAATCGGCAGCCCTGTCATACTTAAACATGCCTTCATAATACCAGCCAACATAATAGGTGCTATCAAGCCTTATGAATTCACGACTTCGTGGAAGTGCATCTTTATCATAGAAATTCACACCAATTCTCTTGGCGTCTATTTCATAACGTTTTGCATTAAACTGGGCAAAGGAATTTTTAGAAACAGCCGTTAGTACGAAAACCAGGATATATGGTGTGAACCGGTGCATTATTCCTTTTAGTTAATTTTTAATTTAGCTAGCCGGTCCATTTCCGAAAGGACAATGTTATTGAGTGCCGAGGTTTTTGCTTCTTTATTCCTATAAATAAGCCTGTGGTGCAGTACCGGCCACGAGAGGTCTTTAACATCGTCTTCTGTGACGTAGGTACGTCCGTTTACTAATGCATATGCTTTCAGGCATTTTAAAAAAATAATGCCGGCACGTGTAGACGCAGATAAAACTATATCCGGATTTTTCCTGGTAGCCCATACAAGGTTGCGTACGGCTTTAATTATTTCATCATGTACAAATACATTCTCACATTGCTGTTGCAGGAATAAAATTTCATGAATGCCCAATACCTGTTGAAGGTTAGTAAGATTTTCGTTGATACCGAGATAGTCTTTATAAATGTTGAGTTCTGTTTCTTCATCAACATAGCCAAAAACAATTTTTATGAAAAACCTGTCAAGTTGTGCTGCAGGAAGGGGATAGGTGCCTTCCATTTCTACCGGGTTTTGGGTGGCAATTGTAAAAAAAAGATCGCTAAGTTTATAGGTAATTTCTCCCATCGTTATCTGGTTTTCGGCCATACATTCCAGTAAGGCGGATTGCACTTTGGGGGAAGCCCGGTTAATTTCATCCGCAAGCAGAATATTACAAAAGAGAGGTCCCTTTTTAAATATGAATTCTTTTTTTAAATCATCAAAAATATGGGAGCCAAGCAGATCCATTGGCAATAGATCAGGAGTGAACTGAATGCGTTTGAAGTTTACACTGTCATTTCCCATTTCTCCTGAAATGCTATGAGCGAGTGTTTTTGCCATTACCGTTTTCCCGGTGCCGGGATTGTCTTCTAACAAAATGTGCCCTTTCGCCAGCAATGCCGTAAGCACAAATTTTATCTGGTTGCGCTTGCCTTTTATAACAGTTTCAATATTATCAGTGAGGCGTTGTATATTCTGCAAAGCAGTTTCAGTATTCACTGTTTCCATCATTTATATTTTTGGTTTTGAAAAAAAGTTTATTGTTCTGTAAAAATTTAAAAATTTGGAGAAACGCTCCCTGACGGGTATTTTGTTTTTTACTGTTTTATAAAAAGGACGATAGAAATTTTGTACTATAGTTTCCTCGGAAGAAGTTAATGCTTCCTTTGAATATTTGTTTTTGAGATATACCCGCATAAACGAGCTGAAATTCGTTTTGAACCGGGAATCAATCTTTTCGTTTGCAAATTGTGCGGGTGACATTGCCTCTCTCGAATAGCCGAGCTGGTTACAATAATAAGTGGCTGCATTATACGACCAGTAAGCTTTTCGTGCGATTGCTTTTGTATGTTTTGCCTTATAACTAAACCATTTGAATATCAGCCACGGCAAGCTAAAGATCAAGAGAATGAATAAAACAAAAATTGAAATACTGACCCATAGAATATTGGTAAGGCTCAAGGATGGCTTCTTAATTTCCTTAACCGGCTGCTGATTTTCTTTTGTGGAGTCGATTATTTTAATTTCATCGATGGGTGCAGGTTTAGGTATTTTGTCAAAAATTTCTTCATAACTATTAGTGTCTTTTAGTGCAATATTTTTAAACTGCTCTGAAAAGGAGAGGGCCGTAATTTCATTGCCTTTTTGTAACTCAGAAAGTGGTACCTCGCCGGTGTCTTTACTTATGGTTGCGAGAGAAACATCCATGTCAAGCAGCACTGGTTTTTTAAGATCAAACGTTCTGTCATGATAAATCATTTGCCTAACGGACATATCTACACGTTTTTTTACGGTATCTACTGCGGTCACTTTTCCATGCGTTACAAACAACGCTGTTTGAACAGTTATTGGCGGCGTACCGTCGGGAGCCGGCGCCTGTTGTTGCTCAGTGCTAGGAATTGTAGTATCAAAATCAAGCCACCCATAACCGGGAAAATACACTTGTGTCCATGCATGTGCCTGGTCTTCATAAAACCAGTACCAGCCTTTATTTTTGGTGCTTCTGTCGATCGTTAAAAAACCTGTGGAAACCCGTGTTGGAATTCCCAGCGAACGCAATAAAAAGAGTGTTGCACCTGCAAAGTATGCGCAATAGCCTTTGCGGTTTTCAAATAGAAAATAATTAAGTTTACTGGCGCTTGGCAAGCCCGGCACACCGGGATTATCGGTATATTTAAATAATGGCTGCCCGGTTTCGTCACTGCTTAAAAAATAATTTCTGATTGCAATAATTTTATCAATAGGTGTATTTGCGTTCTTTGTTATTTCTTTGGCGAGAACCCTTATTGAATCAAAATCTTCTCCTTTTGGAATAAAGGTATAGTAACTCATAAAGGAGGAATCCTCATTGTTCCAATTCGTGATTTTTCTCAATAAATCAAATCTTTGATTTTGAAAATTTTCTAATACTTTATTTCCTGCAGGGTTGTAAACGAAGTAAGCGCTGTTAAGATCACTCACGTACATTTTTGCCCTGTAGGCGCTTTTAAATTGCTGTTTGTATTCTTTCTCTATAGCAATCGGTTGGCAGAAAAATGCAGTTGCAGGGGCTAAAAATTCTGTGGGTGAAAGCAATGCTTTATATACATCGGTACTTATTACTTTTTTATCCAGGTAACCTTTGCTATTAGCTAATACTGATGAATCTGTTTTTGTAAAATATAAGGGAATCTTTGATGGATCAGGTTGAAATAAATCATTGGAAGGCATCGTGCTGTCTACTTCAAGCGTTTGAGTAAGTGTATCAAACTTTGTGTAATAATCATAAGTGAAGTAGAGCGGGTTGGGCACATCAGAATCGGGAATGTAATTATCCAGCTTTGCAATAAAAAGAAGCCTTTTAGTAGAACTTCTGCCGCCACTCAACCCCATTTGCTTTCTATTACTTACTGTACCGTCTTTGTTTTCTTTTGTGAGGCTTTCCTTATGTGGCTCCTCCTTTTCACCTTTCCCTCCATATTGTTTTTCGATAGCCTGGAAATCTTTTTTATAAAAGGTAAAAAGCAAGAACAGGATAATTACAGCAACCGCCGCAAAGCCCAATAGTTTTTTGATAATGAACCAGGAAAAATTTGGTTCATCGTCATTCATGTTTCTTACCAATTCTGCGGTATAAATTATGTAAAAAGCAAATACCAAAACTGGTGCAAAAGCGATCGATAATTTTCTTGCTGTTATGTCTGAAGTGTTGCTGACCACTATTATTTGAAGCAACATTAATAATGCGGAAAGAACTACCGGAAACCATCGTAGTCTTGCAAAGGCCCAGCCGGCAAGCCAGCCGGTAAAAAAGAGAAATGAGAAAATATAAAATTTTGTGATCGCGTAAAAGTGAGCAAACTCGCCGGTATAAGTATTTTGGACAATTTTACCGATGATGAAAAGAACCAATAATAAAGGAAGTGTAGTGGTAACAAACCTGAAACGAAAGCTGTAAAAGAAACAACCTGCTATAAGTCCCATGGCTAAAAAAATACTTTCAGCCGTCCACTCACTTTCCAATACCCCATAGTACTCGTTCAAGTGCCACAGCACGTATGTGCCAATTGCAATTGCAGGAATTATCAATAACGTAATTCGTGCAATTATTTTTTTGGTACTATATTTTTTTTCAATAATCATATCAAAAATCTTCTATCACCAAAGACTCACATTCACTTATTTTCAATAACTCTTTTATATTTTTTTCATTATCCAATATTTTTTTTCTCAAAGGAGACATATTGAATGCAAGCTGAAGTTTCTCTGCACTATTCTTTGCGGGATTCACAAAAATCCATTGCAGCCAATCCGTTACTTTCAATTTTAAAAAACTTTTACTCAACTGAACGAGTACAACAGTAAGACTTTTGCCAGCTTTTTCAAGAACCGCTTCTAATTGTTGCACGTCGTTTAGCGAAGAAATGCAAAGTACCGAAGCGTTTTGGCTATTGAAGTAATTGTTCAGGTCATTTTGTTTTTGCCAGGAAGAGGTGCTAATAATATATCTCACTTTTTGAATTACATCGTCCGCATAAAATGTTTTTGTTTCCTGGTCGGGTATGTATTCAATCAATTCATTCTGGCGATATAATTGTTCATAAATATTCCATGTTACTGTTTTAAAGTTATCGAGAAACACTGCATTAAATTCTTCATATACGGCATTACTAACAGCGTTGTAAAATGAGGCATAAAAATAAATGTGCGAAGCATAGGGATCATGCGTTTCCGGAATTCTTACCACAAGTTCTTTATTCTTGGCATAAATTTTCCAAACGATTCTTCTCACATCATCATTAGTTTCAAAATTTTTATAGTTGAGAAATTCGCCTTCTACTTTTCTTATCTGATCAATTCTTACATTGGTATCCTCTGTTTTTTTTGGTTGAACACTAACTCTTCCCGTAGCTGCTTTGAGCGGTTGTGTGTAAAAGTTGCTGTTAACCGGAAGTTGCGATGTGAATGAGAAAAACTGGAAAAAATCTTCGAAATAAATTATGCCTCTTTCAATATCGTACTCTTTTATGTTTTTTAAGGGCCAGTTATATATACCTTTTGCCTGCATTGAAAAAAAATTCTTTTTGTGTTGCAAATTTATCGGGGCAAATTTGGGGGAGATGCTATTTTTATCATAACGGAGGCGTAAACGAATATAGCCAAACAAAGGCCTTACAATTTTCGAAATACTAATTTCCACTAATTGTTTATCGGTTACATTTTTCGTACTTGTTTTCACAGTTAAGACACTTTTCTTATTTTTTTTGCTGAATAAAAAAAATATCCACGGTATAAAAGCGCTGAAAAAGGACACAAGAAGAACTCCCAAAGCAAACCAAAATGTGATGGTAATAAAAAGATTTATGATGGCAGTGCGTGCGGTTTCAGGAACCGCATTATTTTTTATAAGCCACCGGTATGCCATCAATAAAGCAATCACTAGAAGTAAAAGGTGTACCCGCACAGGAATGAAGATCCCGACAACTTTTATTCTTTCCCTGATTGCTGCAATACTCATTTCCGGTAAAATTCATTCAAAATAAACATAAAGAAAAACAAAATCTTTCTGCCGCTCTATATATAAAATGTAGTATTGACAATTTTATATTTTCTTTGTACGAAGAGGAATAAAATGATTTTGTATGATGAATGCCCCTGTTGCGGGCAAAAAAATATTGCACCGGAGCTTTCCGCTGTCGATTACACCGTTTCCTATAAACGATTCGAAATTTGGGAGTGCAGGGATTGCACGATCAGGTTTACCCAAAATGTTCCTGACGAAAATGAGATCGCTGCCTATTATCAATCTGAAAATTATATTTCGCATAGTGATACCAGTGAAGGATTTATTAACCGGCTCTATCACTGGGTTAGAAGGCGTACCCTTCTTCAGAAGAAAAGAATGATTGAAAAAATTTCCCGCACTGCCCGGGGAAGCATATTGGATGTCGGTTGTGGCACGGGAGCTTTCCTGCACATTATGGAACAGTCCGGATGGACAATCACGGGCCTTGAACCAGATGAGACTGCGAGAAAGCGAGCAAAGGAATTATATGGTTTGAATGTGCTCAACCCGGCACAATTATTTTTATTACCGCCCGGAAGTTATGATGTAATTACTATGTGGCATGTGTTGGAGCATGTGCATGAACTTCACGATTACCTAAAACGGTTAAAGGAATTATTAAAACCGAAAGGCATACTTTTTATTGCGGTTCCGAATTACACCTGCTACGATGAGAAAGTTTATAGAGAGTTCTGGGCGGCTTATGATGTGCCAAGGCACTTGTATCATTTTTCACCAGCCTCAATACACAAATTGTTATCAATTCACAATATGCAGATCGATGCCTTGAAACCTATGTGGTACGACAGCTACTATGTTAGCATGCTGAGCGAAAAATATAAGACAGGCAAATCGAATATTTTGAAAGCATTTATTACCGGGAGTGTTTCAAATTTGAAAGCGATGTTTAATACAGAAAAATGCAGTTCGGTAATTTACGTTGCCCATTCCTAACGACTTCCGGCGCAGAATTCATCAGATCTTTAGAAATATAAAATTTTGGCTATTCCGAGGATCAGGGGCTATTCAACTTTATCTCAAACATCTTTGGCCAGTCTTTCCCGGTGATATATAATTTTTTTGTTGAACTATCGTAAGCAATCCCGTTTAAAACTGCTTCGTCACCAACCTCGTCATTAGGGTCATATTGGTGTAGCAATCCTGTAAGATCCATTATACCAACAGCATGGCCATTTGATGTATCTATTTTATAGATATGATTGTTATACCACCTGTTCGCAAAAACGTAACCATTAATATATTCCAGTTCATTCAGACTGTCAAGTTCACCGGTATTATCAGCCACCGTGAGTATTTTCATGGTTCTCATTTCTTTTGTGTTTTCATCAGGCAAAACATAATATAACCTCGATGAACCATCGCTTATAATAAGATTATTTCCGTCATTGGTGATTCCCCAACCCTGCAAACTCCAGTTATAAGTTGCAATGGGATGCATAATATCATTCAGGTTATAAACAAAAATTTTGTGGTTTTGCCAGGTAAGCTGGTAAATTTTATTCTTAAAAATGGTAATTCCTTCACCGAAAACGGTTGGATCCGGGATAAGATATTCTTTTTCTGGCTTACCGGTTTTGATATCAACGATTCGTAAAGTCGATTCCCTTGGTTCGCCTGTTCCCTCATAAAGTTTTCCATTATGAAATTGTAAACCCTGCGTAAAAGCTTTGGCATCATGAGGATATACACCATCAACGGTAAATATAATTGGCTGAGGGGCAGGAATATTATTGGGTTGTGCAACAGGAAGACTTGGATCTATGTTAGGAGTTGAAGTGTTATTATGGCAGGAAAAAAGGAGTAGTAATAAGTACGAATACAAGTAATTTTTTAATCATTATTTATTTTTAAACGCTGTAAAAATAGCAAACGGCTCTGTTATGCGTGTTAATTCCTTTATAAATTGTTTTGGCTGAATATTTTGCGATATGGGAAATTTGTATTTTATTTGTCCCCATAAACCTCTGTTACTGGTGCTAACCATCTTCCCTCAAAAGGTTATTTACCGCATACAAACTCAGGTCATATTTTATTCTTCCATTTATCCCATGTATTATTAATATTCTATGTAATCCCTGATTCAGAATTCCTATGTAATCCCGCTTACGATCATTTTAGGACAGTTCTGAAACAAAACAGGGATAATGAAATTTATTTTTACATTTTTTTGCATAGGCCTTACAATTTTTGCCACCGCACAGCGGTGTGGCACCCCGCAATATGCAAAAGAAAATAATTTGGTTACTTCGGTGCCGACTTCATCACCAACAACCGAATCAGGAAGCCGTGATACACTCCCCAACGAAGTGATTGTGGTACCTGTTGTTTTTCATATTTTGTATAATTCGAATTCTCAGAATGTAAGCGACCAACAGGTTCTGTCTCAATTAGTAGCTTTAAACAACGATTACCGAAGGCTGAACGCAGATGCAATAAATACTCCCGCACCTTTTAAAAGCGTAGCTGCAGATACCAGGATTGCCTTTTGTCTTGCAAAAGTGGATCCGGACGGATTTAATACTTCCGGGATCATT
Organism: uncultured Chitinophagaceae bacterium; assembly: GCA_963819925.1. GTDB lineage: Bacteria > Bacteroidota > Bacteroidia > Chitinophagales > Chitinophagaceae > Ginsengibacter. The sequence continues at coordinate 308,723 of CAWFYG010000029.1, read as the reverse complement.
CATAAACATACCAGTTCTGATTTATTTCTTTCAGACGATGCTATGAAATTTTCATCAAGTGGCGGTGACGATGCCTGGGATTCAAAAAGATACCTGAACATTTGGGTATGCAACCTTTTCGGGCGTACTTTAGGATATGCTGTTATGCCCGGTGGCCCGGCAGAAAAGGATGGAGTGGTAATTCAATTCACCGCCTTTGGTACTATGGGAACAGCAGTCGCCCCTTTCAACAAGGGCCGCACTGTTACTCATGAAGTTGGTCACTGGCTTGGACTCAAGCACCTATGGGGCGATGCGGAATGTGGTGACGATGATATTGCTGATACGCCTCCCCAGCAAGGAAGTAATAGTAACTGCCCCTCGTTTCCTCATTTGTCTTCGTGTTCTATTAATTCTTATGGAGATATGTTTATGAATTATATGGATTTTACTAATGATGATTGCATGAACATGTTTACGAAAGGGCAGAAAAACGAGATGAGAAGTTTGTTTGCTTTAGGAAATGTGAGAAACTCTTTTTTAAACTCGTCTGTTTGTGACAGTTCTCTTGCACAAGGCGGTCCGCTTCCGACAGATTCTTCAACAACCAAAACCAATATTACTATATCCGTTTATCCGAATCCCTTTACTAACCAGGTTACTATTAGTTATAATAATGAAATTGATGCTGGTGGTAAAACCGTTAAGCTGTACGACATTACCGGTAAATTATTTATTGTGCAAACTATTACAGCTCAAAAAACTTCATTAAACGTAAGTAACCTTCCATCAGGAATGTATTTTCTTAAAGTAGAAGGTGGAAATGCACCTAAAGTTTTCAAATTGGTAAAGCAAAATTAATCGGAGCCTTTAAATAATCAGATTGTAAGGTTCTTAACATTTCTTAGGGAACCTTTTTATAATTTTGTCTCGTATGTAGATAAAAAATTATCAATGAGAAAAATTATATACCTGTCATCAATTCTATTTGCTTTATTGCTGACAAATTGTACGCAGTCTCAAACGAAAGTTTCGGAATCTAAAAATGATGGAACAAATAAAACGGGCACGAAATATCCCGACCCTCAACAGGTCTCGCAAAATGAAACCTTTCCAATGAAGTTATCGGAAAGTGAATGGAAGCAGCGATTAACTCCGGAACAATATTATATTTTAAGGGAAAAGGGCACAGAACCTGCTGGTACCGGCAAACTGGATCATGTTTACGAAAAAGGCACTTACTATTCCGCAGCGTCTTTACAACCTGTTTTTAGTTCGGATACCAAATTTGATTCCGGCACCGGGTGGCCAAGTTTTTATGCACCAATAAATCCGAATGCGGTTAAACTTGTTAAAGATGAAAGTTTTGGAATGGTTCGGTGGGAAGTTGTCGATTCGAAATCCGGCTCACATCTCGGGCACGTATTTGACGATGGACCTGCGCCTACGGGTAAACGTTATTGTATGAATTCTGCAGCATTGATATTCGTGCCTGAAGGTGGGAAACCCCCCGTTGCTTCAAAATAAATTCTTGCATAATCGTGATGAAATTTTCTTTTTATAATAGCTTCGATTTAACAGTTGTTATGTTTGGTTGTGGCCGTTTTTAATGCTATTTACATAATTTAAAGAGTTGGGTTTATAAATAAAAAGCTTTCCGAAAATAAGGAAAGCTTTTTTATAAATTGAAAAGTGAGATTGGATTTATCTTGTTAGCCGAACAAGCCACCCTTCTTAAAGGAGCGAACTCCTTCGCCAATCTTGAAGCCGTTATTATAGATCTCGATTTTATAATTGCCAGTTTGGAAATCACTATTTTGACTCCATTCGACGGTAACGGGTTGTTTTTGGCCTTGTACGTAATTGATCTGAACTTTTTTGGTAAATGGCCTTTCCTCTCCGTCTCTCGTAACAAATTTTCCGGAACCCAATGCATCAACTGTTACCGGATTTCCATCAGGAGAAGTGATGCAAACATAAATATCTTTTGGCCCCGATTGCGTGATCCTGTTTTCATCAATATCAAAAGATATTCTTAATTTATCAACTCTTTTCGCTGTGGTTGTCTCTTTTTCCCGGCCACCACTTTTTTCCTTTAAACCAACAATGCTGAAATTTGAAGCATGCAAAGTTGAGCCGATATCAATCACATTTTCTTTTTGCTTAATAACCTGGTTGGCTGAGTCGTAATTTTTATTGGCGACATCCCGTTCTTCGGTAACCTGTTGTTTTTCCTGCGTAAGTTGGGTATTCTCGGATTTTAATTCTTCAATTTGTGCAGTATACGTCTCGATATTGCCTTTCAATTCGGCTATTAATCGCTTTGCTTCTGCAAGTTGAGATGCGGTTGCATTTTTATCGTTTAGGATTGCCTGAACTTTATTTTTAAGATCTTCAATGTCCTTGTCTTTTGTTTTTAAAAGGCTGTCAGCTTTCACATTCGATGTTTTGAGCATATCAAGCCGAAGAGCAGCGTCATTTAATTCCCGCTGCAATTCGTTTTTGGAAGAATCGCTATTCACAATTTGTGTAGTGAGATCCTGCTTTTCCTGCTTGGTTTTATTTTTATCATAAATGATATAGCCCCATGTGCCAAGCAAGGCAACAATGAGTATGCCTGTTAAAATATTGCGGTTGTTGTTATTTTTTACCACGACAGGTTTTTCTTCAGGAGTACTCTCAGGAAAATTTTCGTAACTCATAATAATTTTTTTTTAAAGATATACAATAAATTTTTTCTAAAAACCATGCCAAACCGTATTTTATGGTTTTGACAAATGTTGATAGTTAAACGGGCAAATAGCCGTAAAATTTTATCTTTGAAAAATGAGTGGATTATCTATACTTTCCGACTGGAAAAAAAATATCTTTAAATCACTTTACTGGCTTGAAGGCGAAGAAGAATTTTACATTGATGAAGTAATGGAATATGCTGAAAAGAAAATCTTAAGTGAGACGGATGCAGAATTTAATCTAACTATTTTTTATGGTAAGGATGCCAACTGGGCCGACGTCTTAAATGCCTGCAGGCGCTACCCGATGTTTGCCGAAAGGCAGGTAGTTCTCTTAAAAGAGGCCCAGCAAATGAAAGACATTGATAAACTGGAAGGATATATAGTGAAGCCTTCTAGTTCAACTGTATTGGTGGTTTCTTACAAAGGGAAGACCCTCGACGGAAGAAGCCGTATTTCCAAACTGCTCAAAAAAAATGGCGAGGTTTTTTTATCAAAAAAAATTTACGACAACCAATTGCCTTCGTGGACTAACGGTTATGTGCAGTCGAAAGGTTATGAGATTACTCCAAGAGCTTTAACCCTTTTGGTGGATCATATTGGTAATGATTTAAGCAGGATTGCAAATGAAGTGGAAAAGCTGTCCATTAATCTGGGATCCGGAAAAAATATAACGGAGGATGATATTGAAAAATATATCGGGGTAAGCAAGGAGTATAATATTTTTGAACTGCAGCATGCCCTTAGCAAAAAAGACCTGGCAAAGGCAGTCCGGATTGTCCAGTATTTTGAGGCGAATCCCAAAGCGGGCCCCATTCAACTGGTATTACCTTCTCTGTATAATTACTTTACCAAAATTCTGGTTATATACCAGATGAACGATAAGAGTGAAAAAGCGCTCAGGCCAATATTTTACAACAATCCATTTTTAATTCAGCAGGCAATGGATATGTTAATGAATTATTCTTATGCTGAAGCGGAGCAGGTAATTATGTTGCTGCATTATTATAATTTAAAGAGTATCGGGATAAAAAATTATGGAACACCTGCCGGTTCCCTCATGAAAGAGATGGTTTATAAAATTATTAAAAGCGGCGTTTACAATTAACCGTTATTCAATAGTTGTAAAGCATTTATTTTATCAACAGCTAATTGCTCTTTTAATTCTCCCAGTCCGTTAAATTTTACTTCGTCTCTTAAAAAGTATTTGAAATAAACCCGTATTGTTTCACCATAAATTGATTTATCAAAATCAAAAATATTTACCTCAATAACTCTTTTTGTTCCTCCTACTGTTGGACGAAATCCAATACTCATCATTCCTTTCAGATGCTGGATGTCTTTATCCGCTGATGATTTGTTAACTATTGACCGGGCGGACATTGTGACTTCCACCGCATAAATTCCGTTTGCCGGGATAAGTTTGTTTTTATCGTTAATTTCTACGTTTGCAGTTGGGTAACCTAAATCTCTTCCGATTTTATCGCCATCTACCACCACTCCCTCAAAAAAATATGGATACCCTAAATATTCATTGGCAGTATTAATATCCCGTTCTTCAAGTGAGTGTCTTATTCTTGTTGAACTTATAGTGATGTGATGCAATACATGTTCGGGAATTTCTTTTACTTTAAAATTGAAAGTTGATTGGTACGATTCAAGCAATTTATAATCTCCCTGGCGTTTATTTCCAAAGCGATGATCGTAACCAATAATGAGGGAATGCGGATGAAATTTTTCTACTAAGAAATCCCTTATGTATTCTTCGGCGGTTTGTTGAGAAAATTCTAATGTAAATGGAACAATTACCAGGTGGTCAATATCTTGTTTTTGTAAAAGCTCAATTTTTTCAGAAAGTGTGGTGAGTAATTTTATATCAGCCCTATTTTCCTGGGTTTTACTGATGACCATCCGTGGATGGGGATCGAAAGTAATAATCACCGTTTCTCCTGATACCATTACAGCCTCTTTTTTTAATTGGTTGATTATTTGGAGATGCCCGGTGTGAACGCCATCGAATGTGCCGATTGTAATAACGGCATTTTTAAAAAAAGGTAAGTTACTTATATCACGGTGTACCTGCATGCGGAAGTGCAAAACTATATTATTTCTCAATTGATAATTTCAAATGAAAATAGGAGAATGATATTTTATATTTTTACAGCCACCAAATTAAAATCATGTCTCTTTATTCCAAACGTGGCGTGTCTGCTCAAAAAGAAGAAGTTCATGCGGCCGTAAAAAATCTTGACCCGGGTATTTTTCCTAAGGCATTTTGTAAAATCTATCCCGATTATCTTGGAAATGACGAGCAGTTTGTAAATGTGATGCATGCTGATGGCGCCGGCACCAAGAGCATTCTTGCTTATCTGTATTGGAAGGAAACCGGCGATGTATCTGTTTGGAATGGAATCGCCCAGGATGCAGTTGTAATGAACCTTGATGATTTATTGTGCGTAGGTATCTATGATGATATCATTTTTAACTCGACGATTGACAGGAATAAAAATTTAATACCGGCCGACGTATTGGAGCAGGTCATTAACGGAACACAGCACTTTTTTAACCTGATGAAAAGTTTTGGCATCAATATCTATTACCTGGGTGGTGAAACTGCAGATGTCGGTGATATTGTAAGAACAATTGCTGTTAATGGAACAATGACAGCAAGATGGCCGAAAGCTAAAATTATTTCTAATGAAAAAATTGGTGCCGGCAATGTGATTGTAGGATTAGCATCCTTTGGAAAAGCTACTTACGAAAGAGCTTACAATAGTGGGATAGGAAGTAATGGTTTAACCTCGGCAAGACACGATATCTTAAACAAATATTATGCGGAAAATTATAAAGAGAGTTATGATAATTCGTTAAGTGACGATGTGGTTTATATCGGTAAAAACAGAATTTCAGATATGCCCGAAATTCTTTCTCCAACAAGAACGTATGCACCATTGATGAAAAAATTGCTGAAAAATAATTTTGATAAAATATTTGGATTGATACATTGCAGCGGAGGCGGACAAACGAAATGTTTAAAATATATTCCTGAAAATGTGCGAATAGTAAAAGACAATTTGTTTGAACCTCCTCAAATTTTTAGGGAAATACAGGAAGCAAGCAAAGCAGATGATCGGGAAATGTACCAGGTATTTAATATGGGCTGCAGAATGGAAATTTATACAGATGAAGATTTCGCCCAAACAATTATACAAGAAGCATCTTCATTTAATATTGATGCGCAAATTATAGGAAGGGTAGAGGAGAGTGATAAAAAAGAGTTGGTGATAAAAAATGAAAAAGGAGAATTGATATTTTAGGAGTGTATTTATAAAACCGGGAAGGTTTATCTGTGTGCTTATTTAAGTTCTTACGATAAACCTTCCTTGTTTTTGGACCTGCCAGGAAAAGTTATTTTTTTTCAGGGTTTGTTAATGTTACAGGTTGAAGCCTGTAAGAATTAACGGTGTGGCCATTTTGGGTAGCAGGTATCCATTTTGGACCAGTTCGAATAGCATATAAAGCTGTGTTTGCTAAATGTGAATCTTTCATCGTGGTTGCTTCCGCATTGCTTATGCTTCCATCAATATTTACTATAAATTTTACTAAACAGGTTCCGTAGTCTTTATCTGTAAATACGTTGATCGAATCCTTTATTTTAGAAGTTACATATTGTACCCAGGCGTCATATCCACCGGGAAAACTTGCTTCGTTTTCAACTTTGGTAAAAACTTTATCAGGCATTGTGTCTTTCACAATTCTGGATAACATTCCCTGATTTATGGCTTCTTCCTTAGTTAACGTCTCAACATGGCCATTGCCATATACCACGTCCACTTTATCTTTTTTAAGTGAAAAGTTAACAGAGGTTGCCTCAGGAGGCGGCGGCGGCGGTGGATTTTGATTTGTATTATTATTATTATCATTAACCTTTTCTTTGCCCTTAGTAATTATTTCAATCACACCATTCTTTCCTTTTTCTCCATATTTTTCTATGGCACTACCATCTTTGAATATACTCATCGATTCTATTGAACTAGGCGAAATTGTTTTCATTTCATCTTTGGAAATTTCTTTTCCATCAACAAAGTAAATGGGCTCAGGCTTACTATTCTTTTCACCGGTCGTCCCAGGAACCATTTTACTTTTTTTGGTTATGATTACTACGCCGTTCTTTCCTTTTTCTCCATACAATTTTTTTGCACTTTCATCTTTTAAAACATTTACACTTTGTATATCATTCGGATCGATTGCCATAGCCTCTTCCTTTGGAACAATTTTCCCATCTGCTACATACAAAATGTTTGAGGAAACAGTCAGTTTATTCATTACAGTTGAAGGAGGAACGGTATCTTGTATTGTTTCCTGATCAATATTTACGGACACGTTTTGTTCGGCATATGTCTCTATTCCGTCTAAGATATTTTTTGCAATTTTTTCCTGGTTACCATTCTTTGTAATGAATGCTACATCTGCGGGATAAGTTAAATAGCCACATTCAATTAGGGCAGCAGGGCAAACATTGTTATCGAGAACCCAAACTCCACTTTTACGAACTCCAATCAAATCTTCCGTTGTATAAGATTTTTTTAGTTCGTGTATCAATGCCGATGCGAGTAATTTATTTTTATCGGTATTATTTTTATCAATAAAGACAGAAATGCCATTTTCATTTGGATTGTTTTTGTCTGCTGCATTCACGTGAATTGATATAAACAAATCTGCATGGTTGGATTTTGCGAATTCCACTCTTTCTTTCACAGGAATTAACTTATCATCGTCTCTTGAGAGTAAAATTTTAATATGATCATTTGAATTCAATTTGACAATTTTTTTCGCGATGGAAAGGTTGATATCTTTTTCATTTAAACCGTCAGCGGCAACTACGCCGTTATCTTCTCCACCGTGGCCGGCGTCTATAACAACCGTAATTGTTTTCCCATTATAAAAATTGGTGGGGGAAATGGTTTTCATCTTTAATGTAAATGCGAAAAAAACGATTGCAACCAGTGGCAAAACAAGAAGGCGACTGATATAAGTTGCTTTGGGATTTTTGTTTTTTGTAAACATGATTAGTCTTCTTTTTAAGGGTGAATGGAAAAAGTTGCTGGTTATTGAAAATTGTTGTCCTGGATAAACTGTTTGTAAAATCATTTCTGCAAAGGCATTGATATCACTGTCTTCCAGCGCCTCCTTGTCGGCTATAAATTCGTGTATCATGCTTAGCTCTTTTCGAATAAGCCAGAAGAAAGGATTTATCCAAAAAAAGATAAGAACAACATTCATAAATATTTTATCATAAGAATGCTTCTCCTTTACATGAACAATTTCATGATTGAAAATTTGCTGGCCTTGTTTTGAATGAAGATCAATGGCAGTGTTCCAGAAAATTGAGTTGAAAAAGGAGAATGGAGTCCCCTTTGCATCAGTAGAAATGAAACTAATTTCCTTCATTTTAATGCCCGGATAATTTCTCTTCAACCTGGATATCTTATACAATGCAAGAAAGAAAATTAATAAAAAGACTATTGTAATTGAAAGATATATTGTGGATACAATAGTTGTTGAATTGAACTGGAGCCCGCTGCGTCTGCTATATTCTATTACAATTTCATCACTGCTGTTAATAGTCTGCAACATTTTTACAACCGCTCCTTTATCTTCTCCCGAAGGTTGAAAAATATTAATTTTCATAATAGGTACTCCCATCGATAGTACGACAGAGGCCAATAAATAAAATCGGTTCCAGCGATGAAAAATTTTATTACGTAGCGCTAAATAATAGTAACCGCACAATATGCCGGAGCATATAATCACTTTTAATAAATACCAGGCAAGTGTTATCATAAGATTTTATTTTCCCTTTTTTAATTGTTTCAAAAGCATTTCCAGTTCTTCAATGCTTAAATTATTTTCTTTTACCATTGACGATACCGCGTTGGCAAATGAACCGTCAAAATATTTTTTCACAAGAGACTTCATGCTCCCTTTTGAATACACATCTTTATTTACCAAAGGATAATATTGATGATTTCTGCCGATTACGTTTATCCCTGCAAAGTCCTTTTCAACCAGTATCTTCAATATAGTAGAAACCGTATTTTGGTGTGGCTTTGGATTGGGGAGTTCGTCAATAATTTCCCGGAGAAATGCTTTTTCAAGTTTCCAGATCACCTGCATTATCTGCTCTTCTGCTTTGGTTAATGTCTTCATTATTATTCTGAATTTTTGATTCTAAAAACAAAATTAAACTAATTTTTTAGTTTAACAACTAATTTTTTAGTTTTATCAAAAAATATTTTTAACACTTGTGTATTATTTCTTTTTAAGAAAATATAATTATAAAAGTAACTTTGCCGCATTGGTAAATCCAATATTTAATAAGATCATAATATGGCCGAAGCAATTGTTGAATTACGGAGTGTAAATATTTACCAGGGCGGATCGCTCATTTTGCAAGAAGTGAATATTGTTGTAAACCGCGGTGAGTTCGTTTACCTGGTAGGTAAAACCGGCACTGGTAAATCAAGTCTGTTAAAAACTTTGTACGGTGATCTTGTCTTAAAAGAAGGTGAAGGTATCGTGGTAGGTTATAATCTCTCCGAATTGGACTGGAAGAAAGTCCCCTATTTACGTCGCAATCTTGGCGTTGTTTTCCAGGAATTTCAATTGCTGACTGATCGGAACGTAAATGAAAATCTGAAATTTGTTTTGAGGGCGACGGGGTGGAAGGAACACAAATTAATGGATGAAAAAATTGCAGACGTTCTGGATAAGGTGGGGTTACGGACAAAAGGATTTAAAATGCCATTCGAATTAAGCGGAGGCGAGCAGCAAAGGGTTGATATCGCCCGGGCGTTGTTGAATTCGCCAAAGCTTATCCTTGCAGATGAACCCACAGGAAATCTTGATCCCGAAACATCCGATGAGATAATGCAACTTCTTTTTAGCATTAGCCGTGATTATGGAACTGCTATCATAATGGCTACCCACGATTATCCTGTTATCACTAAATTTCCTGCACGTACAATAAAAACTGAAAGAGGTAAAGTTTGGGACAATGCTACCATATCCATTGGATAAGTTGCAATGCGTGTGCGTGATTATCAAACATTCGTTGTAAAATTTTTTTTCTTTTATCAATCTCGTCTTGCGTAAATGATTTTTGAAACAATTCGCTAATTGCTTTTTTAAAATCTTCCCCGGTATCTGCAATTTCACAAACCGATTCCAGGTTATTTTTTTCAACTCCCGCCGCGTTGGTAACAACATACCTTCCATTAAAAAGAGCATTCAGCAATTTTATTTTAATGCCTGTTTTATTGAATGAAGGCAATATGTTTACCTGGGATTTTCTTATAAGATCATCCATTTCCTTTTCGGACAGATTACCTGCAATGCAAAAATTTTCATTTTTGTGAGCCATTCCTATTAAATGCCCCGAGGGGTTTTTGCCTGCAATAACAAAGGGAATATCAAGCGAATTGAAAACATTCTTCATGAGCCATAGCGCCGCTTTTTCATTTTCAGGCACGGACAAATTTCCATGATACAGGCAAAAATTTCCGTGCCCGGTTTCCGATACTACATTAGTAAATGGCAGAAATACCGGGAGGTATTCTATATTTTTTGCGCCAAATTTCTCCTGGTAAGTTTCTTTGTCTTTTTTACTTACAGCCACGATCATACATTTGTTGGCTATTTTATTTTCATATTTTTTTAATAGCGAGCTTTCCAGTTTGAAATAAGCTTGTTTAAAAATATTGCGGGTAGTTTTTGAAAGCTCTTCATAATATTCGTACTCAACATTGTGTAGTCTTACCAGTACTTTCCTATTGTTTAATTCACCGGATTGTAAAAAATAAGTACAATGAATTCCCTCTAATAAAACCGGGTAGTTATCTTTCAAAAGATCCTTCAATAAGGCACGGCTAACCCTGGAGCTAACAATAAAGGGCAAACGAAATGAAAAGCCGTTTAAAAAACTTTTTCTTTTATAGTAATTTACCGTCTGGCAATACTTATTAAGTTCTTCCTGCTCACTGCGGCCATATTCGAAACAATGCAGGTGAATGCTGATACCAAGACTATGAAGAGATCGGATTTTGTAAAACAGGTCAAAAACGCCGCCATAATCAGCAGGGTAGGGTACATCAAGGCAAACAATATGAAGATGTTTATCTGTCAAGAGATGAAATGCAATAAATAAATTTTATTTAATAGCTTATTGTGAATTAATACACAAAACTGCTTATAATTGTTCAACTTTTGTAAATTAAAAATTGCCCATTTCTTTGAATAAAAAAATTATAGTTTCTGTTATAAGCGATATTGTTACCGACCAGCGGGTGCAAAAGGAGTGCAATACTTTTCATGAGATGGGCTATGATGTTTTATTAATTGGCAGAAAAAGCGGGAGAAAATTTAATTTGAATCAATTGGATTATAAAGTATTTCGCTTCTCAAACTTGTTTAGACGCGGCCCACTTATGTATCTTGTTTTTAATATACAGTTGTTCTTTTATTTGCTTTTTAAAAAGGCAAATGTTTTATGGGCTAACGACCTGGATACTTTACTCCCCAACTTTCTTATTTCGCGTTTAAAAAATACTAAGCTTGTTTATGATAGTCATGAATATTTTACACAAAGTGTTTATAAAAACACTTCCAGGAAAATGTGGGAAAAACTGGAGCGTTTTTTATTTCCCAAATTGAAAAACGTAGTTACTGTGAGTAACTCCATTAAAAAGGTATATGAAGACAAATATAAAGTACCGGTAACAGTTATCCGAAACGTTCCTTATAAAATTATTGATGAACCAAATACCAGGAAGATAATTTTACCAGCTAATAAAAAAATATTGGTTATGCAGGGAATGGGGTTAAATGAGAACAGGGGTTGCGAGGAGGCCTTACAAGCAATGCAATTTTTAACGGATGATTTTATTTTATATTTTATTGGCGGCGGAACTGTTCTGGATAAATTGAAACAAATGGTTACCGACTTAAATCTTTCTGAAAAAGTTACTTTTATTGATGCATTGCCCTACAACGAAATGATGGAATATACGAAGCAATCTTTCCTGGGATTGATCTTTGAGAAAATAGATGTCACGGATCATCACCGGTTTGCGCTTCCGAATAAATTTTTTGATTATATCAATGCGGGCATTCCTGTATTATCATCGAAAGCAACAGAAATAAAATTATTGATTGAAAAATTCCGAGTAGGTGATTTGCTGGACAGTCTGGATCCCGGGGAAATTGCAGGGAAAATTATATCTATTTCAAAAAATGAGGCGTTGTATAATTTGTGGAAACGGAATACAGTCATTGCATCAGAAAAATTGAACTGGGAAAATGAAAAGAAAATATTGATTGATTTTATGCGCAATCTTTCTTAAAAATCAGGCCAAAAGACCTGCAATTTTTTGGATCATTTGGTTATGAATCTCCCGCCAGTTTCTATATTCCTTCGTGTCACTAACGGTATGATTGTGCCAGATACTTATAAAAGTGCCATCCACATTCTTAACTTCATTTATTAAATTAAAAATACCTTCTAAAATATTTTCCTGTTTTGGATATTCCTCGTCCGTAAAATTGCCTTCCATTACTGTTATGGGAAATATCTTCAGGTTGCTTGCTCTTTCTTTTTGCAGATCGTAAAAATGAAATGGCTTTGAGGTTCCGGCCCTGAATCCCGGTGTGTAAGGAAATCCCATTGAATAATCTTCCGTAATTCCTGCTTCAATCAAAGCATTGTATGTTCCCGGTAAAATAAATTTTAAAAAATGTTGCCTGCTCCTGGTAACTTTTTTGCCGGAGATCTTTTCTAGCCTTTGTTTTTCTATTAAGATTTTTTCTGTTAAAAAAGATGATTTAAACGAAGGATGAATACCGATTTCGCTGAAGATTTTTATTTTATTAATTAAGTTTTTCATAACGGGGTTATCATAACTAAGATTCCTGTCGTGAATTGATTTATCAGCTAATAAAAAAAAGAAGATGGAATTCAAATTATTTTTCATTATGGTTTCCTGCAAATAATCATAAGTGTCCCAGGGATCGTCGCATTTGTTATTAAACGTTCTAATCCTGGCTTGAATATTTTGAAAATCAAATTGTAGAAAGTCTTTAATTACGCTTCCAGTATTTCTCCGAAAACTCCTTCCTTTAAATTTATAAGCAACATCAATATCATAGGTTACAAGTGCTTCAAATTTTGAAGTTTTAAATTTCAAACCGGGAAATTTCGTCTGTAAAAAACCTTTAAAAAGTTGTATCCATTTATCTACAATTGGAATTTGCAAGAAATTATTTTGGAACGCTATCGAGTCTGTTCCTTTGTACCTTCCATACCTATCAGCAGTAAACGCTAAATATTCTTCGTAACGACTCAGCATATAAAACACCGAAGAAAATATATCGAAACCAACATCGCACATTTCATTGTTGGGAAACAATACTTTCATTTGGCCTTTTTCTTCAACCGGAACTTGTATGTCATGTATAAAATTTTCTGACAAAAGAGGTGAAGCTTTTATGAAAGTTTCATCTTTAATACGCTTGCCGGAGTAATTAAGTTTTTCCCCATGGTGGTTCTCAAACTCAGTAACGTTATTGGTTGTAGAATATTTTATTCCGAATGTATTGATGAAGATTGTATCAAAAATATATTCACTTCTGGGAGTATTTTGAGGTAAATATATAAGTAACATATCGGAGTTGAACGAAATAAGATTTATAACTATAACGGTTTTTTAAGCCTGATACTCTTCTGTTTTATAAAAGTAAAGTTGTATAATTTCAATTACTTCTGCAAATACCGGTAATTTTCAATTTCGGTAAGTTTTATATTTGTTTCTGATTAATTCAGATTTTTTTACTTTTCAAAAAAAATTGTACATGAAAAAGTTTTTTCTACTCCTGGTTTTAATTGAGCTTTTTCCACACCAAATAACTTTTTCGCAATACCGAACTGATAAAAAACTTGAAAGCAAACTTAGGCTGCTCGTAGATTCATTTCATGGAACGGCAGGAATTTATGTTCGTAATTTAAAAACCGGGAAAGAAGTGGCTATCAATGCAGATACTATTTTTCCAACAGCCAGCATTGTCAAATTACCTATTCTCATTGGCATATTCAATAAAATTCAGCAAGGGGTACTCACGTATCATCAGCCGGTGTTTTATCGGGATTCAATGGCTCACGGAGGCTCTGGTCTTATGCAGTATTTTAAAGACAGTTCTAAAACTGACTTAAGCAATGTGATCACTCTCATGATCACCCACAGTGACAACACCGCAGCAATCTGGTGCGAAAAATTAGCTGGTGGCGGAATAACTATCAACGAATGGTTGGCTGAACACGGTTTTAAATCAACACGTTTAAATTCGCGTACGCCTGGCCGTAAGAATAACTACGATGAATATGGATGGGGACAAACAACACCGAGAGAAATGGCTGAACTACTCGTTATGATACGTGAGGGAAAAGCCGTCACTCCGGCCGCAAGCGAACGAATGTACCGCATCCTAACTCATGTTTATTGGGATGATTATGCACTTTCAGAAATTCCACCTTATGTTCAGGTTGCGTCAAAACAGGGAATGGTTGATGCCTCACGTTCTGAGGCGGTCCTGGTGAATGCTCCGCATGGCGACTATGTTTTTTATGTTGCTACAAAAAATAATACCGACAAAAGATGGGAGCCAGATAATGAGGCATGGCAATTTGCCCGCAGTGTTTCAGGATTGCTGTGGGACTATTATGAGCCAAAATATAACTGGAAACCTGCAGAGGGCATTGAAAAATATTGGTATTAATAATTGTTATATTGAACGACATTAGCGATTATTAAGCGTATCATTGCTTTATTAATCTCAATTAATCTGTTATGGATTCAAGTTTAACCGGGTTTGATGAAGAAGGTCGTACAAGACCAACATTGCTTACTGTTCTTTGTATACTAAGTTTTATTGGCAGTTCATGGTTGATAGTTACCAACATTTGGGCTTATGGAACGGCTTCAAAAACTGCTAAAATGATTTCTGCGGTCACCAAAGGGGAAATAAGTGATTCTACCTTTCAACAGGATTCCGCCGAAGCAAAGGTTGTCCGGAAAAAACGCTCATTATTTGGGGAAAAAATGATGTCGTCGGTGGCGAAGATTATGACTGAAGATAATATTAGAAAAAATGCGGCCGGAACAATTTTTTCTTCTGTGATGACATTACTGGGAGCTTTATTTATGTGGTGGCTGAAAAGGAGAGGCTTCTATATTTACGTTGCCGGTACCTTTTTAGGAATAGCTACGCCACTTTATTTCTATGGAGTGAATATGACGTCAATTGGGATTTCGTTTTTCCCTGGTTTTTTTGGCCTGGCTTTCATAGCCTTATATGCATTGAATTTCAGAAGTCTGCGCTAGGTAACCTGCGCTCAGAAGCAGCTTCTTTTTTTTCAATACAATAACAGTCAACCGCTTGAAATTAAAATTTAATCACTACCTTTGCTCCCATTTATAAAATTATTTAGTACAAAAATGCCTTATTTAACATCAGAAAAAAAGTCTAAAACATTCGGTGAATTTGGAGGGAATGCAGCTAATACCGGTTCAGTGGAGGCCCAGGTTGCTTTACTTACGGAAAAAATTAATCATATCTCCGATCATCTTAAATCAAACAAAAAAGATTTTAGTACCCAACGCGGATTGATGCAAATGGTTGGGAAAAGAAAAAGTCTTTTAACTTATCTTAGTAAACATGATCTCACGGGCTACCGTGCTTTGATTGAAAAGTTAGGACTTCGTAAATAATTAATACAGTTTAATGATATTGAAAGCTTTTCCCAACTGACGTACCGGTTGGGATTACTTTTTTACAACAAATTACTAATACGAACAATTTATATGATTCCAAATCCAATTTCAGTTACATTCGATATAGGCGCAGGCCGCTTGGTTACTATTGAAACCGGCAAGCTTGCCCGCCAGGCTGATGGCGCGGTAACGGTGCGTTTAGGCGATTGCGTTATATTGGCAACGGTTGTTGCAAATAAGGAACCCAAAGAAGGGCAATCCTTTTTTCCTTTAACTGTAGACTACCAGGAAAAATTTGCATCTGCAGGGCGAATTCCCGGTTCTTTTTTCAAAAGAGAAGCAAGATTAAACGATTATGAAATTTTAACCTCTCGGCTTATTGATCGGGCATTAAGACCATTATTTCCAGAAGACTATATATGTGATGTTCAAGTACTTGTATCGCTTATATCAAGCGATTCTGAAGTTATGCCGGATGCTATGGCTTGCCTTGCGGCTTCAGCAGCTTTAGCGGTTTCCGATGTTCCGATCCAGGAAATTATTTCCGAGGTGCGGATTGCTAAAGTAAATGGAGAAATGGTTGTTAACCCTAGCAGAACTCAGCTTGCAGATGCTGAAATGGATTTTATTATTGCTGCTACCGATCGTAATATAATGATGGTGGAAGGAGAAGGAAAAGAATGCCAGGAAGAAGATCTGGTGAAGGCAATTGAGTTGGCACATAATGCGATAAGAATACAAGTAAAAGCCCAGGAAGATTTAAGAGACAAAGTTGGGGTAAAGGGAAAACGTGAATACGTGAAACCTTACCGCAACGAAGAATTAAATGAAAAGATAATTTCCTTTTCCTCAGAAAAAATGCTCGCGATAGCATCAAATCCATCCGCGAAAAATGAGCGGCAGGAAGCATTCGAAAATCTTCTTAATGAAACTACTGAATTTCTTGGAGAAGAAATTTCCGACGAAGATAAAGCGCTCATAAAATATTACTTTGGTGAACTTCAATATCATGTTGTTCGCGATATGATCCTGGCAACAAATAAGCGTCTTGACGGGCGAGGTCTTGAAGACATAAGGCCACTAACCATGGAAGTAAATAATCTTCCTTCCCCGCATGGTTCCTCCTTATTTACCAGGGGAGAAACACAATCATTAACAACAGTTACTTTAGGAACTCCCCTTGATGAATTATTGGTTGAAAGTGCTGCCACCAGTGACTATTCCAAATTTATTTTGCATTATAATTTTCCGCCTTTTTCCACTGGTGAAGTAAAAATGATGAGAGGTGTTGGAAGAAGAGAAGTAGGGCATGGCAATCTTGCGCAGCGTTCTTTAAAACAAATTCTGCCGGGTGGTGATTATCCTTATACCGTTAGAGTCGTAAGTGATATTCTCGAAAGCAATGGCTCTTCATCTATGGCTACTGTATGTGCCGGGTCGCTTGCCCTGATGGATGCAGGTGTTCCTTTTAAGAAACATGTGAGTGGAGTTGCAATGGGCTTGATTTCAAAGGAAGGAAAATTTGCAATACTTACTGACATACTGGGTGATGAAGATCACCTGGGCGATATGGATTTTAAAGTTACCGGTACCAGGGAAGGAATTTGTGGGGTACAAATGGACATAAAAGTTGACGGGTTGAGTATGGACATTATGCGTCAGGCCCTTGATCAGGCAAGAAGAGGAAGATTATTTATCCTGGACGCAATGTATGAGTGCATACCTGAACACAGGAGTGATGTTAAACCACACGCACCAAGAATGGAGAAATTAATTATCGATTCAGAATTTATTGGTGCTGTGATAGGGCCAGGCGGAAAAATCATTCAGGAAATTCAAAAAACTACCGGTGCAACGATCAATATTACCGAAGTTGGCAAAACAGGTGAAGTGAGTATTTTTTCTGCCAACAAAGAAAGTCTCGACCAGGCTGTTGCATGGGTGAAAAGTATTGTTGCGGTTCCTGAAATTGGTGATGTTTATGAGGGAACGGTGAAAGGGATAAAAGAGTTTGGAGCGTTTGTTGAATTTCTTCCTGGCAAACAGGGGTTGTTACATATATCTGAAATAATGTGGAAGCGTCTTGAAAGCATGGATAATGTGTTTAATGAAGGTGATAAAGTAAAAGTTAAGCTTGTGGGTATCGATCCTAAAACGGGTAAGTTTAAATTAAGTCGTAAAGCCTTAATGCCTAAGCCGGAATCCAATCCTGCACCACGCCAGCCATCTGGGAATAAATAAACGTTTTATTATTTTAATGATAAAGCTTGTAGAATTCTACAGGCTTTTTTTATGAAGAAGTTTATTAAAATAGAAGTTGAGTCACTTTCGCCCGAATACAGTGACATATTAATGGCGGAGTTATCTGAAAATAACTATTATGCCTTTGAGCAAAATGACAACGGCTTAGTCGCCTATACTAAAGAGGAAGATTTTGATAAAGTAAAATTGAATGCGATATTGCCAGTGGATGCCATTTATAAATATTCAATTATTGAAGACCGGAACTGGAATGAAGAATGGGAAAGTCAGCTGGAGCCTGTTGTTATAAATAATTTTGTTGGAATTCGAGCCTCTTTTAATAAGCCAATAAAAAATGTAGGACATGAAATAATTATTACGCCCAAAATGAGTTTTGGAACCGGTCATCACGCCACCACTTTTTTAATGATCGGCCTTATGACAAAAATTAATTTCAAAAATAAAAAGGTTCTCGATTTTGGCACAGGTACCGGGGTGTTAGCAATTCTCGCTGAAAAATTAGGTGCAACTTCCATATTGGCAATAGATTATGACGAATGGAGCATCAATAATGCACTGGAAAATATTGAGGCGAATAATTGTATGTGGGTAATTACCCAAAAGAGAAATAATATTATAGGCATTTCGAGCGTTGATATTATTCTGGCTAATTTAAATTTTAATGTTTTGGAAGAAAATGCGGAAAGCCTTTCATTACTCTCAGATAGGGGATGTATATTGTTAGCAAGCGGTTTTTTGTTGAGCGATGAAAAGGATATTATTTCCGTTTTTGTTAAAAATGGATTTGTTAAAAAGCAAGTGACAGAAAAAGAAGGATGGTTGGCTATTGAGTTTGAAAGGCAGTAATTTTTGGGAAAAATATAAGGTTAAGCCATTAATTTAATGCTATATTTGTCTACTCTACAATAAATTATGAAGGAACTACTTTTAATCACAACCGCGTATCTTATAGGATCAATACCCACTGCGTTAATTATAAGCAAATTCTTTTTTGGAGTGGATATTAGAGAATATGGCAGCGGAAACATGGGCGCCACAAATACATTCAGAGTGCTGGGTTCCAAATATGGAACAATTGTAATGGTAGGGGATATGCTCAAAGGAATTTTGGCAGTTTCCCTTTATAATCTTTTACCTTATTATCTCACCAATGAATTAGATCGCACAAACCTTATGATAGGACTAGGGCTTGCTGCAGTTGTTGGTCATATCTATCCCATTTGGGCTCAGTTTAGAGGAGGCAAGGGTGTTGCTACATTATTCGGGATGCTGTTAGCAATTCAGCCAATTGTGGCAGCAAGTTGCGTCGGTGTTTTTTTATTAGTACTTTTCTTAACGAGGTACGTTTCGCTTAGCTCAATTCTTGCAGGCGTTGCATTACCAATTTGTGTTTTATGGATTTATAATGAAAAAGAAGTTTTTTACAGGGTGTTTGCGGTAGCGGTTGCAGCACTCGTCGTATTGACCCATCAAAAAAATATCAGCAGACTTCTTAAAGGAAACGAGAACCGCGTTCCAATTTTAAAATATCGTGATAGAAAAAAAATGCGCAGAAAAGAATCCTAAGCGCATAATTTGTTACTAGTCTTATTTTGTTTTAGTTTTCCAAAAAACATAAGGTCGTACAACGATAGATATATTATTTTGGTCTATCAGTAATTAATTGGTACGCCAATTGTTTACATATGGAAAATTCAAAAACATTTTAAGAATGAAAAATTTATCTACGGTATTTCTAATTACTTCAGTGGTCATCGTTTCCTGCACAAGGAATGCAATAACAGGACGCAGTCAATTGGCCCTCGTTCCCGAATCAAGTCTTCAAACAGAAGCGGTTACGCAGTACAACACAATTCTGGCAAATAACAATATTGTTAGTAATACCAATAACCGGGATGCAGAAATGGTAAAGAGAGTTGGAAAACGTATAGCTGCTGCTATTGCAAAATATTACGCGAATAATAAAGAAGTGTCACAAGAATTGGCAGGCTATAATTGGGAGTTTAATCTAATAGAGAGTAAGGAAGTAAATGCCTGGTGTATGCCGGGTGGAAAAGTTGCCGTTTACACCGGTCTTTTACCCATAACTCAAAATGAAGCGGCATTAGCCATTGTATTAGGACATGAAATTACTCATGCGATTGCTCATCATGGACAGGAAAGAATAAGCCAGGCCTTAATAGCCCAGGGAGTAGGGTTAACCGGTGATGTGTTTACGTCCGGTAATGGCACTGCAAATTCCATCTTCAAAAGTATTTATGCTCCGGGGGCGCAGGTAGCTGTGCTACTGCCTAATTCAAGAAAGCAGGAATATGAAGCGGATCATTATGGACTGATATTCGCTGCAATGGCAGGTTACAATCCAAGAGAAGCAATTCCCTTTTGGACAAGAATGGCTAATTTAAATTCCGGTTCCAAAACTCCTGAGATATTAAGTGATCATCCGTTAGATTCTAAAAGAATTGATAAATTAAAAGGTTATATGGACGAAGCATTAAAATATTATCAACCCGTGAATACGAAATAAATTTCTATAAATTATCATGTCATTTCCTAACCCGGTATTATAAGACAAGGTTTTTTTATTGGTAGTAAACGATATTTTCCGTAATTTTGCACCTGTCTTTTCTGCATCTTGGTTTATATATTAATTCCAACCCAATGATGTACACAGATGCAGTTATTTAGGCCATATTTTTTAACCTTAAAATTTTTCTTCGCTTATGTCTCAAACATTGTTTGAAAAATTACAATTAGAGGACGAAAAAAATCTATTAATCCAAGGTCTTCCTTCCACAATCGAAAAACAATTTTCAAAACTTTCATTCTCGAAAAATGTTACTCCACTTTTAAAAACCAGAAAAATTGATTTTGCGCTCGTATTCGCTTTGAATTCGAATCAGTTGTACAAAATCCTTTCGGAAGTGTGTCCTGCATTGCATGGTACGGGAAAATTGTGGATTGCTTATCCTAAAGCAACGTCGAAAATTACAAGTGATTTGAATCGTGATTGTTCGTGGAATGCCTTAATCGAACAAGGTTTTGAAACGGGAGAAATTGTCGAAATGGATTATGTATGGAGCGCACAACTTTTTACCAGGGGAGAACCTTGTGAATGTGTACATCCTTCTTCAGGAATTCAAAAATTTAAAAGTTCATCAAAAAGAAAGATGGCGGAGGTAGAAAGTTATTAGTATAAAATAATTTCTATTTTTTGATGCTGTTTTTTAAATTATGGATTAACTCGTTTTAACCTGTTTAGTGCTACAAATAAAATTGATACTGCCAGGAATGCTACAAGCATTCCTGAACTGTTTATAAGTGTTTTGTTATAACCAATTTTTTCAACATCAATAAATGGGTAAGGATAAAATGATGAGGCTGCACCACGAATTAAAATATATATCAGGTAAATTAAAGGGTATAACAGCCACGCTAATACGTTTTTCAAAGGTATCTTTCCTTTCTCTACAAAAAACAACCAAAATACAATAAATAAGAAAGGAATAACTGAATGAAGCAATTCATCAATAAGCCACTGTAGTCCTTCCGGTTTCCACAAGAAACGTAAAATAGTATTATATACAAGGCCTACAATTGTTATGTAAACGACAATAGCCGTTAGTGCATTTCGTTTCGAAAAAAATTTATTCAGCCCTGAATTTGAATCTTTAAGAAGTACTGTGCAACAAACTGCTACAATCAGATTTGTTAGGGTCATCCCGATAATTCTGTAGGTATCCATTTTCTGTAATTCAGGAAATGGATTTTTATTTAACCAAAGGTTGAGGATGGGCTTTTTTAGGATAAATGAGTTTATTATTTTGGGTTCATGCAAAGCTATCTTCTTCAGTTTATGGATACAACTGATAACACCTGTATTGTTTTGCTGTTATCCCGTTGGTTTAAGTTGGGAACTGATGATGCGTTTGGTGATGATAGAAGCATTAGCTGTGAGCATTCCAAAAAATATCCAGGCAATTTCTGTGGCCTGGGTTCTGGCTTTAATTTTATTAAGCAGGTAATGATTTTTTTCATTACCAAAACTTCCTTCGAGCACGGTAGCTCTCACGGTGTTTAATACAGATCGCATCACAGATTTCTGTTCTTCCAGCTTTCCTTGTTTACCCTTGGGGATAAAACTTGTTGCGATGGCCAGGCTATTGCAGTATCTCCTGTTTTCATTGGTGGCATAAATAGCGTCTGCTGCTAACTGGCTGCATCTGCCAAAGTATTTTTGATGAAAGGCAACCGATTGTTTTAATCTTGTTCCTTCATTAAAATTTTCATAGCTAAGGTGCTCTATAAAACTCAGTCCCCCTACCTGCACTTTATGAACCTTAGCTCCAAACTCTACCGGCTTTATTTCTTTGCCTCTTATAATGGCTCTTACATGCGGCTTGTGTAACGATACGATCCTTTGTTTTACATTTTCTCTATTGCCATAAAGGAGTTCGTGTTGCTGGCTGTATATGGTTTTGATATGGCTGACCAGCTTTTTTTCTTTATTACTTAGATTAAATTCATGGCCCTTCTGCAGATCCTGTAACCCTTCGAGTAGCCGTGACAGATATTTTAGTAATTGTTTGCGGAGCTTTTTATCCTGGCGCCTGCTCTTTTTGCGATTTCTCTGGTAACCCAGGTAATTTTTCTTATGCTTGTGGTAATTACTGCGGCTGCTTCGCAACTTCAATAATTTACGCTTTCCTTGTAGGAGCTGATACACTTTTACATTGCTTTCCCACAAGAGCTTTACATCGGTAGGATAACGGATATTACTTTCATACACCGTGGCATCCATCATGGTTACATGCGTTTGTTCCATGTAAGGCTTCCACGACCTGATCAACACCCCTTGCAATTCTTTGATGTCAAGATGCCTGGCAACATAGCCTCGCCACCAACTCACCAGGTTCTTATCCTTAATACGGCGGGCATTTAATTGAACACCGCAAAAGTATTGCATGCACCAATCCGTGTTCAACCGGTCAATCAGCATCTCATCGCTCAGGCCCGTAAAATGCTTCAATACTAATAACCCGATACCACCTTCTACTTTTAAAAAGGGTTTGCGTCCACGACCACTTATGTTTTGAAGAGGTGAAGGAATTTTTGAAGCTAACTCTTTAAAGGGAATGCTGCGATGTAACCTGCCTAAATCACTTTGATAAAATGCATCTTCCAGGATAGAAGGTGTTTGTAAAAATAATGGGTTGTAGTACATTTGATCAGTTATTTTGCTGCCTCACTTTGTGCACTTTTTGTGCCATTGTGGGGCTTTTTTATAACTGTTCACATCTTATAACTCAATGTGGGTAACTGTTTCATATTATCAGGTTCACCCTATGTTAGGATGGTAAAATAACTAAAGTACCTGGTAATTGTTTCCGGAATTGAAGTTATACGGTTTTTAATAATCAAATAAAACTGGCCGGTTAATGCAAACCAACCTAAAATACACAAAAGAATCAAAAGCAGTTTTCCGCCTTTTCCGTACCGCATTAGCATTTGTTTTCTGAAAAATAAATCATTTCCTGCTAAATTATCACTTCGTTTTTTTCAGGAGGGAGTTCGTTAATAAGGCTTCAAACGAAACAGGACGATCTTTAAAAACAAGTAGAGGCCGGAATATTGCAATCACTATATCCCGTTATATTTATGAATAAATACCTGTTACTTACTAAAGTTCAGCGGAACATTTATTTTAAAGCTAAAATTTCTACCCATATTATAAATCCCATGGTGTGGTCCCGGATCATCAGGATAAGGCTCGAAATATTTAAGCCTGTTCAAATGAGACTGGTAGGCCACATCAAATAAGTTATCGCCTAATATTGTAGCCGTAAAAAGCGTTTGCCCTTTTCTGTTAGTTATGTCTGCACCAAATCCGGCGTTAAATAGTGTATAACCTGGTGTTGCCGTTTCGGTATTAAACTCGAGATAGGCTCGGTTCTGCGGAGCATAATATTCCAGTTGAACTTTTACGAAGGCATTTACAATTGAAGGAGCTACCCTTTTAATATTCGCCCGCAATTCAGAATAGGTATGTAAGGGAGGAATGAATGGAAGGTATTTGGCACTATCTGATAGCTTGCCCTGGCCCTTAACGCCTTCATTATTTCCGTATACTATAGACAATGAATTCTCAAAATGTAACCAATCAAGTGGATGTGGATGAATGTCTATAGATAATTCGCCGCCGTACAAATGGGCTTTTGCAGCCTGGAACTGGAAAGTATCAATCACAGTATTTTGAAGATTGTTGCTCGAAACTTTTTGGTTGTAAATATAATTTTGAATATTATTATTGAAAATGCTCGCGTCGATGGTAATATGCTGCGAACTATAGCTCATTCCAATGTCTTCCTGCCAGTTAAACTCGGGCTTGAAATTTAAATTCCCTTTCTGAAAGCTATTTGTCCCTGGATGAACACCATTTGCAGAAATCTCTGATATATTGGGCGACCTGTAACCTCTGCCGACATTAAGCTTCCCGGTAAATTGGTCTGAAAAATGATACGACAGACCGAGGCTGCCGCTTGCTCCCGAAAAAGTGTGTTTGTAGGCATAAAACGGATTATCCGCACCAACAGTATCAATACCATAAACCGGTGTGTCAAAACCTGTAACCAGGTCTGGTTTCGTATATAGGGCGGCGTTAATAAATTGTCTTACATCATATCTTAGCCCCCCGGCGAGTTCAAGATTCTTTATCGATTTTTTTATGAAAATAAATGGCCCGATATCAAATTGTTTATAAGAAGGAATAACAAATTCTGTTCCTTTGGTAACGCTGTTATTTTGATACATTCCATTTACTCCCGCCGTTACGCTCCAATGATTTTTTTCGCGGAAATAATACTTTGCATCATAAGAATACGTATTTAAAACAAGATCTAAACCTGGTATAGCTATTTCAGGATGACTGAATTCCTGTCTCACACTTTTTTGATAGGCAAGGTTAATTCCCAATGATCCTTTGCCTATGATAAAATTATTAGCGCTGTAAATTCTATAATGTTGAACATGCTGGTGTAGTGATGTTATATTATAAGATCTTAATTCTGCATCAGAAACAATGGGCCTGAAAGTATCTGCTTCCGTAATTTGTTTTGTAAATTTTCTTGTCGCTGAATCTCTGCTGCCATCAGGTATTTCCTGCAGATCATTAAATGTAGAAACTCCCAGGTGCGAGTAACCCCAGGAGCGATTAATACCGGCTGAGCCACTAAAATCAAGCTCCCTGAAGCCTGTACCGTATACTCTTCCGTCTATTTTATTTTGATAATTAGTTGCACTTTTATAAGAACCTCTTCCCATCCAGGTAAAACCATTCTTATTTCCTGCCAGCATTGCCGATCCTGCAATTAAGCCATTGTTTGTTTGATATTCACCTGAAATATTTCCAACAGTTTTTCCATCTGCAGGAGGCGGCGGCGGCAACAAGTTTACAACACCTGCAACTGCATCGGAACCATATATAAGACTGGCCGGCCCCTTTACAACTTCAACTTTACCAACAGTATTTTGATCCACTTCAATACCGTGTTCATCGCCCCACTGCTGACCTTCCTGTCTTACGCCATCATACAGGGTAAGGATGCGGTTAAATCCCAATCCCCGTATAAAAGGTTTTGAAACATTTGGCCCTGTAGTAACTGCACTAATACCGGGAACTTTTGCTATTGCATCAATAATATTCGTGCTTAAGTTTTGCTGAAGATATTGTTTGCTGATTGATATTATTGGTATGGGATCTCTTCTGATTGTTGTAGCTTTTGATGTGCCGGTTATTACAATTTCATTCTCTTCAGTTACTGAAATTTCCATAACAAAGTCTGCTACAGTATTTTCATTTAACGTCACTGTTTTTATGTTATTCTTATAGCCTACGAAACCTGCCTGAACTAAGTAGGTGCCTGCCGGAATATTTCGCAGGGTATAATTGCCGTTAACATCTGCGGTTGTTCCTGCTTTGAGGTCTGGGATGTAAATTGTTGCGCCTTGTAATGGCAATCCGGTGTTTGCCGCAGTTACCTTTCCCGACAAAGTGACTTTCGTGATAATATTTTTTATAAAACTGGTTTGCGCTGAAGCCGAATTAAAAAAAATAAAGAAGCTAACAGATATGGCTGAAAAAATGTAATTCTTTTTCACAAAGATTTTTTTAAAATTTAAGATGCACCTATAAACATTTAATTAAAGTTTATAGGCAAATGACTTGCATGCAACTAAAATTTTATAGGAGGTCCGCGAAGGTTGTTGTGAAAAAGTGAAAGAGATATTAATGAGGGAATACAAAAAGAAACAAATGAATGTACTGATGGTAAATTAACGGCAATAACACTGCTGAATGTAATAAAATGGGATTCTGCAACAAGGCTTTCGCAATTACAATTAAAACCAGCTTTCGTCAATTGTGGTGTTTTGCTTTCGGGAGTTGCCGACGTACTGTCCTGGTGGTTTGCAAACCAATCGTGAAGCGTTTTTTTGGGCGTAATGCTTAATGAAAAAACAAATAGCAGTAGTATAGAACTAATTTTTTTTAAACTGTGCGATTTGTAGAAGATTTTATTCATCTCTATTGAGGAAACGTGTAAATTATTATAAAATTACTTACCTCTTTGCTAAAAATTATTGTAACAATGTTGCAAATATAGGATAAAATAAAAATATCAAGTTTAGTTTTAATTTTTTCTTCCGAAAAATCGAGATCGCAAAAGGGGTGCATGGATTATGTAAAGGCTGTTTATGGAATGGGCTATATATTGGGTACCGAAACAGAAGAAAAAAGCAATTCTGGCAAATGAAACGCTAACCAGGTATTCGATAGTTAAATTATTATTCATGGTGGCCATTTTTATAGCCTCAAGCATAGTCTTGTACCGTTTTACGCAAATCATCCTCATCCGCGAAATGGTTGCCGATTTGAAGGGTGTGGGAAAAAGGTATTGACCTATGTAACAGAATTTAAGGCTTTTCCCAGTGGTTTCCCATTGGTCTAAGGGTAAATATGCATACATATCTTTTAGAATTAGTTGAGGTTAGTGCACAGTGGGCTTGTTAGCATCTTCCAGGTCAATTTCTTTTTCTTTACCACTATTCATCGTATGGCTGAACTTTAAAATTCCGACAAATAATACACCTCCGGTTGCATTTCCTAACGTCACCGGCCACATGAACCCGATATATTGGTGAAAAGAGACTTGCCCGCCGAATAAGGCCGACGCTATCTCAATATTTCCTACGATACAATGCGGTAAGCCTGCGAAACCAATTGCGGCAGTAATAATCCATATAATAAAAATCTGGCTAATGGTTTCCCGGGCAGCGGCAACAAGCCATGCCAGCAGGCCCATCAACCAGCCTGCTAAAGCAGCAGCTAGTAAAGTTGCGGTCCACGAATTACTAATAAGATTATTTGCGATTTGTTCAAACGCCTCTTTATATAAAAAGTGAAACGTGCCGGCGCCGTAAAAAAGTATTAATGCGAAAATTAATCCTCCACATATGTTACTCATATAAACGATTAGCCATAGACGCAATAATTTTTTTATTGATGCAAAACCCTGTAGAACCGGAAGTATTGCCAGGGTTGTGTGTTCTGTAAATAGCTCCGATCTGCCTAAGATCACAAAAATAAAACCGATGGGATACATGTTGGCAGTAAATAATCTTACTACCGGGCTGGGAAACAGATCGTTAAACATGGTTAACATCACGGCCATTAACAAAACTGAAAATCCTATATCTAATCCCGCTGAGATGCCTGATAATATTAATCCTTTCGAAGAACGTTCCAGTTGTGTTAATGCAGCTTCTTCAGTATGCTGTAGTATTAATTGCTGACTCTTTTGTGGTTTTTGCTCAACCGGGCTTTTATTTCTTTTTGATGTTGGCATTCTTGGCAATTGCTTTCAAATATCGTACCCACATTAAAAAATCTATTTTATGATACTAAGCCCGCAAGAACGAGGGAAATATTTTTTTTAGATTTATAAACACGGAAATAGTATGTTGTGATGAACGAACAGATTCATTAAACTTTGGTTCAAGTAGCAGAATTATAATTTTTGTGTTTATGGGCTAATTTGCTTGCGTTTGAAGACTATAAAATGCCGGTATTTTGCCGACATATTTTAAAGAAAAGAACGAGCCTTAAATATTAAAGTACCCCAATATCTTTTCTTAACTTTAGAAAAATTTTTCACATGAATCCGTTGCCGGGTGATCGTACAATGCTGTGTTTCCCGGCCAGCCGGCATTTTACCGAAAAGCCCGCAGAAAAAGAGACTCTTATCTTCCGTAAAAACGATTGCTGGCTTGCCAACGCCACAGTAATTGATTTAATTAATTATAAAAAAGGAGACTGTGAAATCTTTTCCGCAACCTTGCTGAAAAAGATTAAGTAATAAACGTTTCACTTGATACTATCAGGTTGTCGCACCGGCCATTTGGAATATCGGCCTGCAGGATGAACAAATGATCTCGCGGTGAAAGTGACACGTGAACGTTTGCAGGAAATACTTGTTATAAATTATATGATCGGCGCCAGGAACCGGAAAGACAACATGGAAACATATCACATACATATCAATGGAATTGTCCAGGGAGTTGGCTTCCGGCCAATGATATATAGCCTGGCAAAACAGATGCAATTAACAGGCTATGTAAAAAACGGAAGTGATGGTGTTCATATTTATTTTAATACTTCGGGCGAAACAGCTAATTCATTTTTCAAAAAAATATTGCAGAATCCACCAGCGCAATCAACAATTACTTCATCGGATTTACATAAAACCAATCATACCAACTTTAGTAATTTTTCAATTGTTGTTGAAGATGACAGCAATAAAAAGGAAGTACTAATATCTCCCGACAATGCGATTTGTGATGATTGCAGAAGCGAATTGCATGATGTGGATAATCGTCGTTTCCGTTACCCTTTTATAACCTGCACACAATGTGGCCCGCGCTATTCTATCATTAACAAACTGGCCTATGAAAGACACAATTCTTCCATGCAGAAATTTTCAATGTGTGATGAATGTAATCATGAATATAATGATGTCGAAAACCGGAGATTTTTTTCACAGACTAATTCTTGTGCAAATTGCGGTGTGCAACTGAGTTTGTATAAAAGTGCTTCAGAGATTGTTTCAAATGATTCAGTAGAAATTTTAACCTCCATTAAAAACTATTTTGAACAGGGGAAAATTCTTGCTATAAAAGGTATTGGAGGTTATTTGTTATTATGTAGTGCTGATAGTCCTGAAACAATTCAATTGCTCAGAAACCGTAAACACAGACCTGACAAACCGTTTGCTGTTTTGTATCCCGATGTAGAAATCATCCAAAATAATTTTGAGGTAAATGAACAGGAAAAGACATTGCTCAAAAGTAAGGAGGCTCCGGTCGTACTGTTATATCCAAAAGAGTGGGCCTTTACAAATCCTGCTGTTAAAAATATAGCTCCCGGTTTGAGGCGCCTGGGAATTATGGTGCCCTACAGCCCTTTGCTGGAGCTAGTTGCAAAAGATTATGGCAAGCCTTTAATAGCAACAAGTGCCAATATTTCCGGTTCACCAATTGTTTATAAAGATGAAGATGCGTTGGCATGCTTATTTGATATTGCTGATTATGTTGTTAGTTACAACCGAGATATAGTTGTTCCTGAAGATGACAGCGTGGTGCAGGTTTCCAAAATTAAAAATCAACAAATTATCTTGAGAAGATCAAGAGGATATGCTCCTTCATTTCTTAATTACCAGCCCAAAACAAAACGCCCGGCAATTGCCATGGGAGCCCATTTAAAAAGCAGTATCACATTAACAGTTAATGGAAGGGTTTTTGTGACTCAATTTTTGGGAAACGGTGAAAGTTATGAATCGCAGCAGATGTATAAAAATACCTTAAAGCATTGGATGAAATTGTATGATTTAAATTCCTTCGCGGTACTTGCCGATAAACATCCCGGCTATTTTTCGCACCAGTATGCGATGGAAATTGCTAACGAAAGTAAGAGTGAAATAAATTTTATTCAACATCACGAAGCGCATTTTGCGGCAGTGTTGGCGGAAAATAATTTAATAAATTCACGGCAACCTGTTTTAGGAATTATTTGGGACGGAACAGGCCTGGGCGATGACGGAAATATTTGGGGTGGTGAATTTTTTAAATATGAAAACAATTCAATGCTTCGATGCTATCACTTCGATTACTTCCCCGCTATCGCCGGTGATAAAATGGCGATTGAACCGAGGATCTCTGCATTATGTGCTTCAAGTGAAACATGGCCACGGCCTGCATTTATTAAAGAAAAATTTTCGGAAGCTGAATGGAACAATTACCATTCACTGATTGCAACCACAAAACTTTTTACATCATCTGCAGGAAGAATATTTGACGCTGTGGCATCTTTGCTAAACATATGCGATAAGCAAACTTACGAAGGGGAAGCGGCGATGTATTTACAGGCACTGGCAGAAGAGTATGTTGACGAAAATGGCTTTGTAATGGACGATTCTTACTTTAAAGAAGGCTCACGTTATTACAGGATACCTACCGCAACTTTAATGCAGGGAATAATCCGGGACATTGAAAAAGGTAAATTGAAAAAATATATCGCTGCAAAATTTCATTATTCTTTGGTATGCCTTGTAGGTATTGTTGCAACAAAAGTTGAAGTAACTAAAATTTGTTTCAGCGGTGGTGTTTTTCAAAATGCTTTGCTCATTGACTGGATGCAAAATGAATACAACGGGAAGTTTGATTTATATTTTCTAAAGGATTTATCTCCCAATGATGAAAATATTTCTTTCGGACAAATGGTTTATTACGACAATAGTATTAAAAGTCGCATGAGTAAAGGAATGAGGAAGAAGCTAACAAGGTATTTGGATATTTGAGAGAAGCCTGGGGAGTTGGATGAGCTTTATGATATGACAATTTAAAGATGAAATATGAATGATGAATTATGAAATCAAACGGATCTTATTTCATCATTCACTTTTTATAACTTATAATTCATAACTTATATTTAATTTAATAGACATGAAATATATAACAGAGTTTCGATCACCTGAAATCGTGGATGCTATCCTGAAGGAAATTAGGCAAATAGTAAAGGGAAACTGGAACATTATGGAAGTGTGCGGAGGTCAAACGCATTCTCTTGTAAAAAACGGGATCCTCAATATGCTTCCTGAAAATATCCAGATGATTCATGGTCCGGGTTGCCCGGTGTGTGTTACACCCGTTAGTTTGATTGATCGGGCTGTTCATCTTGCTATGGAACACGACGTGATCCTTTGTTCTTATGGTGATATGATTCGTGTACCCGGTTCCGGTATGAGCCTGCTTGAAGCAAAAGCGAAGGGAGCTGATGTACGTATTCTCTATTCGCCTCTTGAGGCTGTAAAAATTGCAGAAGAAAATCCTGGCAGGGAGGTGGTTTTTTTCGCCGTTGGGTTTGAAACTACTGCACCGGCTAATGCACTATCGGTCATCCATGCACGAAGACAGAATGTAAAAAATTACTCTATTCTTGCTTCGCATGTTTTAGTGCCGCCAGCCATTGAAGAAATTATGAATGATGAATTGAACAGGGTTGACGGCTTCCTGGGCGCAGGCCATGTATGTGCGATAATGGGTATTTATGAATATTATCCCCTTGTTGAAAAATATAAAGTTCCCATTGTGGTAACCGGTTTTGAGCCTGTAGATTTGCTCGAGGGAATTTTAATGATTGTAAAGCAACTGGAAGCAGGTGAAGCAAAAGTCGAAAATCAATATGCAAGAATCGTAAGCGAAGAGGGAAATGTAAAAGCACAGGAAATGATTTATGAAGTGTTTGAAGTAACCGACCGTTTATGGCGTGGCATGGAAGTTATACCGATGAGTGGTTATAAAGTGAAAGCCGCTTACAGCGATTTTGATGCTGAAAAGAAATTTAAGATTGATATCGAAGAAGCGCCGGAAAATCCGGAATGCATTGCCGGTGATATTATGAAAGGAATTAAAAAACCTTACGAGTGTCAGCATTTTGGTAAACGATGCAAACCAATTACTCCATTAGGTGCGCCGATGGTTTCTAATGAAGGAGCATGTGCTGCGTACTACCATTATTCAGGAAAGGCAGAAGAAGTTGAAGCATGAGAATATTATTTATCGCCACATCATTTAACGGCATGAGCCAGCGTGCATGGGTTGAGCTTGACAGGCTTAATCACCAGGTGAAGGTGCACATCGCATCATCAGAAAACGCAATGATAAATAAAGTGTCAGATTATGAACCAGACTTGATCGTAGCTCCGTACCTTAAAACTAAAATCCCCGGAGCTATCTGGAAGAATTATACCTGCTTTATTGTTCACCCGGGAATTATTGGAGATAGAGGTTCATCCTCGCTTGACTGGGCAATTTTAAACAATGAAAAAGAATGGGGCGTCACTATTTTACAGGCAACGGAAAAAATGGATGCTGGTCCTGTCTGGTCTACCGCAACATTCCTTATGCAAAATGTTTCCAAATCTTTTTTATATCGGCATGAGGTTACCAATGCTGCGATGAAGGCTCTTCTTGAGGCAGTTCAAAAATTTGAAGAAAAAAATTATGTACCCGAAGCAAGTGAAGAGATCGGTATAAATAATAAAGGGAAATGGAATCGTTCGACCAATGATAATGATTTTCAATTTTCATGGAATGAACTAACTGGTTCCATTATTCGAAAGATTAATGCGGCTGACAGTTATCCCGGAGCACTTGCATCTATTTTTGATGAAGAATATTTTTGTTATGGTGCGGTTGAGGAAACAATATCAAAAGGGAATCCCGGGGCAATAATTGCGAAACGGGACAATGCAGTTTGTATCGCAACAAAAAACTCAGCATTATGGATTCAATGTTTAAAAAAGAATAAAGAAGGCTCGATAAAATTGCCGGCTGCGGTCGCTTTAGGCGATAAGGAAAAAGATATTCCCGAATTGCCGGTAAATATTTTTGAAAATAATTTTTCAAAAGCATTTAGTGAAATAAGATATGAACAGGCGAATAATGTTGGATATTTATATTTTGATTTTTATAACGGCGCTATGGATACTTCGCAATGCAGGCGTTTACTTGAAGCTTTCATGGAAGCGAAACAGCGAAATACAAAAGTGATTGTGTTGATGGGTGGGGCCGATACCTGGAGCAATGGTATTCATCTTAACCTGATCGAGGCATCGGAAGATCCGGCACAAACATCATGGGAAAACATTAATGCCATTGATGATCTAATCCATGAGATTATTTGTACTGACACTCATTATATCATTAGTGCATTGCAGGGAAATGCAGGCGCAGGTGGTGTTTCACTGGCTCTTGCTGCTGATAAAGTGCTGGCAAAAAAAGGAATTGTTTTTAACCCGCATACCCGCAATATGGGCTTGTATGGATCGGAATATTGGACATATTTATTGCCTAAAAGGATAGGGGACAAGAGGGCGAATTTTTTTACAGAACAGTGTCTTCCATGGGGAACCAGTATTGCGATGGAAGTAAAGTTAATAGACGCCTGTATTGAGAGTGATGCTGGGGGATTCCCGGAAAAAGTAAAAGATATGGCTGAAGATGTGGCGCATCTTTCTTATTTCCCTCAATTGTTAACTGCAAAAAAATTCAAGCGCAAGAGAGATGAAAATTATAAGCCATTGAACAAATACCGCGAAGAAGAATTAGAAAAAATGCACAAGAATTTTTTTGAAGACGATTGGGGTTATGATTACAAGCGTTATTGTTTTGTTCATAAAATAAATGCAGAAGAAAATTCAAATGGTGTTGTAGATAAAGATCTTTTCAGTGAACGGAGAAAAATATGGAGACGAAGAAAATATGAGAAACTTTTTTATGAAGCCTGAATAGGTTTTATTACACTAATTCTTTTTCGTCTTTATTCGTGTAGTTCGATTCAATTAGTGTAATTACTAACAGTTAACATTAAACGAGAAGTAAAAATGCAATTACAGTGTCCCATGCCTAAACTTGATTTCGATATCATCACCTTAGGGCATGGCAGTGGCGGAACATTAACCAGCCAGTTATTGGATACCGGCGTTTTCAAATTACTGGAGAATGAATTATTGAATAAGAAGCACGATGGTGCCATTTTTAATTTGCAAGGTAAAGTGGCCATGAGCACTGATTCATTTGTAGTATCTCCTCTGTTTTTTGATGGAGGCAATATTGGCGATCTGGCTGTGAACGGAACAATTAATGACCTGGCGATGTGTGGCGCCGCAGCCAAACACCTATCCCTTGGTTTCATCCTTGAAGAAGGTTTGAAGATGACAGAGTTTTGGGAAATTTTGAACAGTATAAAATTTGCTTGTGAAGCTGCGGGCGTCCAGGTTGTAACGGGTGATACAAAAGTGGTAGAACGCGGAAAAGGCGATAAAATTTTTATTAATACAACCGGTATTGGTGAAGTGCATCCGAAAGCTAACATTGATATTGACAATATAAAAGCCGGTGATAAAATTATTTTAAGCGGGCCATTGGCACGCCATGGTATTACCATTATGAGCCATCGGCAGGGGTTAGAGTTTGAGACTACTATTACCAGCGATACAAGGCCATTAAATAAAATTGTTCTTGAATTATTAGATGAATTTGGTGAGCACATTCATTTATTACGCGACCCGACAAGAGGCGGGCTGGCAACGGTTTTGAATGAAATTGCAAAAGACGCCAAACTTGGTATTGATATTTCACAAAAAAATATACCGGTAGAAGAGGAAGTGTATGGCGCCTGTGAAATGCTGGGGCTTGATCCGTTGTATGTTGCCAATGAAGGTTTATTTGTCGCCGTGGTAGATCCATCCGTCGCTGATGATTTTTTGCACCGCTTGCAAAAATGGGAACATGGATCGATGGCTGCAATAATTGGGGAAGTAACGGTGGAGCATATACGACAAGTTTTAATGCAAAGTAATATTGGAGGCAGAAGAGTAGTGAATATGTTGGCGGGCGAGCAATTGCCGAGAATATGTTGATAAATAAAATATGGAATCAAAAATTATGAATACATAAACCAGGAACCAGATGTTTACATTCCCTCTTTTGCTCACCATCTATGCCGGCTTCGTTCATGCTTTTGAAGCAGACCATTTATTGGCTGTAAGCAGCATTGTCTCTTCCCGTAATAATATCCGGTCTTCTATGAAGGATGGCGTTTTCTGGGGGCTTGGGCATACATCTACTATTTTTTTTATTGGCATATTAATGGTTGTTTTTAAAGCCGGGATATCAGAACAATATTTCAGGTATTTTGAATCGTTAGTTGGCGTAATGCTGATAGCGCTTGCAGTGTATCGTCTTGTGAAATTTTTCAGGGCGAAAAAAATTATTATTCATGCGCATCCGCATACACACGACGGCGAACAGCACAAGCACCTGCATGTGCACATAGGTGAAAAGCATGAGCATCATCATAAACATTCTCTTGCTTACGGAGTGGGATTAGTTCATGGACTGGCAGGTAGCGGCGCACTCATCTTGATTGCCATGTCGCAAATGAAGACGCCTATCGACGGAATGTTTTACCTGCTCATTTTTGGCGGTGGATGTATTGTAGGAATGCTGGTAGCTGCCGGACTATTTAGTATTCCCTTTTCAAAAAAATTAATACAGGCGCAAACGCTGCAAAGTTTTTTAATTATTGTTACCTCCTTGCTATGCCTGTTGTATGGCGGAAAAGTAATTTATGATAACCTTATGGTATAAGCATGACAGCATTGGAAACTTTACTGGAAGCTTTAAAAGTTTATGAAATAGAAGGTATTGTTATAGAAGGTACTCACGTGAAGCTTCAAAATAATTACGAAGTAGAAGTTGAAAAAAATGAATTATACAAACTAATTGATAACGGATATATAGTGGCGCCGTTTAGCGATCACAATTAACGTGCACGTTTATTCTTTTATAGACTGATTCTGATTTCCTTGCCTTACGTAAATTATATTTAGCATTAAAAACATTCTCAAAGCAAGCTTGGTTGGTTGTATTTCTGCAATTGATTAGTCTTAAGTTACGGTAGCACAAGAGTTGTTTTCAATTAACAAAGCATTTATTTAGCCATGGGCTAGGGTGGGTTAACAAATAATATTTAACTGACTATTGCTTATGACAGAAATAGAATTAACCATACTTAGACATTTGGATATAAATCCGTTGGAAGATAATTTTACAAAATCCGTTTTAAATATTTTTATCCACCATCAAGACCCATTAGTTCTCCGACTTCTGTTAAATATTGATAAACCTATTTTTCTTCAGTTTAAGTTTTGCCACTAAGGCACAAAGTCACAAAGAAGACATAAAAGTTTTTTACAGATTTTTCCTCTTCGCATGAAAGCCAATACAGCATGTAGTTTTGCGATAAAGTGACCGATAGAACCATGTCATCTTTTTGCCATAAAATAATCTTAGAAAATTATTTTTTTTAATTTTGTTGATGTAAAAAAATTTTTCACAACTAAAATCAATTACTATGGAAAAGTTATTTGCAATGGTGGTTCCTATCCAGCCGGGAAAAACTGAACAATGGAAAAAATTTACTAATGAACTAAAACAAAAACGCTTCAATGAGTTTGTTGCGTCAAGAAAAAAACTCAAAGTTCATGAACGTACTTTTTTACAGCAAACACCAATGGGCGATATGGTAATTGTGACACTTGAGGGGCCGGATCCTGAAACTGCGTTTAAGAATTTTGCATCAGGAAATGATGAATTTACCAGGTGGTTTGTAAATGAAGTAAAAGAAATCCATGGCATGGATTTGAATAATCCTCCCAAGGGTCCATTGCCTAAACTAGTCGTAGACAGTATGGCGCCTGTGCTGCATGCCAATTAAAAGATTAGAGGTTTAGCCTTTTTCTAATTTTTAAAAAGGGCTAAACCTTTAAAGACTTCCCACCTAAATTTATAGTAATTCGGATCGTAGATAAAAAAAGCATATAGATCTTTCACCGCCAGGGTGGAATTCGTGTGCCCCGCCTGGTTAGCAAGTCAATGTTTTATGCACCGTCAAGATCGGTGAGTTCTCCAAATTCCTTCAAATATTGATAAACCCTTTTTGCTTCATTTTCATTTACGGTACTAATAGCTACACCAACATGCACCAATACGTAATCATTCAACTTAGCCTCAGGAACCATTTCGAGGCTTACATCCTTAATGATGCCTCCAAAGGAAACCTTTGCCATTCTTATATTTCCAGTCTCCGATGTTTCAGTTGATAATATTTTTCCAGGAATTGCTAAACACATTTTTTTAATATGAAATATGAATTAAGAGTAATTAATTATGCTTCGACATTCGCCATTGATTTTTGTTTTTCCTTCACTTTTTTCAGTAACCAGTCACACCATTCATCCATTCCATCGCCCTTATAACTCGAAACTAAAAATGTATCTATTTTATTATTCACTTCTTTTGCATCTTTAATAACCGCATCGACGGAGAAAGGCACGTAAGGCAATAAATCTGTTTTTGTAACCACCATAATGTCGGTTGTCAAAAACATGCTGGGATATTTCTTTGGTTTATCATCACCTTCGGTACAGGAAACCAGCGTTACACGAATATCTTCTCCAAGGTCATAAGAGGCGGGGCATACCAGGTTGCCGACATTTTCTATAAATAAAATATCGATGTTATCGAAATTCATACTTGGCAAAGCCTGCTGTATCATTTGCGCTTCTAAATGACAAATGCCTTGTGTTACTATCTGTAACGCCTGTACGCCCTGTTGGCGGATTCTTTCTGCGTCACGTTCGGTTTCGAGATCACCTTCAAGTACGGCTATATTAATGGTTTTCTTTAATCTTTTAATGGTTTCTTCCAGCAAAGATGTTTTACCGCTTCCTGGTGATGAAACGAGGTTAAGCACCAGGATATTTTTTGCCTTCATATCTTCTCTTATCCTGTCGGCGATATAATCATTGGCCTTTAAAAGATTTAATGAAACGTCATGAACTTTTAAAGTTCCTACG
This sequence comes from uncultured Chitinophagaceae bacterium, assembly GCA_963819925.1. Lineage (GTDB taxonomy): Bacteria > Bacteroidota > Bacteroidia > Chitinophagales > Chitinophagaceae > Ginsengibacter. The sequence continues at coordinate 270,896 of CAWFYG010000029.1, read as the reverse complement.
GCTTTATTCGTTAATTTCTGCATAAGATGGTTCCTCTAAAATAATTTTATTGATTAATAATTCTCTACCTCCTGTTATGTCCGTAGCGGGTTCGCCGCACGACGGACAAACAAATATATATTTTTCAACTTTAAATGTTTCACCACAGTTTTTGCATTTCGCCGACACATCAATTACTTCAATATACAGCTCCGAATTCCGGAACGGCGTATCATCTTTTATGAGTTGAAAAACATTTTTCAGTATTTCAGGTTCAATGCATGCCAGCATACCAACCTTAAGATGAATTTCGCGTATATTTTCAATATCCTTACCATCAAATTCTTCCTCGATTGTGTTTAATATACTTTGGCAAATTGATAATTCATGCATATATTTTTCTTTTATCTCACTGCTAATTTAACGATTCCATTCTCTTCCAGCAAAGGGAAAGGTTCAAGGTGTATTTCAGCATCGTCCGTACAGAGTCCGGCATGCTGCACATCAAACCGGTGACCCAACTGGCAGGCCAGGATATTTTCGTTTAGGGTACCGTTAGTAAAGGGCCTGTCGCACGCAGGGCAAAGATTACGATAGGCGTAGAGTTGGTTGTTTACACGGGAAACGATCAATGGTATGCCGCCACTTTCTACTGCCGTCATTTTTCCGCTGGGCAATTTACTGAGGCCACTTACAACTTTCCATCCATTGTCGTGCTTAGCACCGTTCTTTTTTGTTTCCGGAATTTCAGTTATTCCTTCTACTTCCAGCCCCACGAGATCGGGGCAATATTCTTCAATTGACTGCCTGATTCCAAGTTCCAACGTACTCGCAGATGAAGGGCATCCTTTACAATTTCCGGCAAGCTTTAATTTTGCAATACCATTTTCAAGACTCATAATTTCCACACTTCCCCCGTGACTTCCCATGTAGGGTTTCACTTTTTCAAGCGCTTTATACAAGCGGGTTTTTAAATCTAACGGATGAAGATCATGAATCAGCAGCAATCCATTTATAAAGCTGTCTTCAATAAGCTCGTTGTAAATATCCTTTGCTGCGGAGCTATTGCCGCTGGAGATAATTTTCAGAATTTTTTCAAGTCCGCTGCCATAAAAGCCCAGTATTTCCTGGATGCATTCCTCCATTAATTTTCTTGCCTTCGGGTCTGGTAACATTTCAATCTTTTCTATCAATTCCTGGATATGATCGCTTTGCCGGTTGAGTTCAGATACTTCATCTTTTAATGGTTCTTCTTTTTTAAAAAGGTGGTTACTTTGCCCGTTCGTTTTTTTTATAACCTCCTGCACTCCGTTCAAATCGTCCTGTGAGAATATATTCATGATGCTTCGTTTTTAACTGAATAAATTTCTTTTATAATATCATCTACCATTTCAATGGCGGTATCAATGGCAATATTTACGGGCTCGCTTAACCCGATCTCAAAATCGTCAACTGTTTCCGGCTCGCAGGCGACAATAAATACTTTTCCCGGCCACGCTCCGATTGATTTTACAAACCTCAAAACCGTTACCGGGTCTGAACCATGAGGATCTATTGGGCCGCCTTCTTCCAGATCATTGCTGAAGTCGGATTCTTTGGGTTCAATTACATACAATGTACCGGGCTTTTCACCTCTTGCAGATGCATCCAAAAAGACCAGGCCGTCATAACCCCTCATAAGATCATACGCCAATTTAAGTCCACCCGTACCGAAGTCTTTTACTTCCACCCCTTGGGGAAATTTCTTATTGGCGATTCTTTTTACCACGGCACTTCCAAATCCATCATCTTTCATAAACATATTTCCGATGCCGGCAATCATTACTCTTTTTTTGACATACGGTGCCTGTTTTTTTGGTTGCTTCGCGGTTGATGTGTTGTTAACTTTCATAATTTAAGCCTGTTTTCATTTTATTAAGCCTCACCCCAACCCCTCTCCGCCTATGGCGGAGAGGGGCGTGATTTTTATTTTATTAATTCAACTTCTTCTGGACTGAAATAATTGTACATGCCTAATTCACGTTGCAAGTCCTGACCTGGATCATCGTCTATGGTAACAGCAATATGAATTTTATCTTCATAGTCTGTATGAATAACTTCTATTGTTGCAATTCTTCCGTTGAGGAATAAGTCAGAGGTGTCCGATCTTCGTTTACCAAGTTTCAATTTTACTTTGTCGCCTTTGCTGTACAAAATTCCGTTAATTATTTTCACCAATTCTCCCGGTGTATCTTCTCTTAAACCTGTTGATCTCATATTTTTGTTTTTTATTTATTGTCAAACTCACCCGGTGCACTTTCCTTCATCATGCTGTGATAGACAGCCAGGTCTTCAGGTATTAAGCTGCTTACTTTATTAAGCATGGCCTGTAATTTTTTATCGTTGCTTCCAATTCTTTTTTTCTCTTCGTCAGACAATAGATTTACGTGAAGCAAAAGCGCTTCTTCAATTTCAGTGCTGTCGAATAAATCTCCTGAACTAAGCGGATTAATTTCCGGGTAATCATATAGAATAACCGGGGATGAAAGCAATGTCGAATTACTTTTATCGATGAGTATTGGCCAGGTATTTAGATTCTCACAGGATGCAATTGCCTTCTTCCATTCCTCAGGTGGATCCTGGTGCGAAATGAATTTTCCCTGCTCTGTATGCAATATAATATGTGTTGATAAGAACGATTGCAGCATCGCGTCATCTCTCGTCATACCAGGGGCGTCTGTAACGGGCGTTAAATTTGTAACGGATACGGTTAGCCGAAATGCATCTTTTGAATCCTTTACTTTACCAGCTCTTATTTTTATGGTTCCTTTAATTTCGGCCACACTGCTAATGGTTTTCGCCACTACTTCTTTCTGTTCATTGAAAATAATTTCCCCTTCATTCATACTATCGAATTCAAAGGGAATTATTTTGCTCTTATGCGCTAATTCGGATACACGGAGATTTCCTGTGCTGATCTTCCGCTCAATGGTTTGCCACCCTGCCTGGTAAATGGTTCCATTTATGTCTAAACTAAGTGCAGGAATATAATCGTCATTATTATCACTATTACTGTTTTTTTGAAACAGTTCAGTTTTTCTTAAATGAAGAAAGCGAACGTTTATGGCTACCGTTAGGTCATCATTTCCGCTTAGGATATTTTGCGATTGCATATTGGAACGCGAATGCTCATGATGTGCATTGTAATCTTTTGGAAAAATAACGCCAAAAGGAATTGGCTTTTGGTTTTTTATAGCAGAACGATAATAGGGGTATAAGGAATATCCTTCATAAAGAAGGGTACGGGTGAGATTTTCTAAAACGGAATCCGGATCATTGATGATATTTATTTTCCCGTCGTTCATGCCGTATTTTTTTCATTAAAAAGAATTTCTTTCAAATCATCTTCAAGAAGTGATTCCAGCGCTGTTTCTAATGTTGGAAAAGCACTTTGGGCCTTAAACCTAACCAGCTTGTCGTAAATATCTTTTCTGACACGCAGCCACCGGCTGTTGGGAAAATAAATATCCATCATCTTTTGCCATAGGTTTGCCGGCATTTTGCAAAACGCTTCTTTCTCCCACGGAATAAGAGATACCTGCAAATCCCCGGCTGCATTTTTATAAAATAGCGTGCCGCTGAAAAGAAAAGCAAGGGGAACGTTCCCATCTGAAACAGCATAAAAGTATTTCCCTGCAGCCAGCGCCTGGTCTTCACTGCACGGGATTGTAACTTCCACAACTGTCGAACCTGTGAACCTTGGCACGGGGATATTGACGATCGTCCAGAAAAAACTTTTAAGCGTTTCATCCCATCGGAAAGGTTCCCCAAATAACTCGTGTAATTTATCTTTTGCTTCTTCGTTATAAGTTCGTTTTATTGCTTCGATCATCACCTGGCATTTCAATGCGGCGGCATACACCTCTTCGTCTACGACTCCGTTAGTTATCTTTAACTCAAACGAAAGTGTCGGTATTACCGCATACGGCTTTACGTTAGATGATATGATTTCAAATTTTAGATCGGGCATGGTACTGACTTTTCTTTTAATTCAACAAAAAACCGGTTGATGATATCATTCACTTCCTTTCCTCCAAAGATGCCTTTCCATGCAACCCGTATCATCCCAATCAATTTGTAACAACTATCAATAGGCACAATATAATACTGGCCCTCATTTCCAAGCCTGTTTACCAGCAAGGCTTCCAGGTCATTCGCTAAATCATTTAAAACAGGGTTGAGTTCCAGCAGGTTATTCCAGGCTTCCAGTTTTAGCTTAGATTCCGTTGCTCCTGTTGGAGCAGGATAATAGGCGATAGTGCCGTGCTTTGAAGTGCTGTTTACAAAAAAAGCCATGTTAACAGGAATCAGAAAATCTGACCATAAAGAATCAGTCATATTAAAATCTTCAAGATGAAGATAACGTTGGGGAAGCGGTTTGTATGTTCCGTTTTCGGCATTTGTAATCATACACATTTCGCACGTGCATATAAACCTCATTGCTGAAAGATCTACAAGATGACGATGATCGGGCGATAATATCGTTCCGCAAAAATTGCATCGCTCCACTTCGCTCCCCGGCTGGGGTGCAGCGATTTTTCTCAACTTTCCTATAAGTGATGGGGATACCATAGGCCTGACATTTTAATTTAAAAATATGAGCGGCAAATAGTCCGTGGTGAATTTTCATTGGGGTAGCTTTTTAAATTCTCACTAACTGTAACTTACAACCTATTAGTCATCGCTCGCTATTCGCCACTCATAAATTTATTTTCCACTATTGTATGATGCCAGTGCCGTAGGGGTATGTGTTGTTTTGATCAGTTTTCCTCCCCCTAAATACATATGTACACCACAAGGCAAACACGGATCGAAACTGCGCACAGCCCTCATTATATCTATGCCCTTGAAATTATCGGGACCATTTTCTTCGAAGATGGGTGTATTCTGAACTGAATCTTCGTAAGGCCCCGGAGTTCCATAACTGTCACGCGGACTCGCATTCCATGGAGTAGGAGGGAACATTTGATAGTTGGCAACCTTACCTCCTTCAATAACCATGTGATGTGATAATACACCCCTTGCTGCTTCGTGGAATCCACAACTTACTGCTTCATTAGGAACCTTGAATGGTGCCCATGTTTTTGTACGTCCTGCATGCACTTCATCGAGTGCTTTTTCCAGGCAATACAATCCAACTAATGCGGAATAAGTTTGATGGTATGCTCTTGCACGATCCCTTTCAATTGCATTACTCCATTTTGGAACTTTCCAAACCTGTTTCATCTCAGGCATTCCCACTGTTTTTGGAAGATTGAATTCAAGAGAATTACCGGTTGCTTTTATGTAACCGATATCAACAAGACCTGCCTTTGCCGTAACCCATTGTCTTGCGAACGGCCCTCCGCCTGTATCGCAGCATACATGAGTGTCTGTGCGTTTGTCGTACCATCTTGGGGAAGTTACCCAGGTATATTTCCCCGTGAAATCTCTTTTCTGGGGTTTAGGTTTCGTCGTTTTATTCCAGGGATGATTGCGATCAACCGGGTTACCCAACGGATCTCTCTTCACAAACATTCTTTCATTATCCCAATTATCATAATAAGAGCTTCCAAGCAATATTCTTATACCAAGATTAATTTCAACAAGATCGGTTGTTACCAGTTCACCATTGATCGCTACTCCCGGTGTAATAAATCTTTTACGACCCCAGCTTGTCATATTCTTGTAGTTATAATCACAATGTTCAGGATCATCAAAAGAGCCCCAGCAAACGAGATTTGTATCCCTGTATCCGACCTTTTCATAGCCGGGAAGTGCTTCGTAAAAGAAATCATACAAATCATCGTGCATTGGCACAACCTTCTTACAATATTCAATATATTTCACCAGGCGAACATAATAATCCGTAAGTGTTTGATGCGTAATGGTAGTACTAACGCCACCGGGTACCAGCGTGGACGGGTGTGTATGACGACCTTCCATCAGGCAAAACATTTCCCTGGTATACCGTGATACCTGCAACGATTCCATGTAAGATTTTCCTGTGAAAGGATTAAGTGAATCCATAATATCAGCTATGGTTTTATACCCATGGATAGAAGCATTAGGCGCTTCTTTATGTTTTGCTTTTTCGTATACACCTGGGTTAGTTTCCTTTACCATTTGGCCGCAGAAATCTACATTGCATAAATTGTCATTGAAAATAGCATGATCAAACATATAGTCTGCAGATTCACCAAGGTTTAATACATACTCACCAAGATGAGGAGGCTTTACTCCATAAGCCATATTTTGATTAAGTACTGATGTGGTCATATGGTTATCGCCACAGATACCGCAAATACGGCTTGTAATAAAGTGAGAATCTCTTGGATCAATGCCTCTCATGAAAATATCAAAGCCGCGAAAAACCATTGAAGTGCTATAACATTCCTGCACTTTCTTATTGGTAAAGTCAATTTTGCAATGAATACCCAGGCTTCCAACAATGCGGGTTATCGGATCCCAGGACATTTCCTTTACAATAATGTTTGGTTTGGTTTGCGTTGTACCGGGTTTCGTTAATACTTCAGGCATAACAATAATTTTTATTTGAATAATAAATAATAACCTTATTTAAAAAACTTCGTTTTTGTTTACCATGCCGGTTCATAACCGGTGGTAATTTCCTCACCTCTTTTTCTCCATTCGGGCTCCTTATCTTTCTTGCGGGTTGTAATTCCCCTGAATACTCTTAATAAGGGTCCTGTTACAAATTTTGATGCATTGGAAGAAAACTTTCCGCCAAATGCTTCGTCCATAAATGGCATGAATTTATCAGGAAAGCCGGGCATCGTGCAAGCCATGCAAATACCTCCGATGTTAGGACAACCTCCTATACCATTTTGCCAGCCGCGTCGTGGAACGTTACAATAAACTATAGGTCCCTGGCAACCGATCTGAACCAAACATTTGGAAGAGCCGTATTCGTTTGCAAAATCACCCTGCTCGTAAAAGCCAGCTCTGTCGCAGCTTTCGTGAGCAGTGCGGTTAAAGAGCCATTGCGGACGCAATGCATCGTCCAATGGAATCATTGGCGCTTTACCTGCCAATTGAAAAACGAGATATAAAAGTGTTTCTGTTGTATTATCCGGTTGAGCGGGACATCCCGGAATGCAAACAATCGGCAGACCGGCTTTTGATTTCCAGTTCCATCCAAGATAATCAGGAAGCCCCATTGCACCCGTAGGATTATTCTTCATGGCCGGTATTCCTCCGTATGTGGCGCAGGTGCCAACGGCCACAACACCTGCAGCCTTGGGAGCAAGCCTGTCTATCCATTCATTCGTAGTGATAGGCTGACCGAAAGGGCCCGTTGTTCCCATCGCGGCAAAATGACCGCCCGTATGTTTGATGGATTCCTCATTGGGTACAGAACCTTCCAATATTAATACGAACGGATCCAGTTCTCCCTCTTCGGCTTTATGCCACCATTTCATTAATTCATCACCGTTTTCGTAAGAAATTACAGGACTATGTATGTGTACGTTTGGCATACCAGGCAAAGCACCTAACGCTATATCTTCCAGACTGGGATTTACTGCACCTGTCATGGCAACCGAATCGCCATCACAACTTAAACCGGTAGTCATCCAAATAATATGAATGTCGGTTACTGATTTATTGGCCATCGTTTTATATTTAAGATATTTAAAATAAAAGAGTGAAGAAAAGAACTAATAAAAATGAAAGTGTAATTATTTCATCCTCAATAATTCTGCCATATATTAACGGAGTTCATTTTACACTAAATCTGTATTGTAGAAAATACTTGCTAATTGAATGTTGAATTTTTTTCCCTCTACTTGGGAATTGATTCTACGTTTTTTATTCCGTCTTTTAAAAAATTAAGTTTGTGTTTCATAATTAATTGGGTAAGAAACGGCGCAATAATTGTAAGAAGATTAGATGGTATCTACTAAATTTTTATAATTGAAAAAATATGAAAAAGAAATTGCTGGGTAAAAAAACCAAACCAATTTTAACCACGTTAGGAATTTTTATTGGTGGCCTGCTGCTCTTAAAACTTATTGCTGATAGTCAATCCAGGGTTGATTATTAGAGAATTTATTTTTCTTTAACCTACCATGCCTTAGAAAAATACTTGAAGTAATATCTACAAGGCAGCATCAAAATAAGATGCGTGCGTCTGCATTTCATTCGGACAGGTTATGCGTAACATTCCGGGGATAATATCCATACAGGTTTTTTCATTTACGAATTTGCATGCTGCACAATTTCCATTTATGTTATTAACTTACCGGGGGTTTTTCAATTTTTGACATTTCTATGAAGAACTATATAGATTTGGTTGTAAAATAATTTCGCGACCTAAACAAACGATCAGGCTTCTATTAAGAGCAGGTGATGCAATAATATGGACAAAATAATAATTAAAAAAAGCAATTTAATCAATTATAGATAGTATTGTTAATTGCAACAAATGTTACCAAATTATTTAAAAACACAAGTGATATTTGCAAAATAAAATCCTTAAATTAATATGATGAATATAGAACAAATTTATACCGGCTGTTTGGCACAGGGTGCATATTATATTACCAGTAATGGCGAAGCGGCGATCATTGATCCGCTGCGTGAAACAGAACCCTACATAAACAGGTTACACAAGGACGGGGTTAAACTGAAATATATTTTTGAAACGCATTTTCACGCTGATTTTGTGAGCGGGCATGTGGATCTAAGCAGGAAAACGGGAGCTCCTATTATTTATGGACCTAACGCCGCATGCGAGTTTAAATGTATTTCAGCAAAAGATGGCGAAGAATTTAAAATAGGTGATGTAACCATAAAAGTGTTGCATACACCAGGTCATACAATGGAAAGTACAACCTTCCTTTTAAGAGATGAAAACGGGAAAGACTATGCCATCTTTAGCGGTGACACATTATTTTTAGGAGATGTTGGCCGGCCTGATCTTGCACAAAAGGCTGCACACATGACCCAGGAAGAGTTAGCGGGATTGTTGTATGATAGTTTGATGAATAAAATAATGCCCCTGGCCGATGATGTAATCGTTTATCCCGCACATGGTGCCGGCAGCGCCTGCGGTAAAAATATGATGAAAGAAACAGTTGATACTTTGGGCAACCAGAAAAAAGTGAATTACGCATTAAATCAGCCCAATAAAGAAGCATTTATAAAAGCTGTTACAGAAGGTTTGCTTCCGCCCCCCGGATATTTTGGTTTAAATGTGGCAATGAATAAAAAAGGATATGAAAGTTTTGAATCGGTATTAAACCAGGGCATGAGAGCGCTAACACCGGACGAATTTGAAGCGGCTGCAGAAAATACTGATGCATTAATATTAGACACAAGGAGTGATGAAGAGTTTTATAGAGGTTTCATTCCTCAATCGGTGAATATTGGCTTAAATGGAGATTTTGCTCCGTGGGTAGGTACATTAATTATAGACGTGAAACATCCCCTGTTATTGGTAACAGATGAAGAAAAGGAAGAAGAAACTGTTACACGTTTAAGCCGTGTGGGCTTTGATAATATTATTGGTCATTTAAAAGAAGGTTTTGAAGCATGGCTTAAATCGGGTAAAGAAGTTGATGTGGTAGATAGAATAACGGCAGATGAATTTTCCAAAGAAGTGAAGATAGGGGAAGATAAAATAATAGATGTTCGAAAAGAAACGGAGTATGAAGCGGAACATGTGGAAGAGGCATATAATAAACCTTTGGCTTATATTAATGATTGGGTGAAAGATATAAATCCGCAGGAACATTTTTATTTGCATTGCGCCGGTGGCTATCGTAGTATGATTGCAGCATCAATTTTGCAGGCACGCGGATACCGAAATTTTACAGAAGTGGGTGGTGGATTCGATGCAATAAGTAAGACGCCTGTCAGCAAGACTAACTACGTATGCCAAACGAAAGTGATAAAAGCCTGATACATTTCCAACTTTAAGGTACCTGAATGTAATGAGTAATTTTTGGAACGAACGTTATAGTGCAAAAGAATATTTTTATGGTGAAGAACCCAATGTATTTTTTGCGGAACAACTTGATCGTTTAAAACCGGGTGTCATTATTTTGCCTTGCGAAGGTGAAGGAAGAAACGGAGTGTATGCTGCCTCTCAGCAATGGACGGTGAATGCCTTTGATGCAAGTGAAACTGGCAAAATGAAAGCCTTGCAGTTGGCTCATAAGAAAGGCGTGATTATTGATTACATTATTGACGATGCTTCTGCAATAAACTATCCGGAAAACAGTGCTGACGTAGTCGCATTTATTTATGCTCATCTTCCCACGGCTACACGAAAATTGGTATTTCAAAAAGCAATAACCTGGTTAAAACCCGGCGGTAAGATTCTACTGGAAACTTTTAATCCAAACCAATTGCAGAACAGTTCAGGCGGGCCTAAAGATATTTCGATGCTATATACAGAAGATATAATAAAGGAAGATTTTAAAGCATTAAAATTTGAACTCCTTCAAACGCTTCAAATTACATTAAGCGAAGGAAAACATCATGAAGGGAAGGCTGACATAATTCGCTTCGTTGGAATAAAAATTTAAAATAATTCTTCGCTGCATGGCGTTTAAATTGGATAGTAACAAAAGTTACCTCTAAGCGAACCCGACTATCTTAACTTTACAAAAAAATTGAAATGGCAACCATACAACTTACTACACAGGATTTTAAGGACAAAGTGTTTAATTACGAGACAGAACAGGATTGGAAATACCAGGGAACTTTACCGGCTATAATTGATTTTTATGCAGACTGGTGCGGACCTTGTAAAATGGTAGCTCCTATATTGGAAGATCTCTCAAAAGAATACGAAGACAGGCTGGTTATTTATAAGGTAAATACAGATGTTGAGCAAGAACTAGCGACCGTATTTGGCATTCAAAGCATACCAACTATTCTTTTTATTGATGCGGATGGTGAGCCGATGATGCAACCAGGAGCCTTTCCTAAACATGTTTTCAAAAAAGTAATAGAGGAAAATTTATTGACTCCTGCTAAAACGGAGGAGCAAAAATAACAGCGTACCAGAGAGTATCTAATTGATACTTACTGATAATAATAACAGCCGGCAGATAGTACTCCGGCTTTTTTATTTTGCCTAAAAATATATAATGTCTTATCGCATTAAATCACTGTGGACTGTTTTGTTCCTATAACGCTTTTGTCATTAGGTAAAAAAATATTTTTCAACCGGCTATGTTATCATTCAATTGTAACAAATGTTGCCAATAACTTATATATGCATAATTACCTTGCATTAAAACATTTTTTATGAAAAAGAATATAGGTTCAGCCGACAGAATCGTCAGGCTTATTGTTGCAGCATTAATTGCGGTTTTGTATTTCACTAATACCATAACCGGGCTATTAGGAATAGTATTGCTGATTTTAGGTGGAATATTTTTATTAACCAGTTTGATAAGTTTTTGCCCCCTCTATGCTTTAGTGGGTGTAAATACCTGTTCAGAAAATAAATAAGACTGCAAGGTTAAAAAATAGTGGCTTCAAAATTTAAGTCTAACAGAAGACGCGATCTGGTTGTTGTAAACAATCTTTCCAAGTAATTTTTGAACGAAATCCCGCCTGTTATCTAGTCACTTACTACTAAGGCGGGTTTATGTTTTACATGTGTCCCATAGCTGGTTTCAGCTTCGCATATTTTCCATAAGTTGTAACCACCGGACAGGTTGGAGATATTGTTGAATCCATTTTGCTTTAATATTCTTTGTGCCAGGTATCCCCTTAATCCTGCTTCACAATAAATGAAAATATTTTTCTCTTTTGGGATTTCATCAAGCCTGTTTCTTATTTCGTCTATAGGTATATTAATTGCGTTAGCAATTTTGCCGTTTGCATATTCATCATTCCTTCGAACATCTAACAATATATCATCAGGCATTACATTTCTAAGTTCATCCCAGTAAAATATTTTCAGTCTTTCGAGCAGAATATTTTCGGCAACAAAGCCGGCCATGTTGACGGGATCTTTTGCAGAAGAATATGGCGGTGCGTAGGCGTGTTCAAATTCTACCAGGTCATAGATGGTTTTATTTTGCTTAATAAACGAAGATAAAATATCAAGACGTTTATCTACTCCATCATATCCCGCTATCTGAGCGCTCAATATACGCCCGTTCCCCGGTGAAAATGCAATCTGGATGGTCATCTGTTTCGCATCAGGGTAATAAGCTGCATGCGAACCGTTAGAAGTAGTTGATACGATATGGTTGATGTTAGCCATTTTTAAATGTTTAGATGCGGTGCCGGCGGTGCCCATAGTCATATCGAACACTTTTACGATAGCAGTATTGATAGAGCCATGGTACTTTTGAACATTGCCTAAAACCACATTATTCGCACAGATACGTCCCTGTTTATTTGCTGGCCCTGCTAAAGAAGTGATCATGGATTGGCCGGTGATCGGGTTTTCAAATTCTATTGCGTCACCGACTGCATAAATATCGGGATCGGAGGTTTGCAGATATTCATTCACCCAAATTCCCCGGGCTGTTCCTGTTTTCAGGCCGGCCTTTACAGCCAGTCTTGTATCAGGACGAACCCCGATAGATAGCAGCACCATATCAACATCTAATACTTCTCCATTGTTTAAGGCAACTTCTATTTGCCGGCCTTTTTTAGTGAAAGCTGTAACGGCAACGTTTAAGCGAAGATTGACACCTTTGGCACGTATGTGTTGTTGAGCGATAGCTGCAACAGGAAAATCAACAGGAGCAAGAATTTGATTACCCATTTCAATAATGGTCACGCCTAAACCAAGGTCATGAAAGTTTTCGGCCATTTCCAGACCAATAAACCCGGCGCCAATCACAGCCACCTGCTTTACATGCTTCTGTTGGACATAACTTTTAATATAGTCGGTGTCTCTTACATTTCTTAAAATAAAAATACCCTCACTGTTGATACCCGGCAATGGAGGACGAAGCGGTTCTGCACCAGGTGAAAGAATTAATTTATCATATGTTTCTTCATACACTTCACCGGTTGTCTGCCTGGTTGCAGTCACTGTTTTTTTCGCAGCATCAATAGCGGTTACTTCAGTGGTTACTCTTACATCGATATTAAAACGTTTATTAAAAGAGGTTGCAGTTTGCACAAACAATTTGTTCCTGTCTTTGATAACGTCTCCTATATAATAGGGCAGGCCGCAATTGGCGTAGGAAATGTATTCTCCTTTTTCAAAAATTATGATTTCTGCGTGCTCGTCGAGCCTTCTTAATCTTGCTGCTGTGCTGGCTCCGCCCGCAACTGCACCTACTATTATGTATTTCATTTTGCTCATAAACCGTGAATAACTTTCTTTAGATATTTGTGTTTCTCTTTTTAATGTCGTTTATCCAAAAAATAAGTAGTGATTCTAAGGGTTGCAGAAGAAACACGAACTAACGGTAATGATAAACGATTTTTTTTAAAATTACATTGCAAAGCACAATGCAATTGTAACATTTATCACACAAGTACACTCCTCATGCAGTTTTGGCGAAGAATCATATTTTCCGTTGACTGATATCATCAAAAGTGAATATTTATGTCATAATAAATAGTAATGCACAGCCCGAATTTTACACCGTAAATTTTTAATCAAAAACAAAACAAATGAAAAATGTTATTATACTCGGAGCTGGGACTGCAGGCACAATGATGGCAAATCACTTACATCATCACCTGGAACAACCTGAGTGGCAAATAAGCATTATAGACGAACGTGAGAAACATTATTATCAACCAGGATTTCTTTTTCTGCCTTTTGATATTTATTCTCCCGGAGATATTATAAAACCAATTGATGAGTTTATACCAAAACACGTAAAACTGATCAGGGAAAGAATTAACCGTATTCTGCCTGCAGAGAATAAGATAAAATTGGAAAATGGCGAGGAGTTGAATTATGATGTATTGATCATAGCTACCGGTGCAAAAATTGCTCCCGAAGAAATAGAAGGTATGAATGGAAAAGAATGGCAAAAATCTGTTTTCGATTTTTACACATTTGAAGGTGCATTGGCTTTGCGAAACAAGCTAAGAGAATGGGAGGGAGGTAGGCTGGTAGTACATATTTCAGAGATGCCGATCAAATGTCCTGTAGCTCCTTTGGAATTTGCATTTTTAGCAGATTCATTTTTTAAGCACAGGCATATGCGTGATAAAGTGGAGATCACTTATGTTACGCCAATGAGCGGTGCCTTTACAAAACCAAAGGCAACAGAAGCACTCGATCACCTGATGTATGAAAAGAACATAAAAATTGAAAGTGATTTCGCAATTGAACGGGTGGATAATGAAAACAAAGAGATAGTCGATTACGGTGGCAGGACAGTGCCATTTGACATTTTAGTAACAGTACCTACCAATAAAGGCGATGATCTTATTGAAAGATCAGGAATGGGAGATGACTTAAATTATGTCCCTACGAACAAAGCCACCCTTCAATCAAAAGAGTACGAAAATATTTTCGTTATAGGCGATGCCAGCAACATACCTGCTTCCAAAGCGGGTTCTGTTGCACACTTTGAAGCAGAAATATTAACAGACAACATCCTTCTTTATATAAAGGGCGAACCTTTAAAAGAAGAATTTGACGGCCATGTAAACTGTTTTATTGAAACCGGAAATAGCAAGGCGCTGTTGATTGATTTCAATTATACACACGAACCGGTAGAAGGAAGTTTTCCATTTCCGGGAATCGGTCCCCTGCGCCTGCTTAAAGAAAGCCGCATGAATCATATGGGTAAGCTTGCTTTCCGGTGGATATATTGGAACATGTTGTTAAAAGGAACGCATATACCATTTGTTTCCGCAACCATGTCAGAAAGCGGAAAACATTATGATAAAGTTGAAGAAGAATTCAGTAATTAAAACAATTAAAATTAAAAAACAAATTATGGAAACGACAATAGCAGGCAAATCAATAGCTGTAAACGAAGAAGGCTACTTAACAAATTTTAGCCAATGGGATGAAAAGGTTGGAGAGGAATTAGCAGAACAAGCTAACATACACTTAACTCCAAGGCACTGGGAAGTGATTAAGTATTTGCAAAAGGAACAGCAAAACCAGGTAGCCCTCAGTATCAGGCGTGTGGGCAAAAGTGGAGTGGTTGACATCAAAGAGTTCTACCAACTGTTTCCTGTAGCGCCATTAAAAACCGCAACAAAAATTGCTGGTATACCTAAGCCGGCAAGTTGTATTTAATAAACATAAATTTTGTCAATTATGAACGAAATAAACGGAGTAATGCTTGAGAAAAATGAAGCGCCCGTGAGGCTTGAGAAAACCGGGGCAATTAAAAAGATGATGATCATCTTATCAAAAGGAACGCTGGAAAATGTGTACGCAGCTTTTGTATTAGCCAATGGCGCCCGTATGGAAGGAATAGAAGCAGAAATATTCTTTACTTTTTTTGGACTGGAAGCAGTAAATAAAAAGAAACTGGAACACCTGCATATTGCTACAGTAGGTAATCCTGCTATGCACATGCCAACTATGGTAGGTGGCTTACCTGGTATGGAAGCATTGGCAACAACCATGATGAAAAGGGAAATGGAAAAAGTAGATATGCCGGAGATACCCGAGTTCCTGGATATTCTATATGCATCCGGTGTAAAAATGTGGGCATGCAAACTTGCATTTGATATGTTCCACTATAAAAAATCAGATTTGTACGAAGGAGTTGAGGATATTATTACGGTAGGTGATTTTTATAAGAGAAGTGAAGGCGAAGGTGTGCATATGCTATTTATCTAAAGGCACCGTGTTCGGCAATCTGTTTGGTAATTTTTGGGGAAAATGAATTTCCTAAAATGATTAGCTCTATAATTCAGACTGAACAAGCCAGATGAATATGATTTGACGAGATCAAATTGTATCCAGGCGGCTTCGCAGGATTAATGAATTGTGACTAACATAATCTATATAAATGCTGCAGACAATGCAGTTTAAAACAACGTTTATGAAAAAGATAATAACAACATTAGGATTAGGCGTATTGCCTATTTTCTTATTTGCGCAGGCAGGTCATATAATGCAGGGCGTCGGCGCTACAAACATGTCAATGGGAGGTGCAGCTACCGCACAGCCAATTGATATCAACGGGGCCTTACAATGGAATCCCGCAGGTATATCTGCATTTCATTCAAAAGTATTTTCTTTAAATGCAGGGTTATTCTTTTCCTCACCGGTTTTATCATCTACGGCTCCTACACCAGACGGGCCAATGAGCGGTGTTACAAAAGATGCCAGGGGAGTGTCAGTAATGCCTGCACTCGCAATGGTATGGGGCAAGAAAAACAGTAAACACACATTTGGAGTGTCTGCATTTGGTATCAGCGGATTTGGAGTTACTTTCCCGGAAAGCAGTACCAATCCCATTAACATGCCCCAAAGTACAGGGGGTTTTGGGCGCATTCAATCAGACTATCAACTGCTCCAGGTAGGACTTGCTTATTCTTATAAAATTTCTGAACAATTTTCTATTGGCCTGGCTCCGACTTTTGATTACGCTTCCTTGAAACTGGCACCCAACCCGCTTTCTTCACCGAGCCAAACACTCGGTTACCCGGTAAGCGATAGAGCAACAGCTCTAGGCTTGGGCGGGCAGGTTGGCATATTCTACAATTCAGGCAAAGGAATAAAATTGGGGGCTTCTTATAAATCACCTCAAACTTTTGGCAGCTTTAATTTTGCCAATACTTACCTGGATGGAAGTAATGCTCCAAATGTAAAATTCAGAATGAATTATCCGGCAATTGCATCTGCAGGGATTGGGTATTCAAAGGGGCAGATTGATGCAGCTGTTGACTATCGTTTTGTCGACTATGAAAATACAGCAGGGTTCAAAGAAAAAGGTTGGACAAATACCGCTTCCGTAGCTGGTTTCGGGTGGAAAGATATCTCAATAATTTCAGCGGGCCTTCAGTATAAGGGAATAAAAAGACTCCCGCTTAGAGCAGGTTACACCTACAGCTCTAACCCTATTAGCAGCGATTTGGCATTTTTTTCAACGCCGGCAACTGCTGTTATTAAAAATGCATTCCAGTTTGGTTTCGGATATGAATTTAGCAGCCAGCTCAATCTCAATTTAGTCTACCATCACGGGACCAGCAGTGGTTCTACAAGTGGCCCTCTCTTAAGCCCGATGATGAAAGATCCCAGCAATACGTATGGCGTTGTTCCCGGTAGTAATGTTTCTTATAAAATGACGACTGACATGGTAATGATAGGAGTCAATTATTCTTTCTGATTTTCACAACGCCTTTAAAAAAAAATTCCGGATTTATTCCGGAATTTTTTTATATGACACGTTGCCTTATTGGGGCACATTTCCTTTTTACAATTATTAATTTTGTTATACGCATTTTGCCTGGCGCATACTTTTCTTATGTAACGTTTGTTACCAAGAACTGTGATGATTGAATCTATTTTTGCTGCGTCAATAAGATAACACCTGGATATTGGAACATAGGTATTAAATCAATAAAAAATGAAGCAGACAATTTTTAGTAATTGGAATTTTATGAGGTTTTTAAGACTGATCTTAGGGATTGTAATTATTGTTCAATCTATAATTATAAAAGACTGGCCACTAGCGTTGTTGGGTTTATTATTCACGGCAATGCCGGTTTTTAACATAGGTTGTTGCGGCGTTGGTAGTTGTGCAGTTCCCGATAAAAAAAGAGATGAAATAAAAAAAGAAATTATGTATGAAGAAGTGGTTTAATAGCAACAAACTATACCTGTTAGGTGCTTTTATTGGAGCTATAGCGGGGTATTTATATTGGCAACAAATAGGATGTGCATCGGGCACTTGCATGATTACATCAAAGCCCGTTAACAGCACAATTTATGGTGCTCTCATGGGTGCACTATTGCTTGGCATGTTTAAAAAGGAAAAGAAAAAGGAAACCTTAAAACAGGACTAAAAAAGAATGACATTTAACGAGATAATACAATCAGATAAACCGGTGCTGGTAGATTTTTCTGCGGAGTGGTGCGGCCCATGCAAAATGTTGGCGCCAATTCTTAAAGATGTAAAGAAAGAAATAGGTGAAACTGCTACCATTGTTAAAATCGACGTGGATAAAAACCCGGCAGCAGCCCAGGCATACCAGGTACGAGGTGTTCCTACCCTGATATTATTCAAAAATGGAGAAATTTTATGGAGGCAAAGTGGCGTTGTTCCAAAAACAGGATTAGTTAACGTAATTAAAAAATTCACAGTATAAAATTAAAATCAATGAGCTTTTTTCAACAATTATTTGGTGGCGGTTACACCGCAGATTTAAAAAACATTATTGAGCAAGGTGCGTTCCTGGTAGATGTAAGAACGCCCGGAGAATTTGCGGGAGGCCATGTAAAAGGTTCCGTGAATATACCACTGGATAGAGTACCCTCACAATTATCAAAATTCAGAAACAAGAAAAATATTATAGTTTTCTGTCGCAGTGGCGCCAGAAGCGGCCAGGCAAAATCGATCCTGGAAAGAAATGGAATTACAAACGTTGTCAATGGCGGCACGTGGACTAACGTAAATCAATACATGAAATAAAACAGTTGGTTTTTTCAATAGAGCGAAAAGTAAATTTTTATATTTCATGACTGGGGTTATAAAAATTTCCGCTTACTTAAAAAAATATTGTTCGGTGTTTTCCACCCGGGCAATATTTTTTTAGGCTTTTTGGTAATTCCCTCGTACTTCGTGTTTCCTACTCTGTTGGTCGTTGTTCAATAAAAAGTTTGCCGGGCAGGTTTTTGAGAACTTAGGATTTCTTTAGGCAGCGAATATTACTTAATGTTGTATTAATCCTTTGCATCGATAGTGGAATAAAAAGGTTGAGGAATAGAATAAAAAAATTTATTTAAACTTTGTTTTATTATAATTTTTTAAGGCGCTATGAATAATGAAACGATATTGAGTTCGATTTTTGAACCGGCTTTAATAAAAGAAATGTACCAGTTTGGCGATATCCAGCATTTTAAGGAAGGTGATATTATCATGGATTACGGAAAATATATCAGGATGATGCCACTGATCTTAAAGGGTACTATAAAGGTTTTGCGCAAGGACGAAGAGGGGAAGGAAATCTTGTTGTATTATTTATCCAGCAATGAAAGTTGTTCAATGGCTTATAGCTGTTGTGTGGAAGCTAAAAAGAGCGAAGTAAAGGCAATAGCCGAGGACGATGTGGAATTGATAGCCATCCCACATATTAAGTTGGATGAGTGGCTCTGCAAATATAAAAGCTGGAAAAACTATATCATGCGCAGTTTTAACGAACGCTTTTTAGAATTGCTGAAATCAATTGAGAGCATAGCTTTTCATAAATTAGACGAACGGCTTATTGCATATCTCAAAGAAAAACAACGACTGTCCGGTTCCAGTGTTATTAAAGTTTCGCATGGCCTTATTGCTGATGAACTGGCAACGTCAAGAGTAGTCGTATCCCGCCTGTTGAAGCAATTGGAAAATGACGGGAGAATTTTATTATATAGGAGTGAGATAAAATTAATGCCTGGATTATAAATACCAATGCCCGTCCTCGAATTTTTTAGCAATTAAATTCAATTTTACACTTGCCATAATAAAACCCCAGGCACTTTTTTAAATCCAAATTTATCTTCGAGCAACTATTTCTGTTACCCAATCAAGGGCTGATATAGATCACCTCAAGTAGTGTTCAAAATCATAGCCTGCCTTTTTAAGAGACAATAATTTTACCAGGAGTAGAAACCAGATGGAAGCGAAGATTTAATAGCTTTTTACTGTTGTTATTCTACTCATTATTAAAATTAGTAAAATGGAAAAGATATTGTTAGCAATAAATGCTATTGATCCTGATAAAAATTCGTTGGAATTTGCGTGCTATCTCGGCAGGCTGACCAACTCAAAAATTACAGGTATTTTTCTTGAAAACGAAACTTATATAGAATCTTCTAAGCTAAAGCCGGTTTATGAAGCAAGTTATATAGATAAGGAGGTAAACGAGTATCCGCATCCAAAAGTCAAGAGAACAGAATTAATAGAAAGGAATATTTCCTCCTTCAAAGATGCAGCTATTAGCAGGGGCATAGAATTTAATTTGCATCGCGACAGGGGAGTACCTGCCTATGAGTTAATTGAAGAAAGCAGGTATGCAGACGTAATAGTTGTTGACGCATCTACCTCTTTTAACAGGCACTTCGAGGGAATTCCAACAAATTTTATAAAAGACGTATTGAAAAATACCGAGTGTCCTGCAATTGTTGCACCGGAGGGGTTTGAAGGTATTGATGAAATCGTTTTTACGTATGATGATTCTCCTTCTTCTGTATTTGCCATTAAACAGTTTACCTATCTTTTTCCGCAATTGCGGGATAAGAAAATAACTGTAGTGCACATTAGTGATAGCGGTGAATGGAATAATGCCAACAGGTTTAAACTTAAAGAACTGCTAAGAAACTATTATTTCGATTTACATTTTGAAGTACTGAAAGGAAGCATATACAAAACACTATTCGAATATGTTTTCGATAAAGAGAATTCTTTTTTAGTTATGGGCGCCTATGGAAGAAATGCTGCGTCAAGATTCTTTAAACCAAGCCGTGCCGATTTAATTATTAAAACCATAACGCAACCAATTTTTATCGCACACTTATAAATTAAATGCGCCCAATTAAAATAAATTCTATTCACGTAAATCACCTTTTCTACCAGGGATTTTCCTGAATTTCTTCCCTTGAAATTTTGTTATGATTATAAAAATCTGAAAAGAAAAAATACAACTGGCGAATACTATAACCATACAGAAGTCTTGCTACCATTGCAGCGAATCTTGCGATGATACCATCATGGCTGATGAAAAAGTATTTTGTTGCAACGGTTGTAAACAGGTGTACCTGCTCCTTAATGAAAATAATCTCTGTAGTTATTATAATCTTGCGACCGCCCCTGGTATAAAAGCGAAAGGAAAATTTATTTCTGAAAGATTTGCCTACCTCGACGATGAATCGATAATCGAAAAACTGGTGCAGTTCAACAGCAACAGCCATATCAATGTTGTATTTCAGTTGCCGCAAATTCATTGCTCGTCCTGCATCTTTTTATTGGAGAACCTTCACAGAATTGATGGAGGTATTATAAAATCACAGTCCAATTTTCAGAAAAAAGAGGTATTCATTGTGTTCAATCCGCAGTTAATCTCGTTAAGAAAAGTTGTGGAGTTGCTTGCCTTCATCGGTTACGAGCCAGCCATAAGTCTTAATGATACCGAAAAGAAAAAACCGGTCCCTTTTAACCGCAAACAAATTTATAAAATAGGCGTGGCAGGCTTTTGCTTTTCAAATATTATGATGTTAAGTTTCCCGGAATACTTTTCCGGTGGTAACATTGACCTGGATTTAAAACAAACTTTTACATGGGTTAATCTTATTTTATCTCTGCCGGTTTTGTTTTTTAGTGCTTCAGATATTTTTATATCTGCCTGGAAAGGCCTCCGTCAAAAGTACCTGAATATTGATGCGCCTATTGCTTTGGCAATTATTGTAACATTTGTAAGAAGTTATTATGAAATCATAAGCGGCCACGGCGCCGGCTATCTTGATTCCGGAACAGGTATCATATTCTTTTTATTAATAGGCAGGTGGTTTCAAAACAAAACGTACAACTCATTTTCCTTCGACCGGAATTATAAGTCTTACTTTCCTTTAGGCGTTACCGTTATAAAAGGTGGAATTGAAAAAAATATCCCCGTTACTCAATTACAGAAAACCGACCGCATCATTCTCCGTAATGGAGAAATGATTCCGGCAGATGCCAGATTAATTAATGGAAACGCTCATATTGACTATAGCTTTGTAAGCGGTGAGACAACTCCCGTCGAGAAAAAAACAGGAGATTTACTTTATGCAGGCGGCAAACAAACCGGACGTTCTATTGAACTGGAAATTATTAAAGAAGCGTCCCAAAGTTATATTACCCAGCTTTGGAATAATGAAATATTTAATAGCAAAAAGAATGAAGAAAAATCATTCATTCATCCATGGAGTCGTTATTTTACTGCTGCATTGTTTGCAATTGCCTTGTGTGCCGTATTATACTGGTGGAAGTACGACACTTCCAAAATATTGCCTGCACTCACGGCAGTGTTAATCGTTGCCTGCCCTTGTTCGCTTTTGCTTTCAGCAACTTTTACGTATGGTAATATGCTGCGCATTTTTGGTAAAAATAAATTGTACCTGAAGAATGCCAGTGTAATAGAATCTTTGGCAAAGGTGAATGCGATTGTTCTCGACAAAACCGGAACTATCACTCAAAATAAATCTTCCCTCGTGAGTTATGAAGGGACTCCTTTAACTTCCAGGGAATTAATAGCGGTTAGAAGTATTGCACGGCAATCCTCACATCCCTTAAGTATGATTATTGCTTCGTCACTGCAGGTAGAATCCGCTGAGCCCCATGTCGAAGACTTTAAAGAGCACACAGGTAAAGGAATGGAAGCAAGAGTAAATAATATTAACGTGCGGATGGGTTCTGCAAGCTTTATTAATCAATTTGATCAGGGAGCTGTTTGTTATGATACAGGCACCCATGTTCATGTAATGATGAATAACGTTCATATGGGAAAGTTTACCGTCAGCAATCAGTATCGCGATGGAATCGGCGAATTGGCGGATCATCTGAAAAAAGAAAAATTCAGTGTCTGTGTTTTGTCAGGAGATAATGATTCTGAAAAGCAAAAACTAAAAAAGATATTTTCCAAAAGCGTTCAGTTCAGGTTCAACCAGTCACCTCAACAAAAACTTGATTTTATAAAAAATATTCAACAGCATAAAAAAAATGTATTAATGCTTGGTGACGGCCTTAACGATGCAGGCGCATTAATGCAAAGTAACGTAGGCATTGCGGTAAGCGACAACACTTCACAATTTTCACCCGCCTGTGACGCTATTCTGGACGGTACCAATGTAAAGCTGCTCGATAAATTTATAGCCTTTGCCCGGTCCGGTAAAACGATTGTTGCCGCCAGTTTTGTACTTTCTATTTTATACAATATAGTTGGACTATCCTTTGCAGTACAAGGTATTCTCTCTCCAATGGTAGCAGCTATTTTAATGCCTGCAAGCAGCATTAGTATCGTGTTGCTGGTTACTACATTGTCTTCTGTAAGTGCAAGAGCCAAAGGCTTATAAATTAACTGATTAAAATCATTTTTCGATTTGATGCTCATCATAAACTAAAATTATATCTGCCGTTATTTTTGGACGTCAAAATTTACATCTATTGGGTGCACTAATTGTTTTAATCGGAGTAAGCTTATTGGTAGCAACAGGTTTTTTAGTTGCTTTTTTATGGAGTACTAAATCAGGTCAGTACGACGACGATTATACTCCATCTGTGCGTATGCTTTTTGACGACGCACCCAAAACCAGTAAACCAACAGAAGAAAAGGTCTCAAATCTTAAATAAAAAATTTACCATCACTTTCAAAAAACAATAAAAAAAATATGCAGCCGGAAAAATTTTATTATGATAACAAAATTGTCAGAAACTTTGCCTATGCTACAGTGGTGTGGGGAGTTGTCGGTATGCTTGTAGGCCTTATTGTGGCATTACAACTTGTTTTCCCAGGTCAGTTTCCTCATGGGTTTAATTTCGCTCCTTATTTAAATTTTGGCAGGCTTCGCCCATTGCACACCAATGCGGTAATTTTTGCATTTGTGGGCAACGGTATTTTTATGGGCGTTTATTATTCTTTGCAACGTCTTTGCAAAGCAAGAATGTTTAGCGATAAACTTAGCTACATACATTTTTGGGGATGGCAATTGATAATAGTTGCAGCGGCTATTACGCTTCCTTTAGGTCTTACCCAGGGAGCCGAATACGCTGAATTAATCTGGCCTATAGATTTAGCTATCACAATTATTTGGGTTGTATTTGGCTGGAATATGTTTGGCACCATTATCAAAAGGAGAGAAAAACATCTTTATGTCGCTATCTGGTTTTATATAGCAACTTTTGTTACTGTTGCGGTACTGCATATTGTACGTTCCGGTGAATTGCCTTATACCTGGTTAAAAAGTTATAGCTGGTATGCAGGTGTTCAGGATGCATTGGTACAATGGTGGTACGGACATAACGCCGTAGCATTCTTTTTAACCACTCCGTATCTCGGCCTTATGTATTACTTTTTGCCGAAGGCTGCCAATCGTCCCGTGTATTCTTATAAGCTTTCAATTATTCACTTTTGGGCTTTAATCTTCTTGTACATCTGGGCCGGCCCACACCATTTATTATATACGGCATTACCCAACTGGGCACAGTCACTCGGTGTGGTATTTTCTTTCATGCTTATTTTCCCAAGCTGGGGTGGTATGATAAACGGCTTGCTTACACTTCGCGGCGCCTGGGATCGTGTACGCGACGACGTTATTTTAAAGTTTATGGTGGTAGCGGTTACCGCTTATGGTATGGCAACTTTTGAAGGCCCGATGCTTTCATTAAAAAGTGTAAGTGCAATATCTCACTATACTGACTGGATAATTGCTCATGTACATATCGGTGCGTTGGGATGGAATGGTATGCTCACTTTTGGTGTTTTGTACTGGCTTGTTCCAAGAATTTTTAAAACTGACCTCTATTCAAAAAAAATAGCCAACATTCATTTCTGGTTGGGCACGTTAGGAATTTTATTTTATGCAATTCCCCTGTACTGGGCAGGCTTTACTCAAAGCTCCATGTGGAAACAATTTACTGCATCAGGCCAGTTGAAATATACATTTCTTGAAACAGTTACTTATCTGAAGCCTTTTTATGCCATGCGTTCATTAGGTGGTACGCTGTATTTGGTAGGAGTGCTTTTTATGGTATATAATTTATACAAAACCGTAAGGGCAGGAAAACTGGTTGCCAATGAAGAGGCTGAAGCCGTTCCTTTATCAAAAGAATATGTGCCTCATAAAGGTGAACACTGGCACCGGTGGATAGAAAGGAGACCGGTACAATTTATGGTAATAAGCCTGGTTGTCATTTTAATTGGCGGCCTCGTTGAGTTGGTACCAACCTTTCTTATAAAATCGAATGTTCCCACCATCAGTAGTGTTAAACCTTACACTCCTCTTGAACTGGAAGGAAGAGATATCTATGTTCGTGAAGGCTGCTATCTCTGTCACTCACAAATGATCCGCCCGTTTAGAAGTGAAACCGAACGTTACGGGGAATATTCCAAAGCCGGAGAATTTGTATATGATCATCCGTTTCAATGGGGTAGTAAACGTACCGGTCCCGACCTTGCGAGAGAAGGCACCGGTAATCTTAAGAAGACCGACGGTTGGCATTTTCGTCATTTCCGTGAACCATCTTCTATGAGTGAGGGATCTATTATGCCTTCTTACGAATTCTTACTCGAAAACAATTTAGATACATCTGACTTACCGGCAAAAATTCATGCAATGAAAACTCTCGGTGTACCCTACCCGAAAGATTATGAAAAAGAAGCAATAGTAGATTTGGATAAACAGTCAAAGGAAATTTCGAACAATTTACTTGGGGATAGCATACGTGTTTCGCCGCATAAAGAAGTAATTGCCTTAATAGCATATATACAACGTTTGGGAACCGATATATCAAAAAATACAACAGCCACCTATAATAAATAAGCCATGTTTACATTCATAAAACAATATGCCGAAAAAATAAGTGGTGCGCACATATACGCATTTATATCACTTTTTATTTTTCTTCTTTTCTTTATAGTGCTATTGGTATTCGTAAAAAAAATGGGAAAAGAAAAGGTCAGTGAATTGTCCAATATTCCTTTCGATAAGGAAGAATTAAATAACTCAACCATATAATTAAAAAAGTATGCAACATAGTTTAATAAAGAAAACAGGTTTAACCGTATTAATCGCCTTGTTGGGAGCATCAACCGTATTAGCCCAGGACGCCACAGATGCCGGAAAAACAGTAACCTCCGGTTATAACCAGTTAGAGATTCTCCTGATGGTAATGATGGGTCTGTTAGTGTTTGTAATCTGGTTACTTGGCCGCGTTTTGCTAGTATTGGGCAAGCAGGTAATTGAAAAAAATAAGGCTTCCAAAGTGCTTACTGTTTTGTTCGCAACAGGTTTGTTGTTTGCTGCCCAAACTTCCTCAGCGCAGGATACGGCCCAGGCAAAAGCCACGAACATAGTTTCAAATTATGGAGGACTTTCATCCACCACCTTTTATATGCTGCTATTTGTACTTATAACGGAGATAATCATTATATTTTTTCTAACCTTTCTTATAAATAGATTTTCTGCAGAGTTGTTGCCCGGGAAAGAAAGAGTCCCTGTTAAAGCAAATAAATTTAAGGCATGGTGGTCGGGTCTCGACAAAAGGATATTTACCAAAGCAATACCGGTTGAAAAAGAAGCCGATGTTATGCTCGATCATGATTATGATGGTATAAGGGAGTTGGATAATGCGTTGCCGCCGTGGTGGAAATACGGATTTTATATTACTATTGGCGTAGCCGTTGTTTATCTTTTAAACTTTCATGTATTTGGTTACGGAAAAAATCCTACACAAGAGTACAACGCTGAAATGGCCCAGGCTAAAATTCAACAGGAAATATATGAAGCTAACAATAAGGATAAAATTGATGACAATAATGTGCCTATGGCCGACGCCGCAGGTTTAGCACAAGCGAAAGATATTTTCACCACTACCTGTTTTGCATGCCATGGAAAAGCAGGCGAAGGAGGTGCTGGCCCAAATCTTACGGATGATTATTGGTTGCATAAAGGATCGCTAAACGATATTTATCATTCTATTAAAAATGGATATCCTGATAAAGGAATGCAATCGTGGGCATCCGTTTACTCACCCAAAGTTATCAGCTACCTGGCAAGCTATGTTAAAACATTGCATGGTACAAATCCACCGAACCCTAAGGCGCCACAAGGCGATTTATATATAGATTCATCAACGGTAATATCGTCAGCAAATAGTGATTCTTCAGCAACGAGTAATGCAAAAGTTAATGATTCAATACCTGCGGCAAACGCTGCCAAATAGGAGCGTCTGGCCGCATAAATTTTTACTATGGAAGAAACGATTTCGATACAGGATAAAAAAGGAAGTTACAGGGATTCTGTTGCTACAATTACCAAAGAAGGAACAAGAAATTTTATTAACCCCAAAAAACCGAAGGGAAGGTTATATAATTTAAGAACCCGGTTTAGTATTTTTTATCTTATCGTCTTTTTTACACTTCCTTTTATTAAGATAAACAACGAGCCGCTGTTAATGCTTAATGTGCTGGATCGTAAGTTTATTATATTCGGCATGGTGTTCTGGCCACAGGACTTTTTTATTTTCGGCATCGCTATGCTCACTTTCGTGGTTTTTATCATTTTGTTTACAGTGGTGTTTGGAAGGGTATTCTGTGGGTGGGCATGTCCGCAAACTATTTTCATGGAAATGGTTTTTCGTAAAATTGAATATTGGATTGACGGAGATTCGGGCAGGCAAAAACAATTAAAAGCAATGCCTTGGAACGCTGAAAAAATTAAAAAGCGTGTAGCCAAGTTCGTTATATTCTTTTCCTTGTCCTTTATTATTGCAAACTTTTTCCTGGCCTACCTGATAGGCATGGATCAATTGTTAGGCTACCTGCAAACACCTGCTGAGCATGTTGGTACATTGATTTCTTTGCTCATTTTCACCAGCGTATTCTTCTTTGTTTACTGGTGGTTTAGAGAACAGGCATGCCTGGTGGTATGCCCTTATGGAAGATTACAGGGAGTTTTACTTGATAAAAATTCAATTGTAGTTGCTTATGATCATAAAAGAGGTGAACCAAGAGGTAAGTTGAAAAAGAATGAGGATCACGATTGCAAATGCGTGGATTGTAAGGAAGATGGTGCCTGCAAAAGTATTTCGCAAAAGATTGAAGCAATTGTGCCACAGGGCGATTGTATCGATTGCCTGGCATGCGTTCGGGTGTGCCCAACGGGTATAGATATTCGAAATGGCACACAACTGGAATGTGTAAATTGTACTGCGTGTATTGATGCATGCGACGCAATAATGACGAGTGTTAAGAAGCCTGTAGGATTAATACGTTACGCTTCAGAAAATAGTATAGTAAAAGGTGTGAGACTTAAATTTACAACAAGGATAAAAGCCTATACCTCTGTGTTGGCTTTGTTATTATCCTTGTTGGTTTTTCTTTTGGTAAGCCGCACTGACCTGGATGCAAGGCTTATGCGTACTGCGGGAATGACCTATACATCTTTGCCAGACGGCAGAATCAGTAATCTCTATAACCTGAAGCTGGCTAATAAAACCCACAACGACATTGCCTACACCCTTAAACTTGAAAATTTAAAAGGTGAAATTGAAGTGATTGGTAACAGTATCCCGGTTGTAAAAAAAGAAGATTACTCGCACCTGCAATTCTTTGTAAAACTTAACAGGAACGAAATTAAAGGATGGAAAACAGAGTTGCGGATCGGCATGTACGAGGGCGATAAAAAAATTAAAACAATTGAGGCCAGTTTTATAGGCCCTGAAATTTATAACTGATAAATTAATAACTATGAATTGGGGCTACAAGATTCTCTTGGTATACGCCGTGTTTGTTTTGGGCATAATGTTTCTCGTTTTTAAATCCTCCAGTCAAAAAGTGGATTTGGTAACAACAGATTATTACGCAAAGGAACTTAAGTACCAGCAGAAAATAAATGCGATGAACCGGGTTCAGGATTTGTCTGATACGGTAAAATATGAAATGGATAAGGGCAAAGTAATCATTGAATTTCCTAAAGATTTTTCAGGAACATTAGTTACAGGTAACGTAGTATTATATTGCCCGTCTGATGAGAATAAAGATATTTCGCAGGATTTCTCAGTACGGAATTTGCGTATAATGGTTCCCGTTAACGAGAGTAATAAAGGCCTTTACGAATTGCAATTGAGCTGGCAGGTCAATGATGTCAGCTATTATTTTGAAAAGAAATTAATGTTACACTAATTACTATTATGGCTCAACTGATAATTGCTGCATTTATGATAGGATTGCTGGGGAGTTTTCATTGCATAGGAATGTGCGGGCCGATTGCTTTATCATTGCCATTGAAAAACGATAGTGATGGGGGAAAATTTTCGGGAGCGTTGTTTTACAATTCCGGACGTATTATTACTTACACTGTGTTCGGTTTTATTTTCGGCATCATTGGCAAAAGCGTTGCCCTGTTCGGGTACCAACAATGGTTGTCAATATTTCTTGGAGTGCTTATTATTTTTTTCATAATCATTCCGAAAAGACGCTCATCTTTTAAAGCTCAAAATTTTATACTGATATTTTTTGGAGAATTGCGTTCTTCAATTGGGAAGCTTTTTTTAAAGAAAAATTTCTCCTCGTTATTTTCAATTGGCTTATTAAACGGATTGCTTCCATGCGGGCTTGTATACATGGCTGCTGCAGTAGCAGTAGCTACCGGAGATATCATAAACAGTATGATTTTTATGGCATTCTTTGGCTTAGGGACACTACCAATGATGTGGAGTATTGCATTCTTCGGCAACTATGTAAGCGTTAGTGTCAGGCAAAAAATCCGCAAGGCATATCCTTACATGATGATGTTGATGGCATGCCTGCTAATATTACGGGGAATGGGTCTGGGCATTCCCTACGTGAGTCCCAAAGTTGACATAGAAAAAAAAGGAGTCATCCGGTGTTGCACAAAACCTGCGGAAAAAGCAATCTGATATGCAGGCACAATGCATTATTAGTTCAACATTTTGTTGAACTTTGCCAGGAAGTTGAATGTCGTTTTAGTTGAATATTCTTTTCACAGGTAGTCATAAGCCGATGTACACGGCGAGCCGTCTTCGAAAGACGCGATCGGGGCGTAAATTTCTTATTCGCAGTTGGTACTATTTGGGTATTTCAGTCAAAGGAGGTGGCAACGTCTCATAAAAGTAGGTGCCATCATCATTGGTAACTATTGGGTCTTTGAATATCTTCACTACATCTTCATCGCCTGACTCTCCAATCGGGGCCTTAAATAAATAAAAAGTGAATTCAATATTTTTTGCTTGCCCGGAATCAACAATTGTTAAAGGGAACACGTAATGAATATGGTCACCTGCTTTTACTAAATGCTGAACTTCGCCGTTTGAAGAAAAAATACTTTTTCCATATTCTCCATTTTCTTTTCCCGTCGCAAGAGCTGCGAACCTTCCTGCTGACGTAACTTCCAGGTCAACATGAATTTCTTCCGGGTTTTCACTTGTTGGCCCAAACCACCAACGTTTTAGTTGGATATTATTGAATAAAGATTTACGCTGTTCCATTCGTGCATTGTATTTTTTGATGTAACTATTTTTACGAGCCTTGTCAAATAGGAACAGGCCAATAGCAAGCATCGCAAGAGAAAGGATGGCAGAATAAAGGTGAATTTTAAATAATTTAAAGTGATGGGAGTAAATGACCACTACAGTACTAAGCGCAATATGAATCCCGATGAAAACCAGGTATGACCATGTAAGCAGACCTCTCAGATCAAGTGATATCCAATCTCTTCCACTGCTTTTTAGCGCATTATAATCTGCTATATAAACCGGGATGGCAAAGAGCACGAGGATTGAACAAATAAGTATATGGCTACGTAGCATTTTCATGCAATGTAGATATTTTAAATTCCCGGCAGTAACTATTATGGCAATTAATTAGTATTAAAGGCTATATTGGCATCATCTGTTATCATGACCAGTTTTAACCAAGCCAACGCACATGGCTAAACGAAGAGATTTGCGCTACGCTGCGAACCTTATATTTTTAAAGTAGAAAAGCAAAGAAAGGACGGAAGGAGTAATATGCAACCAGGGAGTATGCGAATCCACACATCAAAAACAACTAAATTGTATGCAATGCAAATGCTCAATCTTTTTCTTTAAAAATCAAGCGGCCCGTTAACGGACCGCTTGATAAAATTAAACATTTAGCCACTACTTCATCAAACCCATCAGTTCAAATCAAAACGATCAAGGTTCATCACCTTGGTCCAAGCTGCGATAAAATCTTTCACGAACTTCTTTTGAGCATCTGAACATCCGTAAACTTCGGCAAGTGCCCGAAGTTCTGAGTTGGAACCGAAGATAAGATCTACACGTGTTCCTGTCCACTTCACTTTCCCCGTCTTACGATCACGCCCTTCAAAGACTTCAGCGTCCTCTGAAACAGCCTTCCATGTTGTGCTGAGATCGAGAAGATTAACAAAGAAGTCGTTGGTCAATTCCCCGGGGCGCTTAGTGAATACACCGTATTGTGACTGATCAAAGTTGGCATTAAGAACACGCATGCCACCAACGAGTACCGTCATCTCAGGAGGCGTTAGCGTTAACAGTTGCGCCTTGTCCACCAGCATTTCTTCTGTTTTTACACCGTATTTGGTCTTCACGTAGTTGCGAAACCCGTCTGCATACGGCTCAAGCACATCAAAAGATGCCATATCTGTTTGTTCCTGCGATGCGTCAGAACGTCCGGGTGTAAAAGGTACTTTCACATCATGACCGGCAGACTTTGCTGCTTGCTCAATGGCCGCACATCCGCCCAAAACAATTATGTCGGCGATTGAAACCTGCTTACCGCCGGATTGGGCGCTGTTGAATTCTTTTTGAATGCCTTCCAATGTTGACAATACTTTCTGTAATTGAGCAGGGTTATTCACTTTCCAATCTTTTTGCGGTGCAAGCCGAATGCGTGCGCCATTGGCGCCACCGCGTTTGTCGGAGCCGCGGAATGTGGATGCGGATGCCCATGCTGTTGATACCAGTTCGGACACGGTCAGTTCTGAATTAAGTATTTCATCTTTTAATGCCGCGATGTCCTTGTCATTAATCAGTTCGTGAGTAACCGCCGGGACAGGATCTTGCCAGATCAAATCTTCAGCAGGAACTTCCGGGCCAAGGTACCGGGCCTTCGGGCCCATATCCCTGTGCGTTAGTTTAAACCACGCTCTTGCAAATGCATCTGCTAGCTCATCAGGATTCTCATAAAAATGTCGTGAAATGGGTTCATAAAGAGGATCCATTTTCAGGGCGAGATCAGTAGTTAGCATAAATGGTGCGTGGCGCTTTGCAGGATCATGTGCATCCGGAACAAGGCCCGCACCTGCGTTGCCCTTTGGCTTCCACTGAAATGCACCGGCGGGGCTCTTCGTCAGTTCCCATTCATAGCCAAAAAGGTTTTCGAAAAAGTTATTGCTCCACTTCGTTGGTGAAGTGGTCCATGCGCCCTCGATGCCGCTGGTAATCGTGTAACCTGCATTACCACTGCCAAATGTATTTTTCCAGCCGAGGCTTTGTTCTTCTATGCTTGCACCGGCAGGTTCTGCTTCAACGTATTTTTTTGGATCGCCTGCACCATGGGTCTTCCCAAAGGTATGTCCACCCGCAATAAGCGCAACGGTTTCATAATCGTTCATTGCCATACGGCCAAAGGTTTCACGAATATCAATAGCGGCGGCTACGGGATCAGGTTTTCCGTTGGGGCCTTCCGGGTTCACATAGATAAGACCCATCTGAACGGCGGCCAAAGGATTCTCCAGTTCACGGTTACCGGCGTAGCGCTTGTCGTCAAGCCACTTACCTTCCGATCCCCAGTAGATGTCGTCTTCCGGCTCCCAAACATCTTCACGGCCGCCGGCAAAACCAAAGGTTTGAAGGCCCATAGACTCAAGTGCACAGTTGCCTGCAAGAATCATAAGGTCTGCCCAGGAAATTTTCTTTCCGTATTTCTGTTTGATTGGCCAAAGCAGTATGCGTGCTTTGTCGAGGTTGGCATTATCCGGCCAGCTATTCAAGGGCGCAAACCGCTGTGTGCCCGAACCTGCACCACCGCGACCATCAGAGATGCGATACGTACCAGCACTGTGCCATGCCATCCTTATAAATAACGGGCCATAATGACCATAATCAGCAGGCCACCATTCCTGTGACGTCGTCATCAAATCGAAAAGGTCTTGCTTTACAGCCTCAAGATCGAGGCTCTTGAATTCTTCCGCATAATTAAAACCTTTATCCATCGGGTCGGATAATGAAGAATGCTGGCGAAGAATTTTTAAACTTAATTGATTCGGCCACCAGTCACTGTTGGAGGTGCCGGTGCCGGCGGTGAATTTTAACGCTCCACCAATAAAAGGGCATTTGCTCGATTCGTTCACTTCCCAAACCTTATGATTTGCTTTGCTGTGGGGGTGCTTGATATTTTCCATCGTAAATAAATTTTAGATTGTTTAAGCATCAAACTTACAATAAACTTCAGATAGTTATAATCGATAGTTTTTATGAAATGATAGATAAAATTTATAACAATATCCAGATGAGCATATGTTGACGAATGCGAAAATACAAGCTATTTAGGATCGATCGGGGGAGCATGCGGCATATTGATCAGGCCCCGACTATTTAACTCACTATTTAATAGAAAAAGGAGCTTTTTATAAGATCGCATGTTTGAACTTATGTGGATATCCTTCCTCAATTTGTACATCGAATTAAATATTGATTTCTTTCTTAGCCACAACGAATATTAATCGAATGTAGCAGTCATTTCAATAAAGCTCCTTAAGCCGAATAAACGGTCAGGGTTCTCAAATTCACATTATTCAAGCTAAAATCAATTTGTGCCCAAATAAAATTTCTTATCAACTATTGTTTTAAATGAATAATTTTTAGTATCGTATAATGCTAACTCTTAACGTTGTTGGCAGAATCTTTGTGTTTCCAATGCCAACTGATGGTTTATTGCTACATCAATAAATGGGGAATGCCTAAGTTAATTGATGAACGTCTTTCAAAATTTCAATGATGATAAATTTTATCATGTTGGGTAATATATTTCAACCTTCTTATGTTCCACAAACGCGTGATCGATTTGCAATCGATACCTTCCTTTTGCCAGGGACAAACAACAAGGAAATAAACGATTCGAAATAGGCAAGTTCAACTATTTATTTGAAGAAGGGTAACCTTATCAGTTCTGAATTGAGGGGAATTCTAAAATTTTAAAAATTATTATTTTATGAGCAACACAGTTAGTGATTTTTTAGTGGAAAGGCTTTCACAGTGGGGCATTTCAAGAATATTCGGTTTCCCGGGTGATGGCATTAATGGAATCATGGGCGCACTGGATAGGGCAAAAGACAAAATAGATTTCGTGCAAGTAAGGCATGAAGAAAATGCAGCATTTATGGCCTGCGGCCATGCAAAATTTACTGGTGAAGTAGGCGTGTGTATGGCAACATCGGGGCCGGGCGCCATTCACTTATTGAATGGGCTGTATGATGCGAAACTCGATCACCGGCCGGTTGTGGCAATAGTGGGTCAACAAGCAAGGGCTGCTATTGGCGGAAGCTATCAACAGGAAGTAGATTTGATTTCTTTATATAAAGATGTGGCTCACGAATACGTGCACATGGCAACCGTTCCCTCACAAATGCGACATCTTGTTGACAGAGCTATACGAATTGCGAAAAGTGAACGCACCGTTACCTGCATCATTCTTCCTAACGATTTACAGGAAGAAAAATTTGAAGAGCCTAAAAGAGTTCATGGTTCGGTTCATTCCGGGCTGCATTATGCTGCCCCTAAAATTATTCCTGCCTATAAAGATTTGCAACGTGCTGCCGATATTTTGAATGAAGGGAAGAAAGTTGCAATTTTAGTTGGCGCAGGTGCACTTGGCGCATCCGATGAAGTAATAGAAGTAGCGGAACTTTTGGGAGCCGGCGTTGCAAAAGCGCTTCTCGGAAAGGCAGTACTACCGGACGATATATCGTTTGTTACCGGATCAATTGGGTTATTGGGAACAAAGCCAAGTTGGGATCTGATGATGGATTGCGATACCTTATTTATGATCGGTTCCAGTTTTCCTTATTCGGAATTTTTGCCAAAAGAAGGAAAAGCAAAAGGAGTTCAAATAGATATTGACGGAAAAATGTTAGGCATTCGTTACCCGATGGACGTGAATTTACAAGGTGACAGCAAAGAAACTTTGAAGGCATTGATTCCTTTATTGAAAAGAAAGGAAGAAAGGAAATGGCGCAGCACAATAGAAGACAATGTAAAAGAATGGTGGAAAGTTTTGGAAGCTCGTGCAATGCACAGCGCCGATCCAATAAATCCTCAAAGAATATTTTGGGAACTATCCAGGTATCTTCCCGATGAATGCATCGTCACTTCCGATTCTGGTTCGGCAGCTAACTGGTTTGCCCGTGATATTAAGATACGGAAAGGTATGATGGCGTCTTTGTCTGGTAATCTTGCTACGATGTGTCCCGGCGTGCCATATGCAATTGCTGCAAAGTTTGCATTTCCTGAAAGAATGCCTATAGCACTGGTTGGCGACGGAGCAATGCAAATGCTCGGGAATAACGGTCTCATTACTATTGCAAAATATTGGAAAAACTGGAGCGACCCGAGAATGTTGATATTGGTATTAAACAATCGCGATTTGAACCAGGTAACCTGGGAACAACGGGTGATGGAAGGCGATCCAAAGTTTGAAGCCAGCCAGGAAGTTCCTGATTTTCCATATGCGGAATATGCGAAAATGCTCGGACTCGCGGGCGTGAAAGTTGATAAAGAAGAAGAAATTTCCGTCGTAATAGAACATGCATTTTCTCAAAAAAAGCCTGTGGTACTGGAGGCGTACACCGATCCGGACGTGCCCCCATTACCACCTCATATAAATTTTAAACAGGCCAAGAATTTTGCCTCAGCTCTTTTTAAAGATCCTGACACATTGGATATGATCGAGCAAACATGGAAAGAAGAAGTAGCAACGCTATTTGCATAATGAAAGATGATAATGAAAATATTGCAGAAATTATTCCGGATTCAGTTGTAATTACAAAAACGCGTATTAGCGTTTATACGGTACCGACAGAGACGCCCGAAAGCGACGGGACGATAAAATGGAATAGTACAACAATGGTGCTGGTAGAAATATCCGGTGGTGATAAGACAGGAATAGGTTACACGTATTCTAACCTGGCTGCTGCTGCACTCATTAATTCACAACTTAAAAAAATTGTTGAAGGTCAAAATTGCCTGGATATCCCGTCCCTTTCCCGAAAAATGATCGCGGCAATCCGTAATGAAGGGCAATGCGGTATTGCAATGATGGCGGTGTCAGCCGTTGACAATGCGTTATGGGATCTGAAAGCAAAAATATTTGAGGTTCCGCTTTGTACGCTCCTTGGCAAGGCGAAAAAAGAAATGTTACTATACGGAAGTGGTGGGTTCACTTCTTATTCGGATGAACAAACAGCAGCACAATTTGAACATTGGTTGTCGCAGGGATTTACTCATTTTAAAATGAAAGTAGGGCGTGAGCCTGCAAAAGACGCTAACCGTGTGAAATCGGCCCGAAGAGCTATAACAAA
This sequence comes from uncultured Chitinophagaceae bacterium, assembly GCA_963819925.1. Classification (GTDB taxonomy): domain Bacteria; phylum Bacteroidota; class Bacteroidia; order Chitinophagales; family Chitinophagaceae; genus Ginsengibacter. The sequence goes on along the minus strand of CAWFYG010000029.1, from coordinate 234,463 downwards.
AGATGCGGAATTATTTGTAGATGCTAACGGTGCCTACACCACGAAACAGTCACTTGAAAAAGCTCAACAATTCGCGGATTATAACGTAACCTGGTTTGAAGAACCCGTAACGTCAGATAATTTAACCGGGCTTCATTTCATAAAAGAGCATGCGCCAGCTAATATGAATATAGCGGCAGGCGAATATGGCTACACTGTTCCGTATTTTAATGCGATGTTGAACGCTGATGCGGTAGATGTATTGCAGGCTGATGCCACAAGGTGCGGTGGGATCTCTAATTTTTTAAAGGCCGGTGCTTTGTGTGAAGCAAGGCATATACCATTCTCGTCACATTGTGCGCCATCACTGCATTTGCATGCAGCGCTTTCCTTGCCATCATTTTTCATATCAGAATATTTTTATGATCATGCAAGAATTGAATCTATATTTTTCGATGGGGCGCCGGAACCGACGAATGGTTGCTTGAGACCCGATCTTTCCAGGCCCGGAACAGGTATGGAGTTTAAACATAGAGACGCAGAAAAGTATAAAATAACCTAACGATCAACACAAAACCTTCAGCAATGATTTCGGAAGATGTAAAAGAAATAGAAGCAAAGTCACCAAAACGCAGAGAAGAACTCGAAAATACAGAAATAAAGACAACAACCGTTTTTGAAACAAAAGAATCATCAAATGTAAATGTGCGGGCGCTACGGCATGAATTGGAAAATATCATTGAAGGCGAAGTACGATTTGATGACGGAACAAAGGCGTTATATTCAACAGATGCTTCCAATTATCGGCAGGTACCCATTGGCGTTATATTGCCAAAAACAAAAGAAGATATTCTCAATACCTTACGGGTTTGTAAAAAATATGACGCACCGGTATTATCAAGAGGCGGTGGTACCAGTCTCGCAGGTCAATGTTGCAATGTTGCTGTCGTAATGGACATGTCAAAGTATTACAATAAAATCTTAGACATAAACGAGAAAAGGAAATTAGTGAGCGTTCAGCCGGGAATTGTGCTTGATGAGATGCGACATGCAACACAGAGACGGTATGGACTTACTTTCGGTCCGGATCCTGCGACGCATAGTCATTGTACAATTGGGGGAATGCTCGGTAACGATTCCTGTGGAATTCACTCTGTAATGGCTCAGTTTCGCGGTAATGGCGCAAGAACGGCTGATAGTACTGAATCACTGAGAATTGTTACTTACGATGGTATAGAGATGGAGGTTGGTGCCACATCGGATGAAGAATATGACAGGATAGTTAAGCAAGGAGGTAGAAGAGCTGACATATATAAACGTCTTCGCACATTAAGGGATAAGTATGCAGACCTCATAAGACAGAAATTTCCCAATATTCCACGAAGAGTTTCCGGCTACAACCTGCCGCAATTACTTCCTGAGAATGGATTTAATGTTGCAAAGGCATTAGTTGGCTCTGAGAGTACTTGTGTTACCATTATAGAAGCTACTATGCAGCTTTTGCCTCAGCCGAAGAAAAAATCATTATTGGTCTTAGGATATGATGACGTGTTTAAAGCCGGCCATGCAGTTATGGAAGTATTAAAATTTAAGCCAATTGCATGCGAAGGAATAGATGATAAACTCATTGGCTACATGAAAAAGAAAGGATTGAACGTGGATGATCTTTCGTTGCTACCAGAAGGGAAAGGATGGCTGCTTGTGGAGTTTGACGGTGATACTAAAGAGGACTCTGATAATAGGGCAAAACAATTAATGAATGAATTGAAAAAGAAAGATGACGCCCCCTCTATGAGCCTGTTTGATGATCCTGAACAGGAGCAGATGCTATGGGAAATTCGCGAATCGGGACTTGGCGCAACAGCATGGGTGCCAGGTGAACCAATGAGTGTGCCTGGTTGGGAAGATTCTGCTGTTCCTCCGGAAAAAGTTGGTGATTACCTGAAAGACCTGCGAAAACTTTTTAAAAAATATGGATATAACCCATCGTTATATGGGCATTTCGGACAAGGGTGTATTCACTGCAGGGTGGAGTTTGATTTGTTTACAAAGGAAGGACTTGAGCAGTATAAGGCATTTACCGTGGAAGCTGCGCATATGGTAGTCCGTTATGGTGGCTCGCTTTCCGGTGAGCATGGCGATGGACAATCACGTGGCGATCTCCTGGAAATAATGTATGGAAAAGAATTAATTGAAGCCTTTAAAGAATTTAAAACAATTTGGGATCCTGGATGGAGAATGAATCCCGGTAAAATAATTGAAGATTATGGGCAGTTATCCAATCTTAGAATCAACAATAAATACAACCCGCCGAAGCCTGAAACTTATTTTCAATTTCCTGACGATAAAAATGATTTTGCCCGTGCTACTTTAAGATGTGTGGGTGTAGGTAAATGCAGGAGACATGAGGAAGGGACGATGTGTCCGAGTTACATGGTTACCCATGAAGAAAAAGACAGTACCCGCGGAAGGGCAAGAATATTGTTTGAGATGCTGCAGGGTGATGTTACAAAAAAAGGTTGGAAAGATAATAATGTAAAAGAGGCGCTTGATCTATGCCTGGCCTGCAAAGGATGCAAAGGGGATTGCCCCGTAAATGTTGATATGGCAACATACAAATCAGAATTTCTTGCACATTATTACAAAGGAAAGTTGAGGCCGAGAACAGCATATGTTTTCGGGTGGATCTATTGGTGGTCGAGGATGGCATCATACATACCTAACGTCGCAAACTTTTTTATGCATGCCCCGGTTCTTAGTAACATAACAAAGGGTATAGCAGGTGTTGCGCAAAAAAGAAAGATGCCAAAGTTTGCTTCACTTACTTTTCGCGAATGGTTCAAAAAGAGAAACAAAAAATATGGCGGCAAAACCAAAGTGATTTTGTGGGCTGATACATTTAATAATTTTTTTCTTCCCGAAACCTTGGTTGCAGGTGTTGAAGTATTGGAAGCTGTCGGATGTGAAGTAATTATTCCAAGACAGTCATTGTGCTGCGGCCGCCCTTTGTATGATTTTGGAATGCTTTCAACAGCAAAGAGAATGTTGTTGCAGATATTGCACGCTTTAAAGAATGAAATTGAAAATGATATCCCGATCGTTGGTTTAGAACCTAGTTGCGTAGCGGTTTTCCGTGATGAATTATGCAATCTTTTTCCAAATGATGAAGATGCAAAAAGACTAAAGCAGAATGTATTTACCCTTGCTGAATTTCTCGAACAAAAAGCGCCTGACTTTAAAATCCCTAGGCTAAAAAGGAAGGCTATTATACATGGACATTGTCATCATAAGGCTATCATGTCAATGGAAAGTGAGAAGGAACTTTTAAAAAAATCAGGAATAGATTATGAGATGCTCGATTCAGGTTGTTGTGGGATGGCAGGATACTTTGGTTATGAAAAAGGGGAGCATTATGAGGTTTCCATAAAAGCGGGCGAAAGAGTCCTACTACCAGCGGTAAGACGTGCCAGCCCGGAGACGATTGTTATTGCGGATGGATTCAGTTGTCGTGAGCAAATAGAGCAGGAAACTAACAGGAAAGGCTTGCATCTTGCGCAGGTGTTGCAAATGGCATTAAGAGAGGAAAATAATTTTTACCCACGTCCCTATCCTGAAAAAAAATATGTTGATGAAATGAAATTAAAAAATCCGCAAAAGCCAACAAAAATACTTGTTATTGCAGGGGTCGCTGTCGTGGTTTTTGTAACCTTTTTTATAATTCGAAAAAAATAAAATATTAATAATCATAAGTAATAGTTAGCGAACAATGAAAAAAGATTTTTTAGGAAAGACAGTTGTTATTACCGGCGCATCGGCGGGCCTGGGGAGGGCCATGGTCCGGGAGTTTGCAAAACATGGTGCCAATGTAGGCTTAATAGCAAGAGGTGTTGATGGACTCAGTGGTGCAAAAAAAGAAGTAGAAGAATACGGGGGTAAAGCCCTGGCAGTGCCGGCAGATGTCGCGAATGCAGATGAAGTAGAAGAAGCAGCAAAAAAAATAGAAGCTTATTTTGGAACAATTGACATATGGATCAACAACGCGATGGTTAGTGTATTCGGTCCATTCAAAAAACTCGAAGCACAGGATTATAAACGGGTAACCGAAGTTACTTATCTGGGCCAGGTATACGGAACATTCTCGGCATTGAAAAGAATGTTGCCAAAAAATAAAGGAACAATCATTTTGATTGGCTCAGCATTAGCGTACCGCGGCATTCCGCTGCAATCGGCGTATTGCGGCGCCAAGCATGCAATACATGGGTTTTTCGAATCGCTTAGAAGTGAACTAATAAAAGAAGAAAGCAATGTAAAACTGAGTATGGTGCAAATGCCTGCAATGAACACAACACAATTTGGCTGGGTAAAAAGCTACTTAAAAAACAAGCCCAAACCTATGGGAAGAATTTATGAACCGGAGATTGCAGCAAAAGCTGTGGTGCAGGTTGCAAGAGATCATCCACGCGAATTGTATGTTGGTTACCCGACAATGCAAACAATCCTGGGCAACAAAATTCTTCCGGGTTATTTGGATAAATATCTCGCCAAAACGGGTTTTAAGGGACAACAGACCAAAGCACCCGTTTCTTCGAACAGGCAAGATAACTTGTATAAGCCACTGTCCGGCGATCACGGCGCAAAGGGAACATTTACTGACAAAGCGTGGAGCCACAGCCCTTTTACATGGGTTGCAACGCATAAGAAAACCACTATGGGATTATTAGCCGGTTTCATAACAGGTGCATTTGCAGTTAGTTTTTTAGCGAAGAACAGAAATTGAGAATCGATCAACTGATGATATGTTTTTTAAAAATAGTATCATTTATATTAATAGAAAAAAATGAACAAAATATACGCACCGGGTGCACCTGGCATAAAACCTACATGGACGTCGAGCTCAAAATCGGGAATTGGCAAAGCTTTAAACACAACATCGCAAGTAGCTTTTAGTCTTAGCCACGGTATTGTAAATGAAGTGTATTTTCCAAGGGAAGATATTGCATGTATCCGGGATATGGGTTTCATGATTACCGATGGCAAAGAATTTTTTTCAGAAGAAAAAAGAGATACAGAACATACAATAAAAATGTTGAAAGCGGGGATACCTGTCTACCAAATCACAAATACTTGCAAGAATAACACCTACCAGGTAACAAAAGAAATTCTCACTGATCCGATACGAAATACTTTACTACAGAAAATAAAATTCAAGCCCGGTAAAAATTCACGAGGTCCACTTCGCCTGTATGTGATTTTGTCGCCTCACCTGAACGATGAAGGCAATCACAATGTAGCATGGACAGATGAATACAAAGGCGAGGAGATGTTATTTGCACAGCACAACGGATTGTCTCTTGCATTGGCATGTTCGGCAAAATGGATCAAAAGGTCTGTTGGTTATGTGGGAAGTTCTGATGGATGGACAGACATTCACGAGCATAAAAAGATGGAGTGGCAATATACAAATGCCGATGATGGAAATGTAGCTCTTACCGGCGAGATTGATTTTTCCTCCGGAACAGATTTTTTACTGGCCCTGGGATTTGGGGGAAATGCAAACGAAGCAGCGGGTCATGCAAGAGGCAGCCTGCTGGAAGGATTTGATTCAGCGAAGAGAATGTATATACAAGGCTGGGATGCCTGGCTGAAAAGTTTGCATAATGTGAGCAGTAAAAATTTAAAAATAAGTTCCGCGGTGCTTCGCACGCATGAAGCAAAAACTTTTCCGGGAGGCGTCATAGCAAGTCTGTCGATACCCTGGGGTGAAACAAAAGGCGATGATGACAAAGGAGGTTATCATGTGGTATGGCCAAGAGACCTTGTGGAGAGCGCCGGCGGCTTCCTGGCCTTGAAAGCGAAAACCGACGCACTGCGTATTCTGAATTATTTAATGAGCACGCAAAATGCCTATGGAAGCTGGCCACAAAATATGTGGCTCGAAGGAACGCCACACTGGAAAGGTCTGCAAATGGACCAGGTTGCTCTACCTGTTTTGCTGACTTTTAAATGCTACCAGGAAAAGGCGATTGATGATGAGCGGATGAAAAGATATTGGCCTTTGATAAAAAAGGCGCTTGCTTATCTGGTTAAAAACGGGCCTTACACCGGAGAAGATAGGTGGGAAGAAGAAAAAGGTTATTCTCCATTTACATTGGCCACAGAAGTAGCCGCATTACTCGCGGGCGCTGATCTTGCCGATCTTAATAATGAAAAAGAGCTTGCCACTTATTGCCGCGAAACGGCAGATGCCTGGAATGAACAGATTGAAAATTGGACATATGTAACAGGAACTTCACTAGCCAAAGAACATGATGTGGATGGTTACTACATCAGGATAAATCCCTTTCACAATATTCCGGCGGAGGAATTAGGTGACAGCACAATCGACTTACAAAATCATAGTAACGGTAAAGGCAAGACGAAATTGACTGAACTTGTCAGCGTGGATGCTATATCGTTAGTCAGGTTTGGATTACGCAATGCCGATGATCCTAAAATACAGAATACAATCAAAATTATTGACGCCATCCTTAGAGTGGATACGCCTAATGGACCATGCTGGCATCGCTATAATAACGACGGCTACGGAGAACATGAAAATGGAAACCCATACGATGGAACGGGCATTGGGCGTGCCTGGCCATTACTCACGGGAGAGAGGGCACACTATGAAATAGCAAACGGAAACCCGGAAGAAGCAAAAAGACTATTGAAAGCTATGGATGACTTTGCAAATAACGGATTATTATCAGAACAGGTATGGGATACAAATGATATTCCTGAAAGGGAATTATACTTCGGTGAGCATTCCGGCTCTGCAATGCCCCTCACCTGGGCACATGCTGAATACATAAAATTGTGTGCTTCCATTAAACAAAAGAAAATTTATGATATGCCCGTGCAAACGCAGGAGCGGTATCTGGAGCAAAATAAAAAAGCAGCTTTTAAATGCTGGCGATTTGACAACCAGATAAAATCAATTGATTCCGCAAAAACGTTACGGATTGAATTGATAGCAAAGGCCATAATTGTATGGAGCGATGATGATTGGAAAACGACGAATTCAATGAATGCAAGAGACACGGATCTTGGTGTTTTTTCAGCGGACATAGAAGTTTCAAATACGAAAGCAGGCAGGATAGAATTTACTTTTTACTGGGAAGAGGCCGGTCATTGGGAAAATAAAAACTTTTCTATCAGTATAGACGATGGCAAAGAACAAAAACATTAGGTAATTATTTTTTATGAGATGATTTTAAAAGTGAATCCAGTCGCAGATTGATGTATGTATACAAACTATATGTTATAAAATTTTATTTATTACAATCTATCACTAACCCGTCATCACAGCAGGCGGAAAGGATAAGCCGCGTTTTCAATTCTTTCAATATTGCGGCCGCAGGCATGCTATTGCTGGTAACTTTTTTGGTCATCTATATTAGCATAAAATACAGGCAAACAAAAGAAGATACTTCGGAACCACCGCAAACCAAAGGAAATAATATTCTTGAAGCGTTCATGATCGGGGCGCCCGCATTACTTCTTGCCTATTTCTTTTATCAAACAATTGTTATTGAAAAAGCGATTGCGCCAGATGTCGATAATTCAAGACAACCTGATGTAATTATTACGGGTCATCAATGGTGGTGGGAAGTGGAATATCCGGCGTCGAAAGTTATTACAGCAAATGAAGTGCATTTGCCTGTAGGTAAACATTTGTTGATGGAAATGCATTCCGCGGATGTGATACACGACTGGTGGGTGCCTGAACTTGGCAATAAGATGGATCTGATACCTGGTATCAATAATTATCTGTGGCTCGATATCGACAAGCCAGGTGAATATATTGGCGCCTGTAGTGAGTTTTGCGGTGCACAACATGCATGGATGCGTATTAACGTTGTCGCACAAACGCAGAATGATTTTAATAGCTGGCTGGCATCGAATGCTTCAAACGCAGTTATGCCGGAGGATACCATAGCAATGAGGGGAGAAAAATTGTTCCAGGAAAAAACCTGCTCCAATTGCCATCGCATACAAGGCACGGGGGCGATCGCAACCGTTGGCCCAGACCTTTCACATGTTGGAAGCAGGCAGAAAATCTTAACGGGCTTACTAAAAAATAATGAAGAGAATTTATACAAATGGATTAATCATCCCCAGGCAATAAAAGCCGGCGCTCACATGCCCGATTTTATTTTAGCTAAAGATTCATTAACAGCAATTGCTCATTATTTAAGTGAGTTGAAATGAAATTGGTTTATTGGTTCTTAGTATAAAAAACAAATGTTCTAATGCGTATGATTCGTGTTTCAAAATTTATGTGACATAAAATGGGAGAGTTAGTTAAAATACCGGAACCATCAACATCGTTCCCAGGGCTGGGAGTAAGCACAGACCAGGGTTTGCTGCAATGGATTTCCTCCGTTGATCATAAAATGATTGGTATTATGTATCTGTTTGTCTCACTTTTCTTTTTTATGATTGGCGGATTTGAAGCACTATTGATGCGGACACAGCTTATATTACCGATGATGCATTTTTTAGCTCCCGAGACATACAACCAGTTTTTTACAATGCATGGCACTACTATGATTTTTTTAGTAGCGATGCCTGCTATATTTGGCTTCTCAGTTTATTTTGTGCCGCTTATGATCGGCGCCAACGAGATGGCCTTTCCAAGAATGAACGCATTCAGTCTTTGGATTACTTTGTTCGGAGGACTGTTATTGTACTTTAGCTTTCTTGCAGGCGGTGCGCCGGATGCTGGTTGGTTTAACTATGCACCACTTAATCAAAAAAACTATTCAAGTAATCCCGGCATTGATTATTATGCGATGGGACTCCTGTTGTCAGGTATTGGCAGTGTAACTACATCTGTTAACCTTGTGGTAACGATCTTGCATATGCGCATTAGAAACATGAAACTGAATAAACTCCCGTTGTTTGTTTGGATGGTATTGGTGAATTCATTTTTATTGCTGGCAGCTTTCCCATCATTAAACGCAGCGCTGGCAATGCTTTTAATGGACAGGCAATTTCATGCTCATTTTTTTAATACGGCTAACGGCGGATCTGCACTATTATGGCAACATCTTTTTTGGATTTTCGGGCATCCTGAGGTCTATATTTTAATTCTGCCTTCTTTTGGTATTTTGTCAGAAGTGTTCCAGGTCTTTTCGCGTAAGCCAATTTTCGGCTATGCTTTTGTGGCTGCATCGTCTGTAGCTATTGCCTTGCTTGCTTTTGGGGTATGGGCGCATCACATGTTTGCGGTAGGTCTCGGCAACACAGTTGATTCTTTCTTTTCTGCGAGCAGCATGCTGATAGGGATTCCGACAGGCGTTAAAATTTTCAACTGGCTGGCCACCATGTATGGTGGCAAAATAAGATTTACAGTTTCAATGATGTTTGCAGTAGCATTTCTCATTGAATTTACTATTGGCGGTTTAAGCGGTATTGCATTTTCTATTGTGCCTATTGACTGGCAATTGACCGATACTTATTATGTAGTAGCTCATTTACATTATGTGTTTATAGGCGGAACTATATTCGGTTTATTTGCCGGATTGTTTTATTGGTTTCCGAAGATGACGGGCAAGATGCTGGATGAAAAAACAGGTACATGGTTTTTTTGGTTGTTTGTAATTGGGTTTAATGCAACATTTTTAGTACAACATCTGCTGGGCATTTTAGGCATGCCACGAAGAGTTTATACCTATCCTGATCTTCCATGGTATAGCACATTAAATTTTATTTCAACATCGGGCGCTTTTCTTATGGGAGCATCGATGTTGCTTTTAATATATGTAATATATAAGAGCATGAAACGAGGTAAAGAAGCAGGGGATGATCCATGGAAGGCATTTACATTAGAATGGGCAACCTCTTCACCACCGGCATTAAAAAATTTTGATGAATTGCCTGTAGTGAAGGGTAGACGACCTCTTTATGATTGGAAACACCCGGATAACCCGGATGAATGATATTTCTTATGAACAAGACAATGATGAAATTAGTAGTGGGCACGGAGGCAATGTTTTTTGTTTCACTGATAATGGCGTTCATTTATATGGCGTATAATTCCGGCTTCGAACCTTATGAAGTAAGTAGGCTGGACATAAAAACTACCGGAATTTTTACCATTTTATTATTCAGCAGCAGCTTCACTTATATTATGGCTGAAAAGAAATATAAGAATGGAAATATTAAAAGTGTAAAGATCTGGTTAACGGTAACTATTTTATTAGGAGCTGTCTTCTTATTTGGACAGGGAGAAGAATATATAAGATTAGTTAATGAAAATATCACGTTAAGCGGAAGTGTTTTTGGAACCAGCTTTTATGCACTCACAGGTTTTCACGGCTTTCATGTATTTATTGGGCTGATCATTTTATCAATAGTGCTGATGCTAACGATGATTGGTGATTTTGATAATTCTTCATCCAATATGATCAGCACGGTAGGCATCTATTGGCATTTTGTAGATATCGTTTGGGCATTTGTATTTACGGTAGTGTATGTGCTGCCAAAGTTTACTAATATTTAAAACTTCGTTTATGCAAGCAATGTTATCGTACTGGAGGATTGACCTGGTTAACCTTTGTCTGCTGGCACTCTTGTGCTTTCTTTATTTTTATGCGATTTATTATCGCTTTACGCCCCAATTTATTTATTTTATATCCGCAATTGCCCTAATAGTAATTTGCATTGCTTCGCCTTTGCATTTTTTAGCCAGTAAATATCTTTTCAGTGCGCATATGCTGTCGCATGTTTTGTTACTGCTAATTGCTGCGCCGTTGTTGGTCGTAGCTATTCCGGTAGAGAACAGGTTTAAAAAGCTGTTCGTGTATATTTCCAGGAAAGTTCATAAAACACCGTTGGTAACATGGATTATTGGTGTAAGTGTTATGTGGATCTGGCATGTCCCTTCTGTGTTTAATAAGTTGGTCTCAATGTATAGTATGCAGCATAGTATCCCTTCAATGCGGTTGTTTATGAGCATGCACATCATGAGCCTGTTGATTGCAGGAATGTTTTTTACGTGGCCAGTCATCAATCCTTACCGGCAATACCGGCTCGGATCGCTCACCTCGGTGATGTACCTTTCATCTGCCTGTGTATTCTGTTCTCTACTTGGCCTTTTAATCACGTTTGCTCCTGCGGGTATATATACCCGTTATATCAACAATATTGGCTCAGACAGATTCCTGTCGATCATAAGAAATAAATGGAATATTTCTGCTGCTGCCGATCAGCAAATGGGAGGATTAATCATGTGGGTGCCATGTTGTTTTATTTACTTATCGTCGTCTATGATCATTCTAATAAAGTGGTTTCAGGCAAAGGAGGGCGTTAAGCAGGCAGAATCCAATTATACAACATTAGTCAACTAAAAAAAGATAAACAGTGCAAGAACTACATCAGCTCGAATCGAAAAAAAGTAAGGCGAAACCTGAGCATTTGCCAAGCCCCACTTACTGGCCGTTCTTTTTAGCGTTGGGCCTTACATTGGCGGGGTGGGGATTACTTACAAGCTGGCTTTTTTCAGCCACGGGGTTATTGGTTTTTACCGTATCGCTTTTTGGATGGATAAATGATTTAAGAAATGAATGAGCAATCAAATGAAAATGAAAAACCGGCTTCAGCAAAAGAGTTAAGCCGGCGCAATTTTTTAATGAAGCTTAGCCTTGGTTTTGCTGCTGCAAGTGCTGCGGTAGCCGCCATACCTGTTATAAGTGCTTTGCTGGCGCCTCTCCTGGAACAACCACCCGAAAAATGGCGTAAGGTAGGTGTGTTGAACGACTTTCCAAACGGCAGTACGAGCCTGGTAACCTTCATGAATGCAGATCCAAAGCCGTATGCGGGGGTAACTGCTAAATCGGCGGCATGGCTGCGAAAAAATGACGATAATAATTTCATAGCATTTGCTGCGAATTGTACACACTTAGGCTGTCCCGTTAGATGGGAGGAGAAAGCACATCTATTTATGTGCCCGTGCCATGGCGGAGTATATTATGAAGATGGAACAGTAGCTGCAGGGCCGCCACCCAAGCCGCTTACCCACTACGAAGTGAGAGTGTATAATGATGAAGTTCAAATAAAAACAAAACCACTTCCTATTACAAACCTTACAGCCGGATGAAAAAGTTTTTTAAAAAAATATGGAATTGGATCGATGACAGGAGCGGCATCTCAGACGCTATACGTCCCTTGATGAAACACCCGGCTCCTCCGCGTGCCTTGTGGACTTATGTATTTGGGAGTGCCACTTTATTTGTTTTTATTTTGCAGGTAATAACAGGTGTTGCTTTATCACTTCTGTATGAACCTTCGTCGAACAATGCATACCAATCGCTTGAATTCATAACCCACCAGGCAAAGTTTGGGAATGTATTGAGAGGAATTCATTATTACGGCGCTTCAGCAATGATTATACTAATCGGGCTGCACATGATGCGTACTTATATTACAGCTTCGTATAAGTTCCCCCGTGAGATGAACTGGATCAGCGGAGTTTTTCTTTTGTTGTTTACCATTTTCATGGGTTTCACCGGGCAGTTGCTCCGATGGGACTCCAGCGGGGTATGGTCTTCGGTGGTGGCGGCGCAACAGTTGGGCAGAGTTCCGTTTGTAGGTAATTACCTTGCCCGCCTTCTATTAGGCGGCAATACCATTGGCGGGCAAAGCCTGAGCAGGTTTTATGCGTATCATGTATTCGTTGCGCCGGCATTCATTTTTATTTTTATAGGCTTTCATCTCTATCTCGTATTTAAAAATGGGATTTCTGAACCACCCAAAGCGGGCAGGCTTGTTGATCCTAAAACGTATCGCTCGTGGTATGAAAATTATTTAAAAGAAAAAAGCGTTCCCTTTTGGCCAAACGCTGCGTGGAGGGATGTTATCTTCAGTTCGCTTATTGTGATTTGTATTATAGTGTTGGCGGTGATAATGGGTGCACCTGAGCTTACCAACGCACCTGACCCCTCTGCAGTGCATACTTCGCCTACGCCTGACTGGTATATGATACCGTTCTTTGCATTGTTTGCATTAATGCCGCATAAAATTGAATCTGTTGCGATGATGCTGGGGCCGTTGCTCACCATATTGTTATTGTTTTCTATTCCTTTTATTTCCAATAAAGGTGAGCGTAGCCCAATAAAGCGGCCGTGGGCTATATTTGGCGTTATTTGTGTTTTCATATTTGTGATTGCGCTTCTCATTACCGGGCTGAAAGCTCCCTGGTCTCCACATTTCAATGCAAAGCCTTTGCCGATAAACGCAATAAAAGCTTCTAATCCTGATTCAGCGATTGTCCATGGTGTAACCCTTTTTTATAACAAAGGCTGCGAATATTGCCATAAAATAAATAATTACGGAGGCCTTGCAGGTCCGGATCTAACGGCAGTGGGTAATCGCCTGTCGCAGCAGGAGCTTACTATACGCATTGTAAATGGAAGTACCAACATGCCGGCTTATGGCGGTATTCTTTCAAGGGACGAGCTAAATAATCTTGTTTCTTTTTTAATATCACAGAAATGATATCGAGATTACATTTTCCCGGAATTTTGTTTGGCATACAAGTAGAAGATTACAAAAGGGAGATCTCAACCATTATCAATCGTCTTTGCTTCATATTCCCATCAATATTGGAATGAAGTCTTTAAACACGTTCTTTGACTTTGCTGAGAGATTCCCATTCCACAAAATGATGCGATGCTTACTGCGGGCCAAAAGAATTTTTGCAGGGGGTATAACAATTTCAGATTTATTTTTCTTAAGCTATATTTATAAAATATGGATTTACAATCAGGATTACCTTATTCACTTGTTAGAAACGGGCTTATGTATGAATATGATAAGCTGGTGCATTCTCTAGAAGCAGAAGTGGCAATTCTTGGCGGCGGTATTTCCGGTGCATTGTCCGCATTTTACTTGACCAGGGCTGGTATTGATTGTGTAGTGGCAGATGCAAGAAGCATTGGCCTGGGCAGCTCATGTGCCAGCACTTCTTTATTGCAATACGAGATAGATGTGCCCTTATATGAATTACAAAAAAAGATCGGGAACATCAATGCCGTACGTGCCTATGAATTATGTGCAAGATCTATTTTAAAATTGGAGGATATTGCAGGCGATATTGGTTTCAAAGATTTTCAGTTAAAAAAAAGTCTTTATTACGCAGCTGCTAATAAAGATGTCGCGTCTCTAAAACAGGAATTTCAAGCAAGAAAAGAAAATAATTTTGAAGTAAATTTTCTTGGAAAGGCTGAGATTAAGCAGCAATACGGATTTCAGGCACCTGCTGCTATATTATCCGAATTAGGCGGACAGATGGATGCCTATGCTTTTGCGCACTTGCTTCACCAATATAATATCAGGAATGGTTGCCGCGTCTTTGACCGAACCACTGTTTCAAAAATAAAACATGAAAAGGACGGAGTTTATTTGGAAACAAAGGATAGGCATTCCATACGGTGCAAAAAACTTGTGTATGCAACAGGGTATGAATCGGTAAATTTCATTAGGGAAAAGATTGTAGATCTGCATTCTACTTATGTTACCATTAGTGAACATAAAACCATTGACAACAATTATTGGAAAGACGATGTACTTCTTTGGAATACTGCTGATCCCTATTTATATATACGCACTACGCACTCAGGCAGAATTATTGTCGGCGGCAGGGATGAAAAATTTTATGATCCTGTTAAAAGAGACAAGCTGATTGCCAAAAAAGCAAAAGCACTGAAAAGGGACTTCGATAAATTATTTCCTTCGATTGAGTTTATTCCACAATTTAACTGGACGGGCACATTTGGCAGCACTAAAGATGGTCTTCCATTCATAGGGCCGTACCGATCTCTACCGAACAGTTACTTTGCGCTGGGGTTTGGAGGCAACGGAATTACGTTTAGCCTTATTGCGGCGGAAATTATTTCAGATATCATTACAGGAAAACGCAATCCGGATGCAGACCTTTTTGCTTTTGAAAGAATATAGTTCATCATTGGGTCATACACCTTGAAATTCAATTTAGCAATGTGTCATAATCGCCAGTCCGCTGGAATTATTTTCATCATGCGTACTTAAACAGAAGGAGTTGAGCTACAATTTAATTCTGTTTTAAGAATCAACTTAAGGAGTTAATTGTTGTTGAGTACATATCGGCGATGGCTATGCGCATAACAGTATGCACTTTACGGGCAAAAATCAAAAAAGCCCGTAAACACTGAGTTCTACGAGCTTTTAATTTTGAAAGAAATCAACTTAGTCGGGATGACAAGATGATATAAAAACTCGCAAATATTCGTTTGTTAATTATTTGCAACCATACCAATAAGGCAAATTCTCCACGGGGCGCAGCGCCATGCCAATGTGGTACTCTCGGAGTACATTTTATTATATCTCCCTTTTGGATTATCCTCCTCGGCTTTCCTTTTTCCTGGTAGCCTCTTGTGTGGTCCTATAGCCTCCAATTGAAAAGAATAGATTGCCACAAAGTTTTCCTGGAAAATTCTTTATAGTATCTCTTACATAACGCTCTTGTATATTCGTAAAGGAACTTCATTTGGCGTCATTGGGGAAATTTTTTAGTTTTAAGATGGGATAATGCAAGAGTTAATTTTGACATCCAATAGCAATTGAAATGGACAAGAATAGAGTATATAGAATTGTTTTTGCCAGTGTCTATCCGTTGTACATAAAAAAAGCGGAGGCAAAAGGGCGCACAAAGGAAGAAGTTGACGCCGTTATTTTTTGGTTAACGGGTTACAACAAACAAACATTGCAAAAACAAATTGACAAGAAAAATGATTTCGAAACATTTTTCGCCCAGGCGCCAGCACTTAATCCGAATGTTTCAAAAATTACTGGTGTTATTTGCGGATACCGGGTGGAAGAAATCGAAGACAAACTCATTCAAAAAATGCGTTATTTAGATAAGTTGATTGATGAATTGGCTAAGGGGAGAGCAATGGAGAAGATATTGAGAAAGTAATCAAATTTAATATATCTGCAGGCCTGCAGGTAACATCGGGCTTCGCCCGGCCATGACCTAAGAACGACATGCAGCCTTATGCCTGGCTTCTTGCGCCCTTCCAAAGAAATAAGCTGTTTCAAACCTGTGAGATTTTGGAAACCTCACAGGTTTGGCGTCCTTATATAACGCCCTTGCATATTCGTAAACAAACTTCATTTGGCGTGATTAGCGCAATTGTTTAGTTTTAAGATGCGGCAGTGAAGGGGTTGGCGGAAATTTTAAAACATAACATGCAGATTGCACCTTTAAATGAATTAATGCCTTTTATAAAACACTATCTTTTTATAGAGAGTGAAAAAGATTGTGTAAAAAAGCTGCGCTTGTTTTCCGATGGTTGTACCGGTATGGTGTTTTGCTTCAGGAACCGGCTTGTTTTCCAAAGCAGGCAGATGAATAACCTAAACTACCTTCCATATTCGTTTATATACGGTCAAATAGATGAATATAAAGATTTGTATTTATTTAATAAAGCAGCATTAATTATTGTGGTTTTTCAACCCTATGGATTAAACAGGTTATTGGGAATACCCGCTAATGAAACAGGAGATAAAATTATACCTGCAGAAGATGTTTTCGGATCAGAGGGCTCATTGCTCTATGAAAAATTGCTTTATCAACCGCATTTGGAAAATAAATTAATTCTTCTAAACACCTTCTTTTTGAGATTAATTGCGAACCAGGTATCATCAAATCAAAAACTGGTACAAGCATCATTAGATTTCATTACTAAAAACCGCGGAGCAGTTACAATAAAGCAATTAACCCAACATATAGGTTATAGTGAAAGACATATCGAAAGAGCGTTTCGTGAATGCATTGGAATAACCCCAAAGAGGTTTAGTAACATTGTAAAGGTTCATGCTTTCCTCAAAACAGTGGTATATAAATCGAAACAAAACAATATCACAAGATTTTGCTATGAAGCCGGCTATTTTGATCAATCTCACTTAATCAGGCAGTTTAAAATACATACCGGCATAACCCCAACCGGGTATTTGAATGATACAACAAAGTTAGCTATCAACTTTATGGAATTTAACTCCGCCAATTTGCCCATGTCGGATTTATACAATTTATCGAAATAGCATCAAACTATTTTTGTCAAAAATTTAATCACAATAATTATGGATAAGATAAAAATATCGACTGCTCAATTCGAGCATAAAAGTGGAGATAAAGAATATAACCTTTCAGTTATAGAACAACTTGCAAAACAAGCAGCAAAAGAGGGTTCAAATGTTATTGCATTCCATGAATGTTCTATCACCGGCTACACATTTGCAAGGCACCTTTCAAAGGAGCAAATGCTTGACTTAGCAGAATTTATTCCAAACGGAGAAAGCATTTTAAAATTAATTGAAATAGCAAAGAAGAATGACATAATAATATTGGCAGGACTCTTTGAGAAAGATGAAAATGACAATTTATTTAAAGCATACGTTTGTATAGATAAAAAAGGACTTATAGCAAAATACCGGAAATTACACCCTTTTATAAATCCATATCTGACAGCCGGAGACAGTTACTGCATTTTTGAGATTCATGGGTGGAAATGTGGAATTTTAATTTGTTACGACAATAACATAATTGAAAATGTTAGAGCTACAAAACTTTTGGGAGCGGATATTATTTTTATGCCTCACGTAACCATGTGCACACCATCCACCAGGCCCGGTGCAGGTTTTGTTGACACCAAACTTTGGGACAACCGGGAGGTTGACCCAACCTCTTTGCGTTTGGAATTTGACGGAATGAAAGGACGGGGTTGGTTAATGAAATGGCTGCCTGCAAGGGCTTACGACAATGCCATTTATGCCGTATTTTCAAATCCAATTGGCATGGATGATGACCAGTTAAAAAATGGTTGCTCCATGATTATAGACCCTTTTGGAGATGTAATTGCTGAATGTCGTTCGTTTCAGGACAGTTTTGTAACGGCGACAATTACACCAGGCAAACTTGTTCAGGCAGGTGGATACCGATATATAAAAGCGAGGAGACCTGAGCTATACAAAGACATTATTGGACAAAGCCACAAATCAGAGCAAAAAGTAGTTTGGCTTAACCCTGGCAATGTATAAAAACTGCCCCCTCGTTATGGCATAAGAATGATGCGCAGGCTTAAGTGAGGCTTCCTGTGCCCTTCGAAAAAAATAAGCGTTTATAACGTCCGTTACATTACGCCCTTTCATATTCGTAAACAAACTTCATTTGGCTTCATTGGCCCAATTGTTTAGTTTTAAGATAAGTCAATGAGTGAGTAAACAGCTATGTATCCCAGACTATAGACTTGCCTGAATAATTTTTAATGAAAAACCTGACTATTAACTATTAATAATATGAAAATAATTCATTCCCTTTTCTTCTTTCAATTAATGTTCATTTCAATATCATTATATGCTCAGACATATCAAAAAAGCAGGTTAATTATCTTGTCTGATATAGAGGCAGAGGTTGACGATACGGAATCCTTTATTCGTTTACTTCTTTATTCTAACGAAATTGATATAAAAGGATTAATTGCCACCACGTCTGTTTGGGAAAAAAACAGTGTTGCTCCTGAAGCAATAAGAAAATTGATTTATGCCTATGGCAAAGTACAACCTAATTTATTAAAGCATGAAGCGGGCTTCCCGGGGGCAGAAGCACTCTTAAAGCTGGTGAAACAAGGTTTGCCAAAATATGGCATGCTGGGTGTTGGCGACGGTAAAGATTCACAAGGTTCGGACTGGATTATAAAAGTACTGGAAGAAAAAGATGAGCTGCCATTATGGATCGCCGTTTGGGGTGGCTCCAATACGCTGGCGCAGGCACTCTATAAAATTAAAAACACAAAAACCAAAGCAGAGGCTAAAAGATTAATTGCAAAACTCCGGGTATATACCATATCCGACCAGGACGACACGGGTATATGGATCAGAAATAATTTTCCTCGCCTGTTTTACATTGTTAGCCCGGGAGATGACTATGGCAGCTCGACATGGGTAGCTATTAATAGTTTTATAAAAGGAATAAATAATGATGAGATTAGCAATGGTTGGCTGGCAAAAAATATTCAACAAGGTCATGGCCCCCTCGGTGCTGCATATCCTGATGTTGCTTATGGGATGGAAGGAGATACACCCTCATGGTTATCGCTAATACCAAATGGGTTAAATGTGCCTGAGCATCCCGATTGGGGTGGTTGGGGTGGTCGATACGAATTGTACAAACCGGATTATTCCAAAGAGAAAAAAGGAAGCTCTGGTGTTCCGTTTGAACCCGAGACACGGGAAATCTGGACAAATGCAATTGATAGTTATTCGCCCTTTATTCATAAGGAATATGGACGAACCGTTGGAAAAGATACGGTAACCTATACCGATAATAAAGTGACTTTGTGGCGTTGGAGAAACGACTTTCAAAATGATTTTGCAGCACGAATGGATTGGTGTACAAAAACATATAAAGAAGCCAATCACCCGCCGGTTATAATATTAAACCAGCCAGACCACATAACTGTAAAATCGGGGGAAGGTTTTGGTTTGGATGCAGGTGCGAGTACCGACCCTGACGGAGATAATCTTAGTTTTTTATGGTTTAATTATCCAGAGGCGGGTACCTATAAAAAGCTGGTAACTACTTCGGCTGAGAATACACATGGAGTTTATATAGTAGCTCCTGAAGTTCAAAAAAAGGAAACCATTCATTTTATCGTCAAAGTTACGGATAAAGGAACGCCTGCCCTGTCAGGATATAAGCGGATAATTGTAACTGTATTGCCAAGTAAATTAGAAATTAAGTAGGGTCATCCCGATAATTCTGTAGATATCCATTTTCTGTAATTCAGGAAATGGATTTTTATTTAACCAAAGGTTGAGGATGGGCTTTTTTAGGATAAATGAGTTTATTATTTTGGGTTCATGCAAAGCTATCTTCTTCAGTTTATGGATACAACTGATAACACCTGTATTGTTTTGCTGTTATCCCGTTGGTTTAAGTTGGGAACTGATGATGCGTTTGGTGATGATAGAAGCATTAGCTGTGAGCATTCCAAAAAATATCCAGGCAATTTCTGTGGCCTGGGTTCTGGCTTTAATTTTATTAAGCAGGTAATGATTTTTTTCATTACCAAAACTTCCTTCGAGCACGGTAGCTCTCACGGTGTTTAATACAGATCGCATCACAGATTTCTGTTCTTCCAGCTTTCCTTGTTTACCCTTGGGGATAAAACTTGTTGCGATGGCCAGGCTATTGCAGTATCTCCTGTTTTCATTGGTGGCATAAATAGCGTCTGCTGCTAACTGGCTGCATCTGCCAAAGTATTTTTGATGAAAGGCAACCGATTGTTTTAATCTTGTTCCTTCATTAAAATTTTCATAGCTAAGGTGCTCTATAAAACTCAGTCCCCCTACCTGCACTTTATGAACCTTAGCTCCAAACTCTACCGGCTTTATTTCTTTGCCTCTTATAATGGCTCTTACATGCGGCTTGTGTAACGATACGATCCTTTGTTTTACATTTTCTCTATTGCCATAAAGGAGTTCGTGTTGCTGGCTGTATATGGTTTTGATATGGCTGACCAGCTTTTTTTCTTTATTACTTAGATTAAATTCATGGCCCTTCTGCAGATCCTGTAACCCTTCGAGTAGCCGTGACAGATATTTTAGTAATTGTTTGCGGAGCTTTTTATCCTGGCGCCTGCTCTTTTTGCGATTTCTCTGGTAACCCAGGTAATTTTTCTTATGCTTGTGGTAATTACTGCGGCTGCTTCGCAACTTCAATAATTTACGCTTCCCTTGTAGGAGCTGATACACTTTTACATTGCTTTCCCACAAGAGCTTTACATCGGTAGGATAACGGATATTACTTTCATACACCGTGGCATCCATCATGGTTACATGCGTTTGTTCCATGTAAGGCTTCCACGACCTGATCAACACCCCTTGCAATTCTTTGATGTCAAGATGCCTGGCAACATAGCCTCGCCACCAACTCACCAGGTTCTTATCCTTAATACGGCGGGCATTTAATTGAACACCGCAAAAGTATTGCATGCACCAATCCGTGTTCAACCGGTCAATAAGCATCTCATCGCTCAGGCCCGTAAAATGCTTCAATACTAATAACCCGATACCACCTTCTACTTTTAAAAAGGGTTTGCGTCCACGACCACTTATGTTTTGAAGAGGTGAAGGAATTTTTGAAGCTAACTCTTTAAAGGGAATGCTGCGATGTAACCTGCCTAAATCACTTTGATAAAATGCATCTTCCAGGATAGAAGGTGTTTGTAAAAATAATGGGTTGTAGTACATTTGAACAGTTATTTTGCTGCCTCACTTTGTGCACTTTTTGTGCCATTGCGGGGCTTTTTTATAACTGTTCACATCTTATAACTCAATGTGGGTAACTGTTTCATATTATCAGGTTCATCCTAATCAACTGTGTAACCCCGACGCAAAACTTCGCGTTTGTGCAGATTTCTTTATACATCGGGGTTCCCGAAGATTAGTTTTACCGAGTTTGTTAACGGGAACCCCCGATGGGGCACCAAAATCATAACGTTTAATCATAGACGCAGTATATTACTTCTTACTGCATAGCCATCTTTCTTTTAACTCAAATCCCATAGTGCCCAATTATTCAGTCGCCGGTTCCGTACAACATGAAACTTCATCGCAGGCACTTCGTGCCCGACGAAGTCTTATTTGTTATATGCCGTTTTTATATCTGATTTCATTTACTTCAGATATCAGATATAATTTTAATTCCACTTTTTTCCATAAGCGCACTTGCGTTAAAATCATTACATATACCCGGATGAAGTTCATAGCTGAAAATCATCGCGTCATTTATAATCTTACTATTGAAGCTATAATTTGTAACTAACATTTTATTTTCTGATAGCTTCGCCAGTTCGATATCGTGTGTTGCAATGATTCCTGATGTATTAAGTTTACTTATTTGATTTATCAATGAAAAACCTCCTTTATGCCTGTCTTCCGAGTTGGTTCCCTTAAACATTTCATCCAAAAGAAAAAATACATTGTGACTACTTTCTATTAGTTTCAGCATCTTTTCAATTCTGCTTAATTCAGCATAAAAAGAAGAAATTCCTTCCCTCAAATTATCCTGGGTTCTCATACTTGTATATAATTTCAGGTTCGAAACCTGCCCATATTTTGCACAGCAAGGTGCACCGGCTAATGCCAATACAAGGTTTACGCCTACGGTTCTTAAAAAAGTGCTTTTACCTCCCATATTAGAACCAGTTATCATAACAACATCACCTTGTCCTTCTGAGTGAAAATTATTACTAACCCGTTTATTAGAATTTATTAAGGGATGCCCCAAAAATTCAAAATGTACGTAGTTGTTCTTTTCTGTTATCTCCGGAAATGTATATAACGGGTTTGAATAGCAAAAACCAGCAAAACTATTTATTACTTCAAACTCACTTACTACTTCAGACCATGGTTTTAAAAGCGCTTTATTTTTTGATTTCCATTTTTCTATTCTAATAATCAGGTAAATATCTAATAGCAGGAAACTATTTAATATAGGATAAAAATTATTTCCACCTATTGATATGTATTTTATTCTTACACCTCTTTGCTGAGAGAAATCCAGTATTCTGCATAGCCTGTTAATTTCATTGAATGCTGAATATTTGCTTTTTATCAGTCTCGATTGTAATTCGCATAATTTTTTTGACTTGAAATTTTCCCTTTCAATTTTATGGATGAGTGTCCGATAACCTCTTAATATGTCAATATTCTCTTGTGAGGTTTTAACGATATCATCAGCCAGGCGTTTTACCTTTCTTAAAATCAGGTAGTTGATAAATAAAACAATAACCAGGAGAGAAAAATAAATATACCCATTTGGTGAATTCAGGTTATCCAGTAAAAAGAATAAGCCAAGTAATGACAGAACCGAAAGGATTGTTGCAACCGCTATATATATTCGTCGATATTTTAATAAAACGACAGGTGCTTTTACCCAATCTAACAGTTTATTATAGTCACTATTTTTATTTTGAAAATGCATGCCGGAAGCCTGAAAATCTTGCCTCCATTCTAATTTATCGGATAATTCTTCTATAGCTTTTTGCCTCTCACGTATTTCATAATTAGGTGCAGGTTCAGATAGCCATTCTGATAACAGTATCATACCGGACTCTGTAGTTGTTCTGTTAAGAAGTTGAAAAATGGAATGTTGTCCAAAAATATCTAAATCGGAGGTAAAGGCGTGATTTTGGTCTATAAATTTATGTCCGGTATCAAATTCTTCCAGGTTGCATTCTTCTCTTAAAATTTCGGATTCATTTATACCTTTCAGGAATGCCGTATGCTTTTTTAGGAAAGCTGTTTTGTTATGATATTCGATTGCTGCACCAAAACATAATATCAATAGTGGGAAAACAATCAGAATGAGACTTAATAATTTGAATTTAAACAAGTATATAAAAATGATACTTGAAATGACAAAAATAAATAACCTAAGAAATGAAATGCGATTTAATAACTTACTTAGTTTAAGTAATTTGGCATCGTACATTTTTATATTATCTCTATAAATTTTCATTGTTTTTCAACTTAAAATACCCCAGAATATTCAAATACCGTGATTGCTAATCTTCAATATAGCATATAACATCCATGGCTTGGCGATGTGGCGGTATTTGGAAGTCATCAAGCCCGGAACCGCAGCTGAATAAAGTTAATTAAGTTGATGATATGTTTTGCAGCCCGGCATTATTCATCAAGCCTGAATTAAATATGATTAGCGAACAAACGGCTGAGAATATTTGTCGCTCCGAATTTGATGAAACTGCCGGTCAGTATGGCATATAACGGACACGGCTTGGCGATGTGGCGGTATTTGAAAAACGTCAAGCCCGGAACCGCAGCTGAATAGAATTACTGATGATGAAGATAACAACTAAAGCTCAATAGTAAAAGTCAAGCCCGGACTGCTGCCGATTAGCGAACAAAAAGTTGAGAATATATTCGTCGCCCCGCCATATTGCCAAACCGAATGTTGTACTAAACCTGCGGTAGTTTAATCAGCACGCTTTAAACAAAGAGTGCTTTTGTTTTGCATTTTAATTAACTAAAAAAACATTTTTATGCAAACAAAACAAACTACCGGGCTGCGTCCCATGGACAAAAATTATGTAACCATCGTTAAGCAGGCCTGTAGCAAAGTAACGGGATTTTTAGAGTTGTACAAAGAAATGGAACGAGCTATTTGCATCACAGGTAAAAGCAAAAGCACCCTCACCAACTATTCACGACAACTGGCCCACCTCGCCCTGCATTACAACCTGTTTCCCCTGGATCTGGATGCAGAACAGGTAATGGATTACCTGCATCTCATAAAAAGCCGCGGAACTACTTCGGCTACCTTTTTCAAATTCACGGTATATGGAATGCGTTATGCCTGCAAGCTTCGGGGTCTTGAATACAAGCAATTTTCTTTGCCTGAGATAGACAAAGATGTTAAGCTTCCTGCGGTACTTAATGGCGACGAAGTAAAAGCATTGCTATCAGCCTGTAAACTTTTAAAACACCGTCTTATCATCGGGCTATGTTATGGATGCGGGCTCAGGTGCAGCGAGGTACGTAATCTTCGTGTAACCGACACCGATATACAACGCGGCATGTTGCAGGTGCGGCAGGGCAAAGGTTCCAAAGACCGCTGCCTCCCCTTGGGCAAAATGCTTTGCCGCGGCATTGCCCAATATATTGCTGCAGCCAATCCGCGTAATTTTTTATTTGAAGGCAATGACGGTGAAGCCATGTCGCAACGGGGAACCCAGTGGGTGGTGCACCAGGCTGTAAAACGTGCCGGTATCCGTAAAGAGGTGCATACGCATACCTTGCGCCATAGCTATGCTACCCATCTTTTAGAACAGGGTGTAAACATTCTTACCATAAAAGAACTCCTTGGCCATGCACATATTGAGACCACAATGATATATCTGCATATTGCAAAGCCTTCACCGCAAACTGTCTTCAGCCCTTTGGATACTTTATATAACCAAAGCTGATGCAACCACGGTATGAGGTAGCCACTGTGCTTACTGCACACTGGCCTGCCGTGCAGCAAAGTGCAAAGTTCAACACCTGGCAATTGCGTACACTCCATGCCGTGAGGCGATGTAGAAGTGCCGCTCTTGGTGCCCATGTGGATGGTTGTACCAGTTGCGGCCACCTGCGCATCAGCTATAATAGCTGCCGTAACCGCCATTGTCCAAAATGCCAGGGCCACCAGAGAGAAAGATGGATACAGGCAAGACAGCAGGAACTATTACCCGTTCCTTATTTTCATGTGGTGTTCACACTTCCTGACGCACTCAACCAACTTTGCCTCTACAAGCCCGCAGACATGTATAATATTTTGTTTGAAAGCGCATGGCATGTGCTCAATACATTCGGACACGACCCTAAATGGCTGGGAGCACAAACGGGCATGATCAGCATCCTGCATACCTGGGGACAAACACTCTCCCTGCATCCTCACCTGCATTGCATTGTACCTGGCGGCGGCATTACCAAACAGCTAAAATGGAAACACGCAAAGAGTGATGGAAAGTATCTCTTCAATGTAAAAGCCATGAGCAAAGTGTTCCGCGGAAAATTTATTGCCCTGCTGAAAGAAAAATTACCCGGTGAGATCGATAAACAACTGATAAATGAACTCTATAAAAATAAATGGGTAGTTTATGCCAAAGAGCCTTTTAACGGCCCGCAAAGTGTTATAGAATATCTTGGCCGTTATACCCATAAGATAGCCATCAGCAATCACCGTATTAAAAACATCGAAAAGGGTAAGGTTACTTTTTCTTATAAAGATTACAGGCAAAGTGCTGTTACCAAACAAATGGATCTGGAGCCATTAGAATTTATCCGCCGCTTCGCCCTTCATATTTTGCCCAAAGGTTTTGTGCGTATACGCCACCACGGTATCCTCAGCAGTACATCAAAAGCGGCCTGTACTTTGGTTATAAAACAACAGTTACCGCCTTTGCCGGAAGTAAAAAATGCAAAACTCAAAAAGGAAACATACAACCCCCTTGAGTGCCCGTGTTGCAAAAAACAAACCATGCAAACTATATTACGTTTTAACCGCAGAGGGCCGCCGGCAGACTGGCAGCAAATGGCTAAAAATTTACTGGAATGTATTGTTTAAAAAACAGCTGCCCAAAAGCGGCGGGGCATTCCTTTGAAAACAACTTAAAAATTACCTGCAAACTGAAATTTCCTTGCTGAAAAAAACGATGAAAACACCCGGAAAAAAATAAAGATGCTGTCCCTACCACACGTAAACGGCATTTTTAAAACAACACCAACATAACGCCCTGCCTTAGACGCAAAGTTTATTCAACTCAAATTCCATAGTTCTCACAAGATCAATCCACGGTTCCGTACAACATGGGACTTCATCGCAGGCACTGCGTGCCCGACGAAGTCTTATTTGTTGCACGCCGTAATTCGTCTACATGTAACCAGCATTTGGCCAATTTCTCCAGTTGTTGTTAGGTTTGAGTGTCGGTCTCCATCTCGTCGTGTCTCTTGAAACCAATATGTCTGCTATCATTTTATATGTTTCATAGTCACTTGGTTTTTTACCCATTACTTCATAATGGTATTCGGTAGGTGAAGTCATGTTTTTATACTTTGTATATGCTTCATGATGCCACTCGTCTATTTGCATCAGTTTGGGTAGGTCGGCAGGCAAACACTTTCTAAGTTCTTTGTCGGTCGCTCTAAAAAGTGTTGGGTGTTCTTCGTCTAAATACCTGATTAAAGAAGGCAAGTCTATTAAATTCTCTACATTGTCATATACGGTATCTTTTATCCCTTTCTTTTCGTAGACTGATTTGTCCTGCTCAATGTCCAATAGTGTATCTCTAACTTTAACTTGTTTGATTTTTTTTGAAACTAGGCCGTCCATGTCATTCTCAAGTGGTGGAGTATCTATTAACACAACGTTCTTCATATTTGAAGTAAAGCCATTCGCACTACCCTCTGATTGTAGATTTGTCAAACAATTGCCGAAGTAAGTCAGTTCTATTTCTCCACGAAAGCCTGTGTTTGAGTAGCCGGACTTTTCAAATACAATTGCCCATCTTTTTTCATCTGCATAAAGTGTCAACCGTGAACCTGCTGTATGGAAATATGAATGTTCAAAGTCAATAAAGAAATGATAGGTCTCCTGGTCAGTCTCTTCTAAATAATCGAGTATGTCTTTTTGGGTAAATGAACTATTCATTCTTGTCTGATTTGTCGAGCAAAACGTAAGTGTCACTAATAAAGGCAGTATGAATTTTGGGGTCGTCATATTATGGCGTGCAACGGTACGCATTGACGTTTATTAGATGTAATACTACAAAAAAATTCTTTTGATTTCCAACTATCTGCAATTATACTTTTTGTATTGTCGTTAGGACAATCCGATCTACCATTCCAAAGTAATTGTTTTATTTAATTCATACAAGATTTAAGATATTCCTCACACGAAGTGGAAATTAGAGTGGTTATTTATTATTCCATGCATTTACCATAACGGTATCACCAATTGAAAAGCTCATCAGGTCTTGCCCCATAATTACAGGGCCTGCATAATTTTCTTTTGTTCGTTGCATTATCTCCTGTTCATTATGGCCACAGAGTTTTACAATATGTGAGTAAGCGGAGGAATGTGGTCAATAAAATTTTTGATATTATTTTTTTGGATAGATACAACAGCATGACGATTTGCATGATGGAGTTTCGTTGTGGGGGCTAAGAGGAACGGTGAATGAAATTACAATTCCGCGGTAAAAGTAGATTTTAGTTGATAGAAAGTTCAGGTTATTTATTAATCGGTTCGGGAATTGCTTCTTTGGACAGGGAACGTTAATAAGAAATTTCAACCCGTGCCTGGAAAGTTTTTTCATCGGTTAAGTGAGTCACGATATAATCGGCGAGGTCGGCACGGGAAATTTTTGAAGGATTTTGTAAATGCTCATTGATGGAGGTTCTATATTTACGGGTGTGTTTCGTATCTCTTAACCACGGTGGACGAATAACGGTCCAGTTCAAATCCGTTTCTTCGAGCATTTTTTCCATAACCAGCATATCGGCATAACTGTGTTTGAATAAACGCTGTAAGATATTTTTTGCAACAAATTTCATTATGAGAGAACCTTTTGGCGGAACAATAACCGCACCTGCGGAAAGACAAATGATTCGTTGTATATTTTCTTTTTGCATTGCTGTAATGATGTTGCTCACGCCCCCGGAATAGATGGATGTTGGCTTCCTGTTTCGAATACCCAGGCAGGAAACCGCCACATCTTTTTCTTTAATTGCATTTGCAAAAGTACCTGGTTGAAATACATCGCCTTTAATTATTTCCAAATGTTGATGACTGATAAGAGCACCAGGATTTCTTGCGATGGCGGTAACCCGGTGCCCGGCCTGCAACGCCTGTTTGATAACAAGTTTGCCTGTGCCGCCCGTTGCGCCGAACACGATTATTTTTTTCATGCCTGTGCATTTTGAACGTTTCTGAGTTTGTGCAAGTAAATATTGGAGACTGCTAATATTACCAGGAAAATAACGGGCTCTAATGATCTTAAAAAAGTGTCGCCGCTGCTGTAATGCGCCACGCAGGCTGAAATAAATGTAATGCCAAAACCGGCATAGGCCCACTCTTTAATCCTCGTGGAAAACCGGGGAACAAGTAAAACGATTAGTCCGAGTATTTTAAACACCGTGAGTTCAATTCTTATATAGTTGGGAAGCCCCAGAAGTTCGTAATCAGGTGTAAACATTTTGTATATACTAAAAATCATAACCAATGTAATGATTGCTGTTGTAACCTGGTAGATTGTTTTATTCTTTTTCATTTCTTGTTGCTTTAGATATTTACTTCTTTAGTTTTCCATTTTTGTGTAGATGCCCCTGTCAAAGGTGATGTATAATCTTCCCAACATTTCCGGCATGTTAAAGCCTTGCTTTTTATATTCTTCCTGAACGGTATCTTTTGCTTTTTTCAGGACCTCTTCATTTTCCCACATGGCTATGGTGACACAAATGAGATTTCCATTTTCATCGACTTCGTTCATACGCGGCATCTTCGTTAAAACCATTTAGCGTTTTAATAAAGCTTCTGTTGATGTTCATTCTTTCTATAAATTCCTGTTTGGCATTTTCCGGAACAAGGAATTTGTCAATAAAAATCTGTTTCATAATGTTTATTTTTTTTTAATTGTTTGCTTGAAATATTTTGATTCTTTGATGGACAGCTTTGTTAATTTGATTATCAGATTCAAAATGCAGACATGCACTACAATCGGAGCCGAAAGAAACATTTGCATTTCATGAATGATATTTTTGTTTGCGCTTTTCATCAGCCTTTTATTTGCAATACTTTGCCTTTTTATTGGTCGTATGCTGTTATAATTGCAGAGGAAAGTATCAGCTTAATTGAATTTAAAAACACTTAAAACAAAAATGGCTGTGAATAAAGTCATTTGTGCAATGTGAAACCAATTGAGATGGGTCCTGACTTTTAAAAGTTTCGCATCGACATTTTCAACTGCTGCTTTCCCGGATAAAAGTTTTCTCAGTTTCGTTCCTTGTCTTCTGCCAACTGCTAACCCGTTAATGATAATAAGTATCACCAAACAAAATTTTATCCGGAACCATGTTTGTTCTCCAAACGCACCGTTGGTAATTGCCATCATTTCAACACCTGAAAGAATTAAGAGGATAATTCCAATACCGAAAAACATTTGGAATTTTGACATTGCCTGGTTAATAGCCATTCCTTTCAGTTTGTCATTAGCGTATTGTTTCCAGAATTGCCGCGTGATTACATAGTCCGCCAAAGTTGTTCCTGCCATCATGGTAAGGCCGATAATATGTGTTACCAGGGCCAGGTGATAAAAAGCTTGTGTGTTCATTAGGGTTTAATTTATATTCGTTAACGTAGTATTTTATACAAATATAAAACGATTACGAAATAATATCCAAACTTTCGGAGTAATATTTTTATTTTTGATACGAAAACGAAATAAATAATCATGGATAAAACAATCGGATTAGTGAACGCATGGGCTGCGTTTGCAGGAACACACCCAACCGGAAGCATCGAAGATTTTTGCAGGCACTATCTCGCACACCGTCAACAGCAGGAAGTAAAAGGTACATTGGTGGGTGGCGTTGTTCCTGACATCACTGACGGACTGTTACTGAAAATAATTGGCAGGATCAGTAAGCTGAATATGAATTATGCAAACCTTGCGCTTAAAGGGACGGGCTTAAACCAGATTGAAGAATTCGGAATATTGCTCACAATAAAGCAGGAAAAAAATCCTAAGAAAACAGAAGTGATTTATGCCAACCTGTTTGAACTTTCAAGCGGAACGGACATGCTAACCCGTATGAAAAAAAGAGGGATTATTAAAGAATACGATGACAAGGAAGACAGGCGTTCAAAGAGAATTGAGCTTACTGCCAAAGGCGAAAAGATAGCTAACGCATGCAAAGCAAAAATTTTAAAAAATGCTACCATGATAATGAGCGGTTTAACCGAAGATGATAAACAGCTTTGCATTCAATTGTTGAAAAACATAGAGGTAAAATTTTCAGCGTTGTGGCAGAAGCACAAAGGAAAACAGTTTGAAGAAATTTATAAAGAAGTGGTGGGGCAAAAGAAATAAAAGATTATTCAAAATGCTGTAAAAGCAAACCCTCGGCTACCAGCCGTAAATTTTGGGGAAGGTAGTTGTGCGTCGGCCACCCAATGTTAGCGGTTAGGAGTTCTTTTCCGTCGGTCGTTTAAATTCTTATTTTGTTATCTTACTACCTAGTCGTTGGGTTCCCATAATTCAATTTTGTTTCCTTCGATGTCAATGATATGAACAAACTTGCCGTAATCGTAGCTTTCTATTTTGTCAACAATTGTTACACCTTCTTTTTTTAGTTCTTCAACCAGTGCTTCCAAATCAGCCACCCTGTAGTTAATCATAAAGTCTTTTGTGGAAGGTTCAAGATATTTTGTTGTCTCAGGAAAGGGACTCCATGTTGTAGAACCTTTTTTTGTTGGATCGGATTCTTCCCTCCACTCAAAAGTTGCCCCGTAATCGTTAGTATCTAAACCAAGATAAGTTTTATACCATTCTTTCATTTTGTTGGGGTCTTTACATTTAAAAAAGATTCCCCCGATGCCTGTTACTTTTTTCATTTTAGTATTGTTGTTTAATTTTTTGCAGTTTTACTTTTTAAAATTAATGAACTGATAAGCGTTACAATCAACCCGACAGGCAAAATTTCCATGTAAGTCATCATTGCATTAAAAAATGGATTTTTATACATCTTAGCCAGGTTTGCCATTTCTGTTGTTTGCTTATCTATTTCTATTTGGCTTGCCCCGCTTGCTTTCAGCTTATCAAGCATGTGGGCTGAATATTTTTCCAAATAATCGGGAATGAAAAAAAAGTAATCAATAAGCCATGCAATAACATAAATAGTTGAAGCGATTAAAACAATCATAATCCCTATTTTAAATGCTTTGCCAAAACTGATAACTCCCTCATTATATTTATCCCTGTAATTTCGAATGCCAACAAAGACAAGGGAAAAAGCAATAAGCATAGAAGCATACCCAACGAACAAACTTAGGTTATAATCCATTTTAATGCTGATAGAAAACAGCATTAGAATGGAAACTACAATTCCTGCAATAAGTCCGTAGATGATAATATTCTTTTTCATTTTTTCATTTTTTTATGGAGCAAATATCACCATTGCCCGGCTTTTTCCTCTCATACTTTCGGCTATTTTTTTGTTCCGTCTTAGGCGGGACAAATTGTGCAGCTTACTTTCATACCAAAGTAGGATATCTTTCAAGGGATGAGATTCAACCGTTTTGCTTTTTCAATTGCTTGTGTCCGTCTTTTCACGTCTAACTTTTCAAAAAGATTTTGGTTGTGTGTTTTCACGGTGCTTAATGAAACGAAAATCCGGTTAGCAATTTCCTGGTTACTGTTTCCTTCTGCAATTAAACCCAATATTTCCAATTCCCTGGGGCTCAACTCAAGTTTGGCAATAAGTGATTCATTTAGCACAAAACCCGCCTGCCGCGTGCCTGCCGGCAGGGCAGGGTGGGTCAGGTTTTCATTTCTGCTTATATACACTTCTTTTTCTACCAATACAGTTTCAATTTTTGGTTTGGAGAGTTTTAATGCAAGCCATATTCCTAAACCCGTAAAAATTAAAGCAACGGCTCCGATGTAGATTTCGAGTGAGTAATCAAATATTATAAAACGAAGTTCTAACCATTTGAGAAGAAACAGCAGCAAAGCCAAACAGATACTGTAAACTATAGTCGCCTTATGAAATTTTAAAAAACTTTTAATGCCGGTCATACAATAATATGTTCATGTTTTGCACCCGATAGTTATCGGTCAGTTTCATGTAAGCGGTGTCGCGAAAGCATGTCGCACAACGGCAGGCCTGACGACGGGCTGGTAATTGAAAAACGGTAGCCCGGACGTCAACCCAATATTATTACTAAAGATGAAGTTAACAACAAAAGCCGGTTAAAGAAAGTTATGCCGGAACTATTACTGATAGCGAACTGTATCCGATTTTTGTTCCCTCCGCCAGCCTCGTGGCACACCTTTTAGCTGCAGGCACATTTGTTGTAACAATTATGATATTATTAAATTTATGAACTCAGATAATGTTTATATAAGTTATAGCTTTTCAGCGCCGGCAGAAATTGTTTTTGATGCCTGGGTAAATGCAGAGTTAATACACAAATGGTTGTTCGTTGGTCCGACTAGCGAAATTGTCAATGTCAGGATTGATTTAAAAGTGCAAGGCAAATTTTCAATACTTGAACTTGAAAAAAGTAATAATGAATACATCGACCATTATGGAGAATATTTAGAAATCAGTAAACCCAACAAACTCGCATTTACTCTTTCTGTCCCAAAGCACTTTCCCGGAGAAACAAATGTTGCAATAGAAATTATACCTAAAGGTTCAGGCTGTGAACTTAAATTACTACAAACCGGAGTTTCCAGAGATGTGACGGAAGAAAGCTGGAGAAAAATGTTAGCACAGTTAAAACGCACCTTGGAAAATCAGTAACCGGAGCTTGCAGTTATGAACTAAAGTTGAAAATTGAATGTCCAGATGAAACTGAACCTGATAGCAATTTTCGGCTAATAGTTACTACCCTGCCAGCATAGCAGCAATCCCAATCATGTTAGCGGTTCGTTGTTTTTTCTTCAGTTACTTTTGCCCGTTATATTTTGGGGTAAAGTCCACCATCCATTGCACACCAAATTTGTCTGTAAATATTCCAAAATAAGCACTAAAAGAAATGTCAGCAATTGGCATTTCAACTTTACCACCTTCTGAAAGTCCGTTGAATATTGTTTTATTTTTAATAATTTCATCAACTTAACTTTTTTCATTCTGAGCCTCAAATCTCTTTCGTATTGCCGCTTCAAGTATATCAATGTTTATGTCTTTCAGCGTTTTGAACTTAATGCAATACCCGGTTACACTTGCTTTGCCAAGTTTTTTCCCATACGTTTTGGCTAAGTATGTCTTGTCTTCTAAACCAAGGATGTAAACAGAGATCCCGGTTGTGTTTGCACTCAAACCAATTTGATAAAAATCCCTGGTTGTTCCATCAGCATATTTTATGGTGTAAAAACCATATCCTATATTAGGATTAGAAACAGTTTTACCTTTACTTGGATATTACGGTCAAAGTTTACCACCATTTCAGTAGCAAAGTTTACCACTCTTAAAGGTGTGTTGTAGCTGATGTAAATTTAGTTTTTATTTTTCTTCCTTAAGGATTCTCCTTTTAATTCTATTTTATGTGCATTGGATGTCAGCCTGTCACATATTGCATCTGCAAGAGTAGGTTCGTTGATATATTCATACCATTTACTAACGGGTAACTGTGATGTAACAATCGTTGCACCTTTCGCGAAGCGATCTTCCAATATTTGTAATAAGGTTAACCGCATATCGTGGTTCAAAGATTGCAAACCAAAATCATCTATGATTAGCAGTGGGGTCTTAGCAATTGCATTAATCCAGCGCAGATAAGTTCCATCTAACCTGGCCGCCGCTAATGCTTCAATAAATCTATTCATAGAATAATAGAGCGTCCGGTGTCCCAATAAACAGGCATTTCTTCCCATGGCACAGGCCAGGTAACTTTTCCCACATCCGGTGGCTCCGGTAATTAACAGGTTTTCTGCTTTTTCTATAAAGGTGCCGTCTGATAGCATGGTAAGAACTTCTTTAGTAATTCCTCTGCCTGGTGTGCAGTTGATCTGTTCCGGCGTTGCATTGTATCTAAGTTTAGAGAGCCGGAGATAAAGTTGGGTTCGTTGATGGATCCGGTAACCGGATTCTGCTTCTGCAAGCGTGGCTATCAGGGCATGGGGTTCTGGTTGTTGATGTACGGGTTGGTTCAGGATGGCCTCATAGCGTTTAGCCATACCTGATAGTTTAAGTTCCTGTAATTGTTCAAGCGTACTTTGCTGATTCATGTTTTTTGTTTTTATAATTAATAAATAAGGTTGATTATTGATAACTATCCTTACCGCGAAGATTATTGTGTTCCGGAAGGGTAAACAGATCAGGGGGATAACCGTCTTTGATTTGATCGAGATTATTGATCAGTATGTTTTGGATGGTCCGGTAGTTAAATACACTCCCGGTCAATGCCCTGCAACAAGCTGACTGTAACCGGGGGGAACCGTATTGTTTATGTAGTCGTAAAATTCCCCGGCAGGCATTGTAGGTTTGCTCTGTATAGGCTCTGCCTTTTAGAACCTCATCCATGTAATGATGGACAGCCGGGCCAATACGCATCGCCTGATCCAAAAAATAAGCAGGTGTCCATCCTTGTTGCTCAAAGTAACGTTGGTGTCCCTGTGGCATATGATCTCCGAGGGTAGTAAAGTCATGTTTTTTGTAACTGCGTCTATGCAAGGCAATGCGCTTATGGGCACAATATATTTCTACAGTATCGCTATCATAAACCGCACTGACTTGTTTGCCAATGAACTGGTAAGGCACACTGTAGTGATGATAGTCTTCTCCCAGCGTGATATGATAATTTTTTTGCACCTTGGCCAGTACACGGTGTCTTATTATAAATTCTTCCGGTGGCAGTGGCTGCAATAAGGATTTTTCTTCCAGGGTAAATTGCTCAAGGCGACTATAATCTTTTAACTGGAACAGTTTTTCATTATGCAAGGAAAGCTGTTTATTAACGGCTTCATTTAATTGGGTGATATAATAAAATATCTCATCACGCAAGGGTGCATAGATACGCTGATAGGCGATCTTCACCTCATTTTCTACGGCACCTTTATCTTTGGGTTTAGCTACTCTTGTAGCCAGCAAGGTAATATTATAATGCAGTGCCCATTGCTGCAAAGCCTCACTAAAAACCGGTTCATAACGACAGGATTTTGTTACTACCTGCTTCATGTTATCAGTCTTTAAACTCAAAGGAACGCCGCCAAAATAAGCCATACACGCATTCAGCGCCTTGATTACCTGCGGGATGCTGGCATCAGGCAACGCCATGGCAAACGTGTATTTGCTGAAGGGTAATACTGCCACTAATACCGGGCAGAAAATTATCTCACCGCTGGAACGATCAACATAACTCATTTTATCTCCTGCAAAATCAACCATTACCATAGCGCCCGCAGCTAACCAGGTGCATGCTGGCATTCGTAATCTTAGCGGCTTGTTTTAATAAAATACAAAACTGCGTATACCGGAACGGATCGATCGATTCTTTTCGATATTCTTCCCAGAGTAATAACCTGGTAACACCTGTGCGTTTAAGCTCACTCAGAAAGTAAGGCATCTGATATCTATTGTCTTTACCATCTAAGAACCATAATTTACATGCCGGCATTACTTGCAGAATGATGTGGTGCAACGCTTGCATCTCGCTGCGTTTTGGTTCGGGCTGGCTGATGATATACTCTTTAATTTGATCTTTTACGTTCATTAAATATAAAATTAAGGGTTACTTATTTTACCTTTTTACTATTCGATATGCAGAGTCATTAAGTTATTTTAAAAAACTATTTAAGTAATTCAAAATCGTTTTTGTCTGCATCATCAGGCTCACATGTCCTTGTGAAGGAACAATAGCCAGTTGCGATTTTGGCATTGGCTGCAGGTCAGCAGAAACACCACCTCCCAATAATTGATACGTTTTCATCAACTCAACTTTATCCAGTCCATCATTGTCGCCGGATATAATTAGTACAGGCGCAGCAATTTTTGCAATATTGGAGTCACCGACGTTGAATGGTACCTTGGCGAAAGTAAACATCTGCTGTAAGAAACTTCTCCATTTTGTTTTATCAGGAGCTACTGCATCGTATGCTGTTTTTAATGGCGTGTTATCAAAAAACTCAGGTTTAAAATCTTTAAACGCACCGTTTACTTTGGGTAGCCAGCCATCAGTTTTATAAGTAGAAGAAATGATCACTAATTTTCTTAACCGTTTAGGGCTTTGTACAGCAAACTGGTAAGCAACGGAGCCGCCCATACTATATCCTGCTACATCAGCACTATCTATTTTCAAATAATCCATTACTTTTTCTACATCACTTGCTAAAGTAGTGATCGATAATTCTCTATCTGAAAACGGTGTATGTCCATGACCCTGCATTTCAATGGCAATTACTTTCCTTGTTTTTGATAACTCAGGAATTAATTGACCCCAGTTCATATCAATTGTATAAAAAGCGCCATGCAGTAAAACTATGGGGCTACCCTCACCATATACTTCGTAATAAACTTTTATGCCATTAACAGGTGCATAACCACTGTTGGAAGGCTTGATTTTTTGCCCACTTGATGAAGACGCTATAACCATGATAGCAATTAGCATTAGTATTGATCTAAAAGGATTATGTGTTTTGAGTAAATTTTTCATAACGTTGTTTAAATTTTAATTTATTGATAATACAATGCCGCCAGTTACAATTGCCCCTTAGTTTTGTGCAAATTCCACAATCCATTCAATGCCATATTTGTCTCTGAAACAACCAAAATAGGAACCCCATGGACTATCACCAATGGGCCCTTCTATTTGCCCTCCCGCTGAAAGCCCATTAAATAATTTGTCTGCTTCTTCTTTACTTTCTGCACTTATTACAATTTTACTTCTGTTCTCATTTTCGTTTGTTTTTCCCATAATTTCCGGAACATCATTTGCCATCAACATACTGCTTTTACCGATAGGCAAAGCAATATGCATAATTTTATTTTCTTCTTTTTCCGCAACCCTGAATTCAGGACTTGCAAGGTCTTTGAAACGAATAATCTTTGCAAACTCTCCGCCAAATACTGATTTGTAAAAGGTGAATGCTTCTTCCGCATTTCCGTTGAAGTTGATGTGAGGATTGATGAGTGCCATAATTTTTATTTTTTAGGTAATTAAATTTGTTACTTTCTTATTTGTTGAAACTGCCGTTTTGAAAACGAAGATCATTTTTTTGATAAGGTTGCCAACAGATCTTCCAGGCTTTTCAATGTCATCGTAAATCCTTCTTTGAAGCCCATTTCAATCATCTTCTCCATGCGTTCAAGAGATTCATTGTAAATAGTAACACTCACTTTTGTCTTCCCGTTTTCTTCGCTGAAATTCAGATCCCATTCAGAACCCGGCAATTCAGGATTTTCATTTTCGTCTGCAAAAGCATTTAAAAATTTAAAATTGGTTTTTGGGCTGATGGAAGTGTATTTCTGAACCGACCAACGTTCCTGTCCTTCGGGGCTTACCATAGCATAAAATCTTCGTCCGCCCACTTCAAAATTCATAATTTTTGTTTTTGAGGTCCAGGGTTTAGGTGCCCACCATTGGTCAAGAATTTCCTGTTTGGTAAAAGCATCCCATACCAGCGAAAGGCCGGCATCAAATTCCCTGTTTATAAATACCATTTTTGTTGCTTTGTCAACGGTAAAATCAAATAGCAAATCATTTTTCATTTTTTCTGTTTTTTAATTGTTGATAATACTTTGTCGAGTTGATTGAATCGGGTTTCCCAAATTTTTCTGAATTGGGTTATCCATTTATCAATCTCTTTCATTTTTTCAATTTCAAGTGAGTAGTAAATTTCCCTGCCTTGTTGTTGCTGTTTTACCAGTTCGCATTCTGTGAGTATGCGAAGGTGTTTAGAAACAGATTGCCGGGTAGTGTTGAAGTTGTCAGCAATGGCGTTCGGTGTCATTGCCTGCAATGCAATTAAGATAATAATTGCCCGCCTTGTCGGGTCTGCTATTGCCTGGAAAATGTCTCGTCTCATATTGTTTGATTTTTATGCGAAACCGATTGGTTGCAAATATATGCGCAACTATTCGGTTTCGCAAAATATTTTTGCAAAATATTTTTTTAAAGAAAAAATGTGGGGAAGTTTGAAGTCGCAGGGTGTGGCTGTACAATTACCGCTGACGGAAGATATTGCTGGGCAGGATATTCGATGAACGTGCTGCCAGGAGTTATCGATGGCCCACTGAAAATCATTTCAAAAGCTGGCTCAATCTGTGTCCGAATAATAAGCTGTCCGGCAGAAAATTAATAAGCAGCAAACTACTTAAGAAAAACCCAACGCAGCAAGTCAGGCCTTCAGGATAGCCACCAACACGGTTCAGCGGAGTAATCATTGGCTCGGCGATTATTTCGGAAGAATGAAAAGTAAAGGCGGAAACAAATTTGCAATAGTAGCTACGGGTAATAAGATGGCAAAAATCTTTTATAAAATGGTTACTGAACAAAAAGACTTTATGCCTGTAGACCTGGAAACTTACCAGCAATAATATAAACAGGCTAAAATTGCTTTCTATAAAAGAAGCTTCAGCAACTTGAAACGATGGTCACTTAGCGATGTGACCCGTCCTGAAAAAAGTTGAGAATATATTCGTCGCCCGCCATATTGCCAAACCGAATTATTAGCGGTTCGTGCTGTCAAAGCGAAATGGCTGTCATTATAGATTTTTCAAGTTGCTCAAGCCTCTCCAAATTACTTTCCATGTATCCTGATGACGCTCGAAAACCATAATGTCTGTTCCCGTCTCATGATATGTTTTGTTATTCTGTTCGTATTTCATTTCAAAATCATAAGTTACAATGGCAGTATTTGAAAAGATCCCGACTGTCGGATTACCTTCATTGTATAACAGAACTTTTGAGTTGTTCATAAAATCAATGTATGTCTGAGCGCAATTGTCTTTGCCAGTGATTTGATGCTTGAAGTCAGGACTATTAAACACAATATTCGGGTGAAAAAAATCTGCAAGCTGTAACGGGTCTCCTTTATACCAGCAGCCGTTGATTTTTTGGATTAGTTCCCAAAGTTCTCTTTGGTCTTTGTTCCATGTTGTTTCGTTGCTCATATCCTTAAATTACAAATTGAAAATATTGTTGTCCGGTTGCACGGTCGCCACAGCATAACCGCTAACGGTGAGTATTTGCGATAGCAGGGTATTTGAAAAACTTCAGACCGAACTACCGCTGATTGAAAAACCAGAGATGAAGTAATGATGTAAGAAAAGCATAGTGCAGGTACGTTGCGGTCACCAACGAAATGGGCCGCCGTAATTTTGATGAACGATAATTTAAAGTTTCGCAATTTTTAAAAATTAAAACCACTGTACTATGCTTACTACAAAATTGCAAAATTCACTTGATTTTGAAGGTCAAAAATTTTAGATTGGGATCGACGTCCATAAAAAATCATGGTCAGTATCGGTCCGTTCTTTAAATCTTCATCTTGAGCGTTTTTCACAGCCCCCCGTCAGTGAAGACACCCATTAACAACTGCAAAAGAAGTATCCCGGCGGAGAATATTATTCGGCGAGCCAGAACTGAAGCAGATAGTACTAAGATGAGGATTTATTCGTCGCCCCCGCTGACGCAAAACCTCGCTGTTGTGTGCTGGCTTTAATTATTCCAGTTGCTTAAAAATTCAAAACACGATGCAATGAAAAAAATAGGAATAGCAAATAAGTAAATATTCAAAACATCTTTTAAACTGGATTTGTTTAATTGGTATTTAAATAATTTTCGACCTTTATTGAGTTTATATGTTTTAATACCAAGAGATAGTCCTGAGCCTATTGTTAATGAATATGGTATCAATTGTAAAATAAGTACAATGAAATAATAGAAAGCCGGTTTGATTTTCTTTAATCTGCTTTGGTGTGCCCCGTCAACAGAAACGATTCCGCCAATCCAGCCTTGATATGCTGATGTGAAGAATGGGAAAATTACTCCAAGTCCCATAAATGTTTGCGGGATTGCACTAATAAACAGATTACCGCTAAAATCAATGATAGCCGCTTTAAACCGATTGTCTTTATTATAGTTTATTGACGCATTATCATAAGCGATAGCATTGCCAACTATCTTGTCCCGGCAGGATAAAGCAAATTTATTTCCGGAATGTACCATAATAATCCCTGTCAAACAGGAAATACAATAAATACTGAAAATCGTAAGAATCCATTTTTTGCAATGTCTTATTGCCAATAAAACGGATTTAAAAAGATTCGCCATGGGTGAGGTTTTGTCTGCTTGCGGCCACGGCTTTGCGCAGGCGGGATAATAGATATTCGGCTGCCCGTGACTGTTGTAAAATTTATAATTAATTGTTCATTGTTGTTACTATGAAGATGCCTAAATAATGTTGACATTTTTAAATTAATATTATTAAGTTCCTTTTCTTTTTTTATAACTCCACATTAATTTGTTGATGTCCTATCTTCTTTTTTATATATCGTCATAACTGGTTTTTTTCTTTCAGGCAGACTGCTCACATACGTTTCATATTCTACAGGGCTTTTTTGTTGACATAAGCTCCAGTGTGGCCTTTGGTTATTATATAAATGAACTGCTCTTTTTAATTCCTTACGTAAGGTTTCCAGGCAATCTATTTGCCGGTGCCTCAGGTATTCATGTTTGATGGTTCGGTTTATCCTTTCTGTGTATGCATTTTCCCAGGCCGCTTTACACATACTTACCTTTATACCATGTTCCTGCAATATTTTCAGGTAAGCCAGACTGTTATATTGGCCTCCCCGGTCGGAATGATGAATTAGTCCTTTTATGTTTTCCTTCTTTCTTAATCGTATCATCATTTGCAGCGCTTTAATATTCGCTTCGCATTCCAGTCCGCAGCTGGCATGGTACCCTATGATAACCCTTGAGTAAACATCGATAATAAAAACCAGGTAGTAAAACCGCTCCTTTATCCACAGATAGGTTATATCTGTTTGAACCACCTTGTTGATGCCTCTTATTGTTAGTCCCTCAATCAGATTATCAAACTGGTTGGTACGCACACTGTGCGTGGTTTTAACAAAGTTGGGCGGATAATAAACCCTAAATCCACCTGCCAGCAAAAAACCTTCTATTTTATCGCGGCCGTAGCCCCGTTCTTTTAAAATTAAAGCCATTTTTCTACATCCCATCTCAGGATGTGCTTCACGCAGGATTGCTGCCTTTTCAATGAACTGACGGGATCTTTCAAACCTTGCACCCTGACGCTGCAGCATTTGATGCACCGACTGCCTGCTTAATCCCAAATAACTATACAATTCCATTAGTCGGAACCCTTCTTGGTTTTTGTATCGCCTGAACCAACTGATGCAACTGTATTGATATTTTTTTTTAAATCAATACCTAAATCTTCCTGGGCCAACTCAATCAGTTTATTCAGGTAATCTATCTCCATCTGTTTACGCCCAATAACGCTCTCTAATTCTGCGATCTTTTTTTCAAGTTCCCTGCTTCTGTATTGTTCACTGTCCATCTGCATAACAATTGTAGTTGATGGATGTAAATGTGACGAATATTTTTTTAACCACTTATAAATTGCTACAGCACTCACCTGATATTCCCGGCTTACGCCCGTTACATTCGTTTTACCTTCATCAATATCTTTTACTATCTTTTTTTTCAACTGCACACTGAAGATTCGTCTTGGCCTCAGTGATTTTCTTACTTTTGACTTCGCCATATTTGACCTTTTTTAGGTCAACATATTTCAGGCTATTACAAAGTTCAACTGCTCTCAATACCCGTATGTGATTACGCTGGACATCAATCGCCACGCTGATACCATACCCCACGACAAATTGCTGAAGGCATTACAATTTTACTGCAAAGAAAAATGGGTAAGCCTCTACGTTAGTCGTTGGTTAAAAGCCAGTATAATGCATGAAGATGGAAGCCAGTCACAACCGCAAAGCGGTACACCACAGGGGGGAGTA
Source organism: uncultured Chitinophagaceae bacterium (assembly GCA_963819925.1). GTDB lineage: Bacteria > Bacteroidota > Bacteroidia > Chitinophagales > Chitinophagaceae > Ginsengibacter. Next base: position 192,124 of record CAWFYG010000029.1, on the reverse strand, counting down.
GCCAGTCCGCTGTTAGCCAACCTGTACTTGCATGTAGTGTTTGATGGATGGATGAAGCAAAACTATCCGGGTATCCGGTTTGAAAGGTATGCGGATGACATCATCATTCATTGCAGGCGGGAGCAGATAGCACAAAGCATTTTGCAAAAGCTATACAATCGCTTTACGGAATGCGGGCTAACCATTCATCCCGACAAAACCCAAATCATTTGTTTAGATCGCAGCCAAACAAAAGGCAGTGAACGAAAAGTACACACCTTTGAAATGGGAGGTTATGAGTTTAAACCCCAATGGGTAAAAGTGGAAGGAGAATGGAAACTGCGGATACTTCCCTCGCCATCAAAGGCATCAAAGAAAGCGATAATGGATAAGATACGCAGCCTTAAATTACATACCCGAACGGGGAGTATATACGTGGTAGCAAATCTTATAAATCCATTAGTGCGTGGTTGGCAAAACTACTACTGTCACTTTATCAAAAGAGACCTGAACGACCTATGGCGCTTTGTAAACAGAAGGCTTGAGAAATGGTGCAAATGGAACAAGCGGTTGAACTTGCGCAAGAGCCGAAGATGGCTCAATACATTGTACAAGATGCAGCCCAGCCTGTTTGCCCATTGGAGTGTATGCCCGGCTTACTAATTGCCAACACATCTTGAAGAGCCGTATGAATCGAGAGGTTCACGTACGGTTCTGTGAGGAGCAGGGGGTGAAATCCCCCTTGCTTACTCGACTATGCGCCGTTAGGCAACCTTTAAAGCCTTAATGGACTTGAGTAATGATCCTTTTGTTGATATTTGTTCTTCAATGTCAAAGTCATCTTGTAGTCCAAGCCAAAATTTAGCAGAGTTGCCAAAGTATTTGCTTAATCTTAAAGCCGTATCAGCTGTAATTCTACGATTGCCTTTGATGATCTCAGAAACCCTTGTTTGAGGAATTTCAACATCTTTTGCCAGCTTATAGGCAGTTATATTGAATGGAACAAGAAACTCCTCCAAAAGAATTTCACCAGGATGAATATTTTTAAGTTTTGCCATTTTGTAATTTTTAATGATAATCAATTATTTCAACTTCAGAGGCATTTCCAGTGTTCCATTTAAAAACAATCCGCCACTGATCATTAATTCGAATGCTATAAAAATCTTTTAGTTTCCCAGACAGTTTTTCCAATCTATTTGCTGGTGGAATTCTTAAATCTGCTATATCAACAGAGTTGTTAAGCATTCTAAGTTTTCTTCTTCCAACATTTTGAATCTCCATTGGTAATTTCTTTACCCGATTGCCTAACCAAACTTGCTCTGTTTCTGAATTACCAAAAGATATAATCATACTCCTGTCTTAGGTTACTAACGTCAAAAGTAAGTATTTTTATTTAAACAGCAAAATTTAGGGAGTAATGAAAAAAAAAGATGAGAATATATTCGTCGCCCCGCCATATTGCCAAACCGCCTGTTAGCGGCAGACTTAATGAGCAGACGATTTATTTTTGGGCCATTTGAAATGCTGTACTTTGCCACAAAATTTTGCCTTCTTTTATTTCGAAGCTGTCTGTAGCAAATGAAACATTAACTATTGGACTGTCCGCTGTCCAAACAACATACACTTTATCGTCTTTAGCAATCATCTTTTTTATTTCTAATTCTGTTTTATCTTTTGGAAAAAGTGTAAAAGCATAGGTATAAAAAGATGAAATGGCTTCTAATCCAACAATGGCGCCATCTGGTGTCCAAAGTTCAGATTGTTCTGCATAATCTTTCATAAGTTCGTCCTTGTCATTTTTTCCTAAAGCCTCTAAATGATGTTGGAAAACATTTTCTGGATTCATTTTTGATGTTTGCATAAAAAATAATTTGTTGATAGAAAAATAATCAAATTGTTTTTTAAAAAGAAATTATTCTTTGACTGTCAAAATTCAGGTTCTGATCTTGAACCGGCGGGCGGTTTGCAGCTAACGGCAGTTCGTCTAAGAACCTTCGTTGCTTTTCAAATATAAATCAAATTGAAAATGATTTCAGGCAGCCTTAAAATTATTTAGTAGAAATATCAGAGAAAAAAGTGCCTGGCTCATTTTGGAGATAATACCTTTTATGAAGGCCGCTATTCCATAATAAAATGAAAACACAAGCTCCTGCAGGAACTTTGTAAAGGTTGTTTTATCAATAATGTTCATAAGCCTCCGCAGATTATAGGCTATAAACATAAAACCAACATCTGCTGATGCCCGTTTTATTCCTTTCTTTGTGATCACATAATAAAAGCCCCATTGCCTTTTTATGGTGCCATATGGATGTTCCACTATGCTTTGTCTTTGCTTGTATAGTTGCGGACTGGCTTCTATGTTCCGTTTGTTCTGTTCCATATAGGAAGCAAACTCACTTCTTTCTATTAATCTTCCTTTGGTATTCTTAGTGCACAAAGCTCTTGCCGGACACCCGGGACACGCGTGGGTTTTATAATGCTTTACCGTGTAATAATGAAGGTTCTTACTTTTCTGGTATGGTTTACCGTTAGTTGTTAGTATTTTGTCCTGCGGGCAGGTATACGTATCATTTATTTCATCATAAACAAAGTGGCTCATGTTATACTGCTCGTCCGGAGCAACAGAGGCTATCCCCGGTACAGCTACCATTATATTAATGCCTGACGTTACCGCCATTTTTATTTCGCTGCCGGTATGGTAACCCTTATCATAGAGGGCTGTAAAATCACTGGTTCCTAATATCTTTTTTGCCCTGCGAAGCATCCCGCTCATAGCACGTGTATCGTTCTCATTGGTCACTTTATAATCTATGGGGATGCAGTGTTTGGCATCTACCACCGTTTGTACATTGTAGGCTACTTCGGTTATGTTGTTGCGGATCATCAGTTGCCTGCTTTCAGGGTCTGAGGTGGAGAGCTGTGGCGCTCCCGTTTCATCGAGTGTGTGCTGCATGTTCTCATAATTATCTTTTCTCTCCTTGTGTTTTTTTATTTCTTCTTCAACGATCTTTTTATTGCCTGCCTGTTCGGTAGACAGGTCTTCATCTGCTGTTGCCAATGCTGTATTATATTCTTCCAGCCTGGCATCTATATAAGCAAGATGGCGTTCAATTTTGTCTTCATTAAAATTATTCTTCTTTGAGTTCTGTGCCCTTAATTTGGTGCTGTCTCCGGCTATCAGTTTACCGCCTATCAAATCAAATTGTTTGGCGATACTAACGGTATAGCGAAACACTTTCTTAATGGCCTTTTCATTATCTCTTCTGAAATTGGAGATCGTGTTGTGATCGGGGGCCAGTTGCTTCATCAGCCACATCAGCTCTATGTTGCGGCGACACTCTTTTTCCAGTTGACGGCTTGATCTTATATGATTGAGATAACCATATACGAACAGTTTCAATAAATCTTTAGGATGATACGCAGGACGACCTTCTTTGGTTGTCTTCATCACAAAATGATAGTCTTCCAATTTGAGGCTATCTACAAAAAGGTCGATGATGCGTACTTCATTGTCCTTATTTATTATCTGATCCAGTGACTGGGGAAAAAGAATACTTTGGGTTCTGTTTTTTCCTTCTATAAATTGCATGCATAAATTTACTGCTTATATACTGCGTTTATACATTGAAGTTATGAACCGGATGTGAATAGTTTTTAGACAGTCTGACGGTAGGTATCGCTGAAGGCAGGATATTCAATGAACGTTCTGCCCGGAGCTACCGATGATTTATAATTTATTGATGAGGATAACAACAAAAGTTGATAAGAATTCCTCCTGCCCGAACCCCCAGGCGACTAAAGAACTGAAGCCGATAAAATACACGTCAGCCCTGCTTTTAGCAATACAAATGCTGTACGCTGCCTTTTATTTATTTTTGATTTCAACACTTATAATATGTATATCATTTTCACCTACATTTTTCAATCTATGAGGTATCAGTGGTTCAGTCCAAACGGCAGTAAAAGGTAAGGGTGATTTATCAAAATTTCTTGAATCAACTACAATATTATTTTTGTCATCATATCTGGCGAAATCTGACCAGCTCAGGATATAAAGCGTTGCCGGCCATTTATGAGTATGAAGTGCTGTTATCTCATTTGGACGAATAAGAGTGTCAAGAACCCTAACACTATCATTTTCTAATAACAGTTTGTGATGCTCTGGTGCAGCGGTTAAAGCATCTAATTCGTCAGGCCAGGGCCAGGCTACATTTTTATCTACTTTCATAATTATTATAATTAAGGTTTATTATAGTTGCGGCCCTGGCTACGAGCCGGCGGGCTTTTGGTGCGCCATCTCTGTCTGCCGTGACCGATGTTTTTTATGTTAGCGGCAGTGTCACATATTCTTTGCAGATACTTTCAAGGATTAGTTCAAAAAAAGGAAATAGGCAAACCCGATAGAAAAAAGTAAATGTATAACAAATGGACCCAAGGCCTGTTTAGCTACTGCATTACGGAATATGCCATAAATTGTAACAAAAGCCTGGATAAGTTCCACAGAAAAGTTGAACAGAAGAATACTATCTATAATAGAATTGCCAATCAAATTTTTACCAGTCCAACTTAGTATTGCTGTAGCAATAAAAGCCCCTCCAAGCAGTTGAACCGGAAATCCAGTATGTTTATCAAGATTAACATTAAAAGTTTTCCAAAGTTTTGCAGGCAAAAAAATAAAACCCACGCCACGAAACAGACACCATGCAGAATACATGATAAGCAGAGTTGAAAGGGACATAATTTATGTTTTAATTTATTTTCCTATTTCTTTGAGTAATAGTCTGCCGAATTTCGGACTGTGCACTTTGCGCATTTGTAGTGCCCTCCAAGAGAATTTTCAGTATCTCAAAGTTAGCTCAATTGAGCTGTGCGTCGTCCTGATTTTGGTTGACTCTTTTTTACGTTTTCCACAGTGGGATAAGATACCTGTGTTTTACGTTTTGAGTTTAGTTGTTCATCTTTGTTTTATCAGTTGAAGCGGACCTGGTGTTTTAGTTCTGGGGAGATCTAAACCCGGGAAGGAATAAACTGATGCTGTGGAATGATTATTCATTTTACAAAAAGGTTGTCTTTTACCAGGCAACCTTTTTTGTTTATCATTCTTCAGCTTATGCCTTTGCCAAATCTCCCCATTCAGGTTCTTTGCGCCAGTACGATTTCCATACACGCCTTAATGCTACCGGTGCATTGATCAGCTTCGTTTGGTGTTAGCCATTGTACACTTCTGTGTGGCCGCTGCTTATTATAAAACTCAATGAACTTTTTTATTTCCGATTTTGCTTCATCAATATTACAAAAATTTATTTGCCGGTCATTGGTAAACTCTTCTTTAATGGTTTTGTGTATCCGTTCTGCTACAGCATTTTCCAAAGGGTCACCTGTTTGTGTCATGCTGATTTGTATTTGTTGTTTTTGCAACAGCTTTACATAAGCATGGCAACAGTATTGTACGCCCCTGTCGCTGTGGTGTATCAATGATTGGGTTTTATCCTTTCTGTTTCTTACTGCTTGTTTTAAAGCATCTATACAACCTTTTACGCTTAATGATTCATGAACACAATGACCTACGATTTTTCGGGAATACAAATCAGTAATTACGCTCAGGTAACAAAATTTGTCCTGTGGCTTTAGCCACAGGTAAGTGATATCTGCCACCCAAATCTCGTTGAGCCGCAATGGGGCAGCTGCGTTTTCAATCAGATTTTTATACCTGTTGAAATGATGGTAACTGCAGGTTGTTTTCGTTCTGCATCGTTTTGATTTGATGAGTAAATGATTGTTTCGGAGCACATCAAAGAACTTGTCCCGGCCCATTTTTATATCATGGGTCTTAAATTCTTTTTGCAAACTCTGGTGCAGGTTTCTGCCGCTGCCCCGTTTCCATATTTCCCGTTTCTTTTTGATCAGCCCAACAATGACTTCTTCCTTTACTGCGGTGTTGGCATTTTGATGCAGCTGCTTATAATAAGCCTGTTTGCTGCGGCCAAACACCTGGCACATTTCAGTTACTTTTTCTTTTGGTCTTTGTTTTTGGAAGGAGTTGATTGTTGGGCACCATACTTTTTTACGATGTCGATGTTAAACTTCTTTTCTGCAATTTCAATGGCATGTTGCCACAGATCGGCACGCAGTTCAGCCACACGAAGAAGTTCTTTGAGTTCTTTGTTTTCTTCCTCCAGTTTTTTGTCTGAATGTTCTTTTTCATTTCGGCAAAGTTAGCAAGAGGAGTGGTTCTTTTTTCATAACCCCGCAGACCCCGGCTTTGATTGATCCAGTAAAGAATGGTGGCATTGCCCTTGATGCCATAGATCAGTGAGCCTGTCGCTTATTGAGTTTGCCACTCAATACTTCGTTTACGATTTTCTGCTTAAAGGCTTCTGTGTAGAATAATTGTTGCGGCCCTCTGCGCTTTACAGCTTTGTTTTTTACTCATTTTTTGTCCTGTTTTAAGTTGACTTATCCACTTTTTTGGAGTCAACCTATTTCAGGACTATACAATGACCGCTAACGGGCAGGTATTGCCGATGGTGGGGAATTTTATATTCGTCCGCCCGGAACTGCCGCCTGGCTTTTTGATAAAGTTAAATAGTAAGAACTAAAGCTGGGCATTATTCGTCAAGCCCCGAGCCACAGCACAGCAGAATTACTGTTGCTGATTGCTCCAATGTTCAGCCCCGCTATTGGCAATACCAATGTTAGCTGCATACCCTTTCCCCCAGCAAAGATGTGTCAAACTAAAAACTCTTTATTACTGAGTCTTTGTCCTGCAGTTTCATCATGTGACGGCAAGTAAATTGTCTTACGATTCGTTGCATATCCTATTATTTTTTTATATGTTTCTTTTGTCTTTTTAAAGTCTGCATTTACTCCTGCCAATTCGCCTCTTAAAATCTGCTTTTGATTGTAAGATGTGTCGCCGGCAAAAATGATATCAAAATCATCTGTTTTGAAAATGACAGAACTGTGCCCATGGGTATGCCCTGGCGTAGGAACATACAAAACATCCTCTGCATGAGTGACAGGATATGCCTGATTAAATACATCAACCCTGTTTTCTTTATAATTTACAAGGTTTGGTTTAAACCAACTTGGATAGGTAGATGGGGCATTGCTGTATGGTTTTTTAAATTCCAAATCACTCACAATTATTTCCTGCTTTGGAAAGAACTTTATCCCATCCGTATGGTCTAAATGCAAATGGGTAAGTAATACCAATTTTATATCATCGGGTGTAAGATTTATTTTTGCTAACTGAAAATTCAACTCCTCCTCTTTTTCTATATTTTTCTTAGAAATACATTTCGATATAAACCTACTGTATGCACTTTCACTAGCTAGAAACGTATCTATATTTTTCGAATCCGCTAACTCACCGGTATCAATGGCAATAATGCCCTCAGGATGCTCAATGATCCAGACCCATATCGGCATGTAATCAGTGAAATAATTATCCAAAAGGATATTGAGTTTGGAAAGTTCTCCAAAACCTTTTTTGGTTCTAAAATTTCTTTTTACAGCTACCGCTCCAGTGCATAAGGCATGAATTTTTACTTCTTTTCCTCTTAGCTTTACAACGGTCGTTACATTTTGATAGGTTGTGATGCTACCACTTAGGCCATTCTTTTTTTGTGTGAATGATTCTTGTCTTATTGTTAAAGAATTTGAAGCAAAAAGATTGCCGTTCAGGATACTTCTCTGAGCCATATTCTGCGCTGTGTACTTTGCTGAGTTGGTAAGCAATTTTGTATGTGCCATTTTTATTTTTTTTTTATTAACAATGGTACAAATGTAAATATGACTTAAGGTGCAAGACGATAACAAAAGATAAGAAATGGGAATCGCTACTTTTTCATAACACGATTCCTAATACGACTTAATGAAACAGGAGTAATGCCTAAAAATGTGGCTATCTGATGTTGCGGAATTCTATTGAATAATTCAGGTCTTTCTTTTTGAAGCTTCAAATAGCGTTCTTCTGGACTGTCAAGAATTTGTGAGGTGAATAAATCGTGCAATGTAACAAAGCGTTCTTCTAATACCTTACGAACAAATTCATTCATTTTTGGCAACTCATTAAACAGTTTCTGCAATGCTTCATGGGAGATGGAAAGTACTTCGCAGTCTTCCAACGTTTCAATGGAAAGCCTGCTTGGTTTTTGAGAAATAAAACTGTCATAAGCTCCTGCAAATCTTTTTTCGGTGAAGAAATATGCTGAAATGTCTTCTCCATCTTTTTCGTAAAAAAGCCGAATACAACCGCTTAGAATAAAGTAAACTTCTTTCGCTGTTTTACCAGCCTTTAAAATATTGGTTTTCTTTTTAAAGGTTTTTGTTTCAAAGTGTTTCATTACAATAGTTAATTCAGTGTCAGTAAAGCCTGTAATTAGCTTCATTGATTGTATGATATGGTCGTTTGTCATATTTATTTGGGGTGTCAAATAGAATTGCAGCTAACGGCAGTTCGTCTAAGAACCTTCGTTGCTTTTCAAATATAAATCAAATTGAAAATGATTTCAGGCAGCCTTAAAATTATTTAGTAGAAATATCAGAGAAAAAAGTGCCTGGCTCATTTTGGAGATAATACCTTTTATGAAGGCCGCTATTCCATAATAAAATGAAAACACAAGCTCCTGCAGGAACTTTGTAAAGGTTGTTTTATCAATAATGTTCATAAGCCTCCGCAGATTATAGGCTATAAACATAAAACCAACATCTGCTGATGCCCGTTTTATTCCTTTCTTTGTGATCACATAATAAAAGCCCCATTGCCTTTTTATGGTGCCATATGGATGTTCCACTATGCTTTGTCTTTGCTTGTATAGTTGCGGACTGGCTTCTATGTTCCGTTTGTTCTGTTCCATATAGGAAGCAAACTCACTTCTTTCTATTAATCTTCCTTTGGTATTCTTAGTGCACAAAGCTCTTGCCGGACACCCGGGACACGCGTGGGTTTTATAATGCTTTACCGTGTAATAATGAAGGTTCTTACTTTTCTGGTATGGTTTACCGTTAGTTGTTAGTATTTTGTCCTGCGGGCAGGTATACGTATCATTTATTTCATCATAAACAAAGTGGCTCATGTTATACTGCTCGTCCGGAGCAACAGAGGCTATCCCCGGTACAGCTACCATTATATTAATGCCTGACGTTACCGCCATTTTTATTTCGCTGCCGGTATGGTAACCCTTATCATAGAGGGCTGTAAAATCACTGGTTCCTAATATCTTTTTTGCCCTGCGAAGCATCCCGCTCATAGCACGTGTATCGTTCTCATTGGTCACTTTATAATCTATGGGGATGCAGTGTTTGGCATCTACCACCGTTTGTACATTGTAGGCTACTTCGGTTATGTTGTTGCGGATCATCAGTTGCCTGCTTTCAGGGTCTGAGGTGGAGAGCTGTGGCGCTCCCGTTTCATCGAGTGTGTGCTGCATGTTCTCATAATTATCTTTTCTCTCCTTGTGTTTTTTTATTTCTTCTTCAACGATCTTTTTATTGCCTGCCTGTTCGGTAGACAGGTCTTCATCTGCTGTTGCCAATGCTGTATTATATTCTTCCAGCCTGGCATCTATATAAGCAAGATGGCGTTCAATTTTGTCTTCATTAAAATTATTCTTCTTTGAGTTCTGTGCCCTTAATTTGGTGCTGTCTCCGGCTATCAGTTTACCGCCTATCAAATCAAATTGTTTGGCGATACTAACGGTATAGCGAAACACTTTCTTAATGGCCTTTTCATTATCTCTTCTGAAATTGGAGATCGTGTTGTGATCGGGGGCCAGTTGCTTCATCAGCCACATCAGCTCTATGTTGCGGCGACACTCTTTTTCCAGTTGACGGCTTGATCTTATATGATTGAGATAACCATATACGAACAGTTTCAATAAATCTTTAGGATGATACGCAGGACGACCTTCTTTGGTTGTCTTCATCACAAAATGATAGTCTTCCAATTTGAGGCTATCTACAAAAAGGTCGATGATGCGTACTTCATTGTCCTTATTTATTATCTGATCCAGTGACTGGGGAAAAAGAATACTTTGGGTTCTGTTTTTTCCTTCTATAAATTGCATGCATAAATTTACTGCTTATATACTGCGTTTATACATTGAAGTTATGAACCGGATGTGAATAGTTTTTAGACAGTCTGACGGCAGTTCGTCTAAGAACCTTCGTTGCTTTTCAAATATAAATCAAATTGAAAATGATTTCAGGCAGCCTTAAAATTATTTAGTAGAAATATCAGAGAAAAAAGTGCCTGGCTCATTTTGGAGATAATACCTTTTATGAAGGCCGCTATTCCATAATAAAATGAAAACACAAGCTCCTGCAGGAACTTTGTAAAGGTTGTTTTATCAATAATGTTCATAAGCCTCCGCAGATTATAGGCTATAAACATAAAACCAACATCTGCTGATGCCCGTTTTATTCCTTTCTTTGTGATCACATAATAAAAGCCCCATTGCCTTTTTATGGTGCCATATGGATGTTCCACTATGCTTTGTCTTTGCTTGTATAGTTGCGGACTGGCTTCTATGTTCCGTTTGTTCTGTTCCATATAGGAAGCAAACTCACTTCTTTCTATTAATCTTCCTTTGGTATTCTTAGTGCACAAAGCTCTTGCCGGACACCCGGGACACGCGTGGGTTTTATAATGCTTTACCGTGTAATAATGAAGGTTCTTACTTTTCTGGTATGGTTTACCGTTAGTTGTTAGTATTTTGTCCTGCGGGCAGGTATACGTATCATTTATTTCATCATAAACAAAGTGGCTCATGTTATACTGCTCGTCCGGAGCAACAGAGGCTATCCCCGGTACAGCTACCATTATATTAATGCCTGACGTTACCGCCATTTTTATTTCGCTGCCGGTATGGTAACCCTTATCATAGAGGGCTGTAAAATCACTGGTTCCTAATATCTTTTTTGCCCTGCGAAGCATCCCGCTCATAGCACGTGTATCGTTCTCATTGGTCACTTTATAATCTATGGGGATGCAGTGTTTGGCATCTACCACCGTTTGTACATTGTAGGCTACTTCGGTTATGTTGTTGCGGATCATCAGTTGCCTGCTTTCAGGGTCTGAGGTGGAGATCTGTGGCGCTCCCGTTTCATCGAGTGTGTGCTGCATGTTCTCATAATTATCTTTTCTCTCCTTGTGTTTTTTTATTTCTTCTTCAACGATCTTTTTATTGCCTGCCTGTTCGGTAGACAGGTCTTCATCTGCTGTTGCCAATGCTGTATTATATTCTTCCAGCCTGGCATCTATATAAGCAAGATGGCGTTCAATTTTGTCTTCATTAAAATTATTCTTCTTTGAGTTCTGTGCCCTTAATTTGGTGCTGTCTCCGGCTATCAGTTTACCGCCTATCAAATCAAATTGTTTGGCGATACTAACGGTATAGCGAAACACTTTCTTAATGGCCTTTTCATTATCTCTTCTGAAATTGGAGATCGTGTTGTGATCGGGGGCCAGTTGCTTCATCAGCCACATCAGCTCTATGTTGCGGCGACACTCTTTTTCCAGTTGACGGCTTGATCTTATATGATTGAGATAACCATATACGAACAGTTTCAATAAATCTTTAGGATGATACGCAGGACGACCTTCTTTGGTTGTCTTCATCACAAAATGATAGTCTTCCAATTTGAGGCTATCTACAAAAAGGTCGATGATGCGTACTTCATTGTCCTTATTTATTATCTGATCCAGTGACTGGGGAAAAAGAATACTTTGGGTTCTGTTTTTTCCTTCTATAAATTGCATGCATAAATTTACTGCTTATATACTGCGTTTATACATTGAAGTTATGAACCGGATGTGAATAGTTTTTAGACAGTCTGACGGCAGTTCGTCTAAGAACCTTCGTTGCTTTTCAAATATAAATCAAATTGAAAATGATTTCAGGCAGCCTTAAAATTATTTAGTAGAAATATCAGAGAAAAAAGTGCCTGGCTCATTTTGGAGATAATACCTTTTATGAAGGCCGCTATTCCATAATAAAATGAAAACACAAGCTCCTGCAGGAACTTTGTAAAGGTTGTTTTATCAATAATGTTCATAAGCCTCCGCAGATTATAGGCTATAAACATAAAACCAATATCTGCTGATGCCCGTTTTATTCCTTTCTTTGTGATCACATAATAAAAGCCCCATTGCCTTTTTATGGTGCCATATGGATGTTCCACTATGCTTTGTCTTTGCTTGTATAGTTGCGGACTGGCTTCTATGTTCCGTTTGTTCTGTTCCATATAGGAAGCAAACTCACTTCTTTCTATTAATCTTCCTTTGGTATTCTTAGTGCACAAAGCTCTTGCCGGACACCCGGGACACGCGTGGGTTTTATAATGCTTTACCGTGTAATAATGAAGGTTCTTACTTTTCTGGTATGGTTTACCGTTAGTTGTTAGTATTTTGTCCTGCGGGCAGGTATACGTATCATTTATTTCATCATAAACAAAGTGGCTCATGTTATACTGCTCGTCCGGAGCAACAGAGGCTATCCCCGGTACAGCTACCATTATATTAATGCCTGACGTTACCGCCATTTTTATTTCGCTGCCGGTATGGTAACCCTTATCATAGAGGGCTGTAAAATCACTGGTTCCTAATATCTTTTTTGCCCTGCGAAGCATCCCGCTCATAGCACGTGTATCGTTCTCATTGGTCACTTTATAATCTATGGGGATGCAGTGTTTGGCATCTACCACCGTTTGTACATTGTAGGCTACTTCGGTTATGTTGTTGCGGATCATCAGTTGCCTGCTTTCAGGGTCTGAGGTGGAGAGCTGTGGCGCTCCCGTTTCATCGAGTGTGTGCTGCATGTTCTCATAATTATCTTTTCTCTCCTTGTGTTTTTTTATTTCTTCTTCAACGATCTTTTTATTGCCTGCCTGTTCGGTAGACAGGTCTTCATCTGCTGTTGCCAATGCTGTATTATATTCTTCCAGCCTGGCATCTATATAAGCAAGATGGCGTTCAATTTTGTCTTCATTAAAATTATTCTTCTTTGAGTTCTGTGCCCTTAATTTGGTGCTGTCTCCGGCTATCAGTTTACCGCCTATCAAATCAAATTGTTTGGCGATACTAACGGTATAGCGAAACACTTTCTTAATGGCCTTTTCATTATCTCTTCTGAAATTGGAGATCGTGTTGTGATCGGGGGCCAGTTGCTTCATCAGCCACATCAGCTCTATGTTGCGGCGACACTCTTTTTCCAGTTGACGGCTTGATCTTATATGATTGAGATAACCATATACGAACAGTTTCAATAAATCTTTAGGATGATACGCAGGACGACCTTCTTTGGTTGTCTTCATCACAAAATGATAGTCTTCCAATTTGAGGCTATCTACAAAAAGGTCGATGATGCGTACTTCATTGTCCTTATTTATTATCTGATCCAGTGACTGGGGAAAAAGAATACTTTGGGTTCTGTTTTTTCCTTCTATAAATTGCATGCATAAATTTACTGCTTATATACTGCGTTTATACATTGAAGTTATGAACCGGATGTGAATAGTTTTTAGACAGTCTGACGGACAGGTATTGCCGATGGTTGGGAATTTGAAATTCGTCCGCCGGAACAACTGCCTGGCTTTTTGAAAAGATGATAAATGATAAGAACTAATGTTCGGCTTTGTTCGTCAAGCTTGGAACTGAAGTACAAAAGAATTACCGCTGCTGATTGTTACAATGTCTAGCCCAACTATTGGCAATACCCATGTTGTACTAAACCTGCGGTAGTTTAATCAGCACGCTTTAAACAAAGAGTGCTTTTGTTTTGCATTTTAATTAACTAAAAAACATTTTTATGCAAACAAAACAAACTACCGGGCTGCGTCCCATGGACAAAAATTATGTAACCATCGTTAAGCAGGCCTGTAGCAAAGTAACGGGATTTTTAGAGTTGTACAAAGAAATGGAACGAGCTATTTGCATCACAGGTAAAAGCAAAAGCACCCTCACCAACTATTCACGACAACTGGCCCACCTCGCCCTGCATTACAACCTGTTTCCCCTGGATCTGGATGCAGAACAGGTAATGGATTACCTGCATCTCATAAAAAGCCGCGGAACTACTTCGGCTACCTTTTTCAAATTCACGGTATATGGAATGCGTTATGCCTGCAAGCTTCGGGGTCTTGAATACAAGCAATTTTCTTTGCCTGAGATAGACAAAGATGTTAAGCTTCCTGCGGTACTTAATGGCGACGAAGTAAAAGCATTGCTATCAGCCTGTAAACTTTTAAAACACCGTCTTATCATCGGGCTATGTTATGGATGCGGGCTCAGGTGCAGCGAGGTACGTAATCTTCGTGTAACCGACACCGATATACAACGCGGCATGTTGCAGGTGCGGCAGGGCAAAGGTTCCAAAGACCGCTGCCTCCCCTTGGGCAAAATGCTTTGCCGCGGCATTGCCCAATATATTGCTGCAGCCAATCCGCGTAATTTTTTATTTGAAGGCAATGACGGTGAAGCCATGTCGCAACGGGGAACCCAGTGGGTGGTGCACCAGGCTGTAAAACGTGCCGGTATCCGTAAAGAGGTGCATACGCATACCTTGCGCCATAGCTATGCTACCCATCTTTTAGAACAGGGTGTAAACATTCTTACCATAAAAGAACTCCTTGGCCATGCACATATTGAGACCACAATGATATATCTGCATATTGCAAAGCCTTCACCGCAAACTGTCTTCAGCCCTTTGGATACTTTATATAACCAAAGCTGATGCAACCACAGTATGAGGTAGCCACTGTGCTTACTGCACACTGGCCTGCCGTGCAGCAAAGTGCAAAGTTCAACACCTGGCAATTGCGTACACTCCATGCCGTGAGGCGATGTAGAAGTGCCGCTCTTGGTGCCCATGTGGATGGTTGTACCAGTTGCGGCCACCTGCGCATCAGCTATAATAGCTGCCGTAACCGCCATTGTCCAAAATGCCAGGGCCACCAGAGAGAAAGATGGATACAGGCAAGACAGCAGGAACTATTACCCGTTCCTTATTTTCATGTGGTGTTCACACTTCCTGACGCACTCAACCAACTTTGCCTCTACAAGCCCGCAGACATGTATAATATTTTGTTTGAAAGCGCATGGCATGTGCTCAATACATTCGGACACGACCCTAAATGGCTGGGAGCACAAACGGGCATGATCAGCATCCTGCATACCTGGGGACAAACACTCTCCCTGCATCCTCACCTGCATTGCATTGTACCTGGCGGCGGCATTACCAAACAGCTAAAATGGAAACACGCAAAGAGTGATGGAAAGTATCTTTTTAATGTAAAGGCGATGAGCAAAGTGTTCCGCGGAAAATTTATTGCCCTGCTGAAAGAAAAATTACCCGGTGAGATCGATAAACAACTGATAAATGAACTCTATAAAAATAAATGGGTAGTTTATGCCAAAGAGCCTTTTAACGGCCCGCAAAGTGTTATAGAATATCTTGGCCGTTATACCCATAAGATAGCCATCAGCAATCACCGTATTAAAAACATCGAAAAGGGTAAGGTTACTTTTTCTTATAAAGATTACAGGCAAAGTGCTGTTACCAAACAAATGGATCTGGAGCCATTAGAATTTATCCGCCGCTTCGCCCTTCATATTTTGCCCAAAGGTTTTGTGCGTATACGCCACCACGGTATCCTCAGCAGTACATCAAAAGCGGCCTGTACTTTGGTTATAAAACAACAGTTACCGCCTTTGCCGGAAGTAAAAAATGCAAAACTCAAAAAGGAAACATACAACCCCCTTGAGTGCCCGTGTTGCAAAAAACAAACCATGCAAACTATATTACGTTTTAACCGCAGAGGGCCGCCGGCAGACTGGCAGCAAATGGCTAAAAATTTACTGGAATGTATTGTTTAAAAAACAGCTGCCCAAAAGCGGCGGGGCATTCCTTTGAAAACAACTTAAAAATTACCTGCAAACTGAAATTTCCTTGCTGAAAAAAACGATGAAAACACCCGGAAAAAAATAAAGATGCTGTCCCTACCACACGTAAACGGCATTTTTAAAACAACACAAACATAACGCCCTGCCTTAGACGCAAAGTTTATTCAACTCAAATTCCATAGTTCTCACAAGATCAATCCACGGTTCCGTACAACATGGGACTTCATCGCAGGCACTGCGTGCCCGACGAAGTCTTATTTGTTGCCTGCAGTACTTCATTGTTCGGTCATATACTTTTTAAATTCGTCAAAAGAAACGCTTGTAATTTCATCTCTTGATGGATAAGAATGTCCTGCAAGTCCTAAGTATAACGGAATTGGTCTTGTCGTTGAAAGTCCAATTAATTCGGTCTTGAGGTCTGTCAATTTTAGTTTTTGTCGCTCAACATAAATACTAAAGTCTGACCAACCAAACTCATATGAAGAACCACATTTCTTACAAATCCATTTTTCATTAGTTACTTCGTCTTTAAGTCTACTGTCTGTTATGTCGAAATAATTTTTGGACATACTTATTAGAAGGTCTGTGTCATAGCATTTAAAAGAATTGCCGGTATTACTACAGTCAATACTTATTATTTGCTGAAATCTTGGGAATGCACATTGGCAGGCGTGGGAATTGTAAATGTTTAGGCTTTCATTCAATAATTCTTTCACTTGCTAAACTTTACCATGAATTCTTTATTTCTCTGTTCTATTTCAGAGTCGGTGAGATAACTTTTAGTTTGTGTCTGGGTCGATTTAAAAAGTTTGTCAAATAGTCCCATAGAATGTCGTTTCGTATTGCAGGCAACGGTAGGGCTTGCTGCTGTGCTGGAATTTTATATCGTTCAGCCCAAACCGTTAGCCCAATTTAAAAACCATAGATGAAGTTATGTACAAAAGCTGAGTAATGAAAGTCCTGCCGGAACTACTGTTGATAGCATTACAAAAGATGAGAATTTGCAAGTCTGCCAGCATAGAAGCAAGCCCAATGTTGTGTGCTTGTGCATCCTGATTAGGCAAGCAATTTTATTTTAAAGATCTTAGTGTGTCTGTGTAAGTAACATGTTTGTTTGCACTGTCAACCGTTGCAGAAAAAATATAATAATCTTTTTTACTCCCGATTATTATTACATGAATTGGTGTGATATTAAAAAATGAATCAATATTGTCAAGCGAAGATTTATTATTACTTACTTCTATAATGTCGTATTCGCAGGGATTGTTCCATACAATTTTACTTTTATTTTTATATCCTGTCTTTGTGTTCGTTTCTATTTGCAGTGAGTCTGTGCGTTCAATTATAATCCTGTCTTTTGTCACAGGTGAATAAGTAAAAAACTTTCCATTTTTAAATCTCGAACAGTCCAACGAACTCTTGCAACAAAATAATGTTATTGTCGAAGAGAAAAGAAATATAAATAAATAAAAGTTAGGTTTCATTGTCAAAGAAGTCAGTCCGCATAGCACACAACGCTTACGCATTGACGAAGGACTGGTATTCAATGCTTGTCAGTCCATAACCAATGCTGATTTTTGTTACCAGTGATGAAGTTAATAACAAAAAGCTGAACATGGTACGTTACGCCGGAACTATTGCTGATAAAAGTACTGCAGCTCATTGTTTTTCCGCATGCCAGTCTTTCTGTCAATGCGGGTGTTGTGCGTAGTTCGGCTCGCAGTATGTCAATGATTTAACTATCACCGGTAATCGAAAAAATAATTCCGCCTCCTTACTGTCTCCCGCCGAACGGAGTTCGATTACAGGCAGCTCCTTGTTATTGAAGTTCCGGTCGCTGTTTGAATGACGCCATTGCGCAAATTCGCCGATTTGCGCTGTGGAGCACGGCATGTTCATATACGACCCAGATGCGGCGAAGCATCCAGGATAGCAGCGACTTTTTAACTCAACAGGCAAATGAAACTGCTAACCGTGACCGTTAGCTCACTATAATTTACCGTCAACAAAATAACTGACCAAAAGACTTGACTTTGTAAAATAAAAACCCTAACTTCTGGAGGCAAAGATTGGAAGCGCCTCAGCGGTTTGAAAGCAAGCTTTCACCGACTTCGTCGCCAATCTTTGAACACTATCTTTTTTATTTTTGAAAAGTCTCCCCTCCGGCATTTGTTGACGTCCTTTATCTTCGGCTAACCACTTCCGTTATGTCATTTGACTGAATTAAATTTCCGCTGCTGAACTGCGTATACGGCAAACAGTTACCGGAACATACCCGCTGCCATCGAATTACGCTACAACGCTTGTATTTCTGTTATAAGATGTAATACTACAAAAAAAATCCTATTTAGTAATCAATGAATTAGTATTATACTTTTTCAATTGTCGTTAGGACAATCCGATCTTCAAAAAATTATAATATGTTCCTCGTTTGTCTTAAAAAGGCAGCTCATCGTTGCTAACATCCTCAACTCCTTCTTCTGTAGCCTTCACTTTTTTGTCAAGCATTATAATCTGGTTGGCTACTACCTCAGTCATAAATTTTTTGTGGCCTTCTTTGTCTTCATATTGGCGGTTGCGCAGTTTGCCTTCCACATATAGCAAGCTTCCTTTGCGTATGTATTCATTTGCAAAGGTGGCCAATCCACGCCATACAATTATGGTGTGCCATTCTGTTCGCGACTGGGAATCTCCATTTTTGAGCCGGTAGTTTTCGGTAGTGGCTATAGCCAGTTTTGCCACAGGTGTTCCATCCTGCAAAGTTTTGTATTCGGGGTCTTTACCGGTGTTGCCTATAAGTATTACTTTATTTATCCCTCTCATTGGCTTTGCTGAAATGAAAATACAAATTATTTATTATTCAAAAAATCTACCAGTCTATTTCTCCATCTTTATATAAATCATCAAAAGGGCTGGCAATGTTCACCAACTGCTTTTTGCTCACATGCAAATATCGTTCTGTTGTTTTTATATTAAAATGACCCAGCAAATCTTTTATGTATTTTATGTCAGTTCCTTTATCCAGCAAATGGGTGGCAAAGCTATGTCGTAAACTATGCACACCTACTTCTTTATTGATGCCTGCTTTGTGTTTTGCATTTGCAAATATTTGTTGCACTGTTCTTGTTGGGTAAGCAGTTTGCGTTTGTTCAGATTCGAACAGGTATGTTTTTGGAGACGGTTTGTATTCCTGCAGGTATTTTCTCAAAATGTCTAATACCAGCGGGCTTAGGTTCACATACCTGTCCTTCTTGCCCTTCGCCCGGCTTATAAATATTTGCATTCTTTTACTATCAATGTGCTGAATTTTCAAGTTAACGATCTCGCTTACACGCAGGCCCGCACTGTAAGCTGTAAAAAGCATTGCTTTATGTTTTTTATTGGCCAGCGCACTAAATAGTCTTCTTAATTCATCTTCGTTTAAAAGCCTGGGTAATATTAACGGCTTCTTTGGCCTCGGTATTTCCCAAAAAAACTTCTCTCTTTTTAGCACCTGTTCATAGTAGAACTTGAGCGCATTGATGCGGCTATGCAAAGTGTTTTCACTCAACTTCAACTTCTCAAAACAGTATTGTAAATAGTTTTTTATCCTGTTAACCGAAAATTCGTGAGCAGGTGTATCTTTTATAATTTGTAAAAACTGCGAGAACTCATTCGTGTACGTTTTTATCGTAGATGGGCTATAGCTTTTTAATATGAGTTGCTGCCGGAATTGTTTCAGCGCAATGTAGTTTTCATCGCTGATAGCGCCAGTTTGGTGCACCCGCTTAACTGGTGTTAGTTGCGCCTGTTGGGTAACATTAATAAATTTTTGTGGCTCCATGTTTTTAGCAGTCGCCCGCTTCGGTACTGATCTGTCATCAACATTTGTTTTTTTCCGGCCAGTCAAATGTTTTCGCAGATCTGCTACATCCACATGCGCAACGCCTCGTAATGCCGCTGTTAGTATTTTGTAGTTTACCTCTGTGCAAGGTAAATACCAGCAACGCTGAGTCTTGCTCCATTTTGCATTGGCTTTCTTTTGAAAGACGTGATTGAGCAAACTCTTTTGCGGAGCGTAGATACCAATGCACTCCTCGTTTCGGTGAAAAAGCGGCTTTAAAGTAACTACCTCCATTTTTTACAATTGAATTGGTGTACAATTAATATCTGCCTGTGGTTTTCGTCACGGCTTCGCCGCTCTCATTCACACATGGAAATGAGTGTATGCGCCAGAGCTGTTGCTCATCTTGATAAACAACAGGGAATAATACGAATCTGGTTTTACAAATATGCGGGGCGGCTTACACTTCCTTAGTTAGTTGGTCAATTAGAGTATCCAAATCTATTGAATTGAATTTAAAAGTGAAAAGAAAAGTTTTTGACATTGAATGAATGTTTTGTATCTGCCTGTAGCTGCTAATAATGCATTTCTAGCGATCATCTTTCTGCACATTAACATTAAATCCCGGCGCTTTATAATCTTTAGGTAAGTAATCGGGGGGAATAGTAGTGGCATTGCCGTCTCGTGCGGCAGTATAGTGCGGAGACATTATTTCTATTCCTCTTTCGTTACAAACGTCCTGTATGTTCTGGTGAAGGTCAGAATAGATGGTGGCTTGTTTTCCCGCTTCTCTTATGTAGGCATTTATTTGATAGGATACATAAAAATCATCCAAACTTGTTTGCAGAACAAATGGTTTAGGTTCCTTCAAAACCAGGTCGGTTTTTGCCGCTGCATCCATCAATGCCTGGTGCATGTCTCTCCAGGGAACATCGTAGCCAATCGTTACCGTGGTATAAATGATCAATCCTTTTTCCGGTGCATCGCTGCTGTAATTGATAGTATGGCTGCTCATTACCGTAGAATTGGGGATAGAGATGATTTCATTTTTTATGGTTCGTATTCTTGTTACCAATAAAGATTTCTCAATAACATCGCCGGTTACTTCGCCAATTTTTACCCGGTCGCCCAATTTAAACAAACGCATATAGGTAAGCACCAGACCTGCAATGATATTGGAAAGCGATCCTGCAGAACCAAAAGTGAAAAGAAAGCCAAGAAAGACGGACACCCCCCGGAAAACAGGTGAATCACTTCCGGGTATGTAAGGGAATATAACGATGATCATAAACGCAAATACCAATACTCTTACAATCTGGTACGTAGGATTGGCCCAGTCGGGATAAAATCCTGCAAGGTGTAATTTGCCTTTCTCAATTTCATTCTTTAAAAAATGAATACCCCTTAATAAATACCGAAAAATAATTATGATAACAACAATGGTAATAAGGTTGGGAAGATAGCGCCACAAACCGCCGGCAATTTTTTTAACGGGAGTAAGTATATAGCCAAATAAAGTAGTTGCAAAGTTTTTTGTCCAGGGAAAAATTCCGAAAAGTATGGGTAGTGTTATGTAAATAGAAAGCACAATGAGAAACCATTTCAAAATTGTATTGGCCGTAAGCACAGCATTCACTTCCCTTCTCGCATCAAAGAGGGTATACGTTTTAATTTTAATTCCCCGGAAGCGTTTATTTTCCTGCTGCTTTATTTTTTTTGCGCTCCAGTTAAAAAATTTACCGATATACTTTATTACTCCAATAATGATCAGAAGCACCAGCAACGCAAGGCCGATCTCTTTCGCGAGTGTAGCAAAACTGGTTTCCGACTTATATTTCGCTACTGCGCCGCCTATAACGATTTTATACTTTTGCGCCAGTTCTTCTTTTGTTGTGTTATTCCATAAGGCGTCGCTTTCGGAAACGCTCATGATGGTGCGTTCGCCATAAACAATATCATCGGTTGTTTCGGATGCAGATAGTTTTAATGAATCGGGCCTGAAGTTGAAGTCGCCGGCAAGCCGCTGTATGCGGCCACTCAATGCCAGGGCCCTGTCTTCTGCGGTAAAGCTGCCCGAACGGCTGTAGATTAAAAATAAAGTGTCTTTGAAAAAACCAATAACGGGGTAGCCTTTCGCAGTATGCCGCAACGAATCTATCTGTGCTTTTTTTTGTGCAATGCGCTCGGAATCTTTGTCGTTTAGTTCCTGGAGCTTCTTTTGTAATTCTTCTTTTTTTAAATTGTCGGTTGTTTTTAACGAATTGATCTGTGTTTGTAATTCTGCCCTTTTTGCAGAATCCTCTTTTCTCTGTTGTTCAATAACGGCAATTTTCTTATTGTAGTCACTGAGAATGGCGGCGTTAATAGAATCATTTTTTTGGTTGATGCTGTCCGCTTCCTGCTGCGCAAATACTATTTGTGAAGTAAAGAGCAGACCAATCCATAATATCGACTGAATGCTATTTTTCATTTTTACAGAAATAAGTAAAAACCTTTATAAAATAAAATATACCTTATTTATTTTATTATTTTTAATCATGTAAATGGATGTTGCTTCAACATTATTTCTTCCCATACCGGATACGATTTCTTTGTCAATTATCCAATTGCCCTGGATCATCCTGCTTTTTATTTCACAATGCAAATCAGGGAAATTACTGAATATGGCGCTGTATGCTTTCCGCATGGCATCTTTCCCTTTTCCTATGAGCTTGCCAGGGAATTGATACAATTCAGCGTCGTCTGAATAAGGCGCTACAAATGCGTCTATGTTCCGTTCGTTATACGCATTCAATTGCTGCTGTACTAACAGCAGGGGTGTTACATTAATCAGAGTATCAGGATTAATAACATGCCCTTTATTGATCACTAAATTTATGTCTGTAATATTTTCCAGGCTGTCAATCGGGTTGGCATTTAATAAAACCATATCGGCTTTTTTACCGACCGTAATGCTGCCCATACTATCCTGGTGATTTAATATTTTAGTTGGGTTTATGGTTGCTGTTTGGATAATTTGCCAGTTGGTTAAGCCACTTGCTTTCATAGCCTGCAACTCTTCGTAAAACGATGTAGCATGCTGTGTGCCTATGTTTCCGGCGTCGGTACCGGCAGCGATAGTTATTCCCGCATCCATCATTCTTTTAAGATTTACCATTCTTACTGAATCCATGCGGGCAAACCTTGCACCTCCTGCTTTTGAATTTACACTTGTTTTTATCAAACGTATCATTGTTGAATCAGGCAAATGTTTAAGGTCGGTTAAAGAACCGATTGCTTCCGGGTTTGATCCGTTAAGATCATATAAAGAAAAATGATTTTTTTGTCCAAACGTGTTGATGTATCCGTCTTCTACAATTAATGTAGGACAAAGTATTATCTTTTTTGTCTTGAGTAATTTAAGAAAATCACCGGGCACTACTTCGTCCTCCACTTCATGCACTAAATAATCGCAGCCGTTTTCAACCGCAAGCTGGGCAGTAACTCTTTCGGTAGCATGTACCGCAACTTTTAAATTATTCTTATGCGCTTCTTCAATTATTGCTTTAAGAACGGGAACGAATCTTTTTGCAGTTGCGGCAACGCTATCTTTATCCTGGCTAACGATGTACCAGATTTTTATAAAGTCGGGATGATAGGGCAGTTCCTGTTCTACTCCTTTTATCCCATCCCCGGGAGTTTTTACTAAAATAAATGGCTCGTCGTTTTTTAAGTTTTTAAAAACATTCGGCTCATAAGATGTTAGTAAGGGCCCGGTCATATAAATTGATGGAGCGTAATTTTTATTTTCGAAAGAATCTCTTTGCTGAAGAAAATTATAAGTACTCCCAACATCAATCACCGATGTGATACCATGTTGCAGATAGCGGCGTAAAAAGTCCTCCATATTGTTATGACCCCATTCTATTTCTTTATCATAAGGCCTGTCCTTTCTGAGGTCAAGTCCATCCGGCCGGGTATACAGCCCGCCACTTTGAAAAAAATGTACATGCGCATCCGTCAGGCCCGGCATCAAAAATTTTCCGGTGCCATCAATAACGGTTGCATCAGCAGGAACTTTTGCTTTATTGGAAGACCGGATAGCGGAGATGATGTCACCTTTTATCATCACGGTTTGCCCCGGAATTAATTTTTGTTTCAGGACATCTATTACCGTTACATTGGTAATATAGGTTTGAGAAAAAGCGGGAAGGGAAAGGATGCCCGTAAAAATCAAAAGCAGAAATTTGTACCTCATGACGCCCTTTTTTTACCTTAAATATAAGATGAAATTTGTTGAGAGGTTCTTTCTACTTTGAATTGTTGTCCAATTGAACGGCTTCCTTCAATAACCTGGCAATTGCTTTTTCATTAATGTCTTCGGGAGTATAAAATATTTTGTAAAATATCTGTTTGTTGGTTCCGTGAGTAAGATAATAATCGGTGTCTTTTAGCCTGCAACCGTACCAGAATCCAAGTAGAACCCCTTTTTTTATCCCGCCCCCCGGTATGGTGGATGGCCATATAATACAAATCCCTTTTTTGCCATAAAAGAAAGGAACGTTGTAAGATATTTTTTCTTTGAAAGAGGCAGGTATATTTTCTGTTATGATTTGCCGTAGCACGTCTACAATAATGCGTTCTTCACCAGGAAGCATGCCGTATAGTTCAACAATAGATTTGATTTTTAAGGGTGCGGTTTTCATGTATAAAATTTCCGATAATTTTCGGTTGGCCGATATAGTTCGTTACTTACTTTTAGTTGCTTTTTTTATGGCTTTATTTCCCTGCTTCTTTGCCGGCACTTTTTTAAGCTCTCTTTTTTTAGCTGATATGGATTTTGTAATGGTAGCTCCTTCCATCAATTGTTTTTTGTCCTTCACTTTGGCAAGGGAATTAACAAAGGCTTCATTCATTAATTTCTTTATATAAACTTTCGGAAAATCTTTTTTGTTTTTTACTAAGATATACCGGTATTGGGTTCCTTCACCGATTAATAATTTTTCGGGGTCAGAAATTTGGGAACCCCAATAAAAACCGAATTGAATATTCTTACTTGTCCTGCCCACCGCAATGTTACAAAAAACATGTCCGACCCTGTCAGTAGGCGACCAGCCAAAGGCAAGCGCATTATAGTTATCATAGATTAATTCATTTGCTTTAGGATATAAGTCCCAAACAAATTCTCTTAGCCAAAGAACCAATTCATTAATTTCTTTATCAAATGGTTTTAGAAATTTGATAAGGTCTCTTGTTTGATCTTTACTCATTTTTTTGAATTTTAAAAGAAGTGAATTTCCCACAAAGCCACCGGGAGCGGAGGGTATTTTTCCGGCGTACAGGGCAGCTTTTGTGGCAATAATTTTTCATCATGATAAAATTGATAGTTGTTAGCAATGTTTTTAAATCTAACGGTCAGGATTACCTGTATTCGAAGAAGAGCTTAACATTCCCGTCATAACAATCATGCTTACCAGGTAAATTGCTATAGCGATCCACAACACCGCCTGGAATCCGATCATCATGCTTAATATGATAGCAATTACGGATCCAATCACCGTAAAAAATCCGTTTACACCCCAGGCCCATGGGATAAGAGAAGGAGCCTGTTTGCCAATGATATCTATGCCCGAAGGAAATGGCACCCCCAGCAAAATGCCTAATGGCATTATCAAAAGAATGGCTAAGATGATCCGCGAAGGCATTGACAGGGCAATGGCCAGCCTTAATAATCCGGGAAGAAAAAAACCGGCAATCAGGAGCAAAGCCGATAAAGTAATGATGGAAATGCGAAGTGTACGCATGGGATTTAGACTGTATCTTCCGGAGAGGTAAGCGCCGGCACCGGTAAACAATAATAGCGCCGAAAGTACAATGGCAAAAGTATACACCGGTTCACCCAATAACAAACTGAATAATTGTATCATTACAATTTCGATGATGATAAATCCGCAACCCAGTCCTGAAAAATAAAAAAGGTAGGGGAAAATATTTTTCACACGGAGTCCCGCAGACGAAAAACGCCACAATGGTAAAAGAATGACCAGGGCGGAAATAATTAATACCTGCACCAACAAAACAAGCAGGCTCACTTCTGCAATGGGCTTATCTTCCAGGGCCAGCCTTCCCATTTTTTGCTGGGAGAAAATATCTTCAAAAGATTTGAGGCTCAATGAAGACCATCTTGTATGGTGATTAAAAAAAGGCTGGTCATCTGTAGCGGGAGCTATTTCAAAAGGATAGTTCTTGTAAAGACCTGCAAGATTTTTTGCTGTTAATACAGAATCATAAATATTTTTAACCGGGCTGAAAGGATCATATAAAACGATGGGTGACGGATCATTTACAAGATTAATAAAGGCATTCATTGCTGCAACCTGTTGTCGGGTTAATGAATTTTTACTCATTACAAAAACAGAAAAAAATGATTTTCTTCCGGCAACCCGGAACGCAGGAGACCCGGGATAGGTGAAAGCAAAAAAGTGCATAGCAGGATCAGTGATTCCTTTTTCTTCCAGCACTTCTCTTCCTGTTGAAAATAATCTTGGCAACTGGAATTCAGGCCGGGTAAAATAAATCATACCATCATCCTTGAGATGATCATAATAATCTTCAAATGCCTCTTTGGTAAGCACATAATTTTCCGAAAGACTTAATGCACCGGAGGCTATGGCTGCGTTACTGATGGTATGCACCGATACGATGGCGTCATATTTTTCTTTTGTAGAGCGAACAAAATTTCTTCCTTCACCTGTTACCAACTGCACCTGCGGCTGGTGAAAAAGATCAGCCCAGTAAGGGTTATGAAGCACCACGTCATTGATGATAGGATTAATTTCAACGGCAGTTACTTTATCTACGCCATGATGCAAAGCGTCTAATACCTGTGTACCGCAACCACTACCGATAACGAGCACATCCGGGTTCTTTTTATTAAGATAAGCTATGCAGGAACCATACAACGAATCGCCGGGAAATTCTTTTAAAACCGTTTTTACATCAGGCTGCATATCAAAGTCAAGCCCGGTAGCAGCGGTGCCTTGATCTATAATAAATGTCGGAGATTTTTTTGCGGTATCATAATAACTTTTGCCAACATATAAATCTATTCTTGAAAAAGTATTCCATCTGGTATAAACAGGTTTTCTCTTGCTTTCAGATAATCTTTTATTTGAGGTAATGTGTAACGGAATAATCTGGTCAGCATTTATTGAAATAAATATCGTTGCTAACAACAGCACCAAAGCAACTGCCGACAAGGATTTGAAATTTTTATAAAAAAAAATAATAGCCGCTAATGCAGCAAAAGGAGCAGCAAAAAGAACAGAGCCGGCGCCGCCTAAGTAAGACATTGTAAAAATAATAGCCAGGCATCCTAACGCTGCGCCTGCGAGATCAAATGCGTATAGCCGGTGTATGTTATATGGAAACCTGGTAAACAATAAAGAGAGGGCAAGTCCTGCGAAAAAGAACGGAATAGAGACAACTATATAGGTAAGCGGCATGTATAAAAGCTGCAACTTATCGGTATATAAACTAAACGGGTCAAATGGAATTTTTTGCAACAACCAAAAGCAGGCAATTACGGAGAATGCAAGGCATACGCTTATCCACCCAAGAGTTTTATCTAATGAATAATCTTCGCGGAATTTTTTCCATAAGGAAAGTAACACACCGGAAACGCCGAATCCCAGCAATGCTGTGGAGATAATCAGGAAACCGAAATGATACCAAAGTGTTACAGAAAAAACCCTGGTAAGTGAAAGCTCAAATAACAGCGTTGAAAAGGAAATAAAGAAGATGCCAAAATTGTATTTCGAAGTTCGTTTCATGAGCAGCTACTATATAAATATTTGTTTTTTCCATTGCTGGAAAGTCCGATCTGATTCAGCTACAGCAACCGTTTTATTTAATCTCCAAAATACATGAAATGATTCATTTCAAAATAACGGTGCCAATATCCTTTGTTATTTTAGTTTCCAGATCTTTTAGGCGAACATGGGTTTGTATCAAAAGCAATTGCCTGTCGGGTGATGAAGTTTCTTCCAGCTCTTTTTGATTTTGCTCAATTAATTTTTTTAGTTTTTTTAATTCCAGGTAACTAAGTGTTGATAGTATCTCCTGTTTATAATTATCTTCCCTGGTAGGTACCGTCACTTCGTAAGTGTTTAACCAGTTAGGGCTTATTTCATAGGGGAATTCAATCATAGAAACTACCATGCGGCTCATTTCAAGATCGTCACTATATAAAAAATTTTTTGCTGTGGGCTCCAGTTTTTGTTCGTACCAGGTTTTGTAAACATCTGCAATTTTTATAAGCTTCTTATCGGTGATTAATTCCTCATCAATACATTCATATAAAAGAAAGTCTGCAACAGTTTTACCCGGTTGCCACTCCTTTAATCCAAACTCAATCAGGCAACGAACAACAGCTCTTTCATTGTATTCATCTTTACTTAATAATTCCAGCGCTTCAATATCACCTTCAGAGAATTCATTGCTTTGCCGTCCCGGTTCCTGGAAAATTTTTTCATTGGTAAGCTGACGCCTTTCATCTTTGGTAAGTTTTTCCCTGATGTATTTATTTACCAAAGTGTGTAATCCGCTTTCATCTATTTTTAAAAGTTGTGCGGTTTTATGAATGTAATCCTGCTGTTTGGTAAAATCTTCAGCTTTATTAATTTTTGAAATTGTTTCCGCAATTTGATTCACAGCGTGCGAGCGTTTGTTAGCATCATCTCCCGCATCTTTTAAAGCATATTCCAATTGAAAGAGAATAAAATCTTTTTTATTTTCTTTAATGAACGAAGTGAAAGAAGCAACACCGTTTTTATTTATATAACTGTCAGGGTCTTCCTGGTTGGGTAATAACACAAGTTGTACATTAAGCCCCTCTTCCAGTGCAAGGTCAAGTCCACGCAATGCAGCTTTTATTCCTGCATTATCGCCATCATATAAAATAGTAAGGTTCTGTGTATATTTCTTTATAAGCCGCAACTGGTCTGGTGTTAATGAAGTGCCCCCGCTTGCAACTACATTCTCAATACCTGCCTGGTGCAATGCAAGAACATCAGTATAACCTTCCACCAATAAACATTCATCGGCTTTATCAATTGCCTGTCTTGCAAAATAAGAGCCATATAAAATTTTGCTCTTTACATAGATTTCATTCTCCGGCGTATTAATATATTTTGGCGCCTTATCATTACTGCGGATAAGCCTTGCTCCAAACCCCGTAATCTTTCCTGTTTGATTGTGTATGGGGAAAATAATTCGCCCGCGATAATTATCCTGCAATCCATTTTCTCTTGCAACTACCAAACCTGATTTTTGTAAAAGGCCTTCATTAAATTGGGCATTAGTCGCAACTTTGGCGAAGGTATCTCTTGCTTCAGGATTATAACCCAGTTCAAATTTTTTTATAATTTCTTCTCTAAAACCTCTTTCTTTTAAATAGCTTAATCCCGCGTTAATTCCTTCTTCTGTATTGAATAAAACTTCTGTAAAAAATTGCTGGGCAAATTTATTGATGATGTATAAACTATCGGATACCTGCTGATGCTCTTTGAATTCGGGTGAAGTTTCCGTTTCTTCAATTTCTACATTGTATTTTGCCGCAAGCCATCGTAACGCTTCAACATAGCTGTACTTTTCATGCTCCATTAAAAAGCTGATGGTGTTGCCACTACGCCCGCATCCAAAGCACTTGTATATTTCTTTTGAAGGAGATACGGTAAACGAAGGAGTTTTTTCGTTATGAAAAGGACAAAGGCCTATATAATTTACACCTCTTTTTTTTAGCCTGACAAATGAACTGATGATTTCAATAATATCAATTCTGCTTACTATTTGTTGTATGGTTTCCTGCGATATCATTTTTTAATTCTTTCAATATACAACATATCTTTTTTTACAAACCTGTTTTGTAAATAATCGCAACTATGGCATCAATGAAACCTTCAGGCATATGATTGCAATCAGCGAAAGTATCACTGCTGTTACTATTATAAGGATCGTAAATGTTTTTGTTGAAATTGTTACCATCGTTTAAAATTTAAGAGTTAAAATAGTACGCTAAAATAAATTAAAATAGAAGACATTTTAAAATAATAAAAACGTTAAGAAGTTAAAAGTTAAAAAGCTGATGATTTAAATCCCAATCAATCTAGGGCCGTCATTCATTTTCACTGCACTATCCCGTCTTTGCTATCTTTGTATTAAATAATTATTTATGGATAAGAAAGAAGTTTATATTGTTTCCGCAGTGCGCACACCTATTGGCAGTTTTGGCGGAACATTGAGAGATATACCGGCGACTAAGCTGGGAGCTATGGCAATAAAGGCCGCGGTAGAAAGAGCAGGAATAAAACCTTCGGATGTTCAGGATGTCTATATGGGATGCGTGTTGCAGGCCAATCTTGGCCAGGCTCCTGCAAGGCAGGCGGCAATTTTTGCCGGGCTGCCGGAAAATGTTTGTTGTACCACCGTAAATAAAGTTTGTGCGAGTGGAATGAAAGCGATTATGAATGGTGCACAAAGTATTTTGTTGGGCGATGCGGATGTGGTGGTTGCGGGTGGAATGGAAAATATGAGCAATGTTCCCTTTTATGCTCCGGCAGTACGTTGGGGAAATAAATATGGCAACACAAACATGATTGATGGAATGGCCAAGGATGGTCTCACTGATGTGTATAAAGATTATGCAATGGGCAATGCCGCAGAATTGTGTGCAAGGGAATGTAACATTAGCCGTGAACAGCAGGATGCATTTGCCGTTGAAAGTTACAAACGTAGCCAGGCTGCAGTAACTGAAGGAAAGTTTGCCGATGAAATTGTGGGAGTGCCCATTCCTCAGCGAACAGGCGATCCCGTTATGTTTGGTAAAGATGAAGAACCGTTCATGGTGAAATTTGATAAGATACCTGCTCTTAAATCACCGTTTGAAAAAGGAGGAAGCGTTACGGCTGCCAATGCAAGTACTATTAATGACGGAGCGGCGGCGGTTGTTTTGATGAGTAAAGAAAAGGCTGATGAACTGGGTGTAAAACCCATTGCAAAAATTCTTAGTTATGCAGATGCAGAACAAGAGCCTGAATGGTTTACAACTACTCCTTCTATTGCGGTTCCCAAAGCGATAACGAAAGCAGGACTTACTATACACCAGGTAGATTATTTTGAATTGAATGAAGCTTTCAGCGTTGTTGGAATTGTGAATACACAAAACATGAAATTGGATCCTGCAAAGGTTAATGTAAATGGAGGTGCCGTTTCCTTAGGCCATCCGCTAGGGTGCAGCGGTGCAAGAATAATTGTTACGCTTATTAATGTGTTGAAACAAAACAACGGAAAAATTGGCGCCGCCGGAATTTGCAATGGTGGCGGTGGAGCAAGTTCTATGGTAATTGAACTATGCTGATGTATTCATCGAAGCTTTTATAACCTAAAGAACTGGCTTTATCTTCTCTAACCGGAGGTAATCAACGTATCCGTAGTTTCTAATTCAATTTTTATTGAGGATTTGCTTCCTTCATTTTTCACCGCAATTATTGTTATCAAGGCGGAAAGAAATAAAGAGCCTGACATAAATATGTACGAAGCATCAAACCCCCCAGTTGTTCCATTTAAATATCCCACCAAATACGATCCAAGAAACGAACCTAAAGCGCCAAAGCTGTTTATAAGAGCGATTGCTCCACCGGAAACATTCCTTGGTAATATTTCCGTAATGATCGCAAAAAAAGGTCCATAAGGTGCATACATAGCGCCACCCGCAATTACAAGCAAAATAAATGAGAACCAGAAATTGGAAGTGCCCAGCAGATAGGAACTGTAAAATGCCACTGCTCCAACTAACAGGAACGGCCAAACGAATATTTTCCTGGTTAGTGTTTTATCTGAAAAGTAGGAAGCCGAAAGCATGGCAATAATAGCAAGCAGATATGGAACAGCCGATAGCCAACCTGTGTTTACCATATTCAAATCGCCCGCTTTTTTGATCATGTCAGGAAGCCACAACACAAAACCATACACGCCAATACTCCATAAAGCATATTGAAGGCAAAGAAGAATAACCACCCTTGATTTAAAAGCCGCTACATAATTCTTCACAGGTTTTATGTTCTTTTGCTCTTCGTGTAATTTTTGCTCTAATGCGAGTTTTTCAGGTTCGGTAAGCCATTTGGCGTCTTTGGGTTTATCGTTAACCAAACGCCACCAAAAAAAGGCCCAAATTATGGCGGGAGCACCTTCAAAAATAAACATCCATCTCCATCCGACTGAATTAACCAAATAGCCAGACAAAATCGACATCCAAAGAATGGTTACGGGATTACCAAGAATTAAAAACGTGTTTGCTCTTGAACGTTCGGTTTTCGTAAACCACCTGCTTAAAAATATCAACATTGAAGGCATGACAGCACTTTCGACTACTCCCAACATAAACCTGATAACAATCAAAAAATCTACGTTACTGATGATACCGGTAGCCATCGCCAACAGTCCCCATAAAATCAGTGACCAGAATATTAATTTCTTAGCGCTTTTGTTAGCGGCATAAAGCGCTCCCGGAATCTGAAAGAAAAAATAACCAAGGAAAAACAATGAGCCCAACAAGGAAGACATAGATGCGGTGATGTTGAGGTCTTTTGCCATTCCGCCCGCCGCGGCGAATCCAAAATTTGCACGATCGAGGTAAGCAAGGCTATAGGTGAAAAAGGCAATTGGAATTAAACGGACCCAGCGTCGTTTAGCAATCGTATTTACCATGATTATTTATCTTTATTTTGATTTTAAATGATGAGGTCGCCCTGAGATAGAATGTCCTTTCATCCAAACTACCAGGTTCGCTTACTCATAATTTCATCAAGCTTGGCTTTAGTCATCTTTCCTAATTCGGGATGTCGATCCAGCCACTTAAGGAAATTCTGTTTGATTTCTTCTGTCCATTGACTATCGATCTGGCCGGTTGTGTACTTTCCTGATTTCACCATTTCAAAGCCAAATTTATCTTTCAGAGTAACAAATTCTGAAATACTAATAACCAGTTCCGCAAGATGTGCCGGAATAAAAAGAACGCCTTCCTTATTTCCTATTACCAGGTCGCCCGGCAATACAACTGCCTTGCCTATTCGAATAGGTGTGTTAAGCCCCATCAAAACTTCTCCTTCAAGAAAAGAGGGATCAAAGTCACGCACAAAAGCATTGAACCCTTTAATTTCAGATAAGCCCTGCAGGTCGCGGGCCGATGCATTAAAGACGACTCCGGTACCCGATTTGCTATATATAGAATTTCCAAGGGTACTTCCAATCAACGTACCCCCGTTGATTTTTCCGAAACCATCTGCAACATAAACATCACCTTTAGTAAGTATATCTATCGGCCATGAATTGGTGTTGCCTTTTCTGCCTTGTTGTAATCCACGCTCCTTAATACTTTTTTCTACATCAGGCCTCGAAGGCAGAAACATAGCAGTAACCGCACGTCCAATAACCGGTACAGTATCATTCACCATTTTCCATCCCGATTCAAACTGGTTGGTGTATCCTAAATTTTTTAAGGCAGTCCAGGCATCATCTATGCCGATATTTCCCGCTCTCACTAATAAATCATCAGGAACTTTTGGCCGCCCGTCAGCAAACCTTTCTCCTTTCCATTCAGAGGTAAGAAAAATCAATTCCTCCTTAGGAATCGTTTGTGCCCGGAGAGGAGAGTAGTAAAAAAAGCAAAAAAGAAATAATCCAATAAT
This sequence comes from uncultured Chitinophagaceae bacterium, assembly GCA_963819925.1. Taxonomy (GTDB): domain Bacteria; phylum Bacteroidota; class Bacteroidia; order Chitinophagales; family Chitinophagaceae; genus Ginsengibacter. The sequence continues at coordinate 158,694 of CAWFYG010000029.1, read as the reverse complement.
TGCCCTGTTAACTTTCATTGTTATGAATTAATTTAATAAATCAGTTTTTTTAAGAATAATTATTTCAAGGTGAAGACTTTCCATTTTTCTTCATCAAACATTGCCCGTATTTGGGGTGATAAAAAATAATTTTAAGGTACCCTCACTTTAATCACGATCTTTTTAACTACATCATACCCCTGAACTTTTATGGCCGGCCGATGCATTTCCTGCGGAGAAAAAATAAAGAAGGTGCCTGGATCTGCATCGTAATACGCTCCTACATCATTAGTAAAATTTTCAACGTCCTTTGTATTTGAATACGGAACAATAAGGGTAGCGCTGTGATCAGCAGACGGGGCAACCCCCATTTTTGCTTTGCCCTTTATGATATATTGGAGATCATTAAAATCGCGGTGAGCTTCCCATTTTACACTATCGATTTCTTTTGTCTCTGATTCGGAAACAGTTGCAATTACATTCCCCGAATCAATAACGTAAACACCTGGTTTAATATCTGCAAGATTTTGGTTTTTTAAGAAAGTAAATGCCTCATCCCACCATGTATTGTTTTTCTTATACTGTTTGAAAAATTCTTCTGTATTGATACTCTTACTGGGGGTAAGCTGTAAACTATTTCCCGATTTTATACCATTAAACCAGGTCAAAAAACTTTCATAGCCATTAGGCTGTACAGGCCTTGGCCTGGCCGGGGGATTAATTGGTTTTGCAATACCGTTTAAATCATAAACAATTCTGCCGTCCCTGATGGTCATTTCACATTCGAGCTTTTTATCCGTCTCCATTTTATAGCCGGTATAATCAAACAGGCCGAATTTTCCTTTTCTAATGCTTAGTATAGCAACATCTGCCCCCGATCCAACAGACAAGTTTCCGAGTTCTTCATGATTTATTTCCTTTGCAGGATTCCATGTGCTTTCTGTGATAACACTCTTAAGTATCCTGTCCCATCGCCATAAACTTAGACATAGTGGTAAGCATGTCTTTCATTGCCGCATTCATGCTGCCTACATGCAAATCCGTACTGATTGAATTCGGATAAAAACCTTCCTTCAAAGCGGGTATTGCCTGGGAATAAGCAAAACTTATTCCTCCATATCCCACGTCGAAATTGATTCCTTTTTTTCTCGCCTCCCAAACGAAGGGCTTTACTTTATTGGTTGTGGTATCCACTATGAATCCCCTGCTATTCAATTGTGCATAGCAATGTGTAAAGATATCCCCGGGGCGAAGATGATCCAGAAACAATTCTTCTATTGAAAGTGTTGGATTACTACCCCCGAAATCTACCATTACCGGAATACCACCGGCAAGATTACCCGCCTCCACTGCCCGGTCGGCAGGAGTCCAATCGTGTCCTTCATAATGAGCGAGCTTAAATCCGACTATAATATTCCTGTATTGCCTGGCAACAAGCGCAGACATTTTAGGGTCCATGTCATTTTCATTTTGTTCATAACCACCACGCATACCCTCACCCACAATGTTTAGAAAAGCGAGTACCCTTGTCTGTGACTGATCAATGGTTTGTGCTTTGAAGATTGGAAAAGTTCTCCATCCGGAACTTCCTGCATCTACCACAGTAGTAACACCATTGCGAAATGTAAATCCATCCGGTTGAATGGCAAGATTTCCATCCTCGTATTGATGATTTGGCTCCGTACCCCAAAAATCATGAGTATGTATATCTATCAAGCCGGGAGTAACATACATACCGGCAGCATTTACTACTTGTATGGCATCACCGGTTTTAATATTTTTTGCAATCATCGCAATTTTTCCGCTATCGATGGCGACATCCATAATACCATCAATATTGTTTTTTGGATCAATGACATGACCACCTTTAATTACAATGTTATACGTTTGAGAAAAAGTATCATTAAACGAAAGTGCTGTCAGTGCAATAAGAATCAGGAATGTTTTTTTCATCGATATATTTTGTTTTTCAATTAAGAAATTGTTTTCGTTTTAAAACCACAAAATTTAAATGGCCTGGTGCAAAATTTCTTTTACCCGGCGGGCTACAATATCTACCTGGTCTGGCCTTAACAAAACCACACCAATGCTCAGCACCTTGGTACCATCTTTATTCGCAACATTTGCAACAATGCTTGGTGTTCCTTTCTGAAGAGCTGACTTCACATCCGCGGCCGTCATCTTCACTGTTTCCTGGTCCCAGGTTACATGAAGGCTTGGAAAAGCATTAGCCGGCCCTGGTTCAACATGGGTTTCCCCTTTCACACTTGCAACAGTCTCCAGTTGTGTTTGTATCCTTTTAATCCGGTCAAGCCAATCCTGCCATTCTTTTTTATGATCCCGTTCCAGGTATGATTTTAATGCGGCATACATGCCAAACATTTCTTCTTTATTTACTTTCATCGGTCTTCCGATGGGAGCTTCATACGGACTGTGATTGAGCTTAGCTGCTTCGATAAGATCTTTGCGTCCAAACAACAGTCCTGCACTTTGAGGACCCCGAATCATTTTACCCCCGGAAAAAGTAACAAGATCAAAACCCATTTTCTGAAATTTATAAAGATTTTCTACGGGCGGCACGTCTGCTGCTGCATCTATAAAAGAAGGGATATTATGCTTTTTGCACATAGCTACAAATTCTTCATGAGAAACAGTTGAGCTTCCTGCTGCATTAAAGAAAAGTGCCAGGACTGTGTTACTATTGAAGGCTTTGTCCATTTCATCGGGACCTTCTACTTCTATAATTTTTGCGCCCGTAGTGGTAACCGCCTGGTCAAAAAGGTAACGATGACTTTTCTGCATGATAACTTCAGGTCTCGGCCCCGGAAGATTGGGGATTAGTTTGATCTTTTCCGGATCCTTCCCGGTTATAGCTGCAGCCGTTCCTAATAACAATGCGCATGCTGCGCCCGATGTAACCATTGCCGCTTCGCAATGCAGCATCTCAGCCATTTTTGCTCCTACTTTATCCTGTAAGTCATACATGTTGGCAAAGTCATGGCAGGTTGAATTAATGGCATCCATTACTTCCGGCATCATCAGCGAACCGGATAAGAAAGTCATGGTTACTCCTGCGTTGATCACGGGAGTTACTCCTAATTCCTTGAACAAATCTCTCTCCGGTTTCCTGGGTGCCTTTGGCCCGGCGAAGACGGATTCTGATGTGAGTACTCCTCCCATTACTCCGCCTGAAAGGGGTAATAAGCTTAAGCCTTTAATAATGTCTCTACGTTTCATTTTTTTATTTTAAAGATTATTAATTTCAATTTTTAATATAGTTGCGAATAATTTTACATCACTAAGCCGAAGCCTTAAGTAACTCTTCCTTAATCCTTGTAACGACTATATTTACCTGGTCTGGCCGCATCATCCATGGAGAAACGGTGATTGAATTTTTTCCGCCACCGTAAGCCTCTATTGAAGGACTTCCTTTTCTTAAAGCGTCGAGCAAGCCATCTCCCGAAAGTCTTATTTTATTGGTATCCCATGATATATCAAGGGTGGGGGTGTGGTCTGCAATAGGCGGCACGTAAGAATTGGTTTTCACTCCATCCACTGATTCAGCTACTTTCGCAATTTGTGAAACGCGATCTTCCCACTCTTTCCACTCCTTGTCATGATCCTGGCTAACGTATCTTTCCAATGCCACGTACATACCAAGAATTTCTTCTTTGTTAACCTTCATTCCACGACCTATTGTGCCACTGTGGGGAGATGAATTTATGCGGGCGGCGGCAACAATTTCTTTTTTGCCCATCAATATTCCTGCGCTTTGCGGTCCGCGAAGTGCTTTGCCACCGGAAAGAGCAACAAAACTAAAACCCATATCATTAAAAACCCAAAGATTAGAGATGGGGGGAACGTTGGCGGCCATATCAATTGAGGCTGGTAAATTATGCTTCTTTGCTAAGGCGAGCCATTCTTCATGCATGATGGTACCCTCAACCGCACCGCTTCCCAAGAAGTGCATCGATGCAGTGTTTTCATTCACAGCCCTATCAACATCTTCAGCTGTTTCTACCAAAACCAATTTTACTCCGCAGTTGGTCAAAGCATGGTTGTAGTCGATTTGATGCCTTTTCTGGATTATAACTTCAGACTTCATATCCGTACCACCGAGATGCGGTAGTTGTCCCACTTTTTTTAAATCCATACCAGTAAGAATACCTGCCATGCCAAGAGTTAAAGCTGAAAATGCTCCTGCCGTTACCATTGCTGCTTCTGAATGAACCATATTAGCCATTCTTTCTCCTACTTTGTCCTGCAGTTCTTCTAACATACAGAAGTCTTTTGAGCTATTATTAATTGCATCTAACACATAATCGTGCATGAGTGAACCAGACATAAAGGTGATAGTACCCCGGGCATTTATAAATGTGCGAACGCCAAGCTCTTTAAATAAATCACGCTTCGGCTCCCGCGGCATAGCAAAAACGGATTCAGAACTTAGTATTCCTCCCGATAAAGGTAGTAATGTTATTCCTTTAAGAATGTCTCTGCGTTTCATAGACCGCTTTTTGTGATTAAAAAATTACTGCGTCCGTTATAATTATAAATAGGCAATGCAATCCATCTCAACCAATGAATCGCCCGGCACACCTCCTTTGGCAACGGCCACGGTTGTACGAACAGGCGGGTTCTTTCCAAACCGACCTTTGTATACTTCATTCAGTCCCTGGTAATCGGCAATATCGTTTAAGAATACGCTCACTTTTAATACCTTTTCCATTGATGAGCCAGCCTTAATTAATTCCTTCTCCAATTCCTGCAACACTATTTCTGTATGTGCTTTGATTTCGAAAGGCGCAACATGAGCCCCTTTACCTGCAATATAAACCAGGTCACCGTGGATAGTATGGCCTGAAAATAAAGGCACATCCTGGAAGTCAGTTACATTACCAACTTGTTTTTCTTCACCTGTAATACTTTTTGCTTTTGCGGCGAAGCCAAGACCTACCAAAGCAGTTGCTGAAGCCAATAGCTTTTTAATTGCTGATCTTCTCTTTGTTTGCATAATTTTTGTTTTAATGGTTATAATATTTTAAATATTTATGAAGTCACGATGGTAATCGAAATTAAACCAGTTGTTATTTAAAAGCCACTTCAAAGAATTAAACATTTAAAAAATTTAATCTTCCAAGATTTGATATGCCTTTTATATAATTTATTATGCCAGACAATATACAAAATAAATAGTTGCCGAATCACTGAATATCAATTGTTCCCGGGCTATTATTAATCCCCTGAATTTTTATATTCCTGCGCTGCAAGACCATTGAGATCCCACACAATTTTGCCTCCACGAATTGTCATTTCAGCTTCCAGTTTTCGTGTACCCTCGATTTTATAACCTCCACAATCCATAAAACCAAACTTTCCTTTTCTAATTCCTAATATTGCAACATCAGCTACAGCGCCTTTGCTCAAATTTCCCAGATCATCCCTTTTAATGGAAATCGCAGGTGCCCAACTGCCGCGTAACACTACGTCCTGCAAGGTCATTCCCATGTTCAAAAATTTTGACATACTGTTTAGCATATCCTGCATTGCTGCATTCACGCTATTATGATGCATATCACTGCCAAAGGAATTAGGCCAAAACCCGTCTTTCATGGCCGGCATTGCCTGGCTAAACCAGAAACCTGCCCCACCATGCCCAAGATCAAACAAAACCCCCCGTCTTTTAGCTTCCAACACATAAGGTCGAACCTTACCTGTTTTCTCGTCAACAACAGGTGTTCTTTCTTCGATATTCTCAAAACAATGTGTGAGAATATCTCCAGGCCGCATCCTACTCAATTGCCCTTCTAAAGACAGGTCTTTAAGGTGACATTCCACAAAGAGAGGCATATTTAAAACGCGGGCATCTTCTTCCGCTTTTTCAAAAATAGCCCACCTACCACCATCATAATGCCCGATGCAGATCCCCACTATAATATCAGGATACTTCTTTACTGTATCAGAGATCATCTTAAAATCCATATCATTAACATCCTCTGAGCCCGGACCTTCTATCATACCTTCACCGAAAGCATTCAGGAAAACTAATATCCGTGTTTTAGACCGGTCAATAACCTGCTTCTTAAATACCGGAAAATTCCGCCAGCCCGAAGTGCCTGCATCTACTACGGTTGTGACGCCAGACCGTAAAGTAAAATCATCCGGTTTTACACTTGAGGAGCCATCAGCAAATCCATCAGTTGGACCCACAAAAACATGAGTATGAATATCTATCAATCCGGGTGTAACATAAAATCCACTGGCATCCACTACCTTTTTTGAGTGCGAAGAAGGAATATCCTTATTTACTTCGGCTATCTTCCCATCTTTAACAGCTATATCCATTTTTGAATCTATATGGTTTTTCGGGTCGATAACATGCCCGTTTTTTATCAAAAGATCAAATTGTTGAGCCTGCGTAACAGTTGGGAAAAAGAAAACATAAAGGAATGCGGAAATTGCCAAAGCAGTGCGAAAAATGCATTCCTTTTGTTGGTTATTCCTTAACAAGGTGTTGTTATATTTATTATTTTTCATGGCAAAATAATTTTGTGGCTCATTAAATACCGGGCATCTGTATATGGTGCCAATCTTCAATATTGATTATGAGTGAATTCAATGCTCCAACCTGTCTTCAATTTTTAAATTTCAATATTATCTTCACCGATATGTACCTGGTTTAACATATAAAGGATCGCTAATGCCATTTAAATCCCACACCACTTTCCCTGCCCTTATTGTCAGTTCTGCCTCGAGTTTTTCGGTTCCCAAAATTTTTGTTTTACGAACATCTATAAATCCATAATTTCCTTTTTTCAAATTAAACACTGCAACATCTGCCACTGTTCCCACACTTAAATTTCCCAAATCCGGCCTGTGGATTACATTAGCGGGATTCCATGTAGAGCGTAAGATTACATCCTGAACTGACATTCCCATTGCCAGAAACTTAGACATAAGGTTTGCCATATCCTTCATTCCGCTGTTCATGCTTTCAGTATGTAAATCAGAACTTATGGTATTTGGGTAAAACCCCTGTTGAATAGAAGGTATTGCCTGGCACCAGCAAAAGGCACCTCCGCCATGGCCTACATCGAAAATGATTCCTCTCTTTTGAGCGTTAAATACAAACGGTTTTACTATTCCAGTTACATCATCCACAACTGATTCACGTTCCGTCGGTTCAGATGAAAATGTGTGGGTCCAAATATCGCCAGGTCTAAGGTGATTCATAAACAAATCTTCGATAGAATTAGGCGGATGATGTTCGCCAAAGTCAACCATAACAGGTACATTAGCCAGCTTGCCTGCTTCAACTGCTTTATCCACTGATGTAAAATCACCCCAGAAATGAGCCGTTTTGATCCCTACTATTATATCAGGATAGAGTCGATTGATCATATAGGCAGTCATAACAGGATTCATATCTGTTACATCCTGTTCTTCAAATCGTCCAACCATTCCATTACCCACAATATTTAACAAGGCCAGCACCCTTGTTTGGGATCTGTCTATCGTTTGCTCCTTAAATTGGCGGAAATTTCTCCATCCGGAAGAACCTGCATCAACTACGGTAGTTACACCGGCCCTAAAAGTAAAACCATCCGGAGGAAGAGCTGTAGGCCCATTGGCAATGTAAGCCCCCGGATCAGTGCCCCAAAAGGCATGCACATGCATATCGATAATTCCCGGCGTTACATACAATCCACTCACGTCCACTACTTTTTTTGCATTGTTTGCAGCAATATCAGGGGCCACTTTAAATATTTTGCCATCCACGATGGCTACATCCATTTTGGAATCTATTTTATTTTTTGGGTCAATCACATGTCCTCCCTTTAATAAAATATCTATCTGCTGAGCATTTGATAGGGACGGGCTGAGACAAACGAAAAGAAAGATAAATATGTGGGCATGTTTTATCATGCTATTGAATAAAACCTTTTGATTGAACATTTTTAATTTATTTAATCTGGTTGTTATAAATCATCATTTTAAAAAAGATCGCGAAGTCAACCCCCTATGTCGCCAGCGGTGGTCCTCCGGGCACTGTTATTTGCTTATGTTCAGTTGGGCGATTGTTTCGTTTAGCTGAAAATTTTGCTGTACCATATTCAACCATATAAATTGAGCCAGACATTGAGTCTCCTGAAAGAGTGCCCGTATACGTAAACGTGATGCTATCACCTGGAATGCGGGCAGCACTACGAAGCATTACCTGATTCCCCTCTATGGAACCAATCAGATCCCTGGGGGCTGAAAACTCTCCACTATGCGAGCCCTGCAACCAATTGCCATCCTGCTCTATAATCCATGTATATGGACTTTTGCTACTGTAAAACTCTACCATTACATCCCAGCGGCCATTAATGTTAGATGCGGGAGGTTTCATCTCTGCAGGCTTCGCACTGCGCTTCAGGGAAAGTACTTCATAAACCCGATCTGCCACCACCGTGTCCTCACCTGGTTGCATTTGACCCGCCGTTATATGAATGGAAGTATCCCCGAAAGTATCCCCTTTGCTGATGCTACCATCGCCGAAGGCCAGCGCTACCCTGGGTTTGTGTCTTCCCAGTTCCTCCGCCACTTCCTCACCGGTTATGTGCAGCTTTGAAGAGTCCCAGTTAATAAAGAGCACAGGACTGTGGTTATCCAGGCCCGGCGGCTCATACACAGTAGCCTTTACGCCATCGATCCGGGAGATCTTTTTATTAATAGTATCGAGATAAGAAAGCCATGTTTTCCACTGTTGCTTATGATCAAAAGTTACCCATGCCTCGATAGCCGCCAGCGCTCCTATCATTTCTTCACGGCCCACTTTGTTATCACGGGCCGGACCATGATGGGGAGCGATCCCATGCCAGGCTGATTGCAGGATATCCTTTGGACCAAGCAGGAGCCCTGAACACTGTGGGCCACAGAGTGCTTTTCCTCCGCTATAAGCTACCATTGTAGCGCCATTCCGGAGGTGAATGTTCGGCACAGTAAGATCCTGGGCAGCCGCGTCTACTAAAATTGGGATATTCATTGGTTTTGCCACTTTAGCAATAGATTCCAGGGAAAGAGGCTCCGGGTTATCAGCCAGAATATAAATCATTGCGGTTCGGGAATTCAACGCCTGCTGCATTTCTTCGAGAGTATCCACAGTGATCACTTTTACGTTAACATTGCGTATTGCATGATCGTATTCATTTCGGGAACGTCTTGGGATGATAACTTCTGTTTTTTCAAAACCGGTGAGGTCTGGTATTCGGATGAGTTTCTCGGGGTTTCCGCCGGTTACACATGCTATGGTCGCCGCCTTTAAACAGGAAGCGCATCCTGCTGATACTACTCCCCACTCAGCCCCGGTTAGTTCTGCTAAGCGCTTACCAATTCCCTCAGCCAGTTCATCATATTGTACAAAATTATTTGACGCTGCTTCCATGGCTACCCGGACTGACTTCCTCTCAAGTGAACCTCCAATAATGGTGTAAGTACCCATGCAATTGATAAGTGGTTCCACCCCGATAGATTGAAAGATCTCTGGCCCGGGCTTCAATGGCCCCTCTGCCACGGGGTCTAAAGGATCAGCCAAAACAGACTCCAAGGGAAAAACACTTCCTGTTAACGGCAAAAGTGTTAATGCTTTAATTACATTTCTTCGTTTCATGTGTTTTCTATTTTAAATTTATATAGTTCATCCGCCTTTATTCTCTTATAAAAAAACTAATAGTCAACCTTGATTAAAAGCTTTTAAAAAAATCTTCTGTAAAACCATTTCATTTATTTTGAAATAATAAGCATACCCTTATTCCTGTTTTTAGCTACTTCTATAGAGCTGACATCGCTGGAATTATCGCCAAATCTCTTCCTGATATAAGTTAAAATAGAAGCCACTGCATGATCATCTAAAACTACGGCATGGGCAGGCATAACGCCATCCCAGGTTCTTCCGTTTATTTTAACCCGTCCCTGCAGACCATATAGTACGATTTTAATCAACGCATCCTTATCGCCCTTTACAAACTCAGAACCTGACAGGGGGGGATAACGGCTGTTATCTCCTTTCCCATCCCGCTGGTGACAAGTGGCACAGTAAGAATTAAAAAGAATACCACCTTGCATTGTACTACCTGTATGAAAATCGTCTTTCACCGGATCAGGAGTTTTAATATATTCTGCTGATTTCCTTTCTTCCATATTCGCTAATTGCGCATCTCCGAATTTATTCTTGTCTCCTTTGTACATGACCCTCCAGATTTTTCCTTTGTTCGATTCCGAAATATACAAGGAGCCATCAGGCCCTTCAGCAAGCCCCATCGGCCTATACTTTGCATCACTAGTATTTGCAACAGTATCTACTCCCGCGAACCCATCTGCAAATACTTCCCACTTCCCTCCCTGGAAAATATCTCCACCAGGAACTCCATTTATAAAGGGTATAAAAACAACTATAAAACCTGCCTGCGAATAAGGTGATCGGTCAGTGCTCCCGTGAAATGCAACAAAAACACCATTTTTATACCTCGCAGGAAATTGATTTCCCTGGTAAAATAATAAATCCATGGGTGCCCAATGACCGGGAAACCCCACGACGGGAACATCAAAATTGCTGGCTCTACCAACTATTTTGCCATCACCTCCGTAACCTGGTTGCAAAACATTCTTGCCCTGCATCTGATCATAATAAGCATAAGGCCAACCAAAGTTGTCACCTTGTTTGACCTTCACTAAGGTCTCCGCAGGCAGCACAGCAGCCTGCCAGGCAGTATAGAGTTTGGGGTATCTTGTGTGTAAATTATCTATTCCGTTTACCACTGCATATAAACTATTGTCCAATGGACTCCAGGTAATACCCACGATGCTCCTTAATCCCGTGGCATACCTTTCTCCATCCTTTTGTGTTTGCCCCGTTTTATTGAGGTCAAACTTCCAGATACCTCCATGATCAACGAGGTCAGGACAAGGATCCATACCATGTCCTTCAGGAATACCAGCAGGGCCGAATTTAGTAAGATCCTGGCCTGCATCAGTCGGAGCTCCAAAAGGTACATACATATTCCCATCCTTATCAAAAGCCACAGGCTTTGTAGTATGCCAATGATGGGCAACATTATCGCTACTATCAGTAAGTATAACTTCCGTCTTGGTTGAAGGCACCAACTCACCCGGAGTTAATTTATTTCTTAAAACTTGAGTTACAGTGCTGGTATAGAGGTAGCCGTCATGTATCGTCATCCCAACCGCTGAACCTCCAACATCTGTATAATCCCCGAAGTATACAATGCTGTCTGCTTTACCGTCACTATTTGTATCCCGAAGGCCGACTGTACCCCCGCGGCCTTTCATGGCGTCATTAAATTCAAGTTTAACATAAATGTCTCCATTCTTATTTACCGCAAGATGCCTGGCCCGGCCAATACTATCTACTACTACCAATGCTTCAAAACCCCCCGGAAGGATCAGACCTCCATTACCGGGGTCAGCCGGAGGCAACAGTAAGGGCGTCTTGCATTGAATACAAACTGCAGCTATTAAAACAAAGAGGAATGCACTATTGAATTGTTTGGGCATTTAAAATTTTGAAAAGAATTTTAAAAAAGTTTTCAAATATTACTATGTCACTGTTATTCTCATAAAATGAAAAAACACCTGGTACAAAAAAAATTGAATTCGAAAAAAAGGTTGATTCTGACTCACGGAAGAGAATGCCTCATTCAAATTGTATCGACCTAAATTTTTCAAGCTCGTGAAATGAATTTTGGATCGCCGGTGACCATGACCATTTGATCATATTACCACTGTCATAATCCAGCCTACAAAAATTAGCATTCCAAATAGTTCCACTTTTCGGTGGAATATTATCCAATAGATCCAATATCTCATACGGGAAAAAAACTTCTGCACTCCATGATCTGATAGGGCTGCCTTCCTCCATTTTTCCACCAACTATATCAACTATCGTGGTCGTTTGCTTTTCGTTCTTGTAATGCCATGGAATCCAGTCGTAACCTTTACCATTTTTTCTGGAAATCATGAGTATGAGTACTTTACTTAATTGATTGATCTCGAATTCAAAATATTCAGGAATCTCTGGGTTAGGGTGAAAAAAAACTTCAAATGCATCGCCATCATATATTGCACCAAAATCCTGGCTTGCCCGGGTGGTGATCTTTTCATCTTCTCCATTAAAAAGCAGGTAGATTCCTTTTTCAGAATATAATATTTTAAACCGGCTTCTATAATCATTTTCGCCGGAATCCAATTTTGTCAGTAGATTCCATTTTGCCACTTCCCATTGAATCTCATCTCCCGTTCCTGTCAGCGTAAAATCCCGGGATTTCTTAACGATCAGTGGGTCTTCATTCACTTCCACCATTTTTTGATCCTTACCTGCAACTGTCTTATACTTTGAAGTCAAATGCTGATCAGTTAACCAGCCAGGAACGAGACTGCAGTTCACTAACAGGAGAATTATAGCCGCAGTAATAAATGTATTCATAAAAATGTTACTTCTGTGAAAGAACCCGCTTTTAATGAATATGCGGGTCGTTCTGTTGCGGGCAGACAGTAAGTATTATTGATATTCCGTTACCTTACTACCTACCCAACTCCCCTCAAACACAACTTTATCAGCTTTAACGAGACCGAATCTGAAAATCTATTTTGAAGCACGCTGTTTATGGAAAACCGACAGTGAGCCGGTGGTACTTCCTTGATTTCGCCTGAAAAGTTTTACAATGGTAAATCCTTAATAATGGATATCCCTTTATATCCTAATTTAGATATAGGCAATGCAATCCATCTCAACCAATGAATCGCCCGGCACACCTCCTTTGGCAACGGCCACGGTTGTACGAACAGGCGGGTTCTTTCCAAACCGACCTTTGTATACTTCATTCAGTCCCTGGTAATCGGCGATATCGTTTAAGAATACGCTCACTTTTAATACCTTTTCCATTGATGAGCCAGCCTTAATTAATTCCTTCTCCAATTCCTGCAACACTATTTCTGTATGTGCTTTGATTTCGAAAGGCGCAACATGAGCCCCTTTGCCTGCGATATAAACCAGGTCACCGTGGATGGTATGGCCTGAGAATAAAGGCACATCCTGGAAATCAGTTACATTACCAACTTGTTTTTCTTCACCTGTAATACTTTTTGCTTTTGCGGCGAAGCCAAGACCTACCAAAGCAGTTGCTGAAGCCAATAGCTTTTTAATTGCTGATCTTCTCTTTGTTTGCATAATTTACTTTTTAATTGTTATATACTTGATTTAATGAACACTTACTAAGATCATAAAAGATACTCTTAATTTTTTTCGTGAAACGAATTATAAATATCAATTCCAATGATTTTATAGAAAATATTTTCTTTGGTTCATGGCCCTTTCAAAATTTATTCAACGCTATTTTCAACACGCAATTCACCTTCTTCATTCAACGGACATATATTCATTCAGGCCGGGTAAAAAGCATTGAATCCAAAACTGGCTGTTCATCTGAATACATCTTCATGTTAGATTCATCTTTTTTTAAAACAGTTGTACCTGAATAAATTCTATCTAATTGTTTAAGGGTGCCTGCATACTTTCCATTTTCATTTTTGTATTCCTGTTGCAGATAATAATACTTCCAGAGAACTAACTTTAGATTTTCCGTTTTTTCGGAAAGAAAATCTTTAGGCGATAAGCTGTCAGAAAACTGAACATAACCCCATCTTTCCGGGTAATGTAAATTAATAATTCCCTGCGGTGACCACACCATATAATGTTCTGGCAGTAATTTGCCAGTGCTGGAATTTCTTTTCCGAAAGTATTGTCCATTTAATGTATCGAAGTCCCATTGAACACGGGAGAAATTCATACGCCAGATCGTTCCGTTTCCGGGAGACTTGTTGCCACTCATTCGGACTGATTTGAAAGGTATCGCTAATTCTATACTCCAGCTTTTATCAGTATCCGAAGGATTGTTGAGTGTGCCGTCTAGTTGGATTGCTTTCTTCAATCCCTTCATGTCCCAACTGGTTAGGTTATTTCCTCCATTCCGATAGGGCTTGGGAAGAAATAAATCCCATACAGTACCTTTTGCATTTATCTGGAACTCAAAATAATTGAAATTGCTTCCATCAGGGCCAATAAACATTTCAAATGCATTGTCCTGGAAAACTGGACTATCGTGCTCAGTCAATGAAGCCCATAAATTTGGTTCTTCCAATCGTGCAAACAAATATAAAAAATCATCATCCCACAGCATCTTGCAACTTACGTTTCCTTGCGAATCAATTTCATCGCCAGATTGAATATCTGTAAATAATGGTGTCCACGGAGCTTTACTCCAATCTTCATCGTCATCTTTCCCATCTATTACTATTTCTTTTGAACTTCTCAAAACGGTATACTGCAAAGGGGTTCGTAATAACCTGTCGTAATCGATATTATTCAACTGCGCATTTACCGACTCCGCAAAAAATGAATTCAGCAGAACCAACAAAATAAATAAGCCTTTTTTTATTTCCATCCTGATGTCGCGTTGGAGTTCCTTATTTTTAGTAATTTATTTAATTAAATCATTTATCAACAAGGCCCTTCCTTGCCTTACTTACCTCATCTGATGTTATTGAATCAGAATTATTATTAAAATTCTGCCTGACGTAGGTTAAAATCTGCGCAATATTTTCGTCAGACAAAAGATTGAGCCTTGGCATCTTATTATTATAAGATTTACCTTTTACATTTACATCTCCCTGCAAGCCGTTAAGCACAATGTTTATTAAAAAAGTTTTGTCCCCGTTAACCCATTCAGATCCGCTCAATGGAGGAAAACGGTCATTTCCCAATCCATCTCTCTGGTGACAAACCGCACAAAATGTATTAAAGGTCTCCGCTCCTTTAGTTACACTTCCTTTGTCCAAATTATCCCTGATCTCATCAGGTATTTTTATATTTGGCGCCTGGTTTTTTCGTTTAACCATTTCAGATAGTTGGGCGTCGCCAAATTTGCTGGTATCTCCTTTGTACATAACCCTCCATATTTTACCCTTTTCCGAATCAGAGATATAAAGCGAACCATCAGGCCCCACTGATAAACCCATAGGACGGTATTTAGCATCACTGGTATTAACAACTGTATCTACGCCGGCAAAACCATCCGCAAAAACTTCCCAGGGACCTGATGGGGCTCCATCTTTGAAAGGAACAAAACAAACGAAGTAGCCGGACTGTGGATATGGTGAACTGCTGGTGGATCCATGAAATGCGATGAAGGCGCCATTTTTGTAATGTGCCGGAAACTGGTTCCCGTTATAAAACAGGAGATCATTTGGTGCGAAGTGCCCGGGGAAACCGATGATAGGCTGGGTGTATTCAGCCCCTTTACCTTCCTTCTTACCATCACCCCCGTACTCGGGGTTAAGGAGCAATTTCCCTTTTATTTCATCGTAATAATAATAAGGCCAACCGGCATCTGATCCCTCTTTTAATTTTAAGAATTCTTCGGAGGGTAACACAGCTCCATCCCATTCTGAATAATATTTTGGCCAGGTGGCATGCAGGTAATCCCTCCCGTGCATAAGCGTAAATAAATTATGATCCTGGTCGTTCCACTCGAGTGCTACAATACTTCTGAGGCCCGATGCAAATTTTTGACCATCTTTTTCAAACTGTCCCGGTTTATTGGCATCAAATCGCCAGATACCCGCTCTTTGAACGAGTATGGGGCAAGGATCCATTCCCGGGGAAAATGGAGTTCTGTCTTCAAACTGGCAGCAATCAGACGGAGCGCCAAAAGGAATATACATATTTCCTTTATCATCAAAAGCTATTGGTTTGGTATCGTGTTGCCGTGGTCGTTGCGTGTCTGTCAACATCAACTCTATCTTACTATCGGGCACTAACTGACCGGGCGTAAGTTTCTGCCGGAATACTCTCGTAACCGAGCTGAAATAGAGATAGCCATTGTGTATTCTCATTCCGGTTCCATAGCTGCTTTTATCCTGATATTCGTCAAAGTATTTAATAATGTCAGCTTTGCCATCATTATCTTCATCTCTTAATGCCGCATTGCCACCTTCGGCATTTGGGAATCTTAGTTTCACGTATACGTCTCCGTTAGTATTTACAGCAATATGCCTTGCAGCCCCATTCAAGCTATCAACAACCACAACAGCTTCGAATCCCTGAGGCAAGAAAAGCCCACCATTGTCCGCATCACCGGGAGGCAATCCATGTCTTTTACATTGGGTAAAGCTTATAATAAATAAAAATGAAAGAAAAAATCTGGAACCATTTAATCTCATAGAGTGAGTTTTGTATTTAATTATTAATTTCAAACGCCATGTTATTCGACATTTTCGATTATCTCCGGATCGGCAAGTCCGTTTAAATCGTAAACAATTTTACCTGCCCGAATGGTCATCTCACATTCCAGCCGTTGTTTGCCTTTCAATTTATAGCCGTTTCTATCCCAGAAACCGAAATGCCCTTCCCGTAGGTTTAAAATTGCAACATCGGCAACTGAACCCACTGATAAATTTCCCAATTCAGGATGTTGGATTTCAAGCGCAGGATTCCAGGTACTTGTCTTTATAACATCCGGTACGTTCATTCCCATTGCCAGGAAAATCGACATGATATTGAGCATGTTTTTCATAGCGGCATTCATACTGCCGGTATGAAGATCTGTACTGATTGAGTTGGGGTAAAAGCCACTTTTCAGTGCCGGTATCGCCTGTCGGAAATCGAAGCTTGCACCGCCAAACCCAACATCGAACACGATTCCTTTTTTCTGGGCCTCCATTACAAATGGTTTGAGTGTTCTGGTAGTTGTATCTACAATGGGATCTCTTCTTTTTAGTTCAGTAAAGGTGTGCGTGTAAATATCTCCGGGACGAAGATGTTTAAAAAAAAGTTCTTCAATAGATAAAGGGGGATGGCTGTCATTGCCGCCAAAGTCTATCATCACCGGAAGTCCGGTTAATTTTCCGGCCACGACTGCGCTATCCACGGGATTCCAGCTTGCGGGCTCAAAATGCGCCACCTTAAATCCAACAATATAGTTTTTATACTCTTTGGCAACATAAGCTGCCATCGCAGGATCCATATCATTAACATTCTGCTCATAAGCACCGCCTCTCATACCGGCGCCAACAATATTCAGAAAGGCAAGCACCCTTGTTTGCGATCTGTCAATGGCCTGCTCCTTAAAAAGGGGAAACGTGCGCCAACCGGAACTTCCTGCATCGACTACCGTAGTAACGCCTACCCGAAAAGTAAATCCATCCGGCACAACAGCACTGGTAGCATCCATCAAATATTGGTCTGGATGGTTGCCATAATAATCGTGAGTGTGAATATCAATAAGACCGGGAGTTACGTAAAAGCCATGAGCGTCCACTACCTGCTTTGCCTCTTTACTATCAATACTCTTTGCAACCAAAGCAATTTTTCCATCTTTGATAGCAATATCCATCAAGCCATCGATATTATTTTTCGGGTCAATAACATGTCCGCCACTGATTACAATATCGTATAATTGTGCATGAGCAAAATTTCCTCCTATGAAAAACATCGAGCAAAGCAAAACGTATTTTTTTAGCATTGTGGTTGCGGGGATTTTGACAAATAAAATAGCAAACAGTTAACCATTATATACTACGATAATGCGGCAGAAAGTTCTTCCTTCAACCTTCTTGCGACAATTTTTTCCTCACCTTGTTTCAACATAAAAACGGTAAGGCCTATGCTATTGTCTTCATCTCCCCAGGAAATTACTTCAATGGAAGGAGTTCCGCCACGCAATTTATCTCCGAGATTTTCCCGGCTCATCTTTATTATACTCTTATCCCACGCTATTTTTAACTTTGGAGTATGGTTTGCGATTGGAGGAACCGTTATTTCTGTAGTAACTCCTTTAATATTTTTTACAGCATCATTGATAACGCCAATATTATTTTCCCACATCTTCCACTCCTTATCATGGTCCTGGTTGATATACTTATCTAATGCGGCATACATGCCAAGCATTTCTTCTTTATTTACTTTCATTCCCCGGCCAATGGTAACGCCGTTAGGAGAATCATTGAGCCGTGCCGCCGCTATAATATCTTTTTTGCCCATAAGTATTCCTGTACTTTGTGGACCCCGTATTGCTTTACCCCCTGACAAGGCTACGAAACTAAATCCCATATCATTATATTTCCAGAGGTTAGACACCGGTGGCACATCGGCAGCTATATCAATGGTAGCAGGCAGGTTATGTTTTTTCGCCAATTGAAGCCATTCGTCGTGCATGATCTTTCCTTCTAAAGCGTTGCAGTTTAAAAAATGCATGGATGCCGTTTTTTCATTAACAGCCCGATCTACGTCGTCGGCTGTTTCAACAGCAATTATGGTAACTCCCGTGTTATAGAGCGCTTGTTCGTAACCGTCAAAATGTCCTTTCTGCAAGATTACTTCTGATTTAATTCCTGACTCTACCAAACGATGTGGAATTTGCTTCACTTTCGCCTGGTCCATTCCTGTGAGAATGCCCGCCGTACCTAAGGTTAACGCCGAGAATGCACCAGCTGTAACCATCGCCGCTTCTGCGTGAACCATTTGAGCTATTTTTTCACCTACTTTGTCCTGCACTTCATTCAGCATACAAAATTCTTTTGCGCTGTAATCAATGGCATCCATCACCTCTTCATGCATTAGGGAAGCGCTCATTGTTGTGTAAGTTCCTGCGGCATTGATGAAGGTGCGAATACCAAGTTCTTCGATCAGGTTTCGCCTGGATCCTGGTTTAGAACGGTTGCGGGCCGTTGTTTCCGCCGGCAGCACGCTTCCTAAAAAGCTTCCGCCCAAAGGGAGAAGGGTCAATCCTTTGATAATTTCTCTGCGCTTCATTTCAATTTATTTAATGATTATAAAAAATTAATTTTTCTTACTGCTGTAGACGGCTATACATGTCCGTTAGTTATGCGGCTGACATCTTATCTAATGGGACACAAGGTCTCTTCATTTTTTTCTTTGCATATTCCATTCCCTACCGGGGACATCTACACGAAAACTTTCGAGATTACCCATATCCATAAGAGTCACGTAAACAGTACAACCATCCTTTCCTCCAAAAGCCACGTTAGTAGGTTTCTTGCCGAATAATTCTATCTCTCTTAATACTTTCCCCATTGGCGAAACTTTTGCGACGACACCCTTTCCGATGCGTGCGATATATAAATTTCCCGCTGCATCACAACGCATACCATCGCTACCGAAATCAGGAAATTCAATTAGTAGGCGACGATTGCTTATTTTTCCTTTGTGCGACAGATCGTAAGACCATACTTTTCTGCCTGCATTTACATATAATTTTTTTTCATCGGGACTTACTTCTATTCCGTTTGCGGGTCCCGGTAAACTATCCAGTAAGGTAATATTCCCCTTGGCATCTATCCGCCAAATACGACCTGTATTCAATTTAAAATTGGGGTCGCTGGCATAGATTCGATTCTTGCTGTCAATAGCTAAATCATTGGGCTGTGTCATCGTTGGTTCATGAGCTAAAACAGTGATCCTTTTCGATTTCATGTCAACTCTAAGGACATTGTGCATTTTATAATCTGCAATCAACATGTTACCGTGGCTGTTAAACCTTATTCCATTTCCCACGCTGCTATCCGGAAGTTCAACAAATAAACCTGGTTGACCGGAAGGAGTGATCACGCCTATAGTACCTTCCCTGAAAAAGTTTACGGCATAAACGTTTCCGTATTTGTCTACGGCGGGACCTTCTACTCCGTGGGTAAAGCTGTTCGGTGGAGTAAATTCAGCAGATTTATATAATTTGGATGAATCAGCAGCCTGTGCATGAATTGAAGCACAAAACCCAAATTGCAAATAAATAATGATTAATCCTGATGATAAAATACCAAATAGGAATCGTCTGCGCCTCATCAATTTCACGTTAATATAAGCTTTAAATACATTTTAAATTTTTTCAACAAATCTTTTTGTCAGTATAAGAAACATACAATTAGCGGCAGACAGCCGATATAAAAAATCGTTGTAGATGATTTCAATAGGGAAAGCAGATGCTTAATATAAATTCAATCTTTCCTTAATGCTGTTTCAACTTACTGATGCATCAATTTTAGATAGGTAATATCGCCTTGCCGGTTGATAATTTGTTTACCCTGTTTAACCAGGAATATTACGCCGATAAATATAATGAAAGAAGCCTTAATTATTGAAGTAAATCGTTTGCGTAAATTTTAATTTCAAATTAAAAAGAATTTTATTATTTCCCCTGCAGCAGTTGTTTGAATATTTTTCTTGCAATCATCTACTCATTTATCTGAAGTGACGAACGGTAAGTCTTTTTTTAAATAATCTTATTTTTGCAATCAAATAAATATTCATGAGAAAACTCGCATCATTATCGATAGTTATTTTATTCTTAAGTTTCAGTTCTCACGCACAAGATTCTTCATTTACTATTAACGGGAAGTTAGAAAAAATTAAAGATGGGATTATCTATTTAAATATTTATGAAAACGATAAAACAATCCAGGATTCCGCAGTAGTAAGTAATGGCAATTTTAAATTTACCGGTTTTGTACCAGCCCCTTTTTTTGCAACGCTTACCATGCCTGTGAAACCAAACGACTATTTTACTTTTTATATTGAGCCCGTAACGATGAGTGTTTCAGGCAGAGGCGACTCTCTTAAACTTCTAAACATAAAAGGTTCCCCGGTTAATGCTGACGACAAACTTCTCCAGGAGAGAATGAAATATGTAACGAAATGGGAAGATACCAATAGCAGGATTTTCGAACAGGCTTATAAGGATAAAAACACCAGAGTGATGGATAGCCTGGACAAAGTTGATAATGATGTTTTGGCAGAAAAAAGAAAAGTAGTTGCAGAATTTGTAAAAGCCTATCCCAATTCTTTGCGTGCCGCAATGGCCATATACGAAAATTATGCTTACTATGCCGAAGCAAGCGATGTACAACCTTTGTATGATATGCTTTCGCCGGAAATTAAAAATTCGAGTAAGGGTGAGGAAGTAAAAAAGTTGATAGAGACATACGATAAAGTTGCAGTCGGAAAAGAAGCTCCGGAAATTTCGCAACCTACAACAAATGGCAAAGAACTTAGTTTGTCATCGCTACATGGCAAATATGTTTTAGTTGATTTTTGGGCGAGTTGGTGTGGTCCCTGTCGCAGAGAAAACCCCAAAATAGTTGCAGCTTATAATAAATTTAAAGATAAGGGCTTCACGATTTATGGTGTATCCTACGATACAAAAAAGGATAAATGGGAAAAAGCCATTAAAGATGATAAATTAAACTGGCACCAGGTATCTGATCTCCAGGGCTGGAAAAATTCCACTTCAGATCAATATGGCATTAAAGCAATACCGTCCAATCTATTGCTTGATAAAGATGGAAAAATAATCGCGAAAAATATTTTTGGCGAAAAATTAGTCGATAAACTCTCTGAGCTAATGCCTCGATGATAACTTTATAACAATGAGTTTTGCTCATTTGCCATGTAACCGATATTTTTGCCAATCAATTTTTAAATAGATGAAAGAAATTGCATTTAGAGAAGCTTTGCGTGAAGCGATGGTAGAAGAAATGAGGCGTGATGAGAATGTTTTTTTAATGGGTGAAGAAGTAGCGGAATACAATGGTGCATATAAAGTGAGCCAGGGCATGTTAGAAGAATTTGGCGAGAAAAGAGTAATTGATACACCGATTACAGAACTTGGATTTACAGCAATTGCGGTCGGGGCCGCACAAAACGGACTGCGTCCTATTGTAGAGTTCATGACATGGAATTTTGCGAACCTTGCGTTAGATCAAATCTTAAATACGGCCTCAAAAATGCTTGCAATGAGCGGGGGCCAGGTTGGTTGCCCTATTGTATTTCGCGGGCCCAACGGAAGTGCAGGGCAATTAGGTGCACAACATTCTACTGCGTACGAATCGATGTATGCAAATATTCCCGGCCTTAAGGTAATATCGGTCAGCAATCCCTATGATGCAAAAGGTCTATTAAAAAGTGCCATCCGTGACAATGATCCGGTAATATTTATGGAAAGCGAAGTAATGTATGGTGATAAAGGACAAATACCAGAAGAAGAATACCTGATACCTATTGGCAAAGCGAACATTGTGCGTGAAGGAAATGATGTTACTATAGTCTCCTTCAATAAAATGATGAAAGTTGCAATGGGTGCTGCTTCAGAACTTGAGAAAGAAAATATAAGTGCCGAGGTAATTGATTTAAGGACCATACGCCCGATGGATTGGGAGACCATTCTCGCATCTGTAAAGAAGACAAACCGGCTCGTGATTGTCGAAGAGCAATGGCCGTTTGCCTCAGTTTCTTCCGAAATTGCTTATCGTATACAAAAAGAAGGGTTCGATTATTTGGATGCGCCCGTAAGAAGGATAACCTCAGCAGATGCTCCCATGCATTATGCTCCCAACCTTGTCGCAATGTATCTGCCCGACGTACCCCGCACTGTTAATCTGGTGAAAGAAGTTATGTATCTAAAAAAATAAACAGGTCACTATATTTTTGAGTGATTGTCTCTTAATATCTTTCAGATGTCTGGTTGTTTTGGCTTTGATTTAAACAATAAGTTATGAATACAGGTAGTTTTTATTATCCGCTTCCCTCCAATGAACCCGTACTTAATTTTGCACCGGGAAGCAGAGAAAGAGAACTGGTAAAAAATACCTTAAAGGAATTAAAGAGTAAGAAGATTGATATCCCTATGTACATTGGTTCCGATGAGGTTCGTACCGGGAATAAAATTGAAATCAGGCCGCCTCATGAAAAAAGCCATGTATTAGGAAATTTTCATTTCGGGGATGCATCTCATGTTAAGAAAGCTATCAATGCAGCCTTGAGAGCAAAAGATAAGTGGGTTAACACAAGTTGGGAAAACAGGGCAAATATTTTTTTAAAAGCTGCCGAACTTCTTGCTACAAAATACCGCCCATATATTTTAGCTACAACAATGCTTGGTCAAAGTAAAAATGTGTACCAGGCAGAAATTGACGGTGCATGTGAACTCATAGACTTTTTAAGATTTAACGTTCATTTTCTTAGCGAGATTTATAAACAGCAACCTTCGAGTAGCGCTGGTGTTTATAACCGGATGGAATATCGTCCTCTCGAAGGATTTGTTCTTGCAATAACGCCGTTTAATTTTACTGCAATAGGGGGCAACCTTCCGACATCAGCTGCCATGTGTGGTAACACAGTTGTTTGGAAATGTGCACACACACAGGTCTACAGCGCACAAATGTTTATGCATATTTTAAAAGAAGCGGGATTGCCGGATGGAGTTATCAATTTAATTTATGTTGATGGCCCTACATTGGGTCAGGTTTGTTTTAATCATCCGGATTTTGGAGGCATTCACTTTACAGGAAGTACAGGCGTTTTCAATAGCATGTGGGAGACCATAGGCAAGAATACAAAGCTCTATAAATCTTATCCGAGAATTGTAGGCGAAACAGGCGGAAAAGATTTTGTGTTGGCTCACAGGACTGCTGACATTGATGTGGTTGTTACGGCCTTGTGTCGTGGGGCATTTGAATACCAGGGACAAAAATGTTCTGCTGCTTCACGAGCATATCTTCCGTCGAATATTGCTGCGCAGGTAAAGAAAAAATTAATTGCAGAGATAAAAACAATGAAGATGGGAAGTGTTGAAGATTTCACGTGTTTTATAAATGCAGTAATTGATGAAAAGAGTTTTGATAAGTTGGAAGGATATATTAAACAGGTTAAAAAAGATAAAGGTGCTAAAATAATAGTAGGAGGGAAGTGCGATAAAACCAACGGTTATTTTATTGAACCGACAGTGATAGAAGTTTCCGATCCACGCTATGTAACCATGTGCGAAGAACTATTTGGGCCTATACTAACGTTATATGTTTATGACGAAAATAAATTTGAGGAGGCTATTAAGTTGGTTGATTCAACTTCACCGTATGCACTTACAGGATCAGTATTGGCACAAGACCGTTATGCGATAGAAATTGCTACAAAAAAACTTTCCAATAGTGCCGGTAATTTTTATATAAATGATAAACCTACCGGCGCCGTAGTTGGGCAACAGCCTTTCGGCGGTGCACGTGGAAGTGGCACGAATGATAAAGCAGGAAGCATTCTTAATTTGTACCGGTGGCTGAGCGCCAGGACCATTAAGGAAACCTTTAATCCGGCAGTGGACTACAGGTACCCATTCATGAATGAGGATACAACAGCTTCATGAAAACGATTCTAGATAAATATCAACTTCACATAACCATAGAGCGGTTGGCTTACCAACTGGTCGAAAATTATTCTGATCTTTCTTCCGTCGTAATTATTGGAATTCAGCCAAGAGGTATTTTCTTGTCTGACAAGATTTTTGAGCAGCTAAAAAAAATTAACCCTGGCAACGCAATTGACTATGGTAAGATGGATATAACTTTTTACCGGGACGATATACGGAAAGAACTGCATAGTCCGAATCAAACAAATATTTCATTTTCTATTGAAGATAAAAATGTAGTATTAATTGACGATGTGTTATACACAGGCAGAACCATACGGGCAGCATTAGACGCTTTGCTGGCATTTGGGCGTCCTAAAAAAGTGGAGCTATGTGTTTTAATTAATCGAAGATTCAGTCGTCAATTACCCATCCAGCCGGACTACTGTGGAAAAGCAATCGATTCGCTGATTTCCCAAAAAGTAAAAGTTGAGTGGGATAAGGAAAAAGTTATTCTATACTGAAGAAAATGTGTGAACACGGGCAGTTCTAATTTTTTATACACACTTATCAAATTAATTTTTTTTGAATTAGCTTTGACCTTTAATGCAACTTTCCACCAAACATCTCCTGGGCATTAAAGATTTACAACTCAGCGATATTGATCTCATTCTTTCGACAGCCACACAATTTAAAGAAGTATTACAAAGGCCTATTAAAAAAGTGCCCTCACTTCGTGACACCACCATTGTCAATTTATTTTACGAAAATTCCACCCGCACTCGAATTTCATTTGAGCTGGCAGAAAAAAGATTGAGCGCTGACACGCTGAATTTTTCTGCCTCCGGCTCTTCTGTATCAAAAGGCGAAACTTTATTGGATACGGTAAATAACATTCTATCGATGAAAGTGGATATGGTTGTAATGCGGCACAGTGCCAGCGGCGCTCCTCATTTTTTGGCGAAGCATATACCAGCAGCAATTATAAATGCAGGAGATGGCATAAATGAACATCCAACACAGGCCTTGCTGGATGCATTTTCAATTAAGGAGAAATGCGGAACAGTCCAGGGAAAAAAGATCGTATTGATTGGTGATATCATGCACTCAAGGGTAGCGCTTAGTAATATTTATTTATTAAAAAAAGCAGGTGCAGAAGTGATGGTCGCCGGTCCGCCAACTTTAATTCCCAAATATATTCATAGCGCTTTCGATATTCGCATTGAATATAATTTAAAAAAAGCATTGCAATGGTGTGATGTTGCCAATGTACTTCGCATACAGTTAGAGCGGCAGAATCAGGTTTTATTTTCTTCACTCCGGGAATATAATCTCGCTTATGGAGTAAGCAAAAAAATATTAGAAAGTATTAATAAAGAAATTGTGATTCTGCATCCTGGCCCGGTTAACAGGGGAGTGGAAATAGATAGCGATGTTGCAGATTCCAAACAATCTATTATTTTACAACAGGTAGAAAATGGAGTGGCGGTAAGAATGGCCGTACTTTATTTGCTTAGCAATAAACAAAATTTCAACTAACTTCTCTGAAAAATATCGAATGGGCATGTTGTTTATGAATCCAGACTAAATTATTATTACTTTCGGCTTAAAATTAAATGCGTAACATGGAAAGAATCTGTTTATTTCCCGGAACTTTTGATCCTGTTACATTAGGCCATACCGATATCATTAACAGGGCACTTCCTTTATTTGACAAACTCGTTATCGGAATAGGCAGGAACAGCAATAAAACGGCAATGTTTTCGGAAGTCCGGAGGTTGCAATGGTTGCAGGAAATTTATAAAGATGAACCGAAAATAAATGTTTTAGCTTATGATGGATTAACTGTTGATTGTTGCAAATCAATTGGGGCTGACTTCATATTACGAGGAATCCGGTATGTGAATGATTTCGAATACGAGAAAGCAATTGCCGATATGAACCGCAGTTTAGCTCATAACGTGGAAACTATTTTTCTAACCTGCCTTCCTGAATTTACTTCCGTTGCTAGTACCCTTGTCCGTGATGTTATCCGCAATGGAGGGAATGTGTCCCAATTCCTTCCCGAACCAGTTAAAAAAAATATCCATTAACGATGTCTATTTGGTTTGATAAAACGATAACGCTCGAAAAAATTAAAGATTTCGGCAGAGATTCGATGGCTGGTTTTCTTGGAATGGAATGGACCGTCTTGGGAGATGATTTTCTACAAATCAGGATGCCAGTAAATGAAAGAACAAAACAGCCTTATGGATTTATGCATGGCGGCGCTTCTTGTGCTCTGGCTGAAACAGTGGGAAGTGTTGCTTCTGCACTTGTAATTGACCTCGATAAATTTTATTGTGTGGGCCTTGAAATAAATGCCAATCATCTGAGAAGTGTAACAAAGGGATTTGTTACCGGCAAGGCAACACCACTTCACCTGGGAAGAACAACGCATGTTTGGGACATAAAAATTTATGATGAAATAGAAAAACTGGTATGCGTTAGTCGCCACACTGTTGCCATCATTCCCAACAATACTTTCATGCCAAACACTACGATGTAGTAACGTGCATTCTTTACTTAAGCATTTTTCAAAACCGAAATTATAGTTGGAAAGGTGTTATCGAGGTATTTCTTTAAATCGATTTTTTTCACCCAACGTATTTCTGTTATATCTTCTTCAAATTGTGGCTTGAATGCCTCATTTCCTTTTGCAAGCATCATATACCAGTGAGATTCTTTAAGAATATGCTTGCCAAATTGAAGATAAGTGTGGTAGGTGGTATTAATTTCCGCCATGATTTCTATTTCCCGAAGCCCAGTCTCTTCCTGAACTTCTCTTGAAGCGCATTCCTGCAAGGTTTCACCATCATCGAGTTTTCCCTTTGGAAGATCCCATTTTCCCCTTCGGAAAATTAACAGCACTTCTCCGGTCTTGTTCTTCACAAGACCCCCACACGCTTTTATTAATTTGAAGTGTTTAAAAAATTCTTTTTTAAGTTTTTCAAAGTTTTCATGAAATATGATTCCCGCATGAAACTCTTTTTTTCCTATTTCATGAAGTAAGGAATTTATTGCAGCCGTTGAGAGCTCATCTATAAATACCGCGTCAGGATGGTGCCTCACACCATCTATCTCTTTTGTTAATACATTGCATAAATAAACAGGTTTATCTTCGAAGTAAATTGTTATATGGCTCATAGCAGTATGTTATCTTCGCTGAATGGATAATAAAAAAGCTGTTGCTGAAAAACTATTACAAATTAATGCAATAAAATTAAGTGTAGATAAACCATTTACCTGGGCGAGTGGCTGGAAAAGTCCTATTTATTGTGATAATCGTAAAATACTCTCGTTCCCCTATGCCAGGGATTTCGTTAAAGCCGAACTTTCGAATCTTGTTTTTCACCTGCATGCTGATGCCGAAATGATTGCCGGAGTTGCAACTGCTGGAATAGCCTGGGGAGTTTTGGTCGCTGACCAATTGAAACTCCCCTATATATACGTTAGGCCAAAACCAAAAGAACATGGACTTGGAAATCAGATTGAAGGATTTTATGAACAGGGAAAAAAAGTGGTAATAATAGAAGACCTTGTTTCCACAGGTAAAAGCAGTCTTCTTGTGGCAGAAGTTTTAGAAAATGAGGGGCTTGAAGTGGGGGGAATGGTATCAATTTTTAATTATGGTTTTGATACTGCAAAAAACGCCTTTGAGATGGCGAAAGTCAATTATCATTCACTTACTGATTACGATTCGGTTATCATGTTAGCAATAGAAAAGAATTATGTATCAGTAACAGATCAAAACACCTTGTTAAACTGGCGGGCTGATCCTGCAAATTGGAACGTAAAATCCTAAATTCGTAAAAAATATCAGCCAATGAACAGTGTAATACTTAGTCTGATTATGATTACCGGATTTACTGCCTCTACTTATGCTCAGCAAAAAGCGATTCAAAAAGCTGTGATTCAAACCCCCGGTGTTCAATGTGAAGCCTGCAAAACCCGTATTGAGAATCATTTAGCTCATGAATATGGAGTTTCGTCAGTAAGAGCCGATTACAGAAGACATACTGTTACGGTAACATGGTATACGGATCGGACAAATATTGAAAATATAAAAACTGCTTTGGCTAATTTGGGATATGATGCCGACGATGTAACTGCAGATCCCGATGCTTATAAAAGACTTCCTATTACTTGTCAACATATGACTCAGCCTGCGTCAAAAAAGTAGAGGTATCATTAAAATAACGAGAAAGTCTCCTTAGTTTCATAATTAACAGGGAAGTTCACAAAAACATTTGCCTTTCCTATTTTTATTTTGCCGGTCAATTTAATCATTACTTCCTTTCCGGTTAAAGTGCTCCAGGCGTTTTTATAAATATTCTGCATATTCACATCAAATTTCACTGGTAGTGAAAAAGTATCTCTTCTTGGGATTCTAATTAGCGTATCAACCGAACTGTGGCCCAATAAATTTCCATCGATAAAAATATCCAGATCACTATTTCTTAACTGCATTCCAAAATTATTCGGATTATAGTATATTATATCCAAGCCCACCGTCGAGTTATTAAAACCCAGTTTCTGAATATAGAAATTGTTGAAAGTTCTATACTCGAGCTCCTTAGGAGAGGAGCATGACAAAATTGCCAATCCTACAAATAAATAGATCACACTTGAGTATTTCATTTTTTAAGAGTTCTAAAAAGTAGTCATCAAAGATATGCTGAATTCTGCTAAAGTGATTAGCAGTCTAAAGAATTATATCAAAGCAAATCAACCTAATATAATTAGTTTTGATAATTATAATTAACATATTTATTATCAATATGTAAATAAGAATATTTTATGCTTATAATTCACTTATTAAAGTATATTTTCTTCACAAAGTTGTTTTATTTTTTGAAAATATCTGCCACTGTCGAATTGGCATTAATTTATTTGTAAAATATTGAAAACAAATAATTTATATAAATAAATGAAATATAAATTTTAAGTATATACATACATAAGCAAATATTACAATATAATAAGTGCCTTCAAAATAAATTGCTGTGATCTGGCATTCAGGAGGAAAATAATAACTGAAATAATGTCATTTTTTGTCTGTGAGGATTGATTCGAGGTCGAAAAATCGATTTAATTTGATAAAATTTAAAATTGTATAAATTATCATTGTAATTTTCATACTTTTATTTTTAGAAATCGAAAAGTATTATAAAATGATTCAATATTGTGGCCTGTTTATTGGATTATTTCTAAACACAAATAGACAGTAAATTTACGGTCTTGCTTTATTGGATTATGTACTCTATGTTTGCATCTGTAAGTGAAAATGTTTTACCTCAACATCTTCGTTTATTACCAAACATCTTCCTGAATTACCTAACTGTTCCCAATCTTCGCTGAAATTCCCCAATTAGTTTTAATGAGATTTACATTACTATATTAATAAACCTCAAACACAAGAAAATGAATAGAAACTATACCTTAAAAAGTAAGATTGTGTCAATCCTTACTCATTCAACTTTCCGCACTTTACGTTTTATTCAGGCTTGTTTTTTTGATAGGAAGCACAGATTCATAGAACCTGCTTCGGTTATTGAAAAAGACAGATCGCTAAGCCAATTTGTTGACGTAAGACCTGGTTTCCGGAATTAAGAGTTTTTCGCCCAGGCGTTTAAATCTTTTAAAGAAAGTAAGCTAAAGTTTCTATCACTTAACATGGTTTTGAGTACCATCCAATACTTAATGTAACTTATTCGTCATCCAATATTCATTGCGAATCATAAATTTTAAAAATTTAGCAATGAATACGAAAATTTTAAAAAAATGTTTGTCAGTTTTATTTATCTTAATGTTGGTTTGTTCGAAAGCAATATGCCAGCCTTCGGAGGCAGAAATAAAAAATCAACAGGTAAAGATTAATTATACAAGTTTTACAGTAAGTGCCATTAAGCAGAAAATAATGATTGACTGGTCCACAGATAACAAAGTTGCTACCAATTATTTTGAAATACAGAGGAGCCTTGATGGAATAAATTTTAAGACTATAGCGTTGGTCCTGGGACCCGATCCCAAAAAAGGCAACTGTGATTGTTATGAAGGAGTTGATAAAACTTTAAAAAATAAACAAAAATATTTTTATCGCCTTAAACATGTGGGCACCGACGGTGAAGTTGATTTGAGCGAAACCCGGATGTTGGCGATAAACAATTAATATAAATTATTCAAAACTCGTTTTCTTTGGGGGTTACAGAACCTTATTGGTTCTTAACAAACGCCGCATTTCTATGCGGCTTTTTTGTTTCTGAATAAGACGCCTTTAACAGCTAAATGAATTCTTCTAAATTTCCCTTTTGTGCTTACTTTCCTTTCTTGAATTTGATTTTAAGAAATTCGACCCTATCTTAAGATTCGGAGCTTCTATGCGTTAATCAACGGGAGTTTAGGTCCGCCAGCGGGCGGTAGGTCCGCAGGAACATGGACGTATCTGCTTATTCGAAATGAGGGCAACGGTAAAAGCAGGATGTAACTAGAAATCAGCTAAGGCAAATCGCTTACCTCAACATTAATAACATTTTTGTTATTCGTTTTTTTTGTGTCGGTATCAAATGAAAATTGTAAGAATTTTTTTAGATGGTCAGGATTTTTACTTTTTGGAAGATGCTTAACGGAGATTTTTGTATTATTAGTTGTTACTAAAGATGGATTAGTTCGGTTAAGCCATACTGTGGAGGAGTTATCATCTTCTGTACTTTTGGCGGTAGACTTGTTTTTGCTATATGTAGCGTACGAATTTTCCCACACTTTTTCTGTATATTGATTTTGCATTTTTCTATATTCCCGCTGTGCTCTTTCATTATTTTCATAAATAAAAACCCTTTTATTTGCATTCAATGAATCCTGGAGCTGCATCTCTTTCTTTATTTTTTCGGTCAACCCTTTTATATCAAATTTCTGATTATCTATCTTTAGCTTGTAGAATTCCGCGGCTTTTTCAATAAAAAGCCTCGTTTGTTCTTTCGAAGGAAAATCGGAAGCCTTAACATTGGAGAAACTTTCACGAATATTGTCCTGAATCTCATCCCAGTTAATCGTATTGATTTCTTTGTAAGCTTGTTTTAGGCTCTCATTCAATTTATTCACATCAATTTTACTGAGGTCAATACTGAAGGAAGAATTTGTAAACGGTAAATTTTCAATATTTATAGATCGTGGCAATTTCAATTTACCCTCATCAAAGTAAAAATAAGGCGACTTCAGGCTAACGGCTAACGGTGCATCTTCGTTATATCCTGCGGGTACATCTTCTTTTGGACTGAATTTGTCATCATTTTTAACCATGAAATCAAGGGCGCCTTTTTGTTCAGAAGGAACTGATTCTTTTTTGGGAGAGACATGTTTTAAAATCTTGGCCTGTAAGCTTTCTTTTTGACTGCCTGATATTTTTGTACCACCGGGTAACAAATTGGCCGGGGGAAATTTTAGCGATGTTGATTTATTTACTTTAACCGAAACTTTGTTTGAAATGGTTTTTTTCTCTCCTGGTGAAAGCCATGCTAATGAACAAATAATGCCCGTCACCATTAGAAGCGCCAGCAATTTCTGTCCATAATTAAATTGCTTTGAAACTACCTGGCCATTAGTGATTCTTTTTATGCGAGACAGCAGCTGTTTTTTGCCGGAAATGGCTCCAATAGCAAGTTTCAGGCTATTGGCACGTGACTGCTCCAGTCGAAGCAACGCCAGCGCGTAGGAGTGAGGATCATATCGGTACTGAAGCACAAAATCATCACAGCAATTTTCCCTTTCCCGCTTAATAGCTTTTGAAAGCAAAACAACAAACGGATTAAAAAACAAAATAGTTTCAATGACAGATATGATAATGTTAATGATATAGTCATTCCGCTTTATATGGGATAGTTCATGCAAAATGATTGCTTCCAGTTGATCGCCTGATAAGTTATTCAGAGAGGCAAAAGGAATAAGAATAACAGGTTTAATAAATCCAATTGTGGCCGGAACATCGATATGATGGGAAATCCATACACTTATTTTTCGTGCAATTTCCATATGGCTCGAAACCCTATTTGCAAAAGTCTGCAATTCGTCAGGTGGATTTACTAAGCGCTTATTAGATATAATATATACGTATCTATAGGCTGTAAAAAGCTTAGCCATCAGAAAAAATAAAAGAAGAATATATGCGATGGATAAATAAGGAAGGGATGAACCTGCATAAGATAAAAACGCATCTAAGGATGAGGTTGTGTGTACACCCGAAATTTCTGCACCATTGATTGGTGCTGGCCGCATCGACGCCAGTGTTTGTTGACTTGTTATTTTAGAAACGAAACTGGTAACAAACCAAACAAAGGAAGAAAACAAAAGTGCCGTGCCAAGATTGTTCCTGAATTTTGCTGACGCATTTTTATAAGCAACGGATATTGTTTCATATAGCAGCCAAAGTATAAAAGCCTGCCATAAGCTATTAAGAATGGCGCTGCCAAGAGCCTGTAGAAAAACAGAATTTTGTAATGCTGCAAGATCCATTTATTCCTTTTTTAGATTGTCAAGATATTTTTGAATTTCCTCCAGTTCGATTTTGGTTGCTTTCTGGTTGCCCAACGCCTGCAATACCAACTGTGTGGACGAACCGTAAAATAGTCCATTGATCATTTTATCCAGGAACTGTTTTTGAGTTTTTTGCCTGCTTATTGCTGGTGTATAAATATGAGTTTTGGAGCTCTCGTCTCTTGTTACCAACTTTTTTTCAAACATGATCTGCATTAAT
Source organism: uncultured Chitinophagaceae bacterium (assembly GCA_963819925.1). Taxonomy (GTDB): domain Bacteria; phylum Bacteroidota; class Bacteroidia; order Chitinophagales; family Chitinophagaceae; genus Ginsengibacter. Next base: position 125,682 of record CAWFYG010000029.1, on the reverse strand, counting down.
TTTAGGGTAGTTGTATAACCCGATACCTTGGTTTTAGAAAGCTCCTCGTGAACTTCACGAACCGTTGCAGATTCACGTCGCCAGAGGATTTGTAAAATTTCTAATTCGCTTTCTGTCGGATTCAAATTTTTATTTATTGCCATTGTTACGACTTTATTCGTAGCAATATACGATTTTGTTCGTAACATAAAATATTTTTTTTGATGAATGGCATCTTATTAACTTATCTATAAATTTTCCGGATAGCCCTTTCAGTTCTTATACAAATAAATTATTGATTTTGTATTCATGATTATACTGACTAAGTTCGTTGTGAAAATATTGATGAATGAAAACAGAAGAAGTTAAGTTTACTATTTTATCTTATGATTCAATTGATGAATTAAGCGCCGCAGATGCTTCGCTTTTGAGAGAAGCACGAAAAGTTACGCAATTTGCTTATGCTCCTTATTCAAACTTCCGGGTAGGGGCCTTTGCCAAATTAGAAAACGGTAAAACTATAAGTGGAACTAACCAGGAAAATGCGTCATTTCCGGCAGGCATTTGTGCTGAAAGAACCTTGCTATCTGCGGCCTCATCCTTTTTTCCCGGTGTAGGAATCGATACCCTTGCTATTAGTTACAATAACGTGAACGGCAAAAGTGACCGGCCTGTAAGCCCCTGCGGTATTTGCCGTCAGTCTTTAGTTGAATTCCAGGACCGGACAAAAAAACAAATTCGCATCATATTGAGTGGAATGGAAGGAGAAGTTCAGATCATTGAAAATGCCAGGGATCTTCTTCCATTAGTATTCAGCGCCGATGATATCAAATAGCCTCGTCGAATACCTTCAAACTCTTTTCAATAATTTTTACGCATTCATTTAATTCTTCTTTGGTAATTATTAAAGGTGGTGCAAACCTGATTTTATCCCCGTGAGTGGGCTTTGCCAACAGGCCGTTCTCTTTTAGTTCCATACATAATTTCCACGCTGCATCCTTATCAGAATGATTAATAACAATTGCATTCAAAAGACCCTTTCCACGAACTTCTTTGATATATGGTGAATTAATCTTTACTAATTCTTCTCTAAAAAATTCTCCCATCGCCTGAGCGTTTTCTGCGAGTGCTTCTTCTTTTAAAACTGCCATTGCAGTCATTGCTACTTCGCAGCCTAATGGATTTCCGCCGTAAGTGCTTCCATGTTCGCCTGGCTTAATGGTGAGCATTATTTCATCATCCGCGAGAACGGCGCTGACCGGTAACATACCGCCACTAAGCGCTTTTCCTAATATTAAAATATCGGGACGGACATTTTCATAATCGCAACAAAGCATCCGGCCCGTCCTGCACAAACCAGTTTGGATTTCGTCTGCGATAAATAACACATTGGCGTCTGCGCAATACAGCTTTGCTTTCGAAAGATAACATTCATCGGGCACTACAACTCCTGCTTCGCCCTGTATGGGCTCAACTAAGAACCCCGCAACATTCTCATCCCTTAATGCGTCGGATAGAGCAGAAAGATTGTTATATGGAATTATTTCAAACCCTGTAAGATATGGCCCGAAATTTTCTTTTGCAGCAGGATCGGTACTGAAAGAAATTATGCCTAATGTCCTTCCATGAAAATTTTCAGAACACACAATTATTTTTGCTTTGTTGTCAGGAATTTTTTTTACGGCATAGGCCCAATGCCTGCAAAGCTTTAAAGCTGTTTCTACGGCTTCCGCGCCAGTACTCATTGGCAACACTTTATCATATCCAAAATATTCCGAAATATATCGAGAAAACTCACAAAGTCTATCACTATGGAATGCCCTGCTGGTAAGCGTTAATTTTTGAGACTGCTCTATTAGCGATTGTACAATATGGGGATGACAATGGCCTTGGTTTACGGCAGAATAAGCGCTGAGAAAATCAAAATATTTTTTTCCCTCAACATCCCAAACATAAACTCCTTTTCCTCTTGTAAGCACCACCGGAAGTGGGTGGTAATTATGAGCGCCATATTGATTTTCGAGCTCTATAAAATAATCTGTTTGCGAAACAGTTGATTGAACTGACATATCGAAATATTAAAAAATGATTAGGTAAAAAAGAATACAAAATTGAAATCAGTGGACGATATCGTCAAATCTCATGATCTAAAAAATCAAGATTTGCAGAAAGAAAGCCTTGTATAAGAGGAGTATTGATCAATTCCAATATTTATTGGTAAAGATATTACTTATTTTTAAACTTGTAAACTATGGTCTCGGGGTTTTCAAAATAAATCGACGGTGTGTGTGAGTCGGTAAAAAAAATTTGGTCCCGGAGTATACTTAACTATGGCATCCTTTTTAAATAAACCAAAAATTGTACTGCCACTTCCGCTCATTGCAGCATAAACAGCACCGTCCTTATAAAGATCTTTTTTAATTTTTTGTATCAGCGGGTATCTCTCAAAAACATAATTTTCAAAATCATTCCTCAATTCCTCTTTCCAGGTTTCTATTGGCTGCGCAATTATATTTTTAATCTTTTTGGGGGGAATCGCGGGTTTGATTTTTTTGAATGCCTCTGCGGTGCTGACATGTATCCCCGGGTTTACAACCCAAATTTTATATTCCGATAGAGAGACGTTTATTGGTTCAAGAATTTCTCCACGACCCGTCGCAAGGCATGGCCTATTGAGCAAAAAAAATGAACAATCGCTTCCTAACTGGGAAGCATAATCGAATATTTTGCTGTCAGGAATGTCAAGATTAAATTCCTGGTTTAATAATCGTAGCATAAAGGCTGCATCTGCAGAGCCACCGCCGAGGCCCGCTCCAATTGGAATTGCTTTATGCAAATGAATATTTATTTCAGGTAGTTGCGGATAATCGTTTTTTAAGATGAGATAAGCTTTGAGACAGAGGTTATTTTCCGGGTTACCCACAGCAATTCCTGTAACGGTGATATTTGTTTTGCCGGAAGCAGGAATTATTTCCATGGCATCGCGTAGATCAACAGGAATAAAAACTGTTTCAAGGTCATGAAAACTGTCTTCTCTTTTACGCAGAATGTTAAGGCCAAGATTTATTTTACAATTTGGAAAAACTATCATATTACTTAGCAGGAGGCAATTTTATCGCATTTAAGTTTGAAGACCTAAGAATAAAATTGTGAGAGCACTTAGGATTATTTAGACCTTACCCGGTTTTTCTTGCTTTTATTTCGTCTCTAATTGATGCAGCCTTGATGTAGTCTTCCTGCTCAAGTACCTCAGTTAATAAATTTTCCAGGTCTGCAAGTGATAATTTTTTAAGATCATCACTATTGGAATCAGAGTGAGATACTACCACTTTTTTCTTTTTATCGTCTTCTTCCATCAATATTCCGGCACTGTCAAGAATATTATCGTAAGTGTAGATGGGACAGCCAAACCTTACTGCAAGTGCAACAGCATCTGAAGTACGGGAATCAATTTCTACAGTATCATGTTCAGTTGAACAAACTAATTTGGAATAAAAAATTCCCTCCTGTAAATCGTTAATTATTATCTCGTGAAGCTCGATATTAAAAGCGAGCATAAAATTTTTCATCAGATCGTGAGTGAGAGGCCTGCTGGGTTGCATTCGCTCCAGCGCAACTGCAATTGCCTGCGCTTCAAAACCTCCAATAACTATTGGAAGCCGACGTAAGCCATTTACTTCACCCAACACAACCGCATACGAATGCGTTTGCGTAATACTGTGAGAGAGGGCAACTATTTCCAATTCTATTTTCTTCATACCAATCGCTGCATTAATAAATTTTGATATTGGCAAATATAAATAAATTAAAGCCTTTAATAAATGAAAAGCATTTGTGAGTATTAAATTTACCGGAATATGTTTTATTCATTTTATTAATATCTTATACTCCTTTTAATTTTTTTACGGACTCAGTAATTTTCGGAACTACTTCAAATGCATCGCCAACAATACCATAGTCAGCGGCTTTAAAAAATGGTGCTTCCGGATCTTTATTAATTACTACAATTGTTTTGCTGCGATTTACGCCTGCAAGATGCTGAATTGCGCCCGAAATTCCAATGGCAATATATAAATTAGGAGCTATCGTTAGCCCCGTTTGCCCCACATGTTCGTGATGCGGTCTCCAGTCGCTATCGCTCACCGGGCGGCTGCAGGAGGTTGCTGCGCCGAGCGCTTTTGCAAGATCCGTAACAATTCCCCAGTTCTCAGGGCCCTTTAATCCGCGGCCACCACTAACTACAATTTCCGCTTCAGAAAGAGGAACTTCACCCACAACTTTATTTATTTCTTTCACTTTTACTTTTACTTCAGGAACAGTAAACGCTGGCTCAATTACTTCTGCCGTGCCTTCAACTTCCCTGATTTTATAGGCGTTTGCATTTAAAGAAATTATTCTGATGTCCGTTTTTATGGACACATTGGCAAATGCTTTTCCGCTAAAAACATTTTTCTTTACCAGGAAACCATTACTTAAATCTGGTAATGACACAGCGCCGGAAACCAATCCTGCTTTTAGTTTTACCGATAAACGGGAAGCAAGAGCTTTTCCGTTAAAGTTGTTTGAAAAAATAATAACAGTTGCGTTTATACGCATCGACGCTTCGGCAATAATACTTGTAAATACTTCTGTATCTACATTGTTCAATTCATCATTTTTAAAGTAATGAATCTTTTTCAAACCATAAATACCGAAAGTTGAAAGTTCATCTTTTATTGTTCCAAGCACAATTCCTTCGGCATTGGTATTAAGCATCTCTGCAATTTTTGCACCGTAAGATGCCGCCTCTAACGAATTCTTTTTAATATGCCCTTCTGCCTGATCGAGAAAAATTAGTACACTCATTTTATAAATTAAGAATTATTTACTGAAATTAAGAACTTCCCCATTTCCCGGCCAGTGGCGGGATTAAGAGGCTTTTAAAATACTTTCGCTTCCTCGTGAAGTAATCTAACCAATTCTTCTGGCTGATCTGGAGGTACCAATTTTACGCCTGCTTTTGGCGGAGGTAATTCGAAAGAATCTATTGAAGTCAAAATATCTGCGTTTACAGGTTCCGTTACTTTTAATGGTTTTGTCCGGGCCCCCATAATGCCTCTCATGTTGGGAATACGTTGTTCAGCAACACCTTTCTGGCAGCTAACCACAACAGGGAGGCTTACTTCATCTGTTTCTTCACCTCCTTCTATCTCACGGGTAACCGTAGCCGAAGTTCCGTCGAGTGTAAATTTTGTTGCCAGAGAAATATACGGCAATTGCAGTAACTCGGCAACCATACCTCCAATTGATGAGCCATTATAGTCGATAGTCTCCTTCCCGGTAAAAATCAAATCGTAATTGTTTTGCTTCGCAATTGCGGCAATCTGTGATGCTATATAAAAGCTGTCAGGGCTATTGCTGTTTACTCGGAAAGCTTCGTCTCCACCAAGTGCTAGCGCTTTACGTATGATGGGATCAGCATCTGCACCGCCCACATTTATTAAATGAAGCACAGTTGACGAATCGGCTTCTTTTAATTCAATAGCTCTGACGAGGGCATACCATTCATCATAAGGATTTAAAATGAATTGCACACCTGCTTCAGCAAATTTCGTGTTGTTATCAGTGAAGGCTATTTTTGCAGTGGTGTCAGGAGTTTTGCTAATGCAAACAAGTATCTTCATGTACCGCTTTTTTTTTGATTTGCAAAGATACTAAGGAAACAAAACGAAAAAAATTATTTGATGGATAGAGTAGAGAAGCTTAAAGAATTTATGAAAATATCTGAAAACGATAGCTTCCTTCAGCATGCGCTGGCATTAGAATATATTAAAGCCGGGGACAATGAAGAAGCCTTGAAATTGTTTAATGAAATTTTGAAAAGAGAGCCGGCTTACATTGGTTCGTATTATCATCTCGGGAAGGTACTTGAGAAAATGGGAGATAATGCCCAAGCATTGCGTGTTTATGAAAGAGGAATGGAAGTCGCCAGAGAAATTAATGACCGTCATTCATACAACGAACTCCACTCAGCTTATGAAGAACTTGAAACCACATAACCAAAGTACCCATGTCTCTTCTCCAAAGATTTATCGATAACGTTCAGAATGAAGGTCTTTTTCAAAAAGGGGATCATTTAGTAGTGGCAGTAAGTGGAGGTGTTGATTCAATTGTGTTGTGTGAATTGTGCAACATAGCAGGATTCAATTTTGAGATTGCTCATTGCAATTTTCAATTAAGAGGGGAGGAGAGTGAGCGTGATGAGGCCTTTGTGCTATCACTTGGTGATAAATATACGACGAAAGTTTTTGTGAAAAAATTTGAAACCGAAAAATATGCTGCAGAGAAAAAGGTTTCCATACAAGTGGCAGCACGGGACTTGAGGTACGAATGGTTTAACAAATTGCTTTTGACTCAAAACTCATACCTCGTTACTGCTCATCATGCACAGGACAATATTGAAACACTCCTGATTAACTTTTTTAAAGGAACCGGAATTAAAGGACTTCATGGAATTTTATCAAAGCAGGGTAAGATTATACGCCCTTTATTATTTGCAAAGAAGGTAGAGATAGTATCTTTTGCGAAGGAAAATAACCTGTTTTTTGTGGAAGATTCTTCTAATATATCGGATAAGTATACACGAAATTATTTTCGCAACCAGTTGATTCCGTCTATTCAAAATATTTTTCCTGAGGTTGAAAAGAATTTATTAAATAACATTGAAAGATTTAAAGAAGCCGAAATATTATACCACGAGGCAATTGACCTTCACAAAAAAAAATTACTTGAATTCAAAGAAAAAGAAATACATATCCCGGTTTTGAGATTACTTAAAACAAAACCTTTAAAAGCCATCGTTTATGAAATTATTAAAGATTATGGGTTTACGTCTCATCAAACCGGGGATGTGTTGCACCTGTTAAAAAGCGAAAGTGGCAGGTATGTTTCCTCACCTTCTCATAAAATAATTAAAGATCGTAAGTGGTTGCTAATATCTCCCCACAATACACAACACGCTTCTAACATTTTAATTGAAAAAAATGATAAGAAGATTGTTTTTGAAAATGGACAATTAGAAATAGAAATATCTAAAAAACATGATACGACATTTTCAGTAAATAATTCCATGGCAATGTTGGATGCTGATGATATCACTTTTCCCTTGTTATTAAGAAAATGGAAACAAGGTGATTACTTTTATCCATTAGGAATGCGCAAAAAAAAGAAGCTAAGCAGGTTTTTCATCGACCAGAAATTGTCGCTTACAGAAAAAGAAAATATTCGGGTGATAGAAAGTTACAAAAGAATTATATGGATCGTTGGTAAAAGAATTGACGATCGTTTTAAAATTACAGATAGAACGACTCAAACACTTAAAATTCTTTTTATCGAACGGTGATTATTTTATGCGGGTCGAGGTTTTTTACGGCGTTGATAAAGCGATCCAGCACCGGGTAGTCCGAAAATAATTTGCTGGCAACGATCAGAAATAAAATGCCAAAAACAGCTCCCCATATATGGGCAGAATGATTGATGCGACCACCGCCTTTTTGATCTAGCCAATAGGAAACTCCAAGGTAGATGATTCCAAATAAAAATCCCATCATATAAACTGGTATAAATATTAATCCAATACCTTGTAGTGGATTGAATAAAATATATGCAAAAACCACTGCGGATACTGCACCTGAGGCACCTAAACTCCTGTAGGCCGAATTGGTTTTATTTTTTAAATAGCTTGGTATAATGCACGCTACCAATGCAAGAAGATACATAACGACATATAACAATTTTCCATAGTTCCCGAATATTGCGTCGAAAATTTCCTCGGCAATATTTCCAAATAAGTAAAACGCATACATATTAAAAAATAAATGTCCAGGATCTGCATGTATGAAACCGCAGGTTATAAACCGGTAATATTGTTTATTGTTAGTAATCGCCGGAGGATAAAAGATAAGATCATCTATTACTTTGGGGCTGCGGAAGCCAGCTAAGGAAATGAGGACCGTAATTATTATGATGATAACGGTAATAGTCATGCTTACGTTTATTTATAAAACATCAAACATACATATAAACTAAGAATGGTGGTATTTTTCATTTCGAATAATTGTGCAGGCCCGGTATACCTGCTCCGAAAGGATAAGCCTTACAAGTTGATGCGGGAATACTAATTTTGACAGGCTCCATTTATAATTGCATCTCTTAAAGATGGTTTCATGGAGCCCATAGGCCCCTCCAATTAAAAAAATTAAATTCTTTGTACTATTGTTTCCGCATTGCTGAATAAGTTCAGCGAGTTGCTCAGAATTCCATTGCTTGCCATTTTCGTCCAAAGCCACCAGTACATCATCTTTTTGAATAGCATTGAGTAATTGGGTTGACTCATTTTTTATAACCTCCTTTTCCAATGTATTTTTTGAAGATGAAAAAATTCTCCATTCAACAGGGTAATAATGCGAAATCCTTTTAGTAAAAATTTCAACGCCTTCTTTTACATAAGACTCGTGGGCTTTACCAACCGACCAGAAATAAATTTTCATAATTTTATAAAGGTGCAATATTCCAAATTATTTGCCTGAACAAATTATTTATTATTTTTGCGCCCCACTGATCCCGCAACTCAGTTGAATAGAGCATCCCGATTTCGCATCGGGAAGGTTTTAGGTTGAAACAAAGGCGTGGTAAAATAATGGCCCCGTAGCTCAATTGAATAGAGCATTTGACTACGGATCAAAAGGTTTTAGGTTTGAATCCTAACGGGGTCACGACAATTTTCAAAGAGCCCTGTAAGCGTTGATTAGAGGGCTTTTTTTTGGCGCGGCATATCCTTTCATCAATACATAAATCAATTTTATTAGATAATATTATTATTTTCGTCATAAGTGATTATTGTTTTTATTTTTTGCCCGAAGACTTTACTAAGAGTTGTGATAACCTGTATAAACACCAGCATGTATAAAAAAGTGTATAACGTTTGATGTTACCAGGAGTAATAATTTATGAAAATTCTTAGCTGCTTTCTTATTTGTTTTATCTTTCTGTCATGCGCCAAGGAAAAAAACTATCCTTTTCAACCGTTAAGCAGTGCGGGTTTAATTCAATATAAAGTAAATGGACAACTTGTGATGATGGATAATTCGGATACCGTAAACAAAGCAGGTGCAACTCTTACAAGGCAATTAAAAGGTTTTTTACCTGAAACAAGGTATTTATTTAATGTACAAAATGGAGTTGACAATATAATTATAGCTTCTATTGTTACCGATAGTTTGCAACTGATAAACTATCACTATGACAGTGCTTACATGCATTCGAGTACCTCAGCAACTTTTGCATTCGCTTATGACGGGCAGGGTGGGGTAATTCATTATAAAGGCGACTACCTGGATGTGAATATTTTTTCTTACAAGAATGCCCGGGTATCAGGGACTTTTTCGGCGAGGCTTACTCCGCTTGCAGGAATTTTAGATTATAACAATCGCAATTCGGTCATTATCACGGATGGCATTATTGACAATGTTCCTGTTAGTTATCAATGAGTTTAACTGAGTTTCTTCTTTACCACATCTGCAGGATATTTTAGCGCAAGTTTCCTTATTTCATAACTAAAGTCGTTAAAAGTTTCTTCCCACAGTCTTGCTTCTTCGTCAGTGTAATTATAAAATCCTTTACCATTGGCAACTCCTTTGCCGCCGGCTTTTACAATATCATCGATCAGCTTAGGTATTTCAGTAACATTGCTAAGAGTAGGAAGCAGATCTTTCATAACGGTGTGGTAGGCAGGCACACCTGTTAAATCCATCCATCGAAAAGCACCAACCAAGGTCATCCAATAACCTGCATTATTGCGACACGCCCTGTCAACATCTTCGACCGTTGCATATCCATTCTCAACTAAATAACAAGCTTCGCGATATAGCGCATACATAAGCCTGTTAGTAATAAATCCCCTGATATCTTTTCGTACAAGCGTCGGTTCTTTTCCCCACCTATGTGATAAATCATAAAGCTTTTCGCCTAATTCCACATCACTTTCTTTACCGCAAATAATTTCAAGGAAGCGGGTTGTATGCGAAGGTTCGGCCCAATGCAATCCAAAAAATCTTTCCGGATGAAGCGTTTCTTTTTGAAGGATACTTATTGGAATAGCAGATGTGTTACTTGCAAGCAAGGCATTCGAAGAGACGACTGATTCAATCTTTGCATAAACGTTTCTTTTGATGTCAATATTTTCGAGTGTGCATTCAATCGTCAGCGAACAATTTGCAAGCTTGCTGTAATCTTCTGTGATGACTAAATTTCTGAAATATTGTTCTGCTTCCATTTTTGCCATTCCTTCTTCATAAGATTTATCAAGGTGCTTCCTTATTCTCTTTTCTGCATGATTCAGATCATCGGGAATTGGCGCAACAGCAATCACTTTATGACCTGCGATAAGCAAACAAGTACAGATGCTGCAACCCATCAATCCAAGTCCTACAACTCCGATTATAATATCATCATTATCTGAAATAATTTCTTTCATATGATTTCTTTTAAATTGAGAACAGCAATTTTTCTTTTACGTCAATATGTAGCTCGTCCACCGGAGAGATCGAAAGTGAATCCTGTACTAAAACTATTTTCATCCGAAACAATAAAAGCAGCCAGGTTAGCAACCTCCTCCAGTGTTCCGCATCGTTTCATCGGGATCTTGTCAGTCATATAAGTCACTTGTTCCTGCGGCATTGCTTTAACCAGCGCAGTTTCTATCACAGCCGGTGCCAATGCATTGATGGTAATATTTGTTTCCGCATATTCTTTCCCCTGTACTTTGGTCATTGCTATTACCGCGGCCTTTGATGCTGAATAGGCCAACATACCGGCGTTGCCTTCTTTTCCTGCTATCGACGCGATATGCAAAATGCGACCATAATTATTTTTTAACATCCATGGCAGAGCGTATTTAGATGTATAGAAACTGCCGGTGAAATTCACATCGAAAACCCGTTTAAGATTGGCATATTCCACTTCATGCGATTTAATATTTGTTTTCCCTGTGATGCCTGCGCTATTAATCAGTATATCAATTGACCTAAAATGTTCTGCTATTTCATCGATGGCTTGCCTGACTTCTGTTTCATTCGTTATATCAATTACGCAAAGCTTTGTATGTTCAGGAAATTCCTGTTGTAGTTTCAGTAGAAGGTCTTTGTTGTTATCGAATAAAGCAAGCTTAACATTATAGGATGATAATTTCTTTGCGATAACCAATCCTATGCCTGAAGCGGCGCCCGTTACTATGCCAACCTTTCCTTCAAATGCATTGTACATTTATTATCATTTTTAATGCTGAATTTATTTCAGCTCATAACTTGTAAATACCTTTTGAGAAAACGATAAAAGAATCTGATGCTACCTTTTATCTATCGAATATATTGCTGCGTCTTGGCCATTGATACCAAAAATTAAATCGTCGTTCAGCTGCACAAGGCTTTTTACATCACCCCTGATATCTAATCCACTTTTGGATTGTGGAACACTTACAAACCCACCTTTGCCATCTCCTAACAATAACAATCCATGATTTGATTCATATCTCCCGTAGCGAATTCTTGTCCATGCGTTGTTGCCAGCCAGTATCAAATCTTTATTACCGTCTTTATTAACGTCCACCGACGTGATTGCATACACCGGTGAAAACTGCGCTTCAATTGGCAGTTCATGCATAACAAAACCCTTTGATCCATCATTCTCAAGATAGACAGTACGCATTTCTTCTGCCTTCAACAGACCTGCATCCTGTAATTGTTCGGGGGTGAAAAGATCATTAATGGTTGCGTTGCTATAATCTTTATACGCAAGAAATTTCTTTTTTAATGACGGTAACTGTTCAGTAAGATCGTCTCTTGACAAGGCAGGGTACGACTTGCCATCGATATAATAACAAAAGATGGGATCAATTGAACCGTTATCATCAAAATCCTTGTAATAGAGGCTCACCGGTTCTTTTTCGCTTGCCCTGAATTGCGTATTCAAACCCATATTGCCTATAACAAGATCAGTGTCTCCATCTCCATCCATATCTGCTGCATAAATTGTATTCCACCAGCCGCTACTTGGAAAGTGTATGTATGCATCCGATTCATCCTGCAATTTCCCATCTTTATTAATGAATACTTTAATGGGCATGTATTCACCCACAACTATAAGGTCTGGTTCCCTATCGCCATTAACATCCAGCCAAACTGCATCCGTTACCATTCCCATGTTTTGAAATTCAGGAGCGATAGACGCAGTTGCATCTGAAAAATTCCCCTTACCATCATTCAATAAAATCTTACTTCCGGGAGATAAAGGATATTTTCCCGGGATAACTCTTCCCCCAATAAATAAATCCGCATAACCGTCTCCGTTAACATCTGCAGCCCTCACACAACTTTTGCTAAAAGGCATTATAGGCAGTGCTTTTGGGCTCCTCGTAAAATGGCCTTTGCCATCATTAAGATATAACCTGTCTTCCAAAGCCGGATTATTTGAATCTAATTCATACCCGCTGCTGGCAACATACAGATCCTGGATCACCATCATTATCTGCATCAAAAAATACAGCTGAACTTCCTGCATACATTGAATCCATCATGAAAGCAGGCTGGGGTGAAGCAACGAATTTTCCATTTGCAGTTTGCGTAAACAACTGAGCCGGCTGATTGCGGCCTCCGCCAAAAAAGATATCCTGCAGTCCGTCTTTATTTACGTCAGCTTCGGCCATACATGGTCCCGTTTTGGAAAGAAAACTGGTGAGTAACGGCTGAAGATTAAAATCATTAAAGTTGTTCTCACGGTGTTGCATACCCGAAGGAGGAGTAACGGAAGTGAGATAAGTTGGCATACTTTTACCGGTTGTATCATACACCCATTTACCTGTGGCATCTGCCAATTTGAGATTCAGCGTTTGATTCACTTTTACATTCAGTAATTTTTGCATTTGGTCACCTGGCCAAATCACTATCATGGAATCAATTACCGTATTATTGCCAAGACCAAAATGAAGGACCTGGTCAACTGATGATTGAAAACCCCTTACAGGGAATTGCTCCAGGTAATACTCATGTCCTTTGCAAAATACTTTAACCTTTGAACCGATGCCCGTGCTGTTTTTTGCATCACCATGCAAGGCTACCCGCAGGTAATTACTTTTGTTTAATGCCTCACTGTTATTTTTAAAAATACCTGCAACGTCGTTTGTATTGTTTACTACGAGGTCCATAGCACCGTTGTTGTCAAGGTCAGCATAGGCAGCTCCGGCCGATACTGATTTTTGATCCAGGCCCCAATCTGTTGTTTCATTAGTAAAAGTGAGGTTGCCATTGTTTTGAAAGAAATAACTGGGCAATATATTATCCGGCATTTTCTTGATATAATCTTCAACGGCATTATTTTGACCACCGTTCTGAACATGGATGGATTTGTCCATTGTATATTTAATAAAATCCATGTCAGTATAATCTTTCACATAGCCATTGGATATAAAAATATCTTTGTTGCCATCGTTGTCAAAATCGGAGAAAAGGGCAGACCAGCTCCAGTCTGTGTTTGAAACACCGGCCAGTTGACCGATTTCGCTGAAAGTTCCATCTCCGTTATTTTTTTGGAGCATATTCCTGCTGTATTGATAATAGAATCCTTTACTAAATAGCATTTGGAATTTATCGTAATTTTCTGAGCCGGTGTGCATTTTTTGTGCCTTGTTACTTTCAGGCAGCATATCCAATGTTAGCAGATCAACTAATCCGTCATTATTAAAATCAGCTGCATCGCATCCCATGGAGTAGAGCGAAACCTCGTCCATGCAGTCACTGGTTTTTTCAGTGAAAGTTCCGTTCCGGTTGTTAATGAATAGATAATCAGGTTCATTGAAATCGTTGGAAGCGTAGATATCCGGCCAACCGTCATTATTAATATCTGAAACAACCACTCCCAAACCGAAAGTAAGTACGTTGGATGTTATTCCAGCCTGGTCTGACACGTCCGTAAATACCGGGTGATGCAGGCTGTCATTCCAGTCATTACGGTATAGCCTACACGAAAAATCACTGTTTTTTTCCCGGCGCCATGAGGGATTCTGAATAGCACCTGTTGTATATTGATGCAGGGAATGATTGATCAGAAACATATCAAGATCACCATCTTTATCGTAATCAAAAAAAACAGCCTGTGTACTATATCCTGCATCTGCCAGGCCATATTCTTCTGCCTTTTCAGAAAACGTGAGATCTCCGTTATTTATAAACAATAAATTTTTTCTCATTCCCGCCTTCCCGTCAGCAGAACGGCAAATGTAAATATCCATTTTGCCATCGCCATTTATGTCTACCATGGTGGCTCCTGTACACCAGCCCTGCTTTTCTGCAATGCCGCTTTTTTCGGTTATATCTTCAAATTTAAAATTGCCTTTGTTAAGGTATAACCGGTTTTTGACCATGTTGCCCGTAAATAAAATATCCGGCAAACCATCATTATTAATGTCTCCGATAGCCACTCCGCCGCCGTTATAAAAATAAATGTAGTTGAGTACGTTAAACGCAGCGTCTTCAAACAGCTGGTTTCTGAAATCTATTCCTGTCCGGTCTTCATCAAGTTTTGTAAATAATTTGGAAGTGTCGTTTTTACATCTAAAGAATAAGACGGTGGTTAGCAGGAAAAATAGAAGTTTACTAATTCGCAACATCCGAAATGTTTAAAGAAATCTCTGATAGGGTTTATTAAACAAAAAGATTCCACTTTTATGAAATGGAATCTTTAAGGTATGGCATTTTTGAAACATTAATTTTTATCCCACCATAATGGCGTTGTTACCTTATCAGGTCCCCCAAGCAAACCAACTGCTGCGTCTACAGCTGTACCGTTAGATTGTTGTTCTGAGAGCAGGAACGGGATCCTTCTTATCCATTGGGTTGATGTGTTGGTAATGTCAGGGTTATCGGAATTGACCACAGAGTACAATTTCAATACATGACTTCTCCTGAAATCTGCCCATGCTTCCATGCCATCAGGGTAAAGAGCAAGCCATTTTTGCGTGGCAATTTGTTCGAGGGCGTTGGCCATGTTAGCTTCATCAAACTTAACCGGAATATTTGTCATTGGTGGAGAATTCAGTTCATCACCAGGTGCAATAGGGGTATTAGTGCTATTAATATAATTTTGCTGCACCACAGGATCAGTTACATTCCATTGTATTAATGAATTAATAATCCCCTCGTTATACAGATCTTTTGCCGTACCTCCCATGTTCCATCCGAGGAGGGCGCCTTCCGCGCGGTTGAAGTAGGATTCTGCGGTAACCATTACATTTTGTGCTGTTGCAATGGAATTAGCTGAGCCTAACACATTACCGTTTTTATCAACAATATTTGTTGAAGACCAACGCTGACCTACATGAGAGTTGTTTGCTGCCTGGTTTGGAGCATCACCCAATTGCGCCACAGAAAGACCGTTACGTATGCCGGAATACAGGCCAGTATTTAATGCAGGTAAAAAATATTGGGGCAACCTGGGATCCTGGTATCCCTTAAGAACGGAGGCCATAGATGCACTCATCCGGAATTCATTCCAGTCAGACATAGATTGAAGCCCGTTACCATCGGGGCCGCCTTTGGCGCTCCTCTGTACAAATGCATCATCTCCAGAGGTTTGAGCCGTGGGATCCGTTATTGGAGCACTGGTCGTCATTACTCCACCGGCCACTGCAGCTTCAGCTTCCGCTTTTGCACGGGTAGGATCTACCTTGGATATCCTGATAGCGAGACGAAGGCGAAGCGAGTTGGCAAATTTAATCCAGCGGTCTACATCACCACCATAAACAAGATCATAACTTCCAAAATGATTTTCGCCTGCATGAGTTTTTAACACTGCGGTTGCAGCCGCAAGTCTTTTAAAGAAATCATCGTAAATTTTATCCTGCGGATCATACGGAACAGTAGTTCCCGGAGTACCGGCGGAAAAATAGGGCATTGGTCCCCAATAGTCAGTTACCCTGTGAAAGGTGTATACCCACCAGATGTTTGCCATCGCATATTCCGCAGACGTAGCAGAATCGGTAGCTTGAAAGATGGACTGAAGCTGTGGCACAACAGATGTGTACATCGGGTTAAAAGCCGCTCCAACCCAGCCTTGCACAATGGTTAATCGATCTGATGGAAAATAGGTGGCTTCACAGGCAAAATATTGGCAATATTGGTCTGCAAAAAGGTTTTCGGCAACCTGGTAATTCCAATATGAACCCGGCGCTGTTGATTCCGCCTGCGAAAACAGGAACGGGATATCTGCAGCTCCTATAGTTGCAATACCGTTTTTATCAACATTAATACTGTCGTATTTTTTTGTGCACGACCCTACGATTGCTATGCCGAAAATCAGTGTCAATGCGTAAATGAAATTCCTTGTTGAAATTTTTTTTATATTTTTCATACATCTAAATATTTAATGATTAGAAAGTAAGTTGAAGGTTAAGTCCGTAACTGCGGGTTGCGGGCAATGTACCGTAAGAAATTCCCTGGAAATTCCCATTACCCAAACTCATGTCAGGATCAAAAGTCATCTTTCGTTTTCCAAGTCCGGGAATGTCTAAGATTGATTTACCGCGATACAACCAAAGTACATTTCTTGCTATTGCCGAAATCCGTGCTGCCTTAATGAACTTGTTTGAGGGTAAGGGAATATCATATCCAAGAGAAAGTTCTCTAACCCTGAAGTTTGTCGCGTCGTAAGTAAAAAATTCAGCAGTCCCGTACCGCTGAGTGGAAGCCGTTTGCCAGAATTGTTGTGAGGTTATCGTCTTGGATACAGTGTTTCCGCTTGTTGCATCAACTCCCTGGAGATTCAAACCGCCTTCCCGGTATTTATTGGTAATTTCTGGAATACCACTAAAAGCAAGGTTCATTTCCGTACCATCTACGATTACGCCTCCAATACGTCCATCCATTAATAGCCGCAGGGAAAATGCCTTATATCTGAAGGTGTTTGTTAAGCCCATATTTTCCTTCGGATTAAAGTTACCAATGAGTCCCTGGCCAGCGCCGATTGCGTTGCCGGTAATCGGTCTTCCAAGGCTATCTACCTCGTGTTGACCTTTCGAATTTTTTATCCACTGAAAGCCAACCATGTCGCCATAACTACCTCCCTCCTTAACTTGCGGCGTAGCGGAGCGTTGATAGCCACCACCTAAATAAACAGTCTTAATGTCTTCACTTAATTTAACTACTTTATTGCGGTTAAGTGCAAAATTAAATGCAATGTTCCAATTTAAATCTTTAGTTCTTACAGGTGTTGTTTCTAAAACCAACTCCAATCCTTTATTTTGAATATTTCCTGCGTTTATATATTTAGAGGCATACCCCGTTGCAGAAGGCAGGGCAATTTGTAATAACTGATTGAAGGAATTACTCTTGTAATACGTGGCGGTAAAACCAAGCCGGTCATTCATAAATCTGGCTTCTACGCTTGCTTCCAGGCTTTTTACAATTTCAGGTTTTAAACCAGGAAAAGGAAGTGTAGTACTACGACTTAAAAACCCGTTACCTGCGCCCTGGCCATAACTGTAGCTACTGTTAAGTAAGCCAAACTGGCCTCCATTTCCTACTTCTGCATAACTTACGCTTGCTTTTAAAAAGGAAATACTTTTAGGAAGCACTATTAAATCTGAAAGGATGCCTGAACCACCTAAAGAATAATACTGAAATGAATAAGGAGACGCTAATCGTGAATCCCAATCGTTACGGAAACTTCCATCTAAAAATATAGCATCTTTATAAGCAATATTTGCCTGGCCAAAAACAGCTTGAGTCTGAACCTCATCACCATACGAATATATAGAAGGGTTCGATGCATAGTTTAAACTGAATTTATTGGTTACTGTCAAACCATCAGCCGTATTGTATAATTGGTCTGATTTTGAATCCTGGTAAATAGCGCCTGCGTGGTAATTTATTTTCAAATCGTTAGTAATATTATTATTGCCCTCAAAAATTCCATCGAACCATTTTTGGGTTGTTACAATATTTTGCTGTTGATAATATCCACCCGAATGCGCCCAAAGTGTTGTAGTCTGATCATACTGGGAAGTGAGGTTATCGAATGTCTTATCTATATTGGCCCTGCCGGTAAAACTCAGCCAATTTGTTATCATATACTTGGCAGATAAAAAACCCATAATTCTGTTCCTGGTTTGATTTAATGAGGTATTATAAATCATCCAGTATGGATCCTGGTAAATACCTGTGTTGGTAGATGGATAGTTGGCATAAGCGCTTGGTACGCCTACATTAGTAATAAACTGGTATTGTTTAGCATCTGAAAGAGGCATATTCCTGGGTATGCTGAAAATGTCTATTACAGGTGCGTTTTCTTCACCGGTTCGCGGTTTGTTCTTAATCTGCTCGTTTATGTAAGTAACCTTCGCATCAGTAGAAAACTTTTTACTTATCTGGTTAGAAATCCGAAGGTCAATGTTATGGCTCAATAGGGTATTACGTGGTATAATTCCCTGAACATCCTTGTTGGTATAAGATAAATAGGTCTGGGCTTTTTCAGAACCGCCGGAAACGCTTATAGAATTATTTAAACTAAGGCCTGTATTGAAAAAATCCTTTATATTATCCGGCTGTGCAGAATAAGTAGCAGGGTTACCAAGAAAATTTACAAAAGACTGACCATTCATTTTAGCTCCCCAACTTGCACCTGCTGCTGAATCAATATTGCCACTACTTCCCTGGCCATATGTATTTTGAACCTTCGGCAATGCAAATGGCATTTCGAAAACAGCGCCGGAATTAACACTTACAGACAACCTATCCCTACTGCCTTTTTTAGTAGTGATAACAATTACTCCGTTACCTGCCTGGCTTCCGTACAATGCAGCTGCAGACGCACCCCGCAAAACAGTAACAGAAGCGATATCGTCTGGGTTTATGTTTGATGCTCCATCGGTGCCTTGTATCGACCCAAAATCGCTTCCCGCAGCACTGTAAGTATTATTATTAATGGGTACCCCGTCAACAACAATTAATGCGTTGTTTGATCCCTGGATAGAACGATTTCCTCTCAATACAATTCTTGCGCCACTACCCGGACCTCCTGACCCCTGCGTAATCAATGCATTAGCGACCTTGCCCTGTAACGAATTCAGCATATTGTTTGGATCTCTGACACCCGTGAGCTCAGAAGGTTTCACCGATTGCGTAGCATACACCAGTGTTTTGCTTTGCCTGGATATACCCAATGCAGTAACTACCACTTCCTCGAGTTCTTTAGATGATTTAGCAAGAGATACATTAAGACTGTTGGAGGTTTCTTCAACCAAAACTTCTTTGCCTACATATCCTACGGAAGAGATTACAAGAGAAACTTTACCTGCAGGGATTCTAATAGAAAATGTACCATCTTCAGAGGTGGTAGTGGCCTTATGCGTTCCCTTAATAACTATTGATGCACCAGAAATAGGCGCATTACCTGTCTCAGACGTTACCTGACCCGTAATGGTACGCTGCTGTGAAAAAGCTGTAGCACCCAACATAGCCATTAGGATAATTAAAAGAAATTTCAATTTGTTCATGAGCATTAGTTTTTTAAAAGAGTGGCAAGAAATAATAACAAAAAATTAATATAGTCCTTACAAATTTGACTTTTTTTTTGGAAAAAAAATCAAAACAAATATATTGTTTGTTTATTAGCAGTGAACAAACGTTTGCATTTACGGTGCAAACGTTTGCGTAATTTTAAAACAGATCCCTGGAATTGTACTTTTTTGACCTTTTGGACAAAAAAATATTCTAACGTATCCTTATTTTTTTTGATCATTTCAAAGCAGATTTTTCCAAAATGCAGGCTTTAACAGCAATCAGAATAACAGATATGCCGGATCTGATTCAAAAGCTTGATAAACTGGATAAGGCATAACAACAGCAGTCAGCATGTTTTATGATTTATGCATCTATGACTGAAAAAGAGTAAATGGTTTTGCTGTAAAATTGCTGCCCCTGTTTAAGTATTGTGGTAGGAAAATGTGGGTTATTGGGCGCATCGGGGTAGTGTTGGGTTTCCAGGCAGAATCCTTCCCTGCAATTATAAACGGCAAGATTTTTTCCGGCAACATTTTTAAGAAAATTGCCTGTATAAAAATGCACAGCTGGTTCAGTTGTGTACAGATCAAGTTTTATTCCGTTTGTTAATTCCTTTACTGAGGCAGCATGAAGTATTTGTAACGATGATTTCTCCTTAAGCACCCAGCTATGGTCGTAACCGCTACTTATTAATAGTTGATAATTCTTCTCATGTATTCTTTTGCCAATTTTTTTGGGTCTTGTAAAATCAAATGGGGTTTTTTTAACAGGCGCTATCTTGCCTTCGGGTACCTGCAATTTATTTACGGGCAGGTAGCAACTTGAATAAATTTCGACGATATGTTCCAGGACAGAACCTGAATCATGACCTTTTAGATTAAAATATGCATGTTGCGTAAGGTTAACAATAGTTGTTTTATCTGTGTTGCATTCATATTGTATAATCCAGTTATCTTCATCGTCAAGTGTATAGGTTACTTTTACATTGAGTTTTCCGGGAAAGCCTTCTTCCATATCAGGACTTGTATAGTAAAATTCTATCCGGGGAAAGTTATCGTCGGGTATTTTGAAATCAAAGACTTTTTTATTGAAACCATAGTTACCGCCATGAAGATGAAATCCTCCTTCCCTGGTGGCCAGGTTGTATTTCTTGCCATCTATAAAAACTTCTCCGCCGAAAATTCGGTTCGCATTTCTTCCCACTACAGTTCCAAGGTAGACTTCATCATTTTGATAGCTTGATAAATTATCATATCCAAGTAATACGTCTGTAAAATGGTTATGTTTATTTCTTACAAATAAAGATTGTGCAGCGGCACCATAATTAGATACACAAAGTTTCGTTCCCCGTTTATTCCTGAAACAGAATAAATATATTTCTTTGCCATCGACATTGCCCCAAAATTGTTTTTCAACTAATCCAATTTCAATATCATTTTGTATCATATCAAATTTGCCTTTAGCTTTTGTAGAAGAAAATCGAATCGTTTACGCTTTTGAAACACAAGCGCATCTGTCAAATAATTTTATTGCCCGACATGGACTCGATCTATTTTATGGTAATGGTTTGATGTAAATTATTATAACCTGTATTGCTTTCCCATGTGCCCAGGTTTGCCAAACGTAAACAATATTCAGGTCTTTTTTTTAGTCCAACGTTTGCATCAGGTGAAAATAAAAAGATACTGTATTTACCGAAAGCCACGTTTTTGGATAGCTGGATTTCTTCCTTTATTTCATGAGGCCCACTGAATAAAAATCTTACGTCAGTCTTTAATAAGATAATTTTTTCTTCATTCGTCTGTTGATTACGAAGCACCAATTCCAAAGGTCTTGGATTAAATGGTGAGGCATAACCCAAATTATCAATTTGAATGAAGAGTTTGAATGATTTACCTATTCTGGTCTTTTTTGGAAACCTGGTTTCATCTAATACAAATCTGTAACCAAGCTTCTTTTTTATACTATTAATGCATCCGCCGCTATCCCAATCATTGTCTACATCCGTATTGTATGCGGCATTTAAAAAGCTGTAATGCATGTTTCTCATTTCTGTTTCCGCGTGGCCGCCCGGTTCGCAATCATTTTGTGGGCTGAAAGTATCGTCACATGTTTCACCACCAACTGCCGTAAAACGGGTATCCTGCTCAATGTATTTTCTTAAAACTTCATTGGCCGGTTTTCTAGCTTGAGTGGAACTTCCATAATCCATGTAAGTTCCATAGTCATCTGGTGACGACAGGAAACAATCGTTGTGGAAACCTATTCTCGATTTATCTTCCCCGGTAAAAGCTTCCTCTGTTTTCAAAGGAGTTGCATTTACAATTGCTGAAGGGCCATAAATGTATTTCTGCTTTATCTGTGGTGTGCGAACCTGGATCATTCTATCCTTTGGAAGGGCGTCCAACAATCTTTTTAGTAATTCATTTCTGAGATCCCATCCGCTGTCAGTTACTTTTCCAATTCCATTGGTTGATGCATCTCCAAAATAATCTGTAAAATAGCTTTCTCCCCAAATTCCAATAAAACCTTCCTGCATCACTGCGATTACATCTGCATTTTTTTGCAACAATGGCTTCAATTGCCGGATGTGATGAAATACGATTTGAGCGGGGGCATCACCATAAGGAGGACAAATTTTATATTCACTATTACAATTTCCATCCTTTGCAGTATTTGTATATGCAAAACGGATAATCATTTTTAAACCGGCTTCTCTTACTGCATCAAAATCTTTTTGCAGGTTATTTAAAAATTCCTGCGAAATAGGTTTGTCTTTAAAACTATCTAATATATATCCCCGATAAATCAGAGACACATTTACCTTGTAAGTTGCCTTATTTATATGTTGCGGAATATTCCTGTAACTCTCTAATAAAGCGGCGTTGAGCGGAACAAAATTGCTTGCCCGCGTTCCGGATGGAATGTAGAAACCTCTTTCCGGATTTACAATGTCAGCATTGTCTTCCTTGTAGATAATTTTCCGGTATGTGGTACAGGAAACTGAAGCGCAAACGACAGATAAAAAAAGAAATAGTTTTTTCAAATAAAGATTTTTAAAGTTTAAAAAAGATTTTTCTTTTATACAACCGATAACACAAATAGCCCGAATGGAATCCTGCACCGTGCAGAATAATAATCAATCTTTTCAATACAACAGGAGAACGCGATTTTTCTGCATTTTAGATTAAATATTAAATTGAAAAAAATTACGGTTAGCGAAAATTATTAAAAGCTTTATATAAAAAAGACTGCAAACGTTTTACCTTGTTTTATCTATATCCGTAAAAAAGAATATACTTTAGAGTTATGGAAGAAAAACCAACAACCATTAAGGAAATTGCAAAAATCCTGAACATTTCCTTTTCAACCGTATCAAGGGCGCTGCACAATCATCCCAACATTGGACTGCGCACAAAAATGCGGGTACAGCAATTGGCCAAGGAATTGAATTATGAGCCCAACCAGACTGCTATATTTTTTCAACAGGGAAAAACATATACCATTGGTGTTATTTTACCTGAGTTGTCGGAAGCTTTTTTTTCAACCTCCATCAGTGGTATTGAAAATACTGCTGAAAAAAATAACTATACCGTTTTTTTGGGACAGTCTCATGATAGTGAGGAAAGAGAAAAGAAAATTGTAGAAACTATGAAAAACCACCGGGTTGATGGATTGATTATTTCCATTTCAAAAAACACGGTGAATTATGATCATTTTGAAAGCCTGAAAAAATATGGCATACCAGTAGTCTTTTTTGACCGGATACCCAAAATGGATGATATACATTATGTAGCCTGCAACATGATTTCAGGAACAGTGCAGGCGGTATCCTATCTTCTAAAAAAAGGTCATAGGGTAATAGGCATGATCAACGGCCCTGAAAAATTATTTGCAAGCGAGGAAAGAAAAGAAGGATATATAGAAGCTATGACCAAAAACCGACTAAAGTTTGATCCGTCACTGGTTGTAAATAGTGACCTCACTTTGGAGGGAACGCAGCGGGCCATGGAAGAATTATTAATCTCTAAACGAAAACCTACAGCCATTGTAGCTTTTAACGATTATGTAGCGCTTGATGCTATTCAATTTGCACAAAAGAGAAAGAGAAAAATAAATAAAGATATCTCCTTTGTTAGCTTTGCAAATCTGCCTATAAGCAGCTACAGCGCCTATCCACCGCTTGCATCGGTAGAGCAATATCCGTACATACAGGGTCAAAAAGCAACAGGAATATTAATTGAACTTATGAGCAAATCAAAAGAGCAATCCGCCCACAAGGATACTTATTATAAAATTATAGTTGAATCCCAATTAGTATTGCACGATAAAAAATAAATATAATAAGGGCAAACGTTTTACTTCCCTGCATGTTACCTTATTATTTAAGTTTGGCAATTAATTAATTCTTTAAACTAACTATATCGAATGCTTCAGCCCGTTTTTAATGCTTTTGGTATTTCAGAAAATGTGGATAATGCAATTCCATTTGGCAACGGGCTCATTAACAGAACATGGAAGATCAATCATGGCGGTAAAGCGTTTATACTACAGCAGATAAATAATAACGTATTCAGAGACCCTGAAGCTATTGCTTACAATATTAATGTCACCGGAAATTATCTTCGTAAAAATTTCCCCTCTTATTTATTTGTAATGCCCGTAACATCTTTGAACAACAGAGATGTTTTTTTTGACAAAAATGCAGGCTACTACAGGCTTTTACCATTTGTTGAAAATTCGCATACCATTGATGTAGTACAGGATCCTCAGATGGCATACGAAGCAGCAAAGCAGTTTGGTATGTTTACGAAATTGCTATCAGGCTTCGATGCCAGTCATCTTAAAATAACCTTGCCTGATTTTCACAATCTTTCATTTCGTTATAAGCAGTTTGAAGAAGCAATGACCGACGGTATTCCCGCACGCACCCATAACTCCCGCCAATGGATAGACGCAGCATTAAATAATAAATATATAGTTGATGAATTCGAAAGAATAAAAATCAACCCGCAATTTAAAATTCGTGTTACTCATCACGATACCAAAATAAGTAATGTTCTTTTTGATGAACATGACAAAGGGTTATGCGTAATTGATCTGGATACATTGATGCCGGGTTATTTTATCAGCGATTTGGGTGATATGCTTCGTACTTACCTGAGCCCGGTAAGTGAAGAGGAAAAAAATTTTTCTAAAATTGAAATACGAAATGAATATTTTATAAGTATTGTTAAGGGATATCTTGGCCAGTTAAATGAGGAACTTACTATGGAAGAAAAGGAACATTTTATTTATTCCGGTAAGTTTATGATCTACATGCAGGGGCTTCGGTTTCTTACCGACTATATTAATAACGACATCTACTACGGGGCTAAATATGAGCATCATAATTTGGTGAGAGCCGGTAACCAGTTTACCCTGTTGCAAAAGCTAACGGAGAAGGAAGATGAACTGCAGCAATATGTGACTTCGCGTGCCGGGTAAATTAATAATACGAAAATAGTTACATTCTTTCCCTAAGTCCGGTTTTTCGTAAAACTAACGGATACTACTACACTAAAATTATAAAACAATTTTTTCTGGTCCTGATTTTAAATATTTTATTTTTTTTGTAAAGCGTGCTGCCATCAGGGGTTAGAAAAAAGACAGTTAATGTATAGAAATACTTCAACTGTTCTTTTTTTTCTGTTGATTATGAAACTAAAATTCATTGCTAAATCCAAAAGCCGGTTTCCGGGTTTTCCACTTTCCCTTTGTAAAATCCGGTATCTCCATTAACGCACCTCCCATGGCAATTGATTTTTCACTTAATGGAGTTATTGAATACAGTGTGGCAAGATCATAAACATCCAGTGGAAAGGGCACTTTTCTCTTTATACATTCAATAAAGGCATTGTCAACAAAAAAATCCATACCGCCGTGACCGCTTTGCGCTGCATCTTTTTCATACGTCTTCCATAAAGGGTGGTCATTTTCATCCATAAATTTTTGGGGATTATCCCAAATATGTTTTTCACTTACATTCTCAAAATAAATCATGCCCCTATCAAACTCTCCTTCATGATGGTCCTGCCAGATACCGTTAGTGCCCTGTACACGAAAACCTAAATTGTAGGGGCGGGGAGAAGAAGTATCCAGCGTGAGAACAATTGTTTCGCCATTGGCAGTTTGTATTTGAGTGGTTACAATGTCGCCCTGCTTAAATTTCACTTTTGCATTTGAGTGATCAGGACCTCCTTTTGGATCATTAATTATATATCGATGCAGCCCTCTTGTTTTTGTAGCAATGGAAGAAAGCTTGGTAAGCCGGTTGCCGCGGTTGATATCAAGCATAACAGCTCCCGGTCCCAGCCCATGTGTTGGATAATTCTCGCAGTTACGATCCACATAATGTTGAGTTCTCCATTTAGCTTCACTAAATGCTTTTTCTCCAAACTCAACACCTGAATCGTAAGGAGTTACTCCATCATTAAATAAAACTCCCCGAAGATCGTGCTGGTAACCACCCTGGAAATGCAGCAATTCTCCAAACATTTCTTTTCGAACCATGTTAAGTACCGCCATAATATCCCGCCGGTAACAAACATTTTCCAGTAGCATAATATTCATACCGGTTTTTTCAGCCGTATTTACAACATCCCAGCAATCCTGCAATTTTATTGCGCCGCACACTTCTACACCTACTGCCTTTCCCGCATTCATTGCATCCATACTTTGTGGTAAATGCCATTGCCATGGCGAAGCAATAAAAACAGCGTCAATATCGTCCCGTTTTAATAAATTCTTATAATCGTAATTTCCATTGCCATATTCAACCGGAGCTTTCTTTGCATACTGCTTCACTATATCACGAGCCATACCCATCATTCTTTTATCAGGATCAGCCATGGCAATCACTTCCACATCATTTCTTTTAAGCATTTCTGTTAAATGGAGCTGGCCCCTTAGCCCCACTGCAATCATCCCTACTCTTACTTTAGCTTGTTTTTCGCCTGCAAATGATTTCAGAGGAGTATTCATTAAAGCCAGGCCTGCTCCGGCAGCAACCGAATGTTTTAAAAATTTTCTCCTGTCATAATATACTATCATAAACAAATATTTCTTTTCAAACCTATAAAACTATTGTGAGCAAACGGTGTGCAAACGTTTGATAGATTTTCATTTCATTAGCGGGCGGTTCCCTGGACGATATTAAGGACCATTATAACCAGGGCAATAGATTCTCACATAAGAATTGGTGAATTAAAACATAGTTGAATTGATTTCTAAATATTACGCAAACGTTTTACATACCAGAATACTATTTTACTGCAAATACTATTGTATTTTTCCTGTTCACCTGGAAAAAATATTGCCATGCAGAGTAAACAAAACAACACGTATGCAATTGTTATCATTGGAATTTTATTTTTTGTATTTGGGTTTGTAACCTGGTTGAATGGAACATTAATTCCTTTTTTAAAATTGGCATGCCAGTTGAAAAATGATATACAGGCTTTTTTTGTAACATTTGCCTTTTATATGGCTTATTTTTTCCTGGCAATTCCTTCGTCATTCATACTTAAGAAAACGGGATATAAAAACGGAATGGCATTAGGGCTGTTGGTTATGGCAATTGGTTCAATAATTTTTATTCCGGCTGCCAATACCAGAACATTCGGATTATTTCTTACCGGCTTATTTGTGCAGGGTATGGGGCTTGCATTATTACAAACTGCAAGCAATCCATATATCAGTATTATCGGACCCATAGAGAGTGCTGCAAAGCGCATTAGCATTATGGGAATTTGCAATAAGACAGCAGGTATGCTTAGTCCATTGATTGTAGGGGCACTGGTTTTAAAAAATGCCACCGCAATCGAAGGACAAATAAATGCGGCTACCAATGTTTCTCATAAAGAAATATTGCTTAATGAACTTGCGCAGAGAGTTATTAACCCATACATAATTATTGCAGTTATTTTGGTGGTATTGGCAATTATGATAACAAAATCATCATTACCGGAGATTGCGGCAGAAAATAAAGAGACTGTTGAGAAGGCTCCGTCTTTAGAGAAAAGCAGTGTAATACAATACCCACATTTATTGCTGGGAGTGCTGTGCATTTTTTTATATGTGGGTGTTGAAGTTATGGCTGGCGATGCAATTGGAACTTACGGAAAGCATATGGGCATGCCGCTTGATAAAACAAAATACTTTACGGCTTTCACTTTATTTGCAATGCTTGCCGGTTATATTGTCGGAATTTTTACAATACCAAAATTTATTTCCCAACAAAAAGCGTTGGCTGTTTCGGCCGTATTGGGTGTGCTTTTCTGCATTGGTATTTTTGTTTCAGATGGTTATACCTCAATAACTTTTATTGCTTTGCTTGGTCTTGCAAATGCACTCATGTGGCCCGCTATTTTTCCATTAGCAATAGATGGGTTGGGGAAATTTACAAAAATTGGTTCGGCCTTGCTCATTATGGGTATTGCCGGTGGCGCAATAATTCCGTTGGTATATACAAATCTCCGGGATACGGTGCATCTTTCTAATTCACTCTCATTTGTTATTTGCATGGTTCCGGGATATGCTTACATTTTCTATTATGCTGTAAAGGGATTCAAAGTTGGAAAGCCTGGTACCCTGGCTGTCGCATAAATCTATCTTATAGTAAATTTAAAGTAGAAAATGTATCCCTAAATAAACTTGACACCCTCATGTTCCGGTTTTCTATATTTGGCATAATCGAACTTATAATAGAAAGCTCCTTTTTTTGAGTATAACTTTTCCTTTTCATCCAGTTTTATAAGAATATTAAGCGCCAATATTTTTCTCGAGAAATTGCGTTTATCCAACGTTGTTTCAAAAATAGCTTCATACAGATGTTGCAATTGCGGAAGGGTAAATTTTTATGGAGCAATTCAAATCCTTTCGGATAGACGAAATCAGCTGCGGAAACTACCCGTCCTCCGGGATCGCGACTTACTTCACCGAATATATATAACTGCTCGAAGTAAATCTCTTTTATTCCTGTGAGCACTTCAAGCAATAAGCATTCTGTCGTGGACCTTGTACTCTGTAATAATATTCATAGCCTCTTTATGCCGGTTTAAATTTTCCGGTGCGTTTTATAAAAATAATGGAAGAGCCGTTACCAGAATTTTACATACAATGCTGAAATTAATAATAAGATGAGAATAATTAAAAGAATAGTTTGAGGCCTTAATTTAAACATGCTCTTATCCAGTTCAAATGCTTTGGGATTGATCTTTGGTCCGCCAAGGCTTATTGCAATCATGATAATCATAGTGAACAAGAAGGATAAGCCCATGCATATATGAAACGGAATTTCATACCCGCCTTTGCCATTAGCATAAGCAGTATATAAGAAATTTTCGTTGCCTAATAACGACGGCGCAAGTTCATTGAAGAAAACCGAGAGTAGAAAACCCACAATTACTCCTACTATAGCTGCCAAACCGGTTGTTCTTTTCCAGAACATGCCGAGGAAGAACATTGCAAATACACCCGGACTGATAAAGCCGGTATATTTTTGAATATAAGTGAAACCCCCAACGCCGCCAATTCCCAAAAGATCGTTCCATGTAAAAAGTACAGCCAGTATCATCGCCACAAAAACGGTAACCCTTCCTGTGATTACCTGTTTTTTTTCATCAGCTTCTTTGTTGATATATTTTTTATGAACGTCGAGCGTGTAGATCGTGGAAATACTGTTTACTTTACCTGCCAGTGATGCAACGATTGCTGCTGTTAAGGCCGCAACGGACAGGCCTTTTAACCCAATTGGCAGAAATTCAAGTATTGCTGAATATGCGCCGTCCTTACCACCTACCAACTTAGGCAAATAGCCTCCTGAATATAAAACGAACGCAGCGATACCGGGCAACATTACGATAAGAGGCATAAGCAATTTTAAAAATCCCGCAAACAAAATTCCGGTACGTGCGGTTTGCAAATCGGCTCCCAGCGCCCGTTGCGTAATGTATTGGTTACATCCCCAATAATTAAGGTTGATGATCCAAATGCCTGCGAGATACGATGCCAGCCCCGGAAACGTCAGATATTTATTCACTTCATTTTGCGTAGACGCAGCGGTCGGTTTTGGAATGATCATCTTAAAATGTTCGGGGGCGCTATGCATAAGTACTTTAAATCCTGCTATAGCGTCGCTTCCATACCCGAACTTTTCACCTACAACCGTTAATGCAATGTAGGTGGTAACAAGTCCGCCAATTATTAAAACGGCAACCTGTATCACGTCGGTGTAGCCGATAACTTTCATTCCACCTAATGAAATCACCAAAGCGAAGATTGACAATCCTATCATTATTACATGCAGGTATCCACCACCGGTAATACCGTTAATGGCGACTGCGCCTAAATATAAGATAGAAGTTAAGTTCACAAATACATAAAGAAATAACCAAAAGATAGCCATGATCAATGCCACGGTTTCATTATACCTTGTTTTTAAAAACTGCGGCATGGTGTAAATGTGGTTCTTTAAATAAACCGGGATAAACCATACAGCGACAATGATAAGCGCCACCGCTGCGATCCATTCGTAAGCCGCAACTGCAATACCCAGAAAAAATCCTTCGCCACTCATCCCAATAAATTGCTCTGCAGAAATATTTGATGCAATCAGTGAGGCTCCGATAGCCCACCAGGTCAGGGTTCCCTCGGCAAGAAAAAATGCCTTGGCGTCATGTTCATTTCTTTTACGTTTGTGATAAACACTATAACCATAAGCTGCCACGATGATGAAGTAAATTATGAAAATCGCATAGTCGGCAAAAGCAAAATTCCTGTTCATAAGCAATCGTTGTTTGAAGTTTTATGGAAATAATTTATAAACCTAATTTAAAAGTTGTTATTAGCACAAAGTAAATTTGAAAATAACGGCTACTTATCATTTAATTGATAATACACATCATCCCACCGGATTTCATTTTTTAATGCACGCAAGTTTGTGCCTTTATCAATAAACACCGTTTCAATGCCGGCTATGTCTGCAAAATCATCCACATGTTCTGAAGTGAAGTTTTCGCTAAAACACGTATGATGAGCACCACCAGAATTATTTTCAAATGAGTATAAGTCCAGGGGAATGGCTTATTTTAATAAAAATCGGAATGATAGAGTTTTCCCTCACGTATCCACCAGCATTAATTTTTTCCTTCCTTGTCATCAGACAGAATGCTATTATCTTTATCATCGAGGATGGTATGTTTCCCTGGCCAATGAAGTTTAAGGAAAAGTGCTCCCAGCAATACCAATAAAATACCCCACCATAAGCCTGCGTGTAATTGTTCCAACACAACATGCGGGTTTTGACTGGCGGAAAAAGCCGGGATGTTGGCGATCAAAATAATAATGCCATAAATGGTTAACATTACCCCTACAAAAAACCATATAGACAATCCATGTTCTTCGTGCATAAAAAATAATTTTTACCAAAATATAATTTGTAATATAATAAAAGCAATAAGTACGACTGCGGCCCAGAAAATCGGGCGTTTCATTAAAGGAAGATGCTTGTCTGAAGGCAATTCCGTACAGCCTCTTACCAATCCAACCAATTGTGCCTCAGGTTTAGGTTTCGTAGCGAAACTAACGAATACGGTTACCAGCACACATATGATCCACGACCAGAGCGCCCGGTACATATCTTCTGCCATAGCTTTTGCATCCGCGGAACCGGTTATGATAGCGAGGGCCTTTGGGTCTAACCTTACCCATGCCCACATGCCTACAGAAGCTACCGTACCGGAAAGCAATCCCCAAAAGCCTCCCGCCGCCGTAGCTCTTTTCCACAACATTCCCAAAATAACCGTACCAAATAAGGGAGCAATAAAAAAGCTGAATAACGCCTGAACGTAATCCATAATACTTGCGGCATTTTCCACTAAATAAGCCGTGCCAATGCTGATAAGAACACCAACGAAAGTAGCCCACCGGCCCATTTTTACATAATGCTTATCGGTGGCTTCTTTTTTGGTGATAGCTAAAATGAAGCGGTTTATAAATATCATAAGTCCATACCGTTGAAAAGGCTGTAACATTCCCCGCCATGCCCGACATGAAGCCCGCGATAAGGGCAGTAACGCCTAAACCCAATAATCCCGGGCCTAAATAGCGAGCCATCATCAAAGGGAGGATTTCATTATAACTTGCCGCTCCCGTCGCCGCTGCCTGGGCCTGGCCTACCAAACCGGGCATGACTGCCAAACCAATCAAACCGGGTAATATCACAATTAAAGGAACCAGCATTTTAAATCCTGAACCAATAATAGGGGCCATTTTAGCCGATCGTAAATCCTTTGCAGACAGTACCCGCTGCACCACCAAAAAATCAGTTGTCCAGTATCCAAATGAAATAACAAACCCTAAACCAAATACAATCCCGATCCACTGAATGCCCATAGGATTATCATTAAAATGCCCCAACGTACTCCACATATGCGTATAATCGCCATGAGGAAGATTTTCATGTATCCTCTTCACCATGCCTTTCCAGCCGCCAACTTCTACAAGGCCGAGAATAGGCACCAGCAAGGCTCCTGCCCAGATGAGCACAAACTGCAATACTTCATTGAATATAGCAGAAAGCAAACCACCCAACACTACGTACACCATTACGGTAATAGAAGACACCCAGATACTGAAGTTCAAATTCCAGCCAAGAATCACTTTCATTACCAATGCCATGGCAAACATATTTACTCCACTCATAAGCACCGTCATAAAAGCGAAAGAAATGGCTGATAACATACTGGAGCTTTTGCCAAAACGTAATTTTAAATAACCCGGAACAGAGTGCGTTTTGGATATATAATAAAATGGCATCATTATAATACCCAAAAAAAGCATAGCGGGTATAGCGCCAATCCAATACCAATGCGCAGCCAAAATACCATATTGATATGCAGATGCCGCCCAGCCCATCAGTTCCAGTGAACCCAGGTTTGCGGAAATAAAAGCCAACCCGGCAATCCACATGGTCATCTTTCTCCCGGCAAGAAAAAAATCGTCTCCTGTTTTCGTGTATTTCACCAGGTAGTATCCGATTCCCAACACTATCAGGAAATAAATAATGATGATGAGCAAATCTGCCCAGTTCAATGAAATTAATCCGCCGTCAAGTAAATATCCGTTGAAGAAAGTAGGCATGGTAATTATTTTATCTTTTATTAGTAATTGGAAAATCCTGATTAAAAATATTGTTCATCTTTTATCTTAGTGAAAGATCATTCCATCTCAATTCATTTTTAAAATCACGGATATTTGTTTCTTTACTGATGAGGAGGCATTCAATATCAGCCATATCAGCAAAATCATCCAAATGCTCTGCCGTTAAGTTCTGGCTAAAGCAGGTGTGATGCGCTCCTCCGGCCAATATCCAGGCAGCGCAACCTGTTACCATATCCGGTTTGGGTTTCCACAAAACTCTTGCAACCGGCAGCTTGGGTAAATCATGTACAGGTGCCACGGCCTCTACTTCGTTCACCAATAAACGAAATCGATTTCCCATATCCACAATAGAGGCATTCAGTGCATCACCACCACTAACGTTGAACACTAAACGCACCGGATCTTCTTTGCCGCCAATACCCAATGGGTGAATTTCACAATTAGGCTTTCCATGTGCAATGGACGGGCAGATTTCCAGCATGTGCGAACCGAGTACCATTTCGTTATCCGGGTTAAAATGATACGTATAATCTTCCATGAAAGAATTGCCACCCGGTAAATCCGCTGCCCATTACTTTCATAGCTCTGACCAGCGCAGCCGTTTTCCAATCTCCTTCAGCAGCAAAACCATAACCCGCTGCCATCATGCGTTGTGCGCCAATACCCGGCAACTGAGTCATTCCGTGAAGATCTTCAAAGGTATCTGTAAAGCCTTTATAATTTCTCTGTTCCAAAAAATACTTCAAACCCAGTTCTATACGGGCAGCATCTATTAATGATTGATGTTTTTCATTGCCCTTTTTTAAACTGTCGTCCAGTTTGTAACTGTCCTGGTATTCCTGTATGAGATTATTGACATCAGCATCTGTTACTTCATTTATCATTTTTACCAAATCGCCAATGCCATGGGTATTAACAGAATAACCAAATTTCATTTCAGCCTCAACTTTATCTCCATCCGTTACTGCTACGAAACGCATATTATCGCCAAAACGCACAAACCTTGCGTCCTGCCAATCATGCCAGCCTGCAGCGGCCCGTGCCCATACGTTGATGCTGTCCAGAACTTTTGTATCCTGCCAATGTCCTACTATTACTTTTCTTCGTATACGCATCCGCGTCATAATAAAACCAAATTCCCGGTCGCCATGCGCACTTTGATTCAGGTTCATGAAATCCATATCAATATCGTTCCACGGAATATCACTGTTAAACTGTGTGTGTAAATGGCACAATGGCTTTTGTAAAATCTTTAATCCACCGATCCACATTTTTGCAGGAGAAAAGGTATGCATCCAGGCGATAATGCCGATACAATTCTTTGCTGTATTGGCTTCCATGCAAATGTTATAAATCTCTTCCGGAGTTTTTACCGTTGGTTTAAAAACAACCGTAACCGGGATCCGGGCGTTATCATTAAATGATTTTGCAATAATTTGTGAATGCTCCGCCACTTTATTCAGCGTTTCTTCACCATACAAATGCTGGCTGCCTGTAACAAACCACACTTCTAATTTCTTAAGATCAATCATTTTAAATTTTATCTTTTTTCTGTTTAAAAATTATTCGTTTGAAATCAATTCTATATCTTTTACTTTTTCCGGAAACCATAACATCATTTCTCCTTTACCACGATTGGCCCATGCGTAGTAAGGTATGGCAGTAAATTTCTGTTCCCTGGTCTGAATGTTTTCACCGTGATCTTTAATTATTACTGCCGGAATTTCAGCATGCAGGGTTTCTATACCTTTCAAAAGATCGGGATTATATTTTGCCTCAAATTGAGTATTGGCGGGGATCACAATATTAGATGCCTTGCCATTATTATCAATCCACTCCGCACAATACATAATGGGACCGCGCTGTAAGGCAACTTTTCCAATGTCATTTTTTACATGTGAATTTGCAGTTACCCGTTTTACTTCCATTGGCAGATGCACTTCCATGACATCATTCTTTTTCCACTTCCTGTTCAATACTGCATAACCGTTTTGAATATCATAAGAAACTTCTTTCCCATTTACGGTAATGATGGTTTTCTTATCCGAACTGTTTTCAAATGAATATAGATATGATGGTATCGCTTCGTTTCGGGCCCATCCGGGGATACGTACAAGCATTGAAAATGTAAAAGATGATTTAGGGTTTACAGCAAACTTCAGATCGCCACTCCACGGATAATTATTTTGTTGTGAAATAGCAACTTCTTTATTTTGAATGTGCATTGAAACATTGCTGCTGATAAAAAGATTTACATACACATTATTATCCTTTTGCGCATATATATAACCTGGAACAGAGGGTAACAGCCTCACTAAATTTGTCGGGCAACAGGAACATGGAAACCAGCCCGACCGTTCAGGCTCCAAATCTGGATGAGTAAAACTGTTCGTTACCTGCATTGCATTCGTATAAAAAAAAGTTTTGCCATCAAGCCCAATGCCTGATATCAATCCGTTATACAAAATCTTTTCCAACACATCAATATATTTTGTGTCGCCGTGTAGAAGGAACATTCTTTCATTCCAGAAAACATTCGCAATGGCGGCACAGGTTTCGTTATATGCCGTGGTATTGGGCAATTCATAATCAGCGCCGTAACGCTCCCCAGTTCCTACAGCCCCTGCACCACCCTGTACATATATTTTTTTTGAAACCAAATTGTTCCAAATGGTATCAACAGCTTGAAGCATCTTTTCGTCACCGGTCAACGCTGCAACGTCAGCCATTGCCGAATATAAATATCCGGCACGCACTGCATGGCCTTCTGCTTCTGTTTGATCAATTACCGGCTTATCATCCTGCCAATACATTCCGTTCTTCCACTCATCTTTACTGGTTGAATCATATCCTTTATAATATCCTCTTTGCTCTACAAAAAATTTCGCTGTATTGAGGTACTTAACGTTACCGGTTATGCGATACAATTTTACCAATCCCATTTCAACCACTTCATGACCGGGAGCAACATGTTTTTTATCGGGACCAAACACCGAACAAACCAAATCAGCATTCTTTAAAGCAATATTTAATAATGTTTTTTTCCCGGTAGCCAGGTAGTGAGCGGCCGCTGCTTCATAAAGATGGCCGGCATCATATAATTCATGGCTTAGCTCTCTTTCTTTTGCCCATCTTACTTTACCAACCCAGGGCCCCACGTCATTGGGATTAATAGTACGGGCTGTATACAAATACCCGTCGGGTTCCTGCGCTGCACCGATAATGGTGATCAGTGAATCAACATATTTCTCCAATTTTGCATCGGGAAATAAACTTAATGAATAGGATGCACCTTCTATCGTTTTATAAATATCAGTATCATCGAAAGGGTAGAGGGTGCAGAATTTCCCCGAGTGTTCCGCCGCCATTATAAAATTCTTTACACGCCCGGTCTTTTCACATCTTTCGAAAGATGCGGGAATAGTTACCGTTTCATTAATCTTTAAGCGTGGCAGCCAGAAATTGTCTGTCAGATGAACTTCGTTAAATACAATAGGTTTTATTGGATAATCTTTATTCTGTGCAAAAAGCAATGAGGTGGAACATGCAAAAAATGAAAGCAATAGTTGTTTCATACTTTTAGTTTTGATTGACAGATGGTGTTTAATCTATTGCCCATAATAACTATCGGGTCCATGCTTGCGTTCATAATGTTTTTTTATCAGGGCATCCTTCAATCGAAGAGCATTTGCGTTAATGGATTGCGTAAGGTAGGCCATATGTGCAATATTTTCGAGTACGGCGCTATTGTAAACAGCTTTGGCGGCGTTTTTACCCCAAGTAAAGGGTGCATGATTTCCAACCAAAATCATTTCCACCTCTTCATAACTTAGTCCTTTTTCTTTAAAACAATTTATTACCTGGAAGCCTGTTTCGTATTCATAATCTCCTTTTATCATACCATCGTTCATAGGCGGTGCACAAGGAATGTCGACGGTGTTGTGATCTGCATGTGTTGTACCGAATATCGGGATATCGGTTTGTGCCTGTGCCCATGCTGTTGCATAAGTTGAGTGCGTGTGTGCGATACCGTTAATTTTGCCCCAGTGTTTGTATAAAACTGCATGCGTTTTTGTATCTGAAGAAGGCCGCAATGTTCCTGCTACGGTTTTACCTTCAAAATCTACAATTACCATTTTTCCGGGGGTCAATTCGTCGTAGGGAACCCCGCTGGGCTTAATAGCGAAAACACCCAACGCTCTGTCTGCTGCACTAACATTGCCAAAAGTAAAAAGAACCAGGCCTAATTTCGGTAACTGCATATTAGCTTCGTAAGCTTCCTGCTGAATGTGTTCGTAATTATTATTTGCCAACTTATTTTTTTATTAAATCTTCAATGCAATTCCCCAATTCCTGATAGTGCTGATATCTCGTTTTGTAAATAGCTACTTTTTCTTTATTAGGAAAATATTCTTTATCAAATCCCTGGCCCATAGCGGCCATAGCATCTTCAACATTTTTATAAATACCCGCTGCAGTAGCTGC
The DNA here is from genome assembly GCA_963819925.1 of uncultured Chitinophagaceae bacterium. GTDB lineage: Bacteria > Bacteroidota > Bacteroidia > Chitinophagales > Chitinophagaceae > Ginsengibacter. The sequence continues at coordinate 88,429 of CAWFYG010000029.1, read as the reverse complement.
AAACATGCCGGCGCCCGCTGCACAGGTCTGCTCTGATTTATGAATTCTTATAGGCATGTCCATCACGTCCGCCATTGTCTGCATGATGTAGGCTGATTTTTTTGCAACGCCACCAAGCCCAATCAGTCCTTTAACAGGCACTCCCTCCTCAATGAAACGATCGACGATTGCCTTAGCACCAAAGCAAGTTGCTTCAACCAACGATTTAAATATTCGTGGCGCATCGCTTCCAAGGTTTAGATTCGTAATGGCTCCCTCCAATAATTGATTCGCATCCGGCGTGCGCCTGCCGTTCAACCAATCAAGGCTTAATTCATCCTGTTCGTCGACAGGAATTTTTTCTGCAGCAACTGAAAGTTCGGCAATCATTTTATCACTTATTTCCTGCAACAGTTTATCGGCGGTATCTCTGTCAATTAATAAAGAGGTGGCTAATAAATTTTCCGATGGCCACATGAGTATTTTCTTAAACCATGCATACGTATCACCAAAGGCGGATTGGCCGGCTTCCATCCCAATCATTCCCGGAATCACCGATCCGGGAACTTGTCCACAAATGCCGCCCACCAATTTACCTTCTACTTCAGCTGCTGGGGCCACAAGCATGTCACAGGTGGAGGTACCCATTACTTTGCTTAAATGATAAGGCTCGATCTGGCCGCCAACGGCGCCCATGTGGGCATCGAATGCACCGACCCCTATAATTACTTCCGTAGACAATCCTAACTTTTTTGCCCATTCGGCCGAAAGAGTTCCTGCCGGCTGGTCACTTGTGTAAGTTTTGGTGAACAACCTGGAGGTATAACAATCCAATAAGGGGTCTAATGATTTAAAAAATTCATTCGGAGGCAATCCCTTGTAATCTGCAGACCATAAGGCTTTATGTCCCGCAGAACACACGCCGCGTTTCATTTCAGTTACATCATTTCCCCCAGTTAGCAAAAATGGAATCCAATCACAATGCTCTACCCAGGAATAACACTCTTTTCTAACGGCGTCGTCTACACGAAGTATATGAAGCAATTTTGCCCAAAACCATTCAGAAGAATATATGCCACCTACGTATTGGAGATAATTGATATCAAAATGTTTTGCATGCTCATTTATTTCAGCAGCTTCTTTAACAGAAGTATGATCCTTCCATAAAACAAACATCGCATTTGGATTTTGTTCAAAACCCGGTAACAAGGCAAGCGGTGTACCATTTTTGTTTACTGCTACGGGAGTAGAACCGGTAGTATCAACTGAAAGTGCTTTCACATTTGTAGCTATCTCTTCGCCTGCCTTTTGCAGGCAATCTTTAATGGTAAATTCCAGGCCTTCCAAGTAATCCAAAGGATGTTGCCTGAACTGGTTTTGAGATGGATTACAATATAAACCCTCTTTCCAAAGTGGATATAAAAAAACTGATGAAGCTATCTCGTTACCATCAGTTGTATCCACTATCACGGCACGTACAGAGTCCGTTCCATAATCCACTCCTATAACAAATGATTTTTTTCCCATAACAATGCGATCAGTCTGGCAAAAATATAAGAATATTACTAATAAGTGTCAAAATAACAATTTATTTATTATCAAAAGCTTATTTCGGTTCTTCTATATATTTCTGTGGATTAACAGCGCAGTAATTACCGATAAAATCCACGATATTGTCATACATTGAAAAGTCTTCTTTTTGATGCATCGTGGTAAGGACCACCGATTTCATTCCGGCATTTCTTGCGGCTTCCACGCCCTTAGGGGCATCTTCAAACACCAGGCAATTTTCCGGGGAAACATTCAATAATGTGGCGCACTTAAGATATGTTTCGGGATCGGGCTTACTTTTTTTAACATCATCCGCACTTACAATTGCTTTAAAAATATGCCTGATATGCAAGTTGTCAAGTACAAAATCAATGTTAAAAGGAATGGCTGCAGAACCAATGCCCATTGGTATTCCATTATTTTTCGCGGTTTGCAAAAATGTGTCAAGACCTTTGATCAGGGCAAGCTTCGGTAAATATGCATTTTGATATCGACGCTCTTTTTCTATTGATAATTCCATGACCCTTGGAGGTTCAAAATAATCTTCGCCAAATATCCTGGCTAATACCTCATCATTTTTGCCATACATCTGGGTCTTTACTTCCTCGTAGGTTATCAATTTTTTCAAATCATTATTCAAAATGTCATGCCACGCTTCCGCATGATATTGCATATCGTCAATCATTGTCCCGTTTAAATCAAAAATAAATGCTTTCATGAGGTATTTTGAATAAGGGGTCTTAAAAGGAGGTAAAGATTTTTTTATTTTATGATACAAATAGTTTTTTATTGATGTCTTCTACCAGTTAAATTGAAGAAGACAAATTTAAACTATAATGCAATTCCTTGTTTCCTGGCGAAACTATCGTTGTTGCTCTTCATCATCATGATAGTTCCAGAGCAACACATTGATGGGATGGTCAATAATTAAATCGTCAAGATAATAAATCTTCAGGAAGGTAAGCGGTCAAACGTTCCACAAAATATACAGAGGTTCATAGTGTAGTGTAGGTTGAGGTGAATTTAAATTTGTTTGGATGAATTAAGATAAAAGAGGAACTAACCTTGTTTTAAAAAACCGAAAATGACCTAAATGAATATAATTATGAACAAAAGAAATTTAATGCGGACTATAGCTGTACGTCTTTGTCATTCTTCTTATTAAAGAACACCATGAGAATGCCAAAAACAAGAAATGAAAAGCCGGTATAAAAATTTAATTTATAAGATAACGCTTCGGAAACAAAACCCCCGATAATAAGAATCAGTGAAATAATTGTAAAGAAAATTCCAATTACAAAACCAAGATTATTTAATTTTTTATGCATGATCCTTTTATTTAAAAGAAAATCATATTAAAAATTATTGTAACCACAATTAAAATAATGCCTAACGGAATAACCCTCAAATACCATTTATCCTGGTGATAAGTTGGCTTCTCCGTTAATGAATATACAAGTCCCTTTAATTCTGATTCATGTTTCGGTTTAGTAAAAAGGCTAACAATAATTGTGGTGCAGAAATTTGCTATCCACGAAACCGAAGCGACAATAAATGCCTGCCCCATGCCGCTGTGTATTTCATATAAAGGATAGATCCAACCACCTTTGCCTTCAGCTATGGTAAGTCCATGAGTGAGAGCCGCGGCAATTGTTCCCGCTAGAAGCCCAAAGAAAGCGCCATGACCTGTTGTCCTTTTCCAAAACATTCCCAATAAAAAAGTAGCAAACAAAGGTCCGTTTACAAAACTAAAAACCAATTGGAGAAAATCGTTTATGTTATTAAAACTCTTGGCGATGTAAGCGGTTACGATGGACAAAAGTATGCCAGCAACTGTAACTACTTTTCCTACAATAAGATAATGCCTGTCTGATTTATTTTTTATAAAATAAGACTGATAAATATCGAAAGTAAATACCGAGTTGAATGCGGTAACATTACCAGCCATGCCACTCATGAAGGAAGCGATTAGCGCTGTAATACCTACGCCCAGCAAGCCCGTTGGATAATAATGAGAAATAAGCGAAGGCAATGCCATCGTATAATCAAGTCCGCCATTGCCATCGGAAGGGATGCTGAAACCTTTTGATGCCAATGCAGGCTGCAACAAAGCAATGGCAATTACACCCGGTAACACAACAATAAGCGGCATAAACATTTTAGGAATCGCTGCAATGATGGGTGTGCGCTGTGCGGCATTCATATTTTTTGCCATCATAGCTCTTTGCACCACTAAAAAATCGGTACACCAATAACCAAATGACATTACAAATCCTAACCCGAATATCAATGACATAAAATTTATTCCCATGGGGTTCGACTCTGCATGTCCCATATATTTCCATGCATGAGTCAGTTCCGGGTTGCAACAATGTTTTAATATTTGCCCAACCACCGGCATCGTGCAAGTGCAACAATTACGAGAGGAGAGAGGCCAAGAACTATTAAAAAAAACTGCAGTACTTCATTATAAACTGCGCTTGTTAATCCGCCGAGAAATGTATAAATCATTACAATGCTTGCGGCCATCCATATAGAAACATCGAAGTCCCATTTCAAAATAACTTCCAGCAATTTTGCCAACGCATATAATGAAATGCCGGATGAAAAAACGGTCATCGTTGCAAAGGAGATTGCGTTTAATCCTCTTGTTTTTTCATCAAAGCGAAGCTTTAAAAATTCAGGAACACTCCTTGCCCGGCTGCCGTAATAAAAAGGCATCATAAACACGCCAAGAAAAACCATTGCGAATATGGCGCCAACCCAATAAAAATGAACGGTCATTATTCCATACTTTGCACCAGAAGCAACCATGCCCAACACTTCCTGTGCACCAAGATTTGCTGATATAAACGCAAGACTCGTGATCCATAAAGGAATATTTCGTCCGCTGGTTAAAAAGTCGTTGCTTGTTTTTATTCTTTTTTTAATTATAAATCCAACGCCTATAACAAAAAGAAAATAAACAATAATTATGAGGTAATCAGCAACGTGAAGATTCATAAGCGATCGTGTAATTATTGGGAATCGAAATTTTCGAAACAAGTTATTACTTAATACTATATAACCATTCAACTATGCCATTTATTTTTTGAAATTATTACAGGCTTAGTTGAGTAAATAAAGTTCGTATTTTCATAAAGTGTCAGGGAAAAAAATTAATTTAGTACTACATACTAAATAAAAAATTTATTTGAAATGAGTAGCAATAATAAGGATCTTTCCGTTAAAGAAACTAATCCGTTACAAAGTCTTGATGAATGGGAGGATGATGTTTTGGAGCGTTACCCGGATCCGGAATCTGCAGCATCGGAAAAATCCAAAGACGAATTTAGAAATTATGAAAGTCCCGGTAGGGATACCGTTAAAGAATTTTATCGGCTCAATCATACCTACCAGACGTATGATTTTGTTTTGCAAAAGAAGAAGCAATACCTGCAGTTCAACAAAAAGGAAATGCCTGTATGGAATGCCTTTGATTTTCTGAATCAGTTGGTAGATGATTCGGATCCTGATACAGAGATGAGTCAGTTGCAACATTTGCTTCAAACTTCAGAAGCCATTCGCCGTGACGGCCATCCAGACTGGATGATACTAACGGGGCTCATGCACGATATGGGCAAAGTACTTTGCCTTTTTGGAGAACCGCAATGGGCAGTTGTGGGCGATACTTTTCCTGTAGGCTGCGCCTATTCAAATAAAATTGTGTATCCTGAATTTTTCAAAAATAATCCGGACTATACTAATGATCATTATAACTCGCAGTATGGCGTGTACGAAAAAGGCTGCGGCTTAAGAAACGTTCACATGTCATGGGGGCATGATGAATATGTGTATCACATGTTAAAAGATCATATTCCCGAAGAGGGTTTATATATGCTGCGATACCATTCTTTTTATGCGTGGCATCGCGAAGGGGAATACGATTATTTGCTTGATGACAACGACAAGGAAATGTTGAAATGGGTTAACCTCTTCAATCCATATGATTTATATTCTAAAAGCGCTACACCACCAGACTTAAAGGAATTAAAGCCCTATTATGAGGAACTGATTAAAAAGTATCTGCCGGAAACATTGAAGTTCTAAAAATACAAACACAATGATAAATTGTGTTTTTTTATTCAATGTAAGAAGGTGCTGAAAACAATTACTCATTTTTCGATCAATTGAAGCGGGTAATAACTATCATATATGCTTACACGCAGATATAACTTGTAAAGGAGAAATTGTCAATAGTCATTTTTATCCGCAATAAATTTGGGTGATTGGGTTTAACGTAAAGGTTACCTTTATAAATAAAAAGATACATGAAAAGAAGAACCATAATAAAAGGTCTCGCAGCCACATTGCCGGCAGTGTGGCTTGGTAATTCACTGCATGCCAGTTCATTTTTAGCAAGCATGACTTATGATGAACCTACGGCCAAAGTGCCGTTTGAGCCGACATGGAATTCTTTAAAACAATATGAAGTACCGGAATGGTTCCGGGATGCCAAGTTTGGAATGTGGGCCCATTGGGGACCACAATGCCAGCCTGAAGATGGCGATTGGTATGCACGGCAAATGTACATAGAAGGCAGCCGCGATTACAAATACCATGTAGAAAGATATGGGCATCCATCTAAATTCGGTTTCAAGGATGTTATTCGTCAATGGAAAGCAGAAAACTGGAATCCGGAAGAACTGGTAGAATTATATACTAATGCCGGTGCAAAATATTTTGTTGCATTAGCGAATCATCACGACAATTTTGACAACTACAACAGTAACTATCAAACATGGAATTCAACCAAATTAGGCCCGATGAAAGACCTGATAGGCGGGTGGGAAAAAGCTGCCAGGAAAAATGGGCTACGCTTCGGCGTTAGTGTGCACGCCGCCCATGCATCTTTGTTTTATGAACCATCCCAGTCTGCCGACAAAAACGGCCCACTGACGGGTGTTCCTTATGACGGCAAATTACAGAAAACGGATGGAAAAGGCATGTGGTGGAATGGTCTCGATCCGCAGGAGTTGTATGAACAAAGAAAACCTTTAGTAGATGGAAATTATGATATTGGCAAGCAATGGGCTTGGGGGAATAGTGCAATAATTCCTTCGAAAAAATATTGTGATAAATTTTTAAACCGCACGATTGATCTTATCAATAAATACAATCCGGATCTTGTTTATTTTGACGACACTGCTTTGCCGTTATGGCCCGTAAGTGATGTCGGGCTTAAGATTGCTGCCCATTATTATAACCAGAGTATTCAAAAAAATGGTAAACTGGAAGCAGTGTTGACAGGAAAAGTTTTGGATGAGGAACAACGTAAATGTATGGTATGGGATATTGAGCGTGGACAAAGCAATAACATAGAACCTTTACATTGGCAAACCGATACTTGTATCGGCAACTGGCATTACGACCGGCCATTGTATGATGCTCATGGCTATAAGACAGCAAAGACTGTTGTTCATACTTTAATCGATATCGTAAGTAAAAACGGAAATCTTTTACTCAACATTCCAGTTCGTGGCGACGGAACTATTGATGAAGACGAACGGAAAGTAGTTTCCGGGATCACCACCTGGATGAAAATAAACAGTGAGGCGATTTACAGCACAAGGCCATGGAAAATATTCGGAGAAGGCCCGGCAATAGAAAATGTTGCTCCGTTAACGGCCCAGGGATTTAATGAAGGCAAAGGAAAACCATTTACTGCGGAAGACATTCGCTTTACAACTAAAGATAAAATCATGTATGCATTTGCGTTAGGTTGGCCGGGAGATAAGGAAGTTGTTATTAATTCTTTATCAAACTCATCGCCAAATTTGAGTGGTAAAAAAATAAGCGATGTTTCATTATTGGGCTATAAGGGCACTTTAGAATGGAGCCAGACGGATGAGGGCTTAAAAGTTAAAATGCCCTTGCAGCAACCTTGCGATCATGCCGTTGTAATGAAAATTACAGGAGTTGTTTAAATATCGTTTCTCAGGAAAATATTCAGTATTCAGAACATTTTTTTAGATGGATTATTAAAATATCTAAAGTAAACAAATAAGAAATTGCCAAAGTATTTTACACTATGTGTGCTCATCATCTTCAATGTTCTAAATGTGCAGGCTCAGAGTGAAACAGACAAATTTTCGGCGCTGCATCTTAACCAACTGCAAATAATAGGTAGCCATAACAGTTATAAACCGGGCATTGAAAAACCGCTCTGGGAGATGATCTATAAAAGAGATTCGGCGGGTGCAAAATCATTGCAGTATGGTCATATTAAGCTAGTGGATCAATTAAACATGGGTCTGAGAAATCTTGAACTTGACGTGGTATATGACCCACAGGGAGGGCGTTATGAAAATCCGTCGGGCCTGAAACTAATTAAAGATGCAGGTGGTGCCCCTGAGCCATTTGATACAGACAATAATTTGGCAAAACCGGGGCTTAAAGTTTTTCATATAGCCGATATCGATTTCAGAAGTGATCATCTCCTTTTCAGAGATTGTCTGCTGGACATAAAAGAATGGTCAGATGCACATCCCGACCACGTTCCCGTTGTTGTTACCATGAACGCGAAAGATGGAAATGAAAAAGGACTGCATGAATTGTTACCTTTTACAAAGAAAGCTTTGGATAGTATTGATTTGGAAATACGATCTGTTTTTAAGCCGGGTGATTTAATAACTCCCGATTTTGTAAGAGGTAATTATCCTGGTCTTGAAAATGCCATTCTTATGAGGGGATGGCCTGTGTTGAGTCAGGTAAGGGGCAGGGTGCTTTTTGTACTGGATGAAACAGGAGCAAAGTTAAATCATTACAAAGAAGGACATCCGTCTCTCAAGGGGCGGGTGATGTTTGTGAATGAAACTGCAGGGCACCCCGAAGCTGCATTCATGATCATTAATGATCCGGTGAAAGATTTTGATAAGATACAGGAATTGGTAAAGAAAGGATACATGATAAGAACAAGAGCCGATGCCGATACAAAAGAAGCAAGAAGAAATGATTATAGAAGGTTTGAGGCTGCAAAAAAAAGCGGAGCGCAAGTCATCACAACAGACTATTACCTTCCCTCAAAGTATTTTTCTTCCCCTTATAAAATCAGTTTTAATGACAATACTTATGTGAGAAAAAATCCTTTGTTTGCATCAATTAATGCCAATTAAGTAAACAAATGAATTTTAAATTTTAGTAAATGATATCAAGACTATTTATTTCAACAGCGTTTCTGATAAGTGTTCAATTTTGTTTTTCACAAAATACAATTGACTATAAAACCTGGAATCCCGCCAATGATGCCATGCAGGTTTTGGAAGGTCAGGCATGGCCAAATGAAGTAAATGATTTTTATGATCGCTTGCCGGCAAGGGCCGAAAAATCCGTTCGCGATATTAGTATGGCGACTTTCAAAAAACAGTGCCGGCCTGCAATTGCGTTTTCAAACCAATGCTGAAGAGATCATAATAAAATATCAGTTACCGGGGCATTGCAAATGCCCCACATGCCGGCTACAGGTGTAAGTGGTATTGATCTGTATTCAAAAACTATTGATGGCAAATGGCTTTGGGCAGCAGGAAAATTTTCTTTTAAGGATACTATCACCTATCATTTTACAAACCTATTGCCCAATGACCAGCATGTAAACAACAGGGAATACACATTATACCTGCCCTTGTATAATTCAGTAAAATGGATGGAGATAACGGTTCCAAAAGCAGCCTTATTTAAATCATTGCCTGTTCGTAAGGATAACCCAATTGTTGTGTACGGAACTTCTATTGCACAAGGTGCCTGTGCTTCGAGACCCGGACTTGCCTGGACAAATATTTTGGGAAGAAAATTAGACCGGCCTGTTATCAATCTTGCTTTTTCAGGTAACGGGAAATTGGAGAAGGAACTGATTGAACTGCTATCGGAAATAGATGCATCATTGTATGTGCTGGATTGTTTGCCCAACCTTACTTCTCCTGAATATTATGCAACCGGAGAACTAAAGAAAGAGGATACTTACATCGGTTACTGAATTGCAAAATAGAAAACCTAACACGCCAATTCTTCTTACGGATCATGATGGATATTCAGATGGGGAAATAAACCCGGTAAGGAAAAATGAATACGCGTCAATCAATACCATTTTGAAGCAAACTTTTGATTCCCTTGTTGCGGCAGGCCTGAAGAATATTTTCCGGCTATCCAAAGAAGACATTAACCAGGATATAGAAACCATGGTAGATGGTACGCATCCCAATGATATGGGCATGATGCGTTATGCGGATGCCTATGAAAAAGAAATAAGAATTATTTTGGCAGAGCCGGCGGGAACACTCTACCACGATTCCGGTTACCCAACGCCGTGATGCCAATATCTATGATTGGGAAACAAGGCACAATGAAGTTATGACAGTATAATAAATTGCATTCGTCAAAACTTGTCTTTATAGGTAATTCCATCACGCACTATTGGGGAGGGCAACCCTCAGCGCCAAGACACAACGGCAGGCTTCATGGGAAAAATATTTTTATCCCCGGAAAATGACTTAACATGGGCTTTGGCTGGGATAGAATTGAAAATGTTTTATGGCGGATCTATCATGGTGAACTGGATAGCATCTCACCCAAACAAATTGTAGCTGATGATCGGCACCAATAATTTACAATCTAATACCGATTATGAAATAGCCCGCGGATTACAATTTTTAATGACGGCCATTCGGGCAAAGCAACCCAAACCGGCGATACTGCTGATGGGAATTCTGCCGCGAAGAAATATGGAAGAAAGAATTGCATTGCTGAATAAAACGCTGGCAAGAATTGCTACGGACATGAAAATAACATACGCCGATGCAGGAGATATTTTTGTAAAGAGAGATGGAAAGATTGATGAATCGCTTTTCGCTGACGGATTACATCCTAACGCTGTTGGATACGGCAAACTGGGAGCATTTATATTTAAGCGGCTGGAGCACTTAAAATAACATTTATCTCTTTACATTTATTCTGTTTATCATTTGCCACGATCACACATAAATAATTATCGATGAAAAGAATAGTATTTTTTTATTTACTTATAACAAGCGTAGCTTTTCTTTCCTGCGCTACTTCAAAAAAAACTGTTTCCAATCATTTGTCAAAAAATGAAAAGAAACAAGGTTATACTTTATTGTTTGATGGGAAAAATATAGAACACTGGACAGGGAATACTGCAAGCTATATCCCAGAGAATGGCACGATAACCATCCATCCTGAAATTGGTAACGGGGGAAATATATATACCAAAGAGGAATACAGTGATTTTGATTTCCGTTTTGAGTTTAAGCTTACCCCGGGAGCCAACAATGGTGTGGGTATCAGGGCTCCGTTAGATGGCGATGCTGCCTATGTTGGAATGGAAATACAAATACTCGATAATACAGCCGAGGAAGTATAAAGATCTACATTCATATCAATATCATGGTTCCATATATGGCGTGGCACCGGCAAAGCGTGGATATTTGAAACCCGTAGGTGAATGGAACGCCGAAGAAATAATAGCCAGGGGGCCAAAAATAAAAGTAATATTAAACGGAACGGTTATCACAGATGCAGATATCACCGACGCCCGCGAAAAAGGAACTATGGATGGAAAGTCGCATCCCGGTTTGAAAAGGGACAAAGGGCACATCGGCTTTTTAGGACATGGCTCTATTGTTCAGTTTAGAAACATCCGGGTGAAAGATTTATCAAAATAAGAATAAGAAGTAGCCTTTATTCCATCTTTAATAATCATTATCTATGAATAAATGGGAACCCGGTATGAGAAAATATATTTTACTTTTCATTGCATGGGTCATTTGTAATAATTGCATGGCGCAATTGCGGGATCAAAACGATGCAGTATCCATTTTACCAAAACCCGTTTCTGTTTCTTTTCAGAAAGGATATTTTGCAATAAACCCGGCAGCAACTGCTATCACTGCTGATAAAAAGGCCGCTGAATTAGCCGCTTTTCTTTCGGACCTTCTTCATCAACATTATGGCTATGCGCTTACCTACAATGAACGAAATGTTTTGTCGTCATCTATAAATACGAAAGCGGGTATTGAATTGATTATTTATAAAAAGCCCGATATCTCTATAGGTGATGAAGGTTATCATTTGAAAGTCACTTCACAAGAAATAATTCTCTCTGCCAATAATCCGCATGGTCTTTTTTATGGTGTACAAACACTGATGCAGCTTTTGCCACCCGCATCTAACGGAGAGGATGAAACGAAGAATGGCAATTCAAAATACCATGTATTAATATTAATGATTATCCAAGGTTTGGCTATCGGGGTCTGATGCTGGATGTAAGCCGCCATTTTTTCTCCAAAGAATTTGTAAAGAAATATATTGATGAAATGGCGAAATACAAATTCAATATATTTCACTGGCATCTCACGGATGATAATGGATGGAGAATAGAAATAAAGGGATTGCCGGAACTTACTGAAATCGGCGCCTGGCGTGTACCGAGAACAGGTTTGTGGCATCAGTTTGAACCGCCGCAACCCGGCGAGAAAGCTACTTATGGCGGTTACTATACCCAGGATGATATTCGCGAAATTGTGAAGTATGCACAGGAAAGATTTGTTACGATCATTCCTGAAATTGATGTTCCTGCACACAGCCTTGCACTAATTGCTTCTTATCCAAACTTATCATGTACACAATTAAAATATCCCGTAAACCCGGGAAGTCCATTTTATAAAAAAGAAGATAATGTGTTATGTGTAGCCAACGATTCCACGTGGTTAATCCTGGATAAAATCTTTACACAAATTGCCAATCTTTTTCCCGGAAAATATATTCATATCGGTGGCGACGAAGCTTATAAAGGATTTTGGGAACAATGCCCGAAAGACCAGGCCTTAATGAAACAGGAAGGATTAGATAGTGTTGACGAACTGCAAAGTTTTTTTGTAAAAAAACTGGAAAAGCTAATCATTTCAAAAGGGAAAAAAATGATAGGATGGGATGAGATATTGGAAGGAGGCCTTGCACCGGAAGCCACCGTTATGAGTTGGCGGGGAATGAAAGGTGGTATTGAGGCTGCCAGGATGGGACACGAAGTAATTATGACTCCCGATACTCGAAACTTATTTAAGCAGAAGGCAGGGTGATCCTTCAGTAGAGCCTTTTGCCCCGGGAATGTTGCGGTTAAGCGACTGTTATAATTTTGACCCGGTTCCGGATAGTGTGGATCCAAAATATATTTTGGGCGGCCAGGCAAGTTTGTGGACAGAACATGTACCCAATTAGCGTCATGCGGAATATATGACCTGGCCAAGGGCAATGGCCATTTCTGAAGTTTTATGGTCTCCGAAAGCCCAACCACAATTGGGATGATTTTGCACGACGGGTAGAAGCAACAATTTAAATATTTAGACGCTGATGACGTAAAATATGCAAGAAGTATGTATGACCCAATCATCACTTCAGTTAAAGGAGACGACGATTCAATGGAAATAGAAATTACGCACTGAAATGCCCGGTCTTACCATTTATTACACTTTTGACGGAACTAATCCGGATAATTTTTATCCAAAATATACAGGTGTTCCATTGGATATTCCCAAAGGCGCTTCACAGATTAGGGTAATTGCGTATAGGCATGACCGTACTGTAAGCAAACAAATAAATTATTCATTGAATGACTTAAAAGAGAAGATTTTGAAAAACTAAATCAATGAAAAATAATTTTCAAGGTCCTCGCCGGGTTTCACGTATGAGGCGTGGCTAATAATAAGTATAACTTTCAGTTTGCCCCCCGTCTATCCATGTAAAAGGGCGGCATAATTTTTATGCAAACGGTTGCCTATCTATTTGGTACAATAAACATGTAGTTTTAAACAACCACAATTCTGATTAAATAAATCGCACCCAAAATAAATTTAAAATGCGAAAAATATTTGCAATGCTATTTATCTGTTCATGTTTTTCCTGTATGGCACAAAATGATGCCGTAATACATGAGTATGAAAAAGCTTTTACAACGTATCCTTTTTCAGATCCTAATCCAATTCCGTCGTTCAGTATAATATATCCTTATTTCCGTTATGATGGCTTCACCGATAAACCTGTTCAAAAGGAATGGAAGGTAGTAGAGTTGGAAAATGATTATATAAAAATCATGATACTGCCTGAAATTGGAGGTAAGATTTGGTCAGCCATTGAAAAGTCAACCGGTAAGTCTTTTATTTATTATAATCATGCGATTAAGTTCAGGGATATTGCGATGCGTGGCCCATGGACCAGCGGCGGCATTGAAGCAAATTACGGCATCATAGGTCATACGCCTAACTGCGCTACACCTGTTGATTATATATCAAGAAAGAATGAAGATGGAAGTGTAAGCTGCGTCATCGGTGTTTTGGATTTACTGACCAATTCAAACTGGACTATAGAAATTAACCTTCCAAAAGACAAAGCTTATTTCACTACAAAATCTTTTTGGTTTAACAATACAAATTTGGAGGAACCTTATTATCACTGGATGAATACTGGGTTAAAATCGAAGGGAAATCTTGAATTTATTTATCGTGGCAATCATTATCTCGGCCATGAAGGCGAGTATAGTGACTGGCCAATAAATAAACAAAATGGAAAGCACATTTCTTTTTACGATAACAATGATTTTGGAGGATATAAGTCCTATCATGTATTTGGAGAGTATACAGATTTTTTTGGAGGTTACTGGCATGATGATGACTTTGGTATGGCGAGATATGCACCTCATGATGAAAAACCCGGAAAGAAAATATGGATATGGGGTTTATCTCAACAGGGAATGATCTGGGAAAAATTGTTAACAGATACAGATGGACAATATGTGGAGGTTCAGTCCGGCAGATTGTTCAATCAGTCTGCTGAGAAAAGTACTTTTTCTCCATTTAAACATAAGAGCTTTGCTCCCTATGCGACGGATATGTGGAAGGAGTACTGGTATCCCGTTTTAAAGACCAGGGGATTTGTAGACGCTAATGAATACGGTGCTTTGAACATTAAATATGAGGGTGGCTGGCTGAAAATTTATTTTAACCCTGTTCAAAAAATTGATGATTCTCTTAAAGTAAAAGAAGGGGATAAAATTGTTTACAATAAAAAAATTAAGCTTTCTCCGCTAAAAACTTTTGTTGATTCTGTACGGGCAAATGTTGATACGAATAACCTTGTGGTAACTTTGGGAGTTGACAAACTTATTTATAAAACTAACCCGGATGCGTATAATTTAAGCCGTCCCTTAGATACACCTCATGACTTCGAATGGAATTCAGCGTATGGATTGTATGTACAGGGAAAAGAGCTTTGCGATGAAAAGATGTATGATGAGGCCGAAATAAAATTAAAAGAATCGATAGAAAAAGATCATAATTTTTTACCTGCATTAGTTAAGATGGCAGAACTAACGTTCCGGGATATGCGCTATCCTGAAGCGCTGCAACTTGCAAAAAGGGCTTTGAGTATAAATACATATGATGGAGGTGCTAATTATTATTACGGCATTATCAATGAAAGGCTCGGAAATGTTATTGACGCGATGGATGGATTTGACCTGGCAACCTTATCTGTTGAATACAGAAGTGCCGCTTATACGGCTCTGAGTAATATGTATCTCAAACAAAAGAAATGGGATAAAGCCCTGGATTATGCTTCTAAGGCAATAGACTTTAACCGGTATGATATTGCCGCATTGCAAATACAGGCCGTCGCGTATCGTCATCAAAATAACCCGCGTCAGGCAGAGCAGGCTTTAGATACAATTTTATCTTTTGACCCGTTGAATCATTTTGCCCGGTTTGAAAAATATCTGTGGCAATCATCAGAAGAAAATAAGATGAGTTTTATTTCCCCGATCATCAATGAACAACCGATTGAAACATTTTTGGAATTGGCTATCAGCTATTACGACAATGGCCGCATTGAAGAAAGTGAAAAAGTTTTGGAATTAGCTCCGGCAAATGATCTTGTAGAATACTGGCTTGCATTTATACAAAGCAAACAGGGAAGACCTTTTTCTGAATTTCTGGATAAAGCAAACGAATTATCTCCTGCATTTGTTTTCCCATTCAGGCCGGAGGATAAACAAGTATTTCTTTGGGCAAAACAACAAGGCAACGACTGGAAACCAAAATATTATTTGGCATTGTTGTATAAAAGCAGGAACAGGATTGATGAAAGTAAAGATCTTTTTATCGCATGCAAAAATGAGCCTGCGTTTGCGCCTTTTTATGCTGCCCGTGCTTCCCTGTTATCAGGAACAAATGATGAGCAGGCTCTTAAAGATCTTGAAAGAGCTTTTCAATTAGATAGTAACGAATGGCGTTATTCCAAATTGCTATGCGAATATTATATTGATCATGGAAAGTATGATCAGGCGCTACAATTGATTGAGCCTTTTTATAAAACTCATTCCAGAAATTATATTATCGGAATGTTGTATGCAAAAACATTATTGTTGAACAAACGATATAGTGACTGTTCTAAACTTTTATCTGCAATAGATATTCTTCCATTTGAAGGTGCAACGGTTGGTCGCGAATTATATCACGAAGCAAAATTGATGCAGGCTTTGGAAGAAATGAAAAATAAGAAATACACCCGGGCGCTTTCCTTTATAAATGATGCTAAAAAATGGCCGGAGAATTTGGGAGTTGGAAAACCTTACCAGGAAAACATTGATGAAAGATTGGAAGACTGGATAACCTACATCTGTTATGAGAAGCAAGGTGAATCGGCATTAGCTCAACGAGCTTTAAATGCGATAACTGATTTTACACCGAAAGTTGAAAATACGGTTGGTAATTTTTTACCGGCTAATGATCTTGTCACTGCGTGGACAATTGAAAAGCTTAAATCAAGACAAGACGCGACGCAGTGGATAGATGACCAGGCAGACAAATATCCTGCTAATAAGATTATACAATGGTGCAAAAGGATCTATGAAAATCAACCCGGTGAGATGATCAATAGTAGTAACCCTGCTATTCGTTTAGTTGAGCAGGTGATGCAAATAAAATGAGCGTGGGCAATAGCGTGTAATATGATTCGGATGTGTTACGGTGAATAAAAAAAACCGCCTCAGAATTTTACGCCGAGACGGTTGCAGATTCAAAAATAATATCAGAGCTTTTGCAATTTGCTATTGAAGTTTAATTCTTCGTTACCAATACTCATATAATAAATACCTGGTCTCATTGAAGGTAAACCGCTAACTAAAATGGAGTTGTTTCCCTTGTTAACAGTAATCGTTTTTGTGAAGACCAACTGCCCGGTGCTATTCATCAATTTTAAAGTTGCAGGAGAAGTTTTACCTGCACTGAACGATATAGTAAAATCGTTATTGAATGGATTAGGATATACAGCGACAGACGTATTTACTCCTAAAGCCAGTTTAACAATTGATGAGAAAGAGTATTTCCCATCCCTATCAACTTGTTTTAAGCGATAGTAAACATTTTGACCATTGTTAGGTGAATTATCCTGGTAGCTATAATTTTTAATTACACTGCTGAAACCTGCTGCATTGATAGTAGTAACTAAAGAAAAATCCTGCCCGTCTGCACTTTTGAATAAATCAAAATGATCGCTGTTTAGCTCCTGGCTCGTTTGCCAATCTAATGTGGAAACACCATTAGAGTATTTACCAGTGAAAGAAGTTAATGTTACCGGCAGCGCACCACAGGAATTTACAATTAGCGTGTATTCATTTACGTAAGTACAAACAGGGTTAGACAAACCCGCTTCTGACGCAGAAACAACTAACCTGTATTTATACCCGTTCATTTTTGAAGTAACATGATTGAATGCCAATGGAAGGGTAAAACTATCCCCGGTATAAGTAGCTTGTTGGGCACCTGATATGCTATCGATAAAAGTTGCTCCGCCGTCTTTACTTATTTGCCATTTATACCAGTCATTGGTATGGGTAATATCTGTTACTACGTAATTAATAGCAAAACTGCTTCCTTCACAAGCACCACCAACCGGCCCGCTTACAGACACATTTGATTGAACAACGTTGAATGAAATATCATCTAAACCAAGGTCATTACCCGAAGCGACCGCTGTGGCGTTTACTACCTGCAAATCAACGGAGGTAGTTGTAGCAGGAGCGGTAAATGTTCCGCCTACTTTGACCCATGTTGGAGTATTGTTATAAGCTATCGGCCCCGAAGTAGCGATCGTTTGTGTACCATCAGGCGTAATAACTTTAAATGAAATATTAGGTTCCGATCCGGCTTTGGCAGAAGAACTGCTTTTAGGTAAAATATTAAGTACCCATGCAGAGAACTCGTATTGCGTACCGGGACAAACCGGGATAGATTTTATTTGGTAAAAGATATTACTATAGGTATTGTTAGGAGCCCCGTTTACGGCCATAAAATAACCACCATCACCAGTGTGGTCCTGTCCTCTCCAGTCTCCTTTTATACAGTTACCGCCATTAGCATCACCGACGTTTTTAATGATAGTATAGGTAAATTCCGGACCTAAGCCACCACTCTTGTATACATAGTTGTAGCCGGAACATGGGAGAGAAGAACCCGAAGAGGAGCAACCATTTAACGCGTTCCCAATATTGTCAACAGGATTGTAAGTGGCTGAGCCTGATTTGGTGCAACTTGCATTACCAGAAGTACTTGAATTAACCGTAATAAAAGGGGCACTGAAAGTCCCTTTTGCTCCTAATAAGTTAGGACCTACCTGAGCGTCTGCAAAGTTGAAGCTGATAACGCTTAATACAGCTAACACGATGGCGTAGAACTTTTTCATTCTTTTGTGGTTTAGAGTTTAATAAATAACAGTAAGCGGAAATACAAAAGATGAGGATTAAGCTAGTTAATCTTTCAAAGTTCTATTGGGGAAAGTAATAGGAGGACCTATTCTACAATTATGGGTTGGTTAAAAATAGTTTATGGGAGTATATTTACTGGTTGTAAACCCAGCCGAATTATATGTAAAATTATATTTCCCCGTGAGAGATGCAAATATTTAAGGAGAAATTTGTATAAATTCAGTAAAATTACGCATCCTGGTGGCTGGATTTTAGGATTTAAAGCCAATTTTCCCGGTTGGTAATTTTCAAAAAGAAAACTTGGGATGAAAATTGTGTGTAAAAATGATATTTCCCTGAAAGCACTAATTTCGAACACTGTTAAACATAAATCTGATTATATATATAAAACAGGAATAAAATGAATACAAATCGCTTAAGTGAGACATTGAGAGCTGCTCTAAACAATCAAATGACGAGAGAAGCCTATGCCTCACAAATTTATTTGGCATATGGTTCATGGGCGGCTTCCCAGGGTTATGACGGAATCTCCAATTTTCTTTTTCGTCATGCTAATGAAGAGAGGACTCACATGATGAAAATTCTTGAATATATTATTGAAAGGGGAGCGAAAGTGAATATAGAAGCAATAGAGGCGCCGCCCACAGATCCTAAAAGCGTACAGGATTGTTTTGAGAAAGCCTTCCAACATGAGTTAGATAATACTTCCGGAATATATAAAATTGTAAAAATGAGTCATGAAGAGGAAGACTGGGCTACGTGGAATTTTATGCAGTGGTTTGTAAGAGAACAAACAGAAGAAGAAACAATGGTTATGAATATGCTCGATAAATTGAAAATTGCCGGCGGCGAAAAAGCTACGGGAGAATCTCTATATTCACTGGACAGGGATATGAAAGATACTCCTGACGATGCAGAACTTGCCGAAGATAAAACCGTGGAAAATCCTTAGGCTTTTTATGTCTATGGAATTACTTCTCCGTCCTCAGGCACACGCTATGTTATAGGACATTAATAACTCTTTCAAATAAGTCACCGAGTATTTTATCCGCTTCACCCGCTACTTTAATAATTTCAGTGATGCTTACAGGTTTCAAATTGTCCGGATCACATTCATCTGTAATCACACTCACCGCGGCACATCGTATGCCGATGTGATTGGCAACTATCACTTCAGGAACGGTGCTCATGCCAACAATATCGGCACCGATACTTTTTAAATACCGGTATTCAGCCCTGGTTTCAAGATTAGGGCCGGGAACTGCTGCATATATTCCTTTCTTTAGATGTATTGAGAGGTCTTTTGATGCATTGACCAATTGTTGATTAAGCCTGGCGTTATAAGGTGCGCACATATCTACAAACCTGTTTCCAAATGCCGGATCATTCAATCCGCGTAAAGGATTTTCAGGCAGTAAATTTATATGATCGTCAATCATAACAAGATCTCCTTTTTTAAAACCAGGATTAATACCACCGCCTGCATTACTCAATAGCACATATTGAGTACCCAATTCTCTCATAACTCTAAGTGGAAAAGTTATTTGCTGCATGGAATATCCCTCATAATAGTGGAAGCGGCCCTGCATTACCAAAACTGTTTTATTATGTATGTTTCCATAAATTAATTGGCCTTTGTGAAATTCAACAGTTGCCTCAGGAAAGTTAGGGATGGCAGAATAAGAAACTATTTTGGCATTTTTAATTTTGCTTGTTAAAGCATTGAGACCAGTTCCTAAAACAATTCCAATGTCCGGATTTTTTATTCCGTGTTCTTCAAGATAAATTGACGTCTGTTTTATTTTTTTAATCAGATCGATCATGCATCAGCATTTTATGTAAACTTAATTTGTTGAATGTACGTATATTGTTTAAAACAATGTCTAACCTTTCTTGTCAAAACAATTTTTTTTTTCAGTTAATAACCTTTTCCCTGGTAATATGTATTTATATAAACACTGTTCAAGTGAATTGCTTCAAAGAAATGATAAACAAATAAAGATATTTCAGTTATAAAAATGAAAAACGAAATAAGTTTGAATAATTTAAGATCATCTGACAAGGTTGTTGAATTATCTCAGCAACTCATATACGCGGCTAAAACAGGTGGAGCAACGGATGCACTGGTTTCAACATTTAGAGATCTATCTTTTGACGATCTAACAAATAAACTTCAATCTGATGATGAAAAGAAAGCATTCTGGATAAATTTATATAACGGATATACGCAAATAATCTTAACACGAAATCCCGGTAAATATAAGAACCGAACTCAATTTTTCATGCGGAAACAAATTGCAATCGCAGGCAAAATGTTTAGCCTTGACGATATCGAGCATGGAATTCTTCGTTGTTCAAAAATAAAATGGGGGTTGAATTATTCTAACAGGATTTTCTCAGGAAAAACGGAAGGAGAATTGTGTATAAATCATCCTGATTATAGGATTCACTTTGCATTAAACTGTGGCGCAAAAAGCTGCCCGCCAATAGCATTTTATAATCCTGAAAATTTAGATGCCCAATTAGATCTTGCAACCAAAGCATATCTGGCGACTGAAACCGAATATGATTCTTCAAACAAAAGGATAAAACTTCCTTCCGTTATGAAATGGTATCGCCGGGATTTTGGGGGGAAGAAGCAAATGATAAAACTATTAGAAAAAGTAGGTGTTATTCCACTGAACAGCCACCCTAAAATAAAATTTAAAAAATACGATTGGAATTTATTTTTAGATAATTATAAAACCGATAATTAAAATTATGAACAACCATTATTACAATGCTGACGACCTGGCAAAATTTGGTAATAT
Source organism: uncultured Chitinophagaceae bacterium (assembly GCA_963819925.1). GTDB lineage: Bacteria > Bacteroidota > Bacteroidia > Chitinophagales > Chitinophagaceae > Ginsengibacter. The sequence goes on along the minus strand of CAWFYG010000029.1, from coordinate 67,285 downwards.
CAGTGAATATCAAAAAGACCTTGCAGATAAATTTTTTAACTGGTATGATTCGGTATTTGCAGAAAGTGCCTTAACCGCTAAAGAAAAATCTTTAATTGCATTGGCGGTGGCGCACGCCGTGCAATGTCCGTACTGTATCGATGCTTATAGCAGCGATGCTTATGAAAAGGGATGGAGTGAGCAGCAAATGATGGAAGCAATTCATGTGGCTGCATCAATAAAAGGCGGTGCAGCACTGGTACATGGTGTTCAAATGATGAATAAGGTTAAAGAAATAGCAATGTGACAAAGCAACAATCTTAAAATGAAATCACTAAAAGCACAGGGGAATATTTTAGCAGATACAAACGAGCAATTGAAAATTCTTGAACACAGAAATAATCAAGACCATCGAATTTAAAATAGTTCCTTTTCAGCAAAAATTGAAAGAAGCCGGTTTGTTTCCGCTTAAACCTTCGGGAGTTGAAATATTCCAGGTAAACATTGGTAAAATGTGTAACCAGGCTTGCAGGCATTGCCATGTGGACGCAGGCCCTGATCGTAAAGAGATTATGACGAGAGGAACAATGCAACAATGCATACATGTTTTAAAAAATGATTCTTCCATAAAAACTGTTGACATTACAGGCGGTGCGCCAGAGTTAAACCCGAACTTTAAATGGTTTGTGGAAGAAATGAGAAAAGCAAAGTCTTCCGTCAACATAATTGTTAGATGTAACCTTACTATCATAACGTCAAATAAAAAATATCGGGATCTTCCGGAATTTTTTAAGACCCATAGTATAGAAGTAGTGTGCTCGCTTCCATTTTATACGAAAGAAAGAACAGACCGCCAGCGTGGAAATGGAGTATTTGAGAATTCGGTTATTGCACTTCAGATGCTCAATAACATTGGTTATGGCATAGACGAAACGGGATTGCAATTAAACATTGTCTACAATCCTGCGGGGGCTTTTTTACCTCCTTCACAAACTGCGCTGGAAAAGGAATTCAAGGATTCATTAAAAAAGGAATTCGGCATTGAGTTTAATCATTTATATGCTATTACCAATCTTCCTATCAGCCGTTATCTTGATTACTTGTTACAGTCAGGTAACTACGAAAAATACATGGAGAAGCTTGTCAATTCTTTTAATCCCGTTGCTGCGGCTAACGTAATGTGCAGGAATACGATTTCAGTTGGTTGGGATGGCTCGATATATGATTGTGATTTCAACCAAATGCTGGAGTTGAAAGTAAATGCAAAGGGAAAACATATTAGTAGCTACAACCAAGATGAATTAAATAACAGATCAATTATATTAAATCAGCATTGTTATGGTTGCACCGCGGGAGCAGGAAGCAGTTGCGGTGGAGTAGTAGCTTAAAATTTTCAGTAATATTGAGATGGATCAGGCTATTATCATATTTGTACGTAATCCTGTTTTGGGAAAAGTAAAATCAAGGTTGGCAGCAACTGTTGGAAAAAAAAAGGCGCTCAATATTTATAATTCGCTTCTTGATCATACATGCGAAATTTCGAAAAATCTTTCTGCAGATAAATTTGTTTTTTATGAAGATTTCATAAACTATGATGACATTTGGGACAATGCTATCTATAGAAAAAAGTTACAGGAAGGCAACGGGTTGGGCAAGCGGATGAAAAATGCATTTATGTATTTATTTGATGCAGGATACAGAAAAATAATTATTATCGGAAGCGACTGTTATGAACTTACAGGTAAAATCATCGAAGATGCTTTTGACGCATTTTCAAAAAATGATGTCGTAATCGGTCCGGCATTGGATGGTGGCTATTATTTACTGGGAATGGATGATTTTATTTCCGAATTATTTGAAAATAAAAAGTGGGGTAGTGATACCATATTTGCAGATACCGTTAGCCAGGTAAAGAAGCTTGATTACAGTCTTACTGTTTTGGTTCAATTAAGAGATGTTGACGTAGAGAGTGATATTGATTTTAATAAATTAAAAGAGATCGGCAATATTTCATGAATTTTTTTAGCACGGAAATTTCAGAATTGTAAAAGAAAATATGTAAAGAAATACCTGAAAAAAATATTCTATGATCTTACTGTTGATGAGTAGTTTCTATTTTACTTCTATATGCGCTTTCCCCATGTAGTAGTATTTATTCAACGAGTCAAGTATTCTGGATGTATCAGAAAGAGGAAGCATAAATGGATGGGCTACTTTATAAGTTATAGAATCATCAGTGTACAAGATAACTTTTCTTCCGTAGGTTTTTAAATGCTCAAGTGTTGCCAATGCAACATCTTTACTTTTTGTTTCTTTTACAACTACCTTAAAATTAAAAGTATCAGCAGGATTTTTTCGGGCGTTAGCGATGCTATCGGCTATTTGCTGTGCCCCGGTTAATGAATCATTCATTTGGTTTTGAGAAGCACCGCTCGAGTCTGAGATTGGAACAATTTTGTCAGAAGCGTTTGCAGGTTCTGCATTATTTTTTTTAAATCCATAGTGCCATGCCGCCCACGACCCCAACCCTAATAAAATAATAATAACGATAAAAAGTAGTACCCTGCTATTGTTAGAAGATGGTTCTTTTTGATAATCATTGAACAAATTTTCCTCATGTTTCTCCGCACCTTCATCTTCTATTTTTGCATGAGGAACTTCTACTTTTTTAACCAGTGGCCCGGGCTTAAAATCAAGCTCTCCGGATTTTAGTTTTTCGAGTGTTCCAAGGTTTTGGATAGTAAAGGGTTTCCCTATATTCAAAAATTGGCGGCCTAAGGTTAAAAATGAATCCAGGTCAGCAGAAGCAAGCGGTTTTATTTTTTTTGTGTTTTGAACTATAAAATCAATTAGTTCATCATCTTCTTTAACCTTTGGATCATAAATAAATGAAACGGATTCGGCCGGAATTATAACCGGTTTATCACTATCGGTGTTTTCCGGGATTGAGCCATCAATTTTAAAAGTTCCAATTCCCTGAAGAGAGATTTGTTTATGTTTTAATAGGTAGAGTACAAGGGCCTGCTCAATTTTCACATTTATATTTTTAGTGAAAGCAAACCTACATTTTATTAATCGAATTCCAAAAAATGCATATGCAACAATACTTCGACAATTTTTTTGCGGGAATTTTACGTGGTAAATTTGCGAATGCTTACAAAAGATGAAAAGCTTTTTTTAGAATATTGGGAAAAAAACCGGGATAAAGAAAAACAATTTTTGAGACAGCTTGCTGGTGGACTCCCCATGGGACTTGTGTTTGCACTTCCCGTCCTGGTTGTTGTAATCTTTCACGGATGGTATAAAAGCATGGTTTATATTTCTGATTCTCAAATTATATTAATCACCATTGGAGTATTATGTGTCGCCATTTTTTTTTCAATATTTCGTGGAAGGTTTAAATGGGAAAACAATGAACAACTATATAAAGAGTTAAAATTTAAAGAGAGAACGGAGAATGCAGCAGATTAATAATTTTTATTCTCTTTATTTGCAAACAAAAAATTATTAATGATGATTAAAAAAATGCTCTATGGTTTGTTTGTTGCTTCAATTATTTTTACAAGCTGCGTCAAACATAAGTCGTGTGATTATACCGGTTCGGCTCTAACCGCTCCCGACGCTGAAGTTCAGGCTGTTCACGATTCTCTTACTGCCCATCAAATTTTTAATGCTACTCCGGACCCCGCTGGTTTTTATTATATAATTAATAACGCCGGAACGGGTACCTCCATCAGTAACCTTTGCTCTACTTTAAGTGTAAGTTATAAAGGAACTTATTTTAATGGCACTACATTTGATTCTACTGCTGCCAATCAAGTAGCAACTTTTCAACTCGGACAGGTTATCGTAGGATGGCAAAAAGGTGTTCCACTAATAAATAAAGGTGGTGAAATAACATTGTATATTCCTCCAACACTTGCTTACGGGCCTAATGATGTCAAAGACAATTCTGGAAATGTCCTTGTTCCTGGAAATTCTTACCTGGTATTTGATATTACTCTTGTAGACGTGCAATAAATTTTTAAATAGAAATATTCCCAGGCTTTGATGTTGTCATCAAAGCCTTTTTTGTTTTTGAAACTTCGATGGTGCATATCCTTTTGCATAACTTTGATATATAATTTTTTTATTTGAGCCACGAATCAATCTCTGTTTTTGATATGTTCAAAATAGGTGTAGGGCCATCCAGCAGCCATACATTAGGTCCATGGCGTGCAGCCAATCTTTTTTTGAATTCATTAATGCAAAGAGATGTATTAAATAAGGTCAGCAGGCTTGAAGTTTTGCTCTATGGATCCCTGGCAAAAACAGGGAAGGGCCATGGCACTGATATTGCCGTGCAGCTTGGTTTGTCTGGAGAAGATCCTGTAACATTCGATGTAAATGCAATTGATACCAGGATCAGCGATATTAAGTCTATGGGCAAATTAGCGCTTAACGGAGAACGTGAAATTGATTTTAACCCAAATGAGGATATAGAATTTTTGCTTACCGAAACATTGCCGTATCATCCGAATGCACTTACTTTTTTAGCAGTATTAAGTAATGAAGAGCACATTGCCGAAACCTATTATTCCGTAGGTGGTGGATTCGTTCACAGGGAAGGAGAGCAACCAGGTGATGATAATGATTTAATACTTCCATTTCCAATAAATGATGCTGGTGATTTGTTGCACTGGTGCATGAAAACCGGCATGAGTATAAGTGAGATTGTGATGGAAAATGAAAACGCCTGGAGAAATGAAGCGGATACGCGTAAACGTTTGTTAAACATCTGGGATGTTATGAAGCAGTCTGTTTTCCAGGGATGCCATACCCAGGGAATACTTCCCGGTGGCCTCGGCGTAAAACGAAGGGCAGCGCTTTTGAGTAAAAAATTATTAAAAGATAGGTACTATACAGATTTTGATTCGTGGATCAATGCAATAAAGGAGGGAGGTAACGATTTTAAATATACGCTTGATTGGGTAAGTTGTTTTGCACTGGCAGTAAACGAACAGAATGCCTCTTTTGGAAGAGTGGTTACGGCCCCAACTAACGGTGCCGCAGGTGTTATACCCGCTGTTCTTGCCTACCATATTATTTTCTGCGACGCAAATGATGATGATAAGGTTATCCAGTTTTTACTAACTGCTTCTGAAGTGGGAAGTATATTTAAAAAAGGATCAACAATATCTGCGGCTATGGGTGGTTGCCAGGCTGAAATTGGAGTTTCTTCGTCTATGGCTGCAGCAGCCTTAACCGAATGTTTAGGTGGTACACAAAGGCAGGCTTTGATGGCTGCCGAAATTGCAATGGAGCATCACCTTGGAATGACGTGTGACCCAATAAACGGGCTTGTTCAGGTACCGTGTATTGAAAGAAACACTATGGGTGCAATAAAAGCCATAACAGCGTGCCAGCTTGCTTTACAAAGCGCCCCCGATTATGCCAAAGTCAGCCTTGATAATGTAATAAAAACAATGTGGAATACAGCGCTGGACATGAGTAATAAATACAAAGAAACTTCTGATGGTGGCCTGGCTATTAATGTACCGCTGAGTTTAAGTGAATGTTAGAAACCCTTCCCCTCAGACATAACATTACCTTATATTATTTACTGAAATACTTTAAAAAGGGAGCTGAGGCGACAACAGATAAAAAATTTTTCTGCAATGAAAATTATGTATTCATAAAGAAAGATATGATCTAAGTACCTCCTTCGGGGGATAGGGGGCTTTATCCGTACTTTCTTTTGATATCTCTTTCACTTTCTCTCACTTTAATGGCTTCTCTTTTATCATAAGTCTTTTTTCCTTTCCCTAAACCTATTTCCACTTTTGCAAATCCATTGTCTGAGATAAAAATTTTTAAGGGAATAATAGAATACCCTTTTTCTTTTGTTTTATTTTCAAGTTTGCGAAGTTCTTTTTTGTGCAACAATAACTTTCGTTCCTGCATCGGCTCATGATTATAATGAGTGCCAAAATTATATTCAGAAATATGCAGATTTTTTATAAATAATTCTCCTCTTGAAAAGTAAGAATAGCTATCATTAAAACTTGCTTTGCCTGCCCGAAGCGATTTGATTTCAGTACCGCTCAATACAATACCTGCAATATATTTTGTTTCGATATTGTATTCATAATATGCTTTGCGGTTACTGATTTCCATTGCGAGTTATGAAAAGTAAATGGTCAATAAGTCAATTGTAAATAAAAATGGCTAACAATAGCCATTCATAATTCAACACTGACAATTACTCTTTAATTTTTAAATAATGTCAACAATTGTGTAAGTCTGTTTTTAAGTTCTTTGCGTGGAACAATGAAATCAAGAAAACCGTGTTCCAACAGAAATTCGCTGCGCTGAAAGCCGGGGGGAAGATCTTTTTTTATTGTCTCCTTTATAACCCGCGGACCGGCAAATCCAATAAGGGCGCCCGGTTCGGCCATAATAATATCGCCAAGCATTGCAAATGAAGCTGTGGTACCGCCAAATGTAGGATCGGTACAAAGAGAGATGTAAGGAATTTTTGCATCAGACATTTTCGATAGTCCGCCGGATGTTTTTGCTAATTGCATCAATGAAAATGCGCTTTCCATCATGCGTGCCCCACCGCTTTTATTAATGATCATAAAAGGAACTTTATGCTCAACACAATAATCGCAGGCCCTCGTTATTTTTTCTCCCATTACGCTACCGAGGCTTCCCCCTATGAACTCAAAATCCATACAGGCAACCACCATTTCCATTCCGTTTATTTTTCCGTGGGCAACCGTGATAGAATCATGAATAGATGTTTTTGAATAGGTTTCCTTTAGACGTTGCACATAAGGCTTCAGGTCAACAAAGCCCAGGTAGTCTTTCGATCTGATGTTGCCAAATAATTCCTCGTAAATGTTGTTATCAAAAATAATTTCAAAATATTCTGCACTCCCAATACGATGATGATAATCGCACTTCGGGCATACAAATAAATTTTCTCTTAATTCAGAGACGGTACAAGTATACCGACAGTTGGGGCATTTAGTCCATAATCCATCCGGCGCTTCCTTTTTATCTTTTGTTGAAGTAGTTATTCCTTTCTTTATCCTTCGGAACCACCTTCGTTTGGTTTCCTCGGTTTCGCCCTCTTCACCTGCAAGGTTCGCATCAAAATCTTCTTCCTGTTTCATAACAAAGTCATTAAGTCATTTGTCATTGAGTCATTAAATTCACGATCATCAGAAGATTTCAATCACCAATTAATTTAATGACCTTTGATTTTATTTATGCAACTGTTATACTACTATCCAGGTAAACATCCTGGGTTGCCGTCAATAATTCAACGCCGTCTTTGAATGGCTTTTGAAAGGCCTTTCTTCCCAAAATAAGGCCAGTTCCGCCAGCACGCTTATTGACTACAGCTGTTTGAACAGATTCGGCTAAGTCAGTTGCTCCTTTACTTTCGCCACCACTGTTTATCAGGCCAATCTTTCCACTATAACAGTTCAGTACCTGGTAACGGCACAGATCGATTGGGTGATCAGTAGTTAATTTTTCATACACCAGTTTAGAAGTTTTTCCAAACTTGATCGCATTGTATCCGCCATTATTGGTAGGCATTTTTTGCTTAATAATATCTGCCTGCAAAGTTACACCAAGATGATTAGCCTGCCCTGTTAAATCCGCTGCTGTGTGGTAATCAACATCGCCCACTTTAAATGCATTATTACGGAGATAACACCAAAGAATCGTACACATACCTAACTCGTGAGCTAACTCAAATGCCTGGCTGACTTCCTGCAATTGGCGGGTGCTTTCCTGGCTTCCCCAATACACGGTAGCGCCTATTCCTACTGCTCCCATATTGTATGCACTTTTCACCGTACCGAACAAGGTTTGATCATATTTATTTGGGTAGCTTAATAATTCGTTATGATTAATTTTTACAATAAAAGGAATTTTATGAGCATACCTCCTGCTTACAATTCCGAGCACGCCGAATGTTGAGGCTACGCCATTGCATCCGCCTTCAATTGCAAGCTTCACTATATTTTCAGGATCAAAATAAATCGGGTTCGGAGAAAAAGATGCGCCCGCACTATGTTCTATCCCCTGGTCAACCGGAAATATGGAGCAATACCCGGTATCTGCAAGCCGGCCATGACTCATAAGCATTTGCAAACTTTGAACGACCCGGTTATTCCGGTTACTGCCAACAAAAATTTCGTCAATATAATTTGGTGATGGAAGTGTAAGCGTTGACTTGTCAATGATACACTTATGATTTAATAAATCTTCGGCCTTATCGCCCAATAACTCAGTAATTTTTTTTGAAGCCATTAGAATTTTTTTTTAAGAATGTCTGCAAACCTACATGAAAAAGGTAAAATCACAATACACCCGAATTTTTATCACTCATGAAAAATCTAATTAAACCGAAATCCAACAGGTTTCTATTTTATCAAGTCGATTTTTTTCTGAAACTTTTCAAAATATTCCGCCGCTTTTAATAACCGGCTTCCGTACCAGCTAAACATTTCGCCGTCAACGAGCATGATCTTTAATAATGGCAATTGAGATTTAATTTCTGAAACATGTTTCTCTTTAAACGGATAAGGTTCAGATGAAAGTAACAATAGCTCGCAATTTTTTCCCCCTGCTTTGGCAATCTTCAAATCTTTCAATTCTATTTCAGGATAGCGTTCTGTGTCAGCAAAAAAATTTTCCAGACAGCAATACGGAAGCATTGCATTTATAAATGTGTTGCCACCAACAGCCATATAAGGATTTTTCCAGGTTAAATAGGCAGCACTAGTTTTGTGTTTTCCCGATGCATAGTTTGATAATTTTTTAAATTCCTTTTCAATCTTGTTCGCTATGGTTATAGCTTTTGATAGGGTGCCAGTTAATGCGCCAACATTTTTTATCATCTGTAAGGCGTCGTCAAGATCGTTTATGTCGGTAACCAGCACATCGAAAAATTGAGCTAATTCCTGAACCTGTTCTTTTACATTTTCTTCTTTATTAGCGATTACCAGGTCGGGGTTAAGGCTTTTAATTTTATCAACTCTTAAATTTTTCGTTCCGCCAATTCGTGTTTTATTTTTATACCACGCATCCGGATGAATACAAAATTTTGTAATCCCAATTACTTCATCTTTCAACCCCAAATCATATAACAGCTCTGTTTGCGAGGGAACAAGGGAAACAATTCGGGAATACTTTTTTTCCGGAGTGATTTTTCGCGAATCTATAATCATCTTGTGGTGCAAGATATCTGTAAAATAAAAAACTTCTGCATAATTGATTTTCTCAACGTTGCAGAAGTAATTTCTTCGCCGTTGCCGGCACATCCTTGGGACTTTGTGGAATCTTTTTAACTTGGATTCCTGGTTTTGGCTCGTCCGTAGGACTGAATTTTAGTGTCTTCCTGGGTTGTTTTTCAAAAGGGGGATACAGGTAGTTCTGGCTTTTACTGGATTTTGTTGGTTTTCATAAGAATAATAACATGCTCTGACTCTATAATTAGAAAGCGAAATCTCTTAATTATTTTCTTTACTTATGCAAAGAAAAGATATTGGAAAAAATTAGAAGTTGACTGATACCGGATTTTTGATTTTTCAGGAATTTGGATAGATTCTGATCTTTGTTTCTCGCTGGATATTGGATATTTAGATTAATGCTTAAATCAACATCAATCAACTTCTGATACAAAGATATAAGTACGTGTGTTTGTATACAATAGCGATATTGCTTAATCTTCTGCTATAGAAAAATACTATTTACGGTGTAATTGAACGAAAATAACCTTAGAAGAAATACTGATGGTAATGGGTGATTTTACGAAATTAATTGCAAAAAAAATTGTAACTATACTAACTGTCTATTTGTAATCAACCGTTTGCATTATACGCGAAATTTTGGGGAGATTACTTTGCCAGGCTCTGGATAATATCATATTTGGTTACGATGTGGTAATCTCCCGTCTCATCTTTGCTGAGAACCGCACCGGTTTGCTTGGAGATAAGTTTACTTAATTTTTCAACAGGAGTATCAAAGGCAACTACAGGGTACTCTTTTTCCATAACTGATTCTACCGTTTGATTTTTAATTTCCGGGTCAGACAATATTTTGTCAAACAATCCTCCTTCGCTTAATGAACCTACAATTCCTTCACCATTCTTTACCGGAACATTCTCGATGTCATATTTTTTCATCATTGCAATGGCCTCGGCTACTTTTTGTTTGGTCGAAATCGTCACCAGTTTTTTTGTGCCACGGCCGCTCACCAAATCCTTAAATGTTTTCACTTCCAGGAATCCTCGTTCCATCATCCATTGGTCGTTATAAATTTTTGCAACATACCTACTTCCATGATCATGAAAAATACAAACCACGAGATCGCCCTTTTTCAACTCAATTTTAAGTTGCATTAATCCCTGTAAACAGCTACCAGCACTATATCCGCAAAACAACCCTTCTTCTTTTGCAATACGACGTGCCATTACTGCGCCGTCCTTGTCGGTAACTTTTTCAAACCGGTCAATATACTCCATACCATAGTTGGCGGGAACGAAATCTTCACCAAAGCCCTCGCTTATATAAGGATATACTTCATTCTCATCAATCTCGCCCGTATCAAAATATTTTTTAAGTAGTGAGCCGTAGCTGTCAATTGCCCACACTTTTACGTCAGGATTTTTTTCTTTTAAATACTTGCCGGTTCCTACAATAGTGCCGCCGGTTCCCGTTGCAACTACGAGATGTGTTATTTTACCTTCTGTTTGTTCCCAAATTTCCGGGCCTGTTTGCTCATAATGGGCGAGCCTGTTGGCAAGATTATCATATTGGTTTACGTACCACGAATTGGGAACTTCCGCAGCAAGCCTTTTCGATACAGAATAGTAGGAGCGGGGATCATCGGGCTCAACATTGGTCGGGCATACAATTACTTCTGCGCCCACTGCTTTTAGCATGTCAGCCTTCTCTTTTGATTGTTTATCGGTGGTTGTGAAAATACATTTATATCCTTTTACAATTGCCGCCAGTGCAAGACCCATCCCGGTGTTGCCAGATGTACCTTCAATAATAGTTCCCCCCGGTTTTATTTTTCCCTCCTGTTCGGCAACTTCAAGCATTTTTAAAGCCATCCGGTCCTTGATAGAATTTCCCGGATTAAAGTATTCTACTTTAGCAAGAACTGTGCATGGTAATCCTATTGTAATCTTATTTAAACGAATCAGTGGAGTATTTCCAATCGTCTCTAAAATGCTGTTCTTCCACATATAAAAGAATTTGCTTAAAGTTAAAAAAAATAGGACAAACGGCTTTATTTGGTAGCTTCCAGCACATTACCCCGGCTTATTACCTGCAAGGCTTTTTGCACGGTTTCATCTTCGGGATTACTCACTTCATATAATCCTTCGGTGCGCCAAATTTGTCTTGCTGTAAGAGTTTTAATTTGCTTCTCCAATAAGCTCTTTCCCTTTTGCATCTTCGAGCTTTAAGTTGATTGAATCTTTGGCTGCATAATTTTTAAATTCGTTTAAAGTTGCAGCATCAACATTATATTTTTTTTCAAAATCTTTCGGAGTCTTGAAAGAGTCGAATTGTTTTTCATGATCCAAATAATTGACATAAACGAAATTACTGAGCGATCCACTTAAATACACTTTTGTCAATTCTTTATCCAGGGCAGTAGTATCATAAGCCACGAAAACATCAGGCGTTATGCCTCCACCTCCATAAACAGTTTTACCAGACTTTGTCCTATAAACTTTTTCATCCGTGTGTTTAATGGAATCTGCAAAACTCATTTCACCATCGTGAAACCGGTTCATAATATCCATGTTATAGGCTTCCACACCCCCTTTGTATGACTTTTGAATACTGCGGCCGAGGGGTGTATAATATCTTGCAACGGTTAACCGAAGTCCCGAACCATCACTTAACTGGAATTGTTCCTGCACCAGCCCCTTTCCAAAAGTGCGTCTACCCACAACCGTTGCCCTGTCCCAATCCTGCAATGCGCCGATTAAAATTTCACTGGCAGAGGCAGTTCCTTCGTTGGCTAAAACTACCAGCTTACCCGTTTCAAAAATGCCTGGTTTACTGCAACGGTATTCTTTTTTAGGCGAATGTTCGCCTTCCGTATAAGTGATCAGTTTATCATCGTCTAAAAATTCATCTGCAATATTGGTAGCCTGAGTTAATATACCGCCGCCATTATCCCTGAGGTCCAGGATCATACTTTTCATGCCTTCTTTCTTCAGTTCGTTAGCGGCATCCATAAATTCATGGTAAGTTGTTTCCGAGAATTTGTTGAGGCGTATATAGCCTACCGTGTCGGCTATCATATAAGCCGCATCAAGGCTATATAATGGTATCGCTCCGCGGCTAATGCTCACTTCTTTTTGAGCACCCTTCCTCAGAATAAGAATATTTGCCTTAGTTCCGCCTGAACCACGTAACAATTCTTTTATTTTTTCTGTAGTGATGTGAACCCCTGCAACCATTGAATCACCGACCTTTAAAAATTTGTCACCCACCTCAAGGATTTTATCTGAAGGGCTCTTCGGGAGAACGTTCAACACATTTATAGTATCGTTAAAAATGTTGAACTCAATGCCGATTCCGTAAAACTGTCCTTCCAGGTCTTCATTAACTGCCTCAAGTTCCTGTGGCGGCAGCAAAACAGAGTGTGGGTCAAGCCTTGCAAGCATTGATTGTATTGCAACATCACTTAAAGAATCTTCATTTTCTTTGTCAACGTATTCTCTTTGTATTAAATCCATTACCTCCTGCACGGGTTTGGGCCTGTTGGTGAAAAATATCCCCGTATTCGGCATGTTTCCCCTGATGCGATATCCAATAAACATTCCTGCCACCATACAAACACTTAATATCAGCGGAAGCCAAACCTGTAATTTTTTATTACTCATACTATTCTTTATTATCTAATTTTAATTTTCGGAAATGCAAATTTCCTTAATAAACACGAGATAATCATGCCAACCATCAAATTGATTGCGGATAGCGGCTCTACAAAAACCGAGTGGTGTCTTTTGCACGGCAACAGGAAAACAATTATTAATTCGCAGGGAATGAGCCCTTACTTTATTGATGGTTATCAAATGGAAGCCATCATAACACAAGAGGTTTTACCGAATATCAAAAAAATTGCGGTTGAAGAAATATTTTATTACGGAACAGGATGTACCAATCCCGCCAACATAAGAATGGTTAACAAAGCGTTGCGCAATATTTTCCCGGGTGCAAAAATAAAAATTGAGACCGATGTAGATGGCGCTGCTAAAGCGCTTTGTGGCAGGGAAAAAGGCATCGCTTGTATTTTGGGAACCGGTTCAAGTTCATGTTATTACAATGGTAAGAAAATTGTAAAAAATAATCCCGGCCTTGGTTATATTTTGGGAGATGAGGGAAGCGGCGCTTATCTCGGCAAAAAAGTAATTCAATATTATCTGTACAACACTTTCGATGAGGACCTGCGTTCAAGATTTGATGCAAAATTTGTTACAAATACTAATGAAATTTTAAATGCAGTTTACAAACAACCTCTTGCCAACCGTTACCTCGCTTCCTTTGCCATTTTTTTGGCTGAAAACCGCGGTCATTATATGATTGAAAATATTATTGAAGATGGATTGAACGATTTTTTTTATAACCATATTTGTAAATTCCGCGAAAGCTGGAAATACCCTGTTCACTTTACGGGCGGTATTGCTTATGGTTTTAAAGATGTATTGGCCGAAATGTGTGACAGTTACCAGTTACAGCCTGGTAATATATTAAGAAACCCCATGGAGGGGTTGATTAGGTATCATTCAAATTGAAAACCTATCAAAAACATGGATCAGTCGGTGGTCTTGCATAGATACAGGACATTTCAAAAAAAGAGCAAATATTCCTTTCTGATAATTCATATTCAGCTTCTCAAAGGACATCTTTTATCTTTGTAAATATTTATACTTTCGAAGTTGAAGAACAGAAAAGGTAGCAATAAAAAATTACCGGTAGTAAAATAAAATATGCGATAAACACAATGGATTACGAATCTTTCTGCAATGAGTATCCCGATTATCAAATCACTTCTCTTGTATTTGATTCTGTAAGAAAAAATGAATACCCGCATTTAGATAGAACGGGCCATGTATATTTAGATTATACTGGTGGTAACCTGTATTCAAAATGGCAGGTACAAAAGCATGTATCTCTGCTGGAGAATAACGTATTTGGCAATCCGCATTCAACTAACCCAGCATCTGTTGTTTCTACTATGCATGTGGAAGCAACAAGAAAGGCAGTGCTTGAATATTTCAACGCAAGCGATAATTATTTCTGCGTATTTACCGCTAATGCAACGCAGGCATTAAAGATCGTTGGAGAATCTTTTCCCTTCGACCACCGAAGCCATTTTTTATTGCTGTTCGATAACCATAATTCGGTGAATGGTATAAGGGAATATGCAAAACGAAAAGGCTCAGGATTTGAATATTGCCCCGTGTATTTAGAAGATTTGAGAATTGATGAGACTAAATTGTATAATAAACTAACCTCCAATAAATACAGACACAACAAGCTTTTTGCTTATCCTGCCCAGTCAAATGTATCCGGAGTAAAACATGATCTGAAATGGATTGATGTAGCTCATGAGCATGGATGGGATGTGCTACTGGATGCAGCGGCTTTTGTGCCCACTAATACCCTGGACCTTCAACTGGTAAAGCCTGATTATGTATCCATTTCCTTTTATAAAATATTCGGGTACCCCACAGGGGTAGGTGCGTTGTTGATTCATAAAAATGCTTTTGAAAAGTTAGATAAGCCGTGGTTCGCCGGTGGCACTGTTTCTTATGCCTCAGTAACAATACCAGAATTTTTTTTAGTGGAAAACCAGGAGCGTTTTGAGGAAGGAACGCTGAATTATTTGTCTATCCCGGCAGTAAAAATAGGACTCGATTGGATACATGAATTAGGTATGGATAATATTCAAAAAAGATTGTCCTGCTTAACTGATTATTTATTGAAAGAATTACACAGCTTACGACATAGCAACGGCAAAAAACTGGTTCATGTTTTTGGTCCGCCTAATTTAGAAAAAAGAGGTTCAACCGTTATTATGAATTTCTTCGACCTCAATGAATGTAAAATTGACGTAACTGAAATTGAGCAGCGTGCAAGTGAAAAAAATATTTCTATCAGGATGGGTTGTTTCTGCAACCCGGGAATTGATGAAATTACCAATTGTATTACCTCAGAGGAGTTATCTACCTTTTATTCTTCAAGGGATGATGCCAAATATGATAAGATTCATTTTTTGGGAAAGATGAGAGGAGCAATCCGGGTCTCGCCCGGCATGATGACAAATTATAATGATTGCGAATCGTATATAAATTTTTGCAAGGAGTTTTTGCAGTAGAATATTTAGGGATATCATCATTCGCGATGGGGGGTATAAAAGAAATTCTAAAACAACCTTCAGACATACACTTGCTTCCTTATGAGAAACCAGTTATTTTAGATAAACGTTTGCACAAATGCCGAAATACTTCCTGTTTGTTGTTCTTTTTTTTGCTCAAAATATCTTTGCTCAACCTTTGGCAGACCCTTTAAACATTCGGTACACGAATGCTTTCCATAATAAAAGCAAAAGTGCCACACCATTTACGCATTTTTACATTGGTTCAGACCTGCCCATAAAACTAAAGGACAGCAGCTACATTGTTTTTAGCTCATTTTACGAAAGCTGGAACATCGACTCATCTTCCAATAAAAAGTTTCTTCCGGTGGCAAATAGTGTAGCCTTGGCGGTAAGTGCAATAATTCCATTCGATCCGGATCAATGGACGCTATTTTAACTGGGATGATGGCTTGTTTTTTTAAAAATCTGTGCTTCTTACAGGATCAGTCTTTGAATATGATTGTAAAATATAATGGCCTGTACGTAAGAATTGAGATAAGGCATCATAAAAAATACCCCAGGCACAATACTTTTATTCTTTCGGAATCTCCAGTCCATGCTGCCTTAAAAAAGTTAACCTATCCCAATAACCTCTTTGAAAAATAATTTTATCATCTGTTATATGAAAAAATCCACAACCTCTTAGTCCCAAAGGATCTTTCCATTCTAGTATAGCCCATTCGCCATCTTCAAAAATATTTTCGATCAGGCATACCATGTTAGCTTTTGCAAATTCCTCTTCAAACATTTTTCGTATTGCGGCTTTTCCTTCTAACGGTAAAGTATTCACCTGGTGATTTATTGCAGTCTCGGTATAAAGATTTGCAAGTGCAGCAGCATCGGCCTTATTAAAAGTATCAACCCATTTTACAACCACATCTTTTGGAGTCATTTTTCTGTCAGAAGAGATTTTTAAATTTATTACTCCATCACATTTTCCAGGTGAACCAATCTTCCATCGTTCGACATTCCTTCGATGATAACCCGAAAGGACTGGCTGATATCATTGTTATAAAAAGTGAGTGTTACTTTATTGTTATCGTGATTGGTAATTACCTGCGGGTTCCAATATAAGGTTGTTCGGATATCTTTCTTATCATCGTTTTCATTAATAGTTCCATAATTGGGAGAATAAAATTCACGCATAGAGGTATAGCCTCTTACCGTATTGTTGCTTAGGCCTTTGCCTTTTTCAACCGGTCTGTCGTTCCCCTTCTTTGTATAAATGGCGATAGCGCCACTGGCGCCACCACCTGTGCCTCCAAAAAACGGTGGGCGTAAAACTTTTACGTAGGCCACATCAGTAATTGAAAGCGAAGAAATCATGTCCGGATCTGCGGGAATTTCATCAAGGTAAAGTTGAGGTGTGCCTCCGCGCCACTGAAGCGAAGGCGGGGTGCTTGTTGTAATTTGAAGACCTGGAACGCGGCCCTGCAGGTAGTTAAATATACTGATTGCACCATTTGCAGTGGGATCGTTCAAAAGATCAAATTGATAAGCATCACCCCCACTAAATAATCCCGACGTATATTTTTCATCTAAAATATCGACGGGCTTTTTTGTTTTAGCCTCCACCGTTACTGTTTCCAAAACTTTTGCTTTATACAAATTCGCCAATTGTTTTTCTTCATCGGCAAACAATAAGTGTCTTGAATTTCCTAAAGTATCCGGAGGTTGATTATTATAAATACCACTTGCTTCAATATTGTTGGCAAAAGGAGGCAGCCTGTCTTCCAAAAATTGAACAGATGCATCTCCAAGTCCTTTATCTTTTGGAAGCTGATAATAGACACTTACCGTATCAAAAAGAATTACAGATGGATCGTTAAATGTGCCATTGGGTTCTATGGGAACTGCTGTCATTTTATTGCCTAATTTTTTTTCCTGAACGAGCAAAACAATATTTCCGGCATTGTGTAATTGCGACGGCAGAGCGCCATACACCTTTCCTGAGAGTGTGAGGTAGGAAGTATCTTTTGGATAAAGTATTTTAGGAAAAGTCCCTGCTACTACTGCATCCCATTTAAACCTGCGCCAGCCGTGGGTAAGCATAATTAGATCGAGCTGCTGACTTAGTGAATCGGAGTTATTGGAAAAATAATAAGAAGGATCATAAACCTGTCCCTTTAAATCGCCGGTTAATAAGAGATGAGAAATAATATTATCACTACTATCAGCGTCAATACCTGCATCCGTTACTGCTACTGAAAAACTTGCAGCAATGCTATCCGGCACTGTGATTGAAATTTCATCTCTTGCTCTTTTATTAAGACCCCAATGCTCTACATTCATTTCGGCATTAAACAAATATTCCTGGTTATTAATGTAAGTAATTCGTTCTGCAAGCGGCACCCAATGATCATCAAAAACTGTAATGGTTAAAATGCCGCTTGGCAAATTTTCGGTAGGAATAACTCCGCCAATATTACCTGATGAAATATCTTTTGTTAATTTAAATACCTCATGTTGATTCATAGTGCCGATCAGATGCAGATTACCCAACGTTGGAGCTACCCCCGGGGCAGCATATACGATAAAATTTCTTTTATTATCCGCTATGGAAACCTGGATTGAAACGCCGGTTTTTTTAATTTCCGGCAACTCTAAAGTATGTTCTGTTTCTTTTTGATCTCTCCATTTGGCAGTAAAACTTTCACCGGGCTTAGGAAATATGAAAAAATATCCCATGCCATCGTGAATGATATGCAGGCTGTCAATTTTTACACCCTTATTGTTTTCGATAATACCTTTTATTTTAATTGGTCTTCCCCATTGGTCATTGGCTTTAAAAACAATTTTATTACTAACGCCTTCCACCGCATCTCCGCCTTCAGGAAAAAATTGTAGCGAAGGAATTATTGTATTTTTTGCAGCCGAAGAGGTGGCGGTCTTAGAGAGAACACGTATGTCTCTGTTATATAAAAAAGCAGAATCAAAATTCAGCATCCATTTCGTGTATGCCTTTACGTGAATGTATTTACCTGTATAATCAGCGGGAATATCAAAATCTCCCGCTGCGGTGGCATAAACAACGGGGATAATACTGTGAGAAAGAAGTTTGCCTTTGTCGTCAGTCCAATCAACATAAAAAGTTTTGCTTTCATCTGCCGCAAAAATACCGTTCATGATGTAGGCTTTATACCAGATAGTTTCGCCGCTTGCATAAGTTGATTTATCGAAATGCAGGTACGTTTTTTCCTGGCTATAATCGTTAGCATATTTTTCAATAGTCTCATCGATATTTTGAGCATGTATTCTGAAAAATGAAAAAAGAAAGATGGAAGCAAGCGGTATAATTTGTCTCATTTTTTTGAAGCCATAATTTTTTATATGAAATAAAACAGGCTGTAAATTACTATAAGCGCATGTACGAAACAAAGTTGATTAAAGTTTAACAACAATTTTTACATACTTTTTTATAATAAAATAATTGTTTATTACTTCAAATTATTTTAATTATACAACATTAAAATTGTTCAATAGTTTTGCGGCGACAAATCCCTAAGTATGTCTTTTAAAAAAATTACCGAAGAGGCTTCTTCTTATCGTCATCTTGAAAAAATGCCGGTTGCAGAAATAATCGCTGACATTAATAAAGAAGATGCTAAAGTTGCTGTGGCCGTTCAAAAAGTGCTTCCTCAGATTGAGAAATTGGTAACGGCAGTTTCAGAAAAAATGATTGACGGTGGAAGATTGTTCTACATCGGAGCGGGAACCAGTGGCCGTTTGGGAATTTTAGATGCCAGTGAATGTCCGCCAACTTATGGTGTGCCGCCGGGGCTGGTAATTGGTGTTATTGCGGGTGGGAAAAAAGCTCTTGTTAACGCGATTGAAAATGCCGAGGATAATTCGGACCAGGGATGGAAAGACCTTCAGGCGTACCATGTAAATGAAGCCGATATTGTAATAGGAATTGCTTCAAGCGGCACCACGCCCTATGTAATCGGCGCCTTACAAAAGTGCAAAGAAAATGATATTGTAACCGGCAGCATTGCCTGTAACCCTGGTTCACCCGTGAGCGAAGTGGCCGATTTTCCAATTGAAGTAATTGTAGGTCCTGAGTTTGTAACCGGCAGCACTCGTATGAAAAGCGGCACCGCTCAAAAGATGATCTTAAATATGATATCCACTACCGCAATGATTCAATTGGGAAGAGTGGAAGATAACAAAATGGTCAACATGCAGTTAACTAACAAAAAGGTTATTCATAGGGGAATTCGTATGCTTATGGAAAAAGCAGGGATTAAAGACCAGGCTGCAGCCAGGCGATTATTGTTGAAATATGGCAGCGTAAAGAAGGCAATTGAAAATTACAATAATTAATAGGGAATATTTTAAAATTGTATTAAATTTATAGAGCAATCTTAACTGTTAACCAAATCTTGCACTATGAAATTGAAATTTTTACTCCTCATTTTTTTTACCCCCGTTTTTTTTAAATGCTTCCCGCAGGAAAACAATCTTGCGTATGCAATAACCGGGCAGGCCAATGCAAATTTTAACTGGACTGATATCAGGGTAATTGATATGACATCAGGTAATCCCAATGCGGTTCTTTTTGAAAATGGCAAAACCAAATTTTCGTTTATTGATGCTGAAACAGGACGACAAGTTGATCAATTTACCATTAGTGGAAATCCTGCCAGGCTCCAACTAAATAATGTTGCTGTTTCTTCAAATGCCATATCGCTTATTAATCCTTCGCCAACTGCATTAATGAGTGCAGCAGTTGCTTATGATAAACGGCACGACAAATTATTTTTTGCAACGATGAAAACCGGGCAATTGGTTTGGCTTGACCTGAAAGCTAATACCGCTACTCCTTCGTTTTACACAATTCAGAAACCGCTGGTAAATAATAGTAATTATGCAGACGAATCATTTAACATAACACGCATGACGATAGGGGCTGACGGCAACGGCTATGCGCTCACCAATGATGCCAACCATCTCGTACGTTTCACAACCGGAGATAAAACTATTATTACCGATTTGGGAAATCTTGTTGATGCCGAATCCAATAATGGGATTTCAGTGCATAATCAATGCAGCAGCTGGGGTGGTGATATTGTTGCAGATGCTTTCGGCTCGTTATATCTTTTCAGCGCCAATAGAAATGTTTTTTTAATTGATCCGGAAACAAGGATAGCTACTTACAAGGGTGCCATTAGTAATTTGTCTCCGACTTTTACGGTAAACGGGGCTGCAGCCATCGACGATAATAATATAATCGTAAGCAGCGCCAATACTTTTGAAGGTTATTATAAAGTTGATGTAGATAATTTTAAGGCAACCAAAGTAACTACCGCGGGTAAAATATATAATGCTTCAGACCTGGCAAGTGGGAACCTGTTGCACCAGTCAGAAAAATTAAGCAGCATCGGCACGCCTCTTCTTAATAATATAGAAGTAATTGGTAACAGGTTCATTTCAATATACCCTAACCCGGTTTCTGACGGGCAAATTAAAATTACTTTTGAGAAGAGTGCGTCGGGCAAATATAAAATAGCACTAACGGATTTGCAGGGAAGGCTTATACAAACCAAAGACGTTTATATTAAAGGCCCGGGGCAGGTTGAAAACTTTCAAATGCATCGAAAGCAGGCCGGAGGATTGTATATGATCAAGATAACGGATGCGTCCAGCAAAGCAATTTTTTCTGATAAATTAGTATTAGAATAAGAAATTGGGGTTATTTAGTTTTTTGGCCGTTCCCCGAACGGCCTTTTTTTTATTTTAAAATTCAAATAAGGTACTACTTAACCAGATGTAATATTTTTGCAGTAGAAACATATTTTAAGTCCCTTTGAATATTGAATGCAAAATATAGAACCATACGATAACTGGCAATATTTATATGTATCGGAGAATGACGAGCGATCACCATTTTATGGAAGAGAATACAGCGAATTTGCGTTTACGCAAACGGTATACAACTACTATATTCATCCGCAATGGGATGAATTCGGAAGCGCTACTTTGTATCTTAAGGTGCTGATGGCAGATTACCAGGAACAATATGCAATTATTGAATTGATTGGGGAATGGAATGATGCCATCGAAAATGATATCATGACACTGAAGCGTGATGTGATTGATGAATTTGAAAGACAGGGTATTACTAAATATATTTTAATAACTGAAAATGTTTTAAATTTTCATAGCAGCGATGACAGCTATTATGAAGAATGGCTTGAAGATGTAAAAGATGAAGGTGGCTGGATTGTAGCTTTAAACATGCCCGAACAAACACAGCATGATTTTAGAAAAGCACACCTGAATAATTATATAGATCTTTTAAGTTTTGTCCCCTGGCGAACGATGAAGCCGGATATACTATTCAATCAAATAGACAATATTTTATCGAGAAGGCTGAGTTCTTAACACGCAGGAGAAAGAAAATTTATCTATAAACTAAAGATCTAACCGGATATCCCGATCTTAAAATGTTTTGAAATAGACGCTGGCTATAAATATTTCAAAAAAAATTTATTGGTTCTATTTTCCCCTTCGGCGTTAGGGGCGTTTGTAGTATTTTTGCACATCTGAAATTTATCAACTCTCTCACTTATGACTTGGAAAAAGTTATTCACTTCTTCGATTGGGAAAAAAATATTGATGGCGTTAACGGGTTTTTTTCTTATCATTTACCTGGTTGTTCATGCCGGTGTTAATGCGCTGATTTTTTATAATGATGATGGAGCCACATTTAATGCCGGAGCCTCTTTTATGCTCCACAACTATTTTATAAGATTTCTTGAAGTAGGATTATTTGCGGTTTTTATTTTACACATTATCCAGGGCCTCCTGTTATGGAAACAAAACAGGGGAACAAGAAAAATAAGCTATGCAAAACAAAATTTTCCCCGCGAAATAAGATGGTACAGCCGTTATATGGGTTGGTTGGGCACTTTTTTATTGCTGTTTCTCATAATGCACTTATATCATTTTTGGGCAAGTACCAAGCACGAATTGTATTTCAATGGACCCGTAATAGACCTCTACCAGGAGATGAAAATAATATTTACAAATCCTCTGTGGTTTACATTGTATATGATTGGGCTGGTCTCACTTTTATTTCATTTATTGCAGGGGTTTCAAAGTGCATTTCAAACATTTGGAATAAACCACAGGAGATGGACTCCTATTGTAAAAGGAATTGGTGTTTTTTATTCGTTGGTCATTTGCATTTTATTTGCGATGATGCCCATTTCTTTTATGGCAGGATGGCTACAATAAATTTATCTAAACTGAAAAACATGTTTTCAGCAAAAATATTTAATACTAACGTATGGCATTAGACGCAAAAATTCCCGAAGGCGGACTTGAGCAAAAATGGACTAATTACAAAGATCATGTCAATCTCGTAAGTCCCGCCAACAAACGGAAGCTTGAAGTAATAGTGATAGGTACCGGACTTGCCGGCGCTTCTGCAGCGGCAGCATTGGGAGAACTCGGGTATCAGGTAAAAGCATTTTGTTTCCAGGACAGCCCCCGCCGTGCACATTCTATTGCAGCGCAGGGCGGCATTAACGCCGCAAAGAATTATCAGAATGATGGCGACTCAATCTTCCGTCTTTTTTATGAAACTGTAAAAGGCGGTGATTATCGTTCGCGTGAGTCCAATGTTTACAGGCTTGCAGAAGTAAGCGGAAATATTATTGATCAATGTGTAGCCCAGGGTGTTCCTTTTGCACGTGAATATGGCGGCCTGCTGAGTAACCGATCTTTCGGTGGAACACAAGTGCAGCGCACATTTTACGCCGCAGGGCAAACGGGCCAGCAACTACTGTTAGGTGCTTACAGTGCTTTGGAGCGGCAAGTTGCGCTTGGAACCGTAACAATGTATTCACGTCATGAAATGGAAGACGTAGTGGTGATAGACGGTAAAGCGAGAGGCATTATTGCGAGAAATTTAGTTACAGGAAAACTGGAAAGATATTTCGGGCACTCAGTTCTTATATGTTCGGGAGGTTATGGAAATGTATTTTATTTAAGTACCAACGCTATGGGCAGCAATGTAACTGCGGCATGGAAGTCGCACAAGAAAGGAGCCTACTTTGCCAATCCCTGCTTTACACAAATTCACCCAACTTGTATTCCCGTCACGGGAGACCATCAAAGCAAACTTACGTTAATGAGTGAAAGCCTGAGAAATGATGGAAGAATTTGGGTGCCGAAAAATAAAGGTGACAACAGGAAAGCAATTGATATTCCCCAGGGAGAACGGGATTATTACCTGGAAAGACGATACCCTGCGTTTGGAAATCTAGTTCCGAGAGATGTGGCATCACGGGCTGCTAAGGAGAGATGTGATGCTGGTTACGGTGTTGGCACCACGAAGATGGCCGTGTACCTTGATTTTGCAGATGCTATCAAACGCTATGGAAAAATTGAAGTGAGCAAACGGGGATTGGAAGATTCAAGCGAAGAAAATATTACGAAATTGGGTAAGGAAGTAATAGCAGATAAATACGGCAACCTCTTCGAAATGTATGAAAAGATTACCGGCGAAAATCCATATAATGTTCCGATGCGAATATATCCCGCAGTGCATTACACGATGGGCGGCCTTTGGGTTAACTATGAATTGATGACAACCGTGCCCGGTTTGTATTCTTTAGGTGAAGCCAACTTTAGCGACCACGGCGCTAACAGGTTGGGAGCCTCTGCATTGATGCAGGGATTGGCGGACGGTTACTTTGTAATTCCGTATACACTTGGTAGTTATATGGCGAATGAAATCAGGAATCCCGCCATTCCGACTTCTCACCCTGCTTTCGAAGAAGCGGAAAATTCGGTGAAGGAAAGAATCGAAAAACTGATGGGCATTAAAGGCAAAGAATCGGTTGAAAGTTTTCATAAACGCTTGGGAAAAATCATGTGGGAAAAATGTGGCATGGCACGTAATGAAAAAGGCCTGACGGAAGCAATAGACGAAATAAAAGCATTGAGAAAAGAATTCTGGGGAAATGTAAAAATACCCGGAGAAATTTTTGAAATGAATCCGGAATTGGATAAAGCAGGCAGGGTAGCCGATTTTCTTGAGTTGGGCGAATTAATGTGTATTGACGCCCTTAACCGGAGAGAAAGTTGCGGTGGTCACTTCAGGGAGGAGAGCCAGACATCGGAAGGTGAAGCACTCCGTAATGATAATGAATTCAGTTATGTTGCAGCGTGGGAGTTTACCGGCAATGGTGAAGTAATACATAAAGAAGAATTGAATTTTGAAGTAGTACATCCAAGCCAGAGGAGTTATAAATAAACGAACAATAAAATAGTTTACTGATGGAACATTACAGTATGAATCTCACGCTCAAAGTATGGAAACAAAAGAATGGCCAAACTAAAGGTCGCTTTGAGACCTATGATGTAAAAAATATTTCCTCCGAAATGTCTTTTCTTGAAATGTTTGATGTATTGAATGAAAGATTGATTGAAGAAGGTAAAGAGCCTATTACGTTCGATCATGATTGCCGTGAAGGTATTTGTGGTGCATGCAGCATGTATATTGACGGAAGAGCGCATGGACCCTGGCAAAAAAATACAGTTTGCCAATTGCACATGCGTGCTTATAAAGATGGTGATACGATTGTAGTGGAGCCCTGGAGGTCTGCCGCTTTTCCCGTTATAAAAGATTTAATGGTTGACCGAAAAGCGTTTGATAGAATTATAGAGGCGGGTGGATTTATATCAGTAAATACCGGCAATGCCGTAGACGCAAATTCACTTCCTGTTGACCGGGCTAAGGCTGAAGAGGCTTTTGACGCTGCGGCGTGCATTGGCTGCGGAGCCTGTGTGGCTGCGTGTCCTAATGGCTCTGCCATGTTGTTTGTCAGTGCTAAAGTTTCTCAATTGGCTTTATTACCACAGGGCGAGCCTGAACGATATACCAGAGTTTTGAATATGGTCACGCAAATGGATAAGGAAGGTTTTGGTAATTGCGGCAATATTTACAATTGCGAAGCGGAATGCCCTAAGGGAATTTCTGTTGAGAACATTGCAAGGATGAACAGGGAATATTTGAAGGCGTCACTTTCCTCAGAGATATAAGATCTTATGAAAAGCTGCGCTTAATGGAAGTCTCTACTGGTAAGAATTTTTCTCACATCGATCCGATTTCATTTCAGAAGCTAAAACTGGTCTATGCGGAAAATTGTACTCACCTTTTTTGTTTTATTTTTCTTTTTAATACTTTCTGCTCAAAAAACAAAGCAAGCAATTAGTTATGTGGATTATGTTAATCCTTTGATGGGAACCGATTCCAAGCCTGACCTTTCTAACGGTAATACGTATCCTGCCATTGCATTGCCATGGGGCATGAATCTCTGGACACCTCAAACAGGTAAAATGGGTGATGGCTGGGCTTATCAATACACAGCTAATAAAATAAACGGTTTCAAGCAAACGCACCAGCCTTCGCCGTGGATGAATGACTATGGCACTTTTGCCATAATGCCAATTACCGGGAAAATAAGATTTAAGGAAGAAGACAGGGCAAGCTGGTTTTCTCATAAAGCGGAAATTGCCAAACCATATTATTACAAAGTTTATTTGGCCGATGATGATGTAACAACAGAAATTGCACCCACAGATCGTGCCGCCATTTTCCGTTTTACTTTTCCAAAGGCGGATAGTTCTTCCAGTAATCATTGATGCATTGGATAAAGGATCTTATATAAAAATTATTCCTTCTGAAAATAAAATTATTGGCTATACAACCCGCAACAGTGGCGGCGTTGCTGATAATTTTAAAAACTACTTTATAATTGTTTTTGATAAACCATTTAACTACAATTATACTTTTTCAGATAGTGTTATAACAAAAGAGCTGGAACAGAAATGCAACCATGCCGGCGCTATTATTGGTTTTACCAATACGCGACAAAGGAGAAGTTATTCATGCGAGAGTTGCCTCATCATTTATCAGTTTCGAGCAGGCTGCAATTAATTTGGAAGAGATCGGCGATAAAAATTTTGAAACAGTAAAGAACAATGCAAAAGAAGCATGGAATAATGTTTTGGGAAGGGTAAAGGTTTCAGGTGGCACAACAGACCAGTTACGCACTTTCTATTCCTGTTTGTATCGTATGGTTTTCTTCCCATTAAAATTGTATGAGAAAAATGCCGAAGGAAAAATTATTCACTACAGCCCATACACCGGTGAAGTAAAAGACGGCTATATGTTTGGAGGCACCGGATTCTGGGATACATTTCGTGGATTGTATCCCTTTTTAAATTTGGTTTATCCATCTATTGTAAAAGAAATGCAGGAAGGTCTGGTGAATGATTACAAAGAAGGAGGCTGGCTGCCTGAATGGTCGGCACCCGGGTATAGAGATGTGATGATTGGAAATAATTCTGCATCTATTGTTGCGGAGGCTTACTTAAAAGGAGGACGCGGATACGATATTAATACTTTGTATGAAGCGTTAAAACATGGCGCAAACAATGGAGGCCCACAGGGGACAGGCCGGACGGGTGTTAAGTTTTATAACGACCTGGGCTATGTACCTTACGATGTTGGCATAAACGAAAATGCGGCGAGAACACTGGAATACGCTTATGATGATTATTGTATTTATCAATTGGGGAAGGCCTTACGCAAGCCTGAATCGGAAGTTGATATTTACAAACAGCGTGCAATGAATTACAAAAAGCTTTTTGATCCCTCTCATTCATTGATGCGTGGAAAAAATAAGGACGGCAGTTTTGAAACACCATTCAATCCTTTCAAATGGGGAGACGCGTTCACAGAAGGGAATAGCTGGCATTACAGTTGGTCGGTATTCCAGGACGTTGCAGGATTGGTGAAACTGATGGGTGGAAAGAAAAATTTTGTTGAAATGCTGGATTCAGTATTTGTAATGCCACCAACATTTGATGACAGTTACTATGGTTTCGTTATTCATGAAATAAGGGAAATGCAAATTGCTGACATGGGGCAGTACGCACACGGCAATCAGCCGATACAACACATGATCTACCTGTACGACTATGCCGGTGCACCGTGGAAAACGCAGTACTGGGCACGGGAAACCATGAATAAATTATACAAAGCAACACCCGATGGTTATTGTGGTGATGAAGATAATGGGCAAACCTCTGCCTGGTATGTATTTTCCGCTTTGGGCTTTTACCCGGTAACGCCGGCGAGTGTGGAATATGCGGCCGGGGCGCCTTTGTTTCCTCATGCAGAGATCGACTTTGAAAACGGGAAAAAGCTAATGATCAATGCACCCGGTAATAACGAAAGCACCCGTTATATTAAATCGGTTACTTTTAACGGTAAGGATTACACGAAGAATTACTATGATCATTTTGATTTACAAAATGGGGGAGTGATTAATATCCAAATGTCGTCGACTCCAAACAAGGCAAGAGGCATTGAAGAAAAAGATTTTCCGTTTTCTTTATCAACTAATAAGTGAGACAGGGTCAATAATAAAATTCTTTATTTCCTTTAAAAATTTCATTGGAGTTCGCCCGGGTATTAGTTTAAATTTTCCATGAAATACCACCAGGCTTCAAGGCGTATTTCATAAAACGATGATGTTAAACTGATTGCTTCAGTCTGTGTGCATGGCAGAAATTCCTTTAATGTGCCAGCATACTTTTTCCTATAATTTGAAATCCTTTTTTATTATCTTCATTACATAAGGTTTTACTATGCCTTTATCACGCCAACTCAGTGCCATAATGTTTGCCGACATTGCCGGTTATACGGCTTTGATGCAGGAAGATGAAAAACTTGCATTGCAACTGCGCAGAAAATTCCAGCACAAACTGGAGGAAGAAGTATCCGAACATAACGGACGCATACTCGATTTCAGAGGTGACGGGGCCTTGTGTACTTTTAGCAGCACTACCGAAGCAGTAAGAGCAGCATTAGCCGTGCAACTGGACATGCAAACAAACCCTATTGTTCCGCTGCGTATTGGTATGCACACAGGCGATGTATTAGTAGAAGGAAATAACATCTATGGTGACGGTGTAAATATTGCATCTAGGATGGAATCTTTTGCAATGCCGGGCAGCATTTACATATCAGGAAAAGCATATGATGACATTAAAAATCAAAAGGACATACAGGCTGTTTCGCTCGGCAGGTACCAGTTAAAAAATGTAAAGGAAGAGGTTGAAATTTTTGCCGTAAGTAATCCCGGTATACGAATACCTGATCAAAACCATCCTGACGGCAAAGGAAAAAAAGTAGAAGAAAATAAGAGCATCGACAAATCCATTATGGTCTTGCCTTTTGTGAATCTTGGCAATGGTAGTGAGCAGGATTATTTTAGCGATGGACTTACCGAAGAACTCATCACCAAATTATCAAAGCTCACAGAGATAAGAGTGTCGTCCCGGACTACCTCTATGTTATATAAAAACACAAAAAAAGATATTAAAACAATAAGCCGCGAAAACGGTGTGAATTATATTTTGGAAGGAAGCGTACGAAAATACGAAAATAATCTTAGGATAACGGCGCAGTTTATTGACGCAAACAACGATGCACACCTGTGGGCAGACACCTACCGGGGAACGATAGACGATATTTTTGATATACAGGAACAGGTGTCAGAAAAAATTGCCAATGCTTTACGTATTCAAATTACCAACGAGGAGCAGGCAATGCTGCGTAAAAGATACACCGAAAACACTGAGGCTTACCAGCTTTACCTTCGCGGTCGTCACTTATGGAAAAAAAGGAATGAAGAAGGACTTAAATCTGCTTTGGCAAATTTTGAAAAAGCATTGGAATGCGATCCGCTTTATGCCCTCGCGTGGTCGGGCGTTGCGGATACCTACAGCCTGATGGGTGAATACACTAATATTTCCAGGAGGGTGCTTTTCCCGAAACAAATGGCCGCCGTATACAGGGCGTTACAAATTGACAACCGGCTCGGGGAAGCCCATATTTCGTTGGCCATCTCTCTTATGCTCAATGAATGGGATTGGGAAAATTCAAAAAAAGAATTTCTAACCGGATTGGAGCTGAGCCCTGACTATGCGACCGGGCATCATTGGTACGCGGAATGGTTACTGTTTATGGGAAAGATGGAAGAAGCGTTCCGCGAAATATCCCTTGCGGTAACACTCGATCCTTTGAGCCCGGGAATATTAAAAGACAAAGGAATATTTTATTATTACACGAAACAGTATGAACAGGCAGTTAATGCAGGGTTGCTTACCATCGAATTGGATCCTGGTTTTTCTACGGCGTACCGTCTTTTGTCTCTTGCCTACCAGGGGATGCAGATGTATGAAGAGTCAATTAAACAAAACGAAAAATGGGGTGAGCTAACCGGCAACGTAATTAAGACACAGGTTTCGCTTGCACAAATTTATGCGGCTGCAGGCCGTAGGGCTGAGGCAATGGAAATCGTTGATGCAATAGAAAATAAACAGTTGGGCGGAAATGATTATCGTGGCATGGCTATGGTGTATGCAGCGCTCGGCGATATTGACAACGCCTTTACCTGGCTTGAGAAAAGTTACGAGCGAAATGAGGAATCACTATGCAGCCTGAAAATCGATCCGAAATTGAGCTCCCTTCGAACTGATCCGCGATTTAATGAAATGTTGAGGAAGATAGGGTTGGAAAGTGAGTAAGTTGCCGCATGATGTTCTCATCTTTTGGTATAAAAAAACCGCCTCAATAATGAAACGGTTTGACTTAGAAGTTGTATACATTTATTTAAAGCGACTTGTAGCTGAATTGTATTTTTTCAACCTGTTTTTTCTAGTGCAGATTATTGCTTAAACAATTCTGCGAGAACATCACAAACAATTTTACAGGTTCTCTTATCCATTACTCCCAATTTTTTGATTAATCTTAGTTTATCAACTGACCGGATTTGATCGAGTGCGACCTGGCCCTGATGTTTTTGGAAAATACAAGTTACTCTTGTAGGGTAGGGTTTCATAACACTTGTCATTGCAGCAACTGTAACAGTATTGAGGTATTTATTTACTACATTGGGCGAGATAACAAGGCACGGCCTTGTTTTGTTAATCTCGCTTCCAAATGTTGGTTCAAGATTTACCAGCCACACTTCAAATTGCTTCACTACCATGTCCATTCTTTGGTATCAAAAGAATTTTTAAATCCTTCCAGCAAAGCTTTATCAGGAACATATCCATCCTTTTTAGCTTTTTTAAACTGCTCATCCCATTGTTCTCTTGGTTTCACTTTTACCGGCATGATGAGTAAGCCGTTTTCCTGCGCTATCAATTCGACTTCGTCTTCAAATTGATATTGTTCCAGCAAGGTCTTGGATAAAGTAATTCCCTTTGAATTTCCTATTTTTTTTAGTCGCGTTTTCATAATAACTAAGTTATAACAATGTTAGAACTGCCGCAAATTTATTTATAAAATTGGTCTTCCTATTTTTTCTTAATATAACTTCTTTGTCAGAAATAACTTAATTGTAATTGGGAAGATCTCTCAGGAAAACCAAAAAGACCGCCTGATACAAAAATATGATTGTTTATAAAAAAGTAATTGGAATACCTTGTGTGGAATATTCCTTTAACTTAGACTTATGGAAAAAACAATTCAACAATTACAATCAATAATAGAAAATTATACACCCCAACTGCAAGGCATACACGAAGATGTATGGTTGGCTAAACCGAATCCTGCCAAATGGAGTAAAAAAGAAATACTCGGCCATTTAATTGATTCAGCCCAAAATAATATCCGCCGCTTTATAGTAGCGCAATATGAGGATAATCCAAAGATCGTTTATGCGCAGGATACCTGGGTTGCAGCTTCCAATTATCAAAACTATATAACGAAAGACCTGGTTGATTTTTGGATACTCATAAACAAACATATTTGCATGATCCTTAAAAAGGTTCCTGCACATGTTGAAGAAAGATTATCCGAAACAAGTGAACCACATTCTATTAAGTGGCTCGCGGCAGATTATAACAAACATTTGCTTCATCATCTTCACCAGGTGTTGGATTTGGAGCCTGTTGCGTATCCGTAAGGGCTAATTTGTATAGACTATGCGATTCCTAACAATTTTTTTATTATTCATGACTGTTTCTTGTGACTGTCATTCTCAAGATAGCACACACAAAATGTATTATCCTGGTGGGCAATTGAAGAGTTTTCAAATTAGAAGAGACAGCAGCCTGGTGTATGAAAAGGATTTTTATGAAAGTGGCAAGCTTGCGGGAGAAGGTTTGGGCAGTATCGCAAAAGGGAAGTACATACCAAAACAATTCAAAATGTATTATGAGAATGGTGTTTTAAAATCAAATAACTGTGATTCCGTGCTGGTCGAATATGACAGTGTCGGAAGAATGTATTTACATATTCCGAAGGTGAATGGCGTTATGAATGGAGAATCGCAATATTATTTAGAAAATAAGCTCGGTTCAGTTATTAATTACAAAAATGGTAAACGAGACGGCCTAACTATTGTGTATGATCTGAAAACCGGAATGAAAGCCTTCGAAGAAAATTATAAAAATGGCATTCAGGTCGGTTCGTCAAAATACTATGATGAAAAGGGGCAATTACAAAAAGAAGTATTCCATCAAGGCTTACTTGTCAAAGTAATTTATTATGATAAAAATCTAAAACCAATCAGAACTGAAACCGATAGCACAATGCACAAGTTAGATGGTTGGAAAATCTTTCGACTTCAATAATCGCCTAAAACAAAAAACCATAGGGGCAATTTGATTTATTTTACAAGTAACATATTTCTTGTCTTGTCGGGACTTACGCGGCACAAACTTCAAATTTATACATTCCCATCGGTGTAACCCCGACGTTGCTATAACAGGCGAACAATTTATAATTAGCATAGTGACGGATTGAACATATTCTTTATAAATGAAAGTTATATTTAAAATACATTGGAGAAATGAGAAGCCATTGAATGAGATGGACAGAAATGAGATAATAATTAAATGGGCAGATGAACTTATTTTTCATTCAGATCATTTAGGAAAGATTAATAAAAACTCTTTAATTCCCGGAACGTTTCAAAAACCAGAAGAAATAGAGGTATGGAGAAGGAATGAAGAGGGTAAATTAAGAAATCATGTTATTGCTTCATTGGGCGAAACGAAGGGTGATTTAGATATGCAAACCAATGAAATGGTAAGCTACCTTGAAGGAATAAGAAACCATTTACTGTCTCACAGATATATAAAAGACCCAACAGCTCCAAACGATGATTGGATATTAAGTGAAAGAGGATGGATAGCTAAAGAATTGGGAGGACATCTTAAATACCAACAGTACAGAAAAAGAGAATTAAACATTCTTAGAAACCAACACTTAACTAATATCGGATTAATCATTGCTACTTGTTTAGCTGCAACGATGCCTTTTGTTGTGGCGTGGATTTTTACAACTAAAGTTTATAATACCAATGTCCTTCCTGCACCGGTTTACCGTCCTGCCATTAGTATTGATAGTGTATTGTTACATCAGCAAGTCGACGATGCGATACGCAAAAAAATATCCACGATGAAACTAAAGCTAAACATAGAAGACTCACTTCCCAAATAGGAAGTTCAATAGTGTTATCGTTATCAAATAAACTCAAAACGTTGACACGTTCTTTTTCTTGGGCGATCGTAAGAAGCAAAACCGATAATAAGAACTGTGTGAAAAATTCGATATTTTTTCTAATTAATTCCCCTTCCAAAAAACTCCCCAACTAATTCGTACGAATGAATCTTTGCATCATTGTCATAAACATAAGACGCAACCATTATTTCGTCAACCTGTGTTTCATCTAAAAAAGATTGTAATCCTTTTTTCACAGTTGCTGGGCTACCGATAAAAGTATATTTCATCATTTGCAATACAGGCGCTTTTTCATATTCATTCCATTGCTCTAAAAAATTTTTTACAGGAGGTTGTAAAGGTTTTCTTTTGTTGGTAACAATACCCGAAGCCAGTTTATAAAAAGAACTTGCGAGAAAGTTAGCTTCTTCATCCGTATCAGCAGCAATTACGTTTACACCTGCCAGTGAGTAAGGTTGTTGCAATTGTTCGGATGGGGTAAAACGTTGCCGGTATAGTTGCAGAGCATCTTGCAACTGCGCAGGCGCGAAATGACTGGCAAATGCAAATGGCAGTCCCAATACGGCAGCTAACTGTGCACTGTAGGTGCTGGAACCCAACAGCCATATCGGCACCTGTGTTCCTTCACCGGGAATGGCACGGACCGTAGGTTTATCGCTATGTGGCGCCAGGTAATTTTTTAATTCCATTACATCTTGCGGAAAGTCATCGACAGAACCATTTAAATTCCTGCGCAAAGCATAAGACGTAATTTGATCAGTTCCGGGTGCACGACCCAAACCCAAATCGATTCTTCCCGGATACAGAGATTCCAATGTGCCAAATTGTTCTGCAATAATTAATGGTGCATGGTTAGGAAGCATTACGCCACCGGAGCCAACTCTTATTGTAGAAGTGTTGCCCGCAATAAAACTAATCAGCACAGAGGTGGCAGAGCTGGCAATGTTGGGCATATTATGATGTTCGGCGAACCAGTAACGTTTATAGCCTAACTCTTCAACACGCTTCGCAACCTGCAGGCTTTTTTTGAAAGAATCTTTTGGTGTATCGCCTTCAACAATTGTTGCCAGGTCAAGAACACTTACCGGTATATCACTTAACTTTTTCTTCATATTTATTATGTGTTGATAACATCTAGCAAAAATGCATCCCAAACTATTATCCTGACATGCTAACATGTTTCCGCCGGAAACAACTGTAATAAATTCTTATTTTTTATGTATTATATTGCAATGGCAGAATTCTGCGTCTTTTTAATTCTTAAAATAAATTATTATGGCACTTTGGATAATTCTTGGCATAATTGTACTGCTCGTTATCTGGATCATCGGGATGTATAACGGGCTGGTAAAAGCAAAAATAAAAGTTGATAATAGTTGGAGTGACATCCGCGTTTTCCTGAAAAAAAGATTTGATCTTATTCCCAACCTGGTGAATACAGTTAAGGGATATGCGACACATGAAAGCTCTACGTTTGAAAAAGTAACTGCGGCACGCAATGCAGCAGTGGCAATACCTCCCGGCGATGTGCAGGGAGCGGCGCAGGCCAACCAGGTATTGGGCGGCGCATTGAGAGGTTTACTTGCTGTTGCAGAAAATTATCCTGAATTAAAAGCGAATCAAAACTTCCTGGAATTACAAACTGCCCTGCAATCTATTGAAGGCGATCTGGGAAATGCACGTCGTTATTACAATGCAACCGTAAGAGATTATAATACTTCCATCCAACAATTTCCCGGTGTGATTATAGCCAATATGGCCGGTTTTAAAGCACGCGAATTTTATGAATTGGATAACCAGGATGAAGCAAAGAATGTAGAGAGTAAAGTTTTAATTCGTAGCGATCATGAAAAAGCTTGCGGCTATTCTATTCGTATTTTTTATTGTTGGTAAAATTGAAGCGCAGGAATATTTTACTATTAAACATTATGATGTAACGATAAAAGTAAATAAAGATGCATCGCTGGATATTGCAGAGAAAATTGATGTTCATTTTACCGAACCGCGTCATGGCATCATCCGAAAAATTCCCTTTAAATATCAAATGCAACCATTGGCGCCCGGAACTGAGAAAGCTGAACGGCAATTGGAGTCTAACGGTTACACCCGTACCATGGTTGAGGATATTAAAGTACCCGGCTGGAATTATGATGTAAGTACCGATGGAGATTACAAGTCAATAAAAATTGGTTCCGCAAATAAATATGTTGAAGGCGATCAGCAATATGTTATAACCTATCGCATACTCAATGCAATTAATTTTTTTAAAGATCACTCAGAATTATATTTTAACGTAATAGGTAACCAGTGGGAAACAACGATCGCCGCCGTAAATTTTAAAGTTGAATTGTATCAGCCTCTTCCCGCGACGCCTGATTATTTTGTTGCAACAGGATCTTATGGAGCGAGAGAAAATAAAACCGTCACAAGATGGGAGGGAATGGAGAGCTTTTCGGGAAGCACCACCGAACAATTAAACCCCAATGAAGGGGTGACGATCGGTATCAGTTTTCCAAAAGATTATCTAATAAAGCCTGATTATCGTTTTATAGGTATTTACTGGCTGGTATTGCCTTTCCTTGCTTTTGCAGGAATGTTTTACACCTGGAAGAAGTGGGGTAAAGATGATGAAGTAACCATACAGACAGAATTTTATCCGCCGGAAAATATAAGCCCTAGTGTATCCGGCTACGTTATAGACGACAAACTCGACAGAAGAGATCTAACGGCGCTGGTTCCGTACTGGGGAGCAGGAGGGTATTTAAGAATAAACGAATTGCAGGAATCATCTTTATTCGGTTTATTAAAACACAAAGAATATGAATTTATAAAATTGAAAGGGCTTCCGGCGGATGCATTAACGTTTGAAAAGACTTTGTTTAATGGGATATTTGCAACCGGAGATACGGTAAAGCTCAGCGACCTTAAAGATGTGTTGTACATAACCATGAACAAAGCAAAAAAGGAGCTCGAACAGGAGGTTAATAAGGGAGAGTTCTATGTTATATATTCAAGAGGATTGAAAGGATTATTTGCATTTATTGGTGTTATTGTTTTTGCTTCCGGTATCGCGGCAATGGTTTCTGACTGGCAAATGAAATTATGGCTGGGCGTAGGTCTTATAGCAAGTGGCATTATCATTTTTGTGTTTGGTTTATTTATGACTAAAAAAACAAAAAAGGGAACGGCATTGTTTCAAAAACTATTAGGGTTTAAAGAATTCCTTACATCTGTTGAGAAAGACCGGTTACAGGAATTTTTAAAGCAGGATCAAAATTATTTTGATAAAGTATTGCCGTATGCAATTGTATTTGATATTGCCGACACCTGGAAAGATAAACTGAAAGGATTAGACATACCGCCGCCAACATGGTACTCCGGCGCTTATGCGGGAAACAATTTTAGCACGTTAATGTTCATGAATAGTCTTGATCGATCTATGAATGCAATGACCAACACTTTTTACAGTGCACCACAAGGCAGCGGCAGTAGTGGCGGTAGTTTTGGCGGTGGTGGTGGATTTTCAGGCGGGGGATTTGGCGGTGGCGGCGGTAGTAGTTGGTAGCGATTACTCAAGCCATTTTTCAATCATTAAATTGTATATAGTGCGCTCTTTTTGAGCTGTGCATTGTTATTTTGCAGGATGACAAAAATTTCTATATTTCTTATTTCTTTATTTCTTTTTAACGTCGCTGCTGCGCAGGATAATTACGAGATACAGGTGTACGCATCGCCCACACAAACAAAAGGTACCACCATGTTTGAGTTGCATAGTAATTTCACCTTTGACGGACAAAAGAATATTATTGATGGTGTGAGGCCCAGTAACCATGCACTTCATGAAACATTAGAGATAACGCATGGTGTAACCGATAACTTCGAAATAGGATTTTATTTTTTTACAAACTATACCAGTCCTTACGGGTACAGATATGTTGGCTCTCACATTCGCCCACGGATAAGCATACCCGAAAAATGGCATTGGCCTGTTGGAGTCAGCCTTTCAACAGAAATAGGTTTTCAAAGCAGCAACTATTCCGAAGATACCTGGAGCATTGAAATAAGGCCCATCGTTGATAAGCAGTTTAATAATCTTTATGTTGCTTTTAATCCAACGTTTGGTGTTGGACTAAAAGGGAGTAGTGATCATTCGCCTTCGTTTGAACCGAACATAAAAGCATCTTATGCTTTCAATAAAGTTGCATTGGGTGTAGAATACTATGGAAGCATTGGGCAGTTGGATAATGTACCTAAAATAAGTCAGCAGGAGCATGCATTATTTGCTGTCGCAGACCTTAGTATTGATCCAAGATGGGAGATTAATTTTGGCCCCGGCTGGGGCTTAACAAAAGTTACAGATGCATTTGTTTTTAAAGTTATTATCGGCAGGAGAATAACCTGGAAGAAAAGTTCCAAATAAAGAACCAATTTATTTGGCGGCAAACGGGTCGCTACAATAGCCATTAGTTACAATATTTCCGTAAATTCGACTAAACTTTTGAACCACTTTAATTATACCTCCTTTCATTTTAATTTTCCATAATGCCCGGGTGGAAATATAAAAGATTGCTTTTGATTTTACTGGTTGTGATAATAATTGCAGCTTCGGCTTTTATTATAAGTGCTCATAATACTCCAATCGATTTCAACACGCAGGTAAAACCGATTCTAAACCACAATTGTATTACCTGTCATGGTGGAGTAAGGCGACAGGGAAATTTTAGTTTGCTCTTTCGTCCGGACGCTTTGAAAAAAACTAAATCAGGCAAATATGCGATCGTGCCGGGGCATGCCAATAGAAGTGAGATGATTAGACGCATTAAATTAAATGATCCCGAAGACCGGATGCCATATAAACACACACCATTAAGAAGTGATGAAATTGAAATACTCACCAAATGGGTCAACCAGGGCGCAAAATGGGGAAATCATTGGGCATATGTGCCTGTAAAAAAAGAAGAGGTGCCCGTGCCGAAATCTTCTTTCTTTGGATTAGTTTCTGCAGAAAAAATTGATTGGGTAAAAAATGATATTGATTATTTCATTTATGATAAATTAAAGAAAGAAAATTTGAATCCTTCGCCGGAAGCGGATAAGGCTACTTTGTTGCGAAGAGTGAGTTTGGACATAACAGGATTACCGCCAACGGAAAATTTAGCGAATCAATTTTTAAATGATAACAGTAACAATGCTTATGAAAAGTTAGTTGATTCATTGCTTGCTTCAAAGCATTATGGCGAACGATTCACTTCTGTATGGCTCGACCTTGCCCGTTATGCAGACACTAAAGGTTACGAGCGTGATGACAGCCGTACCATCTGGCGATACAGGGATTATCTCATTAATGCATTTAACGAAGACAAGCCTTACGACCAGTTTTTAATTGAACAATTGGCAGGCGATCTGTTGCCCGGCGCAACGGATGAACAATTTATTGCAACGGCTTTCAACCGCAACACCATGACGAATGACGAAGGCGGTACGGACAATGAAGAATTTAGAACGGCTGCGGTAATAGACAGGGTGAATACAACGTGGCAGGCGCTGATGGGTACAACGTTTGGATGTGTACAATGCCATAGTCATCCTTACGATCCGTTTAAGCATGACGAGTATTATAAATTTCTTGCCTTTTACAACGATACACGGGATGAGGATACAGAAGCCGACTATCCTTTGCTTCGCACTTACAACACAGAAGACAGTTTGAAATTGATAAGGTTGATCAAATGGTTTAACGACAATGGTTACACGCAGCGGGCAAAAGAAATTTATACATTCTTAAATACATGGCAGCCCGCTATTAATTCACTTACGGCAGATTCATTTGTGAACAGTGCATTGAGTGATACCAAGTGGCTTGTGTTGCGCAACCACGGGATAGCCCGCTTAAAGAAAGTTGATCTTGACAATAAAAGTGAATTAATATACCGGTATAATGCATTTGTAAATAATGGTACGTGGGTTATTCATTTAGACAGCGCTGCAGGGCCCGTTGTGAAAACAATGAAGGTTTCAAAAACCAAAGGGCTGGACGATCACAAGTGTAGATATTGGTGCGGTTTCCGGTGTTCATGATTTGTATCTTACTTATACGAATCCCGATTTGAAAACACCAGATGCCAATGGATTACTATTTGATTGGTTTTATTTTACCCAGCCGCTACCCGGTAAGGAAAGAGAAGGATATAATGAGGCGAAAAAAACTTTTTGGGACTTAGTAAATGCACCCGTAAGTACCACGCCGGTAATGATGGATAATCCTATGGACATGCATCGTGCCACGCACGTTTTTGTCAAGGGAAACTGGCTGGTAAAAGGTGATTTGGTAAAGCCGGATGTACCGGAATCGCTGAATCCTTTTCCTAATAAAGCTCCGCGAAACCGGTTGGGCATGGCCATGTGGTTGACCAGTAAACAAAATCCGTTAACGGCAAGAACAATGGTGAACCGTATATGGGAACAACTCTTTGGTAAAGGCATTGTAGAAACGTTAGAAGACATGGGTACACAGGGTGCAACGCCTACCCATAAAGAGTTACTTGATTATCTCTCCTGGCATTTTATGAATGACTATAAATGGAGCGTAAAAAAATTAATAAAGGAAATAGTGATGTCGGCAACCTATCGCCAGGATTCAAAAGTTACCAAAGAATCAGAAGAAAAAGATCCCTTCAATAATTTTTATGAAAGAGGCTCACGGGTTCGGCTATCCGCAGAAGAAATTCATGACCAGGCGCTTTCCATAAGTGGGTTATTAAGTGGAAAAATGTTTGGCCCAAGTGTAATGCCATGGCAACCTGCAGGTATATGGCTATCGCCCTATAGCGGCCAGTTCTGGGTGAACAGTAAAGGTGAAGATCAATATAGGCGGGCAGTTTACACGTATTGGAAACGAACGGCGCCTTATCCTGCAATGGAAAGTTTTGATGCATCGGCCAGGGAAGCGTGTCTTGCAAGACGCATTAGTACCAATACACCATTACAGGCACTCGTTACTTTAAACGATTCATTTTATTTGGACGCATCGCGTCATTTCGCTTATCGTATGATTGAAAAAGCGGGATTGAAAGACGTTGCAAAAACGATACAATGCGGTTATCAAATAGCAATGAGTAAACCGATTACACAACCCAAACTGTTAGCTCTGGAGAAATTGTATAATGATGCGTATAAAGGCTTTGCCAAAGACGAAGAAAAAACATGCGAGATGATTGGTGAAGAAAATGAACATAACAATCCTGGAACGGCAGCGCTGGTGGTAGTAGCCAATGCGATATTAAATTTGGATGAGATGATAACTAAGAATTAAAGCTGATAGCATCAGTAGTTGTGATCATCATCTGATTGTGCGAATTATTAAGCCCCCTCTCCCGCGGGAGAGGGGGTTGGGGGTGAGGCTTAAAACAAAAATATTATGACACAAAAAGAATTACATCTTCAGCGTTTGGTTAATGAAGCAAATACAAAAGTCTTTTCAACTCAATAGCCGCCGTCATTTTATAAAAGAGAGTGCCATGGGGCTTGGCGCCCTTGCTTTAGGTTCACTTTTACACAGTTGTGGACTTGGTTCATCATCAATAATTAATAATATTGTTTTTGATCCCGCACATCCGTTAGAACCTAAGTTGCCTATGTTTCCGGGAAAAGCAAAAAGCGTTATTTATTTGCACATGGCTGGTGCGCCATCGCAACTTGAATTATTTGATTACAAGCCAGACCTCATGAAACTGGATGGGCAGGATTGTCCGGAGTCTTTACTGAAAGGAAAAAGATTTGCATTTATTCGGGGTGTTCCAAAAATGCTTGGGCCACAGGCTGCATTTGCCCAACATGGAGAAAGCAGGGCATGGGTGAGTGAAAATATGCCACACTTGTCAACGGTGGTGGATGAAATAACCTTCTTAAAAGCATGCACTACCGATCAGTTTAATCATGCGCCGGCACAGTTACTGGTGCAAACTGGTTCGCCGCGTTTGGGACGCCCAAGTATTGGCTCATGGACAACGTATGGATTGGGAACTGAGAACCAAAACCTGCCGGGATTTGTGGTATTAACTTCCGGCGGACAATTTCCTGATGCCGGTAAAAGTGTGTGGGGCAGCGGCTTTCTGCCTTCCGTTTACCAGGGTGTGCAATGCAGAAGTGAAGGAGACCCCGTTTTATTTATAGATGATCCGGCCGGAATGGACAGGGACTTGCGCAAAGCCTCCATAAACGCAATTAATGAAGTGAATCAACAGGAATTCAAAGAATTTAAAGACCCGGAAATACTATCGAGAATTGCGCAATACGAAATGGCTTACAAGATGCAGATATCAGTTCCGGAAGTAATGAACATTAATAATGAACCCGATTATATTCACGAAATGTATGGTACCAAACCAGAACAAAGCATGTTTCGCCAACAATATTTTGTTAGCAAGAAAATTGGTTGAAAAAGGCGTTAGGTTTGTTCAGTTATTCGATTGGGGATGGGATACTCATGGCACCAGCGCCAGTACGGCAGTTGATATCGGACTTATTAATAAATGCCGTGAAGTGGATAAATCAATTACCGCCTTAATATTGGATTTGAAACAAAGAGGCTTGCTCGATGAAACATTAATAGTATGGGGCGGCGAGTTTGGACGAACGCCCATGATGGAAAACAGGGAAGGAAAACCAAATCCGTTTAAAGGGAGAGATCACCATGTAGGAGCTTTTACAATTTGGATGGCAGGCGGTGGTATAAAGAAAGGATATTCGCATGGCGAAACGGATGAGATCGGTTATTATCCGGTAAGCGGCGCCGTTACTCCGTTTGATGTGCAGGCAACCATATTGAATCAGCTTGGCTTTGATCACGAAAAGTTCACTTATAATTTCCAGGGCCGTCCATACAGACTAACGGATGTTGCAGGGAAAGTTATAGATGAAATTATCGCGTAAGCTTAAAATCTAATTATTGTTACCAGTAATATTTTAACTTGAAAAGAAATATTTAAGCAAAGCTTTTTAAACAAATTCTGGCCCCTCTTCGTGAGGAGAGGGGTTGGGGCTCAATATTATGAAGCAAAACAGAAGAAAATTTATTGAAACAACTGCATCAGCAACCGCTGCATTAATGTTAGCGTCTATCCCAACATTTGCAGAAGCAAAACAATCAAAAGAAAATATGAATAATAAATTTGAATTAAAACTCTTAGCTACCAACTGGGGCTTTGAAGGTACGATGGATGAGTATGGTGCCAAAGTGAAAAAAGCCGGTTACGATGGTATTGAAATCTGGTGGCCGATGGAGAAGGCAGGACAGGATGAATTGTTTGCTGCTTTAAAAAAATATGACCTGGAAGTTGGGTTTTTATGTGCAGGACACCAAAGCGACTACAACGAAAATCTACAGTTATTTAAACAGATGACGGAGGCCGCAGCTACTAACACTGTTCAAAAGCCTTTGTATATTAATTGCCATTCGGGAAAAGATTTTTTTAGTTTTGAACAGAGTAAAACTTTTATAGATCATACGTTGCAACTTTCTAAACAAACAGGAATTCCCATTTATCATGAAACACATCGATCCCGAATTTTATTTGCTGCGCCTGTTGCCAGGCAATACATGGAAAAAATTCCTGGGTTAAGAATAACATTTGATGTATCGCACTGGTGTAATGTCAGTGAAACTTTACTTCAGGATCAACCGGAAACGTTAGCGCTTGCGATTGAAAGAGCCGATCACATACATGCGAGAATAGGCCATGCTGAAGGCCCGCAGGTTAATGATCCGAGAGCACCCGAATGGGAAGCAGCTTTAAATGCACATCTTGCGTGGTGGGACGAAATAGTTAGTCGCAAAAAGAAAGCAGGAGACCGTTTAACGATACTCACAGAATTTGGCCCTGCAGATTATATGCCTACAATGCCGTATACGCGGCAACCGTTAGCCGATCAATGGGGAATAAATGTTTACATGATGAATTTGCTTCGCAAAAGATATTCTTAGCGATATACGATGTACAATGTTTGATGTACGATGTATATTGCAAGCTGCGGAGTCACAATTCATCATTCACAACTTAGCGTTAGCATGCTT
This sequence comes from uncultured Chitinophagaceae bacterium, assembly GCA_963819925.1. GTDB lineage: Bacteria > Bacteroidota > Bacteroidia > Chitinophagales > Chitinophagaceae > Ginsengibacter. Next base: position 24,223 of record CAWFYG010000029.1, on the reverse strand, counting down.
CTTACCATCACCGAATTTATTGGCCGTTTTCACGTGTTGCTTGTGCACTTACCCATTGGTTTTTTACTGATTGGTTTATTGTTGCAATGGCTTTCGGTTTACGAAAAATATCAAATATCACAACAGGTAATTAAGGTGATTATTTTTTCAGGAATGATTGCCGCGATACTTTCGTGCATCACCGGTTACCTGTTGTCGTTAAACGGAGATTATGATGAAAGTCTTGTTGGATGGCACATGTGGATGGGTATAAGTGTTGCTTCAATTTCATTTCTGCTTTATGCGAGATTACTTTCCGGGCGATTAGACATTTGGTATAAATTGCTATCTGCCGCTTTGTTGATGCTCATTTTTATAACAGGCCATCTCGGTGGTTCCTTAACGCATGGGGCCGATTATCTTACATCTGCATTATCTGATGAGCCTGACTCCATAGTAATTGTAAAAAAAATAATCCCTAACATCCAGGAAGCAAATGCTTACGGTGATGTGATTCAACCATTATTACAAGCAAGGTGTTATAGTTGCCATAGTGAAAAAAGACAAAAAAATAACTTACGACTTGATGGTGAGAACTGGATATTAAAAGGAGGGAAGCATGGCGCCGGTTCTTAATGCTAACCCCGAAGAAAGTAAATTATTGAAACGCATTTTACTGCCTGTGGGAGAAGATGATCACATGCCGCCAAAACAAAAATCACAGTTTACAGAAAAGGAAATTGCTTTAATACATTGGTGGATTGATGAAGGTGCTGATTTCAATAAAAAAGTGAAGGATCTAAAACAGCCTGAATTAATTAAACCTTATTTGCTTGCATTGCAAAGTGATCATATCGAAAAAAAAGAAATTCCTATTATTCCAACAGAGCCTGTGGAAAAGGCTGATGAAAAGGATTTGCAGCCCTTAAAAGATAAAGGAGTGATCATAATTCCAGTGGCTCAAAACTCTAATTACCTAATGGCAAACTTTGTTTCTGCCATAAATATTAATGACGCTGATATCAAATTGTTATTGTCGGTAAAAAAACAATTAGCATGGTTGAAACTAAATGACACAAATGTTGGTGACAGCACTTTATCTATAATAGGTAAGTGTACCAATCTTACTTTATTGCAATTGAATAATACGAAGATTACAGATAATGGTTTAGGCGTTATTAAGGATTTAGATAAGTTGCAATCTGCTAAGTCTTGTTGGAACAAAAGTTACGGCAAAAGGGGTTATGCAATTACAGCTGATAAAAGGATTGCAGTCAATTTATTTATATCAAACAGGTGTAAACAAAAATGATTGGGCAGCATTACAAAAAGCTTTTCCTAAAACAGAAATTGATAGTGGAGGTTATATAGTTCCCTTGTTAGCGACCGATACAATAGTTGTGAAGGCACCGAAAACAAATAATTAAAAGATGCTCAGGATGAAAAAGTAACAAGGAAGGTTATTCGTAATTAGAGAATAAGGACTGAGGTTATTTATTCTCCTTATCAAAATCTTCCTTTTTCGAATTTCCTGCAAACCTGGATGATTTGAGTTTCCCCAAAAGAAAACCAACCACAAAGCCGCCAATTGCCCCGGCAAGAATTCCTGCGGAGATAATTCCAACAATTTCGTCTGTTGAATGGTTTGTGCCCGACAAAAGACTATCAGAAATAAAAAGAATTGCCATGCTTATTCCAAAAATAAATCCGGTCCTGATTTTATTATTCATAATTAGTTTTTAAGCAATAAAAATGATCTTCAAATATAAATAACACAAACCAAAGAAAGGATACGAAGTTGACCCTATTAACGTTTAATGTATAGTCTGTAATTTCCAAATTCAAAAAATAAAAAAGCGTGACAACGCCACTTCTGCAACTTCCGTTCATAAATACTAATTTTAGTGATTCTAAAATCCGAACTAATTGAATTCCCAAAGAATATACCTCCTTGTTTTTTCTCTATTGCTTTTTGGGGATTGCTTTTCTCAAAATACCCCGGAACATCTCTCTAATCTTAGGAAAAAATATATTTCAACTAAACCCAACCCGGTTCACTTCGACAGCAGCAGCATTATTCCAAATACAGTTTCCATTGCGGGAATTTCCAGCGATTCATTTCAAATCGATTATGTAAATGCACTCATTACATGGAAGTCTGAAGCCCTACCTGATAGTGTGCTCATTACCTACCGGGTTTTTCCTTTCAGGTTGAATAATGTGGCACGCCATTTTAACTATGATAGCATACGCTTCAATTTTGAAAAGGAAAAGCCTTTTACTTATAAAAGTTCCAGGGCACAAAGCAATAAAGTGATTGATTTTGGAAACATCACTTACAATGGAAGTATTGGGCGGGGAATTTCGTTTGGAAACAGCCAGGATGCCGTTGTAAATTCCAGTTTAAATCTTCAGTTAAATGGATTCATCGGGGACAGTCTCGAATTGACTGCGGCGATAAGCGATAACAACATTCCCATTCAACCAGAGGGTAATACGCAAAATCTTCATGACTTTGACCGGATATTTATGCAGGTAAAAAAGCACGGATGGCAGGCTAATTTCGGCGATATTGACATCCGGCAAAGCCAGAACTATTTTCTTAAATTTTTTACAAGACTGCAGGGAGCATCTTTCATAACAGACAATAAAATCGGTAAAAATTCAACAAACTCTTTATTAGTAAGCGGCGCTATTGCCAAAGGAAAATTTAATCGTAACGTAATTACACCGCTAGAAGGAAACCAGGGGCCATACCGGCTTTCCGGAGCCAATGGCGAATTGTTTTTTACGGTACTGGCCGGCACGGAAAGAGTGTTTATCGATGGCCAGTTACTTACGAGAGGTGAAGACCAGGATTATATTATTGACTATAACACCGCGGAATTAACGTTTACGGCTAAACGCTTAATTACTAAAGACAGCAGGATACAGGTAGAGTTTGAATATTCTGATAGAAACTATCTTAATTCTCTGCTATACGCCAATGATGAAATGAGCCTTGGAAAAAAAATAAAGCTTACCATTGGCGCTTATTCTAATACCGATGCAAAAAATACTTCTATCAACCAATCACTCGATGCGAATCAAAAACAATTTCTTTCGCAAATAGGAAATAATACGGATAGTGCATTTTATCCTGACGCGGTTCTGGACACCTTTTCCGTCGATAAAATTTTGTATAAAAAAATTGATACCGTTTATAATTCAATACACGATTCCATTTATGTTTATTCCGTTAGTAAGACTGACACGTTATACAATCTTTCTTTTACCAGTGTTGGTTTTGGGAAAGGCAATTACGTACAGGCAACCGGCAATGCCAACGGCCAGGTATTTATGTGGGTGCAACCGGTAAACGGAGTACCGCAAGGCGATTGGGAACCGGTCATTTTATTAATTACTCCCAAAAAACAACAGTTGATAACAGTGGGCGGCCAGTATTTTATCAATGATAAATCATACATAAAAACCGAACTAGCATTAAGCCATTATGATGCAAATACTTTTTCATTAAAAGATAAAAATGAAAATAATGGTGTTGCGGGAAAATTTGAATATACTACGCGATACCCGGTTTTTCGCAGCCTTCAGAAAGATCTCACTTTACAAAGTAGCGTTATTTATGAATATGTGCAGGACCGGTTTAAACCGATTGAACGATTGCGAAGTGTAGAGTTTAACCGCGACTGGAGTCTTCCTTTTAATGCGGCGGCGGCCACAGAGAATCTTGTAACAGGCTCTTTACAGTTAAGTGATTCAAAAAATAATTATGTCCATTATGAGCTGACAAATTATAACCGGAGCGATCATTACAATGGTATTCGTAATTCGATTGAACATGTTATGCTATTAAAAGGATGGAAAGTTGCTGATAAATTTTATATAACGAAATGTTAACAGCAGTATACAAAAAGGTTCTTACGTGAGGCCATCGATAGATATTTCAAGAAAGTTCGCCGCATTGAAAGATATAACATTTGGCGGTGGCTTTTCCGCGGAAAATGATAAACAACTTAATAAGCAGTACGATACATTAATGCCTGAAAGTTTTGCCTTTAATCTCTGGCAGGTATATGTAAAATCATCGGAGAAAAAATTAAACCGTTGGGGAGTAACGTATTTTACAAGAACCAATAAGATCCCTTTTCAGAAAGATTTAATAACGGGCGACAAAAGCCAGAATGTTAGTATTATAACTGAATTTTTGAAAAATGAAAATCACCAGTTTAAATTAAATCTGACGTATCGGAATCTTAATGTAATTAACCAGGGGGTTCTGAATGAGAAAAGTGATCAGAGCCTGTTGGGGAGGGCGGAATATGCGGTTCACGAATGGAACGGCCTTGTTACAGGAAGTGTTTTATATGAATTGGGATCGGGGCAGGAGCAGAAGACTGAATACACTTATATACAGGTGCCCGCACCACAAGGCTACTATACCTGGAACGATTATAACGGAGACGGTATCCCGCAATTAAATGAATTTGAAGTCGCTATTTTTCCTGATCAAAAAACATGGATACGGGTTTTAACGCCTACGAATCAATATGTAAAAGCAAATTACCTTCAGTTTAATTATAGTGTAAGTATTAATCCGTCGGCAATTATAAAAGATGCGCCGAAAAATAAACTAGTGAAATTTATAAACAGGTTTAGTACTAATTCTTCGTTGCAAATAAACAAGAAAGATCTGGCAGGCAACAAATCGGTTGAATTTAATCCATTCAGTAAAAAACTGGTAGATACTACTTTGATATCACTTACTTCTTTTTTATCAAACACATTGTACTTTAACCGTAAAAGCGTTAAGTGGGGTATTGATATTACACATAGACTCAACACAAGTAAAGCCTTGTTAAATTATGGATTTGAAAGTAATAAATTGAGAGACCTTACATTTAAGGGAAGGTGGAATCTCAACAGGAATATTGCGACTTCTTTCACAAATAAATATGGGTTGAATCAACTCATCAATTCTTCATTTGCGAACAGGAACTATCGTATAGACGAAGTTTCGGCAGAACCATCGGTGAGCTATATTTATAAAAGCGATCTGCGTGTAAGCCTTATTTATACCTATGATACCAGGCAAAATAAAATTGATTTTATGGAGAAGGCTATTAATAATTCAATCGCAGCCGAACTAAGATATAATGTATTATCTAATGGCACTCTGAACGGAAGATTTTCCTTTAATAATATTAGATTTAATAGCGGTAGCGGCGGGAGTGCCAATAGCGCTGTGGGTTTTATTTTACTCGATGGCCTGTTGCCTGGTAAAAATTATTTATGGAATATCGAACTTACCAAAAGGGTCGCTGGAAATATAGAAATTAATCTACAATATGAAGGAAGAAAACCAGGAAACAGTCCTACCATTCACACGGGCACAGCCTCAGTAAGAGCAATATTTTAAACTCTTTTATAAGATTGAATCTATAGAGTACTAAAGCCCTGCAATTACATTTATGGTAAGTGCAATCATTACTGTATTATAACCGAACGATATAAGTCCATGCCACATCGCTAATCTTCGCAATCGCCTGGAAGTTATCTGTACATCAGAAACCTGGAAGGTCATTCCGAGTACAAACGAAAAATAGGCGAAATCAAGGAAATCCGGTTTTTTATCACCAGGAAATTCAAGGCCTCCTGCATGGATCTCAGGCTTTTCCTCATGCTATCCCCGTAAAAAATATGTGCATAACGCAATGTAAAAATAGTATGAATAAAAAACCATGAAAGTATCATTCCTGCTATGGCAAATACGAGATGAAAAGATTCTGTATTTGTAAACTTTTCCTTTGTGATAAGAATTAGCAATACGGCTAAAAAGCTTGCCAGGGTTGATATGAGAATTATTATAAAAATTAATGTCCTCGATGGATCCTGAACTTTTGATTGTTCTCTTATTTGTTGCGATGTGGTGATTGAAAAAGTTATCCATGTTTGGACAATCATGCATAAACTAAAAGTATCCCAGCCTATCATTACGTGCGTAAGAATATCGATATGTTTTATTTGAACAATAAGATAGACCACAACAGCAATTGCCAGGCAAACAAAAAGCTTGACTACTGAATGTAATTTTTCGAAGATTGATTTGGATGAGGACCTGTTTTTTGATGTGGGCATCACAGAGTATTTTTCTGAAATGTAAATTAGTATTTATCATCAATCTCCGCCAAATAAAAATCCTTCTCCTGTAGTTTATCGAAGAAGGATTTAGTATTTTTCTATTCTCTGCTTTTCCAATTAATAATGCTGCTATTTTTTAGTATTGCTTACCTGGTAAAAAATTCCAAGTTGAAAAACATTGCTTTGAATGGTTGGTCCATTTTTATTGTCGTTAATATTGCTTAAGCCAAAATTATATCTTGCGTCTAAGCCAAAGCCAGATGAGGTTAAATAACCTACACCTAACGGAATGGAAACGGCAGTTGACTGAAAACCTTTATTCGTAACGGTTACATTGCCCGTTTTTGTTTTAGCATTTAATAAAAAACCAAGCTGTGGACCGGCTTCAAACCTAAAGCCGTTCTCGAACATATATTGAAGTAAAACAGGAACATTCAGGTAATTTAAATTATAAGTAACCTTTGAATCTCCTACACGATCTGTAGCGCCTTCCAATGAATACATAACTTCCGGCTGTATTGCCCAGGTTCTCGAAGTATGGATGTGGGCAAGCACGCCAAGATTAACCCCGGTTTTACTGGTTGTTGAAGTATTATCATTAAAATGAAGATCGGAAATATTTACGCCCCCTTTTATCCCAAAATGGGGCTGTTGCGCATTTGCATTCAATTTTAAAAGAAGCGTCACGATTAAAAAAACTAATATCTTTTTCATAATGTTTTTTTTAGCGTTAAAAGTTTTATAAATGAATCTACGATTGATCTTTACAAAACCCGTACCTCTTTTCTAAAATTGCCAAATGATTAACTTTGCCAAACTTTTGAATGCTTCAATTTTGAAAATTTATTAACAGAGTTGAAACAAAAAACAGAATTTTTCAAGTTATGGCCGTTTTACACAATCGTATTTCTCAGAAGGAATTGAAACAGCGTTTATACCAGGAAAATGAACCTCGCAAAACTTTGTCATTTTACCAATATGCTTTTATTGAAGATCCAAAGTTGTTTCGTGATACACTTTACAGAAACCTCGATGAATTAAAAGTATTTGGTCGGATATATGTGGCTCATGAGGGAATTAATGCCCAGGTAAGTGTGCCGGCTTCCAATTATGATGCATTTAAAGATTATTTATATGGCATTTATTTTTTAAATGGAGTTCGCTTAAATATTGCCGTAGACGACGATGGTAAAAGTTTTTGGGTTTTGAAAATAAAGGTTAGGGATAAAATAGTTGCTGATGGGATTAAGGATCCCGCATTTTGATATGAGCAAAAAGGGAAAATATGTAGATGCAGTTTCATTTAATAAACTTACCACTGATCCGGAAACTATCGTGGTGGATATGAGAAATCACTACGAATACGAAGTCGGCCATTTTGAGAATGCAATCGAAATACCCTCGGACACTTTCAGGGAGCAGTTACCCATGGCCGTTAGTATGCTTGAAGAAAAAAAAGATAAGAATATAATTATGTATTGCACCGGCGGAATCCGATGTGAAAAGGCAAGCGCCTGGATGTTGCATAATGGTTTTAAGAATGTCTTTCACCTGGAAGGTGGTATTATTCAATATGCCAATAAAATAAAAGAAGAAAATCTTCCCAATAAGTTTTTAGGTAAAAACTTTGTGTTTGACGGCAGGCTGGGAGAGATGATAGGAGATGAAGTGATAAGCGTTTGCCATCAATGCGGTAAACCGTGTGATACACATACCAACTGTGCCAATGAAGGTTGCCATTTGCTTTTTATACAATGCAGATCCTGCGCAGAACAATTTGATGGTTGCTGTTCAGCAGAATGTAAAACCATTCATAGCTTGCCTGAAGAAAAACGGAAAGAAATACGTAAAGGTGTAAAGAACGGGATCATGATTTTCAATAAATCGAGACAGCGGATGAAGAAGCTGCGTATTTAAAATACGTTGCGCTCTAATCGTTGAAGGCTGGTAAGAATACGGTCTTTTGTTTCTTCGTCGCTCAGCTCTTCAGGTTTAAATTTTTCCCCTATTAATTTTTCATATAGCTCAATATAACGATCACGGATAGTCGTTATCCATTCATCATTCATTTCAGGAACCTGTTGTCCCTCTTTTCCCATAAAATTATTTTCGATAAGCCATTCTCTTACAAACTCCTTACTTAGCTGTTTTTGTTTTTCTCCTTTTGATTGACGTTCTTCAAATCCGTCAGCATAAAAATACCTGGAACTATCGGGTGTATGTATCTCGTCAATTAAAAGAATGGTATTGTCCAGTTTACCAAATTCATATTTTGTATCTACCAATATTAGTCCTCTTTTGCCGGCAAGTTCTTTTCCCCTTTCAAAAAGCTGCAAAGCATATTGCTCCAGTTCCTGGTAATCCTCTTTTGAAACTATGCCTCTCTTAATTATTTCTTCCTTGCTTATATCTTCATCGTGTCCTTCGTTCGCTTTTGTGGAGGGAGTAATTATCGGGTGTTCGAAAAAGTCATTTTCACGGAGACCGTCCGGTAATTCAACTCCGCATAAAACTCTCTTACCTGAGGAATAGGTGCGCCAGGCGTGGCCTGTAAGGTTTCCGCGTACAACCATTTCTATTTTGAAAGGCTCGCATTTTAATCCTATCGAAACATTGGGAGCGGGCACATCTAACAGCCAGTTGCCACAAATGTCCGTTGTATTATGCAACATGTAAGCCGCGATTTGATTTAATACCTGGCCTTTAAACGGAATCGGTTTTGTAAGTATTACATCAAATGCAGAGATACGGTCGGAGGCGATCATGACGAGGAACTGATCATTAATTGTATAAACGTCTCTTACTTTTCCTTTATAAAAAGCGGTCTGATTTGGGAAAACTTTTGTTTGCATTTGCTAATGTAACAATAGAAAATTTCACTGGTTCATTTTGCTTCCTGAATTTGTCAACATCTTGGTTTTTCAGATAAAAAAGAATATTTTGTACTACACTTAAATTGATTATTTTGCCTAGAATTTAAAAACTAAATCGACTGCTATGAGAAAGAACTACAGGCTTTATCTTTTATTGATTACAGCCAATATTTTTTCAACAATTGCTTTTGGTCAAAATACAACAACTATAAATGGTTCTGTAAAAAATAATACAACCGGAGAACCGGTGCCCGCAGTTTCAATAACAGTGAAAGGTTCGGGCGCTGGTACGTACACTGATGACAACGGAAATTTTACCCTGGAAGTAAATAAGCCACTTCCGCTCACGATTGTTGTTTCTTCTATCGGATTTAAATTACAGGAGGTGAATGTTACACAGGCCTCCCAGGTAGTTAACGTGAGTCTTACGCCCGAGAGCTCGCTTGGCCAGGAAGTAGTCGTAGCTGCTACAAGAACGCCCTCAAGAATATTGGAATCGCCGGTAACTATTGAAAGGATAAGCGCTGCCAACATTCGGAATACTGCGGCAGTTTCCTATTATGATATGATCTCAAAATTAAAAGGTGTAGATGTGGTAACATCTTCACTAACTTTTTCTACACCCAGTACGAGAGGGTTTAATGGAAGTGGTAGCGTTCGGGTAAACCAGATTGTTGATGGGATGGATAACCAGGCGCCGGGATTAAATTTTTCTGTTGGAAGTGTAGTTGGCCTGACAGAACTTGACGTGGAAAGCGTTGAATTATTGCAGGGAGCGTCATCTGCATTGTACGGGCCTGGTGGCATGAACGGAGCAATAATTATCAACAGCAAAGATCCTTTCAAATACCAGGGCCTTTCGTTCCAGGTTAAGACCGGAATAATGAATGTTGATAATAGCGCCAGGGACGCTTCACCTTATTATAATTGGTCGTTGCGATGGGCCAATAAGGTTAGTGAAAAATTTGCTTTTAAAGTAGGAGCTGAACTGATCCAGGCAAAAGATTGGGTTGCTAATGATTACCGCGATTATGATCGCCTTGCAACTACCGGCGGAGTAAAAACAGGTACACGCGAAACGGATCCTAACTATGATGGCATAAATGTTTATGGAGATGAAACAACGGTGGATATAAAAACAAATGTTTTAAATCCCCTTGCACAGGAAGCGCCTTTTTATGCTCCTTATATTAATGCAATGCCGGCATCAATTCCTGTTTCACGCACAGGTTACAAAGAAAAAGATATTGTTAACCCAAATACTGTAGATTTTAAATTGTCTGGTGCAGTCAGTTATAAGCTTTCCCAAAGGACTTCTTTGAACGCAGAAGGATATTGGGGAACGGGAAATACCGTGTACACAGGGAGCGATCGCTATTCATTGCTGAATTTAAAAATCGGTCAATATAAAATTGAATTGGTTAACACCAATTGGTTCCTGAGAGCCTTTACTACGCAGGAAAATGCGGGAGACTCTTATAATGCAACGGTAACTACAAGATTAGTGAATGAAGCATGGAAGCCAAGCGGCGGAAGCGATGGATGGTATGCACAGTATTCTTTCGCGTTTTTGAATGCCAAACTTTCAGGCATGTCTGATATTGCTGCACACAATGCCGCACGGGCTGTTGCAGACCAGGGAAGGCCAGCGCCGGGTTCACCGGAATTCAAAAAACTTTTTGACCAGGTAAGAAGTATTCCTATTTCTCAGGGTGGTGGTTTGTTTGTTGATAAAACGAATCTTTATAATGTGGAAGGTCAATATAATTTAACCCCTTACACATCCGCATTTGCAGATGTTTTGGTAGGAGCCAACTATAAAAAATATGTTCTGAATTCTGAAGGGACTCTATTCGCGGATTCGACCGGCAAAATTCCTATTAATGAATATGGCGCATATATACAGGCAACCAAACATTTAGCGGGCGACAAATTTACACTTATAGCGTCTGCACGCTATGATAAGAACGATAATTTTGCCGGTAGATTTACCCCACGTCTTTCTTTGGTGATTAAGGTGGCGGAAGACAACAACATCAGGTTATCTTACCAGGAAGCATATCGTTTTGCTTCTACACAGATGCAGTATATCAATTTAAGAGTTGCCGGCGGCGAAGCCTTGATTGGAGGGGTGGAAAGTTTTAAGACATTCTATCATTTTGACACAAATCCTGTTTACTCAATCGATGACAATTTACTTGCGGGTAATCCACAGGTGCTGAATGTTGAAAAATTAAAAGCTGAAAATGTAAACTCATTTGAAGTTGGTTATAAGGGTTTGTTGGCTCAGAAAAAAATGCTGATAGACTTGTATGGGTATTACGGAATTTACAATGATTTTCTTTCACGCACGCTTATCGCCCAATCAGTAAATGGGAGCACGAGTGTGTTTACCGGCCCTCCCGACATAATAAAAGCAAACCTGAATAATCCGGCATTGGTGACTACGTATTCAATTCCTTATAATGTAAAAGGCAATGTAAACACGTATGGATTTGGAATAAGCCTTACGTATTCTCTGCCACATAATTTACATATAGGTGGTACGGTTAGTTCGGATAATTTGGATAATGTTCCGGCAGGATTTGCTGCCGACTTTGATGCTCCGAAATACAGGGCAGGAGTTACTTTCAGTAGTACCGGTTTTGGCTTTCAAAACAGGATGGGCTTCAATTTAACCTATCGCTGGCAGGATAAAATAAATTTTGAAGGCGATTTTGCCAATGGGTTTGTTCCTGCTTATCAAACCGTTGATGGACAATTGAGTTTTAAATTTCCTGAACAAAAAGTACTGTTGAAAATCGGTGCTACTAATTTATTAAATCAATATTACCGGTTTACCAAAAACACCGGTCCATGCCAACACGTCAAGTGTGGATGTATATGGGCTGAGACCTGCCCAGTGCCGGAAGGTTAAAGGGAGAGGTGAGAGCTTTGAACTGAAGCCCCGGTAAACGGCGGCCGTAACTATAACGGTCCTAAGGTAGCGAAATTCCTTGTCGGGTAAGTTCCGACCCGCACGAAAGGTAGAACGATCTGGGCGCTGTCTCGACGGGGGACCCGGCGAAATTGAAGGACCGGTGAAGATACCGGTGACCTGCGGCAGGACAAAAAGACCCCGTGGAGCTTTACTCCAACTTGTCGCTGTCCGAGAGTGTCGTTTGTGGAGGATAGGTGGGAGCCGGAGAACCTGGGGCGCTAGCCCGGGGGAGGCGCAATGTGAAATACCACCCTGCGGCGCTTGCGGACTAACCACCGACCGGAGATGGGACCGCGGCTGGTGGGGAGTTTGACTGGGGCGGTCGCCTCCTAAAGAGTAACGGAGGCGCCCAATGGTTCCCTCAGGCCGGATGGCAATCGGCCGGAGCGCGTAAAGGCAATAAGGGAGCTTGACTGTGAGGCCGACAAGCCGAACAGGGACGAAAGTCGGGCCTAGTGATCCCACGGTTCCGAGTGGAAGGGCCGTGGCTTAACGGATAAAAGCTACCCCGGGGATAACAGGCTGATCCTACCCAAGAGTCCATATCGACGGTAGGGTTTGGCACCTCGATGTCGGCTCGTCGCATCCTGGGGCTGGAGAAGGTCCCAAGGGTTGGGCTGTTCGCCCATGAAAGCGGTACGCGAGCTGGGTTCAGAACGTCGTGAGACAGTTCGGTCTCTATCCGTCGTAGGCGTTGGGAGATTGCGGAGTGCTGGCCCTAGTACGAGAGGACCGGGCTGGACGAACCGCTGGTGATCCAGTTGTCGGGCAACCGGCACCGCTGGGTAGCTACGTTCGGATGGGCGAACCGCTGAAAGCATCTAAGCGGGAATCCCGCTCCAAGACGAGTCTCCCCATCTGTAAGGAGAAAGGCCCCCGGGAGACTACCTGGTTGAGAGGCGGGGGGTGGACGGCTGGCAACAGACCGGAGCCGACCCGTGCTCATGGCCGAGGGTGGATCCCCTCATCGATCTATCCAGTACATGACTGAACGCCCCGTTCCCTCCCCGGAGACCCCGGAGAGCCGAGAACAGCACACCCAACCAAAAGCACATCGCTGGCATCAGACGGGCCGCGCGGTGGTGTCCGTGGCCGAGAGCGTCTGGCTCCACCCGGTCCCATCCCGAACCCGGTCGTGACCCAGTGCAGCGCCGGAGAGTACTGCGGGGGCGACCCCGTGGGAGGCGAGGCCGCTGCGGGCACCACCGCGCGACGCGTACCTGATTCCACACCGTTCACCGCACCCTCATCCAATCCCCTTTCCACCACGTCGCGGGGTGGAGCAGCGGCAGCTCGTTGGGCTCATAACCCAAAGGTCGCGGGTTCGAATCCCGCCCCCGCCACCACCACACCACCCTCACTCCGCATACCCAAACCCCCGCTCACGTCTCACCCACGTGAGCCTTCTTGATTCACCAAACTCGAAAAATGATTAAGACCTTGGTCTGCCTGCAAGTCAGCGAAAGGGCTGGTCGCTGTGTATGCTCGCATTGCTGGGCGTGAAGGCTTTGACTTTTCATTTCTGCGAGCAAGGAGAAGGGCGTGGCTATCCATACGGAGGAGTCCCTGGCGACCGATTCCCGGAAGCCGGGCCGATCATATTGGGTTTACGTGATCGAGCTCGATGCCGATGGACTGTCAGAGAAGGACAAGCTCGGTCTCGGTAAAGGCGCCATGTACGTCGGCCATACCTCCACATCTCCTGATGAGCGTCTGACAAAACATCAATGCACGGAACGCACCGCTGGACGCGTGTTCAAGCGAATGACTGACCCGACACGATCAAGGTTGCGTCCCGACCTCGCGCATTACGCCGGTCCGTGGTCCACGCCTAACGAAGCCAGGCGCAAATGAGAGACGCTTGCACAATCGGCTAATCCAGGACGGATACAAGGTATTCGGGGATCGCGGTAGGGCATTCATGTCGAGGCGCACTATAGGCAAATCGATTGGGTAGCCCGGGACAACCTCTACGGTGTTGAAGCCTTCTCTCGCTTCCTCACCATTGTCAAGCCAAAGCGCATAAGACCATCGGCCCTCACTCGAAGAGGCGCTTCCGTGTATTTTGATCGTGTGCAGTCAGTGCTACACTCGACAGACTGACAAAGTGAAACACACGGAGGAAATGATGGCGATTCCGGTACCGGGCGGCCAACCGTTCGTAACAGATGCACGTCTTGAAACCGACCTCTTGTTTCTGCGTGGATTCGACCTGCCAGAATTCGCCGCCTTTCCGCTCCTCGAAGACGACAAGGGACTCGCCGCATTCGACTCCTACTATCGAGACTTCGCAGCAATAGCAGATGCTGCAAACGCCTCCCTGATCCTGACATCGCCAACATGGAGAGCCAACCCCGATTGGGGCACCGCCATCGGATACGACAAGACTGGACTCGATCGAATGAATCGTTTGTCCATCAAGGTGCTGCAGGAGTGAGATCATCATTGACCAGACCGGAGTCTGTCGTAATTTCAGGAATCATCGGACCGCGAGGCGACGGGTATGTCGCCGGCGATGTCCCTGACCTGCAAGAGGCCGAAGCCTATCACCGACCGCAAATTGAATCGTTCGCCGCGGCCGGAGCGGACTTGACTGAAGCGCTGACGATGACAAGCGCCAACGAAGCAGGTGGAATCGTTCTGGCCGCAAACTCGGTCGGCCTTCCGGTCGCAATCCTGTTCACCGTTAGACCGACGGACGCCTTCCAGATGGAACTTCTTTGCGGGACGCGGTCGAACGAATTGATGCACTTGGCGACGTTGCCTATTTCGGCATCAACTGTGCTATCCTGACCACATCTTCGACGCGCTCGAGGACGGCACATGGCTAAACCGCATTGCCGAGATCAGGCCCATGCTCCTCCAAATCGCACGCCGAGCTTGATGAAGCAACTGAACTGGATCGGGGCGAGATTGACGATCTCGTGATTGGCGTCAACAAACTGAAGACGCTGCTGCCCAATCTCAATGTCATCGGTGGGTGCTGCGGTAGCGACCGAGAGCACGTTAGTCCATTATGGGCGTAGCCGACCTCAGTCGATCGCGCCAACCCAAGGGGAGGAGCGATTCTGACAATCACGCGCTACCTGCGCAATCTACCGACGATTTAGTACGGCTGCAGGTCAGTGGACAAGCCACCCCTAATAAGGCGCCCTTGGTACGTGAGACGGAACCGTCACTTCGCCACATCCCAGCCGACGAAGACAACAGGACGCTGCCCAGGGCCCGTCTTTCGGCATGCGCGGCGAGTCATGTCGATTGATTCACGCATCATTCGACAACGTTCCACAGAAGCGGGAGACTCCGACAGGCAGAGTTCACGTTATTCAACTGCAGGAGAAGTCAGACAGTGGGCAAAGTACGTGTAGCAGGATTCTCAGTCTCAGTCGATGGTTACGGCGCCGGGCCAGAGCAAAGCCTCCAGGATCCTCGGCAAACGGGGCCACGAACTACATGACTGGCTCCTCAGTTCCCGGTACTCCAAGGAGATGACGGGGCAGAAGGTGGCGCCGAAGGCGTCGACAACGACCTCGCCTACAAGGCAATGGACGGGTTTGGCGCGTACATCCTCGGTCGCAACATGTTTGCCCACAGTCGAGGAGCTTGGACAGAGGACGGCTGGAACGGCTGGTGGGGCGATAACCCCCGTACCATGCCCCGACGTATATCCTGACGCATTACCCGCACGATCCGATCGTGATGGACGGCGGCACCACTTTCTATTTCGTGACCGACGGCATCGAATCCGCGCTCCAGCAAGCCAAATCTGCAGCGGGCGACCTCGATGTAAAGATCGGCGGCGGAGTCTCCACCGTGCGCCAGTACCTGAGCGCGGGCCTCATCGACGAGATGCACCTCGCAATCTCCCCGAAACTCCTGGGCCAGGGCGAGAACCTGTTCACGGGCATCGATGTACCCGGATTGGGATTCGAGGTAGCCGAACGGACGATCACCGAAAACGCAACGCACCTGGTACTCCGCCGGAATCCCGATTTGATAAACGAATAGTTCCTGCAGCTGCCCGAGTGACATTCAGCGGAGCAATTGAGCGCTACCAGCGCTGATTGAATCAAGGTGTAGAATGCATTCAATAGTAGAATACGTGTTCTAAGGAGGATCCCTGTGGCTCAAGTAATTCTCTTTCATCATGCGCTTGGACTCACCTCGGGCGTAACGGCTTTTGCCGATCACCTGCGTGCTGCTGGACATACCGTCCACACACCGGATCTCTTCGACGGCCAGACATTCGATTCGATCGAATCAGGTCTCGCCTTCGTCAAGACCATCGGATTTGAGGAAAAGTCATGAATCGGGGTGCCCAGGCTGCGGCTGCCATCCCGGGCAAGTCCGTATTCGCCGGCATGTCACTCGGCGTGGTCCCCGCCCAGATGCTCGCGCAAACCAGCCCCGATGCCGTCGGCGCGCTCTTCCTGTATTCCTGCGTCCGGTCACCGAGTTCGGAGAAGCCTGGCCAGCCGGTGTGCCGGTCCAGATTCACGGGATGGACGCCGATCCGTTCTTCATGGACGAAGGCGATGTTGACGCCGCACGTGCCCTGGTTGAATCAACCGACAATGCGGAGTTGTTTCTGTATCCAGGCGATCAGCATTACTTCGCCGAATCACCCTCCCGTCCTACGATGCAGAGGCAACCGAATTGATGCTGACCAGAGTCCTGGAACTTCTAACCGCCATTGCCTGATCCGGTCAACACCAAGTGCAATCAAGCGAGATGTCGATTTGCATCGGCTCTGCGCGACAATTTTCAGGAATCGCGCCGGATAAATTGATGCAGAGCGCGATTCGGTCAACGCAAGGAGTACACAATAATGACGCAGCCACTGGATCGCATCGGCGCTATCTCGCTCTTTGTTCAGGACATCGCTGAGGCCAAAGCCTGGTATGCCCGCACGTTTGCGCTTCCGATCGATTGGGAGGACGATGTTTCGGCTGTCTTCACGTTCGGCGAAACCGTCATTAATCTGCTCGACGCTTCAGCCGCCGTCAATCTGATTGCTCCAGCAGTTGTCGGCACGCCTCGTGCACAGGCGCATGCCCAATTCACGATCTGGGTGGACAACTGTGACGAGCAATGCGCCGTTCTGGCCGCGCGTGGAGTCGAACTCCTCAATGGTCCGATGGATCGCGACTGGGGAATGCGCACGGCCGCATTTGCCGATCCCGATGGCCATATCTGGGAACTCGCCCAATCACTGAAATGATTCAGTCGCAGTCGTATCATGTGAATGATCGTGAATCCAGGACGCATGAAGGGATGTGGCCGTGCTTGCTGTGAGTTCGTACCCAACGTCATACATTGAACAGTGCCGATCTCGAATCATTGCCCAGATTGATGCGTGGACAGAGCTTGCCTCAACGCTGACATCAGCGGAACAACAATCAGCCGCCAAGGCGCTGAACGGCACACCTTCCTGAATCTTGTCCTGGCGCTCGATTCATGCTTCGTTCATCGCCAGCGCAGCACCGAAGGCAAGGACGGCAACCCGATCAACGAAGTGCGCATGCTCTGTGCCGCGATTCTGAGCGACGATCTGAGATTGCCGGCTGACAAGACCATCAAGTACAGCGCCGAAAACGCAGTCCTCGGCTTCGGTATCGGCGACAAAGTTGACCTTGATGCCACCCGGTTCCGCACGCTGGCCGACGCCTATTTCCGTGAGATCGAAACCCGCTTCGGGGGGTGATCTCTACCAGGTTGGAGCAATTGCAGTGGAACGAACGATCATCACGCCCCCGACGGACCAGATTCGCTCGGTCGCTACGCCCAGGCAATCGGAACCACTGGCGTCACACGCTGGATCCACGTCAGTGGCCAGGTCGGCACAACGGCCGATGGCCAGATTCCGGATACGTTCGAGGAGCAGTGCCGCCTTGCCTGGCAGAACGTCGCTGCCCAGTTACGTGCGGGTGGCATGTCCGTGACCGACATCGTCAAGGCCACGGTGATCTTGACCGATCGGACCAATGTCGAGGCGTATCGGGCGATCCGTAAAGAAGTGCTCGGCGATCATGTAGTGGCCATGACCGCGATCGTCGCTGAATTGCTGGATCCGCGCTGGCTGGTCGAAATAGAAGCAACCGCCGCTCGCTAGATCGGCAGCGTCACACCGACCGGAATCTGCTGCGTAATGCAGTGCGGGCCGCCACCGCCATAGGCAATCACCGTACCGGGAACACCGACGACCTCCCGATTGGGATGCAGGTCACGCAGCCGGTCCAACGCCGGCGCATCTGCCGCGTCGCCACCAACCGGCACAATCACTGCACCATTCGCGAGATAGTGATTGAGGTACGCAACCTGCGCGGTCGGCCCCAGATCGAGAATCGAGATCTCCAGTTTCCGACCGCGTGCGTCGACAGCAGATTGCAGTCGCGCCAGATTCGCTTGACCACGCTCGTACTCGGTCGATGCCGGATCGGACGAAACCTCAAGCAGGACATGCCCAGGTGCAACGTACTGCAGCACGCCGTCGACATGCCCATCGGTTCCGGCCGGACCAGTATCCAGACTGTGCCCGTACGGCAGCCAGATCAGCGTCTCGGCTCCGAGAAACGCTTTCACCTGTGCCTCAATCTCCCCCTGGCTCAAGTGGGGATTCCGGTTGGGATTCAGCAGGCACTCTTCAGTCGTGATTGCCGTTCCCTCGCCGTCAACGAAATACGAGCCGCCTTCGAGCACAATCGGCGCGGTAAACATCGGCAACCCGAGTAAGTCGGCTATGCGCTCCGGCAGCCGTGCGTCATCGTCATGCGGATGCCAGCGGTTCCCCCACGCATTGAACTCGAAACGGACGATCGCCGGTTCGCCAGATTGATTGAGGACGAAGACGGGTCCGTTGTCCGAGTCCAGGAATCGTTGATCGGCAGTTCGATCGGAGTTACATTCGCGCCGCAGAACGAGCGAACCTCATCGGCGGAGCCAGGCAGACACACCATCAGCACCGGCTCGAATCTGGCAACGGCCCTCGCCACCGCAGCGTAGTCCGCCTTTGCCTCGTTGAGCTTCGTACCCCACAGTTCGGCGCGGGTCGGCCATGCCATCAAACAACCGGCATGGGCGGAGAACTCGCCTGGCATACGAAATCCGGCTTCACGTGGCCGCTGAGTGATTGTTGCCATCATGCCGCAACTCTAGCACTGACACGCTGAAAATGCGGTGATTACGCGCCTCCCAGGCGTCTGACCCGTTCGTCCCCAAATGCATCCCCCGTCCGCCGAAGGTCACCGATTGTCATACGGTCGTGGGCAAGTGACCTCGGTACTATTGAGCCTCAGATAGCCCACTCCTACCATCAAATTCGAGTCGCAGCGCACTGTGCCCATCACGCAACTGGTGGCATTCGTGGCGAGACCGGTTGCGCGTTGCAAGCGGTGCGCTCAAGAGCTACCAACAGTGGCCGCATGCGGTGTTCGTGTGACGCGCGGCCTATGAGGAGAACGCGGTGAAAAGCAGCAACAAGCTCTTCATCTTTACCGGCGTGGCACTAGCCCTCGTTGCCGTATTGATGGCGATTACGATGTCATCCGGAGGCAACAAGGTTGATGGCCAGGACACGGCAGACAATGGCAAGGTCAAGGTCGTAAAGGCCGCCATCGACCTGGAGCCGTACAAAGTCATTTCCATGTCCGATGTCGTTGTCGAAGAAATGGCCGCGGAACAGGCCCCTGCCGACGCTGCCGACTGATCTCGCACTGGTCGTTGGTCAGTCCTACAAGCTCGGTGCTCTCAAGGGCGACATCCTCCTGAACAGCCAGCTGCAGCCTCCGGGAATTCGCAACGCAATTTCCACCGGCATGCGTGCCGCATCCCTCTCTGTCGACAACCAGGGGATGATGTCCGGCCTGATCATGGACGGTGATTACATCGACGTAGTCTTCCACGCTCGGGTCGATCTCCGCCGCGTTCTGGAGATCACCGCTGATGCCTACGTTGAGGAAGATGGCCCCTACACCATTGGCAATTCGATCATCCCGGCCAAGGGCGGTGTCGATGGGGAACCGCAAACCGTGCCAGGCGTCGATGGGTCCACGTTTACCGTGGTCGACGGAGGCCAGAATCTCGAGCCGGTCGCCAAGATGCTCATCCAGAACGTCAAGGTACTGCGTGTCATTGCCCCGGGAGTTCAGTATGACGGCCAGGGACAGGAAGTTCAGCGAAGCCCGGACGATTCAACCTCGTCGGACGAGCTTGGACAGCTGATCATCGAGGTCACCCCGCAGCAGGCTGAGGCAATCACCTTCATGCAGGATCAGAATCACACCTACGAGGTCGTTGTTCGCGGAAACGAAGATTCCGAAATCGTCAGTACGACCGGTATTACCTTCGAGATTCTGATGACCGATGGCACCTGGTCGCTCCCATGGCCAGCACCGATTGTCGCCCCAGGCGGATCTGCCTCGGCGGATGATGCCACGACTCAACCAGATCCGACAGACGAGTCTGACGAAGACTCGTAGCGATCCAGCAACCGCACGGGCGTCGCCTGAATCAGGGTGACGCCCGCGCACCGATGAAATGACCAGCGCGTTTGATGAACACCCGACGTTAACAGCAAGGCAAGCAGAACGATGACCGGCAAAATTCGAGTACTGATTGTAGACGACATCTCGAGAGTCGTGACAACGTTGCCAAGCTGTTACGGTTCGAGCCCGATATCGAAATTGTCGGCATGGCCGAAAGCGGCGAACAAGCCATCGATTTCGCCTTCCGGCTTGAGCCCATATTGTGTTGATGGATATCAATATGCCCGGGATCGACGGCATCGCGGCGACGACCCGGATCACCGGGCGCCGACCGAATACCGCCGTCATCATGATGTCGGTCCAGAACGAGCCGGATTTTCTTCGTCGCTCCATGATGGCCGGCGCGCGCGAATTCCTGGCCAAGCCCTTCAGTCTCGACGAACTGATCGAAAGCATCCGGCACGTAAACCAGCTTGAACCTGCCGACCCGGCGCGTGGTACCGAGGTCCGGTGGTCCGCTCAACCACTCGGCCCGGTCCGCAATCGCAAGGCCAAGTCTTCTCCACTTCAGTCTCAAAGGCGGAATGGGCCGGAGCACCCTTGCGGCGAATCTCGCGGTCGCCATCCGAAATCAGCACCCGGATAAGGAAGTCGCGCATGGTCGATGGCAACTTGCTTCACGGCGATCAGGGTGTTGATCCTGAACGCGACCGACCACAAGAGATCGCGGACATCATCCGTAACTTCACAGACCTCGATCGCGATCTGGTGACCGACATCCTGGTCACCCACTCTCAGGCGTGAAGCTCCTGCCGCCCCGCCGGATGCGCAATCCGGCGAGCAAGTTACCGGTGAACACATGCGCCAGATGCTCGGGCACATGACTCAATATGTTCGACTACATCATCTCGATACCAGACCATCCTTCGACGAAGTCACCCTTACCCTCCTCGACCACTCGGACAGATCCTGCTCATGCTGACGCTGGAACTGACCGCGATCAAGGGTGCCAAGCAATATCTGGAGTTGAGCGATCTGCTCGGCTACGACTCCGATCGAATTGCGCTTGTCTTAATCGCTGCACACTTCAGGGAGGCATCGCCGTCGCGGACGTTGGCGCGTCCCTGAAGGGCGAAATCATAGCCAGTTGCCGGATGACCCACTGCCAGTCATTCGGTCAATCAACGAAGGTGTCCCGCTTGTCCAGAGCCAGCCGACGAGCGCGCTGTCCCAGGAGTTCAACCGATTGGCCACTGGTCTCACCAGGACCATGACGTTCAGCCGGGACGAAGAGACGATCGCCGCGGTGGCGGCGTCCGGGAACAAGATCAGCCGGTGATGCTCCGATCGCCGGACGCAGCCGATGACCCGGCCAGAAGGCGCCCGCCTTAATCGGTCGATTCCCGGCGCCCGACCGGACGACAATCATCGATCATGTTTGGAGGCACCACAATGTCACTTTCAAACGACTTAACGCGGAATCACCGCTGCCGCCGGCAAGCCCAGCGGCCGGCCGGCACAAGGCAATGGCTCCCGGCGGGCCGCCAACGGGGACAATCGGAACCGGCGAGCTTTTCAATCGTCCGATCCGCGCCGTCCGTACGCCGCCGAATACCTCCGGTGAGCTCTTCCGGGTCAAACCCACCCAAGGCAAACCACCCAGTTGTCAGGAACGACCACAGGCCGAACGCCACGATGGCGCGCAACAGCGGCCAAAACAGGATTCCTTCAACGAACTCAAGTCCCGGATTCAGAACCGGCTTATCGCTGAACTCGATCCGCGCATGGACCTGGGCAATGCCGAGGAGGTCCGGCGAACGGTCGAGGAGACCTTCAACTCGGTGCTCGAGGCGGAGGGGATCGCCCTCACCCGTGTCGAGCGCCTGCGCCTGTTCGAGGCGATCTCGGCTGAAATCCTCGGCTTTGGGCCAATCGAGCCGCTGCTGAAAGATCCGACCGTCTCTGAAGTCATGGTCAATGGTCCGAAACAGGTCTACGTTGAGCGGAGCGGCAAGCTCGAACTGACCGACGTGATATTCAAGATGACGAGCACGTGATGCGCGTCATCGACCGCATCGTCTCTCCGCTCGGTCGGCGTATCGATGAAGTCGTCGCCGACCGTCGACGCGCGTCTGCCCGACGGCTCCCGCGTCAACGCGATCATCCCGCCGATCGCGCTGAACGGCCCGACGCTCACCATCCGTAAGTTCTCCAAGGACCCGTTCACGGTCGAGGACCTGGTCCGCTTCGGGACCTTCACCGCCGAAGATGGCGACGTTCCTGAAGGCCTGCGTCGAAGCGCGGCTCAACATCGTCGTCTCCGGCGGTACGGGCTCCGGCAAGACGACGATGCTGAACGTGCTCTCGTCCTTCATCCCGGACGACGAGCGGATCGTCACGATCGAAAACGCGGCCGAACTCCAGTTGCGCCAGGATCACGTGGTCGCGCTGGAATCGCGCCCAGCCAACATCGAAGGCAAGGGCGAAATCACGATCCGCGATCTCGTGATCAACTCCCTCCGTATGCGCCCCGAGCGGATTGTGGTCGGGGAGTGCCGCGGCGGCGAGGCGCTGGACATGCTCCAGGCCATGAACACCGGCCACGACGGATCGATGACCACGGCCCACGCCAACACCCCGCGCGACACGCTCTCCCGTCTGGAGACGATGTGCTTGATGGCGGGCATGGATCTTGCCGGTGCGCGCTATCCGCGAGCAGATCGCCGCCGCGGTCGATCTGATCGTGCAGCAGGACCGCATGAAGGATGGCTCGCGCCGGATCACCAACGTCACCGAGGTCCAGGGCATGGAAGGCGACGTGATCGTGCATGCAGGACATCTTCACCTTCGAGCAGACCGGTATCGAGAACGGCAAGATCGTCGGGCGGATGAAGCCGACCGGTATCCGGCCGAAGTTCATCCAGCGGTTCGAAGTCGCCAACATCTATCTCCCGCCGAATATTTTCGGCGCGGGAATCCAGTTTTAAGTCGTCGGAAACTCACTGATGAGCGTTGGCGAGTGGGTAAGGAGCGGAGTCGGTTGATATGCCAGTAATGATGATCGGGGTGCTCCTGCTCGCCATTGTCGTGGTACTTCTGGTACTGGTCTTGCGGAGTAACCGCAGTTCCAGCCCCGAAGATGTCATGGAACGCATGGGTCGGTTTGCGACCCGTGAAGAGATGCTCACTGTTACCGATAACAGTGGCAAGCACATGCCCAGTAATGTTGCCGTTTCCCTCGAGCAGATGATGCAGGGGCGGTCCATTACTGAAAAGACCGCAAATATGCTGACCAGGGCCGATATGCGGCTCACGGTCGGAGAATTTCTGCTTATCAGGGCGCTTTGTGGTGTTGGCGGTTTCGCTATCGGGTTCATCGTGGTTTCGATGATGAACCCACTTTTCGGAATCCTTGCCGGTCTTCTTACCGGATTCCTCGGCTTCATAATCCCGGCTTTCTACGTCTCCTTTATGGGCGGTCGCCGGATCAAGCAATTTATCGGTCAGCTCGGAGACACCATTACGCTCATGGCAAACTCCCTCCGAGCCGGATATAGCCTCCTGCAGACCATGGAGCTGGTTTCGCGAGAAGCCAAGGATCCAATCGCCGGGGAGTTTCGGCGGGTAGTCCGTGAAGTGGGATTGGGGATCAGCACCGAAGAAGCGATGCAGAACATGTTGCGTCGGGTTCCAAGTGAAGATCTCGACTTGCTCGTTACCGCGATCAATATTCAACATGAAGTCGGTGGTAATCTCGCCCAGATTCT
>CAWFYG010000028.1:0-7466 GCA_963819925.1 uncultured Chitinophagaceae bacterium | reverse complement strand
CTGGGTAAGATTTGCTCCCATCTGTTCATTAATAATCACGTTAACGGTGCAATTATCCCATCCTGGCACCTTGCTGTTGATATAACCATCCGGACTTATAATTGCGTGATTTCTTTTTACAACCGATCTTGTTAATGCCGATATTTCCATTAATATCATTTTAAAGTATGATGCTAATCCGAACCTTTTGAAGATTCAATTAATTGTTGCATAAAATTATCTGATATTTCTAATGCAACCGCAATGTCTTTAATTTCCACTTTTTCCAAAGGACTGTGGCTAATACCTTTGAAACATTTTACAAAAAGCATGGCAACCGGAGCTACCGAAGAAATTATCATACCATCATGTCCTGCTCCACTTTCCAATTCAATTACCTCTGATTTTATTTCTTTGATTGACTTTTTTAAAAATTTATTTAACCGGTCGTCACACGTGACAGGATTTGTTTCCTGCACAAGGTTCCATTCAAAATAAACTTTTCTATGATTACAAATTTCTTCACACAATTCATTTAGATCCTCATAAGCCTTTGCCAATTTCTTTTTATTGACGCTCCTGAAATCCAGGCTACACGTTACTTTACCGGGAATAACATTGGATGCTGCATGTTGTATATCTAATTTACCCACGGTAGCCACAATGTTCCTTTTCTTCGAAGCAGCATATTTTTCAACGGCCATAATAAATTCTGCCGCGGCCCCCAATGCATCTTTACGCATATTCATTGGCACCGTTCCCGCATGTCCTGCAATCCCCGTGAATTCAATATTCACCCTTTTTTGGCCGGCAATTCCCGTTACAATTCCGGCGGCAACATTACTCTTATACAGTACCGGCCCCTGTTCGATATGAATTTCAAAGTAGCCCATCCATTTTTCAGGCGGAATTGCATCCTGCAAAAGTTTTGTATTGTCAAATTTCAATTCGTGCAGTACGTCTTCTAATGTAATTCCGTTATCATCTCTTTTTTCCAAAAGATTGTTATTAAAACTACCTGCCACCACCATGCTTCCCAAAAAAGAAGTATGAAACCGAACACCTTCTTCTTCGCTAAAAGCTATTAACTCAATATCAAATGGAATTTTTGTTTTTTCTGAAACAAGTTTTTCTACAATGTCCAATCCTGCCACAATACCTAATTGACCATCATATTTCCCCGCATTAATTACTGTATCATAATGAGAAGCTATAACAAAAGTTTTCGCGTCTTTTCTTTCTGAAAGTAGTCTTCCCCTTACGTTCCCCATATTGTCAATGAAGGTTTGCAATCCAGCTTCCTTCATCCATGAATCAATTTTATCACGGCAATCCATAAATGCCTTTGTTCCAAAGATCCTGCTAAGGTAATTGTGCTCATCGCTGCATCTTGCGAGCTCCTGTATTCTCGTTTCAACTTTTTCCGCTCTTTGTTTGTAAGGTTTCATTTATTTGTATGTATGCATGTATTTTATCTAAATTTTTTACGAAGTTCTTTTTAAGTTAGTTTGAATACCCGGTCGCTTCGTAATTACGTGTTATAACTTTTCCCTTGCCGGTTATTAGTATCTCTCCATTCTTAAAAACCCGGGTGCCACCAAGATAAGTTTGTTCTACTAAACCAGCTAATGAATAATTCAGGTATGGTGTTATTTTATTTTTATGGTGAATGATTTCTTCTGTAATGGAAAATTGCTTTTCGTCATCCCACACAACAAGATCAGCATCATAGCCGATAGCAATTTTACCCTTATTTTTTTGCTTTCCAATAAGCTTTGCGGGGTTTTCCGATAGCCATTTTGCAACATCATTGGGAGAACAACTTCTTTGTTTTGCGGCACTCCACAATATTGGCAAAGCAAATTGAAGCGATGCTATGCCGCCCCATGCCTTCCGAAAATTCCCGCTTTTCATTTCTTTAAGATCAGAAGTCGCGGGGGAATGATCCGTTGCCACAAAATCAATAATCCCCTCTTTCAATGCCTGCCATAGCAAATTATTATTTTCCTTTGCACGAATTGGAGGAGCGCATTTAAATTGCGTTGCGCCATCTTCAATTTCTTCGGCGCTAAAATAAAGATAATGCTGCGCAGTTTCAACAGTTAGTGGCAATCCTTTTTGTTTTGCTTTTGCAATCTGCTCAATTGAGTTCGCTGAGGATAGATGAACAATGTGTACCGGGCAATTATATTCTTCACATAATTTAATCATCAATGCAATTGCATCATCTTCCCATTTTTTTGGCCTTGAAGCCAAATAATTTTTGTAAGATCGGTTAGCGGTTTCCGATTGATCTCTATCGGATGGAGTTTCCTTATTCCCGCTTTCCAATTCGCAATGTACTAATAATGGTAGTTGGCGCCGGGCAATTAAGGGCATTACTTTTCTCAAATCGTTTTCGGTTACGTTTGGAAATTCGTCTATCCCCGAATGGGTTAAAAATGCTTTGAAACCAAATACACCTTTGTCAATTAGCTTCCCGATTTCATTTTCATTACCCGGCACAATGCCACCCCAAAAACCGCAGTTTGTATATAATTTATTGTTTGTCGCAGCAATTTTTTCATCAAAAGCTTTTGCGGTTGTGGTAACCGGTGATGCATTAAGCGGCATTTCGATTAATGTTGTGATTCCGCCCGAAATTGCAGCTTTGGTAGCTGTTTCAAATCCTTCCCATTCGGTTCTTCCCGGCTCATTTATATGCACGTGCGGATCAATAACACCAGCCATAATAATTTTATTTCCTGCCTCAACTATTTCGCCGGAATAATTTTCCGGAGATCCTTTTATCACGTTCGATATTTTGCCGTTATTAATAAAAATAGTTGCATCTGTTTCACCATCAATTGTAATTATCCTCTTACTATGCAAAGCCAGGCTAACCATTTTATTTTAATAAATTAAAATCAATCTATAAAAATAGAAAACAAAATTTTAAATTGTCTTTTTTATCATGGGCAAAATTGTCTATGGCAATTATCAAAAGATGTCGTTAAAATATAATTTAGTCTAATGCTGATTGGTGTAATTTTTTTTGTTCTTATCATCATCATGGTGTTCCTGGTCGTGATTACCTACCGATTCAGCACATTAGAAAAGGAGAACAGTATTTCGGGTAAAAATAGTGATGAGGAAAACGAGAAGGTGATTCTATCCAAAGGATTCGTGTATGCGGCACTGGTATTAACGATTATAACTTTGCTTATTTGTGTTTATGTTTCTCTTCGCGGAACAATCTACGAGGCACACATGATGGAGTGGCTGAATATTATTGTACGGCTGATGCACATCACTTTTGGAATTGCATGGATCGGCGCTTCATTTTATTTTGTTTTTTTGGAGAATGCTTTAAACCGAACGGAGAACGTAAGGGACGAACTTGCAGGTAATCTATGGGCAGTGCATGGTGGTGGGTTCTACTATCTTGAAAAATATAAGATTGCTCCCAAAACAATTCCTAAACATTTGCATTGGTTTAAATACGAAGCTTATTTTACATGGCTGTCTGGTTTTTGCCTCTTATTCATCGTGTATTATTTTAATGCGAAAGAATTTCTGATTGATAAAAATGTTCTTGATATAAATCCGCTTACTGCAATTGCAATTGGCATTGGTTCTTTTATAGCAGGTTGGTTGATTTACGATATTCTTTGTAAAACTCCATTGATAAAAAAAGGGGTACTGTTTGCCTTCATTGGATTTATGATTGCAACCGGGTTTGCATATTTTTATGCGCATGTTTTTAGTGGGCGGGCAGCATACATTCATTTCGGAGCGATGTTGGGAACTATAATGGCAGCTAATGTTTTTTTTGTAATTATTCCTTCTCAAAAAGCAATGGTAAAAGCTGCGAAGGAAGGAAAGCCTCTTAATCCTGAACCCGGCAAAAATGCAAGCCGTCGGTCACTGCATAATAATTATTTCACGTTACCTGTTTTGTTTGTAATGATCAGTAATCATTTCCCGGGTACTTATGGAAACAAATATTCCTGGGCGGTTCTTGCTGCAATGACATTGGGTACAGCGGGTGTAAAATATTATTTGAATCTGCGAGAAAAAGGACAGTTGAGTATTTGGGTAATGCCGGTTTCAGTTTTGATAATTTTAGCAACCTGTTTTATCACTGCTCCACAGAAGGAAACAGGTGAATGTAAATCAGAAATAACTTTTTCAGAAGTAAATACTGTGATTCAGCAAAGATGTGTTAGCTGTCATTCCTCCCATCCTACTGACAATACCATAAGTTCCGCACCTAACGGTGTTATGTATGATACACCGGAAGAGATTGTGAAATATAAAGATAAAATTATGCAGCGAGCTATCGTAACCAAAACAATGCCGCTCAATAATAAGACGAATATGACACAAGATGAGCGTGATCTTCTTCGCTGCTGGATTGAGCAAGGGGCTGTTGTAAAATAAAGGCCAGTTGATTTTTTTAACTACAATCGCTCACTCCCATTAAGCCAATTGTGCTAACTTTAGATAAAAATTTTTGATTCAATTTATTTTAAATAATAAAGAAATACATACAGCATTACCGGCGGGTACGCTGCTGTTAGATTTTATACGCTATCACGAAAATTTAACCGGAACAAAAATTGGTTGCAGGGAAGGCGATTGTGGCGCCTGTACGATATTGGTTGGCGATTTAACAAATAATGAAATGGTATATCGTTCAATGACTTCCTGCCTGATGCCATTGGGAA
Organism: uncultured Chitinophagaceae bacterium; assembly: GCA_963819925.1. Lineage (GTDB taxonomy): Bacteria > Bacteroidota > Bacteroidia > Chitinophagales > Chitinophagaceae > Ginsengibacter. Next base: position 2,778 of record CAWFYG010000028.1, on the reverse strand, counting down.
ATGCTCAGCACAAACATATAGTAACTGTTGAGGGAATTAATTCAGAAGAATTAAATCCTATACAACAATGCCTCAGCGACGAAGGCGCTTCGCAGTGCGGCTTTTGCACGCCCGGCTTTGTTGTTTCACTTGCAGGCTTTTGTATGAGTAACAAACCAGTCTCTTACGAAAACGCTATTGCCTCCGTTGATGGAAATATTTGCAGGTGTACCGGTTACAAATCAATTGAGAGAGCTGCCGCAAGGTTAACTGAATTGATGAAAAAAAGAAAGAATGGAGATGCTATTGCTTTTGTTACAGAAAGAAAAATTCTTCCTGCCTATTTTAAAGACATCAGGCAAAGGTTATTTGAATTGAAGAGCAATACTAACGGTATACTACATACGAATGATAATTCTAAATTCGTTGGTGGCGGCACCGATCTTTATGTACAACAGCCCGAAAGCCTGGTACACACCGACATTGGCTTTTTATTTGACAAAGCACAATTGAACGGGATAAATAAAATCGGGAACAAATGTTATATAGGTTCTTCCGCCACGGTAACAGATGTTGCCGAATCTGATATTTTTCGCAATTATTTTCCGCGGATTTCAAAATTTATTAAGCTGGTTTCTTCTACACCCATAAGAAACATGGCAACAATTGCCGGCAATTTTATCAATGCCTCTCCTATCGGTGACCTAACCATTTTCTTTCTGGCTCTTAATGCGCAGTTAGTATTAAGTAATGGCAGGAACGAAAGGGAAATAGCTTTAAGGAAATTATACAAGGGCTATAAAACCCTTGATAAACATCCCGATGAATTTATACAGGAGATCTATTTTGAACTTCCTTCAAAGCAAACGTATTTTAATTTCGAAAAAGTAAGTAAACGCACTCATCTTGATATTGCGAGTGTTAATACGGCCATCTCAATTACTGTTAACGATGAAAAAATTGTCACAGCATCTTTATCTGCCGGTGGCGTGGGGCCTATACCGTTATATCTTTCTGAAACCTCGACATTTTTGAAAGGAAAGATCTTATCTGAAGAAATTATTTTTGAAGCAATTGCAATTGCCAAACAGGAAATTTCACCAATAAGCGATGCAAGAGGAAGTAAAGAATACAAAACATTACTATCAGAACAATTAATAAAAGCACATTTCATCACTCTGTTCCCTGAATTGAACGTAGAAAAAATATTGATCAGTTCATGACGAATATAGACACCTTCACGCATGTCAGAGGCGAATCCATTTACCTGGATGATCTGCCTATACTTGCAGGAACCCTCTATGGCGCCGCGTTTGGTTCGCCTCATGCTCATGGTAAAATTATAAATCTTGATTTATCAGGCGCTCAAAAAACAAATGGCGTAATAAGGATATTTACTTACAAGGATATTCCCGGTAAAAACCAGATCGGCGGTATTGTTGCCGATGAGCCTTTGCTTGCAGAAGACGAGGTTCATTTTATTGGAATGCCTGTGGCATTCGTTGTTGCCGAATCTGCTGAAATTGCACGGGCCGCAGTAAAAAAGATCAATATTGAGATTGAACCCTTACCTGTTATCATCGATCCGAGGGAGGCAAAAGAAAAAGGAGAATTGATTGTTCCCCCAAGAACTTTTAAACTGGGCGATACAAATAGCCAATGGCAAAATTGTACTCATATTTTTGAAGGCGTTGCGGAAACTAACGGGCAGGAACACCTGTACATTGAAACACAAGGCGCCTATACGATACCGGCAGAAAATAATTGTATAAAAGTATATTCTTCCACACAAGGCCCAACGGCTGTTCAGCGCCATATGGCAGATGTTTTAAATATTCCCATGCACCGGATTGAAGTTGATGTAACCCGCCTTGGGGGTGGATTTGGCGGTAAGGAAGACCAGGCGACTCTATGGGCTGTTTTGTGTTCTCTTGCAACGTATCATTTAAAAAAGCCGGTAAAATATTCGTTACACCGGTTAGAAGATATGCAAATGACTGGTAAAAGAAATCCCTATACTTCTGATTTCAAAATAGGCCTTGATGAGGACTTAAAGATCATTTGTTACGAAGTCACTTTCTATCAAAATGCGGGAGCTGCTGCTGATCTTTCGCCGGCAGTGCTGGAACGCACTTTGTTTCATTGTACCAATTCATACTTTGTTCCAAACGTAACCGCCACTGCTTATAGCTGCAGAACGAATTTACCTCCGAATACTGCTTTCCGTGGTTTTGGCGGCCCACAGGGAATGTTTGTAATTGAATCGGCAATTAATAAAGCTGCTGAAGCATCAGGAATACCCGCTTCTGAAATTCAGCAAAAAAACTTATTAAAAACAGGAAATGAATTTCCATATGGGCAACTTGCTGAAAGTGAAGCAACCGAATGTTGGAATAAGGTTATTGACATGTATGATATAAACAAATTACGAAACGAAGTTGAAGCTTTCAATAGATCCAATAAATTATTTAAGAAGGGTATTTCGCTGATGCCTGTTTGTTTTGGAATCTCTTTTACAAAGACGCTAATGAACCAGGGAAGAGCATTGGTGCATGTATATACCGACGGAAGCGTGGGATTAAGTACGGGCGCCGTCGAGATGGGGCAAGGCGTTAATACAAAAATGCTGCAGGTAGCAGCAGCCATTTTCTCTGTTGATCCTTCAAAAATTAAAATTCATACTACCAACACATTCAGAATTTCCAATACTTCGCCATCGGCAGCCAGTGCCACTGCTGATTTAAATGGCAAAGCAGTTGAAATGGCCTGTAACCGGATTGCGGGAAGATTGAAAAAAGT
>CAWFYG010000027.1:0-10997 GCA_963819925.1 uncultured Chitinophagaceae bacterium | reverse complement strand
TCAGGACACAACATTCAAAATATCGACAAAGAAAAAATGTGCAAGGTTCATAACTCTGTTGGTTGTTTAACAGCGATAAAAACTCATCTGAAGCGGCACAATATAAATGACTTCAATTCTTTAAACGAGGTATTAAATTTTCAAAAAAACTTTTCAAATTTAAGACAGCAAATCATTTCAAACCACGAACAACTGATAGAAAATGAAAAGATTACTCTTGCTGCAGAAATTTTACAGTTAGACAATGCGATTAAAACAGACAAAGCTCATTTTGAAAGCGGTTTTCTCAGTGAGATTGAAGAGTTAAAGCAAAAGCTAATTAGCGTATCCCCTTCAACTGATTTGAATTTTATTAAACGATTTGTCAACTATACAAAGCGTCGGGCTTATAAAAAGAAACTTCAGCGATTTAGAACTCAACTTGAATTATAATGTGAATGATGCAGTCAGGGAATTAGTTGAACAACATCAGGATAAAACTAATCGCTATCAATATATCACTATGCATTTTAGCAACGCTGTTAATGAAAGCTGTTTAACAGGATAAACGAACTTGAAAATAAACGGCGCATAATTGACGAAGTAAACAATTTAATTTATGGGGCGTTGGGCGAACATAAAGTTGTAAAAGAATTGGAGAACTTATCAGACGAAAATGTTTTAATAAACGACTTTGCTCTAAGTTTTCATCCTGCCATCTACAACCGACAAGAAAACGATTATATCAAATCAATTCAAATCGACCATTTGCTTGTTACGCCTTCGGGTATCTTTATTATTGAGACAAAAAATTGGAGTGAAAAATCATTGGCTAGTTTGGATTTACGTTCTCCCGTTCAACAAGTAAAACGAACAAACTTTGCACTCTTTAAAATACTTACTGAAGATATTTCAAGTAAAAGAGTAAAACTTAAACAACATCATTGGGGAGACAGAAAAATACCAATAAGAAACCTGATTGTATTGACCAATTCAAAACCAAACGAGGAGTTTCAGTATGTAAAGGTTTTGACGGTAAACGAGCTTCTTGGTTATGTTAGATATTTCAAGCCAATGTTCACAAGTGAAGAGACACAAGCAATTGCAAGTTATTTGCTCAATTTGTGTTCCGATGGGGTTTTCACAGAATAAACTATCGGTTACCAGAACACCTGTTCGTCCAGGTATAAAGAAAGTTCGCTGGCGCAGGCTTGGTAGCCTGGCGAGGTGTGTTGGCTATGCCTCCCGTTAAGCGGGACAAGTTGTGCCTTGTAAAGGGAAATTTAAACATTTATAAAATTTATTAACTTTCAATCCAAACTCTGCTACGATGCCCCTACAAGATCGCTGGAAGCAAGATAAAAAAGCCTGCATTGAATTACAAAAACTGAAAAAGTTTGTTGATTTTGTAGCCGCAATGCCCGGTGTAACCAAAGAACAAAAAGAGAATGCCGAAGTTGTTAACTGGCTCATTGAAAATATCGACAAACCTGAGACATACAGAAATTGGTGCGTACAAATTCTGATATGGTACGATGTAGATCATGAAATCGGCCCGTTACAAAAGCCCGAAGTTTTAGAAAGATATTGGTCTGTTTTATTCTCTGACAACGATCTTTCGGTAGAAGCCACTGCACATACTAATAGTCCAACACCACCTTACTATAAGTATGGCAGGGATGGTTATCGCCTCAAACTTAATCTGGATCCTAAAAAGGCTTCAGCTAAACTTACTATCAGGAAGCCAATTGATGATTTTGTAGCGAAAGCTATGAATTATAAAAAATACATAACAGATAAAACCACCAAAATAGACATTGAATTGGAAAGTAATGCTATTGATGATTAAGGGTTTCGCACTTCCTGGCAGTTGACTCACCCGACATTTAGTGAATAACATTATCTTGGTTGAGTATAGAGCGTGTTTTAAATATGCAGGCGAAAGAAAAGCTTAGGGCCTTGGTTCGTGGCACACGAAACAATAAAATAGCTTCAGTTTCGTGTGCCACGAACCTGGGCATAGTAAAGGTTTTGACGGTAAACGAGCTTCTTAGTTATGTTAGATATTTTAAGCCAATGTTTACAAGTGAAGAGACGGAAGCAATTGCAAGTTATTTGCTCAATTTAAATAATTAAAAACAATAGACCTTGTGTTAGTCTTTTTATCTAAAAGACCGTACATCATAAAACATATTCCTGCTAAAGCAAATGATTCACCCACGCCTATCCAGGTACTATCGCCCAAATTAAATGCCCTTGGAATATGCAACAGTAAGAACCATCCTGTTATTTGTATTCCTGAAAGTAAGGCAGCGGGTCTTTGAATTTTTGGAATTAATAGACCTATTCCTCCCAACGCCAGACAAACGCCGGCGAAATATGTAAAGAATAATTTGAAAGGAATATATTCCGGAATTAACAATTGTACATAAACTGCGGATGTAAGATGCGCTATAGCACATATTTCAAAAAACAAACAAACACAAAGTAAACTGACCCAAATCAAATATCTGGCTACCTTATTTTTCGGATACGTACCGGAATAAATCAGAAATATACCTGCTATCAAAACTAAAGATTTAAAGCTGTTTACGTGGTCGCTCCATTTATGGTAAATATGACGGGTGACTGCTAACCAAAATATAAGGTTTGCGATTAAGATTAATGCTGTGAGTTGGTAACGCTTTACCATCAATGCAAATACAGAAAGTACCAGGAGCACCCCTGAAATGTAAGCCAAAGAAGGATTTACATCTTTTAAGAAGCCTGGCAAAGCCCCGGGTCTCGTCATGGCGAAGTCTTTTACTATGAAATTAACCAAACCCAGAAAGGCGATGCCGGATAAATACATGTAACGTGCCGGCCAGATAAAATTTCATCGAATCCATACGGGTTTATGTTCAAGCTATTTTGCACGAAAAAAGTATTCGCAATCTCATTTTATTGAATTTATAGATGCAGAAATGGAATGGAATCGTCTCGGAATTCTTTCGGAAATGCAGTGAAAAAGTGTTTTAAAGCTAAGGCCTTGGTTCGTGGCACACGAAACAATAAAATAGCTTCAGTTTCGTGTGCCACGAACCTGGGCATAGGGGCGGGGGACATGAATATGTTTGACAATACACAAAGTAAAACTACAGTTGGTTGGCTTTCATTAATTTTTTTTTGTACACTTACATCCAATTATATAAATCGAAGCGTTGGGCGTAATAATTTCTCCCGATCAATCATCTTTTTCCAGCTGGAAAATCTCATTGACTGTTGTTTTAAAAACATCAGAGATTTTGATAGAAAGCACAGTTGATGGAACATATCGCTCAGTTTCAATAGAGTTAATAGTTTGACGGGATACCCGAACCTTGGTAGCTAAATCCTGTTGTGTCATATTTAGTTTAGCACGTTCAACTTTTATTGTATTTTTCATTATCTGTTTTTCTTTTTTAAAAAATACAAAATGAGATAAACGGAAAGCATAGTCATAACAAGTTCCTGACCCGACAAGTCTCCCATTGAAAATTTAAAGATTAAATCTATAAGTGATTTTAGAATGACATAGACCACTGCCCAACTAAATGTAAATGCCATTGATTTTAATCTGACATAAACAGTCATTTCATCTTCAATCTTATCTCTTGCCCATGCGACAAACAGTAAACCCAAAATAAGAAAGTTCATTGTCAATATCCTGAATGTTTCTTTTTGGGCTTGGGTGATCCCTATTTTCATTGTTAAGATAACAATCATAGGGACAAATGCCAATATGATAATGACAATCCCAATTATCTTAAAATAATTTGGAAGAAGGCCGGTTTGATTTCTTGTTTTATTTACATTCATTTTAGTAAAGTTTAATTTACATAATGACAAATATACTTTACATATTTGAAACTTCCAAATTTATATTATTTATTAAAGCGCCTAAACATGCGCACTTCTGCAAACCGGGGCTAAGCAACCCTTTTTATATGCTGGGACTAAATAGGGAAAACAATAGCCCTTTTTATTTACAATCGTTATACTCTGAAACAATCTTTTGAAAAACTTCGTATTTTTTGGCATCTAAGGAAATCCTTCCTAAATAATACCCTTTCTGGCGCCGTCTTATTTTGTCCGATAACTCCGGGCAATCTGCAACCAGGTCAGCAACTTTCTCTTCGAAATTTGGAAAAAATTTACTGTTGCCCAGGTTCCATACATTAAGTGGTCCGTCATTTTGAAAAGAAACAAAATAGTCGTGATGTTCTGCTCCATCATTAGTCTTAGCCGCCGGTTCATAAAGTTCGTACATCATCATCTTTGAATCTTGCATCGTGAGCGCTTTTAAAAAAAGCATGTTTCTAACATTCGGTAACAACAAATAATTCCTGTTGGGTATTTCATAAGCTTCCAGGTTCAGTATTTTAGGATAATAGAAATCATTTTTATAGTTATAGTATTTAACGCTATCGATAGCAATTTTTATTTCTCCATGGTCACTGGTAAGCAGACGAATTGTATTATCAACAGCATGCCCCGTTTCGAGCTGGACAGTGAGCTTACCACGTTCCATGGTGCCATTAATCAAATAAACAACGCAATCCGTTTTCAGCATATCGTTAGACGTACTAAAATATGCGTAGGGTTTGCAACCCATTAAAAACAGGAGCCATACCGGCACAATTATTTTTTTCATCATTTTAAAAAGTAAACGCAATATAGGGGCTTCCACTGAATTCCTTATCCACCTTTGTTTTTATTTAAACATTTAGCCAGGCTACCAAATATACGCCCGCGTTATTTCTTAATGGCCGGATGAAAGAAGGTAGAGATATACTAACACCAGCATTGGGGAGACGTTGCTAAGAAAAAAGCCAAAATAAAAGTCTGTCAATTATTTAGTAAATTTAGCTATTCAACCAATTTTGCTTATGAAAAATATATTTATCCTTTTTGTTTCAGCGTTTCTTTTTACAGCCTGTAAAAAAGAAAAGGCAACGGGTGTCAATTCCATATTCCCTAACTATGTACATTCTGATAGTTTGGGCACAAATTATATACAGGGTACTTTTAACGGGGTAAAAATTTCTATGTCAAGTTCTGACACTACTAATGATTTCTTAAATGGTTACTGGTTTTCCCCGAGTGAGGGACTTGATGAATTGAATCTGATACAAATAAATAAGGAGGGCAGCGCTGAAATGCAGATATATTTCGTTAACTCTGAAATTCTTACCAGGAAAATCCCTTATTATTTACCTGCAGTAGCCCCTGTACCAGGTGAGGTTGCACAATTTCAATTTGTTGATAAGCAGCACGAGCAGAACGCACAAAATACCCCAACTGACAACTTTGATTATTTTGGAAATAGTTATCAGAATATGAACCTGGTAATAACCAGCTTTGTTGACAATGTAATCCAGGGTACATTTAATGGCATTTTAACCAGCAATACAGGAAACGCAATTAAAGTAACCGATGGCAGCTTTAAGATGAAAATCGTGATACTTGAGGACAAGCCTTAGCACACGTTGTCATGCAGGCAAGATAATAATGATCCGCCCACATCCCACGCTGTTTTACGGCGGGGTTTTCACAGAAGAAACTATCGGTTACCAGAGACCTGGTGTGAAACCCCGACGACGAAAGAACGCTGCACCCGTTTGCAGCCAAACTTCAAAGTAATATGGATTGGCAAAGTTCACGACGAAGCAAGAGTGGGCTTATTAAATTGATACAGTATCCGGCATCGGGGTTTCCGAAAAGATTATTATATATCCAAAGCCTGTGCACGGAAGACCCAGCTGAGACACTAAACCCCGCTGAGACACCATTATCAGAACAATCTTTCGTTTGGCGGCTTTATTCCCTGCAAGCGGATATATATGGTGGCTTGCCCCCGATGATGTGTTTGGTGTTCAAATGCTTTATTCATTAATGCAAACTTTGTTTCGTCATTCATCGTTTTCTTTTTTTCAAACCATTTTTTTACATCAAAATTTTTTATAGCAGTGATGCAATAATCATAACTGGTAGTTACATAATACATCACTGAATCTTTATTTTTTATGCCGATGCTGGTGTTCCAAAAAAAAATATTCTTGCATAGAATCACACACCGCCGTTGTCTGGTGTTCGTGCGGATGGTTTTGCAGCAAAGCAGTCACCAACAACTTTTAGAGAGTTTTGATCCGGAAGATATCGGATTTGGATTTCTTACACATTGGATTGTTTAGGATAATAGTTCGGTTTGGGTTCGAACAGATGTTGGTGATGCCGGGCTAAAATACCTTCCGCACAAACACACAACATCGGCAACCTCTTTATAGTTCTTGTAATACTTTAAATTTGGAAAAAGAGGAAGACCGACCTGGGTCGAAATGTATTACCAATAGCAGGTCTGACATGCATTTCCTCGTCTATAATACTTTGGTCATCTTGGGTTCGGGCTGAAGGAATTCTTATCAACTTTTGTAGTTAACTTCATCTATAAATTATAAAATCATCGGTAGCTCCGGGCAGAACGTTCATTGAATTACCTGCCCTCGGCAATAGCTACCGTTGAAATTTTTAAATGCATGCCGCGGTTTGTTATCTTTATATTGACTCTTTTAATTTCCGTAATGACGTCTGGACAAGAACTATCCATTGGAGATTCTACGGTCATAAATTCTATTCAAAAGAAGACATCTATTATATATGAGACTAAAGACACCACTTTGTTTTTTCTAACAAACCAGTTGTTGCAAAAGGCTAAATCTTACGGAACGAGCATCGTAGCATATTTAAAAAATGATACCATAAATCGAATCGTAACTTTCTGTACAACTCAAGAAGGAATTCTGTCAGCGGAATATTATTTGGATGAGGAGCTGCTAATCTTTGCATATCTGACATTTGAATATTTTGATGAAATAAAAGCAAATAGTTCTGTGCAAAACTTTAGAGGAATTAAAAGCTGGGAGAGTCGTTATTTTTTTAAGAACGAACAGATAAAATACCAAAAGCATTTAGGCATAAAAAATAATTCATCTATATACGTAGCCTCAGATGTTTTAAATGATAAGGAAAGAATATTGAATTATATAAAGACAAAAATGAAAAGATAAACTTCAGCTACCATGAGTATTTGCAATAGCAGGGCTGACAGTTGTAAAATCAACATTAGTAGTTCTATTTAACTATTGTGCAAATGTTGGGCTGACGTTTTTCAAATGTCCTACCATCGCCAATACGTAAACCGTTAGCGGTCAGGTAAGAAAGACAAACTAAAACTAACATAAGAGATGGACAAATGAAACAGTTTTTTAAAGAAATATTTGAATATAGTCATCACTTTAACCAAAGGTTGGTTGGCGTTTTTTCCGACAATCCAGGCAAGACTTCTGAAAAATCCGTGAAATTGTTTAATCATATCTTGAACGCCCATCAAATTTGGAACAACAGAATTGACCCCAAACAACCAACATTCGGTGTTTGGGAATTTCACAACACACAGGACTTAAAAAATATTGATAAGACAAACTACGAACAGACATTACAAATACTTGACTCCTTTGACTTGAATGAAACAATAAATTACTCAAACAGTAAAGGACAAGTATTTAACAACAACATCCGGGACATTCTTTTTCATGTTGCCAACCATTCGACATATCACAGAGGGCAAATTGCAACAGAATTTAAGCAACGCGGACTTGAACCTTTGATTACTGACTATATTTTTTACAAACGATAAAATGCGAACAAAAAACTGTATGACAAAAAGAACAATAGACGAACTGACGAATACCCGAACCGCTAACATCGTATCGGCAATAGGCGGGCTGAACGGCTTCGAAACAACGGAAGTACAAAATTCAACTTCTGCTCTTCAATTAAAGTTCTGTTCCAGGAATCCCGCCCATCGCCAATACGCAACCCGTTAGCGGTAATTATCAGGGACATCACTAACCTCAAAATAATAGACATATGGAATTTATACTCCCCCACACAATCGAAAGCGGCCAAGGCGAAAAAATAATTTTCAAGGAAATTATCAAAGAACCTGATGGTGACAAAGTTATTATCGAAGGTTATTGTAAACCTAATGCCGGACCTGCTATGCATGTGCATTATAAGCAGGACGAAGCTATAACCGTTGGTAAAGGGAAAATGGGTTGCCAGATTTTTGGACAGGAACCGGTTTATTATTCACCTGGGCAGACTGCTACATTTCTAAGAAACACTCCACACCGTTTTTGGAACGCCGGGGAAGACGAACTTGTAGTAAATAGTTGGGTTAAGCCAGCTAACAGCATCATATTTTTCCTGACCACACTATATGAAGCACAAACGAAATCAGGAACGAAAAGACCTGAAGCATTTGACGGTGCCTATCTTTTGGTTAGATATAAACATGAATATGGGTTGCCTGAGTTACCTAAATTCGTGCAAAATATAATAATGCCCATTACTTATAATTTGGGGAAATTACTTGGTAAATATAAAAGGTTTTCAGACGCACCAAAACCGTTGAAATAACTATAACTACTGCTAACAAATAAGACTTCGTCGGGCACGCAGTGCCTGCGATGAAGTCCCATGTTGTACGGAACCGTGGATTGATCTTGTGAGAACTATGGAATTTGAGTTGAATAAACTTTGCGTCTAAGGCAGGGCGTTATGTTTGTGTTGTTTTAAAAATGCCGTTTACGTGTGGTAGGGACAGCATCTTTATTTTTTTCCGGGTGTTTTCATCGTTTTTTTCAGCAAGGAAATTTCAGTTTGCAGGTAATTTTTAAGTTGTTTTCAAAGGAATGCCCCGCCGCTTTTGGGCAGCTGTTTTTTAAACAATACATTCCAGTAAATTTTTAGCCATTTGCTGCCAGTCTGCCGGCGGCCCTCTGCGGTTAAAACGTAATATAGTTTGCATGGTTTGTTTTTTGCAACACGGGCACTCAAGGGGGTTGTATGTTTCCTTTTTGAGTTTTGCATTTTTTACTTCCGGCAAAGGCGGTAACTGTTGTTTTATAACCAAAGTACAGGCCGCTTTTGATGTACTGCTGAGGATACCGTGGTGGCGTATACGCACAAAACCTTTGGGCAAAATATGAAGGGCGAAGCGGCAGATAAATTCTAATGGCTCCAGATCCATTTGTTTGGTAACAGCACTTTGCCTGTAATCTTTATAAGAAAAAGTAACCTTACCCTTTTCGATGTTTTTAATACGGTGATTGCTGATGGCTATCTTATGGGTATAACGGCCAAGATATTCTATAACACTTTGCGGGCCGTTAAAAGGCTCTTTGGCATAAACTACCCATTTATTTTTATAGAGTTCATTTATCAGTTGTTTATCGATCTCACCGGGTAATTTTTCTTTCAGCAGGGCAATAAATTTTCCGCGGAACACTTTGCTCATCGCCTTTACATTAAAAAGATACTTTCCATCACTCTTTGCCGTTTTCCATTTGCCCTGTTTATTAATACCACCGCCGGGTACAATGCAATGAAGATGCGGATGCAAGGAGAGTGTTTGCCCCCAGGTGTGCAGGATGCTGATCATGCCGGTTTGTGCTCCCAGCCATTTAGGGTCGTGCCCGAATGTATTGAGTACATGCCAGGCGCTTTCAAACAAAATGTTAGACATGCCTGCGGGCTTGTAGAGGCACAGTGTGGTTGAGTCGTCCGGAAATGTGAACACCACATGAAAATAAGGAACGGGTAAGAGTTCCTGCTGTCTTGCCTGTATCCATCTTTCTCTCTGGTGGCCCTGGCATTTTGGACAATGGCGGTTACGGCAGCTATTATAGCTGATGCGCAGGTGGCCGCAACTGGTACAACCATCCAATGGGCACGAAGAGCGGCACTTCTACATCGCCTCACGGCATGGAGTGTACGCAATTGCCAGGTGTTGAACTTTGCACTTTGCTGCACGGCAGACCAGTGTGCAGTAAGCACAGTGGCTACCTCATACTGTGGTTGCATCAGCTTTGGTTATATAAAGTATCCAAAGGGCTGAAGACAGTTTGCGGTGAAGGCTTTGCAATATGCAGATATATCATTGTGGTCTCAATATGTGCATGGCCAAGGAGTTCTTTTATGGAAGAAGGTTTACACCCTGTTCTAAAAGATGGGTAGCATAGCTATGGCGCAAGGTATGCGTATGCACCTCTTTACGGATACCGGCACGTTTACAGCCTGGTGCACCACCCACTGGGTTCCCCGTTGCGACATGGCTTCACCGTCATTGCCTTCAAATAAAAAATTACGCGGATTGGCTGCAGCAATATATTGGGCAATGCCGCGGCAAAGCATTTTGCCCAAGGGGAGGCAGCGGTCTCTGAACCTTTGCCCTGCCGCACCTGCAACATGCCGCGTTGTATATCGGTGTCGGTTACACGAAGATTACGTACCTCGCTGCACCTGAGCCCGCATCCATAACATAGCCCGATGATAAGACGGTGTTTTAAAAGTTTACAGGCTGATAGCAATGCTTTTACTTCGTCGCCATTAAGTACCGCAGGAAGCTTAACATCTTTGTCTATCTCAGGCAAAGAAAATTGCTTGTATTCAAGACCCCGAAGCTTGCAGGCATAACGCATTCCATATACCGTGAATTGAAAAAGGTAGCCGAAGTAGTTCCGCGGCTTTTTATGAGATGCAGGTAATCCATTACCTGTTCTGCATCCAGATGCAGGGGAAACAGGTTGTAATGCAGGGCGAGGTGGGCCAGTTGTCGTGAATAGTTGGTGAGGGTGCTTTTGCTTTTACCTGTGATGCAAATAGCTCGTTCCATTTCTTTGTACAACTCTAAAAATCCCGTTACTTTGCTACAGGCCTGCTTAACGATGGTTACATAATTTTTGTCCATGGGACGCAGCCCGGTAGTTTGTTTTGTTTGCATAAAAATGTTTTTTAGTTAATTAAAATGCAAAACAAAAGCACTCTTTGTTTAAAGCGTGCTGATTAAACTACCGCAGGTTTAGTACAACATTCAGTTTTGCCTCTCAGCAGGGGGGCGACGGAACCCTCATCGGCTGTACTTCGATCGGCTACGT
>CAWFYG010000026.1:0-5155 GCA_963819925.1 uncultured Chitinophagaceae bacterium | reverse complement strand
ACAAGATTTTCTAACGGTACGGAATCACAAAATAAAAGCAAATAATCATTCAATGCCCATTTCATTTGATGCCGATAGGAAAGCATCCAGCCCTATTGGCGAATTTACCATCACCGGCTCGCCCATGTAATACTCAAAACTGCCATCACGGTTAAAAAGGTATTAGCGTTGTGCTATTTTCTTTAGCACCTAATTCAAACTTAATTTTTTCTTTAGCTTTATCAATATCGGTTTTCTTTATTGAAATATTATTGCTTCTATTACCACTCACACGAAACAATAATTCGGCTCCGGGTTTAAAACGGATATTGTCAAAAACCAAGCTATCACTTTGCACAATGTCAACAACCGGATTTGTTTCCTTGCTCAGGACGGTAATGTTTCTTAAATCAATATTACTTGCTTCCTGTATGTCAATTCCTTTGCTGGCTTGAAGGACCACATTTTCGAATACAATATCTTTTATATGCATTTCAGGTAAGCCGCGGATGAATATTGCCTTATCCGCTCCATTACAATATACATTGCTGATATGAAAATTTTTGAATGAAGGAGTAGTTTCATCCACTGGCTTAAATTCCACTTTTGGCAATTCCCGATTTTCCCCGACTAAGGGAACCGGGTCCTTTGCCTGGTAATACATATCAAACAATATCGCTTCAGCGCCTATATCTTTCATGAATATATTATTCACAAAAATATTTTCCACTACGCCGCCACGTCCCCTTGTTGATTTAAAGCGCAGCCCAATATCAGTCCCGATGAAAGTACAATTGCTAACATATATATTTCGGGCACCTCCGCTCATTTCACTGCCGATTACAAAACCACCATGTGCCGCATACACCGTACAACCACGGATAATAACATTTTCAATAGGCATCCCTCTTTTTCTTCCTTCTGCATCACGACCGCTTTTCATACATATAGCGTCATCACCTACATCAAACACGGAATTTTCGATTAATACATTTTTGCAACTCTCCGCATCAATACCATCTCCATTTGACGCATACCAGGGATTTTTTACAAAAACATTTCTAACCGTTAGATTCTCACACATCAGCGGGTGTAAACACCAGGCTGGAGAGTTTTGAAATGTGACTCCTTCGAGTAATATATTTTTACAGGATGTGAGTACAACCATGTTAGGCCGGAGAAAATCTTTGACACTTTTATAAAAAGCAGCATCTTTTTCCTTTGCTATCGCACCCGGGTTTATCATTGCATTTGCCTTCATAAATTGCTCTGAAGGATACCATATTTTTTTGTTATCGCCTACTACACCCCCTGATGCTACTAATTTCTTCCATTGGGTTTCATTCAGTTTATCTCTTTTTACACTTCGCCATGCATCGCCATTTCCATCAATAACGCCCTTGCCGGTAATGGCAATATTTGTTGCACCCGTTGCCGATATTGGAGGCTGGTTACGCATTTGTGGTAAGCCTTCGTAATTAGTTGCTATTAGAGGATACTCACTTTTGTCTTTGGTAAATAATAAAGTAGCGCCAACTACCAAATGAAAATTGACATTGCTTTGCAAAACAATTGGGCCGGTTAACCACAAGCCAGCAGGCACCATCACCACGCCGCCACCTTTTTTGGCGATAGTTTCAATGGCAGCATTAATATTTTTTGTATTTAAAAAATAGCCATCTGCAATGGCACCGTAGTTTAAAATGTTAACTGTATCATTCCTAAAAGTTGGGGAAACGATCCCGGGCATTGTACCTGACTGGGGAAATGCCGTTGAGGCAATCAAAATAGTAATAAGTATTGTAAGAAATTTCTTCATCGAAGTATAGTTTTTAATGTTATATATAAACTTAACAAAGGGATAGTCCCTTAGCTACCAATTGCGCTTGCTTTTATTATCCTTGAGTATTTTCTGTAAATAGATTAAAAGTAGGTAAACAAAAATAAAAGAAATAAATCAAAATAGCTATCCCGCCTTATATTATAAAAATTATCGGGAACGATTGCGTAAAAATAATTTTTAACTTTTTATTGTTTTCGATTTTTTATTTTTACTTTCGTTAAAAGATATGAGTAGCATTTTGATTGTTTGCTCTTCCAGATGAGATAATTAGCGAATTCGATTGATCTATATAGGTTTGATCTTTCCGGCAAAACGACGTTGATATATGCATGTGATAGTAAAATCGATGAAGTGATGACAACGGACGTTGTTAAGGCCATAGCAATAATGAAAAAAGGAATTAGGTTTTTACAATTTTCGTTTTGTGCAAATTCAAAATTTGAAATGAAATCAATTTTATAATTTAAATACTGCCTGTTTATGAAAAGAAAAATTTATTGTTTCCTGCTATTCCTATTCTCCTTTACTGTTGTAAGGTCGCAGAATAAGACGATTAGCGGAAAAATCACCTCAGATAAAGGCGAGGCACTGTCTGGAGTAACCGTTACTTTAAAAGGAACTAAAACGGCTACTACCACCAATACTGCCGGGGATTATACTTTATCAGTGCCTTCCTCCGGTAAAGAAGTATTAGTATTCAGTTATGTGGGAAGCGATAACAAAGAAGTTGTTGTCGGGTCGCAAACGACCGTTAATATTTCACTGACACTTACTTCGTCAACATTAAACGATGTTGTAGTTATTGGCTATGGCACGGTAAAGCGAAAAGATCTTACCGGCGCTGTCTCATCTATATCCGGAAAAGAAATAGCAGTAGTGCCAGTAGCCAATGTGGCCCAGGCCATGCAAGGGAAATTGCCTGGTGTGAATGTTGTTTCACAAGATGGCCGTCCCGGTGCAGACATTTCTATTCGTGTAAGGGGAGGAGGTTCGATCTCGCAAAGCAATCAGCCCCTGATCCTGATTGACGGAATTCCAGGAACATTGAGTGACATCCCGGTGGGTGAGGTGCAAAGTATTGATGTTTTGAAAGACGCCTCGTCTACTGCAATTTATGGTGCAAGAGGAGCGAACGGTGTTGTTCTTGTTACCACAAAGGGAGCACAAGCAGGAAAAACTAACGTTACTTATAATGGCTACGAGAAATTCAACACGCCTACAAAATATTTGGACGCACTGAATCCCTACGATTATTTGCAGTACGTATGGGCCAATGCTGCTGCTAACGGAAGTGCTTTTCAGGTACCCTTTGAGCAATTGTACGGTTTAGGGGCGAATGCGGGTAACAATACGGGAGGAATTGAAAGTTACCGGAATTTGCCGTCAGACGACATACAAAAGTTGGTATATAATAGTTCCACATCCTGGAACCATGACTTGACAGTAACAGGAGGAACAGACAGAACAAAAATGTTGTTCTCGATCGGCTATATCGACGACCAGGGGATGAAGGTAAATTCCTATTTGAAACGGGCCAACGCATCGTTTAAACTTACTCAAAAAGTGTTTGACAACGTTACATTGAGCTTAGATACACGTTACACTGATGTCCAGAACTTGGATGACGAATCGACCACGAACGGTTACGGGTCTTTGCTCTCTACTGCTTATCAATTCCGTCCTATTGCAACTTCTCACATTTTAGGCGATTTGAATGCGCTGACTCAAGGCAATATAGAACAGTACGGGAAAAACGTGATGTGGGACCAATACAGTCCTGCTACACGTATAGGAGATTATTTCCCGCTTACCCTGAATCAAAGGTTCCGGGGAATAGCCTCGTTAAATTGGAAAATTATCAAACAGTTGACATATCATAGTGATTTTAGTTTGACCAGGTCATTTGGACAGCGGAAATCCTGGTCAGGAGCTATTTACAACAACTATATTGACGACGCAACCGGTCAAAAACTTTTTGCGGGTGACGCGACTTACGGAAAATCTGATGCCTGGGACATGCGCTGGACAAACACTTTGAATTATTCATTCTCTATTAATAATTCTAATAGATTTAATATATTGGCAGGCCAGGAGGTTTCCAATTCAGGTGGGACAGGCATCTCAATCTCGGCGAATCATTTCCCTGCAAATTTTGACAAGCAAACAGCCTTTGCCCAGATTAATCAATATGATCAAACGGTTGGTTCAAGCACATTGTCTTCCAGTGTAAGTACTCCCGACCGCATTCAATCTTACTTTGGCCGGGCAAACTATTCTTTGCTGGACAAGTATTTATTTACGGCGACGTTTCGTGCAGATGGCTCGTCCAAATTCGCACCTAACCATCGTTGGGGCTATTTCCCGGCCGGAGCCGTTGCATGGAAAGTATCAGAGGAACCTTTTATAAAAAAGATTAATTGGCTGGATAATTTAAAACTTCGGGCTTCTTATGGCCAAGTTGGTAATGATGGAATTAACTCTAATCTATGGTCCCAGTCGTGGGGGTCTGTAACGGATCAAAGATTTCAATATGCTATTAATGAACAGCGCCAGTCTGCCTATGATTTGGCTTCTGCAACGCTGGCAAATCCAAACCTGAAATGGGAAACAACCATCACACGGGATATCGGAGCCGATTTTTCGCTTTTTAACAATCGTTTATCCGGAACGGTTGATTTGTATAAGAACACAACCAAAGATCTCCTTATGTTGACCACGATTCCGGGAATCACCGGTTTTACTTCAACTTATGCTAATATCGGGCAAACAAGTAATAAAGGGGTAGAATTATCCCTTTCCGGAACAATTTTCGAAAACAAGAATTGGAAAGTAACGGCAAGTGGCAACATTAATTTCAACAAGAGCAATGTGGATAAACTTGCTCCCAACGTAACCGGGCTTTATGGTACAGGTTGGGCAGGTGTCTTTACTTATCCGGGAAATGATTATATCCTGCAGCAGGGCTCTCCTGTTGGAATGGTCCGCGGTCTAACTTATGATGGTGTGTATACCCCTGCTGATTTTGATTACAACAATGGGATGTACACTTTAAAAAATAAGGTGCCCGATCTTGGTACCTGGATGGCAACTGTGCATGGACTCACTTCCAATGACCGTCCAGCCAACCAGAAGGCATATCCTGGAATGCCAAAGTATAAAGACTTGAATGGCGATGGAGTAATAGACGACAAAGATATTTCTGTTATTGGAAATATGAATCCAAAACACACCGGAGGTTTCAATCTTAACGCCTCTTATAAAGGCATTGATTTCGGTGTCTACTTCAATTGGAGTTATGGTAATAAAATCTACAACGCCAATAAACTGGCTTCG
>CAWFYG010000025.1:0-8665 GCA_963819925.1 uncultured Chitinophagaceae bacterium | reverse complement strand
GTCAGACTGTCTAAAAACTATTCACATCCCTTCATAACTTCAATGTATAAACGTAGTTAAGTTTTGTAAATTTATACATGCAATTCATACAAGGAAAAAACAGAGAACAAAGCATCCTTTTTCCCCAGTCACTGGATCAGATCATTGCCCAGGATAACGAAGTACGCATCATTGATCTTTTTGCAGAAAGCATTCAACTTGGAAGATTTTAAATTTGTAACCAAAACTTCCAAAGAAGGACGGCCTGCTTATCATCCAAAAGATTTATTGAAGCTGTTTGTGTATGGGTATCTCAATCATATCCGATCCAGCCGGCAATTGGAAAAAGAATGCCAACGCAACATTGAGCTGATGTGGCTGATGAAGCAACTGGCTCCAGACCACAACACCATCTCCAATTTCAGAAGAGACAATGAAAAAGCCATTCGTAAAGTATTTCGCTACACCGTTAGCATTGCCAAACAGTTTGACCTGATTGGCGGAAAACTGATTGCAGGAGACAGTACCAAACTACGGGCACAAAACAGAAGAAAAATAATTTTAATGAAGATAAAATAGAAAGACATCTTGCTTATATAGATGCCAGGCTGGATGAATATAATAAAGCATTGGCAGACAGCCGATGAGGACAATAAACAAATCATTGAAGAAGAAATAAAAAAACAAAAGGACCGCAAAGATAATTATGAAAACATGCAGCAGCACACTCGAACAAAGCGGCGAAGTCACAAATATCCACCTCCGATCCGGAAAGCCGGCAACTGATGACACGTAACAATATCAGCGAAGTAGCTTACAATGTGCAAACGGTGGTAGATGCAAAACACTACCTGCCCATTGATTATAAAGTAACCAATGAAAACGACAGCAGGGCATTGAGCGCCATGCTGCGCAGAACAAAAACCATTTTAGAAACCACCGATTTTACCGCACTTTATGATAAAGGATATCACACCGGAAGTGAAATAAAAAAAGCTGTAACATCAGGCATAGATATCATGGTAGCCATACCGGGCATAGCATCCGTTGCGCCAGACGAAAATTACAACATGATCCATTTCATTTATGATGAAATAAATGACACCTACACTTGTCCGCAGGGACAACAATGACTACCAACGGTAAGGGTTATCAGAAAAGTAAAAACCGGAACTATTATCGTTAAACATTATAAAACCAATGCCTGTCTCAACTGCCCTGCAAGGGCATTGTGCACCAAAAATAAAAAAGGAAGGCTTATAGAACGCAGTGAATTTGCCCCATACATTGACAGAATAAACAAAACATTGAAGCCAATCCTGAACTTTATAAAAAACGGCAAAGCATAGTGGAACATCCTTATGGAACCATAAAACGGCAATGGGGATTTTATTATGTGATCACCAAAAAAGGACTGAAACGGGCTGCCGCAGATGTGGGATTTATGTTTATAGCCTATAACCTGCGCAGGCTAATGAACATTATTGATAAAACCATGTTCACAAAGTTCCTGCAGAGAACTTGTTTCATTATTTTTTCAAAGCAGTGCAACAATAAAGGCCATTATCTTCAAAATAAGCCAGATTATTTTTAAGCAAGAGCGTTATAAAAATAATTTTGCTCTTCTTTTAAATCGCCTGTGATTGAATTATATTTGAATGAAAGCTACAGTTCTTAGACGAACTGACGTTTGCAGCCAAACTTCAAAGTAATATGGATTTGCAAAGTTTACAATGAAAGAAAAGCTGGCTTATTCAAATGGGAGATACATTCGGCATCGGGTTTCCGGGAGGCTT
This sequence comes from uncultured Chitinophagaceae bacterium, assembly GCA_963819925.1. Classification (GTDB taxonomy): domain Bacteria; phylum Bacteroidota; class Bacteroidia; order Chitinophagales; family Chitinophagaceae; genus Ginsengibacter. Next base: position 6,890 of record CAWFYG010000025.1, on the reverse strand, counting down.
TCTTTTCATCTGAAGGGTGTGAACGGAAAACCCCGCTGACGAAAGTATCCTCCACCCTTTAGCTCCCATAATCAAAGTATTATTGGTTTGTAAAGTTTATAATACAGCAAAAGTGGCCTTGTCAAATTGGTAAATGTATTCAGCATCGGGGTTTCCGGCAAGCTCATTTTACAGCCGAAGCCTGTGAGCGGAAAACCCCGCTGAGACACAGGCTGGCCAGACGGCGGCTCACATGGGCGGTTGTTGGGTGCTTTTAATAGAAGGGTGACACCGACGTTGGCTGAATTTACTGTTACTGTGTCATTATTTTCTTTAGCTCTTGTTTTTGAACAGGCGACAAATCCTCATATTGATATGCCCAATTACAATACTCCCTGATCAATTCGTACTGGCTATAATTGCTTTTCATGGACCATACGGTTGCCTGGTATACCGCCTCATCCATCGCCTTGCGCCGGTCCTCCTCAGTTTTTGCGGATTTTTTATAATTGTCGAGGCTTCCTTTATATTTTACATAGTCTAATGTTTTTATCAACTTCAGAACAGGCTTATAACTTCCGCTGGCCATAAATGTTCCCCATAGCATGTCCAACTGAAAGCCATCCGAAATGTCAGCATAAACATCAACCTGCATATCTTTTAATTTTAACCAGGTTGCTTTTTCATCCCCCCGGAGACTATCAAAAAATTCAGAGGTGCCGAGTGCTGAATATACCAGCCAATAAAGCAAACTTATTTTTGTTTTCAGATCTTGTGTTTTATAAAAATTTATTATCTGGGTCGATAAAAAAGGATTGTGTTTCCCAATTTCAAGAAAAATACTAAACGGTCCCCAAAAACTGTTTGCATCGCCGGCAATATCACTATTTGCAAAAAATACATAGTAGGACAGTGCCTCTTCGGGGTGGGGATTTTCATAATATCCGTTGAACCATGCTATAAAATCATCTTTATCTTTTACCAGGTGGCTATCTCCCCCGGGCAGCGGTACCAGTGTTATTACGCCACGGATTTTTTTTTCTTTGCCGGACATCTTATCCGAGATGGTCAATTCAATTGTATATTTTCCAAAGGGGGCGTCATCGTCAAAAGAAACTGTTATGATGGAATCGCTCATCTGGAGATTATGATTGCCGGCCATTTGACGTCGAAGCAATGCCAGGTTTTCCGTTGAAGAATATAACGAATTGTCCGGTTTAAAAATTTGAAGCGAGAATTGCACATTTGCGGAATCGTTATTGCCCGGGGCATAGTCCCAGGCTACAGCAGTAATGAAAATGTTTTGTCTTTTGAACACAGTGTCGGCGGATGTTATTTTTGGAGTAGTGGAACCCAGGGTATTGCTCCATTTATCCCGGAGAGAATAATCAATGGTTTTTATTAACAAACCGTCAATTGCATAAATATAATTTGTAATGCAGATAAAAAGGAGCGTAAACATCCAGGCTCTCATAACGTTAGTTTTAATTGTGGAACGGCCAAAAGACTTTAAATCGCAAACAGGAAATTTACCAGGAACAACATTTTTGGCCGCTAAAGTTATACTTAAATTTTTGGTTACAAACCAATTGCCCCGGTTCGTGTCTACGAATCGGAATAAATAAAGTTGGTTCGTGGGCACGAGCTGCGGAAGTGGGTGGCCTTGTCAAATTGGTAAGTGTATTCAGCATCGGGGTTTCCGGCAAGCTCATTTTACAGCCGAAGCCTGTGAGCGGAAAACGCCACTAAGACACCAAACACAGGCGGACGCTCACTTGCGCTAACACACCCTTGCACTAACAAGGATTAAGAATACCCCTGACCCGGCGAAGTTTGCAACTTCGACGTAATTTATTTTAAAGTTTTCAACTTTACGTCAAACATATATACCAAACATTTTTATTATAGTAGGTGCCCGCACTTCCATATAAATAGTCGTCCGCTTTTTCAACAATACCAGTCCTCAACGGACTATCAAGAATATAACCCGTTCTTTTGGGAGGACACACCTGCGCCGGAAGGAAGACGATTATTCCCCGGTGATTATTTTTCTCCGCCGGGAAAGTTGCTAAGTATTTCTTTAGAAGTGCCGTAACTTAGTACTGCTACCAGCCTCTTTACTTACAAAATTCCTGAAACCAGGAGGACATAATTCCCGTGTCCCTTCATTTTGCAACTATTTTTTGCAGGCATCCAATGTCTGCTTCACCATAAAGTTCCGGGCGGACTTAAAAAACCCAACTATACTAAAATGAATATTCAAGAATTATTAAGGGATGAAGTGTCAGTAATCCTTTACAACCTCACAAACAGGGAGGGAACAGCAACTAACCGGGCAGATGAAGATGCCGAAAATATGCCAGGCTGGAATGATACAGGTAATCCTGCAATCCGGAGAGGCAGAAAGACAAAAATACCGTGTTATAAAATTGATGCAACAACCAGGTATAGAATAAATGACGCACGGGGAAAGATTTTCCGTCATCTTTTTCTTCCCCTCGCCTTCTTTTTAGCATCAGCCAGCCTGCCGGTAAAAATAAATGCGCAAAATGTAGGAATTGGCACTGCTTCGCCCGCTGTAAGGCTGCATGTAATATCCAATGTTTCGTCACCTGCACGATTTGACGGAGGTGACAACATGTTTATCGGGCTGTATGAGGCAGGTATCTATCGCGGGTATATTGGCAGCTATAGCGGTGCGGCAGCCGATGTTGATTTTGGAACCGGTGCAGGCAATACCACAGGTAATGTGCAGTTAACCATCCAGGCGTCTCCAAAATTCACCCTCGATAATTCAGGTAATGTCGGTATCGGAAATACCAATCCCCCGGAGCGGCTCACCATAGGAAGCGGTAACCTCATGCTGCAAAGCTCCCTCCTTGGTGTAATGCTCAATGCATCGGACCGGCCGTTGATAACCCGCGGCTGGGATGCCTTTAGTTCCGGCGTATATAATGGCATTGGCAGATGGGGATTGTTCATGGAACCGAGCCGGTTAACACTGGGAATTCCCAATCTTTCAGGAAAGGCGGTTGAGATAGCGAAATATAACACCAACAGTACCCGCACTACATTAATGACAGTGAATGACAACGGTGAAGTGCAAAGACCGCCGCAGGGTAGTTCGGACCTGCTTCCGGTTTGTATTGGTAGCGTTGACGTGTATGGTAATATCCTGGGAGGTTCGGGAAATTTCAGCGTTTCAAAAGATCTCAGTAGCGGACAGACCCTGATCACTGTTACGGGTGTAACGTATATCCCCACCGGGTACGCGGTTATCGCCACCTGTTTTGCGGGAACTCCTTATGGCAATAATGACAAGGCTTTTGCGGAAATAAGAGCTAATGCGGGAAAGATCGAGGTTGTGCAATACACGGATGGTGGTACTCAATCGAACCAGGCTTTTTCCTTTGTAGTTTACCGACTGTGAGGATAAAGCACTTTCAATTTGTTGCTCATTCCGGGTGATGCAAAAACCATGGCCGGGTTAGGTAGTTTCTTATATATGTTTTACCGGCGTAAGCCTCCCCGCTTGTGTTTGGTGCGTTACTCAGTCCTGTCACTTACAGAGGGAATTAAAATTTCGCACGCGGCATCTCAGCATATGTTTTTTAGTAACGTGCAGGCACAGGTTAGGAGACCTGCCCCGGATTGATTTGCGGCCAAACTTCAAAGTAATATGAATTTGCAAAGCGTTAAGAAACCACAAGAGAGGGCTTATCAAATTGGAAGGGTTATTCCGGCATCGGGGTTTCCGGGAAGATTTCTTTACATCTGAAGCTTGTGAACGGAAAACCCCTGAGACACTTTTTTAAAAAGATAACTGAAAGGGCTAAACGTTTATGAAGGGCTTTTACAAAACCGTACGTACGCCCTTATTAAAGGGTTAACAATTGGTTATGAAACCAGGCGGAGGCTATCACGATTGGGTAAGCTTGTAAAAGAAAGAGAACACCTGCGTTGGTTGAACCCGGGAAAGCAGCGGTTCTTAAATTATAGTATTTTTCTACGGATAGGGCGGAAGTAATTCACTGGCATCAACACCCAAAGCAACTGCAAGTCTTAGTAAATTACAGATTCTAATATTCACCTCACCTTTTTCAATCTTGTATAAATGGCTACAGCCAATTCCACTTTTGACTGATAATTGTTTCACTGAAACTCCTTTTTGTAACCTCGTTTCGCGAAGATTTTGCCCGATCTTGATTAGTAAGTTTTTATGTTCGCGACGTGGCCTGCCAATTTTCTTAATCATCTGGCAAATAAAACAACTGGATAATTAATTTACAACGGAGAATTCTCCTTACCTGCTATAGCTGGCTTCCCTCCATTTGGCCCAAGTATGTCCAGCACACAACGCCACGCTAACAAACTTGAGCCAACGCAACCTTTCTATATAACTCAACGAATAGTGTGGAGATACTTGCGCGAACATGGGGTAAACGAGTTTGAAGAAGCTTTTTGGAAAGATGCACCGGGGCACTAACAGAGAGTAAATTTATCGGATTCTTTTATGGATTTCTCAACGTAGCCTTGATGCATTTTATTAGTCTACTGTACACGATGTATTTTCTTAAAGACTTATTTATCATTTCAGTACTGTTCTGCCTTTTCAATATCTTCTTTCAAATGACCTTTATACAGTTGACAATTTTTCAAATCTTCAAGAATTAATATTTTAAAAAAAGGGAGTTGATATTGAATAATTATCTGGAATATTTTTTCTAAATCGTTTCTTAGAAGTATTTCTTTATACTCATCTATAAGTCGTTTAGATTCCTCTAAAAGAGTTCTGCAATATTTTTTTGTTTCAAGAAGAAGCTGATTTTGATAATATTTTTTTAGTTGCTGATCATTCAGACCCTTTATGCATGAAAGATGATTAATATTTGAGTGATTAGGCAGTTGTTCAAGTAAAATGAGGATATTAGCCTCAGGATTGTTTTTGAGCAAATAAGAGTGCGGATTAAGTAAAAGCCTGTAAATAGGAATATCCTCGAGCATATTATTTGAAATTAAAATATCCTATTGAAGGATTGTCTAATTCGCCAATCAACATTGCCCTGTCAAGAAGCATATTTGATTCTTCGCAACAAGTTTCAGGAAGCAAAGCACAATTATGACAAGCTGCAAGATTGCATGAGTTTGGTCCTTGTCCACGACTGTCAATACAGATCGGGTCACTTGAACACCATCTTGCATTTTCAATTGCATTATAAACTATTGTTTCAAGATTGCCTGGTTTTCCTTGCCTAACAAGTCCACCTAGAGAACCTTCGGAATCTCCCGAAGCTGTGTAAATCAAAACTCCGTTCATTACTTCGTCAGGAAATTCAAGATTGCAATATATTCTTTCCCGCAATGCAGAACTACCATAGCCACATTCGTAGCTGAATTGGTTTATAACTAAATGAGCAAATGTGTGAATCAATATAAATTCGGGTGAGATATTTCTTGCTTCCTGCCCTTTATCAAGTTTTGTTTTATTGAAATTCTTTGCAAGTCCATTTACTCTCTCAATTACTTCTTTTTTTGCAGACCACTCCTTCAAACGACTTTTCGTTGAATTCAAAGAACACTCCTTCACCTCTTACTACAATTGCCGGAAACCAGTTTATGCTTGCTCCAAGTTTTATGAAATCTTTTTTTGCTTCCAAAGCTTTTCCATCATCAGGAACCATCTTGAAAAGCCTATAAATGCTCTTGTCTCTCTTAGCTTGTGCAATAAGCAAATACTGTAAATCCTTTTAAAATGATCTCCTGTTTCAGTGTATTCATCATACCTTTACTTTAGAAACATAAAAATCTTGCTTTTCTGAACCTCCGGCTTCTGTTAGAATCGCATCGTATTCCATCTTTCGATATTTTTCTTCCGAATCTGTTGAAGGCATCATATCGTAACCGATAATTCTTTTTTTTGCCGCATCAATAATTTATCTATCTAGAAATCCGTTTTTTCAAAATCAACCTAAAACTTTTGCATTACAACTAGCATGAACCTTTTCCGGTTGAAAATTCATTTTTCATCCCCTCATGTAAAAAATCTCCAATTTTTTTCCAAGAATATTAACCAATCTCCGTCAACCGTCTTTTGCCATTGAGGGAGATAAATTGAACTTCGAACATTTGAAAAGTAAACATTTGACGCACCTTTCTGAACTACTATTAATTGTTGTGGGCAATGCGTGAGTGTTATGTTTTTCATATTCTTCACCAACCACGGTCTTCCACCATGAACAATTAACTCCAATTCTTTGCAATGGTTGTTCATTAAATGCACCAGCCATTGTCTTATTGTGTCCGCAACTGCAAATAATTTCAATACCTGACAAAGCACCAGAACTTCTTCCTGCCCTTAATCTCATTATTGGATTTGTCCTTCTGGCATTTTGAACCATTGTGAACCCATTCTTCAAATGGAAAATCTTCAATGTGTCCTTGTGGACAAATAGCAATGAATCTAACTGGAATTAATTTTCTTCTTTTGTTTTGTGGTATTGTGGAACAAGATTTTCCTTGGAAAGGCAATCCTAAACATCTTGGTTTTTCATGGTGAAATATCGACACTTTCTGCATATATCCGCAATTCGTGCAGTAATGCCATCTCGGAAATCGCACAAATGGAATTTTTAAAAATTGATTTGTCTTTTCAAGAATGTTATCTCGGAAGTCAGGCGGCAAACGAAATTCTTTTACCCGCAATCTTTTTGCAAGTCGTTCTTCTTCAACAATAAATTCGTCTAAGGATTTTGACCTTTCAAGTTCTCGAATTTTAACTTCCCACAAATCAAGACCTGCTACCATTAATGATTCATCTTTCGGAAAATTTATCATTTGCCCTACTCCCCAGGGCGAAATAAGCTGCGACCTTCTTATTGGTTTATTTGCTGGCATAATATAATTTACAAAGT
>CAWFYG010000024.1:0-17703 GCA_963819925.1 uncultured Chitinophagaceae bacterium | reverse complement strand
CTCTATCGCCGATGGTAAATAAAAATGAAGTACCTCCTTCTGTTGTGCGGCAGGTGTTTGCAATACCCGGTATCGTAGACTGCATCGCAGGCGCCATCGGGCCAGCCGTTGATGAATGGGTAAAAACACCGTCATCAACATTCGCGTTTGTTTTTACAAGATAGATGCGGTCTTTCTTTACATTATTACTATCAAAATTTACTTCATCTTCTACCCATAAAAAGATTAATCCTGCACAGGCAATTCCTATCGCCAGTCCAAAAATATTCAGAGAACTGTAACCTTTATTTTTCCAAAGGCTACGTATCGTGTTTTTAAAAAAAATTCTAAACATAATCGTGGATCTGATAAATATTTAATTTTATTTTTCTTAAACATTAGCTGCCTGTCACTTCTACAATCTTTTTTAAGCAAGCTTCTAAAACCAGTGTAATCAATCTCTATTCGCTTCTCAAACTCTTCACCGGATTTGCCATCGCTGCTTTTATTGCCTGGAAACTTACCGTTAACAATGCAATTCCAAATGTTATTAATATGCCTAAACCAAAAATCCACCAGCTCAATGATGTTTTCGTAAGCGAAATTCTGCAGCCACTTATTCATTGCCCAGTAAGCCAGCGGCGTGGCAATTACAGTCGCTATAATTACCAACTTCAAAAAATCTTTACTAATCAATTGCACAACGCTGCCAACACTTGCACCGAGCACTTTTCTGATGCCGATTTCTTTAGTCTTTACCTGCGCCGTATAAGTGGCTAATCCAAACAAACCAAGACATGAAATAAAAATAGCTATCGCTGCAAAAGTTGTAAACAGAGTGCCTGTACGCTGTTGCGATTGATAATGCGATTCGAAAGTCTTATCAAGAAAATCGTAAGAGAAAGGTGCGTTGTTTGCATATTTTTTATACTGTGATTCTACGGCTTTGATGGCTGCCTGTGCGCCTGCACCTGTTGTGCGTACGTATAAAATGTTTTTCAATCCAGACGTTCTTATTATCAAAGGCGCAACAGGATCTTTCAGTGATTTGAAATTAAAATCTTTTACTACACCTAATATTTCTCCATCAGCATTCCCGTAGCCAATTTTTGTTCCGACGTAAGGAGGTTTTAAACCCATAGCTTTCACAGCAGTTTCATTCAAAATATATTTATTATCGTCAGAAGGCGTTCCCGTAAAATTTGTTCCTGCAATAAACTGGTACTTCATCGTAGGTATGAAGTTTTTATCTGCTTGTACACGCCAAAGCATAAACGGAACATTATCTTTTTTTCCATCCCAAATAATATCTCCTGAAACCTCTGTTACATTTGTAATGTCTCTTGTGCTGCTAAATGAAACATTTAATATGCCCTTTTGCAATAGCAATTCATTTTCTATTGCATCAGCATTTTTCGTTGCTTCTTCGGGGAATGAAACAGTAAAAACATAATTCTTATCATAACCCAAATCTTTATTGCTTATATATTCCATTTGCTTTCCCATTACAATTGTGCCGACTAACAATATGAACGAGATTACAAATTGAAGAACGACTAATGATTTTCTGAATGAAGACGTTTTAATACCCAAAAAACTTTTATCACGCACGGCGCCTAAAGGATTGAACGATGATAATAACATTGCAGGATAAATGCCCGAAATAAGTATTGTTCCTAACAGTGTGAAAAACCAAATTTCTAACATGGAAAAGTTGGACAGAGAAAGAATTAATTGTTCGCCTGTAATTCTATCATACAATGGCTTCAATAAAACAATTAAAGCAATTGCGATAATAATAGCAAACATGAATGTCAATACTGTCTCGGTGATGAATTGCAAAAACAATTGCCTTCTTTTTGCGCCAATGATTTTTTTTATACTTATCTCTTTAATTCTTGTAAGCGCCCGGGCGGTAGAAAGGTTTACATAATTAATGCTTGCAATAATCAATATTAATATTGCAACAAGAGCCATTATTCTTACCATTTGCAATGCGGAATTATCGCCGTCAATTCCTGTAAGATGAAGGTCTCCTAAGTTTTGCAATTGAAAAGTTGTTGGAGTCTGACCATTTTTCATTGCATTAAATAAATGTGTAAGTTTTGTTTCAATAGTTGAAGTATTGGCATTTGGATTTAGCAGAAGAAATGTTCTAAAACTATAATCGTTTACATCTTCATCTATTGTTTTCCAACCATGATTGCCACCATGAGCTGCGAATTGCTGCGCATAATAATCTACCGGGAAGATAGCATCGTATTGCAGAGAAGAGTTGTGCGGGAAGTCTTGCAAAACGGCGGTTACTGTAAAATTATTTTTATCAAACTGCACAATTTTGCCAATGGCATCATCTGTACCAAATAATTTTTTGGCTGTTGATTGTGTGAGTGCAACAGAATATGAATTCGGCAAAAAGGCATTGCGGTTACCATGCAATAATTTGTAGTTGAAGAAGTTTAAAAAATTACTTTCTGCATAAATAATATTGTTGTTGTCAAATACTTTTGTTTGATCAATATTGGATAACACTTTATCAGACAGCGTTGGATTTTCATTGTCGCTTACCAATCTTAAAACAGAAATTACACCTGGAATTTTTTTTGACATTATAGCTAATGGTCCGGGTGCTCCTTGCCAGGCAAGTGATTTAGTTTCTAAAGTAATGTGCGAATTTAACTGGTAGATATTTTTATATTGCTGGTTAAATGTATCGTAGCTACATTCATTTTGCACCCAGAGCAGCAGTATAATTCCCGTTGCCAAACCCACAGCCAAGCCGCTTATATTTACGACACTGTAAAATTTATTGGCTTTCAAATTACGCCAGGCTATTTTGAAATAGTTTTTTATCATGTCTGATGTATGATTTAATGGTTTTCTGATTTATTTCATATCAATCTTATTAATCTTTTCATCTACCCAAATCCTGTTTCAGACTATTCCGTTCTCAAACTCTTCACCGGATTTGCCACTGCCGCTTTAATAGATTGAAAACTAACTGTCAGCAAGGTGATCACTAAAGCCCCCACCCCGGCAATTGCAAAAACCCACCAGGCTAACGTTGTCCTGTACTCGTAATTCTGCAACCAGTTATGCATAAAATAATAAGCAACCGGTGTTGCAATCAAAAAGGAGATTAATACCATCAACACAAAATCTTTTGATAATAACCCCCAGAGATTTAATACAGATGCTCCCAATACTTTTCTCACACCAATTTCTTTGGTTCTCTGCTCTGCCACAAATGACGCCATTCCAAATATGCCAAGACAGGAAATAAAAATGGCGAGCGTCGCAAAGAAGGCAGCAAGTTTACCAATGCGTTCTTCATCAGCAAATTTGTGTGCATAGGTTTCATCAGCAAAAGCGTAGTCAAAAGGTTCTTCCGGAGAATATTTCTTGCATACGGCTTTAACTCTTGCCAGCGCAGCAGATGTAGTCATCGCCGGACTAAGTTTTATATTTAGAATACCGCCGATACTGGAATCCAAAAAGTATAAGGTTTGCGTTACGGGTTTATACGGAGACTCGGTAACCATATCTTTTACGACGCCAATAATACGGTAGCTTTTACCATATTGTTTAATTACCTGGCCTATGGGATTTGTAAACCCAATGTATTTCGCGGCAGTTTGATTGATGATAACTGCAGATGAATCTGTACCAAATGCCCTGCTAAAGTCCCGCCCTTGTACCAATTCAAATCCAATTGTTTTCCCATAAGTTTCAGTTGCATTAACCGTATTAAATTGTGCACTGCTTTGCGCATTCATCCCCTGCCAGGAAAAACCATTATTGTAGCGATCATTTTCCGTAACCGGCGAATTTGATTCTGCCATATCAGTTATTGCACCTTGTTGCAGCAGGTCGTTTCGCATATTAGTGAAATTGTTATGGTAATTATAAGTTTGCATAATGATAGTGATAAGCCCTTGCCTGCTATAACCAACCGGGCGGCTTTTGGCAAATTGTACCTGCCTGTAAACCGTGATCGTGCAGATGATGAGAATTACTGAAACGGTAAATTGAATAACCACTAAAACTTTGCGGGGCATTGCTGCAAACCGGTTTGCCTTAAAACTGCCTTTCAACACTTTCACCGGTTTAAATGATGAAAGATATAGTGCAGGATAAACGCCGGCGATTAAACCGGTGGCAATGCTAAAAACAATACAACTCATCCAAAAATATACATTGCTCCAGGGTAAATTTATTTGTTTGCCTGATACAGTGTTAAAGAAGGGAAGTATTAATTGAACCATTAAAATGGAAACAACGAAAGCAATTCCCGTCATCAATAATGATTCACCGAAAAATTGACCGATGAGTTGTGAACGAAGAGAGCCAATTGCTTTGCGAATGCCGACTTCTTTTGCTCTTTTCTCACTTCGTGCCGTCGATAAGTTCATAAAGTTGATACAAGCCAGCAGCAAAACAAACAATCCAATGATGGCAAACATCCACACATATTGAATAGCGCCACCTGTATTTACACCATTTTTAAAATCCGCATACAAATGCCATTTGCTCATAGGCTGCAACAGCAACTTTGGCTTTTCAACCTTTGCCGTTTGCGCATCTATTTTATTAAGCTTAACATTTTCAATCTTTGCTGATACTTTTTTCATATCAACATTATCCGCCAACTGCACAAACAACTGGAAGGATTCGCTGGACCAGTTATCTTCATTCCCGTTAACCCAGCTTGCCAGGTCAAGAAAAGGCGCTATAAAAGCAACTTCACTAAAAGAACTATTTTGAGGAAAATCTTCGTATACACCAACCACTTTTTCCGGTTGGTCGCCACCGATATTTACAATTTTTCCGATAGGGTCGTCATTCGCAAATAACTTCTTTGCTATGGATTGGGATAGCAGGACGGTTGAACCTTTTTGAAATGCTTTTCGTGTTCCCGCAATCATTTTTAAGCTAAGCATCTCAGGTGCATCCGTTTCCATGTAATTGCCCTGTGCATTAATTTTTTGATCACCCGACGATACCAAGCTGTTCATACTCCACGATGATAAGACTACGTACTTAAAATCGCTGCCATAACTTTTTCTTAATTCGCCAGCCAGGGGAATTCCAATGCCTTTAATTGTATTGACTTCTCCATTGCGGGTTTCGCTTTGCATTACCTGCGCAATACGATTGTAATTATTAAAATTTTTATCAAACGAGAATTCACTCCATATCCAAAGACCAACCAGGATGGCTACGGCCATACCGGCGGAAAGTCCTGAAACATTAATGAACGATTGGGCCTTGTGTTTTACAATGTTTCTCCAGGCGGTTTTAAAATAATTTTTAAACATATTTTTTTGTTTTGAGCCGATAACCGTTGGCCATTAGCTGTTACCTGATTTTTATTCCGTTCTCAAACTCTTCACCGGGTTTGCAAGAGCTGCTTTTATCGCCTGGAAGCTTATAGTTGCAAATGCTATAGCTATCGACAGAAGGGCTGCTGTGATAAATATCCACCAGCTAATGTTGGTATGATATTTAAAATCTGACAGCCAGGAATTCATGGCCCACCACGCCACAGGAAATGCAATGAAGGAAGCAATTAAAATCAGCAGGAGGAAATCTTTTGATAAAAGTTCAACAAGTTGTGTTGTATTGGCACCTAACACTTTCCTGATTCCTATCTCTTTCGTGCGCTGCGTAACCGTTAGTGTTGCCAGGCCAAACAGTCCTATGCATGCAATAAATATAGATAAGCCTGAAGCGATTTTTACCACAGTTGCACTTTTTTGTTCCTGCTCATAAGCAGCCGCCAGGCTTTCATCCAAGAAATGATATTCAAATTCCTGGTTTGGCGCAACAGCATTCCATGCTTTCTTAAGCACACTTATATTATCCGCTATATTGCCAGGCTTCATCCTGACAGAAATACGCGGTTGCGGAGCATTGGGAAAAGAAATGTCACTCGACTGCCGTGCTATGGTATCGAATTTTAATGAAAGAATCAATGGCCGTATTTTATCGTGCAGCGATTCATAGTTAAAGTCTTTCATAACTCCCACAATCCGTTGGGAATATTTACCGATCCTGCTTCCAACAGGATTCTTCAATCCATATTCCTTAACGAGGGCTTCATTTACTAAAATGCTGTTGATTGAATCTGCAGTATTATTCGCAGAAAAATCCCTTCCTTCCAGGATAGGAATCTGCATAGTCTTGATAAAATCAATGCCTATCTCATTATATTGAAAACTGTGATATGATTTTTTATCATCATCGCCGTAGCCTATCGTTGCCCACGGTGTTTCTGCGAAGCTGAACGTTGAGACGCCGGCAATTGTTACCTGCGGATATTTTAATAACTCCGTCTTATACAACCGGGCAAGCGGAAAACCCTCTGCCCGCTTTTTATGCGTAGACACAATAATTACCTGGTCTTTATTGTAACCGAGATCTTTGTGCTGTATATAATTCATTTGCTTACTTATTATCATCGTACAAATGATCATTACGATAGACGCTGCAAATTGACCGACTATCAATCCTTTTCTGAATAAACCGGAATTATTTTTCAAAGCGAGCTTCCCTTTGAGCACTTCAACAGGATTATAACGGGAAAGAATAATCGCAGGATAGAAACCCGCGATTAATGCTATGATGCATATCAATGCCAGGCAAAAAATAATAAATGTAAGATCGAAATGAAGAACAAGATTTCGGTTGATGAGCCTGTTAAAAGGCGTAACCAGGAATGATGATGCTAATAGCCCTATAGCAACAGATAATATAGTAACTATAAAAGCTTCGCCCCAGAATTGATGTATCAGTTGCTTTCTTTCTGCACCCAGGGCCTTTCTTACGCCAACCTCCAATGCCCGGTTAGCAGATCGGCCAAGTGACAACGTAATAAAATTGATGCAGGCAACCAGTAATATCAAAACACCAATTGTTCCCAGTATATATGCATATTTTGGATTGCTGACCGGGAGGTTGCCCGCCGGCAAGGAATTATCAAGATGGATAGCTGTTAACGGTTGCAGGTGTATATTGAATTCTTCACTTTCATAATCTTCGCCCAGTTGCTGTTTTAACATTGCCGGAAATTTCTTCTCAAGATTGGCTGCATAAACATCTTTGCGAAGCAAGATATACGTTTCGTTAAAAACATTAAACCAGCTATTGAGCATCCTTTTTTGAAACAGGAACTTATCATTAGCGTAGGGAAGAAGTATATCAAATTTAATGCTTGATTCTTCCGGTGCATTGGCAGCTATACCTGAAACAGTGAACAATTGTTTTTCATCTCCCAGTTGCATTTCAAAACTTTTGCCTACCGCATCTACCGTTCCGAAATATTTCTTTGCAATCTGTGGGGTAATAACAATCGAATTACTGGTAGTGAATAGATTATTACGGTCGCCCCGCAGCAATTTAAAATCGAACATCTTAAACAAGGTCGAATCAACCATGGTAATATTTTCATTGAACGAATTGCTGCCGTTCTCTATAAGTGTATTAAACCGGAAAACGCGGCACATCGATTCAACTTCGGGAAAGCCCGATTGTATGGCGGGCCCCATTGGAACACCGGTAACTGTATTTATAAACTCCTCCCCCTGTACTTTTTCATCCTGCCACACACGATAAATGCGATCGGCTTTTGTATTGAAACGATCATAGCTGAACTCACTTCTCACAAACAACATAATAAGCACACAGCACACAATACCTACGACCAATCCCAGGATATTTATTACCGTGTACGTTTTATAACGCAACAGGTAACGAATAGCAATTTTGAAATAATTTTTAAACATAAAATTTTGTTTTGTGCTAATAGCTGTTGGCCATTAGCTATTGGCTAATTTTATTCTGTTCTCAAACTCTTTACCGGGTTGGCCACTGCCGCTTTTATTGCCTGGAAGCTTACTGTAAACAATGAAATCAGAACAGCTATTATTCCCGCGCCTGCAAATACCCACCAACTGATGCTTACACGGTATGTATAACCCGAAAGCCAGTGGCTCATTGCGTACCATGCAATGGGCGATGCGATTACAAATGACATGATCACCAGTTTTAAAAAGTCTTTGGACAAAAGGGTAGTAATGCTCATAACACTGGCGCCAAGCACTTTACGCACGCCAATTTCTTTGATCCGGTTTTCAGCCATATACGCTGCAAGCCCAAACAAGCCAAGGCATGAAATAAAAATAGTTAGCCCTGCAAATAATGCGGCAAGGGTACCGGTGCGTTCTTCTTCCTGGAACTTCTTTGCGTACGCTTCGTCTGCAAATTTGTAGTCAAAGGGATATTGCGGGTTATACTTTTTGAAAACGTTTGTAGCAAGCTGTAAATCTTTTTTTGTTGAATTCGCAGGGTTTAACCTGAAGTGCATTGTATTAAACCAGGCTGCCGGCCCAAATACTGCTAATTGCTGCACCTTATTATAAGGGGATGCATATATAAAATTTTTAATTACGCCGACCACATGCCAGTCTTCTTCATTCTGATTCACATTGGCTCCTAAAGGGTGTTTTAACCGCATGATTTTTACGGCTGCTTCATTGAGTAAAACCGCATTGGAATCCGTGGGATATTTATACACATCGATATCCCTTCCCGCAAGTAGGTGTGCACCCATAGTTTTTACAAAATCAGCATCCGATGACATTCTTACAAAATCGGTTTTTTTATCGCTTTCATTGCTTCCTGTCCATGTCCAACCCCATCCATCACTGTTTCTCCTGGTAATGGGGCTCATAGATTTTGTCACCGCTGTTGCGGCACCACTGCTGAGCAGTTCATTTTTTATTAATAAATAATTTTTACTTATATCGCCATCAAGGCTTGTAAATACAAGGCCGTTTCTCGAATAACCTGTATCCCTTTCTTCTGCATATTTGATTTGCTGTCCTACTATGATGGTGCAAATGATTAAAACAATAGCAAATGTGAATTGAAGAGCCACCAAAACCTTTCGTGGGGTTACTAATGCATAAGCGGCTTTAAATGTGCCCTTTAAAACCTTTACCGGTTTGTAGGAAGACAAATAAAAGGCGGGGTAACTGCCCGCAAGCACACCTGTGAAAACGATAAAAGCTAATGCAAATAACCAGTAATAAATATTACTATAGTCAATAAATAATTGTTTGCTGACAAGTGTATTAAATGCGGGGAGGCTCAATTCCACAATGAACAGCGCAAATAAAAACGCGATAAATGCAATCAAAACGCTCTCGCCGATAAACTGGGCAATTAGCATTTGTTGGGGAGCGCCTGCCACTTTTCGTATGCCCACCTCTTTCGCCCGCTTTTCGCTCCTGGCAGTGCTTAAGTTCATAAAGTTGATGCAGGCAATCAATAAAATAAACGCAGCTATAATTCCGAACAATTTTACAGTTTCAACTCTTCCTTCAACATACTGCCCGTTTTCTGATTTTGAATACAACCACATTTTTTTCAGAGGATAAGCAAACACCTGTGTGGTTGACGGATCGCCTGACCCTTTGGTATGATCAATAGTTATGTTTTTGATTTTAGAATTGAACGCGGTTTCAGAAACGCCTGGTTTTAATAAAACATAAGATTGCACTGAATTATTACCCCAATAACTATCATCACCATTGATCTTTTTTAAATAACTCCACGGTAGCAGGTAATCAAAATCGAAAGAAGTGTTGTTGGGTAGATTTTTCATTACACCGGTTACCATAAAGTTATCCGTACTGTCAATCCTTATGATTTTACCCATTGCATTTTCAGTACCAAATAATTTCGTTGCCAGATTTTGCGTGATGACAATACTATTGACCTGGCTTAAAGCAGTATTTATATTGCCTTCGGCAAGTGGAAAAGAAAATACTTTTAAAAATGAAGGATCGGTTAGATCTCCACGTTCATTAATATGGTTATTTCCCACGGAAAAAAGGAATTGGCAACCGGCCACCCGCACGGCTTCCTCCACTTCAGGATAGTCTTGTTTTATAGTAGGCGCAAGAATTTTTGGCGTGGCGCTCCAGGCCAACATTTCACCATTGAATTTATCACGGTTATTGAGAGAATAAATTCTGTCGAGTTTTTTATGGAACCGGTCATGGCTTACTTCATTTTGCACCCACAACAAAATCAGCATGGCACTTGCCATCCCTACGGAAAGGCCGGCAATATTAATGAAGGAAAAAACTTTTTGCCTGGTAATATTCCGCAACGCAGTTTTAAAATAATTTTTAAACATTTTATTTTCGTTTAGCCTTAATTGTTATATTTTAGAATTTCGTTATAGTAAACCAACAAATACTAAATATTTTTATTCTCTTTAATTAACTAATCGGCAAATCAGCGTATTAACGATTTTGCTATTCACTTCGCAAACTCTTTACCGGGTTTGCCACCGCTGCTTTTATTGCCTGGAAACTCACTGTAAGTAAGGCAATCAGCAAAGCCGAAACAGCCGCAAGAAGAAAAACCCACCATTGAATGTTGACCCGGTAAGCAAAATCATGCAACCATTTATCCATGGCATACCACGCTATAGGAAATGCGATGACCGATGCAATCATCACAAGTTTCAAAAAGTCTTTTGAAATAAGTGCAACGATACCTGGCACATTGGCGCCTAAAACTTTTCTCACACCAATTTCTTTCACACGTTGTGAAATGGCAAATGCAGAAAGGCCGAATAATCCAAGGCATGCAATGAAAATGGCAATGAATGCAAAGACCATAAAAATAGTTTCCTGCTTTTGCTCGGAAGCATACAGCTTTGAAAAATTTTCATCTAAAAAAGTGTATTGATAAGGCAGGTCAGGATTATATTTTTGCCAGGTATTTTGTATGGTCGCCAGCGCTGATGAAATATTTTGTCCCGAAATTTTTATGGAGATATTATTATAAAAACTATTGTTGCCCGTTGAGGCCGGCATAATGAAGATCATCGGCTTAATTGGCTGATGAAGAGATTCGAAGTGAAAATCTTTCACTACGCCGATAATGTGCCCTTTTATAAAACCATATTTTAAATCTTTACCAACAGCCTGTTCCGGCGATTTCCATCCAATTGCTTTTACGGCAGATTCATTGATTACAAAATTGGAAGTGTCCGTTCTATAATCACGCGAAAAGTTTCTGCCTGCTGCCATTGAAATCCCATACGTTGGTATAAAATCATAGTCAGTTGCTACAAACCTGATTTCAGCTTTTACAGGCACCATAGAATCTGAACCGGGAGCAGATGCTCCCATATCATCGAGCAATCTTCCGGTAGGTATCCTTGAAGAACGACCCACATCTTTAATATTTGGATTCCGCAGCAATGTATTGCGGAAAGACTCATACTGATCATTCATTTGGCTATTATAAGGAAGCGTAAGCAGGTGTTCTTTATCATAACCAAGCGATGCCTTTTGTACAAAACGCAATTGCTGAAATACGATGATGGTAGTGATGATAAGGATAATTGAAATCGCAAACTGCGTTACCACCAGTACTTTACGAAAGTTGATACTACTGCCGCCAACTTTGAATAGCCCCTTCAAAGTTTTAACCGGCTGAAATGATGACATGAAAAATGCAGGGTATAAACCTGAAACGATACCCACAACAAATGGCGACAAAAACAATGGCAGAAGTATTTCCCATCTCATTAAAATACTTACCGACAAATCCTGCGTTGATAATGTATCCAACAAAGGCAGCAAAATATATAACAGGCCAAATGCAAATACAATGGCAGCCCATGTGATCAATACAGATTCGCTCAGGAACTGAACAATTAGTTGCTTCTTCCTTGCCCCTACCACTTTTCTTATACCGATTTCTTTTGCACGCAAAGCAGAACGGGCGGTAGAAAGATTCATGTAATTGATGCATGCAATCAACAGAATAAACAAAGCGATAGCAGAAAAAATATACACGCGATTGATATTGCCATTGGGTTCTGCTTCGTAATCGGTATGCGAATACAAATGAATGTCCGTAAGCTTTTGAAGACCCAGGCTGGTAGCTTTTGACGGTTGTACATTTTTATATTGAGCGGCCATGTGCTTATCAAGAAAAGCAGGAAACCTGGCTTCCATATTTTTTATATCGTAATGTTTAGGAAGTTTTATGTAAGTAAAGAATGAATTGTTGCCCCAGTTGGTCCGCAGATTTTCGGCGCCATAAACAGCAGTATCGTTGAGAGTATTGAATGACACTAAAACGTTTGGATGAAGATGGGCGTTGGGTGGAAAAGCCTTATAAACGCCGGTCACCTTTACATCAAATTGATTGTTGGCTCTAAGTACCTGGTTGATGGGATCTTCATCGCCAAAATATTTTTTTGCAGTCTCCTCCGTAAGCATTACTGAAAAAGGCCCGGACAGGGCAGTCTTGGGATCTCCTTTTAATACTTTTACAGTAAATACATCGAACAGGTTTTCGTCAGCAAAATAAACGTTGGGTTCATTGATGAGTTTATCTTTATAGCGAAGCGGCGTAGAACCGATATTCAGCAGCCGCGTCATTTTTTGTATTTCAGGAAAATCTGCGGGGAAATAATATCCAAAGGGTGGTGCAACCGTACTTAATTCAAGTGTCTTCTCACCGTTACCGTTATAAAAGGTCCTGGTGACCCGATACACCTGGTCAGCATCTTTGTTGTACCGGTCGTAACTTAATTCGTTCAAAATATAAGTCAGGATCAACAGGCAACATGTGAGGCCAACCGTTAGTCCAAACAAATTAACGAAGGAAATAAATTTATACTTCGTCAAATTTCTCCACGCTGTTTTAAAGAAATTTTTTATCATAATAATCATATTTTAATCGTTCTTAAAAAATTTTCTTCCCGGCAATAGTTGATTCAGTTCAGGTCAACATACTAATCAATTTTATCTATGTGAACTTCTCCAAAATGTAATCCCTTTGTTATTTTGGGATTTCCCAGGTAACCAAGCCGGGCTTCGCCAAATGCAGTAATCTTTATTTCATCTGAAACGTTGAGGCTGAAGTCCGCTTCTCCATACGCGGTAATTTTAGAAGTATTGCCCGTAATATTGAGACTGTTAATTGTACTCTCCCCGTAAGCGGTATATCTTTGATTGGTTATCGATCCTGATTTAATTTCAAGATGGCTTTCACCATATATTGTTGTCCGAAGTTCTCCGAAGCTTACTTCGTTAAATACCACCAGGGATTCACCGTAAATTTTTAATTTGAATTTGTCACTCTTCAAAGGGCTTTTGCAAACCTGTGTTTCCTCTCCACGTATGGAAAGATCATCGAGCGTTTTATAAGTAACCGTTGCCGTTAGAACGGTTCCTTTGTAAATGGGGCGCTTCATTTTATTCCCATTTTCATAATAGGTTTCATTCTTATCTATTTCTTTAGCGCCGTCTAAATAGATAAGGAGAGTATTGTCCTTAACATCAATATTAATTTTATCATTACTTACGGTACTATTTTCAATGGTCACGCTTTCCTGGTTCCCTTCAACGAAGGTTACCTGTACATGCGGACTTACGATAACTTTGTTGAAATGTTTTACATAGGTAGTAGTTTGCGCAAAGGTGGCTTTACAACCAAAAATTAGCAGTATCGCGATATAGTATTTTTGCTTTAGCATAGTGATTATTTTTATGAATTGTTAATGACTGTTTGTATCAATTTTTTTTTGCATTGTAAATTGGTTTCATTCTCGTTTTCTAAACTCTTTTTGAATTTTATAAAGATGATTCCAAACCTTATTGGTTTTATCACATTATTATAATTATACCTCTTTCACCTTTATTCAGTCCGCAACGATTTCACCGGGTTGGCAATTGCCGCTTTTATTGCCTGGAAGCTTACTGTAATTATCGTTATCAATATTGCTGCAATGCCCGCCACTATAAATACAAAGGGCTTTATAGTTATCCTGTATGAATATTGTGTAAGCCAGTTGTTGAGATAATAATAAGCAACCGGTGAAGCAATGACACAACTTATAATCACCAGTAGGATGAACTCTTTTGATAACAACAACCAAACCTGCGATACCGAAGCACCCAATACTTTTCGTATACCGATTTCTTTCGTTCGTTGTTCTGCCATATATGCCGCCAGGCCAAACAATCCAAGACAGGAAATAAAAATGGCAAGGCAGGCAAATAAACCTGCCAGTTTTCCAACCAGCATTTCGAGATTGAATTTCGATGCATAATCAGCATCCGTAAAAGAATAAACATACGGGTATGCGGGATCGTATTTATTAAAAATAGCCGTTAGCTGATTTACTGCATACCCCGCTTTTACGTGAGGCGATAATTTATACAGCATCACGTTTTGCGGCTGCGGATAACAATAAAACATGGTGGGATCAGCTGCATTGAATGGGGAAACCATCAATGCGTCTTTTACAACGCCGACAATAGTGTATTCCTTGTCGTTGAAATAGGCAGTTATTTTTTGCCCAACAGGATTTTTTAACCGAAGCCGTTTTATGGCGGCTTCATTAAATATTACACTCGTACTATCATTGCCACTGGAAAAATCTCTTCCTTGAACCACCTTCATTCCAACGGTTTTAAAATAATCTTCGCTAACAAAAATATTTCCCATCTCTACCGTCTCACCTGGAGTTTTACCCGGCCATTGCTCAATATCCGTATGCCACCAGACACCGGTAGCCGAACTCGTGGTGGTGGTAACACTTTCGGCAATCCCTTTTTCGACTAATTCATTTTTAAGAGCATTATAATTTTTCTGCAAGTCATCATTCATATTTGTTGACAACAAGCGATTGAGATCATAACCGGTAGGCCGGTCTTTGGCATATTGTATCTGCCGGTAAATAATTACCGTACTGATGATAAGCGCTATCGAACAACTGAACTGAATTACTACCAATGTCTTTCTTGAAA
Organism: uncultured Chitinophagaceae bacterium; assembly: GCA_963819925.1. Classification (GTDB taxonomy): domain Bacteria; phylum Bacteroidota; class Bacteroidia; order Chitinophagales; family Chitinophagaceae; genus Ginsengibacter. The sequence continues at coordinate 2,875 of CAWFYG010000024.1, read as the reverse complement.
AAGAAGCCCCCTTGCCTGTATTAATAACACCTTTTAAAACTTTTACAGGATTAAAAGAGGAGAGATAAAATGCAGGCCTGCTTCCCGCAAGAAAAGCGGTAAATACAATACATCCGATCATCATTAACCAGAAACTGATATTGCCGAATGGAATAGCGATATCATCGCCCGTAAGCATATTGAAAGCAGGTAATGCCAGCCAAACAAAAAGTATAGACAAAATAAATGCAAGCATTGTAAGAAAAAAAGATTCGGCAAGAAACTGTATAATAAGATCCTTTCTTTGTGAGCCGATAGCTTTGCGTACACCCACTTCACGGGCTCTTTTTTCGGAACGGGCGGTGGTAAGATTAATAAAATTAATACAGGCAATGATCAATACCAGTAAGCCAATTATTGAAAACATTTTTACATACTCAAGAAAACCAGGACGTGTCTTGTCCATTGACATAGTTAGAATATAAATGCCAGCGTGAGATCGGCTGAAATGTAACAAAAGAATTCATCGCATTAATATTCCCTGGTTCAACATGTTCAATATTCCTGATCTTCGGAGCTACCTGGGCATAAGAGATTCCGGGTTTTAGTTTTATGAAGATCTGGTAACCGTTATTACTAAACGAAGTCTTATCTGTAGAGCCGGGATATGCCCGTTCAACATAAGTGGAAGGAACGATGAACTTAAAGTCAAGCGAAGAATTATGCGGCACGTCCTCTATTACGGCGGTTACTTTTAAATTATCATGGTTATCAAAACGCACGGTTTTATTAATCGGATCTTCATTACCAAAGAGCGCCTTCGACAACGATTGAGTGATCACAATAGAATACGCATCGTTAAAAGCATTTTTTAAATTTCCCTTTGAAGCTGTAAATCGAAAGATGCGGAAAAAATCGGTTCCGGCAATCATTCCATTTTCATAGAACTTTTTATCATTTACGATCAAACCATGATCGCCTCCCCAATCACTCAGTGCCACAGATTGCACTTCGGGAATTTGGTTGCGTAACGCTTCGGCGAGTCGCGGCGAAGTAGTTTGAAAAGTGAGTGTATCTCCATTACTATTAAAATTGCGTTGCACACGATAGATCGATTGATGTTCCGGGAGAAATTTATCAAACGAATATTGATAATATACCCAAAGACCAATCAATAATGCCACAGCCATTCCTATTGCAAGACCCAAAACATTGAGCGTACTATAACCTATTGTTCTTGTGAGATTACGCCATGCCGTTTTGAAATAATTTTTAAACACTTTATTTAATTTAGAATTATGAATTAAGAGTTATTAATTAAAATTTTTCATTCAAAATAATTCTATTCTGTTCTCAAACTCTTCACCGGGTTTGCCATCGCTGCTTTTATTGCCTGGTAACTAACTGTTATTATTGCAATGAGTATTGACAAGATTGCCGTAAATACAAAAACCCTCCATTGAACATCTACCCGATAAGCATAACTCAACAACCATTTATTCATTACGTACGCCGCGATTGGTGAGGCAATAAAAAAGGAAATGATTACCAGTTTTAAAAAGTCTTTTGATAGCAGTGTAGTGATGCTTGTTATACTTGCGCCCAGTACTTTGCGCACACCAATTTCTTTAACCCGGTTTTCTGCCATATAGGTGGCAAGGCCAAACAGGCCAAGGCAGGAAATAAAAATGGTTAGTGCCGCAAATAATTCCGCCAACTCCCGGATGCGCTGCTCGTCCTCAAATTTCTTTGCATACTCCTCATCCACAAAATGATATTCGAAGGGATATTCCGGGTTATATTTTTTAAATATTTTTTCTGCTGTCGCCAAGTCTTTCTGAGTGGTGTTGACCGGGTTTAATTTTATATGAATTGCATTGAACCATCCTTTGCTTCCTTCAACAACCATTGGCTTTAGCGCTGAATATGGCGAGCGGAGAATGAAATTTTTTAATACTCCAATCACATGCCACCTGTCATCACCATCTTTTATCACCTGGCCGATAGGATTTTTAAAACCCATTGCTTTTACCCCGGACTGATTTAATAAACAAGCTGTGGAATCAGCAGGATAATTTCGCAAATCAAAATCCCTGCCCTGTACAATTTGCAGGCCCATTGTTTTAGTAAAATCGTCGCCTGCGCAAAAACGATCAAAATCCGTTTTGTCGTTCGGATCTTTTCCCTGCCACACAAAGCCCCATGTATCGCTCAATCCCTGTGTGATTGGCTGGCTCGTCTTCGTTACGGATGTGGCAGCGCCGGAGTTGATCAGTTCATTTTTTATTAGATTATAATTTTTTTCCAAATCGCCTGTGAGCCAATGATAGATGAGATTGTTTTTATTGTATCCCGTTTCTCTTTCCTGTGCGTATTTTATTTGCTGCCGTATTATGATGGTGCAGATGATAAGTGCTATCGCAAATGTGAATTGTAATACCACCAATATTTTTCTCGGAGTAATTAAGGCATTCACCGCTTTGAACGTTCCTTTAAATACAGCAACAGGGCTGAAAGAAGAAAGATAAAATGCAGGATAGCTTCCTGCCAATATTCCTGTAAATAAAATAAATGCTACGCCGAGCAACCAGAAATAAATATTACCGAAAGGAACAAATAGTTGCGTGTTCACCAACGTATTAAATGCAGGCAAAGAAACCTGCACGATCAGCAGTGCAAGAATTCCTGCAAGAAACGCAAGCAAAATTGATTCGCCTAAAAACTGCCCGACTAATGTACCTTTTTGTGCACCTACTACTTTGCGGATGCCTACCTCTCTTGCCCGCTTTTCACTTCGTGCAGTGCTCAGGTTCATAAAGTTGATACATGCAATCAATAAAATAAAAGCGGCAATAATTGCAAACAGGCGCACCATATCAATTTTACCACCTACCAC
>CAWFYG010000023.1:0-15743 GCA_963819925.1 uncultured Chitinophagaceae bacterium | reverse complement strand
TTATTCGCACGTGTGGGTGGTGGTATTTATACAAAGGCTGCCGATGTGGGCGCCGATTTTGTCGGAAAAGTAGAAGCTGGTATTCCTGAAGACGATCCGCGTAACCCTGCAACCATAGCGGATAATGTGGGAGATAATGTAGGTGACGTTGCCGGTATGGGTGCCGATCTTTTTGGCTCATATGTCGCTACTGTTTTTGCAACGATGGTATTGGGAAGTGAAACTATTCAGCGTGATGCTTTCGGCGGATTAGCTCCTATCTTATTACCAATGCTTATTGCAGGCATGGGAATTATATTTTCTATTATAGGAACTTTTTTTGTTCGAATTTCTGAAACTGCAGGTTTGCAAGACACTAAGTTCAAAATGCCTTGAATATGGGTAATTAGGGTTCCATGATTTTGACTGCCATTGCTTCTTACTTTCTAGTAATCTGTTTAATGCCGGATACTCATGTCTTCGTGATTATGAGTTTACAAAATATGGTGTGTTCGGTGCCATCTTCGTTGGTCTTGTTGTAGGTACTTTGATGAGTATCATTACGGAATACTATACCGCCATGGGCAAACGTCCGGTTATGAGTATTGTAAGTCAATCTTCAACAGGACATGCAACCAATATTATTGGAGGTCTTGCCGTGGGTATGGAAAGCACTTTGTTTCCGATACTTGTGTTGGCGTCCGGTATTTATGGTGTCTTACTAGTTTGCAGGATTGTATGGAGTGGCCATTGCCGCAGCTGGTATGATGGCTACAACTGCAATGCAATTGGCTATTGATGCCTTTGGCCCAATTGCCGATAATGCAGGTGGTATTGCCGAAATGTGTGAATTGCCAACAGATGTTCGTGAAAAAACTGATATTCTGGATGCAGTAGGAAATACAACAGCGGCTACGGGTAAAGGGTTTGCGATTGCTTCTGCAGCATTAACTGCCTTGCTTTATTTGCAGCATTTGTTGGTATTGCAGAAATTGATGGTATTGATATTTATCGTGCGGATGTGCTTGCTGGTTTGTTTGTAGGAGCTGGAATACCATTCATCTTTTCTTCATTGGCCATTCGTGCTGTTGGCGAGGCTGCCATGGCCATGGTGGAAGAAGTGCGCCGGCAATTCCGACGATACCGGGTATTATGGAAGGAACCGGTAAACCGGAATATGAAAAATGCGTTGCCATCTCTACTGAAGCTTCTATTAAAAAAATGATGTTGCCCGGGGCCATTGCATTAATCACGCCGTTGATTATTGGTTTCGTTTTCGGTCCGGAAGTATTGGGTGGTTTTCTAGCCGGTGCTACCGTTAGTGGTGTGTTGATGGGAATGTTCCAAAACAATGCAGGCGGCGCCTGGGACAATGCGAAAAAATCTTTTGAGAAAGGAGCGGTAATTAATAATGAAACGTATTACAAAGGATCGGAACCTCACAAAGCTTCTGTAACGGGCGATACTGTTGGTGATCCATTTAAGGATACCTCCGGTCCCAGTATGAATATTTTAATTAAGTTGATGAGTATCGTTTCTTTGGTAATTGCTCCTACGCTTGCAAAAATTCATCATGCAAATATTGAAAAAGACAGGCGGTTAAAAATGGAAAATTTACAAATATTGGAACAAAAGGAAAGCGGATTTCGCCAGGCAAAAAAACAAAATACGTTCATAATGGCAACGAATAACATGCCCGCTAATAAAAGTCAAACTTCACCGGTAAAATAAAAAGGAACCAGGCTTTTCAAAAAAAATATTTACGCCAGGAATTTTCCTGGCTTTTTCATGGAAAAGCATTTAATATTTTCATAGTGTTTATTTTTGTTAGCGCAAAAGATATTTTATCTCAAAATTATTATTAATGAAAAACAACTATCATATATCCTTAGACGAAGCAAAAAAACTTTTAATTAACGGAAGCAGCAAGTTTGTAGAAGTAATGGAAGAGGGGAAAATGACCGTGGAATATTACGCACCTAAATTGGCTGATGAGCAAACGCCCCATAAGAAGGATGAGCTCTACATTATTGCGTCGGGCAGCTCAGGGTTTTATAGAAAGGGCGAAACAATAGAATGTAGCCAGGGCGACGTGATTTTTGTTCCTGCCCACATGGAACACAGGTTTATAAATTTTTCAGATGATTTTGCAACCTGGGTTATTTTTTATGGAGATGAAATTTATTAATTCGAAATAACAGAATTTAAAATCGCCATTTATTTGCCGATCTTTTTATTGCGCAGCCAAAAGAAAAAAACATGGAAGCATGCTAATACCAAATACCAATGCGATAATTATTAAAAACCATTCATATCCGCCGGGTAATGAGATTATATCCATAAAAATAGTTTCGTAATAAAAAATAATGCTTTACAGCGCCAACATTTTTAATAAATCCTCAACGCCTTCCGTTGCCGTTTTTTCAATTACATGAAAATTATGATGAAATGGCACGAATGGAGGCTTGGTATCAATAATATATTTAGGAACATCCAGGGGAAGAAAATCAATTAAACCCGCAGCAGGATACACCTGCAATGATGTACCCGCTAAAATAAAAATATCAGCGTCCGACATTACCATACCGGCTAATTCAATCATCGGCACCTGTTCATTAAACCATACCACGTGTGGCCTGAATTGCGTACCATCCGGTGCTATATCCCCTAAATTTATATCTTCCCTGATTTCGTAAAATGTATGGATGTCTTTTTCTCCCCGCATTTTAAAAATTTCTCCATGCAGGTGCAATACATTTTTTGAGCCAGCCCTTTCATGCAGGTCATCTATATTTTGAGTGATTACCGTTACGTTATAATTGTCCTGTAGTGCAGCAATCCCTTTATGGGCAGCATTTGGTAACGCCGCCGCCACTTCCCTCCTTCTCCTATTATAAAAATCAAGAACCAAATTTGGATTTTTTTTATAACCTTCAGGAGTGGCTACTTCATAAACATTATATCCCATCCAAAGTCCGTCGCTATCACGAAAAGTTTTTAACCCACTTTCTGCACTAATGCCGGCGCCTGTAAGAACAACAAGGTTTTTTTTCATTCAATAAAATTAAAAGCTATCGATAAATGAGCAATTAAAATTTCATTTCACTCCGCCCATCTCCATAATTATTTTCCATTCTTTTTCCGTAACGGGCTGAACGGATAATCTTCCGATACGAACCAATGCCATTTCTTTCAAACGTTTGTCGGCTTTGATTTGCGTGAGACTAACGGGTTTCTTTAATTTTTTATAAGGCTTTAAATCAACTGCCACCCAATTGGTATCTTCCGTTGTTGGATCCTGGTAAGCTTCCTTTTCAACTTTTGCCATACCAACAATATTCATTCCCTCATTGCTATGATAAAATAAAACTTCATCACCATTTTTCATCGCACGCAAATGGATTCTCGCGGCATAATTTCTTACACCATCCCATGTTGTTTTTTTGTCCTTTACCAATTGCTCCCAACTATACGTGGAAGGTTCTGATTTTACAAGCCAGTAATTCATAAAATGTTTTTTTAAATATTTCAAGAAAGATAAAAATATTATGAGAATATATTTAGGTTTTCTATTGCAAGCGGGTATATTCCCAATTCAAAATTTACGTCAAAAGAATAGGCCCCGTCATCGTAGACTTTTATGCCAATTTGTTTTGCTTTGATTACAAATGATTGCAAGGAGGCAGAGATTATTTTTCAAAGTAAATTTTTTATTTACTTACGAATTTTCTCCATTATCAGTTCTTTTAAAATGGGTAGCGACGGGAATAAGATGAATGTCTATTGCAATCTGAATATCTATTCCCATCCGCTTGCCAATACATCAGCTATATGCATTGTTTTAATGGGCAGTTCCTTTTTAGTTATATAACCTTCCAGGTGCATCAGGCAGCTAAGATCAGTTGAAATAATATATTCGGCGCCGGTGTTTAAAGCGTGATGTACCTTTTGATCGGCCATTGCAATGGAAATTGCTTCAAACTTAACGGCGAATGAGCCGCCAAAACCACAGCAGGTTTCATTTTCATCCATCTCAATAAGTTCAAGTCCTTTCACTTTACCGAGCAATTTTCTTGGTCCTTCTTTTATTTTACATTCCCGTAATCCGGCGCAGCTATCATGATAAGTAGCTTTTGCGCTTAATACGGCGCCATAATTGTCAATTTTTAAAATGTTGGTTAGAAATTCTGTAAACTCGAATATTCTTTTAGAAATATCTTTCACATTATTATGCAACGACGAGTTTTCAAAAAGTGAGTTATAGTAATTTCTCACGAAACCAACACACGATGCAGATGGTGCAACAATGTAATCGGTCCCGTCAAAATCTTTTAGGAATTTTGTAGCAACCTGTTTGGCGTCTTCCCAAAAACCAGCGTTAAAAGCGGGTTGTCCGCAGCACGTTTGATTGGTATTGTATTCCACATCGCAACAAGCCTTTTCCAAAACTTTCACCATATTAAAGGCGGTTTGCGGATATAGCTGGTCAACAAAACATGGTATAAATAATTGAACTTTCATTTTCAGAATTTCTTCTCGAGTAATTAAGCGAAGTAAAAATATAATTTATATAACAACTAATATTAAGAGCCGGATAGAATATTACACTGAATATTTTAGCGCCATCATTTTTAAGGCAGATATTGCCGCTTCCTCTCCTTTATTACCATGAGCACCGCCGGTTCGTTCATCAGCCTGCTCCTGGTTATCAACAGTAAGCACACCAAAAATAGTTGGCACAGGCAATATTAAATTAAGCTGCAACACTCCATCGGTAACGGCTTTACACACGTAATCAAAATGGGGAGTACCACCCCGTAGTACACAGCCTAACGCAATAAACGCCTGTGGCTTTTCAAATTTATTATGATAGGTATCCCAGAATTTTTTTATAGCAAACGGTATTTCAAATGCACCTGGAACCGTAATTATTTTGTAATTGTTCATGCCAAAATGCTGTAGCATTTTAACGCAACCATCCAGCAATTTATCTACGATCTGAGCATTCCATTCAGTATGGACAATAACAATACAGGCATTCTTTGAAAGAATGCCCGGATCGAAATTATATAAGTTTTCGTTTACTGTTGCCATCAAATACTCACTAAATATTTATTCAGACAATTCGCCAAGTTTTGCCAGGTACCGGTCAACATCTGCTGCTTTTTCAGAAAGAGGGTATTCATCCTTTATCTTTTTAAACAATTCAATAGCCTCTTTTGTTTTGCCGGTTGCTTGCGCAAAAAGTGCTGCCCTGAAAAGATATTCAGATGAAGTAAATTCATCTTTATCATCCACATTGGCCGCCTTCTTATAATAGTCAAGCGCCTCATTATTTTTGTTAAGCTCAGCATTTGCATCTCCTATCATTCCGTAAGCCCTGCTTTTTATTTGCGTTGCTCCATCTGCATTAAAATCTTTTAGAAATTTTATTGCCTTTGCGTACTGGTGAAGGTGCAGGTAGCAAGCGCCAGCATAGTATTCACAGAGGTTTGCTGCAGCAGTACCGGAATATTTATTGATAATTCTTAAAGCGCCATCATTTCGCCCGTCGCCATTCAAAACTTTTGCCGCAATTAGCGCTTTAGCTGAATCTGAACCAGATTCATTAGTAAAATCGGTAAAATATTTTTGCGTTACATAAACGTCATCATTTGCTTTGTCTTCTTTCGGAAGTTTAAACATGTATTTATATACAAGCCATCCGGCGAGTAAAACTATAACTGCAGAACCTGCATAAGTTATAGGCTTGCCGTAGTTCAACCAAAAACCACGGGCTCTCTGAATTGGATCTACTTCTACTTGTTTTATCGCTTTCGCAGCCATCTTATCTTTTTATTTTCTTTTTTATTAATTAAAAATTGTTTATGTCCTGCAGAAAGAACTAATCCACAATAAAAGGATAATCTTCTTCCGCATAAACATCTTTATACATTTCATCATCATCCGGGTAAGGACTTTCATCTGCAAACTTCACTGCTTCTTCAACTTCCGCTTTTACTCTTTCATTTATCGTTTCTATTTCTTCATCCCCTACTCCATAGTCGTTTTTTAATCTGGCTAAAGAGGTTTCTACGGGGTCCTGCAACTTGTATTCTTCCATCTCTTCTTTTGTACGATACTTTGCAGGGTCGCTCATGCTATGTCCTTTGTACCGGTATGTTTTAACTTCCAATAAAGTGGGGCCACCATTTTCTCTTGCTCTTTTCACAGCCCTTTCAACAGCTTCATGCACTGTTTCAGGATTCATCCCATCTACCCTGTCGCCCGGCATATCATAAGCATCCGCAAGTTTATAAATATCCAGAACATTGGAGGAACGTGCCACCGAAGTTCCCATTGCATAATTATTGTTTTCGCAAATAAAAACTACCGGTAACTTCCATAGCATAGCCATGTTAAATGTTTCATGAAGTATGCCCTGCCTGGCCGCTCCGTCTCCAAAGAAACATAACACTGCGTTCTTCGTGCCTTTGTACTTTTCTGCAAAAGCTAATCCTGCGCCAGTGCCTATTTGTGCGCCTACAATGCCATGTCCTCCAAAAAACCTTTCCTTTACCCCAAACATGTGCATACTGCCGCCTTTTCCTTTGCTGCAGCCGGTAGCTTTTGCATATAATTCTGCCATACAGGATTTTGCAGAAACGCCTTTTGCGATTGCAAGTGCATGATCACGATATGCGGTAATAAAAATGTCTTCGGGTATAGTGGCGGTCATACAACCAGCAGCAATTGCCTCCTGGCCAATATACAAATGGCAAAATCCCCGGATCTTTTGCATGCCATACATCTGACCTGCCTTTTCTTCAAACCTGCGAAGCAAAAGCATTAATTCGTACCAATACAGATAAGTTTCTTTAGTAAACTTTTTAGCCAAGTCTATAATTTTTAGGCCGCAAAGATAGGGTAAAATGAAAAATAATGATGGATGAGTTTATCGAAAAAACAGTTAACAAAAAGTGGCAACGGCCTTTATAAAAAAACCGGCGTAAATGCCGGTTTTTCTTATCATGAAAAAACTATTTTTTATTCAGTTGGGCAAGTTGCTCTTCGCCAATCATTTTATCTACAACCTTCACCGTTTGATTAATGTAGATATCATCACCAATACGTTTCAAAAATTGCTTGTTCTTGGCAATCTTATCTGAATCATTAACCAGGCTCAATGAATCTGAGGCAACATTGTGAACGGGAAATTCCGTGCCGAGTTTACTCAGGTCTTCAAGTTTCTTTGAAAGGGCTTTTATACGATCCATCTGTTCGCGATACTGCTGAATATTAAGCGATGTTTCTTTATCATTGTATTTGTCGAGCGAATCTACATCTGCTCTTATCCCATTAAAAATTGGGCTTTGGCTAAGGTCCTTGTTGGCCTCAGATACAATAGAGTTGTAACTGTACCCCGGGTTCCAGGTCGTATAATTTGCTTTTGGAATTTCATCCCAGCTCAATGCGTCCGGATTATCTTTTTCGCGGAATTTTACATTTTCAAGCCTGTCAGGAATTACTATATCAGGTACTACACCTCTTAACTGAGTAGCGCCACCATTAATCCGGTAAAACTTCCGGAAAGTAAGCTTTATATCACCGAGCCCATCATTAGTATTCCGGCTGAATAATGGATTTTCGTCCTGCGGATCCAGTGAAATGCTCCGTTGAACAGTTCCTTTGCCATAAGTGGAAGTACTGCCTATAATAACCCCGCGATGATAATCCTGGATAGCTGCAGCAAAAATCTCGGATGCTGAAGCGCTCATTTCATCTACCATTACTGCCAGAGGGCCAGAGTATAAAACATCCTTATCCCTGTCACTGAGAATACTGGTTTTTTCATCACGGCCTTTTACCTGGCAAATGGGGCCATCTTTAATAAACAATCCTGCCATGTCAACTACATCATTTAATGAGCCGCCACCATTGCCGCGAAGGTCTATAACAATACCGTCAACATTTGCAGCTTTTAATTTTTCAACTTCTTTAGCAACATCGGTAGCAGACCTGCGTGCAGATGGATCATCAAAGTCCGCATAAAATTCAGGTAGATAAATATACCCTATCTTATTAGCGCCATCATTTATAATAGCGCTCTTTGCAAATGTGTCATCCAAAGAGATTTTATCTCTTATTAAAGAAATAACTTTAAGTGTTCCGTCAGCTTTTTTAAGTGTGAGCCTCACCTCGGAACCTTTTTGTTCGCCCCTTATAATTTTAACGGCGTCCGTAACTGAATAACCGGTTACATCAACAGGAGCGGCACCACCCTGGGCAACTTTTATAATTTCATCCTCTGGTTGAACATCTCCTGATTTCCATGCCGGGCCGCCTGTAATAAGGCTTGCAATTTTTATTTTGCCATCATCTTCTTTTAACTGGGCACCAATTCCAAAAAATGTCCCGCTTAATAATTCGTCAAAACTTCTTTTATCAACAGGAGCAAAATAGGTTGTATGCGGGTCCATGCTGCTCGTAATTGAATTTACAAAGTCACTGAACATATCATCAGGAGTATTGTGTTTGGTTAAAGCAAGGAAATAACGGTCCATCTGGCGGCCAACTATTTCCCTGGCTTCCCGCTCCAGCGTTGAATCAGCCTTCCACGCTGTATCCTTTGGTTTTAGTTTTGCTCTTTCATCCTGCAAGTCAACAAAACGTCCGAGCACAAGATATTTCAAACGTTTTCTCCCGTAGTCATATCTTTCAGCTTCCGTTTTTGGAAAAGTTCTTTTATCACCATCGAGTTGCAACGATTCGTCTTTCGAAAAATCAAACGGCTTGCTGAGAATTTCTTTGTAACCTTTCGCTACTTCGTTTAACCGTACCAGGTAGGTTTTGCTTATTGCATAAAAGGATTCCAGGGGTGCGCCATGAATTTCATCATCAATTTTATCCGCATATTTTTTAAAATCATCTATATCTTTTTGGTAAAAGATATATTTATCCGGGTCCAGTCCGTCTTCATACTTATTTAATATTTCTTTTGAAAATGCATCATCAATTTTTTTGGGGCTATAATGGCCTTCTTCAAGAACAAGGCCCACATTCTTTAATATCTTTTCATACTTTGTTTTGGGGTTGTCATCCGGTCGGTCGCCCCGGCCCATTACACCATAGGTTAGAAATAAACCGCCACAAATAAGGACTGCCAGGACGGGTAAAAATTTTTTACTCATAATAAAATTCATTAAAGGATTCATACGTAAAAATAACAGAAAATAGAATCTGTACTTAAAAGTAGTATGTTTTATTAACAAAGGTTTTGTATAATGTATGGACGGTTATTTCCAAAAAATATTGCATCGATTTTAAATAAACACAATTTTCATTAAAAAAACCCTGCAGCAATGAAGGAATTTCTATTTGGGTGGATGATGGGGCTCGAACCCACGACCCTCAGAATCACAATCTGATGCTCTAACCAACTGAGCTACAACCACCGTAATCGTGGGCACAAAAATAAAAAATTTAAGCTGAAATAAATCATCAAAGATATTGGACATGGTTTTAAGCTCGCCGGTGTTTTCATTTAGTTCGATAATTCGGTGGGAAACCGGCTTGAATTGAAAAGAAAAAAATAAAAAATCATCCGAAGGAAATTGAATAAAACGTCGTCTAATCTCTTACCGCTCATCGATAATTAAAAACTTCTTTTCATGTTTTCGTTAGAAATTTGCGCCGGCATTAATAAAACTGAATTCGTTACAATATTTAAACTAAACAGAGAAAATTTTTTATGAAAAAAATATACGCCACCCTCATTTCCGTATGCATTTCAATGAGCCTGTTAGCACAATATCCGGGTGGAGGAAACCGGGGAGGGCAAAGTATGAATCTTGGGCATTTTTATGGAAAGGTTGTAGACGAGGCCACGGGCAAACCAATTGAAGGCGCTTCTATCCAGCTTTCGCAAAATAAAATGGATACTGCCATAAAAAAGAGGAGAGATTTTATTGTGGCCGTAATGCTCACCGATAAAAGGGGTGACTTCAGCATTGACAAACTTCCTATCCTTGCTAATTACCAGCTTTTGATTACCGCAATTGGTTATCAAACGTACAACGAGAAAGTTGCCTTTAATCTCAAAATGGGTGGCGGCGATATGAGCCAGATGCTTAATGCGGTTGACAAAGACCTGGGTAATATTAAAATGGCTGCCGTTGCCAAAGAACTACAGGCAGTGGTAGTAACTGCTGATAAAAGCCTGGTTCAAATGAATATTGACCGGAAAGTTTTTAATGTGGATAAAAGCTTAACCAGCATCGGTGGCAGCGCTGTTGATGTTATGAAAAATATTCCTTCGGTAAATGTCGACATAGATGGCAATGTGACATTGCGTAATTCTACACCCCAGATTTTTATTGATGGCAGGCCTACTACTTTAACGCTTGACCAGATACCCGCTGATGAAATTGAGAGCGTGGAAATAATCACCAACCCTTCAGCGAAGTTTGATGCCTCCGGCGGTGGATCGGGAATATTGAATATTGTGCTAAAGAAAAACAGGAAAGCAGGATACAATGGAAATGTAAGGGCTAATCTTGATTCAAGACTTCGTTACGGACTCGGTGGTGATATAAATATCAAGCAGGGCAAAATAAATTTCTTTGCTAATACTATGTACAATCAACGTAAATCTCTAAGCATACAGAGTATCCAAAGGGTTGACCACCTTGATGGTGTAACTGCGGCGCTGTCTCAAAAAGACAAACCCGAAAACCTTGGCCACTTTGCATTTGGGCGGGCAGGCTTCGATTATTTTGCTGATATCCGCAATACATTTACTCTCTCGGGCGTAATTGTCGGAGGAAAATTCAGCAGTACAGATCTTCTTAATATTGACAGGGACAGTACCTATCCTTCCTATATCGCCAAGGAAACAGGAATAAGCAATACGAATGGAAATTTTACTTTTAATAACTACGGTGGTACGCTGAGTTACAAACATAATTTTGCCAAACCCAACAAAGATATTACCGCTGATATAAACTATAATTATAGTAAAAACTCCAATAACAGCATATTTTCGACCCAGTATTTTAATTTAGATAATACTCCTAAAACTCCGCTATTTCAACAACAAACTTTAGGAGGAGGAACCACAAAATATTTTATAGGGCAAACAGATTATACAGATCCTATTTCAGATAAAATTAAATTAGAAGCCGGCTTAAGAGCGGCAGTAAGGGATTACAGCAGTTATAATGAAAACTATTTCTACAATACCGCTTTAAGTAAATATCAATCAATTCCGGGTCTTGATAGTAAGTACCAGTTTACTGACCAGGTGTATGCGGCTTATACTACCTTTTCGCAAAAAATAAAAAACTTTACTTACCAGGTGGGTGGCCGTATTGAAAGTTCAGAATATTCAGGAAAACTTGTTGATTCGAACCAGGTATTTAAAAACTCGTATCCGTTTAGTTTCTTCCCAAGTGTTTTCTTAACGCAAAAAATCAATGATAAACAGGACATACAATTAAACTATTCAAGGAAAATAAACAGGCCCAACTTCTTCCAGCTAATTCCATACTATGATTTCAGTGATTCACTCAATATAAGTCGTGGTAACCCCAATCTTGTTCCGGAATTCACGAATTTATTTGAACTGAATTATGATCTGAATTTAAAGAATGGCAATAATATTATTGCTACCGCTTATTACAGGCATACCAATGATCTTATTACGCGGTATCAATACCGGGATAAAAATCCTAACCCTCTCAGGAGCGATTCTATTTTCATATCTTCTTATGCCAATGCAAGTAGTTCAAGCGCCTACGGTCTTGAGGTTACTTCCACGAATAAAATAGCGCCCTGGTGGAGTTTGACTTCGAATGTAAATGTTTATGATTCCAAAATAAACGGTAACAATCTTGAAAGCGACCTGAATAATGAGAAGGTGAGTTGGTTTGGAAAAATCAACAGTCAATTTAAATTACCCAAAAATTATTCCATTCAATTCACGGGGGATTATACAAGCAGAACTATATTACCTCCAAACCGTAGTGGCGGAGGTGGCGGAAGATTTTATGGCGGTGGTAATCTGTCAACTGCCAATGGTTATACCGATCCTGTTTACGGATTTGACATTGCCCTGAGAAAAGATTTTTTGAAAGACAAGACTGCATCACTTACCTTAAGCATGAATGATATATTCAGGACAAGAGTCTATCGTACTCATTCCACATCAAATTTTTCAAATACGGTTTATTCAATTCAGGATAACGAACGCAGAAGAGACCCACAAATGGTAAGACTAAGTTTCAACTGGCGCTTTGGTAAATTTGATGTTTCCTTATTTAAGCGCAAAAATTTAAAAGCAGAACAGGAAGGATTACAAAATGGCATGCAAGGCATCGGCCAATAAATAATTCCGGAAAAACCAGGAAGGCTCTATCGCAAGTAACGGGATAACTTTTGATAGAGTCTTTTTTTTTGACCAACTAATCTTCGCTGTTAAAACAAACTACATTCTCAAATTTGAATTCAATACAAAACAATAAGGAAAAAAATTTCCTTTTATCTTTGCGCACTTTCAACAAAAACTTGTTGGAATGATTTTTTATTTATTGCTATAAGCATTTAAAATATTTTACAGGTATGCCTTTACGTGCAGGAATTGTGGGATTACCCAATGTAGGAAAATCAACTTTATTTAACGCGGTGAGCAATAGTGCCAAAGCGCAGGCGAGTAATTATCGCTTTTGCACCATTGAGCCCAATACAGGTTTGGTAAATGTCCCTGATGAACGTCTTGAAAAGCTTGCGGAATTGGTAAAGCCCAATCGTATAGTACCTACCCAAATTGAAATTGTTGATATAGCCGGTTTGGTAAAAGGCGCCAGTAAAGGAGAAGGATTAGGGAATAAATTTTTAGCCAACATTCGCGAAGTGGATGCAATCATTCATGTTGTGAGATGTTTTGAAGATGAAAATATTTTAAGAGACGAAGGGCCCGTTAATCCTATCAGCGATAAAGAAATTGTTGAAACGGAATTGCAGTTGAAAGATCTTGAAAGCATAGAAAAAAAATTATCCCGTACTGAAAAGATGCTAAAGACCGGGGACATAAAAATAAAACAGGAATATGAAGTATTGGTTAAATGCAAAGCTCACCTGGAAAAAGGGAAAAACATTCTTTCACTCAATTTATCCAAAGAGGAAAAAGCGGTTATCGTTGACAGCTTCTTACTAACGGATAAGCCTGTACTATACGTAGCTAATGTAGGCGAAGCGTCTATGCATACGGGTAATGCGTATTCTGATAAATTGGTGGAAGCTGCGAAAGGAGAAAATGCGCAAGTGATTGTAATGACGAACGCAATTGAAGCGCAGATAGCGGAGTTTGAAAATCCTGAAGATAAACAGATGTTCATGGACGAATATGGAATGGAAGAACCTGCGCTGGATCGTTTGATTCATTCAGCTTATAAATTGTTGAACCTGTCAACTTATTTCACCGCGGGTGTCCAGGAAGTACGTGCATGGACCATCCACAAGGGATGGAAGGCCCCGCAAGCGGCCAGCGTTATTCATACTGATTTTGAAAAAGGATTTATTAAAGCAGAAGTAATTTCTTATACTGACTTTATTCTTTATGGTTCTGAAGCTGCCTGCCGTGAAAATGGAAAATTAAGAATTGAAGGTAAAGAGTATGTAGTTCAGGACGGCGATGTAATGCACTTCAGGTTTAATGTTTAGGTCATCTTTATTTTACTTTAGGTAAGAAATAAATTATTTATCTTTTTCAAACTTCTTTGTTGGTATAATAAATAAAGGAATATTGGTTTTATGTAAAACCTGCTCTGCTACACTTCCCAGCAACATTTTGTCTAAGCCATGCCGACCGTGGCTGCCCATTACAATTATGTCAACATTCAATTGTTTAGCCGCATCTACAATGCTTTCTGCAAAATCACCTTCCCTCACAACTGTTTGAATGTTGTCATCTCCTAAATGTTTTTTTGATATATCAAGGTAATCCTGGGCCGCTTTTTTTAATATCTCCATATTTGTGAGTTGAACCATATC
Organism: uncultured Chitinophagaceae bacterium; assembly: GCA_963819925.1. Taxonomy (GTDB): domain Bacteria; phylum Bacteroidota; class Bacteroidia; order Chitinophagales; family Chitinophagaceae; genus Ginsengibacter. The sequence goes on along the minus strand of CAWFYG010000023.1, from coordinate 1,736 downwards.
CAGGTTATTAAAACCTTCAAACCCCATTATCGGGGAATAATTCTGGGTGGAATAATAAAATGCTTCAGAAATAACATGCAATAAAATAACTTCTGCATTCATCGACTTAGCCAATTCGTATCCTTTTTCCGCTATACTTTCAGCAGGCGGATCGTAATCCAATGCAATTAATATCTTTTTCATTTTAATTATATTGATTAAATAGTTTCGATTCCATTTATGCCAGTTATAAAATTATGGATAACTTTTCAAAGTACCTGTCATTGAGAAAGGCCGTCAAATTTAGTCGCTACAATATACTATTGCTTTCATAAAACGTTAACATCAAAAATTAAAAAAGCGCAACTTTCATTGCGCTCTTAAATTTTCAACCAGAAGAATTTATTGTGGTAACAAAACTTTATCGATCACATAATAAACACCATTTACACAATGGTTATCTAGAGAAGTTGCCGTTGCTGCAGCGCCAGTATATGGTTGACCTCCAGGTGGAAAAGTTCCTGCACCTGTGAATTGCAAATTAGTTACAATTGAAATATTTGGCCCTAAAGTAGTAAAAGTTGCCTGAGCCATAACGCCGGGTTGTAGTTGTGGTGGAACAATAGTATTTACAAGTGTTGTATAAAAAGAAGGCGTAGACGAAAAATTCACTGAAAAAGCCCTGATGTTTGGCTGGAAACCTAAACCCTGGTTTGTTGCTAAAAAATGATACGCCATAATTCCTGCTACTTCTTCTGTAGTCACATTATTAGTGCTTAAAAATGCCGGCCCTGCTGCAACAGCGCCATTAGCAGTAGCAACAGCATTGGCCGTATCAGTAGCGGTTGGAGGGTAAAACTGGCTTACATAATCCAAATAACCCTGGAAGGCAAGTCCAAATATCAGGGTTTGAAATGCCGCATCACTCGGAGCAAGGACCGTCATATTGGTAACTGCATATCCTAAAAGGGAGTCCAATTTATTTAATCCGGTTTGTCCACTGTCTGCCCTTGCAATAGCTGCTTTAAAATAAGTAAGATCGGGATTGCTATAAATCGCATCTTTTAAAACCTGGCTTGGCGGGCTCACCAGAGCAGCAACTAAATGCACTACGCCGTTGCTGAATTTCAGATCAGGTTGTACAACCGGTATATTATTGTCCCAAAAACCATTTGTTCTTGTTGAGGGGAAAGTAGACATATTCAATTTAATAGGGGTACCCGGCAATGTTCCAATAGTTAAATAAGATGGCAATTGAATATCGGGAAAAGCAGAAGGCACGCTGTCTGAAAGATATTGACGCCCGGGAATAATATGGTATTGAACTAAGGGAACAAGACTACTCAAAGGAAGTGAATTAACGACAGCAACTGAAGGTATTCCCGAAACCCTGAATGCATCATTATTGGGTAAGAAAACGGTAAATAGTCTTGTTGTATCGCTTAATGCCGCAAGCATTCCTGCTTTTGTAGCTGCTGCTTTAAAAAAGCTATAGCTCGTATCAGAACTGATTGCAGAGCCAATAGTAATTGAACTGTTATTGGCAGGCGGATAAATAATAGGGGCTGCGTCGGGCAACTCCTTATTACAGGAAATAGCAAAGCCTGCCACTGCTGCGAACAATGACACTCTTATCATTCTGCTATTTTGAAAGATATTTATTTTCATATTAGTTCTTTAATAATGATAAAAATTATCGGCATTAAAATATATTGTACCCTATGCTTACATAGTAGATACCACCGATAGTGGCATTA
>CAWFYG010000022.1:0-167783 GCA_963819925.1 uncultured Chitinophagaceae bacterium | reverse complement strand
GTAGGAATACCATTTATATCAAATGTGTTATAAAAATCTGCAACTGTAGAAAATCCATTCCAACCACCTTGGGGAGCCAGCGGCTTATAAGAATTATAATGCAAAGTAGCCCACCACATGTTGTGTATGCCGGTATTATTGGTAGCTACGCCCGAAGTATTGGGAGCAGCGAATATTCCTTCCGGAGAGGTGGAATTATTTGCTGTAAAATTGTTAAAATAGTTAGAGCTATAGGAATATTTACCGCTGTTAATAATTGCATTTCCAATAGAAATGACTTTCTGCATGTCAGCATCATCAAAAGTAGGAGCCGCCCTGTTATTAAATGCTCCCCTGTTCAAATATAATTTCATTAATAACATGTTAGCTGCATCCACATTGGCCTTGTCGATTCCATTTGTTGCAGGAAGGTCAGGAATTAATGTTGTCAACTCATTTATGATAAAATTGACAGCACTGTCCCCTCTATATACGCTTGGGGCATTCAGCAAATTATCGCCGGGGTTCCTAAAAGGGTATTGTCCGAAAAGATCCAGCAACTGATATAATGATAAGGCCCTTAAAAACCTAGCTTCGGCAGCCTGCCCTTTAGATGGCGCAAAAGCCAAAACGTTAGTCGCATCAAAATTTAATTTATTTAAAGAATTAAACTGATTAATTATTATATCCACCCCGTCAGGGCCAAATGTCTGTTGCTTCAAGGCCCGCCACTTGCCATTATCGTCCCAGTCACCAGCACGCGTGGGCACCACACATTCATCAGCTGTAACCTCTTCTAAAGCAAGAATATTGCCCGGATCAGAATAGGGGTTTCCTACATCATTATAGGCAGTTTGTAATAATAGTTGAGTTCCGTTAGCGCCCAGGGCATTGGTAGCCTGGTCTTTCGTCAAAGTACTGTTCAGGTTCTGGTTAAGTTTAGTACACCCTGATCCTCCAACTATAGCCAGAATTAAAACAGGGGAAAACTTTATTAATTTAAATAAATTCATAATTTATGATTTTTTTAATATTTTATAATGACATATTGAAACCAAAAGTTATCATTCTTGGCGTAGGATAAGGAATATACTCAATATTCCTTGACGGGTAACCGTTCTGATTTTTATCGACATTTACTTCGGGGTCAAACCCTGTAAACTTCGTAATCACAAACAAATTAGAACCGCCTACAAACACATTCAGGTTTTTAACATATTTTCCCAAGTCTCCAAAAGCATAGGTAAAAGTTGCGTTTCTTAGTTTAATATAGTCTCCTTTTTCAAGATACCTACTTGATACGGCTACACTTGCATTTATGTTCTCAGGAGAACCAATTATTGAAGCATCAACATTTTTTCCGTTTTGAAGATTGCTAATGTTAGTTACACTATTAAAAGTATTATTATAGATATAGAAGCCCGAAGCACCACTGGCATTAAGGGACAAAGACAATTTATTATATTTTAAAGTGGTAGCGAATCCGTACAATAAATGAGGATTTGGATCACCCTGAAAAGTAGGCTGATCCGCAATAATTTGCTGCCCCATTTGATCAAAACCGCCAAATTGCTTCAGGTAAAATATATTCACCGGATGATTATTACCAATAATCTGAGCTAATGTTCCGGAAACTCCCTGCCCGCTTACCTGCGCTGTGGCTATGTCAGCTTGTGTAAAGTCTTTTAAAAGGTTCTTATTGTGGGCTATATTGAAACCTACGTCCCATGAAAATTTGGCTTTGGAAACAATCGAAGCTCCAATTGAAAATTCAACACCCGAGTTAATTAAATGAGCCGGCAAATTAATAAAGAAAATAGAAGCAGGAGCAGGTTGAATAGCTGTACTTTGGAACAAAATATCTGTTGTGTTCTTATGGTAGTAGTCAAATGAACCATAAATTCTGTTATGCAACAAAGAATAATCAAGGCCTATATTTATCTGGGTAGTTTTTTCCCATTTCAAATCCGGGTTAGCAACATTGCTTTGCCCTATGCTATTATATGATCCTGAATTAAATTGCTCCTGCGAAGCCCCAGCTGGAAACTCCTGGTTTCCGGTAATTCCCCATGAAGCACGTAACCCCAAATTATTAATAACGGTAATGGACTTAAAGAAATCCTCATTGCTAATTGCCCACTTAGCTCCCACAGAAGGGAAATATCCATACTTATTATTTGCACCGAATTTACTGGAACCATCTGCCCTCAAAGTTCCCGTTAAATAATACTTGCTCGACAAATTAAAATTTACTCTTCCAAAATAAGATTGAATTTCAGTTTTAGGATCTACATAAGTAACTAAAGGAGTTTGTGTTTTTGCATTCTGAAAAAAACTGGTATAAAGAATGGGTATCCTGCTCTGCTGGTCAAGATTGGTGTTAAATTGAGATGCAAATACAGATGAATTGCCATAATTAGTTTTCCAATATTCATAACCAGCTAATGCCTCCATTGAGAGATTCTGTGTTAAATCAGTACTATAAGTTAATGTATGCGTATAAGTTTGAGAGGTTAAATAAGCATCTGAAATTGCAGCATCCCCTATCCCAGAAACACCATTAATTGCGTCAATCCATCCATCGATATTTGTGTTTCTTTTTCCAGTACCATGGTTAATTGCGTACAAAAATTTATACTCCAGTCCCTTAGTAAGTTTCAAGGCAGCTGATATATTTCCCAAAAACACATTAACATTAGCAATATCGCTATAACCGTTTATTACAGAAAGCGGGTTAGGAACCGAACTCACAGCATTACTAAAAAGCCCGTTGCTTGTTTTGAATGCCGCTGTAGGATTCCAGTTGAGTGCCCAGGCAATCAAATTACCACCTGCTCCGGCCGTATTACTCACAAGTCCCATGTGTTCCGTAGTATGACCAGCAATGACGTCAAAATTTATTGTCAACCGCTTATCTAAAAATTTATACTCGCCCGAAAAATTTCCAAGGTATTTATCTAAGGATGTCTTTTTGATAAAGCCGAAATTCTGTGAACCGAGGAAAGAAACCCTGAATTTTCCATTGTCGTTTCCGCCACTCAATGCTAAATTATAGTCCTGAGATAACGAGCTTTGTGTTATTTCTTTTAAGGCATCAACTGAACTTCCCTGATCCAAGGTACTAGGTAAGGAATAGGTTTTCAGAGCAGTTCTAAATTCACTCGTAGTTAGCACTTTATACTTGTGCATGTAACCTGCCGCAGCGCTAAACTTTGTTCCGAATTCTATTTTTGTCCCGCTCGATGAACTTCTTTTCGTCGTGATCACAATTATACCATTTGCTCCCCGCGAACCATAAATTGCAGTTGAAGAAGCATCTTTTAAAACATCGACTTGAGCTATGTCATTTGGGTTAATATATAATAATGGATTAGATTCAGGAGTAGTACCGAAATCCAAACCCGATCCGGATCCAAAATTTAAACCAGGTTTTGCGGTTCTTCCATCCAATGGAACCCCATCAACAACATAGAGTGGATTATTACCAGCCCTAATAGAATTATTCCCTCTTATTTTGATAGTAGTAGCGGTACCAGGTTGCCCACTATTATTGGTAATTTCAAGGCCCGGAACTTTTCCCTGCAATAACTGGTCGGGAGAAGCAATGACTCCCTGGTTAAAATCTTTAGCTTTAATAGAAGTAACAGCGCCTGTTAAATCCTTTTTCTTGACCGAACCATACCCAATAATAACAACATCCGTTAAGGACTGTGCGGAAGCTTGAAGTGCAACAGTTACATTGGAAGCTGATGAAATGTCAACTCTTTGAGTCTCTGATCCTACATAACTAATTTGAAGTTGTTTTGCGCTGGGGGGAACATTGATAGAAAATGTACCATCGGCAGCAGTTCTTACACCTGTTTTTTGTCCAACAACTATCACGGAAGCATCAGCAAGAGGAGTTCCATCCTTTGAAGTTACTGTTCCGGTTACTGTTCGTTGTTGAGCTATTGTCAGTAAACAAAATAGCATAAACAGACCGCCAAGCAGAAGTTTTTTTCTCATAATCAAGTAATTAAATAAAGTGTTAATGTTTAATTAACGTGTAATTTACACACATATTGTTAAATAAATATCACTTTCGGCAAAAAAAATTGTAAAATTATTACCATTTAATTCACAAACAGTTAAAATAACTATCAAAATATCATTTCAATGTCAAAATGTGAATGAGATGGTAAGTTCTGCGGCTAAGCTCTTTCAATCGCGGAGTTACCATGTCTTCTGCAACGGGAGTAAATAATGAAATTATATATTTTATTTTACCATTGTCAACAATACCCACATCATTGGTATAAATACTCCACCAGCCTGTTTTATGAAAGTACATGACGTTCGGTGGCAGTCCCAAAGAAAGTTTAGTAGTATCCAATTGCCGTCCAAGCAAGGCTTTCATTTGCATACTTACCCAGGGATTTATCAATTGATTGGTATAGACTTTATACATAAAATCAGCGGCATGTAAAGCACAGGTTTCTGTACCTCTTATGGTATCATAACCGGGAGCCTCAAATTTCCTGCCCAGGAATTTACGGGTAACTTCACTGCCATACCAGCCCATTGCATGTATGGTTTTGTTGATACTGTCACGGGTTGCCACATCAATTAAGCAATTAGCTGCCGAATTATCACTTCTTGTGATCATTAAATCCAATAAATAATTTATGGTAACGGTATCGCCTGAGTGCAGAAGCGGCCTTGGATCATAACTGATTTCTTTAGACCTGTCAACATCGTTTGGCGGGTGCACAATATATTGCCGGGATAAAGAAAAATCACCATTGCTCACCTGCCTTAATATTTCCATAGCCACATACATTTTATATACCGAGGCCGGGTAAATAAAATTAGTACAGTTAACACAGCCTAAAAGCGGCTTCTTCCCGTTTAAATCAATTACGGCAAATGAAATTTTCTCCATTCCATCTTCGCCGGCATCCCATGTGCTGTCCAATCCAGCCTCGTGAACAATTTTTTCAAGAGATTTATTAAAACTTTTTTTCTGCAGATAATAAGCAGGGATACCCGTTTGTGCCCATGCAAAAAAAGGAGTGTAAAAAAACAGGATCAGAAAAAGTTGCAGGTATTTCAATTGTATGGGCTAAATATTTATTGTTGAAAAAATCAGTTACGCGTATTATATATTATATCTTATTCTTCTATTATATATTATATCTTATTCTTCGATCTGAATTCAATAAGTGAATTACGGGCCTGCTGCCGGATCTTCTCTTTTAAAAAATTTGTTCCGCCCAATAACCACCCTTTAAAGCCCAGCGCCCGGGATGCCCACTTATGAATATTAAAGCTATCGGTATGTTTGATGATTTTGGAATCTTTAAATTCAAAATGTTGCATCTGACCACATTATGCACCTTCCTTCCTGTTTTACTAAAGCTGTACCATGCTTCCCAATGAGCCGAGCCTTTTTTTAACGAAGCGCTGATATCGGAAAGCTCTATTTGTAAATCTTTTGCATTGCGGCAAAGCATTATCCACATCGCCCTTGCATCATCCCCCTTCAATTCACCAAATACAGGATCACGGAAAACAACATCCTCATGATAACAGGAGATCATTGTTTCCGCATCTTTATTTTGAAAAGCTTTGTAAAATTTCTCTATAAGGCCTTTCATTGGATTTATCATACAGTCAATTTTTTTAGATAAAATTATCAACATGCTGCCTGGCAAATATAATTTTAATAAGAAAAGTCCACGCTGGAAACACAAAACAATTTGACAGAAAAAAGAACCCTTTACCTTTATTGTCAATTAAGACAAATGAAATACGCGATATACCTTATTATAGGAATTATTTTATTTAACGATTGTATGGGGCAGCAAAAACCAATATGGCAAAACGGAGCGTTCGCCGTCTACAACGACAGCATTGTCCAGGGAAATTTTGTTGCAAGGGCAGTATCAAGTGACGAGGTTACTTCCAATTATCAAAGCCCTGCAAATACATTTCAAAGTGCGGCCATCAGTTTTAAGTTCAGCATTAATGGGAAAGACAATGAAATGAAATCCGGCACCGATCATCATTTCAATTGTATTGCAACCAATGGCGTATGTGAAACACCGGTCATAAAATTCGGGCAACAATATGTGGATGATACGAAATTACCCGCCGGTACTTACATGGTTCCCGATACAAAATTTACCATCAGGGTAGATATGAATGATGTGTTAAATGCTTTTAAAAAAGACGGTTATTATACTACGTTTGATGGAACCAAAATTTATAAAGAAGATTTTAAAGGAGTATATGTTGCCGGAGGCGCTGCCCCATTGATATGGGATTTTGATAATCTTGTTCATCATCCCGATCTCGAATTAAAAGACCCTGACGGTGATGGCATATACGAAACCACGGTTATTTTAAATGAAACAAAAAAAGAAAAAGATCTTGCCTCATCCTGGAAGCTGGCGAAAGATATTTCCGATGCACCCCAATATCATTCAGAATATTTAATATCCGATGCTATTTATAAAATGGCCATGGAAGAAATGGAAAAAGCCATTGAACCCGACAGCACATTCCGCACCGGCAAAGAATGGGCAGGCGTGTGGACAAGGGATATCAGTTACAGTATTATCCTATCCATGGCATATATGCAGCCAAGGGTTGCCAAATACAGCCTGATGCGCAAAGTAAAAAATGGCGTGATCATACAGGATACCGGTACTGGTGGCGCTTATCCCTGCTCAACCGATAGGGTGATATGGGCGGTGGCTGCCTGGGAACTGTATAAAGTAACGGGAGATAAAGACTGGCTTCGCGAAGCGTACGAGATCATTAAAAACAGCATTAATGATGATCTTGAAAATATCCATGATGATATAACTGGAATGGTTAGGGGCGAATCATCTTTTCTTGATTGGCGGGAACAGACTTACCCGAAATGGATGCAGCCCGCCGATATTTTTGAATCAGAAAATTTAGGGACCAATGCTGTTCATTACGAAGCCAATATGGTTCTGTCTCAGATGGCTTCCATATTAAACGATAAGGCTGACGCAGAAAAATATAAAGCTGTTGCCGATAAAATCAAAAAAGGAATCAATACCTGGTTGTGGATGAAAGAAAAAGGATATTATGGACAATATTTGTATGGAAGAAATTTTAAAATCCTGTCCCCGAAATCAGAAGCGTTGGGAGAAGCCTTATGTGTTTTTTTCGGTATTGCGGATGATGAGCAGCAAAAAGAAATTATTGACAAAACGCCTGTTACAGCATTCGGCATTTCATGTATTTTTCCGCAAATCGCCGGTATACCGCCTTATCATAACAATGCCGTCTGGCCTTTTGTACAATCTTACTGGGGGCTTGCATCTGCAAGAGCCGGAAATGAGAAATCAGTACTGCAAAGCATCTGCGACGTCTATCGCCCCGCAGCAATGTTCCTGACTAACAAAGAAAATTTTGTAGCAGATAACGGTGATTATAAAGGCACGCAAATTAATTCAAGCAATATGCTCTGGAGTCTTTCGGGCAGTATCAGTTTGGTTCATAAAATTTTATTCGGAATAGAGTTTCAACCTGGCGGTTTAAGTTTTCACCCATTTGTGCCATTTGCGCTGAAAGGTAAAAGAACCCTAATCAATTTTCCTTACCGAAAGGCAATACTAAATATTACCGTGGACGGTTATGGAGATAAAATAAAATCTTTTGTGTTGGATGGTAATGGCACATCCAAAGCTTTCATTCCTGGCGATCTTGAAGGGAATCATTCCATACATATAGTTTTGGCTGATAATAACCCCGGTGGTGAAGTAAATGAAGTAGTAAACCATACAGCATTACCAACTCCTTCGCCGGTTCTATCAGGTAATACTTTATCGTGGCCCAAAATTGACGGTACAAAAGAATACATCGTTTTAAAAAACGGCAAACAGATTTTGGCAACCAAAAACAATTCCGTACACGCAGATAACAAAAGCTATTCTGAATACCAGGTAATAGCCGTTGATGATAAAGGTTACCAGTCTTTCGCGAATGAGCCAATAGTATTTGCTCCAGAAAAAGACGTAAGCATTTATGAAACGGAAAACTTTGCTGCAGCAGCCAACTTGCCTTACAAAGGCTTCACCGGTAAAGGTTTTATTGAAATCAGTAAACTGGAAAATACAAAACTTTCCATACCAGTAACCGTTCCGGAAGATGGCACGTATGCAATAGATTTCCGCTATGCTAACGGTAACGGCCCAACGAATACTGAAAATAAGTGCGCTATCAGAACTTTAAAAATTGATAATAAAAAATCAGGCACATTTGTATTTCCGCAAAGGGGAGTTGACGAGTGGTCCAACTGGGGTTTTAGCAATCCTGTTCAAGTGTATTTAAAAAAAGGAAAGCATATTATTTTACTTTCCTTTGAGCACAATGATGAAAATATGAACGTGGATATTAACCAGGCAATGCTGGATTACCTGAGAATAAAAAAATTGAAATAGTAGCGTAGATACTTATTGAACTATTCGGTTTTTTGATACATAAACAGATTTATTGACATAATCGAAAATCACAAATTCAAATTGCCTGAAAAATCGTCGCCCTATCAAAGCATCGTTCACTAAAGGATTTGTGGAAAAAGATGTTTGAAAAATATTGTTATTTATTGAAATTGAATCCAGAGCTACCTTCTGCTTAGTTCGCTGAGAGTGTACAGGAGTTGAGAAATTCAAAGAGTCTTCATATGTCTCATAATTCCCTTTAGCAATTTTTTCAAATTCCTTTTCGGGAAGTAGGATATCCCCGTTATAACCTAAATCTATTTCAACCCGCTTTGTAATTCTATTTCTGAAGTTTACCTGCAGTTCAATATTATTGTCCTTAAATATTGACGGTAACAGGATTGCCTGATTAAATCCTTTCAACGAATCGATAGAGGAAACAAATATCAACTCCAGATTTTTAAAATCAAATTCCCATATTCCTTTAGAAATTAAATTTTCGCCAAATACACCGTCTGTTTTAGCAGCCTTATCCCCTTTTGCCTGCCCGGCGATATCATAAAAAAGGACGTTTTCGAAACTGACATTACCGAATGTAATTTCATTGCATTTGTAAACGTCCCCTTGTATGGAAGTTCCATCAGCAGTTAATGTGCGATAACCGTATTTATTTGATTTAGTAACCGAAGGATTATTCACAATAATGCTATTGTTTCCCCATGTTGGTGAGTGATTATCCCAGTTTAAAAGATGAGCGGTTTTAGTGTCACCCCACGCTGTATTGATAATAAATCCATTTCCATCTTCTGTAAGAGGTATTAGAACTTTGAAAGTCTTTGGCTTTACATCAACATTTTCCCCGATATATTTATTACAGGACGATCCTCCACAAATTGATAAGAATAAAAGGATGACGTCCAGGGACCTAAAAAATGATATTGTGTTTTGCATGAGAACTTAAGGAACCTAAGGATTTCATCAAAGCCTCTTTATCCTGATATTTTTAAACCATACATCCTCACCATGGTCCTGCAAAGAGATTTTTCCTTTCTTAAAAGTTCCAAAACCAGGCATGTCCTTAAACTTACTGATAGCAATCATTTTCTTCCAGTAATCATTCCATATTGTAAGGGAAAGGGTATGCACGCCATTCATATAAAAATCAAGTTTGCCATTTACACATTTAATTTCGATATGATTCCATTCGCCCTGCGGATGATCAGCTTCTTTAGATGCCAACAAATCATACAAATCCCCTGCACGGTGTGTATATAATCTTGAATCATCATGTCCTTTTCGAATAGGGGTACCGTTATCCAATACCTGCATTTCCATCCCCGTATTGTAAGTGTCATGGTATTTTGCGGTATCCTCCTGTATATAAAATATAATTCCGCTGTTCCCTTTTGGCCCAATCTTCCAATCGAGTTTCAAATCAAAATTTTCATACTCCTCATTTGTAACCAAATCTCCGGCTTCACCATCACCAAGACTTTTCTTGGCTTCTGCATCCAAATAAAAGGCTCCGTCTTTCACGTTCCATATCTTACCAACAGTTTGCTTTCCATAGCTATGCCAGCCATTAGTCGTTTTGCCATCAAATAATAATTTCCAACCATCTTTTTTCTCCTGTGCGGTAAGCATATTATTCTGGGAAAAACAATAACCAACACTGAAAATAATTGTCAGTAAAGAAAAGATTAATTTATACATGTTAGGATTTTAAAAAGTAAAAAGAAATTATATTTATTTAATAAATGAATGTGAATGCAAAAAATTATTAAAGGCCTAAGACCTTATTGACCAGTTTTTCGTCTACGCCTGTACCGGCAAAATCATCAAAAGCTTTCGCGGTAACGGGAATAATATTTTTTTTGATGAACTCAGCTCCTTCCCTTGCACCGGTTTCAGAATCCTTCAAGCAGCATTCCCACTCCAATACCGCCCATCCCGGATAATCATAAGCAGCAAGTTTACTAAAGATCGCTTTAAAATTTACCTGGCCATCTCCGAGTGAACGAAAGCGACCGGCCCTGTCAATCCAATTTTGATAGCCACCATAAACTCCTTGTTTACCCGTTGGATTAAATTCTGCATCTTTCACATGAAAAGCACGTATGCGTGAATGATAGTTATCTACATATTCCAGGTAATCGAGGCACTGCAAAACAAAATGTGATGGATCGAAAAGTAAACATGCCCTTGGATGATTGTTCACTTTCTCTAAAAACATTTCATATGTTATTCCATCATGAAGATCTTCACCCGGATGAATTTCGTAACATACATCCACACCATTTTCATCAAACACATTCAATATCGGTAACCATCGACTGGCGAGTTCTTTAAAGCCGGTTTCAACGAGCCCTGCGGGACGTTGTGGCCATGGATAAAACATCGGCCATAAAAGCGCACCACTAAATGTTGCATGCGCATTCAAGCCAAGATTTTTAGAAGCCTTTGCCGCAAACATTAATTGCTCAACAGCCCATGCTGTTCTGGCTTTTGAGTTGCCATGAACTTCCTTTGGTGCAAAGCCATCAAACATTTCATTGTAGACAGGATTTACTGCAACCAGTTGTCCCTGTAAATGAGTTGAAAGTTCAGTGATCTGTAAACCGCAATCATTTACCAACCCTTTTAATTCATCGGAATAGGTTTTACTTCCAGCTGCTTTTTTTAAGTCAATACAACGCGGATCCCATGTGGGTATTTGAATGCCTGTATAGCCGAGATCTTTAGCCCAGCGGCAAATAGATTCCATTTCATTGAATGGTGCTTTATCGCCAAGAAACTGGGCTAAAAATATTCCGGGACCTTTTAATGTTTTCATTTTATTTATTTGGCCTCACCCAACCTCCCGAAAATTCGGGACAGGCTCTCCAAAAAGAGAAGGACAAGGATCATTAAAAAATTATATTTTAAACTCTGTCCACTTTTCTTTAGACTGACCAGACGAAACAACATTTTCTATAAATGCCATTCCGCGGACACCATCATCGGCACCCGGAAAATCAAGCATCTCTTTTGTTGGATCTTTGCCTTCCATTTTCGCCAATAATGTCTGAGCAAAATTGTGATAGATGTTTCCAAATGCTTCAAGATAACCCTCAGGGTGTCCACCGGGTGTTCTGCAATTTTTTAAAGCAAAGCTGCTTAATGTATTTGCATAGTTTCCACCGGCACGCAAAATTTCAGTTGGCTTTTCCAGCCATTTTACAACTAACGTGTTAGGTTTCTGTTGGATCCATTCTATGCCACCTTTTTCTCCGTAAATTTTAATCTTCAGATTATTTTCTTCGCCTGCTGCAATCTGCGTTGCACTTAAAACTCCCGAAGCATTGTTATCAAATTTTAATAAAACACTTCCATCATCATCCAGGTGTCTTCCTTCAACAACAATATTTAAATCAGCACAAAGCTTTGTAATCTTTAATCCTGAGATATATTCAGCAAGGTGAGCAGCATGTGTTCCAATGTCGCCCATAGCACCAGCCTTTCCCGATTTTTTTGGATCGGTTCTCCAGGCAGCCTGGGCATTGCCTTCACGTTCTGTTAATTTACTCAGCCACCCCTGGCAATACTCAACATAAATTTTCCTGATCTTTCCCAATGCGCCATCTTCGATCATCGCACGTGCCTGCTTTACCATTGGATATCCCGAATAAGTGTGGGTAAGGCATAACACCAATCCTGTCTCATCAACTTTCTTTTTTAATTGTTTCGCCTCATCTAAAGTAAATGTCATTGGTTTTTCAACCACAACATTAAAACCATTTTCAAGCGCCATCATTGCCGGGCCAAAATGTGCAAAGTTGGGAGTAACCACCGTTATAAAATCTATCCGTTTATCAGCAGGCATTTTACTTTCTTTAGCAATCATTTCTTCATAAGTAAGATAGATCCTGTCTTCAGGAAGAAATAATTCTTTACCGGATGCTTTAGCAATTTCAGGATTAATACTTAATGCGCCGCAACATAATTCAATCAATCCATCCATGTTTGCGGCTATGCGATGTATTGCACCAATAAACGCATCTTTACCGCCACCAACCATTCCCATTCTTAGTTTTCTCATATTAAACAATTTTTACGTTTCAATCTTTTGTAAATATAAAGGGATGAAAATTTTTAAAAAAACTGAAAAAAAATTTGTGTAAAAATTTTTCTTGTCTTAAAAATAGTACATTTAAACTTTGCATTCCAAATCACTTAATAATAGTTAATGAAATTAACCACGCGATTGCAACTTTCTTTCATGATGTTTGTGGAATTCTTTATATGGGGTGCATGGTATACAACGGTCGCAGTTTATATGACCAAACACAATATGGCGGATCTCACTCATTGGCCATTTACGGTTAATCCGATCGCCGCAATCATTGCTCCTTTCTTTATTGGCTTGATTGCAGACAGATATTTTGCATCTGAAAAAGTATTGGGAATTTTACATATCCTGGGAGCTGTCTTCATGTTTCTGACGCCATTTGCCAGCAATAGTCCAGTTGTATTTATTCTTTTGCTCCTGGCATACAATATGTGCTACATGCCGACAATAAGTTTGGCGAACACTGTTTGTTTCCACACAATGGCTAACCAGGAAAAGGAATTTCCGGTAATAAGGGTATTCGGGACACTTGGCTGGATTGCTGCAGGCTTAATAATAAGTTTTGTTCTCAGTAATTTTGTTGGATCAGGGTTAAAGGCGGAAGAGACTGCCATGCCGCTTTATATGACTTCGGCAGCAAGTTTGTTATTAGGCTTGTATAGCTTTACCTTGCCGCACACCCCGCCTCCAGCACGGGGGAAGAAAGTTTCAGCGAAAAGCATCATTGGGTTAGATGCGTTAAAGCAACTGGGCAGTCGTTCATTCTACATTTTTTTGCTAAGTTCATTCTTAATATGCATTCCGCTTGCAGCGTATTATAATTTCACACAGATATTTCTGGAAAGTGCCAAATTTAAAAATATTGCTGCGACCCAAACTATAGGCCAAGTTTCTGAAACTTTCTTTATGCTTTTAATGCCATTACTTTTTATAAGGCTTGGCATTAAGTGGATGCTTGCAGCGGGCATGCTCGCATGGATGCTTCGTTATGCACTCTTTGCTTTGGGTGCACCTGATCTCGTAACATGGATGATCCTGACAGGCATTGCGCTACATGGAATATGCTATGACTTTTTCTTCGTGGCAGGTCAGATCTATATTGATAAAAAAGCAAATGTGCAAATTCGGGCACAAGCGCAGGGACTCATTATTTTTGTAACATACGGTGTGGGAATGCTGGTTGGAGCCCAAATTGCGGGAACCTTGTACAATAATTTTTTACGTGGTGCATCTTCACTTACATTATTGCAATGGCAAAGCTTTTGGTGGATACCGGCTACATTTGCCGGTGTGGTTCTTATTATATTCCTTTTACTCTTTAAAGACGTTCAAAAAAAGGAACCGGTAAAACAAGAAGCCTTAGCAGTGCTGTAATTGACAAAAGTTTGAACCGAATATTTAAAGATGCGTAGAACGCTTTTTAAGCTCATTAATAAAAAGTAGAAATTGCATTATTTTTAATTGACATCGCGAGTAAATAACGAATACCAAAATGAAAAAAACAAATCGAAGAACCGCAATCAGACACATCGCATTAGGAACCTCTGCCGCAATCGCCGCTCCAGCAATTTCATTAGCAAAAAATTTTGAAGACAGAAAACACTACAAATTGAAAGGCAACATTAATCATTCCGTTTCGAGATGGACATTTGGTTATCTTTCTTTAGATGACCTGTGCGAAGCTGTGAAGGAAATTGGTTTCAGTGCAATTGACCTCGTTGGTCCGAAGGACTGGCCTACTTTACAAAAACACGGCATTTACAGTTCGATGTGTTATACGGCAGGCAAAAACGATTTATACAACGGTTTGGATAATACAGCAAACCATGAGCAACTGATTAAAGAATATCTCGAAACCATTCCCATCATGGCTAAAGCGGGTTACAAAAATCTTATTTGCTTTAGCGGAAAGCGTGAAGGAATGGATGATGAAACAGGATGGAAAAATTGCCAGACTGCACTGGAAAAGATTTTACCCTTTGCTGAAAAAAATGGAATTACGATGGTAATGGAATTACTGAACAGCAAGATTGATCACAAAGATTATATGTGCAATCATGTGGAATGGGGCGCCGAACTTTGTAAACGCATCAGCTCAGATAATTTTAAATTGCTATTCGATATTTATCACATGCAGATACAGGAAGGAGATATTATCAGAAACATCCGGGACTATCATCAATGTATTGCGCACTACCATACGGGAGGAATTCCAGGCAGGCATGAAATAAACGATACCCAGGAATTATATTATCCTGCAGTGATGAAAGCCATTGTGGAAACAGGTTACAAAGGATACGTGGCTCAGGAGTTTATGCCAACCTATCCTGATAAATTAGATTCTTTGAGGGAAGCTATTAAGATATGTGATGTGTAAGCCCCTACGTCTCTAAAGGCGACTTTGAAGTTTATAATTTCATGGATATAATGATTTTTTTTTGAAAATTGACTGACATTAAAATTGAAAATTAAAACGTAAAAAATAAGAAAATCCTATGGCAGACAATACATACGATGCGATTGTTATTGGTTCAGGAATCTCCGGTGGCTGGGCCGCTAAGGAGCTAACAGAAAAAGGGCTTAAAACGATCATGCTTGAAAGAGGTAAAAATATTGAACACGTCAAAGATTATGTAAATGCAACAAAAGGCCCCTGGGAATTTCCACACCGCGGAGGCCGCACCCAGGAAATGATAAAAGATTATCCTGTATTGAGAAGAGATTATCCCTTGAATGAAAAGAATCTTGATTGGTGGACCGATGATCAAAAATGTCCGTACACTGAGGTAAAGCGAATGGACTGGTTCAGGGGATATCATGTCGGAGGCCGTTCTCTTTTGTGGGGTCGTCAAAGCTATCGCTGGAGCGATCTCCAATTCGATGCCAATGCAAAAGATGGAATAGCAATCGACTGGCCCATTCGCTATAAAGATATTGAACCCTGGTATACTTACGTGGAGAAGTTTGCTGGTATTAGTGGTGGAAAAGAAGGTTTGCCGCAACTGCCCGACGGCCATTTTATGCCCGCAATGGAGATGAACTGTGTTGAAAAAGATGTTGCCGCAAGAATCAATGAACATTATAAGACCAAGCGTATGATTATGGGGCGTACGGCAAACATAACTGAACCACTGCCCGGCAGAACCAATTGCCAGTATAGAAATAAGTGTGCGCTGGGATGTCCGTTCGGCGCTTATTTCAGCACGCAATCTTCCACATTACCGGCAGCAATGGCTACCAGGAAATTAACGGTACGCCCGTGGTCAATCGTTACTAAAATTTTATACGATAAGGATACGAAAAAAGCAACCGGCGTTGAAGTGCTGGATGCAGAAACCAATAAAACCTACCAGTATTTTGCGAAAATAATTTTCCTGAATGCTTCAACATTTAACAGTGCATGGATACTAATGAACTCCGCCACAGACATCTGGCCCGACGGATTGGGCAGCAGCAGCGGGGAATTGGGACATAATATTATGGATCACCATTTAGGCGTCGGCGCTTCGGGTAAGGTTGATGGTTATGAAGATAAATATTATTATGGAAGACGTGCCAATGGCATTTACATTCCGCAATACCGCAATATCCTGGGCGACAAGAGAGACTATTTAAGAGGCTTCGGTTACCAGGGTGGCGCAAGCAGGGAAGAATGGAGCCGGGGTGTTGCTGAATTAAGCATCGGCGGTGATTTCAAAGATGCCCTTGCCGAGCCCGGAGGATGGACAATGGGAATTGGTGGGTTTGGAGAAATTCTTCCGTATCATGAAAATAAAATGACGCTGGATAAAACAAAAAAAGATGCGTGGGGCCTCAACGTAATTTCCTTTGATGCTGAATATAAAGAGAACGAGAAAAAGATGCGTGTTGACATGAAGAACGACGCAATAGAAATGTTGGAAGCTGCCGGAGTTAAAGACGTGACGGGACACGATAGCGATGGAACTATCGGCAGGGGCATACACGAAATGGGAACAGCGCGGATGGGTAATGATCGTAAAACATCTGTACTAAATAAATGGAACCAGGTATGGGATGCGCCCAATGTTTTTGTAACAGATGGCTCATTTATGGTTTCGTCAAATTGTTGTAATCCATCCCTGACTTATATGGCTATGACGGCGAGGGCTGCGGACCATGCGGTGAGCGAATTAAAAAAACAGAATCTTTAATACTGTCTTATCTTAAATTTTCAATAAAAGGAAATAATGAGTAAAGAAAAAGAAGTTTCAAAATCCGGTTATCCAAGAAGAAAATTTTTAAGAGATGCGGGTCTGACGGCCGCAGGTTTTATGATTGTTCCGCGGCACGTATTAGGAGGAAAGGGATTTATAGCTCCGAGCGATCGTTTAACCGTTGCCGGTATAGGAGCCGGGGGAAAAGGAGAAAGTGATATTGCTAATTTCTACGCAAGTGGTAAAGCCGATATTGCCTTCCTGTGCGATGTAGATGACAGGAGAGCAGCCACCACGGTTAAAAATTTTCCTAAAGCAAAATTCTATAAAGATTACAGGGAGATGCTTGATAAGGAGCATAAGTACTTTGATGCTGTTTCTGTGTCAACCCCCGATCACACACATGCAGTAGCTGCATATTCCGCTATGTCGCTCGGGAAGCACGTATATGTTCAAAAACCACTAACACACGATGTGTATGAAGCACGTATGCTAACGAAGGCGGCCAAACGCTTTAGAGTAGTAACTCAAATGGGCAACCAGGGAGCCTCCGGAGATGGAGTAAGACAATTAATGGAGTGGTATGATGCAGGAATTATCGGCGATGTACAAACCGTTTATTGCTGGACCGACAGGCCAGTGTGGCCACAGGGCATTCCAAGACCTACCGCAGCGGCGCCGGTGCCACCTGAATTAGACTGGAATTTATGGCTGGGAACAGCGCCTGAAAAAAATTATTTTGATAACCTCGTTCCATTCAACTGGCGTGGCTGGTGGGATTATGGTACCGGTGCATTAGGCGATATGGGATGTCATATTGTGCAACCGGCTTTCGGTGTTCTCAATCTTCAATACATCAATTCAGTGCAGGCGAGTGTGGGAAGTGTTTATGTAGGTGAGTTTAAAAGGGGTTATTTCCCGGAAAGTTGTCCCCCGTCAAGTCATGTTATTATGAAATTCCCTAAAACAAATAAAACAAAAGGACCCGTTGAAGTGCATTGGATGGACGGAGGAATTCAACCTGAAAGACCAAAAGAATTAGGCCCTAATGAAACCTTTGGTGATGGAGGCAATGGCACTTATTTCATTGGCACCAAAGGTAAAATGATGTGCGGCACTTATGGCGCTAATCCACAACTATTACCTATATCAAGAACAAATCAAGTAAAAGTTCCGCAGAAGTACCCACGCGTACCCGGCAGCGCCGAAGGCCACTATGCACAATGGGTTGAAGGTTGTATTGCCGGTTATGATAATGCTAAAATGGATTCATCGTTCGACGTTGCAGGACCACTAACCGAAGCGTTATTAATGAGCAATCTTGCCATAAGGGGATTTGATATAAGGATACCAAAAGCCGACGGAAAAGATTTCGATTACCCTGCCCGTTATGTTGAATTGTTGTGGGACAATGATAATATGAAGGTTACCAATATTGATGCCGTAAACCAATTCATCAGGCGTGACTATCGCGAGGGTTTTGGAGTTAACTACAAAGTATAATTTTTAAAAAATATTTTTATGCAAAGAAGAGAAGCCGTACAATATATTTCGCTCCTTTTAGGAGGAACCATTATTGGTGCTAATTATTTTTTAGAGGGATGTAAAAGTAAAACGGGGATATCGACTGATTTTACTCCCGAGACTATTGCATTGCTCGATGAAGTGGCAGATACTATCTTACCCCCTACTAAAACACCCGGTGCCAAGGCTGCTAAAGTGGGACAGTTTATGACGGTAATGGTAAATGATTGCTATGAAGCACCGGATCAAAAAATATTTCATGAAGGTATAAGTAAGCTTGATGAAGCATCGAACAAAAAAAATGGGAAATCCTTTATGGACAGTACCCCGCAGGAGCGCCACGATTTATTGGTAGACCTGGATAAGGAATCAAAAGCGGACCAGAAGAAAACAGAAGATTATTTTGATGAGCTGCCCGATGAAAAAAAGCACGAGATGGCTTTACAGAAAGATAAAGATGGTAGCGACCCAAAGGCCGAAAAGTTTCGTGAAAATCCAAACTATTATTTTATCCTGATGAAACAGCTAACCTTGCTGGGTTATTTCACTTCTGAAATTGGCTGTAAGCAAGCACGGCGATATGTTGAAACACCCGGAAAGTTTGAGGGATGCGTTCCTTACGCAAAAGGTGATAAAGCATGGGCTTCATGACTGTGTAGGTTACACGAAAATGGTATTGTTTCATATATTCAGTCTTGCTTTGAAGTTTGTAAGTCCTTAGTTCGGAAACTAAGGGCAGCACTTTTTTTATTATTTAATCTTACTACGATTAGCGGGCGACTCCTGTCATTAATACTCCTTATTTAACAATGCAAGCAGGTCGTTTGCATCGTTCGCCAATTCAGTTGCATTTTGCCCGCAATTATAAAGAAATGATTTTAGGGCAAATGCTTCGTTGTAAATAATTTTTATTTTCGCTGCATCAAGTGAAATAAAACCAGGATTGCCCTTTGTATGAACATCATTGTCCATATAAGAGCCGGGGCGATTCAGGTTGTCATAACTCGAGAGATCCAATGTCTCTATTAAGTATCGCCTGTATATCTGTGCTTCATCATTCAATTCCTGGTCAACCTCTTCCATAAATTTTGTTTTGCTGTAGTATTCACTGATAGCATTAGATACATTCCAGTTATGGATCAATTGCATATTGCCATTCCTTAATTGTGCTATTGTGCGGTCTGCCGGGTAGTAACGCATATATCTTGCTAATTCCCTGCTATACGTGTAGAAGCTGTCAGAATTTTGAAAAACATCTGTATGTGAAATAATAAATTGTAAAGAATCACAATATTGGCGAACATCTGTTGTGAAACGTATATAGTTATTCAGTTGGACAATGTCGCTTTTAATATCTTCGGTCAGGGATTGTATATAATGCCTTTCTTTTTCCTTGTTTGCTGTTCTCTCTCTTATATTTTCCGCGAAGAAGCCCATTAATACAGCAAGAAAGATCATAATGAATTCAAGGAAATATTCCTTCCATGGTTTTGGATGCAGGTGAGGGTGATGATGTACTTCCATGTTTGAAGTGTTGAGTATAGAATCCTGCGCTTCATGTTGCTCAACAGATTCCTGTTGTGAAGTGGATTCACTTGTTATTTCAACCTTGTTTTGAATTATAGGCTTTTCAGTGTTTTTTTCTTCTGGCACAAAAAAATATGTCGGCAAAATATTTATTTATGGAAATAATAAAAATGATGACAGTTTGGACGGTGAATGATTTTCATCATGCGGCCCGAAATTCCTATGTCCCTAGTTCAGGAAGGAAGGGCAGCACTTTTTTATTATTTGATCTTGCTACGATTAGCTGAGGATAAAGCGTGGCGCTTCATAACTGCGTAGGTTACGCGAAATAGTATTACTTCATATATTCACTCTTGCTTTGAGGTTTATAAGTCCTTAGTTCGGAAACCCCACGGACAGCAAATTTATTGCTATTTAATCTTACTGCGACTAGCTGGGATAAAGCGTGAGCTTCATAACTATGTAGGTTACACGAAAATGGTATCGTTACATTTATGATCCGCCGTCTAAAGTCGCCAGATTCTTATTTCGGAAAGTGCTGCCCTTCGTTTTGGCAGAGCTGTAGAATAGTTCTTAATCTCAAAAGAAGAACTGCCCCGCTATCACTACCACAAACAGTATAATCCCATGGGTTGCCGTGGATGAATTATTTAATTTTTTCTGCGAATCCTTTTCTTCAACGTTAGATTGTCCGGCAATTCCCCATCGTACCATAGAATATTTTTACAGCGGAAATTTAGGTTTTAAGCGGTACTTCGTATAAATTTATTTAATGTCAAACTCCCGCAAATTAGTTGCAATAATGTTTGCCGATATAACCGGCTATACCGCTATGATGCAGGAAGATGAGGCCCTTGCGATGATGTGCCGGGAAAAATTCCAGCAGAAGCTGGAGTCTGAAGTGGCTAATTATAATGGAACCGTCATTGAGTTTCGGGGCGATGGCACTTTGTGCTGGTTTTCAAGTTCAATAGAATCTGTAAACGCGGCGCTGGCTATCCAGTTACTGATGCAAACAACGCCGGTGGTGCCACTGCGTATTGGTATACACACCGGCGACGTTATTTTCCATGAAAACAATATCTACGGAGATGCAGTTAATGTCGCGTCAAGGTTAGAGTCGTTTGCGGTACCGGGGAGCATTTTTATATCAGCAAAGGCTTTTGATGATATAAAAAACCAGAAAGAAATTCAAACCACTTCCATCGGGTTTTATAAATTTAAAAACGTAATACAGCCGGTGGAGATTTTTTGCGTAAGCAATCCGGGAATAATCGTTCCTCACGAAAATTACCTGGAAGGAAAAGGAGAGCGTGCTTCGCCAGATATCAACAGTGAAAAATCAATTGCCGTATTGCCTTTTATCAACCTGAGTAACGATCCCGAGCAGGAATATTTTAGTGACGGGATCTCTGAAGAAATCCTGAGTTCGCTTTCTCATCTTAAAGACCTGAAGGTAGCAGGCCGTTCTTCGTCGTTCCGGTTTAAAGGGAAAAATATAGACCTCGCAGAAGTAAGCAATAAACTGCATGTAAATACGGTTTTGGAAGGAAGCGTACGAAAGCAGAATAACCGGGTGAGGGTAACGGCACAATTAGTGAATACCAAAGATGGATTTCATTTGTGGTCGGAAAAGTTTGACAGGGACCTAGATGATATTTTCGCCATACAGGATGAAATCGCCACGGCCATTACAGAAAAATTAAAGCTGACTTTATTACATAATGAAAAACAATCGCTAAGCAAAGTTCCTACTGGCAGCAAAGAGGCATACGATCTTTATTTGAGAGGCAGTTTTTTTTGGAACAAAAGAGGTTCGGGTTTGAAAAAAGCCCTGGAGTACTTCACCCGCGCTATTGGCATAGACGAAAATTTTGCATTGGCGCATACCGGTATCGCTGATACATATGCTTTACTGGCTTTCTATTCAATGATGCCGCCTGGTGAAGCAATACCCAAAGCACTGGATGCGGCAGAAAAAGCGCAGCGTTTAGACCCCGAAAAAGTACAGCCATATTCGGTGCTGGCCTTTGTTACCATGTTTTACTCCTGGAACTGGACAAGGGCAAGGGAGCAATTTGAAAAAGTATTTGAAATAAATCCAAGGTATGCGCCTGCACATTATTGGTACAGCCAATATTTATGCTGGATAGCAAAAAATTACGATGCAGCAGTAGCGCAAACAAAGGTAGCGATTGAACTGGAACCACTGGTTTCACATTCTTATCACCTGTTGGCATTTGTGCAATACAACTATGGCAAATTCAAAGAAGCGCTCGAAAACAGTAACATAGCAGTTGAGTTAGACAGCAATTCATTTCTTGCTTTCAGCAGCCTCGGAATGAGTTTGTATGGATTAAATAAATATGACGAAGCAGTAAAAGCCCTGCTGCAATCGGCGGCACTTTCTGCAAGGCATCAATATCCCCTTCTCCAATTATTTTACATTTATTCCCTTGCAGGAGATACTGTTGCCGCCCGGGAAATCGCCGATGAATTGATGATGCGTGCAAAAAGTGAATACGTTTCAGGAGTTGTTCTTGCATTTATATGCTATACTTATAAAGAGTTTGAAAAAGCCATTGAATCTGTCGAGCGGGCTTTTAAGCAACACGACACGGTATTAATATGGATGAATATATCTCCTATATTTTCATTCTTTAAAACTGATGCAATATTTAAACCCTTTTTTGAAAGAATGCATTTCCCGGAATGAAACGGAAGTAAGAAGCAGCGTCCTCTGTATAACTGAACTATCATTGCAGGACAGACGATAGCATAAAAGTTTAGGGTTTTATGAGCAAGGTAACCACATGCCGGCTTGTAATTGCTTTCAGCACCAAAGCCGGTTAACATCTCCTTTACTAATTTTTGGTAAGGTTATTGGAATGAGGATAGGAAATATTTATTAATGAATAAAAGACTTATTTTTATTATTGGCTCGTTTCTGGTAACTTTTTTAATATATAGCTGCGGCAGGAAAACGCATCCTTCTAAAACATCTTCAACAGCAACTACTACCACACGGGGTACGGATTCATCCTCAACAACAAAGACTGTTATAAAGAAAAAGCCTGCACCACTTCCAAAAGTGATTGTTGTAAACGACAGCGCAGCTCACAAAAGTGTTGACGGAAGGCTTTATTACGATGTGATGGGACACCGGTACTGGCGGAATAATAAAGATGGTAAATATTATCTTTTCAATAAATCAATGTATAACAATCCCGATTTTAAAAAACCTGGTTAAACCGATTAAGTGCACTTCTAAGCATATTGCAGCCTTTTTACCGGGATAATTGTATCCTCTAATATTTCTGCATCAAACCCCAGTTCTTGCATCATATTAATAATACACTGCGATTCTAGTGGCGCATCCATGCTTTGTATACGAAGAATGCTATCGCAATCTTCCAGGTCGAAATTAGCTATATAGCCAGCAAATGTTTCCCGGATCCGGTCAACGATCCGGTTTGCCTGTTCGCAATCTTCAACATTGGTTTTAAAAACTTCTACCATAATTTATGCATGGATTTTATGAACAAATAATTACTACCTGCTTTCATTACAATTGATCATCCACTGAACACCAAATTTGTCTGTAAAATAACCAAAATATGCGCCCCAAAACATTTTTTCAAGTGGCATGCCCACTTTGCCGCCAGCCGAAAGACCATTGAAAAGTTTATCTGCTTCTTCTTTACTGGTTGACTCAATAGAAATGGAGGAATTTGTTCCAAATTCAACCGGGGTCATTGAGGCGGAAACATCTGTACCCATAATAAAATTCCCTCCAACCGGTAAAGCCACGTGCATGATTTTATTTTGTTCAGCAGCAGGCATTTTGTCGCCGCCAGGTCCATCCTTAAAGCGCTGCAGTGCGCTAAACTCTCCGCCAAATACTGATTTGTAAAAATTAAATGCTTCTTCCGTATTTCCGTTGAAATTCAAATAGGTGTTTATCGTTGCCATTGTTATAGTTTGTGTTTAAGATAATAGTGTTTTTATTTCTGTTAAATTTTATTTTCATCCGCAATATTCACCGTAGTATTCAGGAAGACGATTGAGAACAAATCATATTTCCTGTTTTCTAATTTTTATTTAAAAATCACAGTTGTCCGACCAAATTATCCGGGCTAAAACCCGTAACCATCCACCCTTTTCATAACCCGAACTTTAAGGCTTTGATTAAAATCCGGAATCCCCATTCAATGAACTTTGCCCCGGGCGACCCGGAAAAGAGTATCATTAAATCTATATTCACCAATAATCATACAAATTTTTTTCCCGGCCCAAAAGCACTTAAAACTTTTAACATGGTATTATTTGCTTTCGGTATTTAATTGCGATAAAACCGCAAACTGACCAGGAATGTTTTAATCCGTTGGGCAGATCGTAATTTTTATTGCAAAGGTTGCTCTTTCAGTTTATTGCTGATTTTTACTGTAATTGAATATCCATAGTTTTCCATACTTGTCAGTCAGGCCGCCAAAAGTATCACCCCAAAATTTTTCACTCAGGGGATCATCAACTGTCCCGCCTTCAGAGAGTTTTGTAAATATAGATTGTATCTCTTCTGCACTGCTGCAATGCACGCAAATCTGCACCGTATTTCCATTGACAGGCTTACCTCTGTGCATATCACTTCCCATAATAGTAATACCATCTTTTACCAGTGTGGAATGCATTACCAGGCCCTGGTCAAAACCAGGAGGCATCTGGTCTGCCATGCCAGATTCGCCGACTGTCTGTATGTTTAACTCGCCTCCACCCAAACATTCCTTATAAAAAGTCATGGCTTCGCGGCACTTGCCATTAAAGCCTAAATACACGTTAATCGATTTCATTTTTATATTTATTTTATTGTTAAGAAAAATAATTGTACTACTTTATTGATGCACCTTATTACTTTTTAACGCTCTCAGAATTCCTTTTAACTGGTGAATGTGTCTTTGTGTATGATACAATACAAAATGCAATAACTCCAGTTTCGTAACTTCTCCAAACACAGGCAGGTTAATAATTTCAATAAGATCTACTTTATTTCGTGCAACCTTCAATTTATTAATTGAATGTTTAAGTGCTGCAATAACGGCTTCCTTGTCATAGTTGCCTTTCTCCGGGACAATAAATTCAGGAGATTGAAATTTGGTATCAAAATTCAGGAATAGCGCCTTGAGATGAGGGGCTCCCTGTTCGGGATTTCTCTCCGCAGGTTTACCTTCCATATCCAATCCCTGGGCAATAGCATTGTTTGATTTTGTAACGTGTGTTGCCAACTGGGCTGTAGTCCAGCTATCTTTAAAAGGAACTGTGTTTATGATTGAAGCATCTGTTGATGAAATTAAATTCAATAATTCATCCCATGTTTCATCAAGCGATTCAAACAGTTCCTTTGTGTTTAAAGTGTTATTCATTATAATTATTTTTTGATCTGGTTGTAAAATCTATCCTTCAATCACAGACAAAATATTTCCTGCGGGATCTTTAAACCACGCCACCTTTGGACCATCGGGATTTCTGCTGATTCCTTTTGCATCTGTTTTTAACTCTTTGTACTGTTCGAATGTTATTCCTTTAGCAGTCAACTCATCTACCGCTTTATCAATATTATCGACAGGGAAATTTAAAACCGTAAATGTTGCGGGCTCATGATTGGTCTTTGGATATATTAAAACTTTATTTCCGCCCTCAATGTGCAGTTCAATTAATCCCATGGGGTTATCTGCAACATCCACTTCCAATATTTCACTATAAAATTTTTTTGTCTTTTGCAAGTCATCCACTGAGAAACTGCTAAATGCTTTTGAGTGTTTTAACATGGTATTCTTTTTATAAGTTTGAAGATTAATTTTTTGATTCATTCATTTTAACCAGGCAAATCATTTCATTATCGTTTTTATACCATTCAATTGCCGGCTTCGATTTATTAACACGGTTGTCCTGTATTATTTCATAAAAAACATCTTTGATACATTCGGTCTTTTTACGCCAATCAAAAAGTGTGCTTGTTAAATATTCTCCTTTTTCAATTTTCAGTTTTTCGTAATTGTATTTTTCAGCTTCGCCTTCAGTCTTTTCCTCTGCTGTGGCATAATAGATCATTTTCCCCTCTTTAAATTCGCTGATACCATAGTAGGCACGTGCACCGGCGGGGTCGCCCGTCTTTTTTATTAATTCATCAAACGCAACTCCAATACCGGCTGGAAATGAGTTTACTTTGAAACCAAAAACTTTTACATCATTAATAAGATTATATTTTTCCATAACATTCATTTTATTGCAGTACAAACGTACCATCTCCATTTAAGAAAAAGCGGGTGTAAACGCGGCATTCTAACGGGTTGATTGCGACAAAAACATTCCTTAATTTTGCCGGATAAATACATACATTCTTCAAAAAATACAGTTATGAAACACGTTTCAATTCTTATACCCCGTGGGCATACCAGCGTTGTAAATATTGAAGGGACGCACCAGATATTTAACGATGTAAATTCCGTACTAAAAAATATGGGCCGGCCTCCCATGTTTAAAGTTGAATTAGTAGGAATTGCAAAAGAAACCAGTCAGCGCAATGGTTTGTTTAAAATTGATGCCGATGTATTAATTAAGGATGTAAAAAAAACAGACCTGATTATTATCCCGGCCATTCATGGTGACCCTAAAACTGTAATGCAAACCAACGCACCTTTTATTCCGTGGATCATTAACCAATATAATACAGGTGCGGAAGTGGCAAGCCTTTGCATCGCTTCATTTTTTCTTGCCGGAACAGGTTTGCTGAAAGGGAAACAATGCGCAACGCATTGGTCCGCGGCAAATGATTTCAGAAATATTTTCCCGGATGTAAATCTTGTGGACGATAAAATCATGACTGAAGACGATGGAATTTACACAAGTGGCGGCGCTTATTCTTTTACCAATTTGCTGGTGTACATTATTGAAAAATATGCCGGACGGGATGTTGCTGTTTTGATTGCAAAAATGTTTATGATTGATATAGACCGAGTAAGCCAATCTCCTTTCATAATTTTTGAAGGACAAAAAACGCATGATGATGAACCGATAAAACAGGCACAGCAATATATTGAAAATAATTTTGAAGAAAAAATTACAGTTGACCAACTCGCATCTATGTTTGCATTGGGAAGAAGAAATATGGAACGCAGGTTTAAGAAAGCGACAGCCAATACCGTTACCGAATACATTCAGCGTGTAAAAATTGAAGCAGCTAAAAAGAACCTGGAGAAAGGAAGAAAGAATGTAAATGAAGTGATGTATGAAGTTGGTTATTCAGATACAAAAGCGTTCAGGACTATCTTTAAAAGAATAACGGGTTTATCGCCGATTGAATACAGGAGTAAGTATAACAGGGAGGCGGTAGCCTAAAGTATTTTTCATGTTTTTCAAATAGCTGAATCTGTCGGAGTTTTGGCTTAATTACGTTCTCCCGTTCAACCAACCTGAAAAATCTTCTATATTATAAAACATTTCATCAGGTTGTAATTCACGTAATTTTTCCGGCTCGGCAGTTTTAGCCCATGCCGCTGCGATAACAGGAATTCCTACTTTCCTGGCTGCAGCAATATCGCCCGGTGAGTCTCCAACATATGTAACTTCATCTTTCTTTATTTCCGGCCAGTGATCTATTATTGTTTGAATTCCCTTTGCTTTTATTGGCCCGTTGGGAGAGCCTGTCTCTATATATTCAAAGAAATTTTCTATGTCAAAATATTTTAAAGAAATATCGGTGCTGTATTTGCCTTTGCCGGTAACCATTGCCAAATGCACTGATTTGCTTTGCATACAAGTCAGAAGTTGTTTCATCCCATCAAATGGCATCGGGCACATGTTATGCAACAGTTGATAGTGTTGTAAATAATCACTTACTCCTTTCTCATAATGACCAGGGGCCAATGCCATTATTGTTCCTTCTTCTGATGGCCCGAAGGTTTCAATAATTTCTTCATCAGAAATTGAACGGTTGATCAGTGGCTCAACAGAATTTTTGAATGCAAGAACACACAGCGGTAATGTGTCAGCTACTGTTCCATCAAGATCAAAAATTAAAGCCTTTATTTTTTTCATTTGTATAAAAACGTTACAGGTAATTTCTCTAATGCGTCACAAATATATTATTCAGGCTCCGCAGTTATTCAAAATGCAAATACAAAAATTAAAATATCTTCATGTAAACAATAATACCATGCGGCATCTATTTCTAATCGCCTGCTTTTTTATAATAAACAATTCAAAAGCACAAACCGATTCACTCTCTTCCAAATTTCCAATTGATTCAAATTATTTTTCTTCCTTCGACAGGACTAAAATTTACTATGAAGTTCGGGGCGAAGGGAAACCTGTCTTACTGGTTCATGGTTTTATTGTGAACAGCAATTCCTGGAAACATGCGGCCTTGTATGGTGACTTATTAAATGATGGATATAAAGTGATTATCCTGGATATGCGTGGCAATGGAAAGTCGGATAAGCCCCATGATTCGGCAGCCTACGACAATGATGCAGAGGCCAAAGATATTATGCTGCTAATGGATTTACTGAAAATAAATCAATACAGCGTTGTCGGTTACTCAAGGGGTTCCATAATTACAGCAAGATTATTAGTGCTTGATAAAAGAGTACGGGATGCCGTGCTGGGCGGTATGGGGGCAGACTTCACGAATCCTGAGTGGCCAAGAAGAATTATGTTTTATCATGCATTACGGGGAGATTCTGTTCCGGAATTGAAAGGCCTTGTTGATTATGTGCATCAACAACATCTCGACCAGCTTGCTTTAGCTTATTTACAAAGATCGCAGCCATCGACCAGTAAAGAAGCATTGGATAAAGTAACTCAGCCCGTATTGGTTATAAGTGGCACTGAAGATTCAGATAATGGCTCGGCGGGCGAACTGGCAAAACTTTTACAGCACAGTTTTGTCGCAAATGTTCCGGGCGATCATAACCACGCATCAGCAACACACGAATTTTCTACAGCGGTTATCAATTTCTTACAAAAGAATAATTATTAGTAACACGAAGGAATATATTTTAAGGTTAGCATACATTCGTGTAATTCGCACTAATTAGTATAGTTAATTAAAAAAAATTTATGAGAATACTTATTGACATGGACGACGTAATTGCTGATGCAATAGAACGTTTCCTGGAATGGTACGAAAGAGACTTTGGAATCAGATATACAAAAGATGATTTAAAAGGAACCAAATTGCATATGATTGTTCCTGAAGAACACCGGAAGATTGTAAAAGAATATCCCCATCGTGAAGATTTTTTTAAAGACCTGCCTGTGATGGAAAACAGCAGGGAGGTAGTTGAAGAATTGCACAACAGGTTTGAAGTGTATATTGCTTCTGCCGCTATGGAATTCCCATACTCGTTACCGCATAAAAACAAATGGCTCGATGAGCATTTTCCCTTTATACATTGGAAACGAAGAATTTTCTGTGGTGATAAAAGTGTATTAAAAGGCGATATATTAATTGACGACCACGATTTCAATTTATCCGTTTTTGACGGAAGAGCGATCATGTTTTCTTCTCCTCATAATTTGAAAGATACAAAATATGAAAGGCTTGATAACTGGCTGGATGCGGAGAAATTATTCGATTTGAAGTAAGAAAAATTTACTGCCCTTCTGATTGAATGCCGTCATTCGCAACTTGTAACTTATTCTGCGATCGGAATACTAAAATAAAAAGTGGAACCCTCACCTTCCTCACTTTCAAACCAGGCTTTTCCATTGTGCCTTGCAACAATATCTTTAACTATGTAAAGGCCCAAACCCATGCCGGGGTATGTTTCCAGGTTTCTACCTGTGACCCTGTAAAATTTTTGAAATATCTTATCCTGCTGATCTTTTGGTATACCAATTCCAAAATCCTGAACAGAGCAAACAGCCATGTTATTTTGCCTGGTTAATCGGACAATAATTTTACTATTACCACGGGAGTATTTAACGGCGTTGGTCAGGAAATTATTAATTACCTGGGTAATCCTTTCCTTATCGCCAAGAACCTCTGCCGGTATATTTTCTTCAAGAAGTATTGAATGCGCCGGAGTAGTTCGCGACATTTCTTCGGTAACTTCCATTAGCGTATCCGATAAACTCATTCTTGCTTTGTCATAAACCAGCATGCCCTCCTGCAGTTTAGTAGTATCTAATAAATCGTTTATTAGAACAGTAAGTTTATTGATCTGGACATCCATCTTAGCGTACATCCTGGTTCGCTCTTCACCAATCTCGGTTCCGTTCATGGATAAAATTTGCGTATAAGCTTTCAAGGAAGTAATAGGAGTTTTTAATTCATGGCTGGCAACATTCAAAAATTCATCCTTTTGTTTCATTAGTTTTTCGGCAGCCTTCCTTGATTCTTCCAGTTGAGAATTAGTTTTTAAAAGATACTCGTTAGTTTGGGCGAGTTGTTCTGTTCTATCTTTTATTATTTGTTCCAGCATAAGAGGAGATTTTAATGCGAGCGCCCTCGGAACCACCCTATATAAACCAATTACCGCGAGCCATGAAACAACCGCCGTAATGAACAAAGCAAATGCGGAAGCCCTGTAAACAGGGTCCCAAAACATGACTGCATCAAATACATGCGTAACCCCACATGCTAATATGAAAAGCAAGAATAACCAGAAAACTCTCAGGAAGGGGAGATTATTTTTGGCTTTCCGTATCAGGTAATAGAGTATTACCGGAATTGAAAAATAAGCCAAAGCTATCAATATACTTGAGATGATATATAACCATCCATGAAAAGCTGTCCACCGGCCGCAATGCCATCGGGCGGGGAAATTATCCGCATTAAACAGCTTACTGAAAAATTCCGAGATCTGGTGCATAGGAATTATTTTAAAGTCATGCAATTTAGCATTTATGGGCAAAAATTTATAGTAAAAAGAAGCAACCTGGTATTGGCGATGATTGACCTGAAATTTTTGTTTCATTTTATTGACGAGGACATTCCCAGGTCTTTCCGGGTTCGCTTACCCGGTATATTACTTTCGATCGTTTATTGTAATGCAACGCTTACTATGTTTCTTTGCATAATTAATAAAAGTAAATTCCATATGCTTTCCTTCTGAAAATAATATTGCAATGAATGATCTTTTAGCAGCACGAATGCAGATGGCTTTTTCGCTGGGGTTTCATATCATTTTTGCTTGCATCGGAATGACAATGCCTGTTCTTATGGCTTTCAGTGAATGGCGCTGGCTGCGTACAGGCAAGGAGGTTTTCCTTGATATTACAAAAGCCTGGTCAAAAGGTGTTGCCATTTTTTTTGCAGTTGGCGCTGTATCCGGTACAGTGCTTTCCTTTGAATTGGGATTATTATGGCCCACATTTATGCATCATGCCGGGTCGATCATTGGTATGCCTTTTTCATGGGAAGGAACTGCGTTCTTCGTGGAGGCGATAGCGTTAGGTATATTTTTATATGGATGGAATAAGCTGGGCAAATGGATGCATTGGATATCAGGTATCATCGTAGGCATTTCAGGTGTCTTGTCAGGAATTTTTGTAGTTTCCGCCAACGCCTGGATGAATAGCCCTGCAGGATTTGATTGGGTTCATGGCAATGCAATCAACATTGACCCGGTAAAAGCCATGTTTAATGCAGCCTGGCTTTCAGAATCGATTCATATGATATTGGCGGCCTTTATTTCGACCTCTTTTGCCGTTGCAGGGGTACATGCCTTTCTTCTTCTAAAAAAAGGTAAAAATGCATTTCATGCCCAGGCTGTAAAGACGGCGTTAATATTTGGTTCGGTAGCCGCGATATTGCAACCATTTAGTGGAGACCATTCAGCAAAAGATGTTGCGATAAGGCAACCCGAAAAACTGGCTGCACTGGAAGGATTATATAAAACGGGAAACCATGTTGAGCTCTTAATTGGTGGCATTCCTGATAATAAAGAAGAAAAAGTAAACTATGCTATTCGCATTCCGGGTGCCCTGAGTTATTTGGCCAAAGGGGATTTTAATGCAGAAGTAACAGGCCTGGATAAAATTGCGAAAGAAGATCGCCCTCCTGTGGTTATTACGCACATTGCCTTTCAGCTAATGGTTGCCATTGGTTTTTTACTGGCATTTATTTCTTTATTGTATCTTCTGTTTAGTTTAAAATGGAGAACGGTTTTAATGAAAAACTGGTGGCTCCGGTTAATTGCGTTTACGACTCCGTTAGGTTTCATTGCCGTTGAAGCAGGATGGACGGTAACAGAAACCGGGCGCCAGCCATGGATTATTTATGGTATCATGCGCACCAAGGATGCCGTGTCTCCCATGCCGGGATTGCATTATTCTTTTTATGTAATTACAATCGTGTACCTGCTGCTTTCATTTATTATTATATGGCTTATGAAAAGACAGATAAAATCCATTTCACAACATTATGCAAGCGCTAATACTTTATAAATGCTAACACTCATCATTATAATTTTAGGTGGATCATTCCTGTTATATACTTTATTAGGCGGTGCGGATTTTGGCGCAGGTATTATTGAGACTTTTGCCGGCAGGAGAGAGGAAGTAACCATTTCCAAAGCAATAGCGCCGGTGTGGGAGGCTAATCATGTGTGGCTCATACTGGCCGTGGTAATTTTGTTTACCGGCTTTCCTTCGGTATATTCTTCGATCTCGCTCGTATTGCACATCCCGCTGATGATGGTACTGCTGGGAATTATTTTCCGTGGCTCTGCATTCACGTTCAGAAATTATGACGTATTGCGTGGCAAGGTGCATAAATATTATACATTTCTTTTCAGGATATCAAGTTTTATAACACCGCTTTTTTTAGGAATGGTGCTGGGTGCAATGATACTTGGGCGGATAACATTTGATACTTCTAAAAGTTTTTACGAAGTGTTTGTGGCGCCATGGCTTAATGTATTTTGCATTTCAATGGGGATATTTTCCACATGCCTTTTTGCCTATATCTCCGCCACATTTCTTGTAGGCGAAACGAAAATTGATAGAGAAAGAAAAATGTTTGTACGTTTTTCAAAACGCCTGATGGCAGTTACTATGTTTACCGGGTTTATCGTTTTTTTGACGGCCGAATTTGAAGGTCATAATTTACTAAGGCAGTTTTTGAAATCAATACCGAGCGTCGTAATGCTGGTGTTGGCAACAGTTCTTTGCCCTGTTATCTGGCATTTCTTAAACAAACAAAAAAATAAGACCGTTTACCTGCGAATTGGCGTTGGTATCCAGGTTGCCCTTATTCTTATCGGCTGGTTCTTCATCCAGTTTCCGGTGCTGGTAGAAGTAAAAAACGGTGAACAACTTACCTTCTTTAATACCCGGGCGCCCTATGCAACATTATATCAATTGCTAATTGCCTTGTTGGTTGGACTTGTATTGGTGATACCGGGGTTTGTTTATTTGTTCAGGGTTTTTAAGATAAAGAGTAACGTTTAAAGATTTTTCAAATTGTAACCATAACGTTTACGTATAAATGTATTTCACATTTTCTATTTATCTGTTATAAAACCGGTAATCCATTCATTGCCTGAACCAATAACAGGGTTACAAAAAGAAAATAGATAGCAGCAAATAATATTACCTGCGCTTTTTTCCTGGCAAGATAATGACCAGTCAAGGGTCAAATCCCGTAATGCATGCCTAGGAAATGAGCTACACGAAGATCGCCATGGCATTTACCCCGGTTTTCAAATGGCCGTCCTGGTAAGCCATTACCGGGATAAATTATGCCGTCTGCTCACTCATTTCCGGGATCTGCTAATTGGCACTTTAGGAATTCAATGAAGTAAAGATATTTGAACCAACTTCTTTTATGAAATGATTCCCTTTCTTTTAGAAGTTTAACTAAAGGAAATGCTATCAATTGCCATCTTCTGACATCACTTACCCGATTCAATCCAATAAATATTTTTAAATAAACATAATTATCAATCAAAGTAAAACTTCATCAATGGAAAAAGTGATTATAATATTATTGCTGGGCTTTTCAAACTCAACTTTTATTTTTTCACAGTCAGTAGGTATAGGAACTGCTGCGCCCAACAGTTCTGCCCAACTGGATATCACGAGTACTTCCAAAGGTTTTCTATTGCCAAGGATGAGTACAGCAGCCATTACAAGTATCAGCAACCCCGCAAAAGGTTTGTTGGTATTGGATACTTCTAAGAATCAGTTGATGGTTAACATCGGCACAGCAGGCTCGCCTAACTGGCAGACGATTGTATTTAAAAGCGGATGGAGCCTGACCGGGAATAGTAATGTGGACACCGCAATAAATTTTGTCGGTACTATTGATGCCAGGCCACTAATGTTTAAGGTTAATAATACAAGGGCTGGCCTTATTGTACCAACCAACCTTAACACGTCGTATGGGCTTAACTCCTTTATATTTAATACAACCGGAACTGACAATACCGCCAACGGTTACGCAGCATTATATCACAATACAACTGGCAATTTAAATACGGCAAGTGGTTCTGAAGCGCTGTCCAATAATACCACCGGTAGCTACAACACCGCCAGCGGCAGTGATGCGCTCAATAGCAACGGTGCAGGAGATTATAATACGGCAGTTGGCTACACTGCACTTACTGCTAATTCATCCGGAACGTATAACAGTGCATTCGGTGCATCGGCGCTCCATTCCAACACATCCGGCGGCCAGAATACCGGCAGTGGCTATGAAGCACTTTATTCCAATACAACCGGCGGCCTAAACACCGGTACCGGCTATGATGCACTATATTCAAATACCACGGGCGGATGGAATACAGCTACCGGTGTTCAGGCATTATATACCAACACCACCGGAAGTGATAACACAGCAACCGGCCACAAGGCGCTTTATGCAAACACTACCGGATATAACAATACGGCAACTGGTGTTATTGCTCTTTCTAATAACACTACCGGATATTTTAATACTGCTAATGGAAATGGCGCACTAAGTATCAATACCACGGGAACCTACAATACGGCAAACGGTTACCTGGCACTTTATAACAATAATGGTGATGATAATACTGCAAATGGATCTCATTCTCTCTACTTCAATACTTCAGGATTTGGCAATACGGCAAATGGCACTCATGCACTTTTTTCCAACACGACCGGATCTTCTAATACAGCCAATGGCGGTCAGGCGCTTTATCATAATAGTTCAGGAGGGCTTAATACCGCGGACGGCGCTAATGCCCTGTATCAAAACACCATTGGCTTTTCTAATACAGCTAATGGGGCAGCTGCGCTTCTAGATAATAATACAGGAAATTATAACACTGCGAATGGAGAAGCAGCACTTGCTTATAATACAACAGGGTCAAATAACATAGCAATAGGCTATACTTCAGGCCCATGCTATGGTTTTACCAATCTAAACAATACCATTGTGCTGGGAGCCAACACTTGCGCCCAAAATGATAATTATGCCATATTAAGTACGCCCACCACGGTTTGGAACGGAGGGCATGTAGCCTGGAGCACCTACTCCGATGGTCGGATAAAAAGAAACATCAAAGAAGATGTGCCGGGACTTACATTTATTATGAAACTGCGACCAGTTACCTATAATCGAAATCTCGAGGATGAGATTAGTATAACGGGCACCGATACCCGCGATTATCCGACAAAGCATGATGTAGAAAAAATGCGCTTTACCGGATTTGTAGCACAGGAAGTAGAAAAAGCAGCACAAGAAAGCAATTATGACTTCAGTGGCGTTACTAAACCAAAAACAAGCACAGATTTGTATTCTTTAAGTTACGAAAGTTTTGTAGTGCCGCTGGTGAAGGCCGTGCAGGAACAACAGGTAATTATTGAAAAGCAGCAACAAAAAATTGATGATCTTGAAACACGGATGCAGGCAATTGAAAAGTTGATCAATAACCAGTGATAAAGACACTTTCAGGCAACTACATTTAAATCTAAAATTAAAAATTGTTAGCTTTAAATTATGCGATATGTCATCGTAATTATATTATTCATTTCGTTGTTTTCAATAGACAAGTTTGCCAGTGGCCAAAACCACACAGAATATATCTTTCACCATATCGATCAATCGGATGGATTGTTGCATAACCGGGTTCTTTCTATTGTACAGGACGGCCGGGGCTTTATATGGATACTCACGCCAAACGGCCTGCAGCGTTATGACGGTTTAAGATTTGTAAATTATCCATACGACCTCAATAACCCAGGTGGGATAAGTTATTCGTCTAACTCTGAATTATTTTCAGACGAAAAAAACGACCGCCTCTGGATCACACAAAATAGCATCGAAATGTTTGACCTGCAAAAAAATAATTTTACTTTCCTTACTGCCGATCGTTTGGTCAAAGATTCTTCTTTTGGTTTCGAGTCGTATAGCGATTCGCTTGGCGACGAATGGAGCGTGGGCAATTTTGGCGCTATCCGAATTGATAAAAAAAACGGTGAAATGCTCCCCTATCATTTAACCGCTTCCTGGCTTTCACCGGGAAAAAGTCATAAGTGGTTTACTGACGAGAAGAAAGGTGAACGTTGGCTGGCGGTATGGGAATATGGACTCCTTCTTTTTGACCAAAAGTCAAAAAAAATTTATTCTCATCAATACAACCCTTTGAATAATTCACTACTGAAAAAAGTGAACAATCCGTTTTTATATTGCTTTTTTAAAGATAGCAACGGAAATGTATGGCTCGGTTCCAATAAGGCTGACTTCTACAAGTTCGACCCCCGTACACAAAAGGTTTTTACCTACTTCTTAAATAACATTATTAAACAAAATACGGCCGGTAAACAAAGTGGAAACACAGCATTTGTAAATTGCTTTTTCGAAGATGATCATCACACCCTCTGGATTGGAACACAAGATGCAGGGCTACTTAAATATGATCCCAAAAAAAATAATTTCATTACAATAACCAGTGAGAAAGAAAGTAAAAACAGCATTCAGTATAATTATGAGATCAACTGCATCTTCCAGGATAGGGAAGAAAATGTGTGGTTAGGTACCGATAAGGGGATCACAATTTTTAATCCATATAAGCAATATTTTCAGTCGGTACATCATGAAGAGAATAATCCATCTTCACTTCCCAAAAATGAAATACAGGATTGCATACAAACCAATACCGGGGATTTGCTCGTGGGCACATGGGGAGGTGGTATTACCATGTACGACGATCAACTGCAGTTCAAAAAAAAATTACTAATTACGGGTGGTCCCGAAGAACGCAACCTGTTATGGAGTTTCATTCAAAACGATGATGGAACTATTTGGGCCGGATGTCAGCACGGATACGTTCATATTTACGACCCATTAAAGGAAACAATAAAAACAATTCACCCTCCAGAAGCAAATAATTTTACTATACGATGCATGGCAAAAGACGCAAGCGGTAATATTTTAATGGGGCTGCATAATGGAACAATCATAAAATGGGTTAAGACCGAAAATAAATTTTACCGGTACAATAACGGTGTACCATACACGCAACAATTATTGCCGCCGGTTCTTACAATTTACATAGATGGCAATAACAATTGTTGGGCCGGCACCGAAAATGGCTTTAAAAAATTCGATGCAGAAAAAATGATTTATACTGATTCTTATTATAACAATAAAAACGATTCTTCAACAATTTCGTCCAATATTGTTCAATGTGTTGATGATGTTAATGACAGCACTCTCGCAATAGGAACGAGGTATGGCGGACTTAATTTCTTCAATAAACGAACAAAAAGCTTTACGCATCTTTCAACAACCAGAGACCTGGAAGCAAATACTATTAATAATTTAAAACACGATGCACTAAAAAATATATGGCTTACTACCGACTACGGGTTGTATAAATACATCCCTGCTGAAAACAGGTTTGTCAATTATAACATAGAACCCGGTATAGTTAATTCTTCATTCAGGCCCGGAAATTTTTATTGTTTGAAAAACGGGAAATGGCTTGCTCTCACAACTACGGAAATCATTTCTTTCAATCCGGATAGTTTGCAAAAACAAGAGACCAATAATCTGCGTGTTGACATAGCGGGCTTCAAAATATTTGATAAAGATCTTTTTATTGATTCATTTTTATATGACAATAAGCCGGTAAAATTATCCTATCGACAAAACTTTATTTCGATTGAATATGGCGCACTGAATTTTTCTCAATTGCAGGAAACAAAATATCATTACATGATGTCTGGCGTAGATAAAGATTGGGTTAACGCAGGCACCAAACGTGTTGCCAACTATACCAACCTGCAACCGGGAGAATATATTTTTAATGTAAAAACAGGAGATAAGGGAGATAAAGAAAAAATCACCTCTTTTAAAATTATTATTACACCGCCTTTCTGGAATACGGCATGGTTCAGAGTTGCAGTTCTTTCATTAACGGCAGTTTCTGTTTATTTACTGTTTAGAAAGAGAATTAAAACAATTCGTTACGAGGCTGAACTAAAACAAAAAATTGCGGAAACTGAAATGATGGCACTTCGTGCACAGATGAATCCGCATTTTATTTTTAACTGCATTAATAGCATTGATGCGCTCATACAAAGTAATGATAAATACCATGCCACGATTTACCTGAATAAATTTGCCAAACTTATTCGAAACATACTGGATAGTTCAAAACAAAATACCGTAACGCTGGCGAAAGACTTGGATACGCTGCAATTATATATTGAATTGGAGCAACTGAGAAATGAAAATAAATTTGTTGCTAAAATCGAGGCAGATGATGAACTAATACGGGAAGATTATCAAGTGCCTCCGCTAATTATTCAGCCATTTGTTGAGAACGCCATTTTACACGGCATACGCTACCGGAAAGGAAATGATGGCAAACTTTCTGTCTCGGTAAATAAACATGAAAGCTACCTGCAATATATAATCGAAGATAACGGTGTTGGCAGAAACGCTTTCAATAATCAGAAGTTACAAGAGAAAACCTCGTATGGAATTTGCATGAGCAATGACCGGATAAAACTTTTCAACAATGAAGAGAAGCCTTCTGTTCAAATAACCGATTTATTTACCGGTAAAGAACCGGCGGGAACTAAAGTAGAAGTGTTATTAAAAATTCAATGATGTTAACAGCCATAATTATTGATGACGAACAAAAAGGGCGCATAGCGCTGCATCAGAAATTGAAAGATTATTGCCATGATGTGAACTTAATCGGCGAAGCCGAAAACGGGCTGGATGGAATTAAGCTTATCGAAAAATACAAACCGGATATCGTTTTTCTTGACATTGAAATGCCCCGAATGGACGGGTTTGAAATGTTGCATGCACTGCCCGAAAAAAAATTTCATCTCATCTTTACAACGGCGTATGATCAATATGCCATTAAGGCCATAAAATACGCAGCGTTTGATTATCTTCTGAAGCCAATTGATATCGAAGAGTTGAGATCGGCCATTGCAAAAATTAATCAACAACAACGGGTTGATACGGAAAAAAAACTTGCCCTGCTTGAGCAAAACCTGCACGGTAAAAATGCATTTGATAAAATAGCCATTCCTACCATTGACGGATTGTTATTCTTTAACATCAGCGATATTATTCATCTTGAAGCCAGCAGTAACTACACCACTATTTATTTTAATAACCATCCTAAATTAATTGCCAGCAAAACACTAAAAGATTTTGAGGAACTTTTACCAACCGATATTTTTTTCCGTCCACATCACTCACACCTTATCAACCTGGGTTTTATTAAGCGATACATCAAAGGAGACGGAGGACAGATACAGATGCTGAACGGGAATTATGTAGACGTTTCCCGCAGAAAAAAAGAGGAGTTCCTGCAATTAATTAAACATTAATATTTCATTGAGCAACGCTCTTCCTCCCTTCGTTGTTAGGAGGACTAACAAATTTGGCTTAATCATTTTCCAAAGCCAGCGGTAACTAAATTTTCGGCCTGCATAGGTGTTCCGGAAAGTCTTCAACTTTACCAGAAAACTATAGCGGCCTTTGTTCCTGTTTTTTTAAATTTTGGACTAGCCTCATGCCTTGCACCACGGAACATTCTAAAATGTGCCATCGGGGTTTCCCACCTGCGAATCTCATAAATGAAAAGTACGTTCCGGGGACCCCGATGCCGAAGGGAATTTCCATCTATTCGAAGCCTCACTTTCCTTTCATTCGAAGTTCGTTTAAGCGTCGGGGTTATACGCAGTATTATAGAAAGTTGAACACCCCACTGTGTGAACCCCGCCCGGACGGTAAAATAAATTTGGATTTTAAGATAGTACCTGGGTACAGCACTTCCTAACTATCTAATCGTTGTGTAAGATGGACGGATAAGAGCATTCTTATTTCAA
This sequence comes from uncultured Chitinophagaceae bacterium, assembly GCA_963819925.1. GTDB lineage: Bacteria > Bacteroidota > Bacteroidia > Chitinophagales > Chitinophagaceae > Ginsengibacter. The sequence continues at coordinate 127,683 of CAWFYG010000022.1, read as the reverse complement.
TATTCCCAGCGCAGCACGAGCGTCCCTGGATTTGTTTATTTATGCAAATTCTTTAAAATAAAGAGCAATACCTCGTTCCCGTAATAAATAACGGTGACGGAAACTCGAAGAATTTGTTGCTGTTGTGAAACTACAACTAAGCGCATCTTCCCTTTTTGAACAATTACGCGAAACTTTCATAGCAGGCAGGCGTATATACAAAATGAGCGGTGGCCAAGATAACGGAATTTTGAACAGGATTGCTAACCCTTCAAACGGTTAACAATCCTATATCGTTCTTAGTATTTCTGTGTAATATTGTAATAGAAGAAAGTTGGCGGTCCTTCTACGCCACCAGCGGTCATTTTATCTTTCAAAGCCTTCGATTTTGAAAATTCTTCCGCTTTTTTTCTGTCGCTAACTGCAAATACAATTGAGACCATGTGGTTGTCGTCCGAGCTATATCCTAGTCCCCTGTCAACGAGGCCGGCGTCCGTCCTTGCCTGCTTATCACTGTCAAACACCGTCTTCCAGGCATCCCAATCTTTCACTTTATGCTTTACCATTAGCCTTGCTTTTACATCTGTTTGAGTAGTATCATTCATTACCACATGCACGAAATCCATTTCAGGAGTTCCGATTACCCCACCTTTTTTCATCCTATCCCTGGTATCCTTTGACACCATAAATGCTTTCGCCTTATCGGCATCGTCCATCTTTAATATTACAATTACCATATTCGGATCGTCCATACCTCTTCCTATTACGAAATTGTGCAGCCCATTTGCCAGCCTGGCCGAATCGTGCGAATCGTAAGCTTCTTTCCATTTGTCGTAATTTGCCACCTTATGTTTAATAATTACTACTGCCCCAGGTTCTGCCGGCACCGGAGGCGCTGGTGTTGGCATTGTTGCAGAAGTATCTTTAGCTGTACTATCCATGGCGGTCTCGTCCGCAGAAGATGTGCTTCCTGAATTGCAGGAAGCGAATAAAACCGACAGGCCAACCCCGTACACGAGGGTTTTCAAAAAACGTAACTGTTTCATTTTTTTTGATTTTTTTTTAAAAGATAAAAAGGAAAGTGGAGCGGGTGAGCATTCAGAAAGCAGGATTATGCATCTAAATTTAGATTTTAAAATCAAAATTGCAAAAAGATTTGGAATCGATTTTTAAAAAAAATAGCATCGCATAGATGCCGGTTCTTTACGATATCCTGGTGCACCGTCTTGCTTTACGCAGCAACCGTTCGTAGATGACTTACGCGGTTTTTTATAATTGGTGCTGCTATCCGGGCCCATGTCAACTTTCACCGTAGTAATTTCTTTTTTTTTGCCTGCCCAAAAGCCATCCCCAAAAAAGACAGGCATGCGATGATGAGAACCCATTTTTTGTATATCATGTGTTTTTATTTATTGAAATGTTTCTCAAGCCATTTAAAGTAATTATTTTCAAACACTATTTGCATAGAAAATAATTTCAACTATAGAATCTAAAATTTATCTCCTTTCACTTGTGGTTTTTTCGGCTCTTACTCTGATTTTCGGATAATATATATATTCAATTCAGCTCTAAGGGTGAAGCCTAAATATTCATACAAAGCAATTGCATGCTCATTATCTTTTCTTACATGAAGAAATGGAATATTGCCCTCTCCGATAATTTTATGAAGCTGGTTGTTAATAAGCGATTTGCCATATCCTTTTCCGGTATAATCAGGATGGGTGCAAACAGCACTGATTTCAACGTATTCATGTACATGCATTCTTCTTCCCGCCATAGCTACCAGCTTATCCGAATTAAATATGCCGTTATAGTTACCAAATTCAATAGTACGTTGCAAGAATGGCCCCGGGTGAGTCAATCGGGTTAACGCAATCATCTGTGGAATATGACTTTTTTCCAAAGGAACAATGTCGGAATAAGTGCTTTGCAATTTAGTTGGATGGCCGCATATCATTTGCACAACCTTAAACCTATCGTGTAATTTCCAATAAACCGGAATTTCCAAATTGTTAGGTGAAAGAATTGCAATGGCACGATTGGCCGAAATTATATGGTACAATTGCTGAAATGACTCGTCGTTTATATTTTCCATTCCTGCAAAAGGTCCAACATCCTCAGGAAAAAATTTTACGCGATCATTACCCAAAGCAAAATCACTGTTGCCCGACCTCAGTGCATTCCATACGGGATTATCGAGAACATGGCTTATCATAAATAATCGGCTAATGTAAAGTTTTTTACGAATGTCGTAAAGTCATCGGAACTAACCGTATTGATTTAAGTCCATGAAATGATCGCAACGAATTGGAGACTCAATTTAGTTACTAATGAGAATCGTTATGTTATTATCATCATAAATGTTGACCAAAATATCGTTCTTTCCGTCACCATTCACATCATGAATAGCAATTCCGCCAGGGCGGTTTCCCATCAGCAAGTAGCTCGCCTAAAGACCAACGGCATGTCTCTCCCCTTAAACTATAGCTTCATTGCCCATTCTTTAAATGTTTCCGAAGATACCACGACAGTTGCCATATTCTCAATCATAGCAAGCATAGCTGTCCGCGGGCCCTTTTGCCAATCATCACTTGCATAAAATTCATCCTGGGTCTTTTGCCTGTTTTCCAAATCTTTAAAAGAACGAACGACAAAATAACTATTTTCATCGTGGAGTGAAGGCCCATGAGCCACCACTTCAATTTTCCACTTTTCCTGTAATGGCAAGGACTCCGTGAGGTAAAACTGATGAAATTTATCCCTCGTTCCCGGCCTGAGATTTAATGTCAAAATTTCTACCATATTATTTAATGTTTTGTTTTTTCATTTTGAAGGGCATATCTGCCCGGAGTTTGCAACTCAGTGACAAAGTTAAAAAGCTCTTGTTGCTACTCAAATTAAATTCAGTTTACCCTTGATTACAAGCAGGATGAAGCGCTTAGTGTATTGCACATATGTCACCCGATCCCAAATTAATTTCATTTGGCGTCTACGCGAACAACAGTTTTTACAGAACTGGCAATGAAACAATTCTCGTGTGCCTCTTCATGAATTGCGTCTAACGTTTCCCGTGAGGGTATGTTACCTCCCGAAAAATTTATGACGGGATGTAACGTAACCGAAAGCATCGCCAGTTTTCCCTCTTCATTTTTTCCCATAATCCCTTCGGCATTGTCTTCATATTTCTCAATGACAAATTTATTTTTTGCGGCTATTGATAAAAAGAAAAGCATGTGACAACTGGAAAGGCTCGCTACAAATGCTTCTTCCGGGTCAATGAGTTTTTCATCTGACATTGGCATCGGAACAACGGAAGGGGAAGATGATGCGGGAAACTTCATTCCACCATCGAATCGCCATTCGTGTACCCGGCTGTATCGGCCGTCAATAAATATTTCGCCATCCATCTTTTGCCACAGAATTTTTGCTACATATTTCATGATCTCTTTAAGTTTATAAGTACGAAATTAAAACTTAAAAGCTCCTTGCATCTCATTTTAAAATGAAATACGGTATAAATGCCGGGACGCAAAGGTGGTTAAAAAAAATGCCGGTAGTTTTGGTTACAATTCATAGACAGCCGCTTCATAAGGCTGCAATGAATTGCCAGCAATAGTAGTTGAATAATTGTCTAAAAGCAATTTTGCCTTACTGATATCCATGCCTATATTAAAAGTGGCAACTTTACTTTTAAAGTTCAGCAGAATCAAAAATTTTCGCCCGTTCAATTCTCTCGTGTACGCATACACGTCGCCGTTATCTTTATCGAGTAAGGTATATTTCCCATAAACGAGCACCAGGTTTTCCTTGCGCAGTTTTACAATTTTTCTGAAGTAATTTAATACACTGTTAGAATCATCTTCTTCCATGGCTTCATTTATCGTCTTATAATTTTTATTCACTTCTATCCAGGGTTTACCTGTTGTAAAACCTGCGTTGGAAGTGGTATCCCATTGAAAAGGTGTGCGGCCGTTATCACGATCGCTGAATTGCCTTTCTTGCAGAAACTTGTTAATATCACCACCTGTATTTTTTATATGTGTGTATTCATTGAGGGTTGGAACATCGCGGTAATCCTCTATTTTGGTAAACCCTGCATTCGTCATCCCCAATTCATCTCCATTAAAATAGTAAGGAGTGCCACGCATGGTCATAATAAACGTAGCGAGCATTTTTGCAGATGGCGCTCTGAAAGCGGGACTGTCATTACCAAACCGGCTTACTAATCTTGCCTGGTCATGATTAGCAAGGAAGATCGACAACCAGCCTTTATCAGCAAACGCACTATCCCAGCGGCTGAACACTTCTTTAAAATGTAAAAGGTTATATCCTTCCCGTTTAGCAATATCCACACCATCAAATGCATAGGCCATATTTAATTCGTGGCGGTCCGCATCCACAAGATCATGAGCATCTTCAAATGAATTGCCTGCGCCTTCGGCCACACTCATTACGTCATATTTACTAAGTACTTCATTATACATTTCCTGGAGGTAGCTATGCAAATTCTTTTGCATAGCGTAATACAACGAAAAATTCTTTTCAAAGTCCTGGGGAAATGCCGGAAAGGTTGTGTCTTTTGCTGCAAACTGGAATGCATCTAACCTGAAGCCATCGATGCCTTTGTCCGCCCAAAATTTCATTATATCGAACACTTCACTGCGCACTTTTGGATTCTCCCAGTTTAAGTCAGGTTGCTTCCGCGAAAAATAGTGGAGATAATATGCATTGGTCGTTGAATCGTACATCCATGCATCATGGTTGATATCAAATAGACTATACCGGTATGGTGGTTTTCCCTTTTCGGCATTCCACCAGTGGTAATAATTACGGTAAGGATTAGTTCTCGAACTGCGACTTTGTTTAAACCATTCATGCTCATCGCTGCTATGGTTTACTACAAGATCCATCACCAGCTTAATGCCACGCTCGTGCATCCCCTTTAACAGTGAATCAAAATCTGCCATAGTACCAAAATCTTTCATAATATTTCGATAGTCACTTACGTCATAACCATTATCATCATTAGGTGAACTATATATCGGATTGAGCCAAACGACATTAACTCCAAGACTTTTGATATAATCTAGTTTGGATATAATACCTTTTAGATCTCCGATACCATCGCCATCACTGTCTTTAAAACTGCGCGGATATACCTGGTAGACTACTGCCTCTTTCCACCATGCCCTTCCGTTAATACTGTCTGTATTATTTTGCTGCTGAACGCCCGATTTTATCTTGCATGATATAGATGTGAGGCTGACAGCTATCAGAATAACAGAAAACTGGTAGAATTTTTTTATCATATCAATCGTTCTGGTAGTACCCTTAAATTCGTAACAATGATAAGTCATTTCAGATTTTTTAGCGAATTATCGATAGTAGAAGAATCCGTGTTTCCAGGAGTAAGAAGCAAAATTAATTTTATGAAGTTTATAGCCGGCAACCGTCACATTTGAGCAAATGGTTCTCCAATAATTGCATTTTTCATGGAGCAAAAAGAAATTCTATTTCTTCATGTCCGCTGCGGCGATATTTTTTTCGGGGTCCTTTAAAAATTCGTCTTTACATTCCTTAGAACAAAAGCCGAGTACTTTGTCTTTGTAATGCACTGTATCCTCAATGTCATCCGTAAGGGGCATTCCGCAGGAAGGATCTGTTTTATTGTCAATCATAGCAGCAGTGATTTTGACGGTATCGGCCTGCACAACAGGGTTGCTTGCAGCCGTAGTGCTTTCATTTGAATTTTTATTATTACAGGAAATAATCAATAATCCATTTAACAAAATACCGACTGATAACGAGAGATTTTTCATAAAAAACAATATAATTTATCCGGCAAATTTATCACTTTTTTCATTGACACAGGTAATCCGGCATACCAAACGTATTGAAGTCCCCAAAATACAAGCGATAGATAACAGTAAAGGTTAAACGCAGAGCGCAATATTATTTTATCTTTTGAATTAAATTTTCACTAATTAGCGGCCAGCTCCTCAAACAAGAATCCGGGATCGGCCAAAAATTTGGACATCATTAAAAATTTATCCTGAAATATAATGCAGTAAAGGATTTTCTAAAAAAAAGTCGGGTCAGCGATAATATTAAGGCTTAAAAGTTGTTATATATTAATTGAAAGCGGTGCGTATGTTTGTCCAGGAAAGCGGAGGTTAGAAAGATAAGAGTGATGGAGAATTTATTGAAGCTGTGAATCAGCCTTGTTCAGACTGTTAAAATTTCTCATATCAAGCAATCGTAAAGGGTCGTCTTGTTTCTACAGGAGGGCCTGTTTTTTTTCTAGCAGTGAAAGTACATACTATTAATCATTTGGGAAAATTTTTTTAATACATTCTTAATAATATTTTCATCGCCAGCCTACGTTACAGCCGGGTCAGCTAAAAATCTAACGTTGTATTTTTAGGCTCAACCTAATTCACATTGATATTTTTCCTTTAGCGTTTACACCTGCCCTTTTATAACTATCCATAAGTAATTTCTTTCTTTTATATTTATTAAACTTCCCAAATAAATAAAACAGAATTATGCACCAGGTAGCTTCCATCATTATATCATTTTTTTTATCGCCCTTTAACTGGGTTATTATATTAGTTATTGCCGGATATCTCTTCCGCAGCCGTGTACGAAAAAAGAGTTGCGGAATTATTGCCTTGTGCATTTTTCTCTTGTTTAGTAACAAGTGGCTGTTAAACTGGTATGCACAAAAATGGCAACCTGCACCGGCACTCATAAGTAAAAGTGAGGTATATAGTTGTGGAATTGTCCCGGGTGGGTTTGCAAGCCCTGATGCTGACGGAAATGGATATTTTAATGCAACTGCTGACAGGTTTATACAGGCAGAAAAACTGTACAAACTGGGAGCTGTTAAACATATATTGATAAGTGGCGGTAACGGAAAATCCGATGATAAAAATTTTCGTGAAGGAGCATGGGCAAAAACCGAACTTTCATTAATGGGAATTCCTGATTCAGTAATTTTTGCTGAAGACAGGTCAAATGATACATTTGATAATGCCACATATACCAAAGAAATTCTCGATTCCTTGCAATTAAGGCCCCCGTACCTGTTAATCACTTCAGCGAGCCATGTACCAAGAGCAACACTTATATTTAAAAATGCCGGAATAACCACCGTTGCATTTCCATGTAATTATATTGAAGGCAGAAGCCGATTTTCGCTCTCATGGTTCCTACCACAACCGTCAGTGTTACTTGATTGGGATACCTACTTAAAAGAAGCTGCCGGGTATTTATGGTATTACATTAAACATTAAGTACCCATAATAGCTCACAAGAAATACTCAGCTTCTGTAATATTGAGTTAGATTTAATATTTTCTTTGCAACATTTTCTTAATGCTGCCACGACTATTTGTTGTAACATCACCCGATCTATCGCGAAATATTCTTTGACAATATCACGATCGTACCGTCTTTTTCATCACTGGTAATATCTAATGTCACGCTGATTTCTTTTGCCCTTTCTTTCATGTTTTCTAACCCATAATGTCCCTTATACTGGGCCTTCGTATCAAAGCCTTTTCCATTATCGGTTACGGAGATCGTGTATCCTCCGGGCTCCATGGTTATAACAGAAAGTATAATCTCCTGCGCATTTGAATATTTAACTGCGTTGTTGATAGCTTCCTGGAAAATACGAAATACATTCAGCGCCTCGGCCGGAGACAAGATAAGTTTTGCATCAATTTTTTCCAGCACATTCAGTTTCATATTCATTTTATGCGACAGCTGATTTTGCGCATACAATTTGAGCCTGTCTGCCAGTTCCTCCATCTTTACGTTTTCTTTCTTGAGCGCCCAAATTGTTTCCCTTAAATCCGTTATTGTATTTTTGGCAGCTTCATTCAATTTACCAAGTCTTTTATTTCTCTCTTCATCGGATAGCAGTACCGGCGAGGCAAGAATGAAATCCACATTACTGCTGATATACGTTAACTGTGAACCAAGATTGTCATGTAATTCGGCAGCTATGCGTCTTCTTTCGTTTTCTTCCGCCTCCTCAACTGCAACGATACTTCTACGCTGCTCCTCCTCGTGAAGCATTTGCAATTTTAGTTGCTGCTTCTTTTGGTTTTGCCTGAAAAGAATAAAAGAAAAAATGCCTCCCACAAAAAGAAGCGACAAAGACCCGTACAACAGGTAATTCTTTTTAGCAAGAGCGTATTGTTGTTGTATAATAGTATTTTGCTTTTTTTGTACTTCATATTTTGCCTCCATTTCAGTAACCGCTTCTGCGGTATTAACTTTATATACCGAGTCCTGCAGCTTCAATCTTTCTTTAAGTACCTCGCTGTATTTTTCATAGTCTCCGTGATTGGAATAAATTTCTCCCAGTACACTATAAAGACCGCTCATAGAAGAAAAGTCTCTTCCATTTGCTTTTGCAAGGTCAAGCGCCTGTAAACATATATCTAACGCCTTCGCATAGTCGCCACTATTTTCATAAAAAGAAGAAAGTCCCTGTCATGTCGGCAATTTCGTAAAAAACATCACCGATTTTTTTTCTAACATCCAACGCTTCTTTAAGAACTGCTTCCGCCTGGTATAACTTTTTGTATTCTGCCAGCACATTGCCGTACATGCTTAAACCATTAGCAAGATTGGTAAGGTTGTGGCCTTTACGGGAATATTGAATTGCTCTTTGCAGGTTCATTTCAATTGAATCTTCATTCTGCTTATTATCATTTAATACTGCCAAATGATAGTAAACCACAGCAATGTTTATATAAACAAAACTGCATTTTATTTTTAATTCCTCTGTTTGCATTAAGTCGGTTGCTTTGTAATGCCACTTTAAAGCTTCCTCAGTTTTTTTCAGACGAAGATTCACATTGCCAATACCTGTATTAAATCTTATTAATCCTATAGTATCATGATGTTTTTCAGCGAGGGTTATTAATGAGAAATCCTGTTTAAGAACCTCATCATAGTGCGCAGTCCTTTGCAGGATGTTACCACGCAGCATCCAAAATTTTAGAGAAGTTTCGTTGTAAGGAATTGTTTTTTTGGCCCTGGCAATAACATCATCAATTGCAGTGAGTGCTGTATCCACTTTATTCTTTTGAAACAAATAAGCAGCCATGTAATAGTCACCCAATAAAATGCCGCTACTATCTTTTTCATTACCTGCTAATTCCTTTGCCAGTAAAACATATTTATATAATGTGTCCGGGTTGAAAGATTCCCATTCGTCGCAAAATTCAAGGCTAGCTTTTAAGCGATCGGAAGACGTACGGGCAAGATCAATACTTTTTTTCAGGTTATCCAGCCTTGACTCCTGCGCGGACGAATCCAGGAAAGAAATTAAGAATATAAAAAAAAGTAATCTTTTGCAGGTAGTAACATTCATATCATTTGTTAACGACATTCATAAATGTAGAAAAAAACCATTTAAACATAAATAATAGAGTGAAGAAAAATACACCCTCAGGAATAAAGAGCTTGTCGAGGGCTTGTTCTTGTTACAATTAAAGGTCAATTCAAACTAAACTTTTTGCACCCTATTTTTTCTAATAGTCTTTATTGATTTTTATTTAGATTAGCAATCACATGTCATTTTAGTATGAAAGGAATTGCTTTGACGTTTTTCATTTTTCTTATAGGTTCTTCTTGCACAACAAATGCCCAACAAAAGTCTCCGAGGTTTAAAGTAATTGCCCTGTATGAAAATGGCGGACATCATATTTTATATTCACAACGGGCAAAAATATGGCTCAATAAACTTGCGGCTGATAGTAACTTCTCTATTGATTATATTCAAAATACCGATTCAATTAATGATAATTTTTTGTCAAAATACAATTTGTTCATTCAATTGGACTATCCTCCTTATGGTTGGAAAGATACTGCTGCACATGCCTTTGCAACATTATATAACAGAAGGAAGGGGAGGATGGATTGGGTTTCATCACGCAAGTCTCCTGGGCGAATTTGATGGTTACCCAATGTGGCAATGGTTTTCTTCGTTTATGGGAGACGTTATATATAAAAACTATATCGCGACATTTGTAACTGCAAAAGTCAATGTCGAAGACACCAATCATCCGGTAATGAAAGGTGTCCCATCTTCATTTATAATCGACAAAGAAGAATGGTATACTTACAATAGAAGCCCGCGGCCTAACGTACACGTAATTGCAAGCGTCGATGAAAATAGCTACAGCCCTGACTCTGATATAAAAATGGGCGACCATCCTGTAATATGGAGCAATACTTAATTTCAAAGCACGGAACATTTATATATTCATGGGACATTCACCTGCTTTGTTTAACAATACATGCTTACATAACCCTCTTCCGCAATGCAATTTTCTGGGCCGCCGCTAAAAATTGAAAGTGAAAAATCAATCTCCTTATTTGTTTAATTATTTTTATTTTATCTCCTGCCGGAGACGAGGCATTCAGCTTTAGTGCGATATGCTTTCGCCTTTAATGATCTGCCATTTCCTCAAGACCTACCAGGTGAATGCTCAATTCTTTTAATTGCTTCCTGGCACTAGCATCGTAGGCCTGGGTGTGCGCTTTAGATTCTATTTTTACATTAAAATATTTGCCGGTTACGTTTTCCAATTCAGGAGACGTTGCGAGAAATATCTCTGCATCGGCACCACTTTGTGGAGTACCTAATGGTTTAATTTTTGCATCCCGAACCATGTTAGTGTCAAGATACGTTCCGGGATGTAATGCATTTACAGTAACATGATCATTCTTTAATTCTTCTGCCAAATCAATGGTGAACATAATTAAAGCAAGCTTACTCTGTGTATATGCAGTAACGCCGTCAAAGTTTCTTTCCAGCATAATGTCATCGAAATTTATGGGTGACTGCCCTGCTGAACTTACATTAACGATACGCGACGGAGCCGCATTTTTTATTGCAGGCAATAACAAATTTGTAAGTAAAAAAGGCGCCAGGTAATTTACTGTCATACGCATTTCAGTTCCACCCTTTCCATAACGCGGAGCCGCAAAACCTGCGCCGGCATTATTGATAAGGATATCAATCTTATTATGTTTTGACAGTACTTCTTTTGCAAGCTGCCGAACATCATCCATTGAAGAAAAATCCGCAACAAAGCCTTCAATGTTTTGATTAGCGGTAGCAGATTTTATTTCGTCAATTACTTCAGAGAGTTTCTCTCTATTTCTTCCATGTATAAGCACGTGTGCATTATCTTTTGCGAAATGAATCGCAGTGTATTTCCCAATACCATCTGTGGCACCCGTTATAAATATTATTTGTGTTTTCATAATTATTTAATTTTTTATCGTCACAAAGATTGGATCACCTGCATTATATCATTTCTTCCCCAATGATCGACATATTTGCCATCGCGCAAACGCACAATATCAATTACATTCATTTCCACACTTTTGCCCGTTGCAGCATGTCCATGTATTTCCCCAGTGTGTTTTGCATGAATTACTTTACGTGTTGCAACAAGATCGTTCTCTGCAAGCTGCTCATGAATTTCGATATGCATTTCGCTAAATGCTTTATGAATTGCGTCAACAAATTGTATTAAGCCATTTACATCGTTTGGGAGTATTGTCGGGCGCAGTGTGATTTGTAAAATCATCTGCAACAATTTCCTTTAACACGTCCGTGTTGCGGCCTTCTAAAAATTCTTTATTAAAGCGGAGCACAACTTTTTTATTTTCTTCCGGCGTCATTAAATTATTTATGAATAGTATATTAATTATTATTAAAAAGAATCGTTAATGATTTACCAGTCTCATTGCACCTTCACTATATCGCTCGCCAACATCAGGATGCTTTGAAAGAATGTCGTCGATCGTTTGCAGATCATCCTGACTCAATGAAATATCTACCGCAGCAACATTTTCTTCGAGATATTTTAAGCGCTTTGTACCCGGTATCGGGATAATATTTTCCCCTTGTGCCAAAACCCATGCGAGAGCTAATTGAGCCGGCATGCAATTTTTAGCGGTAGCAAATTCAGCGAAATCATTTACCAGGTCCTTATTATTCTGCCAGTGATCATCATCAAAGCGTGGCAAGGTTCTCCTGAAATCATCCTGTGCCAATTTATCTTTATCATTTACGGTTGCGGTAACTAAGCCTCTTGCCAGCGGAGAATAAGGAACAAGTGTAATACCCAGTTCATTAACCGTGTCTAAAATTTCACCTTCTATGTCTCTTGAAAGCAAAGAATACTCACTTTGCAACGCAGCAATAGGATGAACCTTATATGCACGACGAATAGATTTGGCTGATGCTTCGGATAAACCCGAGATACCGGATCTTTCCTTCCTTCACGAGCTCTGCCATTGCACCAACCATATCTTCAACCGGAACTTTGGGATCGATGCGATGTGCATAGTATAAATCTATTGTATCAATCTTTAAACGCTGCAAACTTTTTTCTACAGCTTGTTTTACATAGGCAGGTGAGCCGTCAAAATAAGTTCCCGGTCTTCCGGCAAATCCATCACTTCCTTCTTTAACCCTAAAGCCGAATTTTGTCGCGATAAATACTTTTCTTCCTGTTCGGCACGAGCACTTTTGAAATCAATTCTTCATTATGTCCCAGTCCATACATATCCGCTGTATCCCAAAAATTGATGCCTAGTTCCAATGATCTTTCCAGCACTTTAATACTTTCTTCATCATTCCTTGGGCCATAGGCGAAACTCATTCCCATGCAGCCCAGGCCTATTGCGGATAATTTTTCACCTGTGTTGCTTAATGTCCTGTATTTCATAAAATAAAAATTTAGTTATGCAAAGTTACACAACTGTCGTGCCAGCATCACCATAAATCTCAAACTTAAAATTTACAAAAATCAAACCATTGTTTGGGCGGAAATTAACAAGAGAATTGCTATTTTTAAGCAGCGGCATAAACTTGAAACATCACAATGGGAACACTTTAATAATTTCAACTACATCTTAATCATTGCAGCAAATAATCTTTTAACTCCTTATACTCTGCATTCATTTTTAAACTCTCCTTTTTTAAATGCAATAAATTCATTAACGCTTAAGCAGGCATCGCCACTTTTTGATTAATGACAGGCTCCACAACGTCGTAAAACTTTACGGGATGGGCTGTTTCTAAAAATATTCCCTTTAACTGGTGATGTTCCTGCAAATATCTTTTCAAGGCACCATAACCTACGGCTCCATGCGGATCCAACAAATACTTATCTTCCAAATAAACTTCTTTAAGAATCGATTTTGTTTCTTCATCAGAGAAAGAATAACTGCTCATTACATTTTTGAGTGACTTAAATTCCTGGTGAAATAATTCGAGAATACGCACAAAATTGCTGGGATCGCCTACATCCATTGCATTGGATAAAGTTGGCACAGATTTTTTTGGAATGTACTTCCCGGTTTCCAAATATTCGGTAACGACGTCATTCGCATTGCAGGCCGCAACAAAATGATAACGGGTAAGCCTGAACGATGTGCAAGTAATCCGGCACAAATATTACCAAAGTTGCCGCTGGGAACGCTTATAACAGGTGGATTATTTTTATCAGTCCATTGGGCGTATGCAAAAAAATAATAAAATTGTTGCGGAAGCCACCTGGCAATGTTGATAGAATTTGCCGAAGTAAGAAATAACTTTTTATTCAGCTCTTCATCGGCAAAAGCCTGTTTTACCATTTGCTGGCAATCATCAAATGCACCATCAACTTCAAGCGCCTTGATATTTTTTCCCAAAGTAGTCAACTGCAATTCCTGCACGCTGCTTACTTTTCCCGAAGGATATAGTATAACTACATCAACTCCATTACTTCGTAAAAGCCATTTGCAACGGCACCACCCGTATCTCCCGATGTTGCAACGAGAACGGTAACTTTTTTATCATTATCTTTTACAAAATAACCAAGGCAGCGACTCATAAACCTTGCACCAACATCTTTAAATGCAAGTGTTGGTCCATGAAATAATTCAAGTGAAAAAATATTCTCTTCAACCTTTACCAGCGGGAAAATCAAAATTGATTGTCTCCGACTACAATCCGGTCCAGCTCTGGTTTTGGAATCTCATTCCCAATATATGGTTGAATAACTTTATAAGCGATTTCTTCTTTTGAATCATTGATTGATATTGTCGAAAAAGCTTTTATCCAACACAGGAATTGTTTCAGGGAAATACAATCCCTTGTCAGGCGCCTGTCCCCTGATCGTGGCCTCTTTAAAATTGGCCTTTGGTGAATGGTTATTGGTACTGAAGAAAAGCATTTAAAGTTTAGAGTTTAGGTTTCCCTCTTTCGGGGACTAAGAGGCTATTTTTATTCCTTCGTTATTTATAGTAGTAACATACGTGTGATATTTCAATCCTGTGCTGTCATAAATTTCTTTCATTATTTTTTCTACTTCTATCGCCGTACTTTTTTCTTTGCATAGCATGAAAATAGAAGGGCCGGAACCTGAAATACCGCCACCTAACGCTCCCGCATCAACGCTTCTTTTCTTTACATCATCAAAGCCGGGAATTAACATGCTGCGTACGGGTTCGATAATTACATCCTCCAGTGAGCGACTGATGAGACCATAATCATTTTTCATAAAGCCCGCAACAAGTCCTGCAATATTTCCCCATTGTTTAATAGCATTTTTCAACAGCACTTCTTTGCGAAGAATTTCCCGTGCATCAGAGGTTTTAACTTCTATCTGCGGATGAACCACGGCAACGTACATAGCCGGAGCAGTTAATGAAACGATATCTAACGGAAAGATGGAACGTATCAAAGTAATACCTCCATAAATACCTGGCGAAATATTGTCTGCATGCTTTACACCGGATGCCAGTTTTTCTCCAGCCATTGCAAACCGCACCAGGTCTTCTTTTGAGAAAATATTATTCAGTAAATGATTGGCAGCAAACACAGCTCCTGCAGCGCTCGCGGCACTGGAACCCAGACCACTACCGGGTTTTATGCGCTTCTCAATTATTAAATCAAACCCATATTGTCCATCCAGTTCCTGCATCAATTCCAACAGGGAAACACCAGCAACATTTTGTTCAGGAATGGTAGGAAGATTAAAAGAATCTTTATGTTGAATGCGCAAACCCGGCTCCTCACTTAAGGACAATTCCATTATATCGCACGGATCATTTAACGCAAGGCCTAACACATCAAAACCACAAACCAAATTTGCAATTGTTGCAGGAGCATGAACCGTTATTTTTTTTTGCATAGAAATGGTTTCCTGGCCTACTTAACTTTTGAATTATTGATTGACATTTTTTTAATTGGATACTGCCGCTCTAATTATATCAGCAAATACACCAGAAGCAGTTACCTCTGCTCCCGCTCCCGCTCCTTTTATAACCAAAGGTTGTTCCGTATAACGGTCTGTATAAAACAACACAGCATTATCTTTTCCATACAAATGATAAAAATCATGCTGCGGATCTATGTGTTGCAAGCCAACTGCAGCTTTACCCTTTTCAAACTTCGCAACAAATTTTAATTTTTTTCCGGCCTCTTTTGCTCCTGTTACTAATTTTGAAAAATGATCTTCATGTTTTTCCATTTCCCGGTAAAAATTTTCAACATCACCCTTCATGCATGATTCAGGCATAAAAGATTCGTTCGTTATATCTTCCATCTCCAGCTTCTCTCCCGACTCTCTCGCCAGTATCATTATCTTACGCATTACATCTGTACCACTTAAATCAAGTCTTGGGTCCGGCTCGGTATATCCCTCATCCTGTGCCTGCCTCACTACTTTGGCAAAACTTTTTTCACCGGTATAATTATTAAAAACAAAATTGAGAGTGCCGCTTAATACAGCTTCTATCCTGTTAACTTTATCTCCGCTTCTTAATAAATCGTTCAACGTACCTATTACAGGCAGACCTGCACCAACATTGGTTTCAAATAAAAATAAAGCATTAAATTCTCTTGCGAGGTCTTTTAATTTTTTATAATAATCATATGATGACGAGCAGGCAATTTTATTACATGCAACAACCGAAATACTTTTTTGCAAATATTCAGGATACGACTTTGCAATGGCATCGTTTGCAGTTACATCTACAAAAACGGAATTGCGCAAATTCTTTTTTTGTATCGCTGAAATAAATTCATTCATATCCATTGTTTCGCCACCCGGTAACAATTCATTCCATTTAGAAAGATCGACTCCGTCATCTTTAAACAACATTTTCCGGCTGTTGGCAACTGCGGCTACGCGTACCTGTAAGCGAAGGTGTTCCCGTAAATGTTTTTGTTGCTGCTCCAGTTGTGCCAGCAGCTTGCTTCCGACATTTCCGGTCCCGCTTATAAAAAGATTTACCTGCTTATAAGTGGTTTCAAAAAATTCTTCATGTAGTACATTGATTGCTTTCTTTACATCCATCAAGGCAATTACTGAAGATATATTCCTTTCAGAAGAACCCTGTGCAATAGCCCTTATGTTTATGCCATTTCTTCCCATGGCGCCAAACATTTTTCCGCTGACTCCGGGATGGTTTTTCATATTATCTCCCACCAAAGCAACTATTGCCAATTCTTTTTCAACAATTAACGGCTCCACTTTTTTTATCTCTATTTCATAGGCAAATGCCTCATCAATAACATTCTTTGCCCGATCCGCGTTTGCTTCTTCGATACCAACACAAATTGAATGTTCTGACGAACTTTGTGTGATAAGAATAACATTAATTTTTTCATTGGATAATGCTTCGAATAACCTTTTTGAAAATCCCGGAATGCCCACCATTCCACTACCTTCAAGACTGATGAGCGAAAGATTATTGATACTTGATATTCCCCGGATACTACTGCTGTCTTTTTTGATATCATTGTAAATCCAGGTGCCAGGTTCAGAAGGAGCAAAGGTATTTTTTATTACTACAGGAATTTTTTTATTCATCAACGGCTGAATAGTTGGAGGATAAATAACCTTTGCACCAAAGTGTGAGAGCTCCATAGCTTCCTGGTAAGAAATCTGGTGAATGATCTTTGCATTAGAAACCAATCTTGGATCAGCAGTCATCATACCTGAAACATCGGTCCAGATTTCCACAATGGAAGCGTTTATGCCGGCGCCTATGATAGCGGCAGTATAGTCGGATCCCCCCCGACCCAATGTTGTCGTGTTACCGCTTTTGTCTTTACCCGTAAAACCAGGAATAATAATAACCGAAGTATCAACCGCAGATATAAAATCATCTATGTTTTTATTCGTTACTGCAAAATCGACTGTGGCATTTCCAAAATCAGAACTGGTGATGATAAGTTCTCTTGCATCTTTCCATGTGTTATCTACTCCAACAGATTTTAATTTTGCTGCAAATATTTGTGATGATAATAATTCGCCATAACTAATAACTGCATCTTTCGTACGGAGCGATAACTCTTTCAATAAAAAAACACCGTTGCAGGTATCCTCAATTTCATTGCAACGTTTTTTGACCATGCTCAAAACACTGCTTTGCTTATCGAGCGGAATTAATTCTTTCACAGTAGCAAGGTGGCGTTGCTCAATAACAAGTAATTTTTCTTTATATGAAATATCTCCTGCGGATGCAAAGGTCGCTGCCTCCAATAGAGCATCCGTAATGCCGCCAAGAGCAGACAGAATTACGGTGATTTTATTACCCGCCTGTATTTTTTCCTGTATAATTGAAATAACCGCGTTTATATTTTTAGCATTTGCTACTGAAGTACCGCCAAATTTTAAAACTTGCATATTTGAAGCGAAAATTGATAATTGAAATTAAGAAATAGTAAATAGAATATCTTTTAAAAAAGAAGTGATGCCATGGAGACTTTATCATACAATTAACCCTTGCGGGTAATAACACTCGTGGCAATAAAAGTCGATTGTAATGTTGGAGAAATAAACAGGTCGATATGAATGGAATTTTTTGCCATTATTTTTGAGAAGCGAAAGTAACGATTTTATAATTTAAAAAAGGCAAATGCTGAATTTAAGATTCAAGTGATTTTCGTAAGGCAGATGAATAAAACGCTATATTTTTCTGAAGGCGTCTAAGTTATTATTCATTATTTACTTCTCTCAATAAACGAATAAAAAATTTTGAAGTATTTTCATGCCACAATGCGATTGCTGCATTTTTAATTTTTAATTTTTATTTGTATATGGATAACCATGCGTCGCGGGGGCTGCAGCACTTTAAGAATTACGTTGGCATTAAATTTCAACTGTACAATAGCCTGTTCACATCATTGCCTTTTCACCGCATTGAAAAAACAGGCATTCTGTTATCACTCTTTGTAAACATTTGCGAAGAAGGTTTTAAAAAGAAATTGAGCCCTACTGCGATTATCAAGGAATTTTTTAAGAAACATACTTCGTTTACCTCGCAGGCCGACCAGCTTGACCTTCTTTTCCGCTTCACACAATTTGTGGAAAGACAGGTTGTCTTATTTGATGCGCTGGAAGATGCGGCTTTCCTGCATGTTCATGACACCGGAGGTGCCGGTACGCTTAAGCAACTTGAACTGGAAGTTATTCAAAAAAATAAAGAAGCCGAGCTGGCAAAAAAGCTGGAGAACTTTTCCATTGAACTGGTCCTTACTGCACACCCTACGCAATTTTACCCGGGTTCTGTATTAGGTATTATCAATGATCTTTCAAAATCGTTGTCAGAAAATAATGCTACGCAAATAAATACTTATTTGCAGCAGTTAGGTAAAACACCTTTCTTCAAAAAAGAAAAGCCTACTCCTTATGATGAAGCATTGAGCCTTATTTGGTATCTCGAAAATGTTTTTTTTGCTGCAGCAGGAAGGATACTTTCTTTTTTAAAAAATCAATTCCCCGATGCGGTTCATGAAAATAACCCAATCATAAAAATGGGATTCTGGCCCGGCGGTGACAGGGACGGCAACCCATTTGTAAATACGGATATAACTTTAAAAGTTGCCGATGCCCTGAGAGGAGGCATTATAAAATGCTATTATTTGGAAATAAGGAAACTCAGGCGGCGCCTGACTTTCAAAATTGTGGATGTTCTGCTGGCAGATTTAGAAAAGCAATTGTATAATAATATTTTTATTCCGGGCAATCGTACCCGCCTAACTAAAAAAGAGATTATAGATGTTTTAAATTCCATTAGAGAAACGCTCATTTACCGACATAACGGATTGTTTGTTCATCTGGTAGACAATCTCGTGAATAAAATAAATGTTTTTGGATTGCACTTTGCGTCTATTGACATACGGCAGGATAGTTCGATTCATAAAAAAGTATACCAGGCACTCTCGTCTTCAGGAGATGTCCTGCCCGAAAATTATTCAAAATTAAGCGAGGAAAAGAAGATTGAATTTCTTACTAATATTAATGATGTACTTGCCGGAAAAGATTACAAAGACCCTGTAATTAATGATACTTTCGAAAGTATAAAGGCAATTAAATTAATACAGGAGTATAATGGAGAGCAGGGTTGCAACAGGTATATCATCAGCCACAGCAGTTGCGCTCTAAATGTTCTTGAAGTATATGGCTTGTTCATTTTATGCGGATGGAAAAAAGAAGAATTGAACGTGGATATTGTTCCGCTGATTGAAACGATCGGTGATTTGAAAAATGCATCAAAACTAGTGAAAGCTTTGTATGAGAATGAGACGTACCGTGAACATTTAAAGAGAAGAAATAACACGCAAACTATTATGCTTGGTTTTAGTGACGGCACAAAAGATGGCGGTTATTTAATGGGCAACTGGAGTATTTACAAAACCAAAGAGGAACTAACAGCCGTTTCAAAAAAATACCACATTAATGTTGTTTTCTTTGATGGACGTGGCGGTCCGCCGGCAAGAGGTGGTGGTAAAACACATAAGTTTTACGCCTCTATGGGCAAAAATATTTCCAGTAAAGAAATACAATTAACAATACAGGGACAAACCGTTAGTTCCAACTTTGGAACCATAGATGCTGCTCAATACAACATTGAACAACTGATACATGCCGGTATTTCAAATGATATTTTTTCAAATAAATCTATTACGCTGGAAGAAGAAGAAGAAATGTTGTTGCAGGAACTGGCCGACGAAAGTTTTAATGCGTATACCGCTCTTAAAAATCATCCCGATTTCATGGATTATTTAATCCATATAAGTCCCTTAAAATTTTACGGGCAAACCAATATTGGCAGCCGTCCCTCCAAACGGGGAGGCTCAGGTAAAATAAATCTGGAAGACCTGCGTGCTATCCCTTTTGTTGGAGCATGGAGCCAACTTAAGCAAAACGTTACGGGCTATTATGGTGTAGGAACTGCTTTACAAAAAATGGATAAGGAAGGAAAAATGAGCCAGCTAAAAACATTATATCAAAACTCATTGTTTTTTAAAACACTTATTGATAATTGCGAAATGGCAATGAAGAAATGTTTCTTTCCGCTTACCGAATATTTATCGAAAGATGAAAAATATGGAGAGATATGGAATATGATTTATAAGGAATATATAAACACGGAAAAATATTTGTTTCAGCTTACCGGTAAAAACGAACTGATGGCGGAATATGCAATTGAACAACAGTCCATCGGCATGCGTGAAAAAATAGTTTTGCCGTTAGTGACTATTCAGCAATTTGCTATCTCAAATATCCGCGAAATGGAAAGAGAACTGGTTACAAATGATGTAAAAAATACTTATGAAAAGCTGGCCATGCGTTGTTCATTCGGCATAATAAATGCGGGCAGAAATTCAGCGTAGTAAAGTTTGCATCAATAATAAAAATATTTTAACCGGATTTTTGTGAAGCAGGTATTTATTCAATCCTACAATTGGGTATCACAATTGTAAATATTGTTCCCACATTAATTTTCGATTCTACTTTTATTGTCCCGCCCAACTTTTCTATCGCCTCCTTCACAATGTAAAGGCCAATGCCTGAGCCTTCAGTCGTTTTGTTCGCCCGGTAGAACAAGGTAAAAATATGTTCGAGGTGCTTCGCATCAATTCCCTGTCCATTATCCTCAACGGTTAATTCAGCCTGCTTGTCGGTTGCATTTACAACAGTCTTAAGGTAAGGATTGGCCAAGTCTTTATTATGATATCTCAGGGCATTGGATATTAAATTATTCATCACCATGTCCAGCCTTGTTTTATCAGTTATAAATACTGCCTGCTGATTAATTTCAACAATCCTTTTTATACTTCCTGAGTTGTCGGAATAAATATGTGCCTGCAAGGCGCTTTCTATTAACTCACGGAAATCAACAGGTTCGTAATTCAATTCAACTCTTTTATTTTTTGCAAAATCAAGCGTATCAGTTATCAAAGAATCCAGCCGGAACAATGTTTTCTTTTGAAGGTTGAGATACTCATTTCTTTTTGCTTCATCTTTTTCTTCCCGGATGATTTCAACGAGGGTAAGAAGAGAAGTTACAGGCGACCGCAGATCATGTGAAGTTCTGTACACCAAACTGTCCAACTCCGCATTTAGTGTTGTCAGCTGTTCATTTGTTTCGTTTATCGTATCATTCTTACTAGTTAATTCCTCGTTTATCTGCTCCAGTTTTTTATTTACCACTTCAATTCTTGAGAAGGTCCAAAAGAATTGTTTTGAAAGTGTTATCGCCTGTGAAATAATAAAAATAAAAAGCCCTGCATATACCAGGTGCACGCTTTCGATAATAAGGCGTGTGTAAAGCAGGTCGTTTATAATAGTGATGAAGAGTAATATAAATCCGATAAAGAAGTAAATACTTCCCGGCCTTTTATTTTTTAAAGCTTTTACATAAACTACTAATCCGTAGACTGCCGTCACGAGCATAAAAAGCTGGAAAGGCAGCAAAAAATAGCGAAAGACGAATGGTGAAGCAAAAACAGCCAGTAATACAAACGGAGTGCTGATTATTAAAATATAGCGAAGTATTTTTTTAGGAAACTCATCCGGAAACAATTCGTAAGAAAAAAGCGAAAGAATAGGAACGGCTGAATAAAAAGATACAAACTCAATATGCTTTATAAATTGCCAACTCCAGTTCGTTATGTAGTTAATTGCCAATTCGCCTGTTACCAATGGGCGTATAGCAAGCAACAGGCAAAATATGGCGAAATATAAAGGCGATAATCTTCTCCTGAAAAAAAAGTAGATCACAAAATAAAATATGCCCATAAGAAAAAAACTACCGGCAAGAAAAAAATTCCGCGATACATTTCTTATCCAAAAAGTATGGATTTGGTGCTCTGGTCCTAACTTAATAAAATCCCACAAACCACCTTCATTGTAGGTATAATTTGAAACCTGGATAACAATATTCAACTCATTATTTTCGGCTACCACCGGAATTATTGCAGGTGCGAAAGCGGCAGTGGCAGTAGCTTTGCTCGTTCCCACATCGCCAACCCGCCACACCTGTTTTCCGTTTACAAACAATTTATATGCAGAGCCGACGGTTAAGAATTTTAGATCAAGTTTTTCATTTGAAGACGGACATAATACCTTCAACCTGTAAGTGGCATAACCAAAACCGGGTTTAAAAAACTGTTGCCCCGGTATAAGAATGTTCCAAAAGTTCGGCACATCAGCATATACTGGAGGTTCTATTTTCCCGGAGTCAAATGATGACGGAGTATACAAAGACTCCCAATAAAATTCCCATTCACCGTTTAAATCGGTTATGCCATCCTTTGCCCAATTCCATGCACGGAGATCCAGCACTCCCTTTTCACCCTGTACTTTTGATTGGCATAACGATTCATTACATACAAAAATGAATGAAAGAATACAAGCAATTTTTTTTACGCTTGCGATTGTAAATACGCGTATTAAATTTCTGCCATGCTCCATAAGTTCTTCCTTTTTAATTTTTGGGGTGATTGTTTCTGAATGATGTTGTTAATAGAGAACAACCATATATAGAAACATCAATGTTTTCAATTAAAAAGAAATTTTAAAGCCCGGGAATTCATGTATAAGCTTCGGTAAATGTGTAGTTTGAACAATGTAAACGTAGAAATGTTTTAGAGAAATTGCAAATTTTATCTACTTTTTTTATACACGAACAGCCTTACTAAATTATAATTTTTGCACTGATCTAAAATAAAAAAAACCTCTTCTTCGATTGCTATTTAGCACAAACGTCGTTTGACTTCGATATAAAAATTCTTAACTTCAATCCTTTCTTTTTGTCGACCTAGTGGTAAACCATGTCATAATCCAAACCAAAGGAAATTTTAAATATCATGATAAAATCTTTATTTATCCTTGCTCTGTTTACAGCATTTTATTCCTGCAGGCAAAAACAGTCTCCCCTAACAAAAGATGAAGTTATTGACGTAATACACCACTTTGATAATGGGTGGGAACATAAGAACATGGAAGAGGTTGATTCGGTGTTATCTCCTTCCTATATTTATTTTACACGGAGTGGCGGAACTTTTAGCAGGGACAGTGTAGTGGCCACCGCCGGTGAATCTTCTTACCTGCTAAAAGATGTGAGCCGAAGTGAGATCACGACAAGCATTTATCGTAATACCGCCATAGTGAGTACCCGCTGGAAAGGCAAAGGCATGTATCGCGGCAACCCTTTTGATGAAGATCAGCGTTGCAGCATTGTGGTGGTTAAAAATGGAAATAAGGTCGAAATATTATCAGAGCATTGCACGCCTATACAAACGACAAGGGTCTTTCATTGATGTTTAAAAGAGGACTTAATTTTTAGTGTACCCGTTACCGTCATACCGGTAAACCGATCCATTTCTTTCACGAAAAAACAAGACCATTTATTGCAAACAGAACTAAGAGAGTGCTACTCCCCCGAATCATTTTTAAAGGTCACCACCACTTCAAAGGAAATTCAATTTGTTCCACTGTGCTTACAATTAAATCGGGCTTGAAGGCGTAATGACTGATGTCTTCCTTCTTCGCTATGCCTGATAAAACCAGGATTGTTTTGTAGCCCATTTGAACGCCGCCCTGTATATCAGTTTCCATTGTATCTCCCACTACGGTCGTTTCCGCTGTTTCCAATCCCAGGTATTTCCTGGCTGAACGCATCATTACAGGGCTTGGCTTCCCTATTACAAATGCTTTCCTGCCCGTTGCTTCCTCCATCATAGCCGTGGTAGCGGCAATGCCCAAATTATTCCAGCCTGGTTTCATCGGAGATGGGTCCCTGTTAGTAGTAATAAATTTTGCACCTGCCAAAATCATGTCCACGGCACGTTGAACCATTTCCAATGTAAAATTTCTTCCTTCGCCCAACACTACAAATTCAGGATCCGTATTAACCAGCGTAATTCCATTTTCGTGTAGGCTGGTCAATAATCCACCTTCACCCAACACATAAGCTGTTCCGTTTTTGCCCTGGTCTCCAAGAAACTTACCCGTTGCCATTGCGCTGGTATAAACATGATCTTCGGTAACCTCTATCCCAAATCCCTTTAGTTTACGTACCGACTCAAGTCTTGTACGCTGGCTGTTATTCGTCATGAAAGTAAATGGTATTTTCTTTTCAAGAAGATTCTGGATAAATCTATCAGCGCCCTCTATTAATGTTTCACCGCTATATATAACTCCATCCATGTCTATTAAAAGTCCTTGTTTCATATCTATTCCATTTTAAAAAAAATCATTAGTCACTTTTCGAATATGGCACAATTTACTCATTGCTGTTCATTCTTAAAGTTCAATAAATAATTCTTTCATTATCCCTAAATAATTTTTGGGATGCATAAAAAACTGATTCATTCAGCATTATCTACCAAAAGGCTGTTATCACCAAATCCCGGTTTGAGGGTTGTCTGCAATCCATGTTTTCTCATTTCCATAGCACCACTATCACAAAAAATCATGAAAGTATTTTACTATATGTCCAAAAAACAAAATCCCGTTCGTCATTCTTTTTTATAAACCAGAGTTTAAACAAAAAATCAAAAAAAATGAAAGAGTACTTATTATTGCTGCGTGGCGGAAAGCCTATGGAAAGCAAAACCGAAGCGGAAAACAAAGCGGAAATGCGGGCATGGGGCGCCTATATGGACAAACTTGGTCAAAATGGTTCCCTTGTTGGTGGATTGCCCTTAGTGGGTGGTGGCAAAACTGTTGCTGCAAATTCAGTTACAAATGAAGCCGTAACTTCTGCAAAAGAGGGAATCATTGGCGGATACTTAATTGTAAAAGCCGAAAACATTGATGCCGCGGCAGAAATCGCAAAAGATTGTCCTCATATTGCAAATGAAGGAAACATTGAAGTTCGGGAAATTGCGCCAATGCCCGCTATGTAATTAACATGCACTGTTATTGAACTGCTGACAACTTATATTTTGTTAGCAGTTTAATTTTAGATCGATCTCTTCCTTTGACAAACGTTATTTTTGGAAGAATATATAGCGAACCAGACTTCGCTTCATCGACAGTCAAATCAACAATTCACTTTACTTCAACTTATATAAAATATAAGCGGATGTAGCCGTGACATTCACCATGTTTATCTGATGAATTCCTTTTTGATTAATGACATTTCCGTCGTCCGCTACCATCCATTTACCATCCGGCAATTGAATTGTTTTGTTAGTGGTATCACCGTTCAGAACCACAATGATGTCTTTCCACGTATCACCTTTTACATTGCTTATCCGGTAAGCAATCAGCATTGGGTCTTCCGTATTTATGAAACGCAAATGTCCCCGTATCATCTCAGCTGAGGGCATTCTAAAAGCAGGATGATTTTTTCGCAATGCAATAAGCGCTTCATAATAATGAAATAAATCTTTATATTTTATTTTTCTGCTCCAGTCAATTTCATTGATTGAATCAGGAGATTCAAAAGAGTTATGAATTCCCTGTTTGGTTCTTAGCATTTCAGCGCCTGAATGGAGAAAGGCAACGCCCTGGGAAGTGAATACGGCCGTTTGAGCCAATTTATCCATTTTTATCAAATCCTCTTCTGATGCCCGGGGATTGGCTTCCGCAAGCCTGTCATACAAAGTCGGATCATCGTGGCATGAAACATAGTTAATGCTCTGATAAGGTTCTTTGGCCCATGGCGCCTTACTATAATTCACATCTGCATAGTTAACCTGCGGATGTTGTGTAGAGGCTACGATTCCAAACTTCACGCTTTCAGTTTCTCCTTTTGCACCGCTCACAAAACCCTTTGCCTTTGAATCACTAAAAGGGCCGCGTAATGCATCTCTTAAATCATCACTGAATGCCGCGATCTCATTCAACCGGTATGTATTTTTCTTAACTGCTCTCCTATCTTCAGCAAAAGGGCTTGCACCTGCAGTCCATCCTTCTCCATAAATAAATATGGTAGGATCAATTTTATGCAGCGTATCACTTATGAGGTTCATAGTTTTAGTATCATGAACACCCATAAGGTCAAAACGAAATCCGTCTATATGATATTCATTAGCCCAATATGCCACTGATGCTATCATAAACTTTCTCATCATGGGTCTTTCCGATGCTGTCTCGTTTCCGCAACCAGTAGCATCGCAATAACTTCCATCCGCATTATGCCTGTAATAATATCCGGGCGCAAACTGATTAAAGGGCGCATCAAGATTCGCTGTATGATTGTATACCACATCCAGTATTACTCTTATGCCATTTGCATGAAGCGTCTCCACCATTTGCTTAAATTCTTTTATCCTGGTTCTCCCATCATAAGGATCAGTGGAGTAGCTTCCTTCAGGAACATTGTAGTTAAGCGGATCATATCCCCAGTTATATTTATCTAATTCCGGTTTGGTTTCGTCTATGGAATTGAAATCGAATGATGGTAACAGGTGAACATGGGTGATACCCAATTCTTTTAAATGGTCCAGGCCAGTAGCAACTCCACCCGGTCCTTTCGTTCCCGTTTCGGCTATTCCCAGGAACTTACCTTTATGTTTGATGCCGGAATTTTTATCAATAGAAATATCACGTACATGCATCTCGTATATGATGATGTCCGTAAAATTTTTTTGCACTGGCCGTTTATCGTTATTCCACCCGGGAGGATTGGTTTCTTCCATTTTCATAATCATACCTCTTTTACCATTTACACCAACTGCCTTCGCGTAAATATCCGGGCTTTCCTTAAGCCATTTACCATCCTGCTTTACCTGGAAGGTGTAATAATTGTTCTTAATGTTTTTGTAGACCGAAGTTTGCCAGGTACCCTGCCGGCTCTTTGTTAATTCAATCGTGACAAATGGATCGTCCGTGTTACCTGACTTATACAATCTTAGCTTCACTTCTTCCGCCTTTGGCACCCATACCTTAAAAATAGTTTGTTTGGAATTGTAATGAACTCCAAGATCTTTTCCTGTATAAACAGGATAATTATCAAAACTATTATCTGTGTTTTGGCTGGCAGAAAACAAGGGAAAAGCACTCAGAATGTATAGGTAAATGATATACCTAAAAAAGCATTTATAGGTAGTAGTTACCTGGTTGTCATTTCCAGATTTTACAGCAAGCACATTTATTAAAGAATCTTTCATACTAATTGAGACGGAAAAATATTGTTTAATCCCAGGTGTACCACGTTCTTAAGCGCCAGCGATAGGAGGGAATTTTAAATACAACTGCCCACACGCAAAACCATAGTGAAGTTAATCCTGCAAGTGTTTAAAAAGCCTGCTATAAAGTAAAATGATTTTCCGCGAATCGGTAAATTCAAACGCTTATTATTTTTTTCCTTTCATTAATCAAGTCGCTCACCTCGTCAATATTTATATGCCCGATAACTTCATCTGTAAGGTCAAGCGCAAATTCAAATTCAGGAAGCAATAAACGCAATCCGGGAGTTAAGTGAAATCCATCAAATAATTTTATAAACTGTTGTGCAATTGCGGGCAACGGTATTTTTATATTTTTCTCCTTTTCAGAATCAATACCAAATGGAAATATGAAGTGATTGGTAACATACACCTCGGGGAAGATATCAACGAGGGCAAACGCGACGGCACAATTTTTTTCTACCGTATGCGGTTCGTTTCCACAATTTTTACAACGTTTAATAATTTCTTTTGTAACTGCTATGGTAAATTGCACTGCCATAAAACTTATTCAGGCTATAAATATAAACAGTTTGTACCGGAAAAAATTACCTTGTACATAATAAATTGTTCCGGGCAAAATCCAGGGACGGATATGGAAGAAACGAATCTTTTACTACGTTCATTACACCTTATTTCCCTGCCAATTGTTTAATATCCGCTATTTCGAGTACCCGTTTCGGATAGTCAATGGTTACAGCATTGATCATTGCCCTTCCCACTTCCTGCATCGTCAACACATTTTTTGGTGAAATCACTTTAATGATCTTCACAATAAACTTGTAAACAGATTTCCAGTTTTTCTGCCCGGCAAATGGTAGCATTGCACCCGGCCGGAAATTATACTCCGCCTTAAATGGCAGCTTCATTAAGTCGTTTTCTGTTTTTCCTTTTACCCGTGCCCACATCATTTTACCCTTTTCGGTGCTATCGGTATGGCTGCCTGAAACGTAAGTAAAAGCCATATTGCTGTTAGCCGCAATCAACGCTTTGGCGAATGCCAGCGTTGTATCGTAAGTGAGGTAAGTGTATTGGTCTTCCTTCATACCCACTGAACTTACACCTGCACAAAAAAAGCATGCACCGTATCCCTTTATATTTTCTGCAAACCGGTTCAATTGAAAGAAATCGGGAACGATCAATTCCTTCAGTTTTGGATGCTCCATTTCATAATGCCTGCGTGAAACGATGAGCACTTCCGATACTTTTTCATTTTGCAAACATTCAAACAACACGCCTTCACCCACCATGCCGGTAGCGCCGGTAATAATTACTTTTATATCCCCCATTGTTGTTGTGTTTATGAACCGAAGGTCGGCAGAAAATCGCAACGAAGTTTTGTTGAAAAATCCAAACTTTGCGATGAGGAAATTTTAAGTGGCAACGAGTCGTGATGACATATTACTGGAATATTTATTTTTCCCCAAACCGAACCGTTTTTCAATAATTCTACTTTTTATCCGTTTTCTAAAAAAAACAATATGAAAAAACTATTTGTACCAGGACTATTATCAACTATTATTTTACTGGCTGCATGTAAAAAAAGTGACACTGCTACTAGTACGGCAGCAATTGAAGGAACCTATAAATTTAAATACATTTCTGCACAAACTACAAGCAGTGTAACTGGTAGTTTGGGCGACAAAGCGATTACCACTTCTGACTATAGCACAACCAATAATGGCGGAACTGTCGTATTCGGCAACAACACGTTAAGTGCAACTGCCTTAACATACTCGGTTGATACCGATGCTGAAGCATATCTGTATGACGGAGCCACCCTGCTCGATTCAATACGCTATCCATTCAGTTTCACCTTGCCGCCAAGTAATTCTTCAGGCCAGTATAAACTTATTGGCGCAGACTCAATTTACTTTCCGCAGGGTTCTATAACATCAGCGGTTGATGGCAACGGTTCTTATGTGTCAGGGCCAAGTGGTGGCAGATATAAAATGAACGGAAACCTGCTTACACTAACCCAGAACGCAGCCAAAGACTCTACTTTTGATGATTCGGGTGAAACGTACCATTCGCTGGAGTTAGCATCATCTACCATTGTATTGGAAAAACAATAACTTCAGAGCAAGATGTAACCTGATATTTCTCTCGCAGGAATAATGGAACTCGCCACCTTTTTATCAACGCGAATGTTATAATAAAAGTGGAGAATCCTGATGCTTATGATAACCTTTCGAATTTTGATAGTGCACGGGTAACACTTCAATCCGATAACAACAGTACGCCGATTCAGCTTTTTGCGGTTGGATTTCCTGAAACCTATTCAGACAGTCTCAATGCTAGCCCTGACAGCCCTGAATTATTATCTTATGTAAAAGGCAAAACGGTAACGTACAACCTATATGGTAAACTTAGAAGCACCACCAATAAGCCTTTAGGTATTACTGTTGATGTTACGCTCAGGGCAAATTAAAAATGTTAGTTTTTTTGACCTTGCTTTACTTTTCAGAGGCGTATGTAAGATGATGTGTTGCCTTATAACAAAAAATAGTTTTTACTTATAGAACATTTACAAAAGAGAAAGTTTTCGGGTTGCGCTTTAAATCTAAGGCCTGGCGTTTTTCATTTTGTTTACAACTTCCAAATCTCCTATTGATAAAGAATCCCACCATTCATCCGAAACATCTTCGAGCCTGTATTCTGTATCAATATCATAGTCCCCATTTTTATCAATTTCGTAAAAACAATTATTCAGCGTATCCAGTACACTGTTTACAGATTTCAATTCTACAAAGAAAAGCCTGCTCACTATTTTTTTATTTGCCTGCAACTCAAGTATCTCCACTCTTTTTTCAAGATCACCGATTTTATCATCTCTCCAGGCAAGGAATATAACTGCGAGTACAATTATAAGAATGAATGCAATAATTATTATCGTCAACATAGTGATTTCAAAGTTTAAAATACTACCTGCTCAATTTATACAAATTCCGTTTAAAGACCCTTCAACAATATTAGTTTATTAATCTTTGAAAGTTGTCTTTTACATCAAAAAAGCCTTCCATAGATATGAAAAGGCTTTTCAGTTTCCAAAGGGAAAATATTTCAAATCTATTTTTCGTAATTGCAAATGCTGCAATTACTTGTTCTAATTTAATGCCAGCGATGGCGTTTGCAACAAAGGTGCCTTTTTGTGAACCGGCTTTACAATCTTCTTATCTATCATTTTAAAGTACAAAAAACTAAATACCATAGATAATACCAGGCTCGAAAGAATCGAAATTTTTGCAATGTCCCTGAACAACTCTTCCCGAAACGCAAGTGTGGTTGTAAAGATAGACATGGTAAAACCGATGCCTGCCAGTGAGCCCACTCCCAGAAGTTGTTTCAGGTTTGTATTTGTAGGCAGCTTTGCAATTTTGAATGATATCATCGCCCTGCTGAAAATAAAAATTCCCACGGGTTTTCCTATCACCAACCCGAACATAATACCAATACTTACAGAATCTTTCAAAGAATTTACAATATCGGCAGGCATCAGTATAGCAGTATTTGCCAAAGCAAAAACCGGTAAAATAAAGAAGTTTACAAACTTGTGAATGGCGTTTTCAAATTTAGGCAGTGAATTAACCGGTATGGTAAAGGCAATTAACACCCCACTGATGCTGGCTTCAATGCCTGAATTAAAGATTAGGTACCATAGTGCCACCGACAGGACAATCTGTACTATCCCTTGCTTCAATTTAAAATAATTACAAACCCATATGGCGCTGTAAACAAGAGCCCCTCCGAGAAGGAATATCCATTTTATCTGGTTACCATAGAAAAGTGCAATTACCACAATAGCACCTAAATCGTCAATGATGGCAAGTGCCATTAAAAATATTTTTAAACTTGCGGGAACTTTTTTCCCGAACAGTGAGGCTATACCAAGGGAGAATGCAATATCCGTTGCAGTTGGTATTCCCCATCCATGGGCAAAACCCGTAGTGATATTAAAAGAAGAATAAATCAGGGCAGGTACAATCATCCCGCCAAGAGCCGCCCCGAATGGGAGTACTGCTCTTTTAAAACTGGACAATTCGCCGGTTAATAATTCACGTTTAATTTCCATACCCGCCAGCAAAAAGAAAATGGCCATGAGGAAATCATTAATCCATTTAAGGCCCGAATGAGGAAGGGAAAATGGAAGGCCATAATGTAAGTCATTGTTCCAAAATCCACGGTAAGCTTCTCCTGATGATGTATTGGAGAGTATAAGTGAAACCGCGGTACAACCGAGCAATAAAACACCAGTGAACCTGCTATCCGATATGAATAGTTTTATCGGGTTAATCGCATTTCTGATAAATTTTGTCAAAACATTTTTTTTATAAAAATTTCCGGGAGCATTTTACCAGGAAAATGCTCCCGGAAATGTGATCAATTAATCTACATAACCATGAACTCCCATTTCAGGAATATCCAGTCCTGCTTGTTCGTCTGTAGCATCTGACCTGAGACCAATCGCAGTTTTAGAGCATATCTTGAAAAACAGGTACATCACCACAAATACAAATACGAAACAGGTCAACGCTCCTATAAACTCAGCAACAAATTGTTTCCCATCACCATAAAATAATCCTTTTACAGTTCCATCAACGCCATTCCATCCATCACCATAAGATCCGTCAGCAAATAAACCAAGCGCAAGAACACCCCAAATACCGTTGGCGCCGTGAACTGCAAATGCCCCAACGGGATCGTCAATTTTTAAAGTTTTTTCAACAAAGAATGCAGCCCAGATAACAACTAAGCCAGCTATTACTCCAATGATTACTGCAGAAAGCGAGTTGACGAAAGCACAGGGAGCTGTAATGGCCACAAGACCTGCGAGCATGCCGTTCGCCATCATTCCCGGATCCCATTTTCCTGTCTTAGCTTTCATATACATTGCTGCTGCAAAGGCTCCTGCTGCACTGGCAAGCATCGTATTAACTGCAATAATTGATATACGCAAATCTGTGCCCGCCAGAGTTGAACCCGGGTTAAAACCAAACCAGCCAAAGGCGAGGATAAATGTTCCAATAATAGCCATGGGAATATTATGGCCAGGAATAGTATTCGCCGAGCCATCTGCGTTATATTTTCCAATACGTGGTCCTATTACCAGCGCACCGGCTAAAGCAGCTACGCCCCCCACTTCATGAACAACTGATGACCCTGCAAAATCAACATGACCATGTCCAAGACCAAAATTTACGCCGAGTTGTGACAGCCATCCGCCACCCCAAACCCAATTTCCAAAAATTGGATAGACAAACATGGAAATAAAAAACCCAAAGACTATAAATGATTTAAACTTCCATCTTTCGGCCATTCCACCTGTAGGTATCGTTGCTGTAGTATCCATAAATACCATCTGGAAAAGAAATAGTGTAAATACACCAACATCATAAACACTGCTATTTAGAAAATATCCTGCTTTGCCCCAAAGACCAAAATCATGTCCAAATAGACTTACGGAAAACTCGCTGCTTACAACGCCAGGTGCACCCCCGGGAGCAATTCCAAGACCGCCTCCAAACATAAAAGCAAAACCGCAAATCCAGAAGCCGAGCATACCAATGCCATACACCATAAAATTCATTGCCATAGTGTGAGCGACATTTTTCTTTTGCGTAAAACCGGTTTCAACCATTGCGAAGCCTGCCTGCATGAACATTACAAGGAACCCCGTAATAAGGGTCCACATTATGTTTATTGCAATTTTGTTATGACCGGCCTGTTCGCCAATTTCTGTAACTGTTGGTTGCCCGGCTGCAACTGCGGCAACATCATTTATTGTTCCTGTTTTTGCACCGGTGGCATCCTGAGCTACGGCCGGAAGTGCAACAGTAATAAATAATATTAATAGTAATGGGATAAAGATTTTGAAAAATCCTTTCCGCGAAAAGTAAAAGCTTTTGGTGAAATCAGATAATCTCATTGTTAAGGTTTTTGGTGGTGTGTAAAATTGTTTAAGTTAAAAAGTTAAAAATGATATGTTGCTGCAAGTATTCCTGTAACCGTTGTCTTAGTGGGCGTATCGTCGCTTTTTTCAAAAATTTCGTCTTTCCCTGCGTCTAACCTTAGTTCAGGAATTATAGTAAGGTTCCCTACCCTGAAATTCGGAGAAAGCGTTAAATCAAAAATGCTGGTAGGGGGAGCTCCAACAACTGCTTTTGTGTTATCAAAATATTCTCCACGAAGTGTTATACCAAATGCCGCTGTCGGATCAGTAGTAAGGTATAAAGCAGACCCCCACCAACTGATACTGGACATTCCATCTGGCTTTACACTTTGCACTGTGCCATTATATCCGATGCTGAATTTATCGGTCACCGCTGCAGTAACTACTGCATCAAATTGAGTAGTACTGAATGAACCGCCGTAAGAACCCTGGTAATTGACATAAACTTTCACTTTATCATCTGTTGTGCCTGTACTAAACTGCGCAATGGCATATCTTCTTGAACCGGCTTCAGCAACAACATCAGTAGTATTAGCAACACCTAACATTAAAGCACTCTTATTACCCAGACCTATATCGGCTTTAATTCCTGTATGAGAAAAAGGTCCATAAGAAAACATATAGTCCATACTGTAATTCCTGTTTAGGTAGGCATCCGTAACCTCATATCCAATGTGAGTAGCCCATTTACCTATAGTGAATTTTAGTTTGTCGGATACTGAGTAACTAACATAAGCCTGCTTTACTGCAAACAAGGTCGGATGAGCTGGGTCCCCATAAGCAAATTCCTCGGCCCTGGGGCCAAAGCCTAAATCTACAGTAGCGCTGGCTTTTCCAAAGCTGTGATCGGCCCGGATGCTGGCCATTCCTAACTGGAATGAATTTTGGGAATTGGTGAAACTGGTATAATTGTTCAAATCATTTAACGGTCCTCCTTCCATTGGGTCATTAAAATTATACCTGAAATAAGCATCAACCGATCCCGTAATGGTCGGCGCTGGTGAGGTTGGCGCGGTGGAATCTGTTTGTGAGAAACCCGAAATAAAACATAAACATACGATTGCTCCTAAGAAAATTTTTCTTAACATTGTTTTAGATTTAAAGATTAATAATGAAAGGGGCTCAGCTGTTTAACTTTTCTCAGAAGTTATTTTTTAAGCTAAGCTCCTTTCCTTTTTTGGTTAAAGCACCAGTAAGTTCTACCAGCATCGTACTTTGTGAATGTTTTTCATACTGTAAGGAAGGATATTTGCTCAGTTCACCGGAAGTCTTGGCTACATCCAGGAACAATTTTGGATTTGTATGATCGTTATCGGCAGGCATACGAAAAAATAATATTATAATAATAATTGGAATAATCAATTCTAAGTTTATTTGTTTATTATTCACTTTCATTTATCAAACATATCTAATTTTTTGATTTATCGATCAAATAATTAACATATTTATATTTATAATATGTTAAATTATATTATTAGAATTTTGATTATTAACCATTTATAAATAAATTCCACATTTTACAAATTTACCTGTTAATAAATATTTTATCATATATTTTAATATTTAATATAAAATTTGAAAAAAATATTTAGTTGTCTCATTGGTTAAAATTGCGCTTGATCCTGCCACCAAAAAAACAATGATGAAGATTCCGCTGATTTCGAACCCTCCTGTTTCAAATATGCCAAATGCGGAAAAAATGCGCCCGCGCACGCAACACCGATAAAATAAATTTTATTTCTAGAAGTCGGTTGCGTCCTTATTATGTATAGTGCTTTCTAGTTCGGCAGAAAGGCTACTATTTTTTACCAATAAAGTGCCCTGCAAGTATTTTTCGTCATGCTGGGAGGCATCTAATCCCATTTCTTCGTCGGCCTTGCTAACTCTCATGGGTAAAACCCAATTAATAAATTTGAATATTCCGTAAGAAACAGAAAAACTATAAGTGATCACTATAACCAATCCTTTTGTTTGAGTAAAAAAGAATGCAGGGTTTCCGTAAAATAATCCATTATTTCCCCCGATGTTTATGTTGGTGGTGGCAAAAATACCGGTCATAATCATACCCACAATTCCACCAATACCATGACAAGGAAAAACATCAAGCGTATCATCCAATATGGACTTCGACTTATAATAAACTGCCACATTAGAAATGATGGCAGCTACGGCCCCAATGAAAATACTTTGCGGTATTGCGACATAACCCGCAGCCGGGGTGATAGCAACAAGCCCAACTACAGCGCCTATACAGAAACCCAGAACAGATGGCTTTTTACCTTTTAATACATCAAAAAACATCCAGGACAAACCTGCAGCGGCAGCGGCAGTATTTGTTGTCGCGAATGCGGAAACCGACAATGAATTTGCAGCCAACGCAGAGCCTCCATTAAAACCAAACCATCCAAACCAAAGTAAACCGGTTCCAATTAATACATAAGGTATATTGGCCGGAGGTATTTCTTTATGTTCCATGTGAACTTTCCTTCTCTTTAAGACCATAGCCCCAGCCAGTGCCGCACAACCGGCCGAAATATGAACAACGGTACCACCAGCAAAGTCCAGAACTCCCATTTTATATAAAAAGCCCTCGGGGTTCCATGTCCAATGTGCCAAAGGTGCATACACGAACAGGCTGAATAAAACGATGAAAAGGATATAAGAAGAAAACCGAATCCGTTCTGCCACTGCACCAACCACCAGACCCGGAGTGATAATGGCAAACATTAATTGAAACAGGGCAAACAACATCAAAGGAATGGTAGGCGCCAAACTCCAAGGAGCACCGGATGAAACCCCTTTGAAAAAAAGGTGCGTAAAAGGATTACCAATAAAACCGCCGAGAGATTCGCCAAAAGCTAAACTAAATCCTACTGTTATCCATAATACGCTCACAATCCCGGTAGCAACGAAACTTTTAATCATAGTAGATATAACATTCTTCCTGTGTACCATGCCGCCATAAAAAAATGCGAGGCCCGGTGTCATCAAGAAAACTAAAGCTGTGGCAACTATGATCCACGCAATATCGGCTGAATTATA
Organism: uncultured Chitinophagaceae bacterium; assembly: GCA_963819925.1. GTDB lineage: Bacteria > Bacteroidota > Bacteroidia > Chitinophagales > Chitinophagaceae > Ginsengibacter. The sequence continues at coordinate 91,211 of CAWFYG010000022.1, read as the reverse complement.
TTTCCCCGGATCGCTAAACTCAGCAAGGGAAGGAACAAATAAGGCGATGACAGCTATCAACATTAAAATAGCAAAAGGCAGGCCTTTAGCAACTGATATTTTACTCATTTTTAAATTTTTTCAAATTTAAATCTTATACCTTATATTTCTTGCATCAGAATGACAAATTATATCGTATAATTAATTATCATTATACGATTGCAATTGTATGTTATAATTTGATTATTAATTACTTAAATAAAATATACTTTATAAGGATTAATATCTTGTGAATAAATATCTCATATGTAATTATCATTAATATTATTTTCAGTCCATAAAAAACCCGCTATTAAAAGCAGGTCGCGAGCTTTACAAATTCGTAACTCAGATTTCGTGTAATATATTCTGATCTTTGGACTCTAATAAAGAATGCCCCATAAGATATTCATCTACTTTGCGTGCGCATTCTCTTCCTTCAGAAATTGCCCAGACAACCAATGATTGACCCCTGCGCATATCACCAGCAACAAATATTTTTGAAATATTGGTATGATAATTTTTTTCCGAGGCTCTCACATTTCCTCTTTCATCCAGTTCTATCTCAAGTTGCTCCAGTAAACCTTCATGTTGGGGATGCAAAAAACCCATTGCCAACAATGCCAACTCACATGAAATTTCAGTTTCGCTTCCTTCCACTTCAACAAATTTCGCCGGCCTGTTATCATCTGTAAATTTCCACTCCAGGTCAACAACTTTCAACGCTTTTAAATTGCCATTTTTATCGCCAACAAATTCTTTTGTGGCTATCGCCCAATGACGCTGAACCCCCTCTTCATGAGAACTCGTTGTTTTCATCAGCATTGGATATGTTGGCCACGGCATAAAAGACGTACGTGTTTCAGGTGGTTTCGGCAACAATTCAAATTGAGTTACAGATAGCGCTTTGTGCCGGTTGGAAGTACCTACGCAATCGCTGCCGGTATCACCTCCGCCAATTATCACTACATTTCTATTGGTAGCAAAAATATTTCCTTCATCTATTTCTTTTTTTGAAACCCTTTTGTTTTGTTGCTTCAAAAAGTCCATCGCGAAATAAATTCCCTTTAGCTCTCTGCCCGGGATATTCAAATCTCTTGGAATAGTGGAACCCCCTGCTAATACAATTGCATGGTATTCACGAAGAATGTCATTTATACTTATCCCTACCCCGACATTCGCATTGCAATGAAATGTTATTCCCTCTTCCTCCATAATTTTAATCCTTCGCTCTACTACCCATTTTTCAAGTTTAAAATCAGGTATCCCATACCTTAACAAACCACCCGGCTCATCGTCTCTCTCAAATACTGTAACTGTATGACCGGCATAATTTAGTTGGGCGGCTGCAGCAAGTCCGGCAGGACCCGAGCCAACCACAGCAACTTTTTTCCCTGTTCTTACCGTTGGTTTTTTGGGTTTTACAAAACCATGATCAAATGCGATTTCTATTATATGTTTTTCAATTTCCTCAATAGTAATAGCAGGTTGATTGATACCCAGTACGCAGGATGTCTCACAGGGAGCAGGGCATATGCGCCCGGTAAATTCCGGAAAATTATTAGTTGAAGTAAGAATGTCATACGCTTCTTTCCAACTTTTGCGGTAAACCGCATCATTAAATTCGGGAATAACATTGCCTAACGGGCATCCGTGATGACAAAAAGGAATGCCGCAATCCATACAACGTGCCGCTTGCTGATTTAATTTTTCATCGGTATACCGCTCCACAAACTCATTGTAATCATTAAGCCTTTCACCCGGTGATCGCTTTTGGGGAAGTTCTCTCGTAAACTCTAAAAATCCTGTAGGTTTTGCCATTCAATCTAACAATTAAATAATTTTATCTATAAATTTCTTTGGAATAAATATGGGTCAGTATCATTTTATTTCAACTACCTGCTTTCTCTCAACCAGTATTTTCTTATAATCTTTAGGGAAGACTTTTACAAAATTTTTCAACTGATTTTCGAAATCATTCAAAATGAATTTTGCAACAGTACTGTTGGTGAATTGATAATGTTTCCCTATCATTTCACGCAATAATTTTTCATCTTCACCATCAACACCGTCAAGATCTACCATTTCCTTGTTACATAATGAATCAAAATTGCGTCGTACATCATATACATAGGCAATTCCGCCACTCATGCCGGCGGCAAAGTTTCTCCCGGTCTCTCCCAAAATAACAGCGTTGCCTCCAGTCATATATTCGCAGCCATGATCCCCTACTCCTTCTACCACTACATGAGCGCCAGAATTACGAACACAAAAACGTTCACCTGCTTTACCACGAATGTAAGCCTCCCCCGAGGTAGCTCCATAAAAGGCCACATTACCTATAATAATATTTTCCTCCGGCACGAAACCTGCATCCTTTGATGGATATATAATTAATTTCGCCCCGCTAAGTCCCTTTCCAAAATAATCATTGGCATCACCTTCCAGTTCGAGAGTTACACCTTTTGTATTAAAGGCAGCAAAACTCTGGCCTGCGGTGCCGGTAAATTTAAAATGAATTGTGTCATCAGGTAGGCCTTTTGCCTTATATTTTTTTGAAATTTCATTAGATAAAATCGTTCCCGTCGTTCTATCCGTATTTTGGATTTCAAAAGACTGGTTGACTTTTTGAAGATGATCAATAGCTGGTCGGGCAGCCCTCAATAATTTCCAGTCAAGCACTTCTGCCAAACCATGATCCTGCTCCTCTGATTTATATAAACCCGTAAATTTTGATGCAGGCTCCTTATACAATATTGGTGACAGGTCGAGTTTACAAAACTTCGGATGAGTAATATTTTCTCTCTTTTCAAGATAATTAACCTGGCCGACCATTTCATTAACCGTTCTGAATCCAAGTTCTGCCATTATCTCTCTTAATTCCTGTGTCAAAAATTTAAATAGATTAACGACGTGATCTGCATCACCAGAAAAACGCTTCCGTAACTCAGGATTTTGAGTAGCCACCCCCACCGGGCAGGTATTTAAATGACATTTACGCATCATTATGCAACCCTCGACTACCAGGGCAGCAGTAGCAACACCCCACTCTTCCGCACCTAGTAAAGTGGCAATTGCAATATCCCGGCCGGTTTTTAATTGTCCATCAGTCTGTACAATAACACGGCTGCGTAATTTATTTTTAACTAATGTCTGGTGAGTTTCTGCAAGTCCCAGTTCCCAGGGTAAGCCTGCGTGTTTAATGGAACTCATTGGAGACGCACCTGTTCCTCCATCGTGACCTGAAATTAAAATAACATCCGCTTTTGCTTTTGCAACGCCGGCGGCAATGGTACCCACACCGGCTTTTGAGACGAGCTTTACATTGATCCTGGCGTTGCGGTTGGCATTTTTGAGATCAAATATTAATTGAGCCAAATCTTCAATAGAATAAATATCGTGATGAGGTGGTGGTGAAATTAATCCTACACCGGCAGTGGCATGCCGTACCCTACCTATCCAGTCATCAACTTTATGACCAGGCAACTGCCCACCCTCACCGGGCTTGGCGCCTTGTGCCATTTTAATCTGCAATTCATCCGCCTCGGTGAGATATTCGCTGGTGACACCGAACCTTGCAGAGGCAACCTGCTTTATTGCACTCCTCATCGAATCCCCGTTAGGCAATTTTCCATATCTTATTTCGTCTTCACCTCCTTCTCCTGTATTGCTTTTACCACCAAGCCGATTCATTGCAATAGCAAGGGTAGTATGTGCTTCCCATGAAATGGACCCGAAGGACATCGCTCCTGTCGCAAACCTTTTATAAATCTCTTCAGCAGGTTCTACTTCATCAATGGAAATGGAGGGGCGATTATTTTTAAATTGAAAAAGACTTCTTAACGTAGCAGCTTTTTCAGTTTGGTCATTTACAAGTTTCGAATATTTTTTAAAAATAGTGTAATCATTCATTCTTGTTGAATATTGCAACAAGTGAATCGTTTGCGGATTGAACAAATGAAATTCTCCTTTACGCTTCCACTGGTACAATCCTCCAACGGTAAGCCGTTCAATTGGAATATTTTTTTTGCTGAAAGAAAAGAAATGTTTTACGAGAGTTTCACTTGCAATTTCATCAAGGCCCATACCCTCAATTCTGGAAGTAGCCCCGGTAAAATATCTATCAATAACCGATTTATCAATACCGATGATCTCAAAAATCTGGGCGCCCTGGTAGGATTGGAATGTAGATATCCCCATTTTCGAAAACACTTTCAGCAAGCCATCATTGATTGCTTTTACGTAATTTTTTTTGAGTTGCGCAGAATTGAGATCTGTCTGGAGTTTTCCGGAAATCTTCATATCCCGGATAGTTGATAAAGCGAGGTAGGGATTAATACACGTTGCGCCAAAGCCGATAAGGCAAGCGAAATGATGAACTTCCCACACATCTCCGGCTTCAACAACCAGGCCCACTTGTCCACGCAATCCTTTTTTAATAAGATGGTGGTGAACCGCAGATGTTGCCAATAAGGAAGGTATAGCTGCATGTTCCGAATCGATAGCCCTGTCTGATAAAATCAAGACTTCAAAGCCATCTCCTACAGCATCAACTGCATAGCGGCACAATCGCTCTATGCCTCTTTGCAAAGAGCCAGGTTTGCCATCAGCCATAAAGTATGTCTGTAATGTCTTTGCCTGGAAGATCCCTGTATCTATACTTCTTATTTTTTCCAATTCGTGATTAGATAAAACCGGATGTTTTAAGGCAACGCAATGGCATGACAAAGGATCTTCTTCCAAAAGATTTCCATTATTTCCAACAAAGGTTGCCAGAGACATTACCAACTTTTCCCTGATAGGATCAATAGGTGGATTGGTAACCTGAGCAAATAGTTGTTTAAAATAACTACTAAGGTGTTGCGGTTCGTCACTCAACACTGCCAAAGGAACATCACTCCCCATAGATCCGGTTGGTTCTTTTCCTGTTAGTGCCATTGGTGCAATTAATACATCCAGATCTTCTGTTGTATAGCCAAATGCTTTTTGATATTGAAAGACCTGCTGGTGCTCCAGGTGGGTAAACATAACCCTTGGCTCAGGTAATTCTTCCAGCCTGATTTTATATTTATTCAGCCATTCTCCGTAGGGCTTTTGAGAACATATTTTTTGCTTTATTTCGTCATCACTTATAATTCTCCCCTCGTCAAGATCTACAACAAACATTTTCCCGGGTTGCAGTCGCCCCTTTTCTTTAACAAGTTTAGGGTCTACCGGAAGCACGCCTGTCTCAGAAGCCATAATTACGCGATCATCAGTGGTAATACAGTATCTCGATGGGCGAAGACCATTCCTGTCTAATGTAGCACCAATAATTTTTCCGTCGGTAAATGAAATGGACGCAGGGCCATCCCACGGTTCCATGAAGGAAGCATGAAATTCGTAAAAAGCTTTTTTTACCGGATCCATATGCTCGTTTCCGTCCCACGCTTCAGGAATCAACATCATCATTACATGTGGAATGGAGCGGCCACATAATGTGAGCAACTCAATCATATTATCGAGGCTCGCAGAATCTGACTGTCCTTGTTCAACAACCGGCAACAGCATTTCCATTTCTTCTTTAGTAAAATACTGCGAGACGAATCCCTTTTCACTCGTGCGAAGCCAGTTCAGATTACCCTGTAGTGTGTTTATTTCTCCGTTATGAGCTATGTATCGAAATGGCTGTGCCAGCTTCCAGGAAGGAAAAGTATTAGTTGCAAACCGGGAATGGATCAATCCAAAAGCGGATACAATTTTCTTATTACTAAGGTCAGGAAAGTATTGACGAAGCTGAAGACTTGTGAGCTGGCCTTTATAAATAACCGTTTTATAAGAGAGCGAAGCAACATAAAATCCTATTGCATCTTTTCTAACTGTGTTATTAATGGTTTGTGCAGCATAATTTCTTAATACAAATAACTTTCTTTCGAAATTATCAGGGTTATTGATATGGTCAGGACAAGCGATAAAAACCTGCTCAATTTCAGGCTCAACAGATAATGCGGTAAGCCCAATACCGTCAGTATTTACAGGCACCCGGCGATAGCCCATTATCTCAAGCCCAAGGGTTTCTGCCGAACGATTAAAAATATCACGACATTCTTCCCTAAGCCTTATGTCTTTCGGAAAAAACAATACGCCGACACCATACTTTCCATAGGCCGGTAGATGAATACCCAGTTTAATGCACTCATCAAAAAAAAATTCGTGTGGCGTCTGAATAAGAATTCCCGCTCCATCGCCTGTATTGTTTTCACAACCGCATGCACCGCGATGTTCCATGTTTTCTAATATGGTCAATGCGTCAGAAATTATCTGGTGACTTTTATTGCTTTTTATATTGGCAACAAAACCGATTCCGCAGGAGTCATGTTCAAATTCACGGGCGTATAAACCTTTATTGGCCATATTTGTATTAAATATTAAAAATTAATTCAACCAGTTCTTTATTTTGATAAGAGAATAAAATTTTGAACCCTTGTCTTTCTAACCGGATTCCTATAAAAAATATCAGAAAACGTACCCTTCCGAAATTATTCTTATTCAGCGGGGAGATGAAAACAAAAAATGGTTCATTCTACAATGGGCAAAGCAAATCATTCGTACCGAAACTCAGTCTGGCAGCAGGATTCATCAAAAAAAATCTACTATGCCCAACCTGCAATGCAATCCTTCCTGATCAGAGGCAATATTTTACCGAATTGTGTATAAAATGTTGATTACCCGATTTAAAGGTTCAAATTAAGAATTTTTTACCAATGGGCAATTAGAAATGCTTTCATCAACCTTTTATTGAATCACTAAAGAAGTCATAGTTAGTGAGCCGGCCATTAATTTATCGTTGAAAATAAGTGCATCTTCATTTTTCTCCTGCAGACCCAATGAATATAATAAGGGATAATAATGGTCGGGAGTAGGAACAGCCAGCTTTGCCGCATTACCTAGGCTTTCGTAATTTATCAATGCCTGGTGATTGTGATTACCGATGTGCTTTTTAAACACTTCATTCATTTCAATGGCCCAGTCGAACCCAAACTCCAAATCGATCCTATCGAATGAAACCATCCTGAGGTTATGCACCATATTGCCACTACCCAGTATTAACACACCCTTGCGGCGTAAATAAGAAAGCTCTCTTGCAAGTTCATAATGAAACCGGGATCCTTTGGTATAATCGATACTTAATTGTAAAACCGGAATTTTCGCACCAGGATACATATTTCTTACAACCGTCCATGCCCCATGATCTAAACCCCAATCATGCGCCAATTCTATGTGCGTATATCTGACCGTTGAAGCAGTTTCTTTTGCCAGTTCGGGGCTGCCCGGTGCAGGATATTGCACATCAAACAACTCTTGCGGAAATCCTCCAAAGTCGTGTATGGTTTCAGGGAAATCCATTGCAGTTATTTTAGTACCCCGGGTTAACCAATGAGCCGATATTACCAATATGGCTGTGGGTTCCGGAATCTCGCTTGCTAATTTGGCCCATGCTTCACTAAACTGGTTATGCTCAATTCCATTCATGGGAGAGCCATGTCCAATAAACAGCACAGGCATCAAATCATCCTTCTTTTTCAAGTTGGCTGTAAATTTTTGGAATTCTGATAATGTTGTCATTTTGATTAGCTCTTTTTAAAGCTCCTATAACTAAAATAATACAGAAAGCTTATTTATTTAAAGCTTATTTATTTTTTATAATCGCGGCGTCTAAACTGGCTTTACCACCGCCCGCAATTAATGGCATAATCACTAATCCAAATAATAAAATAAAATATTCATACCCTTCCCCATGATTAGGTTGCATCCCCCAGTTCATAAAAAACCCATTATCAATGTGAACTGCAAATAACACTCCCAGGAAGCTTACGAATGTTGCAAAGGCGGCAATCCGGGTAAGGAACCCGAATAGCAACAATAATGATCCGAAAAATTCAATTAGAATTACCAATAAGGCTATAATCCAGGGAAGATGTATTTGTCCTGTTAAAAATTCCATAGTGCCATTATAGCCATAGCCTCCAAACCAACCTAATAATTTTTGGGCACCATGCGGAAATATAGTAACACCTAGCACTACCCTTGCTACCAATAGCATCCAGTTATTTGCATCTGTCGATAATAGTTTTTTCATTTTTTTGATTTTTTATTGAGGTTCTAATTAGCGTGTTGTGTTATAAAAAGTTTTTCCCTTTCTCTCCTCACCTTTGGAAGATGTACCAACCAATCTTTTTCTTTTTCCCTGTACCCAAGTGGAAGAAGGGTAAGACTACGAAGGCCAATTTCTTTTAAATTTAATAACTCGTCCAAAGCGACATTATCGAAACCTTCCATTGGAGTTGCATCAATCCTTAACTCAGCTGCAGCAGCTATCCCGGTTGCAAAGGCTATGTAAGTTTGTCGTGCCGCCCATTCAAAATTTTCTTCTTCCGTACGTTTAGAAATATTTAAAAGTTTACTTTTCAAACCAGCAAGAGATTCCAGTGAAACATTTCTTGTTCTTGCATTTAGCTTAATAAATTCTTCCACTCGTTCCGGTGTTATTTTATCCCATGCAGCAAATACCAATAAGTGTGAAGAATCCACAATTTGCTGCTGATTATTGGCAACAGGCAATATACGTTTCTTCAATTCGGGATCAGTAATCACTATTACAGAATAAGGTTGCAAACCTATTGATGAAGGAGCCAGCCGTATCGCCTCCAGTATTTTTTCTACTTTTTCTTCAGGCACTTTTTTACCATTCATTTTTTTAGAAGCATACCGCCACTCTAACGCATTTAATAATTCCATTTTCGTCGATTTTATACCGCAAAGCTAATTGCGTTGCATGCTTTCATCCATTGAGGTGAGATAAGAAATTGCATTGACATGGATCAATGAAAAAACAATAACTGCTTATGCGAATTCATTTAATCCATAATCCGGCCAACCAAAACAAAAATTTTTTTAATGAAAAATATATTTTTGAGCGTACTATTGAAATATCTGCGCATCAATACTTTAATTTGAAATCTGAATCGCTTCATCAGTGCCCTTTATACTTCATTTACGGTAAAAAAGAGAATTGTTTAAAATTATTTTTAGTTTTTTAAATTCTATACCCTACTTTTGTGGTAGACTATTAGAATAAAACACTATGAGGGTATTTTTGTTTTCGTCCTATAAGTGCACTCACTGCTCAATGCGCTGTTGTTGCTGATCGTTAATTACAGATGAGCAATAACCAAATTTTCATATAATTTATTTTACAACTATCACCAACGAGTATAAAATGTTTCAACAGCTAAAAGAAAAAGTACCATCAATAGCAAAGACTGCCAATGTTCTAAATATTGATGAAGTATTATTAGCGTTGACCAAACAGTTCCCTGGCGAGGTAATATTTTCGACCAGTTTCAGCTACGAAGACCAGGTTATAACACATAAGATTTTAAGCAATCATCTTCCAATAAAAATTTTTACTTTAGATACCGGAAGATTATTTCCTGAAACATATTCTGTCTGGAGAGCAACTAATGAAAAATATAATACGCATGTAAAGGCATATTATCCGGATGCGATTTCTTTAGAGAATTTTGTTGCTGAAAAAGGTCCCAATTCTTTTTATGAATCTGTTGAAAACAGGAAAGACTGTTGCTACATCCGTAAAGTAGCTCCGTTAAAGCGGGCGTTAAAAGATAATTCAATCTGGATTACCGGCCTTCGTGCGGAACATTCTGCTGACCGTCATGATATGCCACAGGTGGAATGGGATGAAACTAATCATATTATTAAATATCATCCCGTACTTCACTGGACAACTGAAGAAGTAAAACAATATATTCATGAGAACGACACACCGTATAACATTTTACATGACAAAGGTTTTGTAAGCATAGGATGTGCCCCATGCACAAGAGCTATCAGGCCTGGTGAAGATTTCCGTGCCGGTCGCTGGTGGTGGGAAGACAATACTAAAAAAGAGTGCGGCCTCCATGTACACCAACAGGCATCGTGATTTAAATAAAAATTAAAGATGAGTAAATATTATTTGGATTATCTGGGGCAATTGGAATCGGAAGCGATACACATCATGCGTGAAGTGGCGGGGCAATTTGAACGTCCTGCATTGTTGTTTTCAGGAGGCAAAGATTCGATTACGTTAGTGCATCTTGCTTTAAAGGCTTTCAGGCCGGGCAGGTTCCCGTTCCCGTTAGTTCATATAGATACAGGACATAATTTTCCGGAGGCTTTGGATTTCAGAGACAGACTGGTAAATACAATTGGCGAAAAATTAATTGTTAGAAAAGTAGAAGATACTATCAAAGAAAAGAATCTTACAGAACAAAAAGGGAAGTTTGCGAGCAGGAATGCGCTGCAAACCTATACTCTCCTTGATATTATCGAGGAATTTAAATTTGATGCTTTAATAGGCGGCGCAAGGAGGGATGAAGAAAAAGCGAGAGCAAAAGAAAGGATATTTTCTGTAAGAGATGAATTCGGCCAATGGGATCCAAAATTGCAACGCCCCGAATTGTGGAATATTTATAATGGAAAAATTCACAAAGGAGAAAACGTCCGCGCCTTCCCAATAAGCAACTGGACTGAACTTGATATTTGGAATTATGTAAAAAGAGAGCAGATTGATTTACCATCAATTTATTTTGCGCACGAAAGAAAAGTTATCGAGTACGAAGGACAGTTAGTATCAGTTTCTGAATTTATTATACCTGATGAAAATGATGTTGTATCGACAAAAAAAGTGCGTTATCGTACCGTTGGAGATATGACCTGCACTGCAGCGGTAGAATCAAGCGCATCAAATATTGATGATATTATTAAGGAAATCATTGCAACTAAAACAAGTGAGCGTGGCGAAACAAGAATAGATGATAAAGTTTCAGAAGCAGCAATGGAAGACAGGAAGAAGACAGGGTATTTTTAGACAAGTTAACAGTGATAAGTGATTGGTGAACTTATTACTTGTTACTTCTTAACTCACAACTCATAACTTAAACATGGATATTTTAAGATTTATTACTGCCGGAAGCGTTGATGATGGCAAGAGTACTTTAATCGGAAGATTATTATATGACAGCAAGTCAATTTTAATTGATCAACTTGCTGCAATAGAAAAGCAAAGTAAAAACAAAAGCAATGGTGAAATTGATTTGGCCTTACTAACGGATGGCTTACGTGCAGAACGTGAACAAGGCATTACCATTGATGTTGCTTACAAATATTTCTCTACGCCTAAACGAAAATTTATTATTGCCGATGCACCTGGTCATATACAGTATACCCGCAACATGGTTACAGGGGCATCGAATTCAGAACTGGCAATAATTCTAATTGATGCGAGAAATGGTGTAGTTGAGCAAACCCGTCGTCACTCGGCAATTACTTCGTTACTCAATATTCCACACGTGGTTGTTGCCATCAATAAAATGGATTTGGTTGACAATTCACAGGATGTTTATAATAACATAGTTATCGATTACCAGGAAGTTGCCAATTCGCTTGGGATTAAGGACGTAAAATATATCCCGATCAGTGCCCTGAATGGAGATAATATTGTTGAAAAATCAGAAAATTTTCCGTGGTATGAAGGAGAATCACTGTTACATTATCTTGAAAATATTGAATTGGATTCTGATGTAAATCTTATTGACGCAAGATTTTCCGTTCAGTACGTTATTCGCCCACAATCTGAAGAACTTCATGACTATAGAGGTTATGCCGGTAAAGTAATCAGCGGGATTTATAAAAAGGGCGATAAAGTGAGTGTACTTCCCTCCGGAGTTGAAAGCACCATTAAAGCTATTGAAATCGGAGGTAAAGAAATTGATGAAGCATACGCATTGCAAAGTGTGGTTTTGCATTTGGATGATGATGTCGATGTGAGCCGTGGTGATATGATAGTCCCAGTAAATAATCAACCAAAAACTTCACAGGAGTTTGAGGCAATGTTGTGTTGGATGGATAATAAGCCGTTGAAACCAGGGAATAAATATTTGTTGCAAATTAACAGCCGGCTGGTGAGAAGCATTGTAAAAGATATTGAATACAAATTAGACGTAAACACGTTACAGAAAAATGAGTCGCCTGAAAAAGCGGTATTAAATGACATTATTAAGGTAACCATAAAAACCGCGTCACCGGTAGCATTTGATTCGTATAAAGAACTAAGACAAAGTGGTGGTGCAATATTAATCGATGAAACAAGCTGTGTTACGGTAGGTGCGTGTATGATTCAATAATGCCCTAAAAAATTTTTGGATATATAACCTACTAAATAAGTAGACTGATAATGACACAACAATTAAAAACCGGGAAATTAATTATCGCAGGTGCGGGCCCTGGTGATCCGGAATTTATAACGGTAAAGGCTGCACGATATCTCCAGGAAGCCGATATAGTACTGACCGACAGGCTTGTGAGTAGTGAGATCGTGGAAACATATATTAATGCCAACGCCGAAATTATTCCCGTAGGCAAGCAATGCAGGCATGGGATTTCAACACCGCAACAAACGATAAACGAACTTATCGTTTATCATTGCCTGTTAGGTAAATTAGTGGTGCGGCTAAAGGGAGGCGATGTATCTCTTTTTTCGAACATCCTGGATGAACTGGAAACAGTAGTTGCCAATAATATTCCTTACGAGATCATTCCGGGAGTTACTGCAGCCCTCGGTGCAGCGGCTACTTCTGGTATTCCTCTTACGGCAAGAGGTTATTCCACATCAGTGCGTTTTCTTACTTATTATAAATCAGATATTGTTACAGATGCGTATTGGAAAGAATTAGCCAATACTGATGACACACTGGTATTTTATATGTCCTCAGAAACTTTAGAAAAAGTTGTAGAAAAACTAACCTCTAATAATATTCATGAAGATAAATTATTGGCCGTTGTAGAACAGGCAACTACTCCCTTACAAAATGTGCACATCGCTAATTTGTACGATTATAAAAATAAATTGATAGTACCGAAATTTATTTCTCCATCATTAGTCATCATTGGTAAAGTTGTCGCCCTTCATGAGCAATTTGCGTGGCTTAAGAACAGTCATAGCAGCAAGTATTACTTCAAGCCAATAACCGGCCAGGCAATTAAAATTAATAACCCGGAAAATTTGCAGACGAATGTTAGCTGAAAATAAATTAAAAATTTTACAGGATCTTATCGACCAGTCAAGTAACGAAGAATTGATTTGGATGAATGGATATTTGAATGGCATCGTATCATCCGAGTCTACAGAGAAAAAATCTCCGACAAAAAATGGGGTAAATAAAATAACCATTGCCTATGGCACAGAAACGGGCAATTCAAAAAAACTGGCTACAGAGTTTGCAGCAAAGGCAAAGAAACAAGGCATCCACGCAAAGGTGCAAAGTATGGATCAATACCGGTTAAACGATCTTACCAAAGAAGAATATTTTCTTGCGGTAATCAGTACTCACGGGGACGGTGAGCCGCCGGCAGCTGCAAAGAAATTTTATGATCATGTACATAACAACGGATTTAAACTCGACAAATTAAAATATAGTGTACTGGCGTTGGGCGATACTTCGTATCCTTTGTTCTGCAAAGCGGGAGAAGATGTAGACGAGCAGCTCACAAAATTGGGAGGCAAGCGTTTTTATCCAATCCAAAAATGTGATGTTGATTATGACACCGAAGCAAAGCAATGGTTTGACGAAATATGCAAGACTTTAAACAATAACACAGAGGTTCCACCAATCGTCGTACCAGGAATTACTGTAAAAAGGTCCTCGGGTAAGAAGATTTACAATGGTCAATTACTTGCCCATATCAATTTAAATGACAGAGGCAGTAACAAAGAAACGTATCACATAGAAATAGAAGCTGAAGATGTAGTCTATCAGGCCGGTGATTCTATCGGAATCATTCCGGAAAATAAAAAAGCAATTGTAGAAGAAATTATCGCCTTAACAGGCATTGATGAGACTACTAACATTGACTACAAAGATGAGTTGGTTTCATTATATAATCTACTACAAAAAAAATTAAATATTTCTTATTTGCCGGAAAGGGTTATTAAAAAATTTGCTGCCGTCGTTGAAAAGGATGTTGATGTAGAAAGAAGTGATCTACTGGAGCTTTTAAAGAGATACCCTGTAAAAGATGCGGGTCAATTTGCTGAAATAGTAAAAATATTAGAACCTACTACACCAAGATTATATTCTATTGCATCATCCCCGGAAGCGCATGCAGGGGAAATACATATTACTGTTGCGAAAAATTCATTCCTGACCGATGGTAAAAGTAAATTTGGTTTGGCCTCAGAATTTTTGTCGCATTTCAATACAAATGATAGTCTCCCATTTTATATACACCCTAACAATCGGTTCAGACTACCCGAAGAAGATAAAAATATAATAATGATCGGCCCGGGAACAGGCATTGCTCCTTTCCGATCATTCATCGCGGAAAGAGATGCTACCGGCGCCTGCGGAAAAAACTGGTTGTTTTTTGGCGAGCAACATTTTGTTACGGATTTTTTATACCAGAGTGAAATACAAAACTGGTATGAAACTGGTACGCTTACCAAAGTGAGTACGGCTTTTTCCCGTGATCAAAAAGAGAAAATTTATGTTCAGCACAAAATGATGAAGCATGGTAGCGAATTTTTTGAATGGTTACAAACAGGGGCTTATGTGTATGTGTGTGGCACAAAAGATCCCATGAGCATGGATGTTGAACTAGCCATTGTAGATATCATCGAAAGGTTTGGTGAAAGATCAAAGGACGATGCAGTAAAATATCTTGATGATCTGAAAGAAAATGGCAGGTATATCACGGACGTATATTAATAAAAACTAAAAAAATTAATGGCGGAACAGTTATCACCAATAGAAAAAATTAAGGCTGAAAGTAACGGACTAAGAGGAACTATAGCAGAGAGCCTGCACGACGAATTAACAGGGGCTATTCGTGAAGACGATCAATCGTTAATAAAATTTCACGGCATGTACCAGCAAGATGACAGGGACAGGCGTGAAGAGAGAGCAGAAAAGAAACTGGAGCGATTGTTTTCATTTATGATACGGCTTCGGCTACCCGGTGGCTTTTTAACTTCTGAACAATGGATTGCTGCACATGAAATTGCCGGAACGAATTCTACAGGTGTAATAAAAATTACCACCAGGCAAACGATTCAACTGCACGGGATATTAAAATCAAAACTGAAACCAACCATACGGGAATTCAATCAGTCAAAATTAGATTCCATAGCAACTTGTGGCGACATTAACCGTAATGTGATGTGTAGTGCCCATTCCAAACAGTCACCCATATACGAAGAGATAGCTGCTTATGCAGATAAGATAAGCAAAATGCTTATGCCGAAAACAAGAGCATATTATGAAATATGGCTTGATGAAGAAAAAATTTTAGACAAAAAAGATGAAGAAGATCCACTATACCGGGATAGCTATATGCCCCGTAAATTTAAAATCGCCATTGCCATTCCACCCAATAACGATATAGACGTTTTTACCAACGATATTGGCCTCATTGCTATTATTGAAAATGGAAAATTACAGGGCTTTAACATTGCCATCGGGGGCGGTTTATCTACTACTCACGGAAACGCACAAACGTATGCAAGACTCGGTACCGTAATAGGTTTTACCGATAGCGAAGAAAAAACAATGAAAGCTGTTTACGAAATACTTACGGTGCAAAGAGATTTTGGCAACAGGAGCGACAGGAAATTCGCACGTCTGAAATATACAGTGGATAGATTAGGCGTGGAAAAATTTAAAGAAGAAGTTGAAAAGAGGGTTGGTTTAAAATTAGAAAAAGAAAAACCTTATGTTTTTAATGATCGCAGTGACTACTATGGTTGGTATAAAAATGAGGAAGGCAAATGGTATTACACACCATTTATAGAAAACGGAAGAATATTGGATGATGAAAAAGTTGCGTTGAAATCTGCTTTGCTCGAAGTTGCCAAAACCGGCAAGGTGAATTTTCGTTTCACCGGCAATCAAAACATTATCATAAGCGATGTTGCAGAAACTGATAAAAAAGAGATTAACTCTATCCTGGAAAGGTTTAAAATAATTGAACATACTAACGGTACATCGGCTATTCGAAAAAATTCTATGGCCTGTGTTGCCCTACCTACGTGCCCTTTAGCGCTTGCAGAGGCACAACGTTATATGCCATCACTTCTTACGAAGATTGAAGCATTGCTGAAAAAAAATAGTTTAAGTGATGAAGATATCATTATCAGGATGACCGGCTGCCCTAATGGTTGCGCAAGATCTTATAATGCAGAAATTGGTTTTGTGGGAACAGCTTTAGGCAAATATAATCTTCATTTAGGTGGTGATTATGAAGGGCTTCGCCTTAACAAAATATACAAAGAAAACCTCGATGAGGAAACGATACTTAATGAACTCGATGGCTTATTTGCCAATTTTAAAATTGAAAGAAAGCACAAGGAACGGTTTGGTGATTTTTCATTCAGAAAACTTTTTAACTAATTACAGTGATCGTTAGAAGTCATATTGCTTTATTGGCCATGTCTGTTCCTGTAGTAACGGAGGCACAGCACACTACAAGGCATTATAATATACTTTGGGTATCTTACAACAACACTTTTCATTTAAGCAATAAATGGTCTTTGGTAAACGATGTACAGGTTAGGACAATTAATTGGGCGAATGATCAGCTATTATATGCAGGCAGATCGGGCATAAGTTATAATATAAATAAAAAAATTACGGTTACTGCAGGTTTTGCACTTTTCCGAACTGCTCAAAATTCAGGTAAAGAGTTATTCTTTAAAAATGAATGGAGACCATGGGAAGAAGTTTCCTATAACCTGAAACTAAATAATAAAACTACTCTTTTCCAACGCCTGAGAACTGAACAGCGTTTTCTTCAGCAAACCGCAAACAACCAGAAGACCAAAAATTACCAATATATATTTCGTCTACGCTATCGATTTGAATGGCAGTTCCCCTTAAAAATTAATACGATAAAGTTATTGGCGGGAAACGAGTTTTTTGTTAATCCCGTTTATTTGAATAATATATTATTTTTTGACCAGAACAGAACCTTTGCAGGATTGAATTTTAAATTAAGTTCACATTCAGTTTTACAAAGTCAGTATATAAAAATATTTCAGTGGCGCAGTACGGCTTCTGTACTGGAAGATCAAAATATAATCCGGGTAAATTTTGTTCAGCAATTCAGCAAAAAAATATATAAATCAAAAAAAAATTAAGTGACAGGAGTAAACGATGATATAATTATTGAAGAAGGAAATAAGTTATTCCCCGTTTTTTTAAAGCTCGAATCGCTGCGCCTGCTCGTTATAGGAGGTGGCAATGTCGCGTTGGAAAAATTAAATGCTGTTATTGCAAACTCACCTGCAACCAATACTCATCTTGTGGGAATTACCGTTCAGGATAAAATATATGAAATCGCAAAAGATTTTTCCAATATAACAGTAGATGAAAGGCCCTATTCATTTACTGATCTTGAAGATGCCGATATTGTAATAGCCGCCGTAAATGATATAAGAATTAGTGAGCAGATAAGAGACGACGCCCATCGTGCAGGTAAACTCGTGAATGTTGCTGATAACCCTGAACTGTGCGATTTTTATTTAAGTTCCGTTGTAAAAAAAGGGGATCTTAAAATTGCTATTTCTACTAACGGAAAGTCTCCAACTGTTGCCAAACGTTTGAAAGAACAGATTAACGAAATGATGCCTGATGAGATAGAAAATGTTTTGGAAAATATGCACGTGATCAGGAAAGGACTCAATGGCGATTTTGCATCAAAAGTGAAACACCTGAATGAAATAACAAATGTATTGGCGGCCAAACAAATTACACTCCCTGTTTCTTCAAAATCCGGAACCAAGCAATGGCAAAAAATCGTCGGCTGGTGTTTGCTGGCTTTTTTCTTTATGATATTAGGGCATGGAATTTTGTCTTACATTCCTTTCAATGAATTAGTAGATGGTATAAAAACAGTTCCTCAATATGTTGATACAAGACCATTTTTAATGATGCTCCTTACCGGTTTCATTGCGCAGATGGTTGATGGCTCTTTAGGTATGGGATATGGAACGATCTCAACGACATTTCTTTTAGCCAACGGTGTCAATCCTGCAATCGTAAGCAGCAGGGTTCACTCAGCCAGAGTATTTTCGAGTGGGGTATCGGGTTATAGTCATCACCGGTTTGGTAATATCAATAAAAAGTTATTTAAATCTCTTGTTGTACCGGGCATTCTCGGAGCTGTTATAGGTGCAACCCTTGCTTTCTTTGCGCAGAAATATTCTTCGTACATAAGAATCCCTCTTTCACTCTATACTCTATATCTTGGCTATTTTATTCTGAGAAAAGCATTTAAAAAGAAACAGGTTCAGGGTAAGGTTAAAAGGGCGGGATGGCTTGCAACTATTGGTGGATTTACAGATTCATTCGCCGGCGGCGGGTGGGGAACACTTGTTACCAGTACGTTGATCTCAAAAAGAAAAAGCCCCCGTTATGTTATCGGTTCCGTTTGTCTTGCAGAATTTTTTGTTGTGCTTTGCAGTTCTATTACATTTTTTATCCTGTTAAAAAGCCTTCCACTTGTTGACATTGCCGGATTAATATTGGGTGGCCTACTCGCAGCGCCCTTAGCAGCCAGGTTGGTTGGTAAGGTTCCGGTGAAAAAAATGTTTATTGCTATTGGCGCATTGGTTGTGCTTACGAGTTGCCTGACATTGTGGAAAGTTATAGGCCAACTGATGCATTGATAAATTTATACAGGTCTTTATTGAAATTACTATAATAGAAGATAATAGGCTACATACTCTTCGTCATATCAATCATTGCTGAAAGTTCGCTCACTAACTTATCGTCACTTCCATCGAATCCAATTGATTTAAACCGAATCGTGCCGGTTTTGTCTATAATAAATTTTGTTGGAATGCCCAAAACATTATACTGTTCAACTACTTTATTGTCATTGTCCATCAACACGTGAAAATCGTATTTATTGGCAGTAATAAAATCGCCGGCATTCTTCTCTTTATTTGCTTCATGCTCCCAGGTATCCACAAATACAAATTTTACATCAGGATCGTCTCTATATTTTGTTACCATCTTCTCCATACCGGGAAAAGATGCTTTGCACGGTCCGCACCAGGTAGCCCAGAAATCAACAACAACTATTTTATTTTTAAGATCCTGCAAATTCACTTTTTGACCTTTCAGATCAACTAAAGAAAAACCAGGAGCTTTATCGCTCAGGATTTCTTTTTTTATTTCGGCAATCATTTTTAAATAACTATCTCTTTCCAGAGCAGTAATATAATCATTGTACCCCTCCGCAGATTGATGCTTCTTTACATAAGCCCTTTTTAAAATTTCTTTTATATTAGAAGTCGATTTACCATCCTTGACAAATTGCTCCAATTGTTTCACATATTTTTTTTCAGGTAACGTTTTTTCTGCGAGTAAGGCGTAGGTATTGTTCAAATCAGCATCATGGCCCTTTCCAATCTCTACCGCTGCGTCCTTAGTGTAGGGAAATCCATCTTTATATTTCCCCAGTTTATACATAACCATGGCATAAGTATCCGCGTAAGTAGAATAATTATTGGCGCGTGCATCATTCCATTGCTTGTCCGTATAATAGACAGGCTTTGAGCCAGATGGTTTCTTCCATTCACTCTTTGCCCAGTCCGTAGCCTCTTTTGACATCCGCTCTGCTTCATCTAAATTTTTATCACTCTTTTGAATTTCCCATGCCGTATTATTATAAAGCGTAGCAAGGGCGGCACCTTTAACATCATATTTTTTAACAGCTGATTTCATTCCTCCCCAGTCCTTGTTGGCTGCATAAGCATTTGGTACCTGGCTTTCAAAATAGGGCAAAGAAGGCTCAAGATATTTCCATGCAGCATCATTCTTTACTTTATCAATTATTTCATCAAGCATTTCTTCTTTTTTCGGAAGATCTTTTTCATTTAAATATTTTTGTATGTATTCACTTTTTGCCCATTTCCCATTTGGAAATTTTTCTTTTTTGAGATCTTCGATAAGTTTTGATTGTTCGGGAAGTTTGGCAAGCGTATATAAGGTTTCGATGTTACTATAGTCAGTCTCATCTTTCAATCCGGCCTTTATTTGTGCTTCAATTTCTTTTTCTAATAAAGCGGGCGCTTCATCCTTATGTACCTGCGCATATAATTTTGCATAAGAAATTAAATAGTCTTTCTTTGATTCCGGATAGGCTTTAACTTCTTCATCCATATACTTCAACGCCGTGTCATTATTGGCGTCTACGCCATCAGATCTTCCCATGCCTCTGTAAAAAAGTGCTGTGTTGTTATATGCTCCTTTCCTTATTTTATCACCATCATACAATTGTATCCAGTAACCATTATTATAATTATTATCAAATTTTTTATCTGACGAAAAACTAAAAAAGACAAAATTATCTGAAGTATCAGTGCTTATAACCGTTGTATATTCATTGCCCGATTTCTTGAAACTCATATCATTTACCTTCTGCCCTTTACTTCCGAGAGCATACACTATTCCTTCCAAAGCGGAGTTAGAATTAACTATATCACCAGAAGGCGTATACGTAATGTTAATCATATCCCCTGCTTTGGGCTTTTCAGGAGAGAATTTAAAATTATTTTGCCCAAAAGAATCGATAGCACAAAACACTATTACTATGAAGAGAAAATTTTTGGTATGCATCACTTTTTAGTTTAGATAATAAATGTAAGAAATAATGAGTGCCTGCAAAAGTTAAGATGCAGAAAGCGGTTGATTTACCACTATGTGCACGCTTCACAAAATTCAATAAATAAACGGAATCAATTTCTTTGTTTCTCTCTCATAATTTTTGAATTCTCCGCCATACCCGGAAGCAAGATGTTTATCTAACTTGGGAATATTATAAAATGCAAAAAAGGAAAATAAAAAGATAACTATGAAAATTGAATAAATATTTCCCGTTACCAATGCATAGCCTGAAACCCAAAGTAAATCGCCGAAATAATTAACGTGCATTGATTATTTAAACAATCCTTTTGTGTATAAATGTCCCTCATTAGAGGAATCCTTCTTCCAGTAATATCTTAGCAATTCCGAAAAAGTATTAATACATGAACCACCAATGAAAAGTATAATACCACTGATGTCGAAAACATCAAAGTCGCTGTCATGCTTATATTCCAGCAAAGCAAAACCAATATAGTACAATGCAAAAGCTATAGGAATATCAAACGCTTCAGCCCATGGAATTTTTCTTTTTATAAATACGAATAGCGTAATACAAATTCTTGAGAATACTATGCAATTAAAAATAAAAAGAATAATGTGACGAGAATTATTTCCATTGTCATTTTCTGAAGAAAATATTCTATGATAGCCTCCATTAAATAAAATCCAATAGCTTATTGTGATAAAGATTATCTCCAGTAGAATGATAATCGCTTTTTGTGGGATGCTTTTACTCTTTTTTGAATATAGATCCATCCTTTGTTTAAGTTATTCCAGGAACCCTCCAAAATTCCTAAATATATTTTAAACAACAATTTGTATCAAAATAATATAACAAGGAGTGCTCCTGTTTTTTAACATCTTAATTTCAATTAGTTTTCAATATAATCAATGCAATCACCCAACACTTTCTTAATTTGTGTTTTATTTGTTATCAGTAAAATTTCAATAATTCATGAAGGGATATATCAGCGTTGCCTTAATTCTAATGTTACAGCAAAACGCTGTATTTTCTCAAATTCAGAAACTGCCATTTGAAGATAACACGCTTGAGAATTCAGGCAAATTCACCGTTATGCCATATAACAGGCTCATACAATCTGCAGGTAAAGTTATTACCTATGGCGATTCGCTTTTAGAAAATCATACGTTGGACCTTTGTATTCTCCCGGATAATAAAAATATCGCTATTGAAGACAGGTATGGCATAGCTATTTTCAATATCAGAAAAAACAGGATCATTGCGACATGGACTTTTATAGGCGATGATAAATGGGCAAATTTAGTAAGCACCTATTCCGGAATTACAAGTTTTGCCTATAAAAACAAAACATATATATCGTGGGGAGCAGCAGGATTTGGCGATGAATCCGCCGTTATGATTGCAGAATGGAATGGAAAGTCAATTGATGATGTGAGTGCCATAAATATGGATAGACTGATACCAGCCGCCAAAGCCCTACCCAACCAGGTTGCCGCTAACATTGAAAATGGAGTTCTTTATTTATATGCCGTACTGAATGGCAACAACGAATTTGTGAAAATAAATTTTGACACTAAGGAAATCGTCTATGCTACACCGACAGGTGTGGCGCCATTTGGTTTATGTATAATACAGAACAAAGCTTATGTTACCAATTGGGCTGGTCCTTTGGTAACAGATACATCACTTGAAAACGCGGGCACTCCGTGGGGTAGCGCTTATACGGATCCCGTAACGGGTGCAACAAAAGAGGGAAGTTTGTCAATCATTAACCTGGCCGATGGAAAATTGGAAAAAGAATTGATACTGGGGTTACATCCTGATGCAATTATTAAAAGTAACGATGATAATTTTTTATACATTACCAATAGCAATAGCGATAATGTAAGCGTGGTAGACGTAAAAAAAGAAAAAGTGATTGACTCAATCCCAACGGGCCTTTTTTCAAAACAATATCATTATTATGGAAGCAGCCCGAATGCATTGTTTATAGATTCCAGCTCCGGCAGTTTGTATGTTGCCAACGGAATGGATAACGCAATTGCTGTCATTCAATTAGGAAAAAACGGCCTACCCGAAACCGAAGACAGCAGTTTTTTAAAAGGATATATCCCCACTGAAGCTTATCCATCCGGCATTGCGTTAATAAATAACAATTTGTATATAACAAACCTGGAAGCAAAAGGATCAAGAGTTTTATCAGGAAGCCTGGAATTTACCGAGCCATCAGGCAAACCTGTAAAAGCGTATACCATTCACCGTGAGCTTGCCTCATTAAGTATTATTCCTGTGCCTGACCAAAATTTGCTGAACGATTATACTGACAATGTAAAAAAAATGAACCTCTTTAACAGAACGGTTGCATCATTTGGAAATCCGCAAAAAAATGTTTTACCCAAACCGCTCCCGGAAAGGATTGGCGAGCCTTCTGTATTTAAACACGTATTTTATATTATTAAAGAAAATAAAACATATGACCAGGTTTATGGCGATATGCGGCAGGGACGTGGCGACAGGGATCTTTGTATTTATGGTGATACTGTAACTCCCAATCAACACAAGCTTGCAAAAGATTTTTCGCTGCTGGATAATTATTATGCGTCAGGAAAATCTTCGGCCGAAGGACATCAATGGACAGATGCCGCAATGGTTTCAGACTATATAGAAAAAAATGTTCGTGCATGGTTTAGAAGCTATCCGCATCGGCAGGATGATGCATTGGTATATAACAAAAATGGATTTATATGGAACGATGCAATGGATCATGGTAAAAAGGTTCGTATCTACGGAGAAGCGTGCCTTACTCATTACAGTTCAACAATGAGGTGGCTGGATATTTATAAAAGATACCTGAATCATGAAGATCTTAATTTGTTCAACACAACTACCATCGGCAGGATACGGTCAATCATTTCACCCGGCTATCCGGATTGTGCGAATCTTTATTTTACTGACCAGATACGGGCAGATGTATTTATTGATGAGTTAAAAAAATTTGAACAGGAGCCTGGAGATAATCTTCCTGATCTTGTTGTTCTTTCATTGCCTAACGATCATACAGCAGGAACAGCTCCAAATTTTCCTGCTCCCGAAGCAATGGTTGCTGATAACGACCTTGCTTTGGGAAGAATTATTGAGGCTATTACCAACAGCCGTTTCTGGGATTCGACAGTTGTTTTTGTAACGGAAGATGATTCACAATCTGGTTGGGATCATATATCTTCTTACAGAACTACCTGCCTGGTAATGAGTCCTTATTCTAAAATGGGTAAAACAATTCATACCAACTACAATCAAACTTCTATGGTACGAACAATCGAGCAGATTTTAGGAATTCCTCCCATGAATGTAATTGATGCTACAGCACTGCCGATGTTCGATTGTTTTACGGATACAAAACAAACGTATCAATACCAGGTTATTCCCAATAAGGTTGCGTTGGATAAAATGAACAAGCCGCTTGCGCAATTAAAAGGTAAAGAAAAATACTATGCCAGGCTTTCCGCCAATGAAGCCTTTAAAGAATTAGACAGCGGCGATGATGATGAAATGAATAAAATTTTATGGTTTCATGCTAAAGGAAACAAAAAATATCCCGATAAAAAATAGATTATCGCCATAAAACTTGCTTTGTTGTAAACACTTTCATGAAGTACATTTGCAATCCAATTAAAAAGACCTGTTAGGTCATATACAAATTATACGTAATCATTCATGAAAAAATTGCATCCTATCACCGAAGCCATACGAATACAGGCAGAACGAACAAACGAAATGGAACATTCCACACCTTTATTTCTAACCAGCAGTTTTGTTTTTGAAAATGCTGAAGAGATGAGGGCTGCTTTTGCAGATGAAACGGATGATAATATTTACAGCAGGTTCAGCAACCCCACTGTGCAGGAATTTATTGATAAAATGGTTTTGCTTGAAGGTGCTGAAGCGGGAGTTGCCACGGCTACAGGCATGGGTGCTGTGTTTGCAAGTTTTATGGCATTATTAAAAAAAGGAGATCATCTTATATGTTGTGACGCCGTTTTTGGAAGCACACATAATATTGTAAAAAAATACTTACCCAATTATGGAATTGAATACACTTATGTGAGCGCTCATAATTCTGAAGAATGGGAGAAAGCTATTCGTCCGAATACTAAAATGATTTACCTGGAAACACCAACCAACCCGGGACTTGAAATAATTGATCTTGAATTAGTAGGCGCTCTTTCAAAAAAACATAACATCATTTTAAACGTTGATAATTGTTTTGCAACACCGGTGAACCAAAGGCCAATTGATTTAGGCGCTAACCTCGTGGTGCACTCGGCAACAAAATGGATCGATGGCCAGGGCAGAGTGTTAGGTGGTGTTATTGTCGGCGATAAAAAACTGGTTCATGATATTTACCTGTTTTGCCGAAACACAGGTCCTGCCTTGTCTCCATTCAACGCATGGGTATTGAGTAAAAGCCTGGAAACATTGGATGCCCGCATGGAGCGCCATGCAAACAATGCGTTACAGATTGCAGCATCTTTAGAAAATCATCCTAAAATTTCCTTCTTAAAATATCCTTACCTGCCGAGTCATCCGCAGCACAAGATTGCTGTTAAACAAATGAAAAATGGCGGAGGCATTATTTGTTTTGAATTGAAAGGAGGCCTGGAAAGTGGCAGGTTTTTTTTAGACAGCCTGGAAATGCTTTCACTAACGGCCAATCTCGGCGATTCAAGAAGTATTGCTTCTCATCCTGCAAGTACTACACATAGCAAGTTAACGGAAGAAGAAAGATTGAAAGTGAATATAACACCCGGGCTTATACGCATTTCAGTGGGGCTTGAATATGCTGATGATATCCTGAATGATATTTTGCAGGCCTTGGAAAAGTGTTAGCAGTCTTCTCCACTCCCGCTTTCTCAATGAAGTCTGTCAAAAAATATAAATGCCCCATAATGAGGCATTTATTTTATTTTGTCCCTGAGTATATACTTCGTTTGAAAACGAAGGCTAATTTGATGCAGTCTCCATTTTAGATACTTTCTTTGCAGATTCTTCACCGGCTGCGGATTGATTTTCCGGTCTTAAACTTCTTACTGTTTTACCTGCTTGCCACATTTCGCTATCGGCTAATTCTTTTAATTCTACCTCAAGCTTTTCTCTATAATCCGGTTTGCTGTTGCTGGCAATAGAACGGCCTGCTTCCCGTCCTTCGGCAACTTCTTTATATAAATCATTAAATACGGGAAGCGTCGCATCACGGAATTTTTTCCACCAGTCTAATGCGCCGCGTTGTGCTGTAGTAGAACAATTCGCATACATCCAATCCATTCCGTTTTCTGCAACTAACGGCATAAGAGATTGCGTAAGTTCCTCCACCGTTTCATTGAATGCTTCCGATGGTGAATGGCCATTTTTTCTTAACACTTCAAATTGTGCTGCAAAGATCCCTTGTATTGCACCCATTAAAGTTCCGCGTTCTCCTGTAAGATCGCTGTACACTTCTTTCTTAAAAGTTGTTTCAAATAAATATCCTGAACCTATTGCAATACCTAACGCTACTACCCTATCAAATGCTTTACCTGTTGCATCCTGGAAGATGGCGTAGCTGCTGTTCAACCCGCGGCCCTGCAAAAACATTCTTCTTAGCGAAGTACCCGAACCCTTTGGTGCAACTAAAAATACGTCCACATCTTTTGGCGGAACAATGCCTGTTTGATCAAGATAGGTAATGCCAAAGCCGTGAGAAAAATACAAAGCCTTGCCTGGAGTTAAATGCTTTTTTACTGTTGGCCACATTGCAATCTGCGCCGCGTCGCTTAGCAAATAACAAATGATAGTTCCTTTTTCCAAAGCTGTTTCAATATCAAATAAAGTTTTACCTTCTACAAAACCATCACGCACTGCTTTGTCCCAGCTTTTGGAGTTCTTACGCTGGCCAACAATCACGTTGATTCCATTTTCCTTTTGATTCAATGCCTGGCCGGGGCCCTGCACGCCGTAACCAATCACAGCTACAACTTCATCTTTCAATACTTCCTGTGCTTTTGCTAAAGGGAATTCATCGCGGGTAACAACGTTTTCTATGGTGCCACCAAAATTTAACTTTGCCATTTTATTTGTTTTTTATTTTTATTTTATTAGGTTCCGTTTATTTTTTCGTTTAACTATTTACGTTATATGTTATGATTTCTTTTCATTAAATGATAACCGGTTGCCAAAAGGATCAATTACTTCGACACACCAGGAACCATAAAATGTTTCTTCTATACCAGGCCTGTTGTTTTCATATTTTTTATCCATCAGCATTTTATGATATTCTTTTAAACCGGTGCACCAGAAAAAAACTCTTGTACCCGGTGTGGAATCCCCGTGATGTTCACTTAAATGAATCGTTACCCCCTCTCTTACAATTTCAATATACTTTGGCATCCCTTCTTCAAATACGTGTTCAAATGTTATTGCAAAACCAAGCCAATCGACATAAAATTCAACTGCCTTCTGGTAATCGAATATTCTTAAAATTGGTATTGTTTGCAGAACGATCATTTTATCACTCATTACATACTAAATACCTCTTCCTGCCTATCTAAAAATTCATTTTCAATTACCTCTTCGCCAGGCTGCATTTGTTCAAATTCTTTCACTTTCGCATGGAAGCCCTGGCTGTCTTTGATAATAGCAACTCTTGCGCTTCTTACAAATTCAATCAGCCCATAAGGCTCCAGGAATGCAATCAGTTTATCAGTTTCTTCACGATGCCCTGTTGCTTCAAATACTACATAATCTTTTCTTATAGCAATAGCCCTGGCCCCAAACTCGTGAAGCAATCTTTCTACTTTTACCTTTTCAGTAATAGCATCTGTTGGCATTTTATATAAAGCCATCTCCTGCCAGATAATCTCATCATTCGTATTATAATACGCCCTTAAAACATCCACCTGTTTCTCAATCTGGCGCACTAATTTTTTTACAACATCTTCGGTTTCATCAATCACAATATTAAAACGATGTATGCCTGGCACCTCAGAAGGCGAAGTATTCAAGGTATGTATATTAATTTTTCTTCTTGAAAAAATTATAGTTATGCGGTTCAGCAAACCAATCTGGTCTTCGCTGTAAACCGTTAACGTGAATTCCTGTTTCATTTGAATATTTTTTTAAATTTATTATTTGCGTGTTCAATTTATTTGACAGCAATCATTCTTAATCTTTTGTAGTCGGCATACCAGCTTCCATTTTTATAATTGGCAGGTTCCAGCATTACCTGCACCTCGTTCAAAATCTCTCCAACAACATTTTCTTCAATTCCATTAAAATAGCCTCCGGCAAACATTTTTAACCAATCTTTAATGCCCTCTTTATCATCAGTTAATTTTGTTTCCCTGTCGTAATGCATTGCATACGTAACCCGGAAACCCTTTGACTCTAACAGCGAAGCATATTCGCCCAAAGACGGGAAATACCACAATGATATTGCTGCATTTTCTTCACAACCATTTTTTACCAGGCTCTTCTGCAAAGCTCTGACGATTCGCGCTACGTTATTTTTCCCACCCATTTCCAATACTAACCTTCCGTTCTTTTTTAAATTATTATAAATACATTCAACAACTTTTTCTTTTTCCTGTATCCAATGTAAAACCGCATTAGAAAAGATTGCATCAAAATGTTCATCGAAATGAAAACCAGTTGCATTTTGCACCTGGAATTCCAGGTGAGGATATTCTGTTTTTGCTTTACTTACCATCTCCATTGAATTGTCAATTCCAACAACTGTAGCCCCGGAAGCAGCAATTATACTTGTCAAATAACCCGTTCCGCAACCAAGGTCGAGCACTCGTTCACCCGGTTGAGGATTTAATAATTCTACAAGGTCCTCGCCATATTTAAAAACAAAAGAATGTTTTTCGTCATAGAGATTAGCATTCCAGTCTGTGCTGCCAGCAGGTGTTTTCATTTTTAAACAAAATTTCCGTTAAGCCGCTCTTCCTTTACGGATAGTTTTGATGTAAATTATTTAAGCCTTATTTCTGCGACGCTGCAACCCTGTGGTACCATGGGGAATACATTATTTTCTTTTCCCACCATTACTTCCAGCAAATAAGAATTTCTGCTTTCTAACATTTCTTTCAGCGCATCTTTCAGTTTCACTCTTTGTGATACTCTTTGCCCCTCGATGTTATAAGCTTTTGCCAAAGCAACAAAATCTGGCCCGGTCATATCAGTAAACGAATAACGCTTCTCATGAAACAGTTCCTGCCATTGGCGTACCATACCCAAAAACTGGTTATTAAGAATTACAATTTTCAGGTTTATATTTTCCTGCATAATGGTTCCTAATTCCTGTAGTGTCATTTGAAAACCGCCATCACCAATAATTGCAATTACCGTGCGGTCAGGCGCCCCAAACTTTGCACCAATAGCAGCAGGTAATGCAAAACCCATCGTTCCTAACCCACCGGAAGTAACATTACTTTTTGACTGGTTGAATTTTGCATAACGGCAGGTTACCATTTGGTGCTGACCAACATCAGTAACCATAACTGCATCACCACCGGTTGCTTCATTCAGGAGGTTAATCACTTCTCCCATACTTAGTATTTCCGTTGTGGGGTTCAATTCTTTTTTTATACAGATATCTGTTTCTTCCTGCGCATATTCACCGAATTTTGCAATCCATTTTGAATGCTCCTTTTTATCAATAAGCTCCGTTAACAAAGGCAGTGTTTCTTTACAATCGCCCCAAACAGGAACCGTTGCCTTTACATTCTTATCAATCTCCGAAGGATCAATATCAAGGTGAATTACTTTTGCCTGCTTTGCATATTTGTCTAATCTTCCGGTAACACGATCATCGAAACGCATACCAACTGCTATCAACACATCGCACTCATTTGTCAATACGTTGGGCCCATAATTTCCATGCATGCCCAGCATGCCTACATTCAAAGGATGATCTGTTGGCAAAGCGCTTAATCCAAGGATGGTCCATGCTGCGGGAAGTCCGCCTTTTTCAATAAAATTTTTAAATTCTTTTTCGGCCTTGCCAAGAATAACTCCCTGGCCAAAAATTACAAACGGCTTCTTCGCACTATTAATAAGTTTAGCAGCCTCTTCAATATATTCCTTCCGCACGATTGGCTTGGGGCGGTAGCTGCGGATGTGATTACATTTCGTGTAGCCGTTATAGTTAAACATCTGCAATTGGGCATTTTTAGTAATGTCGATCAACACCGGTCCCGGTCTTCCACTCTTTGCTATATAAAAAGCTTTAGCCATTACAGAAGGAATTTCTGTTGCATCCGTTATTTGATAGTTCCACTTGGTAACCGGAGTGGTAATATTAATAACATCAGTTTCCTGGAAAGCATCCGTTCCCAGCAAATGAGCATATACCTGCCCTGTTATACACAGAACAGGAGTACTGTCGATCATAGCATCGGCAAGACCTGTTACCAGGTTAGTTGCTCCCGGCCCGCTTGTTGCAAACACTACTCCCACTTTACCGGAAGTTCTTGCAAAACCTTGTGCGGCGTGGATTGCACCTTGTTCATGACGCACCAATACATGTTTTAATTTATCACTATACCCATACAACGCGTCATACACGGGCATGATAGCGCCACCGGGGTAACCGAAAATTATATCTGCATTTTCTGCTACCAGAATTTCGAGTAAGGCTACAGAACCGGAAACCGATGTGCCTTCTTTAGAGTCGGTTTTTGTAGCTTCCTTCATTATTTCAAGAGTTTCTGCCATAACAATATTTTTTATTTCAATAACTAATTTAATAATTCATTTCTTTATTTATCCGTTATGCAACCTTCGGCTGCTGTCGTAACAGATTTGGCGTATTTATAAAGAACGCCTCTTTTTGCTAATAACTCCGGTTGCTTCCATTTCTTTCTTCTCTCGTCAATCACTTTCTCATCAACTTTTAAAGTAATTTTTTTATCTGGTACACTTAATTCAATAATATCATCATCTTCCACCAATGCCAGCAAACCACCATCAAAAGACTCCGGAGTTATGTGTCCGACGACAAAACCGTGCGTTCCACCACTAAATCTTCCATCCGTAATTAATGCAACATCCTTACCAAGTCCGGCACCAATAATTGCAGAAGTAGGCTTCAACATCTCAGGCATGCCTGGAGCGCCACGCGGGCCTACATGCTTTATTACAACAACATCTCCTTTTTTTATTTTGCCCGAATTAATTCCGCTTATTAAATCATGCTCCCCGTCAAAAACCCGTGCGGTTCCTTCAAACCGCTCTCCTTCCTGTCCACTTATTTTTGCAACACTTCCTCCTTCTGCTAAATTGCCATATAGTATCTGTAAATGACCCGTAGCTTTTATCGGCGCTTCTACCGGAAGAATAATTTTCTGAGTTTCAAAATCCAGATCAGGAACATGCTCAAGGTTCTCTTCAATAGTTTTTCCGGTAACCGTAAGGCAATCACCATGCAACATTTTCTTTTGTAACAGATATTTCATAACTGCGGGTACCCCACCAACGTTATGAAGGTCTTCCATCAGATATTTTCCACTGGGTTTCAGATCACCTAATACAGGTGTTTTATCACTTATCTTTTGAAAATCATCCTGCGTTATTTCAACACCAACACTATTAGCCATAGCAATTAAATGTAAAACTGCGTTGGTACTTCCTCCCAATATCATCACAATTGTCATTGCATTTTCAAATGCCTTTCTTGTCATGATATCTGAGGGCTTAATATCTCTTTCAATCAACAAACGAATTGACTCCCCTGCTGCATGACATTCATTTTTCTTTGCGTCACTTAAAGCAGGGTTTGATGATGAATAAGGCAAACTCATACCTAGTGCTTCAATCGCACTGGCCATTGTATTGGCGGTATACATGCCACCGCATGCTCCTGCACCTGGACATGAATTCATCACAATCCCTTTAAAATCTTCTTCAGTTAAATCGCCTTTTATTTTTTGCCCGAGCGCTTCAAACGCTGAAACGATATTTAAATCTTTCCCTTTATAATGCCCCGGTGCAATGGTTCCGCCATATATCATAATTGAAGGGCGGTTCAATCTTCCCATCGCCATTATAGAACCGGGCATATTTTTATCGCAACCCGGCACTGCAATTAATGCATCATAATATTGAGCGCCGCAAACGGCTTCAATAGAATCAGCAATAATATCGCGGCTCACCAATGAATAACGCATGCCGTCCGTGCCATTACTCATTCCATCGCTGACACCAATGGTATTGAAGATGAGTCCAACCAACTCATTGTCCCATACACCCATCTTAACCAATCTTGCCAGTTCATTTAAATGCATGTTGCAGGTGTTCCCGTCATATCCCATGCTAACAATGCCCACCTGCGCTTTCTTAAGATCATCATCAGTTAAGCCAATGCCATAAAACATTGCCTGTGCTGCAGGTTGGGTAGGATCCTGCGTAATCGTTTTGCTGTATTTATTTAATTCGTTCATATAGTAACTTCGGCAGTTGCAAATTTTTCTACAACCAGGTTTTTATAAGCTTTTTGAATTTGTGAGCCTAATGTATTACCCCATTTTTTTGTAAAAGAGATATTATCGAGCGATTCCATACCTATTACTTCAGCAGCAGTGCCGCAAAAAAATGCAGCATCTGCACCAAGCATTTCATGAGTGGTTATTCGTTTTTCGACAACAGGTATGTCGAGTGTTTCACATATTTCTAAAACGGTAGCTCTTGTTATCCCGGGTAAAATATTTCCTCTTTGGGGTGTATATAAAACACCATCCTTTTCCACAAAAACATTGGCACCCGGGCCTTCAGCTATATAACCGTTCATGTCATTAAGGAGTGCCTCATCAAAGCCTTTTGCTTTTGCTTCCTGGCTTGCCAATATAGAGTTTACATAATGCCCGGTTGCTTTTGCCTCTATCTTAAATCCTTTAGGGTTGGGCCTTTCAAAAGATGAAGTCATCACTTTCAATAATTTTTCGCCCAAAAACGGTTGCATCTCCCATGTTTCAATTGCAATAAAAGATTGCGTGTTTGGGTTAAAGCTCATGTTGGCCGGTGCATATACTAACGGTCTTATGTATGCGTCGCCAAGATTATTTCTTTCTAACACTTTATAAGTCGCTTCAATCAGCTCAGCAGCCTTCCACGGATAAGGCAGATTTAATGCATCAGCAGAGTTTTTTAACCTTTCGAAATGTTCATTCTCCTTAAAGATCTTCGTATTGCCGGATATTGTTTTATACGCTCGAATGCCTTCGAAAACTCCATAGCCATAATGCATCGTTTGACTGTATAAGTCAATTTTCGCGTCAGCAGCTTTTACGATTTCACAGTTGAGATAAATAAAAGTATTTCCGTTGTAGTACATAATTTTTCTTTCTTAAATAGGTTTAATAAAAAACCCCGCTTTTTTTGGAGCGGGGTTATACTTTGATTTGATTTTTTTAAGTAATAATTCCTTCTCCAATGGCAAAAGGTATAATAATGACAACGACAGCAATAATAATTACTGAAATATTCAGGATGCCATTATTTAGTTTGCCCTTTATCATTGATAAGAATATTCAGCAAACTTAACTAACCCTTTCTTAAAAACAAAGAACTTTTTTATTAAAACCGTATTTCATTCATTAATATTAAATGAAATTTTATTTGATATTAAATAATTGTTGTCTTTCCGTAGGCAATATTTTTCGCATTAATATTCGGAGGAATATCATTGCTGATATAATCACTTGCAAACTCACCAATGGTAGAGGTATAATGCGGATTTTCCGGATCAATATCCCGCGACACAAATCCATTCTCCAACGTCCACGCTACTGCTTCTCTTACCTCTCCGGCTTCCTCATGCAATCCAAAATGATCGAGCATCATGGCTGCAGATAAAATAGAACCAACAGGATTGGCAATATCTTTTCCGGCAGCCTGCGGATATGAACCGTGGATAGGTTCGAATAATGCAGATGAAGCACCTATAGACGCAGAAGGTAATAATCCAAGCGAACCACTGATAACACTGGACTCATCGCTTAAAATATCACCAAACATATTTTCAGTAAGTACTACATCAAATTGTTTTGGATTTACAATTATTTGCATGGCAGCATTATCCACAAACATAAAATCAACACGTACATCAGGATAATCTGCAGAAATTTCCTGCACCGTTTTCCGCCAGAGTCTTGAAGTCTCCAACACGTTGGCTTTATCAACAAGTGTTAGCTTTTTTCTTCTCTGCTGCGCAGAAGTAAAAGCCAATCGTGCAATACGTTCAATCTCACCTCTGTTGTAAATACATAAATCAGATGCCTCGGTACCATCTTCATTCTTTTCTTTTTTTCCAAAATAAATACCACCGGTTAACTCACGGTACATTATAAAATCAACTCCCTGCAACAGTTTTTCTTTCAAAGGAGAAAGATGATGTAAAGAAGGATATGCTGTTACCGGGCGAATATTGGCAAACAATTGCAATTCTTTCCTGAGCTTTAGTAATCCCTGTTCCGGGCGAACTTTTGCGGAAGGATCGTTATCATACTTTGGATGTCCTATAGCGCCAAAAAGGATTGAATCACTTTCGTGACATATATCAATTGTATGCTGCGGCAAAGGATCGCCTGTTTTATCAATAGCAACTGCACCCATTAACCCATAAGTATAAATAAAATTATGGCGGTATTTTGCTGCAATTGCATTCAATACTTTAATCGACTGGTGTGTTACTTCCGGGCCAATTCCATCTCCTAAAATAACTGCTATCTTTTTTTCCACTTTACTAAGTTTTCAATTTTATTTTTCTATGCTGCAATTTTTCCCTGTTCTAGTTTTAATGTATAGGTAACACACGGTGGAATCTCTTCCTCGTAGTGACTTACGTATACTAATGTCTTTTGCATGCGGACGCATATATCGTTTACCAAACTAATGAACCATGCGCTTACTTCAGCGTCAAGTCCCTGGCAAGGTTCATCTAATATCAGCAACGGAGGATTTTTTACTAAAGCACGCGCCAGCAAGATCAGCCGTTGCTCACCGTTTGATAGTTGAGCGAATAATCTTTTTTTAAATTTATCAATGTGCAACAGCAACATCCATTCTGCCACTATAGTTTTTTGTTTTTCACTTAATGTTCTAAACAACCCGATGGTATCAAACAGACCGGACGCAACTATATCGAAACAGAAGCAACCTGATTCAAAATAGTGATGCAACTCGGGAGACACAAAACCAATTTTTTGTTTGATATCCCAGATGGATTCACCGCTCCCCTTTTTCCGGTCGAACAAATAAATTTCGTTGGCAAATGCCTGCGGATTATCGCCCGTTACCAAGCTCAACAATGTCGATTTACCGGAACCGTTATGACCGGATACACTCCAGCATTCACCTTTATTTACCTCCCAGTTAATGTTGTGAAGTATTTTCCTGTTGTTATAGGTAACATTGGTATCAACCATCTTTATCGCAACAGAAAATTCATCATGCCTATATACTTCGGCCATTGCGTCAAGTGCGGTTGCATTTAATGATCTTAAACTATTTTTTTTAGGAACTGCATGCACAAATCCTTTCTTTGATATCTTTTGTTGTAATTCACCATTTTCCAATAAAGCTACGTGGGTAACAGCCGCAGGCATATCCGCATAAGAAGTAACCAGCAATATATGTACTCCCTTTGCAATAAGCCTGTCTATAATTACATTTAACAGGTTCCTTGCCGCAACATCAAGCCCCGTGTAAGGGCTGTCCAACAGCAGCCAGTCGGCATTTTGCAAAATTGCTTTGGCCAGTTGAAAGCGTTTATGCTCCCCGTTAGATAACTGGATCATCCTTGTATAACGGATAGGTGCAATGTCCAACAACTCAAGAGTTTCCTGAATCTTCTTTTCATCACCGGATATATTTTCAAAAACATCATTTATCATTAATGCATCTTCTGAATCACACGAATTAAAACGTTGCTGGTAATAGAATGCGGACGTGTTGGAGAGATTTTTAAAAAAATGCTGTTGCGAAATCGCTATGATTCGGATAGAACGTTTCTTTTCATTATTAAAAACGACACTCCCGCTACCGAAATAATTTGCCGATAAAGTTTTTATTAGAGTTGATTTGCCGCTTCCTGACGGACCGATAATGGCCAAACATTCTCCTTTATTTATTTCAAACGAAACATCCTTTAACACAGGTTTTCCGGCCAGTTGTACTGTCAGATTTTTTACCTGCAAAAGAAATTCCTGTGTCATTTTTATAAGAATGTTGACTCAAACAATGTTGCTTCAAATGCTTCAATTTCTCTTTTATTGCTTATTAAATAGTCAATATCATCATAGCCATTTAAAAGGCATGTTTTTTTATAAGCATTAATGTCAAATTTTTCCTGTTCGCCGGTTGCGTCTATTGTTATCGTTTGCTTGTCAACATCAATGGTGAGGGTGGCCGTACTATCAAGGTGAAATATCTTTTGAAGAAACTCATCAGTAACCTGCACCGGTAATAATCCATTGTTTAATGCATTGTTTTTAAATATATCTGCAAAAAAACTTGATACAACTACATTAAAGCCATAATCAGCAATGGACCATGCTGCATGCTCACGGGAGGAACCACAACCAAAATTTTTCCCTGCAACGAGGATAGTTCCCCTGTACTTCGGTTTATTTAAAATAAAATCACTTTTAGGTTGATTGATATCATCATTAACATAGCGCCAGTCGCGAAAAAGATTTTCCCCGAAACCTTCCCTTGTAGTTGCTTTTAAAAATCTGGCAGGAATGATCTGGTCCGTATCGATATTCTCCAAGGGCAGGGGGACGAAAGAGCTATGTATATTTTTTAAAGGCTGCATTTTTCTAAAGTTAATAGTTCGCGAACATCGGTAACCACTCCTGTAATGGCGGCGGCTGCCGCAGTGAGCGGACTTGCCAGCAAGGTTCTTGCGCCCGCACCCTGCCTGCCTTCAAAATTTCTATTACTGGTGGAGACACAATATTCACCTGCAGGTATTTTATCTTCATTCATACCAAGGCAGGCGCTACAGCCAGCCTGGCGTATTTGAAAACCGGCTTCATAAAATATAGCATCTAATCCTTCGGCAACTATCTGCGCAGCTACCTGGTGAGAGCCGGGCACAATCATCACTTTAACGCTTTCATTTTTCTTTTTACCCTTTATAACGGAAGCGACTAAACGCAAATCTTCAATTCTTGAATTGGTACAGCTTCCTATAAAAACATTTTGCACAGGCATACCCTTTAATTGCTGGCCCGGCTGCAAGCCCATATACCGAAGTGCCTTGTCAATATTTCTTCTTTCACCTTCATCAGTAATATCTTCACTTACCGGAATAGTACCTGTAATAGGAATACCCAGGCCAGGATTGGTACCGTAAGTTATCATGGGTTCAATTTCATTGGCATCAATATATATTTCCTTATCAAAAACCGCATCTTTATCTGAATACAATTTCCTCCACTCGTCGCGTTTTAAAACCCAATGTTCTCCGAAGGGTGCAAAGAGCCGGTGTTCGATATATTTGAAAGTTGTTTCATCAGGAGCGATCATTCCGCCTCTTGCGCCCATTTCAATGCTCATATTGCAAATCGTCATCCTCGCTTCCATAGAAAGAGAACGGATAGCCGATCCTGCAAATTCAACGAAATAGCCGGTAGCACCGCTTGCAGATATTTTTGAAAGTATATAAAGAATAATATCTTTTGAAACCACTCCGTCGTTCAGTTTTCCTTCCACATTAATCCGCATTACCTTCGGCCGGGTCTGTAAAATACATTGCGATGCAAAAACCATTTCAACTTCGCTGGTACCAATACCAAATGCAATGGAACCAAATGCTCCGTGTGTCGAGGTATGACTATCCCCGCAAACTATCGTCATGCCCGGTTGCGTAATGCCAAGTTCAGGGCCAATTACGTGAACGATGCCCTGGTAAGGATGTCCCAAACCATATAACCTGATACCATGTTTTCTGCAATTTTCAATAAGCTGGTCTACCTGCAATTTGGAAAGGCGATCTTTTATGGGAAGATGCTGATCTATTGTTGGAACATTATGATCTGCGGTAGCCACAATCTTATCGGGCCTGAATATTTTCAAACCTCTTTTCTCAATGCCTGCAAAGGCCTGCGGGCTTGTTACCTCATGGATAAAATGTTTATCAATGTACAAAACGTCAGGCCCATCTGGTATTGATTTTACCAGGTGCTTCTCCCAGATTTTTTCAAATAACGTTTTTCCCATTTTTTTCTGATGTTAAAAAAGGTGGGGGACACTCCCCCACGTATCATAAAAACTAAAACCGCATGAAACTAAGTTGTAACAAAATTCCTTTCCTTGTAATCTTTTGCAAGCTTCGTAAGATCTTTATCTTCAACTTCCTTTTTACTATCGGCTACCAGTAAAAACCAGTCATACAAAACATCGACATCGTTACGGTTAAATTCATAGCCCAATTTTTTAAAACGATGCGCCAGCGCACTGCGTCCACTCCTTGCCGTTAGTACGATCTTTGAATCATCAGCGCCTACCTCCAGCGGGTTAATAATTTCGTATGTTTCTGAGTTCTTTAAAAAACCATCCTGGTGTATTCCGGATGAATGCGAAAAGGCGTTGCTGCCTACAATAGCTTTATTTGGCTGTACCGGCATGCGCATAACATCCGAAACTTTCCTGCTCATCGGGTTCAATTGCGTTGCATCGATGCCGGTATAAAAATTTAAGTCTTTATGTTGCCTGATTACCATCACTACTTCTTCCAATGAAGTATTGCCGGCTCTTTCTCCCAACCCGTTCACAGTACATTCTATCTGCCTTGCACCGCTGATAATACCCGCAATAGAATTAGCAGTTGCCAGTCCAAGATCATTATGACAATGGCATGATATAACCGCTCTATCAATGTTGGAAACGTTGTGAATTAAGTAGGCAATTTTTTCGCCATATTGATGGGGCAGGCAATAACCGGTAGTATCAGGAATATTTACCGTTGTTGCACCGGCTTTGATAACTTCTTCTATAACTTTTGCCAGGTAATCATTATCCGTTCTTCCAGCATCTTCTGCATAAAATTCTACATTATCTGTATAATCTCTTGCCCACTTTACACATTGAATGGCTCTTGCCAGGATATCCTCCCGGTTAGAGTTGAATTTATTTTTAATGTGTGAATCAGATGTACCAATCCCTGTATGAATGCGGGGGCGTTTTGCATATCTTAATGCCTCACCCGCAACCTGTATATCTTTTTCTACTGCACGGCTCAATGCACAAACCGTGGCATTGGTAATGCTTTTTGCGATTTCATTGACTGAAGCGAAATCTCCAGGGCTTGATATTGGGAAACCAGCTTCAATAACATCAACGCCTAAACGCTCAAGGTCAAGGGCCAGTTCTACTTTTTCTTTGGTATTGAGTTTGCAACCGGGCACCTGCTCGCCGTCGCGGAGTGTAGTGTCAAATATTATTATTTTGTCCATAGCATATTATTACTTGGTTCACAATAAAACGTCACTTTATTCGCAGCAATCGTTCCGGAGAAAAATAAGATTATCCCTGATAACCTGAACTTAAGGAGGTGAAAGTAGAATTTATAACAGAAAGATTTCAAACAAAATAACAGAAATTTACATTGCCGAAAGGATTGGTAATTTCATGAAACCCCTGTTATTACTACCATTCGCGGTAAAATTATTACGATGCCCAACAGATCAACAGATTCCGTTTTTCAATTGATTCATTCCCTTCAAAAGTCTGAAAAGCGGAATTTCAAGCTTTATGTGCAAAGAAATTCTTCATCGTCCGATCTCAAAATTGTTCAATTATTTGATGTAATTGACAAGATGAAAGAATATGATGAAAAAGAACTGATCAACAAAACTGTCTCCATAAAAAAAGAACAGCTTTCCAACATGAAAGCACATTTATACAGGCAGATCCTGGCGAGCCTTAGGGTACTTGAAAGCAACGAAAACATCGACATCCAGTTGCATGAACAATTAGATTATGCAAGAATATTATACAACAAAGGCCTTTACCTTCAAAGCCTGAAAATATTAGACCGTGTAAAAGAAAATGCGGTAACACATAACCAACTCAGTTTCCTGGTAGAAGTATTATTTCTTGAAAAGAAAATCGAAACACTACACATTACCCGCAGCATGCAGGACCGGGCGGATGAACTAACGGATCAGTCCAATCAAACTAATATACAATTGGAAAGAGTTACAAAACTCTCCAACCTTGCGCTGCAATTGTATAGCTGGTACATTAAAAATGGGCATGCAAGAAATAATGAGGATGAAAAAATACTTGAAAATTATTTCAAGGAACACCTGAGCAGCGATATTAAACATCCCAAAGGTTTTTATGAAAAATTATACTACAACCAAAGTTATTGCTGGTATGCATTTATCAGGCAGGATTTCCTGATGTACTATCGTTATACACAAAAGTGGGTTGATCTCTTTACCGACGAATCCGGAATGAAGGAAATGGAAACTGCCAATTATATAAAAGGGTTACACAATTTATTGAATGCACATTTCACCCTAAGAAATTATTCCGGTTTTAATAAAACCATCGAGTTGCTGGAAACGTTTCGCAATTCTGACATAGTGAAACAAAGTAACAATAACCAGGTGCAGGTTTTTATTTATCTATATACTTCAAAAATAAACCAGCATTTTTTGGAAGGAACTTTTAAAGAAGGAATAGAAATGGTTCCTGAAATTAGCCGGCAATTGAAAGAGTTTAGCATTTACATGGATCACCACAGGGTACTTGTTTTTTACTACAAGATTGCATCGTTATATTTTGGGGCAGGCGATTATGATACTGCTATTGACTATTTAAATAAGATCATTAACTGGAAAGTGGACCTGCGCAACGATTTGCAATGCTATGCAAGATTATTGCATCTTATTTCGCATTATGAACTGGGTAATTTTCAATTACTGGAATATCTTATTAAATCGGTCTATCGCTTTATGGCAAAAATGCAAAATCTTAGTCTTGTTGAAGAAGAGATGTTCAAATTTTTAAAGAATTCATTTTATCTCTCTGCAAAAAAACTACAACCCGAATTTGAAAAATTACTTAATAAAATAAAACACCTCGAAAAAAGCAGGTTTGAAACAAGAGCGTTTGCTTATCTCGATATTATTTCATGGTTGGAAAGCAAAGTGTATAACAAACCGGTGTACGAAATTATAAGAGAGAAATATTTGGCGGGAAAAAGGCTGGCACATCATTGAGAAGTAAATGCCAACCCACAGGCTTATGGCGAAACAGCAGGAAAACAATTAAGAGAATGGACTTTGCGATTTACAGGACTTGCAAAAAAGACGATTACAGTTGAACAGCAAAATATAAACGCTATCTTTTTCTTTTTCCCATATTATGATTATAAATAATAATTTCAATAAATTCATAAGCTTGTTTTTTTGAGTTCATTTGTTTTAAATTTACAATACTTCATAATTCTAATTTGAATTCAATACCTCATTATAACCGGTCTTCATGTGCTAATCTTATAGAATTTAAAATCCAAAAGTTCTACAATAACTGACTGAATTTTTTTAACCGCAAAAAAGTTTATGGTTAAACGTCTTTTTATTAAAGAAGCTTCTGTAGCCACATTGCTGGTTTTACTGGTAACTTATTTAATAAGCTTTATACCATTTAGCCAGGAATACGGAAAAGCGCTTCACCAGGGGTTTGCGGACTTTGATATTTACGATCTCTATTACTCCGATACCAGCAAACAAAATCTAATTAAGGATAAGGATATTGTTTTAGTTGAAATAGGAAATGACAGATCTGAAATAGCGGACCAGGTAAAAACTCTCAGCAGGTACTCACCTAAAATAATTGCTATAGATGCAACTTTTGAAGAACCGCGTGACAGCGCTGACGATGCAAAATTTTCGGTTGAAATGAAACAACATTCCAACATTGTTTTTGCGACGGAGTTTGATAAAAAGGAACATTTTATACCAAACATATTTAATACTCAAAACAATGATGCACCGTCAGGTTACATTGACTTTTCACGAAATCCACCTTATGCAGTCATACGCACCTATGCCCCATTCACAACCATTGATGGAAAGCAATATGATGCATTCACTTCCGCCATTGTACGTAAGGTAAATCTTGAAAAATATCAAGACTTAAAAAAAAGAAATAACAATGTAGAGCTGATCAATTATGTTGGTAATCTCAATAATTTTTTAAGCGTTTCCAGGGCGGATTTAAACACACTTGACAGCCAACAATTACAAACCTTGTTCAAAAACAAAATTGTATTGATGGGTTTTTTCGTAAAGGATCCTCCTTTCATCTTAGACGATATGTATTATAGCCCTCGTAACGAGCAGGTATCAGGAAAAAGCTTTCCGGATATGTACGGCGTGGTCGTACATGCTAATATTTTATCAATGATTTTAAAAGACAAGTATGCAAATCTTGCTTCAAAAACAACGTCTTACTTTTTTGCATTTCTTATAACATTCTTATTAAACCTGTATTTCATTTCAAGATTTCACAAGAAAACGCACCCGGCGCATTCACGGTTTATGCTTATTCAATTCCTGGCAATTTTGGTTGTTCTTTTATTGTTTCTGCTCTTATTTAGCTGGCTTTTATTCAAAGTTCCGCTGGAACCTATCATAATTTCTATGGTACTTAGCCTTGAGCTTTTGGGCCTTTATAAAAATATCGCTCTCTGGCTTCATAGAAAATATCACTATGAAACGGTATTCACTCATAAACACATTATATGAAAAATTTATTTTTTATTGCGTTTATGCTTGCCTGTGAAATTTGTACTGCCCAGCAGCTTCCCGATTATTGCGTTTACCTCGTTAAAGGAACAGTAACCATTACTAAAGCCAATGCGAAGCCGGTTCATGTAAAACAAAAGGATCTTCTATACAAAAATGAGGTGTTGGTGCTGGGGGAAAATTCGGAAGTAACTCTTATAAATAAAGATGACAGGCTGCTCGTGTGGAATACAGCAGGAGCTATAAAAGTAAATGACCTTGCTCAAAAATTTAATGCCTCATCGCCGTCTGTGACTAAAGGTTATCTTAATCTTGCATTCCATGAGTTGCTGGATCCTGATTATGATTATTCAAATTTTAAACAACATAATATTGGTGGTACCAAGGGTGGCGTATCAAGAGGCAATGAGTGCATTATTCTTATTTTCCCGGTAAATGATTTAAAAACTTCCGAAGATTCAATCCGTTTCAAATGGCATCGATCAAGTGCATTAAACGATTATACATTTATAATTTATGACTCATCGTCAAATGAAATAATAAAAACGGAAGTAAAGGACACACAAAAAACCATAAATATAAAAGATGCGCTGCATGGCAACATGGGGAAATATCACTGGCTTGTAAAAGAGAAAAATCATGGCTGCGAAGCTGCTCCAATTTCTTTCGAAATCATGACGAAAGAAAATGAAGAAAAATTAATTCCTGCAATGAACACTCAAAACGGGAATAAAAATATTTTAAGCAGGTTGGAAATAGTTGACGAATTGGAAAAAGAGAAATGGATCTATACTGCTGTGAAATATTATGGAGCTATCGTGAATGATAATCCGGGTAATGGTCCATTGGCCAAGAGTTATGTTTTGTTTTTGCTAAAGTATGGTTTTGAGGATGAAGCGAAAAAAGCATGGAAGGGAATACAAGAAAAAATGTAGTTGCAAATAAGTACGCTTGTATATATATTACAGTAAGATTTTTTCAGAAATATCCTTAAAAAAATCATTGTGATTTTTAAAATCCTGATAGTAATGTTTCCTGCAGAAAAGTTCAGGTTAAGCCTGGCGCAACACTTACTGTCGCCAGTGGCTTTACACTAAATAGGATGAACCTGATAATATGAAACAGTTACCCACATTGAGTTATAAGATGTGAACAGTTATAAAAAAGCCCCACAATGGCACAAAAAGTGCACAAAGTGAGGCAGCAAAATAACTGATCAAATGTACTACAACCCATTATTTTTACAAACACCTTCTATCCTGGAAGATGCATTTTATCAAAGTGATTTAGGCAGGTTACATCGCAGCATTCCCTTTAAAGAGTTAGCTTCAAAAATTCCTTCACCTCTTCAAAACATAAGTGGTCGTGGACGCAAACCCTTTTTAAAAGTAGAAGGTGGTATCGGGTTATTAGTATTGAAGCATTTTACGGGCCTGAGCGATGAGATGCTTGATTGACCGGTTGAACACGGATTGGTGCATGCAATACTTTTGCGGTGTTCAATTAAATGCCCGCCGTATTAAGGATAAGAACCTGGTGAGTTGGTGGCGAGGCTATGTTGCCAGGCATCTTGACATCAAAGAATTGCAAGGGGTGTTGATCAGGTCGTGGAAGCCTTACATGGAACAAACGCATGTAACCATGATGGATGCCACGGTGTATGAAAGTAATATCCGTTATCCTACCGATGTAAAGCTCTTGTGGGAAAGCAATGTAAAAGTGTATCAGCTCCTACAAGGGAAGCGTAAATTATTGAAGTTGCGAAGCAGCCGCAGTAATTACCACA
This sequence comes from uncultured Chitinophagaceae bacterium, assembly GCA_963819925.1. Classification (GTDB taxonomy): domain Bacteria; phylum Bacteroidota; class Bacteroidia; order Chitinophagales; family Chitinophagaceae; genus Ginsengibacter. The sequence continues at coordinate 46,877 of CAWFYG010000022.1, read as the reverse complement.
AGCATAAGAAAAATTACCTGGGTTACCAGAGAAATCGCAAAAAGAGCAAGCGCCAGGATAAAAAGCTCCGCAAACAATTACTAAAATATCTGTCACGGCTACTCGAAGGGTTACAGGATCTGCAGAAGGGCCATGAATTTAATCTAAGTAATAAAGAAAAAAAGCTGGTCAGCCATATCAAAACCATATACAGCCAGCAACACGAACTCCTTTATGGCAATAGAGAAAATGTAAAACAAAGGATCGTATCGTTACACAAGCCGCATGTAAGAGCCATTATAAGAGGCAAAGAAATAAAGCCGGTAGAGTTTGGAGCTAAGGTTCATAAAGTGCAGGTAGGGGGACTGAGTTTTATAGAGCACCTTAGCTATGAAAATTTTAATGAAGGAACAAGATTAAAACAATCGGTTGCCTTTCATCAAAAATACTTTGGCAGATGCAGCCAGTTAGCAGCAGACGCTATTTATGCCACCAATGAAAACAGGAGATACTGCAATAGCCTGGCCATCGCAACAAGTTTTATCCCCAAGGGTAAACAAGGAAAGCTGGAAGAACAGAAATCTGTGATGCGATCTGTATTAAACACCGTGAGAGCTACCGTGCTCGAAGGAAGTTTTGGTAATGAAAAAAATCATTACCTGCTTAATAAAATTAAAGCCAGAACCCAGGCCACAGAAATTGCCTGGATATTTTTTGGAATGCTCACAGCTAATGCTTCTATCATCACCAAACGCATCATCAGTTCCCAACTTAAACCAACGGGATAACAGCAAAACAATACAGGTGTTATCAGTTGTATCCATAAACTGAAGAAGATAGCTTTGCATGAACCCAAAATAATAAACTCATTTATCCTAAAAAAGCCCATCCTCAACCTTTGGTTAAATAAAAATCCATTTCCTGAATTACAGAAAATGGATATCTACAGAATTATCGGGATGACCCTAATTATTACCGGCAAATAAAAATCGTTTACCCGGTTATTTCGTTTTGCCTATTATTATAAAATATTTTACAAAATATTCTCAGCAATAATTTCTCCCAAAGCCGCATACAATTTATCCAGGTCTTCATTGCTGTTAAAAGCCTGTACCGAATACCTCAAATAAATTTGATCGCCGTGAAACATTAGGGGTACGTCTATTTTATATTTCTCATACAAGAGGTCATGCAGTTTTCCAGGTGCATTTATCTTTAGGTTTATACTATATAGTTGCGCAATAAAATCATCTGTTACCGGGCAAAGAGGCGTTGCATTTAATAAAGTGCAAAACCGTTCCGAATTATTTTGTGTTATTGCTCTGCATTCTTTACTTACGGCATCCCAGTTATTTTCCTTCATAAAACTGATAGCTTTAGGAATCGTCAGGAACGCCGAATAGTCTCTTGTGCCCTGTAATTGGTGATAATCTAAAAACTGCGAGTCAGACGGATGATCACTTTCATAACCCCAACTTATCAATAAAGGATCAAACAAATGTTGCAGTTTATTATTGACATATAAAAAAGAAGAACCTTTTGGTGTGAGCATCCATTTGTGACAGGCACCTGTATAAAAATCTGCCTGCAACGCAGATAAATTTACTTCTACCTGGCCGGGTGCATGTGCCCCGTCTATAAAAGTAAGGATCCCTTTTTCTCTTGCAGATGCACAAATTTCGTCTACTGGTAACCGTAGTCCAGTTGTACTGGTAATATGGCTTATAAAAATCAATTTGGTCCTGGAAGTAACCCCTTTCAAAAACTGTGTAACAAAATCTTCTTTGGATGCCAGCGGAAAATGTATTTTTTGCCGGATATAGGCAGCACCTTTTTCACGGCAGTAGTATCTCCAGGTTCTGTCGCACGCGCCATACTCCAGGTCAGTGGTTAATACTTCGTCGCCAGGATTTAGATCCAAACTTTTAGCAATGATGTTAACCCCATACGAAGGATTGGTTACATAAACAACATCATCGGCATTGCAATTTATAAAGCCGGCTAAGGCTATTCTCGACGTTTTTAAATATTCCGGTCCTTTCACCTGCATGAAGTAAGTAGGTTCTTCTTCCAACTCGGCCTGGAAGCTCTGATACTTTTCAAAAATTGGCTTGGGGCAGGCGCCGTAGGCGCCAAAATTTAAATACGTTATATCCTTTCTTAAAAGAAATTGTTGTTTTAGGTTATTATGTTGCATTTATGAAATTAGTGAAATAAATAAATGACGGCAGTTCCATTTTACTTTAAACCAAAAAATATAAACCTATCTGAGTTGATATTGCTTTATCTTTTCAAGTTGCCTTTTATGTCTCATGATGTGTACGATAGCATGCTCCATCATTTGCTCTATATCATATAGCTTCCCCCAATGGGCGTTTATTTTTAATGAATCATCCGATTGTGATAGCTCATCGTCTTTAATTTCTTTAAAAACAGTTTCCGTGTACTTAAACATATTTGTTAAGTCTTCTTCATATTCTTTAATATTAGAATGAAAAGTTTTTCCAGGAGGTTCAGTAGTACGGCCCTGCAGGTTATTAATATAAGTGGCATAATAATAACCAGAGGTTACCACGTGAGATAAAATCGCCTGGATCGACTTGCAATTTTCGTTAATTGTTTGCGGGTCTGTTATGATAGGTAGCGCATTATCCGGAATATCTTCCGTCACCTTTTTAAAATCCGAAATTGTTTGCTCGTATATGTCAAGCAATGCGCCAATGGCTCCTTGTCTATACATTTTAATCATTTATTGTATTCAGGATTTAGTTTAGTATATCTATTTTAGATATCTATTGTTGAGCTAAATTTATGCCTTAAAAAACTTCCCGCACTTAGCCACCATGAACTTTATAACGGGTATGCAGGTACGAAGAAATACTTTGCGGGTTTGTGTCTTTATGGCAAAATAGTTCATCAACAATTTAATACCCCGCCGCCATCCCATCTTTTCGCGGATCCGATGCCCCATGATACACATGTTGCTCAGCATCGAATTTTATACATTGGTATCCTCCAAAATTTCCCGGTATTCCCGACGCAACCCCATAACCCATTTGTTGCAATTGACGGATTGTTTTTTCAGAAAAACCAGACTCAAGATAAATAGTACCCACTCCCCCCCCTGCTTTTCCAGTCGGATCGGAAGACCCCTCATGGTCCATCCTCGGTGCATCACCTGCGTCCTGTACGTTCATGCCAAAATCAATCATGTTCATTAAGACTTCTACCTGCCCTTCCGGCTGAAAGCTGCCACCCATAACGCCAAAACTCATGTAGGGGGCATCACCTTTTGTCACAAATGCAGGAATTATTGTATGGAATGGCCGCTTGTGCGGAGCATAAGTATTATTCTGTCCTTCATGTAATGAAAATAAATATCCCCGGTTCTGCAAAAAGAAACCAAGGCTATCGGGAACCATACCTGAACCAAAAGCAGCAAAATTGCTTTGAATCAATGATACCATATTTCCTTCATCATCTGCAACGGTTAAATAAACTGTTTCACCGCCTTTCAGTTGTTGATCGTCTCCGGCAGTAACGGTTGGCAAGGGTTTATGCATATCAATCATTGCAGCCCGTTCCTTTCCATAAAGCTTTGAAATAAGCGCATTAAGCGGAATTTTGGCAAAGTCCGGATCAGCATAATATTTTGCACGGTCCTCATAAGCTAATCTTTTTGCTTCGGTAAACAAATGAATATGCTCTGCACTGCCATAATTAATTTTACTGAAATCAAAATTCTCCAGGATGTTCAGCATTTCCAATACTGTAATACCCTGGCCGTTCGGCGGCAGTTCCCATACACGATACCCACGGTATGTCGTTGACACCGGTTCTACCCATTCGGAATGATGGTCCGCAAGATCCCTTGAAGAAAGATACCCTCCGTTCTTTTTCATAAAAGCGTCAATATTTTTTGCAATATCGCCTTTGTAAAAAACATCTCTCCCACCTTTGGCGATTTTTTCCAAGGAGTTGGCAAGCTGCGGATTCTTAAATACATCCCCTCTCTTTGGTGCAGCACCCCCTGGCATAAACACCTGTTGCACATTCGGATTATTTCCATACATATCTTTCAGTCTTGCATACTCGAAAGCCGCTTCATCCGCAACGGGAAAACCGTTACGTGCATAATTAATTGCATAAGAAAGAACAGTTGCCATGGGCAGGTTCCCAAATTTCCCATGCAGCTGGTACCAGCCGTCTACGCAGCCGGGAACAGAAACCGGCAACGGGCCGTTGATGGGAATAAATTGTCTCCCGTTTTGTTTTAATATATTCAGCGTAAGATTATAAGGCGACCTGCCTGACGCATTGAGTCCATATAGCTTTTTAGTCTTTGCATCGTATACAATTGCAAAAAGATCGCCACCTATGCCATTCATTTCGGGATCAGTAACACCTAGAACCGCATTGGCTGCAATCGCTGCATCTATGGCATTGCCGCCTTTTTTCAAAACATCAATAGCTGCCTGCGTTGCCAGTGGATGACTGGTGCACGCCATTCCATGCTGTGCCATCACCACGGAACGTGTTGCAAAAGTCTCGCCTGCAAGCCTGTCCTGTGAATGTACACTTAACGACAGGTAAATAAAAAAAAGGCTGAATAGAAGAAGCCGGATATCTTTCTTCATAGAAATGTTTTAGGAAAGTTAAGTATAAAATGAATGTTCAACCAGGTTCGTGCCTGATTCATTAAATTTTCCAACGTCTGCTGACCTGGTTTTGGCGATGTTGTTTAACATTCTAGCTATTCATACCTTCCAATACAAATGCGAGTGTGTTTGTTTCCGGGATAAGAACTCACAATTCGTTTATCCGTCACTGTTACTTTGAATTAACACTTCGGGTCTTGCATCACAATTGATAGTTAACCTGGTGCGCATGCGAGCTTTGTCTTTTGTCATAAATTCGTCTCTTTTACGGGAAACAATTTTATTAAGTATTTAAACCACACTATTCATAAATTTGCAAATCCATTCCAGTATTTTTCAGCCAACAAAAATTTTCGCCGGAATTAAGCAAAGTGAAAATTTTTAAAATTAATTTCACAAAACGGATGAGATATATTTTTTTTACCACTCTTTTTTTTCTTCAAACAATCTTTATCAGTATTACAGCTTTTGCGCAGGTTCCTGCAGACAGCACTGCAATAGATTCTGCATTGCTAAAACAAGTGGAAGAGCAAATGCAGGCAAGTGTTCCTGAGCAACCTACGGCAGCGCAACCCCGCTCCAGTCTTACTTTTAATCCTGACCTGGGCGTGATAGGAGATTTTCAATCATCCTATATAAGCAAGGGTAAAAAGAATTTTGACATGTACCTGAATGAAACAGAAATTTCATTGCAGGCAGTGGTAGACCCTTATATCCGTGCAGACTTTTTTCTAACCTTTGGAAGAGATCCTGAAACAGGTAAATACGGAGCAGCGGTAGAGGAAGGATACCTTACCACGCTTGCTTTACCCGCAAAGCTGCAACTCAAAGTGGGAAAATTTCGTGAAGCCGTTGGCAGACTCAATCCCACTCATCCGCACGCACTTCCTTTTATTGATTTACCAAATGCATATGTAAATTTATTTGGCGAAGAGGGATTAAATGATGAAGGCATATCGCTAAGCTGGCTGACGCCCGCCAAATCATTTTACCAGGAACTCATCTTCCAAACCACTTCGGGATTTTCGGAATCACCCGCTTTTACCCGGAGTGAAGGAAATCATTTGGTGTATCTTACGCATCTTAAAAATTTCTTTACCCTTAGTGATAATGCCACCCTGGAATTGGGGCTAACGGGAATATCAGGGCCCAATGATTCTGCACGTACTACCAATATTGCTGCGGGTGACTTAACTTACAAATGGAAACCGGTTCAGTTGAATACTTATCATTCTGTTACTTGGCAAAGCGAATTTTATTATAGTAATAATCATGATATGCCTGGCAACGCAATTAATTCATTTGGTTTATATTCATTCCTTCAATACCAGGTTGCAAAAACTGTGTTTCTTACCGGGCGGTATGATTATGCGCAAAAGCCTTATAATAAATCCATCAGGGAACAGGCATATTCATTAACGGCCGGGTGGTATGCTACAGAGTTTTCGAAAATAGAACTGGAAGCGAAAACAACGGACGATAATATCGGCAAAAGATTTTACCAGGCGTGGTTGCGCTGGATATTTGTAATAGGCGCCCATGGTGCGCATCAATATTGAGAATAATAAATTATTATAGATAAAAATAACAAGATGAAAAAAAGATCAGCGATATGTGTTTTCCTGTTGCTTTATACTTTCTCATTTGCGAATGCGAAAACAATTAAAGTAGTAACCACCACCACCGACCTTAGAAGCATTACTGAATTAGTCGGCGGAAATAAAGTTTCGGTCAATTCAATAGCAACCGGATACCAGAATCCTCACTTTGTAGATCCAAAACCAAGCTATATCATCAACCTGAGCAATGCAGATATGTTTGTAACGGTAGGGCTCGACCTGGAAATAGGATGGTCTCCGCAGTTATTGGCAAGTTCCAGGAATTCAAAAATTCAAAAGGGGTCAGAAGGATACGTCGATGCTTCTATAGGAATAGGTTTATTACAGGTTCCTACATCTGCGAATAGGGGTGAGGGTGATATTCATATTTATGGCAATCCGCATTACTGGCTCGATCCTTTAAATGGAAAAGTAATAGCAAGAAATATTGCCAACGGGCTGGAAAGAATTGACCCATCCAATAAATCATTTTATGAAAATAACCTGCAGGCATTCTTTAATAATATAGATATAAAGATGCGGCAATGGCAGGCTGAAATGGCGCCTTTCAGGGGAACAAAAGTGATTGCTTATCATAATGAGTGGGTATATTTCGAAACCCGTTTTGGATTAAAAATTGTAGATTTTATGGAACCAAAACCGGGCATTCCACCAACACCATCCCAATTGGTAAAGGTAATCGGGGAAGTAAAAGCCAACAATATAAAAGTAATTATGTCGTCACCTTACTTTACAACTTCATCAGCGGATGTTGTAGCAAAGCAAACTGGAGTGAAAGTATTAACACTGGCTACTTCTACGGGAGCATTTCCATCGATAAAAAATTATTTTGATTTATTTGATTATGATATAGCACAGTTAACTGCTGCTCTTAAATAGAAATTTATAACTTAAACTTTACATACTATGTTTGATATGTTTCAACTGCCATTTATGGTGCAGGCTTTTGCTGCGGCCGCAATTACAGGAATATTATTATCATATCTTGGTGTGCATGTAGTAGGCAGGGGAATTGTATTCGTTGACCTGGCACTTGGCCAGATATCATCAATGGGTGTTGCTTTCGCTGCTTTCATCGGCACCGGACTTACTTCTATACCGCTTATTTTTACGTTGATTGGCGCCCTGTTAATGTCCTTCATTAATATACATGACAAGCGGCTCAAGCAGGAAGCAATTATTGGTATATTGTATGCATTTACTTCGGCACTTACGGTATTGCTTATTTCAAAAACACCTCATGGCGATTCTGACATACAGGAGGTGTTATTTGGAAATATTTTATCGGTAAGCTGGGAACAGATAACCACCATGGGCATAGTATTTGGCGCTCTTGCACTAATGCATTTGGTTTTCTTTCGTAAGTTTTCTGCATTAACGGAATCGTTTGAAAATGGTGAAAATCATTTAATAGGCATCTTCAACATCTGGAATTTCCTTTTCTATATTTCAATAGGGTTAGCAATCGTTTTTGCAGTAAAGATAAATGGGGTAATACCGGTTTTTTCTTTTCTTATTATTCCCGCAGTATCTGCAATACTCATTTCAAAAAACAAGATCACTGTAATAGTACTTGCATTTATCATTAGTGTTCTGGCAAGTTTTTTTGGATTGAATTTTTCCTTTCATTATGATTTTCCCGCCGGTTCTTCAATCGTTACTATATTGGGAATTGTTTTTATCCTGGCTGCGTTATACAACAGTCTTAAATCTCAGTTATTCGGGAAAACAGGAAAGTAATTGCATGAATTATTTTTGGCAGTCCGAGCATTATCACGAACTGCAGAGTTCGTATGAGCGGACAGCTTTACCTGTGTGAATTAGAGAGAAATTCACAGCCTGTTCCCCGATTCACACATGTTAAAAACTCCTATTGTACAAACCGAAGATATTTATTAGTTTTAATTTAGAAGATCAGAGGCGCCCGCAATTTCTCATCTTAAATGATCCCACAAATGAAAAACTTTACTCGCCCGATTTCAAAAAAATTACTCCTAAAACTGCTCCATTGCAGGAAGCTTGAATTGGAAGGAAAGCTGTGCGGTATCAGGGAGTTTAAACACTCTTTATCCACTTTGTACCGAAGCGGCTATGTGGAATTTAAAAAAGTACTGATAGAAGGAAAAGAAATGATCGTGGTATTTGTAACAGCCACAGGCCTCCAATGCCTTGACTATTTACAGCAGAAATAAGATTGCCAGGTCGTTCTTTGTGTGGCAGCGTGGTTATCATCTCCATATATTTTACAAATCCGGGAGAATATACTCCTGGAATTTTTTCCGTTTTCATTTATTCCTATTTTTTAAATGATCTCACCTGAAATATTTGTATTGGCCAAACAACTTTGGGATTACCACCATATGAATCATGTACTGAAAAAAAGTGATTGTATACTCGCCCTGGGAAGCCATGACCTGAGAGTAGCAGAACGGGCCGCAGAATTATATCTTGGTGGATGGGCACCGTTGGTAATCATGTCAGGCGGATTAGGAAACCTTACCAAAGAAATATGGACAGAAACTGAGGCCGGCCAATTCGCTGCAATTGCCATACAAAAAGGAGTTCCTCCCGATAGCATCTTGATCGAAAACCAGTCTACAAACACGGGGGAGAACATTGCTTTTACGCAACAATTGCTGTTAGAAAAGAAAATAAATCCGCAAAGTTTTATCGTGGTGCAAAAGCCTTACATGGAACGCAGAGCTTTCGCCACATTTAAAAAATATTGGCCCGATAAAGAACTGTTGGTTACTTCCCCGCAAATATCCCTTGATAATTATCCCACAGAAGATATACCCGTAGAGAAAGTCATTAATATTATGATCGGCGATCTGCAACGCATCAAACTATATCCCGCTAAAGGCTTCCAGGTTTTCCAGGAAATACCCGATGAAGTTTGGAACGCCTATGAACAACTTATTAAGGCTGGTTTTAATAAACACCTTGTAAAGGAAAAATAAAATTATTATCCTGCTTATTTTTTTTCAAAACGTACATTTATCCGATAGGCGACAGCGCATCTCTAACTTTGACGTTACTACAAGTTGCAGGTAAAGTGGAAGACAAATAAGTGCAAAAACTTAATACTCCCACATATCGGTGTTTGCACCTTTAGGAGCATGTTCGGTAATAGTCATGCCCGTGCCAGGGCCAAGAACATTAATAAGAGAATTTACTTTGCTCCCAACAAGATTATACCATGCTATTTTGAAATAATTTTTAAATATTCAAAATTCGTTTAACCATTCACGTTAGTAATAAAATTTATTCTGTTCTCAATGATTTCACGGGATTAGTCATTGCTGCTTTTATTGCCTGGAAGCTAACGGTGATTATCGTTATCAATATCGCTGCAATGCCTGCTGCAATAAATACAAAGGGCTTTATGGTTATCTTATAAGAATACTGTATAAGCCAATTGCTGAGATAATAATATGCAATTGGTGAAGCAATCACGCAACTAATAATCACCAGCAGTATAAACTCTTTCGATAACAACAACCAAACCTGTGAAACCGAAGCACCTAATACTTTTCTTATACCGATTTCTTTGGTACGTTGTTCTGCCATATATGCCGCAAGACCAAATAACCCAAGGCATGAAATAAAAATGGCCAGTATAGCAAACAAGCCTGCCAGCTTACCAATAAGTGTTTCGAGCGCAAACTTTGCAGCATAACTTTCATCAACAAAATTGTACAGGTAAGGATAGGCGGGATTATATTTATTAAAAATGGGTGTGAGTTTTGCGATGGCATCATGTGTATTTACCCTTGGCGGCAACCGGTACATGATGCTGCTGGCATTATCAGGACGGTACATAAAATAAGTTGGTGCGTTGGAAGAAAATGGCGAAGTCATCAAAGCATCTTTTACGACACCAATTACCGTTGCACGTTGAGTTGTTTGCCCCCAATCGATTTTTTGGCCAACTGGTTTATCCAGGCGCATACGTTTTGCTGCAGCTTCATTAATGATCATACTTAGTGAATCTGCGCCGGGATCTCCGGTGAAATTCCTTCCCTGAACCAACTGCATACCCAATGTTTTAAAATAATCAACATCCGAAACAGCAATCGTTCCCGCTACCAATCTTTCATCTGCATTTTTCCCTGGCCAGTCAGCAATATTATTCCATGACCATAATTGTGTTACCGGGCAGGAGGCTTTTGTTACATCTGCAACCATGCCACTTCGCAATAACTCGTTCTTAAGTGGTTCATAGTTTTTCTGCAAGTCAGGGCTTACATCAGTCATGAGTAGACGATTTGCGTTATACCCTGCGGGCCTGTCCTTCGCATATTCAATTTGCTGGTAAACGATGACGGTACTGATGATAAGGGCAATCGAACAAGTGAATTGCAGGGTTACTAAAATCTTCCTGGGCAGTGATACTTTACTTCCTGCATTCACAGAACCCTTCAATACTTTTACTGCATTGAAAGACGAGAGATAAAACGCCGGCCTGCTTCCTGCAAGCAACCCGGTGATTAACACATAACCTATCATTAAGCACCAGAAAAATATATTATTATAAGGCACATGAATATCTGCCTGCGTAAGAGAATTAAATGCCGGAAGAACGAGTTGTACTAACAGTAACGATAGTACGAAAGCAGCAAATGTGATAACCAGTGATTCAATAAGAAACTGTAATACAAGACTACTCCTCATTGATCCGATTGCCTTACGAATACCTACTTCTTTTGCCCTCTTTTCAGAACGTGCAGTAGAAAGATTCATAAAATTGACGCAGGCTATCAACAACACCAGCAACCCGATGATGCTAAACATTCTTACATAGTCGATCAAGCCTCCACTCGGTTTACCATTCTTAAAGTCGCCCTGCAAATGTTCGCTGGTAAAGGGATACATGAACACTTCGCCGAAATCAATTTTATAATCTGCGGCATCGTATCGCTTCAGAAGATATTTTATTTTAGGCTCAACCTGTGCATAGGAGGCGCCCCGCTGTAACTTTACAAATGTCTGATAAGAATTATTGCCCCACTCATTTCTTCCATAGCCTCCATTTGAAATGAAGTAATCAAAAGGTACAAGGAAATGGAAATTCATGCTTGAATTAGAAGGCAGGTCTTTTAATATACCGGTTACTTTAAGGTCGCCTGTATTATCAAAGCGTACTATTTTATTGATGGGATCTTTATCACCAAACAACGCCTTCGCGGTTGATTGTGTAAGTACAATTGAATGCGGATCACTTAACACGCTTACTGCATTTCCCTTCACCATAGGATACCGAAATATTTCCAGGAACTCTGATCCCGCCATGGCACCGCTTTCATATATTTTTTTATCACCGGCAACCAAACCGTGAGAGCCCATCCAGTCTGTTCTTGCCACATATTTAACTTCAGGAATATCCTTTTTTAAAACATCTGCCAAAGGATAACAAACAGAGTTCTGTGTATTTATTTCGTTGTTTGCTTTGGTGCGGTAATACACCTGGTAGATATCATCACTCTCCGGCAAAAATTTATCATATGAATATTGGTAGTATACCCAAAGGCCAATGATCAATGCAACAGCCATGCCAGTAGCAAGCCCCAATATATTCAATGCGCTATAGGCTTTATTATTTATGAGATTGCGCCATGCAGTTTTGAAATAATTTTTGAACACTTTATTTAATTTAGAATTATCAATTAATAGTTATGAAACATTCACTCTACTTTTAAAATTTATCATTCAAAATAATCTTATTCCGTTCTCAAACTCTTTACAGGATTTGCTATTGCCGCCTTTATTGCCTGGAATCCTATTGCGAGCATCGCAATTATAACAGCAAAAGCACCTGCCAAAAGAAATACCACCCAGCTAATATCTATCCGGTTTACATAATCCTGCAGCCACCTGTTCATAAAATACAATGCCACCGGTGAGGCAATAACAAAAGAGATTGCAATTAATTTCAAAAAATCTTTTGAAAGAAGAACAATGATATTTGAAACCGTGGCACCTAACACTTTTCTAACGCCGATTTCTTTGGTGCGGTTAACAGCTGCCAGGGACGCCAAACCAAGCAAACCAAGACTGGCGAGGAAAATAGAAATACCTCCTGCCCACCCAATAATACTGCTCCATCTCTTTTCAGCCCTGTAGAACCGGTTAACATCCTCATCCAGGAAACTATATTTAAGCGGTATCCCGGGTATTGCATTGCTCCATGCTTTTTGTATAATGTTAATTGCATCCGAAGGATTTCCCGTCGCTATTCTTACATAAAAATTAGTATACCCTTTATCGTTAGAAGTAATAAAAGCCTGGTTCTTTATACCCTCACTCAGCGGCCGGTAGTTAAAATTCTTTACTACGCCCACAACCAAAGCTGAACGGTTTTGAAAATTATTTATCTTCTGCCCAATTGCGTTTTGCAAGTTCCATCCCAAAGCTTTCATCATGGTTTCATTAATAATCATTGGCCTTAAGGAATCGTTTCCCTGCCCCGGTTCAAAATTTCCGCCTGCAATTAATTTCATGCCAAGTACCCTGATGTAATTCGTATCGATAATATTTATGTCGGCGGAAAGCCCTTTATCAGAATATCCTAATAAATCATGGCCGGCTCCTAAACCGGCAGCAGCGCTTGCCACCCCGAGAATGGAGGATTGATTGATTAAAGATTGTTTGAACAGCGGGAAAATTTTATTCGGATCTGTTTCTGACGCATCAACAGCAATAACATTTTCTTTATTAAACCCAGGATTTTTATTCATTAAATATTTTGCCTGCTGAAGTATGATAACGGTGGAAACAATTAATGCAATTGAAAGAGCGAATTGAAAAGTGACCAATGATTTGGTAAATAAGTTAGAACCACCAATCCTTATTTTGTTTTTTAAAACTTCTACAGGTTTAAAATTAGATAACACCAATGCCGGATAGCTTCCGGCTAATATGCCCACCGCAAGCATTAAGCCGATCAACAATAAAATCATTTTCGCATCAAGAAATAAAGAGAAATGTAATTCCTTCCCCGATAGTTTATCGAACAATGGCAATATTGCGTATGCAAGCAATAAGCCAAGCATGCCCGAAAGAAAAGACAGCAATACCGACTCAGTAAGGAATTGAGTAATAATTTGTTTTTTTTCTCCTCCTATTACTTTTCGCACTCCCACTTCTTTGCTTCTTCCGGCCGAACGCCCAATTGAAAGTGTTGTAAAATTAATACAGGCAATGGCAAGGATTCCTGCCGCAATGGCTAACAAGATCCAGATGGTCTTCGGATCAATAACGCCATAATCAACAAAGCCCCATCCATGAAACCATGTATCCATATGAATTGATAATAATGGCTGAAGCCTGAAACTTACCGGCAGGTCACTCCCCTTCCAGGTCATCCCCGCATTTTTCATATTGGTAACAATATTAGGATCGAAAGCCAGGATGAACTTGTTCAATTGTTTCGGATCATCCGGCAATTTACTTCCGGGCCTTAGCAACAAATAGGTTTGTGACACAATAGGATGCCAGTTACTGCCGATAAAAAATTGTTGCTGGTGAGACTGAGCAAATTTATAATTCCCCAGCACATCAAAGCGAATGGTGGAATTTTCGGGCAAATCTTTTGCAACGCCTGTAACTTCGAACGGCACGAATGTGGTACCAATACTTATTTCAACAGTTTTACCGATCACATCATCTGTTCCAAAAAATTCTCTCGCTTTTGATTCCGTCAACACTACATCATTTATATTTTGCAATGCAGTAGCAGCATTTCCGTGTTTTAAAGGGAATGTAAATACCGAAAATATCGATGGGTCGGCATAGGTTACCTCTTCACGAAAAGTATTTTTTTCTGTTCGGATTAAATTGTCACCCCACGGCAATTGCAGGCGCACATAATCCTTTACGCCGGGCAAATCTTTTTTCATCGCTTCACCAATTGTTGTTGCTGTTGGCCCGGAGTAATCAGTACTCAGAAGATTTTCCTGCCCCTCGCCGGAACTTGCCCATTTTGCATAAAACCTGTAAATATTATTGGCATTCGCATGAAATTTGTCAAAGCTGAACTCGTTAACTGCAAACAACAATAATAAACTAACACACGCAATTCCTGCAGACAATCCAAAAACATTAATCGTGGCGAATCCTTTCTGCTTTTGCAGATTCCGAATCGACGTTTTGAAATAGTTTTTAAACATGATAAAAAATTTATTCCGTTCTCAAACTTCTTACTGGGTTCGCCATTGCTGCTTTAATTGCCTGGAGGCTGATTGTTGCCATTGCAATTATTAAGGCAGTTACCCCTGCTATTAAAAAAACCAAAACATTTATATGAATTCTATACGCAAAGTCTTTCAACCAACTATTCATTAGGAGCCATCCTAAGGGCCATGCAACGAGGTTTGCAATCAATATGAGTTTAACAAAATCCTTAGTGAGAAGAAAAGCAACATCCTTTACACTTGCACCCAGGATTTTTCTAACACCTATCTCTTTGGTGCGCTGTACCGTCATGAAAGCAACCAAGGCAAATAATCCGGTGCAGGCAATTATAATAGCTATCATTGAAAATGCCCCGAATAAAAACCCAAACTGAATTTGATCTTTGTATTGCCTGTCAAAAAAATCATCTAAAAAAGAAAAATTGAAAGGGTTGTCTTTAAAGCTATCATCCCAGGCGTGGTGAATGTCTGCAAGGGCTCGTGGTATATTGCCGGTTTTGATTTTTATAAGGTAATATTCGAATTCCCTTGCATCATTGTTATTAAACTGAAATGCTAACGGTTCCAGTTTCTTTTCCAGCGACATCTGGTGAAAATCGCTGATAACGCCGAGAATTGTATAGTGTTCATTGTCGCTTAAAACATCAGCTCCGATGGCATCCCGTGGTTGTTGAAAGCCTAAGGTTTTTATTGCGGACTGTGTGAGAACTAATCCATTTGCGTCGCTTTTATATTCCTGCGAAAAATTTCGACCTGCCAAAAAATTTATTCCCAGCGCATGAAAATAATTGGCATCTACCGAAACGGTGTTGATCGCAACCGGACTTAGAAACGTGCTATTCACTGTATATTCTGAAGGATATCGTATCTCCTTTCCGGGTAATTCATCAGACATTCCTACTGCTTCGATCCCCGGGTTTTTAGAAAGTATTGTTTTGAATCTTTCCACATAAGAATTATGCATACTGCGGGCTGTATCCCAATGGCCGGGCCTGTCCACAACCAGCACTTGTGCTGGTTTAATACCGAGATCCTGGTTAAGCATGTAGTGTACTTGCTGATACACTACCAACGTTCCGATAATAAGTAATATGGAAAGAGAAAATTGAAATATAACCAGTGATTTCCGAAGTGTTAATCCATTTTTGGAAGCTTTTATTTTCCCTTTTAATATAGATACTGGTTTGAAAGATGATAAAACAAATGCAGGATATAATCCTGAAAAGAAAGTACCCGCAATCATAAAGCTGATGAATAGGAGACCAGATGAACTTGTAAGAAGATCGGACAAATAAAAATCAACATGCATCACATGATTGAGTGTTGGTTGCAGTATTTGAACAAGAGCGATAGCAACAATAAAACTTACCGCATTAACACTGAAAGATTCAGTTAAAAATTGTTTTATTAATTGGCCGCGTTTCGATCCCAACACCTTTCTTATACCAATTTCTTTTGCCCTGTTAACGGAAGCAGCCGTTGATAAATTGACATAGTTAACCCATGCAATTGTGATAATAAAAATTGCTACGATAATTAATAAAGAAATCGCTTTTTCATTCCCGGTGTTTCCAGGTTCATCTATAAGGCCGGGAGTAAGATGAATTCTTTTAAGTGGTTCTAAAGTCAACTTGCTTTCGGTAAATGATGATCTTTCGGCAGGAATATGTTTGCTGATAAATGCAGGCAAATTTTCTTCCAACAATTTTGGACTTGTGCCCGGACGAAGTTGAATATAAGTATAGAAATCTTTGTGATCCCAGGCATTCTCATATCTTGACATTCCGTTTCTGCGTTGATCCAATGTTGAATAAGAAATAAGAATATTAAATTTTATGTGAGAGTTTTCAGGCACATCTTTAAACACTCCGGTTATTTTGCAGAGTTCAGCATTACGGTCATCATCATTCATTTGAATGAATTTCCCAACAGGGTTACTATCTCCAAAAAACTTCTTTGCTTCAGAAGCAGAAATTACAGCGCTATATGGTTGGGAAAGTGCAGATGCAGGATTGCCCTGGATAAACGGGAAAGAAAACATCGAAAGAAAAGAAGGATCAGCATACAAAAATTTAGTTTCCCCGAAATGATCGTTGTTATAAGTAAATACGCAATTGTTTTTGTAGCCCATGTTGTAGAGCCTTGCCTGGGCAACTACCTGTGGATAATCATTTTTTAACGCAGGGCCAAGGGCAGAATAATTCTCTGCACTCTTAAATACCAATTTATTATTTTGATATAAATCTAAATTTACACGGTAAATGTTTTTTTCATTTACATTGAAATCATCATAGCTGAATTGAAACGAAACATAGCTGAGCAATAATAATGAACTCGCTATTCCTATAGTGAGCCCGCTAATATTAATTGCAGAAAACAGTTTATGTTTCCATAAATTTCGCCATGCTGTTTTGAAATAATTTTTTAACACTTTGCATAATTTAAATGTTGTCGAATGACTCCTCGGAAAAATTCAATTAAATGTTTTTAATTAATCTGTACTATTCATTTCCCACGATCAATTATCAATCATTCCGTTCTTAAGCTCTTCACAGGATTTGCAATTGCTGCTTTTATTGATTGATACAACACCGTTATTAAAGCGATTGCCACTATCAATAACAATGGAAAAAAGAAAAACCAAATACTGATATCAATATGAAATGCATAATCCTTCAACCAGTTTTGTAATAAAAAGTAAGCTGCAGGAATGGCTACAATTCCGGCATAAAGTATAAGTTTGATATAATCTTTTGTTATAAGCGTCATTATTTGCAAAACAGTTGCGCCCAGCACTTTTCGCACACTTATTTCTCTTGATCTTTTTGCAACGGTATAAAGTGAAAGTCCGAATAATCCGAGGCTTGCCACTATAATAGCGAGTATAGTAAACCACCAAAGGATAGTTGAAAATAACTGGTCGTTTTTATATTGCCTGTTGAAATATTCATCTAAGAAAAAATATTGCAGGGGACTTTCCGGAAACGCAGCACTCCATATTTTTTTTGCCCGGTCAACTACCTGTGTGAGGTTTTTTGTGTCAAGCTTTAAAGAAAAATTGGACATGTTGACATACTGCTCCGGGTAATATACAATCGGGTCAAAATTATATTGCAAAGATTGCTGGTGATAATCATGCAGCACACCAACGATTTTGCATTTAATGTTACCGCCGGTAACGAGTATTTTACTTATTGCATCCTGTGGCTGTGTGAAGCCGAATACTTTTGCTGCTGTTTCATTAATAATAACACTCATTGTCCGTGTCGTGTCTTCGGTAAAAGGTTTGTCCTTATCAAAATTTCTTCCTGCAGCAAGTGATAAATTATAATTGGGAATAAACTTTTCGTCAATACCAAAATCGCGGCAACGTTTGTCGTCATTTGATGAAAGCAGGCGAAAGCCCGATGAACCACCTACTTCTCCTCCGGGCACAGAAGTGGAAGTTGTTACGTTTTTAACTCCGGGAATTTTCTGCAAATCGTTGATGACAGCTTCAACTGCGTTCCTCCTGCTGCTATCGAGATTTTGTGTTTGCTGCAATACGAGTGTTTGTTTTATATCAATACCCAAATCCCGATGACTCATAAACCGCAATTGACGGTAAAAGCCAATTGCACCGCCAATCAAAACTATAGCGGCTGCAAATTGCAATACCACCAATGATTTTCTGAACACATTTCCGCCACTCTTTTTTCCAGCAAATCCTGCAGCAGATTTTAAAGATTGTATCGGCTGAAAAGATGACAATACAAAGGCCGGATAAAAACCTGCAAGTAAAGTACTAATGACAAATATTGAAAATATAATTGCCCAGAATTGCCAGTTGCCTGTTTGCAGGTCAGTTACATTTTGATTAATGAGTTGCGAGAATTGCGGAAGCGCTAATTTAAAAAGAAGAAACCCGGCAATAATTCCCATCGCATTCATTAAAAAAGTTTCTGAAAGAAACTGCCGCACCAATTGAAATTTTGTAGCACCAATCACTTTGCGCACGCCTACTTCTTTTGAACGCTCCAGCGAATGTGCGGTAGAAAGATTTACATAATTAATCAATGCAATCAGCAAAATAAGTAATGCAGCAATACCGAGGTATTTCAGGTAATACAAGATTGCCGCTTCCCGCCATTTCATAATCATAGTCTGAATGTATATGAATATCTTTTAAGGGCTGCAACTGAAACGTATTGGTATAGCTGTTTTTCCTCATTTCATCGCCCATATATCGTTCCGCAAACGCAGGCATTTTAGCCCGCAGCGCATTTATATTTGTTCCCGGCTTTACTAAAATGTAGGTATAGAAATCGCTCCAGCCCCAGCTTGTGTTTGCTGCATTGTTTGTAACCTGGATATATTTATTATAGTTGAGAAGGATATTAAATTGTATATGTGAATTTGCGGGCACATCTTTCAACACTGCTGTTACAACATAATCTTCATTATCATAATGAAGTGCTTTACCAATTGCATTTTCATTTCCAAAATATTTTAAAGCTGTTGAGTGTGTAATGACTGCATCATTCAACTGCCGGAATGCAGTTGCTGCGGAACCTTGCTCAAATGGAAAAGAAAAAATATTAAACACAGAAGGATCCACATAAAAGATCTTTCCATTTTCAACAATCTTCTGATCTCCATGCTGCACCACACCCCACCTCATTCTGAAACGTACTGCATCCTGTACTTCAGGAAAATCCTTTTTCATAGCAGGCGCCACGGCGGGATAGGTAAATGCAAAGGTCTGCGGCTTGCCTCCTTTTTCAGTAACGGTCATAGGTACACGATAAATTCGGTCTTTGTTTACATTGAAATCGTCGAAACTGTATTCAAAGCGCAGGTAGTTTACTATCAGCAGGAAAGCTGCAATACCAATGGCAAGCCCTAAAACATTAATGAAAGAAAAAATTTTATTCTTCAGTAAATTCCTCCAGGCGGTTTTAAAATAATTTTTAAACATAAAGTAATTTTTTAAGCTAACAGCCATTAGCTGTTGGTTAATTTATTCCGTTCTCAAACTTTTCACAGGGTTACGGATTGCAGCACTTATCGTATTTGCACTTACTACTACCAGCGTTAATAAAAGTATCACCAAACCGACGATCCCAAACATCCAAACGCTGATGGCTTACACGAAATTCATATTTCTGCAACCAGCCGTGCATAAACCACCAGGTTAACGGAACAGCAATTAAAAAAGCAATCAAAACCAGTCTTAAAAACTCTTTTGAAATAAGCATTAACAATTGCTGAACAGAAGCGCCTAATACTTTCCTGATGCCAATTTCACGGATTCTCTTTTCAATTGTGAAATGCAGCGAGACCAGCCAAACCAATGCAGCAAATAAATATGGCGAGCGCCGCAAAAATGTTACTGAGTTTACTGATCAGATTTTCATTCAAAAATTTCTTTTCAAATTCCTTATCTACAAACTGGTATTCGAATGTATACGCAGGGTTATATTTTTTAAAAATGGTTTCAATGGAACTTAATGCTTTCTGCGGTTGCACTCCATTATTTAATCGCACGCTAATCATGTCGGAGTTAGCAGGGTCATAATAAATCATCATCGGATCAACCGGTTTAAAGGGTGATTCCTGTATTACATTGTCTGTAACACCAAGTACTGTATAATCCTTACCATAATGCATTTTCATTCCAACGGGATTTTTTAAACCCATTGCTTCAACAGCAGCTTTATTAAAAAGCATATAAGACGTATCGGCGGGTGTTCCGGTAAAGTCTGTTCCCTTAAGCATCTTAATGCCCATTGTTTTTGCAAAATCTTTATCAACCATTTGTCGCCGTAAATATGATGTTCATATTGGCAGGCTTGCCTTCCCATGAAGGCGAAGGAGATTTCCACCATATTTCAGTAATAGGCGACATAGTTCTTGTAACAGAATTAATCATTCCGGTTTGCAAAAGTTGTTGCCTGATTACATCATAGTTTTTTTGTGTATCGGGCGAGCCTGGAATAGTAATTAAATTATTGGGATTATAACCGATATCGCGATTTCTAATGAGTTTTATTTGCTGATAAACGATAATCGTCGCGGAGATGAGAACAATAGAAATTACAAACTGAACCACAATTAAAACATGTCTTGGTAATACAGCATTTTTGCCAGCAACAAAAGTTCCTTTTAAAACTTTTATAGGATTGAAAGATGATAAGTATAAGGCAGGATAACTACCGGCCACGATACCCGTAAAGAAAATGATAGTCAAAGCACCCAACCAAAATCCGGTTTGCGTAATGTGTAGAGTAAGCTGTTTATCTACCAAAGAATTAAATGATGGAAGCAAAAGGTAAACTGCCAGTATCGATAATGCAAAGGATATAAAAGCAAGGATAATAGATTCGAAGAAAAACTGGAACACGAGTTGCTTTTTGCCGGAACCTAATGTTTTTCTAATTCCCACTTCTTTGGCTCTTTTTTCTGAGCGGGCCGTAGATAGGTTCATGAAATTTACGCAGGCGATCAACAAAATAATGATGGCAATGATCGTAAACATTCTTACATATTCAATCATACCGCCTGTATTTTTTCCATCTTTGAAATCGCTGTATAGCCTCCATTTGCTCATTGGAAAAGTGAAATAGGTACTGATCTTTTTATCATTAGGATCGTGCTGATATTTAATATCATTTATTTTTTTCTGTATTGCTGTCATATTTCCGCCCGGAACAGTTTGCACATACACCTGCCAGGAAGAATTCGTCCATTCCGTCATGGAGTGTTTTACATCTTCAATTGAATAATTAAAAGGCATTATGTAATCAAACTGCATCGTCGTGTTGGCAGGCAATTCAGCAACTATGGCCGTTACTTTTGCATCATGATCATTATCGATTCTTACTACTTTATTGATGGGATCTTCATTACCGAACAATGCTTTTGCGGAAGACTGTGTAAGAATTATTGATGACGGATCTCTCATTGCAGCCGCGGCATTGCCTTTGATAAAATTTACAGTAAATACATCAAAGAAATATTCACTCACCAGGTAACCGTCCCTTTTCAAAATTTTATCGCCATAACTTAAATTCGCCGGATGCCGGTGAGTAGTAACTACTGCGTGTGTAACCTGCGGAACATTGTTTTCTATTGATTGCGCAAGTGGTAAAACCATATTGGGATCCGTAAATACCTGGTTATTAAAATCGCGATTGGCCATCACCTGGTAAATCTCATTGTAATTTTTTTGAGACTTATCATAATTCCTTTCATCCTGCACCCAAAGCAGTATTAAAATAGCACAGGTCATCCCGATCGTAAGGCCAAGAATATTTGTCAATGAGAAACCTTTGTTGCGGAATAAATTTCTCAAGGCAATTTTGAAATAATTTTTGATCATAAGTAATTGATTGAAAGAAGGAACGCCCCAATTACTTTTCAACCAATGTACCAATGATATATTTTATTGATAAAGAACAATTTGTTACAAACGAAATATTACGAAAGTGTCCGTAATCGGACACCTTTCTCGAGAAAACGGACAGTTGAAGAATTGAAAAATTATAATTCGATTTATTTTTGTTTCCTAATCTTAATCTTTTTTGCAGATGCAAAAAAAGAATTGCTATCTTCAAAATTCATTTCCATTCATGGATTCATTTGCTATCCAGGTTAACAAAGTATCACCACATCTTTAGAAGAATTCAACAGATGAAAATATTTTCCGCTATTTGTTTTGTATTAGTTTCGAATTTTGTTTCTGGACAATTTGCAATTATCCGGGATAAGGATGGATTTTGCAATATCAGAAGTTCATCGGAAAAAGGAAATAATGTAATTGACAAGTTAGAGAATGGACACTTTGTATACTGTTTCGAAACAAAAGCAAACTGGACAAACATCGATTATACCAAAAACAACAAACAACTCAATGGGCAGGTTTATAACGACAGGTTAAAACTTATTTCAGACTACCAGGAAATCCCTTTACTAACCGTGGAAAAAAATAAGATCATAATTGGTAAAGACAGCATTAAGATTATTGTCACCGAACAAAACTTTGACCGGAGCAAATACAAACTCACTTTTTATAAAGAGTATAAAGACCAGCTCGAATACATTAACAATAAAAAATACTGGGGAACAGACGGAGAAATTCCTACAAGAGAATATAAGTCTATGGAAATTCGTCTTGGCGCAAAAAAAATTTTATTACCAAAGGTTGCCATTGACAATTTATTTGAACCAAACTTAGAAGACACCCAGGTAAATTACGATAAAGCAAATGATATTCTTTATATACAATCTATGAATAGCGATGGTGCGGGAAACTATGAAGTGATATGGAAAATTGAAAAAGGAGTTTATAAAGAAAGATATATTGAATATGGATTTTAAAAAAACTTTCGCTATGGCCACCATTTTTTCTTAGCCTGGTCTCTCACAAGGACCCAGCGCATAGAGTGTTATATATGGTACTACGAACGCCCTATCGGGAGACTCATCTGAGACATAGATTACTTATTTTTTGTATATTCCAATGCGGTCTTAAAAACACACATCGATTACTTATTAAAAAACACATGAACAAAATAATCACTCTCCAAATATTAATACTCTTCGGTCTACCGGTATCCGCACAAACGAAAGTAGCCTGGGTTTCATCTTCGCAAACAGAACATTGGAAAACGCAAACGGGGCTGACAATAGCTCCTTCAACAGGAAATGAAGATGTAACAATTCTGTTAGATAAACCTTTGCAAACTATCGAAGGTTTTGGTACCTGCTTCAATGAACTCGGCTGGACTTCCTTAAGCATGTTGCCTGCCAAAGACAGGGAAAGTGTCATGAGAGAATTGTTTGATCCGGGTGTGGGAGCTAACTTCACCATTTGCAGAATGCCCGTGGGCGCTAATGATTTCTCCCGTCATTGGTATTCGTACGATGAAACTCCCGGCGATTTTGAAATGAAACATTTCAGCGCTAAAAATGACTTGCAAACACTAATTCCTTTTATTAAAAATGCGCAAAAGTATAATCCTTCTTTGCAGCTTTGGGCTTCGCCGTGGTCGCCGCCCGCATGGATGAAGTACAATAAACATTATGCAGCGAGAAGTATATTAGGTAATGCCACTTTCAAATCAGATGAATATGGAATGGACCTCACCGGGATCAACAACGGCCTGGCACCTGATAAGGAAGGCAAAGAAGGAACTAACATGTTTATTCAGCAGGAAAAATATTTTAAAGCATATGCCTTATACTTTGCAAGATTTATCCGGGCATATGAAAAGCAAAACATAACAATAGGAATGGTAATGCCACAGAATGAATTTAATTCTGCGCAGGTATTTCCAAGTTGCACATGGACCGCAGCGGGGCTGGCAAAATTCATCAGTTACCTCGGCCCTCAAATGCAGGCTTTACATGTAAAAGTATTCTTTGGAACCGTGGAACGTGCCAATGAGAAATTGGTGGATACCATTTTAACCGATCCCCAAAGCGGTAAATATATAAAGGGTGTCGGCTTTCAGTGGGCAGGCAAAGGAGCTATTGGTGCGATACATAAAAAGTATCCTCGTCTTACCTTATACCAGACAGAGCAGGAATGTGGCAATGGTAAAAACGACTGGAAATATTGCGTGTACACTTGGGGGTTACTAAAGCATTATTTCACCAATGGAGCAGATGCTTATATGTATTGGAACACTTCTTTAAAGCAGGGAGGCATCAGTACGTGGGGCTGGAAACAAAATTCACTGGTAAGTATAGATACAGTACATAAAACCTACTCTTATAATTACGAATACTATTTGCTTAAGCACCTGAGCCATTTTGTAAAACCAGGCGCAAAACTTTTGAGTACCAGCGGTTCGTTTGATAATTTGCTTTCTTTCATAAACCCTGATAAAAGTATTGTAATCGTTCTTCAAAATGACGGTATTGAGGAAAAGACGTTGGAGATAAAAATAGGAGATAAAATGATTGAGCCAACTTTAGAGCCGGATACGTTTAATACATTCCTGGTAAGGTGAAGAACTATTTATTAAATATGTGCCGGATAAAGCCATAGCCGGGAAGGGCTTGCAGGATTTAAAGAGAAAAAAACTTTTATTCTGATTGACCGCCGGACGAAGCATCCGCTAAGGCGCAACCTGTGATTGATGATCTCAAACAGATCAAAATATATAAAAAGTAGTACCTTTTCCTCTCACATAAATCATTGTAATCTTTTATCATTGCTACATGAAAATATATAAAGTTATTTACCTTCTTTTTGCGGCTATGCTAGGCTGTTATATTCCATTTGCCCAGGCGGTTAAAATTGTTACCAACCAGGTAGGATATGATCTTAACAGCGCGAAACACGCCGTTATTGTTGCTGAGCATTCCGATTCCATTGAAAGTTTTCAACTGCTGGATGCTGGTGGAAAGCAGGTATTCAGCGGCAGGACCGTCTATACGGGACCGGTAGATCAATGGAAGAACTGGGTGTTTTATACTATTGACTTTACACCGGTTGTTACTAAAGGCACTTATATATTACAGGTAAATGATAACGGTAAAACCATTAACTCTTATCCTTTTATTATTGATAAAAATGTATTGGAACAATATACCTTGTCCGATATTATTTATTACTTCAAAGGCCAGCGTTGCTCCGGCTTGTTTAATAAAGCAGATTCGCATATTTCTTTTGAAGGGAGAAAAGACAGCAGCACCGTGGATGTACGCGGCGGCTGGTACGACGCAACCGGCGATTACGGTATTCATCTCTCCCATTTATCGTTCTCTACTTATTTTAATCCGCAACAGGTATCGCTTACTGCATGGGCTTTACTGAAAACCTATTTACTATTAAACGCCAAACCGGGAACTGATTTTCGCCAGTATAAAAGACGTGTGCTTGATGAAGCGATGTTTGGTGCCGACTTCCTGAAACGCATGCAGGTAAAGAATGGCTCATTCTATCGCTCCATTGCCGCGCCTGGTCCAGGCAAGCTGGCAAAGGACAGGGTTATTGGCGCTGAAAACAAAATATACACTATAAAAAAAACCAAAGAAGGCACCTTTGCCGCGGGAGACAATAAACAGGACTGGAAAAGCTTTCAATGCAGTTACCGCTCCGGGGGTGGAGTTGCTATTGCGGCTTTGGCGCTTGCATCAACCTTTGACACATCGGGCGACTCTACCAATAAAGAATATTTAACCGCAGCAGAAAATGCCTTCGCTTTTTTGGAAAAACACAATGCAGAAATGACGAACGATGGCAAAGAAAATATGCTGGATGATTATTGTGCTTTGATGGCCGCAACTGAATTGTATAAAGCCACCAAAAAACAAGGATATAAAATTGTTGCTGATAAAAGAGCACAACAGTTAATGAATCGTTTAACGCAATGGAAAAATTATAAAGACTACTGGCGGGTAAACGAAACCGACCGGCCTTTCTTTCACGCCGCAGATGCGGGTTTGCCTTTGGTAAGTCTATTAAACTATTATCCCGTTGCCGGCGCAGCAATACAACAAAAAATTAAAGACGTTACCAGGAGATCGGTGAACTTTGAATTGAGTATAACACACGAAGTAAATAATCCTTTCGGGTACAGCAGGCAGTTAGTACAGGATACTTCGGGTAACCGTTACAGTTCATTCTTTTTTCCACATGCAACAGAAACAGCCCCGTGGTGGCAGGGCGAAAATGCAAGACTTGGTTCAATGGCTACCGCCGCAAGAATGGCCGCTGAATTATTTATGGATGATAAATCTTTGCATGATAGTTTGGAAAGTTTTGCAACAGACCAGCTAAACTGGATATTGGGCCTTAATCCTTTTGATGCCTGTATGATGGAAGGCACCGGCCACAATAACGTGGAGTATGGTTTCTTTGGCACTTTCGAATATATGAATGCACCCGGCGGCATAGTAAACGGAATAACTTCCGGGTTAAATAATAAACACGATATTGACCTGAATGTATCCTATGCACAAACAGGGAAAGACTACGACTGGCGCTGGAGTGAGCAATGGCTGCCGCATGCAACGTGGTACATGCTGGCGGTGGCACTGCATGATGAGAAGTGATTACAAAATACCCAACAATAATTTCTTTACTTTCATTTTATGAAAGACGTCCAAAAAAACAGTTCCACTCCCGGCCAAATAATTGTAACAACAGCGGCTATCATCTTTTCAGGATTATGCTGGTATTTTTCATACGGACTCACCGGGAATTTTTGGTACCTGCAATGGGTGGCTCCAATCCCCGTTTTGCTTGTGTCATTTAAAACATCAGGAAAGATGGCCTTCCTGGTTTCCTTTTTAGCTTATCTGATTGGAAGACTAAGCTGGTTTTCATACCTGGTATCTGTTTCTACCCCGGTATCCGCAATAATTTCTATAATTGTCCTTTCTTTAATTTTTGCCCTCATAACAATAAGTGCAAGGAAGACAGTTATCAAAAGTAACTCGTGGTATTCGGTTTTTGCATTTCCCGCTTTGTTTACAACTTTCGAATTCCTTCTGGCAAAATTTTCGCCGGACGGAACTGCCTCAAGTATTGCGTACTCCCAATCGAACTTTATAGCAGTAATTCAAATTGCATCTGTTACAGGAATTTTGGGCATTACTTTCTTAGTTACTTTTTTTCCTTCCGCAATAGCGGTTGGATGGTACTATCGAAAGGAGAGAATTAAATTCAGGAATATAATAATCACTGCTGTTGCTGTAATGGCATCCTCATTTTTATTTGGTGTCTTTAGAATCAGCAATAGCAAATCGCAAAATACAATCAAAGTGGGGCTCGCTGCCTTGCAGGAGAAATACCACAACATAACCGATCATCCGGATTTTGAAAAAGAAAAATTAGTGACGGAAAATTATGCCAGGCAGGTTGCTGATCTTGCTGCAACGGGAGCAGAATTAGTCGTTCTCCCGGAAAGAGCGATCAATATAACTAAGGAAACCGCTGATCAGCTAATTGGTATTCTTAGTAGCGTTGCAAAACAAAATCGTGTTTTCATTATTACGGGATATACCAACTTCAGAAATGATCCGGAAAGAAACTCGGCATTAGTAATAGATGATGATGGCAATGTTATTGCCGATTATAACAAGGTTCATCTGGTAAAAGGATTGGAACGACAGTTTATTCCCGGCAGTGAAATTGGATTATTTAAAGTTCATGACGTGCAGGCAGGAGTTGCCATCTGCAAGGATCTTGATTTCCCGGGGTACATAAAAAAATACGGGAAAACTAATGCAGCATTTTTATGTGTTCCTGCATGGGACTTCGTTGTAGACGACTGGCTTCATGATCGTATGGCCGTTTTGAGAGGTGTCGAGAATGGCTTCTCGGAGGTAAGAACAGCAAGACAAGGAAGATTAACAATAAGCGATTGCTATGGAAGAGTAACTAGCGAAGCGGTTAGTTCAAACGGACAAACAGCCTTATTAACAGGTAAAGTTTCGTTACAAAAAGTACATACTATCTACTCCCGTTTTGGTGATTGGTTTGGAATACTAAATTTAATCGCCGCCATTTTTCTTATTTTCTTAAGGGAAAGAAATAAAAACGTACAAGTATAATTTTAGCAAACCAGGAAAGTGTCTTTTCTAAATCCGATTCATTCAATAAAAATTTAAAAAATTTTTTGCTTTAAATAAAAGTTTTTAACTTTGAACGAACGTTCAGTCAAAAACAATATGTCTCCAAGAACATCAGACCAGTTAGAGCAATTAAGGGAAACTAAAAAGCAGCAGATCATGCGGGCTGCTCTGAAAGTATTTGCCGACAAGGGTTTTAATGGAGCAACCATCAGCATGATTGCTAAAGAAGCCGGAATTGCAAAGGGACTTATGTACAGCTATTACGAAAGTAAAGAGAAATTGCTGGGAGAATTGCTGACATTCGGAATGCAAAAAGCTGCTTCTTTTCTTTATGAAGACGCATCCGATAAACTTGAAACGAAGAAAGAATTCGCTGCGAGTCTCCGAAAAATGATAGAGCTTTTTATGCAGGAAAAAGATTTCTGGCGCCTTTATACGATGCTTGCTTTGCAGCCTCATATTGCAGAGAAGTTTCAGCAGGAAGCAACGTCATTCATACAGCAATATCTCGAAGTGTACATGGCTTATTTTAAAAAGAAAAAATCACGCAACCCCATGGCAGAAGCCATGTTGTTCGGGACAATTCTTGACGGGCTCATGTTTGACCTTATGGTAGCACCGGACGAATATCCTCTTGAAGATGTATTGAAAATGATCATTGAAAAATTTGCGTGATGAAAAACATAAAAAAAAGTATGAAACCAGTGTTATTGTTGTCGCTCGTATCCTTGCTTTCATTCAGCCCGCATTGCCAGCAGGTAGATGCCACAGAAATTGTGCAAAAAGCAAACGACCTTATGAACGGGCGTTCCAGCCAAAGTATTGCCACGATGACCATTGTGCGCCCAACATGGACGCGAAAAGTAAGTATGAAAACATGGTCGCTCGGTAATGATTATTATATGATCTTAATTACGGCACCTGCACAAGATAAAGGCCAGGTATTTCTGAAACGTCATACCGAAATGTGGAACTGGATGCCGAGCATCAGCCGCATCATTCGTATACCGCCTTCCATGATGGGACAAAACTGGATGGGTTCTGATTTTACCAATAACGACCTGGTGAAAGAGAACTCTATCGTAGACGACTACACGCATACTTTATTGGGTAACGAAACCATTGAAGGATATGATTGCTATAAAATACAACTTGTTCCCAAACCAAATGCTGCGGTTGTTTGGGATAAAATAATTATTTGGATTGCAAAGGATAAATACTTTATGTTGAAAGCAGATTTTTATAACGAAGATGGCGAATTGGTAAATGAGGAAACACAATCTGATATAAAGCATTTTGATGACCGCGATCTTCCTTCAAAACTGGTAATGACGCCGGTAAAAGAAAAAGGAAAACAAACCATTCTGCAGTTTCAGCAAATGGCATTTAATATGTCTTTAAAGGAGGATTTTTTTTCGCAACAAAACATGAAAAATATTCGCTGATATTTTTCCTGTTAAAAAATTTTAATAGAGAACTTATTTTCGGATGCAACAATTTATTAAACTGGCGTGGAGAAATTTATGGCGTAATCGCCGGAGAACGCTGATTACACTAGCTTCCGTTCTGATGGCTGTTGTGCTGGCCATTGCGATCCGCTCCTTCCAGAAAGGAGTCTATGGAAATATGATTGCTAATGCTGTACGCTTTTCCACGGGTTATATTCAGGTGCATGCGAAAGGCTATTGGGATGATCAGTCTATCAACAATTCTTTTGAACCCGGTGCTGCTCTTGAGCAGGCTTTAAAAAAAGAGAACAATATTTCTTTAGCAGTACCCAAACTCGAGTCATTTGCGCTTGCTTCTTCCGGTCCGCATACTAAAGGCGTAGAAGTTATGGGCATCGATCCTGAAAAAGAAAATAGTATGAATGATGTGTCAGGAAAAATTACGCAAGGAAAATATTTTACCAATAATAGCAACCAGGGAATTTTGATTGGAGACGGACTTGCGAAATACCTGCAATTGAAATTGGGTGATACATTAGTATTACTCGGCCAGGGTTATCATGGCAGCACGGCAGCAGGCCAATATACAATACAGGGAATTTTTCATTTTCCATTGGAGCAGATCAATAATGCGCTTGTTTATCTTTACCTGCCCGATGCACAATCACTGTTTGGAGCACCTGGCCGGCTCACTTCTATCAGCATCATGCTTCGCCAACCAGACGACATTAATGCAACCACACATTTTTTACAACATTCATTAGACAGTACCCGGGAGGTAATGCAATGGCCTGAAATGAATAAAAGTCTTGTGCAGGAAATACAAGGTGATAACGCCAGCGGCATCATTATGCTGGGCATACTTTACCTCGTTGTTGCGTTTGGTGTATTTGGTACCATCCTGATGATGACATTGGAAAGAAAAAAAGAATTTGCAGTGATGATAGCTATTGGAATGCATCGTGTAAGGCTGACCGTTATAATTATATTGGAAACTATTTTAATTGGATTAATGGGGATACTTTCGGGAAGCGTGTTGATACTGCCTGTACTTGCATACCTGCACCGATACCCTGTTTCGTTAACCGGATCGGCAGCTCAAAGCTACCAGCAGTTTGGTATTGAGCCAATCTTGCCGGCATCGCTCGATCCCTATATTTTCCTCTACCAGGGTTTAACCGTTTTGGGTATTGCTATTGTTTCCGTCGTGTACCCGTTATGGTATATTAATAGGTTCAGGATTGCTGAAACTTTAAAACAATAATGCTATGCTTACACAAATAGCCTGGAGAAACGTATGGCGCAATAAAACAAGGAGCCTCGTAATTATTATTGCGGTGGCGCTTGGTTTATGGGGCGGCATCTTCTCCGATGCCTTTATGCAGGGAATGAGTGAGCAGCAGATCTATTCGGTTATCCATACTGAAACGGGGCATATACAACTGAATCAAAAAGGTTTTTTGTTGAATCACGACATGCAGGTGCAAATACAAAATGCAGATAGCATATTGGCTAATATAAGATCAAATCCGGCAGTAGCAGGTGTTTCAGCAATTATACAAGTAACGGCAATGGCTTCTACTGCTTCGGGTTCATCAGGAATTATGGTCAACGGTATTCAGCCATCTGACCAGGAAAAAGTGAGTGATATTTCCCAATTACTTATACAAGGCGATTACTTTAAAAGTGACCAGCCAAACCAGGTAGTGATTGGTCAGCAACTTGCAGATAAATTAAAAGTAAAGCTGCATTCACGTATTGTACTGACCTTACAAACTACCGCCGGTGATATTGTTTATGGTGCATTTAGGGTGACCGGCATTTTTCGTACTCACGACAGTGAATTTGATAAGCAAATGATTTTTATTCGTAATAAAGATCTTCAGCAGTTGATAAGTTTTCCATCCGGCGCCGCCTCAATCATGACGGTGCTGTTACATAAAACAGACGATACAAAAAAGATAACAACATCACTTGAAAAACAATATCCCGGACTGCAGGTACAATCATATATTCAATTATCGCCAATGATGCAGGTTCTTTCCGAAACAATGCAAGAGGTTACTTTAATTTTTGTTGGCATTATACTCATTGCACTTGCATTTGGAATAATCAATACTATGCTGATGGCCGTGCTTGATCGCACCCGCGAAATAGGCATGCTGCTATCTATTGGTATGAAGCCTTCCAAAGTGTTTGGAATGATAATGCTGGAAACAATTTTTTTGTCGTTGACAGGAGCAGTGATTGGCGTGTTGGTGAGTATTGCCACAATATCATGGTTTGGGCAAAGAGGTATAAACTTGTCCTTTATCGCCGAGGGATTCAATGCACTTGGCTATAGCAGCATAGTTTATCCTGCACTCGGTGTTAATTTTTACATTATGCTCGCAATCATGGTCATCGCAATTGCGCTGATCGCGGGCTTGTTCCCGGCAAGGCGGGCAATACGATTGAAGCCTGCTGAAGCAATTCGCGGAGACTGATTTATTGGACTTAACTTTTTTATTAAATGCTTTTTTATGGCAGTAATTGAAATTAAAAACCTAACGAAAACCTACAACGAAACGATGGTGCCGGTTCATGCATTAAACGGCATTAACCTTGAATTTGAAAAGGCAGAATTCACTGCCATAGTGGGTCCATCGGGATGCGGTAAAACCACGCTCCTGAATATGATGGGCGGGCTGGATCAACCCACTTCCGGCAGTGTAATTATAGAAGCGCAGGACATTACGCAGATGAAAGCGGCAGCACTCACCGATTTCCGCTTGCATAATATTGGCTTCATTTTTCAATCTTACAATCTTATTCCGGTACTCACTGTAAAGGAAAATGTGGAATTTATTATGGAACTGCAACACAATAAAAAAATGGCCATAAATGATCGTGTAAATTACCTTCTAACGACAATGGGTATGGGCGATAAAATAAATGTCCGACCTAAATATTTATCCGGCGGGCAGCAACAAAGAGTGGCGGTTGCAAGGGCGCTCGCATCCAGGCCCAAATTCATTCTTGCAGATGAACCTACAGCAAATCTTGATTCAAAATCAACAGATACCTTGCTGGACCTGATGGCTGCACTAAATGAAAAAGAAGGAGTTACTTTTATTTTTTCAACCCATGACCAGCGGGTAATGGACAAGGCAAGACGTATCATTACTTTGGAAGATGGAAAAGTGATCAGTGATTCAAAATCGAAACAGAGTCATGCAAACATTCAGAATTAAAATATTTTATATTCCATGTTTTGTCTTGTTATTTTCTGCCGGAGTTCATTCCGTTAATGCGCAGGACAGCACAGCTGCTTCAATAATGAAGACTGATAAGACTTCCCGCTGGTCTGTTAACGGTTACCTGAAAGATTTGCAGACCACAGAATTTACAGATGTAAATAAAAAATGGACATTAGAAAACCTGGTGCACAATCGCATAGACGTTCGTTGGTTTCATGATAGTTCCTGGAAGTTTCATCTTGGCATCAGGAACCGTTTTTTTTATGGTGACTCCGCTGCAATTACCACACAGGATATATTATTACAAAACAGCAATGATGATTTTTTTGATCTGTCAAGAACTATCACGAAAGGCCAATCATTTTTATTGAACGCAGCTGTTGATCGTGCTTCGATAGATTATACCCGCGGTAAATGGGAAGTCACCGTCGGCAGGCAAAGAATTAATTGGGGGCTAAACCTTGTATGGAACCCTAACGATATTTTTAATGCTTATTCCTATTTTGATTTTGATTACGAAGAACGGCCGGGTACAGATGCAGTAAGAGTTCAGTACTACCTCAATAGCACTTCTTCCGCGGAGCTTGCTTACAAACCGGGAAGGAATACAAATGAAACGATTGCAGCGGGGCTTTATCGTTTCACAAAAGGCAGTTACGATATACAGGCACTTGCAGGAATAGTTAAAACAGATTATGTTGTCGGTGGCGGTTGGTCAGGTGTATTGGGGCAAGCAGGCTTTAATGGTGAAATATCGGCCTTTGCGCCACGTAAACATTTTCGGTTAGCCAATACAGTTATATCAGCATCAGCAGGCATTAATTATACATTTCCAAACAGTTTATACCTGCATAGCGCCTACCTTCTGAACAGTTCAGGTTTATTAAAATGCGATAGCCTTAGCCCTAATTTTTTTCTTAACAATGTATCTGCAAAATCACTTTCACCTGCCCGTCATTCATTATTTGCAGAAGCAGCCTACCAATTCAACCCATTAATACGCGGTGATCTTTCCGGCATTTATACACCTGCTGATGGCTCATTATTTATTGGGCCGTTTTTTACTTTCTCTTTAACCAATACAATAGAATTACTGGCAGGCGGACAATTATTTTTTGGAGGAAAGGAAAGTTTGTATGGAAATTATGGCCGGGCCGTGTTTGTAAGGTTTAAATGGAGTTTTTAATGAATGAGGCAAGGGAAAATTATAAGGTCTTACACCAACAAAATATTTTTTATCTATGGATTGCTTAATAAATGCATGAATGATAATTTTTATAAGCAATAAAAAAGCTCCTATAACTCCAATTAAATTCATATTGTTTAGTGATTGAGTCAAGCCGTGCTTTTCCCGGGCAAACAACATGTGCGTTTGTAAAAAAACAAATACAGAATGAGAAGAAATTTCATAGCAGTTAATTTTGAGTAAGAGATTTTTAAGATGATCAAAGGGAATCGCTGTTTATTTTATTGTTATTGTAAGTATCTGCTGCAGTTCAAAAGACTGGTATCATGAAGCAATGAGGGCTAATTCCATAAAATAAAAAGCCCCGGTTTGTCGCCGGGGCCTGTTCAGTTTTTCAGGAAACGTTAGCTAAGATGCCATCTCCTTACCATGCTGCTTGCAGAGCGCACCTTACGGTTTCGGTTCCACATGTCTGCGGCGGTAAAATTTCTTCTTTGGCCATTTTCAGTAACGTTTGCTTCCTGTACCAATATGTCTTGTTGTCCATAGTTGTCCAACTGCACAGTTGGCTGTGTAGTAGTACTTTTCATTAAAACTCCTTTTTAATCTTTAATTAATAAATGTGTCTTTCGGGGAGAAGCGAAGGGTAACACCAGCGGCTGTTATATATGATTTCTTCCTGGCATGATACGGTCTGCACTCATTTTGAAGTTGATATCCTACTTCCCCGGACTTTTGAGGCGCAAATTTACATAGAAGCGCCCCACCGGTAAAACCATATTAAAGGTTATAAATGCATCTCCAAAGTCATGAATTTTACAATAATGCACAGTAAATCATATTATTAGGCAAGCCCTGTTCGGCATTTCCAACAAGTGGGAAGGCTTTTAGAAAATTGCAAGACTCGTCGGCTTCAAGGACAAAAAGCCCTGCAGGGCAAAAATGGGAGCACCTGCTAAGGCTTAGTACCGTCGCTCATTACAAATGCCGGATAACAAAAACAAAAAATCAAATCCAGTAGAAAACGTTTGTTCCAATCAACCGAAAATAAAACGGTATAGCAGGATCGTTTCAAAAATCTTGTTCTACTGTTTTGCCAATACTAAGTTTATATCATTTCGCTTAATGTTCAACTAGTTCTTATGCAGCGACTGGCATTCCCGGGAAATTCCCCGGATTAAAAAACTCTGTGTGCTATTGTTCGGAGTGGGGAGCACCAACAAGCGCAAGAAATAAATCGCAACCCCCAATTTTTATTTTTAAAAACTGAAATGCTGTAGTTTTAAGGCCTTCATCATTTCAGATTTTTGTATGAACAAATGGTTGCTTGCTTTAATGCTGCTTTTTCCTGCTGTTGAAATGAATGCCCAACAAAAAAAAGATATTCATATTACTTACTCGCATGGCTGCATTGTAAGAGGTGATTCTTCAAAAAAAGAAATAGCCCTTGTTTTTTCTGCCGATGAATTTGGTAATGGCCTTTATGCAATCATAAAAACATTGCATGAAAAAAATATACAGGCCGCATTCTTTTTTACCGGCAGATTTTACCGCAATAAAAATTTTCAGTCCTATATACAACAACTACAGGCAAACGGAAATTATCTCGGTCCGCATTCTGATCAGCATCTTCTTTATAATGACTGGAACAATCGCGATAGCATGCTGGTTTCTTCCGATTCATTTAAAACAGATATCCATCATGTTCTTTTAACAATGAAGGAAAAAGGCCTGCCTGTTCACCAGCCGCATCTCTTTATGCCGCCATATGAATGGTGGAACGATACCGTTGCCGACTGGAGTGCCAGGGTTGGTTTACAGCTTATCAATTTTACACCGGGCATTCGTACCAATGCCGATTATACCTATCCTGAATTAGGGAACATTTATAAAAGCAGTGAATGGTTATTGCAATGGATGAAAGAAAAACAACAATCCGATCCCGATGCCTTTAATGGTATTATAATGCTGATACATGCCGGCACAGATCCAAGAAGAACGGATAAACTGTATAACCATCTTGGGGGGATCATTGATTACCTGGAAAGCGAAGGCTATGCTTTTAAAAGATTAGATAAAATGCTGGAATAACGTACGGAATGATAGCAGCACAAGATTGCGACGCCTCCCGAAGGTACCGTTCAGTACGGGCGGGCGACAAAAGCAAAATAGCAGTGATAAAATTTGGCTCCTGTCCCAGCCGAGTCTCCCGCAGGGGTATCAACTACTAATAAAGGACAAGGTAATAAGAGAATAGAGCTTAAAGGGTATCAACTACTAATAAAGTACAAATGATACCAGTTAAAGACGATCTCGAAATTATCTTGCATATTATGCAGATAATTAATACAATATTTAATAAAAGAATTAAAGGATGGATAAAGGGTGTTTGGCTTGCCATTTTAGGGAAGTCAATAGACAACGGGTCTAAAAATAAAATAATTAAAATAGATTTTATAAAAAGCGAAACGTATGAATCAGATTAATTATCTAATTTTTTGTTCTACCCTTTGAACTGCTATGGAAATGTTTTCAAGAATAATGGCAACATTAATTAATGACTTGGCTTGTACATATTGAATAAAAAGAGCCATATCTTTTGATGCGGTCAATTCCAGTATCTATTTTGAATGAATATTTAAAAGTCTCAAAATGATTTTGTTTAACCTGTGCCATTTTATTTATTTTATTTAATGAAAAAATTTATAGTTATCGGCATTGTGCAAGTGCTATTATCACTGATATTATTGTTAATACTGCTCCTAAAATAGCTAATCCGTAAGCCACGTCTCTTTGTCTTTTTACAGTAGGGTAATCATCAAATCTTTGTTTTGCATCTTCTCTATCATACCAATCTAAAGAAATTTTAGTTTCTTTAATTAGTTGCTCTTTGACGAAAGATGAATGAGAAATGAAGGAAATTCCTTTTGGAGTTATTACTATATGAGCCGTTTTAGTATCTAAGTAAATAAATTTCATTTCATAAACTAAAAAAGATATTACTGCATCATGGGGGCTTATGCCAATATCAGATTCTACCTTTGTTAAGTGCGTCAGTTGGTGAACTCCTCCGGCTTCTTTTTTATAAATATCTAAAAGGTATAACAATACCTTATCACATTTTTCATTAAAAGATTCTTCAATCATTTTTTCTTAACCTTACTTTTTTTAATAGGGGTATTAAGAGCTATTTGTAAAGCATCTTCAAATTTAAGAGGGATATGTAAAGGCTTTTCTTTAACTGGTAGTTTCTTAACCGATTTATTATCTTTTTTTGCCATAAATACAAGGTAGAATATTTTTTTAGAACGTAAAAATAGACTTACTATATTTGTTAAATAAGTATAACTTTAAGTTT
Organism: uncultured Chitinophagaceae bacterium; assembly: GCA_963819925.1. Lineage (GTDB taxonomy): Bacteria > Bacteroidota > Bacteroidia > Chitinophagales > Chitinophagaceae > Ginsengibacter. The sequence goes on along the minus strand of CAWFYG010000022.1, from coordinate 9,629 downwards.
TCTTAACGAACTAATTTCTTATAGAATTCGTTATATCTGCAAATCGTTACTCAATGGCAAATCGTTCAAAAAAAACAAAAAAAAAGTTATCCGTTCCGGGAACAATAATTGAATGTAAGTCAGGCAGATTTGTTGCTTACTATGAACACAGAACGGATATAATTGCTAATGGTGAAAATGAGAGAGAGGTAAAGAAAAATTTAAAAGAAATGTATGAGGCAATAATAAGCTATGAAGAAGAGTGTGAAAAAAAAACTTCCTTCAAGTTGCCTAAAGATTTTATATCCAGACCTTTCAAAGAAAAGCTCGAAAAAGTTTAATGAGATACAAGCGATCCTCTTTTATTACTTGGCTTACTACCAGTTGTTATTGCGATGTATTCCCTCTTAAAAATAACCCAAAAATTTTAATCATTAAATATCTGAATGAGACATCTAAAATGTATGTCACTCCCAATAACGTAATAGATTATGAAGAAATATATCTTCACTACCAACGTCTAATGTTGCCTTATTTACCCGGAGATAAAGATTTAGAAAAAATTGATGAATGATTTTTATTTCTTACCTGTCAAAGTTTTCCAATCTAATCTACCTTCAATTTTACTTAATGATAAAGTAAATCTTTGTGGGTCTGTTAATTTTCTTGTATTGTAACGATAGCCATTTTCATCGCAATAACGTTGTAAATGTTTTGGGCTTACTTGGTGATAGATTCCAAAAATAGAACGCTTTAAATAGCTAAAGAATCCTTCCACAGTATTGGTATGAATAAGACCTCTTACATATTCGTCTTGGTCATGTTTTATTACTTCATGTGCTGTGTAAAATTTATCTAATCCACGATAAGCAAATAATGAATCAGTAATAACGGTTGCATTGCTATCAACCCTTTCTTTTACCATGTCCTTTAAGTTCCCTTCAATGACCTGTACCTGCAATTCTTTACCACGTTCTACTAAACCCATAACACCAGTTTTATTATAAGTATGACTTGAAGCATATTCCTTATAGTTTGCTCTTACTTTCTTGTGTTTATTTTTCATCCGGCCTCCTATGTAAACTTCATCCACTTCAACCGTCCCTGCTAACTTGGTAACTTCTTTTGATCTCATTATTTCTCTTAGCCTGTGAATCATAAACCAAGCGGTCTTTTGAGCAACGCCAATATCTTTTGCTAATTGGTAAGATGAAACACCTTTTTTATGAGCAGTACATAAATACAAAGCAGTAAGCCATTTAGTCAAAGGAATATTTGAACATTCAAATACAGTTCCAACAGTAACGGAAAACTTCTTATAGCAGGTCTTTGAAGCACACTTAAATTTCTTGCCACCTTCGATAACATAAACCTTTTCATGTCCACAATGCGGACAGGTTACAACGCCGTTCCAGCGTTCTTTAATAAGATACTCACGACATGATTTTTCATCAGGCATTGAAGTAATAAGTTCTCTTAGATTGTTAAACATAATTTGTAATTTTAGTATAGTTCAAAACAACTTTATAAATAAAAAATACATGAGCAAACAATTTATGATGGTGTATGTACACCCAAACACAGAGAAGGGTGCGCCAGTGGGTGTATTGGTAAACACTTCACAAATATTATTTATGATAAAAGACCCGCAATCATTGGATGAATATTTAGTTACCATAAGTGAAGAAAATATAAATAAGATAGTTGATAAATGTTTTGGAGTAGGTAAAAGTTTTAAAAAAATGACTGCAATTCTTAATCTTTCCGAGTTGTAATAGGGCTATTTTTAATTTTTTCTGAAACACTTAAAAGAATACTTTCAATAACGTTCAGGCTATAGCCATTTAGCAATGATAATATTTTAGATATTTTCAGATCGGCTTCTTTTACTGAAACTTTTTTATGTAACATATTTGAAACAAATTTTAAAATAAAAAATATATTTTATGGAATGTCCAGAATTTATATATGTAAGCATACTTGGTTCTAAAGAACATCTGCAAAAAGCTATTGCAGTTGATAATATTGCATCTTATGAACCTTATGAAACTCATCATACAAGATTAGTTTTAAAAGAAGTGGTTAATGGTAGCAATGTTGAAGTTTTTTGTGTTGAGCATTATGGAATGTTTGAAATAAAACTTAGTGCTGTTTAATTAGAAGAGGATGTTTCTTACTCCGAACGATAAGCGATGTTGCAAGCATTCTTATATCTTCAATACTATATCCGTTAATAGATGCAAAAATTTCATCTACTTTCCCATTTAGTTCTTTCCATGTTATTTTAGAATTTCCATCAGGGTTTACAAGGCAAGTAATTTCTTCAACACTATCTTTAATTACTTCTTGTCCTTTATTCGTAGTTGTGACCCCCGCAGGGGACTCGGCGTGTATGAAGTAACAACTCCTGGCATATCAAATTCTTTTGCTCAAATCAATGTCCATCATTTGCATGATATCATTAACCGAAAAAATCCCCTGCACTCCTTTGAAGTAAAAGCCTGCAGAGCTATGCACATATTCCTCGGGACAAGCTGCAAGATTCCATTTTCCGCTGCACGGATTCCAATGAATGTAATCAAGCTTTTGTAAAATGAATTTTTTTGTGAAGCATTCTTTATTATCAAAAGAATCTTCGAATACTTCGTGAAGCTTCCCTCTTTTTTTATCCGACGGTTTTACCCCATTTGACAACTTAGTTAATATAATCTCATTGTTTGTTTCCTGCAATCTTTCAACTATATTCTATGCAAGAAAACGTTTTCCGTTTCCAATGATTGTAGTTATATTTTTACCAGTGTTTACAAAGCTGATCAAAGCATGAAAATGATTAGGCATAATTACATATCCGTTAATATAATGTCCGCCTTCTTTTAAAATATTAAACCACTTATATACGCAATCATAAGAGTTGCTGATCTCAAAAAGATACAACCAGTTAAAACAGGTAATGGTGATAAAGAAAGTTCCATCTGTTGCAGATATTTGTTGCTTAACAGCCATGAAGCAATATACACTAAAATGTTACGATAGCGCTATGCTCGCCGAGTCCCCTGCGGGAGACTCGGCGGGAACCGAAATGTGTACAGCGTATGCAGCCATATCATTTAATTGGAAGCCTGCAATAGCTTAAGACCCCAGGCACCACTTGTTCCGTTTTCGGGAAGCATGGCTAACGCACAAGGCTATGCGACAAAGCTTACGCTAAATAACCCTTTTTATATGTTGGACGAAATAGAGGCTAAACAACCCTTTTTGTATTCCTGGACCAAGAAGGGGATAAAGTTTGCGCTAAACAATCCTTTTTATGTACTTGGAAGAAATTGGAACCTGCCTGAATAGTATTGAAGATATTATTTTCGGGCCTTAATAATTTCCGAGGGAAAAGTATTTTGGCTCACCTGTATGTCTGTCAAAATATTGAATCCGGCTTTTTCCAAATAGTTTGCAAATGAAATGGGGCGGCATCCCGTCAATAAACCAGGAAGGCGTTTCGCTATCCAATACCAAATTTTGTGAATGGGTTTCGTTCCAAAAGAAAAGTGTGCGATAACCACATATCCATTTGGTTTTAATACCCGGTAAAAGTTTTTGGCTATTTTGTCAAATGTATCTTCAGGAAGCAGGTCAATCATAAAAGTGCTGATAAGGATATCAACGGAATTATCTTCTATGCGTAAATTCAAAGCATCTCCCTCTACCAGGTGGAAATTCTGTAAGCCGGCTTTTTGAAGTTTTTCTCCGGCTCTCTTCAACATGTCCCCTGACAAATCAAAACCTTTGTTGATGCCATGCGGATTTTGGGGAATAATTTCTCTTAACAGGGTTCCGGTTCCGCATCCAACTTCAAGTACTGACAAACCATCTCTTATATCTGCCATTTCCATTACCCTTCTCAAGGCTTTGGATTCAGTCAACTTTCCCCACGCATCATAAAACCATGCAACCTTCCTGTAGTCCGCTATTGCTTTGTGAATATCAAATTTCCTGGATAGTATTTCATTCATGGGATGCTCTTGTAGTATAAAATATGTAGCACTGTTGCCAACATCGTAGCTTGTGTTATGAAATGGCAAGGAAGAACGATCAGCAAAAATTGCTCATTTGAAAACCCGGTATTGAAGGTACCTACTATCGCTCAATTTTGTTCCAGGGGAGTATCCATAATTCGGTCCGGGAAAAGAATTTGAATCTCACTTTTGAAGTATCAATCTTTCATCCCTAGCTATCATTAAGATGTCACAAGCAAAAAAGTGCACTGCTCCGGGTTTGTTATTTGGTAGTTTTTCAAATGGCACCAATTGTCCCGTTCTTACGGGAAGCATGGCTAACGCACAAGGCTATGCGACAAAGCTCCATTATGGGGGCTTTCGTAAGAGAAGGAACACCCGCGAAGATTGAAGAACTCATCTGCGATTTGTCACATCGGGTAAATGTGTACATAAAAACAGAAAAATAAAACAATATTGTACTTATGAGAATCATTGATCTATGATCAAATCCCGGCATACGACACCGTATATAAAGCCTTTGGCAGAAAGTTCCAATGTTAAGGTCAGTACATTTAATGTAAATTGTAACGGCCTGAAAGGAAATCGCTTTGAAATGCCAAACAGTTTCATATACCTTAAGGTTGTGTTTCAAGTGACCGTTGGGGTGCATTCCCCGCATCAGAGTAACCGATTAAATTCCCGCGCTAACAATAAATGTGGAAACTGAAAATGTAATGAAAATGATAGATTTGACAAGAATTTAAACAACCGATTATCAACAATAAAATTTGATGATAGTCAGGATTAACACTTAAAAACAATTAATATTAATATAACTTAAAAAGTTAAGCGTGAAAGCAAATCAAAATCCAGATTTCTATCTAGTTGGAGGCGTTTGTGGCATCGTGGGAACAATAAGCTACATTATTGCTATTACATTTCCATTTTCTCCAACCGTATCCTTTTTATTAGCAATGGCGTGGCCAATCTTGTCAATAATATTTGCATACGCTGCTTATAAATATATTTCAATTCAAAAGCAAAGTATCAGTAATCAACTGGCATTTATATTTACCGTTATTGCTTTTATCTTAGTCAGCATCATGATATCTATGCAACTTGTTGTGAAAGCAGGCATGGGAGAGGCAATTATCAGCGCTTCAGGTACTGAAAAGGGCACACTTTTGTTAATCTCCCATTCACTTAGATGGATTGATTTGGGGGTGGATTTAGCCTGGGATATGTTTCTTGGATTAGCTTTATTTCTACTTTCAATGGCAATAAAGGGACACCAAAAGTTTGGAATTTGGTGGAGTATTCCATTAGCAATATTAGCACTGGTTCTAGTTGTAACTAATCTATTTACTTTCCCAAATCCACCGGATACAAAAGGTTTATTTGATGTTGGACCAATAATCGGAACATTTATTATTGTCTTTGCAGTTCGGATTATTTACTTAGGCAGAAAGATGAAGAATTTGTCAAACTTAAATTAATTCCAATATTGAAGGAAAAACGCACCCCTTGTTAGCGCAAACGTCCATGCACGTTGCGCTAATGGGGAGAGGATAGTACCTTGCGCCATTTTGGGGTTATGTTCATACATTTTTTTTCCGGCAGTTCATATTTTTGAAAAAAAAAGTGAGGCTGACCGCTGAAATAATAAACCCTCTTGTTCCTGGCGGGTGTCCACGCCCGAAATTCTGAAAAGCTAATTATCCTTTATACATTTCTTTTCAGGGAGGATGAAATGAAAAGAAGATCGGGATATTCTAAGGTCAGCAGGGTTTACCATAGAAATATTTCTTCATTTGTTTTTTATTTTTTATAAAAAAGCATAAATTAGTTATATACGATTAATAACTAATAACGGACAAATTTTTTACCCCGGGAGGTTCAGGTGCCTGAAAACTTTCGTTCCGCAGTACCCGTTATTAAAATTATTATGCCGCTCCTCTGTTTTGCAACCAGGTAATTCCTGTATTTAGCTTTCTATATTTCATCATTTATTAATCCCTAAATCCATCGAAATGAAAAAAATATTTGTCTTGTTGCTCGGTCTTCAAAGTTTTATTTTTTTGCAGGCCCAGAATGTAGGTATCGGTACCACCACTCCAAATTATAAACTGGATGTAAACGGTGCAATAAATGCCACCGGTAGTGCCTACATCGGGGGCAATTTAGGAGTAGGAACCACCAGTCCTGTTTATAAATTCCAGGTAAACAATGGCCCTATTTCTCTATACAATACCACAGATTCAAAAAGCTGGTATTTAAACTACAGCAGTGGAGGTAATTATTTTTACCTTGCCGAAAATGGCGTCTCCCGCTTCACCATTGCCAATGGTGGAAATGTCGGCATCGGCACTTCCTCGCCGGCTGCCAAACTGGATGTTGTACTAAACCTGCGGTAGTTTAATCAGCACGCTTTAAACAAAGAGTGCTTTTGTTTTGCATTTTAATTAACTAAAAAAACATTTTTATGCAAACAAATCAAACTACCGGGCTGCGTCCCATGGACAAAAATTATGTAACCATCGTTAAGCAGGCCTGTAGCAAAGTAACGGGATTTTTAGAGTTGTACAAAGAAATGGAACGAGCTATTTGCATCACAGGTAAAAGCAAAAGCACCCTCACCAACTATTCACGACAACTGGCCCACCTCGCCCTGCATTACAACCTGTTTCCCCTGGATCTGGATGCAGAACAGGTAATGGATTACCTGCATCTCATAAAAAGCCGCGGAACTACTTCGGCTACCTTTTTCAAATTCACGGTATATGGAATGCGTTATGCCTGCAAGCTTCGGGGTCTTGAATACAAGCAATTTTCTTTGCCTGAGATAGACAAAGATGTTAAGCTTCCTGCGGTACTTAATGGCGACGAAGTAAAAGCATTGCTATCAGCCTGTAAACTTTTAAAACACCGTCTTATCATCGGGCTATGTTATGGATGCGGGCTCAGGTGCAGCGAGGTACGTAATCTTCGTGTAACCGACACCGATATACAACGCGGCATGTTGCAGGTGCGGCAGGGCAAAGGTTCCAGAGACCGCTGCCTCCCCTTGGGCAAAATGCTTTGCCGCGGCATTGCCCAATATATTGCTGCAGCCAATCCGCGTAATTTTTTATTTGAAGGCAATGACGGTGAAGCCATGTCGCAACGGGGAACCCAGTGGGTGGTGCACCAGGCTGTAAAACGTGCCGGTATCCGTAAAGAGGTGCATACGCATACCTTGCGCCATAGCTATGCTACCCATCTTTTAGAACAGGGTGTAAACATTCTTACCATAAAAGAACTCCTTGGCCATGCACATATTGAGACCACAATGATATATCTGCATATTGCAAAGCCTTCACCGCAAACTGTCTTCAGCCCTTTGGATACTTTATATAACCAAAGCTGATGCAACCACAGTATGAGGTAGCCACTGTGCTTACTGCACACTGGTCTGCCGTGCAGCAAAGTGCAAAGTTCAACACCTGGCAATTGCGTACACTCCATGCCGTGAGGCGATGTAGAAGTGCCGCTCTTGGTGCCCATGTGGATGGTTGTACCAGTTGCGGCCACCTGCGCATCAGCTATAATAGCTGCCGTAACCGCCATTGTCCAAAATGCCAGGGCCACCAGAGAGAAAGATGGATACAGGCAAGACAGCAGGAACTCTTACCCGTTCCTTATTTTCATGTGGTGTTTACTTTGCCGGATGATTTAAATACGCTGTGCCTCTATAAGCCGGCCGGCATCTATAACATTTTGTTTGAAAGCGCCTGGCATGTACTCAATACATTCGGGCACGACCCTAAATGGCTGGGAGCACAAACCGGCATGATCAGCATCCTGCACACCTGGGGGCAAACACTCTCCTTGCATCCGCATCTTCATTGCATTGTACCCGGCGGCGGTATTAATAAACAGGGCAAATGGAAAACGGCAAAGAGTGATGGAAAGTATCTTTTTAATGTAAAGGCGATGAGCAAAGTGTTCCGCGGAAAATTTATTGCCCTGCTGAAAGAAAAATTACCCGGTGAGATCGATAAACAACTGATAAATGAACTCTATAAAAATAAATGGGTAGTTTATGCCAAAGAGCCTTTTAACGGCCCGCAAAGTGTTATAGAATATCTTGGCCGTTATACCCATAAGATAGCCATCAGCAATCACCGTATTAAAAACATCGAAAAGGGTAAGGTTACTTTTTCTTATAAAGATTACAGGCAAAGTGCTGTTACCAAACAAATGGATCTGGAGCCATTAGAATTTATCCGCCGCTTCGCCCTTCATATTTTGCCCAAAGGTTTTGTGCGTATACGCCACCACGGTATCCTCAGCAGTACATCAAAAGCGGCCTGTACTTTGGTTATAAAACAACAGTTACCGCCTTTGCCGGAAGTAAAAAATGCAAAACTCAAAAAGGAAACATACAACCCCCTTGAGTGCCCGTGTTGCAAAAAACAAACCATGCAAACTATATTACGTTTTAACCGCAGAGGGCCGCCGGCAGACTGGCAGCAAATGGCTAAAAATTTACTGGAATGTATTGTTTAAAAAACAGCTGCCCAAAAGCGGCGGGGCATTCCTTTGAAAACAACTTAAAAATTACCTGCAAACTGAAATTTCCTTGCTGAAAAAAACGATGAAAACACCCGGAAAAAAATAAAGATGCTGTCCCTACCACACGTAAACGGCATTTTTAAAACAACACCAACATAACGCCCTGCCTTAGACGCAAAGTTTATTCAACTCAAATTCCATAGTTCTCACAAGATCAATCCACGGTTCCGTACAACATGGGACTTCATCGCAGGCACTGCGTGCCCGACGAAGTCTTATTTGTTGCAGGCAATATTAATGGAACCGGTAACCTTGATGTTGATGGCAACCTTACCGTTAACGATGGCAAGGGTGTTATTCGAAATTCCGCTGGCAGTGGCCAATTAAAATATTATACCCGCACAGCGGCGTTTTCCACCGGTAATTTAGCGGGAAATGCCTTATCGGCCGAAGGCTCCATTGGTTTTACATCCGGAATTTTTACGCAGCCTCCCCAGGTATTTGTTGGTAATATTGTAAGCACGGGCGGTACTGCCGGGCAATTGTACCGGGTCCAGTTAATTCTTTATGGTGTCACCACTACCAGCTGTAAAGCCCGGTTGTTAAACACAAGTCCCAATCCTGTTAATTACTCCATTACCTGGAATATAATTTGCATCGGGCAATAAGTAATGCCAGGCCGTGATGTGGGAGGGTTGTGTAAGCGTAAGCGCCTCCTCATATCTGCGCCCTTTTTTGTCCCGGCGGGGTTTTCCGACCCGTGGATGGTGTCCTTTAGATTTGCATTTAATAAAATATTTATTGCAGGATTGTCATCAGCAATTCATCTTTTAAGTGATCTGCTTTTGCTGCAAGATCGCCACCGAAAAGCGTACCGATATTGGTTGCAAAGAATACATAGGTTTGTGCAACCGGAATATACAAGAGTATGCAACCGGCACCTACACCGCCGCCACTGTGCCCATACGCTTCAATGCCGCCGGCTTCATAATGCGCAAGACCTAAACCATAAACAGGATTTCCCGAATCATCTTTAACCCATGTCTTCATTTCTTTTAGTGAGGCATCGGACAAAAGTTTTCCTTCAGTTAGTCCTTTCCCCGC
>CAWFYG010000021.1:0-4473 GCA_963819925.1 uncultured Chitinophagaceae bacterium | reverse complement strand
TCACAAGTGGTACCTATTTGCCTGCTTACTATTTTTCTTATTTTGTTTGTGACATTCAACAACGTGAAAGATGCATTCCTTACTTTATTAAATGTTCCGTTTGCTTTAATCGGCGGAATTCTTGCGTTGCATATTACAGGTTTCAATTTTAGCATTAGCGCCGGTATCGGCTTTATTGCGCTGTTTGGTGTCTGTATTCAAAATGGGGTAATTCTCATAAGCGTATTCAGAAAGAACCTGGAAGAAAAAATGCATCTTGATGATGCCATTTACAAAGGCGTTATTTCCCGTGTACGCCCGGTCATTATGACGGCATTGATGGCCGCAATAGGTTTATTGCCAGCCGCAATTTCACATGGCATTGGTAGTGAAACCCAGAAGCCTCTTGCAATTGTTGTAATTGGTGGATTAGTTACCTCAACTATTCTAACGTTGTTAATTCTTCCCTTAATTTTCTCATTGGTACACCAGCTAATGCATAGAAGATCGAACAGAAATTTCTTAAGAAGAATAGGTGTTGTAAGTAAACTGGAGAAGCCTAACCAGTAATCACTAAATTGTTGACATAACAAAATGGTTGCGGCGAACTAATATTCTTGCCGCAACCATTTAAATAAACATCACACTTTTAAAAGAGAAATTTTAATATTATCTCACCGTATAATCATAACAATCGCTGGTTAATACCGTCGCCATTGTTACTCCATCCACTATTTGAAAATGAATGTGAAATTGTGCGCCGCGGGCAACCGAAGTTATATCCCGCCATAAATCTGCATGTCCATTGCCATGATTATCTGTTTGGATATCCTGTGGTGTTAATCCTAACCCAAGCGTAAGCCAGGCTGTACTTGAGCAGTCAGCATCTGTAATAGGATTCACAGCCCGTTGCAGCAGGTAGGAATGGTTTGGTTCAAGGTTGCGAACCCATGTATTCAAGTCTACTATCCTGGCCGTGTCGGGGTCCTGTCTAAACTCCATGTAACCGGAACCGTTAGGGAATGTTTTACCGTCTCCGCGAAAAAGAACATTTAAGTTGTAACCAGAGTCGTCAGGAGGAGGCGGATTTTTTTTACAGCTAAATAATGCCGTTACTAATATCAAAGCAAATGTTGCTTTGCATATTGCACTCAACGTAATTTTTGTTTTCATAATAATAATTTTAAAGTTTATTTAATGATAGATTAAATCTATACCACACTTTAAAATGATTATTAACGCAAATGAGAATTTTGCGGGAACAAATGAGAGATTGACGAAAAGGAAATTTATTTTATGCTGAAAGATGAGTTATTAATTTAAGCAACTCTTCTTTTTTAGATCGCGACACCGGAACCGTCATATCATTATTCAAAACCAAATACCCTCCTTCGCCTTTTACATAGCGAATTGCGTACTGGAGATTTACAAGATAAGAGTTATGAACACGAAAGAACGGAGGCATATCAAGAAGGTCTTCGATTTGTTTCAATGTTTTGGAAATGAGAAAATGTTGGCCATTATTCAAACGCACATCGGTGTAATTGTTATTGCTTTCACAAACGATAATATTATTGAGTGGCACCAATTCATAGCTATGCATGGTAGGCAAAGCTATTTTTTGAAAAGAAAGATCATTGCTCTTTTTAATGTGGCTGAGGAGAGCCGTAAGTTGTTTTATTGAATCTCTTTGTGCGTGTTGCAAATGTTTATTTACAGCTTCACGCAACTCGTCTTTATCAATAGGTTTCACGAGATAATCTAACGCACCAAATTTTATGGCACGAATTGCGTATTGATCAAAAGCTGTAGTGAAAATAATATTGAAATTAATTTCTTTTAAAGTTTAAGCATTTCAAATCCTGTCATCCGCGGCATTTCAACATCCAGGAAAACAAGTTGTGGCTGTTGCCGTTGAATTTGTTGCAACCCTTTTTCTGCATCATCGCAAGTAGCCACTATTTCTATATCAGGGCAATATTGTTGCAGTTGCCACTGCAGATTATCGCATGCAATGTTTTTCATCATCAACTATTAATGCCTTAATCATAACAATTAAATTTCTTTTACAGGAATGTTTATTTCAACACAAGTTCCTGCATTTTCTCCCGATTCATTTTTTAAATCGGAAATATTTATTCCCACGTCATTACTTTTCGAAGAATCTATCAACTGCAACCGGTTCCTGGTTAATTCTATGCCCAAAGATTTTTTACCATTCTCTGGTTTGACAGCCAATGCATTTTTATTTAACCTCCCTACTCCGTTATCAATAATACTGCAATGTAATATTCCATTTCCGTGATTCATATTAATACTGATCTTATTATTAATATTTTTACTGCCTTGCAAACCATGCCAGATAGCATTTTCAACAAAAGGTTGTATCAGTAAAGACGGGATCATCACTGATGATGTGTCAATTTCATGTGTATTGATTTCATAACTAAAAGGGTATTTCAAAACGAAGTGCTTCAAGATCCATATATAATCGTAAACAGGCCAATTCATCTTCAAGCGAAATAAAAGACTTTGCCGGATTGTTCCAAAACGATGCGAATGAGTTTTGCAAATTTGGTAAGATGATCGGCAGCCTTTGTTGCATCGTTCGCAATAATAAACCTGTTGATAGAATTAAGACAGTTAAAAATAAAATGGGGATTCATTTGTGCACGAAGTGCCTGCATTTCTAATTCGCCGGCCTTTTGCTGCATCTCGCTTTTGGCTCTTTCGCTTTCCAGTTTCTGCAGCGTTAATTCTTTTTCTACAATCTCATGCCGGCTTGCCTCATTCTTTCGTTTCAGCGTAACATTCCTGAAAATTATAAACCCGAGTAATGCCAAAACAAAAACGCTGATGATCAAAATATTTTTTAGAAATGATGTGCTCTTTAAACGTTGATTGCTGATAAGTAACTGTTGTTGACTAATTACTTTTTCATTATTGAGCAATTCTATCTGAGCCTGCTTTTTCTCATTTTCAGTTGCCGCTTTATATATAGCGAGTTTTTTACTGAAGTCATCAACTGCTACATATTCCTTCATAAAGTTGTACTGCCGGTAATAATAGTAAGCGCTGTCAACATTATGCATTGAGTCGTACAAACCGGACATTAATTTATACCCGTCCCGGATGTATTGTTTTGCATTATGGCTTTTTGCATTCTGCAAAAGATTACTTGTATAAATGAGTGCATTTTTATAATTTTTTCCCCCTTCATAAGCCTTACCAATATCAAGCAGCAATCGCATCATTTGGTTCTTATCATTATTCTTTTCTGAAAGTTTTAGTTCAGCTGTAAGTATCGTAAGCGCCTGGTTATATTCTTTAGATGAAATATGCTTTTCTGCCACAAGAATGCGGGGAAGAGTTGTATAGTTACTTCTTATGGTCATGTATTTAATTGTTTGCAGATATTTTTCCTGGTCGTATAATGATGAATCATATTGCTCCAGTGAATAATAAGTATCACCAAGGTCCACCAACGGATGCCAGGTTAAAGAGGAGCCCTGCGGATATGCCAAACTTTGAGAATAGAAATTCAACGCTGTTTTACTATCGCCCGCTAAATGATAAAGGTCACCGATCTTTGCCAATACAATTGCAGTATTAAAGGAATCCTTAGCGCTTTTAAATATCGCCAGGCTTTGGTTAAAGTATTCGAATGATTTTTCATAGTTACCACTTTCAAAACCAATGGATCCTAATATTGCGGTCGCTTCACCAAGTGTCTTTTTGTTACCGGTGAATTGAGAAAGTTGAATCACTTTATTACATGCTTCTTCAGCGCTATCGAAATAACTCTGGCAGAAATAAGCTAATGCCAGGTTCATATATGTTTCGGCAAATTCGTTTTTATTGTTTTCGTTTTGATATAATTGTATTGTTTGAAGGCATATTTTTTCCTGCAATGGAAAATCGCGAAAACCAAGACCTGCAATGCGTGCCTTGTTATTCATTGACATGATGAATCCCGGCTGGTAATTAATTTGCGACGACTAGGCTAAAGGCTTCCTCAGCATACAATGTCGCTGAATCTAACTGTAAATAGGTATAGGCTAAACTTAAATCATTTAAACAATCAATCCGGGCGCTGTCCTGTAAAGCGGCAAGCTTAGCCTTAAGACTTTCAATTTTTGTTCTCTGCGCATACGCAGCACAGCTATATATGAAAAGCAGGAATAAAATGATAAAGCACTTTACAGAAAAAAAATTTCCTGGATTTTAGAACCATCCTAATCTGTGGCAGACAGCCAGGCATAGTTTTACAGTGATTGCTCTTTAACTAAAGTTACTTAATAAGAATTATATAGATGAGATGCCGGGTCGTTTCATTTATTATGGTTTTTCTTTGATTGTAAGATGGTAGTCAATTCTTCAACGACAGCATCACAACTGAAATAGCGCCGTTTCTTATAGGTCATTGGGGAAGCCCTACTCTGTTAACCAACTCAGCGTATCTTTTATCAGATTGAAAAGGAATCCAGCGGGGAT
>CAWFYG010000020.1:0-424973 GCA_963819925.1 uncultured Chitinophagaceae bacterium | reverse complement strand
ATCGCGGGTTGTTCCCATTTGTTTACTCGCTATTTTTCTAGTTCTATTTGTGACATTCAGCAATGTAAAGGATGCGTTGCTCACCCTTTTAAATGTGCCTTTTGCGTTAATTGGTGGCATACTTGCTTTACATATAATCGGTTTTAATTTCAGCATTAGTGCAGGTATTGGCTTCATAGCATTATTCGGCGTTTGTATTCAAAATGGTGTAATTCTTATAAGCGTCTTTAGAAAAAATCTTGATGAAAAAATGCATTTGGACGACGCAATTTACAGAGGGGTCATTTCTCGTGTGCGCCCGGTCGTTATGACAGCGCTTATGGCTGCGATTGGTTTATTGCCTGCTGCTATTTCTCATGGTATTGGCAGTGAGACCCAAAAGCCACTTGCTATTGTTGTAATCGGCGGATTGGTTACTTCAACCATTCTTACACTGTTAATTTTACCTGTAATCTTTTCATTAGTGCATCAATTGATGCATAAGAGATCTAACAGAAATATTCTGAGGAGAATTGGTGTGGTAAGTAAATTGGAAAAGCCAAATAGATAGAAATATTTCAGATATTGTACTGAAATTAAATAACCTATTTATGCAAACGATACATGAACTTTTCGGACAAGGTACTGATTTAAACTCTCTGCAAATGGCTCTTCGCGCAATAGTAATATTTTTTATTGCGTTTATGCTTATCCGTTTCACCGGTATGCGGGTATTTGGAATCAAGTCTGCTTTTGATATTTGTGTTACGATCATTCTTGGAGCTGTTCTCGCAAGAGTTATTGTTGGCGCATCACCATTTATACCGACGGTTATTTCTTCCCTTGCTTTGGTAGTGGTTCACAGGATAATTGCAGTTATAAGTGTAAAGAATCAACTGGTAAGTCATTTTTTTAAAGGCATTCCCTATTCATTATATAAAGAAGGGAAACTCAATGATAAGAATTTAAAAAAATGCTCGGTAAGTTATGGGGATATCATGGAAGAAGTTAGAATTTCAGTAAATCAAAACAGCCTTGACAATATTGATGAAATTTTTATGGAAAGAACAGGAAAGATAAGTGTGATTATGAAAATTCGCCGATAGCGATATATGTAGTTGAATCCTCAATTAGCGTACCGGTTTATAATATCATTCTTACATTATACTCCCCATCCCCATTTTAAAAATTCGGGAAAGGCTTTCCCCCATGTGGCAACATCATGCTTGCCATCATTTAATTCCATGTAGTAAATATCTTTTTCAGAATCATATCCCTTTTCAACTAACTCTTCTATGAGAGAAATGGTATCATCAATTGAATCTATAATGCCGTTATTATTCCTGTCGGCAACCTCGTCTTTTGTTCCCGTCTCAAAAAAGAATTTAAGCCATGGATAATAGTCGCCGTTTCTCACTTGCAGATGCATGATCCTATCATTGCTTTCGTCAAATGAAGGATCATCCTGGTCAACGAGACGCCACCACAGCGAACCACTGAATACACCAACATGTTTAAATTCTTGCGGATGATTCCACACTGTGTCCAATGCACTTAGGCCACCCATTGAAAAGCCACAAAAAGATTTTTCTTTAAAAGAAGGGAACGCAAAATTGCTCCTGATAAAGGGAAGCAATTCTTCAAAAATGAAGCGCTGGTACAAAGTCGATTTGGTCCCTCTTCCCTTATAATCCAAAAACTTTGCAGTGCCATACTCATTTCTGCGATCAGGGCCGCAAGCAATTCCCACACAAAAAAGAGGTTGAATATGTCCGGCTGCGTATAAACCTGAAAGTATTTTTCTGAAATGCATTATTTCAAGATCCTGCCCATCATTAATTAACAACAGATTCATTTCACCCGGAGATGTATGCGCTGAAGGAAAATAAATACTTAAACTAACGTCTCTTTTTAAAAGTTTTGAATGCAGCGTATGTGTTTCAGCAGTTATAAGCTTTGCTCTGTCAGTTTGCATATTCATCCAAAAATAAAGCAAAATAGGTTTCAAAATATAAAATACAAACGCGGTTTCTTGTTCTGAATTTTAATTTTACTAAATTGAGTTGGAAAAAATATTTGGAAAAATTCCGCCATCTTTAGCAACATATTCCACCACTCAAAAAAAATTACATGAAAAAAATTGGCATTTTGTTCGGGAAAGAAAGAAGTTTTCCGGAAGCTTTTGTTGAAAGAATAAATAGTAAAAATGTGGACGGAATTACGGCAGAGCCTGTTCATATCGATAAAATAATGCAGGGTGAAAGCAGCGGCTACGCAGTAATCCTGGATCGGATATCGCAGGATATTCCTTTTTATCGTGCCTTTTTAAAAAATGCCGCCTTGTGCGGAACTGCGGTTATTAATAACCCATTTTGGTGGAGCGCAGATGAAAAGTTTTTCAACAATTGCCTGGCAACAAAAATAGATGTACCTGTTCCCAAAACAGTAATTCTTCCCTCAAAAAGTTTACCCTCAGATACGAGCGCTCAATCATTTTCCAATCTTGCTTATCCCCTGGATTGGGATAGCATTTTTAGTTACATCGGCTTCCCTGCATACATGAAACCGCATGCGGGTGGCGGATGGAAAAACGTTTACAAAGTAAATGACCCGCAGGATCTTTTTAATAAACATGCAGAAACCGGTGAATTAGTAATGATGTTACAAGAAGAAATTTTCTTTAATGAATATTATCGTTGTTATTGCATTGGAGCAAAGTATGTTCGCATTATGTCTTATGAACCACGCAATCCACATCATTTGAGGTATGTGGCCGATTTTAAACCGGACAGCGAAAAACTGCAGATGATGACTGATCTCGTTTTAAGAATAAATAAATATTTAGGTTACGATTTCAATACCGTTGAGTTTGCGTTGCGTGATGGCGTTCCGTATGCCATTGATTTTTGCAATCCCGCTCCTGATGCAGAAGTTACGAGTGTGGGGAAAGAAAATTTTGACTGGGTGGTAGAAGCTGCTGCAACTTTTGCAATTGAAAAAGCACAATCCTATGAAGAAGGAAAAGATAATTTAACATGGGGAGAATATGTGAGAAGGGGCGCTGATGGGAAAAAACTTTATTGATTAAAAATAAAACGAGCCTTAAAATATCATCTGGTTCGATCCCGGCTTAAAAAATACTTACTCATAACTCTAAACCTTTAATTCATAACTCAAAACATGCCCGGTATTTCTTATAAACATTTTACATTGGGTGTAGAAGAAGAATATATGGTGATTGACCCCATAACCCGTGAGCTCAAAAGCCATGAACAGAAGATTGTGCAGGAAGGTGAGAAAGTGATTAAAGATAAAGTGAAAGCAGAGATGCACCAGGCAGTTGTTGAAGTAGGTACGGACATTTGCCAGGATATTGATGAAGCCTTTGTTGACGTGGCCACCTTGCGCAAAACAATCAGCGCTATTGCAGATGGTCTTGGGTTATGGGTTGGCGCTTCCGGTACGCATCCCTTCAGCCATTGGGAAAGCCAGTTAATTACCAACCATGCCCGATATGATGCAATCGTGAATGAATTGCAGGAGGCTGCCAGAAGCAACCTCATTTTTGGTTTACATGTGCACGTAGGAATGGAAAACAGGGAAATGGCGATCCACATTGCCAACTCTGCCCGGTATTTTTTACCCCACATTTATGCATTAAGCACAAACTCACCTTTTTGGGAAGGGAGATTAACCGGGTACAAATCTTTTCGAACAAAAGTTTTTGATAAGTTCCCACGTACAGGCATACCCGATTTTTTTGACAGCATAGAGGCGTATGATAATTACGTAAAGCTCCTGGTAAAAACCAATTGCATTGATAACGCAAAAAAAATCTGGTGGGATCTTCGGGTGCATCCGTTTTTTAATACAGTTGAGTTTCGCATATGCGATGTACCGATGACCGTTATGGAGACCATTACCATTGCTGCATTGTTCCAGGGCATATGCGCCAAATTATATAAACTGCGTACACAGAACCTGAATTTCATTATTTATCCACGCGCCTTAATAAATGAAAACAAATGGCGTGCAGGGCGTTATGGTATTGAAGGCAGCATGATCGATTTTGGCAAGGAAACGGAAGTAAATACAAGAGTGCTTATTTACGAACTGCTCGATTTTATTGATGATGTAACCGGCCCACTTGGGATACGCAATGCCGTTAGTAATGTGCACAAAATGCTTGAAGAAGGTACGGGCGCAGACCGGCAATTAAAAATATTCGAACAAGGCAACAGCCTGCCTGCTGTCGTCGATTATATTCACGAACAGTTTTTGGCAGGATTGTAAGCTACACATATTAAATTTCACAATATTATTCGAAATCGATATCAACTATTGCTTTACCACAAAATTTATTGACTTAATTTTAGAACGTAACAACCGCTTTTTGAGCCCCTAACTAATATTACCTTTATAAATACTTTGGCTAAGTAATTCTACTTTAATTTTCAGTTATTCTTGCAAATAAAAAAAATGTTTTTTACATTTACGCCATCACCGGAACTCCTTGCTTATTTTCCCACTATCTTTTTTGAAAATCTCGGCTTACTTAATTACGTTGTCGCATAGACGAATACCCCCCTTGGCAGATGTAATTTTTTAGCATTAATCCTTTATTTCCTGTTTTATCTGAACAAAGTATTTAACAAAATATTTTGCTATAGGATTAAAACGTAACCGTATTTAAGTGTCTTATAATTGAATGCTTTTAAAATTAAGATTATGGAAACTAATTCTACACAACAGGAAATTTTATTAGTAACAGGAACAAGCTTTACATCTGGTAAGTTTTATGAAACCACTGATGGGCTTAGCTATAATCATCTCAGTGAAAAAGAAAAGCTGGAAGTTGCCTGCTGGAACGGGCTTCTTCCCGAAATGCTTCCCGAAATCTTTACCCAGCATTCACCAAATAAAAAATTATACCTGTGGGAAATACGGGAAGGTGCGTCATTTATCGAACTTGAACTGGGTGAGCAATACATGGAATTTGAAAAACGATTTTCAATAGATCCATATTCATTCCTCCCTATGCAAATACTTTCCTGAATAAACCGGCAGACAAAATATTTAAAAGGCTGCTAACCTTTGAAACGCCGCTTATTTTGCATGAACTCATTATGGTTCGCGACCCTTGCAAAAATCCAAAAGGCGTTTTTTGAAAGGCACTCATAAAATAGGGTGCCTTTACACTTTTATAAATAATTTATCTTTGCCCGATGAATGGAAGTGAAAAGCAAACCGTACGTATAGCAATTTTAGATTTATATGAGGGAGTAAAAAACCAGGGCATGAGAGGTATCCGTGCCATTGCTCACGAGTTTGGTGAAACCAATCAACTTAATATTGAACTGGATGAATTTGATGTACGCCTCAAAAACAGTGTACCTGATTTAAGCTATGATGTATACATAAGTTCCGGCGGCCCTGGCAGCCCGCTTGAAAGTGAAGGATCTGAATGGGAAAAAAATTATTTTAAATGGCTAACCGAAGTAGAAAAATGGAATGCTGATATCACACAATCGCAGAAGAAATACGTATTCTTTATCTGCCATTCTTTTCAGTTGGTATGCAGGCATTGGCAACTTGCAAGCGTATGCGCCAGAAAATCCACTTCGTTTGGGGTATTCCCAATGCATCTTCTGGAAGATGGGAAAGATGAGCCTGTCTTCAACGGAATGAAGGATCCATTCTATGCTGTGGACAGCCGCGACTACCAGGTTATTGAACCGAGAATGAACGTTTTGTATAAAGGAGCAAAAATACTATGCATTGAAAAGGACAGACCTCACGTGCCTTATGAAAGAGCTATTATGGCGATTCGCTTCAGTGATTATTTTATCGGAACACAGTTTCATCCGGAAGCAGATGCAATTGGTATGAGTATGTATTTGCAAACCGAAGAAAAAAAGAAAACAGTTATCGATAATCATGGTGAAGAAAAATGGAAATCGATGATTGAACACCTGAATGATCCGGACAAAATATTATGGACCTATGCACATATACTTCCAAATTTTTTAAACATTGCTCTCAACAGCCTTTCCCAGGTTATTGCATAAGCAAATCGAATGCTTTAAAACTATAAATTTTATCCCGTAACCTTACAAGGCATTTTTAATTTTCTTATCTTTCAATATTTCTTTAAGCAAAAAAATAAATGCTATGATACCGCGGCTAAGGGAACAGTTCAACAAAAATTTTACGCAAGAAATATATGCCGATTTTTTAAAAGATCTTGATAGCAAACATCCCGGTGCTATTGTCTTCCGCGTAGCCGAAACTCCAATATTTATACCAAAAGATTTTGCCGATAAAATGCTAAGTGCATGCGAAACTATTGTTGACTTTATAAAAGATCCGGGATTTAAGAAACTTACGAACCGGGCTATCCCAAAAGATGAAAATGTTCCCGATGAAAATGATCATTCGCATTTTATAGCATTCGATTTTGGAATCTGCGAAGATAAATATGGAGGATTTGAACCCCAGTTAATAGAAATGCAGGGATTCCCATCCATCTTCGGTTTCCAGGCTTATTATCCTGAAATCATCAAAAAGCATTTTAATATCCCAGCCAACTTTAGCCACTATTTTAGTGGATATAACGTTAATACATACCTGCAATTTTTAAAAGAAATTATTGTAGGGAATCATAACCCGGAGAATGTTATTCTCCTGGAAATAAAACCACACGACCAAAAAACCAGAATTGATTTTTATTGTACGCAGGATTATTTGCATATACCCATTGTTTGTCTTACAGAATTGATACAAGAGGGAAAAAAATTATTTTATAAGAGAGAAAAGGAAAAAGTTGAAGTTAAAAGAATCTATAACCGTGTCATATTTGATGAACTAACACAAATAAAAAAAGATCTTGGTAATGTGGTAGACATCACCCAACCCCTCGACGTGGAATGGGTACCGCATCCTAACTGGTTTTACCGCATCAGTAAATTCACGTTGCCTTTTATAAAAGACCCTCATGTGCCCGAGACTTTTTTCCTTAATGAAGTGAAGCAGCTTCCCGGCGATCTTGAGAATTTTGTGTTGAAACCGTTATTTTCATTTGCCGGGCAAGGGGTAATTATTGATGTCACAAAACAAGATATAATTAAGGTAACTGATCCCGAAAACTGGATTTTACAACGAAAAGTAAAATATGCGGATGTAATTAAAACACCCAATGTTCCTGCAAAAGCAGAGATAAGAATTTTTTATTTCTGGAAAGATGGGAAGACGAGGCCGGTTGCGGTTACCAATCTTGCCAGGCTTAGTAAGGGGAAGATGATTGGGGTAAGATATAATATGGATAAAGACTGGGTGGGCAGCAGTGTTTGCTATTTTGAGAAATAACAAAAATTACTTTTGATAAATGAGCTCATATATAGTGATTTGATTTGGCCTGCTCTTTTTGACAAATTCGAAAAAACACTATCTTTAATTCTATCCGTTAGCTAACAATAACTTTTCATTCAATATAGAGAATTTTTTGCAGGAGGTAAAAAAATATAGCGAGGAAGAACTGGTGTTTCTTTTGAAAGAAAAGGATCAAACCGCATTTGCATATTTATATGACAATTACTCTGCAGCATTGTTGGGCGTTATTTATAAGATAGTTGAAGACCGCGAATTCTCTGAAGACGTGTTACAGGAAGCATTCATAAAAATCTGGAATAATTTTTCGAACTACGACAGCCGAAGGGGCAGGCTTTTTACATGGATGCTGAACATCACAAGAAATTTAACAATAGATACCATTAGAAGCAAGGAATACAAGAAGCAGGCAAAAATCCTAAATTCTGAGGATGCCGTAAATAATATGAGCGATAAAGCAAATACAATTGAAAGCTTCGACGCACTTGGAATCAGGAATCAATTGACCCTTCTCAAAAACGATCAAAAACAGATTATAGACCTTGCATATTTTGGCGGGTTAACCCAGGAAGAAATATCAAAAAAATTAGATATCCCTTTGGGAACTGTGAAAACCAGAATGAGAACGGCAATTTTAGAATTAAGAAAAGTTTTAAAATAAAATTGAATAAAGAAGATATCATATCATCCGGTTTACTTGAGCTTTACGCAACTGGTTTAACTTCTCCTGAAGAAACCCGCCAGGTAGAGGAATGGCTAGATCAATATCCTGAGATAAGGCAGGAACTTGATGCAATTGAACTGTTATTGGAGAATTATGCGCAGGCTCACGCAATAGAACCTTCTTCTTCAGTGAAGGATAAGATATTTTCGCGAATATCCCTGGCTAAAGAAAAAAATGTTCACCCATCTTCCGGCGGATATAACGGTTTAGAACAGACGAAAATTTACCGAATGCCGATATTCTTTAAAGTTGCCGCGGCGGCAATGCTCGTTTTATTAATCGGAAGCATTATTCTCAATTAT
This sequence comes from uncultured Chitinophagaceae bacterium, assembly GCA_963819925.1. Lineage (GTDB taxonomy): Bacteria > Bacteroidota > Bacteroidia > Chitinophagales > Chitinophagaceae > Ginsengibacter. The sequence continues at coordinate 416,582 of CAWFYG010000020.1, read as the reverse complement.
TCCTACTACGCAAAATATCAGTCAGCGGACAAAGAGTTGCAGGTGACCCGGGAACAAATCAGGCAAAATCAGCAAGCCAACGTTGCAATGAAGAATGAGCTGAACGTAATGAGCGACAAAAATGCACTACCCATCATATTGAAAGGAACACCGCAGGCACCCGATGCGCTTGCCAAAATTTATTGGATGAAAAATACCGGTGATGTATATGTAGACCCAACTAATCTGCCTGCTGCTCCCGAAGGAAAACAATACCAGCTTTGGGCAATTATTGACGGAAAGCCTGTTGATGGCGGTATGATAACGACGGAAAAAGGTATTTATCATATACAAAAAATGAAATCATTTGGTCATGCCGATGCCTTTGCAATTACCTTGGAAAAAACGGGGGGCAACCCAACTCCACAGGGGCAGATGTTTGTAATTTCCAAAATTTAATAATACCTTTTATACCTATCCGTCTTTCAAATAAGCATAAGCGCTCATTTATATAAGATTTGAACTCATTAATATGTTTCTCAATTTAACTATCTGAAACGGATACTTCCCTGCAATATTTTTTTAGCTCTAATTTCAATAGAGTAATTTTGCGCCCTCAAGTATTGTCAGAAGGTATGATTGATAATAAAAAAATTGTAATTGTTTTGCCGGCCTATAACGCTGCGCTTACGCTTAAAAAAACTTACCAGGAAATTCCCTTTGATATTGTAGACGAAGTAATATTGGTTGATGATAACAGCAGCGACAAGACGATCGAAGTTGCGAGGGAATTGGGCATTATGCACATTATCAGGCACGATAAAAACCGCGGCTATGGCGGCAATCAAAAGACATGTTATAACAAAGCGTTGGAAATCGGTGGCGACATTATCATCATGTTGCACCCCGATTACCAGTATACTCCGAAGCTTGTTCCATCAATGGCTTATCTCATTGCAAATAATGTTTACCAGGTCGTGTTAGGCGCACGAACGTTAGGAAAAGGCGCACTTAATGGAGGAATGCCATTATATAAATACATTGCAAATCGTTTATTAACTTTTTTTGAAAATGTAATGCTTAATCAAAAGGTTGCGGAATATCATACCGGTTATCGTGCCTTCTCCCGCGAAGTATTAGAACGCATCAATTACGAAGTAAACTCAGAAGATTTTGTTTTTGATAACGAAATGCTATCTCAGATTATTTATCTTGGTTACGAGATTGCAGAGATCACCTGCCCAACGCGTTATTTTGAAGAAGCCTCAAGCATTAACCTGCAACGAAGCATCACCTACGGATTGGGCGTGTTGAGAGTTTCCATTGTACATCGTTTATGTAAATGGCGTTTAATGAAAAGAAAGATGTATGAGCCTTTGACAATTAAAAACGAAACACGAACAATTAGAGTTCATGAAAATAAATAAATAAATAAGATCTACATCGACTTTTTAAAATAGCCAATCAACAAATGCGCCTAAGCAAAATACAAATTCTCATTTTTATCATTATTCTTGCTGCTATCTTTTTTATCCCTTTTCTTGGAAGAGTTCACTTGTTCGATTGGGATGAAGTTAATTTTGCCGAATGCTCACGGGAAATGCTCAAGATGCATGATTACAGCAGGGTGTACATCAACTTCGAACCTTTCTGGGAAAAGCCACCGATGTTTTTCTGGATGCAAAGCGGCGCAATGAAAATTTTTGGTGTTAATGAATTTGCAGCACGATTCCCCAATGCTATATGCGGCATCATAACTTTAATTGCTGTATTTATTTGCGGCAATAAAATTTACGACAAAAAATTCGGCATACTTTGGGCATTGGCTTTCGGTGGATCGCTATTTCCAAATATGTATTTTAAATCAGGCATCATTGATCCGTGGTTCAACCTGTTCACATTTTTATCCTTATATAATTTTATCTTATATCATTGGACAAGAAACGGATTCGATAAAAATGGACTGAAAAAAAATCCAATTTATTACGTAATATGGTCGGGCATTTTCATGGGGCTCGCTATATTAACAAAAGGCCAGGTTTCACTAATGATTTTTTTATTAGCGCTTGGTGTTTATTTTATTTACAACCGGTTCCGTTTTTATTTCAATTGGTGGCATGCCATTTTATTTTTAATTGTTGCTACTGCAGTTTCAGCCACATGGTATGGTTACGAAACAGCAAAGAACGGCCCTTGGTTTGTAACTGAATTTTTGAAATACCAATACCGGCTTTTTACTACGCACGATGCGGGCCAGAAGGGATTTTTAGGCTATCATTACATTGTGTTACTGATCGGATGCTTCCCTGCCTCGCTTCTTGCCATACCTTCTTTTTTCAAATCAAATTATTCCGGCCGGTTTGATAAAGATTTTAAAAAATGGATGCAAATTCTCTTCTGGGTAGTCACGATCTTATTTACTGTTACTCAATCCCGAATTATTCATTATTCATCGATGGCATGGTTTCCTTTAACTTTCCTTGCGGCCTACTCAATCTATAAATGGGATTTAAAACAGGTAAAATATAAAAAGTACGTTGGAGTTTTTATTGCGATAATTGGTGGCATTATTGCGTTGTTTGTATTGTCAATACCTTATCTCGCAATAAATCTTAAAAAGCTTGCTCCTTATGTAAAAGACAAATTTGCTAACGCGATGATGCAAGCTGATGTTCACTGGAGCGGGCTGGAAGGGATTGTTGGTTTATTAATGATCATTTCAATCGCAATTGGAATAAGATATCTTAACAAAAATAAGTTTAAACAGGCAGCGTGGGTTTTATTCAGCGGAACCGCTGTTGTTATTTTTCTAGCGTCAGCCATTATTGTTCCAAAAGTGGAGCGATATACACAAGGTGCGGCGATAGATTTTTTTATACAAAGACAGGGCGAAGATTGCTATGTAAACACACTGGGCTATTTCAGCTATGCACAGCTTTTTTACACAAAGAAAGAAAAACCGGTTAATCCAAAGTCGTATGATGAGCAATGGCTGCTTACCGGCAATATTGATAAGCCAGCTTATTTTGTGTCAAGGGTCGACAGGATCGATAATTTCAAACAGTACACGGACCTTAAGGAACTATATCGGAAAAATGGTTTTATTTTTTTAAAGAGAGATGCGAAAAAATAATTTCGTTTAATATTGATCGTTAGACAGACCACCCTGAAACCAGAAGTCATTTTTTCTTTCTTGAAAAGAACTTTAATATCTTACTGACAATTTTATCATTTGCACCAAGGCGGCCTTTAATTTCTGTATAAGCAGCAACCATAGCATTATCAATCTTCACCATTATTTTTTTGCTGCCTTCTCCCGGGCGTGCCTGGTAATAAGTTGCACGCCGGAATGGTTTGTCCTCAATAGAATAATAATACAAGGCAATTGATCTCCTGTAAACACCTTCCGGGCAAGTCATTGGCTCTGGATGGCCATGATAGGAATCTGCATCAGTATTAAAAATTACACAACGGTTAAATACAGGAGCCACCTTTGCCTCACAGTTTTGCATTTGTTTATCCCACAATTCCAGCTTGCCTCCCCATTCATCCTTCCAGTTTTTGTTTAAGTAAACCAATACATTTACCCGCCTTTGCCAGTTCCGACGATGTGGATGCACCGTAAAATCTGCATGAATATTTAAATAACCTCCTTTGGTAGATTGATGGATGCCGCCACCTTCAAGAAAATCATCCTTTTGCAGGTTATTGATTCCCGTTAGTATGCTGAGGAAATTCAAAAATTCGGGTGAGTTTAATTCGTTAATAGTGGCTTTGATGGCTTCAGGTAGTACATCTAGTTTATTAAGCCCCTTCTTTTTTTCGTTGTAATGAGTATAGTTTATCCATCCATCCGATTCATTCAATTTATTGAACTCATCAATACACTCATCCAATGCTTCAGGATTTAAAAAATTTTCCAGTACGATATGCGGATATGGACTTGCTGACTGGTACTGTTTACTTATTTCGGGAAGTTTATTATTCCACTTTGTATAGTCAAATATTTCTGTTGCCGTTTGCACTTTAATTAATTTAAATCGCAAAAATAATTAATTGTTATTTTCAAAGAGAGGTGGCAAATTAAGTTAAGCCACTGCTTTATTCACGAGATCCGCAGCTTCACTCAACAAAATGGCAGATTGTACTTTCAGGCCGCTTTTGTCAATAAGTTCTTTAGCAACTTCTGCGTTAGTGCCTTGCAGTCGGACAATAATGGGTATTTCAATATTCCCAATAGATTCATAAGCATCTATAACGCCCTGGGCTACACGATCGCAACGAACAATACCGCCGAAGATGTTAATGAGAATCGCTTTTACCTTAGGATCTTTTAAGATTATTCTAAATCCTGCTTCCACTGTTTGCGCATTGGCAGTACCGCCCACGTCAAGAAAGTTAGCTGGCTCACCTCCACTTAATTTTATCATATCCATAGTCGCCATGGCAAGACCAGCTCCATTTACCATACATCCGACATTCCCATCAAGCTTTACGAAATTAAGATTGAATTTTGCGGCTTCAACTTCAGTTGGGTCTTCTTCAGAAATATCACGCAAGGCTGCAATATCCGGATGACGCATTAATGCATTATCATCAATATTCATTTTACAATCAACCGCTATTATTTTATTATCACTTGTTTTAAACAAGGGATTTATTTCGAGCATGCTACAATCAAGACCAACATAGGCATTGTATAAATTGGTTACAAACTTTATGCAGCTTTTAAAAGCATCGCCTTTCAGGCCGAGGTTATACCCGATTTTTCTTGCCTGGAATGCCTGCAATGGCCCGCCCGGATGTACCCATTCTTTAAATATCTTTTCAGGAGTATCATGCGCTACATCTTCAATATTAACACCACCTTCGGTACTATACATAATTACATTTTTTCCTTTAGCCCGGTCCAATAAAATGGACAAATAAATTTCTTTTACCTTATCCGGACCATCATAATAAACATCCTGCGCAACTAATATTTTATTTACTACTTTACCCGCTTCCCCGGTTTGAACGGTAACCAGCGTTCCTCCTAAAATATTCCTGGCAATATTCTTCACGTCCTCTGCATTTTTTGCAACAGCAACTCCCCGTTGATTCGTTCCTTTAATAGTTCCCTTGCCTCTTCCGCCCGCATGTATCTGGGCCTTAATAACCGCAAATCGGCTTCCGTATTGGCTGTTAATATATCGGTAGGCTTCTTCGGCTTCAGCCACCGTATTGCATGCTATTCCTTCCTGCACGGGAACATTATATTTTTTCAATAATTCTTTGGCCTGGTATTCATGTAAATTCATATAAACTCTTTTAAGCGAAGATAAAGTCTAATTTGTAAACTGAATAAAGTTTTGATATTCAATCAACTTCTTAGCCTGTGTGTAAACACAAATTATTGGCATGATGATGATTAATTAGTTTCATTGAAGAATAGTAATGAATGAAATAACTTTATGTACACTTTAAAATTATTAGCCCAGATAACCATTTTGTAACACTCACAATCAAGATAAAAAATAGAAATATGGAAATAAAAAAAATAAATATTGCCGAAAAACTAACCCTTATCAACGATTTGTGGAATCCGCATATTGTTGGAGAATTGAATGGCCAGCACGTAAAATTAACGAAGGCTAACGGTGAATTTGTGTGGCATAAACACGATAATGAAGATGAAATGTTTTTGATCATAAGAGGAAATTTTAAAATGGAATTGAAGGATAAAACCATTGAAGTAAGGCCGGGCGAATTTATTATTATCCCAAAAGGAGTTGAACACCGGCCTGTAACGGATGGTGAGGTTCACCTGCTACTTTTTGAACCAGCCGGGACTTTAAATACGGGAAATGTAAAGAATGAACTGACAAGGGAGCACCTGGCCAAAATTTAATCGTAAGTTTTTTATAATATCGTTTATAAAAACATGCAGGAAATAAAACTTTAGCAGGAAATTTGCGTTATAAAAGACCTGAATTTTCCTGAAAATCTTAAATAATAGCTTTATAATATGAAAACACTTATCTTATTTCTTTCCTCTATTTTTTTGTGTATTGTTTCCCAGGGCCAGTTAAAAACAACACCTAAGTGTCCTGAATTTGATATTGATATACTTGATGGAATCGTCAACGGGGTTATTCTCCCAAAATCAACAGTAGGACAGATTAAACTTAATTTTCCATGCTTCACAAGTTTTGAGGAGGAAGGGACATCGGCAAAATGCGGTGCAGGCGTTTTTTATAAAGACCGGGATATCTATTTCTATACCACCCGCGATTATATTGAGATTGGTCCTGCATTTAAGGGTAAACTTAGCGTTCCGTTACTGGGAGCGCCGCGAAATGGTTTATTTAAATGGCTTGGCCAGCCGCAGATAAAGGATGTGAACTGGGACGCTTTTCAAACTTCTTACGGCATATTAATTCTTTACTATAACAAAGCAGCTAAGGTAAATAAGATCCAGTTCAGCAACCAATCGGCTAACACGATCCATCTTTGCGAATGAATCGTAAACCGCTAGTTAAATTTTACTTTTCAACCTTTCTTTAACATTCCTATCGATAATTTTTTTATGGAATGAAAAATAATAAGCATCATTATCAATACTTAATTTTTCATTACATGAAACGACTACGCTATTTTGTATTATCGCTTCTTGCTGTAGTGTGCATTATACTTGCATTAGCAGCACATCATCATTACAAAGGGTTTTATAAAAGCAAGCCAAATAATTTCAACGCGGTAAATTATTTCGATAATGGAGAAGTGTCCAGAATTAACCAGAAAGCAACTGAGGTGAAAAGGTTTGAACTAAATGAAAACTTTAGCAAAAAATATGTTTTCCTTATTGATATGAGCGTGCCATCCGGCAAGAACCGATTTTTCGTGTATGATATACCGGGAGATTCAATAATTCAAGCCTCGTTGGTTGCGCATGGCTCCGGGAATAACGGTTTTAGCTTCACTCCAAAATTTTCAAACAAGGCGGAAAGCGGTTGTACTGCCCTCGGGAAATACAGGATTGGTAAACGTTACACCGGAAGGTTCGGTGCCGCTTATAAGTTATATGGAATCGATAGCACCAATAGCAATGCACTTAAAAGAAACATTGTATTGCATTCTTACGATTGCGTACCCGACGAGGAAACGTATCCGTTACCAATTTGCAACAGCCGTGGCTGCCCAATGGTGGCGCCTGCATTTTTAAAACAATTGCAAACTATTATTGACAAAAGTAAAGCGTCGGTGTTGCTCTGGATATTTAATTAAGACTACAACTTTTTTATAACAATTCTCCTTGCAGCTTTTTTCAAAATATTAATGCCTTACTGTTAAACTACTACTTATGCGTATTGCTTTGATTTTACCAATGCTACTGCCATACGTTGTTGCAACTGCCCAGGTAAAAAAAATACAGGCAGAAACTTCCATTCAAAATGTAACCGTATTTTCTTCCGGGGCGAGAATCGAAAGATCTGCATCAGTTTCATTAGTGCCGGGAAGAACTGAAATAAGTTTTGCGGGTCTTAGCAATCAACTGGATCAGCAAAGTGTTCAGCTAAAAGCAGACGCCGACATTATTTTGCTTTCCGTTCAATCAACAAAAGATTTTTTAAGTGAACGAAAAATTGAGCAGGAAGAAAGGAATTTTATTGACCGTGGCAATACACTAAAAGACAAGTTGGATCTTGATTTAAAGTTGCTGGATGTTTATAAAAATGAAGAGGCTATGCTAATAAAGAACCAGGCCATTGGTGGACAAACAGGTGTTAAAACCACTGAACTAAAAGATGCTTTGGACTTGCAAAGACAAAGACTTACCGAAGTATACCAAAAGGAGCTGGAAATTCAAAAACGAATCACCGACGAACAACATGATTCAGAAAAATTTAAACTGCAATTGCAGGAAATAAGTAAGAAAAAAGATAGTGTTAATTACATTGTTACTGCTCTGGTTGACAGCAAGGAAACAAGAAGTGTGAAGTTTCAATTGTTATATAATGTAAAAGACGCTGGATGGTATCCAACATACGATGTAAGAATCAATGAAATAACCGATCCGCTAAAAGTTTTAATGAATGCAAATGTTTTTCAACGCAGTGGTGAAACCTGGAAAGATATTTCACTGGTGTTAAGCACCGGCAATCCCAATGATAATTCTACACCCTCTTTGTTGCAGCCATGGATGCTCGGCTTTTTTGAATCAGGAATATCTTATAACAACCAGGGAATAGTGCAGGGCGCTGCCACGGGCCGTGTAACGGACGACAAAGGAGAACCGTTAGTTGGCGCAACAGTCACGGTTAAAGGAACGGGAACATCTGTGGCTACAGACGCTAATGGATATTTTAAAATTCTATATTTCCCAAACAACAGCAATATTGTTGTAAGTTCAGTTGGTTATGAATCGAAGCAAGTTGCGATAAGACCGGGATATTATACAATTGCCCTCAAAGCGAGTGTTCAGAACCTGGAGGAAGTTGTCGTAACTGGTTATGATTTGTCCGGAGCGGTAGCTGGAGTATCTGTAGGTGGAAAATATGAATCATTAAAAGAAAAGAAACGTGAGATTCAAACCGTAACCGTTTCAACGCAATATCAACCCACCACTTTAATTTATAAAATTGATGATAAGTACACGCTTGAGACTGATGGTAAAACCACCACCATTGGCATTAAACAATTTGATGTTCCCGCATTGTATGATTATATCGCCGTTCCAAAAATTGACCCGTCAGCATTTCTCACCGCAAAGGTTATCAACTGGCAGGATTATGAGCTTCAATCGGGTGAAGCAAGTTTATACTTTGAAGGAACTTATCTGGGCAAAACCTATATTGACTTGAATGCGGTTGCCGATACACTTTCGTTATCACTTGGCAAGGATAATGGTATTAAGGTATCACGTAAGCTCCTTAAAGAATTTAGTTCCAAACGCTTTATCGGCAGCAACAGAACAGATACCAGGCAATATGAAATAATTATACGCAATACAAAACAGGTAGCCGCCAACGTTACCATCAACGATCAGTTCCCTGTATCAACTACAAAAGAAATAAATGTAGATGATCAAAAAGCTCCTGAAGCACAGATAAATAAAGACACTGGCATTGTTACATGGACGATAACATTACAACCCGGACAGGAAAAAAAATTAACTATAAGCTATTCAGTTAAATATCCAAAAGAAGGAAAAGTAGTTTTAGATTAATTGAAGCTATTGGCAATAACATGGTAGGGTCGCACAATGTATTTTCATACTTTATGCTGTATATGAAAATCTCTTTATTATTGTTCAATACCAAACGCAAATAGCAATACACCAACACCCCTTGCAGATCCGCCGGTTGGGTCGAGTGCCGAAAATGCGTATTCGCCGGGAGGAAGAGCTTTATCGGGAATTAATTCCCAATAACCTTCACGGATTTGTTTAACACTGAAAGTAAACTTATCACTCGCTTTTACTTTTTTACTTGCAAATGGCCCCCCGTGACTTTTTTGAAGCAATATGGTTCTCTGTCCTCCACCTGATTCTGCTTTATATAGTGTGAACCTGCTTCCGGGATCCATCATGCCGCCCATTGCCTGCTGAATTAAACCCGGATCTACTCCATTCGCACGCATCACAGAGTCTGAATGATCTGAGCCTGTACCCTTGGAAGTACCTTCGCCGGCAGAAACTATAAATGACGGGATAGTGCCCGATTTAATACGAACAGGCGAAGTATTGCCGTCCATCGTGTATTCAGACTCGGATCCGCCAAAACCTCCCAACTTTGTTTTTGTTTCCATTGTGGAAGTCCCTTTCTCAAGTCTCACCAGTTTCCAGGAACTGCTGTCTTTTTTTTGGAGATAATAAGGCTCATTGGTAAAGTCCGGATCAGGATATGTTTGCGAATAAATTATTGATGTTGCAAATAAAAAGATTGCTGAAGAAAGTATCTTTTTCATAACTATTTATTTATCGTGAGATTGTTTATTCTTATTTGACTTCTTCCCTTTTCCGAAAATCCAGCCGGCAAAAACCTGCACAACATTATTTTTCGCATCAGTGCTGGAGAAGGACGGCGCCTGACCTGTTTGAACATCCTTATACATTTTATTTAGGCTTACATTATATCTTGCACCAATAAGCAATCCTAACACGGGGTGAACTTCTACTCCTGCACCGAATCCATAGTCGAACTGGTTGTAATAGCTAAGTGCGGAGCCATAGCTGCCCATAACTCCGGTATTTTTATCAGTAGTATCGGCCTTTGCGTTAAGCAGGTAAGCCATTTGCAGTCCTAACTGGATCTGAACAAATTTTGTAATGTTAATACCCAGCATTTGAGGTATGATGATGTAATCGAGGTTTACATTTCCGGTAGTAGTGGTACCATTGTCGAAATTGTAACCTTGCCTTGAATAGATAAATTCGTGGCGTGATGTAAGAATACCCTTTGTGTTAGGAGCAAGGAACACTCCAAACATATAACCGGATTGGCTGCTGCTGTTAATGGAGGATGCGTTGGTGACGTTAGCAAAATTATAACCGGCCTTGAGTCCGATTCCCAAGCCACCCTGGGCGAAACAACATAGCGGCGCCGCCATTAGAAAAAAAGCAATAAACTTTCTCATAATATTATTTTTTAAAAATTTAGAATACTCACATTTTTTTGATTAACAATAACGGTCTGGGTTAAACGCAATTTTCTTCCTTGCACTTTAGCCGGCGAACTTACTCTCGATCTTTAACAATCCAAAATGAAGTGTGAATTTCTTCGGTCCAAATACCTTTTCAAAAATAAATCAGCCTCCTGTATCAATCAATAGCCCGAAACAGTGATTCTGTGGTTAGTCACAAAAATCCGCCGAAAAGGCCAATTCTGATCGTACGCCAAACATGGAATGACAATATTTTTTTTGCATCACGCCTCTACAACTTATACACATAGATAATAGCTTTTTCTTTATTCCCCTGGATTACCAATTCATTGCGCCCGGTTTTGCCAGCGGCATGAATAATCACATCGTCTCCATCAATATCAAAATTGATGTTTTGCGGACTTCCTGGAAATGGCTTACTTGGCACAACGATTGGAGAACTCCTCGGGCAGGTAACCCTGGCGGATGGAGTATTTCCAGTAGAAGGAGAAAATGTGATATTGACATTTGGCAACGAATGCCGGTGGTTGGGGATTGAAATCCCGGAAGATGAAATCCCGCTAATTTCTACCAGGCCCTTTAGACTTTCTTTATTAGTCCATTCCCATCTGCAGCCATCACAACTGGAAGGCCAGTCGCTCCATGGTGGGTAATTGTTAATATCAGAAATGGTAACATTATGTTCCCCCAAATGCAAAATGCAACTCGAAGAATCAACCAAAAAATAACACCCATTCTCATCGATATGGATAAAAGTAAAATGATACCTATCACCTATGACTGTGACTTGACTTGTCAATAAAAGCTTTCTTTGATTGTTATTAGAATAAACCTGAACAGAAACAGCAACAGGATTGTTAGCCGGTACTCTTGCCGGAGCTGTATAAACTGCACTCCTGTTATTTTGCTTCGCAACTAGCCCTACGTCATTGTTCCCGGGTTTAATTCCATTTACAGTCCAGTCTGATGTGTAAAACTCACGGCCATTAGGGTCTGCAAGCAAATCATCATCTCTAGCATAGTTACCTGGGTTAGGTGCAACAAGAAGATTGTCGTCACTGCTTTCACTTGGCTTTTCTACATACACTTTTATTACAAGATTCTTTGTTTTATTTACTATTACGATGGCAGATCCAGGAGATATAAACATCCTGTTAAACCGTGCCCACCAACTAAAATGTGACGCAAAGCAGGAAATGGTTTTTTGCGTGGTGTCTATAACAATCTTTCGCAGTTGGCGCCATTTCCCTTTCTCATCCTGCCAGGCAATACTTTTTATATCTGCATTTTCATCTGCAAAATGAAAAATAAGCTGCACAGGTTTTTTGAATTGTAATCCCGATGGTTCCAATTGATAGGCGCCTTCGTCATTTTCGTTTAGTTCGTTGTGTGTTGATTGTATAGAGATGTTAACTTCCGAATCCAATGCATTAGCGGGAACAATTACTTCAAGGCCTTTATCAGCTGATATTAATTTGCCTCCATTGCTATTCATTTTTGCGCTGGTGATATCTCCGAATGGAATGCCCGCAGGAGTTACATAAGGTTTAAGGGGAGGATTTGTTTCATTACCCTGCGCTAAAGAATGAACAGCATATAAAACAAGAAAAACAAAACATATTTTCTTCATGATTCTGTGGTTAGTGATTAATTTATTATCCGGCATCTGCCCCGGTACATTCGCATCAAGATTTTGTTCAAAACTTTCTTTAAAATATTCTGATAAGAAAAGCAGGTTAAAAATAAGGCTTGAGAAGAGACGTGTCAATCACCTGAAACAGTGATTCTTCCTGTGTTTGGGAAAATCCCCTGAAACTGGTATTTTAAACCGATTCCTTGCTTTTATGAAAGAGAATATCAAACTTTATAGTAAATAATCAATGTGATGTACATTCTCAAATGGCACATTTTTATTTTATTGTATTGCTCTATTTCTATCTTCCTGCCAGCACAGAATCTGGCTGTAGATAGCATTCGAAATAAATATTTGAATGAGAGGGATGACTCGCTGAAAATAAAATACCACCTTAAATATATTGAAGCACTTGGCAGCAGGAGTCAACGGGAAGTAGAAATAACATCGGCAAAAAAGGAATTAGAAAAATTTCCCAATTCTTCCATATTGTCATTACTATTTTTTTACGAAGGTGAATTGAAATACGACGATGCCGATTACCTACAGAGCATTATTTCCTGTGAACGCAGTTTAAAAACCTTTCAACCAGAAGCGGCAAAAGATAATCCCAAATTTACAATTGGCAATATTTACATTATGATGGGTTTAAGTTACTCCATGATAAATGATTGGGAAAATGCCCAAATAAATTATCAAAATGCAATTAGGGAAAATGAAAAAGTAAAAGATTCAGCTGGTATCGCACTGGCTTATTTAAATATTGCGTATATTTTTTCAGATGTAAATGATTGGGGCAACGCAAGTGCGAGCCTGGAAAGAAGCATTGAATATTTAAATGCCGGAAGCGATAAGCGATACCAGATAACAGTTTATGCAAGTCTTGCAGAAGCTTACAGCCGACTTTACAAATTAAATGAATCCGAATTGTATTTAAGAAAAAGTGATTCACTATCGCATTTATACCAGGATGCTTCCAGTAATACATTCAATTCCATAGCAAAAGGCGAATACGAATTAGGTAAAAAAAATTATCCTGAGGCACTTGCAAATGAGGTCAGGTCATTACAATATGCCCGTGAATGGGGCGATTCCGCATTCGTTGCCGAAGCAATGGAAAACATCGGCAGGGTATATATTGCTATGAAAAAATATGACGCGGCGGCTAAATATTTAATGCATAGTAACAACATTGCGGTTAAATACAATTATATGCCCCAGCGAAAACTTAATTTAAAACAACTGTTTCTGCTATACAAAGAAACTAATGAGTCTCAAAAGGCATTGGAAGCGGCTAGTGAATTATTTACCATTTCTGACAGCCTTGCTACCGCACAAAATAATAACCGGCGCATTATAATGGATGCCATGTTTGAATCAGAAAACAAGGAGAAAAAAATTGCCAATTTAGAGCATGAGAGAGAACTTGGACAACTGAGACTAAAACAAAAAAATACCTTCAATTATCTTCTGATTGCCGGCGTTAGTATATTGACGATCATTTCTCTCCTCTCGTATAGAACTTATAAACAAAAACAACGATTGCAACAACAACGTATTCGTGAGTTGGAAAAAGACAAACTATTGATTGTGGCCGACGCTATGCTAAAAGGCCAGGAAGAAGAACGAACTCGTTTAGCGAAAGATCTTCATGACGGGCTCGGTGGATTATTATCCGGGGTAAAATTTTCTTTAAGTAATATGAAAGATAATTTAACTATAACCCCCGATAACATGACTGTATTTGAACGGTCTTTAGATATGCTTGATACTTCCATAAAGGAATTGAGAAGAGTTGCGCACAATATGATGCCTGAAATGCTTACGAAGTTTGGATTGGATGAAGCATTAAAAGAATATTGCAACAGCATCAATACAACAAAGCTGCTAAATATAAAATATCAGTCCCTGGGAATGGCTGTACGGCTTGAACAATCAACCGAGATTATTATTTACAGAATTGTGCAGGAGTTATTGAACAACATTTTGAAACATGCTGCAGCCACGGAAGCATTTGTACAAATCATAAAAGAAGAAAATCGTCTAAGCGTGGTCGTTGAGGACAATGGTAAAGGCTTTGATCCGGATCTTTCCGGAAATAAACGCGGCGAAGGGTTGGCGAATGTTCGCAGCCGCGTGGATTATTTAAAAGGACAGTTGGCTATTCATGCAGAACCGGGAAAAGGGACTTTAATAAATATAGAATTCAATATATAAATATGATCCGCTTATTTATAGTAGACGATCACCCGTTAGTTATTGAAGGTATTCACTCGCTGTTGCGAAATGAAAAAGATATAGAATGGGCGGGCCAAGCCATGAACGCACAGTCTTGTCTTGGTTTCTTCGTAAACAACACAGCCGATATAGTATTAATGGACATAAGCATGCCAGGTATGGACGGAGTTGAATTATGTGCCGTTATGAAAGAAAAATATCCGGGAGTTTTGATTTTGGGATTGAGCACATTCAACCAGGGATTATATATAAAGAAAATGATGGAAAACGGAGCATCGGGCTACATTTTAAAAAATACGTCCAGGGAAGAACTAGTAAACGCTATACATGTAGTGTACGAAGGCGGAATTTTTTTCAACGGGGAAGTAGGACAAGCTTTGGAAGAATATCAAAAATCATCGGGAGTAGCTTTACCGGTATTGACGCCCCGTGAAAAAGAAATACTCGAATTGATTGCTGAAGGCTACACCAACCCACAAATTGCAGAGAAAATATTCCTGAGTCCATTCACTGTTGATAGTCACAGAAAAAATTTATTGGCCAAACTAAATGTAAAAAATACGGCTATGCTTATTCGCTTTGCTGTGGAACACAAACTGATTTAACCATAAAAAATACGTTACTCAAATTCTGCATCACAATGTTATTGCCTTAAGAAATTTCATACAAAAGCTTTGTACGTCTCATTTACTTTGTGTCTTAGCCGGAACTTCCTATAGTTCCCATTTTCAACTCACGCGGTCTATGCCAACTTACCAACCTCTTAACACTTCCGGCTATTCAACCATTCCGTCATTCACTTATCTTTGAAGCTATTTAAATGCTTATGCCTGAAAAAATCATTGAAGCTGTTGACTTTATCAAGTCTAAATATAAAACCAAGCCTGCAGTAGGCGTTGTTTTGGGAAGCGGACTGGGGAACTTTACCGCGGAAATAAATGTTGAATTTGAAGTTCCCTATAGTCATATACCTCATTTCCCCGTCAGCACGGTGGAAGGACATAGCGGCAAACTTATATTCGGAGAACTCAGCGGCAAAAAAGTCGTTGCCATGGCAGGTCGCTTTCATTACTATGAGGGTTATACCACACAGGAAGTTGTTTTTCCCATAAGGGTTTTAAAATTTTTGGGAATAGAAACTTTACTATTAAGCAATGCAGCAGGAGGCACCAACACTACGTTTCAGGTGGGCGATCTTATGATCATCAAAGACCACATCAGCATGCTCACTTTAAATCCACTGCTCGGAAAGAATGATAAAAGCTTCGGACCACGTTTTCCTGATATGAGCGAGCCTTACAAAAAATACCTTGCTAAAATAGTAAAGGAGATTGCCGCAGAAAATAATATTGAACTAAAAGAAGGAATATATGTTGGGGTTACCGGCCCTTCCTTTGAAACAAGAGCCGAATATAAAATGCTCGGTATACTGGGTGGAGATGCCGTCGGAATGAGTACGGTACAGGAAGTAATAGCTGCTGTTCACATAGGCTTGCCGGTTTTCGCAATGAGTGTAATTACTGATATAGGTATAAGAAAAGAAGAAAATAAAATTACACATGAAGAAGTTTTGAAGGCAGCCGAAGACGCCCAGCCTAAACTTACGCTACTGTTTAAAGAATTAATTGCCCGGTTATAGGGGCCGAAAGAATGATTAACAGAAATCAAATAAAATATATCGGTACAGCATTGCAATTGTCAATTGTATTACTGGCGATGCTTTTATCGACACAATCAGCACATGCGCAGTTGCCCAATGTTTTAAGAAACCGTCCTAATTTTTCTTCTGATTCAAGAAACTCTAACGCCAAAGGTCAATCGAAAAAAGGTGATACGCTTGCTTTTCAACATCGCGATGACCTTGCTGATTCAATTACCATTTCATTCCGCTACCTCGACACCTTAAAAAATGATTACCTCGATTCTTCTCTTAATGATTTTAATAAAATTTACACGGTTCCTGCAGATTATGTAACGCTTGGAAACAACGGAACAGCCGCTTTCCCAGTTTTGTTTTCTCCCCTGTTGAAAGCAGGTTGGGACGCAGGTTTTCACGCTTATGATCTTTATAAATATACGCTCGAAAATACACGCTTTTTTAAAACAACGAGGCCATTTACGCAAATGACGTACCTTCTTGCGTCGGGTAAAGAACAAGTAATAAAAATATTGCATACCCAAAATATAAAGCCCAACTGGAATGCAGGACTTGAATACAGGCTGATATCGTCTCCGGGTTTTTTCCAAACTCAAAATTCTAATATCAATAACTACCGGTTTTTTACCAACTACCAGGGAAAAAGAAAAAGATATGCTGCGTATTTTACTCTTATTGGAAATAAAATAAATACGTCAGAAAACGGGGGAATTCAAAATGATTCCTTTCTTGTTGACCCCAACCGGAAAAAGCGTTTTGCCATTCCCGTTAATTTAGGCGGAGATGTACAGCAAAGTTTTAATGTATTTTCTACAACAGTAAACACGGGAAATTTATACAGCAACTTTACCGCATTCTTCAGGCAGAGTTATGATTTTGGCATTAAAGATTCAATCATTATCAATGACACTACAACAGAATATTTATTCTATCCGAAATTTCGTTTTCAGCATACTATTAATTACACTACCTATACCTACAGGTTTAAAGATTACTTAACTAACGCCACTTTTGCAAGAGCCGATTCTGCTATTTTCAATCAATGGTATAGCCTGTCACTCAATCCTTCCTCGGGTTTAAATTTCTGGCTGCAGGATAAATGGAAATTTGTATCAAACGATTTTTCAATAAAGCAATTTCCAGAAACAAAAAATCCATTGCAATTTATTGAAGCAGGCATCAGGCTTGAAAATTTTTCCGGCAATTTTTCAGCATCGCCGCGACCGTTATACCAGGTACAGGTTTTCCCTGCTCCTCCCCTTACAAAGAATTTTTATAACGTTGTTTTGCATGGCGAGTATCGCAATAAAACAAGAAACAAAAAATGGGATGCGCTGCTCAAGGGAGAGTTTTATGCAAGCGGGTATAACGCCGCAGATTACAGCGCTTATGCAACACTTACACGCCTGCTTAATGCAAAGCTTGGAAATGTGCAGGTAACTTTTGAGAACGTAAACCGCTCACCTTCCTATATTTTCAATGGCAATTCTGCATTTAATCTCGACAGCAGTTCTCTTACCAAAAAAGAAAACGTAACGGTTATTTCTGCGGCCGCTTCCAATCCAAGGTTTACCATAATGGCGAGAAATATTTCAATTACCAATTACACTTACTTTAAAGATTATTACCATACAGACCAGTTCAACGGGCTGGTAAATCTGACCCAGTTTATGGCGTCAATAAAAAATAAACTAGTCGGGCATCTGAATTTATATAGCGATTTTATTGTTCAGCAAACCACGGGTAATAACCCGGTAAGGGTTCCGTTATTTTTTACAAGACAACGGCTTGCTTTCGAAGGTAATTTTTACAAAAATCTTTTTTTAAGTACAGGTATTGATGTAAAATATAATACACCTTACAAAGCCAATAATTATTCTCCCGTTATGGGACATTTTTTCCCGCAGGATACCACAACAATCAGCAATCTTCCGCAGTTGGATGCCTATTTTGATTTCAGGATAAAATCGTTTACCGGCATTGTAAAAATCGAAAACTTAAATACTGTCGATATTTCCCATGGCTTTGGATTTACTAACAATAATTTTGCGGCCCCTTACTATCCCACCAACGGCCTTGTTTTCAGAATTGGCGTGCAGTGGAATTTTGTAAACTAATCTCGCAGAAAATTTCAGAAATTTATAAAAGAAAATGCAACAACATTGAAAGATGAATTTATAATACGAAAGATTGCCCCCGATGATAACGCAGCGATTGCCAAAATTATCCGCAGTTCCCTGGAAGATTTTAATGCGGTTAAACAAGGAACCGCTTATTTTGATGAAAGCACCAATCATTTATATGAAGTGTTCCGGGCAGAGCGGTCCTGCTATTTTATTGTGACCACAGGTGGTGAAGTGGTTGCAGGTGCAGGAATATTTCCGACAGAAGGCCTTCAGGAGAGAACCTGTGAATTGGTAAAAATGTACGTGACATCGGTTGCCCGGGGAAAAGGATTGGGAAAGAGACTATTACAGCAATGCATAGACGAAGCAAAAAATAACGGCTTCAAAAAAATGTATATTGAAACCATGCCTGAGCTTACGACTGCCATTGAAATGTATAAAAAGTATGGATTCAATTTTATTCCCTATTCCCTGGGCAATAGCGGGCATAGCGGTTGTGATTTGTTTATGATGCGGGAGTTGTGAGAAATAAACCATCAATTTAAGCCTGATTCTTACTCCGCTGCAGATATGTATAACTTATCAATACAATTTGCCGGTGTTCTGTCTGGCATTTTGTAACCACTTCCCGACCATCAAGTTGTTAGTTCTCTTCTACCAATTCCACCTCCGCTACCGGGCTAAATAAAAAAAGTCTTCCCGTGGCAATCTCCTTACATACAAAACGCTTTCGAACTTTGTTGCCTTTACTAAAAGTCTTGCCCCCTTTTACTTTAAAGGTGCTATTCGGGGGAAGCTCTTCCACGAAAAAAAATCCGGGCTTGTGAGCATCGTACCTTTTTAATATTCTTAACAGGCTGTCTTCAGCGCACGAACTTGCAGCCGGGCTTTTAAGGCTTCGCACCAGTTCTGCTTCAATATCGTGGGGGAATATCTTTTTCGCAATAAAGCGGGCAAGTATTTTTCCAAATTCATTTTTCCATTGTTCACCGTGCGGAGATATCCTGTTACCATATTTCTCAAACGCAAGCAGGTGCCCCAGCTCGTGAAGTAATGTTATAAGAAAAGAATATTTATTCAGGTTTCCGTTAACACTGATGCGGTGGTTCCTGTTGTGGTGTCTGTTGCGGTAATCGCCCAAAACACTCCTGCGTTCACGGGTAACCGTTAGATGTACTTTATATTCATGAAGATACGATACCACATCGTCAAACGAGCCCGGAGGCAAATAAGTTTCCAGTTCACGGAGCGGAGATTCTTTCTTAGCCATTCGTTTTCGTTCGGGAAAATTTCATTAATTGCCTGACTTCTATAACCATATACAAAATGTATAAGCCCATAGCCGTGAAAAGAGAAGGTTTATTTACTTTCCCTTTTGTAATAAAAAGATAAATACCCAATGCAATAATTACCACAAATATTTTAATCAACAAAGACGCATACACACTTCTTATAAAAGCATTCATATTGACAGACTTCAACCCTTTCATCTGTATAAAAAACCCCGACAGGCCAAGGCAAAATAAAAGCAGGTTGGCTATCAATAAAAATTTAAGCCCAAAGCCATAACTGTGTAAAAAGTCTTTAAATATAAATACCAGTGCATTTATTAAGATAAACAATACAATTACCGGAATGGTTTTACTGTAAATTTCTTTCATTTCTTTTTTGACGTTTCTTTCAAAATATTAACAAACATTCCTCCAATAATCAGCAAAGGTAAAAGCCATACCAATAAGGGAAATGAAAAGTGCAACCACTGATCGGCCTTTAGCCCAATAAATACTCCCAGGCCGATGCTTACCAAAAACTGCACAGCGAGGCCGGCATAGCGCATTAATTGTTTATTTCCTTCGTCGTTGTCGGTCAAAATATTTTAATTTTTATAACAAAATCAATCGTTGCTTTTTTCAATATTTTTTAACTTAAGCATTGTTGTGTCGGGAGGAAGAATCTTTCCTTTCAACACTTTTTCGATGTCGTTGATATATTGTTGCTTTTTAATGAGATTCTGCTCTATTGAATCTGCCTTCATTTTCAGCACTTCATACTCTTTTGCTTTTTGCGCTTCGCCATACCCCGGAATGTATAATTTAAGCGGAGTAAAAGCAATAAGCGCAACCGTAATTCCTACCAATATTACAAATAAACTGCTAAGGGCAATATATACTCCTAACCTGGTTAGTTTAAAAGCGACTACCTCATCATACGTATCCTCATTCATAATTACAAGCCGGTAGCGGCTTCTCAACCTTTTTAATGATGTATTGTCGCCGGGCAGGGACATATCGGTTTTTTATGTTGTTAAAATATAATTATGAGTCTTCTTTAATTGGAATAATAGCTTAAAATAACCGTATTTTTAAAATATTTTTGCAAAATAGAAGTTTCATATAGAAACCAATTACTTTTTCAATATTCGTGCTTCTAAAAAAAATTTTAATATTCATGAGCCTCCGGATCCCAAAGTCTGTATCTCTTTTATTGTTTTCCCTTTTTCTTCTGCCGGAAGTTCACGCACAATTAGGCAAAATAACTATTGATCTTGAAAAAGATAAACCCAAAAATTTTAAGACTAAAACCCTGCGATCAGAGAAAACCGGGGAAAAGAAATTCACCCTTCCCAGGCGATTTGTTCAAAATACCGTATCTCACTATAACTATTATTATAATGCCAACAATAAAATAAACGAAGTTATTGAACGGGCCCGCCTCTCCAATAAAGATGATTATACAAAACTATTACCTTTTTACGGCTATACGTTAGAGAATACTGCGGCTCAAAAAACCGACCTTGATTCTGTAATATACAAAGCTACCGCAGGAATTTTGTTGCATGACCTGCGGACCAATTGGGTCGATAATTTATACCTGTTGATTGGTGAAGCCTATTACCTGCGTAAAGACTATGATTCCGCTTCCGTGACGTTTCAATTTATTAACTATAACCTTTATCCACGTAATAAAAAGAATGAGGATGACCAGTTAATAGTAGGTTCTAATGATAATGGCGTTAACAAAGCTATCAGTGTTTCAAGCAAAGAAGACAGGAATATTATTGACAAGGCTTTTACACGCCCGCCCAGCAGAAATGATGCTTTCATCTGGCAAATAAGAACGTTGATTGATATGGATGAAACAGGGGATGCTGCGGGGCTTATCAATACGTTGCAAAATGATCCGGCTTTCCCTGAACGGCTAGGGCCTGCGCTTGAAGAAATGAGGGCATATTGGTTTTACAAGCAACAGATGTATGACAGCGCTTTGATACATCTTCAAAATTCTTTGCCCAATGTGCTGGATCTACAGGATAAAGCAAGAAGGGAATTTTTGATAGCGCAGCTTTTTGAGATGAATAACCAGCAGGATGAAGCCTCCGACTTTTATGACAAGGCAATACATCATACTACCGACCCGCTCATGGATATTTATGCCAATCTTAATAAAGCCAAAATGCTGAAAAGTAAAGATCCGGCAGAGATTGATAAGAGCATCGCCACACTTTTGCACATGGCGAAAAAAGATAGGTTTGAACCTTACAGGGATATTATATTTTTCTCAGCGGCGCAACTGGCCTTAATAAAACCGGATACCGCTGCAACTGTTTTCCTGTTTAAGAAAAGCACTTTCTATAACCAGGAAAATATTTCAATAAAAAACAAAGCTTTCCTCAACCTGGCCGAAATCAGTTATAAACAAAAGAAATACAAAGACGCCCATGCGTTTTACGATAGTCTTCAATTAAGTGATACAACTCTTGGTGATATTACACAGATACAACAACGAAAAAATGCACTGGCAGCAGTCGTAGGAAATATAAATATCATAGAAAGGGAGGATAGCCTCCAGTCAATTGCCGCAATGTCACCTGCAGACCGCGATGCTTTTTTGAAAAAACTTTCCCGGAGGTTGAGAAAAGATAGAGGAATCAAAGAAGATACTGTATCTAACAATCCTGCATTTAATTATTTTGATTCAAAACACACTTCCTCCGATATGTTTGGCAACGTAACCAGTAAGAACGGGGAATGGTATTTTTATAATGCTACCTTAAAATCGCAAGGTTATAATGATTTTAAAGTAAAGTGGGGCAAAAGGCAGAATGTTGACAACTGGCGAAGGAGTGCTGCGGCCGGGAATGCTATTGCCGGCAATACTAATGCATTTGCAAACCCCGATGACACTACGGGGAATAACGGTCAGCTTTCGCAAAGTGGAGACCCGCTTAGCACCTCCATGGGTGCTGATGCGATCCCGGTTCAAACAGATTTATCTGTTGAAGGGCTTCTTGCAAATGTTCCTGTAACTAAGGAAAAACTGGATGAGTCCAATAAGAAAATTTCGAAATCTTTATTTCAATTAGGAAAAGATTATCAAAACATGCTTGAGGACTACAGCGCTGCAATTGATGCATATGATAGTTCCTTACAGCGTTTCCCGGATAGTTTATACGCAGGAGAATTATACTTAAATCTTTCTTTCTGCTACCGGAAATTGGGCGATTTGGCAAAAGCCGATTATTATAAGAATCTGCTCATCAAAAAATTTGATAAAAGCAAATTCACTCAACTTGCATTGCATCCCGAAGCAATGGAACCTTCAAAAAAAGATCCCGCTGCAACAAAAAGATATGAAGACATTTATAACCTTTTTATAGAAGGTGATTTTGAAAAAGCGGTTGATGAAAAATTAAAAGCAGATAGTTTGTATGGCGCAAATTACTGGAGCCCGCAGCTACTTTATATCGAATCGGTTTATTATATAAAGCAGAGAGAAGATAGTACGGCGATAAATGTTTTAAAGCAGATCATAACGCAATATCCCACTTCACCTTTAAAAGAGAAAGCAGTAACAATGATTGATGTTCTTAAGAGAAGAGCTTCTATCGAAAATTATTTAACCAATCTTAAAGTGGAAAGGGTGAAAGAAGATTCCCAGATTATTGTCTATGACGATCCTTCTATTATCAGGAATCGGATGGAACAGGACACCACCCGGATGCTTAGCATAAAACCAAATAATACAATCGTCACCCCCGGAAAAGTATATCTTGATTCATCTAAAAGGGCTCCCGCAATCGTAAAGAATTCAACTTTTATGATAGATCCGCTTTCGACGCAATATGTTATGATGGTACTTACCAAAGTGGATCCCGTTTATAGCACGGAAGCAAAAAATGCATTCACCAGGTACAATGGCGAAAATTTTTACAATCAAAAAATAGCAATTGAAAAAGACACTTTGGATAAAGACAGAACCCTCTTAATATTCACCGAATTTGAAACGGCCGATCTCGCTATTAAATATCTCGACAAACTTAAAAGAGATGCTCCGTCAGAAATATCATGGCTGCCGGCTTCAAAATATTCTTTCTATATAATATCCGGCCCAAATCTTGAGCTGTTGAAAGACAATAAAGACCTGCAGAGTTATGTCGATCTTTTAAATAAAAAATACCCGGGGAAATTTTAACCAAAAAATTAATTGTCCTCACTACGGAATAAAGAAATTAAAATGAAAAATCAAAATTCAGGTAATAAAAAAAATACAAAAGGCAAAACTACCCGTACTAAACCCGCCGTAAAAATTTTATGGACGCTGGTGCTGACAGGCATCGCACTGGGAATATTTGTTTTTGCCGGAGCATGGTTTGGACTTTTTGGAAAATTGCCTTCCCTCCGGGAACTTGAAAATCCGCAGGCCAATCTGGCTTCAGAGATTTATGCCGATGACGGCACTACTTTAATGGGCAAAATTTATACTGAGAACCGTTCTTACGTAGATTTCCAGGATATTTCGAAACATGTAACAGATGCCCTTATTTCAACTGAAGATATCCGTTTTTACGAGCACTCCGGTATTGACGCAATTGCCATAGGCCGTGCCATTAAAGGATTTGGCAGCGAAGGCGGGGGAAGTACGCTGACACAACAACTCGCTAAAAATATACTGGGCCAGGGAGGCGGATGGGTAGGCAAAAGAATACTGGATAAATTGAAAGAATGGATTGTTGCCCTTAAGCTGGAAAAGAATTTTACCAAGCAGGAGATTTTAGCATTATACCTAAACAGGGTTTCGTGGTTAAATGTTTATGGAATAAGGAACGCATCCCGTGTTTATTTTCAAAAAGATCCTTCGGAACTAACAACAGATGAAGCTGCGTTACTGGTGGGCATGTTGAGCGGACCGGGAAAATATGACCCCGTCAGAAATCCCCAGGCTGCCACAGACAGGAGAAACCTGGTGCTGGATCGTATGGTAACAAATAATGATCTTTCAGCTTCTGACGCGGCTGTGCTGAAGAAAAAACCATTGGGAATAAAATACAAAAAGCTGGATGAAAACCTCGGTATTGCCCCTTACTTCCGTTCGGTATTAACTAAAAAATTAATTGACTGGTGTAAAACACATACAGACCCAACGACGGGAAGAAATTATGACCTGTATCGGGACGGTTTAAAAATATATACTACTATAGATCCTAAAATGCAGTTATATGCTGAAGAAGCTGTAGTAAAGCATATGGCTAACATGCAGAAGAAGTTTAATAGTCAATTACCCAAAAATGTATGGAAGGGCCAGGACGATATTTTAAACAGGGCAATGAAAGAGAGTGAAAGATGGAAATCGATGAAAGAGCAAGGAATGAAAGATGCAGATATAAAGAAGTCATTTGGTGTTCCGGTAAAGATGAAAGTGTTTGCATGGAATTCGAAGCGTGAAACCGATACGACAATGACTCCTTTGGATTCTATAAAATATTTTAAACAAATGATGCAAACTGCATTTGCGGCAATGGATCCGGTAACGGGCGAAATTAAAGCATGGGTAGGTGGCATAGACTTTAAATGGTTTAAATATGATCATGTTACCGCTAACAGGCAGGTTGGTTCTACATTCAAACCTATTTTATATACGCTGGCTCTTACAGATGCGGGACTCACTCCTGAAACACAACTCGGTGGAAAGTCAATTACTTTAGCAAACAGGACTTTTGCAGGTGCAGGCGGAACAATGGCTTATTGTCTTGCAAAGTCGCTTAACGTGGCGGCATGGGATCTTATGAGTCGCATCGGGCCTAAGAAAACTGCGGAGTTTGCCCATATGTGCGGCATTAAAAGTAATATACCGATCGTTCCCTCAATTGCCCTCGGTACGGCTGACATCCAGTTACTGGAAATGTTGAGAGCCTATTCCATGTTTCCTAACCGTGGCTTTAATACAGAACCAATCCTTATTACAAGAATAGAGGATAAAAATGGTAATGTATTGCAATCCTTCGAATCAGAATCAAAGCAGGTTATAAGTGAAGTAGATGCTTACACCATGTACAAGATGATGCAGGGAGTTGTTGATTATGGAACCGGTGGGGCTATGCGCTGGAAGTATGGAATAACAAGTGATATGGGCGGTAAAACGGGTACAACGAACGATAATACCGATGGCTGGTTTATGGGTTACACGCCGCAAATTATTGCAGGAGCATGGGTTGGTTGCGATGATCCTTTTTTGCATCTAAGAAACGGCTGGACGAATGGTGGTAACGATATGGCTATGCCGGAATGGGCGTATTTTATGCAAAAAGTATATGCTGATAAAAAGCTGGGAATTGATCCAAAAGCCGTTTTTCAAAAACCTGCAGAATTAAATAATGATCCCATTTATGCAGATCAGAATTTTTCAAATTTAGTGAAAGAAGGCAGCGGCAACGATTTTACCCAGGATAATGGTAATGGAGATGCAGATGACTATGAAAGTACTCCAAACGTTCCTGTAGAATCTGAATTCAATAAAGACCTTTCAAAAGATGACAACGCATCTCCCCAAAAAAGAGTAATTGGTCCCGTTAATATGATGGATGAGTTTAAAAAAGATACTTCAAAGGCTCATCCAAAAGGCACCGATGAAAAAGGATTGGATAAAAAAATAAACAAAGAGGCTGAAGAAAAATCAAAAAAGCCAACTTCAAAACCAACCAGCGATTATTAATTCAAGAACGGTGTTATTTTATTTATTAATTGTAAATAATTGTTGCTGCCTTAATTGATTCCATTTTATTTTTAAAAATGAAATTTGAAAGGTTTTAGGATATACATTTGTTGAATTGCAAATTGTTTCATACATAATTTTTATACTTTGAAATTTAAGTTCATTACAACAACATTCATCCTGTTATTTATTGTTGGAAGCATCAATTTACTATTTGCATGGGGCGAATGGGGGCACAAACATATAAACCGTGCTGCGGTTTTCGCATTGCCCGATAGCATGCGAAAGTTTTATTATAATCACATTGATTTTATTACTGAAGGCGCTGTTGTGCCTGATTTACGAAGAGGACTTTTGAACGATAAAAACGAAAGTCCGCGCCATTATATCGATATTGAAGATTTTCATTTATCCATTGCAGAACTTCCAAAAACAACTAAAGAAGCTTATGCAAAATACGATAGCGCATTTCTAAATAAAAATGGTTACCTGCCGTGGTATATTCAAAATGTTATGGAAAAACTCACGCAGGCATTTGAGAAAAAAAATAAATCACAAATATTATTTCTTTCCGCTGAGTTGGGGCATTATGTAGGTGATGCACACATGCCATTGCATACTGCATCAAACTTTAACGGGCAGTTTACTGATCAAAGAGGTGTGCACGCTTTATGGGAATCAGAAATTCCGGAACTTTTTGGCGATAATTATAACTTTAAAACAGAAGATGCTAAATATATTCCCGATGTTACTGCAGAAACATGGAACATCATAGCGCATACACATTTACTCGAGGATACATTACTAGCAGACGAAAAAAAAGTGAGAAAAAGTTTTAATGCAGCTAACATGTATAAAAAAGACGCTGCAGGCAATAATATTCTTTCCTACAATCAACCCGTATTTTCTGATGATTACGCCAAAGAGTTTAGTGACGCAATGAATGGAATGGTTGAGAAACAATTACGGCTTTCAATACAGGATGTTGCTAACTATTGGTACACCGCCTGGGTAAACGCAGGCCGGCCTGACCTGTTATCTTTAGACGACAACCACCTGACCCTACAAAATCAAAAAAATTACAAACTCGAATACAAAGCCTGGAGCAAAGGCAAACTGCTCAATCTATCTAAAGAAAAAGGATAAAATTATTTGAAGCATCAATCCAGATAACTTCTTCCAAAAACATAAACGAAAAGAATACGGAAGAAAATGGATTTAAAGCGGGTTATTTAACGGCCATAAATATAAATAACTATTCCGGTTAAACGTAATTATTTCCGGATTATTTGTAAAATTTACACTTATAATCCTATTTCCATTAATAAATTCAATCGGTAAAATCAGATAGGTAAATACTCGTATTCAATTCTTATAAGTACCTCAGAGGGTTACGTCTTGATCTTTGGATATAGTTTTTTATGTTCATCCAAAAAGCAAGAAACAAATAAAATATCACCGGGGAGCCCAGCGTTAAAAAAGAAATGTAAATAAAATACTTTCGTATGACAGATGTTGCAATCCCCATTTTGTCACCTATAGCAGTGCATACGCCAAATACCTGCCATTCGATAAAATGTTTTATTCTATACATAATCCAAAGCTAAAAAATATTTATAATAAATTATAACGCCAATTAAATTTTAAGATTGCGTTGCACCAATAAATCATCTTATTTCACGAACTTTTAAATCTTGGGTACTGTAACTATCCTCAATTCTTGAATTGATTTTAAGTAATTTTGCAAAAAATATTTTCATATAATAAAAACAGAAACAAATGGTATTTGATCTTGACATGATAAAAAAATTTTACGCAGGTTACGCTCAAAAATTAGTGGCTGCCCGTAAAGTTGTTAATCATCCGTTAACCCTTACAGAAAAAATTTTATATACCCACCTTTGGAAAGGTGAGGCAGATGAGGCCTATCAAAGAGGGAAAGATTATGTTGATTTTGCCCCGGACCGTGTTGCCATGCAGGATGCAACGGCACAAATGGCGTTATTGCAATTTATGCAATCGGGAAGAACAAAAGTTTCTGTTCCGTCGACCGTTCATTGCGACCATTTAATTCAGGCTGAAACAGGCGCTGCAGCAGACCTGTCAAGGGCAAAATCACAAAACAAGGAAGTATATGATTTTCTCTCGTCTGTTTCTAATAAATATGGTATAGGTTTCTGGAAACCCGGTGCCGGAATTATTCACCAGGTAGTTTTAGAAAACTATGCTTTTCCCGGTGGAATGATGATAGGAACAGATTCTCATACGGTGAATGCGGGCGGTTTGGGAACTGTGGCTATAGGCGTTGGCGGTGCAGATGCCTGCGATGTTATGGCAGGTTTGCCGTGGGAATTAAAATTTCCAAAA
The DNA here is from genome assembly GCA_963819925.1 of uncultured Chitinophagaceae bacterium. Classification (GTDB taxonomy): domain Bacteria; phylum Bacteroidota; class Bacteroidia; order Chitinophagales; family Chitinophagaceae; genus Ginsengibacter. The sequence goes on along the minus strand of CAWFYG010000020.1, from coordinate 387,949 downwards.
TTGATCGGGGTTAAACTAACCGGAAAGCTTAGTGGCTGGACCGCTTCAAAAGATATTATTTTAAAAGTTGCGGGAATACTTACAGTAAAAGGTGGAACCGGTGCTATTCTTGAATACTTTGGTGAAGGCGCTACCTCGCTGTCATGCACGGGTAAAGGAACTATCTGCAACATGGGAGCGGAAATTGGAGCAACCACTTCTATTTTTGGTTACGATAAAAAAATGGCGGAATACCTCAGAGGTACCGGCAGAGCGGAGGTTGCTGATGCCGCAGATTCGCTTGCAAAAGAACTCACCGGTGACCCCGAAGTATATGCAAACCCTGAAAAATATTTTGACCAGGTTATAGAAATCAATTTATCGGAATTAGAACCTCATATTAATGGTCCTTTCACTCCGGATTTGGCGTGGCCTATTTCAAAATTTGCAGCCGCCGTCAAGGATAACGGATGGCCGGAAAAGCTGGAAGTTGGATTGATTGGATCCTGCACCAACTCATCCTATGAAGATATTACGAGAGCCGCATCTATTGCTGAACAGGCTACCAATAAAGGTTTGACGGCAAAATCAGAATTTACGATTACGCCGGGCTCAGAGCAGGTGAGGTTTACTGTTGACAGGGACGGTTATTTAAAAACATTTGAAGAAATGGGTGGCGTAGTTCTTGCCAATGCGTGCGGTCCTTGTATCGGTCAATGGGCAAGACATTCGAAAGATCCAAATAAGAAAAATTCTATTGTAACTTCTTATAACAGGAATTTTGCAAAAAGAAATGATGGCAATGCCAACACACATGCTTTTGTCGCATCGCCTGAATTAACTACCGCATTAGCTATTGCAGGCACTCTTACCTTCAACCCTCTTACAGATTATCTCACTAATAATAAAGGCGAAAAAATAAAATTGGAAGAACCGAAAGGAATTGAAATGCCTTTGAAAGGTTTTGCTGTTGATGATGCAGGCTATCAATCACCCGCTGCCGATGGCAGCAAAATAGAAGTATTGGTTTCGCCAACGTCTGATCGTCTTCAAATTTTGGAACCCTTTCCTGCGTGGGAAGGAACCGATATTTATAATTTAAAATTGCTGATCAAAGCCAAAGGAAAATGCACAACAGATCACATCTCAATGGCTGGCCCGTGGCTTAAATACCGTGGTCATCTCGATAACATCAGCAATAATCTTTTGATTGGTGCGGTTAACTTTTTTAATGAAAAAACAAATTCAGTTAAAAATCAATTAACAGGTGAATATGGTCCATTACCTGAAACGCAAAGAGCGTATAAAGAAGCAGGTGTTGGTTCTATAATTGTTGGCGATGAAAATTACGGAGAAGGCTCTTCGCGTGAACATGCAGCAATGGAGCCAAGGCATCTTGGTGTAAGAGCTGTTCTTGTGAAATCTTTTGCACGCATACACGAAACCAATTTGAAGAAACAGGGAATGCTTGCAATAACATTTGACAATAAAGATGATTATAATAAAATCCGGGAAGATGATTCAATAGATATAACAGGTTTAACTTCATTTGGCGTTAATAAGCCGCTTGTTGTTCAATTAAATCATAAAGATGGAAGTACGGAAAATTTTTTAGTGAACCATACTTATAACGAACAACAGATTGAGTGGTTTAAAGCAGGCGGGGCGTTGAACATTATAAGGCGTGAATTTGAAGCAAGTAAATAATTTTTTGATTTTTAATTTAATAAAAGCGGGACTTAAGGTTCCGCTTTTTATTTTAAAGGCCTTTTATTTCAACTTTTTTATCCAGGAATTTTCCATACTTCTTCGATTCTCTTTTAAAAGAACTGATTGCTGCCTTACTTGCTTTCTTAAAAAATTCTGCTTCAGTAATCACCTTATCTTTCTGAATATTTCTTTTCCAAAGACCAATAACTTTTCCATTCATAACAATCGTCGGCCAAAATATTCCATTAGTGGAAAAGGCTTTGGGTTGATGTTCCATTTGAATCGCGGCACTTCTGTCTTTATAACTTATAATGTATTCATCGAAAGCGGGCAGTAAATGAAAAGATGGTTTATCTTTCTGCGAAGCGGAAATTGAATCACTAAATAAATAAGTTTTTGAATTAATGGTTGCTGAAATAAATCTTTCCTTAACCATCTCCAGTGCTTTCCTGGACTCAGTTATATTTAAGCCTGACCACCAGGTAAAATCTTCAAGAGTGGCAGGACCATGGCTTGTAAAATATCGTTCAGCGAGTTTATCCAGCGCTTCTTCTCTTGTTATAGACTTTGTTTTTTTTACTCTTTTTTCAAGCATAGCATAGGTATGTTCTTTACCTCTCATAATTCCGCTGCACACTAACCCATTTAACTCTGCATGAAACATCAAATGAATGGATTTTTGGTCATGCGTTTCAATTTTATTTTTATTAAGCTCGCTCATTATTTCAAGCCTTGTTAAATGCTTTCCCTGTTCCAATGCTTTCTGAATAATTGAATTGCTCTTTGCAAAAATTTTTTCGTTTAGCCCTAACGCTTTGTGCCTTGACTTCATCGCCCGATTCATATGCGGAGCGGTAAGTTCCAACATCCAGTAAATATCATCAGCAGAAACAAAATGCCAGGTGGGTCTTAATACATGGGTCCGGAGAATTTGCCCATTACAAAATGCATTTTCGATTAATGCATCGGTTGTACCAGGCAAACGAAGGCCTATAGCCCATTTAGCCATGTTATAATCCTGTGCCTGCATAGCGCCCATCCAACCAACAATTTCTTTTGGTGATGTAAAGTTGGTGGCCGCAATTTGTTGATTTATCAAACGGGCGGTTGAAATATTTTTTGAATTCATTTTTATTAATGAATAATAATTTTTTGGCAACTATATTGTAGTTGCGACAATACCAATTCTCATTACACCAATTTTATTAAATTCGATTACTCTTTTAAAATTAATATCCCAAATAACTAGTTCATTTTGTCCCAACTCCTTTTTAATTCTTTCTATTATATCCTGTTTGTTTATTTGGCTGGATTCTTTTCTGGTGCTTACAAAATAAAGCATAGAGTCTTGGAAGTATTCATTAAGCGCCTTATCAATAACATCTTCCTTTGTGTCATTCCCAATTCTGCAATATACCCACTCACTCCAATTAGCTCTGCCTTTCATGTGAGAACTTACTGTATATATTAAATGGGATTCCATTGATCTAAATATAAACTACTTTAGACAGCCATAATAATTTGAATGATGTTCCAACTCATCATATACAGTCACCTATTCCTCTATTCAAAACAAAAATAAAACCCCGATAAATTATTACCGGGGTTTCAAAATAATGTTTTTATTTAAGCTTAGTTTCTCCTGCTTCCAAATAAGCGAAGTAAGAAAAGGAAAATATTAATGAAATCAAGGTACAATGTTAATGCTCCAAGAACCGACATTTTTTTGGTATCTGCCGCAGAAACATCACTGTATTCCAAACCCTCTCCTATTCTTTTTAATTTTTGAACATCATACGCGGTAAGTCCTACAAAAACCATAACCCCAATAATGCTAATGATATAATCCAATCCGCTGCTGTGAAGAAAAAAGTTAATGACCATTGCAATTAATACTCCTATCACTCCCATCATTAATAAGCGGCCGAATTTTGTAAGATCCTGGTGTGTGGTGTAACCCATAAACGCCATTACGCCAAACATGGCAGAAGCTGATAAGAAACATCCGGTTACTGAACTTGCAGTATAAGCAAGTAATATGAAACTAAAAGTAATACCATTAATAATTGCATACGCAATAAATAAAGCCATAAGTGCCGGAGCCGAAAGTCTCCTATAGCCAAAAGACATAAGAAGTACAAAACCGATAGGCGCAAACATCGTTACCATTCCTAAACCGGTTAATCCATTTGTTGTTGGAACAATGAGGTAACTTAATAAATTTGAGTTTATAGAAAATTGCCATGCGAATAATGCTGAAACGCCAAGCGCTATAAACATCAGTAAAAACACATTCGCAAGAAATGATCTCGTACGTGATGCTTCACCGGTTGGAGTATAAGTTATTGGATTTAAATTCTGATTGTTGTTTATAATTTCCATTGTATTTTAAATTTTTGTAAAAGTAAGAACGATTGGCCGCATAAGCGCTACCGTTCGTGAAATTTAAGTTTTTTGTAGCTAAAAGATGCTCAAACAATAACTAAAATTGGTAACAATTATTATAAAAATATTATTAAAAATTTACTGAGGAATTATTGACACAGCGGCGCCGCCACCCGGTGCAAGTTTAAGAGTTAAATGAGTTGCATTCGTCACTGCCATTTTCTTTATTACATACGCCTCCGGATTCGTTTTCCAGTCGGCATCGGGAGCGTCGGCATAAATTGTTGCCACGTATTTTTTACCCTTATCAAGAAAAGATAAATCTTCAACAAACTGTCTTGCATTTTCATCGGTAATCGCTCCTAAAAACCAGCTATTCGTACCTTTACCCTTTCTTGTTATGACGATATAATCTCCCGGTTCAGCATCAAGAATTTTCGTATCGTCCCAATCAACAGGAACATCTTTTATAAATTGAAATGCATCCATGTGTGCTTCATAATTTTCAGGTAGATCAGCTGCCATTTGAAGCGGGCTGTAAAGCGTTACATATAAAGCTAATTGCTTCGCCAGCGTAGTATGCACCTGTCGGCCCTTAACGGCAGAATAATTTCTCAATTTAAAAATGCCGGGTGTATAATCCATAGGTCCACCCATTAATCTTGTAAAAGGTAAGATCGTTTCATGTTCCGGAGCATTACCTTCGCTGAACGCATTGTACTCATTGCCTCTCGCAGCTTCGCAGGCCAAAAAATCAGGCCATGTTCTTTGCAAACCTGTTGGCCGTACCGGCTCGTGAATATCAATCATTATTTGATAGGAAGCTGCCTTTTCAATAGTGCGCAAATAATGATTCACCATCCACTGTCCATCATGAGGTTCACCACGAGGAATTATTCTGCCGACATAACCGGTCTTCACCGCTTTGTAACCAAATTCTTTCATAAAGCGAAAAGCAGTATCCATTTGTCTTTCATAATTAGTAGCAGAACCAGACGTTTCGTTATGCATAATCATATCTACACCTTTTGCTTTCGCATAGGCTGAAATTTCTTTTACATTAAAGTCAGGATATGGTGTAACAAAATCAAATACATTTTCTTTCCAGTTGCCAAACCAGTCTTCCCAACCAGTGTTCCAACCTTCCACCAGCACGCCTTTAATGCCATTCTTAGAAGCAAAATCGATATACCGTTCTACATTGGCGGTATTAGCGCTGTGCCTGCCGTTAGGAATAAGATTTCCGGTTGCATCTGTACTGTCCGGATAATCAGAGTAACTCCATGTTCCTTTACCCGTCTGCATTTCCCACCATACACCTACAAATTTCATTGGGGTAATCCACGACGTATTTTTTATCGCAGAGGGGTCGTTTAAATTAAGGATCATATTTGAAGCAAGAATATCTTCCGCTTTGTCGCTAACAATTATTGTTCTCCATGGCGTATGAAAAGGTGCATGTAAATACGCCTTATTACCATAGGCATCCGGAACAAGCTTTGCAGACAATTGATAAGTAGTGTCATTTACATGTAGTTGCATTGCAGGATAGTTTACCAACGCAGCTTCATGTATATTGATGTAAAGACCATCATCTGTTTTCATCATTAGCGGGGTTTGCACAGCATAACGGTCTGGGGCTACACGCACAGCAATTGCTGTACTCTTTTCCACAAGTTCTTTATTATCTATCTCACTTAATTTACAGGTCGTGTACGGGTATTCGTTAGTATCATAATCGCCGGGTATCCAGAACGCCTTATGATTACCCGTTAAATTAAATTGTGTTGATTCGTCAGTGACAATAAAGTATTTTATTCCGGGTTGTTTGGGAAATTCATAACGAAATCCAACGCCATCTGCAAAAACCCTGAAAATTATATCCAGCAAGCGGTTGGTAGATTGCTGTTTTAAATGAACAATTACTTCTTCGTAATGGTTACGTATTTCACTTACCTGTCCCCAGGCAGGTTTCCAGGTTTCATCAAGGGCTCTTTTTTCCGAACCTAAGATTTCAAAATTACTGTTGAAATTGTCATTGTTAACAAATGTAAAACCAAGTGCGGATGGCTTAATGATTGTCTTTTGATCATAAGAAACTGAATAAACCGGAACACCATTGTTATTCAGGGTAAAATCCATCTTAACTTTTTGCAGGCTTGCCGAAATCACCTGGGCCGAAGCATCATGTAACATGAAAACAAAACACAAAAAACCTAAAACTCTTTTTAATCTCATACATCGTATTTTAAGGAGTTGACAATATTATGCAAGATGCATTTTATTTCATAATACTTACGATGAGAGCTCGTTAATAATTGAAATTAATCCTAAATCATATTGGAAAAATTTATTAAATACTTTTTGAAAATTATATTTTTTTTATTTAGAAGAAGGCATGAAATTATACAACATATTCTTGTCGGACTTACCATATCCTGCGGGTATTTCAAATAAGGAGGCGGGAAGATTTTTACTTATTGCCTTAATCAACAACATCTCCATTGAATAGTCTTCACCTTTTGAATTGATCTTTACAAAAAACCCATCACAGCCGGCGTGTTTTAATGCTTCGATCATGTCAGGCTTTAAGTTTTGCATCATCATATATTTTTGCAACAGTGCGTATCCAGGCACTTCAGTACTTGTCCATACATCAAACGTTGTTGAAGAATTGAAATACTTTGTATTCATCGAAGATGTTACTTTGGAGTGAATGCAATTATATCCACTGACTTTCTCAGTGCCCACTTTAGTTACTGTATAGGTATCCACACCCGAATTTATAAGAGAAGTATCAATCACATTTAATGAATAGGTTTTATTTGCCGGATCAAGTGAAATGCTATAGCGGAGTTGCATTGCTTGTCCTATGGTTATGATTTCATCGCTCATTGCCCCGGGCAGATTCATTTTCATTTCGTTCCGTCCGTAGCCGGCGTTAGTAAAATACCTGGTGCTTGTATCCCTTGATGTTCCCCTTTTTGACGTGACCGTTGTAATTTCTTTGTACATAAACCCACTTCCTCCTGAAGCTGTTGTAAAACTTTTTATTGCTGCTGCAGAATCAGCGGCAGAAACACCGCCACCCCCAACAAGATTGCCCAATGCCTTCATGGTAAGGTCTGAAGCTGAAGTATCATTTGGATTATTGGCAGCTGCATTCGCAAAAGCTCCCAACACCTTATTCATTGCCGGATCACTAGATAAAGAGTCTTGTGAAGAGCTGTTAGAGGTATTAGTATTATTGGTGGTATTGGCGCCGCTGGAGGATTTTGTTTGAGTAGCGTTATCAACTTTGTCAAGTACTTTATTGGTAACCTGGTCAGCTTTACTATTAGCCCTGTTTTGTGCAGTTTGTTTAACGCTATTCATAATTTGTTTTAAAAACTGGGCCTTTGATTCAGTCGAATGTAGTAATCCGAAAAAGATTACAAATACAACAGTGATATTTAACTTTTTCATTTTTTTATTTTTTAAGAGATAAATATTTTAATACGATACTTATATTTTAGTATGATGCCGCAGACAATACCAACGCAAGTGCACATAAAAAACACAAAATGGTTATTACCAGTAACAGCAGTTTTATAATTTTTGTGTTTGGCATGGCATGGCTCCCAATAATTTTTATAATATCCCGCCTCAGTATAGTCGCCAGGAGGGAAAGTTGTCCATCATTTGCCGCACCTGCAGAGCAACATATTGAAATAACAATACTGATAAAACTGAAAAGAGAAAAACGATCAGTATTATCATGACAAGCTCCCCGATATTTAGTGTCCTTTTCATTTTAAAATTTTTATTGATTAATTGATTTCATTACTGAAATATTTGAGAATATTTATACTGCAAAGATGTAATTGAGAATGAGGAGATTTATCAAATAACCGATAAACGCATTTTAGAAATCGTCAAACAGTTGTTAAGCAATGGTCATTTTCATTAAGGGACGTCGGAATAAAAAGCTTGTTTGCTCCCTTAGTAATAAGTTGCCTTGATACAACTGTAATAAAATCTCTTCCCGATGGTTATTTGTACACAGGCACCCTTATCACACTATTGATGTACCATTTTATTTGCGAGGGTATTTTGGCATCGTCAATCGTTTCATCGCTTACCTCCTTGCCTGTTTCCATAATTTATTTGCCATCGGAAATTATTATTGATGCCTAACACAATTACTAACCTGCTGCATGCAATAACCCTTGGGTCATTCCAGCCGACCATACAAATAACTGCCGGGTATTTTGCACCCTTTAACACATGTTACCTTCCATCCATTTCATATAAGGCGCTGCATTCAAGACGGCGAGCCGGGATTTAGGTTTGTCCCTTTAACAGGAACTCAAAATCTGTCAAGATCATGGGCCACAATAACTTCTCCTTTGAACGTTTCGTGTGCCTGGTTGATGAGCTTTTGCGCCTCGACGTTAGTCTTGCCAGGTATTGACAGGTGTGTAAAGACCAGACGACCCACCCCAGCTTCCGCAGCGATTTTACCCGCCGCTTGTGGCGTAAGGTGCTGGGTGTTGAAATGCTGAATAATGGCCGTCTTCGCTTGTTCCGGGATTTTGGGGTTCTCCTTGAAGACTGCAATCATAGCAGGTAAATCAATAACCTCACTTACCAAAAGATCAACACCATGCTCCAGGTGGGCAACTGCGTCACACGGTCCAGTATCACCAGTGTATCCAATCGCATACCCCTTGTAGTCGAATCGGTAAGAGAGAGATTGGCTGCCATTGTCAGCAGGATGTCCCGGAGGGTCGTCGAAATGGGAGTTGGGCACGGCACGAATGCGAACGCTGTCCACGATCAGGTCGCTGTTGTCCTTTAAAATTACAACCTGGGTCAATTCCTCAAGCGTAGGTCCCTGATGAACCCTGATCCCCAGCCCTATGCGCACGGTAGGCTTAAGCGATTGCAAGATGCCTGAAACAACCACATGAGTTCCGGGAGGGCCATAGATAGTTAGCTTGCTTCTGGCGCCCATGAACCAGCGCAATCCGATCAAGGCTTGTAAGCCGCCAATATGGTCCATGTGCAGATGGCTTATGAACGCTATGTTAACCTGATTAGGGTTGAACCCCGCAGCAGCGAGACGTTCCATCGCACCATCGCCGCAGTCCACGATCCATGGGTTTCCATTTACAATGAGAAGATTAGCCGGCTCCGACCTCTCCGCATTCGGTTCAGGTCCTCCTTGTGTACCCAGAGTTATCCAACCAAGTTGAGGATTGTCAGCAACCGTCGCCGGAGTGTTCATAGTCTTTCCATAAAATAATCTTCCATTTTCGTAATCTGCTGTGTCTACACCAGGAGGCTGGAGTTTATCCGGCATTTCCCTTTCTGCAATCAGTTTATTCCTGCCCGGTATTTTGTTTAAAATATCATTAGTGAAATTAGCCTCCTGTTTAAACCAGCCTCCCACCTGTGGGTCCTCCATATTTTCCAACCACCGATAGGGGTCTTTATAAGTAACACCAAAATAAGTATCGCTGCTGTCAACTGTTTTTTTCGGTGGATAATTGAATTGTGCATTACAGGTTGCGGTAACAACTATGGCAAAAAAAATTGTTTGAAAAATAAAGTTTTGAGTTTTCATGATGATTGATATTTTATGAAAGGTCTGCTTATTGAAATTTTTTTTTGAAATGAGCCGATAAACGTATTTTTAAAATCGTCAAACAGTTTCTTTTTGAAATAAACTATTTTCTTTTTACTGCTTAAACTCAACTCTGAAAGCAACAATTCTCACATTGCTGAGATTCTTAATCCGATGTGGTCCCTCTGGCGTCATAAAATGTTCACCGGTCCCAATGCCACCGCCCTGTTGACGAATACTGTCTTTTGTAAAATAAACATGCCTGGCAGAGTCGTAGTCATACCTGTAATAAATTATATCATAGTGTGAAGTATCATTACCAGGTCCAAACATTACACTTGGATAGCGGTGAGTGTGCATTGGTTCAAAGCCATAGGGATCTACCGTTACTTCCAGTATTCTTATTTTATCATTTTCAAATAACACCTTATGACTATTCGGAGCGGCCGTCACTGCATCAAGACTGCCCGGTCATTGCCAATTCGCCGTATCGATTGCATTACATTTTACCGAAGGAAATAACTTGGCTGTCAAGAAAGAACTAACAAATAAATTATCTTTTCTTCGATCCGCATTTTGTTTAATTTCCCTTGAATTTGTTAAGACCAGGGCCAGTAACATTCCTCCCGCAAATAAGCAATTGATATTTTTATAAAGCTTCATCATGAAAGTTTTATTTATAAGTTTATAACGGACAACCTAAAACAAACCAGCTAACATTAAAAACAAAATACAGCGATAGCGCAACAACATAAGGAGTAAAATCTGCTTTCCTTTTTTTATCAGCAATGATTAGCATGATAAGAATGCAAATGCCAACGGAAACAGCAATAGAATTTGTGTAGACCTGTTTCATGTATAGCCAGTAACCCAGCGTTCTTCCCAGTGTTGGCGGAATGAATTGCAAAAAAAGACAAATCATGTAACGCATGTGAGCTGCAATATTGCCCTTCAGCACATTAATGATTGCAAGCACATAAAAAATTATAATAGAAAGAGCTTGCGTGAAAGACACAAACAATGATTTAAGGCTTTGAGCCGAAGTTAATTTTCTTTCAAGACCTTCATAATATTGTTGCCTCATTACTCCGAAACAAGTAAGTATAACTACGGGAACCAGGAAATAAGTAAACCTTCCTAAAATTTTATGTGCTTTATATTTTTTATATCGGATCAGTATGGGCTGAGTGATTAAAATAAATGCCCAAAGCATTAAACTGATTGCATGAATATGAACGGTTTTTGTTACCGATTTAAATTGAGGAAATAAAGAAAAATAAGGATAATAAAAACCGAGCGCAATGAAAGCTATCAAAATCAAAAAATAATTACCGGTATTTTTATAATACTTTTCCATAGGTTTTACAAAAACTTGTTAATTGCCTGGGCAATAGCTATTCTGCTTTCATTCTTCTTAAGCCGGGATTGACGCCGACAATATCATATCTTCTATTGGCACAAGTATCCTCAATGAGAGTAAAATGAATGGAATCATCTCCATGAAATTCCAGCTTATATTTTCCCCAATACCCTTTGCCGCAAACATAGTCTTTGGCGTTCCTGATAGAAAAAACATGATGCTTCAGTTTATAATATCCTGTTTCCCCGATTTGGTCGCCAGGCAGGTAAACATTATAAGTGCCATCGTTTTTAAGTTCCACATATTCCTGGCTTGGAATACCATTAGAGTCATAAATAGTCCATTTCCCCGGCAAGCGATGTTTTGGAGGAATAAACGCAAACATTATTACAGAAATAAACAAAAAGAGCAGTGTTGCTTTGAAATATAGTTTCATAAAAAAAATTTAATAATTATAAAAGTTTATTAAAACTACTCCTGCCCGGAGAATACAGGAATACTAACCGATGGACGTATCTTTAAAATCGACAGAAAGATAGTTGAAAGTTCAATTTCGTATCATATCCAATTTGCCTGTTGTGTATTTCATTTAGCAAACGGCATTGCATTCAATCTTTTTCCTCTGTATATCCCGCAGGGATCTCAAACATACTGGCTGGGATAGTTCTGTGTTCTACCTTGCTAAGCTCACTTTTTACAGAAGTCGTTTTACCTTTTAATTCAAGCTTTACCATAAAACCTTCGCAGCCCATTTGTTTTAATTGACCGGTTACGTCTGGTGAAAACATGGATGTTTGTTCCCCTATGCCAAACTTGTTGATTGCTTCTTTAAATGCAGGGGGCATAGGCACTTCCTTGCTTTTCCATAAATCATAGGTATCTACCTGGGAAGAAATTGCTTTAGTAGAAATAATTTGTGCATGCACACAATTGTAACCGAGAATCTTTTCATTCCCGATTTTTGTCACGGTTGACTTTATTTTTTCACCTGTATTCAGGTCGTTGCGATCTATATGATTTATCGTATAAGTTTTGGTTTCTTCATCTATTAAAATACTTTCATCAGGTTTATCAATATGGCCTATAGCTATTATCTGAGATGAATTAGTTTTTCCGGCGTACGTACTATTAATGTTTATTTCTTTACGAAAGTCACCTTTTGCAGATACATATAATTTAGTAACGTTATGAATGCTGATATTATCTTTTGCCGACGAGCTGGTGGTAGTGTTAGTTTCATAATACATATCATCCCCGGAACCGGAAGTTGCAGTTGCTGAAACACCTGAAGAATCGTTTGCTTCATTTGTTGTTGCATTGCCTGTGCATGCCAGTAGAAAAGCTATTGGCAGTATAACGATTGATAATAATTTCAAATCTTTCATAATTGTTATTTTAGTTTTTTATGAGATAATTTTTATTGCATGCCATATAAAGCTGTGTTTTTATCCTCCTGGTAATTAGCCGGAAGTGTAAACATAGAATCAGGCATATCCTTTTGAATAATACGGCTAAGTTGCAACAATTGAAATGAGCCCGGTGATTTACTAACGGATTTTACCAATGTGCCTGAACAACCGGCTTCAATTATTTTTTTTATTACAGCAGGCGAATGATTTTCAAAAATTTGCGGGGATAAAAATTGAGCGCCCGGCACATCGGAACTGTACCATTCATCATCCTGCATATGTGCTGTTTGCCCCGATGCCTTGATGGTGTATGATATTTTTATATGCACGCAGTTGTACCCAAACATTTTTTCACTGCCCGTTTTCTGTATCTGCACATCTGATTCATTTTTGCCCAAATCACTTTTTTGCAGCTTATTATATTTTTTATATTGGTCATTAATGATAATGCGGTAGTTTTCGTTTGTGCTTAACAGTGAGGTCGCATGCACTTTCATATTAATTGCTGATGCTTCTGCATAACCTTCTGAGTACACATTCCACCCGGCCTCCTTATTCCTGCTGACATACATATTTTTCCAAAGCCCGTCTTTTTTATTGTTTGCTATGCTGCCGCCTGTGTATTGAAGCATTATAGTACTCCCATTTCCTGAAATTGGGATATTATAATCAGCCGGTTGTTCCTCATTATAAGTGGCAGTATATGTTTTGGAAGGCCCTGCTGTACCATTTTTTTGAGCGGCCATCATTCCTTTGGCAACAGATTTTAGTGGATTATCATCCTTCATTTGTCCGAGTTGCAAATTCAGCAATGAGTTAGAAATTGCATCGCCGGGGTTCCCGTTCTTACCTCCCAGTCATTGATTGCATCTTCTGCATCATACTATCCATATTACTTCCGGAAGACATACTATTTAAAATTCCTGAATCATTTTTACCAAGCATTGAAGTAATGCCTTTTAATTGCGAAAGCATACTATCCGCAGTAGGTTATTTTGCGTGGCTGCAGATGTATCTCCATTTTTTACTCCGGTGTCGGAAGTGGAATTGCCGCTATCCTGCGGTGAGTTGATGAATTAGCCGTTGGCGTAGAATCATTAGCAGACGCCTGGGCAGCATTATCTTTTTTGTCATTATCAGATGAATTGTTGCATGACCATGCAAGCAAAATAAATGCAGACAAAAATATTAATACCGGTAATTTTAAATGTATCATCAATTTATTTTTAAAAAAGAAATTTTAATTGTTTTAATGTTTAACAAAGGGCAAATCAAAACTTCCGTCAGTTATTTCTACTGTTGCACCGCCATCACTTTTATCTTCTGTAAACTTTCCTGAAAATTTTCCTGAAACCCGGGTTGCGCTTATATCGGTAATAGTTACGCTTGCAGAATCAGCATAAAAATTCCGGTAGGTTTTTCCATCCATATAGGTTGCTACTTTACTTTTTTTATCCGCAAAGTTTCCAAGAGAAGGGCTATAATTTGTTATGGTAGTGGTTCCGCTATTCGCTACCTTGAAATCAAAAACATTGCTGTGGCCGCTTGTAACTTTTATTTGCAACATTCCGTTGGCGGCATCATCGCTCACTTCATTTATAAATAATTGTGCAAGGTCTTTGCCGCCTACAAATGTCTTAACCGGTTCTCCGTTTATAGTATAAGAGAAACTGTCCCCTGAGCCGGATGTGTTTACATCAGAAGATTTTGTGTCAGCATCAGTTGTACTTACTGTATTTTTTGATGAACCGTTTCCTGAACAAGAAAATAAAAAGAGCAAAGGAAGAATGATAATTAAAAATGATTTGCGTAACATAACTTTTATTTTAAGGTTTATTATAATGCCTTTATAGTAAATATTATTTCTTTTTTATTTCTTTGGTTTTGGTATTAAGAGGAATTCTGCTGCCGTTTCTTATTAATAGCGTATCGGGCAGGGTAACCTTGTTTGAAGCGGTGACTTTAGTTATTGCTTTTTGCTGTATCCCGGTATTGATAATAGCAGTCTGAGGTTTGGTACTGGCTTTCTTCTGTTCCGCCTGTCTTATTTTCTGTGCTTGTGAAAAACCACTTGCTGTAACTAACAACAATGTTGCTGAAAGGAGGAAATGTATTTTCATTTTTTTTAGTTTTTGGGTTTAATAATACTTTCGTTAAGTAACTTATTTTTTACTCCGGCCTTAAATTTCCTGTTGAAAAAGGAATATCAAATTTTCCATCTGTAATCATCACGTTATTCTTGTATGTTTCCGCTCGTGTATCATCGCTTAGCCTGAGCCTGCCGGAAAATGTTCCCGCTATCCTTGAGGAAGTAAGTTTGTCAATAGTTACTGTTACCGAATCTTCATTATACCTGGGATAATACTTCTTGCTTTTTAAATCATAATCAAGCATCAGGTAACAGTGACAGTCTTCATCAGTTTCATGAGTAAACTTATATACACCTTCCTTGGCAGGAAATGAGAAACGGAAATAATAAAAATCGTCTCCATTCTTATTCGTATAGAGAAAAAACAATACTCTTTCGGGGCTCTCATTCGTTGCGGGATAAATGAAGGCGGTATTCTGCATTTGCAGATCATCTATTTGATTACCTGAAACAGGAGTGCCATCAATATTAGCTGAGAAGCTTGCATTTGCGGGAGAAGAAGTTCCAGATGAAGCCTGTTTAGTTGCAATAGAATCTTTATCGCTCGAAGCAGTACTATTGCCGGAGCATGCAGCTAAAAAAAATGATGATATAATAACTGCTGACAATAATTTAATGTATTGCATATTTTTATTTTTTACTTTCATCTCTGCAAATCAAATTTCCCATCCGTTATCTGAATATATTGAGGATAATTCTTTGCAGTGCGGCTGTTGAACCACCTAAGCCACCATCATAATTTATGTTAACCAGCTTTCCCGAAAAAGTTCCGGTCAAGTGTTTTTGATCGTACGATGTAACTACTATAGTAACATCCTCGCCCGTGTAGGCAATACCCTGGGGATTGTAATAATTTATAATACAGTTCATATCACCGGTGGCATCACTTTTTATTTTTGTGGTACCGCTTTTTTTAAATTCAAATTGAAATCCTTCTTTTTTTGCACTGCCATCCAGTATTTCGAGACCGTCCTTTGAGCCATTGGGATCTATGCCAAGAGAAATTTCAAAAAACCCCTGGCCAACATGAAATGTTTTTAGATGGCCATCCATCAGGCAGGTTATCGTTCCTTTGTATTGCCCGACGACGCCGGTGCAGCCCCCGAAGCACTGCCCTCATTGCCAGACCCGCTTCCTGAGCCGGATGAATTATTGCATGATGCAATCGCCAGTAAGAACAGAAATGGGAGAAAGATTATCTTTTTCATTTTTTTTGTATTTATTGATTAATTCCGGAATATGTGAGAGCAATAAATTATTCTGCATGATACATTTGCTTCCATTGCGCAGAAGTAGAAAACGGGATATCGAATTTACCATCCGTTACCTCAATGGTTTGTTTTGAATTGCTGTTTCCGGTTCCTTTTTGTAAAGTATATTTTCCGGAAAATGTTCCTGCTACTCTTGCTGAACTGATAGATGTAATGGTAACCGTAATGGGATCGTCAATGTAGTTTGCAAAATCACTTGTCAATAACCCCCGTAACCATAAGTCGGAGTAACATTGAATGTTGTCGGGCCGATTTTTGCCGGCACCTGAAAATTCAGCTTATCGCCAATATTATTCATATCCGATAGGCGGAAAAATATCTGCCCTTTATCATCTCCTGTAAGATGGAAAGCGGCATTAATATTTTGATCGGTGCCTTTACCGGAAAATTCTTTTCCATCTAGTATGCAGGAGAAACTTGCGTCATCATCTGTTGTTGCTGACGAGGTTGGTGTGGATGTTGACTTATTATTAGTATTACCGGAGGGCGCACTGCCGCAGGAAAGTAATGTGATTATAAACATTGCTGTAATAATGGTGACTAAACTTTTCATTTTTTTTGATTTAAAATTTGACTGCTTACGAGATAATTATTAATATCAATGCTGCTAAAAAACTGACAACTGCTACCACCAGTAACAACCATTTTATGACTGTTGGATACTTCATTATCAGCAGGAGTTAAAACAAGTCTCCTTGCTCAAAATTGATGTCACACTTCGTATATTCGATTGCCGTAGCAGTTTTTTTATCACTGTTCAGGATTAAAACCATTGTCGAAGTACAAATCAATATCTCTCGCATTTTGTGACATAACAATGTTAGTCCACGTAACAGGATGTGGCTTTAAATCATTTGCAAAATTCAGATTAAGAGTAAATGAACTTATTTTCCATGTATCGTGCCCGTTGGGCGCAACATTTAAATGGACATGGCCTCCCTTTTGAGCGAAGTCTGATAATGATGCAGTTACCGGCACTGGTTTATATACACTTTGAATTGCGCTCGTCATTTGAACAGTCCGGCTGGTGCCTTCGGCGTATTCGTCGTTATTGCTATCATCGTGGAAGACCGCGAGTTGCCTTCCTGATTGATCAAAAAATCCAAAGGAAAAATGAGTATCTCCGTCCTTATTATCGCCGGGTGCACCGCCTGTCTTAATGGTTGCTGTTATGGGCGTTTGTAAAGTCTTGGACAGGTTACTTGGAGTACAGGTTCTGTCGGTGAACTGGTCCGTTGCGCTCATAGCTCCAATAACATTACCATCCATATCATACAACTGGTAACTTATAGGTCGTGCATTGCTGTAAGTAGCATTAGTTAAAATATTATCGATTTGTTGCTTTAACTGATCGCTTGTAAAAGCTATTGTTGTTCCTGAGCTTGGTCCCCCGATAATATAAGCGTTTATCTTCGTAGTGCTGGAAATGCTTTTTTGAAGTACATCAAAATCAACATTGGCATTAACACTGTATCCCGAATAAGCTGCTTTTAATTTATCCTCATCTTCCTGCGAACTGAAAGTAAAATCCAGGTTGGCCAACACTCTTACTCCATAACTTACGTTGCCGAGAACAACATAGGGTGAAGAACCATCAACGTGTGTTTTGAAATAACCGCTATCGGGCACGGAGGTGCTTATTGAAAACAATGTTTTTTTTGCGTCAATCGTTAGATAATAATGGTTCTGCTGTGACGCTGTGCTATATTGATTACTGATGCTAAAACCGTACCCACTGGCGCCGGCACCAACTTTTAACGCGAAATCTGATGAATTGTCGGATTCAAAAATCTGGTAGGTATTGCTCTCATTTGCGGCTGGCCCGGTAAAACGGCGATACAGTTTTGCAATAGCATCATCGATAGTGAACATGCTCGGAGAAGGGACTTCTTCATAAGTACTTCCGGTCATATTGGGATTGTCACTTCCAATGTATATCGGGTTCCGGTTTTGCGTTTCCTCCTTGAAACTTCCATCATAGAGGTGATCGTAGGTGTAGATAGCTCCGGGGTAAATATGAGAAGTTTGTGCTGAATAGTTATTGTTCAAAAAGTTTGTAGAAGTAGCGCTAAGATTTACTACGTTGGTGACACAATCCCATTGATTGTCTGACGATGAACTGGAAGATTTCAGAACAGGGCTTACCTTGTCCGGCTGGAGCGCAAAAGATGGGCTTTTTATCAAGCCAATGTGAAGGGATGATTTATCAGGGAAATTAATGGTTTTATTGTATGCAAAAAAAGGTTTGGCATGGCTTGCTACTATCTTGGCTAATACCGGGTTTAGAATTTTTTGTTTGTATAATACATTATGTGTATTTAAAAATACTATCTGGCTGGTTGTTTTTAAGGCAACATTTGGCTTTGCTATGGGAGCGGCTTTTACCGCAGCATCCGTCTTCACAGCACTCTGGTTAGTTGCTGCCGGGGCTATCGTTGAAGAAGTTTTATTTAGAACCATTTTTTTTTGCCTCAGTTGCCCAAATGAAGCCATGTGTAAGAGCGAAAAAAACAATGAGCAAATAATTAATTTTTTCATTTTTATTTTTTTTGCTGATTTAAAATTTGACTGTCGTAAAAATAGATTTGATCTTTATGAAGAAGGAAAACTAACCGACGAACGTATTTTCAAAATCGTTAGAAAGACAAAAAGTATTTTTTATGATCTTTTAATTATGACTTGCTTTACCTTTGCTGCTGTAAGATTCGTGTTCAGGTATAAGAATTTGAACTGCAATTTTTATTCTTTACTTACCAATTTTTGCTTCCGGGGCATCCACTTTTATGATGGTTTTTGCATTGGTTTTTTGTTGTTCATTTTCTTTTTTTGAAAATACCAAACCAAACCTGCAACAACTACTATCGCAACAATTATTATAATGATTAAAAGATAGTTTGATGATGGAAATGGAACTGCAACCAAACTAATGTTATCAAAATAACCGTCATTATCACCACCTACATTTCTAAAAGCCACTAATTGAACTCTTATAAATCGTGTATTTGATGGTATTAAGAATGTATCTGCAACTGCCTTCCACTTGCTTTTACTCATTAAGGTATCAGTAGAATCGCTGTACAATGTTTTGTTTTTTGATGCATCCAAACATTCCACTTTCAACATTCCCTGGTCAGAAAGCGGACCTGCTCTAAGGTTTGTTCAAAGCCACTTACAATAAATTTTTGCTTTTTATCATCAATTGCTTTTGCATATTTTGAAATATCTACATCTTGCTGTAACACGCAAATCAAACCATAACCTCCAAAAAAGTAATGGCTGCTGTCCTGCGCATGTGCATAATCGTGATGCGCACTATCGCCTTCGGCAGAAACCCAATGCCCGCTTATATTTTGCCAGCCTTTTGGAACACTGTCGTAGCTTGGTATTTCAGCGCTTCCATTAAAAATAAGATTTGCAGAAGGCTTGTTGCATGCATTTGCAAATACTAATAAAGCAAAGAGGCAAGTAATCATCATTATTTTTTTATAGGACAGTTTCATTTTATTCCTCACTTTTTAAGTTAAAAGAAAAATTGATGTAGTGCTCTGCGCTGGAGGTGGCATTGCCGATTTGTGTTTTGCCGGTTCCTTTTACGCTAAGATTATTTTTCTCGTCAGCGTCTATCTTAAAAACACTATTTTCTGAAATCACTTTTCCCAGTGTAAGTTTTACAGAATTGATGGGATAGTTCACCCTGGTAACTAATGGAATACCTGCTGCTATCATTACATACCCATATATATAACATACAGCGGGAGTAAAATCAACCAAAGCATCGTTTACATAAATCTTTAATGTTTTTTCTTCTACATTGTAATCTGCATCAATAGGGATATTGAATGAAGCGGGTACGGCAATGGCTCTTGCTACAGCGCCAAAGCCAATATCTTTATCTGCCGATGCCGCGGAGAAAGGAACGGCGATCGGTTTATGAAGTTGTAGTGAGTAAAATTGTGTTAAACCTTCTCTGCCTTTCATCGCGTCTTTGAAAGCATCTATCTGCTGTGCATCTTGAAACATAGTGAACTTTGTCGCGTTTCCTTCTATGTTTCCTTTCATTTTTATAATGTTGCCGCCGGCATTATTTTTTGGATAACGAAGATTAATAGTGGCTTCAGTTGTATAAGTATAATCCCACCATGTCTTATTGTCTTTGTTGCGGTATATGCATTCGTATTTATGATTTAGGTCTCCGTTCATAACTGCACAATATTTTTTCAACAATAAATCAGAACACATGTGCACCACATCGCCTGCAAAACCCAGCGGACTCATAAAATCTGCTTCCAGCGCTTCACTGTTCGTTGCCGCAGCAGTAAATAATGATGCGCATTCGCCTGATGCCTGTGCTGCTGCATCACTACCTCCAGTTAAATTTGCTGCGTCATACCCCGCAATAGACCGGCCGGCTTTATCACCCGCTATGTTGACAAGAATTTTTGTAAATTTTCCTTCAAAATTTGTGAAGGTTGAAAATGCTGCACATGCTTCACTTACCATCACCAAATATTCGCAAACACTGTTATCATACGATTTGTGGTCTGTTGCTTCAATTGCCTGCTCTACATCATTTGTTTGTTCAGACACTGCATTAGTCATGTCTGATAAATTTTTTAATGTAGATGAAGGCAAGCCGCCATATTTTTTTTCAACATTAATCAGCCCTTTGCCAGCAGCAGCAACATCATCTAATTGTTTCAATAATTTATCTTTCTTATCAGCAAAATCATCCATCGTTTTTTGCAAAGCATTTGCATCTTGTGCTGTTAGCGTTGTTTTTACTTTATCAATATCATCCTTCAGTTTATCAAAACCTTTAGTGGTAACATCTTTTAACGGCTTAATTACCGAATCAATATCATCGGGCTTAAATACGCCCAGTTCTTTGCTTATTGTGCTTTTGCCATCGCTGCTTTTTGCGGTAACGAGGTAACTACCATCAGAATTTAATTGCCATATAGTAGAGTAAGCTCCACTTGTATCAAGCGGAAGTGTTCTGCTTTCTTTGCCCGTTCCGTCTTCTGTTGTTATAGTTATCGCAACCGATTTAAAATTTTGATATTTAATACTTGAGCCTGATATCTTCACTGCTCCACCTGCAATTATTCTGTTTGATGAAAGATTTAAATTGATAAAACTTCCATCAGAATTATACTCATTGTTTTGCGGCGCAGCATTACTAACATTATTTGTTGAAGCTGTGCTTTTATCAGGTATCGTATCTGACCTAGAAGATTTTGTTGTTGAGGTTGTTGTGCTGTTGGTATTATTATTACTATTTGTTGCAGGTTTTTTTTTGCCTAAATTGTCAATTTTATCCAATGCTTTATTGGTAGCATTATTTGCTTTTTCATCTGCTTTATTTTGCGCTGTTTGCTTAACAGAGTTCAGAATATTTTTTAAGAATTGGGCATGCAAATCATTATTCTTTGCCGAAAGAAAAGTAACAACTAAAGCAATAAATATTTTTAATTTTAGATGCATAAGAAAAGTTTTATTGTTGTTTTTGTGCCGCCTGCATCATATTGCCAAACATCAAATTGCTTTTTGATTCAGTGTATCCGGAAGGAATTTTAAATAATGATGCAACAAAATTTTGTTTTTCTGCTTTGGTTAACTGCATCGTCGTCGAATAATTTTTATCGCCCGCCACCATCTTTACTAAAAAACCTTCGCAACCTGCATTGTTAAGCGCCTGCAACATTTGCGGCGTTACATTTTGTTGCAGGATTACTTTCTTCATGAGTGAATAACCAGGCACATCAGTGCTCATCCAAACATCTTGCGTGCTTGAAGACTTAAACATTCCTGAACCTATGGTTGAAGTGAGCTTTGCATGAACGCAGTTATAACCATTCACCGTTTCATTACCAATTTTTGTAACCTGGTATTGTGAAATATGATTATTGATGAGCGATGTATCTATCACATTTAAAGAATACTGTTTATCCGCATCATCAATTATAACGCTGTACTGCGGCTGGCTGGCTCTGCCTATCACAATTATAGGCGAACTTTTTTTTGCACCCATTATGGCAGCAAGGTTCATTTCTGAACGCCCTTCGCCATTGTTATCAAAATACATTTTGCTGGTGCTTGTTACCGCTCCGTTTCTTTTTGTTGTCGATTGAATGCTGTACTCATAATAAATACCACTACCGCCATTTGCCGTTGTATAAATTTTAAGAGCCGCTGCAGAATCAGCAGCAGAAACACCGCCTCCACCCGTAAGGTTGCCCAAACTTTTGCTTAATAAATCACTCATTGAAGTATCGTTAGGATTATCATGCGCCGCTTTTGCAAATGCGCCTAATACGCCTCCAAGTGCTGCTGTATCTATGTTTGAAGAATTATTGTTTGATCCTGATTTCGTCATGTCGTCAATCGTATTACTGGTAACATCGCTTGCTTTTTTATTTGCACGGTTTTGCGTGGTTTGCTTTACGTCGTTTAATATTTTTTTTAGAAATTGTGCTTGAAGTGAATTTGCGGAGGCAAAAAATAATGTAATTGCCATTGCCAGTTTTAATTGCTTCATAATATTTTAATTTATATGTTGAAATAATTTATCTAAGAATTTAACCATCATAAAAATACTTTCGCAGTGATGAGGTATTAATACTAACCGACGAACGTATTCTTAAAATCGTTAGATAATCAAAAAGTATTTTTATTAATTAATTTTTACTTTTTCAAATCTGTTTAAAATATACCTCTCTTACTTTGAAGTAGGATCTGCTTTAATTAAAAAAGTTAAAACGACGAAGTGGTGACTGCTATATTTGTGATTAGATCTTGTTGCAAAAGCAGGCAATAAATAATGAGCACAGAAAATAATTTCAAAAATTCTAATTACTTGTTTTATCCTCCAGCGCCTTAACCTTTTTTGAAAGATCCTCAAGTTGTTTTTTTAATAGATTATTTTCTGCGTTGAGTTCCTGAACAGCTTTTACAAGCGGCACTACAAAATCTCCATATCTTAATCCATAAAATGATTGCTGATCATCTTTTGGTTTATCTACACCGCTGAAATCATAATGTAAGGATTGCGCTGCTTTCTCTACATCCTGCGCTACAAATCCTGTATAAATAACCTTTGATTCTTCCTGTACCGCCTGCTTCGATAATGGATCATCCATTTGACCAGGCAATGGTTTACCATCCCGCGTTTTTAATTTTGATTCAATTGCATTTACATTTAAAGTATAAGTAACAGGTTGCAGCTTATTAATGAAAGCAAGACCGGGGACATCTTGCCTGATATTTTGTTTATACCTGCCATCGCTAAAGCTTGTCCATCCAACCTGACCGCCAATACTCGTAACAGAAGAGTTTCCCACCCTAACCTGGTTACTTGCATTTATTATGGCACCCGTTCCTATTGCTGTTGAATTATAAAGGCCATCAGATGAAACATTGGTAAAAGTGCCGAGCCCAGTCAAATTATACCCGGTCGAATTGCTATATAATGATTCAAATCCTATAGCAACATTATCAGCGCCGGCTGTGTTTGATTTTAATGACTGAACGCCCATTGCCGTATTGAAGGCTCCGGTTGTAGTATAAAAGAGTGACTCGTCACCCATTCCCGTATTGTCGTATCCTACAGTGTTATAATTAAGAACGTCATTTCCAAAGGCAGAATTGTAATTTCCTGTAGTGTTTGCATACAATGCATTCGATCCCACTACGGTATTGCTTTTGCCCGTTGTGTTTTTATAAAGGGCTATCGGACCTATTGCAATATTGTTATCTCCTGTAGTATTGCTGTACATTGAATGGTATCCAAGTGCAATATTATCGGCTGCTGTATTGCTATATAAACTTTGATATCCTAATGCAATATTATCATCTGCTGCATTTGAATACGAACTCTGAAAACCAATTGCAACATTATCATTTCCTGTTGTGTTATTCTGTAAAGCACCAGAGCCTAAAGCAACATTGTAAGAGCCAATAGAATTTTTCTGCAATGATTTTTCGCCAAAAGCCGCGTTTGAATTTCCGAAAGAGTTGTTCTGCAAACTGGTAGAACCAACAGCAGTATTATAAGCACCCTGATTAGCCGCCATTGCATAAGATCCCACCGCTACATTTCTAAATCCGGGTGAGGAAGATGTATCAGCATAATCGCCAAGAAAAATATTGTTATCGCCCGAATTAGGATTATCTCTCAACACTCTTATTCCATCTATCCTTAAATAATTTCCGGTAGAAATATTAACGTCTCCTTTTACATCAAGCTTGTAACCGGGTGCAGCGGTGCCAATGCCCACATTTTGGGACAAGGCGGTGAATTGTAAACTGAGACTCACGATCAGTAAATAAAGTATTTTTTTCATAAGAAAAATTTGAATGATTGAACTTTTATTTTCATAAAAATACTTTTTCATTGTAATGACATTTGATTTTAACCGACGAACGTATTCTTAAAATCGTCAGAAAAACAAAAGTTTTTTTGCGTAGTTTTATATTAACTAATTTCATGATCTTTTAAGGCACTGGAAAATGCATATCCCTAACCTTCACCTTAAATATGTAATAATTGATGATGATGAAATTGATCGGGCGGTGGTAGAAACAGAAGCCGGTAAATTTTCCTTCTTACAAAAAGTTGCCTCATGCAGTAATCCCATTGAAGCTCTGGAAATAATTACCCGGTTTAATCCTGATGTTATTTTTTTAGATATTGAAATGCCCGGCCTTAGCGGTATAGAATTAATAAAAAAAATTTCGACCTGCGGCCTGCCGGTTTTTATAACATCACATCCGGAGTTTGCATTAGAAGGTTTTGAACTCGAAGCCTTTGATTATTTATTAAAACCAGTTTCTTCAGAACGCTTTGCAAGGTGTGCTCTCCGGCTGCGTGATTTCTACCAGATGCGCATAAAAGCATTTGCTTTTGATACCGAACAGGACAAAGATTCCATAATCATCAAACAGGGATACGATAAATACAAGATACCAATTCATGACATCTTATACCTTGAGGCAATGAGAGATTATACCCGTGTTGTGACTACTGCAAAACAATATTTAGTATTAACAACATTAAATGGTATTATTGAAAAGTTGCCCCCGGATATATTTGTTCGTATACACAGAAGCTATGTGGTAAACAGGAACAAGGTGGACGCGATTCAAAAAAATAAAATAAATATTCAATCCCAGGAACTGCCCATTGGAAAATTATATAAACACGCTTTAAGTTTTTCTGAATAGGATTTATTTACGCTGAATGTTTAAATTGCTTTATAATCTGATAACAAAAGATGGGGAAATTTCTTTCTATACTCATTGTTGCACTAAACTTAATTTCAAGTGTAGTTAAATCTCAGTCGCCGGATTTATCAAAAATTAAAAACGATAACGAAAAAATAGAAGCATGGCTTAACTATTGTGCTGAACTGCGTTTAAATAAAAATGGCGCAAAAGATAACTACGTTGTATTGCAAAAGGCAGGATTAAAAGGATTGCAATTGGTAAAGCCAGATGATGATTCGGATAAGGCAAGCTTTTTTTTATACACTGCTCTCGGGTGTTATTACCAGCTTAAAGCCGACAGTGCTCAATACTATTTTTATCAAAGTTTATACAGTGCACAAAAAGCCAATGCAACCAGACTAATTGCCGGCGCCTGCGAAGCATTGATGAGCATTAATTTTCAAATGCAGCAGCCTGATAAAGTTGATTCCTGCAAAAATATTCTTCAAACCATTGCTGACACTACGAAAGATAAACCAATTCTCCAGGATATTTATTCGGCATTTGGAAGCTATTACCAGCAAAAATCTTATTACAGTACGGCGCAGGATTATTATATTAAAAGCATTCAATTGCGTGAAAAGGATGTCGACACAACAACAATTTCAAAAGCAAAATTTGATTACGCCATTCAATGTGACCAGCTATCCAAGTTATATCTCAATACACAAATGGCGGATAAAAGCCTGGCCGCTTTGCGGAACGGCGAACGCTTTGCGGATATTTCACCCGTTGTAAGCAATCGTTTATTGAGTTCATTTGTTGAAGCGTTTACTACTTCCGGTAATATTGACTCTGCGCTTTATTACAATAATCAACTTGCAACGAATACAAAGGGTCAATCTATATTTCCATCAGAACTGGTTTCCTCCAATCTCAACATCGGGTTATATTATATTGATCACAAACAATATGATAAAGCATTGCCTTATGTAAATAAAGGCGATTCACTTGCGGCACTAATTCAATCACCGTTTTTGATTTTCCAGTCTCAAATGATTAAAGGAAGGTACCTCGAGGAAACGGGCAAGTTTCAGCAGGCCATTTCATTGCTGACACAGGCGCTTCCTGTTGCAATACAACTAAGCAAAGAATTGTATTCTAATATTCTGAAATATATGGCTCTTTCTTATAAAGGATTGGGCAATACAAAAAGTGCATTGCAATATTATGAACAATATGTTGGAATACAGGATACACTTACCAAAGAAAAAATTTCCAGGACATTTGCGGACCTTGAAACCCATTATCAAACCGCAGAAAAAGAAAACCAGATTATAGTCTTAGATCAGAAAAACAGGCTGAATACACTGGAACTTAAACAAGCTTCGAATACAAGGAATTTACTAATTCTCGGATTAGTGAGCCTTGGCATTTTTTCATTACTCCTTTATTTTATTTACCGTAACAAAGAAAAGCTTAATAAAATATTAAACCAGCGTAATCATCAGCTTGACGAATTGAATAGCGAGCTTTCGGTTGCCAATGATACCAAAGCAAAACTCTTTGGTGTTATCAGTCACGACCTAAGGGCGCCTGTAAGCAGCATAGTACAGTTATTGCATTTACAAAAAGAAAATCCGCAAAGGCTTGATAATGCACTAAGACAACAATATGAGGACAGGCTGAACAGGGCTTCAGAAAATGTATTGGAAACGATGGAAGATATTTTATTATGGAGTAAAAGCCAGATGAACAACTTTACTCCACAATATAAAGCGGTTAAGATAGCTCCCCTCCTACTACAGGAAAAGGATCTTTTTGCAGAACAAATTAAAGAAAAGGAACTTCGTGTAATTATAAGCGTTAGCCCAGACATTTCTCAAAATACTGATGAAAATTTCATTGCAGTAATCCTGAGGAATTTACTACAGAACGCCATAAAACAATGCGATGATAAAGCAAGCATTACGATTACAGCAGATACTAATTCAATCACAATTACAAATCCTTCCGCAAATAAAAATGCTTCCGATCTGAATTCAATGCTGCAGCAAACGCAGGTCAGCAGCAAATATTCCGGCTTGGGCCTGCAAATAGTAAAAGACCTTGCTAAACGCCTTGGTATAAAAATATTTTATAAACAGGAAAATGATCAAAACATTTCAGCGGTTGTGAACTGGATATAAAGCATAAGAAATAACAATTTAATAATTCATCCCTCCTTATCTCATTCGCAGACGTCGGGGGAATTATTTTGCTTCAAACCATATTCTTTTATTATCGTTCCAGTCTCCATTATAATTTATTGTGAGTTCTTCGTCTTTCCTGACTGGCCGTATTGTTTTTACCTGGATAGACTCTTCATCAAAATCCATAAAATACTCGCAATTACTTTCGTAGCTATGATTATACATCGGCACGAAACCCAACGCCATGCAGCATTCATCTTTATTAGCTCCCCATTCAAAAATATAGTCATGAAGCAAAGTTTTATCCAGCAGAATTCTATCCTCAGCCGTCATAACAATTACCGGCGATTCCTCAATTACAACATTAGTATCTATTTTTTTCCTGGTAAAAACACCTCTGCCTTTTGCAGTTATTTTTTTTAAATATAAATATTGTTTTATCATTTATTAAGAAGATAACTATTGTAAAATAAATTAATTTGCGAGATAATCCGAAGAGCTATATAAAATGGCAGAAGAAGAAGTTACCATACAGGATCAATATGAAGAAATTCTCCAATCCGGCAGCGATGCGGCTATAAGTGATTTTCTAAATCAGCAAAACATAAGTGACGTTGCGGAACTAATTGAAGAAAACGAAGATAGAGAAATGGGTATTTTTCAACATCTGTCTATGCACCGTGCCGTTAGTTTATTCAAAATACTGGAACATTCCGTTCAAAAAAGAATTATAAAAAATCTTCCGCCCACGAAAAGTGCAGAACTGCTTAACGAAATGCAGCCCGATGACCGGACAGATTTTTTGGAAGACTTGCCCAATGAAGTTGTAAGGGAATTGGTGAAAACGCTTAATCCTGAAGAAAGGAAAATTACACTGTCTCTTCTGGGTTATCCTGAAAATAGTGTGGGCAGGTTAATGACACCGGATTACGTATATGTTCACGAAAACAACACGGTAGCAGAAGTGCTTGATATAATCAGGCACGTGGGGAAGGATACTGAAACGATTGACGTGATTTACGTAATAAATGATCACGGCGAACTGCTCGATGATATAAGAATAAGGGAATTTCTTTTGGCCCCTCCAACCAAAAAGGTAAGTGAAATGATGGACGGCAGATACATTGAGCTCAATGTGAATGACGACCAGGAAAAAGCGAATGAAGTTTTTAAAATGAATAATCGTGTAGCCCTTCCCGTTGTAGACGATTTCAATGTTCTGCTGGGCATTGTAACTATAGACGACGTGTTGTGGGTTGCTAATGAAGAATTCAGTGAAGACATTCAAAAAATAGGTGGTGCGGAAGCACTTGATCAACCATACCTGGAAACTCCTTTCTTTGGCCTCGTTAAAAAAAGAGTCGGTTGGCTTATTATATTGTTTTTAAGCGAAATGCTTACTGCTACGGCAATGGCTTATTATAATGATGAACTTGGAAAAGTACTGGTTCTCACCAATTTTATTCCGCTCATCATGAGCAGCGGCGGCAATAGTGGTTCGCAGGCTTCTTCTTTAATAATCCAGGCCATGGCTTTGGGGGAAGTTGCGATTTCTGATTGGTGGAGAGTAATGAGACGGGAGATTTTATCGGGGCTTGTATTGGGCGCAATTTTAGGACTGATCGGATTTTTGAGAATTACTCTGTGGAGCATGTTAATGCATCATGGAATAATGACCGATATTTACGGCCTGCATTGGTTTTTAATTGCATTGTCTGTTAGCTTTTCATTGGTAGGAGTTGTTCTTTGGGGATCATTTGCCGGAAGCATGCTTCCTATTCTTTTAAAAAAATTAGGGGCCGACCCGGCATCTTCTTCAGCTCCATTCGTAGCAACATTAGTGGACGTTACCGGGCTTGTTATCTTTTTTAACGTAGCTTTATATTTTTTAAAGGGTAACGGATTATAACCATTAAGCATAAACGCCTTTCGGTAAAATCATTTTTATAAAAATTTAATTTATGTGTGGAATTGTTGGCTACATAGGACATAGAGAGGCTTACCCAATTATTATAACAGGACTTAAAAGACAGGAGTATCGCGGGTACGACAGTACAGGTGTTGCACTTATTAATGGAGACGGACTTTTGGTGTATAAGAAAAAAGGTAAAGTTGCGGAACTTGAAGAGAGTTTGATCGGCAAAAGTCTCCATGCTAACATTGGCATAGGCCATACCCGCTGGGCCACTCATGGAGAGCCAAGTGATGTAAACGCTCATCCCCATAAAAGTGCCGGTGGTAAACTGGCAATGATTCATAACGGTATTATTGAAAATTATGCTCAACTAAAAAAAGAGTTGGTAAATAAAGGATATACTTTTAAAAGTGAAACAGATACCGAAGTATTACTCAACTTTATTGAAGAGATTCAAAAAAATACCCAATGCGAGCTTGAAGAGGCGGTACGGATAGCTTTAAAAAGGGTTTCGGGTGCGTATGTCATTCTATTACTTGACCTGGATAACCCGGATACTATTATTGCCGCCCGCAAAGGTAGTCCCCTTGTTATTGGAATAGGAAAGGGGGAACATTTTCTTGGGTCCGACGCTACACCAATGCTTGAATACACTAAAGAGGTAGTTTATGTCAACGATTATGAAATTGCCGTCATAAAATCAGACCAGCTTATTCTTAAAAACCTGGGTAATGAAAAACAAACACCTTATATTTCAAAACTTGATATAGAACTGGCGGCAATTGAAAAAGGTGGCTATGAGCATTTCATGTTAAAAGAAATTCATGAGCAGCCTGCAACCATATATGACTGCCTACGCGGTCGGTTAGACGCAGAAAGGGGAACTATTACAATGAAAGGTATTGAAGATAATATTCAATCGCTTGTAACAGCCCCGCGATATATTATTATAGCGTGCGGGACAAGCTGGCACGCTGCATTGGTCGCCGAATATGTTATCGAAGAGTTATGCCGCATTCCTGTTGAAGTGGAATATGCTTCGGAATTCCGGTATAGAAACCCAATCGTTAATAAGGGCGATGTTATCATCGCCATATCTCAAAGCGGTGAAACCGCAGATACTTTAGTTGCCATCGAAAAAGCCAAAGAAAAAGGTGCTTTTATTTTTGGAATTGTGAATGTTGTTGGATCATCCATTTCAAGGGCATCTCACGCCGGCGCCTACACGCACGCTGGTCCCGAAATAGGTGTTGCATCAACCAAAGCATTTACGGCACAGTTAACAGTATTACTGATGATTGCCCTAAAAATAGCAAAGGAAAAAGGCACCATAGATGAAACCAGATATTCAAAATTGCTTGTGGAAATGGAAGAACTTCCTGAAAAGGTTGAAGCAGTTTTAAAAGATGCATTATTATTAAAATCAATTGGCGAAAAATATAAAGATTCAGTAAATGCATTATACCTGGGAAGAGGTTATAATTTCCCGATAGCGCTTGAAGGGGCACTAAAGCTTAAAGAAATTTCGTACATACATGCTGAAGGATATCCCGCTGCTGAAATGAAACACGGCCCGATTGCGCTGGTCGATAACCAACTTCCTGTAATTTTTGTCGCTACAAAAGATGACTACCATGCAAAAATTGTAAGCAACATCCAGGAAATAAAAGCCCGCAAGGGAATAGTAATTGCTATCATCACGGAAGGCGATGAAATAATACCTTCTATGGCAGATGATATTTTTGCCGTTCCGTCGGCAGACGAAATAGTTGCTCCTATATTGAGCGTTATCCCACTGCAATTACTTTCTTATTACATTGGGGTAGCAAAAGGATGCGATGTAGACAAACCGAGAAACCTGGCGAAGTCAGTGACGGTGGAATAGTTATCGGTGATGAATGATCGGGTGACAAAACCTTTTAAACTAAAAAGATTCAAAAGAAATTATAATGAGTAAAAGTCAGGATAAATCCGACGCCAAAAGTTATAGAGAATTGGAAGTTGGGAAAAAAATGACGCTTCTTAAAATTAAAATCGGGCGGTTGGGGAAAAAATTTCCTTCAGAAGAAATAGTCAGATTAACAGATCAAATTATTAGAAGCTCAAGAGGTATTAATTCGTGCATAGCGGAAGGCATGGAAGATATACGTGAGATCAATTGAATAAAAAGTAGTACTAATAACTAATACCTATCCCCATGAACATAATCACAAAACATCCCGTCAACAACTTAGGGTATAATTTTATTGATCAAAAATATTTGCCTGCAGGAGAAGATGAATATTATCTCCGGAATAAGCAGAACAAGAACAGTATCCGTTACCGCAGTCTTTCAACAAGGGAAAAAGAAATTCTCATACGCAGCGATAATAGTTCCGATGATTGGAGCAAAATCCTTGTGTCTGATGCATTTGACCCGGTACTTGTAAAAAATTGCAAATTTTTTGGACTGGTCCGGATCGGAAAATTGGAGCCTTACTACCTCGAGTTCCATAATCTTCGCATGCCGGTTGGCATTTACAACAGTACCATTATAAGTTGCGATTTTGGAGACAATGTATGCATTGATAACGCTCACTACCTGAGCCACTATATTATTGGGAATGAAGTTATGATTGCAAATGTTAATGAGGTCGCAGCAACGGATCATTCGAAATTTGGAAATGGAATTTTAAAAGAAGGTGAAACAGAGCAAACGAGAATCTGGATGGAAGTTCGCAACGAAACCGGCGGCAGACGTGTTATTCCATTCGAACGTATGTTACCTGGCGATGCTTATTTATGGAGCAGCAATCGCGAGGACAAGGAATTGCTGCAAAGATTTATTGAACTTACTCAAAAAGAATTTGATAATAAAAGAGGTTACTATGGAACCATAGGCGACCGCTGTGTTCTGAAAGATTGTAACATCATTAAAGATGTTTCCATCGGCTCAGATGCGTACATTAAAGGGGCCAACAAGTTAAAAAATCTTACGATCAACAGCGATAAAGGACGTACTTCACAAATTGGCGAGGGTTGCGAAATAGTAAATGGAATTATTGGTTATGGGTGCAGAATTTTTTATGGAGTTAAAGCGGTACGATTCGTAATGGCTTCTCATTCACAATTGAAATATGGTGCAAGGCTTATCAATTCGTATCTTGGAAACAACTCAACTATTTCATGTTGTGAAGTATTGAATTCCCTCATATTTCCGGCGCATGAACAACATCATAACAATTCATTTTTATGCGCTTCGTTAATAATGGGCCAAAGCAATATTGCCGCCGGTGCAACCATTGGAAGTAATCATAACAGCCGCGGTGCAGATGGTGAAATTATTGCCGGGCGTGGCTTCTGGCCGGGCTTGTGCGTGAGCCTTAAGCACAACTCAAAATTTGCCTCCTTCACAATTTTATCAAAAGCCGATTTCCCTTCTGAATTAAATATATCGTTGCCCTTTTGTCTCGTAAGCAATGATGTGGCTAATGACAAATTAATATTAATGCCCGGTTATTGGTTTATGTACAACATGTATGCCCTGGAGCGTAATAGCTGGAAGCATGCAGACAGAGATAAAAGAACAGAAAGAATTCAAACAATAGAACACAATTATCTTGCGCCTGACACTATAAATGAAATGTTTGATGCAATTGAAATGCTATCGGCATTAAAAGCAGATGAAAATGGCAATTATTTTGCAACAGGTTTTGAAAACAGTGAGCGTAAAACAGAAGTATTAAAAGTTCCACAGGTCATAGATCTTTTTAAAGAATTAATTTCATTTTATGGTGTTGGGCAATTGATAGCTCATATAAAGCAGAATAAATTTTCTTCATTCGAAGAATTTAAGAAAAGTATACCGGTGAAAATTCAAAGATCAAAGTGGATTAATATGGGCGGACAATTAATGACCGCTTCGGATATTGACAAACTGAAAAATGATATCAAAAAAAATAAAATTAATTCCTGGACTCAGGTGCATGATCGCTATGTGCAAAATGGTGCCGCTTATATAAAAGATAAATTAATTCACGCTTATACTTCTCTTCTTGAAATCGAAAATATAACGTCAAAGCAGTTTACACAACCGGTCTTTGTAACATTGCTTGAAAAATCAATTGCTACCAAAACGTGGATGGGTAAGGAAATTTATAATTCGAGAGCCAAGGACTATACAAATCCGTTCCGGAGAATGGTGTATGAAAACAAGGACGAAATGAATGCGGTAATTGGCAGACTCGAAGACAATCAGTTTATACAAGATCAACTCGCAGAAGATGATAAATATAAGAAAACTGTAAAAGAGATCATAAAAAAAATTAAATAGTGTTTTTAGACAAATCTTTTAATTTGTTAAATATTAGAACGCAATTCCTTCCCGGCAAGATATTGGTCTTACTATGGCATTATTACAATTGCATGTTGTAATAGAGTTATTCTTACGTCTAAATTTGCATTATGAAATATATATTAGTCGCAATACTTTCCCTACTCCTTTTCACAGCTGAATCCCAGGCCTACATTACCCGGGATATAAAATCATTCGGTGCTAAAGGAGACGGTACAACAAATGACCAGGATGCTTTTGTGAGTGCAGCAACTTATTTTAACAGGCGGGGAGGAAATGGCAAGTTAATTATCCCCAAAGGGACTTACATTATAGGCAGACAAATCTTTACAGGAGGACAAAAAAATAAACCAGCTTATAGAGGTGAAGATGTGATGCGGTTAACAAATATTAACAACTTTAGGATCGAAGGGGAAGAGGAGAGTTTGCTAAAATATACGTCGAACCTGCATTTGGGGGCATTTAATCCAATATCGGGTAAGATTTATGAACACGGAAAGAATTATTTTAAAAACTACGCTTATGCGGCTACAATTGGAAGTTGCATATTAATTGAAAATAGTTCAAACATTACTGTTTCGGGCGTAACTATGGATGGGAATAGTGATCAAATTAATGTAGGCGGAGTCTATGGCGACGTAGGAATTCAACTTCCGCATTACGGCATTTTTATTTCGAACAGCAAAAACGTGCAAATAAATAATGCTTATATACATCATTTCGGGCTTGACGGTATTTGTGTTTCAAATAAGTTAAGTAACTCGCCTGACAGTATAAGCATCACTAACAGCATGTTTGAATATAATGGAAGGCAGGGATTTTCATGGATTGGAGGAAACCATGTTTATGTAAAAAATTGCAACTTCAATCACACCGGCAAAGGAAAAATAAATTCTGCTCCGGGGGCAGGCGTTGACATTGAAGCCGAGACCGGACCGATCAGCAATGGCGTCTTTGAAGATTGTAATTTTATTGATAATGCAGGTTGCGGAATGTTAGCACTTGCGGGCGATAGCAAAAATTGTACGTTTACCAATTGTAAGTTTTGGGGAGTAACCAATAGGTCAGCATGGATTTCGAAGCCGGGGTATACATTTAATAATTGTGATTTTTATGGAACTTATGTACAAACGGAAAATAAAGGAAATTTAATTGTATCAACCAAGTTTTACCGTTGCAATTTCGTTGATACGACTTATAAAGGTTTAACTACTTTTGGAAATTACCTGATTCAAATCGCCAATGCTAAAAGCGTAAATTTTACCAATTGTAATTTCGTTTCGAAGGTTAAAAAACTTTGTTCTTTTAATTTGCAGGACAATTCAAGTTCAGATGAAAAATATCATTTCAACAAATGCACCTTTACAATCGCCAACAATAATTTACCCACTAACGATTTTGCTGGCAGTATTCATAACGCAGTTTTAAAAAATTGCACCTTTATTTTTACAAATCCTGATGCGGCGAAGAAGAAATATTATCTGCAAGGATATAATGAAAAATCAAATATTGATTTGGGAGGAAATAAAGTAATATATAAAAAGAGCTAGTTCTTTCTATACTACTAATTCAAAAAAGATTCTACTGCCAGCAAGTAACCTTTTAAGCCAAAACCAAAAATTGTTCCTGCACACTTAGCAGAGATATAAGAGTATTTTCTGAATTCTTCCCGTGCTTCAATATTGGAAATGTGTACCTCCACAACGGGTATTTTAATTGCTGCAACTGCATCCCCGATTGCAATGGAAGTATGAGTATAAGCTCCGGCATTTAGAATAATTCCATCCATCTTTGTTGCGGCATTTTGAATTTCATTAATTAACTCGCCTTCCACATTGCTCTGAAAATAATCAAAATCAATGGTTTCATATTTCTTTCTTAGCTTATTAAAAAAATGCTCAAACGTTTCTCCACCATAAATATCGGTTTCTCTTGTACCCACCAGGTTTAAATTGGGGCCATTAATAATTGCGATTTTCATCCAACAAAATTAAAGAAATAAAATAACCCGCTTCGTGGATAAAGAAAATGAAAAGCTAATTCTTGTTTATCATCTCAAAAAATTCATCAAACAAGTACCGGCTGTCATGAGGACCGGGCGTGGATTCAGGGTGATATTGAACAGAAAATGCAGGTCTGTCTTTTAAACGAATTCCTTCAATAGAATTATCATCAAGATTTATATGAGTAATTTCAATATTTTCTGAAGCCCTTACCGCATCCGCATCCACTCCAAAACCATGATTTTGTGTGGTTATTTCACATTTACCCGTAGTCACATTTTTTACAGGATGATTCAATCCCCTGTGGCCATGATGCATCTTGAAAGTGGGTACACCATTCGCCAACGCCAGCAATTGCTGTCCAAGGCAAATTCCAAATAAAGGTTTTTGGGAATGAAGAATCTCTTTAATGGTTTTTACTGCATGGTGCAAAGGTTCAGGATCGCCCGGTCCGTTACTTATAAAATAACCATGCGGTGAAAATTTCTCAAGTTCATTGAATTCGGTATTTGCATTAAATACTTTCACATATGCACCCCTTTCAACCATGCAATTCAAAATATTTTTTTTGATACCAAAGTCAAGAACGGCTATACGAATTTTACTTTTCTCATTACCTATTGTATAGGTTTCTTTAGTAGACACTGTCGACGCAAGATCAAGTCCGTTCATAGACGGAACTCCTGACAAAATCTTTTTAAGGTCTTCAACATTATTGTTATCACTTGAAATGACACAGTTCATAGCGCCCTGCTGGCGGATATGGATAACCAAAGCCCGGGTATCTATTCCATCAATGGCCACTATATTTTGCTTAACAAAATATTCATGCAAAGAATCGTTGGCTGCAAATCTTGAATATTGCTGTTCTAAATTTCTGCCGATAACACCTTTCACTTTTACTGAATCACTCTCTACATCGCCGTCTTTTACGCCATAATTTCCAATATGAACGTTGTTCATTATAATGATCTGTCCGTAATAACTTGGATCTGTAAAGACTTCCTGGTAGCCGGTCATACCGGTATTGAAGCAAATTTCACCGGTAGTTGTCCCAATTTTACCAAAGGCTTTGCCGTGAAAAATATTTCCGTCTTCTAATATTAAAACTGCGGGCTGTGAGGGTTTTGATTCTGTCATTAACAAGGTTTTGCAAAGAAAAGAAAATGTGAGGAAAAAAAATAAGCTTATACCTATTATTTGCTAACAATTATATCATGGTCAATTTATTTATAAAAAAATGTCCCGCAAAAAGCAGGACATCGATTATATAAAAAACTGTTTATCAAATTTACTTTCCCCCAACTAATTTATCCTGGAGTGTTTTTAATTCGTCCCATTTTTCTGCGGCGGCCAATTCAGCCTGTTGAGGCCACGTACCCGGATCCAGCGCATTAAAATGTCCTCCTGACTTTTCAAGAATATCTTTCAATTCTTCGGGAGTGCTTTTTGACATTTTTGCAAATGTTTTTATTCCGCCTTCCTGTAATGCTTCCGCTGCTTTAGGTCCAATGCCTTCTATTTTTGTGAGATCGTCTTGTTTTTTAGAAGATGATTTTGATTTAGAAGGTTGTTCAGCAGCTTCGTTTTTAGAAGTTTCAGTTGCATCTTTTGTATTGGCTTCCGTTACAGATTTTTTGCGTCCTCCTGCCCTGCGTGTTCTTTTTGCAGTGCCTGCAACCTCACCTTTTCCTTTTCCATAAATTTCATTGTAATCTACCAATTCTATCATGGCAAGTTCCGCGTTATCTCCCACTCTCTTTCCCAATTTAATAACACGTGTATAACCACCAGGCCTGGACGCAATTTTTGCGCTTATTACATCGAACAATTCCTTAACTGCATCTTTGTCCTGCAAATGGCTAAACACAATTCTACGTTGGTGAGTAGTATTATCTTTTGACTTTGTAATCAACGGTTCCACATAGGGACGAAGTGCTTTTGCTTTCGCCAGAGTAGTAACTATCTTTTTGTGTTGGAATAACTGACAGGCGAGGTTACTAAGTAAAGCTTTTCTGTGACTCGCTGTTCTGCTTAAATTATTTCCTTTATCTCCGTGACGCATGACTTTTGTTTTAAAACCCTGTACCGTGTCAGGAATTACAGGGCTAATTTAATAATATGATAATTTGATAATTAGCCAATGACAACAACACCAATTAGCACATTAGCTAATTGGCTACGCAGCTAATTATTCTACTCGTCGTCGAGTTTTAATTTGCTAAGATCCATTCCGAAACCAAGGCCTCTTTCATTTAATACCTGCTCAATTTCACTTAAAGATTTTTGTCCAAAGTTTCTGAATTTCATAAGGTCTTCCTGCTCGTATTGAACTAATTCACTCAATGAATTAATCTTTGCAGCTTTCAAACAATTGAACGCTCTTACAGAAAGATCCAAATCTTCCAATGGAGTCTTTAATACTTTACGAAGTTGTAAGGTTTGTTCATCAACAAGATCTTCTTTCTTTTCTTCCTTACTATCGAAAGTTATATTTTCATCCGTGATAATCATCAAATGCTGAATTAAAATTCTTGATGCCTGTTTCACTGCTTCTTCAGGATGAATAGTACCGTCTGTAACGACATCCATCACTAATTTTTCAAAATCTGTTCTTTGTTCAACACGGGTATTTTCAATACTATACTTCACATTTTTAATAGGAGTATAAATTGAATCAACCGGAATATACCCAAAATGAGAACTCTTTTCCCTGTTTTCTTCCGCAGGAACATAACCACGGCCTTTACCAATTGTGATTTCAATTTCAAGCTTGGCAGAAGTATCCATGGTACAAATAAGTAAATCCGGATTCATAACCTGGAAAGAGGGAGAAGCATCTCCGATCATTCCCGCGGTGAACTCCGATTTATTTTTCAAAGAAAGACTGATCTTTTCAGTACCCGCCTCATGGTCAACTTTCTTTTTAAAGCGAACCTGTTTCAGGTTAAGAATAATTTCAGTAACGTCTTCAGTAACGCCTTTGATTGTTGCAAATTCGTGATCGGCTCCAACGATGTTGATCCCAACTATCGCATAACCTTCTAAAGAATTAAGCAATACCCTGCGCAAAGCATTGCCGATGGTTACACCATAGCCCGGTTCTAACGGACGAAACTCGAATTGTGCTTCAAAATCATTACTTTTTTGAAGAACGATTTTGTCTGGCTTTACAAAATTTAAAATGGCCATTTTTTATTTTGTTTTGATTTGATTTAATTATTTGATCTTATTTTCTACCTACAACTTATTATTGGTAACTTATTACTTGCTGTATAGCTCGACGATAAGTTGCTCCTTAATATTTTCAGGAACACTTTCTCTTTCCGGGTAAGCAATAAAAGTTCCCTGCTTTGTTCCCTCACTCCATTCAATCCAGTTAAATTTTGGGTTTTTCGGTCTGAGGTTTCCTGTGATAGAAGCATTAGCGGAAGACTTTTCTTTTAACCCGATAATGTCGCCGGGCGACAAAGAATAAGAAGGAATATTTACCACTTCATTGTTAACGGTAATGTGTTTGTGAGATACGAGTTGCCTTGCAGCCTGGCGGCTTGGGGCAATACCCATGCGATAAACCGTATTATCCAGGCGGGCTTCCAAAAGTTTAATAAGATTTTCACCCGTTACTCCCTTCCTTCGGGAAGCTTCGGTAAATGTATTGCGGAATTGTTTTTCCAATACACCGTAGGTGTATTTTGCCTTTTGTTTTTCACGGAGCTGCAACGCATATTCTCCGAGGCTTTTACGCTTGCGGGCTGCCCCGTGCATACCGGGAGGGTTGCTGTTTTTCGTTAACCATTTCCCATTACCTGTAATGGGCTCTCCGAATATCCTGGAGATTTTTGTTTTTGGTCCTGTGTAACGAGCCATAGTTTATATGTTGATTTTTTGGTGTCGGTATATCATCGTTAAAAATCAAAAATTAATGATACACCCGTTATTAAATATTTCTGATTTTATGATTTAGGACTCTGTGATTTAATATCAGGAAATCACCAATCAAAAAATCAGCCATTGATTATACCCTTCTTTTCTTTGGTGGTCTGCAACCATTGTGCGGTAAAGGTGTTACGTCTTTAATCATAACCACTTCCAGTCCTGCCTGCGAAAGAGAACGAATAGCGCCCTCCCGACCTGAACCTGGTCCTTTTACATATACGTCAACACGTCTTAAACCTGCATCCAATGCCACTTTTGCAGCATCTGACGCCGCCATTTGAGCTGCGTAAGGTGTGTTCTTTTTAGAACCCCTGAAACCCATTTTACCAGCAGACGACCATGAAATAACCTGGCCCTGCTTATTGGTTAAACTAATGATGATGTTATTGAAACTAGCTACGATGTGAGCGTCTCCGAATGCATCAACTTTTACAACTCTCTTTTTGGATGAAGCTTTTGAACTTGTTGATTTTACATTTGTTGCTTTTGCCATAATTGTACTAAATAGGTAATCTTTAAAAATTTCATTCGCCGCGGCGAACCGAACCTACCCTCCTTCCGGCTTTTAGTTATCCGGGTTTAGTTCGAAAAAAATAAGCCTTATAAAAAATTCCCTTTCAGGAATTGATATTATTTATTTCTTAGGGGCCTTCTTTTTACCTGCAACAGTTTTACGTTTTCCTTTACGGGTGCGGCTGTTGGTACGAGTGCGTTGACCACGCAGGGGTAAACCCTTACGATGCCTCAATCCACGGTAACAGGCAATATCCAACAAACGTTTGATGTTCGTCTGCACCTCACTTCTTAATGCCCCTTCAATTTTAAATTCATTGGTAATTACATTTCGGATAGATGTCTGTTCTTCATCATTCCACTCATTTACTTTTTTATCGCTGCTAACATTTGCCTTTTCTAAAATATACCGGGCAGTAGAACGGCCTATTCCGTATATATAGGTAAGCCCAATTTCACCTCTTTTGTTTTTTGGTAAATCAATACCGCCAATACGAGCCATAATTTTTAAGTTTAAATTCCAAAACCAAATCACAAATTCCAATTTGGTTCTTGTATCTTGAGTTTTTGTTTTTTAATAATTACCCCTGTCTCTGTTTAAAACGTGGATTTTTTTTGTTGATTACATATAACCTTCCCTTCCTCCTCACGATCTTGCAATCAACACTTCTTTTTTTAATAGATGCCCTTACTTTCATGATTTCACTTTTTTTATTTGTTTGTGATATCTTTTTATTTATACCTGAATATAATGCGACCTCTCGATAAATCGTAAGGACTCATTTCCACCCCTACCTTGTCACCCGGCAAAATTCTTATGTAATGCATGCGCATTTTACCTGAAATGGTAGCCAAAATCTCATGTCCGTTTTCAAGCTTAACCCTGAACATCGCATTGGATAAGGCTTCCAGGATTGTACCGTCTTGTTTAATGAGTGCTTGTTTGGCCATATTGATTTTGGGAGCGCAAAGATAAGTTTAAATATTTTAATTTCGCAAAAAAAGGGTTAATATTACATTAAGCCTGCAAAAAATCCACTATATGAAAATAAAAAACCTTTTATTTCCGGCATTTGCACTTTTTATGGTTTCCTGTAAGAAGAGTTCCCAAACAACTACGCCATCGCAGCAGGATGCTTACCTGACAACTTCTTCCGGCAGCACCTGGCAATATCACCAGGTAGATTCCTCCGGCAGCACTCCTGTTATTGCGGATTATACTCTCACCTCCTCTGCAAGGGACACCATGATTAACGGGAAAAGTTATCATATTTACGATAATTCTACCGGGAGTCTTCAATACCTTAATCTTACAGGCAATGATTATTTTCAATTTGACTCTCTACCTTCAGGGCTGGGAGTTTCGGCTTTTGAACAATTGTACCTGAAAGATAATTCGCCGGCGGGAACCACCTGGTCGCAAAGTTTAAGCGTGACTGTGCCCGGAATACCCTTCCCGGTACCGGTAACACTCACTTATAAAATTGCAGAGAAAGGAATAGTAAGAACCGTAAACGCTAAAAATTATTCCAATGTAATCCATGTTTCCACAACGCTATCATCTTCTTTAATTCCGGCAGCTTCATTAACGAGCAGCATTGACAGCTATTATGCGGAAAAATATGGATTGATAGAAAACACAACAATCATAAATCTCGATTATAGCGGCATTGTTGTTTATGTAAATATTGGGACCAAAATCGTAACTGCAACTCTCAAGTAATTATATCACATCGTCTGTAAGGTGCACTTTGGTCATTTCAAGATAGTGATTTTGCAACTGGTGCACTGAAATGGGTTGAGTCATTATCCTTTTTTCGTCCCTGTACCACATTTCGAAATTTGAGAAATTGTCCTGTTGCGGAGTCTGAATTCTGAATGCTCCCTTTGAATATTTTACAGAACCATCATCATTTACGTGTTTTGAAAATTTTAATTTCATTAATTGGTTTTCATCAAGAGGAAGCGGAAATAATTCATCGCTCCTGAACCAAAAATCCTGCACGCCATTATAAACGCTGATCTCTTTTTCGTCGTGGTTGAAATCTGTAACTTCGCCTTCCCATGCCTGGCCATCGCTTTCGGCCAGTACGTAATCACCTGCTTTTAAATCACTGAATTTTATCATGCTATCATAAATTTATTGCTCAATTTAGGAAAAAATAAAATTATTCAAATTAGTTTATTGGTTAATTAGTTTAGCAGTTTATCGGTACTGAAAACAATAATGCAAACTATTAACTGACTGAACGGTAAATACTAAGTTCAATCAATCTCGGATTATTCCGCCCAGCTCATTACATAATTTTCATCCTCAATTTCAAGCGCCTGTTTTGTTAACTGCAAAGGATGAAATGTGTCTACCATCACGGCAAGTTCTTTTGTTTCTTTCATACCGATACTTTTATCAACGGCACCGGGATGTGGTCCATGCGGAATACCGCCGGGATGTAATGTGATCATACCCCTGGTTACATGCTTTCGGCTCATAAAATCTCCATCGACATAATAAAGTAATTCATCACTATCAATATTGCTGTGATTATAAGGAGCAGGAATTGATTGAGGATGATAATCGTACATCCTCGGAACAAAAGAGCAAACTACAAGGTTATGCGCTTCAAACGTAAGATGCACAGGCGGTGGCTGATGAACCCTGCCGGTGATGGGCTCGAAATCGTGAATGGAAAAAGCAAAGGGATAGCAACAACCATCCCAGCCAACCACATCAAAAGGATGATGCAAATAATGAATACCATACATCATTCCTTTCTTTTTGGTCATGACAAGAAAGTCACCTTTCTTATCGATTGTTTGCAAATTTTCCGGTTGACGGATGTCTCTTTCACAATAGGGAGAATTTTCAAGTAACTGGCCATAATTGCTTAAATATTTTTTTGGATAACGAACAGGGCTAAACGATTCCACGATAAAAAGACGGTTGTCTTTTTTATTAAATTGAATTTGATAAATTGATCCCCTTGGAATGACTAAATAATCACCATAGGAAAATTTTATTTCTCCGTATTGAGTCACCAGCTTCCCACTTCCTTCATGGACAAATATTATTTCGTCAGCATCTGCGTTTTTATAGAAATATTTTTCCACACTTTTCGCCGGTGCTGCCAGTGAAATATGGCAATCGTTGTTTACCAATACTGGTTTCCTGCTTTTTATATAATCATTTTCAGGCTTTATATTAAACCCCTGGAAACTCCGGTGCTTCAGCATCTTCTCTTCAGCTATTTCCGGTGCTAACGAATAAGGTTTATCTGTTTTGATAATCTGCGTGGGAGGATGGGTGTGATACAAAAGGGAAGAATCTGAAGAAAATCCTTCGGTTGAAAATAATTGCTCTGAATATAACCCCCCATCAGGCTTGCGAAATTGTGTATGACGCTTATGTGGAACCGAACCGGATTTATAATAGTGAGGCATAACATGAAATTTGAAAAATACAATTTTGAAAACTAATAAATTCCTTACGTAATAGATAGTCCGAAAATATCATTTAATCGTATTGTAAATTTACACTAATTATAAAAGACTTGACAAGAATAGGGCTTATATCGGATACACATAATTTCCTGGATGATGCCGTGACAAAGCATTTTGAAAACTGTGATGAAATTTGGCACGCCGGTGATTTTGGAAATATCTCCATTGCGGATAAGCTAAAATCTCTTAAACCATTACGTGGTGTTTGTGGCAATATTGATGGCCAGGATATAAGAAGTATCTATCCTAAACAAATTGTTTTTTATTCCGAATCAGTAAAAGTAATGATCCGGCATATTGGCGGCTATCCTCCCCGTTACAATCCCGAAACAAAAAAAGAACTTTTAATGAATCGTCCCCAACTTTTTATAAGCGGGCACTCTCACATATTAAAAATTATGTACGATGAAAAATTAAATTGCCTGCATATGAATCCTGGCGCCGCAGGTAAACAGGGATGGCAAAAAGTAAGGACCCTTATCCGGTTTGTAATAGATGATAAAGAAATTAAAAATTGCGAAGTAATTGAATTGAGTTGATTATAGTTTGAAGTACATTCATTTCCTGGTATCACTTCCCGCCGTTGGCTTGTAAATCTGCTAAACATTGTGAATCAAGTGTGGGGATATCATCGGTAACAAGAGTTCCAAAAACCCCACTGGTTTCTACAGCATAATACATGAGGCAACTCGTAACATTACAATGGTTACCATGCGAAGTGTCTTTGTGATTGGTTACCATTGGCGTGCCAACGTCAACAAGCCCGAGCAAATGGCCAAATTCATGTTCCGAAACGGTCGATTCCAATTTTGTTCTGCTTGGCTGACCGATATCACCTGAATTAGCGAAAATAGTTTTACCAAAAAGGCAGATTGAAGTATTGCGGTAGGCAACACCTGCTATTGTCGGCTGAGCATAGGCTCCGTCGATAATCAAAACATATACCGCCAACTGATCACCGGAATTGTAAGCAGTCCGGTCTTTTTGTTCTATGGCCGCAATATCATTTAGGGTGTAGGAAGAACGGTTGTCTGCGGGTATTTCTTTCTGACTTATTTTAATTC
Organism: uncultured Chitinophagaceae bacterium; assembly: GCA_963819925.1. GTDB lineage: Bacteria > Bacteroidota > Bacteroidia > Chitinophagales > Chitinophagaceae > Ginsengibacter. Next base: position 343,417 of record CAWFYG010000020.1, on the reverse strand, counting down.
CGCCGGGTTTATTAATAAGTGAATTTAAAAAGGACGAAAGATTATTTAATGAAGAAGCGTCAGGTGCAAAACCGGTCATGTATTGAATTTCAATATTAAGGGTAGTAAAATTTTTTGATGAAAGCAAGTCTCTTCCTGAAGAACCGACCCCTTGGTCATTACTGATACTAATTGCGGGGAGCCCCGTTCCCGGATCATGTTTTAAACATCCCTGCAAAAAAATGATTGAAGGCAATACTACCAGGAAAAATGAAAGAGTTTGTTTTGGCTTCATGGAACGAAATTCTTTCAAATAACGAAAAAAATTAAAAAAAAGTTTTTGAATGGATATCTTATCCCTTTGAAAGACGAGATTTACTCTACCCAATCGGCAATAAAAACATTTGTATCGTGACCTCCTCCATTATTACGATTACTGCTAAAGAGAATTTTTTTACCATCGGGACTAAACATCGGGAATGCATCAAATCCTTTATCCCTGCTTATCTTTTCAAGTCCATGGCCGTTTATGTCTGTAATATACATATTGAACGGAAACCCCCTTGCATATTCGTGATTGCTACAAAAAATAATATGTTTTCCATCGGGAGTAAAGTTAGGCGCCCAGTTTGCTTTGTCAAGAAATGTAATTTGATGCGCATCACTGCCGTCAGCGTTTGCCACGTAAACTTCCATTGAAGTTGGAGCTACCAGGTTTTGCGCTAATAAATTTTTATAATCCTCAATTTCTTCCTTTGTTTTGGGCCTGCTGGCACGCCACACTATTTTCGTTCCGTCCGGACTAAACCATGCACCTCCGTCATAACCAAGCGTATTGGTTATTTGTTTTACATTTTCACCATCCAAATCCATTTTATACAAATCCAGGTCACCATTACGCATAGACGTAAATATGATTTTATCTCCTTTAGGTGAAATGGTAGCTTCCGCATCGTAACCTTTGCTATGCGTTAGCTGTTGAAGAATATTTCCGTTGGTATCCGCTTTAAAAATTTCGAAACTTTCGTACACCGGCCAGATATATCTCTTCATTTTTTCTTTGTCAGGAACCGGTGGACAATCTTTAGAAGCAAGATGAGTTGATGCGTACAAAATATGTTCACCATCAGGATAAAAGTAAGAGCAGGTTGTGCGACCCGTGCCGGTGCTCACTAACTTAGGAGTAAATGGATCATCGGGATTTTCGGGAATTTTTCCCATCCAAATCTGATCGCATATAATACCATTCTTTGGGTCTGTACGCTGAAAGATGACATACTTTCCGTCGAAACTAAAATAGGCTTCTGCATTATCGCCTCCGAAGGTAAGTTGCCGGATATTTTTAAAATGGTGTTCGTCCGGATATTGAAGTGTGTCAGAAACATAGCTTGTCTCCTTACTTATTTGACCTTTCTGTTGAACAAAAAAGTTAAGAGAAAAAAAACTTACCACTGAAATAAAAATTTTAACCATGCTGTCTTTTAAAAATGGAATGCAATTTAGTCAAACTTTATATTTGCAATTCCTGCTGAGCGAAATAATGAGTGTTCAGTACAGTAAATTTGCAAAATGATAAAGACAAGTTTTAATATTCTTTGCAGCACTGTTTTAATCCTGACTATTTCATGTAACGATAACTCTGCAAAAGAGAAGCAACCTGTACTTCTCAAAAACTCAAAGGAATCCTTAAAAAATGCGATAAGGAAATATCCGGATTCTCTGTCATTGATCCAGAAATTAATTGAGGCTTACAGGGACGAGGGTTCGTACGACTCGGCAATAGCGCTGACCGACGACCAGATAAAGAAAGACAGCAATAATGCTTACCTGTGGGATATGAAAGCAACTTTACATTTTGAAAATAATGATACAATCAATGCCATAAAATCTTTAGAACAAGCTGTAGATATTTATCCGTTGCCCGAATATCTTGTTGCTCTTGGTACTATTTATGCTGAACAAAAGAATCCTAAATCACTAACAATCGCAGATGGCCTGCTAAAAGTAAACAGGATAAAATCAGGTGCCGATGCGATGTTCGTCAAGGGACTATATTACAGTTATACAAATAATAAAACCAAAGCAATTAGTTATTTTGACAGCAGTCTCAACATGGATTACACTTATATGTTCTCATATCGCGAAAAAGCAATTGCTTTGTACGATTTAGGAAAATATGAAGAAGCTTTGAATGTTTTAAAAAGAGCAGTAACCATTCAGAACAATTTTGATGAAGGATACTACTGGTTGGGAAAATGTTATGAGAAACTCGGCAAAAAAGATGATGCTATCCAAAGCTACCAGACAGCGCTCTTATATGATAAAGATTTTATTGAGGCAAGGGCAGCATTGGATAAACTTCAAAATAAAAAGGAAAATAGCCAATAAGTAAACCAATTTAATTTTGTAATTCATTATTTCATAATTCATGATACTCGCTCCGTCAATTTTAGCCGCTGATTTTTTGCACCTCGCCGATGCCTGTAAAATCGTAAATGAAAGTGAAGCAGATTGGTTTCATCTCGATGTTATGGACGGAAGATTTGTGCCGAACATCAGTTATGGCATGTCCATAATAAAGCAATTGAAAAAAGTCGGAAAAAAATTCTTTGATGTGCATTTGATGATCCTGGAACCTGAAAAATACGCCGATGAATTTAAAGACGCGGGCGCCAATGGACTAACGGTTCATCTTGAAGCCTGCAAAAACCTGCATCGCAATATTCAGCAAATAAAATCTTTGGGCATGAAAGCAGGAGTTGCTATCAATCCGCATTCACCTGTTATACTTCTTAAAGATATTATTGCAGATATTGACCTCGTGAATTTAATGAGCGTAAACCCTGGTTTTGGGGCGCAATCATTTATTCCTTATTCCATCCAAAAAATTAAAGATCTAAAAAAGTTAATTATAGAATCCGGATCCTCTGCAAAAATTGAAGTTGATGGAGGTGTGTCGCTAAAGAATGCAAAAAAGATTTTAAATGCGGGAGCGGATGTATTGGTTGCGGGTAATGCAGTTTTTAACTCAGCAGATCCAATAGAAACAATACGAAAGTTCAAAATGCTATAAAGCCATTTACAATTTAATCTATTCACATTTCACTTCTACATTTTATCATGTATCTGTTTAAGAACATTAGCAGTTTGTTTTAACCAGTTTGTTTGAGTAGTATCCCAATTGTACTTTTTTGTTGTAACCACATCTTCCATCATTTGCCTCGCCTGCAGGGCCTGCTCTTCAGAATAAAAACAATTAATCCATTTCTTATCAAGATTTTTTTCTGACTGAACAAAAATACCGCCCTGGTACCATTTAAAGCACGTGGGCAATCCAAGAAAATCTACTTCATTATTTTCACTGTCAGCATAACCCAAAAAAAGATATTCATAAAACTGCACGCATTCTTTCAATCTTGCATTTAACTCCTGCGGGTTTTCAATTTTGGAAGGCCTTATTCTCCACTTGCTATTTGTTTTACTAAACGGATTTAAGGAAGCATCCGGCCAAAATACCCGATCCCCTTTTACATAAAGAATTGAAGTATGATCCTTTTCAACCCTTCGTACTTGCATAGTGTCTCCCTGTACAAGTTGAATGGTATATACAGCTTTTTTGCCATCATCAAATTGTGCATCAATCTCTTTTCCTTTATAAGTAAATTTTCCATAACGCATAGCCGCCCTGGGATTTTCCAGGAAAGTCGAATCTGTCATAAATATGATTCCCGGATAATTATAAACGCCGGGTACCTGCTGATCGTAAATATCCCGGAAAGTTGGATTGTCTGCATCGGTAACATCCCAATACTGGCAAAGTTTATGAAAAGGGTCTTTGAAAACCGGCATTTTATCGTCAACAATTTTTTCATCTTTGTGTTCCTGTTGCATAGAGCAATCGACGGGTAATAAAGAAATAAAAAACAAAAAAATTATATATCTCTTTCTCATCTTTCAAAAATAATAAAATTGAAACGGAACGAAGACATAATATAATGTATAAAATATTATCTTCACTTTATGAGAATAGTGGCTTCCTTTATCCTTGTATTTGTAGCGCTTTCAGGGTTTTCACAAAAGAAGACCGCCTGGGTATCGGGGAAAGTAATTGATGAAAATGAAAACGCCTTACCCGGTGTAAGTGTAACTATATTGGGAAAGCAAAATGGCATTGTTACTTCCGATTCCGGTACATACCGCGTAAAAGTTCCTGCCGAAAAAGCATTTGCGTTAATATTTTCTTATACAGGTTACAGGGATGAACAAAAGAATTTTTACCTGAGTGAAAATGAAGAAGAAAAACTAACGGTTAAGCTTGACCGAAATGGCAAAACCCTGCAGGCTGTAGTAATAAACGATCAAAAAGAGAGAACAGAAACCGGGCTTGTAAAAATAAATCCCAAAAGTGTAACGGCTTTACCAAGCGCCACCGGAGGTGTTGAGGCGCTCATAAAAATACTCGTTGGAAGCAACAATGAGCTCACTTCTCAATACTCTGTCCGGGGTGGCAATTATGATGAAAATCTTATTTACATAAACGACTTTGAAATTTACCGGCCTTTTTTAGTCAGCAATGCCCAACAGGAAGGTTTAAGCTTTATAAATCCTGAACTTACCAAAAATATTAGCTTTTACAATGGAGGATTCCAGGCAAAATACGGAGATAAAATTAGCAGCGTACTCGATATTCAATATAAAAAGCCAACAACATTTGCAGGCTCAGCTTACGTCAGTCTCCTTGAACAAGGATTCCATTTTGAAGGCTCATCAAAAAATCAAAAACTTACGTGGCTCTTTGGCGTTCGCAGTAAAACCAATAAAGATTTATTAAGCAGCCAGGAAGTAAAAGGAAACTATGTTCCTTCCGCATCTGACCTTCAAAGCTATATCACTTACAGGCTTTCAAAAAAGCTTCAGCTGGAGTTGCTGGGAATCCTCTCTGGTTCGAAGTTTACTCTCGTGCCGGAATCTGCACAAAAATCAACCGCTGTTTTCTCTCCGTTATTTACGGCCGACCTTGCTCTTGATATCTTTTTCGAAGGACAGGAAAAGGACACCTATAATACAAATTTTGTTGGTCTTAGCATGAACCAGGTAGTAAACAAAAGAGTTAAACTAAAATGGATGGCGAGTCACTATGGAGATAATGAAAATGAAAACTTTGACATTACCGGCGCCTACCTTTTTGGCGAAAGAGATTTCGATAAAACAAGTTCAAGCTTTGGCCAGATAGTTAATCCTCTCGGCGCCGGCGTATTTCAAAATTATGCACGCAATAAGTTAAACATTGATGTATATAACATAAGCCATAAAGGAAGCTTTGACCAGGGAAAACATTTCATACAATGGGGCGCTGCCGTCGATCATACGGTTATTCATGACAAGTTAAATGAATGGGAATACCAGGATAGTGCAGAATATTCTTTGCCATTTAATCCCAACCAAATTAACCTTAGCAGGGTACTTAAATCTTCCGCCAGTCTATCCGTTGATAAATACAGCGGATATGTACAGGATAATATTCGTTTAGGCGATTCCGTTAGAGACATTGCCTTTCAGGCAGGGATCCGGTTTAATTATAATTCACTTAACGGTGAATTTATTGTAAGCCCACGTGCACAAATAAGTTATAAGCCTGACTGGAAAAAGGATATTGTTTTTAAAGCTGCTGCCGGAGTTTATGACCAGCCGCCGTTCTATCGCGAAATGAGAAGATATGACGGAACCGTAAACACAGGCTTAAAGAGTCAGAAAAGTATTCAGTTTGTCGCCGGCTTCGATTATAATCTTTCTACGGGCGACCGACCGATGCGTATTACCACGGAAGCCTACTATAAATCGCTTACTGATGTAGATATTTATGACATTGATAATGTGAGAATACAGTACTATGGAAACAACAATGCAAAAGCTTACGCTACAGGAATTGAAACCCGAATTTTTACTGAATTAGTAAAAGATGCTGAAAGCTGGTTTAGCATTGGGATAAGTAAAACAAAAGAAAACCTGGATAATGATTTTTATTACACTTATAAAAATGCAGCAGGCGAAATTATTACTTCACAAACAAGTGACCAGGTTGTTGCGGACAGTGTAAAGACTGAAGTGGGTTGGGTAAGAAGACCAACGGACCGGGCACTTACCCTTGGACTTTTTTTGCAGGATTATTTAAGCACGAACAAAAATTTCAAAGTCCATCTCAATATGATCTATGGAAGCAATATGCCATACAATATTCCCAATAGTATAAAGTACCGGAACGCACTAATTATTGAACCTTACATCAGGGTTGATATCGGGTTTAGCGCATTATTGCTCAGCGAGAAATCATTGCGGCGCAGCCACTCTCCTTTCCGCGGTTTTGATAATATATGGGCCAGCCTCGAAGTATTTAATTTAATTGATCGTGCCAACACTATATCTTATCAACTCATAAAAGATTTTGCTAACGATACATTCAGTATTCCCAATCGACTCACACCACGACTTATCAATTTTAAATTGCTCGCAAGGTTCTAAAAACAATTATTATGAAATAATTTTTTATTTATGGCCTTATCAAATTTGTCCGTTGCTTCAAAAAAAATATTAATAACACGGATCATTTGTTGTTTCTGGTTAATTGCAAAAATAATCTCATGGAAAGTATGGCTGGCCAACCGCCTTTTTCCTGTTGTTCCACCCTTCGATTTTTTATTGGTTCCATCGTCAATTCATCTTGTTCTGTTCATTCTTTCCCTTTTAGTATTACTTGCATTATTCATTTTTCCTACAAAAAAAATGTTACTCGTAAGTGTGATTGTTATCGAAGTTATTTCCTGTTTATTAGATCAAAATCGTTGGCAACCGTGGGAGTATCAGTACATTTTTATGATCCTGGCTTTGGTCATAAATTATAAAGATGAAAAGACTGCTCTGTCTGTAATTTCTTTCATAATTGCATCAATCTATTTTTATAGCGGCATTGGGAAAATGAATAGTGCATTTTCCCAAAGAATATTGCACATATTAACCCGGCATGGAATTTTTCATGCAAACAATTCATATCTCTACAATTTTTTATGTTATCATATAGGGCATATCCTGGGAATGATTGAATTACTCTTTAGCCTCGGTCTCTTATTTAAAAGAACAAGGAAAGGCGCAGCAATTTTGCTTATACTTATGCATTTTTTAATCCTGGTTATATTCGGGCCATTTGGTTTAAATTACGATTTAATAATATGGCCATGGAATGTTGCCATGATATTCTTCATATATGTGCTATTTATTTCCCAACCAACTGTTTCAATAAAATTTCCATCAGAAAAAATTGGTTGGAATACACTTATTATTATTCTTTTCGGAATTCTGCCAGCACTGAATTTCTTTGGATACTGGGATTTCTTTCTATCATCGAGTTTATTTAGCTTCAAACCTCCCGACATGTATATATGCATAGAAAAAGCCGGGAGCAGCACCGACCTGCAACCTTTCATTGACATAAATAAAAACAGGTTTCTTTGCGATAGTGGTTCTCAGATTGTAAATGTAAGAACATGGTCTTTCCAGGAATTGCGGGTTCCGGCATATCCTGAATTAAGAGTATATAAAAAAATCAGAACGGAGTTATTAAATCGTTACGCTGATATGAGAGTAACATTCGTTGTACTTATTTATAGTAACGGCAGAAAAGAAAGAATTGAATTAAAATGATTCCCTTCATAATAATAACGTCCGGGACAAAACCTTTGCTACTTTTGAAAGGACGATATACCAAAAATTGTTTTTAAAAATGTCTGTTAAAAATTAATTTGCACTAAAATAAAAATTGATTGAAAGAACAGGATATTCAAATCACGCAGATAGAAATATATAAATTAAGTATACCACTTAAGGAACCATTTATTATTTCTCTCGGCACCATTTATAATGCCGAAAATATTATCGTAGTTCTGAGAACTAATAAAAGCATTAATGGCTTTGGTGAGTGCAGCCCCTTCATGACAATCAATGGCGAAAACCAATCTACTTGTTTTGCAGTTGGTGAATTGCTCGCCCGGAAATTAAAGGGAAAAAATCCGCTCCCTATTGAAGGTTATATGAATGTAATGGACAAAACAATTTATGGCAATAGCAGTATTAAAAGCGCATTTGATATTGCACTGCACGATATTGCTGCACAACATGCCGGAATTCCTCTGTATAAATTCCTTGGCGGAACAAAGCCCAAAAAATTAATTACTGATTACACAATAAGTCTTGACACTCCTGAAAAAATGGCAAATGATGCATTAAAAATAAAAGAATCAGGGTATCGCGTTATAAAAGTAAAACTGGGAGAAGATAAAGAAATTGATGTTGAAAGAGTAAAAGCAATAAGGAAAGCGATTGGGAAAAAAATACAAATACGAATTGATGCAAACCAGGGATGGGATGTAAAAACAGCTATAAAAGTTTTAAGCGCTTTAAAAAATTATAATATACAATTTTGCGAAGAACCAATACCACGCTGGGACTTTATGAACCTTAGTAAGGTGAAGAATAAAAGTCCGGTACCGATAATGGCTGATGAAAGTTGCTGCGATCATCACGATGCAAAGAGACTGATCCAATTGGGAGCATGCGATATGTTTAATTTAAAATTGGGTAAATCATCCGGGCTGCTTAAAGCAAAAAAAATAGTAGCTCTTGCAGAAAAAGCAAATCTGAAAATGCAGGTTGGTGGTTTTATGGAATCAAAAATTACGATGACCGCTAACGCTCACCTGGCATTGACCAGCAAAAATATTTTATACTGCGATTTTGATACGCCACTCATGTTTGCAGAAGATCCTGTAAGTGGCGGTATTATTTACAAAGACGAAGGATCAATTGAAGTTCCACGCACTATTGGCCTTGGAGCATGGATTGAAAACGAAAGATTAGACAAACTGGAGAAGGTAATAATTTAAATTTTTTCTCTATCATACCACAAAGAAGACATCCATAATCAGCATCATTTCCTGATTAGTTCAACAGATTGTAACTCTTATTTAAAAAACTTTTTTGTGTGACCCTCTTCCGATCCCGCCTTATAATAACTTCGAAAATATTCATCGGCGGATAAAACACCACTTCCTTTAATAGCAAAAAGAATCAGCAATACCAATACAACTGCAGACAGAACCAATTCTGACGTACTTTGATTAAGTCCATCTTTTGTATTTACAAAAAATACCGCACCAATAAGAATAGGTATTTGCACAATGCACGAAGTTTTTGTAAAAAGGCCAACCAGGATAAATAGCCCACCTAACAAATTAATATAAGTGATCAGAAATGCTATCCATTCTGAATTTTCATGAATAGCCCCTATTGACATTCTCTGTAACATTAATTGAAGGTCGGACGAATCGCGAATAAAACTGATTCCCTTCCAAAAGAGAATGAAACCCAGTACGATCCTCACCAGTGTAAGCCATCGTGGCTGGCTTGCACTTGTTTTCTCGGTTATGTGTGTCTCTTCCATAACTTTAGATTTTATTGATAAACAATTTTTTTCATTTTAATGAAAAATGTCTCTCCTAAAATTAATAATTAATACACCCATTTACAAAATGATTATTTTATTGTAAAGTTTCTTCAAATTTGTTTTTCAATTGTTGACTATGAAGCGGCATTTACCTCTTTCGATTCTAATAATATTATGCTATTAATTTTTCATGTTCCAATACTAAAAAAGCAGCCGGCATTGAAACGATTGGCCATTTAAAATTCCTGGACGAATATGAAATTCCTTATGACATGAATTTTAAGAATACAACCATTGGAGGGCTTTCAGGAATAGATTATAATTCTGGTAGCAATGTTTACTATATGATTTCTGATGACAGATCTGAAAGAAACCCTGCACGATTTTATGAAGCTCAAATCATTATTAACAAAGCTAAAATTGATAGCGTTATTTTTAAAGACGTAAAATTCCTGAAAAATGATTCAGGCAAGGTGTATCCAAATTCTCTCACCGATCCCTATCATACTCCCGATCCTGAAGCATTACGTTACAATTCCAAAAACAATACGTTCGTTTGGAGCAGTGAGGGCGAGCGTATTGTAACGCCGGGGAAATTGGTTTTGGAAGATCCCACCATAACTGAAATAAATGTCGCGGGATATTATATTGATACGTTTCAGTTACCACCACAGTTACACATGCATGCCAATGAATCTGGTCCGAGACGAAATAGTGTTTTCGAAGGGGTAACTTTTGCTGGCGACTATAAAACCTTATTTGTAAGCGTGGAGGAACCACTATACAATGATGGTCAACGGGCAGGCCTAAACGATTCTACAGGAATTACAAGAATACTCCGGTTCAGCATGGCATCAAAAAAACCAGTAGCGCAATATGCTTATATTCTCGACCCCGTAGCCCATAAGCCAATACCAGGCAATGCATTTGAAATAAATGGTATACCTGACATTCTATCTGTGGGGAAAAATAAATTCCTGGTTATTGAGCGCTCCTACTCTACCGGAAGATCCGCATCCACTATTAAAGTTTTTCTCACAGATATCTCTTCCGCTGAAAATATTGATACCATTGCCTCTTTAAAAAATAAAAAGGACTTAAAGACCGCAACAAAAAAATTGTTATTAAATATGGATGACCTTGGTATTTATATCGATAATATTGAAGGTGTCACATTTGGGCCAATACTGCCCGACGGAAAAAGATCGTTATTATTCATTTCGGATAACAACTTTAATCCACTTGAAAAAACACAATTGCTATTATTTGAAATTGAATAAAATCTACAACATAAAATTAATTGCAACGCCCGTCAGGTAATGCGAAGTAGAATAGCAGGCTGCCATTAGGATAAAGCTTTTCAAAATGACGACTCCTCTTTTGTATTGTTAAAAAAATTAATGTCAGTCCACATCATGTAAATTCCCAATACAATAACCTCAGCCAGTTGATCATTTATTAAGGGGAAGAAGTGAAGCAAAAAATTAATTGGAATAATAATAAGAAGGCCGAAGGCTAAAGCGTACGTAAAAAGAACCAATGCTTCTGCATAATTAAATTTCCTGCTAATAAATATAACCCAGGTGAGTAATGAATAAAAAGGAAGAAGCAGTGTTTGAAAAATTACGAAGTAATCTTTGTAAAATTTTTCTTTGGCAATATCAAAATGATTACCCGTACCATGCGGTACCGCGTTTACGAAATGCAATGCAATTGCCGAAATACTTGCGCAGATAAAAAATAAAGAAAAAGGTTTTTGATTAGTTTTTCTTTCACCCTCCAGGTAATCTTTTTGCATTTTGCCCGGATGACTTACAAGGTTTTTCAAGGTGTAAAAAAGCCCTTTATCCGCGTGTGTAAATGTGTGTACTACTTCATGCAAAATAGTATAAACAGTAATTCGATCGGGGTAATAAACTTCGCCACAGTTAGAACAATAGTTGCCTTCGCCCGAAAGATGACAATGTTTACAAACCGGCATATTTATTTATCGGCTGGTTTCGGCAGTTGAGGAGGCCTTGGGCCTTCCTCTTGAGGCGGCGTCTTTGTTTCGGGATGAGGATCACCTCTGTGGCAGGTAAAGCATGTTATAGATTGCAGCATATATTTTGAATCATCAGTCGTGTATGATGTGTCCGTCATTTTAGTATCCATATTTTTATTCATAATGCTATCCATATTACTCATGTCGTGATCCATATCGTGATCATCTTCCATTTCCATTCCTTTGAAATAATTTTTATTTATGTCAATCGCCATAAGCATCATTTTACGTGCAATTTTTTTTTCGGGTTTAGCGTCACTTGCAAAATCCATTTTCCTTTCTTCTTCAATTCTAACGTGGCAAAAATTGCATTTCACACCTAATGATGCTGTAAAGTGATGCATTACACTATCCAGGTCGTGACCGGGAATATCTTTTGGGAGAACCTGCAAATTTTTAAAAGGAGGTTCATACGAAGTTGTAAATGCCTGGAAGATAAATACACCTGCGATGCATGCAATAATTATTAGAAAGCTTTTTTTCATAATGTAGAATTTATTATCGAAAGTATTAAAAATTCATTCATTCAAAAAAAACTATTATTTTTAAAGTGCTTTAGAAATGCTTAATTAACATTTTTTGCTTGGTGTTAATAAGTAGTTTATTAAAGATGCTTATCTGAATTTTATATTTGAGTAAGTGCAGAATGAATTTTTAAAATTAAAACGTAAACCCGATTGACTGAAACAATTATTAACCTCGAAACAGTAAATCCTATTGAATTTTTTGGAGTAAACAATGGAAAGCTCGATATTTTGAAAAAGAAATTTCCGCGTCTTAAAATTCTCAGCCGTGGTACACAAATCAAGTTAAGCGGGGCGCCTGAGCAAATTGAAGATGCGAGAGATAAAATAAATCTTGCCGTGCAATATCTTGAACGAAATGGACACATGACTGAAAATTACCTGGAACAGATCCTGGGTGGTGACGATGAGAAAACCATTGATAATTTTATTGAAAGAAATCCTAACGACATTTTAGTTTTTGGCCCCAACGGAAAAACGGTGCGTGCACGCACTGCCAATCAAAAAATAATGGTGAGTTCAGTTGATAAAAATGATATTGTATTTGCGATAGGACCCGCAGGCACCGGTAAAACGTATACTGCCGTAGCGCTTGCAGTGAGAGCTCTTAAAAATAAACAGGTAAAAAAAATAATCTTAACAAGGCCTGCAGTAGAAGCCGGAGAAAACCTCGGCTTCTTACCGGGTGATCTTAAAGAAAAAATTGACCCTTATTTAAGACCTCTCTATGATGCCCTTGATGATATGATACCTGCCGATAAACTCGGCTATTATATGACGACACGAACTATTGAAATTGCGCCTCTTGCGTATATGCGTGGCCGTACGCTTGACAATGCTTTTATCATTTTGGATGAGGCACAGAATTCCACCGACCTCCAGCTTAAAATGTTTCTAACAAGAATTGGGGCAAATGCAAAGGCAATAATAACCGGCGATATAACACAGATTGATCTTCCGCCGAAAGTAAAAAGTGGTTTGGAGAAATCCGCAAGAATTCTTAAGAATATTGATGGTATCGGTCATGTTGAACTGGATGAAGAAGATGTCGTAAGGCACAAACTGGTTAAAGCAATTATAAAAGCCTATGACCGTGAAAAGGCTAAAGAAATGGGAGACAATAAATGAATTTCTTTTTCGGAAAAATAACTTTTAAAAGGTGGCAGTCATGCTGCCTTTTATTTTTTTTAATTGGTTGCAATTCAGAAAATCATTACAATAACTTTATCGTTTCGAAAGCCGATTCTATAAAGCAGGAACAAAATATTACTGCCGCATTAGATAGTATTTACCAATATGAGCGGCTCGTAAAAACGGGAGATCTTATAGTACGCACCGGTAAAGATTTTACAAGTGAAACAATGCGGCTGCTTTCCACCATAGATAAAACCTACTCACATTGCGGCATTGCAAGTATTGAACATGATTCGCTTTTCGTTTATCACTCTATAGGAGGAGAAATCAATCCCGACCAAAAGTTGCGAAGAGATCCATTTGAACTTTTTTGCAATCCTTACGAAAACAAGGGCTTCGGAATTTTCAGATATAAAATAACACCTGAAGAAAATGCCAATCTCGTACATATAGTACATACATTATATGACGATCAAATTATGTTCGACATGCAATTTAATCTTTCATCAGACGACAGAATGTATTGCTCCGAATTTGTTTATAAGGCATTAAAAAAATCAACGCAAAACAAAATCGTTTTACCAACAACAACTGTCAACCATCTGCAGTTTATTGCACTGGACAATCTTTATCTCAATCCGTTTTGCGCAGAAATAAGGCGGGTTATTTACAAAAGGAAATAACTATCATCTTTTCAAAATAACTACTACATTTGTCGCTAAACAAAATATTTATGAAGAAAATTATTTTACCGGTTCTAACCGCTGCATTAATTATCCTTGCTGGTTGCAACTCAGGAGGCGGCGATCCAAAAGTGGTTCTTACAAGTTTTTTTGACGCCATGCTAAAAAAAGATTTTGAAACTGTAAAGAAGCTAAGCACTAAAGACAGCCAAAGTATGTTGGGCATGATGCAAATGGCCATGCAGAATGCAGACATGAAGTCTGACAAAATGAATTTCAATAAAGAAAATCTGGAAATAGGTAATGCAGTTATTAACGGCGATGTTGCTACAGTTCCTGTTAAGGAAAAAACCACCGGCGAATCAACTGATTTTACTTTGAAGAAAGAAGGCGGTTCGTGGAAGGTGGCGTTTGATAAATCGACATTGATGGGAATGGCTCAGAAAAAAATGAAGGAGCACGGAATGGATGGAATGATGAATCATGGAATGACTGATTCTTTGAATGCTTTAAACGGCAACTCCATGCCTGATATGGATTCTGTTTCGAAAGAGGAAATGCAAAAGGCCCGTAAAATGATGGATAGCGCCAACAAAATTCTTAAGGATGCCAAGTAAATCCAAATAATTTTTGTTGAATAAATACGCTCCCGTAAGGGAGTGTTTTTATTTAAAGAAGAAAGATAATTACCTTAGTTTTCAAAACTACCCAAATGAACAAGACAATAAATGGTATACTGCTGGCGACAATTCTTATTACGGCAGCGTGTAGCCATTCTGCAGAGGTAAGCAAAAAAGATCCGTTGGAATCAGGAAGAGGATTTATTGAAGCATCTTTGAAAGGCGATTATGATGAAGCAAAAAAGTATCTTCTCAGGGATAGCGTAAATATGCAATATTTTGAAGGGCTCGAAGATTTCTATGCTAAAAGAAGCGACGAGGAAAAAGAAGGTTACAAAAATGCAAATATCCTTATTGATTCAACTCAACAACTATCCGATTCCGTTACGATCATTACCTATTCAAATACCTACAAGAACAAACCCTCAAAATTAAAAGTGGTTAAAAAAAATAATGAGTGGCTGGTTGATTTTAAGTACACATTCAACAGTAATTTTTAAAATTCTTGAATAGCGGGATTTAATATTAATAAACAAGGAATGAAAATAATTTTAGCGATTGGCATTGGAAGTTGTATCGGCGGCATATTCCGGTACCTGCTTTCACAGTTTATTCAAAATAAATTTTTATCTGCTTTCCCTTTTGGAACCATGAGCGTGAACATCATCGGCTGTTTTCTTATAGGATTTATTTTTGGTCTTAGCGAAAGAGGTAACTTTACCATGGAATGGAGACTTTTTTTGGTGACCGGATTTTTAGGAGGTTTTACAACATTCTCCTCCTTTTCAAATGAAACCGTTGCATTGCTTCGTGACGGACAAATATGGCATGCATTTATTTATATTACGGGCAGCGTTGTAATAGGCTTGCTGGCAACATTTACAGGCATTTCATTAATTAAATTCTTCTAAAATGGAAAATAATCCCGATGCAAAATTGCTGAGAATATTCGTTGGAGAATCAGATAAAGCAGGACATCAACCTCTTTATGAAACTATTGTTTTTGAGGCAAAAAAACGAATGCTTTCCGGCGCAACAGTTACCAGGGGTATCATGGGTTTTGGCGCCAACAGTAAAGTTCATACAGCAAAACTTTTTGAAATATCCGCCGACCTACCTTTGGTTATTGAAATTGTAGACACAGAAGAAAAAATACGGGAATTTACCAGGATTGTTGAACATTTGTTTGAACAAACAAAATCAGGAGGCTTAATAACATTGGAAAAAGCTGAAGTAATCAGATACAGGGCAGGAAAATAAAAAGCGAATTTGTCAACCGGTTATCGCAACATCTAAAAAGAAAATTATGTACGTTTTACATCCCTGGCACGGCGCTCATTATGGCGCAGAAGCCCCTCACCTGGTAAATGCACTCATTGAGATACCCCAGGGTTCCAAATCAAAATATGAAATTGAAAAAAAAACAGGTTTACTAAAATTAGACAGGGTAATTTATTCTTCATTTCATTATCCTGTTAATTATGGATTTATACCACAAACGCTGGGACAGGATGCTGACCCGTTGGATATATTGGTGATGTGTTCGGAATCGATTCAACCGTTATGTTTGGTAGAAGCTTACGTTATTGGCAATATGCAAATGATAGACGGAGGTTTGATTGATGATAAAATTATAGCTGTTGCTGCAAAGGATCCGGGAGTAAATTATATTAAAACCATGTATGATGTTCCTCAACATTTTATAAAGGTTCTTAAAAATTATTTTGAGCAGTACAAAGTTCTGGAAAATAAAAAAGTTGAGATTAATGATTTTCAAACGAAAGAAAAGGCGTATGAAATTATTAATGAATCCATAGACCTTTACAAACAAAAATTCCCGGGATAAATTATCAGAAGTATCTTTTTATTATTCTTAGCGTGTGTGTTCTTTGCCTGGTATCAAGATTCAAAATTCCCTGGGTGTCGATTTTATCAACCCGAACTTTCCCTGATGAATGAATAACTTCATGCGCATTCAGCAGGATGCCCACGTGAGTTATATTTCCGGCTTCATTGTCGAAAAAAGCAAGGTCGCCACATTGGGCCTGCTGCAAAAAATTAATGACAGTGCCTTTCTCAGCCTGTTGCCAGGCATCACGCGGCAAATGCACATTCAAAAATTTATAGGTCATTTGAGTAAAGCCGCTGCAATCAATCCCGAACACCGATCTTCCTCCCCACAAATAAGAAGTGTTCAAAAATTTATAGGCAACCTGTTTAATAATTTTATTCGTAATTTTTACTTCGGCCGGGTTCCATATCTCTCCTTTAAAATGAACCAAATTCTTTCTCCAGAATGCTTTACCGTTTTTAAAAGCAGAAAGCAAGCTACCCATTGGCACAAACATCCGGTGCCCGTTATAGTCTACCTCGTTCACCCAACCACATGTAAGATCTTTGTCAATTTTGTCATATTGCTCTTTGTCTATTTCAGCCAAATGACTCAACTGGCACCATCCACTGTAGCCGTCATATTTTAATTCGATTTTAACCCAGTTGTCAACGCCATTCTCTATGATAGTTGATTTTTCTCCGAATAAGTGCTGTGAAATCATTTCAGATTTATGGGAAGGTTCCGCTCTCAAAGGGCTAACGGGAACACAGCAAACAGTATAAAGCATACAGGTTACAAAATGTTTATTTCAAATGTAAATTATGGAAATTATTTATGTTTACATCTTATTAAAAAAATGCAGCGCAACCTTGACATCGCAAAACCATAAAGAGATAGAAGATAATGAACTGCTGCAGAATTTTTATCGAGACCATGATAATAAGTGGCTTGGGATTTTGCTTCCGCGTTATACGCTTTTACTCCTTGGTATATGCATGAAATACCTGAAAAATGAAGAAGATGCGAAAGATTGCGTGCAACAGATTTTCATAAAAATAATTAACGAGCTTCATAAGTATAAAGTTGAGTATTTCAAAAGCTGGATTTATATGATTGCAAAGAATCATTGCCTGATGAAACTGAGAGACAGAGGCAAACTTACTGCCGAACTTAACGAAGGAACGACGAGCGTGCCGGATGAAACTGAAGAGAAGGTGTCGCTGGTTGAAAAAGACATTCTTTTAAATAAGATGATGAACGCGATTAATGAATTAAACGCTGAGCAAAAGGAATGCGTATGTTTGTTTTACCTGCAAAAAAAATCATATTCAGAAGTTGCAGCTATAACAGGATTTAGTTTAATGCAGGTAAAAAGCCATATTCAAAATGGAAAAAGGAATTTAAGATTGATGTTGGAAAATGACAATAAAAAATAAAATAACTAATAGAAATATCGTACACAGTTTATTGTAAATTGTACAAACAAAATGAGTGATGAATTATTAAACATATTATCAAACAGTAATAAAGATATTGACAACCAGAAATTGATGGATTACCTGAGCGATAAATTATCGCCGAAGGAAAAGCATGAGTTCGAAGAAAAAATGGCGGATTCGGAAATGCTTAATGATGTTGTTGAAGGATTGGAGAAATTAAAAAACAAGAAAGACATATCAACTTTAGTTGAACAGCTTAATGCCAACCTGAAAAAGCAGCTTGAGAAAAAGAAAGCAAAAAAATTAAAGAGAGAAATTAAAAATCTTAGCTGGCTGTATTTTTCCATTATCCTGATTATTATAATTGTTTTAATCGGTTTTCTTGTAATAAGAAGGCATTTGGAACAGGAGCAGAACCCGGGAAAAATTCCATCGAACAAAGAAGTAACAAGTTTTCTGCATAAAAAAGCTCATTCTTTCGAATGAGCTCACTACCCACCTTAAACATATAATTGCTAAAAAGTTATATTGCTTGAGAAAAGGTGAGCAAGATTTTATGATAGCAAAGCACAAGTCCGATTCACCAAAATTTTCAATACTTTTATTCGGCTACCAAAACTTTAATAATCATTAAAAAAAGTCTGCTTAATATTTTTGATAATATTATAGAATTTACGAAAATTAATACCGGGTAGTTTCCCCGCTGTTAATGGGGGGAAATTCCCGTTTGTTATTAAAAAAAATAATTCAATATTGAGCATTATTAATTAACCATTTTCTAAACATTAACCAAACCAAAATTTATTATGAAGCCGATTTCAAAAGCTACTATTGACAAAATGAAAGAAGAATATGAAAAAACAATTCGTAAATCTTCAACAAAAAACCTTAAGAAAAAATTCCCGAACAGGCCATGGATAGAGGAAGCAAAATCAGTGTGGGTTAGTAAAAAAGAACTGCTTGCATTACTGGAGGATAATAAGGCCAACGGATTAAGAATACATTTTGGTTGCCATCATGAAAGTACAAACAAAGACCCGAAAGCAGACATGCATGGTTTGCACACTGTAATTTTAGTAGCTACCGTAGACAATGTAAATCCTGAGAATCCGTCGACTGAGAATAGCGTGGACCAGCTAAAAGAAGGTACAACATTGGGTGATTCAAGTGACTCATACGGTGGCAGTGGCGGGGATGGTTTACCTGCATGCCCTCCTACTTGCGGATAAAAATTATAATTATTAATTATGGGTTTTTTGATCGTAGGTTGCATCACATTAGTTATAAGTATAGTCTTAGGTTTTTTTTATTACAGAAAACTTCAACCACGCTGGTTACAATCTTTCGCATGGTTTCTTCTGTTCATTTTAATAATCCAGTTTGTTGCTTATTTCTATTCTTACTATACCAGGAAAAGTAACCTTTTTATAATTAATGGTATTAACGCTGTTGAATTTCTATTTTACTTTTTTGTCTTTTTTAAGGCGTTTAATAATAGAAAATTAAAACAGCTTGCATTCGCAATGGCACTAAGTTTTACATTGTTCTTTTTATATCATATTTTTTTAGGAGCAGGAATCTTTGTTTATGATTCAGCATCCTATTCGGAGGGATCTGCCTTAATAATTATTTGTTGTCTTATTTATTTTTATACGTTGTTCCAATCTGAGTTAAATCTAAATTATTTCAAAATCCCGATGTTCTGGATATCTACGGGCCTTTTATTCTTCTTTATTGGAAGTTCCATATACGACAGTTTGTTTAGTTACATAATAAACCACAATCTCGATCCTCATGGTGATTTTTTTAAGGCAATAATGATTACTTTAAATTTACTTTTGTATGGTTTAATCACATGCGGCTTTTTAAGTAATCAGATATGGAAAATAAAGAAGTGATGTATGCTGTTGGTTTTGTAACCATCATACTTCTTCTCTTGCTGGGTTTTTTACTTTTCTTTTTTTTGAAATACAGGGTAAGAAGCAATAAGTATATTAAAGAACGTGAAACAATGAAAAAAGCCTTTGAAAAAACACTATTACAATCCCAGGTAGAAGTTCAGGAAGCGACGTTTACTGTATTGGCAAAAGAACTTCACGATAATGTCGGGCAACTACTAAGCAGCAGTAAAATGCTTATGGGAATTACCCAAAGAAACCTGGTTAATATCCCAGAAACACTGACCATCGCGGAAGAGACGTTGGGTAAAGCCATAAGTGAATTACGTTCTCTCTCCAAATCTTTAGATACACAATATTTACAGCAATTCGATCTGATTGAGAATCTCACCACAGAAATAAAAAGAATCAATTCAAGCCTGGTACTTGAAATTCACTTTGCTCATTCGGGGAAATTGACATTGACCGCAGAAGAACAAATTATTTTATTTCGCGTCATCCAGGAGGCTTTGCAAAACGCAATTAAGCATGCTGAGGCAAAAAATATTAATATTGAAATAGTATCAGGACAGCAACATATAACAATAACTATTGCCGATGATGGCAAAGGTTTTGAACCAATTTCAAGCGATGGCCTTGGCATACGCAATATGAAATACAGGACAAAGTCACTGGGCGGCAGCATTACATGGAATAACCCAGCAAAAGGTTCTTTGATTACTATTCAATTACCGGTTAAAGGAATAAATAATGAAAATTAAGATAGGCATTGTTGATGATCACCAGCTATTTTTAAAATCACTGGCACTCATGTTGCAAAGTTTTAATAATTATGAGGTAGTGTTAGAAGCTTCCAATGGAAAAAATTTACAGGAAAAAATTGCGAATAAAAATTCAATTCCTGAAATTATGCTGATCGATGTGAATATGCCGGTGATGGATGGAATTGCAACTGCTACGTGGATGAACGAAAATTATCCTGTAATAAAATTAGTGGCGCTTTCACAAAATGATGGGGAGAGAGCAATTATCAGTATGCTTAAAGCCGGTTGTTGCGCTTATCTTTTAAAAGATACGCACCCCAATGAATTGGAGAAAGCATTGAATGAAATTTATGCGAAAGGTTTCTACAATGCAGATGCCAGTAATATAAACTTTCGACGGTTTTTGCAACTGGAAAAAGAATCAATACACCTTACCGAAAAAGAAAAAAAGTTTTTGCAATATGCATGCACTGATATAACGTATAAACAAATTGCTGAGAAAATGAGCCTCAGTGAAAGAACGATTGATGGATACCGGGAAAGTCTTTTTCAAAAATTTAATGTACAGAGTCGGGTAGGTCTTGTGTTGGAAGCAATAAGAAGGGAATTGGTAAGCTTATAAAATGCAAAGTAAAATCCTAAAAACCACATGAAATTTTTCTGCAAATCAAATTCTGATTGACCTTGCTTCCTGGACTAATAAAAAAAACTCCCGTTTTGCCGGGAGTACTATTTTAAAAAAACTCAAAAGTATTTAAATTGTTATTTCTTCATTGAATCTTTCATCATCATTTTATCATCCATCTTCATATCCATCATCTTTCCTTTATCATCCATCATCATTCCATCTTTATCAATAGTCATCCCTTCGGTCATCATCATTTTTTCACCATCCTTCATTATAACTTCTCCGGCCGGCGTTACCTTGCAACCATCGGTACACGTCATTGGCTGATCCATCATTACCCACTTGCCACCTGTCATTACCATCATTTTTCCATCTTTCATGGTCATAGTGCCTTCAGCTACTGTTGAACTCATGGAAGACGACATTGAATTCATAGAATCCGAACTCATTTTTTTATCCATTGAAGAGTCGGAGGAAGATTCTGTATTGGATGAAGTGCCGCTGTCGCAGGAAACAATGAAAGCTGCAATAGCTACAATAGCAATTAATTTTTTCATTAGATTTTATTTTAGATGATTAAAATTTAATCAAATTAAGGTATGTTTTTTTCCACAAATAAAAAAGGATATTTTTAAAATTTCCGCAAAAATAGATTCATACTATTTGTATAGGTAGCCTGATTTGTGCAATTCGTGTTTCACTTTTTTCTAAAAAAAATACGAACAGGTACACCCGTAAAATTAAAGGAACTACGCAATTGATTTTCAAGATAATTTCTGTAAGGAGCTTTCACATCATCCGGATAGTTACAAAAAAATGCAAAAGAAGGAACAACAGTTGGCAATTGAGTTACATATTTTATTTTCAGAGGATGTCCCCTCACAACCGGTGCGTGGTAAGCTTCTGTAGCTTTTAACATTACTTCATTCAGTTTTGAAGTGGGTATTTTTTTCTGCCTGTTTTCATAAACCTTAATTGCCATTTCCATTGATTGCAAAATGCGCAGTTTTTCGGTCGCGGATATAAACAATATAGGAACATCTTTAAAAGGAGCCAGTTTTTGTTTTAATAATTTCTCATAATCACGGGCTGTATTTGTTTCCTTCTCAACAGCATCCCATTTATTAACAAGTATAACAACGCCCTTTCCTTTTTTTACACATAAAGAAAAAATATTCAGATCCTGCGCAGTTATCCCGTTGTTTGCATCCAATACAATCAGGCATACATCTGCTTCATCAACTGCTTTTACCGCCCGTATCACTGAATAAAATTCAAGGTCTTCATTCACTTTCGTTTTACGTCTTATTCCTGCCGTATCAATTAAAATAAATTCTTTATTAAAAAGATTGTAGGTTGTATGAATGGAATCTCTTGTAGTCCCTGCAATGTCACTAACAATCGTACGCTCTTTTCCCGTCAAGGCATTCAGCAAAGATGATTTACCAACATTTGGCTGACCGATTATGGCAAATTTTGGAAGCGCCGATTTTTCCTCTTCTTTTTCTACAGGAATCGCAGCACATACTTCATCAAGTAATTCACCGGTACCCGTGCCGCTTATAGAAGAAACAAAAAACATGTTTTTGAATCCAAGACCATAAAATTCTGAAGCTTCTAACATGCGTGCATGGTTGTCAACTTTATTCACCACCAGGTACACAGGTTTTGGTGACCTTCGTAACAGGTCAGCCATTTCCTGGTCAAGATTGGTAATACCGGTTGTAACATCACACATAAAAATAATAGCATTCGCTTCTTCGATAGCGATGTGCACCTGCTTACGAATTTCCTTTTCAAAAACATCTTCACTGTGCGCAACAAAACCACCCGTGTCAATTACGTTAAAAGTTTTTCCAATCCACTCAGCTACGCCGTATTGGCGGTCTCGTGTTACCCCACTTATATCGTCAACAATCGCTTTGCGTTGTTCAAGCAGCCGGTTAAAAAAGGTGCTCTTCCCTACATTAGGCCTTCCCGTTATTGCAATTGTGTACGACATTAAAACGACTTTGAAAAAAATAATGAATGAAATGATTTTTATTTACCAGCCATTTCCGGCCACCTCGGCTAAGCGCAGCAAAGGTATCGTTTATGAAATTTGTAAATTGGTTTTTAGTTTTTTCAAGTCCTCAAAAAAGGATGGATATGACTTTTTTACCGCATCTGCCTGGTGAATAGTTGTATTGCCTTTTGCCCCTAGCGCAGCAACTGCACACGCCATCGCAATACGGTGATCGTTATGCGAAGAAACTTTTGCTCCCTTAATTTGTTTTGCGCCTTTTATTAACATCAGGTCATCATTAATTTTGATTTCAACTCTCATCTTCGCAAATTCAGACTGAAGTGTTTTAGCCCTGTCACTTTCTTTATGAAGTAGCCTGTTAACTCCTTTTATTGTTGAAGTTCCCTTGCAATACGCTGCCAATGCAACTAACGGAGGAAACAAATCGGGGGAATGAGTTGCATCAAAATTAAAAGACTCTAACTTATTTCTCTTAACCGTAATTTCTTTTTTAGTGATGCGTAAATGAGCTCCGCACGCCTCCAGTGCATTAATAACCCGTTTATCCCCCTGGGAAGAATTGATGTCTGCATTTTTAACGGTTACTTCACCCGCAATTGCTCCCGATACTAAAAGGAAAGCAATATTGCTCCAGTCGCCCTCAACAGTATATTTTATACTGTGATTATTTATATTCTTAGCTGGCAGTATATTAAACCGTTCATAATTATCATTCTCAACTTTAAAGCCAAAATGGTTTAAAATATCCAGGGTAAGATCAATATAAGGCCTGCTAGTGAGATTGTTTACTTTAATACTAACGGGAGCCGTACACGATTTTGCATAAGCCATTAGCAACCCGGTTAAAAACTGGGAACTTAATGATCCATCAACGGTAATGTTTTTGGGCTTCAAAGGGCCTGTTAATACCAAAGGTATCTTCCCGTTATTGGTTCGTATATCCACCCCTAACTTTGGAAATACATTTTCAAAAAAGTCTACCGGTCTTTTTAAAATGCTCCCTTCGCCTGTGAAAGTAATTTCATATTTAAACAGCGCAGCGAGCGGAGTAAACATCCGCAAAGACAATCCGCTTTCGCCAACTGAAATAATAGAATGTTTGCCCGGATATGTTGAAGAAAAAATATGGTTGTTTGATGTAATGATAACTTCCTTACGTACGGTATCAACTGAAGCACCCAACTTCTGAACAATATTTTTTGCCGCCTGTTCATCGTTGCTATTGCCGGCATTATCAATAATTGTTGTTCCGTTATTGATAAGCGCTGCCGCACATGCTCTTTGCATACAACTCTTTGATGGTGGCGCCTGCAGGTTGCCCTTAACTAAAGATGGGGAAACAGTAACTATCACTATATACTATTAAAAATTTTATGTAACAGGCCGAGCGGCATGGATTTTATCGACGCCTTTCCGATTGCATCAAGAACAATGAAGCTCATATTATTGCCCGCCTTTTTCTTATCGTGCAATAAAACGTCCCATGTTTTTTGTTTATCGGAAGTAAAGGCGACCGGCAACTCATATTTAGCAAGAATATCTGAGATTCTTTTTGTGTCCAAAGGTTTAAAATTATTTATCGCTTCTGAAATATGACATGCAGCAACCATTCCGATACTTATGGCGTGGCCATGCGGAAGCTTCGCAGTATTTTCAATTGCATGACCAATGGTGTGTCCGAAATTTAATAGCTTTCTTTCACCGGTTTCCCTTTCATCACCGGCTACAATATTATATTTGATATCAACATTTCTCTTTATGAGAGCACCCATATCTTTTATTGATGCCTGGAATTTCATTATGGAATGTTCTTCCAGGAAATGAAACATATCAATGTCCTTAATACAGGCATGCTTTATAATTTCTGCAAATCCATTCACCCATTCCTCATCTGGCAATGTTTCTAAAAAAGAATAATCGTACAACAAAAATTCGGGATGATTTATTACGCCAACTAAATTTTTGTACACCCCAACGTCTATTCCATTTTTCCCTCCGATACTTGCATCAACCATTGCTAAAATGCTTGTTGGCACAAAAGCAAATTTTACTCCACGCATATAAATCGATGCCACAAAACCAGCAATGTCCGTTACTACACCTCCACCGACGCCAACAATAAAGGTTTGCCGGTCTGCATGCAAATCAATTAGCTGCTCAATTATCAAATCAACCGTTTGTTGATTCTTAAACTGCTCTCCTGCCTTAATTACAATACTTTGCCAGCCCGAAAATTTTTCCGGGTGGGCGGCATAAATATTCTCATCCGTAATAAATATGGTTTTATCTTTTTGAAGTTTTGCTTCAATCAGTGAAAAGTCTGCATCAAAAAAAACATCATTTTTTTTCCCGGAAAAATTATATTGCTGCTGCAATATTTCTTTACTAATCATTCATTATTTTATTCTGGTGATTGATACTTTCCAGGTGAACTGCATCAAAATATTTAGTAATAAATTCTTTACTCAATCCTAATTTTTCACCCTTCTTAAAAGCCTTTGCGAGTATATCGTTCCACCTGTTTGTCTGAAGAATGGTGATGTTATTTTCTTTTTTATATTTACCAATTTTATCGGCAATCTTCATGCGTTGTCCAATAAGAGTAAGCAATTCGTCGTCTATATGATTGATTTGCTCTCTTAGTTTAGCCAATGCCGTTAGGAACTCCTTTTCATCTGTATTCTCAGATCTCCAGATTAATTCGCCCAGCATTTCACATACCCGTTCAGGCGTTATTTGTTGTTTTGCGTCACTCCATGCATTGTCAGGATCAATATGACTTTCTATCATCAACCCGTTAAAATCAAGGTCAATACTTTTTTGTGCAACAGATTGTAACATCGTCCTGTTACCGCATATGTGCGAAGGATCACAAATCAACAACATGTCCGGAAACCTACGTTTCATTTCAATAGGCAAATGCCACATAGGTGCATTCCTAAATTCGGTGTTTCCGTAATTTGAAAAACCACGATGGATCATCCCTACCTCCTTTACTCCCACTTTTTGTAATCGTTCAATTCCGCCGCACCACAATTCAAGATCAGGGTTGATAGGATTTTTTATAAGTACAGGAACATCTACGCCGCGTAATGCATCACAAACTTCCTGCACACTGAAAGGATTTACGGTTGTTCTTGCACCGATCCAAAGCATATCAACATCAAAATGCAAAGCATCTTCAACATGTTTGGCTGTAGCAACTTCGACGGTAATGGGAAGGCCTGTAATTTTTTTAGCCTGTGCCATCCATGGCAGGCCTTTCATACCAATACCTTCAAACATTCCCGGCTTGGTACGAGGCTTCCATATACCTGCACGAAGAATATCTATCTTCCCGGTTTTCGCCAGGCGGGTGGCCGTTTCCAGTACTTGTTCTTCCGTTTCAGCACTGCAGGGGCCGCTGATTATTAAAGGTCGCTTAGTCCATTTTTCCTGCATTACATCTTTCATTGTTGTTGTTTCTGTTTGCATTGTAAATTTATTTTAATAATACTAATGTTCAATTCTTAATTTTTTCCAGTCATTAAAAGACAATTCAAATTTGATTTCACCGTTTCCGTGCATTCCAATTTCATTCCATCCGGTTAATTTATAAAATTTTTCTGCCCGGGTATCGGGCGCTGTTCCCAGCCAAACGTTTTCTTTTGTTTGAATAAAATACCAGTCGAGCATTGTTTGATGTAATTTCCTTCCGATTCCTTTTTTTTCAAATTCGGGTTGCACAAACAAAGCCCAAATATTGTTTTCCTTTAAATCGACGATGGCAAAACCAACTACATTATTTTCGATTTCACACACCCATCCTTTTCCCCGACCGGTTAAATATTCTTTGCAATCCTCATCTGTTACCAGGGCTGGATTTGATAACACATTTTCTTTTACAGCATGCCGTACCCTTTGAATTTGTTTTATATCATCAATATTTGCTTCCCTAAAAATCATCAACAGATTTTATTTTAAAATTCTTTTTATTTTATTCGCATTTTCCATCAACTCCATTAAATATTCAAAGTTTTCTT
Source organism: uncultured Chitinophagaceae bacterium (assembly GCA_963819925.1). Taxonomy (GTDB): domain Bacteria; phylum Bacteroidota; class Bacteroidia; order Chitinophagales; family Chitinophagaceae; genus Ginsengibacter. Next base: position 316,329 of record CAWFYG010000020.1, on the reverse strand, counting down.
TTTCGAGACAACTTTTAAATTTTCGTAATTGAGAAATATGTTCATTCAAAACATCTAAAACATTTTCCCTGTTTTGCATAAAAATAGGTGCCCACATAGCGGGGCTGCTTTTTGCCAACCGAACAGTACTTTCAAAACCGCCCCCTGCCAGTTCAAAAATAGCATCTTCCTCTTTTTCTTTTTCCAATACAGTATTAGCAAGGGCAAATGATGTGATGTGAGAGATATGACTTACATAAGCTGCGTGTATATCATGATGTTCAGCGTCCATATAAGCAATATGCATACCAAGTGTCGTATAAATGTTTTCAACAATGGTAGCGGCAGCAGCATCACTCTTTTCTTTTTCACATATTACACAAGATCTTCCTGCAAAAGCATCTCTCACTGCGGCTTCCGGGCCACTATATTCGGTACCCCACATGGGATGCGTTGCTACAAAACGATTACGCATGGGATGATTGGCTAACGTTTGGCAGAGAACAAATTTAGTTGAACCTGCATCTGCTACAATTTGTTTATCGTTTACAAGATCCATGATCTGCTTCATAACGGGGATGGTAACGTCTACCGGAATAGCTACGTAAATAAAATCACTTTGTTTTACCGCGGTTTCCAATGGAAGTGCCTCATCTATTATTCCAAGTTCCTTTGCTTTATCGCCACTTGCTTTGGTTCTGCTTACCCCAATAATTTTTTTAGCATAGCCTTTATCTTTCAGGGCTAAAGCAAATGAGCCGCTTATTAAACCAACTCCCACTATTGTAACAGTCTCAAACATGCTTAATTTTTATGTCAATTCTTAATTCTTTGAATCGCTTCACTAATTTTCTCTTCTGTGGAGCACAGGCTCACTCTTATATATTTATTTCCCGCGTTTCCAAAAATTCCACCGGGTGTTATAAATACATTTGATTTTTTTAACACAACCTCGCTTAGTTCATATCCATCTTTGTAAACTGCGGGAATAGACGCCCATACAAAAAGCCCGGCCTGGCTTTTGTCAAAATTGCATTGCAGCAATTGAAGTAACTCAAAAACCTTTTCCCTGCGTTTTGAATAAACCGCATTTAACTGATCATGCCAATCCTGTTCCAGCTCCATAGCCTTTGCGGCAGCAAGTTGTACCGGTAAAAACATTCCGCTGTCCATATTGCTTTTAAAGCGAAGTATTTCATCAATTCTCTCTTTTTTACCCAACAACATCCCAACTCTCCAACCTGCCATGTTATGGCTTTTACTGAATGAATTTAATTCTATCGCAACCTCTTTAGCGCCCTCAACCCTTAACAGGCTCAGGGGTGTCTTGTTCAAAATAAAGCTGTAGGGATTATCATGGCACAACAGTATGTTGTTTTTTTTTGCGAAAGAAATTAATTGTTCAAATAACTTTTTGGTTGGCAACTGCCCGGTTGGCATTTGGGGATAATTGACAAACATCAGCTTTACATTTCTTAAATCTGTTTTCTCCAACTCGTCAAAATCGGGGAACCAGTTATTTTGCTCTTTTAGCGTGTATGGTATTACGTTAGCTCCGGCAATTGTAGCTGCACTTTTATATGTTGGATAACCGGGATCAGGAATTAATGCAACATCTCCTTCATTTATATACGTCATGCAAACATGCATGATCCCCTCCTTACTTCCTATAAGGGGTAATATTTCAGAATCAGGATCCAAATCAACGTCATACCATTTTTTGTACCACTTTGAGATTGCCTTACGCAAAACAGGGCTTCCTTTGTAATTCTGGTAGGCATGGGCGTTAGGTTTTGCCGCTTCATCCTGTAGAGTCTTTATCACGTCAGGATGCGGCGGAAGATCAGGACTTCCGATTCCCAAATTAATTACCTGCTTTCCCGCCTTATTCATATCATCGATCTCTCTCAGTTTATGAGAAAAATAATATTCACCAACCCCTTCCAGTCTTTTTGATATCTCCATTATTTGCCTTTTTTATACACACCGTATATCCTTAACCCCTCGGTTATAGGTTCTATATTTTTTATTACAGTATTAAACTGATCTAAATGCTGAAATTCGAGATCCGCATGAAAAGAATATCTCCAGTCGCTTCCCGGAATTGGAAAAGATTGAAGCTTGCTGAGATTGATATCTCCCTCAGCAATTTTAGAAAGTACTTTTGCGAGACTTCCCTTGGAATGATCCGTTTGAAAATTCACGGATGCTTTGTCGGCGCCTTCTATATCAACTGCAAACTCCGGCCTTTCTAAAACAAGAAACCTTGTATAATTATTTTTAAGCGTGTGAATGTTGGAAGCAAGAATTTCCAATTGATACAACTCGGCAGCCAGTTTACTCGCAATTGCCGCAATATGTTTACTTCTGTGTTGATGAATATGTTTGGCACTTAGTGCGGTATCCTCAGTTTCAATCAATTTCCAGTTATATTTTTCAAGGTAATCCATACATTGCAGCAACGCCATGGGGTGGGAATGAACTTCGCGGATATCATCCAGCTTCACCCCCGGATTTATTAAAAGATTTTGATTTATTTTAAGGTACACTTCACCAATAATTTTTAAATGGCTTTTCTGTAACAGGTTATAATTTGGCAAAATACTCCCGGCAAGAGAATTTTCAATTGCCATTATACCACCATCACTTTCATTTTTATCCGACGCAATTTTTACAACTTCACGAAAAGTGGAACAACAGATTATTTCAACACTATTGCCAAAAAACTGGCGTGCAGCCACCTGGTGAAAACTACCTTCAAATCCTTGTATGGATATTTTTTTGCTCATTGTACTAAACAAGAATCCCGGCTATTTGCCGGGATTCCTTTATGTTATTTTTTTAAGTTAAGTTTTAACAAAAGCCTCCCGGACTATTTCTAAAATAGTAGCTAAAATAAAAAAAGGTATATGCTTTTGTTGCGTTCATTGTTTGATTTGCCAAAAATACGGATGCAAAATGAATTTTCCAATGAAAAATTTTTTTCTTCTAAAAATCAAAAAGAAAGCGAGTTAACAAATCTATCAGATTTCAAATTGAAAATGGTGAAAAATAAAAACCGCTTCTTTTCAGAAACGGCTTTTAGATTGCCTGCCAAATAAAAATTTATGACATTATAAAGTATCAATAATTATTTTGAAGTGTCGGTCGCCATTTTAGAAGTATCCGCACTCATCATATTTGAAGAAGTGTCAGATGTCATGGGGGCCATTGTAGAATCTTTCGAAACTGTTGTAGTATCTGTTCCGGTTGAATCAGAACTGGAAGAACCACCATTACAAGCTGCAAAAAATGCAGAAACACATACGATAATCAGAAATTTTTTCATTTTAATTTAATTTAGATTTTTTATAATTATTTTAGGTTTATACCACGATTCCCAAAAGGTAACCCATGTTAAAAAAGTTTTTTCAGGTTATTTTTTGGGTTACTTTTCCACATTATAAGTATTAATTGTAATCCGGGTGAATATATTTGAAAAGGAAAAAGCATTATTAGAAGGCCTTGCGGCCAACGAAACAAATGCTATTGAAACAATTTACAGGGAGAATTATACAACTATACAAGCTTTTATCGTTAAAAATAATGGCTACCCTGAAGATGCGAGAGATATATTCCAGGAAGCGATGATAGTTCTTTTTGAGAAAGCAAAATTGAAATCTTTTGTTTTAAGCTGCCAAATTAAGACGTATTTATATTCAGTTTGCCGGCGGCTTTGGCTTAAAAAACTTCAGCAACAAAGCAGGTTTTATCCCGCATTTGAATTATTGGACGAAACTGTGCCCGTTGAAGAGGAACTGGATGAGCATGAAAAGCTGAACAATGATTTTAATTTAATGGAAAAAGCATTGCTTAAAATAGGCGAACCCTGCAAAAGCATATTAGAAGCTTACTACATTCAAAAAAAATCGATGCCTGAGATTGCTGATTCATTTGGATATACCAATGCCGACAATGCGAAAACCCAGAAGTATAAATGCCTTATAAGATTAAAAAAACTCTTTTTCGCTCAGTATAAAAACGGTGAACAATAAATTATACAACAATGGATGATACTTTACTTTTAGACGCAATAGAAAGATACAGAAATGGCGAAATGTCTGCACAGGAAATTACTTTCTTTGAAGAATTAAGAAAGACAAATCCGGACATAGACCAATTGGCTGCGGAACATAATTTCTTTTTGGGAGAACTTGAGAGGATGAGTGATCAAAAAGCTTTTCGCCATAATCTTAATGAGGTGGAAAATAAACTGAGCAACGAGGGAATAATTTCACGCAAAGAAGCAAAAGGAAAAGCAAAAATTATTTACTTATGGAACAAGTACCGTCGCACGATTGCGGTTGCAGCCTGCATCGCTGGCATTGTTTCTATTTCAACTGCAACCCTGGTATCAATTTATTCTGAAAAGAAAAAGAATGAAGCAATTACTCCACTGGTTGATCATAAGCTCAACCAGGTTGAAAGCAGGCTTAATCAAATTGAAACAAAGCTTAATGATGCTTCGGCCCAAATTAAAACACCAGCAAAGCCTCCATTCGAGGCCAACTTCAGGGCCACGGGTTTTTTGGTTGATGGTAATGGATATTTAATCACGAATGCACATGTGGTTGACAATGCCAGGAATATTATTGTTGAAAATAAAAAAGGAGAGCAATTTTTTGCTAACGCATTATATTCTGATAAGGTTACTGATCTTGCAATCTTAAGAATTTCAGACACATCCTTTAAGAAAGTTTCAGGCCTTCCGTACACCTTTTCAAAATCTTCGGCAGAACTTGGCGAACATATTTTTACGTTGGGTTATCCGAGGGAAGAAGTAGTATATGGAGAAGGATATCTAAGCGCTAAATCCGGCTTTTATGGAGATACCACATCGTATCAAATTAGTATTTCTGCCAACCCCGGTAATAGTGGTGGCCCTGTTGTAAATAAAAACGGGGAGATCATAGGAATTATCAGTAGTAAAGAAACAAATGCTGATGGCGTTGTATTTGCCATTAAGACCAAAAGCATTTACGACGTACTTAAAGAGAGTGGAAATGATTCGATAAAACTTCCTTCTGTAAATTTTTTAAAGGGGCTTGACAGGATAAAGCAAATACAAAAACTGGAAGATTTTGTTTATATGATTAAGGGGAACTAGTCCAGCACATTAAAAAGGGATTTTTCTACATGTTGTTTTTCCATCAACCTCTTTCTGCTCCCTATTCGGTATTTACTATCACCCTTTCATATTATCAGCTCCATAATTGTTTCGGGTAAACGCCGTCTTCAATTAATGCTTCAATACTTTGCTTTACACCAGGTGCATCCTCCCGATATGTAACGCCAAACCATTGCGCCGAAGTTTGAATCACTTTAATCTCTCCTCTCTTTTCTTTTATAAAAGCATCGCCAACTATAGGTATAAAAAATTCGGCTTTTGGTTTATCACCATTTTCCTGCAAAAATTTTTGAAACAATTGTTGGATATAGCCGAACGCATTTTGATGAAAACACCAGAAATTCATACTCACCGGGGTGTTAGCAGGCAATTCTGTTTTTGTATCATTTTCTTCATAAACAATTTTGTTTCCTTCGGGATATATTTTTATTCGTTCTGCAATACCAACTAAATTTCCTTTATCGTCAGCCTGGCATACCCCGCGGCTAACCGTTCCATTTTCAGAAAGTGTTTTTGCAAGCTGGTATCCAATGATACACCATGTTTCAGGAGTAACTCCATCGTTCAAAAACTTAGCTGCCTTTTCAAAAGCATCCCTTCCATAAAAGTCATCGGCGTTAATGACAGCGAACGGTTCCTTGATTACATCTTTAGCGCACAAAACAGCATGCGCAGTTCCCCATGGTTTTGTACGCTCTACAGAAGGTTTAAAATTATTTGTAAAAGAATCCATTTCCTGCATTACATAGTCAGTTTCAATTTTACCTTTCAGCTTTGGCTCAAAAACATTTTTAAATGCTTCAGCAAAATCACTCCGAATTATAAAAACAATTTTGCCAAAACCACTTTGTATTGCGTCGTAAATTGAATAGTCTATTATAGTTTCTCCCGAAGGGCCGAACGAATCCATTTGCTTAATACCACCATAACGACTTCCCATTCCGGCAGCTAAAATTAAAAGTGTTGGCTTCATAATTTCTATTTAATTATTGTTTTATGGTTAAAAAAATTTCTATTTATGATTGCCTTCTTAAAATGATGATAAACAATAAACCAGCATAAATTTGCCCGCAAAAGTAAGAAACAATTTTTATGCAGTAAATTCAAATGATGAGTGCATTACCAGAACCGGATAATCTGATAATAAATATTGAGCAATTAAAAAGCAAATTGTTTGAAAGGCATAACTTATCTGTACATATGTTACGATTGGACGCAATTCATCCCGTAGTTTCAGGAAATAAGATTTTTAAATTGCACTATTTCCTGGAAGAAGCAAAAAATTCAACTCATAAACTCATAATCACGTTTGGAGGCGCCTATTCCAATCACCTTGCTGCCACAGCGTTTGCGTGTAAAGAAGCGGGAATAAAATGTATTGGAATTGTTCGTGGAGAAAAACCAAAGAAACTTTCGCATACTTTGCTTTATTGTCTTCAGAATAAAATGCAACTTGAATTTATCAGCAGGAATTTATATAAAAAAATTAGTCGAGGAAAAATTTCTTCTGACTCTTAAAGATAAACATGGTGATCACACATTAATACCTGAAGGAGGCTTCTCGCAAAAAGGAGCTGACGGAGCAAAACTCATTTGCAATTATTTCAACTCAAACGATTTCTCACACGTATGTTGTGCGATTGGAACGGCAACAACCTTCGCGGGACTTATTAAAGGGATCGACGATAAAACTGAGGTTATTGGCTTTAGTGTTTTAAAAAATTTAAATGATATTAAGGAAAGGACTTACATTTTTGAGTGTTCTTTCATCAAAAAAATATACGTTTATGGGTGATTACCATTTTAATGGGTATGCTAAAAAAAATCTTACTCTTATTTCATTCATAAATTCATTTTACGACAACAATAAAATTCCCCTGGATTTTGTTTATACGGGTAAGATGATGTTTGGTGTGTACGACCTTATTAAAAGAAATTATTTTCATAAAGGCTCAAATATACTTTGCATTCATACCGGTGGCTTGCAGGGAAATAAATCATTACCACCGGGAATGCTCAATTTTTAAATTCAATTAACAAGCAATTATATTTGTACCCAAAAAAAACAAATGGCTTCGTCCGGTTCCTATGCATAAGTCGATATTAATTATATTTTCTTTTTTGGTTCTGCATAAAATTTCTTTCGCACAGGATACATTGCCCAGGATTTCTGTAACACAATTAGGCAATAAAGTGCTGGTGTCGTGGATTAATCCTTTCAATACGGTTACCACTATCAATATCCAGCGCTCTTACGATAGCATTAAAGGATTTACAACTATCGGAAGCGTATTAAATGTAAAAGCAGCAAATAATGGATTCGTCGATTCCAAAGAGTTTATTCCTCCTCAATATTATCGTGTTTTCATTTCCTTTGAAGGAGGTACTTACCTGTTTACAAAATCACACCGGCCTGTCATTGACACTGCAAAAAAAATTGCTGAAATAAAAGAAATAAATGAACTGAACGAACTTATCAAGCAGGCACCGCCGGCACGGACTTATTTTGTTCCATCGAAACTCGTATACACTGGCAAGGAAAATAATGTTATTATTTCATTGCCGGATGCTAATAAGAAAAAGTATTCAATAAAATTTTTTGATGAAGATGGCACGCCGCTGTTTGAAATAAAAAAAATTACAGAACCTCTTCTTACATTAGATAAGGTAAACTTTGTTCACGCCGGCCTCTTTAATTTTGAAGTATACGCAGATGGATTACTCGTGGAAAAACATAAATTTTACATCCCCAAAGATGGGCAACCTATGCCTGCACTTGATGTTGATGGTCGTGAGATAAAATAATTTCCACATTAAACACGCGGGCAAAGTTTTCTTTGATCTTTTCTTTTACTTCTTCAAAATCTACCTGATGCCCAACTTCTTTCTCGATTGATGTTACCTGTTTATTTACGATACCACAAGGAATGATATTGTTGAAATAACTAAGATCTGTATTCACATTTAAAGCAAAGCCATGCATAGTAATCCAACGGCTGCAGCGGATTCCCATGGCGCATATCTTTCTTTCCTTTCCAATAACACCCGGCTCAATCCAGACGCCTGTTTCACCTTTACTTCTCTCTCCTTTAATGCCATATTCGGCAATGGTAAGAATAATTACTTCTTCCAGGCTTCTTAAATATTTTCCAATATCGGTATAAAATTTTTCAAGATCAAGAATAGGATAACCAACTACCTGTTGCAGTCCATGAAACGTAATATCGCCTCCCCTGTTGGTTCTGAAAAATTCAATTTCCTTTTCTTCCATTTCATCTTCATTCATCAAAACATTTTCCATGTGGCCGCTTTTCCCCAATGTGTATACGGGCGGATGTTCGCAAAAAAGTAAATGGTTGGAAGTTAGTCCCCCCACTTCCGGGCGGGAGGAAGAAGTGCGTCCATTTGATAATTCGAGGTAGTTATTTTCCGCTTTTCTTAACTCAGTTTTTATGTCGACGTTTTTCTTTACCAAAATCTCCTGGTAATCCCATGCGGATTTGTAATTGATAATACCGAGATCTTCAAAAACTACCCGTTGCTTATTCAAGACAAAGAATTTATTTGCAAAGATAAGAAGGATTATAGGTTGAATACCTTAATCCGTCAGCGGAATTAATTTTATTGCCTCAGAGAAAAACTATTGGTAAAAAAAATAACAACACATTAGATAAGTTCCATAGGAGCGTCATATTTAAAATATCGCCCCTACGGAGCTTTGAAAAACGAATAACTCAACCGGGGATCATTTTATTTTTAAAGGCATGTTTAAAATGAAAAAGAACTTTGATTTGCCTATCGAAGATTTTAAAAGCTATTAGTCAGAAAATCAACTTATCAATGCAAACACAATCGCAGCCAATAAACCTCCCGCCAGTGGTCCAAAAACAGGAACCCATGCATATCTCCACTCACTGCTACCCTTATGCGAAATGGGCAACAACTGATGCGTTATCCTGGGGCCAAGGTCACGTACAGGGTTAATCGCATAACCGGTCGGGCCGCCGAAACTTAAACCAATGCCAAGCACCAGTAACGCGACAGGCAATGCATCTAATGAACCAAGACTGCTAGAGGGGGCAACAATAAACAATACGCTTAAAACAAATACAAATGTTGCCAAAAATTCCGTAAGAATATTATAGCCTGAACTTTTTATGGCGGGGCTTGTAGAAAAAGTTGCCAAAATACTTTCAGCATTTTCCGTGGCTTTATAATGTTGCAAATAAGCGAACCAAACTATTACACTTCCCGCCATTGCCCCAAGTAACTGCCCCGCTAAATATTCAGGTACTACATTCCAACTTATCCTTTTTAAATACAGTAAGGCTATGGTAACAGCAGGGTTCAAATGAGCACCACTGTATTTTGCCGAAACAAAAACACCCGAAAAAACAGCGATTGCCCAACCAAATGCAATAACGATCCAGCCACTATTATGTCCTTTTGTTTTACTTAAAACAACATTTGCTACAACTCCATTTCCAAACGCGAGTAAAATAGCAGTTCCTAAAAATTCACTAAGAAAGATTGACATAAATGATTATTGATTGCTTTGTTTTGCCTGTTGATTATTGCTTATTGATAATTTTATTCCCCTGCCCAAACCTGTGCTGCCTTTATAGCTTTCTTCCATTGATGAATTTCTTTTTGTCTCTCTTCATCTTTCATCTGTGGTTCAAAATCTTTTTCTGCTTCCCAATAATTTTCTATTTCATTGGTATCTTTCCAAAAACCAATAGCAAGCCCGGCAAGATAAGCGGCACCTAAAGCAGTTGTTTCTGTTATCCTGGGTCGAATTACTTTACAATCCATTACATCGCTCTGAAACTGCATCAGCAAATTATTAGCGGTTGCGCCGCCGTCTACCCGCAATTCTTTTACAGGTAATGAAGCGTCAGCATTCATTGCATGAAGAACATCCATAGTTTGAAGAGCTATACTTTCAATAGATGCTCTTGCAATATGTGCACTGGTAGTTCCTCTTGTTATACCAAGCATAGTGCCTCTTGCAAACTGGTTCCAATAAGGTGCACCAAGACCCGCAAACGCGGGAACAAAATAAACACCGCCATTATCATTAACTGATGTGGCCAATTTTTCTACTTCAGCGGAAGTTTTAATAATTCCTAATCCATCTCTTAACCATTGCACCACTGCTCCTCCTATAAATACGCCGCCTTCCAAAGCATACGTGGTTTCATTATTAATTTGCCATGCAATAGTGGTAAGCAAATTATTTTTACTTAATACAGGTTTAGTGCCTGTGTTCATCAACATAAAACATCCTGTGCCGTAAGTATTTTTTATCATGCCCGGCTTAACGCACATCTGCCCGAAAAGAGCCGCCTGCTGGTCGCCGGCAATTCCACAAACAGGTATTTGATTCGCAGTTAAGATTTGCTCCGTGTGCCCGTATATCTCACTGCTTGATTTTACCGCCGGTAACAATGAGACAGGGACATCAAAAAGTTTCAATAAATCTTCATCCCATTGCAATGTATGAATATTGAAAAGCATGGTACGGGAAGCATTGCTCACATCTGTCGTATGTACTTTACCGTTAGTAAGTTTAAATAAAAGCCACGAATCAATTGTTCCAAAACAAAGCTCTCCCCTTTCTGCTTTTTCCCTGGCACCTTCCACATTATCGAGTATCCATTTTAATTTTGTTGCGGAAAAATAGGCATCAATAATGAGCCCGGTTTTCTGTTGAATAGTTTCAGCGTGTCCAATTTTTTTTAGCTCGTTACAATATTCGGATGTTCGCCTGTCCTGCCACACAATTGCGTTATATATCGGCTGATGCGTTTGCCTGTCCCACACAAGGGTAGTCTCTCGTTGATTGGTAATTCCTATGCCCGCAATATCATGAACAGTAAGTCCGGCTTTTAAAATTACTTCAGTAGCAACCCCTAATTGCGTGTACCAGATTTCATTTCCATCATGTTCTACCCAACCCGGTTTTGGAAAAATTTGCGTGAATTCTTTTTGAGCTACTGCTTTTACGGCGCCTCTCTTATCAAAGATTATAGCACGGGAACTTGTGGTACCCTGGTCAAAGGATAACATATATTTTGACATGCAATCGTAATTTGAAAATACAGGAAATTCATTTTATTGAAAATAAAAATAGAACAAATAAAAGGTTGTGACCAATATTTTTTAGAATCAATTTTAAATTAGATAGTTACCAGCAATATCCTTAAATATCTCCAACTGGCTGCTCATCCACGCTTCGTCTTTATTCATTTCCTCCGCCATTACTTTTGCTACCAAAGGAGCCGCTTCAATACTTTCGGTCGCATCCAGCAACAAAGCCCTTGTTCTCCTGCTCAACACGTCTTCCACTGTTCTTGCCATTTCCTTTCTTATTGCGTAAATCACCTGTGTTTTATAAATCTGCAATTTTTCACTTACCCATTCATTTTCACTTTCTTCGATTATCTTTTTCATTGAAGTTTCGTCACTTCCATAATAATATAGTGGATCTGACTGATTGTGACGTGTTCTGTATCCATGAATATGCAATGAAGCTGTCGCCGATGGAACGTGCTTCCAATGCAATTCTTTCTCAACCCTGTCCATCATATCTTCACCCATCTTTCTATAAGTTGTCCATTTGCCGCCAAGAATAGAAAACAATCCTGAATCCGAAAACAATATTTTATGGCTTCTTGAAATCTCTTTCGTATTACCCCCTTCTTCCCCGGGGGCTGCTAACGGACGAAGGCCTGCAAATACGCTCAATACATCTTTTCGGGTAGGCGTTTTAGTAAGGTATAGCGCCGCTGTTTTTAGAATGAATTGCACCTCTGTTTCCAGGGCTACTGGCTCTAATGAAATATTTTTTACAGGAGTATCCGTCGTACCTATTAATAACCTGTTATGCCATGGAACAATGAATAAAACCCTGCCATCGCTTGTTTCCGGAATCATCATAGCATCCTCCCCCGGAAAGAATTTTTTATCAAGGACCAGGTGAGTTCCCTGGCTTACTGCAATATTTTTCTTCGCTCCCGGTTTATCCATCTGTAAAATATCATCAACAAAAACCCCGGTTGCATTAATCACTGCTTTTGATTTTATTGTATACTGATCCTTCGTTTCAATATCTAAAACTCTTACACCGAAAATTTTTCCACTTCCTTTAATTAAATCATCAACCTTCATGTAATTGATAGCATATCCTCCACTATCAAAAATTGTTTGCGCAAGATTGATAGCAAGTCTTGCATCATCAAATTGCCCATCATGATACAAAACCCCACCAACTAAATTTTTGGTAACAACACCCGGCAATTTCTCCAATACCGCTTTTCGGGGAATAAACAAAGACGAGCCAAGACTTAAATGCCCCGATATCCAATCATACAATTTCAGTCCCATTGTATATTTCAGTCTGCTCCACCAATTGTAAACAGGAATAATAAATGTTTGATTCTTTACGAGATGAGGCGCATTCTTGGCAAGCAATCCCCTCTCGATACTTGCTTCTCTTACGAGACTTAAATTTCCCTGCGCAAGATATCTTACACCGCCATGTACCAGCTTTGTACTTTTTGACGACGTGGATTTGGCAAAATCTGATTGTTCAACTAACAGCGTGGCATAGCCGCGACTGGCAGATTCCACAGCTACACCTAAACCGGAAGCGCCACCTCCTATCACAAGAACATCCCATATACCAGTGCTCTTTATTTTTTCCAATACGTCTTCTCTGTTCATAATAAATTAAATTCTTCTGCATAAAGAAATGATGTAATTGTAATAGTGAGAGTATGATAAAATATCTGTTATTATTTCTGATACACACGAACATAATCAACCAACATTTTCGCTGGGAAGATACTCTCATCTACTCCATGTTTTCCGCCCCAGTTTCCGCCAACCGCTATATTCAATAACAACTGAAACTTTTTATCAAATGGCCATTCTTTATATCCTTTACCCGAATTGAAATAACTGAACACTACTTTACTATCTAATAAGAAATCGATCTTTTGCTGGTTCCATTCAAGCGCATACAAATGAAAGGAGGTATAAGGATTAATTATTTTTATACCACGGGTCTTTTGAGTGCCGATAACATGATTGAAAGATTGTGTATGAATACTGCAAAAGATTGAGTCTGGTTTAAAACCAACATTTTCCATAATGTCGATCTCGCCACTTTTTGGCCACCCACCATATTTACTATCTGTTGGTAGCATCCAGATAGCCGGCCATAAACCACGGCCGGCAGGGAGTTTCGCTCTTATCTCTATTTTTCCATTCAGCCAATCGCCTTTATATTTCGTAACAAGCCTTGCAGAAGTATATGAATTACTTTCCTTATTGATTTTCCTTGCAATAATTTGCAATATACCGTTGTGAACTACTGCATTATTTGTGTCCGCCTTTGTGTAATATTGTAACTCTTTATTACCCCAACCTTTTCCTCCTACATCAAAACTCCATTTCGAAGAATCAGGTAAACCATTATAATTAAATTCATCGGACCAAATTAGTTTCCAACCCGCTGCAAGTCGATTTGAATTTTGCGAAAATGCCTGACTTAGGGATACACAAAAAATAATTAATAAAAATGAAATAAATTTCATGGTTATTTTTTATCTTTCTTTAGGTAAGGTTCTATTGCTTTTTGCCAGATATGATACCCTTTGGCATTCATGTGCAAATTATCATCTAAAAAAATATCAGGCATCGGGTTTCCATTTTTATCGAGCATTTTATGGTATACGTCTACAAAAAAAGTTTTCTTTTTTGAACTTAAAAAATTGCTGATTAGTTTATTAGCCTTTTCCATCCGGGGCATTAAGTTTTGTCTTGATGGACTTGGCTTTATTGAAACATAAACTATAGGAACCTGGGGCAGGGCATCACGAATGATGTTAAAAAGTTTTTCAAATCTTAATAAAACAATTTCCGACGTCACTGTGTCCGAATAGGCAAGATCGTTTTCTCCCGAATAGATGACAATTTCTGCCGGACGATACGGAATAATAATATCGTTAGCATAACGAATTGCATCTGTAAGTTCAGATCCGCCAAACCCACGATTAATAACCGTTTCATCGGGAAAGTAATCTTGTACATCTTCCCATTTTCGAATAGAGGAACTACCGACAAACAGGATCGCATTTCGCGGTGGAAACCTGGCACTGTCCATCTCTTTGAAATGTTGTATCTCATCGTAGAAAGGTGGCTTTTGTTGGGCAACTAAATTTGTACACGCAAAAAAAACGAGTAAAAAACCAGTGATAATTTTTGACATCTTATTTATTTATGTAAATTATTTTTTTCAAAAACTTTTTCTCCGTTCACGAAGGTCATTAATATTTGAGTATTTAAAATATCAATTGTATTTATTGCCATCAAATCTCTATCCGTTATAACAAAATCGGCAAACTTTCCATTTTCAATACTCCCTTTTTCATTTTCTTCAAAATTACTTTTGGCCGCCCATATCGTCATGCCACGCAATGCATCTTCTCTACTCAGAGCATTTTTAATTTGAAAACCTCCGGCAGGCCAGTCTTTCGCATTTTTGCGTACAACCGCAGCATAAAATGTGTTTATGGGAGAGATATCCTCTACCGGAAAATCCGTACCCAAGGGGATCCAGCCATTTTGTTTTAATAAATCATTATAAGCATACGCATACTTCAGTCTTTCTTTTCCAAGCCTTTCTTCTGCCCAATACATATCTGAAGTGGCATGTGTTGGCTGTACCGAAGGAATAATATTATTATCGCCGAAAAAATGAAAATCGGCTTTATTAATCACCTGTGCATGTTCAATACGCCAGCGCATATCATTTTCGCCCTTTAAATATTTTGCATAAATTTTTAAAATGGTTCTGTTAGCAGAATCTCCTATTGCATGTGTACACATTTGAAAACCATGTTGTGAAATAATATTGGCCATTGAATCGAAATGTTCTTTTGGCTTCAACAGAAATCCACTCCAACCTGGCCTGTCGCTATAATATTGCAATAAGCATGCACCTCTTGAACCTAAAGCGCCATCCGCAAATAATTTAAAAGCACGTACGGTAAGCCTATCGGTTTTAATTTTTCCCCTTGCAAAAAGATAATCATAATTTTCTTTCACATCACTAAGCATGATGTACATCTTCATTTTAAGTTGATTACTTTTTTGAAGCGAATCAATGAATAGCGCTAAATGGTAATTTAAACCGCAGTCATCAATGGTGGTTAGTCCTGCAGCAAAACAATTCCTCTGCGCCTGTATAAGTGCTTCTTTTATTTGTGAAAGAGACGGGCCCGGAACTTTTCTGTAAACAAGGCGGGTTGCATTATCTATCAAAACGCCCGTGAGTTTTCCATTAATTGTTTGTATTTCGCCACCAGAAATTGTATCATTTGCTCTTACCCCGGCTATTTCAAGAGCTTTTTTATTTGCAATCGCTGCATGGCCGTCAACTCTTGATAATATGACAGGCCGGTCCGGAAACAATTCATTTAACTTCTCATTAGTTGGAAATTTTTGTATGGACCAGTCATTCTGATCCCACCCTTCGCCGAGGAGCCACCCGGTTTTATTTTTTTCTGAAAAAAACTTTAACCTCTCAGTAACTTCATCCCAACTGCTGGTTCCTACAAAGTTTGCCTTTTGCAAACCTAATCCGTATTCAACAAAATGGGCGTGTGCGTCTATCAGTCCCGGGTATACGAATCTACCATGTGCGTCAATTTTTTCTTTGGCGTCATACGCTTTTAAGAGATCTTTTGTTTTACCTGCAGCTATGATTTTTCCGTTGTTTACCGCTATTGCTTCTTTTATTGAGAAATTTGCATCAACCGTGTAAACCGTTGCATTGTATACGAGCAAATCAATTTTTTTCTGTGCCGATGCTGAGAGTAGAATAAAAAACGAAAAAATAAACAGCGAAATTTTCATGACATTTTTTATTATTAAATAAATGAAATTACGAAAGGCACATTTAAATTTTAAAATTTAGCCGAAGCTGCCTGGTTAACGAACAGCAATGTTCAAGAGAGGATCCCAGGTCTTGGGTAAAAAAATTTCATTTCGATTGTTTTAATTTATTCAACTGAATTTTTAATTTAGGAAAATGATTAATGAGCAGGATAAACTCACGATGTCCGCAGGAAGGCTGGAAGCTTTGGGAGACGGAATTTTCAGCGTTGCTATGACTATCCTGGTAATTGAACTTAACATTCCATCAGTTCAGGGAAACTCTTTAAAAGATTTATTACATGGCTTGTACGAAATAAGGCAGGAACTATTTTGCTATTTCATAAGTTTCATTGTTTTGGGTATTATGTGGTTTGGCCACCGGATGGTTTTCGAATATATCTCAAAAACAAATCGCTATTTTATTTTCCTGGGTGTATTGTTTTATATGATTGTGTGCCTTGTGCCCTTCAGCACACGGTTTCTTGCAGCCAATACTTTAAAATGGTATGCTATTTTGATGTATGGACTAAATCTCAGTTGTTGTAACCTCTCTTTGTATGCACAATGGTTATATGGAATACACCGCCCGACATTGCATGCACGGGCGTTACCAACTGCAGTAAAAAGGGAAGCAAACATTCTGTTCCTTATTTCTCCAATATTATATGGCATTGCTATTGCCATTTCCTTCTATTTTCCTTTCGTGAGTATCGTTATTTATTTTTTCACACCTATTCTCTACTTATTGCCTAACAGGCTCGATAAATATCTTCCCTAAGTCCTTGAGATCTCTCAAAAAAAAATGACAGGCAAAACCTGTCATTGCAGACTTTTTTTACAAATATTTATTACAGAGTCAACGCTCCGTTCATATTTCGTACAGCAGCAGCACTTTTATCAAACGCAGCTTGTTCCTGCTCATTTAAGTTGAAGTCAATAATTTTTTCCCAACCACCTTTCCCTATAACTACCGGCACTCCTATACAAATATCTTTTTGTCCGTATTCTCCATCAAGCATTACACAACAAGGAATTAATTTCTTTTCGTCACGAATAATTGATTCAACCAATGTTGCACCTGCAGCTCCCGGCGCATACCAGGCACTGGTTCCCAGTAAACCGGTAAGTGTAGCTCCGCCAACCATGGTATCTGCCGCTACCTTTTTTAATGTTGCGTCATCTAATAGGTTTGAAACAGGTGTTCCATTATAGGTCGCTAACCTGGTTAGTGGTATCATGGTGGTATCGCCGTGTCCGCCAATAACAACTGCCTGCAGGTCTTGCATAGAACAACCCATTGCAACAGATAAATAATATTTAAAACGGCTGCTGTCGAGGATACCGCCCATTCCAATAATTCTGTTTTTAGGAAGCCCGCTTGATTTTAACGCGAGATAAGTCATCGTATCCATCGGGTTACTTATGACCAGAATAATCGCATCAGGCGATTGTTCCAGAATATTTTGGGTAACCCCTTTCACAATACCCGCATTAATGCCAATCAATTCTTCACGTGTCATTCCGGGTTTACGTGGAATACCCGATGTAATAATTACTACTTTACTTCCTGCAGTTTTTTTATAGTCATTTGTACTGCCGGTAATTTTCGTATCGCTTCCCAGCAAAGCTGCACTTTGCATAAAATCCATCGCTTTCCCTTCGGATAAACCTTCTTTAATATCAAGCAATACCAACTCTTCGCAAAGTTCTTTCCTTGCGATGTTATCGGCACAGGTTGCTCCTACGGCACCTGCACCCACTACGGTTACTTTCATTTTATGTTATTTATTTTATTAAATTACTTTCCGGCCAAAGGTAATTGAATAATGCTTTTGTAAAAAAGTAAAAAAGATCCTGACAATGTAATTTTTTACAGCTTCTTTAACTAAATGATTTTATTCTTTCCTCTAATTTAATAGTCACATTCCAAAATGCCTCCATGAAGAATTTACGGGCTTTGCTTATTATTCTTTTGCTATTTTCCTGTACGACTGTTCCAGCGGCAATTCGCCTGATTGCATTAACCAATGCCGGTAAGCCGTCTGTCACGCTGGAATGGAATATGGTAAATTATCCGGGGAATACAGCCTATGCGTTATTTAAAAGTATTGATGGGGTTGTATGGGAAATAGTGGCAGCAAATCCTGTTTTCAGAAATTATACTTCTTCAACAATATTGGCCTATAAAGATAAATTTTCTGAGGAACAACAACTTTATTACCGGGTGAAAGTGTATGACACAAATGAAAATATTGTTGAAATTTCCAACACTACAAAAGTTGCCAATCCTACCAATAACCATCCAACGGAAAAATCATTTAAAAAGAAAGATATAACGACAGAAACAGAAAATCCCGTAATCCACAATGATGCGGCCTGGCAGATTTTTCCTAACCCGGTACATGATATGCTCAATATTATTTATCGAAGAAATGAAGTCATAAAGGGTGTTATTAACATTGTAGTTCAGGATGCGAGCGGGAAAGTTGTCATCCGTTTCCGGGCCTCATCAAATAATAAGCAATTACACATCCCCGTTAGCAATCTCCATGCAGGTATCTATTTTGTCAGTCTTGATGTTGAAAAGCAGGTGCAGCTAAAGGATAAATTTATAAAACGGTAGTTACAACTCGTCGGAAATTAAATCGGTATTCACACTGCCTTCAAAATTCTTCTTAAAATTCCCTTTCTTATCATACACAAATATGGACGGGAGGTTCCTTATTTTGAAAAATACGGGAAAGAAAAATTTTGTATCTCTTGCCATCGTTATCTGAGGATAATCTGCAATCTTATAATTCTTATAAAATACCATCATCTCATTGTATGGAAGATAAGTTACCATCACTATTTGAGCCTTATTAAACTTATTAATATTAGCCAGCAATTTTTCAGTTTCATGCTGGCAGTGTTCGCAATCCGGACTGAAGATCATGAATACAACCGGCTCGTTTCTCTTCAAATCGTCTCTTGTAAACGAAGTGCTGTCGGGCGCTTTAAATACAGTGAATTGAGGAATAGTGGGAAATCTTTTGTAAATAGGCGCAGTGCTGTCTTCCTGTGAAAAAGCAATTGCATAAAAAAGCATAAAAACGGGAAGAAGGAATAATTTTTTCAAGAGTATAAATTTGCATTAAAGGTAAGTGAATGCGAAAATATAAAAATGTGAAACTATTAATGTATGGTCACGTTATTTTCAAATTTACATATTCGTTCATTTTCTATACCTTCACCGCCTTAAAAAAATTTCTTATGGCATCTACTTCAGATATGAGAACAGGATTGATCTTAAAAATTGATGGCAGCCTTTATACTGTCATTGAATTCGGACAAAATAAAACGGCTCGTGCTGCCGCCAAAGTATGGGCGAAACTAAAAGGTGTAGATAATAACCGCACTATAGAACAGACATGGAACAGTGGTGAAACTATTTATCCGGTGAGGGTTGAAAAAAGGCCATATCAGTTTTTATACAAAGACGACACGGGTTATACGTTTATGGATACCACTACGTATGAGCAAATTTCTGTTGCTCCTGAAATGGTTGACGCTCCCCAGTTTTTAAAAGATGGGCAGGAAGTTTCTGTTTTGATAAACGGTGAAACTGACCAGCCAATGGGTGTTGAATTACCGGACAAAATTGTTGTGATGGTGACTTATAGCGAACCGGGAGTAAAAGGCGATACAGCAACACGCACTTTAAAACCTGCAACCGTTGAAACAGGTGCTACCGTTAATGTTCCCTTATTTGTAAATGAAGGAGAATTAATTCGCATTAATACCAAAACCGGTGAATATGTGGAACGGGTAAAAGAATAAAAATCGGGCACAAAATAAAAATACATTTATGGCAATTTTATCAATAAAAACCCTTCCGCTTTTTTTCTTTTTTTGAACAAAAAACGAGCTTTTTTGGTGAATTTTGTTCGTTTTCTTTTAAAAAACTTCTGATTTCCGTGAATTTTTTATTTTTTTAAAAAGTACTATTTTAATAAATCATCCCTATCTTAGCTGCCCGTTTTCCATAACACTAATTTAATTTGTCAACATGGACATTAAACAAATTCAGGAACTGGTAAAGCTTGTCAACAAAAGCAATATCGGGGAACTCAGTATTGAAAAAAGTGATTTCAAAATCACCATTAAACAAAAAAAGCAACCAGTACAGCAATTTGTGGCGCCGGTTCAACAACAAATGCCTCAACCCCAGCAAACACTCCCGCCAGCTCCCGCTACTCCATCAAATATTAAAACATCCGACGTGCCCGGTGTAAAAACAGAAAATCTTCTGACAATAAAAAGTCCGATGATTGGCACATTCTATCGACAGCCAGGGCCTGGAAAACCAATATTTGTAAATGTAGGTGATGAGATAGAAGAGGGCCAGGTAGTGTGTATTATTGAAGCGATGAAACTTTTCAATGAAATCGAAAGTGAAGTGTCAGGCACCATTGTTAAAGTTTTGGTTGACGATGCTTCCCCTGTAGAATTTGATCAGCCACTATTTTTAGTGGAACCTGTGTGAATGAAAAGAATTTATAAAATATCCTGAATGTAATTATTTGCTTTCGCAGCTTGAGGAAATTCAAAAAGTCATAAATAAAATATTAGGGACTGCAAAGAAGAAAACTCCAATTAGCTATTTGATCAGCGTTTTTATTTTTTAAAAATTAATGGTTTTTCGATTGATTAATAAACAACATTTTAAATTCAGAGTTTGAAACAATTAGCATATTGGCATATTAGCTGATTAGCTAATATGCTAATTAAAATATTATGTTTAAGAAAATACTTATTGCCAACAGGGGTGAAATTGCACTGCGGATTATAAGGACCTGCAAAGAAATGGGAATTAAAACAGTTGGTGTTTACTCAACCGCCGACAAAGATAGTTTACATGTAAAATTTGCCGATGAAGCAGTTTGCATCGGCAAACCTTCCAGTGTTGATAGTTACCTTAACATCCCTCATATAATGGCCGCCATCGAAATAACCAACGCCGATGCTATTCATCCCGGTTATGGGTTTTTGGCTGAAAATTCAAAGTTTGCCCAGATATGTACTGATCATGGAATAAAATTTATAGGTCCTACTCCTGAAATGATCAATAGCATGGGCGATAAAATAACCGCAAAGGAAACCATGATAAAAGCTGGTGTTCCGGTTGTTCCTGGTGGAGAAGGCTTATTAAAAAATGTTGATCATGCTAAAGGATTGGCAGCTGAAATCGGTTACCCCGTTATTTTAAAAGCGACAGCCGGAGGTGGAGGCAAAGGAATGCGGGTGGTATGGGAAGAAAAAGAAATTGAAAAGGCATTTGACACCGCTAAAGTAGAGGCTGCGGCATCTTTCAAGAATGACGGCATCTACATGGAAAAATTTGTAGAGGAACCCCGGCATATTGAAATACAAATTGCAGGCGACCAGTTTGGAAATGTATGCCATCTTAGCGAGCGTGATTGTTCTATACAACGACGCCACCAGAAACTAGTGGAGGAATCACCTTCTCCGTTTATGACTCCTGAACTCAGGGAAAAAATGGGAGAAGCTGCTATTAAAGCCGCCTCGGCAATCAATTATGAAAGTGTCGGCACTGTAGAATTTCTTGTTGACAAGCATCGCAATTTTTATTTCATGGAGATGAACACAAGAATACAGGTAGAACACTGTGTTACTGAAGAAGTGGTTAACTATGATCTAATTAAAGAACAAATAAAGATTGCTTTCGGTGAAAGTATTTCAGGTAGAAATTATTATCCTGAAATGCATGCCATTGAATGCAGGATAAACGCGGAAGATCCTTACAATGATTTTAGACCTTCGCCAGGGCGCATTACTGTACTGCACCAACCTGGAGGTCATGGAGTACGGGTTGATAGCCATGCCTATGCCGGCTATATAATTCCACCCTATTACGACAGTATGATTGGAAAATTAATTGCTGTTGCGCAAACCCGCAACGAAGCCATTAATACTATGAGCCGTGCGCTGAGCGAATATGTAATCGAGGGAATAAAAACCACAATTCCTTTTCATAAGAAACTTATGAAAAATGAAAATTTCAGGTCCGGCAATTTTACTACTAAATTCCTGGAAAGTTTTAGGATGGAATAAAATCCAATTACCGTTTTTATTGCATTATCTCAAGCTTTTTAAAGACTTATTATTCTTTAAATCTATCGTCTAAAAAAATTTAATTAAAATTAAAAGCCATGTGTAATGCACATGGCTTTTTTTATGGGGGCTAATCTCATAGGTTCAGATGACAATAATTTGAATTTTTGCGAAGGTCCCGCCATAAAAGGTTTTTAGGTGTAGTAATATCCCTTAAGTACTATAGAAAATTTTCTACATCAATTCTTATAATTAAACAATCAACATCTGAACTTGCTTTCATAAATCCAAGGTTATTTACTTTTTTTATTCGTACATTTTGTAACTATGTTTCATATTCTATGATTAGTATTATTATTCCAACATTTAATGAAGCAGAAAAAATCGGTTCGACAATAAAAAATTTGTTGAATGGTTGCGATAAAAAAAATATCGGCGAAATAATAGTAGCCGATGGTTGTAGCAACGATAATACTGTCGCAATTGCGCAACAACTTCTTGCGAAAACAATATTGGTACCCACCAAAAGCAGGGCTAAACAATTGAATGCAGGTGCTTCTATTGCTAACAGCGGAATACTTTTTTTCTTACATGCAGATTCAATCCCTTCACCAGGATTTACAAAAAAAATTGTTGATGCAGTAAATAACGCCTGCAATTCCGGATGTTTCAGGCTTTTATTCGACCACGATCATTGGTTTTTAAAAAGTAATGCATGGTTCACCCGATTTAATGTGAATGCGGTACGCTTTGGCGACCAGGGATTATTTGTTACCAAAGAAATTTTTGAAAAATGCGGTGGCTATAATGAAAAATTGTTATTGATGGAAGACCAGGAAATTATTCATCGACTCAAAAAAATATCGTCTTTTAAAGTAGTAAAGGGTTATGTTCAAACTTCAGCGAGGAGATATTTAAAGAAAGGAATTTATAAAACCCAGGGGATATTTTTTATTATTTGGCTGTTGTACTATTTAGGAGTGTCTCAAAAATATTTAGTGAAATTATACCGTAAATTGTCGTAATAAAAGATAATAGTGAATATCATTCATCGCATTTTTGACTGGAAGGGAATTCCAATACTATTCATCATTTTCTGGATATTATTTATAGCTGAATCAAAATTCGAATTGAGGAAAAGGGTTCAAAATAAATGGCGACGAACAATTATTAATAACATTATTTCTATTCCATCTTTTATTTTATTACGCTTCATATTTTTACCGGCAATGATTTGGATCAGTATTCAAAATGAAAAACTACATTTTGGATTAAGCTATTTATACGAATTTCCACATTGGATTGAAGCATTGATTTCAATTTTTATATTTGATTATTCCAATTATTTATGGCACATCTTAAACCATAAAATACATTTCCTATGGCGGTTTCACCTGGTTCACCATACAGATACCGACCTGGATGTCACTACGGCAACCCGTTTTCATTTTGGTGAAATGGCAGGTTCGGTTTTTTTCAGGGGAACATTTGTTTTTTTATCCGGGGCATCTCCATTAGTCGTAATTATTTATGAGATTATTTTTGAAGCTGCAACACTTTTTCATCACAGCAATACAAAACTTCCTCGCAATTTTGAAAAAGCTTTAAACAAATTATTTGTAACTCCACGAATGCACGGCATTCATCATTCAAACATTAAGGGAGAAACCAATAGCAACTATTCTGTAATCTTTTCCTTTTGGGACAGACTGCATAAAACGGCAAAGCTCACCATTCCGCAAGATAATATTGTTATTGGCGTTCCTTCTTATAGCAACAAAAAAGAACTTACTGCAGGATATCTTTTAAAGTTGCCTTTTACAAAGATTAGGAAATGGGATAGTAATTAGCCAATGAGCGAATTGATAATCTTCTTTGTGCTTTCATAGCCTGTATGCTGGTATGCATGAACACCTTCCTTTTTGGCCGCTTCAACAAGCATTGCACGATCATCAAAATACAAACACTCATGTGGTTCGGCCTGCGCAATGCCTAGTGCCAGTCGGAATATGCCCGGATCTGGTTTGCGCATTCCCACTTCGCATGACGATACGAATGCATCAAAAAAATCATGAAGGTTATATCTTTTAATTCTAAACTCATTCAGTTCTTTCGGTTCATTGTTAATTGAAATAATCTTGATTGCCCTGTTTCTATTTTTCCATTCAATTAACCATTTAAGTGTGCCGGGTAGTTCCTTCGATTGTTCCAGCATAAACTCTTTAAATGCTTCTTTTGAAAAATTTCTTGGATGATTAAACACCACCGTATCCAGGTAATCGTTCAGGGATATTTTACCCATTTCCCACACATTAAATATAAAGTCGTGCAGCAAATCCATTTCATTATACTCAATTCCAAATTTTTTTGCAGCCGCTTCACGTGATTCCTGGCCCCATCCATTGGTAAGTAACACGCCTCCTATATCGGAGAACAGAATTTTATAACGATGACTCATTAATTAAGTTAAATGAAAATTAAATATTCTTCCTTATTCGTTTTGGCCTCGTTTTTCCAATACTTCAATTTTTTGCAAACGTCTCTTGTGTCTTTCTGCTCCAATAAATTTTGCATCAAGAAATGAGGCTATTAATTCTTCTGCTGCTTTAAATGCAGTTACGCGGCCACCTAAACAAATCAAATTCATGTCATCATCTTCAACTCCCTGGTGTGCGGAAAAATGATCGTGAATAAGGCATGCTCTCACGCCCGCAACTTTATTGGCAGCCACTGATGCACCTACTCCACTTCCGCAAACGGCAATCCCTTTTTCAACTTTTTTTGTCGCGACTGCTTTAGCTAAAGGAATAACAAAATCAGGATAATCATCTTTTGTATCCAATTCATACGCTCCATAATCAATGAGCTCGTGACCTGAATCTTTAAGAAACGCTGATATTGTTTCTTTAAGTTCATATCCTCCATGATCAGCTGCTATTCCAATTTTCATAAACCCTAAGTATTAAATTTTTCCTTGCGCATGAACTGCTTCATGCTTTCCGGCGTTCATTATATATTCCTGCTCCCAAAGTTTTGCGCCGCCCTTAATACCATCCCTATTACCTACAATAAAAATATTTTCATCCAGTTTAAAACTTATTTCTTTTGCGCTGCCACCGCTGATGTAAAGGCGATCATAATTAAAAACTACCTTTAAAATTTTAATCACCCTTTTCATTCGCTTATTCCAGTTTTTCTTTCCTATTCTTTTAAATTCAAATTCGCCAATATACTCATCGTAATCTTTATTTTTTGTAACAGGATGATGGGCTATTTCAAGATGGGGCATTAAAACTCCGTCCCGCAAAAGTGCGGTTCCAAAGCCCGTGCCTAACGTTATCATTAGTTCAACTCCTTCACCGCTTACTACAGCAAGTCCCTGCAAATCTGCATCGTTCACAACGAGAGCGGGTCTGCCTAACGCCTCTTCAAGTGCCTTAGTCAGATCAAAATTTGCCCATTGCTCTGTACCAAGGTTGGGTGCCGTTTTTACAATGCCCTCGTGGATAAAGCCCGGAAAGCCAGCAGCAACTTTATTATATTCTGAAAATTTTTGCGCAAGTTCCCTGATAACGGCGAGAACTTTATCCGGCGTTGCCGGACTTGGGGTTGGCAATCTTTGATATTCGTCCAAAAAAGTTCCCGAAGCATTTAAAACTGTTGCTTTAATATTAGAACCTCCAATATCAATCGAAAGAATCTTTTGATCGTTTTCTGTAAACATCCTTTTTATATTTCTTAAAAAACCGGGTTTATAATTTCAGCGCCTGATCCAGGAAACCGATACTCTTCAAAAACACAAATATAATTATGATTTATTTTTAGATTTGGGGTAAAGAATTTTAATGAATATACGTTATATCGATTTCTTAAAATGTATTTATTGAAAAAACATAATAAAAAACACCTCCCAAAGGAATGGATAGAGCATGTAAGGTTTTACACCGCAGGCTGGTTCATTGCGTTAATCTTTTTCTATATTATGCGGCTGGTTGGTGTTTCAGGGCTTCCTCACTTCCATTTTTCTATAATAAAATTCATTTTCTTATTACCTATTTCAACCATTCTTTCAGGAATAGTTTTTGGATCGCTGCATTATTTTTTTCAAAAAAACTTCTTCAGAAAAATGCCACTTTGGAAATTAATGCTGCGTTTAACTATCGATCAATTGCTGATAATTTCACTCCTCACCATTATTTACTTCTTCACAATTTCCATGATGGAAAAGAACACACCTGGCTTTTGGAACTTCCTTCAATCTCCCGCCACCTTTATTTATTATTTATATGTGTTCATCGTTAACTTGTCTCTTAGCTTCTTGTGGGAAATAACCAGGTTACTGGGCCGGGGCAATTTTTTAAAATTAATAACCGGCAAGTTTTATAATCCAAAAGAAGAATACAGGATATTTATGTTTGTAGATATGAATTCATCCACAACCATTGCTGAAAAACTAGGTCACCTTGCCTATAGCAATTTGATTAAAGATTGCTTTTACGACCTTGCGGTCGTTCAACATTACAATGCGCAGATTTACCAGTATGTGGGGGATGAAGCAGTTCTTACGTGGGAAAGGTTTAAGATGAAAAAGGTAACTGAGTGCATAGACGCTTTCTGGGCATTTGATGATGAACTCTCAAAAAAATCAGAATACTACAAAGATACTTATGGTATTATTCCTGAATTTAAAGCCGGTATGAGCATAGGAATGGTAACGGTCGTGGAGATTGGAGATATTAAAAAAGAAATTGCCTATCATGGAAATACATTGAATACAGCATCACGCATTGAAGCAGTATGCAATATTTACAATGAAAAATTATTGATTTCAAAGAAAATGTACGATGAATTTTCAAAAGAAGAATCATCGTATATCTACACCAAAATTGCAGAAACGCAACTAAAGGGAAAACATGGAATAACTGAAATCTATGGCATAAGAAGAAGTAATGAAGCAACTGCTATTGTTGCTTAAGCCTATAATTATTTATAAAACGGTTACATCATTTTTATAAGATTCAACGTTATCCTGAAGTATTAATTGAATCTTATTTATAAAACAATTCATTTTGATTGATAAAAACGTTTCATTTATATTCACATTTGTTAATAAGTTTTCATGTATATAATTGCAATCAATATGTTTTTTAAGATAATTTAGATATGTTATTAAAATGTAAACAAATCTTTAAAAAATCCAAATGACTGACTCCGCTTATTCCCTTCCGAACCTAACCAAAATTTCACATTACGGTTTTGCAACACTTTATCAGAATAATATAACCGGCGAAAAATCTTTACATGCAACTGTTTCTTACAAAGCAGGCGATGTTTTTTCAAAATTCGAAGCCGCTGAAATCCTTACTGCGCCTAATAAGTATACCGTTCAGATTAATGATGAAACTCATATTATTCTCGATCCGGAAGTGTTACAATACATCAATCACAGTTGCAACCCGAATGTTTTTTTTGATACAACGAGAATGGAATTAAGTTGCCTGAAAGATATTTCATCAGGAGATGAGCTTACATTTTTTTATCCCTCAACAGAATTTGCAATGGCATCGCCGTTTAATTGTTTTTGCGGAGCAAACAATTGCCTTCATAAAATACAGGGCGCATTATTTTTATCACCGGAAGTTATACATCAATATAAGTTTACTGATTTTATAATGCAAAAATTAAACATACCTCACCTGCAAAAAGTGTGATCGTGCAAATGATCCTAAATAATTATGCTTCCATTTCATAAAGAACTTTTTGTATGGGTCCTGGCTCCCTTTGTTGAAACACATGATGAGAATCTAGACTACTATTACGATTACGGACAAAGCATTGAAGAATTCACTACTGCGTTTAAAGAACTTAATATAAAGTGGAAATGGCAAGAGGTAACCAATGAAAATTATAAATCAATTATTGATTTAATTGCTGCCGGACCGCGTCCTGAAAATGTAGTAGTAATTAATCTTTGCGACGGCGACGAAGTTAATAATGCCCCTGGTGTAAATATTATAAAGTATCTTAAAAAAAGTGGATTGTGCTTTACCGGTTCAGACGAATATTTTTATCGCACCACGACTTCCAAAATAATAATGAAGCAGGTTTTTGAAGCAAGAAATGTTGCGACTCCGCCATGGCAGGTTATTACTGACGAACCTGAAGATGCAAAATTGGTTTTTAAAAAATTGGGTAATCCCGTCATTGTAAAACCGGCTATCTCCGGGGGGAGTCTTGGAGTTGGTATTCACTCGGTGGTAAAAAATTCAAAAGAGCTCCTGAAACAATATGATAAACTTTTGCAGGGATATCACGGATGGAACCTTGTTGATGGCGGTGTTTTTGCTGAAAAATTTATTGATGGATCCGAGTTTACCACTCTCATTGTAGGTAATGGTGCCAATATAAAAGAATGCAAAATTTACTTGCCTGTTGAAAGAGCCTTTAATAGCTCACTTCCTGCCCAGGAAAAATTTTTATCATTCGACAGGCTCTGGGAAATGTATGAAGACGAAACACCCGTAAATAATAATGAAGATTTTTATAGCTATCGCACGCCCGATCAAACGCTTTTAAAAGGTATTTGCAAAATAAGCTTCGATGCTTACAAAGCTGTAAGAGGCAAAGGCTACGGCCGTATTGACATACGAATGGATAAAAATACCGGTAAAATGTATGTTCTTGAAGTGAATGCGCAATGCGGCTTATCTGATGATGAAAATTTTACTTCTATCGGTGCTATCCTTCGACTCTCGGGGAATTCATTCGGTTCGTTAATTGCCACAATTATACGAAACGCTTTAACTCATAAGCACATTGCAAAACAGAAAAAAGTGAAGCAACTCGAACTTATTTAATTAAAAAAATTCAATAAAAATTATACAATGAAAGTTTGTGTGTTGCAACCTGATTATTCCACTACGGACGTTGATTATAAATATTATGATCCCCCGAGAAATCTTTCTTCCCTGCTCCCCCCTGGTGATATAGTTGATCATGTTTTTTTAAATAAACTTTCCACCTATAAAAAGTTGAAGGAACTTAGAAAGAAGAATTATGACATTTTCGTGAATCTTTGCGAAGGGTATCTCGAATGGTCAGTGCCTTCAATTGATGTTATCCATTCATTTGAAATGCTGAACCTTCCTTTTACCGGGCCCACGCCGTTACTGTATGATCCGCCAAAAGAATTAATGAAATATGTGGCTTACACCTGCGGAGTAAAAACACCGGCCTACGTATTAGTAAAGCACACAGAGCAAAGCGGGGAAGTTATTTCCAAATTAAAATTTCCTTTGTTTGTAAAGCCGGCCAAAGCAGGTGACAGCCTGGGCATAGATGCCGATTCTATGGTGAGGAATGAAAAAAGTCTAAAGAAGAAGATTGATGAGGTACTTGAAGATTACCAGGAACTTTTGATAGAAGAATACATCGCAGGGAGAGAGTTTACAGTTTTAGTAGTTGCTGAAGCCAGGGATAAAAATAATTGCACTGTTTATAATCCGTTGGAATTTGTTTTTCCGGAAGGAAAAAAATTTAAAACTTATTCTCTTAAAACTTCCGAGCTGCACAAAGAATGTAACATACCTTGTAAAGAACCTGAACTGGCAGAACGCCTGAAAGACGCTGCCGCTAAAATATTTAAAGCGTTTAATGGCGAGGGGTATGCCCGTCTTGATTTTAGGGTCAACTCAAAAAATGAAATATTTTTTCTTGAGATTAATTTTACCTGTTCTGTTTTTTACGACAACGGCTACGAGGGGTCTGCCGATTATATTTTAATGAACGAGCCAATGGGTAAACAAGGCTTTCTCCAAAAAATTATTGAAGAAGGAATTTACCGGCATGCTGAAAAACAAAAAAAATATGTTGTAAAGTGCAATGCCCTTTCAGGTTATGGAATTTATGCAGCGAAAAATATAGAACCCGGAGAAATAATCTTTGCCAGCGAGGAAAAGCCTCACAGGCTTGTTACTAAAAAATATGTTGACCAAACCTGGAATGAGGAAGAGCAGGAAAATTTCAGGAAATATGCATGGCCTGTAAGCAGTGAAGTATATATTTTATGGGACAATTCTCCTGCTGAATGGTCTCCCCAAAACCATTCATGCAATCCTAACACTGAATATTCAGGATTAAACGTAATTGCCACAAGGCTCATTGCAGCAGGAGAAGAATTAACACTTGACTATACTACTTTCCTCAATGATGAAATGGAAAGTTTTATATGCAATTGCGGAGCCGAAAATTGTAAAAAAGTAATACAAGGAATACAGGCGAATTCAGTAACCAATCGAGAGATAAATAAACTATAAACTCTATTTTCTTCCCGTTCGCATAAATACCGGGAATGATACTTTTCTTTTTAAAACATTTCCCCACACTTTTTTTAGGTTAATAGAAAATTTATCAACCGGGTTCTCATTATTCTTCCTGGCATAGTGTTGCACTGCCGACCATGTATTTAGATAGCCAATTACCTGGTCGAACTCCCAATTATAATTCATAGAAAAATCCGGCGTATGAATTTCTTTAAAAGGAAAAGGAATAGTTCTGTAATGTTCCTCAACGTATTTTCTTTCATCATCCCAATAAGGACCTGTCGTTTCCCTGTAAAATTTATCGATCAAAAAATCTACTTTTTCATTTATCCTAAAAACGTCATAACCCATTATTGCAATTATACCTTCCTGTTTTAAAGTTCTGTCAACCTGCTGGTAAAAATTTTTGAAGTCAAACCAATGAATCGCCTGCGCAACCGTTATTAAATCAAATTTATTCCCTGGTAATGAAGTTTCTTCTGCATTTTCAACGGAATAAATAATGTTCTTTCTCTTTGCTGCATTGTTGATTTGAGATGCGCTCAGATCCGTTGCATATACTTCATTAATATATTCAGAAAGTTTAACCGCAACCTGGCCGTTACCTGTTCCGCAATCCCATGCAGCATTTTTAACCGGAACTAACGGCATCAGAAATTGGAATAATTCTTTGGGATATCCGGGCCTGAATTGTGCGTATAAGTTTGATTGCTTCGAAAAATTATCTTTCATTAATATGATTACGGTTAAAGTATTTTATATTGAAATTAGTATGCATTAATTTAATTACAAATTTTGAATTGTGTTCAACACCTTTTAATCAATAAACACTATTATCTTTATAAAAGAACATTAACAAAATGACGAGAGAAGAAAAATATATGATGGAAGCCATTTCTCTTTCAAAGAAAGCAATTGAAAATAATGAAGGCGGACCTTTTGGCTGCGTTATAGTAAAGAATGACGAAATAATTGGACGTGGGAATAACAGGGTTATTGCTGAAAACGATCCAACGGCTCACGCAGAAGTTGTTGCCATAAGAGATGCGTGTAAAGTTCTCGGGACCTTTCAATTGGACGGCTGCGAAATTTATACATCGTGTGAGCCATGCCCTATGTGCCTTGGAGCGATTTATTGGGCACGCCCCAAAATTGTATATTATGCTAACACGCGTGACGATGCGGCTTCAATAGGATTTGACGACTCAATGATTTATGATGAGATTGGAGTTGAGCATGGAGCAAGAAAAATACCTTTAGTGAATCTATGCCGTAAAGATGCCTTTCTGGTTTTTGAAAGTTGGGCAAATAAAAATGACAAAACTCCGTATTAAAATTTTGTTACAACAAATAAATATGTACCGTATTTTTAATTATTGATTTTTTATGACAGTTACCTTTTGTGATTGTGAATTTAATTCTACAAAAGTGAACCGGCTCAAACCTTTTCAACAAAAACCCCATAATTTCTTTTCATGTCATCATGTAATTTTTCAATAGCATTTTCCGGAACAGCAGAAACTATTTTGGAAAAAGCAAAAGCCGCCATCGAAAGCCAGAACGGCGATTTTACCGGCGATGTTAATTCAGGAAATTTCGAAGTGTCAGTTTTGGGTAATTTAATAAAAGGCCATTATTGTGTTTCGGGCCAAAATTTGAATTTGACCATCACTGATAAACCCTTCTTAATACCGTGTAGTACTATGGAAAGTTTTTTGAAATCCAAAATTGGATAATTTCTAAGCCGAAACGCCTTTCATTGAAAGTACGGAGTGAACCTTTTTTATAAGATCTCCTACCTCAAATGGTTTTGCGATAAAATCATCCGCTCCATAGTCATGAATGGCACTTTCGGCAATTCGCGGAAATGCGGAAAAGAGAAGTATAGGGATATGTTTTGAAAAAGGAGACGCTTTGAATTTCTGGCAAACGTCCAAACCATCGATGCCCGACAGAAAAACATCCAGCAAAATCAATTGCGGTTCAAAGATCCTTATTGTTTTATTGGCAACTTCCCAGTCAGTAAATGTGTACACGTCAAATCCTCTTTTTATCAAGAGTGATTTCACTACCTTCAGCAGGTCCATATCATCGTCAATTACGTAAATGCGGGGCATACATGCACTTCATCAAAAAGTGTGCAGCTTTTTGTTAGAAAAGAAAGCAATATCAGATAAAGGCTTCCTTTCATATATCCGTCGGAAGCTAGCTGACACGTTATTATTATATTAAATTCTTTTCAGCATTCTAAGGGTTAAATCTCTGCCAAAAAACCGTCAGCAGGGATTATTAAAACAAGTGTCCGGAAAAAATTATTCAGCTTTAAATTTCTTTCTGAATAGAAATTATTATTTTAGTTCAATATTTAATCCGTCTTCTTGCAAGCAAACTTTGCCCGCCTCTTTTATCAGCCTTTGTGAAACAAGACAAACTGTTTTTTTAACCTTTAAAAATTGTAGTATGAATAAGAATTTGTTGTTCGTATGTGTTATTTCAATGGCGTTTTTTTGTAGCTGTAAAAGCACGCCATCTCATAAAGATATTGAGAAGAAGATCTTGATTGAATATACCTGTGCAGAAACAGCGAAAGTAAATTCGTTGGAAATTGTGAGCAAATCTCCCACAACCTCTTTATTTGGTTATAAAGGGTATGAATACGTAGTTTCCGGGGAAATAGAATGGCCAACCGGATGTACGGAATTTGGTATGGCGCTGCCTTCAGGTTACAAAGAAAAATTTGATAACAAAAGGGTTGTTCTCATAAAGGGTGAAAATGGATGGCAATAGATTATTGAAAGACAATAGCTGGTTTTACATTTTTGAAAAGGAAGAATTTCACCGGTATTATTTCATTTTCTTATCCATTCTTCGAGTGAATGGAAATAAGAATTGCTTATTGGCAATTCGGCGGAAATGAGATTTACTTTTCTGTTAACTACAGCAGTTGAAATTCAATTTTCATATCATGTGATTATGAAAGTAAAGATATCTTGAAATCCTCTTTATTCCTTTTCTAAAAATCCCCAGAATGGTTTTTTAGGTTTCATATATTTTAATCCGAATGCCATAATACTTTTCTGCCTTATATATTCTATCGTATCTTCAATAGAATCCGTAACAAAATAAAGTTTCTCATCACTCACTGATATGGTTCCCTCTTCTTGCATTCGGGCATTGTGTTCCAAAATTTTTTTATAAAAATCTTTATCAAAAATAATAATAGGAAACATTTTTATTTTTTTTGTTTGCACCAAAGTGAGTGATTCAAAAAATTCATCTAGCGTTCCAAATCCTCCCGGCATTACAACGAACGCATAGGAATATTTAACAAGCAATGTTTTTCTGAGAAAGAAATATTTTATATCGACCCACTTATCAAGATATGGATTGCGCCGCTGTTCATGTGGTAAAACAATATTGCATCCTATACTTTTACCGCCTACGTCTTTCGCGCCGCGATTTGCCGCTTCCATTATGCCCGGACCGCCACCCGTCATAATGGTAAATCCTAATTTTGCAATTTCACCGGAGAGTTTCCTTGCCTGCTTGTAATATTCATGATCTTCTTTAAATCGTGCCGATCCAAATACAGTAACACAAGGGCCTACAAAATGTAACGCTCTGAAACCTTTTATAAATTCAAAAAAAACACTTACCGTATATTTAAAATCTTTCCACCTATTCTGTGGCCCTTCAAAAAATTTTATTTCTGCTTTTGTTTTTTGTTCGGTCAATTAAAACAGATTTTAAAAATTAAAAATAAAATCATTCAAATATAATTAAATAGGTGTGTCAAATAATTTAAGTTGCAATTGATTTATGTATCGGGTTCCGGTAAAACATAACTTTTATGAATCCATTAAAAAAATCAGAAACTGATTTTAAAAATTATATCAAATCTTTAGGGCCCGGGTTGATTACCGGTGCGAGCGATGACGACCCGTCTGGAATAGCAACCTATTCACAAGCAGGGGCAGGTTTCGGGATGGCAACGTTATGGACGGCCTGGATCACATTTCCATTGATGGCTGCCATACAGGAAATGTGCGCACGCATTGGTATAGTTACCTCCAAAGGACTTACTAACGTTATTAAAACCCATTATTCAAGAAGGCTGTTATATGTAATGCTGCTTTTAAGTTTCCCGGCAATAACCTTAAACATAGGCGCAGACATTGCGGGAATGGGAGCAGTATCAAATTTACTTGCACCCGCTATTCCTTCATTTGCTTTTAGTATAATTTTTACTGCTTTATTAATGTATATCATTATTCAATATTCTTATAGAAAGCTTGCAGGCATTTTGAAATGGCTGTGTATCGTTTTATTTCTTTATATAATTGTTCCTTTTTTAGTTACAAAAAACTGGGGAAAGGTTTTGAAGGATACTATTATTCCAACCATTCATTTCGACCGAAATTTTTGCGAAATAATTGTAGCGATATTAGGAACTACTATTTCACCTTATCTTTTTTTCTGGCAGGCAAATATGGAGGTTGAAAACCAGGCTCAACTAGGCGCTCATATTATCGTTGACAAAATTTCGATTCGCAAAATGAGGTCTGATGTTATTTCGGGAATGTTTTTTTCCAACGTGGTTATGTTCTTCATTATTCTTACTACCGGAGTAGTTTTATTTAACGGCGGCATCCACAGAATAGATACCGTTGATCAGGCAGCCCGGGCTTTAAAACCATTAGCGGGAAACCTTTCATACGCGTTATTCGCTGTGGGCGTAATCGGCACGGGTTTGCTTTCCATACCCGTGCTGGCGGGATCGTTGTCATATATTCTTGCAGAAACATTTGATTGGAAGGAAGGCCTTGATAAAAAATTCAGCGAAGCAAAGGGATTTTATATAACCATAATAATTTCTTTGCTGATAGGGTTATTTATAAACCTTACGAAAATTACAGCCTTCGAGGCTTTATTTGTTACTGCAATTGTTTATGGATTAACCGCACCTGTGTTGGTTGGCATAATATTACACATTTGCAACAATAAAAAAATTATGGGAGAAGAAACAAATGGAATTCTTTCCAATATTCTCGGCGCTATAACTTTTGTTTTGATGTCCGTTGCTGCTATAGCTCTTATTTATTTTCAGCTTAAATAAAATCAGGAAGAAAGCATTTTCTTAAGTATTGTTGCAACTTTTTCGGGATTAGGTAACATAGCTTTTTCGAGAAAAACATTCATTGGTACGGCAGGTAAATTTAAGGCACCCAACACTTCTACCGGCGCATCTAAAAAACGAAAACATTGCTTTGAAATTCTTCCCGCAAGGGCTTCTGCAAAAGAATTATTTTGCTGCTCTTCTGTAAGTACCAGGCATTTCCCATGCTTCTTTACTGTTGAAAAAATCAAATCCTCATCAAGAGGAAATAAGGTTCGCAAGTCAATAATTTCTATCTGTCCCGTGAATTTTTTTGCTGCAGCTTTTGCCCAGTATACCCCCATACCATAAGTGATAATACAGCAGCTTTCACCATTGTTTATTTTTACCTCATCAGCATTTATAACAATAGCCCCCTTGCCTAACGGCAACACATAGTCGCCGGACGGTTCCACAGATTTTGCCTCCTCCGTTCCGGGGACCTTACTCCAATAAAGCCCCTTATGTTCCAGCATGAGAACCGGGTTAGGGTCATAAAAAGCTGCTTTCATCAATCCTTTCATATCTGCAGCATTTGAGGGGTAGGCAATCTTAATTCCTTTAATGGAAAGAAGTAAACTTTCTACAGAGCCGCTGTGATAAGGGCCTCCACCGCCGTAGGCTCCAACCGGAACCCGAATAACGGTCTGTACGGGAAACTTACCACAGCTCAGATAGCAGCTTTTTGCTACTTCACTTACTAATTGATTAATCCCCGGGTAAACATAATCGCCGAATTGTACTTCAACAATTGGCTTTACCCCCGTCGCTGACATTCCAACAGTTGAACCGATTATATAAGCTTCCTGTATTGCAGTATTAAATACCCGGTGATCACCAAATTGTTCGGCTAATGTTGCTGCTTCCCTGAAAACACCGCCCAGCCTGCGGCCAACATCCTGTCCATATAAAACCGCCTCTGGATTTTCTTCCATAATTTCACGAATTGCAAATAGCGCAGCATCCACCATTATCACCTTTTCATTGCCTGAAGGATTACGATCCCCCTTTTCCCCGGATATGGAAGTCGGAACGAAAACATATTCTTCAACGTTAGCCGGATCAGGTTCGGGTGCTGCAACAGCTTCTGCAAAATTTCGGGTAACTTCGTCTGCGGCAAGAGTTTCAATTTCGTTTAACTCATTTTCCCCAATACCTAAATCAAGCAATTGCTTTTTTAATTTAGGCAGCGGGTCTTTTGCAGCATGTGACGCGAGGTCTTCCGCTGAACGATAAAATTCTTTACGCACACCACTTGTATGATGCCCTAACAAAGGAACTTTTGCATGTACTAAATAGGGCTGATGATTTTTACGAACCTGGTCAATCACATTTTTCATTGCTTCATAGCTTTGAAAGAAGTCACTACCGTCCAGGCTTATACGCTGCATCCCTTTAAAACCTTGTGCAAATTCTGAAGCATTCATTGTTCTTGCTTCGGCAGCGCTTACGCTTATGCCCCAGTCATTATCCTGCACTAAATAAATAATTGGAAGTTTTTTTAGAAC
Organism: uncultured Chitinophagaceae bacterium; assembly: GCA_963819925.1. GTDB lineage: Bacteria > Bacteroidota > Bacteroidia > Chitinophagales > Chitinophagaceae > Ginsengibacter. Next base: position 279,138 of record CAWFYG010000020.1, on the reverse strand, counting down.
GGCAAACTGAAATGCTTCGCTCACCTCGCCCTCTGTCAAACAAGCATCCCCTAACGAACATATCACAATTGGTGATTCTCCTTCATTGCCTTTTTTATAAAGCGGAGAATTTATGAATTCCAGGTATTGTAACCCCTGGGCAATCCCGGTTGCAGGAATCGCCTGCATACCTGTTGCGCTGCTTTGGTGGATAATGGTTGGCTTATCTGCGCCGCGATAATTGGGATGTGCATAATATTCCCTGCCGCCCGTAAAAATGTCTTCCCCCTTTGCGAGCAATTGCAACATCAGGGTATATGGCGAAAATCCCAGCCCTAATAATAAGCTTTCATCACGATAGTAAGGACTCACGTAGTCACAGGGCAACAGTTGAAATGCTGTTGCCAATTGAATGGCTTCATGACCTCTTGAAGTTGCGTGAACATATTTGCATAGTTGCCGGTTGGCTTCATAAGTTTCTGCCATAAACCTGGCATTGCACATGAACCGGAATGCTTTTAGAAGAATTTCTTTATCAATCATATTGGCTAACTGGCTAATTAGTTAATCAGCTAATTAATTAACCAAAACTTTTTCATCTTTAAATGCTTCACGTGGTTTAAGTCCCAATAATTGAAACATGGCGTTGTCTTCATCGAAAGCAGGATTAGGAGTTGTAAGCAATTTATCTCCCGAAAAAATAGAATTGGCACCTGCCATAAAACATAGTGCCTGCTCTGCAAGACTCATTTCCGCACGGCCTGCGCTCAGCCTCACCATAGCAGCGGGCATAATTATTCTTGCGGTTGCAATCATTCGTATCATATCCCAAATATCAACTTTAGGATTGTCCTGCAGCGGAGTTCCTTTCACTCTTACCAGTGCATTAATCGGCACGCTTCCGGGGTGCGACGGTAAATTGGATAAGGTGTGCAGCATTCCTATTCTGTCTTCATGGGTTTCGCCCAGTCCAATGATACCGCCACTACAAACACTGATACCTGCTTTGCGAACATTTTTCAAAGTTTTTAAACGATCATCATAAGTGCGGGTAGTAATAATGTCCGCATAATGTTCCCCGGAAGTATCTACATTATGATTGTAAGCGTATAAGCCAGCGTCGTATAATTTTTTAGCCTGCTCCTCGGTAAGCATTCCCATGGTGCAGCACACTTCCATGCCCAATTCATTTACCCCTTTAACCATTTCCAAAACACGATCAAAGTCTTTATTGTCCCTTACTTCTCTCCATGCGGCACCCATGCAAAATCTCGTGGAGCCAGCATTCCTGGCCTTTTCAGCATATGCTAAAACATCCTCCTTTTTCATGAGTGCCTGCACATCTACACCTGTATTGTAACGGGCAGCCTGCGGGCAATAAGCGCAATCTTCCGGGCAGCCGCCAGTTTTTATAGAAAGCAGTGTACACACTTGAACCTCGCCTGTTGCGTGGTGCTCACGGTGAACGTTAGACGCATTGTAAATAAGTTCAAGCAACGGCATATTATATATCTCCGATATTTCTTCTTTTGTCCAGTCGGTTCTAATTTGCATGCTGGTATAAATTTATGCCTACTATATTTTTACTTTGAATCAAATACCTCATTGCTAAAATAGTTCAAAAATAACTCAAATTAGTTTTTGGGGTAAGTGTCAAAACACTTTCATACATAAGCCGGATGGTGTTTTCAACATCACTTTTACTCAGCATTTCAACGGTAGTATGCATATAGCGTAAAGGAATGGAAATTAATGCTGAGGGGCATCCGTCATTTGCATAGGCAAAAGAATCTGTGTCAGTACCAGTGCTGCGGCTCACGGCTCGCAACTGCAAAGGGATCTTATTTTTTTCCGCAACTTTTTCAATAACACCTAAAAGTTTATTATGCACTGCAGGACCATACACCAAGGCGGGGCCTTTACCACACGAACAATCGCCTTCGATCATTTTATTGATCATAGGAGTAGTTGAATCATGTGTGACATCAGTAATGATAGCAATGTCAGGTTTAATTTTCCGGGCAATCATTTCTGCACCCCGAAGTCCAATTTCCTCCTGGACAGCGTTGACAATGTACAATGAATAAGGTAGCGTTTTTTTATTCTCTTTTAGCAAACGTGCTACCTCCGCAATCATATAACCGCCAATACGGTTGTCAAATGCACGGCCAACAATATTTCCATAAGATAATTCGTCGAAACCTTCAGCATATGTAACAACAGCGCCAATATGAATGCCCAGGGCCTCTACTTCTTTTTTGTTTCGTGCTCCGCAATCAAGAAAAAGATTTTCCACTTTGGGTTGCTGTTCTTTATCGTTGCCACCAGACCTGGTATGAATTGCGGGCCATCCGAAAACTGCTTTAACTTCACCTTTTTTTCCATGAATTCTAACCCGCTGAGAAGGTGCGATCTGGTGATCAACACCACCGTTTCTTTTTAGATAAATAAACCCTTCAGGAGTAATATAATTTACAAACCAGCTTATTTCATCAGCGTGTGCTTCAATAACTACTTTAAAAGGTTTATTAGGATTTATAACTCCTACTGCAGTTCCATAGGCATCCGTAAAAGTGTTGTCCACGTAATCTTTTATATAATTAAGCCAAACTTTTTGTCCGCCACTTTCAAACCCAACAGCCGACGGAGTGTTTATATAACTTTTTAAAAATTCAAGGGATCTCTCATTTATTAATGATTGTGTCCTTTTGCTATTAGCCATAATATGATATTCTTTTTTTTGAGTATGCAATTTAAAACTTTAAACCGACAAGGTAAACGAACAATGCCTGCAACAACATCATACCGTCAATACCCGCGAGATATATGAAATCGGAATTTGTTTTTCTCGTACCTTCTACAGTGAAAAAAGTTATAACGGCAGAAAGCAGCATTGCAATTAAAACACCTTTGTCATCAAAAAAATAAAACTGGATCAACGATAAAATAATAAATACAAGTAGTGAAATATAGGCCACGTAATAAGATTTTTTTTTGCCCAAAATAACAGCGACTGTATTAATGTATTCTTCCCTGTCTATTTCAATATCCCTTACATCAAACAATAAACAAAGCACAAACATGAAAACGAATCTTTTAAGAAAAACAAATGCAAAAATGTTTTTTTCAAACGAAAAATTTACTACGGGAAACCACACTGTCACTAATGTCCAGATTAATGCAAGGGTAATAATCTTTACAAATCCATAATCTTTTATTCTTTTTTTCTTCCCCAGGGGAATAACAGGAAAAGAGTATAAAAATGCAATGGCTCCAATAATTCCAAGTATAATAAAATGATGCAATCGAAAACTTAGAAAACTAAATAAAATCAGGATAATGCCAATGCTCAACAGAATCTTATGAAGGCTCTTGTTTCTTAGTGACCAGGCAAGTCGCTGAGAATTTTCTACTGCTGACTTTTTTACAAGATAATGAAGATTGTATTGAGCAAGAGTTGCACCAAAAACAAAACAATAAAAGCTGATAGTGTTGAGAGGAAGATGTAATAACAAATTAGTTTCTATACACAACGCCACTGCACAGGCGGCAATGAAAATACTACTGAATAAAATAAATTCTGTAATTCTTTTCGCCAACACTTTAATTATAAATAATAATCGTAGGAGAAGATATCGTATCGCTCACATGATTAGCATCGTCTTTTAATGCAAAGCGAAAAGTAGCTGTGTCATTCTGTGGTGGACATTTGGGCGGCACATCATTATAACCCAACGACACATTTATCTGTCCCTTCTGGTCTTTATTGGTCGGAAAGACAGGTAAAACATAAACCTGGAATCCCCCGCTGTTAGAGCAATTGGGAACTAATTCCTGCACAAAAACGCTACCGCTGTCCGAAAAATCTCCTTCCAAATCCGTAAAAGACAAAGTAAATTTTAAAGTTTCCTGCTGGTGTAGCTGAGTTGTATTCACTGATTCAAACTTTAAGGAGGGAGTTGAGGAAAACTTATTTTTACTACAGGACCAAATAATGAATACCAATAATACCAATATGGAAATTAACAAGGTGTAACGCATCTTTGTATTTTAATTCCTCAAATTTAAATATTAAAAACTGAATTACTTTTTAGAAATATCTAAATGGGAAGATAAAATTTTCTTAGCCAACCATTATAATTTTCAGCAAATAGCACTGGAATTATTCAGATTGCAGTATGAGAATAATAAAATTTACAAATTATATATAGATACCCTTAACGTAGATCCCCTACAGGTGAGCCGTATTGAGGAAATTCCTTTTTTGCCAATACAGTTTTTTAAAACGAATAAGATTACCACAACAAATTTTGAAGCCGAAATTACTTTTGAAAGCAGTGGTACAACGGGCGAAAAGATAAGCCGGCATTTTGTGAAGAAATTATCAGTTTACAGAGATAGTTTTACAAAAGCATTTGAACTATTTTATGGAAACCCGGAAAAGTACTGCATCGTTGGTCTGCTGCCAGGATATTTTGAGAGGGAAAATTCATCTCTCATAACTATGGTGGATTATCTTATCAAAGCAAGTATGTATGAACATAGCGCTTTTTATCTCCGTAATCATGATAAGCTTTATAAAACCTTAGTGCATTATGAAATTAGGGAGCAACCGGTTTTATTGATTGGTGTAACCTATGCCTTACTTGATTTCGCTGAAAAATATTCCATAGACCTGGGGCATACCATTGTCATGGAAACCGGCGGCATGAAAGGAAGACGGAAAGAAATTACACGAGAAGAAGTTCATGATTTTTTAAAGCAAAAATTGGGATTGCTAAGTGTACATTCTGAATATGGAATGACAGAGCTTTTGTCACAGGCGTATGCGAAAGAAAATGGTTTATTTCAATGCCCCCCATGGATGAAAGTACTGCTGAGAGAAGAAAATGACCCGTTCTTAGTAGCGTCCAGGCCTCCACGAGACAAACCTGCCACCGGTTTGCTGAATATTATTGACTTTGCAAATATTTATTCATGCTGTTTCATTGCGACTGATGACGTAGGTAAATTATATCAAAATGGAACTTTTGAAGTATTAGGCCGTCGTGACAGCAGTGATTTGAGAGGCTGCAGTTTACTAACGGCAACCGAATAATTTTTTGAGATACATTGCTCCAAAAATTATGAAAAATTATGGGCATGCAATTTGCTTCATTTCTGGTCAATTTATTGCAATTTGTTAACATTTCACGAGGGAAAATCCTAACAATAAGAAAGGTTTTTTAACCGATAGTAATTCAATTTTTAACCTGTTTACGTATAAGCATAAACGCATTTCATAAAATTTTCATTGGTTTAAAATCAGGCCAGGAAAAATTTACATAAACGTAATATCGAATTCGAGAAATATAACCAACTATAAACACCTCTGCTTATTTTTAAAAATAATTTTAGGATTAGTGAAGTGTCTGTACATTTGAAAAAATGACTATTTCGAAAATTAAAATATAATTGTGTAGTGCAATCGGTTAATACAAACAGTAATCATAACTATGATAATACCAATCATTATAACGCTTTGTGGTTTGTTACTGATTGCGTATGTATTTGATCTTACTTCTTCTCTTACAAAAATACCTTCTGTTCTTTTGTTGCTGCTCCTTGGATGGATTGTACGCCAGGTTTCTCAACTTTTGGAAATTGATATTCCAGATCTTACAAATCTATTGCCTTTCTTAGGCACTATCGGATTAATATTAATTGTTCTTGAGGGTTCACTGGAACTCGAATTTGACAAGTCAAAAAAAATTTTAATAACAAAATCATTTTTTGTTGCGTTGATTCCAATGCTTGGCCTGGCATTTCTTCTTGCTTTCCTGTTCCAGTATTTTGAAGATGCACCGTTTAAACAAAGTCTCACCAATGCCATTCCCTTTTGCGTCATAAGCAGTGCTGTTGCAATTTCCAGTGTAAAGAATCTTACGCCGACCGACAGGGAATTTATAATTTATGAAAGCAGCCTCTCGGATATATTGGGAGTACTCTTTTTTAACTTCATAGCCCACAATGCGGTAATTAATGTACATTCAACCGGCCTCTTCACCCTGCAACTATTAATAATTGCTGTTATTTCTTTTATTGCTACACTCAGTCTTTCTTATTTGCTTAGCAAAATTGAACACCAGATAAAATTTGTTCCGATTATTTTATTGGTTATTTTAATTTATGCCATCTCAGAAATTTATCATTTACCGGCACTTATTTTTATACTTTTATTCGGGCTCTTTTTGGGTAATCTTGACGAACTAAAACAGTTCAAATGGATACAACTGTTGCGGCCAAGGGAGCTGGACAAAGAAGTGCGTAAATTTAAAGAATTAATAGTTGAAGTAACTTTTTTAATCAGGGCATTATTTTTTCTGCTTTTTGGTTACCTGATGAAAAAGTCAGAGATATTAAACCCGGAAACGATCATTTGGGCAATGACAATTGTCGTTAGTATATTTATTTTTCGCGCAGTGCTGCTTAAACTTTTAAAGCTCCCCATTTTACCATTGCTATTTGTTGCGCCAAGAGGTCTTATCACAATTCTTTTGTTTTTGGCAATTATTCCAGCTGAGAATATACCCTTTGTGAATACATCGCTCATTACCCAGGTCATAATATTGACAGCATTGTTTATGATGATAGGACTAATGTTTTCAAAAAAGCCCGATATCATTTCTATAAAAAAAGAGAATATAACGGAAACTCAAATTCAATAGCATAGCAAATAAAATATCATTCACTCCGGGTTTCAACTGTCGTAAAATTTCGACTGCGTTAGTAGGAAAAATAACAAACTAAGACAATCCAGGTTTTTTCAAGCTTCATTTCTAAAATTAGGTTTTGAACCTCAGTACCTTATCACGCAATCTACTCTATTTTAAAAAAGGTTTTATGCTGGGCAATTAAACCAGCTATTTCAACGTTTATTAATTCAAAGCCGATTAAAAGCTTTAATTCAAATTCAATATACCAATTATCCAAGTCAATAATTAATCTAATCAGATTAAATCTTAACCTGGCAAAATGAATCCTAGAAAAGAAAAAACCACCGTACTATTTGTAAACAAGAATGCACAGGGAATTAAGCCCATGCAGATTTCAAGCAAATTAATTTTAAACTGGAAAAAATACCTGCTGGCAGTATTTCTCCTTTTCGCAGGATTAATAAGTGTAATAGTATTTCTTACATCAAATAATATTCAGCAAATTCAATCGCAGGAAGCACTTTCACAAAAGTTGCAATTGATGCACTTAACGATTGAAAAACTGGATACAGGCACCATCAGACAAAAGTTTACAGATATTGATAAAGAACTTCTAACTATAAATAACTATTTAAAGGCAAGAGGTATTAAGTCACCAATTAAAGGACCTGAGGGCGGAGAGGAAGATAATGATGTTATCTCTACTGCTGAAATCAGCGACTTTTATGAGAACTATCTGAACAGGATTATTTATAATATTTCATATACTCCCCTAGGCTATCCTTATGCCGGAGCAATTACTTCTACGTTTGGTCACCGTGAAAATCCATTCAGTGGCGAAGGAATAGAGACCCATAAAGGAGTCGATATCCGGGCATCCTGGGGCTCGCCGGTGAGGGCAATGGCAAAAGGAGAAGTGGAGTTTGCAGGCCCGAGAGGAGGCTTTGGAAATTGTATTATGTTGAAGCATGGAAACGGCTTCGAAACACTTTACGGACATTTATCAAAAATACTGGTTACGGTTGGCCAAAAAATAGAGATTGGTCAGCAAATTGGAAATGTCGGTTCGACAGGACGTTCAACTGGCCCGCATTTACACTACGAAGTACACAAAAACGGCGAAAAAATAGACCCTAAAAATTTCTTAACTCTTAACTAATCTACCATGTTTAAAAAAAGTGACAAACAACAATCATTAGAAATTAACCAGCAGGAAATTTCAACCATTATTGGCGAAGGATTTACTTTGATTGGAGAACTGCAAGGTTCTGCGGCGATACGAATTGAAGGCAAAATAAAAGGAAATGTAAATGTTGAGGGCGGTGTTGTCCTGGGCGAAAAAGGAAATATTGAAGGCAATATTAATACTAAATCAGCCATTATATTTGGAACTGTAAACGGGAATGTTAAAGCAACTCAACTCGAAATAAAAAAGACCGGTTTTGTAAACGGAGATATTATAACCGATACACTGGAAATAGAATTGGGAGCGCAATACAATGGCAAGTTAAATATGAAAAGACAGGAGCCACAGGCTTTAGCCGAAGCTTCGTAAGTTATTGCAGAATCTGAATAGGTATTCATTTTTTAGTTTTGATTTATAATAAAAAAAATGCCCTGGGAATTTCAGGGCATTTTAATTTTAAAAAATCAATTATTAAAATATATATCTTAACCCAAGTTGCATCCCCCAGGTTGTAGAAAATGATTTTACTTTTTGGAAAGGTTCCGTTAACGAGTTCTTTTGTTCCTGCATCATTGGTTATACTCATGCAGGTTATATGTTGGAGTCACCATCAGTACCACTTTTAAGTGACTAAAGGATTTATTACTGTTGTTTGATCTCTTATTCCCCAATCTCTATTTAAAAGGTTGGGAAGATTAATCACATCAACGGTAAATTGCAAAGTATGTCTTGTGTTGCCTGCCATTATATAAAAATCCTGTAGAAACCTTGCATCAATACGATTATACCATGGGGCCAAGAGCAGAATTTCTTTCAGCATATTGGCCTTTATGTTTACGCAGGTAAGCGTGAATTACTTACCAGTTGATCATAAGCAGCCTGTTGATCAGCAACAGTATATTTTACAGTGTACTCCACCCGGTGGTTGTAAAATCTACAAAAGGAACATCAGATCCCTTTGCGTAAATATACATCAGATCAGAACTTGCTGTTACCATCTTTATTAATATCGCCCCCGACAACATAAGGAATAATTAAATTGCTGATGTTCCTTCATAAAATAAAGACAGTGTGCTGGCAAAATGATTAGCATATTCGAGCCTGTAAGATAAATTGGCTACTACACGATGGGGTATTGCATAAGCAGATGAATTATATAATTCATCATCATTGGGTGTACCCACTTTGCAATAGATTCCCATGCAGATGTAGCTCTTGAACCTGGGTTAGGACTTACTCTGTTGCCAAGAGTATAAGTATAAGCTACGGAACCAAAAAATCCTTTTGAAAACGCTTTTGATAATTGGGCAGTTGCAGAAAAAGAATATCCCTTTTTTGTGTTTTCCAGAATGATGTCTTCACCAACGGAGGAGTTATACAGTCTGTCGGATGTAGCCTAAAATATGGCCGGTTATCCAGTCACCTGTTAATGTCCATTGGGGTTTGTTAAGATTTACGTTACGCATTTTTACTGCATTTATATCTTTTGTATAAATAAGATCCACGGTTGCTGTAAAACCATTGCCAAATTGTTTATCAATTCCAAGGTTAGTTCTGAAGACTTGTGGAAATTTGAAATTAGGATCAATCAGCACAAAATTACTTGGTGCAGTTGGTGTAATGGTTGGTAGGAAATTTCGATAACATAGGCATCAGGATTAGGATTAAATGTTATACTCGCCAGATCTGCTTTTGATGTTAAGACTTAGCCCCATGTTTGATAGACACCACTGTTACTTGGCAAGTTGGTAAGAAACACAAAAGGTATTTTTCCGGTAAATACTCCTGTTCCTCCACGAATAACCAAGCCCTTTTCATTAGGTACTTTCCACCGAAAGCCTACACGTGGGGATAAAAGTAATTTTGCTTTAGGCCATTTACCCGTATTATAATTGGTTAAATTTCCATTTTCATCAGGAAATTGAAGAGCATCAATAGCAGGGTTATCAATTGGCTGTTTTAAATAAGTAGGAACATCTCCACGTAGACCGTAAGTCAACTTAAAATTTTGATTGATATTAAATTCATCCTGCACATATACACCTAACTGGCCAAATTTTAAATCTGCAGAAAATACTTTTGGCTCACCCGGGTACCAAAGAATAGGTATAAGCAAAAAATGCAGGCGGCGCATCGTTTACAAATTCATCTAAAGTATTATAGATATAATAACCTTCTGAACCCTGCATGAATGCATTTCCCACTTTTTGATATTCGTAAGTAACGCCACCGGTTAAGGTATGTTTTCCGGCAAAATAAGTAAAATTATCAGTGAGCGTAGCAATATTATTTACTACTTCATTATTTCTTGTAAACGGATCTGTTCCTGCACTCATATAATTACGTCCCCCGTTACGCCATGGTACAGTTCCATCAGCCATTAAAAATTTCAATCGTTGGGAAAATACCACCGGGACTATTCCTTACATCATCAATATGGGTATATGCCAATAATAACTGGTTAGAAACCCTGCTATTGAAATTACTGTTTAATTCCAGGGTTCCAGACTGAACAATATGGTCGGTTCGCATAATCTGAATTTGAAAATCCAATTGATTGATTGCTGTTCCTGTTATTTGGCAACCTTGACTCGCGCCGGTAGTCATACCCGTCGATCGGATCAGTTATAATAAATCCTCCGCCATTAGGCACACTGCTTCCATTTAAAGGAGATTGATCCGAACCTTTAAAATCACTATACTTCAATACCAATTTTTGCTTATCGCTAATGTTCCAGTCTATTTTTACCAAGGAATTTACGGTTCTTTGTTACAAAATTCGGGCGGTTATCGTAAGCCCCTGCATCATAATTATATTTAGATTTTAATATATCCCTGAACTTATCTAATGAATCTTTTGGAGCAGCAGAAATAGTTCCTGATAGCGCTGGAGCCTGTAGGAACATAAGTATTTGGATTAGGCATAGAATTATTTTCCCACTCTGCATTTGCAAAAAAGAATAATTTGTTTTTAATGATTGGCCCGCCAAGGGTAGCGCCATATATTTTATTTTTTTGCGGAGTAGCAGTAAGATCTACTTTACCAGCATGTGTACCGTTGAAACTTTGGTCGCGGTAAAATCCATAAGCAGAACCATGAAAAGTATTGGTACCGCTTCTTGGTAATAACATTTAATCCGGCACCTGTAAAACCTGATTGCCTTACATCATACGGAGCAATATTCACCGAAATTTCATCAAACGATTCTATAGAAATCGGACTTGCACCACCTCCGGGAAGCGGATCAGTACTTAATCCAAAATTATTATTAAGGTTGGCGCCATCAATCTGCAGATTATTAAACCTTCCGTCTCTGCCGGCAAAACTGTTACCACTGCTTGCCTGTGGTGTAAGCCCTCGTGAAATCAGTAATGCTTCTTGTTAGAGAGGGCAATGTTGCAATTTGCCTCCTGTTAAAAACTGTACTGGCACCTGTTTTAACCCTTGCAAGACCACGATTGCCAGCATTAATGGTTACCTCTTTTAATACTGTCGAATTAGTGGAAAGAGTAACATCAGTTGTAGAATGGTTCTCCAAGGTTTAAAGTAATATCATTAACAGTTTGAGGACTATAACCAACGTACTCAACTGTTATTGTGTAAGGTCCTCCAACTCTTGTATTAGGAATTGTAAAGTTTCCATCTTTTTTGGTCAGCGTCAGGTATTTTGTTCCTGAAGGCTGGTGAACCGCGGTAACCGTAGCACCCTCTAACGGAGTTCCGTTATCTGACTTAACAAAACCAGTTATACTACTGGTTGTAACCTGCGCCTGCATGCAAAAAGGTGCAATTATCGCCGCAAAGACAAAAAGCAAAATTCTCTTTAAATTCATGATTTTTTTTTTGATTTTAATGACAAAGGAAATAAATAACAGTGAATTTCTGTTAATACTTATTAACAATTTAAGGGCAACTTTTACCCACGAATCGCTGCTCATTAATATTAATAAATCGTTAAGTGTTGGATTGAAATTTATTAGTTTTAATATTCTTTCTGAATTTTTTAATGCCAGGTTTTAAATTTTTTCAAAGAAAAAGCCGGAAAATTTTTATTATTTACGATTTCCGCAATTTTCACACATTTGCGATAATAGGGGGTTTTCATTCAACTATCTTTGCACGATAATTATACAATATGTTAGATACTATTGAAGCTGCAATCGATGATATTAAAAATGGAAAACTCGTAATAGTTGTAGATGATGAAGAAAGGGAAAATGAAGGCGATTTTATTACATCCGCAAAAAATGTAACACCTGAAATAATAAATTTCATGAGCAAACACGGGCGGGGACTTATTTGTGCCCCCCTTTCTGAAAAAAGATGTGATGAATTGGAACTTGAACTAATGGTTAATAAAAATACAGCCTTGCATGGAACGCCCTTTACAGTTAGTGTTGATCTCCTGGGTAATGGATGTACAACTGGTATATCCGCTCATGATCGGGCAAAGACGGTTCAGGCATTAATCAACTCAAAGACCAAATCGGGAGACCTGGGCAGGCCCGGACATATCTTTCCACTTCGGGCAAAAAATGGCGGAGTATTAAGAAGAACCGGCCATACTGAGGCTACTGTAGATCTGGCTAAACTTGCCGGCCACGGTGACGCTGGTGTACTGGTTGAAATAATGAATGAAGACGGAACAATGGCACGCCTGCCTGAACTAAAGCAAATTGCTAAAAAGCACGATCTAAAGATCGTTTCTATAAAAGACCTTATTGCTTACCGCCTGGAAAAGGAAACACTTATAAAGGAAGATGTCAGAGTGAAAATGCCAACAAAATTTGGCACATTTGAACTGATAGCTTACAAACAACTTAACACGGGGGAAGAACACATGGCGCTTAAAAAAGGCGAATGGAAAAAGGATGAAGCTGTATTGGTGAGAGTTCATTCCAGTTGCATGACGGGAGATATTTTAGGTTCCCTGAGATGCGATTGCGGCGAGCAATTACATGAGGCAATGAGAATGGTAGAGAAAGAGGGAAAAGGTGTGGTACTTTATATGAATCAGGAAGGCAGGGGAATTGGATTGCTTAATAAATTAAAGGCGTACAAATTGCAGGAAGAAGGATTAGATACTGTGGAAGCCAATCTAAAATTAGGCTTTGGAATGGATGAAAGAGACTATGGCGTAGGTGCGCAGATTTTAAGAAAGCTCGGCATTTCAAAAATAAAACTCATTAGCAATAACCCTAAAAAGAGGGCTGGATTGTTGGGTTACGGACTTGAAATAGTTGATACTGTTCCTATCGAAATAAAACCCAATTCACACAACAAGAAATATCTCACTACAAAAAGGGATAAACTCGGACATAAGATTTTACAACCAGGAAAAATCTGATTTATATGTCAATTCTTAGAAGTGGTATCTGAAATTGGTTTCCTGATTCTTCTTTTTTGATTGGTAAAAAACTCAGTGAAAGTATCAAATACCTTCCGATAGGAAAGCTGAACCCCTGTTCTGTTGCGACGGGTAATTCCCGAAATATCACCCAAGTCAGCATCGCTGTGGTTAAACCCGATTACCCTCAACCTTCCATCAGGCGAAATCAGGTATTCGAAAGAAACATCGGGGGTAAATAAAAAGTTGGAATTAGAATTTGCGGTGGCCTGTGCCAGTCTGTAATCAACGTTTCCTCCAACCGTTACCAACAGCCTGTTTTTTAATAATGAAGTGTTAAAGCCAAAATCTCCTACGTTTTGTATTTCTTTTTGAGTGCCTCCTTTTTGAAAATTGTAATCTGATGTATTTATGTTAGTGTATAGATTAACAGAATTTGTATTCAATAATTTTTGCAACCACGAATTGAGCGAAGTAGTGAGTGTCGACGATAATAATTGTCCAACGCTTCTTGCAACAAAACTGCTTGTAGTATTACCACTTATCAAACTTTGTGAGCCACTCATAAATGTATTGAACAATAGTAAAGATGTGACCTGCCTGTTTAACTCATTTTGGTCGGACTGGAAAGTTTTCAAATATTCATTGGCAATAGGATCAGATTTTAGTGGGTTATCAAAAGTAAATTGAAATTCAAATGAAGGTTCAGGCTCTCTCAATGTTCCTCTTAATTTAAAAATCACATCAACATCACCCGTTGTTGAAGCCGTGCGACCCGAACTGGTAGGAATAGAGCTTAGATCCACTTTAGGTGCCCTGTAAATAGCATCTATGTTGAGATTGGCAAGATAAGGATCGCCATGCCATTCAATATAACCTTCTTGCAGAGTAAATGGCGTCTTTGAAATAGTCTGGAAATTAAAAGTGTATTGTCCCTTCTCTATATCATACCTCCCTCTTATTGTTAACGGATCTGTTGTGCCCGCGGTTATATTAAGTTTTCCATTTCCCTGGGCCTTGATTACATCACCGGTTGTTTCATCTAAGATCACATCAATTTTTGCATAGGGGTTTGCCGTAATTGACATATCAACTTTTATATTTGAACTTTCGCGTGACGTCAGGTCAGCTTTCATTTCATGACCAAATTTTGTAAACTCGATATAATCTAAGGAGCCTGTTTCAGCGGTTTCGCCTGTTGGCAAATAAATGTGACTGCTATCAGTTGGTTGCCCTGTTATACTCATTTTCATGTCTGTAACAAAGCCGTTGAGAGATAGCTCTGCTTCACCAACAAGATTTCCATAAAACTCGTTGTTATCTTTTGACGTAGTATTTAGTAAAACGAACTTCGCCGGAGCATTTCCTCTTGCGTCTGTTTTAAAATGCAACTCATTAAAGAAGAAATTATCAAAAAAACTATGATATAATTTTCCGCTTACTGTGGCGGTATTATTGAGCGTATCTCTTAATTTAATTGTACCAAAATCAATTTCATCAGGATTGAAAGTTATAATAGTATTATTATCCAAAATATAACGGCATTGCGTATAATCTACCGTTAAGGTAGTGCTGTCAAGCCGCACTTTACCAGTAAGCTTGGTATCTGATGTTGTGCCGGAAATATGAAGGAGGCCTGTAGCTCTTCCGGATATGTTAGTGAAGATATCACCAATGTATTTCTCAAGTATATGTATCCCCGAATTATTGAGTGATATGGTTCCATCCAATTGATTACCGCTTGAATCTTTGGGGGCATATATAAAGTCTCCCGCAAAATTATACAGGTGATTATCCGAAACCACGTTAACCTTTACTTGTCCCGACCTTGAAAGATACTCTCCGGCTGCCGACAGTACCCCTACCGAATCATTTTCAAAACGAAACTGTTCTGTCTTTGTATCAAAATTTACCCCAAGTTTCCCAAAAGGATCATTGATTCGAATATTGCCGCTCATAAATCCATTTACTTTTGGAGTTTTAAAAAATAATGGCGCAAAATCTCCAATATCTAATTTTTGTAAACCAACCAAAACATCATTGCCAGAATCTATAGCCGATTTTTCGGTTGAAATATTTATTTCCTGTCCATTATGGTCAAACTTGACACCGTCAGCAAACAAAGTATTTTTATTAAGTTCAAGTACACCTCCCTTCCCAATAGTCCACTGCTTCTCGTTTATGGTAAAGGTTGAAGAATTGAACATTAGTTTAAAACCGTTCGCACTTGTCAAGACCCTTGCAGACAGATCTGCTGCGTTTAATGTTTTATTAGCGGATGTATTTACATTCACGTCTGATATGTCGTTATGAGCTACAACCTGTATTTTTGTCCCCGGTGCATGAAGGCTGTCATTTATAATCACATCATCAATATCACCATTGAAAGCCAGTGTGTCCTGGGTCCCACGACCAGTAAAGTGAATATTATTAAAACTGATATTACGAAAATTGAACTGCGGCACGTCTGCCTGGATATTTAAAGTATTTTCTGCTATATTAATATTTCCGATAAAAACGGAATTGTCTAACCCACTCATTTTTTTATTAACCAGGGCAATATAATCACTCACATTTTTTGTCTTAACAAGAAAAGTGAAATCCTGGTTTTCTATTTTATTTTTTGGTTTGCTTATGTAAGCCGGGTAATATTTATTAAGGAACAATTGGAATGCGTCTGGCAATTCAAGGATTTTAAAATTCCCGATCAGGCTGCTTTCCAACTCGTTTGTTTGTAACGTCAGGTATTTTTTCCCATGCTCAACAGAGGAATTAATTGCCAGAGAATCGAATGATAAATGTTGCTCTTTATCGAGTAAAATAGCATTATATATTTTAGCAGATCCCAGGAAATTATCAATATTATTCCCCGTAAAATGAAGATTAAAATTTCCGGTTAAAGAAATACTATCGTTGGTAAATCCGAGATTTTTCAAGTTAAGCCGACCTACACTTGCCTTCAGATCAAAATCAGGATTAGATCTGCTGAAGTTAATTGAGCCCTCAAGGGTATCAATTCTTATGTTAGGATCATCAATACTTGCCGTACCCGAAAATAATTTTTTCCTGAAATTTCCATGAGCAATTATATTCGAATACGCATAACCGTTGAAGGCTACCCGGCTCACATTTCCGTCAATTCCGATATCAACATCCTTTGCATTAAATCCCTTGCCATTAACTTTCCCGCTAAATGCTATATTACCTATCTGGCTGTTCATAATAAATTTCCCCAATTGAAAGTTATCCGTGGAAATGGCGCCGTTATAAACCGCCTTCCCTTCATCGGGAACCTTCATTTGAATGTCTGTTGAAAGCGTTCCAATATCAGTTGAAAGTGTTCCATAAGTAACAAAATCACGCACAAAACCTGTGTAGCTCCCAACGAATTTTATGTGACCGAATGCAGCCAGGTTAGGATTGGTGATGGTTTTGAGAGTTGGGATAAGTCTTGCAAGCTCAGTATAAGTTGTTCTCATCTCTCTCGACCTGAAGTCGATAAACGTTTCGTTAATATCCGGAAGCCCACGCATGTTTATTTCGCCATCTAAGTAATTATCCGGCCCTGCTTTAATAATCATTTTTTTTGCGGATAAATTATCTATGGTCCCTTTCACGTTTCCGCTCAACTGAAAATTTTCCTTCCATGTGGATGCATCAGGTGCAAAAAAAGCAAGGTCATCGCTATTTAATTCGCTCTTTTCAAAACGCCCTTCAACGGTTACTGCATGGATAAAATTTCCCATGTCACTATTGAAATTTTTAAAACGCATGGAATAATAATTGGTAAGATGGCTCCGGTTCGTTACAAGATCAAATTTGTTAAACTCCATGATTTTTGGTGTAAACTTAAAATCAGCAGATAAATTTTTTACGGTAAAATCTCCTCTCTCTTTACACGAAAGCTGAATGTTTGCTGTAAGAGTATCTTTTAAGAAATTGAAATCCTTAAAAGTTCCATTAATTTTTGAAATAATAATGTGCTGATCGTCAAACCGGTCATTGTAGGCAGGTCTTTCGGTTTGTCTCTCAATGGCAAGACCTCCGTCAGAAATTTGAATCTTGTTTACAGCAATCCGCCATCCATCTGTATTCCATTGAAGCAAATCTCCATTCGCCGGAATTACCGGTAAAGATGAAGAAGGAGTAGTTGTGGTATCGTCCGGCTCATTTCCGGCATAATCATATTGCGCAAAAAGCGGATGATCAATTTCAACCGAATTTATTTTAATAATATTTTTACTCAAATCAAAAGTATCTGCATCAAGATTAAGATTGTTTAAAGACACAAGCATATTCGTACCAATCCATTCGTCCCGTTGCCATACTTTAAGATTGTGCAATTCCACTTGCTTAAGGTTTAGCTGAACAGAACTTGTTGTCGTATCTTTTTCTTTTTTTGGAGGAGATGAAAAATAGTCTACTAAAAACTGGTAGTTCCAAACCGAATCTCTCCGTTTTAATTTTATAACCGCATCATCAAGACCAACATATTTAAGCGTTATGTTATCCTTAAAAAAGAACCAATCTGTAATATTGACTTTTACCGCACCTGCATATAAAAGTGTATCCTTATTATGATCCAGTACCAGCGTTCCCTGCAACAACATTTTATTGAAAAGTTCAAAATCTACGTGCCTCACGGTGACTGTGGTATGAAGGTCTTTGGAAAGCCGGTGCGTTACCCGACTTAGAATAAAATTTTGGAAAAAACTGGTTTGCAATAAAATCCAAAGCACGAGTATCAGCACAAAAAATGCCAGCACTATTCTCAGAAATATTTTATAAACCTTTTTCAGGGAAAGAAAATTGAGTGGCAAAAATAATCAAACCCCTGCGTTAGTCAAATGTTGCGTACGTTAAAGATTAAGTAATTATAAACTATTTCTGTACAATAAATTTATTCTGCTAAAAGAGAATGATTTTTTTTCTTACTAATTTGTATTAAGATTGGAATTCAATTTTATTAAACTGCATTTTGAACTAAAATCCTGCAGCAGCATCATCCCCCCTGTTATCTCCAACCGCAATGAGGGAACCGCCTTTCTTTACCATTATTACTTCGGTTCGTCCTATTGCGCCCCTGATAGAAATTTTATATCCCATCTCTTTTAATGCTTCAATTACATTTTCACTAAACCCATGTTCAACATAAATTACATCTGGCAACCATTGCTGATGAAACTTGGGTTTATTAACTGCATCCTGGGGCGACATTTTAAAATCGATAATATCAACTAAAGTTTGGTAAACACTTGTGGGAATAGTAGTTCCACCAGGAGTTCCTGTGACTATAAATGGTTTATCATTTTTAAGAACAATTGTTGGCGTCATACTACTCAACATTCTTTTGCCCGGCGCAATTGCGTTGGCTTCGGCACCTAAAGCCCCGTACATATTGGCGACACCGGGTTTCACGCTAAAATCATCCATTTCATCATTTAGTAAAAAACCCGCTCCGGCCACCACTGTTCTGCTGCCATAACCTCCATTTAACGTTGTAGTAACCGACACAGCATTTCCCTCTTTATCCAAAACATCAAAATGAGTTGTTTCTTCCTTTTCATCAATCACTCCTTCCTTGATATCTTTACTGTTACCCGCTTTGCCCGGCATATAATCACTCATTCTTTTTTTTAGATATTCATCACTGACCAACGTTGAAACCGGAACCTTCACAAAATCAGGGTCGCCTAAATACTTTGCCCTGTCGGCAAAAGAACGTCGTTCCGCTTCCGCCATTAATTGAACAGATTGCGGTGTTTCAAATTTCATATCATCAAGATGATAATAACTGCTCATCTTTAACACCTGTTCGAGGATAACGCCTCCGCTGCTTGGCAAAGGCATCGTTACAATTGTATTTCCTTTATAATTAAAAACCATTGGCTCTCTTGTTTTTGCTGCATAATCTTTTAAATCATCCCCGGTAATAATACCATGACCATTTTTCATTTCCTCAACAATAAGTTTCGCGGTTTCACCTTCATAAAAACCTTTGGCTCCATTATCTTTTATTCGCTTCAAAGTATTCGCAAGGTCTTTTTGAATAAGCGTATCTCCCGCCTCCCAGAGAACATCCTTTACAAAAATGGGAACGGTTGAATTATATTTTATGAATTCGTTTTTTGTTTCATTAAAACTTTCTGCCTGGGCTTTTGAAATTGCAAAACCATTTTCAGCAAGATTAATGGCAGGTTGAATTAATTTTTTAAAAGAAAGCTTTGCATATTTCATCGCAGCAAAAATTCCCGCAACAGAACCGGGCACTCCCACCGACAGATGCCCCTCCTGCGACAAACGCATTTGCGGATTGCCATTAGCATCCAGGTACATATCTCTCGTTGCTGCTCCGGGAGCGGTTTCCCGAAAATCGATAGCAATATTTTTACCGCCATTTAAGTGAATGATCATAAAGCCGCCGCCACCGATATTTCCCGCTCCCGGATATACAACCGCCAAAGCAAGTTGCGTTGCAATGGCCGCGTCAATAGCGTTTCCACCTTCTTTCAAAATATCTGTACCCACTTCGCTTGCTAATGCATGAGCGGAAACTACCACCCCGTTTTTGCAAACGATTTCTTTATGAGTCTCATATTCAAAAGGATTAAATTTTGGCTGCGTATATGCTACATGGTAAGAACAGGCAATACAAAATGCGAATAACAAGAAGTTGATTCTTTTCATAAGTAAAATTTCATCGAATTTAAGTTTTAGAATTTAGTTACGTTTTTAACTGCCCAATAAATTAATATAATTTTTACTTCATTTTTATTTAAACGGAAACGCTTAAAAAATACATTCCCTTATTTTCGTATAATAATTGTACAATATGCGAAAGATTTTTTCTTTGTTTTTTACTTTATTCTTTTCACTTTTTACTTTTGCCCAATCCCCTGAATCCTTTACCTCTTCTGAAATTTTTCAGCAGATAAAAAAATTAAATGTACTCGCATCAGTGCTATACGTTGGCGCACATCCTGATGATGAAAACAATGCTTTACTTCCATATTTTGCTAAAGAAAAATTATATCGTACCGCTTACTTGAGTTTAACTAGGGGCGATGGCGGCCAAAATTTGATCGGCGATGAACAAGGCATTGAGCTTGGAATGATACGAACAGAAGAGCTATTAGCCGCAAGAAAAGTTGACGGAGCCGAACAATATTTTACGAGAGCTTATGAATTTGGTTTTAGCAAAAGTGCAGCCGAAGCACTGCGCATCTGGAATGAACAAAAGATATTAAGCGATGTAGTTTGGATAATTCGTAAATACCAACCTGATGTAATTATAAAAAGATTTCCCCCGGATAAACGGGCAGGGCACGGGCATCATGCGGCTTCCTCCATTTTAGCACAGGAGGCATTTACGGCCGCAGCGGATCCAACCAAATTCCCGGAGCAATTTAAATACGGCGTAAAACCATGGCAGGCAAAAAGAATTTTATGGAACACTTATAATTTCGGCAGAACCAATACGACAAGTGAAGACCAGTTAAAAATTGACATCGGCGGTTATAATCCTTTAATAGGAAAAAGCTACGGCGAGTTAGGTGGCGAAGCAAGGACCATGCATAAAAGCCAGGGTGAGGGACGACCAAGAAGACGAGGTGAATCGTACGAATATTTTGTAACGACTGGTGGTGACCCCATGAAGAATGATCTTATGGACGGGGTTATCACAGACTGGAAAAGATTACCCGGCTCCGAGCTAATTGAAATAATGGTTAATTCTATCATTAGCAATTACAATGTTGCCGAACCCAAATTGTCGATTCCTGCTTTGGTCAAGTTGTACCAGGCAATAAAAGCATTACCTGAAGGCAACTGGAGAAATAAAAAATTGGATGAAGTGCAACAGATTATTATTGAATGTAGCGGTTTATATGTTGAAGCAACATCGTCGCAATCGCAGGTAATACAAGGCGGCAGTTTAAACATCAATTTTAATTTGATTAAAAGGGAAGATGTAGATGCTTCCTTAAAAAAAATAACTATTGCAAATTTTGATTCTGCGTTTACGACTCCGTTAGCTACCAATTTGAATTTCAATATTGATAAAACTATTCCCGTCGCTGACGACATGAAAATATCGCAACCTTACTGGCTCGTGTACCCGCTAAAAGGAGGTGCGTTCGACGTACGGGATCAAACGCTGATTGGTAAAGCATGGAATAATCCATCATTTGAAGCAACATTTATTGTCAATATTGACGGAGAGGATTTTACTATCGGACGGCCGGTGCTATACAGGTATATTGACCCCGTAAAAGGCGATACGTATCAGCCAATACCAGTATTGCCGAAAGTGGAATTAAAATTTGCCAGAGATAACTACATTTCAATCAATACCAATCCGATAACATCCACACTATTTGTAAAATCCAATAGTGGAAATGACTTATCAAATTATAAGATTGAAGAAACTGTTCCTGGTGATTGGAAAAAGAGTGAGAAATTTGTCCAATATGATGTATTGCCTGTTTTGAATAAAAATATTGAAACCAGTTTTGCTCCTTCATCAAAAATTGGAAATAAAAAAGATGAAGTGGACGCCGAAGCAAAAAAAGGAAATGAAAGTTACAACGCCTATACAAAAGTTATTGCTTACAATCACATTCCTACGATTACCTATTTCCCAAAAGCCCAAGCTAATCTGGTAAGTCTTGATATAAAAATCGTTGGCAAAAAAATCGGCTACATCGTTGGAGCAGGCGATAAAGTTCCGGAAGCGCTTCAGGCTATGGGATATGACGTAACCACATTAACACAGGAAGATATAAATGATGAAACACTGAAAAAATTTGATGCCATCATTACAGGGATAAGAGCCTATAATTTATATGAATACTTAAGTGATAAAAATGATGTGCTGATGCGTTATGTAAAAAATGGGGGCAACATGATTGTTCAGTATATGAAAAGTAACCAGGTTGGCAATAAGAACATAACAGTAGGGCCTTATCCTTTCAAAGTAAGTTCGGGTTCGCGTATTACAGAAGAAGACGCTAAGGTAGATTTTTTATTACCCGATAATCCGGCATTGAATTATCCGAACAAAATAACTGAAAAAGATTTTGATGGATGGATACAGGAAAGAAGCACCTACCAGGCAGTTCAGCCAGATCCGCATTATGAAACCCCGTTAGGAATGCATGATACGGATGAAGAGCAAAGCAACGGAAGCCTCACTATCGCCAAATACGGTAAAGGTAATTTCGTGTATGCAAGCCTGGTATTCTTTCGTCAACTACCAGCGGGCGTTCCGGGAGCGTACAGACTAATGGCAAATTTAATCGCTTTACCAAAGAATCAATAAAGAACTTGATATTATATAACAAAAGGTAAGATGCAACAGGAGAAAAAATATTGGAACAAATGGTACTTTGCCGTACTTGCATTTCTTTTATTTCAAATAGTGTTGTATTATTTTCTTTCCGTTTATTTCAACCACAATTAACTAACATTATTTCGAATCTTATAATTTAAAAAATTACCTCTAACAGGTACTCATGAGTAATATTGACTGGATAGTTTTGATTACTGCACTTTCTGCCATTATTATTTATGGGGTTTATAAAAGTCGTACTACTAAAAATCTCGATGGATATTTTCTTAGCAACCGCGATATGCCATGGTATCTTGTATTACTAAGTATCATGGGCACGCAGGCAAGCGCTATTACGTTTTTAAGTGCACCGGGACAGGCCTACTCCGACGGCATGCGCTTCGTTCAATATTATTTTGGGTTACCGTTAGCCATGATCGTTATATGCATTGTTTTTGTTCCTGTCTTTAATAAATTAAAAGTATATACTGCATACGAATTTCTCGAGAGCCGTTTTGATCTAAAAACCCGAACCCTTACTTCTTTTCTTTTCCAGGTATCACGTGGACTTTCAACCGGCATCAGCATTTATGCCCCTTCATTAATATTGAGCTCATTGCTTGGCTGGAACATTTATACTACTAATATTATTATGGGCGGACTGTTAATTATATACACAGTAAGCGGGGGCGCCCGGGCAGTAGCTCATACCCAAAAATTACAATTAATAATTGTGTTTGCCGGTATGTTCCTTGCAGGATATGTAGTCGTTCATCTGATGCCTGCCAATACTGGTTTTATTGACGCACTTCATATTGGCGGCAAAAGCGGTAAGATGAATATAATTACCACCGGAAGAACAGCGAATGGATTTGACTGGAAAGATAAATACAATATCTGGAGCGGAATTATAGGAGGTTTTTTCCTGGCACTGTCCTATTTCGGGACGGACCAGAGCCAGGTAGGCAGATATCTAACGGCAAAGAATAACCGACAGGGAAAAATGGGATTACTAATGAATGGTATTGTAAAAGTTCCGATGCAGTTTTTAATTCTTCTGCTCGGTGTATTGGTCTTCTCATTTTACCAGTTTCATAAGGCACCCATTTATTTTAATGAAACACAAATAGACCTTGCAAAAAAAACTACCTATAAGGATTCGCTTGTAGCTCTTGAATCAAATTATGCAAAAATTCAGCCGGGTGATATTTCTGAAAGAACCAACCTAAAATCGCAGTACAAAGCTGTTTTATCAAAAGCCTTACCCGGACAGGAAATAAATGACACCAATTATATTTTTCTGAGATTTGTTTTGGACTATTTACCAAAGGGGCTTATCGGATTATTAATAGCGATAATTTTTTTATCCGCATGGGGAAGTATTGCAGCAGCATTAAATGCATTGGCGTCGTGCACCGTTGTAGATATTCATAAAAGATTTATCAGGAAAGACCTTACCAATAAAGAAGATTATAATCTTTCCAAGCTTTATACGTTAGCATGGGGATTGTTTAGCATTGCCGTTGCTGAGTTTGCAAGCAACCTTGGGAACAGCCTTATTGAAACTGTAAATATTCTTGGCTCTCTGTTTTATGGAGTAATTCTGGGAATATTTTTGGTGGCATTCTGGCTTAGAGGAATAAAAGCGAATGCAGTTTTTTACTCCTCTGTTATTTCCGAAATATTTATCATCACTATATATAAAGCAGATGTCATTTCTTTTTTGTGGCTGAATGTTATCGGTGCGTTACTCGTAATCATTTTCGGCTATGCAATACAGTTATTCATGAAAGAAAATAAGATAAAGCGCTGTTTAGTTTGTCTAATCAATCGCTGATTGCATGATCAATTGGGAATGCCTCTCCCCTGCTGGCTTTCAATTGCGTCCATTCTTCATCAGGCTTTGTCCATAAAGGATCTTCTTTGGGCAGGCCTAATATTAAAAATCCTTCTGAACAAAGATATAAGCTGCCGGTAGAAATATAATTTTCGCCAACGCCAGGCTGGTGGCCCCGAAAACCAATCTGCAACCAACCTCTCTCATCAAAAGTGCCGGGCGCTTCTACCTGCGCTCTAATCACCGAATATAGAGCTGAACGCACCTGCTGCGGATCAATTTCTTTTAATTGATGCATCAAAGCAATTTTACCTAAGAGTTGAAAAGCGCCAAAGCGATACGTCAATGAGCGGCCGATGGCAGGATACGTTGCCTCAGGGGAAATAAGCCTTTCTAATATTTGGGCATAGCGCTGAGATCGCTTTAATGCACGGTCGTAAAGAGTCGAATATTTATTTTGATCTTTAATCACCTGCAACACTTCCAGCAACATTGGATGTATCACATAACTGTTGTAATAGTCAAAATGAAAATCAACGCCATCTCCGTAAAGACCATCGCCCTTGTACCATTGCATCATTTGGTTTAATGCGTAATCAATACGCATCATATCGCCATGTCCTGTTTCCTTGACAAGAAAGGCTTCTATCTCTGCACTAAAGAGCAACCAGTTGTTGAAGAAAGGAGTAATCACCCGTGACGATATGAAAGCATTTATGATATTAGCTTTTGTTACGCTGTCCAGTGCATCCCATAGTTGTGTCGGCGCCCTCAATAAAGCCTGCGCAAGGAAAGCCGCATCCACAACCGGTTGACTTCCGCTATTAAAATTCATAAAGTCCGGTGATTGTGGATCGGTAGCGTTATGCAAACATTTTCTCACCAGTAAAATATATTTATCGCGTAGCTTCCCTTCATCAGTATTATCCGGTCCAAGTTCGAGCCACGGCGCCATACCGGCAATAAGACGGCCAAACGCTTCAAGGTAAGTATATTTTTTCCTGTCTTCCAATTGCCCTTGCACCGCCTCAACAGGCATTTCTTCTTTTAATTTATTATGGCTTAATGCCGTCAAAACAGGGTCTGCTATATGCGTCAGTTGGTTGATGAGATAAACTCTCTCTTTAACACCTCCGGGCAAAGGAAGAGAATCCGCATCTGCAAAAGTGGACGCTGCATACAATAGTAATAAAGGCAACATCAGGTAGTTGATCTTTTTCATATCCGGGATAAATTTTTCAAACCGAATATAATTACATTTCAGGGAACGATTAGCCTTATGCGATTTAATTTGAATTACCCAACCAACATTTTACGGCAACCCAATCGTCTTCTTCATGCCCGTAAAAATTGTTTTCCAAACAAGATTAAAAAATGATTTATGAATATTACGGTCGAAGTGTGGATCTTCTTTTCGGAGGTCGCCGTTATCAGGATTACTGTTCTTTACAATTACATTAGCCAGCAGGCTCGTAATTCCTTTCTTCTTAATTTCCTTCGAATCTTTATCACGCTTCAACACGTCAATCTTTAAATTATCATATTTCATTACAAAGTCTCCTGCTGCGCTTGTATCGTTACCCGTAAAACTAAAATCAATACTGTTTATGTTTCCGGTATTCAATCGCATTAATGCCATCGGTACAGAAACCTTATTCAACAATAGCGCATCAAATGAAGGCACGTGAGCATCCACTTTAAAATTACCTCCATCGCCATCGAGGAAAAATTTAAACGTCCCCTTTATAGGAATCTCGTTAAGCAGTTTCGTATCAAATGAAACTGTGGTAACATTATTTTTTTCTATTGCTTCTTTTTGGTTCGTGATATTTGATATGTTGATGGAAGAATGGTTAAAACTAACAACGCCGGAACTATCACTTACTTTTTCATGTTCTGTGTATTGAATAAAAACATCGGGTAAAACGATGTGAGCAATATTTACCGGTATAGTCAATTTTTCAAGCATCTGGGGCGGATAATTACCTACCTTACTTTTCTTTCTTAATGGTTTCTCCAGGTCGCGATATATTCTTGCTGAAGTGCTATTAATTCGTAAACCAGAAGCAACAATTTTTTTACTAATGAGATTTTTCATATCAATATTATTCAGTACAATTCCTTTCAAATTCACATTATACCTGTCTTTTTGAAAATGAGCTTTATTAGCAAATGCCTTTTCACTTAAAAAAGGCTTGATAGTAACAGAACCTATTTGTAAATGCTTCTGTAAAGAATTTATTGAAGCATTTTGAAATGCGTACTTATAAAAACCGTCCTGGGAATTTATTGAAAACTTGTCGCAACCTATTGCCACTTCTCTGCTATAATCTATTGGGTTATTTTGCACGTCAATAATTTCATCTGCCTTTACATCATTAATTGTTACGGAAATGTTTCCAATTTTAAAACCGCTGCTCTTCCGGGGCACAAACGTAATTTTCGGAAAACTGAGGTGTTTCATTTCAACGCTGTAAACATGCATGAAACCGGTAGTATCGTTAGCCTGTTTTTGTGGCTTATCACCCGATTTTTTCAAACTCAAAACAGGTGGCTCGAACATAGTTATATTTTTACATTCGATCGTATCAACAATAATATCTTTATTCTTTATAAATTCGTTGGCGTCAAGTCCTTTCAGAAACAGTTGGGTGGCATGCAGGAATTTGCTGCTATCCCCATTGACACTTTCAAACCTGTTGAGTTCAATGTCATCAAAAGAAAGCAGTTGATCCTTGCCGGAATAGTTTAATTCCTTCACGCGTATTTCCGGTCTTGCATTATTATATTTTATAAAAGATTTCACCTGCAAGGCGATTTGTTTACAAAATAATGTGCGTGTTGTATCCAAATTATGCGTGCTGTCAATCAATACATCGGTAAGTTGAATGTTGCCATTTGTCAAATCAAAATCTTTTTCTTTTTCAAAAAAATCAATGCCCCGGATATGCACATTATTTATTAAAACATGCCCGGCTTGTATACGTGTTAGATTGGCAAGGATTTCCCTGTAAACATTTGAGGCCTCAAGATTAATATTTGTTTTCTTCTGCAAAGGCTTTATAAAATATACAATCACGTCCGGGTGATCAATTACAATGGAATCGCCTACCATCTGCTTTCCGAGCAAGGCCTTATCCGTTTGTACTCCGTTTACTTTCAAAGAAGCTATTGTTACGTCCAATAAAATATAAGGGAGGTTTGCAAGTTTTGTTTTCTTGATAATTGTTGTATCCGGGCCTATGTGGATGCCTTTCATATAAGCCTGTCCTGTTGCTGCATCAAAGTCAAGTGAATCATATTTAATTTTATACAAGCTATCGGTTTGTTCAGCAACAGTGCTTTTAAGTTTATCTCTTACGAATTTATATTTATTATTTTGCCACACTAAATAAAGTGCAACCGCTACAATTACGGCCCCCAGGATTAGAAATAATATTTTCCTTGATATTGATTTTACGATGTTTCGCAGGTGCATAACCAGGTTTAATGAGACTAAGGTTTCTATTGCATAACATAAATTTAAAGTTATAGTTTTGACATAATGCAATTTTTATGAATTTAGATTTTAACAAAAATGAGGATGCAATGAAACGGGCATTAAGTAATGTCAAAAAGCTCCTGCATGTAATTGAAGAAGGGGGTGGCAAAAAAGCAATCCAAAAACAAAAAGAAAGAAATAAACTAACGGCAAGAGAGCGCATAGAATACCTGCTGGATAAAAAAAAGCCTTTTATAGAAATTGGCGCATTTGCAGGCTATGGAATGTATGAAGAATATGGCGGATGTCCTGCCGGCGGTACGGTTGCGGGTATTGGCTACGTAAGCGGCAAACAATGCGTTGTTATTGCAAATGATCAAACTGTAAAAGCAGGTGCCTGGTTTCCGATTACTGGTAAAAAAAATCTGCGTATGCAGGAGATTGCTATGGAAAATAATTTACCTGTTATTTACCTTGTTGATAGTGCTGGCGTATTTCTCCCGATGCAGGATGAAATTTTTCCGGACAAAGAACATTTCGGGCGAATCTTTCGCAACAATGCAAAGATGAGTGCGATGGGCATTACGCAAATTGCTGCAGTAATGGGACCATGTGTTGCAGGCGGCGCTTATCTTCCTATCATGAGTGATGAAACTTTAATGGTAGAAGGAAATGGCTCTATTTTTTTAGCAGGTCCTTATCTTGTAAAAGCGGCAATAGGAGAAAATACTGATACTGAAACATTGGGCGGCGCCGTAACCCACACCGAAATCAGCGGCATTGCTGATTATAAATTTGAAACCGAAGAAGCATGCCTCGACGAAGTAAAAAAAATTATTAGCAAGATTGGCGACTTCCCTAAAGCAGGTTTTAATCGCATCAAACCGTTTCCTCCGGCAAATGATCCGGAAGAAATTTATGGTATTTTTCCTGAAGGCAATACAAAGCCTTATGATATGCTTGAAATTATTGAGCGAATAGTTGACGCAAGTGGTCCTGCCGGCTATGATTCTTCTGCTGTTAAGGATAACGGTCCTTCGACCGCCGGCAATAAAGCCAAAAGTTCTTTTGAACAATTTAAAGAAGGTTATGGAAAAACAATTCTATGCGGGTATGCACGAATTGACGGATGGGCTGTAGGCATTGTCGCTAACCAGCGATTGAATATTAAAAATAAAAAGGGTGAATTACAAATGGGCGGCGTTATTTATAATGACAGCGCCGATAAGGCAGCAAGATTTATAATGAACTGCAACCAGAAAAAAATCCCGCTTATTTTTTTACAGGACGTTACAGGTTTTATGGTGGGAAGCCGAAGCGAACATAGCGGGATTATTAAAGATGGCGCTAAAATGGTAAATGCTGTTGCTAATTCGGTTGTTCCGAAAATTACAATCATACTGGGGAACTCTTATGGCGCGGGTAATTACGCAATGTGTGGTAAGGCATATGATCCAAGATTTATTTATGGATGGCCCTCGGCAAAGATTGCTGTAATGGGCGGAGAGCAGGCCGCCAGGACATTATTGCAAATTGAAGTAGCTTCGCTTAAAGCCAAAGGAGAAGAAATTACTCCTGAAAATGAAGAAAAGCTTTTACAGGAAATGACTGAAAAATATACATTACACACAACTCCTTTTTATGCAGCTTCACGTTTATGGGTAGACGCAATTATTGATCCTTTGGATACAAGATTATTTATTTCTGAAAATCTTGCGGCTGCCAATAATAATGACAGGATTGACGAGTTTAAAACAGGAGTTTTTCAGGTGTAGCATGCATAACACGTTTCTATTTTATTATTAAAGTATTCAACACAGGTAATGGAAATTATGCTAATTTCACTGCATATTTTAATTGCCTTAACTAGCAGGAAACACATATAAATGATACCCTTGATTAAAACAAAATTCCTTTTTATCAACGCCGTAATTATCCTGGCATTATTTTCCTGCAAAGATGACGGCTACCTTGCTAAAGCTCCTCCCATACCTGATCAATCATTTGTTGAAGAATTTGATACAGCAACTGCAGCGGTCGCAAGAGGCTGGCTATTCGTTAACACCAGCAACCCAACCGGAAGCGGCGTGTGGCAAAATGGCGGAGCCATTCCACCTTATTTCAATGCTTATTCCAATAAGGGCAGCAATGCCGGATTTATAGGAGCAGATTACAGGTCTACTTCTGCGCAACAAGGAACGATAAGCAACTGGTTGATTTCGCCATCAATTACTATTCAAAACGGAGACAGGATAATTTTTTATACGCGGGCATGGCAGCTTTTCGATGGTGTAAGTGACACAACTGATTTTGGAAATAGTCTGCAGTTAAGAATGAATCCCTCCGGTGATACGGTTGATGTAGGACAGGCCCCGGGAGGTTATGGAAGTTATTCACAACTCCTGCTGTATATAAACCCAAATCTTGTCTATAGCAGTGTACTTCATCCGGCTACATTTGCCTATCCTACCCGATGGACACGGTTCGATGTAACCGTTGCAGGGTTAGATGCTCCTGTAAAATCAAGATTCGCATTCAGGTATTATGTTACTTACGGAGGCTCAAATGGCAATGCATCAGGTATTGGCATTGATTCGGTAGCATATAAAAGTGTAGGGTATTAAAAAAGATACAATAACAAATGAGAATTGCTGCAATGAAAAATAAAAGGATTTTACTTTTGGGTTTACTTTTTTTGTTGTCGGTTATTATTATTATTATTTCCTGTACAAAAGATAAATTGAAGATAAATACGCCGCCAACTCCGGTTATCGATTCTGCGAATTCATCGTTTGTTGAAGAGTTTAATAATGTGTCGGATTTAAGAGCCAAGGGATGGATATTTAAAAATAACAGCGATCCGGTGGGTACTAACGGTTGGCGCCAGGGGGTATACGAAGCGGCCCCATCGTCAAAATTTCCCGTGCCCGTAATTGGGTTCCCTGCTTATTCAGCATCCACCTCCCCCAATGATTTTATAAGTTGCGATGCATCCAGTGTAAACCTTGAGGGGAATATCAGCGCATGGCTGATTAGCCCGGCACTGAATATTAAAAACGGCGATAAAATTATTTTTTGGTCAAGGGCGTTGGACGATCGGCTATATCCAATATATACTATGGACCGCATGCAGGTGCTGATGGATATAACCGGCACCCCTCCTGATGTTGGAACTACCGCCGTTTCTACTGGCAATTTTTCAAAATTATTATTAGATATTAATCCCTCGTACGTAGAAAATGATCTCGGTGGTTTTCCTATTGACTGGACGTACTTTTCGATTACCGTGAGTGGACTGGCCGCCCCGGTTAAAGACGCAAGAATTGCTTTCAGGTATTTGGGAACAGATGCCGGTGTCAACGGGCCAAATTATGCAAGCGTTGTTGGTATCGACAGCCTGGCATTTGAAAGTAAGTAATATTGCAAAACGTATTTTTAAAAGGGGCGTTTGCCCCTTTTTTATTATTTTTCAGACAACAGGTTTATGAAAATTGCACAGTACATTTCATCACTTCTAATAATCGCCATTATATCCTGTAATGAGAATACTCATCAGCCCACTGTTGACCTCACTCCGCAAGCACCAAAAAAAGATACCATTCAACAACACCTCGACAGCCTCAAAAAAATATGCCGCTCCGGTGACCTTGTAGTACGGCTTGGAGATGATTTTATCAGCGACCGCATCCGTTACCTTTCTGTAGCCGATCATTCATATTCGCATGCAGGCATTATCGTTATGCACGATAGTAAAAAAACGGTTTGCAATATCTATCCTGATGATTTTATGACTGGCGCCGATACTGTCCGGTATGATTCTATTGATTCATTCCTGAATCCAGGAACGAATTTAAAGTGTGCGCTTTACCGTTATGATCTTTCTGACGGCGAAAAAATTAATTTACTGGAAACATTAAACAGTTATCATGAAAAGAAAGTTCATTTCGATAAAAGATATGATTTGAAAACCGATGATAAAATATATTGTTCCGAGATGATCTATAAAGCCTTAAAAAAAGTGACCAACAACAGAATTGTCATTGCTCAATCATTGGTTCCCGGAAACATGCAACACCTGGTATCCATCTATTTTAAAAGATACAATTTCACTAAAAGTATTATCAGTAGTCGCAAAATAATTGCAATAGATAATCTTTATAATAACCCATATTGCCGGCCAATAATGAAATTTGCATTAAAAGATATACCTCCAAATGAATAAATCAACTGATACCTTAAAAATTTATACCGACGGCGCTTCCCGCGGAAACCCGGGCAGGGGAGGCTATGGCGTTATACTGCTTTGGGGAAAACATAAAAAAGAATTATCCAACGGGTACAGGCTTACTACCAATAACCGCATGGAATTGATGGCCGTTATTGCAGCATTGGAAGCGTTAAAAAAAAATAATTTAAAACTTGTTATATATTCTGACAGCAGCTATGTTGTAAAAGCGGTTATGGAAGGCTGGCTTACTAAATGGATTAAAACAAACTTTAAAGGGAAAATAAAAAACCGCGATCTATGGGAAAAATATAACGGGCTGTCCGCGAACCATCATATCCAATTTAAATGGGTGAAAGGCCATTCGGAAAATATCTTTAACAACCGCTGTGACGTATTGGCCACAGAAGCGGCAGATGGAAATCATTTGTTAATTGACCACGGATATGAGCAGGAAGAATGAGTTTTGCTTGTCCGGGTCGGTTTGTGTTATTGTTTGACACGCCCCGCGATATACAATAAACGGTTTGGATTTCTAATTAAGCGAACTATAAGATCGAAAAGATTGATATCAACCAAAAAATTTTAGAAGTTCTAACGATAGTTAATTCACTTAATGCAGCAGGTAGAATTCTTATAAATCATTTCTTAAAACCTGGGCCGATTGCAACGCCGGCTTTACAATAAGAACATAACTCCCAAATAATATTGCAGAAAATATTAAAGTTGCAGCAATGCTCCATGCATAAAAAGGTAAGCCGTCATTTAGCGTTAAAAGAAGACCATTAAGAGTCTTGGGCCTTCCTAAACCAGCTAACGGAGAATTGCTTGCCCACACCATAAAATTCGATAAGAAAAAATAGGTCGTCGGAGCGGCTACAGAAGCCAATGCAATTCTGCCAACATTAAAATTTTTAATTAAGAATCCGAAAAATGTCATCAGGCCAAATAATACATAGTTGGTAAACTGTCCTTCATAAAATCCCTGTATGTTACCTACACCATTCCTGTAT
Organism: uncultured Chitinophagaceae bacterium; assembly: GCA_963819925.1. Classification (GTDB taxonomy): domain Bacteria; phylum Bacteroidota; class Bacteroidia; order Chitinophagales; family Chitinophagaceae; genus Ginsengibacter. The sequence continues at coordinate 246,046 of CAWFYG010000020.1, read as the reverse complement.
AAAACTTCGTACAATGCATCTGAAATAAACATGGACAACAATGGAAGAATGAAAGCAAGTTTTTTATCTTTAATAATAGCACCGCCAAAAATGGCCATTGCCCATTGAGGAGCAAAACCATAAGGTCTTCCGGGCATAATCCTGTATAAAGACGCAATTACTATTAAAAGAAGAAAACTAATTATGAACTGCCTTGTTAATTTCATAACTGCTATTTCACACAAAAATAAGCAATAATAATATTTTTCGTAAAGACGCTTTTCAACAAAATGTTCATAGCCGCAAACTTAATTTATATAATATTTAATTTGCTAAATTGTAACATGGCGCATCACAATATCTACCGGAAAAGTAGGAGAACAAATGGCCTTAGGATATTTATTGCAAAAGGGATTTGTAATCCTTCATCAAAACTGGCGGCATAGCCATTGGGAAGTAGACGTGATTGCATCTCTTGACGGCATCCTTCATTTTATAGAAGTAAAAACGAGAAGAACAAAAAAGTTTGGGTATCCTGAAGAGGATGTTTCAAGGAAAAAGGTTACAAACCTTATCAATGCTTCTGAAGAATTTTTGTATGCACATCCCGAATGGAAGCTCATTCAGTTTGATATTCTTTCTATAATCCTACTTAAAAATGAACCCGCTGAATTTTTCTTTATCGAAGACGTTCATTTGTAAATATGAAATATGAATTATAGATTTCCCTTATTTACGACTTACTACTTGCAGTATACGTCTTGCCTGATCAATAGCAAGTCTGCTAAAGTTACTGCTGTTACTGCTTCTAACACAACGGGAACTCTTAGGGCTATACAAAGATCATGTCGTCCTTTTACAGAAAAAGCTTCTACATTTCCGGTTTCGGTATTTAATGTTTGCTGTTCTTTAGGTGTTGAAGAAGTAGGCTTAACCACTATGCGAAATACCAAATCATTTCCATTTGTTAAGCCCCCAAGGATACCACCGGCATTGTTGGTCTTTGTGGTTCCATCTGCGTTTATGAGAGCATCGTTATGAAGGCTTCCAAACATTTTCGCTGCAGCGAACCCTGCGCCAAATTCTATTCCTTTCACAGCGGGAATAGCAAATACGGCATGACTTAAAATCAGATTCCACTGAATCAAAAAAAGGTTCTCCCAATCCAATTGGCAAATTATTTACGCGACATTCAATGATTCCTCCAACAGAGTCTTTTTCATCAATTGCTTTTTGCAAACCTTTTTCAATATCGGTTTCACCTCCTACTTCAAGGATCGTCGAATGAATACCGATTTTTTTCCCGGGAGAAAGAGCCGCTATTATTTTTTTTGCAACAACACCAGCAGCAACTATGGCAACGGTAAGTCTTCCGCTGAAATGGCCACCACCGCGATAATCCTCAAACCCACCAAATTTTTTATGTGCCACAAAATCCGCATGGCCCGGCCTTGGAACCGCTCTTTGTTTTTCATAGTCACCACTTCTCGTGTTACTGTTTTTAAATAAAATAGTAATCGGTGCTCCCGTAGTTGTATCATTAAAAACACCTGTTATAAATTCAGGTATATCATCTTCTTTTCGTGGTGTAGTTCCTTTTGCACCGGGCTTGCGTCTTTCAATATCTTCCCTAAAGTCACCTGCCTGCATGGAAATGCCCGGAGGACAACCATCAATGCTAATCCCCACGAGCGGACCATGTGATTCCCCAAAAATTGTTACCCTGAAAATTCTTCCAAACGAATTCATTAGTATATTGAATTATTTAGTTAAAATTAAACAATACTATGTACGAAGTGCGATGTTTGATGTACGATGGTAAGCGCTGTAGACTTTTCATCATAATATGACGTACACCAAACTTCAAATATTTTTAATAACCGTATTCCCTCAATTGCATTTCATTATCTCTCCACTTAGGCCGCACCTTTACAAATAACTCCAAAAAAACTTTTTGCCCGATGAATTCTTCAATATCCTTTCTCGCCAGTGTTCCTAATTCTTTTATCATCTTTCCACCTTCACCCAATACAATTCCTTTTTGCGTTTCTCTCTGCAAAATGATATCGGCAGAAATTTTTGTTAGTGTCGCTTTTTCTTTAAACTCCTGCACCAGTACTGTTGCATGATACGGAATTTCGTCCTGGTATAAATAAAAAATCTTTTCTCTTATAATTTCACCCACAAAAAATTTCATGGGAAGATCGCTCAGATTGTCATCCTGGTAAAAGGGTTCGCCCTCTGGTATCAGGGAAATTATTACGTCCAATAACTCTTTAATTCCTGCTTTCTTAAGAGCTGAAACAGCAATTACTCTGTTGCAATATTTTTTTTCAGAAAAAAAAATCTTTGCCTCTTCAACCCTTGGCTTACCTGCCACGTCAACTTTATTAAGTACCACTATCGAAGGCACTCTTAATGAAAGCCAGGGAAATATTTCATCCGCTTCTGCAAGATTATCTTTTATATCAACAATAAGTAATGCCACATCTGCATCCTCCAAACTATCTTTCACCGCCAGCATCATCTTCTCATGCAGTTTATATTTTGGTTCAATAATACCGGGAGTATCTGAAAAAATTATTTGATAATTATGGTCAGTCAGTATTCCCTTAATTCGATGTCTCGTCGTTTGTACTTTCGGTGAAACAATTGCCAGCTTTTCTCCCATCAATGCATTAAGCAAAGTGCTTTTGCCAGCATTAGGCTTACCAAAAATATTCACAAATCCTGATTTCATAATTTGGCGCAAAATTAATCTATTGAAGATAAGTATCGCAAAGAACGCTGATTCCTTTCTTTGCATATTTTGCAATACTAAAAAAGCCCCAGAACTTAGGCTTTCTTGCGAAGGAGTTCGCCGCGGGTATCGGGCCAATGTACCAGTGTAAGTACCTATTTTTTATCCTTTGGCAATAATTTTATAAATTCTCTTCCAACCCCACTTTTAAAATATTTTTCTCTTCGCTGGGCATCTGATTTCAATTCGTATTGTTCTGTGTAGAGGATCTTCCATGGACGAAAACTTTTTGTCCATCCCTTTGTTCCCAATTCATTGTGCGATTTAAATCTTTCTTCAAGGTTAGAAGTCATACCTGCATAGGTTTTATTGTATTTCCCAGAATATAATATATAAACAGTATACATTTTGGCCGATAAAAAAACCGCATCATTTTATTGATACGGTGGCGTTGCGAAGGGAGGGTTCGAACCTCCGACCTTCGGGTTATGAGCCCGACGAGCTACCGCTGCTCTACTTCGCGATATAACTTCTAATACTTTTATTCATCTCGAGCCTCCGTTCGCCGCGGCGAATATGAGCCCGATCCGTCGCGGCGGACTGCTCTACTTCGCGATATAACTTCTAATACTTTTATTCATCTCGAGCCTCCGTTCGCCGCAGCGAATATGAGCCCGATCCGCCGCGGCGGACTGCTCTACTTCGCGATATAACTTCTAATACTTTTATTCATCTCGCGCCTCCGTTCGCCGCGGCGAATATGAGTCCGATTCGCCTCGGCGGACTGCTCTACTTCGCGATTTTGGATTGCAAATGTAACATTTATAAGTTTTAAACCAAATTTTAATACATTAGCAAATGCAAAAGAATCAATATTTAAATAAATATTTAACATCGCTTTTTTTTATTGTATTAGCTGCCTCATGCCATCACAAGATAAAAGAAAATAAAGATTCCATCTATTCACGTCATTTGCAAAAACATATCGACCTCGAGATCCTGAGCACACCGGTACCAAAGGATAAAAGTTCTTTTAACCTGCTGCTGTTAAACGACGGACAGGATATGGAACAATTAAGAGTTAAACAAATAGTGGATAGCCTCTACAAAAAGAAGTTATTGCAGCCTTTGGTAGTGGTGGCAATAAATGCGTTCGACAGAATGCAGGAGTATGGAGTTTCCGGTTATCCCGATTATAACAATAATGGCGTATCCGCTGAAAAATACGCGGCATTCGTAGATGACGAATTAATCCCGTTTGTCAAAAAGAACTCAGGGGTAAGAAAATTCAATTCCATCTCAATTGCAGGTTCATCTTTAGGTGGGCTTTCAGCGTTTGATGTGGCATGGGATCACGCTGATAAAATTGATAAAGTAGGTGTATTTTCCGGCTCTTTCTGGTACCGCGATATAGATGCATCGGCCCCTTCTTACTCTGATGACAAAGACAGGCTCATTATTAATAAAATAAGATCATCAAGAAAAAGGCCTCACCTAAAATATTGGTTCTATGCAGGAGGAAGTGAAGAGACAGCAGACAGGGACAAAGACGGCATCATTGACGTAGTTGATGATACCAAAGATTTGATTAATTTAATTAAAAAGAAAAATGTTTGCCCGCCGGGAGACATCAATTATGTGGAAGTAAAAGACGGCAAACACGACTACAATTCATGGAGTCGTGTGCTACCTCAATTTCTAATCTGGGCAGTTGGAAATTAATCCATTTTTTTCTTCCTTTTATAAGTCAGGTCGTACGATACGTTCCAGGTTTTTCCATCATCCATAGAATATTCCTGGAACTGGCGTACCTGGTCAGGACCCTGGTTAAAAAACCTGAACCTTATTTTCATGGTGCCTTTAGGTGTTGCGGAAGATGACTCAAATTCCATTACACTATCCTGATAAACGCCGTTGATATATTCGGTTACTACGCCACCGGAGCCTACCCAAACCTGCTTCCACTTATTTGTTCCGGGATCAACAAAATTCATGCTTTTGCCTGTATTGGGATAGCCGATAGCAGTCCAGTTTTCAAGAATAAAACAGCCTCCGGCCTCCATTTGAATTTTGCTGGAACCCACAATTTGATTGCCTCCTGTTGGATATACATCCCAGTCTCCTATCCAAAAATCAAACTGCCGTGCCTGTGCGTTTTTCATGCATGGGAACAATAAATCATTTGCTTTTGCGACCAGGCTCCTGAAGACCGCGTCGTTCCGTAATTTGTCAAATTCTTTTGCGGTATCCAGTTCGGGAACATTCGAGTAGCCGTGAGCGATAGCACTATCTAACTGCTCCAGCGCCTTATCGTTTTTATCCTGGGCCGCATACGCCCGTGCAAGTCTTGAACGAACAATTGTCTCAGCATATGGTGCTGGTTTTTTATCTAACGATAGCTGAAGGTTTTTAATAGCAAGATCGTAATTGCCCAAATTAAGATAGGAAAAACCCAACCTGTTTGCGGAAAGCGCCCCCGGAGTTTCGCCTTTTGCAAAAGCATTCTCATACTCTTTGGCCGCCGCCTGCCATTCCTGCTTTGCAAAAAAACTATCTGCAACCGAAATTAACGGTTGACTGGTTTGAGACCAAACACCGTTAAAGAAAATGAAAACAAAAAACAAGAATAATGTAAAACTTCTCATAAAATAATTTATTGGTTAATGAGCAATTAATTCATTTTAAAAAAAAATAAAACATCCGGGCCAACCGGGACGACAAGTAAATGTATCTCCATTTATGAAGAAAAATATTTGATCAGCATATAAAAACAATTGCATAACAATTTAAACAAAATAAGGCTACAAAAACTGCAACCTTATTGTATGCTTCCTTATTCCAAAATAATAATTCAATTAATAGTCATCTTCAGGAAATTTTGTTCTTTCAACCCCATTCATTTCATACACATCTCCCGGATCATCAGAAAATTCCACTTTCATATGAATACTATCTGCAACGTTGCCAGATTTAGAATGACCCCCTTTAAGAAGTATTTTACCATCAGTCTGGTTTACCGTTATGTTATAATATTCGTTTTGCGCATCACTTGCGGCGAAGGTTAAGGTCTTATAATCAACTACGGATTTAAATTTAGCGTCCCATCCGTTTTCGTAATCATCAATCCATATGGTGTTATCATTAGCGGCAGTATTATAAGTAGCTATTAAAAAATGACCTATGCCATATACATCCTGGGTACCATCAAGGTCTAACGTTACCCACCATTCATTGGCGACACTTACTGCGGCAGTTGCACCGGGATCTTTTATTTTTTGACATGATCCCAAAAGGAGAATTCCAAAAATTGATATTAAAATTAATTTTTTCATAAATGTATGTGTTGGAGTTTTTATTGTTTTTGCCATTTTTTCGTAGCAGTGAAAGGTCCCTGATCCAATAGTGTAACGATCCAGGTGATTAGTCCATTTACATAAGTTCCATCCATTTCTGTCAGCATTCTTCCATAACCAGTGTTTTGAAGTGGCACTGAAACACTGCTTCCATCTATGCAAATAAAGTAGCCGGGAATAACTGCTCCTCCCGTCCAGATATCTGTGCTAAAATAAACCCCTTCCGCAACTTTTGTTATTTGTGCAGGGCCGGGCGTAGTACCCACAGGCACGGCTACATAGGTTCCTGACAAATCAACTCCCGGAAGTTCCGCTGAAGGAATCACCACCACTGTCCTCGTAGCGGACGAACTATAGCCATCAGTGTTTGTTGCACTATAACTTAAAGTATAAAGCCCCACTTCATCTGTATTAACAGCACCAGTGGTCGTAACGGGCACGTCTGTTCCGCCGGCTTCTGCTTTTACTCCAGGATCAGTAAATGTCGAACCCTTAATAACAGACATCACGGAAGAACCAGTGAGCGTAATATTTGCGTAATAAGTAACCTTTGAAATCCCGACCATATCGTGAGTATTTATCACCGAATCCTTTTTACAAGACACAATCATTGCAACGAATGCCAGTAACAGAAGTGCATATCTTTTTTTCATTTTGCTAATTTTTAGTTTTAAGATTATAATCCCCACCAAACGGGTGTAGTTATTGGCACTTGTGCCGGTGTGTTAGGATTAGTCGATATTTCAACATCCGGAAAAACCTGTCTCTTAGGAAACTGTCCCGCAGATAAAACAGAATTTTTCGATACCACAAATTGTCCCGGGATATAGGACGGATCTGTAGAGTATACCGGACTTGTTTTTGGATAGCCGGTTCTGTTCCGCTCCAGCCATCCTTCAATAAAGTGAACACCATAGGGAAATGATGCCCACTTTTGAACTATTATCGCTTCAATGTTTTGTTCTGTAGTGCCTGACGGATATTCGTAGGCGCCGCCGGACGCAATAAATGAACTTCCGTCCTGGCCCACAGATGAAAAAGCCGCTAAAACTCCGTTATCATACAATGCCTTTGCACCGTTGCCAGCAAAGTAACGCTCCCGTGCTTCAGCCTGTAAAAAATAAGATTCTGCCGCAGATAAAAATACAACCGGATCTAGCGGGGATTCTCTAAAAACAGTAGCTCCCAAAGCCTGCGAAGAAGTATTTAGAAAATCGCCCTGATCTAAAGAAACGGTAGAAGGGCCTGCAAAAAAGTTGCTAAGGCGTGAGTCTCCATTAGCTTTCAAAAAGCTTACGTAAGTTGTACTTGCAACGAGGTTGCCCCCTGTATTCAATTGCCGGATATTTTGTTCATACAGGGGATTAGACTCGCTGGCTGCATCAATGAAGCCCGTTACCCTCGCATCAACCGTTAAAAAACTTGGATTCGATGCATATAACGCTTCAATACCTGCCTGTGCTTCTGCTGGTTTTGCATTAGTCATTCGCAGGTATAATTTCAGCTCGAGCGTATTGGCAAATTGTTGCCATTTACTAATATCTCCACCAAAAATCAAATCAACATCTCCTTCATTAGTAGCTCTTAAATCAATAGCGGTTCTTGCATTAAAATCTTTAGCCATTGCTGTGTCAATATCATCTAGTAGTGATTTATAAATAGTATAGCCATCATCAAAATGCGGTGTTAAATTGCTAACGCCTTCTAATGCTTCTGAATAGGGTATCTTGTCATATAAATCAACTAATAAAGCAGTAGCATAGGCTTTCATAACGGTACCCATAAGATAGAAATTCCAATCTTCGGAAGCTTTGGCCTTGTCAATTACAAACTGAAGATTTTTTAATCCATATGAAAAGAGTGTAGTGTACTGTGCATTGTAATCTGTACTTTTCAAATCATACTGATCTATGTTTTTGTATTGTCCTGCAGCCGCTGCCTGTGTTACATATTCTCCGAGGACGCCGCCAAGCAACGCCAGGTCCCCTCCTTCCACACCGGCCACCCCCATTACTGCAACAGGAAAAACGATTTTTGGAGTGCCAACTTCCAATGATGGATTATTAGGATCCTGGTTTATATCAAATGTCTTTTTACATCCTGTTCCTACTAATAGGAGGGTTATAATAAAACCTGAAGCAATGATGATTTTATTCTTTGCAAAATTCATTTTTGTACTATTTAAAAGTTAAAAACTTGCTTTTAATGCCACACCAAATTGTTTAGAAGTTGGGGCGGTTTCAAATTCCCCTAATTGACTGGTAAGGTCATTCCCAAAATTGGAGGCCTCGGGGTCTATGTAGAAGTTGGAGGCCGGAGTCCACAATAACAAATTCCTTGCATAAACTGTAAGCGTTAAGTTAGTAGCCTTAATTTTTGAAGCCATCTTTTGTGGAAGGATATATGACAATGAAACGTCCCGTAATTTTAGAAAGGACCTGTCAAGAATATCATTGCTGTAAGCCATTGCAGGGTTTCCGCTTTCAGGCCAGAAATCCTGGAAATTATTACCTGTGATAGGTGTAGTATTCTCAACATATATTGGTTTACCACTGGCGTCAACACCATCCTGCACAACAGAATTGGGAAGAACAAAAGGACGCCGGTCATTATATATGGTAGGGCGGCCATTTCCCGTAAACAAAAGTTGCTCGGCTGTTTTGCTGTAAAATACACCACCCTGCCTGTAGTCTAAAGAAAAGTTGATCATCCAGTCTTTGAAGCGGAAGCTATTGGACAATCCCATCCTGTAATCATTTTCCGCGTTGCCATAGAAAACTCTGTTGGTTGTGGGTAATGGTTTGCCCGTTGCCGCACTCACAATTATTTTCCCGTCACTGGTCATTTGAGGACCAAATGAATAAATGCCGCTTACACTTTTACCAGGGAAGGCATCCAATTCAACACCTCCAATAATCTGAAAAATAGAAACTTTTTGCAAGCTGCCCGTTAAATGCTCCACCTTGTTCCAGTTTTGTGAGAAATTATAGTTAATATCCCATGTAATATTTTTACTGTCAACCGGCTTTACATCAAGAGCAATTTCTACTCCTTTATTACTAACTAAACCAAGATTTTGAACAAGTGAGGTATAACCTGATGAAGGAGCAATAGGAACATTAAATATCTGTCCATCGGTTTTCTTATCATAAGCTGATACATCAAGCGCTATCCTGTTATGAAAGAATCTTATATCCATTCCTAATTCAGCCTCTTTAGTTATTATCGGTTTAAGGTTTGCATTGGCTATGGCATTTTGAATCCTGAATGAACTCACTCCATTAAAGGGGAAACTAATTTGTCCAAAGGGTATGGGAACAGTTCCGGCAATTAATACAGGATATATTTGATATGGCGCAGGGCTGTTACCTGTTTGGCCATAGCCTGCCCGGAACTTGAGGTAAGATATTGGTGATTGCTTTAAATTGAAACTATTGGATGCTACCCAGGAAAGATTACCTCCGGGATAGAAGAAATGATCGTTATCGATTGGCAATGTAGAAGACCAGTCGTTTCGGGCATTCAGTGTAACATATAACTGATTTTTATACCCTACCGTAGCTGATGCATAAACCCCAAACAACCTTTGCTTTGTTTTAGTATCACCTGTTGTTGGTTGTTTGGTAGAGTTGGAAAGATTGTAAAAACCTGGAATGAGCAAATCTGTAATCGCACCGAAAGTAGTCTTGGTATCTGCCTGGAAAAAATTAGCACCTGCTAATGCATCAATAGAAAAATTACTCCCGATGTCTTTATTATATTTTAAAATAAAATCACTATTAATATTTCCAACATAAGTATTTGTTTCTGTAACAGAACCTACATCCGGGGTTCGGGATTGTCCTTCTGTATTACCACCGCCCGTCCAACTCCCGGGATCAGGAGCGTTTACCGCATTATACGAGAAACCCCTTGCATTATCCAGATCTGCTCCTACTCTTAACTGGGCTGCAAATGAGTTGGTGAATTGATAATCGAGATCCAGGTTTCCGAAAAACCTATCGGACGATTGTGTATTTCCATTTTGGTGAATACCGTAATATGGATTTTCAGCATAAGGAGTGAAATAACCATTAACATTAAAAAATTTATTAGTATAGTCCCTGAAATCATGGATGGGCAAATCAACCGGTATTTGTAAAAGATCCTGGAAAATAGTGGAGCCGCTGGCGCTTCCCTGGCCTGTAGCGGGTTGATTCACTTTTTTGTTTACATAATTAAAAGAACTGTTGATGCTGAATTTATTAAACTTAGTGTTGGTGCGTAGTGAAAAAGTATTACGCGCCAGGTAATCTGATTTTGTAGGTATTACCCCATCGCTTTCTACATTGCCGTAAGAAAAATAAAAGGTAGACTTATCACTACCTCCGGATATAGCAACGGTGTTATTTAATTCGAGACCTGTTGTGTAAAAGTTTCTAATATTATCATTAATAAAAGAAAATGGTTTTATTAGCTGTGAATTATCTACTACAGCACCCCATGGCCTTATAATTCCATCAAGCCTTGGCCCCCAACTACCATTTTCACCAGGTATGAAGGTGGCATTCCATCCCTGTCCAAACTTATCTTCTAAAGTTGGTAATTTTCCAACTTTACTAAAGTTAGCGGAACCCGCAAAATCTACATGTATTTTGCCTGATTTTCCACGTTTGGTGGTTATCATAATGGCACCGTTTCTTGCTGCAGACCCATACAAGGATGAGGCGGCGGTACCTTTAAGCACTGTAATGCTTGCTATGTCATTTGGATTAATATCGCTGGCTGAATTTCCGAAATCATTTTGAGTGGTAAGCCCGAGTGCACTCGATCCTTGTCTTGAATCGGTAAGTGGAACGCCGTCAATTACATAAAGAGGCTGATTACTACCTCCTGCAATAACCCCGTAACCTCTTAATATTACTTTGGTGGATGAACCAGGGCCTCCTGTGTTTGATATTTCCGCACCGGCCACTTTACCCGCCAATGCATCAAATGCGTTTACGCTAGCTGTGCGGTTAATAGCTTCACTGTTAAACGTGGTTGTTGAATACCCCAATTTAGCCTTTTTACTTGTCTGGCCAAGCGCTGTAACTACGACCTCTTCCATTACTGTTGAAGCCGGCTTTAAAGTTATGGCCACATCACTTTGATTGCCGACCCTTATTTCACTTTTACCAAAGTTGGCAGCAGTTATTATCAATATATCGTTCGGTTTTGCACTAATTGAAAAGACACCCTCAGAGTTAGCAGGAACACCTTTTGACGTACCTTTTATAATAACTGAAGCTCCGCTCACAGGATCTCCTTTATCATCAAGTACCTTACCCGTAACTACATGGCTTTGTGCAAATACAAATACGCCGCTAAACATTAGCAGTGTAAAAAATATTAGAAATCTTTTCATGGATTTTTTTTAAGTTTTGATAAATGAAGTAACCACAAGGCAACAATATTTGTTAATATGTGTCAAAACTTAAAAGGTTAGTTACCGAAGCATGAAATTTTTAGAATGAAACATGGGGAATTAACTCTGAAAAAAATTACTTCTACCGTTTTGTTAAAATATGTGCACAAGAAAACGAGCGGGAGGAATGCAAAAAAGCGTGATGTTATTTACCTGTTTGGAACTTTTCGAATGTAAAATTATGTAGCAGGCAATTTCTTTATTTCACAAACCCTTCCCGCCTTGCCCCATCACTTTACTATATGCTCTCCTGGAAATATTTCCTTACAAAAGACGGACTTCCGTCATTCATCCAAAGAAAAAAGCGATTACACAAAAACGAAAACTGTTTTTATTCAAATTATAGACTCTATCATCAAAGTATCGATAACCCGATACACATTTTCCGTTAAATAAATGATGCCACGTATTATAACGGCTTCGCATAAACGCATTCCCATAAAAAACTGTATGGTTTTCCACGCTTTTATTCACTTTAGGAAATAAAAATATACTGATATAAATTCTTATCTCGTTATATTGGCTTAAATATAAAGGACCGGATAGAAATCCAGTCCCTTATTATAATCCAATATCCTATGAAAAACCGCTTGCAATCTATATTATACAACATTCCAAGTCAAAAATAATTTTCCACATTGCGGGTAAACATAACCGTAATTATACGGTTTGGCGATGGGATGTTTACTATATTTTTTTCTAACATTATGAGTTAATTTTGCAGAAGCCGGCATCAATATCCCACGATATTAATTTCCCTCAGAAAACGAAAATTGCCCAAGGTTTTTTCCTTGGGCTTTGTGCAGGTCTTATCCAGAGGTTTACAATCAAACTTTATTTAGCGTCTCCTATTATTTTTTATAACCAGCCATGACTGGCTGATAGTAATATAACCGTAACGGTCATACGAATTTTTAAAAAACTCATGTATTAAAAAATCAAATACAATTCCTATGCATCATGCATCCACTTTTTAAATACAGGCGCTGTTTCCTGGCTTATAACAATAGAATGATTGACATCCGGAATGGTAATATCTATAAGCAGCTTTACTTTTTCAAAAGTCTTAAAGCTTTTAACGTAGTTGATATTAACGATATACTGACGGTTTACCCGAAAGAATGCGGTATCGTCCAGTTCTTCTTCCAACTCAGATAATGTTTTATCTGAAATATACTTTTTTGAAAAGCTATCGATCACATAAACTAGTTTATTCTGTGTATAAATCAAAGCAATATCTTCAAGTCGCAATGCAATATTTTCGAGTCCCTTTTTTACAAGCAACCTTGTTTTTTTCCTCTGGTTAACAAACTTCAAAAGATTTTCAATATGCGTTTGCGTATTACCGTTAGAAAAATGTTCCTGGAGTTTATTGTATTTCAAAAGCGACTTTTCAAGGTCTGACGTGTCGATCGGTTTTAGCAGGTAATCAATACCGTTATTTTCGAATGCCATCATCATATAATCATCGTATCCAGTAATAAAAATTACCGGAGATTGAACACCTGTCTGGCTAAATATATCGAAAGACAATCCATCCGCCAGCTGAACATCACTAAAAATTATATCTGCTTCAGGATGGACCGTTATATATTCTATACTTTCCTTTACGGAATTCAACCTGGCCTGAATGTTTACCGGTGTGGCTACTTCTGAAAGTTTTTTTACCAGCACTTCCATTGCTGGTTTTTCATCTTCAATAATAATGGCGTTAAGCATGGCTATAGATTTGATTTAATTATTGGGAGTTTTACGGTAAATTCATTGTCAGTGGCTTCTACAAGAATATCTTTATTACAAACGAGCCTATACCGGGAGCTAAGATTGCGCAGCCCGATGCCGGTGGAATTAACCAAATAATGTTTCGGTTTTTTATTGTTTTTTATCTGAATATATTCTCCATTTAATACCACTTTTATATAAAGCGGGTCTGCATCACTAAACTCATTATGTTTAATTGCATTTTCCACCAGAATTTGCAACGCACAAGGCAATATCATCAATGTACCTTCATGATAATTGCTCAGGTCTGTCGTTAAATGAAGCTTATTATCATGCCTTACCTGCAAAACAAAAAAATAGTTTTCAATAAATTCGAGCTCGCCCTGCAGGGTAATAAGTTCCCTGTCTTTATTAATTAAAAAATATTTATAAACAGAGGCAAGCTTGCTGTTGAACTGGTGAGCTGTTTCGGGATCATTTAAAATAAGATAGGAAAGCGTATTGAGTGAGTTAAAAATAAAATGCGGCTCCAGTTCATTTTTTAAAACAGACATTTCCGCTTTAGATCGTTCCCAGTCAAGCTGGTCTACAATTTTTGTATAAAGAACCCGCTGGGTACTCAGGAATAATATTTCGTAAAGGAGGGTAAATAATAAAACAGCGAGCGAAGAAAACGCAACACATCTAAATAAAGGAGTCCAACTGAAGGTTTCTTTTGCTATTTTAAACCACGCAATAGCAAAAATTCCGGAAATAGCCGCTCCAAATAAGCCACCTATTAATGAAGCCGAAAAAACTTTTATAATCGGATTATGAAAGGTTTTGGATATAAAGCGAATTTTGCGATGTATCCAGCTGGCTCCTGACCAAATGCAAAAAGAAAGGAGAATAAAATATAGATTGATCGCGATTAGCTCCAGTATTGAGTAGCGACTATAGGATATGATTCCGGAAAAAAATGGAATCACAATTCCCAGTAAAGGAATAAACAACAATCGCAAATATTTATCCTTGATCATAGCAGCCCGGGGTTAAGATTTAATTTGAAAATGTGAATTCGCTACATCAAACATGAATTTCAGAACACCAAATTTTCAATTTCAAAACTATCAGCATACCCTGTTATGAAATAGCAAATTTGTTTTCATGGTAAATTTCAATTATAAGTGGTTTGGATTTTTGATATTTTCAGGCGGGTTTGATTATTTCCTCTATACTGATGATATAAAAACTAAGGATTACGCTGCTTTGTTGAATAAAATAAATCAATAAAATTTTTTCTTAGAAAAATTTCATGAAAGTTGTCGGAATTTTACACGTATATGCAAAGAAATTTACACTGATTCAAAGGCTTCCACAAAAGCCGGGTATCGCGATAATCCGGCTACACAAACAAACCTGCAATAAAGAATAGCTACTCCTACGATTAATTTCTTTGAGAAACGGAACTTGCACCACTTGTTGCAACATTCCTTTTATCTGGATTACCCTGGTAATACAAAGTACTTGCCCCGCTGGCGTGAGCTGAAATCGAATTGGTTATTGTTAATCTCACATCTGATGCGCCTGAGAGTTTTGCAACACAGTTTGCCACCCGTAGTTCATAACTTTTTATATCGCTGGCTCCACTTGCCCCAAGTTTTAAATTTTCAGCAGTTCCATTTACGATAACAGTAGAAGCGCCGCTTAATTCAAGATTTAGGTCCGTTACTTTTATAGAGCCCTTTAAATCGCTGGCTCCTGCAAGCTTTACCAACAGGCTATTGGAGCTAAGTGTTCCATTTATAATAAAATCACTTGCACCGGACGCTTCGAGACTTTCAAGTGTTTTGAAGGATATGTAAGCCCTCAATTTTTTGTCGCCGTGGTTTCGTCCAAAAAAATCATTATTGCAGGTAATATAAAGCACTCCATTCTTCACTTCCGTTTTAATATTATCACGGTATTTTTCTTCGCTCGCACTTACAGCAAGTGAATAATCACTACTTTGGGATAAATACACGTCAATACCACCCGATACCTTTACGCCTGAGAAAGGAGTAACACTTCTTACCTGAGCATTTGCGTCATTGATTACCATCTCCTGCGAAAAAACACCGGAGGATATTATAATAAACAGGAAAGTAAAAAGATATTTCATAATAATATTTTTTCTGTAACGGTTATGAAAAATAAAAGTTACAATTTTTTGAAATTAAATTGAGGAGAAGCTAACTTTGCGTTCTAAAACCAATTTTTGTTACCGGGGTGCTCCCGACTAAAGTCGCGATGCTGAGATAATACCCGCAGACCTGATCAGGATAATGCCTGCGAAGGGAGGTTGAACAACATTTCCATCTCCCTTTCATGTTTTCTTCTTATTAGGTTAAAAGAATTAAATATGAAAAAGATAATTTTTACCTATTTTCTATTAAGCATTTATTTTATTACACCCGCACAGGACACCACCCGGCATAAGATAAATGATACACTCATGCTTGAGAACATAGAAATAACTTCAATAAGAGCAACAGACAAAGCACCGTTCACGAAAACCAACATCACCAAAGCAGAAATTGAAAAAAATAATCTCGGGCAGGATCTTCCGTTTGTTTTAAACCAGTTACCATCCGTTGTAGTGAATTCAGATGCAGGCAATGGGATTGGCTATACCGGAATTAGCATTCGCGGATCGGATGCTACACGGGTGAATGTTACTTTAAATGGCATCCCTTATAACGACGCAGAAAGCCAGGGCACTTTTTTTGTTGACTTACCGGATATTTCTTCATCGCTTGGATCTATCCAGGTGCAACGAGGAGTAGGCACTTCCTCAAATGGAGCGGGAGCTTTTGGTGCAACTATAAATCTTTCTACCAACGAAGTGAATAAAGAAAAATATATTGAATTGAACAATACCTACGGATCGTTTAATTCCTGGAAAAATACTTTGAAAGCCGGTACGGGTTTATTAGCAAGGCATTTTACAATCGATGCGAGAATATCCAGAATAAGCAGCAATGGATATATTGACAGGGCCACGTCAAATCTTAAATCATTTTTTATCAGCGGTGCCTATATTAATAAAAACAGTTCGCTCCGATTTAATATTTTAAGCGGAAAAGAAAAAACATACCAGGCATGGTATGGTGTACCTGAAAATTATCTCGATAGTGACAGGACCTATAACCCCGCAGGAACAGAAAAGCCCGGCTCGCCTTATAACAATGAAACGGACAATTACACTCAAACACATTACCAGCTTTTTTATAATAAAAAGATTAATGACAATATAAGTTTTAATACTGCATTATTTCTCACAAGGGGGAGAGGATATTATGAAGAATACAGGGCTGATCAGTTGTACAGCGATTACGGTTTCCCCAACTATGATACGCTGACATCAACCGATCTGATAAGACGTCTATGGCTTGACAACTATTTTTATGGCGGGATTTTTTCCGCGCAGTATCAAAAAAACAAGACCCACATAACACTTGGCGGCGGATGGGACGAATACGATGGAAAACATTATGATATTGTAACCTGGGCAACCCAGGGCTTTCCTAACAATTACGTATACTCGAATGTACCAGCCAACAAACGCGACCTTAATTTATATGGAAAATTGCTACAGAACCTTGGTTCGGGATTTTCAGCATTTGTAGATTTACAGGGCCGATTTGTAAATTATGATATAAAAGGCTTCGAAGACAACCCGGGTTTAAGAATTAATAAGCACTATACTTTTTTTAACCCAAAGGTCGGCATCTCACTTAATAGAAGTAATTTCCAGGCATATGCTTCCTATTCTATAGGCGCCAAGGAACCCAATCGTGATGACTTTGAAGCAGCGGCAAATGAATTACCAAAGCCTGAAATATTATATGATTTGGAATTGGGCTTAGAAAAAAGAAATACAACTTTTACTTATGGCGCTACATTGTATTATATGAACTATCACGATCAATTAGTAACAACAGGTAAAATAAATGATGTTGGCGCATATACAAGAACGAACGCACCGGAGAGTTACCGGCTTGGCGTTGAATTGCAGGCTGGCGAAAAATTTACGAGATGGCTTAGTGCTTCGGGCAATATCTCTTTCAGCAAAAACAAAATAAAAAATTTTACAGAGTATGTTGATGATTATGATAACGGCGGCCAAATCATCTATCAATATCATAATACCAACATTTCATTTTCCCCCGATGAAGTCGCTGCTGCTACGCTAAATATTATTCCAATTGCAAATAGTGAAATAAGTTTTCAATCGAAATATGTCGGCAGACAGTTCCTTGACAATACGTCTCACATGAGCCGAAGCATCAATCCTTATTATGTACAAAATGTAAGACTATCCTACAGGCTAAGCACAAGAAAGGTTTTTAAAGCTGTAAACTTTATTTTTGAGATCAATAATATCCTCAACAAAAAATATGAATCTAACGGTTACACTTACAACTACTTTTACGGAGGAGCATTAACTGTTGAGAATTATTATTTTCCAATGGCCCGAGCCAACTTTTTAGCCGCAATAAACATCAAACTATAACTGGGCGTTTCTTTTTCATACATTAATTGGTGTATTTCATGTTTCAGTAATCCTGGTTTTTTTCCAGTGTTATTGTCTTATACCTTGCAAACGAAATTTTCTCATGTGCTTTTTAGTTTTAGCACATTCCGAGCGGGCAGTCTTGTCCGCTTTTATTTTTTTATTACCGACTTTTAAATTTCTCCTGCCATGCAAGCATGCCGCCCGTAAGATTCTTTGTGTTTGTAAATCCCATGTGGTCCAGCGTAACTGCTGCTATTCCGCTTCTGTTTCCGCTTCTACAATAAAGAATCACTTCTTTATCACGAAGGTCTTCAATATCTTCAATCTGCATAGATTGAATTTTTCCAAGTGGCAATAATTTTCCCCCAATATTAAACTCGGCATTTTCATACGGTTCTCTTACATCAACAAGATTAAGCGCTTCTCCTTTGTCAAGCCGTTTTTTTACTTCCTCAGGTGTTATATTTGTCATTGCTGTTATATTAGTTATTAACTTTTAAACTGTCTGAAGGCTGGGCATTTTTTGAGCTATCCGGTTGGGGGGCGCTGGCTGAAATCCATAAATCCATTGTTTGGCCGGGCTGAATAAAATTGATCTGACCTTCATCACTCCTGGCTTCGGGATTTTGCCGATACACAAATGCTTTGAGTGTATCCGTTATAGAACCGGTTGGTAATATTGCTGCCAAAGTAATACCTTTTAACGCTAATTGCGATTTAGCGTCACTGAGCGTGAGCCCATACAATTCCGGAACAGGAATTTGCTCTTCTGCAAGTCCGCCGCCAATTACCAAACTAACGGCAGAGCCCCAACGAAGTTTTGTTCCGGGCGAAACTTTAGTACCATTGTAATCCTGCTCAAGTACCGTCCCCTTCATAAAATCAGGGCGATAACTGGTGTCACCTAATTTCAAATGATTCTTCCTTAACCTTTCCATGGCAAATCTGAAACTGAGCCCCTCTATTTTGGGCATTTCTACCATTGGCAAAACTATAGGGTTGATATTAAGGTAAACAGTCCTGTTTACTTTTACTGTGGCGCCCGCATCCGGTAATTGTTTTTTTACGGTATTCAATGGAAGTGTATCGTTATACACGGAGTCGGTTATGGTTACATCAAAACCCTGTTCCTCGAGGTACGTTACAGCATCATCTACTTTTTTGCCTATAACAGAAGGAACTTTAAGATAACTGCCATGGTTAGTGAACCAGCTAAGCGATTGCAGAAATAAAAATCCAAGAAAAAAGATCAATAAAACCGCGGCCAGAAGATTTACCCAGAAAGGTTGCTTTGAAATAAATTTAAACACAAAAAAATTTATAGGTTAAAAGATTTTAGAAATGCAATATAGTAAGATTTAATTATGTAGGCATTCTTCGATCAATGCGGTATAAAACTCTTTCAAAGTCCATCCCAATACTTTTAACTGCTGGGGAACGATGCTTGCTTCGCTTTGACCTGGTACTGTATTTATCTCCAGCATGTAAAGCTTTTCCTCTTTTGCATTATAAATAAAATCGATTCTTATAATTCCCTTACAATTAAAAACGCGATAGGCTTTTACTGCATTTTCCCTGACCAATTCAACAATATGCTCATCAATGTTTGCAGGCGTTACTTCTTTGCTGGCGCCGAGATATTTAGCTTCAAAATCAAAAAAGTCGTTTTTTGAAAGTATCTCAGTAATAGGGAGGGCAATAATTTCTCCTTTCGCTTTAAATACGCCGATGGTTAATTCTCTGCCTTCTATAAATTCTTCAACCAATACCTGGTCATCTTCTTTAAAGGCTTTTTCGATAGCTTTCCCCAGTTCTTCAGAAGGTGCATTTACTTTTGACATTCCTATACTGGACCCGCCATTATTTGGCTTTACAAAAACAGGAAATTTCAAATTCTTAACCAATTCATCGGGACTCTCAAAATTTTTTTTAAATAACAATTTTGAATTTGCGACGTTAATTCCGCTTGCCCCGGCAATTGCCACGGTATATCTTTTATTAAAAGTGAGGGCGGAGGTTGCACAATCGCAGGATGTGTATGGAATGCGCAACATATCAAAATAGCCCTGTAGTTTTCCATCTTCACCCGGTGTACCATGAATACCAATTAAAACCGCATCAAAGGTTACGGGTTCATCCTCAATTAAAATGGAAAAATCGTTTTTATTCACTGTGATTTTATCACCACTCTCTGTTTCATAAAACCATCCGTCAATAGTAATATCAATTTTATACAATTCATATCGTTCCTTGTCAATATTTTTTTCAAAAGTAATAGCAGATTTATAGGATATTTCTGCCTCGCCTGAAAATCCGCCTGTTACAAATGCAATCTTTGGCTTCATTTTATTTGATGATATTTATTGTATACTTAGGTCCAAAAGAGTCAATGAGATATTAGTGCCAGAAGTACCATTGCCCATTGGTTATTGATTATCGCCGGCTGAGCCAATTCCCTGGTTACCGCTATCCAGCATAAATTTCCACGTACCATCTTTTTGTTTTTTCCAAATGCTGACGTATGTTCCCTTTAAGACAGTATCCTTCAATTCCAGTTTATAAATTCCATAAGAATATCCAATGTCTTTGGATGCTGCAATTCCGGCGCCCGCCGGGCTCCACGTTAGTGTATAAGATGAATCATTTATCTGACTTAAAAAATCAATTGCGTTGGCCCCGATAATAGGACGATGCCCAGGTCGTAATAATATTCCTTCGTTGTCTATATATTCTATAAAAGCCCTTTTCATTCCTTCCTTTTTGCTAAGATCAGAAAAGGCTTCATCTGCTTTTATAATTTCTTCGGTTGAACTTTTTTTATCTATGTCGCCTTTCTGCCTGCAGGAATTAAACAACCAGGAAGATAAAAGCAGTGCAGGCAAAATAAACCGTAATTTTTTCAAAAGTGTCCGACATTTTTATTTTAGAAAAAAGGCGAAAGTACTTTTCAATACCCTCGCCAAAACAGGAAATATCACCTGCCTGATAGGCCAACGGCCTTGAATATCTTTTATATATGCAACTTCTCTTTTTTTGCAAGAAGTTGTTCCACAGTTTCCTCGTACATTTCATCCGGTACACAACAATCAACCGGGCATACCGCAGCGCACTGGGGTTCTTCGTGAAAGCCCTGGCACTCGGTACATTTATTAGGAACTATATAATAAATATCATTTGAAACAGGTGCATTGCGCTGGTCAGCATCCATAACAGAACCATCTAATAATGTTACTTCACCTTTTACAGTTGTTCCATCTGCAAGAGCCCATTCTACGCCTCCTTCATAAATTGCATTATTAGGACATTCCGGCTCACATGCGCCGCAGTTAATACATTCTTCAGTAATTTTTATCGCCATTTTTTTTTAATTTAATCATTCGGGAGTTGCAAGCTAATAATATACGAATTTTGCATGCTTTAATTTGGTACAAATATAATAGATAACAGATAATTATTTACCAAAATGAATTTAGCGCAAAGAATTGATTTACTCGAAAAATTAGGATATTATTTAGTTGGTTACAATGAAAAATTAAATTCAGCTAAGCAAGAGGCCTATGATAAAAACAAGTGGTTTACAGAAGAATTCATAAACCTTTCTCTCCAAAATATTTCAGAATCCTTTCTCACCCATAATAAAATCGAAAGTTGGGTAACCCATTACCATCTTGATGATAATATTAAATCAAAAACTTTAGGTGTTGTAATGGCAGGTAATATTCCGTTAGTTGGCTTTCATGATTTTTTGTGTGTATTCATTTCTGGTCATAAACAAAATATCAAACTTTCAGACAAGGACAGCGCACTTATGAAACACATAATCGAAAAGCTTAATGAATGGAACCCTGAAGTTAGCAACTGGATCCATGTTAGTGATCTTCTCAAAAACTGTGACGCATATATTGCAACAGGTAATAATAATTCTTCAAGATATTTTGAATATTATTTTGGAAGATATCCATCTATAATCCGCGGTAATAAAACTTCAGTTGCTGTACTATCGGGAAACGAGACAGCAGAAGAATTAGGTTTACTGGCAGATGATGTTCACACATACTTTGGATTAGGTTGCAGGAATGTCACTAAATTGTATGTGCCTGTTGATTATGATTTTGTTCCATTATTGAATGTGTTTGGAAAATACGAATATTTTAAGGATCACGCCAAATACAAAAACAATTACGATTATAATCTTGCATTGCTTATAATGAATAATAAAAAGTATATGGCCAATAAGAACATCATTTTATTGGAAGATGAAAATATCTTCTCGCCTGTAAGCCAACTTCATTATACGTTTTACTGGGACAAAAACGTTATTCTTAATGATTTGAATAAAAATGAAAATATCCAGTGCATTGTCGGCGACGGACTAATCCGGTTTGGCAAAACACAACAACCTTGCCTGTTTGACTATGCAGATGGAATTGATGTGATGGGATTTTTATTAAGTCTATAGAACAAGCTGTAATTTTTTCATAAGTCATAAAATTTGTCACCCGTCTGTTGTCAATATTACCGGTTAAAAATGATTAAATTTATATCTACGAAAGTCTTACTAATTGTTTGTTAAAGGTAAATAAGCGGTAAAAGAGTTTTTAAACAGTTGTTTTAATTTTAAGCTTTCTGAAAATATTTGGGGCATATGATTTGAGGCTAAGTTCAAAAGATGAATTCATACAATTAAAAATTTCCATAAATGAAAACAAAGAACATTTTACTCACGGTGCTTATAAGTGCACTAACTACCATGGCTGTTATTTTTGCCTACAACAAATATCAGCACAATAATAATAATCCAAATTTCCAGGCAGCCAGCATTCCATCTAATTACAAATATGCCGGCTTTTTTGATGATAATGGCAATCCAACACCCGGCCCTGCAGATTTTACGGAAGCAGCGAATGCCGCAATTCCAACAGTGGTACATATAAAAACGACTACGAATCCCCGCCAGGTGAGCAATAATCTTCCTAATCAAAAAAATCCTTTCTCTCAGTTGTTTGGAGATGATGATTTGTTTAACCAATTTTTTGGAAACGGAAGGCAGCAACGTATCTATCCTGAAATGGGGTCGGGTTCCGGCGTTATTATAAGTGATGATGGATATATTGTGACCAATAATCATGTAGTAGCCGGTGCGGACGAAGTAACCGTTACTTTAAGCGACCGGAAAACTTATACAGCAAAAGTTATCGGATCCGATCCTTCTTATGATTTAGCCGTTGTAAAAATTGATGCTCATAATTTACCATTCATGCTGTATGGTAATTCTGCAGATGTAAAAATTGGCCAATGGGTTTTGGCCCTGGGATATCCCTTAAATCTTGATGCAACAGTTACAGCAGGAATTATCAGCGCAAAATCCAGAAGATTAGGCTTGAATCACGATAGAACAGGCGGCCAATCCATGGCTGTTGAGTCATTCCTGCAAACAGACGCTGCAGTAAATCCGGGTAACAGCGGAGGCGCATTAATAAATACGAACGGTCAATTAATTGGTATTAACTCTGCAATTGCTTCCCCAACCGGGTATTACAATGGCTACTCTTACGCAATACCTGTTGATATCGTTAAGAAAGTAGTTAATGACCTCGTGAAATATGGCAGTGTGCAGAGAGGATTTTTAGGCGCCATGTTTATTGATGCAGGTATGCTTACTGACAAAGAAAAGAAAAAGGAAAATATTCCCGCAAATGTTGATGGTATTTATATTACCGATTTAACCAAGGACGGAGCAGCCATACAGGCAGGAATACAAAAAGGAGACGTTATTAAAAAGATCAATGATTATTCTATAAACTCCGGTTCTGAATTACAGGAACAACTTAGTAACTACAAACCCGGCGATAAAGTGAACGTAACTATCAGCAGAAATGGAACAGAACATACGTACCAGGTAACTTTGAAAAATAATGCCGGTACATATGCAATTGTAAAACCTGCCGGTATGATAGATAAATTGGGAGCTGAACTTCAAACGCTTGATCCCAAACAAGCTAAAGACTATGGTATAGACGGCGGCGTGGTGGTAAGAAAGATCAATGAAGGCGCTATAAATGACCAGACAAGAATGAGAGATGGTTTTATTATCACAAAGGCAAATGGGAAAGAAGTAAAATCAGTTGACGATTTGAAAAAAGTAATTGGTAGCGATAAGCAGGTTACCATTGAAGGAATTTATCCAGGCTATAGTGAACCTTTCGAATATCCTTTGGTATTAGATGATACAGCTGAATAAATAATGGTTTGAATTAAAAAATAAAAAGTCCCCGGTTCAATTATCGGGGTCTTTTTATTTTTAGCCTATTCTGATAACATCGGTAATTTTTCAAAAACAAGATATCCCCACGGCCTTAAATATACATGATCTTCCATATCAAAATTTATATCTCTTCCTCCAAATACATTTCTAAATAATCCATGAATGCCTTTCACGTGGAAATTCATTTCCCCCGGCGAAAAATTTAAAATTACCAATACCTGGTCATAGCCATTTCTCCTGGCATAAGCAAATACCTGGTGATCATCGGGATGAGAAACGATCTTTGTCAGTACATTTAGATCGCCGGGGCGAAGGCATTTGCTTGTAGCGTGCAATAAAAGTAGTGTTTTATAAAAATCATGCAATTCAAATTTTCCATCCCATTCGATAGGATCTTTTTCAAAAAACTTCAATCGTTTCCTGTTAGGCATTTCCTGCCCGCTGTAGATCATTGGAATCCCATTCCATGTGCACGAAAAAACGGCCATAAGCATTGCGGCATCCCCATATTTTTCAAACTCCGTTCCGTTCCAGCTATTTTCATCATGGTTACTTGTAAAGTAAGCTCTGAAACCATCATAAGGAAATTCAGTTACAGATTTGTATAATACGGTGAGCAAGGCCTGCAAATTCATCCTGCCATGATAAAATTCTTCTGAAGCATGCATCCATCTCCAGGTGTAGGTAGTATCAAAGACTGCATGATAAGTTGGCTTTTCGCATTCTCCTAACCAGAAAAGATCATCTTTATATTTAGAAAGTTTCTTTTTTGCATGTACCCAAAAATCAAGCGGAACCAGGTGTGCCATATCGCACCGGTACCCGTCAATATCACATTCTTTAATCCAGAATTTCATTTCTTCAATCATCTTTTCACGAAGTTGTGGAATGTCATAATTCAATTCAGCAACATCGCTCCAGCCATGAGGATGGTTCAATTGATTATTGTCATCATAACGATAAAACTCAGGATATTCAAAAGTCCAGGGGTGATCATTTCCGGTATGATCGGCTACCCAGTCAATTATTACCTTAAAATCAAAGTTATGAGCTTCACTAACCAAATTTTTAAAATCGTCTATTGTGCCAAATTCAGGATTGGTTGCTATGTAATTTTTTACAGCGTAATAACTGCCTAACGTTCCTAACCTTCCCAAATCACTGATAGGCGTAATTGGCATAAACCATAGGATTTTAACGCCCATATCTTTAAGACGGGGAAGATGTTTGGCAAAGGCCTCAAAAGTTCCTTCCAGTGTATATTGCCTGAGATTTACTTCATAAATATTTGCTGAATAACTCCATTTCGGATGTTCAAAAGGCCTATGCTTGTTTGACATAATTTAAAATCGATTAAAGAATTAAAATTAGTCATTATTAATCTTTTATTAGCTTGAACCATCGTTAGGTGTTTGTAACTTTGAATTTGTAAAAGCTCATGAAAAAATTTAACGTACCTGCAAATTATCGAAGTCCTTTAATAAGCGCCATTAAATACAAACGGAAGCAGGAAGATAAACTAAAGAAGGATTTTACGCCTACTCTTTTGAATTTTGGGAATATCCAAATTTATCTTGCCCGTCATTTTGGCTTTTGTTACGGAGTAGAAAATGCAATAGAAATTTCATTTAAAACGATAGAAGAAAATCCCGGTAAAAAAATCTATTTGTTAAGTGAAATGATTCATAACCCGTTGGTAAATGATGATCTTATAAAAAGAGGTGTACAATTTTTAATGGATACAAAAGGTAATGTGCTTGTACCTTTTAGCTCACTCAATCCCGGTGATATTGTTATTGTTCCGGCATTTGGTACCACCCTTCAAATTGAAAAAGACTTAAAGGATCATGGTCTTGAAATTGAAAAATATAATACTACCTGTCCGTTTGTAGAAAAAGTATGGAACCGTGCCGAAGCAATTGCAAAAAATAACTATTCAATAATTGTTCACGGCAAGCCACAACATGAAGAAACAAGAGCGACCTTCAGTCATAGCGCTGCCAACACACCCACCGTCGTTGTTACAGATATGAATGAAACCATTGAACTTGCCAAATATATAAATGGAGAAAAGCCATTGCAAAATTTTTATAAAGAATTCCAGGGAAAATTTTCTGAAGGATTTAATATTGAAAAAGATTTACAAAGAATCGGTGTAGTAAATCAAACGACAATGCTGGCAAGCGATACGCAGGCAATAGCGGATTATCTTAAGAATGTAATGATAAAAAAATATAATCTTACCGAAGAAAATGTTGCTGAAAGATTTGCCGATACACGTGACACTCTTTGCTATGCCACTTACGAAAATCAAAGTGCAGTGTACGGTCTCTTACAAACAAAAGCAGACCTTGCTTTTGTAGTTGGGGGTTATAACAGTTCTAATACCTCGCATCTCGTAGAATTATGCGAAGAAAAACTTCCGACTTATTTTATCAGGTCAGAAGAAGATATTCTTTCATCAAAAGAAATTCAACATTATAATCTTCATAAAAAAGAAGAGGTTACTACCATTTCTTTTTTGCCCGAAAAAAAACCAGTAAGAATATTAATAACCGGTGGTGCAAGCTGCCCGGATGCAATTGTTGAAAACGTAATTAAGAAACTGGCTTCTTTTTACAAAGCATCGAAGACAGTAGACCAGGTCATTGAAGAAGTTTCAGCCTGATTTTTATTGAATTGAAATTTAAGATATTCTCTTATCGCCGGACATCACACCCGCTAAAACAAGACCGGGTTGCACATTTAGGCGGTTAAGCGAAATTTCGCCTGCAGTTATTCCTCCCCTCTTATGGTTATTAAATTTGTTAAGAAAATTCTTCAAATTGAGTCGATCTCTTCCAAATTCTACAGTCACTAAATTCCTGGATTGGCTAAGAAGAGTCGCTCTATTTTCAAAGACGTTTAATTTAATCTCTGATTTGCCCTGCAGGAAATTATTGTTGGTGTAAGCAGTGAGCCCGGTTTTACTCAAGCCGCCTATTGACCAACCAAGTAATTTTGTAGCTTCAACTGCTAAAGTCAAAAAATTGGTGTGGAGTTAAATCCTCCAGGGGAATTTCTTCCACGTGTCTTTGCGTAAATGAATTAGTCATAATAAGTAGAATTAGAATTCCAATTTAAAATTAATCATCAGCATCGCTTAAATAATTCGCGGGCTGTTCTTTCTTCTCCAAACCAATTGAAAGTCTACAAAAAATAATCCAGTAGCTTGCTCCGCATAAAAAACATATGATCTTCAAAATAACGTTCAAGGTTTAAAAACATAGTCGGGTACTCATTAATAAATTAAACGTAACAAAAAAATCGGGAAGGATATTTTGGGTAAAATCTTTAAAACATTACTGGGCCGAAGCAACATTTTTGCGTAACAATTTCAGGGCGAAATCAAGCTGTTCTTTTTCAGTAAGGTTGGTATTGTCAAGTTCGATGGCATCAGCCGCTTTCCGCAGAGGGCTCACTTCACGATGCGAGTCGATATAATCTCTCAATTCAATATTTGCTTTTACTTCATCCAAAGTTATGTTGGGATTTTTATCAAACATTTCAGCAAAACGTCTTTCTACTCTTACCGCCCCGTCAGCCACCATAAAAATTTTTAATTCAGCGTCTGGAAAAACGGTTGTGCCGATGTCTCTTCCATCCATAACAATGCCTTTATTCTTACCCAGTTTTTGTTGCGCAGCCACAGCAAAAGACCTCACATCTTTTAGCGCCGCTACTTCGCTTACTTTTTCGGCAATTATTAAATCACGTATAATGTATTCAACATTTTCTCCATTCAAATAAATCTCTGACTGACCCGAATATTCATTTACTCTAAATTCCAGCGTTATATTTTTAAGGGCTTCTTTTATTTTATTTTCATCGTTACCATCAATATTATTCCTTAAAAAATAAAGTGTTATTGCCCGGTACATTGCACCGCTGTCAATGTAGAGATAACCTAGCTTTTTTGCAAGTTGTTTAGCCAGGGTGCTTTTGCCACAGGACGACCAACCATCTATTGTGATAATTATCTTATCAGTCATTTTACAAAAATGAGACAAATAACAAGAAGTGCAAAATATACGAAAAGGGAAAATAAAAATGCCATCCAATAAACGTCGGATGGCATAAAATTTTAAGGTCAGTTAGAGAAATTTTTGCCAAAATTAATTTAGGCCTTAGATGCTTCCTCTTTTACAACTCCGCCTTTTATTTCAAAAGTAATTTTCGAGTTTTCTTTATCCAGACCGGCTATAAGAACATCTCCATTCTTTATATTCATATTCAGTATTTCCTCAGCTAAAGGATCTTCCAAATATTTTTGAATTGCCCGGTGCAATGGCCTTGCCCCAAATTGCGAATCATAACCTTTCTCTGAAATAAATTTCTTGGCATCTTCCGTAAGTTCAAGAGTAAGACCAAGATTGTGTAAACGCTTGGTCACTCCTTTCATTAAAATATCTATAATAGAGAAAATATTTTCTTCAGTAAGTTGGTTAAATATCACCACATCATCTATCCTGTTCAGAAATTCAGGGCTAAACGTGCGTTTCAATGCTTTCTCAATTACTGCTTTGTTATTTTCTTCGGCATTCTTCGATCTTGCGGCGGTAGTAAAACCAACACCATCACCAAAGTCTTTCAATTGCCTTGCTCCGATATTCGACGTCATGATAATCATCGTATTCTTGAAATCTATCTTTCTTCCAAGGCCATCTGTTAACAATCCATCATCCAAAACCTGCAACAAAATATTATAGATATCAGGGTGTGCCTTTTCAATTTCATCCAAAAGAATTACGGAATAAGGTTTGCGTCTAACCTTTTCAGTTAGCTGACCTCCTTCTTCGTAACCTACATAACCCGGAGGCGCTCCTATTAGTCTTGAAACAGTGAATTTTTCCATGTACTCGCTCATATCAATCCGTATGAGAGCATCGTCACTGTCAAACATATATCTCGCCAAAGCCCGCGCCAGTTCCGTTTTTCCAACACCGGTTGGCCCAAGGAAGATAAAGGTTCCAATAGGTTTTTTAGGATCTTTCAATCCTACCCTGTTTCGCTGAATGGCTTTTACTACCTTTTGTATTGCTTCATCCTGGCCTACCACTGCTCCTGTAAGATCCGTTGCCATCTTACGAAGTTTTTCGGTTTCTGCCTGCACCATTCTTTTTACAGGAATGCCAGTCATCATACTTACCACTTCGGCGATAGCTTCTTCATCGATAGGATAACGTTTGTGTTTACTCTCTTCTTCCCAGTCAGATTTTGCTTTTTCCAATTCTTCCTGCAATCTCTTTTCAGTATCACGTAAGGAAGCAGCCTCCTCAAACCGCTGGCTTTTTACAACTTTATTTTTTTCGTGTTTTATATCATCTATCTTTTTCTCCAGTGCAATTACTTCTTCCGGTACATTTATATTTTTGAGGTGAACGCGAGCACCCACTTCATCCAATACATCAATTGCTTTGTCCGGAAGTAAACGATCAGTCATATACCTGTCGCTAAGTTTTACACATGCGTCAATTGCATCATCACTATACGTTACATTGTGATAATCTTCATATTTGCTTTTTATATTGGTAAGAATTTCGATAGTTTCTGCAACGCTTGGCTGTTCTACCATCACTTTTTGAAACCGGCGATCCAGTGCACCATCTTTTTCAATATACATACGATATTCATCTAACGTGCTGGCACCGATACATTGAAGTTCACCTCTTGCCAATGCAGGCTTAAATATGTTTGATGCATCCAATGAACCACTTGCGCCTCCGGCACCTACAATAGTATGTATCTCATCGATGAATAAAATGACGTCACGGTTTTTCTCCAACTCATTCATTATGGCTTTCATTCTTTCTTCAAACTGACCACGGTATTTTGTACCGGCCACCAGGGCGGCCAAGTCTAGAGACACGACCCTTTTATCAAACAAAACCCTACTTACTTTTCTCTGGATAATTCGTAAAGCAAGCCCTTCAACAATTGCAGTTTTACCAACACCGGGCTCACCTATTAAAATAGGATTGTTCTTTTTGCGACGACTGAGAATCTGGGAAACTCTTTCTATTTCTGTTTCACGACCTACGATAGGATCGAGCGTTCCCATTTCAGCCAATCTTGTAATATCTCTTCCGAAATTATCAAGAACAGGAGTTTTAGATTTTGCCTGGGCGGAGCCTCCCTTCGATGACCGTTGTTGTGAATACGATTTTCTTTCTTCATCAAATTCTTCACCTTCATCATCCTGAAATTCCGCCTTGGGGTCTGTTTTTACATATCCCAATTCATTTTTAAACATATCGTAATCCACATCAAACTGGTTGAGAATTTGTGTAGCTATATTTTCTTTATTTTTCAATATCGATAACATAAGATGCTCGCTTTCCACAAGGGGACTCTTATTGGCCTTAGCTTCCAAAACTGTTATCCTGATTACTTTTTCTGCCTGTTTTGTCAATGGCAGCGAATTAATATTGGCAATATTTTTACCGGTCTTGTCTTTAACGGCCAGCTCTATCTCCTTGCGAAGCTCATAGAGATCTACGTTAAGTGATTTTAATATTTTAATAGCGGTATTTTCACCATCTCTTATAAGTCCTAAAACAAGATGTTCAGTTCCTATAAAATCGTTTCCGAGGCGCAATGCCTCCTCCCTGCTGTAAGAAATAATTTCCTTTACCTGGGCTGAAAAATTGTTGTCCATTTAAAACAATTTAGTACTATACAATAATAACGAATAAATTCTATTATCAGTTCTTAAAAACAATGCACAGCGTGTTGAAAACAATACAATAAAAGGTTAAAAAGAAGAAAGGAATATTTCAAAAAACAAAATTAACCTGATTCATATTCCTCTTAGGGTAAATTAGCTAAAATTAAAGAACCAGTTTACGATTTATCAATTATACAATTTATTTTATTGTTTAACTTATTACGCTTTTCCAGATGAAAAATTGTATACGATTATATTCAAATTATTCATTCAACACTTTTTCTTTTTGATAACTTTGAATCTCTGTTAATACAAATTTACTATCAAACGTAATTTAAATTCATTAGAATTCAAAAAACTAATTAAGCATGAAAGTCAAAATTGATACCAAAGAAAAATTTCACGTCATTACTATAGAAGAACATGCTTTGCCTGCTAATATGACAGCAAATCTTACCGAAACGCTTCTTCCGTTTCTAAAAAAGCAAGTAAAAAATATTATTGTCAATTTTGAAAATATTCAGGAAATAGACGAAAGTGTTGCAAATACGTTGGTTACTATCCAACAAACGTTTTATGATTCAAATAGTTCAATGGTAATTTGTAATATACAACCACAAATTGAAACATACCTTGATGAAAAGGAACTCCTGGAATTGATAAACGCGACTCCAACTGAAAGTGAGGCCTGGGACATTGTGCAAATGGAAGAGATCGAAAGAGAGCTTAATTAATGTTTATTCAATACTGATATGCAAATGTCGGTACGCTAAATCATCAATTTCAAAATCATTAAACTTAAATTTATCCTTTGTTTTCAGTAACAATTTTAGGCAATAATTCAGCTGTTCCTACGCATAACAGGCACCCTACCGCCCAGGTATTGCAGACCCTGGATCATACCTTTTTAATTGACTGTGGGGAAGGGACACAAATGCAAATGAATTTGTATAAGATAAGGCGTAGCAAAATAAATCAAATCTTTATTTCACACCTTCACGGGGACCACTATTTCGGATTAATTGGTCTTCTTACAAGCCTTGGCCTTAATCACCGCACAACTGATCTTCACATTTATGGTCCCGGTCCTCTAAAAGAAATTATCGAATTGCAGCTAACCGTTTGCAATGCAGAACTTCCTTATTCTTTAACATTTCATCCAATAGAAAATGAAGAAATTATTTTCAAGGATAAAAAAATAGTTGTCGAAAGTTTTAAAGTAAACCATCGAATTGAATGTTGGGGATTTTTATTCAGGGAGAGAAAAAATCTCAGGAAAATTGACCCGAGAAAAATAAAAAAATACAACGTACCAACTTCATTTTACGAGAGCCTTCATGAAGGGAAAGATTTTGTTACAAATGATAATATTATCATCAAAAATGCAATGCTTACCAACCCGGTTCCACCTCCGAAATCATATGCCTATTGTGCTGATACCAGTTATTTTGAACCGATTGTTGAAAAAGTAAAAGGGGTGGATTTGCTTTACCACGAATCTACTTACCTGAATGTTCTTGCAGAAAAAGCGGTGAGCAGGTTTCATTCAACTGCAAAACAAGCTGCCATGATCGCAAAAAAAGCAGGTGTAAAAAAATTATTGCTCGGCCATTTTTCATCTATGTATGAAAACCTGGAGGAATTTAAAACGGAAGCTTGTGAAGTTTTTGAAAACAGCGATATTGCTGAAGAAGGGGCTTGCTATTTTGTATAATTGTCATTCCCCTATGCCGAGTATCGTGTAGTTATAAAACTCCGGAAAATGTTTACGCCAGGCAATTTCATTATGTTTGGCATCAATATCAATAACTTCTTTTATTGGCGAAGACGATGTGGCCTTTATTTCTTTTTCAATGCGTTTCATTCCGGGGATCATTGAATCACCTTCTTTACCACCGGCATAAAAAAATAGCCTTGCTCTTAAAAATTTTGCTCTTAAATCCACCGCACTATCAATACCCGAAGCCGTCCAGAATGCTGGTGAAAAAATTCCGGCCCCACCGAAAACGGATGGATATTTTAATACAGCGTAGAGTGAAATAAGTCCTCCCATCGAACTTCCGGCGATATAAGTATTTTTTTTGCCTGGCAAAGTCTTGTAGTGTTTGTCAACGAAAGGCTTCAACGTTTTTACTAGAAAATCGACATATTTGTCACCCTCTCCTTCACCAAATTGCTGGAATGAATAAGGATTGTATTCATTCATCCTTTTCAAAAGACCATTGTCAATTCCTACAACAATAACCTCCTTCCGGCCCAAATTGAAAATGGAATCAAGGTATTCGTCAACACCCCATTCGCCTGAATACGATGTGGCATTATCAAAAAGATTCTGGCCATCCTGCATATACAAAACAGGGTAACGTTTTTTGCCGATGCGATAATTTGGTGGAAGGTAGACCCATATTCTTCTATAACGTTTCAGTTGTGGGATAAAAAATGCAGTATCAATTACCTTCACGTTGGGTGATGCCGTGTGCGTTTTTGGTATTATCACGGAAGGAAAATCATCACTCCATCCTTGTATTTCAATATTGACAACGGTGTCGGCTGAAATTGGCAAAGTGCGATTTGCCAAACCCTTTCCATCTGTTGCAGTTTCAACCTTATCCCAGCCGCCTCTTGTAAATTTATATTCATAATTTCCGGCCTCTAATGAAACAGTAATTTTTGCAATACCATTCTTATTTTCATCAAATTCAAAATCCTTGTCGGCAGGGTTCCAATTATTGAAATTTCCGGCAATAAATAAATGGTCGGCAGAATGCAATACGGGCAACTCTTTTACAAGAAATATTATTTTATATTGGGCAAATAAAATAGAACCCAAAAATTGAAAAAATCCAAATATTAAAATCCTTAAAACAAATTTCATTAACTAAAATAACTACGAAAGTTTTGAAATAAACTCTTTTACTTTTTGGTGAAGAGCCGGGCTTAGCGGAACTAAGGGAAGTCTCAATACATTTTCTATCATTCCCATTTCTGCAAGAAAACATTTTACTCCCGCAGGATTGTTTTCGGCGAACAACAGGTCTATACCATTCAACAATTTATATTGTAATTTTCTTGCCTCAGCCAGGTTCGGTGATAAAGCACACCGGATCAATTCTGAAAAATCTTTTGGAAAACAATTTGCAGCGACGCTTATCACTCCATCCATTCCACAGGCAATTAACGGGAGTGCAAGGTGGTCGTCTCCACTAACTACCAAAAATTCTTCAGGCCTGTCTTTTAATATATGCATACATTGAACCATATTGCCGCTTGCTTCTTTAATGCCCGCAATGTTTTCGCATTCATTCGACAGTCGTAATGTTGTTGCTGCAGTAATATTACTGCCGGTTCTTCCAGGCACATTATATAGTATAACAGGTTTAGGAGAGGCTTCAGCAAATTTTTTATAGTGCTGAAAAATACCTTCCTGGGATGGTTTGTTATAATTTGGGCTTGAGCTTAATATTGCAGAAACCTTGTCCAAGGCAAATAACTTAAGGCCTGCCAGTAAATCAGCAGTGTTGTTTCCTCCAATACCAACAACCACGGGTACACGCTGATTTACCTTATCTATTGTGCAGTTCACTATATCAGCCATTTCAGCCTTAGTGAGTGTTGGCGTTTCACCCGTAGTTCCCAAACTAACGAGGTACTCAACACCATCTTTAATAAGGTTATCAACAAGCTTTTCCAGTGCATTAAAATCAACGTCCGAATTTGATTTAAAAGGTGTTATTAAGGCAACCCCTGTACCGCGAAGTGTATTTTTAATAGACATAAATTATTTTTCAGGTTTAGTTTGGTAACAAGGCCAAAAGTTTCGAAAATGGCAAATTACGGTATTGACGGGGTTTGAGGTAAAAGTTTCTGAATGAATTAAAAATCTTATTCTGTATCCCAAAATCCCATTTTACGGAATTTTTCGATTCTCTTTTTAATTCTTTCTGCCGCGGAAATTTGCTTCAAATCTCCGAGAATGGGCTTTATAAAAGATTTAAGATTGTCGGCAGCTTCGTCATAGTTCCAATGTGCACCACCAATGGGCTCAGGAATTATTCCGTCTACCAGACCAAACTTTAGCATATCATCAGAAGTTAATCTAAGCTGTTCTGCAGCCAATTCTTTTTTATCCCAACTATGCCATAAAATGCTGCTGCAACTTTCCGGCGATATTACTGAATACCAGGTATTTTCCATCATAAGCACTTTATCGCCAACACCTATGCCTAATGCGCCGCCACTCGCTCCTTCTCCAATTATCACGCATATAACCGGAACGGTTAAACGCAACATCTCGTATATGTTTCTTGCAATTGCCTCCCCCTGCCCTCGCTCCTCCGCTTCAAGTCCGGGGTAAGCGCCGGGAGTATCAATTAATGTAATTATCGGCTTATTAAATTTTTCAGCAAGCTTCATTAAACGAAGGGCCTTCCGGTAGCCTTCAGGATTTGCCATCCCGAAATTGCGCATTTGCCGCATTTTTGTATTCGTTCCTTTTTGCTGACCTATTACCATAACAGTTTCTCCGTCCAACTGTGCAAAGCCTCCTATCATAGCTTTATCATCTTTCACATTGCGGTCACCGTGCAGTTCAATAAAATTGGTGAATATCTTCAAAATATATTCCAGAGTATATGGCCTGTCAGGGTGCCTGCTTAATTGAACTTTCTGCCAGGGAGTAAGGTGTTCTGTAATTTCTTTTCTCTTTATCAGGACATTTTCTTCAAGCTTTGCGATTATAGAATCGTATTCTGAAGTGGAACTCTTTGCCGCAAGTTTTCTATTCTCTTCAATGTGCTCGTAAAGTTCTTTTATTGGCTGCTCAAAGTTTAAAAACTGCCGCGTTAAAGTTACTGACATGGTAAGTGTATCAATTAGAGATTAATCAGTTCGATTTTTTGAGTCGGTAAAGTTACGTAGTGAAAATCAAAATGTACCTATAATTACCAATCCGGCCAAATAAAAAAATAGTTGAAATTTTCCTTTGGCTGGTAAGATATTGGATAAAAAAACATTTGATGTTTGCTTAAGTTGAAATTTTATTATCTTGCGCTCCCAATTTGCAAAAAGGATCGGTAGTTCAGTTGGTTAGAATGCTGCCCTGTCACGGCAGAGGTCGCGGGTTCGAGTCCCGTCCGGTCCGCTTCAATTACTCTTGAACCCGCTCCGGTAGTGGGTTTTTCATTTTTTACTGAAGCCGCTTATTTCTGAAGTGTTTACAAAACTTTGCTTTTCTTTGATACCGGTCCATCCCATTTCTTCTAAAGATATTTCAGCCACCAATGTTTGTGTTGAGCCTTATATCGGCCAAACCAAAGACAAGGCTTGTATAAGACTAAAACAATAGTTATCCATGTTATGTACACTGCCCAAAGACCAATCCCGCTTTCAACTCCCTTTGGCCTTCCAAAGGTTCCCGATGCAAAATCCATTTGCGGCCAGGTAAACCCTTGTATTAACATTAAAATAATCATCGTGATATGAATGAGGTAAAAATGAACCAGGAAATAAAACAAAGGAACTTTTCCATAAACCGAAACAATGTTTGAAACCTTGCTTTTAATTGTTTCAGCGAGCGCCAGTATCAAAAACATTGCTCCTAAAGTGAGTAAACAAAATAAAAGTGACGGTGGATATTTCGTCACATTCAAAAAAGAAAGAAAAGTATATAGCCCATTTTTTTGAGAAGACCACGGAACAGGATCCCCATAAATATTAATAAAACGAATTACAGCAAACAGAAATAAAGTTCCCGTGCCAATTTTTGCAAACAGTCGTTTTCTTTTTTCAACCGTTAACTCAAAGAATCCTCCTGAAGCAAAACCCACGAGCATGATACCCAGCCAGGGAATGGGCGGGTACGCCATAATAAAGATTGTGTGCGCCGTTACAGGAAAAGCACCGGGACTAAATAATGCGTTTAAAATCACCTGCACAACGGAGGCTTTTGAAAACGGGATAAGCAATAATAGATTATGACCAAATATTATGGCCAACCCAATAATACCAATAGTTTTTAGGGATGAGTTGAGCAAGAGGCTGAGAATGATAAAGCCAAAACCTATCGCGGCAATTACCTCGAATATGAACGTGTGGAAACCCAAATCAAAGAACAATCCAAAATTTACAACTGTGAATTCAAGCAATACCAACCAGATACCTCTTTTTAGTAAAAACTTTTTGCTTTGTAGAAAATTGTTTTTGTTTTTGGAAGATATATAGGCTGATGTTCCGGCCAGAAAAACAAAGATAGGTGCACATAAATAAGTAATCCAGCGGGTAAAAAATAGAATGGGTATCGTAGTTGATAAATCGGTTGGACTTTGCGCAATTGAATTGATGTGCATCAAGTCACGAACATGATCTAAAGCCATAATTATCATAACAAGTCCCCTGGTAAAATCAATGCTGAAAATTCTTTTCATGTAGCTCTATTACGTAAACA
This sequence comes from uncultured Chitinophagaceae bacterium, assembly GCA_963819925.1. GTDB lineage: Bacteria > Bacteroidota > Bacteroidia > Chitinophagales > Chitinophagaceae > Ginsengibacter. The sequence continues at coordinate 208,856 of CAWFYG010000020.1, read as the reverse complement.
ATATTTCAACAAATAAAATTCTATGCTCGAAATGAGAAAAAATCATTCTACTTTATATCCGAAACCTTTTAAAAACCTGCCCGGTGATGCTCCTGTATGCTCATTGTTTTTTAAGACCTGTACACCATTTATAAAAACATCACTTACACCCGTTGCATACTGGTGGGGCTTTTCGTAAGTAGCATGATCCTGCACAGTCTTCGGGTCGAAGATTACTACATCAGCATAGTTGCCCATTTTCAGTTCTCCCCGCTTCTTCAATTTTACATGCGTAGCAGGAAGTTTTGCCAGTTTATAAATTGCCTGTTGCAGGCTCATCAGTTTCTCATCGCGGGTATACTTACCAATCACCCTTGCAAAACATCCGTAAGCACGCGGATGTGCGTTTGATTTCAGAAAAACTCCTTCGGGTGTGTAGGATCCCTCATCACTTCCAAAACTTACCCAGGGCAACACAACTTCTTTTTTTACATTGTTCTCATCCATTAAAAAATAAGCCACTCCTACACGCGTGCTGTCTTCTACTATAAGATCCATTGCGGTTTCTTCGGGGGTGGTACCACGAATCCTTGCAATTTCTGCCAAAGTTTTCCCGGTGAACTTTTTTAATGAATCCTGTTTGAATTGAAGCAGCAAAATATTTTCCGGGCCACCGGAACCATAATACAAATTTTCCCACTCGTTTGCATTGGTGTGCATAACGGCAATCATTTGTTTTCGTATGGAAGGATCCTGCAAACGTTCTCTCAATTTTCCAAAACCTCCATCCTGCAATGTTGGAGGAAAGCATGAAGTTAACCCTGTGGCTGCCGCTGTATACGTATACATGTCAGCGGTAATGTCGACGCCGGACTTTCGTGCAGATTCCACTATAGCTATTACGCTATCCATCTTATTCCAGTTGTCTTTTCCGGCAGCCTTTAAATGACATATTTCCACAGGTATCCCGGCTTCTTTTGCGATATCTATAATTTCATTCACGGCTTCAATGAGTTTGTTGCCTTCACTGCGGATATGGCTGATGTAAGTGCCCCCATATTTGGCAGCTTCTTTTGAAAGAGCGACCAGTTCATTTGTCTTTGCAAAATTATCAGGAGCGTAAATGAGTGCACAAGTCACGCCTAATGCTCCCTCTTCCATGGCGGTGTCAACCAGCAATTTCATACTGTCCAATTGTTGTGCAGTAGGGGCTTTATCATCTTCACCAATTACATATTGTCGTACCGTGCCTGCTCCAACAAACGAGGCAATGTTGCAGGAGATGCCTTTGTGTTCCAGCGTATTCATATATTCTCCAAGGGTGCTCCATGTTACATTGTATTTTATGTCGCCCTGCCCTCTTTGGAATTGATCTTTCATTGCAGTATTTAATGGACCAAAACTTAATTCCGTAAAAATTTCTGTTGTCACTCCTTGCCTTATGTCGCTCTGCGCCCTGCCGTCCTGAAAGAGTGTTTCTTCTGAATGTCCCATCATATTGATAAAGCCCGGCGCTACAGCTTTTCCACCAGCATCAAGTTCATTTTTTGCATGAGCATTTTTCAGATCACCGATAAACGCAATTGTATCTGCATTTATAGCAACATCCCCTTTAAAAGGATCGCCGCCATTGCCATCGTAGATCATTCCATTACGAATAATAGTATCATATTGTATCGGTTGATTACAAGCTGTAATCACAATCGAAGCGGCAAACAGGAAAAATGCGTATCGCATAAGAGTTATTTTATTTTGCAAGAAATATCCGTAAAGTAGCTATTATTCCGAAAAATGTATTGTAGAAGTTTTAGTACGCAGCCTAAAATTTGCCACGCTGGTTAGAACTCCGGGAACGAGACCCAACCACCTTGATAAAAAATTTCGCTCCGAAGAAATCAGATATTCATTTTCTTCATTTCTTTTACTGCATAATCGCACGCCCGCGCCGTAAGTGCCATATAAGTTAATGAAGGATTGAGACAGGCACTGGAAACCATACAGGAACCATCAGATATAAATACATTGGGCACTTCATGCATCTGGTTAAAGCTATTCAACACGGAAGTTTTTGGGTCATTGCCCATTCTGGCGGTACCCATTTCGTGATTGGAATTACCGGGAAAAGACATGCTGTCTTTAACAGCGATATTTCTAAATCCTGCCGCTTCCATTATTTCTTTCCCAGTTACCGCCGTATCACTGTGCATGGCCTTTTCATTCTCCTTAAATTCACAATCAACCGCAACAAGCGGCCTTCCCCATTCATCTTTTTTATTGTTATTCAAGGTAACCCGGTTCCCGGGATAAGGCAGGCATTCCCCTGCAGTCCACATGTTCATCTTCCAACCACCCGGCTCTGTTAGTATTTCCTTTAGTGCAGCACCAATGGGGGTATCCTTTTGTTCGGGCGGCCTGTATGCATTTGCACCGAAGTAGTAACCTCTTATGAAATCGTTGCTCTTTTCAGTAATATTCCTGAAGCGTGGAATATAAAGACTTGTAGGTCTTCTTCCATAATAATAGCTGTCTTCAAATCCATCTATATCTGCCGTTACTTGAATCCCTTTATGATGATCCATCAGGTTTCGACCTACCTGGTCGCTGCCATTACCCAGACCGTTAGGAAAACGATTAGAGGCGGAATGCAGTAAAATAAATGCAGTGGCTATGGTAGAGGCATTCAGGAAAATAAGACGTGCATAAAAAGTTTCTTCCTGCTTGCTTTGTGTGTCAATAATTTCTACCCCGGTTGCTTTCTGTTTTTGCTCATCATAAATAACCCTGTTTACAATCGAGTATGGCCGAACCGTTAGGTTGCCCGTAGTATAAGCTGCGGGAATGGTACTGGCATTAGTACTAAAGTAGGCACCGTAAGGACAACCACGGTGGCAAAGATCACGAGCCTGGCATTGTCCCCTGCCCTGCACTGGTTTGGTAAGATTAGCCGTTCTTCCCATGATCACTTTTCTGCCGGGAAATTTTGATTCTACTTTTTGCTTAAAATATTTCTCGGCAATGTTCATTTCAAAAGGAGGCTGATACTTTCCATCCGGCAACTGTGGTATTCCATCTGCATTACCGCTCACGCCAATAAATGTTTCTACATAGTCATACCATGGAGCAATATCCTTATATCGTATTGGCCAGTCAATACCATACCCGTCTTTCAGGTTAGCCTCAAAATCAATATCACTCCAGCGATAACAGGCCCTTGCCCATAAAAGCGAGCGCCCACCAACGATATCTCCTCTTATCCAGTCAAAGCGCTTGATCTCATCATAAGGGTTTTGCTGATCATTAATATAAAAATGCTTGTTGTCTTCCCGAAAAGAATAATGCCTGCTTTGTACATAATTTCTGCGTTTGTCCTCTTCCGTTAGGTGCAGGCGATGCTCAAATTCCCAAGGAGCTTTGGTAGCAGTCGGATAGTCTCCATGAACAACATTTCGGCCACGATCGAGCAACAATACTTTCAAACCTTTTTGGCAAAGTTCTTTGGCAGCCCATCCACCACTGATTCCTGAGCCCACGATAATGGCGTCATAGGTATTATTGAGTTTTGCTTTGTTGTTGATATAAGTTGAATCCGGCATAAAAGGTATAGCAATATAACTTTAAAGGAAAAAAACTAAGGTGCACTGAAATTTTCTTGCGACTTTAAGTTTCGTATCCAATTGTGTATAAATAAAATTCAATCATTACTAAAATGCTCCAGCATCGCTTTGGAATAATCGGCCAATGCTACTTCCGGTTCAAGAATTTCGGGATGCCATAATTTCTCCCACTCAAAACTATAATATCCTTTATAGCCTCCATGTTGTAAAACATCAATCGCGGTAAATATCGGAACCTCTCCCCGACCTAACAACATATAGTGTTCTTTACCATCGATCATTTTCAAGTCTTTAATATGCGTATGACGGATGTATTTTTTTAATTTTTGATATACCACCGCAGGCGGTTCTTTAGTGATGGACCACATATTGGTTATGTCCCACACCAAACCTGTATGCTCATTAAATGCTGACTGCATCACCTTTTGAATGTCCTGCGACCAAACCAAATCCCCATGCGTTTCCATCAATGCACTAACATTACTTCCTTTTGCATAGTCACCCAATTCGAGTAGTCCTTTTGTTATGAGATCCATTGTTTCTGTCTTATCCCTGTCTTTCGGAAGATTATTGGGAAAAACTCTGACGTAGGGACATTGTATTTGCTGAGCAAGGTCAATAAAACGCTTTGCTTCATCCAAACTTTTTTTTCTTTCTGCGCCCTCAGCTATATGCAGACTGGTGGAGGAACCGAGATCAACAAAGGACAAATTCTTATCTTTCATTATAGAAAGCGTTGCTGCAATATTTTGCGAAGTATTGAATTCAGGGCATTTGGTTAGATCCATCTGGTGAAGCAATCCACGCAATTCAATCCCGTCATAATTGTGCTCTACTGCAAAGTCGGTAATTTTTTGAAAGTTCCAGTCCGGGCAACCCAAGGTGGAAAAAGCCAGCAACGGACTATCCTTTTTTCTATCAAAAAAAGCAGGAACAAAAGGGGTAGCCATTAACAAGGCGGTTGCTTTCAGGAATTTCCGACGGTCAAAATCACTCATTATGACTCTTGTTTTTGTGTTGTTTCAATTAAAGAAACCAATGCTGAAATCTTCATTAAAGATACGGGTTAAAGGTTTTTAATTTCTCAACATTGAAAAAATTCAATGAAGCCGAATCTGAAAAGAATAAGTTCTTTCGGAAAGATTTCATATGCTTATTCGCGTAAAGTTATTAGTTAAAAATTTATGTTTGCATAAAGAGAATGCTTCAACCGGCATTTTTTAACAAGTATAAATCAAATAAATTCCAACATCTTTACACATATTGCTAATTTTTCAACACCTTATTAAAACATGGCTCTTTTTAATTTATTCACACAGGAAATTGCCATTGACCTTGGCACAGCAAACATACTCATCATTCATAATGATAGTGTCGTTGTAAATGAACCTTCTATCATTGCGCTTGACCGGAATAATCCGAAAAATGTAATAGCAGTGGGCAAAAAGGCACTGCTGATGCATGAGAAAACTCATGAAAGCATAAAGACGATACGACCTTTAAAAGATGGAGTAATTGCAGACTTCAATGCTGCGGAACTAATGATCAGGGAAATGATTAGAAAAATCTATCCTAAAAAACCAATGTTTGCACCGGGTTGGCGAATGATGATTTGCATTCCCAGCAGTATTACAGAAGTGGAAAAGCGGGCCGTGAGAGATAGTGCCGAACAGGCGGGCGCAAAAGAGGTTTATCTTATTCATGAACCATTGGCCGCAGCGTTAGGGATAGGAATTGATGTGCAGGAGCCGGTAGGCAATATGATTATTGATATTGGCGGCGGCACCACGGGGATATCCGTGGTAGCATTGGCTGGCATTGTTTGTGACCAGTCTATTCGCATAGCAGGAGACGAATTTACTGAAGATATTATGGAAGCGATAAGGCGGTATCATAGCCTGCTGATAGGTGAACGTACAGCCGAGCAGATAAAAATTCAAATTGGTGCAGCCACGAAACAACTTGAAAATCCGCCCGAAGAAATGGCCGTAAATGGAAGAGACCTTGTAACAGGTATTCCCAAACAAATAATGGTAAGCTACCAGGAAACAGCAGAGGCAATGGATAAATCTATATTTAAAATAGAGGAAGGAATATTAAAGGCGTTGGAAATGACACCTCCTGAGTTGGCCTCAGATATCTATCGTCGCGGATTATATTTAACGGGTGGAGGAGCTTTGTTGAGAGGGCTTGATAAAAGATTAGAGGCAAAAATTAAACTTCCTGTTCACATCGCGGACGATCCACTTACCAGCGTGGTTAGAGGAACAGGACTTGCTCTAAAACATTACAATAGCTACCCTTTTGTAATGAGGTAAAACTTTTTTTGAGATCCCTTTTCCGCGAGACTTTTATACTGTGGTTCCAACCTTTAAAAGAGCCGGGGAAAATGTCTTATTGTGAAGCTTCTGGTCAGCGGTTAAGTGCAGGTATGATTTAAAGATTACAATTTCGGCAATGTAATTCAGCAAAAGATTTCATAAAAAAAAATTCACACACAATTCAGGCCCGATAAATGTTTAATTTACCCCCATGGCCAGGATCTTTTTTATCATTCTTTTAATTGTAACATCTAATAGTTTATTTGCACAATACGTGCATTATTCGGACAATAGGAATATTAATAATACAACCACGCATGCAACAACTGCTTCCAAAGCGACACCCGATACCTTCACGAGGATCGTCAGGGATACTGTAATGCTGAGGGTTAGAGACACGATGAAAACAGTAGTGCACGATACGCTCAGATTGCTGGTACACGATACGATAGAAATTGTCCTACACGATACAATTAATATATGCCCGACCGTGGAGACCGTATATCATAAATGGCCCGACCGTTGCCCGGGACTTTCAGGTTCCATTCCTGTTCTGATTAATTACATAGCCCCGGAAATGGTATTGAAACTTACGGAAATTTATAAAGGACATTTGTATTCAATAAGCAGTACCAAAAATGCCAGGAACAAAGTCCGGTATAAACTTAAAGTTTGTGAAAATGGTGTGATCCGTTATGAATATGCGGATGAAAATGGTACTATTATGTCGCAACGGGAACCGGAAAAATAATAGCAGTGAATGGCATTATTCCCAGGCATTTTCATTAGCGTGGCCGGAATTAGTTTTCGTTTATACCAAAGCGTTAGCAAATTCGCTGTATTGCCTTTTCTGCAAAAAAACAACCTACTATCTTCCAGAATCATACCGGGTACCCTGCAACTCATAAATATATTCTTCATTTCTGATCATTTTTAATAACTTGGATTTCATAAACCATTTCCATGTCTATCTCATCTGCTGAATTACCTCTAAAAGAAAATCTTATTGAACACCAGAACAACTTCACCGGCCGGAGACTTTATTCTTTGGACGCCCTTCGGGGATTTGACATGTTCTGGATAATGGGCGCCGAAGAAATTTTTCATACAATGGCAAAAGCCACCAATGCTCCATTCTGGAATGTTCTCTCCAACCAGTTTACCCACCCTGACTGGAATGGTTTTCATTTTTATGATCTGATCTTCCCATTATTTCTTTTTATTGCGGGTGTCGCAACTCCTTATTCCGTGGGAAGAGCATTGCAAAAAGGGAAAACTAAAAATGCAGTTTTGTGGAGAGTTATCAAAAGAGGCCTAATCCTGGTTTTGCTGGGAATTGTTTATAATAATGGCCTGGAAATAAGGCCACTCTCAGCAAATCCGGTTTGGAAGTGTATTGGGCAGAATTGGCTTGGCGTATATGTTTGCAAATATTATCTACATCTATTCAAAACGTACGGCCCAGGTTATATGGTTTTGTGCTTTACTTATTGGCTATTGGCTGTTATTAAAATTCACATCGGCGCCGGGTTTTGCAGCGGGCGACCTTACTATGCAGGGAAATTTTGCTTCTTATATTGACAGGAGTGTTTTACCCGGAAGACTGTATCTTACGATTCATGATCCGGAAGGACTGATGTCAACGATACCCGCAATAGGAACGGGATTGCTGGGAATCCTTACCGGAACCTACTTAAAAAATTCTGGCGCTAACGGTAATAAGAAAGTATTGAATATGGCTCTAACGGGTATCATTTTTATAGGCCTTGCCCTTCTTTGGAATTATGATTTCCCCATCAATAAAAATCTTTGGACCAGTTCATTTGTGCTAAACGTTGGCGGCATCAGTTTGCTTCTCCTTGCATTATTTTATTATATCATAGATGTTTTGGGTTACCGGAGCTGGGCATTTTTCTTTAAAGTGATAGGAATGAATTCCATACTAATTTATATGTCGGGCCGCTTTATAGATTGGGAATATTCCACCAATGGATTTTTTAAATGGGTAGGCCAGCTTATTGAAAATCCTTACGGTGCCGTAGCTATGGCCATTTGTTTTGTAATGGTGAAATGGGCATTCCTATATTTTATGTATAAAAAGAAAGTGTTCCTGAGAGTCTGATTTTTAAGACATTTAATGTAAGTAACGTAAACTTATGCAACCATCGAGTCCTTCTTATTTTAAATCCATCTCAATTTTGCATCTTGCTTTGCTTCTAGGGCAAAGATTGATTGGAGTTATTCGTTTGATTCCCGTTTAAGCTGCTAAAACAACTTCCTCGCATTCTATGCGGCCTACCCTCCAAAAAATTGCTACCGATCCGGACATTAGCGAAGAAGAACTGGGATAAAATGATAAATCTCCGACATGATGTAATGTTGAAAACCGCAATTTAGTATTATTGCTTCTGCACAATTGTACCTGTCAATTGTCACTAACGTATTCGGTTAGCCGCAATAATTTCGTCTGGCGGCATTTTTGCAGGGAAGTATACTACAGGTAAAATAAATCCGAAAGTTCACAAAACGGTTTTACCAAGTATGGTCAATAAAAAATAAATTGCGGTAATGGAAAGAATGTTTGCAATAGGTGATATACACGGTTGTAATGAAGCCCTTCAAAAAATGCTTTTTGATGAAATAAAAATAAAGAAGGGGGATACCATTTATTGCATCGGTGATTATATCGACCGTGGCCCCGATAGTAAGGGGGTTGCCGACACCATTATTTCCTTAAGACAGGAGGGATTTCAAATACATGTTTTACGGGGTAACCATGAGCAGATGATGATGGATTCAGAAAAGGATAAAACCGAAAAGATTTTGTGGCTTAGAAACGGAGGCGATACCACGTTAAAAAGCTTTGAGGCAGATTCCTATAACTCAATTGAAGAACACTACCGGACGTTTTACGAAGGCACAAAATATTATATCATCAACGGGGATTATATTTTTGTTCATGCCGGATTAAATTTCTGGAAGGAGGATATCTTCGAGGACAAGGACGCCATGCTTTGGACACGTGATTTTTATCCGCAGCAAAATAGTTTGGGAAATAGAACAATGATACATGGCCATACTCCGCAGCCGCTCAATTATATTTTGAGCCAGAAAGGCAATTGCATAAATATTGATGGTGGATGTGTTTATAACGATCGGAAAAATCTCGGAAACTTAATCGCCATTTCATTACCTGAAAAGGAATTTATTATTGTTAGCAACAAAAAATAGAAACCCTGCAATTTATCCTAATGACCGTGGTCATTTAGTTTATCGAAAGCAATTGTATTTACTGTATTGCCAATCGTTTTTATATTCAATACTGATACTGTCGTGCGCAGCAAAGCTTACGTCATCAGCAAAAACATAAATTTTTATGCTGGAAATTTTGTGAGCAGCCCCAAAATCAATAGAACACCAATCAGACTTCGAAGTGGAACCGATTGTGGTCCAGCGGTTCGTGATTTCGGGAAAATATCATATTCTTCCATCAATAGCCTGGTACAATGAAGTGTCGGGTACTGAATTTATAGAAACTAACGGTAACGGATAGCCGGTGTTAAAAATATTTAACGCTACATACCGTTACTACCATGCATATCAATAAAATTTTGTTACCCGCTAAATATGAAGCAATCATTTTTATACCATTTATTCAATATCAACATCTCCCTGGTTGTCATCGGGTATACGATCAATTAACTTATTGTAAGGATCAATGCCCGCTTTTATGGGTTTGCCGGTTACATGTACTGTAATCTTTTTTGTACCCGCAGTTAGTTTATATTTTTTTATATAAATCGGGTTGATCTTTTTACGTCCTTCTTTATCTCTCGTTTCTTCACCAAATACAGCTACGTCAACATAATCATTCATGGGAGCAACACTTTCTTTACCTGAACTGTCAGCATAGAATTTTTTTGTATCGAATTCCAAAGTAACATCATATTCATTTTTACCGGTAGGTTTGGCTTTGGCGCTTATTAATTTGTTTTCGTATAATGTTATTTTTTCCCATGTATCGGTTAAATAATAATGTAACGAGTCAGGCGTATGCCTTTTGAGAAATCTATAGAGATCATTGCTGCCCGGGAACGGAGGATTTTCCCTCAGAGCAAAGCTATCCCTGAACTCATGCAATGCATTGCTAACGGCGGTATCACCAATCAGGTCTCTCAGTCCATACAATACGAGGCTTCCCTTGTTATACCATTCATAAGGTCGGTTGCAATATAGAAATACATTTTCTTTCTTAGCTTCGTTTGCACGTCCCGTTAGGTACTTGTCGAGCTCATCCTTTAAAAACCTTTTCATATTGTCCTTACCATATTTTCTTTCAGACAATACCAGTGCAGAGTATTCTGCCAATGCCTCTGAGATGAGGTTGGAGCCTTTTGTATAATTGGGCGTAATTTGATGCCCCCACCATTGGTGAGCCAGTTCGTGTGCCGTGACAAAATATACGTAGTCAAAATCATCCGGGCTTTTAAAATCGGCTACCCAGCCAAAGCTTTCTGAGAACGGAACGGTGTTAGGAAAACTTTGAGCAAAGCCCGCGTATCGCGGAAACTCCAATAACCGCATCTGCCGGTGCTGAAAAGGACCATACGTTTTGGAATAATACTGAATACCATCTTTAAAAGCTGCTACAAAACGGTCCAGGTTAAACGGGTGTTGCCTGTCATAAAAAATTTCAATGGCAACTTTTTTTCCCTCACCGGTAATAACCGAATCTTTTAATACTTCATATTTTGCCGAGACGATGCTGAAGAAATCCTGGATGGGAGAATCCTGTACATAAGAAAAATACCTGCGACCGTTTTGCATCCATGTTTTCTGCAGGTAACCGGGAGCCACTGCAATTTGGCCAGGTGTGGTACTAACAGTTGCTTCAAAATGTATAAGATCAGCATTATCATTAAACAATAACCGGTTCCTCCCCTTTGGGTCATCCTGCTCCGGAAAGTTATCGTCCTTGGGAGGTAAACCATTTTTCTTCCGGTATTCATCACTTTCCATCTCTTTTTGCGGATCATATCCAAATGAAGGGAGTCCGCCTGCGAAGAAAGTTCCGTTGTGCAGTATTTCCCGGCTAAATCCATTGTTCACAAACCCGTGATTGGCAACCTCTGAATTGACTTCCAGTAAGGCGCTATCACCTGGTTGCAAAGCTGCCGGAAGCTTATAAATGCGATAATTGAAAGTATCTTTTCCTTTTTTAAAAAAAGTTAACGAAGAATAGGGATAATATAACGGGCTCGTATATACGACAGGTTTCCCATTATATAAAATGCTATACTTTACATTTTGTTCGGCCAGCAGGTGAAGCGCCGAAATCGGTTGTCCGGATTTATTCTTGAGAAAAACTTTTGCATATATATCCACTTTTCTTTCTTCCGGATAAACGGAGGCGTTCAAAATTACACTGGTCACTTTGGGTTGGGCAATACCCTCATATTTCTTTAGCGTCTTCTCATATAATGCCGACCGGTGCCTGGTTTCTGCGGCCGTATAATAATTATTTAAATAGCTTACATTATAATATATAAAAGCGCCGCTGCCAAGCCACGCCAGAAAAAATGTGGTTGTTAAAATAGCCGGCCCTCCCTTAAACCGCTGCATAGCTACCCTCCACCGTTCTTTAAAATCTCCTGTAACACCACGCTGGTAAAAAAGAAACCCAAGGGTTGCCAGCAAGGCTCCCAACATGAGCCAATAGAAATTAAACCAGGATTGCGGCTCTAAAAAATGGCCAATCCCGTTCATATCAGACCACCTGTAACTGGGTGTATAAAAATAAAAGAAGAGATTATAATCCATTTTACCCACCACCCGAAGAAGAAACATAGTAATCCATATAAACAGTGCAACACCGTGGCCCCCAAACTTATTATTTACTATTACATGCACTGCAAAGCATAGTAATACCATTTCTATATAAGAAGGAAGAGTGAGCAGGTACATCTCTTTAAAATAGATACCAAAATTGTAGTTGGTAAATCCTTTAAGTGTTTGTGTAATTACTCCCATTATAATGGGCACGCTGCAAAGTATAAATGCAATGCAAAAAAGACCGAATAATTTAGATAAATAGAAAATGGTATTGGACACCGGCATGGCATCGTTTATAATATTAAAGCCTGTATTTTTTTCCCGGTGAACGGCTTCACCTGTGTAAAACAGAAGAATAATAAAAATGAATATGGAATAATTATAATTTTTATAATCCATCAGGAAAACGGTAAGCGGCTTATCACCCACGCTGTAAATTGTATTGCCGATCCAAAAATCAATAATTAGAAATATGACACCACCGCCCAGTATGGCTTTAAAATAATTGTCTTTAATAATGTTGAGAAATTCAAGCTTTGAGAGGTTCCACCAGATTCTTTGCAAATGTCCCTTGCCGAAATCCTTGTGCACATTTTTAATGAGACCGGGCGGAGGCGTGGCCAACTCCTTCTTGCGTTTGCGCTTACTTACCCGTTCCGGTTTTAAAAATTTTTGAAAACTAAAACGCCAATATGCAAAACCAATTATTACAATTGAAATACCAACCCAGATGAGCCTGTTAAGGATAATAACTTTTGACAGGGGAACGAGTAAAGTGTTTTTCTCAAAGGGTGTATAAAATCTTGTTTCCAATTCAAAAGTAGAAATAGCAAATGGATCCAGCAGTTTTACCAATTCTCTTTTTTCAATATCTGATACCAGGAAATTAGCCAGCAGGTAACCTATTAAAAGCAATATACTTGCTGTATAAATTACTTTTACATTTCGGGTAAGCGATACCGTTGCAAAGAAGATTGCCGAAGAAAGAAGGAGATTGCCAATGCTAAAAACAAAATAAGACTGAAAATAATTCCATAACCCATAATGCCCGATACGCTCTGCGGGAACCCATCCAAAGAATGGCCCCACACCGCTTCCGGCAAGACAACCCCAGCTAAAACCGGTTCCAATAAACAATACAAAAACAAATGATCCTATAAATCTGCCCCAAAAATATCCGCCTTTGGTGATAGGATAGCTATATAAATAGTAGCGGGTCTGGTGCTCAATATCGCGGAACAAAGGGACACCCATCACCGCAGAACATACCAACATGGCGATCATACTGAAGATAACATTTCCGTCGGCAATAACCCATGGTGCGTTATGCATCACTTTTTCTGTAGCCGGTGTAGATCCTGTGGCAACGGATAAAAGACCAAATAGAAAAAAATACAAAAAAGTATAACCAGGTTGCAGGCCGCTTAATACGATATTTTAATTCAAACAGGAAAATTTGCCAAAACATAACCGTTAGTTTTGATGAAGATTTAAAGAGTAATTACATTCATTTTGCCGGATATCTGGTAGAAATAGAAATCCTCCAGAACGGCTTGCACCGGCGTAAAACCATTTCCCGGATCCGTATCAGCATAGACGCGGATATTAAGTTTACCTCCTTTTATTTGCACGGATATAACATGGTATTGCTCCCGGTAAGTTTCAATTTCGGCTTTATTAATTGCCTTGCTGTATATTTTCCCGTCCAAACCATACACCGCTTCATCCGGGTTATCGTGCCGCAGCATTTCTCCCTGGCATATAATAGCAAAATCACTGCAAAGTGTTCGTACGTCTTCAACGATATGTGTGGAAAGAATTACAATTGTATTTTCACCCAGGTCGTTCAAAAGATTATAAAAGCGGTTTCTTTCTGCAGGGTCAAGGCCGGCTGTTGGTTCATCAACAATAATTAGTTGGGGATCGCCTATGAGTGCCTGAGCAATTCCAAAACGCTGTTTCATACCCCCTGAAAATGTTCCCAGGTTTTTTTTACGATCTGCATAGAGGTTTACCCTGTTCAGCAACGCAGCAACCGTTTGTTTTCTTTCTTTCCTGTTGTCAATACCCTTAAGCCTTGCGATATGATCCAGCATCATTTCAGAATTAATTTTCGGGTACACGCCAAATTCCTGCGGAAGATAACCCAGCAACTTTCTCACCTTTGCTTTCTCTTTTAATACATCGATATCATCTAAAAAAATTTTCCCTGTGTCCGCTTCCTGTAAAGTTGCAATAGTACGCATCAACGAAGATTTACCAGCACCGTTAGGTCCGAGTAAGCCAAACATCCCTTGCTGAATCACGAGGTCAATTCCTTTTAAAGCTTGCGTACCATTAGGATACGTCTTGGAAAGATTGGTAATAGTCAGTTGCATTCTAGTAAATTTTAAGGAGGGATAGTTAGTATTGAAGATAAAATAAAATAATGATAATAAGTACCAGGTATAATTTTTTAGCGTGGCTCCGAACTTCAGGTATCGCTGTTTCCGCAGAGTATATGGGTTATAACTACTACGCTTTCGGCAATTTGTTTTCCAATCAAAAATCACAAACAATATTAACGGGAGCTCCATCAATAAATGCCTTTACATTTTTTACCACTTCGGTCATAAGCCGCGAACGTGATTCGTATGCCGCCCATGCAATGTGAGGAGTAATGAGACAGTTCTTTGCATTGAGCAAAGGATTATTGGCTATTGGTGGCTCCGTTGATAATACATCAAGCCCCGCTCCTGCAATCTGGCCCGTATTGAGTGCATGCGCCAGGTCCTCCTCGTTAATAAGAGGACCCCTGCTCGTGTTGACCAGGAAAGCCGAAGATTTCATCGTTCCTATCAACTCCTGGTTTACAAAATGTTTATTTTGTTCATTGAGCGGGCAATGTAAACTTATAATATCAGCATCACGAAAACAGCTCGCTTCATCTACAAAGCGAACTCCCGCCACAACATCCCGTTCCGGGTGCTTGTGAGAAGCAATCACCTGCATATTAAAGGCCATGGCTATCTTAGCAACTGCCTGTCCTATTTTGCCGAGACCAATAATTCCCAAAGTTTTGTCCTGCAATTCTATTATTGTTTTTCTTTGATAACTAAAATCCTCACTTCGCACCCAATCACCTTTGCATACACTCTCTGCATAGTCTGATACGTGATTAACCAATTCAAGTATAAGCGCAAAAGTCAGTTGCGCCACTGACGCCGTGCCATACGCCGGCACGTTAGTTACCGTTATATGGTGTTCAGCGGCCGCAACGATGTCTACTACATTATAGCCGGTAGCGACTACACCAATATATTTCAGCCTGGAAGCCTTGTCAATAATATCTCCGGTTAGTGTAGCCTTATTCGTTAGTACTATATCCGCGTCAGCAATACGGGAAGCAATTTCGCTCGTCACTGAACGGTCATATATTATTGTTTCGCCGAGTTGCTGCAACGAATGCCAGCTCAAATCACCGGGATTCAGGGTATAACCATCCAATACAACTATTTTCATAATAATGAAACGGTTTTAAAAATTCTGTATGATCATTCATATGCCTTAATAAATATAGAAATTATCTTCTGGAAAGTTATTTGTGGGACCGCCGCCAACAACAACAAACATTATCGGTTCAATAATTGTTTGCTATCTTCATTAGCATAACAACTCAATTAATAATTGCGAACAACTGCATAATATGAAAAGAAAATTTACCGGGTTTATTACTGCCTGCCTTGCTACGCTCCCATTCATCAATGTGGCATTTGCGCAAACTGATAGTGCCGCAACCGAAGCAAAGATCAACCAATTGATAAAAAAGATGACACTCGAAGAAAAAATTACCATGCTGCATGCTAATTCAATTTTTACGACAGGTGGTGTACCTCGACTTGGCATACCAGGGTTATCTATGGATGATGGGCCATTGGGTGTTCGTGAAGATCTTAGTGCCGGGGGCGGATGGGAATCGGCCAACCTTACAACCGATTCAGCAACTTTCTTTCCAAATGGTTCGGCATTGGCAGCCACATGGAATCCCTCTTTAGCTTATAGGTATGGTGTTGGATTAGGTGAAGAAGCAAGAGCTCGCAAAAAAGATATTATACTTGCCCCGGCATTCAACATTGCCCGGACACCACTTTGTGGTCGAACTTATGAGTATTATTCTGAAGATCCGTTTTTGAATGTGCAATTAGCGGTAGCCGCGGTGAAAGGAATCCAAACTCAGCACGTAGCCGCCTGCGTTAAACACTTCATTTTAAACAACCAGGAAACCGAGCGGGGTAGAGTAAACGTGGAAGTAAGCGAACGTGCCCTGCGGGAAATATATCTCCCGGCTTTTAAAGCTTCGATAGAACAGGGAAATGCATGGACCATTATGTCGGCATATAACAAAGTACGCGGAGCTTATTGTTCTGAAAATCCTTACCTGCTGGATACCATATTAAAAGGTGAATGGGACTTTAAAGGAATCGTTATTTCCGACTGGGGTGGCACGCATAGCACTGTAAATGCGGCTAACGCCGGACTTGACGTTGAGATGGGATCCAGGCCGCCTTATGAAAATTATTATTTTGCCAAGCCTTTGCTTGATTCTGTTAAGGCCGGCTTAGTAAGCGAAAGAACGATTGACGAAAAGGTTCACCGCATATTGTGGGTCATTTATAAAACATCACTAAGCGATAACAGGCCCAAAGGTTCACTCAATACCACGGAACACAGCAAGACAGTTTATGACATTGCCTCCGAATCAATAGTTCTTTTAAAAAATGACAAAAACCTATTGCCATTACGTACAACAGGTCTTAAAACCATTGCAGTTATTGGCGATAATGCAATGCACATGAATCATTTGGGTGGATTTGGCGCCGGGGTAAAAGCGAGATACGAGATTACACCCCTGCAGGGTTTACAAAAGGCTTTGGGCAAATCAGTGAATATAAAATTTGCGCAAGGCTATCATGCCCAAAAGTTTAGCCCCCGGAATGAGAATGCTGATGCAAACCTTCCAGATTCAGCATTGATCGGGGAAGCCGTAGACGCCGCGAGAAACAGTGATATAGCTATATTGTTCATCGGAGGCAATCGTGATTATGAGAGCGAAAGCCGTGATCGCAAAAATCTCAGTCTTCCCTTTGGAGAACAAACACTGGTGGATGCGGTAACTGCTGCCAATGCCAATACGATTGTAGTGATAATTGGCGGAGCGCCTTATGATATCAACAAAATAAAACAAAACAATCATACCATTGTATGGTCATGGTTTAATGGTTCAGAAGGTGGCAATGCATTAGCAGATGTATTGATTGGTAAAGTAAATCCGTCCGGGAAATTACCTTTTACCTTTCCTGTTGAATTGAAGGAGTCGCCGGCGCACTTTCTTAATACTTTCCCCGGTGATACCCTTACAGCAAATTATAGAGAAAGTATCCTGGTAGGTTACCGCTGGTACGATACCAAAAAGATAGTGCCCCTGTTTCCGTTTGGTTTTGGTTTGTCTTATACCAGTTTCGGGTATTCCGCATTACACACCAACAAAACAGAATATGCGACCAATGAGACGATAGCTGTTACCACTACCGTTAAAAATACCGGCAAACTTTCCGGCAAAGTAACAGTTCAGTTCTATGTTGGTAAAGTTGGTTCATCAGTTGAACGAGCCGAAAAGGAATTAAAAGCTTTTAAAAAAATAATGGTTCCTGCGGGAAAGGAAGTGACAGTAACAGTAAACATACCGGTAAAAGATCTTGCTTACTATGACGAACAAAACCGTAAGTGGATAGTTGAGCCCGGCATGTATAAATTAATGGCTGGCACATCATCACAGGATATTAAAGCAACCGGAACAATCAGCATTGTAGAAAATTAATTTATTTGAAAACCCATAAATTATCAATGAGCTTCTATAAATTTAATTATCAATAACCATCCTAACGGAATGCTGAAATCTGCTTTTCGCCATGTTGTTGTGTATGACAGTTATAAGGGATTCAAGATTTTATGACGATACCTTAACTATTCAACTGGCTACAACAACTCCGGAAGGTGAACCTGTAGCACGCACTTTAACCTGGAAACGCGTCAGCTAAAATACAATTGCAATACTTTGGCACTTCGGTCAGGCATCTCCGTTATATTGGCTACTTTTCGTAAATACCTTTTGACTGCATATCCCCAAACGAAGAAGTGGAACTGTTTTGCGATACAAGCGTTTTGCCATCATCACCCAGCGTCCATATCTCGGTTCCCTTTACTTCAGTTTGCTGGTCGTTAAAATTTAGCGTAAGGTCATAGGTAATCGTAAGGGTTTGACCGTCATCGGACCATCTTGCAGAAGCCACTCTACTTGAATTACCATAAATTGTTGTTGTGGTTTCCTTGCCATCATAGCTTAATGCTTCCGAATTCGTAACTTCTTCGCCACCCATGGACACAGATGTTTTTGCAATGGTGATCGAGTCGGATGTTTGTGTAACTTTTATGGTGTGGGGGGCATAGTTGGCAAACTGCCCTAATTCGCTTTTGGATTCATTCAGTTTCCATTCACCGGAAAAATCGGCAAAGTCAGTCGATTTGGTAAATGACAAAAGAAGTGCAGAAGTGGCAAGGATAGCTAATAGGTTTTTAAGGCTGTACATAAAATTATTTTTTAAGATATTAAATATAGGAAGAAGATTTGAAATTCGTTGAGCGACTCGTTTGGAAATTTCTTCACAGATACTCGTTCCTATGCAAATAAACCGCAGAGTTAAATAGCAGACAACGCCAACCGCAAAAGCCACCGCTACCGCTTACCACAATCATCTGCCTTACTTGTAAATCAAATGTTGTATCCGGCTATCTTCCTTAATTTTATTATAACAACCGGGTATGCTGTTAAAATTTCACCTTACTGCTGCATGTATTTTTTGTATGATGATGGCAAAGAAAAGTGTGCCGGAGCAGCGTAATGCCGGGGCTTTAAAAAAAATTCCTACTTTCCGCCTGGCATCGATTATCATTGATTCTGCTTCAAGCATTATTCCTTTCAGTATGGCGGGTAACCTGATAGTAGTGAAGGGACAGGCCGATACAACGGAAGGAAATTTTATTCTCGATACCGGCGCTCCCGGTTTGGTGCTGAACCTTACGTATTTCCGTGATTACCCGCAAACTCTCATCACGGACGGAGATCATACTGGCATAACCGGTGCTTCTCCCAATATTATCAAGACCAGTGTTAAAACATTTGTTCTGGGCGCTTTGAATTATTACAATACGGAAGCCGACCTCACGAACCTGGGCAATATTGAAAACACCAGGGGCATCAAAATACTCGGGCTGCTGGGCTTTGATCTTTTCAAGAACTCCGAGATGATAATTGATTATGACAACAGCCTCATTTATCTTCACCGGGTGGCAAGAAAAGAGGCATCCACTTACCAGAATGAAATGCTGAATGATACTTCGGCATACGTTACCGTACCGATAGATATCACTGACAACCGGGTTACCGTGAGCGCCCAAATGCCGGGAAAAAAACTAAAGTTTGTGATTGATTGTGCAGCAGAATCGAATATGCTCGACAGCCGTCTGCCTGGAAAAGTATTCAGAAATGTAACGGTTACCCGGCGTGTGCTGCTTGATGGAATTGGCAACAAAAAAATAGAAGCCTCTTATGGTGAGGCCAGCAACATTAAAATGCAGAATCTTAATATCAATGGCCTGCCGGTGCTGATAACGAATCTCGAAAATACCTGCTTTTCTGAAGGCGGCTGTGTAGATGGAGTGCTGGGCTTTGATTTTCTCTCCCGGCATAAAACAGGGTTTAACTTTGTAAAACATAAAATGTATATATGGAAATAGGCAATAGCCATATTATGATGATGACCTTACGGCGGTGGCTGTGCATGGTATTTGCCATAATGATGGTGCAGGGAAATCTCCTTGCACAACAGGCCGGTACCTACACGATAAAGAAAAACAAGATGTTTATTGAAGTGAATAAACTGGCAAGTTCCGGCGACCTGGATAAATTTATAACACAATTTAATCTCTCTGATC
Source organism: uncultured Chitinophagaceae bacterium (assembly GCA_963819925.1). Lineage (GTDB taxonomy): Bacteria > Bacteroidota > Bacteroidia > Chitinophagales > Chitinophagaceae > Ginsengibacter. The sequence continues at coordinate 189,079 of CAWFYG010000020.1, read as the reverse complement.
TGCCGTTGAAGGAATTTATCAAAAACCAATCACCTGATTCTCTTACGAAACTTGGCTGGAAAGTCGATATCAATAACAATGAAATATTTGTAATAAGCAAGCCTATGGCTCCTTTTGGCGCAATAGACGACCCCGCACGCAAAATGACCCTTACTGAAATGGGTCCGTTAGCGGCACTGTTTCCTTCCGTAAATAATGGCCTCGTATATGGGTACAACCGGTTTCAGGATAAACCGGCATTTGCAGTAAATAATAATACCACTACTTTTTTCCTGAGAGGTTATACCAATGCCAGCCGGGTAATGCTGGCGGGCAGTTTCAATAAATGGTTGCCCGATGCGTTGGAGATGAAGAGAACCGCCAATGGCTGGACCGCAGATGTGGTGCTTACGCCCGGTAAGTATTGGTATAAATTTGTTGTCGATGGAAAGTGGATGACAGATAAGAATAATTTACTAAGGGAAAATGATGGGCTTGGAAATATCAATTCAGTTTATTTTAAGACCAACGTTGTTTTTACCTTAAGTGGTTTCACTAATGCAAAGCATGTTTTTGTAGCTGGCAGTTTCAATAACTGGCATGAGAAAGAATTGCGGATGGTGAAAATACAGGGCGGCTGGCAATTGCCTCTCTATCTCGCGGAAGGCACACACACGTACAAATTTATTGTCGATGGCCAGTGGCACAGCGAAGAAAAAAAACTTTCCCGGCTGCCTGACGGGAATGGCGGTTATAATTCCGTAATAGAGATTGGCAAACCTCATTTGTTTAAATTGGCGGGTTATAATAATGCACAATATGTCGTTCTTTCCGGAAACTTTAATGATTGGCGAACAGATGAACTATTTATGAACAAGACCAATGAAGGATGGGAATTGCCCTATGTGATCGGCCCGGGGAATTATGAATATAAATTTATTGTTGATGGCAACTGGATAACCGACCCTGCAAATCCGCTGAAAGTAGACAATGAGGTGGGTACTAAAAATTCCTATCTTATCATCGACCCGAATTATACATTCCGTCTCAAAGGCAATAGTAAAGCGACATCCGTTTTTCTTGCCGGCGATTTCAATAACTGGAGCCCGCAGACTCTTGCCATGCAACGCCAGGGAGATGAATGGCTATGCAGGGTGCATCTTTTCGCAGGCAAACATCTTTATAAATTTATTGTAGATGGCAAATGGATCATAGACCCTGGTAATAAATTGTGGGAAGAAAATCAATATGGCACCGGTAATTCAATAGTATGGATAGAGCAGTAATAAGTTCTGAAATAATATTGTGCAGGTATTAAGTTTTCGTTTGACCGGAACTGTTATGTACACCATAAACGCATTTAAAGTTTAATCGACAAAGTAGCACCATAGGTTGCAGGATCTCCCAAATGAACTGCTCCAAAATCGTAAGCATAGGCAATGTATTTTTTATCACCTGTATTTCTGCTCCATAAAAATATATCGAAAAGCTTTGTGGAAATACCCATACGCAGGTTAACGAGCCCGTAGGGTGATTGTTTAATGCTGTTGGCCAGGTCAAAATATTCCGTACCAAGATATCTCCATTCGAACCGGGTAATAAATTTTGCTCCATGCTGTTGCCCTATCTCATAACTGTATTGAATGGCAAGCATCGATGTAACATCGGGTGTAAAAATTTGCTTCTTACCGTTAAGATCAACTGAGGCTCCGTTCTGTGAAATTTTTAAAGAAGTATATTTTGCATTGGCATATCCAAAATTGTAGTCGAGCTGCAAACCTTTTAACGGCACCGCAGCAACCTCCAATTCTGCCCCTTTACTGGAAAGCCTTCCGGTATTTTTAGTAACAGTAATAGCATCCGGCAAAATAAGGGTAGGTACCTGTGCATCATTTACACGGTCAACAAAAACAGCAAGATTCAAACGCAACCGGTCTTTAAAAAAAGTGTTTTTAATGCCTGCTTCAAAATTATTGCTGTACTCCGGTTGGTAAGGGTAAAGCGGTGGTTGGGAAGGGTCAGAAGATAGTTGCGTTAATCCTCCTGTTCTGTATCCGCGGCTATACGTAATATACAGATTACTGTTGTCTGCGACACGGTAACTCAATCCCAGTTTTGGCGATAGTGCGCTAAAATTCAGAACGGCAGCAGTATCGGGCTGAGTTACAAAAGGGGCCTCACCATCTTTTTCGTATTCGCCTTCAACGTCCAGTTTTTTATTTTCATAGTCATAACGAAGTCCGGCAATTAATTCCAGCTTTTTGCTAACGGCATAGCTTGTTTGTCCGTAAAATGCAATGCCTGTGTTTTTTCCGGTGGTTGTATTGATGGTGGAAAAATTGATATCCGGTGCACCAAGAAGCCCTGCATCTGCACCATAATGAGTGGCCTGTTTGGAAGGATTATCCTGGTAAAAAAAATAAGTACCCGCTGTCCATTTAAATGGCGAATTTTTTCCGGTCACCGAATTGAAGCGCAACTCCTGTGTAAACACTTTTACCTTATTCCATTTGTCGCCATAATTATTAATAACTGTAACAGCATCGGCGGCAGAGAAATCGCCATCTAAGGGAGCATTGTAGTAACGGTGATTCTGCTGCCATGCGGTTAGCGAAGTAAAATTGAATGACGGCCCCGAATGGTCCACCGTTAGCGATGCATTCGCAATGTTGTCTATCATTTTTGCCACTGCATCCTGGCTTAAATGAAATGGATTGTTAAGCGCTTCCTCAACACCGAACACCAAAGGAAACGCCCCGTTGTTCTTGTTGTTTTGATGTTTTACATTCAAAGTGATGGCCCATCGCGTATCCGGTGTATACCGAATATAATAATTACCGGTTACTCCCTGCTGCTTATCGAATGAAGTATTAGTAAAATCGTTAGTATAATAACCGTTCCTTTTGGTAAACATACCCGCAATGCCAAAGAACAATTTGTTTTTAACAATGGGTGTTCGTATTGCAGCACTATATCGTTGCAGACCATAGTTGCCAACGTTCAACTCAACAGAACCATCCGCTTTATTGGTGGGCTGCTTGGTAATAATATTGATCACGCCGCCCATTGCATTTCTTCCGTACAATGTTCCCTGCGGACCACGCAATACCTCTACTCGTTGAATGTCATTCAGCCCGGCAATGTAAGTATCCAGGCTAAACTGGTCTACCCCATCGATGTAAGTGGCAATAGCTGGATCGTATGATGTTGTGGTAATGCCGCGGATAGAAGTAACATTGCGATCATCGCCTGAATTATCCGAATACAAATTGGGCACAATGGCAGAAATATCTTTACTATTCCACAACCGGTATTCCCGTACCTGCGCAGATGAAATAGCGGTAACACTTAATGGAATTTTTTGGAGGGCTTCCTCTTTTTTCTCTGCCGTTACAATGGCTGCACCCAGGCGAATTGAGTTAACGGTAAGCTGTTCATTAAGTTCCCGGCCCGCAACGCCGACCAGCACTTCTTCGTCTAAAGAGGCATAGCCACTTGCTGACACGGAAACAATATATTTTCCCGGAGTGATATTTCGAAAGATATAACTGCCAAGGCTATCCGATACTGTTTCCTGATTCGTATTGAGAAGATGAATAACTGCGCCGGGAATGGGTTTAGATTGGGCATCCGTAATTTTTCCTGTAATAACCTGGCTTTGAACGCCAAGACTTATAGTCATTAAAAAAGCAACGATAAAAAATTTCTTTCGGAGGATTTGGAACATTCAATTGAATTTTTAATAAGTAATTCCTGGGCTTTCATTCATATCCATTTTACGATGCAATATACCGCTACGATGTTTATTAAGAAGTAATTTTTTGTGACGAATGTTAAGAGTGTCGAAGCAGGATTTATTACAACTTTCAGCTTTATAACTGGTAAGCATGTACGCATTCTTCTAAAATTAAATTTTTATTACATAGCGCGAGATGCCGGCGCTAAAAAACGAAAAAATCAGAAGCATATTTGAAGGTACAAGCATCGCCAACGCTATGTTTTATGCATTGGAAGGTAACCCAACGTTTAAATTATTGAAAATTGGCCTGGACAGCTTTTTGAGGAGGCATTTCACCGGAAATCCTGTTTTTAAAATCTCCCAGCCACGGCCATAATTTTTGCTTATTCAAATCAATGTCCACCACTACCACCGGATTGTCATCGGTTGCTTCTTTCATTACTTCTCCTTCCTGGTCAAATACTGCAGAGATCATATCGTAAGAGGAGGAAACCACATAAACCTGGTTTTCTATTGCACGCGCTTTCGTCAGGGTGAGATTGCCTCCCGCAATTGGAAGGAAAATAATTTCTGCACCTTTCCGGGCAAGGGTTCTGGCGCTTTCAGGAAATGTAACATCCCAGCAGATCATCATACCAATACGACCAAAATCTGTATCAAAAACCGGTAACGAATCACCCGGCGTTACTCCACCCTCGATCTCTTCACGTGGTAAACTTATCTTGCGATACTTTCCTGCCAAATCACCTTTCCTGTTTATTAGTACTGAAGTATTGTAGACTACATCGCCATCTCTTTCCAACAGCCCGGCAACAATATATAAGTTGAATTTCCTCGCCACGTTTCCAAGAAATTCGGTAGTAGGGCCGGGAACAGGTTCACTTGCTGAAACATAATTCAGATCGGTCCCGGTTAAAGTACTTTCCTCGGGAAGGCAAACGATATCAGCTTTCCCCGATGCGGCCTTAGCAATCAGTGCTGAAAATTTTTCAAGATTTTCCATAGATGATTTACTGTCGTGAGGGCGGTAATCTATTGTTGCTACTCTCACCATTCTCTTCTCAACAGGTGATTTTTTTTCGAAAGAGACTCCGCCAAAATTAACCTTGCCATCAGGGTCCCAACGATAATGCAATTCCAATTTTGCAGTTGTCACATTGGGAGGCACCTGGTATAATTGTTCAATTATCTTCCATCCATCCTTGCTTTTTTGCAGGAGTTTGGCGGGATATTCAGGCCAACCGACCTGTTCCCCGGATGCATCCTGCCATACGATCCTGGTGATGACACATCTTCCCGGCTCTTCTACGTTTGAAGTTTGATAATAAGCACGAAACAAGTACGATTCACCTGCTTCCACATTCACTTTTTTATACCAATGTCCATCCGCATATGCTTTACCACCACCTTCTAAAACAAGTGTTTGACTTCCCAAATAGGAAGTTTTGTTATCTACATACGAAACTGGTGCTATTGCTTTACGTTGGCTTTCAAACTTCCATTCCAATGGGTCAAACTGTTGACCCAGGGCATGTGTTTTAGTAAAAAAAATTAAAGCAAAAATTATAGAAAAAGTGATAAATATTCTGAAGTAATATTTAACCTCAATTAATTTAATCCCGCCAACAATAATTATTTCATTTGCGGTTTTCATGGCAATATATTTTATGGCAATTTAGGTTTTTATTACTTGTGAATGTGAACACTGACGCATTAATTGCTGCATTGTTTCAAACTGGTGTTGACGCATAAATCCTAATAATAAATAGCATCTCCTATCCCGGGTCGTTCTCACATAAACTTTTAAAGAGCTCTAGATTCGTGATCTCAGCTTCCATCATCGCTTTCTTGTTTTCCTCTGGCAGGGCGGAGTCCATCCAGTTCACATTCACATTGAGTCTCGTATAACCGTCGCCGTGAGGATACATGTCATAGTTCAACACGATCGTTTTGCCGAGGTCACGCATTTCCACTTCCTCGGTATAAATGGCATGGTCTTCCGCGAAGTCGCGGTGCACAGCAGTGTTCACCAGTACCAATCCCATGAACACGCAGTTGTGCTTCATACCGATGCGTTCAGACGTCATCTCGCGATTTATGGAGTCAACGCCCAACAACCATCCGGGTCGTTTGTCAACATTGATCAGTGTTTGGTACACCGTCTTAAGCGGGGCATTGATCACAATCTCCAAATTGTCATTTCCTTTGTCAACAACGAATTCCGGACGGGGTGGCGCCGGCGGAATCTGCGCTTTGTATTCACTAAGCGTTGCAAATTCGTAGTCAACCTTACCAATGGCGGGATAGGTATAGCTGGATGTTGACCAGGAGAGCATTGGATTTGTGTTCTTAGAGCCGACCGCATGGCAGCAAGCCCCGGTCATTAGGATGTATTCATGAGAGTCAACATCGTTCTTTAGTAACCGGTGTGCAACGATCATGTCAATCCCCGTTGCCTTAACGAACTGTGCCACTTTAATTTCCTTTATATAGCCAAAGTGTGCAATAAACTTGAGCGTAAGATTGGTTGCAGACTGGCAGGCACCGCACTGGCATACCGTGTCCCGTTCAATGATTCTTAGTTGCTTGTGGAAATTTGAAAACATGCCCAGGCATTGATCAATGAGTTGTTGGTACTGCAACGGTTCACCCTTCCGGTAGAAGAGAACGGCATCACCCTCAATCTCAGCGAGCGTGAAGTCCGTTTCATTCGACGCAATGATTAATTCCAGGAGTTCAGTTATGATGTGAGCGCCATGATCAATTTCGGTTGCGCTGGTGAAATCAGTAAAACCGCTGATGTCCGGAATGAGGATTATCGCTTGTTCAGTCATAGCAAAAGTTTTTTAGATTCCTGGGTAAGAGTGAGGCATAAGGCGAGTTTCGTGCATTCACCACCAAACTGGGGGCGAAGCACCGGTTGAAGACAAAAGTAGAAAAATTATTCAGAAGCCGGATAGAGTTGCTGTCGCTTCAGGATATTAGCCCAACCCCTACCGCTTGGGTGAAAGAAGCATAGAAACATCGGATTTACTGATCTATTCAATGTTCCATCCGCCAACGACCATACGTGGTTGTTGCCCGTTAAGATCCGATGTATGACACCATACAGAAACGGTTCTTTCTTCTCCCGGCAATAGCGTAAAATAATTACTGTCCCAAAAAACAGGAACCACCGATTCATTACTGTTGCCTTTCTTTAAATTGAGATACACCATGAAAGCAAGATGTGAAGTCGGGTTCTTCACTTTTACATGTACCATTGTTTTTCCGTTATTCTTATTCGTCGTCTCACTCGTTTGCAATTTTACAGTTGGCAGTTGCTGAAGCATGGTAAGGTCTGCAAAATGAGATTGAGGAGTTACCCACCAGGTGCTCTTCTTTATATCAAGCGAATCTTTTTCTGTGGAAAGAACGTAAAAATTGTTGCTTACATTTTGATGTTGTTGATTAAACAGTTTGAGATCGAGAAAGTAAGTTTTTGTAAGATCAGCTTCAGGAGGCAAACTAAAAATCTCTTTTGTTACTTTGGATCCAAGATCAGCAACAGCGATCGTTTTTTTCGAAATAGATTTTGAATTGAAATCAAGCAGATTTATTTCGGCAGTAAGTCCTTTAACTGTTTTACCGGTATTGTTCATTACATCCACCGCATTATCTCCATAATTATAAGAAACATGTAAAGGCTCATTGGCTTTCCTTGCGCCATAAAAAGCGCCGGTAGGCATCAGGTAATAATCATATAACTGCCACCAAAGCTTTGGCCACGAAGCATTATACATCCATTGAATAATACCGGTTGCTTCAAAGCGATTGGCTTCAAATGCCTCAAACATAGCACGCATTCCTTCGTAATTGAGGTATTGGGCCTTTCTTTCATAATCCTGCAAGGAAGTCGGTGTACCTAATCTTTCATCCATTGCACTATCATAGCGGGTAAGGTTGTGGAAGTTTCCTCTTGCAGCATGATACAGCCACGAGCTGCTTATCGGCCATAAAGAATCTTTGGGAATCATTTTTTCTAAACTTTCAAGAACCGGTACCTGCGGGCCCGGACCGGTTTCTGTATTAAAACCAAAGGCGCCCCCATAAGTAGTGTCTACATACCAGTAATCCGGAGGCACATAATCATACGGGCCACGCATTTTCATACCCGTCGGGCCTGTAATTTCACTGGTCCATTCATGAGCTGATTGCGTATAAGGCCGTGTATTATCGCATGTGCTTAAAACATTTAAATAATCTTTTTCCAGTTCAGGCCTTGGCCATTTATCACTTCCATACAGCCATAAGAAAATACTCGGGTGATTTCGTAACCACATAATCTGGTCGTGCCAGGACTTTGTTGCAATATCGATCTGGTCGGGTGTAATGATAGCTCCGTATTTATCATCCGGCGTTCCAAATGCTCCTTTCCATTCCCACTGGCAACTAAAACCTACCATTAATAAAATTCCTTTCTCATCACACAGATCATAAAGGTGTTGATTTTCGCCCCAGAAACCTTCCATACGCAATGCGTTAAAATTCATGTGAACGGCATAATCAATCCCTGCTTCTTCGTATGCGGGAGTGGCTCTCAGTAACATCGGATCTGTCCAGCCACCGCCTTTGATCAATATTTTTTTACCATTCAAACGGTAACCCCTAAAACCTTTATCAGTCTTATATCCTGACACGGTGCGTATACCAAATTTCATTTTTATTGAATCAGAAATTTTATGGTTCGTCTCAAAATTCATTTCGAGAGAATATAGATTCGGCTTTCCTAAATCATGCGTCCACCAAAGTTTAGGGTGACTTATACTTAATTCGAAATAATCAAAAGGTGTCAGAACAATCTCTTTTGATTCATTTGCACTTAAAGAAACCGGTGTTGAAATATGAACGTCATTACCGATGCTCGTTTTCAAAACTCCGTTTATACTTTTATCAGAATGATTTTGTAGTGTAACCTTTAGCGTTATATTCGCATGCTCAAGAGTAGCCGTGTCCACATCAGTAATAATAAACGGCTGATCCAGTGAAACAGGGCCCGTTTCAAGCAAATGCACATCACGCCAAATGCCCATGTGATTATCGGCAGGTTCCGGATTCCAGTCAACAAAACCAATGTTCAGATCGCCGGGGCCGCCTTGCGCAACCTTTAAGGCAAGCACGTTTTCACCTTTTTTGATATACGATGTTACATCAAAAATAAACTGGCGGAAACTTCCTTTCACGGTATCAGCAGAAGCAATCTTTTTCCCATTCAACCAAATATCGGCGCTGTAACTGATTCCATTAAAGCGCAGGCGGTAAACCTGTCCTTCACCCGGGTTATTTATCATGAAAGTACGGCGGTACCACCATGGCGCTTTAAATATGCTATCGGGAATTTTTTCAAGATTGCGGTTAAAATAGATATCTTTAAAAACACCATTATCAACCAGGGTTCCTAACGTGCTATTTGGAACTTTGGCTGCATACCAGTTTAAGGGCGCAAAATTTAAAGTAGAAACTTTTTCTCCGTTTGCAGGCACTTTATCAGAGGATTGTATTTGCCAGTGATCCTGCAACTCGTCATTTTTTACACTCCATAAATTACTTTGAGAAAACACTGAAAAAGGTAGTATCAGCGACAATACAACTCCCAAAAACTTACGGTGGATTTTCTTCATACGAAAAGATGTTTTGATGCTAAAAAACTTTTGCATTCGTTACCATGGACTCATAAAGTTAAACAGAAAATCCCTTTTTGAATTTCGATCTTCTGAAGATGTTCCAACCTGGCATCTCAATGATCTTAATTGTACAGTGTAAGTATATTATGGTAAGAAATCATTTCTCTTTAATTGCTTTTTTGTTAAATTCAATTAATAAAATAAAATGAAAATTCAGTTCAGCTTTTTAGTTATTGTTATTTTACTACTTACCGTTATCAAAATACAGGCGCAGGTTAAATTTCCAGTAAAGATCAGCAGCGATAAACATTACCTCGTTGATCAAAACAATAAGCCCTTTCCAATTCTTGGCCGCACTGCGTGGTTCATTGCATCACAAACCGATAGCAATTACAAATATTTTTTAGACAATACAATCGCACATGGGCACAATGCCATCGAGTTCAGCGTGATCATGCACTGGGCCATGGGTAACCATGCTCCATATAACGCCTCCGGTGAAACGCCCTTTCTAAAACGATTGAACGGCGCCGAATGGGATGGTAAGCTTGAATACTCTGATTACAAAACGGAATGCCCAGACCTGCTTACACCCAATGAAAAATATTGGTCGTTTGTAGATACTTTGCTTGCCTACTGCGAGTCAAAAGGCATACTTGTTTTTATGTTCCCGGGCTACGTTGGCTATTCCAGTGAAAAAGAAGAACAGGGATGGATGAAAGAATTGGTGGCCAACGGAATAAAGGCAGAGCAATATGGTGCGTGGGTGGCTAACCGTTATAAGAAAAGAAAAAACATCGTATGGATGCTTCTGGGCGATAAAGGCACATATAATGATGAGCAGGCAAGCGCCGAAGCACTGTTAATTAAAGGTTTGAAAAGTGTAAAAGGGCAACTCTCTGCCCAGTACACAGCGGAATCAGGTAGTGGAGAAAATGCTGCAGACAATGCGCAGTTCGGAAGTGAAATGACATTGAACGCCTGCTACACATGGGAGCTACGGGTACCGGTGCCGTACCTGGCACGCAAAGCTTATGAACATCATCCGGTGATGCCTTCTTTTTTACTGGAAGAACCTTATGATGAAGAAGGACCCGATGGCAACAATTATAATCCCAATGCCACACAGCCGGTACGCCGTTTTCAATGGTGGGGATGGTTGAGTACAATAGGCGGGTATGTCTCGGGCAATGGTTATGTATGGCAGTTCGCGGATCCAATCTGGCAACAACATTTGAACACACAGGGAGCAATGGATATGAGCAGGCTCAATGCTTTCATAAAATCTATTCAATGGTGGAAACTGGTTCCTTCAGGATTGAATGGAATGAAAACATTAATCACCGATGCAGGAAACACAGATACTTCTACTGCTTATGTAAGTGCTTCCGCTGCAAAAGACGGCTCTCTACTGGTGGCCTATATTCCACCTGCCCACTCAGGCAGCATTACTGTTGACATGAGTGTTTTAAAAGTCAAGGTAACTGCACAATGGTTTGATCCAACCAACGCCAAATACTTTGCTGTAAAAGATGCTCCAACAGAGAATAAAGGCACCCATACATTTATACCGCCTGGCAAAAACAGCACTGGTGAAGATGACTGGGTGCTGGTGCTATCGGTGAAGTAGTAATTATGACAAGTGAGCGCACCTACATTTTTTTAGATGGCATTATTCAGGCAACGCAAGTTATTATTGGTGCGGTCATATTTCCCAAAACCTATTACTTTATAACAGGTAAGCATATACGCTTTCCTTTTAAAAGAAAAGGTTCATTGCATGGCATAAATGAAACCTAGTCAATTTTGTCAACATGCATTGCCCCAAAATGCAGGCCCCTGCTTATTTTTGGATCGCCTTTGTACTGAAGTTTTGCTTCGCCAAATGCGGTTATCCCGATTTCGTCAGAAACATTCACCTGGAAATTCGCTTATTCAACTATTAAGAGCCATAAAAATGATTACAACTGTTCGGTTTTGATACAGGTAATGTGCGGTTTTAAAAGCGGTTTGAAGTTGCATTCATAATTTGATTTTGCGAACTAACTTATTTTAAGACACTAGCGCAAATACTCTTAGTATGGGTTTTTCATTATTCACTTTCTCCAAAACTCTTACACCATTCTCTCCTGCAATAATCGCTTTATGTGCTAATCGATAAAATAATGATGTCTCAACAACACCGGGGATACTTTTTACTAATACATTAATTTCGGGTAATTCAGGCCATGCCTCAAAATACACATCAAGCAAATAATTTCCATTCTCCGTAATAACAGGGCCATCTTTTTTATCACCCATGCGCATGGCTATTTTTACAGGCCTAAATAACTTTTCTATTTCAAAAGTGACAAACGCAACTGACTGGGGAAGAATCTCAATAACCAAAGGATACTTTGCATCAAACTTATCAACCAGTTTTGAAGAATCGCCTGCCAACACAAATTGCTTTGCCATGGAAGCCAATAATTTTTCCTGTGTGTGAATGCCACCTCCGCTCTTTAAAGCATTTAATTTTTTGTCAAACTGATCGCATCCGTCAAAATAAATATCGATTTTTTTAAAAGCCGAGATGGGAAGAACATTTAGGCTTTTTTTCAATAATAATTGACAGGTTGTAAACGAAGAAGTAACCAACTGAATCGAAAGTCCGCTATCTATTTTTTCTTTAAGAAACTCCGCCGCGTAAGCTATAGTAGCGCCGGCGCCCAGGCCAACAATATTATTTTCATTTACCAGCATGATGGCTTTCGCCGCAGCTTCCTGTTTAAAATTCATTTTTGAAAATGCGCTATTGTTTATGAAAAAGTAAAATCAATGGTTCGTTTTTCCCGGTGGCTTTGCATTGCCAATTCAATGATGCGAATATTGTTTCGTGCCTGCAGCGCCGTAACAATAAGGCTTTCTTTACCAATGATGGTGTTATAAATATTTTGATAAAATGCAGTGTAGTCTCCTTTCTCACTTTCAATTTTTCCAATAGAATGCTGACCATTTATGTCGGTATTTAAGGTGCCCCAAATATCAGCAGGCTCTATTCCCCAGTTGGTTTTAGTTTGCGGGGTAAACCCTGCTTTAAGTGCTTCCTCCTGCACATCCAGTCCATACTTTACATAAGATCCGTTATTACCAAAAAGTATATACCTCGGCAGTGGCTCACGTACCAGCATACCCGCTTTTAAAGAGACTTTAATGCCCGGATAATGCATTATTACTTCAAAATTATCATCTGTTTTCCCACCTTTTCTTTGAATGCTTAAAAATGCACTAACGGCATCGGGTATCCCAAATAAAACCTGCACCTGGTCAATGAGGTGCGAGCCCAAATCGTATAAGATCCCTGAGCCAGGTATATCCTCTTCCCTCCATGCGTTAGGTTTCAAAAAGTTTCTGAAGCGATCATAGCGGCTTTCCATTTCAACGAGCCCGCCCAACAGGTCATTCTTAATAATTTTTTGAACAGTGTAAAAATCACTATCAAACCGCCTGCTTTGATATACGGATAATATTAATTTTTGTTTGGCGGCCAATGCAATAAGTTCATCCGCGTCGTTGGTATTTATCGTAAAGGGTTTATCGACCACCAAATGCTTTCCGGCTTGCAAAGCCTGCATGGCTAACGAATAATGAGAAGTATTAGGAGTGGTGATAACGATCAAATCAATATCTGTATCCTCAAATATTTCTTCGGAAGTTTTTACAATTTCCGCCTGTGGATATTTTGCTTTGGCTACAGCAACCTGTTCTGGTTTCACCGCCCTTATCTTCGTCAATTGTAATCCTTTTACCGTTGTTAAAAAAGGAGCATGAAATGTTTGTCCTCCGTTCCCAAATCCAATGAGGCCAACTTTAATACTCTTATCCATTGCATGTGTTTTTAAGCCTAACTTCCAAATGCCATTTATAAAGATTGGTTACGATCTTATTCTTTCAAAATCCCTTCGCTGGTTTTTAACCGCTTTATGCAATTTTCCAATGCACGGAAATCATGATAAGCACCCTTCCATATCTGTCCCTTGAGCGCTGTTTTTCTTTGGGGTGAATTATCAATCCCTTCATCATACCAGCCACCATGCACATGGTCTATTAAGTAGGTTTGAATATAATTCCATTGTTGCTTAAACTTATCATAATAACGCATCGGATCATTGGGATACTTATCTGCCATTAGCAATAAAGTATTCATGCCTTCCGCCTGCGCCCACCAGTTTTTAGTGGGAAGCGTTATGGTAATGGTATCACGATCTTTAAAATAATATCCTTCATCATAAAAGCCGCCAACACTTTTATCCCAACCATTTTTTAATGCATGATCCAGCATTCTTTTACCAATTATTTCTGTCAGGGTATCACTTTCTAGCCCAAGTGCATCCGACGCTTCGAGCATCAGGTAAGTCGTCTCAACATTATGCCCGAACGAAACATGATCGAGATAGCGGTGTTCTAAAACAGACGCTTCAGAAGAATCTCTGAATGAAACCGCTGTCCAATCTGGCTGAAAGAACAGGATTAAATACCCTTGTTTAGTAACGAGTTTATCTCTTATCAAATAAAGCATTTCTTGCAAACGTAGCCGCACCAGGGATTGGGGCCAAACATGATACAATTCGGTAAGCGCTTCCAGTATATGTATAGACGAATTCTGATCTTTATACCCGACATCTGAAGTTGATGGAATATTTTCATCTCTTACTACCGGCGTACCATCTCTTTTTAAATGTTGGTAGTAGCCGCCATAGATGGGGTCATGACTATGCCCTTCCATCCATAAAAATGCTTTTTGAGCAAGTTTCAATGCGCCGGAATCATGTGAGGCTTTGTAATAAGCGGATAAAGCATAAATAGCAAAGGCATTTCCGTACGCATCCTTAGGCGCGGCAGGATTACTTTTATCATTACCTTTTCTATCAACAAGATTATAAAAGCCACCATATGTTTTATCCCACATCACATCCCTTAAGAACCGAAAACCATGTTTGGCACATTCCAAATAATAAGACTTTGCAGGATATAAGCCGGAAGCTTTTGATGTAGTCCATGTATGTCGTGCCTGCGTAACAATGAATTTATCCTGCGGGCCAGTTGGTTTAAAATCATAAGTGAATGTGGAGAGAAAACCTCCATACAAAGTATCATAACATTGCGGGTACCACTTATTCAACAATTCTGTCTGGACCGATGTTTCCATTTGTTCCGCCAGTTGCAGCCGCTCATTCCTGTTGGATTGTTGTGCATTCAATTGTTTCCCTGCTAAAACAACAATAAGGAAAACAAAAGAAAGTATTCGAACACTTTTCATAAAAATTATTTCCTTTCATTTAATATATGTTCCGCTGCAAGCACCAGGAATAAATAATCAGTGGTACCCCCTCCCAACACATATTCAGTTTGCTGCCATAAAAAAGGCCACGTAAGCAGTTCCGGAAAATCAGGTCTTATTAAGGCAGTTCCGGATACAATACCACCGGGAATATAGGTCCAGTCTGCACGATTGAATCCATAAGCAGTAGTTACAGAATTGGAGCCAACGCCTGAAGCGAATGATGCCGTATTCGTTCCGGGATGACAGCCCAAAATAAAGTTCATTGCATTCAGCATATAGTCTGCGGGAAAAATACCCGGAAAACTTTCATGCAAAAAATACTGCCGGAATCCAAAGTTTTGAATACCCCAGCCGGCGCCCCAGATATTAGGTTCGTAAGGAACACCGTAGGGTGTTTTCTTTCCCTGCTCTGCAATTTTTGAATAATATTTTTTTGCTGCTTCAGTTATTATTTTCGTATAGGCGTCGTCGTTAACATCATTCAAAGACCTCCCGGCAATCCATCCCGCTCTATCGAAATTTTGTGCGATGGCATTCCCGTGAGCAATAAGAAAATCTGCATACTTTCTATTACCCGTTGTTTTCAATAATTCAACTGCAAGCTCCACTCTTGCCAAGGGATATTTTTCCCTGGTGCTGTCCCAAAGTGTTTCGGCAATCCGGAGGCTTTCCGCAGCCAATGTATCATTATAACCCTTTATGACCCTTGCTGCTACTGCAAGGCAGGCCGCAACGCTTAATTCCCTGTTTGGATTATCTTCAGTAAATACCCATCGGTCATCCGGTGAACCGGGCAACCCAACCTCCGGCACGTTGCCATCGGCGGGTTTTGTATAAACAACATTATCGGTAACATTCGCGGGGTCGCCAAGCGTTACATATTGCCTTTTGGTTGGCTCAATAATTCCCCTATATAATCTTCCGAGTGATCTGTAACCATCAACGATGGACAACAATCCGTGTTCCATTTGCTGCAGCGCATCCGGCTTACCATCAGGTACCTGTATTTCTACCACATGATGTTGTTGATCAATACTTGTATTATCATACTTCAAACCAAATTCTTCATAAGCCAATGCCAATCCTTTTACCGTTTCTGCCTGCGATTCCACGCGAAGGTCAAAATCGCCCGCATCATGCCATCCGCCACTGTTAAGTCCGGGTACATGATCGCCTCCTCTGAAACTGGTTAACGTGGAAGGCCCCTGGCTGTATCCATCAAAGTGATTGGAATCGACGGGCGCCATACGGGCGTCATCCATGTGACACCATCCATGCCATACACGATAATGATCGTTCACCCTCATGTGACACATTTGTATGGGCAGAAAATACTCCAGCGTTGGTTGCCACACGTTTCTTTCATAAACATCACTGCTTATCCGGAAAGGGTTCGAATGATCTTTACCATATTTCACCATGTACATGCCAGGCTTTTTGATGCTGGTAAAATCAAATTGTAAATAATTATAGCGAAGAAATTTACCCCATCGTTTAGGCGTTGTTGTTAGTATAGCCTCGGATCCGCCATTTTCCTTAAGCCTTACAAGAGAAACAGGGAGTGACCTATTGTCTTTGGCATCTAATTCTATTACCGCCATTTTTTGTTGATTGGGATGATAACCGACCTGTGAAACCTGCACAACCGGCTCTGATCGCCAGTCTTCAATCGCGTGTGGTGTTACCAGCCACACAATTGCATTTTTAGTTGCACCATTCGCAATGAGGGAACGTACAACAAACCATCCGTTGTTATGCCTCGCCCTACCATCTATCAACTCAAGATTATCGCTGTTTAAATTTTCAATAGTCATTCGCTGCTGATCATTCTCCGGCGCAATGGTTAGTTTTTTACCTTTTGCCATTGGTTCAATCTGAACCTCACCATCTGCGTCTTTATAATCAGGGCCATTTTCCTGTCTTGGAAAAATCCCAAATTGATTATCCAGATACCACGATTTACCAAAAAGAATACCGGGAAAAAGCTCGAAGTTGAAACCCACTTTTCCAATCCAATTATCAGGCAACGGTTTATCAAGGTCAACAATTATTTTGAACCCTTTGCCTGCAGGCTCTACTCTTAAATCGTAACTGAATTTTAGATCAGGATAAATAACAGGATTAAACCCTCTTCGATCGATATCCTCATCAGGATATTGCAATTGCACGCTGATCTGCTGCCTGGTACTATCTACAGAACGCTTGCTAACTTTCGGAATAGGCTGCCACTGGCCGGGCGTTGGCTCGAGCCTTATATCACCGTTAGTAGCTACCCGCATTCCATTTTGAATAACACTGACACCCCCCTGGTGGCCTTCGGGATAATAATCCTGTGCAAGCATAACATCCACACCCTGGTATTCCAGGTAACCAAGGTTGTTCAGTTTCATTGCAGAACTTTTCACTATTTGCCCCTGCACTAAATAAGAGAATGATAAGTTAAGAATGATTACAGATAGTATAAAAGTTGCAGGCTTGTGTTTCATTTTAATTTTTTAATATCGATAAGTTGATTTATTCTGATTCGGCCGTTTTTTGAAATTTTAAGCACCCAACTTTCCGGTTACATCAGGCCGGTCATCAGGCTTATTTTGCAAACGATTTACACTGAAAAGAAATCTGATCGTTACTTTATCATCATCAAATATGCAGGTAAGCTGATCACCGTGTACCGTTTCAATAAATCGCCAGGTTAGTAAAAGAGTTTTCTCATTCTGCCAGGTGAAGCTTGCGGCTACTATGGAATCAAAATCGATGCGACGCAAAGAAAATAAGGAATGGGCAGAGGGTTTATAATTTCCTTCTCGTATCCAGTACCCGGCACCGTTAGTAATGTTTATGTCACGTTTCCCATCTTCCCTTACAACAAATAAGCATTTATCTCCTTCGAAGGTGAACGACACAGATTTTGCATGAAATTGATTCTCATCAAGCGCAAATTCTTTTCCTGAAATAATTGATGCAAACGGTGAGTTCGCAATGATTTTTGGAGGATCATATTTTAAGGCCTTCAACTCCCGGAGCAGCAAATCGTGATTTGCATCATCCTTTGGCAACGCGGTCTCTTTCATTTCGGGAACTAAAACTTCCCAGACAATTTGCATGGTATCTTTTGTACTGATGCTTTCGCTTGTAATAGCAACAACAGCATCCAATTGCGGAAATACCATACTGAATTGCCCAAAGGCCCCATCTGCCCTGTAACCGCCCGGTGGATTTAACCAAAACTGGTAGCCATAGCCGTAGCCCCAACTGCTATCGTTGTTACCATTTGATATTTGTTTCGAAGATGCTTCTTTGACCCATTCTTTGCTAATCAACTGTTTTCCGTTCCACATGCCGTTTTGCAAGTACAGTTGCCCAAACTTTGCAATGTCTTCTGTGGGCATACGCAAGTGCGAAGCGCCCATATTAATCCCCTCAAAATTTTCACCCCACGTTGTATTAACAATATTTAGTGGCTGATACAAGCGGGGCTTTAGATATTCATGTGCAGTTTTTCCTGTTACTCTTTTTACAACAGAGCTTAGCATAAAACTTGCGCCTGAATTATACATAAACTGGCTTCCGGGCCTAAACACCACGGGCTGGGCAAGAAATGTTTTCTCCCATGGAACACCCGGAGCAGAAGCCTCAAGAATAAGAATAGAATCTTTTGCGTGACCGACAGACATCGAAAGCAAATGCCTCACTTTTAATGAAGCCAGGTTATCACTTATTGTTTCCGGCAACATATCCGGAAAAAATTTTATTATGGGATCATCCACCGTCAGCGAACCTTCGTGTACGGCCAAACCGATTGCAGTACCCGTAAAACTTTTGCTCAGCGAATACAATTGTTGCTTATGTTCTGATGAATAAGGTGCCCACCAACCTTCTGCAACTACATTACCGTGACGTAAAATCATCAGGCTGTGAAACTCCTGTTTAATACCCTTAATTGCATCAAGAAATTTCCTGATACCGGCAGAGGAAATTCCCTGTGCTTCGGGTGCACTTCGGGGTAACACGAAAGGATCTTTAAAAAAATCGATGTCAAAGCCTTTCAATGACGGCCTCAATTGAAAGCCCATAGCGTATAGACCTGCTTGTTTTATAAATTCTCTGCGATGGGACATTTTGCTTTCTATAACTTACGATAAAAAAACTTATTGACGTCACACAAACTACTTACTTGCATGGAGCAAATTGAATGGACCTTTATTACCACCTGATAAGTTTTGATGAAATAAATTCACAAATCATTATTTCCTTCTTAGTCTCAATAAATACGATTGTGTATTTCTTTCTATATGGAACACATTTATATCCTAATAATGCTCTTTCGGGATGCCTGCATAATGGATGCGATTTTCGATCATCCGCAATTTTTGTAAAATAATCATAAACATTATCTGCAAACTTTTCAGCAGTGGCAATTAATCCTTTAGACTCGATAAACCATGAAATTGCCGCGATATTATCTGCCGCAGTTTGCTTTACAATTATTTTTCTGCGGCCCATTTCCGGATCAATTTTTTACTGTAGCTACGGGCCTCGTCGAGAGTGAACGTTTTTTCTGCTTTAGATTTTAATGCTGCCTTTTTTTGCAAAGCCCTGTAATTTTTTTCAGGAATTAGAACGTATTTCTTTTTATCAATTACTATTTCGGTCATTTTGAAATATTTGTATTTCAAATTTACATTAATTCACTTTAAACTATGGGAGAAACCGTTGTAAGATGGCCTTAACCAGGCTCAGATGCAAACTTCTCTAAACTTTTACTCTTTATTATACACAGCTGTTAGTGTCCTTTTCCCCTGGAATGAATTGAACGTTTGTTGCACAGATAAAATCTGTCCTTCTTTTTCCAACGTCCACGATTCGCTGGTGGTCCACTCATTTGACCGCCCGTTATAATTGAATTTTATTTTCGAGTCAATAAAAAGTGTATCCCCATTGGGCGAAAGATGTGCAGAAATTGTTCCCGGCGTATTTCCAAACGGAGCTTTAAATGTTTTCTCTTTGCCATCCAATGTTAGCTCCTCGTCAGTTATTGTATTATCACTATACTCAGAAATCATTGTTCTTTTTATATTCAGGTCATTATCATTTTGATGAACTGATAATTCAGAGGGAATACGGCCGGTTCCAGAGTTACCCAGGCTACTTGCATCTTCGTCAAACTTCCAGTTTCCTGAAAAATCAGCGGTGGCTTTAACTTCTAACGGTAATGGGTAAAGGCCGGCAATTGCCCGGTAGGGTGCGATTGCTTTGCGGTAGGCGTAATCTTCCAGGCAAAGAACATGTGAATCATTTATCAGTCTTTCATACTCCTTCTTTGTAGTGTTTCGGGCCATTCCTGCCCATATAACATAATAAGTCCATTTAGGCTGGCGCTTGATTACTTCAGGCGTCGGCGGGTTACCTACTTCGCCGAGCGCTATGGGCTTGCCTTTGGCAAGCGCCAACAAACTATCATAATAATTTTGATTGAAATCGCTGTCATATACATCCAGTGATGCGATGTCAAAATAATTACTGCCCACATAAAAGTTGGTAAATTTTCTCGCCGGTGTAGCTGGCCTGTCCACATTCCACGTCCATACAAGATTATTTAATTTATGGTAGTTAACAAGCCTATCGAATAATTGACGATATAAACGGATGGTGCTATATTCTCCCTGTCTCCCGCCCCACCAGAACCATTCGCCATTCATTTCATGGTAAGGCCTCCAGATAATGGGAACATGTGCATCCTGCAATTTTTTTAAATACACAGCGATCGTATCTACCTGTTCGCACCAATGTTTATACAATGCCGTGCCGGGCGTAAGTACATCTTTAAATTGCCGATCTAACAGTCTGCCTTGTACGCTATGTAATTTTGCAGAATCAGTACCGGGCGCAGGTTGAAAAGTAACAGGCTCGTCTGCCGTTGGCGGCACAGCATGCCAGCAAATGGTAATAATTGACCCAAGCTTATTCTGCCGGATGGCTTCGTCTACAATATCCTGGCGGGCCAGGTAAGAATCGGTATTACCATCAAATGCAAAGCCCCAGTCGGTGCTATACATAACCGGAGTTTTACCCATGTACTCAGCAGCAAATTTTGTGTTTCTTCCTTTTACATTGGGAAAGTTGTGTTGGCCTGTTAATAAATATTCTCCTGAAATGTCATAGAAAAATTTCAATAAAGCTCTTGCTTCAGGCGAAGCATTTTTTGTAACCGGGTTAATTATTTTTTCCTGGGCATTTACTATACGGCTGCAATAAAATGAAAACAAAAAGACTGGGATAATTTTATGAATGGTTCTCATATACCGGCTTTTAAAATATTATCAGTTACCAAATAAAGTTACCGGAAAATGATTAAGAATCTCCCGGCAATATTATTACGGCATGCAAATGATGAAAAACTCATTCATCAATTAAAAAAAACTTCATCAGCAAAAATCCATCCTTTGTCTCCTTTTCCCCTATGCCATGCCGGTAGCTTGTTCACAGGTTTCATAATGAGTTTTACAATTTTCAAATTGCCCGGAGTAAAATTTACATCATAACTTGTAAGATAACCCGGCTTTTCTTTTGTTGGTTGTTCCGGCTGTAATCGTTTCAATAAATGCATGGATGCTTTGTCATTTCCTCCCCAAACTTCTATTTCCTGCGGAGGCATTAAATAACTGTTTATATCGACAATGCTACTGATGGTTACCGATGAAACCTTCACTGTGTTATTAAAATAAAATAATGCTTCCAAAGGCTGAACTCTATATCCCAGCCACATCCCATCACGGAAATTAAGGCTACCGATTTTACCATCATGAATGGTTAAAGCGCCATCCGCCAAATACTGCGAGTCAGGCAGATTAACCAATTCCACAGAATCGGGTACAACACCTGCCTTGTAAAATACTTTTTCAACAACATCGCTGCTGATCCAACCCGGCTTAAATGCTTTTGCTTTAATCGTTTCCTTTCTATCGACCATTACATTTTCCGCGTAAACGGGCGAATGAATACTATCCGGCTCGGTACCATCAGTTGTATAGCGGATAGTTACCCCTTTCACATAATGTTTCAACTCGAGAGGCACCGGATCTGTTATAACCTGCTCTTCATTTTGTATAAGCGGCGGATTTAATTTTATAACAACGGTATCGCCGCGAAATCCCGTCCCAATAGCGGTTGTTTTAAACTGCCGCTGCAACCTGTCTATTTCATCCGGAACGATAGCAGTGCTCCAAATAAATAAATGAGTAAGCTTGGGCATGCTTACTAACGGCTGCAGGTTAGACGCTTTTATCTTTGTTCCTGACAAAGAAAGTATTTTTAATTCTTTCAGTTTTGCCAATTCATTTAAGGTTGCACCGGTGATATTCGTGAAAGATAAATTCAGTTTCCGGAGATTTACAAACTGGCTGATAGTTTTAAGATCTTCATCACTCACGGGCATCTTATCAAGATTAAGCGTAACGATTTGATTTTTTATATCCAATAATTCTTTTAATTGTTCTGGTTTGAATTGTTCTATACTAAAAAAATCTACACCCAAAGCAGGTGATCCCAGGGCAAGCGGTCGAACTACACGGTAATTATTATTTAACGCAGTTACCTTTTTTTCATCAGCAGGTGCAAAAGTGTAATCATCCGTTTCTATCGTCTGGAACAATTTGGTAGCGAGCAATCGTAACGTGTCTTTCTCAGGAAGCGACGCAACTTTTGTTGTAAAGCTGGCGCCGCTTTTTATCCAATAATATAAAACCTGTGATTCTTCTTCTGTTAATTGAGGTTTACCCTGCGGCGGCATATGCTTTTTACTTTGCGGTGGTAAATGAATCCGTTGCATCAGCAATCCAAAATCATTATCTGTAGAATCCCATAATTTTCCATCCTTTCCTCCTTTTAAAATATCTTCTTTGGTTTCCAAAATAAGCTGCCCCTTCGCCTTTTCAGAATTATGGCAGCCTAAACACTTCGTTTCAAAGATCGGTTGTACCATGTTTGCATACACTTCAGCATCTTCAAACAACACAACCGGTTTTTGTTTTTCGGGAGTAACCGGTGCCAGGAGAAAATCCTGGCCGTGTGTAATATCCGCACCGAGATGCCCCGTTATGATAATCATAACCAAGGCTGCAAGCGCTGTGGTTAATAATGCTGCTTTTATTTGCCGCACTTTCACCCTGAAAACATACCATGCTAAAGAAAGAAAGGAAATAAAAATGCCGCCCCATTTATGCCACACCAGCAGGTCGGCGGTATAGCCATCTTCGCGTGAGAGAAACAAACCCATTAAAGCGGTTATAGCGGAAGTGAATGCAGCAGCCAATAATAATTCATCTCCTATTTCTGCTTTTACACCTATATAGGATTTTTTATACCCTGAAAATAATTCCCAGAAAATACACAACGCCAGCATTACAATGGGAAAATGTAAAAAAAGTGTATGCATGCGTCCAACCACCTGTAGCCATGGAGGCACATGCAACCTGCTATCGAATATAAACAGGAATAACAAAAGTATATTGAGCGCAAAGGTGATATTAAAAATTATATTCTTCCAACGTTGCATGCGCTTAATAAATTTTAATTTCATCAATGAACAACCAGGCTTGTTTTCCTTTGCCGGGATGACCTTCGGGCATGGATTGTAATGGCTCTATTATAATTTTTAATTTACCGGCTTTTACTTTTTCGGTGGCATTTATCAGTTCAAAAACGGTTGCGCTGCCTTTAACAATCGTGTCTGAAGATATTTCCTTTCTCCCCATAAGCTCATAAGAATTTTTACTTTCATTAAAATAATAAACCCTTATCAACTGTGGTAAAAAAATCCAACTTCCTTCATCCTGCAAAAAATCGAGTAATACCGATTTTATTTTTTGTTTCTTTTCGAGTGTTACATTTATTTGTACTGAATCCTGCTGATACCCAAAAAAATTTTTATTACGCATATCCGCGATTCCACCTTCATTGTCAAAAAGCGTTTTCTCTCCGTTACCTGGAAATTTTTCATTCGGAGTCGATTGTTCAATTGATTTTATTTTTAATCCATCTTTTATAAAAGTAACCCGCATCGTTTCTGATGGAAGAAAGCCATTGCCGAATACTTTTGCCTTTAATGTTGTGAAAGATTTTTTTATTTCGATGAGCGATTGATAGACTGCATCCTTTTCTGTTGGTTCTTTATTATTTAATGTATAAAATATTTGAGTGCCGGGTTGAGCAAAGTGTAATGAAACTATTGCCGATCCTGAAAAAAAAGCTGAAGTATATTGCAGCATCGGCGGCGCCAATTGAAATTGCTGCTGCGCATAGCAACAGGTAAAAAATAAAGAAGTTAGTGCCGGTAAAAATAATTTCTTCATCAAATAACGGGAGATAATTTGTATGGATAAACTTTTCCCGAATTCCATTGAGCAATGTAAAGATTTTGTTCGTCATCCACGCACACATCATGTGGGTAAGAAAAGCACTTAACGGTTTGATACATCTCGCCCAACTTGCCATCCACATAGTTTGGCGCTGAGCCTGCCAGGTTGGAGACGACGTTATAATTTTTATCAAGAATAGTTACCCAACCCGATTGTTGTCCCTGCCTTGAATTGGTTTGCAAGACAGCAGAATATAAATAATCGCCATTTATAACCGGCCTGCAAACCCATGCACCGGGAAGAGCGATGGTGTTAATATATTCGCCGCTTAACGTGTAACGTTTAAATGCATTTTGTTGACGTGATGTAACGATCAAATTGGGTTGGCCACTGTCACGAAAATCGAGACAGATGCCATGCGCATTTAATAAATGTTTTTCTTCATTACCTCTTCCGCCGAAGTATCCCAAATAACGGCCGGACGAATCATAATGGATAATAAAATCTTTTCCATATCCATCTGCAACATATATATCACCCTCTGGAGTAATCGCAGTTTCTGTTGGAATATATTCTTCGGGCTTCGTATATTGGCCGGTTTCTTTCGGATAGTCCAATACCATCAGCACTCTTCCGTCGATGGTAGTTTTAATTACCTGGTGGCGACTGTTATCGCAGATGAATAAAACTTCAGTACCATTTTCATCAAACAATGTGAGGCCATGAGCGCCCGGATATTCATGCCCCCATGTATCCAGTATTTTTCCTTTCTTATCATAAATAAGTACATTGTTATGCGTTTCATTCGTAAGCAACAATATTCGTCCTTTACTATCCTGTATCATTTCGTGGCAATCATTAACCGGGTATTTTGCAACATCTGCCTGGCTCCAGTGAGTATCAATTTTATAACGTTTGTTTCCCTGTCCAAGAATGGTATCCTGTTGAAATGGTATTGGTGGTTTAATCATTAAAGCAGCCATACTTAATGAAGTATTTTTTATAAAATTTCTGCGTTGCATTTTTTATAAATTTTATTTTTAAGCGAATTCCATTTACGAATTATAAGATTCTCTTTTATGTTATGCTATAAGATCCTTCACCACCGTGCCCGAAACATCTGTTAAGCGATATCTCCTGCCAAGAAATTTAAAAGTTAACTTTTCATGATCGATGCCCATGAGGTTTAAAACCGTTGCATGGAAGTCATGAACATGCACACCATTTTGAGTTACATTATATCCGAAATCATCCGTCTCACCATATACACCGGGCTTTACACCACCACCGGCCATCCATATCGTAAAGCAACGTGGGTGATGATCACGTCCATAATTCTCTTTGGTAAGCGCTCCCTGGCAATAATTTGTTCTGCCAAATTCCCCTCCCCATATCACGAGTGTTTCATCTAATAAACCTCTTTGTTTTAAATCTGTGATTAGTGCGGCAGAAGCCTGGTCTGTATCCATACACTGCCCTTTTATTTCTGCGGGTAAATTATTGTGTCCATCCCAACCCTGGTGATAGAGTTGTACAAACCGAACGCCACTTTCTGATAATTTTCTTGCCAATAAGCAATTGGCTGCATAGGTTCCGGGAACTAAACAATCGGGTCCGTAAAGTTTAATGATGTCTTCTGGCTCTTTACTTAAGTCAGTAACTTCGGGAACTGCTGTCTGCATCCTGTAAGCCAGTTCATATTGTTGAATCTTCGCATTAATTTCAGGATCGTTTGTTTCCTTATAAGATTTTTCATTTAATTCAGCCAACACATCCAGCATTTTCCTTCGATCATTCTTATCAATACCATCATGATCATTCAAATACAGCACCGGGTTTTCACCGCTGCTAAATTGTACTCCCTGGTGAACAGAATCCAAAAAACCATTGCTCCATAATTTGGAATAAACTCCTTGTCCATTTCCCTTGCCTTTTGATAAGAGAACACAAAATGCAGGAAGATTTTTATTTTCACTGCCAAGGCCATAACTAAGCCAGGATCCCATGCTGGGGCGGTTCCCCACCTGCGCACCGGTTTGAAAAAAGGTTAGCGCAGGATCGTGATTGATGGCCTCGGTGTACATACTTTTAATGATACACAAATCATCAACGATCTTAGAAGTGTGCGGAAGAAGTTCGCTGAGATATGCACCTGTTTGCCCATATTGGTTGAACTTAAACACGGTTCCCGCCAATGGAAATTTTTTCTGATCTGCAGTCATCCCTGTGAGACGCTGGCCCATGCGAATGGAAGCGGGCAGATCCTGTCCGAACATCTCCTGCAATTTTGGCTTGTAATCAAAAAGATCCAGTTGCGAAGGAGCTCCGTTTTGAAACAAATAAATAATTCTTTTAGCTTTAGGTGCAAATTGCGGCAGACCTGTTACTAACGTTTCCTCATCACTTCCGCTGCCGAACAAATTGGGTATTAGCAATGAACCTAGTGCCACACTCCCAACACCCAAACTTAATTTTGAAAGAAATTTGCGGCGGTTAATGTTAAGACTGTGCTCTAATATTTCTTTATTCATTTATCAGGATTTTGTTATGGCTTCTTCCATATTATAAATGGTAATGATCACTTTCATTAATGCTGCAGTTTCATTTACATCTGCTTTATCATCATTAGGATATTCGCCGGCTTTGATGGTGGCAGCAGCATCCAGTTTTTTTTGTTTGAATTCCTGTAACTGTTGCGCAAAATAACTTTTAAGAATGTCCGATTCCTTTTTATCCGGCATGCGACAAATAATCCTGTGAAATGCCCTCGCAATTTTTTCATCGGTTGAACTTTTTTCTTCGAGCAATTTTTGCGCAAGCACTCTTGAGGCTTCCAGAACTGTAGGATCATTCATCATCATTAAAGCCTGCAACGGTGTGCTCGTTACCAATCTTCTTACCTCACATTGATCGCGGTTGCTTGCATCGAAAATGGCCATGTTAGGCGGCGGCACTGTTAGTTTTATGAAAGTGTACATTCCCCGCCGGTAAAGACTTTCACCTTTGTCCTGTTTATAGGTCGCCAGTACTCCCCTACCCGAAGTTGCAGCTTCCCAAAGGCCTTTTGGCTGGTAAGGTTTTACACTCGGACCGCCAATTGTTTTTACCAGCAATCCGCTGCTGGCTAAAATAATGTCTTTCACAAATTCAGCTTTCACTCTCAACCGCGGTGCGTGAGACAGGTAAACATTTTCAGGATCTTTTTTATAATTTTCTTCGTCAATATTTCCCGATTGCCGGTAAGTGGCCGATGTTACAATTTGTTTCATCAATCTTTTTATATTCCATCCGTGTTCCATAAAATCTGCTGCAAGCCAATCTAATAATTCGGGATGAGAAGGCAGTTCTCCCTGCGCTCCAAAATCACCCGACGTTTTTACAATTCCTCTTCCAAAAATTTCCTGCCACATTTGATTCACAAAGACACGTGCTGTAAGGGGATTGTTTTTACTCACGGTCCATTCCGCGAGGCCAAGGCGGTTACGCGGCAGCTTAACGGTATCATAAAACAATACAGCTTTAGGTGCTGATGCCATTACTTCCACGGTAGGATGATCGTAAACACCACGGCTAAGTATAAACGTTTTACGAAGCGTATCACGGTCACCCATAACCGAAACCATCAGGTTTTGTGAATCTTTATCATTAATAAATGACAGGAGATTGTGAATATCTTCTTTGTTGATTGCAAGAATAGGTTTTTTAGCAGGTTTGGAAACACTCACATCTCCTTCAAATCCCTCTTCTTTGCTGTTATTAAAAAAGGCAAACAACTGGTAATAATCTCTTTGCGTAATGGGATCATATTTGTGATCATGACACTGCGCACATTCAACAGTGAGACCTATGATACCCCTGCCGAAAGTTTTTGTTTTATCAATATTATACTCAACGCGATATTCTTCAGGAATGATGCCGCCTTCTTCCGTGTATTTCTGATTCCTTAAAAAAGCCGTTGCCAAAATCTGTTCTTTGTTGGCATTAGGTAACAAATCGCCGGCAAGTTGCCACGTCACAAACTGGTCGTATGGCATATTTTCGTTGAATGCATGTATTACCCAATCCCGCCACGGCCATTGTGTTCTGATATTATCGTCCTGGTAGCCGTAACTGTCGGCATAACGGGCAATATCCAGCCAATGCACCGCCATCTTTTCTCCGTATTGCGGTGTGTTCAATAACTGGTCAACCATTTTTTCATAAGCATTCGAATCCTTACTCGCCATAAACCGATTCATCATTTCTTCGGTCGGCGGCAATCCGGTAAGATCAAGCGAAACTCTCTTCAGTAATCTTTCCTTATCGTTTTCAGGGTTATGCTTTAACCCCATCTCTTCCTGTTTGCTCAGGATGAAATAATCGATTTCATTTTTTGGCCATGCTTTATCCTGCACCGCAGGCAATGGATCTTTTTTAGGCGGCATGAAAGCCCAGTGTGTTTCATACTTTGCACCCTGCTTAATCCATTTCTCAAAAAGCTTAATTTGATAAGAAGTTAATGCGCCCAAATGCGACTCGGGATCGGGCATCATATATGATGAATCATCTGAGGAAATACGCTTGTATAATTCAGACTTTTCCGGATGACCCGGAACAATAGCAAAAGCTCCTTTCATTTTTGTTAAGGGCGCATAGGCAAACTTTGCATAATCCAGGCGAAGCCCGGCTTTTTGCTTGCTTACATCAGGACCATGGCATTTAAAACATTTGTCTGATAAGATGGGGCGGATATTAAAGTTATAACTTACAACATCCGGTAATGCAGGATCGTCTTCGTCACCATTGTGCATACAAGATACCCATGTACAAACAATGCTGAAAAATAAAATGGTTAAGTAAGTTATTTTTGATCTCATATTTATATCCCGGTTGCAGGGTACCGTTAGCAATCATTTTCCGTATATGGAATAAACTCAAAAGCCAATCGTTTTGTTTAGCGCATTTGAAATTCTTTAAAGTTCGGTATTTCTTTGAATAGCAATACCTTTTTTTATTCTATTCTAAGGAAAATTTTTTCATTATCCTATTATCCTAAACGCCACAGCATAATTACCTGCAACTTTATTTTTCAACTCGGTTGGTACCTCTATAATTACTCCATCACCTGTTGTCTTCCATTTTATTCTTTCTCCCGGCGCATCCAGCAAAACAATTTTACTTTTTTTACTTAAAATAATTTTATTGATTGTTATTTTATCAGGCAGCATTACATCATTCGCTTTATCGCTCAATACATATATGTATTTACTCTTTTTGTCTTTTGATTGCAGGTAAACAATATTTCCGTCTTCATATGGGGCAAGTGGAATAGTATTGTAAACGCCGTTAGCATGTACTTTCATCCATATGCCAATTTCTTTTAAGCGACTGTAAGCAGTATCACTCCAGTCGCCTTCAGGTGAAGGTCCGATATTCAATAAAAAGTTACCACCACGGGAGATAATTTTCAGCAGCATGTGCACCAACTGGTTTGTTGACTTATAATGATCACTGGGTACATAGCTCCACGAGTTACCCATTGTAATGCAACTTTCCCATGGATGAAGGAGTGGTTCAGCCGGAATCGTTTGTTCGGGTGTTACATAGTTTTCATATTCCCCGCTTACTGTTCTGTCAACTACCAATAAACCCGGCTGATGACTTCTCGCCATTTTTGCGATGCGTGCCATATCAATATCCTGGTTGTAAACAATACCGCGTTGCCATTCAATGCTTGTGTCAACCGTCGATTTCGGCCGAACCCATCCACCATCGAGCCAGAGAATATCCATGCTTCCATATCCCGTCATCAATTCCTCTATTTGGTTATAAGTATAATTTTTAAAATCATTCCATCTTTCAGGATATTTTTTTGGGTCATAGTTTACGTTTCTATCTTTAGGAGGAAAGTACGGCCACCAATAGTAGGGACAATGCCAGTCAGGCTTTGAAAAGTAAGCCCCGATCATAAAACCATCTTTTCGGAAAGCGTTAAACACTTCCTTCGCAATGTTTGCTTTGGGATTTGTCGAAAACGGAGTTTTTGAAGAAGTGATTTTGTAATCCGTTTGCTTCGTGTCAAACATGCAGAAGCCATCATGATGTTTGGTGGTAAACACAACATATTTCATACCGGCATCTTTAGCGGCAGCAGCCCATTTGTCGGGATCGAAACTTGTTGGATTAAAAGTTGTTTGCAGATTTTCATAAGCTTTTACATAATCGAAATAATTAGCGGCATATGGACCACGACGCTTTGTCCATCCTTCATCTTCGGGGCAGATACTCCAGCTTTCTACTATTCCCCATTCACTATACGTGCCCCAATGCATCAGTAGTCCAAATTTGATATCCTGCCAGTGTGCTAATTTTTCACGCACCAACGAATCTTTGGGTACTACATATTTGTCAGAAAAATTGTGTTGTTGTGCATTTGCTTTTATAAACATAAGCAATATAAAAGCAGTAAGAATTTTTTTCATAATAGTATCTAAATTTTATTTTGAATTCATCTTTTAATAAAGTTTTCCGTTTATTTATTTAATACCAACATATTGTTTGTCCACATTCCACCCATATAATTCAACCATTACTTTTTCATTTGGAGCTGGTGTATAGTCGATTGTTATTTTTTTCTCCTGACCGGGCAAAACCGAAATATAGTTATCGCTGTAAAATGCCGGCAATATTCTTTGTTTGGTTGTGGCGTCCACAACTGACAGCCTGTTAAAAAATGCTACAGGATTGGCTTTCGGATTACTGATCGTTACTTCAATTTTGTCAGCACTTGCTTTAGTTGCGGTAACATTCACCCGTGTTTTCTTCATTTCCTGGAGCCCGGAATAATTTCCGGTAGAATCAGGTAGCCAATATAAATTATCGCTCAACAATTTTTTATTTTCATCGAGTAACGACAAATACAGAAATACACCTTTGTCTTTTACCAGCTTTTCCAGCATACTTTTTACGGACAGATATTTCTTGGAGCGTGTTGGTTCAATTTCCGAAAACACCTGCGTGAGCAGTTTCTCTTTACCATCCATATCAATTGCCGTAACCTCCAGCATAATATTATGCTTTGCCATAAATGTATTATTGGCAATCATTACCATTCCATCTGCCGGGTTATACATAACATGAAATGGTTCGCTTCCTTTATGCAGCCCGTAGAGACATGCATTGGGGTCAAGATAATAATCATACATCTGTCCACGCATTGCAGTCCATGGGTTTTGCGTTTTCCAGATGATAACGCCGGTGTACCATTCCCACATGTGGGCACTGAAGCCTTCCATCAATGCCCGGTATTGATCATAATTCAGTAGCTGGGCCCTTTCAGCAAAATCTTTTACATCTGTTGGCTTTCCATACGCATCGATGTATTGATCGTATCCAATGTATTTATGATACCGCCAAACGGAATCAAGATGTCTCGAGTGGTAATCTGGCACTACCATATTTTCTTTTGGTATAAATCTTTCCAGCGAGGTATAATCACCGATGCCTACCGAACCCACTTCTGAGTTAAAAGGAAATGTTTGATGTTCCCAGAATGTATTAATATTTTGTATGCCGTAAGGCCCATCACCATTGCCTCCAAAAGGGTTATACGACATGCTGTCGGAATTAGAGTATTCAATCAAATATCTTGTTCCGTCAAGTTTGGGCATTATTGAATCCCGCATGGCAACAAGAATATCTTCCGGTGGTGTTATCTCATTACCGCCACACCACAATGCCAGTGAAGGATGATTGCGGATCATCTTCACCTGGTCAATAACGGATGTAAGAAACAACTGGTGATCGTCCGGATATTTTCTCCTGGTCCACTGGTCTTCTTTCTTCATGGGATCAAGCCAGCGGCCATTACAGTCGCCGGAGTTCCAAAAATCCTGGAACACAAGCATACCATACTTGTCGCAGGCGTTATAAAATTCGGGGCGTTCGGTTAATGCACCTCCCCAAACCCTTATAAGGTTTAGGTTCATATCGCGGTGAAATCTTATTTCAGCATCATAGCGTGCATCTGAAAAACGCAACATCTCGTCCGAAATGATCCAGTTGCCGCCTTTAATAAAAATTCTTTGACCATTGACCTGCACCTCGCGACTATTTGTTTCCGTATTCCAAACAGTATTGATTTCGCGAACCCCTAACGAAACATTTTCAGCATCACTTGTTTTAGCATCATCTGTTACGAAGCGAACATCGATATTATACAAATTTTGTGGTCCGTAACCATTGGGCCACCAGAGCTTCGGATTTTTCAAAATATGATCAGGCAGTTGTGCCGTAATATTCGTACCGGCAGGCACTGAAACATTTTCGGAAACTTTTGCTCCCGCTAATTCATACTGCAACACCCCATTAATTGTTTTGTTGGTTGCATTCAATAATTCAGCA
This sequence comes from uncultured Chitinophagaceae bacterium, assembly GCA_963819925.1. Classification (GTDB taxonomy): domain Bacteria; phylum Bacteroidota; class Bacteroidia; order Chitinophagales; family Chitinophagaceae; genus Ginsengibacter. Next base: position 156,637 of record CAWFYG010000020.1, on the reverse strand, counting down.
GAAATCTTTATTGTAGCCGGGTCCTGGTTTCCATCAACAAATCTTTTTCCAGGTACTAACGTTATAGCATGAACGTTTTGAACATTTACAGGACCGGTTTTTTCGATCGTCACTTTATCCCATATACCTGTGTTGCGGTCTCTTATCGGTTGAATCCAATCCCAGCCGGCAACATATTGATGTGAAACATTTTTTGCAATTGTTCCATCGCCTCCCTGGCCTCCATTGGGATTACCAACAGGATCAGGAGGATAAACAATCACCGCAAGCCTGTTCCTGCCATCTTTTGCCAGCCATGGCGTAATATTATATTCCTGGCGAAGAAACATTCCATAAAATGTTTTCTCATTTAATTTATGCCCGTTTAAATAAATATCGCAACTATAATTTATGCCCCTGAAATGAAGCCATACCTGCTCGTCCGAATTTGCAGTTTTTTCTGAAAAATCTTTTACAAACCAATAGGTATAATAATCTCGTCCTGTGTTGTAGATATCCGGAATTTTCTCATTATTCATTCCATAAAATGGATCCGGAATCATTTTGTCATTGAGCATAGTAGTAAGCACCGTGCCCGGAACAGTCGCATTCATAAAACCTTTCAATTTGTAAGAAGGCGTGGATATTTTTTCACCGTTATCTTTTACTTTTTTTATGTTAATGCATTGCCAGCCTTTGTTTAATTCATACTGCTGAGCATTTGCACTTAAAGAAATGAAACAAACAAAAGCACATAATAATTTTAAAATTCTCATGTCGTATTAAGTTAAGATTTAAATTCTAAAAATTATTTTAACTGATCAAGCTTAAAACGTATTACTTCGATAGCTTCCTTTTGCCGTGATATAATTATATACATATAACCTTTATAGATCATCGTATGCGGATAACCGTACTGGCCGCCTTTATATAAACCCTCTTTCCGTAAAGTATAAGGTTGGTCGGCAATAATATAGTTTTTATTGAATAGTTTTCCATCATCTGACAGTGACAAAACTAACGGTGTTCTTGCATAATGATGCAATGTATCCGGGATACCCACGTAATAGAATCTTTTATCAGGCAAGCGGCCAAAATGAAACTTGCTGTCATTGTCTGTAAAATCAGTTTCCACAGGGAATGACCAATAAGAGCCATTGTCTTTGCTTTCAGTAAGCCAAAGTCTTCCTTTCCATCCTTTGCCGGTTACACGAAGCAACATGTGAATGATGCCATCATCAGTTTGAAAAAAGGAGCCTTCACACAGCGGTGGCAAATTATTTTTTTCTGCAGGCGCATAAAATGTTGCGGGGTTGTCCTGTTTGTATAGACTGTCTGCATAAAAACTTGTCATGGTCCATCCGCTTAATCCGCGATAATCATCTGTGTAAGGAAAAGTAAAATTCCCGCTGATAATTAATCTTCCATTCGCAATTTTTTCCGGACCGTGATTGGGATTTACCGGAACATGCATATTAATCGCATTGCTCCAATGCTTGCCGTCTATAGAAGTTTTAGCCCAAAGATGGGTATTGGTTCTGTAGGGCGAATATTCCCCGAAGTAGGCCACCAGTGTATCGTTAAACTGGTGAAAACCTGCTGCAGTTAATACATTCAGCGTGTCGCCATTATATACGGAAGGATTGGCGAGTACTTTTGGCTTTGACCAGCTAAAAAAATCTTTGGAAGTGGCAAACACAACCCGTTGCCCCGGCTTGTCCTCATCAATCATGCCGTTGCTCCAGATGGCGATAAATTTATTTTTAAAATGCGTAATGGAGGCATGGTGCGAATACATCCACGTTGTATCCGGCTTGTAGATCATTTCCCTTTCAATCTCCAAATGTGGAATTCCATCCTCTGTTAAATAATTGTTTCTTATCCTTGTTTGTTGCGCAATGCCCGTCAACGGCACCGTGAATAACAGGGTAGTATAGACGCTTTTGAAAGAATACATTATAGATTCAAAATCATATATAAAAAGTAAAATTGCAAATTACAGGTAAATTATTTGTACCGGTAGTTCGATTTATACTTTTCCTGTTCCAAAATTTGCAAAGCAATAATATATAGAAGATCATTGAGGACTTGGGAAGAACGCTGTGTAAAAAAGAGGAAGGCTGTATAAACATACAGCCTTAACTTAAAATCCAATATCCAGGTAAACAAAAAAAATTATCAAATAGGCGTTTATCAAATTAACAGGTCGGATTATTACAACCAACACCAGGGGTCACACTTACTTTTTTTGCTCTTTTGCAAACGTAAGCAACAGAACATTTCTGAATGTAATAAAGTTATTAGACCAATGTGGATAAGTACAAATCTGCGGCAAAGAAATAAGTCTTATTTATCAGGGTATGCCTTCACGTTAGCAAGTTGTTAATAACCGGGGAAGAATACCTCACAGCATTGATTAGGCCAACAAAGCGATGTAAAAAAGGGAAGTTATCAAAGTCCGTTCCTATTGAGCCATGCAAGTGAGTACTCCGCTACTTCTTTCCAACCATGGTCTGAAGCGAGTGAGTGCCCGCGGCCTTCAAATAACCTGAACTCTGTTATTACTGAAGAATTATACTTTTTTGCGGACGCTTTACCAAGTATCGGTGGCGCTATGTGATCTTTTTCACCGCCGGTAATAAGCAAAGGACCGCGGGTTGTGTTCCCGGTATTCACTTTCGTTTGCGATCCCGCGATGGTAGCGAATGCAGCCTGGAAAAGCGGCCTGCCCGGAGCCGGTATAGTAAGGCTGTCGTAAAGTTGTTTTGCCTCTTCCTCCGGAAGTGCATTAGCGAAACCATATTTAAACTGCTTGAAAGTGAGAGAGACTGCTTTTTTAATATTGAATGGATTCGCCAACACAGGAAATGAAGCCCGTAACGCTGAAAATGGCAACTGCCACACTCCTTTCATCGGGGCGGGATCTAAGGCTATACCGGCGGCGGCGATGCCACGGCCCAATAGTACCTGTGCAATAAGGCCGCCGAACGAGTGCCCGATAACAATAGGTTGTTCGGGAAGCGATGCAATTACTTTTGCATAGCTGTCTGCAACTTCTGTAACGCCCCTGTTGGCGATTGGTTTGGAATTGGCACGACATTCAGCAACCGTAGCAGAGTCACCAGGCCATGCGGGATTCAAAGTATTGTAGCCATGTTGATTGAAGAAGTCCATCCAGGGTTGCCACGAACTGGCGTGTATCCACAATCCGTGAATAAACACTATTGTTTTTTTTGCCATGATCAGATGATTGTTTTAAGGAAAGTTATGGATTGTCTTACAAGATAATCGATTTTTTACAACGGCAATATTAAGCATTGCAGGTCTTCAATATCTTCATGACCTGGGAAAAAACTATATGGTTTAATAATTCTTTGAGAAACTAAATAAGGATGCATCATTCACTACTTTGTCAATTTGATATTTATAGAAATAATTATTAATTGTAAATTGATATAATTTTCCTTTAAAATTTATTGTAATGAGAAGCTTAATAATCTTTGCCTTTACGCTGTTGTGTCTTAGATCCCATTCGCAAACAACTGATACCGTTAGTAAGGCGCCATGGGAAAAAATATACAGGGGCAGTCCCGCTAAAATCAATGACCTCGTACACACAAGGCTGGACGTTAAGTTTGATTACGCCAAGTCATGGATGTATGGCAAGGCATGGATAACATTGCATCCACATTTTTATCCTACTGATTCATTAAACCTCGATGCAAAAGGATTCACCGTTAATGAAGTGTCCTTATTCAAAGCAGGTAAAAAAATCCCGCTAAAATATTCATACGACAGCAGTAATTTATTTATTACTCTTGATAAAACTTACAAGGCAAGCGAAAATTATATTATTTACATCGATTACATTTCAAGGCCCGATGAACGTGGGCTGCCTGCTGAATCATTAGTAGGCGCCAAAGGATTGTATTTTATTAACCCAAAGGGAGAGGACAAAAATAAAGCAATACAAATATGGACACAAGGTGAAACTGAATACAATTCTGCATGGTTCCCTACGATAGATAAACCAGATCAAAAAACAACCGGGGAAATAAACATGACGGTGCCTGCAAAATACGTAACCATGAGCAATGGGTTGCTGGTAAAACAGAAAACTAACGGCGACGGTACACGAACCGACTCATGGAGGCTGGATTTGCCTAACGCACCTTATTTATTTTTTATGAGTGTATGCGATTTCGCAATAATAAAAGACCGTTACAAAGGCAAAGAAGTGAGTTATTATGTAGAGAAACAATATGCACCGGTTGCGAGAAAGATATTTGGATTAACCCCTGAAATGATCGCTCTTTATTCGAAACTTACAGGTGTGGATTACCCATGGCCAAAATATGTGCAGATTGTTGGTGTGGATAATGAAAATTTTTCCATGGAAAACACAAGCGTTACACAGCATGGCGTTTTTATAGAACAGGATGCGAGAGAACTGGTGGATGGTAACCGGCAGGAGCAGGTTATTGCACATGAATTATTTCATCAATGGTTTGGCGATTATGTAACCTGCGAAAGTTGGAGCAATGTCACATTAAACGAATCATTTGCAGATTACGGTGAAATGCTCTGGAACGAGTATAAGTATGGAAAGGATGAAGGTAACGCCACTATTAATGCCAACTTAAGAGACTATCTAAGTAATCCTGCCGATGCAGGTAAGGCTTTGGTTCGATTTTATTATGCCAGCAAAGACGCCATTTTTGACGACGTAAGCTATCCTAAAGGAGGATGCATTCTTCATATGCTGCGCAATTATGTTGGTGACAGCGCTTTTTTTAAATCAATAAAGGTTTATCTCAACAGTCACCAATTCGGGAATGCCGAAGTGCAGGACCTGCGCCTGGCCTTTGAGGATGTAACCGGTAAAGATTTAAACTGGTTCTTTAATCAATGGTATTACGGCAACGGGCACCCGAAATTAGATATCGGTTATGACTATGATGCCGCCGCCAAAACGGCGAAGGTCTTTATTAAACAAACACAAACTGGTAATCTTTTCCAACTGCCTTTGGCAATTGATATTTATGAGAGTGAAAATAAAAAGAGATATCATATATGGATGGAGCATAACGCTGATACTTTTTCTTTTTCCGTGAATGCAAAACCTGACTTAATAAATGTAGACGGGGATAAAATTTTGGTTTGTGAGAAAACCGATAACAAAAGCCTTGACGAATTTATTTATCAATATAACAAGGCTAGGCTATATGTTGACAGAAGAGAGGCAGTTGAGTTTGCTGCAAAACACCAGGAAGATACCAAAGCACTGAATTTCCTGGAGAAAACATTAAGTGATAGATCGTGGCACATCAGGTCTCTTACCCTTGATCTTTTAAACCTGGAAAATGATACGGTAAAACGATCAATAGAAAAGTATCTTGTAACCATTGCTCAAAAAGACGCCCGAAAAACTGTTCAGGCACAGGCGATCAGCATGCTTGGCAAATATAAAAAAATGGAATACAAACCCTTTTTTATGAAAGCAGTAAATGATTCTTCATATTCAATTGCGGGGAGCGCACTGGAAGCATTGGGTTTGGTTGATGACGGCGCCGCTGTCGCCGAAGCAAAAAAAATATCCGGGCTACCGGCAAAGGGTACCCTAAAAGATGCATTGCTTACTTATACCGATGAAAGCAAATTTGATTCATTGGCTTCAGTTTTTGAAAATCTTCCTCCTGGGGGAGAAAAGTTTCGCATGGTCAGCGCCTTTTCTAATTTCCTGGGCAGAGTAAAAAATACAGATAACCTTGAAAAAGGTGTTAACCTTATTGTACAGTTCCGCGATACGATACCACAGCAGTTTAGGAGCAACACTGACCCGTTTATTAATGGTATATTAAAAGGAATCGCAGAAAAGAAAGATGCTGCAGGTTTGAAGGAGCAGGCCGTTTACATCCGATCAAAATTGCCAGTGGATAAGTCTGAATAAGAGAATAAATAATCATCTGCCAAAAAAACTGCAGGTAAATTGTTTTATTAGTGATATAAATCAAAACTACTTTAATGAAAAAATGTACTGCCTTTTTACTTTGTGCCTCCCTGCTTGCGGACGTGTCGCAGGCGCAGCATAAAGAAATTAAATCTTTTACTGATTTACCGGCTATCAATTATTCAACAAAACAGTTGCAAGCGGGCGATGAAGCAAAAACAGGCGCATGGGTAAAAACCACTGCTGTTTCAGAACTAAAGCATATAGACAGTGTTTCAAAAAATTTCACGATTAATAATGCAAATGTTGCTTTAAGCTATAGCATGAAAAAATTATTTTGTAACTTCATTTTGGCTGACTGGAAAGACGTTGTTTTTGCCGATACACTCTTCCGGAATTTAGAACAGACACATCCCGCGTTTAAAAAAGCAGGTTTTAGCCAACTCTCATCTTATGCAAAAGCGTCCATGTTGCCTTCAAATGATTTTAATAAGAATTTTATGCACTTCTTCATGGAATCCATGAAACCCTTAACCGAAGATGAAAAAGAATTATACATCGGCTATATCATCAAAATGTCTAAAGATGCGCCGAAAACATTTGAAGAAACTATAAATAAAGTTGCCGTCGAACCTCTTATTGCTGATACATCTGCGGAAATGTTTTCCATTTTGGGCAATTATGTTTATAAACAGGTAAATCCCAAACTGACTGGCCAGTTAGCTGCTTATCTTAATGAAAGTATTAAGGGGAAATTTACAAGAGCTGATACCTTACGGGGGGCCATAAACGCAGAAAGGGCATGGTGGAATGTACTGCATTATGCCATAACGGTACAACCCGATGTTGCCACGAAAAGTATCACCGGGTCGAACGATATACGCTACCAGGTTGTAAGCGACAGCTTTCCCCCGGCGATGCAAATTGACCTGCAGGAACCACTCATCATTGACAGCGTACTTTTTGAATCCCAAAAATTAAATTTTACCAAAGATGGTAATGCGTGGCATGTTGCGGTTCCTGTTCAAAAGAAATCTTCCATTCACGACATAACTATTTATTATCATGGTTCACCACATGTAGCGGTAAACCCGCCGTGGGATGGAGGATGGATATGGTCGCAAGACAGCCTTGAACGGCCGTGGATGAGTGTTGCCTGCCAGGGGACTGGGGCAAGCATCTGGTATCCGTGCAAAGACCATCAAAGCGATGAACCGGATAGCGGAGCCTCGTTAACTATTGTTGTTCCGGACACATTGGTTGCTGTGGCTAACGGCAGGCTGCAAACGAAAACAAATAACAACGATGGCACGGTAACCTATACCTGGGCAGTTGTAAATCCTATCAATAATTACGACATCATCCCTTACATCGGCAAGTATGTAAACATCAGCGATTCATACGATGGTGAAAAAGGCAAGCTGGATGTGAACTATTGGGTATTGGACTACAACGTTGCAAGAGCCAAAGAACACATGATTCCCGAAGTTCACAGGATGCTGAAGTCGCATGAATACTGGATGGGGCCTTATCCTTTTTATGAAGATGGCTATAAAATAGTGGATGCCCCGTATTTGGGAATGGAGCACCAGAGCGCCATTGCCTATGGTAATAAATATATGAATGGCTATCTCGGGAAAGATTTATCCGGTTCGGGATGGGGGCTTAAATGGGATTATATAATTGTGCATGAAAGCGGGCACGAATGGTTTGGCAATAATATTACCACCAACGACATTGCCGATATGTGGGTACACGAAGGTTTTACAGCGTATAGCGAAACATTATTTACGGAATACTTTTATGGTAAGCAGGCAGGAGATGAATACGCTTATGGCACAAGAGAGGGTATACAAAACATACTCCCCGTAATTGGTCATTATAACGTAAATGATGATGTGAGCATACGCAATGGTGATATGTATGCTAAAGGCGCCAATATGCTGCACACCATTCGCCACAGCATGAATAACGATTCTTTGTTCAGGGAAATATTACGTGGATTGAATAAAACTTTTTACCACCAAACAGTAAACTCTTCGCAGGTTGAAAAATATATAAGCGCTCATGCAGGGTTTAATTACAATAAGGTGTTTGACCAGTATTTAAGAAACATCCAGATACCGCAACTGGAAATTTATTTTACGCCCGATGGCAAAACGGTTTCTTACCGTTACACCAATTGCATTACTGGGTTTAACCTGCCATTGGTTTTAAAGAACGGGCACAACAGCCTTAAAATTTATCCCGGTAAGGATTGGAAAAATATTGACATCACCGAAGACCAGGTGGGATTTTTTAATGCGAAAGAGATTGATAACATGTATTATATTGGGGTGAAGAAAGTGAGTGTGAAGGTCCAGGATACAAGATAGAAGCTTGACAGTGGCCTGAAGTTTTGAGGGCACAGCGAAAGTGTATATCTTAGGCTAAGTAATTCATCCGGACATCCGGCGTCATGCTGAAAGTAAAGCTCCTGCATTGCAGAAAACATTATATAACAAATATGAAGGCACTATTTACAGGGAAGGCAAAATATTTTCTTTTTATCATTTGCCCTCTTTTTTCGCTTGGCCAGAATCAGGCGGTAAAATTACTGGTCGATAATGGCCAATATAATGAATCAGAATGGTGCCGGCAATTGGCTATAACAAATGATGATAAAATACTTATCGTAAACGACTTTTCAAATGGCCTCCGGCTTTATGATGTTGAAACCGGAGACCTGATCAATATGTTCGAAGGTCATTCCCTGGAGGGGGATATCTTTTTTGATGTGGACAACAATATTTTAGTCACCACCGGGGACAAAAAAATAAAAATCTGGAATATATCCACCCAAGAGCTGATAAAAGAGATAAAACAGCCATTTCATTCCCAATTTATGAATGATGTTTACATTGATTCCAGGAAAAAATATGTTTTTGCGGAGAAGACCAAATACAATTTTGCCACCTCGCAAAAAATCAAATCGTATCCTTTCAGCAAAATGTATTTTTTTAAGGACAAATATTACACACTTAACCTCTCATCAGGTAAAATCAGCCAATATGATGTTTTTTCAGATCAGCTATTGAAAACATATTCCATTGATAGTTATAAAAAAGGCAATACTGTTTTTTTCAATGAAACCAAAGGGCTTCTTTTCATAGGTTTTACCGATGGAGCCGATGCCGTGGATATTCAAACAGGAACGAAGGAGTTTATTACATTTGACCGGTCGTTAACATTTGAAAATTTAAGTATCGTCAGCAATTTTGAATTTTCTGCAGACAGGAATTTCTTTATAGCCTCCTCCAACCAGGGTAAGGATAATAGGACGGGCGGCGATGGGCATTTGGCTATACTTGCATTCGATAAAAAAGGAAACCGCTACAAAGAAATTTACAGGGATTCCCGGGTGACCAACGAGGTGATCGCTCTCCACCATTCCAATAAAGCTGTAATAAGCCGAACTAATTCCTTTGAACTAATTGACCTGGACAGGACAGGCGAAGGCATCGGTCTGATATGGGAAAAATCAAAACCCCTGGTAAAAAGTATTTCCGAAATATTATATAATAACGATGATCTGATTGCCCTTAAACATGGGGGCGAAACTTTTCATGTAATGGATGTAAAACATGCCTATGGGGATAAATTTTCAAGTGATTCAGCCTTAAAATATTTTGACCTGGTCGGCTTTGCGAGCTTTGATGCTGAATTAGGATTTTGCAAGATCAAAGAAAATCTGTCGGCCGCCGCTATTCCGCCTGAGCTCACTGAATTCTGGCAACGAAGAAAGACTTATTCACTGCTGAACCTGGCCAACGGCCATATACAGGAAGCAGACAGCAAAACAGTGAATACCGAGTTTAAAAATTACAGCTCCACATCATCCGTTTATGGGACTGTGACCGGCAAAAATTACAGTCCCTCCGGAAAATATTATGCTGTCGAAACGAGCTTTAAAGGGGTCACTTATTACGCGAATGATCTTCCCATAGTAACAGGTCCGACCAGTGGCGTCATTTACCACATCGAATATTCTGCCGACGAAAGGTACAGCGCTTTCGGCGGGTCTGACAGAAAGGTGACGGTGGTGGATCTCAGTCAAAAGAGAGTAGTTCATGCACTATGGGCGAATAGTTACATAACATCCATTTGCTTTTCCAGAGACAATAAGTATGTGTTTAGCGGGAGCCTTAAAAATGAAATATTAATGCATGACATTGCATCGGGCAAATTGATCAGAACATTTACTGGTTCCAATGGAAGTATCACCGATATACAAACTACCCGTGAGGGGAAATACCTTTTTTCCGCCGGAAATGATAATGCTTTACGTATCTGGGACATTGCCAGCGGCAAACTGATGATGACGGCCTATTTTGACTATGCGATGAATTACTTGATGTTTACTCCTGATGGTTATTTTGACAAAAGTGAAAATTTCTACGGGAAAATATCCTATAAGATTAATGGCAATGCGGTGTCGTTCGACCAGTTGTATGAAAAATATTACAGACCGGATATTATCAGAGCGATTATTTCCGGCGGGGATTCCAAGATAAATACGTTAGCTAACAGCAACAATGGAATCATCGGGATAAAGGCCCCTCCGAAAATTTATATCTTGGCTATTGATCCGCAAAGCAGGGGGGTTATCATGAAAACCGTTCAGGAAGTGGCAGGCGGACCTATAACCATTTCGGTCACCGCAACAGACCAGGGAGGCGGTATCAAAGGGATCCGCGTATTAAATAACAAGAAAATTATAGAGGAAAAAATACTTACGGAGGCTATTCATGGTGATTCGCTCAACCTCGTCGTGCAACTTGACCTTAACACGGGAGTAAATATCATAGAAGCTATCGGTATTGCGGCGGATCTTACCGAATCTAAGCCGTTCTCCATAAAATTAGAATCCAGAAGAGTAAACAGTAATGTACAAAAACCCAACCTTTATATATTATCGGCCGGCATTAACGATTACAAGAACAGCAAGTATAATTTAAATTATTGTGTGGCCGATATGGAATCGTTTACCGATTCTTTAAAAAATATTTCCGCTGACCTGTTTGGCTCTGTGATTATAAGAAAGGTCAAGAACAATGAAGCCACCAAAGACAATCTATTAAAATTATTTGCCGATATCGCAAAGACCATCCATTCAAATGATGTTTTCATATTCTACTATGCGGGTCATGGCATTGCTATCGAAAATGAAAACGGCACTGATTTTTTTCTTGTTCTAAACCAGGTTACTCAAATGACTGACAAAAATAACTGCACCATGTTTGGTATATCGGGTACAGAAATCAAGCAGCAACTTAAAATTATCAGGGCCAACAAACAATTATTATTTATCGATGCCTGTCAATCCGGCGCCCTGGCAGAAGGCTTTTTTGTGCGTGGAGCTGCGGAGGAAATTGCACTTGCCAAATTATCCCGTACGACCGGATCCGCTATTTTTGCATCAACCACCAAAGAACAGTATGCAGCAGAATTTTCACAACTTAATCATGGTGTTTTTACATATGTCCTGTTGAATGGATTTAAAGGAGAGGCATCGCTAAGAAACTGTCAAATAACCGCTGCAAGCCTGAAAGCTTATATTGACGACCAGGTTCCTGTATATACCCAAAAATATAAAGGATCAACACAATATCCAACAACTTTTATGTTTGGCCAGGATTTCCCGATCGGCATAAGATGTAATCAAGAATAACGGTCGCCGGCAAAGGCATGGTAAAATGCGGACTGAAGAATAGTTTTTTATCGTTCACGACCCGACTTTGTTCGGTTTAGGAGTGCCCCCTAATGCGGGACAGCCCCGACGAGCGTTTAATATCAACCGTTAGTAACAACGAAGCCTTCGCATCAGCTTTTGTAATGCTCACAACCGTACAATCTACAAACCGGCCTTAACTAACTAACGCCCCGGAAAACAACCCAACAATAAATCAAAATTACCCACCCACCGGCATAGAAACAACAAGGGGATCTATCACTGTGTGCTCATCCTTCTTTTTTTGCACTTCCGGATTTTTCATCATTTCATTTAGTTTATCCATATCCGTTACCTGTAACACTAACACGACTGAATTTGCATCATCCGTATCCTGGAATTCCTGGAATCCTGAACCTAAAGGAGCAAATAGTTCAACCCTGTCCTGGTGGCCCTTAAGCCATGTGTCAATATTACCTACTTTGTGACGAATAACTACTGTTGGCATAATTGTATTTTTTATTGTTAGAAATTTTTTGGCATAACGACTAACCCGACCTTCCCGCTATACTGTAAGTGTTGTAACGACTCCCTGTTGAGTTATCACCGTTAGGTTTATACTATTCGAAAAAAACAAGAGTGAATGTTAGCGACTTGTTCAAAAGGATACGAAAGAAAAGCAATCTGCCATGATTTTCTAAGGTAGCAAATAAAAGAACGAGTCTGAAAGATTTTTACAGAAAAATGTATTTGGCTTGCCTTGCTGGCTTATTTCATAATCCAACATTACAACCGGGTTAGAATTAATAAAATTATTAGTAGCTTACCATTCTAAATCTCCGTGATATGAAGAAACTAGTTTTAACTTTTTCACTATTTGTGGTTGCTATTTTATTTCAAAATAACACCTATGCGCAAACAAACAATTCGCCCTCCGGCCTTCTGAGGCATATTGTTATTATAACTTTCAAACCCGATGCTTCTGCCGATAGTATTCAGGCACTGGATGATGTATACACAGACTTATCAAAAAGTTCTTTTGTGAAAGACTTTGAACTGGGAGTAAATGTTTCCACCCGGGATAGCGGTGTTTTGAAACATGTATACGTGACAACTTTCGCTTCCAAAGAAGATATGAAGAGTTACGCAAAAATTCCGGTATACTCAAGACTTTTCAAAATTTCACTCCCGATTGCTGATGATGTTACAGTTGCTGATTATTGGGTAAACAAATAAAATTTCCTGCAACTTATAAATGTCCGCAAGTAGCGTATGAGATTCACAAATTATTGCGATTGTTGTTCCGCAAGAATGTCATCATTAATCTTCCTGTCTTTAAGAAGATTCACATAACCTAAAGCGAGATGATTATTATAATTTTCGTAAGATTGTTGCGCCCATTTAATTGCCATATCCACGTCTCCGTTTATTTCGCTAATGATGGCCATATTGTAACAGGCACGCCCTGCCACCTTACTCTTCGAATTGGTGGTCTCTTTCTGCCATAGGTTTGCCGCTCCATCCCAGTTGCCGGTCCGGGCCATACGCCTGGCAAGTTTGAAATTACCATTCCCTCTTACAAAATAGTCCCTGGTTACCCTTTGCCATAAAGGAATAATATTGAAAGCATATGCGTGTCCCGCCATGTTTCCCACTTCTTTTACGGCTTCTTTACGTTCTATCAATGCGCCTGCCGCCAGCAACGGGTTCATGCCCTTTCCATGATAGGTAATACTTCTTGACAGCGCAGTTTCGTCCAATATATTCTTTCCCCGCACATCGTATATACGCCACCCGGCTTTTACGAGTGTGCGCATATTGGCTTGTTGTTCCAGCGATGGCACGTTACCCAGTGGTGTTTTTATAGATGTTTTATTTACGGTGTAATCTATTTTTGATTGGGTATCAAAAAGCTCAAGAGAAAAGACAGCATCGGCATTGTTTTCACGGCAATATTTTTCTACGCTGTCCCATGATAACGGCGCCGGAAACATGCCGGGCAAGCCTGAACTGAGATTGGTATTCGTAAGCAGCGTGACTTCGTCAAACCGGTTATTTTTCTTAAGCTCATCCGCCAGTCCAATTATGGTAGCCTGGGAACCTTCTTTGTCGAGGTTGGGGCCTTCCATCGATACAACCTTGTCAACTACGTCAAATACTTTTAACTTTTTCGGGACTTCAGTTCGGTTAACAACAACCACATTTTTTATATAAGAAGGTATCGTTACCGGAGCCGGTTCCAGTACACTGATGTGAACCAGTTCTGTTGATGCACAGGAAGAAAACATGGCAACCACAAAAACATTTAGAAGTAGTTTTTTCATTACAGATACTATTTTAATTTATTAAACGATCTTTTAGGCTTAATAGTATCAAAATTTCATAAATGGAGATGAACGTATTTTTGTTGCATGATACAGGTATCGAACGATAAACTAGCGGTTACCATACATGAAAAAGGAGCGGAACTGCAAAGTGTGCAATTAAACGGAATTGAATACTTATGGCAGGCCGATGCAAAATATTGGGGTAAGCATTCGCCGGTATTGTTCCCGATAGTCGGAGAATTAAAGGATGGTAAATATATTTTTAATAATGAAGAATATGCTTTACCACGCCATGGCTTTGCCAGAGATAAAGTGTTTGAAGCAAAACAAACTTCGGATTCGTCGGCGATTTTTTCGTTGTATAGCAATAAGGGCACACTTGCTATCTATCCGTTTCAATTTATTTTCCAGCTTCAATATGAGATAAAGCAAAATGCACTTCTTTGCAGTTACATTGTACAAAACACCAATACCGTCGATATGTATTTTTCTGTTGGCGGGCATCCGGCATTCAGGGTGCCTTTATCGCCTGGCTTGCAATACTCCGATTATTCATTAAAGTTTGATAACGATATTATTTTAAAACGATATCTTCTACGTAATGGCTTAACGACTGATGATACTGAAACAATACAATTAGATAAAAAAGAATTGCAGCTTAATAGGTCTTTATTTTATGATGATGCTATAGTATTAAAACACATCAATAGTAAGGAGATAAAGTTATATTCGCATAAAGATGCCCACGGCCTTGCATTTAAGTTTGAAGGCTTTCCATTTTTTGGCATCTGGGCTGCAAAAGACGCGTCTTTTGTATGCCTGGAACCATGGTGTGGTATAGCGGATAATGTTCATCACAATTACCAGTTGAAAAATAAAGAAGGTATTAACAGACTCGCCGCGGGAGAAACATGGCAGAGAACATGGAGTGTGGAATTTTTTTGAACCAATCAAAAAGAATTTTGAGCAGAGAAAATGATAAAAGAAATTGCCGGCAAGCAAAAATTCTTCTTATTGAAGGCATTCCCGGTGCCGGCAAAACAACCTTAGTTAAATCATTACTCACAAACTATATCGGTCAGAATGAAAAGATCAGAACGTTAATTTACCTCGGTCAATCGCATACATATGATCCCCTGGTATCCGATGAAGAAAATTTTTACGCCGGCAAGGAAGAAAATCAAATTCATCTCGAAAAAATTTTTGATCTGCTTTGTTGGCATAGTTCTGTGATAAATAAAAATAAAACAAATCGCAAAGGATTTTGCGTAATCGACACATTGCACATAACACACTGTTTCCGGCCCGGAAGTATTTCGTGGAAAGACGTTATGGAATACGACCGGCAATTAGCTGACATAAATTGCAAATTGATTTTCTTAAAAGCTTTACCTCAAACAATCCTGAATCGTTCTATTATACCACGCAGCAAAAGAGATGAACTTTATTTATCAAAATATCAAAAAAGATATGGCAATAGCCTGGAGAAAGTTCATGAATATTATATGGACGAACAGGATAAAATGGAGGAACTTATAAAACTATCTGCACTTCGGAAAATTACTTTACACTCCGAAGAAACGCTTCAAACGAACACAGACGCAGCTTATAATTTCTGTTTACAAAAAGATACATAAGTCATTGTCTTAATTCCTGCATTGATTCTTCAATTATTATGATTACGAGGTCCATTACATTCGTTAGTGTTGGCCCTGTAATAATATGACCGCCGGTTTTTTCAAAAAAATGAAATGAATCGAAATCGTTCAAAAATGTTTGAATATCCAGCCCTTTTAATAAAGCTTCTTCCCTCGTCTTTGTGTCCACAACTGCTCCTGCCGCGGAAGTAGGGCCGTCGTTGCCATCAGTTCCGGCAGAGAGAAAAGTAATTCCTTTTTTATCCTGTAGCAACAATGCACTATAAAGCGCCATGTGTTGATTGCGCCCTCCCACCCCACTTCCGGTTACCTGCAAGGTTGTTTCGCCGCCAAAAAGCAGGCAGCAAGGTTTTTCAATCGTTGGATCGTTTTGAAATTGTACAGCAGTTTCCACTAACATACCTGCAACCTGAATAGTATTTCCATACATATCGGAGGTGACAATGACAGCATACAAACCAAAATCTACAGCCTTTTTATAAGCAGCTTCTAACGCTATTTTATTGCTCCCGATGATAATGTTATAGGTCTTGGCAAAAACAGGATCCCCGTGTTTTGGCGTTTCAGGATAAATTCCTTCAACTCCTTTTTCCAGGTAATCCAAATGAAACTCCGGAATCTTTGTGAGCAAATTGTATTTTTCCAGGACATGCATTGCGTCTTCAAAAGTTGTCGTATCGGGTACCGTTGGCCCGGAAGCAATGGCATCAAGCGAATCACCAATTACATCAGATAATACCAGGCTTACTAACGTAGCCGGGTATGCGGCGTTCGCCAACTGTCCACCCTTCACTTTTGACAGATGTTTCCTCACTGCATTCATTTCTTTTATATCAGCCCCACTCTTCAGCAATAGGTTATTGGTAAAAATTATATCATTAATAGTACCGCCTTCCGGGAAATCTGTTAATAATGCGGAACCCCCGCCGGAGATAAGGCAAATAACCAAATCGTTGTTGTTAGCCACCTTTGCAATCTCCGCTATTTTTTGGGTAGCCATGTATCCATTAACATCCGGTACGGGATGCCCGGCTTCTGAGATTTTAATATATTCCAGTTCGCATGTGTGTCCGTATTTTACCACGACATGCCCCATTGTAATCCGGTCACCTAAAATACTTTCAATTTCTTTTGCCATTGTTGCCACTGCTTTCCCGGCACCAATTACATAAACATGATCGATGGTATCTAACGGTAATGCCATACCCGAAATATGAAGCGTTGTATCACTGATATACACTGCCCTGCGTATCATTGCATCGGGTAAAACACTTTCTATACCGGCCAAAAATATTTGCTCTGCAATAGTTTTAGAATCCATCGAAGCCTTTTTAAAAAATATTTCTTTTATCTTCTCATACTAACATAAAAGGTTATACGCAACCCGATTTTATTTCAGAAAGAAAAGAGAGACAATCCAGGCACATGTAAAAACGGTAACCCCCATAATAGCCGTAGCCGTCGAGTATACCCGCAGTGTTATATCAGCATGAATATCCGAGAACTTTGTGATTACCCAAAAATAAGAGTCATTGGCATGAGAAACCATCATTGACCCTGCGCCCATGGCCAGCATCGTAAACAATTTTCCTGCTTCCGAATTTAACTCTAACAAAGGCAACATCGGCGCTACTATTGAAGCAGCAGTAATAATCGCAACCGTAGAAGATCCCTGAGCTGTTTTCAGGATTGCTGCTATACCAAAGGGAACTACAAGACCAAGTCCCGTTTTGCTTAGTGAAACGCCCACCGTAGCACCAATGCCGGTTTCTTTAATGATCATTCCAAACATGCCACCCGCAGCGGTAACAATCAGGATGGGGCCGGCTTTTTCTATGGCAGTTTCAAAAACTGAATTAATTGTTTTCATTTTTTTATTACTGAGAAGCAGCAAGGCAAATGCGACACCGAAAAGTAACGCTATGATCGGCTGCCCGGTAAAAACAAACAGTCTACCCAAAACATTGGTGGAGCCAAACTCCAGGATGTTTAACAAAGAACCCGTTGCTATTAAAACCAGCGGAACTACAATCGGCAAAAAAGACAATAATACAGGAGGATAAGTCCGTTCATCTTCGCTCAATTTTATTTCGCTTTCCGATGCAGGCGGATAAGCCTTTCCGTTAGTCATCCATTTAACCCAGAAATAAGAGACAAAAAAACCGGGAATGGCGAATGTAATTCCTGCAACAACAAGGTTACCAATACTGACATCAATGATACCTGCCGCGGCCAACGCACCGGGATGCGTGGGAATTAAACAGTGAACAGAGTATAAGGAACATCCTAATACACCTGCAATAAATGGCATGGCTATTTTTGTTTTGGCACTGAATGATTTTGCCAATCCACTCAGGATAATAAAACCGGAATCACAAAATATTGACATGCCCGCGATAAAACCTGTAATGCCTAATGCAGCGGCAGCGTTCCTTTCGCCGGTTTTCGACAAGATAAAACGGGCCAGTGTGTGAGCAGCACCGGTTTTATCAAGTATAATAGCAATTATAGCTCCCAATATTATAAGAAAGCCTGTTGAAGCCATTGTACTTCCGAAACCATCTTTCATAATAGTGATTACATTTTTGCCCGGCATTACTGCAATTGCAAGAAATAACGACACAAGGAAAAGTGAAACAAATGCATTGAGCTTCCATTTTGAGGTTAGCAAAATAATAGCTGAAATACTTATTATAACCAGGATTGATGCAGCTACTGTGCTCATAATTCAGTTTAAGACAGGTCAATGATTTGAAAGTCTGAATGGCTTTGAACAGAACTTATTGATCTCTGCATTTTTATTATGCTTTCAAATATAAAACAAATTCCATGTGGAGGTACGGGCTGCCTCATGCCTTTAATTGGAATGCTGTCAATAACGAGACGAAGAGTTGAGAGTTTTGTTTGCAAATTATAAAACTCATATTTGCAATATAAACAAATCGGGAATTATTTATACGATCGAAATGTTACTGATTCAAATGACCGGACTTAGCGGGGCAGGCAAATCTTCGATTGCGCATCTAACAAAGGAAACGCTTACAGGCTTAGGTTATAAAGTTGAATTACTTGATGGCGACGATTACAGGCAACATCTTTGTTACGATTTAGGTTTTTCAAAAGCGGACCGAATCGAGAATATCCGCCGTCTCGGCTTCGTTGGTCTTATACTGGCGAAGCATGGGATAATTTCAATTTTGGCTGCGATCAATCCTTATGAAGAGGCACGTGAGGCATTGAAAAATAAAAGTCCGCTCACCAAAACTGTATTCATTGATTGCCCGATAAATATTACCATCGGGCGGGACCCAAAAGGCCTGTATCGTAAAGCGCTCTTGCCACCGGAGCACCCTGACCATATCATGCACTTCACAGGCATCAGCGATCCCTATGAAGTTCCGTCGCAACCCGACCTGGTGATTCAAACACAAACGGAAACAAAGGAGCAGTCCGCAAAAAAATTAGTTGACTTTATTCTATTATGCATACATCAAAAGGCAGATGATATTTCATGACGAAAATGAAAATCACACTTTTAGAATTTATTAATTTTTTGACACATAAAATGTAACTTAACGATATGAACAACCCGGCGCCTCCTTTTACCTGTACTTATACACCAAATGTAGCGGAGCTGCTTACCCAGCTAAATTGTTCAATTGTCATTACTACTTACCAGGCAGGAAAATTAATTTTTTTATCTCCTGATGGCCTTAATTCAATGCGGCAACTTCCACGGGATTTTGAAAAAGCAATGGGACTTGCCATTCGTGATAATCGCATAGCACTTGCCATAAAGGATGAAGTGGTGGTGCTTGCAAATGTGCCGCAACTGGCTGTCAACTATCCTGTAAAACCCAATTTTTACGATGCTTTTTTTGTACCACGTGCCTGCTATTATACTGGTTCGGTGGATATACATGATTTGGATTGGGATAAAGAAGGCAGGCTTTGGGCTGTCAATACACTTTTTTCATGCCTTGTAACCATTGATGATACTTGTAGCTTTCATCCCCGGTGGATGCCGCCATTCATTAGTTCTCTTGTATCTGCTGACTTATGCCATCTTAATGGTATGGCCATGGTGGATGAAAGACCCAAATACGTTAGTCTGTTCGGGCAGACAAATACTGCCAAAGGTTGGCGCAATGGAGTGGAAACAAATGGCCTGCTTATGGACATAGAAAGTAATGAGGTGGTGGCGCATTCGCTGCCTATGCCACATTCCCCCCGTTGGTTTGATGGACACCTCTACTGCCTTCTCTCTGCAACCGGTCAACTTATTCGCATTGATATTGCCAGCGGAAAATACTCTGTAATAGCACAGATGAAAGGATTTGTGAGAGGGATGGCCAAAAGAGGAGATTATTTATTCATCGGGCTTTCAAAGCTTCGCCAAAATGCTTCAACATTCAGGGACCTGGCCATAACTAGGGACGCAGTATATTGTGGAGTAGAGATTATACACTTGCCAACAGGCGCTAATGTAGGCAATATACGATACCAGCAAAGTGTGGAAGAAATATATGATGTACAAATATTGCCTGGCGCTTTACGGCCGGGTATTTTAAATCATACTGCAGCTACACATCGTTTGGCGCTCCACACACCAGATGCTGTTTTTTGGGGGGAACCAGCTAAAGGAATCACGGCAAATAAATAATTTGTAAATAGATTAATTTAGTTCTTAAGTGAAATTTAATCGGGGAAAAAAGTTTACATTTTGATTACAAAACGTAAATTTTTTATTAAATTACAACATTACTGATTATCTAAAATTTCAAATTTGCAAAAATTATACTCCCGCCAGTCAACTGCGAATTATGAAAAAGCCCTGGTTAGGTTAGAGAAAAGTATCCATTCAGGACAATTCGCCAGGTACACGCAGCAAAAAAAACAACAAATATGGAATCGTCTTTGCCGCTACGCCCGGCAATTGGGTGTCAGGATAAAGGAATCTGTGGTGGCAGCCTGCATCGCGGCAGGACTTAGTTTAGCAACCCCTGCATCTGCACAGCAGACTTTTGCCCAGCAAACCGGTGCTAACAATCCTCTTAATGCAGTTAACGTTGGATATCTTTCAGCCCCCGCATTCGTAGATATCGATAATGATGGAGATATGGATGCCTTTATTGGCGAGGGTTATGGTAGCATTCTTTATTACCGGAATACAGGCACTTCATCGGCTCCCGTATTCACCCAGCAAACCGGGGCAAACAATCCTTTGAACGCTACCTTCTTTTATTATGGAGTCGCACCAACTTTTGCGGATATAGATAATGATGGTGATAAGGACTTATTTATTGGCTTATACGATGGCACCCTTCTTTATTATGAAAATACTGGTTCCGCTTCCGCCCCTGTTTTCACACAACGTACAGGTGTATCTAATCCACTTAACGGTATTGATGCTGGTGATTATGCAATACCAACCTTCGTAGATATAGATGGGGACGGGGACCTGGACGCTTTTATTGGCCGAGGTGATGGAACTATTCTTTATTATGAAAATACTGGCACGGCCAATGCTCCTGCTTTCACCTCCCGAACCGGTGTAAACAACCCGTTCGATGCCGTTAACGTCGGTGCATATTCGGCGCCCGCGTTTGCAGATATTGATGGCGACGGTGACCAGGATGCTATTATAGGAGCAGACGATGGCACCATCTCTTATTATAAGAATACCGGAACTAATTTGGCGCCTGTTTTTGCTGTGCAAAGCGGTTCTGCTAACCCATTCGATGCTTTTACTGAATATGATGGTAATCCCAACTTTGTTGACATTGACGGCGATGGCGACCAGGATGTTTTTCTTGGAAACTTTTATGGTACGGTTAGCTATTATAAAAATACATCACCCCTGTTACCACTACACTTGTTGAACTTCAGCGGCATCGAACACGCCGGCTATAACCAGTTGCAATGGCTGACGGCAGACGAAGTAAATACTAAATTGTTTGAAGTTGAACGAAGCACTGATGGTGTAAACTTTATTACAATAGCCACGCTTAATAGTGATGGAAGCAGTAACAATAGTTACAGTATCCGGGACAATGTGGTATACACCGGAAAAGTTTTCTACCGGCTTAAAATGATTGATGCCGATGGCAGATTTACATATAGCCAGGTGATATGGATAAATAGTGAAGGCGGACGCCGTGTAAGTATCTATCCCAACCCTGTAAAATCCCTGTTAAACATAAACATTGGCAACTCCGGCATCTTAAACACAAATGCAGGCATATTTGATGTCAACGGAAGATTATTGCGAAACGTATTGCTTAATAACGAACAGGAGCAAATAAATGTACAGGCACTTTCGAAAGGCGTTTACGTGATAAAATTTGCGGATGGTTCTTCTCAAAGTTTCATTAAAAGATAGTCTTGACATTTTCACCCGGCTATTCCGGCAAATGATAAACAAATTTTACAGTCAATAAAATTAATTTGCGTTTATACGTAATTGTTATAATCCTGTTCATTAGTAAGGACTACACAAAACGTTAATAGATTGATCCCCACAATAGAATTATAAAATTAAACTCTGGTTATTCGACAAGATTTTTAAAAGCAGTTGGCGAATAATTTGTCACTGACTGAAACTGCCTGCTAAAGGAAAAAATATTGGGATAATTCAGATGATGAGCCACTTCTGACACTGATATATTTTTATGTAATAGCAGCGTTTTTGCTTTATTTATTTTTAACCGAATATGATACCGGTGTGGAGTAATATTAAAAACCTGTTTAAAGCTTTTAATTAAAAAGTATTTGGAAAGACAGCATTCTTTTGCAATAAAATTCAGATCTAAATTTTGTAAATAATTACTGTCAATAATTTCTTTGGCCACAAGAACACGTTTCAAAATTTCCTGGCGGGTAGCACGCTTTACTTTATTTATTCCGTAAAGATGGCTGAAAATATTATGCTGAAATTGAAGCAGGTTTTCGCAAAGCGTATAATAATAAAATTCATCTAATTCATTTTCTTTAAAATAACGTAAACGAAGAAACCGGCGTTTTAAAAAATCAACAAAAAAATTGTTTTTAATTATGCCATCATAAAACATAACGGGAGCTGATGTTTCATTAAACTCCGACAAAATATCTTTTGACCAGGTTTTATTCGCTTCCAGAACTTCGGATATTATCGATGGGGTCAAAAATATTGACATCCCCAAATTCACTTCGTTTATATTTTTCCCTGTTCCACATTCTGATAATACATTACTTTGATTATTCACAATAAGAGAATGCCCGTTTTCGAGTTTATTATTGATACCATTTACCTTATATTTTTCAACACCTGCATATACATATTTTATTGAAAGAAGAGAGGTATAGGAAAAAGGCGCCAGGTAATTAAGCGTTGAAATATACACCTGGTTATTACACCTGTTCAAATCAAGAGCGTCCTTAGTGCTGTCATTTAAAATACAGGCACGGGCCGCAAAAGTTTCCGCTTTCATATTCCGAAATGAAGGAAATTCTGCCGGCCGGTCAATTGGATTTATATAAGCGGAACTTTATCGTGATAAACCGTTAGGGCATATCAAAATGATCAATCAGCTTCCATTTTCAACTCTTTTAATTTCTTCGTCTGCCGCTCTCCCCGATCTATGATTTAGTTTTAAATTCTTTCCAAAATGATAACTAAGTGAAATAGTTCCCATCCGCGAATCTCTTATCTCCCTGAAATACTCATTAGACAATTGAAATTGAGTAAGACCCTCCATTATTTGTGTATGAAATATATCACGAACACCCAATTTTACACTCAGTTTATTTTTCAGAAAAAGCTTCGAAACGGCTGCCCCCAACTGTCCCGCAGGTTCGAGCACTTCCTGTATATCAACCTGGCTTTTTGAATTGTAGTAACCCGAAACTTCTGCAGACCAATCTCCAAAATGGAATTGGCTATTGATATTTAAAGTGCCCTGGAAAATATTTGCATGAATGTGATTCACAACTTCTCCCTTTATTGTTTTATTGTCAACCGATACCTCCGTCGTAACATTCCACCACTTAAATGGATTCACCTGCCAACTTATTGAAGCTCCTAAATCTATTGCAGAACCGACATTTCCTTCTGTATAAATTACAAGCCCATCCGGATTTGAATAAAACAGTTGTGAAAAATAATTCGACGTTTTACTGAATGAAATTTCAGAAACAAGTATTCCCTTATAATTATGAGATAACGTAGCCGACCATGTAAACTGCGGAAGGAACGAAGGATTGCCGATCTGGTAAGTGTATTTATTTATAATGAACACAAACGGATTGAGTTTCTGATAAGGCGGCCGGTCAATTCTCCGGTCAACCGTTAGTGAAAGTTCATTTGAAGAATCGATTGTGTAATTCAGGTTAACGTTGGGAAAAAGGCTGGTGTATTTTTTTGTGAACACCGTATCTTTTATTACCGCGTTTCCTAATTGGTGCCCGTTATATTTGGTAAACTCAAGACGTATTCCTCCTTCAATTTCCAACTTATCATTTTTTATTTTAGTAGTTGAATACAATGCATGGTTAGTTTCAGTATACAAAAAGTGGTTGGATTTTTCAAGATCATCTGTAAATCCTGCCCCTTCGCTAAATGTATATGCGGCCAGGTTATCGGTATTGATATGAGAAGATTTCCAACCTGCTTCATAACTTATTTTATCATTTAACTTTTTACTAAAATCAGATTTTGCTGAAATGATGAGCAGGTTGCCAGGCATACTTCCCAGGTACGTCTGTGTTAATCCATTTGAAGGATCTGTATTTTCAAAAAGAGAGGTGCCACCATTTTTATATCCTAATAAATCCGCGTCAATATTCCAATCGATGGCTTTGGAAAAAGCTTTATGAAAGTTCAGACTGATGCCTTTATTTTTTAAAGTGGTAAAATAACCGAGCGTTGTTGAACTTGAAGAGTCGACACTATTTTGATTATCCTCCCATGTGGCAACGCTGCTACCATTTGATGATCGTGATAAAAATATTCCACTGAGGGCAACGCCCAATGAAGCGGTCGGACTAAGCGTATAATCAATACCGGTGCGAATAGTATGCGTGTACCCTTTCGTAAACATATAAAAATCCTGCACTAATACAGATTGAACTGTAACATTATCCTGTTCTAAATATTTACGGTAAGCATATAATTTCACGTAGGTGCCAAATTCAATTAAGTTGTAATTAATGAAAAAATTAATTGGTCCGTTATGGATGTTAAAGTTCAGGCTGTTGCTGTTCCTGGGAAATCTTGCCTGTGCGTAAGTGCTCGTAACATTTCCATAAATACCCTGCCTCGTTGATTTTTTTGTCCTGATATTTATTACTCCCGCATTGCCTTCTGCTTCATATTTCGCGGAAGGATGTTCTATGATTTCAATCTCACTTATTTGATCAGATGAAAGGCCGCTGAGATAGGTTGATAAGTCACTACCTCCTAAATAAGTCTTTTTACCATCAACTAAAATCAGTACGCCAGGCTTACCTTTCAAAGCAATGTTACCATTGCGATCAATGGTTAAACCCGGAAGCTTTTCCAAAGCCTCCAATGCAGAAGTGCCAATGCTGGTGAGACTTGCATCCATATTAATTACTGTTTTATTTGTTTGCAATTCTATAAATGGTTTTCGCGATTGCACTGTAACCTCTTCCAGGTACCCTGCAATCGAATCCATTTGAACTAACAGTTCTGTGGTTTCATTTTTAATTATCGAAAAAGAATGTGGGGAGAAAAAATTACGATATCCAATGTGGCTCACTTTCAGTAAATAGTTACCCGGGAGTATTCTGGTGAAAAGAGCAATCCCATTTGAATCACCTAACTGGATTTTTACAATCTGCGAATCTGTTTCTTTCAATAACACCGCCGTCGTTTTATCCAACGCTATCTTATCATGATTTGAAATAAATACTTTTAAAGAGCCGGCAGAATCCGTTTGAGAGATTCCGTGTTTAACTAAAAATATAAATGAAAGTATCAAAAGGCATTTTTTCATAAATATCTAAGCTGTAGTGAAATACTTTACAACAAGCTCTTTTTCATTTTATGGAAAAATAGGAAGATGAATTCAATTAAAGTAGTTTGATAGCTGCTAAAAACAGTATCCCGTTAAATAAGCAATATTTGATAAATGAAATTTAGTTAGTCCTCACACTTTGATAGATTATAGCCCTTTTTTATCCAGGCCACTAAAGCAGCGAATTTATTTTCAATTCAATTTCCGGCAATTTTATTCTGTTCTTAAACTTTTTACGGGATTTGCCAATGCCGCCTTAATAGTTTGAACACCTATTAATACGGCCGTAATGAAACCAAGAATCATTATTGAGATTACAAATGGTCCCGCGGTTATTGGTATCCTGTAGGCATATTCCTGCAACCATTTATTCATAATAAGATACGCTAACGGGCAGGCCACCACGCCGGCAATTATGATTACTGCCAAAAATTCTTTCATAAATAAGGACATAATTCCGGCAACGGATGAACCTAATACTTTCCTGATACCAATCTCTTTGGTACGTTTTTGAACACTTAATGAAATAAGTCCGAGTACACCCAGCAACACAATAATTAGAGCGAGAACGGTTGCGGTGTAAGAAGCTTTCTTTAATTGTATTTCTGAGGTATAGAGTTTGGCTAAAGCATCATCCATAAAGGTGTATTCAAACGGAACGCCGGGCATCAACGCCGACCATTTTTTTTGCAATGCGTCTATTGAGTTTCCGATACTACCGGGTCTTATCTTAAAGGAAAAATTCCTGTAAATATTGGCAAGGGTCACGTGGAGGAATGTTAATGGTTGAATCGGTTTCTGCATAGAACCAAAATGAAAATCTTTAGTAACACCTGTTATCGTAAACACCTGCCCTCCCCCGCCCTGGAATTTTAATTGTTTACCTACTGCATCTTCTGCATTATTCCATCCGAAAGCTTTCGCCTGCGCCTGGTTTATTACAATGGTAAAAGGATCTGTGATTGCACCGGGTGCACCGAAGAATTTTCCGGCTGCCATAGGAATGCCAAACGTAGATGCATAATATTCATCAGTAACTATTTGCTCCGAAGCTACTGCTGTTGTTGAATCGGCGCCTGCTTTATATAAAGAGGCACTGCCGGAACTGTTACCATCGGGCACTGTAAAGGAAAGCGTTGCGTTTACTACCTGGGGCATGGCAGCAAATTGTTTACGCATCTCTTCTGTCTTTATAACACCTTGTGCTGTCCAATCACGCGGTAGTTGTGCAGATACAATGTAATCTTTATTAAAGCCAATGTCTTTACTAAAGAAAAGATTGATTTGCGAAGAAATAATGATGGCGCCAATGAAAGCAATGGTAGCCGTACCAAATTGAAATGCCACCAATGATTTCCGAAGCCAAACCTTTTCTTTTACAGAAGAAAGTTTTCCTTTTAATGATTCAACAGACTTTAGCGAAGACAACACAAATGCAGGATATATACCGGCTATAAAACCAATGATCAAAACAAGCAACAATGGAAATGCGATAAAATAAACCGGGAAGTCAGTCAGCGAAGGAATTTCTTTTCCGAGAATATTGCTGAACATGTCTTTCGATAACGCATACACGATCATCGCTAAGACTGTTGCAAAAAAAACGAGGATGATTGATTCAATCAGAAACTGTTTAATCAATTGTTTCTTCAATCCGCCAAGTACTTTTCGTATTCCGATCTCCCGCATACGTGTCGCAGACCTGCTTACGGACATGTTGATAAAATTGATAATGGCCATCATCAAAATAAAGATGGCAATTGCCGATAAGGCATACAACATTTTTTTAACCAGGCCATTATTTGCAGAGAGATAATACTCCTTTAATGGAACGAGATAAGGCGTCATGGCTGAGGCAATCTGCGGAGGTGCATTTTGTTTCATCAGGTACTGCATTGGCTTTTTAAGATCTTTTGGCTTTACTCCTTTTTGTAATTCAATATAGCCAACAATATATTGATTGGGCCAATCCATGTTTCTCCCAAAATAACCTATGTTGTTTGCCGAAATATAAAACTGGTTATCGTTATTATCATTGAGATAGGTAACAGAATTTTTAGATGGATTTTTCAATACCCCGGTAATAACAAAATCATGTTTAGAACCCGAGAAGCTTTCAATAGTGAGCGTTTGACCAACTACATCCGTTTTACCAAAATACTTCTTTGCTCTTTCACCTGTAATCACCAAAGAAAACGGGCCATCAAAAGCAGTCTTTGGATTTCCATGAAGTAACGTAAACCCATACATGCTGAACATGGTGGTGTCGCATATTTGCAATCCTTCCCTGAAACTTTTATCTCCTTTGGAAACGTTGGAAGTAACACCATCCCAGCGATAATAGTTGGCCACAAGATCAGGGTATTGTTCTCTTAAATCCTTTGCCAGCGGCCCCATGGTAGTTAGTTCAAGTCCCTGGTTCGGGTCTTTCCATTTGCTTTGTATTATATATTGCCGGTCTTCATTTTTCAGCTTTGAATTTACCTGTAGCTCACTCCATACATAAGCTCCAATTAATAAAGTAAACGCGAGCCCGGTGGATAGGCCAATAATATTTACCGCAGAATAAAAGCGGCTTTTAATGATATTGCGCCAGGCGATTTTGAAATAATTTTTTATCATAGTTTTTATTTCGGAACCAATAGCTATCCGCTTTTGGTTATTATCCTAATTGTTCATTCTGTCCGCAGTGATTTCACCGGGTTTGCTATTGCTGCTTTGATAGCGTGAAATGCCACCGTTACTATTGCGATTAATAATGCGGATGCTGCTGCTATCAAAAAAACCCACCAGTTTATCCGGGTGCGGTAAACAAAGCCCTGCAACCATTTGCTCATTGCCCACCACGCAATAGGAATAGCTATCAGCATGGCAATTATCACTGGCTTAATAAAATCTTTCGTTACCATAGTTGCTATACCGGAAACAGTTGCTCCGAGTACTTTTCTTACTCCAATTTCTTTTACCCGCTGGCGAATGGCAATTAATGCTATACCAAATAAACCCATACAGGAAAGGACAATAGCAACCCCTGCCGCGGCGGAAAACATGCGACTCATTTGTTTTTCAGTGGTATACCAACGATCAATATTTTCATCAACAAACGATCCATTGAAAAGTACACCAGGTTCCAGTTTTGTATAAGTATTTTTAATAAGATCCATTGTTGCCAATGGGTTATTTGTTTTTACTTTTACTAATGCATAGCCCAGCGTTTGGTGCTGATTAAGGGTTATCATCATGGCGCCTGCTTTTTCGTGCATGGAGTATAAATGAAAGTCGGGTATCACACCAACTACTCTTAGCGCTGGTTGGCTGCTGTCAGGATAAAATGATAAGCCAAGTACATTTTTTGCGCCCAGTTGCTTCGCCATACTTTCTGTAATGATTACTGCATTGGCACTATCAGTAACATAAGCTGTGGAGAAGTCTCTTCCTTCTAAAGGCTTTATTCCAATGGTATGGAGAAAGTCATAATCTGCAGCAAGCAACGTGGTGAAGACATTGATTCCATTGTAACCAAAACCTACCATCGATTTGCTGGTGCTGCGATCATTCCCCACACCTAAGTTTACAGAGCTTCCGGACACACTCACAACCGAAGACTGATTGCCAAGCTGCGTCCGCAACTGGTTAACAATTTCATGACTTTTACCACCATCCCGAATAGGAATACTAATGAGCGATGAAGTTTGATAACCCAAAGGTGCATCTCGTAAATATTCAAATTGCTGGTAAATAATAATGGTGGCGCATATGAGCACACCGGCAATCACAAACTGCACAACCACCAGCCCGTTTCTCAGTGCTCCTGATTTATTGAGGTTGAATTTCCCTTTAAGTATTTCAGTTGTTCTTAACCTCGATACAATAGCGGATGGATAGCCTCCCGCAATAAAAGCAACCGAAAATAATAATGCCGCCAGGATTAAAATAAATACAGGTCTAAGCAACATTGAAATACTGACCGGGGATGCATATACCTGGTTCATCAGCTTTAGTAAAAACCCGGCGCCTATAATACCGATAATCAACGCCAATAAACAAACGAAAAAACTTTCTCCAAATACCTGCAGCCATACCTGCCGCCTGCCTGCGCCAAGGCATTTACGAATGCCCATTTCCTTTGAGCGGTTAAATGATAAACCAATATTAAGATTAACGAAATTGAAGCAGGCGATCAGTAATATCATGATGCCAATAAGCAATACAACATAGATGGTCGATTTATTTACGCTACTGCCATTACCTAACTTTGTATTAAAATGCAATTGAGTGAGCGGGTATAATCTTAAAGAGGAATAGTCACCGTTTTCATCGGGCCTGTAGCCATCTTTTTTCATGGCCACTGCATCCGCAGGTTCGTATTTTTTCTTAAGCTGGCGCAGCCTGCTTTCTACCGATCGCGGTGTGGTGTTTTTCGACAGCATTACAAATAAATCGCTGTGCTGGTTGTCCCAATCGTTTTTAGTTGCAGCATAATTATCATGAAGTTCTTTTCTTGCCAGCACATCAAATTTTAAAGATGAATTTGTGGGGGCGTCTTTGGTAACTGCAGATACCACCAGGTCTTTCCAACTATTGGAAATTTTTACACTAATGGTTTTACCAACCGGGTCTTCGTTATTAAATATAATGGTCGCCGCCTCTTCACTGATCACGACATCACTGGTATTTCCAAGCGGTGAATTTTTATTACCCTTTATTACCCCGAAAGAAAACATGCTGAAAAAATCATTATCAACGAGCTTAACATCCAGCTCCAGTTCCTTGCCCTTGTACCTGATTCCATTGCCTGCATTTATGATAAGCGTCGCTTTGTCGATGCCGATATTTTCGGCAAGTAATGCAGGCTGTGCAGGGTATGGCATGCTTGTGCCGTATTGATCACCTTCGGAGTTTTCCTGGTAACTGTATAGTTTAAATATGCGGTCTTTGTTTTCATGAAAGTTGTCAAAACTAAACATGAAATACACGGTTAAAAAAATAAGAATACTGCATGCAAATGCTACTGCCATACCAACAACATTAATACCGGTATGCAGTTTATTCTTCTGCATATTACGCAGCATTGTTTTGAAATAGTTTCTATACACGTTATCGACTTTAGAATTTTGATTTATGACTTAAGAGTTCGCCATTTCGCATTTTTACTTTATTCCGTTCGCAAAGACCTAACAGGATTAGCAACTGCCGCTTTTATTGCCTGGAAGCTTACAACGATAATAGTGATTGCTAACGCACCAATACCCGCAGCAATAAATATCCACCACGAAAGCTGTGTCCGATACGTATAATTCTGCAACCATCCATGCATAAAATAATAAGACAAAGGAACGGCGATAATAAATGAGACAGTCACCAACATCACAAACTCTTTGGATAACAGGTTCCATACATTAAATACACTGGCGCCTAATACTTTTCTTACGCCTATTTCTTTTTTGCGCTGTTCTGCCACAAAAGAAGTAAGACCAAATAAACCCAAACATGAAATAAGGATAGCCAGTATGGCAAACACGTTAGCGAGTTCTCCAACCCTTTCTTCATTGCTGAATTTTTTTGCATAGTCGTCGTCTATAAAACTGTATTCAAAGGGCTGATCGGGATTAAAGCTTTTATAGACAGGTGCTATTTTAGCTAGTGCATCAGCGGCGCTTACAGCAGGATTCAGTTTAACAATATTCATATTACCCGGATAATTCAGGTATACATAAATAACAGGTCGTGCTTCATCATATGGTGACTCTATCACCATATTTTGTATAACCCCTATTACCGTTAAGGGCTTTCCCCACCAGGTTACCGTTTTACCAACCGGGTTTTTCATATTCATGTAATGTATTGCTGCTTCATTCAGAACTATCGCTGAAGTATCGGTTGCAAAATCCTTTGAGAAGCCACGGCCTTCTTTAATATGCCAGCCGATGGTTTTACCATAATCAAATGATGCTACAACTACGCCAAAATCAATGGAAAGATTAGGATCTTTTTCCGGCCAGCTAAAACCACTGGTGCTATTCCAGATAGCAGTTGTAGGGCTTTCAGATTCCGCGACAGAAGCCACTACACCGGTATGCATTAGTTGCTCCTTCACCGTTTCAAAATGATCGTGAATATTTGACCCTGATGTGGGTATACTTATAAGACTAGCTCTTGAATAACCGACAGGTCTGTTCTTCGCAAATTGAATTTGTTTATAAACAATAATAGTTCCTATGATGAACGCAATAGAAACAGTAAATTGCAACACCACCAAAACTTTACGCGGTATTGCTGCATAACGGCCAGCCTTAAACGTTCCTTTTAAAACTTTTACCGGGCTGAATGACGACAAATACAATGAAGGATAACTACCTGCGACCAATGCAGTGATGATGATAAACACTACACTCATCACCCAAAAGAAAATGTTGTTCAGGGGTGGTGACATTTTTTTGTCGGCAACGGTATTAAAAAAAGGAAGTGTGAGCCAAACAATCAGTACAGATAACACAAACGCGAAAACAACCGTTAGTAATGATTCGCTAAAGAATTGCAGTATGAGCTGTTTTCGCAATGAGCCAACAGTTTTACGAATGCCTACCTCTTTTGCACGCTTTTCACTGCGTGCGGTGGTCAGGTTCATAAAATTGATACAGGCCAACAGTAGTACAAAAATGCCAATGATGCCAAACATCCATACATATTGAATTGCACCCCCGGTATTTACACCGTTTTTAAATTCAGAATGCAAGTGCCATTTGCTCATCGGCATTAAAAACAAAGCGGGCTTTTTTTTCTGAAGATCCGGGTTTAGCTTTTTAAACTTTGCATCCTTTATTCTTGCATCGACTGCATTGACGGCTGCGTTGTCATTTAACTCAACGAACAAGGTGGTAAAATTTGGCCGCCATGGGTCCGTCATGTCGCTTAGTTTATTATTTGCATTGTACCAGAAATCCCAGCTTGCAATAAAATTGAGATTAGCAAATCTTGAGTTTTGCGGAAAGTCTTCGTATACGCCGGCAACTTTTACCGGCGGCATCTGGTCGATCTTTATCAATTGATTCATCACAGTGTCTTCACTGCCAAAATATGCTTTGGCGGCTGATGCAGAAATGATAACCGACGAAGGATCGTTCAATGCTATACGGCTACCTTTAAGCATGTTCAGCGAAAACATGTCGGGCATTTCTTTTTCAAAAAAACCACCACTTTGTTTAAGCTTTTTGTCACCGATAGTAACCAGGTGCCAGTCGCCCACGTTCACCGCCATTACAACATGTTTAAAGTCACTGCCATAGTTAGTGCGTATTTCATTAGCCAACGGATAAGGCACATTCCACCACGTATCTGTCTGCCCGTTGTTATTCAGGTTTTGGATTACCTGGGCAATGCGATTGTAGTTTTTAAAATTTTTATTGAAAGAAATTTCATCATGCATCCATAAGCCAATCAATATTGCAACGGCCATCCCGATGGATAAACCTGCAATGTTAATAAAGGAATGCATTTTACCTTTTAAAAGATTGCGCCATGCGACTTTGAAATAATTTTTAAACATAAAAGCCCCTCCCGGCCTCCCCGAAAGGGAGGAATGTTGAAATTTTTAATTTATTTACAATTTTCATTTTATGCGAAGCCTGTAAAGTCCTTCCTTCGGAGGGATTTAGGGAGGCTTTTTATTCCGTTCGTAAACTCTTCACGGGGTTAGCAACCGCTGCTTTTATTGCCTGGAAACTAACCGTTAGTAAAGCAATAAATAATGCCGTAACACCGGCAATCGCAAACACCCACCATGAAATATTTATCTTATAAGCATAATCCTGCAACCAATTCTTCATCGCAAGCCATGCAATCGGAGAGGCAATAATCATGGCTATAAATACAAGCAATAAAAATTCTTTCGATAATAAATTGAACAATGTAACCGGTCTTGCACCCAATACTTTTCTTATTCCGAATTCTTTGGTGCGTTGTTCTGAAGTAAACATTACAAGTCCCAGCAGACCAAGACACGAAATGAATATAGCGAGAAAGGCAAAGTAATCAGCAAGCTTACCCACCACCTGTTCATTCTTATACAGTTTTGCATATTCCTCATCGGAAAATTTATAAGTAAAAGGAAATTTTGGATTTAGTGCTTTGCAAACTTTTTCAAGACTTGCCAATGCTTCCTTTGTTTTGCCTGGCTGTGTTCTCACCAGTGCCTGGCCCCATTCAATATTTTCTCCAAGACGTAAAACGATCGGGTTAATTTGTGTATGGACCGAGTTAAAATGAAAATCCTTCAACACGCCAATGATGGTTCCTGGCTTTTGCCAAAAAGTAAGCGGCATACCAACCGGATTCTTATAGCCGATAATTTTTAATGCAGATTCATTAATCAGGTATCCAACAGAATCTGTTGGAAAATCTTCTGAAAAATCTCTTCCCTGTGCTAACTGTAAATGCATTGTTTTTGTAAAGTCGTACCCTACTGCAGACTGCGCAAATTCAATGTCCGCATTTGGGTCTTTCCCTATCCATTGTACTCCACCTGTACCATTTTCAATTTGTGTGGGATTGTCTGTTATACGCGATACATCTTTTATGCCGGGCATATTGGACACCTCGTTCTTAAACAATTCATATTTTGAAACAAGGTCTCCTTCCAATGGCACGTACAGCAGATTTTCCCTGTCGTAACCCAGGTTCATTGTTTGTATATAATTTACCTGGTTGCTTATTACAATGGTGCCGATAATAAGAAGGATAGAAAGCACAAATTGAAAAACTACCAACCCTTTACGAAACCACAGAGCGCTGTTTGAAAATTTCGGCAACCCTTTTAAAACTTTTACGGGCTTGAATGATGACAAATACAATGCCGGATAACTTCCCGAAATAACACCTGTTAGCACCAGCAACCCGGTTATTATTAACCAGAAAGCTAAATTATCAAAGGGAATACGAATTTGTTTTTCGGTAAGTTGATTAAACTGCGGAAGGGCAAGCATTACCAGCAGCAGTGCAATTATAATTGCAATCAATACAATGAATAAAGCTTCGCTAAGGAATTGTCTTATTAGAGCAAACCGGGCAGCACCAACCACTTTTCTCACACCAATTTCTTTTGCACGGCTGGCAGAGCGTGCCGTGGTAAGATTCATGAAATTGATACAGGCAATCAGCAAAATAAAAATAGCAACAATACTGAAGAGTTTTACATACTGAATTTTCCCGCCCGAAATATTTCCCTGCTTATCAAAATTTGAGTGCAGGTAAACATCACCATATCTAGCAATGCCCAAACGTATGTAGGAACGTTTTGTTTGTTCTTTGTTATATGCGTCCAAAAATTTTTTAACCTTGGCTCCAAAAACCTTTGCATCCGTTCCCTTGTGTAACATGATATAACAAGGCGGGCCATTGTTGGTCCAGTCTTTTGCCCAGCTATTACCTTCCAGGAAATCCTGCCAGGCTAAGATATAGTCAAACTGCATGGTGCTGTTCTTCGGCACATCTTCAAACACACCCGTTATTTTCAAATCTTTGTTATTTTGGAAGCGAATTGTTTTCCCAATTGCTTCTGCCGGCGAACCAAAAAAAGTTTTCGCCATAGTCTTTGAAATGGCTATATCGTCCGGGTTTTTTAATGCAGTGATCGCACTGCCCTGTAGCAAAGGGTAAGAAAACATTTTAAAAAAATCCTCACCAGCATGTAACCCATTTTCTTTAATTATTTTATTATTCGCTTCAAAAGTTGAAAGGCCGGGCCAATCCATGTTAGTTGCGTATTGTACATCAGGCAATACCCGTTTCATTTCATCAGCCATAATTCCCGGCCCTCCATAAAAAGCATTCACTCCATTATCACGGTATTGCTTTTCGAATACACTATACAACTGCGCACCATTTTTATGAAATGCATCTACGTTGGATTCATCATGTACCCAAAGCATTATTAAAAGACTGCACGCTAAACCCAGTGCCAGCCCCATAATATTGATAGCGGAGAAAACTTTGTTCTTCCAAAGATTTCTTACAGCGGTTTTTAAATGATTTTTAAACATACGTCCCCCCTCCTAACCTCCCCTTTGGGGGAGGAACTTTGAAGTCTTTTTATTTATTTACAATTTTCATTTTATATGAAGCCTGTAAAGTCCCTCCCCGGAGGGATTTAGTGAGGCTTTTATTCCGTTCTCAAGCTCTTCACCGGGTTAGCAACAGCAGCTTTAATTGCCTGGAAGCTTACCGTTAGTAAGGCAATAAGCAATGCAACAAAACCTGCAAACAAAAAAATCCACCAGCTTATATAAATCCTGTATGCAAAGCTTTGCAACCACTTATTCATTGCCCAATACGATAATGGAAATGCAATAAGGCAGGCTATGAAAACAAGTTTTACGAAATCTTTTGATAGCAGGCGTGTTACCTGTGTCACACTGGCGCCGAGTACTTTACGAATACCGATTTCTTTAGTACGTTGTTCAGCGGTATAAGTTGCCAGGCCAAATAAACCAAGACAAGCGACTATTATGGTAAGCAAGGCAAAGATGTCGAGTATGGTTCCGGTCTTTTGTTCCGCAGCATAGGTTTTATTATACAGTTCGTCCATAAAAGCATAAGCAAAAGCCTGGTCATTGGTATTGAATTTACCCCATTCTTTTTTCATAGACGCCAGCAGGCCTTGTATATCAGCCGTTTTTATTTTAAATATCAATCCACCTTCCGGGTGCAATGTCATCAGTAATGGCGTAATGGGTTCGTGCAGCGATTTGAAGTTAAAATCTTTTACCACGCCCACCACATGAAAAGGTATGTTAGTACCTCTTTCACTGTTTACTCTTACAATCTCTTTTCCAACTGCTGTTTGATCATTCCAACCAAAGGCAGTGGCAGCCGTTTCATTGATGATCATAGCAGTTGAATCGGTTGCAAAATCTTTTGAAAAATTTCTTCCTGCAGCCATGTGCATACCCATTGTAGGAATGTATTGTTCATCAACATGGTATTCTATAGTTTTCATTACCTGGTTATCGTGCCCTTCAGGATATGCGAGCGAATTGTTGCTACTACTCGGCCCGGCAGGCTTATACCATGAAGCCGTTGCATTTACAATACGTGGATCCCTCAGCATCTCCTCCTTAAACACCTGTTCATTTTTACCCAACGCATACGAGTCGGGTATCGTAAGTAGTTGTTCTTTATCATAGCCAAGCTTTTTGTTTTGTATATACTTCATTTGCTGGTAAACAACGATGGTGCCAATGATTAACCCCACAGAAATAAAAAACTGGAAAACAACCAAACTACTACGCAAACCAAAGCTGCTATTGTTACCCGTTAGTTTACCTTTTAAAACAGCTATTGGTTTAAAAGATGAAAGAAAAAATGCGGGATACATGCCTGCAATAAAACTAACGATCACGCCTAAGGCAAGAAAGCCTGCAATGATTTTAATATTAAATCCAAAACCCAGGTCCTTTCCGGAGATATCGTTGAAGTAAGGCAGTGCAAGCTGTATCAACACGAATGAAATGATCATCGCGATAAAAACAAGCAAAGCAGATTCAAATAGGAATTGCTTAATGAGTTGTATTTTTCCCGATCCGATCACTTTACGCACACCAACTTCTTTTGCCCGTTTGGATGCGCTTGCCGTTGACAGGTTAATAAAATTAATACACGCTATCAACAACATAAAAATGGCAATAGCTCCGAAAATATATACATACGTGGCGTCTCCCGGTGGTGTTAATTCAAAATTTGCATGAGAATACAAATGAATAGATGTCAAAGGTTGCAATGCAAATCCCAGGTCATTTCCCTTTGTTCTGAATTGTTCCAGGCTCATTCCCATCGCCTGTTGTATTTGCGGACCCATATATTTTTTCACCATGCCGGGGAGTTTCGCTTCTAATTTTTTATAACTATAACCCGGTTTTAATAAAACGTATGTAAAAAAGTTAGACCCCATCCATGAATCGGATTTTGCTTCATCCACGCTGAGCATAGAACCAAACAAATCAAAATGAAAGTGAGAATTAGCGGGCACTTTATCGATGAGGCCGGTTACCTTTAAAGACACATTTTTGTTATCCGGCAAAACCAGGATCTTTCCAATCGGGTCTTCATTCCCAAAATATTTTTTTGCAAAAGCCTTTGTAACGATCAGGGTATTTGGCTCCTTCAATGCCGTTTTTGCATCGCCTTCAATAAGTGGCAACGTGAATATGTTGAAGAAATCAGGATCAACGAAAGCAAGCTTGTCGTCCTTAAAAGTTTTGTCTTTATAGGTGATTTTCGGAGCGCCGGCAACATAAAGCCTTGTCGCATCTTCCACTTCCGGATAATCATTCTTCATTGCTGACGCTACCTGCGGCATTACGTTGGCTTCAAAAATTTTTCCGCCATTGATATCTGCTTTGAATACCACACGCACTATGCGGTCGGCCTTTTTATTAAAACGATCAAAGCTTAATTCGCTTTGCACATATAACATAATGATAAAGCAAATGGCTATACCGATGGATAATCCTGCAATATTGATAAAAGAAAAAGTTCTGTGCTTCATCAAATTGCGCCATGCAGTTTTTAAATAATTTTTAAACACAGGCGGAGTTTAGTTTGCTGTACTGGTTAAAAAAAATCATCTCCATTTACTTTTCAATCAATGTACCAAGCATGTATTTCGTTGATTAAGAATTATTTATTACAATCCCTTGCATCGCGAAGTGTTCATAAACGAACACTTGTTTAAAAAAAATGAACAGTCAGGGACACAGCCGGAAGTCTGAACGTAAATTTCAGAGCTTTTTTACAGGAGTATATTCCCGGGAAAGCGGTTTTAGCCACGCCGCCCGATTCTGTAATAATCGTTGTAAAAGCAATGGTTACACGGCTGCATCTTATATTTAAACTTTATCCAATTACAGCAATTTTCCCTGTTTGTTATTTCCCTGCATCCTTATTTATTACCACTCAGCAAAACCATGGCCTGGCTTTGTGCTTCATTTCCTAATTTCCATTTCAACGGTAACCGTATTCATTGAAAAAATAAAAATTTATATGGCACAATATTTTATAAAGCTGCCAAACGACAGGCAGGGAAATGTAAAAACAGGAATCAGGAAAAAAGATAAAAAGAAGTTTATGGATCTTTTTTCTTCCGCAGGAAAATTAAACAAAGAAGAGAAAATTGCTTACATAGTAGAAGTGGAACCGGTGTATGATATAAGCGAATACCGCCTGCTAAAAACAAAGGCAGGTACATGGCTTAACGATGGCGAAGATAAGTGGCTGCGCCACGGGGATACTACTTTCAATTCAGCAATAAAAAAAGCCATTGATGATTATGAAAAGCAGCATGGAACGCCTCACGTTATTTAAAATAGATCATAATCCAAATACTACATCATTTTCTGCGTTTAAGCCACTCCGTAAGTACTTCCCCGGTACACGTAGAGATATCAAAGTCATGAGATGCGCTTAACCGCCTGTTCTGATTTTTTCATAATGAAAAGATTAGTCAATTTGAATTGTAATTAATTAACGACACAAGTATAGCTTACTCACAAAGCCCGTGCTACCAAACCTGTGCCAACAGCGGGGCAATATGTACTTTCAGGATGTGGATGAAATTTGTCATAGCTGAATGCATCTCGTGTATGAATGAGGATCATCTGGCCAACGGACATGCTTAGCCCCAACCCGAATACATTTATACATGTTGTCAATCAATTTTTCAAAAGACTTCTAATCGCTATTTTAAAATAATTTTTAAACATAGTTTTTTGTTTTGAGCTAATAGCTACCCGCCTGTCCGGTAGGCAAGTCAGCCATTGGCTGTTAGCTATTTTTTATTCTGTT
Source organism: uncultured Chitinophagaceae bacterium (assembly GCA_963819925.1). Taxonomy (GTDB): domain Bacteria; phylum Bacteroidota; class Bacteroidia; order Chitinophagales; family Chitinophagaceae; genus Ginsengibacter. The sequence goes on along the minus strand of CAWFYG010000020.1, from coordinate 117,161 downwards.
CTCAAACTTTTTACCGGGTTGGCCGTCGCTGCTCTAATCGTTTGTACACTCAAAGTGATAAGCGCAATCAACAACATGCTGACGCCGCACAAAACAAAAATCCACCAACTAACGGCCGTCCTGTAAACGAAGTTTTCCAGCCATTTATGGGTTGCCCACCAGGCAATAGGCGCCGCAATAGCAAAGGCGATCAAAACCAATGCTACAAAATCTTTCGATAGTGTTGAAATAATATTGGCAATCGTTGCCCCCAATATTTTCCTGATACCGATTTCCTTGGTCCGTGTATTGATGGTGTACATTACCAAACCTAACAGACCGAGACAACTAATAAGTACAGAAAGCCCCGTCGCCCAACTCAGCAAGGTTGCCGTCTGTTGCTCCGTTTGGTAGAATTTTGCAATCGTGTCATCGAAAAATGCATAGTTAAAATCTTCACCCGGGTAAATGCTTTTATAAACGTTTTGAATTTTACTGATCGTACTTTGCCACAGCATGCCTCCGGCATCCTGCGGTTGTAAGAGCACATGAATAAAGTAGCTTCTCTTGTTGAAGCTGGTGAATACAAGCGGCCCGACGGGTGCATGAAAAGACATCTCATGAAAATCATTGATCACCCCGACGATGGGCATCTTTTTATCATTGAAATCAAGTTGCTGTCCCACTGCCGCCTGTGGAGTTTTAAATCCTATCAGTTTCGCGTAAGTGTTATTTATCAAAAATTCTTTAATGGTATCGCTTTCGTCAATATTTCTCCCCGCGAGTAATTTTATATTAAACAACCTCAGGTAATTGGTATCGCCCCAGCGCAACTGCACGCTCGCTTTATTATTGTTTGTAGAGCCGGCATACGATATATCGGTGTATGCCTCACCGTGACTGGCAGGCGTCAGAAATCCTTTACTTGCCATCTTAACTCCGGGAATTGATTTTATTTCGTTTAATAGCAAATCCTTGTGAGAAGCATCCGTATCACGTCTCGGAACATCGAAACTTATTATCGCATCTTTCCTGAAACCTAAATCCGAACTCAACGAATAATTGATCTGTTTGCTCACCATTACGGTAGCAATAACAAAAAACTGGGCAATCACAAATTGCGAAACGGTCAGTGTTTTTCTTATCCACGAATGTCTTGTTTCTTTAGTCCCAACGAAAGATTGATTCTTCAAAACATTCACCGGCTTGTAACCTGATAAAATAAAAGCGGGATATAATCCTGCAAGTAAGCTTACGGCAAGTGCAAGCACTAACAAAAACAAAAAGATGTCCGGTTGCTGCAAGGGCTGAAACTTCAACCCGGGCGGAATAAAATCGCTGAATAACTTCAGCACAAAAGGAGCCAAAAGATATGCTATCGTACACGCCGCCACCGTTAGTAAAAATGTTTCTCCGAGAAACTGAAGGATCAACTGCTTTCGCGAACCGCCCATTGTTTTTCGGATACCAATCTCTTTTGCCCGTTGTGCTGCATTGGCCGTTGTGAGATTGATAAAGTTGATACAGGCAAGTAATAACAAAAACGCAGCAATTGCAGATAATCCATAAAGCGTTGGCTTGTGAGTTACTCTTTGGCCAACGCCGGTATATAAGGAATTAAAATGAATATCACTCAGCGGTTGCAACCTGAATTGCATTGTATTGGCTGCGTCTTTATTCGCATTTTTATTATACTTTCTTATGAGATCATTCAATTGCTTTTCCGTGTTTGCAGGTTGCGTACTACCGGCGAGTTTTACATAAACCTGTGAGTAAGCCATCCAGTCATTCCACACATTCATCATAAAATCTCCTTGCATGTGCGTTTGGGCAATCGTGCTGAATGAAATGAACTCAACAGCATCAAAAGATGTATGTGCATCCAGGTCTTTCACAACTCCTGAAACAGTTGCTGCAAAATCATCGTTGTAGGTTATTTGTTTCCCGATAACATCGCTGATTTCGGCAGAAGGAAAATATTGTTTTACCCTGCTTTCCGTAAGCACTACGTTAAAGGGGTTGCTTAATGAAGATGCGGGAGAACCCGCCAGCCATGTATAAGGCAGCAATGAAAAATATTGTGGATTGGCAAATACAATATCAGGCTGCGCCTTAAAAACCGCAGGTTGGGATGATCCCTTTCTTTCAATACTTACCTTGGCAGTTGCGTCGCCCTGGAACTGCATAACAGGAACCGTTGCTTCCAGACCGGTCACTTCATTTTGAATAGCGGAACCTAATGGTGCGGGCACGGCAGCATCATGACCTTCATTGCCATTGAATTTTGTGTCCATCACGACACGGTATATTCTGCCTCCATCTTTTTCAACCTTATCATAGCTGAATTCAAACTGAACGATAAGAAAGATGATCAGCGCAGCGCTGATACCGATAGATAACCCCAGCACATTAATAGCAGTAAATGCCTTGTTGCGTGTGAAAACCTTAAAAGCGGTTTTGAAATAATTTCTAAACATAGTTTTTGTTTTTTTGCTAATTGCTACCTGCCTGTCCGTTAGGCAAGTTAGTCATTAGCTGTTAGCGAAAATTCTATTCTGTTCTCAAACTTTTTACCGGGTTTGCTATCGCCGCTTTTATTGCCTGGAAGCTAACGGTGAGTAGAGTGATCATTAACACACTGGCACCTGCTGCTCCAAAAATCCACCAAGATAATTGTGTTCGATATTGATAATTCTGTAACCAGTTGAACATAAAATAATATGCTGCAGGTATAGCAATGAACAATGAGATAAATACCAGCATCACAAAATCTTTGCTCAATAGTCCCCACACACTAAACACGGTGGCACCCAACACTTTTCTTACACCAATCTCTTTTGTGCGTTGCTCTGCAACAAATGTGGCCATCCCGAAAATCCCGAGGCAACTGATAAAGATTGCGAGTGCGGCAAATAAACTTGCCAACTTTCCTACACGCTGTTCATCCATAAACTTCTTAGCATACTCCTCATCTACAAATTGATAAGAGAACGGAACCGAAGGTGAGTACGTTTTGCAAACCGATTCAATCGCATTAAGCGCCCCCTGGGTGCTAATCTTCGGGTTAATCCTCATAATTATATCATCCATACCTCCAGCGGTAAGAGCAAAAATGGATTGCTTAACCGGTTCGTACGGCGAACCCATCACCATATCTTTTACCACTCCTATAATGCTAAGATCCCGCTGTCCAACTTTTATCGTTTGTCCTACAGGGTTAGTTAGTCCCATATATTTCACCGCAGCTTCATTTAATATAACTGCTGAAGAATCGGTAGTAAGTTGTGGTGAAAAATCTCTTCCTTCAGTAAACTGCCAGTCCACTGTTTTGCCGTATTCGGTCGTTACATGAAAATTGCCAAAGTCAGCTTTCATGGAAGGATCTTTGCCGTTCCAACTTATATCTCCCCTATTGTAATTTATTCCTGTTGTAGGGCTTGATGCTCCTGCCACTCCGGTAACCGCACCGGATTTCAAAAGATCTTCCCTTAGGGCCTGGAAATGACGGGGCAAATCGTTATTGGTTATTTCAATATTAACCAACCCATCGCGGGAATAACCAACGGGACGATCCTTCGCAAATTGAATTTGCTTAAATACAACAATAGTTCCGATTATTAAAACAACAGATACCGTAAACTGTAGTACCACCATCACCTTGCGGGGAACAGCAGCTAACCGTCCTGCTTTGAAAGTGCCCTTTAAAACCTTCACAGGATTAAATGAAGAAAGGTATAAGGCGGGATAACTGCCCGCACTAATCCCTGTAAACAAAGTGAACCCGGCACACAACATCCAAAACAACGCACTGTTAAGTGGAATGTCCATTTTTTTATTGGCGATTTCGTTAAAAAACGGAAGAGCAAGCCATACTAACGCTAACGACAAAACGAAAGATAAAACCGACATTAATAACGAGTCGCAAAAAAACCGGATAATGAGTTGCTTTCTGAGTGAACCGATTGCTTTCCGTATACCAACTTCCTTCGATCTTTTTTCACTGCGTGCGGTACTGAGATTCATAAAATTGATACAGGCGAGTAACAATACAAATATTCCGATAATACCGAATAACCAAACGTAACGAATAGCGCCTCCGGTATTAACCCCGTTCTTAAATTCAGAATATAAGTGCCATTCACGCATCGGCTGCAGAAATAATTCTGGTTTTCTTTTTGTTACTCCTTCACCGGTATTATTAAGGATAGCATTTTTTATTTTCTGCGAAACAGTCGCTATTTGGGCATTATCGGCTATTTGTACATACATAAAAAGCGAATAATCGCTCCAGTTAGCCGGATCTCTTCCTATCCAGTCAGGGTGATTGGCGTAAAAATCCCATGGCGCTATAAATGCCAGGTCATTAAATGTAGTATTAAGAGGAAGATCCTCATACACGCCGGAAATTGTAAAATCCGATTTGTTATCAAGCCTTATTACTTTGCCAGCCGCATCTTCATTTCCGAACATCGCTTTGGCGACGGATTGTGAGATGAGCATGGAAGAAGGACCCTTTAAGCCACTAAGCCCGCCTTCCAACATATGCAGTGAAAGCATCGCAGGCCCTTCTGCACCCATGAAATTTCCGTGGTACGTAATTTTTTTATCACCCGCAATCAAAGTATGTTTTTCCGTGAAAGACATCATGACAATGTGCTTAAAATCGCTTCCGTAACTTTTGCGGAGTTCTGCATCTAACGGTAAAGAAATTGCCCGTCCTGTTTTAATATTGCTATTGACGGTTTGATTTAGCATTACGGCTGCAATGCGATCATAATTCTTAAAATATTTATTAAATGAAAGTTCATTGTATATCCATAATCCAATCAATATAGCTACTGCCATACCAATAGCTAATCCGAAAATATTAATAAACGAATGCATCCTGTTTTTGCCAAGATTGCGCCATGCAGTTTTGAAATAATTTTTAAACATAGTATCTGTACAGTTTGAGCATTAAATCAAAAAATATCCGGCATACGGCTCTTCCCTTCCTAATAAGCTTCGTGTAAACATTTGCTTAAAGAAACCATTGCCCGCAAATACTTTTCAATGAATGTACCAACCCCATATTGTATTGAAAAAGAATAGCTTATTTTAAAACAGTTTTCAAATAAGTGTTCATAAACGGACACTTATTTAAAGAAAGTGAACACTTAATTGAAATGGTGACATTGCAATGATGAAGACTGACGATTATTATATTGTTGTACTGGTTGGTTTCTGCGGAAAGAAAATTGGCACTGTCATGTGCAATGAAAAAAGACATTCCAAAACAATAAGAAACAGATATAAAATATTACTTTTCCTGTTATAACATATCCCCGATGGGAAATGATGAGGCATATAAAATTTTACCCACAAAATAAATGATGAATGAAAGGAATTGGTTTAATATTGTTTGTGCTATTCTCATCGGTTCTATTCCTACCGGCATGTAACTCTGTTGAAAATAAAAATAAAAAACAAAACAGCGGGGATGGAAAACTGACTATTGCCGTTGCGGCAAACATGCAATTTGCCATGCAGGAAATCTCAAGAGCGTTTACCAATAAAACAGGTATTAGGTGCGATTTGATTATAAGCTCGTCGGGTAAATTAACAGCTCAAATTAAAGAAAGTGCACCTTATGACTTGTTCGTTTCTGCTGATATGAAATATCCGTCCGAATTATTTACAACAGGATTTGCAATGAACCAGCCCAAAATTTACGCCTATGGAAAATTAGTTATGTGGTCAATGATTGATAGCATAAAACCTTCTGTTGACATTCTTAAAAATCCCGAAATAAATCATATTGCAATGGCAGATCCGAAAACGGCTCCTTATGGTGAAGCTGCTATAGAAGCATTAAAACACTATGGCATTTTTGAAAACGTAAAAGATAAATTAGTGTTCGGGGAAAGTATATCGCAAACCAACCAGTTCATAATCTCAAAATCAGCAGAGATCGGGTTTACCGCTAAATCAGTTGTTTTATCCCCCGCAATGAAAGGTAAAGGCCATTGGGCAGATGTGGACGAAGCCAGTTACCCGGCAATTGCACAGGGAGTGGTACTATTGAAGCGAAAGAATTTGCAAAAAAACAATGCAGAAAAATTTTATTACTTTTTATTCTCTGATGATGCCAAAAAAATTCTGGGGAATTTTGGCTATTCAGTAAATGGAATCAATTCATGAATATCTTTAAAGGAGCGATTACGTCAATAAGAGTGAGTGGCAGTTTATCTTTGGCAGAGATAAATGTTAATGATATTCTCTTTAAATCAATTATCATAGAAACGCCGGACACCGCTTCGTGGTTAAAAGAAGGAAATGAAATTAACGTGATTTTTAAAGAAACAGAAGTGGTTATTGGAAAAGGCCCGGAACATAACGTTAGTATGCAAAATAGAATTCCCGGCGAAATTCTTGAAATAGAAAAAGGAGCACTGTTAAGTAAACTAACTATTAGTGCAGCCCCTGGTAACATAGTGGCCATTATTACTTCCGGCGCCGTTGATCAGTTACAATTGCACGTTGGCGAAACCGTAACTGCTATGATTAAAACGAACGAAATAATGCTATCTCAATAATGGACTGGCAACCTTTAGCACTAACTTTTAAACTGGCAACGATAACAACATTTGTATTGTTGATTATTGCTATCCCACTATCTTACTGGCTGGCGTATACGAAATCACGCATAAAACCAATTATCGAAACACTGGTAAGCATGCCTCTTGTATTACCACCAACCGTACTGGGATTTTATCTCCTGATAGCTTTTAGTCCCGGCAACGATTTTGGCAGGTGGTTAAACGATTCTATTGGCCTGCAAATTATTTTTTCGTTCAAAGGGTTGGTACTCGCATCCGTTATTTATAGTTTGCCATTTATGGTGCATCCCATCCAGGCCGGGATATCAAACCTGTCTTCAACAATCACCGAGGCTTCGTACGTATTGGGAAAATCAAAAACTACCACACTTTTCAAAGTACTTCTACCCAATATTAAACCATCTTTACTTACAGGGATTGTGTTGGCTTTTGCGCATACCATTGGTGAGTTTGGCGTAGTATTAATGATCGGCGGAAACATCCCGGGGAAAACAAGAGTCGCTTCTATTGCCATTTATAACGAAGTGGAAGCGCTCAATTATCATTCCGCAAACTGGTATTCATTCATTTTATTTGCCATTACCTTCATCATATTATTACTCATATATTTATTTAACGGGGGTTATGTAAAAAGATTTTGGAAATGATACGCCTGTATTTGGAAAAGAGATTAACTGCAGAGAATGGAGAAATGCAAATGCATATCGATATTGATATCGAACAAGGTACATTCGTTACCATCTATGGAAATTCGGGCGCAGGAAAAACATCCATACTCCGGATGCTTGCCGGGCTGCTGCAGCCTGACAAAGGATTAATTACCGTTAATAATAAAACGTGGTTTGACAGCAACAACAAAATCAATGTAAAACCGCAGCAAAGAAAAATGGGATTTGTTTTCCAGCATTATTCTTTATTCCCCAATATGACAATAAAAGAAAATCTTCTTTTTGCTTTAAACAAAGGACAGGATAAACAAATTATAAATGAATTAATATCCATTATAGAACTGGGCGATCTGCAACACCGGAAACCGGGAAAGCTTTCCGGCGGGCAAATGCAAAGAGTTGCTTTGGCAAGGGCGTTAGTACGAAAACCTGAGATCCTGGTTCTTGATGAACCGTTGTCTGCATTGGATACAAATATGCGCACAAGGTTGCAGGACTATATTCTCAAACTGCACCAACAATTTAACCTGACCACCATTTTGGTAAGTCATGATCCGGGTGAGGTTATTAAAATGTCCGACAAAATATTCGTTCTTGAAAATGGAAGAATAATAAAAGAAGGAAAACCTATTGATATATTCACTACCAAAAAAGTGAGCGGTAAATTTCAATTTTCCGGGCAGGTTATTCGGATTGAGAAGCAGGATGTAATTTATATCCTTACCATTTTAATCGAAGGAAGTTTAGTAAAAATTGTTGCGGAAGAAACGGAAACAAAGGGAATCAATGTAGGCGATAAAGTTTTAGTCGCCTCAAAAGCGTTTAATCCCGTTATACAGAAGATTGCCTGAAAGAGGGTGTTGCAAAAGAAAATCCGGGACTACGCTGAAGCCTTCAAAATCGGGGAAGCTTTCAAAGGCAAAGAGTAACTTTTCTGAAATGAACTATAAACCTAAAAATGTACTTCGTTACAAACCTAAGGACAGCGCATATCATGACCTTGATGTTACTTCGGATAGCTGGGGTAACTGTTATAGTTTTATAAATGTCTCGAGTTACAAACATCAGAACAGCAGTACTTTTATATTTGAACAAACTGAGGGCAGAAGGGATTTTAGTATAAAATTGACAGGCTCGGAATTGAATTTGTATTCCTGAGCCCGTCAAAAAAGGGTTGATTTAAATTTTGTGCAGGCGTGTTTATTCTTTGACAAATTGTCTTACGACCGATTGTTTTAGACTTCGTATCGATAAATTATAAATACCTTTTGGCAAACTGTTGATATCAATAGAAATATTATCATTACCAGATAGCGTTATTTGCCGGGTGATCAGCTTTTGGCCTGCCATACTGGTAATTTCAAATATTGCCTTTTCAGTAATTCCTTTTGATTGGATAAATAATAAATCGTGCGCAGGATTTGGCGCCACTCTGAACGTAATGAGTCCGGGAACGTTTACTGACACAACTTTACTGTGCGTGAATTTTCCGTCGCGATCAAGAATTTTTAAGCGATAATAATTAATACCGGGATTGGGCTGTTGGTCAATATCAGTATAAGTAGCACCCCTGCTAACGTTGCCTTTTGCATACAATTGGCCTATTGGATTAAAATTAACTCCATCAACAGCTTTTTCAATAATAAATCCCGAAAAATTTGGTTCAGCCGTTGTTTGCCACTGTAGCAATACAGATTGATTTTGCTGTAACGTCGCACTAAAATCTATCAACGTTACCGGTAAAGTTCCACCGGAAGGAATAATATATCTTGCTACCACGCCAATTTCATCAGGATAGAGCCCGTACCCCGCTGCATATAATTTGTCCTGGTAAATTGTAAAGGCATTTGCCCTGTTAATACCGGTACTCGTTCGTGTAAGAAGCCGTCCTCCGTTACCGAAGCCTGCATCAACCGATCCATTTTCATGCAATTGTTCCATACTAAAATTATCGTAGGCCCCGTCGGATGAATAACCTCCCAGTAAAATTTTGTTATCGGATTTTAATACAAGTGAAGTAGCATGACTCACTTCATTCAACGGCGACGATAAAAACACCAATCCAATGTTGTATGGATCGTTCCCAAATGTGTTATCAAGATTACCGCTGCTATCGAGCCCTGCCATCATTATACCCTGCAAGTCGTCTTCCCTCTGATGCAAGGCGTGAAAATCTCCGCTGATAAGAATGCGTCCCAGGGAATCTATTGCAATTTGGTTTGGTGACAAATAAGTAGATGCGCCAATATCAGGCAACAATAGTGTTATTCCATTGTTACCGAAGGTGCTATCAACCGAGCCATCAAACTTGTAGCCGGCAACTACCATCGTGTTGTAGAAGCCAGACTGGTAAACGACGCCCGAAACAACGATTCGTTTATTATTTTGCGTGGTAAGCGCCTGGCAACTAAATGGTGTGCTTGAATCGTTATTGAATGGTGCGGATACTTTCCCAACTGTACCAAAGCCAGTATCTGTAGTGCCATCCGCATTATATCGCAACAATCCCGTTTTTCCCCCGATCAGCACTTTCCCATCTTGCTGAACCACCATCGAAGTCACAAAATTGCTAACCGCTACATCCGTTGAGTTGAAGCCAATGCCATTGTTGAAGGTAGCATCCAAAGAACCGTCTGGCATAAGCCGTGCAACCACTGCATTATTTCCCGAGGAACCAGCCACCAGTATTTTTCCATCAGGCTGCAACACAATTGCGGATACAGTATCGTTGTTTGAACCAAAATCAACTAATTTAATTCCGCCACCTGAAAACGTTTGATCCAATGAACCGTTAGTGTTATAACGTGCAATCATAAAGTCAAAACTGGTACCGTTCCAGGCGGTACCGGCCGCCACATATTTTCCATCGCTTTGCACTGCCCCACATGTATAATAAGAATATTTTCCGGAAGTGGAATCAACCAGGCTCCCGCTTGTATTAAAACTAATATCATTGGTACCGTTAGTTTCATAGCTAGCCAGGGCGGGCCTGTGTGCGCCATTATTGGTTACAGTTCCTGAAACGACAATATTTCCACCTGACCGAATAGCCAATGAACTTATATACTCATCGGATAAGCCAGGATCAGTGGTTACCTTTCCATTGCCATTGAATGAATTGTCAGGACTCCCATCTGTATTGAGCCGTGCCAATGCAAAATTGTTATGACCATTATTTGCCGCAACTCCACCTATAATTATCTTACCATCATTTTGTATGGCGACTGCATTGGCCTGTGAAGTTCCATTGAAAGCAATAGTTTGTATTCCATCGGTTCCAAAGGTTGAGTCTATAGTTCCATCGGCGTTTACACGCATCACCTTCATATCAGAGCCCGACAGGCTGGTAATAATCTTGTCATCGCTTTGCACAGCCATTGCGTATAATATAGCCCCATTCTCATATGGCAGGTTAATGCCTCCTGTGCCATTAAAAGACGAATCCAGGGTTCCATCGGCATTATATCTTAGTATATATGTACTGTCTACACCGTTTCCTTCAATAATTATTTTTCCGGTCTCATCGAGGGTCGCGTTAGTTGTCGCCAAAGACCCCGAATCCAATTTAAACAAAGAAAAATTGAATGTGGTATCAACCGTACCATCTGAATTAAGGCGGCCCATTCTAAAAACATTGAGCCCATAAGCACCTGAAATGGCTGATTGCCCTATCACGAGAATCTTTTGATCATCTTGAACGATAACAGCACTCAAATGGTCGTCGCCGCCAAAGTCAATTACGGCAATACCTGATTGACCAAACGCTTTATCTTCAAGTCCGGCAGATGTAATTCTGCCAATTGCAAAATTTCCCTGGTTCTCAGGATACCCCCACCAATAATGAACAATATTCACCAACCCTCCAATTACAATGCTGCCATCGGCCTGCAGGGCCGCGTGGCTGTCGGTAACAGGTAACGGATCAGACACACCATTAGTGCCAAAAGAAGAATCGATGGTGCCATCCGTAAATCTCTTTATAATAAAAGTAGATCCGTTCTCTTCATTTATTTCATAAATAATACTGTCGCCCCGTAGCAGCAATCCCGCGTTAGTACAATTGGATAAATATGGATTGCCTGCAGGAGTTTTGACAATGCCGCCGGTGCCCCAACCGGGGTCAGGAACGGGAGTTTGTGCTTCAATACAATTCGCGAAAGCGAGCAGTAAAATGCAGAAGAGGTAGATTTGTTTCATACAATTACTTTAGAATGCTTATGATAAACATTCGGTTAAATAAATTCGCCGGCGTAATTATAGTAATATTGGGTGATAAGGCTGGTTTTTCCCGGAACTGGAGAATGGGGTGATAGTTAAACAGAGAGTTTGTGCCACTAAAATATGAAGATACTGATAATAAAAATAATTTTTATCTCTTACAACGTCACCATTTTGTTCGAAAGTTGCTGTTCGAAAATGTTTACGTTACTGCCCACCTCTGACTTCTGATGGTTAATGAGTATATTTGAAACAGAGATTAGCCACAGCCTCGCAACATTATTATTCCTGATGCAAATCATTCCCGGAAGTATTCAATATAAAGGTACCGATGACTAATAATAATTTTGATGGATCAATTTAGAGCCCACATCCGTGGTTCATGTCTACGAAACACCTCTTGTTATCACTTAGTTTAACCATTACCGTTAGTTTGGCTGTCCTGAGTTTTTAACTTAACAATTTCTGCCATCAAATTTGCAACGTCCATTTCAATTTTTACAAATCAACTCTTCTTAATCATATTCGGGTATCCGTAACTGTTATAGTTTTATAAATGTCTCGGGTTACAAACATCAGGACAGCAGTACTTTTATAGTTGAACAAACTGAGGGCAGAAGGGATTTTAGTATAAAATTGACAGGCTCGGAATTGAATTTGTTTTCCTGTGCCTGTCAAAAAACATTGATTCAAATTTTGCGCAAGCGTATTTATTCTTTTACAAATTGTTTTACGATCGATTGTTTATTACTTCTTATTGATAAATTATAGACACCTTTTGGTAGCCGATTGATGTCAACTGAAATATTATCATTGCCGGATAGCGTTATTTGCCGGGTGATCAGCTTTTGACCGGTCATACTTGTAATTTCAAATATTGCCTTTTCAGTAATTCCTTTTGACTGGATAAATAACAAATCGTGCGCAGGATTTGGCGTTACTCTAAACGTAATGAGTGCCGGAACGTTTACTGACACAACTTTACTGTATGTGAATTTGCCGTCGCGATCAAGTATTTTTAAGCGATAATAATTAATACCAGGATTTGGCTGTCCGTCAATATCGGTATAAGTTGCACCATTGCTAACGCTGCCTTTTGAATCCAATTGGCCAATCGGATTAAAATTGGCCCCATCAATACTTTTTTCAACAATGAATGCCGCAAAATTTGGCTCGGCAGTTGTTTGCCACTTTAACAATACAGATCGATCCTGCTGTAAGTTTGCACTAAAATCTATCAACGTAACAGGCAAAGGTCCACCGGAAGGAATTGTATACCTGGCTACCACTCCAATTTCACTGGGGTAGCGGCCGTATCCTGCCGCATATAACTTGTCCTGGTAAAGTGTAAACGAATTTGCCCTGTTTACACCGGTACTCGTTCGTGTAAGAAGCATTCCGCCATTACCAAAGCCTGCATCAACCAACCCATCTGCATTTAATTGTGCCATACTAAAATTATCGTAGGCCCCGTCGGACGAATAGCCTCCCAATAAGATTTTGTTATCGGATTTCAAAACAAGGGAAGTAGCATGACTCACCTCATCCTGAGGTGATGAAACAAGTTCAAATCCATAGACTCCATAGTATTGCCCAAAAGTATTATCAGGAATACCATTGCTATCAAGTCTTACCACCATAAGACCTTGTGCGTCGTCTGTCCTCTGCAGCAGTGAGCGGAAATCTCCGCTGATAATAATGCGGCCGTTAGAATCTATTGTAATTTGGTTGGGCGAGAGGTAGGCATAACTAATATCGGGGGCCAAATTGGTTATTCCATTGCTACCAAACGTGCTGTCAACCGAGCCATCAAACTTATAGCCGGCAACTGCCATGTAGTTGGAGAGGTAAGACGGGTATATGGCGCACGAAACAATGATTCGCTTATTATTTTGTATGGTAAGCGCCTCACAATTAAGTGACATATTCCAACCAGAACTGAAAGGCGCTGATACTTTCCCACCAGAGCCAAATCCTGTATCTGCTGTACCATCTGCATTATATCGCAACAAGCCCGTTTTTCCCCCGATCAGCACTTTTCCATCTTGCTGAAGCGCCATCGAGGTCACAAAATTACTAACCGCTACATCTGATGTGTTGAACCCAATTCCATTGTTGAAAGTAGCATCCATAGTGCCGTCAGGCATAAGGCGTGCAACCACGGCATTATTTCCCGAGGAACCTGCCACCAGTATTTTTCCATCCGGCTGCAATGCAATTGCGGATATAGTATCGTTATTTGACCCAAAATCAACCAGTTTAATTCCGGCACTTGAAAACGTTTGATCCAATGAACCGTTAGTGTTATAACGTGCTATGAGAAAGTCAAAACTGGTACCATTCCACGCCGTGCCGCCCGCCACATATTTACCATCGCTCTGCACTGCCCCGCATTTATAGTAAGAATATTGTCCGGAAATGGAATCAACCAGCCTTCCGCTCGTGTTGAAACTAACATCATTAGTACCATCAGATTCATAGCTCGCTAGGGCAGGCCTGTGTGGGCCACTGTTAGCAACTGTACCTGAAACGACAATATTCCCGGCTTGGCGGATGGCCAACGAACTTATGGATTCATCAGACGATCCAAAATCAGTGGTCATCTTTCCATCGCCGTTGAATGAATTGTCGGGACTCCCATCTGCCATGAGCCGTGCCAATGCAAAATTATTATGCCCATTATTCTCCGCAACGCCACCTAAAACTATCTTGCCATCATTTTGAATGGCAACTGCATTTGCCTGTGACGTTCCATTGAAGACAATAGTTTGTATTCCATCGGTTCCAAAGGTTGAGTCTATACTTCCATTCGCGTTTATACGTAACGCCTTCATGTCAGAGCCCCAAAGGCTGGCAACAATCTTATCATCACTTTGCACAGCGATGGCATTTATTGCAAAACTTCCGCTATATGACAGGCTAAGGCCACCTGTGCCATTGAAAGATGAATCCAGGGTTCCATCGGTATTATATCTTATTATATATATACTGTCTATACCGTTTCCTTCAATAATTATTTTTCCGCTCTGATCAACGGTCGCGTTAGTTGCCGCAAAAATCCCCGAATCAAAGGGAAACAAAGAAAATTTAAATGAGGCATCAACTGTACCATCTGAATTAAGGCGGGCCATAGCAAAAAAAACCAATGAATACATCTCTGTATTAACTGATTTCCCTATCACGAGAATCTTTTGATCATCCTGGATAATCACTGAACTCAAATGGTCATCCCAGCCAAAGTCAATGACAGTGATACCTGATTGACCGAACGTCTTATCTTCCCGTCCGGCAGATGTAATTCTGCCAATTGCAAAATTTCCCTGGTTCTCAGGGTACCCCCACCAATAATGAACAATATTCACCAACCCTCCGACCACAATGCTGCCATCTGCCTGCAGGGCCGCGTGGCTGTCGGTTATAGGTAACGGATCCGACACACCGTCGGTTCCAAAAGTAGAATCGATGGTGCCATCCATAAACCTCTTTACTATAAAAGAAGATCCTGTCTCTTGATTTATTTGATAAATAGCACTGTCGCCCCGAAGGAGCAATCCCGCATTAGTACAATCGGATAAATATGGATTACCTGAAGGAGTCTTGACAATGCCTCCCGTGCCCCAACCGGGGTCAAGAACGGGTGTTTGCGCTTCAATACAATTCGCAAAAGCAAGCAATAAAACGGGGAGAAGGTAGATTTTTTTCATACAATTACTTTTAGAATGTTCGTGATAAACATTCGATTCAAATAAATTCGCTGGCGTAATTATAGTGATATTGGTTAATATGTTCGGTTTCTCAGAACCTGGAGAATGGTGCGTTAGTTAAACAGAGAGTAGGTATCTATAAAATATTAAAATATTGATAATAAAGTTAATCGTAATCTCTTAATACATAACCATTATATTACCTGACACAAATCATTCCTGGAAGTGTTTAATATCAGGGCACCATACCAATGAATAATAATATTGATGCATCATTTAGGGTCCAAACTTCGTGATTCATGTCTCAAGAAACACCCGTTGCTTTTCTTAGTTTAACCATATCCGTTAGTTGCGCTGTCCCGGGTTTCCGTAACGGCGGGGGCGCAAACGTCCGTGCCTGTTGCGCAACTTACATCCTGTGTATAAAGATAGTCGCAAAATGGCCTTGTAGGATAGTATCTTAAACTATGCAAGGAAAAAAACATTAATGCCCCATCGGGATTTCCCATGAATGAACTCTTAATCTGAAGAATGGTTTCCGGGAACCCTGATGTTTAACAAACTACCCGATGCAACAGAGTCAAACTTTCATCGTATTTAAAATTTGCTCAATGTCGGAGTTTCGCACGGTATTATTTTCACATCAAAGATTTGTCCGGTGAAGACCCCCACGGGCCATTATTTCAAGAGAAATTAATTTAAAATTCATAATTCTTTTCACAGGCACAAAAAGCCAGGTTGTTGGCGAGGCTTCATTCTTACGCAGTGTATTTCCTTGCCTGGTTCAAAAGACATACTGAAGAATTGTCTCTGATCTGCATTTTTTACATGCGGTCTCAAGTTTTCGAATAAGATTTGGTGTAAAATTGTCAATTTCGCGATAGAGTTTTTTTGGATGGCATGTTCTTTGAAAATTTGATTCCGGTTTTCTTTTATTCAAATCTTTTATCACAACAAAAAAGTATGTTATGGAAGATGAATTAAAAAAGAAAAGCAGCACCAACGAATTGCTCATCTATGTTATCATGATCGTTGCTATCATAATTTCTTTTTCCTTTTTGATCTTTTGGTAGTAACTCAATTCAAAGCATAATTACAAAACCGTAACCGCCTGGTATATAATACAGGCAATACCTTACCTAAACCCCGGTTATCCTTTTTTTATACTCGGCCAACGCTTCTGATAATCTTTCTTTGGCTGTAGTATCGCCGGGTACATTGTGTGATGGATGAATAAAAAGCCTCACGCCCCGGTCGGCTAATATTTCAGCAACTGTAGTAACGGTCATCCATACTGCGGTAATAAAAGCCATTGTGGATATGGGGCCTACTTTATCCACATGATTTTTTAATGGAACGCTGGCATCTTCACCCGGCACACAGGTATCCACCACGAGATCGGCAAGCTCAAAAATATTTTTACCGCTGCTGTGCCTTGTTTGTTTTCCCTGAGCTTCTTTCGCAGAACCAAATACTATCACTTTCATCCCTTGCCTTTTAGCTTCAATGGCAACATCTATATTCACTGCGTTTATGCCTGTATGTGAGAATAACCACATGCAATCCCTCTTATCAAAATTGTATCCTTTCATAATTTCGGTACCATACCCCTCTACCCTTTCCAGGAAAACAAAATTGTGCACACTCATTCCGCCTACAATGTTTGTGAAAAATGTGAGTGGCAGTTCAATCATGGGATGAAAACCAACAAACCCTCCAATACGCGGATACATCTCTTCTATTGGAAGGGTGGCATGGCCGCAACCAAATGTATGCACCCATCGCCCCGCTTCAATGGTATCCGCCATCAGCAAAGCAGCCTGTTGAATATTTTCCATTTGAGTTTCTTCAATACGATCCATTACAGAGCGGGCATTTTGTAGCCATTGTTTTGCAAGCATATTTTTAGAATTTTTTATTTACAGATTTATTTTAGTTTTTAAGTCTCGTTTGTACGTGCTGTTTAATGGTGGTCAGCAGCAACAGCATACAAATAACGCAGGCAAGTAACAACACAGGCAGGCTGCTGGTAGTATATCTCCCTGCGATGATACCAAACAAATAATTGAGAAGCGTATTGCCGGTAAGGGCAATTATCAACGCTATACTAAATGCTGTGCCGGAGAGGCTGGCGTACAACTGCCCGATATAGCCCAGCATCACCGGGAAACCTGCAGCGAAACCGGTCCCTATAATTATGAGTGCTGTAAATGCCACACCGTACGATGCAGTGAGCAGAAGTATACAACATCCCAATGCGATCAGCAACAGAGATAAAAACAACACGAGTGAGGAAGATATCTTTTTAAGGAGTGAGCCCAGTACCAATCTGGCAACGGTTAGTGCCACTACGCTAAATGAGAGTGCATACAATGCTTTTTCCGGTGAAGTATGTAAAGTATCCTGGAGAAAAGTGGTGGTCCAGTTGTTGATCAAACCCTCGATGCCGCTTTCAAAAAAAAGAAAGAAGCTGGTTAACAGAAGCACGGGGTCCTTCAGCAATTTAATTCCTGATCGTAACGGAAATTCCTGTGCCTGTTTGGGGGCAGGAAATGGAATGAGAAAAAGATAAATTACCGCCAACAGCATGAATAGTGCTACCCCGGATATTATGGTTGAGTACTGGTAATACTTTGATAAAAGTCCGAGTAATAATGGTGTGCCAAGGGCGCCGATTCCAAAAAAAACGCCAAGCAGGCTGAGGTTAGCTCCTTTATCTTCTTTGCTGATATCTGAAACCAATGCATTGGCGCCTCCATTGAGAATACCTCCGGCAAAACCAGTCACAAAGATGCATACCTGCAGGATGACAAAGGATCCTGTATAGATCAAACCCACCAAAGCAATGGCAGCAAGTAAGATGCTGATGACAAGCAATATTTTATAACCATACCTGTCTACTATCGGTCCAAATATTAGTGAGCCCGCGAGTAATCCAATTGGAAGAAGAGATACAAGAGCACCTTTGTTTACATCACTTATGTGAAACTTGGTTGTAAGCAATGGCAGTACAGAACCTAATATAAGAAACAATATCCCGAATAATAAAATAGTAATACAAGCTGCTGCAAAAACTTTATTCCGTTGATACATTTTCTTAATTATAAAAATTTATCCTTTCAATGCAAGGTAACCTGCCCCGTAAAGGCCCGCCTGGTTCCCGAGTGCAGATCCTTCTAATGCTACCTCTAATATACTTATCGGTTGAGCCCATTTTTTTGCCTCTTCATAAATAGCATCCAGTAGCTGAAGCCCGGGGCCAAATACACCGCCACCGAAAATTATTTTTTCAGGATTAAATATACTTACCAGGTTAGCCACTGCCATGCCCCAATAACCTATCGCATTATTAATGACTTTCACGGCTAATTCATCCTGTAATTCATAAGCGTCGAAAATAGCAGCGGCAGTGAGAGCATCAGCATTCTTTTTAGCCAGGATGCTTTTTTCAAAACCGCTTTTCATCCATTGTTTTGCAACTCTTACAAGGCCTTCACCTGAAGCGCCATATTCAAAACAACCGCAGGAAATAAATTTTGGATCAAAAACTTTTTCCAAAGCCATCCAGCCTACAGCGCCGGCAATATCATTGGCGCCATGCAGCACCGAGTTATTAATGAGGATACCTGCGCCTATTCCGGTACCCACCGAAAGAAAAATTGCGTCGCTGCAACCACGGGCCCTGCCTTTCCATACTTCACCGAGTATACAACATGTACGGTCACTATCAATTTTAATATTGAGATTCTTTTCTTCCACACCATTTTGCAATACATCCTGCAGGGGATAATTTGCCCATCCCGGAATATTCGGTGCCCACACTTTTTTTGTTTTTGAATAACTAATGCCCGGCACACATATGCCCAAAGAAGAAACCAGCCAGTTGTTGTCAGCCGCCTTTTTTAAGAGTTGATTCGCTTGCTGTACAACCAACTCGCCGACCTCATGACCTGTCCTTTTTTCTAACAATCGTGTTTCAGTAAATAAAATATCCCCATCGTTGCTTATTAAAGCCGCGGCAAGTTTTGTTCCACCAAGATCGAGCGCAATTACAGCCATACAAATTCAATTGAATGATCAAGATAAGCAGAAAAGAATTAAAGTTTTGCAGGAGATAAAATATTTCCATTATTGTATTTCTGCTCTCCGGCTCGTATGGGAATACTGTAACTAGATAATTTTTGACAGGTGATTCGGTAATATATATTGCATAAATTTATGAGTAACTATACGCTTAACATAACATCAATATTTAAAAATGGTTACCAACAGCAATTTACACTATACACTTATCAGGTGTATTATTGACAATGGTTATGCGCCAGATGTTGATGCATTATCTGGAATTCTTGGCGCTCCGACCGGGGAAATTGAGCAGGCACTTAATACATTGCAACAATATCATGGAGTAGTATTGCATCCAAATGAACCCAAGGTTTGGGTGATACATCCTTTTTCTCTGGCACCGACTAACTTCCTGGTAAGATCGGCTAAGGGTTTGTGGTGGGGCAATTGTGCATGGTGTTCGTTAGGCATTGCCGCACTGTTAGATGAAGACGTTACCATCACAACAAGACTTGCAGCGTACGATGAGCAGGTGATCATTCACATAACAAATGGAGAAGTAAAGGAAAAATATCTTTACATCCATTTCCCTATTCCTATGAAAAAGGCATGGGATAATGTGATTTACACCTGCAGCAACATGCTTGTTTTTCATAACGAGGAACAAATTAATCAATGGACCAAACGGCATAATATTCCAAAAGGTGATGTTCAACCGATAACTAATGTGTGGGAATTTTCTAAAAAATGGTATGGTAATCATCTAAATCCTAACTGGGAAAAATGGACCATGCAGGAAGCAAAAGCCATCTTCGCAGAGTTTAAGCTCACTAACAAGATTTGGGACCTGGAGACTTCAAACTCCCGTTTTTAGAGGATTGCAAATACGAAACGAACATTCTACTTTTATGTTAGCTGCAACCCTTTGAATTGATCAAAATATTTTTTAAACGCTACCCCTTCTGCATTTAAAACCATAAAAAGTTTAAAAGCTTTTACATATGATATACCCCCGGCTCCTGCCCGTACATATGCTTTTAGCATTGACTTTAATAGTATCCTGTAGGAGCAGAAACTCAGTTCCGTCAAAGGAATTAATTGACCAAATAAAGCTGAAGCGAGGAACTGTCATTTCATGTGGGCCGCCCGATCAACAATTTGGGACTGTGGATTTTGAAATCACCTGCAATGAAAAGGCAAAAAAAGATTTTAACCTCGCCGTAGAACTGTTACATTCTTTTGAATATGATGAAGCTGAAAAAGCGTTCGCCAAAGTAATTGATGAAGCTCCCGGCTGTGCGATGGCGTACTGGGGTGTCGCCATGTGCAATTTCCATCCTTTGTGGAATCCGCCAACAGAAGCAGAATTGCTAAAAGGTGCCAAAGCTATTGAGATCGCCAACTCCATCACTTCGAAATCAGCGAGAGAAGCCGGTTACATTAACGCGATTGAATTATTTTATAAAGACTGGAATAAAACAGATCATCATACCCGTTGCATCTATTTTGAAAAAGCGATGGAGAAATTATACACTGCATACACCGAAGATAAGGAAGCAGCCATATTTTATGCGCTTGCATTAGATGCGGCTGCAGATCCGGTTGACATGACATATGCTAACCAAAAAAAAGCAGGTGAAATATTAAATACATTGTATGCGGTAGAACCAAATCATCCCGGCGTCATTCATTATATCATTCATACCTACGATTATCCCGGGCTTGCCGAACTTGCTTTGCCGTCAGCAAGAAGATATGCCATCGTAGCTCCTTCGTCAGCACACGCACTCCACATGCCATCACATATTTTTACAAGGCTGGGTCTTTGGGACGAAAGTATCCATTCCAATCTTCAATCCATTGCTGCAGCTAAATGCTATGCCGAATCAGCGGGTATTAAAGGCCATTGGGATGAGGAACTGCACGGCATGGATTATCTTGTGTATGCCTATCTCCAAAAAGGTGACAATAAATTGGCAAAAGAGCAGGTGGAATATTTACAAACGATCAACGAGGTGTATCCCGTTAATTTTAAGGTGGCTTATGCTTTTGCGGCTATCCCTTCACGTTATCTTCTTGAAAATAAGAATTGGGCAGAAGCGGCTATATTGCAAATACATCCTCAAAATTTTCCCTGGAATAAATTTCCCTGGCAGGAGGCCATTATTCATTTTACCCGTTTAATGGGTGCAACGCATACCGGCGATTTGAATGCTGCAAATGATGAATTGAATAAACTAAATCAGCTTCATGATACATTGGAAAAACAGAAAGATTCTTATAAATCAAAAGAAGTAGCCATCCAGGCAAAAACCGGCGAAGCGTGGATATTATTTCAATCAGGTAAAAAGACAGAAGCGTTGAATATAATGAAGCTTGCGGCAGATATGGAAGACAGTACTGGAAAGCACCCGGTAACTCCGGGGGAAGTACTTCCGGCAAGAGAATTGTTAGGCGACATGTTACTACAGTCGGAGAAAAATGAAGATGCTTTACAAGCTTACGAAGCGGTGCTAATGAAATGTCCAAATCGTTTTAATAGTTTATATCAAGCTGGTGTAGCAGCTGAAAAAACCGGCAACAAAGAAAAGGCCGTTTTTTACTATAAGAACTTATCAGCAATTGCTGATTCAACAAATTCTGAAAAAACTGAGCTACCCGCAGTGAGATCTTTTTTAATGAATTATCCGCATTCAAAATGAAATACATAATTACATCAATAATTTTTTTTATGGTCAGCACCCGGTTTTCTAATGCGCAAATGAGTATAGCCGGCGAATATTCGCTAAGAGGTGTAATGGAAGTAGCATCAGGACTACGCTTAAACAAAGACTCCACCTTTCAATTTTATTTTTCCTATGGTGCTTTGGACCGGTATGGCTCAGGCAAATGGAGCGCACACGATAACAATGTTATTTTAAGCAGCAAACCTTATCCCGGAAAGGATTTCAAATTAGTAAAGAGCTCTTCTTCAAAAAATAATTTTATTACAATTAATATCAAAGACAAAAACACCAACCTTTATCGTCTGGTATTTTGCAGGTTTAAAACACCAAAAGGCGACAGTATCATAAATGCCGATGAGCAGGGATTAATGATCATTCCAAATCCTGTTGATAGCATTGAATTGTTGTGTGAGCTCTGCACCGAAAGAGTATCATCTTTTCCGGTAGATATTAAAAAGTCTGATAATTATGTGTTCAATTTTGAGTCCTGGATCACAGAAGTATTTTTTAAATCTTTTCCTTTGCACTATGCAGGTGATCACCTCGAAGGCAAGCATCCCCTGCTCGATGATAAACAGTATAGTTTTTACAGGGAAAAATAATAGCTATGTAAATGATATAAAGAAAGCGTACGCTGAGTTCCTATCTTCCAAAAAAATATTAAACGATAGTTTAGATAAACATACATCCGATCAGCAAACATCAAACTTAAAAGGCATTCCTCAGCTATATTGAGCATTAATCACTCCTGCCGGCATATAAGCAGGATTTTCCGAGCGGGAGATTTTGTTATTTTTTAAAACAAAGTATTGAAGCCATCCTGCTGTAATGGTGAGGCTACCCGCAGGAACCGGGATATTAAATTTCAATTCCTGCGCTGCTATTTCATCGTGGTTGTAGGGCACCTGTATCCTCTGAACACTACTGCCGGAAGGCATTCCAGTTTCGAGTACACAGCCCGCAACTGCTATTACCAGCTCTATTATTACAGTACCGGCTGGCGCACCTACATTCTTTGCAGGCGTAAATGCGTCCACACCCACTGTTATAAGGTTACTGTCAGGATTACTCACAGTAACGGGTACCCTAAATCTTTCACGGAAAGTATCGCCTTTGGCAAACTGGAAACCGGTAATATAAGGCGCTACATCACATGGCGGCAGATCATTAATGTTTGATAAGCGCAGCCATTTGGCAATCGCTCCCGAAAACCTGCTTTGCATACTCCTGTCTGTCGGAAATGGAATCACAGGAAACAGTCCTTTTCGCAAAGGCCTCGACGCCCTTGATGCTATACCAAAATTTTCGCTTCTTATTTTGGTGGCTGCTGTTTGCTGTATCCCGTCTCCCGTTTCATTCGGGCACAGTTTTTATCCATCCGGCGGTATAACACCATGTTACCCATTGTGCCGCTCATAAATACATCCGTTACTCTTGCCATGTTCTTAATTTATTAAAAGTTATACATTCATTACTGGCTGCAGGCTGAATGATATGCACCTGCTTTATACTACCAGCGTTACTACTGCGTTAATTAACGCACTCATAACGCAATGGATTACTTTCAATAACGGAGAAGGCAGCTTCTTAGTATAGGGAAGACAGTAATTAATCGTTGATTTGAAATTTTGCTGATATACCCGGGAAGTATAAAGCGATATTTTTGCAAAGCCTGCAGTTGCTTTCAGTAGTTTCCATTCGGAACCAGGTTACCGGGAATAAAAAGTAACCAAATTTATTCGGCAGATATGAGAAAATTTTACAGATTCCCGCTTAAATAAATTCCTAACCTGCGAAAAGACACAGGTTATTCCCGCAAAACCTTTAGAAACCTGTGGAATTCCCGCTCCATAAGGCAGGAACGGTGCTACCGCCATTCTCAATACAACCGGTTTTGTTTATTTTAGTATAAAAAAGCTATGAACAAGACTATAACTGGAAGGGATATACGCAATCAACTAAAAGCCGATTTAATTGGTAAAGACTCTTACCGCGGGGTTACTTTAACTTACACGTGGCTGGCAAACCAATTCGGGCATATCTCCCTCGGCTTCATTCCTACGTTTATTCTTTATATTATTCTGTCCAGGTATTATAGTAATGAGAACGCCTCATTTTGGGCAGCGGTTATTATTTCTGCCGGATGGCTCATATTCGAAACATTTAATTTTTTAGGGCCATTGCTATTAAGCAAACCCTTAAAAAAAAAATATTCCCATTGAGCAGCAATACGTCTTTCAGCCGGCATGGGGAAATGTTGCCTTTGATACCATCACAGATATAGGATTCTTTTGGTTCGGCGCCTTTTGTGCAAGTGCGCTTTGCAGTTATTCATCAACCTCTGTAACTATAGTATTTATTTTAGCAGGATTGTTAATTTACCCGGTGTACTATTGGTATCCTACTAAAATGTATTTGCAAATACCGCAATATCCTTTTCAATTCAGGTTAAGCCAATGGGAAGCCGACCACCTGGAAGCAAACGACATCAATAATATAAACCGTTTTTTGAATAACACCGGCGACGGAATGCACCTGTTTATTTTCGGGTCGAAAAGCAGCGGCAAAACACGCATAAGTGTTGGGATAGCAACAGAGTTATCTATAAAACACAAGCCATGTTATTATATAACCGCCATGAAACTGTTCAGCATGTTTTTTGATCCTGATGAAGGGCCATCGGGCCTATGGAACTGGCGCTCGTCCTCCGTGTTGGTTATTGATGACATTAATGCCGGGCATCCTGTGAAGCATGACTTCATTTCGCCGGAGCATTTTTTAAAATTAATTGACACGTATTCCTCACAAAATGAAATAAACAGGACCGCAATTAAAAATACAAACACTATCTGGGTATTGGGAAGCAGCGACCGGGGCAGAGAGTTGTATGGAAAATGGCACGAAATGCTGGAAAGTATCGGCGTTGATAAAAAAAATATTCTTTCAGTACATCTTTCATAACTGATTCGGTTATTCGAAAAAATACTTTTATTTCAAAATATGGTTATCATACGCAAAACTTATTAAGTGGGTAAGGCTTTTAACATTAAACCTTTTGTACATTGGAATTATCCTTTTTTCAATGGCGGACTGCGACACGTTGAAATGACCGGCTATTTCTTTAAATGAATATCCCTGCGCCGCCATCGCCAATGCCTCTTTTTCTTTCCTCGATATAGCATAGCAATTAAATAACTGCTTGTTGAGTTCTTCTTCAAATTCAGATTTATCCGGACCATAGGCCTCATATCTCATCACGTTACCCAAATTAATACTCCAGTTAATCTGCGACCTTCCTATAATTGCAGTAACTCTTCCATTCTCACTGCTAAACACACCTACCTTGGATATTAAAGGAACAGCAGTCCCGTTTTTATGTATTTTTTTTAACTCAATGGTAAAGCTATATTTCTCCAATTCATCCGTTCTGCCATTAATAAACCGTAATGCTTTATCATTTAATTCATTTGAAAATGGTGCATATTCGGGTGAGGTAATGCTAACGATAGTAAGCATAGTTATTTCGTCATCCTTATAGCCCAGCACCTCCTCCCATCCATCCGCATAAATCATCCGGTTTTCTTTAAAAGAATAAATATAAATGGCTTCTTCCGGAAACCGGGGAAGTGTTTTCCTGAAGTATGCAGCCTGCTCACTCTTTAAATCAGCCGGTATATTTGTAATAAAAGATTTCGTATAATCTCCGGGGGTTGGCATTAAAAAAAAATTTTTAATTAGAAAAGGAAAAATAACAACCTGTGTGTTTTCGCAGTTGCCATACTTCTTTGATAACGATAAATTTGTATCAAATAATTAGCAATTAACGGAAAAATATGATAAAATAATATTATTATTTTTTTAACGGCATTTATAAAAAAAATTATGAAAGCCATGTAAATTAATATTCCGTTTGCAAGTTATGTTATCCAAATTTTAAAAAAAAACCTGCCTTGCACACCTTTAGAACCACGGCTGTTTGATTAATTTCTTCCCCAATGAAAAATTCCTACACTTTTTAAGAAAAGTGGTTAATTGATGTTTTGCGAAATAGAAACCTTGCCTTCTTTTCAATTAATAATAAGCCGGGTAAGAAGGAAGAAACTGCTAAATGGGTATCGTTTGCATTTACTTGATAATACAATCATTTTTATATGCAGGAGATTCTACTTGTTGATGATCACCCTATAATAACTGATGGTTTAAAATTGGTTATAGAAAATTTTATGGCGCACTGTAAAACAGATGTGGCTCATGATGGTGATTCGGCTTTTGAAAAAATTAAGCATAATAACTATGACCTTATTATAATGGATATTTCCCTTCCCAATACTGATTCATACAAAATTGTAAGTAATATACTTGCTATTAAACCTCGCTCCAGGATTTTAATGTTCAGCATGAATGCGGAAGAAATGTTCGCGAAGAGATATCTTAGGATGGGCACCATGGGATACTTGAGCAAGGATGCACCCTTAAGTGAAATAAAAAAAGCAATTGAGGGTGCTCTGAAAAACAACCGGTACATGAGCCCGGAATTGAAAGAGAAACTGGCAACCGATGTACTTAACAATAATATGCAGGAAAATCAATTTGATAAATTATCCCCGCGTGAGTTTGAAATTGTTCAGCACCTTGTACATGGAGACTCTGTGTCCGAAATATCAAAGAAATTAAATCTGCATACTTCAACCATAGGCACCCATAAAGCAAGGATATTTGAAAAGTTGCGATGCCATAATATCGTGGAACTTGTGACCATGGCAAAAATTCATAACATAGCTCTGTAACCTCTTTATTGTAATTTCGTGCCCGCCACCCGTATACTTCGCTAAAATCGGGTGAGCCTCCCGATTTAGCTCTTTTCTCCAACAATAATCCCGGTAATTCGTTCGTTTTAACAGTACCCATAAGAAAAAGTTTTAGAAACTTTAAAACGAAAATCGGAGTAAAATCCGGTTTTTTTTATTTATTGATAATCCTGCAATTTGCCGCCAATATTTGCGTTTTGCCTGCATGAATTTACCAGGCACCCGCAAATAATTTTTCAAAACCCCGAAGCTACGACTCTCCTTTTCGTATTTTTTAAAGAATCCACCCGGGAGTGATCTGCTAAAATTATCTCTTCTTGTATTATTAATTTCTGAGTTTATTGCGGCTTTAGTATTAATTATATTAATATTAATAAAGACGTCACTTTCATAGTATCGCATTTTTGCAATTATCACGCGAAATACAAATCATTTATTCTTTATTGGTTTCTCAATATCCGTTGTCTCAAGGGGCGTAAAATTTCAGAAAAATTTTATCACGTTGATAAGTTAACCCGGCCTTTATTCCGAAAGATTTAATTTTATCTTTTTGGCAACTGAAAAAAGTACCAATGAATGATGTTGTCCTAATAACCCTGCTTTTATCCGGAGTTACTTTCCTTGCAGTGCTTAGCAATAAGTATACATTTCCTTTTCCAATTGTGCTGGTACTTTCAGGTATCATAATAAGCCTGATCCCCGGTTTACATGCCATATCGCTGGATCCCGAAATTATCTTTCTTATTTTTTTACCACCTCTTTTATATGAGGCCTCATGGAATACCAACTGGTATAATCTTAAGTCGTATAAGCGCCCGATATTATTAGCCGCTTTCGGGCTTGTTTTTTTTACAACATTTATGGTGGGCATGATTGCCCATGCATTTATTCCAGGCATGAGTTGGCCGCTCGGGCTTTTGTTGGGCGCCATTATTTCCCCGACTGACGCCGTTGCCGCCACATCCATTACAAGGGGATTACCGTTAGCGCCCAGGATAATTTCTATATTAGAGGGTGAGAGTCTTGCGAATGATGCCAGCGGCCTCATTATTTATAAATATGCTATTGCTGCCGTAATGGCCGGAAATTTTGTTTTGTGGGAAGCGGGGCTGAATTTTCTTTGGGTAATCGCCGGAGGTGTTGGCATCGGTCTATTGATTGGATACATTGCCTATCTTATATCAAAAAGAATTTTTGACAGCGTTATTCAAACATCGGTAACTTTTATTATACCCTTTACTTCCTACTTATTAGCAGAATATTTCCAGGTTTCAGGAGTGCTTGCGGTGGTATCTACCGGTTTGTTTTTATCGTATCACGCAGAATCGATTTTTACCCACCAGACCCGAATAGCAACGTATGCAGTATGGGATGTAATTGTATTTATATTGAACGGCCTTATTTTTATTTTGATAGGTCTGCAATTAAAATCAATAGTGGCGGGCATGGACATGTATACAACCCGTGATCTTATTTTTTATGGAATTCTCATCAGTGCTGTGGTAATTATTGCACGGTTTGTTTTCGTGGTACCGGCAGCGTTATTACCACGAATTTTAAGTAAAAAAATAAAAGAGGAACCTTTTGACAGGCGCAATATGGTTGTGTTTGGATGGGCGGGCATGCGTGGAGTGATATCGCTTGCCGCTGCACTATCGCTGCCATTGGTGTTACCTGGTGGTGACGCATTTCCCGGAAGAAATCTTATTATCTATCTTACCTTTTGTGTTATATTATCTACGCTCATTATTTTAGGGTTGCCTTTACCATGGGTTATCCGCAAATTAAAATTGCAGGCGCCATCATTAGTCGCAGAAGAATACGAGGTCCGCACAGCAATATTGAATAAAACGATTGATCACCTTGACCAGAATATTGAAAAAGTAAAAGATGAATTCAGGGAAAATATAAAAAGGAAGTATGAGTACAAATTAAAGCGTATTCAAAAAACAGATCTTCCGCCCGGGTATTTTGGACAAAAGAAACCTACCATTACTCCTGAAAAAATATTTAATGAATATTCGCAACTGGAAGTAAACGTAATACAGGTTGAGCGGCGTGCACTACTGCAAATGTACCGTAATGGTAAAGCGAGCGAAGTTGTCGTTCGCAAAATTGAACGGGAGCTTGATCTTGAAGAAAGCAGGCTTACCATGGAAATGGGTATATAATTTTACTTCTTTCCGCGACAGTTTCTTAAATGCGTCTAATGGATACCGTTATATACCTTATAAATTCTTCTCCCTTTATGTCTTCGCATCACTGTAACTTACCAAGCAGCGCCTTAAAGCGAGGCTCTTCTCTCA
Source organism: uncultured Chitinophagaceae bacterium (assembly GCA_963819925.1). Lineage (GTDB taxonomy): Bacteria > Bacteroidota > Bacteroidia > Chitinophagales > Chitinophagaceae > Ginsengibacter. The sequence goes on along the minus strand of CAWFYG010000020.1, from coordinate 88,088 downwards.
AAGAATCATAATCAGGATCATGCTCAATCCAGTCTTTTTTTCCAAATCCTTTGCCTACAGCCAGTTCCAGGATATCAAGTGCTTTTCCCTTATCACCTGCTTTTGCAAAAAGGCATGCTGCATTAACTAGCGTTCCTGCTTCTCCAGGATATAATTCCAGCGCCTTATTCATCCACTCAAAGGCTTCCTCTTTTTCTCCGGAGTCGTAAAGAGAACCGGAGGTCAGGGAAAGAACTCTTCTGTCATCAGGATTAAGCTCCAGTTGCTTCCTGGCCCTGTTTATACCTTCCCTGATCGCTTGTTCTGCCTCATCTTTTCTTCCAAGCATATTCAAAGACTGCCCAAGCAACAGCATGCTTTGAAAATCTTCTCTTCTGACTTCAGATGCCTTACGAAACATTACAGCCGATTTCTCTACCTGGCTATTTGCAAAGTAAGCCCTGGCAAACAAATAATATGCATCATAAGAATTCGGATTTAACCGGATGGCTTCCTTAAATTCCCTTTCGGCTTCATCAAATCTTTTCACGAGCGAAAGCACATAGCCACGTGATAAATGACTTTCAGACAAATCAGGCGCCAAGGAAAGCGCTGTCCAACTATATCTTTCCGCAGCTACCAGGTCCGTGTTGTTTCCGCCCTCCCATTCATAATTCCAGGAATGTGCATCGGCAAGCCCGGTGTAGGCAAGTGCATAATCTGCGTCTAACGCAATAGCTTTCTCGAACATATCCTTTGATTGACCCAGAACCAACTGGTATAACAATTGACGACCTCTCAAATAATATTCATAGGCTTCAACATTGGTCTCGGGGCGACGAATGGATTCTTTCTCTTTATTCGTTAAAACACCCTTCAACGCTGTAGCCACATTCTCCGCAATATTTTCCTGTATTAAAAATATGTCTTCCAATTCACGATCGTAACGATTGGACCATAAATGGGAGCCATCAGAAGCCTTCACAAGTTTTGTTGTAATTCTCAAACGATTACCTGATTTGCGTACGCTTCCTTCGAGCAACGTTTCTACATCAAGAATCTTCCCGATTTCCCGAACATCAACATTCTTGTTTTTAAACGTAAAGGCAGACGTGCGTGAGATTACCCGCAGGTTATTTAATTGTGTAAGGGAATTAATTATCTCTTCAGAAATTCCATCACAAAAATATTCCTGCTCCGGGTCATTACTCATGTTTACAAAGGGTAGAACAGCAATGCTTTTACCGGCACTTTCTTTTGATTTTTTACTTAATACCGTCGCATCAGAATTAACAGTACCGGGTGTAATCACTTCATAAATTCCTATTGCATCTTTTACATTTTTTAATTTCTCTTCTTTTATAAATTTTGCATGAATCCCCTTCTTATTAAAAACATTTTGATAAACAGGCTCAGAAATATAAATGCTCCCGGGTTGCGCTGCAGACTGAATACGTGATGCAATGTTTACTCCGTCTCCAAACACATCGTTATTTTCAAAAACCACCTCTCCCAAATGAATGCCGATACGCAATTGAAATTCTTTTGCCGCATTGCAGACTTCCTGGATTTTAATGGCCGCATTTACCGCGTCTGAAACAGTAGGGAAACTGGCCATTACTCCATCACCCAATTCTTTTATTAATCGCCCGTTGAATTGTTCGATAACCGGTTGCTGAATCTGCCGGTTTTTATTTAGGAAGTCAAAGGCCTTTTGCTCATCATCACCCATCAATGCAGTGTACCCGACTATATCGGTAAACATAATAGCAGCAAGCTGACGGGTCTGGGACATATTTGCTTTGGGAATTTTTAATACAAGATATTCATTTGTTTTCACCTTATGTACCGGCGGCTTAGTTAGCTACAATTATTTTAATCCTTAAGATTGTATTCTTCATTAATTTCAGTTATTATTTTTCGCATTTTATCAATGCACTTATCATATCTCTCCAGTACCTCAATAGGGTCACCAAGTGTACTACATATGTTTTGCGCTTCGTCCTGAACAAGGATAGCACTTATATTTGATGTAGAGTCTGTCAGCCGTTTCCTGTTTTTACTTACGTAATCAAAAAATTTTTTTTTGTTAGCTATGTAACCGTCTGTGCTTGCCAATAACGAAACAATATCTTCCTGGTATAGATCCATAATATCATTTTGCAGTTCTTCATTTTCAATCTCTCCAATTTTCCCTGAAGATTTAAATCCTTCAAACCTGCCGTCATTGGGCTCTAACCAGGTTGTATTGAATAACCAGTTGTAGTATTTGCGTAATGAATCAATATCTAAATTCTGTCCCAGTTTGATATTGGTAATATAACTGAATACTGCCTTTTGGTATTGATAAGACTCTTTATCATTTCGCATTTCCTGCAAATCATTTTTTAAATCACTCTTCAGGCCAATCAGGAAGTGTTTAACTTCTTCCTGTTGATGTGCATGTTCACTCCTGTTGTGAAACCATATTGAAACGCTGACGGCGAAAACAATTATGAAAACTTCTAAAAAGAATTCCTTCAATTTTTGCCAAAAACGATGTTCATTACTATTCCAGATTTTATAAATTTTTTTTGTATGCTTAATAACTTCCTGTTCTGCCATGAGACATGTTTGTTTTAGGGTTGTGGGCAACCATTGTACTTATACGACTCTAAAATAATCTATTGCGTAAAGCAAGCCAAATTAGCTTTGCTGCGAAACCAGTTCCCGTCCTAAAGTAACGTTCAAAAAAAAAGACCGCCCTTCGGTGATCTTTTGTAAAAAATAATACAAGTTAAATATTGTATGATTGCTGTCCGTTTAGGTTTGAAGAGCAGCTATTCTTGCGGCTTCGTTGGGTATGTTCATTTTTCAATTCGCAAATGCTGTATCTATGATTTGCCAAAGGTCCCTTGGGGACTCATTAAAATAATCATTAAATAAAATTTTGGCCAGGACAACGAACAAAATAAAGAGAACGATGATTAGAAGTTGCATCCATGAAGTCCGTTGTATTTCGTGCTTTTTTGCGGGGCTGCAAATTTCTCCTGCGCAGTATTTTGCTTTCTCTTTATAAAACAAACCATAAAACAGGCATCCCAAACAAATACCAAAGGCCGATTCAAAGAATAAGAAGACAAGGCATACCAGGCAGGTAAGACCGGTAAAAATGCTATAAGAGTTTACGATTACCAAAAGAAAGAACATGAAGCCTGCAAGAGCTATACCTATCTTCCATGCAAATTTTTTTTGCGCTGCAGCAACATATTCGGGCACCTGCCTGCTTACGATCAAACGCCCTATAATTAATGTTGGAGAAAATTTTGGATTAATAAAAACACGTATAATCATGTCCGTTAGAAACATGAGAATGACATATTTTATCATTAAAAAATTCCCTTTAAACAGAATCAGCATTAAAGAGATGAACATAAATAAAAACAGAATGCCTGCTGATGCCCTTATTTCACGTTCATTTAAAACGGGAATGGTATAACCTTCTATGTCTTCTCCAAACTTTATAGTTTTATTTCTCTTTTTCATATCATATTTTTTTAAAGGGATGTAAAAACATCCCTCTCTCTCTCTCTCTGCTGATGAGAACCGGCGCTCTTATTTATTTTAGCTTTCTGTCAACCGTGAAGGTTTTAACAACCGCAAAAAAGAAGTGTAGCCAGAGCAATTGTAGTTAAAAGAATGAGTTGTCTCATGATGTTTCGTTTTTTATTTGATGATATAATGTCTATATTCCCGGACCGTGTATTCTAATTTCCCCTGATTTTTAATTTTAATCTTCTGCAAGAATATCTAAATACAGAATACTTTGAAAGCCCCGGGCAACAAACAACAGGTTGTGGTAAACAAACAGTGTTAAATGGTCAACGATGAATAGCAAATAATAAAGAGCCTCGAATAAATACTGGTAGCAGAATCCTGCAGATGCTTTGAACACGATATAAACAGGGTTGCCTTGTATATCACCGGCCACGCACTACTCACGCTTTGGTCGACCTTGTTCGTTTATTCGTTTATGTGAACGACAATTCTATAGATAGCAAAATGAAAAGCAAAAGATTTGCCGATATTTATCTTTCCAAACAACAAGATGAAAATAGCAATCGATAAAAAGCAGATTAAATTTTATTTGTGGGTTGGGCTCGGCTATTTTTTCCTGGGACTGTTTACTACTGCGCGAAGCTACCCCAACAGATTTTTTGCTCTTGTGTTTAACCACTTTTGGGCAGTTGTTTATGTTATTGCCCTCAATTTTATATTTTTTGAATATACCATTCCATTTGTATTAAAGAAAAGAAAGAGCATTCTCTACAATATTCTTCCCGGAATTCTGCTCTTATGGATTCATTTGTTATTTTATTCGTACGGCTCGTATGCGTGGCGGTTATTAGGAATACAGGTGCATATTTATACTGCATTAAAAACATATCCTTCGTTGAATGTTGCACTTGAAAATCTAATGGCATACAGTGTCGGATCAGTTTTCTTGTTTGGAATCAGCAGGCATGTTTATCAATATATAAAACTAACGCAATCAGCCCAGCGGTTACGTATCGAAAAACAAGAAGCCGAATTGAACTACCTGAGGTCACAAACGAATCCACATTTTTTATTCAATACCTTAAATAATATTTATTCATTGGCAAGGGATAAAAGCGATCTTGCTCCTGAATCAATCCTACGCTTGTCGAAAATATTGCGTTTCATGTTGTATGAGACCGGCGGCGATTATATAGCTATCGAACAGGAACTGAAAATTATGACTGATTATATCGCTCTTGAAAAATTACGTTATGATGATTCTTTGCGTATCAACTTTAATCATGACGTTGAAGATATGAAGCAAGCCATCCCGCCGCTGTTGTTGATTCCTTTAGTGGAAAACGCATTCAAGCACGGTGTATCTGAAACGCGAAATCATCCCTTTGTGGATATTCATCTTGCAGTTAATCAACGGCAGTTAAAATTTATTGTAAAAAATTCTACTGAAGCATTCAAAGAAAAAAGTTTGCCTCCCGGACGGATACGGGTAAACGAAAATATCGGCCTTGCTAATCTGAGACGCCAACTGGAATTGCTTTACACAGATTTTAACCTGGTTGTTCAACAACACGATTTTACGTTTATAGCTACTCTAAAAATTAATCTTTCAAGCCATGCCTGAAATAAAATGCATCATAATAGAAGACGAACCATTAGCAGTAAAAGTTTTAGCAGACTATATTTCACAGGTTCCTTTTCTTGAATTACAGGGAACATTTAAAGATGCCATTCTTGCAACGGACTATTTGCGGCATAATCATACCGATCTTATCTTTTTAGATATTCATTTACCCAAATTGAAAGGGATGGCCTTTTTAAAAGCGCTTACACATCCACCTGCTGTAATTATTACTACGGCCTACCACCAATACGCAGTGCAGAGCTTTGATTTGAATGTAACGGATTACCTGTTAAAGCCATTTGAATTTGAGCGCTTCTTAATGGCGGTAACGAAAGTAAAAACAGGACATGTAGAAAAACAGGAATCAAAAAAAAGCCGCGAGATAAAAGACCATATGTTTCTGACCGTTCAAAAAAGGAAGATGAAAATTTTATTCTCCGAGATTGTGTATATAGAAAGTCAGCGGGAATACGTCAAGATTATTACAACAAAAAGAGAATACATTTCAAAAATGAGTACGCACGAAGTTGAGGATCTTTTACCTCCCAATCTTTTCAGGCGGATTCACCGGTCCTTCATAGTTTCACTAAGCAAGATTGAATCATACACCGCCGAAATGGTCGAGGTAAAGGGAATATTTATTCCCATTGGCAGGGGTTACAGAGACATTACAAAGAATCTTTAGGTATAAATAGGAAGCGGTATTGGTTGCACAAGGCGCCCTTATGGACATTGCAAACTAAAAAACCTTATGTTTGCTACCCGCTTTTTCTGACTAAAAGAGACTTAATGAATCAAATAAACGGGCGTGGAAATTCCACCAGTCGAGTGCTGGTAGCGAGCCTTGCCGGAACTACGATTGAGTTTTTCGATTTTTATATTTATGCCACTGCTGCTGTTTTGGTTTTCCCAAAAATATTTTTTCCGGCTGCTAATGCAGCCACTGCCACTCTTGAATCATTAGCAACTTTTGCATTGGCGTTCTTTGCCCGCCCGGTAGGTGCAGCATTATTCGGGCACTTCGGAGATCGAATCGGTCGTAAAGCAACCCTGGTAGCGGCATTGTTAACTATGGGTTGTTCCACAATAGCTATTGGTCTTCTTCCCACTTATCAAACTATTGGTATAACGGCCCCTGTTCTTTTAGCGCTGTTCCGTTTTGGCCAGGGTTTGGGGCTTGGCGGCGAATGGGGAGGCGCCGTATTACTTGCTACAGAAAATGCGCCCCCTGGTAAAAAAGCCTGGTACGGTATGTTTCCGCAATTGGGCGCTCCCATAGGATTTTTACTTTCCACCGGCATATTTCTCCTGCTCGGTGATGTCATGAGTGACCAACAGTTTTTCAATTTTGGCTGGCGGATTCCGTTCATTGCAAGCGCAATCCTGGTATGGGTAGGTTTGTATGTCCGGTTAAAACTTATAGAAACTCCCGCCTTCCTGAAAATTATTGAAAACAATGAGCGGGTAAAACTCCCCATAATTGATGTATTCAGGAAAAATACAAAGGCATTGGTATTGGGCACCGTTGCTTCTATTACCGTTTTTTTATTTTTTTATTTGATGACTGTATTCACCCTGAGTTGGGGTACTTCGGTGTTAAAATATCCGCATTCTGATTTCCTCACTGCTCAAATTATTTCCATGCTGCTTTTTGCTATTGGCATTCTCATCTCAGCGGCTTTGGCAGACAGGTTTGGCCGCGGACAGATATTGATTTTCGCAACCGTTTGCATATTCATATTCGGATTATTTTTCTCACGATTATTCATTGCGGGGCATTGGGCAATAATTGTTGGATTTCTCACCCTCGGCATGTTATTAATGGGACTCGTTTATGGACCGTTAGGAACAGCCCTTGCTGAGATTTTTCCAATACCGGTTCGGTATACCGGTGCCTCCTTGTCTTTTACACTGGCTGGAATATTGGGAGCTTCTTTAACTCCCTATCTCGCCACGAAGCTCGCAAAAGCGTATGGTATTGAGTATGTCGGGTATTACCTGTCAATAGCTGCATGCCTATCTTTCATTGCCTTACTGATTGCACGGTCTTCAATGAAAGATAACGCCCAGGCATAAGTGTAATTAACAGCGTTTACAATGTGCCCACACTTTTGTAGCGGGTAAGTAATTCTTTTTACAAAATCACCAGAGCCATTGCGAAATGTTGGCGCCCATTCCCGTGCTATTTTCGGGCTAATTAATTTTTTGATGTGAAATAAGACGACCACGAGAAGAAGTTCCTTTTGCAGCTCTTTTATAGCTAACCTTAAAAATATGTTGATTGACTATTAATATTAAAGGAATAAGTAGGTAACAAATACCGGCCAGTCTTTCAAAATTAAGCCAGGCCATAGCCAGGGCAAATAAACCTATTAATGCATTCCATAAAGCTCCGCGTGCTTCCTTCAGAGTAAATAACATTTCATAGCGGTTAAAGGCAAACCTCTCAGACAATTTTAAAACCCGGCTATACAATAAATAAATGATAATCCAAATGAGGAAATACCCAATGCTAAATAGCATTACCAGTTGAGGGAAGTCTCCCGATGAAAGAACCACAAGGCCTTTTTCAGTTGCTTCAGGAAATAAATTAATCCCACTCCACGCTGAAATTAAAAGATAGAATAAAAATTTTAAAGGATAGACGTAAAATAGTATTACAGATAAATAGGCCAGGTTTAGTAAAATTGTGAAAAGGTCGTTTAAACCATACCTGCGAAAAAAAATATATTGTTGGTACCAAAATAGAAATATTAACGCAACAGTAGCAAAGAATGGAATAGCCCCTTTCGCAATTATTTTTAATTCAGCAAATGTTTGGGGTACTTCCAGTGATGCCACGAGCAATGAAATTGAAAATGCGAATACGGCATCGCTTAAAGCCTCAATGCGTAAGAAATCTGTACCCCGATGACTAAAACTTTCTTCCGAAAAAGAATTGAATAATCTTTTCCTCAACATCATAATTATTTATGAAAAGTTAAAAACCGGCTGTCAAATTCAGTATGACGTTCGTCAGTTTCAACGCTATTTAAGGTCAGTTTTTAAGTGAGAATGTGTTCCGGGGGCGGGCCATTTTTTGCGAAGAGTTTTGTGCTTTGCACAGCAGGGCTGCTTAGAGCCATTTTATTGGCGCAAACGATCGTAGTTGTGTCACTTTGATAAGTGCTTTATCTAACCCACCAATATCTAATTTGAGAAAACTGATAAATACTATATTTTCAATTCTGTTATATATAACGGTGAAGCATGGCCGAAATATTTTTAGCAGATTTTGATTTAGACGACACATGCAAATTAGTGAATGCCATAATTTGCCCCGGTATAAAGAACAGTAAAAAGTTAGTTCAATGAGACCTTTACGTCCACTCCGTTCTTTAATGTTTGGTAAACTACACAATACCTTTCGGTAAGTTTCAGAAGCGATTCTGATTTTTCGGCAGCAGCGTCACTATCTATATTAATTTGCAATCGAATTTCTTTAAACCCAACGGGCACCTCTTTACTCACTCCTAATGTTCCCCTGAAATCCAGGTCTCCTTCAGCCTGTATTGTTCCACTTTTTATTTCTATCCCGATGGCGGTGGCAACAGCGCTCAATGTAACTCCTGCGCATGCTACCAATGCCTCCAAAAGCAAATCACCAGAGCATGCCTGCATCCCGCTTCCTCCCGTTGCGGCGTGTAATCCCGCTTCTACCAATGCTCTGCCTGTTTCCACTTTACACGAAATCCCTTCCCCGATTTTTCCATGGGCCTTCAATGTTACGATGGCTGCGTCCGGTTCTTTGCGATATTTATCTTTAAGCGGCGCCTGTAAATTCTTTAATTCGTCTGATTTCATTCGTTGGTAATGTTTATAAAGTTAATTTGCTGCATTTAGTTTCAAATCGGTAGTGTCCGCAATAGTGCAATTTTATTAACGGGTGATATTAGAGTTACGTCCACCCGTAACCGTTGCCAAATTTATAATTTCCGGTGGGATTATGAATAACCACAAAGAAAAATTTATTTTAATAAGGCGAAGGACTCACACTCGTCCAGCCTCCATCAACGATGAGGCTTTGTCCCGTTATATGCCTGGAAGATGGCGACGTCATAAACAGTGCCGCATTGGCAATGTCATCAACTGTTGCCGGCCTGCCCATTGGCGTAATGCGGCTCCAGGTGTTGATATAATTTTCATCTTCGTTTGTGCGCTCCGTAATAGTCGCACCGGGTGCGATAGCATTAATGGAAATATTAAATGGTGACAATTCAATTACTAAGTTTTTTGCAAGCATTTCAAGCGCTGCTTTGGTAATGCCATAAGCCGCCAGATTTTTGTGCGCCTGGTGGCCTGTTACCGACGACATCAATAAAATACTACCCCCGCTTTTTTGTTCTTTCATTTGTTTGGCGGCGGCCTGTACAAGCAAAAAGCTTCCAACGATATTCAAATTCATTACATTTTGCAACGCTTCGGCTTTGTATTCAAAAAAATCGCCGAATAAAGTAATGCCTGCGTTGGCAATAGTGATGGTTAATTTACCAAACCTGCGCACAGCTTCATCAATCATTAATTGAATAAATGAATGATCGGCAGCATCGCCAGTCAGTGCGAAACAATTTTCATGTGTTGAAATTTTCGCCGCTGCCTTTTTTGCAAGGTCTTCATCAATATCGTTTAGTAAAACTGATGCGCCATTTGTGCATAACTGTTTGGCAATTTCAAAACCAATGCCCTGGCCTGCGCCTGTTATTACAGCAACCTGGTCCAAAAATTCGTTTGCGTACATCTTTATTTTTATTTAGAAAGCCTTTTTCTGCACCTGTAATGTTCTTGAAGTAAGACAGGTTGTAGCAGAATAAAACCTTTATATCTAATGTACTTCAAAAATCAAAATATTTTCATTTTATTCCGACTCCCTTTTTACAATCTCCCGAACGCCAGTGTTTACCACATTTGTTTTATGTGGAATAAACGTGCAATTTTTCTTCTTCAACCATAATCTCTTTATCAAAATGAAAACCAAGCTTTGTCAATAACTTAATGGATTTGATATTACCCGGAACCGTTGTTGCGAGGATTTGACTGTGCCCGGGACTTTGACGTACAATTGATAAAACTTCTTTGGAGGCTTCGTATGCATAGCCGTTATTTTGAAATCGTGGTAAAAATGCAAAGCCTATATCGAAGTGTTCAAGATACTCCCTTTTAATGAATGAGATTAGTCCTGCAGGAACATTTGATGCTGTAACGTTCACAACCCAATAAGTAAGATTTGCGGTGCTATTTATTTTTTTGATGTATGCTATTGCATCTGCTTTTGAATTGACGTTCCTGTTACCGATGAAATCAAGCCACCCTCTTGTATTTATAAGCTCAAATATAAAATCGTGGTCTTCTATGGTCAAAGGACTTAGTGAAAGCCTGTTAGTATTGATTGTAATTTGCATTCTAAAACCAGTAAATGAAATTGATATAAAAACTCCAAAAATTACAGTCCATCCGTAAATATATCACTCATTTTGTATTCGCAACCAGCATCTTACTACTGTGAGCGTTGCTTTTTGATTTAATGATGAAAAAATTTACTTTTAATTTCAAAAATTTTTAGCTTTATAGATGCTCCTTCCCGGTGGAACTTTCCTTACTTACCGCCAACCACGGGAAATAATCATTTATCATTAAAAAATCAAACAAATGAAAAAGATCTTTTTTAGTTCGGCAATCTCTATCCTCTTGTTTATTTCATGTAAAGACTCTACATCTACAACAACCGAAACTTCTCAAAATGATGCAAAGCTTGCCAATAACCTTAAAGTGTATACGGCAATTGAAACCGGTGATATGGCGCCGGTGGACTCCCTTTTTGCCGATGACGCCGTCGACCACGACGGGCCGATGGGCAAAGACCTTAACGGGAAGGACAGCATATTAAAAATGCTTGGGGATATTCACAATCATATCAGGGATTTGAAGCTCGATGTAATTTCGAGCGCAATAAATGGCGACTATATTTTCACTCTAGTGCATGTGTCAGGAACGCCTACTGATTCATCCATGGGTATGCCGGGGAAACCGTTTGATACTAAGGGAGTGGATGTGGTAAAATTAAAAGACAACAAAATGGCCGAGCATTGGGGATTCCAGGATGATGCACAAGTAAGCAAAGAAATGATGGAAATGCAAAGTAAGATGAGTATGAAGGATAGCACTAAAATAAAAAAATAATTTTATCGGAACCTTTCACTCTGAAAAGGCATCTTCAGGATGTCTTTTTTATTGCAGGCTGTTTTATAAAAAAGGTAAATCGACGCCCGGGTAGCCGAAGGCCACACCGCGATTCTTACAACAAGTCAATTGATTATCGAATTTAGAGGCTACTGTTAATGTTGGGAAAATCATATACGCTTTACAAGTTGCGTCTTCATTTCCTCCACTCCCCCGAAGATTTCACACGTATATACCCCGTAGGGTAATTCGTTGAGACCATTCCATTTATAAGAGGATTGATTTTTCTCAGTCTCCATTTCCAAAGCACAGCACACAGCGCCTTTATCGTCTCTCAATAGCGCTTTAAGACTGAATTTTTGGGGTTCCTGAATTTCAATTGTCAGGTCGTTAAGAAATATTCTTTGCCTGATTTTTAGCAGCATAATTTTTTTCTTTAGTTAAGGTAAAATAATAAAATTGACCATCAACCTGGTGATGAACAAACAATTTTCAAGGAAACAACGATGATTCAGAGGAATTTAGAAATAAAGCCGTGTGGAAAAGATGTGAATAAAAATAAGAGGTATATTTTGATATTCCAAATATTTCTCAAAAAAAATTTAACCACGGTAGTTTAATCGGGCAGTCCGGCGACGCATCTTAATAAAAGGACGTCTTTTCATTTTACTTAGCAAAAAAAACGCACCTGCAAAAACATTCCATGATGCGGTGTCAACTCCCTAAACTTCGGCTATGCTAGTCCGTTATCAACGGAGCGTAGTCCTGGTATTGTTATCTGAAAATATATCAGATTTGGGAGCGTGAAATCAAAAGCTATAAAAATCTTCATTGATTAAAATTCTGGAGCTAAGCCTGGAATAACCTAATTACAGCAATTGTCAATCTTCAAATATCATAACTTATGGAACATAGCCGTCAATAAAATTCAAATTTTTTTTGCCCCGCAGCTTATTATACGTGATTGCGCCGCAGTGATTGAATTTTAAAAATGCGTTTGGGGTAACTGAACTGCAGCGTCCCTGTAATCTTTTTATATAGTTATTAAAGAGCCCGGGATCTTCCAACCTGTTTCATGTATTTTCCTATCTCTTCATTTTCTTTTTGCTATTAATTTGTCAGCGTAAAACCAGTGGTATGGCATAAAAATTGCATATGTTTTATTTATAATATAATTTTGACATAAAGTTGTTTGCTACGTCAAATGGGAAAAAATCCAGTTAGTAACGCAGATTGGAGAACCATTATAATACTAATAATAATCAGTATTGTAATTGATATTTTATTATTCACTTATTTAAAACATATTTGAAGTTCTTGAGTGTCGAATAAACTTGGTTTTTATAGAGTATTGGATTATAATGAAGCCGGATTTCTATCCGGCTTGATTTTATGAAAGCTGAGATTTCTATCCCAACTTTTATCAATGATTTTGTAGCCGTATTACCCGTAGGTGTTTATTTTAAATTTTGTCACTCATGAATCAAAATTCAAAGTATTCAAAAAAAAATACGAGGCTCTTTGTAATTCTCATGATCCTTATTATTTTAATTGTATTGAGATTGTATTATTTGAAACGGATATAAAATACCCCTAATTTTCGAATGATGGTCATTCTAAAATCCCCGTTTGTATGTACATCGGGGATTTTTTATTATATTATTTGACTTGGTGTATAAACTAATCTGTTCGTCCTTTCTGGCTATAACTTTGAAAAACTATTAGAACGAACGATAAAAAACAAATATCGTGGTAAAAACACCGCAATAGTCAATTTACCGTCTCACCGCACGGATCAACTCATCAAATACTTTCCGTGCTTATATATTATTTTTTCAAGCTTAGCTTCCAATCCGCGTTATATATGAACAAATGAAATTAATCTAATTATTATCTTTAAGTTTCTATCCGCACAAAAAAGAATTCAACAATACAACCCAGGCCATACAACATATGCAAAATGTTCCCTCATTTAAAAGCGGTTACGCCCCCGTAAATGGCATACAAATGTATTATGAAATACACGGTAACGGCAATCCGCTCGTTTTGATACACGGTGGTGGGTCGACTGTAGCAACTTCTTTTGGTAAAATATTGCCGTTGTTGGCTAAGACCCATATGGCTATTGCCGTGGAGTTGCAGGCGCATGGCCGTACTTCGGACAGGGATGCACCTGAAAGCTTTGAACAGGATGCTAATGATGTAGCTGCATTGTTGCAACATCTCAACATCAATGCTGCTGATATCCTGGGATTCAGCAATGGCGGCCAAACAGCCATGCAATTGGCTATAAGTCATCCTGGAAAGGTGCGTCGACTTATTATAGCATCCTCCTTTTATAAAAAAAATGGTGTGCCTTCCTGGTTTTGGGACGGAATGAACAAAGCAACCTTCAGCGATATGCCACAGCCTTATAAAGATGAGTTCTTAAAAGTAAACAACAACCCTGAAGCCCTGCTAAATATGTTTAATAAAGACTCCGCCCGCATGCGCACCTTTACAGGATGGAGCGATGATGATATTCAATCCATTACCACACCAACACTGATCATTGCGGGAGATGCTGATATTGTAACGCCGGAACATTCGGTTGCAATGTCACGTTTAATTCCGCATTGCCGTTTGGCTATTATTCCCGGCGGCCACGGCACCTACCTCGGAGAAATGACAACATTAACCAATGGCGAATGGACACAGGAATATATTACTCCTTTAATAGAACAGTTTCTCGATGCACCCGGCATATAAATCATCTAAGCCTTCCGGTTAGTACGGCCCTCCAAAACTCCCTGGCCCGATACCTGCTAATCTTAAATGATTGTGAATATAAAAATTCCGGAAACGTCAATGAAGACCCACACAAAAGTTAAAGAGTTTTTTCAGATGGGCTTCTTTATTGAAAGAAGGTCTGTTCTCTTTGATGTAAGTTTGAATTTGTTTTTTATCTTTTGGAAAAAAAAACAGGAAACCCGCTTTGTTTGCCCTAACCTTTTTACTGCCGGGTGAGATGAGGAAATAAGTGGTTACTTTAAATACATCAATATCTTCCCGGACAACCAGGCGTTTTTCTCCCGACTGAACAATCAATGAAGTATCGCTCACCACGCCTGTTCCGTTGCGATTCGGCAATCCCAACGCGCCAATCTTTATGGGTTGGTAGGTTGCCGTCCGTAAAACAGCAAGTTCTGATGAATCTGCTGCGGCGATAATTTCATAATAGCCTCCGTCATAAAAAAACAAGTTGTTGCTCAAAGCAATTGATTGAATTTCTGCGGGCTTGTCAATATTCAAAGTATCTCCATGTTCATCTATAAATTGCATCTGGCATATCAGCAAATTGAAATTCATTTTCGATACCAGTGTTCCTCCTTTTTTAAATTTCACTGCGGCATCTTCAAATGAAGGAAAGAGATAATAGGAAAGCTCCGACAAACTCTCACCGGCCTGTATCGTTTTCTTTTCATACACCTGTCCTTTTGCTACGACTATTATAAATAGTACGGGTAAAAAAATGCAGCGCTTCAAAATGGTTTTGCTTTTTAGGTGTGTAATAAAATTAATCATAAACTATTGGTCTCACTCTTTTAGTTCTGATCTTTCAGATACCGCTTGTAATAATGAGGGAAAATAAAATCTAATTAGTTTGTTTACTGCAGGTATTTGCAGATGGGATATACTAAGTTACTGATTGGTGCTTACACTTCGGCTAAATATTTATGTACAAAACTAATGGCCATCGAACCTTCTCCAACGGCAGAGGCTACACGATTCATTGCGCCGGCACGCACATCCCCGGCGGCAAATATACCGGGGCAACTGGTTTCAAGTAAATAGGGGTCGCGGTTCATCTTCCAGATTTTTGGGAATGATTCATAAGAAGCAAGATTGCGGCCGGTCTCTATAAACTGCCTGCTATTCTTGATAATGTCAAGACGTAACCAGTCTGTATATGGCCTAGCACCGATAAAGATGTACAGTGCTGCTGCATCGTAGCTGGTTCTTTCATTTGTTTTTAGATTGCTTACCACGAGTTTTTCCAGGTAAGTATGGCCACAGGCCTCAACTATCTCACTATTGGGCATCACCTCAATATTAGAAGACGAACCTATCTCATTAACAAGGTAGGCCGACATATTAGCACTAATGGAATCATGGCGAATGAGGATGTGCACCTTTTTCGCAAATTTTGATAAGTGCATGGCCGCCTGGCCGGCTGAATTGCCTCCGCCAACAATGAACACATCCTTTCCCCTGAATACGCTCGCTTCCGTTATGGAAGCACCATAGTAGACACCGGCTCCGGTAAAATCTGCAATGCCTTTTACTTCCAACTTACGGTAATCAACACCAGTTGTTATCACTACTGACCGGCTCACTATTTCAACGCCCTCATCAAGAATTATAGTCTTATAACCATCCTTTAGTTTAATATCGCAAACAGCACGCGGCGAAAGGAACTCAGCTCCAAGCCTGGCAGCCTGTGTAATAGCACGACGCGTAAGATCTGCACCGCTTAATCCCGCTGGAAAACCAAGGTAGTTCTCGATGCGCGAACTGGTACCTGCCTGTCCCCCAGGCGCACGGCGCTCAATAACCAATGTTTTCAAACCTTCAGACGAACCATATACCGCGGCGGCGAGACCGGCCGGGCCCGCACCAATAATCACCACGTCGTATACCTCATTTTTAATCTGCAGCGTCAATCCCATTTTTTCGGCTATCTTCCTGATGGATGGTTTTGCAGCACAACTGCCATCTTCGTAAATGATTAGTGGCAGATCGCTGTTCTTCAGGTTATTTATCTCTACCAGTGTTTTTGCTTCCGGATTGTTCTCAATATCATACCAGCAATAAGGAATAAGGTTTCCTGCCAGGTAGTCTTTTATTTCATACGATTTGGGTGAAAACTGATAACCCACTAATTTAATCCCCTTAAAGTCAGGTGTATAATTGCCCAGCCAATCGTTAAGAAGGTCACTCAACACCGGGTAAAGTTTTTCCGCCGGCGGGTTCCACGGTTTCGTCAGGTAGTAATCGAGTTGCACCACGTTAATTGCCTTTATTGCCGCAACAGTATCAGAATAGGCAGTTAGCAACATGCGTTTGGCATTGGGATATATTTTAAGAGCCTTTTGCAGGAAATCAACACCTTCCATTTCGGGCATGCGCTGATCAACCAGGAATAAAGCAACTGTATCACCGCTGTTTTTCAAATCGGTCAATACCTCTATCGCCTCGTTTGCCGAGTCAGTACTGATAACCTTATATTCCGAACTGTATTGCGCTTTAACATCGCGGCTGATAGCACGCAGCACCTGTGCATCGTCATCCACAATTATAATAAACGGAAGTTTCATTCATTAATCTTTTTTTACCCCGGGAAGCGGCAAATAAATGCTAAATTCTGTCCTGCCCGGTTTGGAATTCACCTTTATGTCCCCGTTATGATGTTTAATAACTCTTTTCACAAGATCCAGGCCTATGCCGGTTCCTTCTCCCACTTTTTTTGTTGTAAAGAAGGGATCAAATATCCGCGAGATAATTTCCGGTGGAATGCCGGAACCATTATCGATTATTTTTACATCTAAGGTTTTAGCGTCACATATAGTTTCAATCGTCAGCTCACCATCTTTTTGAAGAGCGAAAATAGCATTATCAATAATATTCGTCCAAACCTGGTTCAGTTCTCCAACGTAAGCCGGAACATCGGGAAGATTTTCACAAAACGCTTTTTTAACGGTAATGTTTTTTTCACGCAGTTTGTATCCCAATAATGTCAGGGTGTTTTCGATATCATTGTGAATATCGGTTGGCTGCAGGTCGTTCGTCTGGTCCATGTGCACATGGCTTTTAATAGCTCCCACCAAATTGGATATTCGCGCCGAGGCTTCTTCCAAATCTTTAATTACCCTTTGAGAACTTAATAAATTTTCAACCCAGTGCAGCATTTGTATAAACGCTTCATTGCTGATACCGTTGCGCATGTTTTGCAAGTCTTCACCGGTAAATCCTGCATCTGCAAATGTTTCGCCCGTGGGGTTATTTTCATGAAGCCCATTTTGCTCAAGCCAGTCATTAATCTCATCTTCTCTTTGCATCCTCAGGAGCAAACTGGGCTTTTTACCATTATTATTCTGCTTCTCCTTTTCTTTTTCATCAACTTTATTGCGTATATCCTGCAAATGTTCATCGCTGATTTTGTAGTGTAGCAGCATTTCGGTAAGTGCATAATTTTCCTTTAATCGCCTGGAGAGCTCAGCAGATATACTGTTGATTGCCGAAGCAGGATTATTCAGCTCATGTGCTATACCAGCAGCAAGTTTCCCCAGGGCGTTTACTTTTTCGTACTGCAATTGCGTTGTCGCAAAAGATTTTGCCCGTTCGGTCATATAGCCGATGAGCCGCTGAATTAAATCGGGATTAAGATGTTCCAGTTCGGTGAAGTGATCCTTATGCATCCGAAACCCCCGTAAAGTACCGACCGCAATTGAAGTACCCGGTGTGGTTTTCATTCTCGAATAGGGAAGTAAACCAGTAGCTCCGCCATTGACTTCATCATTGGCAAAATCGTAATAGTGTACCAATGTTCCGTTTTTGTTCATGTAAAATGAAAGAACCCCTTCAGCAATAAGCATCATATATTCGGCAACTTCACCCGTTTTCATTACCACATCCCCATCCTCATATTCAACATAAACAGAATGTTCTGCAATCCATTGCAGGTGCTCATCGGGCAAATCCCTGAGCGCTATAATTTTTTTTAATTCACTAATTGGTTCGGGTTGCATCTCTTAATAAATAAATATACAAAAATGATAAAGCAACAAGTGAAATTTTTTTAATCCAATTTCTGTTCGGTATTGAAAAATTGAACCGGAGTCCGATTGATATTTCACAAACTGTCAGACAGGTATCCTATGCTTATTTGTTAACCGGGTATTGACATTGTCTACCGATTTATTCCCCTGATACCTGATTGATGGAGACGTTCTATTAATTGCCCGATGTGGTGGTGCAGGTGTCTTATATTGTAGATATGTGTTTCCAACCGATTCATCGGCAGCCCTTCAAAACCACTTTCTTTTCCCACCGTATTTCTCACTAAATTTTCACAATCATACCCGTGGTAAATGGGAGGCAACTGTTGGCCGGCAGTGTATCAATTGTCTTTATCTATGATTATCAAAACAAAATCACTACCCGACCTGTTGCCCAAGGTTTAAATATTGGTTTATCAGAAGTATCAAAGGACCCTATAGCTTCACCTGGCATAACTCTGTTGAACGATAGTAATAGCAATGAACAAATATTTATAAATTTGGCTACAGCCACAGGGAGATGGAACATGAAATGCCGCTACCTTTGCGGAGCTGCATCGTTACAGAAACACGCATTGTCGGTTGTCAATTTGAATAATAATTAATTGGTAAAATCTATGCCTGCATTAAGCTTAAAGGAAAGGTATCCTGACGCATTCCCAACATTATCGGATATCCAGATGCAGGAGATTGCAAAGGTTGCCGAATGCCATACCTACCACGATGGTGATGTGCTGGTAAAAGCCGGCTATGCTAAATTCAAATCTTTCGTGATTCAGAAAGGCGGGATTGACATAATAGATCGCTCAGGTAATGAAGCACGTGTATTAATAACGCTCGGCCCCGGAGAATTTGCAGGAGACATCGCCAACCTTACAGGAAGGAGCGCCAGTGCGGATTATATTGCTAAAGGCACCATTGAAGTGTATGAAATTTGCACAGAAGAGCTGAAAATAATTGTTAGCGAAAACCCTTCTTTAAGCGACACTATTTTAAAAGCATTTATTGGAAGAAGCCGCGTATTGAGCGAGAGCGATTATACAGGCCTGCGTGTTATTGGGTCGCAATACTCCCAGGATACCTTTCGCATCAGGGATTTTCTTTCAAAAAACAGGGTGCTGTTTACCTGGCTCGACCCGGAACATGACTCGCAGGTAGGCGAACTCCTAAACCGCTTTCACGTAGCGGTTGCAGATACACCTATCGTTTCTTTTGGAAATGAATGGCTGCTTCGAAACCCTTCCAATGTTGAGCTGGCGGAGAAGATAGGTATCAAACATGCTTTCACCGAAGAGTTGTATGATCTTATCATTGCAGGAGGCGGTCCCGCTGGTCTTGCAGCGGCCGTATATGGCGCATCCGAAGGATTAAAGACGGTTATAATTGAAATGGAAGCGACAGGCGGACAGGCAGGCGCAAGCTCCAAAATCGAAAATTACTTAGGTTTTCCCACAGGGCTTTCAGGTTCTGACCTCGCGGCCAGGGCAACCTTGCAGGCACAAAAATTTGGGGTGCAGTTACAAATTCCTTCGAAAGTTACAGGCCTTGCTTTTGAAAACAATCATAATGTACTTTCACTGTCAACAGGCGAAAAAATTGCTGCAAAAGCTGTATTAATAGCAAGCGGCGCCGAATACAAAAAACTCGAAGTGAAAGACCTTGAGAAGTTTGAAGGGCGCGGAATATACTATGCGGCTACTGCTATGGAGGCTGCTTTTTGCAAAAATGAAAGTATTGCCGTGGTTGGCGGAGGCAATTCTGCGGGGCAGGCCGCTGTATTTTTATCTGAGCATGCAAAAAAAATTTTTTTGATCGTTCGTGGTAGTGATCTCGCCATTACTATGAGTAAATATTTGGAGCAGAGGATAAGAGATTGCTCCGACATTGAATTACATCTTAATACAGAAATTAAAGAACTGAAAGGTGATGTGCACCTGGAAGAAATAGGTATAATAAATAACAAAACCAATGAGCGGGGGCTATTGCAGGTAAGCGCTGTCTTTTCTTTTATTGGCGCCATTCCACGCACCGGGTGGCTGCCCGCAGAAATAGCCACAGACGAAAAAGGCTTCATACTAACAGGTAGCAGTGTTCGAAAATCTCCACAGTGGAAAAGCAGCCGTCAGCCGTTCTTGTTAGAAACTACAAGGCCGGGTATTTTTGCAGCGGGAGATGTAAGAAGCCATTCCGTAAAGCGTGTTTCGTCTGCCGTAGGTGAAGGCTCCATGGCCGTACAGTTTGTACATGAATATTTGAAGGAGCTATAATGAAAAAAAAGAAAGAGTTTTTCCCAAACCGGACGGGAAGGGGAATCACAATTGTATGGTTGTAGCATGATGTTGGCGCAACGTGAAACCAGGATTCTGCTTCTAATAAAACGCAACATCGAATACGTGTGACGTTGCTGAGAAGCAAGAAGAGTCATCCTGCTATTTTCCAGGCTGTTCAATGGCCAATTCCGTGTAATGCTTATTACGTTCGATTTGTCTCCACTTTGTTATGATCAATCTCTTTTCGCTTTCCAATCTCTCCTGAAAATCCTTAGAAAATATATTTTCCAATGTTGTGGAACTCAAATATTCGAATCCATCGTGCCGGATTTTATCTATAGCCATACTTCTGTAGGTCGTATTTTCCGTTGTATCTCTTGCAATCATAATAGTGTTATCCAACTCTCCCAATTCCTTAGTTATAAAAGGCACTGCGGCTTCGTTTACCCTTTGATCGGGGGTTTTATATCCGGGCTTTTTCACATCAGTTCCTTTACAGGAAGTCAATGCAACAACTGTTAGTACTACTATCTTTTTCATTGCATGTATGTTTTAACACAATAATTTGGTACACTTTCTCATAAATGATTTAATGTTCCATGCTGTTTGCTTTACTGCAATAGATGCGTGGAATCATACCCCGGCAAAATATCTTTTTAAATACTTTGGCGTGTTATGAACAGGAAATAGAGGATTGATGCAAAACAATTACATCTGTTAGGGAATATTGTCTGTGAGGACCATGTAATTATGCAAGTTCAAGGGTTTTCAAAAGATCACGGAAACGTAAGGAGAGGTTAGTGTGCTTATATAAATATAGACAACATTTTTTAAAATTGCAACTATTGAAGGGGATATTTATAACTCCTGCCACCGAATAACGTGGGTGCATTTTGTAGCAGAATTTGTCGAATATCCTTAGGCGTTAGCTATTGCTGCCCTCTGTTACCGCGAGTTTGGCAGCAAGGCTTTGTGCATAGCTATAATTTAACTCAACCAATCCTTGCAACCCGCAAAAATCACGTGCACTGCTATATTTGCAACCTTCAGGCTTTATCACAAAACCTGCTGCAATAGAATTTTGATGCACATAATTTAAAGTGTTATCAAATCATCGACAAGAAGAAGAATACTATGTCTAAGGAAAATAAATTTATCTTCATTTAATAAACTTTTAAAGTGATGACATTAAAAAAGGGTTTTCTAAGTGTCTTGGTCACTGTCCTAAGCTTCAGCATCCTTATATTTGTAAGCCTTGTTTAATAATATGACCTGCGTTCATATGTCCTTAAATCAAACAAACTGTGATTATGAAAAAACTGCTTATCCCTTTTTTGCTTTTCAGTATTTCAGCGTCTGCACAATTCAATATTGAGAAATTATTAAGCGCTCCATTCCCAAATGAGTTGAAGGCTTCGAATGATGGAAAGTATATAACGTGGGTATTTAATGATAAAGGAGTACGCAATGTATGGTTTGCAGATGAGGCGGGTAAGAATGCAAGACAACTTACGCATTATACCGATGACGATGGATTGGAAATTACCAGTCTTATGGTGACGCCCAATGATAATAGTGTTGTATTTGTTCGCGGTAATGATGCCAATTCAAAAGGGGAAAATGCCAACCCTGGAAGACTTCAAACTTCGACGGGGGAAGCAGTTTACCTGGTTTACGCAAACATGGACAGTGTAAAAAAAATCGGCGAAGGTATATCCCCTGTCATTTCTCCCGATGGAAAACAAATAGCCTACATATCTTCATCACAGGTATGGTTAGCCGCCGGCGACAGTTTGAATCCTGTGAAACTATTTCAGTCGAGAGGAAATCAAACACAATTGCGCTGGTCGCCCGATGGGAGTAAACTTGCGTATGTGAGCAGGAGGAGCGGGCATGCAATCATTGGGATATACAATTTCAGCACAAAAGAAATTTTATATCCTGATGCTTCCACAAACACTGACACAGATCCTGTGTGGTCGCCGGATGGAAAATATCTTGCTTATATGAGGCGACCTTATATAGGGGAGGAAATGCCTTTTACCCCAAAACGCTCTTCACCTTTGCCATGGAGCATCCGGTTAATGGATGTCGCTTCACTGCAATCGACTGAGATATGGAAAGCAGATGAAGGACAGGGAAGTAATTTAACAGATGAACTTCCTGCCGTTGGCAATCGTTTATGGTTCACGGCAGACAACATCATTATTTTTCCATGGGAGAAAGATGGATGGATACACCTGTATGCTTTGGATATCCAAAATAAAAAAGTGACACTGCTTACGCCTGGTGATGGAGAAGTTGAAAAAGTGGTGCTGTCCCCGGATAAAAAAACAATTATCTATTGCACCAACATTGGTGACATAAGCAGGAGACATATTTATACAATTACTTCATTGGGCACGCCGGTAATGGTTACCAAAGGTGACGGCATAGAATACAGTCCTGCTGCGCTTTCCAAAGGGATTTCTGTTTTGGAAAGTACTCCACAACACCCGTTATGGCCGGCTATTGTTAAGCCGAACGGTTCATCGACTGATATCGCTGTTAATGAATTTCCAAAAGACTATCCATCTACTTCACTGGTGACACCAAAAGTAATTTCGTTTACTGCTACGGATGGAATGCAAGTTCCTGCACAATTGTTTCTTCCCAAAAACATGAAGCCCGGGGAAAAGCATCCTGCACTTGTATTTTTCCATGGTGGTTCCAGGAGACAAATGCTGCCGGCATTTCATTACATGTATTATTACTACAACGCCTATGCGCTGAATCAATATTTTGCAAGCAAGGGCTATATTGTTTTGAGTGTAAATTACAGGAGCGGCATCGGATATGGCCTGAATTTTCGTGAAGCTTTGAATTACGGAGCTAACGGTGCCAGTGAAGTAAACGATGCAATTGGAGCGGGGCTATACCTGCAATCGAGGAGCGATGTGGATACGGCGCATATAGCAGCATGGGGCGGCTCCTACGGTGGCTTTCTTACAGCGTTTTGCCTCGCAAAAGCATCCGATATCTTTTCATGCGGCGTAGACATGCACGGAGTACATAACTGGAATACAGAGTTAAGTAACTGGCGTACATACGATTCCGTTAGTGTGGGTTCATTTTCACAAAAAGCTTATCTCTCCTCTCCCATTGCTTATATTGACGGATGGCATTCCCCGGTATTATTAATCCAGGGAGATGATGACCGCAATGTTCCTTTCTCTCAAACAATCACCCTGGCGGCTGAACTAGGCAAAAGAAATGTGCCCTTTAAGGAACTTGTTTTTCCTGATGAGGTACATGATTTTTTAATGTTTAAAACCTGGGTAAAAGCCTACAACGCGGCATTTGATTTTATCAGCGCCCACGATAAGTAAATCTATGGGCGACAAAAAATTATATAATACCATAAAGAAAAATTGGTTCCATATATTATTCTCCCGTGTTGGCGCGGATATGATGTCTCTGTCGGCGCAAGTGTGGTAAAAAGGCTTCCATTTAGCTATGTCTGTGCCATCGAATACTAACTATAATTTAACTCAACCAAACCTTGCAATTTGTAAAAATTTCGTGCACTGCTATACTTCCAATCTAAATAAACCTTCACAAAAATCTGTTGATTAATTTCGACAGCTTTTTTGTATTATTTCAGGCTGCTAATAAAAATTCCAGTTAACCAGGGAGCTTTAATCATTATCACTTTTGAAGGCCGTATTTATTCAATCATTTTTTTAATGGCTGCAAGCGCTGAACCTATTTGCCCACCATGATAATAATCATGCTCAATAACTCCATTTGCAAGATACAGGAATGAATAATTTCTTCGCGGAACTATTGAATGCCATTTTTCAACGGGGAAATTTTTAATGGCATCCAAAAGTTTTTGGTTACCTATCTCAAATTCTTTATGAAGCATCTCCCAGTCAACAGGTTCGGGCCAGTCTGCAGAAGAGTTATCTTCAATGTCAAATGTATCATTACCCGTTAGTTTCTGTACAACAAAATTTCTCCATGCAATAATATGGGCCACTTGTTGGGCAATCGAGTGGCTATGTCCCGGCACTTTTTTAAATGCCACCTCCTGTGTCAGAGAAAATACTTTGTTTTCAAGATTACCTGTTACCCATGAATTGCCATTGTAAAAACCATTCAGTTGTTGTAGAATTATTCCCGTTATTGCTCTCAGTTCATTATTTTCCTCCACAGTTCGCATAGTTATAAATCATTTATGTGTAGCGGGTTTAATTTGTATTGCAGGCTCTGCTACAACGCCCAACTTTTGCGCTTCTTCCTGGCTGGCATATTCCTCTTCCGGATCGGGCAATGCTTTCACGACCGAGTTTTGTAATGAAATGACAGAGGAAGAGGAATACAACCCGATTCCATTCCCAATATAAGTATAGTCCATCAATGTTAGCTTCACAACCCCGTCAATAGACAATTCGATGTAATGCCCATAACGAATGAGCCTGAAATGAAAAGATCTTTTAATGGCAAACATTCCCGACTGAATATCGGTAAAGATAAAATTCTGGCGGGTATTTAACGGGTTAAAGCCCCAGGCCCTTATCTGTATAAAACCGTTAACCACATCGAATGAAATAAAATATCCGTTCCCTTCATGGTCAATATCACTCACCAATCCCAGTTTCCCCATACCCTCCACCGTTAGTACCCCTTCCCACATAAAGCTCGCTGAAGGTTTCTGAAAGCAAAAGATCTCATACCCGCTTTTTGATTCGCAGGTCCATTTTTCCGGTTCAATAGTTGACGTGGCCGTTGGGTTCGAAAGCAACTGTGTCACCGCTCCTGTCTTTGACTGTGGAATTACTTTTTTTACCATCAGTTCCCAGCGGTAATAGCTTTTTAATAACAGCCCTCCCTTTTCATCTGTGTCCAGTTCTTTTGGAGGAGGTAACACCCGCATGGCATCTATTTTTCCGTAGGCATAGAAAAAATTATAGACCAGCAAATGATCGCCGTCCCGGACTGTACGGGCGGCATAATTTCCCTGGGGCAACAGCACATCGGCATGAAACGAATGATATTCTTCAAAAAAATCCGGGGCAAACCAATAACGCACTTTAATATCTTCCCTGATAGAGCCCAGCAAATAATATCGGCCGTGTAATTCAAAAACACAGGGGCATTCAATATCATCATATACCATCGGGTACAATAAAGGGGGCTGCAGCTCAACTATATCGTTGGTGATTTTAACTACACCTACGCACCCCCTCCGGGATACGGGCCCTGTAATATTCCGGGCACAAATAAGCAAGTACGCTTCACCGTTATATTCAAACCAGAAAGGATCACGAAAACTTAACCATTTCCTTGGATTGGTATGTTGTGTTTCATAATAAACACCCTTCGGCTCAATTGGGAAAATATTTTTCCGGTTCTTTTTCCAGTCTATCAGGTCGGCTGATTCAGCAAAACCGATCCTGGTAACAACGCCACGGTCCCGTCGTTGCAGCCCGGTATAATACATTTCAAATTTGTCATGTGTTTCTATTACATGCATTGTCCATAACATATCATCGTCCCACTCGCCCGGCTCGCCAACAAATAAGGCATTGTTCACTCTTTTCCATGATATGCCGTCGGTAGATACGGCGTGTGCAATATAGTCGTGGTTGGGAATAATAAGGTGAAATAAATGATAAACACCTTCGTGTATGTGTACCGTTATATCACCAATTTCCCAGTCGCTGAATCCTGAGCCTGAATACATAAACTTATTTATTCCGTTTGATCAAAAATAGCCAATTAATATTTTGATATGTTGTTATTGCAGAATTAATATTTATTACCAATACATTACAAATCCTGAAAAGAATGCAATGATTATAAAAAAACTTTGAATGAAAAAGAACAAGCCTCCTATAGAATATGCATCGCAGAAAACATTCTGCATCGCTATTTTTTACGCCTTTGAACATATCAAAGTTTGGTTTTTAGTAAATTTAATATTTCGCGAAAATGCAAAAATATCAAGCCCTTGCAATTACAAAATACCCGAAGTAAAAGCGATTGGTTAAATTTGCGATTGTCAGGCTAATGTAAGAAATAATGAAGAACGGATATTACATACAGTTATTTAGTCCGCACGGACTTATACGGTTTAATGACCCCGAAATCGGAAGAGATAAAGATACAGGAGGACAGGTGAAATATGTACTTGAGTTGTTGGAAAATTTGTCGCTGCATCCGCAGGTACGAAAGGTTGATCTCTTTACCCGCAGAATTGTGGACAAAAGAGTTTCTTCTTCTTATGAAAAAAGTATTGAAACTATAAATGATAAAGCCCGTATCGTGAGGGTAAACTGCGGTGGTAATACCTACCGTCCTAAAGAGACATTGTGGGATTACCTGGATGAGTTTATAGACAAAACGATACGGTTCATTGAGAGAGAAGACGATTTCCCGGATGTAGTGCATGGACACTACGCTGATGGTAATTACCTGGCCAGCCAGATCAGTGAAATGTTGGGAATTCCTTTCATTGCCACCAGCCATTCGTTAGGTAGAAATAAAAAAAATATTTTACTGCAGCAGGGTTTGTCGCCGGAAAAGATCAATGAAAAGTTCAACATGGACCGTCGTATTGCAGCAGAGGAAAATCTGCTGCAAAGCGCTGATGTAATAATTGTAAGCACACAGCACGTAATAGACTACACAATATAGCCTATACGAAAATAAAAGCGATGGCAGGTTTGAAGTGATTCCTCCGGGGGTCAACACCGATTTGTTTTATCCGTTTTATCGCCTGGATATGCCATCCTTTAAAATGGCTATTGAACAGGAGCAGGCGCTGTACCGGGTTAATTCGGAAATAGAGCGTTTCTTATTCAGGCCTGCAAAACCATTGATACTTTCTATAGGCCGGGCAGACAAAAGAAAAAACTTTGAAACCATCATTCAATCGTATGGCCAGGATAAGGAATTGCAGGCGATGGCCAATCTTGCCATATTTGCAGGCGTAAGAAAAGATATTACTCAAATGCCCGCCGACGAACAGGATATACTTACGAACCTGTTGTTGTTGCTGGACAAATACGATCTGTATGGAAAGATGGCCATTCCCAAGAAAGAATGATCCCACGCTGGAAGTGCCTGAAATATACCGCGTAGCTGCCCGCAAAAAAGGAGTGTTTGTAAATGCAACTCCGGGAGAAAATTTTGGGCTAACTATTGTGGAAGCCGCTGCCTGCGGGCTTCCTGTGATTGCATCTCCAACAGGCGGACCAAAAGAAATTCTTGAACATTGTGATAACGGATTATTGGTAGATGTGGAAGACCCGCTTGCCATTGCAGACGCACTTAAAAAAATAATTGCTGACCAGGCATTATGGGAAAATTATTCAGCCAATGGAATCAGGGCTGTCGATCAACTTTATTCATGGACCGCACATGCGAATAAATACGTAAAGGTTATTGAAAATCTTTTCAGAAAAAAAGACTACAGATGCGCTTACTTTCACGCATAAAACAGCCTACGGAAAAAAACTAGCCAAAGCAAAACTATTCATTATTTCCGATCTTGATGGAACCCTGGTAGACGGCAATAAATTCAGACGGGCTGAAGGAATTTAAAGAATGGATTGCGGACAACAATGACAAGGTTGTATTTGGTGTGGCAAGCGGAAGAAACAGGGAAATTACGCAACATGCCTTTACCAACTATGATTTGCCAAACCCCGATATACTAATATGCTCGGCCGGTTCGGAGATTTATTATACTGATAAATTTATCCCTGATAACGGATGGGAAAGTCATATCGACTATCAATGGAAAAGAAATGAATTACAAAATGCGCTTTCAAAATTTCCGGGAATTCGTTTGCAGGAACCAGCCGCTCAATGGCGTTTCAAACTAAGTTATTATGTAGATGACAGTTTTAAAGAAGATGATATTGCCAATCTTATAAGTTTCTTGATGACCGGAAACTAGGGCCAAAATATTACTGACAGAAAATCACTTACCTCGATCTTCTGCCATTTCGGGCCAGCAAAGGAAGTGCAGTGCGCTACCTTAGTTACAAATGGAAAGTTCCTCTTGAACATTTTATTACTGCCGGCAACAGCGGCAATGATATAGATATGCTCAAAGGAAAAGCAAGGGGAATAGTGGTGGCCAATTATAGTCCCGAACTGGAAGAATTAAGAAAAAACAAATTGATTTATTTTACCGAACACCCATTGGCAAAAGGAGTACTGGATGGTATTAAATATCATACCTTATCCATGAACTTGAGTCTTAATTGAAGGAGGGCATTCCTGGAAAAACGGTTGAAATCAGCGTTTACATTTACTTGTTAGTATCAGTTTTGACGATTTATCGGGATTGCTGTAGTAAAAGGATATTTGACACGAAGCAATTTTCTTTTAGAAATATTTCAGCAAAGAATCTTTGCGACTACGGGAAACACTGATAGTAGCATTATTGCTCATAACAAGATAGCCGCCTTCACCACGAACATATTTGGTGACTTCATTTAAATTAACCATATAAGAATGATGTACCCGTACGAAGAAATTAAAGTCCTGTAATTGTTCTTCGATTTCTTTTAGCGTACGGCACACTATTATTTTAGTCTTATTTTTTAGATAAAAATGAGTGTAATTATCATTGGCCTCGCAATAAAGCAAGAGGTCAGATGAAATTAGTTCAAACCCTTCGGCAGTCGGGACTGCTATCTTGTTAAAACCGGTTGTGTTGCCATGTATTTGCTTTAGCAGCATCTGAAACTGTTCAGCGTCGGGCAAATGGCGGTTCTCCTGTACCCTCGTTACTGCCCTGATCAATTCGTTTGGTTCAATTGGTTTTAATAAATAATCGAGCGCACTGAAACGAATTGCCTTAATAGCATATTGATCGTAACTGGTGGTAAAAATAACAGCAAAGGGAATTTCAGAAAATTGCTCGAGCATTTCAAAACCATTCATGTGCGGCATTTCAATATCAAGAAACAAAAGATCCGGTTTAAGTTTTTCAATTGCTTTTAAACCCGTTGCAGCATCACGGCATTTTTCCATTACCTCCACCTGCGGGCAATATTCTTTTAGTAACATGTCCAATGTTTTCAGGCAATGCATTTCATCGTCCACACAAATAGCTTTAATCATAACGAACAGGTATTTTAATCAATATTTCAGTACCACCGGGGCTACCGTCTGCAAGAACAAGATCAGTTATTAAAATTAAATTTTCATTTTCATTTTGCCTTTGTAACATGAGAAGCCGATCTGTTGTTATACGCATTCCCATTGATTTATGTATTGACGCAGATTTGCTTTTCAATTCCGCAGCTTTTTTTCTTCCAATACCATTATCACTTATTTTGTACAGCAGTATTTCCTTCTCAATATATACCTCAATGGTCAAATGTCCTTTTTTACCCGCCTGCTGGTCAGGCAAGTGCATTAATCCATGCCAGATTGCATTTTCAGCATAGGGCTGAATGATGAGTGGCGGAACTTTCAGCACAGTCGTATCAATATCTTCGTCTACGGTAATTTTATATTCGAACTTATTTTCAAAACGCAATGCTTCCAGTTCAAGATATAGTTGAAGTGCTTCCAATTCTCTTTCCAAAGCAATAAATGCTTCCTGGGAATTTTGAAGAATCAATCTCACCAGTCTTGAAAATTTGGAAAGGTACTCTGATGCCTGCAACTTGTTGTTCTCAAGAATGAACATGTTGATAGAGTTCAGCGAATTAAAAATAAAATGCGGATTCATCTGGGCACGAAGCGCCTGCATTTCCAGCTCTGATGATTTTTGTCTTAAGGTTATATTTTCGTGCTCCATTCTTGCGGTTTGTTTAAGACGCTTCACTTCTTCGATGGTTTTTTTAATAGTGATGCCAAGATCATTCATATCGATCGGTTTATTCAAAAAATCAAAAGCGCCGTTATTCATGGCTGTCCTGATATTTGACATATCGCCATAGGCAGAAAGCATGACTGATCGCATCACAGGGTTGATTTGCTTTATTTTTTGAAGAAGTGTGAGACCATCCATTTCAGGCATATTTATATCTATTAAGGCCAGGTCAATGTCCGCGTGTTCTTTAATTAATTGCAAGGCCTGAAGACCATTCCGTGCAAACAGGAATTCATATTCCCGTAAATAGTCTTTATGCGCAAACCCCTGCATAATCAAATCTTCCTGGTCTTCTTCATCATCTACTACTAGAATCTTAGGCATGTTTTTAATTTAAAGTATCATATTGGTAATATAATTTCGAAATCGGTTCCAAGCCCCTCCGTAGTTTTTGCCCGAAGCTCGCCTCCATGACTTTTTGTAATAATGTCATAAGACATGGATAAGCCAAGGCCGGTTCCTTCACCAGTTGGCTTCGTCGTAAAGAAAGGCTGAAATATTTTATTTACAATCGCAGGCGGTATGCCCATACCATTATCGGATACCGTGATGATTATCTTATCTCCCGATTTTTTGGTGCTTATAATTACGGAAGGCTTGTATGCGAGTCCTGCCTGATCATCTAATGCTTCAGTATGGTTACGCTTCTGTTTTTCATTAACCGTGTAAAATGCGTTATTGAAGAGATTTAGCATCACTCGTCCAAAATCCTGCGGGACTACCATTATTTTAGGAAGATCCGGATCAAACTGTTTTTCAAAAGAAGCATTGAATGTTTTCTCTTTTGCCTTAAATCCATGGTAGGCCAGTTTGAGTGATTCCTCACAAAGCGCATTGACGTCTACAGGTTCTTTGACTAAGTTGGCGAGCCTGGAGTGTTGCAGCATGCCTTTGACAATTCCATCAATGCGTTTGCCATGACTATTTATTTTTTCTGAATTTTTTTTAAGCGTTTTTATATCTGAGATCATCCGGGCCAGGTTGTTCTCACTGAGATCCGGAATTTGCTCTTCTTCTATTTCTGAGATCAGCTCTATATTAATTTCAGAAAAGTTATTTATAAAATTCAGGGGATTTTTTATTTCATGTGCAATTCCGGATGTCAGCTCACCGAGTGAGGCCATTTTTTCAGATTGGATAAGTTGTGCCTGGGTAGATTTTAATTCTGCTAAAGTGCTCTCAACAATTTCTTTTTCCTCTTTTAACTCCGTTGTACGTTCGGCAACCCGTTTTTCCAGGACTATTTTTTCTTTTTGTAATGCCCCGGTTCGCCATTTAATAAATGCCCAAACAGCACCGATAAGTAAGAGAGCGTACAATGTATAAGCCCACCAGGTTTGCCACCAGGGCGGTAAAATGGAAATCTTTATTGCTTTTTCGGACAATAACCCATAGCTGCTCGATCCTTTCACCCGGAATGTATAATGACCCGGTGGAACATTAAAATAATAAGCCGTCTTCAATTGTTCCACATTGCGCCATTCAGTTTCATAGCCTTCCAGCATATATTGAAGAATATTATTTTCTGGATCAGCATAATGTATAGCAGCAAAATCTATTGAAAAAATGTTTTGATTGTGTTCCAATCTTATTTCTGTTGCTTGTTCAATTGCGCCATTCATGAGATTGTTTTTTCCCTGTGGTACGGGTTTCCCATTAAGCTTTAAACCGGTTAACAAAATAACAGGCGGAGTATAATTAATAGTCTGCCTGGGAAAGAATGAATAATAGCCAATCACACTGCCAAAAAATAATTTTCCATCTGTTGTCTTCCATGCTTCGTTCTTGTCCCCCCAAAAATCTGCCGTGCCAAATTTTCTTCCGTATATGCCAACCTCTTGTTTCAATGGATTGATCCGGAAAAGGCCGAGTGATGGCGAACTTCCCCATATATTACCATCATTATCTTCAATGAGCGCTGTTATTTTTCCATTTTGTAATGGGGTTTCATTATTTGAAAATGGTGAAAAACTACCGGAGTCTTTATTCTTGTTGTAGAGGCCATGATCAGTGCCGGCCCAGATGGTGCCTTTTGTATCTTCATAGATAGTAAAAACATTTAAGCCATGCAGGTAATACTTAAACGAATTTGTTTTTGGATTAAATAAGTTTAGTCCGCCGCCCAACGTTCCTAACCATATATTGCCGGCTTTATCCATATGAAATGTGTTCAACGTATCGGCATTGATGCTTGTGCCATCACTTCTGTCAGCATGGGGCCTGTATTCACTAAGGTTGCCATTCAAGCTATCCAGTATATAAAATCCTCCAATGCCCGCTATATAGAATTTTCCATGCTTATCATGGATTATACAATTGCTTTCAATAGGCTTACCCGTGCCTTTTTGAGTATACGGAGCTTTGGTGAAAATGCCGCTGATAGAATTAAAAAAATAAACCCCCTTAAATGTGGCAAGCATATATATTCCATGCCCTAAGGGACAAATGGAATTAATTTCAATGGGATTATTAGTTGAAGTATCAATCACATAACGGGTGATATTTTTGCCATCTTGTTTATGCAAATCAATTTTTGCCATACCGTTGCCTGCAAATCCTGTCCACAATGTACCTGGCGGATCTTCCTGAAAAGTCCATACCATATCTTTTAATCTGACAACCGAAAAACTTGTTTGCAATGGATCCACACGAAAAAGATTATTTCTTTCGGTCGCAATCCATAAAGTACCGTCACGGGAAGAATATACACACCAGCTTGTACTGTCGGTAAATCCTCCTGATCTTGATTTTTCAGATCTGTAGTTTGTTATTTCTTTTGTAACAGGGTCATACCTGACCAATCCTTCTGAAAAGGTGCCAATCCAGATTGTGCCGGCTATATCTTCTGTAATGAAAGTAATGTGATCATAAAGATCTCCTTTTTTTACTGGGGGGCGGCTTAATTTTTCAGGGTGAGCAGGATCATATGTAAGTCGTTCGAATGTTCCCGTCGTCTCTATCCATGATATGTAATCCATCACCTTTGGTGCCGACCCAAAAAACACCTCTGCTATCTTCAAAGATGGCTCCGACCTTATTGTTGATGAGGCTGTGCGGATCGTTGGCATCATGCATGTAACGGGTAAATTTTCCGGTAGTCCTGTCAAATTTATTTAGCCCGCCTTTTTTTAATGTATCCCAAGGTGTACCCGTACCCACCCATAATACACCTTCATGATCTTCATACAATGTTCTTACTTCATTATGACTAAGACTTGTTGAGTCATTATCATGATGTGAGTAACAAGTAAAGCGTCCAGTCTTTTGATCAAGATTATAAAGCCCTATCATTGGTGCCCAGCCATATTGAATTTAAATGATCAACAAGGATACTATTGGTATACCCACCCTTGCAGGAACTATTTTTGTCAAACCGGTAATGAGTGGAAATCCCTGTGAGTGGATCCAATTTATCAACGCCTTCAATTTTTCGGAGCCATATATTGCCGGATGAATCTGCCGCAAGACATTCGAAATGGGAAGCAGCTATAGAATTGCTGTCCTTTGGATCATTCCTGTAAGTTTTCATCCTGTATCCATCATACCGGATAAGGCATACGCTGCTTGGTCACAAAACCATACATATCCCCATTTATCCTGGGTTATTCCCAGAATTTTTCCGATGGAAATACTTCATTAGGTCCCGTAACAAGATTAAAATCAAGCGGCGTTTTTTGAGCATAGCTTTCTTTTGAAAATAAAAACAGGGGAATAAAAAAATATAGATAGACGCGGGGCTTCATGTAAGTAAATGTTGCCGATAAATTGTTCAATTAATATTTAATAACCCGGATTTTGTTTAAGATTCGGATTAACTGCCAACTGCTCATAAGGAATAGGAAATATTAAATACTTTGGATCGCTTTGATAATCTTTTTCCTGGAAGGGGATTAGAAATTTCTTAAACCGGATCATATCCTGTCTTCTCCAATTTTCCCACCATAATTCTCTTCCCCTTTCATCAAATAAAATATTTAGATCTATTGAAGACAGAGATGAAGCACTTCTTGATGAATTCGTACGAATTGCATTTACAATCGAAAGTGCTGTATTCCCATAAGAACCTGCATTGGTTGGAGTTCCTCCTCTTAATATAGCTTCAGCCTTCATCAATAAAACGTCTGGGAAACGGAAATAAACAAAGTCATTGCTTGCAGTGCTGCCATAATTAAAATTCAAATAGTCAGGAGGATATTTTATAGGTCTGATACCGGGCATTGTAAGATTAGGTCCCAGCTCAATATTCTTTTACCTCAGGAGTAAATATGACGGGGAGGTTACCCTCGGTAAGAAGATCATCTGTGACAAGATCGTGTTGCTCACCTATCAAAAAGCCGACATTAACCCTGCGACCGGGATTAGGCGGAGAATTGGGATAATCATATACTGCTTCTCTGCGTTTATCAGTTGACTCAAATTTGCTATAAAATTTTGATAAGGTAGTAAAGCCGTTAAAACCGCCCTGCGCATAATATAATGTACCCTGCCATGCAAAAGTCAACTGGTAGCCACCATCAGGATTACTTAATTGTGTAAATATATTTTCTTTGCTGATCGTACCATTAATGGGGGAAAAATTATCAAAATAATTCATACTGAAAGAAAATTTATTGCTGTTGATTATTGAATCTGCCAGGCTTATCACTTTGTTCATATCTGCTGTATCAAATGAAGGATTTGCTCTACTTATATAAACTCCTTTATTAAGGTAACACTTCATCAATAGCATTTTTGCGGCAAATTTATTGGCTTTGCCCGGGGGGCCATCCGGCAGATCAGGTTGCACATCATTTATTTCACTGATAATATAGTTCAACGCCTGCATTCCTGTATCGACCATTGCGGCTTTAATGAGGTTTTCTCCCGGTTCCCTGTAAGGAACCTGGTCAAACAAATCTAACAGCCAATACATAGCCCAGGCCCGGAGAAATCTTGCTTTGGCCTTTTGCTGCCCAGTAGGATTATATTGAAGTATATCTGTTGCAGCAAAAACAACGCCGCCAAGACTTTTGAAACAATCACGTATTACACTGTTACCGGGATCCCATTTATGCTGGTGAAGTGCACGCCATAAACCATTGTCATCCCAATGGTTGCCACGTGTAGGTACTATTGCCTCATCTGTTGTAATATCGGATAACGCAAATATTTCCTGGTAGGTGGTGAATGTGTATTCTAAAGATCCATATACACCCCGCAATAATTCAGTCGCAGAATTATTTGCCACCTGCCCTGTGGTAAGATCGCCACCAACTGTTTCATTTAGTTTTCTACAACTACATGTGAATACAAATGAAATCATTATAATAAAGACTATCCTTTTGGTTTCCATATAATTTTTATTATCCTGGTTATAAAGAAAAGTTTATTCCTAAAATGAATGATCTTGAAGAAGGATAACGGGCCCAGTCAATACCGAAAGAAGGTATTCCATTAATATTTCTATCTACGTTGACCTCCGGATCAAATCCTGAATATTTCGTTATAAGGAAAAGGTTTTGTGCGGTTACGTAAACATTCATTCCTTTAAATGTTTTTGCTACGTCGCCTACGTTATATGAAATCGTCATGTTAGTCATTTTCAGATAACTGCCTTTTTCAATATATCTTGACGAAGGTGATTGTGAAGGATTAGCAAAATCTTCTTTCACAGGATCCCGATATACCGATAGAGCGAGATTTCCTCCTTTAATACCTCCAACACCTAGCAAATTCATGAGCGTGGAGTTGTAAATATCCTGCCCGAAACTCCCATTCATATTAGCCGTTAGAGAAAATTTTTTATAACGAAAAGTTGAGCCAATACCCAATAAGGTTTTAGGATTTGGATCTCCTACATAGTAAGAAGTATTACCATCGTCCTGGTAAACAGAAAACCCAGTTGATTTATCAAGTCCCAAAAATTTTCTCGTATAGAAGGCGCCCATAGGAAGCCCGTTTTGTATTATTTCTATAGGAATGTAGAAAATATTTCCTGTAAGTACCGAAGAAGGTAAACCTGAAACATTATTTTTAAGGAAAGTAGCATTGACCGTTAAGTCCCATGTGAATTTTTGTTTGCTGATAATGGCGGCATTTATCAAAACTTCAAATCCTTTATTTATTATTTCACCATCTAAATTGATCCACCTGATAGTAGAACTCGGAGGTGCGGGCTGAATAGGAGGACTCGGAAATAATAAGTTGGTAGTTGTCTTACTAAAATAATCCATTGCTCCCGTGATCCTGTTATTGAATATTGAAAAGTCAATTCCCATATTATATTGCCTGTCCGATTGCCATTTCAAATCCGGGTTTGGATTATTTATCTGAATAATATTGCCACCATTTTGAAAAGCATATAACGCCTGCGAAGAACCGGATGGAAATTCCTGGTTTCCGGTTTTACCCCATCCAACACGAATCTTAAGTGAATTGACCTGATCGACTTTAAAAAACTTTTCTTTACTGATATTCCATGCGAAAGCAAAAGAGGGGAAATAACCGTATTCATTGTTTTTACCGAATTTAGTAGAGCCAT
Organism: uncultured Chitinophagaceae bacterium; assembly: GCA_963819925.1. Classification (GTDB taxonomy): domain Bacteria; phylum Bacteroidota; class Bacteroidia; order Chitinophagales; family Chitinophagaceae; genus Ginsengibacter. Next base: position 51,241 of record CAWFYG010000020.1, on the reverse strand, counting down.
CTGCTCTGAAGGTTGCCGTTAACAGGTACTTATCTTTATAGTTAAATATAGCCCTTCCAAAAAAAGATTTCAATTCAGATAAGGGATCTATATAAGAGGATATGCTGCGCCCATTTACATCGGAGTACTGCACGTAATTAGTATAGTCCAGCCCGTAATTGCCAAATCCTATACCTTGAGCGCCATTACCGCTAAGAGAAAATCTTTTATTTATAAATTTCATAAATTCATACCCGGCAACAGCGTTTAAATGAGGTGATTAAAAATTTTTTTATTAAACTCCAGTGTATTCGTGATTTGTTCAGTTGTAAGTTCATTGCTGCTTATGCTTGCTGCTCCATCCGTTGGATAAAGAGGATATACACTCAGTGCCTGGTTTAGAGAAGACCTTGAGATGCCGGAACTATAGTAAATACTAACCAATAATTTGTATTCAAGCCAATCTGAAAATTTATAATAGGGAGAGACACTTCCGAATAGAGTAGTAACTTTTAAATTGTCCCTTGCAAATTTTGATAAAGCAAGAGGATTGACACTACCCCCTGGAGCTATTTTAACAGACCCATCCGGATTTTTTAATGAATCAGTAGGATTCCAGGTTAAAGCATTTTGGATTATCCCGTCATTGCCATTAGCAAGAAAATTACCATCCTGTATATACTGGCTGGAATTTAAATGAAAATCTAACCCTAACTTTTTACTCGTAAGTAATTTGAAATTGGCGGATATATCTGCATTGTATTTTTTAAAGCCGGTGCTGATGACAATACCATCCTGGTTTAAAAATCCTGCAGAAAAACGATAGGTTCCATTTTCATTTCCTCCACTGCCGGCGATAGAATAATTTTGTTGTAAGGCATTTCGCACAATTTCATTTGTAGCATCCACAGTTGCGCCTTTGTCAAAAGAATTGTCAACGCCATAATAATTTATAGCGTCCCTGTATTCGTCCGCATTTAATACACGTATTTTTTTCAAGACAGATGAAACTCCTGTGGAAGCAGCTACATCCAGTTTGGTTGGGCCGGTTTGGCCCTTTTTGGTATTTATTATAACAACACCGTAGGCAGCTCTTGAACCATATATCGCTGTTGCCGATGCATCTTTTAAAACGTCAATAGACGCTATGTCCGAAGGATTAAGAAAATTCAATGCATTGTTCCCTGCTTGTAACGACCTTCCATCTAATGGAACACCATCTACCACATATAGAGGTTGGCCGGTACCGGAAAGGGCAGAGTTACCTCTGATCTTAACCGTTATGGCGCCCCCGGGCTCGCCATTGTTGTTTATTATCTGAACACCTGATACTTTTCCCTGTATTAATTGATCGGGAGAACTAAAATTTCCTTTATTAAAATCTTTGGCGGAAACCGATGAAATTGCTCCGGTGAGGTCCTTTCTCTTCGCCGTCCCATAGCCAATTACAACTACATCATTTAATGTAGAAGAAGCAGGAACTAATGCCGCTTCTACATTATTCGTTATGCTTATATCAACTTGCTGTGTTAAAAAACCCACTGCTGACACCGTTAATGCTCTAACAGATAAAGGTATGGTAAGATGAAAGTAGCCATTAACATCTGTTTGAGTACCCAGGGTTGTACCGTTTGCCACTACGGAAACATTGGGTAGGGGAGATCCGTCGTTGCAATCAATTATCCTGCCGCTCACTTCTTTGTTTTGAGCAAATGCGCATTGCGATGAGAATAACAGCAATGCTGACAAGGTGGTCAATTTGAACAGTTGTTTTAGAATCATAAACTAAAACTTTGAATGATTATTTAGGAGAGACAAGGTTTTGATTAATTGCCTTTGCCACTGCTTCGGTCATGGAGGCAACGTGCAGCTTTTCATAAATTTTTTTCATGTGCGCACGAACCGTATCATACGTAATTTTCAACTTACCGGCAATCATTTTATAAGACAGTCCATCCACCAAAAGACTGAGCACTTCTTTTTCGCGTATGCTCAGGTGATAGTCTTTTTCTTCTTCAGGAAGAGCAGCCTGAAGTTGAAGCAATACTTTTCGTGCGATACCCGGTGTCATAGGGGCGCCCCCATTATACACTTCTGAAATTGCATGGAGTAGATTTTCGGGTTCAGCATTTTTTAATATGTATCCGCCTGCACCTGCTTTTATAGCTGCAAATACTTTTTCATCGTCATCGAATACTGTGAGCATTAATATCTGTATTGTCGGAAAATTTTTGCGTATAAGCTTTACACCTTCAATGCCGTTCATGCCAGGCATGTCGATATCCATTATTACCACGTCGGGTTTTGTCTCCCTTATATTTTCTGTTATATCAAGGCAATGAGAATAAGACCCTGCCGCTGTAAAATCGGAGGTGTTTTGCAAAAGCATGGTTATGGAATCTCTCAGAGAATCATTATCATCAAATATGACTACCTTAATCCCTGTCATCGGTGATAGTTTATGCAAAGTTCTGTCTGTTTGCGGCAATAGCAATTACCATATTTGGTAGTTTTTCGGACAAATAATTTTTATAGGTGTAATGTTAGCTGAACAGTTGTTCCTTCATTTATTTTTGAATCGATACACAACTTTGCATCCATATCAGTTGCTCTCGCCCGCATGTTTTTAATTCCATTACCACCTAAATATTGCCCCGCAGAAAGTATTTCATTCGTTGTGGAATGGGCAACATCGAAGCCCTTTCCATCATCCTGTATTATCATGATGAAATCATTATTTTTTACACCCAATGATATGCCAGCAGTTTTACAATTTGCATATTTCACAATGTTGTATAAGGCTTCTTTAAAGATGAGAAAAATGTTCTTGCGTTGCCCGACAGAAAATTTAATTCTTTTCAATTCCTCGTCAACAATAAATTCATAGAGAATATCGCGTGGGGTAAGGATCATCCCTGCAAATGTCATCATCCGGTTTTGCAATTGCTTGAAGCTTTCATGGTTGGGATTCAGACTCCAAACGATATCACTCATTTTGTCGATAAGTTCCCGTGAGACAAGTCCTATTTTAGAGAGTACTTCATCGGTATTTTCATTTTTTTCAGTACGTTTTTTTGCTACTTCGCTATAGATTGAAATACTGCCCAACGTGCTGCCTATATCATCGTGCAGTTCCCGGCTTATACGTAAGCGCTCATATAATAATGCCTGCCGGTTTTCTATTTCCAGCTCAGATGCTTTGTGCTGTTGCAGCACTATCTCATGCTCCATCCGTATTTTGTTTATGCGATACCGGAACAATGCATAAATCAATCCGGCAACCATTAAAGCAAATAATGTATAAGCCCACCATGTGCTGTACCACGGTGGGTTGATGATGACAATCATTGAAGTTCCCTCCTCATTCCAAACACCATCGTTGTTAGTTCCCTTTACTCTGAAAGTATATGTACCCGGATCAATATTGGTATAGGCAACATAATGTCTAGATCCGCTATATACCCATTCTTTGTCAAACCCTTCCAGTTTATAGGCATATTGATTTTTGGCCGGGTTGTAAAAACTCAATGAAGAAAATTCAAATGAGAAATAATTCTGGTCATAATTCAAAACAATTTCTTTTGATTCATTGGCGCCTTTCTGAAGCTTGTCGAATAATTTAAATTGAGTAATTACTATTGGTGCAACATGGATATCTGCATTAATTTTATCGGGGTGGAAAAAATTAAATCCATTATTTCCTCCAAAATACAATGTGCCATCCTTACCTTTAAAATGGGCGCCACGTTCCCTCTCATCACCTGCAGCAAAAAAATTGCCTTGCAACCCGTCTTTATAATCGTAATTAGTAAAAGCTTTTTTAACAGGATCAAAACGTGAAAGACCGTACCCCGTACCTAACCATAGATTATTGTTGGTGTCTTCCAAAATAGAATATACTGTGTTATTTGGCAACCCGTGTTTATCAGTAAAGGTTGTAAATTTTTCTTTTTGGCAATCGAAGCAACACAAGCCTCCGGCTTTAGTGCCAAACCAGATATTTCCTTTAGAATCCTCGTAGATAATGTTCACATAATTAGAACTGATACTCCCTGAGTCATGAGGATCATGTTTATAGTGGGTAAATTGACCGGTTCGTTTATTGAGTTTATCAGTAGCCTTACTACCATGGCCTATCCATATATTATCTCTTGAATCGGCAAAAACGATTAAACCTGTGTAATCGCTGAGACCGTCGGGATCGGCGGGATTATGATAATAGTGTTTGAACTCTCCTGTTTTTTTATTAAAACTCTTAATACCATTTCCCGTTCCTAACCAAAGGAGTCCCTCTCGATCTTCCGTAATCGAATAAATTAGTCGGTGATCTTCCTCTTTATAATGGCCTACGTTGGGATAATAATGAGTGAATTCACCCGTTTGCTTATTTAAGTGAGATAAAACATCTCCATTTGCAATCCAAAGATGTCCCTGCCGGTCTTCTAAAATTGCGTGAACTGCGTCGTTTCGTAATGTTTTGGGATCAGAAGGCTCGTTCCTGAAATGAGTAAATTGGTCGGTTTTTTTATCCCAGCGATTCAATCCTCCGCCATAGGTGCCTATCCAAATAATACCGGAAGAATCTTCCAGTATAGATGTGACCTTGTTACTGCTTAAAGAATTAATGTTGTTTGGATCATGGTGTTTAAGTCCAAAACCTTTTTGATTCAGATTTGCTTTATTAAGCTTTCCGCTCCAGGAACCAGCCCATAAAATACCGGCCCGGTCAATTTGGAGTGACATAATAGAATTTGAACTTACACTGTAAGCATCAGAGGAATCGTAAAAATAATGGGTAAAAATGGTCCGTTCCCTGTTAAGCTTATTTAGTCCATTATGGGTGCAGATCCACAAATTTCCCTCCTGGTCTTCCTTTAAATGACTTCCAAACCAGAGCTCCATATTGTTACTGCTGATTGAATGAATATTATCGGGATCATGCAGATAGCGTTTAAAAATACCTGTCTTTTGATCGAAACTATTTAATCCATTTTGGGTTGCAACCCAGATAATACCGGCTCTATCCTCTATAATAGAGGTCACAATGTTGCTGCTTAAAGTATTAATATTCGCGGGGTCGTGCCTGTAATCTTCAAACGTAACTCTTGATAGTTGGCCTGCTTTTACAGCCGTTAAAATTATTTTGTGTAGGCCAGTTGTAGTCCCTACCCATAGTGCCCCAGCCGGATCTTTGTAAATGCAATTTACATTGTCTTTGAGCCCGGCTTTGTCTCCCGGCAACTGACTGTACCCCAGATCAAAATACTCAGGCAAAAATTTTCCCGTTTTCCTGTCGAAGCGGCACAATCCGCCTGAATGGCTTCCGACCCACATCATTCCATCGCTGCCTTCATTAATAGAAGAAATATTCGGATCGGAGAATTTAGCATTCGCGGATGGCTTATAACGGGTGAATTTTTCAGTGGACTTATCGAATTTGCACAAGCCTTCAAAAGATGAAACCCAGATCGCCCCATATTTATCTTCCCAAATTGTGTAAATAAAATTTTGAGAAAGAGAATTAGAATCGAATGGATCAAGCCGATATTTGGTAAAAGAATAACCATCATATTTATTCAAACCATCGAATGTGCCAAACCATATATATCCTTTACTGTCCTGGAATATTTGTGTTACATTTTCATTTGAAAGGCCTTCTTCAATACCGATATGTTCGAAACGTAAACTTGCGTCTTGAGCGATACTTTTCAAGCACAGAGCAAAAATCAGGAACAAGGAAACAACTTGGGTCTTATAGGTCGTTGTCATCAGCATTTTTAAGCGCTTTTATGAATGTCACGACAAATTGTATTAATAATATATAAGTTACAAAGATTCTATTTATCCAGCCTGATTTTTTAGTTCTGTTTGGGTAAGTAAAAAGGTTGCCTGGAAAAGCAACCCCTTGATTATGACTTTGGGCCATAAACATTAACACGCTTATTATCCGGCAATAATTTGATAATATTCACCGACGTATAACGCTGATACTTATTTTCGCTTATCATCTGCAATTACTTCCATTTCACCATCAGCAATTTTTATTGTTTTTATTGTTTTATCATCAGTCATCTTAACGACGTATATAATGGAATTTGAGAGCTGGTATTCATTACAGAAGTCAATTTGATAATCATAATACCGGCTCTTTATCAAGGACCTGACATCGGAAGGAAGGTTATTTTCGGAATAAGTAAGGAGATTATACAACCATTTGCCATTTTCATTGTATTTTATCCGAAAATCAATTCCATTGGAAAGGAAATTTGCGATAACGCCGCCTGGCACTTTAAACCATTTTTCATCTGAAACTTCATGAAATGATTTACCAAAATCCTTTAGCGCTTTTAAATTAACACTGGTCCTGTTGATTTTAGAGGTACTTGAATTCGATGCGGTAACCGCTCTTATATCATTAAAAGCAAGCGCATTTTTAGTTTGGCCCTGTGCATTTTTTGCTGTTGCAAATAATGCTACAATTACGATTGAAGAAAGTAGCTGTTTCATTTTAGTATATTTTTATGGTTATTGTTTTTTTGATTACCTGTATAAAAATAAAACAGCAACTTCCTCCGAACCAATACGAATGAGTATTTGAATAAATCCATAGGGTAATTGGTAAAATCAGCGGGGTAAATAATTATGTGTGGGGTAAATAAATAGCTCTGGTTACAACAATGAAGAATATCATTATAGATTTAAGAAGCTAAAAAAATGCCGGCTACTCAGTTCTCAAACTTTTAACCGGGTTGGCAATGGCTGCCTTTATAGTTTGAAAACTGAGCGTGAGTATTGCAATAATTACCATCATGGAAATGCCAAGAGCGAATATCCACCAGCTTATATCGGTGCGATAGGCAAAGTTATCCAGCCATTTATTCATTCCAATCCAGGCCAACGGTGCGGCAATTAGAAAGGCTATCACAATCAGTAATAAAAAATCTTTTGTAATCATAGCAACAATATGGGATACGGATGCACCCAATACTTTTCTCACTCCAATTTCTTTCGTTCGTCGAGTGGTTGTATAAATCACCAGCCCAAGCAGCCCAAGGCAACTAATGAAAACAGCAAGGCCGGTTGCCCACATCAGCAGGCTTGAAATGTTTTGCTCCGCATCATAATATTTTGCAATGTCTTCATCGAAAAATTTATAATCGAAATCATCATCGGGAAACATTCCTTTCCAGACTTTTTCTATAGAAGCGATGGTAGATTTCCATAAGGTACCATCAGCATTTTGCGGCATTAATGCAATATTAATTGTTCGTGCACGCTCCACACCATTAGCTATTATAAGAGGCTTTATGGGGTCATGAAGTGAGTGCTGATTAAAGTCTCCTACAACACCGACTATTGGAATTTCGTTTAACTTTTTTCCTATAGCCTGCTGCAATTGTTGAAAGCCAAGTATATGAGCATACGTTTCGTTAATAATGTACTGACTTTCAGTATCACTTTGGGAAATGTTTGCGCCAGCCAATAATTTTATATGGTATAGTTTTATATAGTTTGTATCGGCTATTTTCATTTGTACATCTGCCGACACTTCTTTTTTCCCATCTTTATATTTAATAGTCCGGGACCACGTGCTGTTAGATGATGGCGGATTATTACTTAAGCTCAGTATGGCAATACCCGGAATACTCCTCAGCCTATTCATAAAAACATACTTATCAGACTTTACCGTATCATAATAATTAATACTGAGATGTATGATAGCATCTTTTTTAAAGCCCATATTTTTATTGAGAGAATAGGCTATTTGCTTACTGACAAGAATAGTTGCCATTATAAATACCTGGGCAATTACAAATTGAGAAATAGTCAGCGATTTGCGCAGCCATGCATTACGGGTTTTGCCGGTGTTAGTATAGGCCTGGTTCTTTAAAACCAATACAGGCTTATATCCTGAGAGTATCATGGCAGGATAAAAACCAGACAAGAGCGTTACAATAACAATAAGCGCCGGTAAAAAAAGTAGTATACCGGGCTGAGTCCCTAAACTAAAATGTAACCCGTCAGGAATAAAACCGGAGAATGCTTTTAAGAATAATGGTGTTAAAAAGACGGATATAACGGTGGCAATAAACGTAAGTAAAAATGTTTCGCTGAGGAACTGGACTATCAATTGTTTTTTAGAGCTTCCCAATGTTTTTCGAATACCAATTTCCTTCCCTCTTTGAGAAGCATACGCCGTGGTTAGATTTATGAAATTGATACAACCCAGTAACAACAGGAAAAGAGCAACGGCCAACAGGCCGTATAAAGTGGGTTTATTGGCAAGAGGCAAATCATAACCGCCATACTCAGCATTAAAATGAAGATCACTTAAAGGCTGCAGTTTAAATTCCGTTTTAGTATTATCCTCAGCATTGGGCTTATTATACTTTTTATAAAGGTTATCAATACCTGCTTCAATTTTTTTTGGGCCTGTGCCGGGTGATAGCTTCACAAGCAATTGAGATGCTGAATTAGTGCTACCCCATTCTGTCCAGTCGCCGGGTTTTAAACTGGTATTTTCCAGGGTGGCCCTTGAAATAAAGGTTGTAAAAGTAAAGTCAGTGTTGTATTGAATATCCTTTACAATACCGGTAACTGTTGCATGCACCGTATCATCAAAATAAAGCTGCTTGCCTGGTATATCCTGTAAAGCAAGTTTTGGAAAATATAATTTCGCATTTGTCTCCGTGAGTACTGTCTGATAGGGTTGCCGTAACGATGTTTTTGCTGAACCGGCTATCCATTGATAGCCGATGAGGTTCATAAAATCTTCATTAGCAAAAACTATATTCTTTTGATGCTTAAAAACCACTGGCTCCTTGTTGCCGGTAACCGGAATACTAACCTTCGTATCCCCGTTATAAGTACGAAAAGGCACTACCGCATCCAACCCGGTCAATTCTTTTTTTACCGCAGGGCCCATCGGTGAGGTGACTCCGGAGTTACGATATACTTCTCCGGAAAAAACAAAATTTGATACCACCCGATAAATACGGGCATTATCTTTTTCAAATTTGTCAAAGGTGAAATGATAATTTACCAACAAATAAATAACTAAAGATGCACTTATACCAATTGCTAATCCAAGTATATTAATTAATGAAAAAACTTTATTATGCCAGAGATTTCTGAAGGCTGTTTTAAAATAATTTTTTATCATGATACTTTATTATTCTGATCTCAAATTCCTGACCGGGTTAGCCATCGCCGCCTTGTATGTTTGCGATATGATTGTAAATAAACCGATCGCCAATAATAAGGCAAAACACAGAAGCACACTGAACAACCCGAAATTGACACGTAAGGCAAAATTTTGCAAGAACAGAAAGCCCGCAGTATAGCCAATGGGCATCGCAATAAATCCGGCAATAAACAATAACTTAATAAATCTGCCGGATAACATTTTTACTAATTGTTTTTCACTTGCGCCTATTATTTTTCTAATACTTACTTCTTTTTGTTTTACTTCTATAGAATAAACAACCAGGCCAAGCAGGCCCAGCGTGGCAATAGCAACAGCAATAAATGCCAGGTAACCCAATAGTGACACTGTAGCTGCCTGGGAATTGCTTTTGTCGAGATCGTCATTAAGCCATGAATATGTGAAAGGCAATGCGGGGGCAAACGATTGCCATTCACTTTTGATACGGTTTTCAATAATGTCTCTGTTAGTATTTGCAGTTATAACATATAAGTAACTACAAGCATTTTTTTTGTTTCTAAATGCAAGCGGAGCAACGGGGCGGCCCGCATTTTCATAAGTAAAATCTTTTACAACGCCGGCAACTTCCAATCGTGTTGAATCATTTATCCAAAGTTTTTGACCCGGTGCGTTTTCAATTTTATTGATACCCAAAGCCTGAGCTGCTTTTTCATTGAGAATTATATATTGTTCGTTATTGACATTGACAGTGGGTCGAAAATTTTGACCGGCAACAAAAGCAATTTTCATAGAAGGAATAAATTCATCATCTGCATAATAGTAATTTATTGGCACAGCCTCTTTTTTATTACTTATCCACACAGGCATGCTCATACCCTGAAAATGTTTACCAAAATGAGATGACATTGCAGATACAGATTCTACACCCGTTACACTTTTGATTTTTTGGGCGGCAATTTTTTCGTCTATGCCATTAAGTGGGATTATCATTACATTTTCTTTTCTAAAACCGGGGCTCGCTTTAGCCATATAGGAAAACTGCCGGTAAAAGGCAAAAAGAAAAATGATGATAATTAATGAAAGACTATATTGAAAAACGATCAGCGCTTTTTGCAAACTCACCTTACCTAATATTTTTGCCGTTGACAAATTCTTCAACACACGTAAAGGCTTAAACGAAGATAATATCCATGCAGGCGATGCACCTGCGAGAAGCCCTGTAAACAATGCAAATCCTGCAGACCAATATACCAATTCCGGATTATAATGAAACGTGGAAGGAATAAACTCGTAATCGTCATTAAAAGGCGCATAATGAATTATAAACGAAAGAATAAGCCAGGCAAACGAAAGCGCTCCGAATGCCAGCAAAACCGATTCAATAATATATTGCGTAAACACCTGGTGGCGGCGGGCTCCAACGATTTTTCTTATACCAACTTCTTTGGCTCTCGTTAAGGCTCTTGCGATGGTAAGATTTGTATAGTTAAAACATGCGGCCAATAAAATAAGTAATGCAACACCCATTTCAAAATATAATTTGGTCCACGAAGTTCCACGACCAATATCGTTGCTAAGCGCATCGGTACCGGGCGTAATTTTATCAACACGTTGCGTGCCGAACGAAGTAGTTCCTTCTTTGTTTATTTTATTTAAATCATTAGATATAGCATGCAAAATTTGTGAAAGACCTGCAAGACGGGTATTTTCCTTTAAGAGTACATAAGTATATGCCGAATTAAAAGCAAACCAGTCAGATGACTTTACTGCAAGCACTTTAGTTTTTTCCAGGTTTGACACACTGTTGTAAGATGCGAAGGCATCAAAATCGATGTGCGATTTACCGGGTACGGGAGTCAATACACCCGTAATAATAAAGTCACCGCCTTTGTCCATGCTTATAACTTTTCCAATGGGATTAACATTTCCGAAAAATTTATCGGCAGTTGCTTTATTAATTACTACGGTATTGGGCATTTGCAATGCCGACTGTTCATTACCTGATAATAAATGGAATCCGAAAACTTTGAAAAATGAAGGCCCGGTAAATGCTCCGTTAATGTATAATTCTTTTCCAGCAGCGGTAACTTTTCCATTAAAAGCAGGATATATGTTTACAACATTTTCAATAATGCCGGTATCTTTCGATAGCGCATCGTATAACGGTAAAGGCGTACTCGCCATTTTCCAGGGTTCCCCGTTTTTCTTTGCATAACCGCTCGTGACTCTATATGTTCTATCAGGATGAGGATGAAAATTATCGTAACTCAGTTGGTCCTGCAGGCGGATCATAATCATTAGACCAACAGACATGCTTAGCCCAAGACCAAAAACATTAATGAAAGAAGTAAGCCTGTTTTTCGATAATGTTCTGACAGCTATTTTAAAATAACTCTTTAGCATACACTAAGTTTTTACATTGAATATGAACCGGTGTGTCTTCCGATCGCTATTCATTCTCTTTTGTTCACTTTCTTAATAATTTCTACTCAGACCTTAAACTCTTCACCGGATTGGCAACAGCCGATTTAATAGCCTGCCAGCAAATGGTTACGAGTGCAATCAGCAACACGAAGGCCCCTGAAATGGCAAAAATATCCCATGTTATTGAAATGCGATAGGTGTAATCCTGCAGCCATTTTTGCATCATAAACCAACCGATCGGTACAGCAATTAATAAAGAGATGATAACAAGCTTCAAAAAATTTGTTGTCAGCAAAGCGAATACATTTGTCACAGAAGCTCCAAGCACTTTCCTGATACTTATTTCCTTGCTTCTTTGCTCTGCCATAAAAGCTGCCAAAGCAAATAACCCAAGACAGGCGATAACAATGGCAAGCACAGCAAATGAGGTAAAAATAAGTCCCATACGCTGCACGTCGGCATACATGGCGGCATAGCTTTCATCCAAAAAATCGTAGCGCATCGTTTGATTGGGCAAGAAACTTTTCCAAACACCATTGATAGCGGCAAGCGCCTTTTTCATATCGGCTCCATTCACTTTTACGGATACAACACTGTTGCTGTTTCCAAGGAACATACAAAGCGGATCTATTTCCCGTTTCATAGATTCATAATTGAAATTTTCAACCACGCCAATTATCGTATAGTTGTCGCCGTTAGTGATCACTTTCCCAAGCGGATCTTTATACCCAATCTGGTCTGCCATTGCCTTATTTATAATGACTGCCTGTGAATCGGTTGGCATATCTTTTGAAAAATTTCTTCCTGCAATAATTTTCATCCCGAAAGTTGGTATATAATCATTATCCACCACCCAGTTTTGAGCATGCACACCCGCTTCTTCTTTTATTTTACCTTCTTTCCAAAATGTGTTGAAGTTTCTTTTACTTCCCGCTATCGGAAGAAAATCACTAACAGAAACGTCTTTAACTTCCGGCAGTTTTAATAATTCATTCTTAAAGGAAGCAGTTTGGTTATTCAACGTATTCGTTCCCTGAATCATTACCACCTGGTCTTTGTCAAAACCTATTTTCTTATTAAGAATAAATTGCATTTGCCGGTAAATCACTATCGTTCCTATCAATAAAATCAGTGAAGTTGTGAATTGAAATACTACCAGCGCTCCCCGTAAACCAGCATGCTTACTGCCTCTGCTCAATTGTCCTTTTAAAACATTAATCGGTTTAAAGGCTGACAAATAAAATGCAGGATACAACCCGGCAATTAATCCGATTACAATTGCAGAAAGAAAAAGTAGCGGCAGCAGCCACCATTGCAACCATGGTATTGTCAATTCAATGCCGGACATTTTATTAAATAATGGCAATAACAACCAGGCAATACCAAGGCCTATTACAAAAGAAAGAAAACTATACAATAAAGATTCCGTAAGAAATTGTTTGACAAGACTAATGCGTTGCGAACCGATTACTTTGCGCAGTCCCACTTCCTTAGCCCTGTTGGCAGATCTTGCAGTAGAAAGATTTAAAAAATTAATACAAGCCAGTACAAGAATAAAAAGAGCGACCGCACCAAATAACCAGATAAAACGTATATCACCTTTTTTAGCAACATCTTCTTCTATGTTGTAAGATCTAAGATGAATATCTTTTAGGGCCTGTAGTTCCAGGCGTGCAGTACTTAAATTTTTTCTCGCATCCACCTGGCCTTTTGCTTCTCTCGCAGGAATCATATATTTATCCAATACATCAGCGGTCATCTTCTTTTGAAGCCGTTGAATATTTGCTCCGGGTTTCAGCAAAAGGTAAATACCGTAATTGCTCGAAGTCCAGTTTTCCTGTTCACCATCCCAAAACGATACACCTGCAAGGGAAATAAAAAACTTATATTGAAGATGAGATGTTGAAGGAAAGTCCTTCATTACACCACCAATCTTTATGGGCATTTTAGTTCTGTCATTAAAATACATGATCTTACCCACGGGGTTTTCATGAGGGAAATATTTATCGGCCATGCTTTTTGAAATAACCATGCTAAAAGGCGCTGTAAGCGCTTGTTCCTTATTTCCTCCTATAATAGGAATGTGTAAAATGTCGATGATAGATTGGTCTGCGAAACAAAACCCGGTTTCATATTGATCCTCCGTTTGATCCGCTCTTCTTATTTGGTTTGCTCCTGCTCCGCCAAAAAGACTACTGGCCATAATGCGACCTGCCTTTTCAACTTCGGGGAAATCATTTTGCAAGGCTTTTGCCATAGGTGCAGGAAAACTGATGCCGCTATGTTCAACACCATTCATAGTTGCTCTTCCAATAATTCTGTATACACGATGGCCATTTGGATTTTGTGAGTCGTAACTTAATTCATGCCTGATGTAAAGGGCTATCAGGAGGCACGCGGCAATACCAATAGCAAAGCCACCGATGTTTATGGCGGCATACATTTTTTGCCGTGACATGTTCCTGAAAGCGATTTTGAGATAATGCCTGATCATAGTAATTTTTTTTAAATGAACAGATAAATGAAAAGTCAATTATGAAAGGCTATTCGCGTTCATCAATTCTTAAATTATTAAAATATATTAAAACCAGGTTGCTGTTGAAGTTCTGTTAAAATTGCAACGGTTGTGCCAAGTTGGAAATCCTTTATCTGCAAAGGTTTAGCTCATGTAATTCCAGCGAGAGTGTCCGATAATGAACAGTTTTGTGTTCGATAGCGAACGGGAACTATATTTATTCTATTTTCTTATTCTGTTCGCAAACTTTTTACAGGATTGGCAATCGCCGCTTTTATTGCCTGGAAACTGATCGTGATAACAGCAACCAATAACACAATTATGATAGCTATCATAAAGATCCACCATTCAATTTTAATCCTATAAGCAAAATCCTGCAACCAGCTATTCATAAAATACCATGCAACAGGCGACGCTATCAAAGCAGCTATGAAAATGAGCTTTACATAATCCTTTGATAACAGCGACACAATAGTTCGAACGTTTGCACCCAATAATTTTCTTATACTTATTTCTTTACTGCGCTGCTCCGCGGTAAACATTGCCAGCGCAAACAACCCGATGCATGCAATAACTAAAGCAAGCACGGTAAAGAACGTGGCGGCTTTGCTTAATATCCTGTCTTTCTCTGCGAGCGCTGCAAAATTCTCATCGAGAAAACTATAACGAATGGGTTCATCAGGAGAAAATGATTTCCATTCATCCTGAATAAATTTTAAAAATCCCGCCACTTTACTTCTACCATTTATTCGCACAGCAAGCCCATATCCTTTTTTTGAAAGCATAATTACGCAGGGCTCAATTTTATTTTTAAGAGATTCATAGTTAAAATCACTTACAACGCCAATTACTTTTTGCCCCTCATTAATTTGCGCTCCAATTGGATTTTTTAAACCGAGTTCCTTTACAGCGGCTTCATTTAAAATAGCAGCATCGCTATCGGTCGCCAATTGTTTTGAGAAATTTCTTCCCTGCAAAAGATGCATGCCTAAAGTAGGTATATAATCTTCGTCTGCAGGGAAAGTTTGCAGGGTCCTGGATTCCTTCATTTCCGGAGTTTGATACGTGTACATCCAGATACTTTTGCCGGCAGGTTCCCTGGAATTAAAACTGGTAGAGACAACCTCGTGCCTTGATGCGAGCGCCTGCCTGAACGCCTCTGCTTTATCACCGAGAGCTCCTACTCCATTGATGACCAAAACACCCTGTTCATCAAAACCTTTATCCTTATGCTGTATATAACTTAGCTGGTTGTACATTACCAATGTTGCTATTATTAAGCCAATTGCCAGTGTAAACTGGAATACGACCAAAGCGCTCCTGAAATTTTTATTTCCTTTTATGGAAAGATCTCCTTTAAGAATTTTTTTAGGAGTGAAAGCGGTGAGATAAAATGCTGGATATAACCCCGACAGCAATCCTATCAGCAAAACGACAGAGAACAATACGGTAGGTTGCTCCCAGTTAACAAACAATGAATTGACGAAAGGTTTTTGGGCAATAAATTCAAAAAGAAATACGAGACCTTTTGCTGTAATCACAGCGAAAGCCATTGCAAGAATGCTTATTACAAATGTTTCAAGCAGGAACTGTATGACCAACGATCTTTTGGTCGCTCCCAGTGTTTTTTTGATACCGACTTCTTTGGCTCTTACCGACGACCTTGCCGTAGTGAGATTGATATAATTGACTGCTGCAATTAAAATAATGAAAATACCAATGATACCCAGGATATAAACCTGGGTTGGGTTTCCACCCGGGCTTACTTCAAATTTATAATTGGAGTGCAGGTAAATATCTTTGAGAGGTTGAATAAAAAATTTAACTGAATTGGGTTCTTCATGCCACTGTGCAAAAGTTTTCGTACTGCCGGAAGCGGGGTACACATTTCGTAGTAAGATGTTGTCTAATATTTTTCTTAAATGTTCTTCAGTGGTGCCGGCCGATAATTTTACATAATTATAAAAACCTGCCTGGTTCCATTGTTCTTTATTGCCAAAATTATCATACACCGGTGTCCATAAATCTGCAAGCAGGTGACTCTTACTTTTACTATCACTAACCACGCCGCTTACACGAAATAGTTTTTTATCCTTTCCGATTTTAATAATCTTACCCAACGCAGGCTGATCACCAAAATATTTCCTTGACAGTGTTTTGGTTAATACTACTTCCCCGGGTGACCGCATAACATTGTTAGCGGAACCCTCAAGGAATTTATAAGAAAAAACTTTAAAATAATTAGAGTCAACCTGGAAGTTGTAAGGCTCATTGTATTGAACTGAATTAACCTCAACAGGTATTTCCTGGTAGCCTCTTTGAAAAATAGTTGCTGCCTCAATGCCTTTGTAATTCACCAATTTTTCATGCAACGATTGTTGGCTATTTGCAAAACCGCCCATGTTAAAAAAGTCGGTTGCAATCCTGTAAATCCTGTTGTAATCTTTAAATCCCCTGTCAGTCTGCAACTCCTGCCACACATAGATTAATATCACAAACGATGAAGCAATCCCTAATGTAAGGCCTGCAATGTTCAGCAGCGAAAAACCCGGAAATTTTACCAGGTTGCGCAAAGCCATTTTGAAATAGTTTTTTATCATGACTGTTGATTTTACATGATGATCCATCATAAACGACTATCATTCCGTACGAAGGCTCTTTACAGGATTTGCAACCGCCGCTTTTATTGCCTGGAAGCTGATTGTAATGAATGCTATTAATACCGTTATTATTCCGGTTGCAACAAAAACATACCAGCGGACATTTATCCTGTAGGCAAAATTCTGTAACCAGTTATTCATAAAATACCATGCGAGTGGCGTAGCAATCATTAACGCAATGGCAATTAACTTTAAAAAATCTTTTGACAGTAAACCAACAATTCCTGTTACAGAAGCGCCCAATACTTTCCTGATACCAATCTCTTTTATCCTGTTTACGGAAGCCAAAGAAGCTAAACCGAAAAGACCAAGGCAGGCAAGGAAAATTGAAATTCCACCGGCCCATCCAACAATATTGCTCCACTTTGATTCTGATTTATAAAAGCGATTTAAACTTTCATCCAAAAAATCATATTTAAGCGGAAGATCAGAAACGACGCTTATCCACGCTTTCTTAATTGCATCTAAAGCAGGCGCAGGATTGCCGGGTTTAATGCGAATGAAGTATTTATAGGGAGCATAGCCACTGAATTCCTGGAACATTTCCGGTTCTACTTTTTCGCTGAGCGATAGGAAATTAAAATTCTTTACCACACCAATTACCTCAGGCGTAAGATCATCCGCATAGCCCTTCAATTTTTGCCCGATTGCGGATTGCGCCGTCCATCCGAAATCTCTTACCATTGATTCATTTATAATAACTGAATTGATGGTATCGGACGCAATGCCAGGGTCAAAGTTTCTTCCGGCAATCAATTGAATTCCCATCACGTTTATGTATGAAGGATCAACAAAATATTCGTATACGGATTTATGTACCCCGTTATAATCAAAATCTGATCTGCTCCATCCCATTCCTTCTCCTAATCCCATTTCCGGAACCTGCTACTCCTGAAATGGAAGATTGTGATTGCAATTCCTGTTTGAATAAAGGAAATACCTTCCGGGTATCAGTTCCATCAGCATCTACCATTACTACGTTTTCTTTATTAAAACCGGGATTTTTATTTTGCATAAATCTCAACTGTTGCAGAATGATTACAGTAGAAATGATCAGGCCAATTGAAACAATAAACTGAGCTGTTACGAGTGATTTGGTAAAAAAATTTGACCCGCCTACCCGGATTTTACTTTTTAAAACTTCAATGGGTTTGAAACCGGATAGCACCAAAGCCGGGTAGCTTCCGGCGAGTAACCCCACCAAAAGTACAAGGCCAATCAACATCCAGGCCGTTTCAGGATAACGGGAAAAAGAGAAACTCAATTCTCTCCCCGATAACTGGTTGAAATAAGGAAGCAATAATTTTCCCAACAACATACCCAATGCCGCTGATAAAATACTTAACAACAACGATTCGGTTAAAAACTGGAACACCAATTGTTTTTTTCCACTGCCGATAACTTTGCGAACACCTATTTCTTTTGCTCTCCCTGCGGAGCGACCAATTGCCAATGTAGTAAAGTTGATACATGCAATTAGTAATACGCCACCCGCAATTGCCAGGAGTATCCAAATGTTTTTAAGATTTATAGCTTCAATGCCGCCGCCACCCACTTTAATATCCGTATGCATTTCTCTTAATGGTTGCAACCTGTAAGTGACCGGTGATCCCTTAGCTGTCCACAAACTATCTTTTTTAAACTGCGCCTCTTCATCAGGATAATACCGGCTTCTGAATTTTCTCAATTCTTCCGAATTATCAGCCAGTTTACTTCCGGGCCTCAACTGTACATAAGTTTGATAGCCGGAACGGTGCCAGTTATCAACACCTCTTTTTCCACCCGGTGTACTGGTATAATAATCGAAGCTCCCCAGCAGATCAAATTGAATGGTAGAATTAACAGGGATATTTTCCGTGACGGCAGAAATAATAAACGGTTCAAATGCATCATCTACTTTTATTTCAATTGTTTTACCAACTATGTTCGTTTCTCCAAATAACAGCAAAGCTTTGTCCTTTGTTATTACCATGTTGTTAGGATTTTTCAAGGCCGTCGGGCCGCTTCCGTAGATGGTCTTAAAAGAAAACACTGAAAAAAATTGCGGATCTGCAAATGACACTTTTATCCTGGTTACTTTCTCACCTGCCCTCACAATACTTTCTACACCGCCATTTTTTATTCGTACAAATTTTTCGACGCCAGGAAAGTTCTGTTTCAGCGCCGGACCTAACGGTATTGGCATATACGAACTCCCATTGGCATCTTCCCCATGCATCGCTTCAGTCCAGCGATACACACGGAAAATATTATCCGCATTTTTATGAAAACGATCAAAACTAAATTCGTTTACAGCATACAGCAGGAACAGTGTAAAGCAGGCAAGGCCCACAGACAGGCCAAATACATTAATGAATGCAAGAACTTTTTGCCTGCCGAGATTTCGCAATGTAATTTTCAAATAATGCTTTATCATGATTAATCTTTTATTCTGTTCGCAAACTCTTCACGGGATTAGCGATTGCCGCTTTTATTGCCTGGAAACTCACCGTCACAAAAGTCAATCACCGCTGATAGCAGCCCGGCCACAACAAAAACCCGGTTTTGGTGTATTATTCCATGCCATCATTTCGCCATTTACTTTATCGCGGTTAGTGGCGAGATAAATACGATCCGTCTTTTCATAAAACCTGTCGTGGCTCATTTCATTCTGTATCCATAATAAAATAAGAATAGCGCTTGACATGCCAATGGTTAATCCAAGAATGTTGATGGTTGAATAAAATTTATTTTTTATCAACCCACGCCACATTGTTTTAAAATAATTTTTTATCATAAAAGCCCTCCTTACCTCCCCGAAGGGGAGAACTTTGAAGTCTGTAATTTATTTACAATTTTCATTTTATGTGAAGCCTGTAAAGTCCCTCCCTCGGAGGGATTTATGGAGGCTTTTTACTCTGTTCTTAAACTCTTTACAGGATTTGCAATGGCCGCTTTTATGGATTGAAAACTCAATGTCGCTAACGCTATAAGTAAAGCGATAGCACCGGCCAATGCAAACATCCACCATTGAATATGGATGCGGTATGCAAAGTCCTGCAGCCATTTATTCATTACCAGCCAGCCGACAGGTATTGCAATAAGCATTGATAACAAAACGAGTCTTAGCAATCCGCCGCTCAGCATGGCAACCAGGTTTTGCACACTTGCTCCGAGCACTTTTCTTATCCCTATTTCTTTTACGCGTTGCTCTGTGGTAAATGTGATAAGCCCAAATAATCCAAGACACGCAATACAAATGGTAAGGACGGTAAAGGATAGCAATACCTCTCCCTGCTTTTGTTCTGCAACATATTGCGCAGCAAAGTTCTTATCAAGGAAATGATAGTCAAAGGGTGATTCCTGGTCAAACTTCCTGAAAGTTTGCTCAAGGAATTGCAACGTTTGTGGAATATCATGCGTACTCAAACGCACGTAAACGTTATCCTTATCAATTGCGGTTTGTGGCAATTGCATGATCATTGGTTCTATCTTATGCTGCAGCGAATAAATATGAAAATCGCGGACAACACCGATAATATTTGAAAAAGGAATTTTGCCATTTGAATCCGGTCCACGGGAAATGCGTCTACCTGCACCGTTAGTCCAGCCTTGCTTTTTTAGAAATGCCTCATTTACTATTACATTGTTGCTGTCAGTAGGCATGCTTTTCGAAAAGTTTCGTCCTTCTTTCATTTTTATTTGCATGGCAGGGATGAAATCTTCATCGATCGTTAATCCAAATGCCAGGTTGCTATGCGGATCAAGGACGCCGTTTTTCTCCACGCTGTAATCCATCATACCAATGTCATTATTCCCGATTGGATTGCCTGCCGAGGCTACAGCCTGCACTTGTGGGTTTTGCATAAGCGCAGATCGGAGTGCAGCAATCTTACCTCTCAGCGGTCTTGAATCAAGATGAAACGTAAGTACTTGTTTTCGGTTAAAGCCAAGGTCTTTTTGCGAAACGTAATTAAGCTGGCTGTATATAATTATGGAAGCGGCAATCATTATAATGGTTACTGAGAACTGGAATACGACAAGTGATTTCCGAAACAATACTTGTGTGTGAAGATTACCAGCCTGGTTTTTTAATGCAGGAATTGTTTTAAATCCTGATAAAAACACAGCAGGATACAGTCCTCCAATGAGGCCTGCAACAACGGAAAAAATACATAAGTAAAAAATGCTGTCCGGCACTCCAAAATACCAGGGCGACAAATGCTTCCCCGTAAGTTCATTGAACAAAGGCATTACGAGTATGACCAGGGCAACACTAAAAGCTGCCGCCAGGAGAATAACTGTTATTGATTCAGTAAGAAACAACGTAACAAGATTTTTTCGACTTGATCCAATAATTTTTCTCACCGCCACTTCCCGAAGCCGAACAGAGGCTCTTGCAGTAGTAATGTTGGTATAGTTAATAAAAGCAATAATGATAATTAGCAGTCCCACAATTGCCATCACATAGATGTACGTTATATCCCTGTTATTCCCCAGTTCATAACCAAGCTGCGAATGCAAATGGATGGAAGTTAATGGCTGGAGTTCTATTGAGTACTTTATATCATCACTGTTCTTTGTAAAATATTTTGTTACAAAGGCCGGCATCTTAGCCCGTAGTTTATTTACATCAGCTTTATTTTTTAAAAGAACATAAGTATAAATGCTGAAGTTTTGCCAATCGCCGGTATAATTTGAAGGCATTGATCGTAATGCGTCGAAGGTGAAATGAGAATTTTCTGGTACGTCGTCTATTACACCGGTAACCTGGTTGGGCGAATTGTTATCAAAATAAATTGTTTTGTTTATGGCGGCCTCCGGAGCGGTAAATAATTTGTCCGCCAACGTTTTTGTAATTACAACAGCACCCGGTTTGGCCAAAGCATTTACGGGGTCGCCTGCTAAAAAATGAAAAGTAAACACTTTAAAAAAAGAAGGATCTGTAAAAAATACAGCATCATCTTTAAAATGCTTTTCATCGTAACTAATAATACCGCCGCCTTCTGCGTCTATGCGAACCGTTTGTTCGACTTCCGGAAATTCATTTTTTAGTGCATTGGCAGTTGGTGCTGATGTACCGGTGATATCAAACTTATCACCTTCCCATTTGCCATGCGATGCCAGGCGATAAATGCGATCGGCATTTTTATGATAACGATCATAACTCAGTTCCTGTGCAATAAAAAGTGCAATAAGCCAGAAGGCGGCAAGGCTGAGCCCGAGGCCTGCAATATTTATAAATGAAAATATTTTATTTTTTTGCAGGTTTCGCCATGCTACTTTGAAATAATTTTTAAACATGTTTTTTTAATTTAAGCTAATAGCTATTAGCCATTAGCTGTTAGTTAATTTTTATTCCGTTCTCAAACTCTTTACAGGATTTGCCATTGCTGCTTTTATTGCCTGGAAACTAACCGTTAGTAACGCAAGCAAAATGGCAATTATCCCTGCACCAAAAAACATCCACCAGCTTATATTAATTCTGTAGGCAAAATCCTGTAACCAGTTATTCATAATGTACCACGCTATGGGTGAAGCAATAATAATGGCTACACCGACAATTAATAAAAAATCTTTTGACAACAACCTTACGATACCTACAACCGTTGCACCCAGTACTTTGCGAATACCTATTTCCTTTACCCTTTGTTTTGCGAATAATGATATTAAGCCAAACATGCCCATGCCGGCAATAAGTATCGTTAGCACCGCGATATAGTTCGTTACTTTCAATATTCCATCCAGCAATGCGTACTGGTCATCAACTTTGTCGCTCATCAATTCATAACTGAAAGAACGCCGGCCCGGTATTTCTTTGAATGCCCGTGCCAGTTGATTCATCACCGGTTTCATTTCTCCTGCATCCGTTCTGATACTTAAATAACGAGTCCCAAGATTTGGCTTGCCACTATACCATTGAATTAATGGTTCAATATTATTTTGCAAATCCTGGTAGTGAAAATTTTCCATTACACCAATAATGGTATAAGTTTCGCCTTCTTCGCCTTTTGCTTTTATTTGTTTGCCTATGGCATTTTTCCATCCGAAAGCATCCATTGCAGAACGATTTATCAGCACTGCATTTTTTTCTGAAGCCGCAAGCTTATCATCAAAATTTTTCCCTTGCACTATTGGTATTTCGTAAGTGGATACGTAACCCGCATCTGCAGGCTCCTGGCGTAAACCAACTTCTTTGCTTGTTGCAGGATCTATGTAGGTATTATAATTCTGATCGTAGGCTGTAGGTATAACGCCGTTAGCAGATACCGCTTTTACATGCGGATTATTTTCCAGGTCATTTAAGATGCTTTCAAACCTTGCATCAGCCGATTTTGGATCGCGGAAAGCAAGGTCCAGTTTCGCAACTGCTACATTATCTTTATTAAAACCGAGTGCAGAAGATTTCATGTAACTCATTTGCCTGTTAAAAATAATTGCAATGCAAATGAGAGTAATAGCCAATACAAATTGCATGGTGATAAATATATTGCGCAACCTGCTATTTGTATAAGTACCGGAAGTAAGTTTTCCTTTTATCGCATCGGTTACTTTTACGGTGGCTAATTTAAGAGCAGGCATACTCGCGGCAACTATCGTAAATAAAATTCCAATGCCTGCGAAAATTATCACAAGGGGGTAATCTTTGGCGATGCCGGTTTCTATTTCACCCCACCTGGCTTTTACTATATCATTTACAGTTGGCAAAAGAAGTAATGAAAAAAGTAACCATGCAAATAAAATAGAAATAAATATAATCAGCCCGTTTTCGATGCAAAACTGCATGATGATATTTTTTTTGCTTCCCCCAACCATTTGTCTTACCGCCACTTCTTTCGTACGGGCATATATACCCGCAGTATTCAGGTTAATGAGATTTGCCAATATGATCAGTAAAATAAATATACCGGCGCCTACGGCGCCTTTAATGATTACACCTATTAAGCTGGATTGCTCCTGTAATATTTTATTAAAAGGAACCGCAAATACTTTACTGCCTTTTTGCTCCGGCGCATAATTCAATTTTACAATGGAAGCTATTTGCGCATCGAGTTTTTGGAGGTCACTGTTTTTTTGCAGCCTTAGATAGTCTGAAGCAAAAGTGTTATACCAATTAGCGCCCTGCTTAAAGTCAGGATTAGATTCGAGTATGGCTGTAGGTAATAAGATAGTCGGATGTATTGTACAGTTTGTCGGAACGTGTTTCAAAACACCTGTAACCGTAAGTTGCATTGTATCATCAGCAGTAATAATTTTGCCAACAGGATCTTCTTCGCCAAAAAACTTCCGGGCTATTTCTTCTGATAATACAATTGCGAATTTATCATTTAGGGCACTAGCCGGATTACCATACTTAAATGGAAATTGAAAAACTTTAAAATACCCGGTATCAACGAACGCTGTCGTTTCCTGGAACTCTTTATCGTTATATTTAAGCCAGGGATAATACCAGCTTTGGATGTGGGTGGCGGCTTCAACTTCAGGACAATTTTTTACTATCTCACCGAGTAAAGGATAAGTTGTTTGCGTGTATTGATTGCCGTCAGGTGTACCCGTTTTCAAATAATACATCTCGCCAATACCTTTCAGATTGTTATTAGTCGTTACGTATTGGTATACCAAAACAGACAAAACCATAATACTTGCCAGGCCGGTCGATAATCCCGCAATATTTACAATACTAAAGAGTCTGTTTTTTGCTAATTGCCTGAAGGCAGTTTTAAAATAATTTTTTATCATAGAAGCCCCTCCCGGCCTCCCCTTCGGGGAGGTATTTTGAAGTCCGTCATTTATTTACAATTTTCATTTTATGTGAAGCCTGTAAAGTCCCTCCTTCAGAGGGACTCAGGGAGGCTTTTTATTCCGTTCTCAAACTCTTCACCGGGTTTGCTATCGCTGCTTTGATTGCCTGGAAACTAACCGTTAGTAAGGCAATTAAAATAGACACCACTCCCGCAATTAAAAATATCCACCAACTGATATCGATATGATATTGATAATTCAACAACCATTTGCTCATCATCCACCATGCAACAGGAAATGCAATGAGGCAGGATAGTGCTACCAACTGTAAAAAATCTTTTGATAACAATCCGGCAATACCGGAAACACTTGCTCCCAGAACTTTCCGTATTCCAATCTCTTTTGTTCTGCGCTCTGCTGTGTATGCTGCCAGTCCAAACAATCCCAAACAGGAAATAAGGATCGCCAGTGCAGCAAACACTTTTGATAAATTGCCGATGAGCGCTTCGTTGATAAACATTTGATTAAACTGATCATCTACAAACTGGTAAGTGAAGGGGTATGCCGGATTATTCTTCTTCATAATCCCTTGAATTTGAGCCAGCGCTTTTTCAACTTCCGCCTGCGGTTTTAACCGGACATACATCTCAGTTGTATTTTCAGGTTTAATATAAAAGAACATTACAGGATCCGGTTTCCCATACATACTTCCATATACATAATCATTCACTACACCTACCACCCGGGCTTTAACACCGCTGGTGTCGCCTTCAAAATGGAGGGTTTTCCCTAAAGCGCTTCCGTTGCCCATGAGCTTTTCAAGACCTTCGGTAATAACCATATTAATGGTTTTATCAACCATTGCACTGTCTGATGGTTGAACATCCCGCCCCTCTAATATCCTGATACCTGATGTGCTGAAATAACCCGGAGATACATTGCGCTGGGAAATTAAAATTTGGGCAGTTGTTGTCTTTCCATCCCACGTTAAACCACCCGTATTGTTACCGCCGTACAACGTTGGATAATCTGAAAGCGCAACACTTTGTACGAGTCCCGTGTTTAAAAGATCCTGTTGTATGGGTACGTAATTCTTTGCCATATCACCAGTCATACCTATTTGCATTAGATTGTTTTTATTAAACCCAAGGCTCCTGCTTTTTACATGTTGTATTTGCTGATAAATTATGATAGTACTTATAATTAATATAATTGAAATGCCAAATTGTAATACCACTAATCCTTTGCGGATGAGCGCTGCGCTGCCATCTTTCAGCTTAATGCCTTTTAATACGAATACAGGACGGAAGGATGATAAATATAAAGATGGATAGCTGCCGGCAATCAATCCACACAAAAGAGTTATTCCCAACAATGCAATAAGATGTAGCGGATGGCCTAAACCCAACAAAAGATTTTTCTGGACCAGCGCATTGAACGCCGGCAACGTAAGTGCAATAATAATAACTGCGCATACGGTTGATAGTGACGCCATAAAAATTGCTTCACCAATAAATTGAAAAATGAGATTTTTCTTTCCCGCTCCCAACACCTTTCTCACGCCAACTTCCCTGGCTCGTTTCTCACTTCGGGCAGTCGCCAAATTCATGAAGTTGATGCACGCTATGAGTAAAATAATCCAGGCGATAATAGAAAATAAATGAACATAGGTTATGCGACCTCCTCCTGTTTGTTTGCCATTATCAAACTGGTCGCGAAGATGCCAGTCGTTCATGCTGAATAAAAATGGCCTCGCAATAGATTGCGGTTCTCTTTTTTGAATAAAGTTGTATAACAGTTTATCGACTGAAGCGCTACTTACACCGGGCTTTAACTCCACGTAAGTACTCAAACAATTATTGCCCCAGTGATGCGCCCATTCACTGGCATCAAACCAG
Source organism: uncultured Chitinophagaceae bacterium (assembly GCA_963819925.1). Lineage (GTDB taxonomy): Bacteria > Bacteroidota > Bacteroidia > Chitinophagales > Chitinophagaceae > Ginsengibacter. Next base: position 24,877 of record CAWFYG010000020.1, on the reverse strand, counting down.
ATTTGGAAAGGCGCCAGCCATTCAAATTGTATAGAAGAATTTTCAGGAATATCTTTTAACACACCTGTAATTACATAATCCTGTTTATTATCAACCCGAACTGTTTTACCGACAACGTCTTTAGTAGTACCGAAAAATTTCTTAGCCGTTTTTTCCGTAACAACCATTGAATGCAATTGCGTAAACGCAGTTTTTGCATTACCTTCTATAAAAGGGAAACTAAACATGCTGAATACAGAAGGCTCGGCATAATGGCCAGTTGCATACAATGATTTGTCACCAATGGTAAACAGTTTTGATGCATTATCTTCATTCATACGACAGGTATTGGCAATGCCTGGAATTTCTGACCGCATGGCCGGACCCAGCACACCCGGTGTAGAACCGAAGGTAGCCGTGTAGGTATCGTACTTTTGGTTTTCTCGAACATAATACAACCGGTCTTTTTTTGTATTGAACTGGTCAAAAGTCAATTCATCTTCTACCCACAAAAAAATAAGGCCGGCGCATGCAATGCCAATAGCCAGCCCGAAGATGTTTAAAAAACTATAGCCTTTATTTTTCCAAAGACTACGGGTTGTGTTTTTGAAAAAATTTTTAAACATGCGAAACAGATTAGAGTTTAAAGTTCAAAGTTTAGAATTCAAAGTTCACCGTCATTCTAATACAAATGCTCTTTTGCCACAATTACACAAAAAGAATGCCCCACAAACTTTTCAATGAATGTACCAAGCCTGTATTGTATTGAAATAGAATAGTTTATTACAAAACAAGTTCCTTATAAGTGTTCAGAAACGAACACTTGTTTAAAGAAAGTGAACAGTAAGCCGATCAATAGAATGGATCCGGAGCCACCCGGCGGCCATGTTCGAACCCCGGTAAGGAAGGTCCGCATCATTTGTCGCAAAAGACTTTCATCATGGTTCCTTCGGAACTTTTAAAAGGCAATATCTTCAAAAATCACAAAACGTTCCTTCGGAACGATTTGCCTTACTTGTTGTATACGTTTTACCCGCCAAACGTGCCTAAGGCACAAGGCAAGGGCAGGTCGAATACCTGGCTTGCACTAAAAATGTTTTATGCGATCGGTGAAATCGTGTTTATGCATTTTGGCTGCTCTTCAGGATAGGACAGGCAGTCCAGACAAATATCATACTTCAACAGGAAATAATTCGTGCATCTGTCTTCATGTACGATTACCGTTAGTATCCATGTCGGGGGTTATTAACAAGCCGTTGATGAAGTGAATGATGAATTGCCATTACTACCCTGATCAAATGGTTGTGCCCACTTCTAACTTTCACTTTAGCCGAAAATCAGCACCATCATATCTTCCGGCCGGTATTGACAATGGCAACAGGCAATATTAAAAGTATATTCACGTTACAAAAAGGACAGCAAATCCATGATGTTATTTATACTGCCACGAATATCATTACCTTAGAACCAATGCGAAACCTTACTACTTTTACCAGGAACATTCTGCTCTGTTCAATTGGTACGTTTTTTTCTTCGCAGCTTACAGCACAGGTTTCACAAACTGTTAGTGAAATTATTACTACCTATGGCTCTTACTGGAAGAGCGGATTTGATGCAATAAACCCGGTTAAACCTGATAGCAGCCACGATCTGTTAGCATTCACGTATAAGGGCACACGTTATTCCACAGGCGTAAATGATAATTTACTTACTGCCAGGGGCGACGGAAATTTTTCACCGCAGGTATTCCATGCATTGCCCGTAGTAAAAATTTCAGGGACTGTTAACAGCAATACAAAAGTTGCATTGGGCCAGTTGTATGATGGAGTGGACAATGGAGCCTCCAATCCGCGTCCGCAAAACAATCTTGCCTATTACCTTACTGACGGAGCCGCGGGCCTTGACCTTGGAACAGGAATTGCAAACCTGCCGCAAGGCGACCTGGTTTTCAACATAACAATCATAAATCCTGCGGCAATTGGTGATGGCATCCCGGATATACTGATTACTCAAATTGCAGACCCTTCCAATGGTACTGACAGCTATGAATTTTCAAATTCTTCTGATGCAACAGTGGGACAACCAATTAGTATAAGTTTTTCGGGTATAAATGCGGTAGGCAACTGGACGGGAGATTTTTATGAAGCCAGTACCAACCCTATGCAACTCACTTCTTCATTTACGAAGAGTGATCGCCCGATAAGGTTATGGGCAGCTGACTTCAGTTACTTCGGTATTACCGCAGCTAATTATAAAAGCATCAGTAAATTTAAAATTCACCTCAATGGCAACAGCGATGTTGCGTTTATCGCATATAATGTTTTGTCTTCCTATATCACGTTACCGGTTAAAATATCTTATTTCCGCTCCACCCAATTTGATAAAATTGTTGCGTTAAGCTGGCAAACGGAATCCGGAAATAACGTCAATCACTTTGAAGTTGAAACAGGAACGGACGGGGAAAAGTTCCGCTTCCTTGCAACTATGCCTGCGTCGGGTAACAGTTCTGTCGAACACCCCTATTCTTACCAGGAAAGCAATGTAACAGCAGGACAACATTACTACCGGTTAAAAATAATTACTGATGACGGTAAATATTCTTACAGCAGCATTGTAAAAGAAACGATATCCGATAACAGCATCAGCGTGTTCCCAAACCCCGGGAGAAGCTCAATTGCTGTTAATCATCCTAAGGCAAAGCCGGGGGATAAACTTGAAGTATTTTCAGAATCAGGACGGAAATTATTATCACAAAATATAATTACCGGCGCTACAGAAACTTTTGTCAACATATCTGCATTTTCCAGCGGTAATTATATTTTGATGTTTGGTAATGGATCAGCAGCAAAGCAAACCATAAAGTTTGCAGTTAAATAATAACCTGTATGATGGCTAACGGGCACGGCTAAATGACAAATATTGCACCAGCTAAACTTTCTACGTTTTGGAGCTATAATGAAAGTATGAAAGAGAAGATTACCCATAGACCTTTATTCATAAGCACTTGTCCTTCGTACTTTTTCCATTTCACCAATTTCCAAATGCTTGTACCAGCGACTTACAAAAATATGTTCCAGGATATACGTTGTAAAATCTTCATGCAATGATTGGGGAAATTCATATTTAAAGCTCCCTTCCAACGTTATTTAAACCGTCAGCTTCCAGCTGGTTCTGCGTTTATGGGCCACTGTAAGCAACAACTTTTTCATATAGAGCAATTAAGATAGTAAGCAATAGAATTAGCTTACAATCGCAGTAGCCGATGCTTTGCAATAGCAGTTACTCTATTTTTCCTCCTTTTCAATCTCCGGTATGGTTATTTTTTCAATACCCGCATTCCTGCAAAGCATATTAAAATCTTCTACTTTTTTCCGCAGCTTGCTATAATCAACTTTTAATGGTTGCCATTGTGCATTCAACTCAGCGAGCCTTTCAATTTGCCCGTTAGTAACCTGTGGCGTATTAACATCCATTTCTCCACTTACAAAAATATAGTCGGCTGTAAGCTTGTTCACAAAGTTGATGACGTCATCATTACTCCTCGATTTAGGCTGAACAAGTTTTTCTTCCCACGCGGTAAGCTGTTTTATTAATGATTTACCACTATCGATGACCGCTTTATATTTTACGGTATCCGTTAGTAAGTCATTCAGCCCGCTGATCTGTTTGCGCACGAGGCGTTGCTGGTTTACATCATTGTGTATCTCCGTTATCTTATTATCTATTTCTGCCAGCGTTTGTTCCTGCTTAACATAATCTTCCGGCGATGCTTTTATACGCGGATCAGGAAGGATGGTAACGCTGGTCGTTTTCGTGTCTTTACCGGTTTTAAGGATAATGGTATAAACGCCCGGCGTGGCCTTGCGGCCCTCGTAACTTCCTTCGATAAATACATCCTTCACTCCAGGCAATGTGGTATAACGCATATCCCATACGAAACGATCCAGGCCGGGCTTATTGGGTAATAAAGGATCTTCTTTAGGGCCTCCGGGAAATTTTTCGAACTTCTCATCAGCCTTGCTGGAATACCTTCTTACCAGGTTACCTTTTGCGTCTCTTATTTCCAGTGTAAGTTTTATAGAGTCGGGCTTTGCGGGAACAGTATAATAAATGGAAACTCCTGTTGGCGGGTTGGTACCGGCATTTGAAACCACCGGTTCATCATCCTCTTCTTCACTCACTTCATCGAGTGCGCTCCCACCGGATACACGATAAGCATCTGCGGGTTTGAGCAATGATAATGTATTGGCAGTATCCGGGCTGTGAAACTCGCGGAAGACTTCAGGATCGTCCAATATCCAGATGCCACGCCCCATGGTGGAGGCAATAATATTTCCTTTATGTACCATAAGATCGGTGATGGGTGTTACCGGAAGATTCAATTGCCGGTGTTTCCATATTTTGCCGCCATTGTAAGAAATATAAAATCCTGTTTCAGTACCCGCATACAATAAATCTTTTTGTACATCATCTTCGCGTATGCATCGTGTATAGGCACCGTTAGGTATTCCATTGCTGATGTTTGTCCACGTCTTACCGTAATCGTTAGTCTTGTACAAACCGGGCGACATGTCATTAAATTTATAACGGGTAGTGGCAATGTAAACTGTCGCATCATCAAACGGTGATATTTCGATACAGTTGATAAGACATTCTTCAAGTCCTTTCGGTGTAACGTTATCCCACGTTTTGCCATCATTTTTGGTGAGGTACAGCAGCCCGTCATCACTTCCCGTCCATATAACGCCTTTATCATGCGAAGAGACTGCAACATAAGCAAGGGTTCCATAGTTTTCACCGCCTGCTCCTTCGTTGGTATAGGGCACACCGCTTTCACCCATCTTCGAAGTGTCGTGACGGGTAAGATCCGGGGAAATCACGGCCCAGTTGTAACCGAGATTAGTTGTCTTTAAAAGAACGTTAGCTCCATCATAAAATACATTCGGCTCAGTGGGAGAATAAACAATCGGTGCATTCCAGTTAAACCTGTATTTCATATCCTTCGGTTTCAGCGCCTGGTATTGTATCGGTGCGGCCATTACCGGTTTGGTTTCCTTCGTTTGCTGATCGAGCACTTCAATAGTTCCCTGGTAGCTGCCGCCCATTACATAGTCCGGGCTATCAGGATTAAATGCAAGAAAGGCGCTTTCGCCTCCGGCAGAATAAGACCAGTTTTTCTCTCCAATACTGCCACCGGCAAGATTGCGGCTGGCAATCTCTACCGAACTGTTATCCTGCTGCCCGCTATAAATATTATACGGAAAAAGATTATCTGCGTTTATGCGGTAAAACTGGCCGGTAGGTTGATTGTCTTCGGCTGTCCACGTGCTTCCTTCATTAAAACTAATGGCAGCGCCACCGTCATTGGCGATGATCATATTTTTTTCATTATTGGGATTGATCCACATCTGGTGGTAATCGCCATGAGTGCCGTGAATATTAGTCCACGTTTTTCCGCCATCTATTGATTTCAGGCCCGGCGAATTGAATACATACACCACATTTTCGTTTTGTGGATCTACGCACAGTTCAGTATAGTACCATGCCCGCTGAACAAGCCTGTGGTCTTTACTGGCAAGGCTCCAACTCTTGCCGCCATTATCACTTAAGAACAAACCACCGAGGTCTTTCCGGCTGTCGCTTTCCACCAATGCATATATTTTATCCGCATTGGAGCGGCTTACACCCACTGCCATCTTTCCTTTTTCTTTTGGCAGCCCTTTCTCAATTTTTTTCCACGTCTCTCCCCCATCGGTTGACTTATACATGCCGCTTCCCTTGCCGCCGCTTCTTATTTCCCAGGGCGTGCGCTGGTGATCCCACATAGCAGCATATAAAATTCCAGGGTTGGTCATATCCATAGCAAGATCGGCACAGCCGGTATGCTCATCTACATACAGTACCTTCTTCCATGTAACTCCCCCATCGGTTGACTTATAAACACCTCTTTCTTCAGAGGGGCCGTACAGTGCACCCTGTGCAGCCACATAAACCACATCAGCATTAACAGGATTAATACAGATATCGGCTATATGCCGGGTAAGATCCAGTCCCATCTTTTTCCATGTTTTACCGGCATCGGTTGATTTATATACACCATCACCATAACTCGACATTACCCCTCTCACCGCATGCTCACCCATGCCCACATACACCACATTCTTATCGCTCTCACTAACGGCAACTGCACCAACGGAACCTGTTTTGAAAAAACCATCCGATATATTCTTCCAGGTATTTCCTGCGTCGGTGGTCTTCCATACGCCGCCGCCCGTAGTGCCCATGTAATAAGTAAGCGGATCATTTACCACGCCGCAAACCGCTACGGACCTGCCTCCGCGGGACGGGCCAATGCTGCGCCATTGTAGATTCCAGTAAGAGGAATCATTTTGCGCCGTTGATGCTATCATTGGTTGTATCTCTTTACCCTTACCGGGTTTTCGTTGCGCATAAAGGTTTGAGATCAAAATAAAACAGGGTATTAAGCAGAAAGTCCTGGTCATATATATAAAATTTTTTGGAAAAGAAGATTGAAGGTAAGAAGGAACGTGAAATAGAAAATAATTTTAATACACATTGCCTCGTCGTAAAAATTTTTCACCATGAAGCGTAACGGATCCCATGTGGCTTATGAAATAGTGAAAAGATTGCAGTCACAAAATGACAGGAAAAACTATCGCAGAAGTGCACAATTATATTCAAATCCGCTGATATATCTTTTGTACATTTAATCTCTGATCTGCTCTTATAAACTGTTGGTTCCCGTACCTGGATTGGGGTTACTACTAATTTATGACAATGAAAATATAGTAATATGTTCAAAAATTATTTTAAGACCGCCTACAGGTATATCAATAGAAATAAATTCTTTTCGCTGATAAATATCTTTGGTCTTTCATCGGGATTGGCTGTATGTATCCTTATTTCAATATTTGTTTTTGATGAGTTCAGCTATGATCAATTTAATACAAAGGCAGACCGGATCTTTAGACTGGAATCGGATATACATGTAAATGGAAACGGTATAAACGGAACCGCTGTGCCTGCGCCGATGGGTACTCAAATGGCAAAAGATTTTCCGAATATTGAAACTGCAGTAAGACTAAGACAACAAGGGTATACATTGGTAAAGAAGGGTAATGAGAACATTATCGAACATAACGTGGTATTCGCAGATCCCTCCCTCTTTGAAGTCTTCACTTTGCCAATGATCGCGGGTTCTCCCCGTGATGCTTTGCGGGAACCAAATTCCCTGGTGATCTCTGAAAGTGATGCAAAAAAATATTTCAATACCACGCACGTAATTGGCAAAACATTGTTTATCGACAATCAGACCCTCTATAAGATCACAGGTGTAATAAAAGACATGCCGCAGGAATCTCATTTTCATTTTGATTTTATCAAATCCATGCCGGCAGAGGTACATAACATTAACATGAACGAGGTCTGGTTGAATCCATTCGCAGTGACATACGTGGTCGCAAGACCAGGTGTTTCTACTGAAGACGTCAACAAAATGTTAGCGGCAGTCGTAGCAAAATACGTGACGCCGCAATTACAGCAAATGAATCAAAATAGCCCCGATGCCGCCAGTGCAAATTTTTTCAGGTTCTACGCAATGCCGCTTGCAAAAATCCATTTGTTTTCCAACATCAGCCATGAGTTTGAGCCAAATGGTAATATTCAAACAGTATGGCTGTTCATCATCGTTGCAATTTTGATATTGATAATGGCATGCGTAAATTTTATGAATCTCGCAACCGCTTTCAGTTTACGCCGTTCCGTAGAAATTGGGGTAAGAAAAGTGCTTGGCAGCAGCCGCATAAATCTGATAGGTCGGTTTCTGTTGGAATCAATTATCATTAGCTGTTTGGCAACCATCGTGGCTATCCTCCTTGCCATGCTGTTGTTGCCATATTTTAATGAATTAGCCGGGAAGCATTTTTCAGCGGCAATATTTTTCAGTCGATGGATGTTGGCGGGATACGTGGTGCTGGCATTGCTGGTAGGATTGATTGCCGGGAGTTATCCTGCTTTATATCTTTCTTCATTTAAGCCCGCCAGTGTTCTGAAAGAATTTTTCACAACCGGTCGTAAGAGCAGTTGGCTCAGAAATTCCCTGGTGATATTTCAGTTTGCGATAGCCAACGTGTTAATTATTGGTACTTTGATCATGTACAGTCAATTTAAATATATGAAAGAAATGGACCTGGGATATAACAGGAACCAGGTTCTCACAGTTGCCAATACTTATAACCTGGGATCACATGCGAAGTCATTTAAAGACGAGGTTGATAAGTTACCGGGAGTTCTGGAAGGAACCCTCACGGGCTCTCTGCCTGATCGTGATTTGGGAGGTGCAACTGCTTATTTCAAAGATGCAGCGGCAGACCCGGCCGGAACTTTTTTGCTAAACGACTGGACCATTGAATCGAATTATATTCCTTTCATGGGTATGAAAATGGTGAAAGGGAGAAATTTTTCGCCGGATATGCCTGGTGATTCCACCTGCGTACTTATTAACGAAACCGCCGCCCGCCTGCTTGGTTATTCAGCAGACGCCGTCAACAAAGCGATCTATTTTCATGATTCAAATCCCGAAGGAGGGTTTAAAATTCTCGGCATTGTAAAAGATTTTAATGCCTCGAGTTTGCATGAAAAGATCGAACCTATTGTTTTTCACCTTGGGGAAGATATCGGCGCCGTATCCTTCCGGATCAATACAAAGCACATCTCGAGCCTGGTAAGCCAGATCAAAGAGAAATACCAATCAATGGAGACAAAAGATGATGAACCGTTTACTTATTCCTTTTTGAACGACGATTTTAATAATCTTTATAAATCTGATGAACGTACAAGTAAGATATATGTGGCCTTCACTTTCTTTGCCATCCTGATAGCTTGCCTGGGACTGTTTGGTCTCGTAGCCTACGCTTCAGAGCAAAGAATAAAAGAGATAAGCATTCGAAAGGTGTTAGGAGCTTCAACCGGTAAATTAATAACATTGCTTTCCAAAGATTTTTTAAAGCTGATTATAATAGCGATAATCTTAGCTTGTCCGCTTGCATTTTGGGGATCACAAAAGTGGCTGCAGGATTTTGCTTACAGAACGAAAATTAACACCTGGATTTTTATTATTGCCGGCTTGTTAACAACGGCAATTACGTTGTTAACTGTGCTTTTTCAATCCATCAAAGTGGCGAGGCTGAACCCTGCAAAAATTCTCAGGAATGAATAATATTTCTTCTGATCGACGCAGACATACGTCAAAGCTTTTAGAAACAAAATGCAAATGCTTTCTCTTTATGAAACCGTCAGTGGTACAACGCAGGCACAAGCATGGCTAACGCAGATGGCTAATCGACAAAGCCTGCGCCGCCGGGACACTGATGTATAATTTCCCCGGGGAAAATAAATAAGAAGTCCACACAGATTTACCCGGTTAAAGCCTTACTGGCTATTCTTCAGTTCATTATCAGTATAATTAAAGTAATACACTTTTGAAGAAAGGGGCGAAACAAAAATGCCAAGGCTCAAATGGTGGGGATTACCTTCCAGGTTTCTTATAAGGCTATGCAATTTAGCTATTACAGGGGTTGCTTCTTCCTGGGAAAAGCTTTGCCTTAATTTCTCTTCCTCCCGGCTTACAGCCTCCGCAACTACGGCATGCAACCCCGCTGTTGTGCTCATCTTTAGCTCAAAGGGGATAATAATTGAAATACACGGGAAATTTTCAGGAATACCGGGATAATGGATCTTATTAATTTTTGGTTGCATAATAGGATGAGGACAATCGCTATACCTGCTATAGCTTTTATTTTAACAGTGGTTACTATGTTAGTTTCTGTTTAGTACCCGCAAAAAGCCTAGTTATGCCGGCACCGACTTATCTATAACGCAATCACAAGGTAATTCATATAATGAATCTATTGTAGAAAATAATCTATGGTGGTTACCGGCACTTAAAGCACATAATGTCTCAGCGGGATTTTCCACCGTCAAATTGTTAACCTGGCCGTTTTGAGCTTTAGCCTCACCCCAACCTCCCGACTTATCGGGACAGGCCCCCTCCCCGGGGGGAGATGGACAAAAACCATAATTTCAATGTCTCAGCGGGGTTTCCCGCCGTCAAACCTTCTGATTAAAAAGTAGTTTCCGGGAACCCCGATGCCGAAGTAACCTGCACATATTCGAGGCCTGACCTGCCTTCTATTCCAAGTTCGTTTATGCGTTGGGGTTATACGGATCGTTTTTAGTAATTCGAACGCTATGTTGTGCAAACCCCGCCGGGACACTAAGCCCCCGGTTACCGTCATTGCGAGGCGTTTTCAGAATGATCATTTGCGAAGCATACATTTAATTTCCTAACGCCGCGGCAATCTCCTCATTGGTACGTTAAACCCAATTCCCGGTTATTTCCTCAAGGCGTTTACCCGTAACAGTGATGCTGATCCGGAAGACATACACCCTTTAAAAAGCCTCACCCCCAACCCTCCCGATTTATCGGGACAGGCTCTCTCCCCGGGGAGAGGGGAACTGCTCCATTAAATCTCCCCAATGTCTCAGCGGAGTTTCTCACCGTCAAACCTTCTGATTAAAAAGTAGTTTCCGGGAACCCCGATGCCGAAGTGGCCTTCACATATTCGAGGCCTGACCTGCCTTCCATTTGAAGTTCGTTTATGCGTCGGGGTTACACGGATCGCTTTTAGCAATTCGAACGCTGTGTTGTGTAAACCCCGCCGGGACACTAAGCCCCCGGTTACCGTCATTGCGAGGCGTTTTCAGAATGATCATTTGCGAAGCATACATTTAATTTCCTAACGCCGCGGCAATCTCCTCATTGGTACGTTAAACCCAATTCCCGGTTATTTCCTCAAGGCGTTTACCCGTAACAGTGATGCTGATCCGGAAGACATACACCCTTTAAAAAGCCTCACCCCCAACCCTCCCGATTTATCGGGACAGGCTCTCTCCCCTGGGGAGAGGGGAACTGCTCCATTAAATCTCCCCAATGTCTCAGCGGGGGCTACCTCCCTCCTGCTGGCGCAAGCATATCCATCAAAAATTGTAAAGTCGGCACAATCGTCCGCTTGTGAGGCCTGTTGGCGCAAGCACATTTCCCCCGGAGGAGAGTTAGCGCAAGCGTCCGCTTGTGCCCGAATTAAAAAAAGGTTAGAATAAAGGAATATCAAGTCTGCCGTTTGCTATTCTTTCTTCAGGCAAGTTTTCTGGTTTTATTAGTCTATAATTTATTATATGGCACAAGCGGACGCTTGCGCCAATAAACAGTTTTCTGGGTTTAAGGTTTAATATAACCGTTATGTCTATTCGCAATTGCTTAAAGATTTAACTAGTGCTTTACTTAAAAAGAGATTTGTACATTTACTTTATGAGTCGTAAATATAAATTTCACGATAATGATAAACTATATTTCATTTCTTATGCTACCGTTTATTGGATTGACGTTTTTGTCCGTGAAGAATATATGCAGGTAATAATAGATTCATGGAAACATTGCCAGCAAACGAAAGGCCTTCAAATATACGGGTGGTGTATAATGCCAAGTCATGTTCTCCCCCCTGTTGGCGCAAGCATATCCCATCAAATATTTACAGCCTCCCTGGGGTTACCTCCCTCCTGCTGGCGCAAGCATATCCATCAAAAATTGTAAAGTCGGCACAATCGTCCGCTTGTGCCCGAATTAAAAAGAGCTATGACTAAAGAAATGTAAAGCCTTCGTGTTATGCTATTTTTTTTCTACAGGCAAGTATTAGTTTAATCAAGTTGTAATTTATTATGTGTCACTACTTGTCCCCTTAACGGGAAGCGGACGCTCACGCGAAGTAACCGAAAACTTTTTGCGCAATCCGGCAATAAAAAAAGTGGAATGGGAAAACTTTTTGTGCCTTTGGGGCATAGGATATCGCCACCTCGCCCAGGCTCACATAGAACAAGGGGTGGCCCGCATTGAGCCGAATCGCTTGCTCGAAACATTTCCGCGCCCGTGAGGTAAGTCTCCCTGCTGTAGCAATGCCCGGCCCAGCATCATGTAGCACATGTGACATTTCCAGTCGGCCTCGTTGCACACGCAGCATCGCCACGGCGTCGTCCAGACGATTCATGTCCAGGAGCGTCGTGCCCGAGTTGAGATACGTTAAGGCATCGTCGTCAAAGGGCAGGGGGATCGTCACGTTGCAGATAATCGCCACGGGCACGGCCAGCACCAGTCCTGTCGCTAGTTCTCCCCAAGCCTTGGCGGTACCCGCTCGCACATGCTCCCACAAACCCACGACCCCGGCCCCGGCAAACATCGCCAGCACTGGCACCAGCGGGTATCGGTAGCGGGCCAGCACATAGAACAGCGTCACGGCCAGGGCAAACGCCAACAGCATCGCGTACAAGAGCATCAGCCGCCGCCATTGGCCGAGTGTCCACCACACACCCAGTACCGCTGGCACGCACAGGATTCCAAAATGCAGGACCCACGACAGCCCATCCAGCAGTGGCGACTCATGGGCATGCGTCTTCAAGGCTTCGGCGTCGACCAGCTCGTGATAATTCCAAGTCAGCAGCCACTTCCAACCCAACAGCCGCAGCCAGGCCGCGGGATCACGGCGGATGTCGCTCCAGGTTCGTCCGAGCCAGTAGCTCGAAATCTCGGCCGAGCTCAACGGGCGGCCCAGGTCCTCCTCGGCGAGAATCTTCGCGTCCAAGCTTTCGAAGCGAGGATCGCCACGATCGGGCCGCAATCATTCGTAGCCACCGGTGGCCCCGGTGTGGTTGCCGATAAAAAAGTTAGGCCCATCTGCGAAGTGGTCGGCAAGAACGTGCCGCCAACGGCGAAATTGCGTATGGCGACCGGCATAAGCAGCACCGCGAGCCCCAAGACAAACGCCATCGGACGCCGCCACATTGCCCCCCGCTCGCTCGCACCGATCCCGGCTTTCCACGACAACCAAACAATCCATGCCAACACGACCGGGACCAGCACCGCCGCGTTCTCGCGATTGAGCGTCAAGGCTCCGGTCAGTGCTCCCACGATGAAGAATCTTGCCAGGCCCGGTGGCGACTGCGCGCGCTGCCGCCCACAGCAAGGCCGTCATCAAAAGCAGATCGAGCGAGGCCTTTTGCACGATGCCGTCAAAGAAAATTGCCGGCGGATACAGGGCCAGCAGCAAGCCAGCGATCCAGCCAACAGGCCTCGAAAAGAAGCCTTCGCCAGCCCGAGCCAGCATCACGCACGATAGCGCCACAAAAACGATTTGCACGATCCGCACTGCCCACACGCTGTGCCCGCACACTCCGTATATCACACCTAGCAGATAGGGGTACAACGGCGTTTGATAGAAGACCTCGGTCCCGACCCACTCCCCTCCGGCGATGCGTTATGCCCACTCGTCATAGCCCCAGGCATCGCAGATCAGGGTCTCGTCAGCAGCGAATCGCGCATGAAGTACAGGTGCAGCCCACGCACCAGCAGGGCTAATGCAAACAGCGCGGCCGCTTGGAGCCAGGCCCCACGATCCAATCGCCATGGCGCTTGCTTTTGCGGTGGGCGGAACAATGGGATCCGCCGCACTGGCGGACTCGCTGGGCGTAGTTTCGGCGCGGATCCGAGTCTTGGTGGATAATTGCCTGGGAGGTTCACGGCACTTGGCGATACGATCTCGCAAGGCATGCTCGAAACTCTAGTCTACTATGTGGCCAGAGCCGCCGCACGGCATGTCGCCAGAGCCGCCGCACGTTTGGTGTCGCTTTAGCGATAAGGTGAACGCCAACGGCCTACGCGGTGCGCAGCTGGAATCGCGAGATTGTTTTGAGGCAGGCATGTACGTCGAATTGACGGCCGGCAATGCGATTGGGTTGTAGTTGTCGGCTTCGATCTTATCGAACAGCCTCGATATCCGGCTGCCGTACACGCATAGCGGCGCGAAGAGACAGGCAACCGCCGCGCCCAGAATACGTCGCTCAAGAAATGCGACCGATCGGCCACACGTTGAAATCCGGCCAGCACACGCGATCAGAATAAACAACCAGCGGCCGTGCGGATAAATCCGGCTCAGCACGATCGTCAGGCCCGCCGCGGTCGCAGCGTGCGACGAAGGGAAGCCTTGCTGCCAGCTCGGCGCACCCTGAACATCGGGAACCATTGCCCGAAGGCCTCAACGCTTGTGCTGATTCTTTCGAAGTCAAGATGGTGGGAGCACGCGCACCACAACAGCTTGAATACATTGGCGAGCAACCCCGATCCGATCGACGCGGCCGCGATCCTGGGCAACATTCTGCGGCATGGGGATCGAGCACCGCGATCGCGATCATGATCATCGCGATGCCCACCGCGTGACCAAACGTCTCGCTCAACCCACAAGCTTTGTTGATCAGCCGTGGGCATTGTCCTTCGTTGATCCATACCGCCAGCGGCACGTCGATTCTCAGCGACGCGATACCCAGCACCGTCAACAGAAACCGCGCAGGCCCACAGCGGCCAGATTCTCCGCCATTGTCCGGCAATGCTGAGTGCGCGTCTTCGGTAGGGGCGACATTCTCGACTCTCAGCGGATCAGCACAAAGGGCATGACTGAAAGACACCTAGGGGTCGCAAAGCATAGCAAGCTGAGTGCCAGAGTCGAAACAGCACTTAGTGCTGTCAAAAAATGGCGTTGTGGCGCTCCGACGATTGCCGTAAACTTCCGCCCCGCGCAGCCCCGACCTGCCGTGACCTTTCCCGCACTCGCCGAGCCCGATCGAATGTCCAAATCGACCGACATCAGGTGCTGCTAGCAGCCATAGCGGGCGTTCTGTTCTTCAGCCAGTTGGGCTCGACGCATTTGTGGGACGTCGACGAGGCCATCTTCTCTCAGGCCGCCAAGGAAATGCTCCAGCACGGCGATCACGTCGTGCCCTATTTCGATGGCGGCTCGTGTTTCCCGACAAACCGGCGATGATGTACTGGCTGATGATCCTCGCCTACGAAGTCTTTGGCACCACGGAGTTTGCCGCTCGGTTTTGGTCGGCGATGGCCGGCATCGGCAGCGTGCTGCTGGTGTACCGGATCGGCCAGACACGTTCTCGCCATCGGCCGCCTTTGGGCGCGCACGCTCTGGCAACATCGCTCAACTTCAACGTCATTGCGCGAGCCGCAACGCCCAACGCGCTGCTGACGCTGTTCTCGACACTTTCGGTCTACCTGTTCGTGCGTGCCACGGCAACGGCCCAAGCACGCTCGGGCCCGCGCAATCAGCTCAACGCGCCGTGGGCCGGCCAGCGGACGTTTGCACCCAGTTGGCCTGGCTGGGTCTTGTTACTCGGCCATGGCCTGCGCGTATTGACCAAGGGCCCCGTGGGCCTGGTATTGCCTACCGCGGTCATCGGGCTCTTCTTACTCGTGATGCGCCTCCGCAGCTCGCACCGTCTGAGGCGCAAAGGCCTGCTAGGCGCGGCCGCCACTTCGGTGCGCTGGCTGCTGACGATCCTTGCCAGCGAGATTCTTCGGCACCGCCTGGAGCATGCGGCCCATCACTGCCTTGGCCGTGGTGCTGGCGATTGCGGGGCCGTGGTATCTGTGGGTCGGCCTGCAGACCGAAGGGCAATGGCTGATTGGGTTCTTCGGCGTTCACAATCTCGGACGATTCACCGGCGCGATGGAAAATCATCGCGGACCGATCTTCTACTACGCCGTGGCGATTGCCCTGGGTTTCTTTCCCTGGTCGATCCTGTTTGGCCCCTTGATGGTCAGCACACGCCGCGACCTAATGGCGGCCAGTCCCTGGCGTCCGGGATATACCTTGGCGCTGGCTTGGGTGGCAGTGTGGGTGGGCGCTTTTCGGTGGCCGGCACCAAGCTGCCGAGCTACATCATTCCCGCATATCCGGCGATAGCGCTGCTGATCGGCTGTCGACCGCTGGCTGCGCGAGCCCACGATCGTCGCACGTTTCTGGTGGCCGCTGGTGTGGGGTAGCGCGGCGCTGGCCGCGGTTGGCGCGATCATCGCCTTGCCGATTGCCGCACACATGTATTTGCACGATGACTGGATTCTGGGAGCGGTCGGGCTGTTGCCTTTGGCCGCCGCAGTTTTGGGATTTGTCTGTACTCGTAGCGGTCAACAGCTGCGCACCGCCTGGATCATCGCCGCCCTTGGCGGTGCCCTTTCGCTGAGCGTGCTAGGCCTGGGTGCGGCACGCGTCGACCGATATCAAGATAGTCCCGAGGTCGCCCAGTGGATCAGCCAGCTGTCAGGTTCGGGCGGCCCGCCGCACGTCGCCTCTTACCACTATTTCCGACCCGATGCCAGGTTTTCTACATCGACCAACCGATCTCGCAATTGGAAGCACCCGAAGGCGTCGAAGGTTTTTTTGCAGTGCACACTGACAACGCGTTTCTGCTGACAACCTCAGAGCAGTTAGACGGTCTCGACGATCATCTGCCCGAAGGGATCACGGTGCTCAAACGACATCCCCGTTTTCTTCGCCCCGGCGAGGTGGTGGTGCTGGGCCGAGCGAGCGCGGCATCGACGGCCAGGGCCAGCGGCGACCTCCTGGGCGCTAACCCCCCGGCACTGGCTCGCATGGACTTCCCGCCCTGGAGGGGGATCTTGATCAGCGAAAGGAATCGCTCATCACGCAGTGCATCCATTTCCAAGGACAAAATCACTTTTTGCGCGCTCTTAGTAGCCGTTTTGCGATTCTAATAGGAGGATGCATCTCGATGGGTAGACGCCCTGACCTTGCCAGTAGTGACGGGCGAGGCAATTCCACCGGAAAAACGCACAAGGGAACAGGCACGATGGTACGCGACACTCAACCGGCAAGCTCACAGCCCGGGGCCGCTCGCTCCGGCTCGAATCGCTCGAACCGCGTTGGACACCGACCTGGCTGGGAGTGCCGCCGGTATCGATCTGATTGCCCAGGCCGCAACCACGATCGCACTCAATTCGCAAAACGATGCCTCCGGCACAGCGGCCATCGCGACGACCGAAGTCGACTACTATGCGTTCACCGCAACGACATCCGGCAACTACACCATTTCGGCCACGACGCCGTCGAGCAGCCTCGACACCGTGGTGGGCGTCTTCTTCATCGCCAATGGCCAGCGACGTGCCTACAACGACGACATTTCGTCCCAACTCCACCGATAGCCGTTTAGCGTCAGCCTGGTTGCCGGCACCCGGTATTACGTCGGAATCACGAACTACTCGACCCGCTCGCGCGGAAGTTACACATGGACAATCGATGGCCCGGCTGTCGTGAACGCCGACTCCCACGACGCCGACCTCGCCCGCGCCAACCTCGCCCACCTCGCCGACACCACCTCGCCGGTGACTGCGCTACCTGACGTGGCCTACTACGGCGGCGCCGACGATTGGAATCTGAATGCCATCGATGCACCCGAGGCTTGGGCCCGGGGCTATCGAGGCCAAGGTGTGATCGTGGCCGTGGTCGATACCGGCGTCGACTTGAGTCATTCCGACCTGGTCAGCCAATTCTGGACCAACCCAGGAGATCGCCGGCAATGGAATCGACGACGATCACGATGGCTTTGTCGACGATGTCAACGGTTGGGACTTCTCTAGCAACGACAACAACCCCGACGACCAAAACGGACACGGCACCCACGTCGCGGGCACATCGCGGCGTCGAGCAACGGCTTTGGAGTGACCGGCGTCGCGCCCCGCGCCACGATCATGCCTGTCCGCGTGCTCGATAGCAACGGATCAGGTCGTTTCCGACCGCCGTCGCCGCCGGCATCCGCTATGCCGTCCAAGAAGGGGCCAACATCATCAACCTCTCTCTGGGGGGCAGCTTCAAACTCGATCATTCAAGCCGCCCATTCAATACGCCGCCAGCAATGTGAGTCTTGGTCGTAGCCGCCGCGGGCAACATCTTCGGCACCGCCTTGCCTATCCCGCTCGTTTCAGTCCGCGTCGCTGAACCAACGTGCTCTCCGTGGGGCCTATGGCATCAACGGTTCGATCGCCAACTTCAGCAATGACGTTGGCTCCAGCGGCTCGGTGCAAGTCGACGCGCCCGGCCTGAGGATCTATAGCACCTACTCGACGGCTGATGCCAGTGACCAGCGGCACCAGCATGGCCACGCCCCACGTCGCGGGTTTGGCCGCGCTGACTCTCGGCCAACCCAATCTAACAGCGTCGCAGTTACGCCAGGTGATCCTCACGGCGCGAAATGCGCGATCGCCGGTTCAGACTCGCGTGGCGGAATCAATGCCGCGCTGTCCGTGGCACTGGCCGCGGCGGGGCAAGTCTCGTCATCGGCGTCGACGTTAAACGCTTCAACCGTCGCCACGGCGGCCGCTTCCATTCGCCAATTCCGACTCCAATCGGTCACGCCTTCGGCCGGAACCCCTGGATCGGCGCCGCGAGTTCTGAGTCGGTCTCGCGGCGCGACGCATCGCCGCCAGCGGCCAACGCGACCACGCTGGCAGACGCCACGGTCCGCGCCATTCAAGACCAGGCCCTGGCCTCGTTTGATCGGGGCGACGAGATCACAGCGAGCGACGCGACGGCAAACGACTCCGATTTCAACTCCAGTTGGTCGCCGTCTGACGATTTGCCTTTCGAATGGCTTTGCGAGCAACTCGCCTGAGAGCTGATTTAGACCGAAACTTAAAGAGTTTGCTACGCACCGCTCGCAAGGCCGCAGGCTTTGCCAGGCCCCTGGCAGGTTGGTTACACTGGGAGAGACGTTGTGCCGGTTTGCGCAATGATCTGCCTCAGGACCTGTCGTATGATCGGTGGAATACCTGGCGGCACGATCTTGACTCTCGCGATTCTGATCGCTATTGTGCAGGTTAACACGCGGGCCGAAGAGCCCGCTGCGCCGCCGAGCATTGAATTTGCTCGCGACGTGCTACCCCTTCTTTGCGCTCGATGTTTTGAGTGCCACGGAGCCAAACGCCAGGAAAGTGAGCTGCGGCTGGACCGCCGCGACGACGCGCTGCGTGGCGGGGCCGGCGGTCTGGCCATCGTGCCGCAAAAACCTATCGACACGCACCTATCGAGCGCATCCAGTCGGGCGATCCCGATACCCAAATGCCCCCAAGGGCGAGCGGTTGACCAAGGCTGAGATCGAAACGCTGCGCCGTGGATCGAATCGGGCGCCGTTTGGCCCGACGACGCCGCGAATCAGGACGTGCAGCAGAGCGTGCATTGGTCGCTAACGCCCCCTGCGTCGCCCTGAGGTGCCCGCGGTGCAGTCCTGTGAACCGCGGCCAACCCGGTTGACGCCTTTATTCTGGGGCCGGCGCCTGGCCGCGAGCGGCCTGCATCCCTCAGGGCCGGCCGAGCCGCACGCTCATCCGCCGCGTGTACATCGATCTGATCGGCTTGCCGCCGACGCCCGAAGAAGTGGCCGCTTTCCTGGCCGATCCTGGCGCCGGATGCCTACGAGCGGCTCGTCGACTCGCTTGCTGGCCAGCCCTCGCTATGGCGAGCGCTGGGCGCGGCACTGGATGGACGTCGCCCACTTTGCCGAGACGCACGGCAACGACCAGGATCGCCCGCGGCCGAACGCCTGGCCCTATCGCGACTATCTGATCCGCTCGTTCAACGACGACAAGCCCTACGCGCAGTTCGTGGAGGAGCAAGTCGCCGGCGACGTGCTCTTTCCCGACGATCCGCAGGCGACCGTCGCCACTCGGCTTTCTCGCGGCCGGCCCGTGGGACGAAAGCTCGCTGATGTGCATTCGTCGACGACACGATCGACAAGAAGATCGCCCAGCTACCTCGATCGCGACGACATGGTCACCACTGCATGTCGACGTTCGTCAGCACCACGGTCCATTGCGCCCGCTGCCACGATCACAAGTTCGATCCGATTCCGCAGGCCGATTATTACGCCTTGCAGGCCGTGTTCGCCGGCGTCGATCGGGCCGATCGGACGTATCGATCCCGACCCGGCAGTCGCACTCGGTCGCCGCGAGCTCGCCGAGCAGCAGCACGCGACAATCCGGACGCGCGACGAGCCAGCGCTGCTGGCCGAGCGACGGCGCTGCAGTCGAAGTCGCCGACGCTGGAAGAGCAATTCCGCCAGAGCCGCGCAGCGCTGGACAGTCGCTCGACGCCGCTGGCAGTGCCAGCTGCCGGCGGCGCGACGAGCGACGCCACAGCCCGACGGCTCGGTGCTGTTCGGCGGCACGCGGCCGGACAAGGACACGTACACGCTCGACGCTCGAGACGCGACTTGCACGGCGTCACGGCCGATCCGGCTGGAAGTGCTGACCGATCGAGCCTGCCGCAGCAGGGGCCCGGGCCGGCAGGACAACGGCAATTTGCACCTCTCGGAATTCAAGGCTGCACGGTCGCGCACGGCCGACGGCGGCGATGCCGACGCCGGTGCGCCGTCGAGCGTCGGCCTACGCCGATTTCGATCAGACGGCTGGACGGTCGCCGACGGCGATCGACGGCAAGCCCGGCGACCGCCTGGGGCATCTATCCCGAGGTCGGCAAGCTCGCACACGGCGCGTCTTCGTATTGGAACAGCCGGTGTCGCTGGCGGCAACAGGCGGCTCGACGGTCGCGCTCGAGCAACTGCACGGCGGCGGCACCTGATCGGCCGGCCGCGGATTTCGCTCACGACTGCGGCGAATCCCGCTGGCTCGCGGCCGTTCCCGTCGCCAGCTGCCGGCGATCGTGGCGATGCCTGCCGGCCGAGCAGCCGAACGCACGCCAGCAGCAAGCCGAGCTGGCCGCGCACTTGCTCAGTCGGCAGCTCGACGGCGAGCTGGCCGCGCTGCCGCCGCCGCAGTTGGTCTACGCGGCGGCCAGCGAACTTCAAGGCCGGACGGCAACTTCAAGCCGGCCGGCAAGCCGCGGCCGGTCCATGTGCTGCGGCGCGGCGACATCAATCAGCCGCTCGACGAAGCCGCGCCCGGCGCGCTCGCCTGCGTGACAGGCATCGCAGCGCGATTTCGCGCTCGCCGAACCCGACAGACGAAGGCAGCCGCCGCGCGGCGCTGGCCAGCTGGCTGGCCGATCCGCAAAACGTGCTCACCTGGCGGTCGATCGTCAATCGCGTCTGGCACTATCACTTCGGCCGCGGCATCGTCGACACGCCCAACGATTTGGGCCGGATGGGCGGCAGCCCCGTCGCATCCCGAATTGCTCGATTGGCTGGCCGTCGAGTTTCGCGACAGCGGCGGCTCGCTCAAGCAGCTGCATCGGCTGATCGTCACCAGCGCCGCCTATCGGCAGTCGTCGCAAATCGATGCCGAGCGTGCCGAGCATCGACGGCGACAACCGGCTGCTGTGGCGGATGAATCGCCGCCGGCTCGATGCCGAGACGATCCGCGATTCGCGTGCTGCAGCCTCGCGGCAAGCTCGATCTGACGATGGGCGGGCCTCGGTCAAGCAGTTCGTCGAATCGCCGGGCATTCACGTCACGCCGACTGTCGACTATCAGAGCTTCGACGTCGACAGCCCTGGCAACTATCGCCGATCGTTTACCGCTTTCTGTTTCGCACGCTGCCCGACCCGTTCATGGAATCGCTGGATTGCCCCGACGGCTCGCAGCTCGCGCCCGACGCGGAGCACTTCGGTCACGCGCATTGCAGGCGCTGTCGCTGCTGAACAATCGCTTCGTCGTGCGGCAAAGCGAGCACACGGCCGCGCGCTGACCCAAGCTGGCGCCGACGCTGCCGCGAGCAGATTCGCTTGCTGTTTCAATCGGTCTTGCTGCGACGATCCGACGGCGGAAGAGAGCCAGCGTTGGGCAGGCATATGCCGCGCAACACGGACTGGCCAATGCTTGCCGGATGATGTTCAACACCAATGAGTTTGTGTTTGTGAATTGACGAGGACCTGGGAAGTTGACCACGAGAGCACGAAGACGCAAAGGCAATTCGCGAGCGAACAAGTCAGAGAAGGAATGCCAGTATCTGCCAGGCCTGATCAGGAGTAGTCTGTGGGTCGGTTGATCGGGAATGAATGCGGACTCTCGCGGCGCGAGCTGTTGCTGCGCTAGGCAGCGGGTTTGGCGGCTGGCGCTGGCGCAGATGCTGGGGCGCGACTGCGCTCGCCGAGTCGGGCCCGCAGCTGCGCAACCGCCGTCGATCTCAACGGCGGCCTGCATCATCGGGCCAAGGTGCAGCGCGTCATGCAGCTGTTCATGAACGGCGGCGCCAGCCAGATGGACACGTTCGACTACAAGCCCCGGCTGGCCGAGCTGCGACGGGCAAAAATTCGATCCCGGCGGCAACGTCAAGCTCGAATCGGTCACCGGCTCGCCCGGCTTCAAGGTGATCAAGAGCCCGTTCGAGTTTCGAGCAGCATGGCCAATGCGGCCGCTGGGTGAGCAGCGTCTTGCCGCACCTGGCGGGCTGCGTCGACGATCTGGCCTTTTTGATGTCGATGACCTCGAAGACCAACGTCCACGGCCCCGCCAGCTACATGCAGAACACGGGCTTCGTGCTGCCCGGCTTTCCCTGCATGGGGGCCTGGATCGGCTATGGGCTGGGCAGTCTGACCGACAACCTGCCGACGTTCGTCGTGATGCCCGACGCCCGGGGGCTGCCCTACAACAATCAGGGCAACTTCTCGGCCGGCTTTTTGCCGGTGAAACATCAAGGGACGATCATCCGCCCGCATTTGCCCAACCCGATCGCCGATCTGTTTCCGCCCAAGAACGCCACGCACATCACTGCCGAGAGCGAACGCGACGGCCTGGCCTTGCTGGCCGAAGCCAATCGCGCGCACGAACAGCAATGGCCGGGCGATTCGCGGCTCGAAGCCCGGATCGCCTCGTACGAACTGGCCGCGCGAATGCAGCTCAGCGCACCCGAGGCGCTCGACGTCGCGCAAGAAACGGCCGAAACGCACCGGCTGTATGGACTCGACGAGAAGCCGACCGAGGGCTTTGGCCGCAACTGCCTGATCGCGCGGCGGCTGCTGGAGCGCGGCGTGCGGTTCGTGCAGGTTTGGAGCGGCGCGGCGGGCCCGACGGGCAACTGGGACAACCACGGCAACATCGCCAAAGAACTGCCGCCGATGGCGCTGGCGACCGACAAGCCGTGCGCGGCGCTGGTCAAGGATCTCAAAGCCCGCGGGATGTTCGAAGACACGCTGGTCATCTGGACGACCGAGTTCGGCCGCATGCCCTTCAGCCAGGGAGCCGCCGGCCGCGACCACAACGCCGGCACGTTCGTCAGCTGGCTGGCCGGCGCCGGCATCAAGCCGGGCGCCGCCTACGGCCAGAGCGACGAATGGGGCTGGAAATCGCTACGTCCCACCTGGTGCTACGACCTGCACGCCACGATCCTGCACCTGCTGGGCATCGACCACACCCAGCTGACCTATCGCTTCAACGGCGCCAACCGCCGGCTGACCGACGTGCATGGCCATGTGATCGAGCAGATTCTGGCCTGAGGCTCGCGGGCCAGCTGCGTGAGCCGGTTCTGGACGTCGAAGTTCGTTTTTCGGCGGCTTCCAGGTCCTTGGCCTTGCGGGCCTGGGCCTCGGCCGTTTGCCGGTCAGCAGGCCGACCGTTTGATTCGAGATGGTCTCGAACACTCCGTCCTTCATCTCGCGGCGGCCAAGGCGGCGCGTAAGACTCTTGCGCACTCGGAGTTCTTCGGCAAGTGCCGCGGCCTCGGCGTCTCCGGCCAGGTAGAGGCCGATCTGTGCTGATGCTCGCCGGCGACGACGACCGAGCTGGAGAGTAGCGACGCTTTCTTGGCCCGCGCCGTGCAAGCCACTTTGCACAGGTCGCCGCGCCAGGTTTTGGGAACGGTGGCTAAGAAAGTAACTCCTTGCGCGCCTCGAGCGCGGCGGCACGGGAAGGACGCAAGCGAAAGAACACGCCGTGTTCGCGATTGATCGTGCCGCTGGAGAGAACCGTCTCCTTGGGAGCGATCTGCTTATAGTGGCTCGATTCGGATTTCTTGGAATTATTGCTGTGCGTGCCTCCCATGGTGATCGGCTTGTAGACCACGTGGGCCTCGAGCCCCAGCGACTTGCAATTCTCCGAGGCATCGGTGATTTCGATCTGATCGTCGGCGACCGTGCTCTCCAAGGTCGTGTTGGGCAGGTAGTCCTGAAACTTGAGCATCTTGTCGGGGCTGGTCAGCACGTAAACGAAGTCGACGATGTCGCCCGTGCCGCCGTCGATCATGCGAGCCGAGATCCGAAACTTGGCCTCGATGACTTTGAGCGTGGGATGGGCCTTGGCAAAGTCGTCGGGAGTCGCGTCGCGGCACTCGATCGTTTCAGGCAGGTCGAAAGCCACGCCCGTGGCCCAGGCCGGACGTGGCCAGAAGCGTCAGCCAGCTCAGTCCCAATGCTGTGCGGGCGGCCAAGCATCGCAGCGAAGCGAACCGGAGTGAGGTCAGAAGGGTTTCCATACAGTGCTTTCCTTTGTTGTAGGACCACGAAGTGATACGCTGCATGGATCCGATGCACGCGGCATTCCAAAAGTCAAAGATGTCCACCTATGCTGGCACTCACTTGCGGCTAAATCTCTTCGGTGGGCAATAGGTTATGACGTTCGTGCCGATCGATCGAAGAATCTTTCACCCGCGGTAGCTGCTCGGCGGAGCAGACAGCACTCTTGCTTTTGGCCGTCTCGCCTCCGCGATGACTTGTAAACGCCCCGAGATTCCGGGCAGGCGTGCTTGTTTGCCCCGAGATCGCAGTCGTTACAAGCGGCACAGCCGCTATCACTCGAGCTCGCCAAAATACCCGTCGGCCAGCGCGCTGCCCGGTACCGTCCTATGTCTACATGATCCGCAAAACGGGCAGTCATCCCACGCGACCAAGGAAATATCTCATATGGGCAGCACCACCGTTCGTTCGAGATCACCCGGCAAAGCGATTTATCAACTAATTGTCGAGGCAGAACAACGACAAGAAAAACCGCCGCGCGGAAGTTCGGTTCGCCTTCTTTCGACCGG
>CAWFYG010000019.1:0-13225 GCA_963819925.1 uncultured Chitinophagaceae bacterium | reverse complement strand
GCCCTGTGCCTGCCTGATCCTCCTCCCCAGCCGCCATCTTTCCTATCGCTCACGGGCTGCCGGATGGAAGCGGAAAGCCCGGTGAAGGTGATGCGTGTTGGCCCTGTGCCGGACTTGTAGCGGACAGCCGGAACTATCGCCGCCATATGCACTATCGCTGACAGCCCCACACAGTTATAAGTGATAATATGATTGAAAATTGGTTTTTCGAAAAAAACCGTTCTTCAACAATCCCCTCCCGGCAGATAACGCCTTAGAAACTGGTGGAGGTGCACTTTGTTACAGCGCAGCGTTCCGTCAATCTTCAAAAATATAAGGCCGTATTTCCGCCATTTTTTTAACGTGCTTTCTTTTATCTTCATAAGTTCCAGCACATCATTGGGCGTATACCAGGTATCAGAGAGTTCTTCTCCCCACGGCATGTCGTCAGGCATGTCCAGACCACAATAGTCCGTAATAAATTAAGGTTTCAAAAAATGATGAACGCAGGGTGGTAATTCTATTAGAGGTTTAAATATAGAAGTATTTTTTTATAAACAAAAAACTTTTTCCTACTTTTTTAATACATAACGCCAACGCCTGTACGCCCGAAGCAGCAGGCACGCCTTCATTATTTGTATTCCCTGGCAGCGTTGCTGCATTACTTTAAAGCTTTACCCCGTTGCTCAACGACAAAAAAGTGCTGCTTAAGAGGCTTATAATGTTACCCGGTGGCTTTAAAGTAACAACGGAGCGCCTTACAATAACAACGGATGACGATAAAATGTTGCCGGAAGCAATTTTAGTGCGAAAGGAAGGCTAAACTTCATCATCCGGAAAGGCTCACGGCATCATCGGAAACGTTTTTAGCATCACTTTATCGCTTTCATTCAACACTCTAAGCATAAAAAGTATTACAAAATTGCTTTCCGGTGTAATAACAGGACCGGGAAATAACGGCTAATTAAGGTTTATTTGGTGTATAGGGTCTAATTACGTTTGCGGTAAAATATTTTCGAATACGGAACAGTTATATCCAACATTCAATAATCAAAAAAACATATTTTATGAAATTTCCAAAAATTCAATTGTCGTTCGCTTCATTACACAGACGCTTATTTTCTTAAAAGGCACAGTACATTGTTACGAGCATGACGAACAACCCGTCGTTCCCCAGCCCCATACCTACCCTTGCCGATGTGCAGGAAGCTACGGGCGCTTATGCGGAAGCATTAAATGCGGCAGCATCGCTTGGCCGCGTGGCAGTAGCCGAAAAGAAAGCCGCCCGCGCTACGCTGCAAGGCCTGCTGGCACAACTAGGCACGTACGTTATGTTTGTTGCCAATGGCGATGAGGCCAGACCGGCTACGAGCGGTTACACGCTTGCCAAAATACCACAACCACGCAAGCTGGAAATCCGGGCAACGTTACGCTTACGGATGGTATCAGCGCCGGTGAACTGAACAGCTTTGTACCGAAAAGGAATGTCACCAGGCTTTATTCACCAGATTACGGACGCTACGCCAACGGAAGCTACGAACTGGGCGAATTTCCCTGCCAGCACAAGCCAGTACACGTTTACGAATCTTACTCCCGGAAAGCAATACTGGGTTCGCGTAGCCGCCATCGGCAATCGCAAACAAATTGCTTACAGCAATGTGGCTACGCAGTTTGCAAGATTGTAGTGTTGATCTTTTGATTCTCATAGTTACCGGTGTGCAGGGATGGGCACCGGTTTTTTTTGTTTTCATTGAGGAGTTCATTTTCGGGTAGGGATGCGAGCGAGGTTATTTTGGAGGGCATATATTTTTTCGGCCCGGGAATAAAATATTTTAATCCGTTTTGGGTATGACGCCGGGTTCCTTAGAGGAGACCCGGCAGAGACAGAAATGATTTGGATTATTATTAATCATCAGCAAAATTTTACGAAAGCGAAATTGATGAGTTCGGGTTTTAAAAAATATTTTTGGGATTTTATAGAAGAAGTGTTTCGTGAGACAGGAAACACGGGGATGGTGCTCAACTTTTTCGGAAAATATCTTTTCAATTTTCATCTGTTCAGCATTGTACCTAATTCAAGAATTATTAAAAATTTGCGGTTCTAAAATTAATGCATTTTGCTATGTCGGTTAATAATGTTCTGAATCGGGAATAATTATACATGGAAGTGCTTTTAGGCCGAATTATCTATCGTAATTAATAATAGCTGCTCAACTCCTGCAGTCATAATTTTACGTCTTCCTGACCTCTTGCATTTATGATACCACCCTGACCATAGTAAATCGTATTCCAAAGAGATTGGGATGAAAAGGGTTTTGTATCTACCGGGGCAACGGTTTAAGTTCTGCCTAAAACCGATATTTGTCCATCAGTTATTTTAAACTGATAGTCTAAAATTAAAAATTAGAATAGAATCTTTGGTATAGTGAGTGGTTATTTTAGCAATGGCGCTTAATTATGTTGGTTTGGTATAAAGGCCAATATATTTGAATTTTGCCGAAGGTACATGAGTCGCAAAAATTGTAAGAAACAAAGCAATCTTAATGCCATAATGGTCATAATTATTTTACAACTTGTGTTCTACTTGTTAAGTTATATGATATAGATAAAAGCCGATGAGCGAAATACTTTTTCTGTAACGTCAGCAATAGCAATTTCAGAAGTAAGATATTTATGATTTTCTTGAAATTGATCGTTCTTTATTCGCTCAACTCGTAGAAGACTAATTCCTCCACTTAACATAAACTTTTGCGTTTTACCTATGACTTCAGTCATTCCGAAATAAAGACTAAGATTGACATCGGAGATATTTTGAAAACCAGCACCAATACCAAAAACGCCGCCTGTGGAAACAAATTTACGCCCGCGGGAATATGCGTGAAGAAATGCCGCTAGTCCTGGGCTGATAATATTATTGTTAGCTCTGCTTTTAAGCAAAACAGAATCTGTATTAGTCGTCGATTCAAGATAATAAAATTGATCTCGGGAGTTCTTCCCAAATGAAAGTGCTGGTCCAACGCTAAAATCAACCTTCAATCCGCCCGTAGCTGGAACGTCAAATTTGAATTCAATTGGATTTCGATATGGCCCCAAAGTTTTAGTAACAGAGGGCGTAATTTTTACATCATAACTAATTAAATCTCCATCCATTTGAACTGGAGGGGCATTTACAACAAAATTATTGGGGTTCAATAGTTCTGTTTTCAAAAAATCTACGTCATTTACAAGAGTCAAAAGATCGTCTTCTTTAATTATATTATCGGCACTTTTTAGACTAGTCAATAGCGTTTGAAGAGCTGTTTTTTCACGATCTTCGGTAGCTATTGCCTGGGCTGCCGCAAGTTTTTCATTTGCAATAGTAAAATTATTTTTTAAGTCAGTATATTTCTGTTCAATAGAGATGGGGTTAAAACCTATTGCATTTGTTTGATCATATATATCTGATGGCGGTAAATCCTTTTGGGCAATAATTATTAATTGATTTCTAGTTTGTTTTAGATTAATTAAACTGGCCGAAATATCATTTAAGCTTATTGCATAGTTTTTGTATGCAGATTGCAATTCTGCTAAGGCTTGTTCAAAATCATCATTACTTCCATGGTCTGGAACTGCATCAAATGCAGCGTCAATATTCTTTTGAACATCTAAAGTTTGTGCCTGCACTTGCTGAGGAGTGTTATTAGAGGTAGATTGTTGCAACTGACTAGGGGATAATCGAAATAAAGTTTGTAATTCAGTTGGAACTGGAGTTGTAATTCAAAAACATTTCCTGAGATTTCAACTTTGTAGAGGAATTTATTGATATTTTTTATCGTAAATACGGTAAAATTTTGCCATTTCACCGGATCAGCAATTTTTGAAGTGATGGTGCTTTTTTGGAAATCTTGCCAGTCTATTACTCTATTATCGGTTTGGGCATATGATTTAAAAGAAAAGAATACGATGCAGATTACAAATATTTCTTTTACTGCAGCTAAATGTTTTTTTTTCATACAACTCATTTTTTTGGGTTATTGATATCACTTTGTTCAATTGTGAAATATACCGCCTTCTTTAATGGATTATATCCCGCATTACCTATGTTGTCAAAAGTGAAGTAATATTTTTTTTCATTTATATAAAATTCTTTGGTTGTATTTTCATCGATGTAAAAACTATTTTGTAACGCTCCGTTGGAATCGCGAATCTCGATGAGAGCAAATTTTTTTTCCTTGCTTAATCCCGCCAGACCAATTTTTAACTGATCAAAAACTCGATAATATCCTCTTTGAACCATGTACTGATTTTTTTAATATTACTTGGCCAAACAGAAGTTCCATTTTCCTGTTGCGCATCATTTACAGGAACTTTTTCTACCGCATTCGATTTGTCAAGGGTTGGGTAACAACTATAGTTCATGGCAGAATTAATTATTGAATAAGAAATCCATACGTATCCATGATCTCCAAAATCATCGCCCCAAGAGTTCAACACTTTTAAAGCTTTTAATCTATTATTATAACCGACTATAACCATCGCATGCGATCCCTTTCTGGTATTAAAGTTGTTCCAAAAAGGATATTTTTTGTTAATATTTCCTTTTTTGCAAAAGAAGTCATCCACCTTGATACTTAATAGAAGTGGTTGAGAAAGAATTGCAAGGACGTATTGAATTGAATATAAATCATCTAGCTTTACAACAGTGTATCCAGGCTTAGCGTAAGCTTTTGCATGATTTTTTAAACTAGCATTGGGCTGAACGTTGCAAGCAGATTCATTATACCTAAATTCTGAGAATTTTACCACACCATCATCTAAAACTTTTTGAAGTATTTCAAAAGAATATTCCCCTCTGTTACAATCAACTATATTTCCTTTGTAAATTTGATAAACATATTCGGGACTATATACTTTTGTATAGTCTATACTTCTGTTTGAATAATAACTAGGATGATCCATTACACTTCGAAGAACATATGTTGTTGCCCATGCCCAACATGAACCCTTTGTCCCTTGATCACCAGGAGGGGGCATTTGAGAAGAGAGATCCACACTGTCTTTGAGTCGAGATAAATTGTTTTTATTAAAAGAGGTGAAAATTGTAGCCTTTTCTTTTTCGTCCGTAAAGTCCTTCTCTCCCAAAGTATAATTAACTTGACCAAATACACGTATGGCCAAAATCGAAAATGCTGTTAAAAGAATATACTTCATACACCATTAATTGAAAATGTATTAGAAAAATCTAACTAAATTATCTTTCATATCAGAATTATTTTCGCCTGCTCTATCCCTTTTCGCTTCGGATGCTTACTCTTTATTTAAGGATTTTCAGAAGTTGTTCCTTTTTATTTTTAGTAATTCTCAACGCTGCATAACTGCCCGCGCTTAATCCCACAGCGCTGCTGCTTCGCTACATCACGTTCAAAGAAAGCCAGGGAATTCTTTAGGTAAGCTTAGAGGAGTATTTAAAATTAGAAATACCAAACTAATAAACGCTTTCTATATTTCAAAGCAATACGACAGATTTATTTTTTTGAGATATAAAATAAATTTAAAAATATTAGTACCTATAAGGAAATAGCCGATAAAATGTTCTTAAGCGTTCGTACGGTTGAAGGCTACCGGGATGCCCTATGCGAAAAACTGGATTTAAAAAGCCGTATCGGCCTTGCCATGTACGCGATAAAAAATCAAATTGTAACGGTTTCGGATTTGTAGATAAGCGCTCTTTATACTTTTACCTTTTTGCCAAAGAAAGGCCCACAATTTTTGAAGACTACACGATTTGAAGCAACAGGGTCGACACTTCCCGCAGAACTGTTGTTGGTTTTCATTTCACCTTATGCACATTCATTACAGCAACTTGTTTGGAAGGTACTGCAACTCCGCTAAAGCAAATAGGACAGGTTTGTGCCATGGGGTTTGGATCTACCTCGAAGGTGAAAACATCTCCCAATTGTAGTCCGGCACTTCCAAATGTGCAATAGTTAAAAACAGCAAAAGCATTCGTGTAGGTACTGTCATTATCCGTGTCGTGCCAGGATGCTTCGATATTTGCCGTATCAATTGTTCCCTTTAAGAGTTGGACGGCATAATGCTCGCAGGAACCGTTTACGATCAGCTTGCCGGTTAAAACAGTGCTGGCAGGAGTACTCTTGTGGCATCGTAAGCTTATTAAAGAAACGAGGGATATTATAAACAGGGAATATTTCACCGGATACATATAATATATGACACTGCAATTTACTTAACCGTTGCATAAGGATGGCTGATCCGGAAGTATTTCTTTATTACCGTTAAATGTGTCTTGTTACAACTTCCTGGAATGTACCTTATATCTCTTTGGAATTTCGTTTTAACCGGAAATTGAAAGGAAGAAATGAAAGTTGGACAGTCACTCCTGTTGCACCAGGAACCTGGGCTTTTGCAAGTGCTTTAGTGCCAGGTCACGAATGTTTCGTATCCTGTCTTCGTACACGCTACATAGTTAGCCCCATCGGCAGATCAATTCCGGGCTACGCAAATAAACCGGTCATAAATTTTATGCCTGGATTAAATTTGTAATAAACTATTTATAATGAAAACCCGGTCTTTAAGCATAAAAGTCTCCCCCTCTGTCGGTAAGGTATCTGCTGAATACATCTCCCCGGCTGAACCGAAATGCATTATATCATTGGCGCATGGAGCCGGTGCAGGAATGCATCATCCTTTCATGGTTACACTGGCGAAATCACTTGCCGCACGTGGCATTGCAACACTGCGCTTTAATTTTCCTTTCACCGAAAATAAAAAGGGCAGGCCTGATGTTCCCGCAGTTGCCCATACAACTATTGAAGCGGCTATTGCAAAAGCGGAAAAGCTATCCCCGTTACTTCCGCTCTTTATTGCAGGCAAATCGTTCGGTGGCAGAATGAGCTCGCAATATCTGTCAGCCCATCCCGGTGCCCCGGTAAAAGGAATTATTTTCTATGGCTTTCCGCTACATGCCGCCGGTAAGCCATCGACGGACCGGGCGGAACATTTGAACAATGTGAAGGTGCCGATGCTTTTTTTACAAGGCACCCGCGATGCTCTTGCTACATGGGACCTTATAAAATCCGTGTGTTCAAAACTTCCAAAAGCTACCCTTGTAAAGATCGACGGTGCCGACCATTCTTTTAAAGCAGGCAAAACGGATACAATGGAGATACTTACCAAAACAACAAACGATTGGGTGCAGAAATTAATTGGACAGTAAAGCACCGGGCATTGGCCTGAATTCTTTGTTACCAGGTTCATCGGCATATCTTTTTTAACTGACCTTTGTATTCACATAACAAATCTTTCCTTAATGAAAATTAAAGATGCGGAAGCGCTTATTCAAAAAGCATTTGAAAACAAAACATCCGCTGAACAATGGGCGGACTTAGGTTGCGGCAGTGGCATCTTCACCCATGCGTTGGCCGGTTGTTTGAAAGAAGGCAGCAAAATTT
The DNA here is from genome assembly GCA_963819925.1 of uncultured Chitinophagaceae bacterium. GTDB lineage: Bacteria > Bacteroidota > Bacteroidia > Chitinophagales > Chitinophagaceae > Ginsengibacter. The sequence continues at coordinate 5,795 of CAWFYG010000019.1, read as the reverse complement.
ATGCGGTAGACAGAGAAATGCCTTCCATCGCTTCAACGGGCCCCGTTGCCGTTGAGTGCATCCGGGCAGATATGGAACGTATTGCTTTTCGTCCCGGAGAATTGGATGGCATTCTGATGGCAAATTCATTTCATTATGTAAAAGATAAAAACAGGTTGATAGAAAATCTAAAATCCTTTTTAAAAAGTGATGGTATGTTTTTGATCGTGGAATATGATACTGAAAAAGCAAACCGGTGGGTGCCGTTTCCGCTTTCATTTAAAAACCTGGATTTACTTTTTGAAAATAATGGATTTAGCTCAATAAAAAAGATTGGTGAAAGAAGTTCCGTCTTCGGCCCGCAAAAAATGTATGCGTCCGTTATAAAATTTTAAGTCATGCGTTTGAAGATTACCCATTCCGGGTTAATCATTTCCAGGAAATCTGATCTTTAAACAAATAAACAAGTTGCATGCTCAAAAACCGGCAAACGTAAAAATTATTGAACTGAACTTTTAATGGCCAGAACTATCATGCCAACTGATGATCTCCATCATTGAATTTTATTAATAACTCAATTCCCTTTGTAACAGGATCATAAAACTTAAAAAATGGCACGCAAGGTTTTATTGTTTTGCGGCATCCTGTCATCATTGCTCTACATAGCCATGAACATCTTCGTACCGATGCTGTATGCAAACTACAACCCGGCGTCCCAAACTGTCAGCGAACTTTCTGCCGTCGGCGCTCCCACGCGGGCATTGTGGATTGCACTTGGACTCATGTATACGTTACTAATAATCGCCTTTGGGTGGGGCGCCTGGCAATCGGCAGCCGGAAACAAAAGCCTGCGAATAACAGGATTCCTCATCTTCGTCTACGGGATAGTTAGTCTCACCTGGCCATTGGCACCTATGCATCAACGTGAGGTACTGGCGCAAGGCGGCGAGACGCTCAGTGATAGCGTGCACCTGGTTTTAGCAGCCGTAACAGTACTTCTTATGACAGCTGCCATGGGATTTGGTGCAGCGGCATTCGGAAAGTGGTTTCGCGTTTATTCCATTGCAACAATGTTGATTCTCCTTGTGTTTGGAATTTTAACCGGCTTAGATGCTCCCGGCGTTAAGGCAAACCTGCCAACACCGTGGGCAGGTGTTTGGGAACGTATCAATATTGGCGTTTTTCTGCTGTGGATAATTGTCCTGGCCGTTATGCTGCTGGGGAAGCAAATGAGCGAGGTCCTTTTGAAGACTACAACAAACGGCGGAATCAAAGAGAGAGTAAAGGGCACCGGAACAACTCACATCAAAATGGGATAAACGATTAAAGTCCCGAATTACTGTTTACCCCGTCTATTTTATACAAACTTTTTACGCATCATTTTTAATTTCATTTATTATCTGCAAAAAATAATACCGCCTTTGCAGACAACTGCATTTATTTTGTTTACATTAGTATAAATGAATGCATTAATTTATAACAATCCCCAGGCATTAGGTAAAGCCGCCGGATCCGCCGCTGCCCAGTGTATCCGGAATGCTATACTGGCTAACGGAACGGCCAACATTATTCTTGCAACGGGAACCAGCCAGTTTGAAACATTGAATGAATTGATTGCAGCTAAAGGAATTGACTGGGGTAAGGTAGTAATGTTCCACCTGGACGAATATATTTCATTGCCCATAACTCATCCGGCAAGTTTCAGGAAATATTTACAGGAAAGATTTATTTCGAGAGTTCCACAACTAAAACAGGTTTACTTAATAAACGGCGAAATAAATGCTGAACAGGAATGCAGGCGTTTGGGAGATCTGATAAAAGTGCATCCTATAGATGTTGCATTAATTGGCATTGGTGAAAACGGGCACCTTGCATTTAACGATCCACCTGCGGATTTTGAAACCGAAGAGCCTTATATAGTAGTTGAGTTAGATGAAGCATGTAAAAAGCAACAGATGGGTGAATGTTGGTTTCAAACCATTGAAGAAGTGCCGGACAAGGCAATCAGCATGTCCGTAAAACAAATTCTTAAATCCGGAAACATTATTTGTTCTGTTCCTAATGCAAGAAAAGCCATGGCAGTAAAAAATACTTTGGAACGGGATGTAAACAATCTTTACCCGTCGAGTATACTGCAAACACACAACAATTGTTGTATTTTTCTTGATACCAATTCGGCCGGTATGCTCCAAACTGCAACTAAAGAAGCGACAACATGCATCAGCGACAATTAAAAATTTACAACGCCAGGATAATAACGCCCCATGCAATAATTGAGAACGGAACACTTGTTGTCACCGGCGAAACAGTTTCATCGGTCGGTGAAAAAAATATTGAAGTAGCCGGTGCCATAGAAATAAATGCAGATGGGAAATATGTTGCTCCCGGCTTTATCGATATACATGTTCACGGGGGAGGTGGGCACGATTTTATGGATGGAAGTGAAACGGCATTTTTAAAGATAGCTGAATTGCATGCACAGTATGGTACCACAGCCATGTTGCCTACAACACTAACAAGCAGCAAGGAAGAATTGCTTCAAACGCTGGCAATTTATGAAAGCGCCAAAGAACATAACACTAACGGTGCACAATTTCTCGGCATGCACCTGGAAGGCCCTTACATTGCTATGAGCCAACGGGGAGCCCAGGATCCCCGTTATATCCGAAACCCTAACCCGGCTGAATACCAGGAAATTTTGTCGTCCACGTCGTGCATTAAACGATGGAGCAGCGCACCCGAATTAAAGGGGAGTATTAAACTGGGCAAATATTTACAATCGAAAAAAATACTGGCAGCAATAGCGCATACGGATGCTATTTATGAAGAAGTGCTGGAAGCTTTTAATAACGGGTATACTTTAATAACGCATTTATATTCTGCAATGTCTGGTGTTACAAGGAGAAACGCTTATAAATATGCCGGCGTAATCGAAAGCGCTTATCTCATTGATGAAATGGATGTAGAAATAATTGCTGACGGAGTGCACATGCCTCCGCCCCTGTTAAAGCTTGCGTACAAGATAAAAGGCCCCGACAGGATTGCTTTAATCACCGACGCGATGCGTGCCGCCGGAATGCCTGAAGGAGAAAGTATTCTCGGGAGTCTTCATAACGGGCTCCCTGTAATTGTTGAAGATGGAGTAGCAAAATTACCCGATCGTTCCTCTTTTGCAGGAAGCGTTGCAACCGCAAACCGGTTGTTGAAAACAATGGTGCATATGGCCGACGTGTCTGTAATTGATGCCGTGAAAATGCTTTCAACTACCCCGGCACGCATCTTGGATTTGTCACAGGCAAAGGGTGAATTAGCTGCAGGTAAAGATGCCGATATCGTCATCTTCGACGAGGATTTAAATATCAGTACCACAATAATAAAAGGAAGAATTGTATTTGATCACGCAAGTATTGACACAAATGCTTAAGAAAATAAAGACTTAATGAACAACCATTTTAGTTCGCACTTGGTAGACTTAAGCCACGTTATTGAAAACGGACTGGTTACCTATAAAGGGCTTCCTGCTCCCGTTATATGCGATTATTTGTCGCGTGAAGATTCCAAAAAATTTTACGAAGAAGGAACAAGTTTTCAAATTGGCAAAATTGAAATGGTAAGCAACACCGGCACTTATATAGATTGTCCTTTTCACCGTTATGCCGATGGCAGCGACCTTGCCGAAACATCACTGGATAATTTCGCAGAACTAGAGGGTATCGTCATTCCATCTCCTCATACCGAAAGGCTTGCTAATGATGCATCTCTTCTTCGCCAGTATAACCTGGCAGGCAAAGCGGTTCTTTTTCATACAGGATGGTCGGAGTATTGGCAGACAGAAAAGTACTACACCAATCACTCTTTTCTGACGGAAGATGCTGCTCATTATCTTAAAGAACAAAAAGTGAGACTCGTAGGCATAGACTCCCATAATATTGACGACACAACAGGAAGAAGCCGACCGGTGCACACGATTTTGCTATGGAGCGGAATACTTATCGTTGAACATCTTTGTAACCTGGAAAGTCTTCCCAACGAGGGTTTCAGGTTCAGCGCTGTGCCGCCAAAATTCAAAGGAGTGGGAACTTTTCCTGTAAGAGCTATGGCCAGAATTACGGGATGATTGTATTTTACAAGACTCTCAACCTTGTACAATGATTAAATTATCAACTTCTTTGTCTATGCTTATTAGGGTGAACCTGATAATATGAAACAGTTACCCACATTGAGTTATAAGATGTGAACAGTTATAAAAAAGCCCCACAATGGCACAAAAAGTGCACAAAGTGAGGCAGCAAAATAACTGATCAAATGTACTACAACCCATTATTTTTACAAACACCTTCTATCCTGGAAGATGCATTTTATCAAAGTGATTTAGGCAGGTTACATCGCAGCATTCCCTTTAAAGAGTTAGCTTCAAAAATTCCTTCACCTCTTCAAAACATAAGTGGTCGTGGACGCAAACCCTTTTTAAAAGTAGAAGGTGGTATCGGGTTATTAGTATTGAAGCATTTTACGGGCCTGAGCGATGAGATGCTTATTGACCGGTTGAACACGGATTGGTGCATGCAATACTTTTGCGGTGTTCAATTAAATGCCCGCCGTATTAAGGATAAGAACCTGGTGAGTTGGTGGCGAGGCTATGTTGCCAGGCATCTTGACATCAAAGAATTGCAAGGGGTGTTGATCAGGTCGTGGAAGCCTTACATGGAACAAACGCATGTAACCATGATGGATGCCACGGTGTATGAAAGTAATATCCGTTATCCTACCGATGTAAAGCTCTTGTGGGAAAGCAATGTAAAAGTGTATCAGCTCCTACAAGGAAAGCGTAAATTATTGAAGTTGCGAAGCAGCCGCAGTAATTACCACAAGCATAAGAAAAATTACCTGGGTTACCAGAGAAATCGCAAAAAGAGCAGGCGCCAGGATAAAAAGCTCCGCAAACAATTACTAAAATATCTGTCACGGCTACTCGAAGGGTTACAGGATCTGCAGAAGGGCCATGAATTTAATCTAAGTAATAAAGAAAAAAAGCTGGTCAGCCATATCAAAACCATATACAGCCAGCAACACGAACTCCTTTATGGCAATAGAGAAAATGTAAAACAAAGGATCGTATCGTTACACAAGCCGCATGTAAGAGCCATTATAAGAGGCAAAGAAATAAAGCCGGTAGAGTTTGGAGCTAAGGTTCATAAAGTGCAGGTAGGGGGACTGAGTTTTATAGAGCACCTTAGCTATGAAAATTTTAATGAAGGAACAAGATTAAAACAATCGGTTGCCTTTCATCAAAAATACTTTGGCAGATGCAGCCAGTTAGCAGCAGACGCTATTTATGCCACCAATGAAAACAGGAGATACTGCAATAGCCTGGCCATCGCAACAAGTTTTATCCCCAAGGGTAAACAAGGAAAGCTGGAAGAACAGAAATCTGTGATGCGATCTGTATTAAACACCGTGAGAGCTACCGTGCTCGAAGGAAGTTTTGGTAATGAAAAAAATCATTACCTGCTTAATAAAATTAAAGCCAGAACCCAGGCCACAGAAATTGCCTGGATATTTTTTGGAATGCTCACAGCTAATGCTTCTATCATCACCAAACGCATCATCAGTTCCCAACTTAAACCAACGGGATAACAGCAAAACAATACAGGTGTTATCAGTTGTATCCATAAACTGAAGAAGATAGCTTTGCATGAACCCAAAATAATAAACTCATTTATCCTAAAAAAGCCCATCCTCAACCTTTGGTTAAATAAAAATCCATTTCCTGAATTACAGAAAATGGATATCTACAGAATTATCGGGATGACCCT
>CAWFYG010000018.1:0-18726 GCA_963819925.1 uncultured Chitinophagaceae bacterium | reverse complement strand
CTTATTCTCGCCCGGGTTGGTCTTCCTCCTTTCACCAAATTTAAAGTATTACAAGAACTAAAAAGAGCTTGCCGATGTTGTGTGTTTGTGCGGAAGGTATTTTAGCCCGGCATCACCAAAATCTGTTCGAACCCAAACCGAACTATTATCCTAAACCATCCAATGTGTAAGAAATCCAAATCCGATAGCTCCCGGATCAAAACTCTCTAAAAGTTGTTGGTGACTGCTTTGCTGCAAAACCATCCGCACGAACACCAGACAACGGCGGTGTGTGGCTCTTTGCAAGAATATTTCTTTAGAGGAGCACCAGCATCGGCACAAATAATCCTGTTGATGCAGGCATTGTAGAAAAAGCAGAAGCATATATTTATAGCAGCGCAAGAGATTATTATTACGCAAGCAATGTGGGCTCATTAAGGTAGAATTTTTGTTATAGATTCAAGATTTCTAAGTTCTTAGTTTGTAACCACTACTGTCCGGTAAAAGTATTTCATTTATAAAAAAAGGAGGTCGTTTGACCTCCGTAAATTGGTAGTTTTGAGTTACCACACTTAAAACATTCCAATATGAACAAAAGTACTTTTTTTACCGGACAGCCGATCTTTTCTCAACTTCTAAAATTTGTTCGCAAAGAGGTTATAATACCCATTGCAAAACAACATCAAGCCGATAGATATTCGAAGCGCTTCAACACCTATGAACATTTAGTTACCATGCTTTATTCAATCTTTAATAATTGTAATTCATTAAGAGAAGTGGCTACTGGTATGCTTGCATCAGAACAAACGGTTAACGCATATGGGTGTCCGTTACCATCCCAGGAGAAGCACTATTTCAGATGCAAACAACCGCAGGCATGCTGATGTATTTGGTGAGATTTACTACAACCTTTATAACAGGTATGCTTCTTTTTTATCGGACAGCCGAAAAAAATCCAGGGCTTCAAAGCTTTATATTTTTGATACAACTACTATTTCCTTATTTCAGGAAGTGTTGCGTACTTCCGGGAAAAATCCATCTGGCAAAAGGAAAGGTGGTATTAAAGTACATACTCTTATCAGAAGCGACCAGGATGTTCCTTGCATGATACGCTACAGTGCAGCAGCAGCCAATGATTCTCAGTTCCTCAAAGAAGTCTATTTACCTAAAGGTTCGATACTTGTTTTTGACAGAGGATATAACGATTATAAAACGTTTAATCGCTTTGCCAATGACAATATCACCTGGGTTACACGAAGACGCAAACAACTTACTTATAAAGTGCTACAGGAATATAAAATAACTGATGATGATGAAACAATAATCAGCGATGAAAAAATTAAATTAGGACATCGTTCGGGCACAAAAGTAACAGCAAGACTGGTTCGTTATAAAGATCTTGCAAGTGGTGAGCTATATGAATTTATCAGCAATAATTTCAGAATGAAGGCTATAACTATTGCCCGGCTTTACCAACAAAGATGGCAGATAGAATTGCTATTTAAACGTATGAAACAAAATTATCCGCTTAAGTATTTTTTAGGTGATTCTGAAAATGCAATTAAAATACAAATATGGTGCTCATTGATAGCGGACCTGATATTGAAAATTATAAAGAAAGGAGCAGCAGCAAAATGGTCTTTCTCAAATCTTGCTGCTATGGTGAGGCTTCATCTTATGACTTATATTGATTTGGGAAGTTTTTTAAGATCACCGGAAAAAGCATTAATAAAAATGTTTGGCAAATCAAAACAATACAACCACAATCAACTTCTCTTAATTACATAAGGGCCTGCTCATAAGGAATATGCTTTTTGCATCCGTCAAACGCAGCATTCATCATAAATTTACTTGCTTCATTTTTTACCGGACAGTAGTGGTTTCAAACTAAGGACAGCGCACCTAACGGTTACGAGCACACTAAGTATAGCTGGGATATTAAAATACCCAATTCAGCTATTCTTAAATTAACCGAATTACATTTTAGTTAGGCTTCTTTACCCTTAACTTTAATTTATTTTTTGCCTGAACTAAATCTGATGCAGCAACAAATTTCATATTTTTGGCTGCTTGCTGCATCTCTAAGAAAGCCAGAAGCTAAACCTGCAACTCTCGTGACGTTTGTTTTTTGTTAATGCTGATAAAAACTTAATTTTGGTTAATACCAAAGTTACTAATAATTAATGGCAAAAAAATATGCCAAATCAGTAAGAAAGCTCCCACCTAAAGAACAGTCAACCAAGCTAAACATGACCTTTGACCAGTTTATTAAAAAAGCTGTAAATACTCCTATTAAGAATAGTAAGATTAATAAGAAGTAAAAATATGAGCATGAATATTTTAGACTTTTTGCTTTCTCTTTTTACGTTCGCCAACTCCTGTAATTACTCGATTCATATACTTTCTGGTAATTATTTTTTGCCTTTTTCTATTAGATGGTCAAATGGGGTTCACATACCATTATTTCACACAACGAAAGATAGAAGAAATCGCTAAGTATGATGAATTATTGAAAGACCCTTCATTGGATTCCGGCACTAATGCGATGATTAAAGATCAAAGAACCGGTATAATAACGAAAAAGAGAATTTTATCTAAAAACCTTGATAAAATAAATGGTTGGTTATATTTCTTTAGTTCTTCATGGTTTCTCATTTTACTAATGGCTTTAACTCCTAAAATACGTAACATGAAGGCGATTCAGCCAGAGCAAAGAAAGAAAGCAGTTATACTTTTTGAAGTAATATTTATTATAGAAATTTCAATTGTATATTCTTTAGCATTATGGTTATATAGTTATATCCAATCCAATTTTCTGCTATATTTCATTACTACTGCAATGCAGATTTTAATATTTTCATTAAGTGCAAGATGGATTGTAAAAGCCGCTAATAATGCAAAGAAGAAAAAAGAAGAAATAATAAATAACCCAGCGAAATAAAAAGAGCAGATATAAGGTATATATAATCTGCGTCTATCTTTTTTATTGTCTTGTCCCTTATTTGCCATTGATACCCCTGCAGGAGAGTTGGGCCGGACAAATTCATCTCAGCCTTTCAGTTTCTAATTTTAAATAATCTTCAATATCTTTTTCGTAAAAATGTATTTTTGAATTTTTATCTCCTTAAAATCTTCGTCAATCGACCTGATATGTGATTCACTATCGCCCGTTATAGAAACATATTTATTCTCAAAAACGTCTTCGTAAGTGACACATATAATATTTGCTGATGGTAACCAATCCAAAATACGTTTTTCTCCACTTCCTAACGAATAGCACTTTTTTACCGGCGTTATCCACGCCGTTGGTCCAGTTTTTTCTAAAGTACCAATACGCAAATTAATTGCAGCTCCTTTTCCTATGTTGCATACTTCCCAAAAACGACCTTCGAAAGAATCTTTGCTTTTTCGAAAAGTTAAAATTGGCTTTTCTATAGTCTTCTGAAATGCATTTTCTGCGGAGTCGTTTTCTCTATTATAATTATAAACTTGGATGGACAACCAAGCTATGATAATTAAATTTGCAAACGCAATAAATGGACTTATAAATGACGCAAAGTTGCTCCAATCCGAGCCGTTGCGAGATAAAGTGCCGTTAAACTTAAGAAAATAAAGAAGTAGTCCCGCTCCTACTATCAAAAGCATAACGATAATAAGACCAATAACGATGCTACTTTTCTTCAATTTGGTTTTTGTATTTTTTGCTCTCCTTAACATCTTCCATTCTGGGTAGGTTGATGAAGACGCATGGAATTTAGTTACTCTTTACCACCCCCGTTACTTTAAACTGAAACGTATAATCCCATATTCTCTTTATTCATATTTTGAATCGGCAAATACAAAGTGATTAATTGCCCTACCATTTTTTGAGATAAATCCTTTTCTTACCTATGGGCAATAATAAGTTTGATTTTTCCCAAGAACCAGGACTCGAAAAATACTGACCAAAATAACCTTCGCTATAATAAACATTATCTGTCGGCAACACTAAATCATCTAACCTGGTATTTGGAAGAATAGTCGAAGGCGGATAAGAATTATTTCTATCTATATTTTACACCACTATGCATTACTTTATTTGATCGCCCAAATATTCCAAGCGAGGCATCATCCCAAATTAACTTAAGCGGTGACTTGGTTTTGTTTGTAATGGAAAAATCAATCTCCTTACTTCCTATTTGAAACGTACTTGCTATGTTCGAATCTTCGTATGTTAATGTGTTACTTGCAGTGGGTAAAGTCATTTCAAACTCATAATGGCTGCGTACAAATGACTTTCTTTTTGCGACTTGTTTTTCCTTATCAGCTTTTGCCTGCTTTGCAGTGTAACATCCCCCGATGATAATTGCGGAGAAGAGAATGCCGGCAACCTTTTTCATATGTTGTTAAAGTTTATTGGTAAAGTTTATAAACAGAAGAACTATTGCTTTATACATCGATGAATCTCGTCATCATTTGCACCACTTTTTTTCGCCAGTAACCGCAACAGATTTATAATAGTATCATTTTGTTTTACTCTCTTATCGACAGCAAAGACCCACCTGAAAAAAAAGTATATAATAAGCAAGGAAATTAATCCTCCAAGTAAATAAATCATTAAGGTAGTATCATTATCATCCAATAAAATTCTTAAAAGCATATAATTTTCAGTTTTATTTGTTGCGCAATTATTTGAGTTCCGTCCCCGCCAGTCTTCCGCAGGGCACCCGGCGTGTGAAACGTACCTATACCCCCGTTGTCGCCCTGTGCCTGCCTGATCCTCCTCCCCGGCCGCCATCTTTCCTATCGCTCACGGGCTGCCGGATGGAAGCGGAAAGCCCGGTGAAGGTGATGCGTGTTGGCCCTGTGCCGGACTTGTAGCGAACAGCCGGAACTATCGCCGCCATATGCACTATCGCTGACAGCCCCACACAGTTATAAGTGATAATATGATTGAAAATTGGTCTTTCGAAAAAAACTGTTCTTCAACAATCCCCTCCCGGCAGATAACGCCTTAGAAACTGGTGGAGGTGCACTTTGTTACAGCGCAGCGTTCCGTCAATCTTCAAAAATATAAGGCCGTATTTCCGCCATTTTTTTAACGTGCTTTCTTTTATCTTCATAAGTTCCAGCACATCATTGGGCGTATACCAGGTATCAGAGAGTTCTTCTCCCACGGCATGTCGTCAGGCATGTCCATACTACAAGAGTCCGTAATAAATTAAGGTTTCAAAAAATAATGAACGCAGGGTGGTAATTCTATTAGAAGTTTAAATATAGAAGTATTTTTTATAAACAAAAAACTTTTTCTTACTTTTTTAAGACATAACGCCAACGCCTGTACGCCCAAAGCAGCATGCACGCTTCGTTATTTGTATTTCCCGGGAGGGTTGCTGCATTACTTTAAAGCTTTACCCCGTTGCTCAATGACAAAAAAGTGCTGCTTAACAGGCTTATAATGTTACCCGGTGGCTTTAAAGTAACGACGGAGCGCCTTACAATACCAACGGATGGCGATAAAGTGTTGCCGGAAGCAATTTTAGTGCAAAGGGAAGGCTAAACTTCATCATCGGAAAGGCTCCGGGCATCATGCGAAACGTTTTTAGTATCACTTTATGGCTTTCATTCATCACTCCAGGCATAAAAAGTAATACAAAATTGCTTTCCTGTGTAATAATATGACCGGGCAACAAGGGGTGAAATAAGGTTTATTCGGGTGTATAGGGTCTAATTACGTTTGCGGTAAAATATTTTCGAATACGGGACAGTTATATCCAACATTCAATAATCAAAAAAACATATTTTATGAAATTTCCAAAAATTCAATTGTCATTCGCTTCTTACACAGATGCTGATTTTCTTCAAAAGGCACAGTACGTTGTTACGAGCATGACGAACAACCCATCGTTCCCCAGCCCCATACCTACCCTTGCCGATGTGCAGGAAGCTACAGGCGCTTATGCGGAAGCATTAAATGCGGCAGCATCGCTTGGCCGCGTGGCTGTAGCCGAAAAGAACGCCGCCCGCGATACGCTGGAAGGCCTGCTGGCACAACTAGGCATGTACGTTATGTTTGTTGCCAATGGCGATGAGGCCATACTGGCTACCAGCGGTTACACGCTTGCCAAAATACCACAACCACGCAAGCTGGAAAATCCGGGCAACGTTACGCTTACGGATGGTATCAGCGCCGGTGAACTGAACAGCTTTGTACCGAAAGGAAATGCCACCAGCTTTATTCACCAGATTACGGACGCTACCCCAACGGAAGCTACTAACTGGGCGAATTTCCCTGCCAGCACAAGCCAGTACACGTTTACGAATCTTACTCCCGGAAAGCAATACTGGGTTCGCGTAGCCGCCATCGGCAACCGCAAACAAATTGCATACAGCAATGTGGCTACGCAGTTTGCAAGATTGTAGTGTTGATTTTTTGATTCTCATATGGACCGGTGTGCAGGGTGGTGCACCGGTTTTTTTTGTTTGAAGAGAGCAAGGGCATAAACCAGGACCGGGCGTCCGGAAAAGGCTACCTCTTGAACCATTAAAATGATTAGAGGGCGGCGGCGATTAAGGAGCTTAGGCTTAGATGTTTTCACCACGATAACGGAGCGAAATTCCTGCCGGAATCCAACTAGATGAGATAAAAGCTAGTAAACAATTTCCGAATCTTAGAGAGTTGTTCATTTGCAAAACATGGTCCTAAACCGATCTATTTCAAGAGCAGCAGCATATGGCTGCTAAAAAAAAATAAGTAGAAATTACAGAAACGAAAGCATACAGTGTTTAAAATTTAAAATACGATATAATATAGAGGTTGCAATGATAAATTCCGGTATTTAAAATTGTTTGATATTTAAATTGATGTTAAGCAAATCCAATATTAGAATTTTGGTGCCCTTAAACGGATTATCATCATCAAGCTCCTTGGTATGGGAGGTTTCGCCTTAAGTCGGAAAAAATATAAAAACTTTCTATTTATTGATTTTAGTGGTTTTTAATCCCTATTGAATAAATTTCTGCACCTTTTACTTCACCTGTTTTGAAAAAAAAGTAGAATCAGTTAATGATTTGAGTTAAATTTCCTTTTACATCTTTCATCTAGGTAATATTATAAAAAAGATTTAACACATAGACCCATAAAGGAGAAAAATTCAGCCGTCTTTATTACTCAATCTGCACTGTCCGCATTGTAATTCCAGACGTATTTATAGAATCCCAAGGTTAACTGATCTTTTTATCTTGAAGCCTTTACATTTTGGACTGTCTTATAGATGATTGTTTCGATTATTGAATAAATGTAACCATCCAACCATAGTAGAGACTATTTATGCCGTTCTCGGTAATTTAATTTTTTACCGGAAGGGTCTCCAGCCTATTATTGAAGAAACCCATATAGATATGAAAGGTTGAAATAATAAAAAGAGACCAAAATTGCCTGTTTTTTGGCGGTAGAAGACATATACAAAAGAATTTATGAAGTATCAACCACAGAAATCCCTTTATTTTTTATCCCTTTCGATGGATTTGCATTTAGTAGATTAAGAACATCCTAAATTTAGTTTTTAGCCCTGACGATTAAGTATCTTTAATTTCTATTTCTTCGAGCCCCCTGCCAGTTGCCGGATCAAATTATCTGAACTAAGTATTTTACATTTGGTGCCTGTGTTTTTAGACGATGTTTAAGGCTCATAAATATGTAACATTTTTAAATTGTATCCAGGTTCGTTCGGTTTGTTTTTTTACAGATACCTGGTTTCAATTTTAGTATAATAATGTTTTGACAGGCAACCTATTTGAAGCAAAAAACAGAAAAAGTAGGAAATTATAAAAAAATAATTGTGAAATAGCTATTTTTTATTTCATAATAATCAATTGTTTGCTTACTCTATTCCCCTTTTCGGCTAACTGGATGATTGATTTATTCAATCACAATGTAAATCTATAAACAGGTAAAACGGATAAGGAGAGTTGAACAACGGAAAATGATTACCGTTTTTTACGGGGATAAAATGAGTGAAAGAGCGGTTGTGAAAAATTTGTTGACACCCTAATTTGCAGGTATAAAATATTATTTTACTTTTAATAAACTATAATAATGAAACTAAAATCTCACTGCGAAGTTTTCAAAGGCATTTTAACAACAATTATTCTGATTGTTTATGTTTCGTTTGCTTGCAAGGCTCAGAACTGCACACCTAATCCCGGTGACGATGCAAATAATTATCACCGGCCTTATATGTGGTTCCATAGCGATAAAAATCTTGTGGATAATTTTAAAAACAATAAATATGCAAAGCTGGTTACCCCAAACAAGAGTCAACCGCAATCCTTTGTGTTGAAAAATTTTGGTGGTCTTATCGATTATTTCTGTAGTCACTACAAAGATTCATTTGAATGCCTGCGGGTAGTTATTGCTCAATTTTCCGCTTACGGTACGCCGATGGTGCCAAAAGGATGGGGCGATTCACTGGTTCTGTTATTTGTACCCGCTACCAGTTATGATAACATAAAACAAGATCTCGGTTATTATTTTTTCCCCGCAAATGAGCCTTTTGACGAAACAAAAATTAATGATTTTAAAATAGATACCGATAAATACCCCAATTTGCCAGGCGAGTGGATTGATAATTATCGAACTAAACTATTATATAAGCTTGAACCAACACTTAATCACGATCCAAAAAATCATGATGACGACGATGGTCCTGGCAAAAAAAGTGATACAAAATGGATTACTTATTGTGCGTCGGGTTTCAAGGAGTTGCGCAGGGAACAACTTTATACTCACAAAGTAAAAAAGGTGCCAGTTACTTTAAGTTCGGATATGCTAGCCTCATTCGCTGCATTCGATGAAAAAGGAAATGTTAGTAAATATAATCATTATAAGATGCGTCTTTTTGTGCAATTTGATTTTATTAATGCGGCCACCAATCAAGCGTTCTCATTAGAGGACAGTGACGGGTTTTCTTCACGTAAACCAGCTAAAGGTCAATGCGGCAATTGTACGCGAAATCAAAATGAGAAAGTATATGGTAGTGGCACCGACAACGGCCAACTCTGTCCAACCGTTTGCAATTAAACTTACGCAATGCTCCACGGATATTTTAATATAGCGGTAATTGAAGAATGGATCACCTTCTTTGCAGCGTTGATAATATTAAACCGCAAGACCGGTATATGGCAGTTGTTCAAAATACTGATGTTGGTAATTCTCACTGCAGAAACTGTAGGATGGTATTTGAGAACCCATGGTCACATGCATGAAAATGCAATTCCTTTTAACGTATTGATGCTTTTAACCAATTCATTTTTAATCTGGTTTTTTGCGAAAACAAAATGGTTTGAAGCAGAAAGGAAAATACTTTTTACCTGTATTGCCGTGTTCTCTGGTTTTTGGATAATTAACATCCTGTTCTTCCAGGGAATGTGGAATTATAATTATTACAGTGAGACATTGAGTGACCTGATGCTGACGGTAATATGCGGGGCGTTTTTCTATAAGGTATTAAAAAGCGAAGATTATATCAAACTGTTGCAGTATGAATATTTCTGGCTTGCCACCGGCGTGTTGTTTTCTTCACTGGGGAGTGCGCTGCTGTACCACTTTTCCGCATTATTGGATCAGTATCATGTAAACACAGGAATAGACGTAGGCACCTATATTAATTTTGGTTTAAATACGCTTCTTTACTTAAGTTTGATAATATCTTTTATATGCCGCCGGAAAGCTACCAGGTTGTTACAGGTGTCGTGATTACGATAATACTACTCCTGCTTGCGGGGTTCTTTATTTTAATTTTGGTTAATTATTCCAATAACAGGAAGAAAAGATTTATTCGCGAAAAGGAAATGATGCAGGCAAAGTATAACGAACAACTCCTCCAATCCCAACTCGAAATACAGGAGCAAACATTTAATGACATCAGCCAGGAAATACATGATAATGTAGGGCAGATACTTAGCCTTGCCAAAGTGCAGATCAACATTATGACGGAAGGTAACGAGATGAACCCGGAAATGCTGGTCGACGTAAAAAACAATATCGGCAAAGCCATGAGCGACCTGCGGGACATAGCCAAAAGCCTGAGCAGCGAAAGAATCAAAAACCTTACCATTCATTCCGCTGTATTCAATGAAGCCGAGCGCATCAGCAAAAGCGGCATCATCCGCGTGCAGATGAATGTAGACGGGCAACAAAAAGAAATGAACCAGCAAAAGAAATTGGTTTTATTTCGCATTGTGCAGGAGAGCATACAAAACATTATTAAACATGCCAATGCATCGGAGATCGCCATATCATTTCACTATACGCCCGAGATGCTACGCACGGTGATAAAAGATAATGGCAGGGGATTTGAATTACAGGATGCATTGCAAAACAGCACCGGCCTTGGGCTGGCAAACATTAAATCAAGGGCACTTATCGCGGGTGGCAGGAGCGTCATAGAAAGTTCGCCCAATGGGGGAACCACAATTACTATAAATATGCCGTATGAGTGACACAAAATATATCGCTATCGTTGACGACCATACCATGTTCAGGAAAGGATTGATTACGCTGATCAACCTTTTTCCCAACTACTCCGTATTGTTCGATGCATCTAATGGCAAAGACTTTATCAAACAACTGAACCCTAAAAAATTACCGGATATTGTTTTGATGGATATTACCATGCCGGAAATGGATGGGTATGCCACAACAGAATGGATACATAAAAACTACCCGGACATAAAAGTGCTTGCATTAAGTACGATGGATTCGGAAGCAGCCATCATTAAAATGATTAAGAGCGGCGCAAAAGGGTATGTATTAAAAGACGCGGAACCATCTGAACTTCGCTATGCTTTTGATGAAGTAATGAGCCAGGGATATTTCTATAACGAGCTCATTACCCGAAAAGTGATGAATGCAGTAAGTAGTCTTGTAGATACAAAAAATCCTGTGTCAGTATTTGCAAAACTCACCGACCGGGAAATTGAATTTCTAAAATATGCCTGCACCGAAATGACCTATAAGGAAATAGCCGATAAAATGTTCTTAAGTGTTCGCACGGTTGAAGGCTACCGGGATGCCCTATGCGAAAAACTGGATTTAAAAAGCCGTATCGGCCTTGCGATGTACGCGATAAAAAATCAAATTGTAACGGTTTCGGATTTATAATTCTACTTTGAATAGGTTGCTGCATCTCTGCATGGGATAAGCGGCGATACCGAAACGATCTAAAGAGTAATTACTACCTTAGATCAATGAATTGACGGAATGTTTCGTTTACTTTCCGCGAACCTGTAAAAACCTTCTCCAACAAAGCTTAGAGCTAAGAGTGAAAGCGCAGTACCGGAACAGAAGTTTAATGTTATTGTCAAAAAATAAATTTGAAACGAATTTGAGAGAATTAATAAAACCAGGTTGGAATCCCAGGATTCGAAAAGCAAATGGTAACGATGCAAAAGACATCATGAATATTGAAACAAGTTGTTTCGATTCTGACCGGTTCACTAAAAATCAAATTGACTATTATATAAAAAAAACAACTTCCATTTTCTATGTCATATCAAACGGGGAAACTTTTGGTTACATTTCAGGAATTATTGACAACAGGGGTAAAAAAAAGAAAGCACGTCTTTATTCTTTAGCCATCCTTCCAAAATACAGGTCTAAAGGATTTGCAACCCTTCTTTTAGAAAGATTTGAAAAAGAGGTTTATAAAAAAGATTGCAAACTTATTACCTTAGAAGTTAACAAGACGAATAGTAATGCATTTAATCTTTATCTTAAACAAGGTTATAAATATAAAGGTTTAAAAAAAGATTATTACGGTATTAACCAGGATGGAATAACTATGCACAAGAACCTGAAATAAATAAACGATATGACAAATAATATTTTACTTACCATCATAATAGTTATCGCATGGCTTTTTATTTTGCTGCCATCTGTTATCTACCTTATGACTTCCTGGAAAAGGAGAAAGGACAAATTATTTGCTTTATTGAATGAGGAGGCAATTAAATTGTACTTTACACAATTCTACCCCAATGAGAAGTTTACGGGTAAAAATATAAAATCAAATTTCCGAAAGCATTTTAAACAGTTATATGGAACAAGGCACTATGTTCTGCCACTGATAATATTGGCAGTATTATCGCTTATTGGATTAGCGGTAACTCTCTTCTCCGTGGAATCGTTATTGGGAGAAAGTGATTACCCGGTTAAATTTCCTACAATTGCTATCAGTGCTTTTTTAGGTGCCTATACCTGGATTTTAGGAGATCAGCTTGTGAGATACCAAAAGAATGATTTTACCTATTACAATGTTTATAATGCTGTTTACCGGTTATTGGTTGCTATTCCTTTAGGCCTTAGCTTATCCTATTTTGCAAAAGAAGAAATAGCGATTCCTTTTGTTTTTTTACTGGCAGCATTCCCGATCCAAACTTTATTAAAATTCTCCCGGCGAATAGTATCACAAAAGCTTGGCCTTGGAGAAACTGATACTGATAACGGACAGTTAGAATTGCAGCAATTAGAGGGAATGAGTCTGAATAATTCAGAGAGGTACCAGGAAGAAGGTATCTCAACAATAGCGGAATTGGCGTGGGCTGACCCTATTGATTTAATGATACGAACCAATAAAGATTTTAGCTTTGTAATTGATACAATAAGCCAGGCTTTGCTTTGGATTTATTTTGATAAGGAA
Organism: uncultured Chitinophagaceae bacterium; assembly: GCA_963819925.1. Taxonomy (GTDB): domain Bacteria; phylum Bacteroidota; class Bacteroidia; order Chitinophagales; family Chitinophagaceae; genus Ginsengibacter. The sequence goes on along the minus strand of CAWFYG010000018.1, from coordinate 6,067 downwards.
ACCAAACTATTGTATAAATATTCACTGAGAGGTGCCCAGGAAGTTTGTTATTTTTTGGATGACCTGAATTCCGACGAGCCAAAAACAAAGGCGGCGGCGGAAAAAACCCGTGATAAATGTGCTGAGTTATTATCAATGACCCCTGATTCGTTCATTTTTACGTTGCTCTCCGTAAGAGACGATCCGTATGCGCAGTTTTTATTTAATATCTGGCATTAACAGGCAATCGAAAAAATTAGAGAATTAAATTGGCAAATAATAGAATTGATTTTCATTTCACCTTATGCACATTCATTACAGCAACTTGTTTGGAAGGTACTGCAACTCCGCTAAAGCAAATAGGACAGGTTTGTGCCATGGGGTTTGGATCTACCTCGAAGGTGAAAACATCCCCCAATTGTAGTCCGGCACTTCCAAACGTGCAATAGTTAAAAACAGCAAAAGCATTCGTGTAGGTACTGTCATTATCCGTGTCGTGCCAGGATGCTTCGATATTTGCTGTATCAATTGTTCCCTTTAAGAGTTGGACGGCATAATGCTCGCAGGAACCGTTTACGATCAGCTTGCCGGTTAAAACAGTGCTGGCAGGGGTACTCTTGTGGCATCGTAAGCTTATTAAAGAAACGAGGGATATTATAAACAGGGAATATTTCACCGGATACATTTAATATATGACACTGCAATTTACTTAACCGTTGCATAAGGATGGCTGATCCGGAAGTATTTCTTTATTATCGTTAAATGTGTCTTGTTACAACTTTCAGGAATGTACCTTACATCCGTTTGGAATTTCGCTTTAGCCGGAAATTGAAAGGAAGAAATGAAAGTAGGACATTCACTCCTGTTGCACCAGGTTACCTGGGCCTATGCAAGTGCTTTAGTGCCAGGCCACGAATGTTTCGTATCCCGTCTTCGTACACGCTACATAGTTAGCCCTATCGGTGAATCGATTCCGGACTACGCAAATAAATCGGTCATAAATTTTATCCCTGGATTAAATTTGTAATAAACTATTTATAATGAAAACCCGGTCTTTAACCATAAAAGTCTCCCCCTCTGTCGGTAAGGTATCTGCTGAATACATCTCCCCGGCTGAACCGAAATGCATTATATCACTGGCGCATGGAGCGGGTGCAGGAATGAATCATCCATTTATGGTTGCGCTGGCGAAATCACTTGCGGAAAAGGACATTGCAACATTGCGCTTTAATTTTCCTTTCACCGAAAATAAAAAAGGCAGGCCTGATGTTCCCGCAGTTGCACATAAAACTATTGAAGCGGCTATTGCAAAAGCGGAAAAGCTGTTCCCTTCACTTCCGCTCTTTATTGCAGGTAAATCGTTCGGAGGCAGAATGAGTTCACAATATTTTCAGCCCATCCCGGTACTTCGGTAAAAGGAATTATTTTTTATGGCTTTCCCCTGCATGCTGCCGGCAAGCCATCAACGGACCGGGCGGAGCATTTGAAAAGTGTGGAGGTGCCGATGCTTTTTCTGCAGGGTACCCGGGATACCCTGGCTACATGGGACCTTATAGAATCAATATGTTCGACGCTTCCAAAAGCTAAACTGGTAAAAATCGATGGTGCCGACCATTCTTTTAAAGCGGGCAAAATAAATACAATGGAGATACTTACCAAAGCAACAGGCGATTGGATTGAGAAAATAATCGGAAAGTTAAAGTTGGTATCGATTGGAGTGAATTCTTCGTTACCAATGTTATCAGCAGGCCTTTTTTCCTAACCTTTGTATTTACATAAAAACTTCCCGTAATGAAAATTAAAGATGCGGAACCGCTTATTCGAAAAGCATTTGAAAACAAGATATCCGCCGAACAATGGGCGGACTTGGGTTGTGGCAGTGGTACTTTTACCCATGCGCTGGCCGGTTGTTTGAAACAAGGCAGCAAAATTTATGCGGTAGATAGAGAAATGCCTGCCATCGCTTCAATAGACAACATTGACATTAAGTGCATCCAGGCAGATATGGAAAGCATCCTTTTTCATCCCGGAGAATTGGATGGCATACTGATGGCAAATTCTTTTCATTATGTAAAAGACAAAAGCAGGTTGATAGAAAATTAAAATCCTTTTTAAAAAGTGACGGTATGTTTTTGATAGTGGAATATGATACGGCAAAGCAAACCGATGGGTGCCGTTTCCGCTTTCATTTAAAAACCTAGCTTTACTTTTTGAAAATAATGGATTTGGCTTAATAGAAAAGGTTGGTGAAAGAAGTTCCATCTTCGGCCCGCAAAAAATGTATGCGTCCGTGATAAAATTTTAAGGCATGCGTTGTGAGTTTACTCATTCCGGATTAATGATTTTCAGGAAATCTATTCTTTAGACAAATAAACAAATTGCATGCTAAAAACCGGTAAACGTAAAAATTATTGAACCTGAACTTTTAATAGCCAGAACTATCATGCCAACTGATGACCTCAATCATTGAATTTTATAAATAACCGGTTTTCCTTTGTGACTGAATACTAAAATTTAAATAAAAATGGCACGAAAGGTTTTACTCTTTTGTGGTATCGTGTCGTCATTGCTCTACATAGCCATGAACATTTTTGTGCCGATGCTGTTTACCGGCTACGACTCTGCCTCTCAAACCGTAAGTGAGTTGTCTGCCATAGGCGCTCCCACCCGAACACTATGGGTTGCATTGGGCACGATGTATACATTGCTTATAATCGCTTTTGGATGGGGGGCCTGGCAATCAGCGGCCCGAAACAAAAACCTGCGGATAACCGGATTCCTCATCTTCGTCTACGGCATCGTTAGTATCGCCTGGCCATTTGCACCTATGCATCAACGTGAGGCACTGGCAGCGGGCGGTGAAACGCTGAGTGATGCTATGCACCTGGTTTTAGCGGCCGTAACAGTCCTTTTTATGTCGACTGCAATGGGATTTGGTGCAGCAGCATTCGGAAAGCGGTTCCGGGTCTATTCAATTGTAACAATTCTAACCCTCCTGGTGTTTGGTATTTTAACCGGTTTAGATGCTCCCGGGGTTAAAGCAAACCTGCCAACGCCGTGGGCAGGAGTTTGGGAGCGCATCAACATTGGCGTGTTCCTGCTATGGATAATAGTGCTGGCCATTGTACTACTGCAAAGGGAAAGGAATGCAGGCCTGTTAGTAACAACAACAAACAAAAGGATCAAAGACAAAGTGAAAGGCAACAGGCAACTTACGTCAAAATGAAATAAACGACTAAGGTCCTAAATTATCATTTACCTCCACAATTCCGTGTGGCCCTTTTACACGCCGCTTCTATTTCTACTTACTATGCATAAAAAATAATACTCCCTTTGCAGCCAACTGCATTTATTTTGTTTACATTAGTATAAATGAATGCATTAATTTATAACAACCCTCAGGCATTAGGTAAAGCCGCCGGAGCCACTGCTGCGCAGTTTATCCGGGAAGCTATAATGGCTAATGGAACGGCGAACATTATTCTTGCAACAGGAACCAGCCAGTTTGAAACATTGAATGAATTGATTGCAGCCAAAGACATTGACTGGAGTAAGGTAATAGTGTTTCACCTGGACGAATACATTTCATTACCCATAACCCATCCCGCAAGCTTCAGGAAATATTTACAGGAAAGATTTGTATCAAGAGTTCCACAACTGAAACAGGTATATTTAATAAAAGGCGAAACAAATGCTGAACAGGAATGCAGGCGTTTGGGAGATTTAATAAAAGTACATCCTATAGATGTAGCACTAATTGGCATCGGTGAAAATGGTCACCTTGCATTTAATGATCCACCTGCAGATTTTGAAACGGAAGAACCCTACATAGTGGTTGAGTTAGACGAAGCATGTAAAAAACAACAGATGGGTGAAGGCTGGTTTCAAACTGTTGAAGATGTGCCGCAAAAGGCGATAAGCATGACAGTACAACAAATTCTTAAATCCGGACATATTATTTGTTCTGTTCCGGGAGCAAGAAAAGCAATTGCTGTAAAAAATACTTTGGAACAGGAAATAAGCAGTCTTTACCCGGCGAGTATTCTGCAAACGCATAACAATTGTACTATTTTTCTTGATACCAATTCGGCAGGTATGCTCAATACTGCAACAAAAGAAGCAACAACATGGGTCAGCAACAATTAAAAATTTTCAACGCAAGAATAATAACGCCTCATACAATAATTGAGAACGGGACAATTCTTGTTACGGGGGAAACAATTACGGCTGTTGGTGAAAAAAATATTGAGGCAGAAGGTGCTATGGAAATAAATGCTAATGGAAAATATATCGCTCCCGGTTTTATCGATATACATGTTCATGGCGGAGGCGGACATGATTTTATGGATGGAAGTGAAACGGCATTTTTAAAGATAGCTGAATTGCATGCACAGTATGGTACCACAGCCATGTTGCCTACAACACTAACAAGCAGCAAGGAAGAATTGCTTCAAACGCTGGCAATTTATGAAAGCGCCAAAGAACATAACACTAACGGTGCACAATTTCTCGGCATGCACCTGGAAGGCCCTTACATTGCTATGAGCAGCGAGGAGCACAGGATCCCCGTTATATCCGAAACCCCACCCGGCCGAATACCATGAAATAGTATCGTCCACATCTTGTATTAAACGATGGAGCAGCGCACCCGAATTAAAAGGGAGCATAGAGCTGGGCCGTTATTTACATTCCAAAAACATATTGGCAGCAATTGCGCATACGGATGCTATTTATGAAGAAGTGCTGGACGGATTTAATAACGGGTATAATTTAATAACGCATTTATATTCTGCAATGTCTGGTGTTACCCGGAGAAATGCTAATAAATATGCAGGCGTAATCGAAAGCGCTTTTCTTATTGCGAAATGGATGTAGGAATAATTGCTGACGGAATTCACATGCCTCCGCCATTGCTTAGCTTGTAAATAAAAGGCCCCTATAGAATTGCTTTGATCACCGATGCGATGTGTGCCGCCGGAATGCCCAAGGAGAAAGTGTTGTATTATTCTTCATAACGGATTCGGAAATTGTTGAGGATGGAGTAGCAAAGTTACCCGATCGTTCCTCTTTTGCAGGAAGCGTTGCAACGGCAAACCGTTTATTGAAAACTATGGTGAGGAGCGATGTTTCTATAGATCCATGCAGTGAAAATGCTTTCAACTACTCCTGCGGTCAGCATATTAAATATGTCGGATGCAAAAGGTGAATTAGCCGCAGGCAAAGATGCCGATATCGTACTCTTTGATGATGATTTTAGTATTAGTACCACAATTATAAAAGGAAGAATTGTATTTGATAATGCAAGCATCTTTACATTTTTTAAAAAATACAGACTTAATGAACAAGCATTTTAATTCTCACCTGGTAACTTGAGCCATGTTATCGAAAACGGCCTGGTTACGTACAAAGGGCTGCCCGCGCCTGTTATATGCGTATTATTTGTCGCGGGAAGATTCGAAGAAATTTTATGAAGAGGAAGCAATTTTTGAAATTGGGAAAATTGAAATGGTAAGCATACATGGCACTGATATATTGATTGCCCCTTCGCACTGTTAGACACTGATAACTGTAACGAACTTCTGAAACATCCCTGGATGATTTCGCGTGGAGTTGGATGTTATTGTTATTTCATCTCCACATCTCGTCAAAGGCTTGCTAATGATGCACCCTGTTCGCAAGTATAACCTGGCGGGCAAAGCGGTTTTATTCCATAACGGCTGGTCGGAATACTGGAACACAGAAAAGTATTATACCAATCATTCATTCCTTACTGAAGATGCCGCACATTTTCTTAAAGAACAAAAAGTGAAGCTGGTCGGGATAGACTCTCATAATATTGACGACACATCCGGTGGAAGCCGCCCGGTGCATACCATTTTGCTTGGAGCCGGGATACTTATCGTTGAACATCTTTGTAACCTGGAAAGTCTACCCCACCAGGGATTCAGGTTCAGCGCCGTGCCGCCAAAATTCAAAGGAGTAGGAACTTTTCCTGTAAGAGCTATGGCCAGAATTACGGGGTGATTGTATTTTACAGGACTCTCAACCTTGTACAATGATTAAATTATCAACTTCTTTGTCTATGCTT
>CAWFYG010000017.1:0-9689 GCA_963819925.1 uncultured Chitinophagaceae bacterium | reverse complement strand
GATGTGCCTTCAGAATTGTCAACAAACTGTGTTGGAGAATAATTGTCCCAGAATAATCCGTAGCCTTTTACTGATTGGAAGAAAGGAATGTAATCATCAGTATTCGCCTGGATCATATTCAACGTTACATTGCGTTGACTCATCTTACCTCTTTGCTGCGTACCCAAACCATAAATAGTTTCATCCTTATCTAAAACAAAAGATTGATAAGTAGAGAACGTGTTATTGCCTGCATCGTTGAATGGAGCGAATTTTACTCCATCTGTTTTTTCTTTTAAAAGCGATTCGCCTTTTACTGTTGAATAAGCGAGTTCACCGTTTTTAAGATTAAGAACTATTACAAGAGTTGCTGTTTTCAGACTAAGCAAATCGCCGTGTCGCTTAGCACTGAATGTTGTTTTTTGCGGCTTCTTAATAACCGAAAGGCTTTCTTTCGAAAAGGTGTGGTCCGCAGGTGATTTTACTATTCTAACTATTGAAGGACTGTAGAAGCTAATCTCAATGTCAACTGAATCAACTGTTGATTTTATCCCATTATCAACAGGCCTATAGGATTGTGACCTGCTGCCGAAACTGATCACAAGAAAAAAGATTAGAATGAGCCAGGTGTTTCTATTCATACTCTTATTTAATTGTCTTATTGTTTAACGCTCGCAAATATAAAATGATAAAAGCCTATTCGATCTTTAGTTTGATAAACTTTAATCCTGAATTTCGCAAACCCGCATTTACCTGGTAAATGTTTTTAAACAATACATCATTCAGTTCCTCAAAAATGATCTTATCAATATGAAGACAAGGGTGCCCGTCTTGAAATCAGAATTTATTTAATCGTAACACTTGTCATTTTCAAATCATTGGCATTAGAACTAGTTCCATACCATATTTCATATTCGCCAGGTGCTACAGTCATTTCCAATGCTTTGTCATCATAAAATTCAAATGCAGAGTAAGGTAATGTTATAACTGCATTATCTGTTTTGCCTGCAGGTGTATTCATTCGTTTAAACCCTTTTAATGTTTTTACAAGTCCACTGGTGTCATTAACTTTTTTTACATACACCTGCACTATTTCTGTGCCGCTGCGTTTACCCGTGTTAGTAATAGGTATTGTTATAACTACACTTTCATCTTTCCCTAACTGGGTTTTATTTAAGTGAGCATTCCCTATTGCAAAAGTGGTATAGCTTAATCCATAGCCAAACGGAAAAAGCGGTTCACCGGTCATGTAACGATATGTTCTTCCTTTCATGGAGTAATCTTCAAAGCCAGGAAACTGCGTCGTGTCTTTGTAAAACGTAATGGGAAGTTTCCCCGAAGGATTATAATCGCCGAATAACACATCAGCGACTGCCTGGCCGCCGCTTTCGCCCCCGTACCATGCTTGTAGTATGGCATCACAACTTTCTGTTTCGGGAACTAACCCGATGGCAGAGCCGGAGCAGTTAACAAAAATTATTTTTTTGCCGGCGGCCTTCAATACTTTTAAACAATTGCGCTGTACTTCCGGCAATTGAATATCGGTTCTGTCGCCACCCTTAAAGCCAGGATAAGATACAGGCATCTCTTCACCTTCGAGCATGCCTGAAATGCCTCCAACGAATATTACTTCGTCTATGCCTTTCAATTTATTGATCAGACCGGTAAAGTCAATATCCACTTCTTTGCCGAAGTCAAATTCAATATTTGCCTGCCAGTTATTTAATTGAGCATATTTAATTTCGATTTTATACTTTTTACCGCTTTCTACATTGTAAGGAATTCGCGATGGTAATGTGCGCCAGTTATTAAACCTTCTTAATGATTTTCCATTTACAAACAATTCAAAATACCCGGTGGCACCGCATTTGAAAACAATTTCCTCTGTGGCAGGCGCTGTAAATTCGGTTTCATATTTCGCAGAAAAGCCTACGAGTTTTACACCTGATGCAAACTCATGATCGCCCGCTGTAGTAATTTTAAGCGGATTAGAAATCTGGTCAGTTGTGACCGGATCCCCGGACATTTCATGGTTATTCCAGTAAGTGGCTTTAAAACCTTTTTTGCCATCAAAGGAAGTATGTGAAAAATAACTTTGCGTGACCTTATTCTCGACCAGGTCACAGGCTTTATCATACAAGATATTTTTTGGAGCAAGTTTGGTTTCAATTCCTTTAAGAATAGAAATTGTTCGAATAGGCGTGCCATTATAATTTCCCCACAGCATAGTTTCATTGTTTGCATTTGGGCCAATAACAGCTATTTTTTTTGCTGATTTTTTCAATGGTAAAATAGCATTATTATTTTGCAGCAGTGTCATTGATTCACGAGCCATATCCAGCGCCAGTTTTCTGTGCTCCAAGTCATTAACGATTGACATTGGAATCTTGGTCCACAGCACCAATGAATCATTGTCAAGATTACCTAATGATATTCGGCCTTCGATTACTCTTAGCAGATGTTGGTCAACATCTTTTTCCGAAAGCAATCCTTTTGAAACAGCTTCCGGTAAGTTTTTATAAGCGTATCCCTGCCAAACACATTCTACATCAGTTCCGGCAAGCGCAGCTTTTGCTGATGCATGCGTAGCGTCGGAGGAAACTTTATGACTGTTGAAAAAATCAGTAATGGCGCCGCAATCGGAAACTACAATGTATTTAAAACCCCAATCTTCGCGAAGAATGGTTTCCAATAACCTGTTATTGCCACAGCAAGGCTCATCGTCTAAACGCTGATACGCACACATCACTTCTCTTACATCAGCATCCTGCACCAGTGATTTAAATGCAGGCAAATAAGTTTCCCAAAAATCTCTTGGATTGACATTAGTGAGGTTGAGCGTATGCCTGCTCCATTCCGGTCCTGAGTGAACCGCATAATGTTTTGCACAGGCTAACAGTTTACGATATTTTGCGTCGGAAGGGCCTTGCAAACCTTTCACTACGGATACGCCCATGCGTGATGTGAGATAAGGATCTTCACCATAAGTTTCCTGTCCTCTTCCCCAACGCGGATCTCTGAAGATATTGACGTTAGGTGTCCACACTGAAAGACTGAGAAAACGTCTGTTCTCTTGTCCTCTTCGCATGGCCTGATTGTATTTCGCTCTTGTCTCATCTGAAACTGCATTGAAAATTTTATAGACCAGTGAATCATCGAAAGATGCGGCCATTCCTATAGGTTCGGGAAATACAGTTACACTGTCATTGTTAGCAAATCCGTGCAGCGCTTCACTCCACCAGTTGAACTTTTTTATTCCGAGGCGGGATATTGCAGGTGATTGGTCAAACATCAGGGATGCTTTTTCGTCTAATGTTAACCGTGAGATCAGATCCTGCGCCCTTTCCTTTGGACTTAAAGCAGGGTTTTGATAGGGAAGCTGGGCAAATGAATTAGCAAAAAATGAAAAACAGGTAAGCAACAATAAACTTTTCTTTTTACTTAATATGGCCATAGTAATGCATTTTAGTGATGAGCTTATTTAAAAAGCAATTGTGCAAAATTGTACAAATCGTTTCTCCATACCGGCCACGAGTGTCCGCCGGGATATTCATAATACGTATGCTTTATTTTCAGATCATCTAATTTACCCAGCATGATCTGGCCATTCTTGTAAGCAATATCTTCTTTACCACCTTCTGAAAACCAAAACACTTTCAGATTGCGATTGATCTTATCAGCGTTATCTTTCACAAAGGCATATTGATCATTCGCAAAATTATTCATCATAGGAAGTATCCAGCCAGAACTAAATACACCGAGATAAGCAAACACATCTGTGTTGTTAATGCCTGTATACAACGTATGTAAACCACCGAGCGATAATCCCGCTAATGCACGACTGCCAGCATCATTGAGTGTTCGATAATTTTTTTCTACAAAAGGAATGACAGCCTGTTTCATTTCCGTTTCGAAAAGTTTCAATGCACTTTCGATCCCACCAGAACTGAAGCCACCAACACCAATATTCGCATCCGGCATAACAATAAGCATGGGCTTTGCTTTTTGTTCTGCAATTAGATTATCTAATATTAAATCTGTTTTACCCTGCATCGCCCATCCCCTTTCGTCTTCACCGCCGCCATGTAGTATATACAGAACAGGATATTTGGCCGTAGCATCAGCATCATAGCCCGGTGGTGTGTATATATAAAATTGTCTCCAGGAGTTGGTAACTTTTGAAAAATATTTTTCAATCCTGATATCGCCATGCGGCACATTTCTCATCGCATAATATCCTCCGCCTGCAAATGGAATTTCAATTCCGCTGGCCATTCTTCCCATGCCGTAAAAAGTTTCGCTGGACGGATCTGCAACTGCAACACCATCTATTATTAACGAGTAATAATGAAACCCTTCTCCTATCGAATCAGTTGTAACGGTCCATGTTCCGCTGGTATCTTTTTCCATATCATATTTCTTACCAAGGTCAACCTGCATTCTTTGGGCATCAAGTGCTCTAACGCTGAAGATTACACGATGATCGGCTAATATTTGTGGATAATTTGCCGACCTGATATTAGTAGATGCGGGTGCACCGACAACGGGGTATTTGGAAAATGTGGAAGTATCAACCGGTTTAAAAATTAACTGCGAGAACATATATAAACCGTTTTTCCAGACTTTGAATTCGTGTACGCCTGGTTCGATATAATATATATGAGGAACATTATTCTTCACCAAATAATCGTGTGTGCGTTGGCTAAACGTGATAAGGCCGTCACTGGCTCCGCAGGAAATCCAAAGCAATTTAAGTTTACTTTTCGCCGCTGCGGGATCAGGTAATAGTTCTTCAGGCTTTTTTGTATTAGGTGCCGCGGAAAAAGCGCCTATCCATCCAAATTTATCCAAATTGCCGAGGCCAAAATTTAACGATTGTCCGCCGCCCATTGATAAACCGGCAATAGCCCTATGCGGTTGATCAGTATAAACCGGGTAATGCTTTTCAATGTAAGGTATAAGATCGTTTAGCAAGTCCTTCTCAAATGTTGCAAAGGCCGCCACTTTAGCGCTATCGAAAATATTACCTGTTGCACGATCATCTTTCATCGCCCTTCCATTAGGCATTACAACGATCATCGGTTCCACTTTGCCCTGGGCATAAAGATTATCTAATATTATTTCCGGATGCCCGCCATTGAGCCATTCATACTCATCACCGCCTATGCCGTGTAACAGGTAAAGCACCGGATATTTTTTATTTTTTGAATATCCCGGGGGCAAATAGATCAAAGACTTTCTTTTTGCACCAACGGTTTTGGAATTGTATGTAAAAGAATCAACTTTTCCGTGAGGAATATCCGGACGTTCCATATCAAATCCGGGTTGGGAAGGCTGAATAACACCTTGTCCATTCACTAAATAGCCAAGCGCAAATATAGCCGCAATAAAAAAGATTAATTTTTTCATGTTATTTCAAAATTGAGTTTTGTTTCTGCATTGATTGTTTTAAACAGTTAAATATAATTAAGGTATTTTCCATTGTATCCTTCAATAATAATTTGACGATTATTTAAATAACTGTTGCAGCGTAGTGACCAGGTATTGTTCACAATTCATCCATAAATGTCCTCCCGGAACAATGTGACTTTTTAATTCTTATTTGAGTTTAAAAATTCCGCTTCGCTTTTCAGGCTCAGGGAATTTTTTGTTGGAAAATTGCCGGGAACAGGATAAGTTACTTTTCCGGTTGCCAGCCATTCAGCAGCCCTGATCATTGTTGTTTGAAACCCAACGCAACGATATGCCGGCGGATAGATTTCATCTTTCCAAAGATGCCCCATGCTTGACGTATAAACCCGGCCTTTACCATATTTAACTACCCATTCAACCGGCCACATTTTATGTGTGCTGCTACTGTCGTAAGCGTAAGATAATATAGTAAGGTTTTCCGCCGGGCCACGGGGAAAATTGTAAACCTCGGTATTGGCTGTTTCCCATTGATCAGGATAATCCTTGTTAATAGGATGCCGGTTGAGTATTTGGATAACGGCATTAAACCTGTTTCCATGACCGGTATTATTTCCCTCCCCGGGTGGATAGCGGATAATGTTTTTATCAGAATCAATTTCCAGTGCATAACCAAACGTATTGGGCCGCCATCCCAGGCCGATCATTTTATTATATTCCTTCCAGTGAGGAAAAGCATTGTTGGCTGAATGAAGTACATATAACCCGCCGCCTTTTTTTACATATTCTTCCAGCTTTATCTCTGCATCCCGCGGCCATTTCAGTTGGGTGTCGGCTATGTTATTCGTATTCTGAATAACGACCGCATATTTTTTAAATTCAGGCAACCAGGATTCACGCAATACACTATCAGCAGGAACAGTAGAAACATCCACTTTAAAGAGCCCGCTTCCCTCCAGTATCCACCTGGTAACTTTTGTAGTTTGCTTCCAATCGTGATTGCTGAATCCATCAACGATTAAAACAGGGATCGGTTTATTTTTTTGCGCAAAGGCATTAATTGCGGGTAGCCCAATCAAAACAAAAATACTAAAAGTTTGAATCATAAAGGATCTTTTCATAATAATTGGCGACATTTAATAGCTACCGTGTTTACAACTTTATTAAAAAAAATTTTGCACAATTGTTGAAAGATAAAGTTTGAAATTCATCCGGGTATGCCCCTCCGTCCGTGATAAAAGTATCATGTTTGATTTTCTTTTCATCCAATACTTTCAGGTAATCTGAAATAACCGGATATAAACCATCCTCCTTTCCAACAACTGGTATCCTTCCCGCCTTTTGAAAATTCCCGGTCAAAGGATGGCATGCAAAACCATGAGAGCACATGCAGCCTTGGAAATTTCATTGTTCTGTTACTGTCTTTATCAGGCCATTTTGCTTCATTTTTTTTAATTTTTAAACAGCATCGGAGCCAGTTCATGCAAACTACGGCGCCAGGTAAGAAACTCATGTGCTGTATTTTCGGAAACATAGGATACCGCATTTATGCCTGCTTCTTTAAGAGAATCCACTGAATTTTTAACCGCTTCAGGTCTTTCTTTGCTGCCGCAGCTAATAAAAATAAGTTTCACTTTTGATTTGTCTTTTATTTCCTCAGGCTTGTAAATCCCACCGCTTAGAAGTGCATAGTATGAAAAAACATCTGGCTTATTTAAAGTTATAGTATGTGTTTCCATACCACCCATGGAAAGCCCTGCCATGGCACGATGCGCCGGGTTAGAAATAGTTCTGAAGTTTGCATCTATGTAGGGAATCAATTCGTCTACCAGTACTGTCTGGAATGGATCGATTTTGAAACTTCTCATTCCACCAATTTTTACATCATTGGTCATACCGTAGGTCATTACGATGATGAAGGGTTTTGTTTTGCCTTCTGCAATTAAATTGTCCATAATTAAATTAGCATGCCCCTGGTTACTCCAGGCCGTTTCATCTTCGCCCCAACCATGTTGCAGGTATAATACAGGATAGCGATTTTTTAAATTTTTGTCATAGCCGGGCGGTGTATAAACAAATGCCCTGCGGGAAGTGCCGGTGCTGGGTGAAGGGAACAACACCTGTTGAACGTTTCCATGAGGAACATCCTTTAACGCATAAAAATCCTGGTCGTGCGCAGGAATTTCTATGCCACTTTCCCAACGGGTAGAACCATAATAATTTTTTGCGCCGGGGTCGTTAAATTTCCCGCCGTCAATAGTAAGATGATAATAATGAAATCCTTCATCCATCGGGCCTTCGGTTGTACCCGTCCATAGACTATCTGATGTTTTTGTGAGCATCGTGCCTCCTCTTCCACCGAGGCCCAGACTCACTCTTACACTATCAGCGTATGGCGCCAGTATCCGGAACCGGACGTAGCCTTGCGAATTTACCTGTGGATATTCCTGGCCAGGCTGATTTAAGGTGGAAGGTTTGAAATCGTCCGTTATAGATGGATCTGTTGATTGAGCTAAACAGTTAAGACTTGCTAATGAAATTGCCAAAACAATTGTGAAAGATTTGATATTCATTTTTTTTGTTTTATTAGATAGAAAAAATATTTAATTACTTATTGTATGGTTGTTGGATGTTGTTTACAATTCGTACATGCATGGCCGATAGGAACGATAAAGCTTATACATTTCATTTCCTTCTTTAAAAATAACGAGTTTGTTTTTAATACTTTCAAACAAATAATTTTCTGTTCCCATAATAAGCGTGAAAAGTTTTAACTGTTTGTTGATTTGCAAAAAACAAACGAAGCGATGATGATTTATTCACAATTATTATTCACTTTTTTATTAAAAAATATATTAAAATATCAAAGCAAATTCAAACGTTAGTTACAGCTTTTTTTTGAAAAAAATATAACCGGTTATTGCTGTTTTAGTTGATCTTTAAAAATAATGAACTCCCTTTAAACCAAGGGAGTTCATTTACAATTTTTGCGTTTTCCACAACAACACTATCAATAATATTTCCTCCAATGCATTTTATTTCACGAAGGAATTAATCATTATCCCACCCTCTACCTTCTCTACCGAATTTTTCCACTCCTTTCACATTCATTTTTACTGAAGTTATCCTGTCTGTCGGTCCGGTCATAAACAACAATTTATTATTCTTGCCGGCAAAGACATTATTGGAACCGCCGCCTGCGGAAATCGTCATGATTTTATTGCCATGACGATCATACGCATTTATTCCAACTCCACCACTTACATAAATATTTCCCTTTTCATCCAATGACATACCATCACAAAAGTTTAAATTATCAGCAACCGTCTGCATGTTAGATAGTGTGCCATTTCGATTAATATCAAAAGACCAAATTTTGCCGGTCCCATCATAGGTCCAATTATTTACATACAGTCTTTTACCATCAGGCGTACCTGTAACACCGTTCGGCCAAATATCGGCATTCCATCCTGCCATTGTTGTTACCCTCACCAATTTGTGACTACCCGGGCCAAGGTAATAAACGTGGCCGCCTTTACCGGTCGCAGCTTGTTCAGAGTGGGTAGGCTCCCAGGGTTGATTGCGGGGATCAGATGGATCCCAATAGTCTCTTGGAAATATTGGGTCAGTTATATAAATGCCACCAGTAACGGGGTTTATCCATACATCATTTGGGCCATTCAAAAGTTTTCCGTGGTAATTGTTAACCAGTACTTCATGTGTGCCGTTCTTATGAATTTTCCATAGTTCGCCATGCATATCAGCACAGGCGATAAGGTCGCCTTTTCTATCAAAAGCCATTCCGTTAGAGCGTCCGGTACCGGTTAAAAACAGCGATACTGCACCACTATTTGCATCCCATCTGTAAATTTTGTCGTTAGGCTGGTCAGTAAAGAATACATTTCCTTCTTTATCAACAGCAGGGCCTTCTGTGAAACCAAATCCTTTTTGAATGGTGTCTAATCTTCCATGTTGGCTGGCTGAAATAAGACAGGTAGGATCAAAGAATGTGCTTCCCGGAAGCGCATCACATCCGCATTCAGAACTAATTTTGTGATCCGTGTTGTAGTCAACAGCATTAAGAGAACTCTGCTCAATTTTTTTTTGGCAGGAGTAAAATCCCAGGCATAGAATAGCCTGGAAAAGAAGTAATTTTTTTGTCATAGTGAATAATTTTAAGTTTGTTTAATGTTCAAGCAAGATTTCGTTAAGTTTCAACAGAAGCCTGTTGAACCGGTACAAGGTAGATAGACCTGAAATCAAAAACTACCAAAAAACTACAGTGAAGAATATTATACAAA
>CAWFYG010000016.1:0-224268 GCA_963819925.1 uncultured Chitinophagaceae bacterium | reverse complement strand
AGTTATGAGAATACGGCTCCTCACATTTGTTTTGTTATCATTTTTCTCTTGCAAGAAATCCATCAATCACGGGGAAATAAAATTGTTACGGACAGAATCTACCGATTACAACGGTAGTGTGTTGCATACCGAATACGCGTATGATAATGCAGGTCGTATTACCACCATTACGCAATATCAAAATGCCGGGCAGCCTGTTGTTGCAGTTACTATCACTTATAATGGCAATGAAGTTACCCTTCTTAGTCATCCGGATATTGACCCTCTTTATGATCAAACTACTGAAGTGCACCTGTCTCTTGATGCCACCGGAAAAATGTTAAAAAGGATTGAATACACCCATAGGGTGGCTAAAAGTGGCCCTGCTCAACCGGCTGAAAGATTTACTTACGACACGCTGGCATGCGAGTATAATGCTGCTGGGCTTATAGATAAAGCGACGCGAAACTCCTATGATTCCACATGGGTTAATTCCACTTATAACACAGTAACGCACCTTACTTCTTCCACCATCTATACCAATGATGACGGCAACCTTACAGCTTCAGATGAATATGCGGTCTACCCCAGGATAACAAGAAATGGTGCCACAACTACCGTCTCCGGTGGCAGTTCCGAATATCATCATGTTTTCCACTATGCAAAATCATTTCCAAACCATGCAGATTTTAAAAATGTAGCCGTGCTAAATGAGTATGCTTTTTATTACGATGTATTTCTGAATGCAAACTATAAAAATATGCCGGACCAGGTGCTAATCAACAATACGGATAAGGATATAAACGGCTCGGTTATCTTCGCCGGCAATGCTACCATTGACATGGAAAGAACTTACAATAGTGATGGCTTATTATCGGCTGTTAATATACCACCAGGCAATACACAATTTATTGCGATCAATTATTTTTACGGGAAGTAACATAACGGAAACCAATACACGCATATCCCATGCCGCCCGTTTTTTTAAAGTTACTAAGTACAGCCGTGGCGGCACACCATCCAGGTGGCGATGCCAACAAAACTTTTTTGATGCCCGGACCGGGCATGGTTGGAAATTACTTTCCCGTGTCCTGCACCGCAGCTTTCTTTTTTAAACTGAACTTGCCCAACGTATTCTTCAATGTATTCTCCGTTTTCTTTTTAATATTGTCCATTGGTTTCATTGCAGTACTATCAGTGTTCGTTGAATCTTTACTTCCCAGAAGTTGTTTTTTTAATTCATCTTTTACATTATTTGCCACTTCAGTTTTTAAACTGCTTAATGAATCCTTCACGGTTTGTTTCACTGTATCTGCTTTTGCTTTGGCAAATTCCACTGCCTGGTTTTTTAATTCATCGGCTGCATTGCCTGCGGCTTGTTTCAGTTGCGTTTTTATAACGGGGTTGGTAAGGCTGCCGGTGAGATTGATCATAAGGTCTACCGTTTCACCAAGCTTTACAGGTACGCCGCTACTGGTTGCTTTTGCTGCAAGATTATCCACCAATGCATTTCCTTCATTACCCAAATATTTCCGCGGCACTTTCATTTGAACTACATAGTCAATAGACTGATCGAAACCATGCAGGCCGCCGATTTCCATATCAATATCTTTTACTTTTAAATTAAATGGTTTTACCAACACTTTGCCGTTTGCAAACTCAATATAATTTTTAATATCCTTCACCGAAATGGATTTAAGATCCGGGATATTCAAAGTGTTCGCAATTTTTTCAAGCGGGGCAAATTTACCAAGTACTCCTTGTATTAAAAGCAAATTACCCTTACCTGTTAAACTGTTCATATCCGGCATCATATTACCATGAAGGCTTCCTGTCATTGAAAGATCAGATGATAATTTTCCGGCAAGGAACTGGCCGACAGGCATCAACTTTTGCACAGTATTAAAAGCCAAAAATGTCTTCTGCACATCCACATCTTTTACCGAATAACTTAAAGCAATTGCGGGCTCTTTCTTATTTTCTTTCGTGCCATACGAACCGTTAAACGTAATGCTTCCATCCAATGCATCTGTTTTTACATCCTGCAGCTTCACGGTTTCATCAGCAAGCACCAATGTTCCGTTGATATTTTTATAATCCACTTTGTCGTAATGTACTTCATTGGCTTTTGCATTTACCGTGAGTGAGATGTTTTTAGGAACAAGGAAAGGATCGGTTGAAACGTTAGTGGTAGCGGTATCTTCCGGCATTGTTCCCATCCATTCATTCAGGTTTATTTTATCCGCTGAAAAGTTAATGGTGCCTGTTAGTAGCTGATTACTCATCATGTAACCGATCATATTATCCAACGAACCATTGACGGAAAAGTTAGTATGCAGGTAATTGCCTGAAAGATTGCTGAGCGTAACATTTTTTGGGTTGAAAGCAAGCGCCGCTGCCGCAATGCTGAACCCCGTGGGATAATCTTTTGAAACATATTTTAAATTGGAAAGATTAATAGTTCCTTCTGTTTGTATTTTATCATATTGATTCTTTTCAATCATGTCTTTGCTACCTGCAAATTTTATTGCACCGGCAATTAACCCTGAAATTGAAGTACTATCTTCCGGTTTGGTAAATTCTTTTATTTTATCAAGATTGAACTTACCTTTTGCATCGCCACTAAAAGTGGTATTACCGACGGGATGAGAAATATTTATTGAAAAATCCAAGGGATCATTACCCACTTCCACATGTCCGTCGGAAATGGCAACGGTTGTGTTATCTGCTAGCCCTCCGGTGTTGGTAATGGTTGTTTTCATATTTCCGTTTTGGATCGCAGCAGGAAAGTTGTTTGCTGAATAAAAAAGATTTTGAATATTAAAATAACCCCCGGCCGCAAAATCACCTGATTTATTTTCCAATGCATTCATGCTTCCTTTGGCATAAGCGTTTGCATCCAGGAGACCGGATAGTTTGGTATTGCTCTCAAGCTTTACAAATTGTGTAACATCACCGAGGTTTAATTTTCCTTTTATAGCCGCATCAATGTACTTTACTGTCTCGGGATTTTTAAATAAAATTCTGAAGTCGAACGGTGCATTATCCATTTCCAAATGTCCCTTTGCTATATCCACTACGGTATTATCCAACTTTCCATCAGGGTTGGAGACAGTCATATCCAACTGGATATTCTTTATTGGTTTGGGGAGATCAGGATATTGAAAAAAACCATCTTTCACGAGCATCTTTACATTAAATGCGGGCAATTGCTGCGGACCGTAGTTTCCTTTTACAAATCCATCAAAAGCAGCGGTACCACTTGTTTTCAGCTTGTTGAAATCCTGTTTGTAAATAGCGGGTACAAGAGAAAGAATATCTTTAAAATCCGCAGACGGCGCTTTAAATTTAATATCCATTCCATAAGTGCTGTCGTTTACAATTTGGAAAAATCCATCCGCGTTTATTTTCAGGTTATTTACCGCAATATCCGCGTTGGAAAAACTGTACTTACTGTTCTTCATTTCCACAGTGATATCCGATTTTATGTCGGCAGTATTTCCTGCGAGGTAGGGAATGTTATCATAAGTGAAAGATGCTTTATCAGCGTGCGTAGCGGTAGCGAGTACAAAGTTATCTGCCGTCATGTTACCGCTTCCTGAATGATTCAAACCTTCTATTTCGGCGCTCATGTTCGCCGTTGCATCATCATAATAGATGTAGGCATTTTCAACAGAATATTTTTCCAGGTCAATTGTAAATGCACTGCCCGAAGAGGTGTCTGTATCAGGGGCGGAAGGTTTTGTAATATCCCAGTTGGCCTGTCCATCTTTATTTACCAACAAATGCATCCGCGGCGATTGCAGATCCACGCTATAAATTTTCATGTCGCTTCCTTTGATGAAACTAATGAGATTTACGGAAGCATCTATTGTTGGTGCTGATACAAGTGTGTCGCCGGTAAATACACCGGTGCCCGTTACAGAAAGGTCATTGAGTGCAACAGATACTTTGGGAAAGTGCCGGAATAAAGAAATATTTACGTCGGAAAAATCAACCTTTGCTGTCAGGTTTTTATTGATTTCCTGCTTTACTATATTGGTGATTTTCTTTTTAAACAAAACGGGAATGGCGAATGCCAATCCGATCAGAACGATCAATATAATTCCTGCTATTTTCAGGATCTTTTTCAAGAGGCTTTTCATAAAGTGGGTATTGGTTTCCGCAAAGATGCAAATATCAGGTCACTTATGCAACAGGCAGACAAAGAAATGTTCCTATGAAGAACGTTCTTAGTTGCAATAATTAACACCAATAAGCACCATCTGTCCAACGCAATAACAATACGAACATTAAGACGAATACACCGATGGAATTTCACATAGCCATTCTTTCTTCGTTAACCGTTATACCCTGAACTAACCAGCCCACAAATGACGACGCCATGATGATAAAAGCGGTTAACGGTAACCAAAATGATAATGCAAAAACAGAAACATATAATACAAATCCATACCACGCATAAAGACTTTGCCGCCTGGCTTTTTTAATATCAATATTGGGTTTAAGTAATGACTCACTATAAAAGCATGTATACAACATAATCACCCACGAAATGTTGTTTAGCAAGGCTACAGCACAATATAAGGTAATGGCAGGCTGCGCCAAACTGTGGTTTTTGCTGCCAAGATATTCAGCTACTGCTGCCGCAGTAAAAGGAACTAGAACAATTGATAGCAGCAACATTCCGTTGGCATAAATAAATTTCTGACTTGTCCTGTTTAATAATTTAAAAAGATGTGAATGATTTACCCACGAAACTAAAATGAAGATAAAGCTGAGTAAAAATGCCAGTAAAGAAGGTAAGTTATGTGCAAATGCCAGCCATACTTCCTTTTTTGTATGAACGGTATCTATTTGGGGCACTTTAATATCAATAATCAGCAACGTAATTGCTATTGCAAATACAGCGTCGCAAAAGGCTTCCAGGCGCGAGTTAGGATTTGTGTCTGACATATTCTAAAGTTGTTTGCTTTCCGAAAAAATAAAACCAAACAAATATATCGTTACCGGGCCTCCCCTGCCACACCAATATTAGTTAATGCCGGCATTTAATTTGTTTATAATCCATCCAATGCTTTAGCCGGTACCAGTGGTTTCGTTTCCCATAAAACATTTTTCATATCACCGTACTGTTCGTGCCTTTACAAAATAAATGTAACAAATTACTTTGAGCTTATGCGCTATCAAAAGAGTTTTGTGAGCCATGAGGTACAGCCGAAGAATGCCAGCGGAAACCAAATAAAAAACCGGGTTTTATCCCGGTCACCTTAAATTTTATTCTATGAGAATTCAAAAGATCATCATTATAACGCCACACCGATGCATTTATTATTGAATTTTTTTTCATGGGCTACCTGAAGTATTATCAAAATCGTGAGAAGCACTTTTGAATTATTTAATGTTTATGCAAATAATAAAATATTAGTTCCTCCTTTCTAAAGGTTATAATGACGGCCGGAAACTCCTTACTGCACTTCTATCGGTGCCGTCCACCTGAAAGAACCCCATTCCATTACAAGGGTTCCGTGCAGTGCATCGCCCGGGACGATGGAAATGGTGAACTCTTCCACCGGTACGGAGGGTAACTCTGTGGTCATCCCTGCTATACCCAGGTTGCGTGATCCGTCATATTCGGTGCCCCACTGCCCGGTTTGCCTGTTTACAATCAGGTCAACTCCATTTGTATGCGGAGCAGTCCACAGGGTGTACTTTCCGGCAGGCACCTGCATGCCCGCAAGTTTTATTGGTGCTGACGTAGTAAACTGCGTCGCTGCATTTGCTCCTGTTCGCCACACACGATCGTAAGGCAGCACATCTCCCAGCA
Source organism: uncultured Chitinophagaceae bacterium (assembly GCA_963819925.1). GTDB lineage: Bacteria > Bacteroidota > Bacteroidia > Chitinophagales > Chitinophagaceae > Ginsengibacter. The sequence goes on along the minus strand of CAWFYG010000016.1, from coordinate 218,462 downwards.
GCTTGCGTCCACGCAACAATGGCCGGCCATAGTCTACGGTAAACATCGCATTGCCAATTTTTGCAAGCATGGTATCACGTACGCTCAACTGCCTTACCGTGCCGGTGTTCGCTTCCATGGCCTCATATTGTTCCGCGATGGTTTTTACGTCGGGTGGCGAGGCGAGACGACTTACCTCTACTTTATAGGTCGTCCGATCGCCTGAGTAGCTAAGCATGTGGTAGTTGGAGTCCATCGAAGCTTCCCCGGTACCCGACAGCCAGTCGTGTGTAATTTCCATCTTGCCACCATCAAGCAGTCGTACATAGGCCCTTCCCAACGGAAACCTGTCAAACTCCCTGTCAATATAAAACTGCCGCATGTCAACTGTGTTACCTGTCGCAAGTCTGAATGCTGCCGCATGCTTCAATGCTGTAGCGAAGTAAAGTTCATAAAGGCTATACATCTGTGGCACGTGCGCAACTACTATACTTCCACCTGTTGCAAAATCACGATTCACCGTGCCCGTGCCATCGGTCTTTGAGATGTGTACTGAATCATCCGTAACATTGGCGATAACTTTACGCTCACGCTCATTCGCAGGCTCACTTGGGGTGTGAATGTCCATAACAAGGTGACGGATACTGCCGTCAGCGGAAAGCTTAATAACGGTATGGCGTAGACGTACACGTGGAAACCGGTCAACTTCATCGCTTGTTAAGGCGTTGCCCTGCCGGGTTACACTCTCCACAGAAATGGTATCGTTGCCGAGTTGTGTAATAAACCCGTAGTGTTCAGCCGGTGGTGTAGGGCCGCAGGAAACCAGCAAAAGCACTGCACTAAGAAAAAAGCAAACTAAAAGCGATTTAACGAAATAGCAATCGCGTGATGGATCAGCTTGATGATGCATATAAAAGATATAAATAGTTTCCATAGCAATGTACATCATCCTGTCGCACATGCATTACCGTTTATGTAATTCAATTTCGCTTAATGCGACTGTAAAACTCATACACGCAAATGCCAGAAAGTGTGCTTCGCCGGGATATTCGTTTAAACAAGCGTTTTTGTTTCGTGTCTTCCAGCGTCGATTGCTCTTCGCCAATTACTTTAAAACCGGCAATATAACCTTTGATGCATGTTGCACATCGTGATAAATTTTTATATCGCTCTTTATAAAGTCCTTTGCATCGCAGTGATATATGTCGACAAACTGTTGCGGGTTACGGTCTACCAGGGGAAACCAACTGCTTTGTACCTGCACCATTATGCGATGCCCTTTCTTAAAGCAATGTGCAATGGAAGGCAATTCAAATTTCACTTCTTCAATTTTACCTAGGGCAAACGCTGAGGGATGGGTATAGCTTTTCCTGTATCGTCCACGGAAAACTTCTGCTCTTACCAACATTTGATAGCCGCCCATCGGGTAAGGATTTACAGCATCTTCTTCTGCATAAATATCTACATTGTTGTAACCTAAATAATCAGGAAATACATCTATTATCTTCACGACAAAATCTGCATCTGTTGTTGAGATCGCTGTCATGAGATCTGCAATCACATTGCCGGTAACCGTCACATCTTTGGTTAATGTATCTGTTTGAAAAACCAGTACATCGGGGCGCTGCGCTGCGAAGCGCTGATCGTCGGACATGTAAGTCCTGGTTCTGTTGAAGTGAATATAATTATCATAGGGAACCGGTTTTGCAGGATCACTGGTATATTCGCTATAGCTGTTTGCAGCAACGGGTTTTACATTACTTAATTTTCCATCGTCCTGCAGGTACATCTCTTCATCTTCTTTATTTGCCGGCGGCCATTGTGAAAAAGATTTCCATTTGTTGGCACCCGTGATAAAAATGTTCGCCTCAGCAATATTCGAAATATCGCCTTTGCCTTTTAAGAAATAATTGAAGAAGGGAATCTCAAGATGTTGCTGGTAATATTCACTGGTATTAGATCCAAATTGAATATTGCCATGATGCGTTCCATCATGATTGGCCCATTCGCCATGATACCACGGCCCTTCCACTAGTTTATTAAAGACTTTACCGGGGTTGTTTTGCTCTGCTGCTTTATATGCATTCCATGCGCCCCAGCAATCTTCGGCATCAAATAAGCCCCCCACCCAAAGCATAGCAGGATGCAAATTTTTGGTAGCTCTTCTTGCATCACGCACCTGCCACCATGCATCGTAGTTGGGATGAGACATCAGGTCGTTCCAGAAGGCAATAGTATCCCCGGTATACCTGGTAAGGTTTTTTAAAGTACCCGCCTGCAGGTAAAATTTATAATTATCGTGTATGGTATAACCGTTAGAAGTAGCCGCAACAGATACCGGCGATGGATGCGGCACACCAAAAGCAAAACCCAATGCGGAATAAAAATCGAATGCATCCATTTGAAAGAAGGCGCCGTTGTGATGAAAATCATCCCCGATAAACCAGTTAGTTACCGGTGCCTGGGGACTCACTGCTTTTAATGCCGGGTGGTTACTTGCTGCAGCCATGTTGGAATAAAAACCGGGATAGGAAATTCCAAATACACCCACATTACCATTGTTACCCGGAATATTTTTTACGAGCCAGTCGATGGCGTCGTAGCTATCACTTGCTTCGTCAATTTCCTTACCTTTTTTATCGGGGTTAATCGGCCTCACGTTTACGAAATCTCCCTCGCTCATCCACCTTCCACGCACATCCTGCGTTACCATAATGTAATTTTCCTTAAGATAGGCCATCTCGTAGCTGTTCCAGTAGTCTTTAAAGGAGTCGGCTCCATAAGGTGCGCATGAATACGGGGTTCTTTCTATTAAGATCGGGTGCTTTTCCGTGGTGTCTTTTGGCATATAAACAGAAGTGAATAATCTTACTCCATCCCTCATGGTAATGTACACTTCCTTCTTAGTATAGTGTTCCTTCGTCCATACCGAGTCAGTATTTTGAGCTTGTGAACTGAGAAATGCGAAGATTGATGCGCAGAAAAGCAACTGCTTCATAATGGTGAGTTTTATTGAAATAAAACAAAAGTTACTGTTTTTTCAGGGGGAAATATTTTTTACGCTGTTCATTCTAAATTTAAAAAATATGAATTGTCAAAAGAAGCGCAGTTCTTCAAAGTGTAAATCAATCCAACAACTTTTGCAAATTTTCAACGCAGCTCTTAAATGTTTTATGTTTGCGCAATTAGGGAAATATGGGTTCTTGTCTTTTGAAAGTTACCCGGTACAACCGGCAGGACTTTAAGTTCTACATGGATGAAGTTTTTTGAACACCAATACGAGCTAAAGGTAGTTTTCTTAGATAAAAAATTAAAAGTGCAGCCTGCAGATGCCGACAACTTTGCCGATGAGCCGTTACCTTTTTAGACAGGGCGCAGACATATTATAAAAAATTGAAGATCGGATTGTCCTAACGACAATTGAAAAAGTATAATATTAATTCATTGATTACTAAATAGGATTTTTTTTGTAGTATTACATCTTATAACAGAAATACAAGCGTTGAACTAACATCGCCTATCCGGCGCTGAGTTATGGATTCTGTAAATTGTAAGTTTATTATTTCACTTTAAAAATTTACAGGATCATGGAAAAAAAAATCATTAAGTCCGCAAGCTATTGCGGCATTGGAAAAAGCTAATCAGTATTTATCCATTGGCCATTACAGCCCGCTTACGATTCGTAATTACCTGGCAGAGCTTCGTTTTATTTTTGTGTATTATCCTGATGCAGATCCATTGGATTTTACCGAGCCGATGATTATTCAGTATTTGCTTTACCTGAGTAAAACCCTCGGATGCAGCCGGGTAAAATGCAAGATGGCAGCGCAGGCTATTTCATTTTTTATGCGCCATGTAGCAAAGCGTCCTTATGTAATTCCTACCGTTATTTATCCAAGACCTGAAAATAAACTTCCGGCGGTAATGTTGCCCGAAGAAATTATGAAGCTCATTGATGGGGTACAAAATATTAAGCACCGTACTATTCTGATGTTACTCTACAGTACGGGTATGCGTGTCAGTGAGATAGCCAATTGCAGGATAGCAGATATCGACTCAACAAACATGCGCATCAAAGTAGTGCAGGGTAAAGGAGCCAAAGACCGCTATACTATTATGTCGCAGCAGGTGCTGCTGGAGCTACGGGCCTACTATCTTATTTATAAACCCAAAGAATATCTCTTTAATGGATACCGGCCCGGTAAAAGATACAGTGTGCGCACCATACAGCACATTATGCAAAAAGCATTAATAAAAGTAGGGCTGGAAAGCAAGCACTATAGTATTCATACCATCCGCCACAGTTTTGCCACGCATTTGTTAGATAACGGAACAGACCTGCATACTATTAAAGAGTTGCTGGGTCACAATAACCTGCAAACTACCATGCGGTACATGCACCTTACTTCAAAACGAACGGACGGGATCTTTAATCCTTACGATGCCTTATTGCTGGCAAAAGATAACAACATCATTAAAGCAAATTTAAAATGATGCTCCATGTTATCTTATACAGCGCCGCGGGCAACGGTGCAACAGGTGTTACAAAAGCAGGAGTGTATGGGTTCATAAAAATGCTCATGTATCAAAAGTGTTGCAACGAATAAGAACCTGCCGTACAGCAGCGCTTGGCTATCACGTATACGGGTGTACGAAAGATGAGTGCGGACATATACAATACCAGTATCATAGTTGCAGGGACAGGCATTGTCCTAATTGCGGCGCGGTAAAAAAGCAGGAATGGATAGAAGCCCGCAGCCGTGAACTGTTGCCGGTAAAGTATTACCATGTGGTATTTACCTTGCCTCATGAGTTGAACAGCCTGGTGATGGGCCATCGGAAGCTTTTGTATAAACTGCTCTTTGATGCATCAGCCGCAACGTTGCTCAGTTTTGCAAAAGATGAAAAACATCTCGGAGCTTCCCCCGGCATCATTAGTGTGCTGCATACATGGGGTCAGCAGTTGAGCTTTCATCCGCACATCCATTGCATTGTAAGTGGCGGTGGTATTACACCTAACAATGAGTGGAAAGAAGCAAAGAAAAATGACTGGCAGTTTTTATTTCCTGTTGAAGCAATGAGTACTGTTTACAGGGGTAAATTTTTAGAGGCCTTGAAACAAATGATAACCAAAGGAGAAGTAATACTGCCGGTAGATACAGACCGTAAACAACTGTTTAATATACTGTACAGAAAGAATGGGTGGTATATGCAAAAGCTCCTTTTGGCGGCCCGCAGGCAGTGATTGAATATCTGGGAAGATATACGCACAAGGTGGCTATCAGCAATCACCGGATACAAAGCATCGATGAAGAAACGGGTACAGTAACCTTCACTTATAAAGACTATGGTGATAATGATATGCAAAAACAAATGACACTTACAACGGATGAATTTATCCGCCGGTTTACGCAACACATATTACCGGAGCGTTTTACCAAAATAAGAACCTATGGTTATCTCGCTAACAGGGGACGTCATGATCGCATAAAAGAAGTATTACAAAAAATGAAGCTGCCTTTGCATAAAGAGCTGGTGAAGATCCCTATCGAAGTTCGTATGTTGGAGCAATACGGTATTGATATGAAAGAATGCCCCGCCTGCAAGAACAGAACTTTGCAACTGATAAAAATAGTTTATCCATGGAAACAGGCAGATGATGGATAAGATCAGACCGGATCAGTTTTTTAAATGCGTTTATGAGGCAACGTTAGGTGACGTAACAGGTAAGCTATGAGCAGCATCAAAAAATATCTTCAAAAAGTCATTATAAAAAATTTAAAACCTTAATTTTAAAACATCAAAACGGCCTGATAATAATAAACACAGTGAAAACGGGCTGTTAACATCAAGAACAATATTTTAAAAAACAAACAAATAGAAGAGAGCAGGCTGATACTTTGTACCCAATAGCGAACCTTACGGCGACATCAGTCAACTCAAAAGTATACCGCAAAGCCCCCGCAAACATTTTTTATAGGCGGGGCTTTTTTAGGGGGCTTTTCGGATACTTTTCTATATGTTGTATGCTACCATATTGACACACCCTAATTATCATAGAACGTTATGAAATTCATTCCACTACTATTACTGCAATCTTTTTTTAGCACATTTATATTTTCACAAATTCCCAAAATTTCGATTTCAGGTGTAAATGAATCACCAAGAGTAAATGCACCTACAGCTTATGATAGTATGCAAAATTTTTTGGGTTCAAATGCATATTTGTACAAAGGACAAGAACTACTCTTGCTGGAAGAACCTGTTGAACTAAGACATTACGGCTACAAAGATTTTTTTGTGGACTGTAACAGAACATCAGTTATGGAAAAATCAAACATCTACAAATGTTGTAGTGAAAGCAGTGAATTTTTTTCTAACTATAATGAGTTAGCTGGAAAATATTTTATAGTATTAGATGTTATCCAAAATCCATCGAATCAAATCTGTTTAAAATTGCAGCAAACTGACACTAAGGAAATTTGTTATTTTCAATACTTTCCTGAATATAATACATCGTTTCCTTTTGTTGTTGTTGGATTCTATGAAAAATTAAAACAGCGATTTGTAAATAAAAATTTTGTGCTTGCAAACAACATGATTAACGATAATGTAAGATTTAAAACAGGCGAGACTTGGAAATGTATAGACGTAGCTATTACCGATGATTTTAATCTGTCATTAATATTTCAAAATAGCACTGGTAGCAAAACTTCGTTCGGCTTTGATTATGTTATTGACACAAGTTTTTCAAAACTGGTTTTCCCTTTGCAAAAAGCCCAAGTGTATAAAACAAGATTCGGAGTTAATAATTGGAATTTAATTCTACAAGGAAAAGTCGTTATTGGGATGACGAAAGAAATGGCAACTTTTTCGTGGGGTGAACCAGAAAAAATAAACAGTACAATTACATCAAACACCGTAAACGAACAATGGGTTTATGACGGACACTATTTGTATTTCAAAAACGGAAAATTAACTGCAATTCAATAAACTAAAATGAATAAAATTAAATCCTTCAATCAATATTCTTTTTACGGACTTTTCATTCTAATAGGTCTTCCATCAATTTATTTTTTATTTCCTAAAATATTTAATTCTTACTTCGATGCCTTGGATAAATTTTCCATTCCATTATGGGCTGGACTGTATGCTTTTTACTGGTTAAAATTTGCTAACCGAATAAAAACAGTAGAACGACAAATTTTAATTTATAAAGACAGAACTGCTGCTTTTGAAAGAGTAAGCAACAAACAATATTTTACAAATTATAAATCAGACAAAAGCCAGCTTTCAGACCTTGAAACAGAATTAGCTGAATTAAAAATACATTTTGATTTTGTAGAAAAAAGTCTTTGGGTTTCAGTAATTGCTGGCGCTATAATTAAAATTATTCAACTTATTTATACCAGTTTAATTTAAAATCAGAATGGCAGCATACAACAAAAATATTTGCAATAGCAGGGGGCGAAGTAACGTAACATCAGCAGCAGTAATTCTAATCAGCTTTTGTTCTCATCGTGACGTAACGCTACTGAACATTTGTAATTAACTTCGGCAAAAAAAATAAGAATCAGCTTCGGTACAAGCGTGACGGGCTTCAATGCCCTGCCATCGCAAATATCTACCGTTGAACTAACATCGCCTATCCGGCGCTGAGTTATGGATTCTGTAAATTGTAAGTTTATTATTTCACTTTAAAAATTTACAGGATCATGGAAAAAAAAATCATTAAGTCCGCAAGCTATTGCGGCATTGGAAAAAGCTAATCAGTATTTATCCATTGGCCATTACAGCCCGCTTACGATTCGCAACTACCTGGCAGAGCTCCGATTTATTTTTGTGTATTATCCTGATGCAGATCCATTGGATTTTACCGAGCCGATGATTATTCAGTATTTGCTATACCTGAGTAAAACCCTCGGATGCAGCCGGGTAAAATGTAAGATGGCAGCGCAGGCTATTTCATTTTTTATGCGCCATGTAGCAAAGCGTCCTTATGTAATTCCTACCGTTATTTATCCAAGACCTGAAAATAAATTTCCGGCGGTAATGTTGCCCGAAGAAATCATGAAGCTCATCGATGGGGTTCAAAATATTAAGCACCGTACCATTTTAATGTTACTCTACAGTACGGGTATGCGTGTCAGTGAGATTGCCAATTGCAGGATAGCAGATATCGACTCAACAAACATGCGCATCAAAGTAGTACAGGGTAAAGGAGCCAAAGACCGCTATACTATTATGTCGCAGCAGGTGCTGCTGGAGCTGCGGGCCTACTATCTTATTTATAAACCCAAAGAATATCTTTTTAATGGATACCGGCCCGGTAAAAGATACAGTGTGCGCACCATACAGCACATTATGCAAAAGGCATTAGTGAAGGTAGGGCTGGAAAGCAAGCACTACAGTATTCATTCTATTCGTCACAGTTTTGCCACGCATTTGCTGGATAACGGAACAGACCTGCATACTATTAAAGAGTTGCTTGGTCACAATAACCTGCAAACTACCATGCGGTACATGCATCTTACTTCAAAACGAACGGACGGTATCTTTAATCCTTACGATGCCTTATTGCTGGCAAAAGATAACAACATCCTTAAAGCAAATTTAAAATGATGCTCCATGTTATCTTATACAGCGCCGCGGGCAACGGTGCAACAGGTGTTACAAACCCAGGAGGTATGGGTTCATAAAAATGCTCATGTATCAAAAGTGTTGCAACGGATAAGAACCTGCCGTACAGCAGCCCTTGGCTATCACGTGTACGGGTGTACGAAAGATGAGTGCAGACATATACAATACCAGTATCATAGTTGCAGGGACCGGCATTGTCCCAATTGCGGAGCGATAAAGAAGCAGGAATGGATAGAAGCCCGCAGTCGGGAACTGTTGCCTGTAAAGTATTACCATGTGGTATTTACCTTGCCTCATGAGCTCAACAGCCTGGTGATGGGGTATCGGAAGCTTTTGTATAAACTGCTCTTTGATGCATCAGCTGCAACCTTGCTCACTTTTGCAAAAGATGAAAAATACCTGGGAGCTTCGCCCGGCATCATCAGTGTGCTGCATACATGGGGTCAGCAGTTGAGCTTTCATCCGCACATCCATTGCATTGTAAGTGGCGGTGGCATTACCACCTAATAACGAGTGGAAAGAAGCAAAGAAAAATGACTGGCAGTTTTTGTTTCCTGTTGAAGCAATGGGTACTGTTTACAGGGGTAAATTTTTAGAGGCCTTGCAACGAATGATAACCAAAGGAGAAGTAATACTGCCGGCAGATACAGACCGTAAACAACTGTTTAATATACTGTACAAAAAGAATGGGTGGTATATGCCAAAGCTCCTTTTGGCGGCCCGCAGGCAGTGATTGAATATCTGGGAAGATATACGCACAAGGTGGCTATCAGCAATCACCGCATACAAAGCATCGATGAACAAACGGGAACAGTAACCTTTACTTATAAAGATTATGGTGATGATGATATGCAAAAGCAAATGACACTTACAACGGATGAATTTATCCGCCGGTTTACGCAACACATATTACCGGAACGGTTTACCAAAATAAGAACCTATGGTTATCTCGCTAACAGGGGACGTCATGATCGCATTAAAGAAGTATTACAAAAAATGAAGCTGCCTTTGCATAAAGGGCTGGTGAAGATCCCTATCGAAGTTCGTATGCTGGAGCAATATGGTATTGATATGAAAGAATGCCCCGCCTGCAAGAACAAAACTTTGCAACTGATAAATATCGTTTATCCCTGGAAACAGGCAGATGATGGATAAAACCAAACAGGATCAGTTTTTTAAATGCGTTTATGAGGCAACGTTAGGTGACGTAACGGGTAAGCTATGAGCACATCAAAAAATATCTTCAAAAAGTCATTATAGAAAATTTAAAACCTTAATTTTAAAACATCAAAACGGCCTGATCATAATAAACACAGTGAAAACGGGCTGTTAACATCAAAAACAATATTTTAAAAAACAAACAAATAGAAAAGAGCAGGCTGATACTTTGTACCCAATAGCGAACCTTACGGCGACATCAGTCAACTCAAAAGTATACCGCAAAGCCCCCGTAAACATTTTTTATATGCGGGGCTTTTTTAGGGGGCTTTTCGGATACTTTTCTAAATGTTGTGTGCTATGCCAACAAACCTCACGTTCGACAATATTAATCCTGACAAATGCTAAAAGAAAATCAAGTTAAACTGACAGAAGAAATTATTGAGACAGCATATAAATTGCTAACTCATAAACTTGCATTTGGCGGACTAACTGCAAGAAATGAAAGTGCTTTTCAACTTGAGTTTGGACACATTCTGAAAACCATAGGACAATTATATGAGTTTCGACTTGTTGACAAATTTCATCTTGAATTTGAGACATACATTTCATTAAACGGAACAAGCATTAAAAGCAAGACAGACAGAGCAAGAGTTGACTTGTTATTAAAATATCAGGATGACGATAGTTCGACAAAAGCAGCTATTGAGCTAAAGTTTTTCAAGAAAGAAAATCACAGAGAACCAAATAATCGTTACGACGTTTTTAAAGACATTTCAAATCTTGAACTTTATAAAAGCCACGACATTGACCTTTGTTATTTTATTCTTGCAACAGACCATTCTCATTATTGCTACCAAGACAATTACTCAACTGACACAGCAGACTTTGATTTTCGACATGACAAAGAATATAAAGCAGGAAAAGTTTTGCAATATAAAACTGCAAAGCCGTTTGGTCCAGACATAACACTGAAACAGAATTACACTTTTAAGTGGGACAAAATAAACGACTTGAATTTTTTAAAACTAAAAGTATGACCGAGACGAGGCACAAGCACACAACAGGCGGTTTGGCAATATGGCGGGGCGACGAATATATTCTCAACTTTTTGTTCGCTAATCGGCTTCAGTTCCAGCCGACGGAATACTAATGAGCAGCAGAATTAACAATGAACTTTTGTAACTTTATTCAGCAGCGGTTACGGGCTGACGATTTTCAAATACCGCCACATCGCCAAGCCGTGTCCGTTACAGGCTAGTGAAGGCTTCCCATTTTTAGTACAGTTTAAAAGTAGAATATTTTTCATTTCAATATAGTCTTCTGATGGGCGTAGTGAAGCGAAGGCGTAGCCGAAGCGGAACGGAGCCCATCAGAAACGATTTGTTTTTCCCCTTTATTTTTTTCCCGGTAGAGCTTTGGGGGTAACCCTCCCAGAGCATCATGTGGCCGGTGGTTATTGTAATCATGTATAAACGTTGCCGTTACTTCCCGAACTTCATCCAGGTTATCTAACAAATAGGCATCTAACACTTTGCCCCGGTAGGTTCGGTTAAACCTTTCTATGTAGGCATTTTGTGATGGCTTACCTGGCTGTATATATTTAAAATCAATTTCATTTGCCTGGCTCCATAGTTTTGCTATCCTGGCAATAAATTCCGGGCCATTGTCCATACGTATCTTTTCAGGCTTGCCATACCTGGCTATTAAATGACTTAACACCCACAACACACGGCTGCTTTTTAGTGAATAATCGGTTTCTATAAAAAGTACTTCACGGTTAAAATCGTCTATCACATTAAATGACCGGAACTTCCTGCCATTGCTTAATGCATCGCTCATAAAATCTATACTCCAGGTTTGGGTAAAAGACGCTGGTACTTCCAACTTTTCTTTTATGCGTGCATACAGACGCTTCCTGGCCTTACGCTTCATTCGTAATCCTAATTGTTTATAAAGCCGGTATACCCGTTTGTGATTAATCTTATGGCCCTCCAACCGAAGACGGTCATAAAATTTCCAAAAGCCTTCGTCTTCCACGGTTTGCGAAAGATGCTGCAATAAGTGTATTACCGTATCATCATTCTTTACACATTTATAGTGTAATGAACTGCGACTTATATTTAGTATTCGACACGCCTTGCTGATGTCTTTGGGCCGCTCTTTACGGAGCTGATTTACGATCACTCGTTTATCGCAAGGCTTTAAAGCTTTTTTTCAATAATGTATTTTGCAACGTCCAACTCCATGGCCAGGTTGGCATACATTCGTTTAAGCCGGGAGTTTTCTTCTTCCAACTCTTTGATCCGCTTGAGTTCAGATGCTTCCATACCTCCATAACGCTGACGCCACTTATACAAACTGGCTTTACTTACTCCGTGTTCACGGTTGATCTCTTCGGCACTTTTGCCGTTATCAAATTCTTTTAGAATGCCTGCTATCTGCGCAGGACTAAATGTGCTTTTTTTCATCTTTTACAGTTTTAAAATTAAACATTTTGTCTATTTTTAAACTGTACTGTTTTTGGGGGAGCTTACCCTAGCTTTCTTTTTTCATCGACATATCTGGCAGACAAGACTTGGAAAGTTCGACCTTTTTGTTTTTTCCCGCAATCATTTTCCGGTTGACCGTTGACAGTTTTCAAGATGCTACTTTTTCGTCTGCCGGACACTGTTAGTTCTTTTAAATTCCGGCTTTTCATTTTTAGTTGCAGCATTGGGCTCTGACATGAATGGAAACATTTCATTCTTGTCGGCTTGCTTCGGTTCGTAAACTTATCGCGGCTGATTTTTATTTCATACCAAAGGTTGCAGTTGTATCACGACAGACGAAAAGAATATAAGGTTGCGGGTTTGGCTTTATGCTTTTATCAGTTTCTGTTTTTAAGTTCATAACAAGGCTGCAGGTTTATTATTTATTTGTATCAGTCTGCGGGCAGACAAGAGAACTGTTTCCAGGTTCAGGTTTTCATCCAGACAACTGACTAACGGGTTACTGCAAACGCAAACTGATTTTGCTTGTTATGAAAATGTTTCAGGTCGACACGATGTACTTTTCTTAAAGGCTTTGATCAACTTAAGACCGGATGCCAGCCTGTAACATGGGGTTTGGCAATAGGCGGGCAGACGGAAAGGTCATCGGCTGTAGTTCAATATCAGCAGTAGTTTCAGCCGGACTTTCATTGCTCAGCTTTTTATTTTATCTTCAGCTTCGGTAACCATATTGGGCAACAGTTGTGGGCTGACGGAACATTGAATACCAGCCTTCGTCAATGCCCTAAGCGTTGGCAGTAACCTTAAAACGACTATGCAAATATTCAAAATCAGAGAAGGTGGGTTTAAAGAAATTAGAAGAACGATGTTAATTCGGACGATTCCAATGTTAGTAATAGTGTTAACTTTTGGGATAACTATAGCGTCAAAAAGTTTAAATTATACAGAGATTTTACCTTATTATATTCCTTTTATCGTTGTGCTTCTTGCATTTGGAATTTATCGCGGTGTAAACAGACAAAAAGCATTGTTTAACAGCTATACATTGACAATTACGAATAACTTAATTTCAAGAGAGCAAGTCAACACACCAACAATTTCAATCTACTTTAACGACATTAAAGAAATATCCAAACATAAAAACGGAAGTTTTACAATCAAAGGAAAAGACACAACTGATATAATTGGAATTCCGCCGCAAATTGAAAACTATTCCCAACTTGAAACGACTTTGCAGGGCGTAAGACCAATTGTAGCGAAAGACAATGTTTCCTTTTTGCAGAAATATCAAAGTTTGACAGCAATAATAGTCGTCGGACTCATGCTTTGTGTTTATACCGTAAATAACAAAATTATTGTTGCATTAGCAGGAACGACATTCGCTGCTATAATGATTTGGAGTTTCGTCAAAATTCGTAGTAGCAAAAATATTGACCGTAGGACTAAAAAAATAGCTTGGTGGAGTTTAATTGTATTGGCATCAGTTATTGCAGTTATGATATTTAAATTGACAGGACTTGTAGATACCCGAAAACATTAAACTGACAGAAAAAGGCTACTGCCAACACTCGCATTGGCTATAGCAGGGCTGACGTGCATTTCATCAGCTTTTTGTTCGCTGTTGGGCTGCGGTTCGGGCTGAAAATTATCTATTGAGCTATGAATCAAAATCTCAACTATTTGTTCGTTTACTGTACTTTTGTTCCGGGCAGAAAGTTCATTGAATGCCCCGCCATCGCCAATGCGTAACGTTAGCGGTCATGCTATGGCGACATCACGTTTCATAATAAAAACATTTATCGTACTGCTTCTAATCGGTTGCAAAGGTAAATCGACTAGTGACACGGACGACACATTTAATTTGAAACGGTCAGAAGCAAGCAATGACGATGCAGGCAGTTATTCAGATGACACATACTGTGCAGAGGTGCAGTATCACAACCTAAATACTGGCACTCAATCATCATACACTTTAACTGTAAAAGTTGAAAATAATGAAATTGTTGAAGTTGACTGGCCAAATGGCGGCAGACTTGATGACGATAATTTTCCAAGTGCAGCGATAGATAAAGAAGGTCATTCTTCATTTACAAGCGATAAAGGATATGAATATGAAGTACAAATAATTGGACAAAGTGAGGGGTGCTTTAATAATGTGCCAATGGTAAAGCAATGTAAAGGCAAGACAAAAAATGGTAGCCGTTGCAGACACATGACTGATAATTCAAATCAACTTTGCTGGCAACATCAAAACCAAGAATAAATTTAAAACTTATGAAATTGAATGTCTATCAAAAAATAGTTTTACTGCTATATGGTTGCTCGTTTGTGTATTTCACAATTCTACATGTTCCCTTTAAATCAAATTATCGTGGTGAAATAAAATATAATACATTATTTTCAAATAGCTCAAACCTTGACACAGGTAGACTGATTTTGATAATTGTAATTCTTACAATCTTAGCCGTTGTCTTACTTTTATTATTGCGTAACATAAAATATTCATTCAACCAAATATCTCAAAAAGGGAAAAAAATAATTGCATATAGCTTGCTTGGAGTTTTTATTTTGTTTGCTGCCATTTTTGCTATTTCAAAATATAAAGTCAAAAAAAATACTGACACACCACCAATAGTTAACACACAGGAGGTAGACAGTGCAGCCATTGTTTCGGACACTACTACAACTATCGACATTCCACCATTTTTACAAAAGAAAGCTGAAACATGTAACGAGGAACAAGCACTTCGAGATTTCAAATCACACATGAAATTTTATTACCCTGATTGGAAAATTTATGGTAACCCAGTAGTTAGAGAACAATCAGATTGTGCATATCGAGTTCAATTTACCACACTCGACCCTCACATCAAATACGAAAGGGAAGTTATCATTGTAGAAATTTCTTACGCTTACGATTATACAAAATATAATTTCAGGACAATACGAGGTACATTATATTGAGAGAAAAGCACGAACCGCTAACAAAAGGTTTGCCGCAAGGCTGGCGGACGGAATAACAATCATCAGTTGTACTACTATCAGCTAATATCGGGCTTGACCGAATTCTATTTGGCTTTTAGTTGTTAACTTCATCATCAGTTTTTCAATCGGCTTCAGTTGCCGGGCAGACAGTTATAAAATACCAGCCCTGCGGCAAGCCTCGCCCGTCAGACTGTCTAAAAACTATTCACATCCGGTTCATAACTTCAATGTATAAACGCAGTATATAAGCAGTAAATTTATGCATGCAATTTATAGAAGGAAAAAACAGAACCCAAAGTATTCTTTTTCCCCAGTCACTGGATCAGATAATAAATAAGGACAATGAAGTACGCATCATCGACCTTTTTGTAGATAGCCTCAAATTGGAAGACTATCATTTTGTGATGAAGACAACCAAAGAAGGTCGTCCTGCGTATCATCCTAAAGATTTATTGAAACTGTTCGTATATGGTTATCTCAATCATATAAGATCAAGCCGTCAACTGGAAAAAGAGTGTCGCCGCAACATAGAGCTGATGTGGCTGATGAAGCAACTGGCCCCCGATCACAACACGATCTCCAATTTCAGAAGAGATAATGAAAAGGCCATTAAGAAAGTGTTTCGCTATACCGTTAGTATCGCCAAACAATTTGATTTGATAGGCGGTAAACTGATAGCCGGAGACAGCACCAAATTAAGGGCACAGAACTCAAAGAAGAATAATTTTAATGAAGACAAAATTGAACGCCATCTTGCTTATATAGATGCCAGGCTGGAAGAATATAATACAGCATTGGCAACAGCAGATGAAGACCTGTCTACCGAACAGGCAGGCAATAAAAAGATCGTTGAAGAAGAAATAAAAAAACACAAGGAGAGAAAAGATAATTATGAGAACATGCAGCACACACTCGATGAAACGGGAGAAGTACAGATCTCCACATCCGATCCGGAAAGCCGCCAACTAATGACGCGTAACAACATCAGCGAAGTGGCTTATAATGTACAGACGGTTGTAGACGCCAAACACAACATCCCCATTGATTATAAAGTAACCAATGAAAATGACAGCAGGGCATTGAGCGGCATGCTGCGCAGAACAAAAACTATTTTAAAAACAAATGAGTTCACTGCACTTTATGATAAAGGATACCATACCGGCTGTGAGATAAAAGCAGCTGTAACATCAGGCATAGACATCATGGTAGCCATACCCGGGATAGCATCGGTAGCGCCGGATGCCAATTATAACATGAGCCATTTTGTGTATGATGAGATAAATGACACATACAGATGTCCGCAGGGTCAAATAATGGTTACTAACGGTAAGGGTTACCAGAAAAGTAAGAACCGGAACTATTATACCGTTAAGCATTATAAAACCGGCGCCTGTGTCGCCTGCCCTGCAAGAGCCTTATGCACCATCAATAAAAAGGGGAGATTAATAGAACGCAGTGAATTTACCCCATACATTGAGCAGAATAAACGAAACATAAAAGCAAGGCCCGAACTTTACAAACAACGGCAAAGCATAGTGGAACATCCTTACGGAACCATCAAGCGGCAATGGGGATTTTATTATGTGATTACGAAGAAAGGTCTCAAACGGGCTTCCTCAGATGTTGGCTTCATGTTTATAGCCTACAACCTGCGCAGGCTGATGAACATCATAGACAAAACAACGTTCACAAAGTTCCTGCAGGGGCTTGTTTCATTATTTTTTCAAAGCAGTGCAACAATAAAGGCTATTATCTTCAAAATAAACCAGATTATTTTTAAGCAAGAGCGTTATAAAAATAATTTTGCTCTTCTTTTAAATCGCCTGTGATTGAATTATATTTGAATGAAAGCTACAGTTCTTAGACGAACTGCCGTTAGCGGCTATACAAAATGAAAACTCTCTACAAATTCATAGGACTGATTTGGCTTGTTACTTTTAGCCAACAACTCAAAAGCCAAAGTTTTGACGAGTTGACAATTTTCAATTCGCTACTTGACTCTATTTATGACATCAATACTTGCCAGAAAATTATTTATCCGCCATATTATAAATGTTGCAATCAGGACACATTGTATGGCGACAAAATAGTTGAATGTTGCAAGACAAGTTCAATTCCAAAAGAGTACAGAGTGTATTGCTCCTACTGTATGAATAAACAAGAATTTGATTCACTAAATCAAATCATGGTTATCAATGATTCGCTTTCGACGCTGGACATAATAAAATCTAAAAAATATCTGTTGACACAAATACCAAAGACATCCAAATTTTATGACTTTATAAAAAATATGAAAAAGCCTTTAAGGACAAGAGGCTTTAGTTTGGACAGTCTTCGACAAGGAAATATTAAGTTCACGACAATAGAAGAATTTAATAACTCAAAATATGAGCATCGTTTCGGAAAAACTGGTAAGCAAGTATTTTTGGGATATTTTGACCTTTCCCGAATTTATGTGGACAATGCAAAAGGGTTAGCATTTTTTAAAATGAATTGGGTTGGCGGTGGGACTTGTGGTTATGACAAGCTAATTCTTATCTATCGAGATGGCGACACATGGAAAATTGAAAAGAAGATTTGGTTAGGTGTGTATTGACTGTACAGCCGCTAACAAAAGTATTGCTGCAAGTGTGGCAGGACGTTGTAATCTTCGGCTGTAGTTCGCTATCAGCAGTGGTTTCGGCGGACGGAATTCTCTTGGGCTTTTAGCTCTTATCTTGTACTTTTAAATCATCATTGGGCGGTAGTTCCGGGCAGGACGAGCAATGAATTCCACACCTGCAGCAATACCTGTCCGTTGCCTGCAAATTTGGCGACAGACCTCATACAACAAATGACAGAAAAAAAATACAACCTGTTTACTTTAGCAATGACTGGAATCTTTTCCTACATGATAGCCGATTTTGTCCATGAAGTAATTGGACATGGCGGGACAAGTTTAATAGTTGGCAGCAAAATTAATCTATTGACAAGTGCTTATTTTAGAAGCAGTCCAGGAAACATTTTAATTGACATTGGCGGACCAATTGCCAATTTGATTTTTGGCGGACTGGCTTTCATCCTTTTAAAGAAAACAACGTTCCCAAAATTACTCATGCTGCAATTGACAGCTTACAATTTATTTTGGTTCTCTGGGACAATATTGCATTCGACAATAAGTAAAACGGGCGACTGGACATTTGCAATCAAAGAAGTTAGTTCTGGATTATCTGGGAAATTCATTTTGATTGTTTCGGGCATTTTCTTTTATGTCGTGTTCATTCGGATTTTAAATTCTTATTTGGCTAACATTTCCAATACAAGCCAAAGCAGCTTGCTTGCAAAACAAGATATTTTTTATTCTTTCTTATTTGCTTCGATATCAGCTTTTGCAGCTGGACTTTTTTTTAAGCAGGACAGGATAGATTCTGCTTTTGAATGTTTTCTTGAAATGGCGGGATCTTTACCCATTTTATTTCTAAGGCAACCCGCCAAAACTGCCATCACAAATGACAAGTACATAGAAAGTACTTTATTTAATTTATCAGCTTGTATATTGTTCATAGTTTTTTGTTTGACACTTGGTAAAGGAATAACACCGTGACCAAGAAAACCTGCCACTAACAAATAAGACTTCGTCGGGCACGCAGTGCCTGCGATGAAGTCCCATGTTGTACGGAACCGTGGATTGATCTTGTGAGAACTATGGAATTTGAGTTGAATAAACTTTGCGTCTAAGGCAGGGCGTTATGTTGGTGTTGTTTTAAAAATGCCGTTTACGTGTGGTAGGGACAGCATCTTTATTTTTTTCCGGGTGTTTTCATCGTTTTTTTCAGCAAGGAAATTTCAGTTTGCAGGTAATTTTTAAGTTGTTTTCAAAGGAATGCCCCGCCGCTTTTGGGCAGCTGTTTTTTAAACAATACATTCCAGTAAATTTTTAGCCATTTGCTGCCAGTCTGCCGGCGGCCCTCTGCGGTTAAAACGTAATATAGTTTGCATGGTTTGTTTTTTGCAACACGGGCACTCAAGGGGGTTGTATGTTTCCTTTTTGAGTTTTGCATTTTTTACTTCCGGCAAAGGCGGTAACTGTTGTTTTATAACCAAAGTACAGGCCGCTTTTGATGTACTGCTGAGGATACCGTGGTGGCGTATACGCACAAAACCTTTGGGCAAAATATGAAGGGCGAAGCGGCGGATAAATTCTAATGGCTCCAGATCCATTTGTTTGGTAACAGCACTTTGCCTGTAATCTTTATAAGAAAAAGTAACCTTACCCTTTTCGATGTTTTTAATACGGTGATTGCTGATGGCTATCTTATGGGTATAACGGCCAAGATATTCTATAACACTTTGCGGGCCGTTAAAAGGCTCTTTGGCATAAACTACCCATTTATTTTTATAGAGTTCATTTATCAGTTGTTTATCGATCTCACCGGGTAATTTTTCTTTCAGCAGGGCAATAAATTTTCCGCGGAACACTTTGCTCATGGCTTTTACATTGAAGAGATACTTTCCATCACTCTTTGCGTGTTTCCATTTTAGCTGTTTGGTAATGCCGCCGCCAGGTACAATGCAATGCAGATGAGGATGCAGGGAGAGTGTTTGTCCCCAGGTATGCAGGATGCTGATCATGCCCGTTTGTGCTCCCAGCCATTTAGGGTCGTGTCCGAATGTATTGAGCACATGCCATGCGCTTTCAAACAAAATATTATACATGTCTGCGGGCTTGTAGAGGCAAAGTTGGTTGAGTGCGTCAGGAAGTGTGAACACCACATGAAAATAAGGAACGGGTAATAGTTCCTGCTGTCTTGCCTGTATCCATCTTTCTCTCTGGTGGCCCTGGCATTTTGGACAATGGCGGTTACGGCAGCTATTATAGCTGATGCGCAGGTGGCCGCAACTGGTACAACCATCCACATGGGCACCAAGAGCGGCACTTCTACATCGCCTCACGGCATGGAGTGTACGCAATTGCCAGGTGTTGAACTTTGCACTTTGCTGCACGGCAGACCAGTGTGCAGTAAGCACAGTGGCTACCTCATACTGTGGTTGCATCAGCTTTGGTTATATAAAGTATCCAAAGGGCTGAAGACAGTTTGCGGTGAAGGCTTTGCAATATGCAGATATATCATTGTGGTCTCAATATGTGCATGGCCAAGGAGTTCTTTTATGGTAAGAATGTTTACACCCTGTTCTAAAAGATGGGTAGCATAGCTATGGCGCAAGGTATGCGTATGCACCTCTTTACGGATACCGGCACGTTTTACAGCCTGGTGCACCACCCACTGGGTTCCCCGTTGCGACATGGCTTCACCGTCATTGCCTTCAAATAAAAAATTACGCGGATTGGCTGCAGCAATATATTGGGCAATGCCGCGGCAAAGCATTTTGCCCAAGGGGAGGCAGCGGTCTTTGGAACCTTTGCCCTGCCGCACCTGCAACATGCCGCGTTGTATATCGGTGTCGGTTACACGAAGATTACGTACCTCGCTGCACCTGAGCCCGCATCCATAACATAGCCCGATGATAAGACGGTGTTTTAAAAGTTTACAGGCTGATAGCAATGCTTTTACTTCGTCGCCATTAAGTACCGCAGGAAGCTTAACATCTTTGTCTATCTCAGGCAAAGAAAATTGCTTGTATTCAAGACCCCGAAGCTTGCAGGCATAACGCATTCCATATACCGTGAATTTGAAAAAGGTAGCCGAAGTAGTTCCGCGGCTTTTTATGAGATGCAGGTAATCCATTACCTGTTCTGCATCCAGATCCAGGGGAAACAGGTTGTAATGCAGGGCGAGGTGGGCCAGTTGTCGTGAATAGTTGGTGAGGGTGCTTTTGCTTTTACCTGTGATGCAAATAGCTCGTTCCATTTCTTTGTACAACTCTAAAAATCCCGTTACTTTGCTACAGGCCTGCTTAACGATGGTTACATAATTTTTGTCCATGGGACGCAGCCCGGTAGTTTGTTTTGTTTGCATAAAAATGTTTTTTAGTTAATTAAAATGCAAAACAAAAGCACTCTTTGTTTAAAGCGTGCTGATTAAACTACCGCAGGTTTAGTACAACATTCGCATTTATGCAAGCCTGGCAGACGTGCTAACAATCAGCTGTGGTGCATGTTTCAGCATTAGTTCCGGGCTGAAGGAACTTTGCTCATCGATAGTAATAACAATGAACTTTTAATTATAAATTTGGCTAACGGTTATGAGCAGACAGAATTCTATTTTCCGGCCTGCGTAAATGCGTGGACGTTGGTGGCAAGCTTATCGGACACACCCTAATACTATGACGGAACAACAATTTTATCAGCTTTTACATAGACGACTTTCACAAATTGCAATCGGTGCTTCTGCAATTAGAAATCAAGGTTCAGCCGGACTTATAAAAATTTTGAGACAGTATTTTGAAACAAAGGTTGACCTTGAATTTTTTATAAAATCATTAGTTGATGAAACTCAATACAAAGATTTTTTAAATGGACATACATCACAAATTTTGACACTTTTCCCAGACACAGCCCAAAGTTGGGGAGCTGCAAGAAAAGGCTTGAATTTGTTTTTAAGAGAAATTATTTACAGTAAGTTTTTCTCTCATCGTTTTTCATTACCAAACAATTTTGACGAATTTAATCAGGTTATAAAATTTATGGAAGTACCTCTTGACAAAGAAGTTGCTGCACGGTTTAATTTCTGACTCAAACGGACAATTACCAAAATGGATTAACATCAAACATCTGACACCAACTTTAAGCGAAACATATCAAAACAGAGCTTTAATAATTCCGAAGACAAGAAAATGTGGCAAGGGTAAATCTCGTCTTGAAGTATTGGCGTGCTGCTTTGAAAAAACCTATTAATAAAATCAACGAACAATGGAAAAATTTTTAGAAATGCTTTTCGACATTAAAAAAATACCTACTAAGCTACTCTTTGTCATATGGCTAAGTTCCGCATTGATATTGTTTGTGCCAGGAAAGTTTCTATCAAAACTCAATCTCACAGATTTCTTAAAAGACTATGGGAAATTTATTGGAATTGCATTCTTAGTAAGTTCTGCATTTTTGTTGGTCACCCTTATAAATTATTTTGGTAGACTTATTACAAGAAAAAGGTTAACGAAAAAAATTAAAGCCTCAATCCTTAAGGACATCAAATATCTTGACATTCACGAAAAAGCATTGCTAAGAGAATTTTACATAAATGGTAAACAAACTTTGCAAATGCCTTTAGACAACGACACAGTAGTGGGACTTGTAAATAAACACATTATCTATCAAGCATCAAGTACAGGCTTTACTTATTTACACGGTGTATACTTTCCTTACTCAATGACAGAAATAGCGTTGGATAATTTGACACCAGAGTTACTTGACTTACCACAAAATCCGAGTGAAGAAGATAAACATAGAATAATTTCACTAAGACCTAATTGGGCAAAAGAAAAAAGCAGAATAGAAGATTTGTTCAACTCAAGGTGGTAAAGCCTGCCACAAACAAAACTTAACGCAAGGCTGAACGCTAGCATAAAATGACATCCACTTAATATGAAATGTAAACTCTGCAAGACAAACGATTTAGACAATGTCGGCTCTCATATTCTGACAGAAAGTATTATACGGACTGCGTTAAACCAAGAGGGATATACAAAAAGAGAAGACAAAGAAATTATTTTTGAAATTTCGCTAGATAAAGTCGGGCTAGATTATTTTGGAAGTGCAGTACAACCTGAAGTTATTGAAGATATCATAGGCAAATCTATTTCTGAAGAATTAATAACTGCCAACGACAATTCTTTAATTGATAGAGCATTGCTATGTAGAGAGTGTGAAAAATATTTTTCATTTATCGAGAGCGACTTTGTCGAAAAAGTGTATTCTAATATTGTTCGTAAAGCCCAAAATGAATTACTAAAGGACAGTTGTAATTTCATTGAATATAATGGTTTAAGGGCTTTGTCATTAGTCTTCGTTCTGATAAATATCTGGCGAGTATCTGCAACGACAAATGAAGAATGGAAATTAACTGAGGGAGAAGAAGAAAATATAAGAAGCTATTTGCACAATATCAAAGGCAAAGACGCACAAGAAATATTAGCTAAAGCAAAAGAACATTTAGAAGAAATCAAGAGCTTTAGATTTATTATCAGCTATTTTATTCAAGAAGCTGAAAATTTAACAGAGAACGGCGTAGTTATTGACCCATGCGTAAACCCTTATTTTTTCTTATTGAACAGACTGTCTATTATATTTATTTTTCAAGAGATTACCGAAAAGAAATTACCCAAAATCTTACCCGAATCAATAAAGAATTCTCTCGGTTGTATAATTGAACATAATGACGTTGAAAACATCAGAATCAATATCAATTCGGATTCCGAAAGGAAAGAACTTTTTAATAACTATGCACATGATTTAACCGACCAAATTATGCAAAAATTAAACTCTTCATTCATCCAAGCACATCGAATGTTTCTTGGATTTAACCCAACTCAGTTATCTGCAAACTACTATGCTACTGAAATGAAAAAGTACGTTGAAGAAAGAAATGGCAAAATCGAAATATCAGAAATGTTGAAACTACTGGCAGAGATAATCTATAAAATTAGGCAAAGTTATTTCTGAAGAAAGCCAGCCACCAACAAATAAGACTTCGTCGGGCACGCAGTGCCTGCGATGAAGTCCCATGTTGTACGGAACCGTGGATTGATCTTGTGAGAACTATGGAATTTGAGTTGAATAAACTTTGCGTCTAAGGCAGGGCGTTATGTTGGTGTTGTTTTAAAAATGCCGTTTACGTGTGGTAGGGACAGCATCTTTATTTTTTTCCGGGTGTTTTCATCGTTTTTTTCAGCAAGGAAATTTCAGTTTGCAGGTAATTTTTAAGTTGTTTTCAAAGGAATGCCCCGCCGCTTTTGGGCAGCTGTTTTTTAAACAATACATTCCAGTAAATTTTTAGCCATTTGCTGCCAGTCTGCCGGCGGCCCTCTGCGGT
The DNA here is from genome assembly GCA_963819925.1 of uncultured Chitinophagaceae bacterium. Lineage (GTDB taxonomy): Bacteria > Bacteroidota > Bacteroidia > Chitinophagales > Chitinophagaceae > Ginsengibacter. The sequence continues at coordinate 194,239 of CAWFYG010000016.1, read as the reverse complement.
TAAAACGTAATATAGTTTGCATGGTTTGTTTTTTGCAACACGGGCACTCAAGGGGGTTGTATGTTTCCTTTTTGAGTTTTGCATTTTTTACTTCCGGCAAAGGCGGTAACTGTTGTTTTATAACCAAAGTACAGGCCGCTTTTGATGTACTGCTGAGGATACCGTGGTGGCGTATACGCACAAAACCTTTGGGCAAAATATGAAGGGCGAAGCGGCGGATAAATTCTAATGGCTCCAGATCCATTTGTTTGGTAACAGCACTTTGCCTGTAATCTTTATAAGAAAAAGTAACCTTACCCTTTTCGATGTTTTTAATACGGTGATTGCTGATGGCTATCTTATGGGTATAACGGCCAAGATATTCTATAACACTTTGCGGGCCGTTAAAAGGCTCTTTGGCATAAACTACCCATTTATTTTTATAGAGTTCATTTATCAGTTGTTTATCGATCTCACCGGGTAATTTTTCTTTCAGCAGGGCAATAAATTTTCCGCGGAACACTTTGCTCATGGCTTTTACATTGAAGAGATACTTTCCATCACTCTTTGCGTGTTTCCATTTTAGCTGTTTGGTAATGCCGCCGCCAGGTACAATGCAATGCAGGTGAGGATGCAGGGAGAGTGTTTGTCCCCAGGTATGCAGGATGCTGATCATGCCCGTTTGTGCTCCCAGCCATTTAGGGTCGTGTCCGAATGTATTGAGCACATGCCATGCGCTTTCAAACAAAATATTATACATGTCTGCGGGCTTGTAGAGGCAAAGTTGGTTGAGTGCGTCAGGAAGTGTGAACACCACATGAAAATAAGGAACGGGTAATAGTTCCTGCTGTCTTGCCTGTATCCATCTTTCTCTCTGGTGGCCCTGGCATTTTGGACAATGGCGGTTACGGCAGCTATTATAGCTGATGCGCAGGTGGCCGCAACTGGTACAACCATCCACATGGGCACCAAGAGCGGCACTTCTACATCGCCTCACGGAATGGAGTGTACGCAATTGCCAGGTGTTGAACTTTGCACTTTGCTGCACGGCAGACCAGTGTGCAGTAAGCACAGTGGCTACCTCATACTGTGGTTGCATCAGCTTTGGTTATATAAAGTATCCAAAGGGCTGAAGACAGTTTGCGGTGAAGGCTTTGCAATATGCAGATATATCATTGTGGTCTCAATATGTGCATGGCCAAGGAGTTCTTTTATGGTAAGAATGTTTACACCCTGTTCTAAAAGATGGGTAGCATAGCTATGGCGCAAGGTATGCGTATGCACCTCTTTACGGATACCGGCACGTTTTACAGCCTGGTGCACCACCCACTGGGTTCCCCGTTGCGACATGGCTTCACCGTCATTGCCTTCAAATAAAAAATTACGCGGATTGGCTGCAGCAATATATTGGGCAATGCCGCGGCAAAGCATTTTGCCCAAGGGGAGGCAGCGGTCTTTGGAACCTTTGCCCTGCCGCACCTGCAACATGCCGCGTTGTATATCGGTGTCGGTTACACGAAGATTACGTACCTCGCTGCACCTGAGCCCGCATCCATAACATAGCCCGATGATAAGACGGTGTTTTAAAAGTTTACAGGCTGATAGCAATGCTTTTACTTCGTCGCCATTAAGTACCGCAGGAAGCTTAACATCTTTGTCTATCTCAGGCAAAGAAAATTGCTTGTATTCAAGACCCCGAAGCTTGCAGGCATAACGCATTCCATATACCGTGAATTTGAAAAAGGTAGCCGAAGTAGTTCCGCGGCTTTTTATGAGATGCAGGTAATCCATTACCTGTTCTGCATCCAGATCCAGGGGAAACAGGTTGTAATGCAGGGCGAGGTGGGCCAGTTGTCGTGAATAGTTGGTGAGGGTGCTTTTGCTTTTACCTGTGATGCAAATAGCTCGTTCCATTTCTTTGTACAACTCTAAAAATCCCGTTACTTTGCTACAGGCCTGCTTAACGATGGTTACATAATTTTTGTCCATGGGACGCAGCCCGGTAGTTTGTTTTGTTTGCATAAAAATGTTTTTTAGTTAATTAAAATGCAAAACAAAAGCACTCTTTGTTTAAAGCGTGCTGATTAAACTACCGCAGGTTTAGTACAACAAAAGTATTTGCAAAAGCAGGGCTGGACAATTCAACATCAACTATGTGCAAGCATCAGCAGTAGTTCGGGCTCGACGTTCAATTTTCAGCTTTAGTTCATAACTTCAACAACATATTTTCAATTGGGCATTTGTACCGGGCTGGACAATCAATGAATTCCCTGCCTTCGCAAATACTCAACCGTCAGACTGTCTAAAAACTATTCACATCCGGTTCATAACTTCAATGTATAAACGCAGTATATAAGCAGTAAATTTATGCATGCAATTTATAGAAGGAAAAAACAGAACCCAAAGTATTCTTTTTCCCCAGTCACTGGATCAGATAATAAATAAGGACAATGAAGTACGCATCATCGACCTTTTTGTAGATAGCCTCAAATTGGAAGACTATCATTTTGTGATGAAGACAACCAAAGAAGGTCGTCCTGCGTATCATCCTAAAGATTTATTGAAACTGTTCGTATATGGTTATCTCAATCATATAAGATCAAGCCGTCAACTGGAAAAAGAGTGTCGCCGCAACATAGAGCTGATGTGGCTGATGAAGCAACTGGCCCCCGATCACAACACGATCTCCAATTTCAGAAGAGATAATGAAAAGGCCATTAAGAAAGTGTTTCGCTATACCGTTAGTATCGCCAAACAATTTGATTTGATAGGCGGTAAACTGATAGCCGGAGACAGCACCAAATTAAGGGCACAGAACTCAAAGAAGAATAATTTTAATGAAGACAAAATTGAACGCCATCTTGCTTATATAGATGCCAGGCTGGAAGAATATAATACAGCATTGGCAACAGCAGATGAAGACCTGTCTACCGAACAGGCAGGCAATAAAAAGATCGTTGAAGAAGAAATAAAAAAACACAAGGAGAGAAAAGATAATTATGAGAACATGCAGCACACACTCGATGAAACGGGAGCGCCACAGCTCTCCACCTCAGACCCTGAAAGCAGGCAACTGATGATCCGCAACAACATAACCGAAGTAGCCTACAATGTACAAACGGTGGTAGATGCCAAACACTGCATCCCCATAGATTATAAAGTGACCAATGAGAACGATACACGTGCTATGAGCGGGATGCTTCGCAGGGCAAAAAAGATATTAGGAACCAGTGATTTTACAGCCCTCTATGATAAGGGTTACCATACCGGCAGCGAAATAAAAATGGCGGTAACGTCAGGCATTAATATAATGGTAGCTGTACCGGGGATAGCCTCTGTTGCTCCGGACGAGCAGTATAACATGAGCCACTTTGTTTATGATGAAATAAATGATACGTATACCTGCCCGCAGGACAAAATACTAACAACTAACGGTAAACCATACCAGAAAAGTAAGAACCTTCATTATTACACGGTAAAGCATTATAAAACCCACGCGTGTCCCGGGTGTCCGGCAAGAGCTTTGTGCACTAAGAATACCAAAGGAAGATTAATAGAAAGAAGTGAGTTTGCTTCCTATATGGAACAGAACAAACGGAACATAGAAGCCAGTCCGCAACTATACAAGCAAAGACAAAGCATAGTGGAACATCCATATGGCACCATAAAAAGGCAATGGGGCTTTTATTATGTGATCACAAAGAAAGGAATAAAACGGGCATCAGCAGATGTTGGTTTTATGTTTATAGCCTATAATCTGCGGAGGCTTATGAACATTATTGATAAAACAACCTTTACAAAGTTCCTGCAGGAGCTTGTGTTTTCATTTTATTATGGAATAGCGGCCTTCATAAAAGGTATTATCTCCAAAATGAGCCAGGCACTTTTTTCTCTGATATTTCTACTAAATAATTTTAAGGCTGCCTGAAATCATTTTCAATTTGATTTATATTTGAAAAGCAACGAAGGTTCTTAGACGAACTGCCGTAAGCTGCAATTTAAATTTGACACATGCACAATACTAAGCTTTTTTTACTTTTTGTCTTGACAATTACTTTCCTTTCCGGTTGCGCTCAGTCAGACAATTATTATAATATGGCTATTTATGAATTAAGACAAGGGAATAAAGAAAAAGGAATTGAGTATTTGACTAAAGTAATTCAGGAAAATCCAAATGACACTGAAGCCTATTATAATCTTGGAGTAACAAGACAAGAAATAGGAAAAGATAGCGAAGCAATTTTTGATTATGATAATGTCATAAGATTAAGACCCACTGACTTTGAGGCAATTGATAACAGAGGTGTTGCTAAAATGAGGTTAGGCAAATATGATGAAGCGATTGAAGATTATAAAAAAGCACTTTCTGTTAATCCAAACTATGCTCTTGCATATTCTAATATAGGCAATGTTTACAGAATTAAACTTGACTTTGATAAAGCTTGTGAAAATTGGCACAAAGCTCTTGAATTAGGAGATGAAAATTGTCGAGAAAAAATAAAAATTAATTGTAATGACAGTAATAAAAATCAAAGCTTCTCTGCTTCAGTAAAAGTAGATTCGTCTTTGACAGATTCAATAATTGATTTAGCTAAAAATATCCCAGGAGGTTCTTCGTTTTCAGGCAAGTTTATTAAACAAGTGAAATTAAATGACACATATACACTATTCGCAAAAGATTCAAGTAATAATTTAGTTTCCTTTATAACACAAGTACCATTAAGCGAAGATGAAATCGGACGTTTAAAAAAAGAAGGTGACAATATCACTTTAGTTTACACAATTAATACCGACACAAAGACAAATAAAAAAATAAAAGTTGTACAATTTATTTCAGCCTCTTATGAAACCAAATAAAATGCAGCTTACATCGCATTGGCGATAGCTGGGCTGGACGTGCATTTCATCAACCTTTTGTTCGCTATTGGGCTGTAGTCCGGGCTGAAAATTCTCTATTGAGCAACAGAATAATAATTTCAACTTTTTGTTCGTTCACTGGCCTAACGTTCGGGCAGAAAGTTATAAATTGCCCAGCCATCGCCAATGCGTAAGCGTTGTATGCAAGCCAACTAAAACTAAACTTAACAAATATGTTTCCTTTTACCGTAACATGTACATCAAAAATTGAGGCAATAAACGGCAGTATTGACAAAAGCAAAGGTTTAGCATACTTAAATAACTATATCGAAAAATATAAAGGAGAAGACATTTATATTTCAGAGAATCAAATATTTTTTAAGCCAAAGTTTAGAATCTTTGCTTCGGGATGGTATAAATTCTCTAATATCGAACAGGGAGAATTTGTTTTGACAGATAATACCGTTTCGTTCAAATTTTCCATGTATCGCTTGCTTATAATAACAACTATTATGTCGGCATTTATGGGATTTAGTTCGCATGAAGTTTTTGTAGGTGTTTTCTTCTTTTTAGGTTTGGCTGGTGGTAATTGGATTATAAACTTGATAAAGTTCAGGAACATGACAAATGAATTAGCAACGGCACTTTCCAATATGTGAACATACTGGCCGTGCATACAACAAGCGCATTTATGCAAGCCGGGCAGACCTGCTAACAATGAGCTGTGGTGCATGTTTCAGCAACAGTTCTGGGCTGAAGGAACTTTGCTCATCGATAGTAGTAACAAGGAACTGTAAATTATAAATTTGGCTAACGGTTATGGGCAGACGGATTTCTAATATCCGGCCTGCGTAAATGCGTGGCCGTTGGCAGAAACCTTTAGGCAACATTCCGTTAATTAAACAATATAAACTTTTTGCACTATGAGCATGATAGGCATGTTTGTTAAGGTGACCGAAACTGAACTTCAAAAATATATTTCAGACAGCTCACTTTTTGAAAATCTTATAGACGATGAAACTTTTGACGAAAATCCAAATGTGTGCGACATTGACAAAACATGGGATGCAATTTCCTTCTTATTGACAGGCTATGGCCCTTCTGACCTAAGTAATGCAAAACAACCTATATCTTGGACAATTTTTGGCTCGAGTGTTCTCGACGAAAATCAAGACTTAGGTTATGGACCTGCGAATTATTTGACTGCTGAACAAGTTATCCTTCTCAACTCTGAATTGTCCAAAATCTCTTCAAAGGACTTGGAGGTTAACTATGATGCTAACAAAATGAATGAACTTGGACTTTATCCAAATTCTTGGGGAAACCCGCAAGATGAAATGGATTACATTGGCAATCATTTTGAAAGTTTAAAAATATTTTATGCGAACGCAGCAATTAATGGACACGCCGTAATTTGCTACTTGTCATAAGGCTTCTGCCAACAAAGCGGCTTGCTGCTATGCTGGCTGAACTGCATGTCCTCATCTTTAGTAATGCTATCAGCAGCAGCCCGGGCGGACTTTCATTGTTCAGGTTTTGTACATATCTTCATCAATAGTTTTTCAATTGTGCTAACGGTTGGGCTGACCGATATAAAATTCCAGCACAGCAGCAAGCCCTACCGTTGGCAGCCATTCAACAAAATTTCCATGAAGCATTTCCTTTTTTTAATAGCTCTACTGAACACATTGGGGAGTTTGCATTCCCAATCATTGCGGGTACCGGCAGAATGGGAGAAACAGGAAAAAGTTCATATCGCCTGGTTCGGCAACATGCGCAGGGATTCTGTTCTCTGTAGAGTTGTGGAAGCCCTTCAGCCAACCACTCGAATAACATTAAATATCTACGATGATTCAATTGCAAGCACGGTAAGACAAACTTTAAGTAAGTATAAGATAGATACTTCGAAAATTGAATTTGTAACTGATCCCTTCGCCGATTTTTGGACGAGAGACCCAGTCTATTTTGTAAAGGACAACGAACGACTAAAGATTGTCTGTTTCAACTACTCGATGTATGGAGTGTTTCCTGATCTTGCCGGCCAGCAAATGCCCGACGAAATTCGGAAAATAGGTGAGTACGACGAACGCCTTGCGGTGGAGTTGCAACTGCCTACAATAAAAAGTGATTTAGTGTTTGAAGGAGGAGGGCTTGAAACCAACGGTAAGGGAACATTTCTACTCATTAAAGAAATGGCACTTCAAAGAAATCCGAGGAAATCAATAGCTGAAATTGAAGTTGAACTGAGGCGAACGGTTGGTGCGAAGAAAATCATCTGGCTAAAAGATGGATTAATTGAGGACAAGACATTTAAGAATTATGCTCCATTTTTTAAAAATTACTTTGGGGGCGGGGCCAATATGCATATTGACGAACTATGTCGTTTTGTAAATGAAACCACAGTAGTACTTCCCTATATTTCTAAATCAGATAGATTTAATAGCCCCGTGGATAGTATAAATTACCTCATGCTCGAGGAGAATTATAGAATATTAACGAACGCCACAACATCCGACGGCAGAGCATTGATTATTCGTCGTGTTCCAATGCCGGAGATTGAGCAACTAAAGTTTACTCAGGTTTTAGACAGCAATACTGTTCGCAACGTTAAACAGTTTGGTTTTTCGGTCGGTGATAGTATATACCGAATTCCTGCTGCCAGCTATTTGAATTTTTTTGTGAGCAATAACGTAGTGCTAATTCCAAAATATTGGAAACCCGGCATGCATGAGTCACAATTCAAAAAAGATCAGGAGGCGAAAAATTTATTTAGTAAGCTTTTCCCGCAGAAAAAAATTGTTCAAATCTTTACACTTGGCATTAACAGAGGAGGAGGAGGTATTCATTGCATGACACATGAGCAACCACAATGAATCGATGAACGGCTGCCAACGTTGCATTGCCAAAATGCCGGCGACAGAATTTAATTCAGCTTTTGTAATTCTATTTAACTTTATCACTGCGGCCGAGCGACAGGAATTCTAATTCCGGCACTTCGGCAATGCGTTGACGTTATATGCCATTTATGAGACCCTACATACTTGTAACAATTTTCATCACCTTGACTCTCCAATCATTTTCACAAAATGAAATGGACACAAGATGTATGAAACGAATCAAAGAATTTTCGGCTAATATAAATTTCCCAAAATTTACAGGACTGACTTTTGTAGTTATGGACACTATCAAATTTGACAGTAGCTGTATTATCATTCACGACACCGACCCTGAAATCAAAAAGCTTTTTGAACTCGGACTTGTATTTCCTGACTTAATTTATGGAGCAAGTACAAGGGGCGACAAATTTGAATTTAAAAGAACCTTTGATGCTGACACATTATCCATTAGTAATGTAAAAGAGTTGCATTTCCCAAATCAAAGACCAGACACTAAATCTTTTTCATTTTTACTTTGGCGAAAAAATATGGCAAATCCAAGCCTATATTTATTTGAATTGACAAACAAAGCCGAAAATCCAAAAACTACAATTAAGACTTTTGCAGAAAAGGCAAAGATTACAGCGTTTGGATTTTGTTCCATTTTGATTTAGTCTCTAAGTGTGACAGACTTAAACGGCATATAACAAGTGTATTGCAGCAAGTGGGGCTTGACGGTAGTACAATCAACAGTTTTGCAAAGCCAGGCAGTGGTTCGGGCTTGACAAACAACTCTCAACTTTTGTTTTTAATTTCAGCAAAATAATTTCAATCAGCATCGGTTGTGGGCAGACGGAATACTAATATCCCACCTGCAATGCAATACCTGAACGTAAGCGGTCATGCAATTTGGCACCACTAAGACTTCAAGAGACTTTTGACAAGCACATCTACATTTAGTAAATTTGCTAAGTGAAAAGATTAAAAGAATTCGGACTTGATTTTGAAATTGATAAGCTTACAAATTCAATTGAAAACACGCAGACCGGTGAGGTTTTCGATACTGAAATTGCGCGACTTACGGACAAAGACGCAAAGCAGATTAAAAAAGCAGATTGGCAATTTAACTGGGGCAAGGAACTTAGAGACAAGACCAAAGAGGTTTATAAATTAACCACTGTAAATAATCCTACAATTATTCAAGGACTTTTGAGTATTGAAGATAAGCAAGACCATCTGTTTATGCACTTAATTGAAAGCGCAAAGTTTAATAAAGGCAAAGACAAAGCTTACTTTGGTGTACCTGGCAATCTTGTTGCTTATGCTTGCAAAGTTTCGGTTGACAAGGGTTATGAAGGGTTTCTTGCATTTGACGCAAAATCAGCTCTCATTAAACATTATCAAGAATCGCTTTATGCGACACATTTTCGTGGGCAAAGAATGTTCATCGAAACAAGTGCAGCATTAAGATTAATCTCACAATATTTTAAAAGCTAAAAATATGGGACTTATAAAAGAACCGAAGAATGTAGATTTATCAACGAAGTCTGAGCCATGGACGAAACAAGAACTTGCAGACTTTAGGAAAATCATGCAAGGCATTAAAGCAAAAAATGCAAAGCGTAAAGAACGAGTTTTAAAAACTTCTAAAAAGAATAAACAACCTGTCTGACAGAAGCACGAACCGCTTACATGGGGTTTGCTGCTATGCTGGCAGACCTGCAAATCCTCATCTTTTGTAATGCTATCAGCAGTAGTCCGGGCAGGACTTTCATTGTTCAGCTTTTGTAGTTATCTTCATCAATAGTTTTTCAATTGGGCTAACGCTGTGGGCTGAACGATATAAAATTCCAGCACAGCAGCAAGCCCTATCGTAAGCGGCAATCGTGCAACGATTAACTGATTTAGGTTGTCAAGTAAGAAAAAGATTAATTATGAAGTTATCATTGTTAATAATAAGTGCTTTTTGTTTAACAGCAGCATCTTGCAAAAAGACTAATGACAGACCAAAGTCGAAAACCGACTACATCCCAATTATTTCTTCGCAGACACCTCGAAATGTTTCCCTGGGACAGGAAATAAAATCCCGTATAACAATGGGCTTTTACAGTTATAATGCAGATGTGACTTTTTTAAACTTTGAAGTAAAACAAGAAGCAGCAAAACAATACGAGATTCGTGCAAAAGGTTTTTACGACAATATCAATTACGAAATTTCCATGCCTGTTGTTATGACTTTTGATTCAACAGTTTCCATTACACCCGCTGTAACGGGACGGTATTTTTTGAAATTTTACAGTGGCTCGCAATTGGTGGTAACTGACACTGTTCAAGTAAACTGACATGCCGCTTACATGGGGTTTGCTGCTATGCTGGCTGAACTGCAAATCCTCACCTTTTGTAATGCTATCAGCAGCAGCCCGGGCAGGACTTTCAATGTTCAGCTTTTGTTCTTAACTTCATCAATAGTTTTTCAATTGGGCTAACGTTGTGGGCTGAACGATATAAAATTCCAGCACAGCAGCAAGGCCCTAACGTAAGCAGCAATTTAAAATGACACACCGTACACTATTTTCTTTAGTGCTTTGCTGGACATTACATAACGCATGTGGTCAGACTAAACAGAACTTTGCAATAGCGACGACAATTGATAAAGGAGATTATTTTTATATTCCTGCGTCAGCGCTGGCTGACACTATTGAAGGAATACTCTATCAAGATAAAACCCTTCAAAAAACAAATTATAATAAAAGACCAATAGAGTTTTATTGGATTTCAACCTGCAATGACGGCTATTATAATTTGACAATAACACCAGAACAAATCTTTTTTTCGTCTACACATGATAATCCAAACCCCGACCGCCTTTTTTGGGTAATAAATATCGACACGACACAATACATAAAAATAAAAAGAGGACTTGAAAATAGACCACCGAACAAATTTGAGAACTTATCAAAAAATTATCGAGGATCCAAAATTGTTTATTACGACAAGTTCAAAGACTCTTTCTCAATTCCCGACGAATGGACTGACAGTATGTTGCAACAACATGACATGTATTGCCAACTACAAATTAAAAAACAATTGAAGCGATATTTTTCAATAATCAATTCTTACATCATAGACACGAGTAAAAAAGTAGCGGAACCGGTAGACGAAGTAAAAAATAACAAGCCAAAATATTTTAGCTATTCAAAGGAAGAAATGACTGATTGGTTTCCTGTAAAGTTTGAGCCGCCAAAAATTGTTCCTGAACACTAAACTGCTGCTTACATGGGGCTTGCTGCTATGCTGGCTGAACTGCAAATCCTCATCTTTTGTAATTCTATCAGCATCAGTTCGGGCGGGACTTTCATTGTTCATCTTTTGTAGTTATCTTCATCAATAGTTTTTCAATTGGGCTAACGGTATGGGCTGAACGATATAAATTTCCAGCACAACTTGTCCCGGTACGGGAGCAGCAAGCCTCACCGGTGTGCAACATGTTTCGGACACCCTAAATAACGAAGGACATGAAATTTCTTCCCTCACTAAGTTTAGTTTTCTTTCTTAATTCCTGTTTTCAGAATGACTCATGCAGACCTGACTTCATTGGAACATTTATTATCGACACTGCGGGTTTAGAAAGTCGTCATAAATCAATTATCCAAAAACATTCCTGGGATACCGTAAAACTTGTTTCTGACAGATTTGGAAAATATTACTTTAATACGGATGATTCCATATTAAAACAATGCGAAGGAACCTGGAGAATATCGTCCAACAACATGGAACGTGACTGTTTAGGCAGCATAAAACAAAAAAATATGAAAGAGCCAATAAACGTGTATAGCTACAGAATCAGTATAAGAATAGGCGATTCAATTGATTTTAGTATCCCATTTAAAAAAGTTAAACCCTGATACGTCGCACAACATGAGACGAATTCGTTTTCAGTTTTTTGTTCGCTCATCGGCTTCGGTTTCAGGAAATGAATAAAATAGGGCAACTGAATTAACAAAGAGCTTTTGTATATTCAATCGCCGGCAGCAATCCCGGCGACGAACCACAGAACATCTCCACATCGCCCATGCTTCAACGTTAGCGGCAAGTTTGGCCGACACCATCAAATTCACGTTGACCTACTACAATGAAACAATTAATTTTATTCATATCCCCGGTATTCGGACGTAAAATAATTTATGCCAGGTCCCTGTGTAAGCTTTGTCAAACATCGTGTACCACATATCTATTTGCGATTCAAACCGCATAAAGACGGCAACCATTTTGTATTTTTAATTATGAAAACAATTTCCATACCTATTGCCTTCTTAATTACAGGAACAATTTTGGCGGCCTCCTGTAGCAAAAAATCTTCCTCCGTACAAAGTATAAGTGCCATAAATCCTACACATGGGCCAAAGGATACCACTGTTATTATTTCAGGAAATGGCTTTGGTAATACAATTGCAGGCGCACAGGTTTATTTTAACGGGCATTCTGCTACTATAATAAGCATCGCCGATACAAAAATAACTGCCACGGTACCTATGCTGGCGGGTACTGGCGCCGTAAAAGTAGTTGTTAACAACAACACATTGCAAGGCCCTGTTTTTACCTATGACACCACCTATGTTGTCAGCACTTTTGCAAGCGGCCTGGATTTACCGTATGGTATTGCAGTGGATAACAGCACCGGAAATTTGTTCGTGGCTGCTTATGGTGACAATAGTATTCAAAAGGTAACCAGTAATGGTATCGTCAGTCATTTCGCTTCCGGTTTTAATCTTCCCGGGGGCATTGCAATTGATAACAGCAGAAATTTATATGTTACAAATTATGGCAACAACACCATCTTTAAAATTACACAGGCGGGGGCTGTTGATACACTTATAGCCAGCATAAGCCATCCCGCAGGCATCGTTTTTGATACGCAAGGTAATATGTATGTCACTAATTTCGGCGACACCGCTATCACTATAATTTCAGGCGGGGGAACTACCCGCACCATAAAAACCGGCATAACCTACACCACAGGAATTACACTGGACACGGACGGTAATATATACCTTACAAACCCGCCAAAAAATTCGGTTTCCCGGATTACAATCAATGGCGATATAACAACATTTGCTACAGGCCTTCATGCTCCCTCTGATATTACGTGCGACAATATGGGCAACCTGTATGTAACAGGGCCATCCGAAAATACTGTTACAAAAATTAAAAAAAGTGGTGCTATTGAAATAATTGCGGATAGCCTCAACGAACCAAATGCCATTGCCATTGACAAGGGAGGAAATTTGTTCGTAGGCTGTTCAAGCACCAACACTATTTCGAAAGTAAGCCCTCAATAAACTATATTGATGAGCTATCCTTTGCCACTAAGGGCGGGGGCTAACGAAACTTTTTATATACTTGAACCGGGGTAGTGGAGTCTGCGCCAGTGAGGAAGATCTTCATTGCTTACACGTATTGCATCAACTTACTGTAAGTTTGTCGATAACAACATAAGCTATCATGAAAATTGTTGCTGAAGTATTTTTCTTTCTCTTTCTTGCTCACTCTTCCAACACCGCTCAAAAACGCAGCACGTCATCTGACGTAAAAAGCAAGTCCTTTTACACAAAACAGTTAACAGATTCAGACGCTGTATATTTTACCCCTGGAAATTTCAACATCAAAGCAGACGGTAAAATGGATGTTTCTGATGCGTTGCAGCAAGCTTTATATGATTTAAAAACCACGCACAACTTCGGCATTCTCTTTTTGCCCGAAGGGAAATACCTTATCAGTAAAACTATTTATATACCGCAGGCGATTCGCATTATTGGATATGGAGCCAATCGCCCGTTGATTCTATTAAAGAAAAATGCGCCCGGCTTTCAGCAGGCAGACAGCACGGATAAAGGCAAAGCGAAATATATGTTCTGGTTTATCCATAGTGTTCCCAAACCGGGTCGAGCCGGTAAGGGATGCGGGCGCCGGAACGTTTTACAGTGCAATGAGCAATGTTGATTTACAGATTGAAGACGGTAATCCTTTTGCTGTTGCTTTAAGAACGCATTATGCGCAACACAGTTTTATTGAGCATGTTGATATTCATATCGGCAATGGCCTGGCAGGCATGTTTGATGTGGGCAATGAAATGGAAGATGTGCGATTCTTTGGTGGCGAATATGGTATCTATACTACCAAACCTTCGCCCGGGCTGGCAGTTTATGATGACTGATACCTATTTCGAAGGCCAGCGCAAAGCAGCCATCCGTACACAGGAAGCGGGTTTAACGATTGTAAGAATGCGGGTAGTGAACGTACCAACAGTAATTGAAATCAATCCCAATTATATTGAAAAACTATTCATGGAAGATTGCCGGTTTGAAGACGTGAAAGAACAAGCCATTTTGGTAAGCCTTGGGGATAATGCAGGCAATCAGATCAGCCTGAAAAATATTGACTGCAACAATGTTCCCGTGCTGCTAAGTTATCGCGGCAGCAATGGTAAAGTTGAAGGAAAAGGAAAAATATATAAAGTGAAAGAGTTGATGCATGGTTTGCAAATGGATAGTTTACATGCTGATCCTGTTATTAAAACCATTTCAAATATTGAGGAACTCAAATTCGTTACCTGCACTTCCACCTAAGGATATTCCGGATTTTCCGTCCATGGATACATGGGTAAATCTAAAATCGATTGGGAGCAAAAGGCGATGGCACAACTGACGACACAAAGGCAATACAGGATGCGATTGACAAATATCCAACCATTTATGTTCCACAAGGATGGTATCGTGTAAGCGAGACCGTTAGGTTGAAGACCAAATACTGTTTTAATTGGATTAAGCCCGATAGGCTACTCAATTTATTTTGGCTGAAAATACACCTGCATTTGGTGGTTTTGGTGGGCCGAAAGCGTTGCTGGAAACATCAAAAGGCGGTAATAATATTGTTACAGGTATTGGATTGTCAACAGGCGCTGATAATCCACGTGCTGTTGCCTGCAAATGGATGGCAGGCGAACATTCTTACATGAATGATGTAAAGTTTATTGGCGGCCACGGCACCATGCAATGGATTTGGAAGCGCAAAAGTGAATCCAAAAGATATTTATGGTAATAACCTGGTAAATGGTTTTGATCCTTCATGGGATACACAATACTGGAGCTTATGGATCACCGATGGTGGTGGCGGAACTTTTAAAGATACCTGGACAGCCAATACGTGTGCAAGCAGCGGCACTTACGTTTCAAACACGTCTACTCCGGGCCGTATTTATGCCATGTCGGTTGAACATCATGTGCACAATGAAATACGTTTCAACCGTGTATCTAACTGGAACGTGTATGCGCTGCAGTTAGAAGAAGAAAGCCGCGAAAGTTCTGAGTGCCAGCCAATGGAATTAGAAGATTGCAACAACATGGTGTTCGCAAATTTGTATATGTTCAGGGTAATAAGAGTAAATGTACCCTATCCCTATTCCATTCGCAACTGGGGTTCCTCTCGACATTGAATTTTTAAATGTTCATAATTACAGCCAGATCAAATACACCACCAGCAATCCCTTCCACGATGTAAACTCAAATCTAACTGTCCGCCCATGGGAATTTAACCGGCTTTATATTGACAAGCCAACTACCGTTCCTGTTTTTAATAATGATGCCGTGAACCAGCTCTCCACGGGTTTTGAATTTGCAGAAGGCATCTGCCGCGACAGCAAAAACAATGTGTATTTCTGCGATTCAAGAATGAGGAGAATTTATAAGTGGAATGCGGCTACACGACAAACAACTTTGTTGGCAGATTATCATTGGGAGCCACTCTCACTGGCTTGTGATAAGAACGATAACCTGTTAGTTGTGTTTAAATATGTCCCAAAGAAAGGGCATTTGGTAAACGGCAAACAAGAAGCATTTACCAATCCGCCCGATGCATCAGGAACATCATTCAGTGGCTGGGGCAATTCGGGTTTTGCCACCTGGGTTTATTCGGTTGATCCTTCCAATCCTGATGAATCAATTCGTTTACTCGATACCGTTACAATGGGCAGCATCCCACATGTGTATAAAGCTTTATATCCCGGTCATCGCTGGCGCGATTATCATGACTTCAATTCTATCACCGTCAACGATCCCTCAGCATGTTTTATAGCTCCGGATGGCGTTACCATTATTCCAAAAGTGTATGACCTTGCAAGGGCCACCTGTTTGGCAGAAGCATTTCCCGGCAAGCCGGCCTATGTTACCGATGAATACGATAAGAGAACCGTAAAGCTTGATGTAAATGCAGCGGGTTATGTAAGCAACCTTACCTATTTTGTCGGGAAAGGTGAGTTTGGAACTGCCGAAGACAGCAATGGCAATGTTTATATTGCAGACGGGCAAATCTATTTGTACAACGCATCCGGTAAATTGCAGAAAGAAATTAAAACACCTGAAAGGCCAACATCTATTGTAATCAGCAGCGATAACAAAACAATTTATATAACCGGGGCCAATTCGCTGTACAGTAAAAAGCTGCCTTAAGTTTCATTCTCAAAATCTGTAATAGCGAAATGAACTGCAAATTTTAGTTACCTGCTAAAGCAACAAATTCACCTGGCTTTTATTTTGATCAATACTTCTTCATTCTATATTCTTTGTCCAATATTCGATATTTTTTATTTTTTCTCCCCTCCCGTATTGCTTTACTGCGCTCAGCCGGTGGTTATTAATTTCCGCTTCATGATTACAATAGTCTTGTTAAACAAATAACACTTTCTCTTGCCTGAAATTTATTTGTCATGGTGAAAATTAAAACTGCCTCTATTCAAAAAGATTAAGGTCTTATAATAGTACCGTCTCTTCTGCGAATGATCCATTTACCAGCATTATTGGTGATTGGGTATTTGGCGGCTAATTTTTCATCAATGTCAACTCCTAGTCCGGGTGCTTCATTAACATACATGTAGCCCTTTTTTAATTCGGGCGTTCCGGGAAAAACTTCTTTTTCTATGTCAGAGAAAAATATTGATTCCTGGATTCCGAAATTCCAGATATTCATATCAATGTGGCAATTCGCCGCATGCCCAACCGGGGAAACATCTCCCGGACCATGCCAGGCTGATTTTACATTGAACAGCTCACCTAAATGGGCAATCTTCATGGCTGGCGTAATACCGCCTATTTGCGAAATATGACAGCGGATATAATCAAAAGAATGGTCGGCTATTTCCTGAACAAATTCATTAAGGTTATTGAATAACTCGCCCATGGCAAAAGGTACAGTAGTACTGGCACGGAGTTGTTTCCACCAACTCCTGTTTTCCGGAGATAATGGATCCTCTATAAA
The DNA here is from genome assembly GCA_963819925.1 of uncultured Chitinophagaceae bacterium. Classification (GTDB taxonomy): domain Bacteria; phylum Bacteroidota; class Bacteroidia; order Chitinophagales; family Chitinophagaceae; genus Ginsengibacter. The sequence goes on along the minus strand of CAWFYG010000016.1, from coordinate 177,218 downwards.
GAAAGGGTCAAATTCTTCCAGTCGCTTGCACATGTTTATTATATCCTGCGGCTGCACACGCTCATGTGTATCATGAAGCAGTTCTACCTGCTCTCCGCAAATTTTTCTCACTTCTTTGAACATCTTCGGAACGGCTATCACATAAGCCCTTGGATCTATAAACTCATCCGTCTTCAGGCCATAACCTGCATCTTTAAAATCCGGTTGCTCCGCCAGGTATAAAGAACCATATCCGCCTTGCTGAATTCTTACATAGCGGAAACCCTGGTCCATATACTTCTGCACATTAGCGGCCACCTCCTGTGGGTCTTTGCCATCTGCATGCGCATAACAATCAACGGCAAACCGGGCTCTTCCTCCCAAAAGTTGGTACACGGGCATATTGGCACGCTTGCCTTTAATGTCCCACAGAGCCTGGTTTAACCCACTGATAGCATTATTTAATACGGGACCATTTCTCCAATAGGAACTCACAAAAAATGCCTGCCATATATCTTCAATATCGTCAACATCCCGGCCTATACAAAAGTCGCCCATGTAATTGTTGATGGCGGTTACCACCACTTCGGCACGTTGGGTAAAAGTGGCGCAGCCAAGGCCGTACAGTCCCGGTTCAGAGGTTTCTACTTTTACGATTACCAGGTTTGACCCGGCGGGGGCAGTGCCGATAGCTTTTACCTTCCTGATAGTAACCGGGGCCATACCCCCTTTGGAATAAAGGTTTTTCGATTTTTCTTCCTCTTTTGCCGAAGCACTTAAAGGCATGCCCAATAGGCTTAACATGCCTGCGGCTGATCCAACGCCGAACATTTTTAACACCTCCCTGCGATCAACCGTAGTTTTAGTTTTTGATTTAATCATCATTGAAATGGTTTATAATGGTTATTAATATTTCGATGCTAAATGATTCACCACCGGGAATGGATTATTTTATTATTAACTCTTCGCCTTTTTCAGAGTAATTCCTTTCTGCAACCTGTTAGATTTAAGTCCTCCGCGACCCGCAGTAACATCAAACTTGTAAGATGGGTTGTCCTTAGTTTCCGCCCCGGCGGACAGGCGCAACTAAGGACTTATAAACATCAGGCACTAAAAGAAAAATTCCACTCTTAAAAGCCAAGGCTAATTGCCGTACAATAATCCCTGGCTCTATGAATAAATTTTGTTCAATTAATTATTACTACTAAAATAAAGTAAATGTCCTTCGTTGCAAAGGACATCGGCTCTTTAAATATTTTATGTTTGTGCGAATAACAAAATATGGAATCTTCCTTTTGAAAGTTGCAAAGCACAGCCGGGGGATTGCCACGCCACCAGTAAGGATGTTTTATTCCATGCTATGCGAAGGCGGCTTGCAAAGACGGAGAATGTAGTGGCTCGTGTCAATGAAAAGTTAACGCGGTGAAATCGTGGCCTTTATTAAAGCATCGAATGAAAGGAAGCAGTAATGTTATAGTCATTGCGAAAAGTTTTCGTATACGGTTTACAGTTACCCGAAACATTTTTTATAAAACATTGTGGCAATCTACGGGTAAGCTAACGAAACTTCTTATATCCCCGGACCAAGACGGGGCGTTACAGGCCGGAATATTTATTAGATTTGGAATGGGAACACCGGCGAAGGTAAAAAATATTCAAGCCCTATACTCAAATCGACACCTTTGCCAACATGCATTTAAGCTTGTTTGCGCAAACAAAAAACTCCACCAACCGCTTACCGGAAATTATAGTCTATCACCTTCACCGGATTTCCGGCAGTGCTTGTATCAATGTGCCATGAACTTCCCACATTTTCTATCTCATAGACAAAACCGGCAGTAAGGTCTGCATCATCATAGCCAACCACTTTCTTTTCAACCACTATTTTATGCTCAGGATCAGGAATATCTTTTATCTGTATCGGAGCGAAAGCCGAGTCAAAAAGAAGATTGCTTGCGGTCGTATCAAAAACATAAACGCTTCCCTTTTTGATAAAGACGGAAAAATGAATGACCGAGTTATTGTTGGAAAAATCCTGGTCGGTATAAAGCAGGAAGCGGACTGTCCTGCCGCTACCAGGGGGTATCGGATTTCCATTTGATCCGTCTTTTTTGCACGATGCGATAGTGATGCATAGGGTTAACAACAAACAAACGTTGACGAAATTTATTTTCATGGTTACAGTTTTATGAGCAGGTAAACGTCAAATATTTTTAAAAGGTTGCTTCCAGCCTTTATGGGTGTTCCATCACCTTTCAAAGCCCACATCAACCACTCGTGCGAGCCGCCGATACGTACCGCTTGAGGCTACGAGCAATGAATCCGTTGGCGATGATGACAATGATTCAACCCAACTTTGGTCTGCATTGAACAGGAAACTGTAGTGATTGCCCGACGTAACAGGATACAGGACACTGTCACGCAGGCCGGCAACATCGTAAGCGTACGTGGTTATTGCTTCAATATTCCACTTGCCGACGATAGATGGTTGCCCCGGTATCAAAGGATTCATTTGATTTTTATTGCAGGCAACTAATAAAATACCCGGCATCGCAAAAACAATAATTGCTTTTTTCATTGTTATTAATTTGAAAGGCCAAATAGCAACACAGGAAACGGAAAATAATTGCATAAGGTTGCGTATACAGGGTGGGTTAGTGTGAATTTCCACGAACAGAGGATTCGTATATTTGTTAACACCATGCCACGCGGAAACTAACGGTGGGTTTATAATTACCAGTTCCTGTTGACCAGGCTTTTTAAATAATCCGAAGTGATTTCATTCCCTGTGATCATCAATAAACCCTCTTTATCCTTTAATTCCAGTGCCAGTTGTTTCATTGATCTAATAGCAATTTTCAGGAAAGAAGGACCAAGGCTAACCCTTGCCACACCTAACTTTTCCAGCGTTTTTAGATCGGGAATACCGGGAATAGTAATAATATTAAGAGGTAATTCAACCGCGGCAATTATCTTTTTTATTTCTTCTTCCTGTGTAAGAGCTATCGGATAAAAACCATCCGCCCCGGCTTCTTTATATGCCAGTCCTCTTTTTATCGCCTCTTCGGTTTTTGCGTCTGCCGAAATATTTCTGCCAGGCAGATAAACATCTGTCCTTGCATTAATAAAAATTGGAACACCTGCTTCATCAGATACTTTTCTTATAAGGCGGATCTTGTCGTATTGTAAATCAACAGGCACCAGGTCCATAGTTTTGCTTTCGGTGTCTTCAATATTAATGCCCGTGATCCCTGCGTCAATAAGTAGCCGTATGTTTTCCTGCAACTGGCTATCGCTGGCAGCATAACCTTTCTCTATATCTGCTGTAACAGGAACGCTAACGCTACCGGTGATCCTCTTTAATAATAACAACAGGTTGCTGAAGGGAATATTTTCACCGTCATTATATCCGTTGGAAAATGCAACCGAGGCGCTTGCAGTTGCTACAGCAGGATACCCAATATTTTCTAACAACAAAGCTCCTAACGGGTCCCATATATTCGGGAGCATCAATATGCTGCCGGTGTAGTGAAGCTGGCGAAACCTTTCAGCTTTCTCCTTTTGTGAAATATTGCCGATCATCTTTTAGTTATTTGAAAATTGTACCTGGAAAAATTTATCAAAATTAAAAATTCGGTGTGTAACTTTCCCTATGCTGGCCTCAGAATGTTTAAATAAGAAAATCTACTTCCTTGCCATCCCCGTGATTTCTATCCGTAGAATGTTTAAATAATTAGAGACTAACAGCCGTGGTTCGTGTCTACTAAACTCTTTTTTATACCGTACTAACGCAGACGCATGCACGACAGCCGACAGCCCCGATTACCACTTCAATTCCACGACACCATCTTCATAAGAATTAAGGACCGTTTTTTTTGAAATTACGAATAACTGCGAAAGCGTATATAAATAGTTCAATTACCTTGCGAACAAAAACCTATCCTTTTAAACACATTTAATAATGAACTATCGCAAATTTGGAAATACAGACTTATTGGTTAGCGAAGTTGGATTTGGCGCTTGGGCAATCGGCGGGGGCGCTATGATTGGTAACACCGCTATTGGTTGGGGAGAAGCTAATGATGATACTTCAACAAAAGCTATTTATAAATCATTAGAGGTTGGCATTAATTTTTTTGATACTGCTGATATCTATGGGCTTGGCCATTCGGAAGAATTGCTGGGGAATACGGTACGAAACAAAAAGGATGTAATCATTGCAACTAAGGTGGGAAATGTATCGAGGAATGATAAGTTTACTTTTGATTACAGCAAAGAATATATTTTAAAAGCCTGTGAAAGAAGCTTGAAAAGGCTGAGGCGGGAAACGATCGATTATTACCAGTTGCATACTGCAAGATTATCGCACCTGCAGCAAGGCGATTGTATAGAAGCGATGCAATTGTTACAGCAAAGCGGGAAGACAAGATACTGGGGCGTGTCACTGAACACATACGAGCCTTTTGCCGAGGCAAATTATTTTTTGGAAAATCAATTGGGAAGCGGGTTCCAGTTGGTATTAAATATTCTCAATCAAAAAGCTTTGCCAATTATAAAGCAGGCAGGTACTGCAGGATACGGGATAATTGCAAGGATGCCGCTGCAGTTTGGTCTGCTCACAGGCAAATTTGATACAGGTGTAAATTTTCCTGCCAACGACCATCGCAAGAAAAGAGTAACAAAAGATGTAGTTGATGCCTGTAACCTTCACCTGCGGCCGGTTTGGAAGCTTTGTGAAAAGTACCAGGTGACCAAAACGCAACTGGCACTAAGCTATATTTTGAGTCACTCCGAAATCTCAACCGTTATTCCCGGCATAAGGACAGCTCAACAAGCTGAACGTAACACTAACGGGCTTGTTCAATTAACAAAAGTAGATATAAAGTTTATTGAGAAACTGGGCACTACTGATTTTGTTGAAGTGATGAATCTTATCCGGCAAAAGGAAGAATAAAAATATAGGATTAAGTATTTACTGCCCCAGCGGGGTTTCCCGCTAACAAATTTTCTAAATGAAAAGCAGTTCCCAGTAGCCCCAATGTCAAGGGGACTTGCAGATATTCGAACCCTTTCCTTCTTGTCATTCAAATTCGTTTACGCGTCGGGGTTACACGGAGGCTTTAAGCGATTTGAACCCTGCACAGTGTAAACTACCGGGACACCCATGTTACTGAAACTTATTATTCCACCACTGCAGAAAACTCGCCGTCCGTGATAGGCGCAACCTGGTTAAGCCAATCAATTGAAGTACCACTAAAGATTCCTTTTACAATTCTTGTAGCAGGATCGTAGGCGGTGATGATAATGATTACCGTTGCACCGGAGGATAGAGGAATCAGCCCTCCCCCTGCACAATTCACACATGGATCGCTGAAAGATTTAAATACTATTCCATTTGGTGGGGTATCCGTTGTAAAGGTGCCTGTTGTGATAGCCCCTGTTGGTAATTCCAGGTTCATCATAAAAGATGAGTCCCCGGGAGCCTGTGGATTTTTGGTAGCTAACACCAGTATCCTCGATAAGCCAAGCACATAAATATAATTTACTTCAAACAGGCCTTTGTAAGTAATCCCTCTTTTACTATCAGTAAACCTCCAGTTATTAAGTGGCAAAGCTCCGATTGTATCATGTCGGTGTAATGCTGCGCTGTCCTGCACATTGACCGTTAAGAAGCAAATACTGGTATCGAACCTGATCGTAAAACCTGTGGGCACAGCAGTAAGCGGTGTGCCCGCAGGTTTTAGTTTTATAATATTAATTCCTGTTGCATCAAAGACACCGGAATAAGAAAATTGAAGCCCATTTTGGGTATCCGTGTAAATGGTATAGCTGCCCGTTTTAAGTACATTTACCTGTACTTCCATGTAAGCTGTATCTGCATCGGGGGCAAGTCCGTTGTAAAACGTGCCATGCATGGTGTTGGAAAAGCAGCTACCTGATGCATCTTTCAAAGTACCGGATGCACTGCGATTTTCAAAGCTTAATTCTTTAGCGCAGCCATAGGTAAGTATTAAAATGATGAAAGAAAGCATTTGTGTTGTATTCAAAACTACTTTCATGTTTCCATTTTGACCTTTGAAGTGAACGAAATTCCCTTTTAAAGATAAAGAAATTGAAAATGCGGGAAAAAAGATTTATCAATTAAATTCAAGGCAATAATGATTTGCATTGTATTGCTAAATGCATTGTCTTATTGCCTCTTCCGGGGTTTCCAACTAACAAATCTTATAAATGAAAAGCAGTTTCCTGGAACCCCGATGCCGAAAGGACTTGCCTATATTCGAAGCCCGGCTTTCCTGCTAAATGTACGACATGGAGGATACCACCAGCAAAGACAGGGAAACCGTGTTTCCCGGGGGATAAAGCAGGCTGGGGAAAATTCGATTTAAAACACATCTATTTCCCTTCTCAATACAATTTGGTAAATACCAATCAGGTTACCGTGGTGGTAACGGCTACCATAGACGAAGACGGCAATGTAATTGAATCATATGTGGAAGTGCCTTTTGATAAAAGATTTGATGATATCGCTTTGGGTATCTTCAAAAAATCCCCAAAATGGTTGCCTGCCATACGCCATAACCGGGCCGTGGTGCAAACGGTGGTACAGCCGATCACTTTTACTCAACCAGAATAGCCGGGGTAACCGTTAAAGTTCCTTGAGAAAGGTGCAGATGAGTTTCCGATTGATAAGTCCCAATTTCTGAGGATTCCTCAGCCGACATTTTCTAAATTAATATTATGATTAAAGAATATCTGGCAAGAACACCGGCCAGGCAGGAGGAAACCCCGATACTTCATAAGCTACCTGCAGGCATGAAGCAGAACTTTACGTTATAGAAGTTTTCGGTGGGCCGGGGTTTAGGAGGAAAATAAATTTCAGTTTACAAATCTATTAACCGAAACCTCCCATCCGGGCAGTAAATGCAATGTTGGATTCAAATGATGACTAGGATGATACCTCATCTCTTGTTCTGTTTTTTTATGGCTTTTACAATTTTCATTTCATAGTCGTCAACTGCAACTGTTATAAACGATGTGGCATCTTCCATTTGTACCATATACACTAACTGGTTATCCTCTTCAACCTGGACTACCTGGTTTATTATGTAATCATAATAGACACTCTTTACAAGGTGCCTCACATGCCACGGTAATTTATATTCACTGTAATAGCTTAACGTATGAACCCATATGCCCCTTTTATCATAAGCTGCCATCTTCTTAACACTATCACATGTAAAATATACTATAAATGCTCCTGGTACTTTGTACCATTTGACATGAAGAGGGTTTTCGAAAAAAAGATTAAAATGCCTGACAGCGTTTATGTTGATATCATTCAAGCGGGTTTCCGGTACATTTTCAGGTAACGTGAAATATTCTGAAGAATTTCCTACATCCGAAATCATTTTATTTATTTTTTGAGCGTGACTAATTACAGTAGTCGCTAAAATTATTCCCGTAATCGTAATAGTTATAATTTTCATTGTTTGTAATTTTTTAAAATTGTTGCTAATGCACAGTTAACAGTAATCGACAATTGGCCTTGATTCGACCGTGGGTAATTGCGATATGAATGATATATTATCAAACCAAAGGGCTAGATAGTATCTAAACCTATTTCCCCAATATCATTTGTTTTGAGCTTATCAATTTATTGTCAACAATAAGGCTATAATTATATACGCCGGAAGAAAGGTTAGTACCATCTAACAGCAATGTTCCCTTCCCGACACCTGAAACAGTTACCCGTCTTAATGTTTTGCCGCTCTCATCGGTAATCACTATTTGAGCATTTGAAAACTTCTGTGGCAAAGTGTAACTGATAATGGTTGCTTTATCAAAGGGGTTAGGATTATTTTGCTCAAGAGAATTACCACTAAGCATTATATCGGTTTTGGCATTGCTGTTTATCAAGGCTTTCAATTCATTTATTTGTTTTTGCAGATCTTCATTTTGTTGAGAAAGTTCCTGGACCGCTTTTACAAGTGGCACCACAAAATCTCCATAGCGCAAGCCCATTATCTTCCCTGATTTATCAATACCTGAAAAATCGTAGCCGATATTATTTGCTGCCTTTTCGACATCCTGTGCTAAAAATCCCGTAAACTGGACTTTCTCTATTTCATGACTTTTCTCATTCCCAAAATCATTTGTTTTCATTTTTGAAATGTCTACCGAAGGCACTTGCATATTCTTTAAACCAGGTAGCTCAATATTTTTCAGCTCTGACATAATTTTATTGGCATCTATCTCTTTTATACCCAGTAATTTATTTTGTTTTGAAACACTGAAATGATAAGTTACCGGGCGAAGAGCTTTTATGAATTCAAGCCCCGGTACATTTTCCATTATATTATCTTTTATTCTTTCATCCGAATAACTTGTCCAGCCAACTTCCCCACCTATGCTGGTTACATCCGTATTGCCAACCTGAACCTTGTTACTGGCATCTACTAATGCACCAGCGCCGATAGCTGTTGCATTGTTTAGATCTCCGGCCGTTACATCCGCGTAGGATCCCAAAGCCATATTGTTACTCCCTGTAGTGTTGGATGCAAGTGAAAAAACACCGTACGCAACATTATCATTTCCAGTAGTGTTGCTAGTCATCGAAAGAGCCCCGGTTGCTATGTTCTCTGATCCTTCCGTATTGCCAAGGGTAAACGGAGTGCCATTCGCTATATTAAAAGATCCGGTTGTATTACCGGCAAGCGCATAATCGCCAGTTGCGGTATTAAACGATCCTTCAGTGTTTGAAGCAAGCGAGAAAGACCCAATTCCTGTATTAAACTCTCCAATTGTATTTTGGAAAAGAGAATATGAGCCAACAGCGGTGTTTATGTTTCCTTCCGTGTTGAAGGTAAGTGCCAGTTGGCCAATGCCTGTATTCAGTTCCCCGGAAATATTGGACATCAGGGCCTGGTAGCCAAATGCGCTATTACCAATTCCGCCTGTGATTCCATCAATATCTGATGGTGCATTATTAATTAAAGTTTGGTAACCAAATGCGGTATTGTTGGTAAAACCATCAAAATCAATTAAACCGGATCTTTGGTTGTATACCCTAAATACTAATGGTCGTGCATCCCTGGTGCCAATAAAGTTAACAGAAGGATTAGTTCCCAAATTTCCCTTTGTCAGCCAGGGCCAGTTCAGATGAAGATCATTTACATTATGCGCTGGTGAAAGTTTGCCAGGTTTGGTATTTGTCGTCTGTGCATAACCGGTAGTAACGAAACAGCAAAAAATTGCCAAAGCCAGAGCAAACAAAAATTTGTTTGAACTAGCAGGTTTTTTGTCGATGGTAGCCTCTAATTGGCATTGAACATGTGAATTTCGGTTTCATAATTAAAATTTTAAAAACCGAAAATTCAATAGTTAGGGATACAGAAACAATACCTCAATGAGGTAATTTAAAAATTCAGGATAGCCCTTGTTGTATGGCTTTCGTTATGGCTTCGTGCCGGCTGGTTACGTGCAGTTTCTTATAAATATTTTTTACGTGGGTACGTACCGTTTCATAACTGACAAAAGTCTTTTCTGCAATAGCTCTGTAATTAAAAGCTTCCACCATCAGGCGCAATATTTCCTTTTCCCTCTCACTCAGATGGTAATCTTCACTACCCGGTGCTACAAGAATCACATTCTGGTTGGCAAAAAAGCCCAATATCTTTTTAGCTACCGTAGAGCTGACAGGTGCGCCACCACTATACACTTCCTTAATGGCTTCAATAAATTTGTGCGGGGGATCATTCTTAAGGATATATCCGGATGCACCGGCGCAAAGTGCCAGGAATATTTTTTCACTATCATTAAAAACTGTTTGCATCAGGATCTTTATGTTAGGGAATCTGTCGCAAATATTTCTTGTTATTTCAATACCATTCAATCCCGGCATTTCTATATCCATCAATACCACGTCAGGTTCGCTACGCATTATATCCTGCTCCCAGCGATTGCCATCTGCAAAGGTGCCGCTACATGAGAAACCAGGGGTCCCATTGAGGATAGCTTGTAGCGCATCCCTCACTAGTTTATTATCTTCAAATAAGGTTACCCGTATATCCATAATTAGATTTCAAATATTGATAAAAAGGCTTCCCATCAACAATACCTCATCAGGTGATTTTGCGTCGTAAGGTAATTACGGTACCCTGGCCGGGAGCAGTATTCACTGAAAGTATTGCGCCGGCATCTTCAGCCCTTTTTTGCATATTGATAAGTCCGTTTCCTTTTTTTGCTGTTGCCATGTCAAATCCTTCTCCGTTATCCATTATTTTGAATTCGATTATACCGTCAAAATTACGGACACTTAGTTCAAGGAGGGTTGCCTTGCTGTATTTAACCGCATTATTAATAGATTCTTTGCAGAGCAGGTAAATATTGTGAAGGCTTTCCACGGGCAACACAATGTTAGCCAAACTTTCGGGTACGCCTACCCGCACTTTAATATCTTTTATCGTGGCCATTTCAATCGCATACTCCTGTAGTTTTTGCACGAGGTCGTTCACTGAACTATGTAAAGGGTTTACTGCCCAGACCAGGTCATTGAGCCTGCTCACCATATCATTAGCCGATTGTTGAATAATATTCAATGAATTTTCCGCTTCATCCAGGTGTTCTTCATCTACCTGGTTTTCCGCCATGTGGCTGTAGAGTATAATGCCACTAAGGGTGCTTCCAATATCATCATGCAATTCGCGGCTGATGCGTAACCGTTCATTTAACATCGCCTGCTCCACTTTATTCAGCGAAGCGGTCTTTTCAGATTCAACCAATTGGGATTGAGTTGCTTTTAGTTCTGATAAAGTAGTTTCCACTTTTTCTTTCTCATCTCTTAATTCACGTGTGCGAAGAGTTACTTTTTGTTCGAGTAATGACTTTTCTTTTTTCAACGTCCTTACACGCCATCTGATCAGGCTCCATAATACAGTTATGAATATCAGCATATATAAGGTATAGGCCCATAAAGTCCGGTACCAGGGAGGCAATACTTTAAAAGTATAAGTTAAAGGCTTGCTCCAAACTCCATCAGGACTTTGCGCTTTTAATTTAAAAGTGTAGCTGCCCTCACGTATATTGCCATAAGTCGCATTGGTATTGGTGCTTACCGGGTTCCAATTTTTTTCATAGCCTTCCATCATGTACTGATAATGTACAAGGCCAGGTCTGGCCGGTTCTATAGCTGCAAAATCAAATGTTACATTATTAAATCCATACGGTAATACAAGATTTACCGGCACAGGATAAAAGGGGGTAATGCTGTCAAACTTTATCCGTCCGAATTTTTTCACCATTGCCATGCGTTGATTTTTATCCAATATTTTTCCAAACTCAGTTACTTCTTCCACAACGTTTGGAGGCTTTGAAAAACTGTCAGTTAATTCTTTATCGTTACTGAGATCATACCAGGAAATAACTTCGTTATTTATTTTAATGCCTTGTATAAAAACATTCGGTGGAATTGGATTTTTATGGATGCTATTGTAGTCAAAGCGCATGGATTTTTCACGGGCAGAAAGGCCGACCCAAATGGCGCCTTCATGGGTTATACACAGGTTCGAAGTCGTGTGTTCTAACGGATAACCTGTTTTGATGTTGTATATTTCAAAAACCGGTGTAAAATTGAGTTCCAGTTCAGCATTGGAAAGTTCGTTCGAGGGTGGTAAATTTTTCTGACTGGCATTAGTCGTATGCTTTATCTGAACAAAACCCTTTAAAGCTGTAAATCCTTTATTGGTGCGGAGCCAAATTATACCTTCCTTATCCATTACGACATCCTTAACATCATCGTCTGGCAGTCCGTGTACTGTTGTAAAACTTACAAAGGATTTTCCATCATAACGGCTTACACCACCTTCACGGGTGCCAAACCAAATATTCCCGCTTTTATCCTGCAAAATGCAGCTTACATTATCTCCTGCAAATCCCTGCCCGGTTGTATAGTTAGTGAAAGACTTGCCATCCTTGTTTAACCGGGATAGTCCGCTACCAGTGCCGAACCAAATATTTCCTTTTTTATCCTCAAAAATATTTGTGATAAAATTGTTTAGCAGTCCCTGATCAGTGGTATATCTCGTTACAGTTTTGGTACCCGGATTTAACCGGGCTACTCCGCCGCCGCCGCTACCTAACCAGAAATTTCCGCTACCAAACCAGAAATCTCCGTGTTTATCTTCAAAGATTTTTTCGATGGGATTATGAGGCAACCCCTGGGCAGTCGTATATCTTGCCAGGGATTTGCCATCCGCACTTAAACGGGATACTCCACTCCCGAAAGTCGAAATCCACACATTTCCTTTTTTGTCTTGAAAAATGCTTATTACATTACTATCGGGCAGCCCCTGGGACGTAGTATATCTTGAGATCAATTTGCCATCAGGCGTTAATCGCAATGCTCCGCCCCCCAAAGTTCCCAGCCAAAGATTTTGTTCTTCATCTTCGAGAATCGTAGAGATTTTATGATCTATTAACCTTTCGTCGATGGTCAGGCTTGTTAAAAATTTCAAATCGCGGTATAACAGTGATACCCCCCCATCATCCATGCAGAACCAAATATTTCCATTCTTATCTTCGAGGATACTATTTACATTGTTATCTGGCAGTCCCTGCCGGGTGGTAATTTCCGTGAAGTTTTCTTTAACAGGGTTTGATTTTTTATCCCAACTTAACAGGAATGCACCTTGCCCTGTACCAAACCATAGATTTCCATTTTTATCATCAGTTATGGTTTGTACCTGCCCCATTAATCCCTCTGCAATAACATAATTCATGAAGATGGGCTTTTCACCCGGAAGCTTTTTTTTACCATCCAACCAGGATATCTTACCATTTCCGTTGCCAAACCAGAGATTTCCGTTTGTATCTTTGAAAATGCACACGACGTGATTATTTGCAAGACCGTCGGCAGCAGTATAGTTGCTGAATGATTTGCCATCGTAACAGCTCACACCGCCATCTCCCCAGGTACCGAACCAAATATTTCCGCTTTTATCTTGCAAAATGCAGCTTACGTTATCTCCTGCAAATCCCTGCTCGGTTGTATAGTTAGTGAAAGATTTGCCATCCGGGTTTAACCGGGATACCCCTTTGCCCGTGCCGAACCAAATATTTCCTTTTTTGTCTTCAATGATCGCCGACACCAGGTTATCAGCTAAACCATTTGCGGTGGTATAATTTCTGAAGGATTTGCCATCGTAACGACTCACACCACCACCCCAGGTGCCGAACCAAAAATTTCCGTTATTATCTTGAAAAATGCTCATTACATTATCATTTGTCAATCCCTGGGCGGCCGTATAATTAGTAAAAGATTTTCCGTCATAACGGCTTACCCCACCACCGTATGTAGCAAACCATAAATTTCCATTTTTATCTTTATACCCTTTTGTCACTGCATTGTGGGCAAGGCCATCCCTTGTCGTAAAGTTTTGCATTGAAACGAAAAAGCCTGCACGTTTTACCTCAGGTGGAAGAAGTTGAATGGTTTTAGATCCGTCTTCAGTTTTTATACAATACGAATCACTCATCTTTTGAGGAATGGCAATGATGAGTGGCGATGGACAAGTATCAAGAAGGGTTACAACCGGTGATTTACCTATAATTGTAACAGGTGATTTTTGCGTGTTCTCTTTTTTAAAAGTATCGTGCTGATCCGGTTTAGTTTGTGAGCAGGCGGAAATAATAGAAATCGTAAATAGTAAATAAAATCTCCTTGCAAAGGTTTTGTGTGAAAAGCTTACTGTTCTGCGCTTTTTATTCCCAAGCTCGTGAACAAAGAAAGATTTTTTCATTGCATTGGTAATGTAATAATAAACCAGGCGCCTTCCCCCTCATTTACATGAGGTTTATCATTTGGAAATGTAGCAGTAAGCAATAGGGTAACTAATAAGAACATGATAACGACATAATTGATCATTATCTTAAAAGTTTCAAACAACAATCATAATACTAAAAAATACAGGCAAGTAAAGGACGATAACTGGCACTGTTTGAAATCCTTCTTTAAAATTAGTTTAAACTTCCAATTTTTAAAAGCATTATTTCTGTCCATATACTGAATAGTTTCTTCCGGCATTCTATCCCAAAAAACCGGGTCAGCTACCTGAGGCACTTCAACCACATTATGTCAGAGATAGGATCGGTTATACGCAACTGGCAATTTATCTTAATTACTCCTCAGATTTCAGCCCGTCAATATCTTTACTTTTGGACCGAACGTATAATATATAACGGATAACAATAGACGCTATATTTTTGCCAAAGGGATTGAAAAACTTTTTTATGCAGTTGTTGGTGATGCCGTTCTGCAAAGCCATCTGCACAGCCTGCCCCGCTCCTTTTCGGGGAACACACAACGTCGTCGGCCTCTTTATAGGCTTTGTAATGCTTTAAATTTGGAAGAGTAGGAAGACCAACAGGGGGCAATTATTTAATCGTTGTAGTGTGGCGGCAGTAAGAGTTCTTTATTTTCCGCAGTTGTCGGTGTTCCAATAAGTTCTCTTTCTTGTTTTATTCTCTAAGCACCAACAACAAAAAAACTTAAAAGATTCCTAACTTTGAGTTTTTTATTTATCAAAATTTAAGAAGGGGGATCAGAGTATGAATCGCTCAGTTATTTTTGGATTGGCAATTGTTATGGTTCTGGTGTTGGTAGTATTTGCAATAATAAAAATCAGAAAGCAGAAAGAAATAAGAAAAAAATATCCCGGTTATCCAAAAGGATATTGGCTGAACCAGGGTATGGGTATCGGAATTGCGATTGGCGTTGGAATGGGTGCTGCATTTAATAATGTTGCCATAGGAACTGCCATAGGAGTGGCGATTGGAACAGCTATTGGATCAGAATTAGAAAAAAAGCATAAAGATGAAATTCGCCCGATGACAGCCGAAGAAAAAAAATTAAGAACCCAGGCACTCATATTGTCCGGTACATTTATAGCGGGATTGGCAATATTTTTAGTTGCCTATTTTTTATTAAATTAAGTTCCCCCTTCTATACTTAGTCGGCCCCAGCGCTCGGCAATTATTTAATCGTGGTAGTGTGGCGGTAGTAAGAGTTCTTTATTGTTTGAACGATCTCCGGACAGCATTGGGTATTAATCGTTAGTTGGGCGACAGGCAAGGATGCTTGCGCAGGTAACGTGCAAAATATGGGCTCCAGGCCGTTGAAAGTTACTGAGCGCAGCCGGGGTATATATTATGCTAAGGCCCTACTCCGGCCATTTATTTACGGTATTATTCACCGGCTCAATAGAGCGCAGGTAGGCATAAATGTCCTTAAGGTCTTCATCAGTCATGTGGCTGAGTATGGGCCACGGCATGATGGTATTGTATTTACCGGGGCTATAGTTGTAACCTTTCGGATCGCGATAGTTTTTAAATTTGGCCAGGAATATGTCTTCTGTCCAGCCGCCAATCCCGGTGGCGGTGTCAGGGGTAATGTTTGCTGAAGTTACTTTAAAACCGTGGCGGGGCAAGTTGAAGTGTTCTCCCCCTGCCAGCCACGCATCCAATTTGTAGTCAAGTTTCTTCCTGTCGAATGGCGCATGACAACCCATACAATCAGCGGCGGTAACAAGGTAGGCGCCTCTTTCAACATGATCGGTCGAAGCGAAGGATAGTTTTTTGCCGGCATGCTTCAAATAAAAATTGGTGTAAACCAGGTGCATAAAGCCTGGCGGGAAACTATCCAGGGTTCTTTTGGGGACGTCGTCGGGAATGGGTTTCAGAGTTCGCAGGTAGGCTACAATGCTGTAGATATCATCCCTGCTCAGTTGCGCAAAGCTCCGGTAGGGCATTGTCGGGAAAAGCGTATCCCCTTCCTTTGTGATTCCTTCAGTGAGTGCACGGGCTATTTCATCATCTGTCCAGGAGCCCAGCACCGTTGGCGTTATATTTTTTACATATATACCCGGATCGATCAGCTCCCCTCCCTTCCCTTCCGTACCCGGAATAACCGGGCCGGCAAATTTGGTAAAATCGCGGTCTGCGTGGCAATGCATACAGTTACACACGGTATTTACCAGGTAGGCGCCACGGCCAAGCTTTGCTGATAGGGAATCGGCAACTGTATTGCCGCCTTCTTTATTATTGCCGGGGTAATTACAGGAGGCGACTAATAACATAAAAAGACAGATTACAAAGACGTGCAGTTGTTTCATGTTTATGGTAAAATTTGTGGAGATGGATGATTAAATATAATTAATTATACCCTATTATCCGACGTATAAGAGAAAATAAATGCCTCCCGGTAACGGTATCGCCTACATGCTGACTGACGGCGCCCCCCAAAAGCGCAAGTGGGCAGCTTGGCCCTTGCCCGGCGTACTTGTGCTATCGCTGCTGCTATACTTCCAGGAACAGTAGCTTTTGACAATGAGTAACATTATCTCATCACTTCACCGGTGGTTCATTTGCATTCATCTCTCTTGTCCAAACCTGACTGCTTTTAGCAGCCTTTTCCTCTTTCCATTCAATACCTGTTTATTACTAAACAAGCACCGGGAGGTGGTTTACAGCCTCGGCTTGCACAGCGACTGTGATAGACCTACTATCATCTTTCATACAACATTCTTGTACCGACATATCTTTCGGTACTCGATTCACGGCACACCCCGGATGGAATAAGGGGCGTGCGGTTACCCAAACCGCGCCGACGATGCCCGAAAAAAAGATTTATACACCCTGTAAGTAATTGTTTCTACCTTTAAAAAAACTTTAATAATCATGGTAAAAAATGACAATCTCGGAAAACTCTTCCTTCGCATTGCAGTGGCAGTAATCATCCTGTTTCATGGATGGTTTAAATTAACCCATGGAGTAGGATGGATAAAGGGTATGCTGGGAGGAATGGGCTTCCTTGCCTACGGCACTTACCTTGCTGAACTGATTGCACCGGTATTAATACTTGTTGGATTCAGAACCCGGCTGGCTGCTTTGTTAATAGTGGCAGATATGCTTGTTGCTATATTAATGGTGCTTCACACAGCT
Organism: uncultured Chitinophagaceae bacterium; assembly: GCA_963819925.1. Taxonomy (GTDB): domain Bacteria; phylum Bacteroidota; class Bacteroidia; order Chitinophagales; family Chitinophagaceae; genus Ginsengibacter. The sequence goes on along the minus strand of CAWFYG010000016.1, from coordinate 160,241 downwards.
ATTTTCTCTGTCAACAAAATGGGCGGTGGCTGGGCAATAGAAGTAGAAGCTATGCTGATGCTGTGTGCCCTTGCATTATTCTTCACGGGATCGGGGAAGTATGCCATTTCATCGTCACGTAAATGGGATTAACAGAACTGCCTGCAATAACTATATTCATAAATGAAATTTTTAATTTATCATAACACTTACTGTCATGCATAAATGTAATTTGTGTAAACTTGTCTTAGGACAAGACAATATGAATTCAGGAATGTCCGGTAAAGGACACCCGCCAGGATGGGGATTACATTCGTATTAAAGGAAATTATTCATCATTTTCATGAAACAAATACCATTACTCCTTTCATTTTTTATCAGCCTTACTATCCATGCTCAAAACGGAAAGTTATCTCATTCTTTTATTGAAAATTTCGACGATTCCGTTTTAGAAAATTTCAGGTATGGCTCTACCGGAAATAAAGCTGCTTTTAAATGGCAATCTGGTGTTACTTCCAAAACAGAACCTGGCGCGAAAGTGCTGTTGTTTAAAATAGATCCCATGGATAGTGCGGGTGCAGGTCGTGGTCCGGAAATTATATCTAATCACTTTACTTATTTTGGTACTTACTCCGCCCGGTTGAAAGTTCCTGGCGTAAAAGATGTTCAACCAAATGCAGGCGCAGTTGTCGGTTATTTTACTTACTTTATGGATAGCGTGTATGGGCTTAGTGAGATAGACTTTGAATGGCTGGTTGCTGATCCTTCCATCATTTACATAGGCACCTGGACTGGTACCAGGGGCGAACTTAAAAGAATCGGGCGAACCATAAATTTAGCTAAAGGAATTATTTACAATACGATTTATAAAGTAGGTTATAAAGGAGAACCGACGCCCCTAACCGGTGCTCAAAACCAGCCCGAGACAATTGAGGCTATCGAAAATTATGATGCTTCATCCGGGTTTTATACTTACGGGTTTAACTGGTATCCTGATCGTCTTACATGGTGGATGATTCATCCGGTAACAGGTAAGAAAATCGTTTTGTGGGATTACCAGGGATCTCAAAGAGGCATACCTCAGCATCAAACCTATTACCGTATAAACTTTTGGCATACCAACGAATGGGGAGTTGAAACCAATCTTAACGCAATTGAGAAACCATTGCACCCCTATGAACTGGAAGTTGATTGGATGTCGTATGATCCGTTCAATAAGTGATTGATTTTTTATCTTTCCCATTGTTGATCTTCCACTTCCTCCAAATTTATAGCTTTGTGCCACGAAACAATAATCTTAGCTCAATAAAACCAATCTTTTTGATATGGCACGAGTCTCCCTGCTGCTGTTGGCGGGCACGCCAACAGCCATTGGCTGAATATTTAATGCGTCAAAGTAAGATGATAAGGTGCCAGAATAGTAAATGACACACCTTCATTAAGAGTTAAACTTCTGATGGTTGTATTTGAACTTAAAACCACATTACCACTATTAATAATAACATCTGTATTCGCATCTGGAACAGAACCACAGCCCCAGTTATTTGGATTCCCCCAGACAGAATCTGCAGTAGCTATCCATGTATCAGTAAATTGTAGCTTAAATACGGTACTGCTATTCTTATCTATCAAACAACGGTATTGATAGCCATACCAGGAGGAAGGGATATCGCTGATATGAAGTGTATCAGTGCCAAGTGCTGAATAATTGTAATCGTAATCATAAAGATTGATAAACCCATTGCCATCATTTGCATTTACCTGCCACCAATAATAACTACCTTGAGATTTAATATTAGAAATGAGAACTGTGTTAGCTATTGGTGAGCAGAGCTTAATATTAATTGTATCTATTGAATAAGTGGGGCAATTATATGGATTATTGGTAGAGTCACATACGGGAAGGTTGGTGATGCGCAAATCCTGGTGTGTAGCTGTATCAAAAACAATGAAAGCCCATCCGGGAACGGTACGAGGATTTGGCAAACAATGTATCCTGTTATCAATTTGCAATTCGAGTACCTGAGCAGGTAATTGAGGCAGGCATTGAATTTTATTAAAATCGCAGTGTAGCACCCCTAGCGAATAAGGCAATACCGGTAACTCTGAAATCTGATTTGAACTACACGTTAGTGTTCCTAAAGTATTAGGTAAAACCGGCAATGCCGTAAGTTGATTTTGATCACAATCTAAATATCCTAATGAGTCGGGTAATGGCGGCAAGCTGGTTAAAAAATTATTTCTACAAACTAATTCGCTTAATGTTTTAGGCAGTATTGGTAAAGTGGTGAGTTGGTTATTATAACAAAACAAATATTGTAATCCTGCCGGTAATGCAGGCAATTTGGTGAGTTGGTTTTGATAACAAAGTAAATGTGTTACTGAAATAGGTAAAGCGGGCAAACTCGTAAGCTGGTTGTTATAACATTCTAAATCGATTATTGAGTTAGGTAGTGAAGGCAAACTTACAAGCTGATTGCCGCCACATCTCAGAGAAATTAAATTGTTAGGCAGCGCTGGCGAAGTTGTAAGGCTATCATATTCACAATGCAGGTAAATTAGAACCGGGCAAAGCGGGCAGATTAAAAAGAGGGTTATAAGAGCAATCAAGGAAAGTGAAAGGATTCGTTAATCCCGGTAAGCTTGTTATTGAGTTATAAGAACAATCCAGGTAAGTTACTGAGGCAGGCAAAGCAGATAATTGAGTAAATTGATTATAAGAAAAATCTAAGTACACTAATGAATTGGGCAAAACAGGTAAATTGGTTAAACTATTTTTTGAGCACCTCAGGTAGGTCAATGATTTAAAATATTGGAGGCCTGTTACATCATGAATTTTTGAGTAGAGCGGATACACAGGAACCGGAAGCACTAAAGAGTCTTCACTTAAAATAGCATTACAGGTAGTATCCATCATGCCTGAACTATTAAAACACGAGGGATATTTTTGTTGAAGAAAATTTCTGAAGTCAACATCAGGAATGGCCACATACTGTGCATTAACCCAATTAGAAGACAAAATAATAATAAAGAATATGGGCAGAAATTTTTTCATATATCAATTTATTAAAAACAATCCTACATATATGAATATAATAATCTCACCAATAACACTTTGAATGACCAAATTGTGTTGTTGGTGATTCCGTGCCTAAATTTTCTGCTAAACACCAGCAACGACGCCTATGCCCCTCTTTTTGTCGCGGATTGCCCTCATCGCGATGGATGGAATATTTTATTTTTGATCTTTAGGCTGCAAAACAGATCAGAAAAATAAAAACTAAAAACAATCAAATGAGAGATCTAATTTACGCAATCAACATGTCCTTAGATGGCTGCTGCGACCATACCAAATTCTATCCCGATGAAGAAACGATGGAATATTTTACGAACCTCACGCGGGATGCTGACACATTCTTCTACGGGCGTAAAACTTATGAATTAATGGTTCCTTATTGGCCCGATGTGGCGAAAAACTCTTCCGGGCAGAATGACCGAAAAGTAGATATCGAATTTGCCCGGGCATTTGACGCCGTCGATAAAATCATTGTTTTCTCACAATCATTAGACAAGCCTGAAGGAAAAAAAACGAGAATTGTTCGTACCGGCCTGCACGACGAAATACTTAAATTGAAACAGGAACAAGGCAAAAATATTTTAACCGGTGGTGTAAACATTCCTTCACAACTCGCAGCGCTTGGCCTGATTGATGAATATCGTTTTGTGGTTCACCCTATTGTTACAGGAGAAGGAAGACGGTTGTTTGAAGGTATCAACCTGCAAGAGAAATTACAATTAAAATTGGTTGAGTCAACGGTTTTTAAATCGGGATGTGTTGCGCTTCGGTACCTGAAACAATGAGAGAAAAATCTATAATAAAACGATATTTCTATCGTCCCCCACTGGCAAAACTGTTATGGTTTTATGAATATGCGGAAGCACATGAAACCGCCTGCTACAAACTTTTACTAATTAACCGATGGAATATTTTTGCACCCTGTTTGGGCCTGCGGAAATAAATAACTTAACTTTCCTTACGCCGACAGGCACTCTATTGTATAATACATAAGCATGAATACATCTGGCGCATTAATCACCCGGCTGTTTTCCATACGCAACCGCTATGGAAAACAATTTGCATTAGAAAAAATGCAACTGCTCCAAACTATTAATATCAAAACTTTAAGAAACAAAAAAGCAGTACAGGAATGTTATGCCGCGATAGAGTTTCTTATTGCTTATCCCGATAGCAAAACTATTTACAAACGCTCCAACCAATTATTACAGCAACTGCAGGAGTATTTAAAAACAAATGAAAATTTACGCTACCATTTATATAATAGCGGCATTGCCAACACAACCTTTTGTGCAGCATTCAGCTTTGAGCTAGTAAAATGGCTGAGAAAAACCCGTCCCAAAGAAATTAAGCTTCGATCTATTGAAGCGGATGATGCCCAGGTTCGATTCGTCCTCCAGGTGGTGATGCCAAAAGTTGAATCAGAAATTTTCCAGGATGCCAATGCTGAATGGAAGGGTTGGCTTCAGCGTTTAAAAAAGCAGGATGAAGATCTGCTGGACCAAATGATTGCAATTTTCGATAGCAGCGATATTCGTCCCGAAGTAAAAGATGAACTCTGGAATAAAATCGGCATATATGTAGAAATTACTTTTACATCGCACTGCTGCCTGCCGCAATCATTGATCTCGCATTATTACCATCGATCACTAATCAAAAAGGAAATAAAAAAACGAACACCTGTTTTTAGACCCATACCTGTTAAACTCACAGAAAATGAAGCTGAACAGATCATTGCCAACGCCAGGATGATAATGTTGGCCAATCTCAGGGAGATTGATCCTATCAGTTATACATCTGCAAAGCTTGTTTCTTATTATCATTTACCAAGGGGAATTTCTGTTGCGCTAATGGGTATGGTGCCCGAACGGCGGCATCCCATCGATAGTTATATGGGGTATATGGTTTTTAAAAATGGTTTACCCGTAGCCTATGCCGCTACTTGGATATTGTTTAACAGCGGCCGCATTGGCCTGAATGTTTTTTACAATTACAGGGGCGGCGAATCAAAATATATTTTTGAGCAGGTACTGGAACTTCATCGTAAAGTATACCGCTTAAAACGCTTTACAGTTGACCCTTACCAAATCGGGAAAACAAACAGCGACGGCATACACTCCGGTGCATTCTGGATGTATTACCATTTAGGATTCAGGCCTATTCAAAAAATACAACAGGAGTTGGCAACAGCAGAGGATCTGAAAATAAAATCCAACAATACCTATCGCAGTCCGGCACCTGTTTTAAAAACATTGTCCAACTCCAGGCTGGAATTAGTATTGCAAAAAAACGCAGTGTGTTTTGATGCCACTGATATGAGCCGGGCCTACGCCGGCATCCTCACCAAAAAATACAACGGCAACCGTATGCTTGCAGAAAAAGGCGCCGGAGAAAAACTGGCCAACATACTGCTGATAAAAAATTACCGCGAAGACAATATGAAATTTATTTTGAAGAACTGGGCAGTATTGTTATTAAACAACGAAAAAGAACTGCGTCATAATAACGCCTTAAAGAAAATGTTGAGGGAATTGTTTATTTTAAAAGCATACGGTACTGAAGAAGAATATATAGCCGGGTTGCAGCAAGCTGTGGAGTTGAGAAAATTCATAGAGCCCTTTGTTGGAGCGTCCGCTAGTAACATTTAATAAATTACAACCTGAATAAAAATCATTAATTCCTTCCCGGCAGGATTATCCTGATCATAATTTTTTTAGTTCTCCACTTGTAACTGTTTTCGGTTTAAGCACAAGCGCTTGCGTTAAGTCTTTGAGAATTGATGGACATGCCTGCGCCCGGATCGGGGACTTGTGCCAAAGCAGGGGATTAAACCTACCCTGAAAATAACCTCTCTCTCCTTTATTTTCCCGGAGTAGTATTATTAGGGAAACTTACACCGGGCCCAAAGAAACATTCATTCGAAATTATTTTTCCGTCCTTAAATTTAAAACGTTCAGTGTTTCGGAATAACCTGCCATCTGTAGTCCAGCCATTGTATGTTACATAGGCATCATCTCCATCAATGATTACCTCTTCCAGGTCAAATCTTTTAGTCTTTTCAGAATTTGGCCAGCATCTTTCCTTATAGGTCTTTAAATTAATATGGTCATCACCAGCGGGGCTGGTGAAAGTAAACCCGTCAGCGAGGATGGAGTCCAGCAGGCCCCAATCCTTTTTCTCATACGCGACATAGTAATCTTTAATCATTTGTCGGGCAGATGAATCTTTAATCACTTGTTGGGCGGATGAATCTTTGGCTGGGTTTGTAGAATTGCAGCTAAGCAAGGCCAAAGCAATCGCCAAAAAGAATGCAGCTCTGTTTGTTTTGAAAATATTTTTCATACCATTTTCTTTTTAATGTGTTTTAAAAACAAGGTTGTACCAGGTGCTTATGCTTGCCAGTATTTTAATTTTTAAAAGTTAATGATTGTTGTTTTTTAATAAAAAGTAAAAAACAAAAATAGATCACATCGATTAACCATAGGGTGTGTAAAGCTGACTTTTATAGGGTGAAATGCGACAAAATCAACCTTCATTGGTGTTTTCCTCCCCTTCCCGAATTTTTCTTTCGTTTGCCGGAATCAAAAGAAAAGCTTAACCCCTTGCTTCCCTTAGTTTAACCATACCCGTTAGTTGGGCAGTCCTGTGTTTTCACCGGGGCAGAAACTCAGGACAATAGTACTTTTATGTTTAAATCACCAGGGATAGCCGGAAGTACTAAGCCTTTCATAATATCATTTCTCAAAATTGACCGGAGTTACATAAAAATAACCCTGTTGGATAGTTTGATTTTCATAATTTTGTAACATGACAACTTACAGCGTATCGGAGGCTCCGGAATCAATTATCAGGGATCTGAAACTGAAAGGTTTTAAGATACACGAATTGTCAGAAACAGTAAATCACTCAGTTGCCCATGGCAGGCGTGATTTTTATAAGATGGGCCTGGTCACCGGTAACATGACAGTTTACTACGGTGATAAGATATTTAAATTAAATGACACGGTTCTGTTTTTTGTCAATCCCAATGTTCCCCATTCTGTTGTTCGTCATTCTAAAAAAACAACGGGCTATGCCTGTCTTTTTACGGAAGACTTTATTGCGGGCAGAGAACGGAAAGAGATCCTCCAAAATTCTCCTTTATTTCGGGTTGGCGGAACGCCTGTAATTCCGCTTAACAGCGAACAGTCTGCGTTTATGAAAGGTCTTTTTCAAAAAATGATGTCTGTACACAGTGGTGATTATGATTATAAGAATGAATTACTCAAGAGTTGCATAGAACTCATTATCCAGGAAGCTATAAGAATTCAGCCCCCACAGAATGAGTTGCACCATACAAATGCGGCTACCAGGATCACCAATTTGTTTATGGATCTACTGGAAAGGCAATTCCCCATTGAAAACACTGAAGCTCCGCTCAGGCTAAGAACTGCCCAGGATTTTGCAGGAAGCCTCTCGGTACATATAAACTACCTTAACCGCGCTGTGAAGGAGATTACAGGTAAACCAACATCGGTACATATAGCCGACCGTATTGTCGCCGAAGCGAAAGCCCTTTTGCTGTATACTGACTGGAGTGTCGCCGACATTGCCTATGGCCTGGGCTTCGAATATCCCACCTATTTTAACAACTACTTTAAGCGGGTGACCGGTGTTACCCCCAAATCACTCAGAAAGGAAAAGGTTTGAAAATCATACTTTATGGTTTGATTTTCATTAACCATGAATCTCCTTTTAGGAGGAGCTTTGCAGTATAAATTTTAAATAAAAAAAGTATGAAAATTTTAATTACAGGTGCTACGGGGAAAGTAGGTAGCAGGTTTGTTTCGCGCATTTTAGCAAAGGGCTATGACGTTCGTATTTTGGTACGTGATGCTGAGAAAGCAGCATCATTAGTGGAGCGTGGCGCAAAGGTTGTTGTTGGAGATTTAAACAATGCAGACACTTTGCCTGCCGCCGTAGAAGGTATGGATGCCGTTATACATGTTGCTGCATTCTTCCGCAGTTTTACCGATAATGAAGGTATTATTAAAACAAATCATGCCGGAACGGTAGCGCTTGCAAATGCATCCATTGTAGCAGGTGTGAAACGATTTATCTTCACGAGCACCAGCAATGTATATAGAACGGACAACCAACGCCCGTCGAAGGAAGATGATTTAGTTAACAGTAATGACCCAAGGGCATACTCGTCCAGCAAAATTGCGGCGGAGAATGAACTCATTTCACTTCATAAAAGCAAAGGCTTTGATATACGTATACTGCGTTTAGGTTTTGTCTATGGCGATAAGGACCCTCATATAGAAGAGATCATACCTGTGCTGAAAAAATGGAAACGCCATTCAGGATATAGAATGCACATGGTCCATCATTTGGATGTTGCGCAGGCTTTGATGTTACTACTTCATACCGATGGATTGAATGGTGAAATATTCAATGTGGCAGATGACGCACCTATTAGTTTGTATGAACTTGTTGATTCTTTCGGACTCGTAGCTGATACTTTTGAATCGACTGAAGGGCCATTAACCAACCCATTTGAAGGAATAATGGACATTTCAAAACTCAGGAAAAAGACCAGCTTCCGGCCACTTGTGCCGAGCTATTACGTGGCGCGTGATCTGGATATTTTGTAAGTATTTGTGTCCCCCTGTTCGTACGGGTATAGAAAATGTTCCATGGTAAAAGTATGAGGCTTAACCTTAAGTGCCCTGCTTCCCGTAGTCAGGATGAGTAGTGTCTCCAATCAACAACTGTTGAGGTAACAAAATATACGGCTTCTATATCACTGAATTTATATTTTGAACTCATGGGTTTTAAAAAATTAAGGCTCACAAATTAAAACATATTGGAGAAGTAGAGTAACGATCCGGCACAGGTCAGGAGACCTGCGCCAGATATGGGGCTCAGACGGGCCTGAAAATTTAGTTTTTTGAAGGAAAGGCCGGTGCGTTCATAATGATATAATTTGAAGGAGCCGTGAAGGTTGAAGCGGGAAGATCTTCCTGCTGATACCCGGTAAGTATGCAGGTTGTTGAAGTAGCTTCTGTTTCCTGCCATTTTACCACTACACCATCGGCGCCGGCATCTGCCAATTTTTTAAATAGCCCCATCCCGGGAAAAAGATAAAGATACCGGCCTACATACCAGATATTACCGCTGCCCAGGTCCTTTGTTATCCATATATCGTAGCGGGCTGGTTTAAGTGTTTTCAGATTTGCGTAGCTTTTAGTCATTAAAAAGTGGGTGCAATTAAAATCGCCTATTTTTTCCGTACCAAGATTTTCAATATTAAATACCGTATGTACCTTGTCATTGATCATCTGTGTCTGTTTTTCTTTATCGCTTACAGAGTAGATGATGCCCCTGCTATACATTTCCTGCAGATGTGTTTCCGTTCCATTTGCTATATCAATCAGTATCGTGTTTTGGCGGGTCACATCATTTTTGCTGAATGAAGTATCTGCGGCTTCTATACGAATACCTCCTCCTGATTCATAAATATTCGTGAGTACTTCACCCTTTGTTCCAAACCAGTTATCTATATAATCATTTTCATAATGAAGAGCGCCGCTAAATTGCGCAGGCAATCTTTGAAAAGCAAAAGTCAGCAGGAAAGGGAGCATTATTTTTTTCATAAAACGTATTTTTAATAAGAATCCATATTGAATTATTTTCTCTCCAGGGCATTAACCATTGCCGTAAGCTGATCTGATTCCCGGATGGCTTCCGTGAGCAGGGGAATAAAACTGGGATAATTAACGGCTGGAAAGTTCGTTGAGCCAACAACTTTCGGGCGACCGTTGGCAGCATTATATTCTATTTTCGGGGCGGCAACGATAGACAGCAGCAGAATTTTTTTCATGAGTAAATTTTATACAGATAACTGACAAATGAAAGTTTTCTCCTGAAATACTATACTAAAGTAACAGGGATCTCCGCCAGAAAAAACGGCATTGAATATCTGGCAGATCTGGCTTTATAACCGGATAAGATTTGTGAAAAGAAGGGGAAAATTTCCCCGGTGAAAGGCCTGGTAATAACAAGTGTTCATTTAATACCTCTTCCCATGCCGTGTCCCTCCACTGTCGTTAGTTTGTCTCCAACCGTTGGTTGCGCTGTCCTGAGTTTTGTAACCCAGGATTTACAAACATTAAATCCATAACAAATATTCAATCTCGATAATTCAACTCCTTTTTAGCAAATTCGCATAGCCTTAGCTGTTATATCGCAAATGTCCTGAGCTGCACTTGTCCGCCGGGGCGGAAACCCAGGACAGCAGTACTTTTATAATCTAAAGATACTACGGGTAGCCGGGGAGTGGAGATACTTGCGCCAAAATCGGGGGAGGGAAACAGTCGCGAAGGCTAAAAAAGAAAAAAGAGTAGTCTTACGGGACTACCCTTGAAACAAAATATATTTTGTAAATTCTTTTTAAAGATACATACTACTTTTGAATTTTAATAATCCCCTTGTTCGTCCACGTATAATGAAAGTTCCATGACGCAAGTTTTAGGTTTGGCCTTAGCGTGGCCTGCTTGTGCCACTTTATACTAACTATAACTTAATGTAACCAATCCTTTCATTTCATAAAAATCATGTGCCGGCAAAACAACTGTTTTATATGGCACAGGTATAGCTAACACACTTTACCCGGCTACCAAACCTGCGCCAGCGTTACTTCTTTATAGTTCGGAGAAGAAAGGACCTACTTGCGCTAAATGAGGGAGATACTTGCGCCAAAATCGGGCATTTACTCTTATTTTGTTTTCAAAACACGGTTTTGTTTTTCTGCTTCTGCATCCAGGTATTTACCGACTGCCACGCCTATTAAAAGGCCAAAAGATATTCCCAGGGATATCCCTAAAGATCTTTCAAATAGCGATCCGAATACTGATCCGCAAACCATTCCAAATAACATTCCAAGAGCTATGCCCATAGTAGTATAATGCCCTTCAATGATAAAAGAAAATTCCTTTTTAAGGTAATTTGAAAATTTTTCAAATTGTTTTTGCAGGTATTTTTTTCTGTTGCCGGTATTGGCATCAAGGTTCAACTCATTAAGCGTTTCCTCTATTGATGTTAATTGATCTTCGCTTAGATTCTTACTCTTTAAGTCAGATAACACGGCAATGTATTTTTCATACAATTTGATCTCCGTTTTTTTTGCAGTCCCGGTTACCAGGTTTCTAAAATAATTTACTGTTTTGTTAATGCTCATAATTTGTTTCTTTTATTGGTTAGTGGCTTTATCATTCAAATTATTACAGGCTTTATCCTGTTTTTTATTATTTAATATTTCCCCCGAAGCAAGTGTTCTCATCCATTCGCAAAAGCAAACGGCGATGTAAATATTTATACAAATTATTTTCAATTCGTGTATTCATTTAAGCCTGCTCTTAATTCTTCCATCTCAGCCAGTATCTCGTCCAGCTTTCGTTTTAATCCTCCATATGCAAGGTTAAGGTCCCACTTGCCGATCTTACCACCAAAGATTGCCAGTAAGGCTATACTTAAAATGGCTCCCGCTATAACAACTACAGGAAAACCAAAAACCAGCCAGGTGCCAGGAAACCTGGCAAGCAGGAAGTTTATAAATTTATCGCCCGGTATATCTCCCCCAATACTTCCAAACCAAAATCCTGCAAACATGCATATAAAAACAACAGGATACAGGTACCGGGACAACCTTGTATTCACCGAAACCAGGTCGTTGATCCATCTGTCAAATGAAAGAAGGTAATGGTAACTGTCAGTAGTCTTATCTAAATCATCCAACCGCTTACTAAACTTATTTGCAATAAAACTAATTGCAATAAAAACCAGGCTCATGGGGATACCCATATAGGGCATGTTAGTAATAAAAGAAACAGGTAATAATATACATGCAAATACAATAATTGCAATCCTGTTTATTTTATACCTTCTCCTGAATTTTTCAACCAGGTCTACCGATTTTTGCGTGTACAGGTTATTGAGTTTTGGTGCCAGCAATGCCTCGCTTTGTAAGAACCCTTCTTTCCAGATTGTTTCAATTGACTTTTCCATCTTACTATTTTTAATTGTTTAATAGTTTTTTTAAACGGTCTTTAATTCTTGTGATCCGTACACCAACATTATTGGGATTGGTGCCCATGATATCGGCTATTTCCTGGTAGGTTTTTTCTTCCAGGTGCAACAATATAACAGCACGGTCAACTTCAGATAAATGCCTGATAGCAGCATATAATTGATTGAGCGATTCATCTGCAAATGCATGACTTTCGATGACTGCCTCATCGGGTAGTACGTCAGAAACAAAATGCTGTTTATTGTTTTTCTTTTTCTTAAGCAGGGTCAAACAAACATTCAACGATATTCTGTAAATCCACGTTGACCATTCAGACGCCTTTTTAAAATTGTCTCTGCTTCTCCAAATTTGCAGGCATACTTCCTGGTAATAATCTTCAAAGTCTTCCCGGGTATCGGTATAAGCCCTGCATATCTTTATTATTATTCCGGAATAAGGTAAAATAGATGTTACATAAAAATCACTACTCAAAATCTCTTGCTTTATTAGTTAGTGGCTCATTTGAAAGATTATTACAGGTATGCGGTAATTATTTGTTTCTCCTGTGAGCTCATATCAATATACTTCAATTTAATTTTATCCCGCTATCCGGAGATCATTCAAACAATAAGCACTCTTACAGTGGCCAAGGAAATAAAATACAACTTGTCTCGTTATCGCGGAATTTATAGATCGGGGCTCAACCTTCGTCCAAGTATGAAGAATGTTCCATGACGCAAGTATGAGGCTTAGCCTGTGCCAGGGCTACTTGTGCCACCGGAAGGAGACGTTGCTGAGAAGAAGGATTCTGGTTTTTAAAAAACATATTTGAAATTTTATAAAGAAGTGTTTCGTGTGACTTGAACAACGGAAATGGGAAACCACTTTATTTTTCTACAAAATTTTGTTGCTGGTTGGTATCGCCCTTTCCGTTATACACGGCCACTTTGGGAAAAGGAAAAACCGGCCGCGTCATAACAACTTTACCGTTTTCTCTTTTTGACATTATCACCCGTTCGGGCGCTTTATTCTTTTCTACCCAACTTTCAATCAGGGAAAGCCAGTCGGTCTCATCCGGTCCGGGACCACCATTGCAATGCAAAACGCCTGGCAGCAGAAACAGCCGAAAATAAGATTGCACGTCTTTATCTGCCTGCTCAACCTGCTGATAATATCGTATAGTAGCAAAGGCCGAAAGAGCAGGATCATTCCAGCCATGATACATGATCATTTTCGCCTTATGGTTTTTAAATCCGGTATAATCTGTACTGGTTGCGTCAAGAAAGGCCGATGCGTAATGCGTTTCTTTGTGAAAATTTGAAAAATCGTATTTGCTGTAATCCCAGGTTGAATCATTAAACACCAGGTATTTAAACATCTCTGTGCCGAACATATAGTGAAGACTGGGAATGCCCATTCCGGGCTTGTTTCCGGCAATCCACGCATTCCAACTGCCATCTTCATTTTCTGCCCCCGGGGTAAAACCGGTATAAATAGTGTCCTGTTTTTCAATTACGGGCGCATAGACCGTTTCAATGGCTTCTAATTGTTTAACAGTAAAACAGTCAGGGCCTGACTGACCATCAGGGCATATTTGAAGGGAAGAGAAATCAAATTTACAGGCCCGCGGATCGTTTATTATATGGTCTTTAATACCATCAAGTGTATCACACTGTTTGAGTATAACGTCCTGCAGTACACGCAAATTATCTCTTGTAATCACAGGCTGCTGTAAGTCGTGGGGATCGGGATAATTTTTCTGGCTGTTTTGAATAAACTTTGATCCTATACCAGGCCAATTGAATGCCGGCGCTCCGGCAACAATGCCATCAAAATCATCAGGGTATTGTTGCGCTTCCATCATCGCCTGCCCACCGCCCCTTGAGCAGCCTGCGAAATAAGAATAAGCCGGATCCGCACAATAATAAGTGTGGATAATAAATTTAGATACTGCGGCAGTAAGGTGTATGGCTAACTTCCCGAAATCCAATTGACGCTCCATATTATCAAAGGCCCAATCAGCTTTTATTCCGGAACCCTGGTGTCCCGCATCGGTGCCGGCGGTAGCGTACCCTTCGCTGACTTTAGAGCGGAAACTATTTTGAATACTACCGACAAAACCTCCTCCGCCTGACATCAGGAATCGCTTATTCCACTTAGCAGGTAAGAGCAATTCAAAATTAATTCCCTTACTTATTCTCCCTAACAGATGGCAGAATGGGACTGTTATTACCTGCCCTTCAATGTATCATTTTGCAATGACTTCGCTTCCAGGATAATCACGTCTGGTATTTGCAAATTCTTAAGCTGTTCACACGGAACGCAATTTTTAGATTGTGTAACCTGTGCCGGTAAAACTAACGGGTACAATACCTGTACAATTAAAAAAAAGATAATTGCTTTTTTCATTTTTAATAATTTTTTTGATGGGATGCCTGGCAGTTTTCTAAGTAATAATAGTTGCTATACAAGATACATAAATCACCAATGTGATTATTTTTTTTATTTGTAGTAAGAACATATGTCCTGGCGTAAGAATACGTTTTGATGCTTACCTATATTCGTAACTGTAACGGTTTTATAAATGTCCTGAGTTACAAACATCAGGACAGCGCTCCCTAATTATTTATGCATTCTAAGGGTAGCGGGGGTTTACACACTACAGAGTGCTAATCGCTAAAAGCTATCTGTGTAACCCCGACGCATAAACGAAATTCGAATGAAAGGAAGGCTAAACTTCGCATATGTGCAGGTTACTTCGGTATCGGGGTTCCCGGGATCTCTTTTTTTATTTAGAAGTTTGTTAGTGGGCCCCCCCGCCGGGACAGTAGATACTTGCACCAAAATCGGGGCGCCTCTCCTGTTATATAATCAATTGACAACAGCTATTTATTTCAACTAACTATCACAAATCTCTCAGTCCTCCGTCGAGCAATAGTTCTGTACCCAGCATGTAAGCGGAGTCTTCAGAGGCGAGGTATACCGCGGCACCTGCAATTTCCTGGGGCGTTCCTAATCTTTTTACCGGCGTAAAATTGCCCATACCTTCTGCCATGGCTCTGGCTTCTTCTGCAGAATTGGAAACGGTACTGAACACCGGCGTATCTACGGGGCCTGGGGTAAGTGTATTCACTCTTATTTTTCTTTGCAGCAACTCTGCTGAAAAGCTTCTTGACAGAGAGCGCACTGCCGCCTTGGTTGCCGAGTAGGCGGCATGGTTAGGAATACCTTTCCCGTTTGCCGTAGACGAAATCATGATAACAGATGCGCCGTCGTTGAGCACCGGCAACGCTTTTTGCACCGTAAAAAAAGCGCCTTTAAAGTTGATGTCACTTACGGTATCAAACATTGCTTCGGTGAAATCTGCCAGTGGCGCCAGCACGTACACACCAGCATTGGCAACCAGCGTATCAATTTTTCCAAATTTATTTTCTACGGTTTTATACATTCGTGTTAAGTCATCCAGGTTAGATACATCAGCCTGTATGCCGAATGCTGCGCCTCCTGTTTCCTGCATGGCTTTATCCAATGCTTTTTTGTTGCGGCCTGTTATAATAACTTTTGCACCTTCACTTAAAAAGGACTTTGCTATGGCAAGGCCGATGCCGCTGCTGCCGCCTGTTATAACGGCTACTTTGTTTTGTAATTTTTGCATTGTATTTCTTATTTGTTTTATAATGCAAAGCTGGCAATGAATTAAAACCTGAAAAATGAACCAGTCTAAGAAATTCTGTTGAAGTAGTTCAAGAAAAAGATGCAACACAATTCCAGGTATTATTTTATTTTGCTTCTATTATATGCTTCGCAATTCTCCTAACCCCTACATGACAATTTCCGGCTATTTAGCCTGAACGCCTCAATAAAAACGATTAGAGTAGCTCAACTTTTTTTCCTCAGTTTTTTATTCCTGATCTTCGATAAGAATTCTGTAGTCATTCCGAGATAAGAAGCGATAACATACTGCGGCATTCTTTCAGCCAGCGAAGAATATTTGTTTAAAAAGATGCTATACCGCTCTTCGGCCGATTTGGTAATGTTAGTAATTACCCGCCTTTGCATAAATGTTCCGGAACGCTCGGCAATGATCCTGAAAAATGTTTCGAACTTATGATTGGATGCTTTCAGCGTCTGCTCGTCGTCATAACTGATTTCGAGGAGCTCACTGTCTTCAACAGCTGTTACAAACATTGTTGCCGGCTCCTGGTGGATGTAACTATTATAATCTGAAATCCACCAGTCTTCAATGGCAAGTTGGATGGTGTGGTCCTGCCCTTCATCACCAATTACATACGCTCTTAATGCACCTTTCAAAACATAATATCGATGCCGTGCAATAAAACCCGGCTGAACGAGCAGTTGCCTTTTCTTTACTTTTTTTTCTCTGAACGCTCCAGCAAATTCTTCCCTTTCATCTTCGTTAAGCGAAACAAACCTGCCAGTATATTCAAGAATTGCATCAGAACTTTTCATGCGCTGAACCTTGTTGGTGACAAAGATAAAATATGAATGAGAGTTTCCTGTTGCTGATTTTTTCTTCTCCATATTCATCCAGGTATAAAGAATGTTCCAATGGCGCAAGTTTTAGGCTTGGCCTTAGCGTGGCCTACTTGTGCCACTTCATACTAACTATAACTTAATGTAACCAATCCTTTCATTTCATAAAAATCACGTGCCGGCAAAACATCTGTTTTATATGGCACAGGTATAGCTAACACACTTTGCCCGGCTACCAAACCTGCGCCAGCGGCAGATTTCTTTGAGAAACTGAGAATCATTGGCTGCTGCTGCACTGTAGCGTATCATGCAAGGAACATCCTGATCGCTTCTGATAAGAGTATGTACTTTAATACCACCTTTCCTTTTGCCGGATGGATTTTTCCAGGAAGTACGCAACACTTCCTGAAATAAAGAAATAGTAGTTGTATCAAAAATGTAAAGTTTTGAAGCCTGGATTTTTTTCGGTTGTCCGATAAAAAAGAAGAACACCGTCCTCAACAACGAGGCAAAAAACATTTTTTAAAGAGCTGGTCAAAATACTAACTCCAATCAAGTAGTATAAATCTGCTGTTTGGACTTTATTTTTTTTAATGATGACCTTTTGTGTTATTGAACGATGATAGAATAATCAGCAATAAAAAAAATCAAAGCTGCTGCATTTAAACTCATTATTCATTATTAAACCTGCATCATGAAAAAAAAACATTTACTCCTGCTTTTAACCAATGTGTTTTTCTGTAATTTTTTGTTTGCCCAAACGTGGGATGGCAGCACGAATACAGACTGGAATACAGCTTCTAACTGGAGTACTAATGCGGTGCCCACTTCAGCAAGCACCGTTACCATTCCCAATACAACTAATAAGCCGGTGCTGGCCAATAATGTTACGGTCGTCGGCATTAGCATGGCAGCGGGCAGCGCCTTAAACTTTAATGGTTTTACTCTTACCGTAAATGGCAGTTTCAATATTTCCGGCGCAACACTCAATAATAGTAACGCCGGAACAGATATTGTGATCGATATAACCAATAGCGGTTCCAGTTATTTCGGCTCAAATACAATCAATGATAATATTTCCATTAATCTGAACGGCTCGGGAATTTTTTATGAGGGTTACCAGGGTAGTGATGTTTTTAATGGAAATACGACTTTTAATTTCGCTGGCAGTGGTGCGGCCAATATTTGTTACAATCAACCCTCTTCATTTAATGGAAATCTAACAGTGGTTCGTGCGGGTGCAGGTGCAACAAATGTTTTAACCCAGGGTTTTAATGCGCTTACGGGTAACTTTAGTTATACCAATACTGCCGGCGGCGCTACTAGTATCAATGGTGGTAATAAGGCATCAGCAACAATAGGTGGCACAGTGAACATTACAGCCACCGGCTCCGGCAATCCTGCTTTTGAAATGCAAAAAATAAAAAACCTTACTACTGGTGGTACTATATCAGTACAAAACAGCGGGCAGGTGACTATTGATGACGATACGCTCACCGTTAGTGCATTAAATATAAACGGTTTTACTGGAAGTGGCGCAGACGAATTCAGACGGAATTCAATAACAGGAAATGTCACTTTTTCTGACGACGCATCCAACACCGGTACCACTTATATCGGAGGAAGTATCATCACAGGTAATACCACTTTTACATCTAACAATGCAGGCGCCTGGTACGAAGGTTACCAGGGAGCAGATACCTACAACGGCAATATCATCTTCAACATTACAGGCACGGGAGCAATTACTATCTGTTACAACCAGGCTTGTTCATTTAATGGCAATGTAACCGTGAACCGCACCGGTATTGGTGCAACAAATATTCTAACCCAGGGTTTTAATGCGCTTACGGGTAACTTTAATTATACCAATACTGCCGGCGGCGCTACTAGTATCAATGGTGGTAATAAGGCATCAGCAGCAATAGGCGGCATAGTGAACATTACAGCCACCGGCTCCGGCAATCCTGCTTTTGAAATGCAAAAAATAAAAAATCTTACAACAGGCGGCACCATATCTGTACAAAACAGCGGCCTGGTAACTATTGATGACGATACACTTACTATAAGTGCTTTAAACGTGGCCGGTTTTACCGGAAGTGGCGGAGATGAATTCAGGCGCAATTCAATAACGGGTAATGTCACTTTTTCTGATGACGCAGCCAATACGGGAAGTACCTACATCGGTGGAAATATCATTACCGGCAATACCACTTTTACATCTAATACTGCCGGTATCTGGTACGAAGGCTACCAGGGAGCAGATACCTATAATGGAAATACCATTTTCAACATCACTGGCACGGGAGCAGTTAATATGTGTTACAACCAGGCTTGCTCATTTACCGGCAATTTAACCATTAACCGTACCGGCATTGGTGCAACGAATATCCTCGACCAGGGTTTTACTGCACTCTCCGGTAATTTTAGCTATACCAACATTGCCGGCGGCGCCACAAGCATAAATGGTGGTAATAAGGCGTCTGCTTCTATTAGTGGTACTGTTAATATAACAGCCACGGGTAGTGGTAATCCTGCTTTTGAAATGAGAAAGATAAAAAATCTTACTACAGGGGGTACCATCTCAGTACAAAACAGCGGGCTGGTTACTATTGATGACGATACGCTTACAGTAACTGCGCTAAATGTAAACGGCTTTACAGGAAGTGGCGGAGATGAATTCAGGCGCAATTCAATAACGGGTAATGTCACCTTTTCTGATGACGCAGCCAATACCGGAAGTACCTACATCGGTGGAACTATAATTACCGGCAATACCACTTTTACATCTAATACTGCCGGTATCTGGTACGAAAGCTACCAGGGTAGCGATATTTATAACGGGAATTTCAGATTCAATCGCGTTGGAGGAACTATCAACCTTGCATATAACGATACCACCAGTTTTAATGGTGATTTTATCTTAAGTTCTGCAACAGGAATTGTTTTCGGTAGTAATGCTTTCAGGTTTGGCGGTTCTTCTAATGTTATCATAGAACAATTGGGAGCACAATCTATTATCATTCCAAAGCTTTTTATGGACAAAACGGGAACAGGGAATGTTACCTTGAAGGATACCGTTACTGTTACCACCAGCCTTAATTTAACTTCCGGAATAATAATAACCGGAATAAACAGCAATTTGATTATTCCGGATGGTGTAAGCTATACCGGCGGCTCTGATGCCAGTTATGTAGATGGGCCAATGATTAAAACAGGAAACGATGCCTTTGTTTTTCCAGTTGGCCAAAACAATGCTTTTGCACCGGTAAGCATTACAGCTCCTTCGGCAACAACTGACCAGTTCAGGGCGCAATATATAGCTGCTGTTCCTAACGATGCAGGTTACGATTCCACAAAAAAAGATCCGACAATAAATCATATTTCAAAATCAGAATATTGGTTGCTGGACAGAGTTACCGGAACCTCAAATGTGAAAGTAACGCTCAGTTGGGGAACCCCGAGAAGCGGCGGCATTGATAATCCGTCCAGCCTGGCCGTAGCCCGCTGGAATGGTACCGCATGGAAGGATGAAGGGAATGGAACCATCACGGGTGATAATACTGAAGGAACTGTACAATCGCTGAATGCGGTCACAAACTTCAGTCCTTTTACTCTTGCGTCCGTCAGCGCATTAAACCCGTTGCCGGTAACGATTGTAAATTTTAATGCCATAAATCAACAACAATCTATATCACTTTTATGGACTACCGAAAATGAAAAGAACTTTTCCCATTTTGAAATAGAGAAAAAAGGAGGTAACAATAATTTTGCATCTATCGCCACAATCGCCGCAAATAATAACGCTGCGTTGCAACAATATTCCTTTAACGATGAAACACCCTTTATAGGAACGAGCTATTACCGGTTAAAACTAGTGGATATTGATGGCAATTTTAAATACAGTAAGGTTGTATCTGTTACAATCATCAATGCGCCATCATTCGTTATTTATCCTAATCCGGCAAAAGACCAGGTGCGCATTATTTTTTCCGGCAAAATCAGTTCAATTGAAATTTCAGATGTTTCCGGTAAGCTGGTAAAGAGAATGAATTCGAATACCGGTAACCGTTATAATATAAGCGATTTGCAAAAAGGGATATACATTATAAAAATTTACGATGAAAACAATGGTGTAGTTTCCAGGAAGCTCCTGGTTGAATAATTTTCATGCAGGGTGATATTGGAGTTTCGAAAACAAGAAAGCCGTCTCATAACAAATTGAGGCGGCTTTCCTGCTCTGATAACCTATTAGAAATGCCCGGCTAAGGAATGCGGGTTGAACTTTTGGAAAGTTATTTACCATCAATTTTAAAAAACTAAAATCTGAACTTTCCAAAAGTTATTGATTTGAATAATGCTCACTGTAAATCTTTTTTAGGACAAGGCACTAAAAAAATGTAAAGCCAGATGAATCGAATTGTTCAATAAAAAACATTCCCGGTCAGCCTCCGGACACCCGCCTGGAAAGAGAAATAAAGGGAACTTTCTTAACACGCTATTTGTTTATTGATATAGCTTACAGAATAATATGCAGCCAATCTATATAAAAACCGGCAGGAACTAATACCCACAAAGTCCTTATTTTTTATTTTATTACATTTCAATGATGAAAACCAAACCCCCACTGCATATTTCCCCGGCTGCATATCCGGATGACAATAAGACCTTGCCCGGAATCGTTTAAAGTATCTTTATTATATTTATTTCTAAAGATATATTCAGCAAAGAGCGGCATTAATTACAATCAAATCAAATATCTATGAAGCTTAAGGTTAACTATACCAGGTATTACATCCCCGGTATTAAGTTACTTTTAGTTTTCATCATTTTCATTTTAGTTGTTTGTGTTTATGAATCCGGGCAGGTGCTAAAAACCGGAAACCGGATAGACAATGCCGAGGCGGTGCTGCAGTATTCTAAAAATATACAGAAACTTGCATTGGAAAATGAATCCGGCTTCAGGGCTTATATACTTACCGGGCAAAAAACGCTTTTGGAACCGCAGGAAAGATTACAAAAGGAAATTTATGATAAACTCAGCTACCTGCAGAAGCTTACAAAAAATAACCAATTACAAAAAGCCCGTATTGATTCCATGTTATTTTATATTAATAACAGGATAGCCTTTTCCAATAGTACTATTACAAATTACGAAACTATCGGAACGAATGAAGCCATGAAACTCGTGGAAACGAGTGAAGGTAGATTGTATGCTGACCACATCGGTTTTTTGGTTGATGGCATACAGGAAGCCGAAAATGTGTTATTGGTTCAGCAAAAACTGGCAAATGACGGAAATGCCAGAAACCTGCAGCGTGTATTATTTTTGACAATAGCAGGCATTCTTTTACTATTAATTGTTTTTTACCGGAAAACCATTGCTGATAATATTGAAAAGGAAAAAGCAGCTGCCGATTTAAAAAAGCTAAACGATAAACTGGAGCAAAGAGTTAAAGAACGAACAGAGGAATTAAGCAAAAAAGAAAAATTATTCAGGGCCCTCGTAGAGAATAATGAAGGTATTATCTGTTTGATTGATGAAAAAATGAATGTCCTTTTCCGGAGTTTTTCTACCAGCCAGGTTACCGGCCGGTTGATTGAGGAAAATACAAAAGTTGCTGTAGCGGAATATGTACACCCGGATGACATGGTAAATGTAAAGGCTTTAATAGAAGAAGCGATTGCAAATCCGGGAACAACTATTCCGGTTTCAATAAGACTGAGGTATAAAAATGGGCGGTTTATCTGGCTTGAAGGAGTGGTTAAAAATATGACACATGACCCCGCTATTGCCGGTATTATTACTAACCTGCGGAATGTAAGTGAGCGCAAAGAGAACGAATTACGAATAAAATCAGCTATCGAACGGTATGATATTCTTGCAAACGCCACCAGCGATACCATCTGGGATTGGGATATTGTAAAAAATACAATGTTGTATAATGATGGTATCATTAAAACGTTTGGATACCAGGCATCTGAAGTAGAAAATGTTGCTGGCTGGTGGGAAGAAAAACTTTATCCCGGAGATTTTAAAAAAGTGACTGAATTATTAGAAGAAGCCTTCAGGGAGAGGTTGGAAAAATTTCAATTAACCTATCGGTTCCGCTGCGCTGATGGTTCTTATAAATATGTTTTTGACAGGGCTTTTGTGATATTTGATCAAAGCGGTAATCCTTGCAGGATGATTGGCGCCATGCAGGATATTACTTACCAGGTTGAGGAAGAAATACGCATATCAAAAGCAATCATAGATGCGCAGGAACAGGAACGCAGTTTTATCGGAAGCGAACTGCATGATAACGTAAACCAGCTCCTGGCCAGTTCCATGCTTGCATTGAGCATGGTAAAAAAGAGTGAAACAAAAACAAACACAGCTTTTGAATTTTTAGAAATGGGTAAAGCACACGTTTTAAACGCAGTTGAAGAAGTGAGAAAATTGTCGCATAAGCTTGCACCCGCATCTTTTGATGACAATACTTTAAAAGATGCTATCGAACACCTGTTGCAATCCTTTAACGTAAACAACCGGTTTAATATAAAACTCAATTTTGATGTTTTATGCAATTCTGTTACCGGCGACATCCAGATAAATTTGTACAGGATATTGCAGGAACAGGTAAAAAATATTGTTAAGTATTCAGAAGCAAGCGAAATTGAAATAACAGTAACACAAGCCAAAGATGTTGTAATGATGAGGATTTTCGATAACGGGAAAGGCTTTAATGTAAGAACTGCAAAAAAAGGGATTGGCCTCAACAATATAAAAAGAAGAGCCGAATCATTTTCCGGTAAGTTTATTTTGAATTCAGCCAAAGGAAAGGGTTGTGAATTATTATTGGAATTACCTTTGGCTAAGGCCGGGTAGGCACTTAAATTACAAAGTGAATTTTTCTTGCCAGGATACTGGTCCAATGCTGTCGGGAGAAAGTTCAAAAAATAAAGTACGTTTACTGCGCTGTCTCAGCGACGTATAAATAATTAGAGGACGCTGTCCTGATGTTTCCGCCTCGTCGGACAGGTGCGACTCAGGACTTATATTCTATCCGTAGCGCCGTCCCGGCTGCGTTTCCAACAACCAAATCTTCTAAATTGAAATCAGTTTTCCGGAACCCCCGATGCCGAAGCGACTTACACAAATTCGAAGAGTGGCTTTCCTTTCATACCAAGTTCGTTTAGCCATTAGGGTTACATGGACAGTGTTATAGCGACTTGAATACTGAGCCGTGTAAAGCCTGCCGGGGCAACAAAATTTTATCAGGGTCTGTTGGCCGTACTCCAACCAGCAGCCGTGAGTTTGGATAACACCTAACCACTCATCCATCTTCCCACTATTAAAATATGATTTTGAAAATTAATATTTTACTTTTGCCGCTCTTAAATCTGTTCCTCGAATTGCCCGCCTGCAACCCGTTTCAACTAAAATGTACTTATGAGAATATTGTTTATTATATGTTTCTGCGTTATTAATATCTGGGCGAATGCTCAAAAAATAAGTGGTATTGTAAAAGATGAACCCGGCAACCCCGTGGCTTCTTCTACTGCTTTTTTATATAATGCAGCAGACAGTTCCCTCGTAAAAATGGGTGTTGGCAACAGCAACGGTGTTTATGAATTCGTTTTAATAAACCCCGGTAAATATTTTTTAAAGATTTCAAGTGTGGGATTTCAAAATAATTATTCCGGTCTCTTTGAGTACGCCGGAAACGATTTCAAGGTTCCAACAATTGTTTTATCAAAAAACTTAGCCCGGCTCAACAATATTGTGATAGCGGTTAAAAAACCTGTGATAGAAGTGAAGGCGGATAAAATAATTTTTAATGTTGAAAATAATATAAACGCAACCGGTCTTGATGGCATGGAATTGCTGAGGCAATCGCCCGGTGTGTTGGTAGACCAGGACGATAATATTTCGCTGGCAGGAAAAAGCGGGGTGCAGATTTATATTGATGGTAAACCATCTCCGCTAACGGCAAAGGACCTTAGCAGTTATTTGCGAAGCCTTCGCTCAAGTTCTATTGAATCTATTGAGATCATTAATAATCCCTCTGCCAAATATGAAGCGGCCGGCACAGGTGGCATTATCAATATCAAATTAAAAAAGAACAAGAGTTACGGAACCAATGGTAACATCAATTATAATTTTACACAGGGAGTATGGGGGAAGCATAATGCGGGCATTTCATTAAACACCCGCAATAAAAATTTTAATATTTTTTTCAATTATAGTTATAACCAGGGCGTGGGCGAATTTGACCTGCAGGTATATCGTAATATATTAGACAGCATTCTCAATGCATGGAGCCCTTCCACCAGCCGTAATACCTCTCATAACATAAAGGCGGGTGTTGACTACTCTATCAATAAAAAGAACACACTGGGAATTTTATTAAACGGCAATTTTTCAAAAGATAGTAGCAAAGGTGATAACATCACTTATATTTCATACGCTCCCACAAAAATGGCTGACCGCACTTTATTGTCTAACAACAGGTCCAAATCTTCAAGGAATAATATTGGGGTCAATTTAAACTACCGTTATGCAGATACCTCCGGGCATGAACTAGGCATAGATGCAGATTATGGTTATTTCGGGCTTCGAAACAATCAATATCAGCCGAATATGTTTTATGATCCAACACTTCAGAACCTGTTGTATCAAAATAATTATTCAATGATCACGCCATCTGATATAAATCTTTACAGCTTCAAAGTGGATTATGAAGAAAATTTCCATAAAGGTCGTTTAGGCTTTGGTGGTAAGATCGCTTTCATCAACAGTGATAACTTATTTAATTTTTATAACCAGGAAGCGAGCACTCATTTTATCTACGATTCGTCTGCAAGCAATCATTTTATTTATAAAGAAAATATTAATGCGCTCTATATAAATTACAACAAAACTTATAAAAATGTAAGTGCGCAATTTGGAATACGGATGGAAAATACCATCACCAAAGGCAACTCAACAGGCTTTGTGAAAGACGGAACCATCTTTAAAGATTACAATGCAGCCTTCGTTCGCAGGTTAGTTGATTTCTTCCCGAGTGGCGCGGTCACCTTTACAAAAAATCCAAAAAGTCAATGGACCTTATCTTACAGTCGGCGCATCAACCGGCCATCTTACCAAAACCTCAATCCTTTTGAAGAGCGCACCAGCGAGTATGGTGGCTTTAAAGGAAATCCTTCCCTGCGTCCCGAATATGCGAATTCGTTTAGCCTCATCAACGTATTTCATAATAAACTCGTAACTAACCTCAGCTTTACACATACTAAGGATGTGATTGTTTCTATATCTGATACCTTAAACGGAACTTCAAGTTTTTATTTTCCAAAGAATCTTGCCAAACAGGATAACCTAAGCCTGAGCATCAATTACTCTTTTTCGAAAGCGTGGTATTCACTAACGGTCAGTGCTACGGGATATTACGCCCATAACCTCGCGGATTTTGGCGTTGGAAGAAAAGTGGACCTGGGTATTTATGCAGGTACGGGATATATTCAAAATAATTTTACTATCGGTAAAGGATGGACGGCAAGTTTAAGCAGTTGGTATAATTCACCAACCATATTCCGTGGCACTATGAAGACACGTTATCTCACCGCGGTAAATGCAGGGGCTCAAAAAGTTATTATGAAGGGTAAGGGAAATTTGCGTTTAAATTTCAATGATATCTTTAAAACCATTCATTGGTATGGCACCAGTAATTTTGCAGGACAGGATTTATGGGCTACTGCTTTTTGGGATCCACGGAATGTTACCATCGGTTTTAGCTATAAGTTCGGCAGTAAGCAGGTAAAAGCTGCACGTGAGCATCGGTCAGGGCTAGACGAAGAAAGCAAAAGAGCCGCTAATAACTCCGGCAACAATTAAAAAAGCATATTAAGGAAAAAGACCCGACAATTTTATATCAATGTGAAGGTTATACATCACCGTTAGTATATGGTACTTCGCATCGGCAGGTGCAGATATCAATCAACGGAAAGTTGACGGGAGAACTAGTTGAAATATCATTACATTTATAAAATACATCATTAAAAATTTAATGCCGGCAAAATTTAAACAAACTGTTTATGAATGCTATCAATAGAATAGTTTTTATTCCTACTTGTTTTATCATCAGGAATTATTTATGCCCAGGTAAATAAACAACCATTTCAGTTGGATGATCTGCAAAAACTGGTGAAACTCTCAGAGCCTAAAATATCTCCCGATGGCAGTCGCATAGCTGTAATTGTTGCCCGAAGCGATTGGAAGGAAGATTCAACCAGACAGGAAATTGACTGGTTAATATAGCCGATGATTCAATAAGGAGTATTACCTACAAGCGTGAAGATATTTTAGGCCGTCTTTGGTCTTCCATTCAAAAATTTAAAAAGATAGAAATAACGAAAAAAGCGCCGTTGTTGCGTGTTTTTGCGTTGGCTTTAGCCGGGCACACCAACAACAGTACTATCGATTATTACATCCTTATATTTACCTGGTTTTAAAAGATGTTGCCATTTCAGGATAGTGGCGGTAAAATATTGTGTATGATATGTGGTAATGATGAATGCACTTTAGTTTTAGAATTGTCTAAAATAAGGAAAGTTTTACTTGCTTTTATTTCGAAGGTTTTTCTAAGTTGTTGGTGTCTGCCTGGCTGCAAAGGCCATCAGCACTAACACGCAACAACGGCGGCTTTGGCTTTGTAAGGTTGAAGATTTTTCTGAAACACCAACGCAGGCTTAAACTTGTGCCCACCATGGGAAGTATTTATTTTCTCTTATTTTACCTCGAAATACCTTTTTTAGCATTTTTTTTTTGCTGTTTTGTAAAGAGATATTTCTTCTTTAAAGATTTTTACCATGGAAAATTCTCCATGTATTCTTAAATTTTCAACTTCCCGCGAATAGGTTCCAGATAGCATGTTCGATATCTTTAAGTTCCCAATTTGATAATCTTTAAGATATTCCCGCCGGTTATTCCTGAGGTAATTCGAAACCTGGGTATATAATCTAACTGGGCCTTGGTTTTTAATGAGTCTGGTACATAACTAATAATGGACATAGGGTTTTTCTGGTCGGGCTCTAAACGTTTCATGTTTTTTTTAAATGCCGTTTGAAAATTGGATTATATAAATAACGGGGTAAACGGAAAATTATTCTTGTGAACGCAGGTTTCTTTTTGAGCCGGTGCATTGGTTATGTGTTTCCAATCTAATAAATGGTAAGGGCAGGTAACGCCGCCCACCTGTGGAGCAAATGTGAGGCTTAGCCGTTACCCTGCCTGCCCTTTTATGAGTATAGCCGGCACACAAAGCCAGGCTACCAAACTCATATCATTGCATAATGATTAAATTAGTAACAATTTAGGCCGTCTTTAGTCTTCCATTCCAAAACAGGATTCTGGTGTATGTTAGTTAATTTTTCATCAAACATTTCCTGGCTCGTAATTTTGCTTCAAGGTTTGCAGTTTTATTTTATGGCACAGGTATGGCCAACACACTTAGCTCAGCTACCAAACCTGCGCCAGCGTTACTTCTTTATAGTTCGACGAAGAGTGGAGATTCTTGCGCCAAAATGAGGGGGAGAACATACTGGTGCTAATTTGGGGAACTATCGTGATCTTTGTTTCGTGACACACCCAACGCAGGCTTAACTTGAGTTAACTAGTTTATTTCAATGTATGCAACTAATCAACCCTCGGCATATTTCGGCTTATTTTCAATGCCATAGGAAAGCTTACCTCCTACTTAATTCTGTTGAGCAATATGAGCAAGTGGAATATGAACTTTTGGTTCAGAAAGCAAGAGAGAAAGCGATTGAAACGTATTGTGAAAAATATGAAGAGGTTCAATTCTATAAAGAAGGGATACTTAGGGAGGGCATCGCAGCCATTTATGACACGAATATAGATATTCAAGACTTCAATTTTGATGGTAAACTTCTTATAAAAAAAGAAGGTAAATCATCATTTGGAAAATTTTATTACGAGCCGGCAATTTTTATTGGTACCAATAAAATTTCAACAGAGAATCGAATGGAATTGTCATTCCTTGGATTCTTATTAGAGAAATTGCAAAATACATTTCCGGGTAAAGGAGTAATAGTTGACAGAAGTGGGAATATACATCATGTTGATCTTTCCAAACTAAGAAAGCCGGTAGAAGCTGCTGTCGTTAAAATACTAGATTTTGACAAAAATCCACCTAGATTAGAACTTAATGACCATTGCAATCAATGTGCATTTACCAAGTTATGCAAAACTCAAGCAATAAAAGAAGATAATCTATCTCTTTTAGAACGTATCACTTCCAGACAAATTTTAAGACTTGAGAAAAAAGGAATTTCCACAGTCAAGCAGCTTTCTTTTATTTACAAGCCCCGCAGAAAAAGTAAACGTTTAAAAAATTCAAAAATATCTTACCAGCCTGAGTTACAAGCTCTCGCCATTAGAACTGGAAAAACGTATATTCAAACGCTGCCAGCAATTGAAAGAAAGCCCTTTGAGATCTTTTTGGATATTGAAGGTATCCCTGACAATAATTTTTTCTATCTCTTTGGTATTTTGATTTCTGAGGACGAGAAAACAGTTTATAAATCTTTTTGGTCTGAAACGCTGAAGGAGGAAGAAGTTACCTGGCAAAAGGTAATTAGGTTTCTCGAAACCTATCCCGAAAGCCCCATTTATCATTATGGAAGTTTTGAGCCTTTGGCTTTCGATAAACTATCAAAAAAATATAAAACGAATATTGAAAACGTCAAAAAAAGATTCATCAACATAAACACTTCCATTTTTGGGAAAATTTATTTCCCAACTTATTCAAATGGGCTCAAGTCATTAGGGCATGTTCTAGGCATGAAATGGACCTATGAAAATTCATCCGGGTTACAAAGCATTGTATGGAGAGATTATTGGGAAAGGCATGAAGTTGAATATAAAAATTGCCTACTTACTTACAACGAGGAAGATTGTAAAGCACTAAAGATTTTAACTGATGAACTAACGCGTATCCAATTAAAGTCTTCTCTTTCTACCGATGTTGATTTTGTACAGCATCCAAAAAAGATTGCATCAGAGGTTAGTCAATTAGTCCATAATCAATTCAGTTTAATTTTGGAATTAGCATATCATGATTACGACAGGAAGAGGATTAAAATTGATTTGAGCAGGAATGAAACAAGAAAACTAAGCCAAGATAAAAAAATGTATAAAATTGGTTCTAATTTATGCGGGAAACTTATTTCTAAGCCGAATAAATCTATAATAATTCCCGCAGATAAATATTGTTTTAAACATAGGAAACAGCAACTCAATAAATCCAGAAAAACGGTAAGAAGAGTAGTAATTGACGTCATTTTTAGTAAAAATGGGGTTAGAAAGACAATTACTGAATACATTGGCCATCTCGGTTATTGCCCAATTTGCAACAATTCTTATGCTCCTGTATTTGTCAGGCGATTAAGCAGGCAAGTATATGGACATAACTATAAAGCATGGTATGTATTCCAAAGAGTAGAAATGCAACTGTCATTTTCAAAAATCAACCAAAGTATCTATGAGGTAATTAAAGATAAAATTGGCCCTGGTTACGGGGGCGAGCTCGTTAAAAATTTCAGTGAATACTATCTAGAAACAGAGAAAAAAATTATAAATAATATACTTCAAAGCCCTTTTATACATGCCGATGAAACCACGATTAGTATCCATGGTGAAATTCAATATGTATGGATTTTCACGACAGATCGACATGTCACTTTCAAGCTATCAAAAAATCGGGAAGCTTCCACAATTAAAGATTTCCTCAAAGGTTATACAGGTGTTTTGATCTCTGATTTTTTTGTGGGATATGATAATGTCGAATGCCTGCAACAAAAATGTTGGGTTCATCTTATTCGGGATATTAATAATGGCCTGTGGGAAAGCCCTTTCGACAAAGAGTATGAAGGATTTGTCTGTGAAATCAGAAACCTAATAATTCCCATTATTCAAACCGTTCATCAATATGGTCTTAAAAAATATTTTTTAAAAAAATACCAAAAGTCTATTGATAGATTCTATAAGCAAAATATAGACGGCAAGGTTTACAAATCCGAACTTTGTATTTTATATCAAAAACGTCTGATACGGTACCGAAATAGTCTTTTTACGTTTATAAATCATAACGAAATAACTTGGCATAACAACCCTGCCGAAAATGGGCTACGACACATCTGCGTACAAAGGAAAATATCAGGTTCTTTTGGAGACAAACAATTTCCATATTATCTAAGAATGGCGAGCATTATGCAGACATGTAAATTACAGAAGAAATCTTTTTTTAAATTCTTGCTTTCGAAAGAAAAAGACATTGAAAACTTTAATGGAAAAGTGAAAAATTGAATACTCTCAATAACAATTAGACAAACTAAATCCCCACACGGCGTGGGTATGGCCGACACCAAAACCACGTTACCAAACTTACGACAACCCAAAGAAAGCGCCTCCCCTTTCTATCGGGTTTCCTTGCCCGACATTCTCAAAATAATATCCTAGAAATGATCTCAATAGCTTTTAAATATTCCTCCAATTCTGAGGCAGGTCTTCCGATCTATGCTTAATCCGTCACTTTCATCTCAAAGTTGATTGGTATTCTATCGCTCACTGGCTGCGGGACAATGTCATTAAGTTAACATAAACCAAGAAGGTTTTTTTGAAGATTTATTATTACAGGACTTGTAATAAACCTTCTTGGTTTTACATGCCGATCCTTAACTTAATGACATTGGGCTGCGGGATAGAAGCGGTAGCCCGAAGCGCAGCGAGGACTACAAGCGAAAAGCACGTACTATCGCTGATGCATGTACGAAGATCACAGCCCCTAATCCTTTCTTTTATTCATCAATACTTCCACCCCTTTGTATCAGCACCTTTGGGAGCATGTTTCGTAATGTGTTGCGCCATCATTTGCAGCAGTTTGCTGGTGGGCACCGGTTGCCAGCCGTGGCCCTTCATGGGGCGGCCATACTCGAAGGTGCCTTCGTAATGCGGGTTTTCAGTATGCTTCAGAAAATGCTGGAAATCGTACACCGCAAGGTTCAGGTAAAAGTTATCGGCATCACCTACATACACCTGCAGTTTGTCTATAAGCTTCGGCCCAAGCGTGGCCCAGTTTTTAGCGAGGTAATAGCGCAGGTCGTACCCATGTTCGCGGGCATAGTTCACGGCATTGCTGTCTATTTTACCGGTAAGGTTATCCCATAACGGTACCGGGTAGCCGTCGTTGCCAACGGGGTCAAACACGGCATCAAAAATATCCATTTGCTCACCCGAGCGCCCGTGTGTGCCCAGTACCGCTTCGAGCCAGCTTGCATCCTTCGTGGTTCTAATGGGCATGCCTTCATTGTCACGCATCATGTAACGGGGAGATTGCTGCCAGGTACTGTTGGCATCAAAAGGCATGGTAAATTGATTGGCGTAAAATGCATTGGTATCTTTTGTAAGGTCCATGAGCTGGAAGTGCCTGAAGTCGAGTGGATCGGGATAGAGCGTCCACGTGCCACCAAAAAAATCAGGATGAAAGAGTTGCAACGCCATGGACTCCCATCCGCCTGTAGAGCCGCCCGTAAGCACCCTTGCATAAGGTTGCTGTATAATGCGGTAATGACTTTCAATGTATGGAATCAACTCCTTCATGATGGCATCTCCGTAAGGCCCGTTGTTGGCGGAGTTTACGGCGTAGGAATCATCATAATACGGTGTGGGATGCTGGAAGGTAACGATGAGCATCCGCGGAAAGTGATCTGAATTATAGTGCTGCTGGAAGGTGTAACCATCTTCCAGGTTATAATCGTCGAGGGTCTTTTGACGGGCAGGTGAAACAGGTCTTTTCTCTGTCGTAAAACCCTGCGGGGCGCCGAGGCCGAAATGGCTTTGTTCATACACTACCGGATAGTGAACATTGGGATGCTCGTCAAAACCTTTCGGCAATAAAATAGTTGCGCCAAGGTACATGTCATGCCCCCAGAAATCGGAAAGTATTTTGCTTTTGATCTTAATATGTTTTAGCTGTTTGGTATCCGGCGGAAGATTGCGGGCAGGCAGCACACTATCGAGCTTTATGGAAAAAGACTGGTCCTGCGACGGATCGTAATGTATCTTCTGTACACCGCTGATAAGGTTGCCGGGTGAGGTATTGAAATGCTGACCTTCCCATTGATCCTGGTGCGCCCAAATGGTATGGCCATCGGCACGGTGATATTGCGTGTATACATTCATAATGGCCTGTACGTAATAATCTCCCGCGGGAAGGTCACGCAGGTTTGCGATCGGGTAACCAAGTACGTTAGTGTCGATAACAACATCTTTTCCAGGTTCGAGCTGGTCAACATCTTTGGCCCAAAACGGTACGCTTTGAAAATAAGAACCTGCTTCGTATCGTGGCTCGGGCTGAGCATCTCTGCTAACGGCGAGGAATACACGCCCGGTAATGGGTTTGTTGTTGGTGCTTTCTGCGAATGAGATGGAGAAAGTGTGGTTGGTGGTTTGGGCAATAGACGAAAGCGGCAGCGCTATTAATAAAAGGAAAACAGAAGCGTTGTAGCGAATTAATCGAAACAGTTGTAGCATATTGATTTAGTTTTTGAATAATAACATTGACAAATGTAACGATTAGGATGGAGTGTATAAGCTCTTCATCAATTTCGTGTATGCGCTACAGGAAGACCCCCGGACAGGAATGAAAAAGTGCTCTTTTTAAATAAACTCCTGGCATTGCAAAGCCTTAATACAAAAAGAATCCTGCCTTCTCAAATAAAATCGTAATTTGTTTTGGGGAAGCGCATTTGAGATTCATGCTTCTGTTACTAACGTTATTCCATGTATAAAGTTTTTCTATTCTTATTTTCATTCATACTGATTCTATTTACTTCCTGCAACACTAACCGGAAAGAAACAGCTTTAAACCAAAGCGCCCCAATGCCTGATTCTGCATTAGCAGGCAAAAAGATTTTTGAAAACAATTGCGTACGCTGTCATGGAATGGATGCGTCAGGTTTAACCGGCCCGTCACTCAGAAGGCAAAGACTCTTGCATGCACCGGACCTGGCATCTTTTACTTCAGTAGTAGAAAATGGAATAGCCGGTACCGGCATGCCGTCGAACTGGTCTTTCTCCGACAGCGAATGTCATCAATTATATATTTACATAAACTCGCTCAAAAACCAGGGTCGCGAACCAGTTAGCGGCGATTCCACTGCAGGAAAGCTGGTCTATTTGAGAACAGGCTGCGCCAATTGCCACATGGTAAACGGGAGTGGTAATAGTATTGGTCCTGATCTCTCCGAAATCGGCGCCACCAGGAACCTGGCTTACTTAAGGCAGGCATTAATCAATCCGGGCGCAGCTCTTCCCGAAAGTACGGACCCGGATAACGGGTATGGATTTTCTTTGTACCTGCCGGTAAAAGTGGTTACCAAGGAAGGAAAAGAGATTACCGGTTTACGGATCAACGAGGATACATATACGATACAGTTAAAAGATATCAGTAACAACTACTATTCATTCACTAAAGACAGCCTGCAATCAATCGATAAAGAATTCGGGCAATCTTTAATGCCTTCTTTTAAAACTGCATTATCCAACACTGAAATAGACAATCTCGTTTCATACCTCCATAATCTGGGCAATCAATGAAAAATGTAATCATCTTTATAGGAGCGATATTAATTTGTAATCAAAATTTTTCGCAGGTTTCTTTTGAAAGAATTGCCAATGCCAATAAGGAGCCGGGCAACTGGCTTACCTATTCAGGCAACTATCATGGTACGAGGTATTCCAACCTTTCAGAGGTAAATAAAAACAATGTTGAAAAGCTGGCACCGGTATGGGTATACCAGGTGAGGAACGGTTATGGCACTTTTGAAACAACACCTTTAGTAGCAGATAAAATCATGTATATCTCGGAGCCGCCCAGTACGGTTACGGCGCTTGATCTTTTTACCGGCAGAAAGATATGGAGCTATACGCCGGAGATAATCAAAAATGTAACAACGCTTGGTTTTGGCCCCGTAAACAGGGGCGTGGCGCTTCTTGATAACAGCGTCTATATTGGAACGTTAGATGCTCACCTTATTTGCCTTGATGCCAGGTCGGGTTCTGTAAAGTGGAATGTAACAGTAGCGGATAATAAATTGGGTTATGCCATAACATGTGCACCGCTCGCTATTGATAATAAAATTATTATCGGCATTAGTGGAGGAGAAGCGGGCATCCGCGGTTTTTTAGATGCCTATGATGCCAAAACAGGTAAAAGAGACTGGCGCTTATATACCATACCCGGCAAAGGAGAACCGGGAAATGAAACATGGCAGGGAGATAGCTGGAAAACCGGTGGCGCCCCCACATGGGTTACAGGATCCTATGATAAAGATTTGAACCTGCTGTATTGGGGTATTGGCAACCCGGGGCCCGACTGGAACGGAGATTCAAGAGGCGGCGATAATTTATACTCCTGCTCTGTGCTTGCTATTAATCCTACGACAGGAAAATTGGTTTGGTACTTCCAGTTTACGCCTCATGATACCCATGATTGGGATGCCAACCAGATTCCGGTGCTGATCGATGTAAAAGTAAACGGCGTTATAGTTAAAGCATTGGCTACCGCAAACAGGAATGGTTTTTATTATTTGTTAGATAGAAAAACCGGGAAATTTATTGCAGGCAAAGCCTATGCAAAAGAAACCTGGGCAAAGGGCCTGGATGCAAACGGGAAGCCAATTGTTATTCCGGGCAAAGAACCCACCGAAAAAGGAAACCTTATCTATCCAAGTTTGCAGGGCGCTACCAACTGGTTCAGCCCTTCTTATAGTGAATCGAGCGGAATGTTTTACGTTTCGGTACGGGAAATGGGATCGCTCTATTTTAAAAAGGAAGCGGAATATCAACCAGGGAAATATTTTATGGGCGGAGGCGAGCAATTGTTGCCGGGTGACAATGCATATGGTGCTGTGAAAGCTTTAGACCCTGCAACAGGCAATTTAAAATGGGAGTTCAAATTACAATCACCTCCCTGGTCAGGGGTATTATCCACTGCCGGTGGACTTGTTTTTGGCGGCTCCATCGAAGGGAACTTCTTTGCATTAGATGCACAAACAGGAAAATCCAAATGGCAGTTTCAAACCGGCGGCCCGATCGGTGCAAATCCGGTTTCGTTTAGTGTGAATGGGCAACAACGCATTGCAATTGCTTCCGGAAATGCACTCATTGTTTTTGGATTGAAGAAGTAAATTTTTTGTGTCGCGGCCGGGGGTCTCCCGCAGAGGACCCGGAGTTATTGTTTCATATAGCTGCTATCCATCCCCTACGGCTTTTTTCGGAGGCAGGTTCTAACGGTTTAGGTTACACGCTGTTACCTGTTTTAGCGTAAAGTGAAAAACAATCCCCGCTAATTATTGCAGGTTTACGCCGGGTCCCCTCACGGGAAAGCCCGGCTTCCACAAGTGTAAAAATGGAAAGGTATGGTTGCCCTGGCAATAGCCGAAAACGGAGACGCGACTAATAAAAAGAAAGCAGCAACATTGCGGCAGATTGTGCCTGGCAATTTCTCATTATGATTTAGTTTTAAAATAATAACATTGAAGGCAAATGTAAGGAATACGACTGGCGTATGTTAAGAGACTTCTTAATGGGTTTCACGCAAAGACGGAAAGAAAGCAAAGGGGCAAAGTAGATAATTGCGCCTTGTTCCGTCCCCCGTTAGCATCAAAATTGTCCTTGTTATGTAATCGTGATTTTCCTGCAATGAAATATTAAACAACTTCGTCTACCGGCTTCAATCTCCTGATGATTATTTCTGCGATGAGCAGGTTGGGTACCCAGCAAAGCCATGAAATAATCTGATAAGAGATGCCAAAATCAAGATGAAACACCGCTGTAAATAAAGGCAGGTATATTCGTAAAGTAACAGCCGCAAAACACAATGCGTAGCTGCGTACCATCCACATGCGATGGCTGGTGATGTTTCTATTCCTTATAGCATTGTACGCTGTGAGTGTACAGAATAGCCACAAAACCCCCAGGATGCCGAAACCAAAATGAGTCACCAATCCTTCTGTTGAATAGATGGCGATGTACAGAGCACATGACCCGCTGATGGTAACACAGGTTACATAAATCGTTCCCAGTGTACGATGAAGCGTCCTGTAACGATCACGGATCTTTTTGCTGAATTGAGTGCAGCCCGAAAGCAATGCCAGGCCACCAAAAGTAATATGTGAATAAAACGCTCCCATATATATTGCAGACTGCAATAAGGAAGAGGATTTGGAACTTAACAGTCCGCCCTTGCTCATGTCTGTTATGTAATACAGAAAAGGATATACGCCAATAACTACAGCAAAAAATATAAACAGTGCCCAAAGTACCCTGTAAAATCCTGGATTCTCTCCCGTAGTAATGGTGCTCATGTAAGAAAATAATCTCTTGAAATAATCATTGTAAAATACATTTTTTTTATTAAAGCCAAAGTGCTGTTTTACTCCCGTGAAGGGTTATCCGGACAATTACCTTTCCCCTGATATAGCATTTTAGTACTTTTGAAAAAATGTGATTTTGGTGTGATTGAAAATAAATCACCCGGATCAAATGGCCATAGAACCCCATATTTTTGATACGAGATTTACAACACTCTTCAGGGATACATTTGGAATGAATGAAAAGGAATTCGAAATGTTGCTCTCTTATTTTGAAGTGAAAATCCTGTGCAGGAAAGCATATTATATAGCTCCCTTTATTGGCTTTGTAAGTCTTGCAATGTTTTCATGCAGCAGGGAATACTCTGTGGAATCTGTTCCTTCCTCACATTTCATTCTATTTATTTCTTTACCCATCAAAACTACTTCTGCTGATTATTTTGCACGCCATTATAATATTCAAGAAAATTTAAAATATCCGATGCAGATTTTAGTTTGTTGTGATTCTCAGCCAGCCAATCAACAAAACAAGCCGAAGGATGTAATATTGAAAATATTGCATCTTTATTATTTCCTTTTATCAATGAAAGCTTCCCATTAAAATAAATATAGTAAATGTCTTTGGTCACATAGTTCCAGTCTGCGCTGCCGGTAAGGGGATCAAATGGGGGTTTAAAAAGTGTAACGCGATATTTCTTTACGAGTTGAGCCTTCCCCTCATTCATCACCTCGTAATAATGATAATCTTTATCATCATCATTTTTTAAATAAACAAAATTTCCAATTACCCTTGTTGTGTCCCCGGTTTTAAAAAAGGTTATTCCTTTTACCAGTCCATCCTTTGCGATCATAATAACACTGTCTGGTGTGGCATAGTAAACATGATCTTTGTATAAGTTAAGCTTGACTTTTGGAACAAGAATTTTAAAATTTTCGGTATATAAAAATGCTGTTTCCCAGTCTTCATTCCAAAAGGGATTTCCATGAATATCAGCACTATTCTCATCTTTGTCCTGGCTTTGCGAGAGTAACACCATATCATTGGTATGTACTCCCTCGTAAACGCCTGTATTACCGGGGTAGAGTTCCTGGTATTGACCAAAACACAATGAAGGTGTTATTGTTAAAAATAAAATAATGAGCGGTAGAAATTTCATGGCGGTTAAATAGTTATAAGAGTAAGTTACCGAAAATTTAATAGCGCCGGGCGTTCAGGTAACAAATGTCCGGTGAGCACACCGGACAGGAATTGGGAAGTATTCTTCTCTTACGAAAACATCTATCCAATAAACTGTGACAAAAGAAATAAAATATATTTTATCGCTGTCGTGAAATTTATACTTTCTGCTCATAAATTAAAAATAGAAATCTCTTTGCTATAACGCACAAGTATAGTTCACGCACAATGCCAGGCTACGAAACTCATATCATTGCGCTAACCGAACTTCTTGTATACCTGGACCAGGGCGGGGAAGACACTCCGGGACAGTAAACCGGCTGACTAAGAATAGTTCGTGGGCATGGACCAACAAAGCAGGAAACAAAAGTTACCCGGATTCAAAGAGATGCCTCTTATTTTCAAATCACAGTATATTTCTTTTTGCAATTCTCACACTGGTAATTGCGTCCTTTTAGTTTTCCGAAGCCAATGAATACAATAATCCGCTGGACAATTTTCATTGTTCCTGTTTCTTTCAAATCGCCGCCACAATTAATGCAGTGAATACCCGTATCGGGCTTTTGAAAAATAATTTTATCCAGATCAAGTATTGCCATGGGGGGCAATTGATCTCTTGCCGCAACTGGTTCTCTTTCGGCCACTCTGCAGGAACTAAGAAAAAGCAATACCAATTGTATTATGATAAAGAAACCCTTCATGTAATAGGGATGTTTTAGAAACGTAAATCAAAGATTACAATAAATATTCTGGGAAGATAGATATCTTTTATCCCAAAATAACCCCGTTCTTGTTTTCATTATATGTCACGACCGGGTGGGTTGCGCCAATGGGAAAATAAAACAATTCATTTTATTTAGTGCTTTATCTATACAAAACTACTCCTGCCGACACTTATCCATTAATATTTCGATCGTGCATCGGGGGAGACGTCCTTACTGCAACCGCCTGTTATGGCCCTTACAATGGCGTAAGTACGTTCGTACCGTCATTGCGAAAAATTTTCGTGTACTGTTTGTAGTTATGTACAAAAAAGATGTTACATGTATATCAGTGCAACAATTCCCATACCCCGCTTGCTTTCGCATCGAGAGAAAAATCCAATAATGGAGTAATGTCGCCGGTAACAATGTCTTTCATCTTTGAAAAGCCGTGGGTTCTTTCCTTGTAATCGGCGGGAGCAATCGTCTTTGGATCTTTAGCGGTATTCATTGCAACCATAATGGTTTGATTGTTATCGTACCTGAAATACACATACACACCATCCACAGGTACGTACTGCATCATTCTGCCGCCGGTTATGGCGGAAGAGGATTTTCGAAAATGAGCGAGCGCTACAATGTAGTTCCATATACTGTCTTCACGGGTCGTGCGGCCTGTGGCAGCAAATTTGTTCAACGAGTCAGAAGGCCACCCTCCCGGAAAATCCTGTCGCACATGCCCGTCATTAGGGCTGGTAACACCGGTAAGCGCCAATTCATCGCCATAATACATTTCCGGGATACCCCTGCACGTTAGTAACCACGCCATGGCCGATTTATATTTTACCATATCCTCTCCTACTACGGAAAAAAACCTGGACATATCGTGATTGTCTAAAAAGATCACTTCGCGGGTGGGATCCTTATAAACAAAATCCTGCGCAAGGGTCGTATATAAATTATTCACGCCATCGGTCCATCCAAAATCTCTTGTCATGGCATCGGTAATGCCCCACAATGCCTGGAAATCGCAACTTGCCTGCAGGTTACTTTTAAGAGGAATGTCATAGTTATTTTGCACAAAATAACTTTGGTCGGGGACGCCGTGTACCCACGTTTCCCCAAACATAGTAATATGCGGATATTCATCCATCAGCGCTTTATTGCACCTATTCATAAACGTTAGATCGTTGTAAGGATAGGTATCGATCCGCCAGCCGTCTATACCAAATTCTTCCACCGTCCAGAGGGCGTGCTGAATTAAGAAGTTGGCAACATACGGGTTGCTTTCATTAAGATCCGGCATCTCGCGGGTAAACCATCCGTCCTGCATAATTTTTTTATCAAGAAGGCTCCCGTGAGGATCAAATACAGCCTGGTCCTTTGCATTGGTATGTGTGTAAGTGGGCCACTCGTTCAGCCAATCTTTCATGGGCATATCCTGCACGGTGAAATGATACAACCCTACATGGTTGTATACGGCATCCTGGATAATCTTCATTTTCCTTGCATGAAGAGCCTGTATCAAATCCTCGTAAGCCTTTTCGCCACCAATGCGTGGCCCAATGGTATAGTGATCGGTAAAGGCATAACCATGCTCTGTCCGGCGGGGCATATCATTTACAATAACCGGGGTTAACCATAACGTGGTTACACCCAGCGATTGCAGGTAATCCAAATGATTTTTTATTCCCTGCAGGTCGCCACCATGGCGATAATATACAGAATCCCTGCCAAGGCTTTGATCTCTCATACCCGGAATGCGGTCATTAGAAGGATCACCATTACTAAAGCGATCGGGCATGATGAGGTAAATAAAATCTTTTGAAGTTACGCCTTGCGCATAGGCGGTACCGTTACCCCTTCTCCGGGCTTTTAATTCATATTGCAGTTTGACGTCTTTTAAAAAAGGGAAAGAAAATTTACCCGGTTTGGCATTTGACTGTATAGTAACATCTAAAAAAACATAGTTGGGATTTTCTACCCGGTTTATTTTAGTGAGGTAAACACCTGTTGCAAGCTGTACTCCCTCCGGTCCCATTTTTATCATGGGAAAATGATCGGCTACTTTGTCGCCATGCACCATTATTTGTATCTTATTCCATTTCATCCCCACCCACCAGTTGGTGGGATAGCATTTGATGTTTTCACTTTGTGAAAACAGACAGATTAAGAATGTGAAATTGAAAATTAAAAAAAGCGAAATCTTTTTCAATCCTGATAATTTGAGTTCGGGAAAATTAAGGGTTTATAAAGTAGCGATAAAAATTAATGTATCAGCCAAGACTCAAAATTGTTTCTGCAAATTGGAGACCGCTGTGTTATTAACTGTAAAGTTCTAAAGTTTTTTATTAAAATTATTTTTATAAAAATAATTAAAAAGATGGACCTTGTGGCAAAGGATTTTGCCAGGTAAAAATTAAAATGCTTTCTGAAAACTCAAATCTATTCAACAATCTGCAAGGGCATAACATCGCGGGCCGGCGCATCTTTGTCCTTTACAATAAAATTCAGAAAGCCGGCAACGATCATAGAAGCGCCGCCGATAACGAGGGCATAAATTCCCTGTTCGTGAAAAATATCTTTTACTATAACTCCAAGAATTGCTGATGCCACCAATTGAGGGATAACGATAAAAAAATTAAATACACCCATGTAAAAACCCATTTTATGAGCAGGTAAAGCGCCAGCTAATATTGCATAAGGAATGGTCAAGGTTGACGACCATGCAAGCCCTATTGCCACCATTGGAATTAAAAGAAGGTTGTGCGATTTTATTAAGATGAGTGACAGGAATCCAAGGCCACCAATTACCAGGCAAACCATGTGAGTATATTTTCTTCCAATGCGTTTGGCAAGTACCGGCAATAAAAAC
Organism: uncultured Chitinophagaceae bacterium; assembly: GCA_963819925.1. GTDB lineage: Bacteria > Bacteroidota > Bacteroidia > Chitinophagales > Chitinophagaceae > Ginsengibacter. The sequence continues at coordinate 118,454 of CAWFYG010000016.1, read as the reverse complement.
GCTGTAATTGCAGATACCGCGCTATACACAGTAAACATAACGCCTACCCAGTCACCGGCATCCTGGTAGGCTTTTGAAGTGGTATCAACTGTCCCATAGGCATTCTGTGCAATAGCAGGTGTGGTGTATATCCACATAGCAAAAAAAGCAAACCATGTAAAAAATTGCACAATTGCCAGTTGTAACATTGTTGCCGGCATGGTAAATATTCCTTTGGTTATTTCGGCAAGGCCTTTCATTACTCCTTTTGTCCTGAGCTTTTCTTCTTCCCATGTTTCAATATTTTCAGGAGGAAATTCATTGGTAGTTAAAACAGTCCACAATACAGACGCAATGAAGACAATAGCACCAATGTAAAAGGAATATTTCACTGAGTCCCCTATTTTTCCGGCAGGAGCTGTATTACTTATGTGAAAAACATTGGTAAAAATATAAGGAAGCAATGATGCAATTACGGCACCAAGGCCAATAAAAAAAGTTTGCGTTGCGAAGCCTGTTGTTCTTTGTGATGAAGGTAATTTATCGCCAACAAAGGCCCGGAAAGGTTCCATGGAAATATTGATAGATGCATCCAATATCCACAGTAACAAGGCTGCCATCCAAAGCATGGTTGACTGTGGCATTAAAAAAAGTGCAAACGAAGCGAGCACCGCCCCGATAAAAAAGAAAGGCCTTCTCCTTCCCCATCTCGGATGCCATGTACGATCGCTGAGATAACCAATTATTGGTTGTACCAACAGCCCGGTCAGTGGTGCGGCCACCCATAAAAAACCTATTTTATCAATCTCCGCCCCAAGGGTCTGAAATATCCTGGAGACGTTGGCATTCTGCAATGCAAAACCAAACTGAATTCCAAAAAAACCAAAACTCATGTTCAGGATCTGCTTAAAACTGAGCCTGGGCTGGGGCAATATTAACTCGGATGACATAGCAATCGTTTAGTAAAGTGTGTAATAAGTACACATTGATAAAATTACAATAATTAAGGAAGCAGTAAAATTTATTTATTCAAGCGTAAAACCGTCCGGAACAACTGCACCTTTTTTTACAACAACAATTCCCTCCTTCACGACATATAATTTATGATCGCTGTCCGGCAAATGTGTACCGCCGTTAATTCTAACGTTATTGCCTATGCGACAATTTTTATCTACAATAGCATTATTAATAAAGCAATTATCGCCGATGCCGATTTTGGGTATTCCCTTTTCTGCTTCATAAGCCATCTCTTCGAGTGTTTCATAAAAATCGCTTCCCATTAAATAACAGTTGGTGATTACTGAACCGAAGCCGATTCTCATTCGTATTCCTATTATACAGTTTTCAATACGCTCGGCAAAAATGATACAACCGTCTGCAGCCAACGTATTTTTTAGCGTGCTTCCGCTTATTTTGGCGGGGGGAAGCATCCTGGCCCTGCTGTAAACCTTCTTTTGATTATCGAAGAAATTAAACGGCGGAATGTCTTTTGTAAGGGAAAGATTGGCTTCAAAAAAAGAATAAATATTTCCGATGTCCGTCCAGTAACCTTCATATTGATAACTGAACACTTTGTGATCCTTTATGCAATGAGGAATAATTTCCTTACCAAAATCGGTTGCCTCTTTCACCTGGTCCTGCAAGAGCTCAAACAGCACGTCTCTTTTAAAAAGATAAATACCCATAGAGGCAAGGTAATTTCTTCCCAGGCCCTGCATTGTAGGTCCCGTATCGCTTAACCATTCCGGGAGTTTGTCATAGCCCGGCTTTTCAATAAACGAAGTGATTTTATGATCTTCATCCGATTTCAAAATCCCAAATTCAGTTGCCTCTCTTTCGGTAACGGGTATGGTAGCAATTGTAATGTCGGCTCCGTTTTTTTCGTGCATACGAAACATGTTTCCAAAATCCATCTGGTAAAGTTGGTCGCCGGAAAGAATAAGAACATGATCAAATTCATTATTCTGAATATGACGTAATGATTGCCGCACCGCATCGGCTGTTCCCTGAAACCATTTAGGATTATCAGGTGTTTGCTCCGCGGCCATAATATCTACAAAGCCGGTACTGAAAGCGCTGAACTGGTAGGTGTTTTTAATATGCTTATTCAACGAAGCAGAATTGTATTGCGTAAGCACAAACATCCTGTTAATGTTAGAATTAATACAATTAGAAATGGGAATATCTACCAACCTGTATTTTCCTGCAATAGGCACGGCTGGCTTACTTCTGCTGGCTGTAAGCGGATAAAGCCGGGTACCGGCACCCCCGCCAAGTATTACTGCAACTAATGATTTACTGATCCACATAATATAAAATTTAGAAGTTAATAGTTATCTTTTAGAAGTTAATAGTTATCTTTTATTTGAAGTTATTGACGTATACTATATTCAAAAGCAGAGCGACAATTTGAATGCACCTCAAAACACCCGCGGCAATCGTAATTTCTGTGCAACAATTTATCAAATAAAATTCAAACAATATACAACCTGTGAATAATATACAACCTATGAATTATACAGGTTGATATATACCTGTGCGCTTGTTTCCCAGCTATTATCAATCTCCATAATCTTCTTCCGGATTTCGTTTACCCGTTCCTGTTGCTCATACAATTGCAGCGCCCTGTATATAGAATGAGTGATATCTCCAACCGTTGCCTGGTCAAAACATATTCCATATCCTCCCTCTCCGCCAAAATCTTTCACGGTATCTCTCAGTCCGCCCGTGTTTCTTACAATAGGTATGGTACCATACCGCATTGCATACATTTGGTTAAGGCCGCATGGTTCAACCCTGCTGGGCATCAATAAAAAATCTGCGCCTGCATACATCTGGTGGCTCAGTTTTTCATTATATCCTATTTGAGAATTATAGTAGCCGAGGAAATGTCCTCTCAAGTGCTGCAATTGTTGCTCTATCCCATGTTCACCGCTTCCTAAAACTAAAAAATTCATTCTTCCTTCCATGTGGTAAATAGAATCACTTATTGCAGATGGAAGCAAGTCGGCTGCTTTCTCTCCCACCAGTCTTCCTATAAAAACAATCAAAGGTTTATTTTCATCGAGGTTAAACTGGTCGCATAAGACTTTTTTATTAGCCGCTTTTTTAACTTCAAAATCTTCTGTGCTAAAATTCTCTTCAATGTACAGATCATTCTCCGGGTTCCACACATCTGTATCAATACCGTTTAATATTCCGTAACATTTTCCTCTTTCGTATTCAAATAATTTTTCAAGACCATTAGCACCGTGCTTTAGCTCGTCCAGATAACCGGGACTAACGGTCGAAACTTTTGCTGCACATTTTATTCCGGAAGCAAGTGGGTTAATTGCGTCTCCCCATTCCAGTAAGCCGGATTTCCATGAATCCCAATGAGGAATATAATTCGATTTATCCCAGCCCATCCATCCCTGGTATTGTGCATTGTGAATGGTGAGTATTGTTTTGATGTGTGACAAATGCCGGTAAGCGTAACAATGCTGCATCATAAACGGAACAAGCCCGGCCTGGTGATCATGAACATGAACAATATCAGGATGATGATTCCATTTGCCAAGCCAATCAACTACTGCAACCTGGAAAGCAGTGAACCGCATCGAATCATCATCATATCCATAAATTCTTTCGCGATCAAGCAAACCATAAATATCAACAAGGTAAAGATCGAATCCCGTTATGTTATTTGTTTCCTTTATAACAGTATAATCAAACCAGTAATTGGCCACACCGAATCCACCTTTATGAACAACATCAAAACTATTTTCGTATAAAAATCTTGTCCGGTACATTGGCATTACTACCTTTGCAATATGTCCAAGATTATTTTGATATTTTGGCAACGCACCAACTACATCACCAAGACCACCTGCTTTAGCAACAGGATAACATTCGGCACTAACGTGAATAATTTCCATACCTAAAAAATATATTCTTCAAAGTAACAATGATTTTCTTATTAAAAAATTATTAATGAAAATTCATACCTTGAAAAAATTCCCCTACTTTCATTTATAAAAAAATATACGATGGCTACTCCTACCATGAATTTATCAAAGCCCATTGCGACAGGCGGCAAATTTCAGCCAACCAACTATGGAGCTTTAAGTACGTTAGTAACGGTTTTCTTTTTCTGGGGATTTATTGCTGCAGGCGATAGCGTGTTCATTCCTTTTTGTAAACACTATTTTCATTTGGATCAGTTTCAAAGCCAGTTGATTGACTTTGCTTTTTACCTTGCCTATTATCTCGGGGCTTTGGCATTGTTTGCTTACGGTTCATTTGGTGGTAAAGATCTTGTTGCCAAATGGGGCTATAAAAGAAGTATCGTGTATGGGCTGCTCTTTTCTGCATTGGGTGCGGTAGCAGTAATTATTGCGGTAAACGCAAATACTTTCACGGGAATATTGATAGGTCTTTTTATTGTAGCATTGGGATTTTCGCTTCAGCAAACGGCTGCACAGCCCTTCGCAATTTCGCTGGGAGACCCTTCCACCGGAACAAGCAGGGTAAATCTTGGTGGTGGGGTTAATTCGTTCGGAACAATGATAGGGCCACTCATTGTCGCGTTTGCATTGTTTGGAACTACCGCAGCTATACCTGATGAAAAAATTGCTTCACTTAGTCTTAGTAAAGTAATTGTTCTTTATACCGGTGTGGGAATTCTTTTTTTAGCTGCTGCGGCTCTTTTTAATTTTTCAAGAAAGGTACCTTCGGGAATTTCTACAGAAAAAACGGAGAAGGCTAACAAAGCTTTGTATTCATTATTAATAATGACGGGATTGCTTATTATTATGTTTGTTCCGGTGTTCAGAAGTTATTTGAGTGCGGATGCAAAAAAAATAACGGCTATGACGAACGAGATTGCACCTGAAACCAAACGAATTGATTCTTTAGTGACTCTTATGCCTAAGGCCAGTGCTGCTGAGACGTCGGCAATTACCGCCAGCATCACTTCAATTAGAGAATCCATAAAACCCCAGGTTGATGAAATTGATGCCATTAAAACGCCTCTCGAAACGTATAGATTGAGATGGCTGTTTGGAGCTTTAGCTATAGTAGTGTTGGGTTTAATAATAAGCAACATGAGTGCGAAGAAAAGTCCTGACGGATGGGGAGCAATGAAATATCCTCAACTTGTTTTGGGCATGCTGGCGCTGTTTGTTTATGTAGGAGTTGAAGTAACTAACGTCAGTAACATAAGCGAATTATTGCGACAGCCTGATTTTGGTGGTTACCAATCCTCGGAAGCAGGCGTGTTTATTTCAATGTATTGGGGTGGCTTAATGATTGGACGATGGGTAGGCTCTATTTCTGCTTTTGATTTTAAAGAAAGTACCAAGAAAATCCTGATGTTCGTAGTACCGTTAGTAGCTTTCGGAATTGTGCTGGCTGTAAACGCACTATCAAAATATAACGTTAGTATCCTGTATTATTACATACTTTGTGTGTTTGTTCAAATGATTGCCTTTTACATAAGTAATAATAAACCTGCACGTACATTATTAATATTCGGAATGCTTGGAATGCTTTCGATGCTGATTGGATTATACACACACGGAACAGTAGCCATATACGCATTTTTGAGCGGTGGTTTATTTTGCTCCATCATGTGGCCTTGTATTTTTGCTTTGTCCATTGCAGGACTCGGAAAATATACAACGCAGGGAGCGGCCTTTTTAATTATGATGATTTTGGGTGGTGGTGTCATTCCACCGATACAGGGAAAGCTTGCGGATTTCCTGCAGGCAAGAAGTGATGTGGTCGGTTATGGAATTCACCAGTCGTATTGGGTACCGGTCATCTGTTTTGCTTATATCACCCTATTTGCGTTCATTGTAAAAGGAATTTTAAAGAGACAGGGTATAGATTACGATGCTGCCATTGAAGAACATGCCGAACACAGCGGACCTGAAGGTGCCCTGGACTCGGTAACGGCCTGATTTTATAATAAAAGATATATTAAAGAACATGGAATCACCATTGGAATATGCTATTGGAATTGATATTGGAGGTACCACCGCAAAATTTGGAATTGTAAATCACCGGGGCGAAATATCCAACAGGGGTAATTTGCCAACCAATAAACATGACGATATAAACAGGTTTATCGAGGAGTTGTATAACGAAATGCAACCAGCCATAGAACTCGTGGGTGGAGAAGAATTAATAAAAGGTATTGGCGTGGGAGCACCCAATGGAAATTATTACAATGGCACAATTGAATATGCACCTAATTTAATGTGGCGCGGTATAATTCCTCTTGCAAAACTTATTTCGGACAAGTTTAATAAACCATGTACGTTAACGAATGATGCCAATGCAGCAGCAGTAGGAGAAATGATGTACGGCGCTGCAAGGGGAATGCATGATTTCATAATGATAACATTGGGAACAGGCGTTGGTAGCGGAATTATCGCAAACGGGCAACTTATTTTGGGGCATGATGGATTCGCCGGAGAATTAGGACATACTGTGATTCGACACAAAGGCCGGCTTCATCCGGGCACGGGCATGCACGGCACTTTAGAAACGTACGCATCAGCAACTGGTATTGCTCTTACGGCCAAAGAAATGCTTGAAAACAAACCGAAGGAAAAAAGTATTTTAAGAAAAATACCGGCTAAAAAGCTTGATTCCAAAGCGGTTTACGAAGCTGCGGTTAAAGGGGATAAAATTGCAAAAGATGTATTTAAGTTTACCGGCCAGATATTGGGCGAAGCGCTTGCTAATTTTGTTATGTTCTCTTCTCCCGAAGCGATCATTTTATTTGGCGGTGTAATTAAAGCGGGAAAGATGTTGATGGATCCTGTAAAAAAACATATGGAAAAAAATCTGCTTCCTATTTTTCAGAATAAAGTAAAATTATTATTCAGTGAATTAAAAGAATCTGACGCTGCCATATTGGGAGCGAGTGCATTGGTTTGGGAAATTAAGCCAGAATCAAAGCAAAAGCAGGAATAACTTTTATTTACCGGCAAGTCTTATTTCAATATTCTTATTTATCTTGCGCTTTGCCAAAATCCCCTGTTGAAAAAAATTAGTGCAATATTTCTGTTTCTTGTAATGATGCTTTGCGGCAGCGGTTTTTATATCGCATGGTACATCAGCCTGCAATCTGTTCGTAATTCACAAAGAGCTATTATTTCCAATTCAACTTTCCATAATGACCGGGTTATGAAATTTGTTTTCTCAAAAGCGGATGTCAAAAATAATCCTGATTTAGTTTTTGATGATGACGGTGAAAATGAGTTTGAATATAAACACCAGATGTATGATGTAATTAATAAAAGTACAATTGGTGACACTATTTATTTTACCTGCATTTCTGATAAAGATGAAGATCAGTTAAATGATATTTTTATTTCGCGGATACTGGAAACCGGAAATACAAATGAAAAACAATTGCCAATTTTAAAATTTCGTATAGACCATTATACAAATAATATCAAAAACAAAAATGTCTTCTTATCAATGGGTAATCGTTTGAACCATTTTTATGTAACATACGATGCAGGCAAATTGCCCACACCATATCTCAATACTTCTTCGCCACCACCGTGGAATTTTGCTTAGTACCGATTTTGGGGACCGAATCTATTATTCCCATGATTTTTCTTTTAAGAAATTTCTTCCGGATAACAGTATCCCGCAGCAAACATATTTCCAATACAACATTATTGCAATATAATTTTTGCGTATAGCGGTAAGCGTTGGAAAACTTTAAATCTAACCGATAAATAAAATTAAAATGAAGCAATTGCTTTTTATAGCTGCAATAACCTGCAGCACTCAAATATTTGCTCAAACTTTAAAAGGGCGAGTCTTTGATTCCAACAACAACAGCCCGCTTTATGGAGCATCCATTTCATACGCAGGCAAAGGCACCACAACAGATAAAGACGGAACCTTTTCGATTGATTGCAGTAAAACTTCCATGCTGATAGTTTCTTATATAGGTTATGAAACCTACAGGCGGGGAATAAATGACTGTGACAACTATTTGAACATTGGTCTTATTCCCTGGAATAAAAATCTTGATGTAGTGGACATAACCGCTACTGCCAATTTGAATAAAGCTCTTTTGTATCAACCATCATCCATTACTAAATTGGGTACACCGGAGTTAAAGCGTGGTTTGGGTTTATATCTTGATGATGCAATTAACGGCAATATACCCGGCGTGACACTGCAAAGAAGATCTGTATCGGGTGGACAACAATTCAACATACGCGGATATGGTGGTGGCAGCGGGGGTACAGGCCGCGTCAGCAGCAATTTTGATGGACAGGGATATAAAGTTTATCTAAATGGAATTCCCATTACAGATGCGGAAGGAATTACGCTGCTTGATGATATAGACTACGGTTCCATTGGCGATGTAGAAGTTACCAAGGGGCCTTCAGGAACATTGTATGGATTGGCAATTGCGGGTGTGGTAAATCTTAAAACTATTAAACCTGAAAAAGGAAAAGCTTCCATTGGCCAGGATGTTTTGATTGGAAGTTATGGCTTGCAGCGTTATACAACTCATTTTGAAGTTGGTGGTGCCAATTCAACCCTGTTAGTTACTTATGGTCATCAAAAAACGGATGGATACTTATTGCATAATGCTTCCCATAAAGATTTTATAAACATTGCCGGTGATTTTAGAATCAATGAAAAAGAATCCATAAACACCTATTTTGGTTATAGTAAAAGTTATGATCAAAGAGCAGGTGAATTAACATTAACCCAGTATGCAACTAAATATTATTCAGGAAATCCTGATTACATCATAAGGAATGCGCATTCTGAAATAATCAGTTTTCGTGCAGGTTTGAGCCATACTTATAATTTCAACAGTCACATCTCTAATACAACAACTGTTTTTGGAACAGGGCAAACAAATAATTCAAGTTCTGCCGCGGGATGGACAGATAAAGACCCGATTGATTACGGACTTCGTTCTACATTCGATACCAAATTTTCTTTGCCAAAAGGGTTCAGTTTGAGTGGCATTACCGGGGTTGAAACGCAACACCAGTATGCACAGGTTGTTGGCTATACCATGGTGAAGAATCCTGCTGATACAAACGGTTATTATATTATAGGAGCCCAAAGAAGTAATCAATATACTTTAACAGGAACGACATCGCTTTTTACAGAATGGTCATTGGCAATGCCGCATGATATTTCTATTACAGCAGGCATTGGGTGGAGCGATATGCATATTGAATTAAACAACAGGATGTATGTAGCCAACAGTACTTTGCCCACCAAATATTCCAGGACTTATGGTGGATTATTTTCACCGCATTTTGCCATCAACAAAGTGTTCAGCAAAGAATTTTCCCTGTATGGCTCCTACAGCAAAGCTTACAAAGCTCCAACAAGTTCCTATTTTTATATTCCAAGCACGGGAGCTGTTAATACGGACCTGGCTCCTGAAATTGGCAACCAGTTTGAAATAGGGACTAAAGGCAATTTGCTTAACAGTAAGTTATCTTATCAAATTGCATTCTTCGATGCAAAATTCTCTCATAAGTTTACTGCAATGAATGTATTAAACCAGGCAGGCACCGCAACGTTATACACTTATGTGGTTAATGGCGGCAAGCAGGACGATAAAGGAATTGAATTCCTTGCGAAATATACTGCTTATGAATCGACCAACGGTTTCTTTCAATCCGTTCGCCCGTTTGCAAACTTTACCTATTCTGATTTCAAATACGTTGATTATGTATTTCACACCAAAAGTAAAACAGGTCTTGATTCTGCAATCAATTATGATGGAAAAAAAGTTGCAGGCGTAGGACCGTTTAATGCTAATATTGGTGTAGACCTTTTATTAAAGTATGGCCTTTATGCAAATGTTATTTATTCTCACAAAGATGCGTTTCCTATCACCTCCGACGGATTAAATAATACATCTTCGTACAGTTTATTGAATGCGAAAATCGGCTACCAGCATAGTCTTTCCAATCATTTTGATTTGAACCTGTATTTTGGAATTGACAATATTGGCGGAACACAGTATCCTATCTTCGTTTTTGTAAACCAGTTGCCTGATGCGTATTTGCCAGGCCCTCTTAATGCAACTTCTTACGGGGGAGTGAATTTGAAATATAATTTTTAATTTTTTATGCGAAGGAGAAATCTACACAATTTTGCGTCTTTGCGTGATTTTCTTCATTTTAATTTTTTTATAAAATAGTCTATGAAAAAAGAAGTAGTTATCGTTTTGGCTTTGCCGTTAGTATTCCTGTCCTGCGGAAGATTTGGCAATAAAGAAAAAGATGCTGACAGGAACATGCGAATCGTTTGTGTTTCCAAGCAATTAAACGAAATGATTTTTGCTTTGGGGAAGGGACGGGATATCGTTGCGGTTGACTTATCCAGCACTTATCCCGACAGCGCCAAACTATTGCCAACAGTGGGTTATCACCGGATGTTGAGTACCGAAGGCATCATCTCAATGAAACCGGATATTGTATTGCATGATAATGATATGGGTCCTGGGAATGTGCTTCCTCAAATAGAAAAAGCGGGATTAAATATTAAAGCGTATACTGGCGGAAAAACTATTGCCAGCACCAAATTATTGCTGAAGCAGTTGGCCGAATTTTTTGGTGTTCCCGAAAGAGCAGATTCATTAAATAAAAAATTAGATACTGATCTTCAAAAAGCAAAAGATGCTTTACACTTAATTCACATAAAGGACACTCCAACGGTCATGATTATACAATTTGGAAGAGCAAGCAATTCATTTTTTATAATGAGCGGCAGAGGGCACCAATTTAACGGCCTTCAATTTTTGTGGCCGGTTGTTTAGATACCCTTACTTTCTCTCAATCACGAAAACGGAGGGCACGGGCCGCTCTCCTTCTTTATCAGATGGGGAATTAGTTTGCTTTCCATTCAATAACATACAGGAACTTCCTCCACCATCCAGGTTTAATGCCTCTTTGCAACCAAGATCTTTGAGTATTGTTGCTTCCTGCGTTAAGGTGAGTCCTGATGCGGTTTCGCTTCGACCTTCTGCAACGAGAATAATGATTTTATTATCATTGGTATACCCGATAGCAGTTCTTGGATGGCGATCATTGATAGCCTTTCCCGCAAATTTTCTTTCTTCATTATTTGAGATTTGCACTTTATTATTCTGCACCAATACGGGGCCACCACCAACGGCGGTTCTCATTTTCCATTTTTTAAAAGATGATGCTAACCCGCCTCCTTCTCCGACTACAATCGAAGTATTTCCTGTTACATAAATAAAGGAAGGATCGGCGACAGAATCATGAATAGACGCAATTGCATATTCACTTGCATAAGGATATTTTTTTGTTGAATTATTGTAAACCCATGCAACATCGGCATCACGATTTTTTGAGATTCCAAATGCGCCATCAAAAGAATGATAATAAGTGAGTGTATCTTTTCCTTTTGCAGGAATGGTAGTTACATTGTAACTAACGAGCTTACCGTTTCTTACTACGACGTTTAAATTTTGATTGGTAGCGAAGGAAAAGAAACACGAGTTAACAACAAGGAGAGGATGCTTGTCTTTTTCAAAAAATTGTAATGGAGTTAATCGTCTTTTGTAGCTTGTATCGGCTGTAAAGTTGAGGCCTTTGTCTTTAAGGTCTGCAATTACATAATAAACAACATCAGGCTTACCATCAATTGAATCAGATGATTTATAAATATGTACTGATGCCGGCAAAGGCTGGTATAGCGAATCAAGATTCGTCCACGTTAGCTGTGCGTTTACAGATAAACTCACCATGATAAAATAAAACAGGAATGGATGTTTTTTCATTTTAAATACTACTTTATGCAAAGAATATAATTCTTTTTTTAAAAAATATTTTTACTGGAACAAAGTATAAAGAAGATGAAAGAGGCAAAGAATATTTCAACTGCAAAAAGAAAAGGTTAATCAAATATGCTGCTCATATCGGGCGTGATCGCACAATCATTATCCAATTGAAAAGTATAGGATTTATTAAGTTTCTGCAGAGCATACGCGGCGTTTTTCAACACATATATTTCTATACTCTTTTTATCAACATCAACAATAAGATAATATTTTACGCCCTGCTGCCGGTATAATTCAAACTTAGTATGGCGGTCTCTTAACGCAGTTGCAGGAGATAAAATTTCCACTATGAGCAAAGGCGGAAAATCCAAATATTTTTTCCTTATTGCTCCACAAATAATTAAGATGTCAGGAACGAGTATTGTATCTTCCGTGATTTTATAGTCAAGCGAATCATAAACCTTACAACTTTTGCAACCGGATTTCCTTAAGGCTAAAGTCAATTCGGTTATTAACTCCGCAGCGGCTCTCTGGTGCTCTGGCACAGGTGTTGGGCTCATTGCAATAGGGAAGCCTTCTATTAATTCCCATTTGCCTTCCCAAAGCACCCAGTCATCGTACGTATAATGCGGAAGTATTTTATGGGCTATGCTCATAGGTCAAAATTAGAAAATTTACTCTACAGTTTTTGCAATGCCTTTTCTTCATTCCATCTGTTTCTACCCCATCCTGGCACCACATGCTTATCTGAATGATACGATGAGCGTACTAACGGTCCGCTCTCAACGTAATCAAATCCAAGTTCATATCCTATTTGCCTGAATTCTTTAAATTCATCAGGATGAACAAACCGGTGAACCGGCAAATGCTTTTTTGAAGGCTGAAGGTATTGGCCGATGGTAATAACATCCACATCACTTTCTTTAAGATCGAGCATTGTTTGTATCACTTCTTCTTTTGCTTCACCAAGCCCAAGCATGATGCCGCTTTTAGTGCGCATGCCTCCCTGTTTTAATATCCGTAATGTTTCCATACTACGCCAGTACTTCGCCTGTATTCTAACGGTACGGGTTAAACGTTCAACAGTTTCGATGTTATGACTCACTACGTTCGGTGCCGCATCGATAATTCGTTGTATATTTTCTTTCTCTGCTTTAAAATCGGGAATCAGTGTTTCAAGAGTTGTGGAAGGATTTAACGCCTGAACGGCCCTGATGGTATTGTACCAGATTATGGAACCACCATCTCTAATTTCATCCCGGTCAACAGAAGTGATGACGGCGTGTTTCACTTTCATTAAATGAATAGCCTCGGCTACACGCTGTGGCTCGTCCCAGTCAACAGCAAGCGGCCGGCCGGTAGCTACTGCACAAAAACCACAGCTTCTTGTACAGATATTTCCCAATATCATAAATGTTGCAGTCCCTTCGCCCCAGCACTCACCCATGTTAGGGCAATTTCCGCTTTCGCAAATGGTATGTAACTTATGGGTGTCTACAAGGCCTCTAACATGTTTATATTCTTCTCCTATCGGCAGCCTCACCCGAAGCCATGATGGCTTTTTTGATTTCAATTCAGACTGGGCTATTTCCTGGTCCATTAAATAAAATAATTATTGTAAGAAAATTGAAACACTATAAAACAATTTAACGACATCTATTTTCTCTTCCCGAACAGAATAGAAACATATCCGCTAAAGAAAAATGATTTATTAGAACTATTAAGAAGAATCGGAACTTTTTTTGAAAAGTATTCACCTGTTAGTCCTATCTCAATTGCAGAAATTATTTCATTATAACTTCCATAATCAAAACGCAGGGCTGTTTTCGCATACAGGCCGGGAGTCACCGTCATGTCACTCCAACCTTTGCCAAATGTCGGGCCCCCGATGATGGGGCCATTTAAAAAGAGTGAACTGTCCGGTGAATTGTATTTCACATACACAAAATCATTCCCTTTTTGAACCTGCAGGTAATACGGCCTCAGAAGAGCTAAATCCAAACCGCCACCATAGTTTCCTGTAACACTTACGCCATTTTTATTTGATTTATTTCCGAGAACAATTTGCCGTTGCACACCAAGCTTAACAGGATAAACAAAATTTTCTTTACCATAAATAAAAGGTACTGAATTTAAATAAGGATTGCTTTGTTTATCTTCTTTTATGGCTTTGCGCTCACTCAGCTCAAGCTGGAATAAAGTCGCTTTTTTTACAGAGCTCGCACGCCCCAGTTCAAAGAATACGCCATACCCATCATTAATCATTTTGGCTCCAAATGCAAAACTTTTTCTATATGCTATCACGCCTTCTTCCTCCTCCTTGATCATGTTATTGATGCGGGCCTTCTTTTCAGCCTTGCGTTGCTTTTTTGATTCTTGTGCAGAAGCTGTCCGGGTAAAGGATATTATAAAAATTAAGAAAATTATTTTTCGCATGTAATTTATTGATGGTTACGGATGTAAATTTATACAAAAATACATCATGACTGCTTCAATAGTATATACCGGAAATTTGCGTTGCCAGGCGCAGCATATTCAAAGCGGAACAACAATACAAACTGATGCCCCTACCGACAATCGCGGTAAAGGTGAAAAATTTTCGCCAACCGATCTTTTATGCGTTTCTTTGGCCACCTGCATGCTCACCACAATGGGAATAAAAGCAGGCGAGTTAGGTATTGATATCACCAACTCCAAAGCGGAAGTTACCAAGCACATGTTCAGCGACCCACGCAGGGTTGGCAGGATTGAAGTTGCCGTAACGCTGCCTGCAAACGGGAGTGAAAAAGAGCAAAAATTTTTAGAGAAAGTCGGCGACAATTGCCCGGTAATAAAAAGTATTCACCCGGATATAGAACTGATGATTAGTTATAAATGGGAATCTAAAATCCATGTGAACAAGGGGGCTTAGATTTAAGAAAACTTTATCAAAGTTTACGCGTTTTAACAACACAAACTACTGTTCAATGATTGCTGTTTCAATCTACGAACTTCGTTTCAACAGCCCATTCCCAATAGCACAATTCAAACAACGTTTCTTATTACAATATTCATTCTTCAACTGAATAAACGATTGCGAATCGAATGCATTCTTATTTGAAAAATTAAGCCTTTCAAAACCTTTGGTAATACTATTTTTTTCAGCAGCAACTTCTTCCAGCCATTTTATTGATTTGTCTTTATAACGTTGTTCATTGTGATGCAAACCATAAGCAAATAAAACGGGTATGATGGTATTGATGATAATGTTATCAATCATTTGTTTACCGAGCGTCTTTACTTTATAATCTGATGGCTCACCAAAAATGTAATGGTAATGCCAGTAATCATTGGCGCTTACCTCCAGCATTTTCTTCACTTCTTTTAATGAAGAAGAGTCTTTTATTTTTGAAAACAAATGTTCACTTTCATGAATAAGCATCGCCAGTTGGGCAAGTCGTATTGTAGGGAAATTTGCCGGTCGCATTCTTAAAAAAGAAAGTTCACCATCAATAATTTTCAGTTTATATTTTTTTTGATAAAAAGCAAATTCCTTTTTAAGCATCAATGGGTATTTTTCTTGAAATTCACTCGTAAGCAAGCCTGCAGTACCAAACAGTAAAGCCTCAATTTGCTGGATCCTGTTTTTATGTTTTGCTAAAATTGAAACGGGAAGGTGTTGGGCAATTTGCTTAAACAAATCACTATTAACTTTCAATCCAAAATTTGCAGCAATAAGCCACCAAAAAGTCTCTTCCCAATGAAAATTAGTTTCCTTTAATATTGAAAGTATATTCGCTGACTTGGCTATTAGCCTTTCGGCAACGAGCCTTTGTTTCCAGTTAGCAAGCGTAAGTTCATTTACCTGTTGCAACAGGTTTTCGCAAGGAATAAATTGCGAGGAACCCATAAGCATTCTGTATCTCTCCAACAATAATTTTGAAACGCGGTTTTTTAATTCTAGTGTTGGAAGATCATTGTTATTGATGTCTTTTATTATTGCATTATTGTTCCATACAACATGGAGAATAACATTATTAAAATTTGAATCAGTGGAGTGACGATGTACATTCCAGTCGGATGAATTAATGTGAAGCTCAACGTTTCCGGCCCAGGTTGTTTCGCCAATTTTAATTTTTGCACCCGTAAAATCAGCGCCCTGGTTAGTGTTATGAACTCCGGTATTAATTATTTGAATTAGTTCGCCCGAAGAATTCTTTAGTTCTGAATTATTAAAATATTGAAATTGCCAAATGTATTGTAACAAATCTTCCTTCATCTGAATAAAATTAAAATGATCCGATAGAATGACCGCAAAACATAATAAATCCACTTGTCCCGGTTTGTGTTTGGCATTTGCAAGTCGCTCCTGTTACATCCCTTGCTGTTATTTTAGTGTTAAGTTAACCGCAAATGCTGCATTTCCCACAAAGGCACAAAGGCCACAAAGTATTTGCCTTAGTAATCTTCGCGCCTTTGTGAGAGAATATATTATGACAGATCACGATTAACTTAACACCAGCTAATTCTAGAAATTAAACTATATTCTAATTAACTCAATCTTTCCAACTCTTTAACTACCCTGCTCACAGGCAATCCCATTACGTTATAAAAATCGCCGTTGATGCTGCGGATACCGGTAACACCTATCCACTCCTGTATAGCATAGGCTCCTGCTTTGTCGTAAGGTTTGTAATTGTCTACATAATATTTAATCTGCCCCAGGGAAAGTTCATGGAATTCAACTTTCGTTTCGTCGGTGAAAACGATTTCCTTCTCTTTGGTCAAAATGCAAACACCGGTAATAACCGAATGTGTCTTACCGGATAATTTTGAAAGAATCTTTATTGCTTCCTCCCGGCCGGAAGGTTTGCCAATGATTGAATTGTCTAAAACAACAATTGTGTCCGCCGCCAGTATCGTATAATCTTTTACGTTAGGTATATTTCTTTTTACGGCAATTGCTTTGTTATAAGCAATATGCGTAGCGATTTCCGCGGGTTGCATGTGGGCGGGGTAACTTTCATCAGTATTCGCAATTATTACTTCAAACGGAATTTCCGCCCATTGAAGCAACTGGCTTCTTCTTGGGGACTGTGAGGCTAAAATTATTTTTTTGATCTCCACCTGAATAAAACTTTTAAAAGAAAATCATTGACATGATACCTGTGAACATAATCATTTTAACTGCATTACTTAACCGGTGAAAATCTTTCGGAGATTGCGCTGCATATAATTTGCGGAGTACCCATGTAAGCGGAATAATTATTGCAACCAAAGAATAAATCGCCGAAAGCCACCACCCCAACTGAATTACATAGATTTGCACTCCCGCTACTCCGCATATAATAACCACAAGCCAAACTGCTGTAAAAACTTTTGACACTTGCAATCCCCATACTATGGGCATGGTGGTACTTCCATATTTTGCATCGCCCTGCATATCTTCCATGTCTTTAATTACTTCTCTTATTAGGGAAATGATAAACGCAAATCCTGCATAAATAAATGAAACCTTAAGGAGCCTTTTCCAGTAAATATCCGGAGAAATAATACTAAACCTGTATTCTGAAAAAGTGAGCACCAAAATAACCCACGCGGTAAGTAATGAGACTAATATGTTTCCTATGAGTAATTTTTTTTTGAAAGTGGTGGAATAAAACCAAAGAACAATGATGGCTGCAAAATTAAATAACGGGATATAAACATTGCGCAACTTATACCCAACATAGCAACTTATCACAAGCCCTGCAAAGGATAAAACAATATGCCATACAATTGCCCAACGCCTGTTAATATAACGGTCAACGATAAGCCGGGAAGGCTTATTGATGAGATCAATATTTACATCAAAATAATCGTTGATAATATAACCTGCAGCGGCAATACAAACAGAAGCCGCCACAAGCCAGTAAAACAAATACATTGAAAGTTTTATATTTTCAATATAGCCCGGGCTGGTGGCATACACAAATCGCAAAACAAAAACCCTGAACAGCACCTGTGTAAGCGCAATGAAAACCAGGTTAGGCCACCTGATCAGTTTAAAAAATGCTGATACAATATTCATCCGGTGTTTATTAAAAATTAATTTGATTTCAGGTAGCAGCAACCGAAGTTTCCAGGGGCCAGTTACTAGTAAGCTTCAGCACTTTTTCAATTACATCTCTTACGCATCCATAACCCCCTTTAAAAGGCGAAATATAAGAAGATATTTGTTTGATTTCAATAGCTGCGTCGGCGGGGCAACAGGCAAAATCAGCCATTCGCATACAACCATAATCGGGAATGTCGTCCCCCATAAATAAAATTTCACCGGGTTTGCAATTATTTTTTTCAATATAATTTTTCAAAAAATTTTCCTTCTCTTTAACTTTCATAAATACATCTGCAATTCCAAGCTTTTTCAGCCGCTCCGCCACGGGTTCAGACTCACTTCCTGAAATTACCAGCACTTTATATCCCGATTTTATTGCTAACTGCAACGCATAGCCGTCTTTTATATCCATTCGACGCAGCCACTGGCCGCCGTGGTCAATGAGAAGCCCTCCATCAGTAAGCACTCCGTCCATATCAAAGACAAATGTTTTTATCAGCCTGAGGCGTGAAAGAATATTCATGAGTTAAAAATAAGCAGCATATTAATGCTTTTCATGAAATTTTAAAATACTTTCTGAAAGTTTAAGATAGAGGTATTTAATTTCAGCATGCGATGACAGTTCCTGCAAATGACGGTTAATGGTAAAAATATCTTCTCTCATGGCAGGACCCGTTTGTACGTCGTGAGGTGAATTATTGTTTGCCTTCAGCGTAACTTCGTTTATGAGAGGTAGTAAATTTTTGAAATCAATCTTCTCCATCTCGCAAAAATTCTCGGCAAGAGCGTACATGTGGTTGGTAAAATTACCAGCAAATACCGCCGCTATGTGATAATGTAATCTTTCAACTTCAGTAACAGGTATTACTCTATGGGAAAGTGTTTTTGCAAATTCTGTTATCCGATCCAGTGTGTCCTGGCTATTACCCTCAACCAAAAAAGGAATTTCAGGAATTTGTGTTGTTATTTTAGACAAAGTTTGTAATGGATACAGCACTCCGAATGTTGAAGACAATGGTCTAAGAACATTTTTTGATATAGAACCTGCGGTATGTAGAACAAATTTATTATTAAGCGCCGTTATCTTCTCAACAGATTCAAGGGCAGCATCGCTTAATGCAATAATATAAATTTCAGCTTCATCAAATTCTTCGTCAATGAGCGAACCTGCGTTGGCATTATACCTGGAAGCAAGGATAACGGCGTGATCCCTGTTACGACTGACTACCTGAACAATCTCGTGACCTGCCTTTTTAATTAACGTACTTAAAACGGTAGCAACATTCCCTGAACCTAAGATTACAACCTTCATTTAATATTGTTTTTTCATTAGCAGGAATGTGTATTCTCAAAAATTTGCATCGAATTTAGTTTTGGCCTGCAAGATTATGTTTAAAAATGCGTTATTGTCATTACGTTATTGGAAACGGCTTTTCGAATATAGGGACAATTTATAAAAGGGGTATCGCGAAGGTAATGATGCAAAATTAAAATTCCTATTTAGTTTTTAAGATTCTGTTTTTAATTTTTAAACTAATATTGCAGCAAACGAAAACATTTTATTTTTTTTGAATTTATAATTTGAGTCGGATTGACAGGAACAAATAAAAAAGAATTATGGCGAAAAATTTATTGATAGTTGAGTCTCCTGCGAAAGCAAAAACAATAGAAGCTATTCTTGGAAAAAATTTTGAAGTTAAAAGCTGTTATGGACATATCCGCGACCTGGAAAAGAACGACATGGGAATTGATATAGCTAATAACTTTAATCCAACTTATATAGTGCCCCCCGAAAAAGTAAAGGTGGTAAACGAATTAAAAAGCCTTGCAAAAAAAGCCGACGAAGTATGGCTTGCATCGGATGAAGACCGCGAGGGAGAAAGTATTAGCTGGCACCTTTCAGAAGTGTTGAAGCTTGATCCGAAAACAACAAAGCGAATTGTTTTTCATGAAATAACAAAACCTGCTATCGAAAAAGCGGTGCAAAACCCGAGAACAATAGATATGAATCTTGTAGATGCACAGCAGGCGAGAAGAGTTTTGGACAGGATCGTAGGCTTCGAGTTAAGTCCGGTTCTGTGGAGAAAAATTGGTCAGCAGGGAGGTTTAAGTGCGGGAAGAGTTCAAAGTGTTGCCGTAAAATTAATTGCCGAAAAAGAAAGAGAGATTAATAATTTCAAACCGGTTAGCAATTTTAAAATTGAAGCCATATTAGCTGCAACAGATATTAATAACAAGACCGTTACTTTTAAAGCAGAAGGAAATAAATACAATGAGGCAGAAGATGCAGAGAAGTTTTTACAAAGCTGCATCGGCGCAAAATACACCGTTAAAGATATACAGGTTAAACCCGGCAAACGTACACCGGCAGCCCCATTTACAACATCAACATTGCAGCAGGAAGCCAGTAGAAAATTAGGTTATGGTGTAAGTAAAACAATGCTCTTAGCGCAACGATTGTATGAGAGCGGCAAGATTACGTATATGCGTACCGATAGTTTGAACCTTGGTGAAACTGCTATGAATGATATTAAGTCGCAGATCAGGAATAACTATGGAGAAAAATATCTCCAGGTTCGTAAGTATAAGAATAAAAATGAAAGCGCACAGGAAGCGCACGAGGCTATCCGGCCTACGTATATGCAAAATAGTTCAGTGGATGATCCTGAACTGAACCGCCTATATGATTTGATATGGAAGCGCACTATAGCAAGCCAGATGGCAGATGCAGAACTCGAAAAGACAATTGCAAAAATAAATATTAGCACTAACGATGCTGAACTTGCCGCAAGTGGTGAGGTGATAAAATTTGATGGTTTTCTAAAAGTATATTTCGAAAGTACAGATGATGACGATGAAACTGAGCATGCTGAAAGTCGTTTACCCAATCTAACGGTTAGCCAGGCGTTGGATTTTAATCAAATGACCGCAACCGAAAGATATACCAAACATTCGGCACGCTATACAGAAGCCTCATTAGTGAAGAAACTGGAAGAGCTCGGAATCGGGCGACCAAGCACCTACGCTCCTACTATATCCACTATTATTAAAAGGAATTATGTAGAGAAAAAAGATAAAGAAGGTATAAAGAGAGATTACCGTATTTTAAAATTAAAAGATGATAAAATAGAGAAGAGAACAGAGCAGGAAAATACGGGAGCAGAAAAATCAAAATTATTTCCAACCGATCTTGGACTGGTAGTTACGGATTTTTTAAACCAGCATTTCACGAAAGTGATGGATTATTCTTTTACTGCGAATATTGAAGAAGAGTTTGATGAAATTGCTGAAGGAAAGATGAAATGGAATACAATGGTAGGTGATTTTTACGGACCATTTCATTCAGGAGTTGAACATACATTAGAAACCGCAGAAAGAGCTGTTGGCGAAAGATTATTAGGCATAGACGAAGAAACCGGGAAACCCATAACAGCAAGAATGGGGAAATACGGCCCGATGGTGCAGATAGGTGCACAGGATGATGAAGAAAAACCAAGATTTGCAAAACTTAAATCAAGCCAGAGTATTGAAACAATTACGATGGAGGAAGCGCTTGAATTATTTAAACTTCCATTGACCCTGGGTGAATATGAAGATCTGGAAGTATCGGTAAACATTGGGCGTTACGGTCCTTATGTTAAATGGGGAGAACAATTTATTTCCATTCCTAAAGGAGAAGAACCGGGTGACGTGGATTTAAACAGGGCTATTGAAATTATAAATGCGAAGCAGGTAGAAGATGCTCCAATTGGTTATTACGACCAGAAGCCAATAACAAAAGGTAAAGGCAGATTTGGCCCTTTCATAAAATGGAATGACCTTTTTATTAATGTACCAAGAGCTTACAATTTTGATGCCCTTTCGCAAAAAGACTGCAACGCACTTATTGAAAAGAAACTTGAAAAAGAAGCCAACCGATACATCAGGCAATGGCCTGAAGAAAAAATTGCCATTGAAAACGGGCGGTGGGGTCCCTTCATCCGCTTTAATAAAAAAATGTTGAAACTCCCGGCAAATGGAGCTAACGGTAAATTCACACCCGAAGAATTGGCAACAATTGAATTGGACGCAGTGAAGAAAATGATCCTTGCGCAGGATCCAAAAGCATTTGATAAGAAAGCGACAAAGAAAAAAAAGAAGAAATAGAAGGTTTATTTTATGGAATCTGTAAAGATTTTCTTCGCCTTGCGTACGAAATTTTCCGGGCAGACAGATCAGTTTTTATAATTAAATTCTTTAAGAAGCAATATTTATTTGGCAACGATAATTAAAGCCAACCCAACAATATACAAGAGCAGCATTATATTTAATAAAGCTTTGGTGCCTTTCGGTGCTTTGTCAAATTCTTTCCATACATAGATACCCCAAAGCGCAGCCACAACTGTAGCACCCTGGCCCAATCCATAAGAAATAGCCGGACCGGCTTTACCTGAAGCAATAATACTTAGTGACATCCCCATGCTCCAGATGACTCCTCCAAAAATTCCAAACAGGTGGTCTTTCGATTTGCCTTTGAAGTAATCGTAAAAAGGAATGGGACTTCCAATAAAAGGACGCTTCATTTGTATAGAATTAAAAAGAAAGCTACTGATCACAATTCCAATTGAAAAAATTACCAACGCTGTATAAGGTGTTAATTTTCCAGCTTCCGGTATATTAAAATTACTGACCATTGAACCGGCAACGTATTTATAAAACAAACCCATCAGGCATCCGCTAATCACGGCTATGATCAATCCTTTTTCTGAAACTTCCTCTACAGATTGAGATTTTAATTTACGATATGCTCTCGCATTTAAAATAATTGCAATGGCAATTAAAGCCACACCCCCAAATATCAGCAATGGATTTCCTTGTGGATTTGAAATATAATTTACAAGTACACCCAATACCAAAGCAATACCTATCCCGACCGGAAATGCGACAGACATTCCTGCAATGCCAATAGCGGCCACTAATAATATATTAGCTAAATTAAAAATAACACCCCCAGCAAAAGCGGATAGTACATTACTCATACCAGCTTGCTTAATATCAACCAGGAAAGCCCTTCCATCGGTTCCGTTACTTCCAAGAGTAAACGCCAGCAGTAATGTTGTTAGCAAAATACCAAAGCCATAATCCCAATAAAAAAGTTCAAACCTCCAGGTGTTGGAAGTAAGTTTTGTCGTGTTGGCCCACGAACCCCAACATAACATTGTAACAATACAAAGCACAATAGCCAGGCTGTAATTTTCTACAATAAACATATACTGTTATTTTAATTTGATTTTATCAAATTACTATTTCATTTCTGAACGGTACTGACGATTGCGCTCCTAATCTCGTTACCGAAATGGAAGCTGCCGCTACAGCAAATTTAATTGCACTCTCCCAATCCATATTTTCTGTAAGTGCCACCGTTAGTGCACCACTAAAAGTATCACCCGCAGCGGTAGTATCCATTGCCTGAACTGTCGGTGCGTTAATCTTTATTTTTGAATTTTCATTTTGAAAATAAGCGCCCTGCCTGCCCAATGTAATAATTACGTTTTGCACTCCTTTATTCAAAAAAACTGCAGCAGCCTGCGAAGCGGTATCTTCATCTTCTACTCTTATGCCCGTCAGTAACGAAGCCTCGGTTTCGTTAGGTGTAATGAGGAATAAACCATTCAATAATTCATCATCGAGTTTTTGCGCCGGCGCAGGGTTTATTATTACCTTAAGGCCGTTTTGTTTTGCAATGTTTGTAACAGCAACAATCGTCTTCATTGGTATTTCCAATTGCATTAATATCATTTCTGAATCGGTAATATTTTTTACTTTTTCAATATCACTTCGTAACAGGTTCGCATTAGCGCCTGGCGCAACCACTATACAATTTTCACCTTCTTCATTTACCATAATTAATGCAGTACCTGATGGCGCTTCTTCATCAATGAAAACGTAATCGGTATTAATATTTTCTTTTTGCAACCCTGCAATTGTTTGTTGTCCAAAAATATCATTGCCGACTTTTGTAACCAACGTAACATTGCCTCCCAATCTTGCAGCAGCAACAGCCTGGTTAGCACCTTTACCGCCCGCATTCATAAAGAAAGAACCACCCAACAAGGTTTCGCCAGGTAAAGGAAGTTTTGTTGATTTTACCACCATATCCGTATTAGCGCTACCTACAACAATAATTTTTTTCATTAATTATTTTTCTTTTAATTACCCGATACATTCAAAGGCAACCAAACTTTTATAGCTCCACCTGTTTGGCTTGCATCCGCGAAGGGGACTAATACTAATTGTTTGTTGGCCTCGTTGCTTTTTCTATCGGTTATGTTTACGGTATAAGCCTGTTCTCCAATCCATTTCTGCGGTAAGATTGCCGGATCGCTTTTACTACCGGGTTTATCTACCGACAGTTTTTGATTTGATGAGAATCGATATTTTTTCAATAGATCAATATTTAAGGAATTGTCAAAAGCCAAAACCTGCGGTCCTCTTTGAAATGCGATCTGGCCGGGATAACTTTTACCACCATTTAACACCATAATCGGAATCTGAAAAGACACTTTTATTTTTTCGCCGGGTTTCCATATACGGTTTATGATTAAATATTGATTGGCGGTTCCCCTGTATTGTTTACCAGCAACTTCCGCAACAAATGACCGGCACCATGAGGGCACTCGCAGCCCAAAAGGAAACGTTGCACGCTGTGACATGTCCAGGGTAATAATTGAATTGCCATTTTCAGGAAAAATGCTTTCGATCTTTACCGCCAGGTTTATATTTTTTTTATTAGGAGTTACAAAACTTTCCTTGTACAATGCAGGGCCATACAGCATCAATGTAGGAACGTTTCTTATGTTACCAAATGTAAAATATGGGATAAGAGCAATACCACGGGGAACACTCGATGTACAACAAGTAATGCTACACGAAAACGGTTTTACCCCCATCAAAGGTGTATAATAACTTATACATCCTGATTCAGGATTTTCTGCTCCCAATAACTGGTTATAAATTGATTTTTCAATTTGCTCAATATACTTTGGCTGACCAGTAATGTCTAAAAGATTCTGGTTTAATTGCATCCAGGTAACCGTCACACATCCTTCACCCATATCATCTGAATTTTCTGCGGGCAATTCATCATCTCCCTGGAAGTGCTCGAACGAACTGGTAGTTCCGGTAATGTACAACCGGTTATTTACAATATCCTTCCATGCAATTAAAACCAGCTTTAAAAATTTGGGATCTCCTGTAACGCGATACAATTTTGTTAATCCAACAAGATTCGAAAGCATCTCATAGGCCTTACCGTTAGCTACTTTATTTACCTTACCGGTTGCGAGTAAAGAACTGATTATTTTTGGGCCATCTTTTTGTTCCCAGGCATTAAGAATATAATAGCAAAAATCGAGGTACTTTTTTTCACCAGTGTATTTATATAATTCAACCATCGGATCCAATACGCTTGTGGCAGCCATGCCCACATGTTCTCCCGCCAAAATAATATCACGCTGCCCTGGCTGGTTCCCAAACGTTCTGCACAAGAGATCTCCTATTCTTTTGCAGGTTTCCAATGCAGGCTGGTAGCCGGTAGTAGTATAGTAGGCCAACAGTCCATACAAATTATATTTATGCGACCATACATCCCAACTCGTCCAGTAATTATCCGGTGTATAGGTTCCTAAATAGCCATCTTTTAATTGGGAGTTAATCAATTCATACATCATCCTGTCCATTTGTTTTTTGAGGGCCGGATCGTGTGTTACTTTCCAAACATTACATGCGGTTTCAAGATACTTTCCCACATGCTCTCCTATCCACGGATGGCTTCCAGGCCGTTGCAGGTATCCACTCATTATTCCGTCTTCGTCAATTTTCAAAAGCCGCTCTTCAAGATTTTGCTCAAAACGCTCACCAATGTAACCTTGTAATATTTGATTTTGGAAAGCGGTATTGGTAAACGCATCTTTAATTTTATTTTCTATAACAGGTTTGGGTTGACTGGCAACTTTAATTTCAATTTCCTTATCAGCTAAATATAGCTGCTCGTTTTTTAGTGTATCCTGACTATCATTTGCTGTTACCTGATAGTTTACTTTAAAAATATTTTCGTGTACGGGCTGGTAATTTGAAAAAGTTACTTCTGTCTCAGAACCCTGTTCCGGACTGACCTGCACCTTTTTTGTTTCGGTAAATAATTCTTTAGAGTTTTTGTCAGCTATCCAATATTTTATTGTCCCGTCAAATACATTAGTACTATTGTTGGTAAACTTTATTTTCGTTATGAACCCATTGTGATCTGTTTCAGAAATGCTGTGCTGAATTGAAATAAAATCCGGCCATTGAATTGGACCAAAATTATAGGGCCCTTCGTACATTCCAACGCCACCGGCATCCTGGCTAAAAACTCTTATGGCAATTACATTTTCCTTATCCCATTGCACGTCATTATCCGAAATGATGTAAACACGTTCTGTATTCCATTTACTTTCATATGAAGGCGGAAAGGAACCGGTTTGCCCGATTAATTTGCCATTAAAAAACGTTTGGTCAACATCGTCAATCTTTCCGAGATTTAATTTTATCCCTTTATATTTTCCCGCTGCAGATCTAGCACCGGGTGGAATAACAATTTTAATTCTGTACCATGCATACACATTATCTTTCAATCCCGTTGCAGACCAACTTGTACCTATTTGCTTTTTGCCCCAACCGGAATCATCAAATGATGCAACGGCCCATTGCATGTCATCCCCCAACATAAATTTCCATTCAACCGGCAATTGAATTGATTGTGCATGTACATCATTAAAAATGATAATCAAAATAAATAAAACCAAATAATGATGAATTAACTTTTTAAGATTAACCACTCTCATTTTGTTATTCAATTAAGTTATTATAGGATAATTTTATTCTTTAATCATGAAGTGCGGAAAAAATTTATTCAAACAATCTCTTATTCCGGTAAAATTCTGCAGACCGTTATACCGGGTCATCTTTTGGTCTTGTTATAAAATCTGTTACCAAAGGTTGCGGAATACTTTTATTGTTGCCTGTAATTTTATGCAAACAAATTGTAAGCTAATATAAGCTTCTTTTTATTTCGTTTGCCTGCTAATTAAATGTTAGTAAATATTGGCCGGATAATTTACTGATTTGTTTTACTTTTCTATCTTTACAGTGTAAAACATACACTTTAAGTACCCATTCTAATGCAGGAGAACAACGAAATATCTGCTTTATTTCATCTCATAGATGATCCTGATGAAGAGGTTTTCAGTTCGGTTAGCGAGCGTATCGTTTCAATTGGCCGTGCTATCATTCCTAATCTTGAGAATTTATGGGAAACAACCCCGGATCAAACTGTGCAGGAACGGATTGAAATGATCATTCACAAACTTCATTTCAGAGACCTTGTTGAAGAATTGACAAGATGGAAAAACGGAACTTGTGATTTATTACAGGGTGCACTGTATGTAGCACAATACCAGTATCCTGAAATGAACGCAACGACTACGATGCAGGAGATGGAAAAAATAAGAAGAAACATCTGGCTCGAATTGAACAGCTACCTCACTCCTCTTGAACAAGTGAATGTAATAACCGGAATTCTATACAGCTATTATAAACTTAAGGGAAACGAAGTTGCTTACGATTTTCCCGACGATTTTCTGATAAACAAAGTAATCGAACAAAAAAAGGGCAACGCTATCACCAATGGAATTTTATATCTTATAGTCTGCGAGCTTCTCGATGTTCCGGTACGGGCAATCAACATTCCCAAACAATTTATTCTTGGGTATTTTGATATCGACTATAATTTTCCTAATCCCGAAAGGCAAAGAAGTGAAAAAATAAATTTTTATATTGACCCGCTTAACGGGCAGATATATTCTCATAAAGACGTTGAAAATTATTTCAAAAGAATTTCGGTTCCTCCTACGCCTTCTTATTTCAGGCAACTTAGCAATAAACGCATTATTCAACATTTGTTGGAAGAATATAGTAAGTGTTTTACTGACGGTGCCAATCTTTACAAAAAAAATGATTTGATTTTTTTGGCTAAATTGTTAGATGATTGAAACAACAGCCAGATCATGTTTTATCATTCTCCCATCGGAATCATCAAAATAAAAATTTCAGACAATTATATTAACGAACTTATTTACGTTGATGACGGACCGGAAATATCATCGGAAAAAATAAAATTATCTTTTGAGGACAAAAGACTTTTAAAGAAATGCACCAGGCAATTTGATGAATATTTTTCGGGTAAGCGAAAAACATTTGAACTTCCCCTTCGCCAGTATGGAACCGAATTTCAACAGAAAGTTTGGAATGAGTTAATTAGAATCCCATACGGCAAAACAATAAGTTATTTACAATTGGCGCAGCGGTTAGGAAATGTAAAATCCATACGGGCTGCCGCTTCTGCAAACGGGCGAAACAAACTTAATATTATAGTTCCCTGTCATCGTGTAATAGGATCCGATGGAAGTCTCGTAGGGTATGGCGGTGGCTTGCACAGGAAAAGATGGTTACTCGATCTTGAAAATAAATATGCAAATGGGGTTTCTCTTTTATTTTGAATATATTGCGTCTACGCCAAATTATTAAGTGCTACTTTCATAAAATAAATCAATAGCACTATTGGCTGTATTATTGATGGAGAATCTTGCGTTCATTTCTAAACTTTAATAAAACATATTATGCACTTTTCATTTTTATCGTTTAAAAAATTGATTGCAATATCAATCGTGTCAGTTAGTGTATTCTCTGCCTGTAATAACAATGGTAATAAAACGGGAAATACAGCAACCGGCGATGTTTCGCAAAACACAGATTCACTTTTTAAAAAATATGATCTTGATAAAATAAAACTTCCCGATGGTTTTAAAATAGACATATATGCCGAAATAGAAAATGCAAGAAGTATGTGCATATCGCCAAACGGAACTGTTTTTGTTGGTACCAGGAAAGATAAAGTGTATGCAATCACCGATGCAAACCACGATGGGAAAGCCGATAAAGTATACCTAATTGCAAGTGGGTTGAATGTTCCCAATGGAGTTGCGTTTAGAGATGGTAGTCTCTTCATCGGAACAATATCTGTTATTTACAGAATTGATAGTATTGAATCAAGGTTGGATAATCCCCCAACTCCTGTTGTTGTATACGATAAATATCCTACGTCTACGCATCACGGTAATAAATTTATTGCTTTTGGTCCCGATGGAAAATTATATGTTCCAGTGGGTGCTCCCTGTAATATTTGTGACTCTCCAAAACCTTATGCTTCTTTAACCCGCATTAACCCGGATGGTACAGACTTTGAAATTTATGCAAGCGGAATCAGGAACACAGTTGGTTTTGCATGGAGCCCGTTAAACGACCAGCTTTGGTTTACTGATAACGGCAGGGATGAACTGGGCGACGATATTCCCAGCGATGAATTAAATCATGCTACAAGAGCAGGAATGAATTTTGGATATCCATTCTGTCATGAAGGAGATATTTTAGATCCCGAATATGGTAAAGGAAAAAGTTGCGTTGATTATACGCCGCCTGAAAAAAAACTGGGTGCTCATGTTGCTTCATTAGGAATGCGTTTCTATACAGGCAATATGTTTCCGGCAGATTATAAAAACGCAATATTTATCGCAGAGCATGGAAGTTGGAACCGCAGCACGCTCGTTGGTTACCGGGTTGTAGTTGCAAAAATGGATAGTAGCGGAGTACTGAGCGATCCTGTTCCTTTCGCAGAAGGTTGGTTGCAAAATTTAACGAGTGTCAACGGACGTCCCGTTGACGTGCAGGTTTCGGAAGATGGTTCGCTGCTTGTAAGTGATGATTATAAAGGTGCTGTTTATAGAATCACTTATAAAAAAAGCTAATGTAACCTGAATTACTCATTATATACCAGCGAATAATGCAGCCTCACACTCATGATCATCATCACACAGAAGAGCATCTTCAAAGTTCCGATATTTTACGCGACGTTGTAATTGGAATGAGTGATGGCCTTACCGTGCCCTTTGCACTGGCTGCTGGACTCAGCGGAGCCGTTCCAACCAGTGGAATAATAGTAATTGCCGGTATTGCTGAAATAGCAGCCGGAAGTATAGCGATGGCTCTTGGCGGATACCTTGCCGGTAAAACAGAACAGGACCATTATACCAGTGAATTGAAAAGAGAATATGCTGAAGTAGAGCGAATACCCGAAATGGAAAAAAAAGAAGTTAAAGATTTTTTTGAAAGCATTGGTTTAAGTGAAGACCTTCAAAATAAAGCAACCGAAGAGATTGCAAAAGATAAAAAGCAATGGGTTGATTTTATGATGAAGTTTGAGTTAGGATTGGACGAACCGAATCCCAAAAGAGCAAGGAACAGCGCATTAAATATTGGCATCTCTTATGTTGTTGGCGGTATTATTCCGCTAAGCCCATATATCTTCATAAATGACTCCAAAGAAGCATTAAAATTTTCTGTTATAGCCACTTTAATTTGCCTCTTTGTTTTTGGATACTTTAAAAGTAAAATTACCGGCGTTCCTATATTGTCCGGGGCTCTTAAAGTTATGCTGATCGGCGCTCTCGCTGCAGGTGCCGCATATGGTGTTGCGTTGTTGTTCAAATAGGCAATAGTAAAAATTCTTGTGGGTTTTACCTCTTTTAAAGTAAGTGTACTCAATTTCATAAATCAATAAAATATCCGTAAGCTATGAACGTTTTATAAACCTGAAGGCGTTGCTAACCCTATTTTTCATACACACTTCACTACACCTGTTTTACCTTACGAAAGTTGTTTTGAATTTATCCTGTTTGTATTGCTTTTTAAAGGGCATAATATTGTTTTCTACCAAAACTTATAAACAATATTTGCGCTGCTACAATAAGTCAATGCAACAGATTTAATTGAATATTTAAATTTTAATTAAAACACCAATTCAAAAAAAATAATTTGTACGTATAGAAAAGCTTAATGGATAATCAGTTTTTGAATTTTGGAAATCCCTCCATTTCTATGGAGGGATATTTTTTTATAGTTTCAGTAAAGATTAACCTTCGGCTACCTGTTGCCGTTAGCTAAAAATTGCATGGCGGGAGTCTTTTGAAATATTTTTTATTGTCCATGTTATCTTTTTTTCGAAATCATGTTTGCGCACCATACAATTTTGTTTCGAACAGATACGACATGAAAATTCTTCACATCCGTCCGAATGCACAAATAACTCAACCGCTTGTCCAAATTCATTCCTGATTAATTTCGCCAGCGCTTCAATTTCAGCATGAGCTTCATTTACATTAAGGTACCATGGCACGGTAAGATGGCAATCGCAATGCAGTGTACTGCCATACTTGATAAACCGCAGATTGTGCAGATCAATCCAGTTTTCTCTCCGGTTCTCGTTCAGCAGGTCAACAAGGTTATGCAATAACTTCATATCAGCTTCATCCATTATACCGGCAATGGATGTACGAACAATTTTATAACCTGTGAAAATGATAATCAGAGCAAAAATGCAGGCCACAATGCTGTCAAGCCAAACCTTTTTGGTAAGATATAAAAATATCAGCCCGATAAAGATTCCAATTGTGCTGTAGGTATCTGTTTTTAAATGTTTGCCACTGGCAATTAATAATAATGAATTATTTTTTTTACCGGTTGCAATGCACATTACCCCGGCTAAATAATTTACAATACCCGTTGCACCAAGGAGGAGAATTCCATAATCGAGTTTGGTGACCTGGTGAGGATAAAAAAAACTTGCCACCGATTTATAGATAATAATAATTCCTGCAACGGTAATCAACGTGCCTTCAACAGCAGCAGAAATAAATTCAACCTTACCGTGGCCATAAGGATGATCGACATCTTTAGGCTTTGCAGAAAGATATAAACTATACAATCCCAAAAAACCGGAGGCAATATTTACGATACTTTCCAGGGCATCTGAAAGAATAGCAAGAGAACCGGTTAGGTACCACGCTGCCAGTTTTATTGAAAATAAAACAACCGCAATACTGATTATAAACTTTTGAAGCCTTATATTTTCTTTTGAAGCAATCAAATTTTATATTTTTCGGACGTGCAAAGTACTATTGATAGTTGATACTTCCTTCACAGGTCACATCTTAAAAAACACTAAATTTGCTCAATGCGCAAAACGATTAACATATTGGCAAGTTCTTTCCGTCTTACCATGCAGGAACTTATGGTTAATAAGTTGCGTACCGCTCTTTCATTGATAGGAATTGCTTTTGGAATATTCTGTATTATTGGCGTGCTCGCTACAGTTAACAGCCTTGAGGCTAATATTCAAAACCAGGTTAAAAGCCTTGGCAGCAATACTATTTATATTGACAAATGGGATTACAATGGTGGCCCTGATTACCCTTGGTGGAAATTTATTAACCGGCCTGTTCCAAAATTTGAGGAAGTTGCTGCTATAAAAGAACGAAGTCAACTGGCGAAAAATGTTGCATTTGTTATTAACACAAATACTAATGTAGAGTATAAAGATTATGCCCTTCAGGGAGTTAATATTTTTGGTGTAAGTGAAGAAGAAAATGACATTCAGCCGGTAACCATGGTTTACGGACGCTTTATTTCGGGTGCTGAATTTGCTTACGGTAGCCCTGTAACTATCATCGGTTACACCAATGCCGAAAATTTATTTTTGGATCCGGCTCTCGCAATTGGCAAAGAAGTAAAAATAAAAGGAGTTAAGGCTACGATAATAGGCGTCATTAAAAAAATGGGTACCAGCATGATTGGATGGGATTATGATCAATCCTTCATTTCTCCTTACAGGTTCGCAAGGGGAATATTTAAAGAACAAAACAGCAGGCCGAAAATTATAGTAAATGGCAAACTGAATGTGAGTTCTAGCGCCCTGGCGGATGAGTTGGAAGGCGTTATGCGTTCGGTAAGGAAGCTTAGCCCCAAACAGTCGGATAATTTTACAGTAAATCAAATCAGCGGGTTCGCTGATAAGATAAGTTCTTTTTTTGGAAGCGTTAACCTCGGGGGATGGGCCATCGGAATCTTAAGTTTAATAGTAGGGGCATTCGGAATTGCCAACATAATGTTTGTAACCGTTAAAGAAAGAACCGCAATGATTGGATTAAAGAAAGCAGTTGGAGCAAAAAAGAGAAGCATTCTTTCCGAATTTTTATTGGAGTCTGCAACCATTTGTTTAATGGGCGGCCTGATGGGACTAATTCTCGTGTACCTGTTAACGATAGTTCTTACCAGCATGTTTAATTTTCCTGTCTTTATTTCAGCAGGCATACTCACTCTCGCTGTTTCAATTTGTATCATTATAGGAATATTGGCGGGAATAATTCCTGCCTATTCCGCTTCACGCCTGGATCCTGTTGTAGCTATTCGCTCTAAATAATTTTGGGTCGCATTTCCTAAACCTGGTAGCTGGTTGCCAGCTCATGAACTTTAAATGAATAAGAATCTTTCCTCCACTTGAAATTTCACATTGATTTATTTTTTTTCGCCACTATTACTAACACAATTATTAATAAAGCAGCTGGCAAAACCAGCAACCACCACCAATGACTTCTCTCTGAGAGCTGAATGGCATCGGTGTTTCCGACCACGATCATATTAGCCCAGAAATAAGGCAATAACTTTTCGCCGCTGTTATTTTTTATAAACGATAGTTTGGCTTGCCGGAGCGCATCATCTTTATTCATTCCCGCGGCGAGATTATGATTAAAACTTTCCGAGATGGAATAAATGGTATGCTCATCTGCATTCCAAAGAGTTGCCGCAACGGAAGGAATTCCGGCGGCGGTAAAACCTCTCGCCAGGCTATAAATACCTTCACCGGTTGCATTTTTCCCGACATTAGTTTGGCAGGCACTTAACACAACCAATTTTGTCGCGGGATGTTGGATTAACTGCAGTTCTGACAAATGAATCACCGAATCTCGCATAAAAAGCGTTGCGTCAATGTCGGTACTATCTGAAATGGCATGGGAGAAAATATTCACAATATTATAATTGGGCAGCAGTGCAAAAAAATTTTTGCGGGTTGCCTCTTTTTTAGTCAGTACCTTTTTGATGCTGTAGCTATTTGCACAGTCATTTATTGCAGCGGAAGAATTTGTAAGATCGGCTACGTTCAGGTAAGAGGGAAATGAAACTGGTGCAATACCCAGAAAATTCCCTTTTGCATCACTAGTATTTATATCTTGTTTTGTAAGGAGGTAACGTGCCGCATACACGTAGCTGAGGCTATAATCGTTCAAAAGGAATTTTTTGCCACTCGCATCTGTACACAATGCTTCAAAAGGGACTAAGAAATTATCAAGACAAATAATTACTCTGCCTTTTGGAAATTGCAACGGTTGAAACAAAATTTTATAAATAGAATTAGATAACGATGCAAAAAGATCATAATGGCTATTTAGTGAATTTTTATCTGAACAAAATTGCAAAAACCTGGTAAGCTTGCTATTGTCAAATTCATTTTTTGCAAGCCTTATAAACTTCGTGTCCCTGGATGTAACAGCTAAAATATAAGTTACTGTATCTCCCATAAAATAGTGAACAAAAGATTGATTGTTTTTTGAAAGATAACCCTGGAGGCTCTCGAGCAAAGGAACTTCGTCTGAATATTTATATTGGTAATAAGCGGGATATTTTTGTTCCAATGATTTTATATAATGTTCAAAATCATCTTTCGCATTTAAAAGATTTACCTGTTGTGCCCCATACTCCGGAGAGGTTTCGTTAAGTGAGGAAAGTTTTTGCTGCTGTTCGATTATCCTGATTTGTAACTGTTCCTGTTTCGCTGCTTCTGCGGCGGGTAATTGTGATGCAGCGCCCAGTTCATTCAATTTATCATTCAATAAAACTGCCCGGCTTTTTTCCATGAAATAAAAAGCGAGTTGGGGATTCATACTCATATAGGAAGCCTCCAATGCAATAGAAAAAATTTCGCGGGTTTTATTTCTCCAGTATAGTTTGCTTTGTTCACCTGATTGCTCCTGCCGGGCTTTAGTAATCATAGTATCACTTAACAGACAGGTTTGTAAACAGGCGGACAGATATCTTTTTTCTTTTGTTTTTTTTAGAAGATGCAATAACAAATCTGCCTTGTTATCCAACAATACAAATATCAAATCTTTATTGCCTATTGAATTAAGTTGTGCAGATGTGGGATTACCTAAAATGTTATTAATACTGCATTTCATTTCATCAAATGCCTTTAAATAATTTTGAGCAGATTGTTCAAAATTGTTTTTAAAAAAATACATAGCTCCGATATTTACATACGCCTGGCAGATAATATCCTGATCGTTTGCGAGGCTAGCATACTTAAGCCCCTTTGAATAATTTGGTAGTGAGCTATCGTAATTATGCAACCTGTTTAAATAAAAATTTCCAATTCCCAAATAGTCTTCTGCAATCTGCGCCGGGTCAGGAGTTTGAAGCCGCTCTTTCAAATCCATTTTATACAAAGCAAGCGCTTCAGTTATGAGTTGATTATTTTCGTATGCAAGTCCTTTTGCATTAAGGGCCTGGGCCATTTCAAAATGATCATTTAAGTTTTTAGCAAGGTGAAATGCAGAGTCAGCATATTCAACTGCGTTTGTAAATGAGCTTTGAACTGCATATGCCTGCGCATTTAAATTAAGAAAGGCAGCTTTATTATAGAGATCCTTCACCTGTGTCGCTTCATGCAAACCGATGGTGTTTTCTTCTATACATCTTTGATAGTCTCCCTTCACAAAAAAAATTCTGCTTTTCGCTTTTCTTGCATCGAATACCAGGTCTTTTCTGCCAGGGAATTTTTTATAAAGCAGGAAAGCGCTATCATAATATTTAAGTGCCTCATTTGTTAACCCGGCATCATCATAGTAAAAGCCTATATTGCTATATCCCTTTATAGCAAACCAGGCAGAACAATCTTTCTTTTTAGAAGTATTGATGCGTACGGATTCTTTTGTAAAATCTATTGCTTTTGTAAAACTTTTATTTGCAGTGTATTCGTACAAACCAATTCTATGCAATAACCTTGCATATACAGAATCATGGGGTAGTTTACAATCGTCAAATTTCTTTTTCAATTTATAGAGATCTTCCAGTTTTTTATCAACGGACTCTTCATTGGTTTCAACATGCAAAAGGCTATCCCACATAAACTGACTTGTCGGGCATTGTGCAAAACCCGCAATATAAAAAGCCCATGCAATAATGCAAAGGCTCATGTTTTTTTTGAATGCATATTTTCTTTTGGTTACATACATCTGATTATTGTGAATGTTTATGCGTTACTCTTCCATTAACAAGCTGTGATGAAAGCGATGTACCCGCAGCCGGCAAAGTTTCTGTAATGTCACTTCCAAGAGCATCCCATATTGCCGGTTTTGTGGGCGCCGGCGATAAAAGCACAGATTGAATCTTAAAATAATTTGCGGCAATTTTTCCTGTCACAATCGGTGTTGCAAAAGAGGTCCCTATAACAGACCGGTCCGTCGCAATTGGATTTTGAAATGAAAAACGTTGATCCCCAAAAACTCCTATATCAACAACATTGGCTGAATAATTCTGGCTCGGGCAAACCATGTTATTATCGATGGTAGTTGCGGCAATTACATTCCATAATTCAGGGGCAAGGGATGCCGGATAAAAAGAAACGCTGTCGAGATTCCGGACACCCGCGGGATTCATAGATGGATAAATTAATTTTTCATTAGCATCGTCTCTATTTCCGGCCGCTGCTACCATAATAATCTTATTGTTGGTAAGATAATGTTGCAAGTAGGCCTT
The DNA here is from genome assembly GCA_963819925.1 of uncultured Chitinophagaceae bacterium. Classification (GTDB taxonomy): domain Bacteria; phylum Bacteroidota; class Bacteroidia; order Chitinophagales; family Chitinophagaceae; genus Ginsengibacter. Next base: position 81,816 of record CAWFYG010000016.1, on the reverse strand, counting down.
TAATAAGATGGCAGATACATCAGGCTCCATGCCTGCATCGGTCTGATGATACCTCGGAGCATAAAATCCAAAACTTGCATTTACCATATTTGCACCAAGTTTCTGCGCATACGCAAGCCCACAAAGAATATGATACAAATCACTCCTGCCCTGTGCATCATGTATTTTTACCGGCAAAATTTTTATCCCGTTTTTTCCATATTCCTTTTCCTGGTTCACGATAAAACCCGATACTACTGTTCCATGTTTTGTTCCGCCGTTAACAGAATAATCATCATTCCATTTTTTATTATTCGCTACGAAATTCCATCCCGCATTTCCGCCAACTTTACAAGACATGGTATCATTTGGAGCTACATAAAAATGCCCGCTTAATAATGGTTCATCGGGATCGTCGCCGGTATCAAAAACCGCTACAACAACGTTCTGCAATGTTGGTGGCAATTGAGGAATCGCATCAGTAATTTTTTCATCTACATTAAGGCTATCGGTAAATTGAACCGGGAAATTCAGGCTCCAATAAATTCCATCTCCGCCACCGCTGGGCCCACAATTGGGTTTAGCTTGTGTGCAGGTAGTTCCTGTTTGAATAAAATTAGGAATACCTGCCCCGGTTAATAATAGCAGGGAACTATCACAGCTTTCGCAAACGGATTTTATACTAACATCCCCATAAATATTTTTAATACTATCGATCCAATTCTGTATTGATTGACCTCCGGCTTCCGGATCTAACCATACTAAAAGTTCAGTTGTATCAGTGGGTATGTGTGGGTATTTATAAACGCTAGGTGGAACCTTGGAATTAGGATTGGGGCATCCAGTTATAAAAAATAAAACAATTAATAAACCAGGGAGATTTAAAATCGAAATCTTATTAAGTTTTTTTGATACTAATGATATTGCTTTCATAAAAAATTATTATGGTAAAAATTGAAGATTATAAAAAAATCAATACAATACTTTGTCGCAATCTTTTGTTCGAGGTAAACAACCGGTGTATTTTCTGCATTAGTATTTTCAGGATGCACTGCGGCGGGGTAGAAATAAGAGCAATGCACGGGAGGGTGGGATGCATACCAAATATAACTAAGTTGGAACTCATTTGCAATAGCCCCTGGACAGGTATTTACTAACGTCGAATCTTTGGTTCTTATCCGGAAGACTGTATTAACTTTACTGCCCTCAAAAGGGACGAACACTTTCTCAAAATGAGACAAACTGAGTAAAAATAATGGCCCAAATTCTTGCAATAGAATCTTCATGCGATGAAACTGCAGCAGCGGTTTGCCGGGACGGAATTATGCTGAGCGATGTTATTGCCAGCCAGAAAATTCATGAAGAATACGGCGGTGTTGTTCCCGAACTGGCTTCCAGGGCTCATTTGCAGGCGATAGTCCCCGTTGTGGACAGCGCTATGAAAAAAGCGAATGTACGTTTAGACGAAATCGATGCCTTCGCCTTTACGCAGGCGCCGGGATTAATTGGCGCTCTATTAGTGGGAACTGAATTTGCCAAGTCACTTTCACTTGCGGGCAACAAGCCCTTAATTGCGGTGCATCACATGCAGGCACATGTATTGGCAAACCTTATTCAATCGCCTGGCAGAAAAAATGAAATTCCTTCATTCCCTTTTTTATGCCTCACCGTTAGCGGGGGACATACACAAATTGTTTTGTGCGAAGATTATTTACAAATGAAAGTAATAGGACAAACACTGGACGATGCTGCGGGTGAGGCATTTGATAAGTCGGCGAAAATATTAGGTCTACCCTATCCCGGGGGACCGCTAATTGATAAATATGCAAAAAACGGGAATGCTCAAAAATATAAATTTCCCGAACCAAAAATTGACGGTTTGGATTTTAGCTTTAGCGGGCTAAAAACTGCCATACTTTATTTTGTGAGGGATGAAAAAATAAAAAACGAAAAATTTGTGGAGGAAAATATGGCTGATATATGTGCCTCTGTTCAGTCACGAATTGTTTCTATCTTATTGAACAAATTAAAAAAAGCTGCACACGAAACCGGTATCACCAATATTTGTATTGCAGGTGGCGTAAGCGCCAACAGCGGGTTGCGCAATGCTTTTGAAAAAATGGGGGTTAAAGAAGGATGGAAAACTTTTATTCCTGCCTTTGAATATTGTACTGACAATGCAGCCATGATTGCCATAACGGGATACTATAAATACCTTGAAGGAATTTTCGAAGATTTATCGGTGGTTCCTTCAGCAAGGGCTGTTTTTTAATAAGAAAAAGAGTTGGCAAAGAAAACATTTTGCATTTTCTTTCCCTTGTGCGTCTTTGCGTGAAATCCTTATCTTCCAGCTTCATTTTATTTTTTCAGAAATTGCCTAATCCATATTTCCGGTTCAAAAAGTTTATTGTTCAGCAGGACAGATGCAGCATGAAAGTTTGTACTGACTCATGCCTGTTTGGAGCATGGACTGCCAGCGCAATTGAAAAGAGAACTCTCAAACCAAAAACTATTTTAGATATTGGCGCCGGCACAGGATTACTGAGCCTGATGCTTGCACAAAAGTCCAATGCCACCATAGACGCGGTTGAAATTGATAAAAAAGCTTTTGAACAGGCAACGGAAAATGTAAACGCCTCTCCGTGGCACCGGCAAATAAAGGTATGCTACGGCGATATAAAGACATGGAATCGTGCTTTGAAATATGACCTGGTTATTTCCAATCCTCCTTTTTATGAAAATGATTTATTACCGGAAGATGACGGAAAGAACATTTCAAAACATAGCGCCACCCTGAGCCTGGAAGAACTGGTAACTATCGCAAACAATTTATTAAATGAAAATGGCGCCATGGCAGTGTTGCTGCCATGGCACAGGTCAAAGTTATTTGAAAATACGGCGTCGCAACATTTCCTGTTTGTAACAGAGAAACTACAAATAAAACAGTCACCATCACACAATTATTTTCGTACCATGCTCATGCTGCAAAAGCAGGAAACAACAGCGGTAAAAAAAGATATCATCATTAAAGATAACGACAACGAATACACGAACGAATTTAAAGAACTCCTGGAAGATTATTATTTGTACCTGTAATATTCAGGTTTTTTTTAACCCCGCATATTCTTTAAGGTAACTGAATGCATCAGTTAACATGCCATCTTTAACCATAGTTGCACTCGTAATAATCCTGGAGCCGCCTTTAACCAGATCTTTTAAAATAAATTTTATTAATTGTTCGCCAAAGTACCTGGAAGCATCTCTTGGTAATTCGTTCGGTAAATTTCCAACTGCCATTACATCAACAGAGTTTGCCAGGTAAGGCGGCGTGATCTTCCCCGAAGTTTTATCAACGCCATAGATGGGATCTTCCCTGGTTCCGTCCCCGGTATTGCAGGGCACTGATCCATTCCGGTCGTCCGAAATGTCGGCGATAGTGGTAATATTAAAATTTTCTTTTCTCATATCAGCCATTTCAAACAGGCGGGGTATTTTTTCCTCCCAATACACACCATTGAGCAAAATATCTGTTTCGCTTATGTATTTATGAAAAAGGCAGTTGTAATTTCCGGGATGTTTGTGAAAATCAATACGGCTATACTTACCCGTTAGTTTATCTTCGTAGAGATCTGCTCCTTTTAGGTGAACATATACGGGGTAGTCAAATTTCTGCTCGAGGTATTCATCTGGTTCGGCTTCATGAATTTCCATCAGGTTCATTACTTCCAGGATGCCGTGCGCTACTCTTCCACTGCCCGCTACGGCAATTTTAAATAACGGAAGCTGCAGGCCAAAATACGTATGGATCAATTGCTGAAAAGATTTTTGTTTATAAACCCGTCCCAACGTAAAAGCGCCGGTCCTGTTTCCATAAGCCATCATGCCATTGTGCGCACCTACCACTCCGGCAAAGAATCCAAAGCCGATAATGCGGGTACCATCCTCGTGCTCCATACATTCATAATCTATCAAAGTAATTTTTTTTCGAATGATGTTTTGCAGCAGGTCTTGATTGTACGGCTGCATTTTTTTTGTGTGAGAAAAAAACAAATAGATTTTCCCCGGTATCAACATACCAACAGGAACTTCTTTAATACCCAGTAAAATATCGCAATCGCTTAAATCCTCGTTTACCTCAATTCCTGCTTCGGTATATTCCCCGTCTTTAAAGCACCTTGTATCGCAATGTTGTACTTTAATAGTAACAGTCAAATTTTGCTGAACCCATTTGCATTGTGCGGGCGTAAGTGCAACCCGGTTATCCGGCGGAATTTTTCCTTCTCTTATTAAACCAATTGTAAGCATGCGTATATTTTGTCAATAGCGGCAATTTACATTTTATATTATGAAAGAAATAGCTGAAACGTATTTGGAAGGATAAGAGGGAATCTGTAATATTGCAGCCCGAAAATATGGTGCATATATGCATTTTAGTTTCAGGTGCAAAGCCCGGATGGCGGAATTGGTAGACGCAGCAGACTCAAAATCTGCCGTTCGCAAGGATGTGCAGGTTCGATTCCTGTTCCGGGCACAAGACCACTTTTTTAAGTGGTTTTTTTTACGCCTGAAATGCAGTATTAGTAGGCATTAGAGCGTGTCTCATTTCTTTTGATTTACTCTAATAGTACATTCATTTCCCATTTTCTGTACCTTCTACGTACCTCGAGGTACAAAATAAACATATTTTTCATACCTTTAGGAAATAAACATCAAACTAAAAGAAATGAGTGTAAAACTAAGAAAGCGTAAAAATTCAGATGGAACAATTTCACTAAGACTCGATATTTATAATGATGGGGAAAGACGAATTGAAACTTTAAAACATTTGCAACTTACAAAGCCTTCGACTATAGTAGACCGTGAGCACAACAAGAAGAAATTGCAACAGGCTGAAGAAATTGCAATTACCAGGGCTTCAGACTTACAAGCGAATGACTACAGTATGGTATCAGATGCAGGAAAGAAAACTATGGTTGTTGACTGGATGCAAAACTATGTTGATAATTACAAAAAGAAAGATGTACGGAATATGCAGGGAGTTTTGAATAAGTTTAAAACATTTCTGAATGATGAAAACAAGGCAGGGTTAACTTTCGGAAATTTGATACCGTTACTAATTGAGGATTTTATTGAATATTTGGAATCAATAAGTACGGGTGAAGGGGCTAAATCTTATTACAACCGGTTTAAGAAAATGGTGAAACAGGCATACCGGAAAAACCTTTTAAAAGTAAATCCAATTGATAATGTAGAAAAGAAATTAAAAGGGAAAGCAAAGAAAAAGGATATTCTTACCCTGCCTGAATTAAAAACATTAGCAGCTACGCCAACAGAAAGCGACCAGATAAAGAAAGCTTTTCTTTTTTGTTGTGTTACAGGCCTTAGATGGATTGATGTTAAAAACCTGAAATGGTCCAGCATAAATATTGGCAACAAACAAATGAATGTACAGCAAATCAAGACTGATGAAAATGTTTCAACTCCCTTAAATGATACTGCAATTCAATTACTAAAAGAGGCTGGTAAAAAGGATGATTTTGTATTTTCATTGCCCTCGGCTAATGGAGCAAATAAAACTTTAAAAGCGTGGGTTAAACGTGCGAAAATTGGCAAGGCAATTACCTGGCACAATGCAAGGCACTCATTCGGAACCAACTTAATTTATAATGATGTTGATGTTTTAACAGCTTCAAAGTTGTTAGGTCATACTTCTATGAAACATACACAGCGTTATGTAAAAGCATCACAGGAAATGAAAGAAGCTGCAACCGATAAAGTAAATTTTGATTTATAGAGTTAGTTGGAAAATTTCTTATCAGTAGTTTTGGTTGTCAATACCATAACTTCCCGCTAAAAAATATTTGTTTAAGTCTTACTAGTTCTGCAAAGTATAATGCTTCCCATCACGAGATCTTTTTTATTTTGAATAAAATGAATTTGTTGTTTTCAATTTCTCTTCCTTGGAAGGAATTTCATCAATTATTAACGAGACCAGTTTTTCAACTTTTTCCTGTTGTTTGTATTGTTTTTGTCGTTTATAATAGTCGTAACAGATTCTTAAGGGCCTTAGATAATTTAGATTTATTTGATTTATATTTTCTGCATTTTTGTCGTAATAAAAACTTTTATATATGTAATCTAAAAGAAATTTATTTTCAAATATATTCTTGTTCAACAATGCAGTATTGGCTGGCGATGATGAATACAGTAAAGCTAAACCTGATACATATAATTTTTTTTCCAGACCGTCGTATCTCTCGGGCGATAATGTCAACGCAACATATAGTGGCCTGTCTGTTTTATATGATGTCAGGAAATGATGAACGACTTTTGCCCAGTTTTCCGCATATATATTTATATCAGCATTAATTTGAATTGGTTTTATATTTAACTTTTGAAATACTTTGTTTCTATAATTTTCATCTAATAGAAAATCAATATTGACAACAGTTACATCCGTTCTTATGTCTTTAGCATCTTGTAACATCCAGAGAGGATAAGTGTCATTGTCGTTTTCGGTTAAAATAATTGCATTGGGTTCTAAGGAAACCAAAACATTGTATGCATAATTCAACAGAGAAATAGAAATTTCATTTCTTTTGAACCATCTTATATTTACTTCTTTTCGCAATGCACTATCAAAAGTTGACGTAGCTAAAGTTGCTATTGTAGCATGAATACCTTCAAAGTCAGGATTCATCTGGTAAGCCATCATCAGAAATTCTTTATCACTTTCAACGCCTCCTGTCGAGCCTGCTGTGAAATAATATGTAAATGTTTTAGGTATATAGATTTTCATTGAGTCAACAATTTGGTTGCCTAGCTTAAGTGCAGGTGACTCTTTAACAAAATCCTCTTTCCAGTCTGCCGTACCTTGAGCATTTCTACAAGCACGATAATAGTTGAACCAATTATTTTCAGAATGATCGTCCTTTTTTATTTCGTCCAACCATAATTCTGCCTGTCTAACATAATAACTGTGAGATTTTTTCTCTCTTGCAAAAGAGATTTGTCTCTCCGGTGTTGTAAAGTTTTCAGAAGAAGCCTGTGAAGAACAAACACTTGAAGCGAAAATTGAAAAAACAACTATAAAAAAAGGGGGTAAGTAATGTTTCATTTCCTGCCAAATAAGGTTTCCGCCAAACTTAAATACAGATTTCTCTTTATAGACGGGTAAATTTCTTTTATTATGAATTAAAGAGCTTATCATTTAAATTATTGGGATAATATTTAGCTATGACTTTATTTAATTCTTCAATCTGTTTTGATAGATTAATAATTTCAGATTGAATATCTTCCCTTTTTTTTATATCTTTTTCATCATTTAACTTAGTATGCAAAAAGTTTTCTTTAAGCTTTAATACATTCAATTCATGTTCATGATCTTCCACTGTTTTGTCTATATAAAATGGCATAAGTTTTCCAATTTAATCATTTATAGAAATATAAATCTGATAAGTATATACGCACTTTGAAATCTGCTTCGATGTAAATAAAATCAATAAATTCCTTTTCACTATTTTCAAAAGATACTAATATATCTACTTTAGAGTTATCACGAACTATATCTTTAAGTCCAGTATAATAAATATATCCCTTTCTTATAGTTGTAGGAGTTTTTTTATCTGTCATAATTTGTTTGTAAACGCCAGTTATCTTATCATATACATCAACTTCTTTATCAAGAAAACTCACTTCATAATTTACGTTAAAACAATTTTTAATCATCTTCCATTCTCCTACACTTCTATCATATTTGTAATTGCATAAAAGATTAGATGTAGCACCCTTTGGAATTTGGCTGAAACTTGTGAAGCAAGAGAACATTATAAAAATCAAAAATAAATTTTTCCTGTACACCATAATTTAAAGGGATTAACCTAAGATAATTGATATTTATAATTTTAATTTAGCCAAAAATCTCAAATTTGAGTAATTAAAATGTTTAAACCAGTATTATTTTAGCAATGAATACCGTAATTAAAGATAACGCTTCAGATACAAATACAGTAACCAATAACCTCAGAAATTCGCATTGTATTATATGCGGAAAGCCATTTAATACTGCACGTGTGGGTAAGTTGTATTGCTCCACAAAATGCAAACAGTTTGGATATAACCATAAAGACATAATCAATCAACCTGCAAATATTGGCGGTATCGGGATAAATGCAAAGCCCCAAACCTTTTATATTGATGAATTTCAATTCTATAATAAAAGGCAAAAAATGCTTAAACGATTCAATGAATTAAGCTATAAAAAAAACCAATGGGAATTGGCAGAAAGTGAAATAAGGAACTGCAATAACGCGGGCATTCACGCAGCCAGTTATACATGGGAAAAATATGCTTCAAAAAGATTAACTGAAAATGAGCAAAACGAATTTGACGATTTAGAAACAGATATTGAGGATGAAATAAAATCGTTAACCCTTAAAGAAATATCTATTGAGCAATGGTCTTTTATAAAATCTTTATACTCTTCTTTTGAAGGCGTTTATTTGTGTGAAATTATCGCATCATTAAGCAAAGATTTTTATTCACAATTAAATCTAAGTCCAACAGATAGTAACATAAATAGCAATGTAATTATCAAAAGCAAGTATATCAATCATTGTAATTTAATAGCCGATGGCATAATTCAGTTTATAAAAAGAGTTAGCAATAATGAAAATGAAATTATAACTAATAATATTTGAAATAGTAGTTAATAAATTAATGAGTGAACATAAAATGAATTTTATTTTTTAAAAACATAGAGAACATTTTACACTACACCCGGAAATAAGATTTAGCTTAAAAGGCGTAAAATAATGATTGATGAACGCATACGATGTCTTAAAAAGAGATCATATTCCAAAACAAATTGATGAAAAATATTTTAATCAACTTATAAAGGAATTTAAAGAAAGCTATTTTAAAGAACACAATTATTTTGAACGTTTATCAAATCATCGAAAGCCTTTAGAATTAATTAATGAGTTATTGAATGGAGTGCATAGTAATGATGGCTTGAATATTCTTTTACAAAAAATTCAAAATAGGAGTGAATTAAGGCACATAGAAACAAATATTTCTACTTATGTGCCCCATAAATTAAGGGATATTTGGATGAATGATCGAGGGTTGAAAACTTGCTATAGTGCAATAAAAGAATATTGTAAATTTTGGTCAAAAGATTTTAATACAATTGCTATTCATATTGCTGAATATAAAGCAATGCTACAGGTATTTAAAATATTAGAAAGAGCACGAAAAAAAAATTGGGTAGAACCCAGGAAGGATATAGATTTATACCGTCGGAATAATTTTGAAAAAGTTGAAGCGATAGGGGCTTTAATGCATGAAGAAAAAAGCAAATCAAAAAAAACCCTGCAATCGATTCTTTCCCAGGAACAACTTAAAAAGCTGTATAAATTATTAATTGAAGACAAGTACATTATAAGAACCAAGGAGAATGATTTTATATACTTTTTTTCTGGCAAGCCATTAAGTGACATACCTAAAATACATTGGGATAAATCTAAAAAATTAGCTGTAAATCTGTTAGATAATATCTGCGTGAATTTTTCATTCCCCGTTGCAAACAATTGCATTAAAACAAATCATAAAAAGCTTGATAGCAACGATAGACCTAAAAGAGATTTTAATGAAATTATCGTACTCTTAAAACGCATTCGCTAAACTTTTTGCGACCACTCATGCGACCCGGTCGCTTACTCTTGTAACCCTTTACTGTAAATAGTTTTTAGCATTTTTGCGACCTGAGCAACCTCTTAAAAGATCGCATTGTCTTTCCTTTACTTGTGTAGATTTTCATTTATTTCGTTCCTGCAAACACAAATAGCTATTTGTTTTTATTCATTTTCAAAATTTTAAAAAAATGGACTTTACACAAAACAAAGTGCTCACATTTGAGCAAGGTTGCCAATATCTAGGCTATAAAAAAATCTTATGTCTATAAATTGACCAGTGCAGGAATTCTGCCCTTTAGTAAGCCTAATAACAAAAGCATATTTTTCGATCGTGAAAAATTAGAAGCTTGGATGTTAGGGAACCCAAGCAAAAGCCACGCACAAAGGCAAATTGATGCAGCAACTTATGAAACAACAAAAGGCAATGCCAAGTGACAGACATAAAAAAAGCGCCCCAGCTACAGGACGCAAATAAAGAATCGATACGCGGCAAAGTTACTGAAAACAGTACAAATTTGCTTAATGGAAATAGCAAGAAGCACGTTGTTAAATTTAAAATGGATGATTTTACCAATGAACCACGGACTGTTGACCCAACGATATTAAATGGCGTTCATGACACCAACACTTCAATTCAACCGACGGAAAGTGAAGTAGTAACAACCCTTGAAGATTATGACTGCTTAAGGATTACCAAAGAAAGAAATATTCCGCATCCACAGCCGACCGTGACTATAGATGGAGCAGCTATTGCCGCCCCTGTTAATATCACTTGCATTTCCGCACAAATAAAGGCTGGCAAAACTGCTATTAACGGAGTTATTATTGCTGCAGCAGTGTCCGACAATGGTGAAGCTGATGGATTTCCCTCAATAAAGTGTACTAACCCTGTAGGTAAGGCAGTTATTGGAATAGATTCTGAGCAAAAGCAATCCCGATTCACAGGATAACTTAAACGTTATCTTAAAACGGGCTGGACTGAATCAGACACCTGATAATCTTAGATGCTATAACATCCGTACATTAAGCATTAACGAATTCAGAAAAGCTACCGATGATATTTGCGCATTGTGCGCAGAAAGGTTTGCTGGCATCCATCTCATTACCATTGACGGAGGCGCGGACTATATTGCAAGTGTGAATGACGAGGAGCAGGCAAATGAAATAATAGAATACTTTACACATTTATCCATAAGGTATAACTGTCCTGTGATAATCATTGTTCATTTGAACCCGAACAGCGATAAAGAAAGAGGTCATTTCGGTAGTCACTTACAGAGAAAATGTTACGGGTTACTTACAATTGAAAAGGCTAAAGGAAACGATATATCAACACTGATTCCCAAAGCATTTAGAAAAGCGGGTAATGCCGATGTAGTTCCAGTCTGCTTTGCCTATGATAAGGAGAAGCATTACCACGTTCAAGTGAATGCCCCTGATCATGGAACAGCCAAAGCGGCGGCAAATGTTGTTAAGGCTAAAAAAATTGCTGAGGATGTGTTTGGAGGCAAACATCTTTGAGTTATACTGATGCGTACAGAGCAATAATGAAACACACAAATAAAGGGGAACGAACAGCAAAAACGATGATCAGCGATATGGAAGGTTGGGGGATTATTAATAAAGGAAACGACAAAAATTATAGGATAAATATTGGTTAGTGCAATTTGGTGCAATTTGGTGCAAAATTGCACCAGTGCAATTGGTGTAGTGCAACCTGTATATATGGGTTGCACTGCACTATACCGATAACACAATAACTATAAAAACATTTTTGCACTAAAAATTGCATACAATGAGTTAGCTAGATAAACAGGTAAGCTTGTATCGTTCACAGACCGATAATATTGGTCGGTCGACGACTTTAAGAAATGTATTATTTACAGATTTCGCAAACAATATGAATGAAATAATTTCTTTAAGAGAGCTTGATCTTAATGATCCTGAATACAGCTGTAAAAAAACAGCGCTTAAAAGTAAATTACAAAGCTACACACCGGCGGCGTTATTACAAACCAGAGAGAAAGAGAAAGTTGTTGTGATTGAAAGAACAGGAATGATGCAATTAGATTTTGATCAGCCAGGTGTATAAGGGATTATGATATAGAAGAATTGAAACAATCAATATTTTATTCTTTACCCTTTGTTGGATTTTGCGGCCTGTCTTGTAGCGGTTCCGGGTTTTACCTATTAGCATTAATTGCTGAACCGGAAAAGCTAAGTGCATACGCTGAACATTGCTTCGAGGTGTTCAAAAATAATTATGGTATAAAGATAGATACCAGTAAAGGCCGCCTTCCTCAAGACCTTCGTTTTTTATCTTATGACGCGAATATGCTTTACCATAAAAAAAAAAAAAAAAAAAAAAAAAAAAAAAAAAAAAAAAAAAAAAAAAAAAAAAAAAAAAAAAAAAAAAAAAAAAAAAAAAAAAAAAAAAAAAAAAAAAAAAAAAAAAAAAAAAAAAAAAAAAAAAAAAAAAAAAAAAAAAAAAAAAAAAAAAAAAAAAAAAAAAAAAAAAAAAAAAAAAAAAAAAAAAAAAAAAAAAAAAAAAAAAAAAAAAAAAAAAAAAAAAAAAAAAAAAAAAAAAAAAAAAAAAAAAAAAAAAAAAAAAAAAAAAAAAAAAAAAAAAAAAAAAAAAAAAAAAAAAAAAAAAAAAAAAAAAAAAAAAAAAAAAAAAAAAAAAAAAAAAAAAAAAAAAAAAAAAAAAAAAAAAAAAAAAAAAAAAAAAAAAAAAAAAAAAAAAAAAAAAAAAAAAAAAAAAAAAAAAAAAAAAAAAAAAAAAAAAAAAAAAAAAAAAAAAAAAAAAAAAAAAAAAAAAAAAAAAAAAAAAAAAAAAAAAAAAAAAAAAAAAAAAAAAAAAAAAAAAAAAAAAAAAAAAAAAAAAAAAAAAAAAAAAAAAAAAAAAAAAAAAAAAAAAAAAAAAAAAAATTTTTTTTTTTTTTTTTTTTTTTTTTTTTTTTTTTTTTTTTTTTTTTTTTTTTTTTTTTTTTTTTTTTTTTTTTTTTTTTTTTTTTTTTTTTTTTTTTTTTTTTTTTTTTTTTTTTTTTTTTTTTTTTTTTTTTTTTTTTTTTTTTTTTTTTTTTTTTTTTTTTTTTTTTTTTTTTTTTTTTTTTTTTTTTTTTTTTTTTTTTTTTTTTTTTTTTTTTTTTTTTTTTTTTTTTTTTTTTTTTTTTTTTTTTTTTTTTTTTTTTTTTTTTTTTTTTTTTTTTTTTTTTTTTTTTTTTTTTTTTTTTTTTTTTTTTTTTTTTTTTTTTTTTTTTTTTTTTTTTTTTTTTTTTTTTTTTTTTTTTTTTTTTTTTTTTTTTTTTTTTTTTTTTTTTTTTTTTTTTTTTTTTTTTTTTTTTTTTTTTTTTTTTTTTTTTTTTTTTTTTTTTTTTTTTTTTTTTTTTTTTTTTTTTTTTTTTTTTTTTTTTTTTTTTTTTTTTTTTTTTTTTTTTTTTTTTTTTTTTTTTTTTTTTTTTTTTTTTTTTTTTTTTTTTTTTTTTTTTTTTTTTTTTTTTTTTTTTTTTTTTTTTTTTTTTTTTTTTTTTTTTTTTTTTTTTTTTTTTTTTTTTTTTTTTTTTTTTTTTTTTTTTTTTTTTTTTTTTTTTTTTTTTTTTTTTTTTTTTTTTTTTTTTTTTTTTTTTTTTTTTTTTTTTTTTTTTTTTTTTTTTTTTTTTTTTTTTTTTTTTTTTTTTTTTTTTTTTTTTTTTTTTTTTTTTTTTTTTTTTTTTTTTTTTTTTTTTTTTTTTTTTTTTTTTTTAAAAAAAAAAAAAAAAAAAAAAAAAAAAAAAAAAAAAAAAAAAAAAAAAAAAAAAAAAAAAAAAAAAAAAAAAAAAAAAAAAAAAAAAAAAAAAAAAAAAAAAAAAAAAAAAAAAAAAAAAAAAAAAAAAAAAAAAAAAAAAAAAAAAAAAAAAAAAAAAAAAAAAAAAAAAAAAAAAAAAAAAAAAAAAAAAAAAAAAAAAAAAAAAAAAAAAAAAAAAAAAAAAAAAAAAAAAAAAAAAAAAAAAAAAAAAAAAAAAAAAAAAAAAAAAAAAAAAAAAAAAAAAAAAAAAAAAAAAAAAAAAAAAAAAAAAAAAAAAAAAAAAAAAAAAAAAAAAAAAAAAAAAAAAAAAAAAAAAAAAAAAAAAAAAAAAAAAAAAAAAAAAAAAAAAAAAAAAAAAAAAAAAAAAAAAAAAAAAAAAAAAAAAAAAAAAAAAAAAAAAAAAAAAAAAAAAAAAAAAAAAAAAAAAAAAAAAAAAAAAAAAAAAAAAAAAAAAAAAAAAAAAAAAAAAAAAAAAAAAAAAAAAAAAAAAAAAAAAAAAAAAAAAAAAAAAAAAAAAAAAAAAAAAAAAAAAAAAAAAAAAAAAAAAAAAAAAAAAAAAAAAAAAAAAAAAAAAAAAAAAAAAAAAAAAAAAAAAAAAAAAAAAAAAAAAAAAAAAAAAAAAAAAAAAAAAAAAAAAAAAAAAAAAAAAAAAAAAAAAAAAAAAAAAAAAAAAAAAAAAAAAAAAAAAAAAAAAAAAAAAAAAAAAAAAAAAAAAAAAAAAAAAAAAAAAAAAAAAAAAAAAAAAAAAAAAAAAAAAAAAAAAAAAAAAAAAAAAAAAAAAAAAAAAAAAAAAAAAAAAAAAAAAAAAAAAAAAAAAAAAAAAAAAAAAAAAAAAAAAAAAAAAAAAAAAAAAAAAAAAAAAAAAAAAAAAAAAAAAAAAAAAAAAAAAAAAAAAAAAAAAAAAAAAAAAAAAAAAAAAAAAAAAAAAAAAAAAAAAAAAAAAAAAAAAAAAAAAAAAAAAAAAAAAAAAAAAAAAAAAAAAAAAAAAAAAAAAAAAAAAAAAAAAAAAAAAAAAAAAAAAAAAAAAAAAAAAAAAAAAAAAAAAAAAAAAAAAAAAAAAAAAAAAAAAAAAAAAAAAAAAAAAAAAAAAAAAAAAAAAAAAAAAAAAAAAAAAAAAAAAAAAAAAAAAAAAAAAAAAAAAAAAAAAAAAAAAAAAAAAAAAAAAAAAAAAAAAAAAAAAAAAAAAAAAAAAAAAAAAAAAAAAAAAAAAAAAAAAAAAAAAAAAAAAAAAAAAAAAAAAAAAAAAAAAAAAAAAAAAAAAAAAAAAAAAAAAAAAAAAAAAAAAAAAAAAAAAAAAAAAAAAAAAAAAAAAAAAAAAAAAAAAAAAAAAAAAAAAAAAAAAAAAAAAAAAAAAAAAAAAAAAAAAAAAAAAAAAAAAAAAAAAAAAAAAAAAAAAAAAAAAAAAAAAAAAAAAAAAAAAAAAAAAAAAAAAAAAAAAAAAAAAAAAAAAAAAAAAAAAAAAAAAAAAAAAAAAAAAAAAAAAAAAAAAAAAAAAAAAAAAAAAAAAAAAAAAAAAAAAAAAAAAAAAAAAAAAAAAAAAAAAAAAAAAAAAAAAAAAAAAAAAAAAAAAAAAAAAAAAAAAAAAAAAAAAAAAAAAAAAAAAAAAAAAAAAAAAAAAAAAAAAAAAAAAAAAAAAAAAAAAAAAAAAAAAAAAAAAAAAAAAAAAAAAAAAAAAAAAAAAAAAAAAAAAAAAAAAAAAAAAAAAAAAAAAAAAAAAAAAAAAAAAAAAAAAAAAAAAAAAAAAAAAAAAAAAAAAAAAAAAAAAAAAAAAAAAAAAAAAAAAAAAAAAAAAAAAAAAAAAAAAAAAAAAAAAAAAAAAAAAAAAAAAAAAAAAAAAAAAAAAAAAAAAAAAAAAAAAAAAAAAAAAAAAAAAAAAAAAAAAAAAAAAAAAAAAAAAAAAAAAAAAAAAAAAAAAAAAAAAAAAAAAAAAAAAAAAAAAAAAAAAAAAAAAAAAAAAAAAAAAAAAAAAAAAAAAAAAAAAAAAAAAAAAAAAAAAAAAAAAAAAAAAAAAAAAAAAAAAAAAAAAAAAAAAAAAAAAAAAAAAAAAAAAAAAAAAAAAAAAAAAAAAAAAAAAAAAAAAAAAAAAAAAAAAAAAAAAAAAAAAAAAAAAAAAAAAAAAAAAAAAAAAAAAAAAAAAAAAAAAAAAAAAAAAAAAAAAAAAAAAAAAAAAAAAAAAAAAAAAAAAAAAAAAAAAAAAAAAAAAAAAAAAAAAAAAAAAAAAAAAAAAAAAAAAAAAAAAAAAAAAAAAAAAAAAAAAAAAAAAAAAAAAAAAAAAAAAAAAAAAAAAAAAAAAAAAAAAAAAAAAAAAAAAAAAAAAAAAAAAAAAAAAAAAAAAAAAAAAAAAAAAAAAAAAAAAAAAAAAAAAAAAAAAAAAAAAAAAAAAAAAAAAAAAAAAAAAAAAAAAAAAAAAAAAAAAAAAAAAAAAAAAAAAAAAAAAAAAAAAAAAAAAAAAAAAAAAAAAAAAAAAAAAAAAAAAAAAAAAAAAAAAAAAAAAAAAAAAAAAAAAAAAAAAAAAAAAAAAAAAAAAAAAAAAAAAAAAAAAAAAAAAAAAAAAAAAAAAAAAAAAAAAAAAAAAAAAAAAAAAAAAAAAAAAAAAAAAAAAAAAAAAAAAAAAAAAAAAAAAAAAAAAAAAAAAAAAAAAAAAAAAAAAAAAAAAAAAAAAAAAAAAAAAAAAAAAAAAAAAAAAAAAAAAAAAAAAAAAAAAAAAAAAAAAAAAAAAAAAAAAAAAAAAAAAAAAAAAAAAAAAAAAAAAAAAAAAAAAAAAAAAAAAAAAAAAAAAAAAAAAAAAAAAAAAAAAAAAAAAAAAAAAAAAAAAAAAAAAAAAAAAAAAAAAAAAAAAAAAAAAAAAAAAAAAAAAAAAAAAAAAAAAAAAAAAAAAAAAAAAAAAAAAAAAAAAAAAAAAAAAAAAAAAAAAAAAAAAAAAAAAAAAAAAAAAAAAAAAAAAAAAAAAAAAAAAAAAAAAAAAAAAAAAAAAAAAAAAAAAAAAAAAAAAAAAAAAAAAAAAAAAAAAAAAAAAAAAAAAAAAAAAAAAAAAAAAAAAAAAAAAAAAAAAAAAAAAAAAAAAAAAAAAAAAAAAAAAAAAAAAAAAAAAAAAAAAAAAAAAAAAAAAAAAAAAAAAAAAAAAAAAAAAAAAAAAAAAAAAAAAAAAAAAAAAAAAAAAAAAAAAAAAAAAAAAAAAAAAAAAAAAAAAAAAAAAAAAAAAAAAAAAAAAAAAAAAAAAAAAAAAAAAAAAAAAAAAAAAAAAAAAAAAAAAAAAAAAAAAAAAAAAAAAAAAAAAAAAAAAAAAAAAAAAAAAAAAAAAAAAAAAAAAAAAAAAAAAAAAAAAAAAAAAAAAAAAAAAAAAAAAAAAAAAAAAAAAAAAAAAAAAAAAAAAAAAAAAAAAAAAAAAAAAAAAAAAAAAAAAAAAAAAAAAAAAAAAAAAAAAAAAAAAAAAAAAAAAAAAAAAAAAAAAAAAAAAAAAAAAAAAAAAAAAAAAAAAAAAAAAAAAAAAAAAAAAAAAAAAAAAAAAAAAAAAAAAAAAAAAAAAAAAAAAAAAAAAAAAAAAAAAAAAAAAAAAAAAAAAAAAAAAAAAAAAAAAAAAAAAAAAAAAAAAAAAAAAAAAAAAAAAAAAAAAAAAAAAAAAAAAAAAAAAAAAAAAAAAAAAAAAAAAAAAAAAAAAAAAAAAAAAAAAAAAAAAAAAAAAAAAAAAAAAAAAAAAAAAAAAAAAAAAAAAAAAAAAAAAAAAAAAAAAAAAAAAAAAAAAAAAAAAAAAAAAAAAAAAAAAAAAAAAAAAAAAAAAAAAAAAAAAAAAAAAAAAAAAAAAAAAAAAAAAAAAAAAAAAAAAAAAAAAAAAAAAAAAAAAAAAAAAAAAAAAAAAAAAAAAAAAAAAAAAAAAAAAAAAAAAAAAAAAAAAAAAAAAAAAAAAAAAAAAAAAAAAAAAAAAAAAAAAAAAAAAAAAAAAAAAAAAAAAAAAAAAAAAAAAAAAAAAAAAAAAAAAAAAAAAAAAAAAAAAAAAAAAAAAAAAAAAAAAAAAAAAAAAAAAAAAAAAAAAAAAAAAAAAAAAAAAAAAAAAAAAAAAAAAAAAAAAAAAAAAAAAAAAAAAAAAAAAAAAAAAAAAAAAAAAAAAAAAAAAAAAAAAAAAAAAAAAAAAAAAAAAAAAAAAAAAAAAAAAAAAAAAAAAAAAAAAAAAAAAAAAAAAAAAAAAAAAAAAAAAAAAAAAAAAAAAAAAAAAAAAAAAAAAAAAAAAAAAAAAAAAAAAAAAAAAAAAAAAAAAAAAAAAAAAAAAAAAAAAAAAAAAAAAAAAAAAAAAAAAAAAAAAAAAAAAAAAAAAAAAAAAAAAAAAAAAAAAAAAAAAAAAAAAAAAAAAAAAAAAAAAAAAAAAAAAAAAAAAAAAAAAAAAAAAAAAAAAAAAAAAAAAAAAAAAAAAAAAAAAAAAAAAAAAAAAAAAAAAAAAAAAAAAAAAAAAAAAAAAAAAAAAAAAAAAAAAAAAAAAAAAAAAAAAAAAAAAAAAAAAAAAAAAAAAAAAAAAAAAAAAAAAAAAAAAAAAAAATATTATACAACACACCTTTAAGAGTGGTAAACTTTGCTACTGAAATAGTGGTAAACTTTGACCGTAATATCCAATTATTCTTCAAAACAAAAGTATGCGGCCTGCTATATACCAGTACTTCCAGCACTGATTTAGAAATAGCTTTATTTGTGCTAATTTTTTGCTAGAGCTAGAGTTTCCTACAAGGAAATATTATGAACCTGCTACGATGCAAATCCATTATGCACTGCGCAAGTTCCCTACTGTGTGCACGTCCTCGCTATGCGATCAGATATTATTCAATCCCTGATAATCCTTTATAAGAGAGGGTTAGACCTGCCGGATTTAAAGACAAAGGCTTTGAATGAGCTTTTAGCATCATTCTGGTACTCGAGCGTGGGTTATAAAAGCCAGCACAAACAGGATTTTTCCAATGATATAAAAGTTATATTTTCATTTTTTGAAGAAATGCTTACTAACTCAACCAACGGTTGCGGAAAAATCATTAATCATATCAACAATTAGGCGGTACAATTATGGTGGCTATGACGAAAATTACAAGGACAAGGTAGAGACATTGACGAAGTTGGCCTCAAAAGTCGATTCTTTGTATGATGAGCTAAAACTGCAAATATTAAACGATGATTATTTTGATGCAAAAAATAACCTTGAAAAGAGAATCGCAAGTATTATCGCCAAGTATACAACGATTCAGACATTCTTCAATGATCTGCTAACGATCCGCCAAGAAACAACACAACCTATGACATTTGTGCAGGTTCTTGATACTATCGCTAAATTATATCCCGAAGAAGGCAAAAATCTTTTTGCAGTTATCCAAAAAGATTATCCGCAGTATATCTCCGAGGGACTGCAACTTGTCAGAAATCAATATAAAGACAAAAAATATTTCGACGAGATATGTATCTGGCTTTGGGAAAGGAAGGAAAATCATATAGGCGATCTCACCTGGTTATTAACCTGGGGTAGAAACGCAGACAGGGAATATTTTGATAAATCAGAAATCATATATTTTGAATATGTGGTCGACAACAAAATAAATAATTGCTACGATAGTATTGCATATCACTTCCTAAATTACGCGTACACTGATAAATCAGCAACATTTAGAATATTGGAAAAATTTTTTAAAACTGCAACGCCCCGTAACGTTGAAACTTTTATTTTTTCAGCCTTTAAAGAACAACAGCCTTACGATACTGATTTCAGGATTGACTTGAAGAAACTATTTGAAGATAATCCTGAAAAATTTCAATTTGCCGATGTCGCTACAAATATGCTGTATTCCTTTGTTGATCTTCAGTTTGGATTTGAGACCTTGCTTGAATTCATCGACAACAAGATCAGATTTGATATTACCCATAACTGGCACATGAGCTTTAACGACAACAAGTTATATGTGAACCCGCAAATAAATAAAGAAGAATCTATTAGAAGGTTTATTGTTACATTGAAAAAATATATTTCGGCGGATAAGGACGATTTAAAACGAAGCAAGATCATGCTTGAGCTCTTTCGACCAGACATGACCTTATCGCCCGAGCTCGGACTGGAACTAAGTCCAGTTATAGAGACATTTAAAAATAGCAAAGATGACCTTATCCGACTCGCTGAAGGATTACAGGTTTTATCAATGACGGAAGGCTGGATAGATACGATCAGCTTTATAGCAGATCAAATTGTCCAAATCGATCCTGGCTTCCAAAATTTTGAAGATGTTTTTGGCTACACTTTCTATTTTAATCTTGGGGGAAAATCAAAATCGGGGAAAGGAATCCCTTATGATCAGGATGCTTACAGAAAAACAATGCTTGAAAAATTAGTTGCGAAAAATAAATTTGCCTCTGTCACTCCTTTCCTGCAAAAGTGCTTGAATAAAGTTAACAAAGACATAGAAGAGTCTATCGCACAAGATAATGACTCATCAAATTGGTGATACATTCGCGACAACAAACCTGGTCAATGAATTTCATTCATAGTTACGCAAGATTGTTTCGTCAGTTAATAATAATGACTATCAGCCAAAATTAATGTTTATACCAAACTTTTGGAGACGCGGAAAGTTCCAAAGCTCATAATATTACAAGTCATGTACCTCCTTTGTACCTTGAAAAATATTAAATTCAATACCAGTAAGCGTTTTATGCATTTATTAAGTTCCTGTTCCGGGCACAGAGAATATTCTAAAAGCCCTGATATGACAGTATTTCAGGGCTTTTAAATTTTACTTACTGACAGCTTTACCGACACTTTTTTGATACGATTTTCCCAATGCCAAAGAAAGGTTATGAATATTCCTTATCAATTGATCATGAAAATACATCTCTTGACTCAACGATAAATGTAGTTTCTGAGAATTTCTAATTCTGTGTCCTGGCCAAGACTGGCATAAACACGGAGCAAAGGCTAAGAAGTATTGGTGTATCTGAGTCAATGAATAATGATTGCCATATTACAAAACCATTTCCCTATTGAGGAAAGTTTGGTAGCAAAGTTTTTTGTGAGTTAGTTGTACCTGTGCGAGCCAAATGAATTTCCATGTATAAACAAGAAAAGAAGAGTCCCGGGCTAAAACCCGAATAAAACTCTATAGTTTTTAAACATTACTTTGAATTGGCTATTTTAGTTTTCTCAAATTAATGGATTGTAAAACGAGACCAAAATTTTATGGCACTACTAAAATATATTCTTCAACATAAAATAGTTGCCATACTTCGTGGGCTGAATGCAGAAGATGTAATAAACGTTGCCGCAGCACTATACGAAGGTGGAATAAATATAATAGAAGTCACGCTGAATTCAAATGATGCATTATCAGTTATCGGGAAACTGTCAGCCGCGTTTCAAAATAAAATACTGGTGGGCGCAGGTACCGTACTAACTGTTAAGGACGCACGATCTGCTATAGACGCAGGTGCCCGATTTTTAATTTCTCCTACGTTAGACGTTGATGTAATCAAGACCGCAAAAGACAATTCCGTTGTTAGCATTCCCGGCGCTTATACTCCCACAGAAATTTTCTCCGCATATAAAAACGGCGCGGATATC
Organism: uncultured Chitinophagaceae bacterium; assembly: GCA_963819925.1. GTDB lineage: Bacteria > Bacteroidota > Bacteroidia > Chitinophagales > Chitinophagaceae > Ginsengibacter. The sequence goes on along the minus strand of CAWFYG010000016.1, from coordinate 60,782 downwards.
GTAAAAATATTTCCGGCCCAAAGCCCTGGATATATAAAGCAAATTTTAGCGCCATTAAATAACGTCTTAGTTATGCCAACAGGAGGCATTAACATAAATAATATTGAAGCATATAAAAAAGCCGGGGCTTCGGCCTTCGGCATCGGAAGTTCGCTTGTGGATAATAAAGAAAAAGTTGATGGGTTGTATTTACAAAATCTCACCGCAACAGCCAGGCGTTTTATCGAAGCCATAAAGTAACATAGCATCCACATGAAAATAAAAAATTACATTTTATACCAGGTGCCACCCCGATGGCTCTTTTTAAAAATAGAAACAGATGAAGGAATAACTGGCTGGAGAGAGCCAGCAGGGAAAAAGTTTTTAGATTGGTTTGGTGGAATAGAAGAATTTAAAAGGTTTCATCAGCAGGTCATTTATCCAAAGAATGATTTTTTGGAAGAATGATTTTGGTATAACCCAAGAAGGTTTTTAGATGGTCTGTAATTCATAGTGTCTCTAATAAAACCCTCTTGGTTTTTATCATCCGATCAACAATTATGACAAAAATAGAAACACATAAAGCAACAAGGGTTCGGTTTACCATTCTCTCTGGTATTTTTATAAATGTGGTTATTAATTATATGGACAGAAGCAACATCTCAGTTGCAGCACCCATGATAACGAAGGAATTCAATTTATCCACCATACAGCTTGGTTATGTATTTTCAGCATTCGGCTGGACGTACGCTTTGCTTCAGATTCCGGGCGGTATTCTTACAGATCGTTTTGGTCCGCGAATTATTTATACATGTAGCCTGGTGCTTTGGTCAATAGGTACCGTTGCGCAAGGGTTTGCCAGGGGCTTTGCATCTTTGTTCGGATTGCGGATGGCAATTGGAGTTTTTGAAGCACCCTCCTATCCAACTAACAACAGGATTGTCACCAGCTGGTTCCCGGATAATGAAAGGGCATCAGCAATTGGAATTTATACATCCGGCCAATTTATAGGCCTAGCTTTTCTTGCTCCCGTTCTCACCGGACTCGAGCAATACGCGGGATGGAAAGGCCTGTTTATTATAACAGGAATTGTAGGTATTCTATGGGGCATCACATGGTATTTTTTTTACCGCGATCCTGCAGACCATCCACGTGCTAATGAATCTGAATTGAATTTTATAGAAGATGGCGGAGGATTGACAAACAGGGAATTTGCATTGAAAAAAAATAAGCCACCACAATTTAAATGGCACGACCTGAAGGAAGTTTTTATCCATAAAAAGTTATGGGGAATTTATCTCGGGCAGTTTGCCGTTGGCTCAACGCTTTGGTTTTTTCTTACGTGGTTTCCTACTTACCTGGTAAAATACAGGCACATCAATTTTATTCAATCCGGCTTCCTGGCTTCCCTCCCTTTCTTATCTGCCTTTGTCGGAATTTTGCTGGCAGGCTTTTCATCGGATTACATGATTAAGAAAGGAGTGTCCGCAAATGTTGCACGCAAAGCTCCGATAGTTATAGGGCTTTTTTTGAGTATGTCAATTATTGGCGCCAATTACGTAAGCAGCCCGGCGCTGATTATCTTGTTTATGTGCATTGCTTTTTTTGGCAACGGATTCGCTTCTATTACCTGGGTTTTTGTATCTATTTTAGCGCCAAAACATTTAGTGGGTTTAACGGGCGGTGTATTTAATTTTATTGGCGGCCTTGCAGGAATTATTGTGCCGGCAGCTATCGGCTATCTTGTAACTGATAGTAATTTTACACCAGCAATAATTTTGATCGGAGTCATCGGGGCTTTAGGCGCATTGAGTTACGTTTTTCTCGTAGGAAAGGTGGAGAGAGTTGAAGTAGGAAAAAAATAGGCTGTAATTAGAAAACGCTTCATCTTTTTATTGAAATTGTATTTGAGTTTTTACGAGTTAAGAAATTGAATAGATATTAATCATTTCCATGGATACATTTATAAGTTGCGATTGGGGGACTTCTTCTTTTCGGTTACGATTAATTGGAATTGAAACTCAAAACGTATTAGCTGAAGTTACGTCTCCTCAAGGTATTGCAGCCACCTATACACTATGGAAAAATACTTCTTCAGACAGATTTTTATTTTATAGATCTATAATTTCAGCGGGAGTTAAAACACTTTCGGATCAATGCGAATATAGCCTGGATAATGTACCGGTAATCGTTTCCGGAATGGCCTTGTCTGGTATCGGTATGCTGGAATTAGAATACAAAGAGCTTCCTGTTACAATAGGCGGAAAGGATTTATTGGTTCACTCAATCGATCCTTCCAATGATTTTAAGCATCGTATGATTATGATATCCGGTCTTAAATCTGAAAGTGATGCAATGCGGGGTGAGGAAACGATGTTAGCAGGTTGTGATATAAAGAACATTCCCGATGAACAGTTACTTATTTTACCCGGCACCCATTCTAAACACGTGAGCGTGAAAAGTGGAATGATCACAAACTGCAAAACATTCATGACGGGCGAACTTTTTGATTTGCTTTCCACGAAAAGTATTTTATCTGCTTCTTTAGAAAAAGAAAATTCTCTCACAGAAATTACGAACCCATACTTTGAAAAGGGTATTAAAGAAGGGGCTTACTATAATTTACTGAACAGCATTTTTCATGTAAGAACTAACCAGTTATTTAACAAACTGAGTCCGGTAAAAAATTATCAGTACCTGAGCGGTTTAATCATTGGTGCTGAATTAAAAGATTTGCTGTATACCAATTATAGCTCTGTTACACTTGTGTCTGATGAAAAATTTTTATTACCCTATTCACAGGCATTACATATTTTGGAAGTTAATAAAAGTATTCTGCAAATTAATGCTGATAAGGCATTGATCAAAGGACAAACTGTTATTTATAAACTATACCAGTAAAAGATCAGTAATATGAACATCACAAAAAACATCATAATCATCGCCGCACTATTTGTTTGCAATTGCAATTCTCAAAATAACAATTCAGAGAAAAATATAAACGCTCAGAAAGACAGCGTTATTGGTAAGATAGAAATTTATGATAGAGATGCCCTGCAATTGATAGATAGCAATGCGACAATTGAAATAATTGCAAAGGGATTCAATTGGGCGGAAGGACCTGTATGGATCGCAGAAAAAAACCTATTGTTATTTTCTGATGTGCCGGAAAATAAGATATATCAATGGAAAGAGGGTGATACCGCAACTGTTTATTTGAAAAATTCGGGTTATACCGACACTACGGAACGCAAGGGAGAGATAGGCTCTAATGGGCTAACACTCGATAAGAATAACAGGCTTTTGATCTGCCAGTCAGGTAACAGGCAGGTTGTGAGAATGAACACTTCGCTTGATCAACCAAAAGCAGATTATACAGTTCTTGCAGCTAAGTACAACGATAAAAGATTTAACAGTCCTAATGACTTAGTGTGTGACGGTAAGGGCGATATTTATTTTACCGATCCGACTTATGGGCTACCTAACGGAGACGCAGACCCGGAACGAGAATTGAATTTTGAAGGCGTATACAAAATAGGCGTGGATGGCAAATTAACCTTATTGACAGACAGTATTCCCAAACCTAACGGAATAGCGCTTTCCTTAGACGAAAAAATATTATACATAGCAAGCAGTGATGATAAAAAACCAAAATGGTATGTATATAATCTCGATGTCAACGGAAATCTAAAAGACGGCCATGTATTACTTGATGCTTTGTCATTGAAAGAAAAAGCAAGCGTAAAACAAGGTCCTGACGGATTTAAACTTGACAAATACGGGAACTTATTCGCAGCCGGACCTGATGGGATTAATATTATTTCTCCTGAAGGAAAGTTATTAGGGTTAATAAAAATTTATGACCGAAAGACTTCAAATTGTGCATTCAATGAATCGAAAGATGTATTGTATGTTACCGCAGATGATTTAATTTTAAAAGTCATTTTACTTCGTTGATTCAGGTCACGACGAATGAACTGTTGATCTTTTTTTACATTTTTCCAGGTCAGCGATTTTGATAAATGAGAATTATTTCTAACTCTTTTATGGTCTTGTTAAACTACAATTTGATTGTTGAATGATATCGATTTTACAATGGTTGTAAAATCCCGGTACAGGCATGTCGGATCTGCATACACTTTGAAATACTTCTCCTGGTTTAAAACTTGCCTCAGTATCTTCTGAAACTTTTACCAGGTCACCATCTCCCAAATAATGGACGTATTTATCCTGGAAATCTTGATTTAAAAAATATTAGACCTGGATGAGTGGAGAAGAAATTATGAAACGGCTACGCAAGGGACAGGCCTGTTAATCATCACTATCCGCAAATGTTTCAGCCATAGTTTCAAGTGACATTGCATTGTCGGGTAATAGTAATACCAATGAACAATTATTTATAATTTTGATAACAGTTTCCGACGAATATTTATTATCAGTTGAAGCTGTGGTTTTGATAAAAATTTTACATGATCTTTCCAACCACCGGGCTTATGAACGTAGAAATCCAGGTATATAACGACCGGCAAACAATTTCTGACAAGAAAATTTGTGACCAGCTTGCGACAACAATTGACAGCGAACTGACGGGAGTTGAAAGCAAAATTTGGCACGCCCACCCTGTTTGGTTTTTTAGATGGCAACCCCGTCGTTGGCTATAGTAGGCTCAAAGATAGCATTCGACTTCTCTTTGGAGCGGACAGGGGTTTGACGCGGAAAAATTAAAAAAGGAGGGAAAGTTCAAAGCGGCGGAATTTCGTTATGTTCCGAATGACCCGATTGATTTCACCGACTTGAAAAGATGGTTGAGAAAATCAGTTGACACAACAAGTAAGATATCTTGATAAAGTGGTTGATGAATTAGCGAAGGGACGAAAGATCGAAAAAATTATGCGTATTGTGTAGGTCCCGGCGAATGGTCTGTTAACTTTTCATTTACTACATAGGTGCGCCCGTTTGGTAGGGCCCATTGCATTCGTCTTTGCAGCTACCGACTTGCAAGTTTCACTGGCCTTGCGTTTTCATCTTTTGTACATATCTTCACCTTTAGCCTGCCCGCCGTGCCTGTGGGGGGTAAATGAATTGGTGATTGCTTTCTTTATTTCCCATTAAACTGCTGGCCCGAAAGAGGAAAAGACAGCAAATAAGGCATTAATTTATCAGCAAACAACTAAATAAACTTTACGAGATGAAAACAATGACTTGTAAACAATTGGGCGGAGCTTGTAATACATTGTTCCATGCTAACAGCTTCGAAGAAATGGCAGAAATAAGTAAAAAACATGGAATAGAAATGTTTCAAAAAGGCGATAAGGACCATCTTGATGCAATGAATGAAATGAAAGAACTCATGAAAACGCCGGACGCCATGAAGGCATGGTTTGAAACGAAACGGAAAGAATTTGATGCACTGCCTGAAAATATATAAGGTTTTGTTGCGACATATAACTCCGCCAAAAATTTACTAAGAAGGAAAAATAGTGTCTCAGCAGGGTTTCCCGCCTGCAAATCTTCTAAATAAAATCGGTTTCCGGGAACCCCGATGCCGAAAGAATTTGCACACATTCGAAGCCTTACTTTTCTTTTATTGACGGTTTAGTTTTATAGCTATGTTGTGAAAATAAATAATTTGAAACATGACTGCCAAGGATGGAAGATGCTTTTGTCGTCGGGGTTTCATGGAAGATTTTTATTATTTGAGATAATTCCTGTGAAAACCCCGCCGGGACAAAAGGCCTCTTGTACCGTGGTATAGAATGCAAGGGGCGATGAGATTGCCACAAAGTTTTCTTATAAAATTCTTTTACCTGCAAAGACTGTACACGAAAACTTTTCGCAATGACGGATCGGAAGTGCTCACGTCTTTGCGAGTCGCTCGAATAAAATTGGAAGTTACCAGTAATTCCAGGCGGCGAAGCAATCTCAATCCCCCCTCAATTAACGCAAGGTTGCGTTGGAGCGTCTCGCTTGTGCCACATAAAAGAATTGCCAAAGCGTAGACACTCGCGTTGGCAGGCGTCTCCGCTTGTGCCATATAAAAGAACTGCCAAAGAGTAAGCCCTTAATCAGCCTTCGTTTTTAAAGAGCAATAGAATCATAACCAGAGTTAGTATTCATCATCAGGAATATCCCTTAAACTCCTTAGTACAAGAATTTTTATTTGCAGGAACCGTCTTCGGCAAGAGACGTTCCGTATAAAACGCCAGATACCTGTAAGAAAGGTAAGGCCTCTTGTGCCGTGGTATAGAATGCAAGGAACGATGAGATTGCCACAAAGTTTTCTTATAAAATTCTTTTACCTACAAAGACTGTGCACGAAAACTTTTCGCAATGACGGATCGTAAGTGCTCACGTCTTTGCGAGCCGCCCGAATAAAATTGGAAGTTACCAGTAATTTCAGGCGGCGAAGCAATCTCAATCCCCCCTCAATTAGCGCAAGGTTGCGTTGGCAAACGTCTCGCTTGTGCCATATAAAAGAACTGCCAAAGAGTGGACTCTTAATTAACCCTCGTTTTTAACGAGCAGTAGAATGATAACCAGAGTCAGTATTCATCATCAGGAATATCCCACTTAAACTCCGGAACTAATACTGGCTTCCAATACACCCGGTGTTTATCTATTGCATCTCTTATTGCCTTTTGCTTTTTTGATAGCTGGCCCGTTCCTGTTTTTATTTCTACAAAATAAATATCTATTACATCACTTTTTTCAGTGGCCCCGTCAAATATCATTAAATCAACAGGGCTGCCGATAAACCGTATATCCCGGGGATTAAAATGTTCCAGGTGAGAACTGAATGGAACGAGGTGCTCGGTAATTTTTCCCAGGTTTACCCCCATGCTTCTTGTCACCGCATCTTTGCGAAGCCTTTCTTCCTCGTCAATTATCCAGCGTGCATACAAAGATTTGGCTTCCTGGTGAGCAGCTTCCTGCATTATTTTTTTATAGCCTTCCAATTCATTTTTCTTAAAGAGCTCGAATTGATAACCGGCACGCTGAGTAGCGATTAAATTTAATTCAGCATCATTTCTCTGCAACATCAATTCCTGTTCTTTTATCCTGCTTTCTCTTTCCCTGATAATTTTTTTAAAATAATTTACAAAGCTGATTACGGCAAATGTTATAATCAGAATGAGAATAATGATGCCGGCTGCAATGAGCTTACTATTTTCATCCATAGGAATATTTTAATTACAAAGTACGTTTTCCGGCCAATTATGTTTGCAATTAATCTAACTAATCTTTACAAAAGCTGCGTATAACCGATACCGGCATAAGCAAAGAAATCCATAAATTTTTTGCTGAGCACAAATAACTGTCAAAAACGCCAGCATCGGGGAACGATTTTTGTACAACTGCTTTATAACATTACTCATGGAAGACGCAAGAAATTTATTGATTAGTTATGCCTATAATATTTTAGGCTCTTACGAAGAAGCTAAGGACATAGTACAGGACGCCTACCTGAAAACATTGGATACAGCTTTTGACGACATTGAAAATAAAAAAGCCTATTTAATTCGCACCGTCATCAACCTCTCCATCAATCAAAAAAAAAGGCAGCAGAAATTAGTGAGCCAATACCCTGGTGAATGGCTGCCTGAACCGGTTGCGACAGAAAGCGCTGATACAGCCATCACCCGGAAAGAAATTCTTTCCTATTCCCTGATGGTACTTCTCGAAAAGCTCAACACGAAGCAACGGGCCGTTTTTATTTTAAAGGAGGCGTTTGATTATGATCACAAAGAAATTGCATCGGTGCTTGATATTACTGAAGAATATTCCAGGAAAATATTCAGCCGTGCAAAGCGGCAATTAAAGGAACCCGACACGTTTGACAGTAGAGCGATTCCTAACCACTATCTTGATAAATACATCGATGTTATTTCGCACGCGGATATAGAGCGGCTGGAACATTTATTGAAAAATGATGTTGTTGCTATTTCTGACGGTGGCGGCAAAGCATCAGCAGCAAGGCAACCTGTTTACGGTCAGTCAAAAGTGATAAAATTTCTCATTGGTATTTATCAAAAATTTTATAGCGTACAGGGTACACGTGTTGAAAAAAGCCACATCAACCATCTGCCTGCGCTGTTATATTATAAAGATGATAAGTTGTCCAACTGCCAGGTTTTTGATTTTGAGGATGGAGTCATCTCGCACATTTATTTCATCCGTAATCCTGATAAATTGCAATCCCTCGAAAAAAAATTCTGAAAGTTGTCACGTTTTCCATGGCTTGTTTGTTTTTATACTGAATCAAAAATTTTTAAATCATGGAAAGAATAAGTTCAAACGATGCGCCGCAGGGCATGTTGCAGGTGGTGCTAAATGTAGAAAACTACATCAGTAAAAGTGAAATGGATGAAAAGCTGCTTGACCTGCTGCGTGTGAGGGTTTCGCAGATCAACAGTTGCGCCTATTGCCTCGACATGCATTACAAGGAAGCCATACATGCGGGCGAAACTGAAAAAAGGCTTTACTCTCTTCCGGCATGGAGAGAAACAAATTTTTATACGCCTAAAGAACAGGCGGCACTTGCTTTTTCAGAAACTTTAACAAGGTTGCCTGCAGAAGAAAACAGTGATCATATTCACGACGAACTGAAAAAGTATTTCTCCAAACAGGAGATCGCTTACCTCACGTTAGCCGTGGCGCAAATTAATTTGTGGAACAGGGTTGTAAGATCATTCGGCTCAACACCGGGTAGTTATAAAGTAAAAGAAAAAGTACCCCAACACGAAATGGCGTAATCGTCGGCAGTTCAATTTTGATTTGAAGTATTGCCTTGCGGATTGTATGGCAACATGTTTGATACAATTAAAGGCAATACTTCTTTTCGTTCAAATGGGATTATTATGGTTGTTCATGTAGGCTCATTAACATACTGAAACACCAGCATAGGCAAAAACATTTGTACAACTATTTAGCTTTTGTGCTATTACCACCCCATCGCCAATGCTTCAGTGGGCTATTGTTTATAAATGCCTCTGTGTTGCCGCCGGTAAAAGACAAATTAATCATTGAACAAAAAAAGTAAAAATGGAAAATCAAATCAGCGAATTCAAAGAATATAAACAAAAAACGAAATGAATAAAATACTATTAGCAGGTTCAACAGGATATTTAGGAGGTTTCATACTCAAAGAACTTTTGAATAAAGGATTTGCAACGAGAACAGTCGTGCGAAATGAAAATAAATTGCCGAAATCAGCTATTGAAAATGGCAGGTTGGAAATTGTAGAAGCCGAACTAACTGTTCCAAAATCTATCGAAAATTGTTGTCAAAATATAGATACAGTCATTTCAACAGTCGGAATTACTAAACAAAAAGACGGACTAACCTATATGGACGTTGATTATCAGGCAAATCTTAATTTACTTGAAGTAGCAAAGCGAGATGGCGTTAAAAAATTTATTTACATTTCTGTTTTAAACGGAGATAAATTAGCACAGCTCAAAATCTGCGAAGCAAAAGAAAAATTTGTTTCTGCTTTAAAAAATTCCGGATTGGATTACTGTGTAATTCGCCCAAATGGTTATTTCTCTGATATGGGGGAATTTTACGAAAAGGCGAAAAAAGGACGAGTTTATTTGTTTGGAAACGGAGAACACAAGGTAAATCCTATTCACGGAGCGGACCTTGCCGAAATTTGTGTAAACGCCATACAATCTAATAATAAAGAAATTTCCGCTGGCGGACCACAGATTTTAACACACAACCAAATTGCGGAGATTGCTTTTTCAGTTGCAGACAAGAAACCTAAAATCACATACATTCCAAATTGGATAAGAAAAATCGTTTTGTTTTTGTTGAGAACTTTTACCAACAGCAAAGTTTATGGCCCGATTGAGTTTTTTATGACCGTTTTATCAATGGATTTAATTGCACCTGAATACGGAAATCATAGTTTGAAGAACTATTTTGAAGAACTTAAAATGGCACACAGTCGACCGAATACGAATGAGCAACAGAATATATTTTCAACTTTGTAGCTTACATCAGCTTCAGTTCAGGGCTGAAGTGTTGCAAATGTTCCGCCGAACGCAAAGCCCTAACGTCAGCAACAAGGCAAACGACTAAGCAAACAACATTTAAAAATGAATCAGTGACGAAAATGAAAGTTGCATTAATTACAGGAGCAAATAAAGGAATTGGTTTTGAAACTGCCAGACAATTAGCTGAACTTGGTTATTTTGTTTACGTTGGAAGCCGTGACAAATCCAAAGGACTTATCGCAATGGAAAAATTGAAAGCATCAGGACTAAATAATGTGGACTATATTGAAATGGATGTAACCGACATCAACTCAATAAAATCAGCCAGGCAAAAGTTAGACAGTAAAATTCGGCAATTAGATGTTTTAATTAATAATGCCGGAATTGCAGGAGACCAGCCACAAAATATATCTACAGGAAAAATTGAAAATTTGCGAAAGGTATTTGATACAAATTTTTTTGGAGCGGTTCAGGTAACACAAGAATTTCTTGGTCTTCTAAAAAAATCGGATGAACCACGAATAATAAATGTTTCCAGTAATTTAGCTTCGCTGACATTTCATAGTAATACACAAAACCCAAATCATTCTATCTATGACGCCTACAGTTGTTCCAAGACTGCCCTGAACGCTTTTACGGTATTGTTAGCAAAAGAATTCAGCAACACAAATTTAAAAGTAAATAGTGTTGCTCCAGGTTATACTGCAACTGATTTGAATCAATTTCAAGGAAGGCAAACAGTGGAACAAGCAGCAAAAACAGTTGTGAAATATGCGACATTTGACAGCGACGGAGGAACAGGAAAATATTTTAAAGACGAAGGCGAAAATTCATGGTAACAAATGGAATAGCTCTGCTGCCAGATACCGCCACATCGCAAAGCTGTAGCCGTAAGATGTGAAATAGCGGCAGGCCCGGATAAAGTCTTAGGAAAAGAAAAAGAAATTGAATAAAAATAATGAGTTATGAAAGAGGTCATAAATCATAAAAAAGAGATGCCATTAGCTACAAAACGGGCGATTGATGAAGCTGCTATTCGCCGGCAAATAGGGGACCATGTGAAGGCACTCCATGTCATGAATCTCGAGGATGTCATGTCGATCTACGCTCCGGACATAGTGTCTTTTGACCTCGGACCGCCACTGAAGTACATCGGACTTGAGTCGAAAAGGAAACCCTGGGTGGAAGCCTTTGAGATGTTGGTTCCTCCGCTGAATTACGAGATCCGTGACCTTACTATCACTTTGGATAATGACCTGGCGTTTAGCCATAGCCTCAACCGGATGAACGCGAAGTTAAAGAACGGTCAAAAAGCAGATTTCTGGCTTCGCTGGACAGCGTGTTTTAAGAAGATTGGAGACAAATGGCTCATCGTTCACGAACAGGTTTCAGTGCCTGCAGATTTCGAGAGTGGCAGGGCGGTATTCAATCTCAAGCCCTGATTGGGCATAATTTGTGTTCAGTACATGCCTGAGTAATATGTCCCCAATTAGCGTAAGGTTGCCTTGACGCAAGCGGACTGCTTGTGCCATTTAATATGCTATCAAATAATCAAACTGATCTTTACAAAATAACTACGTGTAACCGACACCGATATAAACAAAGAAATGTCTAAATTTTGTGCTAAGTACAAATAACCGTCAACATTAACTACAATAAACCCAACCGTCTTATTCCGGAATCGCGAAACCTTCAAAATCGGGGAAGCCTTCACACCCTACATTTATTATTTTAAACTTAATCTGATTAATTAATCTTCTATCTACGTTTATTCTACACCGTAAGTAGCAGCGCCCCGGTGGATTTTAAGTTGACGGATTTAACTGAAAATTAATTTATCGGAAAAGGAACCTTAGGCGCTTGTGGCTATCTGCAAAAGTCCCGGCATCCTTTCATTGCTCAATTTTTGTATATAACTTTATCTATTGTATTTTCAATACCAGCCTTTTTGTTAATAACTGCAACAGCTAAAAAAAAAGAGAATTACGAAAACTATAAAACTACAAATATGAAAACAATGACTTGTAAACAATTAGGCGGAGCATGTGACACAGAGTTTCATGCACATACTTTTGAAGAAATGGCTGAATTGAGTAAAAAACACGGAATGGAAATGTTTCAAAAAGGCGATAAAGATCATCTTGAAGCAATGAATGAAATGAAAGAACTCATGAAAACACCTGATGCAATGAAGACATGGTTTGAAACTAAAAGAAAAGAATTTGATGCCCTGCCCGAAAGTAAATAAGGGTTTTGTCGCGATATATTACACCACCGACAATTTTCTAAGAAGGAAAAATAAAACCCACAATTGTCAGTCTGCTTCACCATTTGCGGGTGAATATTGCGGAAAAGTTTTTAACTTACACAGCCTGTTATTAATATCTTCAATCACTTCCTCATTTTGCAATTGCGTTTTTGTTTTGTTTGCAATAACTTCTTTGATATTTTTTTCCATATTTATCAATACATCATTCATCCTCCGGTTGAGATCGTAGTTAAATCTGCGAAATGATTCCTGTATTTTATAAGTAAGATCGTACAATATAGAGGCTGTATTGCGTACAATAATTTCCTTATAATGCTTTTTCCATTTTGCCTGTATTTTCTTTTTCTGAAAAGAAAAAGAAAAAAGCTTGTCAAAAAAAGTAAGTGGATTGTCAACAGCAGATAGCCCGCTATCAAGGCTAAGGTAAAATGACGTGTATGCATTCAGATCAAATTGTTCTGCCAGGAGATTTATGTTCTGACCGAGGTAATTTGAAAGGTTGCTGCTCAGTTCGTATAAAAAGCTTTGTGAACGTTGGCTATATTGTTCCAGTAAATTTTTAAATTGTTCTTTGGACCTTATTTCCCATTCATTTTTTATTTGGTTAAAAGAGGTAAGTATTGTTTCATCTAACTGTTTTTGTAAGCCGCGTAGGGCCGGGCGGCCAATATCATTTACATTTTTAATAATGTTGTTGATTTTTGTCTGCAACGCGTTGCTCTTTGCATTTACATCGGCATTAATGTTTTGCTGTAAAAGTTTTATTTTCCCTGCAATGATACTTTCAAATTCATCTTTTTGATCATTCATTAATTCTATTGAAACAGCAAGCTGCCGGCGCCGGTTTTCGAGTTCATTTAAGGGCAACAAGTACGCATCTGCTATAAATTGCATTTGAAGTTCCGCCTTCCTGTGAAGCAATTGTAACTGGTGTGAAGACGAAGATTGAAGCAACGCTTCTTTTTCATTTCCACCCACAGAGCGCAGTTCATTTTTCAGGAATACAAGATTATTGTTTCCCGGTTGTATGCTGGAAACGATGTGGAAGTTAATGGCATCTTCTTCTTTCTGCATCGCCTTTGCCAATACAACCTTATTATGCTTTACTAATTTTTGCAGATCTTCTTCTTTTAAAAGATCAGCCTTGTTAAAAACAAAAATAATTTTACCTACGTGTGATTGTAACTCTTCCAATAATTTTAGATCAATCGTACTAACAGGTATATCGGCACTTAATAAAAACAATGCAGCATCAATCCTGGGAATAAAAGCCAAAGTAGCGCGGGTATTGTGCTCGTAAGCTGAACCAAGGCCGGGACTGTCAACGAGTGATACATGCTTAAGTATTTCGGCATTATCAAAAATGCGCATATAATGAACTTCTTTTTTATTACCAGGATTTTTATCTTCGGTTACATATTCATCAATAAGGTTAACCTCAATTTCTTTTGTTTGCCCATCCATAAAGCAAACATTCACGCCAGACTTTTCATGATATTCAACGATAGTTATTACTGCGGTAACCGGAGTTACAGATGAGGGTAAGATGTTTTTTTCAAGGAGAGTATTTATTAAAGTTGATTTACCTCTTTTAAATAAGCCGACTACCACCACATACAATTTATTTTCCACGAATTTTTCCCGCAATGCAGTTATCTCATTTTTTAACGAATCGTCACCATATCCATTGATAATATTAGTAAGTTCTTCTATTTTTAAAAGTAAATTCATGCACTATTGAAAGTAATTTTTATTCAAATAAGATGCTGCTTATGCCCCATAAAACTTATCGCTGATAAAAATAAATTGCACAGCTTTTAGCTTTTCTTTTTAATACCTGCCCTCTCCCAGCTAAAAATCCGGCATATAAGACAGACAGCGGGCTATGTTGTATTGCTTTTACAGCTTTATCCAAATCATACTCCAGCCTGTAACAATCTACCTGACTGCACCAGGGTTTTTTTAAACTTCTTCCAACGCTGGCAGGCCTGCATGAATATCTCTGATGAATGCTATGCGCATTACTTTTAAAATTTTCATTTATATAGTCTTATACTTCAAACAATGTTTGTTGAATATGTTTCATTATTATTAATGATTTTTGAATGCCTTAATGCCTGCAAATGATGCAGCGTCTCCCAGTTCTTCTTCTATCCTCAACAATTGATTAAATTTGGCAATCCTTTCTCCACGGCAACCGCTGCCCGTTTTTAAATGCCCTGCTCCTGTAGCAACTGTTAAGTCTGCAATGGTTGTGTCCTCCGTTTCGCCACTACGATGAGAGATGAAACAATTGTAATTATTTTTATAAGCAAGGTCTATGGTTTGGAGCGTTTCAGTTACGGTTCCTATCTGGTTGAGTTTTATTAAAACCGAGTTGCCAATGTTTTGATCAATTCCTTCCTGCAAGATGACCGGATTGGTACAGAAAATATCATCACCTACCAGCTCAATTTTTTGTCCTAATTTTTGAGTCAGTTGCTGCCAGCCTTTCCAGTCATTTTCGCCCAGGCCATCCTCTAATAAAACGATAGGATATTGCGAAATCCAGCTTTGCCAAAGCTCAATCATTTGTTCACTTGTCTTTTCTTCTTTAGTACTTTTAAAGAAAACGTACCTGCCATTGTTCCACATTTCACTGCTGGCAGGATCAAGGCAAATAGATATGTCTTTTCCTGCCGTATAACCTGCTTTAGTAATGGATTCTAATATCACTTCTACCGCTTCTTCATTCGATTTTAAGTTGGGTGCAAATCCTCCTTCATCGCCTACCCCTGTATAATATCCTTTGCCTTTTAAAATATCTTTCAGTGTATGAAAAACTTCTTCACCCATTCGTATTGATTCTTTAAACGAAGGTGCGTTGTGAGGAGCAATCATAAACTCCTGGAAGTCTACATTATTATCTGCATGCCTTCCGCCATTTATTACATTCATACAAGGAACCGGCATAATATAATGTGATTGATTGTTGAATTGCCGGTATAATGGTATTTCCTTGTAATTAGCTGACGCCCTTGCAAAAGCAATAGATACGGCTAATATGCCATTGGCGCCGAGATTAGATTTGTCAGGCGTTCCATCCGAAGCTATCATGATATGATCAACTTCTTTTTGACCAGCAACTTCCTTTTCCACAAGAGCTTGGGCAATAATTTTATTTACGTTATCAACCACTTTGGAAACTCCTTTGCCTTTGTAGCGTTTTTTATCTCCATCTCTAAGTTCGGTAGCTTCCTTTTCGCCGGTGCTTGCTCCCGACGGAGAAATTCCTCTTCCTATAAATTTATCATCAATCGTAACTTCTGCTTCTACTGTTGGATTGCCTCTTGAATCCAGGATTTCCCTGGCGTGAATTTTTGTAATTTTCATATTGATTTATTTAAAACTTTTAATCAGTTTATTTGCTGCGTCCATCATTTCTGTAACTTTTAGTTCGTAGTCATTTTTTATATCTTCGTTTAGTGTACCATAACCTCTTAAACCTTTTGTTGCTGCACCACTTATATCCTCCCACAAAAAATTAGCTTTAACAGCCAGTTCATTTTTTAAATTTGCCTCCTCTACAGGTATATCGTAATCGCTGCAAAATTTTTCCAACAAATCGTACATATTATTGATTGCCACTTCTATACTTTTCGTTTCCTCTCCCGAAATTTTTTTTGGAAATTTAATATGTGCAAAACGTATTTGATGCTGGTGCGCTATAAGGGCCATTTGCATTTCCAGCAGTTTTCTTTCTACTACATGGGCTAAAGAGCTAAAGGCACGTAGATGATTTTCAGATATATTAAGCATAATGATATTTCATGTATTTGTTTAAACTTATATGGGCATTTTTTTTTCATGTAATATAAAAATATCGTGAGAATTATGACAGCAATTAGTTGGGCTGCTTTCGGTGTTATTATTGCAGAAATAAAAGGAGAAAAATGTTGAACAAATTCTTGTGAGATGTAACGGGCTCCGCCGGCTAAAGAACTCCCAATAAGCACATAAATAAAAAACCTGCACATAGTAAATATTTTACTGATGAACAGGAGTTATTATTCCAATTCCCAGAATTATGGACAGTTTATTTCAGGAAAACTCCATTTCCTATTTGTAAAGTTATCGTTTTATCAAAAACCAGTTTGACTTTTTTTATATTTTAATACGTCATAAAAGTGACCGCAACTATTTTTAGTTTCAAAATTAACGGTAAAGTGTTCCAATAAGGGACTTGAAGTAGTGCGACTAATTAAATTTCACTACTTCAAATGAAGATGCTTTTATATTTCCCAGTTGATGCAATTCATCATTATCCCATCTTTCATCGGGAGCGCCGCTGAAGTACATGTTGCTGCCAATATCGGCGAGTATCAATCCGTATTTTTTCATTGCATTTAAAATAACCTGCAGCCGTTGCGAATAAGAAGAAACATCAAAGTTTTTCTTTAACCGGATCTTTGCCCCGAAAGGAAGCGAGTATTGTCCGCCCGAACTATTTACCTTATGCCTGGCAGGCGAAATATACGCGGGCTTAACGTTTGAACTGTTTAGAGTAAATCGTATTGCATGGTCGATAGTCCTATTCAATACTTCTTCATATCTTACTAATCCGGGAAAAATTGGTAATCCTGCAGCATCTGCCGAAGTCCATCCTTCTTTTCGCAACGCATTCGATTTTAAATTAAAAATAACTCCCGAAGATGCTTCCCAGTGATTGCCGCTTACACTTGCGTTATACAATTCATATAAAATACCGTTGTCTTTATCCACTCCAATTACATGTGAATCCCCATTGCCGTTTCCTTCTACAGGCGCATTCAACGGGATTGCATAGGGCCCCACATCACTTTCATCACCATAATTACCATCATAGCCGTTAGAACGAAAGGTTACATTAACTTTTGGCTGGTTTCCGCAAACTACAACAAATGGAATCCCGATTGGTGCGTTGTCCCAAAGCCCGCTTCCAAAGTCTGCTTTTAAAGATGAAGAAGAAAAACCTGCTATAATCTGATCACTGTACGGATCAACAGGCAGCGAGGAAATATCCTGGTTCCATGCATTGTCAGCCGGAAAAATTTCAATATTTTCTGCATCAGAAATAGCCGCAGAACAAGAATCGCTTTGCGAAGACTTGACAGTAACTGTTGAATTTTTTTTACAACTTAAAATCAGCACGCAGGAGGCAATAAGCACCCAATGAACGGAGCGGAGGTTTTTTTTCATAGTTTCATCTGAAGGTTTAGCACACATTCTATTTTTAGAATGTCCTGCTTTTTACAGAAGCGGATAGGTCTGTAAGTTAACGAATCTGCCTGAAACTTATTTTGTAAAAATTAGTTCATGTTCTTGCTGTTTATTGGGCGATGCATGAAATTTGCCCGGACAATTGGTACAGCAGGTTGTATGACCGCAGGCTTTTAAATATTTTTTATTTGATGTCCAATTTGTCAAATCTCATTTGTTATAGGATTATAAATCATTTATTAACCGCCGGCTTTTCGGCGGGCAATTAAAACTTAAAAAAATGGACAAGTACGTATTAATCATGAGGCACCAGGGCGGCACAAAAATTGCCTCATCAGGGCAAATGCAGATCTGGATGAAACAAACAATGGACAGGATTGCCAGCATTTCAGCCCAAAACAAATTCAGTAGCGGAACCGGTCTGTCATTTGACGGGGCCAAAGTAGTAGTGAATGCAATATGCAAGTCCATTCAAGATATTTTTACAGTTCGCTAAAGTCCTGGTAAATTGATTTGCATTTGGTAAGCCGATGCTCCTAGACGAAATGATATTTACGAATATTAAGACAGGTTCACCTTTGCAATAATAGATTCCGGTAAAGCGTTGTTTTTAGCTGCAATCCACGTAATTGCCGCGGATATCCATAAAATATTAATTGCTCCATGTCGTTTATAAAAAAGAGGAGGTTTGAAGATTTATAACAAAATAGTTATTCATCGGCTTTTTTAATAAATTGTATCCTAAATTCTGGCGGGATTTTCCGGCATGATTTTGTGATATGAAATTAAACCTGTAAAACAATATAACATGAAAAAGATAATCGATCTTAAAGACCTGTTGAAACATGAAATACTCGATTTGTATTCAGCAGAAGAACAAATTATTGACGGATTACCAGAAATGATCGGGAACGCAAATGATCCAAAGCTAAAGGAAGCGCTAAGCAATCACCTGGAAGTTTCCAAAACACATAAAGACCGTCTTGATAAGATAAAGAAAGTAATAATGACCGATGAGAACGGAAGCACGGGGTTCTTTTCAAACTTATTCGGAGGTACCAATGCTGTCACATCCAGAGGGGTTGAAGGTCTGTTCAAAGAAGCCGGCAAAATAATGAATGAGGATATGACTCCGGAAGCTATGGATGCTGCCATAATCGGCGCTGCACAAAAGATAGAGCACTACGAAATTGCAGGCTATGGAACTGTGCGTGCCTATGCATCAGAACTAAACCTTGACTTTGTTGCAACAGAACTCGCAAAAACTCTTGGCGATGAATACGCTGCAGATCATTCGCTGACTAAGTTAGCCGTTGGGCAGGTAAATCCGGACGCAGAAAATGCCGTCGATGATGATAACGATATGGCTGAATATGACAGACTAACCAATTCTGTTTCAATTATGAGTTCTTCTGACTCATCTGAAGACGAAGAATAAAATTGATTTCACAAATTAAGAGTCCATAAGTTCGGCCTTATTGGCTATAAATAGTATACCCTCATATTGGAGACAATTCTGTCGTACTCGTATTTTTACGATCCACACAGTAATTTCAGTATACGGATAATCAAGTGGTAATGCGCTTGTACAGCAACTCCCCCCGGTATATCTTTGTTCCCTAAGTTGATTGATGATAAACAAAATCGATCAAAATATCCAAGTCCGCTGAAAAGAACCAGATCCATTTTCCAAAGAACCGTCTTTAACATCCAATACCTGTAGATCGCCAATTAATTCAATGAAAAAGCCATTTCAGGTGGCAACCTAATTATCCTTTTGTAAAATACCTACCCCGGGATTTTAAAATATTAAAGCCTGCAGTAAAATTGCAGGCTTTATTTATGCTAATATCGTTGTGCATACGTTTAACTATTGTGTATACGAAAATCTAGCCGGGTTTCTATTGAAAAACGTAAAGTAAATTTGCACGCTTAATTTTTTAAAGCTTGAGGAAGGTAAAACTGGTGTTACTGTTTTCTTTTATTGTTGTTAATCTAAACGCCCAAACAAAAAGAGAATTCAATTCACATACATTCATTACAGGTAAAATTATTGACTCCTCATCGGGGCAGCCACTGGATTATGCAACCATT
This sequence comes from uncultured Chitinophagaceae bacterium, assembly GCA_963819925.1. Classification (GTDB taxonomy): domain Bacteria; phylum Bacteroidota; class Bacteroidia; order Chitinophagales; family Chitinophagaceae; genus Ginsengibacter. Next base: position 41,204 of record CAWFYG010000016.1, on the reverse strand, counting down.
TCACTCTTTTTAAACCGTGGTAAAAGGCCCATAAATGGAACCACTTCCGATTCTTCAGGAAACTTTTTAGTAAAAAATTTGCAAAGTGGAAATTATAAAGTGGTGGTTGAATACATTGGGTATAAAGCTTGCACCATAAATGTTGTCTTGTTAAATCAACGAAATTTATCTGTTGACTTAAAGATTATTTCGCTTGCAAAGAAAGCTGCTTTATTAAAAGCAGTTAATCTTACGGCTAATGGAAAAATAATTGAAAACAAAATTGATAAAATAGTTTTTAATGCAGAAAATGATATCACTTCGCAGGGAGGCGTAGCTACCGATATCCTAAAAAAAGTTCCGCAGGTATCTGTTGATGCTGATGGAAATGTAGAACTGGCCGGTAGTTCAAGCATTCGTTTTCTTATAGATGGCAAACCTTCATCGGCGTTTGGGAGTAACATAACAGATGTATTAGAATCCATACCGGCAAGCCAGGTCAAAAGCGTTGAGGTGGTAACGAACCCGGGTGCAAAATATGATGCGCAGGGTTTAGGCGGAATTATTAATATCATTCTTAAAAAAAATACGGCGGAAGGGGTTAATGGGAATCTTTCATTAACGGGCAGTACGCGACAGGAAAATGGTTCTTTCAACTTTAATGCAAGAAAAAATAATTTAGGAATAAATGCTTTTGTGAGCGGTGGAGTCAGATTAAATACAAGCACGCCTGGTACATACGACCGGCTTTCAGAAGATACCATTAATAATACAACCAACCTTTTGCACCAGGATGGAAGCACAGGTTTTAACCGCCACGGTATAGAAACGGGAATCGGGTTCGACTGGACTTACCGGCAAAAAAATAACTTCTCAGGTTCGGTGAATTATAATAGCCTGGGTCATACGGGAGATGGCCTCATAAATCAATCAGAGGTAAGTTACAACACTGCAACGAACAATAGTATGCAGGAAATTGACGCAAGAAATAACACAGGCAATTTTTTCAGGTTTCACAATATTGATGCAAGTGTCGGTTACAAAAGAACTTTTAACAAACCGGATCGCGAACTGGAAGTTGAAGTAAACAGCAGCTTTGGAAACAACTATGCAAGGGCAAACAATAGCCAGTATTTGTTGCCAGAGGATTCGCTTACTTTCGGAACCAACAGCAACAATCCCGGTAAAGAAAACGAAACAGAAATTAAAATAGATTATACCGAGCCGTTTTCAAAAAATATTGTTCTGGATGCAGGCGGTAAAATTACTTTTGACGATATTAATAGCACGTCTGATGTATTAAGTTTAGAGCCAAATCAAAAAATGTATTTCTTCGATAGTTCTTTATCAAGCAATCTTCAATATCATCAAAAAGTGTATGCGTTATATTCGGAATTAAGTTTCCCGGTAGGTAAATTATTTGATGCAAAAATCGGCGGCAGGTATGAGCGAACCAATATAAATTCATTTTATTCTTTTACCCGGCAGCAATTTAGTCCTTCGGCTTCCAACACGTCTTCAGGTTATAACACATTGGTTCCTTCCGTTTTTATATTAAGAAAACTCAACGACAACGAATCCATTAAATTCAGCTATTCGAAAAGGATTGAGCGACCTGATTACAGGGACCTGAACCCTTTCATAAATACGAGCGATCCTAAAAATATAACCAGCGGAAATTTATTTCTGATACCTGAAATTGGAAATCGTTATGAACTGAGCTATAACAAGGATCTCGCGGCAAACGGTTTATTTGCGATTACTGTCTTTTACAGGACCAATAATCATGATATACAAAATTACGTCATCTACTACCCTTCTTTACTTGTCGGCGATTCAACCTATACAAATGTTGCGGTGAGTACAAGGAAAAATATCGGGATTGAAAAAAACGTAGGATTGGCTTTATTTGGCGATATTAATTTTTCAAGCAAGTTTAATATAAGAACGAATGCATTCGGTTTTTACAGGCACACCATCGATACCATCGACAGCGGTTATAATTCCAATAGTTTTAATTATCGTTTAAACGTTAACGTTAGTTACCGGTTTGCAAAAAGTTTTGCCGGTGAGTTTTTTGGAAATTTTAGTTCTGCCCGGCATGAAGCGCAAGGCCGATACCCATCCTTCGTTACCTATACTATTGCATTACGAAAACAAATCTGGGAAAAGAAAGGCAGCATAGCGCTAACAGCGGTGAATCCCTTTAATGAATATATTAACAGGAAAACATTTGTATCGGGACCGAACTTTACTGCCAGCAATCTTCAAAAAATTCCTTACCGCTCTATAGGAATTAATTTTACCTGGAAGTTTGGAAGTTTACAATTTAAAAAACCGAAAGAGGATGAATCGATTAATCTAAATCCTGCTTCGGATTAATACTGTGTTAATCGTAATTTGAAGTATTCCCCACCAGGACACAAAGTCACAAAGTATTTCTTAGCGCTTTCAGGCAACTTAGCGGGCGAATTTTTTTTACTACATATTAACGTAAGATTTGCCGGAACAAATCAAATTTATAAGGCCCCAAACAGCTCAAATTAAGCATTATTATCATCTATATCCTCAACTATACGAATGTTTACTAATATGCACGATCGTAATTTTACTATTCAATCCGTAATTTCATAACGAACATAATTAAGCGGTAATGCTCTTGCGCAGGGTATGCATTCTGTATATCTTTGTTATCAGAAGTTGATTGATGTTCAACAAACATTAATCAAAATATCCAAATCCATTGAAAAGAACCATTTCCCAATCCAGGAAAACCAAAACAAAATTCGATATCAGTCAACTTCTTGTTTTTTATCCGATACCGTTGAAGCCAAATATCCAAGGAAAACTGACCCGTAAAGTTGTATCCAATGTATCCTTGTTAAAACATTAACCCCTGGAATTAAAATTATTCCATAGAAAGCCTGCAGTAACCTGCAGGTTTTTTTATTCTGAAAGTTTAGAAATTTTGCCGGCAAAAGATATTTGTCCTGCCCGAAAATGATATTGATTTGAAAAACGATTTATTTTATTGTTTGACACTAAAATGATAGCTACCTGAACCCGTCTCAAGCACAACGTATCCATTTTCTGTTCCGTTGATATTTATGTCCTTTACTTTGTCAATTGCAATGCCGCTTTCTGAAACAGAATTTACGTTATCAGCAGGCACATATATAGTCGCTGATGTGTTGCAAGGAATCTCAACATTCATTGTTAAAGTATTATTTTCAATTTTCCAGCTATTGCTGAGTCTGCCATAATAAGTGTCGAGACTTGCTGATACAGTTGTAAAATTGCCCCCGATGTGTGGTTTTACCTTTATATGTTTATAGCCCGGTCCGTCTTCGTAAGTATCGATACCAGCCATTGAACGATACATCCAGTCACCAATAGCGCCATAAGAATAATGGTTGAAGGAATTCATTCCTGGTGTTTCAAAAGTGCTGTCGGGCTTTATTCCGTCCCATCTTTCCCAAATAGTCGTGGCACCCATCTTTACCGGGTATAACCAGGAAGGATACGTTTGCTGCAGTAATAATTTATAAGCAATACTATCATAACCAAACCGCGTAAGCACATGACATAAATAAGGTGTGCCAAGAAAGCCGGTGGTTAGATGATTATTGTAACTCTTGACATTTTCCGCAAGCCGTTCTGCTGCCTGTGTTCTCAGTGATTCAGGTAACATATCAAAATTCAAAGCAAGTACATAAGCAGTTTGTGTGCCTGAAACAAGCCGGCCATTTGGTGTCATGTATTCTTTAAGAAAAGCATCTTTTATTTTTTGTAATAGACTGGAGTATGTTGCGGCATCATCCTGTTTTCCCAATACTTTTGCTGCATTAATTAATAGCTGGGTTGAATGCGCATAAAAACATTGTGCTATTAAATATTTATCGGTAACGGCTGCTCTCCCGTCATTATCATCAAACGGACGATAAAATAACCAATCGCCAAAATGAAACCCGGTATTCCAAAGATCATTCGTGCTTTTGCGGTGCATGTATTCAACCCAGCCCTTCATACTGCTGTATTGGTTTTCGAGCACTCGTTTATCACCATACGCTAAATAAACATTCCAGGGAACAATCGTGGCGACATCCGCCCAACCGGTAGAGCCAGCAGCATTAGGGCCTTCCACATTTGGAATAACAAAAGGAACATCGCCATCTATTTGATCTGCGGCCACGTCTTTTAACCATTTGGCAAAGAAATTATCAACGTTCATATTAAATGTTGCCGTGCGGGAAAAAACCTGTGCATCGCCTGTCCAACCAAGGCGTTCATCCCGTTGCGGGCAATCTGTTGGAACATCTAAAAAATTTCCCTTTTGCCCCCATTGAATATTATGCTGCAATTGATTGATGAGAGCATTCGAAGAAGTAAAGGTTCCTGTTGGCTTCATATCAGAATAGATGGCAACAGCCGTAAAATTTTCAGGCTTTAATTCTCCGCGATAGCCTTCAACTTTTATAAACCGGAAACCATGCCATGTAAAATGGGGTTCAAAAGTTTCTTCTTCACCTCCTTTTAAAATATAGGTGTCCTGCGCTTTTGCCTGGCGAAGATTGGCTGTATAAAAATTACCTTCTTTATCTAATACTTCGGCATGAGAAATCGTTATAGTATCACCCGCATTGCCTTTTACTTTTAAACGAACCCAGCCAACCAGGTTTTGCCCGAAATCAATAACCTCTTCGCCTGCAGGTGTTTTAAAAATCCGGACGGGGTTAAATGTTTCATGTTTTTTTACCGGCTCATTTTCTGTCGATACCAAAACATCTTTCGAAAAATCAGCCCCTTTAACTCCACTCCAGTTATGATCATCATAACCCGGCAGCGTCCAGCCTGTTTTTTCATCACGGGCATCGATAGTTTCACCGTTATAAATTTCATCATAACGAATTTCAGCGGTTGAAGATTTCCAGCTATCGTCTGATATAACAATACCTGTTGATCCATCACTATAAGTAATATTCACTTGTAATAATAAGGCAATATCTTTTCCATAAAAATCAATATTATTTCTAAAACCAATAATACCCCGGTACCATCCATTTCCGAGAGTAACCCCAATTGCATTAGTCCCTTTTTGCAAAAGATCTGTTACATCGTACACCTGGTATTGCAACCGGTTTTTATAGCTCGTCCATCCCGGAGTTAAATAAGCATCACCAACACGTTTGCCATTTATTGCTGCTTCATAAAATCCATGCGATGTGATATAAGCAGTTGCTGAAACAATTGTTTTATTGGTTGAAAATTCTTTTCTGAAAATTGGCGATGGCCGCATCACGGAATCTTCAACATAACCGGGAGTTATCCATTTGGCTTTCCAATCGCTTGCATTAAGCAAACCCATTTGCCAGGTAGCAGGTGGACTCCACAACAATTTAGATTTGTCTTTATTATTCCACGTGCGCACCTGCCAGTAATATTTTTTGTTGGATTGTAATTCTTTTCCTTTATATGATACATGAACTGATGAATCGGAGAAAACCTTACCAGAAGTCCAAAGAATATTTTTATTATTCAAAATATCGAGGTTATCACTCACACGAATTTCGTACGCCGTTTGCCTGACATTTCTTTTGTCAGAAATAAGTTGCCAGCTAAACCGTGGAACTGCTATATCAATTCCTATTGGATTCGTTTTATTTTCAACCAAAAGATTTTGCGCTGAAAGGCTGGTTGGCACTACAAAACAAGAAATAACTGTAATTGACAGTAAAAGGTTTTTTTTAATCATCGCATGCTATTTAAATATCGCTAAAATTATAAAAAGTGAGCTGCAGATCCGGCAATCTTCGGATTGAAATTTTTCTCCAATAAAGCGAACCGATCTGTAAAGTTTGCGTTAAAAGTTATCCAAGTTTAAACATTCCTAATGAAAATTGTTAACAATTTTTATTTCAATGTTGATAATTTTTAAAGGTACGCATGATTTTTGCTTAATACTTCCACGTAAATTTATTACATGGAAGACGAATACCTTACATTACAAACAATCTTCGACATTGTAAAAAATGATGCGCATCCGCAAACCTACTTGTGCAGCGCAAGGGAAATTATTTTACGCCAGTTTAATGGATGGGATGTTATTCAGAAACACTTACAACTCCTGGCTGAAAAAGATTTCGTCGTTGTAAAGCAGCTTGATAAAATTGCAATTTCTATTACGCAAAGAGGCATCGACAGGGTTAAATCGGCTTCTTCCCACCATGGTCCGATGTACGGTGTCGCGGACAAAATGAATGAAGCATAGATTGAATGCAGGATTTAAATTTTGCAATTCAATATTTCCAGGCTAGCGTTTACCTGTATCAACTATTGATATACATAAGAAAAAGAAGGCCGAGAGCCTCCAATATAGTAACGAGTAAAATTCCTTTTAAAGCTTCTTTCTCTTCTTTTTTATTGTCCATTAGTGCCAGTTTAGTATTATCGATTTATGCTTTGGATTATAAAGGCCACAAAGGTAAATGGAGTAGTTTATATATCCCAAAAAGATTATTAAATGCTCTCTGCTTTATTTCTATTTATGAAGGTCATTTATAATAAGGCATGTGTGCATCGGCAAAAGTTTTTTCAGTATCATCCCATTTATTTCTGCAGGTCATTTCTTTGACTGTTCATTTTTTTATTGATATCATTATACGTATCAGTCGCTCTGTTAATTTCTTTTACACCGTCATTATATGCGTCTACGTCTTTTTTGGTACGATCGCTTCCAGACTTTGCGTCAAATGATTTTTTTATTTTATCAAAGTTTTCTTTTTTAAGAAAATAATCCATCTGTTTCGGCATATCATTTTCGGCCATACTCTTATACGATTGCAAAATCTGTTTGCATGCTATCGCCATTGCCGGATCTCCGTCGAAGCTTTTTAATGAATCAAGCCCGGTGAGGCCCTCATTTGCAAAACTGATTAGTGAGTTGCGGCCTTGTTCGGCTTCCGTTATTTTTCCTGCATTCAATGCTTTCACAATTTCACCATCCTGCCAGTAGCATTTGAAAAAAATAAGGTAGAGTTGATTCCTGTAATGATTTAGCTTACCGGATTTGTCCAGTTTTTCGCCTAGTTCATTTTTTGATTCGATAAGATTTACATTATATTTTTTTGCAAATTCCTGCGTCGCTTCTTTCATTTTGTCATTGGCTTCATTTATTTTTTCAGTAGTTTTTTCCTGTAATAAAAGATATGCCTGCATCTCATCAAAAGATTGTTCCGCTATATCTTCAAGATTGAGAATTTTGGCATAATCATCGTTGAAAACATTGTAGCAAAACTTTATATAATCCATACTGCTTTTCCTTAAACTGTTATCTCCTTTGTAAAAGGGAAGACTTGCTGTATTTTACACGGCTGTTCTCAATACTTTCCAATGCGGACTGCCTCATCTTATCAATTTTCCTTGCCCTTCGTACATGGGCCGTTGCGCTCATATAAGCCATATATTTTTGATTCATTTCTGTTTGAGCGTTGCTGATAGCCGTCATATAATCACCCGGATTGGAAAGATCCTGCGCATACAAAATTTCAAAGGTTGATGCAAGGACAAGTAATACAAGAAAGGATAGCTTTTGTTTCATAAGTAGTTTGATCGTTTTATAAATAAATGATGAACTTAATAAATTATTTTATCATCAGCAACATCACGCTATAGGCCACCTGGAGATACGGATCTTTTTTTAAAAAGTTAACCCATTGATCATTTAATTCTTTCAGGTCATCGTTAACTTTCAACTGTTCTTTGTCAAATTCATTGTTCTCCACAGTATATGGGGGAATTTCTCCTGGTGCAGAAGTAGTATCCATACTTTCTTCCACCGCTTTTTTTTCTTCATCAACGGCATCTGATAATTTTAAACTCTCATCTTCATTTTCTCCGCCGGCCTTTATAAGATCAAGATGATTTTTTAATTGCTGAAAGTAAGTCATGGAATTTACTTTTTGTTGTGCAAGTGCTCTCAAATTGTCAAGGTTTGTCGCAGGATAGGGCTTGAAATATTTGTTACCATCTATCGGCGGAGAAACAAGTACATGACTATTGTCTGCTTCTCTTTGTGGGTGCGCTTCGAGGATATCAGGAAGTACAATGTCGGGCTGTACACCGGTTGCCTGGGCGGTCGTTCCGTTTACCCGGTACAATTTTGACACGGTCACTTTAAAATAGCTATCAGATTTTATGTTGCTGTTATCTTTATTTACATCCATCGTCGTATCCATTGGCAATACAACCTGCGCTGTAGCTTTACCATAGGTGGGCGAACCAACAATTACAGCACGGTGGTAATCCTGGAGTGTACCTGCAACTACTTCGGAAGCAGAAGCAGTATAACCATTTACCATCAACATCAGAGGACCTTCGTAAATTATTCCGCGGTTAACGTCCCTTAAAGTATAAATAGTTGAATCTCTTCCTTTCTCCATACCAACCGGGCCATAGTCAATAAAAATTCCTGACAGTTCAACTGCTTCTCCTAACGATCCGCCGCCATTATACCTTAGATCAATAATAAGCCCCTGGATATTTTCCTTTTTTAATTTTAAAATTTCCTTTGCCACATCACTAGCGCAGCCATTCACCCCGGTGCTTACATTGTCCCAGTCCTGGTAAAATGAGGGTAGCGAAATAAAACCGATTGTTTTAATTCCTTTTAATAAAAAGCTTTTTACTTTATTCTGATCGCCATCTTCTTCCATTTTTTCTTTCAACAAAACAACAGTACGTTCGGTGCCGTCCTGTTTTTTTATTTTAAAAGTTGCTTTGTCGTGATTGCTCATACCCAACACTTCATACAATTGTTTTAACCCACCCGAACTTACATCTATCGGTTGCCTGCCTTCCCATTGAATAGATAATATTTTATCTCCTTTATTTATTTGCCCGCTTTTAAAGGCAGGACTACCCGGCATGATGCTTTCAATTTTTACAGAGCCGTCATCTTCTTCCTTACACCGGAAACCAAACACCATCTGCTGCTGGCCGAGGTCACTGTCAAAATCTTCTTTTTCGGTTAAAGGAAAATATTCTGAATGCGGATCGTAACAAACTGCTATTGCCTTGCAATATTCATCACCTACAGCTTGTTCAATTCCGCCGGCACCTTGCTGTAGAATATTGATGGCATGTTTAAAAGAACGTTGCGCCTTACGTCTTGCAACCGGCTCAATACTGTCAACATATTTTTGTTGTTGCACTTCGTTTAATATAATCAGTTCATCATCCGCTGTAACAATATCCAGTGTCGCGGATTTTAAAAGTTTATACAATTTTATACGCATCGCTTTTTTATCAACCGGCCAGGAAGTATCTTCTACCACAGTTATTTTTTCAGGTAATGAAAAGTTAAAAGGTTTTTTACAGATGTTATCAATCATAGTATCTGCAGTTGCAATGCGGTCGCCAAAAATTTTAATGGCGGCAAACAAGAACGTCGATTGCTTATTTTTTATTTCATCATCAATATCAAACCTGAATTTATGATAATTCCTTAATGTCTTCTGCAGTAAAAAATATTTTTTCGTCGTCCAGTTGTTTCAGAAACTGCGTAAAAACATCGGAAGAAAATTCATCGTTCAGCGGCCGTGGCTGCACATGAAATTTTTCTGCCATTCTTGTAATAATATAAGCATTGTTGACAGCAGTGTTCAATTGCTGGGCATTTGCCAAAACATTGGAAAGCAAAAGAAATAGTAAGAAGGAAAAATATTTTCTCAGAAAGTTAGTGGGGTAAGGCATTGCACATCGAAAATAAATATTTTAGGGAGAATAAGTGTAAGGAGACGGAAATTTTTAATAGTAGCATACCGGTACGCATTCAAAGGGGGCCGGATAATACCATTCCGTCAGCCGTTACCGTTGCCAAATTTACAATTAAACGTTCATTGTTACATGGCTGAAGAGAATTCCCCCAACCGGGAATTACGGTTGAAACATGCACTGCAGTCCATTTTTATCGCGTCTGCTCCGCTTGCATGCGGATGTTGCACTTTGCTTATTCAAGTCGATACTTCCACAAGTCATAATTTTTCTTGCCTTACAAAAATCTGTTCAGAGATTTTTCCAAAGACAAACTCAGTCACTTGACATAGCCACGTCATTTTATTTATTTCTTGTCCTTTGAATGTTTTCATTAAGTGGTTTCCACCACCTATGACTGGGTCGAATTTTTCTGTCAGCACGAGATTGTCGGCACCGTCAAATTTTTTCTCCGATATAATTAGAACAACAGAAGTTTTATTGTCAGCCATCATGTCAAGCATTTTGTCTGCGCCGTCAACCATTTGAAGGTCACCGAAAGAAATCTTTTTGAGTTCCCTTCTGTAATCCAAAAAATAACGGTAACGTTTAAACGCAAAACACCGGCCTATATAGCACAAACTTATTTCCTCAAACTGCTCTTACACGCCAAACGGATAGGTCTCCGGTACCTGTTGCCCGTCGGGTTTTATATGCAGAGGATGTAGCGCCATTGTTTGATCCAAATAAATAAATGCATCATATCGTAGCGGTACAATCGTGGGCACGTAATTTCCGTATTGCTCGTAAACGGGATTATATACCACCCCGATAGCACGGTGGCCGAGATGATTTTCCATGAACATATCGTTATTGGCAAAATCATACATCAGCAATAATTTATTTTCCCTGCCTGCCCTGTATAATAAATATTCCCAGCTTCCTTTCGCTGCTTCAGGTACCGGCATTGCCTGCATGGGTGCGCCCCAGCTACGACCGGCCATAACCGAACCGGTATAAGAACCAAACCCGACTAATACAACACCTTTATCTCCATGTTCTATTCTTGCGAGTTCACCAATGTTATACATACCTTCGTCGGCCATGTCGGTTGCACGTGCGTCGCCAATATGGGTGTTGTGTTCCCACACAATTACTTTCGATTCTTCTCCATGAAATTCTAATAAACGTGTAAGCGTATCCGTCATATGCCTGTCGCGGACATTCCAGCTATGCGGACCTCCTTTGATCATAGCACGATAATATTTTTCAGCATTTACGGCTATCAAGGCATTTTGTTCGGCACTGAAAACATTTTCATGATCGGTATTGTAAGTAGGTAATTTCTGTCGTATTTCTCTCAGCAAATGCACTACTTCATTTTCACATATTTCAGGAACAAACTGCGATGCCCTTGCATAAGATTGCCCTGCATCTCTCCGGTAGGGTTCAAAACAAACAAGTGCTTCTTCAGCAACTCTTAAAGCTTCGGGATCTGTTTTCTTTAAGTATTGCATAATGCTATCCATACTCTCCCATAGGCTGTAAACATCTAACCCGTAGAAGCCTGCTTTCTTATTAGCGGGCAATCCCTTATTATGTTCCTGTAACCAATCTGCCAGCGCAACTATTTCCCAATTCGCCCACATCCACGTGGGCCACCGGTTAAAGGCATGCAATACTTTAAATGCACTTTTGTTATCAATATCATATCCCTTTACAAAACGATTAAGGCGGTAACAATCTGGCCAATCTCCCTCTACGGCAATAAAATTAAAACCCTTTTCTTCGATTAACTTTTTAGTGATGTACGTTCTCCAGGTATAATATTCATGGGTGCCATGGCTCGCTTCTCCCAGCATTACAATTCTTGAATCACCTATGTATTTGAATAATGGTTTTAAATCAATTTTGCTTTGTAAGGGATAAGCCCATTGCTTGATGGAGCTTACCAATTCACTTTCATCCAGGGAAGGCTCTTTTGTAAAATAATGTCGCATGATCTTCATTTTTATTTGTTATGAAAACCAGTCGCTTTTCTCACAAGAATGCACACAATTTCAAGGCCAGAATATAGCACTGTAAAGCAAATTCATCACTGGATAAATTTCAATGAGTACTATCAGAATTTCTTATGACAGCAATCATTAAACCAGGCACAATACGGGGGTAAATTTGAGAAAATAAATATGCATATTATGGAAAACAATAATCAAACCATCAGCACGCTTCATGACCTGCTGGATTATGACGCCCGCAATTTCATGAGTGCAGAAATACATCTTGAAAAAAATCTGCATGAATGGATCAATAAGTCCACATCGTTGCAACTTAAAAATGTATTGCAGAAGTACCTTGGTTTCATACAAAAACACGAGCAAGGCATAAACGCATTTTATGAAGGCGAAAAAATAAATTTTACAAGCACAACTAACCGAATCATGGAGGCCTTTATTGAAGAAACCAATGAAAAGCTATCGAACTGCCGGGACCTCGAAATAAAAGACGCCTGTTTACTGGCATGTATCCAGGGCATCAATCATTATAAAATAAGCGCTTACGGAACTGCTGCCGCATTTGCTTTTGGATTAGGAATGGAAAAGGAAGGAAATGTATTTCGCGAAGCTGAAATAAGTGAAAAGCAAATTGATGACCGGCTGTCCCAGTTGGCAGAACATGAAATAAATGCCAGGGCCAAAGCCCCGATTGTGTTACCCGGTAATAATTAAAGAATGGACAATTTTTTTCATAAGGAAGTAGATATTCCGGTAATGGGTTCAACATTACAAGGAGAACTGGATATTCCTGTCGGTGCTGCGGCAATTGTTATTTTTTCTCACGGGAGTGGCAGCAGCAGGTTTAGCAGCCGCAACAAAATGGTAGCACAATACCTGAATAAAAAAAATTTCGGAACGCTTTTGTTTGATTTATTGACACGTGAAGAGGATAAAGATTATAGCAATAGGTTTAATATAGAACTGCTTACTACCCGGTTAGCCGGTGCGACCAGGTGGCTGGAAAAATTCCCTGCTGCAAGAGACTGTCGTATGGGCTATTTTGGAGCCAGTACCGGCGCAGCCTCTGCGCTGAAAGCGGCTTCATTCATAAATAGCATTGGCGCTATCGTTTCCAGGGGAGGAAGGCCGGATTTAGCCATGGACGATTTATCAAAAATAAAAGCGCCTACCTTGTTAATAGTTGGAAGTTTGGACTATGATGTATTGCTATTCAATAAACAAGCTTACATGAAACTTAAGTGTGAGAAAAGATTGACAATCGTTAACGGAGCCACTCATTTGTTTGAAGAACAGGGTAAAATGGCACTTGTAGCGGAGTTGGCCGGCGATTGGTTTGAAAAATATCTATTACCCGTTAACGTGTAATTAATAAGCAAGGCGATCAAAAATGGGAAAGAGCAGGGAACAATTTAAAAGAGGATTTAAAACGAATACCCGTAAGTTTTTCATAACCAAAAAAGAAAACAAAATGTTTAACGATAGAATTGAAGCGGGTATTTTACTCGCCGCCAAATTAAAAAAATACAAAGATGATGATGGCATTGTATTGGCTGTGCCTCGTGGCGGAGTACCGGTTGCTTACGCAGTTGCTGCTGAGTTAGGCTTTCCTGTAGAAGTTATACTTACCAAAAAGATTGGCCACCCGATGAATAAAGAATTTGCAATTGGTGCAGCGAGTCTTACTGATTATTTTATTGTTCATCATGAAAATGTTACTGATGCATACATCCAGGAGGAACTGAAGCGCATACGTAAAAGGCTTCGTGAGATGTACACCAAATTTATGGGTGACGAGGAGCCGGCAAACCTTGAAGGAAAGACTGTGATAGTAATTGATGATGGTATAGCTACAGGCAATACCATCCTAAGTACTATACAGGTGTTGAAAAAAAGCAAACCTGGAAAGATAATAATAGCAGTGCCGGTAGCCGCACAAAGTGCCGTTGACAAATTAACAAAAGAAGTGGATGAAGTAGTAACCGTTTTGATACCTGAATATTTTTACGGAGTTGGAGCTTTCTATCAAGACTTCCGCCAGGTAAGTGATGACGAAGTCATCTTCTATCTGCAGAGATTAAGTGAACTCAAAAAAGCAGGATAATTCCGGCAATACTCAACAGCATACTACTGCAGTGCTACCAATGCTGCATCTGATTATTATCACGTGCGACGGGTAATGATTGAATTCTATTCACTCTTATTAAAAGATATTTCTCACATTTAAAATTTATAACAATGAAAACAGACTCTCAAATTCAAAAAGATGTAATGGCCGAACTAAAGTGGGAGCCATTCTTAAATGCTTCTGAAATTGGCGTAGCTGTTAAAAACGGAATTGTAACGCTTTCAGGGCAGGTTGATTCTTACTTAAAAAAGGTTGCCGCGGAAGATGCAGCCAAGAAAATTTCCGGGGTGAAAGCTATTGCCGAAGACATCCAGATAGGTATTTCTCCTACTTATAAAAAAACAGATACCGAAATAGCCGAAGCTGTTGTAAACGCATTGAAATGGCATACAGCTGTGAAGGAAGAAAAAATTAAAATTAAGGTTGAAAATGGAGTGGTACGGCTCGAAGGTGAAGTAGAATGGGAATATCAAAGAACCAATGCGAAATCAGCTGTAGCAAATTTGGCCGGCGTTAATGGTGTAATTAATTTAATTGTTGTAAAACCTAAATTAGTATCTTCTGCCATTGAAAAAAGAATCAATGAAGCTTTTCACAGAAGTGCAACCATTGATTCATCCAAAATAACGGCTGATGTTATCGGAAGTAAGGTAACCCTCAGTGGAAAGGTTCGCTCCTATAGTGAAAAAGAAGATGCGGAAAATGCTGCATGGAATGCACCCGGAGTGATAACCGTTAAAAATAATTTAGAGATAGAGGTACCTGAATATGAACTGGACTTTTGATTAGAGATCAGTTCCCTTTATTGAAAAATTTCTGATGCTGTTTTAAAATTAAAACAGCATCTTGCTTTAATAACTTCACGTAACTGATGTTAATGGTTATGATGGTCAAAGAAAAGAAACGGCTTCGCTAAGCTCTTCAAAAAATTCTATTTTATTTCTTTGTAAAAATGTCTTTGCAGTTTCCATACTTTCGTCACCATTCGTATATTTCATTTTCAGGCATAGTGATGAATTTGTTTTGTTATGCCGAAGCTTCATATTATGGCAGTAGCACGCTACATTCTTTTCAGATAGCCGCTTCTGGGTTTAGAGGAGATGTTCTTCGCAATGAACGATATTGAAAAAATTCAACCGTTTCAAATTAAAATTCCCGCATTTTAAAAATCAGGTATTATAAAAATTTCTTACCCAGGCTACCATTTGGTTACGGGTCATGCTGTCTGTTGTTTCCACACCTCTTATAACAGGCAATTGACCGGAACTGTTATGCATAAATTTTTCAAGTTCTGTTTTCATTTCTGCCGGCCCAAACAAAACAACCTCTTCGGCATCTTTAATTTCATCAACTACGTTTTCTAAATACTTTTGTATTTCATGATTCTTCCTGTTTTCCTTTTTTGTTTCAAAATTTGAAAACTGAATTCCAAATCTTGAAAACTGTTTTTTTTCTCCCGGAATTCTTTCCCTCCCTTCTATAGAAGATTTCACAATCCTGATTTCACGGCCTTTTCCTCTAAGGAAAATAACAACAGCCTTTTTTGTATCTATCCAAATTCCAACATGTGTATTCATAATGTAATTTTAATTTCTGTGTTGCAATGTGTCCGGGTTGCATTTGAAAAAAGGGCCGAACTATTTCTAAACATTTTTTTTATAAGACTGGTTCAATTTTTCTTCCCATAAAATTTTTACTTTTTCAGCTACTTATTATGAGCGATAAATAAAGGTATTTCAAGTGTCTTCATTAATACATCTGCCATACTTTCCCTAAACCACCTGGACACTCTTCCTCTTCTGTAAGCGCCAAGTACAACAAGCGAATTTTCATTTTGTTTTTTCACATGCTCAATAATTTCTATTTCTGCAAAACCGTTTAACACGGTAAAGTTCGCCTTTGGATAATGTCGTTTCATAAATTCTTTCATAATCTCATTGTCAGGCAGATGACTATCTTTTTTTATTCCTTTTACAGTAACCACTTCGGTTGGCAGAGACTTCAGTGATTCAAGAAGGTAACTGAACATTTTGATAGCATACATGGAAGAAGGCTCACCATCATAGAGTAGCACAATCTTTTTTATCGGCTTATACTTTGGCGGCACCAATAATACAGGGCACTGAACATCGGTTAGCAGGTCGTGAATAAATCCTGTAGGAATATCTTCTTCATAATGTGTTAGCGTTTCCCGCCTGTCAACTATTAAGAGATCAGCATAAATACTTTCATGCAATAACTCCTGGAGTGCAACAGAGCTATCGTGATGCAGTGAAAAATTGATACCTGTCTCCTGGCATGCAGTTTCAAATTTTCTAACAGAAGCCTCTCTTGTTTTCGTATCTTTTTCTTCCAGGTGTTTAACTGTTGATTCTAAAACGTTGTCTTGTTTAACTAAATCATATAATTTGTAACTGTGATAAGTAATATCGTCGAGAAAGACACCTACCAGGTGAGTTTTGCTCTGTCTCGCAATTTCAATTGAATATTTTTTTGTGCTTTCTGAAAATTTAAGGCCGTCCAGGGCGGCGATAATTTTTTTCATACACTTTTTATGCAAACGTAGTTCCAAATGCGGTTTCGTTACAATGACGATGGTCAAATGAATCGATAACCTGCATCATAAAAAAGATAACAAAAGCTTTTGTTTCGAATCAATAAAAACAGTAACAGTAACCTTCCCGATTTAAGACATCTCTTAATGAAACTTTTTTGATTTCCAATCCAAAATTCGCAGCAACAATCAATGCTTTGCAGGTATAACGAGCAACGGTATTTTTGTATGGTAGCTCATTGATTTAGTCATGCTCTTATGAAGGATGCTTTCTAAAAAACCTTTTTTATAATTAATCATGGAAAGTATATCAATATCATTATCGTTGATATAATTCTCAAGTGTTTGTTGAAAATCTTCCCCCCTAAGGTGTATAGTACTAAGTGATTCTTCGTTATATTTCGCCCTGATCATTTTTTCGTAATGAGAGAGATTACGGGAATCCTCCACGTAGGTGAGCGCCATGGTATTTTCTTCATCACTAAACACAACGACCTGCACCTGGGCCATGAATAAGTCCGCCATTTCAAAAAGAAAATCAAGAATAGATTTATCGGTTTCAAAATGGTTGGTTGCAAAAAGAATTCTTTCGGGTTTTGTCCATTTATAACCACCGGGAATAACCAAAACCGGCACCTTGCTTTTTCCAATCACTGACGATGTGTTACTACCCCAAAATATTTTCTTTATGCGATTTGCACCTAATG
The DNA here is from genome assembly GCA_963819925.1 of uncultured Chitinophagaceae bacterium. Taxonomy (GTDB): domain Bacteria; phylum Bacteroidota; class Bacteroidia; order Chitinophagales; family Chitinophagaceae; genus Ginsengibacter. The sequence continues at coordinate 24,071 of CAWFYG010000016.1, read as the reverse complement.
TGCCCATAAGGATAAGACTTATATCTTTTTGTTCGGTTATTTCCAGAATTGCTTTATTTAAAGATTTTTTAGAAAGAACAGCACTCACTTCAATCCCCTCTTTCGTCTTTATATTTTTTTTGAGTTGGGCTAATTTGTTTTGAGCGTCATTTATCCGGCTTTGATTAAATTCTTTATTAACACCCATATAGTCTGTATAAAGATTTTCCTCCACATCCAGGGCATGAAGGAGTATAATTTCAACAGAAAGCATCCTCGCAGCCTGCACCGCGAAGTCAACTGCCTTGTATGAACAGTCAGAGAAATCGGTAGGTACTACTATATTTTTTATCATGTTTTTTATTTTAAAATTTGATCAATTCTCATCATAAAAATATTATAATCCATTTCTGCCCAAAATGATCATCCTCATTCGAACAGGTGATTTTGATAAGAGATTCAAAGTCGCCCTGCATGCTATTTGAGTTAGGTTGTCCTCTTAAAATTGTGAGATTTTAAGCCATGAATACAGGAAAAATATTGCCAGGATAATAATAGCTTCCAGTTTTGAAATTCCCTTTCTTGTAATAAAAAAGGAAAATTCTATTAAGGCAATTATCAGAAAAGCGGGAATATCAAAATCTGCAATTCTTATGTCGAATTTGAGTGTGGAAATAGATGCACTTAGGCCAATTGGAACAAGGATGTCAAAAATGGTACTGCCAATAATTGTGCCGCCAGAGATAGCAGCCGAGCCTTTCAGCAATCCTCCTATGGCAACAGCAATTTCCGGCAAACTGGTTCCTAAACCGATAATAAAAATGCCGATAATAGACTGGCGGATGTGATAATGTGTCGCAATATCCAAAGCGCTTTTGATAGTCCAGTTTGAACTGTATACAACGATTCCCAGGCCGATGATAAGTTTTACTGCTATACCTGTTATTTGTGTAAAAGCTATTTTTTGTGTTGTCACATGTTTGGTCTTTTCCTGGCTCAATAATACGGATGTGTACACCAGGAATATTACGACCAATAAAACACCCTCAATCCTTGAAAGAAATCCATCTGACGCCAGTACCATTAAAACAAAGATTGAAACTCCCATAACCAGCCCATCCCGAAATACTTGTTTTTTATCAATATTTATCCTGTAAAATAAGCCTGCCAGTCCAAGGGCGAGCCCCATTTGTCCCAGGCAACTTCCTATGGCATTACCTATTATCAACCCGGAAGTTTCTTCACCATTTAATTTGTGAATGGCGCCTGTAATGGATACAACCAGCTCCGGCAAATCTGTGCCTATTGAAATTATGGTAAGCCCTATGAAAAATTCAGAGAGCCCTAAATATTTGGCTATTTTTATTGCATTATTTACTGAGAAGTTAGTGCCCACCCATAATCCTGTCAAAGCTATCGCCAATATGATAAAACTTAACCAGGGCAATTTTTTTAATTTTAATAATTACAAAATCAATAACAAGTGTTACAAATTACTGAAAGCAATAGATGCCATTCAATGAATAAGATCATTGACTTCATTGACACAAATCATTCATGCTACAAATAATTGTTATCACCTTTATTTAATGGATGATACAACCAGTAATAAACCCGGTTCTCAAAACCCGCTCATAGCGGGACTTTAAATTGTGGTGGATTAATTTGCCAGCGAATTGATATTGTCGTTTCTTCATTTAGTGAATAGATTTACGGTAGCTGATGAAATAATATAGCAGCAATATTAAAAGGATATGCCCGGAAAAAGCAGATAACAAATGATCTATTGATAAGCCGGAAGTGAAAAAATATCTATTGAAATTCACGTCATCAAATAATCAACATTTTTCACTATTCTCCTATTATTTTAAAAAATGAATTGGCATCTTACTGATATCGAAAAAGTGCTGGCAATAACCAGGAGTTCTGAAAATGGATTATCAACTTCTGAGGCTTTAAAAAGATTAGAGCAATACGGCCCTAACGAAATAAACAAAATTAAAAGAACTCCTGCCTGGTTGATGTTCCTCTACCAGTTTAAGGATTTTATGATTGTCGTACTGATTGTTGCAGCAATTATTTCCGGCTTCTTAAGCGATGTTACTGACACCATCGTAATTATCGCCATTGTTATAATCAATGCTATCATTGGATTTATACAGGAATATCGGGCTGAAAAAGCTTTGGAAGCATTGCAGAAAATGGCGCTTACCGATGCTTTGGTTATGAGAAATAATTATCCAACTTCGGTTTCTTCAACAATGCTCGTTCCTGGCGATATAATTTTATTGGAAGCCGGAAATGTTGTGCCTGCTGATATCCGTTTAAGGGAAGCCGTTCAATTAAAAATTAATGAATCATCACTTACGGGTGAATCAATGGCCGTAGAAAAACAAACCAAAACTTTAACAGCAAAAGATCTTTCCCTGGGCGATTATACTAATATGGCCTTCAATGGAACTTATATAACTAACGGGCATGGCAAAGGTGTTGTCGTGGCAACGGGAATGCAAACAGAGTTTGGTAAAATTGCGGGTTTCTTAGAAAAGCCAGCGACGCAGACCCCGCTGCAAAAAAGACTTTCGGTTTTTGGAAGAACCCTGGCTTATATTATCTTCTTTATTTGTGCACTGGTATTTATTGTCGGTTATTTACGAGGAGAAAATATTGTATTGATGTTATTAACTTCTCTTTCACTTGCAGTTGCAGCCATACCAGAAGCGTTACCTGCAGTAATAACAATTGCGCTCGCCAATGGTGCAAAAAAAATGGTTGGGAAAAATGCCCTCGTAAGAAAATTGCCAGCCGTTGAAACATTGGGTTCTGTAAGTTATATATGCACCGATAAAACGGGAACGCTTACCCTAAATAAAATGACCGTGGAAGAAATTGCCTTCAGGAATATTATTGTGAAAAATAATCACGAAGGAGAAGGGAATATTCCTGTCAATGATTATAAAATATTGTTGCAGGCAATGGCGCTCAATAACAATGTTTACCGCGATGAGAACAATTTATCGATTGGTGATGCTACTGAATTGGCTCTTTATGAATATGCACTGGCGCACGGTTTTGATAAATTAGTGATTGAAAAAGAATGCCCCAAGATTGCAGAAATCCCTTTCGATTCCGAAAGAAAATGTATGACAACCATTCACCAATGTGGCGATAAATATATTGCCTTTGTGAAAGGCGCAATGGAGATGGTGATGCATGAAGCGAAAGATGAACCTAATATGAACCTTTGGAAAAATTCTTTACATAGCATGCTTTCTGAAGGCTTACGGGTATTGGGTTTTGCAATGAAAGAATTTGACACGTTACCGTCGGAAATAGTTCCCGACACAATTGAAAATAATCTCACGATTATCGGTATTGCGGGCATCATTGATCCGCCAAGAAAAGAAGCAGAGCAGGCGGTTAATGAATGTAAAACTGCAGGCATACAACCGGTGATGATATCAGGCGATCATCCTACAACTGCAGTAACCATAGCTAAAAGACTCGGTATTTTGGAAACGAAAGAAGACAGAATTATTACCGGTGCAGAAATGAATGCTACCACTGAAGAGGAGTTACAGAAAATAGTAGATCACATAAAAGTGTATGCACGGGTTTCACCGGAACAAAAGCTTCTCATCGTAAAAGCACTACAAAAAAAAGGAGAATATGTAGCAATGACGGGCGATGGCGTGAATGATGCACCGGCTTTAAGACATGCTGACATTGGCGTTGCAATGGGCATTACCGGAACGGACGTTTCCAAAGAGGCTGCCAATATGATTTTATTGGATGATAACTTCGCCACCATTGTGAAAGCAATAAAAGAAGGACGCAGAATTTTTGATAACATCAGGAAATTTATCCGTTATATTCTCGCAGGTAACACTGCTGAAATATTGACCATCTTTTTAGCGCCTTTTTTTGGTTTACCTATTCCTTTATTACCTATTCATATACTATGGATAAATCTTGTTACCGATGGATTGCCCAGCCTGGCATTGGCAACAGAACCTGCAGAAAAAAATATTATGCGACGTCCGCCCCGCCCTGCCGGCGAAGGCATTTTTGCAAACGGCCTGGGTATACATATTTTGTGGGTTGGGTCCTTGTTGGCCGCCTTAACTATTGGCACACAGGCCTACTCAATTTTTATTAAAGATGCGCATTGGCAAACAATGGTATTCACCGTTTTGTGCCTGGGTCAGCTTACCTATTCATTGGCGGCCCGCTCAGAAACTTTATCTGTTTTTCAACAAGGTTTATTTTCTAATAAAAACCTGCTCTTCACCGTTGCCTTTTCTTTTATACTACAGCTCGCAATTATCTATCTACCCCTTTTTAATAAAATATTCAAGACCCGGCCTTTAAGCTTTGCAGAACTTGCCTTTTGCCTGGGAATGGCCTGGATTGTTTTTATTGCTGTTGAAATGGACAAATGGATCCGGCGTGCCAGGAAAAAATAAGATAGCATTACCAACCGCCTTTTTTAAATCCATGATATACATCAGGCCTTTTCATAATGCCTGTCAGTTCAATGGGGAGTTGATTTCAATAAATTTGGGGAAAAGTAGGCGGTATGAAAACAATATTAATAGCCACCGATTTCTCAACTGCTTCACACAATGCTTCCATGTATGGAGTAGAGTTTGCAAAAGCAATAAATGCCAAAATTATTTTGTTTAATGCTTATATAATTCCGAAACCTGCACCTTCAATAAATGTAAGCATATCCCGGTATGATATCATGATGCAAATAGATCAATTATTATTAAATGAGGCAGATATCCTGGATCCCGGGCGAATTAGAATGGAAGTTCTTTGCGATGAAGGATTACCCGCCGAGACCATTTTAAATGTGGCAAGTGAAAAAAAAGTTGATTTTATTATTGTGGGAATGAAGGGAAGCGGCAGGAATCTTAAAAAAATATTTGGCAGCACTTCTACGGCATTGGCACAACAAACCGAAATACCTTTAATTGTCGTACCGGAAAAGGCAAAATTCGAAAAGCTTGAAATTATGGTTTTTGCAAACGATACTGTGGCACTTGACAAAGGCATTCCTAAATATATAACTGAAACTGCACAATTATTTAAATCAAAACTATATGTGGTGAGGGTAACAAAAAATAAATCAATATTTAAATTAAATGCACCACATCTCTTACACCAAACTGAGGGAGTCGCTACATTTGAATATTCATCCGATGCCGACATAAGCTATGCATTAAACACATTTATTGAAATGAATAAGGCTGATATGCTGGTAATGATTCCACACAAACATGTATGGCTGAAGCGCCTGTTCATAAAAAGTGAAACAAAGGATATGATTTTTCATACCCATGTGCCGTTATTAATTTTATCCAAAAAAGTTTTGGCAAATGGCTATTCCCGGGACAGCAAAAAGAAGTCACGGAAGATAACTTTTTAACTGACTTAATCTCAATATAAAACGTACAGATAAATTAAAGCAGGAAGTTCCTTTTTTCTGGTTAAGGTGATTTTTACAAATTATAAAATAAATTTTCCGGCGAAGCATGGTGAACTTTTTGCTTGTGATAATTTTATAACTTAAAATTATTATTATGAAAAAGATAATTATTCCATTTGAAGGAGCAAGTTTTTCGCGGGGAGCAATTTCATTTGCTGCCATGCTCCGTAAAGATAGCCCCATCTTACTTGCAGGTATCTTTTTGCCAAAAGTAGATTATGCCCGGTTCTTTTTCTTTCCTTCCGCATTTGCTGCTCCTGCGTATATACCGGTACACGAAGATGTTGAGGAAACGGCAATTGAAAAAAATATTAATGATTTTAAGACAGTATGTGAAAAAAATAACGTCGCCTACAGGGTGCATAAGGATTTGTATGATTCTGCTATTCCACAGTTGACAAAGGAAACACGCTTTGCGGATCTTATGATTATTGGAAGTGAAGTGTTTTACACAGTGGGCAGCGATGGCCCTTTGGAATACCTGAAGGATGCTTTGCATAACACCGAATGTCCTGTTGTGATAGTTCCGGAAAAATTTGAATTACCTTCTCAAATAATTCTTGCCTACGATGGGTCTGCTTCTTCTGTTTTCGCTATCAAACAATTTATTAATTTGTTCCCCTCCTTGTGTGTTTTACCGGCAACGTTAGTCTATGCAGGAGATGAAAAACATGATATTCCCGAGAAATTTTTAATTGAAGAACTGCTTTCATGCCATTTTAAAAAACTTACTATCAGTAAAATCGGAGAGGATCAAAAAAAACATTTTTATAATTGGCTGGCAGAACAGTCAGACCCTTTACTGGTAAGCGGTTCCTTTAGCCGCTCCGGCATTTCCGAATTATTCAACAAGGGTTTTGTTATAGACGCCATACGGCAGCACAAAACGCCAATTTTTATCGCACATCAATAATATTAAATAAGAAAAATACATTTGCTTCTTATTGGCTGCTGTTTCGGGTACTACTGTATATTTCCTGTACATTAACAATAAGATTGTAACTATTAATCTGGTATTTTGGTATGCATTCAAAAATTCCAATAAATTCAAACGAGTACACCACGTCTAACAAGGTTAAACTTATAAAGGCAGGCAAAGAATATTTCAGTACTCTTTTGAAAATTATACAGGGAGCGAAAGACAGCATTCACATTCAAACATATGTGTATGCTGATGATGAAACCGGCCTGCAGGTGGCAAATGCATTAAGGGAGGCCGTCAAAAGAAAAGTAAGTGTACATCTTATGACTGATGGATATGCTTCGCAGTCATTGCCCAAAGCTTTTATAAAAGAGTTAAAAGAAGCTGGTATTCATTTCCGTTTTTTTGAGCCGTTGTTCCGGAGCAGATATTTTTATTTTGGCAGGCGCATGCATCACAAGATTGCAGTAATTGACGCAAGATATGCCCTGGTTGGCGGAATAAATATTGCCGACAGGTATAATGATATGCCCGGACAGTCCGCCTGGCTTGATTTTGCCTTATTCGTTGAAGGTGAAATTGTAAAACAACTTTGCATTCTTTGCTGGAAAACATGGAATGGCTTTGTAAAAGATATGGGTGTGACGCCATGCGAGGAAAAACAGATCAATTTTGAAATTCCTGCCGAAAACCGCAGCGAAGTAAGAATGCGCCGAAATGATTGGGTCCGGCGAAAGAATGAAATTACTGCTACCTACGTTTACATGCTTCGTACTGCAAATAAACAGGTGACCATTCTATGCAGCTACTTTCTACCGGGAAAGGTTATACGAAAACAAATAGTATATGCCATCAAACGCGGTGTCTCCATACGAGTGATTGCCGCAGGGCGTTCGGATATAATGCTATCCAAATACGCCGAACGATGGTTGTACGACTGGCTACTGCGAAACGGCATTGAACTGTACGAGTATCAAAGGAATATTCTTCATGGAAAAATTGCCGTTTGCGATGATCAATGGATGACTATTGGTTCTTACAACATCAATAACATAAGCACCTATGTCAGCGTTGAATTAAACCTGGATGTACGTAATACATCCTTCACTAAAAATACCCGCCTGGTACTCGAAGAAATAATTGCTAATGATTGCATCCGGATAACTCCCTTACAACACACCAAAACGAAAAATATTTTCAGTCAATTTATGCAATGGATTTCTTACCAGTTTATACGAATACTATTTTATTTATTCACTTTTTATTTTAAACACCTTAATTAATAACCCCTTATTCTTCTCCAAAGTTTTTTCACCACGCCCCAATTCCATTTGGCGAACCTCCCTCTTTGCACAACCAGCCTGTTTTCGCCGGGATGCTTTAAATAATAATGAAAAACAAATTTCGCTTTTGGATTTTCCCAACCAATAATTTGCCCAAACCGCAGATCATTAAAAACAAGTGCATCATTATATTTAGCCACCGTATAAAACCCCCTGGAGAAACGGATAAGTTCACCTACTTCTTCATTGTCTGAAACATTTTTCAATAAAGAATCGTTGCGGGGAAAATACTGGAAGTCAATTTTCTTCTTATTGTCAAATACAGACCTATAGCCAACATAGTAACCACTATCGTTACCTGCAACCACATACCATAGACAATTTTGCAAAGGAGCCGGCGTGGTAAAATACCTTTCGTGTGGAATATTTTCAGTTGTAAAGATTTCTTTTACATCATTATTAATTTTTATTTTATTCATGATACAATAACCCAAATAAAGCACAGGAATAAATATTCCAAACTTCCACCAGAATTTTCTTTTGGAATTATATGGCCTCAAAATAATGAGCATTGCAAATGCAATACCCGGCCAAATAGAAAAAAAAGGATCGACAACATAGACGGTATTAAAGGAATATCTCGTGTGACTAAAAGGTTCCAACCAACCAACACCATAATTATTAAAGCCATCAATAAATAAATGAACGAATACCTCCGTTGCAAAAAACAAAAGCCACTTTCCGAAAGAAATATTATGCGGTCGATGGATTTTATCGGCGGCTAATGCAAATATTGGCACGATGATAAGAGCAAATAAAATGGAATGAGTAAAGCCACGGTGGGCCAGCAAAGCGCCGGGTGTATTCAACCACGACGCAGCAATAAAGTCAATATCAGGAATGCTCTGTGCCAATGCACCCCATACCATTGATTTTTTACCAAAACCTTTTTCAAAATAAGCTTCGCCTATGCAGGCACCTAGCGCTATATGTGTAAGTGAATCCATATAATCTGCAACTTAAAGCCAGCTTTTCAATACTATTCCTGGTTTAAACATATTTTACTTTTGGCCCTTCACCGCGTGTACATTAATTTCCAAATTCTTTTCGGAAAACATACTTGTTGGTTAAGGTCAAGTGTTTTGCTGATGCAATTAAAACAGTAGACAATATGCTCTTTTATTTCATAGTTTCTGTAAGGTGTAGATTCAAAAACACTTTTAAAAGTAGTCCAGTGATCGGGTGAATGAACATGTAACATGGCGCCATAATCCTGTGCATTTTCAAGCCATCGGCTTTTTTTGCTCAACTGATTTTTAGAAAGATTTAAGGCTATTGCAAATACCCAGGTTTTAAATGATGATTCACCTTTGAAAGAGCTGATATTTTGATGAACTTTTATATAAGTATCCTGCAAAAGATCTTCCGTATCCTGCCTGTTGGTCAACATACGGAAAATGAAAGATTGAAGTGCAGGCTTTAACTCTAAAAATTCCTTTACGTAGTCTTTTTGTTGCATGCCTCTGTTATTACCGCTAACGTTAGTCATTCAATAGCTTTCGTTGCACTTCAAATATAATCCAATTAAAAACGATTTAAGGAGGCTTGAAATAAGTTTGTAAAAACGACTTCTTTAAAAATTGCCTGCTTATTTTTAAAACAGGGCATTGTTGTTTATAACGATCCTAATAAAATGAAAGCCTGTTATATTTTATCGGTGTTCCGGGTATGTTGTTGCCAGGGAGAGGTACAGCCAGTAGACCCATGTTAATACACTTAGCACCAGTGCCACGTATGGAAGCCACCAGGATAATATTGCAATACCGGTATAAATAAAAAAACCATAATGCGCTCCGCGGCGTGCCTTTTTATGAATTGCTGCAGCCATTGAATCTTTTACAAGAGAAACTGGTTTTACTATGGATCGATGCAGCAAAATCCATCCTGTATTATGCAACATACTATTAAGGCAAAAAAATACTATTGCAGGTTGAGCAAATGGTGTATTCAGGTATTCAGCCATAAACGCTGTAGAAAAAGGCATTAATATAATTGTAAACATAAAATACCCGTTTGCAACCTGAAATTGAGAAGATGTCTTGTCAACAACACCCAGCACATTATGATGCCCAATCCATGAAATGAGAATGATGGTAAAACTCAGGGAGAGTGCAAAAAAAGCCGGCCAAAGCTGGCCCACCGCATACCACACATCGGCGACTGAATGTACAGACTCCAGCGGAGGAACTTTTATATCTAAAATCAACAATGTAATAGCAATAGCAAAAACTCCGTCACAAAACGTCTCCAGTCTTTGGTTCACCTTGCTATTTTTGTTTGTCAATTCCATCATGTTAGTGCGGGTTATTTTATAACCGTTAGTCTCAGTCGTCCGGGCACTTCCATTATACATCAAATATAATTCAATTAAATACGAATTAATGAAGATTGCAAATAGGTTTGTACTAACAACTTTCCTGGTGATCATACTACCAGGACGGTTCTCTTGTGTCCAGATGATTAATAAAAAAAAGATGAAGATAACTACAAAAGATGAACAGAGAAATTTCAGGAGCTGTGGCTGAATAGAATTACAAAAGCTGATGGCAAGCACGTCACCCCGTATTTTGCCAAACCCAACCCTATGTTTACACAGTTCGTGTTGCCTGCTGGCTTGGTCAGGATTGTTTTAGTAACCAGTCAACCAATTGTTCCGGGTCAGCAATGCTCCATGAATGCGGATGTCTTATATGTCCGGGTTCTCTAAAACCTTTATCATGTGTTGTAACTAAAACGGCTTTACTGTTACCTAATCGTTGCAATTCATTTATCATTGCCGCCTGGTCTGTAATATTGATGTAAGAATAATCATAACCTCTTTGGCTAAGCCACCATTGAATGTCTGGTTCTGATATTATCATGATTGGCGTTTTGATAAGTGGTTTTATTGCTCTTTGTGTTGTGTCTGAAAAAGAATATGGCGAGTTATTGTAAAAATTTTCTAATGCAGTTTCAGGTGTCCCGCCCATTTCTTTTTTAATTCTGTCTATCATATAAGTAACCTCTTGGTTTACTTGACTTGGATTTGAAAGTCTTACCACTCGTTTAGCTGCATTGTAAAATCTTTGCCAATCAAGTGGTGGGTCAACTGCAAAAACGGCTTTGGGTTTTATCGGATAATTATTTTGAATAGCTAATTCGGAATATTTAACAACACAAGTCCCACCACTTGAAAACCCGCCAAAATAAAAGTCTTTTCCTTGTAGCTTATATTTTGCAGCAACCAATTCTATTAATTCTTTTAGAGATTGTTGCGATGCCGTGTCACTACCGAAGTACAAAGGACCTGTTTTCAATATCGGTATTATGGTCAAAATATTTTGTTGTGCTGCATATTTAGGTAAGTCTGTTTCAATTAAAAGGTCTTTTGGTGAATAATTTCCAAATCCGTCTAATAAAAACATAAACGAATTTATTTGTCCGTTTTGTGGTACAACAGCAATATACATATTTGCTGTGCTGTCTTTTTTGTCTAAATACACTGTTTCAGTTTTTTGACAAAATGAAACAGTTGAAATGAAAACTGTCAGAAGAAGAATGATAATCTTATTCATTTGCGAAGCGTCGTTTAAGCTTGCAGGCGACGTGAAGCATTGGGATGGCAGGGCATTTGAAATACGTCTGCTTGTACCAAGGCTGATTAAAATACTGTAGCCGAAGTTATTTACAAAAGCCAAATTACTAACGTTCTGCTGGAACTATTGCTGATAAAGAACTACAGCCGATGACCTGCACGTCGCCCCCTGCTATTGCCAATGCATTTGTTATGTGACGTTATCTGTTCGTTAACGTGTCAATGAATCCATAGCCATGTCCCCTTCCTTGTTCATCAGGAAGTTTACTAAATGCACCGTAAGAAATAAATTTTTTATCCTTGTCAATGCCTGTGAATATACTATCAACTTCTTTGCGAATCTTTTCGTTTTCTAATTTTAATGCTACTGTATCGTCCAAATTAATAACTGTTGTGTAATAAACCGTTGGGGAAAAACCTTCTTGTGTTCTCTGCGGGAAAATTCTAAAAACTTTTGGCTTACTATCTATATTTGCGAGTGTGAGGGGAAGTTCATACTTCAGATTAGCTTCTCTCAAAACAGAATCTCTAAAATCTGATATATCTTTTTCCTTAATAAAATGCCAAAGAGTACCTGATGGTTGTAGGCAATCCTCACTTATTGAAATGTGGTCTGCTGCATCTATTAAATACATATTTTTATAGTCCGACTTAGCCAGATGATAATAATCCAGTGCAGTTTTCCCAAAGCAACTATACTGTCCCAATTTTAAAATATTCAGCTTCCATTCGTTTTGGTATTTACCATACACTGCTGCTAATAGAAACTGGTTGTCGGTGCTGTTTAACAATAACAAAGAAACGTAAGAGTCTTTATTGACACATTCGAATGTAAATGTGTAATCATTGTCATCATCATTACCGGACAGAACTGTAACGCTTGTTCCGGCAGATGAAGCCTGAACAAAATATTCATCGAGTATATTGTAACTATTAAATTTTAAAATACTAATTTGATTAATGAATTTGTTTGAATCATTATTGAATTTTTCTAAAAGACCAGGGGACATCATTGGTTGAATAGTTCCAAAATTATTACTTGTAATACCGCTAAATAGCTTGTCATTAAATGTTTTGATCTCTTGCCTCAACGACGTATCAATGCTTTGGTCTTTCTCAAAATTCTTGAGAAATTACAACCTTGGATTATTAATACAATAAAAACTGTGAAGAAAGTTTTGATATTCATTGAAGTCTATTAAATGAAAACACAACGGCCACAGCTTTGCGTTCGGCAGGGCATTTGGAAAACTTCCAGCCCGGAACTGAAGCCGATGTAAGTTACAATAGTTGAAAACATATTCTGTTGTTCATCTGTGTTCGGTCAGCCGGATATGTAGCTGATTGTAGCACTTCCGATGAGGATTTATTGGTCGCCCCCTGCTGACGCAAAACTGCCTGTTGTACTAAACCTGCGGTAGTTTAATCAGCACGCTTTAAACAAAGAGTGCTTTTGTTTTGCATTTTAATTAACTAAAAAAACATTTTTATGCAAACAAATCAAACTACCGGGCTGCGTCCCATGGACAAAAATTATGTAACCATCGTTAAGCAGGCCTGTAGCAAAGTAACGGGATTTTTAGAGTTGTACAAAGAAATGGAACGAGCTATTTGCATCACAGGTAAAAGCAAAAGCACCCTCACCAACTATTCACGACAACTGGCCCACCTCGCCCTGCATTACAACCTGTTTCCCCTGGATCTGGATGCAGAACAGGTAATGGATTACCTGCATCTCATAAAAAGCCGCGGAACTACTTCGGCTACCTTTTTCAAATTCACGGTATATGGAATGCGTTATGCCTGCAAGCTTCGGGGTCTTGAATACAAGCAATTTTCTTTGCCTGAGATAGACAAAGATGTTAAGCTTCCTGCGGTACTTAATGGCGACGAAGTAAAAGCATTGCTATCAGCCTGTAAACTTTTAAAACACCGTCTTATCATCGGGCTATGTTATGGATGCGGGCTCAGGTGCAGCGAGGTACGTAATCTTCGTGTAACCGACACCGATATACAACGCGGCATGTTGCAGGTGCGGCAGGGCAAAGGTTCCAAAGACCGCTGCCTCCCCTTGGGCAAAATGCTTTGCCGCGGCATTGCCCAATATATTGCTGCAGCCAATCCGCGTAATTTTTTATTTGAAGGCAATGACGGTGAAGCCATGTCGCAACGGGGAACCCAGTGGGTGGTGCACCAGGCTGTAAAACGTGCCGGTATCCGTAAAGAGGTGCATACGCATACCTTGCGCCATAGCTATGCTACCCATCTTTTAGAACAGGGTGTAAACATTCTTACCATAAAAGAACTCCTTGGCCATGCACATATTGAGACCACAATGATATATCTGCATATTGCAAAGCCTTCACCGCAAACTGTCTTCAGCCCTTTGGATACTTTATATAACCAAAGCTGATGCAACCACGGTATGAGGTAGCCACTGTGCTTACTGCACACTGGCCTGCCGTGCAGCAAAGTGCAAAGTTCAACACCTGGCAATTGCGTACACTCCATGCCGTGAGGCGATGTAGAAGTGCCGCTCTTGGTGCCCATGTGGATGGTTGTACCAGTTGCGGCCACCTGCGCATCAGCTATAATAGCTGCCGTAACCGCCATTGTCCAAAATGCCAGGGCCACCAGAGAGAAAGATGGATACAGGCAAGACAGCAGGAACTATTACCCGTTCCTTATTTTCATGTGGTGTTTACTTTGCCGGATGATTTAAATACGCTGTGCCTCTATAAGCCGGCCGGCATCTATAACATTTTGTTTGAAAGCGCCTGGCATGTACTCAATACATTCGGGCACGACCCTAAATGGCTGGGAGCACAAACCGGCATGATCAGCATCCTGCACACCTGGGGGCAAACACTCTCCTTGCATCCGCATCTTCATTGCATTGTACCCGGCGGCGGTATTAATAAACAGGGCAAATGGAAAACGGCAAAGAGTGATGGAAAGTATCTTTTTAATGTAAAGGCGATGAGCAAAGTGTTCCGCGGAAAATTTATTGCCCTGCTGAAAGAAAAATTACCCGGTGAGATCGATAAACAACTGATAAATGAACTCTATAAAAATAAATGGGTAGTTTATGCCAAAGAGCCTTTTAACGGCCCGCAAAGTGTTATAGAATATCTTGGCCGTTATACCCATAAGATAGCCATCAGCAATCACCGTATTAAAAACATCGAAAAGGGTAAGGTTACTTTTTCTTATAAAGATTACAGGCAAAGTGCTGTTACCAAACAAATGGATCTGGAGCCATTAGAATTTATCCGCCGCTTCGCCCTTCATATTTTGCCCAAAGGTTTTGTGCGTATACGCCACCACGGTATCCTCAGCAGTACATCAAAAGCGGCCTGTACTTTGGTTATAAAACAACAGTTACCGCCTTTGCCGGAAGTAAAAAATGCAAAACTCAAAAAGGAAACATACAACCCCCTTGAGTGCCCGTGTTGCAAAAAACAAACCATGCAAACTATATTACGTTTTAACCGCAGAGGGCCGCCGGCAGACTGGCAGCAAATGGCTAAAAATTTACTGGAATGTATTGTTTAAAAAACAGCTGCCCAAAAGCGGCGGGGCATTCCTTTGAAAACAACTTAAAAATTACCTGCAAACTGAAATTTCCTTGCTGAAAAAAACGATGAAAACACCCGGAAAAAAATAAAGATGCTGTCCCTACCACACGTAAACGGCATTTTTAAAACAACACCAACATAACGCCCTGCCTTAGACGCAAAGTTTATTCAACTCAAATTCCATAGTTCTCACAAGATCAATCCACGGTTCCGTACAACATGGGACTTCATCGCAGGCACTGCGTGCCCGACGAAGTCTTATTTGTTGGCTGTAGCTTTTATCTTTCGTAGAGTCTAATTTAAGTATCTTGATTAAATCATTGCAATCGTCTGTATTCCAAATTGAAGCATGATAGAACGTAATTTTTTTCGTCGTTAAGCAATTCAATCATTGTCAATTGTATTTATTTTTCAGCCAACCATACTTAACCTTTAAATCAGGCTTCTTAAAATTTTGTCCACTTAAAATAATTTTTCTTAACGCTGGAATATATTCTAGGATAAATTCTTCGTCATCCATATGATAACGTGCTGAAAGAAAATAGTCAATATAGAATTTTTCATCAGTGTCTTTGTTCAATCGTAATTCCGAACTGTCAAATTCATCTCCAAATAATGAAACCTGTTAAATCGTTTATATTTTTTTCCGATGTCACAATTGTCTTGCCGATATAACTCTAAGATACAGAGCTGCTTTAACTTCAGTTTATAAGCATCAATTAAAGCAGGTCCGATATTATATTTCTGTCATGAATTAATTTGCCATATGAAATAGCACCTCGCACTAAAATTCCCTTTCTTATAAGTGCTATTATTAAACTTTGAATATCGTCAAATAAAAGAAACACTTCATTGTCCTTCTCTTCTGGAAACGAAATAACTATTGTATCTGAAAACTGGGTAACAATTTTATTATCTCCAGATTTACGCCGATATTTAATTCACTTTTCATTGAAGACAATGTTTCGTATAAACCTCAATGTAGGATGCATTGTCTTTATCGTCAGAGTCGATAGTCTTGTCAATTATAGCGCTAAACCCTAAAATGTCTAAAAAAAGTACAACACGGTTTTGGTAGTTCATAAAAATTACAGGCAACATTTAGAAAAGTATCCGAAAAGCCCCCTAAAAAAGCCCCGCCTATAAAAAATGTTTGCGGGGGCTTTGCGGTATACTTTTGAGTTGACTGATGTCGCCGTAAGGTTCGCTATTGGGTACAAAGTATCAGCCTGCTCTCTTCTATTTGTTTGTTTTTTAAAATATTGTTCTTGATGTTAACAGCCCGTTTTCACTGTGTTTATTATGATCAGGCCGTTTTGATGTTTTAAAATTAAGGTTTTAAATTTTTTATAATGACTTTTTGAAGATATTTTTTGATGCTGCTCATAGCTTACCTGTTACGTCACCTAACGTTGCCTCATAAACGCATTTAAAAAACTGATCCGGTCTGATCTTATCCATCATCTGCCTGTTTCCAGGGATAAACGATTTTTATCAGTTGCAAAGTTCTGTTCTTGCAGGCGGGGCATTCTTTCATATCAATACCGTATTGCTCCAACATACGAACTTCGACAGGGATCTTCACCAGCTCTTTATGCAAAGGCAGCTTCATTTTTTGTAATACTGCTTTTATGCGATCATGACGTCCCCTGTTAGCGAGATAACCATAGGTTCTTATTTTGGTAAAACGCTCCGGTAATATGTGTTGCGTAAAACGACGGATAAATTCATCCGTTGTAAGTGTCATTTGTTTTTGCATATCATTATCACTATAGTCTTTATAAGTGAAGGTTACTGTTCCCGTTTGTTCATCGATGCTTTGTATGCGGTGATTGCTGATAGCCACCTTGTGTGTATATCTTCCCAGGTATTCAATCACTGCCTGCGGGCCGCCAAAAGGAGCTTTGGCATATACCACCCATTCTTTGCTGTACAGTATATTAAACAGTTGTTTACGGTCTGTATCTGCCGGCAGTATTACTTCTCCTTTGATTATCATTTGTTTCAATGCCTCTAAAAATTTACCTCTGTAAACAGTACTCATTGCTTCAACAGGAAATAAAAACTGCCACTCATTTTTCTTTGCTTCTTTCCACTCGTTGTTAGGTGTAACACCACCGCCACTTACAATGCAATGGATGTGCGGATGAAAGCTCAACTGCTGACCCCATGTATGCAGCACGCTAATGATGCCAGGGGAAGCTCCGAGATGTTTTTCATCTTTTGCAAAAGTGAGCAAGGTTGCAGCTGATGCATCAAAGAGCAGTTTATACAAAAGCTTCCGATACCCCATCACCAGGCTGTTGAGCTCATGAGGCAAGGTAAATACCACATGGTAATATTTTACAGGCAACAGTTCACGACTGCGGGCTTCTATCCATTCCTGCTTCTTTATCGCTCCGCAATTGGGACAATGCCTGTCCCTGCAACTATGATACTGGTATTGTATATGTCTGCACTCATCTTTCGTACACCCGTACACGTGATAGCCAAGGGCTGCTGTACGGCAGGTTCTTATCCGTTGCAACACTTTTGATATATGAGCATTTTTATGAACCCATACCTCCTGGGTTTGTAACACCTGTTGCACCGTTGCCCGCGGCGCTGTATAAGATAACATGGAGCATCATTTTAAATTTGCTTTAAGGATGTTGTTATCTTTTGCCAGCAATAAGGCATCGTAAGGATTAAAGATACCGTCCGTTCGTTTTGAAGTAAGATGCATGTACCGCATGGTAGTTTGCAGGTTATTGTGACCAAGCAACTCTTTAATAGTATGCAGGTCTGTTCCGTTATCCAGCAAATGCGTGGCAAAACTGTGACGAATAGAATGAATACTGTAGTGCTTGCTTTCCAGCCCTACCTTCACTAATGCCTTTTGCATAATGTGCTGTATGGTGCGCACACTGTATCTTTTACCGGGCCGGTATCCATTAAAAAGATATTCTTTGGGTTTATAAATAAGATAGTAGGCCCGCAGCTCCAGCAGCACCTGCTGCGACATAATAGTATAGCGGTCTTTGGCTCCTTTACCCTGTACTACTTTGATGCGCATGTTTGTTGAGTCGATATCTGCTATCCTGCAATTAGCAATCTCACTGACACGCATACCCGTACTGTAGAGTAACATTAAAATGGTACGGTGCTTAATATTTTGAACCCCATCGATGAGCTTCATGATTTCTTCGGGCAACATTACCGCCGGAAATTTATTTTCAGGTCTTGGATAAATAACGGTAGGAATTACATAAGGACGCTTTGCTACATGGCGCATAAAAAATGAAATAGCCTGCGCTGCCATCTTACATTTTACCCGGCTGCATCCGAGGGTTTTACTCAGGTATAGCAAATACTGAATAATCATCGGCTCGGTAAAATCCAATGGATCTGCATCAGGATAATACACAAAAATAAATCGGAGCTCTGCCAGGTAGTTGCGAATCGTAAGCGGGCTGTAATGGCCAATGGATAAATACTGATTAGCTTTTTCCAATGCCGCAATAGCTTGCGGACTTAATGATTTTTTTTTCCATGATCCTGTAAATTTTTAAAGTGAAATAATAAACTTACAATTTACAGAATCCATAACTCAGCGCCGGATAGGCGATGTTAGTTCAACTCTAGCATTTATGCTATAATCTGTAATATTATAAAAAAATTGTTATTAATAATCAATTACGTACAATTATACTTTTTGTATTGTCGTTAGGACAATCCGAATAATATACATGTTTAATTATATCCCTCCTTAAAACAGTATCGGCTCATCTTTTCTTCTCTGGGTTTAGCGATACATATATATGTGTATCGGATTTTTCCCGCCGGTGCAGGCCAAAGGCTACCCTTTTGTCCCAGCCGGGTCTCCCACAGGGACCCGGCGTGTGAAAGTACCTATACCCCCGCTTTCGCCCTGTGCCTGCCTGATCTTCCTCCCCGGCCGCCATCTTTCCTATCGCTCACGGGCTGCCGGATGGAAGCGGAAAGCCCGGTGAAGGTGATGCGGGGTGGCCCTGTGCCGGACTTGTAGCGGACAGCCGGAACTATCGCCGCCATATGCACTATCGCTGACAGCCCCACACAGTTATAAGTGATAATATGATTGAAAATTGGTTTTTCGAAAAAAACCGTTCTTCAACAATCCCCTCCCGGCAGATAACGCCTTAGAAACTGGTGGAGGTGCACTTTGTTACAGCGCAGCGTTCCGTCAATCTTCAAAAATATAAGGCCGTATTTCCGCCATTTTTTTAACGTGCTTTCTTTTATCTTCATAAGTTCCAGCACATCATTGGGCGTATACCAGGTATCAGAGAGTTCTTCTCCCCACGGCATGTCGTCAGGCATGTCCATACTACAATAGTCCGTAATAAATTAAGGTTTCAAAAAATGATGAACGCAGGGTGGTAATTCTATTAGAGGTTTAAATATAGAAGTATTTTTTTATAAACAAAAAACTTTTTCCTACTTTTTTAATACATAACGCCAACGCCTGTACGCCCGAAGCAGAAGGCACGCCTTATTATTTGTATTCCCCGGGAGCGTTGCTGCATTACTTTAAAGCTTTACCCCGTTGCTCAATGACAAAAAAGTGCTGCTTAAGAGGCGTATAATGTTACCCGGTGGCTTTAAAGTAATAACGGAGCGCCTTACAATAACAACGGATGGCGATAAAGTGTTGCCGGAAGAAATTTTAGTGCGAAGGGAAGGCTAAACTTCATCACCGGAAAGGCTCCCGGCATCATGGAAACGTTTTTAGTATCACTTTATGGCTTTCATTCATCACTCTAAGCATAAAAAGTATTACAAAATTGCTTTCCTGTGTAATAATATGGCCGGGCAACAACGGGTGAAATAAGGTTTATTCGGGCGTATAGGGTCTAATTACGTTTGCGGTAAAATATTTTCGAATACGGGACAGTTATATCCAACATTCAATAATCAAAAAAACATATTTTATGAAATTTCCAAAAATTCAATTGTCGTTCGCTTCTTACACAGATGCTGATTTTCTTCAAAAGTCACAGTACATTGTTACGAGCATGACGAACAACCCGTCGTTCCCCAGCCCCATACCTACCCTTGCCGATGTGCAGGATGCTACGGGCGCTTATGCGGAAGCATTAAATGCGGCAGCATCGCTTGGCCGCGTGGCAGTAGCGGAAAAGAACGCCGCCCGCGCTACGCTGGAAGGCCTGCTGGCACAACTAGGCATGTACGTTATGTTTGTTGCCAATGGCGATGAGGCCATACTGGCTACCAGCGGTTACACGCTTGCCAAAATTCCACAACCACGCAAGCTGGAAAATCCGGGCAACGTTACGCTTACGGATGGTATCAGCGCCGGTGAACTGAACAGCTTTGTACCGAAAGGAAATGCCACCAGCTTTATTCACCAGATTACGGACGCTACGCCAACGGAAGCTACTAACTGGGCGAATTTCCCTGCCAGCACAAGCCAGTACACGTTTACGAATCTTACTCCCGGAAAGCAATACTGGGTTCGCGTAGCCGCCATCGGCAATCGCAAACAAATTGCTTACAGCAATGTGGCTACGCAGTTTGCAAGATTGTAGTGTTGATCTTTTGATTCTCATAGTGGACCGGTGTGCAGGGATGGGCACCGGTTTTTTTTGTTTTAATTGAGGAGTTCATTTTCGGGTAGGGATGCGAGCGAGGTTATTTTTGGAGGGCATATATTTTTTCGGCCCGGGAATAAAATATTTTAATCCGTTTTGGGTATGCACGCCGGGTTCCTTAGGGAGACCCGGCAGAGACAGAAATGATTTGGATTATTATTAATCATCAGCAAAATTTTACGAAAGCGAAATTGATGAGTTCGGGTTTTTAAAAAATATTTTTGGGATTTTATAGAAGAAGTGTTTCGTGAGACAGGAAACACGGGGATGGTGCTCAACTTTTTCGGAAAATATCTTTTCAATTTTCATCTGTTCAGCATTGTACCTAATTCAAGAATTATTAAAAATTTGCGGTTCTAAAATTAATGCATTTTGCTATGTCGGTTAATAATGTTCTGAATCGGGAATAATTATACATGGAAGTGCTTTTAGGCCGAATTATCTATCGTAATTAATAATAGCTGCTCAACTCCTGCAGTCATAATTTTACGTCTTCCTGAGCTCTTGCATTTATGATACCACCCTGACCATAGTAAATCGTATTCCAAAGAGATTGGGATGAAAAGGGTTTTGTATCTACCGGGGCAACGGTTTAAGTTCTGCCTAAAACCGATATTTGTCCATCAGTTATTTTAAACTGATAGTCTAAAATTAAAAATTAGAATAGAATCTTTGGTATAGTGAGTGGTTATTTTAGCAATGGCGCTTAATTATGTTGGTTTGGTATAAAGGCCAATATATTTGAATTTTGCCGAAGGTACATGAGTCGCAAAAATTGTAAGAAACAAAGCAATCTTAATGCCATAATGGTCATAATTATTTTACAACTTGTGTTCTACTTGTTAAGTTATATGATATAGATAAAAACGCCGATGAGCGAAATACTTTTTCTGTAACGTCAGCAATAGCAATTTCAGAAGTAAGATATTTATGATTTTCTTGAAATTGATCGTTCTTTATTCGCTCAACTCGTAGAAGACTAATTCCTCCACTTAACATAAACTTTTGCGTTTTACCTATGACTTCAGTCATTCCGAAATAAAGACTAAGATTGACATCGGAGATATTTTGAAAACCAGCACCAATACCAAAAACGCCGCCTGTGGAAACAAATTTACGCCCGCGGGAATATGCGTGAAGAAATGCCGCTAGTCCTGGGCTGATAATATTATTGTTAGCTCTGCTTTTAAGCAAAACAGAATCTGTATTAGTCGTCGATTCAAGATAATAAAATTGATCTCGGGAGTTCTTCCCAAATGAAAGTGCTGGTCCAACGCTAAAATCAACCTTCAATCCGCCCGTAGCTGGAACGTCAAATTTGAATTCAATTGGATTTCGATATGGCCCCAAAGTTTTAGTAACAGAGGGCGTAATTTTTACATCATAACTAATTAAATCTCCATCCATTTGAACTGGAGGGGCATTTACAACAAAATTATTGGGGTTCAATAGTTCTGTTTTCAAAAAATCTACGTCATTTACAAGAGTCAAAAGATCGTCTTCTTTAATTATATTATCGGCACTTTTTAGACTAGTCAATAGCGTTTGAAGAGCTGTTTTTTCACGATCTTCGGTAGCTATTGCCTGGGCTGCCGCAAGTTTTTCATTTGCAATAGTAAAATTATTTTTTAAGTCAGTATATTTCTGTTCAATAGAGATGGGGTTAAAACCTATTGCATTTGTTTGATCATATATATCTGATGGCGGTAAATCCTTTTTGGGCAATAATTATTAATTGATTTCTAGTTTGTTTTAGATTAATTAAACTGGCCGAAATATCATTTAAGCTTATTGCATAGTTTTTGTATGCAGATTGCAATTCTGCTAAGGCTTGTTCAAAATCATCATTACTTCCATGGTTCTCTGGAACTGCATCAAATGCAGCGTCAATATTCTTTTGAACATCTAAAGTTTGTGCCTGCACTTGCTGAGGAGTGTTATTAGAGGTAGATTGTTGCAACTGACTAGGGGATAATCGAAATAAAGTTTGTAATTCAGTTGGAACTGGAGTCTGTAATTCAAAAACATTTCCTGAGATTTCAACTTTGTAGAGGAATTTATTGATATTTTTTATCGTAAATACGGTAAAATTTTGCCATTTCACCGGATCAGCAATTTTTGAAGTGATGGTGCTTTTTTGGAAATCTTGCCAGTCTATTACTCTATTATCGGTTTGGGCATATGATTTAAAAGAAAAAGAATACGATGCAGATTACAAATATTTCTTTTACTGCAGCTAAATGTTTTTTTTTCATACAACTCATTTTTTTGGGTTATTGATATCACTTTGTTCAATTGTGAAATATACCGCCTTCTTTAATGGATTATATCCCGCATTACCTATGTTGTCAAAAGTGAAGTAATATTTTTTTTCATTTATATAAAATTCTTTGGTTGTATTTTCATCGATGTAAAAACTATTTTGTAACGCTCCGTTGGAATCGCGAATCTCGATGAGAGCAAATTTTTTTTCCTTGCTTAATCCCGCCAGACCAATTTTTAACTGATCAAAAGCTCGATAATATCCTCTTTTGAACCATGTACTGATTTTTTTAATATTACTTGGCCAAACAGAAGTTCCATTTTCCTGTTGCGCATCATTTACAGGAACTTTTTCTACCGCATTCGATTTGTCAAGGGTTGGGTAACAACTATAATTCATGGCAGAATTAATTATTGAATAAGAAATCCATACGTATCCATGATCTCCAAAATCATCGCCCCAAGAGTTCAACACTTTTAAAGCTTTTAATCTATTATTATAACCGACTATAACCATTGCATGCGATCCCTTTCTGTATTAAAGTTGTTCCAAAAAGGATATTTTTTGTTAATATTTCCTTTTTTGCAAAAGAAGTCATCCACCTTGATACTTAATAGAAGTGGTTGAGAAAGAATTGCAAGGACGTATTGAATTGAATATAAATCATCTAGCTTTACAACAGTGTATCCAGGCTTAGCGTAAGCTTTTGCATGATTTTTTAAACTAGCATTGGGCTGAACGTTGCAAGCAGATTCATTATACCTAAATTCTGAGAATTTTACCACACCATCATCTAAAACTTTTTGAAGTATTTCAAAAGAATATTCCCCTCTGTTACAATCAACTATATTTCCTTTGTAAATTTGATAAACATATTCGGGACTATATACTTTTGTATAGTCTATACTTCTGTTTGAATAATAACTAGGATGATCCATTACACTTCGAAGAACATATGTTGTTGCCCATGCCCAACATGAACCCTTTGTCCCTTGATCACCAGGAGGGGGCATTTGAGAAGAGAGATCCACACTGTCTTTGAGTCGAGATAAATTGTTTTTATTAAAAGAGGTGAAAATTGTAGCCTTTTCTTTTTCGTCCGTAAAGTCCTTCTCTCCCAAAGTATAATTAACTTGACCAAATACACGTATGGCCAAAATCGAAAATGCTGTTAAAAGAATATACTTCATACACCATTAATTGAAAATGTATTAGAAAAATCTACTAATTTTATCTTTCATATCAGAATTATTTTCGCCTGCTCTATCCCTTTTCGCTTCGGATG
>CAWFYG010000015.1:0-6472 GCA_963819925.1 uncultured Chitinophagaceae bacterium | reverse complement strand
AGAAATGGTGGGGCAAATGTTCAGCAAGGCGATTTAGTCAATCAAATACAGTCTGTTGAAACAATCAGCGATTGAATAATAGGGTCAATTTTTATTTCAACAAATTAAACCCCGGTTCCTATTTTATTATTTATATGTTTTAACAGCCGCTACCCAATGGCTCCTCAACAATAGGAAAAAATATGACGAGAATCATTTTCGCATGTGAGGAGCGTCATCTATTCTCAATCCTATCGCTCATAGTTTTATAATGCGATAAACCTTGAAATAATGAGAGTTGTAAAAAACCCATCGGAAAAAGGTAGTAAAATTAATTTCTTTTTTATCCTCTTTCTGGTTATCTCCCTTTTTATATATTTCGAAGCAACAGCCCAAAGTAAAACATGGGTTGCCCCAAAAGAAGCCGACAATTTAAAAAACCCTCTGGCAGGTAATACAGAAATACTGCCATATGCAAAAGTAATTTACACAACTTACTGTGGACCTTGTCATGGAAATAAAGGCAAAGGTGATGGGATTGCTGCTGCAGGTTTGTCTAAAAAGCCGGCCGACCATACTTCTGATTATGTGCAAAAACAAACTGACGGGGCATTGTACTGGATGATTACAACCGGTCGCAACCCCATGCCATCGTATAAAACTACGCTTCCAGATAACCAACGGTGGGAGCTGGTTAATTATATAAGAACTCTCGCAAAAAATAAAAAGTAATTGCCATGAAAATAAAACTTCCCATACTGTTATTATGCATGATAACAGCAAATGTTCTATACGCCCAAACAGATTCTACAATGCCTATGGCAGAAACTGAAAGTTCCGCACGCTCGATAGGTCAAAATAAATTCCTTATAATGGGCAACGCGGAAGCTAAATATGTTGCCACTAAAGGAGAATCCGCTTTTGGTGACGTAAATTTCAAGCCCATCTTTCTATGGAAAATATCAGATAAACTATTTGCGGAAGCAGAGATTGAAATCGAAACCGGTGATGGCGTAGCAGATTTAGGTTTGGAATATGCCAATATGTGTTACATGGTAAATCCTTATCTTATTTTACATGCAGGAAGATTTTTGCCAAAATTTGGCGCATACCGCGGAAGAGCGGGAGAAGCATTTCTCAACCGCTTTGCTTCAGACCCTACAGGTTTTGGTGATGGCGGCATTGGTGCCATGAATGAAACAGGTGTTGGCGCCGAAGGTGGCCTTCCTTTTGGAGACATAAAAATCAATTATGATTTCTACATTTCAAATGGCCCCCAGTTACTAACCGATCCGGATAACGCAGGACAATTTGAATACGAAGCCTACACCACAAACAATAAATCTTCAGCAATCGGCGGCCGAATTGCGATACTTCCGATCCAAAATTCCAGCCTGGAAATTGGTTATTCATTTCAATCCAAATCAAAGACAGGAGAAGTTGGCACACCTTATCAAAATGTAGGGGTAGTTATGCAGGCTGTCGATCTAAACTATTTGGGCCATCTTAATGCAATTAAAAGTGACATACGTATTATAGGAGAATTGAAGCATCAAAAAGTGGATAATGTAATGTATAAAGATGCTAATGGAAATGATTTTACTTTCAACGATGCTCCCACTTCATATTATGGATGTGCTACTATCAGGCCTGCTCATGTAGATAATAAGTTTGTAAGTAACCTTGAAATTGCTGGCCGGTATTCATATTTCAACAGACCAAGCGCTGCTCCATGGGGCGGAGTCGATGATGAAAAGGTAGAGTTGGCGCTGGACTATTGGTTAAAGTGGAACTGCCTTGTAAAGTTTTGTTATGTTAAACAAAAAGACAACCCCTCTGAATTCAATGCCCAATTTGTATTTGGATTTTAAGCTCTTAAAATAACTTATCATGAAAAAATCAATATTAATATCTGCCTTGGCGATAATATTTATTACACTTTTATCTCTACTGTTGAACAGTTGCTATGTGTCAAAAAAAGTTGCCAATAAATCTGGCGCTCAGCTGTGGGGCGAAAACTGTTCCAGGTGTCATAATGCTCCCGGGCCGGGCGAATTAAATAATGATAACTGGGAGGTTGTGGGCTTGCACATGCAGGTTAGGGCAAATATTACAAGAACGGATATGGACAAGATTATAGATTTTTTAAAGAGCGCCAATAATTAAGTTTTATGATTCAACCGAGGCGTATACGGAGACGGATCCGCCACATGGTGATGAATTTTTAATGGTTTTGTCTTATTTCGAAAATAATTTAAATTATAATTTATGAGAAGAACAATGCTGCTGATTATTTTACCGGCTATCATTTATTCCTGCAACGGCGGAGGCTCAAATAAATCTTCAAAAACGGGTACTGTTAGTAAAACTGACTCAAATGGAGAAAAGACTTCTCAGGCTGGAGGCAACGTTCCTTCTTACGATTCGATCCGTGGGGTAGGTAAATTTACACACGTAGATATTAGTAATAAACTAGATGAAGATATGGCCTCCGGAGGCGAAACAATTTATGGAGCAAAATGTGCAGCCTGTCACAAACTCACTGATGAGAAATTGGTGGGTCCCGGATGGCAAGGTGTTACAACCAGGCATAAACCTGAATGGATCATGAACTTTATTACCAATACTGATGAGATGTTGAATAAAGACCCAAATGCTAAGGCCCTGCTTGAAATTTGTTTGGTACGAATGCCCAATCAAAATCTCCAGGATAATCAGGCAAGGCAACTTTTAGAGTTTATGCGTAAAAATGATGGCGTTAAATAAATAATTTCCTTTGAATTCATTTAAAAACATTTAGATCTGTCAGTGTTACTCACACGGGTAGTAATATTATTTTTCTTTTCCAATGAACCAAAAAGATCGTAAAAAGATTGCAACGATAATACTATTGCTACATGCTTGTACCGGAGAATAATATTATAAAAAAATGGGTGGACATTGCTTTTATAAATCTGCTTATTGTTGCGTTACTGGGCGTAATAATGCGGTATAAAATCGCTTACTATCTACCCTTCATAGATCAAAATAATTTTTTGCACGCCCATTCGCAGTTTGCTTTTTCGGGATGGATAACCCAGGTATTGATGGCATTAATGTGGGCGTTTTTAAGTATCTACTTACCGGCAGATTCATTAAAAAAATATAAATGGCTTCTACTAGCTAACCTGCTATCAGCTTACGGAATACTGGTGTCTTTTATCTGGGAAGGGTATGCAATTATTTCAATCTTATTTTCAACTTTCTCCATTCTTGTATCCTGGATATTTGCAGCAATTTTTTGGGTGGATCTTAATAAAATAAAAATAAAGAATATAAGTGCATACTGGCTTAAAGCAGCTTTACTTTTCAATGTGTTCTCATCTTTTGGCGCTTTTTTTCTTACTTATATGATGGTCAACAAAATTGATCAACCTACGTGGTTTTTAGCAAGTACTTATTATTTTTTGCATTTTCAATATAACGGATGGTTTTTCTTTGTCTGCATGGGTTTATTAAGCGAACAAATTAAGTCCGGTATTTCCTTTTCACTGCAAAGGAATATTTTTTGGTTGTTTGCATCAGCTTGCATCCCTGCTTATTTTTTGTCGGCATTATGGCTTCCAATACCAATAGAGGTTTACGTATTGGTAGTTTTTGCAGCTGTTGCGCAGTTGCTTGGCTGGGTGCTTATTTTGAAAGCAATTATTGTTAATAAACCAGGAGTATTTAAAAATCTTTCCGGGCAAGCAAGATGGCTGTTTATTTTACCGGCGATAGCACTATCTATTAAATTATTGCTACAAGCAGGTTCCACTGTTCCATTCTTAAGCAAACTGGCATTTGGTTTCAGGCCGGTAGTTATTGGATATTTACATTTGATGTTCCTTGGAGTTATTTCGCTTTTTATTATTGGATTTTGCAAATTGAAGGGATTCATTGTTACTCGCAGGATCGGTAATATTGGTATCATAATTTTTATAACCGGCATTATTTTAAATGAAATTCTTTTAATGGTTCAAGGTCTTTCCTACATGAACTACATTAATGTTCCTTTCATCAACGAATTATTATTAACCGCTGCTGTTTGCATGCTGCTTGGCCTATCACTGTTAGTTCTGAAACCGGGAAAAAGAAGTTGAACCACTCACTATCAGGTGCCGGTTACGTAGTTCGAATAATTTCAATTGCTTTTTTTGAATTATACTTTGGTTCCGAGTTTCTTGATTTTTACAAGTTGAAATATTAGGTAGATGATTGTTCCCCACACGCCAATAACGATAGAATAAGCCACAAACAGCAACCAAATTGGTGTTCTGAAACGTGTTGACCATAGCGTTCTTTGAGCAAAGAAGTCTTTAGGAGGTTGAATTGCCGATCCCCAGTTTACCGTCTTTTCGGTAATGAGGGTACCATAAGTATCGTTGTCATCCACTTTTGCAACCAACGTAATATTTCCTTTTTCATCTCCGGGAATTGAATCCCTTTTAAATTCGGCGCTTGAAACACCTGCAGAATCTGAGGTATACACCGGTTCGTCACCTGCTGGTAAATTGCCAAGCATGCGTTTTATAGAAAGATTCATGTCAACATCTTTAACCGGCACCCAGGCATTTCCATTTTTTTCTTTTAATTCGCCAATAACTGTTCTTGCTCCATCAACCGTGGTGGTATCAACGGTGAGAATTGCTTTTTTTATTGTGATATCTGCGCTCAATGGTTCCTGCCCCGCAGTTGAATCAGATTGTGCAAGAAATTTAAATTCATCGAGTGAATCCCACGTATTTCTGAAAGAGGGTGGTAAACCAATTCTGCCTTTTCCTATAGTATCGGTGGTCACTTTGCCAAGAAAATTTTTCTGTTCGGCTTCGTTGAAATAAATATTTATCGATATGTTTTGTACCGGTTCAAATTTTCGGCCTACTTTCTTTTTTGTAGTTACCTCCAAATATGGGACGTGATTTGCCGGCAGGAAATAACTGATGCTTAGCATTGTCGGAGATGCCACTGCAGAATCCTGTGCATGAAGAGCGTCGACAGTTGTTCCAAACAAAAACAAAAGGATAATAATAATTTTAAGATGCTTGTATATTTTCATATTGTTCAAGTTTTTCAGTTAGTTTAGTTATTTCATTTTTGTCCTCTAGTGTTTTATAAATTGATATTATAGGAAACACTCTCACGAAAAAAGTTATAATGAGCAACACCCCTGCCATAGAACCAATTGTAATGGCCCACTCTTCCCAACTCGGAAAGTAATGGCTGAACCTTGCTGGTGCATCATATTTTGGCAAGAAAGGATGCAGTAAAGTAGGTGTTACAATAAGGTACCTTTTGAACCATGCACCAACCACTATCATAACTCCTACGATAAACATTGGCCTGGGCGTTCTTCCTTTTTTGAATATCAATACCACTATAGGAATGATCATTCCCACCAAAATAGCAAACCAGAACATGGGTGCATAGTCACCAGTAAAAAGTCCATTTAAATAATCCTTCTCTTCTTTTTTCATTTTAAAGGCTGGCACCAGAAACTCGTTAACATTAAAATATAGATATAACAGTGCAAGCATGACCGTTATCTTACCCATTTTATCGAAGTGCAATTGAGTGATATAGTTTTCCAGTTTATAAATACGGCGAAAAACATACATGGCCACCACCACTGCGCCTGCTCCCACAAGGAAGGCGCCTGAAACAAAGTAAGCACCAAAATTACTGCTATCCCAGCCGGGGCGGTAAGTGGTTGCAAATAGCCATGACGTTACAGTGTGAATACAAAAAGCAACCGGCACAATGGTAATGCACAGTATCGTGATACCTCTGTCTCTTATCTTTTCCTGCGCTGCAGTGCCTTTCCAAAATGAAGCCATCCATCTGTATAGCTTTGAAAAGGGCTTGCCTAACTTATCTCTCAGGCCGATCATCATACGGGTATCAGGAATCAAAGTAATATATAACAATAGCAAGCTCAGAAAAAAATAAGTGGTTATAACGATAACGTCCCACAGGATCGGAGACTGTATGCGGCCGTGGGTAAATAAGAAATATAACCTTTCCGGGCGCCCCATATCTACAATGATAATCAGAGCAGCAAAAGTAATGTTAGAAACAGCGATAATTTCGGCTATGCGTGTTAGTGGGGTACGCCATGGTACACCGGTAAGCCTGAAAATTGCGGTGATAAGTGAACCTACGAGACTTACTGCAACAAAAAAAACAAAGTTCGAAATATAAATACCCCATGATACATAATCGCCCATGTTGGTTACAATTAAGCCTTCTCTTAATTGTTTGATATAAGCGAATGCACCAATACAACATATCACAATTAATCCCGCAGTCCATATCATCCCCCTGCGGCCAAATTTTTGCGGCAATAAATCACTGATGATTTTTTCCTTAGATAAATTTTGCAGATTTTCCACGTTATTAGTTTAAGATTTTTTTTCAGAAGGCGCTTCTTTTTCAAGACCTTCTTCAAATTTAAAATTTCTGTTTACCGGAGGAA
>CAWFYG010000014.1:0-284904 GCA_963819925.1 uncultured Chitinophagaceae bacterium | reverse complement strand
AATTTCTGTGTTGCAATGTGTCCGGGTTGCATTTGAAAAAAGGGCCGAACTATTTCTAAACATTTTTTTTATAAGACTGGTTCAATTTTTCTTCCCATAAAATTTTTACTTTTTCAGCTACTTATTATGAGCGATAAATAAAGGTATTTCAAGTGTCTTCATTAATACATCTGCCATACTTTCCCTAAACCACCTGGACACTCTTCCTCTTCTGTAAGCGCCAAGTACAACAAGCGAATTTTCATTTTGTTTTTTCACATGCTCAATATTTCTATTTCTGCAAAACCGTTTAACACGGTAAAGTTCGCCTTTGGATAATGTCGTTTCATAAATTCTTTCATAATCTTATTGTCAGGCAGATGACTATCTTTTTTTATTCCTTTTACAGTAACCACTTCGGTTGGCAGAGACTTCAATGATTCAAGAAGGTAACTGAACATTTTGATAGCATACATGGAAGAAGGCTCACCATCATAGAGTAGCACAATCTTTTTTATCGGCTTATACTTTGGCGGCACCAGTAATACAGGGCACTGTACATCGGTTAGCAGGTTGTGAATAAATCCTGTAGGAATATCTTCTTCATACTGTGTGACGTTTCCCGCCTGTCAACTATTAGAGATCAGCATAAATACTTTCATGCAATAACTCCTGAGTGGAACAGAGCTATCGTGATGCAGTGAAAAATTGATACCTGTCTCCTGGAACGCAGTTTCAAATTTTCTAACAGAAGCCTTTCTTGTTTTCGTATCTTTTTCTTCCAGGTGTTTAACTGTTGATTCTAAAACGTTGTCTTGTTGAACTAAATCATATAATTTGTAACTGTGATAAGTAATATCGTCGAGAAAGACACCTACCAGGTGAGTTTTGCTCTGTCTCGCAATTTCAATTGAATATTTTTTTGTGCTTTCTGAAAATTTAAGGCCGTCCAGGGCGGCGATAATTTTTTTCATACACTTTTT
The DNA here is from genome assembly GCA_963819925.1 of uncultured Chitinophagaceae bacterium. Classification (GTDB taxonomy): domain Bacteria; phylum Bacteroidota; class Bacteroidia; order Chitinophagales; family Chitinophagaceae; genus Ginsengibacter. The sequence goes on along the minus strand of CAWFYG010000014.1, from coordinate 283,942 downwards.
ATGCAAACGTAGTTCCAAATGCGGTTTCGTTACAATGACGATGGTCAAATGAATCGATAACCTGCATCATAAAAAAGATAACAAAAGCTTTTGTTTCGAATCAATAAAAACAATAACAGTAACCTTCCGATTTAAGACATCTCTTAATGAAACTTTTTTGATTTCCAATTTAAAATTCGCAGCAACAATCAATGCTTTGCAGGTATAACGAGCAACGGTATTTTTGTATGGTAGCTCATTGATTTAGTGATGGTCTTATGAAGGATGCTTTCTAAAAAACCTTTTTTATAATTAATCATGGAAAGTATATCAATAGTCATTATCGTTGATATAATTCTCAAGTGTTTGTTGAAAATCTTCCCCCCTAAGGTGTATAGTACTAAGTGATTCTTCGTTATATTTCGCCCTGATCATTTTTTCGTAATGAGAGAGATTACGGGAATCCTCCACGTAGGTGAGCGCCATGGTATTTTCTTCATCACTAAACACAACGACCTGCACCTGGGCCATGAATAAGTCCGCCATTTCAAAAAGAAAATCAAGAATAGATTTATCGGTTTCAAAATGGTTGGTTGCAAAAAGAATTCTTTCGGGTTTTGCCCATTTATAACCACCGGGAATAACCAAAACCGGCACCTTGCTTTTTCCAATCACTGACGATGTGTTACTACCCCAAAATATTTTCTTTATGCGATTTGCACCTAATGTGCCCATAAGGATAAGACTTATATCTTTTTGTTCGGTTATTTCCAGAATTGCTTTATTTAAAGATTTTTTAGAAAGAACAGCACTCACTTCAATCCCCTCTTTCGTCTTTATATTTTTTTTGAGTTGGGCTAATTTGTTTTGAGCGTCATTTATCCGGCTTTGATTAAATTCTTTATTAACACCCATATAGTCTGTATAAAGATTTTCCTCCACATCCAGGGCATGAAGGAGTATAATTTCAACAGAAAGCATCCTCGCAGCCTGCACCGCGAAGTCAACTGCCTTGTATGAACAGTCAGAGAAATCGGTAGGTACTACTATATTTTTTATCATGTTTTTTATTTTAAAATTTGATCAATTCTCATCATAAAAATATTATAATCCATTTCTGCCCAAAATGATCATCCTCATTCGAACAGGTGATTTTGATAAGAGATTCAAAGTCGCCCTGCATGCTATTTGAGTTAGGTTGTCCTCTTAAAATTGTGAGATTTTAAGCCATGAATACAGGAAAAATATTGCCAGGATAATAATAGCTTCCAGTTTTGAAATTCCCTTTCTTGTAATAAAAAAGGAAAATTCTATTAAGGCAATTATCAGAAAAGCGGGAATATCAAAATCTGCAATTCTTATGTCGAATTTGAGTGTGGAAATAGATGCACTTAGGCCAATTGGAACAAGGATGTCAAAAATGGTACTGCCAATAATTGTGCCGCCAGAGATAGCAGCCGAGCCTTTCAGCAATCCTCCTATGGCAACAGCAATTTCCGGCAAACTGGTTCCTAAACCGATAATAAAAATGCCGATAATAGACTGGCGGATGTGATAATGTGTCGCAATATCCAAAGCGCTTTTGATAGTCCAGTTTGAACTGTATACAACGATTCCCAGGCCGATGATAAGTTTTACTGCTATACCTGTTATTTGTGTAAAAGCTATTTTTTGTGTTGTCACATGTTTGGTCTTTTCCTGGCTCAATAATACGGATGTGTACACCAGGAATATTACGACCAATAAAACACCCTCAATCCTTGAAAGAAATCCATCTGACGCCAGTACCATTAAAACAAAGATTGAAACTCCCATAACCAGCCCATCCCGAAATACTTGTTTTTTATCAATATTTATCCTGTAAAATAAGCCTGCCAGTCCAAGGGCGAGCCCCATTTGTCCCAGGCAACTTCCTATGGCATTACCTATTATCAACCCGGAAGTTTCTTCACCATTTAATTTGTGAATGGCGCCTGTAATGGATACAACCAGCTCCGGCAAATCTGTGCCTATTGAAATTATGGTAAGCCCTATGAAAAATTCAGAGAGCCCTAAATATTTGGCTATTTTTATTGCATTATTTACTGAGAAGTTAGTGCCCACCCATAATCCTGTCAAAGCTATCGCCAATATGATAAAACTTAACCAGGGCAATTTTTTTAATTTTAATAATTACAAAATCAATAACAAGTGTTACAAATTACTGAAAGCAATAGATGCCATTCAATGAATAAGATCATTGACTTCATTGACACAAATCATTCATGCTACAAATAATTGTTATCACCTTTATTTAATGGATGATACAACCAGTAATAAACCCGGTTCTCAAAACCCGCTCATAGCGGGACTTTAAATTGTGGTGGATTAATTTGCCAGCGAATTGATATTGTCGTTTCTTCATTTAGTGAATAGATTTACGGTAGCTGATGAAATAATATAGCAGCAATATGAAAAGGATATGCCCGCAAAAAGCAGATAACAAATGATCTATTGATAAGCCGGAAGTGAAAAAATATCTATTGAAATTCACGTCATCAAATAATCAACATTTTTCACTATTCTCCTATTATTTTAAAAAATGAATTGGCATCTTACTGATATCGAAAAAGTGCTGGCAATAACCAGGAGTTCTGAAAATGGATTATCAACTTCTGAGGCTTTAAAAAGATTAGAGCAATACGGCCCTAACGAAATAAACAAAATTAAAAGAACTCCTGCCTGGTTGATGTTCCTCTACCAGTTTAAGGATTTTATGATTGTCGTACTGATTGTTGCAGCAATTATTTCCGGCTTCTTAAGCGATGTTACTGACACCATCGTAATTATCGCCATTGTTATAATCAATGCTATCATTGGATTTATACAGGAATATCGGGCTGAAAAAGCTTTGGAAGCATTGCAGAAAATGGCGCTTACCGATGCTTTGGTTATGAGAAATAATTATCCAACTTCGGTTTCTTCAACAATGCTCGTTCCTGGCGATATAATTTTATTGGAAGCCGGAAATGTTGTGCCTGCTGATATCCGTTTAATGGAAGCCGTTCAATTAAAAATTAATGAATCATCACTTACGGGTGAATCAATGGCCGTAGAAAAACAAACCAAAACTTTAACAGCAAAAGATCTTTCCCTGGGCGATTATACTAATATGGCCTTCAATGGAACTTATATAACTAACGGGCATGGCAAAGGTATTGTCGTGGCAACGGGAATGCAAACAGAGTTTGGTAAAATTGCGGGTTTCTTAGAAAAGCCGGCGACGCAGACCCCGCTGCAAAAAAGACTTTCGGTTTTTGGAAGAACCCTGGCTTATATTATCTTCTTTATTTGTGCACTGGTATTTATTGTCGGTTATTTACGGGGAGAAAATATTGTATTGATGTTATTAACTTCTCTTTCACTTGCAGTTGCAGCCATACCAGAAGCGTTACCTGCAGTAATAACAATTGCGCTCGCCAATGGTGCAAAAAAAATGGTTGGGAAAAATGCCCTCGTAAGAAAATTACCAGCCGTTGAAACATTGGGTTCTGTAAGTTATATATGCACCGATAAAACGGGAACGCTTACCCTAAATAAAATGACCGTGGAAGAAATTGCCTTCAGGAATATTATTGTGAAAAATAATCACGAAGGAGAAGGGAATATTCCTGTCAATGATTATGAAATATTGTTGCAGGCAATGGCGCTCAATAACAATGTTTACCGCGATGAGAACAATTTATCGATTGGTGATGCTACTGAATTGGCTCTTTATGAATATGCACTGGCGCACGGTTTTGATAAATTAGTGATTGAAAAAGAATGCCCCAAGATTGCAGAAATCCCTTTCGATTCCGAAAGAAAATGTATGACAACCATTCACCAATGTGGCGATAAATATATTGCCTTTGTGAAAGGCGCAATGGAGATGGTGATGCATGAAGCGAAAGATGAACCTAATATGAACCTTTGGAAAAATTCTTTACATAGCATGCTTTCTGAAGGCTTACGGGTATTGGGTTTTGCAATGAAAGAATTTGACACGTTACCGTCGGAAATAGTTCCCGACACAATTGAAAATAATCTCACGATTATCGGTATTGCGGGCATCATTGATCCGCCAAGAAAAGAAGCAGAGCAGGCGGTTAATGAATGTAAAACTGCAGGCATACAACCGGTGATGATATCAGGCGATCATCCTACAACTGCAGTAACCATAGCTAAAAGACTCGGTATTTTGGAAACGAAAGAAGACAGAATTATTACCGGTGCAGAAATGAATGCTACCACTGAAGAGGAGTTACAGAAAATAGTAGATCACATAAAAGTGTATGCACGGGTTTCACCGGAACAAAAGCTTCTCATCGTAAAAGCATTACAAAAAAAAGGAGAATATGTAGCAATGACGGGCGATGGCGTGAATGATGCACCGGCTTTAAGACATGCTGACATTGGCGTTGCAATGGGCATTACCGGAACGGACGTTTCCAAAGAGGCTGCCAATATGATTTTATTGGATGATAACTTCGCCACCATTGTGAAAGCAATAAAAGAAGGACGCAGAATTTTTGATAACATCAGGAAATTTATCCGTTATATTCTCGCAGGTAACACTGCTGAAATATTGACCATCTTTTTAGCGCCTTTTTTTGGTTTACCTATTCCTTTATTACCTATTCATATACTATGGATAAATCTTGTTACCGATGGATTGCCCAGCCTGGCATTGGCAACAGAACCTGCAGAAAAAAATATTATGCGACGTCCGCCCCGCCCTGCCGGCGAAGGCATTTTTGCAAACGGCCTGGGTATACATATTTTGTGGGTTGGGTCCTTGTTGGCCGCCTTAACTATTGGCACACAGGCCTACTCAATTTTTATTAAAGATGCGCATTGGCAAACAATGGTATTCACCGTTTTGTGCCTGGGTCAGCTTACCTATTCATTGGCGGCCCGCTCAGAAACTTTATCTGTTTTTCAACAAGGTTTATTTTCTAATAAAAACCTGCTCTTTACCGTGGCCTTTTCTTTTATACTACAGCTCGCAATTATCTATCTACCCCTTTTTAATAAAATATTCAAGACCCGGCCTTTAAGCTTTGCAGAACTTGCCTTTTGCCTGGGAATGGCCTGGATTGTTTTTATTGCTGTTGAAATGGACAAATGGATCCGGCGTGCCAGGAAAAAATAAGAGAGCATTACCAACCGCCTTTTTTAAATCCATGATATACATCAGGCCTTTTCATAATACCTGTCAGTACAATGGGGAGTTGATTTCAATAAATTTGGGGAAAAGTAAGCGGTATGAAAACAATATTAATAGCCACCGATTTCTCAACTGCTTCACACAATGCTTCCATGTATGGAGTAGAGTTTGCAAAAGCAATAAATGCCAAAATTATTTTGTTTAATGCTTATATAATTCCGAAACCTGCACCTTCAATAAATGTAAGCATATCCCGGTATGATATCATGATGCAAATAGATCAATTATTATTAAATGAGGCAGATATCCTGGATCCCGGGCGAATTAGAATGGAAGTTCTTTGCGATGAAGGATTACCCGCCGAGACCATTTTAAATGTGGCAAGTGAAAAAAAAGTTGATTTTATTATTGTGGGAATGAAGGGAAGCGGCAGGAATCTTAAAAAAATATTTGGCAGCACTTCTACGGCATTGGCACAACAAACCGAAATACCTTTAATTGTCGTACCGGAAAAGGCAAAATTCGAAAAGCTTGAAATTATGGTTTTTGCAAACGATACTGTGGCACTTGACAAAGGCATTCCTAAATATATAACTGAAACTGCACAATTATTTAAATCAAAACTATATGTGGTGAGGGTAACAAAAAATAAATCAATATTTAAATTAAATGCACCACATCTCTTACACCAAACTGAGGGAGTCGCTACATTTGAATATTCATCCGATGCCGACATAAGCTATGCATTAAACACATTTATTGAAATGAATAAGGCTGATATGCTGGTAATGATTCCACACAAGCATGTATGGCTGAAGCGCCTGTTCATAAAAAGTGAAACAAAGGATATGATTTTTCATACCCATGTGCCGTTATTAATTTTATCCAAAAAAGTTTTGGCAAATGGCTATTCCCGGGATAGCAAAAAGAAGTCACGGAAGATAACTTTTTAACTGACTTAATCTCAATATAAAACGTACAGATAAATTAAAGCAGGAAGTTCCTTTTTTCTGGTTAAGGTGATTTTTACAAATTATAAAATAAATTTTCCGGCGAAGCATGGTTAACTTTTTGCTTGTGATAATTTTATAACTTAAAATTATTATTATGAAAAAGATAATTATTCCATTTGAAGGAGCAAGTTTTTCGCGGGGAGCAATTTCATTTGCTGCCATGCTCCGTAAAGATAGCCCCATCTTACTTGCAGGTATCTTTTTGCCAAAAGTAGATTATGCCCGGTTCTTTTTCTTTCCTTCCGCATTTGCTGCTCCTGCGTATATACCGGTACACGAAGATGTTGAGGAAACGGCAATTGAAAAAAATATTAATGATTTTAAGACAGTATGTGAAAAAAATAACGTCGCCTACAGGGTGCATAAGGATTTGTATGATTCTGCTATTCCACAGTTGACAAAGGAAACACGCTTTGCGGATCTTATGATTATTGGAAGTGAAGTGTTTTACACAGTGGGCAGCGATGGCCCTTTGGAATACCTGAAGGATGCTTTGCATAACACCGAATGTCCTGTTGTGATAGTTCCGGAAAAATTTGAATTACCTTCTCAAATAATTCTTGCCTACGATGGGTCTGCTTCTTCTGTTTTCGCTATCAAACAATTTATTAATTTGTTCCCCTCCTTGTGTGTTTTACCGGCAACGTTAGTCTATGCAGGAGATGAAAAACATGATATTCCCGAGAAATTTTTAATTGAAGAACTGCTTTCATGCCATTTTAAAAAACTTACTATCAGTAAAATCGGAGAGGATCAAAAAAAACATTTTTATAATTGGCTGGCAGAACAGTCAGACCCTTTACTGGTAAGCGGTTCCTTTAGCCGCTCCGGCATTTCCGAATTATTCAACAAGGGTTTTGTTATAGACGCCATACGGCAGCACAAAACGCCAATTTTTATCGCACATCAATAATATTAAATAAGAAAAATACATTTGCTTCTTATTGGCTGCTGTTTCGGGTACTACTGTATATTTCCTGTACATTAACAATAAGATTGTAACTATTAATCTGGTATTTTGGTATGCATTCAAAAATTCCAATAAATTCAAACGAGTACACCACGTCTAACAAGGTTAAACTTATAAAGGCAGGCAAAGAATATTTCAGTACTCTTTTGAAAATTATACAGGGAGCGAAAGACAGCATTCACATTCAAACATATGTGTATGCTGATGATGAAACCGGCCTGCAGGTGGCAAATGCATTAAGGGAGGCCGTCAAAAGAAAAGTAAGTGTACATCTTATGACTGATGGATATGCTTCGCAGTCATTGCCCAAAGCTTTTATAAAAGAGTTAAAAGAAGCTGGTATTCATTTCCGTTTTTTTGAGCCGTTGTTCCGGAGCAGATATTTTTATTTTGGCAGGCGCATGCATCACAAGATTGCAGTAATTGACGCAAGATATGCCCTGGTTGGCGGAATAAATATTGCCGACAGGTATAATGATATGCCCGGACAGTCCGCCTGGCTTGATTTTGCCTTATTCGTTGAAGGTGAAATTGTAAAACAACTTTGCATTCTTTGCTGGAAAACATGGAATGGCTTTGTAAAAGATATGGGTGTGACGCCATGCGAGGAAAAACAGATCAATTTTGAAATTCCTGCCGAAAACCGCAGCGAAGTAAGAATGCGCCGAAATGATTGGGTCCGGCGAAAGAATGAAATTACTGCTACCTACGTTTACATGCTTCGTACTGCAAATAAACAGGTGACCATTCTATGCAGCTACTTTCTACCGGGAAAGGTTATACGAAAACAAATAGTATATGCCATCAAACGCGGTGTCTCCATACGAGTGATTGCCGCAGGGCGTTCGGATATAATGCTATCCAAATACGCCGAACGATGGTTGTACGACTGGCTACTGCGAAACGGCATTGAACTGTACGAGTATCAAAGGAATATTCTTCATGGAAAAATTGCCGTTTGCGATGATCAATGGATGACTATTGGTTCTTACAACATCAATAACATAAGCACCTATGTCAGCGTTGAATTAAACCTGGATGTACGTAATACATCCTTCACTAAAAATACCCGCCTGGTACTCGAAGAAATAATTGCTAATGATTGCATCCGGATAACTCCCTTACAACACACCAAAACGAAAAATATTTTCAGTCAATTTATGCAATGGATTTCTTACCAGTTTATACGAATACTATTTTATTTATTCACTTTTTATTTTAAACACCTTAATTAATAACCCCTTATTCTTCTCCAAAGTTTTTTCACCACGCCCCAATTCCATTTGGCGAACCTCCCTCTTTGCACAACCAGCCTGTTTTCGCCGGGATGCTTTAAATAATAATGAAAAACAAATTTCGCTTTTGGATTTTCCCAACCAATAATTTGCCCAAACCGCAGATCATTAAAAACAAGTGCATCATTATATTTAGCCACCGTATAAAACCCCCTGGAGAAACGGATAAGTTCACCTACTTCTTCATTGTCTGAAACATTTTTCAATAAAGAATCGTTGCGGGGAAAATACTGGAAGTCAATTTTCTTCTTATTGTCAAATACAGACCTATAGCCAACATAGTAACCACTATCGTTACCTGCAACCACATACCATAGACAATTTTGCAAAGGAGCCGGCGTGGTAAAATACCTTTCGTGTGGAATATTTTCAGTTGTAAAGATTTCTTTTACATCATTATTAATTTTTATTTTATTCATGATACAATAACCCAAATAAAGCACAGGAATAAATATTCCAAACTTCCACCAGAATTTTCTTTTGGAATTATATGGCCTCAAAATAATGAGCATTGCAAATGCAATACCCGGCCAAATAGAAAAAAAAGGATCGACAACATAGACGGTATTAAAGGAATATCTCGTGTGACTAAAAGGTTCCAACCAACCAACACCATAATTATTAAAGCCATCAATAAATAAATGAACGAATACCTCCGTTGCAAAAAACAAAAGCCACTTTCCGAAAGAAATATTATGCGGTCGATGGATTTTATCGGCGGCTAATGCAAATATTGGCACGATGATAAGAGCAAATAAAATGGAATGAGTAAAGCCACGGTGGGCCAGCAAAGCGCCGGGTGTATTCAACCACGACGCAGCAATAAAGTCAATATCAGGAATGCTCTGTGCCAATGCACCCCATACCATTGATTTTTTACCAAAACCTTTTTCAAAATAAGCTTCGCCTATGCAGGCACCTAGCGCTATATGTGTAAGTGAATCCATATAATCTGCAACTTAAAGCCAGCTTTTCAATACTATTCCTGGTTTAAACATATTTTACTTTTGGCCCTTCACCGCGTGTACATTAATTTCCAAATTCTTTTCGGAAAACATACTTGTTGGTTAAGGTCAAGTGTTTTGCTGATGCAATTAAAACAGTAGACAATATGCTCTTTTATTTCATAGTTTCTGTAAGGTGTAGATTCAAAAACACTTTTAAAAGTAGTCCAGTGATCGGGTGAATGAACATGTAACATGGCGCCATAATCCTGTGCATTTTCAAGCCATCGGCTTTTTTTGCTCAACTGATTTTTAGAAAGATTTAAGGCTATTGCAAATACCCAGGTTTTAAATGATGATTCACCTTTGAAAGAGCTGATATTTTGATGAACTTTTATATAAGTATCCTGCAAAAGATCTTCCGTATCCTGCCTGTTGGTCAACATACGGAAAATGAAAGATTGAAGTGCAGGCTTTAACTCTAAAAATTCCTTTACGTAGTCTTTTTGTTGCATGCCTCTGTTATTACCGCTAACGTTAGTCATTCAATAGCTTTCGTTGCACTTCAAATATAATCCAATTAAAAACGATTTAAGGAGGCTTGAAATAAGTTTGTAAAAACGACTTCTTTAAAAATTGCCTGCTTATTTTTAAAACAGGGCATTGTTGTTTATAACGATCCTAATAAAATGAAAGCCTGTTATATTTTATCGGTGTTCCGGGTATGTTGTTGCCAGGGAGAGGTACAGCCAGTAGACCCATGTTAATACACTTAGCACCAGTGCCACGTATGGAAGCCACCAGGATAATATTGCAATACCGGTATAAATAAAAAAACCATAATGCGCTCCGCGGCGTGCCTTTTTATGAATTGCTGCAGCCATTGAATCTTTTACAAGAGAAACTGGTTTTACTATGGATCGATGCAGCAAAATCCATCCTGTATTATGCAACATACTATTAAGGCAAAAAAATACTATTGCAGGTTGAGCAAATGGTGTATTCAGGTATTCAGCCATAAACGCTGTAGAAAAAGGCATTAATATAATTGTAAACATAAAATACCCGTTTGCAACCTGAAATTGAGAAGATGTCTTGTCAACAACACCCAGCACATTATGATGCCCAATCCATGAAATGAGAATGATGGTAAAACTCAGGGAGAGTGCAAAAAAAGCCGGCCAAAGCTGGCCCACCGCATACCACACATCGGCGACTGAATGTACAGACTCCAGCGGAGGAACTTTTATATCTAAAATCAACAATGTAATAGCAATAGCAAAAACTCCGTCACAAAACGTCTCCAGTCTTTGGTTCACCTTGCTATTTTTGTTTGTCAATTCCATCATGTTAGTGCGGGTTATTTTATAACCGTTAGTCTCAGTCGTCCGGGCACTTCCATTATACATCAAATATAATTCAATTAAATACGAATTAATGAAGATTGCAAATAGGTTTGTACTAACAACTTTCCTGGTGATCATACTACCAGGACGGTTCTCTTGTGTCCAGATGATTAATAAAAAAAAGATGAAGATAACTACAAAAGATGAACAGAGAAATTTCAGGAGCTGTGGCTGAATAGAATTACAAAAGCTGATGGCAAGCACGTCACCCCGTATTTTGCCAAACCCAATCCTATGTTTACACAGTTCGTGTTGCCTGCTGGCTTGGTCAGGATTGTTTTAGTAACCAGTCAACCAATTGTTCCGGGGTAAGCTCCCCCAAAAACAGTACAGTTTAAAAATAGACAAAATGTTTAATTTTAAAACTGTAAAAGATGAAAAAAAGCACATTTAGTCCTGCACAGATAGCAGGCATTCTAAAAGAATTTGATAACGGCAAAAGTGCCGAAGAGATCAACCGTGAACACGGAGTAAGTAAAGCCAGTTTGTATAAGTGGCGTCAGCGTTATGGAGGTATGGAAGCATCTGAACTTAAGCGGATCAAAGAGTTGGAAGAAGAAAACTCCCGGCTTAAACGAATGTATGCCAACCTGGCCATGGAGTTGGACGTTGCAAAATACATTATTGAAAAAAAGCTTTAAAGCCTTGCGATAAACGAGTGATCGTAAATCAGCTCCGTAAAGAGCGGCCCAAAGACATCAGCAAGGCGTGTCGAATACTAAATATAAGTCGCAGTTCATTACACTATAAATGTGTAAAGAATGATGATACGGTAATACACTTATTGCAGCATCTTTCGCAAACCGTGGAAGACGAAGGCTTTTGGAAATTTTATGACCGTCTTCGGTTGGAGGGCCATAAGATTAATCACAAACGGGTATACCGGCTTTATAAACAATTAGGATTACGAATGAAGCGTAAGGCCAGGAAGCGTCTGTATGCACGCATAAAAGAAAAGTTGGAAGTACCAGCGTCTTTTACCCAAACCTGGAGTATAGATTTTATGAGCGATGCATTAAGCAATGGCAGGAAGTTCCGGTCATTTAATGTGATAGACGATTTTAACCGTGAAGTACTTTTTATAGAAACCGATTATTCACTAAAAAGCAGCCGTGTGTTGTGGGTGTTAAGTCATTTAATAGCCAGGTATGGCAAGCCTGAAAAGATACGTATGGACAATGGCCCGGAATTTATTGCCAGGATAGCAAAACTATGGAGCCAGGCAAATGAAATTGATTTTAAATATATACAGCCAGGTAAGCCATCACAAAATGCCTACATAGAAAGGTTTAACCGAACCTACCGGGGCAAAGTGTTAGATGCCTATCTGTTAGATAACCTGGATGAAGTTCGGGAAGTAACGGCAACGTTTATACATGATTACAATAACCACCGGCCACATGATGCCCTGGGAGGGTTACCCCCGAAGCTCTACCGGGAGAAAAATAAAGGGGAAAAACAAATCCTTTCTGATGGGCTCCGTTCCGCTTCGGCTACGCCTTTGCTTCACTACGCCCATCAGAAGACTATATTGAAATGAAAAATATTCTACTTTTAAACTGTACTAAAAATGGGAAGCCTTCACCGGGTCAGCAATGCTCCATGAATGCGGATGTCTTATATGTCCGGGTTCTCTAAAACCTTTATCATGTGTTGTAACTAAAACGGCTTTGCTGTTACCTAATCGTTGCAATTCATTTATCATTGCCGCCTGGTCTGTAATATTGATGTAAGAATAATCATAACCTCTTTGGCTAAGCCACCATTGAATGTCTGGTTCTGATATTATCATGATTGGCGTTTTGATAAGTGGTTTTATTGCTCTTTGTGTTGTGTCTGAAAAAGAATATGGCGAGTTATTGTAAAAATTTTCTAATGCAGTTTCAGGTGTCCCGCCCATTTCTTTTTTAATTCTGTCTATCATATAAGTAACCTCTTGGTTTACTTGACTTGGATTTGAAAGTCTTACTACTCGTTTAGCTGCATTGTAAAATCTTTGCCAATCAAGTGGTGGGTCAACTGCAAAAACGGCTTTGGGTTTTATCGGATAATTATTTTGAATAGCTAATTCGGAATATTTAACAACACAAGTCCCACCAATTGAAAACCCGCCAATATAAAAGTCTTTTCCTTGTAGCTTATATTTTGCAGCAACCAATTCTATTAATTCTTTTAGAGATTGTTGCGATGCCGTGTCACTACCGAAGTACAAAGGACCTGTTTTCAATATCGGTATTATGGTCAAAATATTTTGTTGTGCTGCATATTTAGGTAAGTCTGTTTCAATTAAAAGGTCTTTTGGTGAATAATTTCCAAATCCGTCTAATAAAAACATAAACGAATTTATTTGTCCGTTTTGTGGTACAACAGCAATATACATATTTGCTGTGCTGTCTTTTTTGTCTAAATACACTGTTTCAGTTTTTTGACAAAATGAAACAGTTGAAATGAAAACTGTCAGAAGAAGAATGATAATCTTATTCATTTGCGAAGCGTCGTTTAAGCTTGCAGGCGACGTGAAGCATTGGGATGGCAGGGCATTTGAAATACGTCTGCTTGTACCAAGGCTGATTAAAATACTGTAGCCGAAGTTATTTACAAAAGCCAAATTACTAACGTTCTGCTGGAACTATTGCTGATAAAGAACTACAGCCGATGACCTGCACGTCGCCCCCTGCTATTGCCAATGCATTTGTTATGTGACGTTATCTGTTCGTTAACGTGTCAATGAATCCATAGCCATGTCCCCTTCCTTGTTCATCAGGAAGTTTACTAAATGCACCGTAAGAAATAAATTTTTTATCCTTGTCAATGCCTGTGAATATACTATCAACTTCTTTGCGAATCTTTTCGTTTTCTAATTTTAATGCTACTGTATCGTCCAAATTAATAACTGTTGTGTAATAAACCGTTGGGGAAAAACCTTCTTGTGTTCTCTGCGGGAAAATTCTAAAAACTTTTGGCTTACTATCTATATTTGCGAGTGTGAGGGGAAGTTCATACTTCAGATTAGCTTCTCTCAAAACAGAATCTCTAAAATCTGATATATCTTTTTCCTTAATAAAATGCCAAAGAGTACCTGATGGTTGTAGGCAATCCTCACTTATTGAAATGTTGTCTGCTGCATCTATTAAATACATATTTTTATAGTCCGACTTAGCCAGATGATAATAATCCAGTGCAGTTTTCCCAAAGCAACTATACTGTCCCAATTTTAAAATATTCAGCTTCCATTCGTTTTGGTATTTACCATACACTGCTGCTAATAGAAACTGGTTGTCGGTGCTGTTTAACAATAACAAAGAAACGTAAGAGTCTTTATTGACACATTCGAATGTAAATGTGTAATCATTGTCATCATCATTACCGGACAGAACTGTAACGCTTGTTCCGGCAGATGAAGCCTGAACAAAATATTCATCGAGTATATTGTAACTATTAAATTTTAAAATACTAATTTGATTAATGAATTTGTTTGAATCATTATTGAATTTTTCTAAAAGACCAGGGGACATCATTGGTTGAATAGTTCCAAAATTATTACTTGTAACACCGCTAAATAGCTTGTCATTAAATGTTTTGATCTCTTGCCTCAACGACGTATCAATGCTTTGGTCTTTCTCAAAATTCGACGTTGAGAAATTACAACCTTGGATTATTAATACAATAAAAACTGTGAAGAAAGTTTTGATATTCATGAAGTCTATTAAATGAAAACACAACGTTAAGTATTTGCGATGGCTGGGCATCGAAGCTCGTCACGCTTGTACCGAAGCTGATTTATTTTTGTTGCCGAAGTTAACTACAAATGTTCAATAGAGAAATGTCAGCCGATAAGTAAAGCCAAATAGAATTACTGCTGTTGAAGTGCGTTCCGTCGCCCCCTGCTATTGCAAATATTTTTGTTGTGTGTAGTGCCTCTTTATTTATAAGTAAACTCTAAATTGTCAACAAAAAATATTGTTCCTACTTTATTGCCGCCAATAATTATTATCTCGGCTGAGTCTATTTTAGGATTTGTTTGAGTTATAGGAATTTCTAACTTTCTATAATCATTTGTTGTTGTTTCGTACCAATTTCCATTGTCAACTACTTTATTGCCGGAAAATAAAGCAACATGCAGATTTGCAGTGTCGCCAGTTATAATGTTTGATTTGATATATGCTGTTAAACTTAACGGATGCGAAGAAATTGCAAATTTATTTGTTGCGAAAGTGGTGTAGTAATTATTATAAACAAATTCAGCAGCAAATTGTCCATGTTCAGCGTCAGTTGTTTTTTGAATAATATAAGTTTCCCAGGGCGGCACACAAAGTGGGCAACTATTTGTTTGCCATATATCTAAATTTTGATTAACATCCCATTGTTCAAAGTCGCCATTTGGAATAGTAAGATTTTCTTGGCTTGAAACAGTTTTCTTACAACTGAATAAAGTCAACAATATTAATATGGGGAAAAAAAGTTTAAGCATCTTGTCATTGAGTTACCAATAGGACATTTATTTTAAAGAAAACGTTGCCTTAAAGTTTGGGTGTCCAATGGCATTAGACACAACGGTAGGTATTGATGGCAGGATATTCAATGAACGTCCAGCCCGGAACTACCGATGATTATATAATTTATAGATGAAGTTAACAACAAAAGTTGATAAGAATTCTTTCTGCCCGAACCTAAGATAACCAAAGAACTAAAGCTGATGAAATGTATGTTAGACCTGCTTTTAGCAATACCTGTGTTAGCACCAGTGCAGTCGTCTGAATAGTTGTTTTGTTTGTCGTGTGTATTATTGTCCACAGAATTTCATAACTGTCTTGAGGTTTTAATAATAAATCTTGATAAAGTTGTCAGCCAGATAAAGCCAAACATGATACTTAGTCTCTGGAAAGCTCCAGCAAAGACAACAAGTCCCGGAACTTGCTTAAAACCTACTCCTGCAAGAATGAAAGCTGTCAACATACCTATGGCTGAAATTAAAGTATATGTAGCCCATTTGTTATTATTGAATTCTTTAAATCTATTTCTCATTTTAAAACAAGCAATGGGCAAACAAACAAAAACGAAAATTGAGAAAAAGTCATGCAGATGACCCGTAATTGTGAATTGAGCTATTTTAAGTGGTTCGGTCACTGGGTAGCCATAAACTGGGGCAGACGAAAAAAGTCCTGCACCGAATAAACCAAGACCTACTGCACCAATAAGTCTTGATGTCCAAAGAGAGTTTTTTAATAATGGTGTCGCTCTTAGAAAGCCAAAAGCGAAAGCAAAAACAAGTGAGCCTGAAATCAGGAAATTTGCCCTTTGTATCCATCCGTAATGTCCGATCGATAAGGAACTAATTGGAAATTTTAATGGCGCATAAGCGTCTCTTAATTGTCCTTGAATTAAAAATATTACAATAAATAAGATGCAACCAAATTGTCCGCAAGTCAATAACAATTTTGTTGTTTTGTCAATACCATTGTTTATTGTCATTGTCTTTTTTGCATTGGTGCTAACGGTAGGTATTGCCGATGGCAGGTTATTCAATGAACGTTCTGCCCGGAGCTACCGATGATTATATAATTTATAGATGAAGATAACTACAAAAGTTGATAAGAATTCCTTCTGCCCGAACCCAAGATGACCAAAGAACTAAAGCTGATGAAATGCACGTCAGCCCTGCTTTTAGCAATACCCTTGTTACCTGCTGCTTTGAGTCGTCTGGGAGTTATGCCTGTCAATATACTCTTGCAATTCTAAAATTGGATACATGCCTTCTTCTCCTGGGTCGTCGGGTTGTAAGTCTGTGTCCACATACTTTATATTTAATGCAAAAGATTTTTCACCAAGAATAGTGTCAAGCATTTTATACAAAAGCGTTATCAATATCTCGTTGTCTTTTATTAAGTCATGATTTTTTAAACAAATCCTGATTCCAAGGTCATTATTTTTTTCGTTTACGAGAGGAAGAAACCACATTTCTTCGGTATTCAATTCTAAGTCGTCCCACTTGCTTTTAAAGTGTCCGGGTATTGAAGGTTTAAAAGCAATAAATGTCCAGCCAGAAATTTGAGGGGCGGCATTTATCAATTCTTCAACCTTGCAAAAATATTTTTGATCACCTTCAGCTGTTATGATTAATTCCTGATCTTCGTCGGGTTCACCACCTATTTCAAAATATATTTGGTCACAATATTTATGAAGCTGTTCTTCGAAGTCGTTTAGAAGACGTTCTTTTACATCATCTTCAACATCGTTTAAGAATAAATATGCTTTATTATTGTCTTGAAACCATTTCCAAAATTGTGAGATTGTGTCCATATAAAGTAGCAGGTAACATTTAGAAAAGTATCCGAAAAGCCCCCTAAAAAAGCCCCGCCTATAAAAAATGTTTGCGGGGGCTTTGCGGTATACTTTTGAGTTGACTGATGTCGCCGTAAGGTTCGCTATTGGGTACAAAGTATCAGCCTGCTCTCTTCTATTTGTTTGTTTTTTAAAATATTGTTCTTGATGTTAACAGCCCGTTTTCACTGTGTTTATTATGATCAGGCCGTTTTGATGTTTTAAAATTAAGGTTTTAAATTTTTTATAATGACTTTTTGAAGATATTTTTTGATGCTGCTCATAGCTTACCTGTTACGTCACCTAACGTTGCCTCATAAACGCATTTAAAAAACTGATCCGGTCTGATCTTATCCATCATCTGCCTGTTTCCAGGGATAAACGATTTTTATCAGTTGCAAAGTTCTGTTCTTGCAGGCGGGGCATTCTTTCATATCAATACCGTATTGCTCCAACATACGAACTTCGACAGGGATCTTCACCAGCTCTTTATGCAAAGGCAGCTTCATTTTTTGTAATACTGCTTTTATGCGATCATGACGTCCCCTGTTAGCGAGATAACCATAGGTTCTTATTTTGGTAAAACGCTCCGGTAATATGTGTTGCGTAAAACGACGGATAAATTCATCCGTTGTAAGTGTCATTTGTTTTTGCATATCATTATCACTATAGTCTTTATAAGTGAAGGTTACTGTTCCCGTTTGTTCATCGATGCTTTGTATGCGGTGATTGCTGATAGCCACCTTGTGTGTATATCTTCCCAGGTATTCAATCACTGCCTGCGGGCCGCCAAAAGGAGCTTTGGCATATACCACCCATTCTTTGCTGTACAGTATATTAAACAGTTGTTTACGGTCTGTATCTGCCGGCAGTATTACTTCTCCTTTGATTATCATTTGTTTCAATGCCTCTAAAAATTTACCTCTGTAAACAGTACTCATTGCTTCAACAGGAAATAAAAACTGCCACTCATTTTTCTTTGCTTCTTTCCACTCGTTGTTAGGTGTAACACCACCGCCACTTACAATGCAATGGATGTGCGGATGAAAGCTCAACTGCTGACCCCATGTATGCAGCACGCTAATGATGCCAGGGGAAGCTCCGAGATGTTTTTCATCTTTTGCAAAAGTGAGCAAGGTTGCAGCTGATGCATCAAAGAGCAGTTTATACAAAAGCTTCCGATACCCCATCACCAGGCTGTTGAGCTCATGAGGCAAGGTAAATACCACATGGTAATATTTTACAGGCAACAGTTCACGACTGCGGGCTTCTATCCATTCCTGCTTCTTTATCGCTCCGCAATTGGGACAATGCCTGTCCCTGCAACTATGATACTGGTATTGTATATGTCTGCACTCATCTTTCGTACACCCGTACACGTGATAGCCAAGGGCTGCTGTACGGCAGGTTCTTATCCGTTGCAACACTTTTGATATATGAGCATTTTTATGAACCCATACCTCCTGGGTTTGTAACACCTGTTGCACCGTTGCCCGCGGCGCTGTATAAGATAACATGGAGCATCATTTTAAATTTGCTTTAAGGATGTTGTTATCTTTTGCCAGCAATAAGGCATCGTAAGGATTAAAGATACCGTCCGTTCGTTTTGAAGTAAGATGCATGTACCGCATGGTAGTTTGCAGGTTATTGTGACCAAGCAACTCTTTAATAGTATGCAGGTCTGTTCCGTTATCCAGCAAATGCGTGGCAAAACTGTGACGAATAGAATGAATACTGTAGTGCTTGCTTTCCAGCCCTACCTTCACTAATGCCTTTTGCATAATGTGCTGTATGGTGCGCACACTGTATCTTTTACCGGGCCGGTATCCATTAAAAAGATATTCTTTGGGTTTATAAATAAGATAGTAGGCCCGCAGCTCCAGCAGCACCTGCTGCGACATAATAGTATAGCGGTCTTTGGCTCCTTTACCCTGTACTACTTTGATGCGCATGTTTGTTGAGTCGATATCTGCTATCCTGCAATTAGCAATCTCACTGACACGCATACCCGTACTGTAGAGTAACATTAAAATGGTACGGTGCTTAATATTTTGAACCCCATCGATGAGCTTCATGATTTCTTCGGGCAACATTACCGCCGGAAATTTATTTTCAGGTCTTGGATAAATAACGGTAGGAATTACATAAGGACGCTTTGCTACATGGCGCATAAAAAATGAAATAGCCTGCGCTGCCATCTTACATTTTACCCGGCTGCATCCGAGGGTTTTACTCAGGTATAGCAAATACTGAATAATCATCGGCTCGGTAAAATCCAATGGATCTGCATCAGGATAATACACAAAAATAAATCGGAGCTCTGCCAGGTAGTTGCGAATCGTAAGCGGGCTGTAATGGCCAATGGATAAATACTGATTAGCTTTTTCCAATGCCGCAATAGCTTGCGGACTTAATGATTTTTTTTTCCATGATCCTGTAAATTTTTAAAGTGAAATAATAAACTTACAATTTACAGAATCCATAACTCAGCGCCGGATAGGCGATGTTAGTTCAACTCATAAATATACGAAAGTTTAAAGTGCCTTCATCTTGCGTATATTTTTTTAAAAAATTGACTGCTAGCAGATTATAAAAATAAACGAAAGCTTTAAGGCTTTCGCAAATACAACTCAATTAATCCCATAAATTACTGCTTCTTTCGGTTTAGCCTACTCGTAAATTTGAAGCTGGCCTTCTTTATTTGCAATTCTTCTTAAAGTGCTTTTTAATTTTTCAAATTCAATATTGTTGCTATTTATGGCAATCTCATATTTGTCATTATTGTAGTTTATTAAAATCTGTTTTCTATACACCTCTATGGTAAAATCCTTTAATCCTCCGGCTTTATCAAAATCAAGCCTTTCAAAATAATAATAATCTTCTTCAAATTCGTCCTCGCTATATGTCTCGTCCGGGGCCGTGTCTCAATTTATGGTTTATATGCTGAGGCTGGACACGGCCGTTCGTGAAGTTGGCAGAGTTCTTTTTGATTCATCGCAGTGTTCTGCTGGGCTGCCAGCTTTGGTTGAAACTCAGCCGGGGGGAAAGCCGCAGCCTTATTCTCTTTTTAAACGAAGTGTATCTTTCTCGCCTTTGCGACATAAAACCAAATCTGTTTTTGATAATTTAATTATTTCAAGTTCCTCTATTCTGCCATTTTTTTCAGTTGTAGTTATGGTTTTCCCGTCATCGCTTATCTTGTACTGAGCTGAATCATCCGGCTCTGGTATTTTGTTCAGTCTTGTTGAAATAGCAATGTTGTTTTCTAAAAAAATAATTCTTTCATCGCCTTTTGCTTCAGGTATAAGAGGAATCCAGTTTCCAACGATTAATTTTTGATTTGATTGAGTATTGCATGAAATTAACAGGCAGATAAAAAAACAAAAAAGATTGGGTAAATGATTTTTTTTCATTGCAGGTTTTTTTTAAAAGATAATTACAGGTTGAAGCTGATACATAAATATACGCTAATTCGTACATGGCAACACCTCCGCTTCTACATATAACGCTATCTAAATTACTTATCTAAATCATTTGCCAATAACAGTACATAAGTAATCTGACTTGTCTATAAATCCAATGTATCTTGAATCCATCGAATTTAGCCTGTTGTCACCCAATACAAAAAATTTTCCATTGGGAACAATCACAGGACCAAAGTTGTCCTGGTTCCAGGGAACACCATATTCTTTCCTGATATCCCTGTCTTCGTAACTTTCAGGCAGAATTTTTCTTATAGCTCTTATTGAATTATCCTTTACGATCTTGTCTGATAAATAAGCTTCGACTGAATCGCCTGGTAAATACTGAACGAGAGCGTCGTCAATATCGTCGAAACTTTTAGCTCTGTCAAGTTCGGCTGATGATAAAATATATTCGTGCGCAAGTGAAAGATTGCTGTCTACATCTTTCTGATTGATGAGCAAATCTCCCTTTCTGATTTCAATGGTGTCACCTTCCAGGCCGCATAACCGGTGGATCCAAATTTGTTTTCCGAATCCAGGAGTTGTAGAATGGTAGCAGATAAAGTCAAAACGTTTTGGCTCGATTAAGTTCGATGCGAAAATTTTTGTACCGGGTTTAATGGTTGGATAATTTGCAACAGTCGGTATGCTAAACCATTGCAACATAAAAGTTACTCTGCCTATTATCCACAGCGAGACGATAGCCGTCGAAACTATAAGGAAAATTTTGAGTGTTTTGTTCATTTTTTCAGGTTTGGTATTTATAAATTTACAACCCAAATCCGTGTTTCTTGAGACACGAAATACAGAATAAAAAAAAACCTTAGAAACTTAAAGTTTTAATGATAAACCTATACCG
The DNA here is from genome assembly GCA_963819925.1 of uncultured Chitinophagaceae bacterium. Taxonomy (GTDB): domain Bacteria; phylum Bacteroidota; class Bacteroidia; order Chitinophagales; family Chitinophagaceae; genus Ginsengibacter. The sequence goes on along the minus strand of CAWFYG010000014.1, from coordinate 262,503 downwards.
CTTGAATAAGCATCACCGTTTTGCGGATTTAAATTGTATTTTGCTCTCGCCTGGATATTTATTTTTTTTGAAACAGGACATTCAATTTCAAGTAACAATGGAATCCTGTAATCGCTGAAAGATGAGACATCTCCGCTGTAACGATGTATGCGGTAACCTGAAGCCGGCCTACTTTCAATGCAAGCTTCTTTTATATGCATGAATAAATGTGGAGTGTTTAGAACACGCTCTTTAAGAGCGCCGAAAAACCATAAATAACCGTAACAATAATTTCGGCGACGGATAGAACCACAATAAGTTTTATAATAAAATCACTCCAGGAATACCAGATAGTGCGACGATATTTTGGCGGGTTTAAATAGTGGGTATTTGCAGCCATGGGATAAAGGTTTAATAGAGAGCTAACGAAGTTTTGTATAAAATATTGCGAGCAAGCCGGAAGCGGGAGATTCCATCGTAATCAAAGAAAATCATAGCACTTTTTAAAACAATAACTTTCTTTTATCACATTTAATTTTCTACCTGCTTCCGCTAATGATAGTTTTGACGTTTTAATTAAATGGATCATAAACAGCCCTGATGATAAAAAATAGTTTTGCTATTCTGTTACTGTTCGTGTCTGCATTTTCGTTTGCACAGGACACACCGGCATCAACATGGGTATCTTCACCCGTAACCATAGACGGAAACCCGCAGGAATGGAAATTGCCACTGCGGTTTTATGATGATGGAACTAAATTATTTTTTGCGTTTGCCAACGATGATAAAAATTTGTATCTATGTTTCCAGGCTCCTGATGATATGTTTCAAACGAAGATCATGCAGGCCGGAATGAAGGTCTCTTTAAGCACCAAAGGCAAACACCAGGTATCTGTAACCTTTCCGCTGCCGCAACAATCTACCGCGGCCAATGACAACAACAACCAGCAGGACGTTGATCGTAAAAACAGGAGATCAGGTTTCATTTTACAAAACACCTTAATGCAGGTAAGTGGGTTTGCCACAAGAAACGGTATGATTTCCATCAATGATACTTCCGGCATAAACGCAGCAATAAACTGGGACGAAAGCAACAAGCTTACCTATGAAATGGCCATCCCTTTCAAAGAATGGTTCGGTGCTGATTATAACATAGAAGATCTTCCAAAAGATGTTTCTCTGGAGATAACAATAAACGGATTGAAGCAACCACATCGTAACAGCAGCGGCGAAAATGGAATGCATAGTGGCACAGGAAGAATGGCCGCCGGTCATCATCATCACAATGCCAATTCTGATGGAGAAAATAATGTACTGCCCGGCGAGTATAAATATAGTCTCTACGAAAAAAGAAAACTAAAGCAAAAATTTGTTTTGGCGCAAAGCAGCGATGTAAAATAATTTTTTGCTTTGCTATAAATTGATAAATAATAATCTCCTGCTTTAACAGTATTACTATAATTTTGCGGTCCTGTGTTGAAATATATATTTACGATAACACTGTTCATCGCAGTAGCTGCGCAAACATTCAGTAAATGGTTTATTGTTCTCAGCTACGAAATCAACAAAGACTATATTGCTAGAAACCTTTGTGTAAACAGGGCAGTCCCCGGCAGTTGTTGTAAAGGAAAATGTTATTTGCATAAAGAATTAGCCGCCGATGAACAACAAAATTCTCCCGCAAAATCGGCAATAGCGAGAGACATCCAGTTGCAATTATTTTTCGATGATTTTGCGGAGATTATTTTTAAAGCCGAACCAATAATTAATCATTACAATTCCTTTTACCTGAATGGTACATCACAGGAATTTTCTCCTTCTTTTTTTCAGCCACCGCAATTCTGTACCGCGTAATCTTTCAGCCAGCTAACTAAATTTCTTTAGTTGCTGCAGCATGTTTTACAGGCGACGGCGTACACAGTGTCGCTATAAAACATGCCGGTATTTATATTCATTAATAAAATCTTAATACAATTTCATGCAGAAAATTTTTATAGTTTTCTTCTATTGTTTATTTCTTTCCCTTTATTGTTTTAGTCAAAATAAAATAACCGGTAAAATATTGGATCAAAAAACCGGCGAGCCTGTTGAATCTGCTGTTGTGAGTATTGGCACAACCGGCCAGGCATCGGTTACTGATGCAGGGGGCCATTTCAATTTAAATATTCCCGTTGATAGTACGGCAGTTACCATCTCTATGATTGGCTATCGTTCAAAAACAGTTGAAATAGCCACGCAACATACCAATATTATCCATGTTGAAAAAGGCCCTGTTGACCTAAAGGAAATTATTATAACACCACAAACCAATATTTCAACATTTCATTATCTGAGTTCTATCGATCTCAATATGCGTCCCATCAATTCATCGCAGGATCTTATGCGCCTGGTTCCGGGTTTATTTCTTGGCCAACACCAGGGAGGAGGTATTGCAGAACATATTTTTTTCAGGGGCTTTGATGCGGATCATGGCACCGATGTAAATGTGTCTGTTGACGGAATGCCGTTGAATCTTGTATCTCATGCACACGGCCAGGGTTTTGCCGATCTTCATTTTCTTATTCCTGAACTGGTAAATAGGTATGAGTTTGGCAAAGGACCTTACTACGCCGGCTATGGTGATTTCACAACAGCCGGCTATGTAAGTTTTAAAACGTATGATGTTTTGGATAAAAATGAAGTGAAGCTGGAAGGCGGCCAGTTTAATACAGGAAGAATAATGACGATGGCGAATCTATTAAGCGACCGGGCAAAGCAACGCGGCGAAAATGCTTACATAGCAGGAGAGGCTGCCTTTACTGACGGACCTTTTGATTTTCCGCAACACCTTGACCGGCTCAATTTATATGGCAAGTACAATGCAGCGCTTAATTCAAAAAATAAAATAGGCATTACACTTTCTACCTACAGCAGTAGCTGGCGATCTTCGGGTGAAATTCCTGAAAGGGCAGTGACGGAAGGCATTACAGACCGCTTCGGATATATTGATAGTCTGCAGGGCGGCAATACACACCGCACGAATGCAATCATGAAACTGAGCTCTGTTCTTTCGGATAATACAACGCTGGAAAACCAGGTATTTTATTCCAATTATTTTTTTGATCTTAATTACGACGCAACACTTTTCGCAGACGACACTATAAACGGAGACCAGCTCAGGCAAAGAGAATCGAGAGACGTGGTTGGATATAACGGCAAACTTGTTCACCATGCATACCTGGCAAATGGTTCATCGCTCGGCTCAACTGTAGGTGCAGCATTTCAATTCAACAGCATTCATAATAGTGAGCTATCTCACACAGTTAATAAAAACACGGTGCTGGAATATATTGAGTTGGGCAATGTAAAAGAGTCTTCTTTAAATGCCTATGTTGATGAAAATTATCAAAGCGGCAAATGGTTGCTAAATGTGGGCGCACGCCTTGATTATTTTTATTTTAATTACATGGATAAACTTAATCCGCCGCAGCCTGCGAGATCGAAGGTGATAGCAAGTCCCAAACTGAATGTTGAATATACAGTGAACGATGCGGTGCAACTATATTTAAAAACAGGAAAAGGTTTTCATTCAAATGATGCAAAGGTTGTTGTTGCGAATGATGGTCGCGATATATTACCGGCGGCTTATGGCGCAGACATCGGCATTAACTGGAAACCCATTCCGCATTTGTATATTAACGCGGCGCTGTGGTATCTACAATTGCAGCAGGAATTTGTGTATGACGCCGATGAAGGAACTTTGGATGCAGGTGGTAAAACAAGACGACAGGGTTTGGATGTATCAGCACGCTACCAGTTTAACAACTGGCTTTTCGGAATGATAGATGTAAATATCTGCAAAGCACAAAGCCTGGATGCGCCCAAAGGACAAAACTATTTGTCGCTGGCCGTGCCACTTTCCAGTACCGGCGGCCTTGATTTTAAACTGGCCAATGGCCTCAACGGGGGATTAAGCTACCGTTATATGAAAGACAGGCCCGCCAATGAAGACAACTCGCTGGTGGCGCAGGGATATTTTGTTACGGACCTAACGGTAAATTATACCCGAAGAAAATTTGAACTGGGCCTGGAGATTCAAAACCTCCTGAATACAAAATGGAGGGAAGCGCAGTTTGAAGTTGAATCACGCTTACGGAATGAACCTGCGCCAATTGATGACATAAGTTTTACTGCGGGAACACCGTTTTTTGGCAAACTGAAATTCGCGGTATTTTTTTAAAGAATTTGTTTGCCACCGAGACACGAAGGGCACAAAGAATTTTTTTATTCTTAGAGGTCTTTGCGCCCTGGTGGGAAAATGTCCTTCACAAATTTTTTTGTATTCTTTTTACACATTGCAGACAAAATGTTGCGGGCAATTGCTTTATTTTAATTTTCATCGTGCTGATTTTCATACCGGGAACAAATGTTTCAGTTTTTACCTTTCAAAAAGAACATTGATAGTTTAATAGCTGGGGCAGTTGGGTTCACCATAATCTTTTTATATACAAGGCACGGAGGTATTGGCCTTTGCCCTGACGGAGTCGTATATACGACTACAGCAAAAAACGTATTAGCGAGTTGCAGCCTGGTTGACTTCAGGCATTATGCCCTGGTGGAATTTCCCGCATTCTATCCTCTTTTTCTAAGTGCGGTTATGTTTATAACGGGATTGCAGCCATTGGTATTCGGTGCAATTTTAAATGCATCATTGTTTGCAATTATTATTTATTTATCAGGATACATAACGGAGCAGTTTTCATTTCACTCAAAATGGTATAAGGCTGCCCTATTAAGTTGTATCGTATTTAGCCCCGGCCTGCTGGAAGTTTATTCCATGTTATGGTCGGAGACGATTTTTATTTTATTGCTACTCCTTTTTATGATGTCCATGCACCGCTATTTTAAGAACTATTCGCGAAAGACGCTTGTTCTTGCCGCGGTGATCACTTCAGTTGCATGCGTAACCCGTTACGCAGGAATTACCATTATCGGAACAGGATGTATTTTATTGTTCTTTGACACAAAGCAACCCATCGGGCGCAGAATAAGAGATATTCTCTTATTCGGGTTAATAAGCTCATTTCTTTTAATAATTAATCTCACAAGAAATTATATAGTTGGCGGAACCATGACCGGCGTTCGCGAAAGATCACTGACATCCCTACACGAAAATTTGCACGATGCAGGAGTGGTATTCCATGACTGGCTTCCCTTCTTTAACGGCCGTTACTCCGGAGATGCATGGATTGCGCTGGTTGTAATTTGCATTCCCGCATTGATCTTTCTTACACAATTTGTACGTAACAAACGTATGGTAACTTATGAAAATATGGCAGCGGCCTTTGTATTGTTTTATTTACCATTTATGCTGTTAATAGCAAGTATATCAAGATTCGAAACTTTAGACAGCCGGTTTCTCAGCCCTGCATTTATTCCGTTAGTATGGAGTTGCAGTAGTTGGATTGTTCCGTTGTCACAAAAAATAATTCCATCAAAAAAGAAATGGATTGTAACAATGGGAGCCGTTATTTTTTTATGCTTTCAATACGGGCAGCTTACAGCAGACTATGAAACATGGGACGGCGTTAAAGATGCAGGAATACCTGGCTATACGGAAGACCAATGGAGATATTCACGAACGGTCCTGTTCATTCAGAAAAATTCTTTGTTATTTAAAAAGGGGTACACAATTTATTCCAATGCGTATGATGCCATTTATTTTTTTACAGGAAGGCCTGGCAAATTTTTACCGAACAAAGAAAACACAAGTAATGTCCGGGAATTTTTAGACGACAAGCATTGTTATATGATCTGGTTCAATGATGGAGAGAACCCGGATCTTGTCGGGATAAATTTTATTACCAACGTAAAAAAAATGAAACTGGTAAAGCAGTTCGATGACGGAGCAATTTATGAGTATAATGAATAAACAGGTTGCGGAAACTGGATTATGAGCACAACTGAAACGGTTCCCGTTATGCTGAGAAAAAGTTTAGATTGCTTTGCCAAGGGTATTCGAAATTTGCCGTGGAATTTCAATATAAAATACAGAACCTTTGTCCACCTGGCTTTCCACCCACATCTTTCCGCCGTGGTGCTTTATTATTTCAGATGATATATACAGGCCTATTCCTGTCCCCGAGAAGGTAGAGGCAATTCCCCCTGCCCTGTAAAAGCGTGTAAATATTTTGTCAATATCCTCCGCCGGTATGCCAATTCCATTGTCTTTAACCTTCACAATAACGCCGTTTTCTTTCACGGATGTTTCCATATATATTTCTTCGCCTCCGGGCGAATATTTTATCGCATTGCCAAGCATATTTACCAGCACCTGTCTGATTCTTTCCCTGTCCGCTTTTATTTCAAGCAATTTGTCAGGGTGGTTTAAAATAATTTTGTGATTTGAAGAGATGTTTTGCATATCGGCTATTATTTCTTCCAGCAACAGGGTAAGATTAAATGAAGTAATATGAAGATCGAGTTTGCCATTTTGAATTTTCGAAACATCCGTCAATTCTGATATAAGATTTGATAATTTATCTACATTAACCAAAGCCTTATTAACAAAAGAAATATCGGGAACACCATTCTTTACCGATTCGTGTAAAACCTGGAGGTTCGCTTTTATAATAGTAAGCGGTGTTTTAAGTTCATGACTGGCCATCATCATAAAATCATCTTTATAATCGTTTAATTTCTGTAATTTCTTAATGTATAATTGCCTTTGTTTTTCAATTTCTTTTTTTTGGGTTATGTCCCTTGCAATCTTAGAGGCGCCCGTTATCTTATTATTCCTGTCTCTTATAGGTGAGATGGTAACGGAGACATTTATTTCCTTTCCATCTTTCGTTTTCCTTATTGTTTCAATATGATCTATTTTCTCGCCGCGTAAAATTTTTGCAATGATCTCTGTTTCTTCTTCATGCTTAAATTCGGGGATAATAATGGAAATATGCTTTCCAACGGCTTCCTCTTCGCTGAATCCAAAGATTTGCTGTGCCCCGCGGTTCCAACTCGTAATGATGCCTTTAGTGTTTTTACTGACAATGGCATCATCTGAGGAATTTATAATGGAAGCAAGCAGTGACTCATTATGTTCGATGAGCCTTTGTTCCGTAAGGTCTCGTACTATTATAGATGCACCAATAATATTTGTTTCTGCATCCGTTATCGGCGACATAGTTATAGACGCCGGAAAGGTGGTGTTGTCTTTTCTTTGACGGATGGTCTCATAATTTTTAACACGAGAGCCCTTCTTTATTTCTGCGATGTGATTTTTTTCTTCTCCCCTAAACTCTTCAGGAATAATAATCGATATATGCCTCCCAATGGCCTCCCTCGGAGCAAACCCGAAAATTGTCGTAGCCGCGTTATTCCACGTTTTAATAATTCCGTCAAAGTCTTTGCTGATAATCGCATCATCAGATGAGGTTACAATGGCTGAAAGCCTGGCAAATTCGGAGAGGTTACTCATTGTAAATCACATTACAGCATGCTATCAATTCTTGTACCACCCTCACGCCTTTATAAATGTAGACAAATAAATCGTGTTCTGCTTTTAGTTTGATCGCTTTCCCGGCGGGGTTTAAGCAGTATTAAAACGCTGCCATTTTAAAAATAATTATTCTGCCTAAGGTTTCCTAAACCCGCATCATTTAAAGTTAGAGTGTGTATTTTAATTACCATCCCGCAATCTTTTTTAACACGACTCTTTTATTTATGGCAACAATATTGTGCCTTTTCGGAAGATAACAACTTTCAATAATATCAGCGATAATGCTCCCGCGGGAACGGCCATGATGATTTAAAAGATGCAAAGGGAACACTTCATCTTCGGGCATCGCAAAAAAAATGGCCAATCAACATTACACTTTTTAACCTGCAGGCGCAGTCACATCAATTGCTCATAAACATCGTGTTGAAAGTTGCATTGAAATGTATAACTGAAAAAAATTAAATCTATGCCAGTAAATAAAAATATCTTAATCTCGGGAGCCGGTATCGCAGGACCGAGTCTTGCATGGTGGCTGAAAAAATATGGGTTTGAGCCCGTCATTGTTGAACAAGCGCCCAAACTCAGGGAAGGTGGCTATGCCATCGATTTTTTTGGTGCCGGTTTCAACGTCGCTGAAAAGATGGGCCTTCTTCCTGCACTGAAGCAAGCAGATCTGAAAATTCGTAAGTTGATTTTTGTTGACGAAAACAATAAACGAAAAGGCGCCATTAATGCTTTTCGGATGCGAAGCATATTGAACAACAGGTATTACAATTTATTTAGAAGTGATCTTTCAAAAGCCATTTATAATCAACTGGGTAATGACATTGAATTTATTTTTGGAGACTCCATAAGTAAGCTCGATCAAGATGACGCCGGTGTTTCCGTAACTTTTGAAAGTGGTCAAGTCCGTCACGTTGACTTGGTAGCAGGTGCGGATGGATTGCATTCAAATGTTCGGGCTTTGACGTTCGGAAATGAATCACATTTTGAAAGGTATTTCGGTTATTATACTGCTGCCTTTACCATTGAAAATTATTTACCAACCGATCATCCATTCCGCAATAATAAATCTTACGTGAGTTATACCATCCCAAGAAAGCAGGTTAATATGTTTTCAATGAAGGATAATCGGCTGACGAGTTTATTTATTTTGTCATCACCTCGAAAATTGTCTTATTATCATCATGATATCGATCAACAAAAACAAATACTCCGAAGCCAATTCAACGATGTAGGCTGGGAATGTCCTTCTTTGCTTGAAAGAATGGACGATGCTCCCGATTTTTATTTTGATCCTGTGAGCCAGATTAAAATGGATCACTGGTCAAATGGCAGGGTGATCCTCCTGGGAGATGCGTGCAGCGCTCCTTCACTATTAGCAGGACAAGGCACTACCTTGGCAATGGTTGCCGCCTATATTCTTGCAGGCGAGTTGAAAGATGCGAATGGGAATTACCGAACGGCTTTTCAGCGCTACGAAAATATTTTTAAACCGTTCATTGACCATAAACAAAAAGTAGCGGAAGGCTTTGCGGCATCGCTGGTTCCCAAAAGCAGGTTTGGCATATGGATGCGCAATACAGTAACGAGGCTTACACCAGTTTTCGTTTCTAAATGGTTTGTAAAAAAATATATGACTGACAAAATAAAGCTTAAGGAATATCAAAGGGTTTCTCATGAAAGAACAGCTAACACTTCAAAAACCGGAATAGATAAATAATTTACATACGTTCCGGATGTAATGCTCTTCAAAATGAGGTTATTGTTAAATGTAATGACAATGGGCTTTCTAAAAATTAAGGGCACATTATTTGATACTATGTTAGTATGGATATTAGGTTTATTACTTATAAAACATTGATGAAAAATTCCGGCACCCTGTTTGAACTTTTCAATAGTGTAGTGAAAGAAATCAAAACTTGTTTTAACCAATCCAAAAAAACCAGGTTATTATGTCAACTTCAAATATCCACACACAGGGAATTGCAGCTTACCCGGGAGAGTATACTCCCGACCAGTTTAAATTTGAAACATTGGTAGCAGAACTTGCGAAACCTCATGAGGGCGCAAAAAACCCCGATTACAATATTTCGGAAACTTCAGAATATTATAAAATTGAGATAGCCACACCGGGCCTTCAAAGAGAAGATTTTTTCGTTAATATAACCGAGCTCGGACTGCTATCCGTTTCAGCATTACATAAGAAATCCAACGATGCAGAAAATGAAAGGTACCAGAAGCACACATTTAACTATGAGTGTTTCCATCGTGAAATTCTTCTACCTCTAAATGTCGATACCGATTTCATCAAAACCGAATATCGTAAAGGCATCCTGTCTTTTTGGTTTCTAAAAACTGAAAGACCATATCAAAAAAGAGCGTCAGTAGTAGTGGTATATTAGCAACGTTCACTATCGCCTGCGACTTTTCTGCTTCTTAACTGCGAGTCTTCTATGGCCTGTGGAGTATTAATTGTTCTACATAAATGCAATAATATCTTTATTTAACTGTTCTCTTTCAGTATACCAAAGGCCATGAGGGGCTCCGGGATAAATAATAAAATTCGCATCTTTTATAAGCGTGGCGCTTTGTTCGCTGGTAGCTTTAATAGGCACAATTTGATCCGCATCGCCGTGGATAACGAGCGTAGGAACATTTATCTGTGTAACGTCCTCACGGAAATCAGTAAACGCAAATGAATTGGCACATTCAAGAGTCGCTATTGGTGAGGCTTCCATTGCCCTTGCTAAATTGTTTGCCAGGAAGGCGTCGCTTGGCGGCTGCTTAGCTGTTGAAACTCCATAAAAAAATTTGGCAAAATTTTCCATAAATCCGGGACGGTCATTTTTTATGCCTTTAGCTATTTCATCAAATACTTCTTTGGGAACTCCATCCGGGTTATCATCTGTTTTAAGCAAGTACGGAACAACACAACTTAACAAAACTACTTTTGAAATATGCTCATTACCAAAATGCTTAAAATATTTTGCAATTTCGCCTCCACCCATAGAAAAACCCACGAGGGTTATTTCCTCAAGACCCAATTCGTCCAATAGTGTTTTTAAATCTCCCGCCATCGTATCATAATCATAGCCTGAGAAAGGTTTGTCAGATTTCCCAAAACCCCTCCGGTCGTAAGTCACGCAACGAAACCCTTTCTGTGTTAATTCTGTAACCTGGTATTCCCACATCGAGCCGCTCAATGGCCAGCCATGAATAAAAACTATTGGTTTCCCCTTACCGAGATCTTCATAGTATATGTTTACCGGCTCCGAATTGTTTTGAGACGACTTAATAAAAGGCATAAAATATAGATTTAAGATTTACAATAGGTTGTAACCCGCTGCTTCCAAAAGTCTGCCAATTTAATACTTTATTAAAAAGCATACTGTGAAAAGTATCCCGCATTTAAGTTGTAGAATTATTTACCCCTGTGTGAACTTGTGCGAAAAAAAAACCTGCAATACTATGCAGGTTTTTGGGCAATTAATTTTTCTGGGTTTTGTTGTTAGCAGAGGTACCGGATTGCCATACGTAAGGCGGTTTTTCACCGGAATAATAAATTGAGTATGCTAAACGCTAAAATTTAGTTCGATAAATCCAGGACTTAATTCGGGGAATAAACAGGAACGAAATTCAGGCTACAAAGTTACGAATTGCATTGCCGCGGATAACAGGTGGATTATTATTTTAACAAATAGCTACGTTTTAAATATATTGATTCAGGCGATTCCTATATCGCGTCTGCGGGCCGCAGAATTTTAAGGGAGCAATTGCAGCAAGTGTAACTATTATTTCCAACACAAAAAATAATTTTAGCAAAGAGATTATTTATAATTTGTATTTTGGTGAAGAAAAACTATCGCTATTAAAAGACGTTTATGAAAAAAATAATAAGTATCCTGCTAACATTTTTTGTGATTAACGGCGCCGATGCGCAGCTTGCCAATACGAGTTGGAAAGGAACACTCTCGCTCGACCAGCCGATGGATGTTTTTTTTAACTTCAGCACTGATACGCTTGAGGTAATCAATGCTGATGACAACTCAAGTCTGGAAACTATGAAATACAACATCAGTGATAGCGTACTCACCCTTACGAAACTCTATGGACAGAGTATATGTGATGGCGCTACCATCGGCGCTTATAAATGCATTGTTGACAACGACCGGATGTTGTTAAGTGCCATTTCTGACGCATGCGACGACAGGAAAAGTGCGATTGGAGAAATGCAGCTAAGTAAGACGAAGTAAAGAAAATATTGATTGTTATTTATATAAAAGCCGAAACAAGTATTACATTGTAAAATCCCGGCAATTTTTATGGGCTGTGAAATATTCTTTCATCATGGCGTCAAATATATTTTGAAAAAGAGCTCTTAAAATTAATAGAGTACCTTTAAGAATATAAAACACAGCAATGAATAAAGAAACGGAGCAGCAGCAAAAATTCGTGGATCAATTTTCCAGGCTTGCCGAGGGAGCGTCTCAAAAATTTAAAGATAAATGGGATAAAGAGATTACCTTCATCAATCCCTCTCATGGAAAAATAATTCCATCTTTTAATCTCGGAGCTCTTCACCTGCTTTCAGTTGAGGAAAAGAAAAAATTTCAAATTCTTCGCGAAAAATATTTTGCAAAAACGCTCTAAATATTTGTTCATCTAACCAATGAATGAGATACCACTTACTTAATTACAACTCCGCCAAAAATTGTCACTCTCTGCCGGTTGTTGTCGCTTGTCTTACACTCCCTCTGCGCCCAAAGAAATAGTTTGAGACAGCGGGGTTGCAGTTTTCAATTTATCTTTCTACCTTGTTGTTCCCCGATTTTATTATATCCATTTAAAATAATTGTTTATGAAAAAGATAATCCTCCTCTTGCTATCGTATGCAAAGAAAACAAGCAAAAAAATGCTGGTAGCAATCGTCCTTTTACTTTTGTTTGCCCCAGTTGCAAATGCCCAAGATAATACATCTTATGGTTCAGGTGCACTGAACAACAATACTTCTGGTATTTATAATTCAGCCTTTGGATATGTTGCACTATATTCCAGTATAACAGGATCCTGGAACACGGCTTATGGAGCTACAGCACTTTATTCGAATGCCTCGGGAAGTTATAATTCCGCTACCGGATACGGTGCACTCTACTACAATACCACAGGATATAACAATATCGCTAATGGATACGAGGCACTTTTTAAAAATACGTCAGGATACAACAATACCGCTAATGGATACGAGGCACTTTTTTCCTCTACTATAGGCTCTAACAATGTGGCAAATGGAGGCAAGGCGCTTTATTCCAATATTGATGGAAATTACAATACCGCCAATGGATTTGCCGGTCTTTTTTCCAATAGTGGGGGGTCCTACAATACCGCAAATGGATACTATGCACTTTTTTCCAATACCACAGGAAGCTATAATACCGCAAATGGAGTTCAGGCACTTTATTTAAATAGCACTGGAACTAACAATACTGCTAATGGATACCAGGCGCTTTATTCTAATATCACAGGATCTTCCAATACTGCGAATGGGTACTTTGCACTTTTTTCTAGTAGCAACGGGAATTACAATACCGCTAATGGTGGCTATGCACTTTATTTTAATACCTCCGGGAGTTTCAATGTCGCAAATGGATATGAAGCGCTTGCGTACAATACAACCGGGAATAACAATTCCGCAAATGGATACGAGGCGCTTTATAACAATACCACCGGGGATAATAATATTGCTAACGGATACCAGGCGCTTTATGTAAATAGTACCGGCGGTAATAATACTGCCATTGGACGCTATGCTCTTTTTTACAATACTGCCGGGAATAATAATAACGCTATTGGCTTCCGAACGCTTAGTTTGAATTCCACCGGGAATAACAATACCGCTTTAGGCGATTTAGCCGGGTATTCAAGTATTGGCAGCGGTAATGTATATGTTGGTAGCAAAGCTGGTTATAGTGAAACCGGTAATAATAAATTATACATAGCTAATGATTCAAATAAAGCTATTATTTATGGTGATTTCTCTACGGGGAAGATATTAATGGGCAATCCTAACCCCAACGGGTATGTGTTTAAAGGCAGCCGTACTTTGAATGTATCGGGCGGCATTATCACCGATAGTATGCGTGTGGCTCTCACTGGCACCTGGAGCGATTATGTATTTGATGCTGAGTATAAATTAAAAACGTTAGATGAACTGGATAACTATATTAAAACAAATAAACATCTTCCCAATGTTCCGTCCTCTGCTGAAGTGGCTTCTAATGGTATAGATGTTGTTGCAATAGATGTACAACTGTTGGAAAAGATAGAAGAACTGCATTTATATATTCTGCAACAGCAAAAACAAAATGATCAGCAAAACAAAACTATGGAATTGTTAAAGGCGCAAATCGAATCCGATCAAAAGAATTATGAATCATTACAAAAACAGGTGGATGAACTGAAGCAATTGTTGCAGCAACACAAATAATGGCATTTCGTGAGTAAACGCAAGACCTCCATAGTTAACCCCGTTTCAAGTTGTTACTAACGGAAGTCCTTACCAATTGAATTTTTGATAATGCTTCTGCACCCTATAATTTTTTACGTTCAATTACATCAATCACAATCCCAAACGGATCGATAAAGTAGAAAGCCCTATGCCCGCTGAATTCTTTAATAATTCTGCAACCATTTTGTACCAGGTGCGCTTTGGCGTCGTCATAATTCTCAACTTCAAGAGCCGGAATAAATGGGATGACCCAATCATCGCGGACGACAAACAGTTTAATCACTCCCGTATCGTAATCCAATCTTTCATCGGTCTTATCTAGTAATGTAAATCCAAGGGTATTGGAATAGAACTCTTCGGCTTTGGCAAGATCAGTAACATGTACAGCAAAATTACCGTCTGTTCTGAATGTTATCTCCTTTGCCATAGATGGTATATTTTATATGTTTTGCGGGCCGGAAAATCCATTTCTTTCTTTTTAAGTACTCATCACCAAAGACGACCTATTCACCCTTCGTATTTTTTGCGGGTTCGCTAAAATGCCAGTCATTCGTTTGGTGTTGAAAATTATTGCCATAGCTTAAAACTACTCAATTGCACTAACGCAGCCAAAAGACCTTACGCTGTCAGCGTATTGCCTCGTAAAAAAATATCTATCACACAAGAGATGGCGATATAAAAAATGGTGCCCGAATCTTTTTCTTTTACCTCAAAAAAGTCGATTGCATTTTGTATTTTAAAGAAAAAATTTTTATCTTGTTACTGTTTATATTCGATCGCATGTGCGGTATCGGGTTTGGTCCGAAAAGAGAATATTACCACCTTAATAAAGTTGAATAATGAGTCTCTTCGTATGTTAGCTTGTAGGAATTGTTGATCTGACTGTTTTCATTTGCGGTTCATGACCTGTCTTGTGTTTTCAGAAAGAGCTTCAAAACCGAACGTGAGTTATGGAACATATTTCTTCTTAAAAGGTGTTTTTTATTTATGGCCTTCCTTACTTCATCCACTCTTATTGTGCTGCGTGGTAAAACCGGTTCCGGTAAAACTTTGTTATTGCAACAACTTGAATCGTTAGGTTATCCTGTGATTAATTTGGAAAAGATGGCGTCCCATCGCGGCTCTGCGTTTGGAGGATTATTATTGCCGCCGCAACCTTCCCAACGTGATTTTGAAAGTGAAATTGAGAAAACAGCGTTGAACTATACTACTTCAAAATATATTTTTATTGAACAGAAGCCGTCATCGATAGGCAAAAGAAAAATCCCCGAATGGCTGCTGGCAAAAATGGATGAGGGGATCGTTGTACAACTGAATGTTGATAAGAAAACAAGGATTCAAAATATTCTCCATGAATATAGAGCGGCGGCAAAGAAAAATTTTATTAAAGCTTTGCATCAGTTAGATGAGCGTTTACCTGTTAACGTTAGAAGTGAACTCGAAACGCTGCTTCATTCGGAAAACTATGAAGTCTTTATCGCCAGGATGCTCGGTTATTACGACAATACTTCAAAATACCAAATGACCGGGAATACCAATATTATTTTGGATATGCAACCCGGCAATGTCGCTGCTACAGCACAACAATTATTAAAGACATTGCAATCGGAGATGGGCATAACTGATCTTCATCGTAGTTGATCCCGGGCCTATTTCTTCACAGCATCTACCCTGTCATAGGCCAAACCGCTGGAGCCTTCTCCTCTTCCCACTTTTTTGCGGTAACCGTACCAGTTTATAACTGATCCATTGTACCAGCGGGTTCTCTGGAACGTGGCTGTTAGTTGCACACCAGTTCTTGGAATTTCTTCTTCGTTAATAAAATACGGAGTAGCTTGTGTATCATCGTCGTTTATGCCTTCCCGTAATAATCGGGTTACCGGCCTCACGTGAGTAAAATCATTATTGAAAAGCCGGGGCATGGACGCTCTTTGTATTTTAATTTGCCTGTTATCCAAAAAATTTTGATGAACCGGTATAAAAGGAATCCAGTTTTCAGGAACCGTGTTGGCTAACGTATAACGGAACATAGCACTTACATCCACATCATGCGCTACCGGAGTTGTGTCTATTTGCTTGAGTGCATCCGAAAATGCCCTCGCATTGTTATTGCCATCCATTACACTACCCAATTCATCAGGTAAAGACGATTCAATTGCCCAGATGCTGTTGGTCATCTCATCTCTTACAAAATACACTTCTTCATTCGGTTCGCTCTCCAAATTCTTAACAACGTTTGGCAACACCAAGAGTCGCGTGTCGGTTGGCGTATTTCTTACTCCGTCGGGGTTAAGTGTGCTAAGATTGTACATACCCCACCCGGCCCAATTATCTGTAAGACCCTGCGTCGCAGATTTTACGAAGAATTGTTGCCCGAAAACATCTGTCACCACAATTCCTTTTATTTCACAAAAAGTTCCAACCGGTACCCGGTAAGGAACCAACAACCAATCGGTGTTATACATCAAAGCATATTCCGTAAAGATCAATTTGGGCAAGTCCGTGGTCTGAGCACTGATATTTCCCAAATCAACCTTACCATTTTCAAACTGCCACCATCTTGAATTGGGAGCACCCGCAAACTTTGCCTCAACAGGTATTACTGATAGAAGTTGATCTTTCACATTGAGCATATCATTACCAGATGCGTCACCTGATAAACCATCTATCGGTTCTGCAGGCTTGTTATACACATCAAAAGAAAACCAGTCCAGGTCTCCTGAATAATACTGATCGGCGGAAAGTATAATGTTCTTTGCATCTTCTCCCGGTAACGCACAATCGAATTGATATTCCAACTTCGAAGGCAACCAGGCGGAACTGCTTTCATCATCAACGTCATAGGTGTTCATAAACCAGTTTACAAATGCCTGGATAGCATCTAAGATCAGCGAATTATCGCCATTCCCTAAAATAAGATTGTTGATAACATTTCCCTGGTTGGTAAGTATCGCCTGGTATAGCGAAAATCCATCGAAATACCTGCCAACTCCCGCGTTCACCGTATCAACATATTTTTCATTACTTAACGACTTCACTTTAGTAATAATAGCATCGTTACTATCACCGTTTTGTACCTCATCAATTTTAATAATTGGATATGATTGAATCAACTTACTCCTGTAAAATTTACTGCTATTGGTCGCTGACATACTATGTGCATCCGCAGCATGATCAATACTTCTCAAAAAAACGTAGGCGGCATCTATCTTGCTTTTAAAATCGAGCCGGTACGGCATATTCTCAATCCGCTCTTCAAGAGGTATGCTGTCATCAAACGGTTGTGCGTCACCGTTAGCTGTTTTCAGTTGAGTAATAGCAGTCGTCTTCATATAAATCTTGGAGAAAATGGCGGAGCCGGTATCTTCTCCCTGCAATTCGCCAAATTGCCACTGCCGGGTCAGCATCCACAACGCATCATGTATGCCTGCTTCCAACACTTTATCAAACTCTGCCTGTCGTGGCCTGGATTCCAAACGATTCCAGGCTCTGAACGGTTCGCATGAAAATGTATCTATTCTTGGCATAATTAATTTTGTTTTGGAAGTTTAACATCAGCGAAATCCATTACAACCTGCACACCTAACGGATTGGTATCTTCATTTCTAAACTGCGGCGGCACCACTTCAGAAAATACACCCGGCAAAACCTGGCTCAGGTAAGTGTTATCAAAATGATCCGGTTCAACAGCCCTGTTCTTGGCCAATTCAACAGTGTCAATAATTGTATACACCAAATCGTCCCACGTCCATTGATTGGTTACTTCAGGAGTTACGGCAAGTAATAAAGATTGGGGCGGAGATGCGTTAGGATTATTATAGTTGAAAGTAATTCCTGTAGTCTGTTCTTTGAAAGGAATAATTTCTATCCATTCATCGATAACAAAGCCTGATTGAATTCCTCCTGTTTGCAACGGTTGCGGATTCATCAAAACAAGGGAAACCGAATCCCCTGCAGGTGTAAAAGTTGTAGGGTATTCAATTCCAAGCCAGTAATCACCCGATGTATAAGGTAATTGTACAGGTTCAACCGTTGCAACATGCAGACTATGAATATCTGTTGTTTGAATAACCATTAATACGTCATAAACACGTTCCCGGACCTTGGAAACATTCTGCAGCCAGTCTTCCACGGCAAGCGCTCCCCCGTTTCTTGCAATCTTCTGAGACGGAAGCAATGCCAATTCTGTTTTGATATCCGTTACTACCAGTGGAGTGTATAACGGATTGACAATTGCATTTTTACCCAATATGATTTTAACAAGCTCTGTTAACTTCTGCACTTTAAATTTTGTCGAAGTAATTGTTCCTAATGCAGTGATGGCGGTGGTTGCTTCACTTTCTCTTGCCACTGCCTGGTTGTAAATATTTACTAACTGTTGCAATAAAGTGGTGGCCCGTTCCGCATCCGTTGCATTGGCATCAAAAGGTATGGATAGCGCATGTGGTATGCCAAGGAAAATTGCATTTTTCAGGTTAGTGAACACTTCATCCACCTGTAAACTTGTGAGAACAACATCATTCACATGCACTTTACCGCTCAATACATCAGTTAGGAATGGCTCTGCAGCAATTCCCTGTATAAATATTTGTAACGACTTAAATGCCCCGATAATCCTTTTATTCAATTCATCTGCATCCCAGTTGCCGGTATTGTCTGACTTAATATCGTCATTGGGTAGACGAAGATCACTATCTCCTGCATATTTTGCATTGCTGATCATGTTGCGGATATGGTTCATCAATATATACATTTCCGATAAAGACTTATCAGTTAAGCTCCAGGAGCCATCTTTCTCCTTTATGTTAACGGAAAGAGCAGACTGGTAGTCGTTATTTGATTTCCTGTATAAATTGATAATGATCTCCTGTAATTCATTCTCAGCCCCGGGGATTAAAAACAAGTCGAGGGGCTGTAAGTTTAAAGAACTAATGGAGAAACTTGCTTTTGTTACAACATTATTTATGTCGGTTTTGGTAAGAACGTATTTAATATTAGCCGGCGAGCCCAAAGTAAGTCCCAGCCAGTTATTAAACGTTGGCTCTGTCAATGATCTTACAGTTGGCAAACTTCCCCACCCTGCAGGTATCGTGGTTGAATCGGTAGTTGCTCCGAAATTTAATATCATTCGCTGTGTTACAACCGTACCATTTCTCGCCGTATCTATAATTTGAGGATCAGGAATATTTTGCCCTTCCGCCAACGAAGTTAACATGGCACTTGCACGCACATGGTTACCTAACACCATCTGGTAAACGCTTTCAGAAATCGCGAGATCACCCAAAGCATCAAAGGCATCGGCCATTCTATCTATCTCTTCAATAATACAATCGTACACTTTATTCTTATTGTCACCGGCCAGGTTTGCGTTTATGACGTCCGTTATGGCAGACGGGAATTTCGCATAATTGTTGGCCTTTAACAAGTCAGCAATGGTGTCGTCTTTAATAGCCGGATTTCCCGGCCAGTCAACAGCAGCATGAACAATATCCAATATAGCAGTGCCATTTACGACAAGGCTTACATAAGTTGGTTCGCCATTGGCAGTTTCATCCACTTTCTGCTGCAGGGGAAATGCTTTTCTTAATGGTTGAATATATTTATCAAGTTCTATTACCTGGAAACGATCATGCAGGCCTCGTTCAAACTGGAATCCAAGTATAGCGCCCAGTTCCTGTCCATTGCGGATGCCTTCTATTAGTTGCAACGCCATACGTACACGGCCAGACGAAATATTTACTGCAAGCCTGTTGGCAATATCTTCTTCAGAAAGATTATTAGTCATATATGCATTGCGTAAAACCGCCGCGGCAATTGCCTGCCCAATAGATGGTCCGTGAATAAATCCCTGGTTGGTTGCGTCGTGATAAACAGGTTTGGCTGCATCGAGTTTGAAATTATTTAGTGTTTGCTCATCATTAAAAGTTTCTTTACCCTTATCTCTTCTTAAATTTTCAACATAGCCGTACGCACCCAGGAATAAACCATTCGCATGTTTGGCTCTTTGCTCCTGTAAGCGTTTTACCACGAAAGCCAGCAACCACGCATCCAAACGATATGTACACAAATCAATATGTTCTGCCATCAGGATATCCAGACTCTCTGTGGACACACGTTTTAACGCCGTTATCGCATCCCTGATGTTCGTAAGCTTATCAAAGAATTTTTTATGATTATTATTAAATAAGACCGGTGAAGAATTTTTAACCCTGTCAAGATAATTAGCTACTGAATGGGTATTACTATTTATAAAATTATAAAACGGATTAGCCGTTGTAGTTTGCGGTAATGCAAGATCATTTACAAGGTCAGATAAATTCTTAAAAAGGAAATGCCATTTAGTAAGATATTTACTTACATATTTATTGTCCTGGAAAATCTTATAATGATAATGATTAGTGTCGCCTGTGGAGCGACGGTTCAATTCAGTAATAACAGATTCCGTTTGCAGAATATTTAATGCAGCCTCCTGGTATCCCTGCAATAGCGATTGTCGCAACATTACAAACAACATCGTGTTGAAAGGTATGCGGTTGGGATCACCGACTGCATTGCCACCTAACATATCATTGGCATTGGCAGACAAGAGCCAGCTTAGATAATCAGTCTTTAACAGCCCATCCGATTCAGGAATCGTATCTACCAAATTGCCGGTGACGTCGAGGTTATTTTCGACCAATCTTGCTATAAACAATCTTGAAGCATCGAACTGCTGTAATATGCGTGAATACTTTGTATCCCTGAGCAACCACGGGAATAATCCTTGTAATTTTTCATCCGCAAAATCAAATGAAGGAGTAAATACACCATCGATTATCTGGTTCTTAAAAATCTCAGTCAAGCCGTTTGGCCCAAAATTATCGGTCGCTTTAAAGTTAGTGCTGAATCCTTCGCTGGATGCATTAGGCCCTTTTGCAATGTTAATAGCGTAACGATAAAAATAATCCAGTGATGTTGCATTCAATCCCAGCATTTGAACAAATCGCTCTTGCGGATCTTTACCCGCCTCGTCGAGATTTCCGGAATAAATGACATGCTGGTTGCGAAGATTTGTCCATGTCTCTTTAAACATATTCAGTAAACGATACAACCTCGTTTCATAACGCTGCTCCAGGTTTTTTTCCAGAATGCTCATTGGCGGAAGGCCTCCCCATGGTAAAATATTTTTTGCTTCCTGCACGGTGAGCGCCGGCATGGGCGTGCTAAACAATTGCAATTGAGAAAATGCTGTTGTGGTTAAAATGCCGTATGGTTGCATCCCTACCCGAATGGATGGAACCACGCCCCTGCCAAAACAATAATTGGTAAAGAAATTTTCGGTACGGCGAATGTTATCGTACGTAAACATATCGTCCCACATTTCTTCCATATAATGGCCCAATGAAACACCCCACAAAGCCCGGTTGGCTGCATATGCATTGGCAATTTCAAGATTGCCTGCGTAGTTGGCATATTGCATAATCGCGTTATCTATTCCAAGTGCATCACAGAAATACTTTCCGTCTGCTTTATTGAAAACCTTAACTTCAGATGAATCGTATTTGATATCGTTTATTTCAATATCATATCGTTGTTGTAAATCATCCCCGCTCTGCCAGCCAGACTTTGCTTCATGTGTATTGTTAGTGGGTGTCCCAACTTGTAAAAAATCCATTCCGTTTACGCTGTAAATATGATTAGTCAAAAGTTTTTCAACCAATTGTTTTGAGCTCGTTGCGTCAGTGCTCTTTACACCCAGCACAACCAACCTGTCAAAACCATTGTTATATTCATCATCAGTAATGTCAAGGGTAATACCCATTCCTTTTGAAACAGCTATATTATAATCAGTCATCCATTTCAGGTCATCATCGATATTCAAATTGCCATTTTCATCGATGGTAAATAAAGAAAGATCATTAAATTTTTGAGGATCCAGTCCCAATTGTAATTTTTCGTCTATTGGATTGCCGATAGCGATTCTCGTGAACTGATTGCCTTTCATAGTTATGACAGCAAAGCGGTCGGGAAGGCAATTGGCATGTGGCGCAGACGTCCAGTCTCCATCTTTGGAACTAACGGAGGGATAGACGAAAGGGTCAACAATATCATTTACAAAATCTTTATGGCTAACCGGTTTGATTTTATTAAAGGCAGCCTGCACGTTGGCTAATTGATTGGCTACTACATGCAAACTGTTTAAAAACGTAATATAAATCGTTTGTCTAAGCCTGGTAAGTTCCTGGCTCTTCGTAATAAGCTGGTTCATTAATGCTGCAGTGTTAATAAAAAAGCTCTTGAATTTATCCAGCAGGAAATCCTGTTCTTCAGTTAATGACGACAGCTCAGTTAAAATCTTTTGAAGATTGGTATTTAAAAAAGTCATAGAGTTTTGGGAAAGAGCGGCTTTCATAATATTAACACCTGTGTCTGTTAGCGGCAGTTTTTTATATGCCGCATTTACTGCATTAAGAATACCGGTAGCATCAATAATTTTTGCTGAAGGATTTGTTTGTAATGCCGCTGAATTTTGCGGATCATTGGCTGGATTCAATACCCTTGCCACCCATGAAGCCCGATGGTTTCCCAATGCAGTACAGAGTGTTTGCCACGCAGCCATTTGCAGATCTTTGTCTCCGCCTGCTGCCCACCACAGTTTCCAGAATTGCTTTCCGGCATCTGCTTCATTGGCGGTCAGTGCTTCCTCGTGCGTCATCACAAAAATATCATCAGGATAGATGCGTACCCATAATTGGTTAATAACCTGCGGCGGCGCCGGTGTATAAACCGGTTTCGGAAAATTATTTCCCACGCCTGCAAAGCCGCCAATAATACTAGTCAACGTTTTGATTGAAATAATTCCCGATTATTGTTTTACCGGCAGTTTGCGATTTATTGGCGGCAGCATAGTTATTAATTTTTGTAACAGAATTCTGAACCTCAGTATTAATCGACGCAAATAAATTCTGCAAGGTTTGTATCTGTCCCGGCTGTGATTCGGGTATCGGCGCTTGTATTATTTTAGTAAGCGAAGTGATGCGTGGCTCCAGATAGGTTTTATATTTTTTTATTGCATCATATCCTTTCGACGGTTGCTGGTTGAATCGTTTTATTTTAATCAAGGCCTTTATGCCACTGAAATAAACATCACCGGTTTGCATAGCAGGGGGCCCGGGAAGATTATTCAATGAAAGCAATGTTCCGCTGGCAAAGGCATTACTTAGGCCTATGATTTCCTGTACTAACGGCTGTACTTTGTCATGCACAAATTTTTTCCATGCAGCATCGGGATGTAATTTTTCAATGGAAGCAACCGTCGTATTTAAAAAGTTTTGTATATCTGCCTGCAATTGCTGGATGCGTGTTCTTTGTGTTTTCTCTATGTACTTCAAGGCTTTGACTTTCGCATCAACATTTTCATAAAATGATTTTACATCGTTTAAAGTATTGGTGACATAGGCGTATAATGATTTTTTATTTTTAATGTCGGTGTATGGAGTTTTCTTTTTATTAACCCCATTTAAAATTTGCAATGTTGTATCTATGGCAATAAAAGAATCCAATAAAATTCTTGCCGGCTCTATAGCCCGTACATCCATAATTTTAGTACCGGTAATAGCATTACTTAGCTGAGTTATTGCCGCATTCAATTTCTGGCTGTCAGCAGCAAACGTATTTTGAGAAGCAGTAACCACCAATTGCATATCTTTCTGCATGTCGCTGAACAATTGTTTCAGCCAGCCTTTTTCTTTAATGGAAATAACACCCAATGATTGAATGGGAGTTAGTAATCCTGTCGCATCGGCCGTCAAATTGCGTATATTAGCTCCCGTTATATTATTTTGGGTATTGATGGCTTCAATTTGTACAAACGCCATTCCCTCCAAAACTGATTCAACGGTGGCGGTTACCTGCAAAGATTGTTTTGATACCTGCATAAATCTTGTTTCGGTGCGAACAGGCAATAACAAAAAAGGAATTGCATCAGTATGTTGAGCGACGCTGTTTCGGATATCGTTCAGCCGGGGATCTTCTACTTGTGCATGAATCGTTGACATATTCTTTCAGTTATAGCATTAACTTTCGGGCAACATTTCCGCCGCATGCCTCGCAAATAATACGGGATCCTGGAATAATATTGCCGCCATGTCTGCAGAATTACTATTCCAAAGTGGCTGGTTTGCCGTGTTTTGTATTACAATATTTTTATTAAACGTGATATGATAGGTATCAAGATCGGCTTTGCTGTTCACCAAATATTCCCATGCCAGATCGTCCCATGTTTTTGGATTTCCAACAGGCATAACGTTGGTGTTACCGTGCTCATCGGTAAAATCGTCAAGTCCAAACCGAACCTGGCCGGGCCTTTCCTTCAACACAAAAAACCAACCAGGGT
Organism: uncultured Chitinophagaceae bacterium; assembly: GCA_963819925.1. Taxonomy (GTDB): domain Bacteria; phylum Bacteroidota; class Bacteroidia; order Chitinophagales; family Chitinophagaceae; genus Ginsengibacter. The sequence goes on along the minus strand of CAWFYG010000014.1, from coordinate 238,164 downwards.
TTTTACCTGCTGTAGAACCGTGCGGTTGCTCAATTCTGTCACCTCTTGCTTCATCTTCATTGAGTGAAAAACCAAACAACGTGATGTCCGGATCAATCTCTGCTTTGAATAAAGGAAATTTTGTATCGCTTGAAGTTGGATCGATGCCATCTTTTAAAAGCCTGGGTTTTGATGCATCTGTACTGTCATATTCCGCTTTTTGGGCGAATACCATTGTATTCGGGTATTTTTTAAACAATTGCCCCCGAATGACCAACACCAAATTAGATGCGTCCGTACCTCTTGGATTATTCTCTCCCAACTTATGGCTCCATGTATTTATTTTCCGAATATCTAATTTCAGTTCTTTGTCTTTTTCCGGATCGGGGTCTAACGGAAGTATACTGTCGTCGATATTCCAAAATTGCCGGAAGTAGGATCCACGCTGGTCTGTAGGGTATTCATTCCATAACAACTCTCTGGCCATCTCGTGATTCATTCCTACCATAAATGCTTCGATAAACGATTGGTTATTCTCTAAGAGCGTTATCGAATTATCGGGTAGCTTATCTATGTTGGGTAAAATAAAATTTTTCGATAGCTCAAGAAGATAGGTGTACACTGCCTCATTGAATTCAGGATACGCCATCACCGGTTTTAATTCAGGTAAGGGAACATAAGCACCGTTTTTTAAAATTCTAATGTTGGCCAACAATTTTTTTGCAAACGTAATTGCCGGATCTAATTTTTGAAAGATATGTGTGGAGATGCTTACTGCGTTGGCGAATGCCGGTACCGGTGTTACATGCGGCAATGTATCTAAAATATTAGTAAAATCAGTAAAAGAACTCTTCAATGCAAGCACATCATTTTTTGTAGTCATTGATTTAATATTCACCATAGCAAGATTGGCATCGTCTTTTATAATAACATCATTATAATTTTTTGCATGAATACCATCACCGAATATTTCTTTAAACTTTGCATTGTTCAATTGAATGATCACCTGCCCGTCCAGGTTTTTTTCAACAGGCAGGCTGGTGCCCACAATATTATTCACCAAATCAATAACTACATTTTTAACTGCCGCATCGGCAATATCTTGATTGTCAACTGCATTTAGTAATTGAGCCTGGGTCAAAGAAGCATTCGCGGTTATCACATCCGTCTCGATCATATTCACGAAAGCATCCTTTGCGAGGTCATTGGTGCTTGCATTGTAATTGGATATGGCATCGGTAATGGCCGTATCAATACTTGCTGTATTGAGAGCAGCTATGGGTGCCTTCTTTAGCTTTGCGGCGGTGACTGCGTCTACGGTTGACTCATCAGTAATATTGAATTTTTGAATAACGTTATTTAATTTGACCAATGCTGAAATGCCTGGTGCTACAGCAGTGCTCACTTTGGCAACTTTACTATTTGGCCTTGACACTTTACGGAAAGCTGCTGTTTTAGAAGCGAACGGAATACGGCTGTCTATAAAATCCTGTTGCACCGTTTGTGTATTGGCGCTATTCTTAATTAAATGCTGAACAGAATGTGTAAGCATTACTGCTTTATCGTTTCCTGCATTAATGATGTGTTTTTTGAAAACACATTTTGTTATCGCCTGCGCCAATAATGATTCCTGCATTTTCTTATTAGCTTCATTAACTTTATTAACCTGTTGCCATGCCCTGTTTATAAGATCGTCCTGGTGATTTTGTACCGCTTTTACACCAAGCCCCGCAGCTCCCCTGTTCCTGAAATCAAGATTCAATTCTTCTATCCATGGAGGATTCGATACATCTCCCAATTTTGAAACCAACGCATGCCATACACCATACACCGGAGGAACCAATAAGGGATCATCACCGATGTTGGAATTAAAAAAAGGATTTTTACTTGCAACAACCAGGTTTTTATCAACCAAATCTGCGGAGAGGTTAAGCAATGTTCTCAGTTTGTCAACTGTGTTACTGTCATCTGCGTTTACACCTCCGTTAGTAGGCCATGGATCAGGTTCAAAATCAGGAGGCTTTAATGCTGCTTCCATGCCAATTACTCTGGTACCATCGTTTTCTGTTGCCAGGTTAAAGCCGGGATCCTGGATATCCATGGGCATTTTACCGGACTGCGCATCCATGATGATGGGCTCGAGCATTGAAACCAGGCTTTCGAAATCACCATAATTGGCCGTTCTGAAATTCCAGTGATAATACACCGGGAAATCATACGGTCTTGTTCCCGTTCCGGGCATTGCGCCTTTTTTCCACGAAGGTCGCTGCGCAGGAATTCCACCGGTATCAACTCCTAAACCCGCCAGCCTTCCTGTCTCAAAAGCAGGTATCACGAAGGCCGTAAACGCTGTATTTTTAGCCAACTTACGCGGACAAAGTAGCCGGGATACAGCAACATCTGGATCGTTGTTGAGATCTGCATTGACTTCCTGCTGCATGGCGTCGCCGCTTAAATTAGCAAGCTTATTATTAAAGTGTACGTGAGCAAAGGCCCAGGTGTCATTTTGGTGATGAAAGGCTTTATCAAATGATGCCTCTTCAACAGAAATAAAAGGTAGACCTCCCGGGGTTTGCTTCAATTTACATTCATCATCCTGCAATGCTACCAAAGCCAGCCAGGGACGCAAGCGTGTATGATTACCGTTAGGATTGGCCGCAGATGCGGGTGAATATCTCCATAAAAAATCTTCTTCATAAAATTCAATATACGGAAGCCCGTTATCCTCATAATTCATAACGCCCCTCCTGGGTTCAGTCCTTACGATTGCCTTGGTATCGATACTTAACACATCTCCAGGGCCAACAACCTGGATTTGTTTTGTGATGGTATTCACCTGTACACTTCCGTCGAGATTGGTATATTGAACATCGAGTTCTGCGGAAAGATCAGCACGCAGAATGGCGCTACCATCGCCGCTACCCAATGTATCTGTTTCAATGATTTTAGATGCAACTCCCTGCCTTGCCCAGGGTAGAAATCCGTAAGAAGGTAATGTTGTTGCCATTTTTAAAAAATTATATATTATACACGATCATAATCAAAATCAATTAAGTTGATAGGCAGATGCAATACTCACTTTTCCTTTCAATGCAGGGTTTTGTTTAATGATGGTTTCAAAAGCATCATTCGCCTGCGCATGTGTTCCTCCTGCGAACACGTCTGCACTGTGCTGACCTAACGTTGAATTATCAATCAGTACAAATTGCTCTTCCCCAATATTTATTGCCGCATTATTCAACCTGAAATTTTTCTGTGAATTCTGAACGGATAATGCGCTTCTGCTGATTGAGCCTCCCCTCATCATCTGCTTAAACCATTTGAATTCGAAATTGAACGTGGCCGGCCGCGGGAAAGGATCAAAATCAGATACTATCACATCATATACCACATCCCGGTCCCACGCATAATCAACAAATAAAGTATCGGTATCAGAAACTTTTACGCCGCCTTTTTCTTTTGTGTACGAAGGAGATTTTAATTTATCATTGTCCGACAAATTTTTAAATGCAGCAGGAGCAAAAGATTCGGCCTCATCATTCAGTCCGGTGTCGAGTCCACCGAGCCTGAAAGCTGAAATATCTGCCATATTAATATCTGAAGGAGTATTGTTGCCAAACTTATCTATTACCAGTTTCAGTGGCATTAATATCTGGCTCACCTTTACTGCACCGAAGGCTTGCAAAATAATCTGCCCTGGCTGTGGCACAATACTGGCAAGAGTTACAAGATTATAACGATTGGCAGGAAGTTCTGCACTCCAGTTGGCATCAAGATTAAACGCTTCCAGAATTTTCGGCAATACTGCTATGCTTGGCGTAATAACCTGTTGTGCATCTCCCCATGTAACGTTGAAGTGTACACTAATACTAATGAATAATATGGAGAATGAAGCTGTACCTTTTGCATTCCATGGTGTAGGTCCTGAAAGTTCAAAGTCAAGATTGATAGAGAACAACGTACTGCTACCCATTTTTACTTCAAGACCAGCCGTTATATCAGCAATAAATTTGAACGGAGAGAACTGGAATAATACATCAAATCCCAGGTAACCAACTACACTAAAGCCCGCCACTTCAAATTTAAAATCGATTCTTGCACCAAACTGAACAGTATTAGATGTTACAGCAAAATAGGCGGTTAATACCAGTTTTGGATTGGGCGTAAGAATCGTTAGTGTCAGCCTTTTCAGGCTTGGAACATTTAAAGCAGCAGGTGGCTTGAAGGAAGGATGGAAGCCACCTACTGACAAAAGGAAGGCTTTTTCAGTTCCCCAATTCAGTCGCAAAGCCATATCTCCTTCCAGGGTGAAAGTAAGTATATGCGAATTGTAAATACTTGCGTCAAAAGATAAATAATCATTATCAAAATCTATGATCCCTAAAAAGTTAACCTGCAGTTGCAATATCGGTGCATCTTCGGTAGGCAATACTATCTTCAATACACCTAAAATAGCAAGCCGTACGGGATTAGTAAATTCAATACACAAACCAAATTCAATAGTTACAAGGGAAGGAACTCCCCATGTAATTTTTGCCATCAGTCCAATCATAAACTGATCTTCCTTTACAGGAAAAATCGCCTTGATCTGGGGCAACAGCGTGTTGATGTTGGCAATGATATCTTGCGGGAACATGATTTGTTCAATCGCATCATTCTTCACGCCATCCCGCATCGAGTCCACATTAATAGTTCTGTTGATGCCCAGCATACCGCCAAGTCCACTCAGGAAGAAGCCCATGCCGAGTACAATTCCGGGTTCAAACTGTACACTAATGATGATAAGCAGGGAGAATCCACCGGAACCATCCGGCATAATAGTATTGATGATAGCAATGGCTGAAACCTGTATCGTATCCTGGATTGATAATTGTAACGCCCCCGCGTACTCGCCTTTCGGACGATCAATCAAGAGGAAGCCACCACCCTTTACAATACCTGCATCTATAGATAAGCCGACTCCTGTTGGCGGCAAAAATCCAATGCTGAAATCAACAGGTCCTAAATTTCCTTTTCTATCTGCAGGAAAACTGAAAGTGCCGGTTAATCCCATCCCCTGTACAACTGCGTTTATTGGTCCCAGTGAGCCTTGTACATCCAGCGCAATATTAACGGGAATATCTCCGCCAACAGGTTTGATGCCAATCTTCGCCGTTTCAATGTTTATTGGTCCCAGTTGCAAATGCGCAGGCAGATCGATTTCAAGCCCACTGCTTCCTTTAAAATAAAAACCACTTTCAAGACCAAATCCAAATGCCAATTCAAATGCCAACGTGATACCATCTCCCGGTAAAATTTTTGAAAGAAAACCGTCCGTGTCACCACCCGCGGGTTTTATAACTATTTTACTTCCCTTTAAATCGAATTCAATCTTTACGTCTTTGGATCCTGCCGTTGTTATATTCGCTGAAGCGGCTATGGATGCAGATTGAAATTCATAGTGGCTTGCGGCACGATCCCCAAAAACATTTATAGGCGTTCCATCCGGGCTTTGATATTGAAGCCCCAACGACACCTTAGCATTGGGTCCGCCGTTTGTGCCACCGCCTGTCAAGTTACTTATTAATTGTGGATTTTGGCCGGGCCTTATTATAAGTGCAACACCCTGGTTAAGATCAAGACTTGTTTCAAACTTAAAGCTAAGGTTGTCAGTAAGATTAATATCTTCTGTTATATCAGCGCTGGCGTACGGAATAATGGCCAGCCCCGGAAGTAGTGATCCGTTTTGCGGCAACAAGTAAAATTTAATACCGGCCCCTCCATGTATAGACAATGAATTCTCATCTATTAACACTAATGTTATGGCATCTTTATCGAAAGTTCCCGCCGGCAAACTATTATTCAATACCTGCAAAAATTGGGTTTCGAGTTGTTTCATTCCAAAGGGAATATGGAAGCCATCAAAAACGTCACCAAGGTTCATAAAAAGATGCTCCCTGCTAAAGCCGGGTGTAGCCCACCCATAGAGGTCTTCCAACAATTTCAACGGATTGCTGAATATGTTTCCTATTTTATCGAAGTGAATCTCTTTTCTGTAATATGCATGCCTGGTAGCCGTCTTATCTTTCAACGTTATAGTGATAATACCCAGCAATTGAAGAAGGCTACCGACTTTTGGTCTCTGAATAAGGAAATATTCTGCAAGAAGGTATTGTCCTATTTCGGGCGGAAAATCATTTTTAAATTCCGTTGCAGTTGCAGTAATACCACTAAATAAATTATCGGGCTTGCTAATTAACGCTTCAATAGCTGTTACCAGGTTTTTTATCATGCCCAGCAGTTGCATCACATTGCCGACATTTATGTCGCCGCTTTCAAGTAACGTAATAATGGGATCTACAAGATTTATAACATCAGTAATCGGCTGCACTGCGGCTGTGGTATCCCATCCAAGCTGTTCCATTTTAAACTGGAAAATATCCAGTGACTGGGACATATCTTTCAATGGCTCAAAGGCGCTTCCTATTTCTTCTGCGATAAGCGATAAAGTATCCTGGTCTGCCATAAAACTTTTTATACTACATTAAAAAAATTTGTTGCGTCATCGGCGAACATGGTGCTTGAGGTACCACCTTTTCCACTGGTTGCGTAGAAATTAAACATCAACTCATTGTTACTATTATTATCTACTACAGGAGGTCCTGCGTAATATTCATATCGACTGCCCTTATATATTCTTGAGGCTGGGGTACCCGTCCAAACCAGGTTATCTATCATATCATCCAATGATGTGTATTCATATCGGGTATAGTATGGGAGTGGATGCGTACTTTCAAGTTCCGCTGCAAAATCTTTCTGTTGAGGAGTGGGATTGGCAATGATGGCTTTTATAACAGTCTTCATAAACGCAGTTAACTGGGTCTTGTCTGCAGGGATGGTTCCAAAAGTGGTATCTATACCAAATGGCTGAAAAACTACAGTGCGTAAATCCCTTGCATCGTGGTACCTATAAAACCCTGCAGCAAATATTTGCTTTTTAGTTAAGGGAGAGCCTTTAAGCTTCGGGAACATAAAATTTTCCTTATCCCTGAATATTGCAGTGGGTATCCAAGTATTCCATTGGGCGGCAGGGATGCTATTTCCATAAATATCAACAAAACCTGCGGCCTTAAATGCGGCAATGAGATTAGCCCGTGTTGTAATTTTTGTCTTTGTAAAAATGTGGAAGTCGTAGCTGAATGATTCTACAATTCCTTGTGGAAGGGGAGCCACAGCATGAAAAAAGCGAGGTGCGCCCACTTTTACTGGTGTCGTGCTCAGACCATTAATAACATCTTTTATCTTTTGAATAAACGGGGTTAATATACCTATTCTACATCCTCGTATATAAAAATGAGGCGCTATGGGTTGATTACTACTGTCTACCGGTCGGGGATCAATAATACTGGCAGCTAACTGCCCCGTTCGTGGCGGCTTTAAAGCGTTATCAAGGGATTCAAAAGTAGTATGAGGCGACATTATATCGAAGGGTGCTTTTATATAAGCTGTTTCACTTCCGTGCGAACCAATAAAAATATTGCCAAGCGGACTAGCCACCTTAGAAGGAAGCGTATTAATAAAGTCAGTTATAGTATTTATTCCTGTTTGCTTTATAAGCGTGGTAGATGCCCTGTTAATAAAAAGCTGGCGTATGGCTGCGTCATATCCCGTGGTACCTGGTGCAAATGCATAATCCATAGTAGTTAATTTAAAAGGTTAAGAAGTATAAACAGTTGTTTATATCAACTAATCTTATAAAAGGAATTAAGCAATTAGAAGGTTACAGGAAAAAATTAAGAAATAATAGTATTAATAAATTTCCTGTTCCGGCTTATACCGGATGTTTTCTTTGCATTACAGAGGGGTTCTGTGGGGTTATCTAAAATCAGGAGGGTAAAATTTGCAATAATTTTTTATAAATGCAAAAATGTGAACAATTTTTTTTACACGTTAAGCATAAAAACCCTTAATTCTATTGTAATAAAAAAATCCGGAATAAAATATTTACATTGAAATGATAATCTGCCTTGAACAGGAAAACTCTAAATTAACATCTAATCAATAATAAAAGTAATTCTTACAGGTTCCTTGAGAAATGACATAACAGCGCAGCCAGCGTAAAATAAAAATCAATAAAAATCCATTTTTATCACTTATTGAAAGACATTATTCTCCTGCCATTCGCTCCGCAGTTTGAAATTAATTTTAAAATGTGTTACTTTAATGTTTCATTCTCTTCAAAAATAGTTTGTTGACTGCTATTAATTATCAAATTCAAATTGCATAACTATTTGACAAATAACACAGAACAATAATTGTTTATTTAAAACAAGACCCAACAAATACAAATGCATTTAGTAAAGAAGATACTGTTCCTCCCGGCATTTTTTTTTATTTTCAACGTCAATGCCTATTCGCAGAAAAATAAGAAAGTATCTACGGTCAGCAATGTGCCGGGACGCCAGTGGTCAAAGGAGAAAGCTAACGACTGGTATACAGCCCACAAATGGATCATTGGGTCCGACTATATTCCGGCAAATGCCATTAATCAATTAGAGATGTGGCAGGCTGATACTTTTGATAGCGCAGAAAATGACAAAGAATTGGGTTATGCGGAAAATATCGGGTTCAATACAATGCGTGTTTTTTTACATAGCCTTGCGTGGAAAGAAGATAAAGAAGGTTTCAAAAAAAGAATCAATACTTTTTTAAACATTGCAGACAAACATCACATACAAATCATGTTTGTTTTCTTTGACGACTGCTGGAATAAAGTTCCGCGTACAGGCATCCAACCGGCACCAAAACCCGGCATTCATAATTCGGGTTGGGTGCAGGACCCTGGCCAGCCCGCTTCAACGGATACCTCAAACTTTCCCGAACTTGAATTATATGTCAAAGATGTCTTGTCCACTTTCGCTCATGATAAAAGAATTTTATTATGGGATTTGTATAATGAACCTGGTAATTCCGGTAAAGGTGACGCTTCACTTCCTTTGCTTTCTAAAATTTTTCAATGGGCCAGGGAAATAAATCCTGACCAACCCATCAGCGCTGGTATATGGGCGTGGGATCTTGAAAAGCTAAACCAATTCCAGGTAGCTAATTCAGATGTGATTACCTACCACAATTACGATGAATTGCCTGCACATGAAAAAGTGGTTCAGATTTTAAAATCGTTTGGCAGGCCGCTGATATGTACGGAATACATGGCCCGCCCGAGAAACAGCCGATTTTCAACGATATTACCCATGTTGAAGAAAGAAAATGTCGGCGCTATTAACTGGGGATTTGTAACCGGCAAAACCAATACCAAATATGCCTGGGATACTCCCATCCCCGATGGAAGCGAGCCTGCAGAATGGTTCCATGATATTTTTCACGCTGATGGAACACCCTACCGTGTAGACGAAGTAAATCTTATAAAAAAATCAGATGGTAAAAATGAATAAATAAAATAACTGACAATGCAAACAAATTCTGATTCCAAAACAAAAATATTAGTCGGAATATTTATGTTGATACTGGTAATTATTTATTGCCTTAACCGGATTATTAACCACCTCGGTTTAAGATTATTTGATTTGGCTTGTTGGATGATAATGATAATTTCCGGAATAATATTGATTGTAAAGGGAGTTCAGTTTACAAAGAAATAGGCCTTTCGGAATAAAATTCCTCCTTGCAGGAATTTGAATAGAATCTAAAAATCATTTCATCTTTTTAGCCATTTCATCATAATACGCTTTCAATACGTAAAAAGCTTTTTTCTTATTTCCATTGCGGTCATAAATGCCTTTAATATTCCAGCCCTGCTGGTAAATAGGATTGTTGCGTCGCGGCGAACGAAAATCATTTAATATCCATGGCGACATACCGCTGAAACTTTCAGGCATTCGTTTCATCATTTCTATTTGCTCGCGGTAATACCATTGCTGGTATTCTTCACTCCATATGGTTAAACTATCTGCATGATAACCACCCATTGCTCCCGCCCCGGTTTCACTAAAAAATAGTGGCTTGTTGTATTTGAATTGCCATTTTGCCGTGCGACACGAAGAAGGCAGGCCTCCATACCAACCTAAATATTCATTCACTGAAACTATATCGGTATATGCGCCCAGTGGATCGTCCACGATAATTACACCTTTATCAGTATGCGATTGCAAAGCCGCAGAAATGAGACGGGTGTTATCCATTTTCCTCGCAGTTGCAACCAATTCTTTCATAAAATTTGTCCGGGTTTGGTTTACCGGTGTTTCATTACCTACCGACCATATAATCACACTTGCACGGTTTTGGTCCCTCGTTATCATTTCATTCAATTGTTGTTTTGCTTTTTCCAAAACTTCTTCATTAGAAAAATCAATTGTCCAATACACAGGAATTTCTGACCACAGCAAAATGCCTAACGAATCTGCTGTGCGCACCATATTTTCATCGTGCGGATAATGAGCAAGGCGAGCCATGTTTCCGTGCAATTCTTTTACCTGTTTCAACAAGTGCAAGGCGTCGGCTTTGCTGTAAGCCCTTCTTCCGGGTGGAGAAATTTCACCATGAACGCAAATACCACGAAGGAAAAGCTGCTTTCCGTTTAGAAGTATTTTATCGCCCTGCACTTCTATAGAACGAAAACCAATCTTATCCCTGATACTGTTATTTCCGGAAGAAAAAATTACGTTATAAAGTTTAGGATGCAGATCTGACCATAACTGCAAACCATGCAGTTCAAAATTAAATGCCGTACTATCTCCGTCCATGGCAACTTCCTTTTTAAATTTTAATTCAGGAATTTCTATAGTAGCATTTTCTTTTACGGGTGCATTAAACTTTATCCATCCTTCAATATTTTTTTCTTCCCGTGAAGAATCATTTTTGGACAAATGAATAGAATAATCTGTTATAAAATGCTCAGGTACTATAACCAGCTCAACATCACGGGTAATGCCGCCATAATTCCACCAGTCCGTATTTAAAGTAGGAACTTCATCAACACCTCTTTTATTATCAACTTTCACGACAAGATAATTGTCGTTTTCTTTCAGCAGGCTTTGAGGTATTTCAAAATTAAAGGGAGTAAAGCCGCCCCTGTGGGCACCAAGTTTTTTGCCATTGAGGTACACATCGCATTCGTAGTTGACAGCGCCGAAATAAATAAATACTTTTTTGCCGGTCCCCGGATTTTTAAAATCGAATGATTTTTTATACCACAATGTTCCCTCATAATATAAAAATTTAGAATACTGTGAATTCCAGTCTCCGGGGACATTTAAAATATACTTATTGGAATAACCAAATTCAATACGGTCCGTCTTATTTTTGGGAACATCGCTTCGCCAATATGCATCTTTGTCATTTTCATTTTTTTCTTTCATCCTATAGTCGTAAAAACCTGTTTCGTAAGGGTCAACAACATACTGCCATTTACCATTAAGGCTTATTGTTGTACGGTTAGGAATATTGGTGATCAGCGGCGTTTGCGCATAACAGTTAGCATCGATCATAAAGATAAAAACCATTAATCTTTTCATAACTTTAAAATATTAAAATCAATTAATCCAAATTAGAAACGGCAAAATCGTTTTTAATGCAACGGCATTTTAAGACCAATTTTCAATTTAGATTTTTATTTGATTAAAATGGAAATAATTTTATCAGGCAAAGAAATTTAAACCAGTTTAAATGATTGAGGAATCTGACTATATTAACACAAACCGGGAGTTATGGAATAAAAGAACAGATTATCATTATAATTCACCATTCTATAACCTGGAAAACCTCATAAATGGCGAAACTTCATTGAATGATATTGAGCTCGCATTACTTGGAGATATAACGAATAAAACCATTCTGCATTTGCAATGCCATTTTGGAATGGATACGTTGTCTATGTCCCGCCTCGGCGCAACTGCTACTGGTGTTGACCTTTCGGATAATGCAATTGACAAGGCAAAAGCCCTGGCTTTACAGCTTGATTTAAATACACGTTTCATTTGTTGTAACATTTATGATTTAAATGAACATTTAAATGAAAAATTTGATATTGTTTTTACTTCCTATGGAACAATAGGCTGGTTGCCCGATCTTAACAAATGGGGAAAGCTAATTTCCAATTTTTTAAAACCCGGCGGTACTTTTATACTTGTGGAATTCCATCCTGTTGTTTGGATGTTTGACAATGATTTTAACAACATTGAATATAGCTATTTTAATAAGGAACCCATTATTGAATTGGAAGAAAATACTTATGCTGATAAGGACGCTCCCATAAATATGAAAAGTATAACATGGAATCATCCGATCAGTGAAGTTTTTAAAAGCCTGGTGACTAACGGTCTACAGGTAGACGAGTTAAAAGAATATGACTATTCGCCTTACGATTGCTTTAAGGGCACCGACCAATTGGAAGAAAAGAAATTTATAATAAAAAAATTAGGCGATAAAATTCCGATGGTATATTCCCTGGCCGCGACAATGAAATCATCTGCCTGGTAACAGTAATTATTTATTTTCATCTTCCGGTTTCTTTTTTCCCCTGTAACGCCAAAAGAAAAAGATGATCAACAGTAAAATAAGCCCTGCAAAAAGCAGCAAATACTGTAGCGTATCCCGTTCGGGACCTTGCGTGAACAGCTTAAAATTATTTCCCGGAAAAATTTCTTCTTTAGAATTGTTTAGGCTGGCAAAAAGTTGCAACGCTATCTGGTTGCGGGGTCCCTGGAAATATTGAATCTTGATTGAATGTTTCGAATCATCCAATGTTATCTTTCCTGTTTTTGCAGAAGCACCATGCTGCCCGTCGTTATCTATAATGAGTTTGTCATCGATAAATAATTTTGAACCATCATCGCTAAGCAACCTGAATACGTAGTCCCCTCCTTTCTTAGCTTTAAAAAAACCTGTGTATTCAATACCAAACCATTCAAAACGGTCATGCAAACCCGGAAAACCGGAAGACCAGTTGCGTGACGGAATATTTATGGAATCCGTATAGATTGTACTCACCGCCTTCATTGTGTCAAAATCCGGAAGGTTTCTTGTATTAACCGGCAGCAGGTATATTTTTCCTGTAAGTCCATTCGTAATAAAAATACTGTCTCCAAAAGCTGTGCTGTCGCTTTGTGCGTGAAGCCGGGCCGGGAAAATAAATATTGATACAACCAAAATCATCCACATCACAACCAGGGTTACATTTTTTGAAGCTTTATACAGGCTCATGTTTTATAGAATTTGTCGTTAGCAGCTTTCTTATTTGAAATTACAATATTAAAAAGAGTTTTGCGGGTAAAATTATTTTGATTCCATAAACAATCGTTCGTGATAATGTAGCTCGCTACCAATACCAGGTTCTTTTATGACTCGTATCTTATAATTTGTTTGTTATTAACCTTTAGGTTTGTAAAAAACTTTTTATGTCGCTACAACTAAACAGAACGCAATTTGGAAATATTCTCAACAAGGGAAATGTATTATCAAGAGTTGAAGCCGAATCGTTATTTAATGAATGGGTGGTCAATCCACGCCTGAAGTTGCACATGAAACAAGTAGCCTACTTAATGAAATGCTGGGCCGCCGAAAAAGAACAATTGAATGATAAAGGTCAATGGAGTTGGGAAATGGCTGGCCTCCTGCATGATGCCGACTGGGATCAATGGCCTGAACTGCATTGTAGAAAAATTATTGAAGAACTGGAATTGAGGGATGTTGATCCCGAAATTATTCATGCAATCGCTTCGCATGGACACATGCATTTTGGTGTGGAACCCGAAACAAAGATGGATAAAATGCTATATGCTTTTGATGAATTATCCGGGTTGACTCACGCCTACTCTTTAATGCGTCCCGAAGGTTACACCGGGATGGAATTGAGAGGCGTAAAAAAAAGGTTAAAGGAAAAGTCATTTGCAGCTAACGTCTCGAGAGATGAAATTAATGATGCGTGCCAGCGTGCAGGTGTTGCATTAGACGATCTCATTAATTTTATTATTGCAAAGCAAGGTTCGATTGAATAATTGATATTATTCAAACACTTTTCTGGATATTATTTACATAATTGTATTTTTTACACTAAATCATATATTTTCACAAAATTTAGCGATTGGCATTGTATTTCTGACACTCTTAAAATTCATTGCTTGCAGATGAGAAAGCCTGCAGAATTAATTCGTCCTGGGTAAAGATGTGAGACATCCTCCTTTAATGCCTTTAAATATTTTTAATAAAATACAATCATGAAATTTCTCCAATCAATTCTATCGGTTCTGCTAACATTTATTTCGATAACAGCATTTGGGCAAAAAGGCAAAATCTATCAATTAATTTCTCCCGATGGTAAAAACATTGCAAAAATTGAAGCAGGAGATAAATTGCTATGGTCGGTAACGAATAATTCAACTGAGGTAATTGTACCATCCGAGATTTCTATGTTATTAAAGGGAACAGGTGTATTGGGTACTGACGTAAAGATCACTTCTGCAAAAACGGAAAAAGTAAATACAACGATTAACGCAATTGATTATATAAAAGTTGTCATTCCCGATGTGTACAATCAGCTTACACTAAATTGTAAAGGCGATTACGGAGTTATCTTTAGGGCATATAACGACGGGGTCGCTTATCGCTTCTTCACCAAAAAGAAAGGCGATATAACCGTAATAAATGAAGAGGCCAATTTTAATTTTGATGAAGATTATAAATGCTATGTTCCTTTCGTAAGGGATTTTCGCGGCGACGAACAGTATATACAATCTTTCGAAGCTTTGTATACGGAAAGAAATATATCTCAATTCACAAAAGACACTCTTGGTTTTTTACCAATTATGATTGATTTGGGGAATCAAAAAAAAGCGGTAATAACAGAAGCAGATATTGAAGACTACCCCGGGATGTTTGTGAAGGTTAATGACAAAATGGATAATGGATTTATCGGCGTGTATGCTCCTTATCCGTTGGAAGAGACGCAGGGCGGGTACCACATGTTAAATACAATGGTTACTAAAAGGGCCGGTTACATCGCCACGGTAAAGGGTACACGAAATTTTCCATGGCGTGTTATCATCATAAGTAATAATGACACCGCTTTGCTGAACAATGACATGGTTCAAAAATTAGCTTCGCCTCCACGAATAGCTAGTCCATCGTGGATAAAACCCGGCAAGGTTGCCTGGGACTGGTGGAACGACTGGAACATCAGCCATGTTGATTTCAGGGCGGGCATCAATACAGAAACCTATAAATATTATATTGATTTTGCATCAGCCAATAAATTAGAATATGTAATCCTGGATGAAGGCTGGAGCAATGATCTTGATTTAATGGACGTATCAACTGAAATTAATTTGCAGGAAATAATCGACTATGGAAAGCAAAAAAATGTGGGCATTATTTTATGGGCCGGATGGTATGCCCTGACTTCAAAAATGGATGCAGCTTTTGAAAAATATTCGGCAATGGGCGTAAAAGGATTTAAGGTTGATTTCATGGATCGTGATGATCAGAAGATGGTCTCGTCTCTTTATGCTATCGCAAAAAAAGCTGCCGATTACAAAATGATTGTCGACTATCACGGTATGTTTAAGCCAACCGGCATACAAAGAACCTGGCCCAATGTTGTTAACCTGGAAGGTGTAAAAGGGATGGAAAATGTGAAGTGGACACCGCATGACGATGTACCTCATTATGATGTTACCCTGCCTTTTATACGCATGGTTGCCGGGCCTATGGATTATACACCCGGCGCCATGCGCAACGCGACCAAAAACAATTTCGTTCCAAGCAATTCCATGCCAATGAGCCAGGGAACCCGTTGTCATCAACTGGCAATGTATGTGGTGTTTGTTGCGCCTTTGCAAATGCTTGCTGATAATCCAACAGCCTACATGAAAGAGCAGGAGTGTACCGATTTTATTGATAAAGTTCCAACCACATTTGATAAAACAGTTCCACTGGCCGGAGATGTTGGAGAGTATGTAGCCATCGCAAGAGAAAAAAATAATGTTTGGTATGTTGGCGCCATGACGAACTGGAATGAAAGAGATATTGAAATAGATTTTTCTTTTTTAGGAAGTGGTAGATATGAAGCCGTAATTTTCAAAGATGGCATAAACGCAGATAGGGATGCGACTGACTATAATAAAGAAGCGATAAATATTACGGATGCTGATAAAATGAAAATTCATTTGGCGCCTGGTGGCGGATGGGCGGCAAGAATTACGAAGATTGATTAAAAGAAATTTTTGCACATCATGCCATTAATCAAATTAAAAACTTAATACCATCATCAAAAATTATATCATGTCATTTAAGTATTTCAAAAGAATTTTAATAATTGTTTTTTTAGCCTGGAGTAATTGCCTTTCTGCACAGATGCAGGCACTCATCAACGAACCCATCGATATTAGTCCCGAGTTTAGAAATTTTGCGAACTTTTATTTTTTGGCAGATAGTCTTAATGACTTTAATCCTTCAGCCGTTTCAGGAGATATAGAATTCAAAAGAAATCGTTATGTAAGAAGAATGGCTTTTGACAATGAACTGGCTTTTTTGAATCCTGATAAGGGAATAGTTTTTCCCGAAGGCGAGTACCCGGTTAATCCTGTCTTACCTTTTTCTATTCAGTTCGTTTCTCCGCGAACACTAAGGCTCCGGGTGAAAAGCGCTACTGATATGAAAGAGGAAAAAGACAGCCTGATGCTCGTGAAAGATCCTGCAACAGACAATTCCTGGAAATATTCAAAAATTGATGGCGGCTACCAGTATAGAAGCGCTTATGGTTCTGTAAGAATACTTGACTATCCATGGCACCTTGAAATAAGAGACGCTAACGGTAAGTTGTTAACCTCGACCTTTCATGCAAAAGATAATGCAGGGACTTTTACACCCGTAATTCCATTTTCCTTCATGCAGCGCTCAACAGATATGTCGAAGAGTTTTGCCGCTTCATTTACTTTGTCTCCCGGCGAAAAAATATTTGGATGCGGTGAAAGTTTTACAAGATTGGATAAGCGTGGTCAAAAAGTTGTTTTGTGGACAGATGATGCAAACGGCGTTCAGAATCCGGGGATGTATAAACCTATCCCATTTTTCATGAGCAGTAAAGGATATGGTATGTTCATGCATACCACGACACCAATAACATGCGATTTCGGTGTTTCCTTTAACGGCGTCAATACAATGATGATTGGTGATGATCAGCTCGACCTTTTTATTTTCATCGGTTCGCCCAAAGAGATATTGAATGAATATACCAATCTTACCGGCAAGGCGCCAATGCCACCCCTTTGGAGCTTTGGCTTATGGATGAGCCGCATAACGTATTCTTCTGAAAAACAGGTAAGAGATGTATCAGCCAAACTTATTGAAAACAGGATACCATGCGATGTGATTCACCTTGATGTAGGCTGGTTTGAAACCGATTGGAGAACGGATTATAAATTTTCGACTACCCGTTTCAGTGACCCCGCAAAAATGATCAGCGATCTTAAGAAAGTTGGTCATAGAATTTCACTTTGGCAATTACCTTACTTTGTTCCAAAGAATCGTTTATATCCCGAAATAATAAGCAAGGGTTTGTATGTTAGAGATGCCAATGGTGATTCACCTTATGAAGATGCCATACTCGATTTCTCAAATCCGGCTACAGTAAAGTGGTACCAAAGTCAATTAGATACTTTATTAAGAATGGGCGTCAGCGCCATAAAAGTTGACTTCGGTGAAGCGGCTCCTCCCTATGGATTATATCACTCCGGCAAAACAGGTTTTTATGAACATAACATCTACCCGTTGCGATATAATAAAGCAGTTGCGGACATTACTAAAAAAGTTACCGGCGATAATATTATATGGGCGAGGTCTGCATGGGCAGGCAGCCAGCGTTACCCCGTACATTGGGGCGGCGATGCAGCCAATACTTCAAATGCGATGTTGGCCACTTTGCGTGGAGGCTTGTCGTTCGGACTTTCAGGCTTCTCTTTCTGGAGCCACGATATCGGAGGTTTTGTCTTGAAAACACCCGAAGAATTGTATAGAAGATGGACGCCTTTCGGTTTTCTTTCATCGCATACACGCAGCCACGGTGCGCCGCCTAAAGAACCATGGGAATACAGCAAATCATTTTTAGATGAATACCGGTTAAGTGATGAAATGAAATACAAACTCATGCCTTACGTATATGCACAAGCGAAACAATGCACTGAAAAAGGGTTACCTATGGTAAGGGCTTTATTTGTTGAATACCCCGAAGATGCAGGTGCATGGCAGGTAGAAGACGAATACCTCTTTGGATCGGATATATTGGTAGCTCCTTTCTTCCAGGATAGCGTGTACGAAAGAGATGTTTATTTGCCCGGCGATGGAAAATGGATCAACTTCCAAAGCGGCCAAGTGTATAACAAAGGATGGAATCATATAAAAGGAGGAAAGATTGCCTGCGTGATATTGGTACGTGATGGTGCCGCAATACCGAAAATACAACTGGCGCAATCAACAAAGGATATGGATTGGAAAAATATCGAATGGGTTGTTTACGGTACCGATAAAAAGGCTGCCACCGGCCTCATTTGTCTTCCTTCAGATAATGTGTTACACGCAATTTCTGTAACAAATAATCGCCTTGCAAACGATCCATATAACGGCGCCGTAAAATGGAATATCCATTCTTATACTTCCAATAATTAGATCATGAAAAAGTTGCTTTTAAAAATCTTTTTATTAATGCTGTTGGAAAATACAGTTACTAACGACGGGCTGTATGCGCAATATCAGTATCCTTTTCAGAATCCAAAACTTGACGTTGAAAAAAGAATTGACAACATCATTTCTCTCCTTACCTTGGATGAAAAAATCCGGTGCCTTGGAACCAACCCAACTATTCCGCGATTGGGCATAAAAGGCACCGGGCAAATTGAAGGATTACATGGAGTTGCCTTAGGCGGCCCGAGCAACTGGGGACGCAGAATGCATGTAACCACCACTACTTTCCCTCAATCGTACGGCCTTGGCGAAACATGGGATACTGCTTTAATAAGAAGAGTTGCGGCCACTGAAGGCTATGAAGCCAGATACATTTTTCAAACTGAAAAATACAAAAAGGGCGGTTTAGTAATAAGAGCTCCCAACGCAGATATTGGCCGTGATCCACGCTGGGGAAGAACTGAAGAATGCTATGGCGAAGATGCATGGTTCAATGGTTGCATGGTGCAGGCTTATGTAAAAGGATTGCAGGGAGATAATCCTAAATATTGGATGACTGCTTCATTGATGAAACATTTTTTAGCCAACAGTAATGAAGACAACAGGGTCCGTTCCTCTTCGAATTTTGATGAACGCCTGTTTCGCGAATATTATTCCCTTCCTTTCAAAATGGGCATAGAAGCAGGTTCCAGGGCCTTTATGGCAGCATACAATAGTTATAATGGTATCCCCATGATGGTACATCCTGTATTAAAAGATGTTACGGTGAAAGAATGGGGACAGAACGGAATTATTTGTACCGATGGAGGGGCATTGGGTTTACTTTGGAAAGAACATAAATATTATCCCGATAGTGCGTGGGCTGCAGCGGCGGCAGTAAAAGCTGGCATCAACCAATTTCTTGATAGGTATCCTAACCCAATAAAAAATGCATTGGCCAATCGGCTTTTAAAAGAAAGCGATATCGATTCTGTAATTCGTGGCGACTTTAGGGTAATGATAAAACTTGGCTTGCTCGATCCGCCCGAAATGGTTCCATATGCAGCTATCAAAGATGGAGAAGAACCATGGCTCAGCATGAAAAATAAAGAGCTGGCAAAAGAAGTAACCCGCAAATCGATTGTCTTATTAAAAAATCAGAATAATTTTCTCCCTCTTGATAAAAATAAAATTAAGTCTGTTGCGGTAATAGGCCCTTATGCCAACCAGGTTTTACTAGATTGGTATAGTGGCACACCACCCTACGCTATTTCACCTTTAGATGGAATTAAAAATAAATTAGGTGATCAAGTTTCGGTGCAATGGACAACGGGAAAAAATGAAGATAGTGTAAAAACATTGGCAGCTTCATCCGATTATGTTATTATGGTAGTTGGCAATCACCCATGGTGTAATGCCCCCTGGGATCAGTGCCCGGTGCCAAGCGACGGCAGAGAAGATGTTGACAGAAAAACCATTTACCTCGAACAGGAAGATTTGATTAAAGAAGTTTACCGAATCAATCCTAAAACTGTAATTGTATTAATTGCCAATTTTCCTTATGCCATAACATGGACGCAACATAATATGCCTGCCATCATTCAATTGGCACACAACAGCCAGGAAGAAGGGACAGCAATTGCAGATGTCTTATTTGGAGATTATAATCCTGGTGGCCGGTTAACACAAACATGGCCACGCTCCATGGAACAGCTTCCGCCAATGATGGATTATAATATTCGTAACGGAAGGACTTATATGTATTTTAAAGGTGATCCCTTATACCCGTTTGGCTATGGCTTAAGTTATACAACTTTTAAATATTCCAATTTTAAATTAAACAGCAAGACGATAAAACCAAATGGAGAAATAATAATAACTTTCGATATAACGAATACGGGTAAACGAACCGGTGATGACGTAGCGCAATTATATATTCAGCATTTACATTCTATTGTTGTTCGTCCCAAAAAAGAACTAAAAGCATTTCAACGCATTACACTACAGCCCGGGGAAAAGAAAACTGTTCAGTTAAAATTTAAAGCAGGTGATTTACAATATTGGGATGAAAATCTCCATCGTTATGTGTTAGAAAATGACGAGGTGAAACTTATGCTGGGAACTTCTTCCGACAATATTAAATTCCAGGTCATTGCGAAAGTGACCGAATAAAATGTTCAACCTTAAAAAGAAAAAATATTTTCAAACAGTGTAAATCTGGCAAAATACTTGCGACTAAAAATTGGTTTACAATTCACATAAAAAATAAAAAATCATGTCAAAAATGAACCCCGTTGTGCATTTCGAAATGCCCGTTGAAGATAGAAAGCGTGTAGCCGAATTTTATACCAACGTATTTGGATGGAAAATCCAGCAGATGGGACCTGAAATGGGAAACTATATGGTTGTTGCAACATCTGAAACCGACGAAAAAGGACACCCTCTAAAACCGGGCATGATCGGAGGCGGATTTTATCAAAAATCTGATGCTCCGGATTCACAACATCCCTCGGTAGTTATAGCTGTTGATGACATTAGAGCCTTGATGAAGAAAGTGGCAGACGCCGGCGGCAAAATTTTAGGTGGCGACCCAAACAAACCGGGAGAACCGGGTGATATCCCGGGCGTTGGGCTCTATTGTTCGTTCATCGATACAGAAGGTAATCGTGTAAGCATGCTACAACCTGTAAATATGTAGAAACACAAATTATTTTTTGTATTGCTCATTCGTCACTTTCTCCATCCACTCCACCACTTTGCCCTCGAGGTTTTCTTGTGTGGCAATATGTGACATCCCATTCGTTGCGGTTGCTCCATGCCAGTGCTTTTCATTTGCCGCAATCCAAACAATATCGCCCGGGTGAATGTCTTCAACAGGTCCTCCTTCCCGCTGCACCCAACCACAACCTGCAGTAACAATTAATGTTTGACCCAGCGGATGCGTATGCCACGCAGTTCTTGCACCGGGTTCAAATGTAACGCTGGCGGCTGCTGCACGTCTCGATTCATTTGGTTGAAACAGTGGATCAATACGAACGGGCCCGGTGAACCAGTCTTCCGGCCCTTTTGCAGAAGGTTGCGAACCTATCCTGGTAATTTCCATAATCAACTCCTTTTCTTTTTAGTTTCGATTTTGTTATTACAGTAAGGTACTCATAGTTTAACAAAAACGTTTCGTTACTCATTTATAAACCCGTTGTTTTCTCCAACGCTTCCGGATATCGGGCGCCGACAACTTTTATCTGTCCAACGCATCTTCAATCTTCTTTAAGTTGTCATCTCCTAATGTGACAGGACATGGAACAGGATTAGGCTTGAGTTTAAGCTATGATATTATTAAAGCACATGACGGTGATATAAAAGTGGAGTCCAAAGAAGGAGCAGGAAGCCGTCTTATAATTTTGCTGCCGGGTTCATAATTTTTTTAATCCCGAACCTTTATAGAGTTATAACGAAGAAGCATGTACGCATGTTTTTTATTTCGGTTTTTGTTACATGCTACAGGCGTAGCAACCCGAACGGCTACACGAAGAAAATTGCACCGGCAAAATTTTCTATATGCCCGGATGAAATGCAAAGATGATCACAACAATTATTTAAAAAGTAATTATTGCTTTTTATTTTAAGCTGAATAATGCATCTTTGCACGGAAGGCGTAAATCTTATGAAAGACAGATTACGAATTGTTTGTGATCCTCGCCTGGCTGTATTTTCCGGCATAAATCATTTCCCGGTTTTTTGATTGTTTTCAAAGCAATTGCCCGGGGCTGCTCATTGCTTTTAGCGATGATAATTTTTATAAAGAATGCTTTTCTGTAACAAACATGAACGGAGATAAAAAATTTTCAGTAAAACGAATTGTACTAATTGCCGTTTTGGGAATCGCTGTTATTTTTGGCGTAACTCAACTAGTGAAACCAGCTAAAGGCGTACCGGTCAAAAAAGCTTTGCCTGCCCAGGCAGCACCACCGGGGCCTGCTGTCACCCGTTTCGGCCTGCCGGTTGATTCGTTCACGGTATTTGACGGCACCATTGAGCGCAACCAGTTTCTCACAGATATTCTGGCTGATTACGGCATCGATAACACCACGGCGTTGCAACTCGCCCAAAAGGCACGTCCTGTTTTCAGTGTTCGCAACCTTAATGCCGGCAAACCCTATACGATATTTTGCACTAAAGACTCTACGCAAAAAGCGCAATACTTCATCTACCGGCCCGACCCGGTCCACTACGTGGTGTACGACCTCCGGGATACCATGAACGTATATACCGGCAATCGACCCGTAACCACTAAAACCGTGAACCTTTCCGGCACCATCAACGGTTCGCTATATGAAACACTGGAGCGCCAGCATGCTGATCCGGACCTTGCTGTAAAACTTGCTCATATATTTGCCTGGACAATAGATTTCTATTCCATTCAAAAAGGCGATTGGTTTAAAATTGTATATGATCAGCATTACGTAAAAGACAAACCTATTGAATCAGGGTCCATCAGGTTGGCAGTATTCTCTCACCGGAACGAGATGTACAAAGCCTATTACTTTGAACCGGACGGCGACGGCGGAGGTGAATTTTATAATGAAGATGGGAAAAGTTTGCGGAAAGCATTTCTCAAAGCGCCACTCAAGTTCAGCCGTATTACATCGCACTACAGCATGCATCGTTTTCACCCGGTAGAAAAAATATGGAAAGCCCACCTGGGCACAGATTACGGCGCTCCCACCGGCACACCGATTCTTGCTACCGGTCGCGGAGTGGTAATTGCATCGCGATATACCCGCTTTAATGGCAATTATGTGAAAATAAAACACAACAATGTCTATACAACTCAATACCTGCACATGAGCAGGCGGGCAGTCAAGGCAGGACAGCATGTAGCACAGGGCCAGATAATAGGGTACGTCGGCATGACGGGGCTGGCAACGGGACCGCATGTGTGCTACCGTTTTTGGAAGAACGGAAAGCAGGTTGATCCTTTAAAACAAAAGTTTTCGGCAGCAACTCCTGTAGGCCAAAAATATATACCCGCTTTCCGCCAATTAGTGGATTCAGCAAATATGGTACTGGCCAAAATCCCGGTTGATACAACCAGACTGGATTGATGATTCTGCAGATGCCTTCCTTAATCATAAGGAAAAGCTCTTCATTTCGGGTTTTTGTTACATGACGCAGGCATGGCCAACGCACACGGCTAAACGAAAAAGCCCGGCGTTACTTTCTATATGTTTGGACGAACGGGGGGAATAAGTTATCTTATGCAATTTTGATAAACTTTTGTTATGGCTTAAAGTACTTTAAAGTTATCAGAGTTGGTTACTTAGTAATAGTTAGGTTAGCAAAATCACTGCTTAATGTTTTACTATAACTCCATAAGCCAATTTTACCTTCAGTAAGAGTATGCAGTTGCTGAATTTTCAGAGAGGGTATCGCTGAGTGGTTTATATATACGGTAATCCAGCCCTCCTTAACCACAATCGTTACATGAAACCATTCATCAGACTGAGGCGCAGGGGAGGCTGCGTTTTCATAAACTCCCGGGTAATCCTTGCGCAGTGTGAGATAATTGTAATCCGGTAGACTCATGTATTTTATAGAATAGTTACGTGTAACAATATCAGAATCATGAAACCGGAATGGGCAAAAATAAACCAGGTCGTAATGTTTACTATCCATAGCATGAAAAGCAATCCCCAAAAAACTTTGAAGAAAAATATTCTTTCCTCTCATATCTACATCAATAGCTCCTTCTTTAAAATTAACGTCTTTCACCCATAAAATACCATTAACAGAGATTGCCTGATTCCTTGGATTAAAAAATACCTGGATTTCCTGATCCGCTGTAGTTGTTTCCAGCTTATTTTCATGAAGCATTTTTACCAGGTTGTAATGTTTTACCTGCTGACCTTGAGCTGCAGTAAAGCAAAAAAACGCTGGAGTAAATAATAAAAAAAACATTTTTTGGAACAGCATATCAGATATTTTTATTTATTAATCAGGGAAAATAAAATTCAATATAAAATTAACCGGTGATAATTTGCTATACACGTTCAATAATTTCTATTCATTTATAATTTTCAGATTTCGGAAAAAAGATTTTAGCCTCCGTTGGTGTTTGCTTTGCACGAAAGCCCATTCGCCGCCGCTCTTCGAGCCGTCTGGTCTCCTGACCAATGGCAACAATAAAGAATGTGTCTTGTTCTAAATAGTAATGGTTAGTAGCTAATTGGTCATTAAACCAAACGCATCATACCCTCTGCAGTAATCTGCCTGGTAGCATGATGATACCCTTCAGTAACCCAAAAACACCATCCACCGCTATCCCGAGTAACCTGAAAGGCAATACAAGTAACCAAACGATTGGATACAGTACCAATGCCAAAACAGCCAGCGGCCAACACAGTATAAATAAAACGATCCAGGCGAGAAATGTAAACATAAAACAAAGGTAGTAACTGTATAAACTCTACCGGGTTAAATTATTTGAGTGGTTAAAAATAGCATCGGTGCTATTCATCAATCGGAAACAGGTGTTTATACATCCTGGGTTACGGGCCGGCTTTTATAATTGAATCCTAAGAATTATATTTATAGAGTAACAACCCAAAGATGAAAAATTGCTATCAATATTTTTTCATTGCAATATTTTTTACAATTGGTACATCTTCCTCCGCGCAACCCAATTGGAATTACCGGGGCTATTTTAATTTTGGGTGCAATCTTAATTTCACTTACGGTAAGTCGCAAACGTTTCCGGGGCTAAGGCTATACGCAGCTTTTATAGCCAACGGAATTTATAAAAATAATTTCTCTGTTAATTATGGCCCTTCAATATCTATTTATACAAAATCACTCGGCGCCAATTTAAACCCCCTGACAGGAGATATTCAAATTGATTTTACCAATACGTTCAGCATTGGAAGCACATGGGGCAAAGGACTTGCATACACAAAATTTTTTAAAACATTAAACACAGGTTCTTTCTACAATATCGCCACCAATAAAAAATATGCGGCTTATTTAAGTACCAACTTTATTGTAAACAATCACCAGCGAAATCAAATTGTTGGTTCGGTTTCATTTTCGGCTCCGGACTTCAGCATCAATTATTACAACGATGGCGCTGTGCCATTTACCTTTCTTCCTTTAGCTGATAATTTCGATCGCTGGTGGACCGGAGGCTTTGGCATTTATATTCACAATCACAAAAATTATAATATTGTCGAATTAAGCTTTGATCAGTTCACCGGCTACTCGCCACTGTTATACGAGCTATCTAATCTTATTGGCATCAATATTCCTAATTATAATGCAGACGACTCTGACGTTATAAGAAGCAAGCGCCTTGTAGCACCGGCATTTAATACGTCAGCGTATAACCTTAAAATATTTTTAGGCCAGGGTTATGCTGTGGATGCAGGCGTGATGGGCTCTTTACGCAGCGCTAAGTCGGGAAGGGTTTTTGGATTGCAGGAAATTATACATACGATTCTTCGTTATCCGCTACATCCCAATAATGATATTAATCGTTTTTACATTGGAGGCACTTATAATAATATGAATAATGTTAAGTTGTAAAAAAATAGTATTTCTTACAATTACTGCAATTTTATTTGCGGGCTGCCTGGAGCAAAGGATACTTTTTGATTTCAGGAAAGATGTTGATCAAAATTTTTTTAAAGAAGTTCCCGGTATTGGCGATGCGCTATATATAAATTATCCTGTTACAAAAAA
This sequence comes from uncultured Chitinophagaceae bacterium, assembly GCA_963819925.1. Lineage (GTDB taxonomy): Bacteria > Bacteroidota > Bacteroidia > Chitinophagales > Chitinophagaceae > Ginsengibacter. The sequence goes on along the minus strand of CAWFYG010000014.1, from coordinate 211,803 downwards.
AGCAATTAGAGCCGAAGTGTATGTTTCATCTTTCCGCGAAAAATTTATAGAAACCGATGATTTGCTCGAATACTCTGAATTAAATGATAAAAGCAAAATTCCCTCTGTTAATTATTGGGATGTGAATGGATATTCTCAAAATCTTTATTTGATAAGATATGAATTTACCTATTCAGTAAAAACTAAAAACGGGACTTTAGTTGATATACCGGCTGTTGGAGCAATATTTTTTTCGGTAAAACGCAACGGGCAAAATAAAGTAACCGGAATAACACCGTGTTATTTTGGAACTGTTGATGAGGACCAAAACTTAATAAATTTTGATACGGAGTTAACCTTACAAAAAGACAACAGTACTTTCTATTTGAAACTTCATAAAAAGAAAAAGAATACGAAAGGCCTGTTATTCATGCCCGCCGCTTTTCCCTCAAATCCAACATCGCAGCATGATACATTTAATATTGAAAAAATTGTACAGCTTGATGCCAATAAAGTGGGAGGATACAAACCGTTGGTTTTTAACATCAATAAAATTTTAAAGGATCCGAATGCTTTGCAGTTTCACTATGTTAATACAATTCAACTAACACAATAACTATGGCAATAAAAAAAACTATTACAAAAAAAAATACGAGCAAAAAAACTGTGAAGGAATCTTCTTCAAAAAAAGTTGTAAAAAGAACTGCTTCGAAAAAAGTTGTAAAAAGAACTGCTTCAAAAAAGCCAGCTAGCAAAAAAACAAAAACGAAACCAAAAGCAAAACCTGTTCAACCGATACTAAAAAATATTATTTCGTTCAATACGTTTGAAGACATTCCCGAGGACGTTGACTGTGTATGTATTCAAAAAAAGCCCAAGGGTAAATTTTATAATTTCAGGTTACAGGAAGGCCGCTGGGTACAGGCTTCAGCTATTCCCTTCCCTACCAAAGAAATTTGTGAAGAAGCCTGCTGTTGAAGATCGCCAAAGGCCTTCCGGTAAAAATTTTAAACTAACGGTGGAGCTACCCGAAGAAATTTTCTTGGCGCTAAGCGACCGCCACCTTCTTATTCAATCGCGATCTTCTCACTCTTTTTACAACAGGTAGAAATAGCAGCGCCGCAATAACACCACACATTCCCTCCGACAATACCGTAAGAGGTGCATTAGTTAAATGCGCCATGGTTCCTATCAATAGTCCGCCGATTGGCTGCATGCCCAGGAATGCCATAACATAGTAGCTGATCACTCTTCCCCGCATGCGTTCGTCCACGTGAGTTTGTATGTACGTATTACTCGACGAAATTTCCGTGAGCATACCGCCTTCTGCAACCATTATAAATAATAAGGCAAGCTTAAAATTTTTCATGTAAGAAAACAGGATGAGCCCAATGCTAAATAGTAAAGCGGAATAAGCAATTATTTTCAGGTATTTGCTTCCCGGTTTTCGGGTAGCCATATATACTGCGCCCAATAAAGCGCCCAGGCCGGAAATGCTGTTCAGCCAGCTAAACGTTGTAACATCGCCTTTAAAAACTGAAGCTGCATAGATGGGAAGCAAGGTGGTATAAGGCATTACAAGCAGGCTCATTATTGCTGTAAGGAAAATAACGGAACGCAATCCCATATTTCCTTTGATGTATTTAAATCCTTCCTGCAAACCTGTCCATATCGGTTCTGTATTTTTTGGCCGTAATGGAATATTTATTTTCATAAAAAGCAGAGATACTATTACGGCGATAAAGCTTAAAAAATTAATCAGGAAACAAACGTCTTCACCATAGCTGCTCAGTAATATTCCTGCAACTGCCGGCCCGAGCAAACGAGCCAAAGTAACCATAGATGAATTCAGCGCAATTCCATTAGGCAGATCTTCTTTGTTTTCTACCAATACAATCATAAACGATTGGCGGGAAGGCGTATCAAAAGCATTAATGGCACCGAGCAAAACACTCAGCAAAATAATAATGGTAACGTTGTAGTTCCCTATCCATACAACGAGCGCAAGCAATCCTGCCTGGATCATTGATGCAATTTGTGTAAAGAGCAACGTTTTGTAACGACTGTGCCTGTCGACATAAGCGCCTGCATAAGGAGACAAAAACAGTACTGGTATCTGTCCCGCAAATGCCACAAGACCCAGCATAAACGCAGAATGCGTAAGATTATACACCAGCCAGCTAACGGCAATCCGCTGCATCCATGTTCCAATAAGAGATATCGCCTGTCCTGAAAAGTATAAGCGAAAATTGTAGTACCGTAAAGCTCTGAGTGCCGTAGGCAGTTTTATTAATGCCATTAATGAATGCAAATTTAAAACTGTCTGCAGAGAATTTGCAGCAAATTTTTATTTTGAAATGAAACCGGCAATAATTTTACTTTACCTGAACATTAATAAATAAGGGAAATGATGGTATTGCATAATTTTCCTGTAAGAGTTTATGCATTTTCTGTAAAGAAATAATTACTTTGTATTGAATTTTTAACTGCAATTGATATGACACAAAAAGATAAAAGAATTGACGAATACATTTCAAAATCGGCCGGCTTTGCAAAGCCTGTTTTACAACATTTAAGAAACCTGGTTCACAAGGCGTGCCCGGATGTGGAAGAAACCATTAAATGGGGAATGCCTTTTTTCGATTATAAGGGCCCGTTATGCAATATGGCGGCTTTTAAAGAACATTGTGCATTTGGCTTTTGGAAATCGAAGATTATGAAAGATGCAAAAGAGATGATGGGTCAAAATGAATCCGCGATGGGACACATGGGCAAAATCACCGGGCTGAAAGATTTGCCACCGGATGGTAAACTTATGGCCTGGGTAAGGGAAGCAATGAAATTAAATGATGATGATATAAAGTTACCTGAAAGAAAAAAGTCTGCTCCAAAAGAAGTCGAAGTTCCCGAAGCTTTGCAAAAAGCATTAAATAAAAATAAAGCGGCCGGTGCTGCATTCAATAACTTCAGCCCCTCTCATAAAAGAGAATATATTGAATGGATCAACGAAGCAAAAACAGAAGAAACCAAAAGCAAAAGAATTGCAACAACTCTTGAATGGGTATCTGAAGGAAAATCGAGGAATTGGAAGTACCTGAAAAAATAGAAAGTCTTAAACTGATTACACTAATTTTTTCTAATTACACGAATGGATTTATTAGAGTTAATAATTAGTGTAATAAGCCTTCTTTCTTATTCAACAATCTTAATATAGGCATATCCCGCAGCCTGCTTTTTCACAATTTCATAAATACCATCTGGAACTGTCTGAACCCCGGTTACTAAACCAGATTCGTCAAGGCTATGTTTTTTCATGGCGACGGCACATGCCCTGAATTGCACTTGCTTATTTTCTGAAAGTTTGGAAATATCATCTATCACAGCAGATTTGGTTTTGTCTACAACAGCTATGGAATTACCATAAAAAACTACTTCCACTTTTGCATCTGGATCGGCATTGATTATTTCTTTTACCAAAGTGATCATTCGTTGTTGAATAGCCGGCTCATTATTCGTGATATCAAAAACTACGTTATATGGCACCTTTTGGCAGAAAGCCGAACTGAAAAATAAAAAGAGCGTCGCTGTGATTAATATTTTTTTCATGTTATAAGTTTTAAGTACATAAAATTATAAATTGCAAGCCAATATTAAAATAGCGGTTATTTTACCATTACAAGATTACAATGATCATACTAAATTTCACACCATTTCCTACGCTGACAACAGAACGTTTGGTTTTAAGAAAGCTTACTATGAACGATGCAAAAGAAATTATGGCACTTCGTTCCAATGAACAGGTAAATGAATTTCTCGAAAGGCCAAAATCGATTGATCTGAATGAGGCCAAAAAATTTATAGAAAAAATTGTAACATTAATTGATGATAATGAGTCAGTCTACTGGGTAATTGCATTGAAGGAAAATGATGTACTGATAGGAACTATTTGTTGCTGGAATATTTCGGTTGAAAATGAGACGGCAGAAATTGGTTATGAACTTCACCCAACTTACCAGGGAAAGGGATTTATGCAGGAAGCTACTTCAAAAGTTCTGGATTATTGTTTCAACAAAATGCAATTAAAAACAATTATCGCATTCACGCATCCGGCAAATGATAAATCCAAAAGGCTTTTGGAGAAAAATAATTTTTTGATGGACGCTACCAATAAGTATTCAGGCGCCGGTGAAGCTGGCGAACAGGTAGTCTATTTTTTAAGCAGGTAAATGACTTTAACAGTCAACACATCATTTTCTTGTTTGGCAGCCCACTGTGTGGTCCATGCCGCAGTAAAAATTACTATCAAACATCGCTTCCCAGGAATATAACAAGCCCTAATTGAACGAAATTCTGAAAAATCTTTGCGACAAAATTTACCCCCCGCAGATAAAAACTAATATTAGTACAGTCCTGAATCAGAAGGCTATAAATTTCTATTTAGCATAATCCATTTCAAAATTTCCTTTTATTCTTTCCATGGAAGGATTAAAATATCCAAATTTTAAATCGGGAAATTCTTCGTGTATTAATTCCATCATTTGGCGGATGCCCAAACATTCCCCGGTATCGGTTACGCCTATCTTACCCAAATACCAATCGGGATCAATATTAAAATTTCGCCATTGGATCATTTTTAATCCCGTGGCTTTTATAAGTTTTCTTAACGCTTCATATTCGTCAACACTGTCTGTCATTCCGGGGAAAACAAAATAATTAATGCTCGTCCATCCATTATAGTTAGTTACCACCTTGAGGCTTTCAATTATATCATTAAACTCATAATTATTGGGGCGGTAGTAAGGCGTATAAATTTTTGCGCGGGCCGAGTTAGTACTTACCCTGATACTGTTTAACCCGGCTTCACATAAGGCTTTCACAGCATCGGGGCCACTGCCGTTAGTATTTATATTAATACTTCCTTTTTGTGTATGCTTTCTTATTTCCTGGATTGCCTCTCTAATCGTTTGCCACATCAGCAAAGGCTCACCTTCACAGCCCTGGCCAAAACTTACTATCGGGAAGGGTGCAGTTTCCAAATGAGGAACTGTATATTCAATTATCTCTTCTACTGTAGGTTTAAATGTCAACCTGTCCTGTGTAGAAACTATTGTCTCTTCCTGCGGTTGAAAGGAAATACACCCGATACAGTTAGCATTACATGCCGGGGAACTTGGAACAGGACATTCCCATCTTCCCATAAAATAATTACGTGCCGCGGGACAATGGTAAGTCGTGCAGCAATTATTAGCCAAATGCTGAACCAAACGGTTATGTCTAAACGCAGATAAATATTCCTTTACTCCGGCCTTAATTCTTTCTTCATCAAAACCAGCACTCTCCTGCCGTATGTCATTTTCAATGCGTACAGCGGTCACATAAAATTTTTCATTATACCAGCCCGCAGCCGTATAACAAAACAAAGGCAGCGTTTCCGCATTAGGTAAAGTTTCATAAGCAGCAAGGTAAGTGCCTGTATAGGCCGGGGGAATAAAAGCCGCAACCGCCCAGCCCTTCTCACATAAACGCATCTCACCTGTGTGAACATCAATACCTATTCCCCTCCTGTTGGGCAATTCGTACAACTGGCCACCCCGAGGGAGTTCAATCCACTCCTCGTTTTCTACGGGCAACGCATCCCATCCGCTTCTTCCGCCTGCGTATAAAGAAGTGTCTTCAAAAATATTTCCATCACCATCAGAAAATAATATGTAGGGACTGTGTTTCAAAGAGTTTTTAATTTAAATATAAATTCTCCTCAGAGCGTAATGATTTTAGCAATTGTTGTTGCGCAAATTCATTGAATTCAGGTTCATTGATATAATTTTCAATTTCCCACTGTATCAATTTATTATTGTCGAAATCGAGTGTAAGAATATTGTCTTTCAACATTACGTTGCTAAACTTATTCCAGGGATATTCTGCCGGTGGAAAATTCGTTTTTTTAACCGAAGTATTGTTAAAAACGAACAATAATTTTTGTAAAGAAAAATAATATAAAATACCCATCAGCATACTGCCAATAACTACCGGGTAATTTCGAAATGCAAGCCAGCATCCCGCAAGGATGAAGAAGGAAAAGATATCCATATAAAATCCTGTCTTATTTTTTTTAGCAACATAAAACCGGTACAGGCAATAAGCCGCAACTAAAAATAGGGAGGCCGCAGCATCATAAAAATATTTATCAGAAAATAATAAATAAATAAAAACAGTAAGATTAAAAAAAACTATTAAAAGAGCGATAATGCGATAGGACTTTACCTTATAATTTTTAAGAACAATTTCAAACTTTTGCATTACTGTTAATTTTTGCAGCCACCATTAAATTGCACAATTTAAACAACACTCTTGCTCCTACATTTTCATCCCATTCATTGGGGCTAATGCCAACTTCATTAAGATCAAAACCAATAAACTGCCTCCCGCTTTCTGCTACTTTTTTGAAGAGATAAAAAATTTGTTCCGCCTCAAATCCACCCTGTACAGGGGTTCCGGTATGTGGACACAGTTTGGGATCCAGTCCGTCTATATCAAAACTAATATACACTTTCCGGGGAAGTTTGCTTACGATATCATCTACAATTTGCTTCCACGAAGCCCCTTCAAAAGTCTGCTCCTTAATATATTTATCAAAATAAGTGATCACTCTTTCCCCACTGTTTTTAATATAATCATATTCCAGCGGAGAATAGTCCCGAATTCCTACCTGCACTAGTTTTATCAATTCAGGAATTTCCTCCAAAGCATTATACATTATAGACGCATGTGAATATTTGAAATTTTCATAAGCTTTCCGAAGATCGCAATGTGCATCAATTTGCAGAATTCCGAAATCGCCATGTTTCTCTGCAATAGCCTTAAAAAATCCTAAGGGGGTACTATGGTCGCCACCAATAACACCTACCATCTTATCTTTATCCAGTAGTTCCTTGGTTTGTTCATATACCCAAAGATTTAAAAATTCGCTTCCCTCATTTATTTCCTTCAGGATTTTACACATGAACTTGCTATCTCCAACTTCATCTCCCTGCGAAATATAATTAATAAAAAGTTCAGCTTCTTTGCGGAGGTAATCACTTTTCATTAAAACTTTTTTATCAATATCACGCATGTAAAACCCCTGCCGCCAACCATCCTTTGTATCGGTATCAATAAGATCTACCTGGAGGCTCGCTTTGCAGATGTGTTCTGCTGCCCTGGCAGTACCCGCCGTATAACTTACGGTAACCTCCCATGGAACGGGCAGCAATACGACCGCAGCATCTTCTTCTGTAAATGGAAGGCCAAAAATATTGTTGTTGGGATTGCCTACGCAATTGGGATCAAACTTTGATAAATCGGTCATTATTAAGCTAAAAATTTTTTAGGAGGTGCAAAGATAATATAATAGTAAATCATAAGTGGTTTTGAACTGCCAAACTGCAGGCAAACGGGAAGGATGATTTTCATAATGCGAGATGATGATCAGTATCATAAAGTTTTATGAATTATTAAACCCATTTTAAACTAAATTTGCGGCTGAATAAAATTTATGAAAACTTCCAGCATTATTATCTTAGTAGCCATAGCCGCGGCAATAGGTGTATTGTTAATGTATTCTGTTGATTTTTCCACGTATGATACTATAAGCTCTGCAAAAGCAAAACCTGGAAAATATGTACATCTTATTGCCAGGATCGACAAATCTAAACCTATACAATACGATGCAATAAAAGACCCTAATTATCTTTCTTTTTACGCCACAGACAGCCTCGGCGGCAGTACGCAGGTAATTTATCATAATACAAAACCTGCTGAACTGGAACAGAGTGATCGTATTGTGTTACAAGGAAAAATGGAAGGAAATGTTTTTAAATGTGATCACATTTTGCTGAAATGTCCTTCTAAATACAAGGATGATAAAAAACAATTGGAAAAAACGGTTTCTCAATACTAACCCGCAACATGAAGTTTGAAGGTGAACATTTATTGCCCGGCCAGGTTGGACATTTTTTTGTGTTGCTCGCCTTCGTAGCCTCCCTGGTTTCGTCAATCGCATATTTTTACGCTTCTACAATTAAAAATGAAAACGAAAAAAGTTCCTGGATACTTTTTGCAAGAGGCGCTTTTTTTATACAGTTCGTTTCTTTAATAACCGTTTTTATTACCATTTATTATATATGTTCTCACCATTATTTTGAATACCTCTATTCGTACAAACATGCATCCAAAGAACTTGAACCGAAATATTTATTAGCATGCATCTGGGAAGGCCAGGAAGGAAGTTTTATTCTTTGGTCCTTGTGGCAAGGCGTTTTGGGAACCATCCTTATTTTCACAAGTAAAAAACGAGAAGCTCCAATTCTCGGCATTATTACACTTGCCCAATTTGTTTTGCTGATAATGATCGTGGGAATTTATATTGGTGATACACGAATTGGAAGCAGCCCTTTTGTATTAACACGAAACGAACTTAACTTAAGCAGCGCACCGGTATTTATCGATTTGCAAACACATCTTTTGAGAAGCGATTATTTATCATTTTTAAAAGACGGAATCGGCCTGAATGTTTTATTAAGAAATTACTGGATGGTGATTCATCCTCCTATTTTGTTTTTGGGATTTGCGAGTACTATTGTTCCCCTGGGATTTGCTTATTCATCTCTTAGCACAAAAAATTATAGCGATTGGGTAAAGCCTGCACTGCCATGGACTTTGTTCAGTTGCTGTGTATTGGGAGTTGGTATTATGATGGGCGGAAAGTGGGCTTATGAATCATTATCGTTTGGCGGTTATTGGGCATGGGATCCTGTTGAAAATGCGGCATTGGTTCCATGGATGATACTTATTGCAGGTTTGCATTGCATGGCTGTTTATAATGCGACAGGCAATGCATTGAGAGCTTCTTACCTTTTCATCATATTAAGTTATTTCTTCGTACTCTATTCAACCTTTTTAACCCGCACAGGAATATTGGGTGATACCTCTGTTCACTCGTTTACTGAAGCAGGTTTGGCGATGAATGTTCTGATTGGAATTTTTGTTGTTGTGATATCGCTCCCAATGTTGTTGCTGTTCTTTTCTAATTATAAAAAAATTCCCTCGATACAAAAAGAAGAAAATATTTCTTCAAGAGAATTCTGGATGTTTATCGGCTCACTTATTTTTTTTCTTGCAGCACTTTTCATCATTGCAGTAACTTCTTTACCGGTTTACAATAAAATATTTGGAACAAATTACGCAGATCCGCAGGATAGGGAATTCACTTACAACAAAGTTTTAGTCTTAGTGGCTTTCATAATCGGGCTGCTTACCGCTGTATCGCAATACCTGAAATACAGGAACACGGAAAAAAATTATTTAATTAAGAAAATGGCCCTGCCCCTAAGCGTTGCCGTTATAATTACGTTGTTGCTCGTGTTCTTTTACCCGATAGAATATACTAAAAAGGGACCCGGTTTTTTAATTGCCATTTATATGGCTTTATTCGCATCTGTATTTTCGGTAATTGCCAATGCAGCTTATTTAAGGACTGTGCTCAAGGGCAACGTAAAGGCCGGCGGCGCCGCAATTGCTCATCTCGGCTTTGCATTAATGATTACGGGAATGTTGATTTCGTCGGGTAATAAAAAGGTGATAAGCGATAATAGTAAAACAGGGTTGTTTCTCCCATTTGATAAAGATCCTACCGGAAGGGAGACCAATGATCCCATGGAGAATCTGACGCTTTTACAAAACGTTCCTACGCAAATGGGAAATTATACAGTTACTTATTTGGACGATTCTGGCGGATTAGAAAAAAACCGGGTTTTCTATCACATTCATTTTAAAAAAATTGATACCGCCACCCGGAAAGTGAAGGAAGATTTCACGCTTACGGAAGATGTTTATCAAATGAAAGATAATAATCTCAGTTCCAATCCCGGTACGAGGCATTATCTTACGCATGATGTTTTTACCTATATTTCCACTACTTCGGTAAAAAACAGTTCAGAAGATACGGCTCAATTTAAAATTCATGAGATGGGTATAAATGATACTGTATTTTATTCCAAAGGTTTTTTTGTTCTAAATAATATCCTTAAAAATCCTGATAATGAAAGATTTCATTTTTCCCCAACTGATACTGCGATAGTTGCCGACATTACTGTTTATGGACAGGATGGCTCAAAAACCAGGGCTTATCCCGCACTTACAATAATCAACCAGCAAATTAACTATATCGATGATACTCTCATGAGACAAAATCTTTATTTAAATCTTGCGGGAATTTCCTCCAATAAAAAATTTAAGATTGGCGTTAAAGAATCTGACGCTCTCACAAATTTTATAACGCTTAAAGCTTATGTTTTCCCGTATATAAATCTTGTGTGGGTTGGCCTGTTAATTATGGCTGGCGGAATTATAATTTCTATTGGACAAAGAGTTAAAGCAGCTAATTATAAAACCGCATTGTCAGTAATACTGGTACTTGCAGGGCTGTTTTATATGTTTTTGATTGCCAACAGTTAGTTGTTTTTAGTAATTTTTAGCTTATGATATTTGCATCCACACGATTATAATTTAAATTTACATACGCAATGCGTATCGTCCGTAACCATACCGCCAGTGTTATTTCACTACTTATTATTTTAACATTGAGTTCCTTCAATCGTATCAAGGCACAATCGAGATATGGCCAGCATGATACCATCGTCACGATGGCAGTTGTTTACGAAGGTGATACTATAGAAGCAAAAATACTGGCAGGCATCTATGTATGGGGAAAAGGTACTTTAACGGCAAGGCAAAGATGGACGAGACTCAGAAATGCTGTGTATATTACTTACCCCTACGCAAAAAAGGCCGGTGTTGTATTTAACGATATAGAAAAACATATAGCCGGAAGCACTGATAAAAAATTTATAAGCAGGTACATCAACAGCCGTGAGAAAGAGCTGAAGAAAGAATTTACCCAACCACTTACCAATTTATCGGTTTACCAGGGCAAAGTTTTGATGAAGCTCATCAACCGGGAGACAAAAGGTACCAATTGTTATGATATACTGAAAGAATTGAAAGGTGGATTCACGGCCCGCTTTTGGCAAACAGTAGCTTTCTTTTTTGGCAGTGATCTTAAACAACCTTACGATGCCCTTGGTAAAGATGCAGAAATGGAATCTATCGTGAAAGAAGTTCAAAAAATGTATGGTTATTCCGGATAGATTTTTTTCCATTGTGAAAAGATCAGGGAAATCTTTTAAATTGTTTATTTTATAACAGTTATAAAGCCAAAAGCTCCTCTTTTTTATGTAACTTTGCAGCCTAAATTATCTTTTTACTTCGTTCCCCTTTTAGACTTGTTATTTTTTTTAGAATGAAATTAGACCTTTTAGCATTTGGCGTTCACCCAGATGATATAGAATTAAGCTGTGCCGGAACTCTTCTTATGGAAAAAAATAATGGGAAAAGATTGGGAATTGTTGATCTTACGCAAGGAGAATTAGGCACAAGAGGAACAGCCCAATCGAGGAAAGAGGAAGCACAAGACTCTGCTGTTATTCTAGGTGTTGATGTGAGAGAGAATCTTGAAATGGCAGACGGCTTTTTTAAAAATGACGAAGAAAACCAAAGAAAAATAATAAGAGTTCTTAGAAAATACAGGCCGGAAATTATTCTTTGCAATGCGCCAGATGACAGGCATCCGGACCACGGGCGCTCCGCACAATTAGTAAATGATGCTGCTTTTTTATCAGGACTGATTAAAATAGAAACCTATGATGACAGCGGTACGACGCAGGAAGCATGGAGACCTAAATATGTTTTTAATTACATCCAGGATTTATATTTTAAACCCGATTTTGTAATAGATATATCACCTGTTTTTGATAAAAAAATTGAGTCAATAGAAGCTTTTACCACTCAATTTTATAATCCAAAGGCAAACGATAAAGAACCCCAAACATATATTTCCTCTCCGGAATTTTTGGAAGGCATTATTAATCGTGCCAAGATGTATGGAAAAATGATTGGTGTAAAATATGCCGAAGGTTTCCTTTCAAAAAAGATGATCGGAATTAAAACTTTTGATGCATTAATTCAAAAAAGTACTTAAAAAAAGAAACCTGCGTTAATTAGGCAGGAAAACTGTAACTCATTAAATAACAAAAATGGCAAATCCAAAATTCATCCAGGGAAAAGGCGAATTTCATATAGAATTGAAAAACCGCGTGAACCAATATTTTATAGATCGCAAAAAGCCAATGACCGGCAACAATACCTTACTTTTAAAAGCCGTTCTTTTTTGCCTGGGATACATTCTAATTTACGTGCATCTTGTTTTTTTTACACCGATGGTCTGGATTGCTATACCTGAATGTGTTTTGTTTGGGGGGCTCACCGCTGCTATTGGATTCAATGTAATGCACGACGGGGCTCACGGCAGTTTTAGCAAATACAAGGTTTTGAATAAAATGGCGGGGTTCTCTTTAAATTTTTTAGGTGCAAGTGCTATTATGTGGAATATGAAACATAACATCATTCATCATACTTATACAAATATTGACGGCATTGATGATGATATTGAAGCACGCCCCTGGCTCAGGTTTGCTGTTACGCAGAAAAAAATGAAATTGCACAAATTCCAGCATTATTATTTCTGGTTCTTATATACTTTACTTCATTTGGTTTGGGTATTTCTTTCTGACTACAAAAAATATTTTTCGGGAAGAATTGGCCCGGTTGCTTTAAGAAAAATGACCATAAGAGAACATATTTCTTTCTGGACCGCTAAAGTAGTTTACGCTTTTATGTTTGTTGCATTACCTATTTGGTTGTTGGGTTTTGCAACCTGGCTGGTTGGTTTTTTAATTATTACGATGGTTACGGGTTTTGTAATTAGTATTGTGTTTCAGCTTGCACATACCGTGGAACAAACCGATTTTCCAATGCCTAATGAAGCTACCAATAAAATTGAAAATGAGTGGGCTATCCACCAGGTGGCAACAACGGCAAACTTTTCTACCGGAAATAAACTGATCTCATGGCTTGTTGGCGGATTAAATTTTCAAATAGAACATCATTTATTTCCAAGAATATCCCATATTCACTATCCTGCTATAAGTAAAATTATTAAGCGCACCTGCACCGAATATGGCCTTACCTATATCGAATTTCCTAAAATGAGACATGCCATAATTTCACATGTGGCTTACCTGAGAAGGTTGGGGAAAGCCAATTAAAAAATCTTAAAATTAATTTGCCTTTCTTTTGGAAAAGAAAATTCCTGCTTAATTTTACAGGATGAATGTAAATTTTCATGATTTGGTCCCCAAAGACTTTAATAGCAATTCCCACGTATGGATATATCAAAGTAACCGGGTTTTTACTTTCTCGGAAGCTGTGCAAATTGAAGGACTTTTGAAGGATTTTGCGAGTCATTGGAAAACCCACGGCACCCCGGTAAAAGGTTACGGTAATTTATTATTTGGTCAGTTCATAATTTTCATGGCAGATGAAACTGCTTCTGGTGTAAGCGGGTGCAGCACTGATAGTTCTGTAAGGCTGGTTAAAAATATTGAAAAAGATTTCCAGGTAAACCTGTTCGACAGGCAAATGCTTGCTTTCATAGTGAATGAAAGAATTCAGCTTATTCCTTTATCACAGGTAAATAATTTTTTAGAGGAAGGACTACTTACGGCGGATACTTTATACTTCAATAATACCATTCTTACCAAAGAAGAATTATTGAAAAAATGGATCATCCCGGTGAAAAAAAGCTGGCTGGCTAAAAGAGTTCCTTTTTTGAGCGCTAAATAATATTGTTTCATTTTTTTCCCAGGATCCAAACATTATTCTCCTTATACTTATCGGGTATAAATTCATTACCTAATTCTACTCTAGATATTTCTGCAAAAGGATATTTAATTTGAAAAGTCATTTCATTATTTCCATCTTTCCAAACTTCAGCGGTTGATTTTACAAGATGGTCTTCACCTGAAGCGAGGGTTATAACCATATACTAAACAGGCAATGGCAATTCACCACCGTTTCCAATTGTAATTTTTGAACCCGATCCCGATTTTTCAACACTCTTTATTGAAAGATCAGGATACACCCAATCGAAAAACCATTTATTCCAAAACCAATTTAAATTTTTCCCGGAAGCATTATTAAAACTATCAAAGAAATCGTACGGAACGGGATGTTTTCCATGCCAGTTATTTATATATTGATGCAACGATTTAAAATAAAGAGCGTCGCCCAATATATCCTGCAATACATAATAACATATACCCGCTTTGCCATAAGAATTAGCGAGATAAGCGACCCCGCTATAAAGTTTAGTGTTAGTAATTAACGGCAAACTTTTATCTGTTCCTGAAATTTCTTCATATCGCGTTTTGCTAAAGATGCCTTCATCTTCCGGTTCGCCCATTAATGGAGAAATTAAAGATTCACCAATAGTCGCCCATCCTTCGTCCATCCAGGCATATTGGGTTTCGTTTATGCCCATGTAAAAAGGGAAATAGCTGTGAAATATTTCATGCGAAGTAAGTTGAACAGCATCTTTATGCGACTGTGTCGGATTATCATTTACCATCATCGGGTATTCCATCTGGTCGGTTCCGTCAAATACCGTTTCATGATTAAAAGGGAAAGGATACCTGGGATAATAATAACTCATGTCGTAAACTGACCGATGCGCCTGGTTGGCAACATCGAAATAATCCTTGTGAATTTTATTGTAAGCTGCTTCAGCCGAAGTTCTTCGCCCAGTAGAAGAATCAACTATTACACTGCTTACATCCCACAAATAATGATTGCTTATCGCGAATGCAAAATCGGTTACATTTTCCGCTGAAAATTTCCATGTACCCGTTGCCGATGGGGAAAAAATATCATTATTGGAATAATCTGCTTCATCTATTACATGAATAATTTTTGTTGACGCGGCGGCAATTTTCATTTTTTGAATAATAGCATCATCAAAATTTTCTTTAGCATTAAGCCTGTCGCCGGTTGCCCAAACAACATAGTCTTTGGGAACAGAAATGTCTACATTAAAATTTCCAAAATCGTTATAAAATTCCTGCTCGCCATTGTAACTCCAGTCATCCCAACCATCAATATCGTCATAAACCGAAACTCTCGGAAAAAAATAAGCAATAAAATAAGAGCCACTATCGACCATGCCTGTACGCACGGGCGAACCGGTGTTTACAGTATAGTGCCATCGAACATACACGTTAACTTTTGAATGCGGCAAAACATCAGTTGCGGGTTTAATTATAAGATTTGTGTTTTTATGGTATGCCTTGCCAGGATTAGAAAAATTGCTGATCACTTCATCTCCTATTTGAAATGAATCAATTGAAACACCATCGCTCAAATCTTTTTCATCGATTTCACTTAACCTTTCAACTCCTTTTTTGTACAAATCCGGATAGAGTCTTACGATGATCTCGTTCAATTTATCAGGACTGTTATTATAATAAGTAATTATTTCATTTCCTGAAAGCAGGTTTGAAGCAGGGTCAAAATTTACATGAATTGTATAGTCGCCCCTGTTTTGCCAATAATTCTTTCCAGGCTTACCGCTTAACGTTCTTGTTTGATTTAAGATAGCCTTATCAAATTCTGTTGTTTGAAAAATTTGTTGGGAAAATACGGGAGAGGTTATCAGCAATAATCCAATTGCTCCTACAAATGAATTACAAATTTTCATGGAAATACTTTCTACGAAATAAAGCGTTATTTTTTTAAGGATAAAATATTAGTTTTCTGTTGCAAAGCGTCGTGCGTAGTTTTTTGAGTTCTTCCAGGGTTATCGAAGGATCAATTTTTCGGGATAATAATTTTGAAAGACTTTAAATATTCAACATAAATTTATTTGCATGAAACAAACAAAACAACAAATAGTTCTGGATTTGAAACAAGCATATAGACTACATGCAGGTTTAGATATGCATTGTTAATAACAACCACCCGCATTATTTAATTAAATCTTTGATAAGAGATAGTAACTCATCGGTGTTATCTTCAAAACTGTTGTATAAAACTTTCCCGTCTTTATCTAAAAGATATAATGCGGGAATGGGCGTTCTCCCATATTTATTTATCAGGTCATCATCGCCGAAAATGTTTATCCAATTCATGTCATATTTTTTTAGAGCCTTGGCAAAGGCACTACTGTCCTGATCATACGAAACGGAAATAATTCGCAACCGGTCATAATAGTCTTTTTGTATTTTCTTAAGAACAGGCAACTCTTTTATGCATGGTCCACACCAGGAAGCCCAGAAGCTGATGAGAACATAATCCCCTCTAAAGTTGGTTAATGAGACCTTTCTTCCATGAATATCCTTGGTTATAAAGACGGGGGCATGTTGAGATTTTTTAATCAGAACTCTTCCTTCCAGGTATTTTAATACTTCCCTGCCCTCAAACGAATTTTTAATATTTTCCGCAAAACCATTATATACTTTTATCATGGTATCAGCATTACAAAAAAAAAGGTTCGGGATAATATCTTCTTTGAATAGCAAGAAAGAAAAATATAGATTGTTATGGGTCTCAACAAATTTCAATTTCTTATTGAAATAATTAATGTTAATTCTATTTTCCAATTCGCGGAGTGAATCGCGATTAGCAGTTGAGTTGGGGCGGGCTGTATAAATACTGTCAAGTACTTTTTGTTCCAAAAGCGTAAAATCTTGAAATTCTTTATACCCCTTTAGCTTGTTATATTCAATTATATTGCTCTCACAATATGCAATCGGATTTCCTGATGAATCTCTGGAAGTAAACTCAACTGATGCAGTAGAATCGGATATCAAAAAACCCTTTGTCCAGAATGATACAGCGCTCCTGGGATAAAGAACCCACAAAACAGGATATTTAGAATAAACGCCTTTTGAGATAATAATGCTGTTGTTGAGATAGAGTGGTTTAACTTCATATTCTTTCATCCCATCCTCTATATTCAACTTGATCTTTTTAATTTCTAACGAATCGGACGCAGTAATAGAAACACGTATTATTCGTTGACCAAAAAGAGCGCTACTGAATAGAACACTTAATAACAACAGTAAATTCAGTTGATTTTTCAAACGAGTTTAATATGGAATTAAAATTATTTAAATAAATCAAGGTGGTGCAACAATAAAAACAACACCCTGATTTATTTTTAAAGTTTTAACAACCGGTGCCGCCGGAGCGACTACAAACACAGAAAGTTCCTGATTTGGTAGTAGTGGATGAACACGTACCAACATAAACCGTGCTACCAACTTTTTCAGAACAGCTTGCTGCGCAACCTTGCGGATCTATCAAGCCTCCGCTTACCTTCTTCATTTCATCTTTACTTAATTTTTTCATAATAATAAAATTTAAAAATAAATAATTGATTGTGCTTTAATACAGGTACACAATTCCTTTACCTGATTTCTTGCAAGAAAATATTTTTAAAAGACATCATTCTAATACGAAGTTATAGCGGGTTTGTCTACTATAATTATAGTCCGAAAATATTCAAAAAATTATTTCACTTTCCCGGCGAAGTCCCCTTCACAAAACTATAATATAACCTGTTCAGCAGCCGCATGTTTTTTGTTATGACAAGTGCCTGTGCCTTTAGGCCATTTTTATATTGAACATTATTTTTAAGATTGGTTGCAAGCCCGTTCGTTAAATTAACAGTTGCCAGAAATCCACTGTCTGTTGCAATAGGTGAAATATAATTAAGCGTTCCTTTTACAAACCCAACTTCCTGGTAAGGATAAGCATCGAACCTAAGCTGCACAGGCATTCCTACAGTTACTTTTCCAAAATTATTTTGAGGCAGATATAATTCCACATAATACCTGCTATCCTTTGGATTAATATAACCTAACAGTTTTCCTTGTTCAATAAATCTATTTTTTTGCAAGGGTACCGTAAAAAATACCGTTCCATTTAAAGGAGATTGAATGGTGTATTTATGCAACCAATCGTCCACACTGCTCTTCAGTGTTTGCAATGCCTGCTCAAAAATTATTTTTTGTTGGGATACATCATGCTCTAATTGCTCCAGTTCTTTTAATTTGTCTCGCTGTTGATTTTGGTTCGATAAAAGATTTGCATTCAACTGGGGAATTGCCATTTGTTTACCAAGATACTTACTGTTTTCTGTTCGGTACTCTTCGGCAGAAATAATTTTCTGGTCAAACAAATACTTATTCATCTTCAGCGATTTTGCTGAAGAGTCTTCATCCTGTTTGGTTAGAACTTTCTGATTTTCGATAGATGCATCCATTTGCTGAAGTGTTCGCATATCTTTCAGCAGCAATTCCTTTTTGCGTACATAAAATCCATTCACGAGGTAGTCATTGTATTGCTGTAAGGCAGTATTGAACACCTGGTATGGAGCCTGCAATTCACCAAGATTTTGATAATGATTATTGAAAAGTTTTGAAATATTTTCGGGATTACCCTTCTCCATTAAAACGAGGCTGCTATCTAACTGATGCGAAAGATCAATCACTTCCTGAGTATTCGCCGTACTTTCCAGCCATGCAATCATTTCACATTTGGATACTTTCTCACCATTTTGCACAAACAATTCTATCAATCTTCCCGTTTGCAATGCTACAATTTCCTTTGGTGCATTATCTCCTGTGAGTGTTCCCCCCGTTTCAATAATATCAGGGTATTTTATAAACCATGTTCCGCAGATTAATAAAAGCAGAATACACATAAACAACAGCAACGCCCATTTTTCAACAAAGCCCGCCTTGCGGCTGATGATCTCCTGTGCTTCATTGGAGCGTTCGTGGAAAATCCCGTTTGACTTAGATGATACAGGGAAGTTGGCTTCTTGTGGAATTGAAATTTTATCATCATTGTATATGTCTGATTCATTCTTCATTTTTAATTCATAATTTTTAATTTTTAATTTCCCAACTCCAATTGATTCTTCACCAACTCATAATACTTCCCTTTTAAGGAAGTGAGTTGTTCGTGTGTTCCTTCTTCCGCAATTCGTCCCTTATCCAATACCACAATTTTATCAGCATTTCTAACGGTGCTTAAACGATGCGCCACAACAATTACTGTTTTGCTCTGAAAAAACTGATCAAGATTCTCTATAATCTCTTTCTCATTATTAGCATCAAGGAATTGGTAGCTTCATCGAAAAAAAGATATTCAGGATTTTTATAAACAGCCCTTGCAATAAGCAATCGTTGTTTTTGCCCCTGGCTTAGGCCCACACCTTCGGCGCCTAATTGTGTGTAAAACCCGTTGGGTAATGATTCGATAAAGGAATAAATATTAGCCGTTTGGCAACTTTGTATTAACCTGCTGTAGGTTATCGTTTCTTCACAAATGGCAATGTTTTGTGCGATGGTATCATTAAAAATAAACCCGTCCTGCATAACGGCGCCGCATATTCGCCGCCATAAATGATGATCAACATAATCAAAACGTAAACCTTCATTCTGAACGTCATTGCGAGAAATTTTCCGGAAGGCACTCTCCTTTATAAAGTTGTTCCCGGAAAATTTCGCGGCAATCTCAACCTCCCCTGCTCCAATTCTTATCTCGCCTTCATATTGCTCATATACTTTCAGCAGGAGTTTTAATAACGTTGTTTTACCGCTGCCACTCACGCCAACAATAGCAGTAACTTTTCCTTCCGGTATATACAAATTAATATCTTTGAGCACAACTTCGTTTCCTGCGCCCGGGTAAGTAAAAGATAAATTCTTCAACAGGATGCTTTTATCATCAGGCAAATGCGTGCTATATATTTTTTTGGGATCTTCTTCGTCAGCTAATTGGTGTATTTCGTTCAGCCGCTCCATGCTTATTTTTGCATCTTGTGCACTTTGCACAAACTGTACCCACTGACTAACGGGACCGCTTAGCTGCCCAATGATGTATTGCACCGCCAACATGGCGCCCAAAGTAAGCTGGCCATCTATTACTAATTTTGCTACAATAAAACTAATAGCCAAATCCTGTACCTGGTTTATTAAAGTTGCGCCTGACTGTTGCCATTGGCTGTAATTAAGGTTCTTAAAATTTAGTTTAAAAACAGCAGCCTGGATGTTTTCCCAATCCCAGCGTTTTTGTTTCTCGGCATTATTAAGCCGTATTTCCTGCATGCCTTGTACAAGCTGCAGCGTGGCATTGTTCTCTTTTGCAGAAAGATAAAAGGTTTGGTAATTTATTTTACGCCTGATCTTTAAAAAAAATTGTATCCAGGCAAAGTAGATGATGCTGCCAATAGCAAAAACAAAAAACAACTCTACATTGTAGATTACTAACACTATGGCATAAACGATAAAATTGAAAACAGAAAACAATGTATTTAATGCCGTGCCGGTAAGAAAGTTTTGAATTTGTTTGTGGTCGCTAATCCTTTGCAAAGTATCTCCTGTGTGGTGTACATCAAAATAAGAAACCGGAAGCTTTGTAAGCTTTATCCAAAAATCGGAAAGTATCTGAAGGTTTAAGATATTGGAGATTCTTAGTAAAAGACGACTGCGAATAAAATCAACAAACGTTTTACTAAACGTAAGCATTAGCTGCGCTATTAAAACAATTACCACATATTGCAGGTTCTGTGCATTAATGCCGGTGTCCACAATACTTTGCGTAAGAAAGGGAAATATTAGTTGTATTAACGATGTTATTATTAAAGCAATAAAAACCTGTGTTATCTGCCACTTGCTTTGGGTTAGATATTGCAGTACCAATTTCCAACTAAGCCTGCGTTCTTTTTCGCCTTCCTGTTCGTAAAAAGATGGGGTAGGTTCTAAGAGAAGTGCAATGCCGGTTTGTTCATTTTCATTTGATTCAGAAGAAAGCCAATGCATCTTAAATTCGTTTATGGTATACGTTAGTATGCCTTTCCCCGGATCTGCAATCTTTACTTTATTCTTTGAAACTGAAATTAAAACAACAAAATGATTTTGGTTCCAATGCAAAATGCAGGGCAAAGTAATCCCTTTTAATTGTTGCAAGGAAAGTTGCACTCCTCTTGTACGGAAACCTATCTTTTCTGCCGTTTCGCTGATGCCCAGTAATGAAACTCCTTCTTTGCTGAAGCCTGATTTTTGCCGAAGTGTATCTGCATTGTAGTGCTTGCCATAATACTTTGCCACCATACGCAGGCAGGTGGGACCGCAATCCATCACGTTTAGTTGCTTGTAAAAAGGGAAGAACATGAACGAGACTTAAACTACTGAAAAATAAGAAGATAAATATTCCAAAAGAATTTTAAGTTGTTTTCGCACAAGCCAACTATGAATGGAAAAATTAAAAAATGAATTCAACATTACTTTAATTCTTATTTAGCAGTTCGGATAACTCAGGTAATATTGTAGAATCTATTTCTTGAGAAGCATCTGCGACATCTAAAGCGCCACCTGCTTTAAAAAAAGCTATCTTACCATCTTTGTTAACAATTATGTTCGTCGGAAATCCGGCCCCAAAATTTAACCTGTGGCATTCAATCTCAGAAATAGGAATTACCGGAAATTTCAAGGAGTATTTCCTGATAGATTCATTTATTTTTGAATAATCGTCAAAGGTGAAAGTTATAAAATTGAACAGCTTGTTAAAATGAAATTGTTCAAATATTTCATTAAGGCGTTTGAACTCTGCAATACAAGGGCGGCAACCTTCAAACCACAAATTTATTAATGTTATCTTTCCTCTTAATAAAGAATCGGAAAAATATTTTCCATTTATATCCCTTGCTTTAAAATCCGGGAAGCTTTTCCCAATATGGGCTTTATATACATTATTCATTGAATCACTTAAGTCTTTCATAATAAATTTTTGACTTCTGCACGTAGTTGATAATGATAATAACCAAAAAATAATTAAGATTCTCATGTTTGCATTTTTACTTAAAAAATATATAAATTACATTTAATTCGTTGACCGAATAGATTTCAAAAATTGTCTAAAAAAGATGTAGATATAAAGAATAACTCAGATAATTTATTTTAATTAAAACTAAAAGATAAAAAAATTAACGTTAGATATTTCTATTTTGTTATTGATAAAATAAATTAGAAAATAAATATTGTTGCTATTTCAATAATGACTTGTTTCTAAAATTTTGATTATAAAATAATAGCAAAGTCCTATTCAATTGAACAGGACTTTCATGCTATGATATCATGGGCACGCTACTTCCACATCACACTCGCAGCCTGAAACGGCTCCAGTTTCTACGTTAACATAGCAAAAATCAACATAGCAATGACCTCCATACTGACGGTCACCTACAGGCATATACACTGTTGTGGCGACTCCGCCACGGAAATCTTTCATTTCATCTTTACTTAATTGTTTCATAATAATAAAATTAAAATTAAAATTAAAATAATTGATTGTGCTTTATACAGGTACACAATTCTTTTACCTGATTTCTTGCAAGAAAATATTTTTAAAAAATATATTGTAATTCATCGACGCTATAATTTTCTGGTAACAAATGCCCATCGATGTATAGTGTAGGCGTATGCGTTATGCCCGCTTCTTTACACCATGTGTTCATGTATTCTATTTGTTTCTCCTGTTGTTTCAATTCTCCATTTACAGGATATTTTGCAGCAAAAACGCCATAATCTTTTCTTTCCGCCAAATACCAGTCATCTAATGCCTGCTGTGTTAGCAACACATTTTTCTTTTCACTTATTGCTAATAAATGTTTTGCCGCGATTCCTCGTATATCATTTGCTTCATTAGTTGCAGTGAAAATCAATTTTAATTTTAAATTTTTATTGTTGTGCAATATTTCATCTATAAGCGCATGCGCTTTTGCACATGGCCCGCAATAAGGGTTACATACTTTTATAATGGTATTGGCTGCATCAGGATTACCGATAGTAATTCCAATATCCTGGTATCCATCGGGTGCAGTTGGCTGCTGTTGCAATAAGTGATTAAAAGTATCGGGATTATATAAAAGTCTTTTGTAAGCCGCTTTGTAAACAGGTTCGTTTTTTGCTTTTAATATGAGAGGTTTTAAAGCGTACCAAAGTAGAATGGGCAATGAGAGGCAATAAGCAATGGGCAATAGACAATAAGCAATGGGCAAAGAGGCAATAGGCAATCGCAACCAGAAATTTGTAAAAGACCAAATAAGTTCCAAAAGTAAAACAGCCTGTACCATTAAACATAACGGGCACCATTGCTTTACTACTTTCCATTGATAATACACACTAAATAAAATGTAAGGAGCAGCAAGGCAATTGGCAATGGACAATATTGAGATTTTATTCGCAAATGATATAGAAGGAAATAAAAGAAATAAAAATGTAGCAGCAAAATAAAAGAAGCCTGCTTCGCTCCAACTCATGCCTAAAATTTTTGCAGCTTTACTTTGTAAAACCGCACCGCAATTGGTTTGCTTTCCTGCAGTACAAATGCTTTTCACAAACGCATTCGCTTTATCAATTTCATAAATCAACAATAAAACCGAAATGGTTAAGCCAAATAATTTTATAACTAATATAATTACAGCGCTTGCAATAAAATTAGTCGCTAAAGAATTTAAAAAGAAATATACAGTTGAAAGGAAAATTAAAACCGAAGCAGCAATAAGCAAATAAGTTTTGTTGGATTGGTCAATTTCTTTTTTATGATTTACGGGATAATCTTTTTCACCGCTATTCACATCAGGGGTCGCCTTTAAAACGATTTGTTCAAAATTCTTCAAAAAAGTTTCCTTGGTTTCAATTTTTACTTTTTTGCTTTCGGCAATGTAACTTACCTGGTTACCTGTAATCCTGGTCACTAATACAAAATCTTTTCCCGTAGCCTGGTTTTTTAAATAAGCTATAAATGGAGGATCAAGTTTTTCAAAATTTTCCTCATCTGTTTTAAATGCGTCGCACTGAATATTAAAACGTTCAAATGTATTACCTAACGAAAACAAACTCGGGTAGTAAGGATTTTCGATGAGGCTTTGCCTTAGTGAAGTGATCGTTACCGGCACTTTAAGAATTTTCACATAGCAAGCAGCGACATTGGGTAAGTTAGTATTGAAATTTTCTGCCATCAAATTATTTTCTTTGAATAATTACAATGTAAAATTATCATTGGTTTGTCTACTATAATTATAGTCTGAAAAAATCTGGAAAAATTTTTCCCCCCCGGTAATTTTTCGCATATCCTTCCTCGTTATTTCTCTTTCAAATAACTCGCTCACCATTTTTCCTTTTTCAGTGTAGATGTAGGTTTTTTCTTTTTTACAATAAGCAATAGGAAATCCTTCTTCTTTCATTTGTTGTATCCAGTTGTACACACCAGCCCGGGACAGGTGTAATTTTTCTGCAAGGCCCGATGCATTTCCCGCAGCTTTCTTACGGATTAACGCATCGGTTTGCCTAACTCTATCAAGAGACTTGTTTAACGACATAGCAGATACATTTTAATTATGAAATAAATAATTCTTTATTTAAAAAACATTAATAGAATTAACGTAAAGATTTATAGCAACAGAACCCGTATAAAAGAAAGCCTTTTATATGTTATATACTTAAGGGGTGGTTTTTGCCTAGATACAAAAACAATTAGAGAATTGAAGGTATTATTTTATTTATTTACGAGATGCAAGAAAATTGCACCTGTGTATTTTCGCAGGTAACAATATATTTCTTAACAGAACCGCGTATTTTAAGAAACAGTTAAAGGATGTAGTTTAACTTTTGGAAAGTTTTTCATAACATTTACGAAAGCACCCAGTCCAAACTTTCCAAAAGTTTTTCGACTTCAAATTTTGTAATTTTATTAAATGGAAACAAGAGAACCGGCAGTTGCATACGGTAAAGAAAAAATTTCTATCGAAGAATATCTGGAGATTGAAAACGCCGCAGTGGAAAAACACGAGTATTATAAAGGTGAAATAATCTTAAGGCCACCCTGCAACGTCACTCACAACATTATTACAGGAAATTTACTTGGAACAATCGCGGTTGAAGTAAAAGCAAACGATTGCCAACCATTTAACAGCGATATGCGTATTCATATTCCCTCAAATACTTTTTTTACTTACCCTGACATCTCTGTTATTTGCGGAGAAATAAGAACATTGAATAATGATGATTATAATGTTCTAAACCCATCGGTAATTATTGAGGTGTTGTCCTCATCAACAAAAAATTATGACCGCGGCGAAAAATTTAAATTATACCGTGATATACCAACTTTAAAAGAATACATACTTGTTGATTCTGAAAGCATACACATAGAGGTATTCAGGTTAAATGAACATAACCATTGGGAATTGGAAGAATATAATTCCATCGAAGACTTTCTTCATATTAAAGCAATTGAGGAAAAAATTCTCATCCTGGAAATTTACGAAGGTGTGAAAATTGAATAGCGTTCAAACTAACAATTCAGTTATCTGCCTGCAAACCGGAACTCCTGATTATTAACTTTCTGCCATCTTGTCGCCATCTCTAATTTATTTATATTTGCAATCCGGTTTAAAACCTGACAAATGCTGGATATAATTATTGATAAAAAACATGACGAAATAAGACAGGGCGAGGCTTTCGCACCTCTGCGGGCGGGCAATAGAGTTTTCTCCAAAAAATTCTATATAGAAAGCTATGGATGCCAGATGAACTTTGCCGATAGTGAGGTTGTTGCGTCTATTTTGCAGGATAATGATTTTGGACCTACTGCGCAGTTTGAAGATGCTGATCTTATCTTCTTAAATACGTGTTCTATTCGTGAAAAAGCCGAACAAACCATCCGGAAACGGCTTTCTGAGTTTAAAAGAATTAAAAAAAGTAATCCTTCTCTTATTAATAGGTGTGCTGGGTTGCATGGCTGAGCGCCTGAAATCAAAATTTATAGAAGAGGAAAAACTGGTGGACATTGTAGTTGGCCCGGATGCTTACAGAAGTTTGCCGGGGTTAATTGAAGAAGCGGAGAGCGGTCAGAAAGGTGTAAATGTTTTATTAAGCCGCGATGAAACGTATGGTGATATTTCGCCGATAAGATTAAACAGCAATGGAGTCACGGCATTTGTAAGTATTATGAGGGGCTGCAATAACATGTGCTCCTTCTGTGTAGTTCCGTTTACCCGTGGCCGTGAGAGAAGCCGCGATCCTCAATCAATTATTAATGAATGTGTGGATTTATTTGAAGAGGGTTACCGGGAAGTTACTTTACTTGGGCAAAATGTTGATAGTTATTCGTGGCAGAATTCATTAGAAGGTGAAATGGTTTCCTTTGCAAAACTTCTTGAAAAAGTTGCACAAATATCTCCATTGCTGCGAGTAAGATTTTCTACTTCTCATCCAAAAGATATTACAGATGAAGTGTTGTTCACTATGGCAAAATATGACAACATCTGTAAGTATATTCATCTTCCGGTGCAAAGTGGCAGCAGCAGAATTCTTCAAATGATGAACCGCACTTACACCCGTGAATGGTATTTGGCTAAAGTGAATCGCATAAGGGAAATACTTCCCGGCTGCGGGTTATCGACAGACGTTATAACAGGATTTTGCACCGAGACAGAAGAAGATCATAAAGAAACATTAAGCCTTATGGAATCTTGTGAATACGACCTGGCTTACATGTTTTTTTATTCAGAGCGACCCGGAACCCTTGCAGCACGGCGCTTTGCAGATGATGTACCCGAAGAAACTAAAAAGAAAAGATTACAGGAAGTGGTAGCCTTGCACAGGAATCAGTCTCTAAAAAGTATGCAAAAAGAAGTGGGCAAAACTGTAAAAGTTTTAATAGAAGGCAATTCAAAAAAGAGTGATGAACATTGGGCAGGAAGAAGTGATAATAATAAAGTGGTTGTATTTCCTAAACATACAAATCTGCAAAAAGGAGATTATGCTGATGTAGTTATTGAAAGTTGCACTGCAGGCACATTGATAGGACGATTAAAATAGAATGTTATGATTGCAATAATAAAAGACAATATAGACGAAATAATACAAACCTGTAAGAGAATGCAACTTCAATCTTTGTATTTATTTGGATCGGCAAGTAATGAAAAAAAGTTTACAAAAAATAGTGATCTTGATTTTTTGTACAAATTCAAGAAAGATAAAAACGGATTAACCATTTCTCAATTCGATTATTTCGATTTAATGTTTAGTCTTGAAAAAATTACCGGAAAAAAAATTGATCTTGTCGCTGAAGAAAAGATAAGAAACAGGTTTTTTCTTAAAAGGGTTAATGATGAAAAAATAAAAATTTATGAGTCCTGACTATATCAAATATTTGCAGGACATAATAGATTCAATAAAGGCAATAGAATCGTACATGATGATGCTTCGATTTGGAAAATAGTGCAATCGAATTTGAAAATTTTAAAAGAAGAAATACAAAAATATTTAGAATAATAATGGATCAGCAAGCAATAAAAAACAGGTTTGGAATAATTGGTAATTCTCCGGCGCTGGTGTATGCGCTTGACGTTGCCATCCAGGTAGCCAATACGGATTTGAGCGTATTAATAAATGGTGAAAGCGGTGTAGGTAAAGAAGTTTTTTCTCACATTATTCATTCGCTTTCTGCCCGTAAGCACAATCCGTTCATTGCAGTAAACTGTGGGGCCATTCCTGAAGGAACAATCGACTCTGAACTTTTTGGGCACGAAAAAGGGTCTTTCACTGGCGCAGTAGATAGCCGCAAAGGATATTTTGAAACGGTAAACGGCGGAACTATATTCCTTGATGAAATTGGTGAAATGCCTTTAGGCACACAAGCCAGACTGTTACGGGTACTCGAAGCAGGAGAATATATCCGTGTGGGCTCTTCTAAAGTGCAAAAAACAGATGTACGGGTTATAGCCGCCACAAATAAAGACTTACTGGAATACACACACACGGGGAGGTTTCGCGAAGATTTGTATTATCGCTTAAATACTGTTCCTATCAGGGTCCCTGCATTGCGGGATCGTAAAGAAGATATTTATTTGTTATTTAGAAAATTTGCCACAGATTTTGCAGAACGTTATAAATCGCCCCCGGTTCAATTGGATGAAGAAGCAAAAAATGTGTTAATGAATTATCCGTGGCCCGGAAATGTCAGGCAATTAAAGAATCTTGCGGAACAGATTTCGGTGCTTGCTCAGGATAAAAATATTACGGGCGAGCAATTAAGGAGATTTTTGCCGGAAGCAAATTTCAATAGGTTGCCAGTTTTGGCATCAACCAATCAATCGGGGGTTAATCAGAAAGAATTCAATAATGAGAGAGAGATCTTGTACAAATTGTTTTTTGATGTGAAGAAAGATGTTACCGAACTAAAAAGAATGTTTTTTGATGTACTGCAGAATCCTGCTTCTCTTAACGGTGCTCATAATTTTCATAATGAAAAATTGTTAGATGACTATCACAATGAGCAACTTGGACCGGTAATAAAGAGTGGCCAACCCGTCGTACTCAACAGCAGTAACAACAATAATATTGATGAGCATCGTGAAGTTGAGGAATCATTAAGTATTATGGATGCGGAAAAAGAATTAATTATTAAAGCATTAAAAAAACATCGTGGTAAGCGTAGGGACGCATCAAGCGACCTTGGTATAAGCGAACGGACCCTGTACAGGAAACTGAAGGAATATAACATTAATGAGTAAACGCTTTTTTCGGAGCGATCAAATACAAAATGAAATTTGCCCATCAAATAAAATTACTTGCTACGGGAAGCTTTCTTTTTTTTATATTAAGTTTTGCTACCTGTAAATATTCTACAAAAGATGTATCCCCTATTCCGCCGGAGGTTAAAACCTTTCGCGTAAATTATTTGGAAAATAAGGCCCGCTATGTAAACCCGCAATTGACTCCGCAGATTACAGAAAAATTAAAACAAAAAATAATTGGCCAGACAAGGCTCAGGCAAACCAACAACGATGACGCTCATTATGATATTAGTGGTTACCTGTCGGATTACAGCGTAACTACAACGGGTATCTCAGGTCAAAATGCAAGTACCAACCGGTTGAACGTAACCTTTCACCTGGTTTTCAAAGATAATCTCGACCATACGAAAGACCAGGAATCGGATGTTACAAGCAATTATGATTTTTCGGCGGGCTTAACCTTACCACAAGCTGAACAACAATTGGGCGATCAAATTGTAAAAAATGTAACTGACGCAATTTTCAATAAAATATTTTCTAACTGGTAATTGTTGCTAAATTATTTTAATGAACGAAAGAATATTTTATTCTGAATATTTTTATGAAAAAGGATCAAAGGATACTGGGGTCCTTGAAAGAAATGCCAAAGACCATCCTTATAGTTCTTTGGCGGCATTTCTGCTTTTGTATCATTATAAAAAAAATTCTCATCCGGGTTTTGAAGCATTTGCCAGGAAAACAGCCCTATTGTTTAACAATACGAATTGGCTGCAATTTCAGTTATGCGATACATCTATCGATAACCCCGAACAAGAAATAATAAATCATGGAAATGTCCGGGAAGAAACGGAAGTTTCGGCTGAAGGTGAAAACGAATTTCTGCCAGAAATTTATCCTGTACAAAATTCTACTGAAGATACAGGCGAAGTTAGAGAACACGCGGGCTTACCTCTAGAAAATGATGAACCAATTACCGAAAATTTACCGCTGGAAAACACACAACCGGAAATTGAAGTAAAAGAAGATTCTGAGGAAATCGCAACGAGTAATGCGTTTCAACAATACGAGTATGCCGTAAATGAAGAATCAGTAAACGAAGATGAAGCAATCGCCGGGTCAATTATTGAATATCTACCGGAACAAAATTCACAAACTGAAAATGCCATAAATGAAACTTCCGGGGTAGCAGATGAAAATAATTCGTTTCAACAATCCGGGCATTTGGAAAATGAAGAAACAACGAATAAAAATGAATTAATTGCCGAAGAAACTTCTGAAAGTTTGCTGGAACAAAATTCCCAGACCGAAAATGAAGTGAAAGAAATTTCCGAAGTAACGGCAACAAGTGATTCCTTTCAGCAACAAGAGCATTCGGGGAATGAAGAAACAGTTTATGAAAATGAAATAATTGCCGAAGAAACCGCTGGAAATTTACCGGAAGCAGGTTCCCAATCCGAAAATGAAGCAATTGAATTTTCCGGGGAAGCAGCCTCAAGTAGTTCCTTTGAACAACAAGAGCGGTCCGGGAATGAAGAAGCCGTACATGAAGATGAAATAATTGCATTTGAACCTTTGCATACAGTTGATTATTTTGCATCACAAGGAATTAAAATAAATGAAGAATTAATTTCTAATGATAAACTTGGCAGCCAAATGAAAAGTTTTACCGCGTGGCTTAAAAGCATGAAAAAATTACATCCGGGAAAACTGGAGGAGCAGGATCTGGCGACTGAAAAGTTAATTCAAACTTCTGCAGATGCATCCAACATTAATACTGAAATTCTTACGGAAGCTATGGCAGAAGTGTTGATTAAACAGGATAAGAAGGAAAAAGCCATAGAAATGTTCAGCAAATTAAGTTTGATTAATCCCTCCAAAAGTGCTTATTTTGCAGCCAGAATTGAAAGTATAAAATCGAACTAATATGATAATAGTTTTTCTTTCGCTAATCATTATTGCATCTATTGTTTTAGGGCTTATTATTCTTATTCAAAATCCAAAAGGTGGGGGACTTGCTTCATCATTCGGAGGCTTTGGCAATCAACTCATGGGAGTAAAACAAACGACAGATGTACTTGAAAAAGGTACCTGGCTTTTTGCCGCAATCATTGGTGTTTTATGTCTTACATCGGCCATGTTTATACCAAAAACAGGCGGAGGCGCTAACGACAACCTGATAAATAATGCGCCAGCCACTAACCCGTCTCAGTCACCAGCTAATACGGTTCCATTTAATAATAGCGCACAACCAACTTTGCCTGCTCCAGGCACCAATAAATAATTTGTCAAAATATTCATTGACCCTGTCGTAATATGGCAGGGTTTTTTTATTTACTTTGACAACGAATTAAAAAAACCAATCCTCTTTTAAATCATTATTGAAATTGAATTTAAAGTAAAATGAAAATCCGTAGACTTATTTTATTTTCCCTTTTGGTTTTACTCGTGGTTGTTACGTATGGTGCCTGGCAGTTTTTCGGACCGACAGTACACCCGCCCGAAGGAAAATTTTTTTATGTTCATACGGGCGCCACATACAAACAGGTAAAAGACAGCCTTAAAAAAAATAAAATCATAGGTAATTATTTTTGGTTTGATAAAGTTTCATCCTATTCTCATTATGATAAAAACGTTAAAGCAGGTAAATACAAAATAAATGATGGCATGAGCGTCGTGAATCTCGTAAAAATATTGCGCAACGGAAAGCAAACTCCCCTGAATCTCGTGATTACAAAGCTTAGAACCAAAGAAGACCTGGCAAAGAAAATCAGCGATAATTTTGAAACGGATTCATTAAGCGTTATTAATTTTCTAAATAATAACGACTCCATTCTTCGGTTTGATGTTGATACGAATACAGTAATGACCGTCGTAATTCCAAATACATATACCTATTTTTGGAACACTTCTATTCCCAATATTTTAAAAAAATTATATTCGGAGGAGCATAAATTCTGGAATGACGAAAGAATTAAAAAGGCCGAACGGCTACATCTTACTCCCGAAGAAGTGTATACTATTGCTTCTATAGTTGAGGAAGAAACCAATCGTGATGAAGATAAAGGGAAAATAGCCAGTGTGTATATCAACAGGCTTAGAAAAGGAATGAACCTAGCTGCTGATCCAACGATAAAATTTGCAATGAAGGATTTTGGATTAAAAAGAATTTATTATAAATACCTTAGCTATCCTTCACCCTATAATACGTACCTACATAGAGGACTTCCTCCGGGACCTATTAATACGCCTTCAATAAAAACAATTGATGCCGTATTGAATGCCCCTGAAACAGATTATTTATTTTTTGTTGCCCGCCCAAACTCCGGTGGACTGTCTGATTTTGCAAGTACGTTCCAGGAGCACTCTATTTATGCAAAAGCATATCGTGATGCACTGGATAGTGCTTTAAAAGAAAAACAGGGTGATCAATAATTTTTAATCGCTATTTTAGATTTAAAAGAGACAATCACTAACATTAATAAAAATCAGCCTGGAAAGTTTTGACAACACCGGTTCGCATATTTAAAAAATTTCATCCGATAAACTTCCTTATCAGAAAAAGCAAGAAATGGGTGCCCCCGGGTTTCCAGGGTAATTCACTTTATGAAGTAATGAAATACTATGGTAAAAATTTCAGTGTTCCACACCTTACGGAAAGAGCCGCTGCAATTTCATATAATTTCATTATGTCTATACCGCCTACCTGCCTTTTTATTTTCACACTCATCCCAAATATGCCTTTTGTATCTAAAAGCGCATTAAAGCATCAGTTACACAGCTTAATAACGGACATAATCCCGGCACAAGCCAATAACAAGGGCATTATCCAGTTCGTAGATAGCTTCATAAATGGTTCGAAAATCGGTCTTATCTCTTTCACCTTTATTATATCTTTATTTTTTGCTTCAAATGCAGTTATAGGTTTGATGCGCTCTTTCAATAAAGATTATATAGGTTTCAAAAAAGTTAAGGGACTAAGAAAACGATGGCAGGCTATAAAATTAACTGTATTGCTTTTCGGTTTGTTGATGGTCTGTCTTATTCTTTTACTTGCACAGAGTAACATTCTCAATCTCATTGGTATAACTAACAGGAATATACGACATATTATACTGTATGGAAAATGGGTTTTTATCATTGCCCTGATTTTTTATTCTTATGCGTTTATTTACAAGTATGCCCCGTCAACAAAAAAAAGGTGGAAACTTGTTTCGCCCGGCGCTGTTATAGCCACTATATTAAGTATTATTGCGACGATAGGGTTCTCCGCTTTTGTAAACAATTTCGGTCGCTACAATATTTTATATGGATCCATAGGAACTATTATGATTGTAATGATCATGATCTTTATTAATTCTCTTGTAGTTCTTATAGGTTTTGAATTTAACCTAAGTATCAACTCACTTAAAACTATTTCGGAAGAAAAGAGCGTGACGCCAAGAGCAAACAGAAAATAATATCCGTTATTCAAAGAAAATCCTGTTAATATTTATCTCATTTCTGTGCAGCTTTTGCGTAAAAAATAACAATGCATTTATTTATTTGAGCAGCAGGTAATGGTCTTTTTGCATTATGCTTATTCTAAAGTAATTTCGCATCGCTTTTTATAGGCATTTAATAACTAAAACATAACAGAAAATGGTATATGATGTAATAGTATTGGGAAGTGGGCCTGGGGGCTATCCCGCAGCAATCAGGGCGTCACAATTAGGAAAAAAAGTTGCAATAGTTGAACGGGAGAGCCTTGGAGGTATTTGCCTCAACTGGGGCTGCATTCCCACAAAAGCATTATTGAAAAGCGCCCAGGTAATGGAATACGCTAAGCATGCTGCCGATTACGGCATTGAAGTAAAAGACTATAAACAAAACTTCGGTAATGTAATTAAACGTAGCCGCGGTGTAGCCGATAAAATGAACAAGGGTGTTACCTTTTTGATGAAGAAGAATAAGATTGATGTAATTATGGGAAACGGCAAACTAATTGCAGCGAACAAGCTGGAAGTAACATCTGCCGATGGAAACAAGCAAACACTGGAGGCAAAGAATATTATCATTGCAACAGGTGCAAGAGCAAGAGAGTTACCTGCATTAAAACTGGATGGGAAAAAAATAATTGAATATCGCACTGCCATGAGCTTGGCAAATCAACCTAAATCAATAATAGTAGTTGGTTCTGGTGCTATCGGAACCGAGTTTGCCTACTTTTATAATAGTCTCGGAACTAAGGTTACCGTTGTAGAATTTTTACCGCGACTGGTACCTGTGGAGGATGAAGAAGTTTCCAAAGAATTGGAAAAAAACTTTAAGAAACAAGGCATCACCACCATGACCAGTAGTGAAGTAACCAGTGTCGACACGAGTGGCAATGGGGTAAAAGCGAAAGTAAAGACGAAGGACGGAGAAGTGACACTTGAAGCTGAAGTACTTTTAAGCGCTGTAGGTATTACTGCGAATATTGAAAATATTGGTTTGGAACAGGTAGGGATTAAAACTGACAAAGGAAAAATTGTAGTGGATGGAAATTTACAAACCAGTGTACCTGGAGTTTATGCAATTGGAGATTGCACGCCAAACCAGGCCCTTGCCCATAAAGCAACTAAAGAAGGTATTAATGCTGCAGAACATCTTGCCGGAAAAAAACCGGACCCGATAGACTATAACAATGTTCCCGGATGTACTTATTGCACACCTGAAATTGCTTCTGTCGGTTACACGGAAAAAGCGGCTAAGGATGCGGGTTATGAGCTTAAAGTAGGCAAGTTCCCGTTTATTGCCAGTGGAAAAGCAACGGCGGCTGGAGCCACAGAAGGTTTTGTTAAGATAATTTACGACGCTAAATACGGCGAACTATTAGGTTGCCATATGATTGGATATAATGTTACCGAAGTAATAGCAGAAGTAGTAACGGCACGCAAGCTGGAAACAACTGCACATGAAATTCTTAATGCTATTCATCCGCATCCAACTATCAGCGAAGCTGTTAAAGAAGCCACTGCTGTCGCATACGGAGAAGCAACTGATATTTAGGGTCATCCCGATAATTCTGTAGATATCCATTTTCTGTAATTCAGGAAATGGATTTTTATTTAACCAAAGGTTGAGGATGGGCTTTTTTAGGATAAATGAGTTTATTATTTTGGGTTCATGCAAAGCTATCTTCTTCAGTTTATGGATACAACTGATAACACCTGTATTGTTTTGCTGTTATCCCGTTGGTTTAAGTTGGGAACTGATGATGCGTTTGGTGATGATAGAAGCATTAGCTGTGAGCATTCCAAAAAATATCCAGGCAATTTCTGTGGCCTGGGTTCTGGCTTTAATTTTATTAAGCAGGTAATGATTTTTTTCATTACCAAAACTTCCTTCGAGCACGGTAGCTCTCACGGTGTTTAATACAGATCGCATCACAGATTTCTGTTCTTCCAGCTTTCCTTGTTTACCCTTGGGGATAAAACTTGTTGCGATGGCCAGGCTATTGCAGTATCTCCTGTTTTCATTGGTGGCATAAATAGCGTCTGCTGCTAACTGGCTGCATCTGCCAAAGTATTTTTGATGAAAGGTAACCGATTGTTTTAATCTTGTTCCTTCATTAAAATTTTCATAGCTAAGGTGCTCTATAAAACTCAGTCCCCCTACCTGCACTTTATGAACCTTAGCTCCAAACTCTACCGGCTTTATTTCTTTGCCTCTTATAATGGCTCTTACATGCGGCTTGTGTAACGATACGATCCTTTGTTTTACATTTTCTCTATTGCCATAAAGGAGTTCGTGTTGCTGGCTGTATATGGTTTTGATATGGCTGACCAGCTTTTTTTCTTTATTACTTAGATTAAATTCATGGCCCTTCTGCAGATCCTGTAACCCTTCGAGTAGCCGTGACAGATATTTTAGTAATTGTTTGCGGAGCTTTTTATCCTGGCGCCTGCTCTTTTTGCGATTTCTCTGGTAACCCAGGTAATTTTTCTTATGCTTGTGGTAATTACTGCGGCTGCTTCGCAACTTCAATAATTTACGCTTTCCTTGTAGGAGCTGATACACTTTTACATTGCTTTCCCACAAGAGCTTTACATCGGTAGGATAACGGATATTACTTTCATACACCGTGGCATCCATCATGGTTACATGCGTTTGTTCCATGTAAGGCTTCCACGACCTGATCAACACCCCTTGCAATTCTTTGATGTCAAGATGCCTGGCAACATAGCCTCGCCACCAACTCACCAGGTTCTTATCCTTAATACGGCGGGCATTTAATTGAACACCGCAAAAGTATTGCATGCACCAATCCGTGTTCAACCGGTCAATAAGCATCTCATCGCTCAGGCCCGTAAAATGCTTCAATACTAATAACCCGATACCACCTTCTACTTTTAAAAAGGGTTTGCGTCCACGACCACTTATGTTTTGAAGAGGTGAAGGAATTTTTGAAGCTAACTCTTTAAAGGGAATGCTGCGATGTAACCTGCCTAAATCACTTTGATAAAATGCATCTTCCAGGATAGAAGGTGTTTGTAAAAATAATGGGTTGTAGTACATTTGATCAGTTATTTTGCTGCCTCACTTTGTGCACTTTTTGTGCCATTGTGGGGCTTTTTTATAACTGTTCACATCTTATAACTCAATGTGGGTAACTGTTTCATATTATCAGGTTCACCCTATTTAAATTTTTGTTAGAGCGAATTATTATTAAAAGAAGCCTTAGTCGCTTCTTTTTTTATTTTATAGCCGCGACCGCTTCTTCGCCATACATCTGGTCTTTAAATTTCAGCGAAGGTGATGAAATAAGTGGACCAAGTCCAAGGCTATCCCATTTTTCGTCTACCGACTTGATAGTTGCATCATCGGCAATAATTATATTGGGCCAGTCACGATAGAAGTCGTCAAATTGTTTTGTTTTTATCGTTCCGTCAAGTCCGATGCAGGCAGCATAACAGTCGCGAATATGCGAAGATGGTCTTTTTGTAATATAGCTGTCCCTTTTGGGATCGAGGTTGTTGCAAAACCGCCATAACGCAACAGGCAGATCATTAGCATTCACCGTATGTTCAACATACAAGATCATTTTAACCATTTCTGTTTCCGGTAATGCACAAATTGCTTCATGCAATTCTTTTATATGATGTTTTCTGTTTTTTTCGACAGAAATAATAATACATGCAATTTCTTTTTGTAAAAGAGAAGTATTAATTACTTTTATCTCTTTAAATATACTTTTGATATTTGCCCCAATCAATTTGTCATTAACCATTGTCCATTCACCTATTCTTTCTCCATATGCATCATCCTGTTCTTCATTATATTTAAAGGTACCGTCAATACACATTTTACCGCCGAAACCTAATTTGCTGCAACTATGATCCAACACATCCATTGGGCCTTGAGAAAAGTAGATATCACTGGCAGGATTTAAATTCTTAAACACAGTCTTTGCAGTTTCTTCGTAATTTGTAATATCTGGCATATTTTCGTCTACACCAGACGTTAGTACAAGAATCTTATTAAACATCATTTGCCCCGCTCCCCACATGGCATTCATAACTTTTTGCCCCTGGCCTGCATAGTCCTTATTTATCTTAGCGATAACAAGATTGTGGAACACGCCTTCCACTGGCATTTCCATATCTGCAATTTCAGGAACCATCGTCATTTTCATGGGCGCCAAAAAAATACGCTCTGTTGCTTTACCCAGCCACGCATCTTCCTGCGGCGGAATGCCAACAATGGTTGCAGGATACACCGGGTTTCTTTTATGAGTGATAGCAGTTATATGAAACCTGGGATACCAGTCTGGCAGAGAATAATAACCGGTATGATCACCAAAAGGCCCCTCCCAAATTAAATCATCATTTGGATCGACATAGCCTTCAATAACAAAATCTGCGTCAACAGGCACTTCTAATTCCGGTTGTGAAATACATTTAACCAGCTCCACTTTTTTCTTTCTTAAAAATCCCGCAAGCATATATTCGTCTACATTTTCAGGGAGCGGCGCAGTGGCAGAGTAAGCGTACGCCGGATCGCCGCCAAGTATAACGGCTACGGGCATTCGCTTATTTAATTTTTTGTATTCATTGAAATGTTTCGCAGAAACCTTGTGTTTATGCCAATGCATGCCCGTAAGTTTTGGGCCAAATACCTGCATGCGATACATACCCACATTTCTCACATTATTGTTCGGATCTTTTGTATGGATAACAGGAAGTGTAACAAATGGTCCGCCATCTTTTGGCCAGCAGGTTATAACAGGAAGCTTCGTAATATCAGTATCTTCCATTATTACCTGCTGGCAATCTCCTCTCCCACTAATAACTTTAGGCATCCAGCCGGCAAACTGACCGAGCTTTGGCAATAATTTCAATTTATCAATTATATTTTCTTTGGGTGATGAAAGAAGCTGAAACAAATTTTCAATATCAT
Organism: uncultured Chitinophagaceae bacterium; assembly: GCA_963819925.1. Classification (GTDB taxonomy): domain Bacteria; phylum Bacteroidota; class Bacteroidia; order Chitinophagales; family Chitinophagaceae; genus Ginsengibacter. The sequence continues at coordinate 173,825 of CAWFYG010000014.1, read as the reverse complement.
AAGCTACATCGTTAAGGTTCTTAACTCCGAGAGCAATGCACATTCTTTTTTCACTTCCGTAAGCATTCATCAAAACAGGGAAACCGTAGCCTGTATTTTCAAATAATAATGCTTTGCCACCATTATTGCTCTTACTTATTCTATCAGTAATTTCAGCTATTTCAAGATGCGGATTTACATAAGATTTAATCCGGATTAATTCATCTTCTTTCTCTAGCACATTAATAAATTCCAGTAGATTTTTGTACGCCATGATATGCAAAGTTAGCATACATCAACGAAGGTTAGTCCCAAGCTCATAACTCAAATACTATTAACGATTGATCCCGACAGCTATCATGGTAACTATTGAACATTTGCGGGACATCCATACTTTGAGTGCCTCCCACCGATTCCGCTTCCCAAGCCGTTTCCTGAGAGCAAGCGAAATGAAACAGTTAATCCGGTGAAATAATACCAGTCTTTATGAGCGTTACTTCCTCTCTTGGTTCCTCCAACAGGATATGTGCTACCATTTTTCAGTTCGTCGCCGCGATAAGCAAGCTCAACGGCTGTTGATCCACGGTTCGTTAATAATGTAGACTCATCAACATAGGTGCTACTCACATCATCAAGATAATCTGTAAACAATTTTCTATATCCCATTTCAAGGCCAACATTTACATTATCGCTTAAAGAAAATTTTACGCCGGCACCGAACGGAATGGCAAGTTGAGTGAGATTGTAATAATTTTTCCCCGGGATGAACCCTTCTCCTTCTGTACTTTGTGGTCTTAAAAAAGTTTTCACACCTGACGTGTCGTGGGTATAAGGATTGAAATGATAAATCGCCAAACCTGCAAAAACATACGGGGTAAGAATATGTTCCGAAATCGGTGTCATAAAGTATTGAACGCCCACGCTTACATCAGTAAGTCCGGTTGTAAAGTTTAAGTTACGGGCTTTGTTTCTTCCATATTTATCATTGGCAGACAACGTGCCAAAAGTTAACGCAGACTGTACGGAAAGGTGATCCGTTATATCATATGAAATCCCGAATCCCCCGGCAAAATGAGATTGTGAAAAGGTAAATCCCTTGTCTTGCAGATCACCGCTATAGTTAGAAGTACCAGCGAACAAATTAAAGTGAAAATTTTGTGCTTCTGCGTTATAAGTTAATACAAACACACAGAGAGATAAAAGGAAGGATTTCATAGAGTACAGTTTGAAGATTCACGAAAAAGCTAATATTGGCAAAAATGATACCGCAAAAAATATTACTAACGTTTATTAAAATTAGGAGACAGGAAAGAATTTCATGTGAAATGTTTCAATATTAACTCTAATTTATAAATTTCATCCCTGGCACTTAGTTATTAACGATGCGCCATAAATTATTTACTTCTTTTCAAAAGCAAAATTCATATAGATTTGCAATAATTCGGGATGTAGCGCAGCCCGGTAGCGCACACGTCTGGGGGGCGTGGGGTCGCAAGTTCGAATCTTGTCATCCCGACCATGTTGATTTCTTATAAAATTAAAAGCTCGTAAAATGCAGTCTTTACGGGCTTTGTGATTTTAAGCCCACCAATTCAGAAAAGCTATTTGAAAATTATATTAAGCGCTTTAAAGACTCCATCATTGTCGTTACTATCTGTAACAAAATCTGAAACCGCCTTAACTTCATCAGGGGCATTTCCCATTGCTATTCCTAATCCTGCATATTCGATCATGTCTTTATCATTAAAATTATCACCTATTGTAATTATCTCTTTCTTCTCAATATTAAAATGATTCATTAAAAATCTTACTGCGTTTAGTTTGGAGGCCTTTTTATTCATCACTTCCAAAATCGGGAAAGTCTTCAGCAGTAGTTGTTTGATTACCTGAACCAAAATTACATGCTTGATTATGAGCATGAGATTTGAGGTTTTCAATCATAATTTCCAGGAAGGTTATTATTTGATTTTTGATAGATTCCAAAACTTTAATGATTTTATTAAACTCGTTCCTCCGGCCGAAAATGCTGATATTAATTCGGCGTCTTCCCCGGGATATACATACGTCGTAATTACTTTTTCACCATTATTAATAAATACTTCAAGTGACGATTTATCGAATAATATTTCCAATTCAATTTTCCCTCCGGAATCCATAACGTCCGCTGTTTGCACCAGTTTATGCTGGTTAATTTTTCCATCTCCCGCATTGCTACGATCCACAATTAATTGATGTTTTGATGCATCATAACCAATCACTGTTTCTGCGATAATTTTACCGTCTTTATCTTTCTGTTGAGCGATTTTGAAACCTGCAAAAGTATTGGCGGGAACAGTCAATTCCGCCTTTAGCCAATAAGAGTTGCCACCGATATTTTTTCCTTTAAAAATGTTTTCCTCTTGCCCGTTGACCTGGACATCTTTCAATTCAAATACATTATTATCCCCTGCCAGTTTTGAAAGATTATTTTCAATAACAGATGAAGGCTTTTGAATCAGCCTTATTCCATCTTTTGTTTGCCTCAAACTTAAATCTCTTGCGATAGACATTTGTCCTGTCCACGGGTATGTTGGCTGTGGATTGGGAATCATCCAGCCAATGTATGTTTTTTTATTATCGGGCAAATTATTCCATGGTATGGCTGCATAATAAGTATCGCCATAGTCAAGCGTTAATATCTTATCCGGAGGATTATCATTTTTAAATTCCTTTACCATCAAAATCGCCAACAAAATATTGTTCAAACACACCGCGTTCCCCACCTGCAGCAGATATAACGAGTACCCATTTTTTTTCATCGGTACCTTCAACCGGCAATTGAATTAAAAAAGGACATTCCCAGTTGGCGCCGGTATAACCTTGCGGACCAAATTCACTTAATAATGTCCAGTCTTTTAAATTGGGTGAACTATAAAATTGTGCCTTGTGTTCGGCAGGCAACACAACTGTCATCAGCCAAAATTTTCCGGGTGCATACCAAAAAACATTTGGATCCCTGAAATCGCGTTTATTTAAATCAATAACAGGATTCTTTTCATAATTAGTAAACGTCAATCCTCCATCATTACTGTAGGCAACAAACTGAGATTCTTTATGAATATGGGGCTGGTCGGCGGTATAGATCGCAACTATACAATTGCTGTTTTTGCACCAGCCGCTGGTATTATTTTTATCCAATACAGCACTGCCTGAGAAACGCCAAACAGTATCATCACCATTTATTCCTTCAGGAATAGCGATGGGCAAGTGTTTCCAGTGAACAAGATCAGTGCTGGTAGCATGGCCCCAACTCATGTGTCCCCATTTATTTTCAAAGGGATTTTGCTGGTTGTATAAGTGGTATACACCGTTAATATAAATAAGACCGTTAGGATCGTTCGTCCAGTTTTTTAAAGGAGTGAAATGATAAAGAGGCCTCCATTGAGGCGTAGGCGTTTGATCTGTTTGTGCAAATAATAGATGACGTAAAAAAAAGTGCAACTAAAAAAGTAAGTAATCGTTTCATGTTAATTATTTAGACTATTAAACTGGAAGGTTAGTTCCATATACTTTTATATTCAGCATAACTCCATTTTGCAATGACAAGTCCGTCATCTGAATGAATACTCATTTTATTGAAAGGTTTACCGGGGAAAAATATTTCAGTCATTACAGTTAATCCATTATCTGCAAATAATTCAATCGAACTGACGTCAATGATCAATGATAATATTCATTATTTTGCTTTTAGCAAAACGCGGAGAAGTATGTATCGCCGCAAAATCTTTTTGAAAATTGGTTTTTCCCGAATTAGTTCTATCTATATAATATTGATTATTTTTTTTATCATAGCCAATCACGAGTTGTTCTCCAACATCATTGGAAAGTACTAAAGAAAAATCTTTTAAACTGCTTATAGCCATATTAAACTGGCAAGGAAATTTAAGACCTTTTATTTTCGACGTAATATCAAGGCTTTTATTTACTGCGACATTTTCTGCCACGATTGGTTTTTCCTTTATCAAGTTCAGTTCTATAACAGGCTGAGAAGCTATGAAAATGTCTTTGCCCACATGTTGAATCTTTAATTCACGCGGAATAGTCATTGCGTTCCTCCATTTAATGGTTGGTACCAGGTTCGCATATAACCAATTGCTCATCCATCCTAAAAAAATCTTTCTATTTCCTGTATTGCTCCAGGTTATTCCTGCATAATCGTCCGGGCCGTAGTCAAGCCATCTTGTTTCAGTTTGATTAGTACTAAATTTATTTCCATCAAATGAACCTAAGAAGTATTGTGTGCCTGAACCGAGATTGGGACCACCGGGATTAATGTTCCCAATTAATACCCACACCTTTTTACCATTATCATCCAAAGGGAACAAATCGGGACATTCCCATACACCACCATGAGCCCCAACATTTTCTCCAAAATCACTCTCCCGTTTCCAGTCTTTTAAATTTTTTGAAGAGTAAAATGTTACCCTGTCTTTAGTAGCCAGTGTCATTATCCATTTTTTGCCTGGCTCATACCACATTACTTTTGGATCCCTGAAATCGGTTATACCCGGGTTTCTCAAAACGGGGTTGTGGTCATATTTTTTCCAGGTTTTCCCGTCATCCAGGCTGTAAGCCACACTTTGGTTTTCGAAATCGGTCTTATGCTCTCTTTCCGTAACGGGATTGTGACTGGTAAACAAAGCGACTAGCGGAATCTTTCCATTTTCCCCTAGGTTGCTTGTATTATTTTTGTCAACGACCGCGCTGCCGGAAAAGATATAGCCTAAACTATCCGGATACAATGCTATGGTTTGTTCCTTCCAATGAATTAAATCTGAGCTGGTAGCGTGCCCCCAATGCATCGGTCCCCAAACAGTACTATCCGGGTAGTATTGAAAGAATAAATGATAAATACCTTCATAATATACCATCCCGTTGGGATCATTTATCCAATTGGCAGCAGGCGTAAAATGAACTTTAGGCCTATATTCTTCTCCCCTGTTTGTATCTGTAGGTTGCCCAATACTGTTTCCTATTATTATTTGCATAACAATAAAAAAAGCTAATACTTTTCTTTTCATAATTATCAGTTTATAAATTTAGATATCATTCTTCATGATGGCTTTTATTCGAATTTATAAATTATGGTATTTTTCAAGATGCCACTTTGTCTTTAACTATAACTTCAACTTGATAGGCTCGAATTAAAAAGGGGAAAGTAGAAACCTCCCCCCCGAAAATAAACGATTACACGTGAGTGCTTGCTTATGAGAATTTTTATTCGAAATTTAATAACCAGGGTTTTGTTTATACAAACCATTGGTAAATGTTATTTCAGATTGGGGAATTGGCAGGTATTCATCTCTTCCTGCTGTGAATTTTGCCGTTGTTAAAAAGGTCCTTCTGGTTTTTTCAACATCGATATAAGCATTTAAAGTTTGTTCAGCAATTCCCCATCTGACTAAATCAAAGAAACGAGATCCTTCTGTCGCAAATTCCAGGCGTCTTTCCCATTGCAAAGCCTGACGGGCATAGGCCTGCGTCCAACCGGTGGCCGGATATGGCTTGATATTATAATTCGAAGGAAAAGTACCATCCAGTTTCTTAAGCCTTCCGGTACTTGCAGCCGCTCTATCCCTGATCTGATTAATTAAGGGTAAAGCGAGATCTTGTTGCCCTAATTCAATGTAGGCTTCTGCCTGCATCAGTAAAACATCATCGTACCTGAGAACATCAACATTTTTTGCTGTACCCATAAATGGCCCGTTTTTAAAGTATGATGAACTCGTCGCCAATTGTTGATCACGCATGGTATGAAAATTACCATAGACACCAGGATCACGAACCCAACTATTGCTAAAAGGCCTCGTGTTATCATACTTATACGGATGCCCGTCTATTCCAACGGTGTGGTCTAGGCGCGGATCTACTGTTGCGGTAGTTAAGTCAGCTACGGTATTATTAAATGTTGTAAAATTGGGCAATCCATTTGCGTCTGTGGTATGGGCATTTACCAGGTTTTGACTGGCAGCATGAAAACCGCAGCAACCGTATTGCGGCGCACCGTGAGGATAATTCAATCCATCTTCATAGTTCAACCTTCCAGCCGTTGTACCATCATTAATAGTAAATTGAATTGCAAAAATTGATTCGGGGCCATTTTCAGTTTCAGGCAAAAAATTATCTGCAATATCAGCACTCAAAGCATATTTGCCTGATGAGATAACGGCCTGCGTTAAGGTAACAACTTCCTGTAATCTTGAAAGGTTAATGCCAGTAACATGATGTGTGGCATCCTGCTCATAAGCCTGGTATAATCTTAATTTTGCCAGATAAGCCTCTGCTGCAAATTTGTTCGCTCTCCCAATTTCCGGTTGGGTTTCGGGTAAATTGTCAATTGCATATTGAAAATCATCAGCAATTTTATTCCAGGAATCTTCATTGCTCAAATCATTTGAAACTTTTAGAATCTCATCACTGGTGAGCGTTTCATCAAAAATTGGAATGTTTTTATATAAGAGTTTCATGATAAAATAACTATGCCCTCTTAAAAACCGTAATTCTGCCTGGCGTATTTTTTTCTGAGGAAAAGCAACTTCATCCAGGGAATTAACAGCCCGCAGAGCCACATTGGCCCTCGCAATTGATTTGAATAAATTTTGCCACGTACGGGTAACAAAAGCTCCCATCGAAGGTGTCACTAAGTTATAGTGTTCAATAGCATCAATTTCTCCCACGTCACCGGTACCTCCCCCACCTTTATAAGCATCATCGGAATGAACACTTCCATATACCCAATTGCTATAAATGGGCCCGATCATATCTCCGTTTCCAATAGCTGCGTATGCCGCGGTAACCAAGCCTTCAACCGCAGTTGGAGACGTTAAATCTGAAGATGATAAAACTCCCGGCGGAGTGTAGTCAAGTGCTTTTTTACAAGAGCTAACAAGCAATAACCCTGACAGCAGAAAAGTAATTATTTTTATATTTTTCATTTTGATGTAAGTTTTATTTTTAAAATGATGCATTAATTCCAAAGGTTAATGTTTTTGGTATTGGAACAGGACCGAGGTCTATTCTTTCGGGGTCAGGACTTTGATAGCTTTTGCTTTTGAACCAGAATAAATTTTCTGCCATTACAAAAAGCCGTAACCTTGAAAAAACAGCTTTTGGAACGACATTATATCCAAGCTGAATATTACGCATTTTGAAATAGGATGTACTTACGATAAAATAATCGGAAGTTCGGCCTTCGTTATTATTGTCTTTAAGCGTTAGTGCCGGAACAGAAGTATTTGTGTGTTGTGGTGTCCAGCCATTGAATACGCCTGGCCCTACATTTTCCCTGCTTCTCATCAGGTTATTGAACACTGTATATACATCAAATCCCTTTCTTCCTGCTACGCCCGATCCGAATAAGGAAAGATCAAATTTTTTGTAAGTCACATCCACTCTTAATCCATATTCAAGTGAAGGCAGTGTGGTACCTATCCAAGTCTGGTCATTGGCATCTATTTTTCCATCTTTATTGATATCTACATAACGGATTCTGCCAGGCCCGGCGCCGATTTGTGTTGGAGCTTTGTCGACTTCGGCTTGTGATTGAAAGATGCCGTCGGTTTTGTAACCAAAAATATCAAACTGGGAATGGCCCAGAATTGTATTACCAGGAATACCAGGATATGCAGGACGTACATTTTCAGGAAGTTCCGTTACCTTATCTCTGAAATGTGCGAAATTAAGTTTCACATCATATGTAAAATCTCCTCTTTTTTCACCCTGGTATCCCAAGGAAAGCTCCCAGCCTTTATTACTTTTTGAAGCGCCGTTTACGGTTTTATTTTGCCCTTCGCCCAAAACTGCTGCAACTGGTGGGTTAATTAATATACCTGTCGTACTCCTGGAAAAATAATCGAATGAACCGTATATTTTATTTTTAAGAATACTAAAATCTAACCCGGCATTGATCTCGTCAGTAGATTCCCATTTAAGGTCAGGATTGCCTGCCTGCGATTGTACAAAACCTGAAGGCAATGTTCCGGTATTGGCGCCTGACAAAGAGTACGCAGTACCTATGTTCATATATTGCTCCCAAAATCCGGGTGTTAACTGGTTTTGGATTGTTCCATATCGCGTCTGGTAAAGGGAAACATTATTAACATCGCCAATTTCCTGGTTACCTACCCGGCCAACGCCTACCCGAAGTTTTAACTCAGAAAATAAGTTATTCTTTTGCATGAATGCTTCTCTGTCTATTCTCCATCCAATTGAAGCTGCGGGAAATATACCATACTGATTATTTTTTCCAAAACGGGAAGACCCATCCCGGCGAATGGTAACTGCAGCAAGGTATTTATCAGAGTAGCTATAGTCAACTCTTGCAAATTGAGAGAACAACTGGTGGCCTGTTGATCCTCCGGTAGCGATGGTATTGCCGGTAGCAGCATCTAAGGTGAAGTACTCTTCGGTTTGAAGTGCATATCCTTCTTTTTTGGTAAAATCAAAATCTATTTTCCTTTTGAGATATTCCGTTCCCACTAAAAATTTGAAACTATGATTTGCATTTAAATTCCAATTATAGCGAAGGGTATTTGACCATGTAAGTCCTAAAAAATGATTTCTATCAAACGACAAGCTATTTGTCGTGCGGGCTAATGCACCTTCAACGAATGTTGGTGAAATGACCTTACTTGAATAAGTGGCATAATCTGCACCTATATTAGATTTGAAAAATAAATTTTTAATGGGTTGAATTTCTACAAAAATGTTACCGAGCGTACTCAGCCGGTTTGCGTTATTCCATCTTGCCAGGTATTGCATATGCAAGGGATTATTTCTATCAGAATAGCCTGCACCCAATTCTCCCGCATAGGTTACTCCATCTTTTTGAAACACAGGAATAGTGGGCGCTAAAGTAACTGCCAGAGATGTGGTAGAAGCGCTGCCCAGATCATTGGCAGTTAAAGTTTCATTAGAATTGGCTGTTCTTAAATTGAGGCCAAAGGTAACCTTGTCATTGAAAGACCGGGTTATTGCGTTAATGCTGCCGCTCATACGTTCGTAACCTGTATATCTTAGCATACCTGAGTTATTTAGATACCCGAGGTTCATTTCTAATGAAGAGTTTTTATTACCTGCAGAAACAGTTAAACTATTATTTGTTACAATACCCGTTTTATACATTACGCTCTGCCAATCTGTATTACCCGCAGGCGTATTCTGATCACCACCTACAAAGGGTTTTACTGTTACACTATTTAATACAGGATTATTAAAATCATTATTCCAATCAAAATTGTAAATTTCTCCATAACCCGCTGCCGGGTCCTGTTGGTCGTTAACTGAAGCCTGCCATAAGGCTTTACCTCTATCCACCGAACTGAGCATTTTGAATCTTTCTGATTTTTCTGACTGGCTGGATATACTGCTGTTAAAATCAAATTTGACTTTACCGTTTGTGTTACCACCATTCTTAGTAGTGACTATAATTACACCATTGGAAGCACGGGCCCCATAAATAGATTCCGCAGAGGCATCTTTTAAAACCTGGACTGAAGCGATAGTTGCCGGGTCCATATTTTGAAAAACTTCCGGTCTCGTAGTTGCTATTCCATCTATAATATAAAGCGGGTCGTTATTTCCCAGCGTATTAGCACCACGTATCAGTATTCTTGAATTAGACCCATTTGGTGAGCCATCCTTTTCAATGTATAAACCAGCCACCCTTCCCTGGAGCGCCTGCATTACATTACCGGAGGTATTATTTTTCACCGCTGGGGTTAACTCCACTACGGCAACGGCTCCGGTTAAATCTTTTTTCTTTTGAGAAGTATAGCCCACTACCACTACCTGTTCAAGCTCTTTTGCTGCTGCTGCATCCAATCCTACCGATAAATCCTCAAGGCCTGTTATCTTCACCGTAATTGATTTGTATCCTACGGAAGTGAATGTAAGATTATCACCTACAGATGCTTCAATAGTAAACTTTCCTGTATTATCTGTTAAGGCCGTTTTGTCTTTTGACTGTACGGTAACTCCCGCGAGCGGGGCATTATCTGAATTGCCCGTAACCGTTCCCGTTATAGTTTTTTGCTGGGCAAAGCCGAATATTGCCATTAATAACATCGGCAATAAGATCTGTAATTTTTTCATAAACAAGTTTTTAAATGATTGACGTTTTTAAATTTTATAGTTAATAGAAATTCAATGGTTTTACTTTACGGAACAACTCCTGTTTTAAGCAGTTTATATATTTCATCAACGTTATATACAGGGCATGCTCCCTTTTGCATTGCGATAAAAGCGCCCAGGCCACTTGCAAACTCAAGAGCATTAACCGGTGAGGCCTTATCTAATAACCGGGATAATAGCCCTGCTAAAAAAGCATCACCACTCCCTACAGTATCTGCCACATCCACTTTATAACCTTTTTGCACGTATTCATTACCGTTATAATACAGCACGGCGCCATCGCCACCCATAGTAACTACCATGTTTTGAATTTTAAATTTGTCAGTAATGGATCGCACCCTGTCTTCTATGCTTGTGTGTTTGGAAAACCAGCTTTCATCATTACCAACACTGGTAATAACTGCCGGGTTTTTCTGTTGTTTATGCAAATGATAAGCAACATTCATAGGAGCGCCTCCCGGCACGGAACCTGAAGGGGATATATCCCAAAGGACTTCACCGAAACAAACGACTGTATGACTATTTATATCTTCCATTAATCTTATTGTAAATATTTTGGTTATAAATTGACAACGGGAATTGTATCTACTGTTGAGATTTTCCGTTTTATAAGTTTAGCATCCAGTTCTTCCAGGGGCACACCCTTGGTTTCAGGCATTTTAAAGATCACCCACAGCAATTGCAGCACCATCATACAGGCGAAAAACAGGAATAGTGGTGCGGCGCCAAATCTTGCCGCCATTATCGGGAATATAGTAGTGATAATAGAAGCCATGATCCAGTGAGTAGCACAACCGAGCGACTGGCCATAGGCTCTTACACTATTTGGAAATATCTCTGAAATAAATACCCAGATAACCGCACCCTGCCCTATCGCATGTGAAGCAATAAAAAGGAACAGCAATAAAGGAACTACCATGCCGCTTGCATTGCCTGAATAGAAAGCAATGGAAACTGCTGCTAATGAAACAATGTACCCTAAGGAACCGATCAGCATCAGTTGCTTTCTTCCAATACGGTCAATAAGATACAGCCCTGCCATGGTAAAAACCATATTCACCAGCCCTATGCCCGCACTTTGCAAAAAGGCTGCCTGTTTCCCGATTCCTGCCAGTTCAAATACTCTCGGCGCAAAATAGATAACGGCGTTTATCCCTGACATCTGGTTGAAAAATGCAATCAGCACCGCAAGAAATATGGGGACACTGAATCGTTTGGATAAAAAGGCCGACAGACTTTCTTTCTGATGCTCCAGTTCAACGGTTTTTTGAATCTCGATAATGGCTTCATCCACTCCAACAGGGTCGCTTATTTCTAAAATTTTACGGGCAGTACCATAATCACCCCGGTGAACCATCAGCCAGCGTGGACTTTCAGGAACAAAGAAAACAAGGATACAGTATATTAATGCGGGAATAGCTATAACACCTAACATCAGGCGCCAGCTATCATTACCCCCAACTCCCTGTAATAAATAATTGGATAAGTATGCCATCAATATTCCAAAGACAATATTGAATTGAAAAGTAGCTACCAGTTTCCCTCGGTTTTTAGCCGGAGCAATTTCAGTAATATACATGGGAGCAACTACAGATGATGCCCCGATTGCCAAACCTCCCAATACACGGAAAGCCATAAAAATATATACGTCCGGAGCTAATGCTGAACCAACATGCAGAGATCAGGTAAAAGATCCCAATCCAAAGCAATGTCTTTTTTCTTCCATATTTAGTGGCGGGAATTCCGCCGAATAGTGCACCGATTACGGTGCCATAAAGAGCAATGCCAATCGCAATTCCATGAAGTACATCACTTAATTGCCAGATGCGTTTTATATCTTGTTCCGCGCCTGAGATTACTGCGGTATCGAAACCAAATAAAAAGCCACCGAGAGCGACAACTATGCTCCATAAAAGTAATTTTCTGTTCATATACCAAGCGATTTGAAACCGAATATAGATTCAGACCGCCTGATTTATCATTCAAATTCAGAACTAATACTTTTAAATTTGTACCGGCAACAAATTTTCCCTAAACAACTGAATTGCATACCTTTTATAATACTTATTTAATTTATCTTTAAAAATATTTTTTAAAATCGTACCCTTAATTTTCGATATTGTTGCATCACTTTAAATAGATTTTTTGTCTTTCATCATAAACGGTTCTACGATTGCTTCATAAAATGGCTTCTACAACTTTCATATCGCCTCAGAAAGTCTTTTTTTTATTATTAGTAATAAGTTTTTGGGGCTATTCATGCAACAGAAAAGTAAAAGAGAAACAGTTTGTGATAGGTCTCTCACAATGTACCACACATGATGTCTGGAGACAATACATGCAAAAGGAAATGGAACGCGAATTAGCATTCCATCCTGAAATAAAACTAATAGTAAAAGATGCTGGGTTAAATTCGGAAAAGCAAATTGAACAGATACGAGACTTGATGAACGAAAAAGTTGATTTAATTATAGCTTCCCCTGCAGAAGCGAAACCAATTACACCTATTATAGAACAAGTCTACACCAGGGGAATTCCTGTAATAACAGTAGATAGAAATATTACCTCCAACAAGTATACTGCGTATGTAGGCGCCAGTAATTACAAGGTTGGCATAGATGCGGGAACTTATGCGAGTTCTATTTTAAAAGGCAAGGGAAATGTTATGGAAATAGGAGGTCTTGATGTTGGCTCCTCTGCTGATATTGGCCGGCACACCGGTTTTAAAGATTACTTAAAGCAATACCCGGGAATAAAATATGTATCAAGGTTATCTGTAGATTGGGATGGATCTCGTATAGAAGCGGAGAAAAAGATTACTGATGAATTAAACAAAAACAACGATATCCAGCTAATTTTCGCTCAAAATGACCGGATAGGTTTGGGCGTTTTTAAGATTTGTAAAGAACTTGGGATTGAGAAGAAAGTTTTTATCGTTGGTGTGGATGGATTACCCGGGCAAAATGGAGGTATTGATTTGGTGGACAGAGGCATACTCAAAGCTACTATACTTTACCCCACCGGCGGAAAGGAAGCGATACAGTTAGCAATCAGTATTCTTGAGAAGCAACCATTTCAAAAAGAGAATCAATTGTTCACAACTATTATTGACTCAACTAATGTCAGTATGATCAAATTACAAAGCCAAAAGATATTGTCTCAACAAGATGATATTGAAAGGCAACAGACAATGTTGAGTGAACAGATAAGAATTTACAACAACCAGCGCACCTTTAATAATATACTTATAAGCTCCCTTTTGCTCGTACTTTTTCTAGGTACTACTGTTTTCTTTTCATGGAGGAAAAATAAAAGAATTACCAAAAAACTGCAATTTCAAAATGAAGAAATTTCCAGACAAAGCAAGCAACTCATTGAATTTTCTGCAAAGGCAGAAGATGCACACCAGGCCAGGCTTAATTTTTTCACCAATATATCGCATGAATTCCGGACGCCACTTACGCTCATTTTTGCCCCGTTGGGAGAATTGATTGCCAATACAAGAATTCAGCAGGAAACAAAACAATCCCTTCAACTGATACAGCGAAATGTAATGCGTTTATACAGGCTCGTTAGTCAGCTCATGGATTTCAGAAAAATAGAGTTCAAAAAAATGAAACTTCATGTTTCAGAAATCGACCTCGTTAGTTTCACGAAAGAAATTGTTGACTCTTTTAAAGTATTGGCAAAGAATAAAAATATTGATCTTGAGTTTTTTACCACAGAACGAAGTCTTTATGTATGGTGTGATACAACCATGATGGATAAAGTGATTTTTAATATTCTTTCCAACGCTTTTAAGTTTACAAACGAGTATGGTTTGGTTCATGTTACCATATCAAAAAACAACGCCGAAGCTATTATAAAAATAGAAGATAACGGGATAGGCATGACCAGGGAAGTAATTGATCACGCTTTTGAACCCTTCTTCCAGGGAGAATATGAAAATTATAAAGGTACCGGCCTCGGCCTGGCATTATCAAAAGAGTTAATGGAACTCCATCACGGTTCTATTACGGCCAACAGTGAACAAAGAAAAGGTTCGTCATTTGAAATTACTTTGCCATTGGGAAATCAAAACTTTGATAAGAGTGAATTTGAACATAACATCAATAAGGAAACTGCAATTAATGAAGACGCAGATATCTATACAACCGACCTGTACAATATAAAAAGCATTCCCGAACAAAGTTTCGGCGCCATCTTACCTAAATACCTGACGATCCTCATTATTGAAGACAATAATGAGATGAGAGATTATCTTGCTTCGAGGCTTGGAACAGAATATAATATTATTGAAGCCGCAGATAGCAACGCCGCATTAAACGCTGCCTTTGATGCGGTACCCGATCTCATACTTTGCGACATTGTAATTCCGGGGAAAAATGGCCTTGAACTAACTGCCATTTTTAAAAGTGATGTACGCACCGCTCATATCCCGGTAATTTTATTGACGGCCAAAGACCAGGAAAATCAAAAAATTGAAGGAATGGAAACCCAGGCTGATGCTTATATAACCAAACCGTTTAATTTATTGTTTTTGCAAAAGACTATAAAGAGTTTACTTAAGAATCGTGAAAAAATAAAAGACCATTATTCCGGCGAAATTTTTTCAGAAGAAAAGTCGCAGGTTTCTAAAAAGGAGGATAGAAAATTTGTAATAGACTTCACGGCCATTGTTGAAAATAATATCAGTAACGAAAAGTTTGGCGTTAACGATATCTGCGATGAATTAGGAATTTCCAGGGTACAATTGTACAGAAAAGTAAAAACCGTATTAAACTGCAGTGTAAATGATTACATTATTACCACCCGTTTGCAGAAGGCAAAGTATTATATGCAACATGAAAATCTAAGCATTTCAGAAATCGCATTTAAATCTGGATTTGCCTCTGCGGCTTATTTTTCAACTGTGTTTAAATCAAGATTTGGAGTAACCCCGTCAGTTTTTAAGGAAAATTAAAATAAATCATTGCATGTATTGCTCGAGATAAATGGCGGCAAACCTGGGGGTACAGAAGGGCGGACTTCAATGGCTGTGTCGGTTGATGATGATAAAGCAAAAAGATTATAGCTACCCTGATCAATGATGCAGGTTTTGACATTGTAGATGCAGGAAGTCTTTGTGAATCATGGCGGCATCAGCCCGGTACACCTGCGTATTGTACGGAATTAAATGCAAAAGAACTTAAACAGACACTCACCTGTGGTGTTAAGGAAAAAGCTTCTGGTTTAAGAGATGTTGCAATCACAAAAGATGCTGCAATCACAAAACTTATGGAATGTAAAGCTCCACCATCTCATGAAGAGATGGTGAAACTGAATCGCTCATTGTTTCCTAAAAATCCAAAGGGCTCCTAAATTAGCAAAAGACTATGCCAAAAGTGAAAATGTTTCATTTTTTATCCACTTGAATTTCATTTTACCCGTTTCTTTAAGAGCATGTCGGGCATTCGCCAAATGAATTTAAGGTACCCAATTGATGTAGAACAACGCTAAGGACGTTGAGATCAGTAATGCATTTATTCGCTGTAGTAGATGCGGGGCTATTCAATCATCTATTTTTCATTTAACCTATGAAAAAATATTAACTTTAATTTTAGGTTACCAATAAGGTTACATGGTTATTGGTGTGGTTGCAAATAATTAACAAACAAATGTTTGCGAGTTTTTAAATCATCTTGTCATCCCGACCATGTTGATTTCTTATAAAATTAAAAGCTCGTAAAATGCAGTCTTTACGGGCTTTGTGATTTTTTAGCCGTGAATCAGTATTAAGAAATATCGATTTGCATTAGACAGTTGCACAACTACGAGGCCGTGATTTAGGATCAATAATATTCCCCTGTTGGCGCAAGGTGTGATAGCTACTGATGCATTCCAATTAATTTTCTTACAAGAAAATAAGCCGGTAAAACAAACAATACAAAAATGCCGACAATCAAGTACCAGTTATCGGAGGAAGTTGGGAATGAAATGCTCACAGGTTCACCCATTATTATCAGGCCGGCCCAGTAAGCCGGAGCAAGTGTTCGTCCATTGGCATGTTCGAGATATTTTATTTTGGCAAGTTGCAAAGCTTCGTCTGTTGCAAAGCCCTTCTTTAATAATTGAATGAAATATCCGGTAATCTCGCTGCTGGAGTTTTCATCTATTTCCCATAATGCTGTGAGGATACAATTGCTGCCGGCATAGTTAAATGCATGTGCCAGCGAAACCATTCCTTCTCCATCCTGGTAACCCGGTTTGCCGGATTCACAGGCTGTAAGCACTGTAAGATCTGACTGCATATTGCAATTGTAAACATCAAACAATGAAAGGAAATTATTATCGTCTTGCTTATTTGTGTTTTTGGCAAATACCAAACCCGAACTTTCGGGATGAATATTATTGTATTCAGCGTGAGTTCCTATGTGAATGATTTTATGCCCACCTGCATTAGACGTGAAAGAATTTTTTGTAGATTGTTCATTTAAAAAAACTTCTCCGCCCAAAATATTTTTTATTCCTTTCGCCAATGCATTAGTTGCGGGTTGTGGTAATAGCCTTAAATATTTTTGATCAAGAGTGATAGTATCTTTAATGGCCGAACGATATTTATTTTTTACTTCATCTGAAAAACCGGGAGCAAAAGCGACATAGTTATTGGTAAGCGTATCTTTACCCATACGCCCTAACGTTAGTAAGCTATAATAATAAGAGAAAATATATTTAGATAATAAACTGCCGGTGGCAAGTTCTTTGTATGAAGCCAGTTTTTTATCGGTAAGCATTTCAAAACTAAAATTGTAGAGAATACCGTCGGGAATAATCATTACTTTTTTATTGTGAACAAAAGCTGCAACGGGCTCCCACACTATTTTATACAGGTCGCTCAGGTTTTGCAATTGCTCTTGCTCAGTTGCACGGTTAAGCAATATCATGTTGATCTTTTGTTGTAAACCGTTAGTATCAATCCGTACAAGGTGTTGGCTGTTTTTATTAATAACGAGTGCCAGCAGTGATGAATCGTTAAAAATATATCTTATAACGGTGCTGCTGTCATTCAGCGAAGAGCGTATTTCCCTTAGCGGTTTAAATATAGTGGCATAGCGCATTTCATAGTAAACGGGATATTCTTTTTTGATTTTTTTAAGATGCGCTTGCCACTTATCAAGGGCGGAAAAATATTCTTTCATCAATTCACTGTTGGGCTTATTACCAATAAGAGAGGCTGATATGGCGCTTTTTAAATTCTTTTCTTCCTGCAGAACCGTTTTTGGTAAACTGCTAAATTGTACCGCATCTTCTTTATCAAGCCGGCTTCTTATCCTGTTATATAATGCAGACTCATGCAAATTGATGAAACGATCTAAATGATAATCTGTATTGGAGCCTGATGACGATAAATCAAGCTCGATCTTTTTAGCGAATTCTATCAGGTCCTGGTGTTCGGCAATCAGGATATTAATATTAGATTCATCATCTATCAATACTTTTCTTTGTTCTAGAATATTAAGTGCGGTATCAAGCTTCAATGCAAGTTGTTGCAGAAAAACAGTGTCCTTATTTCTTTGCAGTGCATATTCTGACTTTGCTTTAATAAGAATTGCCTTGGGTTTAAACACATCCATCTTCACCGAATCAAGTAAAGTAATACCATCTTTCATTTTTGCATTAACCGTACTCATTCCCTTATCACAATAATCAATGGCTTCGTTATATCTTTTGTTTAAATAATTTATCTCGGCAATATTTAATTGCTGATAAAAAGCCTGCAAACTTCCTCCTTCATGTACCGTGGTGAGATACTTATATACTTTATCAGCTCTTTCAATAGCCTTCGCATAATCGTTGTTCTTTGCATAAAATAAAGAAGCACTTCTTAAAAAATCCATATACACATTATCATACTCGCCCTGGTAAGATTGTTCATAAAAGTTTTCACTTTTGACATAGTAATTCTTTGCATTAACATCATCATTCCTGCTTTCGGCTATTAGTGCAAGAGAAAAATATGCATCGCCTGCCCAGAAAAAATAATCTCCTTCATCGTCTTTTATTTTTTGTAATCCAAGTGTTAAATAATGTTGTGCAGAATCATATTGATGTATAGCCTGGAAATATTGACCTAATAAAATCTCTGAAATAAAAATACCGCTGTGGCCTGTATTGAGCTTTTGCAATTTCTGGTGATAAGAATATTTTAAGAGTTCGCCCGCTTTACTATAGTCACCGATTTCTTTATAAATGCCTGCGAGATTATCTATGGCTTCATAAAGCCCCTGGATAGCAGATTGTTTTTTAGCGCCTGTTTCTTTGCCATTGAGAAAATTTTGAAAATCATTGATAGTATTATGCATAGCCTGCATAGCATCGGTTGTTTTACCTTCTGCACTATATAAGGCTGCAAGATTATTTTCTATATTGCCCGGACGAAAATATTTATTAAGATCATTGCCAGGCATTTTTTTTAATGCATCCAGCGCCATTTGATAGTATAAAGAAGCGCTATCATACTTAGAACTGAACCACATCATAGCGCCCATTCCATTTGCAGAAAGATAAATATCTTCAGGATCTGTATCTTTTTCGGCAATCCTTATTTGCATTGCCCTGCGATAATGCATTTGTGAAAGAGTAACATTCCCCATTTTATATGCGTACGTTCCGAGATTATATTCGCAACGGGCAATATCAAGTTGGGTATGGCTCTGTTGAAGCAGGGTAAATTTCAATGCCATTTCTGAAGCATCATATCCTTCTTTGCTTTTGCCCGTTGTAGAAAAAAAATCGGCTTCCTGCCGGTATGCTTTTACCATAACAGACGGCGTCGCATTTTTTGCATGCAATGTTTCTATTAATTTATTAACGGATGCTATTGCCCTATCCGCACCATAAAGCTTGCCTGCAATCTCGCCTTCTAAAGGAATATAATTGGTTACAGAATCAAAATTTCCTGTAGCAAACAAAATGGTAACATCCTGTTGCAACATATTCTCTGCCTTTTTAAAATCATTTACTTCAATAGCATGTTTAATACCCGGAATGTGTTCAGCAAAATTTTGTGCGGTTATTGGGAGCACTAAGGCTACCAATATTAAAATAGCAGTGAAGAGCGCAATTTTCTTCATTTCTATTTATTAATATCGTTAATGAGATCTTTGCTCTTTGGATAGCCTGACTGTTGAATGTAACTAATAGCTTTTTGGGGTTCACCTTGTTTTAAATACAATAATCCAAGATACCAATTGGCGTCTTTATAAAAAGTACTTTTACTATTATTAACGACCTGCTGTAGACGATTTATTGCAATGGAATCTTTTTCTTGAGCCTGGGCTGCAACTCCTGTAAAATAAATAAGCGTATCGTTTTCCGGTCGTTGTTTTAAAAGAATATTCCATGCAGTAAATGCTTTTTCATATTCACCATTCTTGTATTCAACCATTGCCTTTTCAAAATCGTAGTCAGTTGAATTGCCCATTACCGTTGCCAGTCCGGGATCAGCTGTGTAGTATTTACTATACAACCTTTCATTTTGATTGCCTTGATAAAAAAATAGCCCAATAAGAAAAGCAAGCGACGGCAAGAACAGACGCTGCAATCAAAATTTTCTTTAAAGAAAGTCATTTTTCTAACAGGAGCTGACACTGGGGCGGTTGCAGTTATTTCTTTATGAAATTCTTTTAATTTTTCTTCGATGGCAGATTCCTGTATTCCTGTTAGCAGGAGTTGTATCTCTTCAGTATTACGCCTCAATTGCTCATCGTCAACTAAAGATTGCTTAAAGTCATGCAATTCCTTTTCATCCATATTGTGAGTAAGATATCTTTCAATCCTCTCAAATTCTTCGGGTGGTATTTCGTTGATATTATCCAAGCATTATTTATTTATAGATTGAACCATGCTCCGCAATTTCTGCAGACAACGATATTTATTATTCTTTGCTGTAGCATCTGTCCAGGAAAAATCAGCAGCTATATCAGCCATGCTTTGTTTTAAAAAATAAAACCGCTGCAATACTTCTTTACAAGGTGCTTCCATAGCAGTAAAATGCATTTTTACTTTTTCCAGGTAAGCATCTTCTTCTTTACTTGTAACTGGCCCCAGGTCTGCAATCCCTTCGCCTGCAGGTAAAGTCTGGAACTTTTTTTTATCCTTCCTTCGTAATTCATCCAGCCATTTATATTGGCCTATTCTAAAAAGGTATCCATTTAACCTTATCGGGCGCATCAAAGGAAACTTTATCCATCTGAACATTTCGCCACACAGCGATAAATGCTTCCTGGTAAATATCTTTCGCATCATCTATTGTTCCGCTGTTACTTAACACGTATTTCTCTATTTTAGCATAGTTAGTAACATACAAATATTTTAGTACCTGCTCATCATTATTCTTAAACCCGTCAGTGAAATTTTCCTGTAAAGGTGTCGGATCGGTTATGTTTTTAAACATTCTAAACACTTATGTTACCCGCTCAAGATAAAGAATTTTTTATTTGGATAACATAATGAAAACAATGTGATTAATAACTTACCCTATCAGGGAAAAATAACAGACCGGCCTGAATAACGGCCAGCCTGCCTTAAACCAAACCCCCCAATTCCATATTTTAATATTGATAAGTAACTTCAGCTTTTGGTGTTCCGTAGGCTAATTTATACTTTTCTTCCCAATCAGGATTTGCTTCGTGACAACCGGAACACCACGTACGGCTTAAGGTGAAATAATATTTGCCATCTTTAATAGCTTTAGTACTATTATAAATATTGTAATCTGTCGGCGGGAGTTCACCAGCTTTCCACGTCGTTATCTGGCCTTCAGGTACGTTAGAAGCAGTACCGGTAAATCCATATAAACGCACTTTATAACTGACGGCTTTAGCATCTGCCGGAAATATCGCAACAGGCCAGGTAGCCCAACTGTTAGTATTTTCGATTAGCCCCGAAACGTAAGTGATATCAACCGTTATAGAACGGCTGGAGCCGGACTTTGGATCATTTCCATCATTTGAGCCACCACCTGCGGATTCTTTTTTACAACCCATCATTAAAGTGCTGCTAATTGCTACGATAAAAAACAAAGAAAATAGTTTCATAATTTTTAGTTTTTAAATGTTTATATGCTATCATCGCAGCAAATGCAAAAGGTCATCAAACAACACGGATTTTTTATATTTTTTTTTGAAGAGCAAAAAATCACACGCTCAAATTCTATTGAGGATGTTTCGGATAACGAAAACAATACAGAAAAGTTGAATTACATTTTTTGGTCACGTGCATACGTCAATTATCTTAACGAAATCCGGACTTTTAGAAAAACCAGTGGAGAATAGGTAAGTTATTGGATTTAACGGTTTAGTAAGATGAAAAAAACGCGGATTTGATTTATTTGTCGTCATGCAAAGCCACAGCCGGTATAGCACGTTTTAATGCATTCTCCAATATAGTAAAATCTTCATTTTGCCTCGTCGCCGTGTCCTCGGCAAGGGAACATCTTGTTAAACCATCATAGATTTATTCAGTTATAAAGATACGCCGCAACAAGTTGGAATGAAAATGTACATAACTGTACCAGTATTGAACAATAGTAAAGATATGTTCGCACACAGGTCGTTGATTATCATTGCCGCTGAATGATGGCATAATTTTGAATATTTAATTAGCTCACGCCTTATAAAATAAAAATATGAATACTTATAGTTCCGCTACAAAACACAATTACAGGGGTAAATTATTTTTAATTATGACGTCCTTTGCTTTGTATTGCCCCTTAGTCTTTTTGATAGTCCAATTTTTCTATCGTCTGAACTATTAAGTGGTCATTAGATCCAATTAGGGCATTAATTGTTGTACGGTCAACCGTTTCTCCACTATTGTTAATGAACAAATATATGTTTTCGGTATTGTTTGTCAGGGTTAACAGTTAGCACCATTCCATATCTTCTATTGATACAGAACCTTGTTGCACAAAAAGGCTGGTTATTACCCCTGGCGTTGCCAATTGCAATATTATCCCTCGCCGCATTTGGAATTTCACTGGCGGCTTTTACCTGGCTCAAATCAAACAAGCTATATGCCACAGCGGTTACTGTGTTTTTATTCGGAGTTGCAGTAAATTTAGGTGTAGGCATTATCGTTAGCAGGTATATTAAAGAAAGGCAATCTTGACGATGCATCTAAAATCTTCACCACTATTGGTTCGGCTATAGCAGCTCTGATTTTGAGTGTATTGCCGGCTTATAAAGATAACAGGATACGCGGCCATATCTTATTTACGCAACAAACCAATGAATAATTGCAGTTGGAAGATTCATTGTTGCAATGCCCTGAATGGGAGAGTTGCTTAGAATTAAATTTATACTAATACCAATTTCTTAAAATATAAATTTTAATTTTATTTAGTCAAGTCTCCTTTCGGTTGTTGATGATTGCTATGCTCCTAAATCAATTAGTACATACGCCAACAATGGCAAAACCTTTCGAATTGATAACGGCTAAGTCGAAATGTCAAATTTGAAACCTCTCTCCGGGGTTGTTCACACGCAAAACTTTTATTATACTATCTTCGTCCAAATCTCCTAAATGCTTGTATAGTTTGGTAATATCCATAGGCAATAAAAACTCTTCCAAAAAAATCAATCACATAAGAGTACCAAGTAAGAGTCAGCCAATGTTTATCTTGCTCTTTCTTGAATAGGTCCGAAAGGTCAAAAAAACGTATTGGATTCATGAATTTTAAGAAGGGATGTATAAAATCTACTGAAAGGACAATATGCCATCCAATTGAATACTCATTTGTTGATATTACAAGAAAATAATAAAAAATTAACCCTATGCCAAACGTAAACTTAATTCCCTTCCACCACTTCGACCAAAGTATTTAAATTTTATTTAACCAAAGATTGACAAAATCCCAATTTAGAAAATGAAACTTTTTTAGACCTCTTTTTAAAACATTGTAATGTGCTTCAATTTCTCTAGATTGAAATTCTAAGGATTGTACGGTGTCTCCTTGACTTTGGCAGGCATTATTTAGTTGACCAAATGCAAGTTGGGCTTGAGGGAAATTAATTTTTCCATTTGTCGTAACTTTTTTTGGGAATTTAGTTTCTGCAAGGAAAACATTAGTCAATTTGCTGTTTTCAAAATCTAAAACTGCATTATTAAAATCGCAATTAATAAAATCTGTTCGTCCGAGATTAGATGCTTTAATTGATAAAATCCCACCAAGAGATAATTTAATTTGGGTTAGTGTTATTCCAGCCTCATTTTGTACATTTTCAAATGAAAGCTCAGAAATATTTACCTTTTGAAAATTTAAAATTTTTTCTGATTTAAAAACTCCGGTAATAACTAATTTATCAACATAGCTTTCTTCAATATTGATTTTTGAAAATTTCTCGAGTGGATGTGCAATGATTCAAAATCAGATTTATTTTTTACAACTAATTGGGAGATTTCCCAAAATTGTTTCAATCTTCAATTTATTTAGGGTTTCCTCGTCAAACATGATAGTGCCGTTAATAGATAACTTATTAAAAGTTATATTGTTAAACTTTTCATTTTTGAAAATCAAATTTTGTTTTACCTGAGCGAATCCCTCAAAAACTATTTCTTTACTGTTTATATTACTTAAATCAAGTTTGGAACATTCACATTTGATGATTAATCTTTGACCGTTTTCGGGAATCGCATTGTTTAAGTTTTTAATCGAGATAGTTTGAGTTAAACCTGTAATTTCTAAGTCCTTGTTGAAATCCAATTCAGAAATTTCCGTAGAAGTGTTATTTGAATCAACTGCTATTGTAACCAAATCATTAAAAATACATTCTTTAGTAAACATATCTTTTTCGAACATGTTAATGCTAACTAGGGAATTAAATTGGCAATTTTCGAATCCTATACCTCCCATAGATCTTTTGTCGTGGATTTTTAGTGAGCCATTAAAAATACAACCATCTAAAAACAAGTTTTTTCAGAATCATATTATTACTATAAAAATGATTTTGATTGTTATAATAATTTACCACAGTCTGGGAGGAAGGATCCATATAAAATAATTTGTTTATTCATTAATCTAGTGACTCGGACTAATGAATCACCGATTCTATTATCTATATAAGTTTTGAGTTCGTCTTTACTAATTATATTCACTTTTGGATTGGGCATAGTCACACATTGGAGATTTATGTCAACTTTACCGTAATTTAAAATAAAGTTTCTGCTACACCCAACTATTCCTACTTATCCAGTGAAGGCACTGTAATTGACCCTCAAGTTCTCACCAAATTTATTAAGCAAAATATATATTAGCGGTTTTACTTTCCTCAGTCTCCTGAAAGGGATTCGGCGTGAATAAATATCTACCGATGAGCCCCCTGTGAGAGACTCAGCTATAACAAAGATTTTAGTTTTCTCGTTTAGTTCAGAGAACTCCTGTATTCATTCGGTGATTGCCCTACACGCTGTTTAAATAATCGGGTAAAATGTTGGGGATACTTAAAGCCTAATTCATAAGCAATTTCACTAACGGATTTGCTTTGGTCAAATATTTTTTCTTTCGCTACATCAATCACTTTCGATTGTATGTATTCCTGCGCTGTCTTCCTGTTTCTTTTTTTACGAGGTCGCCAAAATAGCCTGCTGACAGATGCAATTCGTCGGCGCACCAGGCCACGGAAGGTAAACCAATTGTTTGTG
The DNA here is from genome assembly GCA_963819925.1 of uncultured Chitinophagaceae bacterium. GTDB lineage: Bacteria > Bacteroidota > Bacteroidia > Chitinophagales > Chitinophagaceae > Ginsengibacter. The sequence goes on along the minus strand of CAWFYG010000014.1, from coordinate 148,994 downwards.
GATTGTCTGTCTGAAAATATCCGTTCAACAAATGCTCAAACCTTTCTAAAATACCTTTATGCACATTATCACGTGTAATAAATTGACGGTCATAAAAACGGGTGCAATAATTTAAAAACAATTCGATGTTAGATACGATCAGTTTTTTACTGTGGTTATCAATGGCATGTTCTAATTCATATTCAATTTTTGAAAAACAATCCAACACAATTTTCCGTTCACGCTCTGCCAAATGCAGTGCTTCATGAAATTGATAACCAAAAAAAGTATAATCCCGGATATGCTTTCCAAGTGAAGTGCCATGTATTAAATCAGGATGAAAGACCAGTGCATAACCTTTCGGCTGATAGGTTTCTCCGTTACTGTTGACACCAGCAACCTGCCCCGGTGCCAAAAAAACCAATGTGCCTTCCTGGTAATCGTAAGTATGCCGGCCATACATTAAATCACCGCATTTCACATCTTTTAAAAATATGGTATAGAAACCAAAATACATTTTGGATCCTTGACGTGGATTTGCCTTAGATAGGTCAACAACACTCACCAGCGGATGAAGTGTTTCATTATTGTTGAACACATTGTAATCATTGATCGTTTCAAATCGCCGTATGTTATCCATAACCTTATCGTTTTACTGAGTCAAAATTAGAGCATTATTCATCACCTGCCGAGCGTACCTTACCTTATCAGCAATATTGGTAGATAAATCCGTAATCTGTATACAATGCAGGCGGTTTTTTACCATGACCTTTGTGTAACAAAAGAAAAATCAATGCAAACAATAAAATTGAACAATGGTGTTGAAATGCCCATCTTAGGATTTGGCGTTTTCCAGGTAAGAGATTTGGCAGAATGTGAAAGAAGCGTAGTGGATGCAATTGAAACCGGCTACCGTTTAATTGATACTGCAGCCTCTTACATGAATGAAGAGGCAGTTGGCAAAGCAATTAAAAGAAGCGGCGTAGCGAGAGAAGATTTATTTATCACAACTAAACTCTGGATACAATCTAACGGTTATGAAGGTACGAAAAAGGCTTTTGAAAGATCGCTGAAACGATTGCAGTTAGATTACATAGACTTATACCTTATCCATCAACCTTTCGGTGACGTATATGGTGAATGGAGAGCTATGGAGGATTTGTATAAAGAAGGAAAGGCCAGGGCAATTGGCGTAAGCAACTTTCAACCAGACAGGTTGATCGACTTAATCATTCACAATGAAATTGTTCCGGCAGTTAATCAAATTGAAACACATCCATTTCACCAGCAAATTGAAACACAAAAATTCCTTCAGGAAAATAATGTGCAGATAGAATCATGGGGACCTTTTGCCGAAGGCAAGAACGATTTGTTTCATAATGAACTGCTGGCTTCCGTCGGGAAAAAATATAATAAATCCATTGCGCAGGTTGTCATTCGCTGGCTTACACAAAGAGGTGTCATCGCTATTCCCAAATCAGTACGCAAAGAAAGAATGGAAGAGAATTTCAACAGCCTTGATTTTGAATTAAGTGCTGAAGATATGGAGGCGATCAAAACACTGGACACGAGTGCGAGTGCCTTCTTCGATCATCGTGACCCTAATATGGTGAAATGGCTGGGAGAAAGAAAACTGGATGTTTAAAATCATTTAAAAAATACAAAATGCAAAAAAGAAAATTAGGTAATAGCGGACTGGAAGTATCCGCATTAGGATTAGGCTGTATGGGGATGAGTTTTTCATACTATCCCTTCCCCGAAAAAAAAGATGCCATTAATCTTATTCATAAAGCAATTGAACAGGGCGTTACTTTTTTTGATACAGCAGAAGTGTATGGACCATTTACTAATGAAGAATTAGTAGGCGAAGCGTTAGCGCCTCATCGTGATAAAGTTATTATCGCAACAAAATTCGGTTTTAATATCCGGGACGGGAAAATGGCTGGTGTAAATAGTACACCCGAACAAATAAGAAAAGCTGTTGAAGGTTCTCTTAAAAGGTTACAGGTTGATGTGATTGATTTATTGTATCAGCACCGCGTTGATCCGAATGTGCCGATTGAAGATGTTGCCGGCACCGTAAAAGATTTAATTAAAGAAGGCAAGGCAAAATACTTTGGTTTAAGTGAAGCCGGGGCAGAAACCATCCGTAAGGCAAATGCGGTACAGCCGGTTTCTGCATTGCAAAGCGAATATTCTTTATGGACCCGCCAGCATGAAAAAGAAATCATTCCCACCATTGAAGAGTTGGGAATTGGTTTGGTTGCATTTAGTCCTTTGGGCAAAGGTTTTCTTGCCGGGAAAATAGATGAGCATACTAAATTTCAGGAAGGTGATATTCGCAGCATTCTTCCACGATACACTGAAGAAGCAAGGGTTGCCAATAAAACATTGTTGGATTTGTTACAACAATTTGCCGGAAAGAAAAATGCCACGCCTGCACAAATTGCACTGGCATGGGTGCTCGCTCAAAAGCCATGGATCGTTCCAATTCCGGGTACAACGAAACTGCATCGCCTGCAGGAAAATATTGGTGCTGCTGCCATCGAATTAACAGATGATGAACTCCGGGAAATGGAGGCAGCTTCTTCTAATATTCAAATAATGGGCACCAGGTATACAGAGGCAATGGAAAAATCAACAGGGTTGTAAGAGAATAAACATTTTCTCAAAATATAATTTCTCAATTAAAAACATTTAAATTATCACGCATGAAAGCAAAAATTCCCGGTCTGTTTCTATTGATAATGTGTGTGCAATTATCCTACGCACAGAATCCTCCGACTGAAACAATTACTACCGCTACCAATAATACACCTGAACAACAGGAAGTGATCAACCTTTCAAAACAGAAATGGGAATGGATGGCAGACAAGAATGTCGATTCTTTAAATGTGCTTTTTGATGATAAAGCGATGTTTATCCATATGGGAGGAAGCTGGGGCAAAAGCCAGGAATTGGCTACCATCAAAAGCGGTGGTATCTGGTATAAGAAAGCAGAGGTTTACTCCGTAGTGGTGAACATGTTTGGTAACACCGCTATCCTGTTAAACGACATCGACCTCGTGGCAGAAGTTGGTGGACACGAAGTCACCAATCCTTTTATGGTAACGGAGGTATATATTAAAGAAGACGGCAAATGGAAGATGGGCTCACTAACGTTCTCTCACCTGATGAGACCGGTTAAAATGAAATAAACAATATAACAACATCAGTATTAAAGGAATGAACAGCGGAATATTTTTTTCAACAATAATGAGCTTGTGTTTTACATCCGGTTGTTCAAATGCTCAATCTATGTCACCTGAAAAAATATTGATTGTGTATTTGTCGCGAACAAACAATACAAAGGCAATTGCCGAAATCATTCAAAGAAATGTGGGCGGCAAATTGGTAGCACTTGAATTGCAAAAACCTTATCCCGAAAACTATCAGCAAACAGTTGCGCAAGTGGTCAAAGAAAATGAAACAGGCTATTTGCCACCGTTAAAAACAAAGATTGATAGCATCGAAAAATATGATATTGTTTTTGTTGGCTTTCCAACATGGGATATGCAGATGCCGCCACCAATGAAAAGTTTTTTACATCAATATGATTTAAGCGGGAAGACAATCATTCCTTTCAATACAAATGCAGGCTATGGAGTTGGAAGTGGCTTTGAAACAGTAAAAGAATTATGTATGAATAGTAAAGTATTGAAAGGATTTTCAATTAAAGGAGGAATAGAACGAGACGGTGTGTTGTTTGTTATGAAAGGTGAAAAAGAAAAAGAGGCTGAAACCAAAGTAAAAAAGTGGTTGAAAGAAATAAACGTCGTTAGGGATGTCTCCTCAAGGTTTGCGGGCAAATAGGCTTTGTCCATAATGTTGTAAAAAAATCAATATATTCGCAATTATGAACAGACGAGGAATTATTACAATCACATTTTTTATACTATTCGGTTTTAATACGAAAGCGCAAAGTATCGATACTACAGCAATAGTCAATTCCATTTTTCCAAGAGGCGAAAAAATTAACAGCAGCAGTAACTTTAATGGTGCGGTGTGGCTTAACAGGTTTGTGTCACCCGCCGATTCTTTAGATTGTATCATAGCGCTGGTAACATTCGAACCCGGCGTAAGAACTAATTGGCATATTCACCCGGGTGGGCAAATTTTAATTGTTACGGAAGGCATAGGTTATTACCAGGAACGCGGAAAGCCGCGGCGCATAATCCACAAAGGTGATATAATAAAATGTACGCCGGGAGTACCACATTGGCATGGCGCTGCGCCCGGTAGAGAATTTGCCCACCTTGTAGTTGCTCCGGATGTAGATAAAGGAGAAGTTACATGGCTGCAAAAGGTAACCGACGAAGAATATAACGGATTAAAATAACCTTGTCGATGTACAGTAATTGTATCGGTTCGAATATTCCCATATTTGATTTCGCAGTTAGTTGTTTGCTTTTTGTTGTTTGAGCCCCTGATGGTAATTTTGTCCGATCATTGAATCATTTATCATGCAACTGAAGAAGGTGATCTTGTCGAAGTTTTTTATTATAGTGATAACAACATTTTTATTTGGCAACAAAGCCGTTGCGCAGCAAAAAAATCGAATGGTGCGTTTGGCAAAAATTATAATCGATTCATCTCAACTGGACAATTATAAAGCTATGCTGAGAGAGGAGATCGAAACATCCGTACGTATTGAGCCGGGAGTACTAACGTTATATGCCGTATTCGAAAAAGATCGGCCTACGCACTTGACGATTTTAGAAATATATGCAGACACTGCGGCATACAAAGCGCATTTGCAAACACCTCATTTCTTAAAGTATAAAACCGGCACAAAGAATATGGTGAAGTCGCTCGAGCTTGTTCCGGTGGATCCGCTTGTTCCGGAAATGAAAATAAAATGATGATGAGTAAAAACAATTTATTCTAAACAAAAAATTTAAAAATAACAATTATGCAAAAACGTAAATTAGGAAACGGTGGCCTTAAAGTTTCAGAGTGATTGCGCTTCTTCATTGCCTGATAAGGTCATAAAATGTTTTCTTATAAGTCTCAGAAATTGGAATAAATTTGTTGTTGATTTTTATGCGGTCCCTTTCAACTGATTCAATTTTATCTAATGATACCATAAACGATTTGTGAACCCTACAAATAACACTAGTAGAAATCTCCTTTTCAAAATCATTAAATGTTTGCAAGGTCATCACACGCTTACTCATGGTTTGAATGCTGCGATAATCTTTCATTCCTTCAATGTAGAGTATTTCACTTAAGAGAATTTTTTCAAGGCGATATTCTGTTTTAACGAAAATAAACTTCTTGTTGTCTGTCGCTTTGTCTCTTAATAAATTATCCTGTGCCTTGTCGACTGCCTGTACAAATCGCTCGAAGGTATAAGGTTTCAAAAGATAGTCGCATACCTGTAGATCAAATCCCTTCAGGGCATATTCCTGGTAAGCAGTGGCAATTATTACCTGGCCGTTAATCGTCGATGACTCTAATAAATCGATACCTGAAATTTCGCCAATATTGATGTCCAAAAATAATAAGTCAACTTTATTTGATTTCAAAAAAGCCAATGCTTCAACTGCATTGTCGAATGTGGCCAGCAAGTTTAAAAAAGATAACTTTAAAATAAAACCTTTGGCACGTTCAACGGCTAAAGGTTCATCTTCCACTACAATGCAATTAATTTTCATAATTAATAAAGTGATAATTCAACTTTATAAAGCTCGTTATTATTTGTGATTGTCAATTCATGTTTGCCAGGATACAATAATGATAATCGCTTTTTAATTAAGTCACTTCCAAGGCCACTATGTTCATGTTTGATTTGTGTATTTTGATTGTAAGAATTTTCACACCTGAAAATGAATTTTGCATTTTCAATATCAAGATTAATATTGATTGCATTTTCCGCTTTTTTATTTTCTGCATGTTTGAAAGCGTTTTCAATAAAGGGAATTAAAATCATTGGAGGTATCATGAAATTTGCCGGATCACCCTTTATAGAATAATTGATATAATGTTCATTTGTTGTTCTTATTTTCTGCAGTTCAATAAATTTTTCAATGTAGGCAAGTTCTTTGCTTAAATGGATTTTTGCCGGCTTTGTTTCATAAAGCATAAAACGCATAATGCCTGATAGCTTATTCAAATATTCAGATGCTCTTATCGCATCTTTAGTAATCAGCACATCGATATTATTTATGGTATTGAATAAAAAGTGTGGATTTATCTGGGATTTCAACATTGCCAGTTCCATTTCATAATTTTTTCTATTCAACTCTGTTTTAATTTTTATATCGTTATACCAGGTAATAAACCCTTTCATACCCAATCCAATTGCGCCATTCACCATCGAGATAAACGCAATAAATAATCCCATGTAGGTGCAGGTATCAACTGACCAATTTACCCGCTTGCCGTGGAATACGGTATACATAATGAACTGGGTCAGGATTGAACTGGTTAAACAGACAGCTAACGCTGCTGTAAACAATTGGAGTATTTTTTTCGCGGTTAAAAATCTTTTAAACAGAAATAAATAAGAAGCATAAAAGCCCAATAATGCAGGTATAAAAGCTCCAAAGCCAAAGGGAGAATAAAACAAAATAAAAAGCAGATTTTTCCCCGCAATAACACTTTTAGTACTATTAAAAGCCTTGAAGATTAGTATTACCAAAAATAAATACATCATCCAGTAACCAATGTGGAATAGAACTACGACTGACTTTTTCATTTTACTTTGATCTGATTTTACAGAACGTCAAAAGTATAGTGCGCTGCTTTGTGGCGCAATTATATTCTGCTGAATGCTGAAGATTACCTGCGAAATGTGTAATAACTCCTTTAAAAGAGGTCATCAGTTAGCTGCTGCTAAGTCGGGGAAGCTAAACCTGTGAGGTTTCCAAAACCTCACAGGTTTAAAATGGTTTATTTTTTCCGAGGGACACAAGTAGTCATGCTTAAGCCTGTGCGGCGCTCCTGCACCGTGACTGGTTTCCTTTTCAGCCTGCCAGAAATTTTTATTTTTTTTTTATTTCGTAACAAAGTTCCACCATTCCGTTTTCGTAGGCTATCACATATTTTAAGTGCAATGCCTGTTCTTTTCCTATGTGGTCAAAAAACGATGTTCCGTCTCCTAACAGAATGGGGAGAATTGACTGTCTTATTTCATCCGCTAAATTTAAACGCATGAATTCTTTTGTAAGCTTAGCGCCGCCTACGAGCCAAACATTCTTATAGTTTGGCTTTAATCGTTCGTTAACCAATTTATCCAGGTCACCCGAATAAAATTCAATGTTCTGTCTCTCAACCGGCAGGTTCCTGTTAGTTACCACAATTGTTGGAGTGTCTCCGTACGCCCACCCATGCAATTTTGAAAGTTCCAGGGCATGTTCGTATGTCCGGGACCCCATTATATAGCAGTCTATTGTTTTAAGAAACGCTTCGGGGTCTTGCCCGGAAACACCTTTCTCATAGGTGTCTGACGTCTCAAACCACGAAATGCTGTTGTCTTTTCTGGCAATATAGCCGTCAAGACTCGAAACCATATGTATGGTTATTTTAAATCCATCTGTCGCCATTGAAAACTCCCCCGTTAAATAGGGCATTCTAAAACTAAAAAAATTTCGCAATCACGCCAAATGAAGTTCGTTTACGAATATGCAAGGGCGTTATATAAGGACGCCAAACCTGGGAGGTTTCCAAAATCTCACAGGTTTAAACGCGTTAGTGTTTGCAGGAGCAATGTTTTTCACTTTTTGCCTTTTCAAAACATTCCATTCCTTCTTTAAAAGCAAAGTAAGAAAGTCCAAGTGTTCCAATGCTATCAATATATGCAAAGGAAGTCAATTCATAAACAGCACTGCTTATGAGTAAAATAACAGACATGTAAATGCAAACCCTCGTGCATTCAGCATCAGCCAATATGGCTTCTGAGTTTAGTAATTTGCCTGTTCTTGTTTTCGCAACAACTAAAACCCACATTACCATAATTGAAATAATTGAAATAACAATTCCCCAAAAAGTTGTCGTTGGCTTATGTACCGTATAAATATTATACAAACTGGTGAATACAAGGCCAGCAACTAATACGTAAAAGGAATACCCGGTTATTTTTAAAGCAGTTCTTTCAAACTTATCTCTTTTACTCTCATGATTGTATTGTATGCGCACTACCATATGAGCAATGCCAATTCCGGATATCACTTCAATAAAACTATCTGCACCAAAGCCAAATAAGGAGAGCGTTCCGTCTTCATAGCCAAGCCAGGTGGAAATAAGACCTTCCGCGGTATTATAAATTATAGTAAAAATGGCAAGTCCCAATGCCATTTTATAAAGTCTCTCTGTACCCGAAGCTGCGTTTGCTATCAATTCCATTTTACAAATTTACAGACTTAATGATGCTAAACCTGTGAGGAGGTTTCCAAAACGGCTAATTCTTATTTTGAAGTGCTGGAAAAAGAGATTAGTTCGTGTCAGGCCTGTTCGAGGGACGATTTGTCCAGAGACTGCTATGGCAAAAAATTCTTTTAAATCGTCTATTGCTAACCCGGGTAAAAATAAATGACGTTAACCTTATTACCTTAGTAAAATATTGGTAAGAAAATAATTCAACCTTATTACCTTATGTCCCATTTTAGTGTCTTCTGATAGTGCTTCAGAAACTCATCGTATTCTTCAGCAAAAGTTACTTTTCTATGATGTTCAGGTTGATTGAGTATGTACTTACAAACTTTATCCACATCAGATTTTGAAACGGAAAAGGCGGAAGCAGATTCCTGCCACACGAATGGCCCTGCACTAAGTTTATTGTCATTAATAAATTTTGAAGAACTATCAGCTACAATGGTTGCTAATATTTCTTCTGATAATCGTGGAGAACGGGAGGCAAGAATGTGAACATGTTCAGGATTAGCATAAATACTATACAACTTTGAATGATTATTATTAATAACTCCGGTAATATACTTTTCTATGCGCTCACGATTATTTTGAGAAATAAAAGGAACACGGATTTGGGTTATCAAGATGAAATGAGTATAGAGATTGTGATATTCAATTTTCATAACAATTATTTACAAGGTAATAAGGTCTTTTCTTTTTGGTAATTTGGGTTACTAAGGTAATAAGGTTAGTGGGAATTCAAGAAGTCGCTTTTTTGCTCGGATTAAAAGCACTTGTAAGTTCATAGAATGTCCGTAAGACCTCGCGAGTCGTGCATGAGCAGACTATAGATATCGGGCGGGGGAACAAAATAAAGTTTTGTGGCAGCCACTCCCTTCGGGAAATAATTAGAGTTATAAACTTTCCAGCACCTCAAAATATTAATTAGCCCCAAAACCTCACACGTTTAAGGCCTCACTATACTAACTATCGTAATTCATAATCCTGTGATAATCCATAATAATAATTATGCCACAAAAAAAATGCAATTTATGCGCATGTAACTTCCTGAAAGCTATCCTTTATTTAAGTATTTTTACTAATCTTATTTAAGAAAAGATTTACCTTTCAACTATGGATTCAAAAGTTGTTTTTTTGCGGCCCAGGAAGAAAAAAGATACGCTTTCAAGGTTAATGATTGTAACGTTAGTTGAGGCCATTGCAAAACAAAACCAGGGAATTCCCTTCGGCCCCGTGGATATTAAGGGCGGATCTTTGGGATCCTTAATTAAAAGGGGTCTTGTAGTGCGAAAAGAAGTTAGTATTAAAAATCATGTTCAACTATTATGGCAGGTTACACCGGAAGCTATTGAAATTTTAAAAGATATGGGAGTGGATGTAAATGATTTTTATAAAAGTGTATGATCGTGTTGTCCCTCAAAGGTTCGTAATGTTATACCCCATGAACTATCTCCGGTATTAGAAAGTTGATTCCGTTAGCCTTTATTGATAAGAAAAATTTTCAGATGCCCAAAGCATTAAAGGATAAAAATAAAATTCCTTCAAAAAATAATTTCCCGGTAGTAGGGATAGGCGCATCAGCAGGCGGGCTGGAAGCGTTTAAAAAATTAATACATGCTATACCCGGCAATTCGGGAATGGCTTATATACTCGTACAGCATTTACATCCTGAGCATAGCAGTTCCCTTCCCGAAATTTTACAGAGAGAAACACCTGTTCCTGTACTGGAGATAAGTGATAACGTAAAAGTAAAACCCAACAACATTTATGTTATCCCGGTAAATAAAATGCTTGTGGCAAATGACGGTGTATTGCATTTGAGCGCCAGGCCCAGGAGTAAAAAAAATAACCTCATAGACATTTTCTTTTCATCACTCGCGGAAGTGCATCAGAGCCATTCCATAGGAATTATATTGTCCGGCACGGGCACAGATGGTACAATGGGATTGAGAGAAATTAAAGACCATGGTGGAATTACTTTTGCGCAGGATTCAGCTTCAGCCGCATATGATGACATGCCGCAAAGCGCAGTGAAATCGGAAGTAGTTGATGTTATTCTGCCGCCGGAAGAGATGCCGCAACGATTGCTGGAAATCCTAAAAACTTTTGAAAAAATTGATGGTAATGGCAAGCCTGCTGTTGAAGAAAAAACCGAGGAAGAAAGTTACCGGCAAATACTCGCCCTTCTGCGGCTTCGATTTGGAGCGGATTTTAATTTTTATAAGCAAACCACTATTAGAAGGCGTATCCTGCGCAGGGTGGCAATTCTTAAAATAGAAAAGGTAGCTAATTACCTGGAATACCTCCGGCAAAAACGGGAAGAACAGGATACTTTGTTCCAGGATATTTTAATTCCGGTCACTTCTTTTTTTCGTGACGAAAAAACATTCGAAAATATATACAAGACTGTTTTCCCTGAACTGATAAAAGATAAATCATCCGTAAACCCGCTGCGTATATGGGTGGCAGGTTGCTCAACAGGTGAGGAAGCGTATTCGATGGCTATTTGCCTCTACGAATTTATGAGCGATAAATTACTTTCTTTTAAAATACAAATTTTTGCAACTGATATCTCGGAGCAGGCTATTGGCAAAGCAAGAGCAGGCATTTACAGTAAAAGACAATTAGAGAATGTTTCCGATACCAGGCTGCAACAATTTTTCACAAAGACAGATGGCAATTACCAGGTAAAAAAAATTATAAGGGATATGTGCATTTTTGCTACCCATAATTTTTTGAAAGATCCCCCGTTTGCTAAAATGGATCTTATCACCTGCCGCAATGTGCTTATTTATATGGAGCCTTTTCTGCAGAAAAAAGCGTTCTCTATTTTTCACTATTCACTAAATGAAAAGGGATTTTTGTTGCTCGGCAAATCGGAAACTACCGGCAGCTCTTCTGAGCTATTTAAAGCCATTGATAAAAAAGATAAGTTATATACCAGGATTGCAACAACCGGAAAATTTATGAATGTTACGTCCCAAACACGGGAAGAAACACTCAAAGACAAAGATTACTCGCTGCGAAGCAATAAAAGAGAGGGGGATGATTATCAGAAAAATGCAGATGATATTTTACTTTCAAAATTTACACCGCCGGGAGTAATAGTAAATGAGCAATTCGATATTGTGCAGTTTCGCGGATCCACAGGCGACTATCTTGAACCTTCACCCGGTAAGGCGAGCCTGAATGTACTGAAGATGGCACGTGAAGGATTGTCGTTTGAATTGAGAAATGCATTACACAAGGCAAAAATCAACAAAAAGCCTTTTGCAAAAGAAGGAATATCTATAAACAACGGAAAGCTTGTGGGAATTGAAGTGATTCCTTTATTGAATTCCATTGACCTTCACTTTCTTATTCTATTTAAAGATTATGATGAAGTAAAGGTTAACAAAATTCCAGCGGCGGGAAAAGATAAGAAGCCTGTTAGCCGGAAATTAAAGGATTCCCAACATGCCCGCATTCAGCAGTTGGAAAAAGATCTTTTACAGGCGAGGGAAGATATGCGAAGCATTACCGAAGACCAGGAAGCGGCCAACGAAGAGCTGCAAAGCGCCAATGAAGAGTTGCTCAGCGGAAGTGAAGAGCTGCAAAGCCTTAATGAAGAACTGGAAACAAGCAAGGAGGAATTGCAAAGCACCAATGAAGAACTGATAACGGTAAACCAGGAACTATCCGACCGTAACGAACAATACAACCGGGCACGCATATACGCAGAAACGATTGTTACCACGGTACACGAACCACTGCTTGTGCTTAATTACAACCTCACTATAAGAAGCGCCAACAAATCTTTTTATACTATTTTTTCGTTAAGCGAAAAAGAAACACTTGGTAAAATATTGTTTGAGCTCCAGAACAACAAATGGAATATTCCCGGCCTGAAAGAACAACTTGTAAAAGTTCAGCAACGCAGGGAAAATTTTCTCGAGTGGAAAACTACTCATGCGTTTCCTGTAATTGGAGAACGCACTATTTGCTTCAATGCTCAACTGATACCGGAAGAAGACGACAGGCAACTAATATTGCTGGCTCTTGATGATATTACTTTAAGAAAAGAGGCAGAAAAAATTCAAAGCTTCCACGAGCTCAAAATGATTTTAGAATCGATGCCCCAAATGACTTTTTCAGCAGCAGCAGATGGCACCTTTACTTATTTCAATAATTTCTTTCTTGAATATTCAGGTTTGTCCCTGCACAAAGCTTTGGAAAGTGGGTGGATGTCGGTGATGCATCCCGATCAATTTCAGGAAGTATCAGCAGCATGGGAACATTCTATTCAAACCCTTGAAAATTTCAACATGGAATTTCAGTTAAAAAGAAAAAGAGATGGCATGTATCGCTGGTATTTATGCCGTGCAACTGCAATTATAAACGATGAAGGCGTGGTTTCATCGTGGGTAGGAACCGCTACGGATATTCATGAACAAAAAGTGAAAGAAAAAAAGAAGGATGAATTTATAAGCATCGCTAGTCATGAATTAAAAACGCCGCTAACTACAGCAAAAGCCTATATACAATTAGTGCAACATAGCATGAAGCAAAAAAATAATCCCGATGTAATATATGCAGACAAGGCAGATGCAGCCATTGACAAACTTAATAACCTTGTTGCAGAACTGCTTGATGTAACGAGGATTCAACATGGCAAGTTCGGCATGAATATCTCGGTTTTTAATTTTGATGATATGCTGGCTGAGGCAATTGACAGCGTACAGGTTTCATCAAAAAAACATACAATTATATTAAACGGCAAAATTAAAAAGAAGGTGAAAGCAGATGAGGACAGGTTGAAACAGGTAGTTATAAACCTGCTTTCCAATGCCATAAAATACTCGCCCGGCGAAGATAAAATTTATGTAAACACATCCGTAGAAAACGGATCAGTAAAAGTTGCCATAAAAGATAATGGCCTCGGCATAAGCAAAAAAAATCTCAACAAAATTTTTGAACGTTACTACCGTGAAGAAGGGCAGGAATCGCGTTTCCAGGGATTGGGCCTGGGCTTATCTATCGCAAAAGAAATTATACAACGCCACAACGGTAAAATATGGGCAGAAAGTGAGGCCGGAAACGGAAGTACCTTTTATTTTACATTGCCGTTATAATTAAGATGTCTTTTTAAACCTGTGAGGTTTCCAAAACCTCACAGGTTTGTTTAGAAACGAGCGGGCGTACATCAAGTAGCTCCGGTTATTTCGGGTGAACCTGATAATATGAAACAGTTACCCACATTGAGTTATAAGATGTGAACAGTTATAAAAAAGCCCCGCAATGGCACAAAAAGTGCACAAAGTGAGGCAGCAAAATAACTGTTCAAATGTACTACAACCCATTATTTTTACAAACACCTTCTATCCTGGAAGATGCATTTTATCAAAGTGATTTAGGCAGGTTACATCGCAGCATTCCCTTTAAAGAGTTAGCTTCAAAAATTCCTTCACCTCTTCAAAACATAAGTGGTCGTGGACGCAAACCCTTTTTAAAAGTAGAAGGTGGTATCGGGTTATTAGTATTGAAGCATTTTACGGGCCTGAGCGATGAGATGCTTATTGACCGGTTGAACACGGATTGGTGCATGCAATACTTTTGCGGTGTTCAATTAAATGCCCGCCGTATTAAGGATAAGAACCTGGTGAGTTGGTGGCGAGGCTATGTTGCCAGGCATCTTGACATCAAAGAATTGCAAGGGGTGTTGATCAGGTCGTGGAAGCCTTACATGGAACAAACGCATGTAACCATGATGGATGCCACGGTGTATGAAAGTAATATCCGTTATCCTACCGATGTAAAGCTCTTGTGGGAAAGCAATGTAAAAGTGTATCAGCTCCTACAAGGAAAGCGTAAATTATTGAAGTTGCGAAGCAGCCGCAGTAATTACCACAAGCATAAGAAAAATTACCTGGGTTACCAGAGAAATCGCAAAAAGAGCAGGCGCCAGGATAAAAAGCTCCGCAAACAATTACTAAAATATCTGTCACGGCTACTCGAAGGGTTACAGGATCTGCAGAAGGGCCATGAATTTAATCTAAGTAATAAAGAAAAAAAGCTGGTCAGCCATATCAAAACCATATACAGCCAGCAACACGAACTCCTTTATGGCAATAGAGAAAATGTAAAACAAAGGATCGTATCGTTACACAAGCCGCATGTAAGAGCCATTATAAGAGGCAAAGAAATAAAGCCGGTAGAGTTTGGAGCTAAGGTTCATAAAGTGCAGGTAGGGGGACTGAGTTTTATAGAGCACCTTAGCTATGAAAATTTTAATGAAGGAACAAGATTAAAACAATCGGTTGCCTTTCATCAAAAATACTTTGGCAGATGCAGCCAGTTAGCAGCAGACGCTATTTATGCCACCAATGAAAACAGGAGATACTGCAATAGCCTGGCCATCGCAACAAGTTTTATCCCCAAGGGTAAACAAGGAAAGCTGGAAGAACAGAAATCTGTGATGCGATCTGTATTAAACACCGTGAGAGCTACCGTGCTCGAAGGAAGTTTTGGTAATGAAAAAAATCATTACCTGCTTAATAAAATTAAAGCCAGAACCCAGGCCACAGAAATTGCCTGGATATTTTTTGGAATGCTCACAGCTAATGCTTCTATCATCACCAAACGCATCATCAGTTCCCAACTTAAACCAACGGGATAACAGCAAAACAATACAGGTGTTATCAGTTGTATCCATAAACTGAAGAAGATAGCTTTGCATGAACCCAAAATAATAAACTCATTTATCCTAAAAAAGCCCATCCTCAACCTTTGGTTAAATAAAAATCCATTTCCTGAATTACAGAAAATGGATATCTACAGAATTATCGGGATGACCCTAATTATAAATATAATTTAGGCTTTGTGCTGTGTACCCCCCGGGACACAAATTTGTTAGTGGGAAACCCCGATGGGACATTTGTTTTCTATGCCAGGCCATGAAGCAAAGCAGGCCCTGGGTGTAAAATCCAAAAAGTATTAAATCAATCTTCACTTCTTATTATAAAGATTATAAACACGCAACGCAACAGGTTGTATCACCGGTAAATCATCAGACGGCCTATCCAAATAAAAATAAGCCATAGCACAAACATCATCAGAACGATAAAAATTTGTCCAGCCTTTTGGCAAGGTATTATTTAATTGAAGCGGATGATTTTTATTATACTGCGGGTACAGTTTGCCGTTATCTGTTGACACAACAATTAAAGGCGCCTTATTTTTTTGATAAACAGCAACGCTGTCTGTAGCGGCACCGCCAATTTGTTGCAATGCAACCATACATCCTGTTTTAAAATAAACCGGGTCTGGAATGTGATAGCGGTAAAATGCATATTGCAACAACGAATCGCTGGCTATTGTGCATCCTGTATATTGATTAATGAATTTGCTTTGTCCCCACGCGGAGCCTATAAAATCTTCGGTTCCTGTTCCATTGAGTGTGGGATATTCTTTATCACCATCCAAATACATTTTCACTTCGCCTTCCCCAAACCATGATGTGCCATACAAAGGATTTGCATTGATGCCGATACTCGCTCCCAAAAATCTTCCTTTGCCATTTATCTTTGGCAGTAGTTGAAAATCCTGTGATGGCGTAGTTGCCGTATCCCTGTGCCAGTAAGCATGGAAATATAAATAATCATCGTTCCATGTTTTTAATAAACTGTAATCAACGTCAAAGAAAATATTTCTTAATGTTTTATTGGATTCGTTGGTAATAATAATTTTTGCCGCTTTCTTAAAAGGCATGGGTATAAAACAAACAAAGGAGCGCCCCTCTCCTGTTGTAAATAAAGCATTTTCATAAGTTACTGTTTTGCCCAAACCCAGTCCAAAGAAATCGCCGAAAGGCACAGACACAGCGGGTTTCGTTTCATTATCCCAAAACATCTCAATCTTTAATGACCGGAGCATTTCTGGCGAACGATCATTAATGGTAATCCATATCCTGTTGATAATGCCGGGGGATTGGATGTTAAGTAACGCATAAGACTGACCCGCAGCAATCGTATCATAAGGATGTCCTTTTGCTTTATTATTTTCTTTACCCCCTGCACCGTTCATGCCATTCCTGTTTTCAGGGCTACTCCACCTTGTTGAACTGTTATTATCAAATTCAAAAAGTGATTTGTTGCCGGGCACCTGCGCAAAAGAAGCAGTGAAAGAAACCAAAATAAAAATGAATAAACAAACTGATTTCATTTTAAAATAAAATTTAGAAATTTAATTTTTTGACCAGGAATGAAGTAGCACTTTCAATTACTTGAAGTTACTTTATACATTGGGGTTTCAGGTGAAATTATTTTCAATTCGTAATAAATACCTGGCCCGGGCAGCACAATCATATGCCAAAATGAATTAAATTTATTATGGGGTGATTTTTGCATATTCAGCATCATTACATGAATCTTTCAAAGCTATATTATTTCCTTGTCGTGTTTTTTATTTTGCCGATGCTATTGGTACAAAGTAGCGGGTGCGAAAAAGATTATAGTTACGAAGGAGGTGACACTACTACAATTATTAGAGACCCAATATTGGATTCGATACTGCCCGCAGGAGAATTTCCTGTTTGTTCCCTGTGTCATCCTACAGAAGATTTAGCGATCGGAACATGGAGTTTTAAAACGGGCAGCTCTTATTTGTGCGGCGGAACTACTAATTCCGGTTTTTTTGGCGGGTACACGAAAATGGACATTACATTTTTTGGCCCCTCGGCCTGCTCTATTGATACCGGCCTGGTGATGTCGATATTTTTACCGGTGCCGTTAGACCAGGACAGGTATAACATCGATGCTACCTATGCAGCTTTCTATTATTATGATCATCACGCCCCGAAAGATATATTTGACAGTGAACCAGAAAAGCCGTTTACGGTAACCGTCCGGAGTTTTATACTTTCGACAGGCATTGCAACCGGCACGTTTAGCGGTACTGTTTTTAAAGCAAACGGCGATACTGCTTTTATTGCCGAAGGAAGATATAAAGTGAAGATTAAATAAATGTGCCCCTTTACCAAAAATCTTGTTTAAAAAATACGTTGAATTACGGTGGGTTACTTCATACAATATGGCTCCCTTAAAATCGCCTCAAAATCGATAACTCACTTTCCGGAAACCCAGCTAAAGCGATATTATCGGCATAAGTAAAAAATGCAAATTATTATAGTAAGAGCGTAGAATATTTGCAGAAATAGCAATCTATAAGCTGCAGGTGATTTATTTCGCAGGAAAGCCTAATATATTTCCAATTTAAAGAAGGATTTAATTAGCCATCGCCGGATACGATTTTTATCTTGCACCCGTTAAACAAACAGATGGCAATGACATCAAAATTCGAAACAATATTAGTAAGTAGTATTTTACTAATTGCATCAATCACGTCCGTTGCGCAAAACAGAATTATTTTACAGCATAAAATAAAACAGGGTAAGCATAAAATATTAGACCCGGACAGGGAATACGCGATTAAAACCATTGATGCTACCTATTACTCCAAACTTGTCGACATTACGGACTCAACCGTATCACTAATACATGATGTAAAAACCGGAAAGGACACAACGTATTACTATTCACTATACGGAAAGCGCACAGACACTTCTGTAGTCAGGCCCTTATATCGAACAGATACAACAGCATTATTATTCAGCGACATCCTTTGTATAAAAAAGGATTTGTTTAAAAATAAAAGATGGTTATTGCCATTCGTGGAATTTGGAGCGGGGGCTGTTTTGGCTGTACCTCTTTTGCCGGTAGCCGCAATTGACCGGGGCGCTGCAGGAGTAAAAGAATGGGCCGGTTTTGAAGCAATTCTATTGGGAATTTCTGTTCCTCCAATACTTATATCGTCGATAAAGAGAACTTATAATTTAAAGGATAAATGGACTATTACCACAAAGAAATAACATTGCAGAATAAGATGTTTTAACAAAAAATGGCCTGAGGAATTCATCGACCCCTTATCGCTGCCGGCGAATTAAATCAGTAATAAATTTTTCAACCAGTCTCCCCCACCTTATCTTTTACAACAACCAATTCAGTGGCGTTAACAGTTATAGGAACAGCGCCAACCTGAACTATTGCCTTCTTTCCACGAATCTTAGTAACAATACCTACCTGTCGGTTGGCAATCATTTTTACTTTATCTCCTTCTTTAACAGGTTCCGTTGTTTCAATATATTTCTTATCCACTTTTTTCTGTTGTCTTTCAATAACCTGTTTTTCTCTTTGTTTAAAGAGCAATGATTGAATCATTTTAACCAGTGAATTTTTGTCTTCCGTTTTTCTCCATTCCATTACAATTGCTTTGAGTTTGCGTTCCATATCTTTCAGGTACGCCAGCTTTTCTTCACTTATTTTATTTTGGTATTTTAATAATTCAATTTGCTGCTGGTGTTTTTCCCGGGTTATAACATGTTCCAGTTCCTCTTTTAGCTTTTCATTCTCCTTTAAAAGGCTATCCAGTTTTTTTCTTTCGGCCTGCACCTGCTGCAGGTCTTGCTCTGTACGGTTTAATAATTTATCGAGACTGAAATGATTTTCATCAACTAATTTTCTTGCTTTGTTTATAATAGACGGATGCAAACCGATACGTTCAGCGATTGAAAAAGTATACGAGCTGCCCGGCTTTCCAACAATAAGTTTATATAAAGGTTGCAGGTTTTTTTCATCGAAAGCCATAGCACCATTCATTATGCCCTGCACTTTATTGGCCATTACTTTCAAATTCAGGTAGTGGGTGGTAACAATACCAATGGAATGTTTCTTTGCAAGTTCTTCCATAATTACTTCGGCAAAAGCTCCGCCAAGATTGGGATCACTCCCGCTTCCTAATTCATCAATAAAGAACAATGTTTTTCCATTGGCATTTTCCATAAAGTATTTCATGTTCAACAGGTGTGATGAATAAGTACTTAATTCAAATTCGAGGCTTTGCGTATCTCCAATATGTATCATTAATTGTTTGAAAATACCAAACTCGCTCTCAGGGCTACACGAAACTAACAAGCCGCTTTGCAGCATCATTTGTAAAAGTCCTGCTGTTTTTAAGGTTACTGTTTTGCCACCGGCATTGGGTCCGCTTATAACCAATATCCGGTTGTTGTCATCTAAGCAAATACTTACAGGAATGGTGGGTTTCTGCTGTTTTGCATTGTAGATAAATAGCAGGGGGTGATACGCATTCGCCAGATTTAAAAATGCTCCGTCATGCACCGCAGGCATATTGCCATTGTATTCCAGTGCAAGCCGGGCTTTGGCTCTTATAAAATCATACTCACCAAGAACAGTGTGATAGATACTAAGCAACGAGTGGTAAACACGTATGTCCGCGGTAAGTTTTCGCAATATTCGTTGAACTTCTTTTTGTTCTTCATTTTCAAGGGAGAATATCTCGTTATTTAATCCTGTTGTTTCCTCGGGTTCTATGAAGGCAGTCCTGCGACTATCACTTTCGCCATGAAGAATTCCTTTAATCATTCTTTTTTGCTCGGCAAATACCGCAAGCACTCTCCTGCTATTCATAAAGCTTTCTTCAATTTCAGCCAGGTAGCCTTGTTTCTTCAGCCTGCTTACAATACGATCAAAAAGTCTTCGCAATTCATTTCTTTTTTTGTATAGGCGCACCCGTATTTCAGCAAGCTCGTCGGAAGCATTGTCTTTTACATTGCCATCTTCATTCAAAACTTCGTCAATCAACGGTATAATCGTTTTTTCAAAATAAGTTTCACGGACCACCATTGCAAGAAAAGGAAACGCAAGCCTGCGGTCATTATCGAACCAGCGAAATATTTGCTGTATAGATTCAGCCAGCTTTTTAATTAGTAAAAATTGATGGCCTCCAAGCACAGAGCCCTCTATACCTAGTAGCTTCAGCTCTTTGTTGAGATTTAATACCGTATCATCAGGGAAATGCAAATGGTTTTTAAAAAACAGTTTGTATTCTTGCGCCTGCTGAAGTTCAGGCTCTATAAATTCTTTGCGTGTATGAATCCGCAAATTTTCTGATTTATCTCTTGCATATTCGGTACGGCAATGGCCTGAAAGCAACATTTTTATTTTATCGAACTCGAGTTGTTGTATTGCAGAGGAAGGAAATAATTTCATGAGTTAATTAAACAATGTCTTTAAATGATAGCACTAATTTATTCTAATTACACTAATTCTTTCCAATGATACGGGCGAAGGCGTCAATAGTTTTATAATTCGTGTAATTGGGGGTAATTGGCGTAATAAACTAAAATCACAGCTTATCTTTGAATTAAAATAATTTTTTGCGTCATAGTATAAAGTAAACGAATTTTATGACAGGTAATAAAAATATTGAATCTGCCACTTTTGGCAATGGGTGCTTTTGGTGCACAGAAGCTGTTTTTCAGCAATTGAAAGGTGTTGAAAAAGTTGCAAGTGGTTATAGTGGCGGCCAAGTGGATAACCCAACCTACGAACAGGTTTGCGGAAAAAAAACCGGCCATGCAGAAGTACTGAGAATCGAATACGATCCTGCCATTATAAGTTATGATGAATTGTTAGAAGTTTTTTGGGCCACGCATGATCCCACAACTTTGAACAGGCAGGGGAATGACACAGGGCCGCAATACCGAAGTGTGATTTTTTACCACGATAATGAGCAAAAAGAAAAAGCTGAAAAGTACAAAAAGGAACTTGATAAAAGTGGCGCCTTTGATAAACCTATTGTAACAGCTATTGAACCCTTAACCAATTTTTACCCCGCCGAAAATTATCACCAGGATTATTATAAAAATCACAGTTCGCAACCTTATTGCTATTTTGTGATAAAACCGAAAATGGATAAAATAAAAAAAGTTTTTGCCGATAAATTGAAGCAATAAAGACCATTTATGAAATATTTATTTGCCATGATAGTAATTGTTTTTGCAAGTGCGGGTTGCTTTGCTCAAAAATTTTCTACGTCTATAGATGCACAGTTAGCGATTCCACAAAGTGATTACAAAGATGTGAACAAGGATGCGGGTTATGGATTGAGGGCAAATTTTTTATTCATGCCGAGCTATGTTACTCCGGTGAAGCTTGGAATTGAATTAGGCATGCAGGAAAAAGCGAGAGCCACTGAATATTTTTCAGGGTATGTTTTGGGATATTATGATGAGTTCAGGGTGAACGCTACCAGTAATATTTTCTCCCTGATGTTCGTTACAAGAATACAATCTTCGGCGCCGCATAAATTAAAACCATTTGTAGATATTACCGCCGGGTGGAATGTTTTTTTCTCTACCGTTAGTGTTGACGATGTTAGCTATTATAGTTACTATAGCCCATCCTATTCAAATTCTTCGAAGGCAAATTGGGCATTTGCTTATGGTGCCGCAGGTGGCATCGATATACCTTTGAACAGGAGAGACGGAATCGGACTTGAATTAAAAGTGGCCTACCTCGTAGGGTCTTATACGGATTATCTTACAGATCCATATATCGACGGAAATGGAAATGTATCGTTCCTGCAAAATAGTTCGAGAACAAATATGCTGATACCCCAGGCGGGCGTAAGAATTACTATTGATTAGTTTATATATTGAAATATAAAAATTTCCACTATCTCATATCGTTGCCATATATTGCAACCTCAATAAAAATATTTCTTAATGGCAACAAAAAGCGATCTTGATTTTACTTATACCACCATTGATGAAATATTTCGTCTAAGCATGGGCGAAAGTGCTGACTATAGCGGAGCGATGTTTAATGGCGATTTTTCAATGACCATAGAAGAAGCTCAAAAAAATAAACACAAGTTTATCGCGGACAGCCTTGGAATAAAAGACGGAACAAAGGTGTTGGATATGGCTTGCGGCTGGGGGCCATTTTTGAAATATATTAAGGGGCGTGGCGCCAAATGTATGGGAGTTACCTTATCATCAGGACAGGCTGCAGCATGCGTAAAGAATGGCCTGGATGTACGTGTAATGGATTGCAGAAAAATTACACCGGAAGATTTTGGTTCTTTTGATGCAATAACCTGCATTGGCGGCATGGAACATTTCTGTTCAATTGAAGAATATAAAGAAGGAAAACAGGATGAGGTATATCATAATTTTTTTAAAGAATTAAATGGCCTGTTACCAACCGGGGCGAGATTTTATATGCAAACAATGGTCTTCAGCAAAAACATGATGCCTTTGGAAGAGGTAAGTGTGGATGCGCCGAAAGATTCACCTTCTTACGCTATGGCTTTAATGGTAAAACAATTCCCGGGATCATGGTTACCTTACGGAGAAGGCCAGGTTATAAAAAATGCTGAGCCATATTTTAAATTAATCTCAAAAAGCAGTGGCAGATTAGATTATATCGAAACCATTAAAAGATGGCGGATCAAATTCAGGAAATTTAATTTTAAAAAATATTCCCTTTATGCTTCACTCATTCCCAAATTTTTATTTAATAAAGAATTTCGCCACCAGGTGGAAGTGTTCAGGATAAGCCCCAATAAGATTTGTTTTGAAAATGAAACAATGGATCACTTCAGGTTGGTATTTGAAAAGATTTAAATCGGTATTTGCTATAATCCGGTGAGGAACCGATAAAGATAACATTAAGCTGTAACAGGCACCAATTCCCTTTTTCCAAGTTTTTTCAAAAACCTTATGTGAGACATAATAGCTCCCCTAAAGCTCGGATTTGAATTGTAACGCAAATTATATTCTTCTGCTGTCTTTTTTACAATACCAGACAATGATTTATAATGTACATGACAAATACGGGGATATAAATGATGCTCAACCTGGAAATTTAAGCCGCCACAAAAAAAACTTAAAATATTATTTTCCTTGCCAAAGTCTGCAGTAGTATATAATTGATGAATCGCCCAGCAATTATCAATATTCCCCTTTTCATTGGGTAAAGGAAAATGAGTTTCCTCCACCACATGTGCTAACATAAAAATCACCGCCATAGTAATTCCTTCACAAAAATGCAAAGCCAAAAATCCCAATAATATTTGCCACCAGGCAGCTTTTATTAATATAAGAGGCAACACAAGAAAGATTGTATAGTAAACAGCTTTAAAAAAGAACAAATTAAAATATTCCATCCGGGGATGTTTCTTGTTATCATAATTTCCAATTTTCTTTTTAAAAAATTTTACATAATCCTTTACAAAAACCCAGGTGAGAGAACCAAAACCGTAAAACAAAAATGCATACCAATACTGGTAACGGTGAATCTTTAGTAATTTTTGATGCGGGCATATTCGTAATAACGGAACTGATTCAATGTCTTCATCATAACCCTCAATGTTGGTATAGGTATGATGAACAATGTTATGCATAATGCCCCACAGGTATGCGTTTGCACCAATGATGTTGAAGGTGTAACTCAAAACTTTATTTACTCTTTTATGTCTCGACAAAGAACCGTGAATTGCATCGTGAGAAATATTAAGACCGATAAAAGCAGTGAAGAAACCGATAAGGATCCATAAAGCAAATTGTATAGCAATACTGTTATCTCTTAATATTAATAATAAGTAAGCTGCGGTGAATACTCCTAAATAAAAGAAAGCTTTAAATACCATAATCCAATTGGCATTTTTAGATATTTTATTACTGAAAAAATATTCATCTACTCTTTTATTAAGTGTTGAGTAAAAGTCTAGCTCGTTTGCTTTTGCAAACCTTATTTTGCTGGTCATTTAGTGTAAAGGTTTTTTATATAAAATATTTTTGGGGGCTGTTGCAAAACTGGATTAAGCAATCGCCACAAGCAGAACACGGGTGTGTGCTACTAAATCACTCTTCTTAAGATTTTTTTATTTAATAATTTTGAAATATTGGATGTTTGCTTTGTACGCCAGGTCATTAAAATGATAGTTTTTCATTTTTTCCTATAATGTTAAGCATTTGGTGAAAAGCAAAACGTAACGGAGAATTTTTGAAAGGAGCTAAGAGGATCAATGACAAAAAAGAAAACAGGATAAACATTAAAATTAAATTAAAAAATATTAGTGCCGTAAGCTACGATTTATTATTTGTAACGGAATAGATTATTCGCAGTTTAACTTATATCAAATTTTAGTCAAGTAACTTCACTTTTCTAAGTTCCAATAGATTCAGGCTATTAGGTATTAGGTTTTTTACATATGGCTGTAAAAGGTGAATAACCATATCGTACCATAAGGGAACAACGGGTGCATCTTTTACCATTAACTGGTCTGCCTGCCGGTTAAGTTTCATTCTTAAAGAATCATTTTTTTCTCTTAGTGACTCTTCATATAATTTATCAAACGCAGGATTTTTATATCTTGTATAGTTCGGAGGGGCAGGATTTCTTCCATAAAAAACGCTCAGGTAATTTTCGGCATCAGGATAATCCGCGATCCAGCTCCCTCGAAAAAATAAGGCATCGGATTTGGCTGTTTCCTCAAGCAACAATCCTTTCTGGATGGCTTCTACCTGGATCCTTATTCCTATTTGTTGTAATTCGCTGGCTATGTAACTTCCAATTTCAGCATATACGGGAACGGTCAACAACTTTATTACCGGCAGGCCTACACCATTTGGATAACCGGCTTCCCGGAGTAGCTGCAGCGCTTTGGCGGGATCATAACGGTAACCAATAACTGCAGTTGAGTCAAAAGAAGGAAGCCCAGTAGGAATAAACCCGCTTTCTGCAGGAGTTCCGATAGAGTTACGGATATATAACATCATCTTCCTGCGGTTGAATCCATAATTAATTGCCTGTCGGACTTTTAAATTTTTAAGGGGCGAATTTTTCACAATTGCCAGTGACGTATCCATTAGTATTCCGAGGTATTCAATATTCAGGTAAGGATGTTTGTCCAGTATGATTTTCCCGATCCATTCCCTGCGCAGTGCACCTTCTTTGGTAATTACCTCATCTTTAAATGAAGCATCAATATCATTAATAAAATCAAGTCTTCCTTGCTGAAATTCTAAAAATTCTGTGGCTTTATTTTCAAAGAAAGAAACCTTGATCCCGTCAAGATATGGCAGTCGGTTTCCTGCACTGTCCTTTTCAAAATAGTTTGGATTTTTTTTTAGGATCAACGCCTGTCCTTCTTCCCATGCGACATATTGAAAAGGTCCGGTACCACAGGGATGCCTGCGAAAATCTTTCCCATATTTTTCAACAACTTCACGCGGAAGAATGGAGCAATATTGCATACTCAAAATGCCAAGTATCGGGTGAAAAGGTGCGACAAGTCTTAATTGAAAAGTTGTGTCATCGATTGCGGTAAAAGGATGTAACGGGTCAACCCTCCTGTTAAAAATCCATGCGCCGCTGCTTGCGGTATTTTTATCGATGATACGATTGAAACTATATACAACATCAGCAGCGATCATCTTCCGCCCTTTGCCATTTGGAAATGCATCATTATCCTGGAAAAAAACATCATCGCGTAAATGAAAAGTAAATGTGAGATTATCGCCAGATATGTCCCAGCTTTTTGCAAGAGATGGAACCAAATGAAGGTTGTCGTCCGTTTGAATAAGCGTATTATAAATTTGATGCACCGCCCAGATGATAGATTGATTCTTAGCAAATGCGGGATCAAGCGTGGCTATGCCGGATTGCTCGTTATAATGAAAAATATTCTTATGTCTTTTATGTTGCCTGCACGATGAGAAGCCAAAGAAAACAATGACCAGTAAAACCAAACCGGGATTTCTATTTGATAATTTTATAAATGGCAAAAGCATTTGGTTTTTTAACTCCATCTTTGTTTTAGAAAAAATAAATTTAGCAAATGAAAAAGATAGTCGGGGTATTTTGTTTACTATTCATTTTTTTTAACGCTTCATTTGGCCAGCGTTATACACACGCAGATACTTTACGCGGGAGTAACGGGCCGGGAAGAGCGTGGTGGAACGCTACTAAATATGATTTGCATGTGAGATTTAATTTGGAGGATAGTACAATAAGCGGATATAATATTATTTCATTCAATGCTCTTTATGTAAATGAGGTTATGGAGATGCAAATTGATCTACAGGATCCAATGATTCTTGATAGTGTTTTTTTTGATACTTTCAAGTTTAGGCGAACAGAAATCAAAAAGGATGGGAATGCTTATTTTTTTACTGCTCCAAAGCGACAATCAAGAAATTTATTTAAAGGAGCTTTAACCATTTACTACCATGGTAAACCCCGCATTGCAAAAAAAGCTCCATGGGATGGTGGTATAGTTTGGGCAAGAGATAAACAACACAATCCATGGATAAGTATAGCTTGCCAGGGTTTGGGAGCAAGTGTTTGGTATCCTTGCAAAGATTACCAGGGCGACGAACCCGACAGCGCTGAAATGCACATCACTGCCCCATCTGACCTTGTTGCAATAAGTAATGGAAGGCTAAAAAGTAAAATTGTTAACAACGATGGCACAAGTACTACAACATGGACTGTTGTTAATCCTATCAATAATTATGATTTTATTCCTTACATAGGAAAGTACACGCACTTCGGGGAAATTTATAAAGGCCTGAAAGGAAATCTTACATTGGATTACTGGGTGCTCGATTCAAATCTCACCAAAGCAGAAAAGCAATTTAAAGACGTGCCACGAATGATGAAGGCATTTGAATACTGGTTTGGCCCCTACCCTTTTTATGAAGATGGCTACAAATTAGTTGATGCACCGTATCTTGGCATGGAACACCAAAGTGCCGTAGCTTACGGTAACGGTTACCAGAATGGCTATCATGGAATGGACCTTTCCGGTACCGGCGTTGGAATGAAATGGGATTTTATTATTGTGCACGAAAGCGGGCACGAATGGTTTGGGAACAACATCACTTCGAAAGATATTGCGGATAGCTGGATACACGAAGGTTTTACCAATTATAGTGAAACGCTTTTTACAGAATATTGGTTCGGCAAAAAAGCTGCAACACAATATGTAGTTGGAATAAGAAAAAATATTGAAAATAAGGAACCCATTATCTCACCCTATGGCGTAAACGCAGACGGACCGATAGACATTTATTATAAAGCAGGTAACATGCTTCATACCATACGGCAGGTAATTAATAATGATACCGTCTTCAGAAATATATTGAGAGGATTGAATAAAACTTTTTATCACCAAACCGTTACCAGTAAACAAATTGAAGACTATATCAGCCAAAAATCCAAAATAGATTTTTCAAAAGTTTTTGATCAGTATTTAAGAACTATTAAAATTCCAACATTGGAGTATTCATTAAAAGATGGCGCACTTTCTTATCGCTGGACTAACGTTGTTCCCGGTTTTAATATGCCCTTAAAAATTTATAACGAAAAAGGAAATCTCCAATTTATTTATCCGACAGAAAAATTGAAGGAATTAAAAAAGGGCATAAAAGAATTGAAAGTGGATGAAAATTTTTATATCTATACAAATCAAATTAATTAAAATAATTTAGTGCCTTAAACTTATCTATGTCGCAGATACGAAGGCAAAGTATCATATCAACAATTTTTGTTTACGCAGGCTTTCTCATTGGCTTTGTTAATACCTATCTTTTTACAAGACAAGGTTCACCTTTCACCCCTTCACAATACGGATTAGTATCTACTATTTTTATTGGAGTGGGAAATCTCATGTTTGCTTTTGCCAATATGGGTATGATTTCGGTGGTTTACAAATTTTATCCCTATTACAATGATAACTTGCCCAAAAAGAAAAATGATCTGTTAACATGGGCGCTTCTTACCAGTGTTATAGGATTTGTGTTTGTAATTCTTGCAGGCATTTTTTTTAAAGATCTTGTCATACAAAAGTTCGGTAAAAACTCCCCGGATTTTATTCAATATTATTTTTGGGTTTTCCCCTTTGGTCTCTCTCTTCTCTTATATTCTTTGTTTGAAGTATTCGCCTGGAATTTGCGAAAATCAATTTTCACAACGTTCCTGAGAGAATTGCTTTTTCGTCTACTCACGACCGTTCTTATTTTCCTGCTGAGTTTTCACCTCATAAAAAGCTTTGACACATTTATTAAGTTATATTCTTTTACGTATGGCATAGTTGCTCTTGTTTTACTCGGATACCTTATCTGGAAGGAAGAATTCTTTCTCACCTTTACGGTAAGCAGGGTTACAAAAAAATTTTATAAGAAAATCGTCTCTTTAGCGTCACTTGTTTACTTTGGAGGTACAATACTTATGATTGCACAGTTTATCGATTCCCTGGTTATCATGTCAATTCTGGGAACTGCTGCAGCGGGTATTTTTAATCTCGGGAGCGTGGTAGCCGGGCTGGTGCAGGCTCCTCAAAGAGGCGCCATTGCCGCATCCATTCCTCCGCTTTCTAAAGCTTGGAAAGACAAGGATTATAAAAAGATCGCCCTGATCTACCAAAGGTCCGGAATTAATTTGCTTATTGCTTCATTGGGAATTTTCTTAGTAGTATGGCTTAATTATATAGATGCCGTAAAAACATTTGGACTTAAAACGGATTACCTGCAATCGCAATGGATTTTTTTCTTTTTAGGAATTGCCCGTATCATTGACCTGGGAACAGGAGTAAACGCCCAGATTATCGGTACTTCTATTTTTTGGAGGTTTGATCTTGTAAGCGGAATCATTTTATTCGTACTTATTACACCACTCAGCTATATTCTTGTAAAACATTTTGGAATTGTTGGAGCCGGTTATTCCTACATAATTTCTTTTACTGTTTACAATGTCATCAGGATAATTTTTCTGCAGCGCAAGTTTAAGATGCATCCTTTTAGCTATAAAACATTATACTCAATCATTATTTCTATCGTTTGTTTTTATGTATGCTATTTTTCTTTTAGGAATTTTCACGGCTTTTTTGCTATGGTATTAAAAAGCAGCATCTTTATAGCCCTTTATGCGGGCGCTATTATTTACTTTAATCTTACGCCAGATGTGATTCCGGTATGGGACAGCATTAAAAACAGAACGAAGCGTAGCAAAATTAAAGATCCGTGAATAATTTAATGAGCAAGCATGAAAGAAAATGAGATTATTAATAAAACGGTTTCTTTTGTAAAAAAGGAATTGGAGGGCGCAGAGGGCGGACACGACTGGTGGCATATTGAAAGAGTCTGGAAAAATGCATGCCTTATTGCACGGGATGAGAATGTAAATATTTTTATCGTTGAACTTGCAGCGTTATTACATGACATTGCTGATGCCAAATTTTATGATGGTAATGAAAATATCGGTCCGGAGAGAGCAAAGCAATTTCTTGAAGGTCTTTCGCTGGAAAAAAAAATTATTAATCACGTTGAAAATATAATCCGGAACATTTCATTTAAAGGCGGAAATTTTGTAAACGATTTTAACTCGCCTGAATTGGCAGTAGTGCAGGATGCAGACCGTTTAGACGCAATGGGCGCTATTGGTATCGCAAGAGCTTTTAATTACGGAGGTTTTAAAAACCGGGAAATATATAATCCTTCGGTGCAACCCGATTTACAGATGACCAAAGATTCGTATAAAAAAAGTAATGCACCTACTATTAATCATTTTTATGAAAAACTATTATTATTAAAAGACAGAATGAATACTGTAACAGGTAAAAAAATTGCCGAAGAAAGGCACCGGTTTATGGAAACTTTCCTCGAAGAATTTTATAAGGAATGGGGCGGCAAGAAATAAATCCCCAAATAGATACTAATTAAAAAAATAAGGGCTTTTCATAGCCCTTATTTTTTGGGAATAAATTTAATTAAGTTTCCCGGCTATTTCTTCTTTGCATCATTAATCTTTTGCAATGCTTCTATAGAACTTATATTAAACGGATATTTTTCCAACGCCATCTTATAATATTTTTCAGCGTTTGCAGTATCGCCGGTGTCGAGATAAAATTCCCCCATTGAATCGTAAGGGTTACAACCATCAGGATACATAGCAATGTATTTTTCAAAATATGGTTTAGCTGCCGCAGTGTCTTTCTTAACTTGTAAGGTTAAATATGCCATAGTATTGTAGCCTGAAGGTTCATCTGGAAATTTCTTAATGTATTCTTCTGCCGCTGCCAGCGCGTCTTGGGGAGTAGAACGGGTTTGAACATAGAAGTTGGCAATCACTGCTCCATCGGGGAACATGGTATGAAGTTTTGCAACTATATCAGCACGCTCAGCCCTTTTATTTTTTTCGTCCACCAACGATGCAAATAATTTTTCCCCGTCCGTTTTATTGGCGGCACTTTCAAGAGCTTTCTTAGCATACATTTTTTGCGATTCCCCTCTTGTAAGATTAGCCATAAAAACAAGGGCAACTGTAAAATCAGTATCCAGCTTTACAGCATCGGAGAAGTCATTATAGGCCTGCGCAAATTCCGCATTCATAAAATGATGTGCCCCGCTTAATGCAAGATCTTTTGCGTCTTTTGATTTTGTGGTCCATGTCATTTGCTGTGAGAACCCTGGAATAGCTAATAATAAAACAAATACGCACATGGCGCTACTAAGAAATTTTCTCATGATACATTTTTTTGAAGATGAACAATAATTTAGGGAGCACGAATAGTGCCTGACAAAATGTTAGCAATGTTGTGTGGAAAGAGAGGTATTACAAGATAACAATTTTGACCTTATATTGTATAAAAAATTTAAAGCTAGTACTTTGGAACAATACAAAAAAACTATTACATCTATATCTAGTACATCTATATCTATTTATAAATAATAGTACGTAAAGTCTTAACAATAATGGCTACACTTAAACATCACTCAGCAAAACAATAAGCACATCCATGCTCCTGCGCCCTGCCGACGGCCCACACGCCTGAAGGAACGATTTGTATGTTAGGCAATATACCAGACTTCCAATCATTGTAAACTTTGGTTGCGTCCATATTCATATTCTTTGCCGCAACAGCACTTAACACTGTCAGCGCCATATTGCATGCACAAAACATCACGCCATGGTCCTGCAATTGATTAATACCAATTTCGACTTCGCCAACACCAGGTACCGTAAAATCGCCGGCCTTTGGCTGCCAGAACATGTTTCTTACTGATGGTGTTTGGGTTGCCGGATCGTCAATTTTGAAAAAATCACCAAATTTATATTTTTCCCAAAGCCTGCTTTCCATCGCGTAAGGGATAGCGTCATGCCTCAATACTACTACCACTCCCAAATCTTTTTCCTGGGCCCCTGTTGCAACGTTCGTCAATTGATATATTTTGGGCCACGCAAAAGGCAACATATCGTTTGGCTTAATAACGTCGAACACTATGCGATGTTTTCCTTTAGTGTCTAATTGGTTAAACCATGCATCTGCGTCATCCGGGGCGCCATCCAAAGTGCCTGCAGATAAATGAAATGGAGGAGCAAACATTGATAAACTTAATGCCGCAGCACCTGTGGCTACATTTTTTAGAAAATCGCGGCGTTCAGTAGCCGGATTATTAATTCTCTTTTTCATTTTTTTGAAATTTAAGATGAGTAATCGTGGCTTCAGTTAACGACAAATTTATATTTTTTTTATTCCTTAATAATATTTTTCCGAAATTCCCAAACGTTAAAGCGTAATTTGAACAGATGATATTCGATTGCATTGTTATAGGTAAAGGATTGATTGGTTCTGCTGCTGCAAAGTATTTAAGTGATGCTCAAAAAAATGTGGCTATCATAGGTCCGGATGAACATACAGACGTAAATAAGGCTGTCGTATTTTCAAGTCACTACGACCAGGGAAGGGTTCAGAGAATTATCGGGGTGGATGAGGTGTGGACTTTGCTCAATCTCCAATCTGTTCGTCAATACAATTTCCTGGAAAAAGAAAGCGGTATTTCCTTTCATTCAAAAGTGGGCTGTCTTTACGTAAATCCTTCAGGCACTGACAACTACCTTGAACAAATAAAAAATCAGGCCTACCAATTTGGCCCGACATATAACTTTTTCAAAAGCGCCGAAGCAATTCGCAATGTCTTTCCTGACTTCGATTTTCCTGCTTCTTCTATGGGCATTTTTGAAGGGGCTCCTTCCGGTTACATAAACCCAAGAATGTTGATAAAAGCGCAATTAAATTTGTTCCGGAAAAATAAAGGTATTGTTATTAATGATGTTGCAAATGACATTAATCATGAACGCAATTATTTTCAAATAACTACTCTAAGCAAAATTGTTTATAGAGCAAGGAATGTTTTGTTATGTCCGGGAGCATTTATTAATTTTTTCAATCTTATAAAAGATAAGTTAGCGCTTACATTAAAAAGTGAAACCACCATTTGGGCAAATGTAGATACAGCGGAGGCCAATCGTTTATCAAACCTTCCATCGTTATTATATGAAATCAATATTCCTGAATATAAAAATGTTTACCTGATTCAGCCAGTCAAATACCCCGATGGAAAATATTACTTAAAGATGGGATGCAACCTCCCGGAAGATATTTATTTTGATAACATACAAGATGTTCAAAACTGGTTTAGAAAGGGATCCGGCGATGCCAATTCAGCTAAGCTAAATGAAGCCTTATTAAAAATTATTCCCCGCCTCAGAGCAAAAGAATATTTCACAAAAAGATGCATAGTAAGTTTTACCATGCACCACAAACCATATGTAGGTGCTTTGAATGATAACGGACTTTTTGTTGCCTGTGGCGGAAATGGATATTCAGCAATGTGCTCTGATGCTTTGGGAAGAATTGCTGCAAGCCTGGTTGCGGAGGGTGTATTTCCCAACGGATATTCACCGGAATCTTTTCAACCGATATTTATAAACAATAAAAAAGAAAAGGCCGTTTCAGATTGAAACGGCTCTTTTTCGGGTACATATATACGTTATCCATATTTAGTTGCCACCTGTTTTTACCCTGCTCTCCTCATCAGAGGCGCTGCCCGTTTTTCTACGTTGCTGATTTTGTAATGGCTTTCCGAACCTGTAAGTAAAAGTTAATGATGCAGCCCGAGAATCACGCCTGTTTTTAATGGAAACATCTATATCCTGGTAATTTACATAGCCGGAAAAAACCTGGGAATTGAAAATATCCCTGACACTTAATTTGAGGCTCCCCTTATTTTTTAAAATCTTTTTTTGAAGGCCGGCATCAGCACGCCACATTGGGTTGGCCACTATCTGTCCTTCCAAACCTTTGGAACGATAAAATCCGCTTAGCTCAGCACTCCATCCTTTTTTAAACTTCAGTTGGTTATTAATGTTTCCAAAGAAAGTAACATTGTTTAGTTTCAAATAACCACCATCTAATTCACCTTTGTAGGTATCATTTATAACGTTGGTGTAAATATTGGTAGTTAAAAATTTCGTTACCGGGAAGTAAGCGCTTACGGCAAGTCCGAAGTCGGTTCTTGATGCAATATTTTCTTTCGTATCAAAGGTTATTCTTTCGCTGGTAATTTGTTTTAGTACTTCTGTAAATACATTTTTTGTGTGACTATAGTTAATGGTTGTCGTTAAGAAATTATTATAGGTGTGTGACAATTCAATGTTGTCAGTGAACTGGGGCTGCAGTAAGGTATTGCCCACCTGGTATGTATAAGCGTCCAGGAAGTAGTAAAAGGGATTTAAGTCCTGGTAAGCAGGGCGATCAATTCTCCGACCATAATTAATACTAAAGGTATTTTTTTTGTTGGCCTCGTAGCTAACATATGCGGTTGGAAAAAGATTTACATAATTTTTATTAAAGGTCGAATCTGCCCTTGTTGAGTCGCCCACCTGGTGACCATAAGCATTTGTATTTTCTGCACGAAGCCCAGCCTGAATTCCAAACTTTTTAATCTGCCTGCTATAGTTTATATATGCAGCATTGATATTTTCTTTATAGATAAAATGGTTGGTTTTGCCTTCGTCGGTAACATATCCCGAAGGCGTATTATTCTCATAAAGCGCATTGTTATCGGTAGTAACATAACTGCTCTTTAAGCCGGTTTCAATTTTTGCTGATTTCTTTAAAGGAAAAGTGAAGTCTGTTTTTGCAGCATAAATATTAATATTAGCCGGCAGGGTACCTTTCAATTCACTTTGCGGCATTGTAGGATTATACATTGGGTCGAGAAACTGGTTGGTTAAAAACTGATTTCTGTTCTGATAATAATTCAGGTAATCAAGATCTATCGTAAACTCTTTCCCGCTTGTATCGAATTGATGACGCAGATTTACATTTAACGATACATTGTTTGATTTACTTTTTTGTGTATTGTCGGCCATAAGGATAGAATCGATAGCCAACTGGGAATTTTCCAGCAACGTGGTGTTCAATCCACTATTGTTCCCCGGATTGAGAAATCCTGAAAAAACGATTCCGGCGGTTGTTTTTTTGCTTGCATAAAAATCTATTCCGGCTTTTATGTTTTGCCAGGTTGAACTATGCTGCATTATTGTTTCCTGGTTAAAAATGGTTTGTATCTGCTTGCTGAGCGTATCGCGAAACTTACGATTGATAGCCAGGTCCTGCCATCCTTTCCAATAGGAATAATCAATATTTGCGAATGCATTTATTTTTCCCTTTCGATAATTTAAATTCATGCTGTTACTGGTGCGTGTGTACTTTGCCTGGGTTATTCCGGCCGTAATACTTCCGTTTAATCCCTTTAACTTGTTCTTCTTTGTTTTAATATTAATAATTCCCGAATTGCCGGAAGCATCATATTTTGCCGATGGATTCGTCATGATTTCTATTTGGTCCAGTTCCGAGGAAGGCATATTTTTTAGAACATTGGCTAACTGCTCGCCACTCAAATAAGAAGGCCGTCCATCCAGCATTATTGTAACACCTTGTTTACCTTTTAAACTGATGTTACCGTCTTTATCAACTGTAACGCCGGGAGATTTTTCAAGTACTTCCAGTGCTGTGGTTCCTGCGTTAGAAATTGCCGCATCAACATTAATTACAGTACGGTCGATTTTTCTCTCAATAAATGGCTTCTTAATAGCCGCCGTTACATTTACGGCGCTCAATGTTTTTACATTATTTAATAATTGCATTTTACCCGCATTCACCGAGGTCTTACTATTGCTAATCTCAAGCACGTGGCTATATGCCTGCTGGCGACCTATCGACGTGGCTAACAAATAATATTTCCCAAAAGGTATGTTTTCAAATAAAAAATTACCTGATTTATCCGCAAGACCTATCTTAACAAGTGAAGAGTCTTTTGCTTTGAAGAGCGAAATAGTTGCAGCATCGATTACTTTCTGATCTCCGCCGTCAATCACAGTGCCACTAACGTTTCCTGTGGAAACTTGCGCCATAAGCACCGGAGAAAAAGATAAAAAAAATACAGCTAATAAGGTTAATCTGGTCATGGTCAAGATAATTTAAAATACTATGTTTAAAATATTACATCACAAAACTAGGTACTTTGTTTAGCATAGTACATAATTATACATGGAAGGCAATATTTCTTTATGACCGGTGCATTAATAAAAGTTAGACGACTGGGGGCTGAAAAGGTTACGGTAAAGATTTAATAGCACCATCGCCGAATTAAAAAAAACTTCGTGTATCCTTAATAGTTAGTCATTTTTATACTGGCAGGAGATATTTTATTGTTTCGAAGATCGAACAAACTGGAAACAACCGTTTTCCTCAGGCAACATTAGATTTTAGGGCATGCTTTCTTTTAAATACCAGGATACCTATTATCCCCGTAATGACCAGGGCAGAAGAAATAAGTTCTGCTTGTGTCGGGTGAATTCCAAAAATAGAATAGGTCGTATTTACACGAATCGTTTCAACAAAAAATCTTTCAATTCCGTTAACGATAAGATAAATACAAAACATAACACCGGGGATTTTTATTCTTCTTCTTATCATCCATAAAAAAAGAAATAATAGCGTACAAGTAACTGTTTCATAAAACGGCGTGGGAAATACCGGCTGTGGCAGCGCACGACAATATTTGCCTTCACAATTGTTTAATAAGATCCCATCTTCATTTACATTATGCGGATAAGTATAAGCAAACATCCATTTGGGTAAAAAACGCGGCCCCTTAAAACTCTTGTGCGGAACCTTTTCAAGAGACTCGGAATGCCTGTCTGTAACGTTTACAAGATTGCCAGGGGAATCGGCAACTGAGCCATTTAAAAAGTAAGTGGCGTATTGTTGCAACTTATTATCAAACTGTGGAGGTGTTGCCACAACAACATGTCCGGGTGTATCGCTTATATAGGCACTGTTATATATTCCCCAGTCACCATCTCCGGCAACCTGGCATCCTATGCGACCAATGGCATAAGCAATCATAAGCGCCGGCGCCGCAGCATCCGTCAGATGTAGTATACTAATACCTTTCTTGGACGCATAAATGCAAATAGCAATCGCGGCACAAATAAGGCCGCCATAAAAAGTGAGTCCGCTAGGCGAAATTAAATTGCCCAAAGGATTTTGTATGAACCTGTCCCAGTTCTCAAGATTATCAAAAAGCTTGGCGCCAATAATTCCGAATACCAATGCAAAAATAACCATGTCGCCCACCCTGTCGTGTGGCCAAACTCTTATGATTCGCTTTTCGGGCGTAACAAGTTTTTGTTTAATTTTCTCACGGTATTTAAAATAGACGAGGATTGCTGCAAGTATTATTCCCCCGGTCCAACTGCCAGAGGAAGAAAAAATATAATCCTGGATATCCACGTTTTGAGAGCGACTGGCAATGAACACACCAACAAGTTTATATCCGAAAATAAATCCTACCAGGCCATTAATAATAAGATCGAAGACGGAAGCGGGCTTACCTGCGGTGATTGTTTCTTCCCTGGGCTGCAACAGGCCGGCTTTTTCCTTCCGTTTCAATTCAAGTGTTAAGAAATAAGCTGCTGCTATAAAGGAAAGCGCAACAAAAATTCCAAAAGTATAAAAGATTTTAAAAGCATTGATTTTCCATCCAAACCAATCGTTAATAGCATAGTATAAATTTGGATACATTAGCAGCCTTTTAATTTGGATAAATAAATTGCATTGGTCATTTTACAAGGTAAAATAATGGATAGAATTATAAAAAGAATCTCCTTCAAATATAAAGGGAATAAAAATTTAAAAATTTAACTCTGGCAATATTCTTCGAATGCAGCAGCCAGGTTATTGGCAATCATTTGCGCCGACCTCCCTTCGATATGATGCCTCTCAATAAAATGAACAAGCTTACCATTTTTAAACAAAGCAATTGAAGGAGAAGACGGCGGATAAGGTAACAAATGCTCACGAATATGATTAACAGCTTCAATATCGAAGCCGGCAAAACTGGTAGTTAAGTGGTCAGGTTTTTTTGAACTTGTTTGAAGAGCATGTAATACGGCGGGCCTTGCAGTACCAGCAGAGCAACCACATACAGAATTAATAACCACCAATGTAGTACCTTGTTCCCCAATAGCTCTATCCACTTCTTCATTGGTTACTAATTCGGTAAACCCATTTTCAGTTAACACTGCTTTCATAGGCATTACAATTTCTTTCGGATACATTCTTTCAAAAATTTAGAGTGCAAATTTAATGTAGATAGCTATTATAAAATCATTGTTTTTATAAACGTTTGTGAAATTTTGTCGCATCACGATTAATTATGCGCCATAGTGTCTTTCAAAATATTTATTCTTGACACAAAAACACAGGTGGTATTCAATTTGATCTTATAAAGCAAATTAAAAAATCAAAAGTTATGACATACGTAAAATTCAACCAACCTTCACTAAAAACTTTAGATAGTTTTTTAGACAACCTCTTAAATGAGTCACCGGTTCAAAGCAACGGCTTTAATTTTCCACCAGTAAACATTTCTGAAACAAAAGACAATTTCGAATTGGAGTTTAATGTTCCGGGCAGAAACAAAGAAGATTTTAAATTAACCGTTGACAAAAACATCCTTACTGTTTCTTTTGAGAAAAAAGAAGAAGTAAAAGATGAAAACAAAAAGCAGATTAAAAGAGAATTTACACTGCAGCCTTTTAAAAGATCTTTCACGTTAGATGAAAAGGTTATTTCTGATAACATTGCAGCTAAATATGAAAACGGGTTACTTGTTTTAAGTATTCCTAAAAAAGAAGAAGTGAAAGTTGAAGCAAAGCAAATTGCAGTTAACTAAAATTTTATTGAATAAATAGTGTTTGGTTAAACCTCCTCATTTTTGGGGAGGTTTTTTATTTGTACCCTAAAATTTTAAGCATGCTTTGGGCACTTTGTTCTTTTGCATAAACCCAATCTGTTAATTTCCCGTTTTTATCGCGGTCAAGAACAATATATTTTGGAGAAGGAATCAGGCAATGTTTAATACCTCCATAACCGCTTATCTGATCCTGGTAGGCACCCGTATGGAAAAATCCGACATATAAAGGTTCTCCATTTTCAATTTTAGGTAAAAAAACTTCATTTATGTGTTCTTCAGAATCATAATAGTCGTGACTGTCGCAGGTTATACCGCCCAGGGTTACACGCTGATATTCGCCATTCCATTTATTTATCGGAAGCATTAAAAATCGTTCCCCAATTCCCCATGTATCCGGCAGTGTCGTAATAAATGAAGAGTCTATCATATACCATGTTTCGCGGTCATTCTGCTTTTTTTCTTTTGCAACACTATATATATGCGCCATGCTTTCTCCTACAGTGTAGCTCCCGAATTCTGTATAGATGTTCGGCATAGGAACTTTACTTTTTTTGCATGCTACCTTAATGTTGCGGACAATCTCATTAATCATAAACTGGTAGTTGTATTCAAAACCGAGTGAATGTTTTATGGGAAAACCACCGCCAATATTTATGGAATCTAACTCCGGGCAAATTTTTCTTAACTGGCAATAGAGGTTAATGATTTTATTTAATTCACTCCAGTAATAGATATCGTCTTTTATTCCTTTATTCAAAAAAATATGCAACATTTTTAATTCGAACCTGTGTTCGTTTCCTTCTATTTCATCTACATAAAATTCAAGAATATCTCTATTACGTATACCGAGGCGTGATGTATAAAATGGAAAGGTAGGCTCTTCTTCCGCCGCTACCCTAATGCCTATTTTAAAAGGCACTCTTACGGATTTACGATAGGCCTTTAATTCGTCTTTATTATCAAGAATAGGAATCACGTTTTTGAACCCCGTATTCAGCAATCTTGCAATGCGACTTATGTAAGGCTTTTGTTTAAAACCATTGCAGATAATAAAAATGTCTTTATTAATTTTTTTTGATTCGTACAATTTATTGATGATCTCAATATCGTAAGCATAAGAAGTCTCAAGATGAATATTATTTTTAAGCGCCTCTTCTACTATAAAAGAAAAATGGGAACTTTTAGTACAATAACAATAAAAATACTGGCCTTCATATTTATGCTTCTTAAAAGCATTGGCAAACATTTTTTTTGCTTTATTTATTTGCTGCCCAATCTTAGGCAAGTAAGTAAATTTTAAAGGAGTTCCATATTTATCAATCAATGCCTTTACATCTACATCATTGTATTGAAGATAATCATCCTTAAGGTAATAATCTTCCTGTGGAAAATTAAAGGTTTGATTAACAAGATCGAGATAAGAATTATTCATTGATAGTATGTTTTCTTTAAAATTGTTACAAATGTAACAGAATGATATATTTATTAAATAAAAAAAACCGTCGCGATTTTTTCGGGACGGTTTCAAAATATGGTGCACTTTTTATTTTACGGAAAGAATAAGATTTTTAAAACTCCCGGGGTCGTTCATTGCCATATCTGCAAGTATCTTCCTGTTGAGGTCAATATTCTTTTCTGAAAGTTTATGAATAAACTGGCTGTATGTCATTCCTTCGGCTCTTACAGCAGCATTAATACGGGCAATCCATAACGTACGGTATTCACGCTTTTTTAATTTACGACCTACGTAACTGTAAGTCATCCCTTTTTCCATTACATTTTTAGCAACGGTATAAACATTTTTTCTTTTGCCGTAATAACCTTTGGCGGCTTTGAGAATTCTTTTTCTTCTTGCTCTTGATGCTACTGCATTTACTGAACGTGGCATAATTAATATTTTTGGTGTAAGGCCCGATGACTATCGGGATATTTAATTTTTTGGGCTTTTATTTCATCCTGAGCAAGCGCATTACAAATGGCCTGTTGGCATCGCTTATCGTACCTTTCTTACGCAAACTGCGTTTACGCTTGGTAGTTTTTTTTGTTAAGATGTGACGTTTATAGGCCTTTTGATACATAATTTCACCGGTACCGGTTACTTTAAAGCGCTTTTTGGCGCTGGAGTTGGTTTTAACCTTTGGCATTATTTTACTATTTTATTTTACACCCTCGCCGGCGTCCCGAACAGACGGGAACTTATGGAGCCATGTGGGCAATATGTTTTAGAAAAAAGGCCGTCCGGCCAAAACATAAAATGCCAAACGGGGTGCAAATGTAAGAAATTATTTTAGAAAATAGCAACGTTCAGGAATTATAGCCTTTAGCTAAAACTATTGGTTTTGATTGGCAAATACTTTTTTCAAAATGTCACTAACACGGGCTGCGGGATCTTTCCGGATTTTTTGTTCCTCCAGGCCAATATGATAAAACAAACCATCCAGCGTTTTTTGCGTTACGTAGGCGGTAAGATCGGTATTTACCGGGCTACTGCTGAAGCGATTGTACACGGTAAATACATCCTTCCAATATTTAGTAGCATTAGTATTATCCAAAGACTTTGAGATTATTGGTGTGAAAGCCGTGACAAGTTGAGGTGTCGTTTTTTGTTTTAAGTAATCGGTAGCCGCAAAATTTCCTCCACGTAAAATTCCAAATGCATCCTGGATGGTCATCGACTTTATGGCATTCCAAAATATATTTCCAACGTATTTTGTCCCGTCCTCTGCAGCCCGGTTCATTGATAATACAGCTTTGTCAACTACGCTACTCAAACCAACATCTCTTAAGGTTTTTTCAACTTTTTCGGCTTCAGGAGGCATTACTATTTTTATGGCTGCATCTTTAAAAAATCCATCTGTTATACTCAAATGATAGGTAGATGAATCTGTTCCAACTTTCAAGGCTTCTTTCAGACCCTGAACTACTTCATCATTGGTAAGATTACCGTTTCCGATGTTGCCCAGGATATTTTTAGCAGCGTCACAACCGCCAAAAAAGAATAAAATAAAAGAACTTAAAATGGATAAATTTTTCATAGATATTTTTAAAACTCTTACCATTAAAAAATATTGCAGGTATTATGAAACTCTATTTTGTAACAGGTGGTTTATTCTGCTCTTCATCTTCATGATACAAGTCGTGCATCCAATGAACTTTCAAATGATCATACAAAGAATGTTTATCAATAAGCATTGAAACAATGCTTGCCACCAAACCGGCAATCATTAAATGAAAAATAACATTGTGCCGGTCAGTCATTTCAAGAACAAGTATTGCAGAAGTAAACGGCGTACGGGTTACGCCAGTTAAAAATCCAACCATGCCGCCTAATATAAGCAGGTTAGCATTGTTTGCAGAAACCTCCAGCCATCCGGAAATGAGTGAACCTACACCGGCACCAGCACCAAGTGAAGGTGCAAATATGCCTCCGGCTGCACCAGTGGTAAAGCTCATAACGGTGCCCATTATCCTGTAAATAGCAGTATACCAATGAACACTTTTTTCGGTGCTGAATAAAGTTGTAGTCATTATTTCCTTTCCCGAACCTAAAATACGTGGATCAGAAAAAAATGCAACTGAAGCGATGATGATTGCACAGGATAAAACATAAAAAACATGCTGGTATTGAAATTTAAAACTCCTTTTCCAGCGAAAGATCCATAATATTAATTTTGACATGGAACTTCCAAGCAAACCCGAAATAACTGCAACAAGTATCAGCGGAAAAAAAATAAACTTTGAAAGATTGGTAACATCAGGATAGCCTAAGTATAGATAAGGCCCCAATAAACCCTGTGCTGTTAAACCAGCTATAATTACGGCTGTAAATAATGCAGTCTTAAAATAGCTGATATGGGTTTTTGTAAGTTCCTCCACTGCAAATACAATACCCCCTAACGGCGTATTGAACGCTGCTGCCAGTCCGGCGGCAGCGCCCGTCATTATCATGTTGCGCTTCGATATTTTGGGCCACCACGAAGGAAGCCATTCATTAATTTTTCTAAAAACAGTTCCTGCAATCTGGATGGTAGGACCTTCCTTACCAATAAGCCCTCCACCGAGTATCATGAAAAAACTTGAGATAACCTTTCCAAAAAATACTTTAATGCCCAATAATTTGGTAACCTTTTTATCATCACGTGGATTGGCAAGTTCAATTGCCGCCATCACCTGTGGAATACCGCTTCCTCCTCCATAAGGTGCAAACTTCTTTATTACCCACCAGCCCGCCAGGAAGCAAACCGGTGTCAGAATAAATATATGCCACGAATGATGGCCGATAACTGAAAATGTTATACTCTCAAAAAAAGCAAAGATGCGGGAATAGAAAACTGCAATTAGTCCTGTTAACAAAGAAGCAACCCAGAAAGGTATTGCTTGTAAAAGATTTTGTTTGGCCTTTTCATTATTTATCCGGTCAAAAGCCTTTTTTAAGATTATCCGTAGTGTTTTAAACGACATTAATTTTTACTTTCCAATTACATTCTTACTAAATAAATGAACCAAATTCAGACATCAAAAAATCATGTACCTGATTGTCCCATTAAAATTTTCATCTTTATCTTTCATTTATTTTTCTGATCAATCCTTTTGAATATTTTTTTATGAGTGGCAAAATTACACTTTTCAGAAGTATTTTAATTTTATTAAATACGGGGATCATTATTGCCTATCTCATTACCTGCCTCTCACCATATGCAAATACAGGGGAAGACTGGTTTTTAGCGCTCCCGGGGCTTGTCTTTCCCCTGCTGTTTTTTGCACTTGTTTTCTTTATTATTGTATGGATTTTTTTAAAGTCCAGGTGGTGGTGGATATCAACATTTGTATTGCTTTTGGGCTTTCAGCAAATTAGGGCAGCGTTTGCTTTTCACATCCCTAAACAATTTTCATATAACAAAAAAGCTAACACTTTACGAGTGTTGCAATGGAATGTTTCGGGATGGGATGAAAATAATGGAAACAGTACTCAAGATAAAAATTATCGCCTCCTGATGATGGATTTAATAAAAGAACAGAATGCTGATGTGCTTTGCTTTGAGGAATTCTTTGATTACCTAAAAAGAGACAAATTCGAACTTAATATTTCAGCAATAACAAATATGGGATACGCTTATCACTATTTTGTAGCTACAGAATACTATCAACGAAACTTTGAGACCGGGATTGCTATTTTTTCAAAATATCCTATGATTGATTCGGCCAGCTTTTATTTTGATAACAAAAATAAAGGAGAGCACTTGTTGTATACGGATATAAAGGTTGAAGATAAAACTTTCAGAATATTTGCCACGCATTTGCAATCCGTTCACTTTAAGCAAAAAGAATATGAAAGCCTGAGTAACCTGAAACACGCTCATGAAAGCGGGTTCAGCGATTCCCGTACTATTGTTTCAAAATTAAAAAAGGGATATATCTCCCGCTATAAACAGGCGGAATTAGTAAGTCAAAAAATAAAAGAAAGCCCCTACCCATCTTTTATTTGCGGTGATTTTAATGATGTTCCCAATTCGAGTACTTACTTTAAAATAAAAGGAAATCTCCAGGATGCCTTTTTGCAAAAGGGATTTTTTATTGGCCGCACTTTTCGCTTCATTTCGCCAACGCTTAGGATTGATTACATCCTTGCAGATAAAAAATTTAAGGTGACACAGTTCCGGAGAATCAAAGTCCCTTATTCAGACCACTATCCTGTTGAAGCCGATTTGGAATATTAAAAATAAAAATAAAAGAGGCTGTTAGTAAACGGCCTCTTTCCATTTAACGCATGCCGCTGATATAATAACGTTAAAGGTTAAACGAAAAATATTGCACCCGGTATTTTATTTTCCAGGCCATCC
The DNA here is from genome assembly GCA_963819925.1 of uncultured Chitinophagaceae bacterium. Lineage (GTDB taxonomy): Bacteria > Bacteroidota > Bacteroidia > Chitinophagales > Chitinophagaceae > Ginsengibacter. The sequence goes on along the minus strand of CAWFYG010000014.1, from coordinate 104,750 downwards.
TTTAGTTTCCATCCAGTTTCTACATGTTACCATCCAATCGTCGTTGTTGGTTGGATTGTGCATACCAAAGCCATGTCCGCCCGCTTTATAAATATGCATCTCTGCAGGTATCTTATACTTTAGAAGCGCTTCATAAAATGACACACTGTTCATCACCGGTACGGTATTGTCATCCGTGGCGTGAACCAAAAATGTCGGTGGTGTTTGTGCAGTTACCTGCATTTCATTCGAAAAAGAATCTATTAAATTTTGCGGAGGGTTTTTGCCAAGAAGCCGGTCTCTTGAACCCACATGCCCTATATTATCCTGGAAACTAATTACAGGATAAATTAATATAGCAAAGTCCGGCCGAAGATTCGTGTTACCCGGATTTTCTATATAGCTGTGCTGGAAATGCGTTGCCGCCGTTGAAGCTACATGCCCGCCCGCCGAAAAACCCATAATACCTACTTTGTCCGGATCTACTTTCCAATCTTTTGCGTGTAACCGCACTAGTTGTATAGCCCGTTGCGCATCCTGCAGCGGACCGATTTTTTTATCGACCATTGAAGAATCGTTCGGAATCCTGTAATTCAAAACAAAGGCTGCAATACCCCATTCATTAAATTGTCTTGCAACAGCAAAACCTTCTTTTACAATTGAGGTAATCCAATAACCACCGCCGGGACAAATGACTACAGCAGTTCCGTTTGACTTCGACTTTTCAGGCAAAAAAATGGTTAGCGTTGGGTGCGAAATATAATGCACTATTGTATCTCCGTTATCCTGGGGCTCCCACCATTCTTTTGTAGCATAAGGTTTACTATTAGGAACTTTACCCTCATACAAAGGAATTGTTTGTTGCGCATATCCATTTTGCATAAGGAAAATTAAAACTAAAGCAGCAATCGAAGTTTTTTTCATACAATAGATTTTTTAGTAATTACAATTCCCGTTTTTTTTAATGCCACGGCAACCTTTGCAATGCCATTTCCATCGCCAAACCAAAAACAGCGGCTGAAACAAAAATCACCCAATGTTTTCTTTGAATCTTCATCACTCCTATAAAAAATTGAGACAGCAACAATATAATAAATACAATTAATATTTGCCCGCTTTCAAGACCCACACTAAAACTAAACATTGATAGTGCAAAGCTTTGCTCCGGTGCCAATATCATTCGCAGCGTATTTGCAAAAGCCAACCCGTGGATAAGACCAAAAAAAAGAGCCAGGAAATAATTTATTCGTATAGCCTTTGACGTAAATGATTTTTGAAAAAGGTTACTAAGTGCAGTAAGAACGATAGTGCATGGAATTAAAAATTCAACCCACTTGTCATTTACTTCCACAATTCTTTTTGTGCTTAATATAAGTGTAATCGTATGCCCAACAGTAAAAGCAGTAACAAGAATAAGAACCTGCCGCCAATCTTTGAGCATGTAAATTGCAGCAAGCGCAGCAATAAAAAAGATATGATCTAATGCTTCGGCATTAATAATATGCCCCCATCCAATACTAAAATAGAAAGTAAAATCATTCATTAGCGATGAAGGTTTGAATTAGTCGGACGCTTTTTCATAATGAAGGCAAACCACACCAGAAGTAAACATGTTACTTTTAACAAGTTTAAGTTTAATTCTATGTATAATGTTCTTAAACAATGGAATTCCTTCACCCAACAGAACCGGATTTACGAAAAGCCAGTAATCATCAATCAAGTTTTCCTGCATGAGAGAATGAGCGGCAGAAGGACTTCCAAAAATTATAATGTCTTTACCTTCCTGCTGTTTGAGTTTCATTATTTCATTTGGTACGTTATCACTTATAATTTTTGTATTGTGCAAGTTGGCACCTTCCATGGTTTTTGATAAAATAACTTTATGAACTTTTTTGTACCATGCAGAATGTTCAATGTCGTGTTTTGATGCATTGGGCTTGTCGGCGGCAGTTGGCCAATAACTTTCCATCATTTGATAAGTTACCCTACCATAGAAAGCGGTGGTAGCCTCATTTGTCCTCTTGCCTACGAAGTCAAAAATTTCATCGTCAACTGTAATCCAGTCCATTTCACCATTTGGGCCCGCAACAAAACCATCAAGAGAGACATGCATGAATAAAACAATCTTTCTCATATCCTTTATTTTTTTATTGTTTAAAATTAGCAATTAATAAAAAATATACTCTTATAAAAATTTATACATTCCTATTCATATCATACAACAAGGAAACCTGAATTATGATGGGGCTTGAATTTATTTAACTTAAATATTTCCCTTCTTTAATTCATCTGCTGCGTGATTAGCGGCTCTTGCAGTTAAAGCCATAAATGTAAGCGAGGGATTTTGTGTACTGGTTGACGTCATGCAAGCTCCGTCTGTTACAAACACATTATTGCAGTTATGAAACGCATTCCATTTATCGAGCAACGAAGTTTTAGGATCCTTCCCCATTCTGCATCCGCCCATTTCATGAATATCAAGACCGGGCGCTTGTTTACTATCGTTTTGCCGAATGTTTTTACAACCAGCTTTTTCAAACATTTCTGTAGCTACGCTGAAGAAATCGTTCATACTCTTTACGTCGTTATCATCATAATCAACTGATGTGATCAATTGCGGCATATCCCAGGCGTCTTTCTTATCGGGACTTAATCTTACGTGATTGGATTCTTTTGGAATTGTTTCTCCCTGCATCATGACGCTGACAAACCAGCCGCCAGCCTCGGATAAACCATCTTTAAAAGCTTCGCCTAAACCATCTGCATAACCATATCCCCTCCCCGCTCCAAAAAATACCATATAGCCACGCAGAAAATCAGTTTCCTGTTTATGAACGTTCCTGAAATTAGGCATCATTGGCTGTGTGGGCCTTCTTCCATAATAATATTTGTCTTGCGGGCCATCATATCCTGCGTTTACAGTTCCCCGGTAGTTTTGAAACGCAATGTATTTTCCCAGCAATTCATTATCGTTACCGAAGCCGTTGGGGAAACGATGAGAAGTTGAATTGAGTAGAAGCAAATTCGTATTCAGGCATGCCGCATTTACAAAAATGATCTTCGCAAAAAATTGAGTCGTTTCTTTTGTTATCGCATCCATTACATTTACGCCAATAGCTTTTCCTTTCGCATCATCATACATAATAGAATGAACTACAGTTTCCGGCCTTATAGTCAAATTACCGGTCTTAAGCGCCCATGGAATAGTGGATGAATTGGAACTGAAATAACCGCCAAACGGGCATCCGCGGTCGCACTTACTCCTTGCCTGGCATTGGTTTCGGTTCTGCTGAATATGAATTTCTTTTGGTTTTGTCAAATGAGCGCAACGACCCTGCACTACAAAACGGTCTTTATAGTTTGCCATTATTTTACTACTAATGTCTTGCTCGACGCAATTCATTTCCCACGCCGGCAGGAATTCGCCATCGGGCAAAGTATCAATTCCATCAAGGTTCCCACTTATGCCAGCGAATTTTTCAACATAGGAATACCAGGGAGCTAAATCATCATAACGAATAGGCCAGTCGGTTGCAAAGCCATCGCGGGCCGGCCCTTCAAAGTCATATTTACTCCAACGTTGTGTTTGCCTTGCCCATAGCAAACTCTTGCCGCCAACCTGGTAACCTCTTATCCAATCGAAAGGCTTCTCTTGTATATAAGGATGTTCGGAATCCTTTACGAAAAACTGCTGCGTGGCTTCACTAAAAGCATAGCACCTGCTAACAACCGGATTTTCCTGTGTAATGTGTAAAGGTATTTTTAACCGATGCGAAAATTCCCAGGGACCTTTTGTTGCGGTTGGGTAATCTTTCAGATGAACAACATTTCTTCCGCGTTCGAGCAAAAGCGTTTTTAAACCTTGCTCGCATAATTCCTTTGCTGCCCATCCGCCACTGATTCCGCTACCAATAACAATAGCATCGAATGCATTTAGCTTTTTTCCTTTTGAATTAATATAGAGTGAATCTGGCGGCAATTTTATTAGTGTTTATTTTTTCTGAAAAAAGTGGAATATTTTGCCAATTTACAAATGGAACCCTTTAATTAAAAGTTTTTTAATCAAGATTTTTTCGATAATGAAAATTGCCAGTTATTGTCTTCGAAAAATTCAAAAAGATTTAAATGCCTGACTTGATAATGTTTACAAACTGCAGGGATTTTATTTGGTCTGTTCTCGCTCTCTGTACTGACAATTACAAAATCTGAATCGTTACCAAATAAGCTAATCTCTTCCATCATTTCTATAACCATAGAAATAATCCAAGGATCTGCTTGATCCTTTTTGCTTCTTGGATCAATAAGATGAGGAAATAGTGATAATATTTGAGGAACTAATAAGGCTTGTCGTTTTGAAATTGGTCTGAAGCAAACTTTATGATTTGAGACTAATTTTGCCAACTCATCTTTATTTCCGGTTTCGGGAACAATTTCATCATAGACAAAATCATGAGAAAGAATTTTTTTAATTCTAAAAAGTTCTTCCAATTGTTTCCATAAATCGGGTAACATTCGAATTGGATAATACCGATGCATTGTTACCAATGCACTTGTATCCATACAATAAATGTTTTCAGATTTATGCTTCATTTAAAATCTTACTGATTTTTAAATCAAGCATTGTGGATGCCTGTGTATAAGATATTTTATTTTGGTTTAAGCTATCTATTATCAAATTGAAGAAAGTTTCGCCCCTACTAGCACGACTCAATACCTCCGGTTTTATTGCGAATCCAGCTTTTTTTGCATCTTTCTTATAAGTGGCTTTTATTTTATCGAGCAAAGAAAAAAACTTTGTTGATGAAATTTGATTTTCATCTTTCAATCTGCGTAAATAGACTTCGCGGCTAACTTTCAATTTGTTTGCATACGTCTGAATTTCTGAAAGATTATCAGTAACAACTAGATTATTCTGAGGAACTAAAAAATTACCGGCAAATGAATTACAGCTAAATTCTTCCTTTTGTTTCTCATTTACATTATCTACAATACAAATTCCACTACGATGTCTAACTATGTGAGCTAACTCATGAAAAATTGTAAATAGACGACTTGTATAATGATGCTTCGAATTAACAACTATTGCGTAGGGCAAATTATCAGTGAAACAAAACCCTTGAACTTCATTAAGAGGCATCGAGAATTGAAAAATTAAAATTCCTAGTTGATTTTCGACTGCTTCTCTCCAAGTTCGGAAAGCCTCGTTATCCGATTTCCACCTTAATTGATCGTCAATACTTATATTTAACTTATCTCTCAGCCAATTCGCTAATGCATAATTGTCTTGTTTAATATTTTCAACCTCATTTAGCCAACTATATCGATTCTTCCAATAGCTTTCACCTTGTAACTCTAATGCTGTCTGTCTAAAGTATGTCACATCCCTCATTACCATTAATACATCTTTGCTTAACTTACTTCGTTGAGGAGTTAGATTACGAAAGTCATTAGGCTTGTTTATCTTCTGAGGTACTTCCTGTAAGAAGAAAACAGCCAATTGTCGCTTATATTGTCCAGCGAGACTTTGTAATTTACCTAGAGGAATATTCAAGCCTTTTTTTTCCCAACTTTTGTATCTTTCTAAAGGTGTATCAACTTTTTCTGCTATTTCTGCTGGATCAAATCCCGCTTCCTCACGAGCCCACTTTAGAATGTGAGGATTAATATTTACTTCAATACGAGTCATTGCAGGCAAATTAAAATTTATTGATCCTTTCGATAGTCCAAGATTCACACCCTTGAGTTATAAGAGATGTACTAGAACATTGTAGCCGATACATAAATATACGCAACTCACATTATACTTTTGATAAAAGCAGTATCGAAACTTGACGCCAATTATCAATTTCTTCTAATTGTTTTTGCGTCGATAAAGATTTTATCATACGTTTCAATAGTTCATTAATGGACTGAGGTCAACTGGCTGCGGGATGGTAGCGGAAAGCCCGGTGAGGCCTTGTGATATGGCTTCTGCCGGACTTGCAGTGAACAGCCCGATCAAAAGTTGATCAATGAACCTAACGATGATAGCCCCAAATAAAAATCCCCTTGCATTGCTGCAAAGGGACTGTATTTTTTACATCGTACATCAAACATTGTACATCGAACATAGAATTAATATCCCATGTCACCCATTCCACCACCGCCCATTGGAGGCATAGCTGGTTTGTCTTTCTCAGGTTTGTCGCTTACTACACATTCGGTAGTTAATAACATGCCTGCAATAGAAGCTGCATTTTCCAATGCAATACGGGTAACTTTTGTAGGATCAATTACACCGGCTGCCAAAAGTTTTTCATAAACTTCTGTACGGGCATTGAATCCGAAATCGCCTTTACCTTCTTTAATTTTTTGTACAACAATGCTTCCTTCAATACCACTGTTTACAACAATCTGGCGAAGGGGTTCTTCTAAAGCACGCCTAACAATCTGGATACCGGTTGTCTCATCGTCATTAGCACCTTCAAGTTTATTAAGACTTTCGATAGACCGAATGTAAGCAACTCCACCGCCTGGTACAATACCTTCTTCAACAGCAGCTCTTGTTGCATGCAATGCATCATCAACACGGTCTTTCTTCTCTTTCATTTCGACTTCTGTAGCAGCACCAACGTATAATACTGCAACACCACCGCTCAATTTAGCGAGACGTTCCTGTAACTTTTCTTTATCATAGTCAGATGTTGTTGTTTCAATCTGGGCTTTGATCTGGTTAACACGTGCGGTAATATCTTTCTTAGCGCCTTTTCCACCAACGATAGTTGTGTTGTCTTTATCGATAGTAACTGAGGTTGCTTCACCAAGATAAGTAAGATCAGCATTTTCCAGTTTGTATCCCTGCTCTTCGCTTATTACAATACCTTTTGTAAGAACTGCAATATCCTGGAGCATTTCTTTTCTGCGATCACCAAAGCCGGGAGCTTTTACGGCAGCAACTTTTAAAGTACCCCGTAATTTGTTTACCACCAATGTTGCCAAAGCTTCCCCTTCCAGATCTTCTGAGATAATCAAAAGCGGGCGGCCACCTTGTGCAACTTTCTCCAATATGTGAAGAATATCTTTCATGGTAGACACCTTCTTGTCGTATATTAAAATATAAGGATTTTGTAACTCAGCTTCCATTTTTTCGCTGTTGGTTACAAAATAGGGAGAAACGTATCCCCTGTCGAACTGCATACCTTCCACAACTTCAACAGTTGTATCGGTACCTTTTGCTTCTTCCACAGTAATAACGCCTTCTTTACCAACTTTGGTCATAGCCTCTGCTATCAGTTTGCCAATTGACTCTTCATTATTGGCAGAAACTGAAGCAACCTGCTCTATCTTACTGATGTTGTCCCCAACAGATACTGATTGCTTTTTCAGGCTGGCAACAACGGCTATAACAGCTTTGTCGATACCGCGTTTTAAATCCATTGGATTTGCACCCGCAGCTACATTTTTTAAACCCTCACTAATGATGGATTGTGCAAGAACGGTAGCAGTAGTAGTACCGTCACCTGCAATATCAGCAGTTTTGGAAGCTACTTCTTTTACCATTTGAGCGCCCATATTTTCGATTGGATCTTCGAGTTCAATTTCTTTAGCAACCGTTACACCATCTTTGGTTATACTTGGTGCACCGAATTTTTTTTCAATAACAACGTTGCGGCCTTTAGGACCAAGGGTTACTTTTACAGCGTTAGCAAGAGTATCCACGCCCTTTTTCATTTTATTGCGGGCTTCAATTTCAAAAAATATTTGTTTTGACATTTTTATTAATGATTAAAGTTTTAAAATATTGTTTACTTCACTTTCATTAAAATATCAGAAGCTCTCATAATTAAATAGTCTGCTCCGTCAATCGTAATTTCGGTTCCGCCGTACTTGCCATACATTACTGTATCGCCGGCTTTAATGTGTAAGGGAATAAGTTGGCCAGTTTGCTCGGCGTATTTTCCTTTTCCTACCGCTACAACAGTACCTTTTTGAGGCTTTTCTTTTGCTGTGTCGGGAATTATAATACCGCCGGCAGTTTTCGTTTCGGCTGCGTTTGGTTTAACAAGAACTCTGTCATCAAAGAGTTCAAAATTGTCTTTTGCCATAATAGTAAATTTTTATTGATTTTTTTGTTGGATTGCAAATGTACACGAATAATTGTACCAAAGTCTGTAATCAGTTTTGTTGTCATATCCGCACCAATGTGTGGCAGAATTTCTTGCAAAGAATCAGCCAAAATTTCATAATGAACAGCAAACCTTTGGCGGAGGGGACGGCCGGATCGCAAATATTATTTAATTCCCCAGGCTGTTCTAATATTATCGAGCTGATGTTTCTCGAGGCGTGGACTCAAATAATGGCCTTTTGCATTCTTCTGCCTGAATGCTTCATAAAGCGTAACAGCGCAGGCCACTGAAATATTTAATGATTTAATAATGCCGACTTGCGGAATAATGAAATCACCGTCAGAAAAGCGGCGGATATCGTCGCTTACTCCAAAAGTTTCGTTCCCGAAAACGAGGGCTACCGATTGTGTAAGATCGAAATGATACAGGTCAGCTGCATCATCACTTAAGTGGGTAGTATATATTTTCTGGTATTTCTTTCTTATTTCTTCAAAGCATTTTTCAGCCTCCGTAAACTGGTGGATCGTAAGCCAATCTGCAGCAGTTGACGAACTCCTGTAACCCCATTTTCTGTGTGGTGGAATCCGGTTATTTAAAATGTACACATCCTGGATACCTACAGCATCACAAGTACGCATAACCGCAGAAACATTATGGGGGTCAAATACATTTTCCAATACAACCGTAAGGTCGGGCTGACGGTGACTAAGAACCGTGGTAAGACGTTTGTGTCGTTCGGGTGTCATATAATACGAAAGGTAGAAAATCAAAATGAATTGGCCGTAACTTCCGCTCATATAAAATACACGTTGTTCTTAATTTTTTTCAGGATGTTTGCCACTTTCTTTTACGTTCAAAACCGAAATATGTTGCAGAGAATACTTTTCATCGGCGTTATATGTTTTTTGCTTTTTTCATGTAATAATAAAAATGAACCGTCCGCAAAAGCGGATGTTCTTGCCTCTCACCTGGATACAACGGCAGTACCCACTGATGATTTTTTCGAATATGCCAATGGCGGATGGCTCAAAAAAAATCCAATTCCGGCGGATGAAAGCGGATGGGGAATTGGCTATGTAGTTGCCGATGAAAATGAGCACCGGCTTAAAATCATTAATGAAGAAGCATCTAAAAATTCCGGGGCTAAAGGAACCGCATCCCAAATTATTGGAGATTTCTGGACGGCGGCTATGGATAGCGTGGCGATAGAACAGGAAGAAACAAATGATTTGCAACCCTGGTTTGAAAAGATAGATAATATAGCAGACCTTAATTCCTTTATTAATGTTGTAACCGGCTTAAATAACATAGGTGTCCAAACAGTTTTTAGAAATGGGGTGGGCCAGGATGATAAAAACAGTGATGCTGAAAGCTATAAGTTATCACAGGGTGGTTTGGGTCTTCCTGACAGGGATTATTATTTCAAAATGGACTCTTCCACAGAAAATATCAGGAAGGCTTATACCAGGCACATTGCAAAAATCCTTGAATTAAATGGAATGGATTCGTCCCCGGCAAACAACGCAGGAACTGCAATTCTTGCGTTCGAAACAAAGCTTGCCGGCGCTTCCCGCAAGTTGGAAGATTTAAGAAATCCGTATGCAAACTACCATAAGATGGCTATTAATGATCTTTCAAAACTGTCACCAGTATTGGATTGGAAAAAATTTCTTTTAACCATTGGTGTAAAAAATATTGATTCGGTCATTGTCGGTCAGCCGGAGTTCTTTACAGCGATGGATGTTACCTTAAAATCGACGCCCATTGACGTTTTAAAAAATTATTTGCGCTATCATGTAACCGATAATTTCACCGAAGCCTTACCGGACGCATATGGAAAAGAAGATTTTAATTTTTATAAATTACTAAGTGGTGCAAAAGAGCGCAGGCCCCGGTGGAAAAGAGTTATCAATTCTGAAGAACACGTAATGGGAGAATTATTGGGACAACTTTACGTGAAACAATATTTTAATGACTCCGCAAAACAACGATACATTAAAATGGCCGAAGGCATCAGGGATGCATATAAAGAGAGAATAGAAAATCTGACCTGGATGAGTGACGGTACGAAACAAAAGGCTCTTATAAAACTCGCAGCAATAAAAAAGAAAATCGGTTTTCCGGATAAATGGAAAAATTTTTCAGGAATGGATATTGGTGAAAAAAGTTACCTGCAAAATCTGATTAATGCAGGAAGGTGGTGGCATAGTTTCCGAATAAATAAACTTGGCAAACCCGTGGATAAAGATGAATGGGACATGTTTCCGCAAACCTACAATGCCTATTACAGTGAGGGCAATAATGAAATTGTGTTCCCTGCCGCTGCGTTTATAGTACCGGGTTATAATGATGCCGAACTGGATGATGCTTTAATGTGGGGTTACGTAGGCGCTTCTTACATCGGGCATGAAATTACTCATGGCTTTGATGACGAAGGAAAACTGTATGATGAAAAAGGAAATCTTCATAACTGGTGGACAAGAAACGACTCTATTGAATTTGCAAAAAGAGCCGATGTAATTATTAAACAATTCAATGCATACGAACCTCTTCCGGGCTATCACATTAATGGCAACGCAACTCAGGGAGAAAACATCGCTGATTTAGGTGGTCTGGAGATTGGAGTAACCGCTTTTAAAAAAACGGACGCATATAAACAAAATAAAACTATTGCAGGTCTCACGCCATTACAACGTTTCTTTTTAGGTTATGCATTAAGCTGGTTGTATGAAACCAGAAATGAAAGTCTGAAAACACAGCTACTAACAGATGTACATGCCCCGGAAAAGTGGAGAGTAAACGGACCGATGGTAAATATCGACGAATTCTATACTGCTTTCAATGTAAAGCCCGGCGATAAAATGTACGTGCCGGATTCGCTAAGGGTAAAAATCTGGTAATATAACCGACTGGGATACGTGCAGAAAATATAAATTATTTTACGGTATATCTGCTACACAACGGAATCCCATATTTGAAGTGCTGCTGTCAATTGTATTAGATGATCTTGCCGCAACCCTATACCTGTTACAATAAGAATAATGACACAAGAAAGAACCACCACGCATTACTTTCGCCTCACCGGTGGAAGGCCCTTTTGGATTTATTCGTGGACCTGTTTTGTGAAAATCCCTGCTGAACCAGTCATTGCACCATTCCCAAACATTGCCGGCTACATTATATAAGCCATAATTATTTGGATGAAAACTTTTTGCGGGAGCCGTACCAAAGTAACCGTCTTCCAGTGTGTTATAATCCGGAAAAGTGCCCTGCCAGATATTACAATGGTGTTCATTATCCTGCATCAACTCATCGCCCCATGGAAATTTTTTCTGTACTAACCCGCCCCTGGCAGCGTATTCCCACTCTGCTTCTGTAGGTAATCTTTTATTCGCCCATTGACAGTATGCTATCGCATCATTCCACGAAACATGCACGACGGGATGATCCATTCTTTCATTGATATCAGAACCCTTTCCTTCAGGTTGATTCCATTTTGCGCCGTGAATCGCACACCACCACGGCGTTTGCGCCGCAACCTGGTAATCGGTTTTCTTATCCTCTTCCGAAAGTAATCCATAAAAAGCAAACGACCATCCGTAGCGCTCTGCTTCGGTTACATAACCGGTCGTATTTATAAATTCAGAAAATTGAGCATTGGTAACGGTAGTGGCATCGATATAAAAAGCATCCAAAGAAATTTCTCTTACCGGCCCTTCTCCATCAACGGGAAAACCGTCCTTATCGTTTGTGCCCATCAAAAATTTTCCAGCGGGCAATTTGATCATGTTATCCAACGAAACGTCTGTGGAATTTCCAACAATTATTTGTTCGGCATTTGTCGAAGATTTAGCTCTTGATGCAGCACAACAAGATTTGGTGTTTTCGTTTTCCATTTCTAAGAAGAAGGGCAAATTTTAATATACTAACGTTAAAGGGTATCCCACAAATCCGCTAAGATCACAACGTTTCCTCTTTGTGTTCTTTGGGTATTCGTGGAAAATTAATTAAAAGCATTTTTAGGTCTGAAATTTACGGGTAACCCAGTATCATCTTTATAATATTTCTTTAAGGCCCCCAACTGTTCTAATAAATCTTTCAATTGATCTTCATATCCCGGTCGTACTTTATATCCCAATTGTTCATCTATAAGATTATCCATTTCATCAGGATCTTTTTCCAGGTCATACATCTCCCATTCATTGATCGTATAAAAACTCATTAATTTATATCTTTCGGTACGAATGCCATAATGCGGTAGCACCCAATGCGGCGCCTGAAATTCATAATAATGATAGTACATCGACTTGCGCCAATCTTCAGGAGTTTTATTTTGAAATATAGGTAGAAGACTTTTACCCTGCATATCATCGGGAACCGGAATGCCCGCCATGTCAAGTATCGTTGGCGCATTGTCAATACTTTCCACCCACGATTCAGTTGTGCTTCCAGGTTTGATAACACCGGGATAACGGATCATCCAGGGAACTCTTAATGCCTGCTCATACATAAATCTTTTATCAAACCAGCCATGATCACCCAAGAAAAAACCATGATCGCCGGTGAAGACAACAATAGTGTTATCAGCCAATCCAGTCTTATCAAGAAAGTCAAGCAACAAACCAATATTATCATCCTGTGATTTCAGCGTTCCAAAAAAATGACGCATATAAACCTGGTAGTTCCATTGCTTACGTTGCCTTGGCGACAAGTCTTCGGGTGGATTAAAGTCGGGCATATCTTCAACAGACATGTGTGCAATTTTTGCAGCAGATGAGCGGGTTTTATAGTCATCCCAAAATGTACCGGGTTCTGCAAAACGCCTGTCATCGTAAATGTGTTCGTACTTATGCGGCGGATCAAACGGGCGATGATCATTAAAGAACTGTAAGGCCATAAAAAATGGTTTTCCCATCGATTTAAAATCCTTCATCCAGTTAATAGCCATGTTGGTGAAAATATCAGTGCCATACCCTTCGTAAGTTTTGTCCTCGATCTTAGTACTTCCGAATGAAGCATTTTGCTTATAGCCTGTAGACTGGTAATAGGGCCCGCCGGCACCCTCCTTGAAAACGAAATTATCAAAGCCTACTTCGCCGGGATTAGCAGGTAAATGCCACTTTCCGACCATGCCAGTATTGTAACCATTATCTTTTAGAATGCGGGCAACATTTTCCTGTTTCGAATCGAAAGTGCTTGCCGGTTGGCCATTTGTAGCAAAATCGTAATTCGAATACATGCCATTAAGATGATCGTATTTGCCAGTGAGTAACGTGGCCCGGCTTGGTGCACACAGTGCATTGTTACAAAAAGAATTTTTAAATAACAGTCCTTCTTTCGCAATTCTGTCAATATTAGGCGTTGGCGCTATCCGGCTTCCGTAACAACCTAAAGCATTCACAGGAACACCCTCGGTTGTAATCCAAAGTATATTAGGCTTTCCTTTGAATTTATTTTTCTTTAGCAGCGATTTTTCCCATTCGGTATTTTCAAAAGAGAAATCAGTCATCATCGACTGAACAAAAGGAAATCCCAGGGTTAATCCACCCAATCTCTTTAATGCTACTTTTCGCGAAATAGAACGACTGTTTTTTCCCATGACCAAAAATTTTATAGTGAAAGAAAGCAATTGTAATTCATTCAGATCTTCTGATCTCACTTATGGAGATTACAGTTTGTAATTTATTGATAAAATCTTAAAGTGTGGCCAATAGAATTAAATTATTAGGTTCGGAATACAATTCATAAACCAGGGAAACATTAAAGATTAATGATGCAAAATGCCAGAACAGCTTTTATGTAATGGAAGAGAAAGAAATAAAGCGAGTCTAAAAAAATTATTTGCCTGGTATTGAAGGAGAATTTTTTTTTCGATTATGCATTAACTATAAAAAACATCATCTCTGATGTCTTTCCTTCAAAATGTCTATTACTTCATCCAGCTCAACATTTTTTTCACGCAACAAAACCAGATAATGAAACATTAAATCTGCAGCTTCGTTCAGGAAAAGCTTTTTATGATTGTCCTTTGCTTCAATAACTAATTCGACAGCCTCCTCCCCTACTTTTTGAGCAATAGAATTCAATCCTTTTTTAAATAAAGTGGAGGTATACGATCCTGAAATAGGATGCTTCTTTCTGCTCAAAATAATTTTCTCAAGTGATTTCAAAAAATCATTAGACGCATTGTCTTCATTGAAACATGTTTCGGCTCCAGTATGACATACGGGACCGTCGGGTGTTGCTTTTACCAGGAGCGTATCAAAATCGCAATCAGTTTTCATGTCAACAAAGTGCAGGAAGTTTTTACTGGTTTCACCCTTTACCCATAAACGCTGTTTGCTTCGACTATAAAAAGTCACCAACTTGCTCTCAATTGTTTCGAGCAATGCTTCCTGGTTCATATAGCCAAGCATTAAAACTACGTTCGTGGAAGTATCCTGTACAATTACAGGCATAAGCCCATTCTCATATTTAGCAAAATCAAGTCGTTTAATCATGTCTGCATAATTTCGTGTCATAACCTTACATTAACTTTTTTATCAAATAAAAATTGTTTCAAAACAGGTATTTCTATTTCCTTATAATGAAATACGCTGGCGGCCAAAGCAGCGTCCGCATTAGCCTTGTTAAAAACATCGGCAAAGTGCTGCATATTGCCGGCTCCCCCGGAGGCAATAATCGGAACGGTAAGTTCTTTGGACAACAAAGAGGTTATGTCTTGAGCAAAGCCATATTTAGTTCCATCATTATTCATAGAGGTAAGCAGGATTTCTCCTGCTCCCAAATCAACCGCTTGCCTTGCCCAGTCAAAGGCCTTAAGATCAGTTTTAATTCTTCCTCCATTCAAATACACGTACCATTCTCCATCTTTTTCTTTTTTAGTATCTATTGCAAGAACCACACACTGGCTTCCGAATTCATCAGCCATCTCTTTAATCAACAAAGGCTTTCTGAATGCTGCTGAATTAACTGAAATTTTATCCGCGCCATTTTGCAACAACTCAAATGCATTTTCAACTGAACTAATTCCGCCGCCTGCCGTGAAAGGGATGTTTATGTATGACGCCACTTTTTTTACAAGTTCTACAAGGGTTTTGCGCTTCTCCACTGTTGCGGTAATATCAAGGAAAACCAATTCGTCTGCGCCTTGCCGTGAGTAATACATTGCAAGCTCTGCCGGATCACCGGCGTCCTGTATATTTACAAAGTTGATTCCCTTAACCGTTCTGCCATTATCAATATCAAGGCAAGGAATAATTCTTTTTGCCAACATGATTATTGTTTTAAAAATTCCTCTATTTGTTGCGTTGTAATTTTTCCTTCGTAGAATGCTTTGCCAATGATTGCACCTGCACAGCCTACCTCCTGTAAAACAAACAAATCTTCATAACAGGAAATGCCACCACTCGCAATAAGATTGAGCGAAGAAAATTCCTTTAAAATTTCCTTATACAATTCAGTTGAAGGGCCTAGCATCATTCCATCTTTTGATATATCCGTACAAAATATAGTCTTAATGCCAAGGTATACCAGGGATTGAATAAAATCAAAAATAGGAAGTCCCGTATCTTCTTGCCATCCATGAATTTTTATTCTTTTTCCCAGCACATCTGCGCCCGGTAAAAATTTCTCCGCACCAAAATCCATAATCCAATGGGCAAATAAATCGGGCCTGTTCACGACAACGCTTCCTACACTTATCATCGATGCTCCCGCATCAAAAACAGTTTCTACATCTTCGTTCCTTTTTATTCCGCCACCATAATCAATAATAAGAGAAGTATTACCAGCGATACTTTCGAGAACCTGAATATTCTTTAGACTCTGCCCGGAAGCGCCATCCAAATCAACAATATGAAGCCTTTTTATTCCGGCCGATTCAAAAATTTTTGCGACCTCAAGCGGGTTATCATTATAAACAATCTTTTTATTAAAATCGCCCTTCGACAGCCGGACACATTTCCCATCTATAATATCAATGGCAGGTATCAGTTCCATCTACGCAAGATTTAAAAAATTTGAAATGATTTGAATACCGGCATCCGCAGATTTCTCTGAATGAAACTGAACTCCGTAAAAATTATCTTTTTGCATAGCAGCACTATAAGGAACGATATAATCAGTAGTAGCAATCGTTTGAGAAGAAAGTTCTGCATAATAACTATGAACAAAATATACAAATGCGTTTTCCTTCACGCCATTAAATAAAGCCGATTTAAAATCATAAATATTATTCCATCCCATGTGGGGAATTTTAAAGGAAGAAGTATTGTCGTTCATTGAAGAGTTATCAAATTTTTTAACATCAACATTAAAAATGCCCAGGCATTTTGTATCAGCTTCTTCACTTCTATCGCACATTAATTGCAGGCCAAGGCAAATGCCCAACACCGGCTGCGTTAATGAAAGAATTAATTTATCAAGATTCTTTTTTTGCAAATATTCCATCGCAGAACCCGCATGTCCCACCCCGGGAAAAATGACTTTATCTGCCTTCCTGATTTCTCCGGGATCCTCCGTTACAACTGCGTTTACGCCTAATCGTTGTAAGGCATATAGCACACTTTGAACATTGCCGGCATTGTATTGTATAATAGCAATTTTCATAAAACTCCTTTTGTTGTCGGCAATGAGTTACTATGCAGATCTCTTTTTATAGCCATCTTAATTGATTTAGCAAATGCCTTAAAAATGGCTTCTATTTTATGATGTTCATTCGTTCCCTCTGCTTTTATGTTTAAATTGCATTTTGCCGCATCGCTGAATGATTTGAAAAAATGATAAAACATTTCGGTCGGCATCTCTCCTATTTTCTCGCGTTTAAATTCAACATCCCAACCTAACCAGTTCCTTCCTCCAAAATCAATAGCTACCTGGGCCAAACAATCATCCATTGGAAGTAAAAAACCATACCTATCTATTCCGCGTTTATTACCCAACGCTAACAAAAAAGATTCTCCCAATACAATGGCAACGTCTTCTATTGTGTGGTGCTCATCAATATGTAAATCTCCCTGGCAATGGAGAGCCAGGTTTACTCCGGAGTGTTTCGCCAACTGATCCAGCATATGATTAAAAAATCCTAATCCTGTTTCGATATTTGAAATGCCCTCTCCGTCAAGATTTAGTTCAACTTCAATTTTGGTTTCATTGGTATTTCTTGCATGCATGATTTTCCTCGGCGGCATTTTTAAATAATCATAAATATCCCGCCAGTTCTGTGTTTCCACTGCTATCACATGGGCGAGTTCCTTTTCAGTTTCACTAAGATCACTTGTGCCCAAACTATCATGGTTATTCAGCCAGAAGGCAAGGCATCCAAGATTCTCTGCAAGCTTTACATCAGTAAGCCTGTCGCCGATTACAAAAGAATTTTTCAAGTCATATTTATCAGCATCAAAATATTTTGTGAGCATTCCAATACCGGGCTTCCGCGTAGGTTTATTCTCATAGGCAAATGTTCGGTCAATGCATATCTCTGAAAAAACAATTCCCTCATTCTCTAACGTCTTTACAACAAAATTTTGAATTGGCCAGAAAGATGCTTCCGGAAAGGATGGAGTTCCCAAGCCATCCTGGTTGGTAACCATCACTAATTCAAAATCCATTTCTTCGACAATTTTATTGAGATATTCAAACATGCATGGATAAAATTCAAGCTTTGCGAACGCATCCAACTGGTAGGTAGGTGGCGCTTCTTTGATCAGCGTTCCATCACGATCTATAAATAAAATTCGTTTAGTCATTCCTGTATGTTTTTAATGCTTCAATTAATATTGTATTTTCAGCCGGTGTTCCTACAGTGATTCTTATACAATTCTCACACAAAGGTTCTTTACTCCTGTTGCGAACAATAATTTTCTGCCCGGATAAATATTTATATAATTTGTCGGCGCTATTTGTCTTCACCAAAATAAAGTTTGCATCGGAAGGATAAATCTTCTGAATAAAATCAAATTGTTGAAATTGCTGTTGCAAAAGATTTCTTTGCTCAACTATATTTTCAATATTCGTATTTACCTGGTCTATTTTAGACAAAGCCTCCATTCCTAAATCCTGGGAGGCCCTATTGATATTATAAGGCGGTTTTACTTTATTAAAAAGTTCAATCATTCTTTCCGAAGCAAAGGCAATCCCGAGCCTCAAAGCAGCCAGCCCCCATGCCTTTGAAAGCGTTTGCATCACTATTAAATTTTCATACTCAGTGAGTTCCTGCAGGAAGGTTTTCTGTTTTGAATAATTAATATAGGCCTCATCAATAATTACAATTCCAGGAAAATTATTTATCAGCGCTTCAATATCCATCCTGTTCATATTATTACCTGTAGGGTTATTGGGCGAACATAAAAAAAGTAATCTTGTATTTGAATCAATTGATTCTAAAATTCTTTCAACATCAAGCTGAAAGTCCTTAGTAAGATTTATTTCTTTGACACCAACATCATTAATGCCTGCACAAACTTTATACATACCGTAAGTCGGCGGACAGGTTATAATGTTGCTCTTTGCCGGCTCGCAAAAAATACGGAATGCAAGATCAATCACCTCGTCACTGCCATTACCAACGAAAATATTTTGTGAGGGAACGCCTTTTATTTTAGAAAGATATTCTTTCAATTTCCATTGCAACGGATCGGGATAACGGTTAAGCCTCACCCCCGCCCCCTCTCCATTTGGAGAGGGGAGAGAAACCGGTGAACCATAACTGTTTTCGTTGGCATCTAAAAAAACAGATGCATCTCCCGAATATTCTGTCCGGGCCGAAGAATAAGGCTGCAACGTTTTTATATTGTTCCTGACTAATCTATATAAATCAAAATCTTTCATGTCACTTTTTTAATTTTTTTTTAATCTTATACTCACAGCATTTTTGTGTGCTCCTAACCCTTCTGCTTCCGCCATCTTCTCTATTGCAAAGCCAATATTTTTTATTCCTTTTTTATTAATTTTTTGAAAAGTAATTTTCTTAACAAAACTATCAACAGAAACACCGGCCTGCACTTTCGCAGCTCCGTTAGTAGGCAAAGAATGATTGGTACCTGACGCATAATCACCGGCGCTTTCAGGAGAAAGATTACCAAGGAAAACGCTTCCCGAATTTTGTACATAATCACAAAACTCTTCAGCTTTCTTTGAAGCAATTATTAAATGCTCAGGGGCATATTGGTTTAAGAAATTAAATGCATCCCTAACTTTTTCAATTACAACAAACCGCCTGTTCAAAAAACTTTGTTCAATAATATTTTTCCTGGGAAGAAAAGGTAATTGACGATGAATTTCTCCAATGACATTTTCAATAATTCGTTTTTTCGTCGCAACCAATATCACCTGGCTATCGCCACCATGCTCAGCCTGGCTTAACAGATCAGCCGCAACAAACGCAGGCACACAAGTTTCGTCTGCATAAACTGCCAATTCACTTGGACCTGCAAGCATATCAATAGCAACACCGTCTGCGTTCACTAATTTTTTTGCGCAGGTTACATATTGATTCCCGGGACCGAAAATTTTATAAACTTTCTCTACTGTCTGCGTGCCATATGCCAACGCAGCAATAGCCTGGGCTCCGCCGCTTTTATAAATTTTTGTGATGCCAAGTATACCGGCAACATATAAAATGACGTCATTAACTTTCCCATCATTTTGCGCCGGCGTTGTAACAATAATATTTTTACACCCGGCAATTTTTGCGGGTATGGCAAGCATTAAAAGTGTTGAAAATAACGGAGCACTGCCTCCCGGAATATATAGTCCTACTTTTTCAATCGGAACACTTTTTCGCCAGCACAAAACACCCGGAACAGTTGAGATTTTTTTTACTTTCTCAAGTTGAGGCTGATGAAAATTTTCAATGTTTTTTTTGGCAAGAAGAATCGCTTTTTTCAAATTTTTATCAACGGCTTTAGGCGCTTCTTTTATCTCATCTTTAGTAACCCATAAATTATCAGCCGTAAAACCGTGAAATTGTTGCGAATAGTTATTAACCGCTTCGTCACCATTTTGTTTTACATTACCGATGATTCCGGCAACTGTCTCTTCCAAATTTTCAGGGTCAATGAGAGGCCTTTTAATTAAACCAGGCCATTCTGACTTTGGAGGATTTATGATCAATGTATTCATCTTTTCTTTTTATAATATCATTTTTTCTATCGGCACAACAAGAATCCCTTCGGCGCCAAATGATTTTAATTTTTCAATAATTTCCCAGAAATCACTTTCGTTAACTACACTTTGCACGCTGCTCCAGCCGCTTTCTGCAAGCGGAACAATAGTGGGACTTTTCATGCCAGGTAAAACATCGGCTATATTTTTTAGCTGATGATTAGGCGCATTCAACATAATATATTTGTTATTCCTTGCCGCTTTCACAGCGTTGATGCGCATCAATAATTTTGAAAGAATTTCTTTATTTTCCGCAGATAAATTTTTGTTGGCCACCAAAACAGCCTCCGACTGCAGAATCACTTCTACTTCTTTTAACCCATTTGTAAATAGTGTACTTCCGCTGCTTACCAAATCGCAAATAGCATCTGCAAGACCAATGCCGGGAGCTATTTCAACTGATCCGCTTATTTCATGTATTTCTGCATTTACATTTTTATCGCTCAAAAAATTTTGCAGCAACTTTGTGTAAGACGTTGCAATTTTTAAAGTTTTAAGATCGGATACGCCAGAGTAGTTCATGTTTTTTGGAACAGCGATGCTTAACCTGCATCGCCCGAAACCCAGTTTACTCACCACCTCAATTTCCTTATTTTTTTCATACACTACATTTTCACCCACAAATCCTACATCCGCAACACCGTCAAAGACGTATTGTGGGATGTCATCATCACGAAGGAAAAAAACTTCTACCGGAAAATTAAATGCCACAGCCTTCAATTGCCTGTTGCCATTATTAATTTCGATACCACATTCTTTTAAAAGCTGCAGAGAGTGATCATATAATCTGCCCGATTTCTGAACTGCTATTTTTAGCATCATTTAAATTTTAAAATTAAAAAGGGCTCACTTTTCAGTAAGCCCTTTTTTGAAAATATGTTTCAAAACATACCAATCAACATAGCTTACCTTTCGATAAAAAATGATGATGATGTATGTGGATTAGATTTGTCATTGCAGGTGCAAAGTAAGGGATGAAAATTTATTAAAACAAAAAAAGTTTTAAGCCTCACCCCCAACCCCCTCTCCAAAGGGAGAGGGGGCGTGGACCTTCGCTGAGCAATATTTTCAAAATGGGTCCACAGAAACACCAATGCCGCTGAGCTTATTATAAAGAATTTTACCCTTATCAAAAGTTACGCCGTTAGCCACATCTTCCGCCAGCAACAAAGGGCCATCCATATCTACATAATCAATCAGTGGAAGTAGCTGGGCAATAGCGGCTGTTCCTATGGAACTTTCGTTCATACTTCCTATCATTACTTTCAGATTAAGCTCTCTCGCTTTTGAAATCATACGAAGGGCAGGTGTGATGCCGCTGCATTTGGTAAGCTTAATATTTATACCATGAAAATAACCATTACATTTTTCAACATCGTTTTCTGAAACGCAACTTTCATCGGCAATAAGTGGAAGCGGCGATTGGTCGTGTAAAAGCTTCATTCCCTCCCAATCATCTTTTGCCAGGGGCTGTTCAATAAATTCCACATTTAAATCTTTAAACGCGTTTATCTTTTCCAATGCTTCATCCGCTTCCCAGGCCGCATTTGCATCAATTCTAAAAACAGATGAAGTATGTTTTCTTAATTCAGTGATTATCTGCACATCATTATGAGTACCTAATTTTATTTTATAAATGGGCCATGGTTTTTCGTTCATTTTGTTCACCATGTTTTCTATCGTATCAATACCAATTGTATAATCGGTTAATGGATTTTTTGAAATGTCCGTTTTCCATAAAACATGCAATTGCTTTTTATTCATTTTCCCATAAAGATCCCACCCTGCCATATCCAATGCACAAACCAAAAAAGGATTCTGAGGCAGAAGATGATGAAGGTAATGCCAGTATCTTTCAGGATGCGTAAACGCAAATTTTTCAATAAGGAATTTTTTTGACTCAATGTCCTCAATCATCTTTTCAACGGAAATATTGTAATAAGGAATACCCGGAGCCTCACCATATCCTTTTACCCCAAAATATTCAAGTTCCACCAACAGTGATGGCTGGTGTGTTTTTGTTCCTTTTGAAATGGTGAATGGATACCGGAAAGGAAGATTTATTGATTTGTATTTAAGAACCATAGCCGATTTTAAGCAGGATTTTATCCTCCTTTAGGGGTTAGTAGCCCTGCCACTTTCCTCCACATATTTTTTTACTTCGTCATTAAATTCTTTTTCTTTCAACAGATCTTCAAGATTGAGATGCATGCGGTATCCCCAGAAATGATTTGGATCTGAAGGAATATTGATTCTTTCATCGTTAGGATTTTCTCTTCTTAATTTTCCATTCATGCCAAGGAAATCCTGCAGAAGAAAAATGCTCCACATGGCAGGCGAATATAAATTTTGCAAAACAATTTCTTTATTGATCCACGGCTCACAGAAAAAGGGCGCCTCGCCATAGTGGCCGAGCATATAGTTATAAAATCGCTGCGTTTTACTCCTGTCTTCTTCCCACCATCCGCGAATAGTACTCATATCGTGTGTAGACGGCGTTACTATTGCCATGTAGGGTGAATCGTTTGGATGAAAAAAATCTTTATTCGGATCCTTGGGCATACGCTCTATTTCAAGACTCAAAATTCCCAGGTCTTTCATTACTTCGGGAACGCAATGAGGCACCATGCCAAGGTCCTCACCGCAAATAAGCATATTGGTGCTGCGTTTTAATTGTGGTAATTTTTTCAATGCTTCCTTTCTCCAGAAATCATCCTGCCGGCGATAAAAATAATTAACGTACAAATCGTGCAAACGCTCCCTTGTATTATATTCAAGTTGCTGGAATGAAGAAGTATTTGCTATTCCGATCCTGAAATGAAATTTTTGTCCTTTGGAATTTTCTTCTTCTATTAGAATGATATTACTTATTAAATCAAATAAACCCTGCTTCATTAGCTCGCCTCCTTCAACATCATTTTCTGCAAAATATTTTTCAACTTTTCGCTGTGTATTAAATTCTTTTTTCAGGCAATGATTGCCATGAGAAGAATTTTCAAGAAAATTTTCTTTTACGAAATCAGTTTTTTCATGAAACGTCCAACCAAGAATTTCGTCGGTTATAAATGGTTTGCAATACCGGTCATGATCGAACCATATATTATTTTGATGAAACTCCGAAATATCAACAGGAATAGCAGGAACAAATCTTCCCATTATTCCTTCAACTGCGTGCAGAGGAATACTCCATATTCTAAAAAACCCAAGAATGTGATCAATGCGGAAAGCATCGAAATAATTACTCATCTGGTCAAACCGTCTGCGCCACCATTGAAATCCATCTTCCTTCATTTTATTCCAGTTATAAGTCGGAAATCCCCAGTTCTGTCCTCTTACAGCAAAGTCATCCGGAGGTGCGCCTGATTGTTGATCCATATTATAAAGGGACGGATTTGTCCACGCATCACAACCAAAGCGGTGAATTCCGATTGGTATATCACCTTTTAAAACGATTTTATTTTTATGCGCATAATCTACAGCCGATTTTAGTTGGAGATGAAGATGATACTGAACGAAATAAAAAAATGCAATATCATCGTAATGGGATTTCGAGGGAGCAACTAATTTTTGAATACCTGATTCATTGTAGGTATTATGGTTTTTCCACTTACTAAAATCTGGTGTTTTGTTTTTGTCTCTCAGGTACGAGAAAGCTGCATACGGAACCAACCAGTGCCGGTTCAACTCAAAAAATTCAAAATAATCAAGATCATTTTTAAAAACATCTTTTGATGCCTGGTATAATTCTTTTAATGCAGCCCATTTAAATTTCATGACCTGCGCATAATCAAAAACAGGGAGTTCATTTAATTGCTTTTGTTTTTTCTTAAGTGGTTTTATAATATGGGCATATTCCTTTCCCGCAACTTTCTCCAGATTGATATATAACGGATGCATTGCAAACGCTGATATAGCTCCATAGGGGTAAGAATCCTGTGAAGTATGGGTTGCTGTTGTATCATTTATGGGCAGCAACTGAATCAATTTTAAACCGGTTTGTTTTGCCCAGTCAATGAGTAAAGGAATATCAGTAAATTCTCCTACGCCAAAACTTTTTTTAGATCTAAGACTAAAAACCGGCATTGCCACGCCAGCTCCTTTCCAGAAAGTAACAGGACAATTCACAAATCCGTCATGCATAATAACCTGCTCAACTGGTTTATCATTTTTGGGGATAACACGGTTTTCGCCATCTTCGAAGCGTAAGATTTTCTTTTGTTCAATGCTGTAAATGCCATATTTATAGCTAGAAGGCCAATCGTTTCCATTTAATGAAACACGTGCGGCGAACCAATCGCTTTTTGGTGTAAGCAAAATGGGGTTTGTAGCGCTCCAGTTTTTTAAACTTTTGGTTGAGCCGCACATACAAATGATTTCGCCTGGTTGCAGCAAAGGTGCTTTCACCCTGAACTCATGCGTATATTTTTTTTCAAAAGGAGCTTTTATTTTAGTAACATTATACAGCAATACCTTGTTAAAGGCTCTTGTGAAAAAAACGTTTCCCAGATTATTTGCGCCATTCCACACATCATATACCGAAATTGTTTTGGAGCTAAGCACGGATAAATCGATTGTCCTGTTATCTTCTCCATCGAAAACTTCAGTACCGTCTGTACCTTTTAAAAAATATTTATAAAGAATGGTATCGTCAAAATCAGCAGGGAGTTCCAGTTTCAAATACCAGTAGTCATTATTAAAGTAAGACATCTGAACTGCCGTGGCAGTATCATTGTTGCCGAGGAAATCGTTATTCCCCGAAATATAAAGAGCCTGGCCAACGTGGGTGTGGTACCTTAAATAGAAATGAATCGTCATTAATAATCAGCGTTAAAGAAAAGCAATTTAATCAGTTTGAGCTACAATGTAAAATATACACAATACTTCATTGTAACAAAAAACCGCTAAATGATTTTGGAAATATATTCAAGTCAATCGTTTAAAATAAAAATAAGAAGCCGAACCATAAAACAAAAACTCCAAAGCCAATCCAGGCAGAAGTGGTTCTGTCCTTCTTGTTAGGGCCATTTTTTTGCTGGTGCGAATAATAAGAAAGCAATACTCCTAATGGGCCAATAATTATACCTATCACAAACCAGAGCGCATCAAGTTTAAATTTTCCCGTTTTTTGATCAAGATAATCCGTCATTAAAAGATCAGGGTTTTTCTTAAGGTCCCGTTTCACCTGTCTTTTTATTATTTTAAAATATATTCTTTGAAAGAAATTGAGTTTTACGCCAGTGGCCGCGGCAAATTCACTTGCTGACATAGTCACGAAAACAGATGCTTTTAATGAGCCAGGAGTTTCTATGGCTGTTGTAGTGCTGGTAGCTGATGGTTTGACAATTGAAAGTGAATAGGTATTCTGGAAAGAAAGGAAAATCAAAAGAATAGCCAGGATAAAGGAACTTAAAAGTTTTTTAGTCATACACGCATTATTTACAGATTAAAAAATGAATCTCTTTAGGTTAAACATTTAATGCAAATGTAATTTTTAATTTATGCAAACAAAAAAAAGGGGTCGCATATTTTGCGGCCCCCTTTACATCTTAATACTATTACAAAACTCTTATTTTACTTCTTCAAATTCTGCATCGGTAACATTATCATCGCCACCCGCGTGCGCATGTTCTTCCTGGCCTTCATTCGGCTGTTGTCCACCTGGTGCATTGCCATTTCCATTAGCACCGGCCTGTTGTGTAGCCTTGTACATTTCTTCACTGGCAGCAGTCCATGCTGTGTTCATTTCGTTTACCGCTGTATCAATTGCATTTACATCCTGCGATTTATGTGCCTCTTTTAATTTTGCGAGTGCTGCTTCAATGGGCGCTTTTTTATCGGCGGGTATTTTATCACCGTATTCTTTAATTTGTTTTTCTGTTTGGAAAATCAAACTATCTGCCTGGTTTATTTTATCCACTTTTTCTCTCGCTGCCTTGTCGGTTGCTTCGTTGGCTTTAGCTTCATTCTTCATCTTTTCAATTTCTTCTTTGCTTAAGCCGCTGCCAGCCTCAATTCTGATGTTGTGGCTCTTACCGGTTCCTTTATCTTTTGCAGAAACATTTAAAATACCGTTAGCGTCAATATCAAAAGTTACTTCAACCTGCGGTACACCTCTTGGTGCCGGTGGAATGCCATCGAGGTTAAATGTACCCAGGCTTTTGTTTTGATTGGCCATCGGCCTTTCACCCTGCAACACATGAATTTGTACACCTGGCTGGTTATCGCTTGCTGTTGAGAAAGTTTCTGTTTTCTTGGTCGGTATGGTAGTATTGCTTTCAATTAACCTTGTCATTACACCGCCCATAGTTTCAATACCTAAAGAAAGAGGTGTAACGTCTAACAACAGAACATCTTTTACTTCGCCCGTTAAAACACCACCCTGTATAGCCGCACCAATCGCCACCACTTCATCAGGGTTAACTCCCTTGTTCGGCTTTTTACCAAAGAATTTTTCTACGAGCTCCTGAACTTTTGGAATACGTGTAGAACCACCGACAAGTATTACTTCGTTAATGTCAGATTTACTTATGCCGGCATCCTTAATTGCAGCTTCACATGGTTTTAAACAGCGGGAGAACAAATCATCAGACAGTTTTTCAAACTGTGCACGAGTAAGTTTCTTTACCAAATGTTTCGGAACACCATCAACTGCCGTTATATAAGGAAGGTTAATTTCCGTTTCAGTAGACGATGATAACTCAATCTTCGCCTTTTCTGCAGCTTCTTTCAAACGTTGCCATGCCATCGGGTCCTTATGAAGATCAATTGCCTCATCTTTCTTAAACTCAGCAGCCAGCCAATCCATCACCACCTTATCAAAATCATCACCGCCAAGATGCGTATCACCATTGGTAGATTTTACTTCAAAAACCCCATCTCCCAATTCAAGAATTGAAATATCAAACGTTCCACCACCCAGGTCAAACACCGCTATTTTCTGATCAATGCTCTTCTTGTCTAAACCGTAAGCGAGGGCCGCTGCTGTAGGTTCGTTTATAATACGGCGAACATTTAATCCTGCAATTTCACCGGCCTCTTTAGTAGCCTGCCTCTGTGCATCGTTAAAATAGGCCGGAACGGTAATTACCGCTTCACTTACTTCCTGGCCTAAATAATCCTCCGCAGTTTTTTTCATTTTCTGAAGAATCATCGCAGAAATTTCCTGCGGTGTATAATGTCTTCCGTCTATATCAATACGAACTGTATTATTATCACCTTTAACCACTTTATAACTCCAGTGTCCTGCTTCAGTTGTAACCTCATCCCACTTGTGTCCCATAAACCGTTTCACACTCATGATGGTATTATGAGGGTTTGTGATCGCCTGCCTTTTTGCAGGGTCACCTACTTTACGTTCACCATTTTTTAAGAATGCAACTACACTTGGTGTTGTGCGACGACCTTCATCGTTAGCAATTACAACGGGTTCATTACCTTCCATAACTGCAACACAACTATTAGTTGTTCCTAAGTCTATACCTATAATTTTAGCCATGATCTTATTTTTTAGTAATAAGATATTGACAATGTTTATGCCAATGGAACGAAAGTGCAAAAATGGCAGTAGTTTTATAATCAATAATCATAACCCGATGGAAGAGGTTGGCGGAGCCAGCAGGTCAATGGCAATTTAGTAGCAATTAATTCATTAATCTCTTTAGAAGGAAGCGCCATTTAATATCGGCGTATCGACTACTGGCTCAATGAATTCTCATCAATCGGGCCAACTACCGTATTCGATGTCCTAAACGTAAAATGCTTTTGGGAAAGATAGCTAAATGCCACAATTATTACCGTCGCGAAAACTTTAGCAATAGTTGGATAAAAGTGCATGTATTGCACCAATACATTAATAATGGCATAATTAAGAAAAAGATTGGCGGCCACAATTAAAACATAGCGGAACAACTGAACATGACTCCGCAGGTAAGATGCATTAAAAACAATATACTTGTTCAGTAAAAAACCGGTGGGAAATGAAATGCAAAATGCCATTCCTAAAGCAGCATTGTAGGGCTTTAGTGAAACAAAGCCAAGGTTGAGTATCTGCTTATGAAGTATAAAGTTGAAACTGACATAAAAAAGCGCAATGTCAAGTAATGTGTTGCTGCCGCCGCAAGCAGCATAGCGAAAAGTTTGCAATGGCATAAATCTTTTAAAAGGAGGGTAGAAAAAATCAATAAAAGAGATTATTTTTTTTCGCATTCAATATTTTAAGAGATGAAAATAAAAAAAATCCCAATCAAATACTGATCGGGAATTTTTTTTATATTATAAATTATTATTTGAGCACATACCGAATTGCAATTCCTAATCTTAAATCGGAAGTAGTAAAAGGCGCCAGGTAGAAAAAAGGATCAAAACCAAGACTGACGTCAATTGGCGCATCGGCGAACTTATAGTCTACGCCCCCGGTCAACCGAAGTGCAAATGCCGTACTGTTATTATATCTTCCGGAACCAAAACCAAGGAACCCGCCACCGCCAACAAAATATTGTAATCCTTCTGCATTTGTAATAGGCCCCTGGTATTGATAAAGACCCTCCAATCCTATTGCGCCGCTTTCAAAAAGCAATGATCCTTCAAGAGCGGTATGTTCAGTGTTTGAATATCGTATGTTAAGACCTCCAACTGAACCGTTACCGGTATAAAATTTAGCTCCTACTGCAGTTTCATAAGTTTGCGCATTTACGCTGGCTACTGCCAGTAAGATAGTAGCAAATACTAGGGTTATTTTTTTCATGCTGTTGATTTAAGATGCTGTTGATTTGTTTTTAATATGTAGCAAAAATATCTAATTAAACAATCAGGATTACAAATTTCCTACAAACCTATTCTATTTTAACTTTTTTAAAAGGAGACAGAAAATTGAAACAATTTTTAATTGTACAATTCATGTTGCAATCTTTTTATACGATCATCGGTAATATATTCATCGTAGGTGCATAGCCTGTCAATAGTGCCTTTCGGAGTTATTTCAATAATGCGGTCGGCAACTGTTTCCATAAACTGGTGATCATGCGTCGTTAACAGGACAATTCCGGGGAACGTGATCATGCCATCATTAAAAGCCGTTATGCTTTCCAGGTCAAGATGGTTGGTTGGTTCATCGAGTATAACAACATTAGGATTTTGCAACATCATCCTGCTGATCATACATCTTACTTTTTCGCCTCCGCTAAGCACATTGGTTTTCTTTTTTATTTCATCACCGCTAAAAAGCATCTTTCCCAAAAAACCTCGTAAGAAATCTTCATCTACATCAGTATAATGATCGGGAACATATTGCCGAAGCCAATCCATTAAATTAAGATTTCCTGTAAAGAATTCAGTATTGTCATTGGGAAGATATGCCGTGGTAATGGTAGTTCCCCATTCAAATTTTCCACTATCCGCCTTCATCCTGTTATTGATGATTTCAAATAAAGAAGTAAGCGCAACAGGATCCCTGCTTAAAAAAGCAATCTTCTGACCTTTTACAATATCAAAGCTTACATTACTAAAAAGTTTTCTTCCATCAACACTTTTCGTAAGTTTTTGGACGTTTAAAATCTGGTTGCCCACATCTCTTTCCGGCTTAAATATAATGCCCGGATATTTTCGATTACTCGGTGTTATATCTTCAAACACCAGTTTGTCCAATGCTTTCTTTCGGGATGTCGCCTGCCTGCTTTTTGATGCATTGGCGCTGAACCGGGCAATAAATTCAAGAAGATCTTTTTTCTTCTCCTCCATCTTCTTATTCTTGTCGGTTGCCTGCCGTGATGCCAGTTGACTACTTTCGTACCAGAAGGTATAGTTACCTGTATAGATTTTTATTTTTTGTTTGTCAACATCGGCAACGTGAGTGCACACTGCATCTAAGAAGTGACGATCGTGACTTACTACCAATACAATATTTTCATAATCCGCCAAAAAATTCTCCAGCCATGAAATCGTATCAACATCAAGGTTATTGGTTGGCTCATCCAATAATAAAATATCAGGATTTCCAAAAAGAGCCTGCGCCAGCAAAACTCTCACTTTAATATTTGCACCAATATCTTTCATCAGCATCTGGTGCAGATCATCAGGAACGCCTAATTGATTTAATAATGTTCCTGCATCACTTTCCGCTGTATAACCTCCCATCTCTCCGAACTCGGCCTCCAAGATGCCCGGCCTTCATACCATCTTCTTCATTGAAATCTTCTTTCATATAGATGGCATCTTTTTCCTGCATTACATTCCACATTTTCTTATGGCCCATCAACACCGTATTTAAAACAGTTACCTCATCAAACTCAAACTGGTCCTGCTTTAGTACCGCCATGCGTTCGCCGGGAGTGATGCTGACAGATCCTTTATTTGGCTCGATTTCTCCGCTGATTATTTTTATTAAAGTGGATTTACCTGCACCATTTGCCCCAATAATTCCATAACAATTCCCTTTAGTGAAATTGAGATTTACTTCATCAAACAAAATTCTTTTACCATAAGCCAGTGTTACATTATTTACACTTATCATGCTACTCCTTTTTTTGAAGGCGCAAAAGTAAGAATTTAATTTTTTGGAGAAAGATCATCCGCCATCCTTACCAGTTTCGATATTCAGCCTCGTGGATATTTTCCACTTGTGCCTTTCCCTTAGCATCTGATAAGAACTTCCCGTGTTCTGTACAAAAGCCTGAATAAGAGTCATGCCACCTTTATGACGATTGCCTTACAGCCAGTATGCAAGTGTCCGCTGTAACTTTTCACTACTACGCAAGAACAGTAGCTTTTGACAATGAGTACATTTATCTCATCACTTCACCGGTGGTTCATTTTCATTCATCCCTCTTATTCGAGCCTGCCCCGATATTATCGGGGCTTTTCCTCTTTTCGTTCAATACCTGTTTATTACTAAACAAGCACCGGGAGGTGGTTTACAGCCTCCGCTTGCACAGCGACTGTGATAGACCTACTATCATCTTTCATACAACATTCTTGTACCAACATATCTTTCGGTATTCGATTCACGGCACACCTTGGACCAAATGGGGAGGACACGAAATAAAAAACCTCCCACAAAGAGGAAGGTTTAAAATCACTCACAATAATTCATCCTATTTAGCACTTAGATCCGGCCTGTAAAACAGAAGTTCTGACCATACATGATCTGTTGCCTCAGTAATCTTTGACGAATTAGTTTCAAGGGTGCCTTCGCCATTAGCAGCTTCATACCTTTCTTTAAAAGGCTTCCGGTAACCTTCCTCCAGTTCTTTTAATCCATCCTTAAACCGGGACACAAGCGTATATTGAAACGGACCGGAGGCAACAGACTTGTACACTGCAACAGTTTGCGTACCTGCCTCCCAGGCCTTTTTTATTTTCTTTATTACGTCTTCAACCATTGCTGATAAACCGGGTTTGGGAAACACATGTGTGATAGAAATTTTATCAGTAAAACTGGCTAATGGCACGGTGCTTAGGTCTTCCATATATTCAGAATACACCGAGGAATATTTATCTGTTATATATGGAGCTACATTTTTATTCCAGTCTTTTATGTGCTCATCTCCAAGGTTGCCACGCTTATCAAATTCGTCCCAGCTTTTTGGTCCTTCTACTACCATAAAACCTCCTGCATCCTCTCCCGTTTGTATTTCATACACCCGCCATTTCCAGTCTCCGCTGTGGTATTTGGCAATATGTGCCGCAAGCCCTTTTTCAAATTCCAGTACTTTGTCTGCCTTTGGAAAATAGCGGCTGGTACTAACAACTGTTTGCTTCTGGCCGAATCCAATCAATGGTAAAGCCAACAAAAGGAACAATAATTTTTTCATGTTTTTAGTTTTTTTGTTTGTGAAATAATAATAGGGCGGAAAAGAGTTTGAGCTTAAAACAGGGTTCGAAGCAACAAGATAATTTTTTGAAACCTTGAATTTAACCGGCTAAGGACGAAGTGGTATTAAAACTGTCCGAAGGATGGGAAAATCTTTCCGAAGTAGTTAGTGTGTTGGTAAACGAAGTTTTGCCAGCCGCATGATGTCAGTATTAAACCTGGGGAAAAGAATGGAATAACGCAGGCGAAGAAAGTTTTCGCTTTTGGCAGTGTTTGAAAGTCTTTTCTACGCTAACGCGTCAGCCAACGAATACTATCATCAGCAAAATTTATCGTAAGTATCCGTTCGTAACTGAGCAAATAAGTTCTTAGGGTAAAGCAAGACAAATATTTATTGAGGCATTATTTTTAAAAATAACCAGGGTTATACTCTGTGTTTTACAAAACACCTCAAACGACTCGTTCACCTACCCGTTACCGTTAGACGCAGATTTTGTCTCGTAGTGATAAAGATTGCTTTTTCTTAATCCATTTAAAACTAACCGATGAATTCATTAATGAATAGCGGAACTTTAGTGGAAAAAAATAAATGCAAAAAAAATATAATTGACCGTACATGTTTTTAGTTGTAGTATTTTGTACAAAAAAAGATAGTTACGATGAATAAAGTTTTCACGTTAATCTTGCTCTTCTGTATTAATAACAAAGTTTCCTGCCAGGTTCCTCCTTCTCCCGCTCATTATGTATGTTATAAAAGTTCTGATGATATCACCGTAGATGGAAAACTAAATGAGCGAAGCTGGAAGTTGGCTCAATGGAGTGATCCTTTCCGGGATATTGAAGGTCCCGCTAAACCCCAACCAACCGAGCAAACACATGTAAAAATGTTATGGGACGATAGCAACCTGTATATCGGTGCGCATATTGAGACAAAAAATATCTGGGCAACACTTACCCAACATGACAGCATTGTTTTTCATGATAATGATTTCGAAATTTTTATTAACCCGGACGGAAATAATCATAATTATGGCGAGATGGAATTTAATGCTTTGGGAACCTTAATGGATATCTTTTTGGAAAAGCCTTACAGGGATGGAGGGTTCCCGATTTTTGGATGGGAATGTAAAGGAATAAAGTATGCTATTTCTTACGAGGGAACCATTAATAACCCGTCAGATATTGACACTGCATGGAATATTGAAATAAGAATTCCCTTATCATCATTACTTGATTTGGAAAGAGGTAAAAAACATCTTGCTGCAGGAACTCAATGGCGAATTAACTTTAGCCGGGTTCAATGGAATGTAAAAATTAAAAACAACTCTTATGTGAAGTTACATGAGCCCGAACATAATTGGGTTTGGTCGCCGCAATGGGCAATCAATATGCACCGGCCGGAGTATTGGGGTTACTTGCAATTCTCATCACAAAAAGTGGGTATCGTTGAGGATGCTTTTGTAGCTGATACAAACTGGGATGTTAGAATGCAGCTGATGGCAGTTTATGAGGCGGAGAGAAACTATTATAAAACGGCTCATCAGTTTACCACTGATTTTTCACAACTGAAACTTCCGAATTATGTTGCTTTAAATAAGTTGTCACTTCAATCAGACGGCGATCAGTTTATGTTGAAGACAACCGGTTCTGAGAAAACACTTTCTATAGATCAAACCGGGTTATTATTGGCAGAATAATTTTTTTAAGGAACACCAGTAACTGCGTGAATGCTTTTGTCGGTAGCAGTTGTTCGCCAACGTGGTTTTATAAGGTTATTTTTTCGTTTTGCCAATAATAAAAAGACAATTCCTAACAGCAAACAAATCAATAGCGATGAAAGTGAGTCTTGCGGTCCGGTTTCACCACCGGTTAATAAAGAATTACCGGTGATTTTACTTGTCAACAAGCCTTGTGTAATTGAAGTGCTTGGATTTATTCCCCCAAAGATACCCGGCTCTGCAAAATCCCAACCGACATGTAAAAATACAGGAAGCCATAAATTGCGGCTAAACACAAAAGCTGCAGGAAGCATGAAGCCTGCCTGCATTGCTGTTGCACCAACTGATACAAAAGTTGCTCCTTTTGCATTTATATGTAGAACAGCAAACAGAACGATAAATATAAGCAACGCCGCTACAGTACCTGTTTGTTCTTCCAGTAAGCGGAATACAATTCCAATCAGGATAATTTCAGCTACAAATCCGGCTGTTAACGCGAAAGCAAAAGGCACCACCAGTGTGGAAGCGGGATTTACATTAACAACTAAAAAAGTTCCGGCTAAATAGATTATTAAAATGAATAGCGCTTGTAGCATTGTACCCGTCAAAAAGCCAATGACTGCATTATCAATGAATGTTGCAGCGCTCAATTCAGGAATGCGTCTTTTGTCGTATGCCCGGAAAAGAAAAATGTAACCTGTTGTGGCGATAAATGCTTCTGCCACTGCTACAATTAATGCATTTACATCATTGGACAAATTTGTTCTATCCAGTATTGAAGAGCGAATCCATTCAATAATAGCAACCAGGCCAACAATAACACCAATACCTGCGATCATCTTTGTTAAAAAAAAATGTAATGCTTTTTGCAAAGGCGTTTGTTTGACAGTACTATGCACCTATGAAATTTTCTTTTGTATTAACCAGTGATGTCCAAATGGATCTTCAATTTCTCCCTGGCGATAACCATACTCATAATCTTTCATGGGAGATATTTCCCTGGCACCGGCTTTAATTGCATTATTCATAACAGCAGCAACATCCGGAACAAACAAACCGATTATACAAGTTGTCCCATTGTATTTACCAGGAAAAAAGAAGTACGGTTTTGTTACTTCATGCAGGTGGAATATAGTTCCATTAATAGATAGCTCAGCAACATGAATGCTACCATCATCATTATATAAGCAAAGATTTTCTGTTGCGCCAAACGCTTTTGTATAAAATGAAATGTCCTTAATACCATTATTGATCAAAAGCTGCGGGGCGAAAAATGGTTTATCGTTGCTGCTTGTCATATTTTATCTTTAAGAAGTTTTTTGTTTTATTCATTAAGCTTAAAAGCGTCTCTGTTCAATTTCAGCCAACGATAGGGCCTGGCGATGGGCTGGTATTCAATGTTCGGTCTGTCCACAACCAAAGCCTGATAAAGTTACTAAAGATGAATATAAAACAAAAAGCTGAGCAAAGAACTTCACGCCGGAACTATTGCTGATAGCGAACTACAGCCGATTATACTTCCGTCTGCCAGCCTATATGCCAAACCCCTTTAGCTGCAGGCATGCCTCGCATTTCAGTACGAAATTTTTATTTTAATAAGCTCTTTCAAATCAGTAAGGATTGACTTGTTCTTTACGTCAATTCTTAATCCTCGCCCTTCTGCATAGACTTTTGCGTTTCTAATCTCTTCTTTAATATTTTCAGAAATCTTACTTTGTAAAATTTCAGTTGTGGCTTTTTGCCCAAACACAAGAGAGGCCTTAAAGAATTTTTCTTGTGGTAATAGATAAATTATAGCTCTTTTCTTATCCTTTAAACGAAAGCTCCATCCATATTTTTCCCCGGGATAATTCCAATCCTCTTTGGCCTCTGGGTAGAGAGTTTTAGTGGTTTGAATTATAGTTTCCCAGATTGGAAAGGTCTTTCCTAACACTTTCTTTAAGTCCTGGGTAGTTGGCGTGTAGCTCTTGTCGGAAAATATACTTGGCATCTTTTCTCTTGTAAGGATATGACAGGACGATAAATACTTGCAGCTAACGTCAGTTTGTTTAAGAACCTCCATTGCTTCTCAAATATAAATCAATTTGAAACGGCTGTAGGCTGCCTTAAAAGTAGTAAAGGGGAATTAGGTAGAGGATTTTATGAGCTGGGCAGTGCTTTGCTTTATTTGATCTTACCTCCCTCCTGGCGGGTATCCTCACCTCTATTTCGTTCAAGGTGTGCCGTGAGTCAAGTACCGAAAGATATGTCGGTGCAAGAATGCTATATGAAAGATGATAGTCTGAAGGATTCCTTCAGAGTAGGTCTATCACAGTCACTGTGCAGGGGAGGCTGTAAACCACCTCCCGGTGCTTGTTTGCGGGTAGCCGGGGCATTCCTGAATTGGTATGACTGTGTCCTGTAAAATGCGTTAACATATTAAGGCTGTTACTTCCATTTACATCTTATTATTTCAGCATTGTAAGGTTAGGCCGGGAATCAATATGCTGATTATAATCATACAAATCATAGTCTCACGTCATGCCTGATAAATGTTACTATAACTACCTTGGATAGTAGTATTTAAATATTTTGTTTACTATAAACTTTTTAGTCATGAAAAATAATAATAAAGTATTAATCGCAATGGCTTCAGGACTACTTGTTGGCGGGATTCTGGGCATTTTGTTTGCACCCAACAATGGCAAGGAAACAAGAAAAAGAATTGCCGATGCCGAAAAGAAATTGAACAAATCAATTAAGGAAACAGTCAACAAGGGCAAGGAAAAATTCTCCGATTTGAAAGACGGAGTGAAAGAAAAAATAGAAGCGCTGAATGAAAAAGTAAGAGAGTTCGTATAAGGAATATTTGTTGCTGCTGACAACTCAATAAGAAAGTGATCCAAATGATGTTATCTGCCTGATTAATTTTTGGCAAACTTTTTCGTTGTACGTCACTTTAGACAAAAGTAAAAACGATTGAAAATGAGCCCTGAACTTGCCATAGCATCTGTAACACATGTTCTGAAGTCGATGCTTACTGATGGCATTGGTGATCTCAACGTCAATGCTGCATTTGTTTCACCCTCCGCAGGTGTTCCCTCTCTTTCGCAAGCCCACATCAAGTTATCAAATATTCAATCAAATAACATATCGATAATAATCTGTAATGAAATTTATATTCCTCTCCTGTGTTGCAATTTTACTCTTTAATAGTTGCAACCGGGGGCAAAATAATACAATTAAAATAGCCGGTGCTGCGCAGGGAACCACTTATCACATCACCTATCTCGCTGGCCCGAATTCAAATTACAGGGAAGCATTCGATTCTATTTTTAAGAAAATTGATTTATCCCTTTCCACTTATGTTCCTGCTTCAATCGTCTCCAGGATAAATAAAAATGATACCGCCGTTATCGTTGATGATTATTTTACAGATGTATTCAAAAAATCTATTGAAGTTTCGGAAAAAACGAAAGGCCTGTTTGATATTACAGTTGCTCCAATTGTGAATGCCTCAGGGTTTGGCGTTACCAAAAAAGAAAAAATAAATAAACCATTGATGGATAGTTTGCTCCGGTATATTGGTTATAAAAAGGTGAGACTGGAAGGCAAAAAACTGGTAAAGGAAATGCCACAAGTTATGCTTGATTTTAATGCAATAGCCCAGGGATACACGGTAGACGTATTGGCATCCTTCCTCGAAAGTGAAGGCATCGCCAACTATTTGATAGAAGTGGGTGGCGAGTTGAGAGCAAAAGGAAAAAAGCAGATGACAGTTGTTGGACAGTTGGCATTGAACAGCCAAATGAAGCCATCACCGATGGGACAGTATTAGAGGCAAAAGTCAGGATAAAAGATAAGGCATTGGCCACCTCCGGTAATTATAAAAACTATTATATCGAAGACGGGAAAAAATATACGCATATTATTAACCCTTTTACAGGATACCCGGCAAAAAGCAATTTGCTAAGCACCAGTGTAATTGCGAGAGACTGTATGACCGCTGATGCTTATGCAACAGCATTCATGGTGATGGGGCTGGAAAAATCAAAACAATTTTTATCAGAACATAAAGAATTAAACCTGCAGGTTTTTTTTATTTACGATGAAAATGGTGCCTGGAAAACCTACACTTCCGAAACGTTTAAGGAAAATGTAGAAGTGATGCCTTAAGATTTATTTTTTGCTGCCGGGTCAGTGATTTCAGGCAGCAATAAAGTTCCGGTTTGTTAAAGATGCATTTATGAAATTCAAAAAAACTCAAATATTATGATAGCAACAAAACTAACAGCAGGACAAAGTTTTGGCCTGGTTCTGCTTCGTATTTTAATCGGTTGGCATTTCTTATATGAAGGGATTATAAAGGCCTATAACCCATCCTGGACATCAAAAAGTTATTTATTGAGCGCCTCCATACTAAAGCCTTTTTTTGCACTGGATCGCTGCTCCCTCCCGCATATCAGTTATTGACACCTTAAATATTGCAGCACTGATAGCCGTGGGCATCAGTCTCCTCATAGGTTTGAAAGTACGTTGGGGTTGTATTGGAGGTATGTTGTTGTTACTGCTGTACTACCTGGCACATCCTCCTTTCCCATCCTTGCCGCAAGGCCCTTCAGAAGGAAGCTATTGGATAGTGAACAAAAACCTGGTTGAGATGGCAGCCCTGTATGTAATCTACGGGTTCCCTTTGACATCAGTATTTGGTATAGAAAATTTATTTTTCAAGCATAAGGCAAAAACAAATTTAATTTAATCATCATGGAAAACGATAATAACTTTTTAAAAAAATGGAACAGGCGCGATATTTTAAAAACGCTTGGAGGAATACCACTAATTGGCGCAGTATGGTATTCAGGCGCCAGCCTGGCAGGCGATGCAATACGCGAAAAGAAATTTCTGCTGGAGACTTTAAACATTAAAGCCTCTCCGCCCCCGGCTTCAGGCCCTATGAGTGGCAAGCCGCTTCGGCTGGGCATTATAGGTTTTGGCATCCGGGGCGAACAGCTATGCCGTGCCCTGGGTTTTGCTACCACCGCCTGGCTCAAAGAAATGCAGGACCGTTTGGCAAAAGATCCAAAAGACACCCGGCTCGCAGAGTTTAAGGCACAGGAAAACCTGAATATAAAACTGGCTGCCATTTGTGATATTTTTGACATGCGTGCTCAAAAAGCGTTAGACTCTTTCACCACGAGTGATAATAAAATCAAGCGGTTTCGCACACATACTGAACTATTAAACAGCGGAGAAGTTGATGCTGTTGTTATTGCCGCACCCGACCATTGGCATGCACCCATCGCCATTGAAGCGTTTAATGCGGGTGTGCATGTATATGTTGAGAAGCCAATGACACACAATGTATCTGAAACCTATACATTACGTGAAACGGTTCACAAAAACCCCAAAACAGTTTTCGCAGTAGGCCACCAGCATCGTCAAACGCAGAGTTTTCTAACTGCACAGGACATTATCTCCAAGAATATACTTGGGCACGTGTCATTAGTTACAACCAATACCAACCGTAATGATGATAATGGCGCCTGGCAATATGATATACCTGATACCGCCAACCCGCAAACCATTGACTGGGATCAGTTCCTTGGAAACGCACCGAAAGAAGCTTTTAACCTGGAGCATTTTTTTCGCTGGCGTAAGTGGTGGGCGTATGGATCGGGTTTGTCCGGTGATTTAATGACACACGATTTTGACCGGATCAACTGTATTCTGAAGATGGGAATTCCAAATTCAGTAACTGCCTCCGGGGGAATCTATACCCACCATGACGGACGCAATGTTCCGGATGTAATGCAGGTGAATATGGAGTACCCGGATTTTAGTACGGGATCAAGCCAGCCGGCAGGAAAAGAAAAAGGTATGACATTCATGTACAGCGCAACACTCGGCAATCAGTACGACAGGGGAACCGTTCTAATGGGTCACGACGGCAGCATGGAACTGGGGAACCAGATTTCAGTATATGCTGATCCGGGGTCAACCAAATATGCTGACCTGATAAAAGAAGGACGAATCGAAACAGGCGTTCCAATTTATCAATACGATCCGGCTGTCAATGGAACTGATGCCATTACTTCCGCCACTTCAAAATATTTTGCTAATAAAGGATTATTGTGGACTTACCGGAACGGAAAACGGGTTGACTCAACATTCCTTCATTTAAGAGAGTGGCTAAGTTGTATCAGGAATGGAGGTACGCCGAGTTGCTCTATCAAAGAAGGATTTGAAGAAGCTATTTCAGCACACATGGGCGGACTATCGTATAAGCTTGGACGAAGAATGGAATGGGATCGTTCCACAGAACGAATTATTGCGAAACCCGGCGAAGACCTTGATGCCGTGTTATTGGCGAGTACGTAAGATGATGTTTTTTTGAAAAAGCGCAGAACTCAAATCACTATAAGCAATCAGTTTACCCCGACGCATATACGAACTTTAAATGACAGGAAGCCCGGGCTTCGGATAGGTACAGGTTCCCCTGGCATCGGGGTTCCCGGAAACTGCTTTTCTTTTAGTAATTTGTTAAAGACGCCTTGCCGTATGCAGGCACAAGATTGCTTGCCCACAAAACCTTTTCTACATTCTTGCGCCAGGCTTCTTTTTTATATGCCTGGACCAACTGCGGGGGCATCGTCATAAGTATATATGATAGTGCCATTACTCGTTACCGTTAGCTGTACGGCTAAAAATGTCCGTAGTCAAAGACATACGAACAGCAGTTCCTTTTAGTTTGAAGCATACTACGGATAACGGGGGGCGCCTTGTTGCTGCACACGGTTTATTATCTTGTCAGCCTGTTGCGAAGTTTAATCATGTCCTGTGTGTTGTAAGCAGTCCGAAAACGTTTTGCTTTCAAGCCTTCGTATAAAGGTTTGTCTCCGGTCCACATGCTTCCTTTTAAATATCTGGTCAACGCTACAAAGTCTATGTCGTCTAAATCAATGTCTGCTACTAACGCTTCTGTTTTTCCCAATCGGTTTGCGGTATCAGTTCTTCATTGATGAATGTAAGCTTCGTCAACATTTTATCACAAGCAGTTTCTAATTCGAGGTCAGTCAGTTTAGAAATCTTTTTGAGCTTGTTCCAATGCTTCCGGATTTCAAAACGCATGTACTGGTTGCTGTAGAAGTCAAAGATATCTTCTGAGTTGAAGATGAGGTCTCCAATTGTCCCTTGTGAATTAAGCAAGCAAGAGAAAATAATGTTGGTGTCAACAATTATTTTCTTCATTTAATGAAGCGCTTGCGGTTCTTTTTCCACCACCCCTTTTTTACGTCACTTGCAAGTTTATCAACCTGTTCTTGTGTCGCCTTTGAATTAGAAGTCGCTTCTTTGTAAGTAAGATAGTCAACAAGTCGTTGCAGTCCTGTCGTGTCTACCGATGCAGGCAAGCGAATAATTACTTCTCTGGATGTTCTTTCTATCAACATAATCTCTTTGCTTTTGTCAATAAAATTAAGTGAATTATCCCACTTGACGGAACTGAAATGCTGTCACCTGGATAGTATGCTCGTAACGGTTAGTTGCTGATTAATGAAAGCCAGCCCGAACCTCCGCCGATGGCATTACAAAATATAAGGCCTTGCCGTATGCAGGCACAAGATTGCTTGCCCACAAAACCTTTTCTACATTCTTGCGCCACGCTTCTTTTCTATATGCCTGGACCAACTGCGGGGTGCCCGACGAAATCTTATTTGTTGGCTGCAGCAAAGTTATTTTAGTTGGCAACTAAGTCCAAGTCGTAAAAAACTGCTGTATGTTTTTGGGTTGTTTTGAGTTTGATAATTTGTCAGCCCAAACGAATAACCTACAAGAAAACCAAGCTTTTTTATTTGTGTCTTTAATTGGATTCTTGGTCTCAAATCAATTGACGGTTTTGCCTTGTTATTTTCTACTGTAAAATTGTCCTTGTTATTTGTAGTAGCACTTCCTTTTTCTTTACTGCTCAAACAAAATGCTAAGTCAGAGCCTGCTAATAAATCAAAGGTCATTTTGTGATATGAAAATCTGTGTCCAACGAAAGAATTTAATGTTACAAAAATATTTTTCAATTTTGTTTCTCCGTTAGCTGAATATTCCAAATATGCCGGGTCACCACTTACGCCTACTTTATAAATGTTTACCCTGCTTGTTACTTCTTCAAAACTAATCCCAAGTCCGTAAATATTTTCACCTTTAGTTAGTCGTTGCCCTTGAAATTCTAATGAGTATGAAAACCCACTTTTCTTTCCATACGGGTCTATGGTATATTTGGTTGGTATATTTATAAATGGGTAAGAAATAATCCAAGAATTTGAGGTCGCACCGTCACCACGAAAAGAGAATAGTCCGCTGTAAGCATTAAAATTTATTTCTGTCTTTTGTGCAAAAGAAAATTGTACAGAACCCAAAAATATAATTACTATAAAAAATAGTTTATTCGGTGTCACAAAGATTGTTTTAGATGTTGACAACGAAATTGTAAGGAATGTTGCATAGAGGGCGTTCCGTCCCGGCGGGGTTTTCATAGCATAGCAAAGCGGGCAGCATGAAACCCCTCGTTAGCGCAAGCGTCCGCTTGTGCTTATCGTGAAGTTAAACTTTGTTAGCTCTTTAAGCAATATTTTTATTTTCCATCTGCATAACGGATACAGCTAAACGCAAATTTATTTTTGGTAGCAGCACAAGCGGACGCTTGCGCTAACCCCTATGCTTGCGCCAACAGTGGGGAGTTGAAAACGAAGAGTTGCGGAATGCAGGCACAAGATTGCTTGCTCACAAAACCTTTTCTACATTCTTGCGCCAGGCAGCGCCAGGCTTCTTTTCTATATGCTTGAACCAACAGAGGGCCAGGCTGCTTTGCTATATGCTTGGACCGACAGCGGGGCACGCCGAGTCCATTACTGGAAACTCGGCTGAGACAGAGATAGATTTGTTGTTCGATAGTCTTATATGCTACCAATTTTTCCGTTTATTATTTTTTGGGGTGAAATTATGTTTGCTTAGTATAGCTCCGTCAGGCTTGAAATATATTATTGACAAAGTATTACCACATTCATCAAAATCAAATTGCTCCGTATATAATTTCTTCTTAGATTCAATTGTAGCCATCGTCCTACAGGCACCACTGCCGGATCATCAGATATTCCAATATCTAAATCAGGATGCATGTGTGGTAATTCAGGAACTAAAGAAAACTTTCGTATCAATAATTTTTGCATTCGAAGTTTGAAACAAATCTCTAAATGTACTTGAATCTAATGCCATAATTGACGTATCATTATCATTGGTCAGGATTGTTACCTTAATTCCCGGCGAATAATTAACGCAAGCAGGTTTATATCGCAATTCCCCTTCCAGAGCATATTCCGCATTAGTGTCAATACGATAAAATTTGCCTTCCAAGTGCCCATTCTTATAGGTTTCAAATCCAAAATTCTTTTCACTAGTACTTTGCAAAAGGGCAATGCCATTTCCATTTATCACCTTACTGGTGTCAAAGAATAATTTTATCTGACAAAAGGAAAGCGATGAAATAAATAAAAAAGAAAATAAGAATGGCGTTTTCAATATTAACAGATTTAATATAATAGCTAGCGGTTTTGTAAGTGAGGCCTTGCTGCTGTCTCAGAATTTTATATCGTTTATCCCGAAACGTTAGCCCACCTGATAACCACCGGTTGAAAACTATTGATGAAGATAGCTATAAAAGACGAACAAAGAAAGACCTGTCTAGACTTGCTGAGGGTATTACCAAAGATGAGGCTTTACCGTACGCAGGCACAAGATTGCCAACTCACAAAACCTGCCCGACACTCTTGCGCCAGGCTTCTTTTCTATATGCTTGCACCAACAGAGGGTAAATTGTCTTGCCCTAAAACTACATCTTCCCTTTCTTATATTTTTTCTCAAGGTCAATGATCTCCACCTTCCTGAATTCAATGGGATGGCTTTCGCTTTGCAGAGAAATATAACCACTGCTTAGCAGCATTCCATCTTTCTTTACTGCAGGGTCATAATTACTAACAACACCGCCACCAATTTGAGGTTTTTCGTACACCATTACGGTATCACCATCTACAATTTGTTTAATAACGGAATCGCCAAGTACTAACACTTCTGCCCTTACCCATTCTTCATTGCGAAATGTTCTTGACGTTGAATTAATGCAGTGCCCGTGTAACCAATGTATCACCCATTTCTATATTAGTTCCCGGCGTACACACGTTACAGTTAGGCCTTTCCCCGGTAGAATCGCCACCCAGCAACTGATCTTCTATAGAGATGGGAAAATCCTGGTCTTTAAGCATAGTGGCGGGCGGTTGACAATGCAGCATGATGCCGCTGTTTTTATAAGCCCATCCCTGGCCG
Source organism: uncultured Chitinophagaceae bacterium (assembly GCA_963819925.1). Classification (GTDB taxonomy): domain Bacteria; phylum Bacteroidota; class Bacteroidia; order Chitinophagales; family Chitinophagaceae; genus Ginsengibacter. The sequence continues at coordinate 60,630 of CAWFYG010000014.1, read as the reverse complement.
CCCTTTGCCTGTTTGCCGACAAACCGATATTCGACCGCAAGCAGGTAATAAGCGAAAGGTTTTTTATAAAAGATATGACCATACTGCTCACGAAACGAGTCGTATTGATCATACGAAACCACCATTTTTCCGTCCACCACCCGAAAGGTATTTCCGAAATTATCATTCAGATCGTGGCCTTTAATCTTTACGATCCATCCATTGAGGTCTTTGCCATTGAAAAGTTGCTTCCATTTTCTTTTTTCCTGTGCCATCGTTGCCATGTAAGGCAAGAGTAATAATAGCAGTGAAAGTTTTTTCAGTTGCATGGTTTAAATTTAGTTATTCGTAATGATGTACCCACGGCTATCCCTGGTCTCCCCCGGCGGACAGGTGTAACAAAGGACTTACGCACATTGAATCTATAACAAAAAATTCAATTTCAATAAGAAGACTGCTTTGCCTGCGATAACAAAAATTTCTAGTTCTGTTATAACTATGTATCGATAAAATGTCCTTAGTTGCAAACTAAAGGACAGCAGTCTCTAATTTTCTAAAGGTTGTAAGAGATAGCGCAGTAAGAGTATTTTCTTATTTACACATTCTAAGGCCAGCATGGGAAATGCGATGCCGAGTCTGCTGTGCTATTAACTGCTTTTTCGTATTGTAAATCTTGCAAGAATTAAAAACAGAACAATCAAACCTGTCTGAACGATTGGCAATAAAAAAGTAAATGCTATTGTTAGACCCAAAAGGATTCCAAATACGATCAGATTGATGTTTATTACTCCTTTCATAATTTCGGAGGCTACTTTTTTTCGAAGTAGATACCAGTTCAGCAAACCGCCAAGTAAGCAAACCAGACAAAGACAGGCACTGAATACCAATGTCAGTTCGCCCATTGTTCGATGAAATCCTGTACCTAAATCAAACTTGTAAGTATCCATTAAAGCAAAGAGTTGCTTTTCGGTTTCGTTGTTTGGCGGAAGGGTAACAAAAAGTGAGGTTAAATGAATGGCTGTGGCGATGAATTGAAAGATAGCGGCTGTTTTAAGCCATGTTGTGTATTTTGTCATATGTTATTTTCTTTCGTTTCTCGAACTGTTTTGTCTTTGTCAAACGGGTATCCGTCAAAATTACCTCTAACGTGAGGGCTTACTGCTCCCGTAGCGGGACAAGTTGTGCTGGAAATTTATCGTTCAGCCCGCAACGTTAGCCCAACAGCGAACCTGTAGATGAAGATATATACAAAAGCTGAGTAATGAAAGTCCTGCCGGAACTGCTGCTGATAGCATTACAGCCGACGAGGCCTTGCTGTATGCAGGCACAAGATTGCCAACTCACAAAACCTGCCCGACACTCTTGCGCCAGGCTTCTTTTCTATATGCTTGCACCAACAGGGGGCCAGGCAGCTTTTCTATATGCTTGGACTAACTTAAGGCCAGGCGACTTTTTTATATGCTTGGACTAACATGGGGGAATATATTTGTCGCACCGCCATATTGCCAAACGGAATGTTGAGCGTAGTTTTAGTCACGCAATACGTCCTGCAACAGAAAGTAAGCAAATTTTTTCTTTTATTAAACGTATTAATTGATTAGTGTTTGTCAGAGCATTAATTTCCGCTCTGGTAATTACGATAACTTTTCTTTTTTGTGCCAAATGAAATGCTATTGTATTATGTGCGGCATTTAAATCGTCGGCATTTCCTGTTATTCCATTATTTGCTATTAATATACCGAAGTCTAGTCCTCTTGAAGCAAGCTTCTGACAAAACCAATTTACTTCTATACTTGATACAGCATTTGTCCAATTCTTACACTCAATAAGAACCACATTTGGTAAAAAAATAAGTCCGTATCTCGATTTGTCATTCCAAATAGCAACGTCAATCTCTTCATTATTGTAAGCATTCATTTGATTTCGCAAAGCAATTGAGACGCCAGGGATTGTCTCAAAAAGATAACAAGCTAAATCTTCAAAAGCTTTCCCTTTGATTTGGACTGTCCCGCCATTATCGCAAATATTAAAATGGCTCGCCAATGTTTGGTTAGAATAATTAGCCATTTTAAAAATGATTATGTACTATTTCGTTTCTAATTTTCCGAATCGAATCATTGAAGTCACCGTCATTGAGTTTGGCAATAAAATCGGAAATCTGAATAAACAGATAATTTGATGTATTAGGCAAGTTCTTTTTCTCAATTCCTTTTAAGGTATCATAAAAAACAAGACAGCTTTCGGCAAAATTATTAGTTAGGAGCTTACCTATGTTTTCTGTTATATTTTCGAGTACTCTGGAATTTATCTCTTTTTTTATTTCTATTAGAATTGGATTGCCGATTACGTTACTTAATTTATCACTCCAGACACAGAAGTCCGTATAAAAATCTGATTTGGCGTCAAACTTGTTTTGAATGACATTTAATTTATAAATTTCAAAAACATCTTTAAAAAATAATTCGAAATTTCTTTCCGATTTTACATGTATGTCAATGTATTTTTTATATATATCAGTGTAATGATTAGGCTCTCCTCCTCCATAAAATATATGTTTCTTGGTTGTAGCAGCACTCTTTTTGGGTTTTATTTTGTCCAAAAATATTTTAAGGTTGAATTCAATTTTTTCTATCTCATTAGGCAAGGCATGAACATATGTTGAATCAAATAGAAAATCCGGGTCATTCTTTTTTTTCTGAAATAACTGAGAATATCGGCTTATTGCTACTTACTGCAATACCTGCCTCAAAGGCTATATTGGGGTTTTCATTAGAATAGATTAAAAGTAAAAAGTCGCATTCTGAAATGGCGTTCTTAATTGCCTTTTGGAATGAAGTTCCATATTGAATATCGTTAAGTGAATCGAAAACTTCTACTCCCTGTCTTGTCAAGAGTGATGTAATCGCCGAGATATTATCTCTAAAGTCATATGATAAGAATGCTTTCATAAAAATGACGTTCAATAAAAATTACGCCCAACGTGAAGGCTTGCTGCTATTCTGGAAATCTATACCGTTCAGCCCAGAATGTTAGCCCAATTGAAAAACTATAGATGAAGATATGCACAAAAGCTGAACAATGAAAGTCCTGCCGGGACTGCTGATGATAGCATTACAAAAGATGAGGCTTTGCTGTATGCAGGCACAAGATTGCTTGCCCACAAAACCTTTTCTACACTGTTGCGCCAGGCGACTTTTTTATGTGCTTGAACCAAAGGGCCAGGCGGCTTTTTTATATGCTTGGACTAACTGGGTGACTCTGATAGATTTTGACCTTAGCTATTTTTTAAATGGTAGTTGTGTATTGATCACCCATCCTAGGCGCAGGTACATTATGTACCCATTGGAGTAGAAATAGTCTTATATAGATTTCCAAAAATAAAATAAGGCGTAGGTTTACCGCCCCGTTTTATTTTCTTTTTCTTTTTGGAATGTGACTTTAAGCCTGTTTTATTTTTTTTGAATTCGAAACTCTTATATGTCTTTGAGTGAGCTCAATCTTGTTAAGAATGAAATCTTTTATTGCTAGCCAGATTTCATCTGTTATGACTTGTTCATTACTATAAGGGATTGCCCTCTTTTTTTCTATCTGATGCTTTAAAACTTCTTCATCAAGTTTTAACTTAGTAGCTAGCGTTAATAGGGTGTATCCAGAATAATCAAATTTGGTCTCATTGCTTTTATTTACTGAAACTTGTAACTTCGATTTCCGTTTTGAAACTTTTGAAGCTCGAGCAATTTTTCTCTTTTTCATAATAAGAATATGAGAGTTTGTGAAGTACTTGTGCCTAACCTTGAGCATTGCCGCAGTTTGGGAATTTGAACCTGTGTCTGCCGATTGATGCTGCTGGTTAAAGGAACGAAATTTTCCTTGTAACTCAAAAGCCAATTGAATGATTTTAGCCTGCGTGGGTGTTCCTCTTTTCAAATCTATGAACGTCTCAAGGCCCCGAAAGCCCCCGTCTGGTCTCCGACCAACGGGCGTATACTCCCACCGTTAGTTATCGGTAGAATGTGGCAACATTCAAACTATTTACAACATTACGATAAAACTTCACAAAAAGCTAAATGAAAAAACTTTATAATGGAAGGCGTTGGTCAGAGACCAGACGCCGGCTCTCTCGCATGGGTGATGTGGGCTTGCGAAAGAAAAGAAACACCCACACTGGCTGAAGTATTTTCGGGCTTTGGTGGCGGTGGCGGTGGTGGAGGCGGTGGCGGATAATAATCTGGCGTAGGAACATTTCCCTTGTCGCCTTTGTCCGGGCGTTCAATCGTTGGAGCCGCTGGAACTGTCGAAAAATAGACATCTTGCTTCACTGATTGTGGCAAATTTTGATTAAACATTGAATATATTTTTTAAGTATGTTTTGTATTTTGCTTCAGCTTTTAGTTTTAATTTTTTATAGGTTCTTACATTAAGTTTAGTATCTAGTTCCTCAATTTTTTTTGATACATCTTTAAGAGCAAAGTATTTGTTGGCAGCTTCGTCCGAATTGATTTTATTAGCTTGCATTAAATAAAACATTTTCTCTAATTCCTTTGATTTATCCCAATAAAGCATTCTTAGCTCGCTCAATTTTTCAATATCACTATCGGAGTGAATAATAAAATTTTCGATACTTGTAAGTATTTGCACTATGCCAATAGCGGTGCATGAAATGATAGTCGGTATTGTTTTAGAAAAAGTTGCGTTAAAAATACCGCTCACAGAAAATAGGATGGTCAAAATTTTGAACCATTTTCTGACTGTTTTTTGCCTGCTCAAATAGAATACTAGATATTCACTACCGTAGTATGTATTTAAGAATTCATTCCAAATGGTGATTCGGATATCCATTTTTTGCGTGATATATAATTAACTGGTACAAGGTGTTTTTTGCTTATATTAATTTAATGATTTACTAACACAAAAAATTATTTTCGAAAGTATCTCCAATAAATGGAGATAACAGTCTTGTATTGAACTCAGGGAAGTGATGCAATTCGAATAGAGTTATAAAACTAAGTATTCTATTTTAAAATACAAAAGAAATAAGGTAAACAACGGTGTCACCTATTAGAGATATTAGTAAAAGAAATCTCCCTTCCACTTTTTAAATTAGCTGATTGTGAAAAAATTCTGTTTTTCACTTTTTTATTTTCCCGAGGGCACAAAAAGTTTCTCCTTTTTCACTTTTTTATTTTCCCGAAGGCACAAAAAGTTTTCCTTTTCCACTTTTTTTATTTCCGGATTGCATAAAAAGTTTTCCCTTTTCACTTTTTTATTTCCCCGAAGGCAAAAAAGAAAATTGTTTTTCACTTTTTTAATTTCTCCGAAGGCATAAAAAATTTCTGTTTTTCACTTTTTTTATTTCCTGACCGCATAAAAAAATTTTGTTTTTTACTTTTTTATTTCCCCGGAACCGGCTCTTTTTTTCCGGTTGTGGATAAGTCATTAAAAGATTGGGTAAAAATGCCCGGCATTTTTTAGCATTTTTACGAAGCGGTTTATAGAAATATTGCGGATTTTTAAAAGTACTTCTGCCCTTTTTTAAAAAAAATTTATTTTTTTGTATAACTCACGGTGGCGGATACCCGCCGGTTTTATACGAAGCAGTGGCTTTTTAGCCCTCGCGGGAAGATAAATATTTACTGGCACATTTGCAAGAAAATGCACCACGGCTTTTTGTATTGCATTTTTCAAAAAATTACTCTTGTTTTGCCTCCGCAGTTCGCAATTGGGCTGCTTCCTTCTGCAGGAGGAACTATTGTTTCACGAAATCTTTTCCTATGAAGTCACAAAGTGATTTTCTCCCGTCGGTTACCAAACCGTACAACTGGTGGTCGGATAAAAAGCTGGCCACGGAAACCATAAAGATTCAAACGGCTATGACGGATAACCCGGATTTTCCTACGCCGGTACCGATCCGTAGCAGACTATTCAGAAATGGTTGGCGCTTTTATTTCGCAGCTTGGTAAGGCAGGCACACGCGATATAAATGCCATTGCCGCCAAGAATGCCAGGCGCAGGGAGCTGATAGACGCTACATTTTACTCTGGGCACTTCTGTTTCATTAACCGCCAATGGCAACCTTGAAATGCTGCTGAGCACCGGCCTGCCGTTAAGAAAGCAGTCGCAAACCGTGGTGCTGGCCAAACCAAGTAATTTCAGGTGCACTAATGGTATAAACCCGGGCGAGCTTGATCTTAAGGTGGACACTATGGATGGTGTTGTTTCTTTCAACTTCACCTACACGGTGTACCCGCCAACGGAAACAGCCGTTTGGACAACCGTAACCAGCAGCAAAAGCAGTTGCACGATTACGGGCCTCGAACCGGGAAAAAAATACTGGTTCAGGGTGGCAGCCATTGGCACTAAAGGCCAGATGGTGTGGGGCGAAACCTTGCAGAGCCCTTATGTACAATAGTTTTGTTTTCAATTTACGTAAATAGCAGGCCATTCATTTTTTTGAATGGCTTTTTGCTTTGATAAAGAGACGTCATTGCGAGGAGGAGGCAGACGACGAAGCAAACTTATTGATGACAGTTGCGGTAAAAATATTCACTTTAGATCTTTGTAATCCTATTCAATGTTTCTTTAGGAGTTTGCTTCGTCGTTCCTCCTCGCAATGACGTCTCTGGCGTTGGTTACTTTTTTATTGGATAGCGACTATGGCTATTAGAAAATTTATATTCTAAAAAGTCCCGTCATTGCGGGAAGGAGGCACGACGACGAAGCAAACTTATTGATGGGAGCTGCGGTGAAAATATTCATTTCAAAACTTGGTAAACTTATTCAATGTTTTCTTAAGGAGTTTGCTTCGTCGTTCCTCCTCGCAATGACGTCTCTGGCGTTGGTTACTTTTTTATTGGATAGCGACTATGGCTATTAGAAAATTTATATTCTAAAAAGTCTCGTCATTGCGAGGAGGAGGCACGACGACGAAGCAAACTTATTGATGGGAGCTGCGGTGAAAATATTCATTTCAAAACTTGGTAAACTTATTCAATGTTTTCTTAAGGAGTTTGCTTCGTCGTTCCTCCTCGCAATGACGAAAAACGTGGAGTTTGCTCCAACTTCCCTGCTCGAAATGACGTCTCTGGCGGTGGTTACTTTTTTGCCTGCTCAAAAATCCTACTTGCACAAATCGCTTTATAATAATTTCTTTTACCATCTAAAAAAAATTACGTCGTTTGTTAGTGTTATCCTATTTTTAATTTTGTCCAAAACCTCTTTTTAAGTGAAAAAAGGCGGATGTGTTTATATCATAACTAATCAATACAACCGGGTTCTCTACACCGGTGTTACTGCCGAACTCAGAGCCAGGATATGGGAACATAGAACCAAATTTTATCCTAACAGCTTTACCTCAAAATATAACTGTAATAAAATAGTATGGTATGAAGGTTTTCAAACGATCATGGAAGCTATTGAAAGAGAAAAGCAAATAAAGGGTGGAAGCAGGAAAGATAAAATAGCTTTAATTAATTCCCTCAATCCAACCTGGAAAGACCTTTGGGATGATATACAGGACTTATAAAATTTTCTGCCTGCAAAAATAAAATAAACGAAATAATCAAAAGTCCCGTCATTGCGAGGAGGAGGCACGACGACGAAGCAAACTTATTAATAGGAGTTTCGGTAAAAATATTCACTTTAGATCTTTGTAATCCTATTCAATGTTTCTTTAGGAGTTTGCTTCGTCGTGCCTCCTCGCAATGACGAAAAACGTGGGGTTTGCTTCGTCGTTCCTCCTCGCAATGACGTCTGCGGTGGTGGTTACTTTTTTATTGGATAGCGACTATGGCTATTAGAAAATTTATATTCTAAAAAGTCCCGTCATTGCGAGGAGGAGGCACGACGACGAAGCAAACTTACTGATGGGAGTTGCGGTAAAAATATTCATTTAAAAACTTTGTAATCCTATTCAATGTTTCTTTAGGAGTTTGCTTCATCGTGCCTCCTCGCAATGACGAAAAACGTGAAGTTTACTTCGTCGTGCCTCCTCGCAATGACGAAAAACGTGGGGTTTGCTTCGTCGTTCCTCCTCGCAATGACGTCTGCGGTGGTGGTTACTTTTTTATTGGATAGCGACTATGGCTATTAGAAAATTTATATTCTAAAAAGTCCCGTCATTGCGAGGAGGAGGCACGACGACGAAGCAAACTTACTGATGGTAGTTCCGGTAAAAATATTCATTTTAGATCTTTGTAATCCTATTCAATGTTTCTTTAGGAGTTTGCTTCGTCGTTCCTCCCCGCAAGTGGAAGTCGGGCAGTAACCTGGCAAAAAGATGGAAAATATCTGCACCGGATGAGCTTGCAACTATTGAAAATTAGGTTTACTTTTAAATACAATTCCAAAAAGATTTACCACGATTCCCCAGATACGAACAGGCGTCGACGTTAGTTACACTTTGGATAGAAATCCATATCCAACGAAATCTCTTCTTTAGACCTCAGACTGCATTTTATAAACACAAAAAATTAAACATGAAAAAGTTCTCTTTGCTATTTCTTTCAACAATTATTTATTGTACCGGTTTTACGCAAAATGTCGGGGTTGGCACCAATACGCCCAATGCAAGTGCAAAGCTTGATGTTACAAGCACCTCATCAGGAATACTAATACCAAGAATGACATCGGCGCAACGTACCACTATTGCTACACCAGCCCAGGGATTGCTGGTATATGACACTAACACCAACAGCTTTTGGTTTTACAATGCATCAACGTGGACAAATCTCGTGTCATCAGGGTGGGCATTGACAGGAAACTCAGGCACCGATCCATCAAACAATTTTATTGGAACAACTGATGACCAGCCGTTAATATTTAAAGTAAATAATACCTGGGCAGGACAATTGCATCCGGATATCGCCAATATATTTTTGGGTGTAAATTCAGGAAAGGCAGCTACATCAGGCGTCGCAAATTCAGGCTTCGGTTATAATACACTTGCAAAGAATACGGTTGGCCAGGCCAATACCGCTATGGGCTCAGAGGTGCTTCGATCCAATACTACAGGTAATTATAATACCGGAATGGGACTCTATGCGCTGCTTGCCAATACCACCGGCAATGACAATACCGCCAATGGCGCTTATGCACTTTACGCAAACCACACGGGAGGCCAGAACGTTGCTATTGGAAGAGACGCCTTGTTTGCCCAATCATACGATCCCGGAACTCCCTGGGCTAGTGGGAATGTGGCAGTTGGCTACCGGGCCTTATTTCAGAACCAACCCACATCAACGTCAAATGGTATGAGCAACACAGCCGTTGGAGATGTTGCCATGCAGGCTAATACAACCGGTTTTGATAATGCCGCCTTTGGAGCCGGCTCACTATACACAAATACAACAGGATTTCAAAATACAGCCATTGGAAGACAAGCGCTCTTTTATAATACAACAGGTTTCCTTAACACCAGCACCGGTTTTAAAGCTCTTAGAAATAACACAGATGGGAGTGGGAACACTGCCAATGGGACTTTTGCACTTTATTCCAACACTTCCGGCTTTGAAAATGTTGCCCTGGGTGATTATGCTCTTTATACCAATACCACCGGACACGATAATGTCGGTATTGGAGAGTCGAGTGATGTCGATTTGTCGAATAGCAATTATAATACGATCATAGGCTCCTATGCGCACGTATCCGGCACCAACGATGTTGCCATAGGATATAATTCTTTTACCAATGTAAATAATCTTGCCCTGCTGGGCAGCACCACCACCGTCCAATGTGGCGGCTATGCCAACTGGAGCAATTTTTCAGACGGAAGATTTAAAACCAACGTAAAGGAAAATGTAAAAGGGCTGGATTTCATTATGAAGCTTCGACCGGTTACGTACCACATGGATGTAAGGGCATTGTATAATTTGTGGGGAGAAAGCCCCTATGGAAGAACTAGCGCAAACGGCAGCCAGGTAGCTTCCATGAACACGGCTATGAAAACAGAAATGGACCAGGCTATTACCAATAAAGAATCTGTAAGTATGACCGGGTTTATAGCCCAGGAAGTAGAACAGGCAGCGCAACAATCAGGATATGACTTTGATGGAGTTATAAAACCAGCGCATAACAAAGACCATTACAGGCTGGCATATGCGGAATTTGTGGTGCCCTTAGTCAAAGCAATGCAGGAGCAGCAAACGATGATCGATTTACTTAAAAATGAAAATGCACGGCAGCAGGCTGCTATTGATTTGTTGACCACGAGGCTAAATAATCTTGAAAAATCAGCGGGAAATTAACTTCCTTCTGCGTTGTCGGTGTTTTTAAGCCCACGCCTTTGTAGCCCCGCATCACCAACAAAAGTATTAGGCTATTAACTGCTGAAAATGAGTTTCACAAAGTAACGCATTATAGGTATTATAAAAATATTCCCTTCAAATTTTTATGCTACCGTTCAATCTTTCTTTAGGAGTTTGCTTCGTCGTTCCTCCTCGCAATGACGTCTCCGGCGGTGGTTATTTTTTGCGCCCACCCGAAATAACGCCTGCATAAAGCGGAAAGTCTCGTCATTGCGATGAGGAGGCACGACGACGAAGCAAACTTATTGATAAAACTTTTAAAAGAAAGTCAGTCAAACAAAATGCCTATCTCAAAGAAAGTTAATTTTGCACATCATTTTACAATATGGCGTTTACACATTTAATACAAGCGGCGGTAATTAAAAGCCTGGAAGAACTATACGGGCAGCAATTTTCGGAAAAGGATTTTCAAATAAATGAAACCAAACCTGAATTTGAAGGAGACTATTCAATAGTTCTTTTTGCTTTGGTAAAAAATTTAAAGCTGGCTCCGGATGTTTTGGCAAAAAACCTGGGAGAAAATCTTATAAAAAACAACCCCGATTTTTTTTCGGGTTATAACGTTATAAAAGCATTTCTAAATCTCAGCATTTCAGAACAGGCACTGCAAACTTTCCTGGAAAAAAATTATAACGATGTATGTTTTGGTAAAAAACCGCTGAACCAAAAAAAGGTAATGGTTGAATATTCGTCACCTAATACCAATAAGCCTTTGCATCTTGGGCATTTAAGAAATAATTTTTTGGGATGGAGTGTTGCGGAAATCTTAAAAGCGAACGGGTATGAAGTATATAAATCAAGTATTGTCAATGATCGTGGTATTCATATTTGCAAGAGTATGATTGCATGGGAGGAATTTGCCAATGGAGCTACGCCGGAATCAACACATACAAAGGGTGATCATTTTGTGGGAGATTATTATGTGAAATTTAATGATGAATATAAAAAGGAAGTTAAAGAATTAGTTGATGAGGGCAAGCCTGAAAAGGAAGCAGAGAAGGAAGCGCCGATAATGAAAAAAACTCAGCAGATGTTACTGGACTGGGAACATGGAAAGCCTGATGTAATAGAGCTTTGGAACAAAATGAATGGCTGGGTTTATAAAGGTTTTGATGAAACGTATAAAAGAATAGGCAGCGATTTTGACCAGACATTTTATGAAAGCCAGACCTATATTCTTGGAAAAGAATTTGTAAAAAAAGGACTGGAAGATGGCTCGTTTTATAAAAAAGAAGACGGAAGTGTTTGGATTGATCTTAGTCGATGCAGGACTTGATGAAAAACTTATTATTGCGAGGCGATGGCACTTCTGTTTATATAACACAGGATATTGGCCTGGTAAAACAAAAATTTGAAGAATATCATTTAGATGAAAGCATTTATGTAATTGGCGATGAACAGATACATCACATGAAAGTGCTGAAAGAAATTTGTCGCAAACTGGGAATGCCTTTCGCAGATAATATTCTTCACCTGAGTTATGGAATGGTTGAACTTACCACCGGTAAAATGAAAAGCCGCGAAGGAACGGTTGTAGATGCTGATGACCTGGTTGATGAAATGATTGCCACTGCAAAACATCATACAGAGGAACTTGGAAAAGTAAAAGATTTTACAGAAGATGAATTAAAAGAATTATATGAAACGCTCGGTTTGGGCGCTATGAAATTTTACCTGCTTCGTGTTGATCCAAAAAAACGAATGGTTTTCAATCCTGAAGAGAGCATAGATTTTCATGGTTTCACTGGTCCATTTATTCAATACACTTACGCAAGAATTCAATCGATTTTAAGAAAGCTGGGGGAAGTGCAGGCCAATGGTCATCCTGTTAGCTACCGGGAGTCACCGGCCAATGAACAACCATTAACGGAAAAACTTCTCCCGCTTGAAAGACAGTTAATACTTTTTCTTGAAAAATATGACAATACCGTAACACAAGCGGCGGAAGAATTAAATCCATCCGTAATTGCAAACTATACATTTCACCTGGCAAAAACATTCAATTCATTTTATGTAGATCATTCTGTCGTAAATGCTGAAAATGAAGAAAAAAAATCACTTCGGTTACACATTGCCGTAATGACTGCTACAGTAATAAAAAGTGCCCTGGAACTACTGGGTATTAAGGTTCCGGAGAGAATGTAGCTGATACATGATATATCCTTTCGATAAACACAACAACTTTTCGGAAAAAACGTTTATACACTAATAAGGCGTATATTTGCGCCTTATTATATACTCCTACTTAGCAGACTGGATAATCTTCCAAAACGGTAAAAGCTCATCAAGTCATAGGTTTTGAGCATATTCGTATCCGGCTTTCATAAATCATTTAAAGGTTCGCGAAAGTTATCATTAACAATAAAAAACAGATTTTGAATTTTAAAGAATTGCATTTAATTGCGCCTATCTTAAAGGCGCTCGAAGGAGAAGGCTACACCAGCCCAACTCCCATCCAGGAACGGGCAATACCCGATGTATTGAAAGGAAAAGACCTTTTGGGTTGCGCACAAACGGGCACGGGCAAAACGGCAGCATTTGCCATACCTATACTGCAGAATTTATTTTTGCAAAAAAATCATGGGGTGGAAAATAACAACATCAAAGCGCTGATACTTACACCAACAAGAGAGCTCGCTATCCAGATTGATGAAAGCTTCGGAGCTTATGGAAAATATACCGGAATCCGGCACACTGTCATCTTTGGTGGCGTTTCTCAATATCATCAAACAAATCAATTGCGCAGAGGTGTTGATATACTAATTGCCACACCGGGAAGATTACTGGATCTTATTTCGCAAAGATTTGTAAATCTTCAGCATATTAAAATGTTTGTGCTGGATGAAGCAGATCGTATGCTTGACATGGGATTTATCAATGACGTTAAAAAAATAATTGCAAAGCTTCCCGTAAAAAGGCAAACATTGTTTTTTTCAGCGACCATGCCGCCGGAGATTTCAAAGCTTTCGGCTTCCATATTAACTAACCCGGTAAGGGTTGAAGTAACACCTGTTTCTTCGACAGTGGAAAAGATTGAACAAGCCGTTTATCTTGTTGAAAAAAATGACAAACGCCAATTACTAATACATCTTTTAAAAGATAATAAAATACAAAGCGCATTGGTATTTACAAGAACCAAACATGGCGCTGATAAAATTGCAAGAGAATTGCACCGGGCAAAAATAAGTTCCGGAGCCATACATGGAAATAAAACGCAATCGGCGAGGCAGAATGCTTTAAACGATTTTAAAAACGGGAAGATACGTGTATTGGTTGCCACAGATATTGCAGCCCGTGGTATTGACATAGATGATCTTAGCCATGTAATTAATTTTGAATTACCCAATATACCCGAGACTTATGTGCATCGGATAGGCCGCACCGGTAGAGCAGGCGCTTCAGGAATGGCTTTATCTTTTTGCGATATAGAAGAAAGAGAATTTTTACGGGATATTCACAAACTGATAAAACTGGAAATACCGGTTGTTGATGACCATCCCTACGCAAGTAACATGCAGTTTGTACAAACACCGGTTATTCAGAAAAATCCACTTTCACGAAAACCGTTGTCGCACCAGGGCTTCAGAAGAACAAGAAGTTGGTCGCAGGGAAGAGGAAGATAGCCGTGCCCCCATCCTTCGACAAACTCATGGCAGGACTGAATTGAATAAGAAGAATAATTTTCTGAAAATATATTGGTAACGGCTTATAGAAATATAAGGCGTTTTTTTTTGAAAAACAGAATCAGGCCCGGTCCTTTTTTCTTCTCAAAATCTTTTGAAGTGTATCGACCGCATCCAGCGTTGCTGCCTCATAACTCTCACCATTCTTCTTTACAAAATCATCATAACCGGGTACGTTTAGTCTTATTTCACAAAATTTGTTGTCGGTATTATTTCCGTCATCCGTGAACAAGGTAACATCGGCTGTAATAATTGAATCATCAAAATGAGAAAGCTTTCCAACTTTTTCTTCGACAAAATTTTTAAGATCGTCACTTGCTTTAAAATGCAGGGATTGCAGGTTTATTGTCATCGTACTTATTTAAATTACTAATCGAAAAAATTAAACAGATTGCAGTAAAGATAACCAGATTAGACACTGTACCGGCGAAATAAATTATTTTACGGAATTTTTATATAATGTTTGTACAGCATCCAGTGAAGCGATATATACACTTCTTCCATGGGTGCCAATCACAATATCATTGGCGGCTTTTTGAATTGCAATATCATGAACCGGAACGGAAGGAAGATTGAGTCCGAAAGACATAAAAGTCTTTCCCCGGTCGAACGAAGCATATAAGCCATTATCACTGCCAACATATAAAATGTTTTCATATTTCGGATCCTCCCTGATAACGTTTAGCGGTCCTGAAGGCAGGTTGTTTCCCAATTGACTCCATGTTTGTCCGTAATCTTCGCTAACATACAACCATGGCGTAAAATTATCATTGCGGTATCCGTTAAGCGTTGCATAAACTCTTCCTTCCTTATATGCCGACGCAACTACACGGCTAACGTATAAATTTTCAGGCAATTTAGTATTTACTAACGTCCAAGTGTATCCGTCATCTTTTGTTACTTGTATATTTCCATCATCTGTGCCCGCATAAATAAGTCCGAATCGCAACGGCGATTCACTAAGTGTAACAACGGTACCATATGGTACATCTCCCTCCTTTTTTCCGTTCGTAAGGTCTCTTCCTAAAGGAACCATTTTATCGCCTTTGTTCATGCTCCTGTAAAAAATGTCCGAACCCATATACAAAATATCCTGGTTAAAATCGCTTAGTAAAATGGGGGTTTGCCAGTTGTAGCGAAGTTTTTCGGCCTCGATATCAGGCATGGGATGTATGCGTTTTCTTTTGCGCTGGTCAACTGCTTTTCTTTGGTATTCGCCAAATTGAGATCCAAAATAGACTGTTTTATTATCTCTTGTATCCACCTGCACCTGCATGCCATCTCCGCCGCCAAGATTCTTCCATTCATTCTCCGGTTGAAATTCTTCATCTTCTTCTGATCCATTATCACTTTCAGTTTTAGATGACCCATACCACACGCCGTTATCCTGGATACCGCCATAAACGTTGTACGGTTTAGCATCATCAACTGCTATTGCATAAAATTGAGCTACGGGGGGTGTATTGGCTTTGAACCAATGCTTTCCGTTATCATAAGTGATGTTACAACCGCCATCGTTACCCGCCACCCAGTTACTATCCCGCAAGGGATTTACCCACACGCCATGCCAATCCGGATGCGTAGTGGATTTATCCGCGGTTTTAAATGTTTTACCTCCATCATTACTTAGCATTAAATTAAATCCGTTAATGATAACCTTATTTTCATTAACGGACGCAACAGAAATCTTACCGAAATAATATCCGTACGTATTATATAAATCCAGTCCTTTCGTATTTACCTTTTTCCAATTGAGTCCACCATCATCGCTCCGGTAAACTTCACATCCAATAACCGGGGTATTAAACATTTCGGAGTTTGCGTCATTTAAATAATCATAAATAGATGTGGGCTTTATTTTTCCTGTTCGAACCATTTCTTTTACTGTTGAATCATTATATTTTTCATCGAAATCATTTTTGATAAAAAAACTATCCAGCTTTTTATCATCGAGCGATAAAAATTTTTCTTTGGTAATATTTTTAAAATCGCTAAGAACATACTTTGATGTATCGGTCTTTTTTTGGGCTGTATCCGGCCTGTGGTTTTGATTATCAAGAGTGGCATAAACAATTCGTGGATTGGAGGCATAAACAGCAATACCAATGCGGCCGCTTCCGTCATCTTCCGGGAAACCTGTAACACCGCCGGTGACTTTTTTCCAGGTTTCTCCACCGTCAGTACTTTTATAGATTGCAGAGGTATTGCCGCTCCCCGCAAAATTCCAGGCCCTTCTCTCACGGTGCCACATACACGCAAATAGCTCGCCATCGTTTTTGGGATTAATGTCCATATCAATTGCACCGGTATTATCATCCACATATAAAGTTTGTTTCCACGTTTTACCGCCATCAGTGGTTTTATAAACCCCTCTTTCCTTATTCGGTGAATATAAATGCCCGATCGCCGCCACCCATGCAATGTTTTTGTTTTGCGGATCCAAAACTATTTTTCCAATATGCTGACTTTCCGGAAGGCCAAGGTATTGCCAGGTTCTGCCTGTATCAATACTTTTATAAATGCCTACGCCCGAATACGAAGATCTGCTGCTATTAGCTTCGCCTGTTCCTACCCAAATTTCTCCGTCACGCCAGTTAACAGCAATATCACCAATTCCAATTACATCTTCATGATCAAAAACCGGTATAAAACTCTGACCATTGTTTGTGGTGCGCCATAAGCCTCCTGTAGCATAAGCCACATAAAACTCCGTAGGATCCTTAGGGTTCACGTCTACATCAACTACTCTTCCGCTCATTACAGATGGACCTATGTTTCTGAACTTAATATCTTTTAACAAAGATTGATTTTGCAATAATTTTCTTTTGGATAAACCGTTCAATCTATCGACAGCACTTGTCGGGGCTACCTGGGCCAATGTAAAATCAAAGGTTAAAATTGATACAAACAAAAAAACAACAGGCTTAAAAGCACATGTTAATTCGGTAAATTTGAAATTGAAAAACATCACTTATAATTTAAATATTATGATTTTAAAAAAGCAAACGCTACTATTATTATTGATCGCAACAGTTTTTTCTTATTCATCTAATGCACAATATAAAACTTATACTCTATCCGTACATGGAGATACACTTAATGCAATCGATAATAATGGTTTGAAACAGGGAAAATGGGTATTACACGTAGATCCATTGCGTGGAGAGCCTGGTTATGAAGAAGAGGGGATTTTTGTAAACGATAAGAGAGAAGGCCTTTGGAGAAAATACACTTTAAAAAGTGATTTGATTGCGGTTGAAAATTACAGATTTGGAGGCAAGGACGGCCTCTGCCAATATTTTACTCCATTAGGCGAACTTATACGAGAGGAAAACTGGAGGGCTTACAATCCTGATCAGCCATATGATACGATTCCGGTTTACGGTACAGGCAGCAATGAAATCCTTAGCTATAAAATTGTGAAGGCGGAACAATACAGTGTAAAAAACGGGAACTGGACTTATTATGATCCTTCTACCGGCAGAATTATAAAAACAGAAAAGTATGACCGGGGTCATTTACTCAATGAACCGAAAACTGAGTTGGTGACACAAGAACCCAAAAAAGTTACCAAACCTGTTGAAGTACTTGAATATGAAAAAAAGAACAGCGGGAAAAAGAGAGTAAAGGTAAGGGATGGTGAAACAGGTAATTAATTAGTATTTCCTTTAACTTCTTAAAAAATTGAGGACAACATATAAAATTATGTTGTCCTCGACAAAATTGGGTTTTTCAAACAATAGTGTAAAATAAAGTGGGGGTCTTTAACAGTACTACTGGATTCTTACACTTTTTCAAGGAATATCAACGCATATAAAAGCAAGAATGATGCCAAAAAGGCATAAAAATTTAAATAGTTTATTTTCAATATTTTACAAATGAAAATAAAAAAATGTTTAAGAAAAGATTACTAAATAGCTATGAAATAGCTAAGGATTTTGAATTAAGAATAGCGAGTTCACTATAAAAGAACAGGCATATTTACAGTAACATTGCAAGGTATTGGGCTTTTTTAGCCTTAGAAAAACCGATATGCTGATGGCTTGTGAAATTTATTGAAGCTTCATGGAAGAAATTATCTTCTTAATTCTTTCTTCAAGCTTTTGGTTTGCAGATTCAAACTCACCTGCATTTTTTAAAGGCATATTCACACTGAAATAGAATTTTATCTTTGGTTCGGTCCCGCTGGGCCGTGCGGAAATTTTACTTCCATCTTCCGTAAAAAATTGCAAAACGTTGCTTTTGGGAAGATGGATCTTTTTACTTTCGCCTGTTTTTAAGTTTTTCATTACCTGCTGCTCATAATCACCTAACTCCACCACGGCACTTCCGGCAATTTCAAGAGGCGGATTATTCCGATAACCCTCCATCATATCAGCAATTTCTTTGGAGCCATTCATACCCTTTTTCGTAATCGAAATAAGATCTTCATTATATAATCCATATTTCACATACAATTCAATTAATTTATTATACAATGTTTTGCCTTTGTTCTTTTCAACAGCAGCTATTTCACTTATCATTGCAACAGCGCTAACAGCGTCTTTATCCCGGACCTTGTCGCCAATCATCAAACCAAAACTTTCTTCTCCGCCGACAACATAGTTTTCTTTACCTTCCTTTTCTTTAATCATTGCAGCAATCCATTTAAACCCCGTAAGTACATTATAGCAGGTGACGTTATTTTGTTTTGCTATCACATCGATCATATCGGTAGTAACAATTGTTTTTATCACCATATCATTGGGTTTCGCAATTCCTTCACTTTTTCGTGCTTCAATTATGTAATTAAAAACAAGTAAAGCGGTTTGGTTCCCATTTAATAATACCCATTCGCCATTTTCATTTTTAACGCCGGCGCCTACACGATCTGCGTCCGGATCAGTTCCCAACAAAATGTCCGCATCCAGCTCTTTTGCTTTATTTAAACCAATACTCATTGTTGCTTTTTCTTCAGGATTCGGATAGGCAACTGTTGGAAAATTTCCATCGGGTTTTTCCTGTTCTTCGACGATATGAACGTTATCGAAGCCAAAAGCCTTTAATGCCTGCGGCACGAGCATTATGCCTGAGCCATGAATGGGCGTATAAACAATTTTAAGATCATGCTGCGCTTTGCACACGGTTGGATTTACACTCAGGCTCTTTACCATCTCAATGTATTTATCATCCACATCTTTCCCAATGAGGGTAATGTTATTTTCGTTTCCTTTCCATTTTACATCATCCAGGCTTTTAATTTTTTCAACTTCCGCAATAACGTTGGTGTCATGGGGAGAAACCATTTGAGCACCGTCGTCCCAATAGGCTTTGTAGCCGTTATATTCTTTTGGATTGTGGGAAGCCGTGCATACCACCCCACCCTGGCAACCTAATGTGCGAATAGCAAAACTCAACTCCGGCGTAGGTCGCAGTGAATCAAATAAAAAAACTTTAATCCCATTTGCTGCAAATATGTTAGCAGTAATTTCTGCAAATTTTCTACTATTGTTTCGGCTATCGTGTGCTATAGCAACTTTTACTTCTTTAAAACATTGCTTCAAATAATTGGCATATCCCTGCGTTGCCATTCCGACGGTATATGTGTTCATCCTGTTGGTACCAACTCCCATTATACCTCTCAGCCCGCCGGTTCCGAATTCAAGATCTTTATAAAAGGCATCTTCCAATTG
Source organism: uncultured Chitinophagaceae bacterium (assembly GCA_963819925.1). GTDB lineage: Bacteria > Bacteroidota > Bacteroidia > Chitinophagales > Chitinophagaceae > Ginsengibacter. Next base: position 40,995 of record CAWFYG010000014.1, on the reverse strand, counting down.
AGAAGGATCATCTTTTTCCAGGCGACGTATCTCATCTTTTGTTGCCTCATCATAATCTCCCGACAACCATTCATTTATTTTGTTTTCAGTTTTTTTATCCATTTCTTTTTTTTTTCAATTTGAAGGTATCGATTTTTGATTATTTCAAATCACCAATGTGCATTAACCGTATTTTTGTATGATGTATATTTTGCAAAACTACAGGAAACGATGGCTTTTTTTACTCTCGTTTATGGTTACTTTTTTTTCGTTTATTTCGGCTTATGCTCAATATAATTTTAAACCGGTTATTCGTTTAAACAACCTTCAAAATTTTACTGATACTTCGTTACAAAATAATATCTTTCCTTATAACAAAAAGAGGATAAGGCTGGTAACCATTAGCAATATTGTCGGATATGGCGGCCTCCTTGTAGGACTAAATGCTGAATGGTATGCAAAATATCCGAGGTCAGGATTTCATTTTTTTAATGATAATGCTGAATGGTTACAGGTAGATAAAGTGGGACATGTTTTCAGCGCTTACACCGAAAGCAGGGCAAGTATGGAAGCCTGGCGATGGGCTGGTTTGCCGAGAAAGGAAAGAATTTGGATCGGTGGCTTAAGTGGTTTGGCTTACCAATCAATTATAGAAGTGCTTGACGGTTTCTCTTCTCAATATGGATTTAGTCCCGGTGATTTTGCGGCAAATATTGCCGGTTCCGGAATGTTTATTGCACAGGAATTTGCATGGGACGATCAGCGAATAAAACTTAAGTTTTCTTTTCACAGAAAAAATTATGGTGAAGCGGAGCTCGATAATCGGGCCGATGCTATTTATGGCAAAACAGAAATTGAAAGATTTATCAAAGATTATAATGCGCAGAGTTATTGGTTAAGTGCAAATATTCATTCGTTTTTCCCAGCGTCTAACCTTCCCCGGTGGTTATCCTTGTCAGTAGGTTATGGAGCCGAAGGAATGTTTGGAGCAAGGAGTAATGTTGCAGTTGATGCAAATGGAAATATAACTTTTGACAGAAGTGATATTAAGAGATACAGGCAATGGTATATTTCCCCGGACGTGGATTTTTCGAAAATCAGAACCAATAAAAAAGGGTTGAAGATTTTATTGTTTGTGTTAGATGCTTTTAAATTTCCTGCGCCCACCTTAGAATATTCCAACGGAAGTTTTAAGGGACATTGGATAGTATTTTAAGATCGCTTAGGTACATCGTTCCTATTCCAATCTTGCTCCCAAAATTTCAGTCCCATTTGCTTCGACGATTATAAGTTCATCGGCTGCGGTTGAAATGGAAAGCCCTACATAATCCGGAGAAACAGGGAATTCTTTATAACTTCTAGCAACTAAAACTAATACCTGTATTTTTTTGGGATAGAAATCCATGAACGGCTTGAGAGCATACAATAAAGTTTTGCCGCTATTGGCAACATCGTCGGTAATGATTATGACAGCATCATCAAAATTTTTTTCTTTAGGAATAGAAATATTTTTAGGATTCTTTTTATCAATATCGATTGCTAATACTGAAATTTTTCCTTTGAAGACATCCTGTAATAATTCTTTAATTATATTAGCAATAATCAGCCCGCTGTCTTTTATACCTGCCAGGATGATTTCTTTCTCTCCAATATTTTTTTCGACGATTTCGAATGCTATTCTTTGTAATTTTTTGCGGGCAATATCTGCTGTGAGAATAAAGTTATCAGAAGCCATGATCCATATTTTTTATGAAAATAAATACTCATTTACATTTGAACAATAAAACAATTCAAACCGTTAACTTAGCAACATATCTTATTTATGGAAATTATCCAGCAAATTCTTTTTATTCTTTTAACGATTGCCGCTATTGTACTGTTTGCAAAAAAAGTAAAGGAAATATACAGCAATATTAATTTAGGGCATGAAGAAGATTTATCTGACAATCCGCGGGAACGCTGGAGAAATCTGCTGCTGTTGGCTTTAGGCCAAAAAAAGATGTTTCGTTACCCGCTTGTTGGTATCATGCATTTTGTAATTTATGCCGGATTCATTATTATTAATATTGAAGTGTTGGAGATTGTGCTTGATGGCGTTTTTGGAACCCATCGAATGTTTGCCAGTCCGCTCGGAGGTTTTTACACCTTCATCATTGATTTTTTTGAAATACTTGCGATTGGCGTTTTAGCTGCCTGCGTCATTTTTTTAATAAGAAGAAATGTTTTGAAATTAAAACGTTTTATGAAGCATGAACTGGATGGGTGGCCACGGACAGATGCTAACCTGATTTTGATAACCGAAATTATTTTGATGGGTTTATTCTTAACGATGAACTCGGCAGACCGGGCTTTGCAATTGCGGGGCAATCCGCATTATACCGACCATGGTAATTTTATTTTATCCGGTTTGTTTGCGCCGTTTATGCGAAACTTATCTTCATCATCGCTAACTGGTATTGAGCGTACCTGCTGGTGGCTGCATATTACAGGCATTTTCGCATTTCTGAATTATTTGCCTTACAGCAAACATTTTCACATATTACTTGCTTTTCCCAATGCGTATTATAAGCCATTGCAACCAAAAGGCAAAATGGAAAATATGGAAAGCGTGGAGAAGGAAGTTCAATATATGTTTAAGCCCGAACTGGCACCTGCTAACGCAGAAGCGCAAACGCCAAGCCCGATAGCTATCGGATTCGGGGCAAAAGATATTTTTGATTTAAGCTGGAAAAATTTATTGGATGCCTATACATGTACCGAATGCGGAAGATGTACTGCCGCTTGTCCGGCCAATATCACAGGTAAACTATTGAATCCGAGAAAAATTATGATGGATACCCGTGACAGGATGGAGGACGTGAGGAAAAATGTTAAAACAAACGGCACTTTTAAAGACGATAATAAAACACTTTTACATAATTATATTACCGTTGAAGAATTGAGAGCGTGCACCTCCTGCAATGCCTGTGTAGAAGAATGTCCAGTAAGTATCAACCCGCTGAATATAATTTTTGAACTGCGCCGCTCTTTGGTTATGGAAGAAAGTAACGCTCCCGCTGAATGGAATGCCATGTTTAGCAATATTGAAAATAATTTTGCTCCCTGGAAATTTAGCCCCGACGATAGAGATAAATGGACTGGTGAACTATGAATAATTGATTTGCGTGTTGAGTATTGGACGTTTTTCAACTTTTAATCTCCGGACACATTATTATTAATGCCAACATGCAATATTCTTAATCGCTAATAGGCTATTTTTTAAAATGGCTTGTTGATGCAAATCGTCCGGAAATATTAATCCATTCTTATTTTTAAAATTTGTAAATTAGACTAGTGTTAATCAACGTCGGGGCAGAGCCAGACGTTTAGCGATTGCAGGTAGCAAGTATGCAGCTCAAAACCTTCCCTTATGTACAATAAATTTATAAAAAGTTATTTCAGGGAGATTCTTCTTGCAACCTTTGTTTTATTTTCTGCAGCAGCTTATGGACAAATCGATCTAAAACTTGTGGGCGATGACGGTCTTCGACATAATCTTGAGTTTAAGGATGCAAGCGGAACACCAATACCTATAGGAGACCAGGGAGAAATTAGTGGTTCTCCATTGTTTAAAGGTCAATGGGGAATGGGGATAATACAGTTTAAAAACGGCGTAACATTTTCTGACTCAACTATAGGGTTTTCATTATACAATGCCAGGTTGTTTTTTCAAAGACAAGATAAAATTTATTCTATTGATTACGCTGTCAAAGCTTTTTTACTTGAATGTGTAGAAGAGTCAGGTCAGGATAAAATTTATAAGTTTAAAAACGGATTTCCTGCTATAAATGATAATGACAGCCTCACATTCTACCAAATACTGTATGGAGGATCGTCATTCACGCTATTAAAATTATTGCATAAAAAAGTTCATGAAACCTATAGCTACGGTATTGGTAACCATCGTGAATATTCCCTTCACCAGGAATACTTTCTTTTTCAACATAAAGAAAATAAGATGATTGATTTGGGAATAAATCCGGGAATGAAAATCTTAAGAAAAAGGCTACCCGAGTTTTCTGATCAAATTAAATCTTATAACGCCGGGCACAAAGTAGATGCAAAAAATGATGATGATTTAATACAACTTTTTTCAGCCATGGATTGGGAAGCTTTGCACAGATCTTATGCTTATCGATTTTAAATGCTTCTCTTTCCATCAAAATTTTCAAACTCTTTTGCAACTGCATTTAAAAACGTAGAACCTAATGCACCATCTATTATCCGGTGATCATAACTTAGAGATATATACATCATATGGCGAATAGCGATACTGTCGCCTTGTTCTGTTTCAATAACAACGGGCCGCTTTTTTAATTGCACCCACGGCCATTATAGCCACCTGCGGCTGATTGATAATTGGCGTTCCCATAATACTTCCAAAAGTTCCAACGTTGGTCAGTGTAAAAGTTCCGCCTGCCGTATCATCTGGTTTTAGTTTGCCGGTACGGGCTGCATTAGCGAGCCCGTTTACCTGTTTGGTAAGGCCGGTTAAATTGAGCTGATCAGCATTCTTTATCACGGGCACAATTAAATTTCCATCTGAAAGCGCTGTGGCCATGCCGATATTAATATCCCTTTTAATAATAATTCTATCAACATCAACACTGCTGTTGAGCAAAGGATATCTTTTAATACATTTAATAATCCCTTCAATAAATAATGGGGTGAAAGTGATTTTTTCACCTTCTCTTTTTTCAAATTCTTTCTTTACTTTTTCCCGCCATAAAACAAGATTAGTAACATCGCATTCAGCAAAACTGGTAACATGGGCGCTTATGCGTTTGCTTTCCACCATGTGTTTCGCAATCATCTTGCGCATGCGATCCATTTCAATAATTTCTACATTGCCTGAATAGGTTGCCGGCGGTGCATATTCCTGTTTCTCCGGAGCAGCAGGAACTCCGTGAACGGCAGAATCAGTATGCGTTTCAACATGTTTTTGCTGAGGCTGATGTTTCCTGTTTTCCAGGTACGTCATAATATCTTTTTTACTCACCCTCCCATCCTGCCCCGTTCCTTCAATATGCTCCAGTTCATTCATTGAAATACCTTCGCTTGCTGCAATATTCAATACTAACGGCGAATAAAACCGAATACCCGGATTGCTGTTTGTATTGGCAATTTTTTGTGACGGCTGGTAAGGAATTTCTTCAACGAGATTAGCCTCTTCATAATTTTCGACTTTTCTTGTTGTTGGTGCTTCTTTCGGAGGGGCGGCAATATTGTCTGTTACGGTAGCGTCAGTATTTATCCTTGCTATAACTTTGCCGATAGGAACAACATCATTTTCTTTATAAAATATTTCGGCTATTGTACCGTTAGTTGTCGAAGGCACTTCGCTATCAACTTTATCAGTAGCAATTTCAAGTATCGTCTCATCCTCCTCCACTTTATCCCCCGGCCTTTTAAGCCATTTTAAAATGGTGGCTTCCATGATGCTTTCTCCTAACTTGGGCATTACTAAATCTACCAGGCTCATATAAGTTTTTTAAATTATCAGATCATTGATATTTGTCAAAATTAAGTAAAAAGGATAAGTTTAAAAGCAAACGACGCTAGTTGCTGATTATTTAGAAATTATATGATGAAAATAGAAGTTTTTAATCCTCGGCATTACAAAAGTTTCTTGGAATTTAAAGAGTCTCATCAACTAATTAGCCAATATAAATTTCCTCAGAAAATTCAACGCCATCATTCCGGTAACTTCAATATTTCTTTCCCTGTTAAAACGCAGGTTTATTTTTTGAGTCTGCAGATTTTTTTTATCTCCTGCTGCCATCCATACGGTACCTACAGGTTTATCCGCAGTTCCTCCATCAGGGCCCATAATTCCTGAAACAGCAATACCGTAATCAGTCTTCAACTCATCCAGTAAACCGATAAGCATTTCCTTCACCGTCTCTTCACTCACAGCACCATAAGTGTTCAAAGTATCTTCCTGCACATCGAGCAAGGTTTCCTTTACCTTATAAGAATAACTAACCACACTCCCTTCATAATAATTCGAAGAGCCGGGAACCAAAGTTATCAGGTGCGCAATATAACCACCCGTACAGCTTTCAGCAGTGGAAACAGTTTTGTTTTTCGCTTTCAATAATTTCCCTAATACGGCAGGCATTGACTCGTCCACATCACTAACCAAATAATCTTTTGCCAGTAATTTCAATTCATCAAAATAGGTATCGATATTTTTTTCAACAAGATTTTTATCAACCCCCGTTGTTGATAAACGCAACCGCACCATACCATAAGTAGGTAAATACGCCAGCTTTATTCCAGGAGGTAATTTACCCTCAAAATCGCTGATAATCTCTGCCAGCGCCGATTCGCCAATACCAGCAGTAAGCATCGTCCGGTGAACGATTACCGGCAAACTAAATTTTTCCTTTAGCAATGGAATCACCGCATCTTCCATAATGCCTTTCATTTCGTAAGGCACTCCCGGCATACTTATATAGATACTACTTCCCCTATGAAATATCATTCCGGGTGCGGAACCTCTTTTATTTTGAATTACCTCGCACACATCCGGAACTTGCGCCTGCATAAGGTTTACAGCAGACACCGGCCGCTTAAAAACTTTTTCAAACAGGTATTTCACATTTTTAAGAGCATCCTCATTCACTATCATTTTGCCGTTAAAATAATCACAAAGTACCTTCTTGGTTATGTCATCAGAAGTAGGCCCAAGGCCGCCTGTCATTAAGATTACATCAGCATATTTACTTTCTTCGTCCAATATTTTTATAATATCTTCATAACTATCTCCAACGGCTACACGCCGTTTTACAGCTATTCCGATTTTATTCAACTCCTGCGCAATCCAGGCGCTATTGGTATCAATTACCTGGCCTATCAGCAATTCGTCACCAATTGTTACTAAACTTGCATTCACATTTTTCATCGGGCAAAATTAGGTCAGCAAATTAAGATTACCATTTTGCATTAGTTTTGAACAATAAAATAGTATCGTTTGAAAAAATTATTTGTTTTGTCCATTGCTTTTTATTCTTTTCAATTACAAGCCCAGGACGTAAAAAGCAAGTTCAACGCAGCCTATAAGAAATTTGCCAGTGACACAATTTTTAAACATGCTTCTATAAGCCTGTTGGTTATTAATAGTTCAACCGGCAAAGCCATTGCCAGCGTAAATGCGGAAACAGGGCTTGCTCCCGCCAGTTGCCAGAAAGTTATAACAGCATCCACGTCGTTTGAACTACTGGGACACAATTATAGTTATAAAACAACTTTAGGTTATACGGGCAAAATTGTAAATGGTGTATTAAATGGCAATATCATCATTAAAGGAAGCGGAGATCCTACTTTGGGAAGCTGGCGTTATTTCCAAACAACAGAAGAAAATATTATATCCGAATTTCGCAAAGCAATATCACGGGAAGGAATAAACGAAATTAATGGCCATATATATGCCGATGAAAGTGCATGGAAGGGCGAAGTAATACCCGATGGATGGATATGGGAAGATATCGGCAATTATTATGGCGCCGGAGCAAGAGCCTTGAACTGGCGCGAAAATCAGTATGACATTTTTTTAAAATCCGGGAGAAACATTGGTGACACCGTTACATTCGTAAATACGATTCCAACTTTTGTAGAAGGCCTCAGGCCTGCTGTAGTGGCGACTGCTGCCGGAAAGGGAAGCGGTGACAACACATATATTTACATCCCCGAAAATAATAAAGACACTTACGTAAGAGGCACCATACCTATTGACGAAAATAATTTTAGCGTATCGGGATCTATGCCTCAGCCGGCAAAACAATTAGCATTAACGCTCGAGGCATCTTTAAAAAAGGAACCCATTGAAACGGTTGCAATGAACTACCCGGACGAAGCAAAAAATTTCGACCCGGTTCACTCATTTTATACCCATAATTCACCCGGTCTTGACAGCATTGTTTATTGGTTTTTGAAAAAAAGTATAAACCTGTATGGTGAAGCGTTGACTAAAACACTTGCGTACCAGTTTACAAAAGTTGGCTCCACAGACAGCGGTGTAAATGTTATAAAAAACTTTTGGAACAGGAAAGGTATTGAACCTTCAGCAATCAATATCATTGATGGAAGCGGCCTTTCCCCGGCGAACAGGGTAACCGCATCCACTTTAGTAACTGTTTTGCAATACGCAAAAAAGCAATCCTGGTTTCCCTCTTTTTACGATGCTTTACCCGAAATAAACGGGATAAAAATGAAGAGTGGTTCCATCAGTGACGTTGTATCGTACGCCGGGTTTATAAAGAGCAGGACTGGCGCTGATTATACCTTCGCGTTTATCATAAATAGTTATGACGGTAATGCGAATGGTGTAAGAAAAAAAATGTGGAACTTGCTGGACCTTCTTAAATAATACATTTCAGTTTTAAAACCTTAATAATATGAAAGTTCAAAGTTACAAACATCATTCCCGGTATGTCCCGCTGTTTCATTTCGTCACGTCATCCATCCTGATTTTATGTCTGGCCGGCTCCGCGTGGAACCTGGTTAAAACCTACCAGCATCATTCAGGAAGATTAGTTGCCGCAATTATATTTGGATTAAGCTATGCCTGCTTAATGATATTCTGGTATGCACGGGAATTTGCAGTTGGCGCACAGGACAGGGCCATTCTTGCACAGGAAAATCTTCGTCACCTTGCACTTACCGGTAAATTATTAGACAAACGTTTACGTAAGTCGCAGGTAATTGCGTTACGCTTTGCCGATGATACAGAATTTTTGCTTCTTGCAGAAAAAGCGGCAAACGAAAACATGAAACCCGATGATATTAAAAAAGCGATTGTAAACTGGAGAGCCGATCATCACAGGATTTAAGCAGGCAAATTTTTACTTTCTTTTTCCTTTACAGTAAATCCCCTGTCCGCTTTGTGCAATAGCCATAAAGAAGCTGATAAGCCAGGCAACGCTCAAACAGAAACCCGCAACCACGTCACTGGGATAATGTACACGCAGATAAACCCTGCTGAAAGCAATAGTAGTAGCCAAAAGAAACAAAAAGAAAGAAATAAAAATTTTCCAAAACTTTTTCAGATTTGTTTTCCATGTAATGTAAATAAGCAAACCAAAAAAGGTAAAGGAAGAAAATGAATGCCCGCTGGGGAAACTAAAACCCGTTACATTACTAATGAGAGGATCAAGAGGACGATGTCGTTTAAAAATATCCTTAAGTAAAAAAAGAAGGCCGGTGCTGCTTAATCCAATCATTGCAACATCCACTGCAAGCCTGCTTCGTTTCCTCAGGATATAATATGTAATCAACACAAGATATGCAGGGATTAAAAAAAACTGCGATCCGAAGAAGGTAAAAGCGTTCATTAAAGAAGTTACAAAAGGAGATACAAGGGATGAAACCGCAGTTGATATGATTATGTCGAATCCATTTTCTTTTTCGAGAACTATTTCATCAGTTATTTCTACGAAAATGAATAGCGTGAGCAGGAAAAGGCTAATTGCGAGAATAAATCGTAACGTTATCCATGATGCCTTCTTTGCAGAAGAAGAGTGGTCCAGTTTGGTTTCTGAAAATTTTTCCATATCACTTTAGGCCGGTTTATGAATCGTTGAATTTTTAATTAAGTTGGTTCAGGTATCTAAACAAAAAACTCACCAATAATCATACTATAAAATTTTGGGCAAAAAAACAGCTATAATAACCAATTTAAACAAATTTTGGAGGAACTGTTTGCCAACGTTATTTTTGCGCCGGAGAGATGTCAGAGCGGTTTAATGAGGCGGTCTTGAAAACCGTTGAGGGTCACACCTCCGGGGGTTCGAATCCCTCTCTCTCCGCTAATTGATAAACGACCCCCGCAAAAGCGGGGTATTTTTATCCCTCAAACCGGGTAACTTTATTAAGGAGAGATGCCAGAGTGGTTGAATGGGACGGTCTCGAAAACCGTTGTATAGGCAACTGTACCGAGGGTTCGAATCCCTCTCTCTCCGCTAATTTACAATTCAAACGAAATTAAAAGCCCGCAAACTCAATGTTTGCGGGCTTTTTGTTTTTGAAATATGTAAAATATTGCTTTTACTATTGAATTTTGTTGTCAAATTTTATTTATCGCAAAACAACGTAGCAGGGTAACTAAAATTGATATTTTTAATTTCATCTTAGATTATCAGAGCGTTTAAAGATCATTCAAAATGCATTTGAAATAGATCGAATTTTTTTGAATACACCTGCCACCTTTATTTTAATTCACGGATGTATAAAGATTTTACATCCACGACCGTTGGGTTATGGTAATGACAAAGCTGAAATCCGATACTACCCTCGGAAAAACCCGCATCGTGTACAATGTCAATTGTCTTTACACCATTGAGCCAGGCCTTTATATGGTGGCCTTTTGCTACTATGTAGTAATGGTTCCAATCATTTTGATGCACCAGCTTTTGAACAAGCGTATCAGGAAATTTTTGCACCATATCTGCCCGTCGTTCTTCCCAAAGCGAGCCCCAATACCCTTTTCCCATATCAACCTGGTAACCGGGTGCATTATCAAAGTTTGTTGGATTTATACGGATACAAACCCCGGAATTGGCATCTTCATCACCCACCATTCGTATCATTACATTTAATTCAAAATCTTTGTACATTTTTTTTGTATAACTGTAGTGATGTTCCTTTTCTTTTCCCATAGCGGCATGAAAACCTGAATCAGTAAATTGCCAAAAAGCAGGTTCGTAATTCCATTCAGATGGAGTTGCCAGGAGATTTACCCAGCCTTTTCCTTCAGGTTTATTGTTGTGCAATTTGCCAGCCTTTGGCATAGTTTGCCGCAACGCAGTATCAACCTGTGCATATGATGTGAAGCAGATGCACAGCAGCAACAATGAAATAGAAATTAGCCTTGAGGCGCTTTGGACCAGGGGAATAGTCGAAATATTTTTCATCTTAATAATTATGGTTGGTTGTAATAAACTGTTTGCAACAAAATCTTTTTTTATTTAGCCCATTCTTTTCCCTCGGGTGTTCGTCTCCATTTGAAATAATCATCCAATACTTTCAATGATTCGGCACTGGGTACCGGCCCAACATGGGGTGTTGTACTAAAATACATAACCTGTGGATTTGAACCAGTAAAAGCCGGCCACAAAGGCACACCTTTACTATTTGGCTGCCCGTATTTTGCAAAGTTTGTCCAGTAGGTACTCATGGCTTCTGATATTTCGATGTCGCTTTTAGTAGTTTGAGAATTTGAAGAATCGAGGTGCCGGAATACATAGGCCACTTCCTGCCCGTGTGGTGAACCATAACCGTAGCGAGGTGAACTCTTCGGGTAATCAGGATGCTGATCAAAATAATAATAAAATACTTTTGATTTTCCAGTCTTTGACTGCAACGTTGCCCAGCTCCATGTTTGCCAGCCAAAAGCGGCATCACGGGATAGGTCACGTGCGGTTTTAGGAACGGCGTTTTCACTCGCAGGATAAGCTTTAATAAGATCATCAGCAAACTTGCCATATCGCTTCTGCACACCCGAAATATAGTCTGCCGGTGTTTTGTCACGGGAAAAACTTGCACCTTCATCAGAGTTGTAGCCAACCAATATAGGTACGTCATTATACTTTCCGGCTTCATACAAATTATGCTGGTCATCAGGAATTACATATCCATCAATGATGGGCCACGACATCCCAAGCCCACGACCGGGAAGTTTGTCCGCATCAATTTTCCGTAGTTCCGCAATAGAAGTAACACCAGCACTTTTTACATAAGCTACTCCATCGTTTTCTGCATCGAGCAAGGTTTTTAAATTCTCTCCGGGGTAAGTAGTAAGACGCGGTGGCCCAAACGATCCGCCACTTTCTGAAATTGCTCCCTGAAATAAGCCTTTTGCCAATGGTGATGCACATAACATACTAACGGCAATGCCACCCGCTGACTCACCAAAAATGGTTACCTTATCTGGGTCGCCACCAAATGCAGCAATATTTTGTTTAATCCATTTAAGACCTGCAATCATATCGAGCAGGCCATAATTTCCAGATACATGATTTGGACTTTCTTTACTTAATTCCGGATGTGCTAAAAAACCAAGCTGGCCCACACGATACGCAATACTTACCAGCACCACACCTTTCTTAGCCAGTTTTGCCCCGTTGTACATCGGGTCCGAGGTGTAGCCAACCGAAAATCCGCCGCCGTAAATCCACACCAAAACGGGTACTTTTTCTTTAGCTGATGTTGCAGGCGTCCAAACGTTCAGGTAAAGACAATCTTCGCTCTTACCGGAAGGTGGATTTATGCCCTGTATGGCACCCGGAGCAAACTTGTCAGCCATACGTACACCATCCCATTTTGCCGGAGGCTGAGGGGCTTTCCATCTGAGATCACCAACAGGCGGGCCAGCGAAAGGAATTCCTTTATATACTGTCAGTCCATTTTCAAAAGTACCTTGTAATAATCCGTCATCTATTTTGATTGGGTTGGGTTGCTGAGCCGCAGCTGCACAAGTAAGCAAAATCAAAATCGGGGAAAGGATTTTTTTCATAACAATTGTTTCTTTTATAAATGTATCTAAATCATTTTTATAAATATATCTAAATCATTGTTTTTTACGAGTGTGTCGCCATTGCCAAATGCATTTACCATGAGGTGGCCCTGTAGCTGCCATCGTTATCTATCACTTCATTCACCACGTCCCAGGCATTTACTTTGCCGCCATATCTTCCGGCTACTGCTTTGATATGATTTCGTAAGCGTTCAATTTGTTCTTCTTTTGAATTGGGTTTTCCTTCTGCATTTATAAAAAACCATGCGGGCACCTGGTTATGCCAAACTAATGTGTGACCAACGATAAACATATTGTGCGCCTGTCCAAAAGCTACAAATGCATCTGCCGGGACATAGTTGAAAACGCCGGGTTGAGGATTTATCAAAGCAGCCTTCATCGAATTTTCGAGTGTGATACAATTGAACTGCTTCAGCACAATATCCTGCGATGCTTTATCTGCCCCTGAAACGATGGCATCATTAACCGAAACGCCCATTAGAAATGCATTACCGTAAACGTTTTTTAAGGTTGTAGTGCTCTGGGCCGAAGCAGCCATCTTTTTGGTATCACGGCAACTTTGCAGGCAAAGAAAGAAGAGTATTAAGGTGGGGATTATTGAAGTTGCTTTCATAAAGTTTTATTATGCAACCACATTTACCAGTTCACCTATTTTATCAATCGTTATTGAAATTTCATCGCCACTTTTTAGTGTAAAATCGTTTCCCGGCACAATGCCGGTGCCGGTCATTATCATACACCCATGCGGAAAAGAACATTCACGAAAAATAAAAGAAGTTAATTCTTCCGGAGTACGTTTCATTTGGTTAATGGCAATACTATCTTTAAAAGCAATTTGCTCGTTTCTGCTAATGGTTAAAGTAATTGTTGTATCTCTCTCAATTGGTTTCTCCGCAAGCAATATACAAGGGCCAAGGGCTGCGCACCCATCATATGTTTTTGCCTGCGGCAGATATAAAGGATTTTCTCCTTCAATACTACGGCTGCTCATATCATTGCCAATAGTATAGCCTATTATTTTTCCGGAGGAAGCTACTACCAAAGTTAACTCAGGTTCCGGCACATCCCAGGTACTGTCTTTTCTTATTCTTACAAAACCTTTATTGCCGACCACCCGGTGTGGCGTGCTTTTAAAAAAACATTCAGGTCTTTCCGCTTCGTACACACGGCCGTAGAAGTCTCCACCGCCGGCATCCTTGCTTTCTTCCTGTCTTCCGATTTTGCTTCGTAAATAAGTTACTCCACAAGCCCATAATTCCTGGTTAATACCAATAACCGGAAGTAATTCTTCAACCAGTGAACTGCCGCCCTCAGTTGCATCTTTAATAAATGCAGTTGCAGATTGAAAAGCGTTATCGTCGTTGATCAACTTTTCCCAGTTGGCCTTAACCGCGTAAAATTTTTCATTTGATTCGATTACCGTTCCATTACCGGTCTTGTACAATTTCATTTTTTATTTTCTTTTTAAATTGTCTTTTGATCATTTTATATCTATCCATAATAGCGTTTATCCTTACGGGTTACTTCAAGGAGATTGATATAGTTTGATTTTTCTTTTACTCAGAAATGATTTCATCCATCCTTAATGAATCAAAGCCAGGTTTATGAGTGAATGTTGCAGTTTGGTGTTATACACGCACCAAAGAAATAAATGTTAATGCGAATCTCTGGTTACCTCACTTCCGGAATTGCCCTGTAAAAAATCAAGATCGGCACCCTTGTCAGCACCCAATACATGTTCTATGTATAAACTCACATATCCTCGTTTGGCTACTGGTTTAGGTGCCATCCATTTTTTTCTTCTTGCCGCTAACTCTTCTTCTGTTATATGTAAATGCAATTTTCTTTCCTTCGCATCTAGTTCTATCATATCTCCATTTTGCACCAGGGCCAAATTGCCGCCGATAGCAGACTCCGGTGACACATGCAGTACGACTGTGCCATAAGCAGTACCACTCATTCGCCCATCACTTATCCGAACCATATCTTTAATACCTTTCTCTAATATTTTTTTCGGCAAAGCCATATTCCCGACTTCCGGCATACCGGGATAACCGACAGGACCTACATATTTCAAAACCATTACGCAGTTTTCATCAATATCCAGGTCAGGGTCATCGATTCTTGCATTGTAGTCTTCGATGCTTTCAAATACCACGGCACGTCCCGTATGCGACAATAGAGCCGGGCTAGCGGCTGAGGGTTTTATGACTGCGCCGTTTGACGCGAGATTACCTTTTACCACGACACAGCCTGCTTCCTGTATAAATGGCTTTTCATAAGTGGCAATTACATCATCGTTGTAACAATCTGAATTGCCTTTAATATTTTCCTGGTGATTTTTGCCGGTAACCGTTATTACATTTTTATGTAAAATATCTTTTAATTCATTTAGGATCACCGGTAAGCCGCCGGCATAATAAAAATCTTCCATCAGGTATTTCCCTGAAGGCATCAGGTTTAACAATAAAGGAATTTTACTGCTGAGCCGATCAAAATCGTCCAGCGTTATATCAACACCAATCCGGCCTGCAATAGCAATAAGATGAATTATAAAATTAGATGAACCACCAACTGCCGCATTCACCAGGATAGCATTTTCAAATGCCTCTCTCGTTAAGATTTTATCGATAGTCAGATTTTCCTTTACCATCTCTACGATTCTCCGTCCGCTGAACTGGGCCATCTGTTTTTTTCGGCTATCGGCTGCGGGAATGGCTGATGCACCACTAAGCGTTAAGCCCAGCGATTCCACCATCACAGCCATGGTACTTGCAGTGCCCATCGTCATGCAATGACCGATACTCCTGCTCATGCAGCTTTCAGCTATTTCACATTCTTGTTGGGTCATTTTCCCGGTCTTCATATCTTCATCAAACTTCCACACATGCGTACCACTGCCAATGGTTTGGCCTTTATATCTGCCATTCAGCATGGGGCCGCCAGGCACTACTATCGTAGGCAAGCCCACGCTGGAAGCACCCATTACAGTTGATGGAGTTGTTTTATCGCAACCGGTTAACAATACCACGCCATCGATTGGATTACCCCGAATACTTTCTTCAGTGTCCATACTGGCGAGGTTGCGAAAAAGCATTGCGGTTGGTTTTAGCAATGTTTCACCAAGGCTCATAATGGGAAATTCCAATGGAAAACCACCTGCTTCCAAAACACCCCGTTTCACCATTTCAGCATGCTCCCGAAAATGTGCGTTGCAAGGCGTTAGTTCACTAAATGTATTGCAAATACCTATAACAGGTCTTCCGTCAAACATGTCGAGAGGCATGCCCTCGTTTTTCAACCAACTACGGTAAATAATACCGTCTTTATTTTTTTTACCAAACCAACTGTGGCTTCTTAAATTTTCACTCATTTCCAGGAAATTAAAAAATTTATTCGTTACACTATGTTATGCTCTTTTAGTAAGTTTGCCATTTACCAACCTGTAAATTGTTAACTGGCCTCCGTCTTTTAATTCTTCTGGTAACAGGGCAAAGCATCTCTTAAAGCAGGCAGAATTGCTTTTTAAAAATTTCCGCTATAATTTTTTTTGACAGTTACACTTAAATACGGATTTTTTATCGCTATATAAGTTGTATGAAGTTTAGATAGAATCTTATTAAACCACCAGTCACCGTAACAAAAATTGAAGCTGTAATCGGTGGTAAGAAATCATATGAAAACTATCTGCTTATCATTATCGATTGTTTTAATTATTTATCCCACCAAATTCTTGTACTTAATTTATCTGGCCCTTGCGCAGCAATTGCTGCATTTACATTATCTGTATTTACTGATAATTCAGACGTAGGATACGTAAGCCTCCTGATAAAAGTTCCGGTAGGTACATCAGGATTGTTGGGTTGCCCATAGGGGTTAGGTGTTAACGCAGGAAAACCACTCCTTCTGAAATTAGCAAAAGCTTCCGGGCCATTTAAAAAAGAGGCAATCCAATATTGGGTATTGATTTGCTCCAACTCCGTTCCCGCTACTAGCGGATTTGCCGCTATGTAAGTATCCCTGTCGCCTGGGGCTATCGCACAACCTGCATCATAAGTAGCCATTTGATCCATGTGAGCTTTTATTCCATCAGAAAAATATTGGTCCGCAGTACCTGTGCTTATCCATCCCCTAAAGGCAGCCTCGGCCAACAACAAATTTGTTTGAGCAGCAGTAACATAGAATACGGGAGCGGAAGTTTTTACGATCCTTCTCCGATCTGCCTGGCTGTAATCATAAAAGCTTGCCAAACCATCAACGGTTGCCTGAGCAACAATACTACCATTATCATATCCGATCGGCATTCCAATTTGCTGAGCCGGGTTTGTAGAACTCACGTCAACCGTTTGTCCATTGCCAGAAGTGGCGCCTACATATCGAACTGCAATAGCCGATAATCTGGGATCATTCGTATTCTTCAGTTGATCAACAAAAGGCTTGGTCAGGTAAAAATTGGCCGCTTCACTTCCATTGAGCGTGCCGCCAATAGGCTGTGTATAATTACCATCTTGTCTCATGTAGGCGTTATCAGCATTGGAAGTTATTACACCACCTGCAAAAGCAGCCTGAACGGTGGCCTGGGCTTTGGCGGCATCTATCTTACTGAGCCTCATGCCCGCTCTCAGCAGCAATGAATTGGCAAATTTTTTCCATTGTGCAATGTCGCCGCTATACAGTACATCCTGTGTTTCTATTACTCCAGTTGCACTCAATGCTGCAGAAGCATCTGTCAACTCCTGTATAATGTTCGGGTAGATGTCCTTCTGTTGATCATATGAAGGAAAAAATACCTGGTCGGAATAACCGGCCCCTCCCTGGGAATAAGGAATGTCTCCATATTCATCGGTAAGAATCATAAACGCATAAGACTGGAATATGCGGGCCATATTATAGAGGTTACTTCTTGCAGCATTATCTTTTGTATTTACAATTACATCATGTGTATTTTTGATGACATTTTCATAATAAACTACCCAAATAGGGGAAGTAGTGCTTTCCTTGCTATCCTGGTTAAAATTGGCGCCAGCCAATACCCCACCATTGGGGGTAACCATCTGCTGAACAATCCCTATATCAAAAACCAGTGATTTTACAGGAAATGAGGTATTGATAACTGCATTGTTTAAAAGAAGAACCGGATCAATTGCAGTAGGGTCAGTAGTATTTTTATTTAATCGTTCCAATCCCTTATCACAGGAAGCGGCGAATAATAATAAAACTGCCAGTAAACTATAGTTACATATTTTTTTCATAATTAGTCGTATTAAAATTTAATATTTAAATTCAAACCCAACCCTCTTGTGGTCGGAATGCTGGGAGACTCCAGCCCGATCATATTATCAGAACCATACCCGGAGGATTCAGGATCAATGTTGTCAATCCATTTCTTAATAATAAGAACATTGTTAGCAACCAAATCGAGCTTAACACCCTTAACCGGCCATCTTGACGGAATAAACTTTGTAAAATCGTACCCCACAGTTATTTGCCGGAGTTTCCAATAACCCCCGTTATATATAACGGCTTCAACAAGAGCTTGAGATCTGAGGTGCTCCCAATATGTTTGATTGGCGGCTACTGCTGTGTTTACATTTCCATTAGGATCCACGCCATCTCCAATCACACCACCTTCTCTACCTTCCAATGTCATTTTATGAAGCCCTTCGCGTATAGCATTGAAGTTGGTGCCTGATAAAACTTTGTTACCTAACTTATAATCTATGAAGACGGACAAGCTGATCCCTTTATAACTAAATGAATTAAGAAAGCCCCCGGTCCATTTAGGCAACGCACTTCCAAACAATACAAGGTCGGGTGTACGCAAGGGTATTCCGTTTGACTGAAAAATTCTCTGCCCTTTTGCATCCCGGGCGTATCCATACCCCGCAATCTGCCCAATCTCCTGTCCAACAACATCTCTAACTTCTCCATTAAACGGATGGCTTCCTATTGTGATCCTTTCGCCGGGAGTACTGGTTAGAATGCTGAGCACTTTTGTTTTATTAAAAGAAGTATTAGCGGTAAAATCCCATGTGAAAGTCTTTGTTCTTACCGGTACCAGATCGAGCAAAACTTCAAAACCCAAATTGCGGCTTTTGCCACTATTGATACTTGTATTAACAAACCCGGAAGCATCTGATATTTGTACCGGAACAATCTGGTCGGTAGTTATTTTTCTATATGCAGCAACATCAAGATTCACCCTGCTGTTAAACATTTTTAATTCAAGGCCGATTTCTGTTTCAGCAGTTCTGCTAGGTCTTAAATTGGCGTTTGGTACTGTTGTGCCACTTGCTCCTACTGGTACAGCAATTCCCGATGGATTGTTGATCAAATTAGAATTAATAGTATAGAACAACTGGTTAGAATAAGGAGCAACGTCACCATCACTACCCACTTCTGCATATCCCATTCTAATCTTTCCAAAAGTTAACCAGGGCAAGCTCTTTTTCAATGTTTCTGAAAAAACATAAGCGCCGGAAACTGATGGATATAAGATGCTTCTGTTGGCTGCAGACAATGTAGAGAACCAATCGTTTCGAACAGTACCATTCAAATACAAAGTCCGGTTCCACGATACTTCACCCGAACTATATAAAGAGTTTACACCTTTTTGAGAAAGATTGTAAATGGGATTTTTTGCTCTGCCATTCTGAACGGTATAAAGTCCCCTGATAACAAAGTCGGTTACCTGGACATTGTTTACATCGGTACGCCTGCGCATTTGATTACCCCCACCAGTGAGAGAGACAGCAAAATTTCCAAATTCTTTCGTAGCATTTACCAAAAAATCAAGGTTGGTTTCTCTGAAACGGCGCGACTCCTGCGTATATATCCCGTTTACAAAACCAGCGGGTGCAGAAGCCCTTGAGGCCTGGCCGGTAGGAAAATTATTTACATTTTCATCGCGTGACCAGTAATCCTGGCCAAAGCGGCCCTGAACAAAAAGCCAGGGAAGGATATTATATTTTGTTGAAATGTTTCCAAAAATCCTGTCTCTTCTGATATTATGGAACTGTTGCGATAGTTCCCAAAATGGATTGGTTCTGTTTTTGAATCTTGAATAGACATATTCATCTTCAGTGCCGGGGTTAAATTTATTTGCATCCAAAACACTTAATGGCATCGAATTGGCTAATGCCATTAAAGTAGTTGGGATAGTATTGTCCTGGTTGGATATGTTTGGCGGATTTTTATTAACCTCATTTGTGTAGTTAACATTACCGGCGAAACTAAATTTATCAGATAAATTATAACTAAACCCAAGATTCATGCCTTTTCGGTTAAAGCTGTTATTTGGAACAATTCCCAGGTTATCTGTATTATTTAGTGAAAGATGAATGCCCCCTTTTTCACCACTACTTTCCAAAGTAATCGTATTGGCAAAGTTTTGACCGTGGCGGTAAAATTCTTTAATCCGGCTGCCCTGTGGCGTATAAGGAATTCCCGGGGTATTAAATAATGTTTGGGTAAGCCCGGGTGCAAACTTTTCACCAAAAGACCATTCGCCAGAGGTTGGATTTGGCGTGGTAGGACGAACCCCGTTTTCTCCCTGGCCATACACCTTTTGGTAATCAGTAAAATCCAAAGGTGTTTCGTTAGTATAGTTTCCATTATAACTTACTCCAAGGCCCTTACCTTTCCCTCTTGTTTTCGTTGTGATCATGATGACGCCGTCATTAGCCCGTGAGCCGTAAAGTGCAGATGCAGGAGCTCCTTTCAGAATACTAATGCTTTCAATATCATCAGGGTTGATACTTGATAAACCGTCTCCACCATCCGCAAACACGCCGCCGCCGGTAACGCCAATTGTAGCATCGTTGAAATTGGTATTATCAACCGGTACCCCGTTAATTACGATCAATGGATTGTTTTGCCCTGAAATAGTGGATTGACCGCGGATACGAATCTTTGACGTTCCTCCCGGCCCGGTTCCTAATGACGTAATGTTTACCCCTGCTACTTTACCCTGCAGGGCATTCATCACATTTGGGGTTCGGTTCACAGAAAGTTCATCCGGGTTAACATTGGTTGTAGAATAACCTAACCCTCTTGCCTGCTTGGTAATACCTAAAGCGGTAACCACAATTTCGCCAAGATTCTTAGCAGTGCCGGATATCCGGATATTGATGGAATTCCGGTTGCCCACTGTTTCTTCCTGTGTTTCTGAGCCAACGTAGCTGAACACGAGAATATCAGTTTTTGCTGCATTAATTTTGAATCTTCCGGACTGATCAGTTACCGTTGCCCGGTTGGTATTTTTAACCTGAACGGTAACCCCGGAAACAGCCTGGTTGTTTTCATCTACAACTCTTCCGGAGACTGTTGTTTGAGCCTTTGCGGAATTACAAAAAGCAATTAGCAGGATAGAAAATAGGAAGCCCATCAAGCCCGGTACATGAGCCGGTTGTAAATTTTTCTTCATAAAGCAAATCGTTTTAGTAGATAAATAATAACGGAAGTTTGTATTCAACTCCCCTGAGTTTAAACAAAGGATACTAAAGGTAGAAATACGTCAAAGTAAAAACTTCCAATAACTAACTTTGGTGGATTTTGTAAATTCTCTTAAAATAAATTTCCTTTCTTTATAGCGTAATTCATTTTACTAACGATTGCAGACTAAGACGTACGATATGCTTGTTCCAAATTGTATATGAATCAATTTCTACTTTGCCAAACGAAAGCCCAGGAATTACGCTTGTTTCCGCATATTACCGAAATAGGCGTAATTAAGAATTCAGCCATTCGACTGAATGGTTTTCTTAATATCGTAGCTGATGGGTTAAAAATATATTATGTACAGGAAGGCAAATTTGAATGGAGAATAAATCGCCGGTCTTTTATTTTATTTCCCGGCGATGTGGCATTAATATTACCCGGAACAGAGTTTGGAAATGAAAACAATGTATTAGAAATTGGCTCTTTTTCGTGGATTCACATCGAGGTAAAAACTAACGAAAAAGGACAACTCGTAAAAGGTTCCTGGAGCAGCCTGTCAGATGGAGAAACTCAGGCAGTGTGCAGGATCTTGCAAATGAATAACTCACCGGTGCTTCAGAAATTTACAGAAGCGGGTCACATTTTCAAATCTATTCAATCAGAATTATTCAACCAGGAAATAGGTTACCAGGCAAGAGTAAATCATCTACTTGATGAAATTTTTATCCAGATGGCGAGACAATTCTCCAGGATATCTAATCCGGGACGAGATTTTCCGTCAATATTTATGAAACTGGAACATGAGCTAAGACGGAGTCTTTCACATCAATGGACGGTAGAAGAAATGGCGACGCTGGTTGGATTGGGCACTACATTATTTAATGACAAAGTCAAAAGTTATTCAGGTTTTTCACCGGTAAGTTATCTGATCAATATCCGGATTTCTGAAGCAATTAAACTATTGAAAAAGCCAGGCATCAGCCTCACCGATATTGCATTGGATATCGGATTTTATTCATCACAGCATTTCTCAACCACCTTTAAAAAACTGACTGGCTATACGCCAAGCCAATTTAGAAAAAATCATTTACGAACGAAATAACTATTTTAACCATGGAATGTATCATCACCATAGAGCTCGGCACCAATGCAGTAAGAGTATATGCATTTGATTTGAATGGCAATATCCTTGGCTCACTAAAAGGATATTGCCCCACATTTCACAGTGAACCTGATTATAGTGAACAGGATCCTGACCAGATCTTTATTACTATGCTGTATGTTCTCAAAAACCTTTTAAACGATTTAGTACATCCTAAAAAATATAAAGTATTGTCCATCTGTTTCAGTGCGTCCATGCACAGTGTGCTTGCTGTGGATAAAAGAGGAAACCCAATGGGTAATGCCATTACCTGGGCAGATAACAGGGCTAATAAGGAAGCTGCGGAACTCAAGAATTCATCCCTTGGTAAAAAGATATACAAAACTACCGGTACACCGCTGCACCCGATGTCACCACTAACAAAAATTGCCTGGATTAAAAACAATGAAAAGGAAAAGTTCAAACAGGTCAGCAAGTTTTTATCACTGAAGGGTTATATCCTGCAGCAATTAACAGGCGAGTACATGATTGATTACAGTATTGCATCTGCTACAGGTTTGCTTAACATCCATAAAATACAATGGGAGCCCGAGGCGCTTAAATTTGCGGGCATCACTTCAGCCATGTTGCCAGACCTGGTACCCGTTTTTACCTCCGCAGGAAAATTAAATAAAGCATACCAAACATCATTGGGTCTGTCAGCGGATACCAAACTTCTTGTTGGTTCCAGCGATGGATGCATGGCCGTTCTGGGTGATGGAATAAATGGGGAAGGAATGGCTAACATAACCGTTGAAGACAGTGGTGCCGTGAGAGTAATGGGAGACAAAGTTTTACAGGATGACAAGCTATGCTTCTTCAACTATTTGCTTACAGAAAACCGATATGTGTCCGGGGGACCTACGAATAACGGAGGTATCATCTTTGAATGGTTCACCAGGCAATTTGGTGATTCTAAAAATCCATTCGATATTGAAAACAGTATGCTTGAGCTAATCAATGAGGCTTCAGGTATTTCTGCCGGATCAGACGGTTTAATATTCCTGCCATATTTATTAGGTGAAAGAGCGCCTATATGGAATGCCAATGCACGAGGTGTTTATTTTGGAATAAATATAAAGCATACAAAAGCCCATTTCTTAAGAGCTGTTATTGAAGGCATTTTATATGAAATTTATAGTATTGGCAAAACGCTTCAGGAACATCGTGCCTTTAACGGTCTTTCTATTAACGGGAGTTTTGGCACACTCCCCTTTTTTGCACAAATGGTGGCTGATATTTATAATAAACCTGTTCGACTCAGGCAAAATTATCATAGTGTAAGCTATGGTTCTTACTTAATAAGCGCGACAGAAATGGGTATTTACAAATCTCTTGATGAAGCGGCGAAAACAGTTGTATTGGGTGACTTTGTAGCGCCTGAAAAAAATAATCATAGAACCTATTTGAAATATTACAAAATATTTGAAACACTTAGTACTAAACTGGCTGATGAGTTTGCTGAAATTGCTGCCCTGCAACAGTCGTAAGCCAGAACGCCTTTAACTATCGCCATAATTATGTCTGAAAATATGCCGGTCAAAACTTATCCAAACTTCTTTTACAGCCTTGCTGCCCTTTGTGTTGTTGCATCTGTAATATTTAGGATGGCAGGGCAAATAAATATTACCGGATGGTTAATTGCTTTGTTTTTCGTGTGTATTGCATTTGCCTTCAGAGGTAACAATTTGCTGAAGGGCATGTCATTTACAGCAATCATCTTTGCCTCAGTAACGCTGGCAATGTTCCACCCGCAATATTTTACTGCATGGGGAAATTTCAAATTGAGCAATTCCATCATTCCTTTAATACAGGTGCTTATGTTTGGGATGGGCTCGTCAATGGGTGTTAAAGATTTTGCTGCCATTGCCAAATCACCAAAGGGAGTATTGATTGGTGTGGCCTGCCAGTTTTCCATTATGCCATTACTTGGTTTTGCCCTGGCAAGCCTTACTAACTTTGGGCCTGAAATAGCCGCCGGCATTATATTAATAGGATGTTCACCAAGCGGACTGGCATCTAACGTGATGGCCTACCTGTCAAAAGCAAATCTTGCTCTGTCAATAACAATTACTTCCGTCACTACATTACTTGCTCCTTTTGTTACGCCGTTGCTCATGAAATATTTTGCCGGCGCCCTGGTCGAAATTAATGTAATGAGCATGATGTGGGATATTTTTAAAATGATCATTATACCCATCGGTGCCGGTTTAATTTTTAATAAATTATTTTTTGGAAAATTAAAGTGGCTTGATAAAGCCTTGCCGTTTATTTCAATGTTCAGCATAGCAGCAATCGTTACCATAATTGTAGCAGCCGGCCGGGATAATTTGATGAAGATCGGGTTGTTGCTTATCCTGGTTGGGTTAATTCATAATTGCTTTGGTTATTTATTGGGTTACTGGACAAGCAGGTTATTCAGGTTGCCTGAGCGGGACTGCCGCACAGTTGCTATCGAGGTAGGTATGCAAAATGCAGGACTGGCTTCGGGTATTGCAAAACAGATGGGAAAAATTGGAACCGTTGGGCTGGCTGCTGCAGTATTTGGCCCACTGATGAACATCACCGGATCTGCGCTGGCAAGTTGGTGGCACAACCGTTTGCCGCAAGAGGAAGAAGAACTTGTAACCGGCAAAGAATATATCTCTCTACATCAAAAAAATGCTTTATGAAAAAAATGAAAATTTTACTGATGGTTATTTTATTTTCTGGTATTGTACAATTTGCACAAAGCCAGCAAGTGCAAATAAGTAAGGAAGAATTAATTGCCTTAACACCCGAATGGAAAGGCGAACGTTTCCCGGATGGAAGGCCAAAAGTTTCCGACGACATTATACGAAGAATGAAATCAGTTAGTGTAGAAGAAGCCTGGGCTGTTATGAGCAATGCTGGTTATAAATACCAGGTCGCTGAAGATTGGCAAATCATCAACCCGGATAGTGTACTGGTAGGCCGTGCGGTAACTACAACGTTTATGCCCGGCCGGCCTGACGTATGGAAGGCCATAGATTCATTAGGAAAAAAACAAGGCAGAAGAGCTCAAAATGTTTGGGCCGTTGAAATGTTGGTAAAAGGAGATGTGTATGTCGCGGATCAGTTTGGAGCAAAACGAAACGGACCTACTATTGGTGATAACGTAGGTAATGCCATCTATGCCCGTACAGGCAATGGAATTGTTTATGATGGTGCCATAAGAGACCTCGAAGGTCTAAAAGAAATAGGAGGTTTCACTTCTTATTATACCAGCTATGATCCATCCTATCATAACCCCGGCGGTGGACAAAACAGGGATTTAACTACTATGATAGTTGGTATCAATCATCCAACCCGTATTAGAACCGTAACGGTAATGCCCGGAGATATAGTGTTGGGCAAAATGGGAGTGGTAGTTTTTATTCCACCGCAATTGGCCGAACAGGTAGTGAAGACTTCAGAAATTGTGCGTTTACGCGACCAGTTTGGTCACCAGCGTTTAAGGGAAGGAAAATATACGGCTGGTCAAATAGATGCCCGCTGGACAGATGACATTGAAAAAGATTTTTCGAAGTGGTTGAACGATCATATTAATGAATTGCCGGTTGGCAAAGAACAGATACAGGAATATTTAAAAGACAGAACCTGGTAAATTATATAGAGTAGTCAAATCCAGGAATCAAGCAATTAATTTTTAATACTAAAAAAAATAAGATCATGTCAAACTCAAGGAGATCATTTTTGACAAAAGCGGCTATCGCTGCTGCCATTACACCTTTCGCATCATTATCATCTTTTGGAAAGGGAATTACGGAAGCGGTAGATAGAACGCCAAAATCTTCAGCCCCTTCCGATTTAAAAATAACTGGCGTGAAGTGTGCTTATTCAGGGGGTGGTTTATTCGTGAAAATTTTTACTAACCAGGATATATGGGGCAGCGGTGAAGCGGTAGACGCCATTGGCGGAACTTATTATTTAGTGCAGCGAATAGGAAAGCAAATAACCGGAAAAAGTCCTTTAAACCCGAACAGGATTTTTGAGGAATTGAGAAAAGGAAATTTCTTCGGCGGCGCCCAATCAGGAATGTATGTTGCGGTGTTATCAGCATTTGATGCTGCCTTATGGGATTTGTGTGGCAAAGCCCTTGGCCTGCCCGTTTACCAGTTATTGGGTGGTAAGTTTCGTGATAAAGTAAGAGTGTACTGCGATACAGAATTATATGCAGTAAGAAATCCTACACCGGAAGATTATGCGAAAGCCGCTACAGACGCTGTGGGCAGGGGCTACACTGCCGTTAAGTTTGATATTGATGAAGCAAACGATCCTAATAAATTTGACCGGTATAACTGGACGGCAAGTAATGCGGAGTTGGAAAGAATGTATAATTCTATTGAAGCTGTTCGTAAAGCAGTGGGGCCGCATATTGACATTTGTGTGGACATGCACGGACGCTATGATGCACCGACAGGAAGAAAAGTGGCCAAGATGATGGAGCCTTTAAATCTTATGTGGCTGGAGGAGCCGGTACCTGCCGATAATATAGATGTATATAAAACGATCACACAGGAAACAAGCACACCAATATGCGCCGGAGAAAATTTTTATCTTGGGTATGGCTACACCCGATTATTATCAGAAGCGGCGATCGATATCATCATGCCGGATCTTCAGAAGTGCGGCGGCCTTGGCGAAGGGCAACGTATAGCAAATCTTGCCAATTTATATTATACACCTTTTTCACCTCACATGGTTGGTTCGTTTCTTGGCGCTATGGCCACTGCTCATGTTTGCGCTTCGGTACCCAATTTTCATATCCTGGAATGGCAAACATTAAGCGATACACAACCAAAATGGAAAGAGATCATAACGTATGATAAACCATTTATTGAAAAAGGATTTCTTGTATTATCTGATAAACCTGGTATTGGTGTGGAGCTTAATGTAGAAGGATTGAAAAAATATGCGATACCCGGCGTTCCTTTTTTTGAATAGGCCCGCTAAACCATGGCAGGATTTTCAAGACCCGGCTTCATGAATTTTAAGGGCGACTTGCATGATATAAAACAAAAAATTTTGCTTTGGCCACATGCATCTTTGTCGTCCGGGTTCATTCAATATAATTCTTAAAAAAACAATTGCCTTATTATGCAACTAACGGTTATGGGCACACTAAGTGTAGCCGGGGCACGGACCGCTGTTCTTATCTGGAACAAATAAAGATTAATGGCCCGCTTTTTCGTTTTCCAACTTCTTTTGAGCTGCATTGCGCAATTCAATTAACCAGGCTTGAAATGCTATCGGATCAACATAAGGGTTCGGCTCCCCGGTTTTACGTTGTTTCAAAAGTGTATATCGTTCGAAAATTTTTCCCGGGGCAGGATGATTGGTAATGTTGACCTGTATGCCTTTCATCCCTAACAGCCGATGTACACTTTGCAGATATAGTTGCGTTTGTTCAACACCGTTAAAGTTGAGTCCCACACCACCAAAGAGAAATGCTTTGTAAGTGTTCTTTCCCTCACGCACCGGGAAGGCCATAGAGAGCACACCGAGTGTATGCCCGGGCGTTACATAGAAAGAAATTGTTGTATTGCCTAAAGTGAGTGAATCGCCATCGCCCATTACGAGATCGCGTTTCAATATAACGCGTTTGCTTGCATATTCATTTTTCACTTTTCCCTCAGCAATCTGCCAATCAGGTTCCGTCATTGCAATGCGGGCATGGGTTAGTTTTTGAAGCGTATCAGCTCCTTCATAATGATCGAAGTGTCCATGCGTACAAAGAATGTACTTTATATTTCCCGGATCAAAACCAAGATTCCGGATTGATTGAATAATGTCATTCGTGTATCTTCCATACAATGCATCAATCAGAATCAGCCCGTTGCTGGTTGTCAGTAAATAAGCACTGGTACCGTCGTTACCAACATAATAAAGGTTGTCAAACATCTTGAATGGTGCAATTGTCCTGGCTGAATCGAACCCGGGACCATATTGAGCACGAGTGGAAACTTGTAGTAAACAGCAGGTGATGAAGAAGAGAAAAATTGTTTTTTGCATAATGAATGATTTTTATCGGCGTTTAATGGTCTCTGTTAAAGAACTTACTCAACCTAAATTAGGTGGCGCTATGCAATATTGTCTCGGTTTTAATTTCTGTTACTAAAAACCGGACTTTCGATCCGGGTTTTATTTTGGTTTTAATAAGCAAATTATTTTATCACGGTTTATCCCAGAACACACGTTGTGTTAATCCATCGCCGCCCATGCTCGCAACAGCTTCATTATAGTTGTCTGCGTTTGAGGCTTTCTCAGCATCAGGATAAGACATGCGTCTTACAAAGCCGCCGCCTGGGACTAAGTCATCGTTATACGTATTACGTAGCAATGCCGGGAATCCGCTTCTTCTCCAGTTAGCAAAACCTTCAGGGCCGTTTGTTATAGAGCATATCCAGTATTGGGTATTAATGAGCTCAAGTGCGTTGGCATCATTATATGCAACTTCAGGGCCAAGCAGGTAGTTGTCTTTTTCAGCGTCTGATACGGCGGGGCTAAATGTGCCGGGAAATAAGTTCCAGTCATCCATAGCAGCTCTCACGCCGGCTTCATAATATTGTTGAGCAGTTAAGCCACCTGTAATCCACCCTCTGAATTTAGCTTCTGCCAATAATAATTGGGTTTGTGCATTAGTAATAAAAAGAGCAGGGGCAACAGTACTCACCATTACCTGGTAGTTAAGCTGTGTGTAGTTTAGTCCTCCGCCTTTAGCGCCCCTGGAACCCGGAGCGGTTAAAAAGCTTACCGCATCATATCCCACCGGAAATCCATATTGGTTAGCTGTTGTGGTATCGGGTGTGGTGGTAATCGTTGTAGGATTGGCATAACTGGCCCCGATATACTTCAGCCTGGGATCATTGGTGCTTTTTAACTGGTTAACAAAAGGCTCAGCTAAATAATAAAAATAGGGACTGATGTTCCGCTGCAGGTTAGAAAAACCGTTGGGAACTGTACCATTATATTGGGTAACAACAACATTATCGCTGTTGGATAGAATGACACCGCCTGCAAATGCTTCCTGTGCAATACTTGCAGCTTTGGCAACGTCAATTTTTGAGTAGCGCATACCCAGGCGCAGCATTAAAGAGTAACCGATTTTTTTCCAGTGGGCCACCTGTTCGTCTATTGTACCGGATGGACCTCCAAAAAATAAATCACTGGGTACATATTCATTTGAAGCAGATAAATCAGCCGTAGCCGTTTTAAGCTCAGTGTAAAGGTCGGCATAGATATCGGCCATTTTATCATACTTTGGATAGCTTATACCTTCCAGGTATGCTTTTCCTGCTTCGCTGTAAGGCACATCACCGTATGTGTCAACGAGGGTCATAAACGCAAACGCTTTCCATATCCGTACCATGTCATAAAGGTTTTTGGAAGTCGGGTCGTCTTTAATAATACTGATGATTTGTACCAAAGGTTTGATAACACCTGTGTAAGCACCCCAACGATCGTTGCTATAACCATCTATGTCCAGGTTAAATTGAAACCCTGCTGTGGCGCCTGCGTTGTAGGCATTTATATATTGTTGTACTATGGTTTGTTCTCCATCCCAACTGCCAATATTCATATTCCGCTCTGCTCCGGTAAATAACAATCCCGGGTCAATTGTTGTAATTGCATAAGGGTTTTGGTTTTTTTCTTCAAACCCTTTTGTGCAGCCCACGAAGCAAAGCGCTGCAGCAATCGGGATTATAAGATGACTAATTTTGTTCATAATATTTTATTTTAGAATTTTACATTTAAGTTAAGCCCCAGAGTCCGGGTGGTTGGCTCAGTATGTTGCTCGTATCCTAAGCGGCTGTCGCTTGTTGAAGCGAAAGCTTCCGGATCAACAGTAGGTATATGTTTCATTAGTAGTGCTGCATTCCGGCAAAAAGCAGATATCGCAAGTCCTTTAACAAACTTTGTTTTATTACTTATAAAACGGGAAAGGTCATAGCTAAGGGTGATATTTCTTAACTTGATAAAATCGCTGCTGAAAACAAACGGATCTCCTATATTTTGAGAACGGTATTGAGCATAAAATGTCTGCGGAGCAACTACTTTATTATTCTGGCTTCCATCAGGCAGCACCCCATCGAAAGTAACCCCACCGCGGCCTACTAAAGAATTCTTGCCTATACCTGATCTTAAACCGTTTAGTGCCGTTGACGAAAACACTTTACCACCGAATTTACCATCAACCTGAATTAATAAACTCAATGACTTGTAACTAAATGTGTTCGTTACCCCACCAATCCATTTGTAGTTTGCACTGCCATAGTTTACAAAATCTTTTGAATGCTGAAGTCCCCCTGAACTGTTTAACATTACCTCGCCTTTATCGTTGCGCAGGTATGTGTAGTCTACCAACTGATTCATCTCTTTACCAACATCATACGTTAAATAGCCTATAAACTCGTTTCCTGTGCCATTAAAAAAGGTTACTACCTGGCGGGTTTGCCCCGGATTTAGTGCTAATACTTTTGATATATTGTAGGATGCGTTTACCGATACATTCCAGCTAAAGTTTGGCATTTTAACAGGTGTTCCGTCAATCATCACCTCCACACCTGTATTTTTCAACTTTGCAATGTTGACATTCTGGCCAGTATAACCAGATGAGGCTGATAAATTAATTGGCAAAATCTGATCATCGGTCCTTTTATCGTAAACGGCGAAATCGAAATTCAGACGGCTATTTAGGGTCCTTAATTCCAGGCCTATTTCCTTTTCGCTAACGCTGTAAGGTCTTATGTATGGATTTGGATTGTTTCCATTACCGGCAATGTTTGCGACCGAATAGCCGCCGAAAAGCTGTGACTCGATTGAGTATGTAAGCTGGCTGCTATATGGATTAACACCGTTTACATTACCCACCTCTGCATAGCTCATTCTTAATTTACCATAATTCAACCATTTCATTTTAGGCAGCAGTTCGGAAAAAATGAAACTGGCGCTTGCAGATGGATAGTTGAAAGAATTTTTCGGATTAGCAACTATTGAGCTGGGTGGCGTAAGCACAGAAAAATAGTCAGTACGATCAGTAAGATCCAGGAAAAGCAAGTTTTTATAGCCAAAATCTGCAAAAGCATATAAAGAGTTTACCTGCGACCGGGTAATACCGTAATCCTGGGTTTTAGTAATGCCATTTGAAATGCTATAAATGTTTCTCACTACAAAGTCTGTCACACTTTGGCTGGATAAGTTATTGTCAACTGTGTACATATTGCCACCTACGCTTGCGTCTATTGTAAAATTGCCAACTTTTTGGGAAGTCCCTAATAGAAAGTCGCTATTAATTTGTTTGTTGTAACCCGTGGAAACACCGTAACTACCCGCCCAGCCGCCGGTGGCACTATTGATGGGTGCGTTAGGTGCATAATTGCTTGGATTGTTAGCTTCATTGTTATTGTACCCGAAGTCCGCATTTACACGACCCTGCAGATACAACCATTTAGTGAAATCATACCTAAGGGAAACCGTACCTAACAAACGATCCCTTTTGGTTTTATCGAACATTCGCCCGATAAGATAATACGGGTTAGTCAAAAGGCCATTAAAGGGGTTGGTTGATAATATAGTGCCGTCAGGATTTTCAACACTGGCTTTCAACGTCGAAATTGCAACCGTTAATGGAATACGGTTAAGGAAGCTGGAAAAGCCGATACCCTGGGCGCCAACCAGCGGAGGATTATTATTTTCCTCGTGGGCATAGTTAATATTCACCTGGAGCGTCAGCTTATTAGTAACCTTGCTGTTAAGTCCTAAGTTAAAGATCTTTTTATGATAAGTATTACCAGGGGAAACACCCTTAGTATCCTGGTTTGAAAAAGATACCCGGTAACTTGTTGAGGCGTTACCGCCGGAAAGCGCTAACGTATTCACGTACGAAGTTCCGGTGTTGTAAAATTGCTTCATGCGGTTTTTATCAGGAAGATAGGGCCGCTGAACACCATCATACTGATAAGTAGGAACGCCGTCATATTTTTCGCCCCATGCCAGGTTACCGAATGATTGCGCCTGGGCCTGTGTGGCAGGACGTACACCATTAGAACCGGTACCGTATTCGGTTTGGTAATCTGTATAATCCAAAATCTCCTGGGCAGCAAAGTTTGAAGTAAGTTCCACGCCAAATTTCGAATTTTTAGCGCCGCTTTTGGTAGTGATAATAATGGCGCCATTTGAAGCTCTTGAACCGTAAAGCGCTGCTGCTGTTGCACCTTTCAGCACGGTCATTGACTCAATATCATCCGGATTTACCTGTTGCAGATTGTCGCCCTGATCTACCGCAGGCCCACCGCCCTCGGCACTACGGGCACCCTGATCCATTGGCAGACCGTTAATAACAATTAAAGGGGAGTTGGTTTGACCATTAAAACCCGCCTGCCCACGCAAACGAATCCGGTTACTTGCACCCGCACCCGCCGTTGGAGGAGCAATTTCCAAACCAGCTATTTTACCTTCTAAAGAGGTCATCACGTTGGTAGTGCGGTTCTGGGCGATTTCATCAACTTTTACAGAAGATACCGAGTAACCCAGTTTTCTTTCTTCCTTTTTAATACCCAAAGCGGTTACTATCACTTCATTCAAACTTCCGGCAGTGGCGTTTAAAACCACATCAACAACCCTTCGGCCTGAAACAGGAACTTCCTCCAGTGCATACCCTACCGAACTAAATTGTAAAGCTGCAGCCGGAGAAGCTGCAATACTATATTGCCCGGAAGCATTAGTAGTGGTTCCCCCGGATGAACCTTTTACTTTTACTGAAACGCCGGAAAGTGCTTTGCCATCTTTATCTGTAACTTTTCCGGTTACCGTTTGACAATAACTTTTAATAGAAAAACAAAGGGACAGTACCAATAACATTAGCAGTTTGCCCACAGCCGGCATAAATACCGGGATTAATTTTTTCTTCATAACAGCAATTCGTTTTGTTTATAAATAATTTTTTAATGAGAGCCGGATCGTTTATAACATTACACAATAGTAGAATAACTTAAAATAAAAAACTTCCATTAATGAACATCGTTGAATTTTACACAATCGATTGATAAATTACTTTCAAACTATTTAGAATCATTGTATAAGTATTGAGGATCGCCGCGGAAAGCAGGCTTACGCGGATCTATTTCTTTTCTAAATTTCCGGTAAGTGATTGTATGGGTATTAACGAAATCACAAACCGCCGCGGTGCATCAACCTTACATATACCGGACTGTTTTTATCTGTCACTATATATTGTGTTGAGGAATCTTTATCATGCTTATCCATCGGCAATTAAGGTGAGTTTATATTTTCTGCCTCCGGGTAAAAATTCAAATTCCAGCATTTAGGTTTTTTCTATCCGCTGTTAAAAAAAAAGAGGCTGTCTCAAAAATTCATTTTGAATCACACAATGAATTTTTGAGACAGCTTCCTTGATGTTTCTTTTCCCCTTAAAAATATCAATCATTTTCCGTCCGGTCATCATCATACCTCCTTCCTCCCTGTCCAAATTTTTCCACCCCTTTCACATTCATTTTTACCGATGTAATTCTGTCTGTCGGTCCGGTCATAAACAACAAGTCATTATTCCTGCCTGCAAAAACATTATTGCTTCCACCACCCGGTGAAATTGTAAGTATTTTATTACCATGCGGATCAAAAGCATTTACACCCACTCCGCCGCTGACATAAATGTTTCCCTTTTCGTCTAATGACATACCATCACAGAAGTTTAAATTGTCGACAACAACTTTCATGTTGGAGAGTGTCCCATTTCTATTAATATCAAAAGACCAGATTTTGCCGGTGCCATCATAAGTCCAATTGTTTACATAAAGCGTTTTACCGTCAGGCGTTCCTGTTACACCGTTAGGCCATATATCGGCGTTCCATCCGGCCATCGTGGTAACTCTTATCAGTTTATGGCTACCCGGAGCTAAGTAATATACATGGCCACCTTTTCCTGTTGCGGCTTGTTCGGAATGTGTAGGTTCCCAGGGTTGATTTCGCGGATCGGAGGGATCCCAATAGTCTCTTGGAAATATGGGATCTGTTATATAAATGCCGCCGGTAACCGGATTAATCCAAACATCATTTGGACCATTCAATAATTTACCCCGGTAGTTATCAACCAAAACTTCGTGGGAGCCATTGGGTCGAATTTTCCAAAGTTCACCATGCATGTCCGCGCAGGCAATCAGGTTTCCTTTTCTATCAAAAGCCATTCCGTTAGAGCGCCCGGTGCCTTCTAAAAAAAGGGTTACCATGCCGCTGTTTGCATCCCATCGGTAAATCTTGTCATTAGGCTGATCGGTAAAAAACACGTTACCATCCTTATCCACAGCGGGTCCTTCTGTGAAACCAAAACCTTTTTGAATCGTGTCCAATTTCCCATGTTGGCTTGCTGCAATCAGGCACTTAGGATCGAAGAATGTGCTGCCGTCAATTGGATTACAATGGCAGTCATCATTACTAATTTTGTGCTCGATCACGATTGTGAGCAATTGCATCAGGAGAACTTTGCTGAAAGCTCTTTTTGCAGGAAGCAAAGACAAAGCATAATATGCCTGTCAAAAGAAATAATTTTTTTGTCATAGCGATAAATTTTTGTTGTTAAGCAATCGAAAAGGATGTCCATCGTATAAGGATATTCTTAC
Organism: uncultured Chitinophagaceae bacterium; assembly: GCA_963819925.1. GTDB lineage: Bacteria > Bacteroidota > Bacteroidia > Chitinophagales > Chitinophagaceae > Ginsengibacter. The sequence continues at coordinate 6,206 of CAWFYG010000014.1, read as the reverse complement.
ATCAATACAAGATAGAAAGCAATAAATTTTAAAGCTACCAAAAACCTACAGTGAAGGATGTTATACAAAAGCGGCAAAATATTACAACAAAAATGTTATAATAAATGAGGGAAAATGTATCGCTAATCAATAAACGACTGTTCAATTTATTAGAAATTAAAATCTCCGAAATTGAGCTGTGGCAGATCATTCTAAGAGGACTTTAATGATCGGGGTTCATATACAATCTATTTTTTGATCAGATTAGTTTTATTCAGCTGGTTTGAGAGACATTACAAATCCTCCACGTCTTAATACTTTTATGTCCACAGAAGATGTGTTGTCGATAACCATGTATTGAGTATCAAATACAGAGTCATATTTGCCATCGGATATCAATATTAGCTTGTATTGCTTTCCGGTCGGCAGAAAATCGAATTTGATTGTTTTCTTCAGCTCCCGTTGTTCTGCACTTATCCCACCTATATACCACGAATTACCTTTGCGGCGTGCAATTATAACATCTCTCCCGGGATAGCCATCAAGTAATTTGGTATCATCCCATGCATTGGGCACTTCTTTAAGAAATGTTTTTGCAGCATCCGGAAGTTCATAATAACCTTCCGGACTGTCAGCCATGTGTTGTAATGCCGATTCAAACACTACACTCAATGCCAGTTCGTGTCCATAAGATGTAACATGCGGAAATTGCGAATTGGTAAATGTAACCGGCGTATAATCCATTGGTCCAACTACATTTCTTGTAAAAGGAAGTATGGTGTTATGTTCCGGCGCCGCCATAGTAAAATCAGGCCCGTTGTTATACCATTCGGCTCCTCTGACTGCTTCATGGTCATCAGGTTCGGATAAGTTCTTGACCATCCTCTTGGTACAATACAGCCATGGAAATAAACCATCATTTTAAATTGAGCAGCATCTTCCAAAATATCAAGATAATATTTAATCATATCTTGTTTCTCACTTTCAAAAAAATCGATTTTAACACCAGCAACTCCCATCTTTTTCAATTTTGTAAATTCCTGCACACGATTTTCATGCGTAAGCATCCGGTCTTTTGGGTGTTGACGGAACCCAGGTATGATTGCCTCCGGAATTATACCACATCAAAGGTTTTACTCCTTTAGATAAAATATATTTAACGGCATCTTCAACATTGCCGCCATTACTCATCTGATCCCATTCCCAGTCGAGCAATGTATATGGCCAGTTCATTTCTGCAGCCAGATCAGCAAACTCACAAACTATTTTATAATCTTTTGTGCCATGATTGCTTGACCAGTAATTCCAGGAAGCAATTCCTGGTTTTATCCAATCTGTATTCTTAATTACCGATGGTGTAGAAACATCTTCTACCAAAGTAGATTCGACAATATCTGCAAGGCTACCCATTATAATCACCCGCCAGGGTGATTTCCAGGGAAGCGTGATCGTGGGCTGTGATTCACCCATACCTCTGCCATCTTTCGGTTTGGAAAAGTAAGTTTATATTTCGATTTGTCAGTAACATTGCTCAGTTTTGTACCGCAATAAGTGCGGTCTAAATCAGCTTCGTGAATCAAAAACCAACAGGAGCTATCTGTTAGTATTAAAAAGTGCCGGATAACCCCATTCCTGTTGCTGTACTTTATCATCCCTCATCAGTAGTATAAAGGCCTTCATTAGCAGCATTCCATTTTTCCATCCATCGTGTTGTTTCCTTTGGAATGGTATAGGATGTCAGTTCATCTTTTATTATAAACGTTCCTTCTTTTCAGGAAATTCATATCGAAAAGCGATACCATCATTATAAGCCCTGATTATGATATTTAATTTTGCTTTAGATGGATTTTCAAAAGAAACAATTACTTCATTGGCCGAATTGGTACATACAGATTTTTTACCGTGTAACGCAGTGTATTGTTCATTAATCAAAATTGGTTTGCCTGCTTTCAAAAATTTTAGTTGCATTTGAAAAATCCTGGTCGCTTCTTGACAAGCCAAGGTCAATACGCGGAATAGCTTCTGAAGCTTTTCCGTTGTTGTTGTAAGAAGCTTTTAAATACCATTCGCCTACTTCCGTGTATTTTGCTGGAATAAGCTCACACTGATTTTTTGGTTGGGTGACTGTACCGTTAGTTGCTGCGAAAAAGCTGTGATGTGCAGAGTTCGATAACAATAAATGAAATAATTTTTAACATCTGTTTTTTTCCTGGTATCATTTAGTTATAATTTTACAACTACTTTTTGTCCTGTATAGTTTATTGTTTTATCCGGTGTGACAACCATGTTTCCTCCATGCCTTTATTAGTATCAACAACAACGATATTGAATTTCCTGCTTTCCAGCATTCCCGGAAAAGTACCATTCCTGTCGTTGATGGTCAATGTTTTCTTTTTATCATTCCAATTAAAAGTAATTGTGGAATAAACTCCCTTCTCATAATTGTAATTATCGTTCTCATCTTCATACAACACAAATTTTCCATCGGCGCCCGGGTAAATGCGAATCTCCAGATCATCCCATTTTTTTTCTTCAGCATATTGCACTTCGGGCCCAACTGGAACAATAGATACCGGCTTTTACATACAGGGGAATAATATCAAATGGTGTTTCTTTTGTTATCTTTTTTCCGCCGGTAATTTTTCGCCGGTCCAGAAGTCATACCAATCGGTTCCGGCGGGCAAGTACAGTTCTTTTGATTTTATGGTACTGAAATCTTCTGCATGCGTAGTATCTTTTCCGCTAACCAGGCTTTATATACATTGGATCGGTAACCGGGCTTACCAGTGATGGATTTTCCAAACATATATTGATCATTAATATCCAATGCATTTTTATCTTTTGGAAAATCCATTACAAGTGCACGCATCATGCTGGATTGGTTATCCGTAACATCCCATGAAGTAGAATAGATATAAGGCAATAAGCGATAACGCAGGTTGATGTATTTTTCTATGGCATCATAAGCCTTATCACCTTTCTTACCAAACTGGTAAATTTCACGGGGTGCATCCGTACCATGCGAACGCATCATTGGACAGAATGTACCAAACTCCAGCCATCGAACATACAATTCGCGGTATTCAGGATCTTCCAATTTTCTGGGAAATCCGGAAGAAAAAATCCACCAATATCGCTGTTCCAGTAAGGAATGCCGGTTAAGTGAAAAATTTAATCCTGCCGAAATCTGGTTTCTCAATGCATTCCATGATGAGGTTACATCACCTGACCATGTATTGGCCCCATATCGTTGCTGACCTGCAAATGCCGAACGGGTAAGAATAAATACCCTTTTACTTGAATCAACAGCACGTTGATGCGTGTACACGCCTCCAACTGTCATCAACGGAAAAGCATTTCGTACTTTTCTGAACGAACCTAAATAGGTTTTATCATCTAAATCGGAAGGCTTAAAATCAAGATGGTCCGGTTCTGATGAATCCATCCACCAACCATCTATTCCCAATGACCAAGTTACTTCAGGTATTTCCAGTAAATATCACGGGCTGCCGGGTTATAGGGATCGTACACTCTTACGCCGGAAGGATAATCGCGGATCGGAGGCCATTTCTCCGAACCGGATTGCGGCCATGTACTAAAATTCATCAGCGCACCTATTTTTTCCAACTCCCGGTATTGTTTTGTTTGAGGACCGAAGGAATTCCAGATGGATATGGTCAAATGTGCATTTAGGCTATGTACATCATTCACCATTTTTTGCGGGTCTGGGAAATTCAACATTTAAAAATTCCATTGCATTCCATAAATAATTGTTACCCCAATACTGCCAATCCTGAATGATGCCATCTAACGGTACATCTAATTCCCGATATTTTTTTACAACATCCACCGTTTCGTCCTGGCTTTTATATCGTTCCTTACATTGAAAGTAACCATATGTCCATAATGGAAACATCGGTACCTGCCCGGTAAGATCACGCATACACGCAATTACACCATCAGCATTGCCACCATACATAAAATAGTAATCAATGCAATCACCAACATCTGATTTAAAAGAAGTACTCTCGGAAGTATCTGTGAACACTGTTGGTGAATAATTATCCCAAAACAACCCGTAACCTTTTACTGATTGAAAAAAGGGAACATAATCATTTGTATTTCCCTGGATCATATTTAACGTCAGGTTTCGCTGCACCATCTTTCCCTGTTGTTGCTGCCCCAAACCATAGATCGCTTCATCTTTATCCAAAACATAATGCTGCGAAACAGTAAAGGTTTTATTTCCTGCATCGTCAAAAGGTATAAACGGAACGCCATCCTCTTTTTCTTTTAAAAGTGGTACTCCTGACCTGGTATAATAACTTATGGTTCCTGATTTAAGATTTAGTTTTATAAGTACACTGTCGCTTTTAAGAGTTAGCATATCGGACTGTTCTTTTAAGCTAAGTTTGTCTTTTGAGGTGTTGCTATAACCGAAAGACTTTTTTTGGTGAAAGAATTTCCTTGAGGAGATTTAATTATTCTTACAGTCGATGGATTGTAGAATTCTATCTCAATTGCGACATTATTAACTGTTGTTTTTATGCCGTCATTTGTTTTTTGCCAGGTTTGAGCCTGGACATTAACCGCCAAAATAAGAAGTAAAAAAGAAGAAATGTTCGCATTATCATAATATTTAAATGCATTCAAAATTTTTATTAATAAAAAAAATAATTACCCGATGAACTGCCACCAATCAAAGTTGAAACGATCTTTTTCACCTTACTTAATGCCGGGAGTTTACTGTTGTTGTAATGGTGTATTGCCTTCTGCCCCGGCCAATTCAAAAAACAAACACTACCCCATTTACCCATTTAATTTCTTTATTCCTCTATTGAATGGTAATCTTTTCAACTTTCGAATCTTTCGCATTAGAACTGCTCCCATACCATATTTCATATTCACCAGGCATTACGTCCATTTGCAATAATTTGTCATCATAAAACTCAAATGCAGTGTATGGCAGGGTGATAAAAGCATTTGCTGTTTTACCCGCGGATATATTTTATTCGTTCAAACCCTTTCAACGTTTTTACAAGTCCGCTCGTGTCACTAACTTTTTTTACATACACCTGTACTATTTCTGTTCCGCTGCGTTTACCCGTGTTAGTAACAGGTATTGTAAGATCAACACTTTCATCTTTACTTAACTTCTTTTTATTTAACTGAGCATTCCCTATTGCGAAACTGGTATAGCTTAATCCATAGCCAAACGGGAAGAGTGGTTCGCTTGTCATATAGCGATACGTTCTTCCTTTCATAGAATAATCTTCAAAGCCGGGAAATTGCGTGGTGTCTTTATAAAAAGTGATGGGCAATTTACCGGAAGGATTATAATCACCAAACAATACATCCGCAACTGCCTGGCCCCCGGATTCGCCACCGTACCATGCCTGCAATATGGCATCACAACTTTCTGTTTCCGGCACTAACCCGATTGCAGAGCCGGAGCAGTTGACAAAAATAATTTTTTTGCCGGCGGCTTTCAACGCCTGTAAGCATTTGCGCTGCACTGCCGGCAACTGGATATCAGTGCGGTCTCCACCTTTAAAGCCCAGATCAGATACAGGCATCTCCTCACCTTCGAGCATACACTGAAATACCGCCAACGAATATTACTTCGTCTATGCCTTTCAGTTTGTTGATGAGACTGGTAAAATCAATAGCTACTTCTTTTCCAAAATCAAATTCAATATTTGCCTGCCAGTTATTTAATTGCGCATATTTAATTTCGATTGTATACTTTTTACCTTTTTCTACCTGGTAAGGAATTCGCGATGGTAACGTTCGCCAGTTATTAGAGCCTTCTTAACGATTTTCCATTTACAAACAATTCAAAATAACCAGTGGCTCCGCATTTGAAAACAATCTCTTCTGTTTCAGGTGCTGTAAATTCGGTTTCATATTTGGCTGAAAAACCGACAAGCTTTACACCCGATGCAAATTCATGGTCGCCGGCTGTGGTGATCTTTAGTGGATTAGCGATTTGCACATTTATAACGCTGTCGCCCGACCTTTCCGCGTTATTCCAATAGGTAGCTTTAAAACCTTTTTTCCCATCGAACGATGTATGGGAAAAGTAACTTTGTGTGACTTTATCCTCTACCAGGTCGCAGGCTTTATCGTACAAAACATTTTTTGCACCCACCTTCGATTGGATGCCATCAAGAATGGAAATTGTTCGAATAGGCGTACCGTTATAATTGCCCCACAACATCGTTTTA
>CAWFYG010000013.1:0-10493 GCA_963819925.1 uncultured Chitinophagaceae bacterium | reverse complement strand
TTAATCATGTGAGCCTCCGGTTGGCAATCCAAAAGGAAAAAGAGAAAGGACGTCAGAAAATGCGCATTGAAAATCAATTTCTTCCAGGAACGTCATAAGAAGCCCATAACGCCGCGGTAATTCGATTATGCTTCGCAGTTATGATCATGAAAACGTCTCGCAATCACTTAAATAAATAATGATTATTCTGGGGGCCGTCCTTTACTCGGGGTGAAAGTGGATCCGGGCAATCAGCCTCTACCTGAAAACAAAAATTACGCTACTGCACAAAGCTTCGGTGGCGTTGGCCGGACAAACGGGCGGAGCCTTCGGGTTGTCCTTGAACTTTTTGGTTACTTTTTCTTTCAAGAGAAAAAGTGACAAACAATCCCTCGAAACATAAGAACTGTTATTAATCATGTGAGCCTCCGGTTGGCAATCCAAAAGGAAAAAGAGAAAGGACGTCAGAAAATGCGCATTGAAAATCAATTTCTTCCAGGAACGTCATAAGAAGCCCATAACGCCGCGGTAATTCGATTATGCTTCGCAGTTATGATCATGAAAACGTCTCGCAATCACTTAAATAAATAATGATTATTCTGGGGGCCGTCCTTTACTCGGGGTGAAAGTGGATCCGGGCAATCAGCCTCTACCTGAAAACAAAAATTACGCTACTGCACAAAGCTTCGGTGGCGTTGGCCGGACAAACGGGCGGAGCCTTCGGGTTGTCCTTGAACTTTTTGGTTACTTTTTCTTTCAAGAGGAAAAAGTGACAAACAATCCCTCGAAACATAAGAACTGTTATTAATCATGTGAGCCTCCGGTTGGCAATCCAAAAGGAAAAAGAGAAAGGACGTCAGAAAATGCGCATTGAAAATCAATTTCTTCCAGGAACGTCATAAGAAGCCCATAACGCCGCGGTAATTCGATTATGCTTCGCAGTTATGATCATGAAAACGTCTCGCAATCACTTAAATAAATAATGATTATTCTGGGGGCCGTCCTTTACTCGGGGTGAAAGTGGATCCGGGCAATCAGCCTCTACCTGAAAACAAAAATTACGCTACTGCACAAAGCTTCGGTGGCGTTGGCCGGACAAACGGGCGGAGCCTTCGGGTTGTCCTTGAACTTTTTGGTTACTTTTTCTTTCAAGAGGAAAAAGTGACAAACAATCCCTCGAAACATAAGAACTGTTATTAATCATGTGAGCCTCCGGTTGGCAATCCAAAAGGAAAAAGAGAAAGGACGTCAGAAAATGCGCATTGAAAATCAATTTCTTCCAGGAACGTCATAAGAAGCCCATAACGCCGCGGTAATTCGATTATGCTTCGCAGTTATGATCATGAAAACGTCTCGCAATCACTTAAATAAATAATGATTATTCTGGGGGCCGTCCTTTACTCGGGGTGAAAGTGGATCCGGGCAATCAGCCTCTACCTGAAAACAAAAATTACGCTACTGCACAAAGCTTCGGTGGCGTTGGCCGGACAAACGGGCGGAGCCTTCGGGTTGTCCTTGAACTTTTTGGTTACTTTTTCTTTCAAGAGAAAAAGTGACAAACAATCCCTCGAAACATAAGAACTGTTATTGATCATGTGGGGAGAGGGCTTGTCCCATTATCGGGAGGGTTGGGGGTGAGGCTTCCAGTCTACCTTTTGAAGAGAGCTTGTCCTGTTATCGGGAGGTCGGGGGTGAGGCTTCCGGTTTTGGTAAGCCTTATAACCCCCACTCCGCAAATCACATCAAATCGCATCAAATCATATCGGCCGTACCATGTCCTTTCCCCGCATTGGTACACATTGATGCAGGATGAATTAATGCTTTAGAAATTCCCGTATCAGCTCTTCATCAATTCCTGTGTGTGCGGCAAATTCCCGGATCGTTACAAAAGCATCTTTTTCCTTGTTGCATTTTGTACGGATATCCTGCAGGAGTTTTCTCGCGGTACGGGGTTTTCTTCCGGTCATATTTTCAACATCCTTTGCATATACAACGATGCGGTTGGGCATCTTTTGTTGCAAGCCGGACATAACTTGTATTTTTCAACGCCTTTATGGGGCGGCTAAATTGGTAAAAAAGAAAACCGCCCGGGTAAAAGAGCGGTCTTTGTATTTTTTTAGATGGCAGTATTTATGCAATAAATTGATCCAGGCTGCTGAGCCAGTAAATACAGGGGACAAGAATACAGTATACAATACAGCTTGCTCCCTTTCTCTTTGTATTCCCCGCAATAATGCTCCGGATATGCTTGCTGTCATATAAATATTTCTTGCCCATGTCAATGAATTCTATTTGGCCGGTATCTCTCATATGCTGTAGCTTTCCCGGGGACAGGTGCAGGATTTTGCAAACTTCCTTACTTTTGACCAGGCGGGGTGAAGATTCCTGCGACGCCAAAAGTTTTTTTAGTTCTTCAAAAAATTCCTTTTTAAAATGTTCGAATTCTTCACTGGTAAGTAGATTTAAATTCATAGCTGGTTTTGGTTTATTGGTTTTTTAAAAGCGCCAAGATAATAGCCATTAACGATTTATCCAATAATAACGGTAAAATTTTTCCTTGCGTTATTTATCAGGTTATCGCAAAAAAGGCTGCCCCTTTCGGGGCAGCCGGGTCTGGAAAAATCATTGTCGCCACTTTCGCAGGCAGTATTTAAGTGCCACCGATATGCCGAAGCTCACGCAGGCCCCTATTGCTGCCAGTATCATGGTCCTGGCAATGTCTCCTGAACTGATATTAACAAGTAATATGGTCAGGGCTCCGCCAAGGGCGCCATATTTCGAATGGCCTGTAAGAGATGGATCTGTCATAAACTATTTTTTCTCCATTTTTACCGCGGTTTGGCTTACACCGCTCATTACACCTCCTGCAACGGCAATGTAACCGGCAAGATTCACCAGGATTGCTGGCAATGCAACGGGTGCTGTTAAAATTGCCGTACTGATAGCTGCTAAGGCCAGGCCTGCGTTCCTCACTTTTTTGAAAAAGCTTGGAGTAGGTCTGTTCATTCTTTTGATTATTTTATTCATAATAACATTTTTGACGTTAAGAAATAAATACATTCATTTTAGGGAATATTCCTGTTACAAATTCGGGGTTAGAAACCGTGCGATACAGCCCGTTCCCGGCTTTCCTCCCATTCCTGGAGAATGCATCGTCCCTCTTTTGGAACGAACTGCATCGCTTTTGTACTTAGGTATTTCCCGGAACAACTGGAAAAAAGGATGGTTTGTTTTTCAGTAGGCGATGCCATAATCGCCCTTTTTTAATTCCCGCAGGGAATAGGATCCAATTCGTGGTTCTCGGGTAATACTCCATAATAATTATCGGTTTCATGCACCTTTTTTTAATGAATAGTTCCGGAAATTTTCACGAGCGACAATGCGTTAAAGGCTCCGTTCTTCAATGGATACATAGAGCCGTTTACCAACTGGGCAAATTCGATCCCCAATAATAAAAACAAGGGGTGGGCGCTGTTGGGAGTAACGGTCGTCTCTAACGAAAGAGCGCTGGTGAGCACGTTATCCCATGGGAGGTCTGCCGTGCTGTTGGTGTCCGCTACATATACATTCCCTTCAAAATCTATTTCCACACCCGCAGTATTAATGCGGTAATGGGTGGCTCCTTGTGGAGCAGGGATCATATTGAGTGGAACGAACGCCGGTATTGCCACGGTTAAAGTCCCGGCCACGCGATCAATGGTGGCTGTGAAAGGTGCATAAAAAGTGCTGCTTAACTGTCCGTTGATATTAAACTCAAAACCTGTTAATAATTCAGCTTCGCCGTCAATTACATTTCTGAGCCCACGGGCATTGGTAACATCTGCCTGAAGTACTTCCACCATTGCCTTGGTAAGGCGGCCGACCATTTTGCTGTCAGAGGCGTTTTGGGTAAAAGCCCTGATAGCATTTCTCAATAGCTTACCCGCCTTTCCTGCCCTGCCGAATTCAGCTCCGTTTTCGCGGGTACGCTGAAAGGTGGGATCAGTAGCGATACGCTGTGCGTCTACGCCACCTTTTTCCCTCGCCAGGTAACCATCTTTGGATTTGTAAAATGTAACGTTTCCAATGGTGCCCTTAAGAGGAAGAATTCCTTTTTGCTGTGCCATACATTTTTATTTTAAGTGATAAATCAGGGTGTTTAAGGCACAACCTGTTCAAGCCTTACATCATGATGCTTTCGCAATTGCAGAACAATTTTAATATCCTGGAAGCATTTATAAAAATGGGAATGCCGTTTATGCCGCTAATGACACATAAGGTACTTTTTAGGCCGCACGTGGGAACTGTATTTTATGAAAAATGACGTACGTAATCTGTGTAATGTCCGACCTCTGACTGGTGAGTGTTAACACAAAGGTATTGTTGCAAAACACTGTAAAGCTCCTGCAGTAATAACCCCGCTGAACAATGTCATTAAGTTAAGGGAATGATGTCACCCCTTCGGGGTTTAGAAAATTTTCTGATTGTAATTCTATAATCGTATCAGCCTTTCAGGCTTTGTATTAATCCCGAAGGGATGCAATTATTATAGCTGATGATAGAAAGTCATTAAGTTAAGGGAATGATGTCACCCCTTCGGGGTTTAGAAAATTTTCTGATTGTAATTCTATAATCGTATCAGCCTTTCAGGCTTTGTATTAATCCCGAAGGGATGTAATTATTATAGCTGATGATAGAAAGTCATTAAGTTAAGGGAATGATGTCACCCCTTCGGGGTTTAGAAAATTTTCTGATTGTAATTCTATAATCGTATCAGCCTTTCAGGCTTTGTATTAATCCCGAAGGGATGCAATTATTATAGCTGATGATAGAAAGTCATTAAGTTAAGGGAATGATGTCACCCCTTCGGGGTTTAGAAAATTTTCTGATTGTAATTCTATAATCGTATCAGCCTTTCAGGCTTTGTATTAATCCCGAAGGGATGCAATTATTATAGCTGATGATAGAAAGTCACATCAAACCCCGAAGGGGTGATATATTAATATCATTTTAAAAATTCTTAACTTAATGACATTGCCCTAAGGGTGTAAAGTTTTTCTGGTATAAGACAAACGACACATGGACGACGCATGGTGTATAACTGAAGTATAGCAAAGGTATGGATAGTGTATGGGGAGTGTATGGAAGGAGAAATGATCTGGTGCCCCTCTCCTTTTGGAGAGGGGTTGGGGTGAGGCCTCCGGCAATGTTTTTCATAGCCTATGGAAAATGGTTCTGCCTGGCTCAAACAGAACCAGCATATTTCCGTGGCAATCTAATGGATGCTCCATAATTTCATCAACAGGCTGTCTTGCGAAGTATAAATTAAGAAGTATAAATTAATTTGTCTTTCGAAGGAAGCAGTAATCGTTCACGCCGCCCGGTTTCATCGATGTTTCCCCCAATCACCCCGGGAAAAATATCTGTACAAATGGCCGGTTTTATTTTAGTAAAAATAAATAATTTAGAGCTCCAAATATTTTAAATATTGTCAATATTTTACTATTATTGTCCTGTATTTGACCTAACCCCGCTTTTCTGAAATTTGTCATTCCACTATTTTGAAAAACATTCTTTTCCAATTGATTTTTCGGATATCTTGGAGAAACCACCGGGTGTGGCAGGCTTAAATTTCAATGCTTTACCTTAAAATAGAAAAATGAAACCAGGATTTCACTTACTTTTTCTCCTTGTCGGATGTGTTCTTCTATCTTCGTGCCAGAAAGAATTCTTAGATCCGGATCCTGTTTACGATAAAGATGCCCAAAAATTCATATACTCCGCCGGGATAACCGTTCTTTCACAAAAAACTGCAATAGATGATTTTGTTATACAACTGAAGGGTTCATCCCTATGGTCAAAATTTATTGCCATATACCCGATGGTTGGCGGTACAGCAGAAACTATCAAGTGGAATTTGAAGGATCCAAGGGATCTTGATGCAGCCTACCGTTTAACAATTTACGGCAGCCCCGTATACGATGTCACAGGAGTTTTGTTTCCCACCATTTCCGATTATGCGGATACCCATTTTATTGACAACCTTTTTACCTATAATAATAATGCTATTTCCTACTATTCCCTGACTCAAAATAGTGTTGATGGTTATGATATGGGATGTATCGACTACGCCCCGCCGTATAATGAGTTGGCAATTTATGAGAGTTCAGATGCATCGGAATGGTTCGGCTACCATGCCTTTGGAACAACTCCGGCCAATACCAAAGGCCTCTTTTTGTTTTCAGCCACAACCAATGATGTGAAGCGCTATGAGAATTCTGTAGTTACGGATTCGAAAGGTTCGGCTCCTGATAATGCTTTTACCGGGAAACCGATTCTTGTCGGTAAAGGAGAGGGCGCTGTTACGGGAGGCCGACGCGAATGCGGTTTGGCCACAATTGGTTATGGACTAACCGATCAGGAAGTGGTCACTTTTTATAATATTGTGAAAAACTTTGAGGCAGAATTGGGCAGGTAAAAACGGTGGCATTAACCCACTTCGTCGCCTTTAAATCATGCTTAAGGATCTCAAGTAAGTGGCGTGAAGATAATTCTCTTATGCAGAGTAGTTCGGGATCAATAAATGCCGTGAAAATCTCATTGGTCAACAAAATCATAATAAGTGACACCAGGGCTGAAAGAATCTCACGACCCCTAAACTCGTCACGTATTTTCAAAAAGCAAACAGTCACACATCCCTAGAGAACCACGTTAAGAGATATCCCGCTGCCATTCGGTTTCGTGACTTCCAGGTGGTACACACCGTGTGCCGTAATAGCTTCAATTGGAATGGATTCCGTACTGCTGGCATTATTGTGCTGGATCGCCCTTGATAATAATACCTGCCCCGCTTTATTAATAAACCGTACACCATACTTCCCGGCCGGTTGATTATTGAATTGAAGATGGATGATACCATTGCGGGAAGGATTCGGATACACGAAAATTCCTATTTTACGGTTACCCGCAAATACCTGTACTATTTTGCTATAGTTTATTTCTCCGTTCACTCCCACACATTTAATCCTGTAATAGTTAGATCCTGCTACGGGTAGCTCATCGAGCCAGCTATAGTTACCGGCGACCGGGTTATTGTTGGCTATTATTTCTGCCGCCGAAGTGAAACCAACTCCGTCAACAGATTTTAATACTTCATAATATTTAATTCCCGTTTCATTGTCAACGGACCATTCTACCGGGATGTTCTCATTTTTCAGGTATGCTTTCACGTTAGTAAACGTAATTGGCAGGGCGCCCCCCGCTGCGCCGAGCACAATGCGAAAACGGTCTGGCGTCGCAGAACCCGCGTCCGTATTTACTGCAAAATCATAGCGGGTCGTATCCCGTAAGCTCACGGCAGTCCTTGTATGGAGGTAATTGTCTTCAAGGAAAGCATCCAAACCTGTCTGGCCGAACCCGGCAGGAATAATTTCAATCCGGTACTGCTGAACGGTGGTGCCGGTAAGACTAAAGAAAACAGTATCCTGCCCGTGTATCGTGTGCCTTCTTTCTATAGCGAGGAAGGTATTGTTATTCCTGATAGCGAGGTTTTCGCCAAAGTTGGAAAATTTTGGTGCATCAGATGCATCGACGGCATTCCCGTAATTATCGCCAAAACTGCTAAGAACTCCATCCACAATCGCGGAAGTTCCATCGTTATTTACAGCTGATAATACGGTGAGTAGTGACATGTCTCCGATGCTGATTGGCGTAAATGGAGAGGGCGTAAAGGTTGCCGCAGTTTTTGCACCCTCCGTCATTTGAATAGAACCGGTGCCGGAAGCAAAAAATGCCTGTCCATTGCCAATATAATTATTCGTAGCGCCGTAACTTCCTGTATTTGGGGGTACTACACCATAATCCGTTCCATTCCAGTAAAAAGTATGGATTGCTCCATACCCATACCCATAGGCTGTTCCCATATTGGGATCCAACACATAATAGAATATATTATTTGTCTGGGAGATATTTCGAAGATCCAGTTGAGATGCATACGGGTTATTGACTGGAGTGAATTCGCCCGGGGTTAAGTTAATAACAGGTTGGTCGCCGGTAAAAAGAGTTCCCGAAGTCCGTAGGGTTGTACTGGTTGCGGTTTGCCCAAGAGTAGTAACAGTCCGGTCCCCTCTTATAAAAGTCATGTAGCCGCCCAGGGAAGGATCAAATGGAATATTAGTTGAGGCAATTCCTGAGAAACTGCTCGTAGCCTGGCTGTAAGTTTTAACTGAGGGAGCAAAAGACTGATCATCGAAACCATCAGCCGACCAGGAAACTCTGTCACTGGTAATCTGGGTACCATAAGTTGGTTTCAGGTCGTCTGTTACATTTAACGCCCCTTCCTGCCATGCTGCTTTTATTGTTTGTGTTGAAGATTGTGTCGGAATGGCCAGGAACCGCCATGCTTTTACGGCTGGGATGAAGCGTTCAACGGTGACGTCACCAGTAATTGTACCTGACGAATTACCTACTCTTGCAGTTCCGTTGGCATCCGATCTCAGAACTAAAAAACCATTAGTAGCTAAAGTCCCGTTAACCGTCACTGTTCCCTCGACCGTTCCGGCTGTCATGTAAAGCGTGTCACCTAATATTACACTGCCGCTGTTATTTATCGTAAATGTTTTCAAGACGTTTGTTATTCCGCCTGGTGTAAAATTGATGATGCCGGCGGCGCCACCAATAATAAGAGTTGAGATTTGAGATCCGGTCATTGTGCCTGCTCCTGCGTAGCTGCCATTTAAGGTTAATGTATTTGCGCCGATGGTAAAAACTGCGGAGTTGCTTAGTTGGCCGTTAATGGTAACATCAATAGCTTGTGTAACATTTGCGGTAGCAGTAAGGTTATCGAAAGTTGCAATAGCTCCTCCCGACCCTCCCTTGCTGATAGTGCATGCGGCTGAAAAAGTGACGGTGTTTCCACTGCCGGTAAAGGTGGCGGTTTGTGGAGAATTCGCATTAAGCTTAAATGCGTTGCCAGTGACACTGAAGCTTTGCGTAGCATTGAGTGTGGTTGAATTACCGATGGCCGTGCTGCCTATAGTTAGTTGGTCAAAAGTTGTCGCGCCAGCACCTGACAGTGTTTGGTTAACTCCTCCATCGAAGGTTACCATATGGCCTGTGTTAGCTATAAAGGTACCATTGTTGGTAAAGTCATGAGTTATGTCTGCACCTCCGCCACTCAGGGTCACTGTGATCGCGGCGTCTATGAAAATATCATAAAAGTTCTTATTATTGGACCCCGCCAGAGAAGAATTTCCGATAAATTCAAAGGTGGAACCAGTTGCTGGCTGCATGGTTCCTCCGCCATTACTTAAACTATGTTGGATTTTGGTCAGGCTTGCGGCTACAGAAAGTGTATTACCTGTGCTGTTTAAAGAGAGGTCGTAAAAAGTGGTATTACCTGTAAGAATATGCGTTATACCAGTGCTTGAATTGTTAAAAGTCAGACTGCGGTTCCCATTATTGAAAGTGCCGTTATTTGTCCAGTTGCCCGCAAGAACAATATCTGATGACGTGGTGAGTACTGCACTTCCATCAATTTGCAAGTTATAAAAAGTTGCCGTTTTTATTGTGCCGCCAATTGAGGATAAGGAGCTTGTAAATTCCACCAATGAATTTAGACTGCCGGATGAGCCTCCACCATTGATGGTAAATGCATTCTCTATTTTATTTACCGAACTTACATCAAAGATTAATGTACCACCAGATTTATTATAAGTCAGATTATAGAACTGAGTATAGCCGCTTATAGTGCTTCCCATGCCTGTAAAAGTTACAGTGCTGTTGCTATGTGTATAGGTACCGTTATTCGTCCAATTGGCAGTGACATTTACGCTATTTGCGCCGTTTCCAGAGCCTCCGCCCTTGGAGCTTGTTGTGAACGCCCCGGTATTGACTAAGTTGCCTATATTGCAGGTAACATTTCCTGTAGTTAAAGAAGGTGGCACGACAGAAAATATGCCGCTATTGTTGTTGGTAAGCGTGCCCACAATCGTTATAATAAAGCTGCTTGTTGTTGCGGCGGATGTTACGTTAAAAGTCCCGTTATTTGTAAAATTATCCGCGATATTAACAGTTTGAGCCACATTAAGACTGACTGTAGCGCCAGGATCAATAATAACATCGTAAAAATTCTTTGTTGCGCTGCCACTCAACGTGGCCGGTGATGTGTTAACAAATTCAACAGTGCCGCTGCTGCCCATTGCATATGTGGCAGAATTACTCCAGTTGCCGTTTACTTTTAAAATTATTCCACTACTAATGATAACGCCGCTGCCAGCGGCGGTCACATTGAAATTTTTGCAGGAGGCATTAATGTCAACAGTAATAGTTTGTCCTCCTTGTATGTATACGCTTGTAGCTGCTGTGGGTATTTGACCTGCAATAGCTGCTACCCAAGTACCTCCGTTGTAAACATTCCATGCATTAAAATCGCTCCAATTACCGCTTGCATTTTTTGTTTGAAAATCACCCGCAACTTGGGCAGTGTCGGATAAAGATGATGAAATGATAATTAACAGTAGCAAATACCTTAAATG
>CAWFYG010000012.1:0-7913 GCA_963819925.1 uncultured Chitinophagaceae bacterium | reverse complement strand
CGCGCTAGGGCTCTGCTGGTCGCGGCCCTGGTCCTCCTGGGCGGACGCTCGCGGGCCGATTGGCTCAACGCCTCCGGACCGGCCGCGGACTACTCCCCGGGAAGCCATGGGCAAGGGGGCGGTTTGGAATGGGGTCACGAGTTCAATTTTCCGCCCTCGCTCATGTGGGGGCGTTCGCGTTTGACGCGGCGGGAACACGCTGGCGCTTCGGACGTCTCGGGGGCCTCGGCAAGCTCTCGCCCTCCACCGAGTGCAAGGCGAGCGGACCGTCGCGGCCGCTTGCGGACCAGGCTGGCTTTCGATATCAGATTCTCTCCGCCGGCCTCACCCAGGTTCTGTGGCGCGAGCGACTCGAGGCCTCTCTCGAGGAACAATATATCCTCGTGGGCAGTGCGCGCGGCCACGTCCTCAAGCTGGGAGCCACCCTCACACCGATGAATCAGTTTGCTGAATTCATATTCACAAATTTTTTCAATTTTTGTTTATTTAATTAGTAATTTGGTATTGCGGTTGATCCCAAAGAATTCGTATGGTTACTCTAATTGCCATCACCAACCCCGGAATCATTAAGTATTTATTTGTAAAAACTTATTGTAAAAAAAATTGTTCTTGTAAATAGAACAGTCTGAGTTTCCTGTTATGGGGAAGCAGAAATAAATAAGGGTTCAGTTTTTCATTTTCAAATCCAGGTAATAATAGTTAAAATGTAAAACAAGTATTCTCATTAAATAAAAATGCAATGGATTATAACTCAATCGATATTCTACTGGTTGAAGACAACCAGAATGACGCAGAACTAACATTGAGAGAATTGAAAAGAAATCATTTGGCCAATAATATGTTTCATGTGAAAGACGGGGAAGAGGCGATTGATTTCATTTTTGCGCAAAATCAATATGAGCAACAACGCGAAATATCACGGGTTCCAAAGGTTATATTGCTCGACATAAACATGCCTAAGGTTAATGGCATTGAAGTACTTGAAAAATTGAAGTCCGACGACCGGACTAAGGATATACCCGTGGTGATATTAACTTCGTCACAGGAAACACCGGATATCCAGAAGTGTTATAAACTGGGAGCCAACAGCTATATCGCAAAACCGGTAAATTTTGAAGCATTTACACATGCCATAAAAAATATCGGTTTTTATTGGTTGCTCTTAAATCAACCGCCTACAAAATAAAATTTTTATGAAAGATCATTTGAGAATTTTATTACTCGAAGACAGCGATACAGATGCTGAAATTGTAGAACGGTTTTTAAAGAAAACAAATCCTCATTACAAATTCAAACGTGTAATGAGCGAGGATTCTTTTATAAATGCACTTGATGAATTTCAGCCAGACCTTATCCTTTCCGATAATTCGATGCCCCGGTTTAGCGCAACGGAGGCTTTGGAAATTAAGAAACAAAGATCGCTGCAAATTCCCTTTATAATGGTTTCGGGAACGGCCACTGAAGAATTTGCGGCTGGTATTGTGAAAATGGGAGCAGATGACTACTTATTAAAAGACAGGTTGACAAGATTACCAGCCGCTATTGATGCAGCACTGAAACAAAAAAAAGCAGAAAGAGAAAAACTGGAAGCTGAGAAGAAAACGCTGGAATCAAAGAATAATCTTAAAGCAATTTTTGAAAATACTTATGAAGGCTTTTTATTAATGGGCATAGATGGAACGGTAAAAGCCTTAAATAACAGGGCTGCAGGATATGGATTGTTAATCGGCAAAAAAGAAATTCAAATCGGCGACCAGTTTTTTGATATTATCCGCGAGGATAAAAATTCTTTGTTTAAAAAATCAGTTTCAAAAAAGGTTTTGAAAGGAGAGAGAATTCAGTATGAGCGGGTGTATTATTTAGATACAGGTGATATTTTATGGATTGATTTTTCAATAAATCCCGTTATAGAGGATCGACATGTAACAGGAATTTGTATTACCGGACGCGATATTACTGACAAGAAAAAAATTGAACAGGAAAGAGATTTTGACCGTAACAATCTTGCTGCTTTAATCAACAACACAAACGACCTCATGTGGAGCGTCGATAAAAACTTTAGACTAATCACCTTTAATAATTCATTTACTAAATATGTTAAAACATCTTCCGGTAATCCAATTCACAAAGGAAGCGATGTGCTTAAGACAAATTTCGAAAACGAGCAGACGCAGCGTTTTAAGGAATATTATGAACGTGCCTTTAAAGGAGAAACTTTTACTGTAATAGAGCACAATGGTGATATGTGGTCAGAAATATCATTTTACCCTATCTATGATAAACTTAAGATTATTGGTACTGCCTGCTTTTCCCGGGATATTACCCAGAGAAAAAAGGCTAATGAAGCTTTGGAATCAACTTTAAAAGAACTTTCTGATTATAAGATAGCTCTTGATGAATCTTCTATTGTTTCAATTACCAATCCAAAGGGAATCATAATTTATGTAAACAGCAATTTTTGCAAAATATCAAAATATAGCCCGGGCGAGTTGTTGGGTCAAAACCATCGTATAGTAAATTCATCTTTTCATGATAAGGGGTTTATCAAAAAATTATGGACTACAATTTTAGCGGGGAAAATATGGAGGAATGAGGTGAGAAATAAAGCGAAGGACGGAGAAATATATTGGATAGATGCAACCATTGTTCCATTTCTTGATAAAGGGAAAAAACCTGTTCAATTTGTTGCGATTAATAAAGATATAACTGAAAAAAAATTAATTGAGCAGGAATTAGTGAGGCAAAAAGTACAGGAACAGAAAAGAATTACAAGGGTTATGATAACCGCCCAGGAAAAAGAAAGAAACCGTTTGGGCGAGGAACTTCATGATAATATCAATCAAATACTCGCTGGTACGAAACTTTACCTGGGTATGGTGGGCAATGATAATCCCACATTTAAGGAATTGATTAAATACCCGATACAATTAATCGATAGTTCTATTGAAGAAATACGTTCGCTTTGCCACAGGTTAGTAACACCCCTTAAAAACATTAATCTTGACCAGATGGTACAAAACCTGCTCGATACGTTAAGTCAAAATACGTCCATAAAAACGCGATTCACATATTCCCTGGGTTCCTTGATCCTTAATGACGATCTTAAGCTAAATATCTTCAGAATAATCCAGGAACAAATTAATAATATCGTAAAATATGCCAAGGCAGACAATGTAACTATCTCGATTACGCAACAAAACAAAATACTTTATATTTCTATTGCAGACGATGGCGTAGGATTCAATGTAAAAAGTGAAAGAAAGGGAATTGGCATTTCCAATATGATAGATAGAATTGAATCTTATAACGGTGAAATAGAAATAATAAGCAATCCGGGAAATGGTTGTACAATAACTATAAAAATACCCTGTTAACTTATTGGGTCGATTGTATTTCTAAAGTTGTAGCAAAAAAAAGATCGTGAAAGTCTTGAAGCCTTTCACGATCGTATTAGTTAAGGTACTTTTCAAAGGAATAGAAACGGCTTCTGGTCACAGGTATCGAACAATTAAAACGAACAAATATTATTTCTTATCCCAAAGCAAATTTCCCATATCCTTGAATATTTCTTTGTAGTAAGTAATTACATTCTTCGATCGAATTTTTTCTATTATAAAATAGCGTGATTCGATTTTCTCACAACAAAAAATCTTCGAAAACTGTATTCTCTTAATTGAAGAAGATTTGAATTGATCCTGGTATTTATGACGGGACATAACACCGGTTCCTTTGTTTGAAAATAATTTCGTGTATTCTACGCAGTTAGTAACTGGGTTTTCTTACTTAATTTTTCTTACGGAATGCTGCCAGAATTTGAGTATTCACAACCATATGACGCTTGCTTGACAATTTCCTGCAATTGAGGTTGCATATAAAATAACAATACCGAAATCTTAAAAGTTTCTATTATAAGTGGAACAATTATGCAGGAAAAGACTAAGGAAAGATTAAACCGGCTGGTATAAATGAGTTTGGCACATTTTTGGTTTTATTACTATCAACTTAATGACTTGTCACCCTATTTGTTAATCCTTAACACCGTATTCATGTTCCTGAAGTATTTATTAGTATTTCTTTTAAGCTTAATTGGTATAAGCTGTATCGTATTATTGGTTATTTTTCTCGCAAGTGCTGCACTTTTTGGTTCTTTTTTTTCTGCCGCTTATTTGTATAATTTCTTTGGTGCTCTTCTTTTATGGTGCTTCGGTTTTGCACAAAAAGCAGGAGGTTTAATTATTTATCCACGAATTGGTTTTCGGAAGCGAGCAGTAATTGTCAGTTGATAGAATTTTAACGGATACCCTTAACTCTTGTGTGCACTACGTAAAGGGATTTTGATGCTGTAATAAAGAGTTCATCCATTAACCTTCCTCCAAAACATACATTGGCTGTCCAATCTTCAGGTATCGAAATATGTTCAATCATTTTTCCTTCCTTGTTATAAACTGTAACACCTTTCCCTGTTAAATAGATGTTGCCTTCGGAATCAATGGTCATTCCATCTGAGCCCTGGTCAGCGAAAAGTTTTTTATCCGATAAACTTCCGTCTTTATTAATTGTGTATTTATAAGTTTTATTAGCTCCTATATCAGCTACAAATAAAGATTTGCCATCAGGCGTTCCGATGATCCCATTAGGTTTGGTAAGTTCCCTTTCAACCACTACAGCATGCTTTTTATTTTTTGACAAGTAATAAACATTTTCTTCTGCCATATGGGAATGATCTTTTTTCCAATAATCCCTTTTATAATAAGGGTCTGTAAAATACATACCGCTGTTTACGGAATTCACCCATACGTCGTTTGGCCCGTTAAATATCTTTCCTTCAAAATCACTAACGAGGACCGTTATTTTTTTTTCCGGACTTATTGCCATTAGTTGATTGTCTTCATCGGCACACGAAATTATATTGCCTTTTTCGTCGAAATACAATCCATTGGACCGACGTGTGTTGTTCATAAAAACAGATAGCGTTCCCTTAATATCATATTTCCATATTTGATTATTTGGCTGGTCAGTAAAAAAGATATTTCCTTCTTTATCCACGGCAGGGCCTTCCGTAAAAGAAAATTTATTGGAAATTAAAACGGGAGTATCCAATGAAATTTTATTTTCAATGATCCCGGTGTCAGTGGAAGATTTTGAATTCATGGTTTGCATTTTAAAATTGATTTCCGGATTTAGATCAGCTGCATAGGCATTAAAATTGACAGCAAATGCCAATCCTGTTATATAAGATAGCTTTTAAATATTTTTATTCACCCGTTGCATTTTATAATAGTTAAAAAATTAAATTGAAAGATCACGTTGTTTAAAATTACCTTATGAATAGCTAATAGAAAATAAATTTGGTGAAACTAAATAAATTAGTATTTTTGCCTAAATAAATTAGTTACTATGGCAATAGCTGGTCATAATCTAAAATACTTACGCAAGCTTCGCGGATGGACACAGGAAGAATTTGCATCCAAATTAGGTATCAAACGTTCTCTAATTGGCGCTTATGAAGAAGAAAGAGCGGAACCAAGAACGGATGTTCTTGAAATTGTTTCAGAAATATTTAAGGTATCGTTGGATGAACTGTTATTGCATGACCTGAGTGAATCAAAAGGATCCAATTACCTTGCTAAAAGACGACAACTTAAAATGATGAGGCCGACAGGAATCTTATTCATTTTGTTCCTGTAAAAGCCGCTGCAGGTTATCTTGCCGGTTATGCTGATACTGAATTTATTGATGAACTGAATACGTTTACGTTACCCATGCTTGCCGGCGGAACTTACCGGGCTTTTGAGATTATAGGCGATAGTATGATGCCCACTCCGAGCGGCAGTATTATCGTTGGTGAAAAAATTGAAAATATTGAAAATGTAAAAAGTAATGCCGCATATATTGTCGTAAGCAAAAGTGAAGGCATCGTTTATAAGCGTGTAATTAAAAGCAATAAAAATAAAAACAAACTTACATTGGTAAGCGATAATCCGGCTTACCAGCCTTACCAGGTCACACTGCAGATGTGCTGGAAATTTGGCAGGCGCAGGTGGCTATTAATAAGGTAACACAGCAACAACGCTGGGATGTTGATTCATTGGTAAATTTGGTGAGTAACCTGCAAGACCAGGTAAGCTCATTGAAAAAGAAAATGAATTAGGTTTGTGATTACTCATTAGATTTCGCTTCATTCTTACAATTAGAATGCGGCCGTTCAGATACATCGATTAAATATTTAAAAACACAGTTATGATCAAATTACAAATTGTAGGAAATCTTGGTAAAGATTGCATCCTAAAGGAAGTTAAACGGAAAAACGTTATCAATTTCAGTGTTGCCCATACCGAAAAATTTAAAGATTCACAGGGAACGCAAAAGAAAGAACAACCTGGGTAAATTGTGCTTATTGGACAGACAGGACCGCCATTGCTCATTATCTCAAAAAAGGCCAGTTGGTTTTTGCGGAAGGTTCTCCTGAAGCTGAAGGCTATATAATAAAGACAACCAGGCTGCCGCCACGTTAAGAATGCGGGTACGTGATATACAACTTTTAGGAGGCCGTACAGATGGCAATTCAGGTAACCCCGCTTCTATCATCCTCTTCGTCACAGGGGTCAAATTACAATTCAAACGCCAACAAACCAGTTACGGCAGATATGGAAGATGCAACTGATGACCTTCCGTTTTAAAGTTTTTATGGTGGGTTTTAAAAGCGACAGTTTTACATTGTCGCTTTTTTGATTTGACACATATCCTCAAATAACCTATTGCTTTGCAAAATAGCCGACTGCGTTTCATTCCGGTGAGGACAGGTAGATAAAGTTCTACAAATCGGTAATGTGAATATTAATTTACAATTTGTCATGACAGCAGCTTTTGGTCCGGTTTTGGTATAACGATTTTTATACATGGGAAGTTATATTTAAGCATAATCGCTTAACGATTAAGCTATAATATTTGGATATGTAAGTTAATCGCATTGTAATGGAAAAAACAATGAAACCGGCCTTTCGGAAAGTACCAGCCAGGCAAGACTTATTTCAGTCGCTAAGGAAGGAGGTAAATGAAGCTGTGAAAATGTTAGAATATAAACGCAGGCACGTCATTTACATCAAAGCTATTCTGTTCCCTGTACTTTATATTTTAATTTACGCAATTGCAATTTCGAATGGGCGACAGTTTGCCGTTTTATGTTTGTGCTATTCTTTACTTGGTCTTTTGATTGATTTAAATTTTCTCAATCTTATTCATGAGGCTGTTCATAATACACTTTTTCAAAATAAAAAATTGAACAGGCTATATATTTACCTTTTTGATGTGATGGGAGCCAATAGTTTTATGTGGCGTATCAGGCATATAAGACTTCATCATAATTACCCAAACGTAATTGGCTGGGATAGCGATTTTGAACAAAGCCCTTTGGCAAGAGTATTTCCACAAGCCCTTTATTCAAAGATGCACCGGTACCAGCATATTTACCTGCCGTTGTTGTATCCTTTGTTTCTTTTTAACTGGTTGCTGATCCGTGATTTCAAGGACTTTTTTCAACGCAGCCGGTTGGTACGGAAAGTAGCTGCTATTCCCTCAATTGAATATGTAAAGCTTCTTTTGTTTAAACTTTTTTTCCTGGCTTACATTATTGTTATACCTAAATTAATACTGGATATAACATGGATAAAAATATTAACGGCATTTTTCATTATGATTTTCACAGCAAGTATATTTGGATTAATAGTGTTACTAACTCCGCATGCCGTTCCTGACAGTGATTTTCCAATTCCGGATGAACGCGGACTGTTGCCAACGAGTTGGTTCGAACATCAACTGCTCACTACAAACGATGTTGCAGAAGATAACTGGTTCTCCAGGTTTTTTATGGGCTGTTTCAATTACCATATCGCACATCATTTATTTCCTTCCGT
>CAWFYG010000011.1:0-10817 GCA_963819925.1 uncultured Chitinophagaceae bacterium | reverse complement strand
ACATATGAGTGATCCATTTCCGGCCAGAATCGGGTACATTTTCATTTATAAAAATATTTCCTATGTTATTATAAGCAATGGTATAATCTGAATCAATATTTATGGCTTCATAAAAATATTTCCTGGCAGAATCAAGTTGTTTTTTGTTGTAGTAAAGCATTCCCAGGTTGTAGTAGGCATCGGTGTATTGCGCATCCTTGCTTATAGCTTTATGATAGTAAATGCGGGCTGAATCGAATTTTTTTTCGTTCTTAAAACCTACACCCAGTGCATTATAGGCCCCCGCGTAATTTGAATCAATGCGAAATGCCATGTTATAATAACTATTTGCGGAGTCATTTTGGTTCTGTTCATTAAATAACAAGCCGATATTATAATATGCGTCCGTGTATTTCGGATCAATACGTTTCGCTTCTTCGTAATTAAACCTGGCCGAATCCATTTGGCCTCCTTTCTTATATGCATTTCCCAGTGCATTATACGCATAGACATATTTGGGGTCGATGCTTAAGGCTTTGTAATAATATTTCTTTGCAGAATCAAATTGATTCTGACGATAAAAAAGAGAGCCAATATTATAAAATGCGTAAGTGGATTTCGGATCAGCATTTAAAGCCTTGTGATAATAAATAATGGCCGAATCGTATTGTTTCAGATTCTGAAAAACATTGCCTAAACCGTTATAACCATCTGCATAATACGGATCGATTTTTATCAACTTATAATAATTATCCCTGGCTGAATCATACTGTTTGTGGTCACTAAAAAGAACACCAAGATTATAATAGGCATCTGTATATTTCGTATTAACATCTAAGCATTTATGATAATAACTTTTTGATGAATCATACTGATTTTCGTTATAAAAAAGTATCCCCAGGTTATTGTATGCACTTGCATATTTAGGGTCGGCACTTACCGCTTTATAATAATAAGTCCGTGCAGAATCATAGAGTTTTTGATTATGAAAGATGATAGCAAGTGTATTATTGCCACCGGCATAGAGAGGGTTGAGAGCAACAGCTTCACGGGCATATTTATAAGCCGAATCGTACATGTGTTGGTTCGAAAAATTGTAACTGAGATCAGCATAGGAGAGTAAAAAGTCCGGATTGATCGCTATGGCCTTCCTGTAATAAAATTGAGCCGAATCAGATTTCTTTTCAGCATCAAAAGCCAGCCCGAGATTATTTATTGCATTTACCCACCTGGGGGCTAATGCCAGCGCTTTCCGTTCATAGTAAATAGAACTATCATACTGGCCGTTAATGTAAAATAGTGATCCAAACAATTGGTAGTTATAGGCAGCCTGAGGCTGCAAACTCATGGCGGTTTTTGCTAACTGAAGCGCTTTTGAAAATTCCGTAACGATTCCCTCATTGCTTACATAACTCCGGGCTTCTAAAAAATCTGCCTTCGCCTGTAATTGATTCATGAATTCCAGGTCGGCAGTATTATTAGAGTCCTTCTTTAATAACTCCAATGCACGATAAAGGTATTGAGCATTCCTGCCGTAATTCTTGCCGGATGATATGTTGAGTGCCTGGTTTAAGATGTTGTGATTTTCAGTACTCGCTTTTGATGTGGCCAATATGGTCAAATCATCTTTTCCACTCAGGTAAAGATTAATTTTATCCTGTGCCACATTGATGTATTCCATTGCAAGGTTAAAACCAGCTTCATCTGCCAGGGAGCTTTCGGGATATTTTTTTAATAACTCGCTATACAAAGATTCGGCAGAATTTGGCCCGTTATCAAGACTATCTGTTTTAACAGCTTGCATGAACCTATTATATAATTCTGCTATGGAGCTATCTGCCTCTTCCATTTTTCTTCCGGAAACTTTTTTATAGTTTATCGCAATATCTTCCCCGTTTACTTTTTCCAAGGCCCATTCATTTTTAAAACTACTGTCTGCAATGCTTAAAGTTTCATCGGCGGTATAAATGAATTTAGGATTCTGGCTCAGGTTAAATTTTTTCTTTGCATCCTTGCGAACCTCCATTTTTACATAGGTATCTAATTCCGTTATGTCCACCTCACCATCTCCGTTACCACCATTATCAGGGTTATCTGCGGCGCCACTCAAACCATCAACCAGGTAATAGGTAAACAAGCCGTGACCGTGAGCATAGCTGTTATTTTCAATTGCAACCTCTCCTGCACTCGCTGAAAGCATAATCGATTCCCCATCGGTCTTTTCGGCTATACCTTCCTGCATATTTTTTAGCCCCTTCTCTCCTCCCGGTAATTCATTCGTACGACAAGCATCCCATATAAATACAACCTGCACACCATTTTCAACCAAACTATTTTTTATAAATGATTTAATGTTGTACATCTGGATAACGCTTGCCATTCCGCCTGTATAATTATTGATATCCCCACCGGGATTACAGTCCTGTAAAAGGAAAAAATATTCATCAGGATTAATTGCATCGCCATGCCCGGCAAAATAAAAATATACACGATCACCCTTTTGAATTTTTTTTGTTTCCGTTAACCATTTCCTGATACGGGGCTGCGTGGATGCGTTAGCATCCTGGTTTAACGCCAAAAATATATCGTCGGATTTAACACTTCCGCCGGCTTTGGATTGCAAAAACTCTTTAAATAATAATCCATCCTGGTCTGCAAATGAAAGCGGTTTTATGTATTTGTAATTTGAAACCCCAACAATAACTGCATACGTAGTGCCATTAAAAACATTAGTGCTATTGGAATTTGTAACAACTACACCACGGGTATCAGTTTGGGCATACGAACTGCTTAGAGCAAGAGAAAGAATTAAAAAGTTTATTATCTGTTTCATAAAAGTTATGAAAACTTGTCTAAGTTAAAAAGATTACGAATATTAATTATAACTTATTTGCCATCTTTTAGTATGCTTTGTAATGGGATATCCCATCCCACATTAACCGGGTATCCCGCTCAAATCAATTAATAGCCAATCACCAAAAAAATCATCTGTTCTTTTCGAGGTTGCGAAAATCTCAATTTCCGGGAAGCATGTGTTGGCAGTTACTAGTGGCAACAAATAACCCGGGCAGGAAAAGTATTTAAAATGTTTTTCATTTTAAAGTTTTGAAAAGCTGGTTATAGCGATTCCACAAATAAGAGCCGGAAATTTATTTTTGTTCCTGCTGCTTTAACAGGTTTAATATTTCAGTGGATTGTTTACGATATTGACCTGCGTTGGAATTCTTTGAAAGTGAAGAAAACAACCCGGCTGCTTTTTTTGCATTGTTCTCTTTTAAATAAACAAGCCCCAGGTACCATTGTGCCTTAATTTTTAATTGGGGGTTCTCGGCGCTATCAATTACCCATTGCAGGTTTTCGATAGCCTGCTTGTTATCGTTTGCTTCAATATACGCAAGCCCTTTGTAATAGTGACCTAACTGAAGAACGTTTTGTCTGCTATTTATGTCGTTGGAAGAACCGCGGGTTTGCGGCAGGTGATCCAAATTAATTCCGGTAAAAGAATTGTCCCCGCTCGTGTAGTCAGGAACCACCATGGCAAGCATATCGGGCATTGGTGGATTGGCTGTATCTCTTGCGTAATACCTTTTTAATAAAGTGATGTTATCAACTCTTTGCATTTTAGGATTACTATTTTTTAAAGAGTCATGGGGAATGGATTCTGCAACCCTGTTATTCGAGTCTTTTTTGGCAGAAGAGGTATCAATTGTGTTTGCAACAGTCGGTGGTGTAGACGATTCGGGCATGAACCATACCAGGCTTGCAATCGCAAGAACAACGCAAGCGGCAGCCGCTATAACAGACCACGATCTTAAATTGACAAGTTTCGTTTTGTGCGGCCGGGGTTTGTGATCGATGATAAACTGCGTTACACCTGACGCATTTTTATTTTCTTCCTCCCATTCGCTACCTGCCTGCTTTATTAAACTTTTTATTGATTCACGATCTTTAGCAGTTGTAATGGCGTCGTTAAATTCGCCGGCTTTTTCTAAAAGATTTTTTTTGTCCTGAATAGAAGCAAGATTTTCTCTTAATTTCTTTTCAAAGTCAAAATTTTCTTTTAGAGATGCATTTTCATTTAACTCAACCAGGAACTCCTGCTTGTCTTGCGGTGTCATCACACCGTCAAGATATTTTTGAATGCGTTCATATTGTTCCAAAGTAAGTTGCATGTAATTATTTTGTTTGGGCTGTAAGCCTCTCCACAATTTCCTTTAATTTATTAAACGATTTATAAACTTCATTAGGAACCGTGCCAGGTTGTATGTTCATTCTCTCCGCAATTTCTTCGTTTTTTAACTTAAGAACCTTTTTCCACATTATTAAGTTCGATCCTCGCTCTCCCAGTTCCTTCAAAGCTCTATTAAGAATTTCTTCTTCGGCATTCAATAACTGTTCGTAATCCAAAACATCATTCAGCTCCTCTGTTGCTGCCAAATCCGGTTTATTAAGTAGTATTTCAGCGTCCATAACTGTTTCTTTTACAAAGCGCCTACTCAAAGCCTTTGTCAATCCCTTTAGTTTAAAAATGCAAAAACTAAAAAATGCGGTTTTTACAAGCGCTCCTTTTTCTTCGAATCCTTCATTTTTTAATTTAAAATAAAAACTCATTAACCCGTCATCAAATGCATCCCTCGCCAATTCATCTTCTTTGTGTTTCGTGTGAAATTTATTGAGACAATATTTATAAGTAAGTCGCCTGAAGTCCTCAAAAAACAAATTGAAAAAACATTTGAAAACCCTGTTCAGATGGACTTCATTTTCTTCCCGAAAATAAGTAACCAGTTTTTGTGAGTTGTTGATTTCTTTACAATCCATCCATTCAGAATTGAGAGAATACTATTTCCCTTAAAGATAAATATTGATTGTAAACAAAAAAAACATCCATACAAAGTTTTTGAAGGATCCATCGTCCCACCAGTTCTAATTATTTAATAGCATCTAAATATTGAAATCATCAAATCCGCAAAACCAGGACGATTATTTCTCAATAAGGCTATAAAGAAATTAGCGGACAAATTGAGAGTTGAATTGTTAGATGAAAGCTCACATAATCGCGCCGGGGAATTAATCCTAGTTCAAAACTCAAATCAAGATTTATAGAGCGACGTAGCAAAAATAAATTTTTGACCAGGATTTCTAAATAGCAAAATTTAAAGAAAATATTTTTTTCAACAATGCTAAGATCAATGGAAAATTTATTTACATTTAACTACCGAAACCACTCTCCTATTGAAGTACCAAAACTATGTTTGGTGTTTTACCTCCGCCCGGCAAGGAAATACAGCTATTTAAAGTTTACCGATGCAAGGATAATTTTGCGACAATTTTTTTGATTTGATCATTATTAATATAAATTGTTATGAGGAAACATTTATTCTTATTAATAGTATTTACTCTTTTTATTGGTTGCTTTTTGTGTGAAGCACAACCAGATGCGGCGGCCTCTAAAAAAGGACCTCTTTCCACAAGTGCAAGTTCTGGGGGAGGTGCGAGCGGTCAGGATCACTGGGCAGGTATTGACACCAGCCAGCTTTTCATGCTGGACAAGACGACGGCTGCACTTTGTCTTAATGACTCTAGTATGGTTTTGTACGCTTATTTCGACCTTTATGGAAATGGCGGAACTTGGTATTACAATGATTCTCTAATTACTACAAACGGCTTTGGTTTCACTACAGACGGGGCAATTTATGACAGTGTGATAATAAATAAACCTGGAATTTATTACTTCAGCACTGACCTAACCGGGACTCTGGGAATAGTAGTTACATCGATAATTCCTTCAGATACCATATTAACGAATACAGCAATTTGTTCCCAAGGTTCCGTTAATTTAAATGCTCCGTCGGGTACTTTTTCAACATATCAGTGGTATAAAGATAATGTTATGATTTCAGGGGCTACCGATAGTTTTTATCTTGCACATAATTCAGGAGATTATTATGTCCAAACTAGGGGAAGCAATGGCTGTATTTTGAATTCTGAAAAGACTAGCGTACAAGTTTACGACCCACCCGCACAATTAAATATTCATTCTGACAGTCTCAAACTTCCTGAAATAATCTTGGCAAATGATACTCTTGACTCTTATCCAGAAAGCATCTCCTGGTATCGTAATAATATTCCTATAAAATCATTTGATAATAGGGGGATTGTCATAGCAGGTGGCAATGGTGCGGGCAACGGATTAAATCAATTAGATCAACCTTACGGAATTTGTTTGGATTCCAGTAAAAATATCTATGTGGCTGATTATAATAATTATCGTATAATGAAGTGGTCGCCGGGAAATAGCTCCGGGCAAATTGTTACAGCATTTGGGAATTTTTATGATAACCCCACGGATGTAGTATTGGATTCAAGCTTCTTATTTATAACAACCACGAGTTCGCTGGTAAAATGGTTTCCTGACTCCACATTAGAGCGAGAGAAGGGTAATAATTTTTGGGGCATATCTATTGGAGCCGATCATGATCCACATGTGACCCAAAATCCAGCATTTCAAATCCCTGCAGGTAATGTCCTTGTTTATTATTTAAACAATGGGGTTTACGATTCTTTTTCGGTCGCCGGCAATGGAAGGTTGGGACATGACTTATCCAATTTAAACTACCCAAATGGAATTTATCAGGATTCTCTTTACAATTTTTATATTGCAGATAATTTGTATGACTCTTTATATAACAACTATGGCAGAATAGTGAAATGGCCGCTCGGCGCTTCTTCTGGCGAATTAATAGCCGGAGGGAAAGGACATGGAAACGCTCCAGACCAGATCGCTTTTGCAGCAGGAATCACCTTTGACAAGCCTGGAAACATGTATGTGACTGATCCAATTAATAACAGAATTCAGTTATGGAAACCTGGCGCTGATCATGGGATCACCATCGCAAGTGGTTTTACACCGTGGGGAATAAAAGTTGATGATAGTGATAATGTATATGTAGCAGATCAAACAAATAACCAGGTGCTCAAATTTCCCTCACTATTGTACAATGAAATTAAGGCTGATACAATAGGAGTCTATAAAGCAGTCGTCACTTATCCTGGAGGATGTACTACTACATCAAATGATTTTACAGTTAGCATACCGATTTTAAATTTCATCGGTCAATTGACAAATAAAGATGTTGAATTGAGCTGGCAAACTGTATCCGAGCATAACATCTCTTATTTTAATATTCAGCGGAGTTTGGATGGAGCAAACTTTACGACAATAGGGAAAGTGACAATGACAGGCAACAACGTTTCATTATTTAATTACTCATATACAGACAATAATGTTACCAGCCTTAACGCAAATAAAATTTATTACCGGCTTGAAGAAACGGATGTATTTGGCGCTTCTGTTCAAAGCGATATGATTTCAATAGCCATACCTAATTCAGTATCGAATTTTACGATAAGTCCTAATCCCGTTCGAAACCTGTTAAAGGTTGAATTGAATAATTTATATGGCAATACTAATGTTTCGCTTTTCGATATTGTGGGAAAAAGGCTCATCAGTCAACAGGTGAATGCATCAGGTAGCGATGTACTTAATTTCAATACAGGTAATTTAAACGGAGGATTATATATTATACAAGTTATAAATAACGGGCAAGGCGAGTATCTGAAGTTTGTGAAAGAATAAAACGTTACTTGTAATGATAAGCAAATTCTCGTTGCTATTTTTCTATTTATTAAGTTTATGTTTTGAACTAAAGGCTCAAACCTCTGAGAGTAATAATTCATTAACGCTCGAAAATGCAATTGACAGTATCGGTCAATTAATGTACAGGTATTACGGCAATGAAAAGTTTGACAGTGCGATTATTTATGCGAAAGAAAAAGATTCACTTACATTAATCAGGTATGATACCAGTAAGGAATACGCTGAAAGTACAAATGATGTTGGAGTTATTTATCATAAGAATTTTGATTATCCGAATGCAGAAAAATATTTTAAAAAAGCTCTTTCTATACTCGAAAAATTTGCTTCTGAGAATGATGCTGATTACGCTACCTTCACAAATAACCTGGCAGCATTATATGATGATTTAGGATTGTACTCTTCGGCGGATTCACTGTACCGGAAATCCGTTTTCATTCGAAAAGCAATTTTCACAGACGCAAGTGATGCATATTCAGAAGGCCTTAATAATTTAGGCAACTTTTATAGGAAGATTGAAAATTATGATTCAGCGAAAGCCTATCTTGAACAATCTCTTTTGATTCGAAGCAAAGTAAAAGACTTCAGCTATGCACAAACGCTGAATACGTTAGCCCTGGTAATTCAAAAAACGGGGAATTTTTCTTCTGCTGAAGCAAAATATAAAGAAGCAAGATCTGTAATTGATGGCTGTTGCAAAGGAAAGCAGCTTAATGAATATTGGGACATTACTAATAATCTCGCCTCTTTATATTTTGAGATGAGTAATTACAAAGCTGCAGAAACTATACATAAACAAGTTCTTGATCATATACTTGCCAAATTTCATAAAAAAATTACAGACTATGCTACAACACTTGGGCTTCTTGCAAAAGATTACAATGCTGCGGATGAATATGATTCGGCTTTGTATTTTTTAAAAGAAGCATCTGGCATTCTTTTAAAGGAACTTTCCGATAATCATCCTGACTATGCAACCAACTTAAATGTTATTGCTTCAACTTATGAAAAAAAAGGCCTGCTGGATTCGGCAAACGAATACTATAATAAAGTACTTGAAATAGAAAAGAAAAATTTTGGAACTAACGTACCCATATACGCAGAAACGCTTAATAGCCTCGGTTCGCTTTCTGTAGAAAAAAAAGACTACGGAAAAGCAGAAAGCTATTTTAAGGAATCAGCAAAAATAAGATTAGCAGCATGGGGTAAAAATCATCCTGCTTATGCAGAAAGTGAGAGTAATTTGCTTGGTTTATACTACTCATGGAATAAATATAATCAATGGGCAGGTTTACTTGACTCAGCTATAGACATTTGGAAAAACACTACGACGCATTTACTCCTTTCTTTCGGTGAAAAAGAAAAGCAAACTTATCTTGACACACATCTTTCACAACGTGATCTTTTTTTATCCATGCTTTGGTATTTTAAACGGTATCAAAATACGGAATCCCTTCATGCGTCTTATTTTAAAATGGTAACAGCTTTACAAGGCTGGCTGCTATCAGGTAGCCAGGAGCTCAATAAAATTATCTCTCAAAAAAAAGATACCTCTCTTCTTGTACTTTATAATAAATGGTTATCGGCAAAAGATCATTATTCACGAGTAATACAGTTTACGCAAGAGCAACAGAAAAACATGCATATAAATGTTGATTCCCTAATACTGGTAGCAGGAGATCTTGAAAAATCAATTATAGAGCGATTACCTGAATTACAAAACTCGCTTAGTAACACTGCTGTTTCACCTTCAAAAATAGCTACTGCTTTAAAACAAAATGAAGTATTAATAAACTGGGTTTCGTTCAGATACAAAAATCCTGAAAGGTGGACAGATTCGGTATTGTATGCTGCATTTATTATTTCAGCCAGAGATAGCACGGCAAAGTTTATTGCGGCTTTTGAACAAAACCAGTTAAAAACTTTACTGACTAACTATTTCAATTATTCGGGAAGGGGAATTATTGTAAAACCAACACAAGCGAATAAAAGCGTCGGTATGGAGTTGTACAAACTAATTTGGCAGAAAATTTTGCCTTATATAAAAAAAGCTGACAAAGTATTTATTATTCCCTCCGGCCTTCTCAATAAAATAAGCTTTCAAAGCATGGAAGACACGGCACATAGAACTTTACTCGAAACCGTAGAAGTGCATTTACTGAATAACACAAATGAACTCAAGAATGTCAATTCCAAATCACCCAATAAAACAATCATTTTATTTGGTGGGGCAAATTTTGATAGCACCTCAAGTGGGGAAGCAATTCATTCCGATAAAGATCGGATTTGGAATTACCTTAAAGGCAGTGCAGATGAAGTAAAAGAGCTATCCGGCATGTTCGAAAAAAATCACTGGGACGCCACGACGTACTCTGGCGTGGCGGCAAATGAGGAAAATTTAAAAGCTCTTTCAGGAAATAATTCCCCGGAAATACTGCATATTGCTACTCATGGATTTTATAATCCTCCTGAGGAAACTATACAACCAAGTCCAATTGAGAAAGATAATAATTCAGATTTTCCTTTATTGCGAAGCGGCTTTCTATTAAGTGGTGCTAATGTTTATTGGCATCATACTACCTCGCTAACTAATCATGACGATGGAATCGTAAGAGCCCAGGAGATTTCAAATCTTAATTTCAGCAACACAAAGTTATTGACGCTTTCTGCTTGCCAAACAGCCCTGGGAGATATTAATACAAATGAAGGAGTATATGGTTTACAACGTGCATTTAAAATTGCGGGTGTAAAGGAAATGCTTATTACACTTTGGAATATTCCGGATAAAGAAACTAAAGAATTAATGTCATTGTTTTATCAAAATATTTTTAATGGAAATTCAAATTATGACTCGTTACGGAAAGCACAATTAGCCATGAAAGAGAAATATCCTAATCCTGCAATTTGGGCAGCCTTTGAATTAATAGGAGAATAACAAGTCTTAACAAACATAAATGTTAATGAATAAATTATTTTAAAAAAATGTTTCACCACAGATGATTATTTTAAAACGTGGCTATAAATTAATTAACAATCAACCAGGTTTAAAAAAAAATAAAATAAAACATGGTTGCAACATCAATTATTAATTTATAAAATTTTTTTAAAATGAAAAAGTCAATTATGCCAAGCATGGTTATGCTCTTTACCTTTCTTGCAATTATGTTTGCACAAAATTCTGTTT
>CAWFYG010000010.1:0-171270 GCA_963819925.1 uncultured Chitinophagaceae bacterium | reverse complement strand
AGGTTTGAAATCGTCCGTTATAGATGGATCTGTTGATTGAGCTAAACAGTTAAGACTTGCTAATGAAATTGCCAAAACAATTGTGAAAGATTTGATATTCATTTTTTTTGTTTTATTAGATAGAAAAAATATTTA
The DNA here is from genome assembly GCA_963819925.1 of uncultured Chitinophagaceae bacterium. Lineage (GTDB taxonomy): Bacteria > Bacteroidota > Bacteroidia > Chitinophagales > Chitinophagaceae > Ginsengibacter. The sequence continues at coordinate 171,135 of CAWFYG010000010.1, read as the reverse complement.
ATTACTTATTGTATGGTTGTTGGATGTTGTTTACAATTCGTACATGCATGGCCGATAGGAACGATAAAGCTTATACATTTCATTTCCTTCTTTAAAAATAACGAGTTTGTTTTTAATACTTTCAAACAAATAATTTTCTGTTCCCATAATAAGCGTGAAAAGTTTTAACTGTTTGTTGATTTGCAAAAAACAAACGAAGCGATGATGATTTATTCACAATTATTATTCACTTTTTTATTAAAAAATATATTAAAATATCAAAGCAAATTCAAACGTTAGTTACAGCTTTTTTTTGAAAAAAATATAACCGGTTATTGCTGTTTTAGTTGATCTTTAAAAATAATGAACTCCCTTTAAACCAAGGGAGTTCATTTACAATTTTTGCGTTTTCCACAACAACACTATCAATAATATTTCCTCCAATGCATTTTATTTCACGAAGGAATTAATCATTATCCCACCCTCTACCTTCTCTACCGAATTTTTCCACTCCTTTCACATTCATTTTTACTGAAGTTATCCTGTCTGTCGGTCCGGTCATAAACAACAATTTATTATTCTTGCCGGCAAAGACATTATTGGAACCGCCGCCTGCGGAAATCGTCATGATTTTATTGCCATGACGATCATACGCATTTATTCCAACTCCACCACTTACATAAATATTTCCCTTTTCATCCAATGACATACCATCACAAAAGTTTAAATTATCAGCAACCGTCTGCATGTTAGATAGTGTGCCATTTCGATTAATATCAAAAGACCAAATTTTGCCGGTCCCATCATAGGTCCAATTATTTACATACAGTCTTTTACCATCAGGCGTACCTGTAACACCGTTCGGCCAAATATCGGCATTCCATCCTGCCATTGTTGTTACCCTCACCAATTTGTGACTACCCGGGCCAAGGTAATAAACGTGGCCGCCTTTACCGGTCGCAGCTTGTTCAGAGTGGGTAGGCTCCCAGGGTTGATTGCGGGGATCAGATGGATCCCAATAGTCTCTTGGAAATATTGGGTCAGTTATATAAATGCCACCAGTAACGGGGTTGATCCATACATCATTTGGGCCATTCAAAAGTTTTCCGTGGTAATTGTTAACCAGTACTTCATGTGTGCCGTTCTTATGAATTTTCCATAGTTCGCCATGCATATCAGCACAGGCGATAAGGTCGCCTTTTCTATCAAAAGCCATTCCATTAGAGCGTCCGGTACCGGTTAAAAACAGCGATACTGCACCACTATTTGCATCCCATCTGTAAATTTTGTCGTTAGGCTGGTCAGTAAAGAATACATTTCCTTCTTTATCAACAGCAGGGCCTTCTGTGAAACCAAATCCTTTTTGAATGGTGTCTAATCTTCCATGTTGGCTGGCTGAAATAAGACAGGTAGGATCAAAGAATGTGCTTCCCGGAAGCGCATCACATCCGCATTCAGAACTAATTTTGTGATCCGTGTTGTAGTCAACAGCATTAAGAGAACTCTGCTCAATTTTTTTTTGGCAGGAGTAAAATCCCAGGCATAGAATAGCCTGGAAAAGAAGTAACTTTTTTGTCATAGTGAATAATTTTAAGTTTGTTTAATGTTCAAGCAAGATTTCGTTAAGTTTCAACAGAAGCCTGTTGAACCGGTACAAGGTAGATAGACCTGAAATCAAAAACTACCAAAAAACTACGGTGAAGAATATTATACAAATGCCCCAATATTTCCGGCATCAGCATTACTAAAAAATCGCAAGGTCAGATGTTTCAGTTTGCCGGGAGTCTCCTGTTGCATTTCATGGGACTTGACAATAGCGCAAATTATTTCCAGGGACTGGAAAATTCAAAAACCCTGACAAAAATTTCTTACAAAGCTGCATAGGATAGGTATACTACACATTATCTTTTTTCGAATAGTCTAAAAGGCCTCCTTTTACTTCCGCACCTCGAAAAAAATTCTTTACCTTACTTCTTTTGTTGACATAATATCTAATTTACATTAACATAGATTTTTATGCTGATTGGAGCAAGATCTTTTGATAAGTTAAACATGGTGCAATGCGTCTTTTCATTTGGTTTGGTTTTTTGATAACATCGTTTTCCGTTTTTGGTCAAAGCGATTATTATCATTTTTCCAAACTGAATACTTACAATGGCCTTTCGCATAACCAGGTCAATGCCATACTAAAGGATCCCGAAGGATTTTTATGGTTTGGCACCTTGTCCGGACTCAACCGTTATGATGGGTACTCTTTTAAAATATACCGCAAGATGCCCAACGACAGCACTTCGCTGTATGATAATAATATTCTTTCTCTTGTCGAACTTCCTGGTGGAAAAATGTGGGTCATGACTTTGGCCGGTGCCTGTATATATAATCCCGAAGTAGAAAAATTCGATCCTAATTATTATGCCTACCTGCACTCACTGGGTTTACCTTCAGCGCCAGTCAATAATATTGTGAAGGGAAACAGCGGAAGATATTGGTTTCTATATGCGAACCTTGACCTATATATGTATTCTGAAAAGGATAAAACTGTAAAATTGTTTCGCCATAATCCCGCTTTTAATTCCGATGCAAAAATTGCATCCTTTAAAGAAACGGCGGATGGAAAACTGTGGTTGGTTTATCAAAATGGATTTTTGCAGGAATATGATATAAAATCGGATAAAATTATTTTCGCTGCTACCGCTTTACAGAAGTTGAATACAGGAAATATCTCCTATAATCTTTTTATCGACAGTGACGGAGATGTTTGGCTGTGGTATTACACACAAGGCGTTTTTCTTTTTCATCCTCAGGATAGTTCGTTAAAACACTTTAATGAAAATTCATTTCCATCGGAGTTGAAGTCTAACCTGGTGAGCCAGGTGCTCCAGGATAACAATGGTTTGATCTGGGTAGGAACGGACCATGGAGGTGTAACGTTGATTGATAAAGGAAACAACTTTAAGACCAGCTACCTGTTGAACGATCCCGAAGACCCCAAAAGTCTCAGCCAAAATACCATCACGGCTATTTACAAAGATGACATTGGAATTATATGGCTGGGAACTTACAAACAGGGAATTAATTATTTAAATAGCAACATTGTACAATTTCCGCATTATCATCACCAGGAGTCGAATCCAAATAGCCTTCCTTATGATGATGTAAATCAGTTTGTGGAAGATAATTCAGGAAATATCTGGATCGGCACCAATGGCGGTGGATTAATTTATTTCGATAGAAAAAACAATTCTTTCAAACAATACCTTCACGATCCAAACAACAAAAACAGCCTGAGCAGCAATGTTATCGTCAGCTTGTGTATCGATGATCAAAATATACTTTGGATTGGAACTTTCATGGGGGGCTTGAATAGCTTCGATGGAAAAAAGTTTATACACTATATGCATAATGATGCAGATTCTGCAAGTTTAGCTAATGATAATGTGTGGAAAATTTATGAAGACCGGGAGCAAAGTCTATGGATAGGTACCCTTGGCGGCGGTTTAGATCTCCTGGATAGAAAGGACGGCCGGTTTAAGCATTATCAAAATAAACAAGAGGCGTCGGATATTATTCGCTCCAATTATCTTTCTGACATGCTCCAGGATAAGAAAGGAAATTTATGGATCGGTACCGTCAATGGTATTGCTGTTGTGAAAGAGAATGGCAGCCACGCCGTATTCTATCAGCATTCCGATGATAAAAAGAGCTTAACCAACAACGATGTAATGTGTATTTCGGAAGATAGTAGCGGAAGAATTTGGATGGGAACCCGTGAAGGGTTGGCATTATTTAATGAGCAAACCAAAAATTTCCAAACATTTACGATGTCGGATGGTTTGCCCGATAATATGATTTTAAATATTCTTGAAGACGGGCATCAAGGCCTTTGGATATCTACCCCTAACGGCTTATGTAATGCTATTCCTGAACAAAAAGAAAACAGCACTGTTCTTTCAGTCATCAATTATAATGAATTAAATAACCTGCAGAACCAGGAATTTAATAGTAAGGCAGCTTATAAAACAAGGGAGGGAGAATTGATTTTTGGCGGACCTTCCGGCTTTAACATCATTAATCCTTCCAAAATTAAAAAGCCCGTTTATAATTCCAAAATTGTTTTTACAGATTTAGAGATATTAAATAAAAAAATTGAACCTGGAGAATTGGTTAATAACCGTGTTTTGCTTGAGCGATCATTATCCCACCTTAAAGACATCGACTTGAAGTATAAAGAAAATGTTTTTTCTATTGAATTTGCGTCACTTGATTATGCCAATAGCAGCCGTGATAAATATGCCTACATGCTGCAGGGATTTAATTCAGACTGGTTGTATGCCGATGGCAACCAGCGGAGAGCTACTTATACGAACCTCGATCCGGGGCATTATACATTTAAAGTAAAGGTACTGAATAGTGAGGGTGTTTGGAGTGATGTTAAGACTTTGCAGATTACTATTGAGCCACCATTTTGGCGAACACCCGTTGCATATATTATGTATACATTGATAGCTGCAGGCTTGCTGATACTCATCCGGCGTATTACATTAGACAGAATACACATGCGTTATGAAGTGGTACATCAACGAAGGGAAGCAGAAAGAGCGCATGCCCTGGAACAGTTAAAAACAAAATTCTTTACCAATGTAAGTCATGAATTTCGCACTCCCTTAAGCCTAATCATTGCTCCGTTAGAAAAGATCATTAAACATACTCCCGATGAAGAACAAAAGAAGCAGTTAAACCTTGTACAACGGAATGCAAAACGATTATTGAACCTGGTAAACCAATTGCTCGATTTCAGAAAGATGGAGGTACAGGAAGTAAAATTGCATCCTTCAATAGGAGACATTATCGGGTTCAGCAAGGATATCAGCAACTCTTTTTTAGATGTCGCTGAAAAGAAAAAAATCCAGCTTTCATATGCTGCAAACGTTGATAGCCTGGACATTTACTTTGATAAGGATAAGATTGAAAAGATTCTGTTCAATTTGCTTTCAAATGCATTTAAGTATACGGAAGAAAATGGAATAGTGAATATCAATCTTACCTATAATTCGCCCGTAAACAATGAATCTGATGGAACACTTGCAATAGAAATTAAAGATACCGGCATTGGGATTCCTGCCGACATGCATGAAAAGGTTTTCGAACGTTTCTTTCAAACCGATGTTCCCGAAAGTATGGTGAACCAGGGCACAGGTATCGGTCTCGCCATAACGAAGGCGTTTGTCAAATTACATAATGGTATCATAACCGTAAAGAGCGAACCGGGGCGAGGTACTTGTTTTACAGTTTTACTTCCCGCAAAAAAGATTTATGATCCTCCTTCTGTGACGGCAAGCATTCCAATAACAGGAGAAGAAGTTGAACAGATGATTCCTGAGGCGAGTTATAAAAGCGGTAAGAAGAAAACAATACTTGTGGTGGAAGATAGTGAAGACCTTCGCTTTTATTTAAAGGACAACCTGAAAGGGCAATATAAAGTTGAAGAAGCCACTAATGGGAAAGAAGGTTGGGAAAAAATAAAACTGATGAATCCCGATCTTGTTGTGAGCGATATTATGATGCCTTTAATGGATGGAGTTGAACTAGCCAGGAAAATTAAAACTGAAACGGCCACTGCCCACATCCCGGTAATTTTGCTTACTGCTATGGGAAGTGAGGAAAAACAATTGGCCGGTTTTAAAGCAGGCGTGAATGACTATATCACCAAGCCCTTTACTTTTGAAATCCTGGCATCCCGAATCAGAAATTTGCTGGCCCAGCAGGAATTATTTCATAAAAGGTTCCAAAAGCAAATTGAGGTTAATCCAGGAGAGATAACCATAACTCCTGTTGACGAAAAATTCCTAAAGGAGGCGTTGGAAGTTGTAGAAAAAAATATCGATGTCCCAGAGTTTTCGGTTGAAGATTTCAGTCGCGATATGTATATGAACCGGGTTACGCTGTATAGGAAAATTTTATCAATAACCGGCAAAACGCCAATAGAGTTTATCCGTTCTATTCGTTTGAAAAGGGCAGCCCAGTTGTTAGAAAAGAGCGGACTGTCTATTGCCGAAATTGCATACGACGTGGGATTCAATAACCCAAAGAACTTCACCAAATTTTTTAAAGAAGAATTTAAAATCCTGCCATCACATTATGCTTCCAATAAAAAAGAAAAAGAAACTTAAAATTTTCCTTATTGAAGAATTGCTGGTAAAAACCATGCTTTTGCAACATATTGTATCGTAGGTTGCAACATTCGGGTACCCTGCATTAAGTAACACAGCAATAGTTTTACAGCATTAAATCATGCGAAAGATTGCTGTTTATGAAAATGCGACTGCTGCTATTTAATTTCCTTTGTTTTTCTGTCTTTACTGTTCTGTTTGCAGAACCTCCGTCCTATATTAAGACAGAGGATGGAGTGATTGTTTTTACCGATCCCATTTTTACAGGTACTTCCAACGCCATCAAACTCGAAGTTATTTCAGACAATATCATAAGAGTGATAGCAGCTCCCGGAAAAGAGATTGCCGCCACTCAAAGCCTGGTTACTGTTTATAGCAAAAGGCCTGATCTTTCATGGAGCACTATCCCCTCTAAAGATAGCCTGATGCTCAAAACTAAAAAGATAACAGCTATTGTCGACTTGAAAACAGGCGCTGTTACCTTCCGCGATCTTAACGGTAAAAAAATATTAAATGAAAAACCAACAGGAGGAAGGAGTTTTCAATCCGAAGTATTTGATGGACGGCGCTATTACAATGTTACCCAGACTTTTCAAACTACTTCTGATGACGCATGGTATGGATTGGGACAACACCAGGAGGGCATTATGAATTACAGGGGCCAGCAGGTCACGTTCTTTCAGAACAATACCGAAGTGTCAATTCCCTTCCTCGTGTCATCCAAAAACTATGGCATTCTGTGGGATAATTATTCCCTGACAACGGCCGGGGATGTGCGACCACTTCATCCTCTTTCATCACTGCAACTTTTTTCAAAAGCGGGCGAGCAGGGGTGGCTTACGGCTTCTTATGCTAATAATAAATTTAAGCCGCAGGAGATAATTACCAAAAGAGCGGAAGACCGTATCAATATGGAATTTTTAGGAGACTCAAAGATCCAGCTTCCCGCAGCGTTTACGCCTGCCACAGGCCTGGTAACCTGGGAAGGAAGCCTTGCCAGTAATTTATCGGGACTTCATCAGTTTCACTTCACATTTGGCGGATCATTGAGGGTGTGGCTGGATGGAAAGCTCGTGCTGGATTGCTGGCGAAAAGCGTGGAACCCTGCGCCTGCATTGATTCCTTTCCATATTCAACAAAGGAGAAAAAATACCCATCAAAATTGAATGGACGCCGGAAGGCGGCGAATCCTACCTTTCGTTAAAATGGCAGGAGCCATTAAGCCAGGAACAGGACAAAATAGTTTTAGCTTTTCTTCAGAAGCTGGTCAGCAGGTTGATTACTACTTCATCTATGGCAATAACATGGACGAAGTGATTTCCGGCTATAGAACTCTTACCGGCAAGGCTCCCATCGTACCTAAATGGGCATTAGGATTCTGGCAAAGCCGCGAGCGATACAAAACAGAGAATGAAATTCTTTCTACTGTTGATGAATTTAGAAAGAGAAAAATTCCCATAGACAATATCGTTTTGGACTGGAGCTATTGGCCGGAAAACAAATGGGGCAGCCAGGATTTTGATGAAATGCGTTTTCCTTCTCCAGACAGCATGATTGATTTGCTGCATAAAAAATACCACACTCAAATTATGATTTCTGTGTGGCCAAAATTTTATGAAGGGATAAGCGCCTATAATGAATTTGATAAAAACGGCTGGCTTTATAAAAGAAACATTGCCGACCGGCAAAGAGATTGGATTGGCAACGGATATATTTCTACCTTCTATGACGCCTTTAACGCCGACGCACGAAATGGTTTCTGGAACCTGATCGACAAAAAATTGTATAGCAAAGGAATCGATGCGTGGTGGATGGACGCCAGCGAACCGGACATAGTTTCCAACGTGAGTCCACAGGAAAGAAAATTGCTTATGACGCCCACTGCATTAGGTAGTTCGGCAGCTTATCTGAATGCCTATCCGTTGGAAAATGCAAAAGGCATTTATGAGGGACAGCGTTCTACTGATCCGGATAAGCGTGTGTTTCTATTGACACGTTCTGGCTTTGCAGGTTCACAGCGTTATGCCGCCGCTATATGGAGCGGTGATATCGGTTCCACATGGCGGGATATGAAAAACCAGATTGCTGCCGGCGTCAATTTCTCCATGTCAGGCCTTCCTTACTGGACTATGGATATCGGCGGATTTGTTGTACCTGAAAAATTTGAAAAACCTGATTCAGAGAATTTGGACGAGTGGCGAGAGTTGAATACACGGTGGTACCAGTTTGGCGCATTTGTTCCCTTGTTCCGTTCACACGGACAATTTCCTTATCGAGAGATTTTCAACATAGCCCCGGAAACACATCCCGCTTATCAAAGTTTTCTCTACTACGATCAACTGCGCTACCGTTTGCTGCCTTATATCTATTCATTGGCCGGTGCTGCGTACCAGGATGATTATACCATCATGCGGGGATTGGCAATGGACTTTTCTGCAGATACTGCCGTATCGAACATCGGTGATCAATACATGTTCGGGCCGTCTTTGTTAATCAATCCTGTTTATGAATACAAGCAACGCAACCGTGCAGTGTATCTGCCAAAGTGTGCCGGATGGTATGATTTCTATTCCGGTAAATGGTATGAAGGTGGTCAAACAATTATTGCAGATGCGCCCTATGAAAGAATGCCGGTGTTTGTTAAGGCAGGCTCTATTATTCCTTTCGGCCCATCGCTCCAATACACTTCTCAAAAACAGGCTGACACCATCACGCTGAACATATGCACTGGTGCTGATGCTTCTTTTAATTTATACGAAGACGAAGGCACAAATTATAACTATGAAAAAGGTAAGTACACAATCATCCCGATGATTTACAATGACCAGGCAAAAACACTAACTATAGATAAGAGAAAAGGCGGGTTTGATGGCATGTTGAATGGAAGAACTCTTAAAATTACCTGGATAGATAAGAATAAAAATATTGGACTGGATAAGAAAAGTAAACCCGATGCTACAGTAAAATATAACGGAGAAAAAATTCTTATAAAACAAAAATGAAATATACAAGCTATGTATTCATATTTAATAACCACTAATTGTTTGCAATGAAAAAAAACAAAATTATGAAGAGGGCATCTAAACTGCTATGGATGCTTCTGTATTTCCTGTTTATGGGTATGCAAAGCTTTTCGCAAACCAACGTGCGAAAAATTACAGGAAAAATTATTAATAAGACTAACGGAGAACCCATATCCGGGGCAAGTATTTCTGTAAAAAATACTGCCAATGCAACACTGTCCGACATCGCCGGTAATTTTGCCATTGATGCAAAAGCAGGCGAGACTATCGTCATAAGTTTTGTAGGCTTTACTCCACAAAGTATTGATGTAAAGAACTCCACCGAAAATCTGCAAATTCAACTTACTGAAGAGTACAACAAATTGAACGATGTCGTTTTAATTGGCTATGGTGTTCAACAGAAAAAACTTGTGACCGGCGCCACCGCCCAGGTAAAAGGTAAAGACCTTGCAAAATTAAACACAACAAATGCTTTACAGGCGTTGCAGGGGCAGGCAGCCGGCGTTAACATTACCTCTACGTCCGGGCAACCCGGTGGTGGTTTTAAAGTAAATATTCGCGGTGCCGGTACTATTGGAAATGCAAGTCCCCTTTATGTTGTGGATGGCGTTATCACCAACGATATTACCTATTTAAACAATTCAGATATTGCTTCAGTTGATATTTTAAAAGATGCTGCATCGTGTGCCATCTATGGTATCAATGGGGCAAATGGTGTCGTTTTGATTACTACCCGAAGCGGAAAATCAGGTAAGAAAAATGGAGAGATTTCATTTGACGCTTATTACGGGATTCAAAACATTGGCCGTAAACTCCCTTTATTGAATGCCGAACAATATGCTACTATGCAAAATGAAGCGGCTATCAATAGCGGTAAACCACTTCTTTTCACACAGGCACAAATTGACGCCTTGGCCCATGGCAGCCAGGATTTGCCGGCTCACGGAACCGACTGGTTAAACCAGATGTTTTCTTCCGATGTGCCGATTCAGAATTACAATTTGGCTGCTAATGGCGGAACGGATGTTTCATCTTACTCGTTAGGTATGTCTTATACGGAACAAGGTGGAATCATTGGTGGCTCTAATCTTTCTGATTACAAACGCATCAACTTCCATACAAATTCTGAACGCAAATTATATGATGGTGCATTGAAAGTAGGTGAGCATGTGACTTTTTCTTTTATTGATCAAAAAGGGGTTGCTGATGGAGGTTTATATTCCGGTAATGTTTTGGCCGGCGCAATAGGTACAAGCCCCTTATTAGCCATGTACGATGCAAAAGGCAATTATCTAAGCAGTCTTAATTCTACTATATATAACGGTGGAGTTTGGAACAACACTGAAGCGAATCCTTATGCGTTGATGCAATACAATAATCAAAGTGATGGAAAGACACAAAAATTGATAGGTGATGTGTATGCAGAACTTCAGCCGATCAAAAATTTAAGGATAAGATCAACTTTCGGCGTTAATTATTCTTCATCGGCTAACCATAGCTACAGACCTACCTATGATAAGTTATCGGTGTATGCATACAACCTTTATGAAAGCATCGGCCAGGGCGGCTCGCAGGGATATACCTGGAACTTTGATAACACAATTAACTACGTTTTCAACATTAAAGAACACCGATTTGATGTTTTGGCCGGTAGTGCAGTTCGAAAATACCAGGGAACATGGTTTAGCGGAAATAATACAGGAGCTACTTTATTCGGTTCTTTTGACCGCGGTTACCTGAGTAATTCGACGGTAACATCAATTTCGATGAGTGCTGATACTTCCGCGGCCAACAGGCAAACCGTAACTAATGGAATGTCATTATCCGGAAATGCTAACGCGGTGTATGCGCAATCATCGTTCTTCGGTCGTATAAATTATAGCTTTAAAGAAAAGTATTTAGCATCTGCTATTTTCCGTGCTGATGGTTCCACCATGTTTGCACCCGGCCATCAATGGGGCTATTTTCCATCGCTTTCGGCGGGTTGGGTAGCCAGCAGTGAAGATTTTATGGCATCAACCAGCAACTGGTTAAACTTCCTGAAACTTAGAGCCAGTTGGGGGTCTAACGGTAATGATGGTATTTCCGCCTTTAATTACCTTTCTTTAATTTCCTTATCAAATGCCCGATACAATTTTGGCAATGATAATACTACCTTAACCCAGGGCTCCTATCCTCAAACAATTGGTGTTGAAAATACCAAATGGGAAAGCTCTCATCAAACCAATATTGGTATTGACGCAAGGTTCCTAGATAATAAATTAGACATGAGCCTTGATTTGTATAACAAAACGACAAAAGACTGGTTGATTGCAGCGCCTTTATTAGCCACTGCCGGTGTAAGTAGAAATCCATATATCAATGGTGGAGATGTTACCAATAAAGGAATAGAACTTCAATTATCTTATAACGGAAATATCGGGAAAGATTTTACCTACAATGTTTCCGGTTCTTATGCGTATAATAAAAATGTAGTGAATAATATTCCAACTGCTGATGGAATTATTCACGGTGGCACCAACAGTTTATTCGTGAACGGCCCTGAATTTTTCCGTGCTGCTGCGGGAAACCCTATTGGTTATTTCTGGGGTTACAAGACTGCCGGAATTTTTCAGAACGAAGCAGATGTTGCGGCATGGAATGGTAAAGGCGGAGCACTTCAGCCGGATGCACAACCTGGTGATTTGAAATTAGTGGATTTAAATGGCGATGGAGTAATTAACGCCGACGATAAAACAAATATCGGCGATCCTAATCCGCATCATGTTTTCGGTTTAAGATTTTCTGGTAATTACAAAAACTTTGATCTTTCCATTACAACCAATGGCGTAGCGGGTAATAAAATTGTTCAGTCTTATCGTAATCCTGGTCAATGGGCAAACTGGACAACTGATATCCTTAGCCGCTGGCACGGTGAGGGAACTTCGACTACAATGCCCCGTATCACTCAAAACAGTTCCAACTGGGTAGAATTTTCAGACCTCTATATTCATGATGGAAGTTATTTAAGAGTTTCAAATATTACGCTCGGATACGACCTGGCAAAATTGGTAAGATGGAAATATTTAAGCCAGTTCCGCCTATATGTGGCGGCTCAAAACCTTATTACGTTTACAAAATACAACGGTATGGATCCTGAAGTTGGCGCTTCATCTTATGATGCCAGTGGCGCTTATTATTTTGGACAAGGGGTTGATAATGGATTTTATCCACGCCCCAGGGTTTATATGGCGGGTGTAAACATTATTTTCTAATTGAGAAAAAAAATAATCATGAAAAAATATAGAATTATCATTGTTACAGTTATTGCAATAATCACATTTAATTCATGCAAAAAATTTCTTACAACCGAATTAACTGATGCAGTACAGACTAACGTCACTTACTATAAAACGCCTTCTGATGCATATACTGCCTTGGCAGGATGTTACAATGGACTTGATCAAATTTATAACAGCGATGCTATCCCTGCTGAATTGGAAGTTTTTTCTGATAACAGTTTCGGAGGCACAGGAGCTTTTGACGGATATGGATGGGAAATGATCGATGAATTTGACAAATCAGTTTCGCCTTCGGACGTTTCCTTTCATAGTTCAGGATGGAAAGCGTATTACCAGGCTATTTACCGCTGTAATGTGTTACTGCAAAATATTGATAACGTTGAATGGGGCGACAGCAGTGCATTGAGGAGAAAGTATACTGCCGAAGCCAAATTCATTCGTGCTTACTGTTATTTAGATATGGCTCGCTTGTGGGAAATGGTTCCTTTGGTAATAACACCCACCAGTGACAATGTTCAACAAACCGACCCGGAAGAAACGTTTACACAAATCATGAGTGATTTACGCTATGCCAGCGATAGTCTTCCTTCAGATAGTTATACAAGTGTGCCAAGTGGAAGAGTAACCAAATGGGCTGCTGAATCTTTATTAGCACGTGCTTATCTGTTCTATTCCGGTTATTATGGAAAATCTACCATAGGTAGCGAAACAGCGGCTACTGCTTTGGCTGATGTAGAGGATGTGATAGCCCATAGCGGACATGCCTTGGTGAGCGATTTCAATACTTTGTGGCCCGCGGCTTCAACAGCTAAAAATGTTCCTTATGTAGGTGAACAAAATCCTGAGGTGGTCTTTGCAATTAAATATTCTTCAACAGACAATTGGTCCGGAGATGCTACCGGCAACAGGTGGATGGTAATGGAAGGAATACGCTCGCAAAGCATTTATCCTTACCAGGCCGGATGGGGTGGATGTACCGTTGATCCTAAACTTTGGAATGCGTATGCTTCGACTGATACACGCCGTTTTGCTACCATCCTTTCTGTAGCTGACGAAAACCTTGCTTACAATAAATCCAGTGATTGCCGTGAATACACCGGATATTTTCTGAAAAAATATGCGATGCTTTGCGACCAGAGCGGAACTTCCATTGTTTCCAATTTTCAGACAGGTCAGTACCAGGACTTTTTCGCCATTCGCTATTCAGATGTTTTGCTAATGGCAGCAGAATTGGGAAGTCCCAATGCCGTAAGCTATTACAACCAGGTACGCGAAAGGGCAGACTCTTCTGCTGCTCCTGTTGCTTCAGTATCCAAAGACGATATTTTAGCAGAACGCCGCCTGGAATTTGCAGGTGAAGGCCTTCGCTATTGGGATCTGTTGCGCCAGGGCATTGATGTAGCTGCAACTACTATTTCAGCAAACACAACTGTTTCAAATTTTACTGATGGCACTGCTACGCCACCTTCTGCTTCAAAACTAGAGGCAAACATTAAAGCCACGGGTGGATTTCAGCAAATACCTGGCGATCAGATTACTTTATCATCAGGCGTGTTAAAACAAAACCCAGGTTGGTAAAATAAATTAACAACATAAAAATATAAAGACATGAAACTTAAAATGATTTTAATTGCCCTTTCAGGATCGGTGTTGCTGTTTTCTTCTTGCAGGCCTAAGAAATACGAGTTGGGTATCTTAGCAGACAAAAGTGATTTGCAGTTCACAATTGCACCGTCATCGGCAAATCCCAATAATATTGTTTTAACAAGTCTGACACCTAATGTTACTCCGATGTGGGTTACTCCTTATGGACAATCGATACGAATAAAAGACACCATCAATGTCCCATTCCCCGGAACTTACAAATTTGTATATGGTGTAGAAAGTGCAGGTGGTTTTGTTCAGGCTGATACAACTATCATAACTATAAATTCGCTCGATCAAAATGCTGTTAGTACACCCATGTGGGTTGCTCTCGCTGGTGGGTACGGACAATCGAAAACATGGGTAATGGATTTGGATGCTAATGGTGTAAGTAAATATTTTGCCGGACCATTTTATTTTGGTGGTACGGGCTGGGAGTGGGATCCGGCATTTAGTGATATAGGTTGGGCAGGAGTTTCGGCAGGCGACTATGGTACTATGACTTTTGATTTAATCGGTGATGCACATTTTAGCGCAAATAATAAAATGTTTCCCGATTTGTCGGGAACCGGCAAATTTGTGTTGTACCCGGCTACAAATCAGTTGGCAACTATTGGTGCCCAGGTTATACATGACAAAGCAGAAGGTAATACTGTTCTCGACTGGAATGCAAAAATGACAATCAAAACACTTGATGCCGATCACATGCAACTCATCGCTAAGACCGGCGCTGACGCTTGGCTTATTTACAACTATATTACCCAGGACTATTACAACACGCATTAATGACTTTTTAAATGCATTGATTGCGGAACGGGATGAAAAGCTATCTGTGTTTCGCTTTCAATAATCAACTTAACTTCGATGAAAAAGGTTTTTCCTTTGTGGTTCTTAATGCTGCCTGTAATAATATTTTGTCTTTCATGTAAAAAGACCAGCAGTACTACGACCGTCCCTGTAGTTGCTAATCCATCTCTTACCGTTTCTCCGGACTCCTTGAAGTTTGAAATAACTGGTGGTAGTGATACATTAACTATTACAATGAATGGCAGTCGTTGGGCTGCAGCATCAGACCAAAGTTGGTGCACATTATCGGTCGGTAGTTCTACTTCACCAAGCATTCCAATAACTGTAACCGCTGCTGCAAATCCGAACGCCGGCGATCGTATCGCTAACCTTACATTTGTTATGGATAATAAAACGGTAGTGTATGTAAAAATATCACAAGCCGGGAGAACCACCCTATACCCGCCGTACGGCGATTCTATTGCTCCTGATGCATCGGGGATGAATAGTACCGCAGTACAACTTGCGGCTAAATTCAAGCTGGGTTGGAATATAGGTAACACCATGGAAGCACCTGGCGGAGAAACAGGCTGGGGCAATCCTCCCATAACAGAGAGTTTTATACAATTTGTAAAACAGATTGGGTTTACTGCCATACGTATTCCCTGCGCCTGGGATTTACATGTTGATAACTCCGCCACTGCCCATATAGATACAAACTGGCTCAACAGGGTAAAACAAGTGATTGGATATTGTGTAAATAATGGCATGTACGTGCTGCTCAATATACACTGGGATGGAGGGTGGCTTGAACAAAATTGCACAGCGGCAAAGAAAGATTCTGTTAACGCAAAACAAAAAGCATTTTGGGAACAAATAGCGACCGAAATGCGTGATTTTGACGAGCATTTGATGTTTGCCAGTGCTAACGAACCAAATACAAACAGTGATCCGACACAAATGGCGGTCCTCATTTCTTACCATCAAACATTTGTTAATGCGGTACGATCTACCGGAGGAAGAAATACTTATAGAACTTTGGTTATTCAAGGGGATAATCAATTGATAAATGTGAATGCATTTCCGGCTGACCCAACACCCAATAGAATTATGTACGAAGATCATAATTACACGCCTTACCAATTTACAGCCCTTGACGGTGATGCCTCATGGGGCAAAATGTTTTATTACTGGGGGGCAGGTCATCATTCAACTATTGAACCGGACCGAAACGCAACCTGGGGAGAAGAAAGCGACCAGCTTCAATATTTTGATTACATAAAATCAAAATTTATTGACAATGGTATTCCTGTACTAATGGGTGAATATGGGGCTTACAGGCGTGGAGGTACTGCTAATGTTCCTTTAGATTTATCCACACATAATGCTTCAGTAGATTATTGGATAACCTATGTAACTAAGCAAGCCTTAGCACATGGCCTTAAGCCCTTCTTTTGGGAAACCGGAGGTATATTGGACAGGCGAAATAATACCGTTATTGACCAGGAAACAATCGATGCGATCATGGCAGGTGGTAATTGAAAAATCATATTTCCGCATTTGTAAATCAACGATATTAGTTACTTATAGAATGAGGAACACAGTTTAATTTTTAATGCTGGCATATATTTATGCCTGAATTATCTTTCCATATTAATTACGTAAGCTTCGCCCATAGCTCAAGGAAAATATTTTTAAATGAAAAAGTGGATAGTTGTTTTCTTATTTGCAGTATTGATTCCCGCATTAGCTTTAAAATCACAGAGTGCTAGCCGTTTTTTCCCGGAAAGTGAACTCGTTACAACAGGTATATACTATTATCCCGAGCATTGGAACGAAAACCAGTGGGAACGGGATATTAAGAAGATTTCGGACATGGGTTTTGAATTTGTTCACTTAGCTGAATTTGCCTGGTTTAAAATGGAACCCGATAGAAGGAAAGTTTGAATTTGCATGGCTTGACAAGGTAGTAAACCTTTGCACAAAGTATAAACTAAAGGTGTTGCTATGTACACCTTCAGCCACCACACCGGTATGGATGCGGGTAAATTACCCGGAGACTTTTATCATGGATGGCCATTATATCCGGGCGGAGAATGGCACACGGGGATTGGGTTCTATCGTAAATCCAAAGTATCGCATGTTCGTGAAAAGGATTGTAACGGAAATGGCTAAACGCTACGGGCAAAATCAAAATGTGATTGGTTGGCAACTTGATAATGAACCAGATGCCAAACCAGATTATAGTCCTTCTTCGCAGGAAGCATTCAGAACATGGCTGAAAAATAAATACAAAACCATTGATGCCTTAAATGTTGCGTGGGGAACTGCTTTCTGGAGCCAATGGTTCAATAATTTTGACCAGGTGATCATTCCGAATACGAACCTTGTGGGTTGGTGGGGCAATAATCCACATGCCTTGCTGGATTTTAAAAGGTATTCAGCAGATGCGCAGGCAGAATTTCTCGATTTCCAGGCAGGCACATTGCGGAAATATGTTTCAAAGAACCAGTATATCACAACGAACTATACTGCCGTTTGTACGGGCGCTGATCCGCGGCGGACAAAGCAACTAGACTTTGCCACGTATACAGCTTATCCCAATGGCGGAAGTAATAATATCGGTGACCAGGGCTTTCGCCTGGGAAACAGTAAAGCCATTCTCTTTGCATCTGAATATTATAAATCGGTTGGCGGTGTATCCGGCGTAATGGAAATACAACCCGGTCCGGTAAACTGGGGAAGTTATAACCCACTTCTTTTACCGGGCACCGTACGGATGTGGTTATACCACAGTTTTGCTGCCGGCGGAAAACTTGCCTGCTCTTATCGTTTTCGACAAATCAATTATAGCGCTGAACAGTATCATTCCGGGGTTATAAAAACCGATGGCATAACACCATCGCCGGGTGGAGAAGAATACATGCAATTCATGAAAGAAATCGGTGAATTGCGTAAGCAATATAAACCCGGAGCTAAGATGCCGGAGAAACTGGCGGCACGATCAACAGCGATTCTCTGGAACCTGGAAAATTACTGGAGCATTGACAGACAAAAACAAACCTTTCAATGGGATACCTGGAATTATCCTATAAAATTTATGGAGATAGCAAAGTCATTCGGGGCGCTTGTGGACGTGATACCGGAAACCGCTGACTTGTCGAAATATAAAGTTGTGATCATCCCGGCTTATGAAATGGTTGACTCAGCATTGGTAAAAAAATGGAATGATTATGTTTCTAACGGAGGACATTTAATTATTACCTGCCGCACAGCGACTAAAGACCGCAGGGGACATTTTTGGGAAGGTGAAATGGCGGCGCCAATATCCGGGCTCATCGGCGCTCACATTGAAGCCACCGATATGCTTTCATCTTTTGGCAAAGGCGATATCCTCATGAATTCAAATCATTACAATTGGAATAACTGGGCGGATTTGCTTGTGCCGGATAATAACACCGAAGTGCTGGCAACCTACGACAACCAATTTTACAAAGGCAAAGCGGCCGTTGTACAGCGTAAGGTTGGGAAAGGAACTGTAACGTACATCGGTGCAGACACGGATGATTCGAAACTGGAAAAAGATATTTTACACGATATCTATACTGATGCCGGTGCTAACACTGAAAATTATCCGCCGGGAGTATATGTTTACTGGCGGGATGGTTTTTATGTGGCCGTAAACTATTCTTCGGATAATTATACGATGAACATTCCCGGAACTGCCAAAATTCTTGTTGGGGAAAAAATATTAAAACCTGCCGGCGTATTGGTATGGAGCGAATAGTTATTAAATGATAAAATAAATATGGAGATGAAAAAAGCACTATTGTTATTATGGATGTTACAAGTTTCTGTTTCGATACAGGTAATAGCGCAAAGAACAATTAATGTTGATTACAATAAAACATCCGGGAAGCTCAATACTTTTTTCAATGAATGCGTTGGCGCAGGAAGAGCGAATGAAGGATTAAGAGCAGACTGGCAACAACAATTGGCTTATGTAAGAAAAGAGTGCGGCTTCAAATACATCCGCATGCACGGTCTCTTAACGGATGATATGGCAGTGTATAAAGAGGATAACAAAGGGAATCCTGTGTACAATTATATGTATGTAGATGTTTTATTTGATTTTCTGCACAGCATCGGTATGAAACCTTTTGTTGAATTGGGATTTATGCCAAATGCATTGGCAAGCGGACATCAAACTATTTTCTGGTGGCGGGGTAATGTTACACCTCCGAAGGATTATGAAAAGTGGGCGGCGTTGATCAAAAATCTCACAGAGCATTTTACCGAACGTTATGGAGCCGATGAAGTAAAGACCTGGTATTTTGAAGTGTGGAACGAACCTAACCTTACTCCGGGATTCTGGACGGGAACACAACAGGATTATTTTAAGTTGTACAAATATGCTGCGCAGGCAGTCAAAAGTGTAAACAAAGATTATCGTGTAGGCGGCCCCGCTACTGCCGGAGCAGCATGGGAGCCTGAAATGATTGAGTATTGCCAAAAGAATAATGTTCCCATAGATTTTATCAGCACTCACTCCTACGGTGTCAAGCAAGGTTTTTTAGATGAATATGGAAATTCCGGTACCGTGCTGGCCAAAGAAGAATTTGCCGTTAGCGGCGATGTGTTGCAATCAAGAAAAGAGATTGCCAATTCACCAATGCCAAATCTCGAACTGCATTACACCGAATGGAGTTCTTCATATACTCCGGCAGACCCTATCCATGATAGTTACCATGAAGCATCGTACGTTTTACAAAAACTGAAACAGGTTGGCAATGCAGCCAACTCCATGTCGTATTGGGTGTTCACCGATATTTTTGAAGAACCGGGTCCACGGTTTGAACCTTTTCACGGAGGCTTTGGAATGTTAACGATACAAGGAATAAACAAACCGGTATTTTATGCTTATCAATTTTTAAACAGGCTGGGAAATGTCGAATTATCAAATAAAGATTCTGCCTCCTGGGTTTGTAAAGATTCTTCAGGAAATATCCAGGCATTGGTTTGGGATTATACTTACACACTTCCTGATTCAACGAACAATCAGACAATATTATATCCGCGATCTTCCATCAAAATCAAAAGGAAAATTAAAGGTCAATATTGAAAATGTTCCTGCCGGCAATTATGCACTTGAAGTTTATAAAGTGGGTTATCGCAGCAATGATGCTTATACAACATATTTGTCGCTGGGGAAACCAGCACAGCTTACAAAGCAACAGGTAGAGCAAATCAAATTGCAAAACGATGGCTCACCATTTTTAAAAGAAATTATTAGCATAAAAGACGGGATGCCTTTTTCAAAAGAACTGGACCTTCGCGAGAACGATGTTTACTTTTTGAACCTGGTAAAACTTTAGTTGTGCGATGCTGAGAACAACTTTTTTTTATTCCCTAAATTAAACAAGACAATGAGATTGCGATTTAAACTTCTGTATGTTCTGCTTGGAACACTTCTTCTTTTAAATACCAATGTTAGTGCACAGCAACTATATGTTGGCGCCAATTATCATCCGCATGATGATAAAAATATGGAGAAGATAAAAAGAGATATTCACTTGATGAAGGCTGCTGGATTTAAAGTGGTTCGGATGGGACATCTTGCGTGGGACAGCTACGAACCATCAGAAGGTAAATTTGATTTTGCCTGGTTTGATAAGGTAATGGATATGATGAATGATGCGGGAATCAAAGTACTATTAGACATTGCTATACGACCAGCGCCGATTTGGCTGCATCATAAGTATCCTTCAATTGATATTGTTGATGCGAATGGCGATGTGCACTATCCAAATCACCGCTACATGGAAGATGTTGGAGATCCGATGTATCAAAAATACGCAGTGCGATATGCTGACACGCTCACCAAACATTATGGCAAACATCCTGCATTGATAGCATTTGGAATTGATAATGAGTCAGGCGATGGTCCTATCTCTTATTCAGAAACGGTTAGAAAAAGATTCATTACATGGCTGAAGAAAAAATATTCCACGCTTGATAATTTAAACAAAGCATGGGCAACACAGCGATGGTCGAGAAGGCTAAATCAATTTGATGAAGTCGGTCTTCCGGTTGCAACGCATACAACCGATGTTCCCGAACGGATGCTTGATTTCAGGCGTTTTATTTCTGACGAAATCAACCAGGTTCTTTTTAAAGTTATTGATAGAGTAAACGCCAATGCACCAAGCGCATTAGTTAATACCAATGCCTGGTACTACAGTGCAATGAAATATTTTGATTACACACCAATTGCTTATTCAGGTAAAATGACCCGTGAAGGCTGTGGCTTTTATCCGGGAAATTCTTTGACAACAAATTGGGGTGTTATGAACGCTTTGTTTGGAATTTCACGGATTCAGTTTGAAAGCACAAACCCTTTCTGGTGTACCGAGTTCACTACAATGACTGCTGTTCCGAATTCTATCCGCAAATCAGCGTATGCAACGCTGATGTATGGAAACCAAATGGTGTGCGGATGGACATGGCAAAGCATGCACAGCGGTGAAGAACAATATTTAGAAGGTATGCTGGATTGGGATGGAATTCCTAACCGTAAATATGATGAGTATAAAAAGATTGCTTCCGAATTTAAAAAGATCGAAAAATATTTTCCTTATAAACTCCACGCCGAAGTTGGTTTGGCTTTTTCATTTCCAAGTCAAATTGCAAGTGCCTATTTTCCTGAAAAGCATGATGAACAATTGCAAGCCTGCTTTGATCTTTTCTATTCCCGCAATATGGATGTACGCATTTGCAGAGATCAGCAAAAGTTTTTTGAAACTACAAATTACTTTTTGTTCCCGGTGTTGCTGTGATGGATGAAGCAACGGCAAATAAAATCCGTGAGTTTGTAAGCAATGGCGGTACGGTTGTAATGACAAGTAATTCTGCAGTTGTTGATGAAACAGGAAAAGTATTTGCGTCCACACATCCCGGAAGATTAAATGATGTATTTGGCATTCGCGTAGCAAGTTATGAAGAAACGGAAATGCTTAATGAAATTTCCAGGAAGGACTATAAAGGGAAGAAAATTGAAGTCAAATACAAAGGGAAACCCATTAATGCTGAATCAACAAGATTTGATGTGATTGAACCGAAAGGTGCGGAAGTGCTTGCAAGCATAACAAGTTTAGTTAAAGATTATCCAATCATTACTTCAAATAAATATGGAAAGGGCAGAGCCATTTATGTTGGTCTTCCTGCAAGCGGCGCCGTGCTTGACCCTTTACTTGATGATTTGATAAATGAGTTGGGTATTAAAAAGGGACCTGAAGTGCCTGCTGGCGTGATGGCGAGGCAGATTGATAGCACTCACTATTTATACCTTAATGTAACCGGCGAGCCAAAAGAAATACCCATGAAAGAAAAATCAACAAGTATTCTTTTTGATAAAAGTTACACGGGCAATTTTACTATTGCACCGTATGAACCAGAATTTATTGAAACCAAATAAACGAATAGTATGATCAGGTGTTTTTTTTGTGGAATTATTCTGTCGGTATGTTTGGTGAGCATTAGCTATGCTCAGGCAAAACCTCCCGCTCCATTTGGTCCTGTCCCATCGGAAAATCAGATGAGATGGCAGCAAATGGAATATTATGCATTTGTACATTTTTCATTAAACACATACACGGATCAATCCTGGGGATATGGAAATGAAGATGTGAATTTGTTCAATCCAAAAGACCTGGACTGTCGTCAATGGGCACGGATCTGCAAGGAAGGGGGTATGAAAGGAATCATCATTACCGCAAAGCACCACTGTGGCTTTTGTCTGTGGCCATCAAAATATACAGAGTACTCTGTAAAAAATGCTCCGTGGAAAAATGGCAAAGGAGATGTGATAAGAGAAATGGCCGATGCATGCAAAGAGTATGGTTTGAAATTAGGTATCTATTTATCTCCCTGGGATAGAAATAGTGCTGATTATGGTAAGCCTGAATATATTAAATACTTCCGGAATCAACTCACCGAACTGCTTACCAACTACGGTCCCATTTTCGAAGTTTGGTTTGATGGCGCCAATGGAGGAACCGGCTATTATGGTGGCGCAAATGAAAACCGGAAAATAGACCGCAAAATCTATTACGACTGGAAGAATACCTACAAACTTGTCCGCAAACTGCAGCCCAATATTGTTATCTGGAACGATGGCGGAGACCGGGCTGATTTGCGCTGGGTTGGTACCGAAGGTGGCGCTGTTGGCGAAACGAACTGGAGTTTGTTGGATAGCACCGGCGATGTACCGTACGATATGTTACACTACGGAGTGGAAAACGGCAACGCATGGGTGCCGGCAGAAGTAAACACTTCCATTCGCCCGGAATGGTTTTATCATCCATCGGAAGATACCCGTGTAAAAACATTACCCAAATTGATGGAAACTTATTACCATTCCATCGGGCACAATGGCACATTGCTGCTCAACTTTCCGATTATGCCGAATGGATTGATCAATGAAAGAGATGAAAAAGCTGCATTGGAATTTGGCAAAGCGGTTAAGGAAGCGTTTGCCGTAAATCTTGCTGAAAATAAAAAAGCAACTGCTTCCAACGTGCGTGGTAACAGTAAAAAATTTGGCGCTGACAAAGCTGTTGATAATGATAAAAACACTTATTGGGCGACAGATGATAATGTAAAAACGGCTTCACTTACAATAGATTTGGCGAAGCCAACAACGTTCAACCGTTTCCTGGCGCAGGAATATATCAGGTTGGGGCAACGGGTAAAAGCGTTTACCCTTGAAGCGTTAGTTGATGGTAGTTGGAAAGAAGTAGCCAGTGCAACAACGATTGGGTATAAACGCATTCTTGTTTTCCCAAGTGTAACAGCAACAAAAATTCGTTTTAATATTACCGATGCGAAAGCCTGTCCCGTCATTTCCAACATCGGAGTTTATAACGCACCGCAAATCCTCACCGCTCCTTCCATCATCCGAAATCAATCCGGTGAAATAATTATTACCCCAGGCGATAAGGAGTCCGTGGTTTATTATACATTGGATGGAAGTGAACCGACCCCGCATTCGAAAAAATATACTGGTCCCGTTGCAACCGATGGAAAAATAAATGTCAGGGCAATCGCTTATGATGTTATTACGGGAAAGAGCAGCCACGAAAGCCAGTATGTATTTGTATGAATCTTTTTATCTTCTGAAATTAGTATATCGATCCGGTCACAAAAAACCTTGTTAAGTAGTTTAGTGTCGTCAAGGTCGTTGTGTAAAGTGTCAATTGCCAAACTTACTTGCCTGACTGCTTCATTAAGAGGAGCGACTGTCCGGAGTATTTGATAGTTTGCAAGTTTAGCTTGCATTGTCTAAGCAGTTTCAGAGTTTATGTTGCGATTAAGCCCATCTGCAGTTAAAGGGTGAACACACTTTGTATGATGGAACTTGTCAAGCCAATTGAACAAAACGCCAATGTCCTGATTGATTACCCTGCTTGCTTCTCTATGAATTATAATGTTGGTGTCAAGTAATACTCTCATTCAGGTTTTTGATTGGTAGGGTGTGTCCAAATACGCTTGCCGGTAAGGGATCGGGCCTTAAAGAAGTGGCGGATTTAGAAGCACAAACTGCCGCCTACTACAACAGTTTATTAGATGCACAAATGTTTGATTAACCGCTGTCCCCGCCATTTCTTTTAAGCCCATGTTACCTGCATGTGCTTCTCTGTCCACGAAGCGATTCCGTTCAAGTCCGCATTCACTTTGTTCAAAGCGATTTACATTTAATGCGATGTCTGTTCGTGTCAGCACTGTGCGTTGGCGTTTATTATTTTTTTTGAAAGGGAGATTTTTTAAAAACGATTTTCCTTGGGTGGAAGATTGCAAGCTCTTTTTATTTTTTATCCGAATTGGCATTGTGCGTTTGCAAAAAATAAAATGTGCTGGCAATGTGTGATGGCTGTCATAAATTACCACCAACTTCCTTTCTTTTTTAGCTTTCCTGTTTTTTTGTTATATGTGAAATGCTCCTCGTCACTGCTACTACTGCTTCCAAAGAAATTCCTTCCCATTAAATAAATTCCAAAAAGAGCAATCAACAAAGTTAAGATTGGTTGAAGCAATGATTTAAAATCATTCATGTTATAAGTATAGCCAACCATCAAAAGACCAAAACTAAATATTGCTACACCTGCTTTTGCAAAATGCCAAATGGGTTTATCTAATGCTGCAAGGACAACACTAGCAGGCTTAAACAGGACCCGAATACCGTTGTCAGTTCGTTCATTGTACGATGAAATCCTGCACCCAGATCAAATCGGTAACTCTCCATTAATGAAAAGAGTTGCTTTTCAGTTTCATTATTTGGTGCTACAGCAATAAAAAAAGTTGTTGCATGAATAGCAAAGATGAGTTGGAAAATAGCGGCCGCTTTAAGCCAGGTAGCGTATTTTGTCATTTGTCTTGTTTTAAGTATTTCATTTGTCGCCCGTCAGTCGTCAAACATCACCGTTAACGCTTGCAGGTATGTTATAAGAGGATACCAAATCCAAGATACTCGAAAAATTTGCAATTAAAACTAGCGACTCCGTCGGGCAGAGAATAATTGAAAATTGAAAATGGATAATTGCCGATTGACGGTTTCCCTCATTTCCCTTCCCTTACCTGTCGAATTACACGGAGCCAGTTTAAGCCTGCTATCTTTTTGATTCGATCATCGCTATAACCCAGCCGTTGAATCGCCATGATCATTTGCTGATAGTCGCTAATGTCCTTAATTTCCTGCGGCAGTTCAGGGCCTCCATCAAAATCGGAACCGAGGGCAATATGATCCTCGCCAACTAAATTCACGCCATAGTCAACCACCTTAGCTAGCTGATCCACATGCATCCAGTACTCGTCCGGTATGGTTCCCCTGAAATTTAACGGAACTTCTTTCGCAAGTTGCCTGTCTACGTCTTCAATGGTCTTCATAGCTGTTTGTTGCACCGACGCCGGAGTGGTTTCGTTCGGCGCTCTCTTCTGCCATGCAAAGTATTTTGGATTGTTGAACAGGCTCCCGAATTGAACACCAATTACTCCACCTTTTGCTGCGACCGCTTTTGCTGCTTCGTCGGTAATACAGCGGGGATGCGGGACGATGCCGTAAAACCCGCCATGAGTATAGGCCACAGGATGTTTACTTGCAGCGGCGGTTTGCAGTATCGCGTCATTAGATGCATGGGCAACGTTGATGACCATTCCGAGAGTATTCATTTCGGCGATGATCTTTTTGCCAAGATCGTTAATGCCACCCCAGCGACTTACGTCATTGCAGGAATCAATAAAAGCATTGGTGGTATTATGCGCCGTAAGCTGCATCGATCTGAGTCCCAAACGATACAGCGCCCGCAGCAGGTTAATATCGCCGTCAAGATCATAACCGCCCTCCAGGTCAAGGAAAGCCGCCATTTTACCTTTCTTATTAATGCGTATTATATCAGAAGCTGTAAGCGCCAGCTCAATCATGGCATTGTTATTTTTGATTTGGTCCAATGCAAGGTTCACTACCCGGAAGGTGTTCTTTACCTCGAACCTCCCGGGATAATATTGTTCGGGAGTATAAACAGTGAAGAACATTGCGTCCAGGCCGCCCTCTTTAGCTCTTGGGAGATCGACGGTGCCGTCCGGGTAACGCTGGCCTATGTCAGTGCCCAGTAAAAGTTCACGTGTCATTACATGCACATGTCCGTCCATTACAAATGCTTTGCGATGCGGGCCGGGCATGGGCTTCTTGCCAGGAGAAACAGGAATATTTTTTCCCCGCACAGGAGTAGATAAGAGGGATTGCATTGGAAAAACACTTCCGGCGAATGGCAACAGTGTTAAGCTCTTTATAAGGTCTCTGCGTTTCATAATTTTTATTTCATCAAGTTATTCAAAACCGGCGGTTGCACTCTAAAAGCTCATTCGGAAAAACCGCGGATGTAAGGCCGTGGCGGCGGGCGCTCGCCCTTGCTGAATTGTGCTCCCCGTGTAGATCGGTAGGTCATGTTCATGAATGGCGTTTCGATGCGGCGCCCCACGGGAGAATAAACCCCGTTCTCCCAGTTCGAATCCATATAATGGTTGGTAATCCCTGTGGACAGTAGCAGGCGCTCTGCATTAAACGGCTCCTTTTTGGTGATCATCATCTCAATGATCCAGTGCGGTTGGGAGTTGGAAGCATGGTACTGGTCATAAGGGCCGGGCCAACCAAGCATAGAAATGATCGTTGGTTCATGATGCCCTTCGATGTCGCCGGCCCAGGTCCAGCCCACAGCGTCGCCGGAAATTACCGCCGCTTTGGTATCATCATTATACTCGACGATACAAATATTTGCTTTGGCATTTTCCTGGAAGTGTCCCGGTTTCATTTCAAAATTTTTCGCCACCGAATCAAGCAGCTTTGCGGCCCATGGATTGCGCTCCACCCAGCTCCATGTTTCGGGTCCGCGGATGGACTGCACCGATCTCACACCTGTTTCACCACCCTTGCGTCGCTCCACAAAACACTGCAGCACATCTATGGCATGAAAGATGGCGCCCTCATCGGCGGCATCTGCGACTACGATGGAATTCTTTATCGGCGTATCAATATCGAGTTCGATCTCGGGCTTGCGGTAATAAGTAGGAATAGAAGATCCGCCGGTGAGAGGAAAGTTCAGCTCACGGGATTTGTTGAACATCCACTTGGCTTCATCCCAATTGTAAGAGAGATGTTTATCGTTAAAAACCGGCACGGAGCGCTTGCTCTGCTCGAAAACAGTCATTACCTGCTGGTAGATCCACCAGCGTGGTAATAGCCAATGCCCTTTGAGATCGGTTCTATAATTGCCGTGCTCCGCAACTATTACAACACCATCCACTGCAAGTTCTTTCCCTCCGAGCGTGACGGCTTCACCGACAGTTTTAAAGACCGGGATGTTTTTTGCTTTGGCTACTTTCTGGCCCAACTGGCTTTCTTCCAACTGATTGATGTAAATGGACACCACCTCCACCCCGGAAGGCATATAAGCGCCATCCCACCAGTAACCGTCGATCAGCTTATTTACGATCCAGTCGGCATGTGACCTTGGAAAAGCCCAATAGCTAACGAGAACGGCTATACGAGGGCGTTTTTGCTGAGCCTGCGGAAAAGCAGCGGCTGCGTTACCCGCCAGTGTCATTATACCCGCCCAGCCGGCCATAGCCAGCATTTCACGTCTTGTAAATAACATGTGCGGCTTCATTATTTCGTTGATGGGTAATGAATCTGCCGCCTCTGCGATTTCATTTTGTTTCTTTGGCATAGATGTTTATAGTTTCATTTACCAGGAACGAATATTTTGTCCTGGCATTTAAATAAAACTACAAAATTATTTACGGCCAGAACTGTTGGAGCATGCTGTTGGAGAAGTTGACTATGGTGACTACTTTAATGTGCAGATCCCGGCGTACTTGTTCCATGTAATGTTGACTGTTACCAAAGTTGTCACCCCACTTTATATAAAAGCTTTTGGCATCTAAAAATACAACGCTCTTTTATACGGCATAAGTAAGGCTTTTGAACTTATCCACGCATTCCTGTGCCACGCAAAGTTCTATCATATGCCTGGACAAATGTGCGATTTACCGTCGTGTCCCCGGCGCTGCAGGCCTGGAGTGCGGACACGGTTTAAGTGTCAATAACCAACCGAAATTGTCAGGGAAGATGATTACATTCGTTTCCTCAATTTCGGCTTTGATTAAATGACTATGCCAATCTTGTGCTATGGAGATCAAAAAAGAATTCCTGAAAATTGAAAAGGAACGCTTCGTTATGTTCATGGATGCGCTCATGGCCATTATTATGACCATTATGGTTTTGGAAATCAAAATACCCACTGATGAAACCCTCACTGATAAAGCCCTCCGGCAGGAGCTACACAAAGTTGTGACTCCGCTCATCGGGTTCTTTGTTTCATTTGGCACGCTCACCATGATCTGGATATCTCATAATGATTTGATGAGAGACATTAAAGGCATTACCAAACAATTTGCCCTTCTTAATTTTTTATTGATCCTCGTTATGGCCCTTGTCCCTTTTTCTACCGCCCTGGGCTGGGGCTATGCAAAAACTCCTCTTGCTGTGTTCATTTATGCACTCAATATCTTCCTTCTCAGCTCGGCCTTTGCCATCTTATATGCGTTCTCCCTGGCTAAAAAGCTATTACCACCCGTCACGACTTCTCAATACATGAAGGCAAAAAGATTTATTTCGTTTTGGGGTCTTGTTTTATTGGCGATCGCCATGCTCTTCTCCTTTGTGAATCCCGGCTTATCACTTTTTTTAACAGCTTTAATTCCGTTGGCACACACCATCCCCATCGTTTTTGCCTTTAAGTTTAAGAGTTGAAAAATTACTGACGTAATCCTGTTTTATGGGGATATTATTTCGCCCTATAAATCTGTCGTTGGCAGTACCTGTCGAAAGAAAAGGCCTGGAGTGAGGACGTGGTGTAAGAGTCAATAACCAACCGAAGTTTCATTGACTCGATTTGTCGCATAGCCTTGGGCGTTAGGCCATCCCGGTGCGTAACGGACCACGCATTAAAAAATAAATGCTGCCCGCCAACTTTCCCGAACGGACCTCGTTCGACGGACAATGCCTGCCTAAAATTACCGGGTTGCTAAAACCTGTAACTTTAATGCAACTCCGGGGGATAACGCGTGCTTTGGATTTTTTCTCATTGCAGCATTAGTTATTCACCGAAGCGGTAAGATTACTTTAAAAGCTAACTTGCTTATCAATATGAAAATTAAATTTCATTGTTTCCCTGGTATTCTTAACGGACCGTTTTCAATTTATAAAAGATCAAAGGTCAACACATGAATTTCAATACACTCGACCTGGTTGTTATAATTCTTTTCTTTTTAAGCATGCTTGTGGTGGGTGTTTGGTCGTATTTCAGGAGTAAGAATGCTGAAGATTATTTTATTGCGGGTGGAAAGTTGCCGTGGTGGTTAGCCGGTATCTCTCGCTTTGGTCCAAGCATACAAAAAGTTTCGTTAGCGCAAGTTTGGTCGCATGGCATTGTGCGCAAGCCACACTTGTGCGGCATAGCAAAGAGATTTGTATTTTTAATTTATGAGCAGAAAGTATAAATTTCATGATAACAAAACCTGAAGATTGGAAATATAGTAGTGCACAAGTTTTCTGCTGAATGAAAGGATTGGTTTATTTTCAATTACCGTTAATATGGGGTAGCACAGGCAGCATACCTTGCGCTATAAAAGGGCGATAAAATGGCATCAACAAATAAATTTATCATAAGGCAATTGACACCGCAAGACATCAATCTTTTTCAAGAATTAGTTTTTGTTTTTGAAAATGTTTTTGAGATGCGCAACTTTAAAATCCCAGACCAAAATCATTTACAAAATCTTCTTGACAAACAAGATTTCATGGCCTTTGTTGCATTGCTTGAAAACAAAGTAGTTGGTGGATTGACCGCATATATTCTCACCTCTTATTTTGTAAACTCATCTGATGTTTACATTTTGGATATTGCTATTAAAACTGAATTTCAGCGCAAGGGGTTAGGAAGAAAATTAATGGAAAAGACAATTGAGCATTGTAAGAATCAAAACATGAATGTAATGTTTGTTCAAGCTGAAGAAGCAGACCAACATGCGATTGACTTTTATCATTCACTTGGCGGCATCCCTGGAAAAGCAATTAATTTTGATTATCCCCTGACCAATAAAAAGTAATTGAACGGTAATGGTTTTGCACCCCCCGCTACGCTTAGCAACTTCTCAAAATAAATAACCCCACACTTCCTTATTCACATAAACATAAAATAATTAAGGAGCCGATTTCTATGACTTTTTAACTTTAGTGTTACTACGAATGGCGAATGGGTATTAGCAGCAACACCAGAATTATCCATTTTAAAAATAACGAACTGTAAGAGCCTGGCAATCCGGCTGAAAGTATTGTTCAAAAATGGTATATCTTCATTGGCTCTTCCTCTTTCTCCACATTCATAAATAACTCGTTCATTCAAATTAAAAAAAGTATATGCAAAAAAAATTGTTATGGATGGCTTCCATATTGGCATTAGCCCTTACAGCCTACACAATTAAATCAAGAGAAGAGAAGACCAGGATAATTCCGGTAGAAGATTTTTTTAGAAATCCTGAAAAGTTTAGCTGGCGTATTTCACCCGATGGAGAATATATTTCCTACCTCTCGCCGCATAACGGGCATACCAATGTATTTGTAAGAAAAATTTCCGGGACTACGGCCATTCCGGTTACAAATGATACGGCAAGAAATGTTTACCAGTATGAATGGAAAGGTAACCGGATACTGTACCTACAGGATGTGGGAGGAGATGAAAATTTTCAGTTGTTTTCTGTTTCTTTAGATGGGAAAGATTTAAAGGCACTAACTCCATTTCCAAAAGTAAGAACCCAAATCCTTGACAACTGGCGTGATATAGCAGGGAAAGAAAAAGAGATAATGATTGGATTGAATAAAAGGAATCCGCAATATTTTGATCCCTACAGTATTAATATTGAAACCGGTGAAATGAAGGTCTTATTTCAGAATGATGCAAATTATAACGGCTGGGTTACGGACCATACAGGAATAATAAGAATGGCGACAAAAACAGATGGAGTAAACACAACTTATTACGAGCGTGCAACAGCAACAGATCCATTCGATTCTGTGCTTACCACAACGTATAAAGATAATTTCGGCATCCAGTTTTTCACTTTTGATAATAAGAACATTTATGTTTCTAGCAATATAGGGAGGGATAAAGCAGCTATTGTGGAATATGACCTTGCTGCTAAAAAAGAAGTAAAAGAAATTTACAGCAATCCAGATTATGATGTAGATGGGCTTAGTTATTCAGAAAAAAGGAAAGTACTCACGATGGCTAATTATACTTCATGGAAAGCAGAGCATCATTTCTTAGATAAAGCAACAGAAGCTGAGTATAAAAAAATGCAGGCAAAATTTAACGGCTACCAGGTAGCTATTTATGGAAATAATAAAGCAGAAGATAAATTCGTCGTGTGGACGGGTAACGATAAGCTGGCGGCCAAATATTATTTCTATAATAAAAGTACAGGCGAAACAAAATTCCTTGCCAACGCCATGCCCTGGATTAAAGAAAATGAAATGGCGGCTATGAAGCCGATAGAATATACATCAAGAGACGGTCTCACCATTCATGGATATCTCACGTTGCCTAAAGATGTGGAAGCAAAAAATATAGCAGTGGTTGTTAATCCTCATGGTGGACCATGGGCACGGGATCAATGGGGCTATAATCCCGAAGTGCAAATGTTCGCCAACCGTGGCTATGGAGTTTTGCAAATGAATTTCAGGGGTTCTACAGGTTATGGAAAAGAATTTTTTTTAAAAAGCAGCAAGCAGTGGGGCAAAGCCATGCAGGATGATATTACCGATGGCGTGCAATGGCTCATCAAACAGGGCATAGCCGATCCAAAGCGTGTAGCCATCTATGGTGGAAGCTATGGGGGTTATGCTACTTTAGCAGGAGTAACCTTCACACCCGATTTATATGTCTGTGCAGTTGACTATGTTGGTGTTTCTAATTTATTTACTTTCATGAAAACCATTCCTCCTTACTGGAAACCTTACCTCGCCATGTGGCAGGAATTGGTTGGCGACCCGGTAAAAGACAGTGTATTAATGGCTGAAGCGTCCCCCGCATTACATGCTGATAAAATAAAGACGCCTTTGTTTGTTGCGCAGGGCGCTAACGATCCCAGGGTAAATAAAGCTGAAAGCGATCAAATGGTGGAAGCTCTGAAAAAGAGAGGTGTTGATGTTGAATACATGGTAAAAAATGATGAAGGCCATGGATTTGCCAATGAAAATAACCGAATAGATTTTTATAAAGCGATGGATAAATTTTTTGCGAAATATCTTTCACCTAAACCCTAAAAAGAAAAACAAAGGTTTTTTGACAAAGTTTCAATAAACCCTCTTTTGGTTTGGGTATATAGGATGTTCATTAGCACAAGCTTTATCGAATAACCTTTTGCGTTAGCCATGCTGTGCTTAACCAGGTTTGAGTTTATACATCCGTTGACTCCCGTTTAGCGGGTGGGAGAAAATATTTTTCGATAATTTCAATGAATAAAAAACGTCAACTTTTTCAGGACGTGACTGTGACACTCTAAATTAATTTGTATCTTGTAAATAGTACTATCTTTTGAAATGTGTTTGTATGTTAAACGTATACGAATTCAAGGTTGCTCATCCGGAAATGTTCAAACAACTTGCTGTGAGAGATATGCTTTACTTACTTTACAAATGTCCACAAGTTGATAAGGTCCTTACTCTTTTTGCTAATTATAATGAAATAGCATTTACATTAAGTGGCAAAAAAACATTGCATCATAGGAAAAAATCATGGACGCTTACTGAAGACACATCGTTATTTCTTAGAAGAACTGCCTACCAGTCAGAAAAATATGAAAGTTATGGATGGGAAGTACTTGCATTTTTTTTCCAGGACGATTTCTTACGCAGTGTATTTAAAGAATACAGGCAATATTTACCAATAAAAAACTTACCACCTCCACCGTCAGATATGCTGATTGAAATAAATGTGAATGAAACCACCCGTGCTTTTTTTTATGGGATGATACCCTATTTTTCGCAAAAAACATCTCCTTCAGAATGCCTTCTTGAATTAAAATTCAGGGAATTACTTTTTAATGTTTTGGTTGATCCGTGCAATGCTGACTTACTCTCTTATGTTATCAGTATTGAAGATCAGTGTAAAACCCCGTTGTGGCAGGTTATGGAAGCCAATTACACGTTTAATTTATCTGTTCAGGAATTTGCAAATATAGCACAACGAAGTATTGCAACTTTTAAGAGAGAATTCCGGGGATACTATAAAACCTCTCCCGGCAAATGGCTTACATGTAAACGGCTTGAACATGCGGAACTTCTTTTAGATACAAGTAACTGTACTGTTAGTGAAATAGCTTATGCCAGCGGCTTTGAAAACCTAACCCATTTTAGCCGGATTTTCAAGGAAAAGTATGGCTTGTCCCCGCTTCAATATCGGAGAAAGGCGAATGACCCGATTATGAAATAATTGCTCTTCATCAAATGCCAAAAAGAAAAATTTTTGAGCGTCTCAGCAAAGTGAAGTCTTGCTTACTAAAATAGTTTTGGTGTAAAATCATTCATCACTAAAACTTCTTTTATGAAACAGGTATTTTTATCCACAATCTGCGTTTTAGGTTTTGCTATTTATGGAAATAGCCAACAGAAGAACGCTGTCACAGATACCATCAAAGTAATTCTTGAAAATGATAAAATAAAGGTGACAGAGTATATCAGCACACCAGGAAAAGATGTGTGTGGTAAAGGAAAGCATACCCACCCTGCACATCTTTCTATTTGTCTTACAGATACCAAGGCAAGACTGATAACGGCTGATGGGAAAACACAGGATTTTGATTTGAAAGCTGGAACCGCGTTTTGGAGTGAAGCAGAGACACACATGGTCATCAACAATGGCGATAAGCCAGCAATGGTTTATTTAGTCGAAGTGAAATAAGTAAATTAAACCTACTGCCAGTCGGGTAAACAAGGGGATTTTACTCCTGCTCCTCACAGAATGGCAGTGAACCTCCGATTCAAACCGCTCTTAAAGATGGGTTCTCAATTAATAAGCCGGGCGTATGCTCCAATTGGCAAACATCCCGGGCTGCATCTTGTCCGGATGATGAGTCATCGGCGGCTCTTACGCGGGTTCATCCGCCTTTTCCATTTGCACCGAATGGCTTAGTACAGTTGTTTGTGTTGCCAGGCCACAAAGCCGGGGCTAAAAACACCAACGGCACTTCTTTTAGTTGATGGGAATATCCCATTAGTTATTTACCGAAACATTGAAATTACTTTAAACGCTAACTTGCTTATCAATATTAAAATTAATTTTCATTGTTTCCCTGGTATTCTCAACGGACCATTTTCAATTTATAAAAGATCAAAGGCCAATACATGAATTTCAATACGCTCGATTTAGTTGTTATTATTCTTTTCTTTTTAAGTATGCTTGTAGTGGGCGTTTGGTCCTATTTCAGGAGTAAGAATTCTGAAGATTATTTTGTTGCAGGTGGAAAGTTACCGTGGTGGTTAGCCGGCATTTCTCATCATGTGTCAGGCCATAGCGGGGCGGTTTTTGTGGCTTATGCTGCTGTATGTTATACGCATGGTTTTACCATGTATGTATGGTGGGCATTCCCTGTCGCTATTGTTATAATAGCCACTGCTAAAATATTTCCCGTTTATTGGGTCCGGTTACGAAGAAATTTTCACATCCAATCGCCGCTTGAGTACCTGGGTGTAAGGTATAATATACTAACGCAGCAGATTGTAGCCTGGACCGGGGTATTACTGAAAATATTTGATGTGGGAGCCAAGTGGGCGGCTATTGGCATATTGCTCCATGTAGTTGGGGGCATTCCAATGACAACGGGTATCCTTGTTTCAGGAGTGGTCACGCTCATCTATGTCACTTTCGGAGGTTTATGGGGTGTGATTGTTACGGATCTAATTCAATTTATTGTTCAGGTACTTGGCGGTATCGTTATGTTTGTATTGGTAGTCAACCGTCTTGGCGGATTAGATGCTGTTACAGGAATTTGGAATCGTCTGCCGACAGAGCATAGTCAACTGTTTAATGATCCCTATACAGCAGGTTTTGTAGGGGTAATGTTTTTTCTTTATTTCTTAAGTTATAATGGGGGCAGTTGGAGTCTCGCTACAAGATATATATCCTCACCCAATGAAAAAGATGCATCAAAAGCAGCCCGGCTTTCAGGCACACTGTATTTAATTTGGCCTTTGATATTATTTTTCCCCATGTGGGCCGCCCCGGTTATTTTGCCTGGGTTGGCAGATCCGGATGAATCTTACGGGTGGTTAATGGTAAATATATTACCCCAGGGAATGATTGGCCTCGTCATTGCCTCATTGTTTGCTGCTACCATGGGTATGACCTCTTCCGATGTCAATACCATAGCTGCTGTGATTACCAGGGACATACTCCCCGTCGTTTCCCGCAGGTTCCGTAATGATGCGCATTCGCTACGTACGGCCCGCATCACAACTTTCCTCTTTACCCTGGCAACTCTTTCTATTGCACTTAATTATGAACGGTTTGGCGGAGTGCTGGGCCTTATTGTTAATTGGTTTGCAGCTCTGTTAGGACCTACCGCTATGCCATTATTATTTGGCCTGCTTCCTGTTTTTAAATCCTGTGGCCCGGTAGCCGCTATTTCTTCAATCGTTGCAGGACTGATGACATTTGTAATCACCAAGGACATGAATTTAAGTAGCCTTGCACTTGAAGTAGGTTTGCCTACAATTGTTTCGGCGGTTGTATTTATAGGAGTTGGGTTGGCAACCAAAACAGTACCGGTTAGAGTAAAAAGCCTCCTCGCTGCACTTAAAAAAACAACATAAAGTAATTACTTGTGGAAACATAAGCTTATAAAAAAGATGATGTGATTACCTGCATTAATTACGTTACAGGAAAAATAAAAGAGATACTTTTAATAATAAAAATGATATTGTAATATTTCCATTAAATGGAAAAGAGATGCAGATCATGAGGATAATTAAAAATAGGGAGATTGTTTTTGAGAAATAATTTATTGAACAAATGAAATTTTATTTATGGAAAAAAAGCATTTAGTGAAGGGAGATAATTTTCATTGCGACCATACAAGAATAATAGCCGGCCTGGATGAAAGTCCGCCACAAACCCTCAATAACAAGTATCAAATAATATCAAGCTGTATGTTGATGGACTATTCTACCGAAGACGTCGCCAGTGCCATCGGGCTCACCAACAGCACGGTGCATACCTATCGCAAAGGGCTAAAAAAGATTATCGGTTCTCCGGGCACTGCCGCCAAATTAAAAATGATGCCGGAATGGATGAGATCCTGAATTTTTTTCCGGTTATCGTTAGATAGCTTTGTAGTTCCTAAATAACGAGTACCAACCCTGTTGAATGCAGCTTGTCACTTTTTCTATTGAAAGAAAAAGTAACCAAAAAGTTCAAAGCCTGTCCCGGCCCCTGACGGTAGGCAATCCTCCTTCGAGTTCGCTCAGGATTTCCGCGTGTTTGCCCCGCCAACGCCACCGGGGCGTCGTAGAGTGAATGGTGGCTTGTGATTTCGGAGAATTGGCTTAAGGTTCTGGCATGCTGACCCAACGGGCATGATGCCCCACGCCGCGGAAATCCTCCAGCGATGAAGCAAACTAACTATCACGATTACACTGAATATAAAAAACAGAAGAGAGATGGTCCTATAGTAGTTAGCACTTACAGGAGTTTTAATTTTCGAACTCCAACTGCTCACTTATTTTGGCGGATTTTTAAGCCATAATTCTTTTAAAATTATGGCGGACCAGGTTTAATAAAAAGTGCGGCATTTCTACCGCACCTAAAGCATTTATGTATACTAAATTAACTAGAGTGTTATTGTGAATTTCCTGGAATCGTTGCAATAACTGCTTTGGCTCCAATAGTAAGTTCCTCCCGCAGTTTGTGCATACCATTTGGTAAAGTCTCCCGGGGTCCAAACATCAATACGTACTGATGTAGAATACGGAGAAAGCCTGCCCTGGTAAATGTCCTCCACCCACACGTCAACATAATAACCGGTGGGGTTGTCAAACCAAACATAACAGTACCCTCTCTTCTTACTTTTTTCCCTTGGCTTATCCGTTGGTTGAGTAACATTCATCCCGCTGGAACCCTGTTTTGCTTTTACCGTTACACTTTTAGCAGGAGCCTTCGCCTGGGCATAAAGACTTCCCTGTACCATAAACAAAAAAGCCAGCAAAATTGCCGACATGAAAATGACTTTGCGCATAGTGATAAATTTAAATAATTAATTTGTAAAATAAATGTATCGTTTTTAAAACTACCCGCAAAACATTTTAAATTATTTTTTTTATTTCCTTTCATTCCCTAAAATAGTGCAGTACGACACAAGAATTATGGCGGAATATTCGGGTACTAAAATTGCGCATTGGCAGAATGCTAGATCGTTACCTAAGAACGCAGGCCGCCGAACTGTTTTATTACTCTTATAACATCGTGGAATTGGCCGCCCGGCGTAAAATATATTTTACCCTTTGTTGAAAGATACCTGTTTAGTTTATTGATATACGAATACCTGGCAACAAACATTTCTGAAAGATTTATGTTTTTTCCCTTAGTTAAAAGCAGCTCACTTTCAAGAAAAGAGTTACCGGCAAAAGACCAGCATGTTGATGATAAATCCTGGTCCTTTACACTGCTCATGGAATTAATTTGGTAATCTTTATACCAAAAAATTGTGGCGAGAACTGCGCTGATAATTGATTTGAAAGAAGAATTAGTATCGAAAAATATTTTATTTTGATATGATTCATGTATTTATAAACACTTACCTGGCTTTGTCAGGAAAATATTTTTTTAACAGGTCAGTAAACTCAGGAGTATCTCTTATATAATCGAGGTCGGCATCACTGGTAACCATAAAATAATTGCCAAATCCCAATTCTAAACTTTTTTGAAGGTTTTCCAAAGCTTCCTTCTTATTTTTTTGGAGGGCTTTATAGCAGGCATAATGATAGTAGGTGTATCCGTCATACTCACTGTAACTTTTCATGCGGGAGAAAATCAGCGCTATTTTATCATCGATCGTAAAAAGCCTTGGCTCACGCAAATAGCAATAGAGGACAGATACATAGCTCATATATTGAATGTTGAACTCATACACCTTGTTCCTGAATTCATTAAATTGATTGACATCATTTATGTGATATTTTTTATTAAAATACAATTCAAGGTCCGTGATAAAAACCTCCTCATTTGAACTGCTATAGTCAATTACCTTTACGAATTTCAGCATGGCTGCATAATATTTTTCCTGCATCAAATCAATTGTGGCTAAATTGAAATTTACATAAGGAAAAGTGGAATCTACTTTGTAAAGCCTGTTCAAATAAAACAATGCCGAATCTAAATTTTGATTTAACAGGTAAGCATAGCCAATATTGTTATCGATTGTCATATCAGCGGGGTCATCTGCCCTGGAAAGTTCATAATAATATTTGGCGCTATCCAGATTTTTCATCTTTTGGTAATAAACGGCTATGTCAAAATAGCCCTCGCTTTTTGTCGTTGAAAAATTCAACGCCTTTTTTGCCCAAAGCAAGGATTCTGATTTATTATTGTCGTCAAAATAAACATCGCAGAGAAGTGTGTACAAAAACCCTTTTTCGGGATAACTATCAATTAAAGTTTTCAAAAGCATTTCAGCTTTTGTATAT
The DNA here is from genome assembly GCA_963819925.1 of uncultured Chitinophagaceae bacterium. Taxonomy (GTDB): domain Bacteria; phylum Bacteroidota; class Bacteroidia; order Chitinophagales; family Chitinophagaceae; genus Ginsengibacter. Next base: position 131,903 of record CAWFYG010000010.1, on the reverse strand, counting down.
TCCTTCAATTTAAAGAAAAGATTGGCCAATGTATATTTAGCGTAGAAATCATTGGGCTGCAAATCCAAATATTTCTGAAATTTTTCAAAAGCTTTTTTATATTGGTATAAGTAATAATAGCGAGTACCCAACGCAGAAATCGTATAGGCGGCATTAGGCTCAAGTTTTTCAGACTCTTCCAACAAATCAACTGCTTTTTGTACCTTTTCATTAACAGCAATATTAAATTCAGATTCGGTCAATGCCCATGTTAGCGCCATGGCATCCATGTACAGTTTGCGGGCTTCTATATTTTTATACATATAATGCTGTTCTCCCAATAATCGAAGGCAACTATCTAACTCCACCGAAACATATTGGCATTGCTCCCGGCTCGAGTAACTTGTTTCGCCTTTTAATAAAGGAGCAACAATCGAATCGAATTTTTCATTCAAGGCGGAGGCCAAATCCCGCTTCATTACATAAGTAAGCTCGTTATCGGGATTTCTTTTTTCAAATGCACGGTAATTATACATAGCATTGGAGTATTTCGGCAGTATCAGTTTTTTTTCTTCAAGATTTTTCTCAAAGGTTTCGTACAATTCTTTACTGTTTCTATCAGCGGTATCAAGATAACCATTCACACGGCCCTTATAGTTAACCTTTGCCAACGTGGGATAATTCTCACTTTGTTCCTTTTTTACGGCAGCTAAAACAGTTGGATTTACCACGGCCACGCATTTGCTTAAATCGCCTGAAACAAGCGGTATTTGCCGTCCATCGCTTAATGTTGAAACTTTATCCGTCAGGTATTGTTGCAACTCCAAAAGACTTATTTTGCCATCATTGTTTTTGTCCGCCAGCCCATCCATTCCTTCTTCAAGTTCGAAAGAGAACAATCCTCTTCCCCCGCCCCATTCGGGGCTCTCCATTGAAAATTGATTTGGCTGGCAGGAAAGAATTTTAAACTCTTTTCCCCAGGAAGCTGCTAATGCAGCAGCGGTCTGTTGTTCCCCCTGAACCCCACCCCTTAAATTACCGGAATGGCAAGCGTCTATAATAAAATATATTTCAATACCCCGTTCCGACAAAGGAGACAAGTATCTTTTTAAATCCAGTATTTCGAGTACATCATCGTTCATTCCAAAATAATTCCCATCAGGACTATTATAAAGTAAAAGCAGCCCATTCTCAATTTGCGTAAGGTCCTCCATATCTCCATGACCCGCAAAAAAGAAATATATCCTGTCACCGGGTTTTGCCTCTCTCACTTCGCGGGAAATAGCATCTCCCACATTCATCCTTACGGCATTCTCATTCAGAAAGGTTTCAATATGATTTTTGGGAACTTTCCCGCCGGCATCACTTAACAAAAAATTTTTGAAAGCCTCTGCATCTTTATCTGCGAATTTTAGATGTTGTACGTTTTTATAATTGCTTATCCCTATAATAATTGCATAGGTATTTCCATGGACCACATTTGTATCTGTTGGAGTGGTAACCGTCACTCCGCGTTGATCAACCTGGGCATAGATTTGTCCAACACACAGGAAAAAAATTAAACCGATTATTATTTTGTTCATAAAAAAAATTATGAAGACTTTCTAAATTAAAAACAGAGCAACAAGAGAAATCCTGATTTATTTATAGTCTTAAATTAAAATAATCGTCATCGTACCTAAATTTTGTTGTTCTATTCACCAAAAACTATCGCCCTATCAATACCAAAGCGTTTGCTGGTAAATAAAATTTCTACCGGATAACACAAAGCGTTTTCGTATATAATTATCTATGTTAGACGGATCAGAACCACTTCTTAAAAGTATAAGGTCCACCACTCCTGTAGTGCCACAAAGCCTTAGCACAGTGCCCAGGTCAGTCATATCTTTTACAATCCATATCTGGCTCGTTTGATCGGAATATATTCCCGCGGCAGCGATTACCCAGCTATTAGTAAAAAGTATTTGAGGATTTATCGCCCTTTTATTATTGAGGTTAATTAAATCATTTTGATTTTGACTGCTATAAGGACTATGGGTATTTTGATTTGAAAAATTTATGATGACGTTCTCCTGGCCTTGTCTTAGAGTACATCCTTTATTGCTCAACATATACGTGGCTATACCGGCGTTGGTCCGGGCGTTTGAGTTAACCGTGCTGATGGTAACGTCATTAACTTTGTCGTTCTTTGAAAGCTTTAGTACAACCGCGTCTCCGGGATTTACTTTTTCAAAGGCTCCCAATACTTCCTGTACATTTCTTACTTCTTCATCATTTACAGAAAGGATCCTTGCATTAATATATTGGTTTAACACACCATCCGCAGGACTCGCGGGAATAACATTAGTTATAACGGGAAGCTCACCGGGCAGATCTCCTAAATGAATATCCTGGGCAGCTTCCGGATGATCCGGATCAATTTCATCCTGCGAAATCTCTACGCCGATGTAAGCTCTTTTAGTAAGACCATCATTAGTGAGAATGTCATGAATTAATCTTTGTGCTATACCGGCTTCAAGGGCAAAGTTGATCTGGGGTTGCCATATAGAAGTGTTATTCATTTCTGCAAAAGCTATCTGTGAATTAATGCCGGCAACATTTCCATTAATATCAATCAAAGGGCCACCACTGTTTCCCCAGATTATAGTAGCCGTCGTTTGCAAAAAGCCAAACTTGCCGGTGATGCCACCTCTTATCCTGTTTTTACCACTTATGATTCCGTCCGAAACAGAGAAAGGATAATCACCCAGGGGGTTACCTATTGCAAAAACCTGTTCACCTAACCGTGCCTCTCCTGGTTTAAATTTCAGTGCACTTATTTCATCTTCGGGAACCGGATCAGTAAACTCCAAAACAGCCAGGTCATAAAAGGTATCACCGCCCACAATTTTTACAGCGTACTTTTTATAACTGACCGTATAAACGTAAATACTTCCTTTTTGTGAGGCCGCATTTTGTACTACGTGTGCATTGGTAATAATGTAGTCCTTATGGTTGTATTCAATTATAAAACCAGAGCCGCTTTCCTTGGCACCTGAGAGGTCCAGCACTTTCGAATAGGCCATGTCGGTAGGTGCTCCCCGGAAACCCATTGGCTTCATTGCAAAATCTGTTTGATAAACTGCAACGGTAACTACTCCTTTCAAAGTATTTTCCAGCATATCTGGAATAGGATTCTTTTGTGCTGAAACAACGGAATTATTGAAGGGAATAAAAAATACGAGTGTTAAATAGCGCCACATAAAAATTAGTTTTAGTGCAATAAAATTACTTTCAAAAAAACTGCATAAGTTCTCTTCCCAAAAAAAAATTATAAGATAACAGCAGCAGAAAATTCCGATTTATTTATAGCATTTACAAGAAAATAATCATCTATTTCTCATTGTTGCCAGTTTCGCTGACTGGTATTAATACAAATTCTCCTAATGCATCATCGTCTCCAAACCTGGCGGCGTGAGGTGAAATTTTTAGTGATGTAGTCTCATTATAACTCGCCGTTTCCAAAACTGAATAGACATTGCTTAACGTTAGAATTCCATTGGTACCACTACCTTTTGTTCTAAGCACCTGCAATAACAAGTTAGCAAATGGTGAATGCCTTCCTGCTCTTCCATCAAAAGCAGATTCATTTCCAACAGATGATAAAAACCGGCGTGTTTTATACTGGGATTTTTCTTTTAAAAATTGCATGACGTTCATATTAACGTTGGCGCTCCCAGTGTTCTCTCTTCCCTTTGCGCCTAAAATATCTTCATCAAATGTTCCGCCATGGCATATATCCAATATCACCAAAATTTCCTTTGCAGGAATCTTATTGATCATCCTTTTTATTTTGGAATATTGTATATAAGTATTTCGTATTGGGTCCTGAACAATAGCTTTAGAATCTGCACAAACAATGAAACCATCATCAAGTAAGTCTTCATCAAAATCTCCGTGCCCGGCAAAATAAATTATCAACTCATCATTTGTCTGAAGCTTTTGGTAATAATCCCTTATGCTGTTATAGACTGTATCCATTGAAGGGTCTTTCAACAAATTAACTTCAAATCCATAATCCTGTTTCAATTCATCAGCAACTGAAGTAGCGTCGTATACCGGGTTATTTAATTTTTGCCATCCAGCGCCACTATAATTATCCGTCCCAACTACAAGCGCATAGCGTTTGCCCGTAAGTCCTGCAACTTCATTTAGTTTTTTGTTGTCAACTGTAACTCCTCTTGTTCTATTTTCTTCATCACCGAAAATTTCTTTGTATTGTTGAAGGAAACGTTTTTCAAAAAAAACATCGAAATATTCAAAATCAAAAGACTTGCAGGTAACCGATTTTTCTTTTAACAGAAACGAAATTTGATCAGCTTGATAATTATCTTTAAAAATGTCGTATATATTATAAGCAGAATCTAATGAAGTAATATAGTAATTTATAGGGCCCTTGTTCGTCCTTTTTCCCTGGCAAAATAAATCGTCATATCCGGCCCGGTTAGGAACAATAATAACCCGGTTCTTATTTAGAATTCCGGATACTGTTGGTGAATTTTGCATTACAGTTTTAATAAATTCTGTTTTGAATTTTTTTGAGGGCCCGGCTTCAGAAATAAATAGCTGATTTGTTGCCGGAATAAGCTGTATATATTCCTCTAAAGTTTTTAAAGACAGCAAATTTTTGACTACATCAGCTGTATCCCGTGTATTTCTATTGGCAGGTGAATCAATATAACCAACTACATTGTAAGGAAAAAAATAAGTTGAATAATTCAATGAATCCAAAGTAAATAAATTACTCTCACCGTTAAATGCAAAAATGAAATAATCATTGCTTGACGCTTTGGAAATAATTTCTTTTAAAACTTTTAGAATAGAATCTTTTGTTGCGTTACGGTCAAGAAGTAAATAGCCATGAAAAAGATCATGACTATCTGAGAATAAAAAATTCTGATATTCTTTCTTAAAAAAATCGAGGTAACTCAAAGCATCTGAAGCACAGTCCTCAAATTGTATTTTTCCATAATCATCAATGCCAATCGATAGCATCCACACTGATTGCACAACATAATTGCTCCGGTCGTAGGAGTTATAAATTTTATATGAACGAACAAGAGTTGTTAAAGTATAGTTCTCTTTATTCTTAAATTTTTCCCCATAGTTAAATACGAAATTGTCATTGACTTGCATCAATGAATCGTACGCAATTACTTTTAGCAAATTATTTCCTACAGCATATCCTTTAAGTTGAATTTGAAATTTGTTATTTAAGTCATATAAACTGTCAATCGAACCGTTATTCGATTTAAATACAAGGCGATAGCCGATTGATGCATGTGAAGCAGAGTCGATAAATCCTTTCAGATTAACTATAGTATCTTGTTTAAGAAAATTTTTGAATGGTTTGAAATTTGAGGGTCCGGAATAGGTTAAATAAACTTCAACGGGTTCCAGATTTTTAACGGACTGCGGATATTCAGTATTTTTTATGACAAACGTCGCTGTTATTGTGGCATTCACTCCTGCGAAAGACGTATGAATGGTTGCGCCAAAAACAATGATAACACAACTTATAAAAAGAAATATTTTATTCATAAAAGTTAATGAACCACTTGCTGTAAACAACATCTAAGTTTAATCATTTCGGAATTATCTCAAACAACAAATTAAAACAACTGCCGTCGGCATTTCCTATGTTATTTGTTTCAACTCCGCGGGTGCCTGCCCCATAAGATCTTTGTACTAACGCTTCCAAAACACTTAAGTTACCTCTTGTACCCGCTCCCCTGGTTGTCGCTATATCTTCCATATCAATTTTCTGAGTGGAAACAAATATTTTAAATATTTCAGTTCCATAAGGCGGACCAACAGTTATGGGATATTGTGAGAAAAGAAACGATGAGCCCCCGGAAATTTTTAAATCGCCCGGGTATATATTTTTTTGTTTATCCGGTAACACCTTGTTAATAATTCCATCTGGCTGCAGGTCAAGTATATTAATATAGGCATCGTCGTCGCCATCGTTTTTTATCCATAAAACAAACTTATCCCCGTTTTTAAACTTAGGAATTGTAACGAGTGAATTGTTTAATTCAGCAGTATCGGGTTTGCCATTGGTGAATGGAATAAGTTTAACTTCCACCTTGGTACTTTTATCTTTTATATTCAGGCCTTGTAAAAATTTGTATTGTATATAATGTTGGATTGCATCTTTCAATTGTGTTGTGTTTAAGGGAGCATTTTTAATCGTTTCGAATAAGTAACCGTTAGAGGCCACTTTTATTGAATCTGATGTTTCTCCTTTTACGAGAATTAAATCAGGAGGTACATCAAACCTCACAAAAGGCAGGTCAGCTAAACCATTTTTTATATTCGCAAATTCATCTTTACTGAAACCGTGGGTAGCAGTGCCCCTGGCATTATTTGAAACAACATTTATTCCAAGCGGTTCCATATTATATACCGGTTCACTAAGAAAAACCCATCCTTGTGTTGGCTGTTTTATTTTAAGATCATTATCAAGTTTAACCGTGCTGGAATAATTGCCGGCTTTTATTACTATGCCGCTCGCCAGCAACGCAGCTTTTGAAGTATCACTCGTGGTACCTGAAGGATACACCGTCACCCTCGCCCCGGAATCGAGGCCCTGCATTTTGCCTTCATTTAATGTAAGCTCCATTCCATTTATCTTTTCTATTTGTATGTAAGGCTGCTGTTTTACAAATTTGCCCCCGAATAGTTTTCGGTCCAGGCCATCACCTTCTAAAACCGGGTGTTGCTGAGGTGTTTTTTCATTCATAACGGTTTGAATGCGGGCAAAGAGGGAACGATACGTTGGAATTATATTGGTATTGGAAAATACTTTACTTATTGCATAAGTTAAAGAGCCCACCCCTTCCTGTTCATCATCTTCAGTTTCATAATCCAACTCACCGGACTCGGCCGCAGAATAAACAACAAATGTTGCGAGGTTATTTTCGCCGCCACGGGTTTTATCTTTTTCTTTAAACTCCCCGCAAGTGTCGGTGGGTGCAAATTTTGCAGCATCAAAATCATTTGATACTAACGGTGGCTTACCGCCCCTGACTTTTGCAATACCACGGGTACCCGTACCCGAATGACACAAGTCCATAAACACAACGACATCGCCATCTTTCCCCAACTTTGCTCTTAATTTATCAATATAACTTCCAAACAAATCGTCGCGGTAATAATTTGCCTGGAATTTATCATACGCTTCCCTGGAAAGTGGTCCACCTCTTTGCGGCAGGGTGGCATTATAAGTTACTATGCATTCGTCGAGGCCGTCGGTTTCATCACCGTTGTCATCCTGCACCTGCTCTCCGTGCGATGAGAAATGAATGACGACGACATCCCCGGCTTTTACTCTTTGAATAAGGTCATCCAAAGCAGTTGAAATTCCTTTTACAGTTGCCTGCGAATCAGCAACAAGTTTTATGTCATTAAATCCTTGTTTTTTTAAAACTGTTTCTATAAAACCAACATCACGCAGGCTCGATATAGTTGGCCATCCTCCTGAAGCAGGATAATTTCCGATAGCAAAAATAAGGGCGTGTTTTGCCTGCGAAAATATTTTGGATGACATCAAAAAGCAAGTCGACAGTAAAACATAAAGCCTGATATTTTTCATAATCTGTATTTAAGTGAAAGAATCTTTGGCTGAAAGAATAATCAGTGTCGCCTGCCAACAAGCCGGCTGAAAGGAAATTCACAGAAAGGATTCAAAAATTGCAGCTGATCGGATAAAACTCTCACCCCAAAAAGTATTTTATGAAAATAAGTAAAAAAAATTACAGTAATTCTTTTCCATTATTATTTGAGAAAATCTTTCAGGCATACTATATTGCCTGAAATTATTACACCTTTACTGCTAAATTTGTACCTACATATTTGATCTAAATTGTAAGCCAACTATCTCAACTGTCATTTTATGAAATTGTCACATTACTGCCTTATTTCGTTCGCAATATTTATGCTTGTATCCTGTACGGCCGAAAATAAAACCGGCGAGAAAAAACTTATGAAAATTAATGAACGGCAGACGAGCCTGTCTTTCAGAAAATTAAAAAACCAGGATCAGTTGGTGAACAGTCACGGGGCTTCAAGAGGTGTGTTGGATGCCTATCTTATATCTCTTGCCACAAACGGAATCAAGAATATGATAGATAAACGCAAAAAGAAATATACGGCTGAATATTCTATGGCATTAACTGACCTTCATTTTTATAATAATCTTTCAACGAACGGGATATTTGATCCGAACGGTATTATTTTTAAAGGATTTACTTTAATACGGCTTGTAAAAAACAATGGTTCGAGTAACATGGATACAGCCATGATAGCCCATTTTTTATTAGATACCAGTAACAGTTATGAAATTGCCAACAGTTGCATGTTTCGCCTTAAACTGGATTCGATGGATTACCGGCTTCCAAAAGCAAAATACAAGCATGATAGCAAAACCATAAACATGGATTTTGAAATTACTTTTAACTGTTCGTATGTGAATGAAACAGGTGGCTTTTTTAGCAATGTGGAGTTAGGCAAATTTTATTTGTCTGTTCGCAATGCGCCTATTGACAAAAGCAGCCCCGGTTATAATTCTTTTTATCAAAAATTGAGAGATACTTCTTTAACAGGGGTATCTTTTATTGTGCCGCGGTCATATGGCTATTATGTTTCGGAAGACAATTTATTGAAGCCCTCTTACAGTTGGGGTAACTATTCTATTTCGGCAACGGTTACCGAAAGTTCCAAAGAAGCATTTGTAGATAAAATGATTGCGGACAATAGCGACCTGATAATTAATGCCAGTAAAACTCAACTGAGTAATGCTTCGAAAAAGATTATTAATAAATAGAGATCTCTTTTACCTAAATAAATTTTTAGCCTAACAGCCTGCTCATTCACCATACATTCCAATCCACATCAATTGTTTCACTTCTTGCCGTAGGTACTTGCAACCCTTGAGTTAATTCGGTTACCCGGTCATTCACATATCTTTTCAACTCAAATAATGTGGCATGTTCATGCTGTTGCATGTATTCCAAAATGCTGTAGGTAAACACGCCGTTTTTTAAATCGTTTTTCTCGAGAGCAAATTGCGTTCCTGCGGCAGCAGATATAATTGTTGCCCCGGTATTTATTCCAACATTCACAAACAGCTCCTGCATGAGATCAAAACTATTTTTCATGCCAAGCCTTTTATTGCTTGTATCGGCCAAAACAATTACTCCCTTTTTTGTTGGATCAAGTTGTTTTTGAACGACCACCATTTTAGCCAATTCATCTTTATCAACTTCACCGCTATGGCAGGCATCAATCAACATCAGCTTTTTTCTTGTGGGTATACTGTCTAATAAATTTTCCAGTTCTTCATAAGGAAGGCCATTTTGCACCGGGTCAATAAAATTTACTTTATAAGTAGAAAGATAATAATCATACTCTTTACTCAAAAGGCCGTGCCCGCTGTAGGCAATGATCACTTTATCATCCGGTGAGGTCCGTTTTAATGTTTGTTTTAACGTCTTTACTTTTTCTATAGTCACATTTTCATTAAACAGTGTATCAATAATGATATTATTCGCATACTTCTTTTTAAACGCTTCGCATAAGTCACGGATGTCTTTCGTGCTATATTGAAGATTGTATTTGCTGTTTTCAAATTGATCAATACCAATACCGACAAAATGTATTACATGATCGTGTGAATTGTGAGGAGTATAGTTTACATACAATGGCACACGATAACTTTGAACACCTTTTGAGTTCATTACCGATGTTTCAATCCTGTTTAAACCTTCGGAAAGACTAATTTCGAGCGATGTATTTAACTTTTTGGATTTGTCTTCTTTAATACTTTTACCATTCATCCCAAACACCGGCACTTCATTAATCCAAACATTAAAACGATTAAGGGTATTATTATTATCACTGGCTGCAATGACAAGATTTAGTTTTCCTGTCTTTTGATCATATTCAATTTTAGATCGGTTTTCAAAATCAGCCTCGGGCATTTCAAAATCGTCGCTGAACTGCGTGGTATCAATTTCAAGTTTTTTTATTCGCTTCATGTAAGCATTCTTGTATGCCTTTATTAAAGCGGGATCAGCCAGGCCTATCGCTTTTAAAACCAAATCAGGGCGATTGTATTGTATATCGAATTGTTCAAACGGAAATACCTGCAGCCCTCTTACATAGCTCAGCGCTTTGGCACCGTTTTTCGAAGTCATGTAGTAACCATCTTTTAAAACCATTATCCAGTCCAAAGAATCAATTTTTATTAATGAAATACTATCCTTTGTTTTTTTATTTATTAATAATGTAACCGGCCCGTTAAAATCGCCGGAAAACATTACTTTGAAATAAGTACTGCCCGTATCGCGATATTTTTTTAATTTATCTGCTGTTTCTTTTGAAATACCTTCTATCTGCAATTGCATCATTTGTAACAAGTATGGATTGGTTTCCCGGTTTCCGGATTCAAACCGCTCGTTTATTAACTGGTAATTTTTATCAGCAGATATAGTTTGATGATCAAAAGAAAATGGAGCAGCCTTCTGCACAACAGCGCCACCTCTAACTAAATCCCAGTTAAGGTTATATCCATCGTATGAACCGGGTTTTGAAGGAGGGAATTTTTTTAATTGTTCTTTCACTAATTTATCTTCTTCAGTTTTAGTCAGCACTTTTTTATTAGTATATGCATCATATTCTACTCCTGCTTCTAATGATGTTACAATATATTCGCTCATATCGGGAAAGCCACCGTAGTTAACATACACTTTTTTATCATTGTTTGAAAATCCAAAATAACTTGATGAAGCTGAATGCCCTTTAAACCCACCGGTACTATCTCCTGCACCGGTTATTTTTATTAATGCATTGCGACTTGCGATTGTAAAGTAATCACCTGCAGGAGAGAGATTGACCAGGTTTGTGTAATAATGGGGTGGTAACTGAAATGATGTAACCCGCTGCAAAGTAGTAGTGTTCCAACCCTCAATATAACCTGTTACATATGACATGCTGTAGGCATAAAGGATATTTCCATCAGCTGAAAATTCTATTTTACTTAATGATTTCCCGGTTGGTTTTAATAATGTCAGTGGTGTGGTCTTATCAAGTTGCCATAGCTGAATTCCCTGCTGTGCAACATCATTGGCAAAAAATCCTTTTTTTGCTGAAACGGCGATAAAATATGGATTGCGTGAAACAGGAAATCTTTTCCAGGGAACCGCTTTATCATCGGCAATGTTAGTAAGCAATTTTTGTAATTCCCATACATCGATATTGTCAGTAACCCTAGAGTTTGCATCGAAGATTTTTTCTGCAGCAAGAAGATAATCATTGTTATTATAAGAAATAAGACATGCCTTCCCGAATTTCCTGTTGAGATTACCAACCGGTTTGAAACTTTTTGAATCAAGAATTGTGTAGTTGTTGCCGAGCGGATTTAAAGAACTGTTGCCCCCGAGCATTTGTGCCATAATTTTTTTCGAATATTCTTCAACAGATTTTTTATCACTATAATCAGGTTTCGGTGTATTTTTCATGATCTCATCCAATTTCTTCTCAGCATTTTTTTCAATAGAATCGTAATTAATTGAGTTCACCTGTTGCTGTGCATACTTTTCAGGATCTTTCATCATTTCAAGAGATTTATCCATATCGGTTTGTTTCCTTTTTGAAAGATCTTCAGAATAACCCGGAACTAAAAGATTGCCCGATGACTTTACAAATTCAACACCAGGTAAGCCGGTGAAAGGAAATTGAGTAACCAGTTTACCGTTAGTGATATCCCATTTTTTAAAAATTGGTTTATCGACAGAAACATATTGCGCTTCATTTTGTCCGGTAATTGTTATTACACATGATCCATCCGGACAAAAAATTACTTGCTGCACGGGCGCTCCGGCGTTCACTTTACGAATCTCGTGGCCTGTCTTTGCATCCCATATAATAAATGTATTATCTCCACTGCCAGTTGCAATTAATTTACCATCTTCGGAAAAAGCTACAGAATTTATTTTTTGCTGATGGCCCATTGGTATTTCCAGCGTGGGGTGTTTTGACTGGCTGTAAGCGTTTTTAGCAATAAAGATTGAAACCGCTGCAAATGAAAAAAGTAAAAGAGTTCTTTTATTCCACAAAGCAGTTACGTTTTCTAAACTAAACATATATTTGATTTACACCCTAAAGCAAGGGATTTCATAAGGTCAGCGTGTGCTAACAAAGGTAATTTTTCACCTGTTCCAACATTTCATTCCCTGCCGTGACACCTGTGATTCCTTCGTTCATTTTGCAGCTGTTTCGCTAGCTCATAATTCAAAATATACTTGCCTCACTTCCCCGGGAAATATTTTTTTAGTAATTGCTTATATTCGTCGGTGTTTCTTATGTTGTCCAAATCCGTATCTTCCTGCAGGTGTGCATAGTCGTTATAACCTTTTTGAAAAGAGAGTTCCAGGTTTTTTAAGGCTTCCTGCGTTTTTTTATCTAAGGATTCGAGACAAGCCAAATTGTAGTAATAAAGTTCTACCGCTGCCGCTTTCTCATAATAATATTTACTCTCCGAAAGCTTCCCCGTGTTTACATAAGCAAAGGCAAGATTAATGATGAGACTTCTTCTGGAGGTAGTGTCATTTACCAGGATGTTATTTATAGAATCGTAATCATTTAGCAGGCGTGCAATCCGGACATTTTTATCAAACAATTTGTCGGCCTGGTAATGGTTTGCAAGTATTCCACCAATTGTAAAGGTCCACTGATTTGCTATATTATTTTTTATTATTTTTTCTACAAAATAGGCTGATGAATCAATGTCATTTTTCAAAAAAAGACTGGCGCTTAAAAAGTTATTGGCCATAACATTTAGAGGATCCATTTTAAGCACCACCCGATAATTCAACATTGCCGAATCGTATAATTTTTGCTGATAAAAAGTGTTGGCAATTCCCAGGTATCCAAATGTAGATTGCGGATCAATTTTTATAGTTCTGTAAAAATATTTCATCGCTGAATCAAATTTCTTCTCGCCCAAAAAAGCATTTCCCAAACCGCTATAAGCATTGGAATAGCCCGTGTCAAGGGTTATAGTTTTATAAAAATAATTTTTTGCTGAATCGTAATTGCTTTGGTTGAGAAAAAGAAAACCAATATTGTAATAGGAGTCAGTAAATTTAGGATTCATCGTGATGGCTTTTTGGTAATAATTTTTTGCTGAATCGTATAACCCGCCAATCATAAAAGTATTACCCAAGCCATTGTAAGGACTGGCATATTTAGGATCTAACCTTATGGCCTCATAATAGTAATATTTAGCAGAATCGTATTGTTTATGATTAAAAAATAGAAAACCCAGGTTGTAATACGCATCGATATATTTCGGATCAATATTTATAGCGAAATGGTAGTAAACCCTGGCTGAATCAGGTTGGTTAGCCCTGGTAAAGGTGTTTCCCAAACTACCAAGGGCGTCTATAAATTTCGGATCAAGGATTATAGTTTTATGAAAATAACTCTCGGCCGAATCATATCGCTTTTCACTTTCAAACACATTTCCCATTCCATAATAACCGCGGGCGTAGTTGGGATCCACGCCTATGGCTTTGCGATAATAAAACAAGGCTGAATCATACTTTTTCTCATTTGCAAAAACATAGCCAAGGTTATAAAAGCCGGCTGACATTTCCGGATCAATGCTAACAGCCTTAAAAAAACAATACCGGGCAGAATCATACTGTTTGTGGTCACTAAAAAGAATACCAAGATTATAGTAAGCATCTGCCAGTTGCGGATCGACACTTAAAGCTTTATAATAATAAGCCTTTGCTGAATCATCTTCCATCTCGTTTTTAAATGCATTTGCCAAACCATTGTAGCTTTTAGCATACTTTGGATCAACTCTTAAAGATTTATAAAAATAATTCTTTGCCGAATCGTATTGTTTTTGGCTGTCGAAAAGCAGGGCGATATTGTAGTACGCATCCGGACGATTCGGACCGGTTTGCAGTGCTTTGAAATAATATTTCCGGCCAGAATCGGGTACATTTTCATTTATAAAAATATTCCCGATGTTATTATAAGCAATGGTATAATCTGAATCAATATTTATGGCTTCATAAAAATATTTCCTGGCAGAATCAACTTGTTTTTTGTTGTAGTAAAGCATGCCCAGGTTGTAGTAGGCATCGGTATATTGCGCATCCTTGCTTATAGCTTTATGGTAGTAAATGCGGGCTGAATCGAATTTTTTTTCGTTCTTAAAACCTACACCTAATGCATTATAGGCCCCCGCGTAATTTGAATCAATGCGTAATGCCGTGTTATAATAACTATTTGCGGAATCATTTTGGTTCTGTTCATTAAATAACAAACCGATATTATAATATGCGTCCGTGTATTTCGGATCAACGCGTTTCGCTTCTTCGTAATTAAACCTGGCCGAATCCATTTGGCCTCCTTTCTTATATGCATTTCCCAGTGCATTATACGCATAGACATATTTGGGGTCGATGCTTAAGGCTTTGTAATAATAATTCTTTGCAGAATCAAATTGATTCTGACGATAAAAAAGAGAGCCAATATTATAAAAGGCGTAAGTGGATTTCGGATCAGCATTTAAAGCCTTGTGATAATAAATAATGGCCGAATCGTATTGTTTCAGATTCTGAAAAACATTGCCTAAACCGTTATAACCATCTGCATAATACGGATCGATTTTTATCAACTTATAATAATTATCCCTGGCTGAATCATACAGTTTGTGGTCACTAAAAAGAACACCAAGATTATAATAGGCATCTGTATATTTCGTATTAACATCTAAGCATTGATGATAATAACTTTTTGATGAATCATACTGATTTTCGTTATAAAAGAGTATCCCCAGGTTATTGTATGCACTTGCATATTTAGGGTCGGCACTTACCGCTTTATAATAATAAGTCCGTGCAGAATCATAGAGTTTTTGATTATGAAAGATGATAGCAAGTGTATTATTGCCACCGGCATAGAGAGGGTTGAGAGCAACAGCTGCACGGGCATATTTATAAGCCGAATCGTACATGTGTTGGTTCGAAAAATTGTAACTGAGATCAGCATAGGAGAGTAAAAAGTCCGGATTGATCGCTATCGCCTTCCTGTAATAAAATTGAGCCGAATCAGATTTCTTTTCAGCATCAAAAGCCAGCCCGAGATTATTTATTGCATTTACCCACCTGGGGGCTAATGCCAGCGCTTTCCGTTCATAGTAAATAGAACTATCATACTGGCCGTTGATGTAAAATAGTGATCCAAACAATTGGTAGTTGTAGGCAGCCTGCGGCTGTAAACTCATGGCAGTTTTAGCCAGTTGAAGTGCTTTTGAAAAATCCGTAACGATTCCTTCATTGCTTACATAACTCCTGGCTGCCAGGAAATCGGCTTTTGCCTGGAGCTGATTTATATATTCCAGGTCGGCAGTATTATTGGAGTCCTTCTTTAATAAGTCCAACGCCCTATAAAGATATTTTGCATTTCTGCCATAATTCTTGCCGGATGATATGTTAAGCGCCTGGTTTAAAATGCTGTGACTTTCGGTACTGGCTTTTGATGTAGCCAATATCGTCAAATCATCTTTTCCGCTCAGGTAAAGATTAATTTTATCCTGTGCCACATTGATATATTCCATTGCGAGGTTGAAACCAGCTTCATCTGCCAGCGGGCTTTCGGGATATTTTTTTAATAACTCGTTATACAAAGATTCGGCAGAATTTGGCCCGTTATCAAGACTATCTGTTTTAACAGCTTGCATGAACCTGTTATATAATTCTGCTATGGAGCTATCTGCCTCTTCCATTTTTCTTCCGGAAACTTTTTTATAGTTTATCGCAATATCTTCCCCGTTTACTTTTTCCAGGGCCCATTCATTTTTAAAACTACTGTCTGCAATGCTTAAAGTTTCATCAGCGGTATAAATGAATTTAGGATTCTGGCTCAGGTTAAATTTTTTCTTTGCATCCTTGCGAACCTCCATTTTTACATAGGTATCTAATTCTGTTATATCCACCGCACCATCTCCGTTACCGCCATTATCAGGGTTATCTGCGGCGCCACTCAAACCATCAACAAGGTAATAGGTAAATAGACCGTGACCGTGAGCGTAGCTGTTATTTTCAATTGCAACCTCTCCTGCACTCGCTGAAAGCATAATCGATTCCCCATCGGTCTTTTCGGCAATACCTTCCTGCATATTCTTTAGCCCCTTCTCTCCTCCCGGTAATTCATTCGTACGACAAGCATCCCATATAAATACAACCTGCACACCATTTTCAACCAAACTATTTTTTATAAATGATTTAATGTTGTACATCTGGATAACGCTTGCCATTCCGCCGGTATAATTATTGATATCTCCACCGGGATTACAGTCCTGTAAAAGGAAAAAATATTCGTCAGGATTAATTGCATCTCCATGCCCGGCAAAATAAAAATATACACGATCACCCTTTTGAATTTTTTTCGTTTCCGTTAACCATTTCCTGATACGGGGCTGCGTGGATGCGTTAGCATCCTGGTTTAACGCCAAAAATATATCGTCGGATTTAACACTTCCGCCGGCTTTGGATTGCAAAAACTCTTTAAATAATAATCCATCCTGGTCTGCAAATGAAAGCGGTTTTATGTACTTGTAATTTGAAACCCCAACAATAACCGCATACGTAGTGCCATTAAAAACATTAGCGTTATTGGAATTTGTAACAACTACACCGCGGGTATCAGTTTGGGCATACGAACTGCTTAGAGCAAGAGAAAGAATTAAAAAGTTTATTATCTGTTTCATAAAAGTTATGAAAACTTGTCTAAGTTAAAAAGATTACGACTATTAATTATAACTTATTTGCCATCTTTTAGTATGCTTTGTAATGGAATATCCCATCCCACATTAACCGGGTATCCCGCTCAAATCAATTAATAGCCAATCACCAAAAAAATCATCTGTTCTTTTCGAGGTTGCGAAAATTTCAATTTCGGGGAAGCGTGTGTTGGCAGTTATTAGTGGCAACAAATAACCCGGGCAGGAAAAGTATTTTAAATGTTTTTCATTTTAAAGTTTTGAAAAGCTGGTTATAGCGATTCCACAAATAAGAGCCGGAAATTTATTTTTGTTCCTGCTGCTTTAACAGGTTTAGTATTTCACCGGATTGTTTACGATATTGACCTGCGTTGGAATTCTTTGAAAGTGAAGAAAACAACCCGGCTGCTTTTTTTGTATTGTTCTCTTTTAAATAAACAAGCCCCAGGTACCATTGTGCCTTAATTTTTAATTGGGGGTTCTCGGCGCTATCAATTACCCATTGCAAGTTTTCGATAGCCTGTCTGTTATCATTTGTTTCAATATATGCAAGCCCCTTGTAATAATGACCTAACTGAAGAATATTTTTCTTGCTGTTTATATCATTTAAAGAACCTCTTGTATTTGGAACATTTTCGAGATTGATTCTCTCACTGTACAAATAATTTCCTTTCTGATAGTCAGAAGGTACCATTGCCAGTAGCTCAGGCATTGGCTGATTGCTCACATCTTTTGCATAATACTTTTTAAATGAAGCACTGCCGTCAAACTTTTTAATTTCAGAGTTTACATTTTTTATAGAATCCCCCTGAGTAATTTTTGTAATATCATTATTCGTACTTTTTTTAGTGACGGAAGTGTCCTTTGTTGTAACAATAGAAGGGGTAGTGGATGTTTCCGGCATAAACCAGACGAGACTTGCAACCGCAAGAACAACGCAGGCGGCAGCCGCTATAACGGACCACGATCTTAAATTGACAATTTTCGCTTTGTGCGGTCGGGGTTTGTGATCAATAATAAACTGGGTTACGCCTGATATATTTTTATTTTCCTCCTCCCATTCGTTACCTGCCTTTTTTATTAAACTTTTTATTGATTCACGATCTTCAGAAGTTGTATTGGCGTCGTCAAATTCGCCGGGTCTTTCTAAAAGATTTTTTTTGGCCTCAATGGAAGTAAGATTCTCTCTTAATTTTTTTTCAAAGTCAAAATTTTCTTTTAAAGATATATTTTGATCGAACTCAACCAGGAACTCCTGTTCCTCTCGTGGTGTCATCACACCATCAAGATATTTTTGAATGCGTTCATATTGTTCCAAAGTAAGTTGCATGTAATTATTTTGTTTGGGCTGTAAGCCTCTCCACAATTTCCTTTAATTTATTAAACGACTTATAAACTTCATTAGGAACCGTGCCAGGTTGTATGTTCATTCTCTCTGCAATTTCTTCGTTTTTTAACTTAAGAACCTTTTTCCACATTATTAAGTTCGATCCTCGCTCTCCCAGTTCCTTCAATGCTCTATTAAGAATTTCTTCTTCGGCATTCAATAATTGTTCGTAATCCAAAACATCATTCAGCTCCTCTGTTGCTGCCAAATCCGGTTTATTAAGTGGTATTTCAGCGTCCATAACTGTTTCTTTTACAAAGCGCCTACTCAAAGCCTTTGTCAATCCCTTTAGTTTAAAAATGCAAAAACTAAAAAATGCGGTTTTTACAAGCGCTCCTTTTTCTTCGAATCCTTCATTTTTTAATTTAAAATAAAAACTCATTAACCCGTCATCAAATGCATCCCTCGCCAATTCATCTTCTTTGTGTTTCGTGTGAAATTTATTGAGACAATACTTATAAGTAAGTCGCCTGAAGTCCTCAAAAAACAAATTGAAAAAACATTTGAAAACCCTGTTCAGATGGACTTCATTTTCTTCCCGAAAATAAGTAACCAGTTTTTGTGAGTTGTTGATTTCTTTACAATCCATCCATTCAGAATTGAGAGAATACTATTTCCCTTAAAGATAAATATTGATTGTAAACAAAAAAAACATCCGTACAAAGTTTTTGAATCCATAGTATTTGAGACTTCATAAAAATCACTCAGTAATTAATAGCCATTGCCTTTTAATATCATCTTGTAATTAACCGTAAATAAAATTTTTCAGGAGTAAAATACTATATCTGTTTAGCAGGGAACAATTTGATTTTTATTAATAAAGAAATAATGACCGGCACGCTAAACCGGGCTGCGCCCATTAGGTTTCGGCCCGCGTTTTAATTCCAGACTTTTGGCCGGGGATATGAAAGCCCAACTGGTTTTGTATTTCAGATGAGAGGGTTATTCTTTAACGAGTAGCAAAAAAAATATTGCCGTGCAAGATGATTATTTTAAACATGGGCTATTTATTAATTAAAGAGCCAGGCCGCACTTGTCAAATAACAAG
The DNA here is from genome assembly GCA_963819925.1 of uncultured Chitinophagaceae bacterium. Taxonomy (GTDB): domain Bacteria; phylum Bacteroidota; class Bacteroidia; order Chitinophagales; family Chitinophagaceae; genus Ginsengibacter. The sequence continues at coordinate 112,646 of CAWFYG010000010.1, read as the reverse complement.
AAGGTTGCTCCTGCCTTAAAAATTTAATTAATAATTTAAAAAATGAAAAAATGAAAAAGACAATTATTTCAAACTTCGTAATGCTCAGCGCATTGTTTACGCTTCTGTTGTCAGCTAATTCAGTTTTTGCCCAGCAAAAAACTCAAAAGAAAAAAAAGACCATTGAAGCAAAAGCGTTATCAACTCCGTCTGCAGAAGTAACTGCACTCAACAGGCCCTCCAACGAAAAAAATCCAAAAGCCGAAACTAAAACCCGCGGTGATGTTTATGGAGCCAATTACAGCGACATTATCGTTGACAATTACACTGGCTATTCCATCGACATCTATGTAAATGGATCTTTCAGGGGGACCATTGCTCCTTACGACAAGAAAGTTACCTGGGCGGTTCCCGGCAATACACGTTTGTATGGAAAAGCAACTTTTAATGATGGCTCTTATCTTTATTGGGGGCCAAACACAACTTACACAGGTTATGAGTACACCTGGAAATTAACCAACTAAAATGAAAATAAAAAAGTAGTCATGAATCTTATCGGGACTATTAAAACGATTTATTTGTGACTACTTTACCCGCGAAGCATAAGAAAATTCCAATTGAACTTTAAAAATCAAAATAGTGTAAATTTATAAACCTCTCCCCTTCTCCTATAAGAACCGCGTCAGTTTGAAATGTTTATAACTATTAAATTGAAAAATTATGAAACTTTCAATTTTACTGATCTCACTTTTGTTTTGTTGTCTTATAAACAGAGCACAACAACAACGGGCACTCGTAATTGGCATTGACACCTATAAGCCTACAGACCGCTCTCCATTTCCGGAATTAGATGGATGTAAAAACGATGCCCTGGCAATGAAAATATTGATTAATGCCAAATACAATTTCCAAAATAGCAACATAAGAGAGTTATACAATGAGCAGGCAACAAGAAGCAATATTCTACAATCAATTAATGAACTTTTGGATAAAAGCAACAAAGGAGATATAGCATTCATTTATTATGCCGGTCATGGCAGCCAGGTTCGAAATTCTTTAAACAAGGCCGACAATCACATGGATCAAACGATAGTACCTGTTGATATGTGGAAGGCAGGTGTTCCGGATATAAGAAATAAAGAATTGGCTGCACTATTCGATAAATTTATTGACAAAGGTGTAACGCTAACCTGCATTTTTGATTGTTGTCATAGCGGAACCATTGCCCGGGGAATTCAAAACGCTCCGCCAAAATTCAGGTACATGCCAGCTAGTAACTACGATGCCAAAGATGCATCAAACCCCGTTGCGCCAGACACCAAAAAGGATAGTAAATATCTTATCCTGTCCGCGGTTCAGGCGGATGAACTTGCGCAGGAAGCAACTGATGAAAATGGAGTACCCCATGGAGCCTTCACCATTGCATTACTAACCGCGATAAAGCAACAGGATGTTAATAGTTCAGTAAATAATCTATTTACTGCAATTCATGCAATATTAAGAAGCAATGGAATTATCCAGGAACCCGTAATGGCAGGCGACGTGGAACGAATGAAGGGAACATTATTCGGACTCGCCAAGGGAACGTTGACTGATAAAATATTGATCCCGGTAGATAGTGTAGATGGCAACAGAGTGAAGCTGGAGGCTGGTATAGTAATAGGATTAAATGTAGAAAATGAATTAACGAAAGTAAATGGCACAACGAAAATAAAGGTTACGGCAATCCTTGGACCTAACCATTCTGAAGGCGAGATTATTGAAGGTGATAAAAATATAAAACCAGGCGAATTATTTGAAGTTACTAATTGGGTTTCGTCATCTGCACCCTTTTTAAAAATATATATTCCCGATTCAAAACTGGAATATCAAACAGTACTACAGTACGCTAAAATAGTAGGCGATGCTAAGAATAGTTTTCATTTGATCAACGATTTTCGGAATAATGATCCGGATATTACTTTTTATTTTGACAAAGGTAAGTGGCGGTATATTGACTCTAAGAAAGGAGCAGTTGAAATAAATGATTTCTCAGCGGATAATTTAATAAAGATAGCCGGCAATCAAAAAGTGAACATCAATATTCCACCTCCGCAGCCGCTTTCCGATTCGTTAAGGTCTTTCTTACTTGCTTATAGAAATTTACAAATCGTCAATAATCCTAACGATGCCCAATATGCGCTGTTTGGAACTATTGACAAAAGTAATACTCTTGCGTACGGACTGGTGAGGACACAGCTTTCAGCAAAAGATAGCCTTGGAATGATGCCTTTACAAACCAAAACTTTTGAATTAAAAACAGGTGATACCGATTACTACGATTATGTGTCAGATAGTATTGCCGAATATGCGCTTCGACTTTCAAAAGTGAGAGGTTGGCTTAATATTGTACCTCCGCCGGGTGAGGATAAATTTCCATTTACGTTACAATTAAGAAGTAGTTCAAACCATGTAATTGGCAGCGATGGAATAAAGGTGGGTGAACAGTTTAATTTATTTTTTGTAAGCGATGAAGATTATGCTTCAAAATGGGATGGTAAACTCAGGTATGTGTATATTTTTGATATTGACCAGGCTGGAACTATGACGTTATTGTATCCGGCGCCTTCAAGTGGAAATACGAATAAATTTCCAAAGCTCGACGAAGACCATTTGCCTGTTTTGGAAAAAAAGCTTGATGCCGGATTTATATATTCGGGTGGTGAGCCTGTAGGAACCGATAATTATTATTTTCTTGCTACAGATGAAGCGATACCGAATTACGATATTGTTTTTAACCAGGAAGGCGTTGGTGCAAGAGGCGTTGAAGGGCCCTTGGGACAGCTTTTAAATCTTGGTAATGCAAGTACCAGGTCAGCAACTATGACTAAGACTCCTGCCAGTTGGATTTTGCAAAGAATTCCGGTGAAAACGGTTCATTAAAAAATATTTTTATTGATTCAATAAGCATAAGAAATCAGCAGACAGGAAGGAAGCAACAGTTTCTATTAATCTGAAAAATTTACAGAAATGCAGTGTTCTGCTATTCAATTTACCTCAATATCCTAATAATGTTGTTTCTTTAGAAATAAAAAATAATAAAGGCGGGTAGGAAATGTGCGCTGGCAATAACTCATAGGTAAAAATAGGTAATGAAAAAAATCATTCACGCCTCGTCACCATTTTTGTTTTCTTTCCTAATAAGTCTCTTACCTGTTTTACTCTTTACTTCATGTAAAACATATCATCGTAACAGTACACATAACGATGTGTCGTTGTCAAGTATAGAAAAAGGTGCTGAGCTTGCAAAAACATATTGCCGGACATGCCATCAATTGCCCGATCCTTCTCTGCTGGATAGTAAAAGCTGGGAGAAGGGTGTGCTACCCGAAATGGGTCCGCGGTTGGGCATCTTTAATTATGGATTTGAAACGTACCCGGTAGTTAATGATGAAAATTTAGGGAAAGATTTTTATCCATCTCATCCGCTATTAAGTTCTACCGAATGGCAAAATATTTTAGATTATTACGATGCTACGTCACCCGACTCATTGCTGCCACAAAAAAAATCGTCGCCCATTCAAATTGGATTACCCCTTTTTGAAATAGAAATGCCGGATGTGCACTACACCAATGCTGCCACATGCTATGCAAAAATAAATCCTACGGATTCAGCCCATCCTATTGTTATCGATGATGCATTAAAGCAAAACCTATATCTTATTAACCCAGATTTAAGGATTACTGATTCGGTAACCGGCACTGGATCTGTTGTTGATATTGATTATCTAAAAAATCAATTATTAGTTTGTGATATTGGAAAACTAAATCCTAATAATGGAAAATATGGTGAGATATACTTCGTAAACGTTACTCACAATGGAAGTCTTCAAAAAGATACCACTCTCACAATTGATAATTTGCAAAGACCTGTCCAGGTCGTTGCTGCCGACCTTAACAAGGATGGTAAAACAGATTTTATTGTTTGCGAATTTGGATTCATGACAGGTGAATTGTCATGGTTTGAAAACGTGGGCAACAATAAATTCCAAAAGCATGTTATAAGAAATATCCCTGGGAGCAATAAAAGTTTATTTACAGGATTATAATCACGATGGGTTCCCGGATTTCTGGGCACTATTCGCACAAGGAGATGAAGGAATTTTTCTTTTCACGAATAAAGGCAATGGAAATTTTGAGCAGGAAGAAGTTTTGAAATTTCCTCCGACCTATGGGTCTTCATCTTTTGAAATGGTAGATTTTAATAAAGATGGATATCCCGATATTGTTTACACCTGTGGAGACAATGCCGATTATTCCCCTGTTTTAAAACCCTATCATGGAGTATATATTTTTATGAATGATAAAACGAATCATTTTACCCAAAAATATTTTTTCCCGATAAACGGATGTTATAAAGCGATTGCCCGGGATTTTGATGGAGACGGCGACCTTGATATTGCTGCTATTTCATTTTTTCCCGATTATGCTCATCAACCCGAAGAGAGTTTTGTATATCTTAAAAATACAGGAGATATGGAGTTTAAACCGTATTCCATCCCGCATGCACACCTTGGTAGGTGGCTCACAATGGATGCTGGCGATATTGATGGAGATGGAAAACCGGACATCATTCTTGGAAATTTTTCAAGAGGCCCTTCCCTAACGACAGATAAAACTGACTGGAAACAATCTCCCCCGTTTATAATTTTGAGGAATACCGGGAATAACAAATAAATACTAAAGCTCTCGTCCATGATAAAAGAAAAATTTTCATTTCGTTTCGTTTTTATAATCTTCCTATCGGCAATATTATTTTCTGCAAAATTGGCAAAGTGTCAAACAATTCTATCTTTCCAGATGCAGCTCACAAACGGAAAAATCTTTTCTAACAATAACCTCCAGAAGAATAAACCTGTACTTCTTATTTATTATGCACCTGATTGCGAACACTGCCAGCTATTGATAAAGGAAATTTTTAAGAAGTTTGATAATTTCAAAAAGCTCGAAATCATAATGGTAACTTTTGAACCACTACAATATGCAGTGGCATTTGAAAAATCTTATGGGATAAAAAAATATGCCAATATAAAATCAGGCGTTGAAATCCCCACCTTCTTTTTTAAAAATTATTACAATTTAATGAATACTCCTTTTACAGCGCTCTTTAACAAAAGTGGTCATCTGGTTGTGTCTTATCAAAAACAAACCCCCGTGGATGATTTAATAAAACATATAAAAGCCCTTTAATCAAAAAAAGGAATCTGATGAAACTCATCCCAAAACAACAATCATTTATGATTCCACCAATAAGTAAACTTTAATAGAATGGCCCGGTTTCTCACGGTAAATGGAGTGATCAGGTAATTGTCAGTGTATACGAGAAACAAATCTGAGGCAGGTTTATAGCGCCACTGAAACCTCGCATTGATATTAGTATTATTCAATTGTTGATTATACTGCACGTAAGTAGTAAAGAAAAGTTTATTAGTCATGGTGAGATCTATCTTAGGGCCAACGAGCCAGAATGATGTGTGATTCCACGGTGCCGGCAAAACCAAATCATTGTAGGAAGCAGTCATAGTAAGATTCAGAAAGGGCTGAAAGCGATAGCCTATATTGCCGCTCAGTGTTAACTTGTTGCCATCCGCATAATAACCACCATAGCGAAAAGAGAAACCATAATTAAAAAGACTTTGTGGTTTGGATACAAAATCTGCGCCGATGGTTTTCCATGAATGCCTGGAATTAAGTTCGAGAGAGTCTTTACCAGTATGAGTTGGATCGAATGGAAAGAGTACCTCGACATAATCGTGCATGAAGACAGGTGCAAATGTAGCTTTGCTACGAAACGTTATCAAATAAGTGAGGATGGTTTCATGATCTGTCTTTTTGAATTTTTCGTTAAAGAAGTAATTCATGTTCAACTGAGGTCCATGCGTTAGTATGCTGCCGCTCTTCGGGAAAAATGTATACGATACCTGTGGATTGAGTTTTATATAACCGAGGCGCGGAACATAACCAACCTCAGCGTTATAATTTTTCCCGATGTATTCGTAAGCTGCATTAATCAGCCATTTTTTTCCTGCATATTGAAGGTTTCCGGCCTGTGTGGTAGCGTCTTCATTTTTACCCGGGCTAAACGAATGCAAATACAACAGTTTGCCGGTCCAGATATTATTTGAAGAAGCAAGGTTATATTCCAGCCCGATATTCCTGTTATAGATAGAATACTGAGGAAGTGTAGAATCTTTCCCGGAATTATAATTGATGGACTGTTTGTTGACGAACAGTATGTTCAGGTTTGATCTTGAAAAAAACTTTCTTTGCAAAGCCGCAACTGCAAAGTTTTGTTGCGGTAATCCAATAGGTTCCTGCTTCGCAGTTTGCATATCCATTACCGTCATTCGCCAGTTGCGATTGATCTTTCCACTTAACCTGCCACCATATTCAATAGGAATACCTAATCCTACACGACGTGAAAAAAATGGCCGGATATCGGAATAGCCGAAGTTATTTATCTGGTCGCCGTTTTCAAGAAAAAATTGTCTTTTTTCAGGAAAAAATAATTCATATCGATCAAGGTTAGTGACCTGCTGATCTGCCTCCACCTGGGAAAAATCGGGATTTACTGTCAAGTCAAGATTTAAGGAAGATGTTACCGCTACCTTTGCATCCAACCCTATTTGGTGTCTGAATTCTCCCGGCGAGTTGGGATGAAATTCTTTTGTTGTACCCGTTAATAAATAAGGAATGAGAGAAATATTGGTTTTGGGAACAGGTGGTGGCTTATCCCATACTAACGTGCCAGTGTAAGCGAGAGCCGCGGTAGGAAATTGCCTTGGTACAGGAGCCCAGCTCGATTTTTCAGTTGTCTTTAAATCGTTACGACTGAAATTTATTCCCCATTTTACTCTTCCCTTTTTATAGCGCAACGTTTTAAACGGAATCGCCATTTCCAATACCCACTTACCAGGATAATGTTTCACCGCTGATTTCCATTTATTATCCCAATTTAAATCTACGGAACCACCCTGGTACATTAGTCCGTCCCATTGAGCACCTGCTGCGTTTGTGCCAAAAGCAAAACCGTTAGTCTGGTCATCAAAAGGGTCAATGAACACTATGAAATTATCATTTTTCAGGAAATCAAAATCCCTCCTTAGCGATTCCACCATGTCGGGCCCGGCTAATGCATTGTAACAGATAGCCAGCAGGTAAACATTATATTTATCATATGTCATATACACTTCCGTTTTTACCCGGGCAAGGCTTGTATCCATTGGAAGTACCTCAAAAAAATTATCAGCCACTTCCGCAGACTTCCAAACATCCTCATCTGCAATTCCATCAATTCGAACTGCTTCAGAGGCCGGGTAAATATTTAACGTATATGAACTATTTTTTTTCTGAGCTAAGGTTGCGGCACCTAACATGCAGGCATAAATGAAGAGTAATTTTCTTTTCAATACGTGTATTCTTTTAAAACAAAATCCTATGGGAATCCTATAAGGTAATTTACCATTAAATTTAATACTCTATCTGTTGATGCAATCATTGCCTGCAAATAATATTATTAAACAGAGTGTTTCTCCCGCAGGAATGCTTTGCAACTTCGCACATCTGTACCGTTAGTTGAAAATATTTATACAAGGTTCTTTTTAATATAAGAAAAACTTTGCGCTATACTGTCAAAAGGCGATCCCGGACATTTATCCTGCTCTACGAAAAAGTATTGTAAACCAGCTTCTTTTTTGTGCCTGAAAATTTCTCTGAAATCAATAATACCATTTCCTATTTCCGAAAACCCCTGTTCGGGGGTTTTGTCCATATCTTTTAAATGCCAAAGCGGGAACCTGCCCGGGTTTTCACTGAATAATTTTATCGGATTCTGTCCGGCCTTTGTAACCCAGTAAATATCCATTTCCATTTTTACCAGGTTTTTATCGGTTCCCAGCAAAATATCATAGGGATAAGTATCGCCCTGTTTTATGAATTCAAAATTATGGTTGTGGTAACACAATTGTATACCTGATTTTTTACATCTTTCTCCCGCAATGTTTAATTGATCAGCAACCTGTTTATAATGATCAAGCGTTCCCCGTTCATCTGGAGCCAGGAATGCACAAACCATGTACTTCAAACCAACTGCAGCGGCATCATCCACTGCCTTGTCCCATTCATGCAGGATGGTGCCTTTGACAACTCCTCCCTTAGGTTGTTCTTCTCCCAGTCTATAATGGCTGCTTAGCATTACGAGTCGGTTGGTCTTTAACAACTTTGAAAAATCAGCAGCTTCCATACCATAAAATTTCTGAGTTCCTGTATAAGTAGCACCCTCTACCGAATTGTATCCGATTTTTGCAACTTTTGAAAGTGTATCTGCAGGATCCTTTTGCATAGCATCCCTCACAGTATATAATTGCAAACCTATTAGTGATGACTTCAACTTAAAGTCTGTTGGAGCCAAAAGAATACTTGCTGAAAGCAATGAAGTTGATTTGATAAAAGAACGTCTTGTTGTCATTTTATAAATTTTTTAATCTGATAAATTCTAAAATCGCGGAGAAAGAAATTTAATGGTTCATGGTGCTCCCTTTTTTAATTGAGTTACTGAATAATCAACTGCTCTCGCTGTAAAGGCCATAAAAGTTAGCGATGGATTTTGTGTGGAGGTGGAAGTCATACAGGCACCATCCGTAACAAATACATTGGAACAATTATGAAACTGGTGCCATTTATTAAGCAAAGAAGTTTTAGGATCTTTCCCCATCCGCACACCTCCCATGTGATGGATATCAAGCCCTGGCGCCTGTTTCGAGTCAGATGCATTTATATCAGTAAATCCCGCGTTTGTATACATCTCTGTCATCTGCTCAAAAAAATCCTTAATCATCTTATCTTCGTTATCATCATAATCAATAGATATTTTAAGTAGTGGAACTCCCCAGTCATCTTTTTTATTTTCGTCTAAGGCGACGTAGTTAGTTTCTTTCGGTATTGTTTCACCCATCATTTGCGAGCCTACATTCCACGGCCCAAGGTCAGGTTTTGCCATCAAAGCGCTTTTCAGGTTTTCTCCGAACCCATCTGAATGTTGAATAGTTCCCCTTCCCGCATGAAACGTCGAAGCATAACCTCTCAAAAAACTCATTTCCTGTTTATGCAAATTCCTGAAACGGGGAATGTAGGCGCTGGTTGGCCTTCGGCCACCTTTGGTTGTCGAATCCTTAAAGCCATCAAATTTTGCGGTTATGCGGGCCCGGTAGTTATGAAAAGCGACATATTTGCCCAGCAAGCCACTATCATTTCCAAAGCCATTTGGGAAACGTTTTGAAATAGAATTTAATAATATAAGATTGGTATTGAACGCTCCCGCATTTACAAAAATAACTGAAGCGTAATATTCGATAGATTCTTTGGTGTTGGCATCTATAACACGTACACCGACAGCTTTGTTTTTTTGATCATCATAAATAATGGAGTGAACCACGGAGAAAGGCCGCAGCGTCATGTTTCCGGTCCTTTGGGCCCATGGAATAGTAGTTGCATTTGCATTAAAATAACCACCGAAAGGACATCCACGTTGGCAAAGGCTCCTGTTCTGGCATTGCGATCTTCTTTGGTCAAGATGAATTTGCTTAGGTTCCGTTAGGTGAGCGCATCTTCCATAAATAACATTTCTGTCCTTATAATTTTTACTGACAAAATCTTTAAAATAATTTTCGACACAGTTTAGCTCAAGCGCCGCCAAAAATTCCCCATCAGGTAAATTAGGTAACCCATCTTTATTACCGGATATTCCCGCAAATTTTTCCACGTAGCTATACCAGGGTGCAATGTCTTTATAACGTACGGGCCAGTCAACTGCAAATCCATCCCTCGCCGGGCCTTCAAAATCAAAATCGCTCCAGCGCTGTGTTTGTCTTGCCCACATAATAGATTTCCCACCAACCTGGTAACCTCTTATCCAATCAAACGGTTTTTCCTGAATGTAGGGATGCTCCGTGTCTTTTACAAAAAAATGCATAGCATCTTCTTTAAATGCATAACACCTGCTTACAACGGGGTTGGCTACACGAATATCATAAGGAATTTCACCACGGTGTTTAAATTCCCATGGCATCATATTAGTTGTTGGGTAATCTTTGATGTGGACTACATCTCTTCCTCTTTCCAGTACCAAAGTTTTAAATCCTTTTTCGCAGAATTCCTTCGCTGCCCATCCCCCACTCATTCCCGAACCGATTACAATGGCGTCAAATGTTCTTGCCTGTTTACTATCTCCCATAATTAACTTGCTTGTTTTACCGGAACACAGCCGTAAAATTTACCCGGTACCAATTGGTATACATGAACTTTTGTTAAATAATATTGTGACGAAGTGAGGGCCTGTATTGTCAGCTTTTTTATCGTGCCATAAAAAAAAGCTATGTTCTCTGAAATTCCTTGTTTGCTTTCGATAGATTGTAATATTTCTTTTTTTTGCGAAGGGGTACATTTTAAAAAAGAATTATTTGACTTCTTTTTAGAAAAATCTTCAAAGCCCTTTAATCCTTTTACAAACTGATCCTGATCTGCCGGAGCATAACAATCATCGATCATCATTAAAGCAAAGAGGTGGGCCGAAATATCTTTTGCTCCGGGTTTATTTGTTTTCGGTACAATGGTTTCGCTTACCTCTGCAAGGAGGTCTTCATCATAGCCATTTATTTTAATATTCTTTAAAAGAAGTGAGGCTTTCCTGTCTTCGTGTAGGCATGATGGTAGCAAAGCAGTACCGGCAGAAATTATTAATAATGTTTTTATGCTTGATCGCCTATCCATTGATTTCTTTATCATAGGAAAAAAAATTTATACAGCCTTATTCGCAACGCCTCCCCGTAGAAGATAAGGATCCATTCCTCCTAATAATTAAGTTTTTTAAGATAATCCATATTATAGGCAAGGCAATCAAATGCAGTACCGCTGTACTCTTCCTGTTCTACAAAGAAATATTTCATCCCTGCCTTTCCAGCGTTCTCAAGCATCTTCTTTACATCGAGGCTTCCTTTTCCAAATTCAACACTGTGCTTTTCTTTGAGGTCCATATCTTTTAAATGCCACAGAGGAAACCTGCCCGGGTATTTTTCAAAATAATCCAAAGGATTATTGCCTGTTACAATTACCCATCCAAGGTCCATTTCCATTTTTACAAATTGAGGATCGGTATTTTCCAGGAGAACATCATACAATACCTTACCGTTATCTTTCTCAAATTCAGAGTCATGGTTGTGATAACCAAAAATTATGCTTGACTTTTTACATGCTTCACCGGCACGATTAAATACTTCGGCAACACTTTTGTAATTATCTACCGTCTGACCTTTCGTGGGCATTACAGAAACAATTAAATATTCCTGTCCCGATTCAACGGCATCATTAATTGTCCGCTGCCACTTGTCATCATAATGCACATGTCCGCTGCGCAAAGTCATTCCAAGATCACTACAAACCTTTTTCATTTCCGCAGGTTTAAATCCATAATATGATCCCTTATCACTACCGGCAGATTCAATTTCTTTATATCCAAGGTTGGCAATTTTTTTTAGCGTTCCAAGGTTGTCACTCAACATTTCGTTGCGGACAGTGTATAACTGCAATCCCACGTCTTTAACGGATTTACGACTTGCAGCCCTTGCCAGATCAGAAATTAAGAATGACCCAATAGCAAGTGCGCCGGAGGTTTTAAGAAAATTACGTCTTGTGTTCATGTATTTTATTTTAAAGCAAAAAGCAATTAAAAAGAATTTCTTTCAATATAATGAAGCTGCCTCGAATACCGGCGATGTTAATAGTATCTTCCTATTAACTTATCATCCACAATCGCCGTTTTTAGCGCCTGGGGATCAACCGGGCCTTGTTTGGAATAAACAATTTTGCCGCCTGGTTCTACTATCATGGTATAAGGCAGCGCCCCGTCCCAGTTAGGATCAACTACATCAATCAATTGGTATTTATCATCAATATTAAAAATGTAATTGGTATTAGCAGCATGAAGAGATTTCAGCATTTTTAGCGCTTTATCTTTCTTTGCGGGATCATCCGCGCTGATGCTGATGAATTGAAAATCTCTTCGTCTATACATGCGGTTTATATCAACCAGTGACGGGAACTCGTTTACGCATGGTCCACACCACGTTGCCCATACATTTATTAAAAGTAATTTATCGGAATTAGTTTTTACGAGGTTCGTGATTCCTGCAGAATCAATGGTGTCGAGCGTTACCGGATGGGTAGCCCATTCACTATCCGCCTCAGCAGTGTGGCTTTCTTTTTCATGCCATTTTATAGAACAACCAAAAACTTTTGTTGTTTTTACTGACACTTCTTTGCCGGCAAGCAGGGCCTCTATTGCGTTACGGGTATCTTTATTTTTGGGAGTGCCTGTTGGTTTTTCAACATCGTCTATGCGTCCCTGGTACCTTAATACCCTGTCTTTGTCAAAAATAAAAGCATGAGGTGTAGCAATTGGGCCATAAGCATTTGCTGCGACTTCATGATCCCCGTCATAGAGATACGGGAAGTTGAAATGTTTTTCCCGGGCCCGTATTTTCATTTCTTCATAACTGTCTCCCAAATCGGTATAACCTAATTCACTTAATTGAACCGACTTCGGATCATTCGGCATAATAGCCACTACCGCGACCCCACTTGATTTGTAATCTTTGGTAAGCTGGATGATTCTATCCTCATAAGCTTGCGCTGTCGGGCAATGATCACAAGTAAAAATAATAACTAAGACTTTAGCATCCTTAAACGATTCTAAAGAATACATTTTTCCATCAATACCTTTCAGGTGGAAATCGGGTGCCGGGCTCCCAATCGCCAGTGTTTTATGTTCTTCCGGAAAATAATAACGAGGTATAATAAAACTGAAGCAAAGAAAGGCAAGGATTAAAGAGGAAAAAAATACATATTTCATCTACAGAAATTTATTTAGTTCATAAATTATCTCGTAAAGTAGAAATAATTTGATGAATAATTTGTTGATATTTTATTAAAGTGAGAAGTAAGGTTATCTCGCTTCTCCCTTCTTCTTTGAATTCGTTACTGGTAGCCTGGGTTTTGTTTTAAATACGGCGTCCCTGTCGCATTCTCAGCGTCTATTTCATTCTGTGGTATCGCAAAATATTCATTAACTCCTTTGGTAAAAATGGCGCCATTATTAACTTTATAAAATCCTGTCCGGTTCTTTTCGACGCTCACGTAATTGTTCAGGACGTCTGCCATGGTACCAGTACCATTATCCCACCTTGAGAGGTCAAAGAAACGTTGCCCCTCCATTGCGAGTTCCAATCTTCTTTCCATTTCAATAGCACTTATTGCATAGGCCTGGCCTTTAGAACTAAATTCTCCTGTGGAATATGGGTTCACCAAGTAATTATCAGCCGGAGTTGTTTGAGGAGTATACGTACTGTTATCCGCGTTGTAGGAAGCATTCAAATAGACAAAACCTGTTGGATTAGCGGCTCTTTGACGAACCATATTCACATAAGTTTCTGCCTGGTCAAGGCTTCCAATTTGCGCTTCGCATTCGGCAGCCCATAGCAAAACGTCAGAATAACGGCAAAGATTTACATTACTTGCAGACACTTCAGCAGCACCCCAGAATACAGTTTCGGTTGATGAATAGGTGCCTTGCTGACTTTGAGCGTATGAATTCTTCATGGGGACAAAAACACCGTCATTGGGTACATCACGAATCCAGGTTGAATCGACGGTCCCCCAATCAAAATATGGTTTTCCTGGTCTACCTACACACCAATCTAAACGAGGATCGACAGTACCAGTCCAGGGAGTGGTGGTTCCACTCACTAAGGGTGTATTATTATAACTTCCATCTAGAAGGGGGAGCCCGTTCGCATCGGTTTTGAATGCCTGTACTAAGTTCCACGATGGATTATTAAAGCCGCAACAGCCTGGACCGTGATTATAAGGATAATTAAGTTCGTCGCCCGTACGCCCATTTCCACCGTTGGTTGAAATCGCTGAACCATCATTCACCGATGCCTGGCAGGCAAAAACACTTTCGGGACCGTTCTTTTGGGCAGGGTTAAAATTGCTTTGATAAAGAGGTTCAAGCGCATATTTTGTGCCGTTGGAGGTAGTTCCGCTGGAAATGATCTGATCCAGTAATGGCTTTGCCGCCGCGTAGTTATGTTCGTACATATATGTTTTAGCAAGAAAAGCCATAGCGGCCCATTTATTTACCCTACCGATATTGGGTTGAGTACCAGGCAAATTAGCCACAGCATATTGAAAGTCTGCCTCAATTTGCGGCCAAATGTCTATGTACGCTCCATTGTCGTAATTTGGCACATTCAGATTTCCATTTGAATAAGATATATTTTCATCTACGTAAGGAAAGTTATTCCACATTTTTTTACCTTCGAAATGATAAAAGCCCCGCAAAAATCTCGCTTCAGCTACATATTCCGTAGTGTCTGCCGCTGAAATAGTTGGCGAGATACGAATAGTACGAATTACATCATTTGCTCTTTGAATACCGGTATAAAGAACTACCCATCGTTGATCGAGGTAAGAACTCGTACCGGCTTGAGCCAACGACCATGTTAATATTGGAATCGCAGCGGGTTGGTCGGAAGGCGTAGAACCTTTATATGAATCGTCTGCGGCTTCGCTACCATATACATAATTGGATGCAGCACTTCCATTTCCGAGATTCTGGCCTGGCACATTTTCACCTGATAAAAGAACGTAGGCGCCAATCAGGAGCCCTTGTACACCCGAATTATTATTAACATTTGTGATGATCAGGGATCCCTGCGGCTGTAAATTTAATTTCTTGTTGCATGCGTAAATGAAAGCAGCAAGCATTAATAGTAAAGCAGGTATTATCCAGATAAATAATTTTTTCATATAAATTTATTTTTAGTAGTACACATTAATGTATGGTAACATTTACTCCCACATTGTAGTTTTTCTGATTATTTGGGTAAACACCCCCATCATAGCCAAACACGGTATTTGAGCCCGGGTTTAATTCCGGATCCAATCCAGAATATTTGGTTACTGTGAAAAGGTTCAATGCCTGGATATAAATTCTGAGTTTATCAAAGTGAAGACGCTTGAGCGCACTGGAAACAATATTGTAACCAATGGTGAGGTTTCTGCACCTGAGAAAAGAACCTTTTTCCATTGTATATGAATTGAATGCAGCCGAATTACTGAAGTTTGCGCTTTGCTCAAGCATTGGCACGCCGGTGCCGGGATTGGCTACCTGTGCTTCCGGATCAAGATAATTAGTAGGTTGTCCAGATGCATTGACAAGTCTCGCTGAATTTAAGGCTACATTCTTACTTATCTGGTTTCCAAACCCCTGCGGGAAATCTGTTGATCCTTTGACGGAATTTATAATATCGTTACCAACAGAAGAATAAAAGAAACTATAGAGATCAAAATTTTTGTAGTCCAGTGAAATATTAAAGCCGGCGCTAAATTTTGGGTTTGGATTACCAAAAAAAGTCCTGTCATTATTGTCAATTATCCCATTGTGATCCGCATCCGCATATTTAAACCGGCCAGGAGCCGCGTCTTGCTGCATCGGGGATTTGGTTACGTCTGCCCAATTCTGGAACAAACCAATAACCTGGTAGCCAAAAAATGCGCCAAGCGGATGGCCGGGTTGTATCCTTGAAGTTTTCGTTTGCGCAGTAGTGGGTTGATCTATGTATAGGGTTCCTGCAGGCAGGCTTACAACTTTATTATCATAAGAGGTAAATGTACCGGTTATACTAAAATTTAAATCTTTGTTGATTTGATCCCGATAGGTGAGCGCCATATCTACCCCTGTATTTTGAACATTTCCCGAATTGAGAAAAGGAACGCTCGTTCCACCATTAGTCCCAGGCGTAATCGGAACAAACAATAGCCCGCTAATTAGTTTCTTATACCAATCGAAACTAAAATCAATTTTATTTTTTATAATGGTTGCATCAAACCCGATATTGGTTAAGATATCTTCCTCCCATGTTGTGTTCGGATTACCGATCTGGCTAACATAAAGGCCAGCTACGGGGCTATTGCTGGTACCATTGATATCATAATAAGACTGGTTGATCTGTTGGCCAAACAATGTGAAGGCATTGGTTGGATTGATGTTGCTGATAGATCCCAATTTCCCCCAGCCACCACGGATCTTGAGTTCATCCAGCCACGTAATATTTTTCATAAACGATTCCTGTGAAATCCTCCAACCTGCAGTAACGGAAGGGAAATTACCATATCGTTGTTCAGGAACGAATACAGAAGAACCATCTCTGCGAAAGGTCGCACTCAGAGAGATATTTTCCGTCATAGTTATAATCTAACCTGCCAATCAAAGAAAATATTGCCAGTTGATATGGGGTTTGAATTCCATTGTCTCCGATAATACTTGAGTTATTGGTTTGTGTAGAGGCCTGGCCGAAATTCAGTGTCCAGAGATTTGGTGAAACCGTAAGATTGCTTGAGTCCGTAATATAATAATTGCCCCGTGTGGTATTAAGTCCCCTGCCCTGGTTGTAGATATATTCACTACCACCCAGAACGCTGATGTTGTGCTTACCTATGCTATTAGTATATTTCAAAGTATTGGTCCAAACCATACTGCTGTTAGAGCCCTGGGTTTCTGTGTACAAGTTAGCCGCATGATTATTTTCTGCAATTTCATAAGGCGTTGTTGCAAACCCATTAAAAAAGAAATAATCGATTGTTCCACCTATACTGGTATGCGCTGTAAAATGCCTGAGGAAGTCAACATCGGCAAATATATTTCCGTTAATCTGGTAGTTATTGTGTTTATTGTTTGCCTGGCGTTCCTGTATTGAAACGGGGTTCCATTGGTTGCCAAGGCCTAGTGAAATAGTCCCGGCATAATTGCCCGCAATATCATGCACGGGAATAATATTGGGAATGCCGTATGCAGCATTAATAGCATTTGTAGAGTTTACACCAGGTGCATTGAAATAGCCGGGGTTTGACTTATAGTAAGCATAAGCATTTTCTCCCACGCGGATATGGTCATCGGCAAAACTATAAGTTGAGTTGAACCGGAGCGAATACCGTTTCAAACTTGTTTCAATCAATGTCCCTTCCTGATCCAGGTAATTAAATGCCATAAAGAAAGATGATTTGCCGGATCCGCCGCTTAAAGATATATTTTGGTTCACGATGGGCGCTGATTTATGAAATATATCATTAAACCAGTTATTCCCGTTTTGAGCTGCTAAAGTGATATGGTTATTATAGAGGTTATAGTCGGAAAGACTCGTATTTGGAGCTCCCTGCGGTGCACCCGCAGGAGTTATATAATAGGGCACAACAGGAGTTGGTCCGCTACCATACTGCGGATGACTGGGAGTAAGGCCATCATTAAAGGCTTGCGCCCATTTGGCTACTCCCGTTTGGGTTGGGGTGGCCATATCCCAACTTTTACTTAACCGCATTTGAGCACCATAGTAAGCATCATAATTAACCTTAATTTGTCCCCCTCCTCTTTTTGTAGTGATTATAATTACACCGTTTGATCCACGTACTCCATAAATGGCTGCGGCTCCTGCATCTTTCAGTACCTGGATGGATTGAATATCATTTGGATTTATGTCGTGCATACTTCCGGGTACGCCGTCAACAATGACGAGTGGCGCCGAATTGCCCGAAGAAGTAATACCACGAACCTGCACAACAGAAGCCCCGCCAGGCGCACCCGTTGTGAAAACGGTAACACCCGAGGCCTGCCCCTGAAGCAAACCTTCAGTACTACCTGATGGAGTCTGTTTCATGTCGGCCACGTTCACCACCGATACAGATCCGGTTATATCCCGCTTTTTTTGTGACGTGTAACCTGTTACCACAACTTCATTAAGTGTGGTGTTGGTAATAACAAGAGAAATTTCCCCAACATTACTTCTTCCTGCAACATCTATTTCCTGGTTATCAAAACCAACCTCCGAAATGACCAGGGTACTGTTATTTTTCGGAACTCCTACCGTAAAAAACCCGTCTGCGTTGGTCTCTGTCGCCAATTTTGTTCCTTTAACCTGGACTGTGGCACCGGAGATTGGTTGCTTACTTGCATCATTAATTACTTTTCCTGTGACTGTTTTTTGAGCAAACCCTGCAAATGAAATAAACAGCAAAACAATCAGGATAAGATTAATTTTAAATGAACTGATTTCTTTTTGTAGCATAGCAGTCGTTTTAAATATTTAGTGAAAGAATATGGACAGAACAAATCTATATTTATAAAATCCCATTCACCGTTTTTATACTACATCATTGGTACATCATAATGGATCATAACCACTCAAATCACTGTTTATGCTACGTCTTAACTACATCAATAAAAAATTTCGGCAATTCGCAATAAAATACCCTCCAAAATCTTTCTAAATAACAATAAATGAGGAGGATTGCGACACAGAATTTAAACTCATAAAACGCAGCCACGTAGCGATCGTTATTATTAGAACTATTAGGCCAGTGGCTCGTAAAAGAAAACGTGATGTACTAACGGTTACGGAAATATAATTGTCCTGCAAAATGGAGCGGCCTGGAAATTGCTCATCAAATCCAATGCGGCCTGGAAGCACTTATGCTACCGCTGGAATCAATGAGAGGAATGCCTGGCTTTCCAATCAAAGCATGATGATCATTAGTTAATGTAATGATAGTAACGAAAAACTGGCAAACGAGATTCCAAATAGTATAGATTAGATACATTAAACTGCTACGGTTTTGAGCGTTCAATTTATTTTTTGTAAATATTTTATCCAATTACCATAGTTAATTGTTCGTTTCTGTTCGCTGCCAAAAAATGGAGTCAATTCTTTGTGCAGCCAGTTTTCGATTTCTTTATAACTGGATAGGCTATTTTCAACAGTCGCTGTTATGTTACTTTGGGTTGTAAAGTATAAAATCAATTGTTCTTTTGTAAATTCAACCGGATTTTTAAATGTTTCTTCTTTAATAAATTTAAAGCCTTTGTCTTGCAGGTTTTCGTTTGTCCATTCATAACTATTGTTTCGTTTTGGTGAAGGATATTTTTGTAAATAAATATTCGGAAACCAATTGCCAAAAGTTGCAACTCCAGGCATTTCAGAAATAAAATGGTTTTCATAAAGTACAAGCCAGCATTTGCTTCTTAAAACCCGGTTTGCTTCCCGCAAAAACCTGTCAATATCAAACCAATGAACTCCCGATGAAACAGTTATAATATCAAAATAGTTACTCTCAAATGGCAACTTTTCTGCTGGAGCTTTCGAATATTTTATCTCTGGGGATTTAAAACAAGTTTCAACATTTCATCGGAAGTGTCTGTTCCAAAAACATTTTCCGCAATGTCTAAAAGTGCGGTCGTTGAAAGTCCGGTTCCGCAAGCGACGTCCAAAGCATTTTCAAGTTTGTTATCAATCTTTGTAAATTCACGGATATGCTTTATTGTATTTCTGTGAAAGAACGGTCTTCCTTTCGCATATCGTTCCGCAGTATTTTTTGGACTAAAGTAATTCATAATATTTTTATGATTCCCGCTGCATACATGCAGCTAACGCACGCGGATTTTGCAGGTGTGATATTCGAATTTCGGCCCGAGCCCGTCGCCAAATTTATAATTAAAAGTTCATGATGCGACTACTAATGCTCAATACGTTCCCTCAAGTTGGGAAATATCTTAGATTAATATAAATCCTTTCGGTGAAGCATTTTCTAAAAAGAACTGGTAGTCAATCCACGCAAACCCCTTATCGCCCCAGGAAGTGCCCCATGAATTCATAATTAAAAAAGCATTCCTGCTATCATCGTATCCGGCAATTACCATTGAATGTACAGTCCCCGGCCTGCTACACCTTTCTTTCCAGGTAAAAGGAGAAGTGATTTTATTAAATCCCTCATCTGTTGCAATAAAAAAAACAATGGGCTTTTTTTGAAAGAGAGCATTTTTTATTAATGTAAGATCATGCATATCTATCTTTTCCCAACCTTTTATTTTATACTTCGCTGCATCAAGGTGCTGGGCGCTGTCAGGCTGAGCTGTATAATCATCAGCGTGGTAAGGCATACTCTTTAACGAACAGGCTCCCTCAGTTCTGAATAATTCTAAATTATCCATAAATGCTACGCTACCACCATTGCCCTTGGGTAGCTGGTTATATATAAAAGCCGGACTTAGATTGTCACTATCGCTATAAGGTTTACCCGTTGTAACATGCATGTAGTAATTACCCGCTCCATACACAATTGCCCATGCACTGCAGGAAGCTTGCTTTCCCTGGTTCCCGGGAATAGGCATATCAAGCCGTATTGCAGGCGGTAATATTTCAACATTTGAGGTATAATAATTCCCCGTATCAATAAGAGGAGCCATTGGACCCTTGTTATCGGAATAACTGGTGTCAACGGGGCTAATGAATAAACCGGGGCTAGCTATCGTTTTCGTCCTGTTGCCACG
This sequence comes from uncultured Chitinophagaceae bacterium, assembly GCA_963819925.1. Lineage (GTDB taxonomy): Bacteria > Bacteroidota > Bacteroidia > Chitinophagales > Chitinophagaceae > Ginsengibacter. The sequence continues at coordinate 92,197 of CAWFYG010000010.1, read as the reverse complement.
TACATTTTTTGCATGCGAAACTGAAATAGTACCGAGTGATAGTGACAGAATTATTGCGAGGCTTTTAAATATCATAGGACGCGTTAGTTGTTCTCTCTAATGAAGAGGTCTGGGATTTTCACCAATTGATTTAACTTTTTTAGAACGACGAGAGCGGGAGGTGTATTGTATGTGCTGTTTTCAAAATTTGAGTAACATTTGGCAAGTGGCAGAATGAATCCGATCGCGGGATTTAGGGTCATAGGATGCCGTGCGAAGCGTTCTCCAGGTCATGAGCGGGCCTTGCGCAAAACAAAGGAAGCACCAACAGAGAATAAATATTGTATTTCTTCAGTACAATGTTTCCGATTTCAATATTCGGATACATATTTGGTTTAAAATTACCTCTATAACGTCTCTGAGACTAACAATTATGTTTAGCCCTATATTTTCCAGCTCCGCATTCGGCCAGATAGAAGGCGACTACAAAAAGCTGAAAGACTTCAGCGGCTTTGGCGGCAGCTTTCTTAATTTTCCAATTCCTGTTGGCTAAGTATTTGGTATGTCAATTACTTTATTCTTCAATTGCTATAGCCGCGTTGTGAGCAATTTCCCAAAGGTGCCCATCTATGTCTTTGAAATAACCTGCATAACCTCCCCAAAAAGTTTTTTGTGCTGGTTTAATAATTTTTGCTCCAGCCTTCCCGGCTTGTTCCATTATGAGATTAACTTCTTTGTCAGTATTTACAAGATGCCCGATCGAAAATTCAGTTGCACTTTCTGGTTGTTGTTCTAATCCGGTATCCCAGGCTAAATTTTTTCTTTCATAAAGAGAGATCATCATTCCGTTGTTAAGGTCAAAAACCACTATCGCTCCCCGTTCGTATTCTGTTCCAACAATACCCTTTGTTTGCCAGCCAAATCCGTTTTTAAAAAATCTCATGGACTTTTCCAGGTCATTTACACCAAGCGTTAAAACATGGATGCGTTGTTTCATTTTCTGAATGTTCATTTATGAAGGTTGTTGTTTTCGTTGTATATTGCGCTTAACCGGTAACGTTAGTTTCATTTATTTTCGCCTCGCTGCGTGAAACTTAATGGTTTATATTCATTCATAAAATTTACACACGCAATTAAACTTTTAGAGAACCGCGGAAACCCCTGGCAGCATAATATGATTCAGCACCGTTATGATACAAAAAGACTGTGTCATAGCGACGATCACAAAAAACGGCCCCACCAAGTTTTCTGATGTGAGCAGGTGTTTTAACCCAACTCGATGTTTTCAAATCGAAGTTCCCAAGCCGCTGCAACTCCCTGTACTGTTCTTCTGTTAAAATTTCAATGCCGATAGAAGCAGCCATATTAATAGCGCTGTCTTTTGGTTTATGCTCTTTCCTTTTCTCCAATGCTTCACGATCATAACAAACATTTCTGCGACCATTAGGACTTTCCGGTGAACAATCATAAAAATAATATTCGCCTGTTTTTTTATCATACCCAACAATATCCGGTTCGCCACCGGTTCTTTCCATTTCATTGAGCGACCATAGTTTTTCGTCATTATCTTTAAGCTTTGCCAGTATTTTCGTCCACGCGATATCGTTATGACGGTTCATGTTCTTCTCAAAACGAACTTTCAGCGTGCTAATCAGAGTTTCATGCGCCGAAGATGGCAACTTTTTTTTGTTAACGTTGTTCATAATTCTCTATTGAAAGGGTTGATCAAAAAGTCCTCGCTGGTACCGGTCACTTATGTTTTACCTTAAATAGGCATACCAGCGAAAGTACGCCAATAGAATTTGCAAGGTTACTTCCATACCTCTTTGATTAACTTATTTTCTCATTGAAAGTGCTAATCATTTAAACCTTTTCCGTCGAGAATTTGCCGCAAACTTTTTTCAACTCTTGCTTCCCGGGTTTTGGATTGTTTAGGTTGAGAAAAATAAAAAATATATCCTCTTTGCCGTCCCGGCGTTAATGCTTCAAAAGCTTTTTTCAAAGCTTTATTTTTATCCAATTTATTTTGAAATTCTTCAGGAATTTTATAGTCTGCAGTCCTTTTAAGTTTCACTTTCAAACCTGCTTTTTCCACTTCGATAGCTTCATAGATGTAGGCTTTTAATACCGCCTTCATCTTAACTATTTCCTTAACATTGGTGAAACGAATTTGCCTGCCCGACTGTACATTTTTTGTTTGTTGGATGAGAATGCTTTCGGGATCATTTAATAAGGCTCCTTTAAAAAATAAATAGGCGCAGTATTCTTTAAACACGTGTATCAGTACAATGTTGGCTTCATTAAAAGTGTAACATGGACAACCCCATTTTAATTCTTCCATCAATCTGCAATCAAGAGCAGTGGCTCTCAACTGTTCAATTTCTTTCTGCCATTTTTTTTCTTTGTAGAAATAAAAATCAACTTTAGGATTCATTTGCATACAAGTAAATTATCTAGGTTGTTGCCAATAAAAATACTTCTCCACTTGCGGGTAAAAGATTGTCGGTTCTGTTTGTAAAATAATATTGTTCCATATCTTTTGTTGATATTGTTTTTGTTTCTTCAAAACCTGCTGCAAGGGCTAAATCCAATATTTCATTTGGTTTAAAAAAACTCACAAACGGAGTTCCTGCTTCGCGAGCACCTTTCTCAGCCATTTCCTGTAAATGTTTATCTTCTTCATCAAGAAGTTCTATTGGCAAGTAAAATGTCATGGCGAGTTTTGAACCCGGCGCAAGTGTTGCCATTTGATTTAGTGTAGAAACAATTGCATCTTTTGTAAGATATAGACTAACCCCTGTGCACGCAACAACAGCCGGCTTGCTGGTATCAAATCCTGCTTTTAATAATTGCTGCCACCAGCTCGCCGTTTCAAAATCAACAGGCACAAAATGCAAACCTGCCTTGCCGGCAGGCAGGTATTTTGGAATGCCAAAACCAAGTTCAATTAATCGTTGTTGCTTCCAGGCTAATGTATCGGGTTTGTCAATTTCATATATCTGAAGTTTAGAAGCAATAATTGGTTTACGTTGGGCAAATGTGTCAAGTCCCGCGCCGAGAATAACATACTGAGTAATTCCTCGTTTGCTTTGTTCTATAATTAAGTCTTCAATAAAACGTGCACGGGCTATAACAGAAGCCCGGAGACGTTTTGTAAATTTCATATCAGGACGGTGTTGCCAATCGTGAGGTGGCGCTACCAGTTGCAACCCAATTTCATCCTCCAGTATATAAGGCCTTGCATCTACCTGCACATGCAGAGCCCTCCATAAAGCTGTTCGTACTGCCGTATTACCAGGTTGCGCTATTTTTTTATTTATCTGCAACTGACGCATCGGGAATTTCTGGCTCAACTAATTTTACTAATTTTTCCAATGACTCCTGCCATCCCAAATAACACATTTCAGTTGGTATCGCAGCCGGAATGCCTTCCTGGATTACTTTAAGTTCCGTGCCGGTAGAAACTTTTTTGAGCCAAACTGAAGTGATCATTTCTCCGGGTAAATTAGGGTCATCAAATTTGTCGGTGTATTTTAAGAATTCATTCGGTTTGAGTTCCAGATAATTTCCTCCAAAAGAATGGCCGTTGCCGGTAGAAAAATTGATGAAGGACATCTTGTAATTCCCGCCCGGTTTAGCGTCCATATTATGGACAACACATAAAAATCCGTAGGGCGGAAGCCATGACGCAAGTGCATTGGGTTCGGTAAAGGCGCGATAAACCTTTTCCGGCGGTGCTTTAAGAACTCTGTGTAATGTTACGCTGTTATTTGACATGTTTATTTTTTTTTATACAAAACTAATAATGTTTGAAATCGAAAAAGTGCAACAAGGAATACACAATTTCAATTCTTCGACCGGATCCGGTTATTTCAATTACTGGTTAAGTGCAACGACTTTTCTATTCGCCGGTCTAAAATACCACGATGCCACGGTAAGTAATAGCAATAATAGTGCAGGAAATATTGCAGTGATCGAATCACCCACGGCGATATGTGAACATATAGCTCCCAACATAATAAAGAAAAAGCCCGCATAAGCCCATTCCTTTAGCAAAGGAAATTTAGGAATAAGCACGGCTACTACTCCTAAAATTTTTGCGGTACCGAGTATCGTTAGCAAATACGCAGGATACCCTAAATGCCTGATCATATCCATTCCTCCTCGTCCCGCTTTCATGTTGAATATCTGTCCTGCTCCGGTTGCTACCATTCCTAATGCAAGCCAGATCGTTGCAATCCAATAAATGATTTTGTTTTTCTTTGACATGGTATACAATTTTTTTTTGCCACGAAGGCACAAAGGCGCAAAGTTTTTTTCTTCGTTCCCTCGTGTCTTCGTGGCTTATCTCTTTAATTCCTAAATCTTCTTATTCCATCTTTAATCAGAGGCACGTCAAAGTTAATCAGGTAGCCAAGGTTTAGTCCTGTAAGCTTTAAGTGGCTAATGATTTGCGCTTCCCAAACAGGATTTACTAACTCGACGGCTTTCAACTCAGCTATCACTAAATCATTTACAAGCAAATCCAATCGTAACCCTTCATCAAACTGAATCCCGTCATAAATGATAGGAATATCAATCTGACGCTTCACATCAAACCCCATTTTCCTAAGTTCATGAGCCATGCAGACCTCATAAACTTTTTCGAGTAGCCCTGGACCAAGTTCTTTATGAATTAGAAAGGCAGCGTTGACAATAGCTTTGCCTATCTGTTCTTCTTCTTCTGAAAGGTCTTTATATTTCATTATTTAGTTTTTGCCACGAAGGCACGAAGACGCTAAGTCGTTGTTCGTGTCGTAGCGTCTTTATGGCGGATTTATTTTAATTTACTCATTATATCCTGCATCCTGTTGTGCGCCATATTCAGTCCCCACGCAAAAGGCAACTTCAGCACCTCGTCACGTTGTGCTACCGATTCGTATATTACATGCATGTTGAGTTTGCTGGTGTCATCAGTAAGTTTTTCAAATTCATGCACCTCTAGCTGTACCCCAAAAGGGGTATTCTCCATTTCAAACGTCCGCGTGATCTTCCGGTTCGGAATAAGTTCATGAATCACTCCGTTGGCCCGGAATGCCACATTGCCTTTATGATCGGATGTTTCAATCTGGTAGCTCCCGTGCTTTTTACTTTCAAACTTCAGCACTTTTGTTCCCATCCATTGCTCAACGATGTCCGGCTCAATGTGCGCTTTAAAAAGCAACTCCAATGGCAAATCAAATTCCCTGGTAATTATCATGTCTTGCTTGCCATCTTCGGCATGCACTTTTGTTTTTTGTTCCATGTTATTTTTATCTTTCGTTAATCTTGAACAAGTCCAATAACATTATTATCCTTGTCCTTTACACTTGCAACTAATCTTCCTCCTCCAACATTTTTTATGTCTTGAATAGTTGCCGCACCGGCATCGAGGAGAATCTGTAAGCTATTCTTAATGTCGTCAACATGATAAAATGCCGCGACCCCGCCTTCCGGATTATTGGGCACTAAACCAATATCCTGATCGTTTACCTTGAAGCCAACATAGTAAGGTTGCTCCGCATACGGATCAGCGCCTAAAAATTTGCGGAATAGTGCTGTTGCTTCTCCAATGTCCTTTACCGGGTAAAGAACGGCTTTAATTCCTTTGTTCATAATGTTTTATTTTTTAGATTTATATTTCTTCATTACCGATTCCAGTTTGTTAAATCTTTCATCCCACATTTTGCGGAATGGTTCAATAAAGTCGGCTACTTCTTTCATTTTTTTGGCATTTATGTAATAGGAAATTTCCCTGCCGTTTTGTTTTTGTTCGAGCAATTCACACTCAGTGAGTATTTGCAGGTGTTTTGAAACTGTCGGTCTTGCCGTGTCAAAGTTTGCAGCTATGGCACCTGCCGTCATGGATTGCGAAGCTACTAGCAGAAGTATAGCCCTTCTTGTTGGGTCTGCGATGGCCTGGAAAACGTCTCGTCTTAAATTCATTGTGTAGCTATTTGGCTACAAATATATATGTAGTTATTTAACTACGCAAATTTTTTTCTGACTCAGCGAAGATCTGTTCAACGAATTTGGCTGAGAGATGTTGCGCTGCTGAGATTGGTCGTGTCTGCCGAATTAGCAAACTGGTAAAGTAAAAAAGCTGCCTCAAAAGTTTGAGACAGCTTAGTTAAACCAACTGAAACAACGGCCCGCCTGGTCAATTCTTACGGGAGCTCCGGATTATTTCACAGGCTCAGAATTGCTCACAAAAGCCAAACGTTTACTATCCGGCGACCAGGAAATAACATTGATGGTACCCTGCCCGCCATAGAGATATGCAATTACTTTTGGCCCACCCGGTTCGGTTAAAGGCATCAGCCTTAGCATAACCTGCTTATAGGCCGGGTGCCCCGCCGGATCAATGTCATACGGAAATGAGATCATCACCAACCATTTGCCATCGGGCGAAATATGCGGAAACCAGTTGTTGTACTGGTCAAAAGTGAGCTGTTGCTTACCAGAGCCATCAGGCTTCATGCGCCAGACCTGCATGGTGCCGGATACATTGGCATTGTAATAAATATATTTACCATCCGGCGAATATTCCGGTCCGTCAACATGGCCTTGGGCATTGGTAGTAAGCGGTGTTTCTTTTCTATCCGCCAAAGAAACCTTGTACAAATTATAGATATTGCTGCCGTTCCGCTTCGCTACAATCGCCACTTCTTTGTTATTTGGATTCCAGCCATGAAGATAAGATGGTGTGTCATCCGTTATTAATCGCGGTTCGCCCCCGGACAATGGAAGTGTATAAACGGTAGAACCTCCCCCGGCATGCCTTCCCTGCTGCTGCTGATGGCCAGCATTTTGCCATTAAAAGAAATTACGTGATCGTTATTGATCCTTGCAATATCTCCTGTATTCAGCTTTTCAGGCGCACCGCCTTCCACCGCGATGGTATACAATGATCCTCCTTCATTAAATAATAATTTCTTTCCATCCGGCATCCAATTAGGCGCCTCGAAACGATCCGCGGCTTCGTGTATTACTTTGCGGTTTCCATCGGCAACATCCAATATCTCAAGCCGGCTACCGAATACCTCTTTCACAGGAGGTATCACTGCGTGAGGATTAGAAGTATATTCATGAAAAACAGGTTTGTCAATTCGAACGTTCCATACTTTAGCATGTGCTACCGTGTTAGAGTCATGGGCGCAGATATACAATCCCACCAGCACTTCTTTATCCAATACAGCTGTTTCATAGGAGCCAACGAATTGTAAGGGCTCTCCGGGATGCGCTATTTTCATAGTAATTGTTTTTCCCACCCGTTCCAGTTGTATAGTTTGTCCCCCCTGTTTTGGATAGAACCTTTCTTCTTCGGGATCACGCATGAACATTCCTTTGTAGGTTCGCCATTGGAGCACTACGAGTCCATCAATATGCTTGCAGGCGTTTGCACTGGCAGCATCTGCATCTGCAGATTCGCGGATCATCCAGCCAATTTTGCGATGCCCTATGGCTCCAACTGTGTCGCCGGTAAAAGCAAAGTCAGCCGTGAGAATAAAATCGCCCTTAATTTTTTTGTAGATGAAATGAAATTCGTCGTGGTTGAACCAGATATTATCCCCGGCACCTGCTAATGAATAGGTTTGTGTAGCTTCATCATAAGTGGCGGAGCCGGCCAATTTTGGATTTCCAATATCCAGGTTATCTTCAAAAATTCCAATTGGATGCTGTGCGAAGCCAGTATTAAAAGCAAGGGTACAAAAAAGAAAAAGAAGAAATGTTGAACCCATGGAAGCCAAGCGCTTCATGCAAAAAAATACATTATTTTTCATGTGCTGTGATTTTATATAATGGACGTTAAATTTTTTTACTTAATTAGGTTATTGTAAAAGAATATGTTTCATTTATCAGGCAGTTCAACTGTTTTTGTTTCGATATTCCAACCTTCAAGCCTGAGTTGCGCGTTCCTGTTGCCGGCTTCTTTTAATGGACAACTAACCGTAACCGTTAGATACTGCCCCGCCTGTACTGAGAAATAATTATCTGTCCAATAGCTTGGCAACACTTCCTCACCATTTTTAATTATCTGGGGATTCAGAAAGAATGCAAGGGTAGATGAATTATTATTGAACCGGATTGTCCAGCTTTCGTATCCACCCTTCTTTTCAACTCTAATAACATTAGTGGCGATCGCAGCTTTCGGCATTTTTTGCAAGTCAGTAAACTGGTGTCCCGGTGACATCCAGTACGTATTATGAGAAATGAGTTTACCATCACTATCCTTAAGCTGGAGCAAAACAAACGAAATACCCTTGGTTTTTCGCAGAGGCTCAATTAGGTTTAATACCTGTTTTGTGTCGGTTGTATCCAACTCTGCATTTCCCTCTTTTCCGAATAAAGAAGATCCATTCATATTGACTATATCAACCTTGTATTGCAGTCCGGGGCGTTTAATATAGGTCCTGTTAATAAGGGCTACCGAAGAATCATCCAGGTTAAGCTGTATGTGAACTGGCTCACAGGCTCGTTGCATAAAATAATAGCCGGCATTGGGTTCAAGATACCAATCATATATCTGCCAGACTACGCTGGGAAAAGCGGCATTTAGTTTCCAGAGCATTACACCCCCCGTCTCATTAAGTTTATGACCTGCAGCTTCAAAAATAGAACGGTAGCCTGCTGCATTGAGCAATTGCATTTTATCCGAAAAATCCCTGAGACTTTGTGGGCTCCCATAACGCTCAACCATAGCGTCATAATAAGTATTGTATTTGCCATTACCCGAGCAGGCATCATGATAACCCCAGCTATTGTTAAGAGGATAAGGCAGACTGCTGTCTGGTATAAGATCTGGAATAATTTTGGCGAGCGTATTATATGGAGGTTGCGAGGGTATTCCCGTTTCATCCTTAAAAACCCAACCCTTTCCTGCATCAACCAGTTTGAAATATTCTGCATCATCCTGCCAGGAATAGGGACCGCCACTATAAACGCCGGACGGTTTATTATCGGGCCACGACGCTTTCCAGTCGGAAGGTGTTTTTGAAAACCCCGAAGAGCATGGAATAAAAGGCCTTGTACCATCGAGGCTTGCAACATTATCTCGCATGGCATTATATAATTCTTCCCTTGCATGCCCTTCATTGCCTCCTGTCCAGACCAATAGGGCCGGATGATTCCGGATCCGAAGAATTGTGCTCCTGACATTCTTAATAAAAACAGATGACTCCAGTGGCCAGTCTGCCGAGCCTTTAAAACCTCCGTTAGTGTCTCCTGTAATCCAGAAATCCTGCCATACAAGTAAGCCATATTTGTCGGCGAGTTCATAGAAATCGTCTGTTTCGCCAAGGCCGCCGCCCCATATGCGAACCAGGTTAACATTTGCATTGCGGCAAAGACGTAATTCATAATCGTAACGCTGGTAATCGCGGTTGAGCATCATATCGGGTACCCAGGCACCTCCCGCCAGGTTCACTCTTTTTCCATTTACATAAAAATCACGACGGACCCATCCATTTACATTTACGGTGGAAGAACTCACTGTCCGAATCCCAAAAACAACAGATGTATCATCGTATAATTGATCACCCACAATATATTGTATTCGCATCCTGTAAAGGCTCGGATAACCGTATCCGTTAGGCCACCAAAGATGAGGATGCTGAATAGTAAATGAGGGAGTATTAGCAGCCGATAAATTAATTTTATTTGAACCCGAGCCCTCAACCGCAAACTCTTTAGCAAAACTGATTGCGGATCCCTGGAAATTTTCGGGAGTGATGGTGACTTTTAGTTTTCCATGTTGTGCAGTATTACTATAATTTGAAAGAATAAGATTCAAAGAGATTTTTGCCTGTGAAGTACCAGGCAAAGAAGGTAGGTCTGTTACAATTTGCGGATCACTAATAACAACCTGACCCGAAGTCCGGAGATAAACGGGCTGCCATATTCCCATGTTGCGATCTCTTACCGCAGGAATCCAATCCCAGCCAACAGAACTCAGCATCGTTACGTTTTTCCCGATATCTCCTGTCGGACCACCATTGTCGTAAAAATCTCCAAGTCCATCTAATTGGGGATGAGCGGGCAACCCGGGATAGTCTAATGGGAAAATTTTAACTGCCAATGCATTGTCTTTACCCGCTTCAATACTGGTACTTACATCAAGGTAATATTGTGCAAACATACCGGCCATTTGTGAAGAATCGGCAATCATTTTTCCATTCAACCAAACTTCAGCCCTGTAATTAATTCCTTTGAATATAAGTTGAAAATGTCGCCCTTTATCCGATGCCGGCACTGAAAAATGTTGTCCGGTACCAATATGGTTTTTTCCAGGGATTAGGCTCATTGGGAATGTGACTATACTTCCCGAGTTGATATTGGTTGTTGAACGAATCTGAAGCATCCGGTATATACATATTGTTCATTCCAACATAGGGATCGGGATATAATTTGTTTTGCACCAAACCAGTAAGAACAGTACATGGAACGGTAACCGGAAACCAATAGTTTTTGGAAGTATAGGATGCCCCCGAGAGATCTTTTCCGGATGAAGATATAATTTCTGAGGATTGAAGAAAAAAGTTACTTAACCGAACCTGTTTAACAGAAACTGTTTGCGCCAAGATAGTTGAGGAGAAAAAACATAAACCTATAACCAGTGGGCAAAAAAATTTCATATCGATTTTATTGAATCATAAATTTTCTCACCAATACCTGTTTTTGAATAATTAATTCAAATTGTCGTGAGCTCTAATATAGGTAATACCCTACTTACTTCCCATATCCGAATTGCTTACAAAAACAATTTTTTTTCCGTCCGGCGACCAGTCAGGAGTATTCATTGAACCCTGCCCTCCATAAACATAAGCAAGAACCTTTGGTGTTCCTTTGCCATCAATCGGTAGCAAACGTATATACACATGTTTGTAGGGGGGATGTATTCCGGCAGGTGTTTCCTCCGGAAGGAAAGTGATATATACAAACCATTTGCCATCCGGGGATATATGGGCGAACCAATTATTTAAACTATCCCTGGTAATTTGCTCCGGGTCACTTCCATCAGGTTTCATGCGCCATATCTGCATCAGGCCGGAACGAACTGAATTGAAATAAATATACTTTCCATCAGGTGTGTACTCCGGACCGTCATCCAATCCCTTTACGTCGGTAAGGCGTATTTCCTTTCCGCCCATAGCAGGCACTTTATATACATCGAACTCGCCACCGCGATCTCCGCAAAATACAAGGTCTTTGCCATCAGGCGACCAACCGTGCAGGTACGAGGGACCTTTAGGAGTCACCCGTTTCGGAGTTCCTCCCTCCATTGGAACTGTATAAATTATTGAGCCGCCCAATTCTTTTTCATAATTACTCAAACCAAGCATTTTTCCATCGAAAGAAATCACGTGATCATTATTATTATTCACCACAGTGCCTGTATTAATTTGGGTTGGTGTTTTTGTTTCTAAATTGAAACGGTATATAATCCCTTTGTAATCGTTAAAGACCAGGTCCTTCCCGCCTGGCGTCCAGTTTGGTGCCTGGATTGAGTACGGCACTTTATAAATTATATCACGTTTACCCGAAGCCACTTCAAGGACTTCCAGGTTGCTTCCAAGAGTCATCTGTGTGCGTTGATCTGCAATGCCATTATAAGGAACGGTAATATTCACATTACTGAATACACCTGTTTCCAATACATCAGAATTGTGAGAACCAACAAAGAGCCCAACATAAACGTCATCTCCAAGGTCCACACCAGTAAGCGTATCCGTCTGGAACGGTTCCCCATAAATAGCAGCCCGCATTATAAAGGTATTACCTGTTCTTTCTAATTGCAGTATGTTGGCATGTGTTAATTTCATCCGGTGTTCCAAAGTCTGCGCACCTGCAGTTGGCCGCCATTGGAGAGAAGTGAGCCCATCACCATGTTCAACAGCATTCACGTGAGGCGAATTGCCGTCAAGAGTCTTTCGAATCATCCAGCCCACTTTACGATGATAATTTACCCAGGTTCCAAGGAACTCAGCACGGGCATAAAGGATAAAATCTCCTTTCATTTTCTTATATACAAATTGAAATTCATCATGGTCTGCCCAAATATTATATCCCGCCCCGGAAATTACATATTGATCCGTTTGGGGAATATAAGTAGCTGAACCTGGTTTTACATTGGTTCCAATATCCTGGTGATTATCGAAAATACCAACGGGTTGGGGAAAGGCTGAAAAACTAAATACAGAAAATGCCAGGCAAATAAACAGGGATTTTGGTTTAACTTTTTCCATTGTGCTGTTTTTAATTTATTATCAGAAACTATCGCTGATGAAGGGAATTACAATCCTTTGAAGAATATGGAGTAAAACTATTTATATCTGTATGGATTAAAGTATTAATCGTTACATCAATACTACATCAGAATGAAAAAGAGTGTTGATATTCAGCAGATCGTTACATCATCACTACGTCAGCCTTATATTTGAATTATTTCTGCGAAAATCTTCTTAAATTCATAGACAAATCCCCAGGTGATTATGAAGAGAATCCTACTAATGCTTGTGATCGTCTTTGCGAGTTTTCTATCTTTTAGCCAAAACACTATAGGAATTCCTGATATAGTTAATTACACAAAGAGTATTTACAACGCAGGCACACAAAACAGGTGTATTGTACAGGACAAGAATGGAATAATGTATTTTGCCAACTATGAGGGCCTGCTAACTTTTGATGGTACGTATTGGAAACTATACCCCCTACCTCACAAGACCGTTATAAGGTCCTTGGCTATTGGAACCGATAATAGGATTTACATTGGAAGCCAGAATGATTTTGGATATTTCTCCCCGGGCAATAATGGTAAATTAACCTATACGTCCCTTACGTCGATACTGCCAGTGAAGGACAAGACATTCAGTGAGGTGTGGCAAACTATAGCTTACGCCAACGATATTTTTTTCAGGTCAAGAGAATATATTTTCCAGTTCAGTAACAATGTCATTAATGTTTACCCGGCTGTAAGCGAATGGCAATTCCTTGGAAAAAGTAACAATCATCTTATTGCACAGGATTCAAGATTAGGAATACTTGAATTTAAAAATGGCGCCTGGAAACAATTTTTGGATAAGGACCAGTTTCCAAGAGGTTTCACTGTTTCCTGTGTTTTTCCATTCGGCAAGGATAGTACTTTCATAGCGACAATCAATTCAGGCTTTTTTATTCTTTCGGGTAATAAAGTCTCGAAGTTTGGATTTAAAAATGTCGATCCTTTTCTCGATGAGCGCATATTAACCGCCACGCCAATTTCAAACGAATGGCTGGCAATAGGCACAAACCTTAAGGGTTGTTATATTATAAGCAAGGACGGCGCCATAGTTCAAAATCTTTCAAGAAAAGAAGGATTACAAATTAATAATATTCTCTACCTTTTTGTTGACGGCCACAAAAATCTTTGGCTGGGATTGGACAATGGTATTGATTTTATAGCTATCAATAATGAAATAAAACATATCTATCCTGAAAATCTTAATGAAGGGGAAGGATACACGTCGCTAATCTATAATAATTTTCTTTATGTCGGAACTTCAAATGGCCTTTACAGGATTCCGTTTACAAGTGAAAAGGATTTGAGTTTTATCTATGGAAATTTTCAAAAGGTCCCCAAAACCGACGGATCTGCTTTTGGCCTTGCAGAGGTAAACGGGGAATTATTATTTGCCCATCACGACGGGGCCTTTCAAATTGTTGATGGCAAAGCTGTTAATATTAATAGTGCTGGATCCTTTTTCAATTTCCTTCCCTATTACAATATTCTTCCTTCGTCTCTTGTTATTGGAGGTACCGCCATCGGCCTGGATATTTTGAGATATGAAAATGGCCATTTTATTTCAGAGGAATATTTGCCTGATTTCAAAGAATTTTCTCAGTATATCGCAATTGACAATAACAGAACTGTCTGGACAGCACATCCCTACGGCGGAGTATTTAAAATTGACCTAAGCGACGTTAATAATACTAAGTCAAAAATATACAATGAAAAAAACGGTTTGCCTTCATCTTACGACAATCACCTGTTTAAGATAAAAAACAGGGTAGTTGTTGCAACCGAGAAAGGGATTTATGAATATAATCCGACCACGGATCGTTTTCAGCCAAGCGAGTATTTTAAAGGCATTTTTGGTAAAAAGAACATTCGTTTTTTAAGGGAAGATTCAACCGGGAATATCTGGTTTATTGAAAATAGAAATCCCGGAGTTGTTGACTATTCTTCCGGTCACCCTGAAATAATTTATTTTCCGGAATTAGATGGAAGAATGGTTAGTGGCTATGAATATATTTATCCGTATAATATGGAGAACGTCTTTGTCGGAGCTGAAAAAGGATTTTATCATATAAACTATGAAAATTATAAAAGAAAATATACAAATAACCTCAGCGTAAAAATTACGTCGGTAAAGGCTTTCGGGAAATCTGACAGTTTATTATTTGGGGGATATTTCGGACAAGTGAATCAAATTCTTGAACAAACAAAAAAGACCACTCCGGAAATAGGAAGTAATTGGAATTCTTTACACTTCGAATTTTCTTCACCGCTCTACGAACATGAAAACAGCATTTTGTACAGTTATTATTTAGAAGGCTTTGACGATAAATGGTCTGATTGGACAAGAAAGACTGAAAAAGATTATACGAATTTGCCTGGTGGCACTTATACGTTTGAGGTGAGAGCTAAAAATAATTTGGGTGGTGAATCCACAGTCGCCACTTATATTGTAAAGGTTTTACCTCCATGGTATAGAACCTATACTGCCTATGCTCTTTACATAATTCTTTTTGTTGCTTTTAATTACCTTTTTTTTAGAAAACTAAAACAAATGTTTGCCAGGCAAAAACAAAAACATGAAGAGCAGCAAAAGCATCTGCAATACCTGCATCAACTGGAGCTTGAAAAGTCTGAGAAAGAAATTGTTGCTTTAAAGAACGAAAAATTGCAGGCAGAATTATTGAATAAAAATACAGAGCTTGCATCGGCGACAATGCACCTGGTGCAAAAGGGCGACTTATTATCCAAAGTTAAAGAAGAACTCACAAGGTTAAAGAAGAACTCTGGCAGCGAATTGGCGCCTGATGATTTTAAAAAACTCATACGTGCGTTAAAGGAAGAGGATCACCTGGACGAGGAATGGCAACAGTTTGCCACTAATTTTGATACCGTACATTTTGATTTTATACGGTCAATAAAAAAAAACTACCCCAATCTTACTCCACATGAACTCAAACTCTGCGCTTATTTACACATGAATTTATGCAGTAAAGAAATTGCGCAACACATGAAAATATCCGTACGGGGCGTTGAAATAAGCCGTTATAGACTTAGAAAAAAATTAAAAATTCCTACCGAGACTAATTTGTTTGACTTCCTTTTGGAATTTTCATCTTCGAACAATAATAAGAGCAGCATGAATTAAATGCTACTGCACACAAAAAGCGCCTTCTGTAGATACAAAAGGCGCAACACTTAATTGAGAAACTTGATCGCAAAAAACTTGATTAGTGAGACTAACTGAGGGAACCGGGGACTAGAATAATTTTACATACATCTATGCGAAATTATGATGGAAAACCACAAGCTCAATATTAATGACTGCATCAATACTACATCCATACATTAATTTTACTTCCTGGTAGGGCCTTATAAGGTTTGGATGTAAGTTCCGGCGAATCATAACCTTTTATTCCTCCATCAGGATACCAGGTAAGATATTTTTTTCAGAAACAACCAGGTTTGCCACCCATCTCCATCAAGATCTATAAGCTTTGTATTTGGATCAGAAAAATTAACAGCTGGCATATTCGAAAATGATTGAGCTGCCAGCTATTCATCATCAATTCAAAACTTCTTTAACAAAAAATACTTACTTCATCAACAGATTTCTTTTTTAATACCGGGACGATACAATCATCAGATGCATAACCGACCGGCAATAGTAAAAATGGTTTTTCATTTTCAGGCCGATTCAGGACTTTGGACAAAAAAATCATCGGGCTTGGAGTATGCGTTAGCGTAACCAGGCCAGCTGCGTGAATTGCGGCAATTAAAAAACCGGTTGCAATACCCGTACTTTCCAATGCATAATAGTTGTTTCTTTTTTGTCCTTCGTTGTCCGTTTCGTATGACTTTTTAAACACGACAATTAACCACGGTGCGGTTTCCAAAAAAGATTTCTTCCAGTCCGTTTGTAACGGCGCCAAATCATTGAGCCATTCTACCGGCATTCTTCCATTATAACTTTCATACTCTTCTTTTTCGGCAGCATCACGAATTTGCTTTTTAATATATGGATCCTGCACGGCACAAAAGGTCCAGGGTTGTTTATTGGCGCCCGATGGGGCTGTGTTGGCAACTGCCAAAATATTATGTATAATTTCTTTTGATACCGGTTTGTCACTGAAGTACCTGATGCTTCTTCGTTTCAGCATACTGTCAAGGAAATTCCTGGAATTATCGAGAGATTGTTCAGGTGAAACTTCTTCCTGCTTATATTTTATGAAAGGATACCCGTTAATAATCTTTACGTGGTTCATATATTTTATTTATGAGTAAACAAAGATGCTTTAAAAAGAATAAACAGTACCGGTAAATAGATAATGCATTAGTTTAAATTAGCAATCAACTCCATTTAATTCGTCAAAATTTTTGCATATTAATTTTTTATTATTTCCGGGAGCTATTACTGTTATTGAAAATTTATAACTGATATTTTTTCTACTTTTAACAACAAGAAATTATTTATGGACACGAGAAGAGAATTTTTAAGAAAGGCAATATTATTATCAGGGGCGGCGGGTATGGCAACTTTGCCGCCTTCTATTCTGAAAGCTTTAACCATAGATCCTGAAACAGGAAGTACCTATCTGGATGCAGAACACATAGTGTTATTGATGCAGGAAAACCGGTCATTCGATCATACGTTCGGAACGTTGCGGGGAGTACGTGGCTTTAATGATCCAAGAGCAATTGATTTGCCCAATAAAAATAAAGTCTGGCTGCAAACTAATCCAGAAGGTGAAACATATGCTCCGTTTCGCCTTGATATAAAAGATACAAAAATTACCTGGATGGGTTCTTTGCCGCACAGCCGCGAAAGCCAGGTAGGTGCAAGAAACAACGGACGTCATGATAACTGGATCGAGGCAAAAAAATCAGGTGATGACGACTATAAAGATATGCCCTTAACGATGGGATATTACACACGGGAAGATATTCCGTTTTATTATGCGCTGGCGGATGCATTTACGGTGTGTGACCAGAATTTTTGTTCCTCATTAACACCTACCGATCCTAACAGGCTGTATTTCTGGACAGGGACTGTAAGGGCAGAACATGACGAAGATTCAAGGGCATACATCGATAACGGCTCGATAGAAGAAGGCATTGAATGGAGGACATTTCCCGAACTACTCGAAACAAATAACATCTCATGGAAGATTTATCAGAATGAAATAGGAATTGATGGGGGGTTTACGGGTGAAGAAGATATGTGGTTATCCAATTTTGGAGATAATACATTGGAATATTTTTTACAATACAATATAAAACTTTCACAAAGGTATATTGATTATCTGCCTCAACGAATCGGGATATTGGAAGATGAAATAAAAGATCTTGAGGCAAAAATTCCGTCGCTTCCGGAAGGAACCAGGGAACTGGAAGACGCTAAAAAACAGGTGAAAGAAAAACAGGATATACTTAAATTAAAAAGGGAAGACAGGGAGAAATATAAAAGAGAGAAATATAAAAATCTTTCACCTAACGCCAAAGCCATACACGAAAAAGCATTTGTTGTAAACTCAGGAGATCCTTACCAACACCAACTTGCGCCTTTAGACTACACCGATGGTAATACGGAGCGTGAAATAAATATACCTAAAGGCGATATTCTGCACCAGTTTAGGCAGGATGTAGAAAATGGCAAGCTGCCCACTGTATCCTGGCTCGTAGCGCCTGAGACTTTTTCTGATCATCCGAGTGCACCCTGGTTTGGCTCATGGTATTTGTCTGAAGTAATAGATATCCTAACAAAAAATCCTGAAGTGTGGAAGAAAACAATTTTCATTCTTGCCTATGATGAGAATGATGGATATTTTGATCATGTGCCTCCTTTCACAGCGCCTTTTCACAACGACCCCGCGACAGGAAGCGTTTCCGAAGAAATTAACACAAGCCTTGATCACGTAAAATTAGAAAAAGATGTACCAGGGTCTATCGGGCTTGGGTTTCGTGTACCCCTCATCGTTGCTTCACCATGGAGCAGGGGAGGCTATGTAAATTCACAAGTGTTCGATCATACGTCTACGTTACAATTTCTTGAGGGGTTTTTAAATAAGAAATTCAATAAAAGTATCCGCGAAACAAATATTACTCCATGGAGAAGAACCGTTTGCGGCGATCTTACTTCTGTCTTTAGGAAATATAACGGAGAAAAAATAACAGGTCTTCCATTTGTTGATAGAGATCCCTTTATTGAAAGTATTTATAACGCTAAATTTAAAAATGTTCCTTCCAATTTTAAAAATTTAAGAGCAGGAGAAATAGAGCAGATCAACAAAAATCCAGCTGAATCAAACTACATGCCGCAGCAGGAAAAGGGCTCCCGGCCTGCCTGTGCGTTACCATATGAATTAGATGTGCAGGGAGATTTAAGCGCAGACAAAACTTTCTTTTTAATAAGTATGGTTGTGGGCAATCTTTATTTTGGAAACCGGGCTGCAGGATCGCCTTTTATAATTTACACGCATGGGAAAGAGTTTAAGACAAAAAATTATGCGGTGTCTGCAGGTGATCAATTATTTGATAAAACACTCATCAGTGATTTTGAAAATGACAATTATGATATCCGTTTATATGGACCAAATGGTTTTTTCCGGTCTTACAAGGGTAATAAGAATGATCCGCCGGTACTGATAAATCTTCAGTATGAAGCCGCTGACTTTTCAGTAACAAAAACCCATCGCCTTACCGGCGGCATCGTAGTGAAGTTCATTAATCCTGATCTGAAAAACAATTACAAAATAAAATTAGTTGACAACTCTTACAATTCATTTGAGCCAATAATAAAAGATATTCCAAACGTAAATGAAAGCCCTGTTACTTCAATTCAGATTGATCCACGCCCAAATTCATGCTGGTATGATATTAGTGTTTCCATAGAAGGCAACTCTGTTTTTGAAAAAAGATTTGCGGGCCACGTGGAAACAGGTGAAGAAAGTATGAGTGATCCTGCGATTGGTTAATTAATCAAATATTCCATTGAATGCAATTGCTATGAGCCGGTGACTTCGCAAAGTATAATTTAGAAGAACTATTTTCCATTTTTTAGATCATCCAGTTTTTTTTGTGTTTCAGGCCACGGCTTAATTGATAACGCTTTTGAATAATATTCAATCGCTTTTTGTTTGTCCTTTTTTGCAGCATAAAAATCACCCATCCTATCGAACGTATTAAAGCTGTTAGGGTAATCGTCAATATTCAGTTTAAAAAAAGCATATGATTTATCCATCATGCCGTTTTGCATAAAATTATAGCCCAAATTGTTTACAAGATCCTCAGGCGGCAGCATTGAATATCCCATTTTCTTTGATACATTTTTATAATGATCCTGCAGCATACTAACGGCATCGGTTGCACTAAAAGAAGTGTCAAACAAATTATCCAGGGAAGGCATTTGATAAAAGTCAAAAATAAACCGCAATGCGTCGTATTCACCAATCAATGGCACAGAGCCATGGCTGTCATTATTATAGTATTTATAGCTCCAACACAAACCATTACCGGTATTTGCTTTCAACGCTTTTGCAAATTCAAGAATAGATCGAATATGAATCGTGTTGCCGGAAGTGTCGTGTACAACATGCATTGTGTCCATACCGGGAGACATTGTATTAGCTACTGCAAGAAATAATGTTTTGTTCTCAAATTTCTTTTGATATAAAATACTTTCAGCCCGCTTTAATAATTTTTGATTATCCCACCACAGGCTGGGATCAATGGCCAGGTACGCATTGAACAGATCAGTATGATTAATTAAGGTATTCACGACCATCAAACCACCTAGGGAATGTCCTATCATCATACGAAATGGCGCGGTGGGATACAAAGAATCAATATGCGGAATTAATTCCTTTTCTATAAACGACGTAAATTTTTCTCCGCCACCCGAACTTCCCTGGAAGTTATAAGTCCCACCCGGTTCAACGTGTGTTGGAGTAAGGTCTCTCGAACGGTCGGTATTCGGTATACCAACAACGATCATTTCAGGACAAATGGTATTTCCGTTTACCTCACTCAACTGTTGAATCATTCCCATAACGGAATAAAAGTGGGCATCACCATCCAACAGATAAGCAACGGGATAGTGTTTTTGACTAAAAATGAAATCATTACTTCCTCCGGGAACGTACACCCATATTTTTCTTTCCTCTCCAATTATGCTGGAGTAAATGCTATCAACTCTTCCAATTACTATTTCACTGGCTTTATTTTGGCAATCTCCCGTTGAAAGGAAATACAGGGAGATGAAAAGCAATTTGAGTTTCATTTTATTAAAGTTTTAGATAACCTAATATAGATACATGGTTTGATTCTGACAAAATAATTATTTTGGCCGGATTTGGGAGAGTTTAAGGAATAGGTTAGATTTAGGAAACATAAATAAAAACTAAAACTTAAAATTATGAGCATCCTAAATTTTACCAAAAAAAATTCCAAACCCGCTCCCAAGGTTAACTTATCAAATATAGAGGGCAAAATCACTGCTCCGCAATTGATACAATTTTCTTACCAGGATAAATACAAATTGAGCTTTGATAATAGTTTGGTGTTTACCGGGCGCCTTTTAAACCCAAACGATACAATTGAAATAGGGAAAAATATAACCATTCCCCTATCAGCAAAGCATTCGGCTTTCACCTTAAAAATTAATGGACAACCATGGCAAACCGCCCACGGAGTCAGTTCCATCGTAATAAAATTCAAGTCAGAAGAAGAAAGGGAAATTATCGCAGGCTGTGACTTTTTAAATGAAATATTTTATATTGAAAAATAAGAAAAGTCCGAAAAGGCTCAATTATTTTGCCTTTTCTAATTCTTCACCAATGCAATGCTAACAGCAACTGGTAACAATATGCCTCAATCTCAAACCGACAAAACCATTGAAGCTTTTTTAACCGGTAAATCAGGCCATACAAAATCCCTGTTCCACCATTTTGCAAATGAATACAGGAAGATCGGGTTGGTTACATTACATCCTGCCAAAAACATGATCGGCATAGGTAACGGTAAAAGACGAATTGCGTGGATCACCCAATTCGGAAAAAATTTTATACATATAGTATTTCCTTTTTCAAAACCATATCCTGACAATTTATGTTTTCAAAAAATAGCACAGGTGCCGGGAGATGATCATCAATTCAATCATCACTTTCGAATGCTTTATGCCGACGATATAAATGAAGAAGTGATTAAATTTATGACAATAGCTTACATCGGAGAATGAGTTTTTAATTAAGATCATTGTAGCGATGCAATGACACAGCACTCTCCACGAGTTTTACAAATTCTGAACGGTATCCATATTCATCGGTTCCTCTTGCATTCTTAGCCATCGCGATAGTTTGCTGGTAAGAACTGTTTTGTTTGAATGCAGATTCTCTCAGTAACAAGCCAAATTCAGCTACCGCAGCAGAAAACCTGAAATTTTCAGAAGCGGCTTCCCAGGAAATATTTGTATTCGCAACAGGATAGGTAATTAATTTACTCGTTTCACTTTCGGGGAGTTTGTAGCGTAATTTTATGTTCATTAACTCGCTGCCATTTTGCCCTACCTCCCTTTTGGGCTGGTATTTTAACTCATCCACTTTTCGAATAAGCGTATCAGTTAGGCCTGCTGGAATTATTTCATATAAAGCTGTAACGGTATGGCCGGCACCCAATTCACCGGCATCTTTTTTATCATCATTAAAATCTTCGCTGGCCAATGCACGGTTTTCGTAACCGATCAGGCGGTAAGCGTTTACAAAAGCAGGATTAAATTCTACCTGCAGCTTTACGTCTTTTGCAATAGTAAAAAGTGTACCGCCAAATTCATTCACTAAAACTTTTTTGGCTTCGTTTAAATTGTCAATATAATTATGATTGCCGTTGCCTTTGTCTGCAAGCTGTTGCATTTTATTGTCCTTATAATTGCCCATTCCAAAGCCAAGCACCGAAAGATAAATACCGCTCTGTCTTTCTTTTTCAATAAGGTCTACAAGTTCATCGTCGCTGCTGACGCCAACATTAAAATCGCCATCTGTTGCGAGGATAATACGGTTATTGCCATGAGGCTTCATATTTTGCTCAGCAATTTTATACGCAAGCTTAATTCCTTCGCCGCCTGCTGTTGAGCCGCCGGCTTCCAATTCATCGATCGCTTGCTTTATTTTTGTTTTGTCTGCCCCTGTGGTTGATGGCAAAACAACTCCTGCATTTCCGGCATAAACAACAATCGCAACGTTATCATTTTCCCTTAGCTGGTCCGTTAATAATTTGAGCGACTCTTTTACTAACGGTAATTTATTGGGCTGATCCATAGAACCTGAAACATCTATAAGAAAAACAAGATTGGATGAAGGAAGATTTTCGGTTGCATATTTTTTTACCCTGCAAACCTATTTGCACCAGCTTATGTTTCAGATTCCAGGGACAGCTCGCAATTTCGGTATGTACCGCAAACGGATCATCGTTGGTTGGCGGCGCATATTTATAATCGAAATAATTAACCATCTCTTCTATCCTCACTGCACCTTTTGGCGGTAACATTCCCTGTTCAATATAACGGCGAATGTTACTGTAAGAGGCTCGATCAACATCTATTGAAAAAGTAGATAAAGGCTCCTGTGCTACTGTATGAAAATTATTTTCAATAATGTGATCGTAATCTTCGGTATTGAATTCCTCATTGTCTTTTGATTTAATATTTGAAAGCGATTTATTCTCTGCTTTGGGCACAAACATATCTTCAGCCACCATTTCTTCTTTTCCTTCACCGGGTCTGGGTGGTACCGGCGCACTTAATGCAACAGGAGATTTTGATGTGCCATCAAATGAACGTTGGTTGGATGTGGTAGAACCGTGATCGCAGGCAATGAGAAGCTGTGTCATGGCAAGTATTGCCATGAAATAATTTAGAAATTTCATGTTAGTTGATTTTATGTTAGAGATGCGTAAAAAAAATAATTACATAAATTCTTCGGATATTTTTCCAGGTAATGTGAGAGTATTTATAGATTAACTAAAGATTTGTATTAAAAGAACCGGTGAGAAATAATAGTTACAGTCCCTGCAAATACAATTGCAGCAGGAGTTTTGCTTTCATTATAAATTGCTTTTGTTAGAAATTAAGGCAGGCCTGCAAAAAGTTAATTACTCCAATTGAATTTTTGTAACCCTCTGAATTAGTTAAAAGAAAAAAATATTTTTATTGAAATAAATCTATTGAAAGGAAAAGATATCGCACAATGACTGCTGCGGAATAAAATATTTCATCAACTATCTTTCGTAATAATTGTTTAAAGCAAAATCAAATGAAATATTTAAACAGGTGCAAGAGTTGCACCCGGCTTTTGGTATTTATTCTTTTTCTTTTTAAAATAGAAATAAAGAAATAAAATAAAAATTACGACCGCTACAATTATAAGATATATCCAAAGCGAATTAGAAAGTGTGAGAGATATATTATCGTGATAGCCGTCATTATTACTTCCATTATTCCGTTTGGACAACAATTTTATTCTAACGGATCGGGTTCCTTCCGGAAGTTTTGTTTTATTGGTTATATGAATCCATGTATTGGTGCTGTCATAGCTTGCACTTTTAAAACTATCTATTACCTCTCCGTTAGTATTCAGGAACTCCAGCATTTCAAACGACTCATCAGGTGGTCGTTGCGGAAAGGCACGAACATAACCCGAGTAATTAGCCGTAATAAATCCATGATCAATGAAAAAAGAATAGTTGCTAACATCTACATCCTGGTATAATTCTGCATTAGCTGCAACACCGGGAAAAAAATAAGCTTTACCTTCCTCCGGTAAAGGCCCCTTGAAACGCTGTCTCCACGGCCCCTGCGCAGATGTCCATCCATTTTGCAATGGTGGTACTTCGGCGCCTGGATTTATAACCATATTGGAACGGGTGCAACCGGAGAAAAAATAAATAGCAATGATTGTGTAAAAAATTATTTTCATTTCCTGGAATCAATTGAAGGTACTAATCGTTCTGAAAAATAAAAACATTAATTTTTATATCATGAGTATTCGAAAAAAAATCACGACCAGGTTTCATTCCTATTGACTATTGCAAACTAATCCTTATTAAAAAATTTAAACCTAACCCAGCTCTTTACACCCACAAATACGGGAACTAATAGCAGGAATGTAATTATGCTGAGAAAAGAAATAGTATGTAAATAATTTCCCGCAAACGGGGCCAATAAAATCAGCACACTGATAGTAATCAACAACCGCGATACAGGTTTAATATAAGACCTTTCCTCTTCTGCGGGCTCCATAATATGAGTGATACAAACAATCATAATTAATATAATAGCAAGCGCTGCACAAAAAATCCACTGCACTTCAGTGGGTAGTACTGTATTCATATTTTCCATTAAAACCTTTATGCCAGCGCCAATAATGCCAAAAGATGCCAATAGAGGAAAGTGCAAAAAAATGAGCCATTGCAAATACCGGTAGCCCTTTTTGGTTTCCTGTTCGCTGGTCATATCAAAATAAAGACTCCATAAAAAAAATGTAATTATAACACCAAGGATAAACGCAACCCAGGTTTCAGCACTTTTATCTTTTACTTCTGCAATTCCGTTTACAATCGCAAGTATACTTTCTGCAAGCACTATTATCGTAAACAATCCGAATCTTTCAATCAACGTTGCTGACGCCGAAAAGACTTCTCCTCTTTTTTTCAATCCTTTCACAATAGCGTTTGCGCCGGTAAGCGGCGGAGTTAGATTGAGCAATAAAACAATCCACCATATAATTGTTGCTGTTTCATAACTGGTAAATGCAGACAGGATCAACAAAACAAAAGCGATGGTATAATTTATAGTATAATAAATGCTATACTTTCGATGTCCCGGGTCCCAGATACCCGCACTCCACCATAAATAATTTATAATAAGTTCCACAACGGCAAAGGCAATGGCAAAACTTTTATGATAGCCTTCATAAGCATTATTAACCGTAATGGCCACTGCGGCTACTGCCAGCATTTGCCATAAAGTAAAAAATCTCGTGCGGATACCGTCACTGCCATGCAGATCATAATACTGGCTTCCATTTACCCATGACCAGAAAACTAACGCAAATAATAGAAAGGTATAACCCAGCACGGGCCACGAAAGATGTTCGCTTAAATGATGTGTAAATTGCCCGATGGCGGCGACATACACAAGATCATAAAACAATTCGAGCCAGCTTATTTTTCTCTCGTTGGTACGTTCCGAAAAGTTTTTAGGCGGCCCCCACCATGCATTCTTTGGATTATCGCTCATAGTAATTTTACTTCTTACTAAGATAGCAATAGAAACGAATGTTTGATAAAGTCTTATACCACCTGCAACACAATTTTTCCCCGCGGGTGTCCTTCTTCACTTAGCTCCTGCGCTTTTGCAGCATCTTTTAAAGGCATAATTTTTGAAACTACCGGCTTCACTTTTCCTGAATCAATCAGTTGTTTTATTTGTTCTAATTCTTCAGGTACAGATTGTGTAAGGAAGCCTTCAATACGTATGTTTTTTTCCTTAGCTTCTTCCTGGTTTTGCGGCTGAACCGTAGTAACGAGCCTCCCTCCTTTTTTAATAACTTTTAAAGAACGCTCTTGCACGTTGCCGCCAACTAAATCAAGTACAAGGTCAACATCTTTGACTTTGTTTTCAAACTTTTCATTTTTATAATCTATTACTTCATCGGCGCCTAACTGTTTCACAAAATCAATATTTTTTTCAGAAGCCGTTCCAATAACATACGCTCCCTTCCATTTTGCAAATTGAACGGCAAACGTGCCTACTCCGCCTGAAGCTCCTTGTATCAAAACCTTTTCTCCTTTTTGCAAATCGCCATGATCGAATAAAGCCTGCCATGCAGTAAGGCCCGCAAGCGGCACGGCTGCTGCTCTTTCGTGATCAATAGATTTTGGCTTCTCATTTACAAGATTGGCTTTTACCACAACGTATTCAGCGTATGTTCCATTTTTGGCAGGGTCAGGGCGACTGTATACTTCATCGCCTTTTCTGAAATTTACAATATTGCTGCCCACTTCTTCTATTTCACCTGAAACATCCCAGCCGGGAATTAAAGGAAACTTTACCGGGAACTTTCCCTTGGCACGACCTTTCCGTATCTTCCAGTCCACCGGGTTTACACTCGTTGCAAAAACTTTTATCAATACTTCATCTGGTTGCGGTTTAGGTTTCGGCGCATCCTCGAACTTTAAAACTTCAGGGCCACCGAATTCGTGAATTTGAATAGCTTTCATATAAATACTTTTTGGTGTTTAATAAAGAGACCACATTAATTGTGCCTGAAAAACCAAAATTCAACCGGTTATTTTCAGTGTTAGGCAAAAATTATTTTTAATGGGCTAACGGTTGTTATTTATACTATAATATTGGTACCTGATTCAGATAAAATGATTACTGAACTGTTATTTCTCTCACTTATTTAAACTATATATGATGCGATTGATCTTTATAAGCTGCTTTTTTCTACCGCTTTTTTTATATGCACAAATTGATAATGCGTACTTCAATCAATCGCCTCCCGGTAACACAGCGGAGCTGTTTGCACCCAAGAGTATTTCTGATGAATTCGGGAATAGGGATATGGCTATTTCCCCAAAAGGGGATGAACTGTTTTACACAATGCAATATAATTACGGAATGCTGAGTACGATATTATATTCAATAAAAGTAAATGGCCAATGGACGCCGCCACAGGTTGCGGATTTTTGTGGACAATACAAAGACCTGGAACCAGCTTTCTCCTATGATGGTACAAAATTGTATTTTTCATCGAACAGGCCATTAAACGATACAGGCAAAGAAAAAGATTATGATATCTGGTACGTGACAAAAGTTAATGGCAAATGGGCAAATGCCATAAATATGAAAAACCCTGTGAATAGTGATAAAGATGAATACTATGCATCTGTTGCAAAGAATAATGATATATATTTTACAAGAGCCGTTGAAGGGCGTGAAGAAGATATAATGGTTTGCCAGTTTACTAACGGTGCCTACAATGAAGCAGTAAGCTTACCGGATAGCATTAATTCAACGGGTGATGAATTTAATGCCTATGTTGACCCTAACGAACAGTACATTATTTTCTCAGGTTATAAAAGAAAAGACGGGGATGGAAGCGGTGACTTATACATCAGTAAAAAAAATGAAAAGGGCCAATGGCTGCAGGCCAGGAATTTAGGTGCAAACATAAATTCAACAAGCCTTGATTATTGCCCCTATATAACTCCCGATAAAAAATATTTTTTCTTTACCAGCAACAGGCATAACATTAAAACACCTTTTAGCAAAGCAAAAACTTTAAAAGAACTTAAAGCAATGATGCGTGGCCCGCTAAATGGTGCCGACAATATTTATTGGATAAAGGCAGAAGATGTTTTGAAGTAAAGCGTTTATGCTTCATTGTTATGCAAATTCTTTCTCATCCGTTTACGTGAGAGCTGTAGAACCGACCATGTCGGTGAACATAATAGCAGCAAGTTGACGCGATTGAGACATTTGATTACAGAATTGACAAAATCGAATTTAATACTATTATTATATCATTTCTACTTTTTGGAAAACGGACTGATGAGCGGCATTTCTTTACGCTGCCTCACCGTAAATCTTTTCCATTGGAAAATGTATAATGTAGATATCACGGCAAGACAATGAGCCAAAAACTTTCAAACGAATGGAAACTACATAAATTAGACCGATCATCAAACAGGGACAAGCCTGGTTTTGAAAAAAGCGTTTATGAGTAACTGTTATATCTTTTTTTAGAGTAAAGAACTACCAATAGTTAAAAATTATACTGGCTGCCAATAATGCCATAAATTAGAGTATTGCGTAGAATTTTAAAAACAACTTGCTATGCGAAAATTAATCTTAGCAGTGGCCGTAAGTTTAGATGGCTTTATTGAAGGGCCCAACGGAGAATATGATTGGTGTTTTACGGACCCGGAATATAGTTTAGAAGAATTTTTTAAACGTATTGATACCATTTTTGTTGGGCGTAAAACATATGAAGTAAGTTCAGCAATGGAAGGAGGGCCGCCGGGATTCCCAAAATTTAAAGAATATATTTTTTCAACTACTCTTGACCAGGTAAAAGAGGGTGCAACTTTAATTAAAAGTAACATAAAAACTGAAGTTGGAAAAATTAAAGCAAAGCGAGGAAAAGACATTTGGCTTTTTGGCGGGGCCGGATTAACAACTTCTCTAATGAATCTGGGTTTGATCGATGAGCTCTCCTTAGCTGTTTATCCTATTTTACTTGGCAGTGGCAAACCTTTGTTCAATAACATTAGGGAAAGAGCTGCGCTTAAACTTCTGAACACCAAAACATTTTCAACTGGTATTATTTCTTTGACTTATAGTTTACAAAGCCGGTAAAAACAGGGCATAAGTCATGTCCAAAAGCGCTTTTTTTTGCCAGGGCGTTATTCCAATTTTAAAAGAGAAGGCCAACAAAAGCCATAATTTCATGGCATGACTATCATGCATCATTAACTATGACAATATATGAACTCATGCAATAACACAGCAAGAATCGCAGGGGTGTGCTGTACGGGCACATTGTAGGATGCGGGATTGTTTACACTTACGATACGTTCCCTCGAAACTTATTGCGCCCTAATCACCAGATGTTTTTGGAATAATACGAGTATTACTAACGGCATAGCGTAGGGTTAAATTACTCATTAAGCAACCTGTCAACTGTTTGATAAAATTCATTTTTAGATTCAATGTAATATTCTCCACTCGCCGGCCCGTAAAAATTGGTATGAATTTGCCGTACGTTTCCCTTTTTGTCAATAAAAATAGTAGTGGGAAAAGATCGAATTGGCGTGAGCTGTGGAAGCGTTTTTTCTGTCTTTTGTTCATCCCCTGCAGCAACCCCGGTAATCAGGATAGGATACGGAACATGCAATAATTGTTGAAATTTAGTTACACTCTTTTTTGACCTGCCAGGATCAGTGGTTAATTCATAGGCAAGGGCAATTATCTCCACGCCTTTTGAACTATGGTGATTGTAGTAGTCAACAAGAAACTTCGTTTCATCAAGACAGTTAGCACACCAGGTTCCAAGGATCTGAACCACCAGTACTTTATTTTTATACTTTACGTCGTTTATTGAAACAGGCCTTCCTTGTAGATCGTTAAAAGTAAAATTCAGTCTGGTGTATCCCTTGCGTAAATGAACGGGGTCATCTGTTTTAGGTAAAGCAACCGAATCATTCTTTACGGCTATCCAGGTCTCTCTGCCCGTATAACCATTGTAAAAAACGCCGCCAGAAATAGTATTTGCATTATCAATTTTTGCTTCGTATAAATGAACGTTATCACCATCAAAACCGGACAGCATGAGAGAATCGCCGGTTACAATGCCATCCAGGTAGCGATTATCTGCCGAAGGAGTTAAAAAACTTCCGGTAAGTTTATTCCCTTTCTGCTGAAAAATTGCCACTGCTTTGCGCAACGTGCCGTTTGCCCGGGTAATGCTCACATCCCACCTGCCCGAAACATTATTTTTGGGATCGCCCAGGCTGGCATGAAAACGATCCATATTATTTGCATATCCGTAGAGCGGCCAGTATTGTGTAGCCGCGGCTGTGCCTTTTATATAAATTCCACTAAGGCCGCCATTAGCCAGCAAGCGTATCCTGAATGATGATTCGAATGGAGGCATCGAAAAAAATATGGAGTCTCCCACTTTTGCTACGTTCGCTATCTTAATCTTCTCAGCTGCATTGATAATATACAAAACTATTTCTCCATCTACCTCTCTTTGTTCCAGTAGAAAAGGCACCTGTTTTCCATCTTTTCGTTCCACCACCACCCGCCAGGTAGTATACAATTTCTTGTTTGGTTGCGCCCATGTAAATGCGAAGGCAAACAGGCATATAAAAATTAAAAAATTTTTTTTCAAAATGATAATTCTGATAATTCCTAAACCTGGAAGTTATTTGGACTTTCCCGGTTCGGATGATATTCTAAGATAACATTAATTTAGGATTGGCCAGCGCCAACACGATCCGGGGAGTTATGTCTTTTATATTCTTCAGAATACAACAGGACCGGCTTCACAGCTAACCGTTTTGATTACACGAAGGAGCTGACTATTTTTAGATTCAACGAGATAACAGGTTGCCGCCTTTTTATAAAAGGAAAAGGTTTTCTTTATATTCATCATTTACTCAATAATGATCTTCCCGGTCTTTCGTATTTGTTGATTCGTGCCCGAGATATTATAAAAATAAATGCCTGATGTGGTTGTCAGCGTCACTGAATTTGCCCCCGGCCGTAGTTCCTGCTTTTTTACTAACATACCAATACTGTTGTAAATAGCAATTACATAATTCTTTTGCGGGACAATTACATTTAAAAATTGACCGGTCTTTATGACCGTTGGGTTTACGATAATATTGCCCTTCGGGGTGTTCTTGAATAATAAAGTATTGCTGTAGGTAATTTTACCGGTTACTTCCTTCATTTCCAAGCGGTAATAGTTTTCACCCGGTAATGGATCCCGATCGTTGTAACTGAACGGTTCCAAACAGCGCTGACTGTCTGTCGTCGTATTATACAATGTAGTAAATGTGTCTCCATCGCCGCTTCTTTGAAGTTCCATTATTGATGTCGGAGCGTTGGAGCAGTCTGCTTTCCAACTCAAATAATTATAGGATTCGTGGCTTTGACCTCTAAAATATTCAAGCATAACCGGGAGCGTTGCTAATGAAGAATTAAGAAAAAAGCTGCTAAAGCCAGTAACATCAAAACTTACAACCCACCAGTTATTTAAGGTGTCCCATACAACACCAGAAGGAATAATTATTGCTTCGGTGCCATTACCACTTGTCTCATGAAACTGGTGAACCGTAACATTCGATTTATTATCGGCAGCATCTGTTGGATCAACCGGCAATAATGGCAAAGCACCTCTCACAAGATTGTAGGCATCAAAATCGGCCTGGGTAAAATATAAACTGACGGTGGCAGTTGCAGTAGTTGCATTCAATGACGGAATGATATCATAGTATCTTTGGACATAGGGAATGGTAAATAAGGCACCTCCATTATCAATTGTTACTTTGGCTTTTACTTCGCCTGCAACGGGTGAAGCACCGGAAGGTACAATGCCGGCAATCAACCGGCAATCACTCAGCAGGTACGTAGCGCCATAAACCGACCTAAAGACGCTGTCACCGCCATTGGCAATAAGCGTTGAGCCATCAACAGGACTGGTATTTTCATAAGCCCCTATGTCGACAGCACCATTTATAATACGATCGTCATTCTTCAGATCTTTTGTAATGCCCGCAGGGATAGCACTGTCGATACCTGCATCAATACCCGGACTACAACGTTGGAGCCTTAACCCGTCATCACCGGTTCCATATATATTATCCGGGCCGGCAATATTTGTAGCGTCAACAAACATCGGGTATACGTAGCCGTTACTGCCACTGTCAATTACATTCATAATGGGGAAAGGGGTTTTGATGAGCGAATAAGACACGGCAGGTGGTGGCATGGACGGATTGCTGCCATCATTTTCACTAAAAATTTCATCCCGGTCGTGTGGATAAATTTCGAATAGAGTAGTATCGCCCCAAAAAATGCAATTCCGATAGCTACCACCCGAACCATCAGCACAATAAATTCCTCCGCCTGCAAAATAACCTGTGTTATTGTAAAATGTGCAATTACTTACAAAAGGAACAGCTCCCATCTGATTATACATTGCCCCCCCGAAATACGCTGCATTTTGCGAGAAAAGACAATTACTAATAACGGGGGAACAATTGATATTAACGACACCTCCTTTATCTCCATTACTATTTTGTACAAAACTTACACCATTAATAACTGCACCCGGAGATGCAGATAATACAACTGTCCCTCCAAACATGGACGTGTTTGCAGTAACCGTTGAATTGTGTAGATTAATAACGGACGCTGAATTATATATAGCACTGCCGTCATCTTCAGCGTAATTATCAGTAAATGTACAATAACCAATATCTGCTGATGCTCCGCTTTCATTGGCTATGGCGCCTCCATTTTCGGGAGCGCCCCCTCCTCCTTGATTGACAAAAGATGTATTCAAAATAGTGATGGAAGCATTTTCATTGTATAGCCCGATTCCATCGCCTGAACGATTAAAGGTATTGCCCTTGAACGAACAATTAGTGACGTGAGCAGTAGTTTGGTTATTATACAAGCCTGCCCCGAAACTGAGGACACTTGCCATAAGACTTCCATATCCTATGTTGGAAACAAAACTGCTACTATCTACGACCAAAGTACCGGTTGAGTAACTGTATATTCCTGCGCCCGTATTGGCTGTATTGTTGGTAAAAACACAATTCGTGACCATGATGTTGATGTCGCTCCGATTGTTTCGAAGGCAAAGGCCTGAACCTATGTTTTTATAAATTTCCTGGCCATTATAGAAATAGCTATAAGCACCAGAAGTGGCATACCCATTGCTGAAAGTAAGCCCATCCAACACAATACTATCTGCACCGGTTGTGATGCCTGCGATAACCATAACGTGAACGGCAGCATTGGGATTATTATAGGTGCCGGATAAATTTACTACGTTGGCATTGACATCCCGGCTTCCGCCGCCATTTGGATAGCCCCCATATATCCTGATGTTATCCCTGTAGATGCAAAAAGCGGTATCCGGATTACTGCCGACTGGGACGCTATAGGTTCCCTTTGCAATATTTAGTTGTGTAACGCTCATATCAGTATTGATGGCCACAATTGCATCACTCAATTCCTTATAAGCATTTGCCCAACTACTGCCGTCACCGCTTACTGTTACACTGCTGTCAACATAAATAATTTGGGCATAGGTTTGGGGAAACAGGCAAAAGACCGAAAAGATGTAAAGGAAAATTGTCTTCTTTAATAAATAGAAAGTTATTTGTTCGCGTGTCAATATCGGCTGCGACGTACACATGCCTGACTTATTTATTCATTAAAGGTACGTAACAGATAACTTGCAAAAAAATGCCATTTTGCATAAAAAGCTCCGTTACAAATTTCCTCGCCGGTCGAAGTTCCTTCAAGTCAGAAGCTGCTACTGTCTCATTTGAAAAATGAGAAACCATAACGTTTACCATTTAAACCAAATTCCCGTTATCTAAAGCACCTGGGTGTCCAAAAACCTTGCGGCTTCGAATGATATCCTAAAAGAATACTAATTCAAGTATGCATAATTAGGCACCCCCCGGCAAGAGGATAAGAGAAGAAATAATTGTTTTAAGTAAGCGGCAGTTGAATTATAAACTTTGTCCCTTCGTTGTCACGGGTTTCAACTTTTATCTCCCCGCCATGAACTTTAATAATATCATAGCTTAATGACAAGCCTAATCCTGTTCCTGCGCCTGCAGGTTTGGTTGTAAAGAATGGTTGAAATATTTTATTCAATATTTTTTGCGGAATGCCATTACCGTTGTCCTTCACCGTTAGTTCCACACTTCCGGGCCCCCGTGGTGAATTTATTTTTCTTGTTGTTACAGACACCGTGGGCTGATAGGGTTTTCCTTCAACAATTACCGAAGCGTCTTTTTCATGCACTGCATAAAATGCATTGTTGAAAACATTTAACAACACCCTTCCCATATCCTGTGGAACAACTTTTATTTTTCCGATGCCTTCGTCAAAATCCGTTTCTAACACGGCATTGAACGATTTATCCTGTGCCCGAAGGCCATGATAACTTAAACGTAAATATTCATCAGCCAGCGCATTAATATCAGTAAGTTCTTTTTGCCCTGTACCTGATCTTGAATGTTGAAGCATTCCTTTTACGATGGCATCAGCCCTTTTGCCATGATGGTTTATTTTCTCTTCGTTATCTATTACATCGTTTGCAATTGTTTTTGCGTCATCTACATTTCCATTATTAATTTCATATTGCAGTTCAAGCAGTAATTCTTTATTTACTTCGGAAAAATTATTTACAAAATTTAGAGGATTTTGT
Source organism: uncultured Chitinophagaceae bacterium (assembly GCA_963819925.1). Lineage (GTDB taxonomy): Bacteria > Bacteroidota > Bacteroidia > Chitinophagales > Chitinophagaceae > Ginsengibacter. The sequence continues at coordinate 57,904 of CAWFYG010000010.1, read as the reverse complement.
ATCTCATGGGCTATACCCGCAGTAAGTTCACCTAATGAGGCCATCTTTTCACTTTGTATAAGCTGCGCTTGCGTGCTCTTTAATTCTGACAAGGTATTTTCTACTTTTTCTTTTTGAAACTGAAGCAAAAGATTTGCCTCTTGTTTTTGCTTGTTATTCTTACGCTGGATAAATACTATAACAAAAGCGGCCACAATAATAACACCGAAGGAAACAATCACCATGTATTGAATGTTTCTTGTACGCTTAGCAGCGGCATCCTTCTTGGCCTGAGCCGCTTTCACATTGGCTTCTTTTATTTCATAGTCATGTTTCAACTTCTCCTGTAAAAATTTCTTCGAAATCTCTATATTTTCTACGCTATCCCTGTAAATAGTATACAGCTTATAATATTCATAAGCCTCCTTATAATTTCCCTGCCTGTCGTCTAAAAACGAGAGATTGCCGTAGGCACTTGCGAGAGAATTCTTATCATTTAATTCTTTGGATATTTGTATACTATTCTGTAAATATTGTCTCGCTTCCGAAGGTTTATTCATTTTAATATTAAGGTCTCCAAGGCTTAAATACGATTCCGCAATACCCTTTTTATCTCCCTTCTCTTTTCGGATTTTTAGCGCATCGTTCAGCTGTTTCATAACTTCTGAATACACTTTCTGCGCCCGCGAATTTGAATCGGTAAAGGGTATGGATTCGGGGATGTTCTCTAACTCTTTCAGGTCTTCATTTAGCCCTGGTATTTTGATATCCTTCATGATGTGTTTTATCATTTTTTGCAGTGAATCCTTGTTGAACGATTCCGGATTCTCCTGTGCCTTTGCTATTTGAAAAATAAAAAGGTAAACGATAAAAAGGATGGTTTGAAAGTATTTCATTTTTTATTCATAACTAAATTAATGAAATTATAATTCCCTATGCTTTCTTTGCTAATAATTAAGATATCGAAGATACACGCAACGATAGAAGGACAGGTGCCTCTGCTTATTTTATTTTTGTGCACGTGATTTCACGGCCCCCCTGGTGAAGGATAAAGCCATTGACTTCTTTCTTGTCATTTCTTGTAAACTCTACCTGTACATCCTCCTCCTTTTCGAAGAAAAAATCTTCTTTTTCGGCGTAAAGCGTTTTTGTTGATTGTCCCGTTGGCGTGGCCAATAATTCGCCATCTTTTTCGGTCATCACTACAGTAAAGCCGGGCTTAATTTCGTACTCACCTTTATATTGTTTCATTGTTTCTTCGGGTAGCATAATAATTTTTCTTTCCCTTGGTAGTTCATAAGGTTTGTTATAAAGGATGGCATAAATGCTTTGGGTAATATCACTTATTGTTTGGTTGGATGCATTGCTCAGGAGAATAATACACACATCATCTTCGGGAACCCGGGATATGTTGGTAATAAACCCGGGTATACCACCGCCATGCCCCACTCTTCTTTTTCCATCTATGCTATCTATCCCCCACCCGTACCCGTAGTTATTCCGTATGGGAGAGTAAGCTGCTTCCTGTTGCGTTTTTGATAAAATCACGTTATGCTCCAGTGCGTTGTTCCACAGGTACAGATCACCGGTAGTGGAATATATAGCCCCGGCTGAAAAAGACACTGTTGAATCTACGATGGGTGCAGGCATGGTGTCTTTATCATTGAGTTTGAAATAACCGATGGCTTTATCATTACTTTCCAGGTGTGTGAAGTCAAACCCGCTATGAGTCATGTGCAACGGTGTAAATATATACTTGCGGACTGCCTCCACGTACGGCTTGTTTGTAACCTCTTCAATAATGTAACCCAAGAGGGAATATCCACTGTTAGAATAACTCCATGAAGTACCGGGTGAAAAATCAAGCGGCTTATTCTCAAATAAAGCCATCATCCTTGCCCTTGTTGCCGGTTTGGTAATTTCATTCGCCATAAAATCCTGGTCATTCGTGTAATTATAAATACCTGACGTATGGGTTAATAACTCTCGTATCGTAATACTGTCTCCCTTTGGATATTCGGGAAAATATTTACTGAGTTTATCTGATATCGCAAGTTTTTTTTCTTCCTGGAGTTTCAGGATTACCGCTGAGGTAAATTGTTTGGTAATAGAACCTAGCTGGAAAATAGTATGTTCATTATTCAATACTTTATTGGCTGCGTCGCGGTAACCATATCCTTTGTTCAATAAAATAGTACCGCTCTTTGCTACCAGGGCTGAACCATTGAACTTGTACAATTTTGCATAAGCATTTATTAATGTATCGATCTCGCCGGTTGCATCCTGGCCGATGCAGCTTTGCACAAGCACTACCGTCGTTGCGATGATAAATATTTTTTTCATATCCCTAATAATTAATAATTCTGTAAATATATTCTTACTTATCCATTTTGCAATTAACAAGCATGCAATTTGATTTTACTGGCATCCTTGTTGGGTAATCTTCAAAATGAGAGCTCCTCCGGTCAATCGGATTTTTAGAGAACGCCTTACTAACGTAATAGAATATTCGAAGTGCGTTGGATTGAATGCATGCATGAACTTTTACAAAGATCTAAAATAAAAAAGCAGCCTTCCCCGTTTTTAAAACCGGTGAAAGGCTGCAGGAATCGAGTGAATCTAAAAATTCAGGATCCTGGTAACAACTACGGATAATCAGTTCTCTATAACTATTGATTTTGAAAAATGTTGGACATTGCCATTTACAGTTACTACGTATATGCCGCCTGGTATTTCTGCTGTCGGAATGGTAATTAAATCGGAACTGGTATTAATTTTATTATATGTTATTTGTTTAATAATTTGACCTACCGACGACACAAGATTAATTCTGTAAATTCCCGTAGTAAATCCCTTTAACTGCACGCTCAGATTCTTATGAGCAGCTACAGGATTCGGGAATAAAGTTATCGTCACCACATTTTCATTTATTATGGTAACACTTTTTATATCACTATAAGAAATGCTCCCGTTTTTATCTGTCATTTTTAATCTATAGAGGTTCACGCCAATTTCTGGGTTAGCATCGGTGAATGAATAATTTTGTGTCATAGCATATCCGCCTGCAGCAGGTACCATACCGATTCGCTTCCACGTTGCTCCCTTATCTGTGCTTCTCTCTACATCAAAATAGTCTAAGCCGGGGTTTGAAATGATGGCCCAATTCAGCAGCGAAGTATTGTTCTGTTTTACAACATTGAAACTGCCAAGAGTTAAAGGCAAAACGCTGCAAAACTGGGTAAAACCTATATCATCAATGGCAAGGTCATTTCCAAAGCCACCCGGTGCATTATTTTGAAGAAATACATCGCCCGTTGTAGCGCGGGCTACAAATGAGAATGTGTACTGATGCCATAAATTATCTATCGGCAGCGAAGCACTTACAGATCCCAGGGTTGCACCCGATGCAGTATCAGCTATTCCGAAAAGTATATTGGGTATTAATGGCGAAGAGGGAGAAAGATTGGCCGCCCAAAAAGAAAAAGTGTATGATCCGCCGGGTATGAGGCCGGTAATTCTTTTTCTGAAAAATTCATTTGGCGCATATGCCGCATTTACCATAAGGAAATAACCACCGGTAAGTCCACTATGATCGGTAAGCGTATTATTTCCCCATTGCTGCGAATTCTGTGTTAATGAATAATAACCATCCGGCGTAGTATTTAAAGAGGAATTACTATAATAGTGAAAATCCGTTAGCCCTGTCAGCGGACCTCCCCGGGTTTTGGGAGCGCCTGAGCCAAAATCCTGAATGATATTTGTGGTACCACAAGTCAGCGGCACCTCTACAGGAGCCACGATTCCATTGGTATATAATAAGTGAACCACCTGGCCGGCGCTTACAACCACCGTTGCACTATTACCCGCAACATTCGTTGTGCTACCAGGCGTAGAATCATAGATTTCTATTTTCTGCAAATTCCAGTTCGACGGGCTGGCCTCAGTAACAGTGTAAGTACCCGCCGAAACCGGTATGATGATTGAGTTACCATTCTGTGAGGTTTGCACCCTTTCATCATCCAACCATGTGGCTGAGCCATCACCGACTCTCGTGTAAATAGTCGATTGATTTGCAAAGGAAGATGATTGAGCAGCAGTTTGACCTTTTATTACCCATACCTGGCTGGCATCACTACAGGTAAGGAAATAATGAAGGCCGGTTTCCGGCTCCTCGGTCCAGGACGAGCCATTATATCTATATACAGCATCCATACCCTGTGCATCTTTACTCATTCCGTATATCATTCCATTATCGTCTATCGCAATATCCACATTTCCTGAACCTGATGACGTACCACGTGAGTAATACGCCAACCCGCCGCCTGCTGAGTTTACTTCTGTTACATATCCATTTTGATCGGCTAAAACAATATTTTTATTTGTATGATTAATATCCAGGCGTTTGAAACTTCCGCCACTTTTATCAACAGGAGTTATATCAGTCCATGTAAAAGTGGTGCTGTAATTTCCGGTGTAAGCCTTCACATGTCCGTCTGCACATACTATAGCTGTAAAACCTGTACCAGAAGTGATGCTGCCACTATTGGCAATGTCAACGGCTTTTACCCCGTACGTCGAGTGATCGAAAATTTTTATAAAAGATGTACCGTTGTAAACATAAGCGTCTCCTGAACCATCTATGATCAAAAAATGCCCAAGATCGGCTCCGTCAATTGCAGAACCGGTATGACCACTAACTGTGTTCCATATTGTACTTTTTACTCCCCTGTGATATATAGTGCCGCTGGCTCCCTGGGTTGCACCTGCAACCACCCAAAGTTCCCCACCACCGGTTCCATGCCCTGCACCAATATCAGTCGGTTCAATATTGAGGGCCTGGTCCAGGACTGTGAAGCCGGAAACTGAAGTGCTTCCTCCAGACACTGAAAAAGAAAAGGATTGGTTAACATCTTCGCTAAGTGCTTTTGTGTGCACGTAGAGATAGCCTGTTTGCGCAAACACCATTTGGGTCAAACATAATAAGCATATCAAAGAAGTTATCGCCCGCCTGCAGTAAATCAATATAATGTTAGCATTGGCTTTTACAAGTGCGCCTTTGGTTGTTCCGCCGTAATTTTTTATTGATTGAACCGGGGCTGGCTTTAGAAAAGTGTACAGATACACGCCTGCATTAGTAGAATTTTCGTTCATTTTCCTGGGGTTTTGAGTTTCTTAAAGTTTTTTAGCAGTCAGACTGCTTAAAGTTTTAAGGAATTTCAAAAGGAAGAGTAAGCGGAAATTCTAAAGATTTGGGGTGTTGGTACGAATTGAGAAAGTAAGAGGTAATTCACTTTCTGATCAGCTTACAAACATAGAGTAGATCTTCGGAAAATGCAATACCGTAAAATTACTGTCTAATTCATTCTAAAATATTTTTAATAAAAGACTGGCCGATTTAGTATTCATCAACTCATCCACCGATTAGGAATTAGACAAAATCCAACAAAATCAAAAAACAATTTGGAATATTTTGAATTTATTAGATCTGGCTGACATTTCTTTATTCAAACACAATAAATTTGAAATATTTGAGTTGCGGGCAAACCCAGGCGTTCTAAGCATTCTGTATTCGCGACAGGTATCACCGTTTATTACTATAACTAAGTGAAATTTTGTCGCCAGGTTTTGACTGGTATTTTTGCAATATCTGCTGATGAATGTTTTCGGGTTGTTTTATGCCATTTACAATGAGTGACTCGTTTGTAAGTTGAAAAGAAAGATTTTCCCTGCTGCTGATAATATTAGAATTTTCGAAATCGCGAATGATATCTTCGCCAATAGAGGTTGAAACAATTGCAACACCACCAGGTTCAGCTTTTACCGCTGAGGCAAATCCCACCACCGTTACTGGCTTTAAACTAACTGCTGATTCTGTTGAAACTTTTGAAAGAACTAACGGTTTAGCATAGACGGTTGACGCAACGCCTACCACGGTAACCGGCTTAAGGTCAACAGCTGTCTTTACAGGATAGATTGGGCTAACGGTAATCGCAGGCTTAACCAGTACGATCGGCTTTGTATTAATGGCGGGTTTTATGGTGACCCTGTTTGTTGTTTTTGCGGAGTCTATTAGCATCAGTTTCAATTTTTCCTGCCGCAATTTTAGCTCCTCAACCTTTTTTTGAAACTCCAACTCTTTTTGTTTGAGTTCCTCCTCTTTTTGTATAAAATCCTGTTGCATCTTTTGCGATTGTAAATTCGTTGCTGAATCACGCTTCTGCATAAGTTCTGCTTGTTGCTGCATTTCTACTTCTTTTTGCTCCATTAGTTCTTTTTGTTTTTCCATATCAACTCTCGCAAGTTCGGTTTGTTCCTTCATTTCTTCAGCGGTCGTCTTTAGTGTATCCATTCGCTTTTCCATCTGCTCCTTTTTTAATTCAAGCTGGTCCGCCCTTTGCTTCAACTGAGCAGCCTGCTCTCTCATTTGCGTGTGTATTTTTTCAATCAGCGGCTGGTACTGCTTATACTGGTCCTCTGGTATTTTTTTCCCATCAACATATAATTCTTCTACCTTACTATTCTTTTCTTTCAACTCAATTCGTTTTCCATCCACATCTCCCTTGAAATTTATGTTATAGCCGGAAGTATCTGTCATTTCTTTTTGCGGCAGGGTGTCGAGGCGACTAAAATATCCAGTTGCAGGTTTAAGGTCCATCCTTTCAGCACTATTTGCTGGCAGGTTATTAGCCGTTCTTACATGCTTTGTTATGGACTTTGTTTTTGCTACATCATTTTTGTCTTTTCCTTCACCAGGATTAAATGCTACAGTTGCAAGGCATGTGATAACAATTCCTGATCCCAATATCAGTTTTTCCATATTGTTGAGTGTTTTATTTTTATTAGTAATAATTCTTTTTACACGGTTGAGCAGATGATTTTTTGAACCCGGAAATGTCGTCGCATAATTTAAACCTGCCTGGTATTCCTGGAACGATACCAGTGCATTAATGAATAGTTTCTTATCCTGTTTAATAGAAAGAGCAATATCATCACAACAGTTCTCTCTTTCATTTTTCATGAGCGATGAAACCCATAACACAGCAGGATTGAAGAAGAAAAATATTTCAATAAATTGTTGTAGCAGGTTAATCAAAAAATCATTTCGCTTAATATGCGCCAATTCATGCAGTAGTACGGCTTCCACTTCGTCTTGCGGTAATGCGTTTAATATTCCGATTGGAAAAAGAATGACCGGTTTCAGGTGACCAATAACCATGGGTACCTTAGCAAGGGAAGACTGAAGGAGTAAAACGGTTTTTGTTACACCAATCTTTATTATAAGTTCATGCAGTTTTTTGTTCCAGTAGTCACCTGCGTCAAATGCATTTCTTTTTTTAAAACGCTGCAGTGAACTTAATCCTGACACAAGCTGTGCACATTTAAAACAGATCACCATCAGCCATATTGAAACGATAATGCCTGCATTTGCCTGGATGAGGAAAAGGAGTGTATCGAAAACATCTCTACGTGGCTGAATATAGTCTGCCCGTAATGTTGCTGAGGTCATTGCCAGGATCGTCGTTTCGTTACCATTATCAACTACATTGGCTGCCGCAATGAATACTTTGCAAAATACCAATACCACGCAAAGCACAAACAACATCAATAAACCGCCAAGCAGTTGATATCTTAGTTGTGGTCCTGCTTTTTTGGTAAGCATGATAACTATCCCCGCCACCAATGCCATAACAGCGCCAATCCAAAGAGAATGAATGAGTGTAATAAAAACGGCATGCATGGCGGCCGCGTTAAACAAAGTATCTAAAAAATGAATCGTAAGGATCATGTATTCGATGCATTTATTTGTTTGTATTCATTTTATTCAGCAGGTCTTTTATTGCCTGCAATTCTTTTTTTGTCGTTTTCTTATTGCCAAGTAACTGCATAACAAGACTGCTGGCCGACCCATTGTACATGCTGTCCACAAATTTTTCAAGCAGTGCATTCTTTGTTTTCTGTTCCGGCTCGGCCGGGCTGTACACATGTTTCATACTGCTGTCATCCCTTTTGAGCAAACCCTTGTCCTGCATAATCTGCATCAGTTTTAAAGTGGAGGTGTATTGCACTGTTCTTGTTTGTTCATTCAGATTGTCGTTAACCTGTCGAACTGTGGAAGGACCGTTTTCCCAGAGTACTTTCAATATCTCCAGTTCTGACCTGGTTGGCTCCGTCTTTTGTTTGTTAGTGTCTTTTTTCTCTTTCATTTACTAAAGGTAGGAAATTTTTCGTACGAAAAAAATTTTAGTAAAACTATTTTTTAAAACAGCAGGATATAAGTATTCCCTGCTGCCAATAGTTATTTCGTAACCGTGGAACAATAAAATCTCTTCTTCAACCCCCGGGTTATAACGTTTATCATTAAACGAAAAATTTCTTTTTTGAAAATAAACATTTGGCTCCCGAAGCAGGAAAGGTTGAAAACTTCACAGGTTTTTAGAAAAAGTGTACGGACTGGTCGTCGAGGTTTGCGATGTATGGCCTGCAACTCTTTTATAATTTAAAGTTTCTCCAATTAGCAGAACATCGTTTATAGTATTCCGAAAGTTTCTAAAGGTAGCTGGCGGTATAAGCCCTGTTGATTCAATTTTAATATTAATTATCTTTGGAACATGCCGCAGGAACTAATATTCCAACTAACAATAAATTTAGAGTAGCCCTTATGAAAACCCCGATTGCACTTACCATTATCATCCTGGTTCTCTTTTTCGGCTGTGCCAAAACTCCTTCTTACACTTCAACTGCCCTGGCGGAATATACATTAGGTAGCGGTGGAGATTGTACAGGAGCAACTGTGTCTGGCAGATTCGTGGCGGACACGGCAGTCACCGACGCCAATACTGTAACTATAACCGTCGACGTTAGTGTCGTTGGCCCCTACTGGATCACAACGAATACGGTTAACGGAATATCATTTAGTCAAATCGGCACTTTTACATCAACCGGAACTCAAACTGCAGTGCTTACGGCGACAGGAACACCAGTCGATACGGGCACTTCTGATTTTACAATAACACCATTGAACGGACCTGGCGGCAGTTGCATATTTTCTGTTGTAACGGTACAAGGTATACCTCCGCATTATTACGTCACCGGGTTTTTTAACGGGGTATATAGAAATTTTAGTGACAGTTCCGGCGCAACTAACGGTAATATTCCGGGTACCTCCGGACAGGCGGGGCTTGATATCAGCGGACGTGATACGGTTATTAATTCAAACGAAAATGTCAACTTTGGCGTTAGCAATACAGGACAGGTTGGAATAGGTACCTACGCAGACACAAGTGCCCTACGGGCATACTTTAATTATGTGGATAGTCTCGGTCAAACATGGGCAGAAAGTGCCCCGGGGCAGCCGTCATTTACAATTGGTGTAACCAGCGTGAGCGCCGGCAATGTACAAGGAACCTTTAGCGGGACGATAAGAGATCAACAAGGCATGGGGGCTGATAGCATATCCGTTACTAATGGATTATTCAGCGTTCCTGTAAAATAAAAAATGTCGCCGGCCGGTCTTTTAATTTGTTACTGCAAAAGAGCTCATAAATCTTTCTATTGATTTATTGAAATCTTTATCTGAATTAGTGATGGTTTCCAGCACATACATCCTGTTTCTTACGAGGTAAAAACGCATATTCATTACAGCCTTTCCCTTCTGAATATCTATCCTCACCTCCCTGCCCGGGAATCCATCAATCGCGGTTTTAGATTCTGCCAGTAACTGTCCATGAAAATTGTTCAGTACTCCATCAATAGAAGTCCTGAAAAACGCATCCAGCTTATCTTTCTTATCCGAATTCATCAAAGAATCGGGGTATTGCGTTTCGCTGAGAATATAAGCTAAATTATCGTCTCCGACATTTTCCGGCGCCCGGTAGGTGTAGATAGCTACTTTGAGATCTCCCAAAGCAGTGTTTACTATTCCGGACTGATCCGTAGGTTTCTGTGGAAAATAAATTTTACAGTTTTGTGTTTCCACAAGAATCCATTCATCCGTAACTAATACAAAAGAAAGAGTTGCGCATGCCAAAAGAAGCATGCTTGTAAAAATTTTCAGGGTTTTCATGAGTTGCAGTTTTTGACGAAAGAAAGGGTTACTACGTAGTAACGCAAATTCCAGGAATTCAGTACCTCGATGGAAGAAATTTCTCGCCTCTTAGCGTACCACTTTTCTAACAGAGCCTTGTGATAAAGAATTTAATGGGTGGAATGCAGCTTTGTATTTAGAATCCATTACGCAGTTTGTCGTTTCATTTTATGAAAAGACAGGAGATGTTCTTGTGATAACTGAAACCCTCTTTTAGAAATTTTGTTCCACGAATGTTATCTTGTCTTAGAGGCTGTTTGAATTATTTATTTGCCACGGATTACACAGATTTTCACAGATAAATCCGTGCACTTCGCAAAGCGAAGTGTCCGTGTAATCCGTGGCTAAAAATATTTTGAGACAGGGCATAATCATTTTATTTTAATTAACTCAACCAGATTCTTAGTCTTTTATCAAATAGAATTTCTAACAATAATTTTGAAAGGATTATTGATTTGGGAATGATTCCTTTCTAAAATCAGAGTTGCAGCAGTACGGCCCATTTTATCGAAGTCAGTTGTGATAACCGTTATATCCAACAGTTCTTTTAAATCACTTTCGTTAAAAGAAATAATTCCAATTTGTTTACCAGTTTGGAATTTGGTTTTCCTGACCTTTTTAATAAGTTTTGCCAGGTCATTTTCTTCAATTACTATATAAAGTGTTCCGGAAGTAATTTTTTCATTTTCCAGGTTTTTTATCACAGAAAATTTTTTATTGGTTTCATTGCAAAACTTTTTAACACCTGCTATTATTTCAACCGGGTGATGGGTTTCCTTTGGAAATATCATTACAACATGACGATATTTCTTGATGCGTTTAATTTCGGAGGTCAACGCATAATAGATATCATACTTGAAGTTTTGAAAAATGCCCATAACATTTTCCTGCAGACCGTTTATTTTTTTGTCCAATATAACCAGTTCATTTGCGGGAATGCTATTGAGGATTGGCAAATACTCCTTCCTTTTTGAATGCTGAAAGAAATGCGGCATAATGACGTAATAATGATATTTACCTAAACTTGTCTCCACGATTTCTTTTAACAGATGCGGGTCATAATGATGCACCTGGAGGTCAACTTTCGCTTTGTTGTCCATTGTTTCTATTATCGCATCGTATACCATTTTCTTATAAGAACTAAGCTTATTAAATACCAATAATACCTTAAGTTTCGATTCTTTCTTTCCAATTACAAAATAGCCCTTGCCTGGCGCTGAGGAAATATAATTTTGTTTCTTTAGCTCCCTGTACGCTTTTTCTATTGTGTCGCGGGCCACTGCATATTTGCTACTAAATTCATTAACAGATGGCAACTGAACCTTTTTTTGTAAAACGCCCTTCTCTATGTCCCGCCCTATAATTTCCGCGATGTACTTATAAATAGGTTTATCCGTTTTACCATTAAATTTAAATTGATAGCCTGAGCTGCTTTTAACCATAAGCTTTATTTTAAAAATTTGATTTGGTACCGTGATTAATTACAAATATCTGGAAAGTAACAAATCTCTTGATAAAAGTTACTGACCAATAGCCTTTTTCAATTTGCATGTGTGATAAATGCATCTGGAATTTGTAAACAAAAATATAATAGGGAATGCCGGAGGGGAAACATTAATTTTATGTTTCATCTATTTTTAACTGTAAAAAAAATTTCACGATGAAAAAAAATATCATTTCAAAAGCGCTTCTGATAACCTGTATCGGCTTGTTCATCACTTCACTGACCCGGGCACAGGACGAGGATAAATCAAAACGACCAAGCCCGCCAGCCACGGCAACTGGCAAGGTTATGGGGGCCACTATTACTATCGATTACAGCAGTCCCGCCGTAAAAGGAAGAAAGATATGGGGCGGCCTGGTGCCATATGGCGAAGTATGGAGGACTGGTGCAAACGAGGCTACCTTATTTCAAACGGATAAGGATATTACAGTAGAAGGTAAATCTTTGCCGGCTGGAAAATATAGTTTGTATACCATTCCCGGAGAAAACGAATGGACGATAATATTTAATTCGCAAACCGGTCAGTGGGGTGTCAAAAATGACGAAAGTACGAGCGAAAATCCTGCTGACGATGTCTCTGCGGGTAACCGTGAAACCTGAGAAATCCGCAACTTTCAATGAACGAATGAAGTTTGTAGTAGACAACGACGGTTTCGCACTTGAATGGGAAAACCTGAAAGTACCTGTTTCTGTAAAATAATTAAATCATGGGCAATTCTTTGCGGCTGGCTACATCGACGTGATTTTAAATATTTCTAATTCACATTGGTTAACCCGGGAGCTATTTCGAAACCTTCCGGGTTTTTTTATTCCATAATAATTACGGTGCAATGTAGCCAAAACCAAATTTAATACTAACGGTATAGCTTACATGATTTTTATAAGTCCTGAAGAACACGTAATATGATTTTAATTGCTCTTAAGAGGCGCAGCAACGTCAGAAATCTGTCCGGTACCGTAGATAACTATTTCAGGCTTATTTTTAAATAATTGGATCCGCCCTGTTATCCATTCATCCTTACCTTCATAGTACGTCTCGGGTGGATTCTTAAACTGCTTCCTCACATCGCCAAAAATAACAAGGGTTAGTTTTGCATCAGGATACTTTCCTCCGACATCCAAAAACGTTGGCGTATTTTCAGCCCTTTCCAAATACTTACCTCCATATATCTTAGCCATTATTTTCACTGAATCACCCACATGGTTTCGTATATCATCAAGTTTTATTTCAGTTTGTGCAAAAGAAGATAATGCTAACAAGCAAAGAATGGAAGTGATACTATTTTTCATCATGGAAAGTTAGGATTATGCAAAGAATTATTGAGGAAATTATTTTTATTTCGCCGGTAGTTGAGAGTTGCTTTAAGTAGTGCCGACACCCAACTTTTAAACTTTTGCCTTTTCCGGATAACGCCAACTGACGCATCAATATGGCGTTAGGTGGTTCCGGTAAAACGATGTCTGCAAATCTCCCACTTATGTCAAGGCCACACTATGTTGCATTTTTGCATTGTAAATTCGGGCAGGTATGTATCTCTAGTACAATTGATTTAGAGCGTGAAACGTAAAAAATTAAAAAATGAGATATTAAATTATTATATTTATTACCATTAAGTCACTATAATGTCTGAGAGCCAAACCAAAGAGGACGGGACAATTGTAAACAACGGGAAAGATGCCAAAACGAGCCGCTTAATTGCGATCGGTTATATCTCAGCTATAATCCTTGCATTCTCAGGACTACTTACAGCAGGTGCTTATTTGTTTTATTTTTCAATTAAATCCCCGCCCCCAAATGAGTGGAACGTGCAAACCATGGTGGCACTGAGTGCCGAAAGAAGAATGGTTTTATTATCAACCGCTATATTTGTTGCATTGTCTTTTTCATGCATGGCATTCGCTCTTTTCCTTATCCAGGCAAAAGGAGATGTAACTGCATCAGGCAATATCGGCAATTACAAAATCACGCTTTCAAAACTATCGCCGGGGCTTTTTGTTTTTCTTTGTGCTACGTTAATTATTTTATTCGCTTCCACATTCAGAATTGATTATGGTTTAACTTCAACGACCCAGGGAGGAGACAGAATTTATGAGAAATCAACAACTGATTCTTTAAAATTGCAGGAAGGGTATCCCTACGATTCATCCAAAGGTGAATACAAATGATGCAGGCGAAGATTATATCGCTGATTTTATTTATTTTCGGCGGTTTTAACTTATGTGCCCAGCGATGCGATGAATTTGATCAGGCGTTGGCTACCTTTAATACCTATCTGAAAAACGTGAGAAATGCCGATGGTTCAATCTCTTTGACACCAGCTTTTCAAAGACATAACCTGGCCGTTATTTTTGCCTGCGACCATTGCTTAAGCCTCTCCGACCAGGCAAATAATATTAAAAACCGCCTGGTATTCACTTACACCCTTGGATTACATTATTATTACGATTCCAAATTTCAACTTTCCATTGAGGAATTAAAGGATTGTTTGAAAAATCCCAAAAACAAAGATTTGCTACCTAACAAGCAAATAACATATGCAGATGCAAGCTCGGAATTGATTAGGGAGATGAGTTATCCCCGGCATGGGTCGGGCACTTTCACCGTTTATTATAATGGAAAAGCCGGCCTTATACCGGAACTCCTCGTTGAACACGGTATGGAAGATAGCTCAACAAAATACCGCTTGTGGAGTGAGGACCAATTATTAAATTTCAGCAAGCTGGCATATCGAATAAGTGATTCCACCAAAGCTATCAACAATTATAAAACTTTATTTAATGATGTTACTCTAAAATTTAACAACCCTGTTCTAACCATAGTTCATACCTATCGGCATGCCGTAGACGAAGATACGGGTAACCACATACTGATGTCTCCCGACCGGGACAATTCTCATTTGGCCCAAAACAACGCTGGACGAATCCCGGAAAATGATTCGGTTAAAATCGCAATTCTCAGGAAATACCCGCTCATAGCACAACAAATAGATAACGCAAATAAAGAACAGGCATTACTGAAAAAGCAGTCGGAAGAGTTACAAAAGAAGTTATCGGTTGTCCAAAATCTCCGGGATAGCATTTGTAACGTCCTGAATAAAATAACAGAGGTTCAGAACAGTGAATATCTCTTTTATAATGACGATGACTTTGGCATTGTCACAAAAAGAAAAAGCCTGCCAACCGGCGTGATGAACCAGGCAGCAATACAACAATCATTACCAGTTAACGCCCGGGCAAATACTCCAGGGAATGATGAACAGGACTTTTTAAGTAACATGCCAAATCCAATTTACGAGCAGACAACTCCCCATAACCCCAAACCAGGTATAGGTACAACCGGAGATCTTTTTCTTAATGGCGGAACCTCTTATTCAGATTTCTTTAATTTCCTGGGCCTCTATTTCAACAGAAAATATTCTGATTCATTGATCTTAACGATCCATGTGATAGATGCACCCTATGACACAAGTGCTGGACGTCAATATTATATAAGTACGGTGCAAAGTTTGCATTTGCCGGGCCCCAAAGGCTCGTTAGGTTATTTCAATCCAATTGCGAATGCAATTGTATTTTGGAAGCCAAGCGGCGAAGGAACGCTTACTCATGAGTTGACTCATGCGTATTTAAGTAATGCTTTTCAAAATTGTCCTTTGTGGTTAAATGAAGGTATTGCCAGTCTCTTTGAAGAATTTTCTTCTACTTCGGGCAATGATTTTATACCAAAAGATAATTGGCGGCTTATTTATATAAGTGAATATAATAAACTCAAATCTCATCAGCTTCCTTTACCAATCATTTTTTCCGATACTACAAATGACGGTGTTGTTAATGACATGTTGAAAAAATGTTATGCCCGTTATTTTTGCGTCTACCTCAAAGAAAAAAAAGTATTGCCGCAGGCGCTGCAGTTCATTAATGATAATCCTGGAAGTAACTATATAAGAAAAATAAGTGATTTATTAAATTTCAATAGCGCAGACGATTTGCAGAATGATTGGGAACAATGGCTTGGTGCCAAAGGGTACGGACTACAAAACCGTTTTAATAACAAAGATTACATTCAAAGCGTTGACAAAATTTTAGCTGATTTATAAAACCGGCCAAAACCTGAACACCGGCATGATGGCATTTTTGGAACGTCAGCCCTTCCCATAGAACGACAAACGATATACGAAGTATTTTTCATTACAATCATCTTTGGTAACTTCCCATATTGATAACGTCAATTAATAATCAATAGCACATGAAGAAGTTTTTTTATATCCCGATATTATTTTGTTTTTCTTTTAGCAGCATCGCCCAACCGGTAAGCACCCATTACGAAATAAAAGATAATAAAAAGGTATTTACATTATCCAATAACATAGTAACGGAAAGTGTGATAATAGCCAATGATATTTTACAGGGAGATGAACTTACAGGTAATAAAGAATGGCTTGCTGAATATAATAATCACAATCATAATGTTTATACCGATGGTAATTATGCCCTGCAAATGATGTGGACGGACTGGAGCGCACCAGGTAAAATTTTTAACGGTGACCTGCAGGTTAGCTTTACCAAAAAGGATTACAAATATGTTCATTATGATTTTAAGGATATTGAAAATGGCGGCGAGGAATTGGAATTATATTTCACCCCCTTCGATCCGGGCAACACCATCCAAATACGGTTAACTTACCAGTTGTTGCCGGATAAATTTTACAATCGCCGCAAAATATCGGTGGAAGATACCACGCTTGAAAAGGACTGGTTGCAGGCTATCATGTGTCGCAAAGGACGCGTTGGGGAAGCGGAAGAACAGGCAGGCGGTTACCAGATGCGTGAAGTGGGTAGCAGTGATTACCGGGAAGTGCAGAATGGTCAAAGCAACCAGGAGGAAACCAGCCGGATTGTAAAACGGGGCGATTTCGGTCAGCCATGTGCGTTAGATTTTGCAAACGGAGGTGTTTTCTTTGGTATTGAATATCCTGCTGCCACTAACACACTAAAACACGATCGCGATAACAACCTGGAACTTTCCTGCCACGAATTGATAGGCCAGGTGGTCCGTAATGAATGGGTGGAGAGTGACTGGACAGTAGAAGGATTGGCCCCGGATCATTATGTGAAAGATTGGTTTTACAATTACCTGCCGGATATCCGTGTGGCTCCCAATAAACCGTATGCTTTGTACAATAGCTGGTATGATTTGCGTTCACCAATGTACCCCGGCGTACAACCCGATCATGTCATGAATGAAAAAAATATCCTGCACATTGTTGATCTGTTCAAAAAAGATATGATTATTCCATATGGCATTCATCTCGATGCTTTTATGCTGGATGATGGCTGGGATAATTATGAAAGCGACTGGCAAATGCGCACTTCCACATTTCCGCATGGCGTAAAGCCAATTGTGGATGCGTTGAAACCACTGGGTACTACCCTTGGATTATGGTTTGGCCCTACGGGCGGATATTCATTTCGAATGAAACGAATCGATTGGATGAAAACGCACGGATATGAAACAGTGGGCCACACGCCCGATGATGCCATGATGGATATTGCTGGCCCCAAATACAGTGCTTTGTTCGAAAAAAGAACTACCGATTTTGCCAAACAGGGGGTCGGCTATTTTAAATGGGATGGTATCCAGTTTTCATCGAGTGAGCCGGGCAATGGCCACCCGGTAGGATATTTCTCCCGCCGGGCTGCACTGGAAAGTATCATTGCCAAATGCAAAGCAGTACGAGCCATCAACCCCCATGAATTTTTAAATATCACTTCAGGAACGTGGATGAGTCCATGGTGGATGCAATATGCTAACCAGATATGGATGCAGGGTGCCGACTTTGGTTTTGCAGATGTGCCCTCCGTTAATGAAAGAGACGGTGCAGTTACTTATAAAGACTTCGTGCTTTATGACGATTTTCACAACCAGGATGTATGGTTTCCTGTGAGTAATTTAATGACACACGGCATAATCAAAGGAAGGCTGGAAAACGTCGGTGGCAATGATGATCCGCTGGATAAGTTTACAGACGATGCCGCTTTTTATTTTGGTCGTGGTGTAACCATGTATGAATTATATATATCGCCGGATATACTTAACCCGGATGAATGGAATGCATTGGGCAAATCATTATCATGGGCAAGAAACCGGTTTGATATTTTAAATAAGACCTATATGGTTGGCGGCGATCCTACAAAAGGAGAAACTTACGGGTATGTACATTATAAACAGGACAGTGGTATTATTGCTATCCGTAACCCGCAAATGGCAGCACAAAAAATTTCAATAAAATTATCTCCCGCCGAGGGAATGAATGCTGCTGCTGCTAACCTTGTGTTGGAAAGAATATATCCCACCCGATGGATATCTCCTGATTTGTATTCTGCCGGTGCATCCATCACACTTCCTTTGCAGGGATACGAAGCAGCCGTGTATGAAGTCTATCCGTTACGGGATGCCAGCCGCCCTTTGTTGACAGGAGTTACTTATGAAGCAACGGAGGAGACATCTCAAAAGTTTGGAATGCATATTTTGCAGGCGGGCAATACAGTGAAATTGCTAAACCCCGGCAAAGTATCTTCCATTACTATCGATGGGAAAGTGATGAATGCCACTCATTTGGAGTTGCCGGAACTACCTGCTTCGAATATGCTTACCAGTTATCAAAATCATTTCGCTGCTAATGGGATTAGCACCATGATAGACCTGGCGGCGTCTACTGTTTCAGCCCGGTATATTGTGTTCCTGAAACCAGATAGCGCCTTTGCAGGCAAGCCTTTCCCGGATATGACACTTCAGGTGGACGGGCAAACCGTGAAAGCCGGTATTCAGGAGCAAGCGGGGAACTGGGCTACTTATTCATTTGTGCTGAATAATGCAGGTAGCCATCACTTTGAGTGGATGTTAAAAGGAACCAACGCAACAACTAACTGGAGTGGTTCGGCTACAATCTGGTTAACCGGTCAGCAACAACAAAAAGGTTTGAATGTAACGATCATACCGAACGATACCATCCAGTACCGCCCAATGCTGCCCTCACCTTATACAAAGGGAGCGTTGAAAAACGAGTCTTTTTTAGGGGCAACAAAATTAAATCTTTGATTTTGTTTAAACGTCCTGTAGTTAGATTATCCGGGTGTATCCTAAAATGATGAATTCTCAATCCGCCCTTATCTGCTTCCACAAAATGAAAATACATGTGTTTTGATCTTAGATCCCTATGATAAGTTTCGGCAGGCAGCGAATTTTGCGATTACTCTTCACCGTTACTTTTGATCACATTTACCCTGTGTGTGTGTGTCAATAGTGAACCGAGCATACGGGGATTACCGTGAATAAATTATTGCACCGGCTTTAAACTGGCAATAATACTTCGGAATTGATTTGCGGAAGTCGGATCATTTCCGCATAATTCATTAATCATCTTAAAAGCTGCTGTTTCGCCCCGGCTGATACATGGATTTTGTCTTAACTTTTGCAAAGCAACCAGGCTACTATTTAATTTAGAATATTGCTCAACAATCCTTTGAAGACGGGCAATCGTTGCTTTAGAATCAGCATTTCCAATGGAATTATTTTTATTGATCAATTGTGCACACCTGATGCTGTCTTCGGTTCTTATTCCTGCCAGTTCCTGGTTTAGCCGCAGGTTTTTAGTAGTAAGGTCCCCTATAGTTTTTACATAGCCCGATTGATCCGGTATTGCGGAAATTTGTTCCTTTAGCTTTTGGTTTTCTTCTTTCAACGTTTTAATTTCTGATGTTTGCGGGCCCTGGGAAGTTTGCGCTTTAAGGTTCTTAATTTCTTCTCTCAAAGATTCGATTTCCGATGTATCCGGGTTTTGGGAAGATTGCGCTTCATGATTTTTAATTTCTGCTTTTAATGATTCGATTACTGATTCTGTATACTGATCAGGCAGCCATGGCTTTGCTACCAGGAAAGGGATAAGAGAGCACTCCTTTACTTCGCCGGATGCCGGTTTTGAAATAAAGCAATAACCTGTTTGTATTCCATTTGCAGATGTATACAACAATAATATGTTCGCAAATCCTAAAATAAATTTAGTGGCGAAGGAGGCATTCTTTAATATTTTTTTTACTAAATAAAAGCCACAGATACATGAAAGTAAAAGTGAAGCGAAAAAGGTGACCGCCTCATAGTTTACGCATTTAGCAACAAATGTTAACGCTTTATAACTAATGCCTGTTAATATCCATATAAACAAAGACATTGTTGATATAGTTATAGCTTTGCCGGGGGTTAGAAATCCTGATTCATCGATCTGAATTTCTTTTGCATTGTCAGACATAACATATGATTTGAATTGTATGAAGATTTTTAGTGAACCCAGAAATTGAGTCGCCGAATTTCGAAATTGTTACTTCATCAATAGTAATAAAATATCATGAGTCATGCAACTGCCAAAATTTACAGTTATGAAATGTTTCCCTTTCAACTAAAGAATTACAAACATTAAAACCAAAAACGGAAGTTTCTTTTTTTAATTCCTGAATAGTTTGCCAAACAATCTCCTATTCTGTTTTAAACATTCCTTCGCATAATGGGAACATACACCCGTTGGCAGAACTTTCGCCGATCGGCTTTTAAACCGCACCTATTGCCTCTGAAGTCTGCCAAAGAATAATGTTTTCGAAATAAACTCACAGTTACGCCTACACGAGAAGTGAAGGTGCTTTGATATATTTTCCCGGGATAAACCTTATTGTGTTTCCTCAGTTTTCTTTAAATCTAAATTTGCATCATAGCCCTGCACGGAAAAATGAAGCGTTATAGTATCACCGTTAACGTTGCCGGTAACGTGTGTCATGGCACCCTGGATAGGAACATCAAACGAAAGTGTATCTGCATTGATTGTACCATTACTGATATCTGAAACCGAGCCGTCGGGATGATGGTCTTTTCCGGTGAGTGTGTTGCCATCCACTTTGAAGTCGTAAGCAACATTGTACTGGTCCGCAACTTTCCCGCTCCAGTGTCCTGTAATATCCTGGGCACATACAACCGATACGGATATAGCAGTAAAGAATACAAATAGTAACATTTTCTTTTTCATATTATTATCATTTATTGTTTTGCAAACCTATCGGAGAGATTCCCGCAAGGAGTTTGAAGATAAAATTATATAATTGTCTGCTTGAAATTGTGTTCCAGGTAAAATATTTCAAGATTTACCGGCGGATATTTCGGTAGTAGCTTCTTAAAACTGATACGCTTTACCTTTCGAAAGCCGGTGTTTCACATAACTCAAATAACTCAAAGTATTTCTTCATGATGGTTGGCTGTCTATAAAGTATCGGTTTTGCCTTCCCCTTTATCTTTCAGCAAAATGAACGGGTAACCTGTTTATCTTTACTAAATTTACGTATGCGCCAACTTGCTGCAATAATGTTTTCCGATATGTATGGATTTACCGCTCTTATGCAGCAAAATGAACAATCAGCAAAACGGAAGCAAAGATGGCTGAAGGAAGTTTTAGAAAAGTGTATTCCTGCATACAATGGAAAAATTCTTCAATACTATGGTGACGGTGCATTAAGTATTTTCAATAGCGCGATTGATGGAGTGAAATGTGCTGTGGAGATACAACAGACCTTACAGCAGGAACCCAAAGTAGAGCTGCGAATAGGTATCCACACAGGGGATATTTCAATAGAAGATGAAACTATTTATGGCGATGGCGTTAACCTTGCTTCAAGGATTGAATCTCTTGCTGTCCCGGGGTCTATTTTTATTTCAGAAAAAGTATTTGATGAAATAAAAAACCAGGAAAATCTTACCGCCCGTGAAATGGGTTATTTTGAATTTAAAAATGTAACACATCCGCTCCGCATATTTGCAATAGATAAAAATGGCCTTGTTGTTCCTGCCCGTGATGCTCTCAAAGGGAAAACCAAACAGCCCGTTAATCGCCTGGCTGTGCTGCCTTTTGTGAACATGAGTGCTGATCCCGAAAACGAATACTTCAGTGATGGTATTACTGAAGAATTACTGAATGCACTTACTAAAGTAGATGACCTCCAGGTCATATCAAGAACCTCAGCTTTTGCTTTTAAAGGAAAGAATTCTGATATACGCGAAATCGGTTTACAGCTAAACGTAGACAGAATATTGGAAGGTAGTGTACGTAAAGTTGGGAACCGCGTACGTATTACGGCACAGTTAGTAAATGCTGCTGACGGCTACCATATCTGGAGCGAAAATTATGACCGGAACCTTACCGATATATTTGAAGTGCAGGATGAGATCAGCAGTATTATCGCTAATAAGCTTCGTGAGAATTTGGCTCCCGGGGAACATAGGGAAAAACTTGTAAAAGTGCCCACTCAAAATCTTGTGGCCTATACACTTTTTTTGAAAGGGCTGCATTTTCATAATGAGATAACTCCCAAATACACTAAAAAAGCCATTGACATGTTTTGAAAAAGCAATAACACTTGAGCCGGGTTATGCAAATGCCTACGCCATGGCGGCATTGGGGTATGCTTTTCTTGGAGCAACAGGACAAATGCAGCCAGGGGAAGCTTTCAAAATTGTGCATAACTACGGCGACAAAGCAATACAACTGGATAGTTCACTCGCAACAGGATATGTGGCTAAGGGTTCGGCTTATTTGCTTTACGATTGGAAATGGAAAGAGGCATATAATTCATTGCAGAAAGCGCTAGAACTAAATCCCGCCGCAACCGGCGCCCACCAGATGCTTTCTTTTTATTATACAATCACAGGGCGAAAGAAAGACGCGGTTGATATAATGGAAAAAGCCTTGCAGGTAGATCCACTATCCCCGAGGGTTATCCAGTTGCTTGCAGAAACCTACCTCAATGCGGGACGACCCGATGATGCATTAAAACAGGCTGAATGGTTGTTAGAAATTCATCCACACATGCGTGTAGCAGCAGAGTTAAGGGGTTGGTGTCTCGGTGCAAAAGGAGATTGGCAGAAGGCGGCAGAAATATTTGAAGAAATCCACAGCCTAATAAAGGATCCGCTAAAAGGATTGGCGCCATTAGGGTGTGCCTATGCTAAATTGGGAGAGACCGAAAAAGCACTGGAATGTATTCGTAAGATAGAACAACGGCAGGTTGAAGAACCGGGTGTGGTATTGGACATAGACCTAGCTATGGTTTGGTGGGCATTAGGAGAAAAAGACAACACTTTTCGCCATTTATTTCAATGTGTTGAAAAAAGAATTGGGCCGGTAGCTATTCTTATTGATCATCCTTTGTTCAAGGGACTGTCCGATGATCCCAGGTATCAAATATTAAAAGAGAAGCTTCGGCCTGGCCGATTATGCCTGACACGTTTCTTCCCGTTGCAACTAAATGTTTCAAAACTTTTATTCCCAATCTCGGGGAATAGATTTCATTTAAGTTTTTAAGACTTTTCCATTTTTAAAAGAATAGGTATAAAAAAACTCACCAATTCTTTAATTAAACATCCTGCTCGGCCCATGTCTCTTCGTCAGTGAAAGGAGGAAGCTAATGTACAAATTAAATGAGGCCTGCCCGATAGAGGTTTTTTTTCCGGATCTTTTTCCTTCTTTACCGTATCCCCAGGAATTTTTTTATAGCTGGCAATTACCTTATCGCGAAATTCTTTCGCATAGCCGGCACCGTAAACATGACAATAATATGGGAAAACAAATTTATCAAAAGAAGAAAGATTCAGAAAGATCGAATCGATATTACCTTTTAGCGAATGCTTATGTTCCTTCCCATCTTTATACTTAATGGTCAGGTCAATTGACACAATATCTTCTGCTCCTGTGAGATTGGTCATTTTCCAGTTCATCTTTTGTTACAAAAGGCCCAAAAATTTCAAATTTATCTTTGTCTTCCTTTAAACCATCCATGAAATTCGCAGCTGAATCGCTATCAAAAAAGTGTTTTATTTTATGAGGCTTTTCATACCCCGCAACAAAATACACTTCACCAACATTTCTAAATCCATCAGCAGCTTCTCCCAGTCTCCTGGCCAGGGACGCAGGAATAGAAGATTTAAATAAACTCTTCATAAAATTTAATTATTAAGGTGTAATAAAAAATGGGGTAACAGTTGCAGGCGATTGTTCAAGAGGCGGATTGCACAGTAAGATAAGAAATGTTTCGGAAATTCAAAATGCTTCTATAAAATGACTGTAGATTTTTATGATTAAATTTAAGTTCAAAATTTTTATCCTTAAATGCCCGCTCAAAGACAATTGGTCGCCATTCTGTTCGCAGACATCCAGGGATTCACGGCTTTGGTTGAGCAAGATGAAACCCAGGCAAAAATTATTGAGGATAAGTTTCAAAATATTTCCGGTGCCTGTTTCAAAAAGTATCACGGTCGTATCATCCAGTTCCAGGGTGATGGTGTTTGTTGTATTTTTAAGAGTGCCGGTGACGGTGTGTTGGCCGCCGTTGAAGTTCAACAGCAAATGTTAACGGACCCAAAAGTTCCATTGCGGATTGGTATTCATTTGGGCGATGTAATCTTAGAAGGTAAAGCCATTTTTGGCAATGGCGTAAATATTGCTTCCCGGGTTGAGTCTTTTGCCCTTCCGGGTGGTGTTTTTATTTCCGATACTGTTTACAGGGAAATCAAAAACAATAAGGCCATCAACGGCAATTTCTCTTGGAAAATATTCCTTCAAAAATGTAGAGGAGCCTGTTGAAATATATGCCATTAGTAATTCGGGACTTACTGTGCCGCATCAAAAAAAACTCACCGGCAAAGGCAAAGCAATTGGCAAACGAAAAATTCTGGTTGGGCTTATTGCTGCGTTGGTATTAATTCTTATCGCCAGTGTCCTGGTTTTTAATTTTTTCAAAACTCCTGTTAATGACAAATCAATTGCGGTAATACCCTTTATTAACTTAAGCAATAACCCCGGCGAAGAATTTTTAAGCGATGGGATTACAGAAGATATCCTGACGTCTTTGTCCAATATCGCCGATCTTAAAGTAACGTCCTTTACTTCAACGAGGCAATATAAGGGCACCACCAAAACCATAAAACAAATTGCCGCAGAATTACATGTCGCCTATATACTGGAAGGAAGCGTACAGCGGTCAGGAGACCAGGTACGAATTACCGCACAACTTATTAAAACAAAAGATGACGCCCATGTATGGGCTGAAAATTTTGATGAGGCATTTAGTGAAATCCTTACCATTCAAACCATTGTTTCCAATCGGGTAGCTTCTGAATTGGAGGCAAGACTTTCGGCATCAGAAAAAAATAAAATGGAAAAACACGCCACGCAAAATGTAACTGCTTACCAGCTTTATTTGAAAGGAAGATATTTTTGGAATCTGCGTACGCACGAAGGTATTGACAGCTCTATTCGCTATTTTTCAGAAGCTATAAAAAACGATCCTGGTTATGCACTGGCCTATTCCGGAATTGCTGATGCCTACACCATCTTGTGTGATAACGGCTATGTACCGGTTGACAGTGTCGCTTTGAAGGCGAAGTCAGCAGTAGATAAGGCATTGCTGCTTGATTCTTCACTTGCAGAAGTAAAAGCATCGCATGCCATTTACCTGAGCAGTATAGAAGGAAATGGTTCAGCGGCACTACATGAATTTGAAGCAATTGTCGGCCTTAATCCAAATTACGCTTCGGCGTTCCAGTGGTATGCTGTTGAATTATCCGCAAAAGGCAAATTCAAAATGGCAAAGGAAATGATTGAAAAGGCTATAGTTCTTGATCCTCGATCAAAACGAATTTATACTTCAAAAGCGCTAATTTACCTGCTTTCGAGGGATTATGATAAAGCAATTGACGTACTCAAAGAAGCTCCGGATAGTTTTTCTGCAGATGTGTCCTACTCCAACTTCCTGGCCAATCTTTATTACCTGAAAGGCAATAAAGACTCCGTTACTTATTACGCACGATTGTCTAACAATGAACTATTGTTAAACATTTTTTCAAACGACAAGGCGGGTTTAAATAAAATAATTATTAAAAAAAGCCGCGAGAATGGAATTACCAGCGAGGATATTGCAAACTATTATGCGAAGGTGGGTGAAAAGGACAGCGCCTTTGTATGGCTTAATAAATCTGTTCAAAATAAAGAGTATGGAGGATTAAAATTTCTTGCGGTCAGTCCATATTTTGACCCCCTGAGAAGCGATCCAAGGTTCGATCTATTGCTGCAGAACAGTGGCATTAGGTGAAGAGTTATTCAAAATTCGCGTTTGTGGGGGCAGGAATTGGCTACATAATCTGTGCCTCTTGGCATTTTGAATCAGGGAACGTTTTAGAAACACCAATGATTGCTTAAAATTAATGATCGAAGGCTTTCGTTTGTCAATAAAAAGCTTTTGCTCATCACCCGGAGGCTTTCACATCTGAAAGAAAAGCTTCACCTGGCTGAGTATAAGTAACATGTTTCACCCAATGCAAGTAAATGTATCCAATCATTTATTGCGGATGTTCAGAAATAAATTTCATTTAAGTTTTCGTGACTTTTTCTCTCTTACCACTTCCGGGGTTCTTTCAGTAAGTCGTAATACCAACCTCATCTAACCTAAAGATTGATACTTAAGAATTGCTTTTTTTTGATGCAACGAACGTTGTACCTATTCCCAATCCGATAGCTATCGGATTGCAACACCTCTCAAGGCAGGTTGGGTATTTTGATTCTAATCTGAAGCCTGGATTTCTTCTATATAAGTTCGTCTAGGCGGCTGGAGTCCCCCTGTGGGACACTCGGGCTGGGACCAAAGTTGCTGAAAAAAGGCCCTCGTTTACGACAACGAAGACCTATACCAATTACCCGCTAACCGGGTACCTAAATCACTGCTTGCTGACACTCATTACACCGCATTGCGGCCGGCAATTAAGTTATAAATAATAGCGATTACTGCTATCACCAATAAAATATGAATTATTCCACCTGTGAAAAATCCTCCGAGAAAGGAGATTGCCCACACGATTATGCAGATTACTGCGATTGTCCATAATAAGTTTACCATTTTGCTATATTTATAGGTTAAAGAAAAATGTACGTGGATTATATATAAAAAAATCTGCCAGAAAAAAAAGCTGATTAACCGGGCGCTATAATGTGGTCAAGCGTGGAAATTGATACCCATAAGGTAACATAATTCACAAATGGAGTGCGGGTTTAAGGTTGGCGAATACACTTGCGTGAAATGGAAATTATTTGGTTAAACTCACTTTCATAATCTGGCCTTCCTGGGTAGTTAAGCTTATCTGCCTACCGCCTACAAATTCAGTTCCCCCCGCATTAAAAGAACCCATGCCGCACCACACTGGCTGTCCTGCATATTGTGGGCTGGCTTTATCATTAAACCAGGTGAGCCGCTGCTTATCGCTTCCATCGGCATTCATTATCCACCAGTCTGTTCCCTTTTTGGTTCCTGTATTCGTCATCCATGCTATTTTGCTTCCATCGGGTGTATAAAAGGCATGTTCATTATAATCGTTTGTTGTGAGCCTTGTAATGTTATCGCCGTTTATATCCATGGTATAAATATGTTCATCCCATGTTGACTTTTGATGCATATTGCTGCAAAAGATTAAACGCTTATCGTCCGGGGAGTAGCCATAGCATTCATAAAAATCACTTCCTGCAGGTTCTATTATTTTGATGTTGCTTACTACCGGTATCCCTTGTTCGCTAAAAGCAAAATCTGCTATGTTAATCGTCCAGAACCCAAACAACCTGCCATGAGAAAACACGCTTGCTCTTTTTTTGCGGTTTGTCCATTCAATATGTTTGCCATCGTGCGAAAAATGCGGCATTATTACGCCATGGTCTTTGTCGTTAGGAAGTTCAACTATTTTGAAAGCTTTTGTGCAGTTGTCGTTGATAAGCCATATATCGGTATAACTGCCAAGGCCGGGCAATGCGGCAAAAGAACCTTCTTCATGCCCGGGTTTTTCTACGGTAATCAATAGCCATTTGCCCGTAGGATCCCAGTCGGGAGCTGCAATATGTTTATTGGGAAGCAGTGGGCTGTTGCAGGTAAGGCAGGTATCGGAGGAGCCATCAGGATTAGCAAGATGCACGTCGTAATAACCATCGCTTCCTTTGGCAGAGTAAGCGATGCGGTTGCTGCCCGATTTGTCCCATGATACATCCAGGCCATGCTCACGGAAAATGGTAGTATGCGAGGTCTGGGCACAAACGCTGCCCATAAGCAGTAAGCAAAAGGTTATGATGAGAAATGGGTTACTTTTCATAATGAGGCTTCCCGCAGTGCTGGCATCCGTTGGTACATTGTTGATCGCTGCAAATTTACTCAAACTGATTATTTGATCCTTTAAAAATAAAATATAACTGTATGGGGTAAACGAAAATGTGCGGTATTGGGAAACCGGGAATGAGCCCGGCAGCACATGCGCTACAAGCGGCGTAGAAATTTGAACGTTGCACTATGTTGTGTGAAATATTTAGGCCGGGCGCATGGTTAAACGATAAAAAAATTGCCCGGTATTTTCACCGCCCATCATCAGCCACGCACTTACCTTACAATTAATGTTGTTAGCAATACCGTGGGAGTTTCCCCAAAACCCGGGCCACCCCAATCTGTTTCATCACCGTTTTGAATGCGCAGCATTTTAAATATGCCGTCTTCATATTTGCCTTCTTCTACTTTTCCGTATTGCCATGCTTTGCCCGCATTGTTTCCGACTGGCTCAAACGTAATGTGGCAGCCCGTTCCGATAAGGACAAATTTATTCTCGCCCAATTGCACGATCATCATTTTACCGTTTGGCCGGGTATGCACCTGGGGCCGGTTGCCTCTTCCGTTGCCACCAAAAGTTATTGTGGCTTTCCATACACCAAGGTCAATGGTTTGCATGGCAAAATCTTCCCGCTCCACAACAGCTTTTATTTTTCCATCGAAACTCCATTGCGCCAGTTCCCGCATCATGGGAGCAGCCATCGCATATTCATGTGTAAAGGGTTCAAGCCTCTCTGTCATTCTGCCTTCATTTGTGGTATCTCCATTATCGTCTATGCCAAACGGTGAGAAGCCGATGCCACCACGGGCAATTACTTCGTAAAGATATTTTGCATTATCAGCCCTGAGGCCTGCTTCGGGCACAAAGAGTGCATTGTCTGCACGTCCATACAAGTCTAAAACCTTTATTATTTTTTCACTACCCTGCAGGTAAATATCAGGGGCCAGCAAATCTATTGCCGGTGCGGCTGCTTTCCAGATGGGGATCACATTATCAGTAGGGCCACCGCTTTCATACGTACTGGCCAACGGGTTGGTGAGCGGATCACGCAGAGCTGCATTCACATACATGGGCAGCGGGTATTCCGCCTTGCCGGCGGCTGCCACTTGCCCAACAAAGCGGGCAACATACCATGCCTGGAAATATTCATCTGCCCTGTCGCCAAAAACCCTTTGCCACGAACCCGTATTTTCTGCAGGCACATGAAGCGCCGTAAGCACGGAAGGTGTAAGCAACGCGGCCGGTACATTGTCCTCAAATAACTTTTGCGCCGTCGGAGAATAATCCCTTACACTCCCCCATGCCCCGGATTCATTTTCTACCTGTATCATTATGATGGTATGCTGTGTGTCGGCCTGTTTCAAATATTTCATCACCGCGGCAAAAGCTTTTATATCAGCGTCCATGGTAGCCTGGTAAATTGGCGACGGCGAATCAATGGGCTTCCCGTCTTTACCTGTAATGTTGGGATATTTGGCGGCTTTGGTTTTCATCCACAAAGGCATATAATGGTTACTGCCATTCTTCCAGGTGGCAAACCAAAGCAATACAAGATGCGTGTGATGC
Source organism: uncultured Chitinophagaceae bacterium (assembly GCA_963819925.1). GTDB lineage: Bacteria > Bacteroidota > Bacteroidia > Chitinophagales > Chitinophagaceae > Ginsengibacter. The sequence continues at coordinate 28,552 of CAWFYG010000010.1, read as the reverse complement.
TGCCGGGATTGAACGAGTAATGTATCAATTAGTGAAAAGTCGAAAGTTCCTTCCTCAGGTTCTACCTGCTCCCAATAGATGGGCACCTCCAGTGTGTTGGCATGCATGGTTTCAATAGCGGTCCATACATTGGGCAACATACCGGGCCACCCGCTTGAATTGTGTGCCTGTCCGCCAAGAATTAAATATGGCTTTCCATCTACCAGCAACGCATGGCGGCCATTTTTTTCTATAAACGTTGGTAGCTGGCCAAAGTTTTTTGTGATGATGAGCAGCGTAAGGGCTAAGGAAAGGGCTATTATTTTTTTCATTGTCTGTATTTCTTTGTTGTTATCTCTTCATGTAGCATAATCACTATGGTTCTTGAACGATGAGCATAATTTAAAAATAAATCATTAAAATTAAATGAGCAGGTTCTCCAGTTCTTTATTTATAACATGGGAGTAGCCTATGGCGGAAGGCCCACCAGAGACGTTGAAAAATACTATTCATAACTTAAACGCCTGCCCGAAAAAAACCGAGGAAAATAAAGACAATACCCGGAGCGGTTTATCTCTTCAAAGAATCAAGTGTAACGACAGGCACCCCGGAATTTCCGAAAATAAACTGGCTGTCGTTAAGAACTTTAATCTCATAACTGGCAGGCGTATTTGATTTTACTCCGTTCACTATTGGGTATAATGCCAGAGTGTGGTTGCCGGATTGCAATGAATAAGCAAACGTATCGTAGCTATCGTGTACATATTCGTACAAAATTTTGTCGGTATCAAAATTATAATAGTCTGCCGGAGTACCTACATATCGTAACACCTCCCCGTTTATGGAAACCACCATCCATTTGTGTTGAATTAATGAAAGTGTTGCAGCATCGTCATTGGCGTTCTTTTTACAGGAAAAAGGTACGATAGCAAAAAAGCCAGCCAAAGTAATTAATAGTTTTTTCATAAAGCAATTTTTACCTGCTGACAAGAGACACCGCCGGATCGTTGCATAGCACATTATTTCTTAACAAAGCAATAGTATTTAAGTCATTCCAATTTAAGGTAATCGTTATTGTGGCACGCAAACAATTTTCGTTATTGGTATTGATTTTATAATGCTTCGTTGCCCGAATTCTGTAGCAATTTTGTATTAACATTTAGTTGGTAATCTTATTAATAAAAGTGTCGTCTTATGCTCATAGTTTAACAATTTAAAAAACAGAACAATGAAAAAACTTATGACACTTTTATTCTTTGCGGGGTTTTTAACTACCGCATTCGCACAATCCGGTCACAAACGCGGGAACAGCGATCAAACTAACGGAAACGGGTACCAGCAGGGTCAGAATTCAGTGAATAGCCACAACCAATTTAGCCAAAATGGGCGTAAAAACCGTAGTAATAAAAATGGCTATGGCAAAAGCGATAGCCGGGCTAATACACACGGATACCGCGGAGATCACGAAGGCTATTCCCGCCACAATCGCAACAGGTTTGGTAACGACCATTACCGTAAAAACAGCCACAGGGGCTGGTTTCACAAAAGGAATCGTTATGACAGGTATTGATTAAGACAGCGAGGCCCCCTTCGTTTTAATAAATGACATAGAAGCACCTTCAGGGTGGGCTCTATGTCATTTTTTTGTTGATTTTTCAGATGAGATGTACCATGCGCCTAAACCACTCTTACCGGGCTCAACAATGGAGGATTTATTTTGCCTGCAAATACTACGCTCCTACGGAGCTATTGATTTTGTTTTAAGCCAGCCTCGAATTTATTTCCGAAGGGCTATTTACTCATTTTACCCATCTTATCATTCATCTTGGAAATCTTGCCATTCATATACACACACTCTCCTTCTGTTAAAGTCTTTGTAGTGCCATCCTTCATCTTTACTGTTCCGTCGGTCATAACAACGGAGCCATTGCTCATTGTCATGTCTTTGTCCATCGGCATGGTTTTACCGTCTTTCATTTCCATCATTTTCCCATCTTTCATTATTACACAGTTATTCATCATTTTATGATTCATCATGCTAGTCATGTTGTTCTTCTTCATGCTGGAATCCTGGCTAAAAGCTGAGGCACTAATGAACAACACGCAAAATAGGATCATTAGTTTTTTCATAACAAAGAATTTGTGGCGATTGCATCAAGCAATGCCGGTTAAAAATAAATAAGCAGTACAGGGTGAAGAGAATTTTGTTTTCCTGGGATGTTGAATAAAAATGAAATCTGTACAGTAATGGTGTCAAATTTTGTTCCAGATTTATTTTTCTATAATTAATAAATAGAACATTGTATGGATAAGCAAATAAGAAAATGTGTTGTGTTTATTCCACATCTTACCGGGAAAGACCGTTGGACGTGCCGTGTAGAAAATTTATATATCGCCCCTACGGGGCTTAACGAAGACGGAATCGCTTCGGCTACCAATATCAGGCTCCTATGGAGCCGTTAATGCAAATCATTACAAATTCCCTGGACAAAAATCAGTGCCGCAATTTTTTCCCTTGCGCTCCTATGGAGCCGTTGATACAAATCATTACAAATTCTCTAAACAAAAAACAGTAACGTAACTTTTTCCCTTACGTTCCTGTGGAGCCATTAATGCAAATCATTACAAATTCCCTGGACAAAAATCAGTGACGGAATTTTTTCACTTACGCTCCTATGGAGCCATTAATGCAAATGATTACAAATTCCCGCAACAAAAATCAGTGACGGACCTTTTTCGTTTAGGCTCTTATGGAACCGCCGATGTAAGTCATCGCAAATTCCCGGAACAAAAATATTGAATGAGCTTTTTCACTTACGCTCATTTGCAACCGTTAATGCACATCATTGAAGATTCCCGAGGCAAGAACATTAATAGGGGCTTTTACCCGGAGGGAAATAATTTTGACATTTATGGTCAACGCTGATACGGAGGTGGCATCGATATTACTTTTCTATACCATGCTTTCGGGGCTTGCGAACAGGACAAATTTTGGTCTCCAATATCACGCTCCTACGGAACTGCTAATACACATGCCCGCAAATCCTTATTTTTGATGATAATCATCATACCAATTAACCAATAATACAATTTGTTTCATGAAAAGTTCAAAAGTTATTGCAGTGGCTATAACGTGTATGGTTACACTAAGTTCGTTCGCACAGGATACCGCCTATATCAACCCGGATACTTCGGGCGACGGGTGGCAGACGATGTTTAATGACGATCTAACGAACGCCATTTTCCCAGCCGGCGTATGGAGCGATTCCAGCGGTATACTTACCGCTACCAAAGATGAAGCCCTCTGGAGCAAGGACGAATTTGATAACTTTGTAGTGGACCTTGACTTTATGAATGCAGATGGCACTAACAGTGGAGTAATGGTTCATGCTACGGATACCAAGGACTGGATACCCCATTCTGTAGAAATTCAAATAGCAGATGATTACTCTGAAGAATGGAGCAAGGTTTCACCCACATGGCAATGTGCCGCAATATTCGGTCACCAGGCAGCCAGTAATAAAACGCTGCACAAACATGGCGAATGGAATCATTTTACGATTACCTGCATTGGAAGAAAAATATGGGTTGCTCTGAACGGCACACTTGTTAATACCTGTGATATGAGCCTTTTCACTTCCGCCAAAACCAATCCCGATGGTTCGGAGATTCCATCATGGTTAAGCAACCCTATGGCAACACTACCTTTGCACGGCCGTATCGGCTTCCAGGGGAAACATGCCGGCGCCCCGATTTATTTTAAAAATATAAAGGTGAAAAGATTGAGTTAGGGGTTCACGTAAAGAAACTTAAAATACAAAAGGGCCAGGTAATGACATCGCAATTTAATTATTGGAATAACTGCGCATCCCGGGCAATCTCATCAATCCATCAATCACAATTCTGACAATTTCACGCAAAGAAACCTAAAGAGTATAGACGCAAAGTAATTGACATTGCGACCTAATTACTTTACGACTTTGAGTAAAAAAACCCAACAACACATTTGTTAAATTAGAAATTCATTCAGATAAACTGGCATGATATTTTAGATGTTCTGGTAAACGATGAATTATGAAAACACGGATAATTAAAGTAATAAGCTTTATGTTATTAACAAGCTTCATTGCTGCCGGGTGCGAACGCGGATATTATGAAGGCAGAGAACATGAACGTCGGGAACACCGGAGCCACCACCGTAACGATCATCATGATAATGATCACCACGACAACGACCATCATGACGACGATGATCATCATTAATAATGAATAAACATGGCCGGTATACCCGGCCATTTTGTTCAATAACAATAATTGTTTTTGAAAATGATTATTTTACAACTTCGGGCATTGCAAACTTCGTTTCTCCCTTCCCGTTAGCCTTGGCCCCGGAGCATGGACTTTACGGTCATACTTCTTTTTCGGGTGTATGGTAAAGGCAATGTAAAGTCCCCCATTCTGCGCTCCCTTTTTAGAGAAAAGGTTTCGAAAGTTGTCAATACCCAATAATAAAGGGCCGGCTTTAAAGGCTCCTCCTATCCACAACTGGTGGCGGGCATTCAGCAATACGGGAAGATAAGCCCCAAAGAATTTGGTCTCCCAACGGGGAGTAATCGCGACAAGGTTCATATCTTTTATGTAAAGAATATTCCGGGACGCGAGGGAGACAACCGGCAGGGTTAATTCGGCATTGATGAAAAAGTTTTGCACGATATGTTTGTCTGCATTAACGACGATGCGGGTAGGATGGTAAATGAAAAAATTTCCGGTGGGGGCTGCAATGGTACCTGAGATAGTTGCCATACTATCGTTGAAATCATCAAGGGTGGTAACAGGCCTGAATTTATCTTCCAGCAGAGTATCTGTTACGCCCGCCTGCGGATCGGCTTCAAACCGGCTCCTGCTTCCAAACCTATATTTATTATTACCGACATCCATGAGAGAGACGCCGATTTTTGTATCATACGTATCGCTGCCTTCGTCATCTCCACCCCCCGAAAATAAAATATATTCTACGCCAACATCTGCGCCAAAGGACCAGTACCCTTTTTTTAAAAAAGCATCGCGGTTGGCCGCAGTGGTGTTGCTGTTGCTGATACGATCAAAATTATCGGAATAGCCATAACGAAGGTTGCCGTTAGTAAGCATGTAGCCTTTTCCTTCCTGAAGAGGAACATACCTAACCTCATCCGACATAATAAAGCCGCCGGCAAGGGCACGGTTTATTCTGATAGTAACACCCGCATTAAGTAGATGGATTCCATCGTCTATAATGTTTTGAGCATAGCTTCCATATATTCCGGCCCAGCTAATTGCTGCAGATTTTCCGGACAAGGGCTGGTTACCCGTGTTGATGTTCATAAAATCCTGAAGGCTGTATAACGTATCCTGCCAGTTAGAGGAAGCATTTATTGCATATGCGTAATTGCGGATAGTAACACCAAACGCAATGGCTGCATCGGAATTGAGGCTTATCCTTGTATTCAACAGGTGAACGTCCTGGTTGGCAAACGCAAATCTTTCCTTAGTTCCGTTTTGTAGGGCCACCGTTGCATTTTTCGGAGACGAAAGCAAGGAATAATTTTTAATGGTAAAAGCGTTGGTACTTTGTTTTGCCTGCACTGCCAGCGGCGTTATATCCCATGCGTAAGGTGCGTAAACAATAGATGCGGGGTTATAGGATGGGCCGAGGCTACCGGCATATGGCGATCCGTTAATGGCATGGTAGTTCTGAGCCAGACAAAAATGAGAGACGAGCAATAGAGAAGCACGGAGGAAGTTCTTTAGGGGATATATAAATTCCGACAACCGCATGTTAATTGTCAAAACTAAGATATTTTTCGGGAGGCACTTCCCAAAGCGTGGTACTAATGAAGGCAATATTACAAAAACCAACGTTGAAATGATTTGACTCAGGCACAGGAAACGGCGGTCCAGTGCGGCGAGTGGAACGGGTTACCAGATAACGGGGCATTTAACTTTACTCGCTTCAATATTAGTTTTGTTCCAGAGATCCCTGTAGGCCAGTGTCAACTCAAATCCACCGCGGTACGAAGAGGCTTTGGTACCTTCCCAAGCCCATTTACGAACGGCTCCGCTTCTTCCCATGACAGGTTATTTACCTTAATGCCAGTATTCTTATTAACAAATATGAACCCCGAACCTGGAAGTTCAATTTTTTTAACGGATGCATCCTCCACCTGGCTATAAAGGTGTGTAAAAGAAAATGCAACTATAACCAGAGAGTACAGTTTTCTCATAAGCATGGATTCGGTAGGTATAAAATAAAATCAATTATTATGCTACAATTGAGAATTACAGCGTGTTTATGTGATTTCAGGAAATATCGGGTAGTAGTACTTTAAAGTCGGCTGTGTTTTCCCGTAGCATAATGGGTGTTTTTGCGTATTCGGCTCGAATCGTTGAAGGAACTCCACCATGAATACAAGTAACCTGAGAGCTATTTATGATAACCCTCAACTCCAAGACTAACAAAAGTCATTATTTATTATTGAAGGGCAGGCTATTTTAGCCACAACCAGAAATTCCAAATCTATATGCAAGCGACTACAGAAATTGACGATGCGCCGGGTATCCCTGAAGATGAGCCCTATATTTTTCTCCTCATTCCCTTTGAGCCCAAAATGAAAACAAGGACAGGGTTTGACGATGTGCTAAATGCTGCGGCAAGCAAAACAGAAAAAGATTTATTGCAAAAATATCCCGCCGACCATGTTAAGCCGGTAATAGAAAAGCTTTACAAAACGATCCGGGAAATGGATCACGAAGCTCATAATAAAAGTATTGTCATTATTGTTTCGCCATTGGTGGCAAAAGTGCATTACTTCAATTATATACCGGTTGAATGGGACCGTTATAAAATAGCTTAGCATTCGATAACGGAGTGATATAACACACAACCTAATAATCAAAATTAATTTTCAATTTTCGTTTAAGCGCCATAGATAGTATCATCATTATTCACACGGCCAGTCGTTTATGACTTCTTTAGAAGTAATTTAGTATTGGCCCAATCACCAGCAGCATCTGTAAACTCGATAATCTTATCCCAGTTCTTAGCTGGCTCAAAATTGTGCAGGTAATGTTTTTTTACTTTTAAAGTGACCACTTTACCATTCGTACTTGCTTCTGCAGTAAAGTAACCTGCAATGTTCGTTACATTCTTATTTAAAGCATCAATACCTTCAACGGTGTATCCATCCGGTATTTGAAATTCTATGTTATATTCAATGCTTCGTGCAAAAGGCATGTAAACATCAATGTCCCTTTTGCGTTGTGCAGGTTTTATTATCAGCGGCTCTCCTTCTATCTTCCCTATTTCAAGAATAATATTATTACCTGCCCTTTTCACCAGCCCATTAAGATTAAATGTAGAGCTATATACAAAATCGGGCGCCGTGTGTCTTACTCCGAGAGTATCTGTTTTATAATCTTTTAAATCGGTAACATCCTGGTTAAACCAATCCCTTGCTTCTTCCACAAAATTATCTTTTTGCTTCTTACGGGCATCCGCAAACGCACTTTGTACTTCATCTACGTACTTCTTCGATTTTTTGCCATCTTCAAGAGATTCAATTAAAGATTTATCTTCATTAAATGCTTTTCTTTCTTCCTCGTAAAAGTCTTCGTACAAAATCAGGTCCCTCTGTGCATCTGCTTTATAAAGTCCCTTTAACGTGGTAGAGCGATGTATGGCAAGGTTGTTTCTATCAGCAGTCAGTGAAATTTTGAGGTTTTCTATATGTGCATTTTTGCCGGAGGTACTCGTTGATAGTTTGGGCCCGGCTTCGGTATTATTGTCCGCTTTCATTGCCTTATTGGTAAAAGTTATGCTTTTGGTATCAGTAAGTCCTTCAATTTGTTCCGGAATAGTAAACGGAATATCGTAAATGCTTTCTAAATTTAGATAGTTGTTTTTACCTTTTAGATAAGCTACGGCGTTTACGTCATCTGCGTCCATTGCTTCATTTACTCTTATGCCCGTTCTGTAACCGCTTAAAAGGATCGCGCCATCAAGGTCCGCAGCTTTTAAAATGCAATACAGGTTTAATCCATTATTACCAAATTTATAATTGCCTATATTAATTTTTTTAGACAGGATGTCTATATCAAAATTCAAAAATTTTGTGAACCGGAATGTATAAAATAATAAAGCGGCCTTCTCTTCGTCACTCATGTCTTTATATTTTAGGTTCATCTGCTTTGCCATTTTCTCAGCATCGTTCACGATGTCACCATACTGCCGCCTTGCTGCTTTTATCCAATAGTTGTCATAATACATGCCAAGCAATTCTGCTGTTTTATTATCAATCGCCATATCACTTCCCGTTAGTTTGTTAATTTCGCCGGGAGTTTTAGCAGAGATATACCTGCTGCCCATACCCCTGTAGCCAAGCGAAATATTCATACGTATGAACGGTAACTGTAAGCCCGGCGCCACCCAAAGGGAAGTTTCAAACGGAGGCATGTTGGTTTTTTCAACATCCACAATAATATCTTTATCATCATTTTTACTAACCTTAAGCTCGGGAGCACCATTATAGCCGCGGTATTCAATAGCGAACTTTTTGCCCAACTCTGCATGAAAAGACAGACTGAGCACCGGGGCATCATCAAATAAAATTACATCGTAAGATTTGGCAGTAAAATCGTTATCCAAATTTTTCACACTTGCAATAAAATAGTCGATAATATCGCCGGGTTGCAAATCGGGTATAGCGAGTTTCGCTTTCTTTTCTTTTGCTTCGTCCTTAGTAAGTACAATATCATCTGCATTCATTTCTTTAATACTTCCATCGGGTTTTATTATCCTTGCACCAACATATATTGTAGTTTTGGCATCATAAAAGAAACCACTCGATTTTTGAAACTGCGTAAAACTTAATTCAGAATAATCCGCAACAGCATTTTTGTCGTTCAATTTCACCATTTCTCTTACAACCTCCGTAAGTGTCTGCTCTTTTTTTACGCCGAATGTTACTACATAAAACTGGAATTTTGATTTACTGTCTGCAGTAAGTTGGGTGTGATGGGCAATGATCACTTTAGATGCGTTCTTGTATTGTTCCGGAATATCCCTACGCTTAAATTCCGGCTTATCCCAGGCCCAAACCTGTTTGCGCATTTCTTCTGATTCTTTACGATATCTCGCAGCATCTTTCGATTGAGCATGAACGTTAGTAACAGTTGCAGAAAAGATAAATGCAACCAGGGCGATAGAAAATTTCATTGATGATTATTTGTTTTGAGTGAACACTACCTGTTCGTTATAAAAATTACTTAACTGTTTAATATCTGTGTTCCATTGGGGAAAATTCTGTGGCTTTATTTCCGCCTGGTTAAGAATGATCTCGTTTTTATAAATCACTTTACCTCCGGAACTATTATAGGATGCATCAAAACTGTAACCCGGTTCTTTAACTGATAATTTTTCAGGCAATGTCGTGACAGTTTTGCCTGGCGGTATCTGAATTTCTGTTTCAAAAACCATGTCGTTTTTAAAGTTAAACCAGTATGGAAGTTTTCTTTTAGCGGTATCAATTTCATCGTTGTCAAAATTGCGCCTGTTATCTGCATCAAGATATGTCTCCTTATCAAATACGGTCAGCACATCTTTCCATAAAACATCATACTCCACTTTCAGGTCGGCATTGTAATTGGAAAGATTGTCAATTTTTAGATTACTTATTTCAAAATTTTGTTTCCCTTCAGACAGGTATTGTTTTAGAGCTTCTTCCTGTTTTTCGTTTTTTATATCGTTCAATGCAGATAGCATCCATTCTTTGTTCTCTCCCTTCCAAACCTGTACTACATGGCCTTTTAGGTTGTTACCATCTACTGAAAATTTCCTGGATTCTATAGCCGTATTTTGTTCATAGCTTTCCACAGGAACTGTTTCCAATAAAAATGTGTTGCCGTTTTCTATCAATGTCTGGCGGCCCTGGATCCTTTCGGCAATTTCACCAAACCCAATATATTTTTCAGTAGCATCAAGATATACAGGCTTGCCGTTTTTCATCCATGCGCAAATCATATGATTATCTACCGCTACTGAAGGTGTGCTATAATCATAAGCAATGTGCCTCGTTCCAATCCAACATCTTCTTGCATCAAGATTTTCGGAGCGCAGCATTACTGTGAGTAAATTCGCCATTCCTTTACAATCGCCATATTTCTTTCTTAATACTTCCTGGGCTTTCTCTGGCTTGAAACCTGCAATACCGTTTTCAAAAGCAATGTACCTTATGTTATCCTGCACCCACTGGTAAATGGCTTTCACTTTTTGTTCATCGGTGGTAGCCCCTTTAATTATCTCGTCTGTTTTTTCTTTAACTATTTTATCGTCGTCGCCAATTTGCTTAATAAGACTGCTATACCATGCATATTGATCCTTTAACGTATTGAAGTAATTGTATTTTTCATCTTTAGGTTGGGCTGATTTGCATAAAACTAAAATATGCGGTACGTAATAGCCGGGCCCCGGACCAGATTGTTCCCTACTCATTGCCGGAATGTTTTTCATGCTATAGGTATATACCGTTTCATCGCCCCTGGTTGAAACATTTTTTTGAATATTATAATTTTTAAAATTGAATTCTTTTATCTCAAGCTGCATCCACGAGGGCACTTTTAATTCTATTTCCTGGTCATCTATGTGCTGGTCATCCATAAAATAAACAGTAGTGAAGTAGCGTGGATCAAGCGTTGTCTTTTTAAAGATCACTTCAGAATTACTGCCTTTTTTAAGTAACGGCAATTTAAAGTAACAAACATGTGCATCGGAATAAAACGTACCATCTACATCGTAATAATCATATTGGGGAACAATGCCATTTTTCTTTGATCCGTTAGTATATATATCAACGTCGTCAATAGTCAATTCATCATTATAAAATTCAACTATAGGAATATCTGTCCTGTAGTTATTACAGGTATAAGTTCTGTCACTTTCTTCTCTTACCTCAACCGGGTGAGCGTTATTTCCTTTTTCAAAACCGAATTTTCGTACAGATTTACTGATGACAACATTATTATCGTCATCCTGGTTTGATTGTGCGGTTATTGATTGAAAGATGATAAGCGTTACAATACAGAGTACTGATGTTTTCATGTAGCAATTAGATGGTTAGTATGTGGTTATTTAATCCCTGTAAATTAAAAGGCTGGCAAAATAATAAAAAAATCGTAGGTATCAAATGTTTTGCATTTTAAATGCAAAATATTCCTTAAGAGCAAACAAGGTCTGAACTATGATTATAATGACTTATTGATAGACTATAATTTCTCGGCATCCAATAATCTTCCCTATTAATTCGCTTTCCGGATACTTATCATTTATCATACCATTCATCTAATCCAACAAATCATAGTTGCGAAACAACCTCATTCTTTAAACTCCATTCCCAAATTATGCATCACGAAACTCCAGATATCTGCCGCTTCATCAATCTGTTTACTCGTTGGCTTTCCGGCGCCATGGCCTGCTTTGGTTTCAATTCTTATTAACACAGGATTACTTCCATCATTGTCTGCCTGCAATGTTGCAGCAAACTTAAAACTATGTGCAGGAACTACCCTATCATCATGATCTGCTGTTGTTATTAATGTTGCGGGATATTTTACACCATGTTTTAAATTTTGTAACGGTGAATATTTGAACAGGTTCTCAAAATCTTCCTTATTATCACTCCTTCCATATTCCGTTGCCCAGGCCCATCCTATGGTAAATTTATGATAGCGTAACATATCCATAACGCCTACCTGTGGAATCGCTACTTTAAAAAGGCTGGGGCGTTGAGTCATTACAGCGCCAACCAACAAGCCTCCATTGCTTCCGCCACGCATTGCCAGTTTAGAAGGATTTGTATATTTTTTATCTATTAAAAATTGAGTGGCAGCTATAAAATCATCAAACACATGTTGCTTATTCTGAAGCATTCCGGCTTTATGCCATGCTTCGCCATATTCGCTCCCGCCACGCAGGTTTACAATTACTGAAACCCCTCCCTGCTCAAGAAAAAAAGCATTGAAAATTGAAAATGCCGGGGTCATGGGAATATTAAATCCTCCATAACCGTATATCAAAGTCGGGTTGTTGCCATTTAATTGCAATCCTCTTTTATAAGTAATAAACATAGGCACTTTCGTTCCATCTTTGCTCGTGAAAAAAGATTGAGTTGTCTGGTAATTGTCAGCATTAATTTTTACTTCACTCTTACGGAAAAGTTCTGTTTTCCCTGTGGCTATATCATACCTGAAAATAGCAGCCGGATAATCGAAAGATGAATAGATGTAAAAGATTTCTTTGTCATCTGCATACCCGCTAAAACCAACGGCAGAGCCAATGCCCGGCAGCGTTATTTCTCTTTCCAGGTTGCCTTTGTAATTAGTTTGATATACCCTGCTCGAGGCATCCTGCAAATAAGTGAGGAATAATTTATGATCCGCAGTACCAACAGATTCCAATAACTCTTTCCGTTCGGGAATAATCGTTTTCCAGTTTTCTTTCCCAGGTTTTTTTGGATCGACAAGAACAACTTTGTAATTGGGAGCATCTGCGTTTGTGCGTATCAGTAAGTGATCCCCATCATTATCTATAACATGAGATTCTGTGTCGAACCCTTTTATTAATAATTTAAAATCACCGGAAGAATTTTTCATGTCTTTTACCCAAAGTTCTGAACCACTGGTACCTTCGCTTTTTACAAGAAAAAGAAAATGTTCATCTTCGCTGAGTGCCGCATTAATAGTTCTTAAAGGATGTATCTTTATCCTCATAAATTAAAACATCTTCGCTTTGGGGTGTTCCTAATTTGTGATAATAAACTTTATGATTTTGATTTTGGTTAGTTAACTTATTTTGTTCATCCGGTATCGGATAACGGCTGTAATAAAATCCATCGTCATCTTTCCATGAGGTGCCGCTAAATTTAATATACTTTACTTCATCTTTTAATAATTGCTTATCAGCAACATTCATAATGTGGGCTACCTGCCAGTCGCTGCCGGCCCGGGCTTCAAGATAAACCGCATATTTTTTGTTCTTGCTGAAAGCCGGTGTTCCTATGGCAGCCGTTCCATCTTTGCTCATTGTGTTAGGATCAATGAATACCTCCGGAGTTCCGGTTAATCCTTTTTGCCGGTATAAAACGCTTTGGTTTTGCAAGCCGTCATTTTTATAAAAATAATACGACTCTCCTTCTTTAAACGGCGAACTGTATTTTGCATAGTTCCACATTTCTTCCAGCCTGCTTTTTATTTTCTTATAAAAGGGAATCGAGGAAAGGTATTGGTCAGTTACTTTATTTTCGGCTTCCACCCACTCTTTTGTTTCTTCGCTGTTATCATCTTCGAGCCACCGGTACGGATCAGGTACTTTTGTTCCAAAATAATCATCAACCTGGTTTACTTTTTTCGTCTGAGGATATATAATTTGCGAAAGAAGCTGTGCGGATAGTAACATGGGTGCAAAGAAAAAGATTATATTTATTTTCACGATTATTTTAAAATGAAGATAAATAAAATGACAATTATTTCATTTGCCAATAATACTGCTAAATGTGTATTTTTGACACCTTTTAAAAGCAATCAATAAAACTTAAAAGGAAATTTCTTACAGATGCGGGAACGAAAAGTTACTAAGATAGGAGTGCTTACATCAGGTGGTGATGCCCCGGGAATGAATGCAGCAATAAGGGCTGTTGTACGAACTGGTATTTACAACGGTGTAGAAGTATACGGAATTTTAAGGGGCTATGCAGGAATGATTGATGGTGATATATTTAAAATGGAAAGTAAAAGTGTTGCAAATATCATTCAACGCGGAGGAACCATTTTAAAAACCGCAAGGTGCAAGGAATTCTTCACTTATGAAGGACGGGAAAGGGCATACCAGAATTTAAAAAGACTCGGCATTAATGGCCTGGTAATAATAGGCGGTGACGGATCTTTCAGAGGGGCACAAAAATTCAGTAGTGAATTCGATATTCCCTGTATTGGCTTACCCGGCACGATTGACAAGGATATTGCCGGAACGGATTTTACTATCGGGTTTGATACTGCAGTTAACACCGCGGTAGACGCCATAGACAAAGTGAGAGACACTGCAGATGCTCACGACCGGCTTTTTGTAATAGAAGTTATGGGCCGGGATTCAGGGTATATTGCTTTGCACAGTGGAATTGCAACAGGCGCTGAAAATATCTTAATTCCAGAACGAAGAACCGACATGGAAGATATTATTAAGGCGCTTGCAGAAAAACAAGGGAGAAAGAAATTAGTAAACATTATTGTGGTTGCTGAAGGCGAAGAATTTGGCGGCGCCGAAATAGCAAAAATAATTACCGAGAGAATGCCCGAGCAGGAGGTACGGGTTTGTATTTTAGGGCATATACAACGCGGCGGTGCACCCACTTGTTTTGACAGGCTCATTGCAAGCCGTATGGGATATTCCGCCGTTGAATGTTTAATAGAAGGAAAGTTTAATGTTTTTGTGGGTATTGTAAACAACAGGATGCATTTTATTCCTCTTAACGAAGCGGTAAAAAAGAAACAAAAGATTGGCGAAGATTGGATGAGGATTGTGAAGATATTATCAAGCTAAATTCGTTTATGCCTTCCTGTTAGCACCCTTCTCAGCCTGTTTATTAACTATTAAAGTAAAAAGAAATTAAAGCCAATGTCTAAAAATGTTAAAAAATACGCCCAGCCTGGTATGGATAAAAAAGCGGGCGTGGATCATTTAACGAAGCGTACAAAAATCGTCGCAACAGTAGGCCCTGCCTGTGATAATTACGATGCGCTGGTTGAACTTGTAAAAGCAGGGGTAAATGTTTTCCGGCTTAATTTTTCTCATGGGTCTCACGAAAACAAAGCTGCCATAATTGAAATTATTCGTAAAATCAATAGAAATCTTCCTTATAACATTGCTATATTGGCAGACCTGCAGGGGCCCAAATTAAGAGTAGGTGAAATAGAAAACAATGCACTTGAAATAAACCCCGGCGACTTGCTCACCTTTACCAATACAAAATGTGTTGGTACCCGGGAGAAGATATATGTTAGTTATCCCAACCTCCACAACGACGTTGTTCCCGGCAATACCATAATGATTGACGATGGAAAATTAGAGGTAAAAGTTGTTAGGATTTTACCCAATAATGATGTTAAGGTGGAAGTAGTTATGGGTGGTGTTCTGTCGTCGAAAAAAGGCCTTAATCTGCCGGACACAAAGATCTCTTTACCTGCACTTACTGAGAAAGATCTGGCTGATCTTGACTTCATACTTACCCAGAATGTTGACTGGATTGCACTTTCTTTCGTTAGAGAAGTAAAAGATATAATGGGCTTAAAAGAGATCTTAAAAGAAAGGAAAAGCAAAGCAAAAGTTATTGCCAAAATTGAAAAGCCCGAAGCGGTGACCAATATCCGTGATATAATATTAGAAAGCGATGGTATTATGATAGCACGCGGAGACCTTGGTGTTGAGTTACCAATTGAAAAGGTTCCTTTAATACAAAAAGAGATTATTCGCAAATGCATGCACCGGGCAAAGCCTGTGATTGTTGCCACGCAAATGATGGAAAGTATGATAGAGAGGGTAAAGCCCAACAGGAGCGAAATTACCGACGTAGCCAATGCGGTATTGGAAGGTGCCGATGCATTGATGCTTAGTGGCGAAACAGCTACAGGTCAGCACCCTATGCTCGTAATAGAGACCATGACTAAAATAATTCTTGAAATCGAAAAAACAGCTTACGACTATAACAGGGATGATATTCTTGCACCACAACCGCATTCTCCCTCGTTTCTTAGCGATGCATTGTGCTACAGCGCATGCAAACTTGCTGCCGATGTAAAAGCAGATGGCTTAATAGGTATGACCCAAAGTGGTTATACGGGTTTTATGCTTAGCAGTTATCGGCCAAAATCTTTATTATTTGTTTTTAGCAAAGAAGAAAGTTTGATCAACCAACTGAGTTTAAGTTGGGGTGTCAGGGCCATCTTTTATGATGAAGAAGAAAGCCTTGATGATATTTTCTTTGACCAGATTGGAATTTTGCGTGAAAGGGAATTTCTTAAAGTTGGAGATGTTGTCGTAAATACAGGAAGTACTCCCGTTAATCTCCATTTACCTACGAACATGCTGAAAATTACCAAGATTGAAAATTAGACTTTAATTCCGAAAATTCATTACAGACTCTTCCTTACTTTAAAATGAAGCCCCCGCTTTTAAGGCGGGGGAGTATTCCTGATTAAAACCACACACAACTTTTCTTCATTTATTTGCAGCTTGTGTAAAATAAATATTTCACGAAATAAATCAGATCAATTTATATCGAAATGATTTAATCCATTATTATTGATTGTTGAGAAGTCAAAGGTTCCTCAAATTTTACCAAATACCCATACCTAATTTGTAGTAGTTCGAAAGATTAGAGGATAATATTAAACTGAATTGTGAATACAAAAATTCAAAAATATCCCTACCTGCCAATAGTTTTGGACTTAAATACAGCTAGTTATTCTTTCACCAATTTAAGAATGTGAACAGATTGACCATTTAAAAACTCAAGCACATAAATTCCACTCACAATTGTGCCAAGATCAAGTCGTGCATTCGGCGATCCTGTTCCTCGCCAGAAGATAATATTGGCAACGGATATAAATTCTTCGCCTAAAGAAACAAAGGGGTAAAATTTAAATGAGATGTTTATTTACCACAAACAAACAATTATAGCTGCGACAATGTTACCTGCAACATTGTACAAGCCATTTATTAAATGCAAACCTAACGGTCGCTTTTCGTATATATAGGAAATATGAATTGCAGTAGCCGAAAAGCATATACCCGTAAGAAGGCCAAGTTTTAACCCGCCACTCCAGCCAAAAATTCCGTATCGCTTCGCTATTATTTCAAGTCCCAACGCACATACGATCATCAATACTAACGATAGTATCATCGTTGCTGCAACGCCTTTTTTAGCATTGGGATCATTCATTACCGCCGCATTATAAGATTGCCATTTTTTTCCAAACAGCACCGTGTACCATATAGATCCCAGTAAGAAATAAGCAATACCACCGACTAATACTGCAAGCCAGTTAATGTGATTAAGAATTTCTGTATGCATGGTTTATTGTTTTGGTAAATAAATAGTTTTAGAAAAATAGGAAATCTTTATTCAAATTGCAACTATTCAGGGGCAATTGAATTATTATGCTTTATTGTATTGTCGCGATTGGGACAAACAAATTCTAAACGGCTTGTTCTTTTATTTGACCGCAACGAACAGAATTTTTGGACACTTAGACTTCAGGAAAAGGCTTTCAAAAAAACAAACGTTTGCGTTTATCACGATGCAAAAGGCCGATCAAATATTATTTTATGTACTTTAACGAATTGAAAAGGGATCAAAATCATTGCTTATTCACTTACAAAAAGCACATCTTAATGAAGAAATCAATATTCATTTTTTTAATAGCGCTAAACTTGTCAGCAATTTCGCAAACGACTATCAATATCATTCCAAAGCCTGTCGAACTTACTCAAAAGAGTGGTTATTTTAATTTAAATAAATCGACAATTATTATAGCCAATTCTGCAGCAAAACATAATGCTGATATGCTGAACCTCTACTTAAAAAAGTTTTATGGTTTCACACTTAGTGTAAAAAATATCTCGCCCTATCAAAACGTAAAGAATGCTATTACACTTGGTATTGTATACCCGGGCGATAGAAAAAAAGACCAGTATTCTTTAAATATCGAGAGTAATAAAATTAGTATCGGAGGAGTAAATGGAGAAGCTCTATTTTATGGAATACAAACGTTTCTGCAGCTTTTACCTGCCGATAAAGATTCAATCAATAACAATCAATTCCGGATTCCACAACTTACGATTATAGATTATCCACGCTTTCAATATCGTGGCATGCACCTGGACGTAGGACGACATTTCTTTGGAGTTAGTGAAGTAAAAAAATACATTGATTATTTAGCATATCATAAGTTCAATACGTTTCACTGGCACTTAACAGAAGACCAGGGATGGAGAATAGAAATAAAAAGATATCCTTTGCTTACTTCTGTAGGCGGATTTAGAAATGGAACAATAATTGGCCACCACCCCGGAACTGGTAATGACAGTATTCGCTATGGCGGATTCTATACACAGCAGGAAATAAAAGATGTTGTAAAGTATGCACAGGACCGTTATATAACCATTATTCCTGAAATAGAAATGCCTGGGCATTCGTCTGCCGCAATAGCCGCATATCCAAAATTGAGCTGCTTCCCGGATGAATCAACAAAGATAAAAGATAACACGCCATGGGCCGGAAGTCGCACCGGTAAGCAGGTACAACAAACGTGGGGCGTATTCGAAGATGTATATTGCCCTTCTGAGTATACTTTTAAATTTCTGGAAAATGTATTGGACGAAGTAATGCAACTCTTCCCTTCGAAGTACATACATATTGGCGGGGATGAATGCCCGAAAGATGCATGGAAGCGCTCTGCTTTTTGCCAGCAGCTTATTAAAGAAAAAAACTTAAAAGATGAGAATGGGTTACAGAATTATTTCATCAGCAGAATAGAAAAATATTTAAACAGCAAAGGAAGAAGCATCATCGGGTGGGATGAGATCCTGGAAGGCGGGTTAGCACCCAACGCCACCGTTATGAGCTGGCGTGGAGAACAGGGAGGAATTGCTGCTGCACACGAACACCACAATGTAATAATGACTCCCGGCAGTTACTGTTATTTCGATCATTCGCAAATAAAAGATGACGACAGCCTTACCATAGGCGGTTATCTTCCGCTGGATACTGTTTATAGTTACGAACCGGTTCCAAAAGAATTAAATGATGAGGAAGCTAAATATGTTTTAGGCGCCCAGGGAAATGTCTGGAGCGAATATATTGCCAATAACAGCAAACTGGAATACATGATTTTCCCACGCATGAGTGCATTAAGTGAAGTACTCTGGAGTCACAAAGAAATGCGTAATCCCGAAGATTTTAAAGAGAGACTAACGGGAATGATTACTCGATACAAAATGTGGGGAGCCAATTATTGTACAAGAAATTGAATTTTTGCCGATGTTTCTCCTGCTACCTAAAAATGACAGCACGTTAGGCTTATAAAACAGCTTTAACCAAAATATCGTTTTAATAACCTCCGGAGATAATTTCAGTTAACTCAATTGTTTCTCTGTCCGGTCCTTTTACAAAGGCTTGTTTTATATCCAGGCCGCTGTTCGTTCTTACACGCCGAAAAGGTGTAGCCAGTTTGGCGCCTGCACCCATGGCGCATTGGAGAGCAACAATTTATATCTTTTACTTCAACACCCACATGCAGATTATAGATTGCCATCCCTGGTTGTATCGCCTTTATTGGCTCGTTCTGCTAATTCAAAAACAAAATCCTGGGAGGGAAATTTTAGAAAAACAACATTTACCGGGCGTTTATAACTTGTGTCGGTTGAGTAATGTCCAATAGCTAAACCCTCAATTTTTCTTTAAGATTGTTGCTCTTGTACCGGTAAGCCAGCTTCTTTCCATGCTTTTAAACCTCCGTCAAGATGGGCGACTTTTTCATAGCCCATTTGTTGAAGCGCTTTGACAGCTAAAGCGGAACGGCCACCCGAAGCGCAGTGTAAAATGATCCTCTTTGTTTTATCAAATTCAGGTTTATAGTATGGCTGGAAAGGGTCTGCATAGAATTCAAGCAAACCCCTCGGTGCATGTACAGACTTCCGGATAGTTCCATTTTGTTTTAACTCTTCACTTTCCCGGATATCTATAAGTATCACGCTATCCCCGGACAGTTCTTTTTTAACTTGTTCTGGTGTCAGGTTTTCGATCTGTGTTTTTGCTTCTTTCACCAGGTCTATTGCTGATTTTGCACTCATGATAGAATTGTTTTTTTGGTGATGATTTTTTATGACAGCACAAAAATAGACGCTCGTCAAAAAGAAGGCCTTACTTAAAAGGCCAGAGTTGTTACTCAAAAGCTCAAACGGATTGCAATGATTTTACTGCAGTCGGTGTAATGCCAAACCGTTCTTTGAATGAACGGCTGAAATGGGAAGGATTTTCAAAGCCACTTTCAAAAGCGGCTTCACTTACTGTTTTATTCATGTTACTTAGTAAGCTCAGGGCATGGCTCAGTCTTTTTTCCAGCAACCATTTGCCGGGCGTGATCTTGAATAGTTTCCTGAAATCTCTTTTAAAAGCAGAAAGACTGCGGTTGCTGAGTTCTGCATATTGCTTCAATTTAAGGTTATAACAATAGTTGTCTTCCATCACCCGCCGCAAGGCTACTGCCTGCGGCTCGTTCATTAACGCACAGAAATACGAGAGCAATTCAGCGTTCACGGTATTATCTGCCAGTGTTAGGATCAGTTCCCTGAACTTTAATTCCAGAAGTGAGGGGTCCGGTTCTATGTTATTGGCAAAATAAGAAAACATGGAATGAAAGAAAGCTTCCAGCAGCTCAGTCGTGTCAATGGAAATCACAGGGTAAAATTTCTTTTTTGCGGGAAGCCGGATAGGTGCTGACCTGGTTTTTATGGTACTGCAGATAAATTCGTCCGGAATAAAAAAGACCATTATGCAAAATGGTGTTTCAAAAAACTGCTCGACAATACAGGCACCCTTTCTTACAAACACACAACTGCCTTTATGCAGGTCATAGGAGCCGTATGTAGTATGCCATATCTTTCTTCCATCAATGATATAAGCGATATAGTTATACTTCGCCCATATATCCACAAATCGTTTTTTCAATGGGCAATTGTAAATAGTAATCAACGTTTCACCGCAGCGGAACTGCTTGAAAAAATCCGGTTGACTCAATGCTGTTTCATAATAATTTTGCACTGTTTAATAATCGGATTCTAAAATTACGCAATTGTACAGGATTAGGAGAATTCCCTCACAATATTAAAAAAGAAAATGATGCTACTCCAAAAATAATCCTGGTTTACCAATCTCTTCGTAATTGATAAAATAATTATTATTCAACTTATCTTCGCCCCGGTACATAAAAAATAATTTTGTTATCTACACTTGTTCTTATATTTTAAAAATAGAAATAAAGCATGATTGACTCTCTCGAAAAAATCCCGGTTTGGATTTTTAAAACACCAAAGGAAGGTTCACAAAAAGTAGCACGAATAATTTCCGATCTCATAAAAGAAAAAAATGCACAGGGAAAAAAGGCCGTAATTGGGCTGGCCACCGGCTCTACGCCAAAGTCGTTATATGCTGAACTTGTGAAACTGCACAAGGAAGAAGGATTAAGCTTTAAAAATGTTATCACTTTTAATCTTGACCAATATTATCCCTATGGAGCCGGATGCGCTCAACAGCTATCATTATTTCATGCGCAAATATTTGTTTGAGCAAACAGATATTGATCCTGAAAATTATTTTTTGCCAAACGGATTGATCCCGAAAGAAAAGATAAAAGAACATTGTGCAGAATACGAAAAGAAAATTGCCGATGCAGGAGGAATTGATCTTCAGGTTTTAGGAATTGGTAACAACGGGCACATCGGTTTCAACGAACCCGGTTCACCTGTCTATTCCAAAACAAGATTGGTTACGTTGGAAAATTCTACGAGAATCGCCAACTCCCACGAATTTGGTAATATATCGCAAGTGCCACGAATGGCAATAACGATGGGCATCAGCACCATCATGAAATCGCATCGCATTATTTTAATGGCCTGGGGTAAAACAAAAGCTCCTGTTATACAAAAGGCAGTTGAAGGAAAACCAACTGAAGAAGTTCCTGCATCATTATTACAAAATCATGATAATTGCACTTTTGTTGTAGATGAATTTGCTGCTTCTGAACTAACCAGGTTTAAATCCCCGTGGCTAACGGGGGAATGTGAATGGGCTCCAAATATTATCAAACGTGCTGTGATAGATCTTGCTTTAAAACTTGAAAAGCCGGTACTTAGTCTTACCAATCATGATTATAACGAATTTGGATTAAGCGATTTATTGGTTGAGAAAGGAGATGCTTATGAAATAAATCTTGAAGTATATTATATGCTTCGCGACAGCATTACCGGATGGCCAGGTGGTAAACCAAATTCCGTAATGCCCAACCATCCTGAAAGAAGCGTTCCGTTCCCTAAAAAAATACTCATCTTCTCCCCCCATCCTGACGATGATATTATTAGCATGGGTGGAACCTTTATGCGATTGCACGACCAGGGTCATGACGTACACGTGGCTTACCAAACCAGCGGCAACATTGCAGTTACTGATGAATTTGTAACACGCTTCCTGGATTTTACAGTCGGATTTGAGAAAATTTTTGACATAGACAATACAATCAGCAAGAAAATATTAAATAAAGCCACTTCGTTTATTACTGAGAAAAAAGCGAGCGAAAAAGATACCAGTGAGATAAGGAGCATCAAGGGTTTAATACGCCGCTGTGAAGCAAGAGCCACTTGCAAATATGTTGGGTTGAAAGAGGAGCAGATTCATTTTATGAACCTCCCGTTTTATGAAACCGGCACTATCGAAAAAAAGCCAATGAGCGATGAGGATGTGCAAATAACGGTGAAGCTTATGCGAGAAATAAAACCCCAGCAGGTTTTTTGTGCAGGAGATCTTGCAGACCCGCATGGCACACACAAAGTATGCATAGACATTGTACTGGCTGCTCTTGCTCTCATGAAACAGGAAGGCGATGAATGGCTGGCAGATTGCCGCGTTTGGCTCTACAAGGGCGCATGGGAAGAATGGGATATAACTGAAATTGAGATGGCCGTACCGATGAGTCCTGACCAGGTAAGAAAGAAACGCTATGGAATTTTTATTCATCAATCGCAGAAAGACAGTGTTCCTTTCCAGGGGAGCGACAACCGTGAGTTCTGGCAACGGGCAGAAGAAAGAAATGCCAATACAGCCGACCTCTACGCGAAACTCGGTCTTACAAGGTATGCTGCTATGGAGGCTTTTGTGAGATTACCCTTGTAAGATTTAAGAAAACTTTTATAAATTGGTATTTTAATCCGGCAATACCTTTACACATCCATGAAAAAGCTACTGGCTTTTATATTACTGCTTTCACACATGAATACCTCTATGCTCCTTCCACAGGTGCCTGAAGATGATGTGTACGATGGAAATGGCGACCAGGTGGATGATATTAACAGCATCGTGGAATTCATTATGGTAAAGTTGGGAATTGATCACCATGCAGATGATGAAGATGATGACCAGGGCCAGAATTTCCATGTGGTGAAAATTTTTGAATATTGCTTCCAACCGGTATTCAGCGAGATAAACGACAACGGATTCGCAATCGACAAAAAGGCAATGTTTGGCGTATATAAAGAAAATAAGATATCCAATATTTCTTTCGATATAATTATTCCTCCTCCAAAAGCTACTGCCTAAGCAGCCATTTTCAAAAACTGAAGAACTCCCTGTTCTTCTTATGTGTATTTCTTTCAATTTTAAATATGTATTATGAATTTATGTTCATGGTATAAACTATGCATAATTGCATTGCTAATGCCGGTATTCCGTTGTTTCGGATCACCGCCGACTGATACTTTAAAAATTACAATTGCAGAAAGCGAGAAAATATTTCATGCAGAATAATTTATCGATACTTGCTGCCAGGTATAACATAGACGCCAACCGAGCTTTAATAAGGCAGGCGAAATTTTGGGACAATCCAATTATAAGTACTGATCAAAATATTTACGATAAGCAGGAGGGATTTTTTGCGCACAACGGAACTAACGGCCAGGTGTACGTGCAGGTAATGCAGCTAATCAAAACTGCAGGCAAACGTAATAAACTGGCACAACTTGCCATGGACAATACCACCATTTCAACAGCACAGTTTGACGACCTGGTAAGGACGCTCCGGTATGCACTCATAAGTGACTTGTATGAAATAGAACATCAGCTTAAAATAAAGCATGTTTACGACTCCGAGATTAATGAATTGCAAACATTGGTAACAGGAATGGATGCAGAGTTGAAGGCGGGAAATATTTCATTAAAAGATGACATACGAATTAAAGCCCTTCTATTCAGCCTGCAAAACGAACTTGTAAATGTAGACGCTCAGTTAATTCCCCTGGAAAGCGAAGTAAAATTGTTGCTAAGAAACGGCGATAGCAGCTTTATACTACCGGTCTTCAATTACTCTTTGGCTGACCTGATAAAAAAACAAATACCTCAAAAGGAAGACCTGCTGCGGATTGCAGACTCGATTCGTCCTGATATAAAAATTGCGCATACTCAACTTGATTATGCCAATCATAATTTCACCTATCAAAAAGCGCTGGCAAAAGCTGATATAAGCGTTGGAACAGAATATGACCAGCGAAGCAGTTATGCGCCGGATTATATTGGTCTCGCTATCTCATTCCCTCTGAATATTTTCAACCGGAACCAGGGTAGTATTAGCTCTGCACAATATGCTATTAAACAACAACAGGCTTTGTATGATGGCCAGGTTTCGCAAATTGAAAATGATATTTCTTCAGCACTCGCAAAAGTAAAATTCTACCAGGGCGTAAACAATCTTGAACAGATCGATTTTGCACAGCAATATGACACCGTTTTTCAAAACATGCTGAAAAGTTACAAACAGCGGCAGGTAAGCCTGCTGGAATTCATAGACTTTGCCGATGCTTATAAAGACACCAAATTAAAATTACTCGATCAACATACCGGACTTATAAAAGCACTTGTTGATTTAAATTATCAAACCGGTAAAGATGTTATCATTTTAAACAAATAATCATGAAAAATATTATTCCATTTATTGTTGGGGGCATCATAATTATTTTCTCGTCATGCAAATCAAAAGAAGAAGTTGCAGCGGTCGCCAATGCCCCGCTTATATCTGATTCGCTTGCGCACATTATAAAAATAGATACCGTAAAAATTGAAAACATAGAAGATCAGCTTTTATTAAGCGGTGAAGTAAGTTATGATGATAATAAAGTGATAAAAATTTTTCCCAACGCCAGCGGGCAGGTGGAAAGCGTAAATGTTTCATTAGGCGATAAAGTTAAAAAAGGGCAAACGCTTGCGGTGATTAAAAGCGCCGATGTTGCAGGAAACTATGCCGATCTCTCTACCGCAAACAGTGATGCGGCTATTGCTGAAAAAGAATATAAAAACGCAGAAGAGCTATACAAAAATGGCATAAGCAGTGAAAAAGATTTTAGCAACGCAAAGATTGAATACGACAAAGCCATAAATGCTGTAAAAAAAGTTGCAAATGCAGATTGAAATAAACGGCGGTGGTAAAACAACGGCAGGTGGAACTTATATTATCACAGCGCCGCGGGATGGTTTTGTAGTAGAAAAAAATATTAATGCAGGAAGTTTTATCCGGAACGATAACAGCCAGAATTTATTTACCCTTTCCAACATGCAGGATGTGTGGGTTTTAGCCAATGTATTCGAAACAGACATTCAAAAAATAAAAGCAGGCCAACCCGCTGAAGTTACTACCCTTGCGTATCCCGATAAAGTATTTTATGGAAAAGTAGACCAGCTAAATACGGTGCTCGATCCATTGAGCAAAGCCATGAAAATAAAAATTGTGCTACCCAATACGCAAGCATGCTTCTGAAACCCGAAATGTTCACTAACATCATTTTGGCACAAAAAGAAGACTGCCAAGGCGCTGGAAATACCTACTGAGGCAGTTATCTCGGACGGCGGTAAAAACTTTGTGGTTGTATATAAAGACAGGTACCACGCCAAAGCACAGGCAGTAAATATTTTAAAAGTTTCCGGCACTAAAACGTATCTAACGGATGGCGTAAACGCAGGCGACCTTCTAATAAGTAAAAACCAAATACTTATTTATAATTCGCTAACCGAAGAGTAATATCCTTTTTACAAAAAATCCGGTAGCATCGATTAAAATTTAAACAGTGGTTAAACTCATAAAAAATATTATTCATTTCTCACTTCGCCACAGGTACCTTGTTTTTTTTCTTACTATCGTACTGGTGATTATTGGGATATGGAGCTATAAAAATACCGCCATAGAAACGTTTCCAGATGTTACGAATACGCAGATCATCATTATAACGCAATGGCCCGGACGCAGCGCGGAAGAAGTAGAAAAATTTATAACGATACCGTTGGAAGTGGCCCTGAATTCCGTTCAGAAAAAAGAGAATTTAAGAACAACTTCTTCATTCGGATTAAGCTATGTCCGCATTATTTTTGACGATGATGTAGATGATGCATTTGCCAGGCAACAGGTTACAAGCCGGCTTGGCAATGCAGACCTTCCCGAAGGCGCAGAACCTGAAGTTGAACCGCCTTACGGGCCTACCGGCGAGGTATTCCGGTACACACTTACAGGAAAAAATTATTCAATCCGCGACCTCACTACCCTACAGGATTGGGTACTCGACAGGCAATTAAAAAGCGTACCGGGCGTAGCGGATGTAAACAGTTTTGGCGGAGAAGAGAAAACTTTTGAAATAAGTGTGAATCCTAATTTGCTGAATCAATACAACCTGAGTTCACTTGATGTTTATTCTGCAGTAGCTAAAAGCAATTTAAATGTAGGCGGTGATGTAATCGAAAAAAACGGGCAGGCATTTGTTGTAAGAGGCATAGGGTTGTTAAACAACATCAGCGATATAGAAAACATTACTATCACTAACATTAACGGCGTTCCTATTCTTGTTAAAAACGTTGCCAAAGTTGAGGAAGCGGGAAAGCCACGACTGGGGCAGGTTGCCCGTGATTTCGATAAAGATGTAATTGAGGGAATTGTTGTAATACGAAAAGGAGAAAACCCTAAAGAAGCACTGGATAGGATACACGCTAAAGTAAAAGATCTTAATGATAACATTTTGCCAAGGGGTGTAAAAATAAACACCTTCTACGACCGTACGAACCTGATGGACTATGCAACTGATACCGTTTTGCATAACCTTGCCGAAGGTATTATCCTGGTTACAGTAATCGTGTTTTTGTTCATGGCAGACTGGCGAACAACCTTAACCGTTAGTATTATTATTCCCTTGTCATTATTATTTGCTTTTATCTGTATGCGCATTAAAGGTATGTCGGCAAATCTGCTGAGTATGGGCGCAGTAGACTTCGGAATTATTATAGATGGCGCGGTCGTTATGGTGGAAGGGCTCTTTGTTGTGCTCGATCAAAAAGCACGGGAAGTAGGAATGGAAAAATTTAATAAGCTCGCCAAACTTGGTTTGTTTAAGCAAAAAGGAACGGAGATGGGAAAGGCAATTTTCTTTTCGAAAATTATAATCATAACGTGCCTCATACCCATTTTCGCTTTTCAAAAAGTAGAGGGGAAAATGTTTTCTCCCGTTGGCGTACACGTTAGGTTTTGCATTGATTGGCGCTTTACTTTTCACATTAACACTTGTACCGGCATTATCAAGCATTTTACTTAGAAAAAATGTAAAGGAAAAACATAATCCTATTCCCGTCTTCTTTGAAAAAGGAATTGGCAAATTATTCAGGATAACCTACGGCAATAAAAAATCGAGCCTGCTTGTAGCCCTTGCCATAATGCTGGTTACCTTTTTTTCTGCCAGGTTCTTGGGAACCGAATTTTTACCTCAATTAAATGAAGGTGCTTTGTGGGTAGAAGCAGAACTGCCGATGAGTGTAAGTCTGCCTGAAGCCAATGAAATCAGCAATAAAATGGTAGCCATACTTCATAAGTTTCCGGAAGTAAAGCAAACGTTGGCACAGGTTGGAAGGCCCAATGATGGCACCGATCCCAAAGGTTTTTATAATGTGCAAACACAGGTAGATCTTTATCCCGAAAAGACAATGGAAAAGAAAAATCAGCGAAGATGAGTTGATTGCAGAAATGGATACACAATTTAAAAAATACCCGGGCATTGTATTTAACTATTCTCAACCGATAAGCGACAATGTTGAAGAGGCCGTATCGGGTGTGAATGCTTCCCTTGCCGTAAAAATTTTCGGAAGCGATTTTAAGGTACTTGATAAAGCCGCGGACGATGTGATGGCGCAACTAAAAAATGTGAATGGCATAGAAGACCTTGGTGTTGAAAGAAATCTCGGGCAGCCTGAATTCAGGATAGAACTTGATCAGCAAAAGATGGCAAAATATGGAATTGTATATGGCTGATGCACAAAGTGTAATTGAAATGGCAATTGGAGGTAAAGCAGCAACACAATTATATGAAGGCGAAAGAAAATTTGACGTAAGAGTGCGATACGAAAAGCCCTACCGCGTAGACCAGGAAGCCATTGAAAACCTCATGATGCCGGGAAAAGACAACAGCAAAATTCCTTTAAAAGAAATTGCAGATATTAAAACTATTACCGGGCCTGCCTTTATTTACAGGGATAATAATCTCCGTTACATCGCAGTAAAATTTTCTAATCGTGGCCGCGATTTGGGAAGCACCATTGCCGACGCACAGTCACGGGTAAACGCAAATGTTCATTTGCCAAGAGGTTATTATACCACATGGAACGGTGAGTTTGAAAACCAGGTACGTGCTTCAAAAACATTA
>CAWFYG010000009.1:515000-2089503 GCA_963819925.1 uncultured Chitinophagaceae bacterium | reverse complement strand
AAATAATGTTTACGTTCCATGGACTAACAAGAATTTGAATATCTCCTTTGATACCTATCGGGATAAAACCTTACCCGGAAGTAAAGAACGATGGAAAGTAACTATCAGCGGTTACAAAAGGGGAAAAAGTTGCCGCTGAAATGCTGGCTTCTATGTATGATGCATCCTTGGACCAATTCAAACCACATACGTGGGGGTTGCGACTGGATGTTTGGCCTGTTTATAGCGGAAATAATACATGGACGGCTAATCAAACCTTTTCTTTTGTCAACTCCTTTGAAAAGTATTGGGGTGAGCCGATGGTACAGCAGAACGAAAAAATTTACGATGCATTACTTTTCAATGCCAATAACAGAATTTTAATCCGTGGTATGAGTTCCATTTCAAATGGAATCCAGGGCGCTGTTCCCGGAGTTGCTGCAAGAGAGTCAAATCTTAACGATGTTGTGGTTATTGGTTATGGGACACAGGAAAAAAGAATTTAACAGCAACGGTAACAAAGACTGAATTTGCTTTTCGAACGGTTGCGGCGGATGAACAGGTAAAAGGACAAAAAATTGAAAAGCCATCGATCCATCCCAAATTCAAATCCGCAAAAACTTCAATGAAACTGCTTTCTTTTTTCCCGACCTAAGAACGGATAAAGATGGCAACATTGAATTTAGCTTTACCATGCCTGAAGCATTACGCAATGGAAACTGATGACGCTGGCACACACGAAAGATATTGCCAGCGGCTATGCGAACAAAAACGTTGTTACACAAAAAGATTTAATGGTGCAACCCAACCCACCACGCTTTTTGAGAGAGGGAGATAAAATGGAATTCACCTGCAAAAATTGTAAACCTCAGTGATAAAGAACGTAAGCGGCAAGGCCACATTTCATTTATTGAATGCTTCTACGATGAATCCTGTGGATGGCTGGTTTAAAAATAGAAACCTTCACAAAGTTTTACTGTAAAGCCGGTCAAAGTACCTTGGTGACATTCCGCATGGAGGTACCAGTCGAATTTTAATGATGTAGTTGTTTACCGGGTTGTTGCAAAGGCAGGCGATTAAGCGATGGGGAGGAAACGGCGATTCCTGTTGTAACCAATCGCATGTTGGTGACAGAAACTTTGCCTCTCCCTATGCGTGGCAATGGAACGAAAAATTTTAAATTTGAAAAATTAATCAATTCAGGAAACAGCAATACACTTTCAGAACTATGGACTGACGGTTGAATACACGAGCAATCCGGCCTGGTACGCCATGCAGGCCTTGCCTTACCTGATGGAATATCCTTATGAATGTGCTGAGCAAACTTTTAATCGCTATTATGCCAATTCTATGGCCACAAAAATCATTAGCTCATCGCCCAAAATAAAAGCTGTTTTTGAAAAGTGGAAAACATCTGATACAGCAGCGTTAATGAGCAACCTTCAAAAGAATGAGGAATTAAAATCAGTTTTATTGCAGGAAACGCCATGGGTATTGCAGGCCCAAAGTGAAGAACAGCAAAAGAAAAACATTGCTTTGCTGTTTGATATGGCTAAAATGAGTCTGCAGACTTGAATCTGCATTGAATAAGCTGACCGACATGCAATCTTCCAATGGCGGTTTTGTTTGGTTTAAAGGTGGACCCGATGATCGGTATATTACCCAATACATTGTCACCGGAATCGGTCATCTTAAAAAATTGAATGCATTGGCTTCATATCAGCAAGATGAAATAAAAGGTATTTTGGATAAATCAATTCCATATCTCGATATGATGTTGAAAAAAGACTATGATGATTTAATAAAATACAAATCGAAATTTAACGACAATAATCTTTCAACAATCGCTATACAGTATTTATACATGCGTAGTTTCTTTCCCGAATATCCAATTGCAAAAGAAGCTCAAACTGCGTATAGGTATTACCGTGAACAATCAAAAAAATATTGGTTAAATCAAAGTAAATATATGCAGGCAATGATAGCGTTGGCGCTTAACAGAACAAATGAGAATGCAACGGCACAATCTATCGTAAAATCATTAAAAGAAAATTCAATTGATAACGAAGAGTTGGGAATGTACTGGAAAGAATGGGACAGCCGATGGTTACTGGTGGTACCAGGCACCTATCGAATCACAAGCTTTGATGATTGAAGCTTTTTCCGAAATTGAAAAAAATCCAAAAACAATTGACGACCTGAAAACATGGTTGTTAAAAAACAAGCAAACCAATAATTGGAAAACTACGAAAGCCACGGCGGAAGCTTGTTACGCTTTATTGTTGCAGGGAACGGATTGGTTATCCCACAAAGAAACGGTCGTTATAAAATTGGGTAACACAACTTTCAATAGCAAAGACGAAAAGCAGGAAGCAGGGACTGGCTATTTCAAACGAAGAATAGATGGCGATAAAGTAACCCCTGGCATGGGAAATATTTCAGTAACAGTCTCCACTCAAAAAGCAACAGCGCAAGCCTCCCCTGCCGGGAGAGATTTAGAGGGGGCTTCTGCATCATGGGGCTCTGTCTATTGGCAATACTTTGAAAACCTCGATAAGATAACATTTTCAGAAACGCCTTTAAAGCTAAGCAAAAAATTATTTGTAGAAAAAAACACCGACACAGGTCCCGTTCTCCAACCTATAAATGATGGCGATAGTTTGCATATTGGCGACAAAATAAAAGTACGTATTGAATTGCGTGTGGATCGTGACATGGAATATGTTCACATGAAAGACATGCGTGCTTCCTGCATGGAACCAACGAATGTTATCAGCCAATATAAATACCAGGATGGCCTTGGCTATTATGAAACAACAAAAGATGTAAGCACCAATTTCTTCTTCAGTTATTTAAACAAGGGAACTTACGTATTTGAGTACCCGATGTTTGTAACGCATAACGGCAATTTCAGCAATGGTATCACAACCATTCAATGCATGTATGCACCTGAATTTACAGCGCACAGTGAAGGAGTAAGAGTGCAGGTGGACAAATAAACGCACCCACCAGGAAGGTTTCAAAAATCTGGCTGGTTTTTATTGAAATGATTTTAGCGAACCATTCATCCGATTTATTTGCACAATAATTTTCTGCGATATATCTTTACATCTCAATTTAAACGGAGCGCTGCTCCCATGTAAAATGACCCACATTATTGCTTCTCTTCTATTTAATTTTCGCCAGAGAGTAAAGCCACCCTCCACCCCTTCTTTATAACCTTTATCAGGTTTGTTAGCTGTCTTCGCAAATAATAAGTCTCATTTCAAATTGACGGTAACAAGCTGGTAATGATGTGTTACCTATCTGCGTAACGTAACAGCAGAAGTACAAAGCGTAAAAGAAACATCTTTCAATGACTAAACATTTTTATTAACATCTAAAACTAACAACAATGAACTTTTCAGATTTCGTGATTAATTACTGGTGGATACTGGTAATTTTATTTTCACTTACTTCTTTACAAATTTATTCTTCGCTTTCTTTTCGGAATGGTGATCGTCCCGGAAAACAAGATAGGACTGGTGACGAAAAAATTTGTGCTTGTTCGGCTCCAACCGTGAGCTTGCCGGCTGGAAGAATTATTGCAACAAAAGGCGAAGCAGGTTTCCAGGGTCAAACACTTGCACCCGGACTTTACTGGAGCATGTGGCCATGGCAATTTGCAGTTAGCATGCAGCCTTTTACTGTTATACCCGAAGGCAAAATCGGTCTTGTGTTGAGCAATGATGGTGCCGAAATTCCAACAGGTGCTATCCTTGGAAGAAAAGTAGACAGCAACAACTTCCAGGATGCAAAACTATTCCTGGAAAACGGCGGACAAAAAGGGCGCCAAACGGCTTATATCACTGCGGGGACTTATCGTATAAATACATATGCGTTTACGGTAACCGTTACTAACATGGTGATCATACACGAAAATATGGTTGGTATAGTAACGACGTTAGATGGTCAGCCGATCGAAAGTGGACAAATTGCCGGCAAATACGTGGAAGGCCATAATAACTTCCAGGACTTTGACGCCTTCTTAGAAAATGGTGGTAACCGTGGTTTGCAACCTTCAATTATTTTGGCAGGGAGTTATAATATTAATCCATGGGCTATACAAATTGAAGAAGTGCCGATGACAGAAGTTCCTATCGGGCATGTGGGCGTGGTAATTTCATATATTGGAGAAGATGGTAAAGATCTTACCGGCGAAAGTTTTAAACACGGAAATATTGTAAGTAAAGGACAACGTGGTGTATGGATGGAGCCTTATGGCCCTGGTAAATATCCTTTCAACAAATATATTATGAAAGTGGAATTGGTTCCCACCACCAACCTTGTTTTGAACTGGGCAAATACGAGAAGTGAAGCTCACCAGTTGGATAAAAATTTATGTACGATCACGGTGCGTTCGCAGGATGGTTTCCCGTTTAATCTTGATGTTTCGCAGATCATTCATATACCTGCTAATGAAGCACCTAAAGTAATTGCACGCTTTGGAAGCATGGATAATTTGGTAAGCCAGGTGCTGGAACCCACAATTGGCAACTATTTCAGGAACTCAGCACAGGACAGTGACGTGATCGCATTTTTAGCAACCCGTAAAGAAAGGCAGCAGGCAGCAAAGGATAATATGAGAACGGTATTGGATGAATATAATGTGAATGCCGTTGATACCTTGATCGGTGATATTGTTCCGCCAGAATCTTTGATGAAGACACTAACCGATAGAAAGATTGCGCAGGAAGAAGAAAAAACGTATGCAACACAACAGTTGGCTCAGGAAAAAAGACAAGGCCGTGAAAAGGAAACAGCTATTGCAGATATGCAAAAAGAAATAGTGAAGGCTCAACAAAATGTTGAAATCGCACAACGCACTGCTGATTCAGTTGTGAAGAAGGCAGAAGGTGATGCAAATAGTTTGGTTCTGCAGGTTAATGCTGAAGCTACGGCAACAAAAACAAGGGCTAATGCCGAAGCAGAAGCTACCAAAGCAAGAGCGGCTGCACAGGCTGAAGCCACCAAACTTAATGCCAGCGCAGATGCAGAAAGGATCAGCAAAACCGGTTTGGCTGAAGCAGAAAAAATTATGGCAATTGGTAAAAGCACGGCAGAAGCTTATGAATTACAAGTGAAGGCAATGGGCGGTGACAACTTTACCAAATATAAAATCACCGAAGAGATTGGTAAAGGCCAGATAAAGGTGATACCTGATATTTTGATTGGAGGAGGAAATGGCACAGACGGCGGCATCAATGGTTTATTAGGTATGAAGCTGATGGAAATGATGGATAAGAAAACAACTGATCATCCAAAAGCAAATTAAAAAAAAGTATTGCTAACAAAGCCCTGCCTTCCGGCGGGGCTTTTACTTTAATGAACAGGCTTATATTTGCAATCTTATTTTAAACATATAATTCTAAAAAGCAGGAATGTATAGAACGAACACTTGTGGTGAATTGCGAATAACAGACCTTAATAAAGAGGTAACTCTTGCGGGCTGGGTACAAACTATTCGGAAATTTGGCAGTATTACATTTATTGACCTTCGTGACCGATATGGTATTACTCAACTATTATTTAATGAAAAACTTACAGAAGAGCTTGACAAAAATCCTTTAGGACGGGAATTTGTTTTGCAGGTAACCGGAATCATTAGTGAACGTAGCAATAAGAATAAAAATATACCCACGGGAGATATTGAAATTTTAGTTTTAGAATTTAAAGTACTGAATAAATCGGCTATTCCCCCATTTACTATCCAGGATGATACTGATGGCGGTGATGACATAAGGATGAAATATCGCTTTTTAGACTTAAGAAGAAATACCGTGAAGAAAAATATGGAATTGAGGTATGCGGTAAACCGTGCCGCAAGAAATTATTTGCACGGGCAAAATTTTATTGATATCGAAACACCTTTTCTGATTAAATCAACTCCTGAAGGCGCAAGAGATTTTGTAGTACCGAGCAGAATGAATGCCGGTGAATTTTATGCACTGCCACAATCACCACAAACTTTTAAACAACTCCTGATGGTGAGCGGTTACGATCGTTATTACCAGGTTGTGAAATGTTTTCGGGATGAAGATCTGCGTGCAGACAGGCAGCCGGAATTTACGCAAATTGACTGCGAAATGTCTTTTGTAGAACAGGAAGATATATTGCAGATGTTTGAGGGAATGGTAAAATATATTTTTAAAGAAGTAAAAAATATCGATTATGCGGCACCGGTAGAAAGAATGACATGGCAGGACGCTATGTGGAATTATGGAAATGATAAGCCTGATATCCGGTTTGGGATGAAAGTTGCGAACTTAAAAGCGGAAGGAAAAAATTATTTCGAGGAATTAAACAACACTGAATTTGCTGTTTTTAATAATGCTGAAACCATCGTAGCTATTGCAGTTCCAGGCTGTAGCGAATACTCAAGAAAACAAACTGATGAGCTAATTGAATGGGTAAAGCGTCCGCAAATTGGAATGGGTGGCTTGGCGTTTGTAAAAGTCAATAGCGATGGCACCTTAAAAAGCAGTTTTGATAAGTTTTTTAATGAAGAACAATTAAAATCTTTTGCAGGTTTTTGCAAAGCCAATCCGGGCGATCTTATTTTAATTCTTGCAGGCAAAGAAGAACGAACAAGAAAAGCCATCAGTGAATTGCGTTTATACATGGGCGGTAAGTTAGGATTACGCAAACCAGAAGAATTTAAATTGCTTTGGGTTACTGATTTTCCATTGTTTGAATATGATGAAGAAGGTAACCGCTGGGTAGCTCGTCATCATCCATTTACTTCGCCGAAGCCGGAAGATATTGAAGTGATGATTAATAATAATCCCTGCAATTGAAAATGCTGATAAGTATTTAGAGCATCCTTATGCAAAAATTAAGGCCAATGCTTATGACATGGTTTTAAATGGTAATGAAATCGGCGGCGGCTCCATCAGAATTTATCAAAGAGAATTGCAGGAAAAAATGTTTGCAGCATTAGGAATGAGTAAAGAAGAATCACAACATAAATTTGGATTTTTATTAGGTGCATTTGAATATGGCGCTCCGCCTCATGGTGGTATTGCCTTTGGATTCGACAGGCTTTGTGCTATCCTGGGCGGTAGTGAATCCATTCGTGATTTTATTGCGTTTCCAAAAAATAATTCGGGAAGAGATGTAATGATTGATGCACCATCAACTATTGATGAAAAACAGTTAGAAGAATTGCAGATAAAATTGGATTTGAAATGAGTCTTAATCCCTATAAATTTCATGAACTAAAATATATTTTCATTTTTTTGTTTCTTATTTTTTTTTCGAAACAAACCTTTTCCCAATACGATGCACCACTTTACACCTCTTACACCACAACCCTGGAACGTGCAAAATTGCATGATCAGCCTGATTAAATATTCTATTCATCAAAATTTATCTGTTCCGCTGAACGATTCCACAGAAGAAAACTGGGAAGAGGCCTTTGATGCAATAGAATTTTTGTTATATAAATCGCCATTTAGTGACGGAAAAATTCACAAAGCATTTGACGAAGTAGAAGAACGGAGCATAGATTTCCAGGAAGAATTGTTGGAACTTGCTTATACAAATTATCCAGGGCATATTTTTTTCAGAAGTAAAAAATTTGATTAATGCAACAACCGACCCGCAAGTGTTTGCCATGTGCGCCGAATATTTGGTTCAACAAAATAAAGATCCGTTATTAATTAAAAATATTGAAGAATTGGTTAATACAAAATTTGCAGATGATGCAATTATCAATCCCATCTTATATATGCTGCAGCTTCATATATCAGAACAAAAAACGAATGGAACTTTCCTATCAAAAAAATTGCTTGCAGAACTTTTTAGCAATAAATTTTTACCCGGCCAAACCGTAACATATAGCATACAAAGAAAAAACCGCGACTACCCCGGCTTAATGATCGTAAGGAGGTATGATGGAAAATTTGTAACTGACAGCAATGGTATTGTTTTTAATGTTCCCCAGTTGGCAAGAAGTATCACGAACCTTCCTTTTTATTTACGCAATGGTAATACGCCGCAGGGAATATTTTTGATGCATGGTTTTGGCGTTTCCATGAGCAGCTTTATCGGGCCCACTGCCAATATTCAAATGTCAATGCCCGTTGAAGAAAGCATAAAAACTTTTTTGGGTGATAGCAGCATTTCCGATACGCTTTGGAATATTGATTATTATAAAAAATTGATACCAGAAGATCTTAAAAATTATTTGCCTTTATATGATGCGTACTACGCAGGCCTTATCGGCAGAAGAGAAATTATTGAGCATGGAACTGCGATAGATCCAACTTTTTATTTGAACAGACCTTACTATCCCTTAACGCCTTCCGCGGGATGTTTATGCACTAAAGAAATATGGAATGGCAAAAGATTAGAAAGCGATCAGCAAAAACTTGTGAATGCTTTATTAAAAGCGGGCGGGGCTAACGGGTATTGCGTTGTTGTTGAATTGGATGATAAGCAATCCCCCGTTTCAATCAACGATATAATCCCTTACCTCTCTAATTAATGTTAAAGCGACATTAGTATTTTCCGTTTAGGTATAAAATTGATACTCTAATTTTGTTTCGGTTTCAATCTTAATTTTTCAATTTTTCATTTAATGACACCTCCTTTAGCAGAAAGGCTTCGCCCAAAAAAATTAGATGACCTGATCGGGCAGGAACACCTTACCGGTAAAGGAAGTGTTTTGCGTAACTCAATTGAAAATGGAAAAATTCCTTCAATGATTTTGTGGGGCCCGCCAGGAGTTGGCAAAACAACCATTGCAAACATTATTGCGAAGACTTTAGACTTTCCATTTTATACCTTAAGTGCTATTTCTTCCGGCGTTAAAGAAGTGCGTGAAATAATTGAAGAATCTAAAAAAATTGATAATGCAATTCTTTTTATTGATGAGATTCACCGGTTCAACAAAGGGCAACAGGATGCATTGTTGGGTGCAGTTGAAAAAGGGATTATCACTTTAATAGGAGCAACAACGGAAAATCCATCTTTTGAAGTAAACAGCGCTTTGCTTAGCCGTTGCCAGGTTTATATTTTAAAGCCACTGGAAAAAGAATCACTCACCCAGTTACTAAAGCATGCTATACAAGATGATAAAATTCTTTCACAAAAAAATATTGAATTAAAAGAAACAGAGGCCTTACTAAATTTATCAGGAGGCGATGCAAGAAAACTACTCAACCTCCTGGAGCTTGTATTTAACCAGCAATTGTTAGAAAGCCCGGAACTTTCTGACAGGTTGGTAATAACTGATGAACTGGTGATGGACGTTGCTCAGCAAAAAGTTGCCTTATATGATAAAAAGGGCGAGCAACATTATGATATTATTTCAGCGTTTATAAAATCAATTCGCGGCAGCGATCCCAATGCGGCTGTCTATTGGCTTGCCCGCATGATAGAAGGAGGAGAAGATGTAAAATTTATCGCAAGGCGTCTTGTTATTCTGGCAAGTGAAGATATTGGCAACGCTAATCCAACAGCATTGGTGCTTGCAACGAATACATTCCAGGCTGTAAATATGATTGGATATCCTGAATCCAGTATCATTTTATCACAATGCGTTACATACCTTGCATCATCTCCAAAAAGTAATGCGGCAGTGGAAGCTATCGGCAAGGCACAAACGCTTGTTCAAAAATATGGAGACCTACCTGTGCCGCTTGCTATTCGCAACGCACCAACCAGGCTTATGAAAAAGCTGGACTATGGAAAAGATTATAAATATGCTCACAGCTACGAAAACAATTTTATAGCAATGGAATTTCTTCCTGAAGAAATAAAAAATTCTGTCATTTACAATCCCGGGAAAAATGCCCGTGAAGAAGAATTGAGAAAATTTTTACGAGAGAGATGGAAACACAAATATGGATACTAACAATTGAAGATTACGAATTAATTACAATCACTTTTAAAATTCCTTTTGATTGCCTGCGAAAGAATCGGATATTATCATAAAATGGAAATGCAAATCGTTCAATGAATTAACCAATGAGGAACTTTACAAAATTCTTCAGTTGAGAATTGAAGTTTTTGCTGTTGAACAAAACGTTGTTTACCAGGATTGCGACAATAAAGATTTAGAGTCTTATCATTTCACCGGTTCTATAAATAATAGCATTATTGCGTACAGCAGGATTATTCCTCCCGGAGTGTCATACCCTGAAGCGGCCTCTATTGGCCGAGTTGTAACGGCTTCTAACGTAAGGAGGCGAGCCCTTGGAAAACAATTATTTAAGAAATCACTTGAAGAGCTTTACCATTTGTTTGGCAATGTCCCCGTTATAATAAGCGCACAGCTTTACCTGGTAAAATTCTACGAAGAATTTTCCTTTATTCAAAAAGGTAATAGTTATAGAGAAGATAGCATCCCTCATATTAGAATGGTGAAGAACATTTAGTTCTCTGCTAATACAATAAAAAAATTCCCATCCCGTTATTGATTAGTTATTCTTAAAGGACTAAATATTAATCCAGTATCGCTTGTAAAACCAAAAACCTGATCATCTTATGAAAAAACGTTTACATGCCCTTTGGCTTACGTGTTTCATACTAACAACACTAAGTTTATTTTTCTCTGCAAAGAGTTTTTCCCAATCATTAATATTTGGTAATGAAAAAGCAAGAGTTGAGATTGGTATAAACGTTGGTCCCCTCTTTTTCTTAGGAGATTTAGGAGGACACCGTGGAAAGGGAACCACTTTTCTTAAAGATTTAAACCTTCCATTAACGAAAGTAATGAAAGGAGTCTTTTTAACTGTGTATCCCAATGAATGGCTGGGAGTACGGGCCGCTGCTGATATCGGAAAACTTGACGGTCAGGATAGAATTATTGATACCAAAGGAGTAGATGAATTGTGGAGAAAGCAGCGTAATCTTGACTTTAGGACCAATCTTTCAGAGGCATATATCGCCGCAGAAGTTTTTCCGTTAATGCTATTAAACAGTGGCGAAGAAGACTATAAACCGCGCCTGCGACCTTATGGAGTAATAGGCGTCGGAGTTTTTCATTTTAACCCACAAGGCTCTTTAACCGATGCGAATGGTAATAAAACCTGGTACTACCTGCAGCCACTTCATACAGAAGGAGAAGGTTTTGCTGAAGTACCTCAAAGAACAAATTATTCACTAACACAGCTTAATATTCCGATGGGGTTCGGAGCAAAATATTATATATCTGACAGGGTAAACTTAAGCCTTGAGGTATTACATAGAAAAACATTTACTGATTACATAGATGATGTAAGCACAGAGTATATTGACCCAAATTTGTTTGATCAGCATTTAACACCGCAAAATGCAACAATTGCCCGGGAAATATTTGACAAAACCAGTTCTATTTATGTTGCGGGAGCTACAAGATTTTCTCCCGGCTCACAACGAGGCAATCCGAATCAAAACGATGCGTATTTTTCGGTGTCATTGAAATTTGCAGTTCGGCTCGGGGCAATATTTGACAATATTTATGATAGGCGTGTGGCTAGTCACATGAAGTGTCCTGCGAGATTTTAAAAATTTTCGGGCAAGAAATTTGCCTCTGAATAGCGGCGAAGTATATAATAAAAGTTAACCCATTAAAACAACGCATTTTCAAGTGCGATGTAACCTCTGAAACTATGATCTTTTAACTTCGTTATTATGCTTTGCCTTTTTCATTTTTTCAAACCTGGTAATTTCTTCTTTTAAAAAGGCCGCTGTAAAACTTTCTTTATTTTCTGCAAGTTCTTCGGGCGTTCCCTCGAATAATATTCTGCCTCCACCTTGCCCTCCTTCAGGGCCAAGATCAATTATGTGATCGGCAATCTTAATAATATCCATGTTATGCTCTATTACGAGAACTGTATTACCGCGATCAACTAATTTATTCAGCACATCCACAAGATGCTGAATATCCTGGAAATGAAGCCCTGTGGTTGGTTCATCAAGTATATAAAAAGTTTTACCGGTATCCCGTTTACTTAATTCAGTTGACAGTTTTACACGTTGAGCCTCACCACCACTCAATGTAACTGCGCTTTGCCCAAGAGTTATATATCCCAGGCCCACCTCCTCCAATACTTTTATTTTCCTGTAGATATAAGGAACATTTTTGAAAAATTCTACCGCCTCATCCACCGTCATATCCAGAACATCGCTTATTGATTTTCCTTTATACCGTATTTCAAGTGTTTCGCGATTATATCGTTTACCATTGCATTTTTCACAATGAACATACACATCCGGCAAAAAATTCATTTCAATAACCCTCATTCCCCCTCCCTGGCATACATCACATCTTCCGCTTTTTACATTGAATGAAAACCGACCTGGTTTGTAACCCCTTATTTTTGCTTCAGGTACTGAAGCAAATAATGTGCGTATGTCGGTAAAAAATCCACAATAAGTTGCAGGATTGCTTCTTGGAGTTCTGCCAATAGGTGATTGATCAATTTCTACCACCTTATCGATGTATTCCAGTCCTGTTATACTTTTATGAGTTAGTGGCGTCATTTTGCTTTTATAGGCATGAATGCTTAAAAGCGGATATAATGTTTCATTTATAAGTGTCGATTTTCCGCTGCCACTTACGCCGGTGACACAAATAAATTTTCCAAGCGGAAATCTAGCATCGATATCTTTCAGATTGTTTCCTGAGGCGCCTTTAAGATAAAGCGTGCGTCCATTTCCTTTTCTTCTCTTCAATGGAATGGGGATTTGCATTTTTCCATTTAGGTATGAAGAGGTCACCGTATCCAATTTCAATAAATCTTTAGGAATACCACTTGCCACAACTTCACCTCCATGTTTACCTGCCCGGGGACCAATATCGATTAGATAATCTGCAGCCATCATAATGTCTTTATCATGTTCAACTACCAGCACACTGTTTCCAATATTTCTTAAATTCTTAAGAGCATCTATAAGCCGGTGATTGTCTCTTTGATGAAGGCCAATGCTTGGCTCATCGAGAATATAGGTAATTCCCTGTAGCTGTGAACCAATTTGAGTTGCAAGCCGTATGCGTTGGGACTCTCCGCCACTAAGGCTTTTAGAAGGGCGGTTCAGAGAAAGATAATTTAGTCCTACATTCAGTAAAAACTGGAGTCGTTCTCTTATTTCTTTCAAAATATCTTTCGCAATAATATTTTGTCTTTTATCCAATCTTAGCTCAATACCCTTAAACCAATCCAATAATCTGTCGAGATCCAAATCGCTTAATTCAGAAATATCTCTGCCATCAATTTTAAACCAAAGACTTTCTTTTTTTAGCCGCTTTCCATTGCAGGAACTGCACGTTGTTAACTGCATAAATTTTTCTACCCAGGTCCGCAATCCATCGCTCGTGCTGGCGGAGCTAAACCACCTTTTGAGCATGTTTACAATCCCTTCATATTCCCGGGATGCTATTGAAAATTCTTCGGATGCATCCATATCAACTTCGGCCAACTTGGTATACTCTTGTCCTTTATTTGGCTCGGGTACATTTTCTCTTCCGTATAAAAGAATGTTCAGGATAGAGCCAGGCAATTTAGAAACTGGTTTATCAAGACTAAATTTAAATTTTTTGGCTATTTGCTGAACCTGGTTAAAAACATAAGCCTCACGTTCTTCACCAAGTGGCGCAATTGCTCCTTCGTTAATGCTTAATTCAGGATCGGGAATTATGCTTTCAATATTCACCTGGTAAACACTCCCTAACCCTTTACAAACAGGGCAAGCACCGTAAGGAGAATTAAATGAAAAAGTATTGGGTGAAGGTTCTTCATAGCTGATACCCGTGTCTTCACACATAAGTTGACGGCTGAACTGAACTACTTCTTCGCTGTCGTTCAATAATATAAAAAGTAATCCATTACCCAATTGAATCGATTTCTGCAAGCTTTGGCTAAGTCGCACTTTCTGATCCTTGGTAACCTGTAATCTATCAACCACCAATTCTATGTCATGAATTTTATACCTGTCGACCTGCATTTTTGGAACAAGCTCCTTTATATCTCCATCAACCCGTACTCTTAGAAAACCTTTTTTTCTGACATCTTCAAACAGTTCGCGATAATGCCCCTTACGTCCGCGTACCAATGGCGCAAGCAAGCTGATTTTTTTATTGGGAAATTTGTGAAAAATATTTTCCAGGATTTCATCTTCACTCCACTTTACCATTTTTTTACCGGAGTTATAACTAAAGGCTTCTCCAATTCGTGCATACAGCAAGCGCAAAAAATCATAGACCTCTGTAACAGTCCCAACAGTACTTCTCGGATTTTTATTGGTTGTTTTTTGTTCGATAGAAATTACGGGCGAAAGCCCGGTAATTTTATCAACATCAGGTCTTTCCATATCGCCCATAAACTGGCGTGCGTAGGCGGAAAAACTTTCCATATAGCGACGCTGCCCTTCCGCATAAACAGTGTCAAAGGCAAGAGAGGATTTACCGCTTCCACTAATACCTGTAATTACAACAAGTTTATTCTTGGGAATAGAAATATCAATATTCTTAAGGTTGTGCTCTTTTGCACCAAATACATCGATTGTTTCTTCTGCAATCTCTCTAAACTCTAAATCCTGCTTCTTCACTCTATCCATAATAAAAGATTACAAATTTAATATTAAAATAGTGAAGAGGACATAGCAAAAGGGTGAACCTTTAATGAAATACCGGTTATTTCAAAGCTTTTTTATAGATTTTTGATACCTTACAAAATATAAAGGCTCGCCAAACAAGTCGCCTTTTTAACTTAACTAAAAATTGTGAATATCTTTTGGGCGGTTTTGTAAAAAAAAAATTTTTTGTTGCACCTTTATATCAAGTTTTATCGTAGCTTTAATTTCCCTTTAATCCATTGAAAATTTTCTGCGTATTTCTTGTACTGAAATCAAAATATTTGACTACTTTTTTACAATAATTAGATTATTTGGCCGTTTCATAAAGTTGATGATTGGATTCTATTTTTAAAAATTCAGGAATCAGCAACAATTTATCACGTATTTTGAATAAAATTAATTATAACATTTGTCCTTACCTTCAAAGTAAAAAGCAATGAAAACCAAATTGTTAACACTAATAGCTGTTGTAGCTATTTTCATCTTATCAGGTTGCGGAAAATCTGGTAAATCGAAAGGTCTTGCCAATGACGGTCAACTTCATGGCGTTGCACCTGCCAGCCGGTATATTCTGCCGAAACCTCCGGGAATGGTTTATATTCCACCGGGAACATTTCATATGGGGCCTAGTGATGAAGATGTGAACTATGCTTTTACTGCCCGTAACAAGCAAGTTTCTATCAGCGGCTTTTGGATGGACGCCACCGAAATTACCAATAATGAATATCGCCAGTTTACCAATTGGGTAAGAGATTCTATTGCTGGCAAATTGATGGGATATGTGAAACAAGGGGCTGATGGAAATGAATACCTGGATTGGAAAAAAATAGCAACTATTAAGTGGAACGATAAAGCAACTATGGAAAAAATAGACGCTATGATCGTAACTCCTGATAACAGGATTTTTGGTCAAAAAGAAATCGATCCTCAAAAAATAATGTATCATTCTGAAATATTTGATTTTAAAGAGGCGGCAAAAAGAGAGAATGCAAATGTTCCGCGTGGGAAATTTATTGTAAGGTACGACATTCCGGTTTATCCAGATACTTTAGTGTGGGTGAGGGATTTTGCATACTCATATAATGAGCCAATGGCAAAACAATATTATAGCCATCCTGCTTTCGGCAATTATCCTGTTGTAGGTGTAAACTGGAAACAGGCAACCGCATTTTGTGAATGGCGGACTCATTATCTTAATTCTTATCTCTGAGTAAAAACAGGAATACTGAATCTCCTTTCCGCTTGCCAACTGAAGCACAATGGGAATATGCAGCAAGAGGCGGAAGATCTCAGTCTCCTTATCCATGGGGAGGTCCATACCTCAGAAACAGAAAAGGATGTTTACTTGCTAACTTTAAACCCGGCAGGGGTAATTATCCTGAAGATGGTGGTTTCTATACTGTTCGTGCTGATGCATATTGGCCTAATGATTTTGGCTTGTATAATATGGCCGGCAACGTGGCTGAATGGACTTCATCCTTATATTATGAAGGCGGTTATAACTTTCAACACGATATGAACCCTGATATTCGCTGGAATGCTACAGACCAGGATCCTCCGCGTATGAAACGTAAAGTTATCCGTGGCGGAAGTTGGAAAGATGTTGGATACTTTTTACAAACAAGCA
The DNA here is from genome assembly GCA_963819925.1 of uncultured Chitinophagaceae bacterium. Lineage (GTDB taxonomy): Bacteria > Bacteroidota > Bacteroidia > Chitinophagales > Chitinophagaceae > Ginsengibacter. The sequence goes on along the minus strand of CAWFYG010000009.1, from coordinate 2,073,296 downwards.
CGAGATCGTATGAATACCAGGATACGGCTAAATCTTATATTGGTTTCCGTTGTGTTATTGATTTACCACCAGTTACCAGCAAAAAAGGTAAAAAATAAATTATTATTCCATAGAAAAAATCTTTAGCAAAAATCTTACTGGCCTGTATTAATAATTTAATATGGGCTTTGTATTTTATAAACCTAACCAAATTAACATTAAAATTTAAAATCTAAATTATCATGGCCACAACCAAAAAGAACCTTTTTAACCCTCGTAGATGTTTTAGTAAGCGCCGGAGCAGCTGTAGTAATTTTTGCCGCATGGGCAAAACTAACTCACCAACCTTATGCCGATACATTGCTCGGAGTAGGCATGTGGACTGAAACCGGTATATTCCTTGTATATGCCGCTATTGAATGGGTAAAACCACAACAAAGACACGATCATGCACCTGCTGTTGAAACCGTTAAAGGTAATCCTGCATTAGCCATCAATGGATAAAATGTTGATGGAAGCAGATATCACACCTGCCAACATGAAAAGACTCGGAGATAATTTCCAAAAATTAGGAACTACTGTTTCCCAATTTGGTGAAGTAGGAGATGTTGTAAAATCAACCGGCGATTTTTCTGCTAAAACCAAAGAAGCTACTTCAGCACTTGGAATGATGAAAGAAGCTTATGTAAATTCTGCAAATACAATGAGCAATTTCAATAATGCTGCTGACAGTGCCAAAGGATTTCATGACCAGGTTCAGGTGCTTACCAAAAACCTTGGTTCATTAAATACTATTTATGAATTGGAATTGAATGAAAGTAATAATCACCTGAAAACTTTAAATAGTTTCTATGGTAAAATGGCACAGGCAAGTGAAGTGATGGTTTCTACAGTAGAAGATGCCCAATCTACTAAAGAACAAATAAGTGCTTTAGCCAATAACCTTGGAAAACTGAACAATGTTTATGGCAACATGTTAAGTGCTATGCAGGGAAGATAATAAATTAATTATAATCCAATTCAAAAAACCCATAGTAAAATTTAAATACCATGGCATTACCCAGAGAACCGCGGCAAAAGATGATTAACGTTATGTACTTGGTACTTACAGCGATTCTTGCACTGAATGTATCCAACGAGGTGATTAATGCATTTAAAGTTGTAGATAAAAGTTTAATGACCTCGAACGAAAATATAAGTGCATCCAATAATACTTTATATAAATCACTTGAAGAAAAACTAACATAAACCTGAATCTCAGGAAAAAGCAAATATAGTGGACACCATTAGCAATGCAAGCAAAGCAATATTCCGATGTGATGATGACTTATATTGACAGCTTAAAACTCGCTTTGAAGAAAGGTGCTGACCTCAGGATGAGATGGAATGACCGGTTAAAAGACAGCGTGGAGGATTTCAGAGAAGATAATCTTGATGCCTCTACCAGGTTATTTGAGACAAAGGGCAAGGGAAAAAATTAAAAGACAGGCTTGATGAATACAGGAAAAATATGCTGCATATTGATCCCTTAATCCTCGCTCAATTTGAACATGCTTTCCCCGTAAACACAAGGCCCCCTCTTTCACAGGATGGAACCAAGAAAGACTTCACCCAGGCATTTTTTCATATGACTCCTACTGTTGCCGCATTAACTATGCTTAGTAAGTTTCAAAATAATATCAAGAATGCGGAAAATGAAATCGTGACTTTTTGTGATAACCAAATAGGAAAGGTTGATTTACATATGGACCAGGCAGCAGTATTAGTTGGCCAAAGCTCAAATTATTTGATGCCGGGTCAGCAATTGAGCGTGACTGCAGGAGTTGGTTCTTACAGCTCTGCAGCCTCTCCTATCATATCTATTAACGGTAGTAATGTACCAGTTTCTGACGGACAGGGAACGTATACAACTACAGTGAGTGGTGCAGGAGAGCATACTGTAACAGTAAATGTCTCTTACAGGGATGAACACAATGCCGTTAAAACAGAAACCAAAACGGTAAAATATACCGTAGGAACGCCAGGGGGTGCAGCAGTAATGCTTGATAAAATGAATGTATTTTATATTGGAGTTCCTAATCCGGTAACTATTACTTCAGGAACAGGTTGGGATAAGACACACGTTTCCATTTCCTCCGGTAGTTTAGCACCCGCGGGAGGACCTGGTAAGTTCGTCGTAAATGTGAAAGAAGTGGGGAAGACCAGTATTAATGTAAATGCAGATGGCAAAAACAGCTCTTTTGATTTTAGAATAAAAAGAATTCCTGATCCGGTTTTAAAGTTGGGCCCACATGCAGGAGGAAGAGTTCAGTCTGTTGTTTTCAAAAACCAGCAATTTTGCAGGGCAGATTTAGAAAACTTTGATTTTGATGCCAGGTTTAATGTTCTCAGTGCCACCGTATATTTTTCAGGAGCTAATTTTCCAAGTGTAACAACTGCAAGTATTACCGGAGGTAGTCTCTCAGGATTATCAGCACAATTAGCGAGATGCATTCCTGGTACTTCAGTAAATTTCGATAATGTTAGAGTTCAGGGACCGGATGGAACTATAAGAACAATACCAGGACCTGGTTTCATATTATACTAAAGAACATAAATTATAAAGGTTATGAAAACTATTATGGTAAAATGCTTAGCACTTGCTCTTTGTTTAGGCATGATTGGTAATGTTGCAGAAGCACAGGCCAAGAAAAAGAAGACTACTACTACGCATAAACGAACAGTAAAAAAACGTACAACAGCTAAGCGTACTACCAATTCAAAAACTAAGGCAGATATTAATCCAAGCGCCAAGGTGGACACTGCTGTTGTGATTGCACCTCCAAAAATCGACAGTTTGCCTATTACTTTTGTGAAAAAGTCGTTACGCCCTGATGACGCTATAGAACGCAATTTGGTAAAAGACAGAACGCCTTTGCCGTACGAATACCTGCGTGAGGATGATGCTGTGTACCGCGAAAAAGTGTGGCGCGAAATTGATACCCGGGAAAAAATGAATCTGCCTTTCCGCTATGCCGCTAATGAAGATAATGGCAACCAACGATTTATTTCTATTTTATTTAAAGCAATACAGGATGGTCCAGATAATGGTGGCGTTACTGTTTTTAATCCTTCCGATGACAGGTTTACAACACCAATGACCGTTGCCGAAGTCGCCAAAATTATTGCAGGTGAGCCAGTGTCGGTTCCTATTTATGATTCATTAGGAAATGTTACCGGTTATAAACAAACAACCCCTGAAGTAAATCTTGATTCATTCTATAAATTCAGATAAAAGAAGAAGTCATTTTTGATAAGGAAAGTTCAAGATTATTTTGGAGGATTTTGGGTATCGCCCCAATAAAAAATGTAATTACATCGCAAGGTATAAATCTTGGCGAGGCTCCGCTTTTCTGGGTATATTATCCTGATATGCGCCCGATATTTGCTAAGTATGAAGTTTACAATGGGAAAAATTATGGAGCACGCATGAGTTGGGAAGAGCTGTTTGAAAGTCGAATGTTTTATGGCCGCATTATTAAGAGCACTTTGGATAATCCGTTTGACCAATTCTTATCTCAACAGCAGGGATTAAAAGATAATAAAATTTTACAACTGCTGGAAGGTGAAAGAATACAAAATAAAATATTTGACTACGAACAGAATTTGTGGAGTTATTAATTAATTTTTAATAAATTTTTGAAAAGGGAGGGATATAAATCCGTCCCTTTTTTTATTTCCAGCGATATTCCACCATCTGCTTTAATTCATTTTCGCAGCATTAAAATAACTACTGATTATTTCAGCCTTGGAGTTGCCAATAACTTTTGCCAGCTCGTCCTGCGAAAGCTCTTTTATCTTTTTTACTGACTTATATTTCCTTAAAAGGTTATCTGCAGTATTTTTTCCAATGCCCTTGATCGTCTCCAGTTCATTTACAAAAGTTCCCCTGCTTCGTTGGTTGCGGTGGAAAGTAATTCCAAAACGATGCACTTCATCTCTTATTCTTCTAATAAGCTTGAGGCTTTCACTATCCCATGGCAATTTTATTGATTGCTGATCACCCGGGAAAAAAATTTCTTCTTCGTTTTTCGCAAGGCCTATGATAGTTGTTTTTCCCTGTAAGTCCATTTCATTCAATCCTTCAACTGCGGCATTGAGCTGCCCCTTCCCCCCATCTATAATTATAAGTTCCGGGAGTGATATTTTTTCATTTTTCAATCTTTTATATCTTCGACTTACGACTTCCTTCATACTGGCAAAATCATTTATCCCCGAAACCGTTTTGATATTGAATTTTCGATATTGGCTTTTATCCGGAACCCCATTGTTAAAATGCACCATCGCTGCAACCGGGTAACTTCCCTGGAAATTTGAATTGTCGAAACATTCAATGTGCACAGGCACATCAGGTAGGTGAAGATCTTTTTGTAACTGCAATAAAGTCTTTTGTTTTTCTTTATCAGATTTCCCTTCGAGCTGAAGCATCTTCTTTCGCTTCAAATCCTCGATAAAATAATTGACATTTTTTTCAGATAGCTCCAAAAGTTTTTTCTTATCGCCGGCCTTTGGAACGCTTAGAATTATTCCTTCCTCCGGGTATTCCAAATCAAATGGGATAATAATCTCTTTAGCGTCACTTGAGAAAGTATTTCGCAAATAACCAATAGCGAATGTCAAAACTTCCCGTTCTGTTTCTTCAAGTTTTTGTTCAAGCACAATTGTTTTTGTAAGTACGATCGTACCTTCATTTACCATCAGGTAATTTACGTAAGCGATATCTCTTTCCTTCAAAATCGAAAACACATCCACAGTTCCTAAATTCTCATTTACTACTTTTGATTTGGCTTTATAATTCTGCAGGTGTTCAATCTTTTTTCTTATAAATTCCGCCTTTTCAAATTGCATATCCGCTGCACACTGCTCCATCTCATTCTTAAAATGATGAATTACCGGATTCAAATTTCCTTTCATAAGATTTTTAAGCCGTGCCAGGCCATCAGCATAGTCCTCCGGAGATTGCAATCCTTCACAAGGACCCTTACAATTTCCCAAATGGTATTCAAGGCAAACTTTAAATTTACCTTTACGTATATTCTGATCCGTTAGATTGAGCTTGCAAGTGCGCAATTGCACATTTTGTTTTATGAATAACAACAATTCACGTACTTTACCAACCGAAGTAAAAGGTCCCAGGTATTGAGAACCATCATCTATTTTTGACCTTGTCAGGAAAACCCTGGGAAATGGTTCTTTTTTTATAACGAGATAGGGATACGATTTATCATCCTTAAGATTAATATTGAATTTTGGCTGAAATTGTTTTATTAATGAATTCTCAAGCAAAAAGGCATCCTGCTCGCTATCAACAATGGTAAATTCTATTCTTGAAATCCTTCTTACCAGCTCATGTGTTTTATATCCGGTGAATGTTTTTGTAAAATAAGAGCCAACTCTTTTGCGAATGTTTTTAGCTTTGCCTACGTATATTAATTCACTTTTGTTATCGTAATATTTATAAATTCCCGGTTGAATTGGTAGCGTCTTTATTATAGTCCTAAACACTGTCAGAAGTCATAATACAAATCCATTAAAATATTTAAAAATTTTGGGCGAGCTCTAATCGTCAAAATCCCATTTCATAATTTCTTCTTTTATCCGCGGTGCCATTTGGGGTTGCTGTTCAATCGTTCTTATTCTGCATTCTTTATTTACTTTCCATGTTAATTGTATCGTTACAGTGGTTCCATTAATGATTTCTTCTTTAACTAGATAAATTCTTTGTACTGTATTTTTTTGAGGATCTATATAAACATCCCAATGATTCAGCTTCATCGAATCAGGCAGTTTTTTTATAGGATCATATGAAAGAGTAATGGCATTTATAGTTTGATCCATAAAAGAACTTTCTTTGAAAAAATTTTGCATAGAAATTGAATCGATTACCGGGTTGAGAAAAGGTTGTGCAAATGGCCTTATATCTTTTTTTTTCAACCAAAAAGAATCCCGCTTGTCATTGTCAATTACTATTTTAAGTGGTGTTACAGGCAGACTATCTATTTCTGTCAATTGCCCTAAAAGAAAATCGGTTACCGGAAAAATCGGTTTTACATTTTCCGTATTGTCACCTATTTGATCCTGGTGAGTTTCACCAGCATGGCATGCACATAAAAAGAATAACGGGGCTAAAAAAGTTGACTTAAAAAAATTTCGCATTTGCAAAATTACTAATAAAAAACAGCCACGACAGAACGCAGGGCTGCAACATTCATCATAGAAGTTAAATCGAAATTAAAAGAAAGTTATTTTCTAATCGGCGATATACCAAGTCCGTATTCCGTAATCAATTAAATGTTCTTTTACAGTATAATCCTTTTTGTAGGTTGAAAGCCACTGGTAGCGGACATTTGGCCCTATTTGCCATTTAAATTTGGCAGAAGTAAATGAAACGAAAATTCCAAAATTGCTGCTCATATTTAGTTTTCGTAATAAATCGGGATCATTTACATAATTTTTCCCGTCGGAAGAAAGAATGTACGCATTGCTTTTTATAACCACAGACGGCGCGAAATTAGCATACGTATTAAACCGCACCTTATTACCTTCCGAAAGCTCATATTGCATGCCAATAGGTATTGATGTTTGCAAACTATAATTTCTAATTGAGACCACGGTTTGCCCGGTACCATCACCATAGTGAGTGATATAACTCTTCGAATATACATTTCCGGTTTGAGGGTCCTTCAAAAATAAGGTTGCGGGAGAAGGATGCACCTCATTGGAAATAATATTATAGCCTGAATATGTAACGTGCAATCCTGCAGTAAATTCCAGTTTTTTAACTAATCCGTAATTCATCTGAGCGCCAACTTCAAAACCAAGTGCCGCACTATGCAATACTTTATAATCTTTTGGAGTAATAGCAAAAGCAGGAGAGTTATTATTGCCGCCCAGAGGCTTAAGCGGTTCACCATTAAATGATACACTATTAACCTGGGGTGCAGCAAAATAAACCCAGCTTATTTTATCGTTCCTTTTTTGTTTTTCTATATTTAATTGCTTGCCTATTGTAACCAGGCTATTTTTTGCTATTTCCTTTTCGCTGCTATTCCCATTTACCAGCTTTGATTTTTTCAAAATGATATTTCCTACAATAATTTGTTTGTATGTTTCTAAATTATATGAATTATTTACTGCAATTTTTCCCTTTATGGTTTCATTCGATTCCAAGGTATTTTTTTGCGATTGGGTATTTTCATCACCTAAAACATAATTTTCGATATTACTCCAGTTGACATCCAGTTGAGGAAAAAAGATACTATTTCTTTCATTTTCGGCTGAACCAGGTTGGTTTGTAATCACGGAATTTTGAGTCAATAAATTATCAGCTGTTAAATTCAATAAATTATCAGCTGTTAAATTATTATAGCCCGACGGAGAATTATTAATATTAGTTTTAGTTTCTGCATTGTTATTGTTCCCTTCTGCATTGATATTATTTCCTGGTTTCAATCCAATGCTTCCGGGTTGGGGTACCGCAGTAGCAGAAATATCAGCATTGAAGGAAACATTTTTTTGTGGTGTCGCTTTTTGAATGGGTTTATTAATTTCGACTGTTTTCGACTGAACAGTCACATTTTGCGACTCAGCAGGAATATTATCCGAATTCAGCTTTTGAGATCCATTATGAGTGTCAAGATAACCAATGACTATAAGTACAAATACCAACGAAAGAGACATTGCGATAGAGGGCCATCTTCTCCCAGGATGCAAGTCATTGTATATGCCATGCCAAACTCTCTTAGAAGGAATCATTTTAAATTCATCTGCATGTTCCTTTAAAGACTGCTCAAAATCATTCATCGAAAATCTGCGTTCCATCATTCACATAATTTCAGTTGTTGGTAATATAGGTTAACATTGTTTTAATACTATCCATAGCTAAGTGCTGCCCGAAACCATCCTCATCTTCTCTCTTGGCCGCTGAATAATTTTCTTTTTCAAAAGAACCTCTTCAAGCATCGATTTTGCCCTGGTATATTGGGATCTGCTGGTGCTTTCCTCGATATCAAGTATAGAAGCAATCTCCTTATGCGAATAGCCTTCAATGGCATAAAGATTCAACACGGTTTTGTACCCAACCGGCAATAGTCGTATACACTCAACCACCTGTTTCGCCTGTAATATCGAAGGGATATTATTTTCGTTCAGGTATATACTATTCGCATGAAAAAGATCTACACTATCAGTAAATTTTTTATTCTTCTTCAAAACATTTATGCAGGTATGTACTATTATTCGTCTTATCCATCCTTCAAGCGCACCCTGGTTTCTGAATTGGTGAATTTGAGAAAAAACTTTTATAAAACCTTCCTGCATCATATCTTCTGCATCTTCCCTATTCCGTGCAAAGCGGTAACAAACACCTAACATTCGTGGGCTAAAACGACTGTACAATGCCTCCTGCGCACCAGCTATGTTATCAAGACAACCTTGAATCATTAGCTCTTCTGTCATAGTTTTTGAGTGGTTTAACCCTACTAAGATATGACAAAAAATAGGTACAAAAGCTGCATGATACAGAAAAATAATCCATCGATATTGGCCACGGCATCAAAATAATTCGTTGTAACAGTGAAAATTCCAATCAAATCCAGGCAGATTTTATGATTTTACCAGTTATAAGACAATGCATTTGCGGCTTCAGGAATGCGCTGGTTTGTTATTTATAAGACTATCCGGAGGGTAATTATCTTCAATTTGCTTTCTTGAGGCTGCCGCCCAATTTAAGATAGCAGTTTTTGGGGCATCGTTTAAAATTGCATCCCGATGTATCAGGGTATACGAAGTAAGCGGCATGTCTCCACCTTTTATTTCCTTACTTATATTATCGAATAATTTATACTGCTTCCCTATTTTATAAGACGCAAAATTTGAAAAATTAAGGTGCCTCTTCCCTTCTTCAATATGACCGTTCATGAACCAGGCTACAGGTTGAAAATTCCAATACCAGGGATAGAGAGAATTGTTGGTATGACAATCATTACAGGAAACTTTTAAGATATCGTGAACGTCAGATGGAATAGCATATTTAGTAGAAATATCACTTACTGCAATGCCATCCGAAATATTTTTTTTGGTCTTATAAATTGAATGACGATTAATGCGATGAGTAGTATTATTAATACAATTCTGATTATTCTTTTCATGTATTGCTGTCTGTATTTATGTCATGAATTAATTAGAATATTGCCGGTCATTTGAGGAGGAATTGGCAGTTCCATCATGATTAAAATAGTAGGTGCTAAATCTCCAAGTTTACCACTTTTGACTTCTCCTTTCCAATCTTTATCAATAATAAAGAACGGAACAGGATTTAAAGTATGGGCTGTATTGGGAGTTCCATCTTCATTTATCATATAATCCGCGTTGCCATGATCAGCTGTTAAAAAGGTTGTATACCCGTTTTCAAGCCCTGCTGTCACTATTTTTTCCACACATTTATCGACTGTCTCGACCGCCTCGATAACAGCGTCCCAAACTCCCGTATGCCCGACCATATCTGCATTTGCGTAATTAAGACAAATAAAATCTGCAGTTTTATTTTTTATTTCCGGCAACAACGCGTCTGTAACCTCATAAGCACTCATTTGAGGTTTCAGGTCATAGGTAGCAACTTTGGGAGATGGAATCATAATTCTTTTTTCTCCTTCAAAAGGAACCTCACGCCCGCCGCTAAAGAAGAATGTTACATGGGGATATTTTTCTGTCTCGGCAATTCTGATTTGTTTCTTTCCATTAGTTGAAAGGATTTCCCCCAAAGTATTTGATAAATCATCCTTTTCAAAAATTACATGAATATTTTTATAAGTATGATTATACATTGTCATTGTTGTATAGTCAAGCCGCAAAGTTTTCATATTATAATCAGGGAAATCAATTTGAGTCAGTGCTTCAGTTATTTCACGGCACCGATCAGTTCTAAAATTGAAACAAATAACTGCATCCCCATCCTGAATTCCTGAACCAGGGGTATTTGAATTAATTATTGGTAATAAAAATTCATCAGTAATCTCCTTCGCATATGAAGAAGTAATTGCAGAAAAAATATTATCCGTTACCAGGCCCGTGCGATGAACTAATGCGTCGTAAGCTATTTTAACTCTCTCCCACCTTTTATCTCTGTCCATGGCGTAATAACGACCGGTAATAGTTGCAATTTTACCGGTGGTTTGGTCAATATGTTTTTGCAGATCTTCCAAAAAATTTATTCCGCTTTTTGGATCAGTATCACGGCCATCCGTAAACGCATGTATGTACACTTTTTCCACACCTTTTTCTTTACAGAGCGAAGTAATTGCTTTTAAATGGTTAATGTGTGAATGAACACCACCATCACTTACCAGGCCAATAAGATGCAGCGATTTATCATTTTCTTTTGCATAATTCAGACTATTCAGCAATATTTTATTTTTTTGAAATTCGCCATTTTTAATGGCAACATTTATTCTTTCGAGCTCCTGGTAAACTATGCGGCCCGCCCCTAAATTCAAGTGCCCGACTTCGCTATTGCCCATTTGCCCTGCAGGTAAACCAACGGCTTCACCACAAGTAACTAAAGTAGTATTTGGATATTTTTTATAAAGAGAACTTACGAAAGGAACATTTGCATTTTGTATCGCATCACTTTCCTTCACTTTTCCAAGCCCCCATCCATCCATAATTATTAATATGACTTTTTTTGCTTCCATGTTCCAAAGCTAATTATTCGATCTTAACAAACCGTAAATTGTTTATTTTTAACGAAGAATATTACAATATTTTTTTATACAAAAAATAATTGTTCAGGTTGGCACGTTTTTAGTCAGGCATAGTTTAACCAATAGATTCTATCATGAAAAATTTTTTATTTTCTTTGGCTATATTGGTAACCGTCTCTTCGTTTATTTCACCCTCATTCGATGATGTCATTAAAGCGATAAAAGCAGGTGACGCATCACAAGTTTCAAAATATTTTGATAATACAGTTGAAATTACAATTCCCGGAAAAAGTAATTCATATAGCAAAAGCCAGGCAGAACTTGTTTTACACGATTTCTTTGCTTCCAATACCATAAAAGATTTTGAGATTCTTCACAAAAGTGATGATTCAGGATCTCAATATTGTATTGGTAATTTGAAAACAGTAAACGGAACTTTTCGTACTACAATTTTTATGAAACAAAAAGGTTCACTTGAAGTTTTACAGGAGCTTCGTTTTGAAAAATAAGAGATTATTTATGGTAATAGAGTTTTGCCCGGTAATTGCCGGGTTTTTCATTTAGCAACGATTTTGCTTTCAGTTGCATGTTATATTTTTGTTTTTATGAATCATGATGAAACTTTCGAAGAAAAATTGCACAACCTTATCGAAAATGCGCTGGCCGAAGATATTGGAGATGGTGATCATACTACTCTGGCATGTATTGACCAAATGTCAACCGGGAAAGCAATTCTAAAAATAAAAGATGAAGGAATACTGGCAGGTGTTGATGTAGCGGAAAAAATATTTTTGTTTTCTGATGCAATATCAATCGTAAAAAAATTTAAACAGGATGGTGATGAAATTCACGCGGGTGAAATCGCATTTGAAGTTGAATCAAAAATTTATGATATACTTACCTGCGAACGCCTCGTGCTTAATTGCATGCAACGTATGAGTGGTATTGCAACACTAACTAAAAAATATGTTGATAAACTTAAAGGTTACCGCACAAAATTGCTCGACACACGCAAAACAACTCCCAACTTCAGGCTACTCGAAAAAGAAGCCGTAAGAATCGGCGGAGGATATAATCATCGATTTGGGCTTTATGATATGATCTTGCTAAAAGATAACCATATTGATTTTTGTGGCGGAATTGAAGCAGCCATATTGAAAACATGGCAATATGTTCAGGAGAAAAAACCGGGATTGAAAATAGAAGTTGAAACACGCAATATTAAAGATGTGAAAAAAGTTATGGACATCGGTAAAGTGGATAGAATTATGTTGGACAATTTTTCTCCTACTGAAATTAAGGAAGCCTTAAGGATAATTGACAGAACCTATGAAACAGAAGCAAGTGGTGGAATTGATTATGAAAATATTGAATTGTATGCCGCTACGGGAGTGGATTTTATTTCAAGCGGGGCAATTATACACCAGGCCAAAAGCCTAGATTTAAGTTTAAAAGCCGAAATAATACAATAATATGTCAAAGAAAAAGTTATATAATATGAACGGCATAGTTTATTCAACTGATACGAATTTTAACTCAGAAGAAAAACCTGAAGAAGAGACTTTACCTGTTGACGAGCAATTGCTAAAGGTGAGGCTGGACGCTAAACACCGGGGAGGCAAGTTAGTAACACTGATCGAAGGATTTTCCGGCAAGGAAGTAGACCTGGAAAAATTGGGCAAACAATTAAAATCTTTTTGCGCTACCGGTGGGTCGGTAAAAAATGGTGAAATTATAATACAGGGCGACAACAGGGAAAAGATTTTACAATGGCTGATTAAGGCGGGCTACAGGAAAACAAAAAAGGGATAATTTACTGTTATTGAATTATTTAAAAACCCATATCAGAGATATCATTAGTATATTGTATTGAGTTTTGATAACTTTATAACCAACCACCAGATATGATTTCTAAAATATCAGAAGGCGTTACGATAAGTGTTGAAACATTTTATCAGCCTGAATATAGTAATCCTGTTACCAGCGAATTTATGTTTGCTTACCGCATTACTATTGAAAACAATAATCCGTTTCCTGTTCAATTATTAAGAAGGCATTGGTATATTTTTGACAGTAACGCCGAACACCGGGAGGTGGAAGGGGAAGGCGTTATTGGAGTTCAACCCCGTATAAATCCGGCAGAAAAATATCAATATGTGAGCGGTTGCAATTTAAGAAGTGAAATGGGTAAAATGCATGGCATTTACTTCATGGAAAACAGCAACAACAAAAAAACATTTCTCGTAAATATTCCTGCTTTTGAAATGATCGTTCCACTAAAATTGAATTAGGTTCTCGGTTTGTATTTCGTTTTTGTAAAAATTTCATTCGCGTCAGTAGTCATAAGTTGAGGCAAAGTGGTTTCAGGAAATTTTTCCACATACTTTTTTACAATTTGTAACCCGCTGAATGTTCCGATATTACCGGGGGAATCCTCCCCAAGTTCCTGTGTTTTTGGACTTTCCCCAATATAATTTTTGATGATACTTTGTTCTGAATTATTCAGCAGGTCGTTATTTAAAAAGAAATCCCATATTACGGCTTCATTAGTATAAGAATCTTTCAATTGCTTTTCGGTATAGCCAAAACATATATATTCTGGCGTAGTTGGTAAAAACTTAGAAAGCAGGTAAATTCTTTTACCCTTTTCCACCATTTGTTCAATCAGCGGTTTGCCGTCTGATTTATCAGGATATAAATCATCAATTATATTGCGCATACAGTTAACCGTTATATGCTTTTCATCGAAGTTATTGGCAAGATATTCCGGATATTGCTCCTGCCCTTCCATGCTTTTATAAAGTGAATAATTTTTACCCATGTGAAGCTGTAACCCGATTCCAAGGCCTTCCAAAGTAAGTATGTCGCTCTGCGTTCCAAACGATGTTTCAAAATTTGCATTAATAGGCCCGATAAAAGTTATTATTGATTGCGGCAATTTATATTGAGGGAAGTAAAATTTAACGAACCGTAATGCTTTTTTTATTTTATCAGTTACACTACTGAAATTTTTATAGATAAGATCCGATGAATCTTTTACGCTGCTATAATCATGAATAAATAAACGAATAGCGCTGTCTTGAGCATTCCCCGGAATCAATAAACTATCCATATCGAGCCCGAGAATATTTTCTATAAAATCGGGAGTAAATTTTGGATATTTTCTCAGCAAAGAATTAATAGATGCCGCAATATTCAAAGTATCCATTGAGAAAAAATCCTGTTCATATCTTTTTGTGTCCAGGTTCACTGTTATATTTGAAATATCAGGAATATTTTTGTTACTCCCGCAGGAAAGACAAAAGAGAATGCAACTTAGCGGAATCAAAATCTTCTTCATACCCCAAATAAAAGAAAAAAATTGTAGAGCGTTTTGTTAATTGAAAAAACCTTTGACATTTTATTCTGCTAATTTTGCAAAATGAAAATTATTCTTGCCCAGCAAAATTATCATATAGGCAATTTTGAAAGTAACACCCACAAGATTATTGAGGCGATAAAATCAGCAAAAAATAAAAATGCAGACCTGATTGTTTTTAGTGAAATGTGCATTTGCGGGTATCCTGCAAGAGACTTCCTTGATTTTAATGATTTCATTAATAAAAGTTTTGAAAGCATTGATACAATAAAAGAATATGCCGATGACATTGCTGTAATAGTTGGCTCGCCAGACAGGAACCCGGTGAGAGAGGGTAAAGATTTGTTTAACGCCGCATTTTTTCTTTACAAAAAAGAAATAAAAAATATTGCGCATAAAACATGTTTGCCAAATTATGATGTATTTGATGAATACCGTTATTTTGAGCCTGCGTATAACTGGAATGTCATAGACTTTAAGGGCAAAAAAATAGCCCTCACCATTTGCGAAGATATCTGGAACCTCGGCGATAATCCGTTATACCGAATTTGCCCCATGGATATTTTAATGAACCAGCAGCCCGATGTAATGATCAACATTTCTGCATCACCTTTCGATTATACTCATATTGAAGACAGGAAAGCAATTATTAAGGCCAATGTTTTAAAATACAAACTTCCGCTTATTTATTGCAACGCCATCGGTAGTCAAACTGAAATTGTTTTTGACGGAGCATCATTAGTTTTTGATAAAGATGCCAATCTTTGCCACCAGCTTCCGCAGTTTAAAGAAGAAGTTGTTGAAATAGTTCTTAATGATAACGGCACCATAGACGCCCCTGTTATTGAACCAGCTATGGCCATGCCCGATAATGAGCTTGATCCACCGTATTATTCGGCATCGCTGAACGTTGCGCAAATTTATGAGGCCATTATTTTAGGCATTAAAGATTATTTCCAAAAAATGAGGTTCACTACGGCTATCATTGGAAGTAGCGGAGGTATTGATAGTGCGGTGACACTAGCACTTGCCTGCGAAGCTTTGGGAAAAGAAAATGTAAGAGCGGTTTTAATGCCCTCTGAATTTTCAACCTCTCATTCGGTTAGTGATGCTGAACAGCTTAGCAAAAATTTGGGCAATCCCTACGATATCATTTCTATTAAAAATATTTACAATCAGTTTATAAAAGAACTTGAACCTTATTTCAAAAACCTGCCTTTTAGCGTTGCCGAGGAAAATACTCAAAGCCGTACGAGAGGCAATTTGCTTATGGCTTTGGCAAATAAATTTGGGTATATTTTATTGAACACTTCCAATAAAAGTGAGCTGGCAACGGGCTATGGAACTTTATATGGCGATATGGCTGGAGGCCTTGGGGTAATTGGGGATTGCTATAAAACCCAGATATACGAACTGGCAAAATTTATTAATTCCGAAAAAGGAGTCATTCCACTAAACATAATTAAAAAAGCTCCTTCTGCTGAGTTAAGGCCGGAACAGAAGGACATTGATACTCTTCCGGAATATGATATCCTCGATAAAATTTTATACCAATATATTGAAAAGGTAAAAGGGCCGAATGAAATAAAGCAGCAAGGATTTGATCCGGTACTTGTTGATAGAATTCTTAAATTGGTGAACCTAAATGAATATAAACGCAATCAATTTTGCCCGATAATTCGTGTTTCTCCAAAAGCATTTGGAGTAGGAAGAAGAGTGCCGATTGTCGCTAATTATTTAAGTTGACAAGGATTAGCGTGTTATTGAATTTTTTGGAGACGCTAAAATTTCTCAAACCCATACTTAAACATTTATTTTTGTGAGATAAGAAGTAAATTGCCCAATTCGTTTATGATAAAAAGTATTTTTTATGGAAGCGTATATTATAGCAGGTTACAGAACTGCAGTAACAAAATCAAAAAAGGGAGGGTTCCGGTTTTATCGCCCTGATGATTTAGCAGTAGACGTAATTAAAGGATTACTGGTAAGCGTACCCGAATTGGACAGTAAACGAGTGGATGACCTTATTGTAGGAAATGCTGTGCCTGAGGCAGAGCAGGGCTTACAGGTTGGAAGAATGATAAGTGTAAGGGCTCTTGGTATTGAAGTTCCTGGCATGACCGTTAACCGTTATTGCGCCAGCGGGTTGGAAACGATTTCAATTGCTACCGCAAAAATAAGAACCGGAATGGCAGATTGCATTATTGCAGGTGGCACAGAAAGCATGACCATGGTTCCAACATCAGGTTGGAAAACGGTGCCTGCATATTCTGTTGCATCTGAAACGCCTGACTATTATTTAGGAATGGGATTAACCGCTGAGGCAGTTGCAAAAGAATATAAAATAAGTCGTGAGCAACAGGATGAATTTAGTTTGCATTCACATCAGAAAGCAATGAATGCCATTACTAACGGTTATTTCAAAAGTGGTATACTTCCGATGCCCGTTGAAGAAATTTATGTTGATAAAAATAATAAGAAACAGAAGAGAACTTTTGTTGTAGATACGGATGAAGGAGTACGTGCGGATACCTCGATGGAAGCGCTTGCAAAATTAAAACCGGCATTTGCCCTTGACGGAACCGTTACAGCAGGCAACTCTTCACAAACAAGCGATGGAGCAGCTTTCGTTATTGTTATGAGCGAAAGGATGATGAAGGAATTAAAACTGAAACCAATAGCCCGGTTAGTGCAATGTGTTAGTGCAGGAGTACATCCACGGGTTATGGGTATTGGCCCGGTAGAAGCAGTTCCAAAAGTTTTGAAAAGGGCTGGAATGAATTTATCACAAATAGATTTAATAGAATTGAATGAAGCGTTTGCATCACAGTCACTGGCAGTTATTAAAACTTTGGAATTAGAACCTGCCAAAGTAAATATTAATGGTGGAGCTATTGCTTTGGGTCATCCATTGGGATGCACCGGCGGCAAACTAACCGTTCAGATTATTAATGACATGAAACGCCTTAATAAAAAATATGGAATTGTAACAGCCTGCGTTGGTGGTGGCCAGGGCATTGCAGGAATTATTGAAAATTTGTAAAAGTCTAAGAGCTACGAGCCGAATGGCCCTCCGCCAACCGATTATAATTTCACACTCAATCCAACCGCTATTAATGATTTTAATTGCAAAGCAGGAGAATCATGATTAGGTCCAAAAAGCTTCACATCATCATCGTATATTAAATTAAGGCCAAGACTGGCAGTAAGCACTTTAGAAAGCTTAGCTGTAAACATATTGTTCATCATCACATCTACATTTTGTGGATTGTGCTCATAATTTGAAAAAAGATCAAGCCTTCCATTATAATTAATTGTTTTGGCTTTATTCAAATCTGCGATGTATGTAATACTTGCAAAAGCCCCAATTTCATTTTTAACTTTCTTACCCGGGGTTACGCCATAAGAGCCTTTTGCAGACAAGCTATCATCACTTACTATTGTCCAGCGTGAAGTGATGGGAGACACAAAAATGGATAACCCGTTTACGGGCTTATAGTCTAACCCAATGCTAAGTAAAACATAACCGGGGGCAAGAAAATTCGATAAAAGATCTTTACTGCCGTCGCTGTTATAATTATATCCTTTTGAAAATTGTGAATGGAAATTAAATAATGCGGTAAGATCTAACTTAGGTGTAAGTCCATACCCTAGTTTAGACAACAAGTCTATCCGATCGTCATTTTTTCGGGTCCCGAGACTCGTAGTATTTACAAGACCATAATTAAAATCCAATGTATTGTCCCAGCTATAACGATCTTTTTTATAAAATGCATAGAAACCAAGGTATGAAGCAACAGACAAAGAAAAATCATCCCCTCCCGCAGCCCAATTACTTTGGCTTCCCTGCCCCAAATTCAGATTAAAAAGGCCACCGGTTTTCCATGTTTTTCCGCTATCTATTTTTTCTTTTTTAATCTCCTTTGTTGCATTTGCCTGCATATCCTTTACACTCTCGTCCTGGGCCAAAACGTTATTGTTGATAATAATAAATGCAAGAAGATAAATAACTCTAAATGTAAAGTGATAATTTCTTTTCATCCGGGTCATTGTTTAATAGTTAGTATTTTAATACAACAAAAATAGCTAACAATTAATATTAGTAATTATCTGATTTCAAGCAAATAGGAATTTTAATAATCAATAAATCTTTCAACATAAAATACATACATTGTGTTTAAAATAATTTAGTAATATTTAAAAAATTAAACATGGAAGAACTAATTCAAAAATTGCAAAGTTTGCATGGGTTAACTGCAGAGCAATCGCATGGTATTCTTGCTACAATAGCCGGATACATCAAAGAAAAATTTCCTATGGTGGCTGGGGCGATAGACAATATTATACCTACGGGCACAACTTCTCCTTCCGCAGACACCCAGGCAACTGCCAGTGCGTCTTCACAAAGCGATGGAGATCTCTTAGATAAAATTTCAGATTTTATTCCTGGCTCAACTGGCGAGCAAATTGAAGAATTTGCTAAATCAAAACTCGGCGGTCTTTTTGGCGAGGGCAAAACAGTCTAATCGCAAAATTTCTAAATATAAACCCGGAATTTTCGTTCCGGTTTTTTTTACTTAAGCAAAAAACTATTTTAGAGATTCTCTCGCTATAACTATTTTTTGAATTTCACTTGTGCCTTCCCCAATGGTGCATAATTTACTATCTCTGTAAAATTTTTCCACAGGAAAATCTTTTGTATAGCCATAACCTCCAAAAATCTGCACCGCGTCTGTTGCAACTTTCACTGCGATTTCACTTGAATAATATTTTGCCATTGCAGATTCCTTTGTAACGTTTACGCCCCGCATTTTAAGTTCACAAGCATGATTAATTAGTAGTTCCGCTGCCATAATTTCGGTTGCCATATCTGCAAGTTTAAAGGAGATAGCCTGGAATTCAGCAATAGGTTTACCAAACTGGTGTCTTTCTTTTGCATATTGCACTGATGCCTCATAGGCACCTTTTGCAATACCCAAACCAAGAGAAGCTATTGAAATACGGCCACCGTCCAGTACGTACATAGCCTGCCTGAATCCATCTCCTATATTTCCCATTCTGGCTGAATCAGGAATTCTACAATCATTAAAAATCATTTCAGCCGTTTCACTTGCACGCATTCCTAATTTATTTTCTTTTTTTCCACCAGAAAAACCTTTGGTATTACGGGGCACTATAAACGAAGTTGAGTTATCTCTTGTGTGTGGTTCACCGGTTCTGCAAATTACCACTGCTACGTCTCCACTCCTGCCATGGGTAATCCAGCTTTTAGTGCCATTTATAACCCAGTCATCACCATCTTTTTCCGCAACGCATTTCATATTTCCTGCATCACTGCCGGTACCAGGTTCGGTTAACCCCCATGCCCCAATATGTTCTGCTGTCGCAAGTTTTGGAAGGTATTGCTTCTTTTGTTGTTCGTTTGCAAAGGAAAGTATATGCCCGGTGCACAAAGAATTGTGTGCGGCAAGGGATAGACCAATCGAACCACAAACCTTTGAAATTTCCTGGATGATGTAGCTATATTCAACATAACCTAAGCCGGCACCCCCATATTCTTCGGGGAGCAAGACACCCATCATTCCAAGCTTCCCTAATTCTTTAAATATATGCACAGGAAATTCCTGGGCTTCATCCCATTCCATTACATGTGGCTTTATGTATTGCCGGGCAAAATCTCTTGCGGTTTGCACTACCTGCTCAGTTAGCTCGCTATTTTTAAAATTCATATTCTGGATTTATTCGGTTGCAAGATAAACAAATACTAACAGTCGTTAGTTTAACGAATGATCATATTTTAACAACGGGAAAACAAAAGATTTATTGAACGGTAAGATATGGGGATACTTTATTAAATATTTCTTCATTTATAAGCATTATTTTTTTGATTTCTTCAACTGAGCTAAAATTTCCATGTTGCTGCCTGTATTGAAAAATTGCATTTGCTAAATTAAATCTAAGGTATGGGTGGGTTTTCATTTCATCTACAGAAGCCGTGTTAATATTTATTTGTTTAACATGAATGTTGCTTATTATTAATCTTGATTTAATCTTTTGAAAAGTAGAATCAGGAAGAAGATAAGTTTCTCCTACCTGGTTAACAGAATAGAAGCCACCAAGCTTATTGCGGAATGTAATAATTCTCTGGGATAATTTACTTCCAATCCCCGGCAGGCTGATAAAAGCCATTGTATCCGCAAGATTTATGTCAATTGGCTCATTTGCTTTAGAAGCATAATATGATGTCGTTTGGGAATACCCTTTCTTTTCAAAAGACCTTTTTTCTGCAGCTGCACTTTTAATACTAACGTAGGGGATTAAACGCTTTGCATCATACGGTGATAGTCCCCATATTTTGCCAATGTCTTCCGGTTTATAAAATTTACCACCCTTAGAAAGATAGTTCTGAATAGTGTATATGGTTTTATCTCTAAGTCCCAATCTCTTCCAATCACCGAAAGAGGCTGTATTTGGATCAAAATAGAAAACTTCCGCTTTTACAAATTCTTCTTTGTCCCTTGATGAAGAATGATCGTAAAATCCATTTTTAAAATTTCCGGCGTATTTATTATTTTTTGTTGAATCATTCTTTTCAATATTTAGTGCGGCAATTTCATTTTCAAATTCCGTGTAACTATTATATTGCTTTGGGGTTATAAATAGGGGATAGAAAAAAGGAAGGCAAATAAAAACTAAAATCAGTGAAACAAGAATAATGATTCCTCTTCTTTCTTTGCGGGTGAAATTGAAGTAGTTTCTGACAAACTCTCTCCACATTTTATTTTTTGCAGTAAAATAATCAATTAAATGAATTTATCAAACGGGCAAATTGAGGAGAACTGGGAATAACAAAATAATTGCCAGGCTTAAAATTGCAATTCCAAGCCATCGCAGGCCAATTGCCTGCCGGGCCCAAGCTCTTTGTTTATAGTATCATGCAACCCAAGCTGGTGGCTTATGTGCGTAAAATAAACGTGTGGAATTTTCATTTCATCCGCAATATCAATGGCTTCCCGCAAATTGAAATGGGAAATGTGGGCATCTTTCCGAAGTGCATTTATGACAAGTGTATCGCTGCCAATAATTTTTTGTTTTTCTTTTTCATCAATCTTATTGGCATCAGTTATATAGGTAAATTTTCCAAACCTGAAACCGAGCACAGGCATTTGCATATGATAAACGAGTATTGGAACAACAGGAATATCACCAACCATAAAAGTCTTGTCGTCGATAGTATGCATCGTCACACTTGGCACACCTGGATATTTTTTATCTGCAAAAATGTATGTAAACTCTCTTTTTAGGGCTTCCTGTGTCAATTTGTTCGCATAGACATCCATAGATTTTTTTTGAAAAAAATTAAAAGCTTTTATATCATCGAGGCCTGCAATATGATCTTTATGCGGATGGGTAAATAGAACAGCATCTAATTTTTTTACATGCGCTCTCAACATCTGTGTCCGAAAGTCCGGCGTCGTATCAACAACAAGGGTTGTTGTTTTGCTTTGCACCAAAATGCTGCTTCGTAACCGCTTATCTTTTTCATTTGGAGAAGTACAAACATCGCAGCCACAAGCTATCATGGGAACTCCGCCGCTGGTACCTGTTCCAAGGAATGTAATTTTTATTGAAGGATAATTCACTTAGCCAAAGCTAAAAAATATAAAAGAGAATTTGAGTAGATGTTCGGTTACTTTTATAATGCTTCGTTTTTCAACATCACTTCATCGTACATTTTTTGGGACTCTTTCGTGAGCATATCGTAATTGATATTTACGGCAGGTATCAAATCCATTAAAGTATTAATTCTTCCTTCAGGATTTAAAAATTTGTTGAGAACAACCACTTTCTTATTTTCAAGAATACAATAGCCGCTTTGGAAAGAACCGCGTTCGTAGCGAACAATGTACCCGCTTTCCTCCAAAATATTCTCTAGTTTTTTTAATGTGGCCTGGTTATATTTCATCCAATTGTCAATTGCAGCAAAATAAATTAACTTTTTACATTTATACAAGTCAGACTTTGGTAGTCATCCTGATAACCGGTATTATCATTTCTTCAAGACTTACGCCGCCGTGCTGAAATGTATTGCGGTAGTAATTTGCAAAATGATTATAATTGTTAGGATAACATAAATATCCATCTTGTTTTGCAAAAATAAATGATGAATTTACATTGGGTACAGGCAATCCCGCTTGCCGGGGATCACGAAATGCCAATACTTCTTTCGGTTCGTAGTTAAGGTTGCGCCCATGTTTATAGCGTAAGTTAGCAGTGGTTTGTTTATCGCCTACTACTTTTTGCGGAGAATTTACTCTTACACTTCCGTGATCGGTAGCAACAATTAAGTTCAATTTTTTATCGGCAATTTTCTTTAGCGCCTGGTGCAATGGCGAATGCTCAAACCAGGATGCAGTAAGACTCCTGTAACTTACTTCGTCTGCAGCAAGTTCTTTCAATACTTCCATTTCGGTACGGGCATGGCTAAGCATATCAACAAAATTATAAACCACAATGTTTATATCGTTACTGAGCAGGTTGTGCACGTTATCCACTAATTTTTGTGCATCCTGGTGGTTGGTTATTTTCGTGTATGAATATTTCAGATCATCTTTGTGAAGTCTTTTTAATTGTGCTTTAAAAAAGTCGTGTTCAAATAAATTTTTACCTCCTTCTTCGTCATCGTTCTTCCATTCCACGGGAAACTGTTTTTCAATATCAACAGGAAGCAGGCCGGCAAAAATCGCATTGCGGCTGTATTGTGTAGCTGTTGGTAAAATAGAGTAAAAAGTTTCTTCTTCATGTATCCGAAAATTCTCCGAAAAAATTGGCTGAATAGCTTTCCATTGATCGAAACGAAGATTATCAATTAATAAAAAGATGGTAGGCGTACCGCCTTTTTCAACGTGAGGAAATACCTTGTACTTCATTAAAGTATGGCTCATAATTGGAGATTGTGCAGCAGGATTGGTTACCCAAGGGGAATAATTTTTTGAAATGAATTTAAAAAATTCAGTGTTTGCCTCATTCTTTTGCGATTGCAGCACTTCCTGCATTTCGGGGCTATCACTTTTTTTCATTTCCAATTCCCAATACACCAGCTTTTTATAGATCTCCATCCAGCCATTATAATCAGGATTATCATTAAGCGCCATAAACAGATTCCTGAATTGTTGTTGATAGGCTGATGTTGTTTTTTCCGCTACTAATCTTCTGTTATCAACTATCTTTTTAAGTGAAAGCCATACCTGGTTAGGGTTTACGGGCTTAATCAGGTAATCAGTTATTTGTGATCCAATGGCTTCATCCATTAAATTTTCAGTCTCGTTTTTAGTAATAAGTATTATGGGGACATGAGAGTTCACTTCCTTTATTTTTTGCAAAGTTTCCAACCCGGTAATACCTGGCATACTCTCGTCTAGCAATACAACATCAACTACATTTTCTTTCACGAAATCAATCGCATCAAAGCCGTTGCTCAACGATTTTACTTCATACCCTTTATTTTCCAAAAACATGATTTGAGATTTCAAACTTTCCATCTCATCGTCTATCCATAAAATTTTTGCTGCACTCATTTAAGATTTTTTATCTGATATTATATAAACTAATTTTTTCTTCTGTTGTAAATCACATTTGAATTTACAGGGATGATTCTTACAAATGTAATTTATTCCCCTGCCAAAAATTACCTTTGCAAAGCCTCAAAAGCATTTTAACAATTTAAAAATAGATGTCGTTCCGAAAAATAATCAATGATCCCGTTTATGGTTTTATAACTATTGATGATGAATTAATTTATACCGTTATATCACATCCCTATTACCAACGGTTGCGGCGTATTCACCAAATGGCAATGGCACAATTAGTATATCCCGGTGCTGTTCATACCCGTTTGCATCATTCTTTGGGAGCATATCATCTAATGTGTAATGCTTTAAATGAATTAAAAGGAAAGGGAATTTCTGTGTCAACTGATGAGGAACAGGCTGCAAAAATTGCCATTCTTTTACATGATCTTGGCCATGGTCCTTATTCGCATGCGTTGGAACATGTTTTAATAAAAGACGCAAGTCATGAAAAAATTTCGTTGATGCTGATGGAGAAAATGAACGAAGAATTGCCTGGTAAGTTGCAGATGGCCATAGATATTTTTAAAAATAATTATCCTAAAAAGTTTCTTCATCAATTAATAAGCGGGCAATTAGATGTTGATAGAATGGACTATCTCATTCGTGATAGTTTTTTTACCGGGGTGAGTGAAGGAGTAATTGGTTACGACCGAATAATTAAGATGCTTACAGTACACGACGGAGAATTAATGATTGAAGAAAAGGGAATTTATTCAATCGAAAAATTTTTAGTGTCCCGAAGGTTCATGTATTGGCAGGTTTACTTGCATAAAACAGTTTTATGTGCAGAAAAGATGCTGATAAATATAGTTAACAGGGCAAGAATTATTGGAGCCAAGGCGCCTTCTGCAGCACTTAATAATTTTTTGCATTCTAATCTTAAGGAGGAAAAAATTGAAAAGCATTTGGATGATTTTTGCTTGCTTGATGATTGCGATGTTCTTTCAGCCATAAAAAGCTGGGCGCTTCATTCTGATAAAATTTTGTCCGTTCTTTGCAGTGGAATTATAAATCGCAGACTTCTAAAAGTAAAATATTCTGGAACTATAATTGATGATAAATTAGTGAAAGAGAAAACTGAACTGGCTATTCGATATTTTAACATTAATAGTGATGAAGCGGGATATTTGGTTTTTACCGGTGAAACAGGAAATAAAACTTATAGCAACGAAGATGAGCATATAAACATTATTTTTAAAGACGGCACTGTTAGGGATATTTCAGAAGTGGACAATGCTCTCATAAATCAAACTTTATTTGGCACGGTAAAAAAATTTTACATTTGTTTTCCAAACGTTGGGTTATTGTAGTTTAACTTTTAAATAAATTGATCGTCTGTATACATAGATAATGAAAATATGGAGTTTACGGCAACACAAATATCTTCTCTCATAAATGGAAAAATCGAAGGCGATCCCACTGTTACAGTTTCATCTTTTGGAAAACTTGAGGGTGCAGAACCCGGACAACTGGCATTTCTCGCCAACCCTAAATATGAAGAATTTTTGTACTCCACCAGAGCATCGGTTATAATTATTAATAACGCCCAACAGGTGGAGAGAGTTGTGAACGCTACACTCATTCGTGTGCCGGATGCATATTCTGCTTTTGCCGTTATCTTAAGCACATACGAAAAAATGGCTAAGGCAAACCTCACTGGAGTTCAGCAACCTGTTCATATTTCCGATACCGCCGTCTTGGGTGAAAATATTTTTATTGGAGCGTTTACCTATATCGGGGATAATGTAAAAATCGGTAATAATGTAAAGCTTTTTCCGCAGGTGTTTGTTGGAGATAATGTTACAATTGATGACGATTCCATTTTATTTCCGGGGGTAAAAATTCATCATGATTGCGTGGTAGGAAAAAATGTAACTATCCATGCCGGCTCTGTTATCGGTGGAGATGGGTTTGGGTTTGCACCACAGCAGGACGGAAGCTTCAAAAAAGTTCCGCAGATAGGCAACGTCATAGTCGAAGATAATGTAGAGATAGGCGCCAATGCAACAATCGATCGTGCAACAATCGGCTCTACGTTAATAAAATCAGGTGCCAAGCTTGATAACCTTATACAAATTGCACACAATGTTGAGGTAGGAAACAATACCGTGATAGCTGCACAATCAGGTATAAGCGGGAGCACTAAAATAGGCAACAACGTGATGATAGGCGGCCAGGCAGGAATCGTGGGACACTTACAAATTGCGGATGGAAGTAAAATAAATGCGCAAAGCGGAGTAAGCAAATCTATTAAAACACCCAATACTGCGGTTACAGGATCTCCCGCATTTGATTATTCTCACGCCCTTCGGAGTCAGATATTAAATCGCAACCTCCCCGAATTGGAAAAAAGAATTAAGGAACTAGAGCAAATTGTAGAACGTCTTATTAACGAGAAAGTAACGGAATAATAAAATCTTTTAAACAAAATTTTAAAATCCTACCCCACCCTTCCAATTTTTAAAAGCAATAGTTTTCATACTTTCGTACCCATGGAGTCATTGAATCCTAAAGAGGAATATTTTCAGCATACCATAAAGGAAGAAGTTGTTATTTCAGGCGCTGGTATTCATACTGGTCAATCGGTAACAATGCATATAAAACCTGCAGCAGTTAACACGGGAATTAATTTTCAAAGAACGGACCTTCCAGGGAAACCTGTGGTGAAAGCCGATGTTGACAATGTAATAGAAACAAACCGAAGCACCACCATTGAATCTAACGGTGCAAGAGTTGGTACCATTGAGCACCTGATGGCAGCCCTAACCGGAATGCTTATCGATAATGCGGTTATTGAAATTGATGGCGAAGAGGTCCCAATACTTGATGGCAGTTCGCAGCTTTTTATTGAGAATCTTTCCAAAGCGGGCACAAAAAAGCAGGAAGCTCAAAAAATCTACTATAATATTCAACATAACATAAGTTTTGTTGATGAGGATAAAAAAGTAGAGATGGTAGCCTTGCCTTATGATGACTACAGGATTAATACACTTATAGATTTTAATTCGCCTGTCTTGGGAACGCAACATGCGGACCTGAGAAATATGGCCGATTTTAAAAAAGAAATTGCTCCAAGCAGAACGTTTTGTTTTTTTCATGAACTGGAGTTGCTCCTCGCCAATGATTTAATAAAAGGAGGTGACATTAACAACGCAATAGTTGTTGTTGACAAACCGGTAACAGCAGACCAGGTTGAAAGGATTTCAAAAATATTTCACAAAAATGACGTTAAGGTTAGTGAAGCAGGGATTCTCAATAATCTCACGCTTCGTTTTCCCAACGAACCTGCAAGGCATAAGTTGTTGGACGTTGTCGGCGATCTTGCTTTGGTAGGCTATCCATTTAACGCACATATAATTGCAAACAGGCCTGGACATGCATCCAATATAAAGTTTGCCAGGAAGATAAAAGAACATATAAAGAAATATAAACACAGGCAGGATATTCCAAAATACGATCCCAACATTCCTCCGTTACTTGACATCCAGGAAATTGAAAAAACCTTGCCACACCGGTATCCTTTTTTAATGGTTGATAAAATAATTGAACTTACCGATACACATGTAGTGGCTATAAAAAATGTAACTTATAATGAACCTTTTTTCCAGGGACATTTTCCCGGTAATTCTGTGATGCCTGGAGTATTGCTCGCCGAAGCACTTGCCCAGGCAGGAGGCTTTATTGCAATACCGAGAAATTCGCCAGACAAATATGATACTTACTTTCTTAAAATTGAAAATTGCAAATTCAAGCAAAAGGTAGTTCCCGGCGATACGCTTATTTTAAAAATGGAACTATTACATCCTATACGAAGAGGCATATGCGAAATGAGAGGAACAGTATATGTTGGCGATAAAGTAGTTACTGAAGCCATATTAATTGCCCAAATAGTAAAAAGACCCAAAGCCTGATATATGATTAGTCCTCTTGCCCATATTCATCCTGCTGCACAGATAGGCAATAACGTAAAGATTGATCCTTTTGTAGTTATTGAAGAAGGAGTTAAAATTTGCGAAGGTACCCACATAATGTCCCATGCTGTTATATTGAAAAATACTGTGGTAGGAAAATCATGTAGTATTTTTCCGGGAGCAGTTTTGGGCGCCATACCGCAGGATTTGAAATTTGATGGCGAAGAAACATTTGTGGAAATTGGCAACCACACAACTATCAGGGAATGTGTTACCGTAAATCGGGGTACGAAGGATAAATGGAAAACCAAAGTAGGCAGTTATTGCTTATTAATGGCCTATTGCCATATAGCTCATGATTGTATTTTAGGAGATCATGTAATAATTGCTAATTCCGTTCAACTGGCCGGCCATGTTGAAATAGGTGACTATGCCATTATTGGTGGAATGGCAGCAGCTATTCAATTTTCAAAAATAGGCGCCCATTGTTACATTGCAGGTGGGACCGACATCATCAAAGATGTTCCTCCCTATATAAAGGCAGGCCGTTCCCCATTAAGTTATGTAGGAGTGAATTCTGTCGGCCTACAACGAAGAGGATTTACTTCAGAAAAAATAAATAGCATACTCGAAATTTATCGTAATATCTATATGCGGGGATTAAATATTACGCAGGCAACGGACTTTATCGAGAAAGATTTGCCTGACACGGAAGAAAAAAATGAGATTTTACGATTTATCAGGGATAGCAAACGGGGCATTTTAAAAGTCTCTGCCAAAGAAA
The DNA here is from genome assembly GCA_963819925.1 of uncultured Chitinophagaceae bacterium. GTDB lineage: Bacteria > Bacteroidota > Bacteroidia > Chitinophagales > Chitinophagaceae > Ginsengibacter. The sequence goes on along the minus strand of CAWFYG010000009.1, from coordinate 2,044,893 downwards.
TGACTGATGAAAATTAGCCTGAACAATCTGGGCAAGCGCTATAACAGGGAATGGATATTCCGCAATCTCAGTTTTCAATTTGATATAAATAAGCATTACGCAATAACAGGGCCTAACGGTTCGGGAAAATCAACCTTGCTTCAAATTATAGGCGGATCAACTATCTATAATGAAGGAGAAATTTTTTATCATGAATCGGATAAAAGTGTTGAACATGAAAAAATTTTTAAAAAGATTTCTTTCGCAGCACCTTACCTGGAACTTGTGGAAGAAATGACGCTTACAGAGTTTCTTAGTTTTCATCAAAAAATGAAAGGATGGATTTCTTCAATAAATACTAAAGAAATTATTTTTGCTCTTGGCCTTGAAAAATCTTCGCATAAGCAAATACGTTATTTCAGTAGTGGCATGAAGCAACGGGTTAAACTTGCACAGGCTATCTTTAGTAGTGCTCCTGTAGTATTATTAGATGAACCACTTACCAATCTTGATGATGAGGGAATTTTACTGTATCATTCACTAATAAAAAATTATTGCGATAGTCGCCTGGTAATAGTCAGCAGCAACGACAAGAATGAATATAGCTTTTGCGAAGAAAAAATTGATATGCTGAATTATAAATAGCTACCTGCTGCTGGCGATTAACAAATTCAGATCAGTAAATTTTAAATCAAATCGTTCGCTCAAATGAAAATTTGTGAGGGCCCCTTTAAACAAATAGATTCCACTGCGGATATTTATATTATACCAAACAAGATTCTCAAATCCTCCTTCATCAGCCATTTCCAGCATCAGCGTCATTAATACATTACTGATGGATTGAGAAGCTGTGCGTGCAAAACCGCTCGGGATATTAGGAACGCAATAATGAATTACATCATATTTTCTGAATACAGGATCCTTATGAGATGTAATCGACGAAGTTTCGAAACATCCGCCGTGATCAATACATACATCGACAATTACGCTTCCCGGGCGCATTCTACTCACCATTTCCTCGGTAACAACAAGAGGCGTTCTCCCGCCGTAAGAGGATAAAGCACCAACCGCTACATCACAAGTTTTGAGTTGTTTTGATAAAATTCCCGGCTCTATAACGGAGGTGTATAAACGCACTCCGATATTATTTTGTAAACGCTTTAAACGATAAATACTGTTATCAAAAACTTTCACACTGGCTCCCATTGCTAACGCGGTCCGGGCCGCCTGTTCGCCAACAATACCTGCGCCTATTATAATAACTTTTGTTGGAGGAATTCCCGAAATTCCGCCAACGAGAACACCTTTGCCATTATTTGCATTACTGAGGTATTGGCCCGCAATCAACATCACCGCACTTCCGGCAATTTCACTCATGCTACGCACAATTGGGTTGTGGCCGCTGTCGTCTTTTAAATTCTCAAAACTTAACGCAGTAATTTTCTTGTTCATCATCTTCGCAAGAATATGTTGTTTCATGGCAGCAAGATGGATGGGCGAAATAATAAACTGGTGCAGTTTTAGTAAATCAAGTTCTTCATCGCACACCGGTGCGCTTTTTACGAGAATATCACATTCAAAAACCTCTTTTTTGCTATTAGCAATTTTTGCCCCGGCTTCGCTGTAATCCCTGTCGGAGTAGCTGGCTCCCTGGCCAGCTTTACTTTCCATTACTACTCTATGCCCATTTGCAACCAATACGCTCACAGCTTCGGGAGTAAGAGCAATCCTATTCTCCTGGAAAGAAGTTTCCCTTGGAATACCAATGAACAGTTCAACTCCTTTTGGTTTTACGTCCAATGTTTCCTCAAGGGTTGCATATTTAAAGGAGGGCGAAACAAAAGGTTTGGATGTTGCCATTTTCTTTTAAAATTAAAGGGACTATAAAAATAATTTTTTATTGGGGAAGTTGAACAACCAATTTTCTGGTATTAGCAGAAATCGTGTGTATGGAGGTATAAACCGTTTCAGGTGGGAATAATAAACGAGCTTTCTCCGGCCATTCAACTAAACATATTTCTTTACTCAGAAGGCAATCTTCAATTCCAGTATCGATAGCTTCTTCAATACTTTTAATCCGATAAAGATCCATATGATAAATAATGCCGTTATTAGAACGATATTCCTGGATTATAGCATACGTGGGGCTTGTAACGCTTTCGTCTACTCCAAGTTTTTTGCAGATTGCATTAATAAGAGTTGTTTTACCTGCGCCCAACTCACCGCTGAATGCTATTATTTTATATTTGTCAATGAGTGGAATAAATTTTTCTGCAACTTCTTTAATGTTACCAAGATCAAAAACAAATTCCATTAAAAGTATTTTTGTAAAAATAATACTTAACCCCCGCAGCGATTTTTAAAAAAGTACCCAATTTCAAATTCCTCTAAATTTTCAGTAGTATTTTTATAATAACCATTTTAGAGAAAAAGCATGGAAAATGCAGTCGCGATTTTGAAGAGATATTGGGGCTATGATGCTTTCAGGCCTTTACAAAATGAGATTATCAACTCTATACTTTCAGGACACGATACACTTGCCTTAATGCCAACAGGAGGAGGAAAATCAATCTGCTTCCAGGTTCCGGCAATGATGGCAGGACGGATTGTGCCTGGTTATAAGTCCGCTAATTGCCTTAATGAAAGACCAGGTTGCCAATCTCAAACAAAAAGACATTCCTGCGCTTTCTGTTTATTCAGGAATGAGTTATACAGAAGTTACAAAAACACTTAAAAATGCAGCGTATGGAAATTTTAAATTTTTATACGTATCACCTGAAAGGCTTGAAACCCAATTGTTCCTCGAATATTTTCCTTTAATAAATATTAACCTCGTGGCAGTTGACGAAGCTCACTGTGTTTCACAATGGGGATACGATTTCAGACCACCATATCTTCGTATATCCGCGATACGAAATTCATTACAGAGTGTTCCCGTATTAGCCCTTACTGCGTCAGCAACGATTGAAGTGCAAAATGACATCTGCGATAAACTCTCTTTCAAAAATAAATACAACAAGTTCCAGCAATCATTTGAAAGAAGTAACCTTTCTTACAGTGTTTTCAATCCTCCTTCAAAACAAAATAAATTAATTGAAATATTAAAAAAGGTTAATGGCAGTGGTATTGTGTATTGCAAAAGCCGAAAGAGAACCCGGGAAATTGAAGAACTCCTGACACTAAATGGTATAAAAGCCAGCCATTATCATGCGGGTCTTTCTAATGATTTACGAAATATAAGGCAGGAAGAATGGATCAACAACAAAACCCGAATTATGGCGTGTACCAATGCTTTTGGAATGGGCATTGACAAACCTGATGTAAGAACCGTAATTCACTATGACGTGCCCGATGCACTTGAAAATTATTACCAGGAGGCTGGCCGTGCCGGACGAGATGGGAAAAAGGCCTATGCGGTTTTATTTTTTAACGAACAGGAGATTAATGATTTAAAAAAACAATCATCGATAAGATTTCCTGATATGCAGACCGTAAAAAAAGTATATGCATCCCTAGTCAATTATTTCCAGTTGCCTTCAGGAAGTGGTGAGAACTTATCGTTTGATTTTAATATAAGTGATTTTATAAAAAAATTTAAGTTAGATGCCTCTACTGTAAATAACGTATTAAAGATATTGGAGCAGGAAGAATTGATAAGTTACAGCGATCAATTTTTCTTGCCATCCACTGTGGTATTCACCTCAAATAAATCTGAATTAGAACTATTTGAAAAAACTTATCCGCAATACGATCCGGCGATTAAAGGGCTTCTCCGTTCCTATGACGGAATATTTGACTATCCATCGTCAATTAATGAAACCCATCTTTCAAGATTTATTTTGGTAAAAAGAGAAAAACTTATATCAGATCTGTTTGAAATAAAAAAGATGGGTATAATAGATTATACTCCTCAAAAAGAAAATCCGCAGATAAAATTTCTTCAAAACAGGGTTAACTCGTCAAATCTTGCTATCAATCAAAAAAATGTACGAAAAAGAAAATTTGCTTATGAAAAAAGATTACATGCTATAATAGAATATATTAAAAATGAGCATACCTGCAGAAGTAAAATAATAGCAGCTTATTTCAATGATTTAAATGTCAATAAATGTGGCATATGCGATAATTGCCTTCATGACAAAAGTATTATCATAACAAAAGAAGAATTTCAAAAGATAACGGAAGGGATTAAAAGCTCCATCTCAATAACTCCTGCAAATTCAAAAGAACTAATTCGCCAGATGCATGAGTTTAAGCGTAATAAAATTCTTAAGATTTTGCATTTTTTGCAGGAAGAGAATATAGTTTCTATTACTGAAGATGGATTTATTAAGATGAAATCGGATTAGCCTTAAAATAAAAAAGGGACCCAGATAGAAATCTAGTCCCGCTTTAAAATCCAATATCCTATGAAAAACCGAGACGAAGATAATGTGGAAATTACTATTAAACAAGATTTTCAGAGAAAATTTTTAAAAAACACGGGTTTCTACTATCACAACTTATTTAGTGGTAGATTCTGTTGAGTATTAGGAAGGTATGGTATTGTTGAAATAATCATTAGTACTAAACACGCGACACATAGCCCCCAATTTACAAGGCGTAAAATGATCTATTCTTCACACGATCAGGAATAATATCTCAATTTTTGATCTGAGGTCAAAACCAGCTTTTTGACGAACTTCTGCTCCTTCCACCAAGTCCCAGCGAGCCCAACAAGCTCCTGACAATTGTTGTTCCTGCTGTCCTCATCATACTTTTTACAATTGTATTGTTGGCTACTTTTTCTAATGTACTTTCCTCAGCTTTAACAGCTTTCGCCGAAACAGGTGCATTTGCAGAGGCATTCGCTGCTGCCTGCTGCAATTTTGCAGTAAGCATTTCGTAAGCGCTATCACTGTCAATCACCTGGTTATACTTTGCAACTAATTTAGAATGATTTACTATATCATCGATTTCAGCATCGGTAAGTATATCCATTCTGCTCCTCGGCGTAAGCATCATTACCTGGGCCAGTGGCGTAGGTATTCCTTTTTCATTTAACGTTGTCACCAAAGCTTCTCCTATTCCCAACTGAGTAATTAGATCTTCGGTTTTGTAAAAAGTAGTTTCAGGGTAATTTTGAGCCGTTTGCTTTATTACCGTTCTGTCTACCGCAGTGAAGGCTCTTAATGCGTGTTGTATTTTTAAACCTAGCTGTCCCAAAACACTTGCAGGAACATCCATTGGATTCTGGGTACAAAAATAAATTCCTATGCCTTTTGATCGTATGAGTTTAATTATTGTATCAATTTCCTCCAGTAAAGCTTTACTTGCCTCCTGGAAAATCAGGTGTGCTTCATCAATAAAAATAATGAGCTTGGGTTTGTCAAGATCACCTTCTTCGGGGCAAACCGCGTATAATTCTGCCAGCATCTGCAACATAAATGTTGAAAACAACTTAGGCCTATCCTGAAGATCGGTAACTCTTAAAACGCTTATCATTCCACGACCGTCATCACTAATTCGCATCAGGTCTTCCACTTCAAAACTTTTTTCGCCAAAAAAAACATCTGCTCCCTGTTGTTGCAATTCAATTACTTTACGCAAAATTGTCCCGGTAGATGTCGTAGAGATATTTCCATATGAGGCTTGCAATTCATCTTTCCCCTCATTACCCACGAATTGCAATACTTTGATAAAGTCTTTCAAATCGAGCAAGGGAAGCTTATTATCATCGCAATATTTAAAGATCATTGCTACCACGCCGCCCTGCGTATCATTTAATCCTAAAATCTTAGTGAGAAGCACCGGTCCAAACTCTGAAACAGTGGCTCTCAGTCTTACTCCTTTTTGTTGACTGAGTGTAAGAAGATCAACAGGAAATGGGCAGGGCTTATATTCCATTTTTAGGCTTTGATAACGTGCCGTAATTTTATCATTGAGCGCTCCTGCTACACCAATGCCGCTTAAATCTCCTTTAATATCCATAAGTAATACAGGAACGCTTGCATCACTCAACCCTTCTGCAATCATTTGAAACGATTTTGTTTTGCCTGTTCCCGTTGCTCCGGCCACCAGGCCATGCCTGTTCATAGCTCTTAAAGGAAGAAATATCTCAGCTTCCGATATAACCTCACCATCAAGCATAGCCGCACCAATTTTTATAGTCTCTCCCTTGAACGAGTACCCATCTTTAATGGTTTGAGTAAATGCATCTTTATTAGCCATCTGTTTTTTTTTGAAAGTTACAAACTCAAAATGAAAATGATAAGAATGTTTTAACTTTTTAAATAATCATTTTGCAGTAATTAGCAGTCATATATAAATATGTAAACAAATTAATAAAAACTAAATACCTTTATTAAGAATAAAAAAATGACTATGGAGAGTAAAAAACCTAAAATTCTGATTTGTGAAGATGATCCAAATCTAGGGATGGTCTTAAAAAATTATTTGGAACTTAACGACTATGATGTTGTATTAGAAAGAGATGGAAGGCTTGGCCTGGCTGCTTTTCAGCGTGAAAAGTTTGATATTTGCCTGCTCGACGTTATGATGCCAAACATGGATGGCTTTACAGTTGCAGAAGAGATCAGGAATGTAGATCCTGATATGCCTTTATTCTTTTTATCTGCAAAGACGATGAAGGATGATATTATTAAAGGATATAAGCTTGGCGCAGACGACTATATAACCAAGCCCTTTGACAGCGATGTTTTGTTGCACAAAATAAAAGCCATTTTAAAACGCAATGAAGAGCTTCATCGTGAAGAAGCCAATGCAGAATATGATTTAGGGCAATACCATTTTAATCCGAGATTGCGTCAATTAGGCGTTGGAAAAGATGTGCAGACTTTATCTCCGAAAGAAAATGAATTGCTGAAAATGCTTTGTGAATATAAGAATGATTTGTTACCGAGGGAAACAGCCCTTAAAAAAATATGGGGAAGTGATACCTATTTCAATGGACGCAGTATGGATGTTTACATCGCCAAGCTTCGCAAATATTTAAAAAATGACCAGAACATTGAAATTGTAAATATTCATGGAAATGGCTTCAGGCTGGTGGTTCAGGAATAACAAAACTCAATTTTAAAATTTATTTAAAAGCAAAACCGCAGCTACAATGCCTGCGGTCTCTGTTCTTAATCTTGTACCGCCAAGACTAACTGGTATGTAACTATTTTTGAGTGCAGTTGTAATTTCGTCTTTAGTAAAATCGCCTTCCGGGCCAATTAATATTAGTTGATCCCCTTTTGAAACTATCTCATCAGACAAATTATTTTTTTTATCATCAATGCAATGGGCAATGTATTTATTTTTTTGCAGCGCTGATTTTACTATCTCTTCAAACTTCATCGGTTTACAAAGAACGGGTAGCCATGCCTGTTGCGATTGTAACATTGCACTAACAATAATATTTTTCATTCTATCATACCTGAAATGCTGCTTTTCTGTTCGATCACAAATAATTGGGATAATTTCAGAAATACCAATCTCAGTGGCCTTCTCCGAAAACCATTCAAAACGATTGGTATTTTTAAGAAGTGAGATGGCAATGCTTACTTTAGGATTAAGCCTTTGATTGACAGATTTATTTATTATTTGTACTCCGGCATTTTTTTTATTTGCTTTTATTAGCCTGGCTGTAAGCACTTGCCCTTTGCCGTTAGTAATAAGAAAATTTTCATTCTCATGCATTCGTAGTACCTGGACAATGTGTTTTGAAGTCTCTTCACTTAATATAAAGCTCCTCTCATCCGGAATATTTTCTTCAAAAAAAAATGGCAATTGCATTAATCGGAATGTTACTGGAAATTCCAGCCGGTAATATTTTTTAAAAGGGAGTCTCATCATCAAACTCACCATCATTCATTTTGCTTCCTTTCTGGATATACAATTTTGCACCGTCACCGTCTATATCTTTCACCGGCTTCCAGTTGCCCCCCTGCGGAAGACTTCTGTTAAAATCGTCATTGTTGTCGTCTTCTATAAATTTCTGTATGTGCAACAATGCTTTCAATTTTATCGTGTCGAGCTGCCCGTTACGGTGCTTGGCAATGCGAACATGAGTTTCTCCTTTATTACTTTCGCCCAATTCGTTGGACGTAATGTCATAATATTCTGGTCGGTATAAAAACATCACCAAATCAGCATCCTGCTCAATAGCACCTGATTCTCTAAGATCACTTAACTGCGGCATTTTATTTCCTTCCTTTCTTTTTTCAACTTCCCTGCTCAACTGGCTTAAGGCAAGAATAGGGATCTGTAATTCTTTGGCAAGGCCTTTCAAATCTCTCGAAATACGGCTTATTTCCTGTTCCCTGTTGCTATTGCGGTTTTCTCCCGCACCACTCATGAGTTGCAAATAGTCAATGATAATGAGACCCACATTGTGTTTATTTTTCAATCTTCTGCACTTTGCTCTTAATTCAAAAATATTTAAGGCGGCAGTATCGTCAATATGTATGGGTGCAGATGCTAGTTTTTCAATTCCATTTTTGTATAGCCTTACCATTTCATGTTCTTCCAGGCGACCACGTGCAATTTTCTCAAGCCATATTTCGCTTTCAGCACTAAGAATTCTTTGCACCAATTGTCCGGCACTCATTTCAAGAGAGAAAAACCCTACCGCAGTGGGTTTTGTAGCATGCAAGGCAGCATTACGGGCAAGGTTGAGCGCAAATGCGGTTTTACCAACAGAAGGACGGGCAGCAAGTACAATCAGATCAGAGGGTTGCCAACCGTAAGTAATATGGTCCAACAAGGAAAACCCAGTCGGTACACCGGTTATTTCGTCCTGGCGGGTGCGGAGATCTTCTATCCGTTGAATAGTTTTTACCAATACGGTATTAATGTCCACGTAATCTTTCCGGAGATGATTGTTGGTAATTTCAAATAGTTTTGTTTCGGCATCGTCAAGAAGGTCAAATACATCGGTACTTTCCTCGTAGGCATCTCCGATAATCTCCCCGCTTATGCGTATAAGTTCTCTTTGAATAAACTTCTGTAAAACAATCCGGGCGTGGGTTTCGATATTGGCAGAGGAAACTACTGCGTTAGTAAGCTTTGTTATATAATAGGGGCCTCCAATAAGATCAATCTCCTCCCTGAATTTTAATTCTTCTACAACGGTAAGTAAATCGATCGGAGAATTCTTCTGTTGCAATCCCTGCATTGCCCTGAAAATTCGCTGATTAGCCTCCAGGTAGAAACACTCCGGTTTTAAAATTTCGATTACTACATCAAATGCGTTTTTTTCAAGCATTATGGCCCCGAGTATTGCTTCTTCGAGGTCCTTTGCCTGGGGGGGAACTTTACCGAACATCATTGTTCCGAGTTCGAGAGAGCCGTTTTTTCTCCTTGATTTTCTTTCTTTGTTAAGGTTAGTAAGATCCATGTTTATTTAAAAGGCGCTTTATTAGTAAGGTTAAATAGTTAAGTAAATTAATGTTTTAAATTTAAGTAGGGCGGCTAAGTTAAAGTACAAAAACCTATTTAAAGAAATTGTTAACACCTAATATTTATACCCACACAACGCACATTGAAATTGCACAAAAAACAGGGTTATTACCAATAAATAGCCTATAATCCACAATTTAAAATATTTTTCCGTTGTTAGTTCAGTTTAATTCACATTGCCTTGTGAAGAAAAGAATTAGTCATTTTTTTGTCAGTTAGCAAATTAATTTGTTAATTAATCCGATACGATTTTGCATATTTCTAACCAGAAATTTTTTCGATTTACCCCATACGTCTATTGAAACAGCCTTCAAAAGATCATGTTACATATTCTTATCCTCATCTTTCTTATTTTTGATTTTCAAAAAAAGAGGATCATCCTTAATAAAATATATGAAGATCAGTTATAATTGGCTTAAAGACTACTTGCCTCATGATGAGATAACCTCAAAAATGATGAAAAGCCCACAGAAACTTGCTGATATTTTGACATCAGTAGGACTGGAAGTGGAGAGCCTGGAACATTATGAAGAAGTAAAAAATTCCTTGGAGGGTTTACTTATTGGAGAGATCATTACTTGTGAAAAACATCCGGATGCAGATAAATTAAAAATCACAACGGTTTATAACGGAAATGCGGAAACGCTTCAAATAGTTTGCGGAGCAAATAATGTTGCCGCCGGTCAAAAAGTTATTGTAGCTCCATCCGGAACGACCTTATATCCTTCGAAGGGAGAACCCCTGATAATAAAAAAGACAAAAATACGTGGCGTAGAGAGTAGTGGAATGATTTGTGCCGAAGATGAAATTGGAATTGGCGACAGCCATTCAGGAATAATCGTACTTCCCGATGAGGCTGAGGTTGGGAAAACTGCCTACGACTACTTCAAACCTGATTCCGATTGGATATTCGAAATTGGCCTCACCCCCAACCGGATGGATGCGATGAGCCATATGGGTGTTGCTAAAGATGTATGCGCTTACCTCTCTCATCATAATAAGGCAGAAATAAAAATGATTTCTCCTTTTGTTAATGATTTTAAAAGTGACAATACTTCACTAAAAATAAAGGTTTCCATAGAAAATCAGGAAGGGTGTAGCAGATATGCTGGAGTAAGCATCTCCGGAATTAAGATATCCTCTTCCCCGGCATGGTTACAAAAAAGACTAAAAAGTATTGAAGTGCGACCAATAAACAACATCGTCGATGTCACCAATTTCATTCTTCATGAAACCGGCCAACCGCTGCATGCATTTGATGCCGATAAAATAAAAGGAAATTCAATAATTGTAAAGACACTTCCTGAGGCAACTAAATTTATTACACTTGATGAAAAAGTTCGTTCTATTAATAAGGAAGATATCATGATATGTGATGGAGATGAAGAACCAATGTGTTTTGGTGGCGTTTTTGGAGGCCTGAAAAGCGGGGTTACAGAAAACACTGCAAATATCTTTTTAGAAAGCGCATGGTTTAATCCTGCCTATATTAGAAGAACATCGTTCAGACACAATTTAAGAACGGATGCGGCTATACGTTTTGAAAAAGGAGTTGATATCAGCAACACCGTGAATGTATTGAAAAGAGCAGCTCTGCTCATAAAAGAAATCTGCGGCGGCAAGATTTCTTCGGAAATTGTAGATGTGTATCCAATCCCTAAAATTCAAAACGAGATTACATTACAGAATTATTACCTGAAAAAAGTTAGTGGAAAAAATTATCACCAGGATACTGTAAAAAGCATTTTAAAGAATCTGAACTTTTCCATTGTAAAAGAAGGTATAGACGAAATAATCGTAGCCGCTCCATTTAGTAATCCGGATATAACAATGCCGGCAGACGTAATTGAAGAAATCATGCGAATTGATGGACTTGATAACATCGAGATTCCTTCTACCATTAAAATGGCTCCTGCAATTGAAACAGGAGCTGACGAAGTTGCTTTAAAAGAAAAAATTGCATTTTGGTTAACTGGAAACGGGTTTTCAGAAATCTTTACAAATTCAATTACCAATAGCAAATATTTTGATGAGCAGGAGTTAGGTAAAACCGTAAAAATTATAAACAGTCTCAGTGAAGATTTAAACGTTATGCGAACATCAATGATGCCCACCGGCTTGGAAAGTATAGCTTATAATATCAATAGAAAAAATACAGACTTATTATTTTTTGAATTTGGAAAGATCTACGAAAAATCAGGAAATGGAAAATACAATGAGACCGCCAGTCTCGCTATTTATTGTACAGGAGATAAAAAAGAAAATGACTGGAAAAATAAAAGTGAAAAAACAGGCATCTATTTTGTGAAAGGAGTTTGTAATAAAATTTTTAAAATCGCCGGATTAAACGAATTTAGATTTTCTAACAGCAACAGTGATTTTCTCGACGATTGTATCGCGGCGGAAATAAACGAAAAATCTATTTCAGAAATGGGAAGCGTAAAAAAATCTGTTCTTGAGAAGTTCTCAATAAAACAACCTATTTTTTATTTGTATATAAATTGGAAACAACTCCTTTCGTCAGTAAAAACAAAACAAATTTCTTTTGAAGAAATTCCTAAATTTCCGCAAATGCAAAGAGACTTATCGGTTATTGTTGACAAATCAGTTTCTTATCAGTCTCTTGAACAATCGGTAAGAGCATTAAATATTTCCAGGCTCAAAGAATATAAATTGTTTGATGTTTTTGAAAGTGAAAAATTGGGAGCGAATAAAAAATCAATGGCCATTAGCTTCACCTTTGCCGATAAGGAAAGAACTCTAACGGATGAAGAAACTGATTCAATGATGAACAGGATTATTAATTCAATGGAGAAAAACATGTCAGCCGAAATAAGAAAAAATAATTAATGAGCTTAATTGAAGAACATATTAATTCCATAAATTCGAAATTGCAGCAATTGCTAAAAAAATATGCTGTACTTCAAAAAGAGAACTCAATTCTCAATAGCGAAATCGAAACGTACAGAAGTAATGAAAAAGAGAATTTGGAGAAAATTAATTCCCTTGAGATGCAGGCCGGCATTCTCAAAGCTTCGATTGGCAAAATGGGTGAAAAAGAAAAGCACGATTTTGAAAAACGGATTAACCAGTACATAAAAGATCTTGATAAATGCATAGCAATGCTAAATAATTAATATGGAGCCCGAACTCATTCCTGCAAATATTGTAATCGGCGACAGATCCTATCGTATAAAGATACTCCCAACCGATGAGGAAATAGTACGAAAAACCCTTAAGGTTATTAATGATAAAATAATGGAATTCCGAACTCAGTTTGCGGGTAAAGATATGCAGGATTATATTTCAATGGTCTTAATATGGTTTGCCACTCAACCTCAGTCTGGCCCAAAAAGCGATGCTTTAAGTGAAGAATTCGTTGAAGCCCTTCAAAAGATAAGTAAGCAGCTGGATATTGTAATTTAAGGCAATAATCCTATGATTATAACACTCTTGTAAATCAGTAATGATTTATTTTTGTTTTTTCTTTTAATTTTGGTGTCCATAATTTTCCACACAATTTTGCTATCTTCGTCTATTCGCCTGTTTCTTAGCAAGAAACATGTACAAGAGAGGGTTATCGATTATGAAACGCATTAAAAAATCATTAAAAAACAATGGAACAACTACTCCCAATAATAACTGGTGCTGTCGCATTAATAGTGGGCATCTTACTGGGTAAAATTTTATTTGCCAAAAACACAAAAAAACAATTAGAGTCCGCGGAACAACAAGCTCAAAAAATTATTTCTGATGCCCAAATTCAGGCTGAAACCATTAAAAAAGAGAAGCAACTCGAAGCAAAAGAAAGATTTGTCCAGTTAAAATCTGAGCATGATAAAGAGGTCTACCAGAGAAACCAAAAACTGAGCGAAGCTGAAAACCGCATCAAACAGAAAGAACAATCCATCAATCAAAAGGATCAGCACGTCGAGCGAATTATTAAGGAAAATGAAGCAATAAAAGAAACTCTGAACCGCCAGATCGAAGTCGTGAACATTAAGCGAACAGAGCTCGAAAAACACCAGGAAGAGCATATTCGGAGGCTCGAAAAAGTTTCCGAGCTTTCTGCAGAGGATGCCAAAACCCAACTTATTGAAACTTTACGCCACGAAGCTAATTCCCAGGCATTAGTCATTCAGCAGGAAATAGTTGATGATGCCAGGTTGCGGGCCAATAAGGAAGCCAGAAAGATAATTATTCAAACCATCCAGCGCACTGCTGCCGAACAAGCAATTGAAAATGCCATTACTGTTTTTAACCTTGAGAGTGACGAAATAAAAGGTTCGATTATCGGCCGGGAAGGCCGAAATATCAGGGCAATTGAGGCTGCTACGGGTGTTGACCTCATTGTTGATGACACTCCCGAAGCAATTATTCTTTCCTCATTCGATCCTTTACGCCGTGAAATTGCACGTTTGTCACTTCAACGCCTGGTGGCAGATGGACGCATTCATCCCGCCAGAATTGAAGAGGTTGTTGAGAAGACAAGGAAGCAGTTAGAAGAACAAATTATTGAAATTGGTGAGAGAACTGTTATTGAATTGGGCATCCATGGACTTCATAAGGAACTCGTAAGAATCGTCGGTAAAATGAGGTTTCGCTCATCGTATGGACAGAATTTGTTGATGCATAGCCGGGAAGTTGCCAATCTATGTGGAGTAATGGCAGCCGAACTGGGAATGAATGTAAAGTTGGCAAAACGTGCCGGCCTTCTACACGATATTGGCAAAGTTCCTGACGATGAAACAGAGCTAAGCCATGCTCTTTTAGGAATGAAACTGGCTGAAAAATATGGCGAAAATCCAGCAGTATGTAACGCAATTGGTGCGCATCATGATGAAGTAGAAATGCAATATGTTATTTCCCCGGTGGTTCAGGCATGCGATGCTATGAGTGGTGCAAGGCCGGGCGCAAGGCGTGAAATTATGCAGCAATATATTCAGAGAATAAAGGATCTTGAAAATCTTGCCCTGACCTATCAAGGCGTTGAAAAAGCCTACGCAATACAGGCTGGCCGCGAGCTCAGAGTTATTGTAGAAGCAGATAAAGTAAGCGATGGAGACAGTGACAAATTAAGTTTTGAGATAGCTCAGAAAATACAAACGGAAATGACTTATCCCGGGCAAATAAAAGTTACCGTTATCAGGGAAAAGAGGGCTGTAAATGTGGCGAGGTAAAATATTTGATAATCAGGCTTTCGCCTTCATCATTTTTAGAATTTTAGATGAAATTTGGATTTGATGCGCTCAAAATTCTTATTCAAATAAAAAAATTCACTTACCTTCGCACTCCTAAAATAAAAAGCCATGAATGCAATAGCATTTATTCACGAACAATTAACTCAGAAAAAAGAGCTTCCTCAATTTAAGGCAGGAGATAATATTACCGTCAATTATAAGATTCAGGAAGGTAATAAAGAACGCATTCAAAGTTTTAAAGGAGACGTAATTAAGCGCCAGGGGGAAGGCGGTACTGCTACTTTTACCGTTAGAAAAATAAGTGATGGGATTGGCGTTGAACGTTTGTTCCCACTTTTTTCACCTAACATAGATAGTATTAAACTACATAAAGTGGGTAAAGTGCGCCGTTCAAAACTTTATTATCTCCGTGAAAGAAGTGGTAAAAGTGCACGCATCCAGGAAAAAAGAGTGAGGTAAAATAAAATATTTTTAATAAAAAAACCGGAAAACTATTGTTTTCCGGTTTTTTATTTTATATACTTGCAATTCGCTTAAACCTCTGAATGATATAAACTGTACATCACTATTATTTACTGAAATGAAAAAAGTTTGTATCATCGTTTTCCTACTATCTGTAATTTTTGCATCCTGTGCACGTGGAATTTCACCTTATGAAGCTGCTAATGGTAAGGCAAAATGCGGTCGTTATATCAAATAAAATACACTAAACTGTTAAACAATTTTGAAATAAGCAGTGCTTATTTAACATTATTATTATTGATGTATCTTTGACCTTCTAATTATTTAACTAATGACAATTAATTTATTAAAACCTGTGTTGTTACTTTCAATGCCTGGTGGATCAGAATGGATTTTAATTCTTCTTGTAGTTCTTCTGTTTTTTGGAGGTAAAAAAATACCTGATCTAATGAGAGGAATCGGAAAAGGCGTAAGAGAATTTAACGATGCCAAGGAACACGTGAAAAATGAAATTGATGCCGGAATGCGCGAAAAGGATAGTCCCCCCCCGGTTCAGAAGCAAGATGCTCCAAGGCAGGAAGTGGTTAGAGAAACCAAGACCTCCTGAAGAAACAACTTACAGAACTAATTTTACGGCTCAGGTGTACGTTTTTTATAAACGATAGCGCCTTAGCCGTTTTTTATAAATTACTATTTCTTGTTTTCATATAATTCTATAGAAGACTACCAAAAACACCTTGATAAAAGCGAGACAAGTTGTTATGAGGCAATGGTATATTATCTTGAAAAAATTGATGCAAATAAAAAGTTGAACGCATTTGTACAGGTTTATGCATCAGAAAGTTTAGAGCGGGCGAAATGTCTTGATAAAAAAAGACAATGCGGGGAAGCCTGCGGCAAACTTCATGGTGTTATTATAGCTATTAAAGATGTTATATGTTATAAAGATCACACAGTAACAGCATCCTCTGGCATCTTAAAAAACTTTGTTTCGGTTTATAACTCCACTGCAGTAGAAAAATTATTGAAGGAAGATGCAATTATCATTGGCAGTTGCAATTGCGATGAATTTGCAATGGGAAGCACTAACGAAAATTCTGTATATGGAAGAGTTTTAAATGCTTTAGATGAAAATAAAGTACCTGGGGGTTCTTCAGGAGGATCAGCGGTAGCCGTACAGGCGGGCCTTTGTATGGTGAGCCTTGGGAGCGATACGGGTGGCTCTGTAAGACAACCTGCTGATTTTTGCGGAATAACAGGGATTAAGCCTTCATACGGCTGTATCTCAAGAAATGGCTTGATTGCTTATGCTTCTTCATTTGATCAGATCGGGATTTTTTCAAATAACGTAAAAGATGCCGCCAAAGTTCTTGAAGTAATAAATGGACCCGATCGCTACGACAGCACGGTAAACCATGAAAAGCAAAAAGAATTGTCAATTTCGAATCAACCCAGAAAATATAAAATTGCCTTACTCAGAAATGCCCTTGGGCACAAGAGTCTAGACGGGGAAATTAAAAAGGGTATTTATGAATTAGCCGAGCAACTAAAAAAGGATGGACACGAAACAGAGGAAATCGATTTTAGTCTTATCGATTTTATTGTTCCTGCTTACTATGTTCTCACCACCGCCGAAGCTTCGAGTAACCTGTCACGTTATGATGGAGTGCGTTATGGATACCGAAATAAAAATAAGGACAATGACCTGATTGAGTTTTATAAAAAAACGCGTAGTGAAGGATTTGGAAAAGAAGTAAAAAGACGCATAATGCTTGGCACTTTTGTTTTAAGTGAAGGTTATTATGATGCCTATTTTACAAAAGCCCAACAGATAAGGAGACTACTTGTAAACCGGACAATCGAAATTTTTAAACGATTTGATGCTTTAATAATGCCGACTGTCCCTTCAACTGCATTTGAAGCCGGAAGCATGGAAAAAGACCCAATTGCAATGTACCTTGCAGACATATACACGGTGTATGCAAATCTTACGGGCACACCCGCAATTTCATTACCGCTATTTAAACATTCTAACGGTATGCCTTTCGGCCTTCAGGCAGTAGCAAATAAACACGATGAGTTAACTTTACTCAACCTTTCTGATATGCTCATGAAAGATTACAAAAGATATTAAGAATGAAGAAATTTTTAGTGATATCAATTTTATTTTTTTTGAGCAATTCATATTTTCCAAAAGTCTTGCTTGCAAAGAATAAAATTTTTCAACAAAATATTGCAGATACGACAGTGCCCGAAAATATTAAAGCAGAAGACAAGGCATTAGACGAGGTAATTAAATCACCAACTCCCCCCAAACAAGAAAAGGTAAAATACGTTAGCCAGGTCACCAAATACGGCTTCAGAGATCTTTTCAAAAATTATTCTTATAACCCATCTATTTCCTATGCTTCCCAGGTGAATCCTCACGCAGAAACCTACATGCAGGATTACTTGCAGGCTCACGGAAAATACCTGGAACAAATGAAGAAAACAGCATTACCTTATTTCAATTTAATTGATGGCATTCTTACCCAATATGGACTGCCAAAGGAGTTAAAGTACCTGGCAGTTATTGAAAGTGATCTTAAGTCAAATGCTCTTTCTAACGCTGGAGCTCGCGGACCATGGCAATTTATGACTTATACCGCCAAAGATTATGGACTAAAGGTCAATCAATTTGCTGATGATCGCACCGATTACTATAAAAGCACGCATGCCGCTGCAAAATATTTACTAAGCCTTTATAAAGATTTCAATGACTGGCTTCTTGTTATAGCTGCCTATAATGGTGGTCCCGAAAGGGTTTATAAGGCTATTAACAAAAGTGGTAGCCGCAATTTCTGGAAACTTCAATATTATCTCCCTGAAGAATCGCGTAATCATGTGAAAAAATTTATTGCAACGCATTACGTTATGGAAACGTCGGGAAATAATTTTAATTACACAAGTTTAGATGGAATAAGCAACCCCGCAAAACCAGATATTTCGGAAGAGGAATTATCTGGCTCTGACTCGATGCCTATTTCCGGGAGATTTATTTCATCAATAATTGCGAAAAACATTGAAATGGACATAAACGATTTTAACCGGTATAATCCGGGATTTGATGATATGCTTGCAATGGGTGGCACCTTTAACATGAGATTACCGAATGATAAAATGCGTCTTTTTATTACTAATAAATATCCGATACTCAATGAATGTGTGGAAAAATTACTTGCAGAAACAAATGTTGACTCAAAATCCTTCGGCAAAAAAACGCAAACAGAGAAATCCGTTAAATAATTATTCAAGAGCTTTTTTAATAGCAGCTATTTTTAATAAACACTCCTCGTATTCATTTTCAGGATCGCTTTTAAATGTAATTGCTGAACCGGCCTGTATAGACAAATAACAATTTGATTGATTATAAAGCACACTTCTGATAACGACATTGAAATCAAAATCTCCCTCAGGATTAATATAACCTAACGTGCCGGAAAA
Source organism: uncultured Chitinophagaceae bacterium (assembly GCA_963819925.1). Lineage (GTDB taxonomy): Bacteria > Bacteroidota > Bacteroidia > Chitinophagales > Chitinophagaceae > Ginsengibacter. The sequence continues at coordinate 2,026,324 of CAWFYG010000009.1, read as the reverse complement.
TAATCCTCGCCTGGTTTTTTCATATTTCTCGATTAATTCCATCACTTTTTTCTTGGGTGCCCCCGTCATCGAACCCATAGGGAATGTTGCATAAAAAATATCAGCAAGTGAAATATTTTCTTCAAGATTTCCGGTTATAGTAGATATCATTTGATGTACCTGAGGGAAAGAATAAATTTTCAGGAATTCTTTTACTGATACCGACCCCTGTGTGCATATTTTTGCAAGATCGTTTCTTACAAGATCTACGATCATTATATTTTCCGAACGTTCTTTATCATTTTGTAGCAAACTATCCTTTCGTTCTTCGTCAGCTTTCAAATCATTGACAATACGATTAGTAGTTCCTTTTATAGGTTGGGAAATAATAGTATCTCCTTCTTTTTTAAGAAATCGCTCAGGACTTGCGCATAAGAGATATTTGTCATCGCATTTATAAAAAGCTGAAAAAGGATTTGGTGACAAATCACCTAGTTTCCTGTAAACTAACAGTGGATCAATAACTGCATGCTCAGAATAAAATTCCTGGCAAAAATTTATTTCGTAGCAATCACCTCTTAAAATGTGTTGTTTCAGCTTTTGAATCGTTTCAATATATTCTTGTTTTGAAAACCTTGCCTTTATTGTCGGAGAAAGATGACTACTTTTTTTTAAAGTTTGATAAGAAATGATAGTCTCATAAAGCCCCTGCGCATCATTAGCACCTATTTTTAATTCATTTTTTGTCAGGATGAGAACGATTTCGGGAACAAAAAACAGAAAGTCCGGAAAGCCAATGCCGTCAGGGTTGGATGATTGAAGATCTTCAATTTTATTTTTTACATCATAAGCAATATGGCCAAAAATCCAGTCGCCGGAATCCTTTTGAATCTTGTCAACAGCCTCAAGGTTACCAGATCCGTTGGAAATAACAGAATCAATTACGCCGGCACCGGCTATACATTCGTACGATGAATTGAAATTATACTCATGGTTATCAAGAAAACAAAAAATGCTAAACTCCTGTAAGAAGTGTAGCATTTGATATTTAAAAATTGAAAAATTCTGAATTGAATATGATGTGAATTGTCTTTTCAAAATGATTTATCAACAGCCCTAAAGTTAAAATAAATTTAGCTGTTAAAAATCATCGTCATCATCATCTAAATCGGCGCTATCATTGAAGAGATCCAGGTCTTTGAAATCATCATCAAGGTCAAAATCGTCGTCTCCTTTTCCCTTTCTACCTGAAGATTTTTTAAGTTTTGATTTTGGAATGTCAAATTCTTCAAAGTCAGGATCGAAGTCATCTGCATCATCATTTTTCTCCCAATCATCATCAATTTCTACATCGTCGTCGTCATCATCGTCATCTCCGGCTTTCTTTTTTGAAGTGGCAGATTTTGGTTTTTTTGCGGGCATGTCATCATCATCAAAATCATCATCGTCGTCAAGATCATCATCTTTCTTTTTTGATGAAGTCTTGTGTACATTTGACCCTGGTTTTTTTTCAGGAAATTTTTTTTCCTTATCAGATTTTGCTTTCATAATTTTCTTAAAGGATTAATTATGTAAAATTTCAATTAGATTTTTAATTTGCCAAAAATTATTCAATTTCTTTTTATTACGCAACAATCATGATGCCACAATAATCTGATCACTTCCCGGTCCGTTTGAGATAAATTTTATCGGAATTCCTAATGTTTCATTAATGTAATTAATATAAACATTCATTTCAGAGGGCAAGTTATTAAAATTTTTTATTGAGGTGATATCAGTTTTCCATCCGGCAAATTTTTTATAAATCGGTTCAACATTAGTTCTCGCCATCTGAAATGGAATTTCATTAGTTACTACCTCGTTTATTTTATAGCTATTACATATTTCAAGTGTATCCATTGCGTCCAGCACATCGGCCTTGGTCATTACCAGCTGAGTAACTCCATTGATCATACAAGCAAAATTTAGTGCGACCAGATCAATCCAGCCGCATCTTCTCGGGCGACCTGTGGTACTGCCATATTCCATCCCGGTCTTCCTTAAAAGCTCACCATTTTCATCGTTAAGTTCAGTAGGGAACGGGCCGCTTCCTACTCTTGTACAATACGCCTTGGTAATTCCAAACACCTCTTTAATTTTCTGCGGTGCTATGCCAAGGCCGCTTCCAACTCCTGCGGTAATTGTATTAGAAGAAGTAACATAAGGAAATGTTCCAAAATCAATATCAAGCATACTTCCCTGTGCACCCTCAGCCAGAATTTTTTTACCTTTTTGAATCGCATCATTTACAAAATATTCACCATTTACAATTTGAAGTTGCTTTAGAAATTCAAGTGCTTCAAAAAATTCTTCTTCCCATATTGAAATATCTTCAGTGAAAGAAAAATTATCTAAAAGCTTTTGGTGTTTTAAACGCAACTTAATGTATTGAGAAATAAAATTTTTATCAATAAGATCCCCCACACGCAGACCATTTCTTCCCGTTTTATCCATATAAGAAGGGCTGATTCCTTTAAGCGTTGAACCTATTTTGTCGCTGCCTTTTGCAAGCTCACTGGCTTTATCAAGCGCCCTGTGAGAGGGCAGTATGAGATGAGTTCTCGCACTAATATAAAGATTTCTTTTGCAGCTAATTCCCATTGCTTCAACCGCTTCACATTCTTTTTTTAATGTTATCGGATCAAGCACAACACCGTTTCCTATCAAATTAATTTTATTAGCATGAAATATTCCTGAGGGTATTTGATGAAGAACAATTTTCTTTCCATCAACATAAAGCGTGTGTCCTGCATTGGGTCCCCCCTGAAACCTTGCAATTACATCATAACCGGGAGCAAAATAATCTACAATTTTACCTTTCCCTTCATCGCCCCATTGCAGGCCAAGAATTACATCAACCATCTCAAATTTGTTTTTTTAAATGACACATCAGGAATCCGACTGAATATCGATTTCGGGTAAAAATAAAATGAAAATAAATAAATGGAGATTATAATTTCAGTTTTGTTTAAAATTGGTGGAAAATAAACTGAATAATAAAATTATGAGTAAGAATTAAAGCAAACAGATAGAAAAGTCTACGCAACTTTCAACATACTAAGCTTGCTAACTTTAAACTTGTGTTGAGCATAGTCCATTGTAAGGGTGAAAGTTTTTACTTTTTGAGATGGCAACTCATACATTGCGTCAGTTAAAATACTCTCACAAATGCTTCTAAGACCACGAGCGCCTAATTTATATTCCACCGCCTTATCGACCATAAAATCATAAACATCACTTTCTACCACAAGCTCGATACCCTCCAACTCAAACAATTTCTTATATTGTTTTATAAGAGAATTTTTAGGTTCGGTTAAGATATTTCTCAAAGTAATTTTATCAAGGGGGCTTAAGAAGGTTACAACAGGAAGCCTTCCCAACAACTCCGGTATAAGCCCAAATGATTTAAGATCTTGCGCATTTACAAATTGCAATAAATTTTTTCTCTGAAAATCCTGCAGCTCTTTGTTAACATTAAAGCCGATTGCGTTAGTATTAATTCTCCTGGCGATAAGCCTGTCAACACCATCAAAAGCTCCGCCACAAATAAAAAGGATATTGCTTGTGTTTAATTTTATTAATTTTTGCTCGGGATGTTTTCGTCCGCCTTGTGGCGGCACCAGCACTTCGGTTCCTTCAAGAAGTTTAAGCAAGCCCTGTTGCACGCCCTCGCCACTTACATCACGCGTAATACTTGGGTTATCGCTTTTGCGGGCAATTTTATCAATTTCGTCAATGTATACAATTCCCTTTTGTGCGGCATTAACATCAAAATTGCACACTTGCAGCAAACGACTCAAAATGCTTTCAACATCTTCTCCAACATAACCAGCTTCAGTAAAAACGGTGGCATCTACAATGGCAAAGGGTACATTGAGGATCCGGGCAATTGTCTTGGCGAGTAAAGTTTTACCAGTGCCCGTTTCACCAACCATTATGATATTGCTTTTTTCTATTTCAACATCACTATCTACTTTTTGATTCAGTCGCTTATAATGGTTGTACACTGCAACAGCCAGTACTTTTTTTGCATCATCCTGGCCAATTACGTATTCATCAAGAAATTTCTTAAGCTCAATTGGCTTTTTTACCGAAAGTTTATAGCCAGATGATTGACTATTTTTTTCCGGCATGGGGAAAATTTCCTGGGTGATAATTTCCTGGGCATGCTCCACGCAATTTTCGCAAATATGACCTTCCTGTCCCGCAATAAGAATTTTAACTTCATCCCGGCTTCTCCCGCAAAAAGAACAATGTAAAGTTTGTTGTTTGGCCATTTGGGCTAATTATTTGTATAAATTACGTGTTTTAATTGCTTTTAGCAAGTTTCAACAGAAAACTAATTTGTTAAAAGACAATGAAATAACGCAAAATGTTGCTTTATAGTTTGTTTAAAATGCCATCAACTATTCCATATTTTTTACTTTCAGCAGCATCCATCCAATAGTCTCTGTCAAAATCTTCCATTACCTTATCGTAAGTCTGGCCACAATTTTCAGCAAGAATTTTAGCGCCAAGTTGTTTTGCCTTTAAAATCTGTTCGGCAATAATTTCAAGGTCAGCACTGGTACCCTGACCACCGCCGCTTGGCTGATGGATCATCACCTCACCGTGAGGGAAAATAAACCGTTTCCCTTTTTCGCCTCCGCTTAGCAAAATGCTGCCCATACTGGCTGCCATTCCCATGCACACCGTGCTTACCGGCGATTTAATCATTTTCATCGTATCGTAAACAACCATTCCACTGGTAACAATTCCGCCAGGGCTATTTATGTAAAATGTAATTTCTTTTCCCGGATCCATCGCGTCAAGATATAAAAGCCTGTTTGTAATATCTTTAGCACTCTTATCATCAACTGCACCCCAAAGAAAAATTTTTCTTTGTTCGATAAATTTTTTGTCAAACATCATTCCGCCCATCATTTTCTCCATAGGATTTTCCGGCGCTGATTTTTCCGGCTCCTCTTCTTCTTCAAAACGTCCTGAATTTATTTTGTAAAGATTCATTTGCTGTAGTTTTATTTTAATATCTATTTTTTTGCTTTTTTGGAATTAGTCAATAAAACCTCATCGATCAAACCATACGCTTTTGCTTCCTCAGCTGTCATCCAAAAATCCCTGTTACTGTCTTTTGTCACTTTTTCCATGGTTTGGCCGGTATGATTGCTTAGAATTTCGTAGAGTTCATGTTTCACCTTTCTAACTTCGTTCACCGTAATCTCAACATCGGAAGCCTGACCCTGGGCTCCGCCACTAGGTTGATGCATCATTATTCTTGCATGCTTTAAAGCACTTCTCTTGCCCGCAGCACCTGCTGCCATTAGCACCGCTGCCATACTTGCTGCCATACCGGTACAAATTGTAGCAATGTCGGGTGATACAAACTGCATGGTATCGTAAAGGCCCAAACCTGCATAGACTGCACCCCCCGGGAGAATTAATATAGAGTTGTATATCTCTGGTCCTGTCGGTACTTTCTAAAAACAATAATTGAGCTGTAATAATATTTGCTACTTCATCATTTACGGGATACCCTAAAAATATAATCCTGTCCATCATAAGGCGGCTGTAAACGTCCATTACAGCGATGTTCATTGGCCGCTCCTCAATGATATTCGGAGTAAGGTTGGTAACGTTATGATTTATATATCCATGCAATGTATTGCTACTAATGCCCTTGTGCTTAACAGCATATTTTTCAAATTCTTTTCCTGTATTCATAAATTAAGTTTAGTAAAGAAACCATTTACAGCCATGAAGTTCCCAAATATTATGCTAACAAAAAAAAGAGACAAAAGGACGGTTTATCTTAAAGGAATTTGGCAAGTACTTTTTTATAAGTCAAATGGTCATTGAAATATTTATTGACAATTGACTTACAGGCCAATAAATTTAATGCTCATGATGGTGCTGCATAGCCAATAATTCTTCAGGAGAAGATTGCTTCTCTACTGGCGTAACCTGGGTTTCAAGAAAGTTGAATAATTTTTCAGTAAGTATTTTCCTATAGCTGCTGTCAACCTGTTTTTCATCCTTCATCATCCTGTCAATATAGCTATCTATCCATTCACTATTGTCTCCCATATTCATTTGTCCAAAATACCGCATAATTTCCTCTTTCATGAAACTTCTCAATTCCTCTTCGGAAACATCAATTTTATTATCCTGGATAATTTTATCACTAATCAATGTCCATTTTAACTGATTGGCAAAAGAAGGATATTCTGCCTGAACTTCTTCCGGTGTTTTTTTCTTTTCGCCACCTATAGAAATCCACCTTTTTAAAAATTCATCGGGTAACGCAAGAGGAGCGTCCAACAAAGCATGATACAACTGATCGTGCATCTGGCTTCTGCTGGCAGCATCCCATTGTTGCTGCAATTGTTCTTTCATGACTTCCCGAAAATCATCTTCCGTTTTTATTTCTTTGCCCGGAAATACCTGGTTGAAGAATTCTTCATTGAGTTGTTTCTTTTCAACCAAACCAATTTTAGTCATGGTCATTTTAAAAAATTTTTCTTCGGAAGACGGATCGTTTTTATCCAGACCTAAATCTGACAAAATCCATTCTCTCTCTTTTTCCGGAAATGCATTTTTTAATTGCAATACCACAAATTCATCTTTTGCCTTCCCATATAACTTAGGGCGAAAGTCCTCCGCAAAATATTTTACCAAAATAGAATTATCTTTTGAAAGTGCTTCTGGCAAAGCATTTCCCTCAGCATCGCTTTCCTCAAATAAAACATTCAAAACGTTTTCCGGCGCTGTTACGGTTTCCGCATCCTTCATATCGCCATATTTGGTAGCCAGCTTTTCTATTTCTTCGTCTACCATATCGTTCGTTACTCTCACCTTATATAATGAAGGCTTCACTTTGGATAAGGCTTGTGTTGAAACTTCAGGTTTTAGTCCTATCTCAAATGGAAAATCATAGTCTATAGGATTCGACATATCGAGATTTCGCATGTCGCTTTCCATCGGTAAAGGCTGGGCAAAAATTGCTGGTTTTTCTTTGGTAAGATATTCCTGGATTTCTTTCTCGACTGCCTTAATAACTTCATCATAAAAAATGGATGCACCATACATTTTTTTTACCATGCCCGGAGGAACCATTCCCTTTCTAAATCCTGGGATATTTGCTTTTTTACTGTAATCTTTTATCGCTTTTTCAAATGATGGATAATAATCTTCTTTGGAAACTTTTACGGTTAACTTATCATGAAGATTTCCGATATTTTCTTTTGTTACACTTGCCATTAAATAAAAATTTTATAAACCCTTCACTAACGGTGTCTATAATTTTCCTTTTAAGGAAATCATTTTGGAGAAGTGCGCATGGAGGGACTCGAACCCCCACACCTTGCGGCATCAGATCCTAAGTCTGACGTGTCTACCAATTTCACCACATGCGCTTTTGGGGCGGCAAAAGTAACTGATTTCGATTAAAAAAAATGCAGTAATCAACATTTATGGTTTTTTGTCGGCGTCAAATCATAATTTTTAAAATATTTATAAATAAAAATCGAAAATTTCTAATCTAAATCCTGTCAGGCTTTTTCTATGTAAATTCGTAGTATATGGAAACTACGTTGGACATTCCTAAATATTCATTGAACGAGGAGGAGGAAAAAAAGGAAATTCTTCGTCACTATCGGGCATTACTCAGGGTTTTAAAACCAAAATTAAAATCAGGAGATAAAGAACTTGTTCGTCGTGCCTTTGAATTGGCAGCGGATGCACATAAAACAATGCGGCGAAAAAGCGGAGAGCCTTATATTCTTCATCCGTTAGCCGTGGCCATGATATGTGTTGAAGAAATTGGCCTCGGTGTTCGCAGCACAATTTGCGCATTAATTCACGACACAGTTGAAGATACAGATATAACACTCGATGATGTTCAAAGGGAGTTTGGGGGCGAAATTGCCAAGATTGTAGATGGCCTTACCAAAATCTCCAATGTACTGGACGCCAATACATCGCAGCAGGCAGAGAATTTTAAAAAGATTTTGCTCACGCTAACGGACGATCCGAGAGTTATTTTAATTAAGCTCGCAGACAGGCTTCATAACATGCGCACACTCGACAGCATGAAGCGTGAAAAGCAATTAAAAATTTCATCCGAAACGGTATATGTTTATGCACCCCTTGCTCACAGGATGGGCCTCTATAATATAAAGACCGAAATGGAAGACCTCTCCATGAAATATATGGAACCCGATAGTTACCGTTATATTGCTCAAAAACTTGATAATACAAAAAGGGAACGTGCCAGGTACATCAATGAATTTATAAAACCAATAAAGGAAAAATTACAGCAAGGTCATTTTAATTTTGAAATTTATGGCAGGCCGAAAAGCATACATTCCATTTGGAATAAAATGAAAAAAAAGGGGGTGTCATTTGATGAAGTGTACGATCTTTTTGCCATTCGTGTTATTCTAAATTCTCCCCCTGAAAAAGAAAAAGAAGACTGCTGGAAAGTTTATAGCCTTATTACAGATGAATATGTTCCTGCGCCGGAGAGATTACGGGACTGGCTGAGTAACCCTAAGAGCAATGGATATGAAGCCTTGCATACAACCGTTATGGGCGCCCAGGGCAAATGGGTGGAGGTGCAAATAAGAACCAAAAGAATGAATGACATTGCAGAAAAGGGACTTGCGGCACACTGGAAATATAAAGAAGGGACCAATGAAGAAAACCGGTTTGACAAATGGTTTCAGCAAATAAGGGATATGCTCTCCGCCCAGGATACTAATTCAATTGATTTTCTCCAGGATTTTAAAGTTTCATTTTTAGCAGAAGAAATTTACGTTTATACCCCAAAGGGCGATGTTAAAATGTTACCCATCGGCGCTTCGGCACTTGATTTTGCTTTTGCAGTTCATACTGCAATAGGAGAAAGATGTATAGGAGCGAAAGTTAATCATAAATTGGTTCCCATAAGTCATAAGCTCAGAAGCGGCGACCAGATAGAAATTATCACTTCTACGAAACAAAAGCCCAACAGCGAATGGTTGAAATTTGTTGTGACACCGAAAGCAAAAGCCAAAATTAAAGACTCGCTCAAAGAAGAAAAGAGGAAAATAGGCGAAGAAGGAAAATATATTCTCCAGAGAAAGCTTGAAAACATAGGAGCTGCCATGAATTCACCAAACATTGAGGAACTCACCAGTTATTATAAATTGCAATCTTCCCTTGACCTGTTTTACGAAATTTCTATAAAAAAAATTGACCTTAAAGAGCTTAAGGAATTCAATGTTATTGGTGACAAAATTTTTGCGCCGAAGGTACACAAACCAATACCAGAAGAAAAACATGAACCTGACAGGCACTATAACAAAAAAGATGCAGAGCTTATTATTTTCGGAGAGAGCAGCGATAAAATTATGTATACACTTGCCAATTGCTGCAAACCAATCCCGGGCGACGACGTGTTTGGTTTTGTGACACAAGGTGAGGGCCTTAAGATTCATCGTACTAATTGCCCTAATGCCGCAAGGTTATTATCAAACTATGGGCATAGGGTTGTAAAAACAAAATGGGTAAAAAATAAAGAGATTTCATTTTTAACCGGGATCAAAATTGTTGGTATGGATGACGTTGGCGTTATCAATAAAATAACTAATCTGATTAGTGGCGAAATGAAAATTAATATTAATGCCCTCACGGTGGAAGCAAAGGAAGGCCTTTTTGAAGGCAATATAAAAGTTTATGTTCATGATAAAGATGAACTTGAAGACCTCGTCGAGAATCTAAAAAAACTTCCAGGAATAGAAAGTGTCGATCGCTTCGATGCAGAATAATACTTCCGACTATCTTTTAAAAAATTTCAATTAATTATCTTCGCGGCCGTCATGTATAAATTGGTGCGTACTATTTTATTTTGGTTCGATGCTGAAAGAGTGCATTATTTTTCAATGAACTTTCTGAGGTTCTGGTGCAAATTCTCTTTTTTAAGAAATTATCTTCAAAAAAAATTTACTGTTTATTCAACCTCGTTAGAACGAAATTATTTTGGTCTTGTATTTCCCAATCCCGTCGGGCTTGCTGCAGGCTTTGATAAAAATGCAAAGTATCTAAATGAACTGATGCTATTGGGCTTCGGCTTCGTCGAAATAGGAACTGTAACGCCTCTGCCCCAGGAAGGAAATCCCAAACCAAGATTATTTCGCTTGCCGAAAGATAAAGCCATCATAAACCGCATGGGTTTTAATAATGATGGCGTTGTTGCCGTTGCAGAACGTTTGTATAAATTCATAAATAGCAAATCCTATTTAAATGAAAGAAAAAAAATAATCATAGGTGGAAATATTGGTAAAAATAAAAATACTCCAAACGAGGAGGCCTGGAGAGATTATGAAACCTGTTTTAATCTCCTGCACAATGTTGTTGATTATTTCGTAGTAAATGTAAGTTCGCCAAACACACCCGGACTTCGGGATCTCCAACAGAAAGATTCATTGAAAAAAATTCTTTCGCATTTACAAAACTTAAATAAACAAAAACAAATTGCAAGGCCTTTATTATTGAAAATTTCCCCTGATCTTTCACCAAATGACCTGGAAGACATCATTGACCTGGCCACGGAAATAAAGCTGGATGGTCTTGTTGCTTCTAACACCACAGTAAAGAGAAGTAATTTAAATTCATCAAAAAATAAAATTGACAAAACCGGGACAGGTGGCTTAAGCGGGGCACCACTATTGGCAGAATCAGTTAATACTACCTATTTAATTTTTAAGAAAACGAAAGGAAAAATTCCAGTGATCAGCAGCGGCGGAATTTTCACTCCTGGCGATGCCCACGAAGAATTTAAATCCGGTGCAGCCCTGGTTCAGGTGTGGACAGGTTTTATTTATAAAGGTCCGTCAATTGCTAAAAAAATCTGCACATCATTAATCTAATAGTTATATCACAAAAAAATGAGTTATTTATTTACCGGCGAAAGCATCATAAGCTTTTTTATTCTTGTAATACTTGAGATCGTTTTAGGTATCGATAACGTAATTTTTGTGAGTATAATTATTAACCGTCTTCCGAAAGATAAACATAGAAAAGCCCGCCTGTTTTGGATTATACAAGGCATGATTGTGCGAAGCAGCATGTTGTTGGGGCTGGGCTGGTTGCTATCGCAAAAAGGTAAATCAGTGATCACGCTATTTGAAAAGGGGTTTGACCTTGCAAGTTTGGTAATGTTGGGCGGCGGTATTTTTCTTATTTATAAGTCGGTGCACGAAATTCATCAGAAATTAGAAGGTGAAGACTTGAATACTTTAAAAGGAAAAGAAAAATTCCTAAGTTTTGCAAAGGCTGCATTTCAAATAATGGTCCTTGATATGGTATTTTCATTTGACAGCATTATCACAGCCGGTGGTACGGCAAAACATGTGGAGATAATGATTGCGGCCGTCGTTATTGCTCTTATTTTAATGTTTTTATTTAGTCCGAAAATTGCTTCTTTCATACACAAACATCCAACATTTAAAATGCTGGCGCTTTCATTTCTTGTAATGATTGGACTGAGCCTTGTAGTTGAAGGCTGGGATTCCGAAAAGGCCGAAGACCTGCATTTAAAAAATTATATTTATTTTGGAATGGCATTTTCATTCCTGGTTGAACTATTGAATATGAGAGTAAGAAATAAGCAGGTAAAAAAATTGGTGGAATTAAATGAACCTCGATTTTCAGAGGACGATACTAATGAAAATGATATGGCAAAATAAATTCAATAAATAGCAATTAGCGTTACTAACGGTTCCGGTAACACGCAATTATTTTCACAAGATATTCTCTTACACAGCAAACAAATCTCAGATTTAATTAAAGAATCTGATATCATCGGCACATAAATTACGGTTTCAAAAAAAGTTTAGAAATTGAGTATAAGCAGTTGCAATAGATTCCTTGTTTCCATAAGCGGTGAAATGGCTGCATAAAAGAAATTGTAAATTGCGCCGTAATTGATAAAAAAATCTTTATGAATATAGGAATTGTTTGCTATCCCACCTATGGTGGAAGCGGGGTATTGGCTACGGAACTTGGCAAAGCTTTGGCCGATAAAGGTCATAATATACATTTCATTACTTACCAGCAACCTGTAAGGTTGAATGCTTTTCATGCTAACATATTTTATCATGAAGTAAGTGTTCCAACATATCCGTTGTTTGATTATCCCCCGTATGAAACTGCTCTCGCAAGTAAAATGGTGGATGTTATTATCAACAATGACGTTGAGCTTTTGCATGTTCATTATGCTATTCCTCATGCATCCGCTGCATATATGGCAAAGCAAATTCTAAAAAAAGAAGGTGTGAAAATTCCCGTTATAACTACGCTGCATGGAACTGATATTACATTGGTAGGAAAAGATAAAACTTATTCGCCTGTCGTTACATTTTCAATGAATGAAAGCGACGCTGTTACGGCAGTCTCCAAAAATCTCCGGGACGAAACTTTTCGAAATTTCAAAATGGAAAAGGATATAGAAGTCATCTATAATTTTGTAGATATTAAGCGTTTTGAACGGACTCCAGTACAGGCATTCCGACAGATAATTGCACCAAAAAATGAAAGAATATTATTACATGCTTCCAATTTCAGAAAGGTAAAAAGAGTGGGTGATGTGGTGAATGTATTTAAAGAAGTTAATAAGGAAATTCCGTCTAAGCTTTTGTTCGTAGGGGATGGTCCGGAACGAACGTATATAGAAGGTGTTTGCCGGCAAATGGATGCACATGCAGACGTAAAATTTCTCGGCAGGCAGGAACAAATGGAAGATATTCTTGCAATTACCGATTTATTCATTTTACCAAGTGAATATGAAAGTTTTGGGTTAGTAGCTTTGGAAGCAATGGCTGCCGGAGTTCCTGTAATCTCAACAAATGCCGGCGGTCTTCCTGAAATAAATATTGATGGTGTTACGGGCTATCTAAGCAATGTGGGAGATGTTGAAGATATGACTAAAAATATTATTCATATTTTTTCGGATGACATAGCATTTAAAGAAATGAAAAAAAATGCTTTGGCGCAGGCTCAAAAATTTGACATAAACACAATAGTTCCTGTTTATGAAAATCTTTACCTGAAGGTTCTGGAAAACACCGTGACAATTGGCAGTTAACCCTTCATATAATTAATGCCTTAACCATTGTTCAGGATTAATATTAGTAGTTTCCTGCATTATAATAAAGTCAACCTGCCCCTGGCCTTCATCATTAACGCCGGCTTTACCAATTACTTGCCCTGTTTTCACCTGGTCTCCTCTTTGCACATCTGCCGAAGAAAGATTACTATAAACCGTGAAATATTTTCCATGCTTTATAAATACTGCCTGTTTGTCTTCAATATAACTTACAAGCGTTACTTCACCATCAAAGACCGCTTTAACAGATTCACCGATTTTAGCTCCAATCGTCACGCCGGGATTATCGTAAATAATGCCGCCAGGTAATTTATTAGAGCCATAATGAGCGATAACAAACCCCGAGACAGGCCACGGAAGCGAACCCCGGTTATTTTTAAAATTCGCATCTAACGCTTTATCTGCTTCAGAACTTACCAATACACTTCCCGTCGGCTTGGAAGTAACGGACGGGCTTTCAGTTTTCGCATTTGTATTATTATCGGCAGTGTTATTTTTTGCGTTATTTTTTTTCAATTCTGCAAGCCTTGCTTTTTCCTTTTTTGCAGCTTCATTCCTGGCAATTTCAACTTCCCGTCTAATCATTGCCGTTATCATATTCTTCAATTTTGCGTCCTGCTTTCGTTTTGCGTTTACCTGTGCAGTCAATTCTTTTTCCTGGCCTTTGAGTTTATTAACAATTTCCTTTTTCTCTTCCTGTTGTTTTTGTAATTGTGTCATTGCTTTATCCTGCTCTTGCAGCACAACATTTTTTCTTTGTTTGGTACCATATAAAATTTTAATGCGATTTTCCAGCATGGCTTGTGTACGCAGAATATTTTCCGCCTGCATTTCGCGATAGCTCCTGTAAGATTTTAAATACGCCACCCTTTTAATGGCGTCATTAAAGCTTGAAGCTGAAAAAATAAAATTCAGAAAATCATAGTTACTCCGGTTTTTATAAGCATAAACCATACTATTGGCATATTCATCCCTTAATGTGTCCAAAATGCGGGACATCTTGTTTATCTCGAGCTGCGAAAGATAAATGTTGTCATTGAGATTTCTTATTTCATGATTAATATTACCAATTACGCTTTCCTGGAGGTTTACTTTTTTATTGATGAGAGAAAACTGCCCAATATTTACTTTTGCGGTTTTTTTTGTTTCCTCAAGCGCCTTTTCGGTTTCATCAATTTCTCTTTTTAGTTGCTCACGTTGCTGCTGCAAGACATCTTTATCTGTCGGCTGCTGAGCTATTGCTTTAAAAATAAATAAAAGCAACATCATCGTTATTACAATTGACTTTTGCATGAAAGTGATTTTTTAGTAAGAAGAATTTGTAAACATCTATGCAGAAAGACGATGGATTTAATTGTAGCCACAATTTTTTAAAAGTAACGTTTATTTTGTTTTATAATTTCTCGGGATGTTGAATGGGAATGATAATTCCTTGTTAAAATCATATTGTTTGTAATTGAGATTAATATCAACTTTTGTTCTTTCAGCTACAGTTATTTCGCGGTAGGTTGCAAAATAAAATCTATTATTTTTTTCATAATTCCCATAGCTAAGATCAGCGGTACGGTTTTGTCCAACATCAATATCATCGAGTTTACTTCTTTCCAGGAGGTTATTATCGGAAGATATAGTTAGCAGATTTTTAAAAAACCCGCTTGCCGTTCCTAATAAAATATGATTTTCTGTTTCACGGTACGAAACAATACTATCACCCACGTAAACCGGATTGCCGATAACAATATCCTGAAGCGTAGAAAAATCTAATGGAATATGTGCAATGTCCTCAATATAATTAAATGGATGGTATTCCACCTGTTTATTTAATTTGTTTAAAATAATTATCGTATCCTTCGTTATAAGAATCCTGAAAGCTTCAATACTAAGAAATGTGGCATTAATAGAAATCCACAAAACGCTGTCTTTATATAATCTTACGAAGGCATTAAAATCCGGTTGTTTTCCTCTGTAATCTTCATATTGAACTTTTATTTTGGCAGAAAATGTTTTGAAATTTATCCTGTTTTTATAAAGTGATTTCAAAATGTCGGAAGCGCCTTCCAGGGTATCAATTTTTGCAGGCACAGTTGGCATTACCACTTCTGTATCCTTTCTGTTAATGGCAGTCTGCAATTTTTTTGTTGACCGGCAACTGCTTACTGAATAAATTAATATGATGCCCAAAACAATCGCAACCAGATATTTCATTTATTCAATTTTACAATTTAATTAAACTTTACCGGTATGACCAAAACCTCCCTCCCCTCTTAGCGATACTTCTAACTGGTCAACTGGCAGCAGCGAAGCCCTTTCCACTTTGGATATAACTACCTGGGCTATACGCTCACCGTCGTTTATTGTTTGCACCTGCGATGATAAATTTATCAGGATAACTTTTAATTCTCCCCTGTAATCGCTATCAATAGTTCCGGGGGAATTTAAACAGGTGATACCCTGTTTGTAGGCAAGGCCGCTTCTCGGCCTAATTTGAGCTTCATAGCCCGGGGGTATTTCCATAAATATACCGGTCGGAATCATAGCCCTTTCCAAGGGTTGTAATTTAACCGGGCTTTGCAAAGACGCCCGAATATCCATACCTGCAGACCCTGCCGTTGCATATTCAGGCAAACTGTTTCCCGATGTATTTATGATTTTAATTACCACTTCGTGCATGCAGGCAAAGATAATGGTTGCAGCAGTTTAAAAAATAAAGTTGAATCAATTATTAACCGAAATAAGTAAAGCGATTGCGTAAGCAGCAACTCCTTCTTCTCTGCCCACAAATCCCATTCCTTCCGAGGTGGTTGCTTTTATGGAAACTGCGTTTTCACTTAATGAAAGAATTGTTGCAATCACGTTGCGCATCTCGGGGATGTATTGTTTGATTTTGGGGTTTTCGAGACAGACTGTCGAATCAATGTTCTCAACTTTGTAGCCTGCTTCTGCAATAAGTCTTAAAGTCTTTTGCAAAAGTATTTTACTATCTATATTTTTAAAATCTGGCAACGTATCAGGAAAATGAACACCAATATCCCCAAGACATGCTGCACCGAGCAAGGCATCGCAAATAGCGTGAAGTAATACGTCAGCATCGCTATGGCCAAGTGCTCCTTTTGCGTGGGGAAGTTTTACACCGCCAATCAATAAATCTCTTCCGGGCACTAATTGGTGAAAATCGATCCCAAAACCTATCCTAAATGACATAACTTATATTTTTCTATTTCTAAAGCTTTTATTAAATACGTTCTTCAATTTCGACAAATATAACCTGATCCTGGTGATTAGCTTTTGCAAAAAAATCGTGAGGCTATCAAATAGACGAATGAGATTAAATCATTGCGGATGTTAGAATGGTTATTTTATTTAAGAAAGGCTTTTAAGGCTGCCAACACCTACAACAACTTGCGGTTACACAATAAAAAAGCCTCCAAATGGAGGCTATTGTATTTTTAGAAAAGTAAATTATTGTTGGGTAGTTCCTACTGCAGTTTCTTTATCGAGGTTAAAAATAATACTAAACCTTAGTGTATTTGATAATGGATTTCTATTTATTCCATTTCCTGAAGGTACGAGGTATGAAAAGTTTAAACCAAACATATTATAATTTAAACCGGCACCAAGTGTAAAATATTGGCGGTCACCCTTTGTAGGATTTTCATAAAAATATCCGGCCCTGAAGGCGAACTGATCATTGTAAGAGTACTCCGCACCAACAGATATTTGAAACTCTTTTAATTCTTCGCTGAATCCGCCCGGCGCATCCCCAAAAGAGCTAAACCAACTGCCCACTACTCCTTTGCTATGATAAGATACCAGGCCTGCAGAGTCGCCAATGAGTGGTGGTGTAGGAACCAAAAGCTTATTTATATCCAGGCCGAAAGTAATTTTGTTACTCTCATCAAAAGCACTCACATAGGCAATTCCCAGACCGAGATTGGCAGGAATAAAATCTTTCTCTGATGCATCATTGGTATAAGATATTTTTGAGCCAAGATTAGATAGCGATATGCCCCAATTTAGTCCTGACCCATCCTTACTGTTTACGGTACCATCGTGAAACAATGAAAGATCACCAGCAACGGCACTTCCGGTCTTATAAGTAGAACCACTGGCAGACTGCCCACTTGCTAAATTGGAATTGATATATCGGAGAGCGATCCCTATACCCAGGTTGTCTGAAAGTTTACGGGAGTAGCCTGCATCAAAGGCAAATTCCCTTGGTCTGTACGTTTGTAGATTATTACCTAAGTTATCGGTAAATTGGATATTACCCAAGCTAAAGTATCTCAAAGATGCCGAAATAGATTGCAGATCATCTAAATGATAATATCCTGCAAGTGAAGCCAGGTAAACATCATTAAGATCTAATCCCTTTAACCACGGAGTATATGTTACTGCAATAGCAGATTTACTTACTGCAAATGGATATTTTGCCTGGTTCCAGAAAGCTGAATTTGCGTCAGGAATGGTGGCAACACCAACATCTCCCATACCACCGGAACGTGCGTCTGGGGAAATTCTTAAAAAGGGCACTGCTGTAGTAACAACATTAATCGGATTTGCCGTGCTTTGTGCGTTAACGACAAAAACACTCCCAACCAGCATCATTAATGCCGTTAAACTCAAAGTTGCTTGTTTCATGTGTAAATTTTGCTTGGTTAGGTAGAGCTAAACTTTATAGAAATTACTTTTGGGTTTTGTAAAAATAAATTTTTTATTGAAACAGACAATTAAAATATCAAAACTGTATTAATTCGCAGAATCTATTTAAAACGGGTTTTAAAAAATATTTATAAAATTTTTATTGATACCTGAACGATTTAATCGTACATTTATTGCTCAATTGAGTCGCCATTTACTAATTAAATCTTCAAAAAAGGATTTCGCATTTCTACAAAAAATTAATTCGGGTAAATACATTTAAAGATGGCGCTATGCTTTATTTGTAAATAGTTTGCAAAAGTTTTTGAGGCATTTAGATTTGTCTTATATCTAAATCCGAATCAAATAAAGTATGTATATATTCGCAGTTACAAATTGATACCCTTTACACAATAAGAAAGAAAACCATTCGTTAAATAATCTGCTAAACAAATGCACATGCAAAAATCAATATCTGCCGGACATTTATGCCTTATTCTGCTGGCTACTTCTTTTACTTTTATGTCGTGTCATAAAAAGAAAGACAAATCTTCTGTAACAGGATGGAATTATGACGATAAGAACTATGGTAATTTCCATGTACTTAAAGCCAAAGAGCAGAAAACTGGTCCCGGCCTTGTTTTTGTCCAGGGTGGAACCTTTGTAATGGGCGCAAAGGAAGAGGATGTGATGGGCGACTGGAACAATATACCCCGCCGTGTAAGTGTAAATTCATTTTATATTGATGAAACTGAGGTTGCCAATGTTCATTACCGCGAATATCTTTATTGGCTTGCAAATACATTTGATAATGATACAGCCATAATGAGAATGGCCTTGCCGGATACTTTAGTTTGGAGAAGTGAGCTTGCCTACAATGAGCCTTATGTAGATTACTACTTCCGTTATCCTGCTTATAATTATTATCCTGTAGTGGGTGTAACATGGGAACAGGCACATGATTTTTGTATCTGGAGAAGTGACAGGGTAAATGAAAAAATATTAATTGATAAAGGTTATCTGAATAAGAAAGCACCTTTATCAGAAATGAAAGGGGGACAAGGTGATAATACGTTTAATACCGACACGTACCTGATGAACCCTGATATGATAAATAATAAAACGGCTCCTAAAAAAGGTGGTCTTAAAGACGTAAGTGGAAGGTCAAGAAAAGTAGTCACTTTCGAAGATGGCCTTTTATTACCGGGCTACCGTTTGCCTACCGAAGCGGAATGGGAATATGCAGCTTATGGCGTAATTGCAGAAAATCCTCACCCACGCACTAAGGAAAAAAATCATGGAGAAGAAGTTCTTTCTAACCAACAGGTTTATTCCTGGAGCAAGAATGTAAACGGGTTGAGAGATAACCGTCGTGGAAGCTGGCAGGGACAATTTTTGGCCAACTTTAAAAGAGGAAATGGTGATGTAATGGGTGTTGCCGGTGGCTTGAATGATCGTGCTGCGATACCAGGTCCAATAAAATCATTTTATCCCAATGGTTACGGGTTATATAATATGAGTGGCAATGTTAGCGAATGGGTTGCTGATGTGTATCGTCCGTTGACTCCACTTGATGAAGATGATGTAAACCCCTATCGTGGTAACAAATTCACTAAATTTTATAAGGACGCCCAGGGTGATTATGAAAGAGATACCTTAGGCCGTTTGAAAAAGGTAGTTGTTACAGATTCCGAAGCTGTTACCCGCCGCAATTATCAAAAAGGTGACGTAATTAATTATCTCGATGGAGACTCAATTTCCAGTGTTACTTACGGATACGGAATTTCTTCTCTAATAAGTGATAAATCGCGGGTTATTAAAGGTGGAAGTTGGAATGATATGCCATATTGGCTATCACCGGGTGCAAGGCGTTACATGGAGCAGGACCAGGCAAGCAGCACCGTTGGATTTCGTTGTGCTATGACCAGGCTTGGTAGCCCTGAGGGAAATGGATTTAAAGAAGGAAATATTTTTGGAAAGCGCAAACAAAACAAAAAGAAAAAAAGCTAATAGCATCTTATAAATAAATTGAAACCTCTTATTTTAAATGAGAGGTTTTTTATTTTTAGCAACAAAAAAAGTACGGTTTAAATTTGCCAAATGCAGATTGAAGAAATTTATAAAATATACCAGCAATATCCTTCCGTTCAAACTGACACCAGGAAACTTAAAAAGAATGATCTATTCTTTGCGTTAAAAGGCCCAAATTTTAACGGGAATCTTTTTGCCGGGCAGGCTCTCGAAAAAGGTGCTGCTTATGTGTTTGCAGACGAAAAAATATCGGTTGACAGTGATCGTATTGTTCACATAAGTAGCACGCTTGAAATATTACAACAACTTGCAAAATTTCATCGTCAGCAATTCAATGCTGTTCCGGCAAACAAAAGTCGTATTCCATTTATTGCTATAACAGGAAGCAATGGAAAAACAACTACTAAAGAACTTATACATGAAGTGTTGTCAACAACCTATCGAACTTACACAACAGAAGGGAACTTAAATAATCACATCGGTATCCCTCTTACCATTTTAAAAATTAAGCCTGACGTTGAGATGGCTGTCATTGAAATGGGGGCTAATCATTTGAACGAAATTGCAGGTTATAGTGAATATGCAATGCCCACTCATGGCTTAATAACTAATATTGGTAAGGCACATCTCGAAGGATTTGGTGGCGTTGAAAACGTAAAGAAAGGAAAAGGAGAACTTTTTGATTATCTGCGAGCTCATGATGGAACTGCATTTGTAAATGCGGACGATGTGGCTGTGGTCGATCTTGGAACTCGTTTAAATAAAACCGTATCTTATGGTATAACGGGTAAAGATATTTCAGGTAAAATTATCCAAAGTGATCCCTTTGCGGAAATACTGGTGAATGGCGACCGGAAACTAAACATCAAAACGAATTTAGCAGGCGGGTATAATTTTTCGAATGTTTTGGCAGCGGTCGCAGTTGGAAGATATTTTAGTGTTGAAGATGAAAAAATACAAACAGCGATCGAAAATTATAAACCATCAAATAGCCGCTCACAGTTAATTAAGCAGGGCAGCAATACAATAATCCTTGATGCTTACAACGCAAACCCCGGAAGTATGAAAGTGGCGATTGAAAACTTTGCGTCGATGAAAGGGGATAATAAAGTTTTGTTGCTCGGCTCTATGATGGAACTCGGAGCCGAAAGTAGAAAAGAACATGCTGATATAATATCGTTGCTCCACAAGTATCCATGGGAAGCAGTAGTATTAGTAGGGAAAAATTTCAATGAACTTGACCATTCCTACATAAATTTGGAAACGTCATTGCAGGCAAAGATATGGCTGCAAAAGCAGCACTTCGAAAATGCCAACTTATTAATAAAAGGATCCCGAAGCATGCAAATGGAAAAAGTTTTAGAATGATAATGTACATTTGCAATCTTTTTTTTGGAGACTTGTCCGAGTGGTTGAAGGAGCACGCCTGGAAAGTGTGTATACTCGAAAGGGTATCGAGGGTTCGAATCCCTCAGTCTCCGCTGAAATCAGTTATTTAAAGGAAGGTGAAATTAACGAACCCAGTAAAATCAATGGTTTCAGGGTTTTAACGTTTCATCTTTAACCTACATTTACCCCACTTTATGAATATAGTTCAGTGAGTAATTCGTGGAGTACTACCCAGATTTACAAAGACTCACTGAAACTTACACAAGTCTTTTACTATTAACATTTTATAAGAATTCAACTCTATATTTCAGTATGCCTGAAGTGTAATTTTATAACCTTAAAAGTGATTAATATGGAAAAGAGTTTTGGACTTTTAAATTCAGTGACAGGCCAACCGCTATTTCTTGACATTCCAGTAATAAACCGGGATGCAGTTGCTCTCATAAAAAAATACAAAACCAACTATGTTTTCGAATGTGCCAGAATGTATTACGGCAAATCTCCCCAGATTGATATTAGAAAGGTGTTTGGTATTACTACATTCGAACTTGGATAAGAAAATTTACAACTGTTCGCGCCGGCATAGAGTGGGCGTGAGTATGTACGGCAAAGGCTAAGCTTACAGTACCTCATATCTTCCATAAAGCTGATCGGAATTCGAAATGCCTAAGGCAAACAAATCACAATCCTGCTGATATTGGGGATTGTGGATCGCAACCTCATCAAAGCGATACCCATCATATTTTACAAAGCGAAGCTCTTTGTTGGAAGTTTGCCGACAGGTCTGTAACCAAAGCTGGCCGTGGCTATCGAGGAATATATCGGATACGCAATCCACGTTAATGCCCTGCTTCTCTTTCAGCAGATCCTGGGTATAAGAAGGTTTTAGTTCGGGTAGTACATTTGCTTGCTGTGCGACAACAATATTCGCAAGGATAAAAGCATAAAAAAGTATTGCTATTCGCGCCAAATATTTCATAATAGTTAGTTTCCAAAATATTCTTAGAGACGAGTGTTACGTATTTAAAGATAAGAATTCCTGTGCGAAGAATTTTTTACAAAAAAACAATTTGTTTAAAGCTAAGAACCCTGAGTGTGTGGCACTAGCCCGCATTTGTTGATGGTTGCCGGGGAGGAGCGGGCGCCCTGATGGCTCTGTGCGCTATAAATTCACCAGCCAGTGAAGTTGTGAAAATTGCTATTGTCAACAAGATTAACACAAGTCTATAATTGCAACGAGATGAAAGAAAATTCAAACTCCACTATACTATGTAAGCTGTAACTGAGTGAAAAACCTTAGATTTTTTAGGATAGGTCGAATTACTCAGATGAAAACTATATTTCAGTTTTGGCAAAACTTTTCAATATGGGTTCATGTTTTTTCAATTCCAGGGTGTTAATATTTTTTTTCCAATGTCTTATAGTAAATCACAATAAAACTTATAAAATGATGGCTGACATAGCTAAAAAATATTTGCAGGAGATGAAAATACAGACACTCAATTTGCAATTGTAAAACACATTGATAAAAATCATTCGCACCTGCACATCATTGCCAATTTAGTAAATAACAATGGCGAAACTATCAAGGATAACTGGATAGGTTTAAGAGGAAAAAAAATCGCTGAGAAATTAACTGTTGAATATGGATTGAAAGAAGCTATTTCAAAAGATTTAGCATTAACAAATCTTGAAGCATTGAATGAAAGAGAAGCCAATAAATATTTCATTTACCAGGCAATTTTGGAGAAGCTTCCGGGGTGTGGCGATCTTGATGACTTAAAAGAAAAACTGGCAAAAGAAAATATTGAAACATTATATAAATACAGGGGACAAACCAACGAGTTACAAGGAATCAGTTTTAAGATGGGAGTGTATAAATATAAAGGCAGTGAAATTGATCGAAGGTTTTCTATCAGAAATCTTGAAAAAGTAATTCAACAACAGAGAATAAAAAGTGTTCTGTATCCAAGAGTAGAATTCTCGAAATCAAAACTACATATTCAGGATGAACATGGGAGAATTGAAAAGTATCACAGTCATCACAAAAATTTGTTAGACGTGGTAATGAAACCGGAAAAACAACATCAACAAATGCAAATGCCGCTTTTGGAAAAGAAGCGTGTAAAGAAAAAATCAAGAGGAATGCATTTATAAAATGAAAAGTTATGAGTGAAGTATTATTACAAACGATTGTAGAAAAACTCGAATCCCTGGAAATTGCCTTATTAAAAGAAAGTAATTCAGGTAAAGATGAAGCTTTGCAAAAACAGTCGCTCCAGGGCTTCAAATCTTTACATTCTGAAATTCAAATCTTCATTTCTCAATTGAACCATGACAGCGAAAAGTTAAATGGTTTCTCAAAAGAAATGAATCTCTTAAGGCTAAACTTAGGTAAAATTGAGCGAGGTCATTTTAAACACATTCATCATTTTCATAAGCTGGTATGGGTGACCGTTAGTTTGTTTATAATTGCCTTATTGTTAGCCTATGGATGGATCAATTGTCATAACGAGAAAAACGTGTTTGAAGCAAATGATATAAAATATAGATATTGGAAAGTCGATAGTAATGCAAGCTTATTAAAGCTGACTAATTATACTGATAGTCTATACGATCTGAACAAAGATGATTTTACAAACCAGGTTGTCCGTGCCGAACAACAGCTTGCTGAGCAGGCGGAACAGTTTCGGCTTGCTGGTGAAAAAGAAAAAGAAGAAAGAGAATTAAAGCCTAAGGGACAGAAATCTCCAGTTAAATAACAGCATGCGGAAAACATTTAAAGTTAGGCGCATAACAATCTGCCCGGTTATGATATTTTATTTATGACTTACTCATATATAATCTTTATACAGGAGAGCCTCCTCATGTATAAAAAATTATAGTATTTTTACATGACAATCATGTCATGCATAATCTTAATACATGAGCAAGAAGACTACAAAAACAACAATTGATCAACCTTTCAATGATTTAGCTTTCTTACCACCAGATAAAGAAAGTACTGAAACAAAAAATGTCCTGCGTCAGGTTGTCAAGTCATCCATTGCGTTAGCTGAATTAAAAGGACTCATACATACCTTACCAAATCCCGATATCCTTTTAAATGCGGTTATCCTAAAAGAAGCAAGAGCCAGTTCAGAAATAGAAAATGTAATAACTACCCAGGATAAACTTTATCAGGCTTTGTCTGCAAAAGGAACTCAGGTGGATGCAGCTACAAAAGAGGTATTGCGATACAGGGAAGCTGTGCTATCGGGTTTCGAATTGATTAAGAAAAAGGGCTTTATAAATACCAATACAATTATTCAAATTCAGAAAGTATTGGAAGAAAATAATGCCGGTATACGGAAGCTGCCCGGCACAGCCCTAAAAAATGCTGCAACAGGAAAAGTCATATACACGCCACCTGATGACTATAATAAGATTATCAGTCTGATGAAAAATCTGGAAGATTATTTAAATGAGGAGGTTGAATTATCACCTTTGATTAATTTGGCCATTCAACATTACCAGTTTGAAAGTATCCATCCATTTTATGATGGTAACGGACGAACAGGCAGAATTATCAATGTTCTTTACTTGATTCTTAAAGGCTTATTAGACAGTCCAATTTTATATCTGAGTGAATTTATTATCGAAAATAAATCCGACTATTACAGGCTATTACAGGAGGTACGAACAAAAGAGAATTGGGAAGAATGGATATTATTCATTTTAAACGGGGTAGAAAAAACGTCCAAAGCAACGATCCGCCAGATCCAGAATATCAATAAACTTTTTCAAACAACGAGTTATAAAATAAAAAATCAATTTCCAAAGTCCTTTAACAAAGAGTTAATAGAACTTTTATTCGAACAGCCTTATTGTAAAATCGATTTCGTTGTTGAGAGACTAAAAATTTCGAGAATTACGGCAGCAAAATATCTAAAAGAATTAAAACAAATTGGAATTTTGGAATCAAGGCAAGTTTGGAAAGAAACTCTTTATATAAATACTAAACTCTTTGATTTACTTAAAAGTTAAAGTTTTTTTAATCGTGTACACTTTTACGTTAGTAGCAAATACATCTTAATAATTTGCTTTTTTGTATAAAAGAATATATCAATTTACTTATCTTTACTTTAGAATCTTATTCTTTAAATCGAGAAGACTTTTGTAGAGTAATTCATGGAGTGACGATATTTGCAGTTCTTAAATAATTGATTTCTAAATGCTAATGAAGTTCGTTCGAATCCCTTAGTCTCCGCTGAAATCAGTTATTTGAGATAAAGTAAAATGAAGAAAACAATGGCTTCTACAATTTAAAAACAGGCTGTTTTTGTTGTTGTTTGAAAATATAGAAACCAGATAACTTTTACATCAGTCTCAAAACCCGGAAAGGTATTTTCCAGCGCATTGCAATAGTGGGTGTTGAACTTAGCCTTCGAAAAGTCAGCATTGGTGTTAATGCTCAATTGCCAGTTGCACAAAATTTTTGGAAGATCAAACTCAATTAAAACTTAAAGAAATATTGCACATAACCTTTACAATTGAAAAAAATTATGTTTTCCGGCCACAGTCAGTTTAACATTTAATTACCAACCTGGTTTGTCATTTGTATCAATTGTTCTTCATTTAGGATTGTAATATTCTTATTGTTGACACTTATAAGATCTTCCTTTATAAATTCATTGAGAATTCTGAAAACGGTTTCATATGTGGTGCCCGAATAGGAAGCTAAATCCTGCCGGCTTAAAATGATATTGATTTCTCCATCCTTTGTCGTGCCAAATTTATTTTTCAGGGAAAGTAAAGAAGAAGCAATGCGGCCTTTTACCTGCATGTGTGCAAGGTTGTTCATCTTTTTTTCTGACCGCTGCAATTCCTCAGCATAAAACAATAATAATTGTATAGTGAAATCAATATTGATCTTAAGAGTAGTTTTAAAAAAATCGAGATCGATAAAACATACAGTGGTCGGTTCCAGAGCAGTACCTGAAACAGGATAAATAATTTCTTCGCCTACGCCCCTGTGTCCTATTATTTCGCCGTCCCTGGCAAACCTTATGATTAACTCTTTTTCCTGGCCCCATTTCTTGTGAACTTTTACATTTCCTTTATAAACAAAATAAATTCCTTTTACCTGTTCTCCTTCACTAAAAATTATTTCGCCCTTATTAAAATGAAAAGTTTTTTTGTTGACTTCAATTGCGGGTAACCATTCGGGTAAGCATTGTTGACATAAAAAGCAACTTTTTAGATCGCAGCCTTTTTTTTTCTCTCTCATAAAAATGAAAGTTATGGGCTAAAATTGAAGTA
The DNA here is from genome assembly GCA_963819925.1 of uncultured Chitinophagaceae bacterium. Classification (GTDB taxonomy): domain Bacteria; phylum Bacteroidota; class Bacteroidia; order Chitinophagales; family Chitinophagaceae; genus Ginsengibacter. Next base: position 1,999,803 of record CAWFYG010000009.1, on the reverse strand, counting down.
AAAAAATTATGAACGCCTTGAATCCCGGCCAGAATGTTTCATAAGAATGGTTTCTGCAGGTAAACCACTTTCAATTGACTCACCGCAGGTAATAGGTAATAATTTTACAACCTCGCCCACAATAATTATGGATGGATTAGATAGCCCGGCCTGCTCCGATCTGAAACAAATATCTTTTACAGTGCCAACGACCATCTTTTCATTTGCAGTAGTGCCATCCTGAATAATGGCAACAGGTGTATCTGCTTTATTGTTTGCCAGGAAGATATCCATAATTGCCTTGAGTCTGCTCATGGCCATTAAAATGACAACAGTAGCATTGGATAAAGCTGCTAATTTTATGTCACCCGAAATTTCACCTGATTGTGTGGCGCCCGTTGTTACCCAAAAACTTTCATTAATTCCTCTGCATGTAAGAGGGATCATTTTAGAGGCGGGTACCGCAATTGCACTGGAGATACCGGGTATAACTTCCACTTCAATTTCGGCATTCTTTGCAGCCTCAATTTCTTCAACTGCTCTTCCAAAAACAAATGGATCCCCGCCTTTTAACCGGACTACATGCCCGTGTGAGCTGGCATATTCAATGATCAGCATATTTATTTCACGCTGAGAAAGAACGTGGCATCCATATCGCTTCCCAACAAATCTTTTAATAGCATTTGGCGAGGCATAATTCAGTAGTTCCTGATTTACCAATGCATCATATAATATTACATTAGCAGCGGCTATCGTCCTTATCGCTTTAAGGGTTATTAATTCAGGATCGCCAGGGCCGGCACCGACCAAAGACAACTTCGGTTTCAACATAATATTAACATTACATTTAAAAATATATAAAATATTTTAGCCTAAGATATGAATATTTGAAAATAATCTCCTAAATTTATGATATATATAATATAAAATGGCTTTTTTTTTATTCTACTTGATAAAATATATTATATATATATAATTTTAATACGATAATTGCTTGATATTTTTTGATAATTCAAAAATTATCCGTCATGAAAATAGTAATTATCGGAAATGGAATGGTGGGACATAAGTTTTGCGAAAAGATAATAGCAAAAGCTCCCGGTTCAAAACTTATCATTTTTGGAGAGGAAATACGGCCCGCCTATGACAGAGTTCATTTAAGTGAATATTTTGCCGGCAAGACTGCCGAAGATCTTACATTAGCAGCTATCGATTGGTACCAGGATAATAATATTACACTGCATCTTGGAGACCCGGTTCAAAGTATAGACCGAACAGTAAAGACAGTCCACTCTCATAAAGGAATTACTGAGTCTTATGACTATCTCATCCTGGCTACAGGCTCGGCTGCATTTGTTCCACCAGTCCCGGGTGTTGACAAAGAAGGCGTATTTATATATAGAACCATCGAAGACCTTGAATTAATGACTGGTCACGCCCGAAAGTCAAAAACGGGAGCCGTTATTGGTGGCGGGCTCTTGGGCCTTGAAGCTGCCAAAGCCATGCTTGACCTTGGAATTTCCAATACACATGTTATAGAATTTGCCCCACGGCTAATGCCACGTCAAATAGATGACGCTGGTGCAGGTATTTTAAGAAATAAATTGGAAATGCTGGGCCTGAAAATTCACACAAATAAAAATACGAGTGAAATATTGGGTAGTGAAAGTATTACCGGGATGAAATTTTCAGATGATACTACCATTGACGTAGATATGTTGGTCATTTCTGCCGGCATAAAACCAAGGGATGAACTCGCGAAACTTTGCGGACTTGAAACAGGACATCGTGGCGGCATTGTAGTTAACGAAAAATTACAAACCGCCGATCCTTACATTTTCGCAATTGGTGAATGTGCCTTATATAAAGGTATGATCTACGGCCTTGTAGCTCCCGGATATGAAATGGCAGATATTGTGGTGACGAACCTGACAGGAGGCTCGAAAGAATTTACAGGCTATGATATGAGTACCAAATTAAAATTGATTGGAACTGACGTCGCCAGTTTTGGAGATCCCTTTATCACAGGAGAAAACATCAAAACTGTTGTTTTCGAAGATACCATGAAGGGAATTTATAAAAGGATCAATGTTTCTGCGGACGGAAAAGAACTGTTGGGTGGCATCTTAGTTGGAGAAGCCAGTCAATATAATATGCTTTTGCAAACCTGTAAAAATAAAGTTGTATTGCCACCTAACCCTGAAGATATGATATTGGGAAACAGGGGTGGAGATAGTGAACCCGGAGCCGGAGTTCAGGGCTTGCCCGATGAAGCGATGATTTGCAGCTGTGAAAGTGTAACCAAGCGGGATATATGCAATGTAGTTTCAGAACAAGGATGCGAAAATATTGACGCTATAAAAAAGTGCACAAAGGCCGGGACGGGTTGCGGAGGTTGTGTTCCGATGGTAAAAGACCTTATGGTATACACCATGAAATCCCAGGGTAAATATATAAGAAATGTACTCTGTGAACATTTCAATTACAGCCGCCAGGAAATGTTTGACCTTATAAAACTGCACGAATTAAAATCTTATGATGAGGTGTTGGACAAATTAGGAACAGGAGATGGATGTGAATTATGCAAACCTCCCGTTGCATCTATTCTTGCCAGTTTATGGGGAGAAATGATTTTGAAGCAAGGCAATGACACGGCGCAGGACAGCAACGATCGTTTTTTGGCAAACATACAGAAAGGAGGCACCTATTCAGTGGTGCCAAGAATACCGGGTGGAGAAATCACACCAGACAAGCTGATTGTAATTGGCCAGGTTGCCAAACAATATAACCTATACACAAAAATTACCGGTGGCCAGCGCATTGATATGTTCGGTGCGCATTTGAATGATTTACCTGGTATCTGGGCGCAACTAATTGCAGCTGGTTTTGAAAGCGGCCATGCTTATGGGAAAGCCTTGCGCACCGTGAAGAGCTGCGTGGGAAGTACCTGGTGCCGTTTTGGGCTACACGACAGCGTTAGTTTTGCTATCAGGATAGAGGAGAGATACCGTGGCCTGCGGTCGCCACATAAAATTAAAGGCGGCGTAAGCGGATGCATAAGAGAGTGTGCCGAAGCCCGCAGCAAGGATTTTGGCATCATAGCAACAGAAAAAGGTTGGAATCTTTTTGTTTGCGGCAATGGCGGAAGCAAACCGCAACATGCGCTTTTACTGGCAACAGACCTTGATGATGAAACCTGCATAAAATACATCGACCGTTTTTTGATGTTCTACATAAAAACCGCGGATACGCTAACAAGAACCGCAACCTGGCTTAATAAAATGGAAGGCGGCATTGATTATTTAAGAAATGTGGTGATGAATGATAGCCTTGGAATGAATAATCAATGGGAAGCTGAAATGCAGTTGCTTGTCGACTCTTATAAATGCGAATGGAAAGAGGCCATAGAAAACCCGGAAATTAAAAAGCGCTTTAATCATTTTGTGAATGCCCCTGAAGAAAAAGATCCGTCAGTAAAATTTGAAACAATGAGGGAGCAAAAGAAAGTCGCTAACTGGAAGTAGATATTTTGAAAAGGAGATTAAAAAAATATTATCAATATAAAAGCTCTTTATCAACATGCGTTAATGAGAGTCTTTATAATTGTCAACTCACCTTTACGATTGCCTGATTTTACGATTGCTTGTTTATTTTATGCATTGGGCTTGTTTATTCCCGGTGGATTAAATGGTATGATGATTAAAATAAAATTTTGAGAAACTTAAAAACCTGAATATGGAAACAATTACCGACACAAACAAAATTACCTGGTTTGCAGCCTGCCACAAAGAAGATGTTCCTTCTAACGGTGGTGTATGCGTAAAGTATCAAGACAAACAAATTGCTTTGTTTCAATTTTCGCGGCGTGGCGAATGGTATGCCACGCAAAATGAATGCCCGCACCGAAAGCAGATGGCTTTAAGCCGCGGGATGATAGGCACACAAATGGATGAACCAAAAGTTGCCTGTCCTTTTCACAAGAAAACTTTTTCATTGGCTACCGGGGAGTGCCTGAGTGATGAGGAATGCAGCATTAAAACATATCCGGTAAAAGTAGAAAATGACAAAGTCTTTATAGGTATAAGAGAATAAAAATAAACCCCGGCCGATGTGCAAAATTGAACCGGGGAGTGATTCTAAATTAATAACAACTTAAAAATCAAAAACAAAGCTATGCTTAAAATCCTAAAAAACTGTTTCTATGCGATGATGTTATTTATCGTTATTTGTTGCAGTCTTCCTGCTATTGGTCAGCTCACTCTTAGCGGACAGCTACGAACGCGAACGGAATATCGACATGGACTCGGCACCCTCATTCCAAAAAGCAACAGTGCTGCTTTTTTTACATCACAACGAAGCAGGTTGACTTTTAATTACAAAACAAGCCGGGTTATTTTTCAAACTTCTTTACAGGATGTAAGAGTGTGGGGCCAGGATGCATCCACTATAAGTAATGCTGATGGAAACAAACTTGGTGTTCATGAAGCATGGGCGGAAATTGTATTATCTAATAAAAAAGATACTTCATTTCAACACTCTGCTGTAGATTATTTTACCTTAAAAATTGGTAGACAGGAATTACTGTATGATGACAGCCGGTTGCTTGGTAACCTCGACTGGTTACAGCAGGCACGTCACCATGATGCCATTGTTTTAAAATTATTAAACAAAGGATGGCAGGTTGATCTTGGCGCAGCCTTCAATCAAAATACAGATGCCTTCAATTATAACGGTACCTACTATACGCCGGCAAATGTGCTTCCTTATGTTAAAGACAGTAAAGGCAATCTTGCAATTACTCCCGCCAATTTCATTCCATACAATAATTCCGCAGGAGTAAGTTCTAAAACCGGTGCACCTGCACTACAGGTAATGCCTTCAACAAACGGGTTATACCAGGATTATAAAGCTCTGCAGTATTTGTATGCTGCAAAAACTTTCGGTAAAACAAAAATTACGGGACTAATCCTTTCAGACCAGTTTGGAAAATATATAAATGATTCTGTAAAAAATATTGCGGGTACTGATACCGGTTATGTTTATGGAAAACGTTTTAATCAAAAAGGAGTAAATACAAGGGTAACAGCAGGGCTTTTATTAAATAGTTTTTTAGATAGCAAAAAAAACCTGGCACTTACTGCAGGGTATTATTACCAGACTGGTAAAGACAGAGACGGTCTTACGTTAGATGCTTTTACCTCCACAATAGCCTTAGCTTTTAATAAAACCGAATTTACTTATACCGCGGGATGGGATTACGTTTCAGGAAACAACGCTTTTTCAGGCTCTGCTTCTAATCATCGCTTCGATCCCTTGTATGGCACGCCACATAAATTCTGGGGATTTATGGATTACTTCTACGTAGGCACAGGCTCTCCTACAGGCGGGTTAAGTGATCCCTATGCAAAAATTAAATATACGAGCCTGAAGAAAAACCTCACCGCTGAATTAGATTATCATCATTTCAGCCTTGCTAAAGACCAAAAGGATTTAAGTGGAAATTCAATTAATAAATATCTCGGAAGTGAGTTCGACCTAGTAACGGATTTTAATCTTAATAAGATAGTTACTCTCGAATACGGCTTCAGCCTGATGGCGGCCACAAAAAGTATGGAGTATGCAAAAAATATAACTCCGAATACAGCAAAGCTTACCGGTACCTGGAGTTACCTGATGATCATCGTTAAACCAGGATTTCTTTTAAAATAATCATTTCAAAAATGATCGAAATAAAAATATTCAACCTAAAATAATTTACCCATGTCTACATTAGTTAACAATCATCCACTCACTAAATTAAATGTCTTAAGTTTTAAAGGCATTCAAATGAGAACCTTCCACATTACGTGGCTTACCTTCTTTGCCTGTTTTTTTGGATGGTTTGGTTTAGCTCCGTTAATGCCTACGATCCGCCATGACCTCGGCTTAACAAAATCACAGGTAGGTAATACAATTATAGCGGCGGTATCCGCAACCATTATTGCCCGCTTAATTATTGGGAGGATAGCCGATATCTGGGGGCCACGCAAAACACATACCGCTCTTTTGATTTTGGGTGCCATACCTGTAATGCTGGTGGGATTAGCACACAGCTACACAAGTTTTATTTTATTTCGTTTATCCATAGGCGTTATAGGTGCTTCATTTGTGATTACCCAGTTTCATACGTCTTTAATGTTTGCCCCCAATATAAAAGGCACTGCCAATGCTTTCACAGGCGGATGGGGCAATTTAGGAGGTGGCGTTACCAACATGGTTATGCCGTTGATATTTGCGGTTATTGTAGGTTTTGGCTATACAAAAGAAGAAGCATGGCGATACGCAATGATAGTTCCTGGTTTGATGTTGTTGGCGATGGCATTTATATATTACCGGTTTACCAAAGATACTCCTGCAGGCAATTTTAATGAAATCCCAAGAATAAAAAAAAGTGAACAAAAAACGGACTGGAGTGTACTTGCGGACTGGCGTATCTGGTCGCTTGCCATAGCCTATGCTGTATGCTTTGGGATGGAAATCACTTTCGACGGAGTAGCTGCCTTGCACTTCACTGATACTTTTCACTTGTCTCTGAAAGCAGCAGGTTTTTGGGCAGGCGCTTTTGGTTTCATGAACATATTTGCCAGGGCGCTCGGCGGTATTGCTTCAGATAAAATTGGTAAAAAAAGCGGCCTGCGTGGTAAAGGGTTTTTGTTAGCCGGAATGTTATTGCTGGAAGGATGTGGAATTATCCTCTTTGCCAGCTCGGGCTCACTGGGTATGGCAATTTTATCCATGCTGATTTTTGCTTTATTTCTGAAAATGGCTAATGGCGCAACGTATGGCATCGTTCCTTTTATCAACGAAAAAAATGTGGGTATGGTAAGTGGCATCGTTGGAGCCGGCGGTAATGTGGGCGGCATGCTGTTTGGGTTTTTATTCAAATCTGAAAGCATCACTTACGTGCAGGCTTTTAAATATATCGGTTTTATGGTGATTGGAGTTTCTTTAATCGTCTCGATTACAAAATTTGCACTTGCCAAGAAAGTTGCAGTTGCCACTCTGGAGGATGAAGAAATTTTTGAAGAAGTTGAATTGAAAGCTGGATAACAAATGGTTTTAAATATATACGGGTCATAAAAATTGTAGCATACTTTGAATGATTTTAAAAATAATATAAGGCATATCGGAAATGAAACAAACAAAACAACCTGCTGCTATTGTGGTGTAGGCTGCGGCATAACTGTGCACAAAGAAAAAAATGGAAGCTTGCGTGTTGAAGGAGATAAAGATCATCCTGTAAATAAAGGAATGCTGTGCAGCAAAGGAATGAACCTGCATTATACGCTGATGGATACAACGAACCGGCTATTATATCCAGAAATGAGATATAACAAAAACCAGCCAAGGCAGAGGGTTTCGTGGGATACCGCCCTGGAAAGAACGGCGGCGGTTTTCAAAACATTGATTGAAAAATACGGCCCGGATTCTGTAGCTTTTTATGCATCAGGCCAATGTTTAACAGAAGAATATTATGTAGTCAATAAACTAATGAAGGGATTTATTGGAAGCAATAATATCGACACCAATAGCAGGCTGTGTATGAGTAGTGCCGTTGCCGCTTATAAGATGAGTTTGGGTGAGGATAGCGTTCCTGTAAGTTACGATGACCTGGAATTAGCAGATTGTATTTTTGTTGCCGGAGCCAACCCTGCGTGGTGTCACCCGATTTTGTGGAGAAGAATTGAATCAGCAAGAGAAAAGAATCCTGCATTAAAAATAATTGTAAGCGATCCTCGTAAAACACAAAGCTGTTCTATCGCCAATATTCATTTGCAATTAAATCCCGGTACTGATGTGATATTGCATCATGCTATTGGCCGCTGTTTAATCGAGCAGGGAGATATCAATATTGATTTTATTCAGAACCACACAGAAGGTTTTGAAAATTATGCAAAGAATGTTTTCAGGCGAACTGTTAATGAAGCTGCCAAAATATGCGGGCTAAAAGAAAAAGATATCCGACTGGCGGCATCGTACATAGGCAATGCAAAAGGCTTCATAAGTATGTGGACGATGGGGTTAAACCAGAGCGTAATTGGTGTTAATAAAAATCTATCGATCATCAATCTAAATCTTATTACAGGACAGATCGGGAAACCAGGTGCCGGGCCATTTTCTTTAACAGGGCAACCCAATGCAATGGGCGGAAGAGAGGTTGGGGGCTTATCCAATTTATTACCGGCTCACAGAAATTTAGCAGATCCTGAAGACCGGGCAGCGGTAGAAAAATTCTGGCAAATACCTCCTGGAATCATTCAACCAAAAGCGGGTTTAACAGCCACGGAAATGTTTGCGGCATTGAACAATGGGAAATTAAAAGCAATATGGATTTTATGTACCAACCCATTGATAAGTATGCCCGACGTACGCATTGCAGAAGAAGGACTAAGAAAAGCAAAATTTGTAGTAGTGCAGGAAGTAAGCAGCACATCTGAAACTTTGAAATATGCTGACGTGGTTTTGCCTGCTGCCTCATGGAGCGAAAAAGAAGGAACGATGACTAATGCAGATCGCCGAATCAGCTATTTAAATAAAATAACTCAGGCTCCCGGCGAGGCCCTGCCCGACGCAGAAATTATTTGCCGGTTCGCACAAAAGATGGGATATAACGGATTCGATTATACGAATTCAGGTGAGATATATGCTGAGCATTGTGCCTTAACCGAAGGAACCCACATTGATATAAGCGGCCTGAGTTATGATATCCTAAAGCTGAAGCATACCGTTCAATGGCCATTTCCAAAACAAACAAAAGATAATGGAACGGCAAGGTTATTCACTGATAAAAAATTTTACACCCCCTTCCAAAAAGCAATTATTCATTCTTTTCCGGATGCCAATGAAAGTGAGCAACCTAACGCCAACTATCCCCTGATCCTGACGACCGGCCGTATTCGTGACCAGTGGCACACGATGAGCAAAACAGGCATGGTTAATAAATTGAAACAACACATCAGGGAATCCTTTTTAGAAATTCACCCGGAAGATGCAGCAAAAAGAAATATCAGAGACGGAGAATTGGCTGAAGTAACCAATGCAAGGGGTAGTGTGCGTGTGAAAGCCAAATATTCAACCGATATTAAAAGTGGGGTAGTGTTTCTTCCCATGCATTGGGGCAAAATACTCAATAGCGACTTGAACCGGGCCAACAATCTAACTAATAACTTGCTGGATCCTGCATCTAAACAACCTGATTTTAAATTCAGTACTGTAGAAGTAAATTCTTATAAAAAGAGAAAAGAGAAAATTGTCATTATAGGAGCCGGAGCCGGAGCCTTTGGATTTATTAAAAGCTATCGTGCCTTGAATGAAGAAGACGAAATAGTTGTCTTCAGCAAAGAAAACTTTCCTTTTTATAACAGGGTGCTACTCCCCGATTATATAAGCGGGGCGCAAAAATGGGAGCATCTTGTGAAGATGAAAGCAGAAGAAGAATTTGATTTTAATTTACGTTTATACCGCGGCGTTAGTGTAGAAAAAGTTGACAGGGAACAAAAAACGGTTTTTGACAGTGACGGCAAAATCCATACTTATGATGTGCTTATTATGGCTACAGGCAGCAGGGCTGCAATGTTAAAAGACGTGCCTCAATTGCCAGGTATTTTCACTATGCGAAACAGGGTTGATGCAGATAAGTTTAAAGATCATATTGATCCATCAAAAGGGAAAGTGATAATTGTAGGCGGTGGTTTGTTAGGTATTGAACTCGCAGCGTCGCTCCATGAAGTAAATGTTGACGTTACCATTATACAGCGTATCTCCCGGCTTATGGACAGGCAACTTGACCCGCTTGGCAGCCAGTTGCTGCACGAAGTATTAACCGATAAAGGGATCCAGATTTATTATAATGATGAAGTTGAAAGATTTGTTGGAACAGAAACAATTGAGGGAATCCGTTTAAAAAGTGGCGTTGCTATCGATTGCCAGGCCATCGTTATCGCAGTCGGCACAGTTCCTAATATTGATATCGCAAGGTCAGCGGGTTTAACATGTAACCGGGGCGTACTCGTAGATGAATACCTGCAAACCAACGATCCAGGCATATACGCAATTGGTGAAGTAGCTGAGTTTAAAGGCTTCTTGTATGGCATTACAGCCGCTGCAGAACAACAGGCGGATATTGTTGCAAAACATTTAAGCGGGGATATTTCCAAATACTACGAAGGTTCTCTCTTAATGAATATTTTAAAAATGCACGGCACTGATGTTTGTTCACTCGGGCTCGCCGAGGCGCCTGATGATCCTGCTTATGAAGAGGTTGTTTTTATTGACAAGGCAAAATGCTATTATAAAAAATGCATCATTCACAATGATCGTTTGGTAGGCGCTATATTAATTGGAGATAAAACAGAGTTTCTTGAATTCAGGGATTTGATAGAAAATAAAATTGAGCTTAGTGAAAAGCGACTTCAGTTGTTAAGAAGCGGCAAAAAAGCAGAACCTGTAATTGGAAAACTTGTGTGCAGTTGCGCTGGTATAGGAGAAGGAAATATTACTAATAAAATAAGAGAAGGTTGTAAGGGTCTCGTTCAATTGTGCCAGCTTTCGGGCGCTGGTATGGGGTGTGGTAGTTGCCGCCCCGAAGTGAAATCTATATTAGAGAATGAATTAAGGAATCATTCATTACACTTAAAAATAAGCGTTACCAATGATTAAAGAAATAGTAAATGAAATTCATGATTATGCTATCATTGAACTAAATGATAGTGACCCATTCTATTTTCAATTTGAAAAAGATTTTATGGAAGATGGCATTCGTTGTATTCCCATGATAGTTCGATTTAAATTAGACGCATGTGGTATTAAATTAAAATTAAGGGAGTGGAGTAAATTCAGTGATAATGAGAGAGACATTCTTTGTAAAATGGATTGCTATAAACACACGGAACTCTGGTTTTATCGGAACTATTTACAGCAATTAGTTTATAAATATTTCGGTGAAGAAGCAACAGCCCTGGCAATTGATCCTGATCCCGAATGGATGCATACAAATGAAATCCCTTTTGCATTGCAGCAGGAACTTGCAAAGTATAACTGGAAAATTTCATTGCTTCAATGGAAATCATTAAATAAACTAAAAAGATTTTCACTAATGAAATTAACGAGGCCTGGTCACGAAAACAGAAACTTTCCAAAAGCAATTAAAGAATTTGGCCTGATCATAAATTAATGAATATGCGACACGCTTTTCAATTTAAAATAAATTTCAAAGGAGGCATAGTATCTCCCGGTTACCTACATAACCTGTTAGAAAATTTTGAAGAAGTTGGTGTAAAGCAAGTTCGCTTTGGCTTAAGACAACAGTTACTAATAGACGCAGCAAAAAAAGATTATAAGAAAATTGCAACTGCGTTGAAAACGATAAGTGCAGATTATGAAATGAATAAAGACATTTATCCCAATATAAGCAGTTCTTATCCTGCGGCAGAAATTTTTATCAGGGATACATGGTTGAGTGAAGGAGTTTATAAAGATATTTTTGATCAGTTTGATTACAAGCCTAAACTGAAAATTAATATCGCAGACAGCAACCAGACCTTCATGCCTTTTTTTACAGGTAACATCAACTGGATCGCCTCAAAGCAAAATCACTTTTGGCATTTATATATCCGGTTTCCAAAAACAAATATTTTATTTGAATGGAAGGAATTGATATATACCAATGACATTGCACGCGTGTCTAATGAAATTGAAAAAGTAATATTGAAAGAGGCTGATCTATACTTTGATAATTTATCGGCCGATGGCAACCAACTTTATTTACAGGTAATCTCACAGAATAATTTCATATCAAAACCTTCCTTGGAAAAACTGGAATTGCCGGCTTTTAAATTGCCATACTACGAAGGCTATAATAACTATGGCACTAAGTCATGGTTAGGAATTTACCGCAGAGACGAATTGTTTTCTATCAGCTTTCTTAAAGATGTTTGCCGGGTGTGTTTGGAAACAAAGTCCGGTGAATTATATACTACTCCGTGGAAGTCGCTTATTATAAAAAGCATTGAAGATAAAGACCGGCCGCTCTGGACTTTTATTTTAAATAAACATCGTATTAATGTACGGCATGCATCTAACGAATTAAACTGGCAGGTAGAAGATGCCAATGAAACAGGGCTGATGATCAAAAGGCAGATCATCCGGGAGTTTGAGCAACACGATATTCGTACGTATGGTTTGTGCTTTGCAATAAAGACACAGCCCAAATCAGGGCTATACGGTTCTGTGCTTATACGAAAGCAATTCAATATGATAAGAGGAAAATTAAAAGCGCTAAATAAGTTTGATATTTTATATACCGCCGATTTTAATCCAAATTCAAAAGATTTTATATTGTTCCGCGATAATGTAGAAAAGGAACATTTGCCCACCTACCTGATGGGCTTATGTAAATATTTTTATGAGCAGGAAAGTGCGGGAGATCTATTACCAGGCAGTTCTTACACAGAAGAAAAAATCCAGGAAAAAATATTCTTGCCTGAAAAATATATATATCAATGCAGCCATTGTTTAACGATATATGATGAAGAAACAGGAGAGCCGGAAATTGGTGTCCCTGCCGGAACTGATTTTGAAGCATTACCAGTATCCTATTACTGCCCGCTGTGTGAAGCTCCAAAAAATGAATTTGAGCGAAAGGAAAAAAAGTTGTTGGGCTTGCAAGAGATCTAGTTTAAGTCGACATTTCTCAATGACTTTCGTGATGTGATTTTGTATCTGCGTGACCAAGGCTTTTGCCCGGGGTTACCACATCTCTTACCATTTGTTTTAATTCTTTTATTTCCGGAAAGCCGCCATAATCTTTACGGTCAAAAATTTTATTACCGTCAATGCTGATATGAAAATCGCCACTGATTTCACTTGGTTGTAAAGTAACTGATTTGAGATCGTCGCCAAAAGTGGTAAGCAATTCCTGCGCCATATATGCTGATCTTAGAAGCCAGCCACACTTTGGACAATATTCTATTGTGATGTTTGGTTTCATTTAGTAATGTATTATCAAATTTACATTCAAAATAACAGAGAAAACTTTTTTGGGGCTGATAAATTATTTTTATCCGTATCGCTATAACTAAATTTTTGAAAGATTTTTTTCAAACTGTTAATTTTTTAATTAACATGTTCATACCAATCACAGGAAAATTTATGGTAACCTATCCCAGCTTACTCCCATTTTACCTTAACTAATATCCGTTGTTTAGTCAAACTTTTTCATATGTTAATAAGCCTCTATTCTAACCTGTTCAAAATTTAGCCATGTCTTGTCTTTAATAATCAACCCAACTAATTTTGTTTTTGGAATTTCAATTGTGAACACGAAAATGTAGAAGTATGAACGAAACGCCAATGCTGTTTCCAATATCTCCATCTGAGTTTTGGAAACAAATCAAAATTATTATTGAAGAAGTAATTGCTGAAAAATTAAGCCAGCAAAAAATCTCTCCAACAAATACTCATCTCCCGGAAAAAGCCTTAGGCGTCATTTAAGATCGACAGAAACAAAAATGTATGGTACGACCATGGCCCGGGGAAAAGTGGAAAACTGGTCGATTTTATGAGAGAATTTTACCGTTGTAATGTAAGTGAAGCCCTTCAAAAAATTTCCTTTTCTCACCCGCAAAAAACTTTTCAAACTAATATCGAAAGACCGCAGTTACCGTGGCATCAGCAAACGACTGCTTAAATTTTTATTTTTTTGTTTAGTCAGGCATGCCTTGTTCATTTCGACTACGATTTGAATTTTCACATCCAAATTCGTCACTTAAACAATCTATTTCTTCTCCAAATCAAGTGCCTTAGGAAACAATATATTGTTTTCAAGATGAACATGAAGATGCAAATCGTTTTCAAATTCTTCAAGCATTTTGTAGAGCAACATATAAGATGCACATGCCTCTCCAGGCAGATAATAATTTTGAGATAATACTCTTATCTCTTCAAGATTTTTTCCAACCAATTCATGTTCTATCTCCATCCTCCTTATAGGATTTTGAACAGTTCCAAAATGCGCTGCCGGAGGAGCCTGTACGTTTTTGTTGGCTGATACCAAATCTTTGATATACGGGAATAACACTTTTTCCTCCTTCATCATGTGGGTAGTTAATTCATTATTTATTTCATTAACAAGATCCCTGATGGTCAACAATTCAGGATGCTGATCACCATGTACGCTTGCCACTTTATGAGCAACTCCTACTAAATCAGGCAGTGTTTTCTTTACATAACTGTGATGCGTATTCGTAATATAATCTATAAGAAAAGCCAGACCCCATTCATTATATGGCAATGGACGAACGCTTGCAATATTTTTGTCGGCTTGTTGCAGTTCCTGTTCCACCTTAGTTATATCAATTCCTTTTTCCATGCAGGCTTTTTTTACCGTCTTCTTTCCCCCGCAGCAAAAATCGAAGCCATATTTTTTGAATACTTCAGCTTTCCGTAAATCTTTTGCTGCAATCTCTCCGAGTGTTTCATCGTTGTCTCCTGTCGATTTTTTACTGATTTTTACCTTCCACCATTCAGGTCCTTCTTCCAGGTATTCCCAGTTAAAAATATTTCCTCTTTCTCCCAATAATTGGTAATAGAGTGGCTTCGGATCATGATCGTTATGAATAATTAAACGTTCTCCCGGTTTTAATTCATCAAATCTTATAAAAATGGTTGGATGCTTTAGTCTCGGCTCTATCAATGTTACGTTTAATATATTCTCGTGTTCCAATAAAGTTTTCATATTCTTTTTAATTTAAAAGTGATTTAATTGTAATTACAAGTAGTTTGTAAAATAAATATCCCAGTGCTTTTAATATTAGAAGTTTCCCGGAATAATCCGAATAACACAGTTCCTGATTATTTTATCGGCATTGGCTTTTGCAGCACTTTCATCAATGTACTATCCCACTTACCTGTAACTTTAACCTGCGCCATTGCCCCAAAAGCAAAAGCTTCTATGAGGTTGTGGTTTAAAAGCAAATATGTGCCTGGCTCCCGGAATTTGTATAAAGCTGCAGCTGCAGACCCACCGGGAATACTCCACGTTTCATAATCAGTATAGGGTGTATTATTAAACTTTCCTCCAGGCCAGTAAAGATCAGCATGGCCGCCAATAAGATGGATACGCGTATCTCTGTTGGCGCTGGAGTTGATGAACAAAACATTTTCGCCAACTTTAGCGGTAAGCGCATTTTTACCCAGTAATGCCCCTTCGTGCCCATTGAAAACAATATTAGTAGGCATAAGTGTTTTTATGGATTCTTCCATTTCCCGGATGCTCTGTTGGGGGGTGGCGATATTTTCTATCTTGCCATCTTTATCTTTCGGGAGATAATAATCCTGTTCGGCAATATAATAAGCCTTGTCAAATTTTACCGGGTTGCCATTTTCATCTTTTAGGCCCTCACGCGGCAATATCATAATAGCTCCATTCATGCCTGATACCACATGAGCCGGTACCATCAAACCTCCCGGAGCGCAGTGATAAACAAACACACCGGGTCTTATACATCTGAACCTAAATGTTACCTGCTGGCCGGGATTTACGAGAGAGATGTCACCGCCTCCCAGAGCACCGGTGGCGGCATGGAAATCAATATTATGTGTTTGTGTATTTGTCGCCGGGTTTTTTAACGTTAATTCAACAAAATCGTTTTGGTGAACCACAATCATTGGTCCGGGTACGGTACCATTATATGTAAATGCCCAAATGGAATCACCCGGAGATACCTCTATTTTTTTCTCCTGTACTACAAAAGTAACCTGTACAACCTTTGGGCCATCTTTATCTACTTCATCAAATTTTGGTAGCATGGGAGGCGGCACCATTTGCTGCGTAACCCGTGGCAAATTATCACCGTCTCCATCAAACTTTTTATCAATTACCGAAGTAGAACTACCATTTTCACAGGCTGCAAAGAATGATAGCGGCGCCAGTGCAAGCAAAGAGATTACTCTTCGGGTTACCAGGTTCCCAAAAAACAGAGACTTTAAATTTTTCATTTTATCATTACTTTAATAGTATATAATCAGACTCAAATCATCTTTCAGCATCCATCATCCTCTTAGTAAAAATTTATTTTATCCAAAATTCATCTCCAAAATCATCAGGTAATGGAGACGGATGTTCATCCAGTTGTTTCCCGACTGCTTCAAGTTGTTCCTCACTTAACATTTTTTCGAAGTGAGGAAAGAGTTCACGCTCTTCATATCGTATATGATCATCTATAAGATTAGTCAGGCGCACCAGTCCTTCTTTCGCATCATCAACTGAGCCATCCAGCAGGTCATCGAGTTGATGTTTTATTTGTTTATGATCTTCTAGCGCCTTTTGGACTAACCCGCCTTTCAGGAAAGAAAACAATATGGCTTCTTCTTCACGAAAATGAATAGCTAAATGATTGCTCCAGAAATATTTGGTGTACTTTATAATTCGTTCCGTTGCCACCTCATGTTTCAATCCTTGTCTTATCTTCCAGCAAAACAATAAACCGGAATGATGATCTTTTGAAAGGATGACAATATTGTTATTTCGCTTAATCGGTTTTGCTTTCATAAAAAAATCTTTTAAGAATCATTTGTTTTTTGATCTTCACTTCTTACATCTCCGGATATTTTTACGTCAAAATATAGGACACTTTCTGTTAAACTCAATTTTGAATTCGAATATCTCTGCCATCTTTTCCGCACGCCATTTTGCTTCATTTGCCTTTTCCCCCGTAAACAATTCATCAATGGTTTTTGTAAATAATTCGATCCATTTTTTAAAGTGCTCGCCTGAAACCGGCAACTGTGCATGTGGAGGAAAAGGGCTTCCAAAATATGTGTGTTCATTCAACAAGAGCGTCTCCCAAAAGGTGTACATCTTTTCAAGATGTTGCGGCCACCGGCCATGTATCCTTTCATTGAATATCGGGCCAAGAAGTTCATCCTCTCTTACCTTGTCATAAAAAGTATTAACCAGTCTTTTTATATCTTCCAGGGATACTATATCTTTTGTGCTATCCACGATCATAAATCTTTCCTTTTGAATCTGCGAAGAGATAAACTTACCGGAATGACCGTCCAGAGCGACATAACTAACAATGTAATGATAATACCGGTTGTTGTGCCAAAAAAGTTTTGAAATACAGCGCCCGTATAACCCATCAACGCAGATACATCCATCTTTAATAAAATTAGAATCCTGCCCATATCTATCGGGTTTAATCCACTTAATACAAGCATTGCTTTTTCCAAAGGATAATCTGAAAATTGAAAAAGAATAAATAATACGAGGCTATCAAATATCAATGAAAAGTATAACCACAGCAAAACTGCTATGCCGATACCTTTTGCTTTATCTCTCGTGTACACGGCAGCCAGTAATGCAATAGCCACAAAAATCAGTGTCAATAACAAACCAACACCCACCAATATTAAGCCCGTGGGCGTAAACGAATAGACAAAAACAGCAATGCCAACTCCAATAAAAAAAGCAAGGGTTAATGCAATAGCCATTCCGGCAAAAAGGCTTATCCATATACGTTTTCGCTGCAATGGCTGGCTTACCAGCAGTTCGATAAACTCAGAACTATTATATACATAGATCGTTGAAAAAATGATGCATATAAGCGGAACTATAATTAGGACAATATTCATTAAACTAAGCAGGCCCTTGGATGTATTATCTTCCAGGTTGAATACACTGAAAGATATCGCCAATAACAGCAACGTATACACGATAACTATTTTGTTCCTGAGTATATCGCTGATTACATATTTAATAATTTTTTGCATCTTATTAATTTTTTTGCATCACAGAAGCGATGGCTCTTGAGAGTTTTTGTTCTCCAGTATCTTTGCGAAGCAGGTCAATACTTTTATGGAATAATAAATTGCCATCCTGCATATAAATAACATGAGTAATCAAATCATCCAGTTCACTGAGTATGTGCGATGTTATGAGAATCAATTTCCCTTTTTGTTTCTCAGTAATAATTTTTTCTTTTAAAATCTCAGAAGCTACAGGATCTAAACCCGCCGTGGGCTCATCCAGGATTAAAACATCCGGATTAAAAAGAAAAGCCAATGAAGCACTTACCTTTTGTGTAGTTCCACCTGATAGTGTGCGCATTCTCTTTTTTAGCAAATCCGATAAGTTAAAAGCTTTAATTAAATCTTCGTCTAAACGTCTTTCGTTATCTTTAGTCCTGATGTCTTTCATCATTCCCAATACCTGCCCAATCGTCATATTTTCAGGATAACGGCCGATTTGAGGCATATAGCCAATGTGCTCACGGTAAGTCCAATCGTGCCTGATATTTTTATCATTAAAAGTTATGAAGCCGCTATCGGGAACAACCATCCCTAAAATACTTTTTACCAGCGTCGTCTTTCCACTGCCGTTCGGTCCGATTAAGGCAATACATTGCCCTTTATTACAGGTAGCTGATACATTATTTAATGCCGTAAGCCTGCCAAATTTCTTCGTAACATTATTCGCGATTATCATAAATGTATAGGTTTCATTAATGGATAATTATCAACTAAATTTTCGGGAGTAAGGCTTGGCAATATTTTTTCCATTTTATCCAATAAAGTTGCCATCACACTTCTAAATAAAATCATAGCCGTTGGATTTTCTGCAACAACCATTGAGAACATACTAACGGGATGATAAGGAACATCGCCGACATTGTCTTTATTTAAATCGTATCCTTCATATTTATCCCAATAGTTATGCGAGAAGCTATTTAACACAAGCGAACCGTTAGTAGCGATATCAAAAGTGTTGGCTAAAAAATTATTATGTGTAAGTGTATCGTTTAAGCAACTGGCCTGTGTTTTAATGGCCCAGCCATTTTGAACAAATTCATTTTTTTCAACAAAGACACGGCTTGCCCCCTCCATAAAAATTCCTGTAGTATTTCGCAGAAATTTATTTCCTGAGATGTAACTGTCAGAAATTTCTTTCAGAAAAATACCGTAGCATCCATCGCCCCAATTATCTTCAAATGAATTATTAAACATTTTTACGCCATGTGAAAACATTACTGAAACACCGGCACTATTATTTTGAAATACATTGGCTACGTAAGTATTGTTATGAGAGAACATAAAATGTAACCCATACCTTGAATTGTTGATGGATTGGTTTCGCCAGATAACAGAATTCGTTACAAATTCAAAGTAAATGCCGTCACGATGGCCCCTCATTGAATTACCAATTATTTGCAGGCTGTCACATTTCCAGCAATGAACCCCATTACCACTCTCCTGGTCGGTAGTTGCATAAGCAGTCAGCTTGTTATTTTCCACAACGCAATTAGTACATGCCTGCAAATAGATGCCAAAAAAGGTGTCTTCCAAAACATTATTTGTAATCGTGACAAATCTGCCTGAATAAATTTTGATACCGGCTATATCCACCAAACTTGAAATACCTGAGTGAATCAATTTAAATCCCTTTACGGTAACGTTGTTTGCTTTTACGGAAATGATTTCATAAGTATGTTCCCCGTCCAAAACAGGATATTGATTTCCAATCAACACGATTGATTTGTCAACAATAATATTTTTTTCTTTGTAAATCCCAGGCTCTACCAAAATGGTGTCACCATTTTTTGCCATACTAATTGCCTTTTGTATGGAATTAATTGCACCATTTTTTTGGACGGTATACACGCTGGCCCAAACCGATTGATTGGAGAAGATTATAAAAAATAGTATTAAGCTAATGGAAGTTTTCATTTCACATTTAATTCATTCCAGTTAAGCACGACTCCGGGAAATTTTTGTACGGCTGCTTGCAAATTGTCTTCAGACTTAAAGGCCGCAACATTACCATTCATAGGTGTTCGCAACGCATCACTTTTTAAATAGACAGCTTTTTCGGCAGGCATAAATTCATGTTTGCCCGAAAAGTCAACAAAATAAATTCGTGCATTTTTTGCATTTGCATTATCGTTTTCATGCATGAACGAAAAAAGACAATGCGCATCGTCAAACTTATATATCTTGCCTTTTGATGTTATTAATTCAGCGCCAAACCTTGCATCACTGAAAGGCATTTTACAATAACTGCAATTATCTTTTCCCAGCTCTATTGGCGTAGGCGAAGAATTGCAGGATGTAAAAAGAATAGAGCCAAATAATAGAATAACGCTTGCCGGCTTACGGGTGATTGCTTTAAATGCTTTGTAAAACTTATACTCAATAATATTCAACACCAATAATAATAATCCAACACCAACGAACAGAAATCCTCCTGATGCAGGAATTGAATAAGCACCAAAATTTAATAGTTGTTTAAACCCAATTAGCGGCGGTTGATATGCCATACCCGGCACAATGATAGGGGCATCGGGATTCAGGCTATGGCCGTAATTATATTCCCATCGCCAAAAGTCAACCATAGCAATAATTCCAAAGATTACAAACAAAACAAATATGCTAACGAGCATCCATCTTTTTCCAACAATTGCAGTCAATGCAAGAAGAATAGAAAAGCCAATGATGATGGCGGGAAGGATACTGAATTCGAAAAAGTCCTGTGTGTGCAAAGGTTTCATCCCGATATAGTGATTCAATCCATTTATTATATCAACATTGCCGCCTAAATGGCTGGGATAGATAAACAGGCTAAGCCCTTCAGGATATTGCGGCGCTCTTAAGTCAATCCGCCACATCGGAACTTTTACAACAGCTAATAAAGCCAATGCGCCTGCAACTAACAGAATGCGGTTGATATTTTTTATTGCCGGTGTTCGTTGCATGATTGAAAATTTTTTAAATATCCCAGGGCACCAGTCCCTGGAATATTATCTTATGGTTATTGGGTAAGCAAGGGTGGTGTAGTTGTTGAATCAGGTAAATTTTTTCCTGTGCTGAATGTTATCGCCACATTACTATTTTCCGGAGATACTCTTACATAGCCTTGCATTTCCTGGTGAAGCGCACTGCAAAAATCTGTGCAATAAAAAGGATAGATACCTGGTTTTTCAGGGCTCCATGCCAGCGTTTGTGTTTCGCCAGGCATCACTAACAGTTCTGCAGTATTCGGTGCACCTTTTATAGCGAATCCATGAGGTACATCCCAATCCTGCTCCAGGTTAGTTACATGCCAATACACTTCATCACCCATTTTAATTCCTTCAATGTTATCAGGCACAAAGTGAGAACGTATTTGAGTAATATAAACATCAACTCTTTTTCCGGTGCGAACAACTTTCGCATCGCTCTCACCTTTGGTGACATATGGATTTTTATTTTTATTGATATCAAAAAACTTCACTGATTTATCTCTTAACAAAGATGCTTCTACTGCCTGTCCGTAGTGAGGTTCTCCTATTGTCGGGAAGTCGAGCAAGAGTTTCATTTTATCACCCGTGATATCAAAAAGCTGTGCTGCCTGGGCTAATTCAGGGCCTGTAGGAAGGTACCTGTCTTTGGTAATTTTATTATAAACGATTACATATTTACCGTTGGGCTTCCTCGTATCTCCGCCGGGAATAGACAGATGTCCGGGAGAGTAGAAGGTTGGCTGGCGATCAATTATTTTGAGATCCTTAATATTCCATCTTACGATTTCAGATGAAACAAACATAGTTGTAATAGCATTTCCGCGGCCATCAAATTCGGTATGTAATGGCCCTAATCCCGGCTTCTTCACTTCTCCGTATAAAGCTGCCTCATATTTAATCACAGGGATACCATCATAGTCACCTATGAAATCTTTATCAGCAATAGCCTTTTGTATTTTATCAAAACTAAAAACAGGAATCAATGCTGCCAGTTTTCCACTTCCAACTATATACTCACCTGTTGGATCAACATCGCAACCATGAGGAGATTTAGGACACGGGATGAAATAACAAACATCTTTTAAATCTTTTGCGTCCAAAACATTCACTTCTTTTTCTATCGTGGATGTAGCTGAATGCGAATCTTCATCATATACATTATGTGCATATTGTACCGCTTCTTTTTTACCCATTCCTTCCTTTGCATCCTCTTCCAGTTTTTTCCAGTTTACGGCCAGGATAAAGTCCTTATCGCGTTGCGAAGCATTTACTTCTAATAGAGTATTCGCCTGTTCTGTATTGTAGCATGAAAAGAAAAACCAGTCGTGCGATTTTGCTTTGCCACCATGGCTTAAATCAAAATCAATTGGCGGTACTCGTAGCTGAAAAGCTATTTTCATATTGCCCGAGTTTTTATCCACGCTGATAAAACTTATCGAGGCTTTAAAATTTTTACGATAAGTATTAATAGGAACGTCGCCATTTTGATTATCCATGGGCACCGCGAAACGTGTGCCTGCCACAACATATTCCGTATTTTCAGTGATAAATGGAGAGGAGTGGTTACCGGCACTATTCGGTAATTCTATTATTTCTGCCGTTTTAAAGGTAGTTAGATCAACTCTTGCGATACGTGGTGTATTGTTAGCATTAGCGAAAATCCAACGGCCATCAATTTCACCATTCGTTTCAGAAAACTCAAGGTGATGCAGATCGTCCCAGGGCACAGAACCGTGAGATGTATTCAACATTGGTTTCGTTTCTTCACTGTACCCATAGCCATTTTCCGGGAACACGGAAAATACCGGGATCAGTTTTAACAGCCTGCCTGACGGTAAGCCATAGACGCTCATCTGGCCGTTAAAGCCGCCTGATACAAAGTCGTAAAACTCATCATACTTACCAGGAGCCACATATACCCTTTGAGCTGCATCGCCGGAAACTGCATCAGCTGTATTTTTTGGTTTGCAGGAATATACACCGCTTAACAGGAAAGCTGCCACTGCGGCATAAAGCCAATAAGAATTCTTTTTCATTTTGATTCAGTTATATTTTATAAGGAGATGGCTTTTATTTTACACCATCGTTTTTACGCATAAATTCATAGACGTTACGGGCATCATCGCCGACCAAATTCTGATTGGGCATACGTACAAGGCATATCTCAAGCATTGCCTGGGCTTTTGGATCCTTGGTTAGCATGTCATCGGGGTTCGATGCGAAATTCATAATCCATTCTGCTGTATGCCTGCTGGTAACACCCTTCCATCCGGGGCCTACTAATTTTTCATCAGTAAGCTTATGACAGGCGCTGCATTTAACGCTATATATCTTCTCACCTGCTTCAGCCTTTGCGACATCTAAAGCAGCGCTTACGTCAACTTTTGAATAAGGACCTTCGCCTCGTTTTGGATCATAAGAAGGATTACCATTTGCTGTTTCGGCCTGACTGGTGGTCGCAGGTTCTTCACTTTTGGTGCTTTCGTTATTTGAATTGTTACAAGCAACTGCCATTAGCGCCAGTATGCCGAAATAGATGAGTTTTTTCATATAATTCGTTTTTGATTTTGTTTTTGATCGCACAATATTATTACGATGCTCATCTGAATTTTATGCGTTCAATCATAATATCTGAAGCTAACTGTAGATGCGGCGGGAAAGGGATTATTGAAAAGTGCCCAAAAAGCTTGCTGATCTTATGTTTCAGGAGAATTGATTTTTTTCTCATGAGAATGCATGATAAAAATCATACTGGCAAGCAATAAGAATCATGTGGAAGGAATTGTAAAAGAAAACGCGATTTTTACTTACATTATGATTGCAATCATACATCATTAATTTGCTGTTGTTTTATTTTGTATCAAAAAATGGATCGTTCATTACCTGGATGGTTGTCAGCCGCTTTTTTCAATTTAATGTTGGTGGGAGCTTTGGGATGCATCTTACGCTACAAAATCGTATACTCGTTACCGTTTGTTGATCAAAAATTCATGCTTCATGCACATTCGCATTTCGCATTTTCCGGTTGGGTCACACTGGCTTTAATGACATTACTGGTAAAATATTTATCGGAGAAAACACTAACCAATCAATTTCCAAAATACCGCTGGATACTATGGGCTAATCTTATTACAGCTTATGGAATGTTATTTACTTTCCCCTTTGAAGGATATGCCGCAGGGTCGATCATTTTTTCCACCGCTTCCATATTTGCAGGATATGCTTTTGCTATCCGTTTTTGGAAAGACCTCAATAAGATCGCAAAGCCAACAATAGAAAAATCATTTTTTAAAGCAGCCCTGCTTTTTAATATTTTATCGTCCATAGGTCCGTTCACGCTAGCCTTTATGATGGCAACAAAAAGCAGCTTTCAAAACTTATACGTCGCTGCCATATACTTCTTTCTCCATTTCCAATACAATGGATGGTTCTTATTTACATGCATGGGATTGCTAGCCTATCGTTTAAGCATAAACGCAACAGCAGATAAGAAATTAAAGACTGCATTTTATTTATTTGCATCGGCTTGTTTACCGGCTTATTTTTTATCTGCCTTATGGATACCAATGCCACAATGGGTTTACATTCTTGTTGCATTAGCGGGCATCGCACAACTGGCAGGCTGGATTATCATTTTAGGTGTATTGAAACAATACCGCGACACTTTAAAATCAAACGTTAAGTCATTCATCCGGGTGCTGTTTATTCTTTGCGCCGTAGCATACACTATAAAATTATTGTTACAAGCCGCATCAGCAATGCCTTCATTAAGCTATCTTACTTATGGTTTCAGACCGATTGTGATTGGATATTTGCACCTAGTGCTACTGGGGGTGGTTTCGCTGTTTATCACAACTTATAGTATAGCTTATAATTATTTCCGGCTAAGCAAAATAAAAAAGACTGGAGTCGTCATCTTTGTTGCAGGAATTATCATTAACGAAGTATTTCTCCTGGTGCAAGGTATTGCAGATTTAGATTATAGATCTGTGCCATACATCAATGAAGCGCTTCTGGCAGCGGCTATTATATTATTCCTGGGGTTACTTTTGATGAACATTAAACAAGGGGTGCATGACTAAAGAACTAAATCTATTAAGCGCTTGTAATTTATTCGCCGGAACTTTTATTCTTACCAACAATAAACTCTTCCCTTTTCAATTTTCAATTTGCCTTGTTCGTGCATAGTGCGCATCGTCCTTATAACGGTTTCAACCCGCATACCAGTCATATTCGCAAGTTGCTGTCGTGTTAATTTTAGTTGACTGCAGTCGTTGCAAAAGTGAAGATTTGATTTTTTAAAGTGGGTTAGCAATGAACTTAAAGTTTGCTCAGGCTTATGAGATGCCACTTCTTTCGAGATGAAAAATTTATATCGTAATCTTTGTGCCATTAATTTTGTAAAAGAAAAAAGTATGTCAGGGTTTTCCTGTAATAACTGGCGAAAAGTAGCTTTATGAAGACGTAAAATGACGCCGTCCGTTTCAGCAATCGCAGATGCTGCGTATGGCTGATCGTCGAATAACGGAAGTTCTCCAAAACTTTCACCAGCGATGATAATGTTATGAATAAATTCAGTGCCGTTTTCATCAACGTTTATCCATTTAATAATACCGTCTTCCAGTTGATGATAGAAATTCGCTTCACTTCCTTCCCTGAATATTACTTCACCCGCATTTACCTTTTTATAAGCGGCGCCCCATGTCAGTAGCAAATCTGTATTTATCATAGTACATAAATTTTAATAGTGCCAAAACTATTTATCGTATTTCCGGCCCGCAATGATTCTTTACAGCCTTCTGGATGATTAAAATCATACAGAAATTTTATTGAGGACTTAAAGTTGCTTTGACATTGATTATTATTTAGTTCGACCACTCGCCGACCCGTATTTTTTGTGATACCATTTCAATCGTATGACTATACGCATAAAAATAACTTTTTTGCGTGATTAAAATTGCATTATTAATACACTTGATAACTGACAGATAATATGAAATCAGATATTGAAACCAGGAACGATATAGAAATGTTGATCAATACCTTTTATGAAAAGATAAAATTTGACGAGATGTTGGGACCCGTTTTTACATTGAAGATTCCCGTAAACTGGCACACACACTTACTTGCTATGTACCAGTTCTGGGAGAATACCATTTTCTTCACAGGAGGGTATATTGGCAACCCGATGCTGGTACACAAAAACCTCCATAAAAAAATAGGGCTGGATATGGAGCAATTTCATCATTGGGTAGAATTGTTTAATCAAACCGTTGATGAACTATTTGAAGGTAAGAATGCCAATCTTGCGAAAGAACGTGCATTTAATATTGCAAAAACCATGGAATGGCAAATTATTAATAAAACAAAGTCGGATGATATCGAAGTTATAAGTCAAAAAAAACCTTTATGAAAAAAATATATATTCTTTTTGTCCTGGCACTTTTTTCAACGCTTGGTTTTGCATGCCCGATCTGTGGATGTGGTGGAACCAATACTTACATGGGATTGTTTCCGCACTTTCAAAATGCGTTTATGGGAGTGCGTTATAACTATTCACATCTTCATACAACTTTGTTTAGTGATGCTTCTCAATACAGCACAAACTATTATAATACTATGGAAGTATGGGGCGGAGCAAACATTGGGAGCAAATTCCAGGTGATGGGTTTCATTCCTTATTATTTAAATAAGCAAATAGATGACGATGGCACTTCTGCCCGGAGCGGTTTGGGAGACGTCACTCTTATCGGGCAATACAAAATATTTAGCAATACATCACTTACGGCTAAACGAAAAGTAGTACAACAGCAATTGTGGTTGGGAGCGGGTGTTAAACTGCCTACGGGTTTGTCTCACCTCGATTTTTCTAATACTGATATCACAGTTGCTGACGTAAATGCCGAATTAGGAACGGGAAGTACAGATTTCCTGTTAAACAGTATGTATAATGTCACAATAAAAAACTTCGGAATAAATGCATCGGCTAATTTTAAAATAAATACTTCTAATAACGGAGGTTATAAATATGGCAATAAGTTTTCATCCAACCTTATTGCGTTCTACCAGGTAAACCTAAAGAAAAAAATCCTGGTTCCTAATGCAGGCTTAGGGTATGAAAACGTCGGTTCAAATTTTCTTAAAACCTCTATAGTCAGATATACTGCAAGCAATGTCACCAATGCAATTACCGGTATGGAACTTAATATGAGAAAAGTTAGTGTAGGCGTAAATGCGCAAGTACCAATTGCACAAAATTTTGCGGAAGGCCAAACCCGGTTGAGACTTAAGGGAATGGTACATGTAACCTTCACGTTGTAATGCTGAGTGAATCTTAAAATTGAGCTTCTCAATGAACTATCAAATACATGTTCTGTATGTGCCAAAGTTGGTAAGCTCATCAATTAGTAATTCATAAAAAAATCACTTTCTTTATCTTTTTGCTCTAAATATTATTTTTAATATAAAGACCATTTGGTTGGCAACGTCGAGTTATGATATGGTAAGCTTTCAAGATGTCGAACTTAATAAGATTCATAAGTCTGGTTCGAAGTCCTTAGTCTCCGCTAAAATCATAGAGTGTTATTTCTCTTTATAATTTACTTCGCAAATTTGCAACACTTTTGCCTTTAGGATCATAAACTGCTAATAATAGTGCTGAAGCCATCCATTTTTTTAAAAAGCGAATTCCCTCTTTTTCCATTTTTTATACCAATTATAAAGCCAAAGTTGCCAGATATTGATTGTCACTTTCTTCAGCAAAATTGTAAGCTATTTTAGTATGGCTTACCTCGTGTGGCTAGGCCAATTCAATTAACCATAACTGAAGTTTGTATGAAGAAAATAATTTGGTTACTCTTTTTATTTACCGGCGGCGTTCAAGTAACATCGTTCGCTCAAAACATAGGAATTAATTCAGATGGTAGTGCACCTAACCCTAATGCCATGCTGGATATTAAGGCATTTAATAAAGGATTATTGATTCCGAGGACCAGTAGCATAAGCCGCACTTCAATACCCAACACAAAAGGACTACTCGTATATGATACCACAAGTAATTCATTCTGGTACAACAATGGGAGTGTATGGAATAATCTGGCCGGCGGAGGTACCGGCTGGTCTTTAACGGGTAACAGCGGCACAGATACTTCTTCAAATTTTATTGGTACTACGGATGCAAAACCTTTATTAATAAAAGTAGATAATAATTATGCGGGCCTCATCGATTATGACCCAAGTAACGGAAATACAGGCCTGGGCTATGAAACTTTTTTTTCCAACACCACCGGCCACTTTAATACAGAAATTGGTTACCAGTCTTTAGTATCTAATACTACCGGGAACGCCAACTCCGCACAGGGCTACCAGACACTATGGTCTAATACGACGGGAAGCTTTAATACTGCCCATGGTTTCCAGGCGCTAAGTTCAAATACGACAGGAACCTACAACACTGCAACCGGCGTCATTGCATTAGGTGCGAATACGACAGGAACCTATAACACAGCAAATGGTGCGCAGGCTTTATTCGCAAATACAACAGGCGCTCAGAATACCGCTATTGGTTACCAAAGCCTCGACCATAATATTGACGGTGTGTCCAATACGGCAGTGGGGTATCAATCGATGCTTGTTAACACATCCGGTTATCAAAACACTGCCATTGGAAACAATTCAATGCAATTAAATACCACCGGCGGCTACAATGTTGCTGCGGGCCTCAGCGCTCTCCAAAATAACACTACCGGGTCTTCAAACACTGCAGTAGGGCAACGTTGCATGTATTTAAATACCAGTGGAGGAAACAATACTGCTGTTGGCTTCAACTCGCTTTACTCAAATACCACCGGCACAGAAAATGTTACATTCGGGGACCATGCAGGCTATAATAACACTACCGGAAGCAATAACATTTTCATTGGGCGAAATGCCGGATCGGGAAGTAGTACCGGCAATAATAATATTTGCATAGGACCATTAGCAAGTGTGACCGATGGAGTTTCCAATTCAATTGTAATTGGAAGTTTAATTGCCACCTCGCAAAGCAATGCTATCATCCTGGGTACAGGCTCACAAAATGTAGGTATTGGCACTGCTGCGCCATCTTCAAATGCGGCATTGGAGGTAGACGGCGGTACCAGCAGATATAGCATTTATGCCGTATGTCATAGTAATTTCGGGGCTATAAATGCAACCGTCGATCAAGGTGGAGCCTATGGCATTTCAGGCTCTTCAAACGGGGCAACCAGCCTATCAGGAAATGTGGGAGTTTATGGTTATGCTCAAGGTTCTACATTGCAAGAAGCATCAATAGGTGGGTCTGGTCCTCATACTGCAAATTTTGGAATATATGGTCAGGCTTATATTCCTTCACAAGGAAACCCCGGATTTGCAGCAGGCTTTTATGGAGACATTGAAACAACCGGAAACGTATACGCTGCATCAGATGAAAAATTGAAAACCAATATTAAACAACTTGCCAATGCACTTTCCCGCTTGCAGCAATTACCGGTGAAAGAGTATGACTTTGATAAAAATTTAGCAAACCCATCAAAACTTAGTCTTCCCGTAACACATCAATTTGGTTTTTTAGCCCAGGATGTGCAAGGTATCTTTCCTAATCTTGTTACTTCAGTCACAGTTCCAAGGGTAGAACATTCCATAAATGGTTCTCAACCGAAAGTTTTTGGAACAACCAGTTTCCTAGCTGTGAATTACATGAGCTTTATTCCCCTGCTTACAAAAGCCATCCAGGAATTGAGTGCAGAAAATGAAGCCTTGAAAAATAAGTTAGATGAGCTGACCATGAAGGTTGATGCTTTGAGCAGAAAATGATCTAAATAAAAAACATATAGTTTAAACATTTTTAACCATAAACATAATTTTATGAAAGCATTCATTCTATTAGTAACAGCACTTTCATTTTTTTACAATGCAAAAGCTCAGAAAACGGGTGATATACTGAAGCAACAGGCCGGTGAAGGAGTAAAAGAAGGTGCCGCTATTGCTACAGAACATACAGCCGACAAAGTAGCTGATAAAGTGTTAGGCAAATTATTTACAAAGAAAAACAAAAAGAAAAACACAGGAAATAACAATTCCGATCAATCTAAAAATGCAAATACCAGTCAAACTGCTACTTCCGGGCAAAATAATACAGCCAAGAATTACACAGAGAAGGATTCTGATAAGGCTCCGCTTGCAACGTACTCAAAATTTGATTTTGTACCAGGCGAAAAGGTTTTGGTATATGAAGATTTTTCACGGGATGCCATTGGCGATTTTCCGGAAAACTGGAACACCAACTCTGCTGGTGAAACAGTTACAGTTTCCGGTGAAACCGGCCACTGGCTAATGCTTAATAAAAGAGGTGTATTTAAGCCGGAAGACATCAATAATCTACCGGACAATTTTACTCTTGAATTTGATCTTATTTACTCCAGTGATAATTACATCCCTTCTCTTCAAACGCTTTTTCTGTCCGCAGGGAACGGCAAAGACGGCAAAGAAAAGTTGAATGCTGAATTTAATTACAATAAGCGGTCAGGAATAAACCTGGGAATACAACCTATTCCCCGCGATAAAGGGGGTATAGCTACTATTTATGATTATAGTGATGGGGATAAAATGATGGATAACCAAATTGAATTTAAAAATGACGGAGCCACAAAAATAAAGGTATCCATATGGCGGCAAAAACAGCGTGTGAGAATATATCTCGACCAGAATAAAATATTTGATTTGCTGCGGGCATTTCCTGCCGGCGAAACTTACAATACTATGATGTTTCAAATCTGGGGCGACTTTGCCAACCAGAATAAATACCTGATAAGTAATATCAAACTGGCGGTTGGTGCGCCGGACACCCGCAACAAATTAATCAACGAGGGGAAATTTTCAACCACAGGAATTTTATTTGATGTTAATTCTGCCACTATCAAACCGGAATCTTATGGTTCGTTAAAAGATATTGCTGATGTTTTGCAGGATAATACCAACGTTCGCGTAAAAATTGTAGGACATACTGATAGCGATGGCGATGCCGGATTGAATATGACACTTTCAAAAAAACGTGCAGAAGCAGTAAAATCGGCATTGGAGTCTGAATTTAAAATTGACGCATCCAGATTAGAAACAGACGGCAAAGGTGCATCTGACCCGGTAGCTTCTAATAACACGGCGGAAGGCAAAGCGCAAAATCGTAGAGTCGAATTTGTAAAATTGTAAGATCACAACTTTTAATGAAACAGCTTAGTGCGCCCGTGAATTGAATACCCTGGTTACAGGCTCGCCGACTTAGCGGTACGATAACTGACCTGTTTCAAACTTCAATAGCAATTAGGCCTTACAAAAAAATACCAGCCGTAGGCCAAAAACCTCCGAATGTTTAGATTCAATTTCTGGTGAAATCCGGTGGTATAATCTTGATCTGAACGTTAAGTGCTAAATTTAGTATGACGATCTTTCAATTATATGACGAATGCCCTTAAACGATATTTTTTATTGCATATCATCCTCGTTGGGTTAATCCCGATCATTGCGAATGCCCAAACAAAGGAGCCTTCTGCGCCCTTTCCATCTGCTTATTATAAACTTAGTACAGATGCAGCCCGCATGCAGTTTTTAATGAACACCATCAGCGATTCACTAAATAGCGGCCAACTTAATTTGGTTTATGAGATGGCAAGGGAAGGTGTAGCGCTAGCTGATAAGAACAAGGAGGATACAATGCAGGGAATCTTTTATTTTGATGTGGCCAAGGCATTCGCATACCAGTTTGGCAAACCAGACAGTGCAATATTTTATTACAAAAAGGTGCTTCCCTATTTCCCGGATAAAATGAACTTCTATAACCTCGTTTCAGTGAGAGAAATTATGGAACGATTCGTTCAGGCGGGGAAAAAAGATTCGGTATTCGCTTACCTCGATTCGTTGCACGAAAGGATAGATACAATGGACCTCACCAATCCGCGCCGATACGGCATCTCGTCTGTGATGGCCGGGGTCTATCAATATTACGGAATGTTCCGAACTGCCATTACACTGTACGAAAATTCCATTGATGGGCTCCGAAAGGCAGGCCATCCAAGAGATGTAGGACTGCCTATGGCCAATCTTGCGGAGCTCTACGATGAGTCTGAAGATGATATAAGCGCAGTGAGATATGCCCGTGAAGCATTAGGATATCTTTCCGGCAACAACATGCCATTTATGGGTACTGCAGCCAACCTCGCAACATATTATACTAATCTGAATCGCATCGATTCCGCAGTTTACTTCAATAAACTGTCTGATTCGGTAGCCCGTCTTACACGCAACCAGGTGCAGGAACATGTCCGGGATCAATTTAATTATGTCGATATTTTATGCAACGAGAAAAAATACGACGAAGCGAAAAAAGCGCTTGTTCTTGTGAAACCATGGTTAGATAAAAATGAGGACCGAACCTGGCTTGTAAGATATTTAATTTCATTCGCCAGTATCGACACCGGGCTGCACAACTGGACGCCCGCTGCTGACACACTCCTGCACGCTCTATCGGTAGCCACAGAAAGTGGCCAGCAGATTTCCATTGTACTGGTATTGCAGCAACTTGCGGCAGTAAATGCAAAACTTAAAAATTTCAGGGAAGCTTACCACTACCAGCAGGAATATATGCAACACAAAGATTCTCTCACCAGCGATGAAACAAAATCCAGGCTGGCAGATTTTGAAGCGATGAATAAAACGCGGCAGAAGGAGGAACACATCGCCCTATTACAAAAGGATAATGATATTAAGAATCTTGAGCTGAAGAACAGCAGGCAATGGAATGTACTTTACCTTAGCGGATTTATTTTTTTACTTGCCGGATTAGTTATCTTTTTTTACCAGCGGAACAGGCGACTGAAAATACAGGCTCAAAAAATAAAAGCAGAATTACAAATGCAGGTACTTCGCTCGCAAATGAATCCTCATTTTATTTTTAATAGCCTTAATGGTATTGAAAATTTTATTTTGAAAAACGATAAAAGACAGGCCAGCGAATACCTTAACAAGTTTGCAAGCCTTATAAGAATTATTCTTTCCAATAGCCGTAAAGAAGGTGTTGCATTTGCTGATGATCTGAAAACAATTCAGTTGTATATAGATTTGGAACTTCTAAGATTTAATAACAAATTTTGTTATGTAAATAATATCGATCCCGCTTTGCTGGAATTAGACTACCGCGTGCCACCGCTGCTTATTCAGCCGTTTGTTGAAAATGCAATTGTTCACGGGTTTGCATATAGCATAAGAAAGGATCTTCAATTATTGGTAACTGCAAAGCTGGAAGATGACTACATAATTTATAAAATAGAGGATAATGGGGTAGGCAGAGCAGAAGCTTCGGCCTATAACGCAAGAACCAAATCTAAACATGTCAGTTTGGGTCTTCAAATAACCAATGAAAGAATCAATATTTTTAATGAGCAACACCACGCTCAAAATACGTTGAAGATTGAAGATTTATATGCTATTAATGGTCAGCCATCGGGCACAAGCGTAACAATAAAAGTAAAAACAATCTGATGCTTAAAACAATAAAAGCAATTTTGATTGATGATGAACTGAGTAGTTTGCAAAACCTAACACAAAAGCTGGAAGAATTTTGCAAGCAGGTTATTGTTGTGGCTGCTGTTGAGGAACCACAGGAGGCAATTCTTTTAATTAAAAAATACAGGCCTGATGTATTATTCCTGGATATTGAAATGCCGAAGATGAATGGTTTTATGATGCTGGAAGAATTGGGCGAATACAATTCGGAAGTAATTTTCACGACTGCCTATAATCACTATGCGATTGAAGCTATGCGCATAAGTGCCTTTGACTATCTTGTAAAGCCCGTTGCAATAACTGAATTGCAGCATGCGGTAAACCGGCTTTTAGAAAAGAAACCAACTCACATACGGGAACGACTGAATATTTTACAGCAATCGATAGAAGATAACAAAAGCCAGAACAATAAAATTGCTGTTCCCGTAGGCGAAGGTCTTGAATTTGTTACCATAAAAAACATAGTCCGGATAGAATCGAGTTCCAGTTATTCCCGTATACATTTATTTGATGGAACTTCCATACTGGTTACAAAACTTTTAAAAGATTTTGAAGAGCTATTAACACCGTATCGTTTCTTCAGAGTACATAACAGTCATCTTATCAATCTTAATTATATCAAAAAGTATCTAAGGGGAATTGGCGGCCAGGTAATGCTGGAAAACGGTGATTTGATTGATGTTGCTAAAAGAAAAAAAGAAGAGTTTATCAGCCTGCTAAACCTATAAAATTTCGATGCATGAAAGAGCATCCAAATCCTCGGAAACATGTTGCTTAAAATCCACAGACACATAAAAATTATTCAAAGCCAATTCCGATTTGCGATTTCTCATTAATTTTTATTCAAACATCTTCATCCAGTTCATCAGGCGATCAAACCATTGATCGCTGGTCGTTTTATTACGCAATCCAAAGCCATGACCACCAGCAGGATATAAATGCATTTCAACCGGAACTTTATTTTTGATGCAAGCCTGGTAATAACGGATACTATTTTCAACAGGCACTGTGTGATCATCGCCGGCCTGCACAAGAAATGCCGGCGGGCTGTCTTTTGTCACCTGTAGTTCGTTAGAAAATTCTTTCACCAATTCGGGGGATGGAATTTTGCCGATAAGATTATCCTTAGAGCCATGATGCGTGATGCTATCATTAAAACTTATAACAGGGTAAATAAGTATTGCAAAATCAGGCCGAACAGAAGTGGTGTCGTGTATGGATTTATCAGCCAAAGAATGAAAATGGGTTGCAGCCGTAGATGCAAGATGACCACCTGCCGAGAAGCCCATAATACCCACTTTATTTGGATCCAGTCCCCACGTGGCAGCATTAGATCTTACCATGCGTATAGCCTGTTGCGCATCTTCCAAGGGACCGATGCTTTTGTCGATCATTATGGAATCCATTGGCAACCGGTATTTTAAAACAAAAGCTGTAATACCATAATTATTGAATGTTTTGGCGACTTCCACTCCTTCATGATCCATTGCCAGCCTTGCATATCCGCCGCCGGGACAAATGATAACAGCTATCCCATTTGGATGCGCAGGAGAAAATCGGGTAAGCGTTGGCGTTACAACCGACGAAATCCGAAAGCCTCCATTGCTGAACGTAATCTGTTCGGTTACCGATGAAGGTTTTGAATCGGGAACAGTTTCTTTGTATAAGTTCATGTCTTGCACTGATTGCGAAAACGCAGAAGCTGAAACCAGCAAGAGCAAAAAGAAAAAAAGTTGTCTAAACATTATTTAAAATTTATTACACGATTGAAAGCGAATTACGCGAATTACAAATAAACAGTGGTCAGTGTTATCATTCTCATTTGCTCTTACTTGAAATTATTTTTTCAATTTATACACTTCACTGGCTCCCAGTAAAAAACAACCCAGGCCAAAGTCTTCAAAATCGGGAACATGATCATATCCTACTGGCTGACTATCCTTCGGCTCCTTGCCGGTTCCCTGCACATATCCAAGAAATCCATTTGGATGAACACTTTGTTTCATGGCCTGCCATGCGTTTATAACAATTGGCAAAAAAGTTTTTCGGCTAAGGTAACCATTGTTGATTCCCCATGCCATACCATAAGTAAATAAAGCAGTTCCCGTTAGTTCCTTCCCGCCGAAATGGGTAGAATCCTGAAGACTAACGTTCCAATATCCATCGCTTCTTTGTAAAGGAGCAAGTGCGTTCATCATGCTTTTATAATCGTCAAGATATTCTTTATAATCAGGATCATTTTTCGGAAGTGATTGTAAAACCCTCACCAGGGCGGCCACCACCCAGCCATTGCCACGGCTCCAATAGCAGTTATTCCCGTTAGGCTCTTTATATGGAGGTGTGAAATCTTTATCCCTCCACCATAGTCCATTGGATTCATTATACAAACCACCACCTTGCTGATATTTTGTATAGTCGTACATTTCATGCATGCGGTGAAAATAGTTTGTATCATTATAAATTACACCAAGCCTTGCAAACACGGGCATGCCCATTTGAATTGCGTCTACCCATGTCCAGTCATTTATCTTGTCAGTCGCCATCATACCATCGATTGACGCTTTTATATTTTTGATGCGCTCTTCCTGTTTGTTGATTCTATATAAATCGATATACGTTTGTCCGCAAGCCTGGTTGTCACCATTCCTTGTGGTTATGCCATCTCTTAAGTTCCAGTTGTGTTTATTGGCCCAATCAACTGCATACTCATAATATGCTTTCTTTTTATCAATTTGATATAACGCCATCAGTCCCTCATAATACACGGCTCTTGTCCAGATGTTGCTTGGCCATGTTTTACTTTTTGATGGAACATAAATTTCCTTGCCCGGATCCGGCCATTTGTTCATAAAATAAGCGTTGGCAACCTCAGCAGTTTTGAGCACTTCTTTCTTCGAAGGAATGTTCTGTGCAACTATTTGTATTGATAGAAAAATGAAGAAAGAAAAAAGAATATTCAATTTTATAAAACTAATTTTTTTCATGATCGCAATCGTTATAGACTATGCATGATAGTGATTTCATGGTGAAAAATTATCCTGTAGTATCCTGATTTTACGGCATCTTTTTCAAACCTTCCCATCTAACTTTCCATTTTCCATTTTTCGGAAAGCCGGGCTCAACCGTTTTACATCCGTCATACCCCGCACACATCATCGCAACTGCAGCCAATAAGCCTCCGTTGCCGGGAAGATAAATTGTCAGACGGTCGTCCTGGTAATTATGACCATTGTTTAAATATGTATTTGTTTGAACAGGCATCAATAAAGCATCAATCGCTTTTTCAGGTAGGCCTAACCGTGTGGCCGTCATGGCCGTCATGGGAAAATCCCAGCCCCACGTTTTATTCCACGACCAGTTTTTCCATATCCAGTTGAAAGTGTTGTGCATGATGGCAGTATCCACCTGATTCGTCTGAGGCATCATTCCCAAGGCACCGAAAACAGATGGATGATCTGTTCTGTATTTAGGATTAGTATATGAATCAGTGGCGCTTTCAGTAAATAAATATTTATTATCCTGCGTAGGTAAGGGAGATAATTTTTTTACGACATCGTCCCATTTTTTGTCGGCAGGTAAATGCAATCTTTTTCTCCATTGTTGCGCAACACCCAGCGCCCAGTGCCAGTAAACCAATTCGTACGTTGGGTTGTAAGTTTCCATCGCTTTAAACCTCTCCTGGGCAGGAATAACACCTTTACCCAAAATATACCGGTGTGTCGCAGAATCATAGAAGGCATAAGAAGCCATAAAATCAGCCGTTGCAAAAACCAGGTCCTTATATTTTTTCAACGTTGTTATGCCGGGATGATTGCGATAACACAATTCAGCATAATAAATAAAATGAGGTTGCTGCCATATTAAAAATGCACCCACAGAAGAAGGGCTTTCTTCTCCCTCATTGTCGGTCATCTTCTGCCAGCGCACGCCTGCATAACCTTGTCTCCTGGCAATTGCTCTTGCACCTGATTCCACTTTCTTATACCATCCCAAACTTTTTTCAAGCAGATCATTTCTTCCCCACAAAGAAAAATTTATTCCGTGCCACCAATGCATTTCGAGATGAGGTTTACCATACCAACTGTTATAAGTAAGCCCGGTCTCCTGCGGCGGATAATGCTCTGCACACTGTATTTTGGTTAAGTATTGCGACAGTACAATTCTTCTTTCCAATTCAAAAGCCCTTGGATCTGTACTACCTGAGAAATCAACCGCACCGCCACTTAACCAGAATTTTTTCCATTGTTGCTCGCTGTTTATTTCAGTTGTTGCAAAAGATGGAACAGCTAAATTATTTTTCTCTTGACTAAAACGAAACGTTATTTCAAAACTGCCTGTCGCATCCGGGACAATATGATAATAATGCAGACTTATCTTTTTGATATTCGATTTCTTATTCCACCTTGCAGCGACGTAGTAGTTAGTTGTATCAATAGTATGTTGAAATAAAGCTTGACTATTTTTTTGAAAAATAACTTTTGAAATATGCTTATCGTCATTGGTAAAATTATTTCCCATGTCGGCCCAGGCAGCAGTTGGGTACGGGAATCGTAAACGTAGGCGTAACCGTTGTTCTTTAAGCAAGGGAGAAATTATTTTAACAGCAATAGCATCCAACTGCTGGTGACAAATCGTAACCACATCAACAGGAATATTTTCAACGGTAAATTTTGAATGCATTTCGCCCGTCCACAAATCAAGCGTTTGATGAATATTTTTTATATCCTCAATCGTTGCAAGTCTTCCATCTTTTTTTATAATATCAAAACCAATGTTTCCTAATTGCAACCTGTGAGGATTTTGCCTAAACCAATTAACTGCTTCCTTTTTTCTTTCAGGGCTTTTTATCTCAACTGAGTAGGGAATATCTCTTCCGTGTATATAATAATCTTTTAAAGTTTCATCAAATGTGTAATGATTAGTATTCACGAAACTATGCCAGCCCCATTCACTTTCGGTTCCCAACGGTACACCTTTCGAATAGGCATTAGGGAAGGATTGTAATCCTGTTATGTCAACAGTAAATGCAAAGCGACCATTGCCGACTGAAAGAGACGATAAGGAATCGAAATGATTGTTTATAACGTTATGTCTTTCTACTAAAGCCTTTCGGTCGATTTTTGCTTGCGCACGAACCGTCGCGGAAATAAAAAAACAAGCAACGAAAATGAAACAGGTTTTCATCATTATAATCTAAGGTATAAACTTTATTAAGTTAATGAACAGCAACTAAGCAGGATGCAACAGGATGCATCTTTTACCGCGATATAATAGTTTCAATGTTACATTTATATTCTACGGAAATTTAAACGATCGTCTTTATATGAAAAGTTATTTTCTTACCGTATGTATTTTCTTTGCCGCGACTATAGTTGCTAATTGCCAAAATAAAATTCCATTTAAGAAAACTTTTATTTTTTCTGCGATAAAGGGAACCATGAGTAAACCTGACTCTGCTGTTCTTCCGGCCAATACAAAATTTGTACAACTAACTGGCAGCGATACGGCGGCTTTTAAAATCCTTTCATTTAGAAAGAACCGACTGGTATTGGCGTTTACCCCTGCCAGTGATTTCGTTGGAATAACAAAAGCAAATTTGTTTATAACGAATACTTCAGGCAACTTAACTAACAAAATTAGTCTTACAGGCCTTAGTACAAATGGCCTCGAGGGAGAAAATGAACCAACCCTGCAAACGGTAGCAGATGCATTGGGATATAAAATAAATATCGGCTGGGCGACACTGGCAAATAACAGTTTGCCTCAGTTGCAGGGCGATGAGATACCGTACTCGCTTTTTCAAAAAGCAGGAAAGGGGAATGTTGAAATTTTGCCGACAGCAAGGTATTCACCGGATTTTGAGCTTCCCTTTGGTTATTATATTGACTCAGCTTCTTCACCCCAAAAGAAGGAGGTAGGTGTCTTATCAAAAACAGGAACATTCCCCGAACATCAATGTTTGTTTCCGGCAATAGTTTCCGGATCCTCTTCGTTTGACCCCGGTAAAAATATGTTTGGTTTTTATGCAACAGGTCCAACACATACTGCCTTCTCGGAAGATGTGTGGAACATGTTATTTTTCCCCGGAAATGCGGTACATGCCACCCGCATATACCCATTGAAAAATGATGAGGGAAAATTAATTCCCAATAATTACCTGCTGTGTTTTGAAGAAGCGAAAAACGGCGATTACAATGACTATGTTTTTGTAGTAAAAAATGTAAAGCCCGTGACCAAAGATTTCTTTACGTATTTATTTAATGGGAAAAATTTGAAAGGCTGGCATACTTATTTAAAAGATATTGGTGTTAATCATGATCCTGATTCTGATTTCAGGATTGAAAATAATGTCCTTCATGTTAAAGGGAAGGACCTTGGATATGCCATGACAGACAGTGCATACGGCGACTATCATTTTAAAGTGGATTTTAAATGGGGACAAAAAAAATGGCCGCCACGTGAAAATGCAAAGCGGGACGGCGGTGTATGTTATAATATCCCGGTTAATTCGCCCGACTCCATCTGGCCTTCTTCCATCGAATGCCAGATACAGGAAGGCGATGTGGGAGATTTCTGGTTGTTAGGCTTCAGCACTATTAAAGTAAAAGGAGTGGAGAATAAACCTTCCAATCATACGAGAATGCAAAAGTACGGCGATGGCGAAAAACCAAATGGTGAATGGAACACTGTTGAAATTATTTCATATAACGGCAAATGTATCCAGGCGGTTAACGGTATTGTTGTAAATGTGGGAGAAGATGCCAGTAATAAAAATGGGAAAATATTACTCCAGTCGGAATATTCGGAAATATATTATCGCAATGTAAAAATCAGGAAGCTATAAAATAATCTTTTAGCGAATATTGGTAGCCGTTATGTAATCATTTTACTGAAACAATGCAAGCATGAAATCAAACCTTATCTTATTTTTTATATTACTAACGACTTCGTTAGCTGACGCACAACACCGGGGTGATCCTACACTTACTGAGATTTGGTCACCGGTTCCCAGGCTGGTCACACCCGGTAAAAC
This sequence comes from uncultured Chitinophagaceae bacterium, assembly GCA_963819925.1. Taxonomy (GTDB): domain Bacteria; phylum Bacteroidota; class Bacteroidia; order Chitinophagales; family Chitinophagaceae; genus Ginsengibacter. The sequence goes on along the minus strand of CAWFYG010000009.1, from coordinate 1,959,399 downwards.
TGATGCTGATCCGCCTTCCGACGCTGTTGTTTTATTCAGGACAAAACAAGATACTGTTAACTGGATAAGCAAAGACGGCAAACCGTTCAACTGGAAAGCTGATGATAGTTCCTTTACCGTCGTCCCCTTTTCCGGTGATCTTCGTACAAAACAAAGTTTTGGTGACTGCCAGTTGCACATTGAATGGAGAACCCCGAAGGAAGTGAAGGATAGCGGGCAGGGCCGCGGAAATAGCGGCGTGTTTTTAATGTCACGTTATGAATTACAGGTACTGGATTCTTATAGCAACCGGACTTATTCCAACGGGCAGGCGGGAAGTATTTATAAACAACACATGCCTATGGTGAATGTTTGCAAGCCTCCCGGTGAATGGCAGACCTATGATATATTTTTCACAGCGCCTCAATTTTATGAGGACAGCTCTCTCAAATCTCCCGCACGCATGACCGTTATACATAACGGGGTATTGATTCAAAATAACGTGGAGCTTTGGGGACCGATGCAATTTGTAGGAGTGCCAAAGTACGAAAAGCATGCGGGTAAAGAGCCTTTGCTGCTGCAGGATCATCATAATCCCGTTAGCTTTCGCAATATCTGGGTAAGGGAATTGTAAGGTATAGAACTATCCTGCACTACAATTTGGTATCTATCAAACATAACACCCTGTTTTTAAAAATCACTTTTTAACATACTCACCTGGTAATAAAGGCCAGTCCGGGTTTCGCACATGAGCTTCAGTCATAAATTCTTCTATCTTCTTTACAACTTCAGGATGATCAGCCGCTACATTTTTAGTTTCGGAAGGATCCGTGGAAAGGTTATACAATTCAATCGGGGCGTTGGCATTTTTATTCACTTCCAGTCTTACGCCTTTCCAGTTGTTCCATCGAACTGCCTGCCTTCCGTTATTTTCATGAAATTCCCAATATAAATATTCATGTTGTTGCTGATGACCTTTCCCCAGCAATGTAGGCGCTAATGAAATACCATCAGTATGTCTGTTAGTTTTCAAATGTGCCAACTCTAAAAAAGTTGGATACATATCCCACAATGCTCCAATTTGTGATGTTACGCCTGGCTTTACTGTGCCCGGCCAATAAGCAATGAATGGCTCTCTTATGCCACCTTCGTATAGATCACGTTTTATGCCCCGAAGGATACCACTACTTTTAAAATATTCAGGATCGTTGCCGCCTTCTTTATGCGGCCCGTTGTCACTTGTGAAAATAATCAATGTGTTATCAGCAATTCCTTTTTTCTCAACTGCCTTTACAATTTCACCTACATAATTATCGAGCCTTGTAACCATGGCAGCGTAGCAGGCTCTTGGATAAGGATCTCTTATTCTTCCGTCATATTTTTTCTTAGTGGTATCCGGCTTTTCATTGAACTTTTTAATATAGTAATAATAAATACTGTCATGAGGCACTATCAGTTCTGCATGAGGAAGCGTATAAGGCAGGTACACGAAAAATGGCTGATGACTACTCTCTATAAATTTCGTTGCCTGCGCATGAATCAGATCAGCAGAATAAACAGCTTTCTTTTCATAGTTATCGGGGAAATTAATTCTCTGGCGATTGTCCCACAAATGATCAGGGTAATAATTATGCGCCAATGTCTGGCAATTATATCCATAAAATTCATCGAACCCTTTCTTCGCAGGATCTCCGCTTGTTGTTATGTAACCCAAACTCCATTTTCCAAATGCTCCCGTAGCATAACCATTCTTCTGTAAGATATTGGCAAACGTGATAACCGAATCCGGCAAGGGAGTTTGACCTTCCGGCTTGAAGGTTTTATTACCACGAACCGGCGTATGCCCTGTATGCAGGCCCGTTAAAAAAGTCGCCCGTGCAGGAGCACAAACCGGAGAGCCGGAATAAAATTGTGTGAACTTCAGACCATGTTTTGCCAGGGCATCAATGTTTGGCGTTTCTATTTTTTGCTGTCCATAACACCCAAGATCGCCATACCCGAGATCATCGGCGAAGATGAAAATGATGTTAGGTTTGGATATGGTTTTAGAATTTTGCGCATGCGTTGTTATAAACGCTATGCAAAGAGCAAAAAATAAAAATGACCTTATGTATTTCATCTATTCAGCAAATATTTTTTCAATCCACAATGTTTTAAATCTTTGATCCCGTTGATAACGATTTCTGCATTTAACATTCCACCTTCTTTATTCGTGTGTGTATGATCTTGCGGAAAAAAGGTGGCTATTTTATCAGCGCCCAATTCTTCATACTTATTAGCAATGATATTATTAAGATCAATAAAATAAGCGCCTTCCTGCATCGCAATTTCTTTAGCCCATCCGGCATAGCTTTCGGGGGAGCGCACCACTTTTCCATCTTTCCAAATGTTTCGCGGAATGGGGGAACAGACGATGGGAATAGCGCCTGCAGCTTTTGTATCCCGGACATATTTTCGCATATACCAACCGTAAGTATGCACAACTTCTTTCTGCTTGCGAATGGGATTGTAAATTTCAGTACTGTCATCACCAATGCCCCTTATAGTTCCTCTTGCTCTTGCCGTATCATCCAAAGGTCCGCTATCGTTGTGGCCGAATTGCATAATGACATAATCACCTTTTTGCAATGTCTTTAATATTTTATCCCACCTGCCATCGGTTAAAAATGTGCGGCTGCTCCTGCCACCGATAGCATCATTTTCGACTGTGATCCTGTTCGTATCAAAGTATTCATGCAATAAAACTTCCCCAGCCTTGCAGAAGATTTGTGCTTTTTCCACTGCCATTTTTTACAGTGGAGTCACCGATAATATAGAACACTGGTTTATGCCTGTTAATCACGAATGCCAATGCGATAAAGAGTAGTGGAAGAATAACTAACTTCCCGAGTTTTAGTGATGGGTATTTAACCTTTTTATTTCTTCTGTGCTGCATGCAGGGTAATTTTTGCTGACTGTAAATTTTTTCCACTAGCCGTGACTGTTATGTCGCCTTTATTCCCATCCGCTTTTACAATGGCTACACAGGTTCCGTTGTAAGCTGATCTCTCGTTGGATTGAAAAGATTCCTTACTGGTTACATCCGCATTATCAACGGCAGTTACCATACCAGGACCACCTGTTTTGAAAGTGATTTTGTTATCAGCGTTCGGACATGATATCCCGTTAGCATCTGCAATCGTAGCTCTTAGATATACCACATCATCCCATGAATTCCCTACATCTTTTTTATCTGCTGTCAAAACTATTTTAGCAGGCTTTCCCGCAGTGTTTAATATCTCTTCTGCTGCAATTTTGCCATTGTTTCTGCCAATGGCTTTTAAGGTTCCCTTGTGAAATGTCGTTGTCCACATAAGCGGTGATGCGTTATCAGCAGGACGTGATTTACTGCCAAGTGATTTGTCATTTAAAAACAATTCCACCTCATCACAATTGCTGAAAACCTCCAACTGTACAGTGTCATTTGCATTGATATTTCCAGTACCCCAATCGCTTACCCATTCGCCTTTACCCGAACTTTTTTCTTTACGCATTACATGTACCATCGGCTTGTTATTCCACCAGCTTTTCCTCTGCCAGCCCGCAATTCTTAAATCGCCGGTTTTATCAACCAGTGAATTTCCAAATACCACAGCCGGCCAGTCTGATTCTCCCAGGTAATCAAAGCCGACCCATAAAAACTGGCCGGCAATAAAAGGATGATCCCGCAACGCCAGCCATGCATCTTGTGTGAGGCCATTTTCTGTTCCGATCACTTTCCAATCCGGATGCTTTTCATGTGCAGCAACCAATTCATTTTCGCGATAATTCTGCCCAACAACATCCATCATTTCTGCAAATCCATTTTCGTAAACATGTGAAGAAGCCGGTCGTAATATGGCCATTGTCACCGGTCGTGTGGTATCGAGAGAATGAATCAAATCCTGCTGCATCCTGTATTTCCTGAAACCTGACGAGTCATTCAGGTTATCATGAATTTCGTTGCCGACACTATAAATAACAATGCATGGATGATTTCTATCTCTCAATATCATGTCCCTGGTGTCAGCTTTCCACCAATCGTCGAAATAAAGATTGTATCCATTTTCTGCATGAGGTTTTTTTGCTCCCCACGTATCAAAATTTTCTTCCATTACCAAAAACCCCATTTGATCACAGAGCGATAAAAACTCCGGCGCTGGCGGATTGTGGGATGTTCTTATTGCATTTACGCCAATAGTTTTTAAAATATTTAACCGGTATTTCCATACGCCCAATGGTACAGCGGCTCCAGCTGCGCCACCATCATGATGCATACAAACACCTTTTAGTTTTATATTTCTTCCATTTAACCAAAAACCAGTTGCAGCATCAAAATTTTCACTTCTGACTCCGAAAGAAATAGTCTTATTGTCTGTCAATTTATTATTGACAAATACTTTTATAACGGCATGGTACAGACGAGGATTATCGATATCCCACAATATTGGTTTCTCTAATGTCAACGTTTGCAAAACTGTTTGATTTGTTGAAACATTAATGGAGCTTTTCGTGCTAACGGAGCTCAACTTTTTTCCATCGTGATTTATAATATCCGTTTCCACTACAACACTTTGATCCGAAGATGCGTCATTGAAAATATTTGTCTCAATATGAATAATCGTTTGTTCTTTTGAAACATCCGAAGTATGAATGAACGTTCCCCAATGAGCAATATGAACAGGATTGGTGATTACCAGCCGCACGTGCCGGTAAATTCCTGCGCCCGTGTACCATCGCGAAGCGGGCTGGATAGAATTATCTGCACGAACCGCAATTATATTTTTTTTATCCTTTCCAAAATTTAAGTGGCCGGTTAAGTCATATTCAAAACTGCTGTATCCGTAAGGACGTTTACCAAGATGATAGCCATTTATCCATACATCACTGTTAGCCATTACGCCGTCGAAATCAATAAAGACCTTTTTATTTTTATCAGGACGAGGCAGGTAAAAAGTTTTTCGATACCACCCGATGCCATCGGGTAAATAACCACCGCCTCTTCCCGTTGTGTTATTTTCGACATAAGGTCCTTCGATACTCCAGTCGTGTGGCACATTCAGAGTTCTCCATGAAGCATCGTTGAAAGATGACTGTTCTGCTCCGGGCACGTCCTGTTTAATGAATTTCCAGGTACTATCGAATGATCGGGTGAAACGTGGGGATTGGTTTTGGGCGTAATTAGTTGAACACAGTAGTAAGAGGAACAACAGGATGGAAGCTTCACCCCAACCCCTCTCCGAAGGAGAGGGAACTAACTTATAAAGGAACGCTGTAAAATTTATATTTTTTTTTTGCAAACTGGATTATTTAATTTTTCAATCTCTCCTGTTGCGCTTTCCCGTTAGAATCGACTGAAATATTTTCTCTTTCATCAATGGTTAGATTTACATTGTTGAATTTCCAGTCTTTGGTAAATTCAAACAACCCAATTGCTCCGGCGGAAATATTACAGTTTGTAAATACAAAATTTTCCAATACTGATTCTTTATAACCTGACCCCACAAACGCATGATTGGCGTGAGTTACATTGACATTTTCGACATAGATATCTTTTGCATGTGGTATTCCTTTTTCCACGGGTGTTACCTTATGTAACATCGCCTTCCAGTGTGCCGGGATGGAATCATAATTATATCCTTTGGGCAATTCGGAATAACTGTAAGACGGATTCCAGTTTAAATTAAATTGAAAAGCATTATTTACAGAATCTAATATTGAATTGGTAAAATGAATATCTTCAATCACACCCCCACGGGTAAACGCAGATTTTATCCGCAGGCCGTTGTCCGTATGCTTTGCATAAAGTTCAGTAGCCAAAACATGCCTTATACCGCCTGATGTTTCACTGCCAAGCGTTACCAATCCTGCGCCTCTTCTTGCTATGCATTTTTTTATCACGATATATTCAGCAGGGCGGTTCACACGCAGGCCATCCCAGTCACGGCCAGCTTTTAAACAAATATTATCGTCATTACAATCAATGTCACAATTTTCGATCAATACCCAGGTTGATGAATCGATGTCAACGCCATCTGTACTGGGCCCATGACCATCTTCATTGTTGCGGATAATGAGGCCGTCGACAGTTACGTGATTAGAATACAATACCTGCACTGTCCAGAAGCCTGCATTTTTAAGCGTAATTCCTTTTAAAGTAATGTCAGATGAATTCTGGACCAGCATTGTCCTTACTCTTTTTGCATCATAATCAACAATCCAGCGCAAACCTTTTTTATCATATTCCTTTCGCATAGTCCAATATTTATCCCAGCAAAATTTGCCTCTTGCATTCACAATACCGTCACCGGTTACTGCGGCATTTTTCGCATCAATAATATTGATCAATGCGGAAGGCCATTTCATTTCTATACCGGCTATTCTTGTATTTATTTCAGGATAGTCATCAAAGTTTTGAGAGCCAAGCAATGTAACTCCTTTATCAATTTGCAGGTGAACATTTGTTTTTAGATAAATCGCACCTGTTACATAAGTCCCCGGCTTAAATGATACAATGCCACCTCCGGCTTTCGCACATTTATCGATTGTTTCCTGTATTTGTTTGGAAATAACCTTCGATGTATCGCTTTTCGCTTTTACAATAAACACTTTTATTATAGAAGGAAATTGTTTAGCGCCTGCATCAGCGGCCCAGGCTAAATTGTGATCATTTTCCGTTTGGGAAAACGTACTGTTTACAAACAAAAAAACAGAAGCAAGTAAAAGGCAAATAACTTTCATGTGTTTCATATTTACAATCGTTGTGGCCAATAAGCCATCAAGGTGAGAAAAAAAGTTTGTTTATGCATCCTGCACATACCTGCTAAAGGTGTTGCCAGAATCAATTTCTTTGCAGCGTCACACTCATCAATCCAATAACGACGTCATTAGCTAATGCCGTTACTGTAAGTGATTTTAATTTCTTTTTACTATTTAATGGCATATCCAAAACAGTCGCTGCACCGCCATCAATGGCCATATTGGTATAGCCACTGATGCTTGTATATTTTTTTAGTCCGTGAGCAAATGTGCCCTCTTTCAGGTAAAGTCGTAAAGGAAAAGGAGCGCCGGTTGTAAAAGCATATCCATCTATCATATAATCCTGTTCTATGGGCCACCAGTTTCCGGGGTTGCATAATTGAAGGGAGTCTTTCGAATCATCAGTGTAGGTCACGATAACTTCTCCGTTTGTGATACGGCTTTGCATTGGATTGGTAGAGCCTGCCATCAGTAAATGTATTGCAGACGCCACTCCGTGCAATGCTATGTCAACCTCCTTCGGATAATTATCCCACTGTGATGTAAAGACAATATTATCATTAGCAGATTCATGCGGTGTGCTAAAAGGAATGTTTTGCGGTGTGAAGATTTCATTTTTATTTCCTGCCAGTTTTCGCAAACCCAAATCGTTAATATTTGCCTGCGTTAACGGATAACACCAGTTACCAATACCCTGCGTTGGAAGCATTAATGTTGGAACATTGACACGCGGCGAGAGATATTGTTGTTTGAAAATATCAGTGACTTTCGCATTATAATATTGATGAAGATCAAGCGTGTCAAAAATTGTTTTGCTCGTAATTGCAGGCATTTTTTCTTCAACCATCTGCGGCCTAACCGTAAATGAAACTGGTCGCCAAAAGTTAAACGCTCCCTGGTTCACTTTTATAAAAAAAGTTTTATTACCTGCATTGTTTGCAATCACGTCAATACCATTTTCATCAATATTTATTTCGCTAATGCAACGTTGAGGATCATAAACTTTTTCAACTTTTGCTTCACCAGTTGAAACGTTCAGCTTTTCTCCGTTATTTAAAATTTTTTTTACAAAAGGTTTTTCAAATGGCTTTCCTTTCCATGTAATTGCGATTCGGTATGTTTTTTCTGCGGGAGCAATAATTTCTATTGATGGATACTGAATTGAATTCTCCACTTGATTCCAGGAAACGTTTTTCCCATTAATTGATATAGATGATACCTCGTCTTTTATGGATCTCACGATAAACCTTAGACGAAGCTTCTCTGAAAATGATTGGGTGATGTTGTAAACATCTGTATTGTTTGTTCTTTTAAAGTCAATTGCAACATCGGGAACAGATAGTGATGCAAAATTCCATGCTGATGGTAAACCCGGTTGAATCAATAACGTATTGTGCAATGCATCGGGTTGAACGCCGAACAATCCCTCAATGAGCGTGCGGGCTGCAACGCCAATTGGATCAGCAAAATCACGATACAGTTCACCACGTGCAGCATCATAAAAAGATATCTGTTCGAAATTGCCGGGGCTTGCGCCGAGATACATACTTTGTATCAGCGAGCTCCGCCACAAGCGAAAAGCCTCATCAGTTCTTCCACCCTGCCAATAAGCAAGTGATGTTTGCAAATTTTCTGCTAGCACAACGTTGTTTAATGACCACGTGTACGGCTGCCAGTCGGTAGTTGACAAAACGTAAAGATCTTTCAACGACAAGTCTTTGGCGCGAACAGGAATGTGAGGAATATCATGATCGATATAATCCAAACATTGCCATGCCTGGAAAGCGTCAGGCACTTTGCTGTCGATAGCCTGGTATATTGTCCACAACGCAGCAGCAGGATGAATCATCTTTAATCCCAGTGCATCTTTATACTCCGCATACCATCCTTTTGAAGGCAACCATAACACATTGTTCATTGCCTGGTAAATGTGATCAGCTTCCTGTTGGTATGCTGTAGAATCTTCGCCAATGATCTTTGCAATTTGAGCAGCCATTTTATTAGCACGGTAATCATAGGCAGATGAATGCATCACACCACCACCACTGTATTCCAACGCATCACTTGCCCATATGGCAGCATAAGCATCATATAAACCATCGCCATCAGAATCAAAATTTCTTTTCTCCCATGCAAGATGTCTTTGCAATAAAGGCCACATTTTTTTTACGTAAGTCGTATCACCCGTCCACTTAAAATGATTCAACAGCGCATCCACGAAAACCAGGTTCATGTCATAATGATTCGGGCGAAAATCGCCACCCGGATTTCTGCAGATGTAACCACTACTGAAAACTGACGTGCCTAATTTCTCCAACTGCCTTGCAAGATGCAAAGCAGTATCTGCGACTATGGGTCCCGTTAGTGGCGTTGTTAATTGCGATAATGCATAACTACTGAAATGCAATCTTGCCCTGTCGTGCCATCCCAAAGGATCAGCAACATAAGGCCCACGCCATCCGGGCAAACGCATGCGCCACGCAATAGCTCCGTGCATATAAGAAGGGCTCTCCCAGATAGCATATCCTGCAATAGCTAATGCCCCTCCCAACGTGTTAATATATTTGTCTGGTGTAACGAGCTTTACGCGGTTAACAAGTTTTTCTCTAGCGCTTTCTGCATGGTCAAAAATATTTACAAGTGAGTCATAATTATTTGGCAGGGCTTGTCCAGGTTGTATTAAAAAATATTGTGGAGAGGAAGAAGCATCTTCCATAGCTGTTACGACAGGCAATGAAGAAGCTTTCGATCTATATAAATGCAAAGGGGTTGACTGTTCATTTGCGTCCGCCAGTTGAATCTTTATTCCCGATGGAATTATTCCTGAAAGAAATTTTGGATCGCTTTTACCATTGCTCTTTATATCGCTTTTTTCTGTACCAAATGATAAGTGAAAAACATTTTTTTCAATTTGATAAATATTGTCCGCACAATAAGACGGCTGCAGATAAAAAGATGATTCCGGGTCAGCGCCGAGGTCACCATCACGATGAAATTTTTTGCCGGTTGCGCCACCAAAAACCCAAAGCAAATGAACATTTTTATTTACATGATCAAATTGAGTTTTGATGATCATTCCTTCTGTATCAGCAAGCGCAAGGATAGTAATATGTAATGTTCCATTTCCAAGCATGGAGTCTTTAATATCATACAACATACAGCCGGGACGATAAATCGCTTTGATGTTTTTCGCATCCGTCAGCCATTTACTTTTATCACCATTCATCAATCCAAACTTGCAGTTGCCGCCCATACCGGGCATATACATAGCAAACTCAGGCAGGTCGCCGGCTTCAACTCTGAACGGCGTGTTAGTGCCATACAATGCACGGTTAAAGCGTCTCGTGGGGTTCACACAAATAAAATCTGTTCTATCGGGTTCATAGTGCATAGTACGATGTATGCCGTGCCAGAGAGAATCATTGGTTTGCGGGAAAGCGCAAAAAGACAGATTAGAAAAAAATATTATCAGGAAAATTTTCAACATGAGTATTTAGGTGACTGGTCATTATTGGATTTATTCTGCTTCGCCGCATGATGAAAAGATGTACTGCTGCATCCTCATTATTCCATATTTAAACTATATCATTTTATTTTTTAACCGAAATAGTTTCATCTATTGCCCCATAGGCATTTTTCAATCCACCCAGGTCAATCAACATTCCATCCAACATAACGCCCGGATCTATGGCATAAATCCGGAGTTCATGTTTGCCTTTTCCTAACGACGGAATAGAAACTATTTTCTCAGCCCTGTTGCGCAGTACATTTTGTTTCCACTCGTCGCTTCTGCCGATAGTTTTAAAATCCACCACCTGCAAAGGTCTATCGTCGACAGAAACAGCGTAACGCATTCCATATTCATTATTCAATGGATGAGTGGGCACAGTAAAAACAGTAAGCGCTGCATCAGCAGGGCTGAAAGTATAAAAATCATAGGCAGCATAGGAACTGTTTTGGCTGATCCAGCTTCTATCATCACTATTAATTATTTTTTTCTGTTGTGGAGTTTGTAATTGTAAGACGCTTCCCGTATAACCCAGTTCCTGCAGAGGTTTCCAGTTTCCATAAGAGTTATTTTTCAACCGGGTGTAATGAACAGCATACATGGAAACATAACCGTTATTTTCTATAAAGCCCGTAAAATTATTTGTACTGAGATGTGTAGCGGTTATAGTCACCGTTAGTTGCTTCTTACCATCTGTAAATTGTATCTGTCCATTAAAAGTTTTTGAAGCAGGCGCTTTGGACCAGTCAACGGATACATACAGCCGCTCCTGATTTTTTCCAGCGTCGGCATCGAAATTTCCGTGAGAGGATGAGATTTGAATCCATGGCACCGATCCAGAAGCTGTCCATTCTGTTTTTACACTATCGGTTAAGAATATATCGATAAAATATTTTTGGCGGTTTAAATTGTCAAATGACGGCAACTGAAATTCGCTACTACTTTTTACAAGTGAAGAATCGCTGGTGACGAATCCTTCCGGAGCTATGCTCCATACTGCGGACCTGTCTATGGTTATTGCAGGGAATTCTGGTTTATCAAATACAGGAAGTTCTCTTGGTTGCATTGACATCATATTTTTCCATTTAGCTGCGGACAATTGATTGTTATAATAATCAGTCTCTGCAATGATACTATCATAAGCGGCTTTTGATTTCAATTCATAATCAACTGCACTCAATCGATTTTGTTTTGAATAGAAAAAACTCTTATCCCTGTATAAAAATTTTTTGTTTATGAGTGCAGCACATACAACAGGATAATATATCAGCTCGTAAAATGCATTTGCATCTTTCGGAGAAATTTCAGGGCGTATACTTTTTACTTTATTTACGATTGCCTGGTAACGGTCCATTCTTTTTTGTGCCTCATCACCATAATAAAATTCATTGAATGCAGTATGATTTATTTGCGTTATTGGCTCTACCTGGCTCCATCCCATAAATTCAGGACGGCGCTCATAAGCCAGTTGAAAATATTCATTTAAAACAGGATCTATTGCCAGCCCGTTATTCTTTCCAAATAAAGAGATCAGCCATTGCTGCATATACGTTTCAGCATAATCATTTTTTTCAAAGGGTTTTGTATCATAAGCCATATCAAGGAACATTTTTATGTTATACTCGATCGGCTTAATATCTCCCACATTCAATATCCACAACCTCTTTGAGCCATTATTAAAAGCTTTCATCATTTCCTCCTGCATTAGTGCCGGATTCGCAGAAGCTAACCACAGGTAGTCATGCGGCCGTCCCCAATAGGAAGCATGATAATATATTCCTGAACCGCCGGATCTTCTTCTTTCTTTTTCATTATCCAACCGACGGATATAACCGTAATTATCATCCGGCCAAACCAATGTCACATCATCCGGGACCTTTAACCCATGATCATAAAAATCCAGCACTTCTTTGTATGCAACAAATACCTGCGGAATAGAAGTCACATCCTTATTTACATACTTACTGAGTAAACCGCGTTGATCTTTAAAAATATTTTCAAGCAAAGGAACGGCTTCACTATCCGAAGTAACTCCTTCCATTTGGCTGTCGTGTACACCCCGCATTCCGATTGTATAAATTGCATCAACTCTTTTACTTTCTTTTACCCTGCTTTCCCAATATTTATCAATCGCATCTCTGTTAGTTAAGTAATTAAAATCACCCATTGTTTTTTCATTCCATTCGCCCACATTGTTGCGCAGCATGGGCTCGGCATGTGATGAACCAACGATAATAGAATAGTCTGCAGCAACTTTTTCGTTGGCCGGAATCGCGAAAAAAGGTACTGTTCCAGGATGCATGGCCGGCCAGATAAGATTTGCATTTAAGCGAAGTAAGAGTTCAAAAACTTTTGCATAGGTCTTTGGGCCAATGTTGCCAGTTTCCGGTTCAAGTGTTTTTGCAGCCCATGGGCGTAATCCCCAGTCTTCGTCGTTAATGAAAATTCCCCTATACTTAACAGAAGGTTCTTTGGATATATAAGAACCTGAAATGAACAATGCTTCTTTATTCGCAGGAACCACATCTGCCCAATATACAAGGGGTGAAACGCCCATCAGCTTTGATAAGTGAAAAATTCCGAATGCAGTTCCTCTTGGATCACTTCCTGCAATGATCAACTTGTTATCGATCACTTTAATTAAAAAGCATTCCCATTTGTTTTTTATAGAAGTGACATCAAGTTGTTTTGTTTTTATAAGATTATCTATATTTTTTGAATGACCAATCGTTCCTGCAGTAATGTTATATCCATTGTTATCATTTGCAGATTTATTGATCTTCATTATTTTTCCGCATATAAGATTGATATCATTGGCAAATGCTTCGGCCGCGATCTCTACAACTTTTGCATCATTGGTATCGTAAGAAAATGAAGGACTGATATTTTTGGTGAATAACGGAAAGGTATTGCCTGCATTGACTTTGCTTATTGAAAGATTATTTTTTATTGTTTGCGCAAAGGAAGGAGCATTAGCAAAAACAAATGCGCAGTAAACTAAAAGTTTGCAATATTTCAGCTTCATATTTTTGCTCTTATCAATCATTTATTTTTTTGAAGTTTTTTCATCGCTTCTGCATAGCGTTTGCCTAACTCTCTTGCTGAAGCGGTATTAAAATGCAAACTGTCACCTTTGTCAACAAGTCCTTCTGCAGAAACAACCGCTGTATTCGACACTACTTTAGGTAAGCTATCAATGACATTATTAATGATATTAGCTTTATTGAAATAACCTATTTCGCCAGCAACGAAAGGTAAACCAGGTGCCTGGAGATCGGTACGGAGTCGATTAATCAATACACTTAATTTATTAAGATAAAGAGGTGCCAATGCTGAATTATTATCCGATTCACCCTGGTGCCAGAGCACACCTTTTAACACACCTTGCTGCATTGCTATTTTTGTTCTTTCAATGGCATCATCATACGGATGGGCTTTCATATATACAGCACCAGGCTCCCACACACTAATCGGTGAGCCGCCCCATGCACAAGGCACCAAACCGATTTTGACATTTTTATTATCGCTCAACATATTCTTTGCAAAGCTGATGGCAGGTCCGACACCGGCAATTGATTTATCAAAATGAACCGGATCAGTCGCGGGTATCCAATGATTCAATGAATCGAGCATCAGTATTTGGGGATTGATCACTTTACTTTCTGAATCCGGTTTTCCGCGACCAGACATATTCGATTGCCCGATCAAAAGATAAATATGAAAACTACTGTCAACGCTTGTTTGCTGCGAATAAGCGGGCAAGGCGCTGAAAAGCATACAGGCTGCCAGCATTGTGCTCATTATGCCGATTGTTTTATTGACTTTTTTCATTCCTTTTAATAATTAATACTTGTGCTGTTATTAATTACATAAGCTGGTTTCGAGCCACTAACAGTCTTCACATTTTCAAACTTTATTTTTTGCGCATCGTTGATTACAACTTTCGAGTTTGAGGGCATAACGATGTTTTCAAAAGTTACGTTCTTCAGTTTATGCGCCGGATCTTTAAATCCATTTATATCGATAACGGGCTCTTTTGTAGAAGCGTCAGAAAGATCGATATTCTTAAATGTGAAGTTCGCAAATGTTGGTGGTGCAGGTGCTGCTTCACCATCGTTGTTATAATTCAATGCTGAAAAAACAGTGATTTGTAGTAACTGGCAATCAGACACAGTAACATTTTTTACATAGCCGCCTCTTTCTTTTGTTGCCTTGATCTGCAAGCCATGATATAAAGCGCCTGCTCTGCAATCCTGCACCAGCACATCATTTACACCGCCTGAAATTTCGCTACCGATTGATATTCCATGGCCTCTTACAAAATCGCAGTCAGTAATTCTGACGTTTGTTGTTGGTTTTGCTATATAATATCCTTCAGGATTTTTTCCTGACTTGATGGCAATACAATCATCACCTGTATCGAATGTGCAATTAAAAATATAAGAATCGGTGGATGAATCAGGATCAATGCCATCGCTGTTGCGGATACCATAAGTGATAATATTCAGATCGTGGCAACTGATGTTATTGCTGTAGATATAATGAATGGTCCAACAAGGCGGTTCGGTAATTGTGAGATTGGAAATACTTACATCCTGGCAATTCATCAGGCAAATCAACCTGCCCCGGCTTCTATCTCCATTTGCAGCAATCATGGCATCTCCTAATTTTTTGCCGCCCCCTGAAATAGTTCCACCGCCTGTGATGCGCAAATTCTTTATATTATAAGAACCATCACGGTTAAGTGTACCCGCATTTAATAAACTTGCATAGGTTTTTAATTCCCATCCTTCAAAACGGTTTAAATACATAGGTAAATAATCTTCCAAATCCAAAGACCCTTTAAGTACAGCACCCTTAGCAATAAAAAGCGTCATATCACTTTTTAAAAAAAGAGCGCCGGAAACAAAGGTGCCTTTAGGAATATAAACTGTTCCTCCTTTGGAACAGGCATTGATTGCCGCCTGGATTGCTTTAGTATTTTTAAAACTGCTATCATCTTTTGCTCCATAATCAAGAATGTTATACATCTTTCCTTTTGCCGCGGTTTTAAATGTAAGGGCAAATATTTTTGTACCGGTCGGCTTTGCCTCTCCTTTTAACCGAAGTGTTACAGTGTAAGAAGTAGCAGGCATCAGACCTGTTAGCGTATAGTTTGTTTTTTTGGTAGTACCCTGTAAATGTCCATTCAGTAAAATTTCATAAACTACATCGCCATTTGCATTTTGTTTATCCCACAACAGCGTGACATCATTATCTGTAAGTGTTCCCGGTGCTATTAGAAGATTATATTTATTTGGGGACTTTGCGAAAACAGATGAAGAAGCCAGGACAAATAAAGAAATTAGAATCAATATTTTTTTCACTATGCAATTTTTAATTTTTTAAAAACAAATTTTGAAATACAAAGGCACCGCGTGCGAAAAATATCGCAGCGCTTTTTAAGCCTTTCATTTAGTTAGTGGAATTAGCTTAACAAAGCCGTCAAGACCCGAAGGTTGCACTTTCCAGTTACTGGCATCAAAATTTTTATAATCAATATTTACAAAATTTATCTCATGATATTTACGCCAAACAATTTTATGTTGATCCATATAACGAATACGATTGGCCATTAAATTACATACTTCAATGCTGATGGTATTATTTCCTTCTCGTAAATACTTCCCAATTTTCAATTCAAAAGGAAGGCTCCAGATTAATCCTGCGTCTTTCCCATTAACAACTATTCTTGCACTTTCATATAACCTATCTAATTGCAATAAATAATCAGGTGCTTTATTTTCTAAAGTGAAAGTAGTGGAATAGACACCGGTACCGCTAAAGAATTGTGTGGTGCTATCATCAGTAAAACTTGTCCAGGGTTGAATCGTATTCATTTCTTTATCACCTGGCAAATATGGGCCACCCGTGGTAAAATGTAATTTCCAATGATTGTTTTGTAAATTAATTTCTCCACTAGATTCATCTGTATAATTCCATTTAGCAGTTGCTTTCGCATTTGTACAATTTACTAAAATGCTTTGTCCCGATTTTAATTGTAAACGAAGCTGACTTTGGTTGTTCAGCTTTTTAAAATTTACATTGCCAGTTTGATTATTTAATGGATTAGTAAAAGAAATATTATTAGCAGCAACGTTCAAAACAACAGAGTCATTGAAATCGTTTGCGGTATTATTTACAATAAAATAATATTCTTCATTACCCTGTTTTCTTTTGATAAACTGTAAGTCTTTACCGGCAATGGTTTCAGGCATTACCTTTAACTCTTTTAAAGCAGTCTCTACATCACCCAAAATTATTTTGCCTTTGCCATAATTGTTTACGCTTATTGATTGACGGCTTTTATTTAATAAAAATTTTGGTATGCTATTTATGAACTCTTTCCGTTCAGTAGCTAAATCATAAAATCCTTTTACATCTTTTGGCAATGATTGAATAATTACTGTTCCTCCATTATGAGCTATCTGCAAAATACTTTTAAATGTTTCAACAGAAATTTTATCGCAGGACGGAAGAACCAGGACTCTATGTTTAGCGCCAATTGCATTGATGCTTATTTCGCCGTTAGTAATAATTGCTTTTGCCAACATTCTATCGCTTGCAAAATCCAGTGAATACCCAAGACCCTGAAGTTGTCTTACATCTTTGTAAAATGTCGAAGGATGCAACCAACTATCAATTGTATTTATAGGCAAAGGCATATCAATTCCTTTCGCATTGTTCCAAACATCATAAATTGGCCAATAGATCAATAACTCATTATCGGGTTCACCTTTTTGCAAAACGGTTTGGCAATTCTTTATATAGTCGTTCAGGCCTTTCAAATCCGGCCACAAACTGTTGTATGGAACAAACCCTACCGAGGCATAAAACAACCATCCCGGAAATTTTACATCAGCCGGCGTGTACGTTGTTCCATGATAAAAAACATGATTGATGCCTGATAAGAAAACCTGGTCAACTTCCGGTTTACATTGACTCCAACTTGCTTTAAAATGTTCTTCCAGCCAGGTGAAGGTTTCGCAGCTGGTTAATTTTTTTCCATACGCATGTGCTGCACTACTTGCAAATTTTAGCATAACAGGATCCGGTTCTACATTTCTAACATCGGCACTATCTCTTCTTAAACCTTTCACTGCAAACTTACTGCTGCCAAAGGTTTCACACTCCGGTATATCGAAGGCGCTGTATAAATCCAGCAGGTTGCCAGGGCTGCCATGTGCCTGGTTTACGGATTGTGTGTTGCGCTTATTTGTCCAGGATGTAAATACTTTGCTGAAGTTTTGCAACATCAAATCGGATATGGTTTCCCGGTAGTCACTCTTTAATCTTGCAACGGTATCGTTTAAAGAATTGCTTACAAATAAGTTTAAATATTTTTTTAAATCGTATCCTCTTCGCTTTTGGAATTCACTAAAAAAATCTGGCGTCCAGTCAGCACCGTACACTTCATAACTATCATTAAAAAAAGCTTTTACGCCGTGAGAAGAATTACCGAAGGCTGTATCAAAAATTTTAAAATAATCCGCTGTTGCTGTTTTACTAAAATGATCAATGGTATATCCTTCCCCGCCGGGGGCGGCACGTTTTACTTTTTGCAAAGTTTTGCCAATAAATGCGGCTATCAGTTCTGCATCTTCATTGCTTGTAAAATTTAATGTCCCATCCGCCTCAACTTTATTGGTAAGATCAACAGCTTCTCCATTTTTTTTAAACATCATTAAAGCGGAGAGGCTTGCATATTTTTTTTGTTTAGGATCGTCGACTATTATTTTATCAGCCAGTTTTTCATTGGCTTTCAAAGAATATTTTTGAATTATCAATTTTGTTGCAGCGTCAGCAATGGTAACATCGCTGCCACCAATTGGCCAGCCGGTGCCAACAGAAATGTATACACCCATGTTCCGGGCTTTTGCTTCAGATACCGTATAGTCAAGCATTTTCATCCATTTAGGCGATAAGTAGTTTATGTACCTGTTTTCAAAACCGATGGCTCCGTAAATTGGAACAATCTCTACTCCACCAAAACCAGCATTCGATAATTGCGTTAATTGTTTTTTTATTCCAGCCTCATCAACTGCACTGCCCATCCACCACCATCGCGTCCATGGTTTTGCTTCATTGGCTGCAACAGTCCAGGTATGCTGCGCAAATGAAGTTTGCATGAGGCAAATAAGCACGAGGAAAAAAAGGAACTTCTTATTCATTCGGTTCTTATGATTTTTTTAGTTCTACAGCATATATATTTTCAATGCCTTCAAAGTTCGCACGGAATATTATCCATTTGCCATCAGGTGAAAAATGTACATTCGGTTCCAGTTTGTATTGGTGATGCTTCATGTTCACTAATTTTTCTGCGGTGAAGTTATTTCCGTTTGGTGTAAATAAATAAATCCATTTTCCATCAGGCGCTTTTGCTACAGCGTTTGGGTCGCCGCCATCTCCTGCAAATAATTTCTCATCCGGTGAGGAGGTGTAATGAACGCTCCATTCATTTCGCGTTAACTGGTATTTAATTTCTTTTCCGGTCTTTACATTTACGCCTGCCACAAAAAAAGTTTGACCTCGTGGTTGTTGCAAATCAAACCATATAGTTTTGCCGCTTGCACCAAACCATTCATGTCCTGCAATTTCCATATCCATTGTTCGTTTGTGCATCAACGTTATCTTCTTTGTATCAATGTCAATTGTCCAAATCCTGTCCACTTTATGCCATGGGCCTTCGTGGCAAAACATCAATAAGGAAGGATCTGTCGGGGAAAATTGTATATGATTTAACCATGCACTGTCTGTAAAAATTTTATTGAGCTTGCCGGTTTTAATATTGACTGTGAACAATGTTCTTGGCAATTTTGCTTCATAGATGATATTGAAATAATCCTTTTTCTCAGGGTTTTCTTTGAACAATTCTTTTTCTTTATCCTCCGACCAGGCACCCGCCAGCAGAGTGCCATCCGCATTTATAGTAGTTATACTTGCTTTAAAATCCGTAGGAAAAACATAAACCAATCGTTCCTTTTTTGTTTCGATATTTACTGCAAACACACTATCCTTTATTTGGTAAAAGGCTTCTTTCAACTTGGGAGAAACAATTTCACTGCTCATGGATAAAGGATAATTAGTAAGCTGTGTCGCTTTTAATGTATTGAGGTCAAGAACATATAATTGTTTGTTTCGTGTATTCTGGCCATAAACTGAAAATTTTTTATTTTCATCTTCACGGGCAGTCTTTGGATAGCTGCTGTTGTAAAATACCATTTGGTTACCAACGAAAGGATTATTATGAAAATAGAAACTCATATTGCTTCCCGGTATCCGGGATAGTTTTATGATTTTATGATGTGTGTCTTTATCAATCCAAACATTTGGCATCGATTTGCCACCTGTGTTCAATACTGGTTGCGCAAAAATGGTGGAGTATATAATGGGAAAAAAGAAACTCAATGACAAAAACTTTTTAATAAGCATTGCAATCGTATTAAAATATGAGATCTGAATCGTAATGCATAAAATTATAGGATGCAAAAAGTAATATCATCCTGTGCTATCCTGCGAAATTTGTTACACTTCTATTTTCAAATAATCATAAAAAATAAATGAATTCAGACTTATGCAGCAATGATTCTAAAAAAATGGCGCATCACCTAAGGATTGCGCCATTACTTGTTCAAAGAGAAAAACTACTGCTCATGAAAAGAGTTAATACCCTGGATTTTGATCATACAACCCCGGTGCAGCATCCAACTGCGTTTGCGGAACCGGGTAGATGATATCGTTTGCTGTTACCTGGTTCATTTTATGTAATGCAGCATCTTCTACATTAATCCATGTATTCATAATTGTTACGAGGTCACCGCTTCTTTGCAGGTCGAACCAACGTAGCCCTTCGCCTACAAATTCTCTTCTTCGTTCGTCAAAAAGCTGAGGCAAGGTAACGTTAGATAAATCAGGCAGGTTGGCTCTTTCTCTCACCTGGTTAACAATAGCATCCACATCGCTTTGTGAACCGGGAGCACCGTTTAAAATACACTCTGCTTTAAGCATCAAAATATCCGTATATCTGACCGCAATAAAATTGATACCCCAATCGAAACGGCTTGGCTTGATTTGGGTAGTATCCAGGTATTTTCTAATGAAGGCGTGCGAATCAGCAGTACCGTTATAAGTGAAAGTTTCTGTATGAATAAATGGTGACATGCGATCATCATTGGCATCATAATCATTCAATAAATCATTTGATACATAGGGTCCTCCGATAAGCCCGTTTGCCGCACTATTTCCGGTCGGAAATGAATTGAAATAGTTTTGAGGAGAAAGAAGCCAGGGAAAATCTGTTCCTAAAATCGGGTTCTGACCGGAAAGAAACATTATATCAAATATTGCTTCTTTATTAACCGCAGGGTTTTGATTGCTATATGAAAAAATACCATCGGCAGGTACAGGAAAAGAATATGGATTAGGGTTGAAAGCAAAAAGTCCACTGTTAATGATATCCTGCAACAAAGGTAGTGCAAGGTTCCATTCACTTAAGCCCAATCCGGGTCCCTGGATACCATAATCCGGACCGGAACGGGTCATATAAACTTCCGCGAGTATTGCCTCGGCTGAATACTTAGTGGCTCTGCCAACATCGGCTGAAGTGTAATTAGGAAATGGACCACTGAAGTTAGTGGGCAAATTTGAAATCGCGAATTGAAGATCATCAATTATGAATGCGTATACATCAGCAACAGCAGCCCGACCAATACTATTGGCTTCTGCAGCCGACACGGGATGATCAATAATGGGCAGCTTACCATAATACCTGATTAGATCGAAGTAAAAAAATGCACGCAGGAATCTTGCTTCTGCAGTTAATCTTGTTACCAACACGGTAGAGCCTGCATAACTGCCATTTTTTGAGAGTTGATCGAGGAGCGTGTTGGCATCGAATATGCCTTTAAAATCTGAGCGCCATGCCTCTTCAACATAAGGATTTGTAGGAATATTTGTTTGAAAATTATTGATAGGATCGTGGTCGCGGGCTACACCATCCGAATTATTTGGGTATATATTATCAGACCTCACTTCTGATAGAAACATTAACCTGTCCGGGTAGCCTCTCAGGTCATTGTACACAGCGTTAGCAGCCTCCAAAAAATCACTCGGCTGCTGGTAAAAAGTTGCCGTTGTTGCCGTGGAAATGGGTATCTGGTTCAGATCCTTATTGCATGATGTGAACGTTATAAAACCTACAATTATTACGAAATATATCTTTTTCATTTTCTTTTAAAGTTAGGGTGATTAAAAAGTAATATTTAACCCGAATATCAATGATTTTGGAATCGGCATAGCACCATAATCTCCTGCTTCAGGATACGCACCGTTTGAACTTACAGTGGTATTAGCGGCCTCCGGATTTAAACCATTGGTATATTTATCATGCCCAAAAAAGTTTTCTAAAGTAAAATAAACCCGTGCACCCTGTACATAATCTTTTTTAAACAATTCTTTCAAATTATACCCTAACGTTATATCCCTTACACGTATATAATCTGATGGATAAACCCAGTCAGTAGCGGCAGTAATAGGACTGAGAAAAGTTGCATACGCCTTGCTAAATCTGCCGTCTCCCTGGTCTGTTGGTGATTTCCACCGGTGATCGTACGATGCCGGACGATTGTCCGATCTTCCCTGCCCCGCACGGGAAAGAGCTCTTCCCAATTCTGAGTAAATAGTGCCACCCCACTGTCCCTGAACGAAAACATTCAAATCAAACCCTTTATAACGGAAGGTGTTGGTAATACCATACGTATAATCCGGGTTCGGATGCCCCACAATTACTTTGTCCGCTTCCGTTATTATACCATCACCATTGGTATCCTGGTATTTAAAATCACCCACCTGTTCTTTGGTGCCGTATTGAGCTACATTATCAGTAATGTCTTTATCTGATAAAAATCCCAGAATTTTTAAAACGTAGACGCTATTTATCGGAGACCCAACACGCAAAATAGCATTGGATTGATCAAAACCATTCGGTATGATTATCTGAGTTTGACCAGGTGCAAGAGCCACGATCTTGTTAGAATTGTGAGCTATGTTTAGTGTCGTGTTCCACTGGAATTCGCCTACCATATTATGTGAAGTAATTTCCAATTCCTGGCCTAAATTCCGAACTGATCCTACATTAGTCAAAGCACTTTGAAATCCTGTTGCTTCCGGAACCTGAACATTCAATAGAAGATCTGTATTTAATTTATTATACACATCGAATGAACCGGTGATACGATTGTTTAAAATTCCGAAGTCAAGGCCCACATCATAAGTCTGGGATTTTTCCCATTTCAAATCCGGGTTAGCCAGAACATTCGGTGATTGACCGATTACCGCACCCTGTGTGGATCCTAAAACGTAACCCGCCGAACCAATTGTTGCAATACTGGCATAGTCATTAGGTAAATTATTATTCCCGTTTACGCCGTAAGATGCCCTTATACTCAGATCGCTGATTACAGGTATTCCCTGCATAAAATTTTCCTGAGATGCTATCCATTTCAAAGAAGCGGACGGGAACGTTCCAAATTGATTATTGATACCAAACCTTGAAGAACCGTCTCTGCGCAAACTAGCTGATAAAAAATATTTCTCTTTGTAGTTGTATAGCAAGCGTCCAAAATAGGAGATCAATATGCTTTTAGTAGATGTAGTATTACCCGTAACAGCCGCGGCCGCATTTAAAGTTTGTATAACCGCACTGGTAAATCCTCCGTTGGATTTCATTGATACCGCATCAAAACGATCCAGATTGTATGAGTACCCCGCCAGCACATTTAAACTATGATCATTTTTGATCACCGTGTTGTACGTAAGCGTGTTTTCGTTTACGAAGGTTTGCCTCCTGTAACTGCTATATGAACCGGAAGTAGAAGCGAGTAGGTTATTTGATCCCGTAAATGTTCTTGCTGCCAGGGTTCCCGCTATAATGTAGGGAGAGTAGGCGGTTGTGTTATTGTCAGTATTGTCTAAATTGACTGAACTTCTAAAAACCAAACCAGGAATAATTTGATATTCCCCATAAACGGTACCTAAAGTACGGTATCGCTTACTCGTACCCTTTCTGTATAACAATTTAGCATACGGCGAATTGGTACTACTGCTCCATGAATATTGCCCGTTAGATAGAGCATTAACCAGTAATCCCATGGTATCTTCCTGTACGGGCCCGAGGCTCAGTGTCTGGTGGAAAATCTGATCTTTTCCTTCTACGCCCGGATCCTGTGTTATAGAATATGTTGGAGCGACATTTAAACCAAACTTTAATTTTTTAGAAACATTAGCTTCTAAATTTGCACGCAACGAATATGCTTTATAACCCACACCTGTCACAAAGCCATCCTGGTTAGCATAGTTGCCGGATACATAATATTTTACTGCATTGGTGGCACCACTTGCTGAAAGTTCATAATTTTCAATCTGACCTTTTCTTTCAATGGCGTCCTGCCAGTCTACGTCCTCTAATCCGGGATGCCCTGGCATTGCCCACCTCGGATCCAACATATAATTTGCGTTAAATGCTCCGCCATTACGTGCCAGTCGCGTGGCATAGTCATCACCGACAGAAGCCCCAGCAGAACCGTATTGTGCCAGGTATTGTGCATTGATTACTTCAGTAGCTGTTGCAATCCATTCATCTGCATTTTGCATTTTTAATTTTTTGCTGGCCTGGTTGTACCCACCATAAAAATTGAAGCTGATTTTCGGCTTGCCCGTTTGCCCTTGTTTAGTAGTAATTAATACAACACCATTTGATGCCCTTGACCCGTAAATGGCAGCCGCAGCAGCATCCTTCAAAACCTGGATGCTTTCTATATCGTTAGGATTAATGTTATCTAAAGGATTGCCCGTTGAAAAGGTACCGTTTCCTGTATTGGAAGAATTGGGAGTCAAAGGAAACCCATCAATCACATATAAAGGCTCATTACCGCCACTGATAGATCCTGAACCCCGTATCTGAACACTGAATGCTTTCCCCGGTATCCCTGTAGTCTGCTTAACAGTGACTCCTGCCATTTGCCCAACCAAAGCCTGGTCAATTCTTTCAATAGGTCTCTCTTCGAGTTTTCTTGCATCAAAAGACGAGACAGCTCCCGTAACATCTTTTTTCTTTTGCGTACCATAACCAATTACTACTACGTTCTCCAGTTCTTTCTGTGATAAGTTCATGGATAAGTCTATCACAGACCTGTTGCCTATTGATATGGTTTGTTCCTCGTACCCGACATGGCTGAATATAAGAGATTTTTTCCCCTCCGGAACATTAATTTTATAAGAGCCGTCAGATGCCGTAAGTGTACTGACCGAACTGCCTTTAACCGTGACCGTTACTCCGGGCAAACCGGCACCGCTATCATCGGATACCTTTCCATTTACCGCAGGAGAATTGTTTTGAGCTTTTAAATTGGCCAAGCTATTTAAAGCAAAAACGAAAAATAAACATGCAAAACTTTTTGCAAAGAGGATCTTTAATTTCATACAAGCAATTTTAATTGGCATTCTAATATAATAACACGGTAAATGTATCCACATAAAAAATAGACATCATCCTGCACCATCCTGCATTTTTTAAAAATATACTTACATATCCAAATAAAAACAACCTATAGAATGTGAAACTAAAATGCTATTGTAAAGTCATATAAAACCGATTCATTAAATATATACATCAATTTCCGCCATATCGAATCAGGCATTTTTTTAGGCTCATGCTTACCACCAAAAAATTTCATTTTAAATGCAATCCATAAAGAACTCCAAAATTCCCAGGGGTTATTTTTAAATCCTGATGCTCAGGAATGATTTTTTTATTTATATATTTTTTTGGGGATACATGATGGAACAGGATGGTAATTTTTAATAAAGTCTTATATTTAGTATACGATTGCTTAAAAATATTACCCCCTGGATTGTTTTGATAAAAAATATTTCTCGCTAATAATTTTTTTTTGCAATCAAACACTAAACTTTTAATCAAAATTCACTTGCAAAATGAGAAAAAATTTTTCTACGCTAAAGCGTATTATTTTTACCAGCGCTTTTTTACTACTTATTGCCCTGCAAAGTATTTTTGCACAGCAAATCTCACCTCATACTGTTGAGGGCATTGTTTCCAACGAAAAAGGAGATCCGCTGCAGGGAGTTGACGTCCGCGTAAAAAATTCCAACGCTGGTGTTACTACAGATGCTTCCGGAAAATTTAGTATTTCTATCACCAAACCAAATGCTACCCTGGTAATAAGCCATACCGGGTATGTAGAAAAAGAAGTTGGAGTTAATGAAAAGTCCGGTCGCTTAAATGTTGTATTATCTATATTTAATCAGGAGTTGGAACAAGTAGTAGTAGTAGGTTATGGAACAGTTAAAAAGAAAGATTTAACCGGTGCTGTTGCACAAATAGGTGAGCAAGAGATAAAATCAAGGCCGGTAGATAATGTACTGCAAGCTATGCAGGGTAAAGTTGCAGGGGTTGACGTTAGCTCAAATGAGCGGCCTGGGACGATTAGTGATATCACCATTCGTGGTGTTCGTTCTTTAGGCACAACAACAGGGACAGTTGTAACTGGTGCATCCAATTCTCCATTATTTGTGGTTGACGGCGTTCCATTAATTACCGGTAGTATCGATAATATCAATCCCCAGGATATTGCATCTATCGATGTCTTAAAAGATGCTTCCGCGACTGCCATCTACGGCTCCCGTGGCGCCAATGGGGTCATTATTATTACTACCAAGCAGGGAAAAGCAGGTAAGGCAACATTAAGCCTGAATAGTTCGGTTACTCTTGATAACTTAGTTGACAATGAAAAAATGTTTAATGCAGGCGATTTCATTACATTCCGTCGCTGGGCATATTATTACGCGGGGTTAAATCCAACAACTGGTGTCAGCACTTACCCCAGGGGAGATCAGCCGGATGAAGCTTTTGACAGAACTTATTTTAGTGCAACTGCGGATCCTTATGCATGGGCTAATATCGCACAGGGATGGGCCGGAGGTACCTGGGATCCTTCTAAAGTGAAAACAACGGACTGGAGAGGCATGGTAACTCAGCAATCAGTAACTACAGATAACTTGCTCAGTGTAAGTGGCGGAACAGACAAGGTTAAAGCGTATGGTTCTTTCGGTTATTTGAATAACACGGGAACCATACACGGACAATCATATGAAAGATATACTGCGCATACAAGTGTGGATATCGCTGCTTCCAAATGGCTTACTTTCGGGAATAATATCAATGTTAGTTATGAAAAGCAGGAATATGGGCAATCGGGTTCCGGAGTAAGCACGGTCGGTAGCCCCCGTGGAGGATTATATGAATCCGCAAGACAAGTATACCCTTATGCGGTACCTTTTGATTCTGCCGGCAACAGAATTTCATTTCCGGGAGGAGATAACGCTGTTAAGACTATTGTTGATGAATGGAAATATAATATAGATGAAAGAGTAACGCTGAGAGCTTTCGGAAGTTTATATGGCCAGGTAGATTTTGGTACAATTGCTCCTGTTTTAAAGGGATTGAAATATCGGCTGAATTTTGGCCCGGATTTGTCTTATTATCGTGATGGGGTTTATATTGATAAGAATTCAGTGGCTAATGGAGGGAGCAGTAGCTATGCTTCACTTACAAAAACCAGTACCTATTCCTATACCCTGGATAATTTGCTCTATTACGACAGAAGCTTCGGTGAGCACACAATTGGAGTAACTTTATTACAAAGCGCCACTGGTTATACACAAGAAACAAGTAATATAACAGGTCTTGGTGTTCCTTATACTTCTCAATTGTGGAATAACTTATCAAGTGGCGTTGTAACAGGTGCTTTGAGCGCTTCTTCCGGTCTCATTAAACAACAGCTCGCTTCCTACATGGGAAGGCTTAACTACAGCTATCGGGACAAATATTTGTTGACGGTCTCAGCAAGGGAAGATGGTTCTTCCGTTCTTGCAGCAGGGCATAAATATTCGTGGTTCCCCTCCGCAGCATTAGCATGGAAAATCACTAATGAAAAATTCATGAGTGTAAATTGGATAAATGACCTGAAATTAAGAGTCGGCGCCGGTGTTACCGGTAATTCATCTGTTGCACCTTATGCAACACAAGGTGGGGTAACATCACTTTTTTATCCTTTTCTTGCTACCAATACCCAGGGCTCCATACCAAATTCAACTTTGGCAAACCAGGAACTGGCATGGGAAAAAACAACCCAATATAACCTGGGTTTAGACTTTGTGCTAATTAACAGAAGAATATTCGGAAGTGTAGATGTGTACAGTACCAAGACAAACGATTTGTTGCAGCTTAGAACTCTACCAAGTGTTACTGGTTACACTGCCACCTATGAAAATGTTGGCAAAACTGCCAACACGGGCATTGATATTACTGTAACGACAACTAACATCAAGACAAAAGATCTGACCTGGACTACTACAATAAATGCGGCCTGGCAAAAAGATCATATTGTATCATTGGTTAGCGGAACCCAGCCTGATATTAATAATGGCTGGTTCCCTGGTTCTCCCATTAGCGTAATTTATGGATATAAAGCTGACGGTCTATGGCACCCATCTGATTCAGCCCTTTTTAATAAACTAAATGCCAATGGTGGTGCATTTCATGCCGGTAATGTAAGAGTTGAAGACCTTAATGGCGATGGTAAAATTGATGCAAACAATGACCGTGAGATCATTGGGTGGACCAGGCCTCGTTGGGTGGTTGGCATGTCAAATGAAATTAATTATAAACATTGGGGACTGACCATCTTTCTGTACGGAAGGTTGCACTATTTATATAGTTACGGAGGCGAAGCAGAAGCAGCACGTTATGTTACCAGGCAAGTTAACTATTATACTGAAAACAATACAAACGCAGATATTCAAAAGCCGATTTTCAATGCGGGTGGTGCACCGGTTGATATCTATTATGGAGCATTAGGCTATTTGAACGGATCATTTATCAAAATCCGAAATATATCGTTGGCGTATAATTTTAACAGCGACAAATTAGAAAAATCCGGAATCTCTAATTTAAAAGCTTATCTGCAGGTTCAAAATCCCGGAATGTTATATTCTAAGACGAAATTTCTGGATATGGATGTAGTTGGTCCAACCTGGAACAGAGGATATACACTTGGAATCAACGCCTCCTTTTAATAATTATTAAATTTAAATTATATGAATAAGTATAATAATATAAAAAAACTAATCATTGTCGCAACGGTATTTTTAACTACCGCTTCTTGCAAAAAGAACTTTTTGAATGAAGAACTTGCAACGACACAGGGTAATAGTTTTTACACTACAGACGCAGGTATCTTACAATTAGCAGTAGGCACTTATTACCAGGTCTTTACTGTTCCCCCAAATGGAGAATGGTATTATGCTGCTACTCAATATGGGACTGATGAATTCCATGTCGGTGGCGACCCGTCTAATTCACCCTGGAACAATTACGATCAAACTTTTGTTCCCGGACTTACTAGTAGTGGCAATTTGGTAGGAGGTTATGTTCAATGGGATAACTTATATACAGGAATCGGAGATGCTAATTTGCTGATTCAAAACGCCACCAACAGTACTTCCGGTTCGGCGGCAGTTAAGACTGCTTTAGGAGAAGGATATTTTATGCGTGCTTATAACTATTTAAGGTTAGTATCTCAATATGGCGCTGTTCCTCTCAAATTAACGCCATCAACAACTGTTGAATTGGAATTTACAAGAGCAGATCCTGCAGATGTATATGCTCAAATTATTGACGATTTAACGCAAGCCACGACTCTGTTGCCAACTTCCGGAGGGCCTTATCATATTACACAAGATGCCGCTAAACATTATTTAGCAAAAGCATATTTATTCAGAGCAAGTGAAATAAATAGTTCATGGAACGCTTCTACTGTAACTTCAGATTTAACAGCAGCTGCTACGCTTTGTGACCAGGTAATCGCCGATCACCCGTTAGCAACAAATTTTGCGGATCTATGGGCTTATACGGGCCCCAATTCAGCAAATGAAAAGTTGCCCGAAATCATTCTTTCTGCTCAATTTACCAATGATGTAACTACGAATCTTGCTAATGGCAATACGCAGCATTTGTATTTTGTTTCAAGATATGATATCCAGGATAAAATGGCTCGTGATTTAGCGGGCGACAGGCCTTATAGCAGAATGGCAACCTCTTACTATGATTACCGCTTGTATGATATGGTCGACGACTCAAGATTTTGGAAATCTTTCAGGACTAAAATGGCTGTGAATGGGAAATCACCTTCTGCTCCAAATGTTCAAGGCGATCTGGGAATGATGTTTGTGATCGATCAGCCAGGTGATGCACGATTTCCTCTATCAAAAATATGTCAAGGTACAATAAACAACACACCATATTCTCTTGTTAATGACGTTAATGGCACCGGCAGACCCATACCAACCACTTATGTAGCTTATCCTAATGGTAGTATGACAGATGATGCATTGAATACTGATTTGACAACGGCGTACCAGGCTTTCCCGCCTTTAAGTAAATATATTGATGGTTCCAGAAATTCTTTGAATGATGTTGCTGGTCATAGAGATTTTATTTTAGCCCGTTCTGCCGAGACGTATTTAATGGCTGCCGAGATAAAAATCAGGTTGGCAAAGGCTGGCCAGGGTAGCTATTCTGATGCCTTGCCTTATATTAATGCAGTTCGTGCCCGTGCACAATACGTTAATGGAGAAGACAGGGGTGCCTACTATGATGGAGGTAATACAGTGCAGGCTGGCCTTCAACCAGCAGGTGTTTCGAGTTCTTTTTATCCGGGAAATTCATATTATGAATCAAATAATATTCCCGTGACTACTGCTGCCTCTGCAAGTTTGGCAATTACAGATATTAGTAATTTACCTGTACAGGATCAATTTGTTATTAATCAATTAGGACTGTCCAGCCAATATGATGAAATGCTATGTCTTGTGCTAGATGAACGTTCCCGCGAATTAATGGGAGAATATCACCGTTGGGAAGATTTGTCAAGAACCATGACATTGGTTTCAAGAGTCAAGGCATTTAATGTTGATGCGGCACCTAATGTTGCAGATAAAAATAATTTACGCCCAATTCCACAAACGTTCCTTGACGCTATCCAGACCCAGGGACAATTCCTAACTTCCGCCGAAAAAGCGGCTATGCAAAATCCCGGGTATTAAGAATAGAAGTTGATATAGAATATAAGGAAGGGATGGGCATATTAAATTGGCCATCCCTTTTAAATTTATAAAACAAATACTTCAATAAGTGGTTAAATTATCCTGTAATTTTTTATTTATATAAAAATGATTCGCAATCTTAATTGAAGAAAAACTCCGGAGAAAAATCAGCTCATATTGTTGCCTTATAATAGGTTAGCTTTACCATGTCAGCCGGCACTAGTAACGGGTTCCAGGATTTGTGAATGGCAAGTGCGGCGCCCATCGCAGTAGCCTGTGCAACGGATGCTGCATATATTTCAAGTTGTGTAAATGCCGATGCAAGTAAATGCATATAAATAGAATTGTTACCAAATCCGCCATCAACAAATATGCGTTTAACGGTGCCGTTAGTAATTACAAGTTGAGTAGAAATAATTTGTTGCTGAATAATATCATGCATGAGGCAATGATAAGCTTCCTCATAATTACTGAATTTTTTAAACGATCTCTTTTCAAAAATAAAACCATCAGAAGGATTAAGAATGTCTTTAAATATGGCGCCTATTATTTTTGAATGTTTTAAACGTTGGATTACAGATGCATTGTACGGTATACTTTTATAAAAATCACCAGGCTTTTGAAAGTGTTTTGCCAATCGTTTAATTTGCCGTTCATGCATATAACCTGCGAATAATCTTGCTGCTTTTACAGGTGCTCCGTTATAATCAAGATAACATAAACAGTCTCTTTTTAACTCTTCCTTTGTCAGTGGTGTTTTATTAAAAGGGTTTAATGAAATACACCATGTTCCTGTAGAAATTAATACAAACGGTTCCTTAAAAACGGCGAGGTAGGGCATAAGGGCAGCAGAGCTATCATGCAGGCCTGAACCTGCTTTCAGCTTTTTACTCTTAAATACTATATTAAAGATTTTATGTGAGGGATAGATCGGCGGCAGCTTTTTTTCAATTCCTTCTTCTTTCACCCAACGATGATAATTATTTTTTTCAAAGTTCCATAAAAGAGTGTGACAGCCCACGCTCGTTATATCCGAAACCATTTTTCCTGTAATAAGATAACTTATGTACTGAGGAAGATGCAGTGCATATTTTATCTTTTTATATACTGCCGGTTTTTCAATCATCAACCGATACAATTGCAAACCGGAGTTCAAACTTCCTAAATCAGGCGAAGCCGTTTCGCATGATAATTTACCGGCGCCACCATATTTTCTATAAAAAGCATTTTTTAATTTAAGGGGATACCTTTTTAAATAATTATATAAGGGAGCTGCAACCTTGCCATTATTATCTACATAAACAAAGCTGGCGCCATAGGCAGAAAAATTAACTGCCTTTACATTATATTTTTTTGCAGTCAGGACATCTGTGAATGTTTTTATGATCCAATTTGAAAGAGCATTTATGTCTTCGCACGCATCACCATCTTCATCTTTGATTTCCGGGAAAATAGCAGACTTTTCCATCACAATCTGATAAGCTATATCAAGAAGGAAAAACTTTTTATTGGTTTTACCAATATCAAATATTGCTATAACAGGTAAAAGACTCATAAGCCTGTTGCCAGCGTTTTGTTGCCACGAACTTTAATGAGCTCACCACGTACATTCAAAATTCTGAAAGTATCTAACGGGCGCAATGCCCCGCCCGAAAGCATCCTTGCTTCTGCAATTATTGGGCGAACATCTGTAAGATAAGCCGCCTGCAAAATTTCCTGCGCCTTTACCACATCATTTTCCTGCTGCGCCTGGTATAAGGCTGAAGCATCAACAAGCAAAGCCCGTGCATAAGCAATCATAATAGCTTCTATAGATTGTAATAAATCTTCCAAAGGATCTTTAACATTGTGTGACGCATCAATCATCCACGCAAGATCGGTTGCATGGTTAAAACCTTTTGCATCCATGCCTTCCACCAGTTCTTTAAAAATAAGAAACAACTGGTAAGGTTTTATACTTCCAACCGAAAGATCATCATCGCCATACTTTGAATCATTAAAGTGAAAGCCTGCGAGCTTATTTTCCATCATTAACAATGAAACGATTTGTTCAATATTTGCGTTAGGTAAATGATGCCCCAAATCAACCAATGAGTATGCCTTACTGCCAAGCTTAGACGAAAATAAATACGACTGCCCCCAGTCACCAACAGTCATGCTATAAAAGTTAGGTTCAAAGGCTTTGTATTCAATAAATATTTTCCAATCTGATGGCAATGCGTTATAAATTTCATGAAGGCTTTCCAGTGTTCGTTGAAAAGCTTCGCGGAAGTTTAACTGCCCCGGAAAACAAGAGCCATCAGAAAGCCACACCGTTAGCGCTTTTGAACCGAGCGCTTCACCGTGTGTAATTACTTCGATATTATGGTCGATAGCCTGCTTTCTCACATTTGCATCTACGTGTTGCAGTGAGCCATATTTATAACTGTAAGCCTGACCTGACTGATCCTGGAAAGTGTTCGAATTAACTGTATCAAATTTCAAATTATATTCCGCGGCCAAATTTTTTATTGCATTTGCGTCTTTGGGAATGTCCCATGGAATGTGCAGAGAAACAGCACCGCTTGATTGATTCAAAGAATGTAACAAACCAACATCAGCGATCTTTTCTTCGAGGCTGGCGGGCTCTCCGCCTCCGGGAAAGCGGCCAAATCTTGTTCCTCCTGTACCCAGGGCCCAGCTTGGTATTGCAATTTGAAAAGCAATTAGTTTCTCAATGATATTTTTAATACCTGGAATTTGTTCAGCAATAAAATCAAATTGCCTTTTGTGTTCCGCAAAATGTTTTTGATTTAATTCCTGTATCGTCTCTTCTTTTATTTGCATGAGATAAATTTATTTATGGCAAATGAAAAACTTCCATTAAGGGTATACTAACGGGTGAATCATCATCATTGCATTCCATAATATCTTTCATGTAAGCCCACCATTTTTGCATGACCGCATTTGCGGGTAATTTATTTAAGTTATCAGAAATTTCAACTTTTAAAACACCAAAAAGGTCATTGGTGGATGCATCCAAAAAAATTGAATAATCACTAATACCTGTTTCTCTCAAAAGGTCTTTTAATTCCGGCCATATTTCATCATGCCTCTTCTTATACTCCTTTTCAGCTCCGCTAAATAGTTTCATTTTAAAAGCAATTCTTTCCATTGTAGTCATTTAAGATTTTTAATACTTTTTCACTTTTAAATGTACGAAGCTTTACATTTTAAAAAAGGGTTGACAGATTAGAAAATCACCAACCCTTCATTGATTGCTCGAAAAAAACTAAGTTTACTATCTTACAAATGCAGTCGCGACACCGCCATCTACATTCAATACATTTCCTGTTGATTTGTTTAAGAGGCCACCAACAAACGCAAAACATGCGTCGGCAATATCTTCGGGATTTATTATTTCATTCAGCAATGTGCGTTTTGCATAAAAAGACGGAAGTTCTTCCACCTTTACGCCGTAAGCCTTCGCCCGGCCTTCCGCCCAGCCACTTTCCCAAATTTTACTGTCAGATATTACCGCATCCGGATTTACAACGTTCACTCTTATCCCATCATTACCTAATTCTGCAGCAGTCAGGCGGCTTAAGTGTAATTGAGCAGCCTTAGCTGAACCATAACCCGTATTATTCGGACCACTAACCAATGCATTTTTACTTACTATATTTAGTATATCGCCTCCCAAATTTTGCTTCCGCATTATGGCTAAACCTGCCTGTGTTACAAGAAACTGTCCTTTTACTAAAACATCATATAAAAGGTCCCAGTCCTTTTCAGTGTGTTCTTCAATCGGTTTGGAGATGGACAGTCCTGCATTGTTTACAATGATGTCTATTCCTCCAAATTCCAGCATTGTTGCTTCATAAGTTTTCGCTATAGTATTTGAGTCTGTAACATCAAGCAACGATGCGATAAACACATCTTTGTTATATTGTGATTGAAACCCCTTTTTGGCAATTTCCAAACGGGCTTCATCATTATCATTTATTATAACACAAGCGCCTTCGTCAGCAAATTTTTTCGCGATGGCTTTCCCGATTCCGCCGGCACTTCCTGTTATTAAAGCAACTTTTCCTGACAGGGCTTTAGGCTTAGGCATTCGCTGTAATTTAGCCTCTTCCAATAGCCAGTACTCAATATTAAAGGCCTCTTGAATAGGAAGAGAAGTATACGTTGACATCGCTTCAGATCCTTTCATCACGTTTATTGCATTAATATAGAATTCTGCAGCGACTCTTGCGGTTTGTTTAGTTTTGGCAAAAGTGAACATGCCAACACCGGGGTAAAGAATTACAACAGGGTTCGCATCACGCATAGGAGGGCTATCCGGATGCCTGCACTTTTCATAGTAGTCCGCATACATTTTCCGGTAACTGGTAAATTCCGAAGAAAGCTTTCCTTTAATAGCGTCAACATTTGTAAGATCTTCATTGGGCGAAAGCGAAAGTACCATCGGTCTTATTTTGGTACGCAAAAAATGATCGGGACAACTGGTACCCATAGACGCTAATTTGTCAAGGTCATTTGAGTTGATAAATTCTAAGACTCTTTCATCATCCGTAAAGTGACCTATCATGTTAGTTTGCGAAGAACAAAAACCACGCAGCACGGGTGCAAGTTTTGCAGCCCGCTGCAAGCCCTGTTCTTCGGGAAGAGATGGGATTTTGGGTCCTCCAAAAACGGGTCTTTTCTTCCCAAGATTTTCTTCAATGTATACCGCACATCGCTCTATAACCTCAAGAGTATTAATATAACTTTCGTAAGCTGTATCTCCCCATGTAAACAATCCATGTGAACCAAGCATAATGCCTCGTATACCTGGATTTTCATCAAGACATTTTTTTAACTTCAATCCAAGATCAAAGCCCGGCCTTTGCCACGGCACCCAGCCAACAGAACCATTAAATAATTCCTTCGTTATTTGCTCGCCATCTTTTGCCGCTGCGATTGCTATTGCTGCATCGGGATGTAAATGATCGATATGTTTGAAGGGTAGGAAGCCATGCAAAGGCGTATCGATGGAAGGAGCTTTCGAATTTAAATCATAAATGCAATGATTAAATAATTCCACCATTTCATCTTCGTGTTCGATGCCCCGATACACATTTTTTAAACTTCTAAGCCTGTCGACATATAATGCTGCCAATCCGCCTCTCTTCATTGTTCCCAGGTCACCGCCGCTTCCTTTCACCCACATCACTTCTACTTCTTTGCCCGAAAGAGGATCTTTGGCAATTGCTTTGCAAGATGTGTTGCCACCTCCATAATTTGTTAACCTCAGGTCTGCTCCTAATAGGTTAGACCTGTAAACTAATAAAGCCACTTCGTCGCCTTCAAGAGCCGCTGCTTCTTTGGCATCCCATAAATAACTCACGTGTTTAAATTTTGTTGCTTCAACTATTGCCATATCAAAATATTTTAGTTTTCAGTTAATTTGATTTAAGAGAATTGCCATAGCCTACCAATATTACTGAAAGTATAATTGTGATAACTCCTACTATAATTGTTGTTCGGGTTTTTTTACTAACTCCCTTCCATTCTTTGAGTGCAAAACCCCACATATTGGCCACTAAAATTATAAATGACATGTGAAGTATCCATGAGCTTGCACCATTACCCAATTTGCTTTCTCCCATTCCATAAAAGAAAAACTGTAAGAACCAAAGTGTCCCTGCCATTGCGCAAAAAATATAATTCCGCAGAAGCGGAGTTTTTTTATTGATGTAATCACCGAAAGTCTTATTACGAAAATTTAAGAACATCGTCCAGATTAAGTTGGTTGTAAGTCCGCCCCACAACAGTACTATGTAGATAACATTATTTCGGTATAAAAAATTACCTGTTTCGGAGGGGTTGGCTGATTTCCACATTGAATTAGCCACATCCGCCATTTTAGAACCTGCTTCAATTCCATAATTAAAACACGCACTTAAAATTCCGGCAACAATGCAAACGATCAGTCCTTTTACAAGATTGAATTCTTTTACACTCTCCCGCTTTTTTTCTTCCGGTAATTCCCGTTCCTTTGAAACTCCCGCTTTACCGCAAATAAAAATTCCAACTAAACAAAGTACTATGCCAACCAGTACAACTTGCCCCCAGGAATTGGTAAGTAGGTCATTGAAAGTTGTCTTGCCCGGCTGCGGACGAAAGTTGTAATAAATAGATGGGGCCAAGGCTCCGAATGCCGAAGTAAAACCAAGCAGCACAGAATTGCCCAGCGACATTCCAAGATAACGCATCCCAAGCCCGTACATTAATCCGCCAATACCCCAAAGCACCCCCCAGAAATAAGTCCAGCCAAAAGTGGAAGCGGGCGTTTGCGAAATGATTTCTGCAAAATGAGGCACCGTGAGCCATGCAGCTAACGGAGGAATAATCAGCCAGGAGAAAAGTCCGCCAACAATCCAGAAACTTTCCCAATGCCAACCCTTCACTTTATTGTAAGGCACATAAAAACTTCCCGAGGCAGCACCTCCGATAAAGTGAAATATTATTCCTAAGATAATTTGCATTTTAAAAATTATTTTTTAAATCACCGATACATCATGACTGTTCTTTTGAAAAGCAATGGCACAAAATCGTATAAGTTATGATGATTACCGGGCCATATATTAATCCGCCAATGCCCCATATCATTCCCGCGAAAAATAAGCCTGGCAAAACGGCGAAAGAGGTCCCGTAAATAATGTCAGCAAATGAAGAAACGTTGAAAGACGCCGCAGGAGTGGGAATGAAAAGCCAGGAAAATAAACCGCCGGCAAGCCAGATATTTCCCCCATACCCGTCTTTTACCTTTTTATAAGGCCTGTAAAAACTCCCGGAGGCATAACCACCTATAAAGTGAAAGATAACGCCAACTGATACGTTCATTTAC
Organism: uncultured Chitinophagaceae bacterium; assembly: GCA_963819925.1. Taxonomy (GTDB): domain Bacteria; phylum Bacteroidota; class Bacteroidia; order Chitinophagales; family Chitinophagaceae; genus Ginsengibacter. The sequence goes on along the minus strand of CAWFYG010000009.1, from coordinate 1,922,041 downwards.
AATTTTTTCATATAAGCAAAAGATAATTAAAGATAAAAGTATACATTTTGTTTCCTATCATGCACTGTCATGGTTCAAAAATATTTCCCTTTTTAAATACAAAATCGTTTTGGATAATTACAGTATGTTTGATAAATAATTTCTTACGGTTGCGATATGAAACACGACCAAATATTTAAATACCTTCTTATAGATTATTTTTCTGCCACGCCTAAATATTTGCAATTGGCCAACTGTATTACAAAGGCAATAGAAGAAGGAATTTTAAAAGAAAATGATTTACTTCCGTCCATAAATGAATTAAGTTTTGAATTTGAGATCTCCCGTGATACTGCAGAAAAGGGTTATAAGCACTTAAAAAAAAGTGGCATCCTGGGATCCGTACCGGGCAAAGGATACTTCATAAAAAATGCTGAATTAAATCAGAAACTAAAAATTTTTTTATTATTTAATAAACTAAGCCCGCATAAAAAAATCATTTATGATGCATTTGTAGAATCATTGGGCGACCTGGCGGCGATTGATTTTTATATTTATAATAATGATTTTCTTTTTTTTAAAAAACTAATAACAAGGCAAAAAGATGACTATACACATTATGTAATCATCCCGCATTTTCTTGATGCGTCTCCAAATGTTTCTGAAATTATCAATAACATTCCCAAAGACAAATTAATTTTAATGGACAAATTAATACCGGGCGTTACCGGGGAATATGCGGCCGTATACGAAAATTTTCAAAAGGATATTTACGATGCCCTTGTTCAGGCAAATGAAAAGTTAAGTAAATACCACACCATTAAAATAATTTTTCCGGTTTACACCTATCATCCCAACGAAATACTCGAAGGTTTCTATCGCTATTGCCAGGAATACGCTTTTAATTATAAAGTAGTTCACAATTTGCAAAAAGAACCAATAAAAGAAGGCGAAGTATATATCAACCTCATGGAAAATGATCTTGTGTTTTTGATTGAAAAAATACTCACTACAAAAATGAAAGTAGGAAAACATGTAGGGGTGATTTCTTATAATGAAACCCCGTTAAAAAAAATAATTCTCAACGGAATTACAACTATCTCAACTGACTTTCAAATGATGGGAGAAAAAGCTGCTGAGTTGATTTTAGAACGATCTAACGAGCATGTGGAAATACCCTTTTACCTGAGACTTAGAGCTTCTTTATAGGCATACATTTTTCCCGGGAGATTCAAATACCCTTGTTCAAACTTATGCCTGTATAAAATATTGATTTAAATTCCCATTTTTTAAGAACTTTAGGGGAGTAACTTTCATTTAAACATTTAGTCCTGAAAAAATGAAGTATAAAGCAAGTCGTAGAAAATTTATTAAAGATGTCGGATTAAGCAGTATCGCTACGGGCTTCATTCCTTCTGCTTTATTAGTAAATGAAAATAAAAGTGCAGAGGACAAGGCTTTTGAGATAAAAAAAAATTCCGAGACATCTGACTATTCAAAAAAATATTCCGACGAATATTTAAATCGTATTGCATTTCCTATTGGCGGAATGGGAGCAGGAATGTTTTGCATCGAAGGAAGCGGGGCAATTTCAAACATGTCGGTTCGCAACAAACCTGACATATTTAATGAACCGGAATTTTTTGCTGCACTTGCAATTAAAGGAATTGCTAATGGCGCAAAAGTTTTAGAAGGCCCTGTCCCGGAATGGAAAAAGTTCGGACAAAGAGGTTCCGCAAATGGATCGGGTGGTGCTACCACCGGCTTACCACGTTTTCACAATGCTGTGTTTAAATCCCGTTTTCCTTTTGCCACCATACAGCTTACCGATAAAGAGTTGCCTGTAGACGTTGAATTAACAGCATGGAGTCCCTTTGTACCCACTGATGAAAATAATTCAAGCTTGCCGGTTGGTATATTAACATATAGGATCGCCAATAAAAGTGCTGTGACTGTTGACGCAGTGTTTTCCTACAATGCATCCAATTTTTTGAAGGTCGAGAATGGCAAAAATTCGATTCGTCCTTATGTACGGGGGTTTATACTTTCAGAAAATGGTACACCAGACAAGCCTTTTTTGAAAGGTGATTTTGCAATTTTCGCTGATGATGAAAACGCAGTTATTGACCATTGCTGGTTTCGTGGGGGTTGGTTCGACCCGCTTACGATCGCCTGGGAGTCTGTCAAAAATGCAGAAGTAAAACCCGTTCCACCGGTTGATGCGGGAGCGCCCGGAGCATCATTATACATTCCTTTCAAATTAGCACCGGGCAAAATAAAATCTCTAAATATATACATGTGCTGGTATGTTCCCGATTCAAATCTCAATTACGGAAAACAGGGTCCCAAAAAAGAGAATTGTGACCCCGCGTCGGGATGCTGCACTTCTCCTTCGCAACTTGATCTTGATCCTTATGACAAAGCTTTTGACGGGCCTTTTTATAAACCATGGTACAGCAGCCAATTTAAAAATATAGAAGAAGTAAGTGCATATTGGAAAAAAGAATACAACAATCTTTTTCACAACACTAAATTATTCACTGATACATTTTATGCGAGTACGCTACCCAGTGAGGTTATTGAAGCAATTGCCTGTAATCTTTCTATTTTAAAATCGCCCACTGTGCTTCGACAATACGATGGCAGGTTATGGAGTTTTGAAGGCTGTGCAGATGAGGAAGGTTGCTGTCACGGTTCGTGTACCCACGTGTGGAATTATGCACAGGCCATCCCACATCTTTTTCCGAAATTGGAGCGCAGCCTGAGACATACTGAATTTTGCGAAGATCAAAGCATGGAAGGCCACCAGAATTTCCGTGCGCTTTTGCCAATAAAGACGGCCGATCATTCATTCTATGCAGCGGCTGACGGACAGTTAGGCGGCATTATGAAAGTTTACCGTGACTGGCGGATAAGCGGCAACGTTAGCTGGATAAGAAAAATGTTTCCCATGGTGAAAACCAGTCTCGATTTTTGTATGCGCACATGGGATCCGGAAGAAAAAGGGGTAATTGAAGAACCGCATCACAATACCTATGACATAGAATTCTGGGGGCCTGAGGGTATGTGCACCAGCTTTTACCTGGGAGCATTAACTGCGTTCATTACAATGGGTAATTTTTTAGGTGAGGATATGAAGCGCTATGAACAGGTTTTTTCAAAAGGGAAAAGTTTCCTGGAAGATCAATTGTTCAATGGTGAATATTTTTTCCAGGAAATAAAGTATACCGGCTTAAAAGCAGGAAATCCTGTGGATGCATCCAAAATTTCAATGGGCGGCCAATATTCTGAAGAAGCAAAAAACCTTCTTGAAGCAGAAGGCCCGAAATATCAATATGGAAAAGGCTGTTTATCAGATGGAGTTTTGGGGGCATGGATAGGTGAAATGTGTGGATTGAATACTTTCATCGATTCAAAAAAAATCAAAAGCCATTTACTTTCAGTTCACAAATACAACTTTAAAAAAGATCTCAGCGATCATGCAAATCCACAGCGGCCCTCTTATGCATTGGGAGACGAAGGCGGCTTGCTATTATGCACATGGCCAAAAGGTGGAAAGCCGTCGCTACCTTTTGTATACAGCAACGAAGTGTGGACAGGAATTGAACACCAGGTAGCATCGCATTTAATGCTGATGGGTAACCTGGAAGAGGGATTGGAAATAGTAAAAGCAAGTCGCCAACGATATGATGGCAAAGTAAGGAATCCGTTTAATGAATATGAATGTGGCCATTGGTATGCAAGGGCACTCTCCAGCTACGGTTACCTGCAGGCGATTACGGGTGTACGTTATGACGCCGTTGACCAAACGCTGTATGTCAATTCCACGACAGGTGATTTCATTTCTTTTCTTTCCACAGAAACGGGATTTGGTAAGGTGCATTATTCGAAAGGCAAGGCAACCTTAGAAGTGACTTATGGTTCAATACCGCTGAAAAAAATAATTGTCTGAGTTTTTTCGAACGCTTTTAGTTGCCAATTCTATGAGTTGGCATAGGAAACCCCGGCTTAAATGCGGAAATCGATCGCACCTGAATTTTACAATTTGCTTTGAGGGAAATTTCGTCCATCGTACTATAAACAATCCTCTTCAAAATCTCCGGATTCGTTTCAACCCTTGCATTTATTAAAACTGCTACTTTACGCGATGTCCCCGATATAAAAAATTTTTTCGTTTTGCTGGTTGTTGTATAACTAATTTTATATTGTTTGTCCCCATCATCGATCAAATATTTTAAATGACCGATGATATATCCCTGTATTTTTATTTTTTCATAAACTGCCTCCGCCAATGAGGTTGCGGCTTTTAATGCCACTATTTTTTTAGTATTTATTACCAGGACAGCATCAAGCCATGCAAGTTCTGCTTCACCGGCACCGTAAATTCTATAATCAAGATCGAGTGATTCTTTTGGTAAGAATTCCTCCTTCCGCAGGCAATCTATCCATTTTTCAATATCCATGTTAAGCAACGAATTTTGCAGAAGAATTTTTTTAAATGGATATTCATGGTTAATTAATTCCTGTATTTCTTCAAGTTGTTTTGGGCCCAACAAATCTGTCTTGTTTAAAACTAAAACATCCGCCTCTTCCATTTGTTTTTTAAAAATGTAACGTACAGAATCATTTATAAAAGATGATTTACCGGAAATAAGTGAATATAACAGGTACGAGTCAACGAAAACGGAAATATTCACACTAACCCCGGGATGTATTTCTGCCAGAGGCTTTGCTATGGTTGCAACAAGATCGGTACAGGAACCTACTGACTCTGCAAAGACCATTTGAGGATTTATTGTTTCACTGAAATAATTAATGTTTTCAAGCAGTGAATTATAATTACAACAAAAGCATCCGTTAGTCACTTCCTTTACAGGAATTGAAAAGTTTTGCAAGAACTTACTATCTACCAAATCTTCTCCCTGATCATTCGTGATAACTGCTACTCTCACATTTTCTTTTGATAATAAATTACATGAACGCTGAATAGCTGTTGTTTTACCACTTCCTAAAAAACCACCGGTTAGAATTAATTTCATAAGTGAATTTTTTTAGGCTAATTCACTTCCAACTCATCTTTTGAAGGAAGCAGGGGAAATGGGGCGTGTGGTTCTGCCTGGTACCAAAATGCCACACTCGCAATATCATCCTGCAGTGGTTCATAACGGCCATCCGAATGCCAGCCCAAATCCTGGATGGTGACTTTAAGGTCTTTATCAAAACGTATCGGATCTGTAATGTGCCACCGATACAATCCAAAACGTTGTTCAATATTGTAATGACCGTCTCCGCGAATAACCTGCGGGAGACCGGTATATGGAGTACAAAATTCAGTGTAGGCCGAGCTTTCAACTCCCGCGTCATTTTTCTTTCTTGTGTCAAAATCATAAGAACCACAAAAATAATCTTCTGTTCCGGTTCCGCAAATGGTTGGGTAATCACTATCTCCATCCATATAAAATTTTATTTCGCCTTCGCCCCACCATCCATTTCGATGGGAACCATAGGCTATATAAGTGCCCACATATTGTCCCTTACCTTTTATATTATCAACCAACACATAATCCTGCTTATAGGGCAACGGATTTACACGGTGATACTGTGCATGAAAATAAGCGGCTTTGCTGTCAACATCCGTAAGAATATAATCAACCTGGAAATACAAAACCATATCAGCATCGCCCCTGTTCTCAAGTGTAATTTTACATTTTTTTCTAAACGGCATTGGCCAGTAACAATTAAATGCACTCCCCGGGTTTACACAAACAGCCAACGATTGCAAAGGAGCATATCTATTCCATCCCATACAAAAAAAATCTCCTACCGGAACTTCTACTGAAGGCGATGTTTCATCATCCCAATACATTCTTAATATTTCGTTACGCCAGTTACCTGTTGGTGTCATCCAGATATGCTTTATGCATCCCGAACCCTCGATCTCTGCAACGGTAAAAGTTGATTTGGATTTAATAACAACGCTCGGACTTATCTTCCATCCCTTACCCAAATCCCTCGCAGCGTTTTCACCAGTTCCGGATGTTGCCTTGGCGCCACCGCCTTTAGAACCATCAAAGTTCTCCGCAGAAATTGAACGGGATTTGGCATTGGATAACATGTATAAATTATCCATACCAACATCCAATCCATTGTATGAATTATTTTGCTGCGCATTTGTTTTTAATGTTATAAAAATTATCAAACAGCCAATAATTGTAAATCGCATAGCATTAATTTTTAAATTGAAAAAGGATAAAATATTTTTAGCTCTCCATCCGGCAAAATTTATTTAATGTTCCATACTCGTATTATGATGCGGTTCTTACAACCATGTGAACGGATCGTGAGAGGGAATATGAATGATTGACATTCCCGTTAGTTTTGGTTGTAACCATTCAGCCACCCATTCCATTCCCGGCTCCTCACTCACGCAATGGCCGAGAACAATCAATGCAGTTTTTGAACCCAACAATCTACCATCACGAATGAACTCAACTGTTTCCCATTCTGACGCTTCGCCGATCACCATGACATCCGGTTTTTCTTCCAAAGCTATTGAAACCTGCCTTTGCCCGCCCCATGCGCCAGGCAGCAAGGCAATACGTTTACAGATCTGTTCTGAATCGCCTATAACTCTCACGTGCGAAATATCCAGCGATTTTTTTAAGTGACTGATCAACGAGGTAAATTTTATCGCGGGAATTTCCATAATTCTTTCCCCGCCTTTAAAATAAGGGAGCCAACCAGCCTTTTTTGCAACTCCATAACTTATCGCATCGGGTTTTAATGCGTGACAATAATCATGAAAGCGCCAGACAGTTATATTGTATTTCCCAAACAAGGCTTCTTTCTGTATTACAATATCATTATTCGGTACCCAGTTCTTATCATCAGCATGATTATAAAAAGTAGGTTCGTGCGCTATAATAAAATTTGCGTTTCGCTTCACCGCCTCTCTGATCACATCAATCGTTGTAAACATTGTTGTAATTATCCCCGTAACTTTTTGATCAGGGTTTCCCGATTTTATGGTATCCACCGTTTCTTTGAATGGTGCGCCAGGTACCTCTTTTAAAATAATGTCGATTATTTCCTGAACAGTATATTCTTTAAAAGGATTAGGTCGGGGAGCACCTAACGCAAACTCATTGCCCGATAGCAATGTAATGCCTCCTGCAATCTTTAAGGAATCTTTTAAGAATTCTTTTCTTCCATACGATTTTTTCTTCTTTTGATTTGAAAGATTTTTCATATTGCCCTTTTTACTTTTTTTGAAATAAAATCTCTTATTATAAACTATTACTTCTTAAATTCTTTAATGCGTTATTGCATATTCAAATAACGGGGACCATAATTTATTTAACCCTACCAATTCCTAACCTCATCAAGGTTTATCGATAACAATTGTTTCACTAATTCTTTTAATGATAAATAATCCCCCTGAAAATGACAGGTCAATTGATGATACTCTTCTGTTTCGCCAGGTTTTAATTCTTTTACAGGTGATGAGGATTCTATTTCGTAAAATGGTCCGAGTTGTGTTCCATCCTGCAATGGACCGTCGTTGTAAGAATTGATGACATCTCCTTTATAAGGCTCCTTTTGGATTTCCCATTTCGAATTCACATACATGTCATCGTTATGAACCTCGGGCATTAAGATCGTAAGTACGTTTTTTTCAAAATCATAACTACCCACCATTGGTTTGGCAATTACCGGCGATATGCCGAGTTTCCCTCTCGATTTGCCATCGCACCGAAAAAATAAGACGCTGTCTTTCACCAACAATCTGTTGGCAGATATTTTTCCGAAATAATCATCTGTTATGTATGACCTTGCCCCCGGTTTGGGCAGAAATGGAATAATAACTTTTGTCTGGGCTGTTGGATTCATCATTCCCAATAACCAGATAGAAAGCAACCCACTATCTTTTTTCCATTCTTCATTTCCTGTATTTTTTAATTCGTTTGCAGATTCATAAGCAACATACTGAACATTGGAAGGAATAATTATATTCAATTTTTTTTCGACCGTATTTTTATTAAGCAAATCAATTTTTCTTTTAATATCTAAGATCAAAAGTTTTACCTGAATAATTGGTGATAGAAGCACTTTTAGAAAAAGTAACAGATGATTCACCTGATTGAACAATATCGTATGCTTCGGTATCTACAACCGGTGGAACCTGCCAATGGGAAATATTAAATGAATCGCCCTTCTTAAAATAAATAGAATATTGGCCTCCTTCAGGTCCAATCCAAAATCTTTCTTCTCCACCTACAGGATTAAATTGCTTTTTCTTTTCGCCGGATGCAACTAAATTATAATTTATCCATCCATAACTATTCCCACTATCGCCCGACGCCGTGCTTGTCATAACTCTTCCCTGGTAATCTGCGCTTAGCAATACTTTCATATTGCCACTTTGCAATTCTGCTAAATGAGGAAGATATTTTTTTAGGAATACAGCATCATAAGCATATGTGCCTTTACTAAAGTTGTATCGCTTTCACTATTTATTTACTTGTAGGTATTATTATTGCATCCGAGACTGAAAGAGCAATACAACCAGGTAATAAATTCTTATTTTATTCATGTCAATTACAATTACGGAGAAATTATTTTTCCACTAATATCTTTAAGAATATGGGCAGCATTAAAAATACTTTAGCCGCAGATAACAAAAATGCAAGCGTGTAACAAATTACAAAATCTAAAGCGTATCACATGCAAATAAACTTCACCACTTACTAAATTGTAATAGGTCCCGCTTCATTTGTTTAATTGATTATTTTTCCTGCTGTAACTTTTTTACTTTCTGTTCGTAATACCTCTATCTCCATCAAAAAAAATTAAATAATTATGAAAAAATTATTGTTTGTTTTGTTCGCTTTTATAAGCGCAAACTCATTTGCCCAAAAGTGGGAAACCATTAAAGGCAACGGGCAGGTAAAAAAAGAAACCCGTGAAGTAAGTAATTTCACCTCTTTATCTTCACAAGGCTCGATGAATGTTCAGATTTCTTATGGAAATTCCAACAGCATTGTGGTAGAGGCTGATGAAAACCTTCTTCCGTACATTGAGACTACTGTAGAAAATGGCAAGTTGTTAATTAAGGCCAAAGAAAAATGTAAACCTGAAATCCAAATCAAGAATGAACGTATATGTTTCGATGACCAAAATAAATTCTTTGAAACTAAGTGGAAGCGGAAATATTAACGGCAGTGGAGCTTTTACCAATGATGCTAAAACAGATATGGCAGTATCAGGCTCCGGAAATCTTCATTAAGTTTTGATACTTTTAAAGATCTTGATCTTTCAATAGCGGGAAGTGGCAATATTGATTTAAAAGGGAAAAGAACCAACACTATAACGGCCAAATGAGTGGCAGTGGCAATATAGATTGCAGCGACATTAACAGTAATGATGTAGATGCAAAAATAAGTGGCAGCGGCAATGTAAAAGTGTATGCAAGCAACAGCATTGATGCTAAAATAAGTGGCAGTGGCAATGTTTTCTATAAAGGGAATGCCACAAAAATAAACAGCAAAGTAGCAGGCAGTGGTAAGGTTTTGAAAATGTAAATAATTAATTTTTTTTAAAAATAAAATGCCGTGGATATTAACCACGGCATTTTATTTACGGTATAGTTATAAAAAACACAGTGAAACAGAAGAAGTAAGATAACTTAGCTCATCTTCGTTTATGATTTATAAAAAATATATAAAATGAAAAGACTTGTTTTTATAATATCAATTGTTCTTTTTTTATGCAACAATCTGGTGGCTCAGACTTATACACCTTCTCCAGAAAATTTAAAAGCAAGAGAAGTTTTTAGTAATGAAAGGTTCGGACTATTTATTCATTGGGGGCCATTCAGCATTCCGGGGGATGGCGAATGGGTGATGAATAACAGGAACATTACGATAAAAAACTACCGGAGATTAATGGATTTTTTTAACCCTATTGAATTTAATGCCGAAAAATGGGTAAGCATGGCTAAAAATTCCGGCATGAAATACATCACATTAATTACCCGCCACCATGATGGATTTAGTATGTGGGATACAAAATATTCTGACTTCAACATTATGCATACGCCGTTTAAAAAAGATGTCGTAAAATTAATGGCCGATGAATGCCATAAACAAGGTATCCAGTTGTTTTTATATTATTCCCTGCTGGATTGGACACGCGAAGATTATCCTCATGAAACAGGTAGAACCGGCCAGGGTACAGGGCGGAAAGGTCATGGAGATTATGCAAGCTATCTCCTATTTATGAAAAACCAGTTAACGGAATTGCTAACAAATTATGGAACCATCGGGGGAATTTGGTTTGATGGTTATTGGGATCAAACTCAGCCGGAAGGAGCCAAAGACCGAACCCCAAGGATCGATTGGCATCTTGATGAAATTTATAGCCTTATTCATAAACTGCAACCGCAATGCCTTATTGGCAACAACCACCATTTATCTCCATTTCCCGGGGAGGATTTTCAAATGTTTGAAAGGGACCTTCCGGGCCAAAACAATTCTGGCTTAAGTTTTCAAAAGCCATCCGAACAATTGCCTTTAGAGACTTGCGAAACCATGAATAATTCGTGGGGGTTTAATATTACTGATACAAGTTATAAATCTGTAAAACAATTAATCCATTACCTGGTGAATGCTGCAGGTCGCAATGCAAATTTTTTATTGAACGTTGGCCCCATGCCCAATGGAAAAATTCAACCGGAGTTTATTGATACTTTAAAAGAAATTGGAAAATGGTTGCAGGCATACGGGAAAAGTATTTACGGCACCAACGGCAATATTATTGGTCCTCAAAAATGGGGAGTTATCACTGGCAAAAATAAAGACCTGTTTATACACATAATGGACGTTCCCGTAAATGAATCTTACATTCTAATCCCGGAGCTAAAAGAAAAAATTACTGCTGCGTCTTCGTTCCCAGGACCAGGGAAAATTAAATTTAAGCAGACCCCGGAAGGAACTTATGTTTATTTAGACGGATTAAGAACTAACGACACAGACACTGTTATTCAATTAAACATTCAATAAATTATTTTAACCCTGAATATTTTTAAAATACAAATATTGAGAACTAACGGTAAAGGAATATTGTAATTATTATTCCGGCAATAATAATTATTGAGATAATGATTGGTATTACTAAATTTCTTCTATTGGTTTCAGGAAAAATTTCCTGCGCTTCGCCAAAAGAATTTAAAATCTCATTACGAGAAGAAGTATTTTTTTGAAACGGTTTTGGTATAGGCGGAGGTGTTATTTTAGGTATAAAAAATTCTTTTAGTTCATCAATGTTTCCAGCCATTGTCCAATCTTTGAGACCATCATACCAAACGGGGGTTTCTTTATTTAACGACTGTAATTTTAATTGCTCCAAATTATAAGGCCCTTTTTTCATTTGGCCATCATAAATGTAATACTGCCGCATAGAATATTAGAAATAAAGTTAAACGCCTGCTACAAATTTTAAATGGACGCCTGCTATAAATTTATTTTTCAGGCGTTAAATAAATCGCAATTTACTCTAATAATAAATGTAAATCTTCGAAAACAAAAATCTTAATTTTTTACCCCGAAAATCTGAGTTTTTTTTCATTGCCTGCCTAAAATCTGTTTCTTTGCCGGTAATGTCTCTATTTATTACATCTCTAAACTCCGGAAGCAACGGCAACTGTTATTACATCGGCAATGAAAGTGAAGCTATACTTATAGACGCAGGTATTGCCTGCAGGGAAATTGAAAAACGAATGAAGCGGCTTCAACTTCCAATTCAAAAAATAAAAGCCGTTTTTGTTTCTCACGAGCATTCAGACCATATTAAAGGCATAGAAGTATTGGTTAAAAAATACAAGGTTCCTGTTTATATTACTGCCACCACGTTAGTTAATAGTTGCGTCAAATGTGAAACACATTTAGTAATACCCTTTAATGCTTATGAACCGGTAACAATTGGTTCGCTTATAATAACGCCTTTTCCCAAATTGCATGATGCCTGCGATCCAAATAGTTTTGTGGTGGAATGCAACTCTGTCAAAATAGGAGTTTTTACTGATGTTGGCTCGGCTTGTGAGCACGTGATCAACCAGTTTCAAAAATGTAATGCCGCATTTCTCGAAGCCAATTATGATGAAAAAATGCTGAACGATGGCAATTATCCATACCAACTGAAGAAACGAATTAGTGGTGGAATGGGGCATTTATCTAATACCCAGGCGCTGGAGCTTTTTAGAAAATATAAACCTCCTTTTATGAGCCATTTGTTTTTATCGCATCTGTCTAAAAATAATAACAATCCTCAATTGGTGGAAGATTTGTTCAAAGGTCATGCTGACGGTGTGGAAATAATTATAGCATCCAGGCATAAGGAGACGGCAGTATACCACATTCAAAATCTCAATACTGATGATAGAAAAATAAAACCTGTTCTTATTAAACCAAAGCAACTGGCCTTTTCTTTTCCCTGATTCGAGCTATGGTTTCCGCCAATTTCCAACCGTTGCTTTTAACTGTATCTCTTGTATCTCTCCCGGGTTGCCAATTAACGTTGAAATACACGGATTGTTTTTACATATCTTATTTCGAAGTATTTACTCATTCCTGATATAATAACTCCAATCGATTTTCCCGAAGCAGAATGGATAAATTGAACTTTGCCATTTTCATTTTGTGTTATTATTCCCATATGGCCAACTTTCCACCCGGTTGTATCCGTTCCTGTAAAAAGAATTAGGTCACCAGGCTCACTTTCTTCAAGAGGAATGGATATTCCGGCATTTGTAAAATCTATCGATATTCTCGGCACCTTTATACCGAAATGATTAAAAACATAGGTTATGAACCCGGAACAATCGAAACCTTGTTCTTTTATTGCAGAACCATATTTGTATTTTATCCCGATAAGTGTTTTGGCAAATACAACGACCGAATCGGCTATCACGTTTTTTGTATTAATTGCAACTGGCGGAACCGGGTCATTTTCTCTGTTTATTGTTTTTGGAATAATTGAAGGCACATTGGTTGCTGGCTTAGTCGCTACTTTTGTTTGTACGTGAAGTTCTGCAAGACGTTAAAAAAACGATCACCGAAATTGTCACGGTGATCGTTATAAGATATCTCATACTCAAAGGTAAAAATAACCCGAAAAGGAAATATTCGTTTTGCTTATTTGTTAAAAAATAGTCTCGTCAACCTTTGCAGGTTTCTTTTTTGGAGATGTCTTTTTAGGTGCTGGTTTTTTCTTCGTTGGCTCATCTTTATCTGCATCAGAATTTGTCAGTTGGGCGGCTTCTCCCTTTAGTAATATTTCACGATTAGCATATGCATTTTTAACATCACACCAATATTTGGATCCATTGGGCATCTCTAAAACAAGGATCGAATAGTCGTATCCTTTTTTATTATGACCAACCTCTTTCTCAAATTTTACTATGCGGGATTTGGAACCTTTATAAGCCGGAGATAAAAATTTTCTTTTATGATTATTCACCAATTTTTGCAAACTACTCGGAGGTTCATACACATAGCTGTATTCATGGTTTGGCATAGTTCCTGTTCCAAAAACTATTTCTTCGTTTAACCAAAACTTCGCATCATCACCCAATAGTAATGTATCTCCTTTCATTGATATCCGCTGCGCAAATAAGTTCGTCGCAAAAAACATACACACTAAACTTATAAATAGCCTTACCATATAATATTTTATCCTCTTCATACTTTTACGGTATTATATTTTTGTTTCATCTGCGATTTTATAAGCAAAAACACTGCTGCCAAAATAAGTATCAATCCAACTATATTATTCCATTTCATATAGGAGGCGAAACCTCCTCCGGATTTATAAGTAAATATAGCTTTCCCAAATTCATCGGTTGTTTGTGTAACATTCTTTGCACCACCGGGAAAATAAATTTTAAAAATTTGCTGAACAAGACTATTTCCCATGATGGCGTTTCCGGTAATCATATAAGCATTGCTGGTGAGCTTTGTTACCTGCGGATTTTTTGAATCAATTTTTAAAGACCATTGGCCATTCCCTTTATATTGAGCATAGCTCAGCACTTTTAAAGTAAGTTTTACCTGCCGGTTCATTTCGTCCATGTCTCTCTTAAAATCCTGTATGACATAGGTGGACATGCTACGTTCCATATCGCGTTTAGCCATAGCCGGGTCGTTGTATACCTGGCTTGATTTAAAACTTTGCCATTGGCTCGCATCCATTTTTTGAGTGAGTTCCATTGTAGCATTGCCCAGTTGATCAATGTTGAGTGTAAATTCCTGCACAAGGCTAGTTGGATCTTCTGCCTCAACCTGGGCTTGAGAATTGAGGGCAATGAGTACTAAAGAAATTGAGATTATTAAACCACCCGATATTTTTTTATAAATCGATTTCATTGTTTTTAATTTACTGTATTCATAATTTGTTTCTGAAGCTCGGAAAAATTTGTGTTCGGGAGGCCGCCAACTACTACCCCTTCTACTCCTCCATTCACAGCTCTCACAAAACTTTCCCAATGATAGGTAATACCACGACTCATCGACATACCGTTGTAGCGGGTTAACCCATTTTGACTTCCATCGGCAGCGTATCTCACCTGAATCCCAAGCCTTACCAATGATTGCTGGATGTAATTCATCGCCTGCGCAGGAGTACTTGCCCCCGGAACCTGGTAAATCTCGATGGCACCCTGTTTTAAGCCCGGTGAGCTAAACATGGTTACGAGGATGGGTAACTGCGGAACCGGGTTATTTTTCTTTTTCCAACTAGCGGGATATGAAAAGCTAATGTTCCCGCTGTGAGTAGCGATAGAAGGAGGATTAGTGTTAGTATTGGTGGCAGTATTTTCCTCCTGGTTTGTTTGATAATTATCGTTTCCCTGCGGCTGTTGTTGCTGTTGAGTGTTATTATAACCCGCCTGGAAATTCTGAGCCAACTGATCTACCTTTTGTCGTAAAAACTGATCATCTTTTAACTCCATTTCTTTATATCCTTCATCATTCAATTCGTCAAGATCTAGTATATAATAACCGGGCAAACCTTGCCTTCTCGCAATAAAGAAAGTATCCAATTCATTCATACCTGCTTTGAATGCCTGATCAGCGGTCATTACACCACCAAGCCCTTCTCCTCCGATACAGGTCGATTCAAGTGCCAGGTAAGAATTCCCTAACTTGATGCCTGGATATGCATGCCCCGGAATAAGAAAAATGACTGCATGATTGCCAGCGGCCTTTAACACACTTGCATGAAGTAACGCTAATTCAATACACAGACCTGTGTTACCGGTAACTACTTCTCTTGGAAGACGGATATGCTCGGTACTGGTGGTATTATCTCCAAACTTTGACTCACCCGCAGATGTTTCACTATACACCATTTTTGTACGGCGTGTTGCTTCATAAACTCCTTCCATAACACGTACTGCTTCCTGAACTTTTTTGTCATCAATATTTCCTCCAGTCCCTACACCTGCTGCATCTTCACCCTGTAATACTTTTTGCTGAACCTGTTGCGCATAATATTTTATAATGGGATCCTGGGAGGCAACCATGCAGGCATATAAAGGAACATTTGACTGGTAATCGGCCATATAAACTTTTTCTTTATCACTCATATCAGAAAAAACAATATCATTTACTGATGTCATATCAAACACAAATGATTCATCTTTTTCTGTAGGATTGGATTTGCTGCCATAAAAAAATCGAATCTCCGTTTTTTCTTTAGATGAAGTATTTTTCTCTGTAATACTTTGATTAAAAACCGGGAAGCAGGTTACCACCGCTTCCTGTCCGGGTAACAGATCGGATTGTGCAGGAACATCGGTCCACTCATCGATAAATTTTGGAACCCGGTATTGCACCTTAAGATTATGAATTTCGGATGAGCCTGTATTTTTTATAATAGCCTTAAACAGGTTATAACGGCCCCCCGCCACGTCAGAATTTGCATAGACTTTATATGCAGCCGGCATTATTACAGAAGCAGGCTGTATCTTAAGATCAATTGACCCTGATGAAAATAACGAAGGAACCAGTAGAAATGCAATACCTGCCAAAAACAAGACGCCAGGCAACAAATACTTTTTCATTAGTGTTATGTTTTAGTAGTGATTTAATTTATTTTTAAAAGAGTATTACCGATTATTATTTTATTAATTGCTTGATGTAAAAATGTCTAAATGCAAATGCCCATACAATACCTAATATGTAGTATTTATAAAACAGTAAACCTGGGGATAAAAATTAATGTGGTGAGGTGCACAGGCGATCCCTAAATCAATGCATGCTGACTACAACAGTTAGTTCATGTTTCATCAATGCTTCAATTTTTATGTTTACTAATTCTACAATATGAGCGGGCTGCAAAAATCAATTCGCCAATACTGAAGAAAGGTGTGTCGGAAACAGAAAATAGAAACAGGTACAATTATAAAACATTAACCTGGGATTACAAAGTTGGCGGGTGGAAAAGTGAATAACCAACAATAAACTTCTGGAGCATTTTATCGACAAATAGCAGGCTAATCCTTTACGATTTCGTAAGGCTCGCTTCCCGTCTAACTCAAAATAAATGGTACAGATGCCGGCTGACGCGAAGAAGATTTTAGAGAAACAAATTGGAATAGTATTCCGGAAAGCCACAGAATACAGATTATGAAACAGCAGTTAAAAAAAGGTGGTCTGGAGAAAAACGACTTTTTAACGCTGGCTGTATTGTTCGTAGACTCATTCAATAGACTTAAGACAAAAAATCCACCCGTGTTTTAAGTGTGGTTGTGGTATAAGTATAATTAGGGTGTTACCCTAAGCAGGAACTTTTTCGGGCAATGCGTTTTTAAAATTTTGTTCCAGAATTGCGCTGAGCAAATGCCCTGATTTTTCCTCTGAAGTAATGAGATCGTACAGGGTAACTTTATCTAACAACTGGTCCACCGAAAATTGAATCATTTGCCAAAGGGAACGCACCGAACAGTCTACAGAATTAGTACATAGCTTAAGCGAGCCCGAATAGTCGCCGCAAAAGCTTTTATTAAATAAAGGCCCACCTAAAGTTTTCAACACCTGGTTCATGTTTATATTTTGCGTCTGTTGAGCCAAAACATAGCCGCCCTTATTACCAGGTGTGCTATTAACGTATCCTTCCATACGAAGTTTACGGGTAAGCTTCGCAACATAAGCGCTGGTAAGACCTTCCGCTTCACTTAACTGCGGAATGCTCATACCATTCTTATCCTGGCATCTTGCAATCCGCAGTAATATCCTTAATCCGTATTCTTCCTGTGCTGTAATTTTCATGTTATCAATTTAATTATGCACCAAGTGGATCTACATTAAAACGGCTAATAAAACGGGAACGCATAGCCGCAATTTCATCTTCAGTATGCTTCTTATTACAGGAATTATTATAAAGCGATACCAATTCGCCGGCTATCATGCCAGCTGATTTTCCTTCAATCTGGTGACGTTGTAAAATTTCAATCAGTTCACCATCTTTAAATAAAGCAATGTTGGGCGAAGTGGGTGTTATTCCCAAAAGGAAATTTTCACGAAAATAATTTACTGCTTCTTTTTCCATGCCTGCAAAAACGGTAACCAAATTATCGGGAACCACTTCATTAAATAATGATAACAAAACACCCGGTCTTGCTGCTCTTGCAGCGCAACCACAAACAGAGTTCAACACAACCAATGTGGTTTTTCCATCTTTTTTGTTCAATACTTTTTCAACCTCTTCAGGTGTCAGCAATTGTTCAAAACCTGATTCAGTTAATTCCTGCCGGAAGGGTGCAGCAATTTCTTCGCTATACGTTGGTGCAAGTGATTTGTTCATTAGGGAATTCAAACTTATTTGTGCCATATTATTTTTTTTTAATTTTTATTATTTTCTTTTTGATTACATATTAATTACATAAATCCTAATTCCAATGCTGCCGTTTCACTCATCATGCTCTTATCCCATGGCGGGTCCCAAACTACTGAAACATGAACATCATTGACGCCTTCAATCATTCTAACTTTTTGATCCACTTCTATCGGAATATCCTGCGCTGCCGGGCAACTTGGTGCGGTAAGTGTCATAACTATCTGCACATTGTTGATAGGCAAAATAGTCACTTCATATACTAACCCCAATTCATAAATGCTCACCGGAATTTCAGGATCAAAAATTGTCTGCAAACAATCAATTACTTTTTGTCTTAATGCTTCTTCATCCATAGTTACGTTGTTTTTACCGTTGTATGAATTGATTTATACACCAGCGCATAATTTTTCATTTGTTTTACCATTGCCAATAAACCATTGGAACGTGTTTGCGCCAAATGATTCATCATACCAATCTCCCTGATAAAATCTAATTTTGCATTCAATATCTCATCCGGTGTATGCCCTGACAAGACTTCAATGAGCATGCTTACTAATCCTTTTACAATGACCGCGTCACTATCCGCTTTGAAAAATATTTTACCATCGTTATAATCTGCCACAAGCCACACGGTTGACTGGCACCCTTTAATTATATTTTCAGGCAGTTTATATTTATCATCGAGCGCAGGCAATTTTTTACCAAGGTCAATAATATATTCATACTTTTCTTCCCAGGTATCAAATAAGGAAAATGATTCAATAATTTCTTCTTCTGTTTGTTCTATCGTTCTTTTATCGTTCATTTAAGAAAGCATTTTGATTGCCTTTTGCAAACCGCTAACCAGCCTGTTTATTTCTTCCTTTGTATTATACATTGCAAATGATGCACGTACGGTTCCCGGAATTTTAAACCGATCCATTAATGGCTGTGTGCAATGATGTCCGGTTCTTACAGCAATTCCCTGGTTATCCAATAATACCCCTATGTCCTGCGGATGAATGTTTTTTATTACAAATGAAACAACACTTACTTTTTCTTCAGCCGTGCCAATGATTCGCAACCCTGGTAAAGTTTCCAATTGCGTTGTGGCATATTGTAATAATTCATTTTCATGATCTCTGATTGCATCTTTTCCAGTCTTATTTATAAAATCCAATGCCGATTTTAATGCAACTGTATCAGCTATATTTGGCGTGCCTGCCTCATATTTATAAGGCAAATTATTATAAGTTGTTTTTTCAAAAGTCACTTCTTTAATCATTTCGCCTCCGCCCATAAAAACGGGCATATTTCCTAAAATTTCTTTTTTCCCATACAATACACCAACACCGGTAGGTCCGTACACTTTATGCCCTGAAAAGGCAAAAAAGTCGCAATCCATTTCCCGGACATCAATATCCAGGTGAACAGTAGATTGAGCGCCATCAATCATAACTACTGCGCCTATACGATGAGCTGCCCCAATAATTTCTTTAACCGGGTTAATTGTTCCTAATGAATTGGAGACATGAACTACGGAAACCAATTTAGTTTTGGATGAAAGCAATTTTTTAAACTCATCTATATCTAATTCACCTTCATCTGTTACAGGAATTATTTTCAATACAGCCTTCTTTTCATCGCACAATATCTGCCATGGAACAATATTGGAATGATGCTCCATCCCCGAAATAATTATTTCATCGCCGGCATTAATATTTTGTCTTCCATATGTATAGGCAACAAGATTGATACCTTCGGTTGCTCCCCTAGTAAAAATAATTTCTTCAGGAAATGAAGCGTTGATAAAATTCTTAACCGTTACTCTCGTTAATTCATAAGCCGCTGTTGCTTCCTCGGCCAGGGTGTGAATCCCACGATGTATGTTAGCATTGTAATTTGAATAATAATCAACCAACGCATCAATAACCACCTTTGGTTTTTGGGAAGTTGCAGCATTATCCAGATACACCAGGGCTTTATTATTTAACTCGCGGCTCAATATTGGAAAAGATTCCCTGATTTTAAGAACGTCGAAAACGGGCAATATGGTGGTCAACGTTTCCATTTTTAATTTACAGACAGACGATCAATAATTAATTTTTCAACGTAAGTACGCAACGGCTCATTTTTTATTTGCATAACAACATCTTCCGCAAAAGCGCTTAACAACATGGATTGCGCATGTTCTTTTGAAATGCCGCGGGTTCTTAAATAAAACAACGCTTCTTCATCCAACTGGCCCACAGTGCAACCGTGTGAACATTTTACGTCGTCAGCAAAGATTTCCAATTGAGGTTTTGTATTGATCGTGGCATTATCTGACAATAAAATATTTTTGTTGGATTGATAAGCATTTGTTTTTTGAGCATCAGGTCTTACAAATATTTTTCCGCTGAACACACCACTGGAACTGTCATCTAATATACCCTTATAAAATTCATTACTAAAGCAATTGGGCTTTGTATTATCCACTAATGTATGGTTGTCGACGTGTGTGCTGCCGTTTAATAAATATAACCCGTATAAATGAGCCTCATTCCCTTCTGCTTCCATAACGATATTTGTATTGTTCCGGATAATCCCTCCGTTTAGTGAAATATTTACGGCGTGGGCGTAGCTTTTACCAATTTGGCGTATATGCGTAGTAGTTACCTGGCTCGCATTTACAACGTCATTCTGAATTTTATAATACTCAACAATTGCATTGGTATTTACAACTATTTCCATCACTTCATTGGTAAAGCTGTCCATTGAACCAACGGTAATATACGATTCTACCAATTGCAATTTTGCGCTTTCGTCAACATATACCAAACTTCTTGGCTGAGCAAGTATCTGATTATTTCCCGTGTCAGAAAAATGATATAAATAAACGGAATGCTCCAATACCTGGTTTTTATTTATATGGATAAAAATTCCGCCATGAATAAACGAAGTATTTAAAGCATGAATACCGTCTTTTATAAAAAGACTGCTTTTACCAAGATGTTCATTCACCAGGTCTTTGTATTCACTTTTTGCAGCTTCTTCCAAAGGCAAAACAATACATTCCTTTTCTGACGAACGAATGGTTGAAAGTCCGGGAACGAATCTTCCGTTTACAAAAACCAACTCATTTGCATTTTGATAACCGGGTAAACGAACAGCATCAATATCTGATGCACTAATTTCTAAATTGGATTCCGATAAATCGTATTCTTTTTTAAAGAGATTACCAACACTGGTAAATCTCCATTCTTCATTATGGGTGGAAGGGATACCACTTTTATTAAAAGTCGCAAATCCTTCTTTCCTGATGTTGCTAAAAATTCCATCCGCATTGGAAGATTGGAGCTCGTTAAATTTGTCCTCCAAATAATTTATATTAATTGTATCCATTTTTTCTTTTAATAAGTTTTACACCGCTTCTGCTAAACTGAGTTCATCTTTGATAAAATCATAACCCTTTTCCTCCAGTTCTAATGCGAGTTCCTTAGTGCCTGATTTTACAATACGACCATTTACCAATACATGCACAAAATCGGGTTGTAAATAATCAAGCAATCTTTGATAATGAGTTATCACAATAATTGCTCTTTCCTTATTCCGTAATTTATTTACGCCGTTGGCAACAATACGCAAAGCATCTATGTCTAATCCTGAATCTGTTTCATCCAATATTGCCAGCTTTGGTTCGAGCATCGCCATTTGAAAGATTTCGTTCCTCTTTTTTTCTCCACCCGAAAATCCTTCATTGATCGAACGGGTTGTTAACGATTTATCAATTTCTACCAACTGCATTTTTTCCTTCATCAGTTTTAAAAAAGAAACTGCGTCCAGTGGTTCTTGTCCATGATATTTTCTTTTTTCATTCAAAGCCGTTTTAATAAAATTGGTGGTACTTACTCCCGGAATTTCAACAGGGTATTGAAATGCAAGAAACAATCCTTGCCTTGCCCTGTCTTCGGGCGACATTTCCAACATGTCCTTGCCAAGAAAACTAATGGAACCTTCGCTTATTTCATAATCTTCTCTTCCGGCAAGTATTGATGCCAGGGTACTTTTACCGGAACCGTTCGGCCCCATAATAGCATGCACTTCGCCGGCTTTTACTTCAAGGTCAATGCCTTTTAATATTTGCTTTCCTTCTACAGATGCGTGAATGTTTTTAATTGATAACATATTTCTTTTTATAAATTTTTAATTTTTTTATTCCTAACCAAATTTTTCACATGCTTTTTAACCAACACTTCCTTCCAGGCTGATGGCCAATAATTTTTGCGCTTCCACTGCAAATTCCATTGGCAACTGGTTCATTACTTCTTTTGCAAAACCAGTTACAATCAACGCTACTGCAGTTTCTGCATCTATGCCACGTTGCCTGCAATAAAAAAGCTGGTCTTCACCAATTTTTGATGTGGTTGCTTCATGTTCAATAATTGCCGTTTTATTTTTTGATTCTATATACGGAAAAGTATGCGCACCGCATTTGTCGCCAAGCAATAAAGAATCGCATTGTGAATAATTACGTGCGTTCAATGCATTCTTACTGGCACGAACCAAACCTCGATAACTATTCTGGCTTTTGCCTGCAGAAATTCCTTTTGATACAATCCTGCTTCTGGTATTTTTTCCAAGATGAATCATCTTAGTTCCTGTATCCGCCTGTTGCCTGTGATTGGTGAGTGCAACGGAATAGAATTCACCAATTGAATTGTCGCCTTTCAAAATAACGCTCGGATATTTCCAGGTAATGGCAGAACCGGTTTCCACTTGTGTCCACGAAATTTTTGAATCATTCCCCTGGCATATTCCCCGCTTGGTTACAAAATTGTAAACGCCGCCCTTGCCATTTTCATCACCGGGATACCAGTTTTGAACCGTTGAATATTTTATTTCTGACCTATTATGTGCCACAAGTTCTACTACCGCAGCGTGCAGTTGATTTTCATCACGCATCGGGGCAGTACAACCTTCGAGATAACTTACATAGGCATCATCTTCAGCAACAATAAGAGTACGCTCAAATTGACCAGCACCTTCTGTATTGATGCGGAAATATGTTGATAATTCCATCGGGCAACGAACTCCTTTTGGAATAAAACAAAAGGAACCATCAGTAAAAACCGCGGAGTTTAATGCAGCAAAATAATTGTCGGTCATTGGAACAACAGAACCAATATACTTTTTTACAAGATCGGGATGATTTTGAATCGCTTCACTCATGGAGCAAAAAATAACGCCAATTTCGGAGAGCTGCTTTTTAAAAGAAGTAGCCACAGAAACACTATCCATTACCACATCTACAGCAACGCCGGTAAGTCTTTTTTGTTCATTAAGTGAGATCCCAAGCTTATCAAAAGTTTTTAATAATTCCGGATCTACTTCATCAAGCCCACCTAATTGCTTTTTTTTCTTCGGCGCCGCATAGTATATTATATCCTGGTAATTTATTTTGGGATAATGAACGTTTGGCCATGTCGGCTCTTCCATTTTCAACCAATGACTATAAGCCTTTAGTCTCCAGTTGAGCATCCATTCCGGTTCATTTTTCTTTTCAGAAATCAGCCGGATCACATCCTCATTTAATCCTCTTGGAACAACATCGGTATCTATTTTTGTAACAAACCCATATTTATAATCGCTTGATACTGTTTGCTCCAATACGTCCAATTCTTCTTTCATTATACCTTATTTTTTATAAAAATGCCAATAATATTGGCCTGTAAAGATAAAGATTCCCGTCGTTTATACAAAATAGTATAAATAGTTTTAAGGGTTTTTAAAGGTTTTTTTAACGATCAATTATTCCTGAAACCGTGCGAAAACTTAATCATGACTAACGTTTCACTAAATCCAAGTATTTAAGCCCGGTATTAAAATTTTCCGCATTTGGTAAATGATAAAAGACATTTCTATAATGAGAGGAAGATTTTTCCTTCTTCCCCTTCTTTAATTTGCTGAACCCTTAGCTTTTCGGTAAATTACAGGCATGTTTTTTACGATGAAGCTTCATCAAGAAAAATTTTTAATGAAGCAAATATTATCCCTTTCAATTATTCTGATTTCTCCAATTTTTGTTTTTTGCCAAAACGTTGTTTCAATAAATATTAATGGAAGTATTAACCCGGCTTCGGCTGAATATATTCATCAATCCATTAAAAAAGCGGAAGACCAAAAAGCCGAATGTTTATTGATACATCTTAATACTCCCGGCGGATTATTAAATTCAACAAGAGATATTGTTAGCGATTTTTTTAAATCGACCGTTCCAATAGTTGTTTACGTTTACCCTTCCGGAGCGCATGCGGGCTCGGCCGGCGTCTTTATAACACTAGCTGCTAATGTTGCGGCTATGGCTCCGGGAACCAACATAGGCGCTGCGCATCCTGTAACCATGCAGGGAACAGTCGATTCCATAATGAATACTAAGGGTACTAATGATGCTGCAGCCTTCATAAGAACGATAGCAGAGAAGAGACACCGTAATGTTCAATGGGCCGAAGAAGCAGTACGCTACAGTGTGGCAATAACTGAAGAAGAAGCCATACAGGACAGTGTAATTGATTACATCGCCAATGACGATCGTGAATTGCTGATTCAAATTGATGGGAAAAAGATGGAAGTTAACGGAGGTATTAAAATATTACAAACTAAAAACGCCACAATTCAATCAAGCGAAATGGGCTTCTTCCAGAAAATACTAAACCAAATAAGCGACCCTAATATTTCTTATATCTTGATGATGCTGGGTTTCTTCGGTTTGATATTTGAATTGTTCAATCCCGGTTCGATATTTCCCGGAATCGCGGGAGTTATATTTCTCGTGCTTGCGTTTTATTCTATGAGTTCAATGCCCGTTAACTATGCAGGATTGTCTTTGATAATTTTTGGCATTCTACTTTTCTTACTTGAAATAAAAATTGTAAGTCACGGGCTTTTAACTATAGGCGGAATAATTTCGGTATTATTAGGTTCTATGTTCTTATTCAGGCGGAGCCCGACAGAAAATATTGTTGCAGTATCACGAAGCGTTATCTACACCACAACCGCTGTCACCGCTTTGTTTTTTATTTTTATTGTGGGCATGGGCCTAAAGGCGCAAAGGCTAAAACCCGCTACAGGGCTTAACGCAATGATAGGTGCAAAAGGAGAGGCTATTAATTTAATAGACCCCTCAGGTATGGTAAATGTTAACGGTGAAATATGGAATGCAATTTCACTATCAGGAAAAATTAATGAAGGTGACTCCATAATTGTAAAAGAAATAAAGGACCTTACATTATATGTTGAACATGTGTAGATTCGCGGATATTCATACAAGTATAGAAAGATTTATCAATTACATTTAAATAATACTTATGCCACAACAACTTCCGATTGCGTTAATAATTATTTTAGTTTTTCTATTGTATATACTGGCAAGTGCCATCCGTGTTTTGCGTGAATATGAACGTGGAGTAGTTTTCAGGCTGGGACGTGTTTTGGGTGGCGGTGTAAAAGGGCCAGGACTTATTTTATTGATCCCTGTTATAGATAAAATGGTAAAAGTTAGCCTGCGTACTGTGGTGATGGATGTGCCTCCCCAGGATGTTATTACACAGGATAACGTTTCCATAAAAGTAAATGCGGTAATTTATTTTCGTGTAGTTGATCCACAGAAAGCAATAATAGAAATTGAAAATTACCTCGCAGGTACTTCTCAGCTTTCTCAAACTACTTTGCGAAGTGTGTTGGGACAATCTGAACTGGACGAACTTCTTTCGCAAAGAGAAAAGATAAATGTAAAGCTGCAGCAAATTATTGACCTTCAAACGGAGCCCTGGGGCGTAAAAGTTACTCATGTGGAAGTAAAACAAATTGACCTCCCCCAGGAAATGCAGCGGGCTATGGCGAAGCAAGCCGAGGCAGAAAGAGAACGCAGGGCGAAAGTGATATCCGCTGAAGGCGAATTCCAGGCCTCACAAAGGTTGAGTGATGCTGCAAAAATATTAAGTGAGCAACCAAGCGCACTAACCTTGCGCTACCTGCAAACATTACGCGAAATAGCAACTGAAAATAATTCAACTACCATCTTCCCTGTACCAATTGATATCCTTAAACCCTTTATTAAAATCAATGAAGAGGAACAAAAGAAGAAAGAAGTTGGCGCATAATAAGTATGCTTTTAAAGGAAATAAAATTACGGGCACGGCATCCTTCGGCATTACACCATTTCTATAAGGAAATCCTGGAACTGCCCACAGAATATTCCGGGAGAAATATTACTGTTACAGCTGGAAGATCAGTTTTAATTTTTGAAGAGGCAGATGTTGGTGTCAATCCATATTACCATTTTGCATTCAATATTCCCTCCAACAAATTTGAAGAAGCTTTCGAATGTATGGGACAGAAAGTTGAACTGCTCTGGCTGGACGACTACAAAGGTTACGTGGCAGACTTTGTAAACTGGAATGCAAAATCATTTTACTTCGTTGATCCTGCAGGAAATATTCTTGAACTAATTTCACGATTTGAGTTAAATGATATTGCATCAGAAAATTTCTCGTCTAAGCTTATCCGTAATATAAGTGAAATTGGATTGGTTTTGCCGGCAGACAGTTTTCAAAATGAGGCAGATAAATTGTTACAAACATATCCTCTTCCTTATTTTGATAAACAACCGCCATTGCCACAATTTAAGGCTGTTGGCGACGATGAAGGTCTATTTATAATGGTACCGGAAAACAGGGTTTGGTTTTCTACGAAAAATACGACATCCAAACTTTTCCCGATGGAAATTTGTTTTATTCAAAATGGCACATTGTACAATTTAAAGCAATGACTTTTTGTCCAGGCAAAAGAAAAATTCCCCGATAAAGATTTTTTACTTATATTCTTAAAAAGAAAATTATGGAATCAACTATTCAACCAAAAAAAGATTTTATGATCAAACATATTGAGTTGGGGCTGCTGAAGTCTGTGGATTACCAGGAGCTTTTAGTTGCCATGAAGGCTGCCTATACTAACTGGCAGGGAAGTTACTGGACAATAGAAACCATTAATAAACTCATTAATAAATTTCCTGAAGGACAGATTGTAATAAAAGCCGATGAAGTAGTGGTCGGCTGTGCGTTATCGCTTATCGTTGATTATGATAAATTCGGAGATGAACATAACTATCGGCAAATTACAGGGAACTATACGTTCAGCACACACGACCCAAAAAATGGTGATGTGCTTTACGGGATTGAAATATTTATTCATCCTGACTACCGTGGTCTGAGACTGGGCAGGCGATTGTATGATGCAAGAAAAGAATTATGCGAGCAATTAAATTTGCGGGCAATTGTTTTTGGGGGAAGAATTCCGGAATATCACCATCATGCCAGTGAGCTTACTCCTAAAGAATATATTCAAAAAGTAAAAAATAAAGAAATTTATGATCCTGTTCTTTCGTTCCAGCTTGCCAATGACTTCCATGTAAAAAAAGTATTGAAAAATTATCTGCCGGAAGACCACGACAGTATGGAATATGCAACGCTGTTACAATGGGATAACATATATTATGCCAGGGAAACAAAAAAGCTTTTTGGTTCAAAAACTTATGTAAGGCTCGGGCTTATTCAATGGCAGATGCGGCCTTATGCAAACCTCGATGAAATGTTTATGCAGGTTGAATTTTTTATTGATTCAATTGCGGCCTATAAAAGTGATTTCGCCTTGCTGCCCGAACTTTTTAATGGCCCCCTGCTTGCAGAATTCAATGACATGACCGAAGCAGAATCTATGCGGGCACTTGCCAAATATACGCCGGAACTGAAAAAAAGGTTTAGCGACCTTTCTATTAAATACAATGTTAACATCATTACCGGAAGTGTACCAAGTATGGAAGGCGAAACACTCAAAAATGTTGGATACCTGTGCCACAGGAATGGCGATGTTGATCAATATGAAAAAATTCACGTAACACCAGATGAAAATAAATTCTGGGGAATACGCGGGGGCACAACACTAAAAGTATATGATACAGATGCCGGTAAAATTGGTATTCTTATATGCTATGATGTTGAATTCCCCGAATTACCAAGATTGCTTGCGCAACAGGGAATGCAATTATTATTTGTACCTTTTTTAACTGACACGCAAAATGCGTACAATCGTGTACGTTATTGCGCCCAGGCAAGAGCAATAGAAAACGAATGTTTCGTGGCGATAACAGGTTGTATAGGTAACCTTCCTAAGGTGGAAAATATGGATATTCAATATTCGCAGTCGGCAGTATTTACTCCGTGTGACTTTGCTTTTCCTGCAAATGGAGTTAAAAGTGAAGCAACGGCAAACACGGAGATGATTCTTATTTCAGACGTGGATCTATCATTGCTTGATGAGTTACATTCAAGAGGAAGTGTAAGAAATCTAAAAGACCGTCGAACAGATTTTTATGAATTAGTATTGAAAAAACAGGCGCCAATTTAGTCACGTAAGATCGCAGATCTGGCATCCCAATCCCCGGTCAAATGATCAACCTTACCCCTCCAAGATCAGAAATGCGATGCGGAAAATGATCACCAGGTGAACCTATAAACATAAAGTTCTGAGGAATATTCCATTCCCTACTTAGTTTATTAATTATCCCGGGACCAAATTCGCCCGGTACCTGGATGTATTCAATCTTGATATCAGGGTACGCCCTGTCTAATGTTTCAAAATCACGTACAAAAGTTTCGTTAAGGTGTTGTTCTTTTTTAAGAACAGTTACAATTTTTAACTTTTGGGTGATCTCATTTTCTCTCACATAAAGAATTACTTTATTAAGCGTAGCAATATCATCTCCTTTTGTAAAGAATACAAAAGCCTGCTGGTTTAATTTTCTCATTTCTTTAGTAAGGTGAAACCTGCTGAAAACAGACGCTTTTCTTATTTTATCAAAAATTTTATTTACATATAGAAGCAAATATTTTATTACCGCTTTTCTTTTAAGAAACAAATAAATTATTAGAATTGCCGGAATAAAATACTGAAGAAAAACAACTAGGTAGTCCGGATGAAGTTTAATATTGCCGTATAATGCAGTCAATATTCCCAGTATAGCGAGTCCAACAATCGGTGGAGCTGCATACTCAGGCCTCGGCAACCTTGAGCGTTTAATTTTAAGAAGAAAATTTCCAAGTCCAAAAAATACCATTACCAATAAAAATGAAATGGTATAAACACCTGCCAGCGGGCCCAGTTCGCCTTCGGTAATAAATAATATTGAAAGACATAAAATAAAAAATGTTATTAAAATCCTGGGGGAGCTTCCCCTGGAATTTTCTTTCAATAATAGCTGTGGGAAAATACGGTCAAGCGTCATACGCTTTATGAGACCGCTTACACCCACAAAAGCAGTAAGCACAGCACCGCTTAACACAAGCGCTGCATCCAACGAAACAATAAGTGCAAGCCAGTGACCGCCGGTTTTATTTCCAATAAAAGAAAGAAAAGCATCCTTGTACACGACAGCGTCATTAAGCGGCAATATCATAACGGCTATTAATGCAATGAGCGGATTTATGATCATTACAGCAATCCACATATTGCGAAGCGTTTTTGGAAAAATTCCGGGCTTTTGTTCTTCTACAAAATTTGCTGAAGATTCAAAGCCGCTTATACCCAACATAGCCGTACTGAATCCTAAAAACAATGAATTACTTATACTTCCTTTCAAAGGAGAATGAAAATTAATTTTTGCAAGATCTAACCCATTTGCCACTAAATAATAAATACCACTGCCAATCAGCAATAGCAATACACTTAAATGTGCGACAAATATTATTATGGCAACTATTGATGATTCCCCGATTCCGGAAATAGTTAGTATTAAAAAAAGAAAAAGCAATACCATTGTTGCTACAATAACCGGAAATACAGGAAAAATGCTATGCAGGTATTTCATTGCTTCGGATGCCGAGAGTACCGCGGTAGCCATATAAGAAAGAATGGTTAAACATGCCGCTACAGAAGCATTGTTCTTACTGGTGGTATTGAGTAGCACGTTATAGGCTCCCCCGTTAAGTGGCAAGGCGCCAACAACTTCACCATATATCTTTCTGAAAAAAAACAAAATTATTCCTACGATAATCAGGGAAATAAAAGCATACTGCCCTGCGTATGCAATGGTCAATGCAGATACATATAAACAGGAAGAAGTTATATCGTTGCCACATATTGCAGTGGCAGCAAGTTGCCCCAATTTTGTAGGATGACTGGTTTGTTTTTCAATCATAATTTATATAAATCCTTAGCTGATAACAGCAGATATTTTATTTAAAATATCAGTATAGATTCCTTAGAAAGCAAACGAGTTTGTAAAAAAGATTTACGAAATCTACGATTTTAAACCCCCGTAGGGCGAAATTGTTTTATACAAAATAAGCAAAATCATTTTTATGCACACAAATAAAAATTAATCAAGGATTATTATTAAAGCAGAAGGGTTATAAAGCGGGCTGTCTAAAATTTAAATTCCACGCTTGCCTTAATCCCAAACTTTGGCACGCTGGGATTTTTTTGATAATCCAATCTCCACACACCATCGATTCGCAGCGCATGAAATATATTATCTATTCCAACTCCCGTTTCCAGGTAAGGCTCTTTGTCCGGAACAGTGAAGTGATAACTGATGGAAGAATCATAATAGCCATTAGCAATTTTATTTGCTTCTGACATTCCGCCAATAACCCCTTTGAACGTTATTAGAGAACGCCACTTTAAACGCTTCATTAACGGAATGAATTTGAAAGGAAAGCTGCCAAAATTTTGTTCAACGGAAAGACTTGCATATTTATCAGTTGCAAACTCAAACCTGTTCATATTATTGAAAGCATACTTGTTATAATAATAAGTGTCATTACCTTTCAAGACATTCAATAAAACTATGGGCAATACTCCATTGGTAATGCCTGCATCAACTATATAAGAAAGTTGCCCGATTCTTCCATCCGGAAAATTATGTTCCAAATAAAGATTCCATTTACTGAAATTAAAATCACTTTTAAGAAAGCCGCTATTAAATTGTATTCCTTTTGTATAACTCAGGGTTATTATTGGATAAAACCCTCCCAGGCTTCCGCGGCGGAAATGCTGGGTAATGTATCTTTCGTTGTGAGACCATCTTAGCGAAAATGTTGCCGCATTTACTGTATAGTTTTTAGTTTGATAAATACTGTCCAGATAGGGCTTAAAATCGCCATTTGTATAATATACATTGAAAAATGGTGTGAGCACATTATGATTAAAGCCAGCGCCAATGGCCCAATCATTACTTAAATATTTCAGGTAAGAAATATCGGTGAAAGTACTGTTAATAAGCCTTGATTGAGATGATTTCACCCTGCGTAAAAAGGCTGCAAAAATTGAGTTTTGATCCAACTCATCGCTGTGATTGTAGGTCCCGGTAATGTCGCTGCTTTGTTCTAAAGTGATGGTTGACCATTTGCGTGGATTTAAAACAAAAACGGCCCCCAACAAATACCGGAAAGCATTATCCCGCATGGCATAACCGGCATAACCCTTTAATTGGATATGACTGTTAAATTTCGTATTGGTTTTTAAGCCAAAAGTGAACCGGTTGCCTTCAACAATATTATTGGTATAGATGTAATAAATATCACCCAGATCAATGTGACCTGCTGTGTAATAGCCTGTGCTTAACGCCGAAATAATTTTGGCATACGTAACCACAGCGGGAATTTTTGTAAGGGTATCCATTAAGACATACACTGATTTTTCAGTTTTGCTTAAAGGCTCAAACCGTTGTATGGGCTTTACTTTGGCAGAATCGGCTGCGTATGCAGAAACAGGTACATATTTTTTATCGAATGCAGTGTCAATAGCATCATTATTCAAAATGATATTCCTGTAAATAGTTGTCTTCCTCGCAATAACTCCTGTTTGTTTTTTTAATGGCACAACGAGGTCCATAAATAAGATAGTCTTGTCTGGCAAAAATTTTTCCTTGTTCTCAACTTCAAAGAATTGAGAAATTTCAAATTTCTTTACGAAGTTCACATTGGCACTTTTATCCATGTGCATCACCAATGACTTGATAGCATATGAAGTATCAGCAATCCATAAATAACCGTTAAACGTGTTGCTTCCAAAATGAGCCGGAGAAAATTGCACCTGTATACAGCGATGACTGCCAAAATAAACAGTATCCAATATATGATACTCGTAGGAGTTTAGGGCATTGTCTGCAATGGGGCTTTCAAAATTTACATCAACGAGCTTAATGTAGTTATCGTAAATATTTATTTTTTTATATAGTTTATCAATAAAGGTCAAAATGGATTTATTGTCGAATCCGGAGCTTTTTATTGCGGTATAATCGTACCGGTCCTTTTCAGGGTTTTTTCTGTAGTAATAATCAGAGTTCGTTTCAGATAAAAAAACAGGTAACAGTTTGTCGTTATCCTTCGTCGTATCCTGGTTATTGAACGCAAAAGCCAAGGGCCGCATCAACCTGTTCTTCTCCAGCTTTTCAGGAAGATTTTTAAGATCTACTTCCATTTTATCATACACCTGGCATTGGAAAGTTTTATTATCAAAAGCATCGTTTACCGGTTTGCTTTTTATAACTTTTAAAATGAGCCTTTGTGCCTTTGTATATTTTTGTTTGACAGAAAGAACTACAGCAGCCATTTCATTAGCAGCTGCCTCCGCTTGAAAATTAATTACCTGTTCAGACGCTTTGGTTACAGATTTTACCAAAGTCTTATAACCGATCATTGAAATCGCGATGGAATCTGTTCTATCACTGATGGTAAAGATGAATTTTCCATTCTCATCTGTTATTACACCGTTACCCGAATTAAGAGCATATACGCTGCATGAAAATAAGGGTTGCCCTGTTTTAGCATCCGTCACTTTGCCGGTAATTATTCGTTCCTGGGCATAAACTTTGCCGCACATAGCAAAAAACACCAGGCACAAAATTTTATATGGTAAAAATTTTTTTATAGACGGGCAGGTATTAAATCACAACTGTAAAATTATATCACAAAACTCATTCAACGAATTCACTTTCATCAGCAGGTAATAAACGTCAAATATGGTTGATTAGTTCGGATATTCCCGTTTATCTGGTTAAGGTCGTGTATCTATGATAATGATTATTTGAAGAAGGTTGGGTACGGTATGACCATATTGAGTAAAAAGAATGGAAGATACAAACAGGAAAAAAATATCTTTTTTTATAAATCATAAAAACTTATTCTTTGTTATCAAATGCGCATTAATACTGGTATAATCTCACTCTTTGAATATTCCATTCATCTACCGGTATCCTCACATGTCTTCCCTGGTGATCCTGGTCACCATTCATCCGACGACCGGTAATCCACTTTTCGTTTTCAAACCTTCCCTCATCTATACTGATAAAACCGGCTCTTTTTCCATTGATGATTGACCCAAACGTAATGACGACACCGGTACCCGCTACATAAAATTCATCAGGAGAAACTGCAATGACGATACATCCACTTAACGGCCAGGAATCATTTTTTGCGCCAGGTGACCATCCTAACGTATAATCATGTTTTACGGTCAGCCCGTAATTTCCCATTGTGACTTCTTTCGATAAAGAATCTTTGCTCAGCAAAAAACCACTTACTTTTCCTTCCGGTTGATATTTCGTAATTAAATGGCTTACCTGCTTTAAAATAGAATAGGCTTTACCGATAGGTTCTTTTTCGGGGTGATCAGTTGATTCAATTGAAAATGGAGAGAACGAAAGACAGTTGTAATTTCCAAAAGCAAAGAAAGCTTTGGCATCATCCCCTTTTTCAAAACGAATTTCAGGAATGAACAAAGGATAGGAGTTACGGGTGTACAGATCGCACCAATATTGAAAGTCTGGAAAATAAATATCAGGTACTACAAGATCAATGGCCGGAGCGCCGGCTTTCCATATGTCAGTAACATGCGGTACTGGGCCACCACTCGGATACAACCCGGGTTTCCAACCGGGGCGATTCAAAGCGGCATTTACATACATCGGTAAATCATAAACAGCTTTTCCTGCTTCAGCAATTTCATTTGCAAACCTGGCATAATACCATGCCATAAAAATTTCATCAGTTGACAAACTCTTTCCAAAAATTTCTTCCCAATTGCCCGAAGTCTTATAACCATTCTTTTCCCAAAGTGATTTGAGTTCCGGAACCAAATTGTCTTTGTTTTTTTGCAGGTAGTTCAATAATTGTTCAGGCACCGGCTGATTAAATGCTGTGTTGGCAGCCTCATCATAAGTTCGTGCCTCGGGAAGCATGCCAATTTCATTTTCTACCTGTATTGTTATAACAGTGTTTTGTTTGCCATCAACTTCTTTTATATGCTGCATCAGCTTAACAAATGCTTTTTTATCAGCTTCAAGGTTATTTTTATTGAAAGGAGTTTCTATTTCCTGCTGTACGCCATTTTTATCAAGAGCCCTCGGAAACCTTCCTGTATTGGTTTTTGCCCAGGCTGGCGCATAGCAAGACATGCTATTTTTCCATGAACCAAACCATAGCAACACCAATTTCATTTTATTTAACCTGGCATTCTTAATCAAACTATCTACAAGAGAAAAATCAAATAGCCCTTCGGTTGGTTCTATTAATTCCCAATAAACCGGAGCAATAACTGTATTAAGATTCATCTGCTTCAGCTTAGGCCATATCGGTCGCATGTATTCATTGCTGGATGCACTTGAATTACCCAACTCACCTCCAAAAATCAAATACGGTTTATTGTTTACCAGCAATTGAATGGAATTACCATTCTTTACAAGCCGCGGAATAGATGATGACACCTGCGCATTTGATTGCAGTTGGCTGAAAAGAATCAACCCTGTCATGAACAAATTATTTATTGTATAAATTTTCAAACGTATCATCCTGTTTCCCTTTTATGTTCAATTATTAATCTTTCAATTTCATGGTCCATTGATTGTCTTTTAATGTTCGTCTATTTATTCCCAACCATTTATATGCATGATTTTTTCATTCATGTAAAATATTAATGGCGTTGCGGTTTTATTAAGCGGTAATTACCGCTTAAATGCATCAGGCTGAAGAGGTACAATAAGCCATCATAATAAGGATCAAAATAACCATCATCATAAGGTTGCAGTTTCGCATTCCATAACGCATGCACAAAATCAAAACCATCTTTATTGATCATTTCTGTTGAAGCAGCGGTTGCTACTAAACCCAGCGAATGTCGCAACTTCTTAACGCCACCTGCAGGAAGAATAAAATCGGGCTGCGATCCATCAAGATTAAACTGATCTTCGAAGGTGTTAATACCTTTTGATTTTAGAAAATTTTGAAAACGCTTTGCGTTGCCTTCCTGCCATTTTTTATCTTTTCCAAACCAATTATAGTCCATCGCAATATTCATAGGTACTCTCCAAGAGTCGTAACGAAAAGCAGGTTTCATCCAGCGCCTTGAAAGTGGATTTCCATCAAAATCAGTCAGGTCAGCATTTAGACCAGTCGCTGACCTGCAGGCTCTATGTAAAAAAGCGCGGGCAGTATCGGCACAATCTTTATAAAATTTTTCATGACCATCTTTGGCATACAAAGCCCATACTTCAAAAAAGGCAGGTAGATGATAAGATGGATCAGTGAAATTATAATTACGTGCTTCGGGTGTAAACGTAATTTGTTTATGCTCTGTATTAATGATATTATAGATGCTGTCTGTTCCATCTTTACTCCACATCGCATCGAGTATGTTGTGGGCTTCTTTGTAATAATTGATGCCTGTATTGTTTCCCCAGCGATTAGAAGCAAATAAGAGATCCGTTATAAAATACAACTCACCATCGGAGGCAGTACCTTCTGAATTTTTCTTCATCGTTGCGGGGTTGATGCTCCAGGCAAAATAACCTTTGCGGGGACCATCCTGGTGTTGTAAATATTTTTCCGACCAGCGCCAGATTCTGTCAAACACATCTTTTTTATTTAGTTGTACAGCGATCATCATTCCGTATGAAAGACCTTCTGTTCTTACATCATGATTTTTTAAATCGGACACATAGGCCATTGAATCACCTACTTCAAAATACACTTTATTGGGTCCTTCAAATAAATCGTGATATGCATCTTTAACTTTTGCGTTAATGTCAGCCTGGCTGTAGCCGCCTTCAAGAAAAACATTTGGATAAGAATCCGAATAATAAGCACCATCGTTGCGTTTGCCCGTAATTTGAGTTTGTGCGATCATTACTTCGTTGTTCATCGTCACAATCAATAAAACAAGTATTAATTTATTTATGAAGTGGTGTGTCGACAAGCAAACTTCTTTATTCATATAATTGATCTTAAATTTATTTATGACTGTTGATCACCCTTACACCTGGTATATCATTTCTTAGCCTGCCTTGTTTTTATATATCCCGCTACCTCAATCATTGGCGCAATCCAGATGTCTTTTTGATTTTGTTTCAAAAAATGCAAAAGCCGGCTATGCGCTTCCAGTGAAACATTCAGCGAATGCTCTCCGCCAACACCATGAAAAAGAAAAACAAGCAATGTATGAGTAGCCATTGCCTCTTTTACAAGAGCAATCATTTCATCAGCAGACTGGCCATTCATCGTGTAGCAGTCAACGTTATACAAATCAATTTTATCAATCGGTAGCATTTCAGCCTTAACGCCGCGGGCTGCAACAAAATCATTTTTTAATGGATCGAGATAAGAAGAATCATGAATTTTAATGTCGCCGCACGGATAGGCAAAGGTTCGTTTTGATTTACCATCAATTGCTTTTAAAATATTATTCATGGCCAATATTTCATTTTCCATTCTTCTCACATCATAATTATTCAGGTCATAATCGGGTTTTACAAAAGATCTTCCTGGAAGGCTGCCGTCGCATGGATGCCAAATCGTATGATTGCCCAATTCATGTCCCTCGGCTGCAGCAGCCCGCCATTTAAAAATTTGGGCATTCAGGCCATTGAAATAATCAGAAATATAAAAAGTTCCTTTCAGGCCAACTGAATCAAGCGCAGGAATTACGTTAGTGAGATCAATATTTAATCCATCGTCGTAACTTAGGACGACGGCACATTTTTTATGATTCCATATAGTATCGGTTTGTGCACATGCATTAACCAAAAGAGTAAAATTGATCAATACGACGATTGAAAACTTTTTCATGTAAATCTGTTTATTACCGGGCCCGTTTTTTTTCGTATTTCAGAAACTTACTTGCCCACGGAATGAAATATTTAAAGTTGGGCGCATCAGTATGTCCGCCATCATGTTGTCGCCATGCTAATTCACCATCTAATAAACCCGTATTAACCGGAGGCATTTTTTCTTTCATGTAATCATTGGAGACGTCAAGATCTTTTGCTCCCAATAATTTAAATGCAGAACCTGCAGCTACTGTGGCCATATAACTCCCTTCATGATCGAGCCAGTGTGCATCGCCTTTTTCGGGTATGCCATAGCTGATGAACGTTAGTCGAGGCGCACACAATGCAATAAGTTCATGCGAATCGACCGGCAAATCACATCCCGTTTTTTTTCCAAAGGTTGCTTCTTCGGCTCCATACTTCATAAAGTTTCCTGCCATCCAGTAATATTCACCGCCTGTAAGGCTTTCCACGGCCTCGCCATAATTGCGCCGTAACAATGTAGCGCCGCCTTTGCCCGAAGAACCTATTAATCCAACGGAAAATCTTGGTTCAAAAGCCAACGTGACCAATGCGCCCTTACCATAACGGGATACACCTTCAATCCCAACTTTTTTTGCATCAACCATTGAATCTGTTTCCAAATAATCCAATCCACGTGCTGCCCCCCATGCCCAGGCACGCAATGCACCCCATTGATCAGGTTTTCGGGGCTGGCCTTTATTTACCAAACCAATAATGCCTCTTGTAATACCTGCCCCATTATCTGCCTGGATGCTGCTAGGATCAATAGTGCAATATCCCCAACCGGCTTGCAACAATTGTTCTGTTGGTGGAAATTCTGTGGGTGGCGGGGCAAAGAAATTAGGTCCGGGCAATCTTGTTACGGGAGAATATGCAGGATACTTATCAAAGATCTCTTTTACAGAAGGATCGGTTTTTATCATCATTTCTTTAAAAACCGTATTTAATTTTTCCATGTCATCCGGTGTGGGTTGCGCCGGAGCAGGAAACGACGGCAAGCCAAACATCATCAATATAGGAACAGGCCCCTTCACATTCATAGGCACTACAAGCATCATCTTGATATCAACATTAATCAACGGATAATCACTGTTATCTACATGGCCAATGAGTTGCTTTACAATAACCGGTATAAAGCCTGGAAAAATAAATTCGTGATCAACTGTTTTCACTTCCCACGTTACTTTCGGGATATTTTTTGGAAGGCGCCCATATACTTCTCTTTCCAGATCTTCTACAATTTCAGGACGGCGTTTTTTCCACCACATGTCCGCTGTCGTTACTTTTTTGCCATCTTTAGTTGTGAGTATATCTGGTAATTGCGGGCATGGATTAGCGTTAGATTCGTCATAGTTGGCATGATTGGGCGCATTAGGATCACCGCTTGGGCCAGGCCTTAATTGTTTTATACCCAACTGCTGCATCATATTGTCATGATCCTGTTCCGCGGTAAACGTTACAAGGGCAGGATACTTACTGCTATCTATTTTTAAATCCTGTGCCGAAACAATTTGGATAGAACTTGTTACCAAAAAGAATAAGGCAAGCTTTTTCATTACTTATTATTTATGATTAATATTTACACTAATTATCCGTTCCAAATGGCGATGCGGGTAAACCCTCATTATTATACAAATTTGGATTTACCGGATCATCCGCCCACGCATAACGAACATATTTCGGGTCATTGATTTCATTATTCCACACCACGACTTTATCACCTTCTCCATTAGGAGTCCCCGGGACAATTTTTGCATTTGCCCAAACAAACTTTTTGTTCGCTCCGGCAATAGCAAATTCCTGTGGTTCTTCTCCGTCATTTGTAATCAATCCGCTGCCAACATTCGTAAATGATACAATGATCTTGTTTCCATCGATTGCAGATGACTGATATAACGGTCCGGAGTAAATAATATCTTCGCCATAAGCAATCTTTTCTGCAGCTAAAGCAAGCCTGTCACCGACCGGCTTTTTTTTATCGGGATGAGTATCATTCCATTCGCCTATATCAATCGCAACAGCCATACCTGTGTTCGGAACACTTAAAGATTTAGCCTGCGCTTCCCTAAACATTGCCCACTGGCTTTCCGAAGGCAGATAATTATAATCCATAAAACCAGGAAGTTGAACAAACAGAAAGGGTATATCACCTTCTTTCCATTTACTGCGCCAGTCATTAATCATAGCAGGTTGCAGTTTTGCATATTCATCGGGTTTGTCCGTATTGCTTTCACCCTGGTACCACACAAAGCCTTTGATAGCGTAGTTAACTATCGGTGCAATCATAGAATTATATAAAGCCGTTGGCTGATTCTGCAGTGCAATACCAAAACCATTAAACCCTTTATGCGGAACATTTACTGCACCAACTTTATACTGCCAGTAACCAGTCAGCTCAATAGTGTCATTTCCGCCAATTAATTCATAGGGTTTATCAGGCACAAAACCTCCTTTGCCGAAGTTGTTGGTAATACGAACCACAAATAAATTTTTACCGGGCTTTAAAACGCCATCAGGAATTGCGTACCTCCGCTGCGGGTACATGTAACCGGTAGCTCCTACTTTTTTTCCATTGATATATAATTCATCAGCATCCACAATGCGACCGAGAAAAACTTTTGCGCTTACATTCGTCATGGAAGTAGGCACATCTATTTCCCTTCGATACCAAACCACACCATCCAAATCTTTTACACCCTGGTCTTCCCAATATCCGGGCACAGCAATTCGCCGCCATTCTTTTGGTTGATAAGATGTATCAAACCACTTTTCGGTAACACCTTTATCTTCCGGATGCGGCATTGAACTCATTGCAGCAAAAGCCTTGCGATTGGTTTCATTTACATAAGCAGTGTCTTTGTTTTTTTCAACGGTTTTAACGATGTTGGGGAATGGTTGCAAACTTTGCTCACTCATCATCGATTCAATCGGAACTCCACCCCAGCTTGCATTAATGATACCGATGGGTATGTGATATTTTTTATACAAAGCTTTGGCAAAAAAATACGCAACGGCTGAAAAATCTTTTACATCGGTTGGGTTTGCCCATTTCCAGGATCCTGCTGGTAAATCTTTCTGCGGGCCTTGCAGGTTGGTTATGTTGGGAATCCAAAACTGCCTTATCTCCGGGTTGTTGGCGTTTGCGATTTCGTCAGCATAACGTACGCCATGCAATTTCATTTGATGTACCATGTTCGATTGTCCTGCACACAACCAAACATCGCCGAGTAATATATCATGCAGCATAATTTTATTCTTGCCGGATATTTCCATTGTGTATGGCCCACCCGCTTTCATTGGCGCTAACTGCAGCTTCCATTTACCATCATTGCCCGTTGTTGTTTTATATGTTTTACCATCCAACTTCACCCTGACTCTTTCACCTTTCGATGCCCATCCCCATACATTAATTTTCATACCACGTTGCAGTATCATGCTGTCGCGAATTATTTGCGGCAACTTGATTTGTGCATCTGCATATCTCAACATCATCAAACAAAAACAAATAGCGATTAGCCTTTTCATCTCCATTATTTAATCTTATTAACAAATTCATTCGAGCCATAGCGACGCAATTCAAACCCTGAGACATTTCCTTTATCATCTTTTGTGAAATGTATTTTTAAAAAAGATGAAGTGAGGTAAAAATCAGTTGCTGATGCCGCTAATAATTTAAATGTGTTGTTGCTTGTCGAAGCTGTGAGCGAACCACCATCACTTTTTATCTCTATAATTGTGCCGTCATTCATTTTATAATTGCCGTTATATGGTTCAAGTATTGCAGATGATAATTGCAGTGATGGTCGTCTAAATACAAACTGCAATCCTTTTTCATAACCTTCACCTTTTGTTCCTGAATGACCAGTGTTCTCTAACACTCTGCTTTCAATTGAAAGGTTCGAATAATGACGATCAGTCAAAAACGACGCAAGTTTTTCAAAGCCCGGAACGCTGGTTTCAACTCCACCAACGCACATAAATAATTTTGCAGAAGGGTTGGAAGTATTGGCATGATATTGACCTTCATATTTGTATAACACATTATTATCCCATGTAAACGCAGGGCTTGCGGCAATGTAACGGTTAAACATAGACGAATGGGTGAACAATGTGTACATCGTGAATAAGCCTCCCAGCGAACAACCTACGAGTGTCTTATCGTTTGCATCAACTCTGTAGTTTTTTTCAACAAAAGGGAAAACTTCATTTTTTATGAATGAAAGAAATTTCTCTGCGCCACCGCTTTGCGGCAATCGTTTTTCATTGGTAGGCGTATAATCCCTTGCTCTTAAGCTGTCAGGATTTGGATGCTCGCCTCCCCAGGTAATGCCTACGATGATCATTTCAGGAATGAAGCCATCATAGTATTGTTGCCCGTACAAAGCCGTCAACAGCGGGAAATCCCATTGTGAATCCATCAGGTAAACGACAGGATATTTTTTGTTGCCGGTCGCATAGCCGGCGGGTAAAGAAATTTGCAAAAGATATTCCTGGCCGCTTACATCCGAAGAAGCAATCTTCCTTACTTCGGAACCAGTGAGTTTTACTTCAGGAACCGATTGGGCAAGAATATTTTTTTCAAAGAATAAGACAAGGAAGATGGTTATTCCAATAACAGATAAAATATGTTTCTTAGGATTTAAGCTCATGATTCAATTCTTTTAATATGTTGTCGAAACCTCCTTTTTGTTTCGAGTATGCTTTACCGTATTGCATTAATCAAGACTTACGAATGCTCAATCAATTTTTAGATTTTGTTGCTAATGCTAATCCTTTTGTGGTGATATAATATTTCGCAAGCATATTGGGAACCTCCCAGGCAGGCATATCTTTATTCTTTAGATATTCGAGAAAATTTTTTGTAACCCTTGCGAAATGTTCTTCATGACCTTCCTGGTATTTTTCCGGAACAATAACCTCCCACCCGTTACCTGATACTTTTAATTCTACTCCCGGATATTTTGCCTGGATGTCTTTAAATTTTTCTTCCAGCGTATTCTTGTAGTTGGAGTCTTTGCTTACAGGTTCAATGTACAATACTGGTTTATATTGTTGTTCCGCACCTTGTCTGATAACAAGAGTCGCTCTTGTCCCCTTCATGACAGCTTCATAAGTATCTCCTGTTCCCTCGGGCGCTTTATACTTCCAGGTAGCAGTAGTTTTTATATACACATTCTTCAGTCGAAAATCTATTTCTGCATTGCAAAACATTTTGAGCACAGAATCATCACTAACGCTCTCGCGCAGGTATTGGGGAAAGCTGTCCAATTTCGTAATCTCTTTAAATGCCGATACACTCAGATCGGTCGTCCAATGTTCTGCATCATCTACGTGCACATCCCTCGAATACTCTATCGACTGGCCGGGAAAACATTCCCATTCGGCAAGATCAACAAGGTGTGTCATTACATCAGTAGTTCCATCCCCTTCCTGCGATACATCAAAGAACCAGGGCGGCCTTGTTAACACCTTTCCTGAAACCCGTTTATAGAAGTAATGAGTGGAATTTTTTATAACAGCTGGATCTGCTGCTGTTCCGATTTTGAGATCGCCAAATATTTCA
Organism: uncultured Chitinophagaceae bacterium; assembly: GCA_963819925.1. Taxonomy (GTDB): domain Bacteria; phylum Bacteroidota; class Bacteroidia; order Chitinophagales; family Chitinophagaceae; genus Ginsengibacter. The sequence continues at coordinate 1,879,466 of CAWFYG010000009.1, read as the reverse complement.
GGCATCATAGATAATTCCCTTAACAAGATTGTGGTTATCTCAAAACGCTCCGTCATAATATCATATAAAATCAAATTATTTTTCGCCGCAACATCAAATGCCTCTTTCAATTCCTCAAAGCCGCTGCTGTCGATTGCCATTGGCTTATCGCCTAAAACATTAAATCCGTTTTGCAATACTTTTAAAATGTATTCCGTTTTCCTTTTGTTATTTCCGGCAAGGACTACCACGCCTGCCTCGCCGGCATGTAGATTTGTCTTTTTTTCAGCAAGCATGTTCTCGAAAAAATCATCGCCCGTATAAACAACTTCTTTCCAATTTGTAGGATCAGGACTACGTTTGTTATAGGCATTAATTCTGTCAAGATGCAATTGTACATCTTCTCCCGGTGGCGCATAAACGTAGACAACCGAATCCACGCCGTCATACATATACTTCTGAACCAGGGCAGCGTGAAAGTGGCCCGGATCAAGAGTAAAAAGTTGAACCTCGCTTTTTGTTTCCATTTTTTTGTTATTGTTGCAGGACATAAGAAATGCCAAAAGATAAACGAGTCCTGTAATTGCTATTTTTGTTTGCATTGCTTTCATACTAATTTATTCAAACTGTATTGCGAAATAAGTGCATGACTCTGTTCCTATATTCCGGATTCCGTGTAGCACATAAGACCCGAGATAATAAACATCACCTTTTTTCCCTTGATAGAACCTTTGCCCGATTTGCATTTCAGTTTTTCCATCGATCACAACGATCATTTCCGCTGCATGGTGCGTGTGCGCTGCATGGCTTTTTAACCCGGCATTTAGTGTTGTAACATGCATTTCCATTCGTTTACACATAGCCGTTGGTCGCTGGAAATAACTTCGGCCACCACCTTTTTCATTTGGTTTAAAGACGATCTTATTCCAGTCCTTAACAAATGATCCCCCGGAATCTTTCCCTCTTTGCAAATCCGTTGGTCTGCGGGAGCGGTATTTCATTATATAATAATTACAGGGAGCGACGCCTTTATTTTGAATTGAAAAATTTTGTCCGGGAAGTAATAGCACAATGCTCCCGCGGATTAATGAGTATGTCGAATCATTTGTGCCCACCGTTAGTGTTCCTCTTTTTACGATGTATAATTGTTCTTCATTGGCCGGAACAGTAAATTTATTTGAAGACCCGGACGTACCTAATTCGACAGCATTCATTTGAATCCATTGCATATCCCCGCCGCTTCCTTCAAAAAGAACGGCTGAACTTATTTTATTGTTTATATTTCCTGTGGGTTGCTTCCACTCATACACTTTGGATATTAACGAATCGTTTTGCGCTGCAACCAACAGCGGAGCCAGGCAAATAATTAAAAAGACTGTTTTTTTCATATTTTAAAAATCATATTTCTTACGACGGGGACGCGATAACATAGCAGTAGCTTCTGTATCATTGTTTTTGAACTCTTCTTTATCCCGGATCCCAATAAATTTTTCTCTTAAGCTTCATGACAATGTGATGAAGCAGGCATGCACTGCACGAACGATGGCCTACTTCAACTGGTGCAATGGGTTGTTTACGTGATTTAATACAATCCAGCCAATTAGCATGTTGTTCTGAACTTTCATATAAATGAATTTCATTCGGCCCAATTACTGACTGCAGAATTTTAGGATTGCTTGCATCAATTGGTTTAACTCCATCCTTGTCAGCCACCGGATCACTATCCGTAACTTTATAATTGCCGCGGGTAACCCATATCCAACCCTCTGTGCCAATAAATTTGATGCCATTCGGGAGTTCATTGGAAACAATCATGTGAACTCCGTTTGCATACATCGCCTCGGTTCTGAATATTCCATGCACATCCCACAAGCCCTTTATAATTTGGGTCATCACCAGGAAAAGCTGCTTTACCCCAAATTTCAACAGGACCTGTATATTCGGTATCCATTGCCCAATGTGCCGTGTCAATATGGTGGGCGCCCCAACCGGTGATCATACCGGCGCCAAATTGCTCGCAACGCAACCATCCCGGCCTGCTGAGAATGCCTTTAGTTGATGCATCCTGCGAATGAACCCTGTCTTCAGTGTAATAAACATCGGGAGTTGCTCCAAGCCACGCATCATAATCAAAAGTCACAGGCACGGGCATTTTCATTGTATTGCCGCCACCGGGATCGCCCGGAAGGCCTACTTCAATTGTCTGCAACTGCCCAATCCTTCCGTTGCGAACTAACTCGCATGCCTTTTTAAATTGCGGCCATGGATCGATGGAGCGCTGCTGACTTCCCATTTGCAATATCCGCCCGCTTTTTTTAACCACATCACTCAGTATCCTCCCCTCTTCAATTGTAAGCGAAGCCGGTTTTTGAAGATAAACATCTTTACCGGCATTCACCGCGTGAACACCAACAATTGCGTGTTGGTGATCCGGTAAACTGATATGAACGGCATCTATGTCTTTATTGGCAAGTAATTCTTTGTAGTCATAATAAACTTTTATTTCCCAATCTCCTTTTAGTCCGCCGTTAACGGCTGAAGCTTTTTCATAATTATTTTTTACTGCTGCCGGACCATTATCAGCCCTTTTTTTGTCTAGATCACATACGGCTCTTATCCGTGCGCCCTGGTAGCGGGCGATACATGTCATGTCGTGGGCTGTAGAAATGCGCCCGCAACCAATAGAAGCAACATTTATGAGATTGCTGGGGGCGTTTTTACCAAATACACTTGCAGGAACTATCGCAGGAAAATTGAACGCTATCGAGGTACCTAATGTCGCCATTACTGAATTACCAAGAAATTCTCTTCTGCTGACAATTGATTTTTTTTGTTTTTTCATCAGTAGTATTTTAATGATGTTTAAATTATTTTTTTACCACTTTAATCTCAGGCAGCTTTGCAAAGCATTGCCACGCGCTTTCTGCGTTTGCGTCGTCATACTTTCCTTTAAAAACGATCATCCTAACCTTATCCATTTCCCGGCGCATAAGGAAATTTCAAGGATTCATAATATTGTAAAGTATGATCAGACTTCTCATACTGCGATGGAACAGGCATTTTTGAAAAAGTCTGAAAATATAAAAGACAGGCGTTCCGCCACCAAACGGCTTCTTTTTCCTGGATGTTTAATAACATCCGCACCTGGTTAAATCTTTCTTCATCAATATATTTTTTTACATGGTTCCACGCACTCTGCATCCATTTCACCGTATCTACGCCTTGATTGTATTTATAACATAACTCATCCCAAAGGTTTCTACCTGATTTCAATTTATAAGTCCATGGCACATGGTGAAACCATAACAAATATTTTTCAGGGCAGGTGGTAAGATTGGCAAATTTCTCTGCTACTCCAGGCTGGTATTGAGCAAGCGCATCACTTCCTTTTGACGTTCTGTCAAAGCCAATTCCCACACTATCAGCCCGATGAAAATAAACAGGATTCCAGTCAGCACGTGGCGCCTTATCAAACCAGGGAGCCGGGCCATAATGATTTCCATATCCCATGATATGATGAAGACCCAAAGGAGTCATATAATTCACCACTGCCTCTCTTGAAGCAATCATCATTTTTTTGACTGTGTCAACAAAAGGCTGATCGTTTGTAAAAGTCTGGCGAATCCATTCATCAGCAATGGCTGAAGAACTCAAAGCGTAATCCCACGCAATTCGCCCATAGGCATACCAGTTAGCCTGGCCAAAAGGATGCCCCGTCCAATCAATATCATTACCAATATTAGACACGCCCGCAATACCGCTAAGCGCATGATCATCCTGGGAACCATCAACCACTTTTGCAACAGTTGAGCCTTTTCCTTTTTCATAAGTATCAGCATTTAAAACTTCATCGAATAACGGTGCCTCGTACACGAGATGTGTACCCTGTCCCAAATATTCCTGTGTAAGCTGAAACTCCATCATCAATGGTGTTTTGGGCATTGCGCCAAATAATGGACTAAAAGGCTCTCTTGGCTGAAAATCAATCGGGCCGTTTTTTACCTGCACCAATACATTGCTTCTGAAATCTCCGTCCAGCGGCTTAAATTCGGTGTATGCCTGTTTAAACCTGTCTGTAGGAGTTTCATTGCTGTAAACAAAGGCCCTCCACATTACAATTCCATGATGTGGAGCTAAAGCATCAGCGAGCATATTGGCTCCATCAGCGTGTGTTCTTCCATAATTTTGTGGCCCGGGCTGGCCCTCTGAATTTGCTTTTACCAGGAAACCCCCAAAGTCAGGAACGTAAGAATATATCTCATTGACTTTTTCTTTCCACCATTTTCTAACTGAACTGTCAAGCGGGTCTGCTGTTTTCAATCCGCCAATTTCAATAGGAGAACTGAAGCGTGCCGTGAGATATACTTTAATTCCATAAGGCCTGAATACATCTGCCAATGCTTTTATTTTCACTAAATAATTTTTAGTAAGCACCAGCGAGTTGGCGTTAACGTTAGTAAGCACCGTTCCGTTAATTCCAATAGACGCATTAGCCCTGGCGTAATCGATATATCGCTGATCAACATAGTCAGGTAATGTGTGCCAGTTAAAAATCGAAATACCGGCATATCCTCTTTCAACTGTCCGGTTTAAGTTATCCCAATGGTCGAGTAGTCGGAGTTCTATTTTAGGAATACTTGTAATTGAAAGCTGTTGCAGGTTTTGATGTGTTTGTATTAATCTTAAAAATTGAAATACTCCATATAAAACGCCAACTTCGTTTTTTGCTGCTATAAAAATTACATTTTTTTTATTAACAATTGCAGTACGAATAGTAAACCCTTCATCCCCCAACTTATTTATTTCTTCCGGAGGGAAAAAAGTTTTTATTTGATTGCATGACGCCGGGGTTCCTGCTATTACACTTCCGTTATCAATTGAGCTTTCATCAATTATTTTTTTACCCAGTAATCCCCGAAGATCCTTTATTATTTCCTGTTTCGCTGCTTCTAATGTTGGACTGGCAGGGTTAAGTAGGACGCTATTAATTTGATGTTGATATTGAACCAATAATTTTGCATCATCTATTTTATCATATCGTAACCAAAGACGATAACCGTCATCGGCATTACAAAATAACCCTGGGAATAAGCAAAATAATATAATATAAATTTTCTTCAAATCATTGAACTTTTTTCTTCAATGAAGATTCTCTTATTATAATTTCTGACCTGAGAATAATAGTGCTGGTGATATTCATAACGGCTTTACCATTCAAATGATTAATAAGATTACGGGTTGCAACTTCGCCCATTTCATAACCCGGATAATTAATAGTTGTAAGATTAGGTTCAATAACTTTCGATACGGGATCGTTATTAAATCCTACGAAGGCAATATCTTCGGGAATATGAACACCTGCCTGCTTTAAAGCTAACATGCAACCAACAGCACAATTATCATTCGCTACAAAAACTCCGTCAGGCAATGTTTTCATTTGCATGATCGCCTCTTTTGCTGTGCTACCGGCTTCCATACTTAGGTTACTTATAATAATGTTCTTTTCATTAAATTTTATTTTATTATCTGCCAATGCCTGTTGATATCCATCGAGCCTGTCTTTATACACATTCTGTTTGGGTATCGCAGTCACGTGGGCGATATTTTTACATCCCTGTTCTATTAAATGTGTGGTAGCATCATATGCTGCCTTCTTATTATCTATTACAATATTAGTGTAATGCTGTTGATCCTTTACGCGATCAAAAAAGATCAAAGGAATATTCTTTTTATGAAAAATATTAAAGTGCGAAATATCTTCGGTGTCATAAGCAAGAGAAACCAGCAGTCCATCAATGCGATTGTTGAACATGATTTTCGCACTGGCAATTTCTTTTTCAACTTCTTCAGACGACTGGCTGATAATAAGATTATAACCTTCGCTGTTGGCAACGCTTTCGATACCAGCAATGACAGATGACATAAAATTACTGTTCAATCTTGGAACAATTACTCCAATCGTTTCTGTTTTAGGATTACGCAAATTGCTGGCAAAACGATTAGAACGATAGTTCATTTTTTCAGCCAGGTCAAAAATTTTCTTTTTGGTTTTTTTATTTACAACCTTATCATCTTTCAAGGCCCGACTCACTGTTGCAATGGAAACATTGAGCTTATCAGCGATGTCATAAATGGTAACTTCTTTGTGTCTAATCACTACAATCGTTTACATATAATGTAAGTACCGGTAAAGCTAGACAAAATAAAATATTTTCTTCGAAAAATGTAATCGTTTACATCTCTCAAGATATTTACTTTAAATTAGCGTGCAAATATTTGGGATAAAAGTTACAAATATCAGAAAACGATTTGCAAACAGCTTAAAACCATTTAACGATTGAAGGTCCTCGAAAATTAATATTAGAAGAAAAGATTATAATTATAGATACAACAAAATTAAATGAAGAATGAGCAGCATTTTCCTGGTTGCTGCAGACAATTGTATACTTTAAAAGGGAGAAGACCAACGTCATAAAATACTGGCATTATTGCAGTGATTAAAACCATCTTTTGGGAAATAAAAAGTAAATAATTCTAGTTACTAGTCAATTTATAAAAATGCGATTATCAATATAGATTAAAAGAATATAATTTAGGCCTGCAAAAGCAAGTTACTTATCTTAAAACAGAAGTGCTCAATTAACCCGGAGAAAATTCCGTTTTTAAAAACTTATTATCCAATTTTTAAATTTATACTACGAACTTTATCTTGGTCTGAAAATTTCTCAAAACAAAAATCATAGGAAATGAACGTAATTACAGGAGCTAAAGAATTTTTTAAAGGACTTCCTCAAATAAAATATGAAGGAACAGAAAGCAATAATCCATTAGCCTTTCGCTGGTACGATGAAAACTAAAGTTATTGGTGGAAAAACCATGAAAGAGTTTTTCAAATTTGCCTGTGCCTACTGGCATTCATTCTGTAATGTGGGTGGCGACCCTTTTGGTGAAGGCACCCATTTATTTCCATGGAGTGAAAAAGCTGACGCGGTCGAACGGGCGAAAGATAAAATGGATGCAGCTTTTGAATTCATCACAAAAATGAACTTACCCTATTACTGTTTTCATGATATGGATGTTGTGGACTATACCAATGATGTTGCAGACAATGAAAAGAGATTGCAAGCCTTAACCGAGTATGCAAAACAAAAACAAAAGCAGAGCGGCGTAAAATTATTATGGGGCACAGCCAATCTTTTTTCAAACAAAAGATATATGAATGGTGCTGCTACCAATCCTGATTTTCAAGTGCTGGCACATGCGGGCGCACAAGTGAAAGCTGCGCTGGACGCGACCATAGCACTTGGCGGAGAAAATTATGTTTTTTGGGGCGGAAGAGAAGGATATATGTCTCTGCTGAATACCAATATGAAAAGAGAACAGGAACATCTTGCAAAATTTTTACACACAGCAAAAGATTATGCAAGAAAGAATGGTTTTAAAGGAACATTTTTTATTGAGCCAAAACCATGCGAGCCCACCAAACATCAATATGATTATGATGCGGCAACTGTTATCAGCTTTTTAAGGCAATATGATTTGATGGATGATTTTAAATTGAACATAGAAGTAAACCATGCAACACTTGCGGGTCATACTTTCACGCATGAATTACAGGTAGCTGCAGATGCAGGCTTGTTCGGAAGCATGGACGCTAACCGCGGCGATTATCAAAACGGCTGGGATACGGATCAGTTCCCTACTAATATTAATGAACTAACGGAGGCGATGCTTATCATACTCGAAGCTGGCGGTTTTAAAGGAGGCGGCATCAACTTCGATGCCAAGATCAGGAGAAACTCTACCGATCCTGCCGATCTTTTTTATGCACATATTGGCGGCATGGATGCTTTTGCAAGAGCATTGATCATTGCTGATAATATTTTAAGCAAATCAGATTATAAAAAATTAAGAAAGGAACGTTATGCTTCTTTTGGCGGTGGTAAGGGAAAAGAATTTGAAGACGGGAAATTATCATTGGAAGATTTGAGAAATTATGCTGTTGAAAAAGGTGAGCCGGAAATGATAAGTGGCAAACAGGAATATTATGAAAATATGATTAATTATTTTATCTGATTTTTTAAAACAAGTCAATGGCATTAATAAACGCAACTTCCGGCACAGCTTCCACAAGTTTTCAAAAAGGAAATCCAACCTATATAACACTGCTCACGTTAGTAGCTACGTTAGGTGGTTTGTTATTTGGCTATGATACAGCAGTAGTAAACGGTGCTGAAAAATCATTAGTGGCATTTTACATACAAGATATCACCAGTGCTGCACATTATGATTATGCAGTTTCGATGATAACGGAGTATAGGGCATTAATGTCAATAGTTCTCTTTGCAATATTTCTAATAATTTCCGGACAAATAATTCGGTTAATTGGTTTGAAAAAAGGTGGAATAACAGGTGTAATCATACTTGCAATTCTTTCTTTTTGGTCAGTAGGATTTATCGGTAAACCCATACCCATAGATGCAGTTGCATTGCAGGACGTAGCTGATGTAATCAAAGGTTTTGTTATCGCAAGCGCATTGATTGGATGCGTTATCGGTGGAGCTTCTGCAGGTTTTATTTCAAAATCATTAGGAAGAAAAAATGGATTGATGATTGCGGCTATTGCTTTTTTATTGTCAGCAATAGGCGCCTGGCGGCCCGAAGTGTTTAATATTTTTGGCGTGCAGAATGCTTATTCATTTGTGATCTATCGTATTCTCGGCGGCGTTGGAGTAGGTATTGCGTCTATGATCTCTCCCATGTATATTGCTGAAATTGCTCCCGCTAACGTTAGAGGTAAACTCGTTTCATTTAACCAGTTTGCTATCATCTTCGGAATGTTGCTTATTTACTTTGTCAATTATTTTATTGCACAGCAGGGAAATGAGCAATGGCTTATCACAGAGGGCTGGCGATGGATGTTTTTTTCCGGCGCTATTCCTGCAGGAATTTTCTTTATTCTTTTATTTTTTGTACCAGAGACTCCACGCTATCTAGTTATAAAAGGGCATGATGAAAAAGCTTTAAAAGTTCTGAATAAAATTTCAGGAAGCGGTAATGCCTCAAGAATACTGGAGGAAATAAAATCTACAACACATGAAAAAAATGTTCCCTGGTTATCGTATGGCTTTTTAATAATTTTTATCGGTATTATGCTTTCGGTATTTCAACAATTTGTAGGGATCAATGTGGTATTATATTATGCTGCAAACATTTTCCGAAACATGGGTTCATCAACTGATTCATCTTTATTACAGACCATTATTGTTGGGGTTGTAAATCTGGTTTTTACGGTTCTTGCAATCGTGACTGTTGATAAATTTGGCCGCAAACCTTTAATGATCATAGGTTCCATTGGAATGGCAGTAAGCATGATTGCTTTGGGATTTGCATTTTATTTTAACCAGTTAGGAATTGCAGCTTTGATATTCATGTTGACCTATACAGCAGCATTTGCCATGAGTTGGGGCCCTGTTTGCTGGGTTTTACTGGCGGAAATATTTCCCAACAGCATCCGCAGTGCATTATCGATTGCCGTTGCTGCACAATGGATCGCTAACTGGATCGTATCGTTGACCTTTCCTGTAATGAACGACAACGTTTGGCTTACAGCAAAATTCCATCATGGCTTTTCTTATTGGATATATGGCATCATGGGAATTTTATCCGCAATCTTTATGTGGAAGTTAGTTCCGGAAACAAAGGGTAAGACCTTAGAGGAAATAGAACATTTGTGGAAGAAAAAACCAAAGCAAACAGTAGAAGATGCATTACTTACCAATGCCGAATTTTAATTTATAAATTTTAGAAATTATTTAAAGGCCTTCCTGATGAAAAAAATTGTTTTTCTCTCTATCAGCTTTTTAGTTCTTTGTAACAATTATGGCTACACGCAAACCTATCCTTTTCAAAATCCGTCTTTACCAATCGATGTAAGAGTTAATGATCTTGTTTCCCGTTTAACGGTGGAGGAAAAGGTAAGCCAGATGCTTAATTCAACGCCGGCCATTGAACGCTTTGGTATTCCTCCCTACGACTGGTGGAATGAGTGCCTGCACGGTGTCGCAAGAACAAAGTATCATACCACATCTTATCCGCAGGCAATTGGAATGGCTGCAACTTTTGATGTGAGCTCCATGAAAACAATGGGTGATTATACATCTGATGAAGGGAGGGCAATCCACAATGAAAGCCTTAGAAAAAAAGATTATAGCAGGTACACCGGCTTAACTTATTGGACTCCGAATATTAATATTTTTCGTGATCCAAGATGGGGCCGTGGCCAGGAAACTTATGGTGAAGACCCTTTTCTTACAGCCAGCATTGCTAAGGCTTTTGTGGCAGGCCTGCAAGGCGATGATCCAAAATATCTGAAGGCGGCGGCATGTGCCAAACATTACGCCATCCATAGTGGCCCCGAACCTACCCGGCACACATTTGATGTAAACGTTAGTAACCACGATCTGTGGGATACTTACTTACCTGCTTTCAAGGCATTAGTGGTAGATGCAAAGGTAGCTGGCGTTATGTGTGCTTACAACGCATACGCAGGTCAGCCTTGCTGTGGAAGCGATAAACTAATGGTTGATATTTTACGCAATCAATGGCATTTCACCGGCTATGTTACATCGGATTGCGGAGCAATTGACGATTTTTATCAGACACACAAACTGTTTCCGGATGCAGAAAGTTCTGCTACCGATGCGGTGCTTCATGGAACTGATGTTGAATGTGGCAATCATACCTATAAGACGTTAATCGACGCGGTAAAAGATGGCAAACTAACGGAGAAGGATATAGACATTTCTTTGAAAAGATTATTCACGATTCGTTTCCGGCTCGGAATGTTTGATCCCATTAGCATGGTTAAGTATGCACAAATTCCAATTACAGATTTGGAAAGCCAGCCGCATAAGGATCATGCGTTAAAAATGGCAAGAGAAGCTATTGTTTTACTACGCAATGCCAGTCTGCCGGGGCAGGAAAATAACTTATTGCCACTTAATAAAAATATTAAACACATTGCCGTGCTTGGTCCCAATGCTGATAATGCCAACACGCAGTTAGGAAATTACAATGGCCAGCCTTCAGTTGTTACAACAGTTCTGCAGGGAATAAAAGATAAATTGAAGAGTACAGATATATTTTATTCAAGAGCGACAGACTTTGTTTCAACTGAGCCACAAGATTTTTCGAAGCTGATTGATAGCATTAAAAATGCCGATGTAATTATTTATGTCGGAGGCATTTCGCCAAGGCTTGAGGGTGAAGAAATGAAAGTCCATGTTCCGGGATTTAGCGGTGGAGACAGGACATCTATCGTTTTACCAACAGTTCAAACCGATTTCATGAAAGAGTTGGAGAAAACAGGCAAACCAGTTGTGTTAGTAATGATGACCGGAAGCGCTCTTGCAATACCATGGGAAGAAGAAAATATTCCCGGTATTATCAATGCCTGGTATGGCGGAGAAGCCGCAGGGACGGCCGTTGCAGATATTTTGTTTGGTGATTATAGCCCCGCCGGAAGATTACCCGTTACTTTCTATACAAGCGATACTGATCTTCCGCCTTTTGATGATTATTCCATGCAAAACAGAACCTATCGTTACTTTAAAGGAGTTCCATTATATCCTTTTGGTTTTGGATTAAGCTTTACAAAATTTGAGTACAAAAACCTAAAATTGTCAAAAACAAAGATCAACAAAACTGAATCAGTAAATGTGGAGGTAACGGTTACGAATAGTGGTAAAGTCAAAAGTGACGAAGTAGCTCAATTATATATTACACATTTGCCAGGCGGTAAGGATATTCCTTTATATGCCCTGAAAGGCTTTAAAAGAATCACCCTGGCTCCCGGCGCCTCTGAAAAAGTAAGTTTTAATGTTACGCCTGATATGTTGAAACTGGTAAATGAAAACGGAGAAAACGTTTCAGATTCCGGTAAAATAAAAATTAGTATTGCTGGTTCACTGCCGTCGGAGAGAAGCGAAGAGCTTGGCGCAGCAAAACCTGCTGAAGCAATACTGAGTATAAAATAATTTCATTTAATTAGTAAACTATTAAAAAAATACAATGCTCCTTTTAGGAATTGATATCGGCACATCTTTTATAAAAGTTTCTGTTGTAGATGCAGTCTCTCAACAATGCATTGCGACTGCACAATACCCCGACACAGAAAATCCAATTTCCTCGCTTCAACCGGGGTGGGCCGAGCAATCGCCGGAAACGTGGTGGGAGCAAACGGTTGCGGCTATACGTAAATTAAATAACTCTAAAGCTTTTGATCCAAAGGATATAGCAGCGATTGGCATTTCTTACCAAATGCATGGCCTTGTCGTTGTTGATAAGGACCAAAAAGTTTTAAGAGACAGTATTATCTGGTGCGATAGTCGTGCGGTTGAAATTGGTGAAAATGCTTTTAAGGCAATCGGCGAAGATATTTGTTCTTCCTGCCTTTTAAATTCGCCGGGAAATTTTACCGCCTCAAAATTGGGCTGGGTGAAAAATAATGAGCCGGAAGTTTATAAGCAGATCGACAAAATAATGCTGCCTGGTGATTTTATTGCAATGAAATTAACCGGTCAGATCACAACCTCAGCATCGGCACTTTCAGAAGGAATTTTATATGATTTTAAAAAAGACAGTATCTCTTCTGATGTTATGAATTATTTTGGGTTTGACGATTCTCTAATACCCGGGGTAAAGTTGATATTTTCATCGCATGGGAATTTATTAAAATCCATTGCAGCGGATTTATCATTAAAAGAAGGAACACCCGTTACTTACAAAGCCGGTGACCAGCCCAACAATGCTTTGTCATTAAATGTGCTGAAGCCTGGTGAAGTTGCTGCTACAGCAGGAACCTCAGGAGTTATTTATGCCGTTACCGACCAATTGTTCAGTGATAAATATTCAAGAGTGAATGCCTTTGCACATGTCAACCATACGGATAAGGTTAGACGCTTAGGAGTGTTGCTTTGTATAAACGGAACAGGCATTATGAATAGCTGGGCAAAAAAAATGTGTGGTGATGGATTGACTTACAAAGAGATGGATGCCATGTGTGCAAATATTCCGATTGGCAGTGATGGTTTATTCGTTCTTCCGTTTGGCAATGGTGCTGAACGTATGTTACAGAATAAAATAGTTGGTGCGCATATTGAAAATATAGATCTAAATAAACATACAAAAGCCCATATTTTTCGTGCAGTTCAGGAAGGTATGGCATTTGCTTTTCGCTATGGCCTGGATATTATGCGTGAAAATAATTTACATCCAACAATTATTCGAGCAGGTAAATCCAATTTATTTTTAAGTGACGTTTTTGTACAATCATTTGTAGATACAACAGGTGTTCCGGTTGAATTATTTAGCAATGATGGAAGTATAGGAGCTGCGTTGGGGGCGGGTGTTGGCGCAGGTATCTACAAAAATTTTGAAGAAGCTTTCAGCAACTTTAAACTTGTAAAGAAAGTTGAGCCAACTAATACTAACCTATACGAGGACCTGTATGCGAATTGGAAAAAGTTGCTTGAGCTTCATTTAACACAATAGACTAAATTCCAAACATTTTTTCGGCATTCATAGTAGTTTTTTCGGCGACCTCTTCAACCGAAATACTTTTGATATCTGCAATTTTCTGAACGATATATTTTAAATAACTGCTTTCATTTCTTTTGCCCCTGAATGGAACAGGTGCCAAATATGGAGCATCTGTCTCAAGAACTATGTATTTAAGATCAATATCTTTTATAACTTCCGCAAGCCCCGAATTTTTAAAAGTAACGACACCTCCTATTCCCAGTAAAAAATTCTGTTCAATTATATCTTTAGCATTTTGGATCGTTCCGCTGAAACAGTGAAAAATACCGGTCAGGCCTCTACCCCTATAAGTTTTAATCACATCAATTGCTTCCCGCATAGCATCCCGCGTGTGCAATACTAACGGCATGTTATATTGTAATGCCCAGCCCGCTTGTATATTAAGGCTTTCATATTGTTCTTTGGCAAAAGTTTTGTCCCAATAAAAATCGAGGCCGGTTTCTCCAATGGCTGCAAATTTTCTTTCGCTCAATAATTTTTCAACAATGTTCAGCTCATCTTTATAATTTTCTTTTACCGAGCATGGATGCAACCCCGCCATGGCAAAGCATTTATCGGAAAATTTTTTTTCAAGATCAAACATGGCTGCAATTTCCGTACTGTCAATCGCAGGTAAATAAAATTTTTGTACCCCTTCCCTTTCAGCACGCTCTATTACTTCATTTATATCTGCAGCAAATTCTTTCAGGAATAAATGTGTGTGGGTGTCTACAAATTTCATCAGGCAAAGGAATAAAATTTTTTTTAACGGTTTATTAAACTTGTATGTGCAACCCATGTCATATATCTGTTTTTAAATACTCATCTTAATCTTATCATTTATGAAACAAGTAAATCAATTCTCAAAATGGGCAAGTCTTTTCTTAATAACAGGACTTGTTACATTTCCATCATGTAAAAAAGATAATAGTGTACCTCAAACACCCGATACGCCGGCAATTGCAGCAACCATGGATGTCACTCAAAGCAATGCTATTGCCGAAGAACAATACGACGATGTGTTTAATATTACAATGGGTGTACAATCATCCGATGTTGGAGAAGATATAGGTATTGGGGCAGGCATTAATGTTATTTATACTAATACCCCGACTCCAGGAGGCACTTCCACTCCCGATTCGGCTTCATCACGTTGTTTCATTGTAACAGTTAGTCCCCGTGGGTTACATGTTTTTCCAAAAACAGTTACAGTCGATTTTGGTAACGGTTGTCTCGGTAGAGATGGAAGATTACGCTCAGGCAAAATTGTTACTGTGTACACCGGCCCTATGTTTATACCGGGAAATTCAGCCACGACTACTTTTGTAGATTATTCAGTCGACAGTTTTAAGATTGAAGGCACCCATATTATCGCAAATACTGGTTCAGCCGGCAAAGTTCAATGGACTGTAAAAGTCGTCGATGGAAAGATCACAAATACTAATAGCGGTAACTGGAGAACCTGGAACAGCAAAAGAACATATACACTGGTAGAAGGCAGTGCAACCGCTGTCAATCCTTTGAATGTAATACTTCAAATTACCGGAAGTGCCTCAGGCTCAAATTCTAACGGTAATGGATGGACTGCCGAAATTGTCAGTCCGCTGATCAAAAGATTTGCCTGCCCATGGAAAGTAAAAGGTACTGTAGATATTACAAGAGATTCCATCATGGCAATACTCGATTATGGTGATGGCAGCTGCGATAATAAAGCCACGGTCTCAATAAATGGAGTTACTCACATTATTACCCTGCATTAATAAAAATTGTTGGCGAATTGTTAAAAATAATTTATTAACTTCACAACAGTTTTCATAGGGTACGGATTAAAAACGGGCCTGGGTATCTACCCAGGCCCAATTTTTTAGTAACGGAAGCTAAAGAACTTTAAATTGAAAATCTTTCTCAGAAAAAAAATTCAGAACCCTTGGTAAGGCATATTCTAATCGTGCAAACGCTTTCATGCTGTCATGAAAAACTATTATTGAGCCGGGCTTAGCGTTGTTGATTACATTCAGATAACAATTCTCGGGAGAGATCTTTATATCAAAATCTGCGCTTAATACATCCCACATAATTGTCCTTAATTTAAACCTTTCTCCCTGTAATGCTCTTATTTTGAAGTTTGTAATTTTTCCATAAGGAGGCCTGAAAAGATCGGAATCGATAACCTTTGCCGCTTCCTCAATATCCTCAAGGTATTTTTTATCATTTGTTTTCCACCCATTAAGATGATTAAAAGTGTGATTGCCGGGTTTGTGACTATCCGAAATAATTTGCTGATAAATCTCAAAATGCTCTTTCACATTTTTGCCAATGCAAAAAAAAGTTGCCTTTGCATTATACTTTTTTAATTCACTCAATACAAATGAAGTTACCTCATTGGTTGGGCCATCGTCAAATGTCAGGTAAAGTACATTTTCTTTTGTTTTTATGTCCCACAGACATTGCGGATGCAATTTTTTAAGCAATCCAGGCGTTTTTACAAAATAAAACATGCAAGAAAAATAAATCTTTTTAATGAATTAAACCCGATGAAAATAATACCGTCATAGATTCATTAAAACTTATTTATTAAAAAACCCACTTTATGAGACTAAAAAACATCTTAATCGCTTTTGCGATAATTACATTGAGCGCCGGAATTATTTCCTGCAAAAAAGACAACACAGGTTCTTCTTCAAATTCAGAAATACAAACTACCACGGATTTGAGTACTGACCAGGCAATATCAGATAACTTAAATGCTGATGCTGAAAACGTTTTAAACGAGGCTGCAATAGACAATAATTTTTCAGGTACCACTCCTGTAGGCGTTGCTTCAACTATGGGTTTGCTTAACTGTGCATCTGTTACTATTTCTGCGGGAGCATTTCCAAAAACAATCGTCATAGATTTTGGAACCGGTTTAGGTTGCACTCCTGCTGACGAAATCGTAAGAAGCGGAAAAATTAATATAACACTTAGTGATTCGCTCAGACATTCAGGAAGTGTTGCCGTTATGACATTTGACAATTATTATGTAGGTGGATTTAAAAAAGAGGGAACAATTACGTGGACCAACACAACTCAGAACGGAATCAAAAGCTGGGAACGCAAGTGCGAAAACGGAAAAGTTACGGCACCCGGCGGAAAGTATTGGTTACATAGCGGCACTCAGGATGTTACGCAAACAGCCGGTTCCGATACGCCTCTAAATTTACTGGATGATGAATTTTCATATACCGGTTCTGCCACAGTCACCAATTCATCCGGTGCTTCCAGAACTGCAACAATTCTTACCGCATTGGAAAAAAAGGTTATTTGTGCCAATATAGACAAAGGGACTATCAAAGTAGAAGGACCAAATCATTATGCCACTATTGATTATGGTGATGGCGCCTGCGACCGTCTCGCAACAGTATCAATTGATGGAGGTGCTTCAATAACAATTTTATTAAGATAAAACATAAGATTAATTTTTTATAAACCCTGTGGATATATATTCACAGGTTTTTTTTATTTGGTAAAACTGCGTGTATAAGAGAGCCTCTTTATCTTTACAAAATGAAAAGGGTAAGAGTAAGGTTTGCGCCAAGCCCAACAGGGGGTTTGCATTTAGGTGGCGTTCGCACGGTTTTGTACAATTATTTATTTGCAAAAAAACATAGCGGTGATTTTGTTTTAAGAATTGAGGATACCGATCAAAACCGTTATGTTGAAGGAGCAGAGCAATATATTGTCGATTGTCTTAACTGGTGCGGCATTCAGCCTGATGAAGGTCCTCATCATGAAGGGGAATATGGCCCGTACCGTCAAAGCGAAAGAAAAAATTTATATAGAAAATATGCAGAGGAATTGGTCAGGAAAGGGCATGCTTATTATGCATTTGATACGACTGAAGAAATTGAAGCCTTAAGAGAAAAATTAAAATCAGAAGGAAAAAGCAATCTTCAATATGGCTATCACGTAAGAAATGACATGCGTAATTCGCTGTCTCTACCACCTGAAGAGACGGAAGCATTATTAAAAATAGATTTTCCTCATGTGATTCGCATTAAAATTGAACCCAACGAATTCGTTTCTTTTAAAGATATGATAAGAGGCGATATTGAAATGGACACAAACTCCGTTGATGATAAAGTACTATTAAAAGCCGATGGTATGCCTACTTATCATCTTGCCGTTGTGGTGGATGATTATTTAATGAAAATAACTCATGCATTTCGAGGTGAAGAATGGCTGCCAAGTGCACCGGTTCACGTGCTGTTATGGAAATACCTGGAATGGGAGCATCACATGCCTGAGTGGGCGCATCTTCCATTAATTTTGAAACCTGATGGTAATGGTAAGCTAAGTAAAAGAGATGGCGAGCGCCTCGGCTTTCCTGTTTTTGCGATGGAATGGAAAGACCCGAACACGGGTGATTTAATGCAAGGATTCAAGGAACTTGGCTTTTTACCCGAGGCATTTATAAACATGCTTGCGGTGCTTGGCTGGAATGATGGTACAGAACAGGAATTATTTTCAATGAATGAATTAATAGAAAAATTTTCTATTGAAAGAGTGCATTCCAGCGGTGCGAAATTCGATTTTGATAAAGCAAAGTGGTTTAATCATGAGTGGATAAAGAAATCAGACTCCCGGTATTTAGCACAATTTGTAAAAGATATACTGAGTAAAAAAGATTATAAAACCGAAGATGAAAAATTGCTACACCTGGTTGAACTGGTTAAAGACAGGTGCACTTTGCTGACGGATTTTGAAGAACAGTTGAATTTCTTTTTTGTAAAACCTGTTGAAATAGACACCACTTCCATCCTTTCTAAATGGAATGATCACAAAAATCTGTTCTTTAATGAACTGATGAGAAATTATAAGTTTATCGATTTGTGGAATACAACAGAAACGGAACATGTATTTAAAGAAATAGCTGCAATGAATCAATTAAAGCCCGGAGAATTAATGTTACCCCTTCGGATTATGTTAGTAGGCAAAAAAACCGGTCCGGGAGTTTTTGAAATAGCTTCATCATTAGGAAAAGAAGAAACTATCAACAGGATAGAACATGGATTGTCTTTATTGAATAAGTAATTATAAAGGCGCTTTGTAAAACACTTTATCTTCATATACGATGGCAATACAAAAAAATACATCTTTCAATAATGAGTTATCGAAAGAGAGGCCCATCAGGGTTCTTGTCGCTAAAGTAGGGCTTGATGGTCATGACCGGGGTGCGAAAGTAATTGCGACCTCGCTTCGTGATGCCGGTATGGAAGTTATTTATACAGGCCTTCGGCAAACTCCCGAAATGGTTGTGAATACTGCCCTGCAGGAAGATGTAGATGCAATCGGGATCAGTATTTTATCCGGTGCACACAATACAATTTTTCCTAAAATATTACACCTTCTCAAAGAAAAAAAAATGGATGACGTATTGCTTACCGGTGGAGGAATTATTCCTGCTGATGATATGAATTCGTTAAATGAATTAGGGGTTGGAAAACTTTTTCCTCCAGGCACGCCAACCGCAACTATTGCGGCTTACATAAAGGATTGGGTGAAACAACATCGGGACTTTTAACTGTCTTCGAACAGTTCTTATTCAGGTTTCTTAAAAATTTACTACAAATATGTACGAAACGCTTTTAACGGGATTAGAAAATGGAATTTTCACAATCACCATTAACAGGCCTGAAAAATTAAATGCGCTGAACAAGTCAGTTCTGAACGAACTTGACCATGCCATCCAGGCAATTTACGATAACGCAAATATTAAAGCAGCTATTATCACAGGTCAGGGACAGAGGGCATTTGTTGCAGGTGCTGATATATCTGAATTTATAGAACTACCCGATGAGCAGGGTGCGGATTTGGCAAGAAAAGGGCAGCAAATATTTTTTAAAATAGAAAATTGCCCCAAGCCTGTTATCGCTGCAGTTAATGGCTTTGCATTAGGTGGCGGATGTGAACTGGCAATGGCTTGTCATTTCAGGTTAGCAAGTGATACTGCAAAATTCGGTCAGCCTGAAGTAAATCTTGGATTGATTCCAGGCTACGGAGGTACACAGCGTTTAACCATGCTCGTTGGAAAAGGAAAATCAATGGAATTAATTATGACTGGCAATATTATAGATGCAGCAGAAGCCAAGTTACTTGGGCTGGTAAATTATGTTACAACCCCTGAAACTCTTCTCGAAAAAACAAAAGAAATATTGAAAATCGTCCTTAGCAAATCTCCCCTGGCAGTGTCAAAAGTAATAAAAGCTGTTAATGCATTTTATGATTTTGACAAAACCGGCTTTAACGAAGAAATAAAATTATTCGGAGAAGTTTTTGTCTCCGACGATAAAAGAGAAGGAACTACGGCGTTTATTGAGAAAAGAAAACCGGTTTTTAAAGAGAACTAATTCTTTAAAAGATATAGTCCATCTTGGAAATTGTTGCCTTAACTTTGAGAAAATGAAATTGGCAATAATAGACAAGGTTTTTTTGTTATTATTATCAGTAATAATTTTATTTACTGCCTTCTGGATTTTTCGCACACATACAGTTTTACAGAATCCCGGCTCTCCCACTACAGTAGTTCGCCTTTTTGATCTCAATAATGATTTACTTTATAACATAGTCACTATTTTTTCTATTATTTTATTATTGCTTTCAAATATTTTTTACTGGCGTACCGGTAACGGAATTTATTTCTTGTGGAGCGTTTTTTATTTTATGGCCGGGGTTATTTCATTAGCCATACTTGAAAATGCACGATTTTATTACACCAAACAAAATGGACTATGGAATGGCAAATTTTCATCAGGTTTTATTGTTTCAGTGTATTTAATTTTGATTATAATTGCTATAACGATACTCAATTTTTTTATAATAAATTATTTTAGAAAAAGAGCCGTCATAAAGCGTAAAAAATATGAAAGACTTTTTGGAAACAAAACTGCTAATTTGAATTAATTATAAAAGATTTTTAAATCAACAAAGAAGATAATAAAAATGGAATACAGAATTGAGAAGGACACCATGGGAGAGGTGAAAGTACCTGCCACAGCTTATTATGGAGCACAGACGCAGCGAAGCATTGAAAATTTTAAAATTGCGCAGGACATAAACAGAATGCCAAAAGAAATTATCCGTGCATTTGCTTATCTAAAAAAGGCAGCAGCTATTACCAATTTTGATGCAGGAGTTCTGTCCAAAGAAAAATGTGAGCTTATTGGTAAAGTGTGTGACGAAATTCTTGAAGGTAAATTGGATAATGAATTTCCGCTCGTGGTATGGCAAACCGGTAGCGGAACGCAAAGCAATATGAACGTTAATGAGGTGATTGCTTATCGCGGACACGTACTGAATGGAGGAAAACTGACGGATAAAGAAAAAATACTACATCCAAATGATGACGTAAATAAATCGCAATCCAGCAACGACACCTTCCCTACTGCTATGCACATTGCAGCTTACACAATTCTTAATAAGCTTACGTTACCCGCAATAGAAAATCTTAAAAACACACTGGTTGCTAAGTCAAAGGAATTTATGCACATTGTGAAAATTGGGCGCACCCATTTTATGGATGCTACTCCGTTAACACTTGGGCAAGAATTTAGCGGCTATGCGTCACAGTTAGAACACGGATTGAAGGCAGTAAGAAACTCGTTGCCGCACCTAAGTGAGCTTGCTCTCGGTGGTACAGCTGTAGGAACAGGAATAAACACTCCACCAGATTATGCAACCAATGTTGCTGAAACAATTGCTGAACTTACGGGGCTACCTTTCAAAACTGCTGAAAATAAATTTGAATCTCTTGCGGCCCATGATGCTATTGTAGAGGCTCATGGAGCGTTGAAAACAGTTGCTGTAAGCCTTATGAAAATTGCCAATGATATAAGGATGTTATCCTCCGGACCCCGTAGCGGAATAGGCGAAATTCATATTCCTGATAATGAGCCGGGTTCTTCCATTATGCCCGGAAAAGTAAATCCCACGCAGTGCGAAGCACTTACTATGATTTCAGCACAGGTTATGGGCAATGATGTGGCAATTAGCATTGGAGGTGCTACAGGTCATTTTGAATTAAATGTTTTTAAACCCGTAATGATTTATAATTTCCTTCACAGCGCCCGCCTCATTGGCGATGGATGTAATAGTTTTGATGCAAAATGTGCCAAAGGAATTGAGCCTATTTTATCTAATATCAAAAAGCATGTTGATAATTCCTTAATGCTTGTCACGGCTCTTAATACGAAAATAGGGTATTATAAAGCCGCTGAAATAGCTCAGAAGGCCCATAAGGAAAATACAACTTTAAAAGAAATGGCGGTA
Organism: uncultured Chitinophagaceae bacterium; assembly: GCA_963819925.1. Classification (GTDB taxonomy): domain Bacteria; phylum Bacteroidota; class Bacteroidia; order Chitinophagales; family Chitinophagaceae; genus Ginsengibacter. The sequence continues at coordinate 1,857,599 of CAWFYG010000009.1, read as the reverse complement.
AAACTCGGATATGTAACTCCCGAGCAATTTGATGAATGGGTGATTCCGGCACAAATGGTAGGAAAAATATAACCGTCATGGCAGGAATGCTGTGATACAAGTTTGAAAGAAAGACATAAAGAAATTCTAAACTGAACTAAATCTTTGTGCTTTCATGCCCCTGTTTAAATTCAGAATCAAAATTATTTAATTACAATTTTTTCGGTTGATATATTTATCTGGTAAGCATTGTAGAGCTTAAGGATATATACTCCGCCACTTAGCCTTTGAACGTTTATTGAGAAATTGTCATTGTTGCTATTGCCGCTTAAAAGCAATTTTCCTGTTGCATCATAAATCTTATAATGCAGCGGCTTACTTACATTTCTGATGCTTTGAACATTCAAAATACTGCTTGCAGGGTTTGGAGAAATTTTTATGGAAGTATTTCTGATGTAGGTATACAATGAATCTGCACCTAAATTAAGTAAAGGTCCTGTGTAGGTAAATTCAAGAATTCTACCAGCATGTGTAGGAGCTGTTCCACCACCATTATAAGAGCCTGTTGGCCCGCTGGTTTGACCAGAAATATCGCAGGCAACGTAAATTCTTAATCCATCGGGCGAAATACATAGATCTCTATATCTTCCTTGCCCCCGCATTGCGGGAATTGTTGAGCTGTCCAGGACGGTTGTTCCCGCGGCATCGAGATGCAGCCTAAACACTCTTCCGGCCTTAAGGGATGTTACCAGCAAAGATCGATTCCAGTTTGGAATCACATTTTTTTCATAGACACCAATACTGGAAGCAGCAACCGTAGGCCACGTTAAATAATCGGTTCCTAAGGCGCCCGGATTCAGATCGGTAAACAAAGTATAAACAGGATCTTTTGAATTCAACGTCGCACATTGGGTTTGTTCACTTATAACCGGTTTATTGGCCAACGTTAGTCCGTTGTAATTCCCGTCACAATAGCCGGATAATTTTGGCCATCCATAATTTCGGCCTTCTTCAATAATATTTACTTCATCATCTGTTTTATCCTGTTGCTCGCTTTGGTATAATATTCCATTTGATCCAAAAGCAATTCCCTGCGCATTCCTGTGTCCCCAACTCCAAACTGCCGTTGTTTTTGAATTGGCATCTATATATGGATTATCATTAGGTATCCACTTGTCAAGAGCACCGGCGTCCCCGTCCGGTTCAAGATTAAATCTTAAAATTTTACCCTCAAGTGTGTCTCTTGTTTGAGCATTATTTGTTCTGCTCGAATTATTAAATTGTCCGGCTCCCATGTCTCCTATTGTATAAAAAAGATAGTCGCTACCATTTACGGTACCAACCTTTAATCGTCCTGAATTATGATCATTACTTCCATTTAATGTCTGAATAATTGTCTGCGGACTACTTAATGTGTGAGTAGCACGGTCGTAAGTATACCTTACTATTTTAGTTTTATAATTACAAGACTTATTCGTGGTACCTGCAACACAGGCTCCGCCCCCTTCGGCAGTAGTAACAAAATGATACACGTATGCGATATACACCCACGGTTTCGAAGGATTGGGCCATTCTGTATACATACTGGGATGAAGAGCCATGCCCATTAGTCCCCCTTGTGGCCAAATAGGTGGGGTGGTAAAATCTCTGAGTGCACTAATATCGATCAACTGGGTTTTACCTCCATCGGTAGGATTTATCCTGTCAATTTTATATGCAAAATTTTCGGTTACCCATAATGAATCATCTGGTCCCCATGTTAACTCCCATGCAGAATTCAACTGATAGCCCGGATTAACAACACGCATACTAAAGGGTTCGTTTTGTTCGTAGGATTTGGAAACAAAGCCTAAAAAAATTGCAAACAATAGAAATTTTTTCACGGATTTCGATTTTAAATAATAGTTCATAGCATATTATAAATGCCTTTCTGTACCAACATTATATAAACGAATAACCAAACAGGATTATTTTATGAAAATGAACAAGTTATTCATAAACTCTTAATTATCTTATTATTAGTCCTACCATAATAAAGTACCTCCCAAAACGTTTGATTATGATGAATATCCCAGAAAAACCCCTTTTTTAATCCGATCAATACGGTAATATGAAAAAAATCTACTCTGGAACGTCCGATATTCGTGCAATATCTGCAGCAAAATCTTCAGCATTAAAGTTATTCGCCAGCGGAAAGAAATTATTTGTGGGATACACATTTTTATTTTGCTTAATACAGATAGCTGTCCCATTAGCTTCTTTTTCGCAAAAGCTTGAATTAAGCTATAGCTATTTTAATCTTACCCGAAACAACGGTGGTGGAACTCTTGAGCAAGGTGACATTATTGAAATTCACGCACTTGCCAAAGTAAATGCGACAGTAAAAAATTTCTATTATATCGATACGATACCTACGGGCACCCAGTTTGTTAACGGTTCACTCAAACTGATGACTAACGAAGGTGTATCATTCCCTGGAAGCGGGCCCTATACCGATGCAAGTAACGATGATCAGGGAGTATATGATAATCTTATACCTGCCGTAAGGGTTAATATTAAAGGAAATGGCACGGGATTTACAAACGCAAAAAACGGTGCAAATTTCGGGCTTGCCACAGGGGGTGGCACCGTTGTCAATGGTACAACCCTTCCTAAGTTTTATGGTAATACTTTATTTGTTGTCTCTTATCAACTTGTAGTTACCGCGAATAATGGAGATACCATCCATCCAACAGGTAATTATTATTTTGACACATCAGGAACAACAAAATCTTATCGCTTTAATTATCCAGGTATAAAAGTTATTCAAAATCAGGCACTGTGTAATAATTTTTCAAGCGCAACTTTTACAGCCGAAAGCGATTTTGGTTCAGGAAATGTTCAAAACAGGGCTCAGCCAGCAATAGTGCCTGGCTATGCCAAAGTAAATTTAGATGTAAACAATCCCCAGGATAATTATTATTCAATTGCAAATAACACAAGTGCAGACGGGACAACAAATAATGCAGGTCCTTATAAACCTACAACAAATAATCACCGGGTGTTCGGCGGCTTTTGGGATATAATAGGAGACCACACTGGTGCCGCCAGTCCTTCTGCAGGTAATTTACCAGTTGCTGCCGGACAACCTGGTGGTTATATGCTGGTAGTGAACGCAGCATTCACTACCGGAGAGGTGTACAGAGATACTATAAAAAATGTATGCCCCAATACCTATTACGAGTTCTCGGCCTGGGTCCGCAATATTTGTGGGGTTTGTGGCATAGATCAAAACAGTAAAGCAACATATACGCCGGGCGTACTACCCAATCTTTCTTATACGATAAATGATATAGACTATTACACCACCGGGAACATGCAACACAACACTACATGGGAAAAACGTGGCTTTATTTATAAGACCGGTCCCACAGAAACACAATTCAGAATTACAATAAAAAATAATGCTGCGGGTGGAGGTGGTAACGATTGGGTGCTGGACGACATAAAATTGGCTACCTGTTACCCTAATCTTATAAATAGTCCAAAAGATACGGCAAGTTCGTGTACGGGTGTACCTCTCTCTCTAAGCGATACTGTAAAGAGTTATTTTGATAATTATACTAACTATTGTTGGGAAAAAAGTGTAGATGGAATTAACTGGGCGAGCACAGGCAACTGTAGTTCAAAAGTACCGGCGTTGGTAAATGGCGAGTGGGTATATACTGTTGACACTACATTTATCCCTATTGCGGCAGATAGTGGCACATTTTACAGGCTTAAAGTGGCGACCACTCCTTCCAATTTAACCGATTCTTCCTGCTCAGTTGGTAATAGCCAGAAAATATTTGTTAAGGTGTTTAATGTGAATTGTACCCTGCTGAATACACAATTATTAGACTTTACGGGAAACATTATTAATAATACCGGCATTTTGCGTTGGAGTTCTGAAAGCGAGAAAAACCTTAAACAATATATCGTAGAGAGAAGTATTGACGGAATTAATTTCTCACAGTCGGGCGTCGTGGCAGCAGTGAATGATGCAAATGGCGCAAGCTATTCCTTTAGCGACCCGGACCCTATTGCCACAGTAGCATATTACAGGTTAAAGCTTGCAGGTTTATCCGGGAACGACAATAAATATTCAAAAATTATTGTACTGTATAATAAAAGTGCTTCGTTCAAAGTAAACGCCGTTAATCCTTTTAAAGTAAATCTAAAAATAGATCTCTTTTTGCCTGAAGATGGGAATGTAGTTTTAAATCTTTATGATGTATTTGGCAAAACCGTAAGCAAAAAAAATCTTCAGCTTGGTAGGGGAACATCCCAGGTAATTTTAGATGATGTAGAAAGACTCCCCGCAGGTATGTATATATTAAGAACGCAATTCAATAATAAGATTATTCAGAATAAATTATTCAAGGTTGACTGATTGTGAACGATATTTCAACTTGTTTACAGAAATTAGAAAAAGGAAGATTTAATAAATTCCTAAGTAGTTAAATCATAGTCACTTAGAAAATGGAATAAAGTAAAACTACTTATACTAAAGCCTTTCTATCTAACGTTTTATAGGATGGTATATTCCATCTGTAATCCTATAAATCCTTACTTATGAGAAATGTTTACATTGATGGTGATGGAAATGCATTTTCAGGTTCTTTTAAATCTCTGCTTGGATCAAATATTGGAATAAATAATTTTCTGTTCTTTAAATCGGCCATCCTTTTATTGACCTTATTTTTGTCAATTTCTGCTTCATCACAAAAGTTACAATTTAGTTACAGCTATATTAATCTTTCACGTAACAATGGCGGGGGTACTCTTGAACAGGGAGATACTATTGAGGTACATGCATTAGTAAAAGTGAATGCCACCACGAAGAATTTCTATTACATTGATACGATACGTACGGGTACACAATACGTAAATAACTCTCTTAAAATCGTAACTAACGAAGGAGTTTTATTTCGCGGCCCTTATACAGATGCTCCATTAGACGATAACGGATTATACGACGTAAGTGGTGGCATTCCAAGAGTGAGAGTAAACCTCGGAAACGGTACCGCCGCTCCTAATTCGGGCATTGCAAATTTTGGGGTTACAACCGGAGGCGGTACTGTAACACCAGGTAACACGCCTAAGTTTTATGGCACTACTTTATTCATCGTTGCTTACCGGCTTTTGATAACCGCCAATTATGGAGACACGATTCACCTGACAGGTAATTTCTATATGGATACTTCAGGGACAAAAAGAAATTATCGTTTTGATTACGCTGGTATCAAAATTATTCAGAACCAGGCTTTATGTAACAACTTTTCCAGCGCTAGTTTCAGCGCAGAAAGCTCGTTTCAAAGTGGTAATACCCAAAACCGGGCACTTGGGGCTACTGTCCCTGGCTATATCAAGGTAAATATGGGGCCAAATACCCCCAATGACAATTACTACACAATTGCCAATAATACGAGTTCAGACGGGACCACCAATAACGCTGGCCCATACGCACCGACTGCCAATGCCCATCGTGTATTTAACGGGTTTTGGGATATCATTGGTGACCATACCGGAGCTGTGAATCCCATTACAGGAAATCCTGCAACACCTGCAGGGCAAACCGGTGGTTATATGTTGGTGGTGAATGCCGCTTATCCTACGGGAGAAGCATACAGGGACACTATTAAGAATGTATGTCCGAATACTTACTATGAATTTTCTGCCTGGATGAGAAACATCTGTGGTAAATGTAGTGCTGATTCCAACAGTATTCAAAAATATACCCCCGGTGTATTACCGAATCTTGCCTACGCGATAAATGACGTCGATTATTTTACTTCCGGGACTATTGCGTACGACCAAACATGGGTAAAAAGAGGATTTATTTACAAAACCGGACCAACAGAAACACAGTTTAGAATTACAATAAAAAACAATGCGGCTGGTGGCGGCGGAAATGACTGGGTACTTGACGACATAAAGCTTGCAACCTGCTACCCCAACCTGATAATGAACCCAAGCGATACTGCAACTGCTTGTTCAGGTTCATCCGTATTAATGAGTGATACCGTAAAGAGCTATTTCAATAACTATGTAAACTGGTGCTGGGAAAAAAGTAATGATGGAATTACGTGGTTCGGAACGGGGGTTTGTGGCGCACAGGTTCCGGTATTAGTAAACGGGCTATGGCAATATGTTGTAGATACAACCTTTAATTCCGTAGCTGCCGACAGCGGAAAATATTTTCGCCTCAAAGTAGCAACAACATTTTCAAACCTTAGCAACCCTAGTTGTGCCGTTAATAACAGCCAGAAAATATTTTTAAAAATATTTAATACTAATTGTTCTGTGCTTAATGCGGGTATTATATCGGATTTTTATGGAAATATAATCAATGATAAAGCAGTATTGCAATGGATATCACACGATGAACAAAACATGAAAGAGTATGACATAGAAAAAAGCATGGATGGAATAAATTTTTATAAGGTAGGAGCGGTTACAGCAGCTAATGATATAAATGGAGCAATCTATACTTTCAACGACCCTGAAAACATTACTTCGCTGGCCTATTACAGGCTGAAGCTAATAAGTCAAACCGATAACAGGAGCGATTATTCGAAAATAATTACTTTGTACAATAAAAATGCATTATTAAAAGTCTCGGTAATAAATCCTTTCAAAAATAACTTAAGGATTAATGTCTTTTTACCTGCAGAAGGAAATGTCGAGTTTATACTCTTTAACGCTTTCGGAAAAACGGTTAGCAAGAAAAGCGTGCATCTTAATAAAGGAAATTGCCAGTCAATCCTGGATGATGGAGAACATTTACCTGCAGGAGTATACATTTTAAGAACAATCTATAATAACACAGTTGTTCAGAATAAATTATTTAAAACGGAATAAGAGGGTGATTTAAATGTGCTTATCGTTGGACTCATTGAACATTAACCTATGAAATTCCGGCTTTTTATGGCGGCCATCGCTTACGGGTAATCTCCGAAAGTAGACATAATTGTTAGATGACTTTCATTTCTTTCTTTCTTTTCACGTTCCTCCTAAATCGGACAGCTACGCTCAATAACATAAAGTTACGTATCAGGCAATTTGATCGACTCCCACTCTTTTGCAAACCCAAGTAGTCGTCTTTATGAGGATGCTTTTTATTAAAAGACATGGTAATTGCCAACATCAAAAGCTCCGATGGCGGAAATTCCGTTGATGTCATCATGTATTTCGCCTACATTTTTTGCAAACCAGCGTTCGTCTGTTTCTAAAACATTAGGATCGCCGGTAATAAAATATTCATATTTTACCTTTATAACATCAGGAAAATTAAAAGTTGCAATAGTTACAGGAACCGCTTTTTCTAATATTGTCATCTTAATATATGCTGTAACAGGAAAATTACTTATCGTGCCACTTATGTCCGGCGAAGTCCAGGTAGTACCTACCGGTACATTATCTTTTAAAAATACAAATTCACCCTCAATTGTTTGATCGAAAGGAATGATATTAGAGAAAATTGCATACTCATAATAGTCACCACCAGGTTTACGATAGTAAGCTGAATCAAAAGCTGAACCGGTAGAAGGGACATCATAAGCTGCTATTGTTTTATAACTGTTGGCACCAAATGTGGGAGAATAAGCAATTACCGCAGTATGAACTGAATCAGAAGAAGTCCCTCCAACAAGACTGTAGGTCCAATTTGAATTTAACGTGAGCGGGAAATAATCTCCCGAAACGCCTGGAGAAAAGGTAATGTCAAAAGTACAATTACCTGTTCCGAAACTTACCGTAAAATTTTGCAATCCGGCATTTACAGGTGTGCCGCTACCGGTTAAAAAAATTGCCTGAACTCCTGTCGCTGTAAAAGTGCCCGTTTTTGAAAAAGTAACTCCATTAACACTATTCGTTGTAATGGAATAGCTTCCCACTGAGGCAACGTTTACTTGGACTTGTACGCTGTTGGATGCATCAAGGGGCGTTCCCTGCTGGTAAGTTCCTGCAATAGCAAAAGGAGTACAACTTCCCCCACCGCCGCCAAGGGTACCCGTAGCAGGAGGAGCAAAGTTTATTGTAAAATCGCACTGGCTATTGCCATAGCTTACAGTAAAATTCTGATCTCCGGTAGTTGTCGGTGTACCACTGCCTGCCAGAATTACAGTTTGAACTCCTGTAGAATTGAAAGTCCCTGTTTTTGAAAATGTAACACCATTGACCGCATTTGTTTTTATGGTATAAGACCCTGCTATTGCAACAGTAACTTGTAACTGAACTGTGTTGGCTGAAGTAAGAGGAACCCCCTGGGAATATGTTCCAGCCAACGTAACTGGCTTGCAGGTACCGGAGCTATCACCTAATACTCCGTTAGAAGTTCTTCCGCTGCTTCCGATGCCACTAAAGCTTGAAGTAAATTTACCGTTAGTCAATTGCCTGACGGTATTCGTTGCATTCATTGCTGAACCCGAAAAAGTTCCCGAAACCTGTGAATTAGTTAAAGAAGTTATGTTAACTATAAATTCTCCTATTAATTGACCAGCCTGGTATACGTTACTGCCTCCTGAAGTATATTGAAAAGTGGATTGAAATAAAGAAGCCTTGTAGATTCCGGCCGAAAATGAGTTGGCGTATAGCTCCATATTAAAAGCCTGGGACCCGTCAAGTGATCTCCCAATAAGATGCAATATTTTGGTATTCACAGATGATGTTGAGTCAATATAAGCACTGTCCATATTGCCTGCAAACAGTTGAGTGCTATCGTTGAACTGCCAGGTCCCTGTTGGAACTACTAATCCATTCCCTTCTGTACTGTATTCTTTTTGACAGGCATTTAATAATACAATAGTTACAAAAAAGTAAAGTACGATTTTGATGTGTTTCATGTTACGAATTTAAAAATTAATAGTTTTCGGGATTCTATGAAACCTGCATTTCATCATTAACCAATGTCCCTGTTTCAACGCTTTTTGCTGCAACACTTTTAGAATTGTTTTTAAAAAAACGCTTTTGGAACACAAGTATTGTGATAATGCCTGTAGATATAGCCGCATCTGAAAGATTGAAGATTGGGCGAAAAAATTCAAACTCTTCACCACCCCACAACGGAATCCACGTCGGGAAGTGTGCATTTCTTATTATGGGGAAGTATAACATGTCAACAACCTTGCCATGCAAAAAGCCCGCATACCCATGAGCAGGAAATATTTTTGCCAAATTGTTAGTAAACTGGCTGCTGTCTTCAAAAATGAGTCCGTAAAACATGCTGTCAATGAGGTTTCCAAGTGCACCTGAGAAAATAAGCGCTACGCAAACAATGAATCCAGGATGGTATTTATGCTGCACAATTTTTTTAATATAGAATACCCCAAATATTACTGCTGCCAAACGGAATAAAGTCAAAATTATTTTGCCCCAATCTCCACCAAATTTCCATCCGTAAGCCATCCCTTCATTTTCTATAAAATATAATTTGAACCAGTTACCAATTATTGCATGTGATTCTCCTGCGTGGTAATGTGTTTTTACGTAGATCTTCAGGGCCTGATCTGCAACGACAAGAAGGCAAATAATCAAAAAAACATTTCTTCCTTTCACGTAATAAATTTAAGGGAGTAAAGATAGCAAAATTGAAGAAGGCTTATAATCAAATAAGTTAATTATTAGCAAAGATAGCCACCTGGCAACTATGAGTGTTGCACCATTTTTTTTAACCAATAAGAATTAGCATCAAAATCCCGGAAATTTATTCTTCAAAATACACTCTTTTAACTCTTTGGGATATCCCCGTCATTATTTCATAAGGTATGGTTTGGGACCACGACGCAAGTAACGATAGCGGCAAGCTTTCTCCAAAAACGATTGCCTCATCACCTTCTTTTACAACATCAAGATCGGTTATATTCAACATAGTCATATCCATACATACATTTCCAACTATGGGCGCGAGCGTGCCGTTAACTAACATTTTACCGACACCATTTCCCAGGTTTCTGGGGTAGCCATCTGCATATCCAATGCGCACCGTCGCGATGTTGCAGTCTCTTGGCAATCTCGAGTTTCTTCCGTACCCAACCGAATCTCCAGCCTTCACTCTTTTAATTTGGGATATGGTTGTAGTGAGGGTTGTAACATTTTCCAAACGTTGTTGCATTTTTTTATTGCTGTCAATTCCGTAAAGCCCAATTCCAAGCCTTACCATGTTCATTTGTAGATTAGGATGCCGGCTGATACCGGCTGTGTTGGCCATGTGCTTTATAAACTTATGGGCCAAAGCTTTTTCAATTTTTGCGCAGTAGTCTTCAAAAATTTTTGATTGATATATAGTAAACTGATCTTCTTTTTCATTTTCTGCGGCAACAAGATGTGTAAACACGGATACAACTTTTATTAAAGAATTTCCTTTAAGCAAAATGCACAGCGAATCAATATCCCCGCTTGTAAAACCGAGTCTGTGCATACCGGTATCAATCTTAATATGGACAGGATAATAATTTATTCCCGAGGATTTAAGAAAATTTCCAAACTCATTTAAAATATTAAAAGAAAAAATTTCAGGCTCAAGATTATTATTTACAATTGATTCGAACGTTTCCGGCTCGGCATTCATAACCATAACTGGTAAAGTAATTCCTGCCTTGCGTAGTTCAATACCTTCATCGGCGTAGGCCACTGCCAGGTAATCTACTTTATTATATTCTAAAACTGACGCTATCTCAAAACTTCCGCTTCCGTAGCTAAATGCCTTCACCATTGCCATAATTTTTGTCTCGGGCTTAAGTAAAGACTGGTATTGTTTTAAGTTATGAACGATAGCATTGAGATTTATTGAAAGAACCGTCTGGTGGGATTTTTGTTGCAACTTGTGAGTTATCTCTTCAAAGCCAAAACTGCGGGCACCTTTTATTAAAATAGTTTCATTCAGAAAATTGAGATTGCCAAAGCCTGAGAGAAATTCTTCAACGCTGGTAAAAAAATGCTTCTCTTTTAAAAATGAAAATTCCATTTGCATGAAAAAAATATCAAGGCCAATTCCGATTAATTTATCAATCTTTCTATGCTTAAAAAGTTTGGCAACTTCTTTATACAATTCTTTTGCCTCCCTGCCGGATTGTAAAATGTCCGAAATAATAACCGTGTGTTTTTTATTTTGCTTTTGTTGTTCTAAAAAATTGAGAGCAATTTCCAAAGAATGCAGATCATTACTATAACTGTCATTTATAATGGTACAATGGTTGATCCCCTGCTTTAGCTCAAGCCTCATTGCTATAGGGTACAGAAACTCAAATTTCTTCCTTTTTTGTTTGTCACTTTTATTTAGCAACAAAAGGATACACCAGCAATTGATCGCATTTTCAACCGATGCATCATCAGTAAATGGAATGGTTATGGAAGTATTTTGTCCTTTATAAATAGCCCTGATTTTTGTATGAGACCTACTTTTATTCACCGATGAAATTTGCAGTTTATTCCTGCTGCTTTTTCCCCAGGTAAATAGTTCCAGCTTTTTAGTTTTGGCATTTATGTTATTTTGAAAAGCAAGAATGGAATTCTTTATTTCATCATCATCTAAACAGCAAACCAAGTAATTTGCATGAACAAACAATTGTAATTTTTCATTTATTTTTTGTTCCCTGCTTTCAAAACCTTCATCGTGTGCCTGTCCAATATTGGTCAGCAAACCGATGGAAGGTTTAATTATTTTTTCGACCTTTTGCATTTCGCCCGGCAGAGAAATACCAGCCTCGAATATTGCGAGGTTGTTTGATTCGCCAATATTTAAAACACTCAATGGAACTCCAATTTGAGAATTATAACTCTTAGGACTTCTAACGATTGAAAAATCTTCTTCAAGCAATTGATTTAGCCATTCTTTTACGATAGTTTTCCCATTACTTCCTGTGATGCCAATTACTTCAAGGTTCTTAAACAGGGAGCGATGATGAGCCGCAAGCGATTGCAAAGCATCCAGCGCATTATTTACCAGGATAACATTTGCGAGTGGAACATTTCTAACGCTTATGCTTTTATCGCTGGTTACAAAATTTCTTACTCCCTTTGCATATAATCCTTCAATAAATTTATTACCATCGTTGTGTGAAGATTTTATCGCAAAAAAAATAGTATGAACTGTATCAATTATTTTCCTGCTGTCGAGCGAAAGCGTTAATGGTGCGGGTAAATCAATATTTCTATTTATTAATTTTCCTTTGGTAAATTTTGAAATTTGTTCAATTGTATAGTGAATATTTTCATTCACGATGATTCAATTTATCTTATTCAATTAGAATTCTGTTTATTGAGCGTTTTCTTTTTTGTTACGTAAATGGAAAATACAACAGCGCTTGTAATGCAACCTACAATAACCAATAATGATACCCATATTGGTATATGAATATTAAAAAACTCAACGAGCATTTTTAAACCAATAAATATTAAAACAATGGCAATTCCCTCTTTCAGATACCTGAACTTATCAATAGCGCCTCTCAATAAAAAAAATAAAGAACGCAAACCCAACACTGCAAAAATATTCGAAGTATAAATGATCATTTTCGTTTGTGTAATTGCAAACACAGCAGGTATAGAGTCCAACGCAAATGCCACATCTGTAGTCGCCAGCAAGATCATAACAACAAAAAGCATCGTAAAATGCTTTTTTCCATCAATTTTTTTTGTGAATTTCCCCCCACTGTAATCTCCCGTTAACGGCACTATTTTCTTCAGAAATTTATACACACTATTTTTTTCAGGATCAAATTCATTCTCATCATTAATCAAAAACATTTTTACTCCCGTGTACACTAAAAAACCTCCAAAAATATATAATACCCACACAAACCTTTGAACAATAGCAATGCCAACGGTAATAAAAATAACTCTTAAAATAATTGCCAGCAAAATACCCAATAGCAAAACCCTGTTTGAATATTTCTCTGCAATACCGAAATAAGAAAATATAAGAATAAATACAAAAATATTATCAATGCTTAATGCCCATTCCATTAAATAGGCGCTTATATATTCCAGGCCTTTTGTTTGTCCGTCTTCAAGCAATACGAATAAAAAAAACCCAAGTGCCAGCGTTACCCAAAAAGTTGTTTGAAGAAATGCCTGTTTTATAGAAACCTTTTTTGATTTTTTACTCAGCAACCCAAGATCAAAAATCAATGCAATTATCATTACTATTCCAAAAACCGCATAAGTCCATTCTGTTGCATTCATGTACAATCAATATTGTGCAAAGGTATGTTTTGGCAGAAGGTATAACCAAACATCAATTTATTGTAGTATCTGACTACGTTCCGTATTTTTTTTTGCGCCACCATTGGTAAATGACCCCGAAAATGATAACCAATAATACCGGCAACGCAAGGTTTATTATCTGCCACTTCATTTTTTGCTCAGTAACTTTTTTAGCATCAAGCAAACGAAGTGTGTAATCCTTAGCTCTTGCTTCGCTAAGATTGGCAGTATTGAGGAGATATTCAAGACAGTTCTCCACAAATTCTTTATTGGCAAACTGGTATTCATATTGTGTTCCGACTGTATAGGAATTTACCCCCATGGGTAATAGCTGTCGCTGGAATGTTCCGTTTAAGACGATATCTCCATCTGCAATCACAATCATTTTATTATCGTTAATACATTGAGTTAAAAAAGGAGTACCATATTTTTCCAATGAATCCATCTCCTCCTGGCCAACACGGTTTTTATATAAGGACGAAAACTTTCCTTCCAGCAAAACACCTGCAGGAATATCGCTCTTTTTAAAGGCGTCGTCTTGCGGTGCATTACGATTTTCCTCTCCACTTATTAAAGCCGGAGTTTCAATAGTTCTTGAATTTGGGGATGAACTTAGAAGAATTGTTTTTTTGATACCCGGTGCGTTCACCGTATCGATAGAATTTACGAATCTGGCCGCCACAAGTCCAAGATTTTTATTGATAATGCTATTTTGTTTTGATTCAAATAATGGGAAATAGTTCCAGTGTAAAAAATCAAACTGGTCTTTTCCATTAACTGAAAACGGCAAAAAATCTGATTGTAAATCCATAATGAGATCAGGGTTTATTCTCACCCCGTATTTAAATAGAAGATCTTCTAAATTTAGATTACGATCATATGCAATCACCTGGTTTTTGATTTGCAGGCTATCCATCTCGGCTTCCAACCTGTCAATAAACCAAATTACTTTTCCGCCTCGCATCACATATTGATCGATTTTAAATTTTTCTTCTTCAGTGATAGAAACCGTAGGTTTTACAATCATCAGCAATTTAAAAGTATCGGGGATTACCGGCTCTTTAGCAATATTTAAAAAAAAGAGGCTATAATTTTTTTTCAGAACATTTTCTGCCAGGTCGTACACGTTGTCGCCGGTTGGCTCGCCATTGCCTACTGAGTACGCAATCATTGATTTTTTATTTTCTATCAGCTTATAGAGTGCATCTGCAAACTTATATTCAAGCAGCGCTTCGGAGCTATTTAATTCCTTATCGCTGATAACATTTGGCCCGGAATACAAATTAACCGGTAATATTTTATTTTTATATTGCACTAATGCCGCAGGATATACGTACTGTGATTGCTCCCCGGCCTCCAACTGGACTTTTAAATTAATAGGAACAATTCCGAGTGACGAAAGCGTATCAGCATAGGTTCTTGTTGATCCTGGCATTGGGTCATCGGCTGAAATAAGCCTGAAATTTATTTTACCATTAGCATATTCTTTGAATTCCTGCAGAAGCTCTTCTGCCGATGTAGCAAGATTCTTAAAGCCCGCAGGCAAATCTCCTTTTAAGAAGATGTCGACCTCTGCATTGTCATCTATGTTTCCCAATATTTTTTTTACGGGGGAAGAAATTGTGAATCTTTTTTCATTGGTAAGGTCTATGCGCTTATGAACTATCGAAGTAAAAAAATTAACAGCAATAATTGCGACTATCACTACTGCCCACCACCATTTTTTATATTTATTTTTAGCTTGTAAGAACTTCATTAGTATGGGGTACTATTTTTTTGACAGGTTTTTTTGTGTTGCAAAAAGAAAAAGAAACATAATGCTCAAAAAATAAATAAGGTCCCTTGTATCCACAACACCACGGCTAATACTTCGGTAGTGAAAATCTATTCCAAGCATTCCAATATAATAATCTGCATTACCGGTAAAAACGGGGAGTTTGCTTAACGCGTTAAAACCAAAATATAAAATCAGGCATGCAAAGGCTCCTATCAGGAAAGCGATAACAGCGTTTGAAGTAAGGCCGGAACACCACATACTGATCGCAGCAAATACTGCTGCTAAAAATAGTAACCCGATATAAGATCCTGTAATACCGCCGGTATCGATACCGCCTTGGGCTGACAGTGAGTGAATGGTAAAGGCATACAATAATGTGGGCAGCAGGGCAATGAGAATAACAGAAAATACCGCCAAATACTTGCCCAAAACAATCTGCCATTTTGTGAGAGGGCTGGTTTGTAAGATTTCGAATGTTCCTGTTTTATATTCCTCTGAAAAACTACGCATAGCTAAAGCAGGGATCAGGAAAATAAATACCCACGGTGCAAGGTTAAAAAATTCAGCAAGTGTTGCATATCCAAAATCAAAAATATTACTGTCCTTTAAAACAAAAAGATAAAGACCATTTACCAGAAGGAATAGAATTATAGTGATATACCCTGTGAGGCCGCTAAAAAACTGGTGTAACTCTTTTTTGGCGATTGAGATCATAGCATTTAAAAAGTGCAATTTAGGACTTGAAAAATAATTATACGGTTTTGATTTTTTTAAAGCAGCGTTTTCATGTAAGCCTGTGTCCATATTATATATTGCTGGCCAATGCGGGCTAACACTTGATTTTTTCTATCGTATTAAAGAGTCTCTGAGTAGGAATTTGCCAAACGTTCCTAAGGATTGAAAAGTAATCATTCAGAGAATCCGTTATGAAAAAGTTTACCTAAACCAACTGGATAAACCCTGTTCTAGCAACAGGGTTTTTTTATGGAATAAATAAAGTTTTGAATCATATTGAAAAAATTATTATGAAACGTTTCAAAACTAGTTTATTAATTGTTTGCATATTATTATCATTTACCGCTTTTTCTCAATCTCACAAAAAGCAAGTGCCACCACCACCTCCGCCATCGGTAATTAAAAATATTCGACTTCCACAAGCGCCCCCGCCGCCTCCTAAGCCACCTGCAGTTAAGCCGGCGAATATAGTTGAACCTCCGCCTCCTCCACCCCCGCTACCCCCGGTTGATTCAAAAATTCCTCCACCGCCGGCAGAGTAAACCGATAGGAAAAAATAAGGAAAGCTCTTCAACAAAACAGGCTTTCGTTCGAAAGCCTGTTGCTATATAAATCAATCCCGGTTTATCGGGAGAAAAAATTAAACCCCAAAACTTTCTCCACAGCCACAACTGCGACTGGCATTAGGATTATTAAAATAAAACCCCTTACCATTTAATCCTTCGCTAAATTCTAAAGTGGTATTTACGAGGTACAAAAAGCTTTTAAGATCTGTAACTACTTTAATTCCTTTATCTTCAAATTCCTGGTCATTCGGTTTTAACTCGTTATCAAAATCCATTTTATAACTAAGGCCAGAACATCCACCACTAACCACGCTTACTCTTAAAAAATATTCTTCATTGGAAAGATGTGCTTCCTCCAATAAACTATTCACTTTATCTTTTGCTTTATCACTAATATAAATCATAAAAATTCCTTTGTATTTTTCTTATCGTTTGCTTTGCCACTTAAAAAACTAACATACAAAATTAAATCACATTTGTAATATTTTAAGATGAATTATTCAATCCTTATCATGATGTCTTCATTCCTATATTCCCGAAATTAATTTCATTCTTTTTTATTTCGCAAGACGAGTTTGTATCTCTTAACTTCAAAACAGTTGCACTTACCTTCTGTATGACATAATCTATCTCTTCGTCTGTTGTAAAACGGCTCAACCCAAAACGTATTGCAGCTTTTGCCATGTCATCTTCCACTCCCATGGCCTTTAATACGTACGAGGGTTCGAGCGTTGCAGATGTACAGGCCGAGCCGGAACTTACAGCAATATCTTTATTAAACCCAAGCATTAAGGCCTCACTCTCCACATATTTAAAACTCAGGTTGGATGTATTGGGCAACCGGTTTTCTCTACTGCCATTTATGTACACATTTCCAAGTTTTAACAGCCCGGATTCAAGCCTATCGCGTAATCGCTTTATCTGCTCCGCTTCTTTATGCAGGTGAATTTTGCATAGTTCGCAGGCCTTACCAAAACCAACTATTCCCGGCACATTTAATGTTCCACTTCGCATACCTCTTTCATGGCCGCCGCCATCTATTTGGGCCGCTACTTTAACCCTTGGATTTTTGCGGCGAATATATAAGGCGCCCACTCCCTTTGGCCCGTAAATTTTATGTGCAGAAAAGGCCATAATATCTATGCCATCTTCATTTACGTCAATCGGAATCTTACCCGCCGCTTGAGTAGCATCCGTAAAAAATAATATCCCGTTTTTTCTTGCAACGGCGCTTATTTCTTTTACAGGCTGAATCACACCAATTTCATTATTTGCATACATAACGGCGACTAAAATGGTGTTGGGTTTTATTGCATTCTTCAACTCGTCCAAATCAATTAGTCCGTCCTTGTTCACATCGAGATAGGCAATTTCTCCACCCAATTTTTCAATATGCCTGCAACTATCCAACACAGCTTTATGTTCGGTAACCACTGTAATTATGTGATTACCCTTTGCTGCGTACATTTCAAAAACACCTTTTAGCGCAAGATTGTCAGCTTCCGTCGCCCCCGAGGTAAAAATTATTTCTTTAGGTTCTGCTCCTATTAATTGTGCAACCTGTTCACGGGCATAGTCCACGGCTTCTTCCGCTTCCCACCCAAAAGTGTGACTCCTGCTTGCTGCATTTCCATAGTGTTCCGCAAAATAGGGAATCATAGTATCCAATACCCGCGGGTCCACCTTCGTGGTAGCATTATTATCAAGATATATCGGCAGTTTCAACATTGTAAACATAAATGTTCAACCTGCAAATTTACACAAAAAGCTGCAAGGAATAGTGACACCGCAAAGACACTAAGACACAAAGTATCCTTAAAATCTACCAGGAAGTAATATTATGATTTTCCTGGCGTGTTAGTGTCTTTGCGTCTAATTCTTATACTTTTGATTAAATTATTTGTATGAAAAAAATTGAGCATATAGGCATTGCTGTAAAAAAACTTTCTGTTTCTATTCCGCTTTTTGAAAAACTGTTGAATACCCCCTGTTATAAAACTGAAGCGGTAGAAAGGGAACAGGTAAATACCGCCTTTTTTAAAAAGGGGGAGAGTAAAATTGAACTGGTGGAAGCATATGCTCCCGGAAGTGTTATCAATAAATTCATTGAGAAAAAAGGAGAAGGCGTCCATCACATCGCTTTTGAAGTCGATAACATCGAAGAAGAAATGAAACGCCTGTTGAATGAAGGATTTACTTTAATAAATGAAAAACCTAAGGAAGGAGCCGATAACAAAATGATTTGTTTTCTTCACCCAAAAGATACTAATGGAGTGTTGATTGAATTATGTATGGAAAAAAAATAAGAATCGTAACAAATCAAAAAAGAATTAACTGAGATTTTCAATATCGTCCAGATCCTTGTACCGGCCAGATGCTCTTTTCGCCTGCAATAATTGATCACGATGAATTAGCCTTACTTTCAAATCTTCTACTTCAATAATACTTGATGTTTTAAAAGTCTCCTCAAAATTTAAACCTTTCACGTCTGTCATTATATCAATACTTGAAGGTGGTCGGCCAAACGTGAACGCATTCACTTCAGGATTTTTTAGAAAATTTTCCTCAGTCACATCAAAAACCGGCATTTTAAATTCTTCAAAGGCTTTTACTAATTTGAAATAATTTTCCTTTCCTTTATTAATCCAAATAGCCAAGTCACCTGTTGTTCTTGAATAACCATGAAGAATTACAGAATAACCTCCAACTAAAATATATTCAACTTCATTATCATTTAAAGCCGAAATAAAATCATGAAAATCCTCATTAAAAATATTGCCCATTATTTTCTGCTTCTTATTTCGAAATAGGATTTATCTACCCCCGGCGGATTGTCAACATTAAAATTATATGCTACGCTATTCAGGTAATTCGCAGCTTCTAATCTTTTTTCATAGGATTGTTTCTTCCAGTATTCAAGATTTTTAGATGCGTCTTTTAAAGTTTGATGTTTAAATGATGTTCTGTCAAGTTTTCCGGGGCTCATATTTTAAAATTTTATTGGTACCATTATCGCCATTACTTCTTTAAAGAAGATATGGATTATACTTCTTTTCTTCGCCAATAGTAGTTGCAGGACCATGTCCCGGATACACTTTTACGTCTTCTGGCAGTGTAAATAATTTTTCTTTTATGTTCTTTATAAGGCTTTCGTGGCTTCCTCCCGGCAGATCGGTACGGCCAATACTTTGATAGAACAGCACATCTCCCCCGATAATAAATTTTTGTTTCTCGCAATAAAAACAAATACTTCCCGGAGAATGACCGGGCGCCTCAATCACTTTCAAAGAATCGTCGCCCAATGAAACCGTATCCCCTTCTTTAAGAAAAATAAGTTCGCCCTGGTAATTGTCAAAAGGGAAATTGAACATCAGGCCCGATGCAGGTGCCATTTGCAAAATCTCTTCTTCATTTTTATGAATCTGAAGAGTCAGTTTATATTCTTCGGCTATAAATTTATTTCCAAATACATGATCAAGATGACAATGTGTATTTAGCAGCATTTTAGGCTGCAATTTGTTCTCATCAATAAATGATTTCAATGTTTCTTTTTCTTCTTCAGAATAACAGCCGGGATCGACAACCATACATTCATTTTGTTCGTTATAAAGAACATAAGTGTTTTCCTGAACAGCATTAAAAGTTAAAACTTTGATAAGGAACATGGCGTATGTAAAATTGAGGTAATTTCATTTTACTGATTAACCTGAAACGTTTAATTTTAGGGCAATTATAACCTACAGTACATGCAAGATCACAAGAATCATATTGACAAAAAAATTTTTCTTCTTATATCATTTTTCTTCTTCTCAGCATTAATGGCAACTAGCCAGGTTAGTAGTGTTCAGTATGGTAAAAACCGGGTTCAATATAAAAAATTTAAATGGCAATATTATCAAACAAGAAATTTCAATACGTATTTTAACCAGGATGGTAAAGAGCTCGCAAAATATGTGGCGCAGGTAGCCGAGGAAGAATTGCCTTCTGTAGAAAAATTTGTGGAGTATAGTTTACAAAGACGGGCCAACATCATTATATATAACACCTTCGGCGATTTAAAACAAAGCAATATTGGCATTGGAATAGACTGGCAAAGTTCAGGTGGAACTACTAAATTAGTTAACAACAAGATGATTGTTTATTACAATAGCAATCATGCTGACCTGCGCAGGCAAATTCGGGAAGGCATCGCAAAAGTGCTTACTGAAAATCTTTTATTTGGAGACGATCTTGGTGAGGTGGCCGGAAATGCGGCACTCCTCGACTTGCCACAATGGCTTATTGACGGCTATGTTGCTTATGCGGGTGAGAACTGGAGTACCAAACTTGACGATGAACTAAAAAGTGAAATACTAAGTGGTGACTATAAAAATTTCTACCAGTTTGCTTTTGATAAACCATTGCTCGCAGGCCATGCTTTTTGGTATTATATCGAAGAAAAATATAAACGGGAAAACACCACGTATTTATTATACCTGGCACGTGTCTATAAGAGTTTAAACAGGGCTTCGCAAACTGTTACAAAAAAAAGAAGATTCAAAGAAGTATTGGCTGATTTTATGACTTATGAGGAAGATAAATATGATCAGGATATCAGCCACCGCAAAAATTATCCTAAAGGAAGTGAGATAACGGATTACACGATTGGCAAAAGGCTGGATTATTTTCATTTCAACGTAAACCCAAACAAGCGCAATAGTTCATTCGCTGTCGTTCAGTATAAAAAAGGGAAGTATCGGTTAGTGCTTAATGAAGACGATGAAAACAAAACATTATTAAAATTTGGATCAATAAGCAAGATTGATGAGATAAATATGAATTATCCTATGATGGCGTGGGATCCAAAAGGAACAAGGCTTTCGGTGTTGTATGAAGAAGAAGGGCGCCTCAAGCTTTTTGTTTTCGATGTTATTACCAGGGTAAAACCTTATAAGAGGGATCTTACCGACCGGTTTGACCAGGTTGCAGGATATGAAGTACATGATTAATAGCCAGACATTGCTCTTCAGCGCCGTTAAAAACGGCCATTCAGATATATACTCTTATGACCTGGAAAATGATAAGGTAAGGCAGATAACCAATGATGTATATGACGATCTTGATCCTTCTTTTGTATCATTTCCAAATAAAACGGGGATTATTTTTTCAAGCAATCGCCCCTCAGCAAGTGCACGTGGATCTGATACTTCGTTGCTCAACAACCGGTTTAATATTTTTCTAATTACTGATTTCACTACCAACAGGCCGGAAC
Organism: uncultured Chitinophagaceae bacterium; assembly: GCA_963819925.1. GTDB lineage: Bacteria > Bacteroidota > Bacteroidia > Chitinophagales > Chitinophagaceae > Ginsengibacter. Next base: position 1,836,067 of record CAWFYG010000009.1, on the reverse strand, counting down.
TGAATCAAATAAACCAACTTACCAATTTAAAATTTGGTGATGCAAGATTTCCAACCCAATATAGTAACGTTCATTTTACGTTTGTGAGCGATCTAAATGGTGTTGGAAACCGGTATGCAGGCTTGTTTACCACCGAAAAAGAAGGACTTGATACGCTGGTTCTTATTGGCGATGACATTCTCCGGAACCCAACTGCCACAGAAGTGGATTCTTTGCTAAACGTGTATAAAAAGAAGGATATTGACTCGGTTGCTATAGTGTCCGTTTCCAAAGATTCGGCATATGTATTTCCACTGACTAATTATGAAAGCAGTCTTCTTGAAACCAGAGAAGCAGGTGATAATCACCAGGTGAGTGAAGTAACCAGGCAAAGCGATGATAAGATCTTATACAAATTAAAAATTGACGAAAATGCTTTGCGAAGAAGAAATGTAAATGCTACTCCAACCGCATATATGAAACACCTGATGGAAATGGATAAAATTTCAAAAGGTGAGGAGGTCATTAAACCAAGCGTGGATACAGCTCAAAAGCAGGATATTTTTCAAAATGAATTCAAAGACGAGAAAAGAGATACTTCAAATGCAGGAAAATATTATAACGGTGAAGTGCCGGGAGAACCCACAGTTTTATCAGAAGCGAAATTATATCCATACAAACCATTAAAATTTGCCACTGACTATGTTGTAGCAGGTTTCAATAATGACGTATTAGGTTCCAGATATCAATTGTACGCAGGCGGAGAAGGCCCCATAGCTCTCACTTCCAATAATGGCCTTGACGGTACTATTCGAATGGGTACTTCGGACATCATGGAGGATATAAAAATATCCGGCGGGTTCAGGCTTTCCACCAATTTAAAAGACAACGACTGGCTGCTACAGTTTAATGATCTTAGAAAACGTCTCGATTGGGGGGTAACTTACTATCGTAATGTTCAATCCTACAACCTTAGTATTGATTCAGTAGGTCCTTATCCCGGAAAAGTATTCTCAAATTTATACCAGGCAAGCATCAGCTATCCATTTGATGTAACAAAAAGTATTCGTTTAAACGTTGGCGTTAGAAGGGAACGTGCTGTTGTAAGTACCTTTGACGATCTTTCATTAACGGCACCCGATTACTCCAAAACTTATGGATTATTGCATTTAGAATATGTGTATGATAACACCTTAAATCCTGCACAGAACATCTGGAACGGTATACGCTACAAAGCCTATATGGATTTGAATTCACAAATAAGTAAACTATCAACTAATGAAGGCCGTTATACTTTTAATTTTGGATTCGATGCGAGAGGTTATTATCCCATTTATCGAAATTTTATTTGGGCAGGCAGAGCTGCCGGCGATTTTAGCTGGGGCAATCAAAAACTAATTTACTATCTCGGAGGCATAGATAATTGGTTCATGTTTAGTGACAATGTAAAGACCGATAAAAATGGTCAGCAAACTTATCGATATTTTAACCCAGCTAATAAGCCCGACCCTGATGTCGATTATGCATTTCAATCCCTGGCTGTAAACTTAAGAGGGTTTATACAAAATGCTTCCAATGGAAACAATAACCTTGTCATTAACAGTGAGTTCAGGCTGCCGGTATTTACTACATTTTTCAGCAAGCCTATTAATAATGCGTTTGTAAGAAATTTCCAGTTAATACAATTTATTGATCTTGGCTCCGCATGGAATGGAGCTTATGACAAACTTGGCAGGCCAAATATAACTTACGTCGATCCAAATGACCCAACCGTTACCGTAAGTATTAAAGCACCGGGTGTTGGTCCGTTCCTGGGAGGTTATGGTTTTGGCGCAAGAAGTACGTTGCTTGGATATTTCTTAAAGCTTGACGCAGGCTGGCCAATGAGTGGTTTCTTCAGGGGTAAGCCCATTTATTATTTCAGTATGGGCCTTGATTTTTAATCATTTTTTTTTCAAATAACTCATTGCCTGGTTTGATAATTAAACCGGGCAATTTTTTTATTATGAAATATAATATCCCAAAGAAAAAGAAGAAAGTTATTGTTACACCCCATGTACGCGGATGATGAAATGGATTTATAAATGGCTGGATTATTTCCAAACTAAATTGAAATGGATTAAAAAAAATATCCCAACTATTCCATCTTAAAAACCTGCCAACATAAATTCCAAAAGAACTTATAAAAAGGCAAGCGTACAATATCAATTTTGTTTTTTGGATATTAAATTTTGTTTGTAAAAACAGATCTACCTGGTAAAGAGAAATGAATGCCATAAGTAAACCATTAATGGCTGCAGAGAAAATCAGTAGTACATCAAACCACAGCGGAACATTATTTCTTTCTTTTAAATGCAAGAGATCAGTAATAATATACAGAGCATTTGGAAAAAATAATATCCATATTATAAAAAGCAGGTAATGGATATTTTTTTTCTGCGCCTGAAGCAAAAAAGAACTTATATATAATGGAATTGCCGCAAGAAAAAGATTCCATACGAAGAATAGATACATCAAACTGCCCGAATAAAAAACTCTGAATACTATTAAACAAAATGTAAAGCTAACAGGCAATAACAACAAGCGGTTTATGGTTATTTTCATCTAAATAAATATTTTATGTAAAATTCAATTTTGGGTAGAAAGATGATACCCGCAACTATTAAACTTATAATTGATACAAGAAAAACGGCTCCTGCAGCCATATCTTTAACTACTTTAATGACCGGATGAATTGATGTACTGACAACATTTGAGAGCCTTTCAATTGCAGTATTGACAATCTCCAGGCCAAGAACCATCGCGGAACAAAACAAGATGGCAAGCCATTCATTGGTTCCTACTTTAAATATACTTGCCAACAGGAAAGCAATAGCTGCGACTATTAATTCTATTCGAAAATTCTTCTCTGACCTGAAACAATATTTTATTCCCTGCCACGCATAATTGATTGATTTTAGAAAACGCATAATAATTTTTTAAGCAATTGCGGGGAACAATGAAGGTTTTTCCGCCTTGTTCTCTTGATTTACTTTTGACAGAATAGATTCAAGCAACGGAAGCATTTTATTCAGTCCTTTTGTTTTAATAATAAAATTCCATAGCGGCTCAAATTTTTTCCAACCACCCGCATAAGCAAAGTGCTTAATCACATGCTTTATAGTATCATGTTCCAAACTTGCCTTTGCAATATTCTTCCACGAATAGAAAGACCGGTATGCCCAATCGTAACCGGCTTTTAATTCAGCTTCGTTTAATCCAATAGTTTTATAAACTACATTTCTTGTGTCATACAAATCCCAGTTGCTGTGAAGCATACGAGCCTCACTTTGCATTGTTTTATACAAGCCTGTGCCGGGATAAGGCGTAAGAATATGAAACGTACAGGTTGTAAGTGCATTTTTCACAGCCCAATTAACCGTCCTTTTAAAAACGTCTTTATCGTCGCTGTCCAATCCAAAAACAAAACTTCCATTTATCATTATGCCAAGAGAATGCAACCTGTTAATGGCCTCTTCGTAGTCTTTACCAATATTATGCTTTTTATTCCCTTGCACCAGGTTTTGATTACTTAATGTTTCAAATCCTATGAACACACTTCTTAATCCCGCCCCGGCCGCTTTCTCAATTAGGTTACCACGAAGAACAGCATCTATAGTAGATGCTCCCTGGAAAACCCGGTTCATTCCTTTCATACCTTCAAACAGAGAAGAAGCAAATTTTTGATTACCTAAAAGATGATCATCTAAAAAATATAGATGTCGTCCGGGCAAACGATCTATTTCTTTCAAGGAGTCATCAACCCTTTGAGTGTAGAATGATTTGCCTCCTTCGAAAAAAGCGTCCTTATAACAAAAATTGCAATGATGCGGGCAGCCACGGCTAACTACAATAGAGTTAGGAACTAAGTATAAATGTCTTTTTATTAATTCTCTTCTTACTGGAGGTATAAAACTTAATGTTCGTTCAGCAGAAGAATAAATTTTTTTAACATCATTTCTTCTGAAATCATTTAAAAACGTAGGCCAGCTTTCTTCTGCCGGGCCCATAAATATTGAGTCAGCGTGACTCATGGCTTCATTCGGTAGCGAAGTAACGTGTAAACCTCCGAGGCAAACATATGCTCCTTTTGAGCGATAATGATCGGCCAGTTTGTACGCACGAAATGCATTGGTTATGTACACCTGGATTACAACAATATCAGGTTCATCGTTTATATGCAACTCTTCCACATGCTCATCCTGCAAACTAACTTCATCATAACTGCTGCAATAAGCAGCAAGAGTTGCTAATCCGAGCGGGGGAAAAAGCGAATATTTAATGGGCCGCCAATAAGGACTTTTTGCTTCCATTAAAGCCGGTAAAATCATCTTTATTTTCATGATAGTTGTTATATCTTTTCAGATCAGTTAATATTATGTGGCTTTAAGTTTTGAGCTTTATAAAATTGAATTGCTGCATACAGCAGAATTAATCCAATGCAGATTATCCAACCTATAAAAATTGTTGTTACCAGGTTGTGTTCTCTTACTTCCACTTGCTGTAAAGACCTGCCCGCGGCTACGAACCCGATAGAACCTGTATTTGAATAAAGCAGAACCATTGCCATCCTTACTCCGCGTTGCGGCTGCCATGTTACGTAATCTTCTTTGTTTGCTTTTGTGAAATCAAAAACTCCATTTGGCATTTCAGGCTCTTTGTTATTTAGATACCCTGATGAACGTAGTGGTTTTCCATTTGCATCGTATAGCACTGCAAAGGGCGACAAGCTTTGAGCAATGTCAATAGTGTCAATGAAATATTGATCAATACTTTTATTTTCGTGAAGTCTCAAACTGATATCCCTTGCTATTTGAATTTGGGGATCATTAGCACCGGCTCTATAACCTTGCTGAACGGAAACATAGATAATTGCAAAAATTATTGTAGTAAATACAATTGCAATCAGGCAACCTAAAAAAGGAACTGTTCTCATAACCTTTATTTTAAATTTGAAAGATGCTTATTCATTGCTAATTGCTTAACCGCGTTAGCATCAGCAATATTCCATGATAACCACGTATAATTTCTTTGCTCATTCAGGAATTGTTTTTCCCTGATTTCAAAAAAATCAAGGGCATCATAATAGTTGCCATCATAATAAAATTGATTATCGTGCGAATCAACATTCATTAATAACTCTTTATTTTTTTCAATTAAAGGCAACGTCTTATCGGAAAGAGAGAGTAAAAAAGGAATATCAAGTGGTACGGCAGATTTTCTCGCAATGTTGTATTCTGCAATCGTAACATCCCAACTAATTATCGAGGCAAATACAAGCAGAATAATTCCTACCCATGCATTTAATCTGAACAGATAATAGGTTGTTTTTTGGAAATAGATTTTGAAGAAAATGGTTATTAAACCTGATAATACCATAACGAGAAAAAATAAAAGCCCTATACGCTTATAAGCTAATCCATAATGTGAGATGTAATAATAATCACGGTTAAACACTGATATAACAAGGAACAAATTTTGAAATATCCAGAGATAAGAAAAGTATTTAAGCCATTTATTTTCTTTATAAAAATTGATGTTTCCTCTAAAGAAAAATAACAGCAAAACCATGGCCAGTACTACTGATAAGATTAACATACCCGTCCCTTTGTGCACATATTCTGACATCTGTACACTACTACCAAATGAGTGCCTTAACCATATATACTTTATATCAATAGAATTAATAAAAAGTAAAAGAAGATTGAGAAAAATAAGACTTACTTTACCTATAAAATATTCGTTTTTTAATGCCAATATACCTTCTGCTCTTTCTCCTATGATGATGTGCATTACATCGGCAAAAGGGTTTTCCTTCCATTTTTTAAAATGATTCTTCTTACGCGAAAGTTCATTTTTATGTAGTAAATCAAGATCAGAAAAATAATTCTTGCTTCTTAACAGCAATCCACTTACAATAAAAATACCAGATAAAAAGAAAAAGATTCTGTCAAAGGACAACCAATCAAAAACATGACTGTACCAATCTCTAAACCATGACGCCGTATTATTTATGAAATCAGAAAATATTCCGCTGGCTGATGAATAGATAATAACAAAAACTGATGCAATAAACAATGGAATAAGGAGCATCCTTAAAACCCGTCGTCTCTTCTTTTGTGTTGTTGTTTTATTTCTTTTAAGCTCTTTGACGAAATTGGGTATAACAAAAATATAATTCATGAAAGCAGAACCCACCGCATACAAAACAGAACGATGCAGATACTGTGAAAATGAAATAAATAGCAACAGGGTTACACTGAAACTTATCTTGCTTAGTAGAGCATTATTAATTATAACCATTACCGCCGTTAAAATATGTGCTGCAAGAATCCAAAGGCTCTCTTTATTTTTTAAAGAATAAGGGAAGAACATGCAAACGGAAGTGCACACAAAGGCGTCGAAGATTAATGTATTTATCCCCAGCTTTTCCTGCCAGAAAATAGTATTGAACACAATTGCCCCAATGATAATTAAGAATAGCTTTGATGGCTCTTTTTTCATTATTGTCTATTTATTTTTTTGAAATATCTAAAGTGAAGCATGATGCTACTCAACGTTGACAGAACTATACTTGCGGGTATTAAAAGATAATTGTCGAATTCCGATGAAATCAGTTTCACACAGAAAATGGCAGTAGTCAATGCCAATATAAAACCCGTTATTAGTGCAGAACGAAATAAAGCCCTTTGTGTAGTATAAGTTGAAATTTTAAGAAGAAGAACTATCCAAAAGACAAAAAATCCAGGAGTAGAAAAAAACAAAGAAAGAATAAACGCCAGAAGTATACTTTCAGCAGCTCCAAAATAAATATCTTGACAAACGGAAAAGTAAACGCCACAAAGCAATCCATTTATTAAACAGGCAAGGAGCCAAATCGTAAAAGTTCTGCCGGTTATTTTTAAATAAGGATTCATAAATTAATTGTTAATTCCATTTTTTTTATTTTGAGATAACATATCCATAAGGGAACAAATCCAAATAGGCCAAATGAACAATCTATCAGTTGCCAACCAATAGGGATTCCCCTGAAATGACCCGCGATAAATGCCAACGGAAAAATTAAAACACAGGCAATAAGGCCAAATTCTATTACCCAGATATTTTTCACCGGATTTCTATAGGGGCCTACAAAAAGAATCGCCAGAACAAAATGCGCAAAGGCAAGCCAATCGTAGCCATATATCAAAAAGGGATATTGCTCACTTACCTGCCGGTAAGCTGCTAAAACTTTCTGCAACCAGTAATATATAAAACTGTCAGGAGAAAATAATTTTAGCAGCAGTGTTAGCTCCCCACCTATGGGAATGGCGGTTAACCCGCTTAAAAACAGAGCTGCAATAAAAAAGGCTATTAATCGCCTTACCATTCTTATTTCTTTATTTTTCATTTTAAAAAGTACTTTGAATTTCAAAGTATAAGTAGAAAAAAAATTATTGAATATTCTTAATCATTTTTTCAAGCGCATCAATATGAATTTTAAATGCTTTTTCACCCGCTTTTGTAATCGCATAATTGGTATTCGTTTTCCTTCCTATAAATCCTTTCTTTACTTTTATGTATTGTATTTCCTCCAAAGCTTTTAAATGCGAAGCCAGGTTACCATCGGTTACATTAATTAATTCTTTAAGGGTATTAAAATTCACTTCTTCATTTACAACAAGAGCGCTCATTATACCTAACCTTACCCGGCTGTCAAAAGTTTTATTTAAATTTTCAATTGGGTTACTCATCAATTAATCCATTTTTGCTAAACTCGTTCATATTTCCACCACATAATAATACCGTACACAACATGTAGCGCTCCAAAGCCTATTGCCCAGAAAACTAATCCATAACCAGGAACCCAAAGATTAATAATTCCCAATAATAGTTCGCAATACCCCAAATATCTTATTTCTCCAAGTGTGTATTTGGACGCATTTATGAGTGAAAGCCCGTAAAATAAAAGGCAGGTAGGTGCTATCAATAAAATGTGATCCATTTGCACAATTCGCAATACGAAGAAAGCACCTGCTATAAGTGGTATTGCAAGGTTTATAAGCAAACGGTTGGTCGTAGCACCCCAGATAGATATACCATTTCGTTTGCTTCGCAGGTAAGTAAATATAAAGGCTGAAACAAATGCGGCCACTAACACACAGCCGGCTATAATTATCAACTGTGTTACTAACGTGTTATAATCGATACTTTTTTCATGGGCATACAACGAAATTTTTTTTACGGCGAACCATGCGCCCAGCATTGCAAAAAAACCGGCGGAAATACCGCTGAGCCCGCTCAGGCTTATAAAACGGCTGCTTCTTTCCATCATTTGCTTTATATGATGTAATTCCTGTATTGACGCCTGTTGTTCGTTCATAAAAAGTACTTTGAATTACAAAGTAAATATTTCTTTTTTATATTTCCTATAGCTTCATTAAAATATCCGGAAAAATAAAATGCGGGATGGAATTTGTATACAGAATTAAAAAGTGTTCAACACATCATTAATTATAGAACATGCCTCTGTAATTTCTTCAGTTTTTATGGTGAGCGGCGGAACTATTCTTAAGCATTGCGATGCAAATAAAAACCAGTCAGTGAAAACACTTTTATTAATAAGTGCATCTATTATCTTCTTATTCTCGTCAAAATTTTCAAATTCAAGTGCTATCATTAATCCTTTGCTTCGGATACTTTTAATTTTTGAAGAAGTAAGATTTTGAATAAATAGTTTTTCTTTCTTAAAAACCGTTTCTATAATATTTTCCTTTAATAAAAATTCAAGAGCAGCAGTACCTGCGGCACAACTTACCGGGTGGCCGCCAAAAGTATTGATATGACCGAGTACCGGGTTTTTAGTGAGACAAACCATGATTTCTTTATCAGCAATAAACGCACCCAAAGGCATGCCGCCACCCAATGCTTTTCCAAGTAGTAATATATCCGGAATTATATCAAATTGTTCAAAGGCCCATAAAGTTCCATTCCGCCCAAATCCGCATTGAATTTCATCAAGAATAAGTAGCGCCCCGGTATCTTTACATTTTTTTCTCAGTGCCTTTATCCATTTCTTTTCAGGAATAATTACACCCGCCTCTGCCTGTATTGTTTCTGCAACAACGCAGGCAGTTTCTTCGGTTATTTGTTTAAGGCTTTCGTAAGAATTAAAAGTAAGATGCAAAATGCCGGGCAGTAAAGGACGAAAGGCATTGCGCCAATATTCGCTTCCAATAATGCTTAATGAACCCTGTGTGCTTCCATGATAACTATTGTTGAATGCAGCAATTTGTGTACGCCCGGTAAGCCTTTTGGCAAGTTTCATTGCACCTTCTGTCGCTTCTGTTCCTGATGCGGTAAAAAAAACGGAATTAAGAGTTGCCGGCAAATTATCAACAAGTAGCTTTGCATAAGCAGTTTGTGGTGATAAAACAAGCTCACCGTTTACCATTACATGCAGGTAGTCATTCATCTGCTTATTGATTGCCCCAATAACTTTTTTATTTCCATGGCCCACATTACAAACACTTATTCCGCCGATGAGATCAAAATATTCTTTGCCGTCAACATCAAATAATTTGCAACCGTCGGCTTTTACTATTTCAAGTGCCAACGGTGTAGGGGAAGTTTGCCCCAGGTGATTCAGAAATATCTGGCGGTTAGTCAATGTAGACATGATTTACGGTGTACGAAGTGTAATAGGGGATGTTAAAACATTTATTCATTCGCAATTTTTCACGAATTTAGGAAGTAATTAATGTAAGTTTTTACGGATCAGGAAAATTATAAAGCGGAGGATATACAATCTATGTCTTTAATTATTGAAGTGAAAGGTATTAAGCCCAGTTTGGGAACCAATTGTTACCTGGCACCAAATGCCACAATTGCAGGCGATGTAATCATGGGTAATGACTGCAGCATCTGGTTTAATGCAGTAATAAGGGGCGATGTAAACAGTATACGTATGGGAAACAAGGTAAATGTTCAGGATGGGGCGATTATACATTGTACTTATTTAAAAGCTCCCACTACAATTGGAAATAATGTGAGTATTGGACACAATGCAATCGTACATGGATGCGTTATACATGACAATGTACTCGTGGGCATGGGTGCTATTGTGATGGACCATGCCAAAATAGGCAGCAACAGCATTATTGCTGCCGGGGCTGTGGTGCTTGAAAATACTGAAGTTGAGCCTGGTTCTATTTATGCGGGTGTTCCTGCTAAAAAGGTAAAAAATATTCCTGAAGAATTGATAAGTGGGGAAATAAACAGGATTGCCGACAACTATGTGATGTATTCAGAATGGTTTAAAGGCTAGAGAAGTTGAAGCTGAAATTTTTATGATTTTAATTTATTGAAATCTTAACACCGATATTTCAACGTAGGTTAAATATTTGCATCTTAATAAAAAGAAATGAAGAAAATTTTGGTTCTTGCATTTTGTGCCTGGATGCTTCCCGGATGCTCCATTTTTAAGAAGAATGAAAAATACGGGTGTCCGACAAATGGAAAAAATATTGGAGCCGAAAGAATTTTATCGGGAGATAAGGAAGCTATAAAAGCAGCCAAAAAGGCAAAAAAATTTAAATCATAATTAAGGAATATTAGTTACTCTATTAAAACACCAAAACCAATTGTATGTGTTATCATTTAAAAACAAATTTTGGGGGAACGGAAGCAGTCATAGACGATAATTGCGGCGTCTCCAAATTTTATTCAATTGCAGATATATTAACTGACGGATTAAAAGTAAAATTTATAAACCAGGTTGATGATGCAGATACTTTAGATTGGGATTTCAGGTATAAAAAGCATTTTCTTACATTGCATTACAGCATTTTTAATGGCGTATCTATATTACCACATAATACCAAAGGCATCGCTAAAGAAAACAAAGCCGTAATTGAAGTTGCAAAATTTTTAGAGAAGAATGCCTATTAGGCCGGTAACTTTATCAATGAATAATTTAAACGATTAACTATTTCATTTTCTTCTACCATTTCTTTGTATCGATTGTACCCAAAATATTTAAATAGCTGATATATCGATCGGCAGAAATTTTTCCCTCTTCTATTGCTTGTTTCACGGCACATCCCGGTTCATCAATGTGCATACAATTATTAAACCGGCATTCAGTTATTAAAGATTTCATTTCAGGGAAATAATGAGACAATTCATTTTTTTCGATATCCATTAATGCAAACTCCCGAAGTCCCGGTGTATCAATAATTTTTCCGCCTCCCGGCAGATCAAACATCTCGGCAAATGTTGTAGTGTGAAGACCCTTGCCGCTCCAGTCACTTACGTCCTGTGTTTTTAATAAAAGCCCTGGAAAGACAATATTAATAAAAGAAGACTTGCCAACGCCGGAATGTCCGCTTAATAGCGTTATTTTATTATATAGAAGATTCTTTACTTCGTCTATACCTTCCTGTTGCATAAGGCTCATCGATAAAACTTTATAACCATTTCTCTCATACATAAATTTTAGTTCATCTAATTTTTCGAGCTCCTTTTTTTTATACAGATCAAGTTTATTAAAAACAATAATTGCCGGCACATGATAAGCTTCTGAAGCAACGACAAACCTGTCAATAAAACCCTGGGATGTTTTGGGATCTCTTAATGTAGCAAATAAAAGACTTTGATCCAGATTAGATGCAATAATATGATGCTGGTGCCTGTTGTGCGGCGATTGACGGGTGATGTAATTTTTTCTTTCGTGAATACCGGTAATCACTACATCCCCCTCTTTCGTATCTTCTTTTTCTACATCTACTTTATCTCCAACTGCAATAGGATTAGTTGAGGTAATATCGTCAATTTTAAATTTGCCTTTTATGCGGGCATTAAAAAATTTGCCTTCTTCATTTTTAACCACATACCAGCTTCCTGTCGATTTGTACACAAGTGCGTTCATGAAGAAAAGTTATTGATTTAGTGGTTATCGGGAGGCAAATTTCGTGTAATTCGCCAAAAAAAAAATCGGGGTGCACAACTAAGGGAATTTTTTAAAGAGTGTAAATCTTAAAATGATTTCCAATAACAATAAACCCATAGCCGCAAAAATGAGGGGATAAAATTTTTCTGTAAAACGATGAAAGGTTGTTATTTCAACCTTTGATTTTTCAAGATGGTCTATTTTATTGTAGATAGAACTAAGGCTGACATTATCCGTGGCCCTGAAATATTCCCCTCCTGTTTGGTCAGCAATGTTTCGCAGAAGCTTTTCGTCTATAGCTACCTTTTCATTCTGCATTACAATACCTAAAGGCGTACTCACCGGAGTAGGTGCATACCCATCTGTTCCTACGCCGATTGTATAGACCTTTACCTTAAAAGTTTTTGCAATTTCCAATGCAGTTGCCGGATCAATCAATCCGCCGTTGTTAACACCATCTGTTAAGAGAATTACAACTTTGCTTTTTGCTTTACTGCTTCTAAGCCTGTCCACACTTGTTGCAAGGCCTGAGCCAATTGCAGTTCCATCTTCTAACAGTCCATTTCTGATTTGCTCAATCTGGCTAATTAATACGTAATGGTCCGTCGTGAGCGGGCACTGAGTGAAACTTTCTCCCGAAAAGATCACAATACCAATTCTGTCATTCGGCCTGTTGTTGACAAAATCTTCGGCAACCATCTTTGCTGCCTCCATGCGGTTGGGCTTAAAATCCTGCGCTGTCATGCTTCCGCTAACATCAATACACAAAACAATATCCACACCCTCCCCTTCAGATTGTTGCTCTTCATATTTTACCTGTGGACGTGCCAGTGCTATTATTATACAACTTATTGCAAGTAGTCTTAAAATGAAAGGAACATTTTGAAATGTATTTTTCCAGGAACGGGTTTTTGATAATCCTTTGGTTGTTGAAATTCCTATGGAAGCAGATTGCTTTTTGCCCTTTGCAATTTTCCAATAAATAAGAATAGGGATAAGTGCAAACAGGATAAAAAAAAGCGGCTGCCCAAAGGTTATATCATTAAAATAATTAAATATCACTTTCTGTTTTTGCGATAGGATTCTTATTTATTTCATTTATCATTTCTTTCGTTTGTTGCAGGCATTTTTCACTTTCTCCCTGATCCGGAATATATTTTGCAAATTTTACTGCATTACTCATTCGGAGCAAATTTGCAAAAGCAGCAATCTGTTCTTTACTTAAATTATATTCATTAAGGTCCATAAGTATTTCATCAGAGGTGAGATGCATCTTATAGGCCTTTGCCTTTCTTGAAATATAACGCTTAAAGATATCGGTGAGCCTGGAATGATATTCTTTTACCTCGTTATTTTGCAGCAACTGTTCTTTTTCAAGGTTATTCAAAGATTGCATCGCTTCATCATAAGGAGATAACCTGGATTTAAAGATTTCAGGTTCCTTCTTCTTTTTGAAATATTTCACCATAAATCTTATCCAGAAAAAAACCAGAATAAGCACAACCCCCAAAACAATCCACCACCACCATGCCCATTCCTTTTTTACTTCAATAATTGATTTTATATCATGAAATGTTTTTACGCTGTCCATCGGTGAAAATGAAACCTGGATGGCAATGGAATCTGTTACGAGATCAAATGTAGAATCTCCCTGCAAAGTTTCCATATTTATAGCCAAAGGAGGAATTACCTGTCTTCCCGAATCGAAACTGGTAATTGTTATTTCCTGGCTGAAGTCTATATCCCCGTTTAAAAAGGACGAGTCAATTTTATTTTCCTTTACTACCTGGAAACGACCAAATGTGTCGGGCAAATTGAACCAGGAAAGCCTGAAGGTATTGTCAGGCATAGATGTTGAAACTTTGTAATGGAGTTGCTCACCTATGAGAATATTATTTTTATCAACAGAAGTTTTTATGGAAGGCTGTTGGGCTGAAATATTTTCTATTGTCAAAAGAGAAGCCACCAGGAATATTGTCCTTACTAACCGTCTATGATAAACGCTCTTCTTCAATTGCTTTCTTTTCACTTTATTTTCTTCTTAAAAAAAACTGTTGCAGAATTTTCACATAATCTTCATCGGTTCGTAAATGAAGGAGATCAGCACCTGATTTTTTAAAAATTTGCTTGCAACGCTCGCTTTGCTTAATAAAGTTTTGTTGGTAATTATACCGGACCATTGTATCGGATGTATCCAACCATTGCGATTTTCCCGTTTCGAGATCTTCCACTTCCATCAAACCGACGTTTGGAAGTTGCAAATCCATTTTGTCATATATTTTAAGACCGATTACGTCGTGCCTGCTGGCCATAACCCGGAGCGAATCTTCATACTGGTCGTCAATAAAATCACTCATGATAAATGCAATGCTCCTGTGCCGGTTTGATCTTGAAAAAAGCTTTAACGCTTCATTGATACTGGTACCCGTTCGCTTAGGCTGTGCCGTTAGTAATTCCCGAACGATATACAATGCATGTTGTTTCCCTTTTTTGGGTGGAATATACTTTTCAATTTTATCGCTAAAAAAAATGACGCCCACTTTATCATCGTTACTGATAGCACTAAATGTGAGCACAGCACCTATTTCGGTTATAAGATTTCTTTTTGTACTGTGCAGTGTGCCAAATAATGCGCTGGCGCTAACATCTACCAACAGAATTACGGTTAGTTCTCTTTCTTCTTCAAATACTTTGGTAAAAGGATGCGCATACCGGGCACTAACATTCCAATCAATAAACCTGACATCATCTCCATGATAATATTCGCGAACCTCTCTGAAGCTCATTCCTTTTCCTTTGAACGCAGAATGGTATTCACCTGTAAAAAGATGCGTCGTAATCTTTTTACTGATGATCTCAAGTTCTTTTACTTTTTTTACTATTTCTGCTGTCGTTAACATGGCCTTATCCCAATCCTCCAATGAAGAGTGGTAAGAGTATTATTTTAATTTTATAAGCACATTATTTATTTAAGATGTCATTACCTGTAATTCACTATCATAACTTTTCACGGCACATTAACCACTTTTAATATCTCCGTTATTATCATTTCAATATCTATATTTTCTGCTTCTGCTTCATATGTTAGGCCAATGCGATGACGTAAAACATCTTTACAAATATTTCTCACGTCTTCCGGAATTACATAGCCACGTTTATTTAAGTAAGCATATGCTTTTGAAGCCAAAGCAAGGTTAATGCTGGCCCTCGGTGAACCGCCAAAGGCAATCAATGGTTTTAGTTTGGTTAGATTATATGTATCCGGATAACGTGTTGCAAATACAATATCAATTATGTATTGTTCTACTTTTTCGTCCATATAAACCTGGCGAACAAGTTCTCTCGCATTCAATATTTCATGTGTTGACACAACTGCGTTTATGGTTGGCTGTTTTAGTCCCTGCACATTCTGACGGATAATTAATTGTTCTTCGCTTTTAGTTGGATAGTCAATAACTACCTTCAGCATAAAACGATCAACCTGGGCTTCGGGCAAGGGATAAGTTCCCTCCTGTTCAATGGGATTTTGAGTTGCTAATACCAAAAAAGGCTCTTCTAAAAAATAAGAATGATTGCCGATAGTTACCTGTCGCTCCTGCATCGCTTCAAGCAATGCGCTTTGCACCTTCGCCGGTGCCCTGTTGATTTCATCTGCAAGAATGAAATTGGCAAAAATAGGGCCTTTACGAACCATGAATTCATTCTTCTGTTGATTATAAATCATAGTGCCTACCACATCGGCCGGCAACAGATCGGGAGTAAACTGTATGCGGCTGAATTGTGCATTAATGGTGTAAGCAAGCGACCTTATGGAAAGTGTCTTTGCAAGACCGGGAACGCCTTCCAGTAAGATGTGCCCATTACTTAAAAGCCCGATTAAAAGCCTCTCCACCATGTGGCTCTGGCCAACGATAATTTTACCAATCTCAGAATGAATTTTATCAATAAAAGTGGCTGAATGGTTAATCTTTTCATTCAGTAAGCGAATGTCTTCTGCAGTTTGTAACATTTTATTCAATAGAATTTTAATTAAAACTCAAAGGGCGCAAATTACGAACAACCAATAAAACAAAAACAATGCTAATAAATTGCTTCGGGAAAAAGTATGTTAAATTTGATACTATAAAACTATACAATTATGGTGGATGAACAACTTATTACATCAAGCAATCAGCTTGAGGGATACAAGATAACAAAGCATTTGGGTATTGTTCGCGGTATAACGGTAAGATCACGAAGTCTTTTCGGAAATATTGCAGGCGGGTTACAAACATTGTTTGGTGGAACTATTTCAATTTACGTTGATCTGTGCGAAAAAACGAGAGTGGAAGCTTACCAACACATGATTCAACATGCCAATGAAAGGGGCGCCAATGCAATTGTCAATATGCGATATGACGCCAATGAAGTAATGAATGGAGTTACAGAAGTTTTGTGTTATGGTACCGCAGTGCAGGTGGTGAATTTGTAACAAGTTGCAAATAACCTATACAAAAAAAGAGGAAGAAATTCCTCTTTTAATGATTGAAATAAGTTGATTACAGATCTTTTCCCGATACTCTGAATGAAACCTTGCAAATAGCACCATACGAGGCTATTTTACCACCATCTACATGTACTTTAAAATCTTTTACATAGACTGAATCAATATTTTTTACAGTTTTTGAAACTTCAGTAACTGCGTTTTTAACTGCATCATCAAAACTCTTTTCAGAAGATGCAATTACTTCAATAACTTTTACAATAGCCATAGTAGATAATTTATATGATTAAAAAAAATGTTACAAAAATTATTCCGTTAAAAGATAAATAATTTCAAGAGCACAAATTCTTAAATAACGACCTAACGGATGGGTGTACCTGTTAGAAGCAATCAGTAATCAAAAGTTTTTCCTTCTTCTTTATCGTAATTCTCATTGTATTTAACAAAGAAATTAAGATAAACAACCCTGCTAAATCTCATAAACCACGGCTGCAAAATCACTATAATGGCCCCATTAAAAAGCAGCCAATATAAAACACGGTTATCATCAGTTGAAATACCTACCGCAATCCACCAGGCAAAGAAAGTTATGGCAGAAAATAGTACTACTAATATATAACTCACATACCCTGTACCATACCAAAAGCCAGGTTCCAGGTCAAATTTTTGACCACAGACGGGACAAGTATCATACATGTCTAAGATATAAGATAGGCCCAATTTTTTGTAAGGATTTCTATTCTTAAACATATCGCCTCTTCTGCATCGCGGGCACCGCATGGTAAACATACTCCAGAGGTAATTAGGTTTTGGTTTATTTTCCGGATCTGCCATAAAGGTTTTTTAAATAATCGATAAATAATAACCTACTAAATCAGGTCAACTTAATACTGGTTGTGCCGATAATTTTTTTCTTTCTCCAATTTGCTGACGCCACATGGCATAATATAACCCCACCTGGGAAAGCAATTCTTCATGAGTACCCGTTTCAATTATCTCTCCTTTTTCCAAAACATAAATTTTATCCGCATGCATAATCGTACTTAACCTGTGTGCAATTAGAATCGTAATCTGTTCTTTTTTGGAAGAAACATTTTTTATTGTGTTTGTAATTTCTTCTTCTGTTAATGAATCTAACGACGATGTTGCTTCATCAAAAATTAATAAATGTGGATGACGAAGTAATGCTCTTGCGATTGACAACCGCTGTTTTTCTCCACCGGAAACTTTTACGCCACCTTCCCCTATTAATGTATCGAGACCTTTATTTGCACGTGCAAGCAAAGTATTACAGGATGCTTTGTGAAGCACATCAAGAATTTCTTCGTCGGTAGCAAATGGATTTACAAAGAGCAAATTTTCTTTTATGGTGCCCGCAAATAATTGTGTATCCTGCGTTACAAAGCCAATTTGTGTTCTTAACGCATCAAAATCAATATCCTCTCTGGCGATTTTATTATACAAAATATTTCCCTGTTGCGGAATATATAATCCTACCAATAGTTTTACCAGGGTTGTTTTACCTGAACCGGATGGGCCAACGAACGCAATAGTTTCACCTTTTTTTACATCAAAGCTGATGTCCATCAAAGCAGGGTGTTGGGCGGACTGGTGTTTGAATTTTACATTGATAAACTCCAGCTCTTCAATAGAGTGAATCAAAGCAGGTTTCGCAGGTTTTGCATCGGGAGATTTCATCATCAGGTTATGAAAATTATTTAATGATGCTTCAGCCTCACGATAAGAAATAATAATGTTACCAATTTCCTGCATAGGTGCAAAAAGGAAAAAGCTATAAAATACCAATGAAAGATAATTCCCCGGTGAAATAGCATCTCTAAATATCAGCCATAACAAAGTGAAAGTAATAACCTGTTGCAAAAAATTAACCATGGTGCCCTGGATGAAACTTATGGTTCGGATGCTTTTGACTTTGCGTAATTCAAGTTTTAAAATTTTGAAGGTATTATTATTGAGCCTGTTTACTTCCTGGTCGGTTAATCCAAGACTCTTTACCAATTCAATATTTCTTAAAGATTCCGTCGTGGAACCAGCTAATGCATTTGTTTCGTTGACAATTCTTTTTTGGATTGACTTAATTTTTTTACTCAGTAAGCTGGTAACAACTGCTATCGCAATGATGCCAACGGTATAAACAGGCATAATTATCCAATGCAAACTAAATGCATATACAGAGATGAAAACAATGCTAACGATAATGACGAAAAAAACATTGATGAAATTGGTTATGAATTTTTCAGTATCGGCTCTTACTTTGGTAAGGATGGATAACGTTTCGCCACTGCTTTGGTCTTCAAAATCCTGGTAGGGCAACATCATGCTGTGTTTCAGTCCATCCGTAAAAATTGTTGCCCCAAATTTCTGTATGAGAACATTGCCAAAATAATCCTGGAAAGCCTTGGCAATGCGGCTCACCATGGCCGTGCCTATCAGAAGTATCAGGAAGAACAAGAGGCCATGAAACTTACCTTCACCAAAGAAAAATTCATGTTCAGTTCTTGGAGTTTTATCCGGAAAAATATGCGGATGATTTACAAATGAATCGAGTATGTGACCAGTAATTGCGGGAGCAAATAATGAAAAAACCTGGTTTACTGCCGCAAGAAACAACGCCAAAACCACCAGCCATTTATAAGGTTTTATGTAAGAGAGTAATATTTTCATTGGGCAAATTTAGACAACAACGGGCAGTTTTGGAAAGATCATCAACCCGCCCATCCTTCTCTATCTAAACTCCTGTATTGAATGGCCTCTGCAAGATGTTCTGGTTTTATATCATCACTGCCTGCCAGGTCAGCAATGGTTCTGCTCACTTTTAAAATTCTGTCATAAGCACGTGCTGAAAGATTCAAACGCTCCATAGCAACTTTCAATAGGTTAGAACCTGCTTGTGATATCACGCAAATTTCTTTCAACATTTTACTACTCATTTGTGCATTGCAATAAATACCGGGATTATCTTTATATCTTTCCGCCTGTCGTTCTCTTGCTTTTATAACTCTAATACGAATTGCCTCGCTTTTTTCAAATTCATGCTTTGATGAGAGTTCGCTGAAAGCAACCGGTGTTACTTCTACGTGAAGATCTATTCTGTCCAATAATGGGCCCGAAATTTTATTTAAATATTTTTGAACTGCGCCAGGGGGACACGTACATTCTTTTTCAGGATGGTTATAATAACCGCAGGGACAGGGATTCATAGAAGCAATCAACATAAAGCTCGAAGGAAAATCCAAGGCAACTTTTGCTCTTGAAATAGTTACTCTTCTTTCTTCCATTGGTTGTCGCATCACTTCCAAAACAGTTCTCTTAAATTCAGGAAGTTCATCTAAAAACAAAACACCGTTATGCGCCAAAGAAATTTCTCCCGGTTGCGGTAAACCTCCGCCGCCAACTAAAGCCACATCAGAAATAGTATGATGCGGTGAACGAAAAGGTCTTTTCGAAATGAGTGTTGCATTCTCAGGAAGCTTACCCGCAACACTATGAATCTTTGTTGTTTCCAATGCTTCCTGCAAAGTAAGCGGCGGAAGAATCGTTGGCAAACGCTTTGCCAGCATGGTTTTTCCGGCTCCCGGCGGTCCGATTAAAATGGCGTTATGCCCTCCTGCTGCCGCGATCTCCAAAGCTCTTTTTATATTTTCCTGTCCTTTTACATCACAAAAATCTATTTCGAAATCGCTTTGTGCATTAGCGAATTCTTCCCTTGTATTAACAATAGTCGGCTGAATAGAATTTTCATCGATAAAAAAATCAATAACGTCATTAATGTGACCAACCCCATACACATTTAACTTATTGACCATTGCAGCTTCACGTGCGTTTTCTTTTGGAAGAATCAATCCTTTAAAGCCTTCTTTACGTGCCTGGATTGCAATCGGCAATGCACCTTTTATCGGTCTAACGGTCCCGTCTAAACTAAGTTCGCCCATGATTACATAATCAGTGAGTTTCTCAGCGTTTTCCAATTGTTCACTTGCTCCAAGCGTTCCCATTGCTATTGGAAGGTCGAATGCGGTACCACTTTTCCTGATATCAGCAGGAGCAAGATTTACGACAACCTTTGTTCTTGGAAAATGATAGCCGTTTGTTTTTATAGCACTTTCCATTCTTTCCAAACTTTCTTTTACAGCATTGTCCGCGAGTCCAACAATAGAAGTGAATTTTCCACTGCTTACATTTACCTCAACCGTTATTGAGATTGCTTCAACGCCATAGACAGCACTTCCAAAAGTTTTAACTAACATGTAATGAAATTAGCCAAAAAATTATATAAAGAAAATCGGGAGTGCAATAAATAGCAGATAAAGCAGAACAGCAGTCAGATCATAGTTTTTCCAGCAAGTCAGTTACCTTTTCCCTTTTTAAAATCAAATAACCAATGTGGTCATTACTTATACCATCCTTGAGTTTGTAATTGAAGGTCAGTTTTTCATCATCAACATTGGTTTCAAAATATTTAAAGTTGATGTTTGGATATTTTTTTAATTCTTCACCGATTTCGTACAGATGTGTAGAAAGAATAAATAATGAACTTTTAATTTTAATTAGCCCTTCAATAACAACGGTACTGCATTTCATTGCATCCTGGATATTGGTGCCTTTAAACAATTCGTCAATGAGAATCAGCCATTTTCTTCCATCATTTATTTTAACCAGTGTATTCTTTATTCTTTGAACTTCATTGTAGAAATAACTTTCACCCTTCGCAACATTATCGACTACATTTATGTTGCTCAGCAAACCGTCAAATAAGGAAAGCTCCATCGACTTCGCAGGAACCCCCATACCTATATGAGCCAGGAAAACTGCGCCGCCTACGGCTTTTATGAAAGTGCTTTTGCCCGCCATATTAGCACCAGTTAAAAAAATAAAATTATTATCGTGATCAAGTTCAAGATCGTAGGCAATGGGATCGTTTAATAAAATGTGATACAAACCTTTCACTTTCAGATCCGGCGTTTGTGACAGAACAAATTGGGGAAATATCAAATTATATTCTTTCACTGCCATTGCCATTCCATACCATGCATCCAATTGCGAATAGATTTCGATGAGATCATAAAAATTTTGTTTAAAATGATACCTTATATATTGTGCAAATCCCAGCATTTCTACCCTGGAAAGGTCATCCATTTTTTCTTTTGATGAAACAATATCCAATTGTTGCTTTTCCATCAAAACAGTCGCCTTATATAATATCCTTTTCAAGTTGTCAGGAACCTCATCATTTGCAAAAAGAGAAATAATCTTTTGTAGCCCCTTTATAAAATCAAACGCGTGGCCAACAGAATACTTTACCAAAGAGTAATCGGGCCCGTGAAATATTTTGTAAATACTAGCTGAAGAAACTGTTGGCCTGGCCGGTATCTGGTCTACCGTGCTTTCATAAAATTTGTAGATCATCATCACGGAACCATTACTTATGTACAGGGGCCAATCATCTTTTTTTTCACCAATAAGCTGTAATGTTCGCTGTACATTTTTGATGGAATCAAGATCACCGGCAGACTTGCTGAATATTGATTTTAGTTTTTCGCGGCCGCCTATAGTCCGCGTAAAATCAAGTTTATGAAAAATTGAAAATTCCTCATCATGTTGAAAGACCGCAAGATCGTTTAAGGTAGTTTTGTCTGTTTCCATGTAATTCTTTACTTTTATTTCGTATACAACTTTACGTTAGTTACCTGTTAAACAAAAGTCTTTCTCCTTTTATAGATTCGTCAAATACATGTTTTCCATAATTATTTTGATTCATATAAACGCTATTCCCATTTACAAAAGTTTGAGCTATTGCAGCAGGAAATATATGTCCATCCAGCGGGCTCCATCCGCATTTATACAAAATATTTTCTTCAACAGCTGTCGTTGATGCGTTTAAGTCAACTATAACCACATCTGCGAAATAGCCCTCTCTTATATAGCCCCTGTTTTCAATTTTAAAACATTCCGCAACGGAATGACTCATTTTTTCAGCAATTCTTTCCAACGATATTTTGCCTTGCTTATAATAATCAAGCATTAATAATAGTGGATGTTGCACCAGAGGCAACCCTGATCGTGCATGTTCATAGGGCCCCTCCTTTTCTTCCAAAGTATGCGGTGCATGATCTGTCGCAATAACATCCAGGCGATTGTCCAATAAGGCTCTCCATAAAGCAGCCTTATTACCGGTTTCTTTAATTGCGGGATTGCATTTTATTAAATAGCCTAATTCCTCATAATCGTCAGCAGTAAAATGAAGGTGATGCACACAAACTTCTGCCGTAATCATTTTTTCTTTTAAAGGGATATCGTTCCTGAAAAGTTCTAATTCTTTTTCTGTAGAAATATGGAGAATATGAAGCCGGCTGTTATATTTTTTTGCCAGTGAAACTGCAAAAGATGAAGATTGATAACATGCATTCTCATCTCTTATTAATGGATGATCAGAAGGATCAAGATTTTGCTTCACACTCTTAATTCCCTGGTAATTCTCCTTGATTATTTTTTCATCTTCACAATGCGTCGCTATCAATAACTCACTTTGACCAAATATTTTATTAAGCTGCGATTCATTATCTACCAACATATTTCCCGTGCTGGAGCCCATAAAAATTTTTACGCCGCATACTTCTTTTTTTCGTTCATTGATCCTCAAAACTTCATCTGCATTGGTGTTGCTGGTCCCCATAAAAAAAGAGTAATTGGCTAATGAAGCTTCTTTTGCAATAGTATATTTGTCTTCCAGCAAATTTTCGGTAAGTACATTGGGTATGGTATTGGGCATTTCCATAAATGAAGTAACACCGCCCGCAACAGCTGCCTTACTTTCGGTAAAAATAGTGGCTTTATGTGTGAGCCCGGGCTCCCGAAAATGCACCTGGTCGTCGATTGCGCCCGGCAATAAATGTTTTCCATCACCGTTAATTTCAAACACTTTTTCTTTGACGTTAAAAGAATTATCAATCCTTTCAATACGGCCTTTTTTGAGGTAAATTGACTTAAGTTCTATTTTGCCTTCATTGACTATTGATATATCTTTTAGAAGATAATTTTGCATATCTTGAAATTTAATAATAAAGCACCAAACCCAATGCAAATTATAAAAAGCCTGCTGACATTGCTGGTATTTATTTACCCGTTTATTCTAAAGGCTCAGACAACTTACCTTCCGGAAGGATCAAAAGAATACCAGTTTATTGACAGGCTTGAAATTAAGCAAGGCCGCAATAACGACTACAATTTCTCTACATTAAAGCCATACAACAGGAAGTATCTTGTGCAGGAGGCTGAATTTTGGGATAGCGCACGTATTGGATATTCCCACTCTCTTACGGGAGAAGACAACCAATGGGCTGGTCTTAATCTTACAAAGATTGATGAGTATAACATTCACAGCATACTCATGGATAATTCAGAATGGGTGACTGGCCCGAAAGAAAGTTTTCTTAGTAAGAAACCGGTTCTTAAAAGTTTTTATACCACCAAACCTAACCTGCTTGAAGTAGATGTGAAAGATTTTTTTCTTGCGTTGAATCCTGTAATATCTTATTCAATGAGCAAAGAATCATCTAATAATGAAAATATTTTTTACAATAAAAGAGGCATTACTGCAAGAGGAAGAATTGCCAACAGGATCGGATTTTCCACTACTATAACAGATAACCAGGAAAGAGGACCAATATTTTTTCAAAATCGCGTCAATAACTTTCATGCAGTGCCCGGCGTTGGGTTTTATAAAACTTTTAAAACAACCGGCGTTGATTATTTCGATGCAAGAGGTTATATAACTTTTAATGCAACAAAATACATCGACATACAATTTGGATATGATAAAAATTTTATTGGCGATGGTTACAGGAGCCTTTTCCTGAGCGACTTTGGGGATAGTTACCTTTTCCTAAAATTGAATACAAAAATCTGGAGATTCAATTACCAGAATTTATTTATGGAACTGATGCCGCAGTTTGTAAAAAATGGCGATGTTCTTTTAAGCAGGAAATATGCAGCAATGCATCATCTCGATGTGAGCATCACAAAATGGCTCGATATAGGTTTATTTGAAAGTATTGTTTTCGGAAGAAAAGATATATTCGATCTTGAATACCTGAATCCAATTATATTTCTAAGACATATTGAGGGAACAGTCGGAAGTCCCGACAATGCATTTGCCGGCGCCGACTTTAAAGCTAATGTAGCTCATCATTTCCAGTTTTACGGGCAGCTTCTATTGGATGAATTTATTGCTAAATCAATAACAAAAAATGATGGTTACTGGGCTAATAAATATGGCTACCAACTTGGAGCAAAGTATGTTGATGCCTTCACTATTAAAAATCTTGACCTTCAACTTGAAACCAACAGGATAAGGCCTTTCACCTATTCTCACAATGATTCTGTTGCAGATTACACACATTACAATCAGCCATTAGCGCATCCTCTGGGCGCCGGTTTCCAGGAGTTTATTGGAATTGCAAAATATCAACCAGCGCCCAAATGGTACATCAATGCAAGAATGATTTATTATTACCAGGGGCTTGATTCTGCAGGGCAAAATTTTGGAAGCAATCCTTTCGAACTATACACCACACGTGCTATGGATTACGGTTATTTTATCGGAACCGGGGATAAAATAAAAGTCCTTAATGCATCGCTGGCTGTCTCGTACGAACTTAGAGAAAATCTTTTTATAGAGGCATCCTACTTATATCGTAAGGCATCAGTTGCCAGTGGCATGGGATCTGGCAATACCAATGTTTTTGGATTTGGTGTAAGGTGGAATGCCGCAAGAAGAGAATATGATTATTAATTTTCGTCTACTCTACCGTTAGCGAAAACGTGATCATCTTGGAATTAATCTTATCAATCACATTAGAATAACGGAGAGAAGGATCCCGGTCGTGGAGATTTACTATCCCGCTACTCAATTTTATCTCCGGAGACAAAACAAAATATGGGAAGTAAATATTGCAGCCAAGGCCAACTTCAAGGCTAAAATCATAAGGCCTTAATTTTATTAAATCTTCCGCTTTGCGGGCTCCTGCATTGCTCGCAAGATCATAGTCAAATTTGGCGCCGGCGATGGTATATACCCTAAAATTATCAAGCCTGTCGCTGCTGAATTTTATTTGTACCGGGAAACTTAGCGTTATGGATTGTACTTTTTTTTCTATAGATGAGTCGGAGGAATAATTTTCTGCATATAAAAATGCTTTCTCAGAAAAGGTAAGGTCCAACGGATGAATTCTTAAATCGAAATAGTTACTCATGCGAAAATTAACTAACCATGCAAGATTGATACCCGAACTGTTAATACTTTCAACATCCATGATGGTATCAGACTCCAGGAACATGGGATGATGCGTAAAATTAAAATGTGATTTGTTATACCCGAGGTTAATTCCAAAATGATATGGCTTATCGTCGTGTCCTTCCTGGTTTATGACATCACGTAACTGTGCCATAGACGCAGATGCACAAAACATGAAAGAGAGTACCAATAAAGTTATTTTTCGCCGCAATAAATGGTGCATATTCCTAAACTCAATGTTTTGTAGAAACTGTGTCTATATTTTAATTTATTTAGAATGTGAATGAATGTGTCCCTTTCAGGAAATTGCTGAACAGAATTATTTAAATATTGATAGGCGTCATTATTTTTAGAAATTAATTTTCCAACTTTTGGAGTCACAAATTTCATATAAAAATTATATAAATTTTTTATTACCGGTGAAGATGGCTTTGAACATTCAAGTACGATTAATTTTCCTCCCGGTTTGAGGACTCTATATATTTCTGAGAGTCCTTTCTCCAGAGTTTCAAAATTCCTTACACCAAATGCTACTGTCACAGCATCAAACGAACCATCTTCGAAAAAAATTGCCTCACTATCGCCCTTTAACAACTGAATATAGCTTTCCAGCCTTAAATTCTTGATTTTTTTTCGGCCTATATCGAGCATCCCTTCACTTATGTCAATTCCCGTAATTTTTTCAGGGTTTAATATTTTATAACTGGTTATTGCAAAATCGCCAGTGCCGGTGGCAACGTCCAATATCTTTTTTGGGTGTATGGACACTAATTCTTTAATTGCCTTTTTGCGCCAGCTTACGTCAATTCCTGCACTCAAGAACCGGTTCAAAAAATCGTATCGGAAAGCAATTTTATCAAACATATTCTCCACCTGCTTCTTCTTGCTTTCACCCGAGTCTTTGAAAGGGACTACTGCGTCATGACTATAAGTGTTCATCGGCCCAAAGATAGTTTTTTGATTTTACAACGTATCCTTCTAAACATTCTTTCACTTTTGTTTTAGATTTTCCAGGTAAACAATTTAATTCTTTCCCCGATTGTTGCGCCGCATTTTGACTGAAAAATAGTTGAAGTCTGGCTTAAGAAATTTCTTACTGTATATTGCATAATATGCACATTAAAAGAGCGACATATCTTATAAGCAGCCCTTCATTTGAAAAGTGCCCTGTGCCGGATAGACCCGAATATGCTTTCATTGGAAGAAGCAATGTTGGCAAGTCTTCATTAATAAATATGCTCTGCAATAATGATAAGCTCGCAAAAACTTCTAATTCGCCGGGCAAAACACAAATGATAAATCATTTTGAATTAACCAGTGTTGCGAAAGCCGGCAAATTCCGGGAACACTGGTGGTACCTTGTAGACCTGCCTGGTTATGGCTTCGCAAAAATATCGCAAAGCAGCAGGAGAAGATGGGAGCAGATGATTGAAAATTATCTTCGTAAACGGGAGAATCTCACTAACGTTTTTGTATTAATAGATTCAAGACACACTCCACAAAAATTAGATCTTGATTTTATTCAAAAATTAGCACTGTGGCAAATTCCCTATACCCTTGTTTTTACAAAATCGGACAAAGAAAAGCAATCGGAAGTGAGTAAAAATGTAAAATTATTTTTGGAAACCCTTAGAAGCAGACAACAATTTTTACCTCAACATTTCATTACAAGTTCCATAAAAAAAACAGGTAGAACAAAGATTTTAGACCTGATTAACGAAATGAATACAGGTTACAAAGTAGAAGGATAACCGATTAAGAAAAGTAGGGGGATGAAGTTTCTTTTCCAATGAAATTGGAAATCAATAACGCCAAAAGCAGATCAGTTCACCATTTTATTTGCACAACTGCTGCTGGCAAAGGCCTCCGGCTTGGCCTTGAAAGCAAAGCCCATTCCCAGGATGTAACCCATAGCTTCCCGTAAAGCTTCGTTACTTTTAAAATGCGGATTGGTATTAATGTCGGCATGCACTTCCATGTCCACATCATACTTTGTAAACAAATCGCAAAGTTCATAAGCAATTTCTATGCTTTTGGCAACTTCAACCAGCATGCGTTCTTTAATGCTATACACAACTTTTGTTTTGTCGTTGTGAATAAACATAAATCCTCCGTGTCCTTCGCGAAGAAAAACAATGACGGTGGCAAATTCTGTATCGGAGCCTTTTACCTGGCTGTCGGTACCAATACAAACTTTTAATCTGTAACCTGCATTTGTTTCTCTCTGGATGGCTGATTCTACTGCGCCTTTTATCGGCAGATCAATAATGTCTCCATTAAATTTTCTCCAGTACATAAATTAAGGTTTTTTAAAATTACCGAAATTCTTACAACAAAAGAGTCAAATATCTTTATTAATAATTATTTAGCCGATGTTAACAGCGTTTATGAGTTACTGTTATGAACAAGCAATAATTTTTTACCGGATTCATATATGCACAAAAAAAAGGGCCAGCCCCTAACGCTGACCCTTAACTTACACATGAATCTACCTTACAGTTTTACAATTCTTTCCGTCAGTCTTTGATTATTACTTATTATCTGAAGAAGATAGATCCCGTTAGGGCTGTTACTTATATTAATAGTATTTGTGCCGGCTTGTCCTTTTCCTCCTTGTATAATTCTTCCACTCATATCAGCTAATTTGTAGGTATAGTCTTCAACACCATTAACTGTTATCTGGCTATAAACCATTGTGGACACTTTAAATAATTTGTCAGAACTATTTAGTTTTAACGCAATTACGTTTGAATAAATTGCCTGGTCCGTGGCTGAAACCGCTTTAAGACGGTAATAAATATTGTTGCCTGTTGAAGGTGGATAACTATAGCTTTGTGAACCTGGGTTTAATTTTGTAAGTGTTGTGAAATCCGTCCCATCAGCAGAGCTTTCCAGCGCTAAACTACTTATCGGTTCATCTGAAATAATATTCCAGTTTAAAATATGCTTGTCCTTATCTGTTTTGCCCGTAAGCGTCACCTCCTTTATAGGCGTGGTAAATAAGGGCGTGAAAGTTCCTGAAATATTATAAGAACCAAGACTTCCATAATCAGAAGTGTTTGTATTTCCTGCCCCTTCAATAACCAGGAAGTATACTCCTGAATTTAATGTTGTATCAATACTTACATTTAAAATATCCATTGGATCATATACCTGCATAACCTGTAAAGATGAGTTTAGCAACTCCAGTTTTACATCAAGATCTGCTCCCGCATTATTTGGCCCCACAGAAAAGGGAATTGCATTAACATGCAGTTGCCCTGCTTCTGTGAGATTAAATTTAAAAACATCTTTATCGGTAGAAGTTGTAATAATACCACTGTCCGCAAATAATGTATTCTTTATCGCAATTGATGTTGGATTAACATTTGGATCATCGCTATGGTCGTCTGCCCTATAAGTAAAACCATTCATCGACGTAATAATTGAAAGAGCATCCTGGTCTACGGAACATCCATAGGGTGTAGGCCCGTTATACCAGCCGGAAAAATTTTCATAGTAACTATTCCCCATCACGGGGGCCCAGCCAGTTTGCCCGGTTCCTGCTCCTGTATTGTAGGTTGCAAGCAAATTGCAATTGCTGTCATACTTTGCCTGGTGAGAAAGTCCAACGGTGTGGCCGCTTTCATGAGTACAACATTCAGCAACCATCTTTGTATTATTAGGACCAAGCCTATCTGGAAAAACAAAGCCGGGAGTATCATCACCCCATGTGAATGACCCGGTGAATGAAACGCCGCCGACCCCTGTGTACCATCCGCTTGTGGGGGTAATAATTATTCGAATTCGCCGGTTGAGTGGAGCCGCAAGAAATACTGTAGAATCTGTCGTTATATCAATATCAAAAGGCCTGTAATCTTCGGATACCCGGTTAAATATTTCAATTATCTGGGCATCGCTTAGCCCTGATGGCGCACAGTTCAAGGGCAGGCCGTTGTTCCACGAAGTTGACTGCACAAATTGGCCATCAAAATCAAGAAAAATGGTGGCTTTTGCAGAACGCAAACTACTCAATACAGGAAAACAATTTGCTTTCATTGAGAGCAAACCCAGTAGTGAAATTAATATCGTAAAAAACTTTTTCATAGAAGGGATTTTAGGGTTTCCTTTTGTTGAAAATTGTAAGTAGATTTAAAAGTCCTGTATAAGGTCTTCCGTTTTTATTTTATTAAAAGAGTAGTTTCCTGCATTGTCCATTTTTAATTCGTATCCGTCTGCATATTTTTCATTGATAATACGGCCAACATACGTGATGGTTTTATCGTCATTAATTCTCCTGGAAATAGAAAGCAATGCGTTCTGAAGCAAGGGACACTTTATTATTACACTTGACAGGTTACTGTATTTCTGAACAGACGAAAGAACTGTCCCGCTAAAGGGCAGCTTGTTTGCGAAATTGAACTGAACTGTAGTACCTGCCGCGGCAGTAAAAGCCTTATCAAGTTCGGCAACAGAAGCCGGAATATTTTCAGAAAAACCGGTAAATAAAGTTGGTCTTGAAGATTTAGTTGCCTGCGCATGTGTGTAAAGGGTAACGCTCAGCAAACACAATACGAGCAATATGGACGTGGTTTTCATAGTCTGGAATTTTGGTTTCAGTGTATCGGACAATATCTTAAACGATGCTTGTGTGTAAAAATTATACTACATCTGAAAAAAATTCCAACTTATTTAAATAAGGGAAAAAGTACTCAAAAAGCTTGGTATTAATACTGCCCGGTACTTAGTAAAACCAACGTGCAAGCCTCTTGCGGAAGAATGTTTCTTGCTTTAGCCATTGAAGAAAGTTCCCTGTTTTCGGCTCCCGGATTAAAAATAATCCGCCTGGGATGCAGAGAGAATATGTAATCGTAATATTGTTTTTGATTAAGCGGATTGAGATAAAGTGTAACTGTATCAAGTCCCTCTATATTTTTTTGCTCAGTTTCAATTTCAACTTTCCCAACTTTCCCTTTACGTTTACCTATGGCAGTTACATCGTGTCCCTTGGACTGAAGCATATTGAGAGCAAGATAGCTATAACGGGAAGGATTATCCGAAGCCCCTAAAACAAGAGTTTTCTTATTCAAAGTAGAAAATTATTGGTTCAAAAATTTTGCTTTCAAGTCAGGAGTTGGAATCATGCATTCATCTTTTCTTCCAAACCATTGATACCTGTTTTTTGCTATAAAATCATATACACCGTCCCTTATAAATTTTGGAACAATTATGAAGCCATAAAAAAGACGCCAAAGCCCATTTAGTCTTTTTAAAACCTTTAAAGCAGCGGTTGAACGGTCATATACTTTTCCGTTCTCAACAAGAAAAAACGAGTCCATTTTATTCATTTGAAAATTATGATCTTCCAGTATAAGTTTCCCCTCTTCTGATTGTAAGGAAGCAAAAAGAAATTGATTCTTTTTATCCCGTTTTATGACAAACTGCACTGCCGCGTTGCACAGGTTACAAACACCATCAAACAGTATTATTGAATGTTGATACATTGAATTACAAAATTACTAAAACTCTTCTCCATGAGTCGCCCTTATCAGTTTGTTAATTAAAAATGGAAAGGGTTTTATAAGGGATACAAACAAGTTGGTTAAAAGCTCCTTACCAAACAACTTCTGAATAATACGGCCCGTCTTTAGTCTCTTTTCAAAATGATTTTCCCATTGCTCCTTATATCCATTTTCCATTTCCTGCCTGGTGATTTCTTTATTCAAAAAATGCTGAATAATTTCAGACCCGATTTTCGATGAATGAAACGCCATACTCATTCCATTTCCGCAGAGAGGCGTTATCATTCCTGCCGCATCTCCAATCATTAAAACGTGATTCTTAACAAGTTCCTTTTTATCAAAACTAGCCTGGGAAATTGTTATCGGGTCGGAGAAAAGAAATTCAGCTTCCTTAAATATTTTTTTAAGAAATGGATTTTTATACAAAAAATTCTGCTCCATTTGCTTAATGGAGTTATTATTGTCTTTCAGGTTTTGAGCAGTGGTTAAATAACAAAGGCAATACCTATCGCCTTCAACTTTTGAAATACCACAGTAACCATTTTTGAAATTGTGCAAAGCGATTGTATCGCCAGGAAATGAAGTTTTAATATGATATTTCACGCCAATATAATTATTCAGTTTCCCTGGTTTTTTTTGTATAAAATTTCTTGACCATTTTACATCGAGATTGCTTCGCTTTCCAAAAGCCGCAGCGGCGACTGTACAATTAATCGCTCTATCATTATATTTTATTATAAATGATTCATCATTAAAGATCACATCACTTACTTTGGTTTCTTCCAAAATAATTACACTATTGGCAATTGCAATTTTCTTTAATTCGCTATCAATAAAAAAACGGCTGATACCAAAACCCCCCAGATCTAGATTTGCGTTTATTGTAGCACCGTTAGGAGATGAAACAATTAATTTTTTTATGATTGGTAAATTAAGCTGAGAAAGATTAAGCCCAAGACTTTGCTCGATAAACTTCCGGCTTTCAAGGCTAATGTATTCGCCGCACACGCGGTGAAACGGGTATTTTTCTTTTTCGAATAAAATTACTTTGTAGCTATTTTTAGCCAATAGAATAGAAATGGAAAGTCCTGCGAGCCCGCCGCCAATAATCCCAACATCAAATATTTCTGAATGGATTTCTGAACTTTTATATGTATTCGGATCAACCAATTTATTAACACGTTAATTTATCCCCTGAACGTTTGGAACTATTAGTAAATATCTAAATGCCCACTTCCATTGGATTGAATAATTAGCTACCCCGGCATTTTTAAAAAGGCTTATCCATTCCTCCTTTTTAAAGCCTCTCAACACCGAAAGTGGGGCGTCATTTTTTACAAGGTAAGATTTAGAAAAAAGCTGAGTAATGAATTTTATTGAATGATATGCCAGTGGATGCCGGTGCAAATCATTAATAAAAAATCCAATGGCGGAATTTATTCTCATCCACTGCAACATCTTTACAAGTTCATCTTCAGCGAAGTGATGGCAAAAAAGTGATGAAAATATAATGTCTGGCTTATCGGTTCCAAAGTTTGCAAGTTTATAATCTGAAACAATAAATTTCACGTTTTTTAGCAGTGTTTTTTCTTTTGCAAAATCAATACATGATGCATTAATATCAATTCCGGTAAATTTTGCCAGAATTTTATTTTTTATACAAAAGGTTGCAAGAGCATTAATGTTATTTCCACCACCGCATCCAATTTCACAAACCGAAATTTTTTTTCTGTGGCCCATAAGATTTTTAAATCCTTTTACAGTTATTGCATGGCCGCCAAGATGAGCATTAATGAAATCGAGCTCTTTCATATTTTCAGCAATATCTCCAAAAGGAATATTATTGCCGTCAAGCAATTCTTTTTTATTTGAACGATGGCGATAGTCAATCATCCGATAAAATAAAAGTCTCCAATGTAAGACCGGGGCCAAATGCCGCTCCAAAAATATTTGTTTTCCGTTCCTTCTTCAATTGAAGCGAATCCATAATTTCTTTCAATACAAATAAAATGGTTGGTGAAGACATGTTCCCGCAATTTTTCAAAACATTGTACGAGTATTGCAGGTCATTCTTTTTAATATCAATACTTTTTTCAATCGCAGAAAGAACTCTTTTACCTCCGGGATGAATACACCAGTGAGAAATATCTTCCCTATTGCAATTGGCGTTTTTCAACGCATTGGCAAGTAGTTTATTAAAATCTGCTTCAATGAGATCGGGCACATACCCGGATAATGTCATTAAAAACCCCTTAGATGAAAGTTCCCAACTCATGTCTTTCTTTCCTTTAAAAGCAACTTCACTGTAAAAATTATTTATTCTTAATCCTTCTTCTTTATTATTATTATTTGCGACCAAAACAGCGGCGCAACCATCACCAAACAACAAGCTGGAAGCAATATTATCTATCGTATTTTCTTTTTGAAAATGCAAGGTGCAAAGCTCGGTACATACAACTAAGGCCTTAGCATTCCGGTCTTCAGCGCAAAATACGTCCGCTAATTTCAGGCCATGAATAGCTGCATAACATCCCATAAAATTTACTGAAGTCCTGAAAATTTTTGGGGATAACCCCATGGCTTCTATAACCTGCAAATCGAGCCCCGGAGCACTTATGCCGGTACAGCTTACTGTAACCAGGTGAGTGATTTCTTCTTTGGATATTTTATTTTCAATACATTTTTCAACAGCATTCACTGTAAGAGCAGGAGCGGTTTTATTAAACCATTTCATCCTGAGTTCCAGGTTGGGAAATGGCTCCAGGTTTTCAGTTGCGGGGTAAAATTCCCAGTCGCCGGCATTGAGGCTATAATCGGGCAACACAGAATATCTTGTATTAATAGCACTTTGATTGTATAAGAACTTTAGCTTCCTCTTGTCCGCCTCACTCATAGCGAAAACATTTTGCATGAAAGATAAAATGTCTTTTTGATTGTGCCTGTAAGTAGGCACTGAAGTAGCTATGGAAATTATTTTACTCAATAAGATGTATTATTAATAATGTAATAAAACCAAGATTTGTACATACAGAAGCCAGTAAATTCATTCTCATTGTATTTTTAAAATTAGCCTCTTCATTATTTTTTAAAACTTTTCTGAACCAAATAAAAAAATACACCAGTACCGGAAGCATAAAGGTTTGCAAAATGAAAAAACTCGTTTCTTCAAGATTTAAAAAAAATTGCAGACCAAGTGCGCAAAATGCAAATGCATATATAATGCCAGTAAAAATAAAAGTACCGGAATACCCGAGTGCATAACTAATTGTTCTTACTCCATCCTTTAAATCTTCTTCGTGCTGGTAAATCTGCGTAAGCGGGTAAAAGCCGCCAATTAACAGGCTTGATGCTACCATATCAATAACGGGTATATGAATTGTGTGGTTGCTATCCGAGCCGTGATATACTAAAAAAAAAGTTACGGCTCCCTGGAAAATCACAACTGTCAAATATCCTGTTACCGGATATTTTTTTAAACGGATTTTCCTATAGCTATACCCTTTTGACGCCAGTATATATAAAAAAATACCCGCACTAAATATCCATGAAACAAAAAGACCTAAAGTAACTGCCGCTATATCCATAAAAACAGTAACAACAAATAATTGTTTAGTAGGCTGCAAAGGATTTTTTAAGCCACCTATTGGAGAAGTATCCCTGTCCATATAACTATTGTACCCGTTACTTGCAGGGTATACCAATAAATGAAGTATTAAAAATACCAATACTGCATCAGACCAATTAATATGATTAACCTGGCTCAATGCAAAGAAGTAAACCGGCATTAAGAAAAATGAAAAATGAAACCTCAGCAATTGGAGGGTGGAGCGTAATGTTTTGTTCACAATTAAATGTAAGAAAAAGCCACCATAGCAAACCTGTCGCTTCGTGAAATTGCTAGACCAACATCGTAACCGGGTTCTCCATGAATTTTTTGAATGTTTGAAGAAAAGCAGCACCCACCGCTCCATCCACACTTCGGTGGTCGCAGCTCAAAGTAACTTTCATTACGCTAGTTACACCAAATCCGTCTCCTTTTTTTAAGACGATTTCCTTGATGCGTCCTACGGCAAGTATGGCGCTATCGGGCGGGTTTATTATAGCAGTAAAATCTTCTATGTCCATCATACCAAGATTGGAAACGGTAAATGTGTTTCCGCTAAACTCATCGGGTTGCAGTTTTTTATTTCTTGCCTTGTCATATAATCCCTTTGCATCTGATGCAATCTGCGATAATGATTTTTGATCTGCAAAACGTATTACGGGCACTATTAATCCATCGGGCATTGCTACCGCCGAACCAATATGTACGTGTTTATTCTGCCGTATAAAATCGCCCATCCAACTACTGTTAACCGCAGGATGCTGTCTCAGGGCCATGGCACAGGCTTTTATGACCATGTCATTAAAAGAGATTTTTACCGGACTGATTTCGTTTATGGCTACCCGTGAGCTCATTGCATTGTCCATGTTAATTTCCATGGTCAGGTAAAAATGAGGGGCATTAAACATGCTTTCCCCCAATCTTTTTGCAATCGTTTTGCGCATTTGCGTGTTGGGAATATCTATGTAACTTTCTTTACCTGTCTGCTCAAACGGTTGAACAGGTCTTGCTGCAGGCTCAGATTTTTTCGTTTCTTCTTTTGCTTGCGCAGGAGCAGGCCTGTAAGCATCCACATCTCTTTTTACTATCCTTCCTCCATCTCCGCTGCCTTGAATTTTCGAAATATCAATCCCTTTGTCAGCGGCTAGTTTTTTTGCAAGAGGCGAAGCTTTTATTCTTCCATTCCCGGAATAAGAATCATGACTTTCAACCTCTGCCTCATTTTGTCCAGCAGCGCTTGCGGAAATTTCTGCGTGTTGTTTTTCCGGTTCTGAAGTATCAGCAGTTTTGTTTTTTTGAGCATTTACGTAAGCACTAACATCGGTTCCCGGCTTTCCAACAATAGCGATGATATCGTTTACTTTAGCTGCCTGGCCGGCTTCTACCCCAATGTACAAAAGTGTTCCTTCTTCATAGCCCACCACATCCATTGTTGCTTTATCAGTTTCAACTTCGGCAATCGAATCATCACTTTTCACTTTATCCCCTACCTTTTTATTCCATTGTATTATTTTTCCTTCTGTCATAGTATCACTCAAAAGAGGCATGCGTATTACTTTTGCATCTTTTGGTAATTCTGCGGAGCCTTTATTTTCGGCAGACTTAGCCTTAGATTCTTCTTTCGGCTTTTGATCCGGCTCTTTTTTAGCGCTATCCTTTTTCTTCTTGCCAGAGGTATTTTCATCACCTTCTAAAATAGATTTATAATCTTCTCCTGCTTTCCCGACTATCGCAATAATATCATTCACTTTAGCCGCCTCTCCTTCTTTTACGCCAATATATAATAATGTCCCTTCTTCATATCCCACTACATCCATAGTTGCCTTATCAGTTTCCACTTCTGCAATCGTATCATCGCTCTTTACTTTGTCGCCAACTTTTTTATTCCATTGAATAATTTTACCCTCGGTCAT
Organism: uncultured Chitinophagaceae bacterium; assembly: GCA_963819925.1. Taxonomy (GTDB): domain Bacteria; phylum Bacteroidota; class Bacteroidia; order Chitinophagales; family Chitinophagaceae; genus Ginsengibacter. The sequence goes on along the minus strand of CAWFYG010000009.1, from coordinate 1,799,306 downwards.
TGTATCACTTAAAAGAGGCATTCTTATCGCTTTCGCCATAAAATATTTTCAGTTTTTGTAGTAAAATTAAGCGGTGAAATTAATGCAAAATCAGCAAAAGCTTTTCTACACATTTTGCGATGTTGCGAATTGGAAATTTTTAAACACTATTCAACTCAACGTTTCTAATCATAAAAGACAGCTTTTTCAATTATCAGACGGGGAATTCCCGGATAAAAATGTACACCGCTTTTTCTAGGTCCATTGCCATTCCACTTCATCAAATTCGAATTTCCTTTCTATGTTGTCTTTAGTAATCAACTCGCCCCACATTGAAACACCTTCGATTCTTGTTTCAAAAACGATGTTTGCTTTTTTAAGCTTTACGATCTTATGGTGGCAATATAAATTTTCATTGTATTCCCGCAGCAAATTTTTGAACTCCCGGAAATTTAGTTGATTAACCCGGTTTATCACCGCCTGGTGAAGTTCATTGGCAAGTTCAATGACATCATATTCCAACCCGGTTATTTGATTTAGAGAAATTGCTTTTATTTCCTTATCAAAATTTTGTTGGTTAATGTTAAGCCCGATCCCAATTATGGCCCACTGCCATAAATTACCCTTAACGACATTTTCAATGAGGATTCCGCCTGCCTTCCTGTCATTAATGAAAATATCATTAGGCCATTTAATTTTTATATTTTCTTTAATATATTTTTTAAAAAAATCTACGCATCCGAGAGCAACGGCAACACTAAGTTGAAACTGTTGTTGCACGGGCAGCCACTGCATTTGAACATTAATTGTAAGTATAATGTTCCTGCCGGCCTGGCTTTTCCATTCTTTACCCCTCCTGCCTTTTCCATTGCTTTGCCCGCGGGCGAATATGCCTTCACCGCTCCTTGCCACCCCCTTTTGAACCAATGCCATGGCATAGTTGTTGGTACTATCAACCTTTTCAAGAATAATCATTTTTTGTAAGGTAACCGGCATTAAAAAACTATTAATAAAGAATTAGTATTTTTGATAAAAAGGTCTGATAACAAGTTTGTAAAAACTGCAATCTACCCTAATAAAATTTAATTTCTGTGCACAGGAAATGCATCAGAATTTACCTAAAATGAACAACATTTGAATAATTCAACGGTATTGGCCACCAGGAAAAAGCCTGCTCTTACAAGATTAACAAGAAATAGCAAAATTTTCAAGACCATTATACATGCTATCCAGGAAAAAAAAGGGGAAAAAATAGTTAGCCTTGATTTAAAGAAAATCCCTGAAGCAGTTACTGATTTTTTTATTATTTGCGAAGCTTCTAACAACATACAACTAAAAGCTATTGCCGATTCGGTTGAGATTGAGGTTAAAAAAAAATGCGGGGAGTTACCCTATAAACATGAGGGCAGACAGGGTGAACAGTGGATTTTGATAGATTATGTAAATGCGGTGGTTCATGTAATGTTGCCGGAACCAAGAAAATTTTACAAGCTTGAAGAGATGTGGAGCGATGCTGCAACAATGGAACATTAACAAATCAGAATACAATTACTCACAATAAAACAATAATTTAAGACATTCGTCTTTTAAATTAAAAGAATCCGGTGCAGTTACCGGAAAACCAAATCAAAATATTGCAAGGCAATTATATATGGCAACTGAAGAACAGAAAAAGAAAATGATACAGAAAAGAATGAATCCTTTAAACAATAATAAACCTCCTGAGGATGATCCGAAAAAGCGTCCCAGGTTAAGTATTTACTGGATTTATGGAATTATTTTCGCAGCAATTATTGGCTATAATCTTTATCATAATAATTCCAGCAGTGGCATTGAAATTGAAAATACTCAATTTTTTACAATGCTTAAGCGAGGTGATGTTGAACAAATAAAAACGGTAGGAAACAAAAAAATTGTACGGGTATCCATTAGTCAACGGGCAATTGAGAATGACCCATCATTTTATAGAAATGTTTTTGGATCTGATTATGATGCAGCAAAAAAAATGCCTGAGCCACAAGCCTTTTTTCCTATAATAAAAGACGAAGCTTTTGCTGCAGATATGTTGCAGTTTTATAAAGAAAATCCCAATGTAAAGCAAGTACCTGATAAGCCCGGAGATGAAGGTGAGTTATTTGGACAGATAGTTAGTACACTTCTACCTATATTATTAATAGGATTGTTGTTTATCATGATGATGCGTAAAGTAGGCGCAGGCGGTGGTGGTGGTGGTCCCGGTGGTATTTTCAATATTGGCAAGTCAAAAGCTACTCTTTTTGATAAGGGAGCAAGAGTGAATATCAACTTCGGAGATGTTGCAGGACTTGATGAAGCAAAGGTGGAAGTAATGGAGATTGTTGATTTTTTAAAAACACCTAAAAAATATACGGCCCTTGGCGGAAAAATCCCTAAAGGGGCTTTGCTTATAGGCCCCCCGGGAACTGGTAAAACTTTGTTAGCAAAAGCTATGGCGGGCGAAGCCCAGGTGCCTTTCTTTAGCCTAAGTGGTAGTGATTTCGTTGAAATGTTTGTAGGAGTAGGTGCAAGCCGGGTAAGGGACCTTTTTAAACAAGCGAGGGAAAAAGCCCCGTGTATTATTTTTATTGACGAGATTGATGCAATAGGTCGAGCCAGGGGAAAGAATATGATGATGAGCAACGATGAAAGAGAGAACACTCTCAACCAGTTGCTGGTAGAAATGGATGGTTTCGGAACAGACCTTGGCATTATAATTTTGGCAGCTACCAACCGTCCTGATGTGTTGGATAATGCCTTACTAAGGCCGGGAAGGTTTGACAGGCAAATAACCATTGACCGGCCTGATCTTGTGGGTCGGGAAGCTATATTTAAAGTTCACCTGTTGCCGATAAAGATTTCTCAAACTCTCGATGTACATAAATTAGCTGAACAAACTCCTGGGTTTGCCGGCGCTGATATTGCAAACGTATGCAACGAGGCGGCGTTAATTGCTGCCCGCAAAAATAAAGACGCGGTAGACATGAGCGATTTCCAGGATGCTATCGACAGGGTAATTGGCGGATTGGAGAAAAAGAATAAAATTATTTTACCTGAAGAAAAAGAGATTATTGCTTACCATGAAGCCGGCCATGCAATATGCGGCTGGTTTCTCGAGCATGCGTATCCTCTATTGAAGGTTACCATTGTACCAAGAGGCACCGCAGCTTTGGGCTATGCCCAATATACTCCTAAAGAACAATATCTCTACAATACCGATCAACTTCTCGACCAGATTTGTATGACGCTTGGAGGAAGAGCTTCTGAAACGATTTTCTTTAATAAAATTTCAACAGGAGCCAGTAACGATCTTCAGCAGATTACGAAAATGGCCTATGCTATGGTAACAGTATACGGTATGAATGAGAAAGTTGGTAACATAAGCTTTTACGATCCGCAGCAGGACAATATGTTTACAAAACCCTTCAGTGAAGAAACCGGGAAAATGATAGATGAAGAGGTTAGAAAATTAATAGAAAAAGCTTTTACACGAACAAAGGAGCTACTCACGCAAAGAAAAAAAGAGGTAGAAATTATTGCGAAGGAATTGTTGAAAAGGGAAGTGCTGTTTCAGAGTGATGTTGAGGAATTAATAGGCAAGCGTCCATTTGAGGATAAGAAGGCGCTTGATTTTGTTGACAACCCCAAGGAGGCAATTATAGATCCGCCAATTCCAGGTATAATCTCTTAAAAATTCTTCGTAAAATGAAAAAGCGATGAAGGTCTCTTCTTCCAAAGAAAAAATTTTAAAAAAAATAAGAGAGGCACTGAGTAACCCGGTGCCTTTACCTTTTCCTAAAAGTGAAGGAACAAACTCAGTTTTTCAGCAACCCGATGAAGAACTTGAAATTATTTTTGCAGAAGAGTTTACAAAGCTATCGGGCAAATTTGCCTTTTGTGTAAATGAAGCCGATATGAAAGTTCAATTGCAGCAATTGCTTTCAGAAAAAAAATGGACAAATATTTTTTGCAAGGAAGATTCTTTATTAAAAGTATTTACTGATGGAAAATTTCCAAAACTTAACACGTCAACTCTTTCTGATTGCGATCTTTCTGTTACCAACTGTGAATATCTTATTGCCCGTACAGGCGCAATCGTTATGACTTCAGCGCAACAAAGCGGTCGCACAGTTAGCGCTTATGCCCCTGTTCATATTTGCATTGCTTATGTTAACCAGCTTGTATACGATACAAGAGACGCCCTTAAATTACTAAAGACCAAATACGGCAATTCACTGCCTTCTTTTATAACTTTTGCTGCAGGTCCCAGCCGCACAGCTGATATTGAAAAAACATTAGTTGTTGGAGTTCACGGTCCCAAAGAAGTTTATCTATTTTTGATTGATGAGAAATCAAAGTAAAATATTTTGCAGATCTAAATTTTCACATGCCCGATCACCAAAAAATATATTTCCTTTCTGATTTTCATCTCGGCGCTCCTGATCATGCCAGTAGTTTGGTAAGAGAAAAACGAATCGTGAAATTCCTTGATGAAATTAAAAACCATGCTTCACACATATTCATTCTTGGCGATTTGTTTGACTTTTGGTACGAGTACAAGAAAGTGGTTCCGAAAGGATTTGTGCGCATTTTAGGAAAGCTTGCTGAACTTACCGATAGTGGTATTATAATTAAATTTTTTGTTGGCAACCATGATATGTGGATGAATGGATATTTTGAGGAAGAACTTGGTATAGAAGTTTTTCATGAGCCCCATGAGTTTGAGTTCAGTGGAAAAAAATTTTTAGTAGGTCATGGCGATGGTCTTGGTCCTGGTGATCACCGGTATAAATTCCTTAAAAAAATTTTCAGAAATAAACTTTCACAGAAGCTTTTTGGAGCTCTACATCCTGCTACGGGCATTGGCCTTGCCGATTATATGAGCCGCAAAAGCAGGGCAGCTACCGGGAAAACCGATGAAGAATTTTTAGGAGAAGACAAAGAATGGTTAATTATATATTGCAAGGAGATTCTCAAAAAAAAGCATTACGATTTTTTTATTTTTGGTCATAGGCATTTCGCACTTGATTACAAATTGAGCGACACCAGCAGGTATATAAATCTTGGCGATTGGATTAAATACAACAGCTTTGCTGTTTTTGATGGGGAAAATACAGAATTGAAATATTACAAATTATGAACTATTTCTTAAGAAAATATTTTCGTTTTTTTATTCTGTGTTTATTTTCATCTCTTGCCTTTATTGTTAACGCCCAGGATGATTCTCTCTTTCGTTTTTTAAAAAAGATGGAATACCCTATTTCTTCTTTCACAGTAGACAATCTCGGGGAGCTTTATATCATTAATACAGATAACCAGCTTAAAAAATATGACGAGAAAGGAGATTCTATCGGTGTATTTAACCAGGTTACAAAATATGGAAAGCTCAGCTATGTAGAAGCTCAAAACCCCTGGAAGGTAATCCTGTTTTACAAAAATTATTCAACAATAGTTTTACTCGATAAATACCTGAACGTAATTTCCGGCATTAACCTTCGTAAACAAAATATTTTCCAGGTGAATGCATTAACCACATCTTATGATAATAACATTTGGTTGTACGACGAACAGGATAATAAATTAAAAAAGATTGACGATAGTGGTAATACTCTCTTTGAATCTGTTGATTTCCGCTTGTTATTTGATTCAGTTCCCAGCCCGCAAAAAATTATTGACAACGATGGTTTTGTTTATTTATATGATCCTGAAAGTGGATTATATATTTTCGATTATTACGGAAGTTTTAAAAGTAAATTAGCCTTTTTACATTGGACGGATATAGCAGTAGTCGACAAACAAATCTATGGGTTTGATAAAGAAAATTTATATCGCTATAGTCCCCCGTTTCCCGATGCAAAAACGTATGTTCTTTCTCCCGAATTGCAGGATAATAATTCGATAAAAATAAACAACCATAAGATTTACGTTCTTAAAAACGAGCAGCTCAAAATTTATTCTCTTCAATAGCTGAAAGGCTTGTTTTAAATTGCAATATGAAATTTCTGAATCAGGTCTATTTTGATAATTCACTTCACAGCTACCTGGTGGTTTGCATTACAATAATTCTTGCGTTTTTTCTGAAACGATTGCTTTCCAGGTATACAGCTTCTTTGCTTTTAAAATTAGTAAAACAAAAAGCCGGCAAATTAGAAAAGACAAGATTTTACAGTATAGTTGTCGCGCCAATTGAAAGGATTTTATTGGTACTCATTAGTTTTTCTGCAATAGACACGCTCAACTTCCCAACGCAGCTAACATTTACCATACATAAAGTTACCAGTCGTGATATTGTTGACGGATTTACTTCCGCCATTGTTATCATTTGCTTTATTTCATTAATAATTCGTTTCATGGATTTCCTGGTGTTGTTGATAAAAGACAAAACCACTGATGGAAAAACACCTCCGGGCCAGCACCAACTTATCTTCTTTTTTAAAGATTTAATTAGAGTTATCATAATAATTATTGGTATAGCTTTAATTATAAAATTTTCCCTGGGAATTAATATAGGCAATCTCCTCACCGGCCTAAGCATTGTTGGCGCCGCGTTTGCACTTTCGGCAAGAGAAAGTCTTGAAAACTTAATCGCCTCTTTTATTATTTTTTTTGATAAACCATTTGAAACAGGCGATATGGTAAAAGTGAACAATTATTCCGGAACTGTTGAGCGTATTGGTTTAAGAAGCACACGGCTACGCACAGCCGAAAAATCGATGGTTACCGTGCCTAATAAACAAATGGTAGACAGCATTCTTGATAACTGGAGTATGCGTGACGTAATACGAAATGAAATAAAAACATTCCTTTCACCGCATGCTTCTTCTGAAGATCTTGAAAAAGTTATAGCAGGTATTAAAGAAATTTTATTGTCGAAGAAAGAAATAGTTCAATTTTATTCAGTGTATTTGCAGGAAATTAATAATGATAATGCTGTGATCATGGTTATTTACTTTACACGGTTCCCGATGAAATTAGATGACCTTAACCAATTAAAAGAAGAAGTGAATTTAGCAATCAGGAAACTCCAGGAAAAACATGAAATAAAACCGTCCGCAACTGCTTCTGTAAAAATTGTGAGTTAAAGCCCTTACAGACGACGGCAAGAACCAGAGGTTTTAAAGGCTATAAGTTTCATTGGTTAATTATGGCAGCAAGTTCGGTATCCCAATGTCCTGTCTTTCCATATTCTACCAGGCGCCCCAATTCTTTGCCGTCTTTCATAACAACAATTGTAGGTGTCCTCGTTATATTCAGTGCGTGAGCGATGTTACCCATTACATTCTTTTTTCTATCAACTGCAAAAACCGTGACGCGATCTGCAGGAAAACCGGCCGCTTCTTGTACCTGGTAAAACTTAGGCAGTATAAAATGGGTGTCTTCGCACCAGGTACCGCCGAAGAAGAGAAAATATATTTTATCCTTATTATTTCTGAACGCATTAACGGCAGCCGTGTCGGGATGAGGATATATCTGCTGGCTTTCTGCGAACCATTTAAACGATGTATCACCCTGTAAATCGCTTTTATCAATGATGCCTACCAGCATTTTCGCATTGTCGTCCGCAGAGTCTTTTAGCACCAGGTAGGAAGGTTGCGTTTGTGCCTGGGCGTGAGTGAAAGCCAAAACAACAATAATTACCAAAAGAGATAAAATTTTTTTCATAAGGGCCTATAAATTGTTCTTTAACTCCAGTAAAAAAGATTTTATTTTTTGTAATGACTCAATCATTTCATGTTTTTCACCTGCGGCCTTATTATTTTTTAAAAATTCTTTCGCACCATCAATAGTATATTTTCTTTCGCGAAGTAAATGATAAATCATTTTGAGGTTTTTTACATCTTCAGGCCTGAAAAAACGATCACCTTTTTTATTTTTCTTTGGCTTTAAAATTGAAAATTCGTTTTCCCAATATCTTATCAGCGATGTATTTTCTTTAAACATTGCCGCTACATCACCAATAGAATAATATTGCTTTTTAAAAAGAATCTCATCGTCAGGAATTTCAATAAGATCAGCATCAATCCCCATTTCTTTCAGGCTCTTTCTCCCTCTCTTCGATTTTTGAGGAGCCAAATTCCCAGGCACAACATTTTTATCCCCCTTCTTATTTTGAGAATCATCTTCGAATTGAAAATTTATTTGTGATAGTGCCATTAATCAAGACTTTTTGCACTTCCCGTAGAAGCGATTTCTAGAATTCTATCAAACTGTTCCGGTGTAAGATCGTTATAAAAAAAATAAACGGGGTTAACTTCCTGGCCATTTACATGAACCTCGTAATGACAATGCGGGCCGGTACTTTTTCCCGAATTTCCTACCCATCCTATTACTTCACCTCTTTCTACTTTTTGTCCCACATTTACTTTTACTTTATACATATGCCCGTATAAAGTTTCATAACCATATCCATGGTTGATTACAACATGATTTCCGAAGCCATCTCCTGTTTGCCCGGCCACCTCCACCGTTCCATTACCGGTTGCATAAACAGGCGTGCCCTGCGGAGCAGTAAAATCAAGACCTTTATGCATTTTAGGAGTTCCATAAACAGGGTCAATTCTCATGCCAAAGCCGGAAGCTATTCTGTCTAAATCACTGTTGCTTACTGGCTGTATTGCGGGAATGCATGCAAGTTTTTGTCCCTGGTTCTTTATAAGATTTTCAATTTCGCTATAGCTTGAAAACTCGTAATTTACTCTTGCACTAATGTTATTGAGCGTTTTTGCCAATTCGTTTTCAAGTTGTTCGTCACTTATAGCTTCTACTTTTTCAATTTCATTTTTCTTTTCCGCAAGTTTTGTCCGGGCGCTGTCGGGTAAAGGATTGGCTTCAAAAATAGAGCGGTACACCTGGTTATCTCTTTTCTCAAGAGATGCCATTTCCTGCTGTAACATTTCTATCTGCGATACAAGGTCATCATAATTTTGTCTTATCCTGTCGTACCTCATCTCTGCAAGCTTTGCCTGTGGTGAAGGAATAAAACGAAACGCAAGCGCAACCAGAAAAAACCCTGTTACTAATGCTGCGGCGATAAAGCCAAAAACACGCAGTAATTTTACCCGCAAAGGAGTTACTAATTTTTCGTAACGTAAGGTATTGGTATTATAATAGTATTTAATTTTTTTCATCTCTTTTAAAAAACAGCAGAATATATTTGCCGAAGAGTTTAAGCAATCGATACTTTATCTAATGAGGCAAACGAAATACCTTTGCCATCTTAATTTTTATAACAGGCAAAGATAAGTTCATAATAGCTACAAATTAATCTTAAAATTCTACAGTGCATGATGCAGAGTGCAGAAATACGACAACATTTTTTTGATTTTTTTAAATCGAAAGGGCATGCTATTGTTCCTTCTGCACCCATTGTAATTAAAGACGATCCCACATTAATGTTTACCAATGCAGGGATGAATCAATTCAAAGATTTTTTCCTTGGTAACAAAAAGCCTTCACACTCAAGAGTTGCCGATACACAAAAATGTTTACGTGTCAGTGGAAAACATAACGACCTCGAAGAAGTAGGAGTAGATACGTATCACCACACCATGTTTGAAATGCTGGGTAATTGGAGCTTTGGAAATTCTACCAAAGATCCGAAACCATATTTTAAAGAGGAAGCCATTGCATGGGCGTGGGAATTACTTACAACCATTTATAAAATTGACAAAGATCGTTTATACGTAACCGTGTTTGAAGGCGATGAGAGAGAGGGTTTGCCAAAAGATGAAGAAGCAATCGTTTTCTGGAAAAAGTGGATTCCTGAAGAAAGAATTATCATGGGCAAAAAGAAAGATAATTTTTGGGAAATGGGAGACACCGGGCCTTGCGGGCCTTGTACGGAAATACATTTTGATTCCAGGGCAGATGAGGAAAGAAAAAAAACAGATGGAAAAACTTTAGTGAACAATGATCATCCGCAGGTGATTGAAATTTGGAATGTCGTTTTCATTCAATACAATCGCAAAAAAGATGGAAGCCTCGAGCCTTTGCCTGCAAAGCATGTAGATACGGGAATGGGATTTGAAAGGTTAGTGAGAGTTTTGCAAAACAAACAAAGCAATTATGATACAGATATTTTTAGCGGGACGATTGGGGAGATTGAAAAAATTACGAAGCTTAAATATAGTGGAAGCTTAATATCTGATAGAACTAAAAGTGTTTTTGAACAAGACGTGGATATCGCATTTAGAGTAATTGCTGATCACATAAGGGCAATCGCGTTCCCAATTGCTGACGGCCAATTACCTTCGAATACTGGTGCAGGTTATGTCATACGAAGGATATTAAGAAGAGCCGTTCGGTATTATTTTTCTTTTTTTGATTTCAAACAACCTTTGCTTCATAAATTGATACCCGCATTGGCTGAACAATTTTCAAATACTTTTCCCGAGCTTGAAAAACAAAAGACATTTGTTGAAAAGGTTGTGTTTGAAGAAGAGCAAAATTTTTTGAAAACTCTTGAAAACGGATTATCACTGTTCAACTCTTATGTCGAAAAAAAGGAAGCTATAAATCTTCAAAAACTGTTCACAGATCAAAATCTATTTGATGGAAATCATAACTTGGAATTAGAAATAGAAAGGAAATCCATTGAGATTAATAAGCAACTTATTGAAGAGGGTATTATTGGTAATCCGCCCAAAAAAATTTATGATCCGAAAGAAGTAAAAAAGCTTTTTGTTATTGATGGAAAGTTTGCGTTTGAACTATATGATACTTTTGGATTTCCTATTGATTTAACGAAACTCATCGCTGCAGAAAGTAATTTCACAGTTGACGAAGTGAGTTTTAATGAAGAAATGCTCAAACAAAAAAATCGTTCCCGTGCCGCATCTGTTGTTGACACAGAAGATTGGATCACCGTAAACGAAAATGGTTCATCAAAATTTGTTGGCTACGATACTTATGAAACACAAAGCAAAGTTTTAAAATATCGCAAAACAAAATCGCAGGGGAAAGAATCTTATCAAATTGTTTTAGATACAACGCCCTTTTATGCCGAAAGTGGCGGCCAGGTTGGCGATACAGGTGTTTTAATTTTTGATGATGAAAAACTTCCGGTTGTAAATACAAAGAAAGAAAACGACCTTATCATTCATTTTACAAATAAACTTCCTGCAAATATTGAAGCAGCCGTTACAGCAAAAATTGATATTGACAGAAGAAAGAAAACAGCCGTACATCATAGTGCTACACATTTAATGCATGCAGCGTTGCGTAAAGTATTGGGCAATCATGTTGCACAAAAAGGAAGCTTGGTTAATGATGAATACCTACGATTTGATTTCTCACATTTTGCAAAAGTTACCGATGAAGAAATAAAAAAAGTTGAATCGATCGTTAATGAAAAGATACGCGAAAACATTCCTGTTGTTATTAAAGAAATGAAAAAAGAAGATGCTCTTGCAACCGGCGCTATGGCTTTGTTCGGTGAAAAGTACGGAGATATGGTTCGCGTTGTAACTATCGATCCATCTTATTCAATTGAGCTTTGTGGGGGAACACATGTTGGCAATACCGGCGAGTTGGGATTCTTTAAAATTACAACTGAAACTGCGGTGGGGGCAGGCATTCGAAGGATTGAAGCATTAAGCGGCAAGGCTGCAGAAGATTATGTTCAAAAGGAATTTGATATAATTCACTATATCCGTGAGAGTCTTAAAAATCCAAAAGATCTGAACAAAGGAATTGATAATCTTATCAGCGAAAACAGTGATTTAAAAAAACAGTTGGAAAAGCTTGAAGCAAAACAATTATTGTCAATAAAAAATGAACTTTTACAAAAAGTTGAAACGATCAGTGATATAAATTTTATTGGTCAACAGGTTGATGTCCCGAATGCTGATGCTCTCAAAAAAATATGTTTCTCTTTAAAAAGTGACCTGGATAATTATGTAATTGTTTTGGTTGCCAACATAGATGGTAAATCTAACGTCGCCTTAATGCTGGATGATGAAGTGGCCGCTTCCAAAAATCTTGAGGCTCCAAAAATTATTAAAGAATCTGTTGCTCCTTTAATAAAAGGTGGCGGCGGCGGACAAAAAACATTGGCTACAGCCGGTGGACAAGACGCTTCAAAACTTAATGAAGTGATCAAAAAAGTAAAAAGCCTTCTTTAATTTTTACACAATATCCCATCATGAAAGTTATTTTTGAAACTCCCCGGCTTTTTTTAAGTCGCTTTACCGAAGAAGATGCTCCTCTCATATACAAATTGAACAGTGATCCCGAAGTAGTAAAATATGTGCATGAGCCTGTTCTTGAAAATGAAAACCAGGCGAAGGAAATTTTAACGAACATTATACTGCCGCAATACAAACTAAATCTCGGCAGATGGAAAATTCATACTAAGAACGACTACGAATTTATTGGATGGTGTGGTTTAAAATACATTAAGGAAACCGGAATAACCGATCTTGGTTACCGCTTGTTGAAGACGGCTTGGGGAAAAGGTTTTGCAACCGAAGCAGCGCAGTACACCTTAATATATGGCTTGCGTGATTTAAAGATTGAAGTAATTACAGGCATGGCTCATATTGAAAACATAGCCTCACTAAAAGTGCTTGAAAAAATTGGGATGAAATTCAGCAAAACTGATATTGTAGACACTTGCCCTGTAAAAATATACATGCTTTCACTTGCCGATTCCAATGATTTTTGTTAAACAAAAGCAATTATTTGCGAAAGGTTTCGTAGTTCCACAAAAGTTATTACATTTGCCCTACTAAACATTTCGTATTTAAAAAATTTTACAATGAAAAAGAATATTTTTTATGGCGCTGTTTTACTTGTCGCTTGTATGATATCAACTGAATCATGGGCTCAAAATTCTTCTCCCAAGGATAAAAAAACAGAAGAGATCATAATCCGGAAAAATGGAGACAAGGATAGCAAAATGACTATCCAGGTAAATGGGGATAGCATAACAGTAAATGGAAAACCATTGTCTGAATACCATGATGGCGATGTAACAATAATGAAGAGAGGATTAAAGAGTCGCGGTTCAGATAATTTTTTATGGACTCCTGGCAATGGCTCAAGGGATTTTGAACTGTTTCAAAATAACGATGAAAATTCAGCGCCACATGCTTTCTTAGGGGTAATAACTAATAAATCCGATGACGGTGTGAAAATAAGCGAAGTAGTAAAGGGAAGCGCCGCAGAAAAAGCAGGATTGCTAAAAGGAGATGTTATTACCAAACTGGAGGACAAAAAAATAGCTTCCCCCGATGATCTGATGGATGCTGTGAGATCACATAAAAAGGGCGATGAAGTAAAAGTTTATTATACGAGAGATAATAAAAAGAAAGATGTAGCTGTGAAACTTGGAGAAACAAAAGAAAATAACAGAACCTACATTTATAAAAACACTAATCCGGATTGGGGAAGTAACAATTTTAATTTCAAAATGCCTCCTATGCCGAAGATGAATAACAACTTTTTCAAATTCAGGTACGATAATAACAGGCCCAAACTGGGGATGAAAATTGAGGATACAGAAAATAGCACCGGTGTAAAAATTATAAGTGTTCAGGATGGTTCTCCGGCAGATAAGGCCGGCCTGAAAAAAGATGATATAATTACATCATTGAATGGAGACAAAGTAAACAGTGTTGATGAAGTAATGGACAAAGTACATGATTCAGAAGACACTGAAACTTTTAATATTAAGGCGTTGCGCAATAATGCTGAGATGAATTTTGAAGTGAAAATTCCGAAGAAACTTAACAGCGCTGACTTGTAAGATTGTTGAATAATCCAATCACTTATAATTTTCTCACGGTTTTTAGTTTTGATAAAAAAGGCTGCCCTCCGGGCAGCTTTTTGTTTTGTTTATGTTTTCTTATACTGAATTGGAAATGTCTTTTCATACCTTCGCACCTATGTCATCTTCGGAAAAATACCAAGCCGTAATCGGGCTGGAGGTTCATACACAATTACTGACAAAAAGCAAGTTGTTTTGCGGCGATAGCACAGCTTTTGGAAGTTCCCCCAATACCAATATCAGCCCTATTTCACTGGCGCATCCCGGCACTTTGCCGGTTATGAATATGAAAGCAATTGATTATGCAATTAAGCTGGGCCTTGCATTTAACTGCGAGATTATACGCAACAATTATTTTGCAAGAAAAAATTATTTCTACCCCGATTTACCGAAAGGCTACCAGGTTTCTCAGCATACCACACCTATTTGTAAAAATGGATATGTCACCATTAATACAGATGGCGTTCACAGAAATATTTTATTAAACCGGATTCACCTTGAAGAAGATGCAGGCAAAAGTATTCATGATGCAGATGAGAATTATACATGCATTGATTTGAACCGGGCTGGAGTTCCATTGCTCGAAATAGTCTCGGAACCGGACATGCATACTGCTGAAGAAGCATTTGCTTACGTAACAGAGATAAGAAAGATCGTTCGCTACCTGCAGATATGCGATGGAAATATGGAAGAAGGAAGTATGCGATGTGATGCGAATATTTCCGTAAGGCTGAAAGGGGAAAACAAACTCGGAACCAAGGTTGAAGTAAAAAATCTCAACTCGATCAGAAATGTAAAGAGAGCTATTGCTTTTGAAATAACCCGGCTTATAAACTATAATAGAAAATGGTGAACAGGTTCTGCAACAAACCAGGAGTTTTGATGCTTCAAACGGAACTACTTTTTCCTTGAGATCTAAAGAAGAAGCCAATGACTATCGTTATTTTCCTGAGCCGGATTTAACGCCCTTTTTTATCACTGATGAAAAAATTGAATTTATTAAACAATCATTGCCGGAATTACCCGCTTCACTCGAAAAGAAATTTACCCAACAATATTACTTACCTCTTACAGATGCTAAAGTTTTAAGTGACGACAGGGAAACCGCAACATTTTTTGAAAATATAATCAGCCATACTCAAAATTATAAAGCTGCTGCCAATTGGGTTTTAGGCCCTGTTAAGATCTTACCTGAACGAAACCAATACTTCAATTGAAGATCTTCCGGTTAAGCCGGAAACATTTGCAAAGCTTATAGAAATAGTTGAGAAAGAAAGTGTGAGCTTTGGCGTTGCAGTATCCAAAATATTTCCAGTTTTGCTGAAGCATCCGGGCAAAGAGCCCTTTGAAATTGCACAGGAATTAAATGTATTGCAGGAAAAAGATGATAGCTCACTTAATACCTGGGTTGAAGAAGTTTTAGCTAAAATGCCCGACAAAGTATCGGAGTATAAAAAAGGTAAGAAAAACCTGATTGGTCTATTTTCGGGTGAAGTAAAAAAAATAAGTAAAGGAAAGGCCGATATGAAGGCAGTAAATCAAATTCTCAATCAAAAACTCAATCAATAATAGCAATGTCGATGAAAAGCGTATTAATTTTCGTAAGCACACTTTTTTTACTATCGTGCAACGGAACCGAAAAAAAAGGAATGTTTACCGTTAACGGAGAACTAAAAGGGGCTTCCGACCAGAAAGTTTACCTGGAACAAATTTCTTTTAATCAGCAACCACCTCAAATACTGGATACAGCGGAAGTAATTAAAGGAAGCTTTAAAGTAAAGGCGGTCGCCCCGGAAGAGGGCCTCTACAGACTTAGGTTTGAAAAGAATGCCGGCTACATTTTCATCAATGATAAATCAGAAATTAATTTTAATGGTGATGTTAAAGACTCTACACTTGAATCTGCAAGATTTGGTACTCCTGCCAATCAATCCCTCATTAAATTCATCGTTTTACTCGATTCAATTCATACAACTTTAATTGGTGAAGACCGTAATCTCAAGGAAATCCGGGAACAGACAAACGATAGCATGGTCGAAACGGCTCAAAATCATTTTAATACCACCTACAATTGGTATAAAAATTTCCTCTACCAATATATTGATACCACAAAAAGCCCGATTGTTGCCTTGTTTGCCTTTAGCTACTCCCAGGAGATTGGAATGGATAGTGTAAAAACGCTTATTGATGGCTTACAAAAAAAATTCCCAAAACAAAATGCGGTGGCAGAGGTCGCAAAGCAATTCCAGGAGTATGCTGCAACCCAAAATCAACCCCAATCTCAAGCACAGTCTTCTGAAATTTCGGAAGGACAAATTGCCCCGGACTTTACTTTACCTGATGTAGAAGGGAAACCCTTTACATTAAGTTCTTTGCGTGGAAAATATGTGCTGGTTGATTTCTGGGCCAGTTGGTGTGGCCCCTGTAGGGAAGAAAATCCCAATGTGGTGGCAACTTACAAACGATTTAAGGATAAAAATTTCACGGTGCTTGGTGTGTCGCTTGACAAGGATAAAAAGGATTGGCTTAAAGCAATTAAAGATGATGGACTCGTTTGGAAGCAAATAAGCGATTTAAAATTCTGGAACAGTGAAGCAGCCGCGTTGTATGGGGTGGAAGGAATTCCTTTCAATGTATTAATTGATCCTAAAGGCAAAATTATAGCAACTTCGTTACGGGGTCCCGAGTTGGCTAATAAGCTCAGCGAGGTATTGAAATAAATTTCAGACGTGATTATTCAAGGAGAAATTATTAATTACATAATTCTTAGCGCTTTTGCTAAAGAGGTAGCTACAAACGGAAGCGGTATCCAAAAATATTCCCGTAAAAAAACAAGCATCAGAATTATTATAATTGACGAAATAAAAAAGTAAATCCAGTAGTGAGCAGTTGATTGCGATTCATTCATCAGGTAAAGTTTGTGCAAATATATACGTTAATGACTTTTTATTAAAATTCCATAGTAAATAATTACTAAGTCATTATTCAGGTTACGAAATCAATACCCCTAATAATTTTTACGGGCAAATTTTTTATAGATTATCAATGAGTTAGAAGGGTACAATAAAAAAATGTTAGGAAATCGGATTTTAATTATGCTGTTTCACCCTACCTTTGCACTCCTTTAAAAATTGCCGGGATAGCGGCAGACAACTATAAAAAAATAAAATGAGCAAATTACATTTCACCACTAAACATGCGAACGAGGCTACCGTGCAACGTAACTGGTACGTTGTTGATGGCACTAATCAAACCGTTGGTCGCATGTGCGCTAAAATAGCGTCCGTTCTCCGTGGTAAGAACAAATCGTATTATACGCCTCATGTTGATTGCGGCGACTTCGTTATCGTTACCAATTGCGATAAAGTAAAATTTACAGGTAACAAACTGGACGATAAAAAGTACATCAATTTTAGTGGTTATCCCGGTGGGAAAAAAGAGGAAACCGCTGGTGAACTATTAAAACGCAGACCCGATGCTATAATTGAAAGAGCTATAAAAGGCATGCTTCCGAAGAATCGTTTGGGTCGCAAAATGTACAAAAAATTATTTGTATATGCTGGTCCTGATCATCCGCATGCCTCACAAAAACCTCAAACCTTAACTTTCTAAAGCCCTAACTCCCCCGAAGGGGAAGAATAAAAACAAAAAAATGGAAAAACAAAAAAATGCAGTAGGCCGCAGGAAAGAAGCCGTAACAAGGGTTTTTCTTTCTAAGGGAGATGGAAATATTAGTATTAATGGCAAAGATTATAAAAGCTATTTTCCACTTGTTTATTTACAAAACCAGGTTGAGGCTCCATTTAAAAGTGTTGCGGCAACGGACAAATTTGATGTGGTTGTAAATGCTACGGGAGGTGGCGTAAAAGGGCAAGCAGAAGCAGTAAAGCTTGGCATTGCCCGTGCACTACTACAAGTGAATCCTGAATACAGGCCTGCTTTAAAAGAAGCCGGCTTACTTACAAGAGATCCACGTTCTGTTGAGCGCAAAAAAACCGGCAAAAAGAAAGCAAGAAAGAGCTTCCAGTTTAGCAAGCGCTAATTTCAGAATTTGGATGGATACCTGGTATAGGGGTCGCGTTCTAATTATTTATAAAAACTATTTAATAATACATAATGGAAAATAACACTTCCTTACAACAGCAGCTTTTAGAAGCAGGAGTTCATTTTGGCCACTTAAAAAAGAAATGGAATCCTAAGATGCTACCTTACATTTTTGCAGAGAAGAAAGGCATTCATATCATCGACCTTAATAAAACGGTTGAAGGAATGCAGGAGGCAGCAGCCGCGTTAAAATCTATCGCCAAAAGCGGTAAAAAAATTATGTTTGTTGCTACCAAAAAGCAAGCGAAAGAAATTGTAACAGAAGCAGCAAAAAGGGTAAACATGCCTTTTGTAACCGAAAGATGGCTTGGTGGTATGCTTACTAATTTTAATACCGTTCGTAAAAGTGTAAAAAAGATGCAAAGCATTGAAAAAATGCTCAATGACGGCACCCTCGACAGCATTACGAAAAAGGAACGTCTGACGCTTACCCGCGACAAAGAGAAAATGGAAAAAGTATTGGGTGGAATTGCGCAAATAAGCCGTATTCCGGCGGCTTTGTTTCTTGTGGATATAGGGCACGAACATATTGCCCTTTCAGAAGCAAAGAGACTTAATATTACAACTTTTGGTATGGTTGATACCAATTGTGATCCCAATAAGGTAGAATTTGCTATTCCTGCAAACGATGACGCAACAAAATCAATTGCTATAGTTACCAACTATATTGTTGCAGCAATTGCAGAAGGTCTTGCAGAAAGGCAGGCCGAAAAAGATGAAGAAACAGATGATAATTCAGAGGACACCAACCGGGATGCCATAAAATTTGATGTAGGCGGTGATGATGAAAAAGATCATCGCCGGGGTAGTGCACCTTCGGGCGGAAAAGGCCGTGGACCGGCCGGTCCCCAAAAGCGCCGCGTAGCAAGTGCAGGGCCCGGAGGAAATAGAACCGGGGGACCCGGCGGCGGTCGCAGATAGTTCCTGGGCATGACGATCCCGATATTTAACGGGCACGATTTTGCGAAATTTTCTAATGATTAATTTTCGGGATAACGCTATTATATCAAAAATATAATTCAAAAAAAATATTTCATTAATGAGTACAACAACAATTACAGCTGCAGACATAAATAAATTGAGACAACAAACCGGCGCCGGTATGATGGATTGCCGTAAAGCATTAACTGAATCAGATGGAGATTTTGAGGCAGCAATAGATTATTTAAGAAAAAAAGGGCAAAAGGTAGCAGCACTTCGCGGAGACCGCGAAGCAAAGGAAGGTGTTGTTATAGCACAAACATCAACCGATCATAAAACAGGATTTATTATTAACCTTAGTTGTGAAACAGATTTTGTAAGCAAAAATGCTGACTACATCCAATTTGCGCAATCCATAATGAATGCAGCCATTACAAATAATGTAAAAAACATTGAGGAACTTAACAAAGCTAAAATTGGAGGCGAGTTAATTTCAGATAAAATAAATGAACAAGTCGCTAAAATTGGTGAAAAAATAAGCCTCTCAAGGTTTGAAAGAGTTGATGCAACTTACGTAGCGGCATATATTCACGGTTCCTACAGAATGGGTGTATTAGTTGGTTTAAATAAAGAAGCCGAAGAATCAGGTAAAGACGTTGCTATGCAAATTGCAGCTATGAACCCTATTGCCATCGACCAGGCATCAGTGCCTGCAGAAACAATAGCAAGAGAAAAAGATATCGCAATCGAACAAGTAAAAGCTGAAGGTAAACCTGCGGAAATGGCAGAAAAAATTGCAATTGGTAAGATCAATAAATTTTTCAAAGAGAGCACTTTGCTGGCACAGGCGTTTGTAAAAGATGGTAATAAATCTGTTGCTGACTACCTGAAAAGCGTAGACGCAGATTTGAAAATAACAGAATTTAAAAGAGTCGCATTAGGGTCTTAAGAATATCTATACTTAAGGAGACTAAAATACATCTATAAAAAAGAGTTGCAAAAAAGCAACTCTTTTTTAATCGGTTAAATTGAATAAAATTAAAATGAGGTTCTTCCGTATCATAAATCCATTATCTTCGCGACGCTAAACAAAATTTCATTTCTGCACATGCTTCCCAGGTTTAAACGAATCCTTCTCAAACTTTCCGGTGAATCTTTAATGGGTGATAATAATTTTGGGCTCGACTCACAAGTAATTTCTCAGTACGCCCAGGATATAAAGTTGATAACAGAATTGGGGGTGCAGGTGGCTATTGTAATTGGAGGTGGAAATATTTATCGTGGCATGAACGAAGCCGAAACAGGCATTGAACGGGCACAAGGTGATTACATGGGCATGCTGGCGACAGTTATTAATGGAATGGCTTTACAAAGCGGCCTCGAACGGGTGGGTGTTTATACAAGGCTGCAAAGTGCTATTAAAATGGAACAAGTTGCTGAACCTTATATTCGTCGGAGGGCTATAAGGCATTTGGAAAAGGGACGGGTTGTAATTTTTGGCGCCGGAACCGGAAATCCATATTTCACAACCGATACCGCTGGTTCTTTAAGAGCAATTGAAATAAAAGCAGACGTAATTTTAAAGGGAACCAGGGTAGACGGCATTTATTCTGCAGATCCCGAAAAAGACAATCACGCAAAAAAATTTGAAAGCATAACATTTGCAGAATGCATATCAAAGAATTTAAGAGTAATGGATATGACCGCATTTACTCTTTGCATGGAAAATCAACTTCCGATTATTGTTTTTGACATGAACACTGCCGGCACATTACTACGGGTTGTTACCGGCGAAAAGGTGGGGACTTTGGTATCTGGATAATATTTGCTTAATTTACACTTTACTTTTCAGTTGCTGACTTTGCAATCCTGTAAATTCAGTAGTCAATGCCTATGAAATCCTTCAAGGATGCAATCCCCCGGGAATAAAGATTGTTTTTTACTATTACTTTTAAAAAAAAGGAATTACCTATGTGGACGTGGTGGATAATATCCCTTATTATTCTGATTGCCTGTGTAATATTTGCCTACCGAATGATTGTGAGTTCTTACGACTTTTTGCCGGCTGATAAAAGATATTTTTTAGGTTTTTTCAAAAATTCGACTCACTCCAAAATCTCTCTCCCCCAAAATGAAGTATTAAAAGCGTTAAGAAACAAAGTGGAATCAGTAGAAGAAAGTGCTTCGTTTTACGAGGTTCAGTTTACAAAACTCCAGCAGCGTTTAAAGATCCTGGAAGATTTAAATAAATCAAACGCCGCACCTGAAGTTATGTACAAACCAAGGGAGGAAGAAGACTGGAAAGAAATGTATTTCGAAGAAAATGAGGTAAAAGAAAAACTGGAAAACGAGCTTGACCTCACGAAACAAATGCTGGAAGAAACAGAAAACAAATTAAAAGAATCATTGGAACATAGTTTCCGTTGGGTTCAGCTGAAAAGTGATTATGAATCAAAGTTACAGGAGCTTGATTCAATGCAAAATGAAATAGAAATTTTCCAAAAACAACTTGCAGCATCAACAGAACGTGAAAAGGAACTGGAACAATTACTACTTTCTGAAATAACCATCCGTGAAAAGTATTCAGTACTCCAAAAAGATTATGCGCAACTGCAAAGTGAAGCAGATAATTTGCGAAGAAGGATGGCGGAACTTAATAAAAAAGATATGAATCTTGAAATGCGGCTTATTTATCTTACAGAACTTGAGAGCAAACTTGCTATTTGTGAAGAAGAAAAATCAAAATTGAGATCGCGTTTGGAAAATCATTTATTGGGATGAATATAATTGATTTCTTCAAAGAATAAGAATAATGCCCATTTGAAAAAGGTCTATTTAAGTCACACTTTATATTGAGATTATAACATTAGTTTAATCGTATAGTTTACCATTACTATAATTAGAACAACTAAACTGTAATATGTCAAAATTTTTTTCCCAATCCAGTTTGGCTTTATTTTTCGCATAAGCGCAATAGTGATAAGAATTAAGATAGGTATTAAAGGGGCATACATCTTTAGGCTTTCCATAAAATCACCTTGAACAAGCAACAAAAATGCCCGCTGAAATCCACAAATAGGACAGTCCACGCCAAACAGAGACCTATATGCGCAGGGCAGTAAATGGTCCGAAAACAAATTCTCCATATTTTAAAAAAATGTGGGCCTTCGGTAGATGGCCCACTATATGAAATTAATACATGTGGCGGAGGGAAAATGCTGTTCCGCCTAATATTGCAACTACAATTAACCAATAAATTATATATATGGCACTGAGAGCTGTACCAATAATGGACATGATAAATCCTGCGTTTAGCTGACCATATCCCTCATAAAGTTCAGGGTTATCTTTATACATTTTTCTTCCTTTTCCCGACATTGAAATGCCAACTATTCCTAAAACGAGTCCGACAAAAAAACAGCCAAATACTATTGAGCAAATGCCTAATACAAGTACTGCTGTGGAATTTGGTAAAGTTTGTTTTTCACTCATTTTATTTTATATTTAATTTCCTACTCATTTGGCTTTTCGGTAACGCCCCGTTTTTACAGTGGGTTCTGGTCTCCACGTTTTAAGTGTTATAAAAAAATTAGAACAATCAAAAATAAGATACGCTTGTTTCCTGCTGTGGTTTTTAAAATCTAACAGGTCGTCCATGTTAGCTACAGGTGAAGGATTCATTTACAGTTAGTCTTAAACCCGAAAACTTTCAGGATTAAATTTATAATTAAATGTTCACTTTTTACATAGATTTAAAAAATATACTGCAATTAATATTTGCTAAAATGGATTTACGCTATGACGACGCAAAAAATCGAACGAAATTGAGATTTAAAATTAGCAGCAGGAATAATCTGTTTCATTTCTTTCGAACGAATAAATCAGCAATTGAAAAAATTTTATTTGTTACCTGAATTTTAAAAAGAAATCTTCATTTGTTTTGTATCAAACATTTTTTTAATTTTCAGAACCAATCTATGCTTCACCTGCTGTTTTGATTTCATAATTTATTATTTCACAATTCAAAAAACTTACACTTATGAATTTTCAAACGATGAATAAACAAAGAAAATTTGTTTTAATTGCTGCGGCAGTTGGTGTTATTTCTATGTTTTTACCCTGGTTTCTGTCTCTGTTTCGTTTTTGGGCTATGACCAACCGTAGTGAAAATGGCTTGCATGGGAATGGAATATTTGTCTTTCTTTGTTTTATTGCCTGTGGCGTAATTGCATATTTGGGTGATCAAACAAAAAATCTTGATAAGACAATGTGGGCAATTGCCTTAAGTTGCGGGAGCTATAGCATTGTTATGTATTATTGGATTTTATTTCAACAATAATCCACAATGAATCTATACATTGGCGATGTTATGGTTGTGAACCGGCTTTGGGCTTTATATTGCTGGAATAGCAGCAATCAGGTATTCTTAGCTTGCAGCTTATATGTTCCAGATCTGCCAACTGATAATTTAAAAGATAGTTTCAATACGTTAAAGAAAGACATTGAAAGCAAAATAAATACTCCTGCAAATACACCCCCGCAGGATGATAAAACAAATAATCCCGGTGATACAAATCCACCTGCATAAGATTATTGATAAATATTTTTCAAAGCATCCCGGCAAGGCAAGGATGCTTTTTATTTTTTAGAAGAATTTATTTTTAATCTTTAATTTTTATTGAATCGAAATATAAATTTTTCGTTTGCTAAATTTGTGAATTCATTCTATTTAAAAAAATTGACGGGCTCATATGCAGACATCTACAGATTTGGCAGCTATAAGAAAGGATTATCGTTTACAATCGCTTTTGGAACAAGATGTTGATACAAATCCCGTAATGCAATTTGAAAAATGGTTACAACAGGCAATGGAAAGCGGAATTGAAGAGCCAAATGCAATGACGCTTGCAACAAGCACAACCACCGGAAAACCTTCGGCACGTATCGTTTTATTAAAAGGAATTAAAGAAAATGGATTTGTATTTTTTACAAATTACAACAGTAAAAAGGGAAAGCAAATACATGATAATCCGTTGGCAAGTCTCGTTTTCTTTTGGAAAGAATTAGAAAGACAGGTAATAATTGAAGGAGAAATAAAAAAAACAAGTGAGAAAGAAAGTGATGAATATTTTGCAAAACGGCCATTCGAAAGCCGTATTGGTGCCTGGAGCTCTCCACAAAGTAAGGTTATTCAAAGCAGGGAAGTTTTGGAAAAAAATGTTTCATATTATACGAACAAATATCAATCACAAAATGTTCCAAGGCCCCCCCACTGGGGAGGATATATTTTAATACCAACCTTGATCGAATTTTGGCAGGGAGGAGCAGGCAGGCTTCATGATAGATTACAATATTCTCTTAATGATAGCAACTTATGGATAATCGAAAGACTCGCTCCTTAAATTAAACTTACTTTTTTTCAGCAGACTTTGGTGCCGTTTTTTTCGCTGCCCCGGCTGGTTTTGAAGGCCTGGATTTTCCAAAAGACCCTTTGAATATTTTTCCCTTTCTTGTTTTTTTATCTCCGCGTCCCATAATAAAATTTATTTTAATTACAAACTATGTTCATTAAGTGCACAAATCAGCGCATAAAAAAGCAAGATACACCAATGCATCTTGCTTTGAAAAATTTTACCAACAATCAGATTTTCGCTGATAATTCTTTTCCTGCCTTAAATTTAGCTACTTTCTTAGCTTTAATTTTAATAACGGCTCCTGTTTGAGGATTGCGACCATTGCGGGCTGCTCTTTTGCTAACAGAAAAAGTACCGAAACCAACGAGTGTAACTTTGCCTCCGCTTTTTAAGGTTTTAGTAACAGCTTCTACAAAAGAATCTAAAGAAGCATTTGCCTGTGTTTTGGTAACTCCTGCATCATCGGCCATTTTGGCGATTAGTTCAGCTTTGTTCATAATATTTTTATTTGATTTTTTAACTGCAACAAATATATATGGTTTTTCATTGCAACAAAATTTTTTATAAATTTTTTTTTACACTTCTTTTGCTGAAATCCGCAATTGGCAAAGGTTTTAAATTAAGTCGTACACAAAATAAAATACTTAAAATCGACTATTTATCAGAAAATTTTTTTGTTCTGCATCCTTGAATTTTAATGAAATCCTTTACAGTAAAGGGTTTCAGCAAAAATTGATTGATGTCATCTAAAAATAAAAAACTATTTATTCGGCTACAATAGCGACTTAAGAAGCGTTCGAAAGGAAATAAACCGGTTCCCCCATTTTAAAAAAGCTTTTTCACGAAGAAGTGGTGCGTAAAAATTAATATACTCCTCGTAATCTGCCAACTCCATTGCGAAATATTGGATAACGAAAGTAATTCCTTCATTTTCGTCCTGCTCAAGCAATTTAAAAAAACGATGTTCGTAAAAAAATCCTGTTGCAAGTATTTCCGGAATATGAATTTCCTTTTGCCACTGAAGCCATTCTTCCACAATTTTGTTTTCAACTTTTGTAGTAATATTATAAACGTACATACTTATGGGTTAAGTTCCAGGTAAACGGGGCAATGGTCGCTATGTTTTACCTCCGGGAGAATTTTTACATCTGTAATAAAATCACGAAGATTTGTTGAAACATTGATATAATCTATCCTCCAGCCTTTGTTTTCTAATCGCGTGGTGGGCCGCATAACACTCCACCAGGTATATTGGTCAGGTTCTTTATTAAGGTGCCGGAAGCCATCAACAAAATCATTGTTAAGAAATTTATCAAGCCATGCTCTTTCTTCTGGAAGAAATCCGGACGTTTTTTTGTTAGAAACAGGGTTATGAATATCTATTTCCTTATGGGCAATATTATAATCGCCACATACAATTATTTTTGTTCTTGTTTTACGGAGTTCGTTCAGATAGTCGAGGAATTCATCAAGCCAAATATATTTATAAGATTGTCTTGGCTCACCGGTAGTCCCCGAAGGAAAGTATGCATCTATTAAAGTTATATCGCTAAAATCTGCTCGTAACACCCGGCCTTCGAAATCGCTTTGCTCTCTCCCATGTCCATATTCCACGTTGTCAGGTTCTATTTTGGTTAAAATTCCCACACCACTATATCCTTTTTTTTGCGCCAAAAAAAAGAAAGGCCTGTAGCCTGCGGATTCAATTGCAACCCTATCTATATCTGCTTCCTGGGCCTTTACTTCCTGGATACAAACGATATCTGCAGGGTTAGTTTTAAGCCAGTTAAGAAATCCTTTTTTAATTGCCGCACGAATTCCATTCACATTATACGTAATGATTCGCATAAAATTTCGATTATACTATTTATAATTGTAAAATTAATTAACAATGGAAAATATAGAAGAAATTCAACAGGATTTAATCACAAATGATATTCATCCTTATTTTCAACATATTCATGCCACACAAGGGCAACGGTTCTTAAATTTCATTATCTACAATATTCTTATGAGATTGACTTTAACCTATGCAACTGGCTACGTTTTCGGTAGAATATTCCAAGTTATAGCTCCTGAACTTTCGCTTAGGTTGATTGATGACGATAACAAAGTTGGTTTAATTGTGATATCCTATATGATTGTTATTTTAAACTATCTTGTTTACTACACACTGTTCGAGAAATTATTCAAAGGGCAAACAGTTGGGAAACTTATAACCGGAACCAGGGCTATACGAACGGACGGGGAAGAATTGTCTTTTAAAGACGCATTATTAAGAAGCCTTTGCAGGTTAGTGCCCTTTGAAGTATTCAGTGGATTTGGTGTGCCATGGCACGATGCCTGGACCGATACAATGGTTGTAAAAAAATAGTAAAGTGAATTTATTTTATTGCATTTACGAAAACTAGGTATCATAATCGAGTTGTGGTCTCAGCCATTTTTCTATTTCTTCAACCGACATATTTTTTCTTTGTGCGTAATCTTCCGCCTGGTCTTTATCAATTTTTCCTACTCCAAAATATTTACTTTCAGGATGAGCAAAATACCAACCGCAAACTGATGCTGCCGGATACATGGCCAGTGATTCTGTTAAAGTAATTCCTGCATTCTCAGAAGCATTCAGCAGTTCGAAAAGTTTATATTTTTCTGTATGATCAGGACATGCGGGATAGCCAGGTGCCGGCCGGATTCCGGAATATTTCTCTTCAATTAATTCTTTTGATGAAAGATTTTCATCTTTTGCATAACCCCAAAATTCCTTTCGCGTTCTTTCATGCAGCAGTTCCGCGAATGCCTCTGCTAACCGATCAGCAAGTGCCTGTAACATTATCTTGCTGTAATCATCAAACTCTTTTGTAAATCTTTCTACGTGAGGCTCAATACCATGGATCGAAACTGCAAATGCGCCGATGAAGTCAGCCCCGGTCGGCTTTATGAAATCCGCCAAAGATATGTTCGGCTGTCCCGCCGCTTTCATCATTTGCTGGCGTAAATATTCAAGGTTTATTTTTTCACCATCTTTTGCTTTAACTTCTACCGTATCATCATCAATTGCGCTTGCTTCCCAAAAACCAACGACACCCTTTGCGGTTAACCATTTCTCTTTAATTACTTTTTTCAAAAAAACCTGCGCTTCGTTATAAAGCTTAGTTGCTTCCTCTCCGATTTTCTCATCGGAAAGTATCTGGGGAAACTTTCCATGCATTTCCCACGCAATAAAAAAAGGCTGCCAGTCTATGTATTTATAAATCTCATTAAGATCATAATCGCCAAAAGCCTTTGTGCCTGTAAATTTTGGTTGCACCGGCAAAAAACTTTTCCAGTCAGGTACCAGTTTATTCTTTCGTGCCTTTTCATAAGTAAGCAGTGCTTTTGCCGATCTTTTATTTCCAAAATCTTCTTTCAGTTTTTCATACTCTGTCTTTATACCAGAAAGAAAACCGGACTTCGTCTGTTTATTTAACAGGTTTCCGGCGACGGTAACACTTCTGGAAGCATCAAGTACGTGAACAACACCGTTATCAAATTCAGGCGCAATTCTAACGGCCGTGTGTAAACGAGAAGTTGTGGCGCCACCAATCATCAAAGGGATTTCAAAATTATTTCTCTTCATTTCCTTTGCAACATGCACCATCTCATCCAGAGACGGTGTAATTAAGCCGCTAAGTCCAATTAAAGAAACATTATTTTCCTTCGCCACCTGCAATATTTTATCTGCCGGAACCATTACGCCCATGTCAATCACTTCATATCCATTGCACCCTAACACAACACCAACAATATTTTTACCGATATCGTGAACGTCGCCTTTTACTGTTGCCATTAATATTTTTGCCGGGCCCGCTCCCTCTTCATTTATGATTCCTGCTTTAATGTTCGCCTGCTTGAGCTCTTCCTTTTCTGCCTCAATAAAAGGGAACAAATATGCAACGCTTTTTTTCATTACGCGTGCGCTCTTAACCACTTGTGGCAGAAACATTTTTCCGCTGCCAAACAAATCGCCTACTATGTTCATTCCATCCATTAAAGGGCCTTCAATAACTTCGAGCGGCTTCGCATATTTCTTACGGGCTTCTTCCGTATCAGCGTCAATATAATCTGTAATCCCATTAACTAACGCGTGGCTTAAACGCTTTTCTACAGGTTCGGTTCTCCAGGCTTCATCTTTTACTTCTGTTTTCCCTTTTGCCTTAACCGTATCGGCGAATGCAAGTAACCGGTCGGTGGCCGCAGGATTCCTGTTTAGAATAACATCTTCGCACAATTCCCTTAATTCAGGGTCAATCTGTTCATAAATCTGCAACTGGCCTGCGTTTACAATTCCCATATCCATACCGGCGTTAATAGCATGGTATAAAAAAACAGAATGCATAGCTTCCCTAACGGTCTCGTTACCACGAAAAGAAAAGGAAACATTGCTAACACCTCCGCTTACTTTTGTGATTGGCATCAGCTTTTTTATTTCACGGGTGGCGTCTATAAAATCGACTCCGTAGTTATTGTGCTCCTCAATTCCGGTAGCAATTGCAAAAATGTTCGGGTCAAAAATTATATCCTGGGGATGATAACCAGCAACTGTTGTAAGAATATCATAAGCACGCTTACATATTTCAACTTTACGTTGTTTTGTATCTGCCTGCCCCTTTTCATCAAAAGCCATAACGATTACTGATGCACCAAAGCTTTGGCAAATAAAAGCCTGGTCTAAAAATTTTTCTTCCCCTTCTTTTAGTGAGATGGAATTTACAATACATTTGCCCTGCACACATTTTAAACCGGCTTCTATAATATTGAATTTTGAAGAATCGATCATTACAGGAATTTTAGCAATGTCGGGTTCCGCCTGTAATAGATTCAAAAACGTTGTCATTGCCTTTTCGCCGTCAAGCAAAGCATCATCCATATTTATGTCAAGAATCTGTGCTCCGTTTTCTACCTGTTGCCTTGCAACAGACAAAGCTTCCTCATAGTTTCCTTCCCGTATAAGGCGTGCGAATTTTTTTGAACCGGTAACATTGGTTCGTTCGCCTATATTCACGAAGTTTGTTTCGGGACGAAACACAAGAGGTTCTAAACCTGATAAACGGAGATATGGCTTTATAATTTTATTTCCTGGCATCTTCATTTTATTTCATAGTACAATTGCCAATTACACATCTTCTAAAACAGGCAACTTTCTCGCTTCAAATTTTCTAACCGCCCCGGCAATATGCTTTATATGTTCGGGTGTGGTTCCGCAACAGCCGCCCACAATATTTACAAATCCCTCCTTTGCCCACTCTTCAATAATATGGGCAGTTTCATCGGGTTGCTCATCATATTCACCAAAGGCATTTGGAAGTCCCGCGTTTGGATATGCAGAAGTGTAACAAGCTGCTATTTCGCTTAACTCTTCAATATGTGGCCTCATTTCTTTTGCACCCAATGCACAGTTTAATCCAACACTCAGGGGATTTGCGTGAGAAACTGAAATATAAAATGCCTCCAACGTTTGTCCGCTTAATGTTCTTCCGCTGGCATCTGTGATTGTGCCACTTATCATGATCGGTAGTTCTGGTTTTTTTGTGTCCCTGAAATATTTTTTAATCGCATAAATAGCCGCCTTCGCATTGAGTGTATCAAAAATAGTTTCAATTAAAAGCAGATCAACTCCACCATCTACAAGACCTCTTACCTGCTCGTAATATGCAGCAGACACTTCATCAAAAGTTACGGTTCTGAAGCCCGGATTGTTTACGTCCGGAGAAAGGCTCAGCGTTTTATTCAGCGGACCAATGGCACCCGCAACAAAAGCCCCCTCCAAATCTCCCCCGAAAGGGGATACTTTGGAGGATTCCAAAAAATCGTTTACAGCATTTCTTGCACATTTTGCGGCAGCCACATTAAGCTCATAAGCCAGTGATTGCATATCATAGTCGGCCTGAGCTATTGCTGTACTGCTGAATGTATTCGTTTCAATAATGTCCGCTCCCGCTTTCAAATATTCTTTATGAATTGCTTCAATTATTTGTGGCTGTGTTATACTAAGCAGATCATTATTCCCCTTTACATCTTTATGCCAGTCTTTAAATCTTTCACCGCGAAAATCCTTTTCTTCAAGATGGTAACGTTGAATCATTGTTCCCATAGCTCCATCAATAATTAGAATTCTTTCATTAAGGCATTCCCGAATAGTTTTTTTCATAAAAAAAAATTTAAATATTAATTCGTTCCATTAACAACCACACAAAACTCTATTATCAAAATTACCAGCCACCAAAACTTAAATTGAAGAATGTAAACGAAATTTGAAAATCCTGGAAAGTGTATCAGAATATTTTTTCGTTTATTAGTTCAGTTTAAAAGAGATTACTGGTACGGGCCGAACAATAAACAAATCCGCCCGATTGCGATGCAAAATTAGAGCAACCGGGGAATAAAACAAAATATCTGAAAATTGATTGTTTTTAACGCGTTATCTAAATTGAAGTTGCAGTAGAAATATCAAGATACCTGCAGCAAATCCAACCAGGGCCAGCCAACTAATTTTTTTCAGGTACTTCAGAAAGCTAACCTGCTCTATACCCATAACCGCGACTCCTGCAGACGATCCAATTATGATTGCACTTCCGCCTGTTCCT
Source organism: uncultured Chitinophagaceae bacterium (assembly GCA_963819925.1). Lineage (GTDB taxonomy): Bacteria > Bacteroidota > Bacteroidia > Chitinophagales > Chitinophagaceae > Ginsengibacter. The sequence goes on along the minus strand of CAWFYG010000009.1, from coordinate 1,768,482 downwards.
GTTGTTAACGCAAGAAATTCCCAAAAGGGATGATCTATAGGGTAAGCAGACAGGTCGTACATGCCTTGTGATGCCGCAACCAGGGGAACATTATCCACCAATGCAGAAAGTAATCCCAATGCGCTTCCTATTAAATAATTGTTTTTAAGTGTGATGTTAAGAAAGGTTGCAAATGTTTTTAGGATTCCGAAAGACTGCAAAGCCGTAACGGCTAATAAAATTCCAAGAAAAAACAAGATGCTCTGTGTATCTATTCTTTGCAGCGCTTTTGCAACACTAAACTGTCGTGCAATTTCTGGGCCCTTATTTTTGTGAATAATTGTAATGATTACCCAAATTAATCCCAAGGCAAGTAACATTCCCATGAAAGGAGGTAAGCCCGTAAGGCCTTTAAAAGCAGGAACAAACATCAAAAGACCGACTCCGATAAAAAGAATAATTTTTCCATCCCGCTTTTCTTTTTGGGTTCTTATGTTCCTGGGCATCATAAGAAATTTTTTACCCTTAAGCCGGATTGCAACGATTAACCCCGGAATAAGGCAAACCACCATGCTTGGCAATATCAACTGCTTCATTATATTGGAGGCTGATACCTGGCCCCCTATCCAAAGCATTGTCGTTGTTACATCTCCTAAGGGAGACCAGGCGCCACCTGCATTTGCTGCAATAACAATCATTCCGGCGAACCAAAACCGATCTTCTTTTGTCTTAATATTTTTGAGCATAAGGAAGTCATTACAATCGCTGTGGTTAAGTTGTCTAACAAAGCAGAAAGGAAGAACGTAAGGATCGTGATTATGACTAATAATTTCTGAGTGCTCGTTGTTGTTATTTTCCGGGTTATAATGTCGAAACCCCCATGAGAATCTATTAACTCAACGATGGTCATTGCCCCAAGTAAAAAAAACAATATGGATGATATTTCTCCAAGATGATCTACGAGTTCTTCGCTGGCTGTATGAGATGTTTCACTTTGTAATACATAGACAGTCCAGCATAATACCCCGGTGATTAATGCAGAAGCAGCTTTATTCAATTTTAGTGAGTGTTCAAAAGCAATAGCTATGTAACCCAACACAAAAACGATTATGATAATTGCTGCACTCATACTCAAAAACAATTGTAAAGGTTTTGAAACCTCCGTGATTAAATTTATATGCAGGCTATTAAGGCTGCGGTGTTTTAAGGGAAGGTTTTACGTCAGCCAGTTTGTTCGCAAATTTTCCAATTGTGAGACCCTGCCCTACAATAGAAAATAATACCACAATATATGTAATAGAAACAAACATTTCGCCATACATATATTTTGGTAAAGATAGAGCCAAAGCTACAGAAATACCTCCCCGCAAGGCGCCCCATGTAAGTATTGGAATTGCATTATTTTCAAAAGAACTCCTTCTTTTTAAAACTATTATTGGCAGCCACACTGAAATAAGTCTTGCAAATAAAATAATAACAATCGCAATGCATCCTAACCACAACAATGTTAAATTAAAAGGAACAATAAGCATTTCAAAGCCTATTAAAAGAAATAATATTGCATTCATTACTTCGTCTACCATTTCCCAGAATTTACTTAAGTAATCCCGGGTAATATCACTGACACCATGGTCCATGCTTTTATTTCCTGTAATTAACCCGGCCATTACCATTGCCAGGGGTCCGCTCACATGTAACTGCTCAGCAAATGAGTAGCCCCCCATAACAATGGCAAGTGTTATCATTACTTCCACCACATAGTTATTAATTGATTTCAGCATGTAAAAACATAAGTATCCTAATAACCATCCCAACAATAAGCCTCCGCCAGCTTCCCTTACAAAAAGCCAAAGAATGTTCCATATAGAAGTATTTTCAAATCCAATTTTTGCAATTTCATAAAAGGTAATAAACAATACAACGCCTACGCCATCATTGAATAAGCTTTCCCCACTTATTTTTGTTTCTAAAGATGCAGGGATTTTTGCTTTTTTAAGAATACCAACTACGGCAATTGGATCTGTCGGCGAAATTAAAGCTCCAAATAAAAGGCAATACAAAAAGTTCACCCGAAGGCCAAATGCGGACGTGGTCGCATAAAAAAGGGCTCCCACGGTGATGGTTGAAATGAAAATACTAATTGTGGAAAAGGTAATTATCGACATTCTTTCGCTTCGCAATTTTTTGACATCAATATGAATAGCCGCAGCAAACAATAAAAAACTAAGCATTACTTTTAATACAACAGTATTAAAGTCAATAGCACTTATCGATTGAATCGTTTGCACAAAAAATTCCGGATAAATATTTCCAATGCCAATAACTGCCAGGGAGGCTATGAGTGAAATAAGCATAATACCAATGGTACCGGGGAGCTTGATAAACCTATGGTTGATGTAGCCGAAAACAGCTGCAAGTAAAATAATAATTGTGATGACATTATATATTTCCATACTTCTTTTTTTGCAATACTACGTTCGCCTGTTATATTGATCACGGTAGATTTATCAATAATTATCCAGGCGTTTTTCTCCGGACGGATAACTCTGTAAACAACGCTTCCTATTAAGTTTTAGAAAAAATATTATTTGCAGCAATCTTTTTTTCGTACAAAAATCGCTTTGAATATTTTCCAGAAAAAATTTCCAATATTATTTATAACTGTCATGACTACCTCCTTTAATGTACAATACTAATTTCATTTAACAATCTTTTTGTTCGCAATCTGATAGTTCGGTTTCTATTTCTATTGTGCTGTGATGAATTTTATGATGCATCAGTTCATGTTTTAAATTTTGAACCAAATCCATTTTTTCATTAAAACTCAATGCATCATTTAATGAGATATGCGCAGTAAGGGCGTTTTCTGTGGTGCTTAATGCCCATATATGAATATGATGCACATCTGTAATATTTTTTTTATTAATTATGATTTGCTTTATTTCGTTCATATCAATCTCTGGGGGTACTGCGTCAACGGATAAACGAAAACTATCCGCCAACAAAGACCATGTTCCAATCAATATCACGATCATGATGATAAGGCCAATTACAGGATCAATCCAATACCAGCCAGTGTATACTATTAAAATACCTCCCGCAACAACGCCGGCTGAAACAAGAGCATCACTCATCATGTGCAGGTAAGCGCTTTTAATATTAAGATCCCTGTGTCGGTTTCTAAAGAACATTAAAGCAGTTATAATATTTATAACAATACCTGCACCGGCCACCCAGGCTATCACATTTCCCTTCACCGTTTCAGGATTTAACAAGCGATGCACCGATTCAAATCCCAAAATGCCAATTGCAATTAATAAGAAAACCGCATTAAACAAGGCAGCGAGCACTGTGGTTTTTTTATAACCATAAGTAAATTTTTCTGTTGATTTTTTTTTTGCCAAACGGAAGGCGATAAGCGATAATGCAAGGCTGGCAACATCACTCAGGTTGTGCCCCGCATCAGTAAGCAAGGACATAGAATTATTTATAATCCCCGTAATAACTTCCACAATTATAAACAACACATTAAGGCTTATACCAATAATAAATGCGCTGCCAGCATCACCGGGTATAACTTCATGATTGTGGTTATGGCTATGATTATGTGACATTTCTTAGCTTTTGTCAGTTCTCCCAAACAAAGGTATCAAACATGAGCATGTAACCTTTACGGTTTTAGTAAAGATTATTTATAATAAATGCTACAAGGGAATTGAAACAATTATATCATTGATTGATTATTCTTATTATAAAATAGATTTACAACCAAAGCAGTCCAACCAGTTTGATGGCTTGCACCCAGTCCACGCAAATTATCTCCGTGAAAATACTCGTGAAACAGAACAAGCTCACGGTTTTCTTCTCTTTGGTAAAACCAATTATAGGGACCGTTTACTAATCTTTCGTTGTGCTCGTCCTTTTCAAAAATAGTAAGCAGCCGGTTGGTTAACTCTTTAGCAACTTCGGTAAGTGTAAGATAAATGCCGGATCCTTTGGGACATTCCACTTTATAATCATCTCCGTAAAAATATCCGTAAATCTTTATAGCATGAATGAGAAGAAAATTCAAAGGCATCCATACAGGGCCACGCCAATTGGAGTTGCCACCAAACATTCCCGATGTTGAATCGCCGGGATCATATTGAATTGAATACTCTGAGCCTACAAAATCCAATGAATAAGGATTTTGCTGATAGTATTTGGAAAGCGCACGAATTCCACCATCAGAGAGAAATTCAGCTTCATCCAATACTCTTTCAAGAATAGACATCAATCTCTCTTTGCTAACCATCGATAATAAAATACAATCATCAGAACTCTTATCCTGGCTGGGAAGGTATTTATGATTTTCTTTCCGGTAATTCTGAAACCATTGCATTCGTTTTTCAAAATCAGGAAGTTTATCGAGGTGAAATCTTTCAATAACCGTTACTGCAAATAAGGGAATAAGGCCAACAGCAGAACGTATTTTCAAAGGAATTGCATCGGATTTGTTTACTGACAGCACATCATAGAAAAATTTATCTTCTTCATTCCATAATCCCATTTCGTTTAAAGCTTCGCCGATAATTACAAAGTGTTCATAAAATTTGGTACCCGCATCTTCGAAAGTGCTGTCGTGCATTGCTATCTCAAGTGCTATGTCCATCATGCCAAGGGCGTACGTGCCCATCCAACTTGTACCATCTGATTGCTCAAGAAGTATATTACCCGGCAACATCATACTCCTGTTAAAAAGCCCGATGTTATCAAGCCCGAGGAAACCGCCTTCAAAAATGCTATTGCCATTAGTGTCCTTACGATTGATCCACCAGGTGAAATTGATAATCAGTTTTTGAAATATTTTCTTTAAAAAATCCAGGTCGCTTCTGCCATAAATATTCTTTTCAGTGTGATACACCTGTAATGCTGCAAATGCATGCACCGGAGGGTTTACATCACTAAAATTCCACTCATAAGCTGGTAGCTGTCCCTGCGGGTTCATATACCATTCCCGCATTAATAACATTAACTGGTGCTTTGCAAAATCAGGGTCAATTAATGCAAGAGAAATGCAATGAAAAGCGGTGTCCCACGCTGCATACCACGGATATTCCCATTTATCGGGCATTGATAATATATCCTGGTTTTTCAAATATCGCCAGTCGGAGTTGCGCCCGTTTTCACGCTCTTTGCTTACAGGTGCTATTCCATCGCTGGTTTCTAACCACCTTTCAAGGTCATAATGATAATATTGTTTATTCCATAAAAGGCCGGCGAAAGCCTGCCGTTGAATATTTTTTTGATCAGGAGATACATTGGAAGGAATTACCGCATCATAAAAATCATCCGCCTCTTTTTTCCTCATTTCAAATATTTGCTCAAAATTTCCAGGAAATGGTTCATTTGTTTTATTATTAGTAAGGCGCAGGTAGATAATTTCATTCTGCTTTGCTTTTATATCGAGGCGATAAACAGGAGAAAATTTAGTGCCTGACCTTTTATCCCTGAGTTTTTCAAGATTTTTTCCATCGATGATTGCCTCATGAAATGCGTCTTTGACAAATTCGGTCACATTCTCCCGGTTGAAAAGTTTTTTAAAGTTTGTCTCATTTTCAGTAAATAAAATTTCACTTGCCTCCTGGAAATAAAGAAAATAGTTGCCGAGAAATTTGTGTTGGGCTTTTACACATAAATCATTTACACCAACAATGGAAGGCTTGTTTTCATCTCCTGCATATTGCCACCTGTTATAAAACAATAGTGTCGGTAGTACCATTATGGAAGCGCTTTCATTTCCCCGGTTTAGAATTTCGATTTTTATAAAAATATCTTCGCTGCTATTTTTTGCATATTCTACAAATACATCAAAGTATTTATTATCATTAAAAATTCCTGTATCTAACAATTCGTACTCAGGATCATATTTGTTCTGTTTCTTACTTTTATTAATGAGGTCAAGATAAGGGTATGCTTCCTGTGGATATTTATACAGGTATTTCATATAATAGTGAGTGGGAATATTATCAAGGTAATAATACAATTCCTTCACATCTTCACCATGAATTCCTTCAGGATTACTGAGACCAAAAAGTCTTTCTTTCAAAATCGGATCCTTGCCGTTCCATAGGGCAACCGAGAAACATAAATTTTGAAAAATGTCTGAAATGCCTGCCAGTCCATCTTCTCCCCACCTGTATGTCCTGCTTCGTGCATGATCATGAGGGAAATAATTCCAGGCATCACCGTTAGTGCTATAGTCTTCACGCACAGTTCCCCATTGCCTTTCGCTGAGGTAAGGACCCCATTTTTCCAACGGCACTTTTTTTTGTGAATTTTCCTGCAATCTTTTATGTTCTGCTGTGTCCATATTGCAAATTGTAAGTGGTCAATTATCAATTGATCATTTAGTCAATAAGTTTAAAATCCCGCCGCTCAACAACAAATGGCTTATCAATGTTTGAGTAATACGTATACACCTAACCGTTAGTTGAAAAACCGGGATACAATAACATTCCTCCATCAACAAAGATGGTTGTACCATTTACATAATCGGATTCATCGCTTGCCAGCCACACCGCCACTTTTCCTATATCTTCCGGCTGTCCGATGCGTCCGTACGGTATGAGTGTAAGTAAACTTGTTTAATGCCTCCGGAGTATCCCATGCCGGCTTATTTATTGGAGTTTGAATAGCGCCGGGGCCAATACTATTTACACGGATTTTTTTTGGAGCCAGTTCCTGCGCCATACTTTTCATCATCATATTAATACCACCCTTACTTGCTGCGTAGTTTACATGACCGGCCCATGGAATCACTTCATGAACACTGCTCATACAAATAATTTTTCCTGCAGCACAGCTTCTTTCCTCTACAATGCCTCGTTTCAAAAATTCCTTTACGGCTTCTCTTGCACATAAAAACTGCCCGGTTAAATTTACATCAATTACCAATTGCCAGTCAGCAAGGCTCATGCTTTCAAGTGGTGAATCCCTTTGCAATCCTGCATTGTTTACGAGTATATCGATAGTTCCGTATTTATCATACATCTGCTGAAACATTGCCTGTACTTCATCTTCTTTACTTACGTCAGCTTTTATAGCAACGGCGTTGCCGCCACTATTTTCTATTTGTTTAACTACATCATCTGCAGCTTCGGGATGGGTAACATAATTCACGACAACATTTGCTCCATCATTTGCAAGTGCAATCGCCACAGCCAGCCCTATTCCACTGTTGGCGCCGGTTACGAGGGCGCTTTGTCCTTTAAGTTTCGGATTGGAATTCATAACGAATTGTATGTTTTAGAATATTTAATTAAAAGAAATTGAATATCATGATATAATATATTGATTAACACGTTACTCATTAGTTAATATACTTTTAAAAAATGTTATTAACTAATTGGTAGTTACCCAATTTTTACCGATTTTTTTCGTTGTATCCATATCCGACCTGATTCAAAAACAATAATTTGTTTATAAGAAAAATGCTTGCTTATGAAAAATTTATTATTTTTTGCATTCTGCTCACTATTGTTTTCGAAAGGCCTTAATGCCCAGGTTTCAAAAGTAATGCCAACTGACGCCAACGATTTTTATAATAAATCCATGCCGCTGCTGCGTCCCCAGGTAAAAGATATTGTTTTACACACAGCAAAATCGATTGAAAACCGCAAAATTAATACAGATAGCCTTTCTAAGGCTTTGCACAGAAATGCGGCATTGAAAGGTATGAGTAATAATGATATTGAAGGCGTTATTGTTTTGATAATGATACAGGCTTCAAAAGATGCTGATGCTGATTTAAAAAAGATGGTTCTTGAAATAAGTCGACATAATGGCCAAAAGAAGGAAACGGTTTCAAATTCGGTGTCGGCAAATAAAAAAGACACGCAAGATGACGACTGAAATGCAAAACTTAAAATTGCAAATGATAATGGATCGCAAAAGCGATATGGCTGAAGAAGTAAGTTATGTAATGAAAAAAATATCCGGAACCCAACAAAATATTATCAATAATCTGAAATAAAATTATTTTTGAAAGTAGTATTATTTCTGTACAATAACATGCCACCCGTTGGACATTCGTTCAAGATATAAATAATGCTTCAATCCACTCTCGTTGTTAGTATTGGTTAAGGAGGTAGCTGCAATTACAATTTTATTTTGCTGAGGGGGAATGTTTTGAAGATTGAATTTATAATAATTATTTCCGGCCTCAATAATTTCGGTTATATTTTTAGGATCACTGCTATTTATTTTGGATGTATCCTGAAAATTATAAATCACGTATCGATTGATCCTGCTATTCAAAGTATCTTGTTTCAAATAAAGATCTACTGAATAATCATAAATAGCCGGTTTAGAACTGTCCAATACTATTTCAGGCTGTTCTGGCTCCGCAGAGTCAATCCAATCCATAGGAGGAATAATTGCAGGATATTTATAATAATTATTTCTAAGGCTATCGCTCCATCCATTAGGATTGCTATTGAATGAACTGCTGCTAAAAAAAACACTTCCCTGCAACTGTGGATATTCACGCAATCTTTTTATTTGATTAGGGAGTTCATTTTTATTCTTCCATGCATAGGATCTTGCTTCCAATGCCCTGTATATTCCCTGTCCTATATACATTTGTCTTCCATAAGCATGCCGTGCCCACCAGTCAACAAGCACTTCATAGCCAACAACTTTTTGGCCAAATTCCCAATATAATTGAGGTACCACATAATCAATCCATTTCATCTTTAACCATAATAAAATATCTGCATAGAGATCATCATAATTGGTTTGCCCGGCTTTTGTGTTGCTGCCTTCGGGATCTTTATCAATATTCCGCCACACACCAAAAGGGCTTATCCCAAATTTGCAAAAAGGTTTTTCACTTTTTATTGCCCTGCGAAAGCATAACAATAATAGAATCAACATTACTTCTTCTCCAGGTTTCCCTGATCCATTCCATTCCCATATTTTCTATACGATTCAGTGTCCGCAAATTCTTTTCCTGCAATGCGATATGGATAAAAATAATCATCGAAATGGATTGCATCAATATCATAACGGCTCACTACGTCCTTTACAACGTTGGTTACATATTGCTGTACTTCTTTATTACCCGGATCAAAATATTTTACACTCCCATAATTAATAAACCATTCGGGATGTATTTTGGTGATGTGTGTAGGAGAGATTGATGATTTTGAAATATTGAAAACAGCTCTGTAAGGATTCATCCATGCGTGAAACTCCATTCCTCGTTTATGCGTCTCAGTTATCATAAACTCCAATGGATCATAATATGGTGATGGTGGCCTGCCTTGTGAGCCGGTAAGCCATTCGCTCCAGGGTTCATATTGTGAAGGATAGAAAGCATCGGCCGCAGGTCGTATCTGTACAACAACAGCGTTCATTCCATTTCTTTTATTCATATCCAGCAGGTTGATAAATTCGGCCTTCTGGCTTTCTGTACTAAGGAATTTAATTGAAGGGAAATCAATATTATCAACTGTAGCGATCCACACACCACGGAATTCGTATTTGGGCTGCGCTTTTACTTCCTGAGAATTTATAAAAATAAAAATTGTGAAAAAAAAGCAGAGGTGTCTCTTCATTAATCATTAATTGTGAAGCGGCAATTTACGTAAACCATTTATTAAAAATTGGGTGTACAATTTTTTATTTGAACAGATCTGTAAAGATTATGATAATAATAAGAAACTATTATTATTGTACTCTCTTCAAAAATCATAAGGCAGGAACGTTATTCAACCACTTCGTGATGTAAAGGAGAGATAGGCTTTTCATTAAATTCATTGCGGTATATTCGTATCAGAACGATAAAATAAGATATAAGCAACGGGCCAAAAACCAACCCAAGGAAACCGAACATACTCAATCCAATAATAACTCCAAAAATTGTAATAATCGGGTGTACATTTCCTATTTTGCGGAGCACTGTTATACGGGCGACATAGTCAATATTCGTAAGAATTACAAGGGAATAAATTGCGAGGCCAACACCCTGCCATATATGATCAATAGCAAAAAGATATGCGGTCAGAGGAACCCAAATAAGACCAGTGCCAACAATAGGTATTAATGAGGCCACGCCGGTAAGAAAGCCCCAAAGCCCAAACTCCCCCACCCCGAAAATTGCATAACCAATTGCTCCGACGGCCCCTTGTATAATTGCAAGCAATGGGATACCAATGGCATTAGCTCTTATCATTATATCAGTTTCAGTACTTAGCATAGCACGGTTCTTTTCTTTTAACGGAATGAAATCACTTAAATATTTTTCCATTTTGTTTCCATGGATCAACATGTAATACAATACAAAAAACATGAGTATCAGGTTAGTGAGAAAATTGGCGGTGCCGGTTAGCAGAGATGGAAGATTGCTTGCCAGTTTTTGCGTGGCATTTTTAATAGTATTGCTGTTAAAGAGTTCCATACCAGTAGCATCTTGTATTTTTTGTGAGAAACCCTTTACGGCAATCAACAATTGAACAGGGTTGTTGAATAGGGCAATAAGCTTGGGTGTAACAAGCACAACAGCAAGATAAACTGGCAGGCAAATAATAATAGTATAACTTAAAATATAAAGCAATGCGGTCCAGCCAGGGCGCCATTTCTTTTTTTCAGTAAGCTTGAAGTAAGTTTTCCGGCTTAAAATATATAATGTAATAGCACCCAGAACGCCGGGGAGAAAAATATAAAAATGCTTAATCATCAACACACCCATCAGTAGAATGAGCGCCAATAATATTATTTGCCGCAAGCGGTTGTTGAAGCTCGTCATCAGATAAAACTAATAATAATATTTGTATGGAATCACGGGTTGTTAAAAAATCAATCCTTCCAAACAGAAACCCCTTCGCTGCAATTGGAGCAGATATCAATATTTTTTCGGCTCGTCATCAATTCTTTTCGAAACTGTTTATAATTATCATTATTCCATATTTCCCTGAAAGATTGATTTTTTAAACTACCCAGTTGATGAGAAGCGTCTTTATCAAAGCAACAAGGGACAACAAGGCCATCCCAGGTAATAACATTGGCCTGCCACAGTTTCCAACAATGATTGGCTAACTTATTTTTGGCAATGTATTTTCCATCTTTGTTTTTCTTATAGCGGCTAAATTTTTCGTTTAGTGGTATCAATTGGTTAGGATCGTTTTCATAGTCATAAACCTGTGCGGTTTTAAAACGTACTTCATCAACACCCACTTCGGCCGCGAGTTTCTTTATTTCTTCCACCTGGTGTTCATTTGGCTTTACCACCAGGAACTGGAAAAAAACAAAAGGCGTTTTGCTTTTCAATTCTTTCTTCCATTTTACAATATTTTTGGCACCTTCGATTACCTTATTGAGATTTCCTCCAATGCGATATTGCCTGTATACTTCCTGCGTGGTTCCATCAATTGATATAATAAGCCTGTCAAGTCCGCTCTCTACAGTTTTTCGTGCAATCTCATCCGTTAGATAATGCGCATTGGTAGATGTAGCAGTATATATTTTTTTTGATGAGGCATACTTCACCATATCTAAAAAATTTCTGTTTAGGTAGGGTTCTCCCTGAAAATAGAAAATTAGGTAAAGAATCTCTTTATAAATGTCATCAATTGTTTGTTTGAAGAAACTGCTTTCGAGCATCCCCGTTGGCCTTGTAAAGGCACGGAGGCCACTGGGGCATTCGGGACAACGAAGATTGCATGAAGTAGTTGGTTCAAATGAAATTGACATGGGTAAGCCCCATTGAATGGGCTTTTTAATAGCCCTGCTGACATAAAAACTTGACAGTACTTTAGTAGCATTCCATGCTCTTCGAAAAGTAAGTTTCTTCAAAAAGCCAATGCTATCATTATAATTAATCTTCGGCATTTGCACAAAGATAAACCTAACTAAGTTGTGAAGTAATTACAAGGCCCTTACTGTGGGAGAACCGACACTTATAGTGGAATCAGTTGGTGTTACCTGGATAAATGGAGGTTCATTAAAATCCAGTTTATTGTTTAAAAATTTATCGTAGTTGGCTGCTATTACGTTAAACGTAATAAAATCCATCACAAATTTTCTTGTTTCTGCAGGGAGGTATTTTTTAACATCCCAGAAGGTTGCGTCAGCATTGCCGCTTTTTTTGATTGCTAATCTCACCCTGCCCGGACCACAATTATAGGAGGCAACAGCTAGTAAAAGATCGCCATTATAACAATTCAACTGGTCATGAAAAAATTTAGCAGCAGCAATAGAAGATTTTATAAAATTTTTGCGTTCATCGTACTTCCCACCTATATGCAGGCCGTAGTCCTTTGCAAGCTCATTCATGAATTGATAGTAACCCACAGCCCCCACCGGCGAAACTGCGTTTGCATTAAACTGGGATTCCAGTGCCGGTATCATTTGTAATTCTAAAGGGACATCATGTTTGTTTAATATGTTAATAGCTTTAGGGAAAAAATTTTCGCCCTTTTTGAAAATATAGATAATATATTCACGTTCCTTTTTACTGTAGGCCTTTATGTATTCTTTAGTTTGCATCCGGCATTCCTGTAAGCTAACCGGGTAAATCACCGAAAGTGGATTTATTTCCGTAGACGGTTCAGTTACCGGTTCGGATTTTACAGGACTTAGACCAGCTAAATCCAGGAATGATTTTGCAGACGCACTAAGGCCAATTATAAAAAATATTATAATTAACGTTAATAAAAATCTTGACTGAATTGTTTTCATCCTTATCTTTTTAATTATACTGATGGTCCTGATATTCGCAGGATCTGTTTCTAAACAACAGATTTTCCATATTAAATCTTCAATTTCGTCACAGAAATTAAAAATTTGATTTTGGAGAATTCACCAGATTTTTCAGTGTTTATTTTATTACGTTGGAAAACGTAAACAAAAAAGAAGGATAGCAAATTACCTTAATGAATAAATCAGTATCTTTTTTGCTGTAGGAATGAGCAAAAGTAATACCGAAAATTATAAGATGCAAGGTTTGTGGTTAAAAGACCGTTAAAGAAATCAATATGAAAACAGCTTTTGTGTTTATAATCTCTTTTGTATCAACTATATACGCTCAGCCATCTAAAAATTATCTTAATTCGCAAAATAAAATTATTAACCTGGAGAAAGAAGGCTTTACGGGCGTTATAGACAACCAAAATGCCTCCCAGGCCTCTCCAAATTTTGATGTAAGCTATTACCGGTGCGAATGGAGGGTAGACCCCGCCATTCGCTATATAAATGGAAAAGTGACCTCATATTTTCATATCACTTCTGCTACCGATAACACAACTTTCGATTTAACCGATAGCCTCGTCGTTGATAGTATAACGCAAAAAAACAATCAACTTTCTTTTACACATTCAAATAATTCATTAACTATAGATTTCGGAACAATAAAACCTTCAGGCACTTTTGATTCTGTAAGTATTTATTATCACGGGGTCCCGCCTGATGCCGGCTTTGGTTCGTTTGTAACTTCTGCGCATTCCGGTACGCCGGTTTTATGGACGTTAAGCGAACCCTATGGAAGCCGTGACTGGTGGCCCTGCAGGAATGGGCTCGATGATAAAGCAGATTCAATTGATGTGATTATCACAAATCCTGTTGCATACACTGCTGCATCAAACGGCTTGCGACAAAGTGAAATCATTAGCGGCCCGGATAAAATTACGCATTGGAAACATCGTTATCGCATTGCAACATATTTGGTTTGCATGGCAGTAACGAATTATGCAGAGTTTGATGATAGCGTTCAACTCGGAAACGTTAGTTTACCTATGCAAACATTCTGTTATCCCGAAAGCCTTTCTTTATTCCAGGCCAATACTTTTATTGTATTGAATACGCTTAAATATTACAGCAATATTTTTGGTAACTACCCCTTTATCAAGGAAAAATATGGCCACGTTCAATTTGGCTGGGGCGGAGGTCAGGAACACCAAACCTCCACGTTTATAGTAACCCCAAACGAAAACTTAATGAATCATGAACTGGCACACCAATGGTTTGGAGACAAAATAACCTGTGGCAGCTGGCAGGATATATGGTTAAATGAGGGATTTGCAACCCATCTTGCTATTATGGCTTTTGAAACAAGGTATCCCCAATCGGTTATGGCTACCCGAAAAAAAGAAATTGATAATATTACTTCTCTGCCGGGAGGTTCCGTATGGGTAGATGATACTACCAACGTAAACCGAATTTTTGATAACAGGCTTAGTTATACCAAAGGGTCCCACTTGTTGTATATGTTGCGATGGATTTTGGGTGACAGTATTTTTATTAAGGGAATGCGAAGATATTTTGATGATTCAACAATTGCATTTGGATTTGCAAAAACCCATGATTTTAAAAGAAATATGGAGGCTGCAAGCGGTGTTGATCTCACAGAATTTTTTACTGATTGGTTTTACGGCCAGGGGTACCCCTCCTATAATGTTCAATGGACTCAGATTGGGAATGATTACGTTAAGATCAGGATGAGCCAAACGACCTCTCATCCCTCAGTAAGCTTTTTCCCCTTACCGGTCGCACTACAATTTAAGAATGCCACGCAACAAAAAACTATTGTCGTTAATAATACTTTTAACGATGAAATATTTTTTAACAACATTGGTTTTATTGCTGATACGGTTCTTATAGATCCGGATTACTGGCTGATAACAAAAGACAATATTTCTCGAAAAGTAGGTGATAATGTAACCGTCGAAAATATCGTTCAGGTATTTCCAAATCCATTTGTAAATAATTTTAATATCTATCTTCATAATTTTAACGCTAAAAATGGAACCTTAAGATTATACGATGCCAAAGGAAGTTTGTTGTTTAATGAAAACTTATCCATTAATGGCTCCCTTTATAAACAAATCAATACTCAATCCTATCCAAAAGGTTTTTATATTCTTAAACTACAAACTGATGATGGTTTTAAATTTGTGAAAAAAATTTTGAAACAATAATTTCAGTGGTATATTATTGCACTGAATTTTTCAAGAAAAATCCGTGGCAAGAAAAAAGAAAAGATCTTCTTCTATTTATTTTTTTAAAATATTTTTTTGGTTTGCGCTAGCCTGTGTTGCGGCTTACTATGTTGTCACCTGGTTTACCAAACCTTCCAATATATTTTATCCTGACTTTCAAATTGCTATCCCTGGCGGTTATAAAATTCATGGCATTGATGTAAGTAAATACCAAAGCGCAATCAACTGGAAAGAAGTGAAAGATATGGATGCCGGAGGAATTAAAATTGGATTTGTATTCATTAAAGCGACGGAAGGCGTAGGTAATGTTGACAATCAATTCAGGCGCAACTGGCTTAAGGCCGAAGAACAAGATATTTGCAAAGGGGCGTATCACTTTTTCATCCCTGGCAAAAGCGGGAGAAGACAAGCCGCCAATTTTATAGAGATTGTCAATTTAAAAAAAGGAGATTTGCCGCCAGTTATTGATATTGAAAAAACGTTTGGTATTTCTGCTAACGAAATAAAAAAGGAAGTTGCTGAATGGCTTTCCGTTGTAGAAAAATATTATAATGTAAAACCGGTGATCTATACTAACATCGATTTCTATTGCAAATATCTCCAGGATAATTTTGATGATTACCCAATTTGGATCGCTCATTATTTACAACCGGTAAAACCCAGGATAGATCATAGGTGGATTTTCTGGCAACACAGTGAAAGTGGACGGGTTAATGGTATTAAAGCACCTGTTGACTTCAATGTTTTTTCAGGTGACAGTACAGACTTTAAAAATTTCCTTATTCAATAACCCCGGATTCTGAAAAAAGATTTTTCGATTGTGCTATGCTATTTAGAAAAGTAAAAATGATAACTGTGCCAATAAAAATCCCTTTCATTGCGATTTTTAGAGACAAGTTAATCATAAATTAGTGGCCGGGTACACTGCAGGTATGGGATTGTCCGCAATAGCGAAAATTTAAAAAATGAGCATAGAGTATCAGGCAAACAGCCGGAACCAGAAAAAGAAATTCATGTGTATAAAAAACCTGTTTGAGTATTAGGAAAGTAAATCCCGCGGTAAAAACAAGCAGCGGTTTCAGGTTCTGATGATGGCGCTTGTAACCATGTGATAATGCATAGCAGCCCACCACAAATGCAATTCCAATCATCGTCCATTCAAACAAAGAATTGTTGATGATGTTTATTCCAAATAATGGGAGTGAGGTTAATACTAAGGGAAGTATGGCACAATGAATAGCACAGGCTAGAGAAGTTAGCATCCCCATCAAATCCCAATTAATCCGTCTTAAAAAATTAAACATGGTTGCAAAAATAGTATATTTGCAACAATGATGCATAATATAAAAATTTTTTTTTTAGAACCCATCGTAATTTCACATTTTATTAAACCATCTATGGCTCTAAAAATGCTACCTTTTTAAATCATGAAAAAGAAATTATTATTATATGGAAGTTTCTTTGTGCTATTGACAATTGCATTCTATTTTTTCCTGTTTTCAGGAACTGATTACTATAAAGTAAAATTGCCGGTGATGAATTATGTACAGGACTTTTCATTTACCAGCCAGGATGGAAATACAGTAAGTGAACACAACGTGGATGGGAAAGTATATGTGGCAGATTATTTTTTTACTACCTGCAAAGGTATATGCCCAAAGATGAATGCAAACCTGGCCACAATTTTTGAAAAGTTCAGGAATGACAGTGATTTCGCGATTATTTCCCATACTTCAATGCCTGAAACAGACTCGGTTCCTTTGATGAAAGCTTATGAAGAAAAAATGATTGGCAAAAATCCGCAGTCTGCAGCAAAATGGTATTTCGTAACCGGAACAAAAGATTCTTTATATAAGATGGCCCGGCAAAGTTATTTATTGGATAATGACAAAAATAACAGTATTAATATTAAAGATCATTTTATTCACACGCAATTTTTTGCCTTGGTTGATAAGGAGAGGAGGGTGAGAGGCATCTATGACGGTTTAAAATCTGATGAGTTGCAACGATTGCAGGAAGACATAGAAAAGTTGCTGAAGGAACCTGCCGGTGGAAATATTTTTAACCATTCAAATTTCGGCAACAATCCCGGATAATATTATATGACCAGTGAAGTAAAAGATATATTAAAACAAAATCGTTTAAGCATAACCGATAGTCGCTTAAGTATTCTCAGGCTTTTCCTTAAGAAAGATAGTGCACTTTCACATGCTGATATCGAAAAAAATACAGGTGATTCCTTTGACCGTGTTACCGTATACCGAACCTTACAGACTTTTGTGGAAAAAGGTATTATTCATCTCATTCCTACCACGGACAATTCCATCAAGTATGCTTTGTGCAAAAATGATTGTGCACCGGGCCATCACCACGATAATCACGTCCATTTTATATGTGATGAATGTAATAAAACTATCTGCCTTGATGATGTAGACGTTCCACTCGTAAAACTGCCAAAGGGTTTTAAACCACAACATTCAGAAATGGTGGTAACCGGAGTTTGCGGGGAATGTAGATGAGATATTTCTGCGCTACCTTGATAGTGCTCAATGCGTAATCAACTCCGGCTACTTTGCTCCAAACACACTTTTTAAGATATCAGTTACCCGCGCAGCAGGATTTTTCCTGATGTTAACTTCTTCCTGTGCCACATAATAAAAAAGTCCATCAAGAGCTTTACCAGTCACGTAGCTGTTAATATCAGTATCCACCGGCTTACTCGTGAACTTATTATAAGCGCTGAAAACATCTTTCCAATATTTGTTTGCATCGGTTTTTTGAAGAGATGTTTCAATAACGGGACGAAAAGCTGTTGTCAGTTCAGGAGTAGTTGTTTTTCTTAAATAACCTGTTGCTGCAGTATCACTTCCTTTTAAAATGTTTAATGCATCTGTCACTGTCATCTTTTTTATAGCGTCAAGAAAGATTGGCGCAGCAGCCTTTGATGCATCCTCAGCAGCACGATTCATGCTCAGTTCTGCATTATCTACCAGTTTTCCAAAACCTAATGTGCGCATTTTATTCTCTACCTCTCGTATCTGTTCGGGTAACAATATTTTTACAGCAGCATCTTTGAAAAACCCGTCTGTAGCTGATAATTTGTCGCCACTTTTTTGAGCGCCAATGGAGAGTGCCTCTTTCAATCCAGAAACAATGTCACTGCTTGATAAATTTGACGATGATGAACCGGAACTTGATTTTTTCCCAAACAATGAACTTGCTTTCTTAAACATTCCGTTCAGGTTGGACGATGAATCCTTTTGCGCAAATAACGAAACGGAAGCACACACGAAAATAAATGAGGTAATAGTTTTTTTCATAGAAATAAATTTACAGATCAAATTTACTTTTTAAACAACAAAACAAATGTGAAAGTTATATTAGTAACACACTTCTGAAAGGTGTGTATTCAAAACGGAAATCCATCCCGGTTTATTATAAATAAAGATTATTGCATTTGAAATTTATACCCTACGCCCTTAACTGTTGTTATGCAATCGCCACCTAGTTTTTGCCTGATTTTTCTGATGTGTACGTCTATTGTGCGGTCTCCTACTATCACATCGGTTCCCCAAACTTTATGGAGAATTTCATTCCGTAAAAAAACTTTAGATGGTTTTGAAGTGAGCAATGCAAGTAATTCAAATTCTTTTCTCGCTAAAACAATTTCTTCATTGTTAGACGTAACAACATACTTTTCACGGTCAATTGTAAGATCGCCAATTTGCATTACACCACCGGTTTCTTTTATAATTCTTCTAAACAATGCATTCACACGGCTTACCAATACTTTTGGGCTTATCGGTTTGGTAATATAATCATCCCCCCCCGTTTCCAGTCCTTTAATCTCGGTATTGTCATCATTTAATGCAGTTAAAAACATGATGATTGTGTTTTCAAAAGCCGGAAGTGTTCGAAGTATTTTACAAACTTCAAACCCTGTTTTACCCGGCATCATCACATCAAGAATTATCAGTTCAGGATTGTGAATTTTTGCGACCTCAATAGCCTCGTTGCCATTCTTTGCAGTTATAACTTCATAACCTTCTGCCTGGAGGTTAAAACTTACAATCTCCAGAATATCCGGTTCATCATCTGCGATTAAGACGCTTCTGGGTTTTGTTTCATTTGCCATGGTGGCGCAAATCTATACCAAAAAATTGCCTGATGAAGTTGTTTACAATTTTTTAATATTAGAAATTTTTCATAAAATGTTCCATTAACAAACAATATATCTTCCTAAAAAAAGGTTAATGTAATTTATAATGCAGCACTTTATAAACGTACAATCTCTTATAAATAAGCCATTTCAATAAATTTGCAACCATTGTTTGTATTTTTGCTTCTTTAGCACACAAGAATCATGAGGCGTAATTTTTACATTTTAATCACCTGTTTTTTTATTCCACTTTTCGCCCTGGCAAATGGTGATACCACCACTATTCCATTAAACCGAAAGATATTTCATGATAAAATTAAAGCTGAACAAAAAAGAGCGGACAGGGCCGATGGCCGCCTTGATGGATTGGTAAAGGTTTCTACTAATCCGGAGATAAACCTGCAGGTAACAGACGCCATTTTCAGAAAAGTAAATGTGTTAAGGAATGATATTGAAATAAATACCCAATTAGCTACTAACAATGACAAGATACGTTACCTGCGTTATGTAGAATCTCTCGTAAGAGATTTTACCGACAGCTGGAGGTCGCATAAAATTGCTCCTGCACTGGCTCCTTTGTTGCTAGATAATTTTACAGAAATCATGTTTGCCAACCTGAAAGGTGAAAGTATGGCACCACTTATACAAAGAGTTCCGTACGAAGTGGGAATAATCAATGCCGGAATATTTGACGAAAATCCCGGATACAATGAAAGCCAGAAGATTTTGTTTTTGAAATTTTGCCAACTTTATCCGGATAAAATATTAGCCAACATCGGGCCCTATGTAAAGGAACCTTTTGCTGACTCGCTTGTAATTGAAGCGTTTATTAATAATCCCAGCCAGTTGTATTCATATGCACAAGCTGTAAGCAGTCCGCAGGGAAAATTAATAAGGAGGAACCCGGACACGAGAGTTAAAACAATAGTAGCATTGAGCAGACTTCAACAACGGGCTCTTTTTTATTTCCCTTTCCTGGATGATCTTATCAGTGGCCGCCAAACCATGGAAAATATTGCTAAATATGCAGGCACGTCCGACAAGAATTACGACAGCGTTGGCTATTATAAACTACTGGTAAAAACCGAAGAAAGTTATTACCCGAGATTGGTTGCCGGGGATACCCCTGTTGCTATGCTTGGTTCTGACGGATTGATAGATATGCTAAAAAGAAAAGCGATTCAGCACTTTATTACTCCAATAAATGACCTTCATGAAAATCCCAACCCTGCCATTCGCTTCAGGGCAATTGAACCATTGAGTGCGGATGACTTGTATTACATGATGATATTGGGTGAAAATGATATTTATACCTCCAGTTATAAATATTCCTTTGACAGAATGATGCAAAAGATGGGGGCCGTTCCGCATGGAGATTCTTTACTAATGACCTTAAACTTTGACCATTTTAAAAAATTCATTAAGATGGCAGCAGAGTATAATAAATTAGATGTCTTTTTAAAAAGCATGCCTGCCAATGAATCGGAAACATTAATGCAGGCTTTTGTTGCCAACCTTGAAAAGACAGGGACTCTTGAGGACGCCGTGGATGTTGCCGATGCATATGGAAGTATTACGGATCCTGTATTGCAAAAATCAATGTTGATTAATGTAGAAGCTAATGAACAGAAATGTTTAAAAGATGATAATGAACATGGACATAAGATTTATAATCTTCTAAAGATGATATTTCTGTCCTCTGATGAAAAAAATGGAATTGATCTTTCAAAGGAAATCGGAATTCCTCCTGTTTTTACGGTTAATTATAATTACCTGGCAGATGATTCAGGAAGAATTATTGAACAGATCTTTTTCTATGGAGATAAGGATGGTAAGCAATCTTATAACAGCTATCTTACTTCTTTTCCGCACAGTGACTGGCAGATTACCCAAAAAAAAGAATGGATAGAAATTAAATCTGTAAAGGGAAAACCCATCTGGATATTTGCCAATCTTCCGCTGGATAATGAAACGGATAAAGATGCTGATGCACAAAAAGACCTGATTGAATATATGGATGACCTTGGGTTAAAGCCTTCGATTGTCATTCACCGTGGTCACAGCTATCACCTGCCTTATACCATCAAGCAACTTTCAGAAAATGCAAAAATCATTATGCTGGGCTCGTGCGGCGGTTATCAAAATCTTAAAACTATTTTGAAGTATGCTCCCGAAGCGCATATTATTTCCACCAAACAAACGGGCGCAATGGACGTCAATAAACCAATTATTGATGCTCTTGATAATACTCTTCGTAATGGAGATAATATTGACTGGAGGCAAATGTGGGCAGGTCTCACAATATATTTCAACAAGGCTCCCCGGGAACTAAGAGAAACTTTTGAAGACTACATTCCACCGCAAAAAAACCTGGGCGCATTATTGATAAAAGCGTATAGCCGTGGCGGTGATGTGGTAGAATAAATGCCCAAAAAGGGCTTAAGTACCGATCAATATTCAATGAGCTTTCTGCTATTACATTCTTTTAATCACTATCCGGTTTTCATTTAAATTTGCGAAATGCCTGAAAAGAAAGAGCGCAAAAGATTCCTCGATTTAAGGGTACTTAAAAGAGTCTTCACTTTTACCACACCATATAGAAAGAAACTATATATTTCAATAGTTCTCTCGGTGCTGCTTGCAGTTGTTTCGCCATTACGACCTTATCTTATTCAATACACTGTAAATGTTTTCATAAAAGACAGAAATACATATTGGCTAATTCTCATAACAATTATCCAGATAGGGATGTTGTTGATTGAAACAGCCATGCGGTTTTATTTTGCCTTTTTAACTTCGTGGCTTGGGCAAACTGTAGTTAAAGATTTGCGGGTAAAAGTTTATAAAAAAATTCTTGGCTTTAATCTTTCCCAATTTGATAAAACACCCATCGGTACGTTAACTACACGAACCATTAATGACATCGAATCAATAAATGATATTTTTTCTGACGGACTTATTCCAATCATATCGGATCTGCTCTCAATTGTTTCCATTTTACTTTTCATGTTCTTTGTTGACTGGCGACTAACGTTAATAAGTCTTGCACCCTTCCCCGTATTAATAATTGCCACGTATTTTTTCAAGGAAAGTGTAAACAAATCATTTATAAAAGTGAGAAATGCTGTGGCTGCATTGAATGCGTTTGTGCAAGAGCATATAACGGGAATGAGCGTGGTCCAGGCTTTTGCAGTGGAAGACAAAGAATTTAGAAAATTTCAGGAAATAAATAAAGAACATCGTAACGCTAATATCAGGGCCATTCTCGCCTATTCCGTTTTTTTCCCGGTTGTAGAAATTGTGCTTGCCTTTTCCACAGGATTATTGGTTTGGTGGGGAGCCAATAATGGTTTTAATGCAGGAGTAATTATTGCCTTCATTATGTATCTTAACCTGCTATTCAGGCCATTAAGAGTAATTGCTGATAAATTTAATGTATTGCAGATGGGTATGGTTGCCAGCGAAAGAGTTTTTAAAGTTTTAGATAATACTGATGTAACTCCGGAAACCCATAATGGCATTGCACAGGTGGCTATCAGGGGGAAACTGGAATTTGATAAAGTTTGGTTTGCTTACATTGACGAAGAATATGTTTTAAAAAATATTTCGTTTATTATTCAACCGGGAGAAACCCTGGCAATAGTAGGGCATACCGGTAGCGGTAAAACTTCTATCATCAGCCTCATAAACAGGTTGTACCATATTAATAGAGGAGCAATAAAAATTGATGATGAGAATATCGAAGATTACGACATTGAGTTTTTAAGAAGCAGGATCGCTGTTGTGTTGCAGGATGTTTTTTTGTTTGGTGGTTCAGTCTATGATAACGTAACTCTAAGAAATACTTCTATTGCAAAAAGCCGGGTGATAGAAGCAGCAAAAATGATAGGAGTACATGATTTTATTATGCAATTGCCGGGCGGCTATGACTATAATGTGATGGAAAGAGGTGCAACCTTGTCTTTGGGTCAACGGCAGTTATTGTCTTTTATTAGAGCATTATTATTTAATCCTTCCATCTTAATTTTAGATGAAGCAACATCTTCAATAGACAGCGAAAGCGAAGCATTGATTCAGCAGGCAATTGATAAATTAATTAAAGGAAGAACATCCATTGTAATTGCGCATCGCTTGTCCACGATTCGCAAGGCCAATAAAATAATAGTTCTCGACAAAGGAGATATTAAGGAAACAGGAACTCACCTGGAACTTCTACAACTAAAAGGATATTATTACAAATTGTATAAAATGCAGTTTGAAGAAAAAGAAATGCCGCTAACCCCAAAGGGGTAAGTACTTCTCTATTTAAACTCCTCCGGGGCTTTTATTTTTTCTTCTTCATTTTTTTCGGGACGCATTTGTGGGAACAGTAACACATCTTGTATAGACGATTGATTGGTAAGCAGCATACAAATTCTGTCGATTCCGAAGCCTATACCACTTGTTGGAGGCATTCCATATTCCAATGCTCTTAAAAAATCATAATCTATGAACATAGCCTCATCATCGCCACGCTCCATAAGTTTTGCCTGCTCCTCAAAACGTTCCCTTTGCTCTAGCGGATCGTTGAGTTCACTATATGCATTGGCTATTTCTTTTCCGTTAACTATTAATTCAAAACGCTCTACCAATCCGGGTTTCCGGCGATGCTTCTTTGTAAGCGGGCTCATTTCCACGGGATAATCAATAATGAATGTTGGTTGTACAAAATGTTCTTCACATTTTTCAGAAAATATTTCGTCAATCAGTTTTCCTTTTCCCATAGTTTTATCTGCGTGTATGCCTAACTGTTTGCAAACATCTCTCAATCCATCTTCATCTTTTTCGCTTACATCAATTCCTGT
Source organism: uncultured Chitinophagaceae bacterium (assembly GCA_963819925.1). Taxonomy (GTDB): domain Bacteria; phylum Bacteroidota; class Bacteroidia; order Chitinophagales; family Chitinophagaceae; genus Ginsengibacter. The sequence continues at coordinate 1,744,525 of CAWFYG010000009.1, read as the reverse complement.
ATATTTTTTAATAGCGTCATACATTGTTATTCTCTTGTACGGCGCTTTAAAATCAATTTCTTTGCCGCCTGCTGCAACTTTTGAGGTACCATTAACAGCTATTGCGGTTGTTTCCAATAACTGTTCTGTTATCTCCATCATCCACAAATAATCTTTATAGGCCGTATAAAATTCAAGCACTGTAAATTCGGGATTATGCGTGCGGTCCATTCCCTCGTTACGAAAGTTTCTGCTGAATTCATATACCCAATCAAAACCCCCGACGATTAGTCTTTTCAAAAAGAGTTCATTAGCTATACGCAGATAAAAAGGAACATCTAAAGCATTATGATGCGTAACAAAGGGCCGTGCCGCCGCTCCGCCGGGGATATTCTGCAATACGGGTGTATCCGCTTCAAGCGCGCCCCGATCATTGAGAAACTGCCGCATAGCATTGATCATCTTTGTTCGTTTCACAAATGTTTCTTTCACATGCGGATTTACGATAAGATCAGCATAGCGCTGTCGATATCTGAATTCTGCATCCGTTACTTCATCAAAGGTTTCTCCATCTTTCTCTTTTACAACTGGCAACGGTCTCAGCGATTTGGAAAGCAGCGTAAACGATGTTACGTGAATTGAAGTCTCGCCGGTTTTGGTTGTAAAAACATATCCTTTTACGCCGATAATATCACCAATATCAAGCAATTTTTTCCAAACAACATCATATTGCGTTTTATCCTCTCCGTTAGTAACGTCATCTTTACGTACATAAATTTGTATTTTTCCACTGTAATCCTGTAATACAGCAAAGGCTGCTTTTCCCATATCCCGAATACTCATAATTCTACCGGCAATGCATACATCTGCGAAATCACTTTTATTTTCTTCTCCCTTGAAATTAGATTTTATGAATGCGGCATTTGAGTTCACCGGGTATAATGCCGCAGGATAAGCGTCAATTCCAAGCTTTGCAAGTTCTTTAAGTTTTTCCCTCCTGATAATCTCCTGCTCTGATAAATGTTGATTGCTCATAATGGTAAATAAAAAAGTTTGCCAATCTAAGACAAACAATACTCAATTTTTCACAAAGGTAACTTTTGGCATGGAGATGAGCAAAGTGAGAAAATAATTAGAATAAGGAGCGGTTTACTAAAATTATTCCCAAATATTTTTAAGCAATACCTCTATCTGGCAAGTCTTATCGAACGAAAATGTAAAAGGAGTATCTATTGAATTTTTTTGAAGAGCGTATTTGGAATTTTCAAGGCAATATATCTCAACTTTATTCTTTCCTCCATCTACAATCAAATAATATTTCATATTAAACTTTTCATAAATAGAGAATTTTGAATGCCTGTCCTTTAAGGCTTTTGCAGAAGATAAAATTTCAACAACCAATGAAGCCGGAAAATCAAGAAACCTTTTGGTGATTGGTTTACAAACTATGAAGCAATCAGGTTGCAGTATAGTATCTTCTTCAATTTTTACGTCAATAAATGATGCACTTTCCAATATTTGCAATTTGATTTCTTTACTGCGGTTTTAAGTTCGAAAATAATATTAGCTATTAATAAATGATGCCGTGGCGTAATGGTAAAAGCTTTACAGCACTCATAATAAAAGATAATTGTTTTTTTTCAGGCTAAAGCCAATAACACCTGCCATGCCTCATCTACTTTCCCTTCGCTAAGTAACACTGCTGCATATGAATGCAACTCCGTTTCCATTTCTGCCGGATTCAAAGAATAATATTGAAAAATATTTTTCAATTTTTCGTCTTCAAATGAAGGATCAATAACCGGAAATTCATGCACATTAGCTAATTGGCCCAGTTGATTTCCGGTTAATACCGTGCTGTTCTTAACAGATTCCGGAAGACTATCTATTCCAATACCCAATGCCGTATTGGGTTTTTTAACTTCAAATAAATTATTGCTGTTTACTCTTGCATACCAGTTACCACCTAATCTTGCAGCAAGATCAAGTTTTTGCTGATCAATCCTTCCGTTTTCATTAAGAATAGTTTCATCGATATGCATCAGGAGTACTTTAGCGATAACAAGATTTCCGGCTCCTGCATTTTGACCGAGCGGTTTTATCTCAATCACTTTGCATTCCATTTGCACCGGGCTTTCTTTAACACGAGGTGGCCTGATTAATTGAGATTGCTCTTTTGTAAACCCGGCTTTTATAAATTCATCAGTGTTTTTTGGAAATTCACAACTACTAAGGCTCACCTGTTGTACCATATCATACGTCACAATGTTTACAGCTACTTCAGGCACTTCGAGCAAATTTTCGAAAGTATGCTTGGTTGTATTGTCTCTCCCTCTTCTTAATGGTGAAAAAACTATAATCGGCGGATTAACGCTGAATACGTTAAAATAACTGAATGGGCTGAGATTTACGTTTCCTTTTGAGTCAATCGTAGACGCAAAGCAAATTGGCCTTGGAGCGATTGCATGGTTCAAAAAATTATGAACCTCCTGAGTTTTAAGATCTTTTATTAATATCGTTTTAAACATGGTTAATTAAAGATTCTTTTTTAAAGCAAGGATTGAATAATCACTTTCGTCCTTCACAATTGCATTTTTTAATCTTCCGAGATTTTCAATTTCCATTTCCACTTCGTCGCCTTCCTGTAACCATTGTTCTTTATATTCAGGATCATTTAGTTTTCCTGTTCCGTTTAATTCAAGGAAACAACCTGTTCCCACAGTTCCGCTTCCGATAATATCTCCAGGATATAATTGCACTCCATAACTGCACCGTTCAATAATTTCTGCAAAAGTCCATTCCATATCCCCAAGGTTTCCTTCACTTACCTGTATACCATTTACCCAACACCTCATGGCAAGATTATACACATTGCCCGTATGATTTTCTTTTGCTTCAATCAAATAATCTTCCAGCTCATCGGGAGTAACTAACATCGGCCCAATAACTGTTGAAAAATCTTTTCCTTTCGCAGGACCAAGATTTAATTTCATTTCTTCCGTCTGTAATCCGCGTGCACTTACGTCATTCATGATCATATAACCACCGATATATTCATCGGCTTCATCAGCTTTAATATTTTTTCCTGGCTTACAAATAACCACGGCGGCTTCCAGCTCAAAATCAAGTTTATTTAAATGATCGGGCATGCATACAATTTCGCCCGGCCCCTGTATGTTGTTATGATTCGTGAAATAAAAAATCGGGAACTGGTCAAACTCGGGTATCATATCCATTCTTCTATTTTTTCTTGCGGCTGCCACATGTTGTCGAAATGCATACCCGTCACGGCAACTCGTAGGATTAGGAACAGGAGCAAGAATTTCAACATCCTCCATATTTATACCAGTAAATTTTCTGTTTCCTTCAACAAGAGCAAGATTTTTGGCGTAGGCAATCGGCCAAATATCTTCCCAATAATTTAGAAACATTGACATAGATCCGGGCAGGTCAGGATGCATCCTGTCGCAATCGTATAAAATTCCATCAACCAAAAAAGCCAATTGAGCATGATCTTCCTTTAAATAAGAAACTAATTTCATCAGTAAATATTTATTAAGGGCGCAAGGTAATTTATTTTATAAAGGAGCCTTAAATCTTTACAATTTTTGAACAAAAAGTATGGAATCTTTGGGTTAAAAAAGAATAGGTGAATTTGGTTTTTACACTTTTTTTTATTTTTGTATAAAGAAATCTCCCAATGAAATTCGAGAAAATTCATAATAAAGGACAAGCGCAAATTTTCAGGAACCAATATCTTGAGTATCTTACAAAAACGCACCCTTTGGTAATCTGGAGTATGTATTTGCCGGTGATAATTTTTCTTCTTTATTATACTTATTCCAAATTATCTTTTTCAGGAATTGCTATTATATTTATTTTTTTGGCAGGCATTCTATTCTGGACGTTCTTCGAATATATTATGCATCGTTTTGTTTTTCATATTGTGAGTGAAAATCCGCGTATCAAAAGAATTGCTTTTGTTATGCATGGAAACCATCATGAATTTCCAAGGGACCGTCAGCGCCTTTTTATGCCGGTAGTTCCAAGTATAATTATATCGTCTTCTGTTTTTTTAATTATGTATGCGCTATTACGTAATACTGCATTTGTATTTTTTCCGGGATTTATCTTAGGGTATCTTCTTTATGCAAGTATGCATTATGCTATTCATGCATGGCATCCTCCTTTTAAATGGATGAAACCCATCTGGCGCAACCATCATTTGCATCATTATAAAAATGACGGGAAAGGTTTTGGTGTGAGTTCTCATTTATGGGATAAAGTTTTTGGAACGTCCTTCGATTTGAAGAAAGAAAAAGAAGACAGAACAGCGGTGCAACAACTTATGTTTAAAAAGCAGGAATTTCAAAATATTTTGCGATAAGTTCTGTGAACCTTTTCCCGAACGGCCCCGGTGGCTTCATGCAGAGCGATCATTTTCTTATTGAAATCGCCCACCCAGGCTAATTCCGCTTCAGTTATTGTATTACGTGGTACTACTTCCAATTGCAATTTTCTTATCATACCGCTCTCAATTCCCTTATTCTGAAATTTCTTTTTACAGCCCATTACAATAAAACGAATGCGGTGGATAGTGGTTGTTTTTTTGAGCCATAAGAACCTCATTTTATTCAACAAATTAAGTTGCCCTTTCAATGGTTTCAGAATTACATTTATGTCAGGAACGGCCAGGATAAAACCTATAGGCTCTTTGTTATAATAGGTAAACCAGATTATTTTTTCATCTACAATTGGTTTCATCTCTTTGAAAGATTCTTTTATCGTATCCAACCTAATTGGGGTAAAGTTTTCAAAATCGCTCCACGCATCATTATATATCTCCATAAAATCTTTAGCAAATTTTTCAAAATTTTTTCTTTCAAAATGAACAAAGGAATATTCGGGTTTATTATTTATCCAATCTGCAATCTTGGTGAAACGTTCCGGAAAAGGTTTGGTTACATAAATAACATTTGTGTATTGATCGTACTGAGTTTTGAAACCATAGTTTTCAAAAAATTGCCGGTAATAGTTGTGGTTATAGTTCATGCCTAGTCCCGGCGGAACAAATCCCTCAACCAGTAATCCCCAGTATTTGTCATTTTCACCAAAGTTAACGGGGCCATCCATTCCTTTTGCATTATGTGCCTGCAACCACTTTTTTGCTGTGTCAAAAAGATTGAAGGCTGCAGCTTCATCATTAATACATTCAAAAAAACCAACTCCCCCAATTATGAATTCAGGATTTTTATTTTTTTCATAATTAATAAAAGATGCAATACGGCCAATGGTAACATTGTCCTTTTTTAAAATCCATCTTTTACAAATGCCATGAGAATGAAAGTTATTTTTTCCGGGATCGAAAATTGCTTCTATATCATTGTAGAGAGGTGAAATAAAATTGCTATCCTCTTTGTATAATTTACGCGGAAGCAAAAGAAACTCCTTCCTGGACTTCTTATCATTTACTTCAATTATCATCGGGACTAAGATACAAAAAACGCCCACTCACCAGCTATCATCCGGAGATGATTTTTTCCTTTCATCAAATTGTTTTCTGGTGGAAATTTTTTGTAGCTGGCGCTCTATAATAAGGTCTGCAATTAAGATAGAAGTATCCTTATCCCGGTGTTGTTTTAAAATAGTTTTTAGCTTCTTTTCATTCACATCTATCCTGTATAAAAGCTGCACCAATGCATTAAAATCTTTGTTGATTAAGTCATTGATGAAAGAACTTAATTGCAACCTGAACGTTTCGGAAACATTCCCGGTTACAGAATTAACAGCAATGATGATCTTGTCAGGGAGAGATATGTCACTATTTGATTGCATGTCCGAACACAAAGTAAATAAAAAAACCTCCGAAAATGTCGGAGGCTTTGTTCAAGAAAAGGAATTGAAATTATTTTATCTGGAAGAATATGCCTGCGTGTGCATTTACGGAATTGAGATCATTATAACCGTATTTATTATACGGCACATAATCGTAATTTACCCCTACATCTACACCGGCGGTTTTTAATTTTCCAAACGGTATTGTTATGCCAAGGCCGCCTTGTGCTACAAATGCTCCGCTGGTTTGCTCGCTACCAAATTCTCCAAGATATTGTCGAAAATCGACAATATTTATTCCCGCTCCTGCTGAAATATATGGAGTAAAAGAAGTGTTTTTAAAGGGAGAAAACCTCGCGTTTAGCATAACAGGAGTCATTTGTATCGAGTTACTTAACACTGCCGAAACATCCTGTGTTTTACTCAATGAATATATAGTTCTTCCATACTTTTGATAATAATCCTGGTAGCCTGCAGAAAGACCTCCCGCCCATTTATTATTAAAAGTATAGAGTAAACTTCCTGTAAATCCACGAGGTGAACTATTATTGACCAAATCAGTATTAAACCCGCCTGTCGGTACACTATAGTTATAATTCAGGTGAATTTTAAATTTCCCGGGCTGAGCATTTGCTGAGAATGCCAGCAATAACGCACTACACACTGCAAGAAATATTATTTTAAGTTTTTTCATATTAATAGTTTTTAATTGGTCTTCAAATAAGATGATTGATCAAATAAGGCTTTAACCTGGCTATCCGCTGCGCTGGAATCGAAAATGCCTGAGCCTCTTATTAATCCGGTCCAGATCACATTAATTTTATCATTGGCAGAAGCATCTTTCAAATCTAAAATATCAATCGACATAGCTCCTTCCTTAACCTGGTAAACGCTATATGCATACGAAACGTAATAATCGTACCCGGGATATCCCCAATAATACGGGTCCCAATAACCATCATAATAATCCCAATAATCGCCATAGTTAATAACGCCGGTTGTTGTGCTGACAATGCGACTAACGTCAACGCCTATATCAGGATTACTATTTTTATCGGCTAACATATACCCCATCTGATCCATGTATTTTTTTACAGCGTTGATGTATGATTGATCTACATCATTTAATTCACGTGAAGAATTCCCATTGTCAATTACAGCTACAGAATCAGAAATGCTGTACGTTTTATAGGCCGAAAAATTAACTGATGAATCATGATCGGTAATATAGATGCGTGATTCTTCAGAGGTCAGGTTGTCAAGTGGCTCTTTGGAACATCCCATGTAAATAAGAGATGAACCGGCCAATCCTAAAAGAAATAATATTGTTTTTTTCATAAGTTAAATTTTTATTTAAACTGCCACAAAGTGAATGCCTGAAAGGCTTTTAGTAAAGAAAGAAAGGCGCAAATGATTAATTTTAATAACATCTTTGCATTGATGTTAATTGAATGAAAAAAATAGTAACGTTAGATACACTAGAAAAAAAATTGGATGATTTCACGCAAACAAAGTGTGGAGAAATTTGTGCAGTTGAAATGGAAAATATTATTTAAAATCTGCGCAGTCTATTGAAAAATAATTTCTGAAAAAAATTAATCTAACTAATGTTTTAAAGTCTGGTTTCAATATTTTTCCAAAATGCCTAACCCAAACAAAGCGAAATCATATTTTACCGGATCTGTGTGATCAAATTTTTTTAATTGTTCGGTCAGTTCAACTGCCGCCAACCAATCCACCTGTTTTCTTTTTAATAAATTAAAATGTTGGGCTACCCTCGCCACATGCAAATCTACCGGGCAGATTAATTCAGATGGAGCAATTTTTTTCCAGATTCCAAAATCAACTCCATTATCATCGTTGCGAACCATCCATCGCAAATACATATTCAATCGCTTACAGGTAGATTTTTTTTGCGGGGAAGCAATATGCTTTTTTGTTCTCGCAGGCACATCTTCCATTGAAAAAAAATATTGGTAGAAATAATTTAAAGCAGATTCAACCGTATTTTTCTTTTGCTGTATGATTGCTTCATTAAAAAAAGCAGGCTCCAATGAACTGTGTTTTGAATAATGAAATTTAAAGAAGGAAATGAAATATAGAAGATCAGTGTCATTGAAAGTACGATGACAAAATCTCTCTACTCTTTTTAAATCTTCATGGCTATGATTCAAACAAAAATCATATGGAGCATTCTCCATTAGTTCCATAAGCGTTTTACCCTTGTTGATAATTGTTTTCCTTATTCCCCATGAAAAAATTGCCGCAAAGAAACCGGCAATTTCAATATCTTGTTTTTTGGAAAATAAATGAGGGATAGAAACCGGATCATCTTTAATAAAAGAAGGATTATTGAATTGCTTTACTTTTTTGTCAAGAAATTTTTTAGGTCATTATGCGAGTTCTTTTTCATCATCCAAAATCACCGGTTATTAAACAACCTATTGAAAATTTTATCCAATTGCATTATCAAGATCAGCAATTAAATCATCAGCATCTTCAATACCTACACTCAGTCTTATTAATGAATCAACAAGGCCATTTTTAATTCTTTCCTCCCTGGGAATGCTTGCGTGGGTCATACTTGCAGGATGGCCAATAAGACTTTCAACACCACCAAGGCTTTCGGCCAATGCAAAAAGCTTTGTAGACGAGAGCACTTTATTAGCAACTTCCATGCTATCATCTTTTAAAGTAAAACTCATCATGCCACCAAAACCACGCATTTGTTTTTTCGCAATTGCATGATTAGGATGATCCTCAAAGCCACACCAAAATACTTTATCAACTTTTAGATTTGTTCTAAGCCATTTTGCAATTTTTTCTCCATTTTCACAATGGCGCTGCATTCTTACGTGCAATGTTTTCAGCCCTCTTAAAATTAAAAAACAATCCTGAGGGCCTGGAACAGCGCCGGTGCTGTTCTGTATAAAAGCCAGTTGATCATTAAGTTTTGTATCATTCATAATTAAACAACCGTGAACCGAATCGCTGTGGCCGCCAAGGTATTTTGTAGCAGAATGTAAAACGATGTGAGCTCCCAAATCCAATGGATTCTGTAAGTAAGGTGATGCAAAAGTATTATCAACGCAAAGTAAAATATTATGCTGCTTTGCAATAGTCGCTACCGCTTCTATATCTATAATTCCCATCATAGGATTGGTAGGCGTTTCTGTCCAGATGAGTTTTGTGTTCTTATTAATATACCCGGCAACTTCATTAGCATCCTGCATATTTATAAAATGAAATTTCAATCCATATTTCTGAAAAACTTTTGTAAACATCCTGTATGTTCCGCCATACATGTCATTGGCTGCAATTACTTCATCGCCCGGATTCAATAATTTAATTACCGCATCGGTTGCGGCTGAACCGCTCGCAAAACAAAGCCCGTATTTACCATTCTCTATCGCCGCCACTGCATTCTGTAACGCATGTCGGGTCGGGTTTTGTGTTCTCGCATACTCATAACCTTTATGCGCTCCCGGGCTTTCCTGTACATAGGTTGAAGTTTGATAAATAGGAGTCATTATCGCTCCCGTAGAAGGGTCAGGTTCCAGACCTGCGTGAATTAATTTCGTTGCCAGTTTCAAAATGAGTTTTGTTTTAGTTCTGATGATTAGCCAGTTTGATTTAGAAATTCGGCCACAAGCGTTTGTTCTTTTTTTTGGTTTACAAATATAGAAGGAATTAATCAGCCAACAGGTTCTTTAAATTTTCAGAAGCGAATTGCAATAGCTCGGGGAAAAATTCCGTGTAACAGTCTTTAAGGTCGGAATAATTTTTATTAAAAATTGTAAATGCTATGTCTGACTCATATAAATAAGATGCTTTGTAAACCAAGCCATGAAAGCTCTTTTTAATTCCATCTTTAAACTGGTAGTTATACAACCAGTTTTGTGTTTTCATGTAAGAAAACATTTTTTGAAAACGCAAAGGGAATAAGAGAAAATTACTTTCGAGTGACTCGTAAACCTGCCCGGAAAAAGTTTTTATATTTCCGTAATTTTCGAAGTGCTTTTTGTCAAGCGCCAGAAAATGATCGTAGACAATGTCTATAAAAGCGCCGGAATACAAACGATACTGTGGCCTGAAATAGCTTTTGGCTTTTGCTGTCACAGGATGTGTGTCTGTAAACTCATCTATTAACCGATGCAAATGAATTCCCTTTTGGATGCTTTCAGGATAATCATATTTTGTTTTTCCTTTTACAAAATCGCTGATCATATTTCCCGCAAGTATATCCGGCTTATTAAAAGATAAGAACGCGTGGGCCAAATAATTCATCACCAAAATAACACTATTCAATGTTAACAGGTGGTTATAAAATAGCGTCTTCTACTATTGGCATGCAATTTTCATTGATAAAATTATTATTCATCAAAAAATAATTATTATGGCAGACAAAGAGCGAATAACAGATCCGTCCTCAGGCAGTAATGAGTTGGGCAAGGAGACGCAGGAAACTCATCCCGAAACCGGGATCTCTGCCGGAACCGATACCCAGCTCCATATTGCCGCATTGAGTGGCAAAAAGCACAAGAAAAATAAAGATATCAATGATGATGAAAAAGTTATGAAAAATCCGACCAGTGAAAACAAGTTTCTGCAATCAGACGAAACGGATGAATGAATATTTCATCATTATTAAATCCCGGCAGGCATAACAGCCTGCCTTTTTTAACCCTTAAGTTGTTTGTAGAATTATTTCCTCAAAGAAAGTTGTAAAACTATGCGAATAACAATTAAAAAAGAACAATGACTGAAATTGAAGGAATAACGAAAGTACTCTCCAGAAGAAAATTAAAACGTATTGGAGACGATGAAGAAAAAACCGCCAGGGCAGCCAACCTTATATATGTTACCGACAAGCAACCGGGTATTGAAAGAAGAAAGTCAGGCGACAAGTTTGAATATTATTACAAAGACAGTAAGATAAAAGACGATGAAGAATTATTAAGAATTAAAGCATCTTGCAATTCCACCGGCGTGGACTGACGTGTGGATTTGCAAAAAGGAAAATGGTCATCTGCAGGCAACAGGTTATGATGTTAAAAAAAGGAAACAATATAAATATCACTCATACTGGAACTCTTTACGCAACCATACAAAGTTTTACCGGATGCTCGATTTCGGGAAAGCATTGCCAGTGATGCGCCTGCAACTTGAAAAAGACATAAATGAAGCAGGCTTGTCACTAAAAAAAGTTTTAGCTGCACGTAGTAAAATTAATTGAGCGAACCAACATACGTGTGGGAAATAGTTTTTACGAAAAAAACTATGGCTCATTCGGATTAACCACTTTAAAAGATCAACATGTGAAGTTCAACGGTAGTTCGGTAACATTTGCATTCAAGGGTAAGAAAGGTATATCGCACAAAATAAAGCTCAAAAATAAAAAGCTTGCAACCATCATAAAAAAATGCAGAGATGTGCCCGGGAAAGAATTATTTCAGTTTTATGATGAAGAAGACAATCCCCATTCGATTGATTCCGGGCTTGTCAATAATTATATCAAGGAAATAAGCAATTCAGATTTTACTGCTAAGGATTTCAGGACCTGGTCTGGAACGGTACAGGCTTTTCTTGCATTCAAATCTATAGGCTGTTGCGATACGCAAACTGAAACCAAAAGAAGAATCGTTGAGGCATTAGATATCGTTTCAGAACAATTAGGAAACACCCGAGCCGTTTGCAAGAAGTATTATGTTCATCCTCTTATGCTTTCTTTGTACGAGAACGGGAAGCTCGAAAAGTATATTAAAGAACTTGATAAGATTGAGAAGAGCAATAAAAAAGAAGAACTCACACCGGAAGAAAAAGTCGTATTAAAAATTTTAGAATCCAACTAATAAACTTTCTGTAATTTGGTTACATGTTTTCAACTGATACAAAGCAGGAAAATGGTTTTGAAAAAATTATTTTAAAGGACCTTACGACAAACACATACGTAGCTACGCTTCCGGGATGCGGCGCCGTTCTCCATTCTTTCACTGTAAATAACAATGGCGAATCATTTAATGTAATCGATAGTTATGAAACGGCGGATGATTTTATGAATCATCATGAATCAAAGGGGTTTTTAGGTTCTAAATTATCACCGTTTGTTTGCAGATTAAAAAATGGAACTTATCGCTTCGGGGAAAAAAAATATAAGATTGAAAAATTTTATCTCGGTAAAAATGCCATTCATGGACTGCTGTATAATAAAGCATTTATTGTTACAGGCGAAACGGCGAACGAATTTCACGCTTCTGTTACTATGAAATATGAATACCGGGGTGAAGATGCAGGATATCCTTTTAATTATGATTGCATAGTTACCTGGCAACTTGAAAAAGACAATAAGCTTTCCGTAACTACAGAATGCATTAATAAAGATGAAGGTTTAATTCCAATGCAGGATGGATGGCATCCATACTTTAATTTAGGCGATATAGTTGATGAATTGCAGTTGGAATTTCAGTCGAAAGAAATGGTTGAATTCAACAGTGAATTAATACCTACACAAAATCTGATTCCATACGTTGAATTTAATGCGCTGAAAAAAATTGATACTACCTTTTTCGATAATTGTTTTACGCTGAATATGGATGCATGCCAGCCTTTGTGTGTATTAAGAAACCCTGTCAAAAAAATTAGAGATAGAAATTTATCCGGAGAAATCATATCCATATTTGCAGGTTTATATTCCACCGCAACGTAAAAGTATCGCAATAGAAAATTTAAGTGGTGCTCCTGATGGATTTAATAATGAAATAGGTGTTACTACACTTGAAACGGGAGAATCTACTTTATTTAAAACAAGCTATAAAATTAAATTCCTGGAATAGCATTTTTTTATTTTGCGCTTATACTTTTATATAAATTTTCTTTTTATCCATCCACCACACAATCAGCCATAAAAAAGTGATCATACAAAGCGCATATAATAACGAGGCATTTTTTAGATTAGAAGAAAAAATTGGTTTGCATACATATTCGTAAAACCAGCCGAAAGGAGAAAGGTAAACAGGCTTTCCTGTTGCATCTGTTTCAGCGGAAGGAATTCTTATAAGTCCTAACGCACGTGGTAAAAATCCACTCAGCATAAATATAAAAAGCGGGTTCTTCCCAAATACATCAAAGAATTTAGCGAACCATCCTTTTCTGTTTTTTAATTCAATTAAATAAATCATTATAGCAAGAATAACCAATGCAAGCCCTGTAGTATACACAACATAAGAACTTGTCCATATTTTTTTGTTGATCGGGAAAACCATATTCCACGCATACCCGGTAAAAAGAAATATTGCTCCGGCCACAAACAATCCATTAACCATCTCAGCAGTTTTCCCTTTCTTAGTAATATAATAGCCCGCAAAATATCCAAAAATTACCTGCACAATTGCACCAAACAAACTCATGAATCCCTCGGGATCAAATGCAATAGGATGACCATTCAAAGACTCACCATGATACATATGACCCTCTCCAAGTATGGCTTTATCAACGCTGGTTCCGAACCAACCCGTTAAACTGAACGGATCAGATGGATTGCCCGCAACACACAAAAACCAATAACCCAAAAGAATTACGCAAGCAAGAAAAAATGCTCCACGTATTTTCAAATAATAAATAATTACCGATGCGAAAAAGTAAGCCAGGGCAATACGCTGTAATACTCCTAAAATTCTTACCCCTGCAGGATGACCTTCGGAGTCAATATAGCTCCATTGTTTAAATACCAGTTGGTGATCATCCCATTTTACAAATGGCATCCAGTTAAGAAAGAGTCCTATTAAAAATATGAGAATGGTTCTTTTGATAATCTTTTTCCAAAATGCCGAGGCACCTGCTGACTCAAGCCTTGGCATAACAAAAGCAAGCGCATTCCCTACAGCAAAAAGGAAAAAAGGAAAAACAAGATCAGTCGGAGTAACACCATGCCATGGTGAATGATCCAGCGGCGCATAAATATGATCCCAACTCCCGGGATTGTTCACCATAATCATTAAACAAACAGTGGCTCCCCGAAACACATCAAGCGAATAAAACCGTTCCTTCATCGATCCGGATATTTAATAAACGAATGTACACAAATGTTAAACGAACTCTTTGAAATGGAAGTATTACTATTAAAATAAATTATAAATATTATATAAGACAAAAAGCAACCATAAGGTTGCCTTCGAATTTTTAATCTTCATAGGTTTAAGTCATTACAGGTTCAGGATTGATATCCCAAAGTTTCTGGTTTTCAATCGGGCGAAGGTCGGGCATGCCAGATGATAAAACAAATTGATAATATTTATCTTTACATAGAAAAAGTCTATATCATTGAACATTCAACATTTAAAATACATTCTTGAAGTAGATACTCACCGGCATTTCGCAAAAGCTGCAGAGAAATGTTTTGTTACGCAACCCACTCTGAGCATGATGATACAAAAACTGGAAGAAGAATTGGGTGTAAAAATTTTTGACAGGAGTAAACAGCCGGTCGTGCCGACGGAAGCGGGAGAATTGATAATAAAGCAGGCAAAAATAATTTTACAGGAGGCCGGTAAAATGAAGATAATTGTGGAAGAACTAAAGGGAGAAGTTTCCGGAGAATTGAAGTTGGGCATTATTCCAACGGTTGCTCCTTACCTTTTACCATTATTTCTAAATTCGTTTTTAAAAAAATACCCAAAATTGAAAATTAAAATTTCTGAATTTACCACCGAACAAATTATTGAAAAGCTTAAAAGCCATCACCTGGATGCGGGAATATTGGCGACCCCACTTAACAATGAATCGCTGAAAGAGCAGGCGCTTTATTATGAGCAGTTTGTAGTATACGCTTCCAGTAATGAAAAACTGATGAAGAAAAAATTTTTGATTCCCAACGATATTGATGTTAATCATTTATGGTTGCTCGAAGAAGGGCACTGCCTCAGGTCACAGATTTTTAACTTATGTGAGTTAAGAAAAAAAGGATTGAAAACAAGTAATCTCGAATATGAAGCTGGAAGTATTGAAACGTTGAAAAAAATGGTGGACATGAACAATGGGATAACTATTCTGCCTGAACTCGCATTAAAAGAACTAAATGCCAGGGATAAAAAATTTGTGAGACATTTTAAGCCACCAGTACCCGCCAGAGAAATAAGTATTGTTACCTATCGCCACTTCGTAAAACAAAGAATAATTGAAGTATTGCGGGAAGAAATTTGTAAATCAATTCCAAAAGAAATGATTTCAGGCAAAAGAAAACAGGTGACACAGATTGAAAATTAACTGCCGGCTGAATCACTGAAAAATTATTAAAATTTTAATTTCTGAATTTTACTATGTATCGGTAATATTTCCTGCAGTGATGCAGAACCGTACCACAGGTACATTTCCGGCTCTAGAAAATTTGCTTTTATTGCAGGATCGGTCTGCAGTAGTTTATTAGCGTCGTCAAAATTGGTAACATTCAGAATAAACAAACCGCGGTATTTTTCATTTTTGCCAAACGGACCCGCTACTACAAGATCACCGTTTTTTGCAAGCCTTCCAATGTTAGTAAGATGTCCATGAAAAATAGAATCTTCCATAACCTTATCGACGGAAGTATTACTTCCCGGCTTCAGCAAAACAAGAACATAATTTTTCATTCCATAATCATCGGCGTGTAATTTCTTCGCTAAGGCCGAATCATATGGATCGGAAGTTTGAGCATTTGCCACCGTAAAACTAAATGCAAGAAATAAGAGTAACGTAAATTTCATAAACGGGATTTTGTTATGGCTCCTAAAAACAAATTATGCAGCAGGTAAATCTTTTATGATTAGTCAACTAAATAATCCATGCACTTAAATGTCTCAACATTATTCATATACCACTCCCAACGTTGCATGCCGTCGATTACCCAGTTTATTTTATATCCATCTTTTGCAAGCGCATCACCTAATTCAAGACCATCAATTCCATTTTCAGAAATGAGAACGTAGTCAGTTTTCTTATCAGGAAATTGCTGTTCAAATTCATGCATTCCTTTACCGGCAAAAAAATTAATGGCACCTTTCAAATGCTTGTAATCATATTTTGCTCCTTTTGTGACCTGTTTGAATACAGTATCCGTCCTGAGATCAATAATTTTTGTATTGTTCAAAGTGGCCAATTTATCACAAAAAACGGAGGGCGTAATAAAATGAATTTGGCTGTTCATGCTAACAAATCTGCTTATGGTAGGAAGAAGATTTTGATTTGCTACGTATTCATAAAATAAGTTAGTACCACCGACAAGGTAGCTGACATTTGGAATTCCTTTTTGGGTAAGCCAGCGAGCCAATTCGGCGGCACCATAGTTAATACTGTTAAACAAAACTACAGGCCTTTCAGCTTGCTTTTTTACCAATGCCAGTATTTCAAGCGAATCCCCATAATCGAATTTTACTGCACTTTTAAAAGACGGGTAGTATTTATTAAAAACTAAATTGGCAGAATCCCAGAAATGTTTTGGGGCATTACTAACGTCAACGAGTAGAGGATTTTTATTCGCAGCTAATTCTTCAACCAATTGAGCCGGTGCCATATTTTTGTAATTGATACTTGTTTCATACAAATCATTCTCAAACGGCTTCACATCATTATACCTTCTAAAAAATTCTGTCATACCTCCCCGGGTGTTATTTATATTATTAAAGCCACTGTCTAAAAGCAAATTAGAAACCACCCGACTTCTATAGCTATGCGAGCAAATAACATAAATGTCTTTATTTTTATAGGCATCCAACAAATGGACAGTAGCCGGATCTTTTCTAAAATCCTGCAAAGGAATATTTATCGCTCCCTTAATACGACCTATATTTGATTGTTGATAAATAGAACTCGAATCATAATATTCACCCGTCGTTCTTACATCTACCAATATCATATTGGTGTCTTTTTTCTCCAGCTTTTGCAACAGTTCGGGAAGGGTTACTTCATTATAAGTTTTTTGAGATTTGACCCAGAAGAAGATGGAACAGAAAAATAAGGTCAGAAATATTTCTTTAGTCATATTATCTTTTTTAAACAATAATATTATAGACAACTAAGCTAATATTCCTGCATGATAAATTGTTACCGTCTATAAAATTTTTTGAGGTATTTAGAAGCAAATTCAAGGATCAGTCTTACCAAGACCAATTCATTTGTAAGAGGCCACCAATTTGTTGATCTGTTGCAAATATTGCTGCTTTTTATGTTCACGGTTTTTTTTTCCGTATGCTGTATAATATTGGTGATTTTCAAGGAATTTCTTTTGAATTTTATTCCACTCTTTTTCATCATGAAGATTGTTATAAATTTTCATTTCTTCAAATAACGTATTGCTTATTTTGTGAAAATCATTACGTCCAAGATAATCCAGGTCTGCATCGCAAATAATCTTTTCTAAAAGCGTATGTGGCGTTTGCGGGATCTGAGTTGCCATAATCATTCCGCAAATAATTCCGATTTCGTTGTCGGAATAACCAAAAGCAGGTAAATTTTTTTTGGCCATTTCACACCCTTTATTTTCATGTTCTTTATAATTGGTAGTAAATCCGGCATCATGGTATAAAATAGCAATCCTGAGAAGTTTCAATTCATCGGGGGATAAATTTTCGGCTTCCGCAATTTTCATGGCAGCATTTAATACATCGATGGTATGGTGTAATCCATGATATGTCAGGTTACCTGGTAATTTTTTTCCCAGGTATAGAAGTATTGCTTTCTCTTCCGGTGAATATGTATTCAAAGCTTTATAATTTTGAAATAGCTTTTTATAATCAAAACGATTTTAACTATTGATTTTTATTGAATTTATTTAGTAGTAAGAGTATTTATATCATCCCAATTATCAGTCCGAAAAAGATTTACGGGCAATCCTTCCTTGTTAAATAAATTTGGAATTGAAGAATTTGTAAAGTCGAAACGCACAGCCACCGGATTCTTAACATTTTTATTCCATACCTCTACGGAGTTTTTATTAACTGTTGCATTTGCAGGCATAAAAACTTTATCATCACCAGCGATGTAAAAGCCTTTTACGGTATCACCTCTACTGACCAGGCCTCCATCGGCATTTGAAAAATCAAGGCTGATTTTTCCTTTTTCAATTTGCATGCTTTTATACATTGGATATTTATAGGGGAAATCATTTTTGTCATACGTTTCTGATAAGGCGAGATTAGCCAGCCGGTAGCCTACATCTTTTTTATCCTGCGGATGAATATTATTAACATCGGTTACAAGATCATCCACCACGATCATTCCTGTATTGGGTACGGACAGTGTTTTCGTTTGTGCTTCTTTTAACAATGCGCCTGAAATATTGTTACCATAATTATATGAAGCTATTTGAACAAAATAAAAGGGGAAATCTTTATTCCATGCTTTGCGCCACGACGTGATCATCGTTGAGAATAACGGTTCATAGGTAGACGCATTTTCAACATTTGCTTCACCCTGGTACCATATAACACCGGCAATATTGAAATTGGTAATGGGATATATCATGGCATCATAAGTTGCAGCGGCACGTATCGGTCCCCAGGGAATTTTTTTTAGCGAATCAGCGACCTTTTTTAAAACCGGATTATTATCTATGGCGTTTTTGGGCGTCCATACTTCTGCAGGCGTACCGCCCCAACTTGCTTCAACAAGACCAACAGGAACTGATAATATTTCCTGCAATTTTTGTCCAAAAAAGTAACCTGCAAGGCTGAATGTTTTAAGATCTTCGGAATTACATACTACCCAGTGTCCCTTTGTGTCGTCCTGTGGATATTCTGATGTTAACCTTGGAATATAAAATAACCGTATCTTATTATTGTTTGCATTTTCGATATCATTGGTATACTGCCTGATACCCCAGCTATAACTCATTTCCATATTGCTTTGGCCGCTACAGGCCCAAACTTCACCAATTAAAACATCTTCTAAAATAATTTTGTTATGCCCTTCTATGGTAAGTGTATATGGTCCACCTGCTGAGGGCGTCAAAATAGTGAGTAGCCATTTACCATCCGGGTTTCCGACGGCATTATAAGTGACGGTATCCCATGAGCAGCTGATCTTAATTTTTTCACTCGGATCGCACCAGCCCCATATTTTTACATCGCTCATTTGTTGGAGGATCATATGGCTTCCAATAATCGCAGGCAATCTTACTTCGGCTACGGCACTAAAAAAATTGAATACTGTCAACGCCATTAAAAAAGTAAGCATTCTGCTTTCTTTCATTTCATACCGCTTTGATTAAAGAATTTAAATTTAAACTTTTTCGCTCAACTCAAGCCAACGCATTTCTTTTTTATCCAGCAACACAATTATTTCACTTATTCTTTCTGCGACTTTTCGCAGTTTTTCAAAATCGAGCGACCCATTATTCATTTTTATCTCTAACAATTCTTTTTCTTTTTCCAGGGCAGGAATTTCTTTTTCTAATAATTCAAATTCATGCTTCTCCTTAAAAGTAATCTTATGACTAAGTCTGTTATCGCTTTTACTTTGTTACCTTATCATTATTCTTTTGTATACCCGGTTCAATTGCTTTAGAGTTATTTTCTTCCAATTGTTTCCAGGTCCTATATTGCGAATAGTTACCGGGAAAATCCCTAATCTCTCCATTTCCTTCAAACGCGAATAAATGATCTACCAGGCGATCCATAAAATACCTGTCGTGACTCACGATTAAAATGCAGCCGGGAAAATCCTGTAAAAATTCTTCGAGTGTACGAAGAGTTTGCAAATCCAAATCGTTGGTGGGTTCATCCAGCACGAGGAAGTTGGGGTTCCGAAAAAGAATACTTAAAAGATGTAATCTTCTTTTTTCTCCACCACTCAATTTACTTAAAGGAGTAAATTGTTGCTGCGCCGTAAAACCAAACTTCTCCATGAATTGTGTTGCACTAATTTTACTTCCGTCGGCTAATGGAAAAAATTCTGCAAAATCTTTTACATACTCAATAGCTCTTTTATCTTCTTTATATTGCAAGCCTTCCTGTGCAAAATTTCCAAAAACAACCGTATCGCCATGATTAATCTTTCCGCTATCCGGCGGAACCAGGTTGAGCGCTACCTTCAAAAAAGTTGATTTCCCTGTTCCGTTTTTGCCAACAATTCCTATACGTTCTCCTTTCTTAAAAGTATAATCAAATCCCTTCATTATAATTTTATCACCATAGGATTTATTTACTTTTTTCATTTCAAGAACTTTACCACCGAGGCGTGTCATTTTAACCTGCAATGAAAGTTCTGCTATTTCTTTTCTTTGGCTGACTTTCTCTTCCAGGTCCGCAAATGCATCCTGGCGGCTTTTTGACTTTGTAGTTCTCGCCTTAGGCTGCTTGCGCATCCATTCCAACTCTTTTCTGAAAATATTTTTATCCTTTAGTAATTCACTCTGCTGTACTTCAATTCTTAGTGATTTCTGCTCCAAAAAATAATCGTAATCTCCTTTATATACATACAATTTTTCATCTTCCAACTCAATTATTTCGTTACAAACCGTATCTAAAAAATAACGATCATGTGTAACCAATAACAGTGTGCTTTTATTAGAAGCTAAAAAGTTTTCGAGCCATTCTATCATGTCAACGTCGAGATGATTCGTAGGTTCATCAAGAATGAGTAAACATTTACCCTCATGCAATTGGGATTCTATCAGTGCCTGGGCTAAAGCCACTCTTTTGCGCTGGCCGCCACTTAAATTCTTTACAGGTTCATTAAGATGATGAAGATTAAGTTTACCCAAAATCTGCTTTAAATCACTTTCAAAGCTCCAGGCATTAGCCTCCGAAAGCTTACTAACAAGATCGCTTACACGATGTTCATCCTGTGTTTCATTTTCAAGCATCATTTCATATTCCTTCACGACCTGCACAACGGGATTGTCAAGATTCAATATATTATCCCAGATAGTTTTATCATTATCAAACACCGTTTCTTGTTGCAACATAATCACTTTGACATCCTTATGCACCCAAACGGTACCGCCGTCGGCGGTTTCTCCTCCCTCAATTATTTTAAGTAATGTCGATTTACCGCTCCCATTACGGGCTACAAAGGCAATTTTATCGCCTTCCTCTATATAAAAAGTAATGTTGCTGAAAAGTGTTCGTACACCAAATGATTTACTTAGATTTTCTATGGAAGCATAATGCATGGCACGAAGATAAATGACCCGCCAAGGTAACTGAAATCTAAGTTAAAAAATATTACAGGTCGATTTGATGGTTTAACAATACTAACAATCTTGCATTTTCGTTTAGGCATAAAGAAATAAATTAATACTAAACTGCGGCACAACTATTATAGTTGAGAAGATAATAAACGCAAATTGTTTATTAACTTTGCGCCCGTTCAAAAATAGCAAATGAATTATTTTGCACATCCTACTGCAGTTATAGATGATGGTTCTGAAATAGGTTCGGGAGTTAAAATCTGGCATTTTTCCCATATAATGCGTGGTTGTATAATTGGTGAAAATTGTAACATTGGACAGAATGTAGTGGTATCACCTAAAGTTATTCTTGGAAAGAATGTAAGGGTGCAAAATAATGTTTCTATTTATGAAGGTGTTATTTGCGAGGACGATGTTTTCCTTGGCCCGTCAATGGTGTTTACTAATGTAATTAATCCAAGAAGCGCAGTTAGCAGGAAAGAAGAATTTAAAAAAACAATTGTAAAAAAGGGCGCTTCAATTGGGGCGAATGCAACCATAGTTTGCGGCCATAATATTGGTGAATATGCGTTCATAGGTGCCGGAGCCGTAGTTACTAAAGAAGTGGCGGCTTATTCGTTAGTTGTTGGAAATCCGGCAAGACACGTTGGATGGATGAGCGAATATGGAATTAAACTAAACTTTGACAAAAATAACATTGCTGTTTGCCCTGAAAGCCAGCAGGAATATTTGCTGGAAAATAATCATTTAAAAAGAATAAAATAACAGATGAAAAATTTTGCCTTAATAGGTGCCGGCGGCTACATAGCCCCGCGGCATATGAAAGCGATAAAAGATACTGGTAACAATTTAATAGCAGCATTAGATAAAAACGATTCAGTCGGGATATTGGACAGCTATTTTCCCGATGCAGATTTTTTTACTGAATTTGAACGATTCGACAGGCACCTGGAAAAGTTAAAACGCCAGGGCACAAAAATTGATTTCGTGTCAGTTTGTAGTCCTAATTATCTGCACGACGCACACATCCGTTTTGGGTTGCGTATAGGCGCCGACGTTATATGCGAAAAGCCGGTGGTTTTAAACCCATGGAATATTGACGCTTTGGAAGAAATCGAAACGGAAACGGGACATCATGTTTTTACTATTTTACAATTAAGATTGCATCCCGCAATTATAGCCTTAAAAGAAAAAATTGATGCAGCACCATCCGGAAAGAAGCATATAGTAGATCTACAGTACATCACGTCCCGCGGACATTGGTACCACACAAGCTGGAAGGGAGATATTTCTAAAAGCGGTGGTATTGCTACCAATATAGGCGTTCATTTTTTTGATATGCTGATGTGGGTTTTTGGCCCCGTAAAAGAAAACAATGTAACCATGCATACAAAAACTACGGCATCCGGCAGTCTTGAATTAGAAAAGGCGACAGTTAATTGGATGTTGAGTATTGATGTAAATACACTTCCCGCAGAAGTGAAAGCTGGCGGCAAACGGACTTTCAGAACTTTGACAATTGATGGCCAAGCTTTTGAATTTAGTGAAGGCTTTACGGAATTGCATACGGAATCATATAACAAGATAATAGCGGGAAATGGTTTTCCCATGTCTGAATCAAAGAGGGCAATTGAACTGGTTCATAAAATAAGACAGGGATGATAAAAAAAGTGACAATGAAAAAAAACATTCTAATCACAGGAGGTGCCGGTTTTATAGGCTCACATCTTACGAGGCTTTTTGTAAATAAATACCCTGAGTATACAATAGTCAACCTAGATAAACTTACTTATGCCGGCAACCTTGAGAATTTGAAGGATATAGAAAATAAACCGAATTACAATTTTGTAAAGGGTGATATAGGAGATATGGAATTAGTGAAAGACCTTTTTTCAAAATACAATTTTACCGGCATTTTGCATTGTGCTGCAGAAAGTCACGTAGATCGTTCCATAAGCGATCCCTTAGCATTTGTAAAAACAAATGTATTAGGGACTGTTTGTTTATTGCAGGTGATAAAAGATGCATGGAAAGACAATTATGAGGGAAAATTATTTTATCATATTTCCACGGATGAAGTATATGGAAGCCTTGGGGAAAATGGCTTTTTTACAGAAGAAACCCCTTATGATCCCAGGAGCCCATACTCGGCATCCAAAGCAGCTTCCGATCATTTTGTAAGAGCATTTTATCATACCTATCATTTACCTGTTATCATTTCGAATTGTTCTAATAATTACGGCCCGTATCATTTCCCCGAAAAGCTGATTCCGCTTTGTATTCATAATATAATAAATAATAAACCATTACCCATTTATGGTAAAGGACTGAATGTAAGAGACTGGCTGTTCGTTGAAGATCACGTAAGTGCAATTGATACTATTTTCCATAATGGGAAGCCTGGAGAAACATACAATATCGGTGGGCACAATGAATGGAAAAACATTGATATTATCAAAGAGCTATGTAAACAAATGGATAAAAAGTTGGGAAGGGAAAATGGAACTTCTGAGAAACTCATAACATTTGTAAAAGACAGAGCCGGGCACGATCTTCGCTATGCTATTGACGCCGCCAAATTGAAAAAAGAATTGGGATGGCAGCCATCACTTCAATTTGAAGAAGGCTTATCAAAAACTATAGATTGGTACTTAAACAATACGGAATGGCTGAACGATGTGACCAGTGGCGCATACAGAACTTATTATGAGAAGCAATATGAGTCTTAGGTTGTTTCAGGAGATTGTTTGATGCTGCTGTTAGGGTTTAGATTGTTTAGGGAGTTTAGAAAATTTAGCCACTTTAAACAATTTGTCGTAATTAATCTATTTTAAAAAACAACTTTATGAAATTTATTCATTTGAAAAATTAGAAGTTTGGCAGCAAGCCAGAAAATTAGCTGTTTGGACGTATTCCATCACAAAAAAATTTCCTGGTGAAGAAAAGTTTGGTTTAATAATACAAATGCGACGGGCAGCAATTTCAATCGCCTCTAATCTTGCGGAAGGTACATCCCGAAAAACATCTAAAGATCAATCACACTTCAGTACAATTGCTTATAGCAGTACCATTGAATTATTGAATGATTTAATAATTTCAACCGACCTTTTATTTATTTCGGAGGGAATATATCGTGAGGGAAGAGATTTAATAGAAAGACAAACATTTTTGATTTCAAAACTTCACAAATCACAACAACTATAATGTACTAAACTTTCTAAACCACCTAAACTATTCTAAACTCAATTCAGTTCAATGAAAGGAATTATTCTTGCCGGGGGTAGTGGAACAAGATTGTACCCGATAACAATGGGTGTAAGCAAACAACTGATGCCGATTTACGATAAACCGATGATTTATTATCCCCTCTCAACATTAATGCTGGCTGGGATTAAAGAGGTTCTCATCATTACAACACCGGAAGATCAGCAACAGTTTAAACGCTTGCTGGAAAATGGAAACCAATGGGGATGCAACATTCAATACGAAGTACAGGAAAAACCGAACGGCCTGGCACAAGCGTTTGTAATTGGAGAAAAATTTATTGGCAATGATTCCGTGGCGCTGGTACTGGGTGATAATATTTTTTATGGGAGTGGCTTTTCAAATTTATTACAGAAATCGGCCAATCCTGATGGCGCAATAATTTTCGCTTACCCTGTAAGCGACCCGGAAAGATATGGAGTAGTAGAATTTGACAAAGATCTTATTGCAGTAAGTATAGAAGAAAAACCGGTGAAGCCCAAATCAAATTATGCAGTACCTGGCTTATATTTTTATGACAACCAGGTTGTGGATATAGCAAAAAATATTCAACCGTCGTCGCGGGGTGAATATGAAATAACAGATGTAAACAGGAAATATCTTCTTGATAAAAAATTGAAAGTTGCGGTTTTAAATCGTGGCTTTGCGTGGTTAGACACCGGCACCTTTGAATCATTACACGATGCATCAGAATTTGTAAGAGTAATTGAAAAAAGGCAGGGTTTTAAAATCGGGTGCCTCGAAGAAATTGCATACAGGATGGGCTTTATAGGTAAAGAACAGTTAAATATTCTTGCAAAAAAATTTGAAAAAAGTGGTTATGGAGAGTATTTGAAAAATATTGAAAAATAGATCGTTTCACAGAAACAAAAAGGTAATTGAGTTGCTGCATGCGATTAGAAATAAAGAATCAATCAGATAACTATTGTCGATCAAGAAAAATATCTCATTTATATTCGGATCTCAGGTTATTAATACCATTATTGGTTTTATCTCTTCAATTTTTATAACCCGGATTCTAGGACCAGCTGGAAGGGGTGAGAATACAATATTTACGAACTCCATTGCATTCGCGGTTTTATTTTTTGGCTTTAGTATAAATTCTACGATTGTATATTTTATTAATTCCGGAAAAGCGAAAGCAGGTGAGCTACTCAGTACAACAATTGTACTAATCATAAGCAGTACTATTTTGGTCTTCGGCACTTTAAATTTATTAGAATATCTTGGAGCTCTTCATCTCGCTTTACCGGCCAGCATACAAACAAAACAATATAAATTAATTTTTACGGGCATTTATTTTACTTCATTATTAAATGGAGTATTGCTGGCATATTTATCAACATTCAAAAAGTTTAAAGAAATAGGAATTTATGGAATGGCACTCCAACTCTTACCTGCCGGTATCTATTTTCTGATGTATTTCAATATTATTTCTTATAATCATATTAATCCCTTTAAAACAATTGTGATCATAACCTTTTTTGTTGCTATTGTTTCTATGATTGCTATTGTAATTTTATTCACAAAATTATTACCTGTAAGGCCGGCCAAAAAGTTGATTCCAATTTCTTTGATCAGGCAATTTGTTTTTTTTTCTTCAATGGCCTATATCGGAAATATAGCTACATTTTTTAATTACAAATTGGATTTCTGGGTAATTGATGCATACTGGGGTAAATCAGATTTAGGAATATATTCCCTGGCAGCTCAACTATCTCAATTATTATGGATATTGCCTCAGGCGGTTGCATCCGTTTTATATTCGTATGCAAGCAGTAGTAGCCAGGAGGAAGCAATAAATTATACAGTCCAATTAAAACAACTTTCTTTCTATGCTACAATCGTATTTGGATTGGCAGGATTGGTTTTGGCTTATTTTTTTATATCTGTATTATATGGTAATGAGTTTGCGGGCGCTTTTCATTTGATGACTATTTTTGTAATAGGCGTAATTCCTTTTAGCATAACCACAGTGTTGGCAAGTTTTTTTGCTGCAAGAGGGAATTTTAAAATCAGTTTTATTGTTTCTTTAATAATTTTCCTCTTTTCCAGTGTACTATATTTTACTTTGATACCTCAATTGGGACTAGTAGGTGGTGCTATTTCATCTGCCATAGCCTATCTATCAGCGACAGTAATAATTGAAATGTGGTTTTGCAAGAAGTATAAGGTTTCTATGTTAAATTTATTTACCCCGAATAAAAATGTTTTTTCATTAAAAATTCTAAAACGATTGAGAGATTACGTAACAAACTGAAGAATGGCAATCTATTAAAAACATAAATTTACTACTTCCATAAACATTGATACTATTGTAAAAAGAAAATAAGAAAGTTGGATTTAATTTTATATAGGCGACTTCAAATCCCTCTGGAAACTTGATTATTTGTTCGGGTTCAGAAATTCAATTTAAATGGCTGAAGCAAAAAAAATTATATTATTAACTTCTTGTTTTCCCTATTATCCTGGTGAGCACTTCTTAGAAGAAGAAATTAAATACTGGTCTTCAAATTTTTCAGGCGAATTAATAATTTTGCCGACTAGCATTGAGGGCGATCCAAGGAAAATACCGGATAATATTAAAGTGGATACCTCACTTGCCAAAGAACTAAATATTTTCTCCAGAATAAAAATTTATATACAAACCCTTTTCTCTTCAATATTTTTTAAAGAAGTCTTCTATGTTCTGCGAAAATTTAAATTTTCTCATCTAAAATGTTTCTGGATCGCATTCCAAACAACTCGCACAATTCTTACCTATTATAACAAACTAAACAGATATTTAGAAATCAATCGGACAGAGAATATTTTAATTTATTCCTATTGGTTTGATACAGCAGCTTATGGGGCCGCTTTATTAAAAAAGAAGAAGTTGGTTAATAAATTGGTTGCAAGATCTCACGGATATGATGTTTATGAAGCCAGAAGACCTTATTGGTATATGCCATTAAAACGTCAATTCAAAGATGATTTTGATATAGTATTTGCCATATCAGAGCAAGGAAAGAATTATTTAAAAAGTACTTACGCAATAGACAAGAACAGGATTATCGTGAGTAGACTAGGTGTTGAGATACCCGAAATGATAAGTCACCCAAGTAATGGCGACGATACTCTTGTCATTATTTCTATTTCCAATTGCATCGGGGTTAAACGAATAGACAAAATAGTCAAAGGCATTAGCTCATTTGCAATGATCAATGAATCTGTACACATTACATGGCATCACATAGGAGCAGGCTATCAATTAGACAATTTGATATCAATAGCGTCGGAAAATTTTAAAAACTTGAATGTCACCTGGAAATTTCATGGCGAATTGTCTAACAAGAAGATTAAAGAATTTTTGCAAACCCACGAAATTGACGTTTTTATAAATACAAGTGACTCGGAAGGAATACCCGTTTCTATTATGGAAGCCATGTCATATGAAATACCGGCAATCGCCCCCAACATAGGAGGAATATGCGAACTAATAAGTAGTGATAGTGGATTATTATTAAAAGCCTATCCTGATATCGATGAAATCTCTGAAGCATTAGCTCAAATGAAGCATTTTAAAAATCCGGAAACAAGGAGGATGGCTAAATTGCATATAGCGAAATATTTCAATTCCGCATTGAATTATAAGAAATTTATTGAGTTTATTAGTCAATTGAATTAACGCCTATATTTAGTCAGTAATCGTCAGTTGGAAAATAATAATTAACGTATTTCAGGATGAACTATCTTAGCAAACCAATAACAGGATTATTAATCAAAACCAGTCAACTTTTTTCAGACAGGGATCGAAAACAAAAATCAACTTTGGTACAGGCGTGAGGGAACAATGCTAATATCCTGCCATCTCGTACCGATTCGTTAGTCGTAATTATATAAAGAAATATGGATAATAAAAATGTTGAGGAGTATTATGATGATTTTATAAAATATCAGGTAAAAGCCGGAATAAATGATAGAATTCACCAGTTATTTAATAGATTATTACATCTTGGATTAAATGCAGATTCAAACATATTAGAGCTAGGGAGTGGAATTGGTGTGTTGTCATTTTTATTATCAAAGAAAGTAAAATCCGGCAAAATAGAAGCAGTTGACCTAAGCTCTAAATCGATTGAATTTTCCAGACATAAAATTAAAAATAAAAATATCTCCTTCTTCACGGAAGATATTACCAGGTATGCACCTAAGAATAAAAAATTTGATTTTATTACCTTATTTGATATTATTGAACATATACCGATAGAGAGACATGATGATCTTTTTAAGAATTTGGCATCAATTGCGAATGAAAATACCAAAATATTAATTAACATTCCCAATCCGGAATATATAGAATATTTTAGGGCAAATAACCCTGGTGTACTCCAAATAATTGATCAACCAATACCATTAAACTTAATTTTGGAAAACGCAGAGAAAAACGGACTTCAAATTACTTATTTTGAAACATATAACATTTGGGTGGAAAATGATTATCAATTTTTCATAATCAAAAAAAAGAAAAAGTTTACTGAAAATAAACTGCGTGAGAGAAGAAATCTATTCCAAAAAATTAAATACAGAATTAAGGCAAAATATATTAACTTAAGATATAACTATACCGGACAATAAGCATCGATGGGTACGAGCCCCCGATCCTGTCCGATCGGGGCCAAATCCTGTTTAGGGGAAAACATGGAAATTAACAGAACTGGTGAAAGAGGCATAAGCGTATGAATTTTATAATCGCAACCCACGTTCGTTTTATTCCCCATCCTTATCATTTAATATAATACCGGGGGCGAAATAATTCACTCCCACGCTCCAATCAAAACCCGGCATATTCGAAATTGTATTTTTTTCAATTATAACATCATGTATAGTTCCCGGCAAAATTGCAATAGCCCATACCATTCTTTGTGCTCCGTTGATTGTATTTCCTGTGAAAATTATATTAGACGTCCCCCAATCGTGAATTGAAATGGAAGGATAAAATAACCCCATAACAGGTCCTCCTATATTAATAAATATATTTCGTGTAGCTGTATAATAACCTCCTGAATTGCTATGAGTAATTGCCCCCTCGTTGTGGCCTCCTATTGAATTAGGTACCTGGTTTGTATTTTCAAAAACATTGTCGGAGAGATAGGAATGGATCTCATTTTCTGTTGAAGTTACTTTATCGGCCGACGCATGAAATGCGCTTCCGTTCAAATTATAGAAGGTGCAATTTCTTATATCTGCATTGTGTCCTACAATTGTCTCTGCCGGGCTATTTATAAATTCACAATGGTTATATACTGTTGTATTTTTAGTCACAGCTAAAATCGCCATATTAAGTAGCCACGAATAAGAACCCTGGTTATTATCCCTGTTGCCATCAAATATCAAATTATTAAAACTGCAACTTTTATCAGGGTACCTTCCTGTACCGACAACCCAAAAAAAATTGATGTTTTTAAACAGTTTTGTGCCGACGGGAAAATTTTGAATCCCGCCATTAGTTTGGCCGATCGGGCCTGCAAGTAAAAGAGTATCTCCAGCTATTTTTTTTATTTGGTCTATTGGAGTATTATCACTATTTGCCTGTCCAAAAGAAACAAAAAACCTGTCTCCCGCAACAATCCCATCCGTGTTATCCAAAATGAGCATTGTAGAAGAATTATCCGCGGGCGCTTTTAGCGTATAGGTTACCTGGTCTTCTCTTTTTAAAGTCGCGGGACCATAAAAGTTAAGCGCTTTATACATTATTGGCGTATGGCTGAAAATATAGGTCCGAGGGGCGAAATAAACATTTGAATAATTAGGGATACTGTCATAGGCTGCCATAAGCGTTTCATAGTCATTCATGCCGGGTTTCCTGAAATCTTCTATATAATAGTTATGATCTATTATTTTGATTTTTACTTTTTTTCTGCACGAAAAGAATAAACAAGTCAGGAAAAGTAAAAATATTTCCCTCATTACAAAATGATTTAAAAAAGTTACTTCATAATTTTTTCGGTTACCCCTCTTTAAATGGCAGAGTTTGAAAACGAAGAAATTAAAGTCAAAAATAGATAATCTGTTTAATGAGTTTTAATATTAAGCCCAATCGGCTTCTTAGTTAATCAAAATCATTGAATTACCGAAAGAACGCGATCCGCTGCTAAAGACAGTTTAAGCAAAAATATTATTACCTTCGCAAACAATTTTCAACGTCCTTTTTTACTGATAGCTGCGAAAATTTTAAACGAAGAAATTAAATGAAAATAGTCAAAACAGTTTTATTTGTTTTGTTAACCACACTTTTTTGTTCAAGCCAGATTCATGCTCAAAACAGTCTGTTTGATATCAACGATTTAAGTAACATCAAAATAGATAACTACACCGATGATGATCTCGTTTCATTTTATAATAAAGCAATCGAATCCGGAATCTCAGAATCCCAGTTTTACAAAATGGCTGCTAACAGGGGGCTCCCTGATTCAGAAATTATTAAGCTTCGAAACAGGCTGACCTTAATTAATTCGGCCAGGAAGCCGACGTATTCGAGTGAATCCGGTAATAAAAACAGTGGCGCAGATACTATTTCCGTTGACAACACAGGACAAAAGATAGCTTTACAGCAATTCCAAAATGATGAGAGTATTTTCGGATCGGAGCTCTTTACGACTAACAGTTTGGTATTTGAACCCAATTTACGCATACCCGCACCTGCAGGCTACATCCTGGGTCCGGATGATGAAATTATCATAAATGTATATGGTTTTAGTGAAATGAGATATGATCTCAAAGTAAATGAATTGGGAGAGATCTACATTCCCAATGTAGGACCTATCCTGGTAAGTGGCTTAAGTATTGAGCAGGCGGGAGAAAAAATAAAAAACAGGCTTGCTTCTACAATTTATAAAGCCATAGCCTCCGGAAAAACACAAGTTCAAATTTCACTTGGTAAAATAAAAAGCATTCGGGTTACGGTTATCGGCCAGGCTAAAAAACCGGGAACATATACCGTTTCTTCTTTAACTACTCTTTACAATTTGCTTTATCTATGCGGAGGTCCGACACCAATGGGAAGTTATCGGGATATAGAAATAATACGGGGCAATGAACTGAAAGAAGCCGCTGACTTATACAATTTTTTAATAGGTGGGAATCAAAAGGATAATATACTTCTCCAGGAAGGAGATGTAATCAGGATTCCCTATTACAAAAATCGCGTTGTGATTTCGGGTAACGTAAAAAGAGAGGGCAAATTTGAAATGTTCGATACCGAAACCTTCAATGACCTTCTTAAATATTGTGGTGGCTTTACCGACAATGCCTATAGAGGTGCTGTGACTGTTATAAGACTTACTGATACCGAAAAAAAGATTCTTGATGTGGCATCATCCGAATACAGTACCTTTCTAACCAATGGAAGTGATGAATATATTGTACGAAAACTACAAGATGAATATGGAAACCGTATTGTAATCTCCGGCTCAGTGCTGAGACCGGGGCCATATCAGCTTACCCCGGATATTACTATAAAAGACCTGATTGAAGAAGCGGGCGGTCTCACTCCGGATGCTTATACCAAAGGGGTTTCTATTTTTAGATACCTGAACAACAAAATGCCGACAACTCTTTCCGTTGACCTGGATTCAGTTTTACAGAGTGAGCGGAAAATATATCTGAAAAAGAATGATTCTGTCTATATACATTCGATTTTTGATTTTCATGACAAAAACTATATTACTATTGAAGGCAATGTGAGAAAACCTGGAGAAATTCCATGGCGTGAAAACTTTACACTTCATGATCTTTTACTAGCTGTTGGGGGATTAAATGTGTCTGGTGATTCATCCAACATCGAAATTTCAAGACGAATACGCAACGCCAATGTGGGTGAAGCCAATCACGAAGAAAGCGAAGTATTTAATATTGATCTTGCAGGGCAAAATAGCGCTGATGTTTACCTCCAACCGTTCGACGTAGTAATTGTAAAAACGTTACCGGGTTATACACGTCAACGCACTGTTCTGGTGTTGGGAGAAGTAAAAAGCCCCGGGCGCTATAGTTTAGAAAAAAGCGGTGATAGAATTAGTGATATTATTAAACGGGTAGGCGGTTTTAAAGCATCAGCAGACAGCACATCAATCACAATACGCAGAATCACGAAATCGAATTTAACGATTCAGGAAAAAGAGAGATTATTTCAAAGAGTTTTAGACATTAATCCGGATAGCGTTTCCCAGGATGCAAGATTAAAGGATGAATTATATAAAACTACCGATCTGATAAGCGTAGACCTTAACGCCGCATTAGCTCATCCTGAAAGTTCTGACAATCTTTCATTGGAGAACGGTGACATATTAACTATTGATAGAAACAGCAATCTCGTAAAAATATCGGGCGAAGTTTATTATCCGACTATAGTTACATACAGATCCAATAAACGGCTTAAATATTACATTGAGCAAGCGGGAAATTTTACTTCTTACGCCCGAAAAAACGGTTCTTTGGTTATTCATCCCGACGGGAGAACTGAATCGGTAAAACATTTTTTGTGGTTTAAAATATATCCGTCCGTTTCACCACGGTCAGAAATTTATGTGCCACAAAAAAATAAAAGCAATCGAACAAAAATCAGCATTGGCGAATTAGCTCTGCTGGTATCTTCCTTAGGCATAATAGTAAACGTACTTAAATTATAGCCTACATTCTTAAAGCCCTTTAATATTGATTATGAATTTAGAAGAAGATGATAAATTTAAGAAATCAGATTCCGCCAATAGGGCGGCCCGGAATTTAGAGTTTATTATCAGGGTATTATTGAAAAAATGGTGGCTTTTTTTTATTGTGGGTTTAATAGCCGGCCTTGCGGGTATATATTATGCAAGCAAACAAAAGATCAATTACGAGAGCAAGCTGACGTTTGCCCTGGATCAGGGCGAAAGCACCTCGGGTGCAATGAGTCTCGCGGCTCAATTCGGCCTAAATATGAATACCAGCAATGATGTTTTTGCCGGAGATAATATTATTGAAATAATGAAAAGCAGGAGGATGGTTGAAAGAGCACTTCTTTCCGTCGATACTTTCCAAAATAAGCCTTATACTTTTGTGGAGTATTACCTGCAGCAAAACAAGGAACCGGGCTTAAAAGAAGAGACAGAAACAAGAAGCGTTCATTTCCCCGTCGGGCAATCAAGGGGCAATTTTTCTTATGCACAGGATAGCGTATTATACAAGGTTTATAACGATTTTGCAAAGCACTACGTAGATGCAGATAAACCTGACAGAAAAAACAACATTTATGAAGTGAGTGTTACCAATCCTGATGAAAAATTTACAAAGGATTTTACAGATACCCTTGTCGCAGAAACTAATAAATTCTATATTGAAATAAGCACAAAAAAATCAAGACAAACACTTGACATATTAGAGCAACGCGTAGCGGTCATGAAAGGTAATGTCAATTCAAGTATCGGCAATATGGCGGAAATACAGGATGTAAATTTGAATCCGGCATTTTCGGCGGCAGAGGTTCCTGTGCTTAAACAGCAGGCGGATGTTCGGGTATATAGTGGCGCTTATGCAGAAATGTTTAAAAATCTTGAGGTAGCGAGGTACCAATACCTTAAACAGATCCCTTTAATGCAAGTGATAGATGCTGCAGATTATCCAATGAAAAAAATAAAAGTGAGTAAGTCAAAAACTGCAATAATCTTTGCTTTTGTAGCCTGTTTCATTACATTTTTGGTAATATGGATCATTAACTTATTTAGGCTAAAGAAAGACTAATTGATAAAAATATTCACCTAAAAGCATATTGATAGCTGGCAATATTTTCAGATAATCACGTATAGATCCAAATTTTATAGAGCATTGTTGTTGATAATAATAAAGACATCCCCGTAAATGCTGATATACATAATCTATTTTATCCTTATTGCAATTTTAGCTATTCAATATGAATTTACTCCTTTTAAAAACAATTATTTATTATCGGCCATTACAATTCTTCTCATACTTTTAGCCGGGCTTCGTGATATAAGTGTCTCAAGAGATTATATTAATTATCAATACATCTTCAACAGTATTTATTATTTAACAGCCAATAATTCAGCCGGAAATAATTTTAGTTATTTAATAGCTTTTGAACCAGGTTTTCTTGCAATTATTTTCTTTTTCAGAAGCGTTTTCGAATCGAATTATGGGTTTGCAATAATGCTTTTTTATGCGATAACAAGTCTATCGATGAAAGCCTATGCCATTAATCGACTTTCAATCAATCCTTACCTGGCTCTCCTATTCTATTTTTCCTATTTTTTCCTGATCCAGGAAATGACTCAAATCAGGATTGGCCTTGCTTCAGCAATTATCTTGGTTTCGCTTATTAGTCTCTTAAATGGCAAACGAATGGCCTTTGCCGGGATGGTTCTTTTCGCAACTTGCTTTCATTATTCCGCTATATTTTATCTAATCATCTTACTGTTTGATATCAAAAAACTTGATCGGAATGTTTACATAATTATATTGGTATTGTCAGTGATTTTAGGATTTTTAAGATTGCCCTTACTTAATCTATTGGGAAGTTTTGACCCTTCAGATGTGTCAACAAAACTAAACAGCTATATTGAAATCTCCGAAAATGGAAGTGTAACTATTAACGTTTTCAATTCTCTAAATATCTGTAATATTCTTTGTTGTTTTTATTTGTTGTTTGCAGTTAGCAAAGAAGTTCTTGTTACAGATAAAAAACTAATACTTTTTTTAAAATGTAATATTCTCTCAATATTTTTATTATCATTCTTGTCCGGTGCCCCTGCTTTTGCTTTAAGGTTTAGTCAACTTTTTAGTATCGCTCAAATTTTTCTATTCCCCTATCTTGCCAAATATTTGCCCGCCAAGAAGCTTAACATATTTATTCTTGTATTAGTGGCGGGATTATTTTTTTATGTAACTCAATTTTATGGCGACCTTTTGCATCCCTATAAGATAATCAATATTAAAATGAGGTGATAGTAATTAGAAATGCAAAATCTGGCTTATTCATTAGAAGTGATAGGGTGAACCTGATAATATGAAACAGTTACCCACATTGAGTTATAAGATGTGAACAGTTATAAAAAAGCCCCACAATGGCACAAAAAGTGCACAAAGTGAGGCAGCAAAATAACTGATCAAATGTACTACAACCCATTATTTTTACAAACACCTTCTATCCTGGAAGATGCATTTTATCAAAGTGATTTAGGCAGGTTACATCGCAGCATTCCCTTTAAAGAGTTAGCTTCAAAAATTCCTTCACCTCTTCAAAACATAAGTGGTCGTGGACGCAAACCCTTTTTAAAAGTAGAAGGTGGTATCGGGTTATTAGTATTGAAGCATTTTACGGGCCTGAGCGATGAGATGCTTATTGACCGGTTGAACACGGATTGGTGCATGCAATACTTTTGCGGTGTTCAATTAAATGCCCGCCGTATTAAGGATAAGAACCTGGTGAGTTGGTGGCGAGGCTATGTTGCCAGGCATCTTGACATCAAAGAATTGCAAGGGGTGTTGATCAGGTCGTGGAAGCCTTACATGGAACAAACGCATGTAACCATGATGGATGCCACGGTGTATGAAAGTAATATCCGTTATCCTACCGATGTAAAGCTCTTGTGGGAAAGCAATGTAAAAGTGTATCAGCTCCTACAAGGAAAGCGTAAATTATTGAAGTTGCGAAGCAGCCGCAGTAATTACCACAAGCATAAGAAAAATTACCTGGGTTACCAGAGAAATCGCAAAAAGAGCAGGCGCCAGGATAAAAAGCTCCGCAAACAATTACTAAAATATCTGTCACGGCTACTCGAAGGGTTACAGGATCTGCAGAAGGGCCATGAATTTAATCTAAGTAATAAAGAAAAAAAGCTGGTCAGCCATATCAAAACCATATACAGCCAGCAACACGAACTCCTTTATGGCAATAGAGAAAATGTAAAACAAAGGATCGTATCGTTACACAAGCCGCATGTAAGAGCCATTATAAGAGGCAAAGAAATAAAGCCGGTAGAGTTTGGAGCTAAGGTTCATAAAGTGCAGGTAGGGGGACTGAGTTTTATAGAGCACCTTAGCTATGAAAATTTTAATGAAGGAACAAGATTAAAACAATCGGTTGCCTTTCATCAAAAATACTTTGGCAGATGCAGCCAGTTAGCAGCAGACGCTATTTATGCCACCAATGAAAACAGGAGATACTGCAATAGCCTGGCCATCGCAACAAGTTTTATCCCCAAGGGTAAACAAGGAAAGCTGGAAGAACAGAAATCTGTGATGCGATCTGTATTAAACACCGTGAGAGCTACCGTGCTCGAAGGAAGTTTTGGTAATGAAAAAAATCATTACCTGCTTAATAAAATTAAAGCCAGAACCCAGGCCACAGAAATTGCCTGGATATTTTTTGGAATGCTCACAGCTAATGCTTCTATCATCACCAAACGCATCATCAGTTCCCAACTTAAACCAACGGGATAACAGCAAAACAATACAGGTGTTATCAGTTGTATCCATAAACTGAAGAAGATAGCTTTGCATGAACCCAAAATAATAAACTCATTTATCCTAAAAAAGCCCATCCTCAACCTTTGGTTAAATAAAAATCCATTTCCTGAATTACAGAAAATGGATATCTACAGAATTATCGGGATGACCCTGAAATAAGTTCCCGTAAAAATATCACCCGATTACCGGTTTTGTATTTTTAGCGAATTACTAATTCTTTCCGGTTGATTCCTGAAAGAAGGCAATTCATTTTTTATAACATTCCATACAAGCTGCAGGTCTGTGCCAAAATATTCATGTATAAGACGGTTTCTCATTCCTTTAATGAGTTGCCAGGGAATTTGCTTTTCATTTTCTTTAATATCATCAGGAATTTTTGAAACCGCTTCACCGATTACCTGGATATTATAAAGACAAGCTTCCGTAAGCATAAAGTTTTCAGAAAATTCGGCGAAAGTAAGATTGGCTACATACAGTTGTATATGGTCAATGCAATTCAAAATGTCTTTAATAATAACAGAGGGTTTTCTTTCAGACATATATGATATCTTTTTCTACAAAGGGCAGGTATTCCGGCTTGATAGAACGGCTCGGTACCACATCTGTTTTAGTACCAAAAAGAGCTTCTATTTCATCTGCCATTGCAACAAAATTTAATCCCATAGGGCCGGTAATTTCTACAGCAATATCAATATCACTTTTTTCAGTAGCTTCCCCACGGGCATACGAGCCAAATACGCCAAACCTTGCAACGGGATACTTGCGTTGAAGTTCAGGTTTATGTTTGCGTAATGTATATAATATGTCTTGCAAAGTTTGCATAACGCAAAGTAAATATAATTTCCAGGAACTTTACCTTCCCGGTAAGCCTTATGTTGTTTTACGAAAAATACAAAACCATGGTATTTGTATATAACTGTACATGGCAGGGACATATAAATTGCAAAGACTGTGTAATTCCTAAAAAAATAACCGCCAGATCGGTGAAGAAAATAACCAATAACATCACTAAAGACGGGCGGGCAAATGAAATGGCAAAGAAGGTTGGGTGGAAAAATATTATTTTTTTTCTTATCGGGGTGGAAACTGTTTAATTTAAGTATGATAGCTGTTTTAAAGCAAATCATATCGTTACAATAATTGGTTAAAAGCTCATGCCTGTATCTCATCAGGTAAGCATCCATATATACTTTTGATTTCTCAAAACATGCGCCGCCGAATTTTTCTTCAAAGAATTTATCAAGTGGTTGGGTAAATGTTTTAAGTCCTATGGGAATCGAAAAACCACCTGCTTTTACATTGAAAAAATTTTCCCGGCAGGGTTTTCCGTTTATAATCTACTGCTTAAAGATACCTTCCCGGAAACCGCGATGTTGAACACATTTACCGTTTTAATACCCCGATGCTGCAAACTTTTAAAGTATGTGTGAAGATAATTACTTCGAAGTGTGGGTGCAAAAAAGTGGGTTTACTTTCGGCGTCGGGGTTTCACGGCAGCTCTGTTATAATTTGAAGCATGGGTTGTGAAAACAACGCCGGGCAATGTCATTAAGTTAAGGGAATGATGTCACCCCTTCGGGGTTTAGAAAATTTTCTGATTGTAATTCTATAATCATATCAGCCTTTCAGGCTTTGTATTAATCCCGAAGGGATGCAATTATTATAGCTGATGATAGAAAGTCACATCAAACCCCGAAGGGGTGATATATTAATATCATTTTAAAAATTCTTAACTTAATGACATTGCCCGCTGAGACACTAATAAATTGGAGGTGTAAGCAAATCTTCCCGGCGAAACAATCTCCTTTTTTGTATAAACGCTGATCCGGAAATTTCCGGTAACAATAAATTATGGGTACGCCCGTTATCCTCCTTTCAGATTAACCAGGACTTGCTGGCAGACAGGTTCCCGGTTAACTCGCTTAATTAATGAATTAGAATCGCAAGTTACCTGCTTCAATTAATTCACGGTATTTTAATTATTACCAATTCCTGACAAAATAAATTCAAAATGAAAAAGCATGATTTACAAATTACCCGGCGGCTCGGCAAAAGCGTATTGATAACTTCGGTATTGTACCTAACCGTTATGTTAAGCTTTCAAAGCGCATTTAGCCAGGTAGGGAAAAGTACGGGACTTGAATTTGGCTTTTGCTCGGGCGGGATAACCAATATGCCAGGTCAGAACGGGTTGTTTACGGGCGCCATCTTTAAGGAATTTATGAAATATAATAAGAAGAAAGTAAATAAGACAGGTGTACTAACCCCCACATTTGGCCTGGAGTTGAAATTAAACTGGTCGTATTATTCTAATAATGCAGGTGGAATGAATGTTTACACGCTTCCTGCTACATTTAAATTCAACCTGGGATCGCATATGGATGAACAAAGTGTAGTTTATAACGAAAAAACCAACACAAGGGTACATAATTACACAAAGTTCAGGGCCATCTATTTATATGTGGGCCCGGAAGCCGGTTACCTGTCAACAAACATTTCTAAAGGAGCTACAGCCGCAGCCCAAGAGTTTGGCGGTGTTGTTGGCGGAGTTCAAATATGGCTTAACAGGTTTAAAATAGATATCTACGGTCAAAGGGCCTTAACACCTGTTTTTACACCGGGTAATTATTATTTACAGGGAGGAGCGGTTGCATTTGGATTTGCGTTTTAGCGTTACGGTACAGGTTACCAGAAAGATAACAGGCAAAACAAGCACGCAACTAACGCACCGCCATACACGTAAATAAAATCTTAGCCATCGCCGGTGAACTAACGAATCACTTCCGGTTTGGCCCACCCACCTTCAGATGCCATAATAAGCTAACTTCATACAATGGCCGATGTACATAGCAAAGAAACCCGCAGTTTTAATAACTTGTCCGCCGTGGCGGATGAGTCGCATTAAAGGCAAGAACACCAGGCCTGAAATGCTGGTATGTAAATTTTTACATGCGCATGGCTACCGGTACCGGCTACACGATAAATAACTCCCCGGTAAACCTGGTATTGTTTTACCAAAATACAGAACTGTAATATTTGTACATGGCTGTTTCTGGCATAGACATAAAAACTGCAAATACTTTGTTGTACCCAAAAGAAGAACCGAATGGTGGCTGAATAAAATAAACGGCAACATTGCCAATGATGAAAAGCTGTTACAACACTAAAGAAACAAGGTTGGAAAATTAATCATCCAGATCCTCCAGAATCAGTTCCATAAATTCAAAAAGAATGGGAATATTTTCATTTTTTATCCTCCAGAGATTTTCATAGTCAATGCCAAAATATTCATGGATAATACGGTTGCGGAAACCTATAATTCTCCGCCATTCTATTTCAGGATGTTCTGTTTTAAAATCATCAGGAATTCTGTTTGATGCCTCACCGATAATTTCAAAATTTCGTACAACAGCATCCACAGTTTTATCATCCCGGATAAAATCATCATAAGACATCTCATTTGTATAGCTGACGATTTTTTTTATAGCGTCATAAATATCTTCCAATAAATTTTTTATTTCTCTTTCAGACATAGATCAAATCTGGTTCAATAACTTTAAAATATTTCGGTTTAATTGCTTTACGCGATACAAGGTCTACTTTTTGTTTAAGAATCTGTTCGAGCTCATCTGCCAGGTCAATAAACCGGATACCGATGGGTTCTGCAAATTCTACCATAACATCTATGTCGCTCTTACCGGCAACTGCAGTGTTGCGACTATAAGACCCAAATAATGCAAGAGATGTAAAACCATAGCTTTTTTGCAATGCGGGTTTAGCTTCCTGTAAAATTGAAAGGATATGTTTATTGTCAATCATGCAATAAAGATAAATTATTTATCTTCTCTAACTTTATGCTATGGCTGATGTACACTCCAAAGCGACCCGCAGTTATAACACTTGTCCGCCGTGGCGGATGAGCCGCATTAAAGGCAAGGATACCAAGCCCGAGATGCTGGTACGAAAGTTTTTACATGCACATGGCTACCGGTACCGGTTACACGATAAAGAACTCCCCGGTAAACCTGGTATTGTTTTAACAAAATATAAAACCGTAATATTTGTACATGGCTGCTTTTGGCATGGACATAAAAACCTGTCTGCCGTCAGGCAAGGCCGCAAATACTTTGTGGTACCCAAAATAAGAACTGAATGGTTGGCTAAATAAAATAAACGTCAAAATTGCCAACGATGCACTGAATGAATTAATATTTTAATTTTTTTGGATCTTGTTTATTGTGCCAGAAAGTTAACAATATTACCTCCTTCTTTGTGGAGTAATACCGGTAATACAAAACGATATATTTATTTATTGCAGCTTTCCTTATTTTGGTATTTTTTCGTGATGCCGGATACATCGCAGGCTGAGCAGCTATTCTTAATATTATATAATTTGTTTGTTTTACAAAATTTTTAATTTCTCTTTCCGTCCATTCTTCCAACAGGTAATTGATATTTTTATCGAAGGTCTTCTTAG
This sequence comes from uncultured Chitinophagaceae bacterium, assembly GCA_963819925.1. GTDB lineage: Bacteria > Bacteroidota > Bacteroidia > Chitinophagales > Chitinophagaceae > Ginsengibacter. The sequence goes on along the minus strand of CAWFYG010000009.1, from coordinate 1,703,312 downwards.
CTTCATTTGTCCATTTAATTACGATAGCCATTTCTTATATTTTTTCATAACTTCTTTATGTGATGTAACCCTACCTTCCCCGGCATCTTTTAAACCTCTTTCTATAGAAGCCTTTGCTTCATCACTTACATCATCCCACCAATCTTTTTGTGCATCTACCTCAAGCATAGCATATACCATTTTTACTACTTTTTCATCAGCAGTATCTAAATACTTTTTTGCCTGTTTTTTCATTAATGCTATTTCTTTCATGATATTTATTATACTACCCGTAAAGTTATTATTAAAAACCCTTAAGGGTAATTTAAAGTTAAGTATTTTTATCTCCACTACCTTTATTGCATGGCCGATGTGCACACCAAAGAAATACGCAGCTACAACCTGAGCCGCATTAAAGGCAAGAATACAAAGCCTGAAATGCAAGTGCGAAAGTTTTTACATGCACATGGCTACCGGGACCGCGACACAAAAAGCAATTTCACCTTACAAAAGTGGTGTAAAAAGTATTTGCAATAGATAAAATGAACCATACAAGCACTATCATAATTGCTGAATAAAAATCTTTGAATCCTTTATCCAGCAGGTTATCGTCAGATGTTTCAAAATACTTTTTCCAATTACCCCATGCGTTGTGTAATAGTAGAATCCAGATTATATTCATGGCGAGTTCTGCCACGCTGATTGCCGGCAATAACTTATACTGGTAAAAAGAACCACGCAATTTTGATGCTGCAGGAGTATTTTCTATATACCTATATAAATTGAGCAGTGAAAATACCGTCCAGGTCAAAGCAAGAACAACTATAATGTTCATACCCTTATAAATTTTAGTTACATAGGTTTTAGCCATTTGCCCCGCAAGGAAAGAGGAAAGAAGATCACTCATATTGAACGTTTGTATTTAATGAAACTACAAAATAGATAAACTTTTATTGTTGTCATAGCAGCCTGTGATAATACGGTTGGTTAACTTTACACCATGGCCGACGTGCACGATAAAGCAACCCGCAGTTTTAATATGTCCCGCATTAAAGGCAAGGATACCAAGCCGGAAATGCTGGTGCAAAAATTTTTACATGCACATGGCTACCGGTACAGGCTACACGATAAAAGATTACCCGGCAAACCTGATATTGCCTGCCTGCCGCAGGCGGGTTTTACCAAACTACAACCCGGTATTCCCTTAAACCTATGTTTCTCTTTATTTTTAATTTTGCTTAATTTTAAATATTAATAAAAACAAAATGTCATCAGCACAACCATTAAGTAATCTCCAGCAGGAATTATTGAAGCTCTATTCCTCTAATATAGATGATGCTGATCTTGAAAACGTAAGACGGTTCCTGGCCAAATATTTTGCAGACAAGGCCATTAAGGAAGCAGATGGCATTTGGGATAAAAAAGCGTACAGCAATCAAACAATGGAGCAATGGCTCAATGAAGACAATGAGCCATACCAAAAGGACGATACAAAATAAGTATGATAAAAAAAGTAGTCCTTGATACCAATGTATTAGTATCCGCTCTTTCTTCAAGATCAGCTTATCACTGGCTGATTATAGCGCTTTTTGATGAAAAATTTAATGTATATATAACTGGTGATATTTTGGCGGAGTACCATGAAATTTTAGAAAGAAAGTATTCAGCAACTACTGCCAATAATTTTATCGCTGCATTACAATTATTACAAACGGTTCATTTTACCCATATTTATTACCGTTGGCAACTTTTGCAAGATGCAGATGACAATAAATTTGCAGATTGTGCAATTGCTGCCAATGCAGATTATCTTATCACAAACGATAGAGATTTTAATATTCTTAAACGAATCAATTTTCCAAAAGTGTCTGTTGTTACAATCCAGGAATTTGAAGCAATACTTGTAAAGTAACTTTACAACATGGCCGATGTGCACACCAAAGAAATACGCAGCTACAACATGAGCCGCATTAAAAGCAGGAACACAAAGCCCTAAATGCCGGTGCGAAAGTTTTTACATGCACTTGGCTACCGGTACCGCTTACACGATAAAAAACTCCCCGGTAAACCTGGTATTGTTTTACCAAAATATAACACCGCAATATTTGTACATGGCTGTTTCTGGCATGGACATAAAAAATGCAAATACTTTGTAGTACCCAAAACAAGAACCGAATGGTGGCTGAATAAAATAAACGGCAATATTGCCAACGATGCAAAAGCCGGAAAATTATTAATTTATAGGAATGCAATTTTAAACCTGCCAGGGTAGGAAAGACATTGTCAAAACTTAATAAACATTTTATGATGTAGCACCCTACATTGCTAACACAAAATTAAATTGGTAAATTTGGTAATGCTTACAAAAGTTATCAATATAGATGCCGATATTTTAGGTGGTACTCCTGTTTTTAATGGTACAAGAGTTCCCATCAAAAACCTTTTTGATTACCTGGGAACCGGAGAAACTATCGATACTTTCCTTCAGGACTTTGATACTGTTTCGCGGGAACAGGTTCTTAAAGTGCTGGAACTTTCTGAAAAATTAATTCAATCCTCAAGCGAAATACTTCATGAAAATATTGCTTGATGAATGTGTAACCAAACACTTAAAACCCTATTTACCTGATCACGAAGTTTCAACAGTCGGGCGCTACAACAGTATTCCTTTCTCTTTCCAGTAATCTTTTGTGAAGCGATACCTGCGTAAGACCTTATCGAAGCTGAGCCAATCCATAAAAATATCTTCCTCACCATCAAGATCGATATCCCCGTATGACAGGTAGTTTTCGCAGCGACATTCCAAATGGAACGTCATCTCGTTCATGAAACCCAGCATAGAGCGGCTATCCGTTTTGCTGACAACATAACCCTCCTGCACCAGTTTCATTTCCCGGGCCATGAAATCCGGGTTAAAACCCCACCGTTGCATTAAAAGTGACAGCCGTTCATAAAACTGCGGTAACGTGGTTTTTATACTTTTCCCCCGCGTAATCACTGCCAGCATAGATGGCTCGTGAACGTACATCACCAGCAGCTTACCGGCAAAGCCCGAAGGAACCAGCTTTGCATACCATGAATGCAATTGCTGGCCTTCTGATGGTTCTGACACATACAAAACGGGCTTCAATCCTGAAGTGTTCAAAAGCTTTTGTACTGCATGAAGAATAATCATCCTGTAAAATTAAGCCCGGAAGATTGCATTTCATGATGATGATGGTTTGGGCTGTGGTGGTACCTTTGTGAACAATGACAGATGTACACGATACCGCGACCCGAAGTTTTAATAACTTGTCCGCCGTGGCGGATGAGCCGCATTAAAGGCAAGAATACAAAGCCTGAAATGTTGGTACGAAAGTTTTTACATGCACATGGCTACCGGTACCGCCTACATGATAAAAAACTCCCCGGTAAACCTGATATTGTTTTACCAAAATACAGAACTGTAATATTTGTACATGACTGCTTTTGGCATGGACATAAAAACTGCAAATACTTTGTAATACCCAAATCAAGAACAGAATGGTGGCTGAATAAAATTAATGGCAATATTGCCAATGACACCAAAGCAGCAAAGTCATTAAAGAAAGATGGATTTAAAATTATTGGTGTATGGGAAGGCCCTCTTAAACGGGCCAACACAAAAAGAACACTTACCCTATGCCGGTTCTTTTTTCAATCTATGCAACCTGGCTTAACGGCAAATGTATTTTATCTCACATCAAACAGCATTCTCAATTCGATTTTCAAATTAACTTCGTATCATACAACATACAGTTTTTAATAGTTCAGTAAAACAGGTTTCGGACATTACACCAAAAATAAATTTGCGAATAAAAAATTCACGCAACCGGGAAAACCTTACAGTAGAGCAGGATTCGCCGGTAGCGGCATCTAATAAAAACATATCATGAAAAAAGTACGCTGGGGCATCATGAGTACCGCCAATATCGGCAGGCAAAAAGTGATCCCCGCCATGCAGGCAGGAGAATTTTGTGAGGTAGTAGCGATTGCTTCACGCAATAAAGAACAGGCAACCACTGCAGCTACCCAACTGAAAATTCCCGTTGTTTACGACTCTTATGAAGCATTGCTCAGCGATCCGGAAATAGACGCCGTGTACATTCCGCTGCCCAACCACCTGCATGTGCCCTGGAGCATCAAAGCATTGCAGGCCGGCAAGCATGTGCTTTGCGAAAAACCCATCGCACTCTCTGCGGCGGAAGCAGAAAAATTAGTGGCGGCAGCCAGGCAATACCCGCAACTGAAGATCATGGAGGCGTTCATGTACCGCTTTCACCCGCAATGGCAACTGGCTAAACAAATGGTGGACCTGGGAAAGATTGGTGCACTGAGAACTATTCATTCCTTCTTTTCCTATTTCAATGCCGATCCTGCCAATATCCGAAACCAGGCAGACATTGGCGGCGGCGGCATCATGGACATCGGTTGTTATAATATTTCCCTTTCCCGCTTCATCTTTGGTAAAGAACCATCGGCCATTTCGGCCATAGCCGAATATGACCCGGTAATGCAGACTGATCGCATCGCTTCGGGGATGATGGATTTTGAGACCGGCACCGCCACCTTTACCTGTTCCACGCAATTAAGCCCTTACCAGCGTGTGAATATATTTGGCACGGATGGGAGGATAGAAATTGATATTCCCTTTAATGCCCCGCCGGACCGGCCGACAAAACTATGGTTGCATGCAAATGGAGGAACCAAAGAAACGGTTTTTGATGCCATCAATCAATATACGCTGCAAGGCGATGCCTTCTCCAAAGCGATATTAAACAATGAACCGGTACCCACTCCCTTGGAAGATGGCGTGAATAATATGAGGGTGATCGAAGCTTTTTTCGAAAGTGTAAAAAGTCAACAATTCGTTAGGCTGTAACAACCGGGTAAAGAGGTGGCAGATGTAAGAACTCAACCGTATCGCACTATAAAGCATATGTGCAAGGGAATCAAAAAATAATCAGCCGGTACATTACTATATAAATTACAGGGAGGAGAAACAACGAGGTGGCCATCTCATTAATATAGTCATGTAAGCGCTTATATGAATTAATTTTTGAGGACTGCTTTGATGCAGGTAGATAACACGCAGTGTATCTTTATACCATGGCAGATGCCTGACTGCCGGTAGGCAGGTGCATGATAAAGCAACCCGAGGTTTTAATAACTTGTCCGACGTGGCGGATGAGCCGCATCAAAGGCAAAAACACAAAGCCTGTCCCAAGGACTCCTTTGGAGAAATACTGGTGCAAAAATTTCTTGTTGCAAATGGCTACCGCTACAAGCTCCCAATAAAAGCCTCCCCGGCAAACCGGATCTGCAGCAGAACAGTAAACCCACAAATTTCCCGGATTCTTATTTTGCTTCAATAGCCGGAACAAAAATTATCTTGCCTAAGAAATACTATCCAAAGAAAGAGTTTTTGCAGTTTCATTTGGGTAATGTTTTTAGGAGGTGATATTAAATCCAATTTGAAGAATGCCTACCTGGGTTTTTAGAACTGGCAATCAGAATAATTTTATTTCAGTATTTTGGGATAAATTGAAATTAAAACACCAACTTAAATAAGTTGACAATGGAAAAACGGACATCCATAAAAGTATTTGAAAATAAATCAATAAGAACCCTGTGGGATGAAGAGCAAGAGAAATGGTATGTATCTGTTATTGATGTGATAGAAGTATTAACCGGTAGCCCAAGGCCCAGAAAATACTGGAACGCTTTAAAAACAAAACTTAAAGCTGAAGGAAGTGAACTGTCCCAAAAATTGGGACACTTGAAAATGACTGCTGAAGATGGTAAGATGCGCATGACAGACGTTGCTGATACCGAACAACTTTTCAGGTTAATTCAATCTATTCCATCACCTAAAGCAGAGCCTTTTAAACTTTGGCTTGCAAAAATAGCAGAAGAAAGATTAGACGAAATGCAAGACCCCGAGTTGACTATTGACAGAGCGTTAGAGCAATACTTACAATTAGGTTATTCTGAAAACTGGATTAACCAACGGCTGAAAAGTATTGAAATACGCAAAGAGTTAACTGATGAATGGAAGAGTAAGGGCTTAAAAGAAGGAACCCAATTTGCCGCCCTTACCGATATTATTACCAAAGCCTGGGCAGATAAAACAACTAAAGAATACAAAATCCTCAAAGGGCTAAAGAAAGAAAACCTTAGGGATAACATGACCAATACAGAACTCATTTTAAACATGCTTGCCGAAGCTTCTACTAAAGATATTTCGCAAGCAGTAAATCCGGAATCTTTTGAGCAAAGCAAAAAGGTAGCCAAACAAGGTGGCAATGTAGCTAAAGTAGCCCGAAAAGAATTGGAGGCAAGAACAGGAAAAAAAGTAGTAACAGCATTAAATGCAAAATCGGCTTTACAATTAAAAAAGAATGATAGCGACAAGAATAAATAAAATTGATGAAGTGAAACCAGAGATTATCATGCAAAATATTTTGCATCAATAGCCGGAACAAAAATTATCTTACCTAAAAAATATTATCCAAAGAAAGAATTTTTGCAGTTTCATTTGGATGAGGTTTCTAAGGGATAACTTTACTCAATGGCCGACGTGCATACCAAAGAGATACGCAGCAAGAACATGGCAGCTATTAAAGGCAAAAACACCAGGCCCGAAATGCTGGTGCGAAAGTTTTTACATGCACATGGCTACCGGTACCGGATACACGATAAAAGATTACCCGGCAAACCTGATATTGTTTTACCAAAATACGGAACGGTAATATTTGTACACGGCTGCTTTTGGCATGCACATAAAGATTGCAAATACTTTGTGGTACCCAAAACAAGAACTGACTGGTGGCTGAATAAAATAAACGGCAACATTACCAATGATGTAAAAGCGGTTAAAGCCTTAAAGAAAAAGTGTATGCTGTGAAAATCCTGCCGGGACAGCAAAATAATTACCAGCAGACTCCAAAGTACCATCAGGGCAAAAAGATTGATACAAACCTTCGCTTGCCCGCAGGCAGAATCTATAAAATGCTGTGGCCCTCATTGCACCGTTATTTTCATAACCTTGTTTCCGCCATAATCTGTTACATACAACACCCCGTTTTTATCAATGGCAATCGATGTCGGGTCATTGAAAGCTGCATTATAACCAATACCAGCAATGCAAGCTTGTTTTTGGATATTGCCTCCGGCCAGTGTGGCCACCTCACCAGAGGGTTTCACCATTCTGATACTCCTGTTGAACCTGTCAACCACGAATAGATTACCCAAAGCGTCTACGGCAATACCCGAAGGATAGTAGAAAGAAGTAACACCCGTGCCGTCTTCATTGCCCCTGGTGCCATTGCCGGCATAATGGATATTACGGTCAAAGTTTACCACCATTTCAGTAGCAAAGTTTACCACTCTTAAAGGTGTGTTGTAGCTGATGTAAATTTAGTTTTTATTTTTCTTCCTTAAGGATTCTCCTTTTAATTCTATTTTATGTGCATTGGATGTCAGCCTGTCACATATTGCATCTGCAAGAGTAGGTTCGTTGATATATTCATACCATTTACTAACGGGTAACTGTGATGTAACAATCGTTGCACCTTTCGCGAAGCGATCTTCCAATATTTGTAATAAGGTTAACCGCATATCGTGGTTCAAAGATTGCAAACCAAAATCATCTATGATTAGCAGTGGGGTCTTAGCAATTGCATTAATCCAGCGCAGATAAGTTCCATCTAACCTGGCCGCCGCTAATGCTTCAATAAATCTATTCATAGAATAATAGAGCGTCCGGTGTCCCAATAAACAGGCATTTCTTCCCATGGCACAGGCCAGGTAACTTTTCCCACATCCGGTGGCTCCGGTAATTAACAGGTTTTCTGCTTTTTCTATAAAGGTGCCGTCTGATAGCATGGTAAGAACTTCTTTAGTAATTCCTCTGCCTGGTGTGCAGTTGATCTGTTCCGGCGTTGCATTGTATCTAAGTTTAGAGAGCCGGAGATAAAGTTGGGTTCGTTGATGGATCCGGTAACCGGATTCTGCTTCTGCAAGCGTGGCTATCAGGGCATGGGGTTCTGGTTGTTGATGTACGGGTTGGTTCAGGATGGCCTCATAGCGTTTAGCCATACCTGATAGTTTAAGTTCCTGTAATTGTTCAAGCGTACTTTGCTGATTCATGTTTTTTGTTTTTATAATTAATAAATAAGGTTGATTATTGATAACTATCCTTACCGCGAAGATTATTGTGTTCCGGAAGGGTAAACAGATCAGGGGGATAACCGTCTTTGATTTGATCGAGATTATTGATCAGTATGTTTTGGATGGTCCGGTAGTTAAATACACTCCCGGTCAATGCCCTGCAACAAGCTGACTGTAACCGGGGGGAACCGTATTGTTTATGTAGTCGTAAAATTCCCCGGCAGGCATTGTAGGTTTGCTCTGTATAGGCTCTGCCTTTTAGAACCTCATCCATGTAATGATGGACAGCCGGGCCAATACGCATCGCCTGATCCAAAAAATAAGCAGGTGTCCATCCTTGTTGCTCAAAGTAACGTTGGTGTCCCTGTGGCATATGATCTCCGAGGGTAGTAAAGTCATGTTTTTTGTAACTGCGTCTATGCAAGGCAATGCGCTTATGGGCACAATATATTTCTACAGTATCGCTATCATAAACCGCACTGACTTGTTTGCCAATGAACTGGTAAGGCACACTGTAGTGATGATAGTCTTCTCCCAGCGTGATATGATAATTTTTTTGCACCTTGGCCAGTACACGGTGTCTTATTATAAATTCTTCCGGTGGCAGTGGCTGCAATAAGGATTTTTCTTCCAGGGTAAATTGCTCAAGGCGACTATAATCTTTTAACTGGAACAGTTTTTCATTATGCAAGGAAAGCTGTTTATTAACGGCTTCATTTAATTGGGTGATATAATAAAATATCTCATCACGCAAGGGTGCATAGATACGCTGATAGGCGATCTTCACCTCATTTTCTACGGCACCTTTATCTTTGGGTTTAGCTACTCTTGTAGCCAGCAAGGTAATATTATAATGCAGTGCCCATTGCTGCAAAGCCTCACTAAAAACCGGTTCATAACGACAGGATTTTGTTACTACCTGCTTCATGTTATCAGTCTTTAAACTCAAAGGAACGCCGCCAAAATAAGCCATACACGCATTCAGCGCCTTGATTACCTGCGGGATGCTGGCATCAGGCAACGCCATGGCAAACGTGTATTTGCTGAAGGGTAATACTGCCACTAATACCGGGCAGAAAATTATCTCACCGCTGGAACGATCAACATAACTCATTTTATCTCCTGCAAAATCAACCATTACCATAGCGCCCGCAGCGTGAACCAGGTGCATGCTGGCATTCGTAATCTTAGCGGCTTGTTTTAATAAAATACAAAACTGCGTATACCGGAACGGATCGATCGATTCTTTTCGATATTCTTCCCAGAGTAATAACCTGGTAACACCTGTGCGTTTAAGCTCACTCAGAAAGTAAGGCATCCGTATATCAAGTTCCTGCCTGCGGGTATTGTCCGCTAAAGGCTTTGTAACTACAGGGGCGTACACGATGGAAGCTAAATCATCATCCGGAAGCTGGCGAAGCGCTTCAAGAGAGTGAGAAGCACTGGTAAGTTGCTTCGCATAAAAGGTTACCGTTTGCCTCGACAATCCGGTCTTAACAGAAATGGCACGAAGTGAATACTCTTGTTCAAGAAGCTGAATAATACTGCGGATTTGCTGCATTGGAATCACGTTATTGGCCATACTTTTTTTACAAAGCAATGCCGTGAAAAAATGCTATCAACAAATCCTTTAAGAGTGGTAAACTTTGCGCCGTATTGTCAAGCAATGTTTATTTGCTACTGGTAAACTTTGGACTGAAATAACTTTCTCATCCCCGGCTCACAGTGGTAAACTTTGGACTGAAACACTGGTAAACTTTGCTCTGAAATAAGTGGTAAACTATGGTGCGTAATATCCAAATAAGTAGTAACCACCGCTCCCGGTGTTACTTTCCTGATCGTATTATTAAAAGATTCACCAACAAATAAATTGTTCGAGGGGTCTATCGCCAAAGCTTCCGGAGAAGAAAATCGTGCCGCTCCACCCGTACCATCAATGAGCCCTCCCATATTGCTGCCCGCAAATGTAGTCACTGTTGCATCGGGGGTGATTTTTCGTATGGTTTGATTACCGTCGTCGGCAACAAAAACATTATTATCTGCATCTGCTACTACATTTTCCGGATCTGCAAAAGTAGCCGCCGTTCCGGTCCCGTCTGCTTTACCGGACGCACCCGCCAGGCTTCCTGCAAAGGTACTGACCATATTATCGGTGGTTATTTTACGGATATTATTATATCCACCATTTGAAACGTATATGTTTCCTGCTTTGTCGAAGCATATACCCTTGAGGCCTTTGAAAGTGGCAGTAGAAACCGGGCCATCCGTATTCCCTGCAGCGCCTGTGCCTGCAAAAGTGCTTACCGTTCCGTCGGGAGTTATTTTGCGTATCTTATAATTAAAAGCATCGTTAACGAACAGATTGCCGCCCGCATCACATGCAATTCCGAATAATCCATTAAAGCTGGCTGTAGATCCTTGGCCGTCTGTCGCTCCGGCAACTCCGGAACCCGCAAAAGCGGTCACGGTAAGTTTTACTATTTGCAGGCTGGCTCCCGAGGTAGTCGTTTGCCCATTTACACTTATCACAATCTTCCCGGAAGTAGCGTCATCGGGAACCGTTACTTTCAACACACCGGCTGTAGCAGATACAACCGTGGCAGCAACACCATTGATCGTGACCGTATTTTGAGAAGCTGTAGCGCTAAAATTGCTACCCGCTATGGTGAGCTGGTAGCCAGGTCCGGTTATGTGTGGCGCAAAGCTGCTGATACCGGGAACTACCGGGGGAGTCGATGAGTTTTTTGAACAACTGGTGATTAAGCAAATGATGCCAATAATTAATAAGTAATGTTTCATGGTAAAGCAGGGGGTTGTTAGTTTTGTTTCGGCGGGAAAGATAATGACTTAATTGTTATAAATCAATAGCTGAACAACTTTATAATGATAAAAACCGGCACACCAGGAAACTTATTTATCACATAAAATACATTGGCACCATGGCCGATGTACACTCCAAAGAAATACGCAGCTAACATCTGTCCCGTTATTCGTGATGCAAAGTAAAAATATATTTCATAGTAAGTTTTGACGGGCCTAAAGTAGAACAATCTTTTTGATATTAACAGGCGCTTCTTGCAATTATTGTATTGAGGTAACTTTATGCTATGGCAGATGTGCACGACAAGGCAACCCGCAGTTACAACATGTCCCGCATTAAAGGCAAGAATACAAAGCCCGAAATGCTGGTGCGAAAGTTTTTACATGCGCATGGCTACCGGTACCGGCTACATGATAAAAAACTCCCCGGTAAACCCGATATCGTTTTACCAAAATACAGAACTGTAATATTTGTACATGACTGCTTTTGGCATGGACATAAAAACTGCAAATACTTTGTAATACCCAAATCAAGAACAGAATGGTGGCTGAATAAAATTAATGGCAATATTGCCAATGACACCAAAGCAGCAAAGTCATTAAAGAAAGATGGATTTAAAATTATTGGTGTATGGGAAGGCCCTCTTAAACGGGCCAACACAAAAAGAACACTTACCCTATGCCGGTTCTTTTTTCAATCTATGCAACCTGGCTTAACGGCAAATGTATTTTATCTCACATCAAACAGCATTCTCAATTCGATTTTCAAATTAACTTCGTATCATACAACATACGGTCTTCAATAGTTCAATAAAGCAGGTTTTGGGCATTGAGAAAAAAATAAATTTGCGAATAAAAAATTCACGCAACCGGGAAGACCTTACAGGAGAGCAGGATTTGCCGGCAGCAGCATCTAATAAAAATATATCATGAAAAAAGTACGCTGGGGCATCATGAGCACAGCCAATATCGGCAGGCAAAAAGTGATCCCCGCCATGCAGGCCGGAGAATTTTGTGAGGTAGTGGCGATTGCTTCACGCAATAAAGAACAGGCAACAACTGCAGCCACGCAACTTAAAATTCCGGTTGTTTACGACTCGTATGAGGCATTGCTCAGCGATCCGGAAATAGACGCAGTTTACATTCCGCTGCCCAATCACCTGCATGTGCCCTGGAGCATCAAAGCATTGCAGGCCGGCAAGCATGTGCTTTGCGAAAAACCCATCGCACTCTCTGTGGCGGAAGCAGAAAAATTAGTGACAGCAGCCAGGCAATATCCGCAACTGAAGATCATGGAGGCGTTTATGTACCGCTTTCACCCGCAATGGCAACTGGCCAGCCAAATGGTGGACCAGGGAAAGATTGGTGCACTGAGAACTATTCATTCCTTCTTTTCCTATTTCAATGCCGATCCTGCCAATATCCGAAACCAGGTAGACATTGGCGGCGGCGGCATCATGGACATTGGTTGTTATAATATTTCCCTTTCCCGCTTCATCTTTGGTAAAGAACCATCGGCCATTTCAGCCATAGCAGCCTATGACCCGGTAATGCAGACCGATCGCATCGCTTCCGGGATGATGGATTTTGAAACCGGCACCTCCACCTTTACCTGTTCCACGCAATTAACCCCTTACCAGCGTGTAAATATATTTGGCACGGATGGGAGGATAGAAATTGATATTCCCTTTAATGCCCCGCCGGACAGGCCCACAAAACTATGGTTGCATGCAAATGGAGGAACGAAAGAAACGGTTTTTGATGCCATCAATCAATATACGCTGCAAGGCGATGCTTTCTCCAAAGCGATATTAAATAACGAACCGGTACCCACTCCGTTGGAAGATGGAGTGAATAATATGAGGGTGATCGAAGCTTTTTTCGAAAGTGTAAAAAGTCAACAATTCGTTAGGCTGTAACAACCGGGTAAAGAGGTGGCAAATGTAAGAAATCATACGTATCGCACTATAAAGCATGTGTGCCAGGGAATCAAAAAATAATCAGCCGCAAAATTAATATATCAATTACAGGGAGGAGAAACAACGACGCGGCCATCTCATTAATATAGTCATGTAAGCGCTTATATGAATTAATTTTTGAGGACTGCGTTGATGCAGATAGATGACACGCCGTGTATCTTTATACCATGGCAGATGTGCATGATAGAGCGACCCGAAGTTTTAACATGAGCCGTATTAAGGGCAAGAACACAAAGCCTGAAATGCTGGTACGCAAATTCTTACATGCACATGGCTACCGGTACAGGCTACACTATAAAGATTACCCGGCAAATCGGATATTGTTTTATCAAATACAGAGCTGTAATATTTGTATATGTCTGTTTTTGGCGCTATTGCTCCTTCCGGTAACTTTATAGAATGGCTGATATAAAAAGAAAAGCAATACCTAAGAAAAAAATACAATTCTTCCAGGAGAAGATTTTAGAATGGTACAAAATAAATGGAAGAAAATTCCCTTGGAGAAATAAAGGATTAACCCAATACCAACTTGTGATTGCTGAAACTTTATTGCAAAGAACTAAAGCTGAAACCGTTTCGAAGTTTTACAAACAATTCCTAAAGAATTTCCCAAATTGGAAAGCTTTGGCGGAAGCAGATACTTTAGCAATTGAAGAGTATTTAAAACCGATTGGACTTTACCGGCAAAGATCAAAAAGATTAAAAGGTCTAGCTTTAGAAATGGTAAAGCGAAAAGGTAAGCTGCCGAGAGACAGAGCCGATCTTGAAAGCATTCCTTTCATGGGACAATACACAGCGAATGCGGTTGAGTTAGTAATCTTCAAGCAACCGAGCCCGTTAGTTGATGTAAATATGTCGAGGGTTTTAGAAAGATTTTTCGGAGAAAGAAAAATGGCGGATATAAGATATGATCCTTATTTGCAAGAGCTCTCTTATAAAATTGTTGATCACGTCGATACAAAAAAAATGAATTGGGCAATATTGGATTTTGCCGCTATTGTTTGTAAACCTAAACCTTTGTGCTTAATTTGCCCGATATCCGTTAAATGTTTCTTTTATGAACCCTCTGTTCAAACCAAACCAGGAAGAAAGTGAAATTATTGAGTTAATAAATAATTACAACCACAATGAATTCGCGTTAATACGAATGACTGAAACTATGATTGACAAATCAATTATAGATGCTTCAGAAGGGTTAAGAAAAATTTTGTTTGCAAACAAACTTATTGACTTTAATGGCTTAATCCCAGGTGGTGCAAAAGAATACAAAAAATCTATCATCGTTAGCAACTCACCAATAGAAACTAAAGCAAGTTTTTATCGACCAAAGACAAAGAATGGCGATCCTAGATTTTGGCTGTATGATTTAAAAAAATATGCTAAGATTGGTGACCTCATTTATCTCACAATTTCAGATAAGACATTAATAGCAATACCAATAAAATCTATTGAGGGAATTCAAGATAGCATTAAAGATATTTTTGATGATATTGAAAAAAATGAAACCGTTATAAAACTCAAGAAAGAACTTAGCATTTTAAAATCAGTTGGTTTCATTGAAAGTGTGGTTACAGATAGTAGGGCACCCAAAGATGTTGGCTTAACCTTAGAAAGGTTTCTTAAGATAAAAGTAAATAGTTTAAAAACTCCAGATTACTTGGGTAAAATAGAATTGAAATCAAAAAGAGAAGGTTTAACAAAAGACTCCCTTTTTTCAAAAATACCCGATAAAGATATTAGTAAATATAAAACTGTTAAATCAGTAATTACCAAGTTCGGCAAGCTCGACAAATTAAATAGGATAGCGCTTTATAATAACATTATTACTAAACCAAATTCACATGGTTTATATTTATTTCCTGATAACAATAAATTAATTCTATACCAGAAATACGAACTTGATTTAATAGAAGACGATGTATGTGCATGGCATTATGAAACACTTAAGAATGCATTAGAAACAAAACACCCAACCACTTTATGGGTAGATGCAGAAGAAAAGGTGATTGATGGGAGAATACATTTTTTATACAGAAACTTTATATTAACTACTAAACCTGTCTTTTCTGAATTTATTTCTCTAATCGAACGAGATCTCATCAATTTCGACTGGAAAGGACATGTATTAAATGGTAAAAAAAGAGATCACGGAGTGGATTTAGAATTGATAAGATTAATAGAAAATTTTTATTTAAAACTTTAATAAAAATTTCATAGGTAATCATCTCTTAAAACATTGAATAATTACTTCTTTTAATAAAGGTTCTACAAACTCAACAATAAACTTTTCGTCGTGAATCGTTAGTATATATTCCCCAAATCGGTTATGAGCAACACAGCATCTAATTCTATAAATCCAATATGATGTTAATTTTGGTATTAGGGATTCAAAAGAATATCCTATTGCTTCAATAGGTACTTTATCGAACAAAATTGGTGTTCTTATTAAAGTATTAAAGTCAGTTCGTTTGAGTGGATTCTTAGTTTTACCATATTCGTAGAATATTGTTATCGCCTCTGGAACAAAGTTTTTGACCGCATTCAGATAAAGGGTAAGTCCTGGTAAGTTTTTACATCTTTCTTTTATCAAAGATTCCAGACGCTCGTCTTCGTCTCTTGTATAATCTCTTAATTTGCTGCTTATTTCTTTCTCTTTGCCACCTTCATTTAGCAAATTTCTGATTATTACAGCTGTGTGTAAATCAAACTGTAGTTCCAGCAAGTGGTATAATTTAAGAAATCTATTTATCGGATTCGGTTCATTAATGGATAAATACAAATTTTCAAAGTAAACAGGATTGTCTATTTGAATGTCTCCAATAAGATCGACAAAAGAAATACTTGCTTTATTGTTGAATTCGATTGAAGGTTGATCTTCTATGTGAAAAAAGCTACCCCATATTGGCGAACTGTTTTTATATTTTGCTATATACTCAGTGATGTTTTCTTGCTTCAAAATGAGAAAATCATAACTGAATTTGTAAGAAGGATCAATAATAGAAGATTTATTATATTCATTTAAAAAACAAACGTATTCTTCATCCGGTAGCGAAAAAATATCCGAAACTTCTTTCCCTTTTAAAAATTTTATTTTTCCAACTATTTCTCCCGTTGGAACTTTTTTTAAATCAATGTCATTTGATCTATCATACGAAAATGAAGTTTTTAATTTAAAGCCAGCAATTCCGTTAATGCAAATTAAATTTTCAACTTCCTTGACTTCCTTATCCGCCAAAAAAGAATTACCCTCTTCTTTTAACTTTAATAAATCAGATAATATCATCCCCTTTTTACTGTATTTTTAATATTTCTTGATTCTCTCAACCAGCACTTCAACAAAGATGTATTACCCTCGTCCCGGAAATATTCGTTGAAAGAATCTGTTAGTAACTTTCGAGTAGCGAACCCCACATTGAATAGTTTTGGATCGGCAACTTCTTCCCTTATTTGTTTATATTCATTTAGATTAATTACATCAACACCCCTTCCCGTTCTCTTCAAATCACTTAATAATGTATCGATAGCCCTATTTATCCTATCCGATCTATCCTCATGCAGCATTCCAATAGCAGCAAAAAAAGAATTCATAACGTTAGCATCGGAAAACCAGTTTTTAAATGTATTTAGGTCAGTATTATTACAAATTCTAAATAATTCAAAATCTAGTTCACAATATTGGACTAAATAATCTTTAAATGAATTAAATGTTCCCGTCAAATACTCTTCATTATTTTCTAATATTTTTTCTTCAATAATTTTTTCTGATACAAGAACATCTTTATCCACTTCAGGAGAGGTTGTCAAAAAACTTTTATATGCAGTAACCAACCTTTCAAAATAAAGTTGTTTGGCTTTAATTCTTCTTTCCTCTTTATTCTCCACCAAAATTTCTAATTCTGGAATTTGATTTGATAGTGTAACTCTCATTGTAGTAAATAATAATTCGATTTGATGTCTCATGGACATAGGCTTCTGGCCAGAATTAAGAACAATAAGGCGATAAAGTAAATGATTAATATCTGATTCAAACCACATTTCAAGCAAAAGTCTTTGATCTTCATTGAAGATAATTCCCGAATCTTTAAGCTCTTTAATTTTATGTGTTCGCTGCAAGCCGTCCAAGATATACACATTGTCTTTCATCTCAACCACGCGATCCTTTATTTCAGAGAATTTTTTAGTATCTACTAATTCTGAAAATGGCTTGGCAAAACTCGGCTCTATGGCTAAAGTCATTGAGGGAATTAATGCTCCTTTTCGTAAATCTTCTTTAAGTCTATCATATCCTTTATGAACTTCTCTTTTTCTTTGCAAGTTGAATTTATTGTAGTTTGTACCTACTAAATTCAAATAATCATCTATACTTATTTTCGCATAAATAACATTTGTGTTAGTTCTAAGATCTTTTGTATGACCAATTATTTCGAATGAATTCATAAAATATTTTTTAAAATTTCCATCGCAATTGCTCTTGCCATTAAAGGAGGTATTGCATTTCCAACTAATGTATATTGCGGCACTTCGCTTTTTCTTTTATCACCACCAGTCGAACGTTTTCCTTGAAAAACAAACGAGTCATCAAAAGATTGCAGCCTTGCCATTTCTCTAACAGTTAACGCACGGGGTGAAGCATAATGAATATAGTCATCTGGGATAGTCATAACAGTCGGACTTTGCGAAGATGGTTTGAGAACATTGTAATTTCTTTTATCAGAACCTAGTCCTAACTTTTCTAATTTTATCTTCGCCATTTCGTAATCACCTTCTTTCAATATTACATTTAATCTTTTTATTACAGTTTCATTTTGCTTGCTTGTTTTATGATTTTGCAAAGGTTGAACCATGGCTAAATCAATATTTCTATATTCGTCCGCATTCCTGACATATACGGGTTGCTTCATGTTTTGAAATCTTCCATTTAAACGACCTTTTTTGGACCATTCAGCAAAAGTTATCCCATTATCTATTGGCTTGCCATCAATTTGCCTAGACCTAAGTAAGGGTAATAATTTTCCAGAAGTTTCATTATATTTTGCATTGATATCGACAACTTCATAATCAGAAACATCTTCATCGTTCCCAATAAAATCTAAATCGTATAAAGCTTCGAATACAGTAACCTTTTCATTTGTCTTTACAGTAGGTGGTATCTCTTCAATTATAGGTTGGTCTTTCCTGCAACCAATAAATAACACTCTTTCCCTATTTTGCGGAACTCCATAATTTGAGGCTAATGCTATAAAAGGTTGATCAATTTTATACAAACGGATATTCTTAAGTACACCGTCAAATCTTTTCTCTTGGTTTATTTCTGAGGCAAAAATTCTTAATGCGTTAACACAATCATCAAACGTATTTATATAGATAGATAAGGCGTCAACAATTTCATTGATTTGATTTTGGAAACCCGGTTTTGGATTTATTTTTTTAAAGGCCTGTTTTATTCTCTCGACTATATTTTCAGGATCAATAGAATCTAAGAAGTTATCAAAACCTTCAGCAAATAAATCATCATCGAGATTGCTATGTGCTTTTTCATTAATTACCTTCTTACGGATATAATCTAATTCTTTATCTCTTTGCAACATATTAAACCCTCTACGAATCGTATTTATGTTTACGTCAGTTTTACTGGTTTTATAATTCACTATTTTAGGCGTTAACACCTTGAATTTTGTTTCTATTAATTCTATATATTTCTCTTTTAGATTTTCTAAGGCCCTGTCAGTATTAGATTCAAACTGCAAGCGGAGCAAATAACAATCTATTAAAAAAGATTTATTTTTTAATTGTTGTTTTAGATTGCTTACAAAACTTAACAATTGTGGAAATTCAGTTAAGTCAATAATGGACCGAATTTCTTTCAGAATCATCTCTTTTATTTTGCCTCCTTCCTTAGTCAAAATACCCTTTACGTTTTCCATTACGAAATACTTTGGGCGAAGTTGCCTAATCACTTTTAAGTAGTGGGAAAATAGATCATCCTTTTTATCAAATTTTTTTCTTTTGCCTGCCAGGCTAAAACTTTGGCATGGCGGACCGCCACAAACAACATCTACATGTTTGTTGTCAATTTTCTGAAGCAGGTTTTCTAGAAAAGCCAGGCTCGGTAATATCTTGTGTAATAAATTCTGCATTGAGACCTAATTGATAATTATACCTCACTCTATGGGTCAATTCGCAATTCTCATTAATATCACTCGCTAATAAAAAATCAAAGAATTTGCTTTCCGTTTCAGCTTGTAAAAACCCTTCACTAAACCCACCGGCACCAGCAAATAAATCGATGAACCTAATTCTTTCTTTGTTCCAGTTATATCCTTCGTGAGCGACAATTTTCGTATCAGTATTAGCTCTGTGACTACTTACCAATGATAAAATTTTTTCCTTAATATTCTTATCGGTCAATAAGGATGGCGAACACTTGATGCAATATTTTTCAACTTCTGCTTTTAGAAATTCTAAATACTTATTTAAAAATCTATAAGTATCGTGGGTAGTTTTGGCACACTGATTTTTAGCATCCCAGTTCTTTTTTTGAATTTTTTCTCCGATTGCAACTTTAATCTGGATTTCTTTTTTTCTTATTACTAAATGAATCGGGCGATTATAACCTCTGTCGGATTTGCTGTCTAAATAGAACTTAATATTAAACATTGAAAGCTTTTGAATTTACGGACGAATTTACGGACAAATTCTAAACTGCCAAATCTTTTAGTAAAAAACTTGCTTTATTTTGCTAAAAATATTATTTTGCTTATTCAATCCAATAAAATATTTTTATAGTGAAAGCAAATGAAATTTATAGCGACAAGCTACTTGCTGGTAAAAGGACATATTTTTTTGATATTAAAAAAAGTGAGCAAGATGATTTATACCTAGGGGTTTCAGAGAGTAAGAAAACAGGAAATGGTTTTGAGCGACACGGAATATTAGTTTTCGAAGAAAATATCAAAGAATTTATTGGTGCGTTTTTGAAACTACTAACTAGGTTCGAAGAACTTAAAGAACCAAAACCAACAGTTGACAAAACATACTCAGTCGAGGAGATTAGAAAATCGTATTCCAAGGCTTACTTACCATGGACAATTGAAGACGACCAGGAAGCTAAAACGTCTTTTTTCTGAAGGCAAGAAAGTGAAAGAACTTGCACTTATTTTCGGACGAAATGTTGGTGCAATTTCATCACGTATTAAAAAGCTTGGGATAAAAAATGGCATCTAAATTCTCATTTTCACCTTATGTCCGCGCAAGTATCTCCGCTTTATTCGTTGCGTTATAAAGAAAGTTTGCGTTGGCTCAAGTTTGGGTAGCCTAGCGTTGCGTGTTGGCCATACTTGGGCCGATGTCTCAGCGGGGTTTTCCGTTCACAAGCTTCAAATGAAAAGTAATCTCCCCGGAAACCCCGATGCTGAATAACCTTCCCAATTTGAGAAGCCCTCTCTTGCGGTCTCTTAACGCTTTGCAAATCCATATTACTTTGAAGTTTGGCTGCAAAAGGGTGCAGCGTTCTTTCGTCGGCGGGGTTGCACGCCAGCTTCCTGCTAACCGATAATTTATCCTGTGAAAACCCCGCCGGGACAATGAGTAACTGACGAAGTATTTTTAATACAGAAATTGTTTGATTGCTATAATTAAACGAAAAAGGAAATTATATTTGAAAAACGCCTGCCGTGTTTTATTAACGAGAGAACTGTGAAGAATGGTATGAGGTACCGTAAGAGGATGATGAAGATGCAACATGGAAACCCGGATATTATGATGAGACATTTGAATATTTGAGGGGAATTGGGATTGTAATAATATAATCATGATGATCCAATTACATACGGAAAGGATTTGTGATTATAGCTTCATTGAGCATCTGATTGGGAATAATTTCAATTTGTCAAAGTACGGTTTTAGATTTTGTTTTAATAAAATATAATGAAATCAATTGTTTTTATTGATACGGAGATTGAACTAAATAGCGGAAAGATTCTTGACATTGGAGGCGTCAAAGATAACGGCAGTTTTTTTCATTCAAACTCAATAACTGACTTCACAACTTTTCTCAAAGGTTCAGAATTCATTTGCGGGCACAATATTTTAAAACACGATTTAAAGTACATTCAGAACGCTGTTAGTGACGCTGGCATACCTCCTTCAAATGTTATTGATACTTTGTTTCTCTCCCCCCTGCTTTTTCCGACAAAGCCATACCATGCTTTGCTCAAGGACGACAAGCTACAAACCGAGGATGTAAACAATCCGCTAAACGATTCAATAAAAGCTAAAGACCTCTTTTTTGATGAAGTCGCAACGTTCCAACAATCTGAAGAAGAATTAAGGGAAATTCTTTATTTATTATTGAATAACAAAAAGGAGTTCAACTCCTTTTTCCATTTCATTGAATACACAAGTGGGAGCAGGAACATTGAAAAACCAATTCGGGAAAAGTTTCATGCTGAAATTTGCGAACATGCAGACCTAACAAAACTAATTTTAGAACATCCGATTGAATTAGCCTATTGCCTCGCCTTAATAAATTGTCGAAATCGTTATTCAATTACGCCACCATGGGTACTGAAAAATTATCCCGAAACAGAACGTGTAATGAATGCATTAAGAAACAGGCCTTGTGTGACCGGTTGTGTTTATTGTAATGAGGCCTTAGACATACACAAAGGACTGAAAACTTATTTTGGTTTTAATTCTTTTAGAACATATGCAGGTGATCAATTGCAAGAGAACGCAGTTAGGGCAGCTATTGACAACAAATCACTTTTAGCAGTTTTCCCGACTGGTGGTGGTAAATCAATTACGTTTCAGGTTCCTGCTTTAATGAGTGGGGTCGCCACAAAAGGTTTGACAGTTGTAATCTCCCCTTTACAATCTTTGATGAAAGACCAGGTGGACAATCTTGAAAAAAATGGAATAACGGATGCAGTTACTATAAATGGGTTACTTGATCCGATTGAAAGAGGGAAGTCTTTTGAAAGAGTTGAAGACGGTTCGGCATCTCTTCTTTACATCTCACCTGAATCCCTGCGCTCAAAAACAATTGAACGGCTTTTATTAGGAAGAAAAATTGTTCGCTTCGTAATTGATGAAGCTCACTGCTTTTCATCATGGGGGCAAGATTTCAGGGTTGATTATTTGTACATTGGAGACTTCATCAGGCAAATTCAGGAAAAGAAAAACCTCGAAGAGACAATTCCCGTTTCATGCTTTACAGCAACAGCAAAGAAAAAGGTAATCGAAGATATTTGTGCATACTTCAAAGAAAAACTTTCGCTTGATTTAGAAATTTTCAGTTCCAGTGCAACGAGAACAAATTTAAAATACAAAGTCTTCGAGAAGGGAGATGAAGAGGAAAAATATAATTCAGTCCGGGATTTAATTGAAGAAAAAAATTGCCCTACTATCATTTATGTTTCAAGAACTCTAAAAGCATATAAACTTGCTGCAAGATTGACTGAAGATGGTTTTAATGCGAAACCATATCATGGCAAAATGGATGCTAATGAAAAAACTGCCAACCAGGATGCGTTTATAAAAGGTGAAGTCCAGATAATGGTGGCAACTTCCGCTTTCGGAATGGGCGTTGACAAGAAAGATGTTGGAATGGTAATTCACTATGAGATTTCAGATTCGCTGGAGAATTACATTCAGGAAGCTGGCAGAGCAGGACGGGATGAAAATATAACGGCAGATTGTTTTGTATTGTTCAACGAAGAAGACCTTAGCAAACATTTCATCTTGCTGAATCAAACCAAGCTTTCAATCAAAGAAATACAACAGGTTTGGAAAGCTATAAAAGACATAACAAGATTTCGTTCTTCAGTTTCGAATTCTGCTTTGGAGATTGCACGAAAAGCAGGTTGGGATGACAACGTTGTGGAGATTGAAACAAGAGTAACAACAGCGATCGCGGCCCTTGAAGATGCCGGTTATTTGAAACGAGGACAGAATATGCCAAGAGTTTTTGCGAACAGTATTCTTGCGAAAAATGCACAAGAGGCCATTGATAAAATAAATGCTTCGCAAAAATTTGAGGAGAAACAAAAGGAAAAGGGAATCAGGATTATTAAAAAACTTTTTTCAAGCAAGAGCAAAAAGGAAATCACCGACGAAGCCGCAGAGTCAAGAATAGATTACATCAGCGACCACCTGGGAATCGTAAAAGAAGAAGTGATAAACATTGTAAACCTTCTTCGTGAAGAAAAGATTTTAGCAGATGCAAAAGACTTAACTGCATTCATAAAGAAAGGCGAAAACATAAACCGTTCGATGAAGATCGTTGAAACATTCAGCCAGATTGAAAATTTTCTTTTGCCAGTGTTTGAGGAAAGAGAAAAAACTTTTCATATAAAAGAATTGAATGAAGATGCAGAAAGGAAAGGTTGCAAAGATGTTACACCGAACAAGATAAAAACTATCATCAATTTTTGGGCAATAAAGAATTGGATTAAGCGACACAACGAAGAGTATTCAAAGAATCATGTTCTAATTCTTTGTGTTCAACCGAAAGAATTATTAAAAGAAAAATTAGCAAAGCGACATGAATTAGCAAAATTTCTTGTTGAGATTCTCTACGAGAAAAGTAATGTAAATATTGCCGAAGATGAAAAAGAAAAGGAAGAAGTATTGGTTGAGTTTTCAGTTCAGGAACTAAAAGACGAATTTGAGAAAAGACAGACCCTTTTTCAAATTAAAGTTTCAATTGATGATATAGAAGATACTCTTTTTTATCTTTCAAGAATTGAAGCAATAAAAATTGAAGGCGGATTTTTGGTAGTGTATAATCGGCTTACCATCGATAGGGTTGAGCAAGACAATAAGAGAAGATACAAAAATGACGACTACCAAAAGCTAAATCAGTTTTACGAAAATAAGGTTCAGCAAATTCATATTGTCGGTGAGTATGCCAAGAAAATGATTGGTGATTACAAAGGAGCATTGCAATTTGTTGATGATTATTTCCAGTTGAACTACACTTCTTTTCTAAACAAGTATTTCAAAGGCAGCAGACAAAATGAAATCAAAAGAAATTTAACTCCAGCGAAGTTCCGACAGCTATTTGGCTCATTATCACCAACACAATTAGAAATCATTAAGGACAATGAAACAAAACACATTGCGGTTGTGGCTGGGCCCGGGAGTGGAAAAACAAGAGTGTTGGTTCACAAATTAGCATCGCTCCTTTTGATGGAAGATGTAAAGCATGAGCAATTACTCATGGTAACTTTTTCAAGAGCAGCAGCAACAGAATTTAAAAAGCGGTTGCTTTCTCTCATTGGTAACGCAGCCCACTACATTGAAATAAAAACTTTTCACTCCTACTGTTTTGATTTATTGGGTAGGGTTGGAAGTCTGGAAAAGTCAGATGCAATTTTGAAAAGCACAATTGAAAAAATTAAGAGCGGAGAAGTTGAAGCAAACCGAATTACAAAAACCGTTTTGGTAATAGATGAAGCACAAGACATGAACAGTGATGAGTTTGCCTTGATAAATACTTTGATGGAGCAGAACGAAGAAATGAGAGTGATTGCAGTTGGAGATGATGACCAAAACATTTACGAATTCAGAGGGGCAAGTTCAAAATATCTGGAACAATTCATGGCAGATACAAAGGCAGCCAAACACGAACTAATAGAAAATTACAGAAGCAAAAATAACCTGGTTGAATTTACAAATGGATTTGTAAAAAAGATTAGCCATCGCTTAAAGGAAACTCCTATTGTGGCAAAACAAGCTGATAATGGAAATGTAAAGTTGGTACGTTATCAAAGCGGTAATCTTATTTCTCCATTGGTGCAAGACATACTTTTGACAGGACTTGCTGGAACTACTTGTGTGCTTACAAAAACAAACGATGAAGCATTGCAGATTACTGGTTTGCTTTTGAAAAACGGAATGCACGCAAAGTTGATTCAAAGTAATGATGGTTTCAGTTTACAAAATCTTTTGGAAGTTCGTTTCCTATTAGATGAAATAAACATGGGTGATGATATAAAAATTATCAGTGATGAAGTTTGGGCAAATGCAAAAAGTGAATTGAGGAAAAGATTTCAGCAGAGTTCAAAGTTAGAAGTGTGCAATAACCTCATCAAACAATTTGAAGACAGCAATTCAAAAAGGAAATACAAATCAGACTTAGAAGTATTCGTTAGAGAATCAAAACTTGAGGACTTCTATAATGAAAACGGTGAGACAATTTTTGTTTCTACCATTCACAGAGCAAAAGGAAAAGAGTTTGATAATATTTTCATCATGCTTGAAAACTTTAGTTCTGCAACTGATGAAACCAAACGCCAACTGTATGTTGCAATGACAAGAGCAAAACGCCGCTTGACCATTCATCTAAACGGAAATTATCTTGATAACATCCCAGCTGGAAATTTGGAGAGAATTGAAGAAAAAGAAACACATTTACCACCAAGTGTATTGGCAATGCACTTGTCTTTCAAAGATGTTTGGTTAGATTATTTTATTACTCGACAACATCTTGTTTCACAATTGACAAGTGGAGAATCTTTGACAATAAACGGTGATGAGTGCACAACAGTTCAAGGGCAATCTGTATTGAAATTTTCAAGACAGTTTCTCAATATAATTGAAACGCAAAAGCAAAAAGGTTATCACTTGAGGCAAGCCAAAGTGAATTTCATTGTTTACTGGAAAAAAGAAGATACTGAACGAGAGGTGAAAATTATTTTGCCAGAGTTAAATTTTGAAAGATAAGACCTAATAGAATAATCTTTCGTGTTCCGCTGTTAGTGCAAGGTTGTGTTAGCGCAAGGTTGTGTTAGCGCAAGCGTCTGCCCGTGCTGCCAATAGAAAGAGATTACACCCGACCTCCTGGCCGGTATCGTCACCGGATAATTAAAGTTGCAGAAGGTCGCATACCATACATGGAAGCCGGAGGGCAGCTCTTAGAAAAAGGTGTTATTGCGGCGCAATGATCAATTGTCTACTTTCGTATCGTGCATCAGTTTATCCAAAAACTAACTCCATGAACAAACAAAAAATATTGCTGCTGATACCTTTATTTATTATTACCGGCTTTCTTATTTACACCTGGTTTGATATTCTTTTCACCGACGATATAGCGCTTTGGAAACATTATGTGGGACTACTACTTTTTATACCGGTACTTATTTTGTTCTTTAAAAATTTCAAATGGTCCGTATTGTTGACGGGCATCTACCTGGTGGCCGGCATGTTTTATCTTTTTACCATTACTCCGTGGGTAACTACTTTTAATTTTTTGAAGATCGGCCGGGTAACTATCCCGCTGTTTAATCCTCCTCTGTTCATAATATTTCTATCCTATTTCATTTTAAACTTTAATACACTGATAGATATGAAGCTGGATTATGAAGAAGCAAGGAAATCAAGACGACAAAAGGAGTTATAAATGTTTCCCTGGTGTATTTTGGCCTTTATCATTTTTTTATGAAAAGAAATTCCTGATGACCACCCTCCTCACCGGACATCGTTTAATCATAACGCTAACCCCTACCCTAAGAATAAAATTTATTCCCTGCTAATTGAATGTTCCCTGTTTTCTTGTAACGGGCAATGGCCGGTTCTCGTGTCTCAGCGGGGTTTTCCGCTCACAGGCTTCGGCTGTAAAATGAGCTTGCCGGAAACCCCGATGCTGAATACACTTACCAATTTGACAAGGCCACCCACTTCCGCAGCTCGTGCCTCACGAACCAACTTTATTTATTCCGATTCGTGAGACACGAACCGGGGTAATTGGTTTGTAACCGAAAATTTAAGTATAACTTTAGCGGCCAAAATGTTGTTCCTGGTAAATTTCCTGTTTGCGATTTAAAGTCTTTTGATCGTTCCACAATTAAAACTAACGTTATGAGAGCCTGGATGTTTACGCTCCTTTTTATCTGCATTACAAATTATATTTATGCAATTGACGGTTTGTTAATAAAAACCATTGATTATTCTCTCCGGGATAAATGGAGCAATACCCTGGGTGCCACTACTCCAAAAATAACATCCGCCGACACTGTGTTCAAAAAACAAAACATTTTCATTACTGCTGTAGCCTGGGACTATGCCCCGGGCAATAACGATTCCGCAAATGTGCAATTCTCGCTTCAAATTTTTAAACCGGACAATTCGTTATATGCTTCAACGGAAAACCTGGCATTGCTTCGACGTCAAATGGCCGGCAATCATAATCTCCAGATGAGCGATTCCATCATAACAGTTTCTTTTGACGATGACGCCCCCTTTGGAAAATATACAATTGAATTGACCCTCTCGGATAAGATGTCCGGCAAAGAAAAAAAAATCCGTGGCGTAATAACACTGGTACCGCTGCCCGGGGGAGATAGCCACCTGGTAAAAGATAAAGATGATTTTATGGCATGGTTCAACGGATATTATGAAAATCCCCACCCCGAAGAGGCACTGTCCTACTATGTATTTTTTGCAAATAGTGATATTGCCGGCGATGCAAACAGTTTTTGGGGACCGTTTAGTATTTTTCTTGAAATTGGGAAACACAATCCTTTTTTATCGACCCAGATAATAAATTTTTATAAAACACAAGATCTGAAAACAAAAATAAGTTTGCTTTATTGGCTGGTATATTCAGCACTCGGCACCTCTGAATTTTTTGATAGTCTCCGGGGGGATGAAAAAGCAACCTGGTTAAAATTAAAAGATATGCAGGTTGATGTTTATGCTGACATTTCGGATGGCTTTCAGTTGGACATGCTATGGGGAACATTTATGGCCAGCGGAAGTTATAAGCCTGTTCTGAAGTTGATAAAAACATTAGACTATGTAAAATATAAAGGAAGCCTCGACAATTATAAAAAATCCGCAAAAACTGAGGAGGACCGGCGCAAGGCGATGGATGAGGCGGTATACCAGGCAACCGTATGGTCCATGAAAAGCAATTATAGCCAGTACGAATTGATCAGGGAGTATTGTAATTGGGCATATCAATATGAGGATTTGTCGCCTGTTCAAAAACAAGAGCTAAAGAAAATAATGACACAGTAACAGTAAATTCAGCCAACGTCGGTGTCCCCTTTCTATTAAAAGCACCCAACAACCGCCCATGTGAGCCGCCGTCTGGCCAGCCTGTGTCTCAGCGGGGTTTTCCGCTCACAGGCTTCGGCTGTAAAATGAGCTTGCCGGAAACCCCGATGCTGAATACATTTACCAATTTGACAAGGCCACTTTTGCTGTGTTATAAACTTTACAAACCAATAATACTTTGATTATGGGAGCTAAAGGGTGGAGGATACTTTCGTCAGCGGGGTTTTCCGTTCACACCCTTCAGATGAAAAGAAAGCCTCCCGGAAACCCGATGCCGAATGTATCTCCCATTTGAATAAGCCAGCTTTTCTTTCATTGTAAACTTTGCAAATCCATATTACTTTGAAGTTTGGCTGCAAACGTTGGAGCGCTTTCATAGCCGGGGGCTTCGCACCAGGTTCCTGCTAACCGATAATTTATCCTGTGAAAACCCCGCCGGGACAATGGTTTAAAGTCCATTCCGGTTCATGAAACTTTACGCCGAAAAATTAAAATGAAGCGCTTATTTTTAGCATCCGAAAAAATAGTAACCATAAACACAACGCTATGACACAAAAAGCGATCAACATCACTTACTGGATCTGCACCATTATTTTCGCCGCATTAATGATATTTTCTGCTGCGGGTGGTGTACAGCCGTCGAAACAGGCCATCGCGATCATACACGATGGCATGGGCTATCCCAACTATTTCATACAATTTATAAGTGTTGCCAAATTGGTCGGGGCCATTGTTATTCTTATCCCCGGCTTAAACAGGATAAAAGAGTGGGCCTATGCGGGCTTGTTTTTTGACCTTGCCGGTGCTACCTATTCAGGTATTGCCGCTTCGGGTAAGTTTGACCCTCTCATGCTCACCATGCTGATATGGATAGTACCTGGTATTTTATCTTACTATTTATGGCATAAGAAAACCGGGGCTTAGTTTATTGGGCGGGATGTGCCTCTGGAATCATTTTTGGTAGTGCTGGTTGATCTAAATATGATTCAATTTTAAAATGGCCGACCTCCCGGCGGTTGTTCCCTCCGGACATTCTTTAATCATAACGTTCACCCCTACCCTAAAAAAAAATTCGCCAACGCAGGTGTTACCCGGTTTCATAATGCCTGCAATCAAAGTGAGATTCGCGTCGGGTAATTCGTAGTAGCAGGCAGCACCCTGTTCACCGCATCCTCCCATTCAAAAGCCACCAGCCGTGGTTGCATTTTCGGATTTTATTTATTAGCTTATACGCACATTTTCAATTAACGAAAACTTGTAACAGCATGAAAGCAATAATTTTCGTGGCATTGATGGCTGTTTCCACTGCAGTAAACGGCCAGAATGTAGGTATCAACAAACCTAACCCGGCCCAGCCACTTGATATTAACGGCAATGTAAATGTTGATGGGAGGATCATGGTAAATGGAACAGCGGGTACAACGGGCCAGGTACTAAAAACGGCATCGTCGGGTGCTACCGTGTGGGCTAACATGGGCGATTATACCTACGTAAGCAGTTTTACGCAAAATGGCAGTTTTATTGTACCGACAGGTATCACAAGAATTTTAGTTGAAGCATGGGGAGCCGGCGGCGGTGGTTCTTCAGGTGGCGGCGGAGCCGGGGGCATGTATATTCTTTCGGTAGAAACAGTAACGCCCGGTCAGACGCTTACCATCACCGTGGGAACCGGGGGCGCCAACGCTACAACCTTTCCAGGGGCGGCCACAGATGGAGGAAGCACTATAATTGGCGGATCATCACCATTTGTGAGTTTAACTGTTGCAGGCGGAAAAGGAGCCTTTTCAACAGCGCCCGGTTATGCTTCCCGGTTTGGGATTTCCGGCGATAAGTTTATTCAATGGCCAGGTCAAAACGGGGATGCTAATACCTTTACGTATACCCAAAGAAATTCAACCACTTATGCCATCATTCGCAAATATGGTGATGGTGGAGCCACCGGCCCCGGTTACAACGAGAGAAGCCAGGGGCAAACGATAAGTTATAATGAAAGCACAGGCACGAGTTTGGAATCGAATGCGCCAACCTTTGCACCCTATCCGGGCGGCGGCGGCGGTGGTGGTTCGCTGGGTCAGGACGGTGCAAATGGAATGGTAAACATCTGGTATTAAAGGTTTTGCCCTATAGCCCCCTGCCGCTGTTGGCGGCGCCGCCAACAGCGGCAGGGGTAAAGAGATTCCAAAGGCAGATGTACAAGATAAAAAATCCTTCTATTAAATAAAAACAACGTATGGGTACGGCAGTACTTTTATAATCTTTGCCGGCAAGGCAAATTTTCAACAACCAACAGATTCGGTCTTCTGCATTAAATATTCTCAGCCAATGGATGTTCTGTACCTGTCGAATCATCTTTTGCTTACATTTATATCAAAAAAAAATGCACCGCAAAGAATTTATCCGGGTAGCAGGCATGGGTATATTGGGTGCCGGGGCTATGCCTTCTTTAATTTTCAATGATACCCCTTCATCAACATTGGGAAAGATTGGGTTGCAGCTCTATACAGTCCGCGACGAGATTGCCAAAGACATAAAAGGCACGCTGCACCGGGTGGCTGAGCTCGGTTACACCCACGTGGAGACGGCCTTCTGGCCGGAAGGGGTTACGCTGTCGCAGGCGGCTGCGCATCTGAAAGAAGCCGGCCTTACAGTTATCTCTTCTCACATTGAGATACCCATCGGTGACAATAAAAAGAAAATGCTCGATACGGCCGAAGCATTCGGGTGCAAAAAAATGATCTGGCACGGATGGCCCGAAGACAAACGCTACAGCAGTCTGGACGGCACCAAAGAACTGGCGGATATATATAATGAAGCCCATGATTTTGCCAAAGCAAACGGGCTGCAGTTCGGGCTTCATAACCATTGGTGGGAATATCGCAACAAAGTGGGCAACCAGTATGTCTACGAAGTATTGTTGGACAGCGTGGATCCCGACATCTTTTTTGAGATCGATACCTATTGGGTAAAGGTTGCAGGCCATAACCCAGCAGATATTGTAAGGAAATTTGGCAGGAGAGCTCCCTTATTACACATCAAAGACGGCCCGGCCATGTGGAGTCCCTCTTTGGCCGAAGACAATCCCGATCCAATGGTGGCGGTGGGAAAGGGCACGCAGAACTTTCCGGCAATAGTAAAGGCAGCCAATGGCAATACCGAATGGATGATCGTGGAAATGGATAAAACGGCGACGGACATCTTTGCCGCGATGAAAGAAAGCTATGAATATCTCATCAATAATAAGCTGGCAAAACCGGCGTAGTACCAATTAAACCCTCCAGAGGTCCCTTCATAATTTATTTTACCTATAAGTTTCCCCGTGCGTATAGCATGGTCTGTTACCAGGTAGTTATTCATTTGCCATGTCAAACAGCTTATTTACTGTTTTCCAGTTTCTTGTTGTCGCTTTTACCTTTAATTTGTTCTCAAAAAAATTATTGGATAATTTGGTCACTCCATAGCCGCCGGGGATGTACAGGAACACCTCTTTACCAATTATTTCAAATAAGTCCGGCGGGTAATCATATTTTCTTATTGCATCAAGCCGGGCCTGCTGCGGCACTTCGTTCAGAAAAGTAATATGCAGCTTTTCCCGGTCGATATTCTTCTTTTTCAGAAATGGATTTACGGAAAGCGCATGACCCATTTCTTCAGCGGACCTGGTGATAACAGGTACATCAAAACCGAATTTTTCTTTTATAGCTTTTTCAATTTTAATTGCCAATGCCCGGTCGGTTGCGCCACCGGCGGCTTTGAATACCACATTACCACTTTGAATATAGGTAAGGATATCCTTAAACTTCAGCTCCTCATAAAGCGCCTTTAATTCCGCCATGGGAATTTTATTATGGCCGCCAACATTTATACCCCTCAGTATTGATATTAAGGTCTTCATTGTATCAATTTCTTTTGCAGGCAAATATTTTATCGTCTGCATTTCTTCTCTGACGTGTCCCAAATTTTCAGCCAATGTCGGTGTTCCCTTTCTACTACAAGTTCGCATCAACCTCCGCGAGAGCCAGCGTCTGGTCTTCGACCAACGCTCTGCCAGTTTATTTTCGCCTTTATTTATTAAAATTCGCCCGTTGATGTGATTTCCAAAAACTATTTCAAACCCGTTTAACCCTCTCCGTTATGTGGTACAGCTTTTAATAATAAAACTCCACAATAAATCAAAACAGCAGCAAGAAACAAAAAAAATAAGCGGCTGTAATTCCGGGAAGGCTCTGTTTCTTTTTGTCTCCATTTTTCCATAAAGCTCACTTTCTGCATAGCAGTATAAGGCAAAGTATTCCCAAAGCTATAAATATAAAAGCGAGAGCAAAAAAAGAAAAACGGATATACCAGTCATCAACACAAAAAAAGCGGGGTTTATAAAATAATTTTTAATTCACTTCGTTATTCAATATGAAACACAAAATTTAGTTTTGGTTAAAAAATGAAAGCCGGATTAAAATCCGGTTTTTTATTTTTAATGCCGCAGGTATGCTCCCCCGCTACCCCTGGTATGTTTAAATTATAAAAGAATTGCTGTACTGAGTTTGTAACCACTACTGTCCGGTAAAAAATAAACTAACAAGTAAATTTATGATGAATGCTGCATTTGAAGTATGCAAAAAGCATATTTCTTATGAGCAGGCCCTTATGTAATTAAGAGAAGTTGATTGTGGTTGTATTGTTTTGATTTGCCAAACATCTTTATTAATGCTTTTTCCGGTGATCTTAAAAAACTTCCCAAATCAATATAAGTCATAAGGTGAAGCCTCACCATAGCAGCAAGATTTGAGAAAGACCATTTTGCTGCTGCTCCTTTCTTTATAATTTTCAATATCAGGTCCGCTATCAATGAGCACCATATTTGTATTTTAATTGCATTTTCAGAATCACCTAAAAAATACTTAAGCGGATAATTTTGTTTCATACGTTTAAACAGCAATTCTATCTGCCATCTTTGTTGGTAAAGCCGGGCAATAGTTATAGCCTTCATCCTGAAATTATTGCTGATAAATTCATATAGCTCACCACTTGCAAGATCTTTATAACGAACCAGTCTTGCTGCTACTTTTGTGCCCGAACGAAATCCTAATTGAATTTTTTCATCGCTGATTATTGTTTCATCATCATCGGGTTTTTTATAGTCCTGTAACACTTTATATGTAAGTTGTTTGCGTCTTCGTGTAACCCGGGTGATATTATCATTGGCAAAGCGATTAAACGTTTTATAATCGTGATATCCTCTGTCAAAAACAAGTATCGAACCTTTAGGTAAATAAACTTCTTTGAGGAACTGAGAATCATTGGCTGCTGCTGCACTGTAGCGTATCATGCAAGGAACATCCTGATCGCTTCTGATAAGGGTATGTACTTTAATACCACCTTTCCTTTTGCCAGATGGGTTTTTCCCGGAAGTACGCAACACTTCCTGAAATAAGGAGATAGTAGTTGTATCAAAAATATAAAGCTTTGAAGCATTCGATTTTTTTCGGCTGTCCGATAAAAAAGAAGCATACCTGTTATAAAGGTTGTAGTAAATCTCACCAAATACATCAGCATGCCTGCGGTTGTTGGCATCTGAAATAGTGCTTCTTCTGGGATGGTAACGGATACCCATATGTGTTAACCGTTGTTCTGATGCAAGCATACCAGTAGCCACTTCTCTTAATGAATTACAATTATTGAAGATTGAATAAAGCATGGTAACTAAATGCTCATAGGTGCTGAAGCGCTTCGAATATCTATCGGCATGATGTTGTTTTGCAATGGGTATTATAAATTCTTTACGAACAAATTTCAGGAGTTGAGAAAAGATCGGCTGTCCGGTAAAAAAAGTACTTTTGTTCATGTTGGAATGTTTTAAGTGTGGTAACTCAAAACTACCAATTTTGTGGAGGTCAAACGACCTCCTTTTTTATAAATGAAATACTTTTACCGGACAGTAGTGGTTTGTAACTCAGTACTTCCTACAGTTACAAGCCGCCATAGTAACACCCACGCCTACCCTAAGAAAAAAAAACTACCCCTTTTCTTTATAAACTCTCCTGGTTTACTTTTAAGAATACTCACCAAACAAAACTATCCGCCAGCCACGATGCCACCCAAAGCAACAAAAGTGGTCCTAATTACTGCCGCTTCTTGTTTTTGAGCACCCTGCTCCCGCCCTTCAACCCCATCCGAAATTTTACCAGGTAAATGAAAAGGATGGGGCATTATAACGAAGGCATTTGATAGTGCATATTCTATTTTATATAAGCCAATAACGATCTGCCTGGTATGCTTTTAAAAGATTACTCCAGGGCACCTGCGATGGAAAGGAAGGTGTTGTCCACTTGATGGTATGCCGGGTGCATTGTCATTCTTTGGCCATTTTCCATAAAACGGGGGTTATTAGCCGAAATAGCTTTTTCGTTACTCAAATATAATTATACATTTATATTTAATCCCGCCTTAAGAATTCCCATTTCATCATTACTTTTTTTAAACCTTAAATCTTCTCAAATGAAGCAATCTAAATTTTTATCATCGGCTGCTATTGGCATGCTGATGCTGTTTTCCTGCAATTCCGGTGGCAATGAATCAACCACCACTACCAGCACGGATTCCACCATGAAGGATTCTGCGGCTGCTGTGACGCAAGCTCCGCCTGCGCCCGCCATTTCTATGTTAATAATACAAAAAGTGGCAAATTTTGCTAAATGGTTTCCCGGCTACGAAGCCCATGATACGGCAAGGGTTGCTTACGGGCTACATAATTTTGTAGTAGGAAGGGATATTAAAGACAGCAACATGGTGCTGGTGGCTTTACATGTGGATGATACCACCAAAGCAAAAGAATTTGGCACATCGCCCGGGCTTATGGAAGCCATGAAAAAAGCGGGTGTAATTGGAAAGCCAACGATCTCGTACGACGTAAATAAATTTCATGACAACACCACCGATGCATCTACCGAAAGGGCATTACTTACTTTCAAAGTAAAGGACTATGACGCCTGGAAAAAAGTATTTGATGGCGATGAGCAGGATAGAAAGAATGCCGGCATGACCACCAGGGCCATCAACGTGGATATTAACGATCCTAATAAGGTAACATTGGTGATGGTGATAACAGATATGAAAAAAACAGCAGATTTTATGCAAACTAAAGAGCTGAAACACAGAATGGACTCAGCGGGTGTGATGGGTGCGCCGGATGTTTTCTTTTATCATGTAGTAAAACAATATTAATCAAAATACATGGCTGTTTTCCAGGCTATCGTTACCATGTAACGATAGCTTTTTTATTCGGCCAACGCCGGTGTTCCCTTACTTTTACAAGCTCATATCAACCACTCGTGAGAGCCAGCGCCTGGTCTCCGGTCAACGCCCACCTGCTTATTTTTGCCTGTCTTTCATTAAAATTCGCCCGTTGATGCGATTTCCAAAAACTATTTCAAAATCGTTTACCCCTCTCAGTTATGCAATTAAGTTTTTAACAACAAAATTCCACAATAAATCAACACAGCAGCAAGAAACAAAAAATACAAACGGCTGTAACTCCCGTGCTGCTGTGGGCGTCCCCACCAAAAGTCTCACAGTAAAATTTTCAAGAGAATATTATATATTTAAATTATATGCCCCTTAGTTATTATACAGAATTTATTACGGGAACTATTTACAATTGGGAACACCCGCTAAAGGATGATGATTGTAAGCAGATAGTTATTGATTCTTTACATTGGCTTACTAAAAATAAAAAATGTACTGTAAACGCCTTCGTTATAATGCCCAATCATTTTCATATGCTTCCACCTCCTGGCCAGTGTCCTCACCGGACATTCTTTAATCATAACGCTCACCATACCCTAAAGAAAAAAAATTCCGCCAACGTTGGTGTTCCCCTTCTTTTGCAAGTTCTCATCAATCACCAGTGAAAGCCGGCGCCCGGTATTTTGATGGCAACTCAATTGCGTACATCAATTTCGATACTGATTCCCGTCATAGTTTTTCAGGGGTGATCTGTTTATCTTTCAATATCAATTTGAAATTTTATGAAAAAGATCAGGCTGGGAACCAACTTTGCCATATTTATTATTTTTTTTGGCCTTTCATTGTTAGAGGCATTCCAGGCAGGCAACTGGCTTAGCGCTGTTTTGTGGATGGCGATTGGTATTTTTTTTCTATTGGCAGATAATGTGAGGAAAGGAAATAAGAATAGTATACTATAATGTAAGATGCTGCATCGGCTTTAATTCTGCCTGGGTGTTTGCTTACCATCACTTTTGCAAACCCACATCGACAACTCTTGCGAGCTGCCGCCTGGTCCGACCAATGGCCCACCATGGTAACGTTACCGTTTTTGTTTCATAAAAAGTTTTATCACGGCAGAAGCAGCAGCTTTAATATGTTGACCCATTTCAGCGGAAACTAATTAATTTTTAAAGAAACTTTTCTTGGAGCCATCTGCAAATCTTATGGTATAAACTCCTTTTGCGAGCCCCTGCACATTTATTTGCTGTTGGTAATTACTGATCAAAATGCGTTGTACCAGGCTTCCATTGGCATCATAAATA
Source organism: uncultured Chitinophagaceae bacterium (assembly GCA_963819925.1). Taxonomy (GTDB): domain Bacteria; phylum Bacteroidota; class Bacteroidia; order Chitinophagales; family Chitinophagaceae; genus Ginsengibacter. The sequence continues at coordinate 1,666,741 of CAWFYG010000009.1, read as the reverse complement.
CCCGCATTGGTTTTTAATTTTCCCGCTGCGCCGATATTTATATTGAGCATATCCGTTACAGGGTTAGGATAAATCACTACACCGGCTGCCACTCACGCCATCGTCGTTATAAGTATAACTATTATTAATACCATTGCCCGCCGCCTGCACAAAACCCATTTTCGTAAAGTTGGTACCATCGCTGCTGCGCTCTATTACAAACGTGTTAGTGTTTACCTCATTGGCAGTTTGCCATTGCAACTTGTTGTGGCCTTCCTGCCTGCTACCCTCAAAACCAGGCAACTGAAGTGGAAGAGCGATAGTTTGACTCTGGGATGGCGCTGGAATTAGAAACCCATCAATTTCTCAAACTTCTACCCGATAAGTTTGCTTCCTTTTTCCTTATCTTTAGTACCACACTCCCCAAAATACCCATCACATGCAAAACAGGGATAAAGGCATTATTTACATGATTTTCGGCATTTATGCCATTATGGTGAGTTGGTACTATAATCATTCCATCATCCTGGTCATCGTACATTACATATTCTGGCCCATCTACCTTATATGGGAATTACTTCACGGTCGCCTTGCGCATGGCATGTGGAAAACAATTCCTGAATCTTATTTTAAGTAACATCATTATTTTAGTTTTAAATGATCAAAGAGCCAGTGCATGTCCAAACAAAAAATATTTCTGCTGATTCCTTTGCTGGTGGTTGGGGGGCTCATCTACACATGGACGCGAAAACTTTTCACGGATGAAGTTGCTGGCTGGAGATATTATGTCGGGTTGATACTCTTTATACCCTTAATTGTCCTTTTCTTTAAAAATTTCAAATGGTCGGTGTTGCTTACAGGTGTGTATCTTATTATTGGCATGTTTTATCTTTTTACTATTACGCCCCGGGTGACCACTTGCAGCCATATGGAGATTGGCCCGCTAACTATTCCTCTGTTTAATCTGCCTATGTTCCTGATATTTCTATTATATTTCTTCTTACACTTTAATACCCTTGTGGATATCAAACCCGATTACGAAGAAGAAAAGTAATTGAAAAACAAATAAAGTGTCTTAGCTACATAACGCCAACGTCTACCCTAAAAAAGAATCGTTTCCTCCGCGTGTTACATACCTATAGTTTGAAATTCAAAAAGCCGTTACCATCTCCATCTTGTCAACAACGGGAAAATAAAAACCTTCCGCCAATGCGGAAGGTTTTGAATAATCGATTTATAAATGGAGGACTAAGCCAATTTTCATAAACCTGATACTGATTATTTAATATCTATTTCGCACTTAGGTCAGGACGGTAAAAAAGCATTTCTGACCATGAATTGTCAGAAGATTCCCGGATATGCTCTAAAAATGTAGCATAGGTGTCATCCCCGTTAGCAGCCTCAAATCTTTCTTTAAAAGGCTTGCGGTATCCATCCGCCAATTCTTTTAATCCATCCTTCAGGCGGAAAACCAATGCATATTGAAAAGGACCAGAAGCTACAGACTCGTAAACAGCTACCGTCTGGTTACCTGATTCCCAGCCCTTTTTTGCTTTTTTTATGGTCTCCTGTACTTCCTTACCCATCGTTGCCTTCGGGAAAACATGGGTGATCGTAATTTTGTCGCTGAAGTCACCTACTGGTACGGTACTCAGGTCTTCCCGGTACACTACATACATGGATTCATATCTGTCCGTCAGGTAAGGCGCTACATTTTTATTCCAATCTTTAATGTGCTCATCGCCAAGGTTACCACGCTTATCAAATTCATCCCAGGTTTTCGGGCCTTCTACTACCTGGTACCCTCCTGCGTCGGGTCCGGTCTGAATTTCATAAACACGCCACTTCCAGTCGGCGCTGTGGTATTTGGCAATATGTGCCGTCAGTCCTTTTTCAAACTCAAGTACTTTGTCTGGTTTGGGGAAATAGCGGCTGGTATTAACTACCGTTTGGGTTTGGCTCATTCCAACTAATGGAAGTAGCAGCAAACAAAGAAAGAATTTTTTCATGTTTTTAGTTTTAAATGATGAAATAATCGGGTGCCTGCAAGACTAGATGACGTCGAAATAGGGAGCGTGGAACCCTTAAGTTAAGTAATTAAATCTTAAACCGGGAATTAATTAAAATAAGTGAGAGCCGGTATTACATGGCTTAACCAAAGACCGCGTTTTGAAAGGCGTCAATAAAAACGATTTTGTTTCGGCCGGTTTCTCTTTAGGGTGACCCGGCGAGTCAACTGTGCGAATAATAATCATCCTTCCGGTACGATGAGTCCTCTGCGTGAGGCTCAGCCGGGAGACCAAACCAGTTTTTAAGCGTACCTTACAATAATGACAAAAGATAAAGATGCTCAGTTTGTATGTTTTGAAACCGAACTGGACCGGGATCAATTTGTAAAAAGATGGAAACAATATACAAGATCTTTAAATACCGATGTAAAAGTTGTATTGCAACAATCGGGCAAACCGGGTGCTTACCAGTACATTGCCCAGCATTTTATTGAGGGTGCCGAATTACAGTTTATATTTTCCCGTGAAGAACCCAGGTCAAAGGTGGCCCGTGCAAGGATAAAAACATCGCAGGCAGGGGGCTACCACCTTGCAAAAAAGGGAAATCATGATGCCGGTAGCAAAACAAAGGTCTTTGCCTTTATTAAAAATCCTGCTGCTGATATGCAGATCTATACCGGACTATCGGCATATTCCAAACCCAATATTTGGGAGGCCTATTATCAAAACTGCTCCTTTGCTTATATACTTGAATATTTTATAAGCCACCACCATGCCGGAGAATTGCTGGATCAATTGCAGGAGCATAAAGTTGATGAATCAGGAATTTATAAAGAATTTACTTACAAAAATGACATCAACTATAACGACATCCGCAAAGATTACGTATGGCGAAAATAGTTTATCGCTGTCTTTCCTTCGTCCCGGCCGGAGTCTCCTTATGATGTCCCTGGAATGATTCAATTTCAAAATAGCTGCGCTCCCTGGTTCTTAACCAGGAAGAAAACTGCCAACCTAACGCCAACGCTTACCCTAACTAAAAATCTTTTCAGTAAGCTCCTGATAACTACAATATTTATTAACCTCCGGGAATGAGCGGAGATAAATATTCCATCACCACCTTATGAGTTGCTCCATCATTTACAAGAGAAATAAATGTATTGCTTTCCTCTTTCCCGTCCACTATTAATTTGGCTGGCTCATTGCTGCGTACTTTTTTCAACTCAATTGCATACAGAGTATCCATATAGCGATAGGTTATTTTTAATACATCCCATTCTGCAGGAATGCATGGCGTAAAACGCAAAATATTACCCGTGCGTTTAAAGCCTGCAAACGATTCTATAATTAACTGGTACATCCATCCGGCAGATCCTGTGTACCATGTCCATCCGCCGCGGCCTTTGTGATTTGGTTCAGCATACACATCGGCAGCAATCACATACGGTTCTACTTTGTATATGCCTATTTTTGTTGCATCGCTTCCCCGGTTCACCGGGTTGATCATTTTCAATAGTTCCCAGGTTCGTTGCTTATCTCCTAAAGCGGCAAAAGCCATTACCAGCCAAATGGCGGCATGAGTATATTGCCCGCCATTTTCCCTTACACCGGGCACATAGCCTTTAATATAACCGGGGTTCATATCAGATTTATCAAAGGGAGGATCAAATAATTGTATCATACCATCTTCTTTGCGAACAAGATATTTACCTGCCGATTTCATAGCGGTAACTGAACGTTGCCTGTTGCCTCCTTTTGATAAAACGGACCAACTCTGCGCTATTGAATCGATCTTACATTCTTCATTTTGCTTAGAGCCAAGAGGAGCGCCATCATCAAAATAAGCTCTGAGGTACCATTCCCCATCCCATGCATTTTTATTGATATTAATTTTAAGTGTTGCAGCGGACTGCCTGCATCGCTCTTCGAATGCTTTGTCATCTTTCAGGTTGGCTATTTCTGTAAAATTTATTAAGATATTATATAGAAAGAAAGCAAGCCATACGCTTTCTCCACGGCCCTCGTTGCCCACTTTATCCATACCATCGTTCCAGTCGCCCGAACCCATAAAAGGTAAACCATGTTCTCCAAAGCGTAGTCCATGTTCAATTGCGTTTACGCAATGTTCATATAAGGTTGCCATTTTATCGGATCTGATAGGGAGATCATAATAGGATTCTTCCCCCGCGTTTAATAAACGACCTTCAAGAAAATGGACTGACTCGTTTAATATTCCGTTATCGCCGGTAATTTCTATATATCTTGAGGTGACATAAGGCAACCAGAGATAGTCATCTGAACATCTTGTGCGAACTCCGCGACCTTTAGGCGGATGCCACCAGTGTTGAACATCTCCTTCAATAAATTGTCTCGAGGCACATAACAATATCTGTTCTTTTACGAGTGCAGGTTTTAAATGAACCAAAGACAATACGTCCTGCAACTGGTCTCTGAATCCGAATGCACCGCCGGATTGATAAAATCCTGTTCTTGCCCAAAGGCGACAACTTAGGGTTTGATAATTCAGCCATCCATTTGCTAGTATATTCGTTGCAACGTCCGGCGTTTCAATCTGTATCGTTCCCAGGCTATATTGCCAAAATCTTTTTACTTTTTCCAATGCTTTTTCAGCAACAGTGCTCCCTTCAAACCTTTGTATAAGATCAAGCGCATCATCCGTGTTTCTACCTGCTCCAAAACGGAATATCACTTCCCGTACTTCATCTTCAGCAAGATCAAACGCCACCTGTATGGCAGCGCATGGATCCAAGGCTGCACCTCTTTTTCCTGAAAGCCTTACCCGTTTCATGGCATCAGGATTCGCCGGTGTTCCATTACGCCCTATAAATTCTGCACGATCTGTGGTAAAGGTTCTTACTACATCGTCTGTATCAAAAAAAGCTACCCGGTCTTCAAATTCCAAACTGTATGCATTTCTTGCAAGAACGGCTCCGCTTCGTCTATCCATTTCTGTTATAGTATGCATCAATGATTTTGAACGGATGTCTCCGAGTACCCATTCCATATATCCTGTTATAGAAATGCGCCGCGATCTGCCGGAATTATTTTTTATTTTTAAAATAGTGAATTTAACGGGCTCTTCAATGTCCGCGAAAACGGTCATGGCAGATTCAATTCCATCTTCCCGGTGTTCAAAAGTGCTATAGCCAAAACCGTGTTTTGTAATGTATGCTGATTTACCGCCACAGGGTAAAGGAGTCGGGGACCAAAACCTGCCGCTTTCTTCGTCCCTGAGGTAAAAAGCTTCTCCCTTCAAATCTGTTACAGGATCATTATTCCAGGGAGTAAGCCTGATCTCATGTGCATTTTCAACCCACGTATACGACTGACCGCTTTCAGAAACGATGGTACCAAATTGAGGATTACTCAATACATTAATCCACGGCGCAGGAGTTCGCTGGCCGGGAGTTGTGATAATAACATATTCTTTCCCGTCTTTAGAAAAGCCTCCGAGTCCATTAAAAAATTTCAGATCATTCGGCAAAGGAACAACGTTTGAAGAAGGATCTGAAGGAGGATAAAATTTAGTGGGGATAAGAAGAGGAATAGATGATTTTGATTTGTGGGTCCTGTTAATCTGCTCTTCTAATGAACCCAGGGAATCAGAAATTACCACATGCGCTACGGTCTGAAATAATATTCTGTCTTCATTAGATATCTGATCGGCAGATCGTATAAAAATCCCTCCCGGTTGATCCTTTAAATTTCCTGACACTCCCGGCGCTACCAATCCGTGAATCCTGTCGTGCAATACCTGCCTGTAACCGCCATGATCATCATTCCATATCACAAGATCCGTTATAAGTCCCTTCAAATACCAATATGCATGGGCCTGCACCATTTGCCGGACCAGCTCAATATTTTCAATGTCTTCAACCTGTAAAAGAATTATAGGCAGATCACCGGAAATTCCATAACTCCATAAGCCGGATTGTCCCCGTTTATTTTTCATAATGGTTGCCGGCTCTGTACGCAAAGAAGAATTGGAATAAATGATGGATCCTGCAAGCTTGTTGTATAATAGTGTATCGGCCTCTACTGCATTTATCTGTCTTAATATTACCTGGCTATGTGTCCATGCCAGTTCCAATCCACGGTTGGTTAAATTTCTATCCTGGTATTTTTCAACCAGGTTATTGCATAATTCTCGTGTTTCTGCAATACCAAAAATCATATCAATAGTTGCGGATTGATGTGGCTCCAGGAAAATACGGTATTGAATAGAAACGATCGGGTCAAGTACAGAACCACTGGTTCCCGATAATCCATCTGCCTGGTTTATGGCCCGTGGATTATTAATAGTATTGCCTCTCCCGATAAATTTATCTCTCGCTGTTTCGTATGATATTTGTTGAATTTCCGCATTATGAACTTTCATTAAATGGAACATCCATGGGTTTTGTTCTTCTACTGAACGGGGCCTGCGGGTACAAATGATCGCATGCCGGTGCTCATTAATCTCCGTTTGAACAAACAGGTTGCTAAAGGCAGGATGCAGTTCGTCTGCTATTGGTGAAGCTAATACCACTTCTGCATAACTGGTTACCTCAATCAACCTTCTTTTACGGGAACGGTTTATTATATGCACTCTCCTTAATTCTATATCGTCTTCGGGGGATACAACAATTTCCGTATGAGTTTCCATTGCCAATTCCCTGCGGCGAAATTCCGCCCGGCCTTGAGAAAAAACGGCTTCATAATAATCACCCGGCTCTAATGTCGGCTGAAAAGAAGCTGACCATGTAACGTTCCTGTCAAGATCACGGATATAACAGAAGGTTCCCCAGTTGTCGCAGGTACAGTCTTCACGCCAACGTGTAAGCGCTATATTTTTCCACCTGCTATAGCCGCCTCCGGCATTAGTAACCATTACATGATAACGGCCATTGGATAATAATTGCACTTCGGGTGTAGTAGTTTGTGCGGTGTTGATTACCCTCATTAATTCAGTGGCACCAGGTGTTACACTGATATCCGATTCATGGATGCTTGGTGAATAGAAAGTGGTAATCCTTGGTATTCTTTCCTGTAATAACAGCAGGGCAGATCTCAATTGAAGATCTGCTTCAAACCGCTTTTGCAATGGTTTATTTAAAAGCAGGTAACTTAATGATAAAAAACTCATACCCTGGTGATGGGCCATAAAAGACCTTATCAAGGTATGTGTTGTTCTTCTTGGTAACCTCGATGGAGTATAATCGATAGCTTCATAAAACCCATACTTTCCTTCAAAACCTGCCTGCTCCATCGTCAGCAGGTTATCATAAGCTTGTTCAGGTGCCACCATTAGTGCCATTACTGTAGCATAGGGTGCAATAACCAAATCTTCCCCTAATCCTCTTTTGAACCCAACACCGGGTATACCAAATGCCCGATATTGATAATTAAGATTGGCGTCTAACAAATTATAACCTGATTCTGAAATACCCCAGGGCACACCGCGTTTTTTTCCATACTCAATCTGCTTATGTACAATGGCTTTATTAGTTTGGTCAAGTAAAGTATTTTCGTAAGAAGGCATTATCAGCAACGGCATCAGGTATTCGAACATTGAGCCGCTCCATGACAGGAGAATAGGTGTAGTTCCATGGTTGGTAAGTTGCCTGCCCAATGCAAACCAGCTTTGCTGCGGCAGTTTTCCCTGCGCAATTGCTACGAAAGTTGTTACCCGTGCCTCAGAAGCGAGCAAATCATAGAAACTATGGTCTCTTCTGTGTTCATCAGCATTATACCCGATAGATAATAAATTCTGTGTTTTGTCGTATAAAAAACGATAATCAATGGTGGCAAGCTCTGTACATCTTATTACCATCTGCCTGATTTTACCCAGCGTTTCTTTCGCATGTCTCGCAGATTCTATGATGCAAACCCTGAAACTACTTAGCCATTGATTTTCTATTACGCTATTCTCTGTATAAAAACAGACAACTATTTTTTGAAGCAATATTTCCTCAATTTTTGCGACCTGGTTCAAAGTAGGCGAGGTTGGAAGATGAGGAAAAAGATGTTGAAACTTTTCAGGAAATGGAGGTAATGATAACCAGGGTAAAAATTTAGATATATCTCTCTTTATGTTATTCAATTGCTCAGTTACTTTCCCTGCCCACCAGGCATCTTCATTTTCGGAATCGAGGTGTAACCCACGCAGGATCTCCCCAAAAGAGGTATCCAGTTCATCCAGGTAAGATTTAAGGGAAGGCATATCGTCAACCTTTGAGGGAAAGGTGATTTCTAATTGCCGTTTAAACTTTCTTAGCGCTGAAGTATCTCTTGTTTTTTCTGTAAGAATTCCCAGGGTATCCAACAAACCTTCAAATAATTTTTCCGGTATAATTTTTTCATCCGCAAGCGTTAACAACGCTTGTTTTAAAATTAATACATGCCCTACAAAATTTCCACTGTCTACTGTAGAAATATATTTTGGCAGCAAGGGAACCAGTGAAACCGTATCATACCAATTGTACAAATGACCATGATATTTTTCCAGCTTCATCAGCGTATCAACAGAGTTAGTGGTGCGTTCAATTAATACGCTATTGGTAATGTATCCAAAATCGCGGGCCGTAAGATTTGCAAGAAGACTCAGCCCTATGTTGGTTGGAGAGGTGCGATGGGCAATTCTTTCAACCGGGTGTTCCTGGTAATTATCAGGCGGTAACCAATTGTCTTCCGGCCCAACAAAAGTTTCAAAGAATCGCCATATCCGTCTCGCAAGCCTGCGCAGGTATAAATTTTTGAGGGCAGATAGCTCTATTTTTTCCTCGGGAGCAGGAAGACTTATATACCAGGCAATGAATGGAGCTACTGACCAGGCAGCCAGGAAGGGAAAAGCAATAATAATTGTAAGTGGAAAATAAACACTTAAGTATACAAACGTAACGACAGATAAAAAAGGAGAAAACCACATTTTCAGGTAGGCATTTGTAACTGTTTTCTCTTCATGCCGGTAATTGCTATAAGGTTTCCATTGCAAAAGGTTTTTTCGGGAAATAAAGATCCGCCATTGGGTAATTAAAATAGCATGCGCATTTACATAAGCCTCATAAGGCAGGCAGACAAGATCAATTGTGTGAAGCAATAAATTGTCTTTTAAAAAGCGGCTGGTAAATATCAGGTGTTGGACAAAAAGTACATCAGCCGGTTTTTTGAAAACCTGCCAAATGAAATGAAGGATGGTTGGAAGAAAGATAATTCCTAATGCCACTAAAGTCCAGAAGACAGGGTGCGACAAGAATGTCCATCCAGTTAAAAATATTAATACCAAAGCAATAGGAATAAGGCTTCGGCGAAGGTTGTCGGTTATCTTCCAAACTGAAAGTATGGAAAGCGGATTTCTATGAAATTTCCGGTCAAAGGCGGTAACCAGGGGAGTCATCCAGGCTGCAATCTGCCAGTCGCCCCTTATCCAGCGATGGCGTCGCTGCATATCTAATATATAATTGGAAGGGTATTCTTCATACAATTGCACATCGGTAATTAACCCCGACCGGCAATAGGCGCCTTCCAGGAGATCGTGGCTTAAAATGCGATTTTCCGGGAACCTGTTTTTCAAAGCCCTTTCAAAAGAAGCTATATCATAAATGCCTTTCCCAATAAAAGAACCCTCATCAAACATATCCTGGTAAACATCTGAAACGGCCCTCGTATAGGGATCCGTTCCTGCCTCATCACTATGTATTTTTGCGTATAAAGAACTGCCGGCAAAAGGTAGGGTATTTGACACCCTTGGCTGAAGGATACTGTACCCTTCTGTAACTCTTTTCTTCTTTGCATTGTACACTGGCCGGTTTAAGGGATGAGCCATTGTAGCGGCCATCTTCCAGGCAACATCCCTGGGTAATTGGGTATCTGTGTCAAGAGTAATAACATATTTTGCAGAAGTGTATACGCTTTCTTCTCCTATTATATTAGAAAAACAATCCTTTCCATTTCCCTGGATCAAAGCATTTAATTCTGAAAGCTTGCCCCGCTTTCGTTCATAACCCATCCATATTTTATCGTGTGCATTCCAGCGGCGGGGGCGGTGAAAGAGAAAAAAGGTATCGTTGACCGGTCTTTCATATTTCCTGTTTAATTCAATGATTTTATTTTTTACGAGTTGAAGCAGCGGCTCATCTTCAGCCATTGTTTGCTGCTTGGCATCTTTAAAATCCGTTAACAGAGCGAAAGACAGGTTCACATCACGGTTTGCAAGAAAGCGTACCTCGAGGCCTTCAACAAGATCATCAATTCCGGTAGCGTCATTAAGTACTGTTGGTATTACAACCATTGTTCGATATTGCTCCGGAATGCCTTTCGAAAAATCCATTCTTGGTAATAAGCAAGGCTCGGCGAGCAAAGTAGTAAGCCAGTTAACAATTGAGGTAACAAATTGGCCGGTACCTAAAAATAGTATAACACCAAAAACCCATAATATCCAGTGTTTAACTCCTTCTTCATGTGCTTTTTCAATAAGGCCCCAGCTTAAGAGAACAGTTAACAGGTTTATAGATCCGGCATAAACAAGCAGGGGAACTTTCTTAGCAAACCTCCGGCACTTTTCAGCAGCACCGATATGCATGTTTGCCGCTTTTTCAAGTATTAGAACTCCTTTGCCCCTGAGATAATAACCAACATGACTCTTCTTTTCATCAACACCATTATTTTGGGCATGTGCGTTTGCGTATTCAATTGCCTTCATGGCTACTTCCTGCTCCGATAATTCACTTTTTTTTGCAATCTTCTCAACTTCATGCCTGTATTGATCTCTTGTATAAAAATCCATTTGGCCGTAAATACTATCCTGCGAAAGAGTTTGCTCTACAATACTGTTCATTTCAACGAACTCACGCCAATCTGTTGTTCTCAGGAAACGGAGACTGCTTATGCTGTTTCGGATAGATACCTGGTCTGCAGCCTGTTTTTGATTCTCTGCCTGAATCATAACTTCACAGCTTAACCCTTCGTCAGCAAGATGCTGTTCCATCCAGTTAATCGCTAAAGTAAGTGCGTTACCTCTCTCCTGCAATCTCCGGGATAGTTCCGCAACAAAAGAACTTTGCATCGGGGGCTTTGACCTTGCCATATCCGCTATTACCAACACTAAATTTTTGGGATTCTTTTCCACTGTTACCATCATTTCTTCTGCCCAATATGTCGCTAATGTTTTATTAGCAGTGTCAATCGATATCTGGATAGAGATACGCCGGAGATTTTCCAGCAACGCAAGCCTGAGCATTATAGGAACTGCCCATAATTCTCCCAGTTGCAGAAAATTCACTGATTGATAACTTTTAATGAAGTGAGAAAGGCTGTGAAGACTAACGTGGCCATCGGTGTGAGAAATGATTTCAACCGCTATATCATAAATGCGTGGCAAACCTGCTGAAGCTCCTTTCAAAAGCTGTGGCAACTCCCTGCTATAGCCTTTAGGCAAATGTTTTTTTGCAGTATATATTTGTTCTTCAATAAGATAAAAATTATCCAGCAACCATTCTGCAGCGGGTACGATTCGGGTATTTGATTTTACGGCTTCCGTTAAATTTTCATAAACCTCTAGTAATATTCTTTCATTTTCATCCAGGCGCTTAAGCAGGTTCTCCGCAGCATTCTCAGCAAGCAAAGTATGTCTCTCTGCAAGTGACGCCGCATATCTTTCAAGCTGTTCTTCGGTAAATAATTCTGATCTAAGGGGAAGTTTTTCCTCGCCATTTTTACCAATAAGGCTATCGCCAAAAACTGGTTCTATCAGGTTTTTTTTTAAGGCGGCAATAGCTCCCGGAAGTATTTTAAAAATTTCTTTTGCTTTATTTTCTTTTTGGGCTAAGCTCATTCGTAAGAATTATTTAACGGATATCTGAAATACAAAAATACAACCGTAAAATATTGAAAACGTCCGTTGTTTGTTTCAGGAGTCAGGCTAAAAAGTTTTGTCAGTGGAAGTTGGTTAGAAAATTCAAAGCTTTTTATGAGGCACCCGTCGCGGACAAAAGTACTTTTATTATTTAAACATTCTACAGATATCCCGGCAATATTTACATGCCTTTATTTTAGATTGATTTTCTATAAATGCCATCATAACGCCAAGACATACCCTAAAAATGGTTTCTTCCATAGCCTGTTACATTCCTGCAGGTTGAAATTCAAAAAACGGGTACTAGCTAGTGTGGCAGAAAATACCCCGGAATCGTATGTATGCATTCACAAAACCGCATTTCATAGTTCCTGCTAACAATCTGAGGGTACGTTTAAATGAACTCGAAACGATTTAACAAACTCAACTGCGGATAGCCTTACTACTTCTAATAGTAGGCTGCGGCTCAGCGTTTTTAATTGCAGTTGTAGTACAAAAGTATATTTCCAACCGCCTTTTGCATCTCGTAAATGTGATGAAAAAGGTTAGCAGTACAGGTGATTATACATTACATGCCGCAACGAAAGGCCAGGATGAAATCATGAATCTCTCTAACGCATTCAATGATTTAATGCGACAGGTATCTGAAAACCAGGAAAAAAAGGATGAATTCATCGGTATAGCCAGCCACAAGTTGAAAACCCCACTCACAAGCATTAAGGCCTATTTACAGATTATTGATTCAATTGAACAACAACAACCCCAAAAGCAATACATCAGTAAAACCCTGGAGAGTGTAAATAAGTTACAGCAATTAATTTATGACTTGCTCGATGTCTCAAAAATCCAAAGTGGTCAACTTCATTTAAATAAAACTGATTTCGATATCGACACATTAACAGATGAAACGCTTGCTGCCTACAGGATGGTTGTTCCCGGGTATGTGATAGAGCGCATTAACGGAAAACTCAATGCCATTGTACATGCAGACCGTCACCGGATAGAACAGGTAATTATCAACCTGCTTTCCAACTCAGTGAAATATTCTCCCGGGGCGAACAAAGTTATAGTGTCAGTAAAGGAAAGTGACCAGGAAGTTATTATTAAGGTGAGGGGTTTTGGAATAGGAATCAACCCCGAAGAACACGATAAAATCTTTGAACGTTTTTACCGTGCCAGTTCCAATTCAATACTTATCTCCGGCTTCGGGCTGGGGCTGTATATCTGCCGCGACATCATCCGGCGGCACAAGGGTAAAACATGGGTAGAAAGTGAGAGGCCAGGTACCTCTGTTTGTTTTAGCCTCCCTATTGAAAGAAAGCAAAACGCTTCGTAACGACCAAGGGGGATTAAATACCAATATACGTCTGACCATGGCAGTTAGGTTAGTATCCGTGTGGTTTTCGGCTATTTGCCTCAGGCACAAAACCAGTTCCATTAAAAAACCAACCGAAACAACCCGCCGGGCTGGCAGATTTCTAAACCGGAAATATAACTGCAGAAAAAATTTGTTTGCGTTTAAAAAAAACCCCCGGTAATCCAGGGTTTCGTTTGGGCGTTCGTCTATAGGGTAGGTATCATTAATAATGATTGCTTTTCTCTATAGTCTCTGCGCTGCCAGGATGTTTATACAAAGTGCGTAATGTTTTCACCCCAAAATTCTTAAATGCAGAATCTTTGGCATTTTTTACCTCACTTTCGTTAATCTCCTAATTGTTGAGCAACCAGGTCCAGGCCTTGCTGTGCATAAGCGTTACGGTTGAAATATGGTTTGCCATCCTTTCGTCTCTTTGCGTTCCATTTTGCTGCACCGGGATACCAGAGATCAATATCCGGTCCTGTTTTGAAAATGCATTCATATTTTGAAAATGATAAATAACGGATGAATCGCTGTGCATAGCCGCAAGATCATTTTGGATCTGCCATTGAGTGTGATAGAAATCATCATCGTGCAGCAATGCATAGTAGCTGCTGTAGGGCGTTTTTGAAGGAGCAGACAGCCAGGGTGCAGGCATATTAAAACCTTCTAAAAAATCCTGAGGCCCTGAAAGCATAATAACTTTATGTACTTTAAATGCATGCCCGATATACCCCACATGCCCCGCTCCCTGCGAGTGCCCGGCCAGTGTAATCCTGTCCCACCTTATTTGCCCATTTTCCAAAAAATTATTCCAGCCTTCCGCCGGCCTTCTGTTATTGAGGTATATGACGAGCCGCGTAATCCGGTTTACAATGCTATTCAGCGTATCAACATCAACAGAATCGGAAACAGGCGTCCCAAAGTCTATTTCCTGCCTGAATTTATCAAAAGCCGCTTTGTCGGGACTATTGATAAAAGTTGCGGTATTGCGGTTGTTGGGGTAATCGATACTGATGGCGTGATAACCCTCAAGCGCTGCAACACTGTCAAATGTTTTAAATCCCCCGCTGTAGCTACCGGTTCCGCCAATACTGATGAGTAATTTTTTCCCGGAAATGTGGCTCTTGTCAATTGTAACAAGATGGCCGCTGTGTATTTTTTTAATTCCGGGGTAAGTGCTGTCGGGGCTGATGTAATGGTTTTCTACCTGGCCAAAGCATAGCGGGAATGATGCAACAATTGCGAAAAGAAAGGTGATAACTATTTTCATTTTAGTTCGGTGGATAGATGAAAAATAAGTTTGAAACCTAAAATTACCTGATAATTGAGACCTAGCGGCTTTTCGGAATATTTTGGCATACGCCTCTGGGCTGTTGTCCCAGCCGGTTATTCACACCATCGCAAAGTGGAGAACGATGAAAACCCGCGGCGAAACATGCATAAAAAATAGTTGACCAAGGGGAATAATAACAAACCGGCACAGGTTGGGTATGTGCCGGTTTATAGCGAAGATCAACATCTTACATTGCTCAATGGGTACCCGTAGAGTCGGTCGGAGCGCCCTGGCCGATCAAATCCATAAACTGGTTAAGTTTAGGGGTAATGATGATCTCCGTACGCCTGTTCCTGGTTCTGCCATCAGGTGTATCGTTGCTGGTAACGGGATTGTATTCGCCACGGCCGCCGGCGGTAAGGCGTTTCGGATCCACTCCATAATTATTTTGCAGCGATTGTACCACTGACGATGCTCTCAGTGCACTCAGATCCCAGTTGTTGCGAATATTGGGTTTTGAGATGGGTACCGAATCTGTATTGCCTTCGATCAATACGTCGTAATCTTTATAATCAGTAATAATTTTTGCAATTTTTGATAAGGTAGTCCCTGCTTTGTCTGAAATTTCGTAGCTGCCGGACTTGTAGAGCATATTATCTGAAAGGGAAATATAAACAACGCCCTTCAGCACTTTCACATCCACATCCTGCATTTCATCTTTACTCAGCGATCTCGTAAGATTATTGGTGAGCACCATATTCAGTGAATCGCTCTTGGTCTTGGAAGCTATCAGTTCCTGTATATATTTATTGGATGCATTAATCTCATCCACCAGTTTGGAAACATTTACATTACCCTGGCTGGCAGAGGTCAGGCACTTGTCTAGTGCAGATTGCAGCGCTTTCTCATGCTCACGTTCTGCATTTATCTGGTCCCGCAATCCTGAATTCAGAACGGTAGCCTTGTCTAAATTGCTTTTACATTCCTCACCTTCCCGGGTGAGCTCACTGTTTCTATCTTGTAATTTGTTATAGTTTGCATACAGCGAATCAAACTTTTTTGAACTTACACAACTGGTAACACATACCATTGCCGTTGCAACAGTAATTAAACTAAATTTAATTTTCACGTTTATTGAATTTGAGTTAATGAATAAAATGTTTTCAACAAAATTTCGGCCAAGGTATTGATTTTAGAATAAATCATTTGCAATAGACGCACCCGGGCTGTCATTAGAATGCGAAGGTATGAAAGTGACGTTGTATTAATTGGCAATTACGCATAGCGCAATTGCTTACTTAATATAATATCATTTAACCCTTCCTGTTATTGTAAAATTTTTTACGCTTTTTAATCCTGCTAACGGAGACCCATATACGTATACTAATGTATCACCTCTTCGGGGCCCTGCTTTACTTCGGATAAACGATAATAATTTGATTTCCCCGGGGATTTATTCAAAGCGTGGATGGGTGGTATATCCTCTGAATTTAAGAGGAGTTCGGATAAATTAGTCCCAGGTCTTCAGGGCCGGATAAAATAAAACATAGAAACCACCGCTTTAGCTATATCACCATTAAAACTCCAGCGCAAAAGCTCGGCCGCAAAAAAATTGTCCTGGTCAAAATTAAAATGCTTTTTTTTCGTTATCAGACTAACAAATAAAGCCGGGGCCGCTAATTTTTATGAAACAGTCGGGAATTGAGAAAGAATTCCATCTGTCTGAAAAATTAACCGGGCCTCTTATTTCACTCAACTGATTATCGTATATGAAGTTTTCTTTTAGAAAATTGCCCCTTACATACAAATTGCTGATAGCAGGCATCATCCCCCTGCTGGTTCTGTTGTATGCCTCGGAGCAATTGTATTCAGAAAAAGAAAACAGGGTAACATTGGTTTTAAATTATAATAATCATATCCATGAAGCCGGTGAAATTGCCTCATTAATCAGCGAACTGGAGAGGGAAGCCCGGTATAGTTTTGAATTTGCCTTGAAAAAGGGCCGTTACAGCAACCTTGTTATTCAAAGAAGCCGGACAGATAAATTTAGAATAAACCTGGAAAAAAGCGAGGATCCATCCATTAAAAACTTTTCAAAATATACCTTTCTTAACGGGTTGGAAGCAATCCGGGCTGCCCAGGATTCTTCGGCAATTTCTGATGTGCAACTTACAACGGAGTTTTTTAATAATACTATCCTTCGCCTTAGTACTATCAATACGGTCGCACTGTCTAATAATGCGGTTCTTCAGTCTTTATACCCGGATGTTGAATCGCAACGGTTACTTTTTGAGATGACGACACTTTTGGCAACAATCCGAACGAAAATCTATTTATCCTTATTTACCGGTTACAATACCCAAGGAACACTGTCAGCCACTCACGATGCTTATAATACACTGAAAACCTATGAAGCGGAATTTTTATTGAAGGCGCCGCCTTCCTCGGTAACCCTCTATAATAATAAGGAGAATTATAATAAATTAAAACCCGTTTTTGATTACCTGGATTATGCTTCAATAAATCAGCAGTTTGACAGCACCTATACGCCTTCGCAATGGTGGAACACATCGTCAGGCGGAATAAACGCATTGAACAAGCAATACAGAATTCTGTGGCGGCAGGTGCAGGCCGGGTTGAAAAATATTTATCAAAGTGAAATTAAGGCCAGGAACCTGACTTTATTATTTCTTGTGGCAGCCATATTACTGGTGATAGGATTTATTGTTTACACCGTAAGAGCGGTGAATAAGGTGCTGAACCAGTTGGCAGCGGCATCGAAGAATGCATCGCCTGTTGAGCCTGGCCAATCATTCAACTCTCCTACAATAGATAAACCAGGCGATCTTATGTCGCTAAGCCACAAAGCGGATAAACCTGATCCGGAACTTGTTAATGGCGTCGCCAGGAGTATGAACGGCCATCCCGTGCCCGAAATAAAACCCTTGGGTACCGATTTAAAACCATGGAGTAAAAAAGACCTTTTGGCTAAAACAAATGGAAAAATGACGGAAGATCAGCCAAAGCCTGTATTGACCAGGAATGAGAATTCATATATGCCTGTGGAAGCCAATCATTCGAAAGAAGATTTTTCAAGGACTGTGGCCGATGACATGGCAAATTATAAGGATTTCCCAAAATCAGATCCTGAAAGTGAAAAAGGAACGGTCGCTTCAAAAACGGAACAGGGAACCGATAGTTTAACAAGCCAGATGAATGAATTAATTGATGCATCAGAAATAGAACACAGCAGGCTTATCTACAATAAACATACTTTCCAGTTAAATGATCTTGTATGCGAAATGGTTAATAAAACACAGCAGGCTACAAAATCTCATAAAATTTTCCTGAGAAAAAATGCCCCCATAGAGATTAATGGGGACCGTGCCCGCATTGCCCAGGTAATAAATAACCTGATTCAAAATGCCATCAGGCATTGTCCCTGCTCTGAAAGCATTATTGTGAGTCTTGAAGAACGAAATCGAATAGCGGTTTGTTCCGTTGAGGATTTTGGCGACGGGATTGTTATTGGTCAGCAAGAAAAGATATTTGAAAAATTTTATCGCGTAAACAATGCCAAAACGGAAGTGCATCCCGGATTAGGCCTGGGACTATATATTGCCCGGGAAATTATAAAAAATCACAACGGGAAAATATGGATAAAGAGTGAACCCGGTTTGGGCAGTACTTTTTATTTTAGTTTACCGGCAGCACAGCCGGCGTAATACAATATATTTTAGGGTAATCAGAAATCAGTTCCTGCAGTTCATATAGTTTTGGTGAAGTAACGGTATCCTGCTCGGCTAAACCGCGTAGAGACACGGCTAAGAGGTTTTTTTGGGCTCAATCCCCCGGTGTACGGCATGACTTTCAAATAACCAGCATTTTTTGTTTTGCTATTCGGCTTTACCTATCATATCAGCGTGACATTACATTTGGCGACAAAGCAAAATAATAAACTTTTTAATTAAATTTATCTTCTGTTCGGGCAGGCCGATTTTCGAATACCCTCTCTTTACTACGGGGCAGAACGAATGGCCTGAAATCCATTTAAAAAAAAATATGCACTCGTCAACGCTTAATATTAAATTTAGGAATCACAATATGCCTTTGGTAGCAGTTACTTTGCTGCTGCCGCTTGCTGTGTGCAAGGACCTGCTGCATTCTTATATTAAAAACTATCATTTTTACCTTTCGGAATCCGCTCTTTTTGAAACCTTTTGGCTGATTTTTATACCAATATTATTCCGGGCCAGGCCTTTTCAAAAAAACAAAGGAAAAATAAAGACCTTTCCTTTAGTGATACTTTTAAGTCTAATCCATATTGCCATTTTTTCGGCCTGGGTGTTTGCATTTTCAGCAGTGTTTTTTAACCACACATTCGGTTTTTCAAGCCTGTTTATCAAAACAGGGTTACAAAACGGAATGGCCTGCCTGTTGGTATATGGCATAGCTGGTGTAGCTTCCTGGCAAGGAAAGTTGCTTCCAGAAACAGGTGCGCAAATAAAAAGATCCCAAAAAATCGCTGTGAGATACCAAAACAGGACCGTCCTGATAGATATTGACAACATCATATACATTAAATCTGAAAGCCCATACATTGCATTTGTAACCCGGGAAAAAACCTTTTTGCACAGCAGCACCTTAAAGGCTTTTATGAAAGAAAAAGCAACGCATAACTTTATCCGGATTCATAAAAGTACTATCGTTAATACATCCTTTATAAAATCTTATATATCCAGGAAGAACGGCGATTACGATCTCACTTTAACAAATCAGCAGACTTTGAGGGCCAGTCGTCATTACAGCCAGCTTTTCAAGTCTCGCCTTTAATAACACCGGGTTATCCTATTATTCACACGGCTTGCAACATTGAAAACAAAACAAAATGCCGCTTGCTGTAACTTGAGGGAAATTCTTTTTATTATGTTCATCAATAAATTCCTTGTTGTTTATTGGCTGTTTTTGCTTCTCTCCGCTTCAGGTTGTAAGGGACAGAACACAGAGACAAAAAACCAGTATGAAAACAATTTTCGCCTTGTCGGGAAACCGTGTGAAGGATGTGACGCTATTTTTGAGTATGCAAATAGGAAACTGTCACCCGTAGATACACTTCCAGACTTTCGCAACCACGGGCTTAAAATAAAAATTACGGGAACTATTTATGAAAGCGACGGAAAAACCCCTGCTAAAGACGTTATACTTTACATATACCACGCTGACCAGGATGGAAGGTATGCAACCAGGAGTGATGAGACCGGATGGGCAAAACGACATGGATATATAAGAGGTTGGGTAAAAACCAGCAACGACGGAAAATATGTCTTTTATACCTTAAAGCCGGGAATTTATCCCGATAGGACTACGCCCGCACACATTCATCCCGTCATTTTAGAACCCAATGGGAAATACTACTGGCTTGGAAGCTATCACTTTTGGGGAGACAGTCTGCTTACGGAGAAGGAGATCAGCCCCACGGCACCAAGAGGCGGAAGTTCAGGGCTGGTAATCTTGAAAAAGGTAGGAAATATCTGGATTGGAAAAAGAGATATTGTTTTGGGCAAAAACGTTCCGGGCTATTAGCGAAAATCTGAATTGATTTGCCCGGGATAGTTCCAGCGAAGATCGCGGGGGCCTGTATGACTGTTACCTCAGGCTTGCTATCTTAATCGATGGGTTAATCCAATCTTACCAGTTTAAAAATACTTTCCCGTTAAGATATTTATACTACGCTATACTGTTTTGGAATTTTAAAAATCATCGCAGCAAGATGTGAGAGATCACACCGATGAAAGCTTAAAGTAAAGAAAGAGTAAAGTCATCTTTTTTACCTTGGCGCCTTACCAATCGCACCCCGCTTTTTTACTATACCCTATAAAAGCGGTTTGCAATTTACAGATTCACTCTACCCCTTCCTTACCTGTTAACCCATTTAAGAAAACCATTTATGGTACATCGCATTATCAGTTCCTCTCACAAAAAGATCAAGACGGTTTTTAGCCCAGCTTACGGCAGAAATATTGCTGGTAATTACTCCGGCCAGGGATTCCCAACCGCCCCAGTGTGCGCCATCCCACCAACGATGATATAACGCTCCGTCTGTACCTTCGGCAAAAACATCAAGCCTGTTAGCATCCCAGCTTACAACTTCGGGATCGCTTGTAATGATGCCACCTAAAGATTCCCAGCCGCCCCAATGTGCGCCATCCCACCAACGATGATACAGGGCAAGATCAGTACCCCTCGTGAAAAGGTCTATCCGGTTCGATCCCCAACACACGGCAGAAATGCCGCTCGTGATGATACCACCCAGTGATTCCCAGCCACCCCAGTGGGCACCATCCCACCAACGGTGATACACGGCTCCGTCAGTGCCTTCGGCGAAAACATCAAGCCTGTTAGGTCCCCAGCTTACAGCTACCGGATCACCTATAATTGTACCACCCAGGGATTCCCAGCCACCCCAATGGGCGCCATCCCACCAGCGATGATATAATGCCATGTCCGTACCCCGTGCAAAAAGGTCTATCCGGTTTGGCCCCCAGCATACTGCAGAAATATTGCTCGTAATAACTCCGCCTAAGGATTCCCATCCGCCCCAATTCGTTCCGTTCCACCATCTGTGATAAACAGCTCCGTCAGTGCCTTCGGCGAAAACATCGAGCCGGTTGGCACCCCAGCTTACCGGAATGGGATCCTTTAAAATTACCCCACCTAAAGACTCCCATCCACCCCAGTTGTTTCCATTCCACCACCTGTGATACATTGCGTTATCAGAGCCTCGTGCGAAAATATCAAGCCTGTTTGGTCCCCAGGAAACAGCATGCGGAGTTACCAGGATTATACCGCCAAGGCTTTCCCAACCGCCCCAGCGTGATCTTGGCGCAACAGCGCATGCAGATTGTGAGTTGGACCATTCCGTCTGTACCATGTATCCGCCCAGCCTTGTTGTTTGACGATTACAGATATCCCCAATTTCATCACCAGGGCCCGTAACGGGGTCCCACCATGCATTCAGAGCCGGGTCTGTTATCGCTTCGGCAAGTTCGTGACTGCTCACTTCGGTAAGTGTATCTAAAAAGTTGCCTGGAAAAGCACAGCCACTGCAATTTACAAAGGGAATTACCGCATAATAGGTATTCCCAATATGCTCATGATAACCACAATATCCACCTGCGATGCACGATCTGCTTCCAAAGCTAATCGAGACTACATTTGGAGGAAGATAGATGAAATATAGCGTGTTTGCGTTTACTGCGGGCACAGTTCCATTTGCGATCCACCCTTGTAACGCCGTTTGAATTTGCGCATCCGTAACCTGGCGAACACCAGCGATCACGGTACCCGGCTCGCTGCCGGGCAAATGAACCGATGAATGGCGGGTACCATGCTTAATTTGAGTTGATGATGTACTATATTCATTTAGCAGGTCCATATAAGCACTGGTAACGATGAAATCGAAGAATGCATCTAATTGTGAAGCTATTGTAGCATTAGTGCCACTTGACCATGCTGCTCCCCAATAAATCGGGATAACTTCCACGGAGCCCAACACAGCTCCACCGTGATTTATTAATTTAGGGACGGGAGCACCGGGAGCCGGCGCAGTAAGCCCCCTTGCAAAAAATTCTTCCGTAGGAACTATCCTGCGTGGACCTGTCACTGCCCTGGTTTTCCCCTCGGTCATCATTCCCGGCATTGGGGCCTCATTCGTCATATTTTCTTCCGTTGGCATTGTTTTATATCCAACCAGGGTTTCAGCCACCATTTTTGGCATCAGCATTTCATCCGACGAAAGAATAGGTCTTTTTTCACCGCTCATGGGTGCTTTGGGACTTTTGCCAGGTGAGTTTTTTGAGACCGCAAGTGTGCCACTTTCGCTCACGTGCGTTTTACCGGATCCGGCCATTTTTTTTCCTGCCTTTACTTCCGACTTTTGTTCCTTTTTTCCGTTTTGTTCCATTGTTTTCTTTTTAAGGTTGCCTACTTGTGATACCCCTTTCGGCTTGAGGGCTGCCTACTCATCTTTCCTGATTTTCAGCTTTGGAATTGAGATCAGGTGACTACATAGAAGATTCTGATTACAAAATCTGTATGGCACCAGAATTCGTTTGCGGATTCAGATATTTTCCGATAGGGTTCGGAAAAGGAGTAACCTGGGAATGTTTCTTTAGAATCTGAGTAGATCGTGTCTAACTAAAATTGACAGTATAAAAGCCAGTGCGTTTTCTTATAATCGGGAGGTTTAAGTTACCAAATAAAACAACAATAACAAAGCACCTTAAAGTTTATTTTTCCCGGGATCGTTAAAATTCTTTGACAAGAGTAGTTGATGGAGGACGTGCCTGGTACCAACCCTCCGCGGGTGATTACCATAAACTAAATAAAGAAACAAAAAATGAACCTCGAGTAGCAAAAAGCATTCTTTAAATGAAAAGGAATCATCTATTCCTTTTCATCAACTGATGCCTTACCTTTAATAATCACTTATTGCAGTAAGGCGAATATCATCTAAAAAAAAACTTTATGACGCCGGAAACGCTCAGGGAAATTCCGCTATTCGCAACGCTCAACCCGGATGAATTGGAGGATCTGCTAAAGCACCTGGAAACAGAAAAATATCCCCCCAATACCGTTATCTTATGGATAGATGAACCCGGTGATAAACTCTATGTAATTGAAAAAGGTGAAGTTCGCGTCAGTTACACCAATAAAGATGGTAAGGAACTTACGCTGGGAGTGCAGGGTGAAGGAACTTTTTTTGGAGAACTATCGTTGCTGGATAGCGGTCCACATACTGCTACTGTGCGTACAATAAAAGAAACTACATTGCTTACAATTGATCGTGCTACTTTTTATAGGTACCTCGACAAGCATCCGCAATTTTCCCGAACCCTACTTGCGATAATTGTGGACAGGCTGCGAACCTCAACCGTGAATATGCGCCAATATGGACCAGGCGGTTACTCCGCCCCGCAACAACCGGCTTCATTTCGACAATTTGTTGACAAAGCGGCGAGGTTTGTATCAAGCAGCCGTTTCCTGATCTTTGCAGTAATTTTCCTGACCTGTTGGATTGGGTTCCAAACCTGGTACTATCAGAAGCTTCATGTCAATGGCTTTAGTTTTAATGACAATCCCCCAACTTTTTTCATTTTAGGGTTTATACTCACTCTCACTTCTTTTTTGTTTACCATTCTTGTGCTTACCAGCCAGCGAGGCCTTGCGGAACAGGACAGGGTACAGTCCGAGATAGAATACCAGGTGAACCTTAAGGCACAGGCAGAAGTGATGCGACTGCATTTGAAAATGGATGAGGTACTGAAACTGCTTGAGGAAAAAAATAAGACAGCGAATAATTAAAGGAGCTATAGTTATTACCCTTATTTCGAAAGCAAGCCCTGCTAAATCTACGGTTCAAAAAAATGTTGGCATGCTTTTTTCTAATGTAATGGAGTATTTATTTTCTCAACTTGATTTTAGCCAGAGCTCTTGCCTGGCTTTTTTTGTCGGTAATAAACAATCAAACTTACTATAATCCGATAATCTTATCGGTCGCAAGCTGTAAGAGCTATTGGTTTGCAATCAAAACGCTTGCAATATCTTCCATCTGGTGAATGTTATCATGTACGTATGTAAGGCCTGCCTGGTAGAGGTTATCTATATTTTCAGGAGTGGCGATATCCATTTCAGAACATGCTTCTTTCAGCCCGGGTTCGATACGCCGATAATTGCTTTGATATTTCCTGTCGAGCGTACCATACATTTGTGTTAACTGGTAGGCTACTGTTTCTGAATTGCCTGACATGAGAATATCGATAACCGGTTCCAGCCATTTTATTTCGCCTGCATGTTCAAAATGCTTATAAGTATACTTTTTCTTTACGGAGCCTGTTCCCAAAGAAATAATGATCATATCTTTTGCGGAGGGTTTATCAGGTTTCGAAGTGTCATTTAAAAACCTGGAGAAATCAGTTTTCCTGGCTTCAGCATATGCACACAGCGCAGGATTATTGGCATAGAGGCCACCATCAACTAAAGAGAAAGATTGTCCCAGCATTGACTTAATATTCGCAGGTGGAAAATAAGTAGGAGCTGCTGAAGTGGCTCTTGCCACGTCCCTGATTTTGAAATTGAACAAAGGGCTTTGCTTTGCATCGGTGCTGGTAAAGAAGACTGCCTTGCGGTCAGTAATTTCGTAGGAAGTAATAAGGCTCGGCCTGATAAAATGATCTAGTGTCTCTTCTTCAAAATATTGTTTCAGTAAGCCGCTCAGGGGATCTGCCTTGTATTTTTCATGAATTACTCCACCAGCACTTGCCAGTTTTTCCATTAACGTGCGATCGAATATGATGTGGCCTTGTTTTAGATAGAGGTTCACGGCATCTTCAGCGGAATATTTTGCTTTACCATCTTGACCCGGCATTAAATAAAGACATGACAAAATACCACCCGTACTGGTACCCGCAATAAGGTCAAAATAATCACCCAGTTTTGCCGAATTATTATTATCGATCCTTTGAATTATTCTTTCGAGCTGCATAAGAATTGTGCCGGGAATAATACCCCTGATACCGCCACCATCGATTGATAAGATCCTTATTTTTTTCATGGCTAAAAATTGAATTCAAATACGTTCAATACACCTGGCAGTTTTGTAGAACACCAGTTCCCCTTAGTAAAATCTTCGGAATAATTTCAATGCTAACCGTTTTGTTTGCTCCGATGAAAAATTTATGATTCCCGCTTCGCTTATTGAATATGAAATTAATTAAAATAAGAAAACAACGGGAAGCCTTGTTGACTAATTTAATTCGCAATTTCTTTTATCTTCACTTTCAAAAGTCAGACAATGGCAATCCGCATTTTTATCACCGGCGGCACCTTCGATAAAGAATATAATGAATTGAACGGGCAATTGTATTTCAAAGATACTCACATGAATGATTTGTTGAAAATGGGCCGAAGCCGGGTCCCCGTGGAAATACGCACTCTGATGATGATAGATAGTCTTGAAATGACCAGTGAGGACCGCGAACTCATTATACACCAATGCAACAGTTGTGAGGAAACTAAAATTGTAATTACTCATGGCACTGATACTATGGCGGAAACGGCAAAAGCCCTTGCTAAAAAAGTGTTGGATAAAACCATCATACTAACCGGCGCCATGATACCGATTAAGTTTGGCAGCTCTGACGGATTGTTTAACCTGGGCAGCTCCCTTGCTTTTGCACAAACACTTCCCGCCGGTGTGTATATCGCGATGAATGGCCGTTGTTTTACCTGGGACAATGTTTGGAAGAACAAACAAACCGGGATTTTTGAAGAGCTAAAATAGAAAAGTTGGCGATTGACATCGCTAAATTTCGCTGAATAGTTTGCCGGGTACTTTAACTAAATCCTCTCCCTCCCGTAAGCACTCCATAACTTTTTGGAGAAAGACGACGTAGTAAAACTCCAAGTATTATGCAGCAGGCAACAACAATAACAGGCAGGCATATAAAACTAACGATACGGTAACCATAACAGTAACGCAGAAACGCAAATGAAGGATCGATAACAAGAGCTACCGCGGGAGCGTGCATTGCATAAATAACAAACGAAAAAGCACTGAGCCATGCAAACCATCGGCTACGCATGCACGTTACAGCCATCTTTCCACTGCCATACCATGCGGCTATCAGCCCGCTGAGTATAGTAAGCTTATGCATAATAGCCAGTACAGGGAAAATTCGATCTCCCATAAGATGGTGCCCTTTAAATGCGAGCCATGTTTTGCCGGCGCAGAGAAATATACATGCAATACCCCATGCATAAGGATTGAGAACCCGCGGCGCTTTTTCAATATCAAACGTATTTTTCTGCATCCATACGCCCAGTGCAAAAAAAAGAAGCCCTTCCCCCTCAATGAATATTGCCCCAAAAGTGGCAAGCCATAGCAGGCAGGCACCAGTGAAGAATATCCATTTCACTATATGGTTTGTTACACACCATCGCAATGCAGGATACGCAATATTATACACCAGCAATACACGGACAAACCACAATTGGTACGGTACAGGAATGATTATCCATCTTACCAATATTTCGTACCACCGGTAATCGTGCAAAAGCAACCGATTATCACTTATCTGCATTATGTGTGAGTTTGCCACAATACTTTTCGTGTATGGGAACATTTCAAGAACGTACACGAAAATGAATCCTGCTGCGCTCCATAAAAGGTACGGCAAACCGAGAGTTCGCAATCTTTTTTTGACACGTTTTGAGTAAGGTCTATTATCATGCAATGCATAGAGATAACCCGAAATCACAAACAACATCGGAATAAAAAACCGGAAGAGTCCATTGGAGATAAAATATTCTGTAAATGAAGTTGGTGTAAGCGGTTCACCGGGAACTGTCCAAGGCTGCAGGTATCGAATGTTTAAATTATAGGCATGTACAAATACAACCATAAGCATGGAAATAAAGGTCCAGAATCTGAATCTGAGGCTGATAGATGCCGGCAATGTTTGCATGTGGAAAGATTGGGCGGGCACTAAGATACAGATAAGCTCTTTGTCTTACCGGTACATATACTTGAAAAAAAAACAGCTTTTTATATTTTATCTACTTATAAGGAAACGTCTTGCATTGGCTGCATCATAGTCCTTTACCAAGAGTACTCCAAACAAGCAGATAACTGGAGATACTCGCAAATAAAACACCCAACGGCCAAAATTTAAAAACCTAAAATGTGAAGATGCCACCGAATGCAAGAAACAGAACACCTGCCATAAATAATTTTATCCTGCCTTTTGCAATGAGTTTTCCTTCGCGGGTTGGGCATGTCTTACTATTCACATTATTGTTTTTGTATTTACAATACTTTAATGTCGTACCGCAATGTTATTCAATTAGGAGATTCCACCCAAAAAAGCTAATGGGCAAAAACGCAAAACAATTTTTTGAGTTCTATTATTGTTCCCACTGATTTCTGGTCGATAACCTTTTGCATTTTTTGAAATTAATGTTCTTCTAATTTGCCTGTGAGAGTCGTAGCAATAATTGCAATACCAAAAAAAGATAAAATTAAAAATGATACCCTTAGACTGGTGAGTCCGGCAATAAAGCCAACAACGGGCGGACCTATCAATAAGCCAATCATACCTATGGAAGAAACAGAAGCAATCGCGACGGGCGTGGGCATATGCCTGAATTTACCAGCTGCGCTAAACACAAGAGGAACCGCCGGCGATACACCAATGCCCACCATGAACATGCCAATGGTTGCAGTTAAAAGAAATGGAAAAACTATTGCAAGAATTAAACCGGCGGTAATAAAAATGCCGCACAACCGGATTACTTTATTAAATCCCATTCGGTTATTCAGCCAGTCTGTAACAAACCTAACGGAGGTCATAGAAACCATAAACGCAGTATATCCAAAACCAATGAAAACAAGGTTGTGGGTAACAATCTTTTTAAAATAAATTCCACTCCAATCAAACATGGCTCCCTGGCAAATGAGCGAACAAAAAGCAACGAGGCCAAGCGCCACTAATTCTTTGCCTGGTTTCACAAAAAAACTCCTTCGGCTATACGGCTTCCGCTCTTCATTTAGCAGGAAAGAAAAGCAGGTTGCAAAAACAATCATTGCCACTACTCCCGCCAATAAAAAGTGATAGCTAACAGCGAAATTTTTTGCAATAAAAACGTTAGCCAATGCAGCAGCCATAAGTCCGGCAACACTCCACATTCCATGGAAGGAAGAGATAATAGTTCTCTTGTATGATGTTTCCAGAGCAATAGCCTGTGTATTTACGGCGATATTGAGCATATTACCTGAAGCGCCAAAGAGAAAGAGGCAGAACGCAAGCAAAAAAGTATTTCCCAAAGCACCGATGAAGCCGAGTAAAACGCAATAAAAAATTGAAGAGATGATAAGTACGATACGGCTTCCATATTTTGCGGTGAATATACCCGAGAAGGGCAACGCAATAAAGGAGCCAACCGGCATTCCCAACAGAACTAACCCCAACTCCGCATCGGTCAGGTTCAGACCCTGCTGAATTGCCGGAATACGGGATGCCCACGTAGCAAAAAGAAATCCGTAAAAAAAGAAAAATAAGCTGATGGCTAATCTCCGCGATGAAAGTGAAATCTGGCTTGTATGCATGTAGCCTGCAAATATCAAACTATCTTTCAATTTGACCAATCAAATCGAAAATATCCCTATTATAACTGCTACGGTTATTCGCAATATTCACATTTTAACTGATTCGGTGATGGCCTTCCCTGCGGGATATTTTTTCCATGCCTCCCGGTAGTGTTCGTGCCAGCCCCTGTTTATGGCCTCATTCTTTCTCGGGCACATTAGTATGTGTTGCATGAAGTATCACATCTTTGCCTTTAGATTCAAGAAAAATAATAACGATGCAGTCAGTTTCTTTGTTACTCCAGTTTTTGCACTCGTCAATTTTGATCGCAATTCCCGCGTTATATTTATTTGTGCAGTTTAATTGTACCAACGTTTATTGATTTTCCCATGGAAACGCTTATATTATCAATCGTCGTGTCTGCGTATCCGTTAGTAGAACTTACATCAAGGATATATATTCCCTCCTGTAATCCTTTTATCTTAAATTTTCCGTCCATCCACGGAATGGCGGACGCAGTGTCGGAACTGCTACGTGCCGTAATTACCGGTTTTGCATCAGCCGGCAATACGATACCTTCTATTGCACCCGTAACATTTTGCGTATAGCACCTGAAATAAGGATGCAGCCAAAAACCGAAACCAACAGGAATAATGGAATGGTCCACATCAAAATCTATCCAGCATCTTGAATGACGGGATGCATACCTGTCCATGAATCCATTCCCAATTGGTATGTAAATGGTAGAATCGAACCATCCGTGAAAATGCAATGGGATGATAGTGCTATCGCTAAGGACCACACTATTACTGTCTCCCAGGGATATCTTGATGTATTTTACGACACCTGCATCAACATTTCCCTGCGCAAGCAATGTATCCAGTCCATTCCTGAAATCAAGCACATCATACACGCCAGCCTGTATGCCAAGGTCCTGCCATACATCGCATGAGTCGTTATTGTGACGATCGCCCCAGTCATTGTGATGATCGCAATCGTTCCTGCTCTGACGGGCAGAATCTACTGAACAAGTATCAATCAACAGACTTACAGACTGAATGTCAATATACACATGGGAAAAAAAATGTGATGGGTTATCAGCCAGGTAAATAGATACATTCTGCTGCCCGTTGCCCGGACCAGGCATATTTGCAGAATTATCTTTCTTACAAGCATTAAAAAGCATAGATGTAAACAACAAGGTAGCAATGGCCGTAGCAGCAAAAGGGTGATTCTTTTTCATAGTTTATCTTTTACAACTGAATACTTTAATAAGATGAGGTTAGTACGAAAGGTCAGACAGAATAAAACAAATATTATACCAACGGAAAATAGTAATGTATTAAATTGGTCATTTTAATAAGAAGTAAACGGTGTGTAGAAAGTCAGCGAACGATTATCGGGGGAACAACCAGTAATCCCTTGTTAGCATTGGCCGGTTAATGGTATTCCGTTTGCCCCGCAGTATTTTAAGCTGGTAGAAATTTCCCTGAGGCCTTTTGGTAAAAACAATTCAGTAGGCCCCACCTATGCTTTCTGCTGGTTTTCCGGCGCTTTTTTCTTCATACGAAAGTTGAAAGGCTAAAAAATTAAAGAACTAATCTACATTTGTTTACTTATAAAAATTTCTGGAAAGGCGTAAAGGTATCACCCCGATAAAAAATCGTTATGCTTCACTCCGTTTATTTCAGTAAAAGAATTCATTGTGCAGTGCTCTTCATTTTTTATTCATTTATAGTAACTGCACAAGACATTACTGTAAGATTATATTCAGCAAAAGACGGATTGCCTTCCACTTATATCTACAGTATCTGCCAGGATAAGTATGGGTATTTATGGATTGGCACACCGGATGGCATTAGCCGGTTCGATGGGAAGAACTTTACAAATTATGGTCTGGAGGACGGCCTTCCGGATACCCGAATAACTAACGGATTTATGGATAGCCATTACAGGTATTGGGCTGCCACTCCAAAGGGAGCAGTTGAATTTAAGGGCAATAAATTTACCAGTTATCCTTTGTCAGATTCACAAAACATAACCTGGGTTTTCCAAATATTAGAAACAAAGAAAGGAGAGATTTTATCCCTAACCAGCAACGGTATTTACAAGTTTGACAACGACAAATGGTGGAAAATTAATTTTTATGCCGGCTATAAAAATCATCCTTGCAGGAATATTATCGAAACAGATGAAGGGATGTACATTAATTATGGTGATTTGGTGATTTTAAAAAAAAACGGCATTTCCAAAATCATAGGACCTTTTAAAAGCCCTGGCTATTATTATAATAATTTATTAATGTGTGAAAGTAAAGTGTTTTTATCCACCGCTGACGGCATGTTTACAATTGCACATGAGCAATTAATAAGGCTTAAAGGTGAATTAGGTAGTTTAAAAGGTAATAATTTGTACTACCGCGATAGCAAAAAAAGATTCTGGATTGGAAATGAAGAGGAAGGAATACGCCTGCTCGAACCAGGCGATAGTTCTCATTTTAAAAAAATATATAACCCGGGAATTAACATTATTCCACAACAACTAATTGAAGATAAGCAAGGGAATATCTGGATAGCAACGGGGATGGGCCTGTTGCGAATTTCGGAAATGGGGTTCAGGATTTTGAAATTACCGGAATTAACTTCTCAAAACACTATTTTTAATATTTTTCAACCTCCCTCGGGACCGCTATTAATCAATAATGGAAGTTTTACACTCCAGGCTCTTATGAATGATTCATTCATAAAAAAACAATTGCAGATAAAGAACAAAGCTGTTTTACCCGATAATGAATTAATTATTGATCACTTTGCATTTGACGACAAGAACTGTTATTGGTATTGTTTAAGAGGATTGACACTAGTGATGCAGCAGGGCAATAGTTTATATGAACAAAACGACCAGAGGGGAAACCCCGGTGGTCATGTATTTGATGTGATGTTTGACGCCTTCAGAAAAAAAATAATCATAGCTGCAGAAACGCAGAAATACCCGTGTATTTATAATGACAGCGATCACGATATTTTTTCGTTGGTCAATAATAATATAAAAGTAAACGGCGATATCAGATTATTGCATCAGTGCGTCAATGGCACCATTTTATTCTCAACCAATGAAGGCTTTATATATTCAATTGACACCAATAAGGTTTGCAGGTTACAGTTGCATGAATTTAATACTAACGCGGAAATAGCCAAATTTTACAATGACCCCTTCGGAAATGTTTGGATAATTTATCATGGGAGAGGTTTGCGATGTTACGCATGGCACCGCGATTCATTGGCCTTTAAATATGAGCTTACCCGAGCCAATGGCCTGCCAGCGGATAACGCCAGTTCATTGTGTTTTGATAACAGGAATAATTTATGGGTTTGTACAAACTCCAACGTAGCAGTGTTTTCAAAAGAAATCAACGAAGAAAACGACAATTCCTATAGGCTGGTTACCTTTTTCGAAACAGCAGATCTGCAAATCGGTGACGCATACCCTAACAGGTTAGTGAAAGACCTCGCAGGTAATATCTGGCTTTTTTCAGGAAGGCACCTGATATGTTTTTATCCTGATAAAATAAATTATGTTCCGGGTGTGCCTTCTGTAATGATTGAAGACGTTAGGCTTAATCTCAGGCAAACCAATTGGGCAAACTATGCCGATTCTCTATCCGGCATTTTTCAATTGCCCTATCATCTCAAACTTGCCCATTACAACAATTCGCTTGGCATCTATTATAAGGGTATTTATACATCAGGTACAGAAAACATAAAATATTCATATGTTCTTGAAGGATTAAATAACACGTGGAGCGTACCCTCTGCCAATGATTTTGTTTCTTATGTAAAACTCCCACCGGGCAAATATGTCTTTAAGGTAAAAGCACAATTACCCAACGCAAAATGGAGCAAGCCTGCTGAATTTGCTTTTGTTATTGGAAACGCCTTTTGGCAAGCCTCGTGGTTTGTTGTGCTTGCTGCAATAATTATAATAACAGGCATATACCTTTTGTTTCGATACCGATTACAAGAAAAAACACGTTTACTTGAAATGCGCAACAGCATTAGTCAGGACCTGCACGACGAACTAGGAGCATCAATTAGCGGCATTAATTTACTCAGCCAGATGGCTGCTGAAAAATTACAGGGTAATCATCTTGAAGAAGCGTCTGCTTATTTATATAAAGTAAAAAATTACACACAAGACGTAATTGAGAAGTTGGGGGACATGGTATGGATTTTTAATCCGAGGAACGATGGTATTGAAAAGCTTTTGCAGCGAATACAGAACTTTGCTGTTTCCATTGCATCATCCAGAAATATAAAGATGCACTTTGAAAATGCAAAAGAAAATGAAATTATCAATTTAACGATAAGAGAACGGAAAGCCATCTATCTTGTGAGCAAGGAAGCACTGAATAATGCATTCAAATATTCAGAATGTTCCAATATTCATTACAGCCTTAATGCAAAGGGCGCTAAATGGAAACTTGTAATAAAAGACGACGGAAAGGGTTTTATACCCGAAGAAAATAACACTGGCAACGGGCTAAAAAATATGCAGGCAAGGGCTGACGAAATTAACGCTGTATTCAATATACAATCAGGGAGAGAGGCAGGTACCATTATAACACTATCATCTTAAATCCCCCCTATTGCGGTATTTTAAACAACAATGCATCAGCATACATTTGTAATGTGAATGACAACAGAGATATACGGGTAGCTATTTTTGAAGACAATCCGATTATGATGGATGCATACAGTTCTATACTGAATGGCTCACCCGGTTATAGCTGCGCCGGAAGCTTTAGCAGTTGCAATAACTGGAAGCATGATATTGAAAAAAGTAATCCGGATATAGTGCTGATGGATATTGAAATGGCTGGTATCAATGGTATTAAGGCTACCGGACTTATTAAAAAGCAATTTCCATCCATCAAAATTTTAATACAGACTGTTTTTGAAGATGATGCCAAAATATTTGAAGCATTATGTAATGGTGCCAGCGGCTATATTCTAAAAAGAACTTCCCCTGTAAAGATGCTTGAAGCTATAAGCGATGTTCAAAAAGGAGGTGTGGCTTTTAATCCTGCTGTTGCTGCCAAGGTTGTTTCATTATTTCAACAATATATTGTTCCACCATTTTCCAATAATGATTACCAGCTTACAGCCAGGGAAAAAGAAATACTTGAGTTGCTGACAGAAGGCTTGTCTATGCCACGTATTGCCGAAAAAATTTTTCTTGGATATGAAACTGTAAGGGGATATGTGAAAAGTATTTACCAAAAATTACATGTAGCCTCGGCTACAGAAGCTGTAGCTAAAGCAATAAAAGAAAAGTTGGTATAACATCCGTTATACAGCCTGAATCTGAAAATTTCCTTAATAAAAATATACCCGATTGAGGGGTTGTACTTTTTTTTTGATGGAACTACTTTTAAACCTCCGTAACGTTCCTTTATAAGAACCCGGTCAACACTCCTGATTAGTTTTAACGCATACCGGCTGATTGATAAAATTATTGCTTGCCCTTACCGCACGAATTCTTGTGCTTACCCTGATATAATCATCACTACTGAATTGCCTATTTGTATGAGATTTAAAAAATGCTTTTTTGCTATTAAACACTGTCGGAACGGCCCCGAAATATTGCCTTAAACAAGTAACTAACGGTAAAGCATAAACTATAAAATAATAATGCATTATGAAATCAAAAATTATATTTCAACTTTCGATACTAACAATTAGTACCTTCTTCTTTACTTCCTGTAAAAAAAACAGCTTCCGGTTTTGCGATGGTGATGACGTAATTATTGCAACCTCGAAAGTTTTTGCTACAGGATTAAATAATCCAAGAGGTCTAAAGTTTGGCCCTGATGGAAAGCTCTATGTTGCAGAGGGTGGTATTGGCGGAACTGATATGTCTACAAAATGTGAGCAGGTGGTTGCCCCTGTAGGTCCATACACCGGAAGTGCCACAGGCAGCCGTATTTCGGTAATTGACAAAGCGGGGGTACGCACGACGTATGTCGACAATTTACCTTCCAGCCAAACCAGCCCCGACCAGGGCAGCCTGGTAAGTGGGGTGGGTGATGTTTCATTTATTGGGAATACTTTATATGCAGTACTTGCAGGTGCAGGTTGTTCACATGGGGTGCCTTCCGTCCCTAATGGCGTAATAAAAGTTAATCATGACAGGACCTGGACGATGATTGCAAACCTCAGCGAATTCCAGATGGCCAACCCCGTTGCAAATCCGGAAGAAGACGATTTTGAACCTGACGGAACCTGGTATAGTATGATAAATGTTGGTGGTAGTCTTTTTGCTGTCGAGCCCAATCATGGGGAACTGGATAAAATAACACCAGGAGGACATATAAGCCGTGTTGTTGATATATCCGCATCACAGGGTCATATTGTTCCTACTGCTGAAGTGTTTCACAACGGGAATTTTTATGTCGGAAATCTAAGCACTTTCCCGGCATCGGGTATATCCAGCGTTTATAAAATAACTCCGTCTGGTCATATAAGCGTGGTTGCTACCGGCTTTAATGCAATATTGGGAGTAGCTTTTGATGAACTGGGGGGATTATATGTGCTGGAAAATTTCACTGCGAATCCTTTTCCCACACCTGGCACAGGAGACATCGTGAGAATTGATCCGTCAGGAAGCCGGCAGGTAATTATTTCAGGACTCAATTTCCCAACAGCCATGACGTTCGGGCCCGATAATAAATTGTATGTTTCTCACTGGGGATATGGCCCGCCACCGGTTGGACTCGGAGAGATTTTGCAAATAAGCTTTAAGTGCGATCGCATGAAAGGAGAAGTGCAAAACTAATTTAGATCAATCCGTTCAAACAAGTTAAGTCAGGTTTTTTCCAATAATGAGCCCCGTTATGCGGGGTTTCATATTTAGGTATACCCAAAACTATAATGGACATAAAACGGTATTTTGAATCATTTCAAAAGAGGCCCAATTAAATTAATATTTTTGCAAATGTATGGACCCCACAGTCCTTAAATTTGCATGATGAAAAACATAAAAGCACTTTTCCTTTCAGCTATATCAACCATATCTTTTCTATCTGTTTCGGCCCAGTTTACTTCTGTAGACACTTCAAAAATCGGCGATAATGGCAGAGTGGGTCATTATATAAAAACAAGAGGTTTTATGATGTATTATGAAACCTACGGAATCGGGCAACCGCTTCTCATGATCCATGGTAACGGTGGTTCCATTAGCAACTTCATGTACCAGGTTCCTTATTTTTCAAAAAGCTATAAGGTGATTGTGGCAGATAGCAGAGCCCAGGGCAAATCAGTCGACGCAGGCGACTCATTAAGCTATGAGATGATGGCTGATGACCTCAACGCTTTATTGGATTCGTTGCATCTTGATTCGTGTTACGTAATTGGCTGGAGCGATGGCGCAGTCAATGCTTTATTACTGGCTATGCATCATCCGGTAAAAGTAAAAAAACTTGCGATAACCGGGGCAAGGTTATGGCCAGATACGACGGCAGTAGATCCCACTGCTTATGCCTGGGCACTGAAGTATAATGAATCTTTCGAAACACTCAAACAAACACCTGACGTGAAGAACAAGCGTAAAGTGGCCCATTTGCTATCGTTTGGGCCTAATATAACTTTAGAACAATTAAAAAAAATTCAATGCCCTTCTTTGATTATAGCCGGCGATCATGACGTGATACTTCCAAAGCATACATTACTCATCGCGGCGTCTATTCGCAGGTCCTACTTATGGATAATACCAGCTTCAGGAAACTCAACACCAATTTATCATAAAGACCTGTTCAATGAAGTAGTCAGTGATTTCTTCAGGATGCCCTATAAAAAAATCGAGGGTCTTGATCGTTTCAATTAGGCAGCAGAGCACCTTCAAAGACTCGACGGCAACGTTACAATGTCAAATGTTTAGATAATATTTTTTTAAGGTCCGGTATCCTTTGAGTAAAATCTATTGTTTTAAGTAATTGCAGCGATTGATTATTTTTATAACAAAAATCGTATGAAATATTTGTTCGCCTTTTTTTTCTTATTTGCTGTTTGTTGGGGATGCACCCCTTCCGGCACCCGATTGGAAAATAAACTTAAAAAGGCGATGGAAGGTTACCTTCATAAAGGACTTAAACCTGGCACAGAAGTTACGGTAAAAACGGTAACCTATACTACTGAAAAAAACCTCCAATTCTACGATTGCAAATTTCTTGTACACGTGCAACGTGCCGACTGGGACACGACAGGTATTATGCGTGCCATCATTAAAACAGATTTCAGCGACGTAGTAAGAACACAGTAACCAGGAAGAAAAACAAGTATGCTGTTTTAAGCAACAATATTCAGGAAATTTAAGCGATACAATCGTTTGACCTTTAACGTTAGTTCGGCCATTTTTTGCATAACGAATAAAATGGGTGTATTCAGTTATTAAACAGATGCCCTTTCGGAAATGTGCCTCGAGAGAAGTGCGGCTTATTAATTATTTTTATTCTCAAAAATTGGCATGAAATATTTTTTCACTTTTATCTTGTTGTTGACTCTTGGTACTGGATGCAAACCGAAAGTGTTATCTGGGGCTGCTTTACAAAATAAACTGATAGAAGTAATGAATGATTACCTGCATAAAACGCTTGAGTCCGGTGTTGAGTTCACGATAAAAGATGTGAGCTACTATCCCCAGGTAGAAGAAAAAAATTACCTGTGTCAATTTCATGTGAATATGCATTTTATGAATAAAGATACCACAGGTATTGTATCGGCCACCATCTCAAACGATTTTAAGAAGGTAGAAAGAACGCAATAAATTGTAGTCAGCGAAATGAATGTTCAACAATACTTCGAAAGAATTGATTATAGAGGCCCGGCTGCTAAAACATTCGAAGTGCTTTCAGCACTGCAGCTCATGCATTTGAGGGCAGTACCTTTTGAGAATCTTGACATCTGTAACCATATAAAAATTGATCTTGATACTTTGTTCGATAAAATTGTCGTCCGCAGGCGGGGAGGTTTTTGTTATGAACTAAACGGGCTGTTTTATCAATTGCTTAAAGAACTTGGTTTTGACGTTACCATGATATCTGCGAGAGTATATAATGGAACAACAAAAGATTATAGTCCGGAATTCGACCACATGGCATTGATCGTTTCCGTTGACGATGTGCATTATCTTGTAGATGAAGGATTTGGAGAGTTTGCGTTGTCACCAATTAATACAGAACCAGGTAAGGAAACTATTGACTTACGGGGCGTTTTTAAGGTGGCTGTATCTGATGAGAATTATAAAGTAGTTGAAAAGAAAGATGCTGAGGGAAAATGGGTACCCGAATACCTCTTCACAGAAAAAGCAAGGCGGATAGAAGAATTTTATGACAGATGCCAGTATCACCAAACCAGCACTGAATCTCATTTTACGCAAAAAAGAATTTGCTCGTTACCGACATCAAACGGAAGAATATCATTAACCGGCAATACACTTAAAATAACGGAAAAAGGGGTAATAACAGAAAGGGAATTACATGATGAAGAACAAGTGCTACAGGTGCTCTGGCATTATTTTGGAATAAAACTTTACGGTGGATTAATCAAGGAATCTTCATAAAATAACATGAAAAAAAGCTTTACCATATCCGTTAGAACTTTGCACAAGTATCTATTAATATAATGATACAACAGACACAAACCCTCATTATCGGGGCCAGCGTTTCAGGATTAGCTTCTGCAGCTTCTCTGCAAAAACGAGGACTCGGGTACATCATTATTGATAAGGAGGCCCAGGTGGCGTCTCCGTGGCATCATCATTACGAACGTCTCCATTTGCATACCAACAAAAGTCTATCCGGCCTGCCCTATAAGGATTTTGCGGGTACCGTTCCCCGTTATCCCAGCCGCCAGCAGGTTGTTGATTATCTTGAAGATTACCAAAGAGAATTTAATATTAATCCCGTTTTCAATACTGAAGCAAAATCGGTAAAGAGGGAAGGCGAATACTGGACTACTAAAACAACTAACGGTGTATATCAATCGAAATATCTTATTGTGGGTACCGGGCCGTTTAGCAGACCAAAGGCTATTCAATTTAAGGGAATGGAAACATTCAACGGTAAAATATTGCATAGCTATGAGTACAAAAGCGGCAAAGAATTTAAGGGTCAAAAAGTATTGATTGTTGGCTTTGGAAACTCGGGCTGTGAGATTGCAATTGATTTGCATGAACAAGGTGCAGTTCCTTCTATGTCGGTACGATCGCCCGTAAATGTTATACCACGCGATGTGCTGGGAATTCCCATTCTGCAACTCAGCCGGTTGATGAAGCCGTTATCGCCAAAAATAGCAGATGCCATCAACGCTCCTTTAATGCAATTGTTGATTGGCAATATTACCAAACTGGGCCTAAAGAAAAAACCTTATGGCCCTCTGCGGCAAATTCAAAAAGATGGCAGTGCCCCGGTGTTAGATATCGGCACCATAAAACACATTCGCGAAGGACATATAAAAATATTCAGAGACATTGAATACATCTCGGGCAATACAGTTCATTTTGTAAATGGGGAACAAGAAAATTTTGACGCAATCGTGGCGGCAATTGGCTATTACAGGGACTATGCTGAAATTATTGATGTTGACAAAGAGCGGTTTGAAGATTTAAAAGTAAGTACAAGCAAACAAAAATACTTTGGTAAGGACGGCCTATATTTTTGCGGCTTTTGGATATCGCCTACTGGCCAGTTTCGTGAAATTGCGATGGATGCGAAAAAAATTGCGGGAGATATTGCAAAAAAAGAGAGACAGAACGGGCCGGAATAAAACATTCTGATACCCTGGCGATGCCCTGAAGTTTATACAACTTCATTTCATATATTTAATTGTAATTTCAAATGCATCATGCAAAAGATTATCCTGTTCTTAAATTTAATTATCGCAAGTAATATTTGTTTTTGCCAGTACAACCTTAACTATTTTAAAATAACTTCTTCTAACACTTCCTTTCCTGATACAGGAAGAATGAACGGGCATTTATATAATAATGTTTTGTATAGCGCAACAGATCATTATTCCGACAGCAATGTGTTGATCATTACGCCTAAAAATTTTAGTGTAAATAAAAGGGCGGATATGATCTTCTGGTTTCATGGCTGGAATAATAATATCGACAGCGCACTTGTAAGATATGGCCTCTCACGTCAATTCTCCGAATCAGGACTTAACGCGGTATTGGTATTGGCAGAAACCGCAAAGGATGCGCCTGATAGCTATGGTGGGAAACTGGAACAAGAGAATAGATTTAAAAAACTGGTAAATGATGTGTTGCAAAAACTGGTAATGGAAAAAGTAGTTTCTGTTAA
Source organism: uncultured Chitinophagaceae bacterium (assembly GCA_963819925.1). GTDB lineage: Bacteria > Bacteroidota > Bacteroidia > Chitinophagales > Chitinophagaceae > Ginsengibacter. The sequence continues at coordinate 1,626,764 of CAWFYG010000009.1, read as the reverse complement.
TTGCAGCATCGGGCATGTGATTCTTGCAGGACACAGCGGGGCATACAGAGTGATGGCCAACATTTTACAAAATGGAAATGTACCGGTTAATGAAGTTATTCTATTTGATGCCCTATATGCGGATACGGATAAATTTTTGAACTGGCTGCAGGAAGACAATAGTCATCGTTTCATAAATCTTTATACAGATGAAGGCGGCACATTTGATGAAACCAAAAACATGATGCGTCAACTAAAGAATTTGAATCTCCCTGCCGATTCGCTGGAAGAAACGGTCGTAACCCCGCGTATTCTGCAAAAAAATAAAATTATTTTTATACATACACTGCATGCGCATAACGACATCGTTCAACATCCTGACAATTTTAAATTGTTCATGGATAATAGCCCATTTCTGAAAAATAAATAGGCCTTACGACAGTATCGCAACTAGCAAGATTAAACGAAAATCAAAAAGCGGGCGGTATATTTTGCTTTTTGTATTGAGCTGGCTACCAAAAACGGAGTGACCGGGAATCATTTATTGAATGTTGCTTTGTTGAGAAGATATTGGGAACATTTATTTATTTCTCCTTCGTGATTGCCAAAGCTCGTAGCGAATGAATATTTGCAAAGAACTATTTTTTTCCTGGCGATGCTCCCCGCCCGGTAACGTAAATTGTAAATATGGCTGCAGACCAAACGAATACCTTGCACCAAAAGAGAAATGCTTCCATTGGTATTGCGCTTCCAAAAGAGCCTGTATATATGATTTTACAAAATTGCTGTCTGTCTTTTTTTGAGTTACCAAATCTGAAGTTATCAACGTATCGGCTTGTGTTATGATACCCGTTTTATGTATATCCTGTTGAACAAGGGCACTACTAAACCTGTTAAAAGTTATGCCTGTTCCAACAGATAAACCGGGCAATATAAAATAATTAAAGCTTACGGGCAATTGGTGATAAAAAGTCTTTTTTACGCTTTTACTTTCAGAAGTTATTGATGTACCTGATGAGTCGATAATTTTTTTCGGAATATAAACAATGTCTTTAGTATACTGCGGCGCTCCATACCTGAATTCAGATTGAATAAACCACTTTTTATCCTGGTATATTCTTGCATATACAGAAGGCATATAATCGCCTAGCGAACTCTTTCTACCTAATGAATTATATGGAGTGCTCTTTTGCCCGTCTACGGGTAATAGTTGATAAAGTGCTAAACCGGCACCAAAAAGCAGATGTTTTTTATTGAAAGCATCATTTTCGGCAATGGTTTTATTCAGGCTGGTATCTCTATTCTTTTTTTTCAATAAGTCAGGAATGGGCTTTGTATTTATAACGATACCGGTTGTATCATTTTCTGTTTTATCCTGCGCATTTGTTTTAGTTTGATTGATGTTTTTATCAGTGTTGATAGTACTGTTTTCTTCTAAATTACCAGCAACCGTTGCAGTCATTGTCCCATTTACTTTCTTAACCGGTCGATTATGCTGATGATTATGTTTTATATTAACATTAATATCTTTCTTATTAAATGAACCTGCAATTTGTTGATCGGTATCTTCATTTTGCATTTTATTTTTTCCATTGCCGGATGAAATTAGTTTTACTAATGTCCCGTTAACAACAGAACTGTCATTGTCGTACGTCAAATTTGTAGTGCCCTTTGAAGATAAAGATGTATTGCTATCTTTTAATAAAATCTCAGCAGGCTTTTTATTTTCAGGCGTTGGGTTAGGGCTATTTTTAGATTTATCTGCCTGCATTTTATTTTCAATGCCGTTGGCTTTTGCATTCGGTTTCTCTGTTCGCTTATGAAACCATTTTGCCATAAATACGAGCGCAATGGCAAGTAATAACAATGCAATTCCTTTGCTGGTACAGCCTTTAAAGAAAGGGGGAATCAAAGGCATATCATCATCTTTATCAAGTCTGCGCTTCATATCTTCCCATGCCATATCCTCTGCAGGAAGCGGTAATTCTTCCAATCGCTTCATTAGTTCATCCTCATATGGTAAATGTTCATTCATTTATTATTTTCTTCATTCATTTTATTTTGTAATTTTTTTCTTGCATCACTTACGTGCCATTTGCTGGTTCCTTCGCTTATGTTTAAAAGAGCGGCTATTTCTTTGTGACTATAACCTTCCAGGACAAATAAGTTGAAAACAGTTCGCGTGGCGAAAGGCAACTGCCTTATCATTTCGAGCAGGTTGCCGGCACTTAGTTTTAAAATTATTTCAGGTTCAATAGCTACGTCTATACCCTCCGTTAGTTCATGTGCTCGTATGTTTTTTTCTTTTGTTCCTGTCAGATCAAGGCAGCTATTAATAACAATGGTACGAATCCATGTATACAGGGATGCCTGTGCAGGATCGTACCGTTGTATATTTTTAAAAACTTTATAAAAGCCTGTGTTCAATGCTTCCATGGCATCCATATCATTTTTAGTATATCGAAGACAAAGATTCATCATGGCCCTATAGAAGCTCCTGTATAGCTTTTCCTGGGCTTGCCTGTTACCCGCTTTGCAACCTGCTAATAGACTTGTTTGTTGTTCTTCTCTTATCAAAAAAAGATAATTGCTTTACATTGCTTTGAACTTAAATTTAAATTAATAATGCCTGCTTTAAAGAGCTAATATTTTCGAATGTGAAATGAGCAACTGATGGTGTGGTTTACCGAAATATCCGAGGCATCTGTAAAGCTTCCGGAGAAACTTCCATCACAAAACTCACCTCTGTTTTGCGGATAGGCGGCTATTGTTACTTCGAACGGTTGGGTGAGCGTTATACTATTATAGTTTAAAACAGATATTGAATTTAAAAGGTAAACACCCGGTACGGCATTGCCTGAAAAATTAAAACTTAAGGTATTCCCCTGATTCCAGCCGCTAACATAGGTATCAAACGACGAGCCTGAACCTTGGGTATTGTACGCGACCAATGAATCATCAGGCGAAAAAGAATAGTCAATCCCGTCAAGAGTGTAGTTAAGATACTGAACAGACGACGTGCCACAGGCAACAATGTTACCCGCATCTGTTGCCTGCCCTATTATAGGAATGGTTATGGGCGTTCCCTGCTGCCTGGTTGTTTCATCAATGCCTAACACATCAAAGATTTGTGGTGATGTGGAACAGGTCATAAAACTCGTTGAAAATTCTCCTGCGGCATTAACCTTCAAATTGTAAACAATGTTGTTGTAATAAACCGTTGCAGAGCCATCAGCAACAGGAGCATTGTTACAATCCAATACTTTACCTTTTACCGTTATAAGAGAGGAAATGGAATTGGGGACAACGATAGTGCCCAGGTTGATGTTGCTCGTAAATGGTCCTATATTTTTCGAGTAGACTACATCGTTACATCCGCCATGTACTTCAAGCACCAGGCTTACATCAGACGGTATAAGTCCACTCACCTGGCCCAATGAATCTGTATATCCATGGGCACATCCGCCGTATTGGTTACTGGCTGGTCTTACGTCTACATAAGTATTGGTGAGCGGCACACCATCTTCAGTTGTAAAGGTTGCTGAAAAATTTACTCCAGGTAAACCGGTATCATTATTCCAATAAGTAAAATGCTTTACCACACCTACATAATTATTTCCTTGTTTCTCCGAGAAACCTTGCTCCTTCCAGATACCGGTTTGTTCATCAACGTACCAAAGACTTATGATGGCCGGTGCAGATGATACTATGGCAGATGGTATAGGAATGGTAAGCGTTGTAGTATTATTAGCAGCTATTTGCAGTTTTTCACCGGTGGAAGATTCAAGATTAACAGCCAACATCCCATAGGAAGAAAGCACCACTCTTTTATTGTCCTTATCGTCAGCCATAAAAGAGCCGGGTACTAACTTGCCTATTTCAGTTGAAGTTGGATCAATATATGAGGCATATACCTTTATACTTCCAGTATAGGCGTTACCGGTAGTATTCACAACACCGTTAGCTGGTAACGATATTTGTGCTCCACCAGGCATTGAAACACTTCCACCCGTTGTTGCATCTATAGTTCCTGCCAATGTTTTTTTAATTAGTTTAATAACTACCTGGTTTACCCCCGCTGTAGCATTGAAGGTGCGGTATGCCTTGAAATATCCGGCTTGCTCTGCTGTAACCAGTGATGCATTTTTGTCAAGAAGGGCATCAACAATACGAAAATAACCATGTGAATTGGTGGTAGCGGTTTTTGTTCCCACCGAAACAATAACGCCCGCAGCAGGTTGATTATTCTCATCTATTATATTGCCCTGTAATGTGGCAGTGATTGGAGAAGACTGGTTGTTAGCTTGTTCCCCGAAATTAGTCCTACTTAATTCCTTCTGGCATTTAAAAGAAATAAGAGCTACGGAAAGCACTAGTAATACATGATAAATTCGTTTCATAAAATGTCGTTTTAATCATGTACTACGATTTATATGAAAAGGTTGGGTGCAGAAATAACTTAAAGGAAGAGCCAGTAAAAAAAACGCTGAGCTAGATTATTCATCAATTGATGTTTGCAGCGCAACTACATTTTGCACGATGCAATTGGGGATAAAACGTTGGGCCTGTTCTTTTGCCAGTTTGTTTTTTATGTACGCAACATTTCTATAAAACTGCGGTGCAATGCCCTCGTGTTTGCTAAATAAAAGGTTAAAAGAAGCAAGGCTTTCAAAACCTACACTGTTACAAACTTCCTGGATACCGATGCCCTCCTGTTCCAATAACCGCTTCGCCTTTTCTAACCTTTTTGAAGTCAGATAAGTATGGGGCGTTCTTCGATAAATGCGGGTAAACATCCAGTGAAAATGAAAACGGGAAAAATAAGCCTGTTGTGAAATTTGTTCCACGTGAATAGGCTCATGCAAATTTTCATCTATAAATAGTTTGGCAGCTACAATTCTTTCGTATGTTTCTGTATCAACAGGTATAGTTAAATTTATAAATATAATTTTGACGTCATTTATTCAATCTTGCTTTTATGATTATGGGCGGTTCAAAATATTGCTCATGCCGGATAAGCAACACACACTTAAATTCATCAGGAATAAAGTTGGGATTTAAATCTTTTTGCCAATAAACCGGTGGCAGTCTCAGGATTTATTTCTGCTACCAATACTCCTTCATTTCCGTAAGCTTCGTGCGCAATGCACTTCCCATCCGGGGCTATTAAAGAAGTAGCCGATTCCTGGAAACGCATCGCATAATTTACGCTGGCAAAGTATATGGTGTTTTCAAGTGCTCTCATCATCATTGCTTTTTCATAATAAGGATTATCTTTATTTCCCCACTCAATAAGTTGCGGTCCGCTAACATTACTTGCTGTGCATTGCGGATGAAAAACAATCTTTGCATCCTGCATGGCCGCCCATCTCACCGATTCAGGGTAACGGAATCCTTCATGGCATATCGTAATTCCAAATTTTACACCATTAACCTCAAAAATATTGCGCTCTTTGCCCGCAACCCATTTTGCATCTTCAGTGGGATCCAATTGGTTTTTTGACTGGTATCCCATCACTTCACCGGTGTTGGATATAACGAATGCAACATTCAACATCCCATCATCATTATACCAATCCATCGGCAGAATAATGGCCATGGAATATTTAGCTGCCATCTCACATACACTGTTCAAAGCCCACTGCTGTTTTTCGGGGGAAGTTTTTTCAACTTCCAATTCCTCACCAGGGTAACCGGGAATATAAGATTCAGGAAAACATATTATTTCAGCATGTTGACTCGCTGCTTCCTTCACCATTTTTTCTACCTGGAATAATCCGTCATTTATAGATTTCGGAAAGGGAGGAGACGCTAATGCTACTTTCATAATTGCATAAAAATGATAACCGAAGATACATAAGAATTTAACAGGCCTTTCCTGTATGACCGTAGGAAATTAGTTCAGAGAATTGACCTTATTATCACGGCAAAGGCCAAACGCATTTTTATTCAAATAAAAGATAAGGGCAAAATGATCCTATAACACTCTTTTATCAAATTCCAATATTATTTTAACTGAACCTGCGATATTGCTTACAAACAAAATTCTATGTATCTCCCATCTTTCTTTTTGTTTTAAATTACGGTTTCTATAGTTACGGTCTTTAACAATTAAACAAGCGCTTTTTATGAGCCATCCGAATACGCTGATCAAATGTTTCTTACTGTTTTTACTTTTAATCATTTCTGTATTTTATAGTACAGATGCACAGGTTAAATCCTTTAAGAAAACGGCTTACGGCATTAGCTGTAGTCTCGATAAAGGTGACCTGAATATTTACCTGCTGAAAGAAGATATCGTTGAGGTAAAATACACAAGCCTTGATAAGATAGCGGCAAAGCAATCGCTGGTGGTATTACCTGTCCGTTCCTACTTAAAAAATTTCAGCGTATCAGGAAATGACGCCAATATAATAATTACAACAAGTAAACTTAAAATTTTAATTCACCGAATGTCGCAGGCAATAACCTACGAAGATCTAAGCGGCAACGTTATATTGGCTGAGGCTGATGCAGATAGCAAAGTTATGAAGGATACAACCGTGGCCGGTATTCAAACATACAGTTGTGCTACCACATTTAAATCTCCTACAGATGAAGCGCTGTACGGCTTAGGTTGCCATCCTGAAGATACAGGGTCTATTAACTACAAAGGTCGCAACCAGGATATGGCCATTAAATATCTTACCGGCGCTATACCCGTTATGTTATCAACAAAAGGGTATGGACTGCTATGGGACAATTATGCTGAATCTAAATTTTATGGCGCGGTAGCAGATAATACGGAGTTTACATATATTTCAGAAAGTGGGAAGATGGTTGATTATTATTTTTTCTACGGACCATCGTTCGACCATATCATCGATTTGTATCGCACTATAACAGGCAAGGCTCCGATGTATCCCAAGTGGGCGTTTGGCTTATTCCAATCGCAGGACAGGTACAAAACACAAGACGAAGTATTAACCCCAGCAGCAGAATATCGCAAAAATCATATACCGGTGGATGCTATTGTCCAGGATTGGTATTACTGGTATCCATTGCCCATTGGTTCGCATGTGATGTATCCCCCCGTCTATCCCAATCCAAAAGCGATGGTTGATCAATTGCATAAGGAACATTTTCATGCAATGATATCTATATGGCCGTGTTTTGGAAAAGGAACTAAAAATTTTGATGCTTTGAAAGCCGCAGGATACTTAACCGATATAACATGGGATAATTTTACCACCCATACACGTGATACCTATTATGATGCACACAACCCCGGAGCAAGAGAAATGTATTGGGACCAGGCAAGAGACAGCCTTGTAAAACGTTACGGATGGGATGCATGGTGGGTTGATCAATGTGAACCGGATACAGAAGATCCCAACAACAGGAAGAAAGCTAATTTTTATACCGGGAAGGGAATAGATTATTTCAATTCCTATTCATTAGAACATACAAAAGGTATTTATCAAAAATGGAGAAGAGATATTGCCGGCAAAAGAATATTTTTATTGGCACGCCAGGCCTTCGCAGGCCAGCAACGTAATGCGGCTACCTTATGGTCATCTGACATCAGCACGACCTTTCCAACTTTAAGAAACCAAATACCACAGGCAATTAATACTTGTTCATCAGGTATTCCTTATTGGACGTCTGATATTGGCGGTTATATTTCAAGAACCGCAGCCGGTGGCGTTCCAGATTGGACAAAGCCTGAAATGCGGGAACTTTTTACACGATGGTTTCAGTTTGGGACATTCTGTCCGATTATGCGCATACATGGAAGAGGTGAGCGTGCCTTGTTCTCATCTAACTGGGACGAACAAACGAAAAACGTTCTTTTAAAATATGACAACCTTCGTTACCGTTTGCTACCTTACATCTATTCTCTCTCTGCTGAAGTAACTATGGATAATTACACCATGATGCGCTCCTTGGCTTTTGATTTCAGGAGTGATGCTAAAGTATATTCTATTCCCGACCAGTATATGTTTGGGCCTGCATTTATGGTAAATGCCGTTACGAGACAAATGTATTCGGTTGCCAATGGAGACGGAACAACTCAAACAAGAAGTGTATATCTACCGGAAGGTACCGACTGGTTTGATTTCTGGACAGGTAAAAAATTTACCGGAGGTCAAACAATTGATGCGGCTGCGCCGATAGATATTATTCCTTTATTTATAAAAGCCGGCTCTATTATACCAATGGGTCTTGAAATGGAATACGCTACGCAAAAACCTGCTGTTAGTATTGAGTTGAGAATATATCCCGGCGCTGATGGAATATTTAAGTTTTATGAGGATGGCAACGACACATACAATTATGAAAAAGGTGCATACGCGACTTTTAATTTTACCTGGAACGATACAGATAAAGAATTGACCATCTCAGCAAGAAAAGGCTCTTTCCCCGGAATGCTCCAGAGTAGAATATTTAATGTTGTTGTTGTGAAAGAAAATAATGGAACAGGAGAAACGCAAACAGCAAACTTTGACAAGGTTATACACTATGACGGAAAAGAAATTAAAGTGAAATTGTGACGGACAAAAAAATCGCCGGCAGCATTCAGAATGAACCAACAATCTGGCGGTTGCTTTTGTAGAAATTTTTTTAATGACGATCTTTACATTACCGGAGAAAATAACCTGGCAAGCTTTTCAGGCATTTGTTTAAATACCGGGCGTTTATTCCATTTTTTTGCATCAATTTTTTTTGCATCCGTGAGGTCTTCAAAAAAAATGGTGCGCAGTTTATGAGAAATCTTTTCGTCATAAATCAACACGTTCACTTCAAAGTTTAATTCGAAGCTTCGCATATCCATATTAGCCGTTCCTATCACTGAAAGTTTCGCATCCGTTACCATAGTTTTTGCGTGAACAAACCCTTTTTGATATTGGTAAATTTCAACACCGGCAAATAATAACTCCCCATAATACGACCGGGAAGCTGCGTTCACTAACTTTGAATCCCCAACTCCAGGCACTAAAAGTTTAACAGACAGACCGCTTAGAGCCGCAACTTTCAAGGCGTCTAAAATAGCATCACCGGGAATAAAATATGGCGTCGTAATAAGTATCTCTTTTCTGGCAAGGCTAATAGCCTTGAGCATCGAAAAAAGAATGGCGGGTTGACGAGCGTCAGGGCCACTCGCAACCACCTGCACAAGGGAATCCTCCTGGAATTTTTTATCGGCAACAAAATGTTCAATCGTAGGTTTTATTTTTTTACCACAACAAAAACTCCAATCAGTAAAAAAAAGATATTGCAAATAAAACACTCCGGGCCCATCAATGCGAACATGTGTATCACGCCAATACAGTTTGCCAGCTTGATTATTGATATACTTGTCTGATACATTTATTCCACCGGTGAAAGCTGTTTGCCCATCAATGATAATTATTTTGCGATGGTTACGGTAATTAAGCCTGTTCGCCAACAGGTAAAACAAAACTTTTTGAAAAGGATAAACTTCCACTCCGGCTTCGTTTAACCTGATCTCCATTTTTTTATTAATGGAAGGGCTCCCGAAATCGTCATAAATAAATTTTACCTTAACACCCTCTTTTGCTTTGTTGATGAGAATATTTTCAATCTCACTACTGATATTGTCGTTCTCATAAATATAATATTCCAGGTGAATGTGATGTTTTGCTTCCTTTAAAGCTTTCAAAACTTCGGGAAACTTTTCTTCACCATTCACCAATATTTTTACTTTGTTGCCGGTAGTAACAGGGCTATGCAAATCATTCAACAACATTTCCGCCAGCTCGCTATTATTATCCAATAATAGAATGGGCCTGGTGAACGCTTTGTTAGATGTTATTCCCCATTCTTCTTCCAATTTGTCAAGTATCTTTTTACCTTCCGCGGATTTACTATCATATAGTTTCAGTTTCCAATAATTAATTCCAAATACGAGGTAAAATAAAATACCCGCTACTGGCAAAAAAATACTTAGTAACACGTATGCCATTGTTTTGGTGGAACTCCTTGTATCATACACTACCCGAAGGCAAACAGCAATGAGAATAATAATATATATGCCTGAAATTAAAACCCAACTGAAATGCATGAATAAAAGTATCTAAATATTTAAGCCAAATAATTTTTTATTAACCTTGTTCCTGTACTCATCCAGGTTTAATGACGGGAAGGTCTATTCTGTAATATTGATTAAATTGATTAATATGACAAGCAATCCATTTATTTTGCAGCAATCTCCCCGATAGCTTTTACCAGTTTATCCAGTTCCTGCAGCCGGGTGTAAACATGCGGCGTAACACGCACACAGCTTATGTTTTCCCAAACAATTCCAACAGTGTGAATTTTATAATTATTAAAGAATGCACTATCTAATTCCCCGGGTGTCATTCCATCAATACTAACACCGCAAATAGCACAGGAATACTTCGACTGCAATGATGTTTTGATTTTTACTTTGGGAATATCTTTTACCTTTTCTGCCCAGTAATTTTTTAAATACCGGATACGTTCTTCCTTTCTTTTATTGCCAATTGCGGTTTGAAAATTAATCGCTTCGCCTATTGCCTGTTCAATAGGGAAGCTTCTCGTGCCAAGCGTTTCAAACTTTCTGATATCTGCGCTTTTAGGATGATCGTTGCAAACCAGCGGATATATTTTTTCAATCTTTTCTTTTTTAATAAACAACATACCGCTGCCGATGGGAGCACTCAAAAATTTATGCAGCGACGTGCCAAAATAATCGCAATCCAATTCCGGAATAGCGAAATCCAACAGGGCAAATGAATGCGCTCCGTCACAAATTACTTCTATTCCATGGCGATGTGCCATATCGCAAATTTTACGCACGGGCATTATCTGTCCAACCCAGTTAATAACATGTGTTACATGAATAATTTTTGTTTTCGGCGTAATAGCTTTTTCATAAGCATCAACAATCGTTTCATCATTCTCAATTGGAAAATCAAAGCTCAGTTGTTTGTAAAGAATTCCTTCGCGTAACGCACGTTGTTTCCATGCATTAATCATATTGGGGTAATCCTGTTTAGTGCCGATAACTTCATCACCGGCTTTTAAATCCAAACCATAAATTATCGTATTCAATGCCTCGGTAGCATTCCTGTTTATCGCTATTTCTTCTTTATCACATCCTGCAAGGTTGGCTAAGTTTTCACGCAGCGGTTCTCTTCCCTGGTCCAGGATGCGCCACATGAAATAAGAGGGACCTTCGTCTGACAATTTATTATATCGGGCTAAAGCTTCCTGCACAATCCGTGGTGTAGGGCTAACCCCACCGTTGTTCAGGTTAATAATATTGGGGCTCACCGTATATGCCTGTTGAATAATGCTCCAGTAATCTTCATCTGCGGCCACGTCTGTTGGTGAGAGGTGCTTTACTTTTTTATTTGCTGATGAAATTTGTTCGGCATGTAGTTGATTAAACAGGCTGTTGGCCGAGAAAGCGCCGGCCATCAATCCCATTTGCTGTATAAACTTTTTGCGGCTGGTCATGATAATAGGTTGAATAAGAAAGGTAAATAAATTGTATGAATCCCGAAGAATTGCGGTGAGAGAATTTCGATATTAAAAACCGAAATATTACTTAGCGGGCGGACCTCATTCTGCAAAAAAATTGTATCGGCAGACTCAAAAGTAATGCCGTTCAAGTCATGTTTCCGGCCCGTCAGTAAGAACTTTTTCCACCTTATTCCTACGTCCAAAGAAGAATTCGTAAAAATTATCTCTTTCTTTAAAATGTCTCAATAATATATATTGAAAAAACCCGTTGGTATAAAATAATTTATTAACTTAAATTTTAAACAACCAAAACTACATTTACTTTTAGCTCATTCGTCACCATGAGAAAATACATTTTAATCGCCTTCCTTTCATTTATTTTTTTATCTAAGCTACAGGCACAAAGAGAATTACTAAACCCCCTGATTGACAGTAAAGAGGTTATTGCCAAAGGCATAGCACTGCATGATGATGGTAAATACAAAGAAGCAATCGCGGAATACATAAAAGTACCACAAAGTGATACCGGGTATGCGGACGTTCTCCATGAATTGATACTTAGCTATTATAAGGATAGTAATTTTGTTGAGGCTGAAAGACTTGCCAACATTGGTTTATCACGATTTCCCGACAAAAGTATTGACTGGTATCATCTTCTTGCAAACGTTTATGATGATACGCAAAGAAGCGATCTCGCTCTAAAAGCTTACGATACTATACTTGCCCAAAATCCATATAGTTACATTACTTATTTCAATAAAGGCATAACACTGGTCAGGCAGTCAAAATATGATGATGCAGCAATTAATTTTCAGCAGTGCATAATGCTTGATCCTTATTATGCATCGGCTCACTATTTCCTCGGCCAGTTGGCTCTCGCAAAAGGTAATCTCGTACAGGCTATGATGAGTTTTACTACCAGTTTGATAGTATCACCGGAAAACCGGTATTCAAAAAATGCCATAAGTATATTGAATTCGATTGCGGAAATAAACACCGGTATAACAGATAATCTAAAAAACTATAAGCCCGGAAAAGAAGACAATTTTGAAGACGTGCAGGATATACTTACGAGCAAAGCTTCACTCGATAAAAGCTACAAACTTAAGGCAGATCTTGAAGACCCTATTGTACGGCAATTACAGGTGGTAATTGAAAAGCTTGAATATAGTCCCAATGATAAAGGCTTTTGGATGCAATATTACGTATCTCTTTTTAAAAGTATATGGAAGGATAACCAATTTGAACCAATGATATTTTATGCGTTTAGCGGGCTGGATATTAAGAACATTAAGGAATATAATCAAAAAGAAAAGAAGAAGGTTGAGGCATTTAGCACTGAGGCCGTTAAATATCTTAATGCAATACGGGAAAGCCAGGAACTGATGGTAAATAAAAGACCAATTACCCGGCAGCAGTTTTACATAAAAGATTATATAGTCAGTGGAAAAGGCGCCTATACAAAAAATTCAAAAAATGAAGATGTGGTATCGGGTCCATGGGAATTTTATTATAGCAATGGCCGTTTAAAGTCGAAAGGGAATTTTGGTGATGAAGGCAAGCGCAATGGCGAATGGAATTATTATTATGAAAATGGCAGCCCTAAAGAAACAACGGATTATTCAAATGATATGGCAAGTGGAAAGAGCCGGGTATGGTTCGATAATGGACTACTTTATTCTGTATCAACTTTTCTAAATGATAAAAAAGAAGGTGAAGAAACCAAATATTATTTTAACGGAAGATTATCTTCTGTTATTAATTATAAAGACGATAGCAAAGAGGGAACGGCAAAATATTATAATGTTAATGGATATCTGTCAACAGTTGCGAATTACAAAAACGATAAGGAGGAAGGCCAGGAAATTGTTTATTATTCCAATGGGAAAACTTCATCGGTTGCAAATTATGTAAATGATTTGCCTGACGGTGAGTACAAAGAATATTTCGACAATGGCAAATTAGAAATGGAAGGTAGTTTTTCGGTCGGGAAAAGAACCGGTGTGTGGACCACCTATTTCATTGATGGCAAAACTGCCAAAGTTGAAAATTATAATAAAGGAGATTATGACGGCGAAATTATTTCTTACTATACTAACGGGAAAGTGGAATCGAAACATATTTTCAAAAAAGGGGAGATTGATGGCACCAGCCAGGATTTTGACGATGACGGTACATTATACAGTGAAACTATTTTTGAAAAAGGCCGGCTGAGGGATATTAAATTCCTTGATAAAAAAGGAAGCATCATAAGTAATACTACCAGCCGTAAAGGCGATGCAACTATCTCCTTTTATGATCCTAACGGGATAAAGGTAAGTGAGGGCTCTTATACCAAAGATGGGCAGGCAGACGGAAAATTTATTTATTATTTCAAGAATGGAAAAATATCTGCAGAGGCTTCATATAAAAATGATTTGTTGAATGGCAAAAAAACATGGTATTACCCTGATACGAAAATAAAAGAAGAGGGTAATTATAAAAATGGAAAGGCAGACGGCTACTTTATAAATTATTATGAAAATGGCCAGGTATCCGATGAAGGATGGTATGTAAACGACGATCGGCAGGGAACCTTTATTTATTATGACCTTCTTGGAAATATCACCAGCAAGATATATTACCTAAATGACAATGTTCATGGAATTTCTGAATACTATTATCCCGGTGGCAAGCCCGACAATAATCAGCACTATGATAATGGCTGGTTTAATAAAATAGAAGAATTTGACAGCACGGGTAAAATAAGTATTACTTCACAATTAAATAAAGGAGAGGGTAAAGTTCGTTTCAACCATTTTAACGGTAAGGTTTATTTTGAAAGTGAATATAAATACTACAAACGAGATGGCGCTTACACTGTTACCAATGGCGACGGCAGTAAAAGAATTCTGAGTTTTTATAAGAATGGCGAACGTGATAGCGTTTATACGGCGTGGTACCCTAACGGGAAAACAGAGGCTGAAGGAAAATATACAGATGACAAAAAAACAGGAGCCTGGACGTATTATTATTTTAATGGAACAGTATCGGAAACGGAAAATTATAAAGACGGGAAATTAGATGGCTCCGATACACAATATAATGAGTCGGGTAATCTTGAGAGAGAATACACTTATAAAGATGGTCAATTGCAAGGACAAGGAAAATATTATGGTGACAATGGTCAGCTCATGTTTGTTTTTGACTATAAAAACGATGAAATAACCGGGTATAGCTACGAAGATAAAACCGGGAAGCTTATTCCCATGATTCCACTGGAAAAAGGCGCCGGCACTTTGGATAGCTATTATAAAAATGGCATCAAAAGTTCACATATGGTTTTTAATGAAGGCGTCGTAGACGGTGAAAGAATATTATATTATACTAACGGCAAAGAATATGTGGCAGTTAAACGGATTAACGGCCTTGATAACGGAACTAAAAAGATATATTATCCCGACGGGAAAATAATGAAAGAAGAAAACTATTACTATGGCCAGCCGCATGGTTCATTTAAATATTATAACGAAGACGGCTCACTTATTTATGATATCAATTACTACCTGGGCGAACTGAATGGTGATTGTAAATATTATAGCAATGGAAAACTCAAACAAACCTATTTCTATTATTATGGATTATTAGAGTCTGCCAAATAAACTAACCATGAAGACTATACGCTTTAAAATTTTATTTGTACTCATAGAATTTATATTGGGTACTGTTAATGCCCAGTCGGTAGAACAAATGCAACAGCTTTTTCCCAACAAGCTGGCCGTATTTTCAAATATTAACCGCTCTGTCGATATATCCTTTAAAAAAGGAATTCCGTATGCCGAGGCAAACGAAGTATCTGAAATGATGGTGTTGAACGATAATGCCAATGGGGTTTATAATAAGGATAAAGTTTATAACAGTGATTTTGATGAACTCGAAAAAGTAGAGGCTTATACCTTAGTGCCCGATGGTAACAGTACCAGGAAAATAAAAGTGACGGACTTTAAAACTCAATCTTCACCCAGCCAGGATATCTTTTATGACGACGTAAAAGAAACTTCCTTTGATTATCCGCAAATAATGAAAGGAAGTATTACTCATTTGGAAACTGAACACTATAATAAAGACATTCGCTTTTTATCGAGTTTTTATTTTTCTAATTACCTGCCGGTTCATAATGCTACTTATACAATCACCTTTCCTGAGGATATGGATGTGCGTTACATCATAAAAAATGACGATAACAAAATTGTCAGTGTAAAAGAAAGTTCAAAAGGAAGAAAGAAAAAGTTAGAATTTTCTGCAACCGACGTTAAGAATTACGAATACTTCAGTGACGGTACCTCTATTCCTTATTATGCAATACACGTAATTGTATATGTTGCCAGTTATAAATACAACGGCGAAACCGTGCCCGTGTTTAATTCATTAGACGAACTCTATAAATGGGATGCAGGTTTCCTGACCAACATTAATTCTACACCGGATGAAAATTTAAAAAAGATAACAGACAGTGTTTGCTCGAATAAAAAAACTGATAGAGAAAAAGCACAGGCAATTTATATGTGGGTTCAGAGTCATATAAAATACGTAGCCTTTGAAAATGGTCTTGAAGGCTTTGTACCAAGGCAGGCTGCAGACGTTTGTGCAAAGAGATATGGTGATTGTAAAGACATGGCAAGCATACTTACGGCCATGCTTAAGATTAGTGGACTTGATGCCTGCTTTACATGGATTGGTACCCGGTCTATTCCTTATTCTTATATAGAAGTCCCCTTGCCGGTAACCGATAATCACATGATAAGTGCCGTAAAGATTGATAAGGAATGGATATTTTTAGATGCAACGGATCCTAATTGTATTTTTGGAATGCCCACCAGCGGTATTCAAAACAAAGAAGCGCTTATTAGCCTCAACCCTGAAAAATATGAACTTGTAAAAGTTCCTGTAATGTCTGCGGAGAGCAGCATTATTACGGACAGTACATTCTTAACTATTAGCAATAATGTTTTACTTGGCAACTGTTCAGTAGATTATTCAGGATATTTTGGAAGCGACATTTATAACAATTTATTGTATAACAAAGGTGATGATGAACGGGTATATGTACGGAGGCGTATGGCAAAGGGCAGTAACAAATTTATAATGAAAGACTATAATATCGGTTTGCCAGCCCCGACGCATAAGGAAGTTAAAATTTCTTCCTCGTTCGAAATCCCCGATTATGCAAAATCAATTGCCGGCGAAATTTACCTAAACTTAAACCTTGAAAAATTAATAAGCAGTACACCGATTGATACAGCTAAAAGAAAAATAGCAATTGAAAATGAGTTTGCCTATACTATTAACCAGGTGCATACACTCATCATACCGGAAGGTTATGTTTTAAATTATATTCCCGAAAACACTTCGGTATCTAATGATGTTTTTTATTTTTCAATAGTTTATAAACAGGGTAATGGCGAAGTTTCTGCTACTCAAAAATTTACAATGAAGAAATTGTATATAGATCCAAAAGATTTTATAGCCTGGAACAATGCTGTTTACATCATTTCATCTGCGTATAAGGAACAGGTCGTTTTAAAAAAGAAATAATTACATCTTATGACTAAAAGAATTTTAGTATTGGCAACTGTTGCTATCTTAAATACAGTAGCCTGCTCCGCACAGGTAGACAGTTTATATGTCGATGTACAACCATGGACTGCAATGCCGGTTTTACATAAACTGCCCGCTCAATTTTCAGGTGAAAGCGCTGTTTATTTAAAGGATATCCGCACTTTCCATTATAAACCTGAAGGTAAGAACCTGGTGCAGTACAATTATGTATATGACCTGGTAAAGGTGGAGGATGATAAGGGAATAGAAATGTTTAATAAAGTGTACCTACGGGTGGTGCCAGAGGCAGAAATTTATGATATCAAAGCAAGAGTAATTACATCTTCCGGAAAAGTAATAAATGTGCCGGCGGATAAAATAAAAGACGAAGAAGAAGACGGCAAATTGTACAAATTATTTGCAATGGAAGGAATTGATAAAGGCTCAGAAGTGGAATATAGTTATGTGGTGAAAAAGAATCCTTCATTTTTCGGCAGCGAAATTTTTCAAACTGCCTCTGTTCCATATTATCAGGCTAAGCTATTAATCATTACCCCTGAATATTTGAAATTTGAGGCCAAGGGCTTTAATGGATTTACTATTTTAAAAGATAGTGTTATTAATGGTGAGCGATTGATTCCGGGTTATTCAGAAAATATCAAGGCGCTGGCTGATGAGAAGTATGGCTTACGTGATCCTTACCTGCAAAGAGCAGATTTTAAACTGAGTTATAATCTCAGTAGTAACAGCGATGTGGAAGTGTATACCTGGAAGGAATTTGCTCATAAGGCCTATGCGAACATTACTACTTTCAGTGATAAAGAAAAAAAATCTATTTCAAAATTTATAGACGGGGTTAACATACCATCAGGCGCAGATGATGAGAAAACGATCATGTTACTGGAAGACTACATGAAAACCCATATAAACATCGACGACAAATTGACGAGTGAAGACGCAGGTAATATTGAAGCCATAATCAAAACGGGGAATACCAACAATTTTGGCTCGGTTCGTTTATTCGTGGGTTTACTGGAAAATAAAAATATAAAGTACCAGGTTGTTTTTCCTTCCGTTCGTGATGAGTTGCCATTAGACGAAGAACTGGCGGATTGGAACAGGATAGACGAAATTTTGATTTATTTTCCCGCAACCGGCAAATTGGTTCAACCTTCAGCGCCAGAATATCGCTATCCCTATGTTGAACCATATTGGGCCGGAACACGCGGACTGTTTTTAAAAGGCACTACTATTGGCAATATAAAAACAGCTATTGGCAAATTTGATGACGTACCCATAGAGCCTTTCGGGAACAATGCACACAACATGGAGGTACATGCAAAATTGGATGTCTCAGGCGATTCGTTGATTATTGACAGCAAACAAATTTTAAAAGGATACGGGGCAGAAGGCTACAGGCCTATCTGGGCATTTCTCACTAAAGACAAACAAGAAGAGGCAGTAAAGGATATCATTCAAAATGTGGCAAAAAGCCAGAACATCCAAAATATAAAAACAGAAAATACCAGTCTTACTGATTGCTGGGACAATAAGCCCCTTATAATCAGCGGAACTATTCATACAGCGGAATTACTGGAAAGAGCAGGTGATAAGATACTATTTAAATTAGGTGAGCTAATCGGGAACCAGGAACAGATGTACCAGGAAAAACCCCGTCAGCTTCCGGCAGAATTGCCATATGCACATGTATTGGAAAGAAAGATATCATTTGACATACCGCAAGGCTATGCAATTAAAAATTTAGATGATATAAATTTAGATGTTGAATATAAAAAGGATAATGTGGTAACTATGGGATTTGTGAGTTCCTATAAAATAGTTAATAATGTACTGGAAGTTTATATACTTGAAACCTACCGGGAGTTAAAGTATTCGCTAAGCGAATTCGAAACGTTTAAAAAAGTGATCAATACCTCTGCCGATTTTAATAAGATCGTATTGTTACTTGAAAAGAAAAGCTAAGCAATAATAAATTTTTGGAATTATTTATTTCTTGGCACACCGGCTCTTAATCTAACTGATACCATTAAACGCAATTGGCTATTATCGTTGCATCTTTATCTGAACGGCAAACTCCCTGAAGCTGGAGGTAAAATAAATAACCTGATTCTTATTATTTAACGTAGGTTTTGGATCTTTCAACATCCCGATGATTGGTAGGTAGAATTCAATGCAGACAAGCATGAGGCGTTCCGAAAGGAACGCTTGGTGCAAACGTTTTAAAATATCTACCCATGATTTGTTCCAAACGGAACAATTAAAAATATTCTTTTTCATTGGGTAACGCCCAAAACTCAGGTTATTTATTTCGGACAAGCAACACTACTTAACTTTTCCGTAGGTTCGCATCTTCTTCTTTGTTTCACATGGTTAAGAATTTTATTTCTTTTATAAAAAACAGGTCGGCATTTTCCGTAGGTTTCCTCTTTGCCACCTCGAGTCTTTTATTTGGTATCTGGGTAGCATCAATTCCCGGAATAAAGGCCAGGCTTGGTTTTTCTGATGGAAGCCTGGGACTCTCATTACTACTCTCCCCACTCGGCGCCATTACGGGAATGATACTATCTTCAAGGGTTTTTAGCAAGATATCCGTAGGGAGGTGGATGTTCACCGGCTACATTGTTATTTGTTGCATCATGATCCTACAGATCAACTCCGTAAATCGTACTATGTTTTGGGCATGTTTGTACTGTTTTGGCGGAATGAGTTTTTTGAACGGCGTGTCAGCGAATGCAACGGTAAACCTGATGGAAAAAAAATATAATAAGCTTTTTATGGCTACCTGTCATGGAATGTATAGTATGGGTGGTGCATTAAGTTCGGGGATTGCTGCATTGTTATTTTTAGTTCATATTCCATCAGGATGGCAAATTTTAATGGTAGCTTTTATTATTGCAATGGTTATCCTCTCCAATAAAAGCTATTTATTAGCTAACAGCGATATTATTCATAGCAGGTCAGCATTTAAATTACCTTCTTTAACCATATTAGGCATATCCTTTATTTGCATGGTTAGTTTTATGGCTGAAGGATGTGTAGCAGACTGGAGCGCTATTTATTTTAAAGAAGTATTGCTAGCACCAAAAGCGTTGATTAGTCTGGGCTACGCAGGATTTTCCGTAGCAATGACGGTTGGAAGATTAAATGGAGATATGCTGATTACAAGACTGGGCAGTAAGAATGTTGTTGTGGCGGGAGCTCTGCTGGCAGCAGCAGGCTTTTTAGTTGTTGTTACAGCCCCGGCGGTTATCATTGCCATAATCGGTTATATAATGATTGGTTTCGGAAGCTGTTGCATTGTTCCGGTTTTATTCAGAACATCTGCCAATATTCCAGGCGTAAGCACTGTAGAAGGATACGCAATGGTTACAACCGGCGGTTTGATTGGTTTTTTGACAGGGCCGTCAGTAATTGGGTTTATTGCTGAAAAAGCAAGTCTTTCAAAAGGCCTTTCATTGTTAATTTTAATGGGTTTACTGTCCGCGTATACTGCATGGCGTAATCCTTTTATTGTAAATAAACAAACTGCGTCTAACCCCCCGTTACCTTATGATGAACAAATATATTAAGATCGGTTTACGGCTATTCCAAATAAAAAGAGGCTGACACAAAATAATGACAACCTCTTAAATACAATACGATAAACAGAACTTTTCTTCAGTAACTATCTGCTATTCTTTTCGTGCATGGCGGTCATATTGCAGCAATAAATCAGCCTTTCCGTCTTTATTAATGCGCCAGGTTTCCATTACCGCAGCTGTGTCTTTAGTGCCATCAGCTTTGGTATTATACTCCGTAGCCCAAACCAGTACCCAGTTTTCCTTTTTATCAGTGCTATAAAGCGGAACTGCCGCATTGATAGAATCTGTTATGGCAGAATATTTTGCCCGGCCTCTTTTCCAGTTGGCCATAAGGCTGTCAACTCCCTGAATCCTTTTGTTATCACTTTGTATGATAACAGCAGTGTCGGCCACCCATTTTTGCATACTATCCATCGTATTGTCTTGCCAATCTTTCCAGCTTCCCTGCACAATCATCGCAGCATAAGCGGGGTTTCCCAATTCAAAAGAAGAAGAATAAGTAACGGGCATGGGCAACGCAACGGGTGCCGCGGGAGTAGTTTCGGTACTTGCGGCGTTATCACTTTTTTCATTGCATGAAATTGCAACAGTGACAATAAAGATCAAAATCAATTTTTTCATAATAAAATTTTTTAATTAGAAAATAAATGAAGGATAGCGAAACAGTTAACTGGTAGGGCTGGATATTAATGAAATATAACACAATAAATCAAAACGGGAGAATAAACTTAGAAACATGGGGGAACCGTGGTTCTTATCGGGCTAAATAGGATCAATTATCTTTAATTGCAAATAAGTCCGCTAAAAAACAGGCGGCTATTTATCATTGGCTGTGGTCTTATAATTTCTCAAAAAATCCCGCTGTTCTTTTACATGCGACGTAAGATTATTTAGTGCATATTCTATATCGCCGGTATCTAAAGTTAAAGTAGCTTTTGACTGGTTTACTCCCATCAGTTTTGTTCGTGCCGAAGCAATTCTTTTTTCTATATAATCAAATATTCCTTGTACTTCGGCATCAGTTTTTTCAGGCTTAAACAGGTTATTCCGATAGGTAAGGAAATCATTGAACTTTTTAATTGCATAATTATAATCTGCGATAGCACCATTGTACAAGGCGGAATCATAGTCCTGGTAAATAACTTCAATTTCCAGTCGCATTTGTGTTAGCTTAGTCGATATCATTTTATCAGGCATTCCATTTTTTTCAATTCTTGAAGAAGAAGAAATATACCTTTCAAGCGGATTTAGATTTTCATATTTATTTATTGAATCCTTATAATTAAAGTAAGCAGTTTTGCCATTCTGTTTTATATAGCCATTTTCAAATTCTTTATAAGTAAGCGGATAATCGAGCAATTGAAACATTGGGTCGAATGGCAAATGGGTTTGTATAAACTCTGAAGGTTCTACCTGGAAATAACTGGTTTGTATTGGCGGATATGATCTCATATACGGCACTGCATCCCAGGTTGGATCATATAATAACCATTTGTTATCAACAAATGCGACACACCATGCATGACCCGATCTGTCGACAGAACTATTTTGCTTAGTATAGCCTTCAACTACATAAGCATTGAGCCCGCATTTTTTGCACAGGTCAACAAAAATAGCAGCAAAGTTTTGGCAAACTCCTTTTCTTCTTCTCAGGGCAAATGTTACCAACTCCTCCTTGTCTTCATTCAATATAACCCTGTGTAAACTGTCCGAACTATATTTTATGTTAGCAACTACCCAGGCGTAAATTGCCCTGATTTTTTTGTTTTCAGAATCAAAGTGATAGCTTATGTAAGCAGCAATATCGTCAGTGGAGTTTGTTTGCGAAACCGGGATATCTAACGCTATCCTGTCAATTGCGACGAAATTACCGTCACCCTGCGAATGTGCGATAAATACCGGGCACATCATTCCCAAATAAAGCAGGACCGTTTTCATATACTAAAGTTAGGCCATGCTTTTGAAAGAAATTTGCAAAAAATCTTTATTTGAAAAAGAAAAATCGAAAAGGGAAGAAGGATTTTTTATCGTACTGGTTATGAAATCAAATTTCTGCTTCAGGTATTTCAAAAAAAAGCAAAAACAAAAAGGTGATGCTCTATAGGGGCATCACCTTTTTCCATTAACCAATTAACAAAGCCTAACGAATTTGTATTTCATGCCTAGCGGATTCTTTGCCAGGTATAACAGGCAAGGTTACCTGCAAAACGCCATCCAGATATTTTGCGGAAATATTTCCTGCGTCAACAGTTTCGTCCAGCGTAAAAGTTCTTTCGAATCCTCCGCGGCTGTATTCCCGCCTTAGCCATTCTTGTTTTGGAAATCCTTCCGGTGGTGTGTAGGAAATAATTAATTCATTCCCTTTTATATCCAGTTTAAAATGTTCACGGATGCGGCCGGGGGCGAACACAAGCATCTCATAACTGCTTTCGGTTTTGAAAATATTTACTGCAGCTCTTTGCATTGAGCGGATTGACAGGTGCTGCTGCCTGCCTCCGTAATTGCCTTTTGCGGCACACGACTGATTGTAGTACATGTTTTAAAATTTTAGGTGAATAATACAGGGGTAGACGAATGTGGAAGAAAAATGTTTTACAAATCAGATCGTTTGTTTGGATTTTCGAAGGAAGAGAAGCAACGCAGATTTCAATTTTGTTCGAGAGCCTTTTACAAAATATTCTTCAGCACTTCCCAAACGTTCTGCGCAACTATTTTATGCCCCTCTGCTGTAGGGTGAATTCCATCCTTCTGATTAAGCTTCGCATCACCGCCAACATTTTTTAAAAGGAAGGGAACTAACGCAATTTTATTTTTTTCGGCAAGTTCCGGGTAAATTTTTTTGAATGCTGTTGTATATTGTTGCCCCATGTTTGGCGGAATCTGCATGCCTTCCAATACAATCTTTGCGTCAGAATATTTTGTTTTTACTCTATCAATAATAGCCTGCAGGTTTTTTTTTGTCTCGGATAAAGGAATTCCCCGTAAGCCATCATTCCCGCCTAGCTCAAGCACAAATACATCAACCTTTTGCCGTAATATCCAATCAATGCGGCCGTAGCCACCTGAAGAAGTTTCACCACTTACTCCAGCATTTATCACCTTGTAGTTGAGTTGCAGCGAATCAATTTTTTGTTGTATCAATGCGGGGTAAGCCTCAGTGGGATCTACACCATAACCTGCCGTAAGGCTGTTCCCAAAAAAAACAATTGTCTTCATCATTTTTGAAGAATCAGCATTTGATGTCTTATTTGCAGCCGGTTCTCTAGAAGATGCACTCCCGCTTTTATTATTATTGTTGCAACTCAATGTTGCCATTAATAAAAAAAAGTAAATAAATAAGTGTGACTTTTTCATTAAATAGTTTATAAAGTTTATAACCGGCACAATTTAAAATAAGAATTCAGGTAATTTTATCAATAATGTTTCTAATGATTTATATCTTATAAAATTATGCCAGTTCTGTTTAATGAGTCCTGCATTTAAAAAAATGAAACTGAATGGAAACAATTCTTGACCTGCATGAAGTAAGTAAAATTTATAAAAGTGGGAACAGGCAACTAACAGTCCTTGACAATGTAAGTTTCTCTGTTGAAGTTGGCGCAGCAATATCTATTGTAGGGCCATCGGGTAGTGGGAAAACAACTTTGCTTGGCTTATGTGCCGGTCTTGACCGTGCTTCTTCGGGAAGTGTTCAATTGCAAAATACAAGGCTTGAAAATTTAAATGAAGACCAGCTTGCGGCGGTAAGAAACAAATATGTTGGATTTATTTTTCAGAACTTTCAATTAATGCCCACATTAACCGCCATTGAGAACGTGATGGTGCCTCTTGAACTTCGGGGAGAAAAAAAAGTGCGGGCAAGGTCTATGGATCTCCTTGATAAAGTAGGCCTCGCCGATCGCAGTCTCCATTATCCTGCACAGCTAAGCGGAGGCGAACAACAGCGTGTTTCCATTGCAAGAGCTTTTTCCAATGAGCCTCTTATCTTATTTGCAGATGAACCTACGGGAAACCTTGATGCTGAAACCAGCAGCATAATAGTGAAACTGATTTTTGACCTTAATAAAGAAGCAGGCACTACGCTGGTACTCGTAACACACGACCTGGAACTTGCCGGAAAAACCCGGCGCATTATTCAATTGAAAGGAGGAAGGATCGTGGTGGATAAACCAACATTTGTAACAGTGTAACTATTATGCTTACACGATATTTCTCATCCAGTACTCCTGTGGCAGAATGGAGAGATGACTGGATGATGTTAATTAAAAATCGTTAATGGACCGTAAAATAATTTCGGAAAAAGAGCTCAAAGTTCATAATAAAGGCTATCACTTCTTATGGCTTATGCAAATGGCATGGCGCGACAGCAGGAGAAGCCGGTCACGCCTGTTTCTTTTCATTTCATCCATTATACTCGGTATTGCTGCGCTTGTAGCGATTTATTCTTTGGGCAACAATTTGCAGGATGAAGTAAATGACCAGGCTGCCTCATTGTTAGGAGCGGACCTTGAAATTTCCGGGAATCACCCGGCTACACCCGTCATTCAGAAAATTCTCGATACATTAGGTGGGGAAAGATCGGCTCAGCAAAACTTTGCATCCATGGTGCTTTTTAAAAAGAACAATGGAACAAGGCTGGTGCAGGTACGGGCCTTACAAGGAGTTTTTCCTTATTATGGTTCGCTGGAAACATCTCCTGCACCGGCTGGCAATACATTTCGCAATAACCAACAGGCGCTGGTAGACGAAACGCTTATGTTGCAATATGGCGCCAGGGTGGGTGATTCAATAAAGGTGGGTGAAGTAAATTTCGCCATCGCAGGAAAATTATTAAATGCACCGGGACAAACAGGATTCTCAACGTCCATTGCTCCCATTGTCTATATACCATTGCGATATATGAAACAAACGGGATTATCTGAAAAAGGCAGCCTAATCAGTTACCATTACTATTTCAAATTTAAAAATAACACCGATGTAGAAAAACTATTGCAAAATTTAAAACCCCGGCTCGAAGGAAATGAGCTGCATTATGAAACTATTGAAAGCCAGAAAGAAGATACCGGGAGATTTTTCAGCAATCTTACCAGGTTCTTGTCGCTTGTTGGTTTCATTGCCTTGTTGCTTGGATGCACAGGAGTTGCCAGTGCAGTGCATGTTTATATAAAAGAAAAAGTGAATACTATTGCCATTCTGCGGTGCCTGGGAGTAAAATCATCACAGGCTTTTATTATTTACCTCATCCAGATTGTTGGTATCGGTTTCATTGGATCTTTGATTGGTACATCTCTTGGTATATTCATTCAACAGTTTCTTCCATTTATTATAAAAGATTTTTTACCAGTTAAAGTAAGCACACCTGTCTCATGGCCTGCCGTTTCCCAGGGCATGACATTGGGAATTATTATTTCTGTTCTATTTGCGTTATTGCCCTTACTTTCTATAAGAAAAATTTCTCCTCTCAATGCGCTGCGTGTTTCATTTGAACCAGCGCTTCGGGAAAGAGATCCTATGAAATGGTTAATATATTTACTTATCCTGGTCTTCGTGTATGGATTCACGTATGTACAAATGCATACCTGGAAACAGGCGCTTTTTTTTACCGGCGGCATAGCAACCGCTTTATTAATTCTTACCGCCATTGCCCGCACTCTGATGTGGACGGTAAAGCATTTTTTCCCTTCTTCATGGAACTATTTATGGCGACAGGGACTTGCTAATTTGTACCGGCCCAATAACCAAACTACTATCCTGCTTATCTCGATCGGACTGGGCACAGCACTCATTTGTACATTGCTTTTTGTTCAATCCATTTTAATTAACCGAATTACCTTATCCACCAGCGCCAGCCAGCCGAACATTGTTTTATTTGATATCCAGAGCAGCCAGGAAGATGGTGTGGCAGCCCTGGCAACAAAATTTGGTTTGCCCGCAAATGAAAGGGTACCGGTTGTAAACATGAGGCTTGAGAATGTAAACGGCATCGACGCGACCAGGGCAAGAAAAGATTCCACTATAAAATTATCTCATTGGCTCTTCAGCAGGGAATACCGCGTTACCTACAGAGATTCATTAACTGAATCTGAAAAAATAACAAACGGTACATGGAAAGGAAAGGCTAACGGTGACGGCCTACCCGAAATTTCGATGGAACAGCATTTTGCTGACAGAAGTGGTGTAAAGTTGGGTGATACGCTCACCTTCAATGTACAGGGTTCCCTGATACAAACCAAATTAGGTAGCCTTCGTGAAGTGAACTGGGGCGGCATACAAACCAATTTTCTCGTCGTGTTTCCAACCGGGGTACTTAAAGACGCACCCCAGTTCCATGTATTACTCACAAGGGTTCCTTCCCAACAGGTGTCTGCAAAATTTCAACAGGCAACGGTAAAAGCTTATCCCAATGTATCGATTATAGACCTGGGGCTTGTATTGCATGTGCTGGATGATCTGCTGAGCAAGATTGGTTTTGTGATTCGGTTTATGGCAGGGTTTAGTATTGCCAC
This sequence comes from uncultured Chitinophagaceae bacterium, assembly GCA_963819925.1. Classification (GTDB taxonomy): domain Bacteria; phylum Bacteroidota; class Bacteroidia; order Chitinophagales; family Chitinophagaceae; genus Ginsengibacter. The sequence goes on along the minus strand of CAWFYG010000009.1, from coordinate 1,599,607 downwards.
CGGCATAGTCGTATTAATATCGTCTGTGCTTATAAGTAAGTACCAGCGATTACAGGAAAGTGTGCTATTGCGAACATTGGGCGGCAGCCGCAAACAAATATTTACTATTACCGCATTGGAATATTTTTTTATCGGTGCATTAGCTGCTGCTACCGGGATTCTCCTGGCGCTTGCCGCAAGCTTGGCATTGGCCCGTTATACTTTTGAAACACCATTTCATCCTCAGATGCTGCCGGCGTTGATTTTGTTTGCTTTAGTTTGTTTGCTCACATTAATTATAGGTCTGGCTAATAGTAGGGGATTATTAAACCGATCGCCACTGGAAGTATTAAGGGTGGAAGGGTAGAAATATTTTTATTTCTTTATCACAAAAAACTAATTGAAGAAAGGTTAGGAACCCTGGTTCCCGCGACAAAAAATAAATAAAAATTTTACGCCAATTGCTTTTTCTCCACCTTTAAAACAAAATTGTTCATCGTTCGTCTACCTGAATACATGGATGATGCATTTAATATAGCAACACATATGGCGGCTGATCGCAGCAAGAATATTACACAAACGATAAAGGAATACAGCAGGCGGCTGCTTGGCTTTATTAAACAACGGGTATCGGGTAATGAAGATGCTGAAGATATTCTGCAGGATGTTTTTTATCAATTTGCCGGAAGCACCGAACCAATAGAGCAGGCAGGAAGCTGGCTGTTTACAGTAGCCAGGAATAAAATCACTGATAGGTATCGCAAACACAAATTGCCGCTGGCAGATGATGTGTTCGGAACATCAGAAACAGATGATGAAAGTTTTGACTGGAGAGAAATATTACTTGCGGCAGACACTAATCCTGAAACAGAATATTTGCGAACCTTATTTTGGGAAGAACTGGAAACAGCACTTGACGAATTGCCGCCGGAGCAAAGAGAAGTATTTGTGCAGAACGAAATTGATGGAATTGCTTTCAAAGATATTACTGCACAAACGGGAGTAAGTGTGGCCACGCTTATTAGTCGTAAGAGATACGCTGTATTGCATTTAAGAGAAAGACTACAGGTATTAAAAGATGAGCTGTTGAATTATTAGGTGTATCGATCTGTTTAAAATCATTATAAAAAATAAATACAATGAAAAAGTTTTGGCTTAAAAAAATATTCATGTTTGTGATATTTTTTATCGCAGCAGTAATAGTATTCAGTGCGATAGTTATGGGTTTATGGAACGCGGTACTACCCGCAGTAATCGGTGTAAAAACAATTACGTTTATACAAGCTTTAGGTATTCTCCTGTTGAGTAAAATATTATTCGGCGGATTTGGAAGAAGGGGTGGATGGCATAGAGGAAGGCATGAGCAATGGAGAAATAAATTGAAGGAAAAATGGGCCAATATGACTCCTGAAGAAAGAGAAAAGTTTAAAACCGAATGGAAGAATCGCTGTGGACACGGCCGATGGAACATGCACGAAGAAAATTCTTCCGGCGCTATGGCTGAATAATTATGGCAGCAATTGTTGATAAAAATTCCTTAGCTCTATAATTTTTATCCCCGCCTTGCGGGGATTTTTTATTGGGAGTATTTTCAAATCAATCATTCGCTTTACCTTCAATTTTCAATAATAAATTTTAAATAATGAAAAAGGTATTAATGCTTCTCTGTGTTTTATTTCAATATAATATCAATGCACAAAAGCTTCCTGATAGTTTTACGGATGGGAAATATGTTACTGTAAATGGCGCAAAGCTCTGGGTAGTATTGGTTGGTAAAGGCGATCCATTGATTATTATTCCGGGCGGACCCGGCGGCGCACATTTGGGATACCGGTCCTTTGATTCATTGGCAAAAGATAATGAAATCATTTATTTTGATGCATTTGGCAGAGGCAAAAGTGATACCGCAAAAGATGTAAAAGAATATTCACTGGCACGTGATATCGAAGATATTGAAGGCCTTCGTATTTCTTTACATTTTGATAAACTGAATGTGCTGGGTCATTCTTATGGTGGACTAGTCGCTCAAGGATATGCTTTAAAATATCCATCGCATGTTAACCACCTTATTCTTGCCAATACCTTTCACAGCTTTGTTATGTGGCAGGAAAATGATGATAACAGCAACCATGAAATAAAAACAAACTATCCCGAAGTGTGGGACTCCTTAATGTTAATCAGGGAAAAAGGAGCAGTTTCCAGTGACCCTGAACACCAAAGACTATATAGCAAGGTTCCCTATGGCTTTTTGTATGCTTATAATCCTGATAATTTTATAAATCGTGGAAAAAAACCTTACCCTAATGCTTTCAATGCAAAACTTTATTACCAGATGGTTGGAAGAGACGGTGATTTTATTGTTGGGAGTGACATAGGCACTTTTGATTATAGAAAAGATTTAAAGAATCTTACCATGCCCGTACTTATTTATGGTGGTCGTTATGATCGTGTTGCGGTTCCTGAAATGATGATAAAATATAAAGAATACTGCCCTCAGGCTCAGTTTATGATATTTGAAAAATCAGGACATAACCCACAGGTTGAACAACCGGAGAAATTATTTCCTGTGATAGAAAAGTTTTTACACGGTTAGATTACTTCCCTTTCAGGCGATATTTTTTATTAACTTTTGGATTATTAAAATATTCATCAAGTTCTTTACTACTCGTAGCATCTTCTACTACGGGTACATCGATTAGTTGTAATTGTACCTGTGTAAGCTCATCTCTTAATTTCTGGGTCTTCTTCAGGATATCGGGATCTTTTTCACCAATCAGCATGTTGTCAGTAAGGAGATATTGAAGTCGTTTTATATCGCTTCTTACGAGTGATGCTGAATTTTGTTCATATGCTTTAGACGGTGCTACAGCCTCTTTTACAGGTACCAATGCAACCCCTACGCTTGGCAATATTTTACCGGTAGTTTGCTCACTCTGGGTTGGTAGCGACGAAAAAATGGTGCCTCCTAAAGCAGTAGAAGCTGAGGTAAGATCGAATGTGGTCCGTGTATTTTTTGTGTGCTTTACCTTTTGATCCAATATTCTAAAGGTGCTTTTTAACTGGAGAATATAAGTTTCAATATCCTTCGAAATTTTATCATATTGAATTAACCTGTATGGATAGTTGATGCTTTGCTTTACGGTTATTTTAACAGTCGCCGTATCATGATTAAAAAATTTATCGGTTCCAATAAAATTTATTATCAGTGATTTTTGATTAACCTTTTCATCGTCTTTAATAAAATCATAAGGCGCTTCCCATGTAAAATCATCGCCGCAATGCGCAATGGGTGTGATTGAATGGATAGGTGAGCTGCTATAATATGTTATTGATTCAATCGGAAAGCTTCCATCATCGCATTGCAATTTGAAATTTAAAGTATCCCCCTCTTCAATTATAAGGTCACTGCTTACCGTGGGTTTAATCTTGGACGGAATGATATCTGTATTGTAAAAAACAAGCGTAAAAGCGGTATCTACTTTATCAGTAGGATCATTAAGGTTTTGTATGCCCAGCAGCACTTTGTATTCACTATCATATTTTAGTTTGCCGCTGAGAAAATAAGACTTATCTGCCTTGAAGTGTAAGATACCATTGTCTTTGTTGATTTTTAAACCAACAGGTGAATTTTTCAGGTACCAATAATATTGCGACGGATCCCGATTGATTTCAAAATGATAATCGAGAGTTGAATCAACATGTAAAGTAAAATAAGGACTAAAGTTTTTAATGCGTAAAAGTGTATCTTCCTTTTTTACAAAATTGCTATCAGTCTTCACTTTTATTTCAGTAGTGTCGGTAACTACCTGGCACGATGCAATAAGTGGGAAAATAAAAAATGCGGCAAGTAATAAATTTTGTATCCATATTTTGCTTAAGGGGCGTTTCAACATGGTGGCAAAAATATAAAAACTAAGTTTTAAATCTTTTAATAAAAACTTATATATCTATTTTACAAAAAGTTTACCGTTTTTTCCCTTCATAATAATTGCACTGCTCCAGTGATCCCAGCCTGAAACAAATTGGCATTTTGGTCGCCTTCTCGATTCTGAGTTCTTCCCTGCAAAAAAATCCATAAGTGCAAGTGGAAAAATTTGCGGCAACAGGCGATTTAAAATTCTCACGGATTGCAATTGAAAAAGTTAATGGCGTTAGATGAATTGCCGTGTCGGAACGTTTTAAATTATTTTTAAGAAGAAAAATATTATACTCCTTGTTTGGAAATGCGGCGATTTGTGCAACTGAAAAAGTGCAGGAAAGTAATAAAAACAAAATGAAACCACAAATTTTATTCCAAAAAAACATATCATTAATTTTGTACAGTAAATTTACACACTTTAAAAAGAAAAAAGTTAATGTCTCTAAGCCAGCGCTTACAGCAGAAGTTATTACAAAAATTATCACCACAGCAAATTCAGTTGATGAAATTGCTGCAGGTACCTACGGCTCATCTTGAAGAGAGAATAAAAGAGGAATTGGAAGAAAATCCTGCATTAGAAGGAGGGGACGATGGTCACGATGAAAATTTTGATGTCCCCAAAGATGAGTTTGATGCTAATGAGGACGAATTTGACAATGATGGCAGTGAAGAGGACTACGATAAAATTGATATTAGTGAATATGTAAATGATAGTGACGATGAAGTAGGTGATTACAGGTTACGGGATGATAATTATGGCGATCCTGATGAAACCAAAGTAATCCCACATAAGGTTGAAACCTCTTTCTTCGACACGCTCAAGACACAATTGTTAATGCTGAATCTTGATGAACGTGAAAAGAAAATTGCGGAGCAAATTATCGGCAGTATCGATGATGATGGTTACCTGCGCCGGGAAATAACTGCCATAGTGGATGATCTGGCCTTCAGGCAAAATATTTCTTCTACCGAAAAAGAAATTGAAAAAATAATAGATCTTATCCAGCAATTCGATCCTCCTGGCGTTGGCGCAAGAGATCTACGCGAATGTTTGCTGTTGCAATTGAGAAGGAAACAAAAAAACGGGAAGCCAGTGGAAACTGCAATTGATGTTATAGAGAATTATTTTGATGAGTTTACCAAAAAACATTATGAAAAAATACAGCGTGGATTAAATCTTGATGAAGAGGGAATTAAGGATGTAGTCAATCAGATTATCAAGCTGAATCCTAAGCCCGGCGGACAGGTTGGTGAAAGCAACAAACTGCAGAGTTATGTAATTCCTGATTTTTTTATAGTAAATAACAATGGAAAGCTTGAAGTAACACTGAACTCAAAAAATGCTCCTGATCTTCGCATTAGTGAGGGCTACAGGGAAATGCTGAGAGACTATGACAAAGGCTCCAAAAAAGATAAACGACAGAAAGAGGCGGTACTTTTTATTAAACAGAAAATAGATTCAGCAAAGTGGTTTATTGATGCCATCAAACAGAGGCAACATACACTTATAAGCACCATGCAGACTATTATGGAATATCAGAAAGAGTTCTTTTTAACGGGTGACGAAACGGATCTAAGGCCTATGATTTTAAAAGACATAGCCGAAAGAACTTCGTTGGACATTTCTACAGTGAGCCGCGTGGCAAACAGTAAGTTTGTGCAAACCGAATTTGGAACCTACCGGCTAAAGTTTTTCTTTAGTGAAAGTCTTGTTACAGATAGTGGTGAAGAAGTAAGTACCCGCGAAGTTAAAAAGATATTAAACAATCTCATTGACGACGAAAGCAAACAGCACCCACTCAGCGATGAAAAGTTAACGGAACTGCTGCAGGAAAAAGGTTATAACATTGCCCGCAGAACCGTTGCCAAATACAGGGAGCAACTCAATATACCCGTAGCAAGGTTAAGAAAGGAATTATAAATGGAAAAAAATTTTATTACGGACACAAACCAGGTCGCCCGATTTAGCGGAGGAAAGTATCCTCTTGCATTAAGAATACCAGCGCAATTATTTTCCTATATTTTTCATCCTCTTTTTATACCCGTAATCGCTACGTGGTATTTAGCGTTTATACACCGTGGTTATTTTACCGGAATTACCCCACACGATAAAATACTTATTATCGTAAGAGTAGCTATTAATACTATTATTTTTCCCGGCTTAACCGTTCTGTTGTTAAAAGCGCTTGGCTTTATTAAAAGTATTTTTTTAAAAACGCAAAGGGAGAGAATTATTCCCTATGTGGCTGCCAACATTTTTTATTTCTGGATGTATCTTGTTTTCAGAAACCAGCCGGAAGTTCCGTCAATTCTTACCTCATTTATTTTTGGAGTTTTCCTTTCGTCATCTGTTGGCTTATTTGCTAATACTTATTTTAAAATAAGTATGCATGCTTTAGGTTTGGGTGCTTTATCCGGGTTATTATTATTAATTATTTTTTCCGGTTCGCCTTATGGTATTTTCCTGGCAGCAATGTTGGTATTTTTAATAACCGGCTGTGTATCCACTTCAAGGTTAATTGTTGGTGATCATCATCCGTTTGATATTTATATGGGCATATTTTTCGGAATCATTTGCCAGGTAATCTCATCTGCATTTATTGGTTTATCAGCCTAAGCCCGTTTCTTTTTAAAAAAAATTCTATTTATTATTTAATGGATCAAATTCAAAAAGATTTCCGGGATCACCTTTTTTCCCTTCAGAACTTATATACAATTTCCCTTCCGGAGAAAAGCAAATTCCTTCAGGCTGCGGCATCATATCTTTATCAATAAACTGCAGGGATTTAAGAATCCCATCATGAGAAAAAACAGCCATACACTTATTATCCCTTGTTGAAAGTAAATACAAGTCATGTGTAACAGGATGAACGGTTATCGCCGAAGGAAAGAAATCCAATTTTTCATCAGTTACTTTTTCAAAATCTTTTTTATGAATTAATAAGAAAGGCTGCTTAATCAATTTATCCTGCAACATGTTGAACTCGTAAACTGCCTTTGTAGATTTACTTTCACCGGACACACCTGATTCATTCTTGCAGGCGATGAGTAATTTTTGAGTAACCGGATCGTAACACAGGCCCTCAGTATTATTTTCTTTCGTTAAAGAAGTTTCAATCTTCTCCACAACCGGTTTGTTTTGCCAGTCAGTAATTTTAAATAGTATCCCATGACTCCACAAAGCATACACCGTGTTGTTTACATAAGTTACATCTTCAATATCAAATTTCTCTTTATCCTCGCTGGCAAATGAAATACTTTTTTCAAGGGTTGCATTTTTATCATCAATCTTCACATAATATAAATTAGGATGAAGGTCTTCGATCAGGATTAAGTGGTCCGAATCAATCCAGGCATTTCCGGAAACTTCTACTAACTGGGGTGGCAATTTCCACGTCAGATTCGGATTTTTAAGATCATACTTAAAATCAGTCCCATTATTTTTTGAAGCAGAATCAGTTGGCTTTTTTTGAGGAAGATATACGATAACGGGAGATTTACTTTTCTTGTCTGCCCGGCTTTTGCAGCCGAATGTAACGGCACTAAACAACATAAAAAAAATCAGAGCTATTTTTATCATCAATGCATATTTTTTTAATAGTTGTAATATATACCAAAATGCAAAACAGATATATCTTTTGAAAGTAATTTTTAAAAATGCTATTAAAAAAATAAAAGACCCCTTCCAATAGATTAGGCCTGAGAATTGCAGTATTGATTTTTCTAATACTTCATTTAAAAAAAGTAATAATGAAAAGTACTTCACATGAATCAACTGTTTTGGGAGAATTAGGCGCTGCAATTGGAAAGGGATTGATAGCAGGTTTTGCAGGAACTATTGCTATAACTGCCTCTCAATTGATTGAAATGAGAATTACAAAGCGAAAGGCAAGCCAGGCGCCTGCTAAAGCTGCCACGAAAACATTGCATATAGAAGCAACCGCAGGAAATAAGGAAGAATTTTCTAATGAAGTACACTGGGTATATGGAACTTCATGGGGAGTAATGCGTGGATTATTATCCATGGCTGGCATAACAGGCTTTGCTGCAACATCTTTACACCTGGCTTCCATCTGGGGAACGGCAGTTACCATTCAGCCGAAGCTTGATATTGCACCACCACTTTCTGAATGGGAACCAAAAGATATAGCGATAGATATTTTACATCATACTGTTTATGCGATATTTACAGGTTTGGTTTTTGATGCAATTGATTAAAGTATCTCAACTAATTCCTCCAAATTTCCAGGAAATAAATACAGCAAGCTAACCCGGATGATTGTTATCAACATTAACTAAAAAATGAAGCATAAAGGCAGTGCTTAAGAAGGATTTTATTTATCTTTAAACAAGCAAAAATCTATGTTATGTCATGTACTTTCAATTTAGCATTGCCCGTTGCTATTGGCTGCGACCATGCCGGTTTCGAATACAAAGAAGATATCATTTCATTTCTTGATGGTAAAAGCGTAACATGGAAAGATTTTGGAACTTATTCGGCGGAGTCCGTCGATTATCCGGACTTTGCACACCCTGTTTCCAGCGCTGTAGAAAATGGTGATGCAAGTTTTGGAATTTTAATTTGTGGCAGTGCTAACGGTGTTGCCATAACCGCTAATAAACATCAACGCATACGTGCCGCCGTCTGCTGGGGAGAGGAACTTGCTGAACTTGCCCGCAAACATAATAATGCCAATGTAATTTGTATCCCGGCACGCTTTGTAAGAGAAGGGCTTGTTGAAAAAATGATCGAAATATTTATGCATACTGATTTTGAAGGTGGCCGTCATAAAACTCGTGTAGACAAAATTGCCTTCTCTGCTTATCAGCCTGCATAAAATATTTTAAACAGATTTTTTAAGTCCGACCGTTTTCAATTGCAATCTTTTGCAAATTATCCCGAATGAAAAACTTTTTCCCCCCCTTGTTCTTTTACTTCTCCTTGCTAATTACTCTTTTTCTCAAACAGATGCTGCCTGGAAATATGCTGAAACTATTACGGAGCCAGGCTTAAAGCAACAATTAAGTATCATAGCGTCAGCAGACATGGAAGGCCGGGAGACTGGTACGGAGGGGCAAAGAAAAGCAGCTCGCTACATTGAAAGCCAGTTTAAGAAAATAGGGCTCCAATCGCCGGAGTCATTAAAAGATTACCAACAGATTTACCCGCTGGTAAAAGATACCCTAATTCCAAAGACATTAAAGATCGGTAAACGAAAATACAGGTTCGGAACAGAATACGTTGTAACTCCGGGCACTGATGAAAGCAATGAGTTCAATGCAAAAGATATAATTTTTGCCGGCTATGGAATCACCGATATGAACTACGATGATTATACCGGGAAAGATGTAAAAGGAAAAGTAGTTGTCATTTTCACAGGCGAACCAAAAATTGGTGATACATTTTTAGTCAGCAGAACCACCAAACCTTCCGCGTGGGGATTCAGTATTACCCGAAAAGCAATTCTTGCTAAACAAAAAGAAGCTATCGCGATCTTGCTTGTAAATCTTAAAATGGACAATACAGCCGCCCTCAATGCGAATTTAAAAACCTCGGGTATTTCTTTCCCCCGCAAAAAAAATGCGACAACTGAAAAAGTTCCTGTAATTACGGTTCCCCCTTATATTATAAAAAACATTTTTGGTGTAAGAACAGGCAGTGAATTAGTTGCTTATGGCGAGGCAGGAATTCCATTAAAAGATTTTAATGCAGAAGTAAAAGAAAAATCAAAATTAGTTTACAAGAGAATAAAAACAGAAACCTCCGCAAGCAATGTCATCGGCTACATTGAAGGAAGCGATCTAAAAAATGAATATGTCTTTCTCACCGCACATTACGATCATTTAGGAAAAAAAGGCAATACAATTTATTATGGAGCCGATGATGATGGCAGCGGCACCGCAAGTGTGATAGAAATGGCCCGTGCATTTGAAAGCGCTAAAGAAAAAGGATTCGGACCAAGAAGAACGCTGGTATTCATGACCGTTAGTGGGGAAGAAGAAGGTTTGTGGGGATCGGAATATTATTCAGATAATCCTGTTTTTCCTTTAGACAGTACCACCATAGATTTAAATACCGATATGATCGGGCGTATAGACCCGGGAAGAAATTATGGGAATAGTATGAACTATATATACGTAATTGGTAATGATAAACTAAGCACCGATTTAAATTCTATAACTACTTCTGTAAATAAAAAATATGCGCATCTTGAACTTGATTATAAATTCAATGCCCCGGATGACCCTGAAAGAATTTACTTCCGCAGCGATCACTATAATTTTGCCAAAAAAGGAGTGCCGGTTATTTTTTATTTCGACGGCATTAATAACGATTATCATAAACCTACTGACACGGTTGATAAAATAAATTTTGATCTTATGGAAAAAAGAGCCCGGTTTATTTTTTTAACTGCATGGGAAATGGCAAACCGTGATGAGATGCTTAAAAGAGATAAGCCATTCCCAACTGAAGAAAGATAAGATCCCAACTCCAACCTAAGCAAAAAAACCGTGATATAACTCACGGCCTCATTTGTAACCCTTCATTCGAAAACTACTCAATAACTAATTTTTTAGAAACACTACTATTTTTTTCGTCGATACTTTTATAATGTGTAATCGCTTTTGCAAATTCTTTATGCTGTAACGATTACCGCTATTCGAAGTCATCGTTAAACACCAACGCCGCCAGGCAACATGTAATAAATATTTATGACAAGCTGATGTAAACAGCCGGGCGCAGGCTACGAATTTAGAGTATGAGAAGGGCTTTTGTAAAAACTATCAAACATTTCCATAAATTCTTTTTGCCGGATAAAATTGTCTACATTTATTTCCTCTTTAACGTGGAGAAATGCTGATTTGCAGATAAATAAATAAAACGAAGAAAATTTTTACTGCTTTATTCATAGATAAGTCCAGATTATATCTTCATTAATAAATCCCCAAAGTTTTTGCAGGAAAATATTGATATTAAAGATGAAACCCAAATTCCCCTTCGGCGTATACTCGGCGTATTCACTGCTGTTTTTTTAGTTGTAGGAAATATGATCGGTACCGGTATCTTTAAGAAGATTGTACCCATGGCTGCAACCGGGCTTAATGAAAAATATATTTTATTGGCCTGGGTTGCTGCGGGTTTCATAACCATATTGGGTGCTTTGTCCATTGCCGGTCTGGCAAAACTAACAACTGCCTCTGGCGGACAATATGAATATTTACGTCTTTGCTTTGGCAACCTTACTGGTTTTCTTTTAGGCTGGACTGTTTTTATAATTGTTGGGAGCGGTTCTGTTGCAGCTATTGGTTTTGTTTTTTCGCAATCTCTAAACGCACTCATTACTATCCCAAACCCCTTGCATCAATGGAGTAATATTTCTTTGGCTCATTTTATTTATCCTTTCGCTGATTCAGGAATAAAACTTTTTGCAATGATAACCATTGCCCTCCTTACCTGGTTGAATTATCGTGGGGTAAGGAAAAGCACTATAATGAATAATATTATTACCACCGCTAAAATTCTGGGTATACTGGTTTTGATTTTGGGCGGCTTCATTATGATCAATCCTTCTACTCAACAAAACGTAACCAGTTCTGATATTCAAAATTTTTCGGGTATTCCCTTTTTCAGCATTTTTTTTGCCGCCATGCTCAGTGCCTTTTGGGCGTATGATGGTTTTACCAATGCGGCATCAGTTGCTGGTGAAATAAAAAATCCACAACGAAATGTACCCATAGCAATTATTGCAGGTGTAAGTATCGTAATGGTGTTATATGTACTGGTGAATTATGCCTTTATGAACCTGTTACCCTTAGATCAGCTTGCCGCTTTAGGCGCCAATAAAATTGCTGCCACAGAAATTGCAGGAATCATTCTGGGAAACAAAGGCGGAATATTTATTTCTTCGCTGATCCTGCTCAGTAGTTTTGGCACCTTAAATATTCTTGTTCTCGTTTACTCAAGATTGTATTACAGGATGGCCCAGGAAAATGTATTCTTTAAAAGTGCCGCAAAAGTTCATCCAGTTTACAGGACGCCCTATTATGCTTTGTTATATTCAATGATATGGAGTTGTATCCTTGTAATTTCCGGCAGCTTTGACGTACTTACTAATATGGTAATTTTTAATGGATTTGCTTTTTATTCATTAGAGGCTTTAGGTCTTATTAAAATGAAGAGAAAAAAAGTAATTACGGATAAGGTACCTGGTTATCCTGTTGCGCCCGTACTGTTTATTCTTTTAACACTGGTATTCCTGGCAAATACACTCATCACCAATCCTGTACAAAGTTTTACCGGTATTGTGTTAACATTAGGTGGGATACCCTTTTACTATTTTTTCAAAGATAGAAATTCTATAAGATGAAAATGTTATACTTAATAAAAAAGGGTTCCTGAATAAATTAATCCCTAAAACTTATTAAACCCGAATGGTAGCCCCCATCATAAAGATGTTTCCATTTACTGGAATTTTTCCAGATAGGAAATTGCCCCACTGGTGGAATTTTTTTGTGTGCCGTCGATATCTTATAGCCGAATTTTAAATTGCTAATATTTTTATTTATGTAAGCAACAGGTGTCTGAAAAAGAGGAATTGTATTTTCCTTTTTACCAAATGTGAACTGATAGGATTCAGATCCCGGTCCCACAACTTCCTTATTAAATTTATAAAGGACAGAATTGGTGGGTTGCTGATCCTCAATCCATTTTTTCTGTTGATGCACCTGGTAGCCCATCACCTGTTGTGATGTAGGATGCTTAGGTAAAGCTTGCGAAAGAGCAGTGATATTCATTAAACAAAAACCACTGCAGAGAAGTAATTGATTGCGTGGCATGGTAGTAGAATTGTTCTTTCAAGGTACAATTTTTTCATTTAATCAAAAGTGAAAATTATTTGGAATAACAATTCTTTTTGAAAAATTTCTCATTCATTAATTCCTTGCTAAATCCGCTATTGCAGGTAAACTTTCGTTGCCTGTATCATTTACCGATTGTATAGCAAAGAAATAATTGTCTTTAGAATAGGGGAGGGTAATTTGATTATCGGTTGTAAAAATTTTGTTTTGCCAAACCGGGCTGGACGTCTCTCTTAATAATACAAAATAGCCCCTTACTTTACCATGTTTGGGGGGTTGCCAGGATAATGTAGTTGTGTTGGTTAATGTTTTTATTTCCATTTTTGTCCCCTCTGGCCCGGGTGGCGCTTTTGCAAGATTACCAAGATTAGCCAAATTCATGGCAGTATTTTTTCTCAGGTATTCATAATCGATATACTCCGGAAGATCGCCATAATGAATACTATTTTCTATCCGTACATCCTGGTGCTGGTGTGCAAAATTTTCATTCATTTCGGTAATCCTTACCGCGGGAAAACCATTTTCAAGGTAAGGCAAATGATCGCCACCCCTTAAAAAGCGGTCGGTTCTGTAAATCATTACCACCTCAAGATGATCAATATAGCGTTCCCCGATTTCTTTTACATAACGGGCAAGCTGTCTTGATTTGCCGTCATTTTCCAAACCAAGCGCCATAATGCGTTTTATTTGTTCGTCGGTATCGTAATGAGGAATGCCCTCGCTAAAAACACGAACTTTTGTATTGTTAATAATATTGGTTTCACTGCTGTTATTACTTCCTATTATATCATTATTTAATACAGCTCCTATATTCCAGTTATCTTTTTTTGCTTTTTTCGCCATGTATGTCGAACCCAACAAGCCTTGTTCTTCACCGCTTACTGCAACAAAAATGATAGTTGCAGGAAATGAATGTCTACTCATTATTCTTGCACATTCTAATACTGCTGCGGTTCCGCTACCGTCATCATCTGCGCCAGGGGCATCACCCGTTCTATCCATAACGTTGTTGCCCCTGCTATCAAGATGACCACTTATAATAAAAATCCTGTTGTCATTGGCATCCGTACCTTTTAAGGTGGCAACAACATTTCCGAGGAGCCGGCGAACATCTATTCTTTTTCCGTCCGGTCGTAGGGTAATAGTATCAATAAATGCGTGTAAGCGGCCCTGTGAGTTACCGGCAAACTGGATAAATTTTTTCAATACCCAGTTTCTCGCTGCGCCAATCCCTTTTCCAGAATCTGTTTGTGTACTTAATGTACTTCGCGTACCAAAAGCCACCAAAGTATTAATATAGGTTTGAAGTGAATCCGCAGAAACTTCATCAACCATTTCAGATATTTCGGGATCCCGGTTAATTAAAGCTTGGCCCAAAACCACATTTGAAGAAAATAAGACAGCAAGTAAACCTATTGCTTTCATCCAATAAAAATACTTAAATAATTTTCTCAAAATTTAGCATAATTAACCGCAATTAAAAAGCCGCCCAGTGCACAGGGCGGCCTATAAAATAAATTTATTGATTTAATTAATGCCTGTCATGATTGCCATGTCCTCTTCCATGTCCGTTATTCCTTCCTCCATTCCCACGGCCATTATCTCTTCCATAACCTCTTCTGCTATCATGCCTGTCTTCACGACGGTTGTTATATCTTTCATGTTCATAACGTTCTCTCGCAGCATAATATCTTTTATCGCGACTATCCCTTATTACTCGTTGATAACGCCCCCTGTACGATCTGTAATGATCACGATAATATGCATTACGCAGCCAGGGATCACGTTGATTAATGACTACTTTATAACTACGGTAAAGATCATAGCGTCCATACCTTGCAGGTAATGAAGCTGCAAAATTCCAGCGTCCAAAATCATAGTAAACAAACAAGCCTCTTGGCACATCATAATACACATCCAGATCGGGCAAATAATAATAATCAACATAATCATACCCTACCGGCCCCCATATCGGCTGACGGCCTATATTAATGCTGACGCTAACCTGTGACTCTGCTTTGTAACTATACGCACTTAATAGAATTGCAGAGATAAGAAGAATTTTTTTCATGATTAACTATTTTAATTTTTATACTACTAATAAGATGCCATTTTGATAATTATCCTTTAATGGCAATCATATTTTTGATACTATTACCACTCTATCGTTTAACCATACCATATTTTCTAACGCTATCTTAACATAAACCTATCAATTGATGTCTGATTTGCTAATATTATGTGAAAGCATTTAAGGAGAATCCACAACCAGTAATCTTACATCAGCAACAAATATTTGATATTATTTCGCAGATAGGTCTAATTTTAAAATTCATTCTTTCTAAAACATAATTCACGCCGTTTGCATTTTTAATAAAATCAATAAAAATGAAATTGAAACTTTTATTCATTATTTTATACTTCATAATACCCATCCCAATAATGGCACAAAAAATTACAAGGGCAAGAGACCTCGGAATCCCTTTCGAAGGCACACCAGGAATTAATAACGCAATAACGGATGTTAAAGGAGTTGAGGTTGGCTTTACAACTTTAATTGAAGGCAGTGGCCGTTTACAAAAAGGAATCGGACCCGTTAGAACGGGAGTTACTGCCATCTTTCCAGCAGGCAAAAAATACACACCCGTATTTGCAAATTGGTGTACATTAAACGGCAACGGCGACATGACAGGCACACATTGGATAACTGAATCAGGCTTTTTGGAAACACCAATCCTAATAACAAATACAAGCAGTGTGGGAACAGTCCGCGATGCAGCTTTGGCGTGGATGGATAAAAATAAATATTATGATACTTCACAACATCTTTTCTGGTATTCGTACCCGGTAGTAGCGGAAACATGGGATGGCATCCTCAACGACATCAATGGATTTCACATAAAGCCCCGGGACGCCTGGAATGCTTTGGAAAATGCAAAATCAGGCGAAGTAGAAGAAGGAAATGTAGGTGGAGGGACAGGAATGATATGCCATGGTTTTAAAGGGGGCACCGGCACTTCTTCAAGGGTGATAGATAAAACGCATGGAGGATATACCGTGGGGGTTCTCGTACAAGCTAATTATGGAAGCCGCAACCAATTGACAATCGCGGGAGCACCTGTGGGTAAAGAGTTAGCGGACACATTACCCGTAACTATTCATGATGAAACCACCGCGGATAATTACGCAGGTAAAGAGCCTTCGGAAACCGGCTCCATCATTGTAGTTGTGGCAACTGATGCGCCCTTGCTTCCTCATCAATTAAAGCGTATAGCCCAGAGAGTTAGTTTGGGCATAGGAAAAGTTGGCGGAACGGGTGGCAATGGCTCAGGTGACATTTTTATTGCTTTTTCTACAGCCAATCGAACAGCTTTCAGCCGCACCAGAGAAACGAATGTTACTTTGTATTCAAACGATCTTATGAATGAGTTATTCACCGCAACAATTGAAGCAACCGAAGAGGCGATAATCAATGCATTGGTAGCAGCCAAAACTATGAAAGGCATCAATGATAATACCGTATACGCTCTCCCTCACGAAGAAATAATAAAAATTCTAAGTAAATACAACAGGATAAAATGAAATTTATACGTTTAGCAGTCTTTCCACTTCATGCCGGTACATCCTGCTGATAGGTAATTCATGTTTTGCAATTTCTATGGTATCTGTTGTGAATGACTCAATTTTATTTATTGCAACAATAAAAGACCGGTGAATTCTCACAAAATTATTTTTTGGTAAAGCTTCTTCTATCGAAGAAATGGATTGCTTGGTTACAATATTTCTAGTAGTCGTTACAACTTTAATGTAATCCTTCAGGCTTTCGATGTATAAAATATCGCCCAACAAAACTTTAATGTTTTTCCTGTCTGCACGTAAATTGATAAAAGCATTTTGTAAACTGTTTTGAGGAATGTGATAACCATCATTATTTTCTGTTGCTTTCAGGCTTGTTTCCATTACTTTATTTACAGCTTTCAAAAACCTTTCGAAAGAGATGGGCTTTAATAAATAGTCTACAGCATCCAGCTCAAATCCTTCTACGGCAAATTTTCTATAAGCGGTTGTGAAAATAACTTTAGGCGGATTCTTGAGGGTACGAATTAAATCGGTTCCCAGTAAGTTGGGCATTTGAATATCCAGGAATAACAAGTCAATAGTTTGCTGTCGTAAAAAATTTAATGCTTCAACTGCATCGGCACACGTGCCAGCCAGTTCAAGATTATGAACTGAAGCAATATACTTCTCAATCACATCCAATGCTGGTGGTTCATCATCCACAATGAGGCAGGTTATCTTTTTTTTATCAGGCATACGAGATAGTTTGATAAAAGTTTAATTGAAAAAATATTTTGGCCAAGCCTAAGCCAATAATTCTATTTCCTAACAATTGGGTCAACGCATTTTACAATTGAAACTGTGCTCCAATAAACACCTGGTAATCGCCCGAGCCCCCAGGGCTAATCGTATAAACACCGGTATGAGCAGTAATTTTTTTGTCAACTAAATTTTGTTTTATTGAATGAGAAATTACAACGGGAACATAAGTGTAGATAGTTGCCTTCTTAAACTTATAAATTACTCCCGGCTCGGCGGATAATGTGTAACCAGCACGACGGTTGCCGTCGTTTTGTCCAATAAGATCTCTAACGGGCGTACCCTCATCTCTCAAGCCGGCCGAAAATGCCCAGTGGCTTAGATTAATATCTACACCGGCTCTAAACGAAAAAACATCAGGTACGCTATTCTCGTAGGCTCCTATTTGCAACATAAATGGATCAAGTGGTTTTCCCATTGTGTACTGCGTGCCATTTATATCTCTTGGATTTATCAGATAATAAAAATTACCATAGAGACCTATTGTTTTTTTTGAATCGAAAAAATAAAAAGTATTCACTTCCGTAGTAATTCCCGTTCCGCCATCTCCTAATTGAATAGCGGGATTAATTGCCGATAAAACTCTTGTAGTATCATTGCGATAAAAATAACCCTGGTATTTATAATCGCCCGTTGGTAGTTTAATCCCCAGCCCTATCTGTATATTTCCTTTCTGATTTACAGAAGGGCTTATCAACCATTTATAAGCTGTAATCGTTATATCGCCTATCCCAAATGCAGAAGTGGTATGTCTCGGGGTGTTTGGTCCGCCATGCTCCAGCGTACTTGACCGGCTATTGGCTGATATCGGCACGTTTAAAGCCAGTGACCATCCTTTATTTAACAAGCGGGTAATGCCAATGTCGGTTGAAAAAGATTTTATAATGTTCTCGTTGGCCGCAGGTGTATTAAGATCTGTCTTGCCCTTAAAATCGTGATAGGCTTTAAAATAGCGATTGTTAATGTTGAGCTGCCACGCCGATGTTGTAAATGCATTGCTGGTGAGATTGTATTGCCCAAAACCTGAAATGTTGCGTACAACAATACAGCCTTGTGAATAAATATCGTTTGCAATGAGAAAAGAAATTGCCGCAATGATGATAATTTTTTTCATGTTGTTAAGTTTAATAGTTAATGGTTGTTTCGGATTCTTGTTGAACATCAATATAGTTTGAGTTTTTTTTGGCATCCTGCGTGATTGCCTTCGGTAATTTAATTTTCAGATAGACCGAAAAAGTGTTGTCTGTCGAATTAATATCTAAATCATAATGGCCTGTATAAAGCAGCGCCAATCTTTTCTGCACATTTATAAGTCCTATTCCATTCTTATTTTTATGAGCGTTTTGTATGGCAGGCTTACTGTTGCTTAGATTAAAATCAAGCTGCTCATCCATAACATTAATAATTAAATGCATCCATTGCCTGCCCCGCATAACACTTGCTCCATGTTTAAAACAGTTTTCAACAAACGGTATCATCAATAGGGGTGCAATCATTTTATTATTGCAGTCTCCATTAATATGCATTTGTATATCTAATCTATTGCCATACCTCACTTTTTCGAGGCCGATATAATCTTTCAGTAATTGAATTTCTTTTTCTAACGGCACCAATGAATGATTACAATCAGTAATCATGTAGTTAAGCATATCCGAAAGTTTCTGAACAAGCTCAGCCGCAAAAGGAGACCTGGTGAGCGTGAAGGAATATATATTATTTAGTGTGTTGAATAAAAAATGCGGATGTATTTGTGCTTTTAATAACTGCAGTTCTGCATTAGCCTTTTCTTTAATTAGCGTGTCATTTTCTAATTGTTTCTGGTACCAGTTCTTCAGCGTTTTAAATGAGATGAATAAGCCGCAGACAAGCGGTGCATTACCAAAAAGCCGTATAATAGTGCCCCTGAGAAATATGTAAGGTTGTTCTTTTGTTGTTCCAATAGCATGTGTAAATTTTTTAACCAACATGACATAAAAAAAGTCATACCAAAACATGGCAACGAATAAGCCGAGAATGCACAATGCAAAAAGAATATATCTCTTTTTGACAAAGAATTTAGGGATAAGATAGTAGGTTACAGAATAGGTAATAAACATAACATGAAAAAGCCCCCACACCAGCGAGCTTAGCAAAATAATGGGTGCACCGTCCCAAATATGATTAGGAGGAAATAAGAAACTCATCCTCAAAACCTGGTACAGGTAAAAAGATGCCCAGAATAAGACATGCCTTTTAATCCGAGGCGACCTTTTATTTGAAAATATCAAGTCATGCATTTTCATAGGTATTGCTGGTTGTTTGAATTGATTGACTTGTTAATTCAACCTGGTGTAGTGTAAAGTTTTTTAACAAGATGGTAATAGCTCCGGACCTTGATTCTATCGCGAATTCATGCTTGTCAGGATAGAGGTTCTTTAGCTGTTTGCGTATGTCATCAAATTTTTCGCTTAACCTTAATAAATCTATCGACGTGATCATTAGCATTGTGGTAAATCATCGTCATGTCCAGCTCAAGATTTCGCACATCGATGAATAGTTTTGAAAATATACATTGTTCACCTTCGGGGAAAAATTCAAAACTTGTTTGAATGATAGAAAGTAAAATCAGTGGAACGATGAGTTTGCCGCTTACATGACCGCTGATAGTTGCAATCGTTGTAAACTCTTCACTAATACTATTTTTCTCAAGGGATATATAGTCAGTAATAACCGCCAGCTCTTTTTCAAGGGTTACATAATCGTGGTTGCTTTCGTATAAAATATAGCTAAGTAAATCAGCTATCTGCAATATTAGTTTTGGAGAAAGTGGTGAATCAGCAAGAATATGTTGCTTAACGGCGTGTAAAGAATGAAAAAGAAACCTCGGATTTATTTGAAGTTTTAAAAGCTGTAATTCAGTATTAATTTTTTCACGGGCCAGCATCTCATTTTCCCTTTGCTTTTGAATCCATTTTTTGGCCACTTTAATTCCACCTGTAATTGCCAACACAATACCAGATACAAATAAACCATTTACAATCGCGTTGTATTTATTATGAGCAAATGTTATTTGGTCGTAAGCAATTTTTAACTCAAAGTGCTCGAATAAGAGCCCGGTAAAATAGCAGGCAGAGAAATTGAATATAAGTAAACCAATGATAGCGGTAAAAAAAATGGCGTACCGCTTGTTGAAAAGAAACTGCGGAATTATAATTTCTATAAAAAGGTAAACCGAAATAACGTATACAGGTAAAAAGCAGCACGTATTTAATAAACTTTCAACTGGAGTACGTGGAGTCAGCGCTTCATTAACGCCGGGTATTAAAAGACTTTGAATAAAAAAATGAATTCCAAATGCAATCCAAAAAACTACATGCCTGACAAATCGAATAGCAGTTTTTTTGGAAAAGATAAAGTCGTAGCTGGTCACATGATGGATTGTCTCTTAAAGTTAGATCGCGGTTTCGTCATTTTATAGCTTTTGCTAATATATTCTACAGATTTCAGGATTGCGTCGCTAAAAGGCATTCGTCGCCAATGAATAGAACTTCAAGGCTTATCAGGACAAAATATTGTCAGAATATAACCTTCTATCGAAATACCAAAAACAAGAATTGTCGACGAATATTTTTGAGGTTTCATTCATTAAAAAACTTACAATCATGAAAAAATTATTTTACTTACTGGTAATTATTTTGGTAGTTACCATAAATAGCTGTCAAAAATTTGACCTTAAAAATTATTACAATCACCATCAAAATGAAAAGTTGGATGCCAACGTTGCTATTGACTGGTATAAACTGCAATTGAGCATTTTGCTTGAAAGAAATTCTGCGCTGAATGGCGTATACTTTGGCTACATCGGAATTGGTTTATATGAGTCCGTACGGAATGGAACACCGGGTGCGATCAGCCTTTCCACAAGATTGTACCAAATGCCGGAAATGCCTGCTACTGAAAATAATAAAATTTATAACTGGCAGGTAAGCGCCAATGCCGTAATGGCCAACATGGTTCGTTCTTTATACACAGGCTTAACTCCCGCAAATAATGCCAGTATAGATTCTTTGGAAAAAGTATATAACGATAAATTAAGTGTTAACACGCCGGCGGAAGTATTTAGCCGTTCTCAGAATTATGGAAAAAGTATTGCGACTGCTATTTACAACTGGTATTTAACTGATGATTTTAATCCATCCAACGCAGGATATGTATCCCCTGTGTTTCCCGGAGCATGGGTGCCAACGCCCCCGGCATTTGTAAATCCTATAAATCCTTATGTAGGAAACGCCACAACTTATCTTCAGTCCGACTTGACTGGGTTAGCTCCTGCTCCGATCCCTTATTCTGAAGATCCTGGTTCCGATTTTTATAAAATGGTGAAGAATGTCTATGATGTTTCTCAAACCTTAACAGATGATCAAAAAAGCACTGCTTTGTATTGGGTTGACCAGGGTAACGGAGTCGGATATACGCCGGATGGTCATAATATAGGTCTTGTGACAGAAGCTATTGAACAAACAAATTCTAACCTGGGCATCGCTGCTGAAACTTATGCCAAAACCGGAATAGCAGAACGTGAATCAACAATTGAATGTTTTAGGAGTAAGTATGGGTACGATATCCTCAGACCTGTATCTTATATAAAAAAGCTGATCGATCCTAACTGGCTTCCATTTATTGTTACACCACCTTTTCCTGAGTATCCCGCCGCTCATGCCTATGTAACGGGAGCCGTAATGCAGGCCGCTTCTTCTGTGCTGGGCTATCATCTAAAACTTATTGATAACGCTTATGTTTTTCGCGGTTGGCCTGCAAGAACCTATAACACTTTGTTTGCAGCAGCAGAAGAAGCGGGCATATCACGACTTTATGGTGGCATTCATTATCTCCCTTCCATTAATATCGGTTTGTCATTAGGAAAAGACCTTGGCGATAAGATTGGCAATATCAATTTACACGGATACGGTCAATAGAATTTTTTAGATGGTTACCATAATAAAAATGGCAGGCTCCATCGACCTGCCACTTTTTTTTGGTTTATTAAATAATAAATTTTACCTCCGTCTTCTCACCCTGGTTTTTCGCTCTTTTACCCTACCCCTCCTGCCCGTTACTGTAGTGCTTTTTCTTACTACAGTGTTTCCTCTTGGTCCCGTAACAGTTGTTCTTGTTCTTGTAACGCGATAATTATTTACGGCGGCTCCATGGCGGGTACGTACCATTACAGAAGTAGCTCTTACCGGTCTGTAAATAGTGTTGGCTCTTATGATACGATTGGTGCGAACTACCACATAGGGCCTGTGATAAACTACACAACGCGGATGCCAAACATGCCATGCATAAGGTCTCCAGGGTCTCCACCATCCCGGGTAGTAACGCCATCTCCATGGAGATATCCATGGTCGGTATGCTGGTCCGTAAACGAAACGTACAGACGGCCATAACCATACATTCACTACAACTGAACCACCATCTTGTTTATAAAAATCGTCGGAGCCTAAATTAGGACCACTTCCATAAGTGACCGGTGAACTTATGAACGCGTTATCGTCTCCACCATCGGGTTCAATTATTACCTGGTCACCATAAATATCTTCATCCCCCACAATTTGTATAGTTGCTGTTGCATCGCCCGTTTTCTCCAACTCTATAACAGCAATATCCTGGCTTTCTGTTTCAGAAACAGGAACCTGCAATACAAATGCATGGTCGTCCTTGTCAGACTTGTCAATCACCTTTACATAATCGATTTGACCATCATCATTGAGGTCCAGATTATTGATGTTGTTATCAGGCGAGTTAATAGCTTTTTCAAAATCCTCAATTGAAGAAGATTTCTTAAACATTTCGAGAGCACCCTGGAGACTGAAATTATCACCGGGCAAACCGGTAGAATCAACTCCGGATTGATCCTGTGCGCTGGCGGATACGCCTATCATCAAAGTTGCGCCCAGCATTACCGAAAATAATAAGTGGATTTTTTTCATAAAATAGTTTTTGTTTCAGACCCTCATTAGGTAAATGGGTTTAATGTAAACGCAAAAAAACAATAGCCATTATGTTGAACACCCTTATTTTTTCATGACAAGTTATATTGCCTTTCCCTTATTTCCTTGATGATAACGCTACTTTAATACCAAGGCCAATTAATATAATACCGGTAATTTTTTCCTGTACCTGCCAAAACTTTTGATTGCTCTTAATAAAATTGCTGGCTTTTGCAACCAACCATGCTACTAAAATGAGAACCATTGTTCCCTGCACTGCAAACCAGAGCCCAAGAACGAAAAGCTGCGTTTGATAATAGTGAGAGTTAACGCTGATAAACTGTGGCAGGAAAGATAAAAAGAAGAGTGCTACTTTGGGGTTCAGGGCATTGGTAATAATTCCCTGTTTTAATAATTTCCACTTAGCTGTTGGTGGAAGTGCCTGTAAGTTTTTATTAAAATTTGATTTTGTATAAAGTGCTTTTGCACCGAGATAGATCAAATACCCCGCACCTAAAAATTTTATTAATTCGAACAGAAAGGCTGATTTCATTATGATTATTGATAAGCCAAACACCGCAGCAGAAATATGTACGAAGCATCCAATAAAAACACCAATTGAAGAAATTATTCCGGCTTTAATTCCTTGTGATATACTTCTCGAAGCAACATACATCATATCGTTTCCGGGAGTGATGTTAAGTAAGTAAGGATGCAATAAAAAATAAATAAAGATTTTGCATGCTTTTTATTGAGGAATAATCATAATGTTGTCTGCAAGCCGTAACTAAAAATTTTTATTTAATCAAAATTGCCACGTGATCCATGCTTTCCCATCCGCCGCGCTAACCATATCATAAGTTGTGGCACTCGTTTGAACAAAATAATAACCATTTGGAATGTAAAGCTGATCGTGTGTAAGTGCCGCCGGGCCTGAAGTCGGATTCGTCCCAAAAGTTCCCAATTCGTGAAATACCGCCCTTCCATCAGAAGTAAATAGAGGTGTGGATGGTGCAGACCCATAGTAAATTGAAAGTCCCGTCTGAGCCGCATCTAAGAATACAGGGCCAAAAAAATCATAGCCATTACCATACGCAGGCCAGTAGATCAGGTAATAATAAGTATCAGTGCCACTCGTAAGTGAATTTATGTTATAAGCATCATCAACACCATTTACGTGAAATCCATTTACAGAAATCCAATATCCATTTGCATTAGTAACTGCATATTGCCACCAGCGATTCGGAGCAGCTACATCAATTCCCAGGGGCTTCACAATGCCCGAAATAGTACCGGTTGAACCATTTACTGTTACATTAATTGTCTCTGTTGCCTGGTTCCAGGTAACGTCATTTAGTTGTGCGATTGTTTGCGATCCATTCACAAGCGGATCTGTAAAGCCAATGCCGCTTGCTGTAAAATAATAACTTGTAGTAAATGACTGAACCGTGCCGCCTCCATCAACCCATGTAAAAATAAACTGGCGGCTCAGTGGATTAATCTGTATGTCATAAATCACGGAGCCAATCGTAAGTCTCTTAAAGTAAGTCAATATTTTATTTATGTACAATCCCGTCGCCAATCCCCCATTGTTGAATAAAGCATCTTCAGCCGGGGTAGCCCGCACTAAGGTCAATTTGCTGCCATGTATCCTTCCGACAAGATTTATACTGTCGGTAGTTACCGAATCGAAATAAAATTCAAAGTCGCCCAATAATCCTGATCCAACATTTTGACCATTCACTGCGGGATTCGGATCAGACAGAACATGCAGGTAAGAATACGTATCAAATATAAGGCTGGGTTGCTGCAATGCTTTTAAACGATAGCTACTCTCTTTTGGAGTTACCGCAGACGCGGAATCAAAATCTGAAAGCATTACCACCCGGTTCGCATTATTAAACTTAAAATAAAAACTATAGGTAGCGCCTTTTCCACTATCTACTTTTATCAACCCTTTCCAACCATTTTGGGCATCGGAAAGTTGCGCCTGGTAAGCAGCGAGTGTTTCATTTAAGCGATCATCCGGTGATTTATCAAACAGCGTTTTATCTTTCTTTTTACAGGACGATAAAAGCGCTGAAACACCGAGAACAACTATTAGAATTTTTTTCATTTCGTATTTTTTAAAACAAATACTTTTTATGTCTATTAATAAATCAAAGCGTCTATTGCCGCCTTACTTCTTGACTGCAAATTGCGAAAATCAATATTCCAGGATTCTTTAAAATAGCTTACCACCACCGATTCTTTTTGGCGTAACCTCGCCTGCGCAACAGCGGCTGTAGTTCCATTGGCTGTTGTGCCTGTATAATTGATACTGTTTACATATTGATCAAACCATGCTTGTCCTTCCACTAACATTAAAGAAACCATTTCAGCCCAATCTTCACGGGCCTGTGAAATGGCATATTGTGAAATGAACCCTTCGTTCTTGTGCATCCTGGGGAGTAACATTTAACCAGTCGGATGTATAAGATCCTGCGCTGGACTGGCTAAACTCTACCGGAACTTTAATGGTTTGATCAAGAATATGAGCAAACTCATGATGAATCGTATGAAAGACTTGCTTTACATTTTCAGTGTCGCCCAAAACATAACCTGGCATGCCTTTAATGCGAAAATCATTTACATCATACAAGGTAACTTTGCGCCCTCCTTCTGCGGTTCCCAATTTTAATGCTCCTTGCTCATAAGCGGGACTACCAACCAGGATGAAATATTTGGGGCTTATATTTTTAAAAAAAGAAAGTCCTGCTTCCGCAACATATGGATGTATCCATGCCTGGTTAATTGCCTCTAACATTGGAATTACATTTTCTTCTTTTGGAGGCACTAAGTCTTTATTAAAATCGTCCTGCAATTCTCCCTGGTCCCATTTATATTTAACCGCTATATTATAGGGAACGGTTAAAGAGTCATATATCCATGCATCAATTGCACCGGGCGCCCATGTATCTCCGCCAAGGCCAGGAATATTATCGACATTTCCCAGCGTTTCTTCTTTTTTACAGGATGTCATAATTGTGGCTATCGATAATGCAGCTATTATTATTTTTATTGTTTTCATGTTATACTTATAAATAATTACATCAATTTTTTATCGCGGATTTGGCGTTAATCCTGCAAGAGATGTTGATTGCGGTATCTGCAGTACTTTACGCAAATCATCTGCTGCAAGCGTTATAGTTTGCCCGTCTGTTGTAGTGTGTACCACGGGAAGCTTATATCGTAAAATGTCGAACCACCGCATACCCTTCATGAATAAATTCTGCCCTCTTATAATATAAAATTGCTTTAATAAGGCCATCCTGGATATTACTTGTACCAAACACACTGTTGATCTTCGCTGCAGTTATATTGTTTGCAGAAGGGCTATAATTATTGATTCGGGTACTGGCATATATATTAAGATCAGCAAGTGCAGCTGTTGTATTACCCATGTAAGTATATGCTTCTGCCTGGTTAAATAATACTTCCTCTGTTGTAAAAAGCGGAACCATTACATAAGGGGTTCCAATGTTTGCATTGACCGAAACTTTCACAAAGTATTCGTTGATCTTGGGCACGAGCACATGAGTCCCTTCGCTTATAGAATACAAAGCGAATGCAAAATTTCCGCCGGTTATTGGATCGGGTCTTGGAATTATTTCCATTTGCTTTGCCGGGTCCACTCCATAACGGTTTGTATAATAATTACGTGCCCATAACGATGAGGTTTCCACCAAAAGAAGATTGGCGGGTTCGGTAGCTTTTGCATAAATCTTAAACAACTCCGTTACATCCGTTATGTTTTTATAAGTTGTATTCCATGGGCGTAAAACAGTTGCAAAATCATTTCCGGGAATAGCCTGGTTGGTGTAATATATAACCTTGTCATAGTCCTTTTTGTATAAATAAAAACGTGCGGCAAAAGCATTTGCGGCAGCCCGGTTGAAATGATATTTTGGTACGGTATAATTTTTATCCTGTATAAAAGGTAATCCTTCTAATAAATCTTTTTCTATCATATCGTAATCATACTGCACGGTCTTTCTTTCATATTGTTTTATGAAAACAGTTTCCGGTTCGGTAACGTACGGTATTCCCGGATCTGTAGATGCCGTTGCAGGATCATAGAATTTAGAAAAGAAATTGACCAGCATAAAATGAGCATAAGCTCTTGCCACCAATGCCTCAGCTTTTTGAGCGCTATACGCATCAAGATCACTTGTTACTTTACTAATAGTTGCCAATGCCTGGTTTGCAGAAGCAATTGCAGCATAACATGCATACCAGTAAAACTCCGGCGAGTCCTGTTGATTTTCGCGGGTATCAATAAAAAAATAAGGATCGTGAATTGTATTATCAGTATCTCCGCTGCCAATATCTGTTACATTATCGCTCATCGTTTCTGCAAAGGGTTGGTAATTAGCCTGGGGATATGCGGTACCTAATAGTTCGGATATTTTTTCCGGGGAATCAAGCCTGGCCCTGTTATCAGGTTCCTTTTCAAGGAACTTATTACAGCCGGAACTTGACGAGCAACAGGAAACAAAATGAAGTATAGAAAAATATTTTTTTCATGGTTTTATTTTTATAACCCAACTTTTAATGAAAGCGTAAATTGTTTTTGAACAGGCTGCGCCACGCCGCCGGTATTAAAAAATTCGGGATCCTGGCCTTTTAATTTCGGATCTGAATAAATCAACCAGGGGTTAGCGGAGACAGCAGTTATTGAGATCGTATTAAAAGGAGTTCTTTTCAAAATGTTCTGCGCTACATTATACGTAAGGGAAACGGTTTTCAATCTCACAAAGCCCCCATCTGCTACTCTTTGGTCGGAATAATTATAATTGTTGTAAGGATAATTTCCGCTACCATTTACCAAATAGCGCTGGTAAGCGTCCAGGACAGATGGAACATTGGTTTTTGTTTCATCGCCCGGCATTTCCCACCGGTCAATAAATTCTTTTGGCAAAGCATCAAAATCGGAATAAGCCGTTTTAAAAGCAGGATACAGCCTGATTTTATTTCCTGCCTGGTAAGTAATAAAAATATTCAGCGAAAATGCTTTGTAAGAAAAGGTATTGGAAAATCCGCCGGTGAATGTTGGGTCAACGGGTCCTTCATACACAAGATGTGAAATATCTTCATCCTGCAAATAAACATTAGGGCTTACATCTCCCTTTTCATTTATGAATGTAGGCACACCTGTTGTGTGGTCAAGGCCTTTATATCTTATAGAAAATAAACTGTTAACCGGGTAGCCTTCTGTGTTACCACCTTCGGCTTTTACAAGGTCGAAAATAATCGGATGATTTTTAGCATTGGTTATTTTGGTAGTGTTATAGCCAAATGTAAAATTGGTTCTCCATCCCCAGTTCTTTGCTTTAATAACCCGTCCACCAATCAAGGCTTCGGCACCCTTCGCTTTCATGTCGGCATAGTTAGCGGCTTTAATTGCCTCGCCACCTATTCCGCCTGTTTTAATGAGACTTATAAGATCGAAGCTTCTTCTTTGATAAACATCCAGGCTCAAATTTATTTTGCCATTAAACAAGCCCGCGTCTACACCGATATTAGTTTGATAATTTTTTTCCCAGGTGAGATCAGAATTTTCGAGATTTACAATTTGTATCACGGATTCTCTTTCAGTAGGAAAAGTTCTGTTGGTGGTAAGGCTGTTTAATACAACACCCGAATTTGTAGCGGGCCCAAGGCTCGCTGTTAAACCATAGCTGGCACGGAGTTTAAGATAATCTACTGCATGAATGTTTTTCATAAAAGATTCTTCTTCTATATTCCATGCTCCGCCGAAACTCCATGTGGGAAGCCATCTCGCAGTTTTGGAAGAGCCTAATTGGTTGGAGCCATCGTACCTTACCGTACCATAAAAATTATATTTTTTATCGTATGTGTATTGAGCATTCAAATAAAAAGCGGCAAACCTGTCAAATTCTTTAGTCATTGCGTAATACGGAAAATTGGATTCAATAGTTTGTTTTAAAATACGGTAATCAACAAAAGGAATACCTCCGTTATCATATTGATAACCGTAACCTGTATTTGAAAAATTTTGCCGGTCGGCATATTTTACCTGCTGTCCTAATAAAATATTTACTGCATGTTTAGTATTAAAAGTGTTGGTATAATCAACGCTGTTTCTAACATCGTACGAAACCAGTTTATTTTCGGTGCGATTGTAGAAACCGCCAAATGGCAATACAACAACAGGCGGTGCGGATGGATTATCAGGATCAGTGTATAAGAATTTATTATTGGCGGCAACGGTGGCATTGTCATCGGCCCGGTATGCATTGGCCATGTTCGAGTTTTCAGTTATCTGGTGTTCAAAAGAAGATTTTACATAACGGATAGCTCCAATAAATTCATACTGCAAATGATTGGTCAGCTTGTATCTTAATTCCCCCTGTAATTTCAAATCAATCACATTTACATCAAGATAGTTATTAGCCAGTTCATTGATTATATTAAAAGGTGCAAAATTTCTCCTGAAATATTCGAGATTCCCATTTTCATCATATGCAGTCATGGTTCGGCTTGTATTCAAAGCATAACTAAATGGATTGATATCAAAATCCCTATCGTATTCACCCGATACCGGGTTGCTTACACGGCTTAATGCGCCCGGGGCTCTCTGCTGCCTTACGGAACCAACCGTTGAGAAACCTGCAGATAACTTATCGGTAAAATTATAAGTATTACGAAAGTTTAAAGTGTATCGTTGTACGTTATCTGCAATCGTCCAGCCGGCATCGTTATAATAACTTGTGGAGAAAAATGATTGAGATTTATTAGTTCCTGACGAAATGCTTAAAGCATGTTCCTGCGTGAGAGAATTTTTAAATAAAATATCAAACCAGTCCGTATTTGCAAGCGCATATTTTTTAAGAAATCCTGCTTTAGCTTCGGTAGTATTTTGCAAAGCAAAATTTCCATTTGCATCCGGGGTATTGATCAGGTCAAACATTTTTCCATAAACGCCATAATCGGGATTGTCAAGAATATTGGAAGTTAAAATACCTTTGCGCTCCAGCTCGCCCAATACGGACATTTGATCCGCAGAATTCATAATATTATAATCGCTGTACGTAGGCTTTAACTGTGTACTGAAATTGCCGGTATAAGAGATAACGGGTTTGCCTACATGTCCTTTTTTTGTCGTGATAACTACTACGCCATTCATGGCTCTCGCTCCATACAAAGCAGTTGCGGCAGCATCTTTTAGTATGTCAAAAGATTCGATATCACTTGCATTGATACCTGCAACCGACGAGCCTAATAAAGTTGTTGGGTCGCCGCTTGAAAGCTGATCGTTTGATATATTAATAATATCCTCGAGTACCACTCCATCAACTACCCACAATGGTTTGTTGTCTCCGTTTATAGAGGTAGCGCCGCGAATACGAACTTTGGGGGCGCTGCCAAAAGTGCTTGAAACATTTTGTACGGATACGCCGGCCGCCCGTCCTTCCAGCATCCGGCTGACGTCGGTGGCGCCATCCACTTTTACGTCGTCAGCCTTTAGCGTTACAGCTGCACCGGTAAACTTCTTTTTATCAATCTGCTGAAAGCCCGTAATTACTACTTCGGCAAGCGTTCCTGCTTCACTTAAAAGACGCGTCGTTATATTGGTTTGCCCTTCTGATAGCGTCACTTCCCTGGTTTGATAGTCTACGTGACTTATAACAAGCGTAGCACGGGAAGGAACCCCGGTTAAAACAAAATCGCCGGACGCATTTGTGAACGTACCTTGTTTTGATCCTTTCACTATAACTGATACACCCGCAAGCGGAGCGCCTGAACTATCTGTAATTCTACCGCGAATGGTAGTCGTGTCTACTGCACCTTTTATCCTGAAGGTATGTTTTGATATTTTGTGCTTTAGAGTGAAGTGCCCTCCACCAAAATCGGGCCCGGACAGTGCAGGCAGACTTAATATGATAAGTACGACTGCGGAACAAATGACCCTCGTCAATTTTACGAGGGTTGCAGCGGGATTATTAATGTTTGGACTCATAATTTAGAAGTCGTTAGTTATTAATAGTATCAAAAATCTTTAGAGCGGAATTCCAATACAAAATAAAAAGGAAATTTACAGGTGAATGTAAATTGTGTGTCTGAATCAGACAAATAAGAAAAAGCAGTTAATACAAATTTTTACAGCCTTATTTTGATTGAATTCTTTTCTGTGTAAAGATAATATTATCAGAGTCAGGTACATTCTTCTTCAAAAAGAATGACAATTATTATTTTAAAACTGCTGCACAACCAGGACGCAAAGATGTAAACTAACCGCATTAATATTTTTAAAACAAAACATTGGTACAAATGCAATGAAATCAAATATGCTCCCTAAAAAAAATTATTTTTGTATCCGTCGGTAACTCATCCCGATTGCAAAAAGAACATAAATGAACAAAGGACCCATTTCAGAATTTATAGAACATCATTATCGCCATTTTAATGCTGCCGCGTTAATGGATGCAGCCAAAGGATATGTGACTCATATTAATGAAGGTGGAAAAATGATGGTAACACTTGCAGGCGCTATGAGTACTGCTGAGTTGGGAATTTCATTTGCGGAAATGATACGGCAGGACAAAGTGGCAATTATTAGTTGTACAGGCGCAAATCTTGAAGAGGATATTATGAACCTTGTTGCGCATAGTCATTACAAAAGAGTTCCTGACTATCGTGACCTGAGTCCGAAGGAAGAGTGGGATTTACTGGAAAATCACTACAACCGGGTTACGGATACATGTATACCTGAGGAAGAGGCCTTCAGAAGAATACAGCAACATATTTATGAAATATGGAAAGATGCAGATAATAAAGGTGAACGATATTTCCCCCATGAGTATATGTATAAAATGTTACTGCGGGGCATGCTGGAGGAGTACTATGAAATTGATCCAAAGAATAGCTGGATGCTCGCTGCAGCACAAAAGAATATTCCCATTGTTGTTCCGGGCTGGGAAGACAGCACCATGGGAAATATTTTCGCTTCGTATGTTATTAAAAAAGAATTGAAAGCATCCACCATAAAAAGTGGTATTGAATATATGGTGGAACTGAGCGATTGGTATCGAAAAAATTCTTCCGGAAAAGGAGTTGGGTTTTTTCAAATAGGTGGTGGTATAGCCGGGGATTTTCCAATTTGTGTAGTGCCTATGATGTACCAGGATCTTGAATGGCACGATGTTCCGTTCTGGAGCTATTTCTGCCAGATATCGGATTCAACTACCTCCTATGGTTCTTATTCCGGTGCAGTGCCTAATGAAAAAATTACGTGGGGTAAACTCGATATTAATACACCAAAATTCATTGTTGAAAGTGATGCTACTATTGTTGCACCATTAATATTTGCATGGGTGTTAGGATGGTAATGTTTAAATAATTATTTTAGTTTTAATTTCCCAAAGTTGTTCGCCAAAAAAAATTTTTCTCCCCAGCAGGTTGCCCTACTCACATCTATCCCGATTGGTTTATCGGTGGGCCTGGCACTATTTGTTTATAATGAATTATGGCTGCCGGCCGTACTATTTTTTGTTGCAATAACATCGCTGGCTTACTTCATAATTTACGATACAGTAAAGCGATTTGTCTACCGCAAAATAAAACTCATTTATAAACTTATTTATCAAACAAAAGCAAGTAAAAGAGAAGAATTTTATTACAAAAATATCTTACCGCAAAAAACAATTGAGGAGGTAAGTGAAGATGTGGAACAGTGGGCGGTGCAACGCAAAGAAGAAATTGAAATATTGAGAAAGAATGAAGTTTTCAGAAAAGAATTTTTACTCAATCTTTCTCATGAATTAAAGACACCCATTTTTGCTATACAAGGTTACGTAGATACGTTGCTTAATGGTGCATTAAATAATCCTGAAGTGAACACAAAATTTTTGGGTAATGCATCCAAAAATATTGACCGGCTGGTAAATCTGGTAGATGACCTTGACGAGATTACCAAGCTGGAAAGTGGCGAACAATTATTGTACAAGCAGAATTTTATTGTCCAGGATGTTATAAAGGAAGTTTTCGAATCACTTTCTTTAATGGCAGATGACAGACAAATAAAATGCAGCATAAAAAAAGGATGCGAAATTCCGCTTACTGTTTTTGCAGATAAAGAAAAAGTCAGGCAGGTTCTCATCAACCTTATTGACAATAGTATAAAATATGGAAAGAACAATGGAACTATTGAGGGAAGCGCTTACAAAATTGACGGGAAAAAGATATTAGTAGAAATTAGCGATGATGGGAATGGTATTGCAGAGGAACATTTACCAAGAATTTTTGAAAGGTTCTACCGTACTGATCTTGCAAGGGCAAGGAAAGTTGGGGGCAGCGGGCTTGGTTTATCAATTGCCAAACACATTATTGAAGCCCATGATGAAACCATACATGTAAGAAGCAAAAGTAATGTAGGCAGCACTTTTGGATTCACCTTACCTTCAGCCAGAACCGGTTAATTATTTACGCAGCAATTTTTTTGAGAATAATTTCGCAAAAAAAATCCAGCAAAATACAGCAGACACCATGCCCATTAAAGCGCCTGCCAATACATCATCAATAAAGTGTTGAGCTAAATAGATCCGGCTGTATCCAACAATAAAAGCCCCCCCCAAAAAAAGGAAAGAATAGTTTTTATTTTTTGCATCGAAGCTAAGAACTGCTGCCAACGCAAATGCCGAAGCGGTATGGCCCGAAGGAAATGCGTGAAAATTATGAAGAGTGACGTTATCAATAAAATATTTATAAGAAGTATCCTTTAAAAAAACTGCGGGCCTGGCTTCAAGAATATAATATTTCAAAACCTGGGCAATAATTCCCGAAACGGCATAGCTGCTTAATACCATAAGCCCCAAAAATCTTTTTCGAAAAAAAAATAATAACAAACCGATACCCACACAAAAAAAACCGTCTCCTAAATAAGTCAGGTAAATGAAAATGAAATTTGTAAAACCAGAGTGGTATGGATTTAATAAATAAAATCCGTCTGCCTTTGAATAAGCTAACAGTATATAACAGCAAAGAATTACAAATAGAAAAAAACCAAAAAAGAAAGAACGGTTTGCTTTAAACAATGAAAATAACGACATGCAAAATACAATTCAGTAATATCAAAAATACTCAAATGAATACTGAATATAATTTTAAATTCACCGAACCACTATGATATATACCTAATTTTCAAAATGTCGTAAATAAAAACCACCTTACAGGATTGCATGGTGGTACAGCTTGAAAGAATCTGTTTTGCTTACGGAAATTTTTAAACCGAACTTTTCTCTATAGTTAATAGTATATAAAATAAATTATTACTGGTGTTTCAACACTTTGGCTTCAACATAAAATATAATTTCTTCTGCGATATTTTTTGACTGATCACCTACTCTTTCAAGTTTACGGATAATAGACAATATATATAATGCCTGACTCAAAACATTGGGATCTTTTCTTATAAATTTCGAAATATTATCATCAGCTCTTTTATTAATATCATCTAAAACATCGTCCCTGGAAAAGATAGTTCGTGCAAGAAGTGTATTTTCAAATTCAAACGCCACCCTCGTATCTGTTAATATACTTATGGAATCTTCAAACATTTTAATAACCTCGGCAGCCTCCAGTATTTCTGTATCGTATTTCACTGGTGAGTCAACAATGTATCTTGCTATACCTTCCGCTATGTCACCTATTCTTTCCAGGTTATTGTTTATTTTAAGAACTGCAAGTAAAAACCTAAGATCTATTGCAACCGGGCAGTAAAGAGCAAAAATATTTTCGCAATCTCTGTCTATTTTTAATTCAAATGCATTTACTCTCTTTTCCTTTGCTATCACCTCTCTCGCCAGGTCTTTATTAAAGCTTAACATGGCTTCCTTTGCCTTGGTTAATTGCAGCAAAACCAGGTCCCACATGCTGATTATTTCTGATTTTGCATCCTGTAATTCTGATTCAAACTGTGTCATTTGTTTTTTTTATATTAACTAAACCTTCCGGTTATATAGTTTTGAGTTCGTTGGTCCTTAGGATTGGTAAACATGTTTTTTGTATCATCATATTCAACCATTTCGCCAACATAAAAAAAGGCTGTTTTATCACTTACCCTGGCTGCCTGTTGCATGTTATGCGTTACTACCACAAGAGTATAATTTTTCTTTAATTCCTGCAACAGCACTTCTATACTCGATGTGGATATCGGATCGAGAGCCGAGGTAGGTTCATCCAGCAAAAGAACCTCCGGTTCCATAGCTATGGCTCTTGCGATGCACAAACGTTGCTGCTGACCGCCTGAAAGAAAAGTTCCTTTTTTATGTAATGAATCTTTCACTTCGTTCCATAAAGCTGCTTTTTGAAGTGATTGCTCCACAATCAGATCCCTGTCTGCCCTGGCAATCTTCATACCGTTAAGCTTATACCCTGCGATTACATTATCATAAATACTTAAATTGGGAAAAGGGTTGGGTCGCTGAAAAACCATCCCTATTTTATGACGTACAAATATGGGATGCATCTCATAAACATCTTCGTTATTCAATAACATTTTACCTTTTGCATAAGCCCCTTCAATCAATTCATGCATACGGTTAATACAGCGTAGAAAAGTCGTTTTTCCGCAACCGGAAGGGCCCATTACTGCAATAACATTGTTTTTTGGAATTTCAATATTTACTTTTTTTACAACATGATTCTCTCCAAAGTAAGCATCAAAATCAACGGATTTTAGAATTGTATTCTCCATTTCCTTGTTGTAATCTTAGTTATAATGTTTAATAATAATACCCAAAGCAACAAAATAAATGCTCCCCCCCAGGCAAGATCATGCCAGTCATCATAAGCACTGGTTGCATAGTTAAAAATCAGTAAAGGTAGGCTATGCATGGGCTTCAAAATATTAGTGGAGAAATACGGATTTCCAAACGCAGTAAATAATAATGGGGCTGTCTCACCCGCAATGCGGGCAACGGCTAAAATAGCTCCTGAAATAACCCCGCTGAATCCACAGGGCACGAGGATTCTTAATATAACCTTTTGATAAGGTAACCCTAATGCCAGTCCGGCTTCTTTTAGGGAGGAAGGCAAAAGTTTTAAAGTTTCCTCAGTTGATCGAACCACAATCGGAAGCATCATAATGGCCAATGCAACGCTTCCTGATAAAGCTGAAAAGGTACTCAGTGGCTTAACAATCCAAAAATATATTACAATGCCAACAACTATTGAGGGGGTACCCTGCAAAACATCCACCGAAAGGCCTGTCCAGTAGGCCAACCTGCTTTTTTTGTTTTCGCTTAAATAGATCCCGCCCATTATGCCAATTGGAATTGCCATTAACGCAGCAAAAAATACGATAAGCAAACTGCCTACAAGTGCATTTGCAATTCCGCCACCGGATTCTCCGACAGGCTTTGGGAGGCCAACAAGAAAATGCCAGTTTATCTTGGTAATTCCCTCTTTACAAATGTATACCAGAATTACAAACAAAGGAATGGTACAGACTGCAGCGAGCAAAATCACCATCCCTTTAAAAAATTTACTTTTCCCAAGCCTGTATTTAATATTTGGTTTCATACGTGATCATGTTGTAAATCTTTTAATAATTCTTTTTCCGATTAGGTTAATAATCACTGTTACGAGGAATAAAACTAAACCCAGTTCAATTAATGAAGAAAGATAAAGGGTACTCGCCGCTTCTGTAAATTCATTGGCAATCACACTAGCCATTGTATTGCCGGGATCAAAAATGCTTTTAGGTATCAGGCTGGTATTGCCAATCACCATTGTTACCGCCATTGTTTCTCCCAATGCCCTTCCTAACGATAGCAGAACACCCGCCATCAATCCGGATTTGGCATAGGGCAGAATTACAGCACGAATGACTTCATACCTCGTAGCACCCAGGGAATAGGCGGCTTCCTTTAACGAAGAAGGAACCATCCGGATCATTTCCCGGCCTAATGAAGCTGCATACGGAACAATCATGATCGCCAAAATTAAAGAAGATGTAAATATTCCTATTCCATACGGAGTTACTCCAAGTTTTAGCTCCAAAGTACGTACTAACGGAACTAACACAAATAAGCCCCAAAAACCATAAATAACAGAAGGGACAGCGGCGATAAGTTCTATTGAATTTTTTAAAAATTCAGAAAACCATCCCCGTGGATAATATTCACCTAAAAAAATAGCAATTGCAAATGAAAAGGGTACAGATATCAATAATGCCAGGAACGAAGTTAATAGAGTACCTAACAGGAAAGGATAAGTGCCGTATATATTATGCACAGGATCCCATGTTTTGCCAAATAAAAAACCAATGCCTAATGCTTTAATTGAAGGCAGTGATTGAACAACCAATGTAAGGAAAAAGCATATTACTAATATAAGAATGCTCAGGGCGATTAATACAAGAGAAGTTCTAAAAAACTTTTCCATTCGTATCTGGCGAATAGATCGTCTTATTTTAATGCTTTTTAATCCGTCCATCATACCGGTTATAGATGAAATTTCCCGCAGCAATAAGCTACTGCGGGAATCTCTTGGTTTCGTTGCTGATAATTTCAAAACTATATAAAAAGTTTTTTACTGTATTATAGGTTTACCATTAAAAGTGGCAGATTTAAGAATTGCTTCTGCAACAGAAGTAGCCGCCGGTGATAATGGTGCATAGTGCAAATCCTGGCAGTATTGCTGGCCATCATGAATATTCCACCATAATAATTTTAAAACATTTTGCGCCCTGCCTTCTGTACGGTTGCCATAAGCCTGTTCCTGGTAAATCAAAGCCCAGGTAAAGCCACTAATAGGATACCCATCAGCCGCATCGGTGTTACCCAAAAATATTTTTGAATCAGCAGGTAATTGTACATTACCGGCGGCACTCGTGGATGCTATATTTGGTGTAATATAATTGCCCGATTTATTCTTAATTTTCGCGAATGCCATGTTGTTCTGGATTGCATAAGCCAGCTCAATATAGCCTATTCCTCCGGGAGTTTGTTTAATAAGGCCTGATACTCCTTCATTTCCTTTTGCACCGAGGCCTGTGGGCCAGTTTACAGAAGTACCCTTGCCAACTTTTTCTTTCCATTCATCGCTTACTTTAGAGAGATAGTCAGTAAATATATTTGTTGTACCACTTCCGTCAGAACGATGTGCGATTAATACCGCAGTTGCAGGCAGCTTCACTCCTGGATTAGCGGCTGCAATTTTTGAATCATTCCACTTTGTGATCTTTCCGAGAAAAATATCCGCAATAACATCAGGAGTAAGTTTTAATGTATCCTTCACTTCGGGTAAATTATAACTTAGTACCACCGCTCCTGAACACATGGGGATGTGCAATACGGGCACCCCCATTTTCTGAGCCTGCTCTTCGGTTAATGGCGCATCAGAATCACCAAAATCAACTGTTTTATTAGTTAATTGAAGAATACCACCTCCTGAACCAATAGACTGGTAGTTGATCTTTAACCCGGTAAGCTTGTTATACTCGGAAAATTGCTTGGAGAATAATGGGTAAACGAATGTACTGCCTGCGCCTAGAAGCGTTTTATCGTCTCCGTTAGTTGATGCAGTTGAGGTAGAATCGCTCGTACCTTCTTTTCCGGAGCCACCTCCATTGCATCCCGGTAGTGCACCGGCGGCTGCAACAAGAACGATGGACGATAATAAAGCATTTTTGATTTTTGAACTTATTTTCATGATTTATGAATTGATTTAAAATAAATGAATAGTGCTTTTTTAATAATTACTTACCAAAAACAAAATAAAAAGTAAGGCGACCAACAACATCGCTTACGTTGTATTTTGTTGCAAAACCCTGGTTCTTGTAATGATTTAGCCAAAGATTCGGCATGAGGTGAACATTTTTCATGGGTGTGAAATCAAGGCCTGCTGTTATAAAATTTTCTTTTGTTGAAGGGTCGTTATATCCGCCCGTATTTCCTACGTATTTGTTATACTTATTGTTATCAATTTTATTGTCCGGGTTGAAAAAGTCGGTGCGGGCAAAGAAATTTAATTTGTCCTTAACTAGTGTTCCTCTGACGAAAACTGAAAGCCCGGAAGCATCCACCGATAAAACATCTACATTGCCGGTCGAGATTTCTGTCGCCTGGTTGTCGTTTTTCAAATGGTTGTTATATGCTTCAACTCCAATTGTAAATGTCGGTACGGTATAAGCTACAAAACCTTTAATCATGCTTCTTGAATGCTTCATACCAGCGACCGGGGATAAACCGTTATAATCCACGTATAAATTTACATACAGTTTTTTATCAAGGAATTTCCCCCAGATATCACCATAGAGCCATTTGAAATTATCTCCTTCCGGTTTGGCACCGGTTCCATTGCCTGCCATTAAATCATAACCAAAATTTCCTGTTTTGGGATCAAATTTTCCCTGCAATGAAGCTCCTAAATCGTAAGAAGGAGTACCACGAATATCAATTACTGTTTTCTCGATAGAGCGATAACCCCATATTGGTTCGGAAGACATGGAAAAGCCAGGTGTGCCAACCTGTCCCAGGATCAGATCAGTACCTTTCCAAAGATCTTTAATACGAAGGTTTGCAAGCTTTATATAAAAGGCGAGTTTGGTATCTGTTAGTCCTTCTCCCGGTGCCGCTTCAAGCAATACTTCAGCAGCGAATTTTTTGGTAATGTTATAGTTATAACCAAGGTAAAGTCTCCTGATCTGGAAAGCATTCCTGTTTTTAGGAACACCTGAATACTGGCTACTGCTGCCCCGGCTCAGGGAGTCTGCCTGGGCTTTTACATAATAATCACCAAACATATAACCCCATAATTTACCGGAATTAGGGCTTCCTGCTTTGAAGGCGGAGTCAGAACCCGAAACAAATTGCGCTTTTAAATTATTACTTAATAGTAAATTCATAAATAATACCGATGCGACGATAAATAACCTTTTTGCAGTTAAAGAATTGCTCATATAATTTTTTTGCAAAGGAATCTTTGTTATGTTATCAAATTGTTAAGCCAACATTACCAATGGGTTAATAAACGCTATAAAACACTCTAACAATCGGAAGACGCGGGTTAGGCGCAAAATGGCGTTTTTTACTTTCAGAAGCCCTTTTAACTTAAAAAGGAAGAAATCGTAGCATTAAACCACGATAGTATATTTTTGCGAAAATTTAGTTACATGGCCCTCAATTCTATTTTAAAATTTTTTTTACCAAAGGATAAAATTTTTTTTCAACTATTTGAAAATGTTGCTGAAACCGTAACCGTAATGGGAGCTAAACTGAAAGATGTTATCACTGAAAAAGATTTTGAAAAGAGGGCGGTGTTAATTAAAGAAATTGAAGACCTGGAACATATAAACGATGATTATACCCACAGGATATTTACTGAATTAGGACGGAACTTTATAACGCCATTTGACCGGGAAGATATACATTACCTTGCCACCTCTCTAGATGATATATGCGATTATATATATGCCTCTGCAAAAAAAATAAATTTTTATAAAGTAAATCCCGACGATAGTGGATTTCAAAAAATGGCTGAACTTATTTTAAGCAGCTGTGTCGAAGTCCAAAAAGCGGTTGCCGAACTAAGGGATATGAAAAATTTAAGAAGAATTACGGATGCCATGGTATTAATAAATAGTATTGAAAACCAGGCTGACGATGTATTTGACACGAGCATTGAAAAACTTTTTGAAACGGAGCCGGACGCTAAAGAAGTAATCAAAAAAAGAGAAATTTACCAGGTAATGGAAATTGTGACCGATAAATGTGAAGATGCTGCAAACGTGATTGAATCAATTATTATCAAATATGCGTAGTAAGATGCTTTTTGAATAAGTGTCCATTTTTAAAAGTTGAATATGCTCGTTTTTCTTATAATCATTATTATACTCGCCCTGATTTTTGATTATATAAATGGTTTTCACGACGCGGCTAATTCAATTGCCACTATAGTTTCCACAAAAGTATTAACGCCATTCCAGGCTGTTCTCTGGGCTGCTGCTTTTAATTTCATAGCCTTCTTTGTTTTTAAAGAACATAAAGTTGCGGGAACCATAGCCAATATTGTCTCGGAGGATATCATCACATTTAAGGTTCTCTTATCAGCGACCATTGCAGCAATTAGCTGGAATTTGTTAACCTGGTACTATGGTATCCCTTCCAGTTCGTCACACACACTCATCGGAGGTCTTGCAGGTGCCGCAATAGCGGCTGGAGGGGTTGCTGGTGTAAATACACACCCTATATTTATAGCCCTGGTGTTTATGGTTTTATCCCCGGTAATCGGATTGATCTTTGGATTTTTAATTACACTAATAACAGTGAACATTGCAAAAAAATCAAGACCTGTAAAAGCCGAAAAATGGTTCAAGCGCCTTCAGTTAATTTCATCCGGCGCATTGAGCCTTGCACACGGAGGGGGCGATTCTCAAAAAACAATGGGCTTAATTCTTACAGCAATTTGGTTTTATCGAAAAACTGTACAGGGAAGCACTTTGTCGGTGCATGACATGGCAATGCCCGAATGGCTTCCCCTGGCATGCTATTCTGCTATTGCACTTGGTACAATGTCCGGCGGATGGCGAATTGTAAAAACAATGGGAACAAGGATCACTAAGGTAAATCCGCTGGAAGGTGTGTGCGCAGAAACAGCGGGTGCCCTTACAATTTTCCT
This sequence comes from uncultured Chitinophagaceae bacterium, assembly GCA_963819925.1. Classification (GTDB taxonomy): domain Bacteria; phylum Bacteroidota; class Bacteroidia; order Chitinophagales; family Chitinophagaceae; genus Ginsengibacter. Next base: position 1,557,820 of record CAWFYG010000009.1, on the reverse strand, counting down.
CACCATCTTTTTTGGAATTCCTGTGAGCACTACACATACCCTTACCGGCTCTATTGTAGGAGTAGGCGCCACAAAACGCCTTTCTGCAGTAAGATGGGGCGTTACTTTCAATCTTATCTGGGCCTGGATATTAACCATCCCCGTTAGTGCTCTGGTTGCCGGATGTGTTTACTTCGTTATACATATTGTTACCTAACCATTGATTTCTTAATGCCGGGCTTTTAATTGTTTTCCTTTTCTTTGTGATATGAAGAAAGTATTAGTAACAGGTGGCTGCGGATATATTGGAGCCCATACCATACTGGATTTAATAGAAAATAATTTTGAACCTGTTTGTGTTGATAACAACTCAAGGTCCACAACGGCATTACTGGAGGGAATTAAAAATATTTCCGGGAAATCAGTAAAGAATTATAAGGTGGATCTATGCAATTTTGATGACACATACGCAGTATTCCAGGAAAATACGGATATTGAGGGCGTCATTCATTTTGCTGCTTTTAAGGCAGTAGGTGAATCGGTTGAAAAGCCTTTGTTATATTTTGAGAACAACCTGATCTCACTTATTAATATTTTAAAATGTGCGAAAGAGTTTAATGTTCCAAACTTCATTTTCTCTTCTTCCTGTACCGTTTACGGAGGCCCTGATAAGATTCCTGTCACAGAAGAATCTCCTTTAAAACCGGCAGAATCTCCCTATGGCGCTACCAAACAAATGGGCGAGGAAATTACAAGAGAAGCTACAAAAAACGGTAACACGCAAAGTATTCTATTGAGATATTTTAATCCTGTCGGGGCTCATCCCTCGGCACTTATCGGGGAATTACCAGTGGGCACACCTCAAAATCTTGTGCCGGCAATTACACAAACTGCTATCGGTAAAATAAAACAGCTCACAGTGCATGGCGATGATTACCCCACAAGAGATGGATCCTGCATAAGAGATTACGTACATGTATGTGATATCGCCCATGCTCACACACTTGCGTTGCAATATTTAATTGATAAAAAAAATTCGTCTGCCTGCGAAGTTTTTAATCTCGGTACGGGCAATGGAATTACCGTGCTTGAAGTTATTAAGTCATTTGAAAAAGTAAGTGGAATAAAACTAAACTACACAATAGGTGCAAGAAGGCCCGGCGATATCATTGCCATATACGCCAACAATTCTTTGGCAAAGGATAAATTAGAGTGGAACCCAAAATTTTCGTTGGATGAAATGATGTCTACAGCATGGAAATGGGAACTCAAATTGAAAGATGATGAATCACTGCATAACAACCTCAATTTTCAAATGAATTAATTTCCTGTTTCTTTTCTTAAAATTATTCCTTCTTACCATTATTATTTTTATCCTTACCCCGTTATTCTTAATTTGCATGCTTCGTTCAGAAATAAAAAATAACACAGTTATGATTAAAGATGTGGTTGCGAAAAATGAAAAAGAAACAAGGGCAGGATTTGGCGAAGGCATCTATGAATTAGGAAAGAAAAATGAAAATGTAGTGGTGCTCACTGCAGATCTTGCGGGCTCATTAAAACTGCATCCTTTTATAAAAGATTTTCCCGAAAGATATTTTCAATGCGGAATTGCTGAAGCAAACATGATGGGAATCGCAGCGGGTTTAACTATTGGCGGTAAAATTCCTTATACGACAACGTTTGCGAATTTTTCTACCGGCAGGGTTTACGACCAGATAAGACAATCCATTGCATACTCAAATAAAAATGTAAAGATATGTGCGTCGCATGCAGGGCTCACTTTAGGTGAGGACGGCGCTACACACCAGATTTTGGAAGATATTGGCTTAATGCGAATGTTGCCGGGGATGTCGGTTGTTGTGCCCTGCGATTTTAACCAAACTAAAGCTGCTACTCTTGCTATTGCAGATTATGAAGGCCCTGTGTATTTAAGATTTGGAAGGCCAAAATGGCCCAATTTCACGGAAGAAAATCAAAACTTTGAAATTGGAAAAGCACAGGTACTTGCTGAAGGAACTGACGTAACGATATTTGCATGCGGTCATCTCGTTTGGAAAGCCGTGGAAGCTGCTAAAATCCTCGAAGACAAAGGTATCAGCGTAGAATTGATAAACCTGCATACCATTAAACCAATCGATGAAGACGCGATCATTACGTCAGTTAAAAAAACAAAATGTGCAGTGACTGCAGAAGAACACAATATATTAGGCGGAATGGGAGATGCAGTGGCCCATGTTGTAGTAAGAAATTTTCCGGTGCCAATTGAATATATTGGAACGAAAGATACATTTGGAGAAAGCGGGAAGCCGGCAGATCTCCTTAAAAAATATGGATTGGACACGCCCGACATTGTTACGGCAGCAGAAAAAGTTATTGCAAAAAAGAAATCCTGAGAGCTACTTTATCCCCTTACAGGCAATCATCGCACTTCTCTTAATTCTTCCCATCTTGAAGTATATCTGGGCGAACGAAATTCGCGTCGCATTTTCCAATCGGTATTAACTCCGGCCGCAGCAAATTTTATGGCGTCATCCCTCATACTAAAGTTGATGTTATCAAGCACATCCATTAAAAAGCGTTTACTGTTCTCCGTTGGTTCAACAAATAAGTTACTTTGAATGGCCTTGTCAGGAACAATGCCAGTCAGTATTACCCCCGCTTTTTTATATTCCTTACCCTGCCTGAAAATTTGTTCTGCCAGCCTTATTGCCGGCGCAATCAACTCATTTGTAACTGACGTAGGAACCGGCAATGTATCATAGGCGCTTATGGTAGCACCGCGATTAAAACCTGCAGAATAACTTTCTTCTTTCGCCACTACAAATATGCTTATCCCTGAAGCTGCGCAATTTTGCCTTCTCAATTTTTCTGCTGCTCTTGAAGTATAGGTCGCCAATGCTTCTTTTATATCATTAAGTTTTGTAACATTTCTGCCAAACATGCGGGTAGTGGCGATCATCTTTTTCTCTACCAATTCCTCTTCCATACCAATACATGAAATTCCTTTTAATTCCTTTATAAGTCTTACACCTACTACTCCACCCATATGCTTATGTGCCCATTCTTCCGGCATAGTACGCAACTCCCAGCCATTTGTAATTCCCCAGTTCAAAAGTTTATCTGCATAAGCCCGGCCCACTCCCCATATTTCTTTTACCGATGTAATTTTTAATACATTTCTTATATCATTAATGTCAGTAAGCGTATAAACACACCCGGTTGCCTTTTTATTTTTTTTTGCAAAATGATTCGCAATCTTAGCCAGTGTTTTGGTTGGCGCAATTCCTACAGAAACTGAAACGCCTGTCCATTGCTCAACTGTTTCTCTCATTTGCATTGCATATTTATCCAGCAATTTTTTTTCAATCATTTTTACATCAAGGAAGGCCTCATCTACTGAATATACCTCAACGTTAGTATCGCCTGCTATCATTCGCAAAGTATCCATAACCCGCCTGCTCATATCGCCATACAAATTATAGTTAGATGAGAAAGTGGCTACGTTATTTTTTTCAATTATCGGTTTTGCCTTAAAATACGGCCCCGCCATTTCAACTCCTAAAGTCTTTGCTTCATCGCTTCGCGAAATAATACAGCCATCATTATTACTCAAAACAACAACAGGTTTATTTTGCAGGTCTGGTCGGAAAACTCTTTCGCAGGAACAATAAAAACTATTGCAATCAACGATTGCTTTTAGTCCCTTCCCGTTTTGCGAAGAAATTTTTTCCTGAACTTTTTCCAACTGATTTATAACATTCATGAAAAATAAAAATTGTTTAGTACAAATTTTCCGACGAAGGTCTTGCTTCCTCTCAGAGACGTTGGGGTGAAGCCTGCTATGTCTTGTGAATCACATAGGTAACCACTCCCCAAACGGCAAAATCTTCACACGTTGCATCAATTCGAATTACCGATAATTTATTAGAATCCGTTAACAACCTCACATAATTATTGTTTTTTTCAAAACGTCGTATCAGCATATCCCCATTTACAATAGCAATTACCACCCTGCCGTTTGTGGCCTTCACTGAACGGTCAACTATTGCCACGTCTCCTTTGTAAATTCCTGCATCCTTCATCGCATCACTGCTCACCCGCATAAAAAAAGTTGCCGGCTTATTGCCAATCAGTTCTTCATTAAGGTCGATGCCTCTTTCCATATAATCGTCAGCTGCTGCCCCAAAGCCTGTAGCATTGGCTGTTCGCACGTCTGCCTGTGTAAATGATTTGGTTCCTCCATATTTTGCGGGAAAAAAATTATCAGAGTTCATAAAAAATTTTTGTTGAATTACTAATTTATTTAGTAAATTTATACTAAAATAATTGACACGCAAATTTAATTTTATGAACCAGGATTTTTATTCATCGCACCCGGTGATGCAGGAAATATATGGTCGTGACGTCTATGAATATTTGCTGGTGGCCCATCCTGACAATATCGTTGGCGAAAAAGTAATGGCAGAAAAACAATGCTTCTATGATGAATTCAAAGATAAATTTTCTGCTAAAACCCAACCGCATATCACCATTGCGAATTTCCTTGCAAAGGAATCGATGGAAGAAACACTAACCCGGTGGATACAACGCATCTGCACGCAACAACAAAGTTTTAACGTAACGTTAAATAATTATAGTGGCTTCCCTCCACATACTATTTATTTACGTATTCAAAACGAACAACCCTTCCAAAAACTGGCTAAGGATTTGAAAGTGTTGGATGCATATGTAAACTCGTGTGCCTGCCCCCCTGTTAAAATAATTGCGAAGCCTCATCTAAACATTGCCGGGGAACTTCCCGAGGAAATTTATTTCAAAGCATTAATACAATATGCACAAAAATCTTTTCACGAATCATTTGTGGTAAGGGAATTGCAATTGCTAAAAAGAAGGCATCAATATGATGCATGCAAACGTATTAATGTATTTGGGCTATCGCCGGAAGCGAATACACTATATAATTATAATTAAAAATTTCACCTATGGATACAAAATCATTAATACAAATACCAGGTTATAACTATAACGAGTACCTGCTGATATTAAATCCTCATGAAGAATTACGCCGGAAAATTATAAACGTCAGGAAAGATTTTTATGAAAAATATAAGGCCGAAAATGCTCTGTGGGGAAAACCGCATCTTTCACTCGTAAACTTTGTTCAGTTTGAAATGATGGAAGAACGACTTGTGAACCGATTGAAAACAATTGCAATGGGATATACGCCATTCAAAGTTGAGCTTAGGGATTTTGGAAGCTTTCCAAGTCACACCATATTTATTAACGTCGATTCAAAATTGCAGGTAAAAAATTTGTCGAAAGAATTGAGGCACGCCCAAAAACTAATGACATTAAATAAAGACAACAGACCCCATTTTTTTGATGATCCTCACATAACGGTTGCAAGGAAACTATTACCGTGGCAATACGAGCAGGGGTGGTCCGACTACAGTCACCGGCATTTTACCGGTCGCTTCATTGCGGACGCCATGTTATTGCTAAAGCGAAGAGTAGGCAATAAAGCTTACCAGATTGTTCAGCGGTTTGAGTTTATGAATTTGCCGGTTACTACAAAGCAGGGAGATTTATTTGTGTAAGCAATCCTGGTTTATTAAAAAATATTGAAAGGCATCTTTATGCCTTTAGGGGATTTATTCTACAGCTATTCGTTGAATTTATATTATTACGAGTCAAAAAATATTATCATGTCAACCCAATTAAAACAAGATCATTTTAAAGTTGCTGCGCAGCAAAAAGAAGAAGACGATCACTATCTCGCCGGACGCGGAGCACAATTCAATACAAAAAATAAATTTCTAAAAGATCAGCAGGTAAAGGAACATATCGAAGCCATTGACGATTGGGAAGTGGCCAATATAAAAACGCAATACCTGGAGCAGGAAGTAAAGAGTATCGTAAACAAAGTGGAAAGTCCCGACCTGAGTATGATGTACAGCATGAATCCCTATGCAGGCTGCGAGCATGGATGCATATATTGCTATGCCCGTAATGTGCATGAATACTGGGGTTACAGCGCAGGCCTTGATTTTGAAAGAAAGATAATTGTGAAAGTAAATGCACCGCAAATGCTTCGTAAATTTCTGATGAATAAAAAATATGATCCTACTCCGATCATGCTAAGCGGCAATACAGATTGTTACCAGCCGGCAGAACAAAAGTATAGACTAACGCGTGGCCTACTCGAAGTTTGTAATGAATTTAATCAACCTGTAGGAATTCTTACCAAAAACTCATGGATCATAAAAGATAAAGATGTGCTGCAGGAAATGGCTAAGAAGCGTTTGGTGACAGCAATGGTCTCGGTTACTTCCTTTAATGAAGGCCTTCGAAGATTAATGGAGCCGAGAACCGCCACTGCCAAACAACGCTTAAAAGTGATTGAAGAATTAAGTAACGCCGGTATAAGAATGGGCATTATGATGGGACCAATGATACCCGGATTAAATGAGCATGAGATGCAAAGAATAATGAAGGAAGCAAAAGATGCGGGCGCCACATTTACAGCGTATACTTTCATTCGCCTTAATGGCGCCATCCAATTTTTATTTAAAGACTGGTTGTATAAAAACTTTCCTGACCGTGCAGACAAAGTGTGGCATTTAATAGGAAGCAGTCATGACGGCAAAGTGAATGATAGCCGCTGGGGAGTGCGTATGCGGGGAGAAGGAGGCATTGCAGAAATGGTAAATATGCAATACAAAAAATATGGAAAGCTGTATGGAATGAATAACGACCGGTGGGAATTGGATAGTAGCATTTTTAGAAGGCCGGGGGAGCAGGGGAAGTTGTTTTGAAAAGGATATTAAATTTTAACCTTATAAATTTTCAATTATGAATTTTAAAGAAAATCTTTATTTTATTGCTTTAATTCCAAAGCGAGAGTTACGTGAGATGATAAATGCTTTTAAAAATGACTTTGCAAACAGATTCAATAGCAAAAAAGCATTAAAAGTCTATCCGCATATTACTTTAAAAGCCCCGTTCAAATGTTCTGCTAAACATCATGCTGAACTGTTGAACTGGTTTTCTGATTTGCGTATTAGTCAAGAATCTTTTTCGATGCCTCTAAAAAATTTTGGAGCATTTCATGATAAAAATAATCCGGTTGTATACGTGCATCCTACTATCACAAAAGAATTGCAATTGATGCAAAAAGAAATCATCGCGAGTTTTAGCGGTCTTTTTCCAGCAGATATTCATCCTGTCGATGTGCAATTTAAACCGCATGTAACAATTGCGTACAGAGATTTAACGCCGGAAATGTTTGCGAAAGCATGGGAAGAATATAAGATCAAATCTTTTAATGCTCAGTTTGAAGTTGATGCTTTTTATTTATTGCAACATGATACGAAGAAATGGAATATTATATCGACGTATAGTCTTTCACAGCAGCTGGTTCTTGTTAAAAAAAATCGCAGAATAAAGAGAGGAAGAACAAATATGCATTAGGTGCTTATCTTTTACAGCAGTGTTCTTTCCTCATAACTCAACTTCCCATCTATAATCTTTGCAGGCTTTGTATAAATATGCTCTGTTGATTTTGCAACATCCATAATATGATTCACAGTCCAGCCATTTGCTTTCAAATAATCAGAAACCATCGACCTGTGACATCGCCACCAGACCGCCTCAGAACACATATAGGCAGTTCTTTGTTCCAGTGCAATCTTTTCGAGTTCCTGTATGGCTTCTTTAAACTCATTTGTTTCCATATAATCTGCATAGCCGCGAAAAGCTGCATTTTTCCACGCGATATTTTTCGAACCAGGCTTTGCCGGCCTTCTTCCCCCTAAAGCTTTTAGATGAAGATATTCAATACCATTTTCCGGCATAGAGGTTTCGAGATTTTCTTTATTAAACTGCGGATAGCGCCCCGAACCTGGGAAACTACGAATATCGACAAGCATTTTTATATTAAATGATTGAAGCATTTGGATAAAATATTCGATGGGCCGTGTAGAGTGACCAATTGTCCATATCGATTTTTGTTCAGCCATTTTTATCCGAAAATTTTCCTGCGATGCTGGTAAAATATTAAATCATTGTCAAGCCGGTTTTAATCATCCCTGCTATACCGCTTTATAGCTTCCTTTGCCTCTTCTGAAAAATCCTTTATCTCTTCCTCTGTAATGTAGCCATCGTTCAATATTCCTGTTAAATTCATAAGATAGTCTGACGGGCGTAAAGCGTCGTAACGCCTTTCAAGGTGTTTAAGGAAATCATTCAAATAGCTACGCATTTCGTGAAAGATTTGCCTTCCTGTTGCATTGCCGGTTTTCCACTTAGCCAAAATTGCTTCGGAATTTTGTAACGCTGCATCAAATTCCTTCTCTATAGATATAGCAAAAATCTCTCTTGCTTTGTTCTTTTCTTTTTTGGTGAGCTCCTGCATAGCTTTTATTTAATCTGCAAGTTTAAAAATTTTATATACAACATCGAAATATTAGTAGACAAGTAATTTTTAAAGAACAGCAGTAACCCCCTGGTAGACGAAGAACGAGTATAAAATTTAAGACGAGATTTTATACATCATTTGATTTACTTTTATTTAAAAAAAATGAGGACATCAAAATTCATTCTCCTGCTCTTTGTAGCAATTCTCTTCATATTTCCTGTTAAGTTATCCGCACAAAACAGCAGTGACAGTCTCCTCACTCAATTATCCCGCAAATGGACTAACGCTAAAGAATATGCGCTTAAAATGGCTGAACTAATGCCTGAAGAATATTACGATTTTAAACCGGTTCCGGAAGAGATGAGTTTTAAGCAACAGCTTATGCATATTGCAGATAATATAGAGTGGCTTTCTTCCACTTATCTGTTTGTTGCAAAGGCAAACAAAATTGATACGTCAGTGAAAAGCAAAGCTGCTGTAATTAAAATATTAAGTGACGCCTATGATATGGGAGCAACAGCTCATCACAACCTTTCCGGTAAACAACTTGATGAGGTAGTGAAGTTTTTTGCAGGACCCATGACGAGAAGGCAAATATTAATTTTAATGCACGACCACCAAACGCATCACCTTGGCCAACTGATAGTATATGTAAGACTAAAAGGAATTAAACCTCCGGATTATGTTGGGTGGTAGCGAAAAAGAATTAACAGGATGGATTAGCCCCATCGGGGCGCAATTTTGGTAACAAAACTTAAATAGAAATAAAATCAAGCCCCGTCGGGGCGACATTTTTATCATGTCTAATACTTATTCTCAAATAACCATTCATGCTGTTTTCGCTGTGAAACACGGAGAATTTTATAACGCAACATTGGCGTGATAATCTTCATCAATATATTTCGGGAATTATTACTAATAAAGGCGCCAAATCTTTAGCAGTGGGTGGATGGAAAGATCATGTCCATATTTTGTTTGGCATGCCTGTGACAATGTGTGTCGCGGATTTCATGAGCGCTGTTAAAGCGAATAGTAGTAAATGGGTAAATGAACAACAATTCTTAAGAGGTAAATTTCAATGGCAGTCAGGCTATGCCGCTTTTTCCTATGCCAGGAGTCAAAGGGACGTCGTCATAAAATATATTATGAACCAGGAAGAGCATCATCGAACCAAATCATTTAAAGAGGAATACTTAAAAATGCTTGGCGATTTTGATATAACGTACGATAATGATTACCTGTTTGAATTTTACGATTGATCCGGAAAAATGTCGCCCCGATGGGGCTTAGCGACTTCCGAAAGCCTTGACCTCGTTACCAAAATTTCAGCCCTACGGGCTTTGCTAGTAACATCAATATTTATTTGACACTATATCTTGATATAACAAATATTAACAGCTTGTATTCAATTTTATACTGAGTATTTTCACAAACACTTTCGAAAATTTATTTTGTAAATTTCCCCATGAACAAAAATTTTGACGATCCCGCTAAAAGAGATGAGGGTGACAATCTCAAATCTGAAAATGAGTTTCTGAAGATGAAACTGATGCTCGAGCACGGTGCAGAATTCGGTAAAATGGAAACGGAAGGCGAAGTCCCGGCTAACATCGAAAATGATTTTTTGAATTATATCGCAGAATATGAAAAGCAAGCAGCAGAAAGAAAAACAATAAAAGTATTTGACAGAATAAAAAGACCTACCCATTTTAAACCGGCAAGTGAAATACAAGATGATGAAATAGATAATGCATGGAATGAACTGCACGATTATTTAAACAAATACCATATTGATTTAGCCGTTTGCAGTCCGAACATCAGCAACAGGGAACTCTATCGTTTCGCAACAGAAGAATTATTTGATTATGAGATGGACGATATCTTTATTCCTGGCGGCATGACCTGCTTTACCTATGATGAATTTTATCCCGACCATAAATATGATAATACGAGACATGCAGTAGAATATTGTATCGGTACAATATTAGAGAAAGATCCTATCACATGGATGCCGCTTCTGCCTTCAGAAAATCTGCGCATCAATGATCATTATCCGCTTACAGAAACCGAATTCAAGGAAATTTTAAACAGGTTTAAAGAAGCATATGATGACATAACTATTAATGAAGTAAAAGATCTTGATTTTTTAATAGATGAAAAATTGTGCCAGGTAAAAGGCATTTATGATATCAACACAAAATTGCAATCGGAGGAACTCTCTTTGAAAGGAAACTGGACGGTAGAATTTAACTGGGATGGAACTTTTTGGGAAGTGGTAAATGTGCAGATTGAAGGAATCAATTTTTAAAAAATATATATCTGAGTTGGGAAACTCATAAGTTTAATTTTTCCCTGGAAACTTATTCCCCTGAAACTATTGATTTTACTGGTATTTCAGCATACGCGAAAATAGTATCCAGAAAATAATTACAAAAACATTTGGCATAATTAAAAAATTATTTCCATCTTTGCATCCGCAAATAATTTTTAGAATAATGAAAATGCAACGCACATATTCAATCACCGCAGCACTGCCAGGTTTTTTTGGCGTGAACGATGGTACATATTGCGGGGCGTACTCTATAGGTAGTTGAGTAAATTACTAACTGATGATAAAGCCCCGCCACGAGCGGGGTTTTTTATTTGATTCCGCTTCAATCAAACATAAAATTTTAAAATAACTAACATGACAACGAGTCAAAATATAAATAAACGAAGTGGAACATTTACGCTGATTTTGCAATCCCTCAAGGGCATTGAGATGGATTACACTACCGGCAGTCTGCGCAAAGCGATCCTGCTACTCGCCATACCTATGATACTGGAAATGTGCATGGAGAGCGTATTTGCGCTGGTTGACCTGTTCTTTGTAGGTCATTTACCCAACAGCGAAAATACACTGCAGGCAGTAAGCTTGACGGAAACAGTGTTGTACATCGTGTATTCTGTTGCAATTGGTGTAAGCATGGCTGCAACTGCTATCGTGGCAAGACGCGTCGGTGAAAAAAACAAAGATGCCGCTGCTCATTCTGCCATCCAGGCTATTTGGTTTGCAATTGCTGTCACCATTGTGATAAGTATTGCAGGAGTAATATTTGCGCCAGACATTTTACGACTGATGGGCGCAGATACAAAAACAATATCCATGGGCAGTACTTATGCACGCATTGATATCGGGGGAAGTTTGGTGATCATGATGTTGTTCCTGATCAACGGAATTTTTCGTGGTGCAGGTGATGCATCCATGGCGATGAAAAGTTTATGGCTGGCAAATATCTGCAACATCATTCTTTGCCCATTGTTCATACGCGGGTTGGGACCTATACCTGCATTCGGATTAACCGGTGCATCAATGGCTACCACCACCGGAAGAGGCATAGGAGTTTGTTACCAGGTGTATCATTTATTCAAAGGAAAGGGAATCATTAAGATAAAAAGAAAGCATACAAGTCTCGATTGGCCGATTATTAAATCACTGATCAATATTGCATCGCCGGCAACATTACAATTTCTTATTGGGTCGTGCAGTTGGATTGTGTTGGCAAGGCTGGTGGCGGAAACGGGACAAAGTGTTGCATCAGCAGGGTATCAGACAGCCATAAGAGTAGTAATCTTTTTCATCATGCCGGCATGGGGACTAAGCAATGCTACGGCAACATTGGTCGGGCAGAATCTTGGTGCAAAGCATGTGGAGCGGGCTGAAAGATCGGTGATACTTTCAGCAAAATATAATGCCATATTTATGGGAGTAGTATCACTCGTGTTCCTGTTATTTCCTGCTCCGATCATTTCAGTGTTCACCAATGATGCAGCAGTAAAGGCAATTGCAGTGCAGGCGCTTAGGATCATCACTTCCGGTTACGTTTTTTATGGAATCGGTATGGTGCTTACCAATGCGTTTAATGGCTCTGGCGATACATGGACTCCCACATGGATCAACCTGTTTTGCTTCTGGGTGTTCCAGGTACCATTTGCGTATTTGCTCACGGTCTATTTTAAGATGGGACCTTTCGGGTCGTTTGTATCTATACCGATAGCCAACACATTGGTAACAATTGTTGCCTACATCTTTTTTAAAAGAGGTGGGTGGAAGAAAGTGAAGGTGTAGTTTGATGTTGGAGTGGTAATGCAATCACAGAACGCATTGGTTGATGTTGTTGGTAAGTTCACACCAAAGATTGTAAAGATGTGTGGTGCGGAAACGAATAGAATACGGAAGACGAGTAAGCGTGATTTATTGGAGAGAATAGTCTGAACCAGGATTTGGGCTGATGATGATTAACACAAATAAGATTATAAAATCTTTTGATTTTTTAAATCTCATCAAATCATGTTTTAGATTTTTTCATGAATTTACAAATTCCTCAAGTTGTTGAATAATATAATAGGTAGCTGGTGGCGATCCATAACCTGCATGTGCGTCTATCCATTCTTCAAAAAGGGGATTAGCTAACAATTTTCCAAATTCATTTTTGAGATATTCCTTTAGATCGCCCTGGCATTGTTTTATTTCGTCCCATATAGAAAATCTATTTTCAAGTACAAATACAATGTCTTCAAAGTCGCTGCTAAAAATACCATTATTATTGTCTTTTCTGGCAGGGCTTTTAAAGGCTTCGAGTTTCGATGCAATAAAATATGGTGCACTGAAAATTTTTATTATATGATCTTCATCTATTTCGTATTGCAAAGCGTTTTTATGTCCGGCCGGATACCATTTGTTTGAAAATCCTAATTCTTTTATTCCTGTTGCCATTACGTCGACCACGATACCTTGAACTTTATATCTGCAAATAATTCCTGATTCCCGGTCATTTGAAAATCCCATTTTTCTTAATTGCTCTTCAAGTGCGGCATAATCTTTATATGCTAATAATTCTATTAAAATATCGATATCGTCAGTAGGTCGCACTTCCTCTGCCATTCGATCAGCATATAACGAAACAGTGGCTCCGCCAACAAATACGACGTCATCCTTTAAATCGCCGAGAGCATTATGAACAGCTTTTATTCTAAGAAGATTTCTTTGGTGACTCATGTAATAATATTTTTGAAAGTTCATTAACAGCAACGTTAATTTCTCGTCTCCGTCCTACCCGAATAACATCAGTTAAGGCAAGTAATTTGTATAATCCATCATCTTCTTTCACTGCCAGAATTTGTTTTTGATATAATGGTTCAATAGATAGCCCTCTCTCCTTACCATGTATATCAGGCCATACATAAAGCAAATCGCTATCAAATTTTTTTCGTAAATATGGATGAGAGTGGGCTGTTGCAATTCCGTTTACCATTCCTCCCGGATGAACGGGAAACACATATTGCAATCCATGTTGAAGAAACTCAAATAAACTTTGCCTGTTAACTTTCTTCTTGTTGTAATCTACCAGGCCCGCTGAATAGCTTCTGTTTAATGATTCTGTCACTTCTGATGAACTGATATGGAGAGACTGAGCAATCTCTTTTAATTGCACGTCACTCTTATTCAATGAAATCATTTTAAGCAAAATGACAATATCTTGCGGGCGCATTCCATTATGTCTTCTCATTTTGCAAATGTAATATATAATCCTCAATTTGCGAATTGCGAATTGAGGATTGCGGAGAATTTTTATGAAATTGAACATTATTCACCTGTCAAAAAGAAAAGATCGCTTTTCAATTCTTCAAAAAGAACTTGAAACACAAGGTATTTCAGATTTCAAAATTTGGGAAGGAGTAACTGATGAAAATGCAATTAAGGGAATTTCTCTGGCTCACAAACAAATTGTACAATATGCAAAGGACTTGAAATTACCTTCAATACTAATCGCCGAAGATGATATAAAGTTCACTGACCTGGGCGCATTCGACTTCTTTTTAAAAAACATGCCTGGTGATTTTGATCTTTACTTAGGCGGTATTACCTGGGGACACATAAGAAAAGATAATTCGATAACAGATTTTTCCGGACCAATACTTTATCTTATTCACGAAAGATTTTATGATATTTTTTTGTCCATTCATGAGGATTATCACATAGATAGAGCTTTGAAAAATAGAGGTAGGTTTATTGTATGTAATCCTATGGTCGCTATACAACATGACGGATTCAGTGACAATTCAAAAAGAATAATGCATTATGACATTTATTTAAAAGGAAAAAAGATATATAAAAATGATTAAATAAATACGGACGGACTTTGTTTTTTATGACTGATTAATACAATAAAATAGTTTCCTCAAAACCAATTACCTGTATAGACAAAAGATTCTACATTTTATTAAATACAAATACAAGAATCAAATCAATGCATAAAATTTCTTGAAAGTTATCGCGATGTTTTACCTTAGTCCCTTACTCCAAAAAACCATTTGAATGAAAAAAAATATCCGCAAAAACAAAACTTTTGTCCGTCGCTCTTTTCTCTCAGTTTACCTTATTGCGCTTCTTTCTCTAACCGCCTCGCATGCAAAAGCAGCCGATTCCATCGCCATCATTCCAAAGCCATTGGCCATGCAGGTGCACGATGGACATTTTGTTCTAACCAATTCAACGGCTATAACCACAACCTCTTCTGACGCTGATGTTACAGAAAGCATTCAATGGTTTATTAGATAAAATTGCTACTTCAACAGGCTATCATCTTTCAACAAAAAGATCCTCTAAAAATGCGATAAGCTTAATATTAAATAAACAAGCAGATACCTCTTTACACGATGAAGGGTTATACACTAAAAGTTACGCCTTCAATGGTAACGATAACGGCCAATAAACCTGCCGGGCTTTTTTATGGATTGCAAACGGTTTTGCAATTGCTGCCTCCTTCTATCGAAAGTGTAACAGAAGTGCAAAATGTAAAATGGACAATGCCTTGTGTTGATATAAAAGATGTGCCGCGTTTCGGATGGCGTGGTTTAATGCTGGATGTGAGCCGCCACTTTTTTACCAAGCAGGAAGTGGAAGAATATATCGATCAGATGGCCCGCTATAAATACAACACTTTACACCTGCACCTTGCTGATGACCAGGGCTGGCGTATTGAAATAAAAAGCCTTCCTGAACTTACGAAAGTTGGAGCCTGGCGTGTTAAGCGCACCGGCCGCTGGGGAACGTTTATGGCTGCTTTTGCCGGCGAGCCAGCAACAGATGGTGGCTTCTATACGCAGGAGGACATGAAGGAAATTATTAAATATGCACAGGATCGTTTCATAACCATCCTTCCTGAAATTGATGTGCCTGCACATAGTCTTGCACTCATTGCTTCTTATCCAAATTTGAGCTGTACGCAATTGCCTTATTCTGTTAATGCTGGTGGCAAAGGCTATGAACGAAATGATAATGTTTTATGCATCGGCAATGATTCAACCTTTACCATGCTTGATAAAATATTTACTGAAATAGCAGCACTCTTTCCAAATCCCTACATACACATTGGTGGCGATGAAGCATACAAAGGCTTTTGGGATGAATGCCCCAAATGTCAAAAGCGTATGGCTGATGAACATTTGAAAAACGTGGATGAATTGCAGAGTTATTTTGTAAAACGAGTGGAGAAGATTGTAGAATCAAAAGGAAAAAAATTAATTGGCTGGGATGAAATTTTAGAAGGCGGGTTAGCGCCTAACGCAACCGTTATGAGCTGGCGTGGAATGAGCGGTGGTATTGCCGCTGCAAAAATGGGTCATAAAGTAGTGATGACGCCATGGGATTACTGTTATCTCGATCTCTACCAGGGCGAACCTTCCGGCGAACCACCAACCTATGGTTTATGCCGCCTTTCAGATTCATATAATTATGAACCCGTACCGGATAGCGTAGACGAAAAATATATTTTAGGTGGACAAGGAAATTTATGGACAGAATCTGTTCCCACTTTCAGGCATGCAGAATATATGACATGGCCAAGAGCAATCGCATTATCTGAAGTTTATTGGAGCACAAAAGCCAATAAAAACTGGACTGATTTTATAACAAGATTGGAAAAACAATTTCCCCGTTTAGACGCAGCAAATGTTAAGTATGCCACAAGCATGTACAATGTAATCTTCGAGCCGGCACGTATTAAGAACAGTGACTTTGGTGTAACACTTACCTCCGAAGTAAAGGGACTGGATATTTATTACACATTTGATAATACCAATCCCGATCAGTTCTCTCCAAAGTTTGATGGGAAGCCAATTCAGTTTCCTGTTGGCGCCACGTATTTGAATGCGATTACCTATCGGGACGGCAAACCGATTGGTGAACAAATCAATGTGCCCAAAGATGTATTGGAGAAAAGATTGGATGAGAAGCACCATGTTTACTAGACGACTTTGTGAATTTTGAATTGCGATTTTTAAAATCCTTTTTCTACAATGATTTTTTTCAAATATTTTTATGAAATCAAAACAAAAAACGTTTTGCTATGAGAAAGTTTTTTAAAGTTCTGCTGATTATCATTCTAATTATTATAGTGGCAGCAGGTGGCATGGCTCTTTATATTTCGCAAAGATCTATCCCAAAATATGCCGTACACAAGGTTGACATTAAAGTAGAGTCAACACCGGCGAGAGTTGCACAGGGGCAAAAGCTGGCATCCATGCTGTGTCGCGGTTGTCATTACAATCCGAAAACAGACGAATTTACCGGGCGTGAATTAACAGAGATACCACAGTTTGGAAAGATATACAGTGCCAACATTACGCACGATCCAACAATCGGCATAGGTAATTGGAGTGATGGGGACCTCATTTACTTTATAAGAACAGGAATAAAACCAGACGGCCAGTATGTACCGCCTTACATGCCGAAACTGATACATATTTCTGATGAAGACTTGTATTCTATCATCTCCTTCCTCCGTTCTGATAACCCCTGGCTGAAAGCAAATCCAGAGCACATGCCTGCTTCAAAGCCAGGCTTCCTCACAAAGTTTTTGGTAACTATTGGCGCTATGAAACCATTTGATTTTCCATCCCACGTTATTCCCGGCCCGGACACAACGAATAAGGTTGCGTGGGGAAGATATATCGCTCTTTATCAAATGGAGTGCTATAGTTGTCATTCGAAATCTTTTGCAAAAAATAATTATGATGAGCCTGAGAAATCTCCGGGCTTCTTTGGGGGAGGCAACCAGATGTATGATATGGACGGAAAGGAAAAGGTTAGTTTAAATATAACACCCGATAAAAATACTGGGATCGGCACCTGGACCGAGGCGCAATTTATCAATGCCGTGAAATCCGGTACGGTACCCAACGGGCAACCGTCTCTACGCGATCCCATGCAGCCATATGTAAACCTTTCGGACGCTGAGTTAAGCGCTATCTACGCCTATTTAAGAACCGTTCCGCCAATTGATAACAAGGTCGAAAGAAAGTTTTAGGAAAATATATTTTCTTTGAAAGCCTTTGCATTCGCTGCAACGGCTTTTATTTTTTCATAATTATTACTGCAACGGTTAAACGCAGTTATGATCGTTTCTATTTTCATCCGGTACCTGGGAATCATCAATTACCTTTGAACTAATTTTGGGCAAACATTACATAAAGAAGTAACAACAAAGCCGATAAAATTATCTGCGTTTGTAAAAATATCTTCGCCCGAAAATTATGTATTTGTAATGACTTACCATTGTTAGCCCTCAACTAAAATATCATACTCATGTCAAGATTTATTTGCTTTATCGTTCTAACGGTCGTCTTTAATTCTTCATTTGCGCAGCAAAACCATGCGTATAATCAGGCAACCGAAGACACTATAAAAATGGTGGAGAATAATCTTAGTGGCCCCGTACAAATAAAGGATAGTATAAACACATGGAATATCAAACATCGGATGAAAGAAAAAGGAATTAATGGCGTGAGCGTTGCCGTTATCCGTAATTATAAAATTGCATGGGCAAAAGGTTATGGTTTCGCAGACAAAGCGGAAGACAAACCTGTAACGACACAAACGCTTTTCCAGGCAGCATCCATCAGTAAATCATTACATGCAGTAGGGGTATTGAAACTGGCGCAAGATAAAAAGATAGATTTATATACAGACATCAACACTTATTTAAAGAGCTGGAAGTTTCCATATGATACCGTTAGTCATGGAAAGAAAATAACAGTCGCTAATTTATTAAGCCATACCGCTGGGCTTACTGTGCATGGCTTTCCTGGTTATGAACGCGGTGACAGCATTCCAACAATAGAACAGATACTGGATGGCAAAAGACCCGCAAATTCTCCGCCCGTCCGTTCTATGTTTGAACCTGGTTTGCGTTCGGAATATTCGGGAGGTGGTATAACTATTTCCCAGTTAATTGTAACGGATATAACCGGCGGGCCTTACGCAACTTATATGCAACAAAATGTGCTTGACCCTTTGGGCATGACAATGAGTTCATACATGCAGCCTACGGCAAAGAGTAAGGAAAAATTTTTAGCAACGGGTTATCGCCGAGATCGTAAAGAAGTAAAAGGAAAATATCATATTTATCCGGAACAGGCCGCTGCCGGATTATGGACCAATCCTACCGATCTTTCAAAATATATTATCGAAACACAATTATCGTTACAAGGTAAAAGCAACAAAGTGCTGAATACCGAAATGACAAAACTTCGTTTAACGCCATACATTGACAGCAGCGCGGCGTTGGGGGTTTTTATTATGGAGAAAGGAGGTATGAAATATTTTAGTCACGGCGGAGCCAATGAAGGTTTTCGCAGCCAGTATTATGGCAGCTTCGATGGTGGTAATGGCGTAGTGGTTATGGTAAATTCTGATGATGGCAGCATCATGAACGAAATAATCAACAGCGTTGCCACAGTTTATAAATGGAAAGATTTTTATACACCAATAGTTAAAAAAGCAATACCTGTCACGCAAAGCATGCTCGATGCATATACAGGAAAATATGTATTGAATAAAGACACTGTTACAATTGTTACAGAAAATGGCAAAGTGATACTTCACGTGAGCAATGGCGAAGTTTACCGGGTATATTTTTCGAACGAAGAAGATTTCTTTTCGCCTGAAATTCCGTTTGATCTAAAGTTTGAAAAAGATAGCACCGGAAAGGTTACAGACATTTATTTTAAAAACCAGGGAGGTGAATTTCGGGCGATGCGACTTCAATGAATAGTTTCACATTTTCATTGTTGGTAAGTCCTACCAGTGTTCACCAAACGTTAGATGTTGTATATACGCACCCGTTATCAAGTAAATTGAAGCTTCGCGACGTTGACATAGTTGACTTTGAAACGAATCAACTTACAATCTTGGAATTACAGGCTTCATCGGTTTATCAAAAGTATTAGCACCTCTTGTTTTTAATTTTCGCCGATACACTTTATCGCCATATGACACATATAGTATATTAAAATCGGGTCCGCCAAAACAAACATTGGAAGGATTAAATGTAGAAGGCGGTAATGGCAGTATCGCATTCACGCGGCCAATTTGATCCATTATTTGGATGCCTAATCTTGATGTCACATACACACGCCCTGCGGTATCACATCTAAGCCCGTCGCTCCAGGCATTCTCTTCTGTATCCGGCTCATGAAGCCATCCATAATGTTGCTTGTAAGCTAACGTTCCATCCGCTTTTATTTTATAAATCCATACCCAATGTGATGCCGATTCCGTTGCATACAATTGTGTTTGATCTGGAGATAATGTAACGCCATTGGCAAATTTCAATCCTTCATCTACTACCAGCTTTTCACCATTCGGACGAATGAGATACAACTTGCTTGGCTTTGTTGTACCGTCCGGCGATGTTACATAGATGTTTCCGTTATTCGCAACAACAAGATCATTACCTGCAATGCTGTCTGCAATTACTATTTCTTTTTCATTGTCATCATAACTTAAAATTTGATTTGTCTTTCCTGCTACAGTATACCTTTTACCATCAGCACCAAAAGATGTACCGCTTGCTTTTTTAGCATCTGTATTCAATTCAGTTAATTTTCCATTTACATCAACTTTGTAAGTTTTGGAAGTGGGAATATCCTGGTAAAAAACTTCGCCTTTTACGTTCGCTGCTGTTCCCTCAGTAAACTTATAACCTTGGCCAACAAGTTCCCAATCTTCGCCTGGAATAAGCAGGTCACTTAGGAACTGATTTTTTGAATTGCCTTCTATAATAGGCTTTGGCCAGCCTTTCCACAACCATCGCATAGCGTCGGGAAAAATGGAAGTTCCCTGGTTTCCGTTATGACCATCCTCACCCCAAACGTGGTTCACTTCATAACCTGCAAAAGTTAAGGCACGTTCCATTGTTTGAGCAACCATCCACCAATCACCTGCATAAATATTAAGATCGTTGGTACCATCCTGCAAAAAAACACGGATGGGTTTTGGTTCATACTTGCGTATAAGCGTTGGGTAACGATCGGCCCCACGCAGACCAACATAAGTGCCGATGGCACTAAACACTCTTGAAAAAGCTTCCGGGTGTTCCCATGCTGCAGTGAAAGCACAAACGGCACCACTGCTTGAGCCGCCAATTGCACGGTCATTCCCATTTGTTGATAAATGAATGCTACGACCATCCTTTGTTTTTAATTTTTCAACCTCAGGTAATATTTCTGTAAGAATAAAGCGTGCATAGGCATCTCCCAATCCATCGTATTCAAAGCTGCGGTTATAACGATCCAATGCATTGACGCCACCATCGGCCAGAACTTTTCCGGGTGTAACAAATACGCCAATGGTTACCGGCATTTCTTTATTGTAAATAAGATTATCAAACACGGTTGGGGCTTTCCATTGAATTCCATCCTGGTTCACATAAACACATGCGGGTTTATCGGGTTTATATTGCGCAGGTACATACACCCAACATTCACGCGATGTACCGGGAAATATTTTCGATTGATCATAAGTAAATTTTATCAATTCTCCTTTCGGCACGCCCGCATGTTCTACACTTGCAGAATCAACATCGTATTTAATAGCTCCGGGCTGCGCCAACAAACTGAGTTGTGCAAGGATGCAAATAAAAAAGAAAAATTGTTTCATGATAGATCGTTATGATTGGTTCTAATGAAGTTAATGCTTTAAAGGAAAGTCTTCAGTAAAAATTTATACTAATTCAATGCAGCTATTTTGAATGAATAAATATTCTATTTTTACCACCACCCAAAAAAATATGGAACAGGTTGCTGAAAATATTAAAGATTTCTTTCAAACATTTAAATCGAATGAAATAACATCTTTTGAAAAACTTCCTAAGTCAGGAGGGGACAGAATTTACTTTCGCATCATAACAAAAGAAAAGTCCTACATCGCTACTTTTAATGAAAACATAAAGGAGAATATTGCTTTCCTAAATTTTACTTCGCAATTAAAAAAGGCAGATGCGCCTTTGCCTGAGATATATAAGGTTCATCCTGAACAAAGGATGTATATACAGGAAGATTTTGGAAACGCTTCTTTATTAAATAAACTCGAAGAAAATGGATTGAATGATTATGTGTTCGATCTTTTTAAAAAGAGCCTGAAAGCGCTTTCATTATTACAGGTAAAGGGTGATGAAAAAGTTGACTATAATTATTGCATCACTTCAAAAGAATTTGGCAAGCAGGCAATATTAAGCGACCTGCTGTATTTTAAGTATTATTTTTTAGATCCACTTAAAATAGCATACGATAAAGAACAGTTAATTGATGATTTTGAAGCGCTGAGCACCTACCTAGACCATGTCAAAAATAAGCACTTCATGTTCCGTGATTTTCAGAGCAGGAATGTATTTATTAAAGATGAGGAGGTTCATTTTATAGATTACCAGGGAGGAATGAAAGGAGCACTGCAGTACGATGTGGCATCATTACTCTGGCAGGCAAAAGCTAATCTTCCTGATGAATGGAAAAATTCGTTGTTGGACTATTACATGGATTGTGTTGATGAAATTTTAAAGAGCCCGCTAGACCGCATAAGATTCGTAAGCCAATATAACGGATATGTGCTTATCAGGCTTTTACAGGTATTAGGAGCCTACGGCTTCAGGGGTTTGTTTGAGAGAAAGGCACACTTCTTAATAAGCATTCCACTGGCGCTTAACAATTTGAAATGGTTTTTGGCCCATAAAGAGACTGGCATTGCTTTACCTGAATTTGAAAGAATATTACAATTAATTGTACGGGACAACGTCATAGAAAAATTCAAACCCCTTCAAGCAACTGAAGCAACTCCGCTTGTAGTAAAAATCAACAGTTTTTCCTATTTAAAAACAGGGTATCCCAAAGATGCAAGTGCTAACGGGGGTGGCTTTGTTTTTGATTGCAGGGGATTATTGAATCCGGGCCGGCTCGAGGAATTCCGGTCTATAACAGGTAGGGATAAACGAGTAATGGATTTCCTGGAACAACGGACAAAGATGCCTGACTTTTTAAACAGTGTTTATAATCTCGTTGATATCGCCGTGGAAGATTATCTTCAGCGGGGCTTCTCATCTCTAATGATAAATTTTGGATGCACAGGAGGCCAACATAGAAGCGTATACGCCGCGGACGCTCTTACCAGGCACCTTCGTAATAAGTTCAATGTGAAAATAGATTTACATCACATCGAACAAGACATTCATGAGCAAAAGGGCTTTTAAAATTTATTATTATGAAAGCAATGATATTAGCGGCTGGCCTGGGAACACGACTGAAGCCTTTCACCGACAAACATCCCAAAGCACTGGTTGCCATTAATGGCAAAACGCTTTTGCAAAGAAATATAGAATACCTTGCCAGCTATGGTATTAAAGATGTTATCATTAATATTCACCATTTTCCTGAACAGATAAAAAAATTACTCAAAAAAAATAATGACTTCGGAAGTAACATAAGTATTTCCGATGAAAGTGATGCAGTATTGGAAACAGGCGGTGGTTTAAAAAAAGCCAGCTGGTTTTTTAACGATACAAATGAGCCATTTGTTCTAATGAACGTGGATGTGCTGACGAATATGAATTTGCAATCGATGGTCGACGAACATAACCATTTGCGCCCTATTGCCACCCTGGCAGTAACAACCAGGTATACGAGTCGATACTTTTTGTTTGACGAAATGCCCCATTTGTGCGGATGGAAAAATGAAAAAACAGGGGAGCAAAAAATAAGCCGCGAAGCCAAAAAGTTTTATTCAAAAGCATTTAGTGGCATACATGTTATTTCGCCGAAAATATTTTCAATGATCAAGATGGAAGGTAAATTCTCAATGGTGGATCTTTACCTGGAAATTGCCAAAACACATGCTATTGGAGCATTTGACCACAGCAATACAAAATTTATTGATGTGGGTAAACCGGAAAGTATTGCAAAAGCAGAAGAATTGTTTGATTAAAATGTTACCATGCAATACTGCTGTAATCATCAACAATATCGATCAATTAACCATCATTCAACACTATTTATTTCTTGTCAAACAATTCATTTTTGGGAACCACTTTCACTTTATCCTTATCGTTCAATGTTTTTGAAACTACATCGTATGGACCAGTAACCACCTCGTCACCTTCTTTTAACCCGGCAGTTATTTCAATATCATTAATATCCTGGATACCGGATTTTACAATCTGCTTTCTTACAGTTCCGTCGGGCTGCACAACAAATAGCAACTTCATCCAAGTCGTTATCAACTGCAATATTATTTGTTATACCTGTCTGGTTGTTGTCTGCATTATTCGCCATTTCGTTTTGGCGTTACCGGTAGAATCATTTTTTTCTCGGGTTGTAACTGCATTTATCGGGATTGATAATACATTTGTGTTGGTTTTGGTTTGTATATCAGCACTGGCACTCATTCCCGGCCTGAATGGGAAACTCTTCGGCCTTGAATGGTCAATTAAATCTTTATAAGAATCAGGCGACAATCTTATGTATACTTTATAATTCGTTACGTCGGTACTGGTTGAAGCTGAATTATCGGTTTGTGTGCGGCCCCGTTATTGCTGCTTGCAATTTGTGTAACAATCCCTGTAAATTTCCTGTCGTTATAAGCATCTACTTCTATGGTTGCACTATCTCCGAAATGAACTTTAGGAATATCATTTTCACCCACGTCAACTCTTATTTCAATCTTACTCATATCGGCAATGCGCATCATTTCAGTTCCCGCCATCATAGAGCTACCGACCACTCTTTCTCCTTTTTTAACATTCAGTAAATCGACAACACCATTCATTGGAGAAACTAAAGTAGCGAGGCTTATATCTTTATTAGCTTTTGCCAATGCGGCTTTGGCACTTTCAACACCAGCCTGGCTTGCATTGATAGCCTTGCTTAGCTGCATTATAATTTGCAATGCGCAGATTTATACGCAGCGTCAGCTGTATTAAATTCATTGGCAGAAATCACCTTTCCATCATACAATTGTTTCTGCATGTCGTATGTTTTCTTTGCCTGGTCAAGCTGTGCCTGCAAAGCCCCGATAGATGCCTGTGAGTTGGCAACCTGCGCTTGTTGCTGGTTAACTATTGCTGCGGCCTGGTCTCTTTGTGTGGCATAAATATCGCCATAAATACGGGCAAGTACCTGGCCTTTTTTAACACTATCGCCTTCCTCAACATTTAATTCCACTATTTCCCCTGAAATATCCGGGCTCATCTTCACCTCTATTTCAGGATATATTTTTCCACTTGCATTTACTGTTTCCACGATTGTGCGCCTGGTTACTTTTTCAGCAGTAACTTTTACTCCTTCATCTTTTCCTAACAAGCCTGCTTTTTTAAGTACCACCAAAAGAATAATTACTGCCACAAGAGAAAAAATTATCCACTTTAAAGTTTTATTCATAATGTCTTTTTCTTATTATTTTAATGCAAAAATTTTTGCATCTTCCAAATTCAAAAAATTTTCTACTTCAATTATTATAACTATTTATTCTCGTATAATTTTATCCCCTGGCCCTTATAAAACTCGAACACCTTCATTTTAAAAACATAATCAAACTGGTTTGAAACATATTGCAACTTGGCCCGAAATAAATTGTTCTGGTCTGTTATTAACTCAAGCGTGGTTAACATGCCGATATTATACCTTTGGGTAGCGAAGTCATAGCTCTTTTGGGCCGCATCAACCTGGGTCTGCGACGAATTAAATTTTTCCAGCGCAACAATTGCAGCATTGTACGCCTGATAAATATCCTGTTTCAAAGTTTGATTATCCAGCCTGATTTGGTATTCCAACGTTTTAATATTAAGTTTTGACTTTTCATAATTTGCTTTGGATTGCCAGCCGTTGAAGATAGGAACAGAAAGGCTAATACCTATCGATTGGCCAAAATTATTGCTGAATTGTGTACCTAAAGGATCAGAAGTAATGTAACCATTTTTGCCGCCATTTGTAAAAAGCGGTTTTTGGACATCTATGAAACCACCCATTCCATCACTTACAACCAACCCACTTGGCGCATAGCCATTAGGAATTTGTGCATAAGTAGGGGAACGAAAATATCCATAGTTAGTACCTAAACTTCCGTAGGCGGAAATAGTAGGATATAATAACGCCTTTTGCAGCCAATGAATTTTTTTGTGCTGCTTTTAAATTATAATCGTTTACTTTCTGCTGGGGAAGATTAGCTAACGCCAAGGCATAAACGTCTTCCGGTTGAAGATCTGCAATAGGTTGCAGCGGAATTTGATCTGCGGGTGGTTCTTCAATTTCAAAAGGACATTCCCGCATCTATGTTCATATAAGCCTTTAATACATATTTAGCCTGGGTAACATTCCCGGTTGCAGTAATTAAATTAGCGCTGTCATTAGCAAGTTGGGCCTCAAGTTCCACTGCATTCAGTTCCGGTAATGCACCCGCCTTTACCTGTTTATTCACAATTTCCAGTTGCGATGTAGATTGTTTTACCTGCACGTCAGCAATTTTTTCCTGCTCCCTTGCCAGCAATACCTGCAAGTAAGAATTTGCAACGGTTAACGCAATATCATTTTTAAGTTTGTCGGTGGCAGCCTTTGCCGCCTGCAGCGACCACTCATTAGCCAGTATAGTATTTTTTTTAGAAAACCAATTGAATACACTAACGCTTGACTGAAGATTTAACCCAATCTGGAAAAAATTTTGATTCTCCAAAATTCCCGTGGAAGGATTTTGTGATTTACCAAACCTGTACCCTTCGTTATTACTGAGGTTAGCTGTTGGTATTTGAGAAATTGACTTTGTTTATAAGTAATTCCTGCAACCTGAGCCTGTATTTCATTTTGCTTAATGGAAATATTACTATCCAGTGCATACTGTACACATTGCTGAAGACTCCATTTCTCCTGCGCTTGCAGTGACATAGCCAAAGAGCAAAAACAAATTAATAGATATAATTTTTGATACATTTGACAAAAATAATGATTTGACAGATATTGCTGAATAACTATAATACAAATGGTAATTAATACTTTACTAATTTGATTCAGAATCCTGGTACATCTTCGAGGTAATTACAGGCAATCAGTTATTAATAAAGCTGATTAAAAAAATACGACTTGTCTCCTCTTAAGAAAAAATTATTGTTATAAATCTTATGCTATTGCAGTTTTCTGCCTGTATTTATTGGGGGAAAGCCCCGTAGATTTTTTAAATATTTTATTGAAGTTGGATAATGTTTTATAGCCACATTGAAATGCGATTTCAGATACATTAAGATTTGTTTCCAGTAAAAATTTACAGGCATTAGAAATTCTTACTTCGTTAAGGTATTGTATGAAATGCCTGTTGGTTCGTTGTTTAAACAAGCGACAGAAGGAGTTGGCAGAAATATTGGCAATTTTTGATATTTCATCGAGGGAAATATCGTTGTAATAATTAGAAGTTATATACTTATAAACGTCAGAGAGTCTGTCAGTTTTTGCATTTAATGTTCCAGTATAACTTTCATTGGTTATATATTCAATCTCTTTTGAGGTGGCAATTATATTTAGTAATTCCAAAAGGCAAATTATT
Organism: uncultured Chitinophagaceae bacterium; assembly: GCA_963819925.1. Lineage (GTDB taxonomy): Bacteria > Bacteroidota > Bacteroidia > Chitinophagales > Chitinophagaceae > Ginsengibacter. Next base: position 1,530,527 of record CAWFYG010000009.1, on the reverse strand, counting down.
CTGTCGAGGTCTTTCTTTTTTGCAAGCTTTTCCATTTTACCGGCAATTTTTGTTTTTGTATTGCCGTTATCTTTATGCCACGTGAGGCACGGTTAAAAAGGTCATTAATTTGATTGCTTTCTTTTAATTCGTAAAAGTTTTTTGAAAATAATTCTTTATTAAAATACACAACCAGTGCCTTTGCTTCAAGGTAAGTAAATCCTTTATAATATAATTCATCATTTAGCCATACATGCGGCAGGTTGGATCCTATAAACACCATATCCCCGTCTGTGAAAGTATCCAGCTTGTCTCCAATAATTCTTTTCCCCTGACTTTGTTTTATATACACCAGTTCCAGTTCAGGATGATAATGGAATGGTGATTTAAAATACGGTTCGTTCCTTTCAACTACTCCTATGTAAGTATTTAAAAGAGAAGACATCTCTATTTGCAATGCTTTCATATACGATAAATTAAAAAGTTGTCTTTAAAGTTTTATAAAAGCCCCAGCGTTTTGTCTCTTATCAACAGGCAACAACCAAGCAATCCTGCTTTCTCATTTAATTTTGAGACCATTATTTCGGTGTCAGTATTTACAAGGCTTAAAGAATGCTGGAAAATTGATGATTGAACTACTGGTAAAAGGAGTGAATCCCCTAATGACGAAAGTGTTCCTCCAATTACAATAATGTTTGGATTAAACAGGTTGATGGCAACTGCGAGACCTTTACCAAGATTATATCCTATTGTTGTAACGCCTTCTATAGCCAGGTTATCGCCTCGTTGAACGGCTTTAATTATATCTTCCAGTTCAAGAAATCCTTTTTTCTTAATGACAATACTTAAGCTACTATTGCTGCCTTCGTTCATTCTATTTATAATAAATTCGATCAATGCTACTCCCGAGGCCTCTGTTTGCAAACATCCTTTTTTACCGCAAAGACAAATTTTTTCGTTATTAAAAAGCGGAATATGACCTAGTTCCCCGGCATAGCCTGACGCGCCATACATTGGTTTACCATCAATAAATATCCCGGTTCCAATGCCATAATCAAGATTTACAACAATTACATTTCCAACATTTAGTTTTTTACCAAAATAGTATTCTCCGTAAGCTATGATGCGGCTGTCGTTATCAATGTAAACCGGTAATTTAATAGCTTCCTCCAAAATTGTTTTGACAGGAGCGTCTTCAAAATGATAGATCGTAAGTATTTCTCCTTTCTTTACATTTATTCTTCCGGCTATACTAAGGCCCACTCCTATAATTTTATCTTTCGATATACTGGACCGCCCCAGGAAATTATTTATCTCAATTATAATAGCGTTTAAGGATTCATGTGGATCCAGAAAAGGAAAAGGAATATCAGTTACAGATTCAATAATAGTTTTATCGAAGCCCATTAACCCGATGTTTATCTTATATTTTTTTATTTCAACACCTAAAAAATAGCAACTGTTTTGATTAAGTTTGTAGGTTGTTGCCTTACGGCCTACTCCTTCTGTCGTTTGACCGGCTTCTATTACCAAACCCTCTTTCACAAGTCCCATCATTAGATAATTTACTTTGGGAATACTTATGTTTAGATGATCAGACAGTTCAGGTATAGTTGAATCTTTATGAATACTTAATTTCGAAATAATTTTTTTTCGCTGGCCATGTAATTTATAGGCGGTTCCTGATAGTTCTTCGCCTTTTAAATGCCTGAAAACTGAATAGTTCATAAAGTATGTGGTTATTATAGTAAAAAATATTCTATTGCTGGGAATAAATTAACAATTATTTTATTAATAACTTTGGAGATTGTAAAAATATTTTAATTTGATAAATATTTGCAAAAAACTTAGATTTAATTATTTTTTAACCCAAAAACTGCTTTGTAACAATGAAAAAATTATCCCTTCTCTTTACATTTCTTGCGGCTATGCTATATGCGTCAGCGCAGGAGAACACGGTTACCGGTACAGTAAGCAATAGTGCGGGAAAAGGTATCGAAGGAATTAATGTTCTTTTGAAAGGTACCCGCAGAGGAACAGTCACGAGATCAGACGGTTCTTTTTCCATTAACGCCGCTTCCTCCGGAGTATTAGTAGTTAGTGGAATTGGCTATGTTCAACAGGAGGTTCCTATTGATGGCCAATCATCACTTAACATTACTTTGCAAGAATCTAAAAATGAACTCGAATCTGTTGTAGTTACGGCACTCGGTATCACAAAACAGGAACGTAAGCTAGGCTACGCAGTATCAACCGTTGGCGGGGACCAGGTGAATAAGGCCCGTGAAACAAATGTGGCATTATCACTCTCAGGGCAGGTAGCCGGCTTAAATGTGCATGGAACCGCCGGTGGCCCAGGCGAAACCGCACGCATTTTATTAAGAGGTATGCCAAGTATTAATTCTGGCGGATCGCCTCTTTTTGTGGTTAATGGCGTACCAATTAATAATAATAACCGTGGCCAGGCCGGAGAGTGGGGTGGTTCTGATAACGGCGACGGTATTCAAAACTTAAACCCCGATGACATTGCCTCGATGACTGTTCTAAAGGGGCAGGCTGCTTCTGCATTATATGGGGCCAGGGCTTCCAATGGTGTTATTTTAATAACTACCAAAACTGGTCAAAAGGGAGCGCCCCTGGTTCAGTACAATGGTAATTTTGTTTGGGACAAACCAATTGACCTTACTGACTTTCAGTATGTTTATGGCCAGGGTCAAAATGGAAATAAACCAGCTACCATCTCAGAAGCACAAAATACGGCAAGGTTTGCCTGGGGCGCAAAAATGGATGGTTCTCAATTTACTCAGTTTGATGGCAAACAATATGCATATTCTCCTTACAAGGATAATATTGAAAATTTCTATCGTACTTCACCAACCATTACCAATTCGGTTTCAGTAAGTGGAGGCGGAGATAACGGAACATACCGTTTGTCACTTTCCAATCTTGATAATAAATCAATTGTTCGTAATTCAGGCCTTACAAGAAGAACGGTTGATTTTAATATGAGTCAAAAAATAATAGATAAGCTATCTTTTACTCTTAATGCTAATTATCTTGACCAAAGCGACAAGAACAAACCTTTCTTAAGTGATGGACCGGGTAATCCTAATAATGGATTTTTTCTTGCACCCAATATAAATGAGGATATATTAAAGCCAGGATATGATGCAAATGGCAATGAGATCGTGTTTAGCGACGACAACTATGTTACCAATCCATGGTTCGTTGTAAATAAATGGGTTAACAAATGGGATCGCAAACGATTGATTACTTCTATCGCACCTAAGTACAATTTTACCCCTTGGTTATATGTAATGGCCCGCCTGGGATACGATAAGATTGATGACCGTCATGAAGGTGAAACACCCAGTGGTACCAATTATGAAATTAATGCCCAGGGGCAATCTGGTGATATTAATATATCCACCACGCAGCAATCGGAATTAAATCTTGATGGAATTATTGGTGTTACTCACAAACTTACCACTGATATTAATCTTGACGCTACCGTTGGTGGTAATATAAGAAAGAGTCGATATGAAAGTGTAGGTGTAAGTGGTGGTCCTTTTGTTATTCCGAACCTTTATACCCCGGGAAATGTGGTTAACTATGGACGCAGCTATGGATTTAATAGTGAGGAAGTCCATTCCGGATATTACTCCCTTGATTTCAGCTATAAGGATTACCTTACGTTGAGCACCACGGGCAGGTATGATGCATATTCTACATTGTATAACTCCGGTATACCCAAAGATAAACGTGATATATTTACGCCTTCTGTTTCCGGAAGCTTCGTATTTTCACAGTTACTGAATATTCCGAAGCTTGATTTTGGTAAATTAAGAGCATCTTTTGCACAAACAAGTGGTGAGCCCAACTCAGCTTATCAAACCGCTACTTATTACAGCGTAGGAAACTCTATTAATGGAACACCAACCGGTAGTTTTAGTGGTACGTTGCCTAATTTATTTCTTAAGCCATTTACAGTAACTGAAACAGAAATAGGAACAGAATTAAAATTCCTTCAAAACCGTTTAGGTTTCGATATTGCATGGTATACCCGCAAGACGAAGAATGAAATCATGAATGGTACCCTCAGTTGGGCAACCGGCTATTCAAGTTATGTGGTTGCCAATGGTTCCGATCAAAATACGGGGTTAGAAATTTTAGTAACAGGAACACCAGTTCAAAAAAGGGATTTCCAATGGAATATTAGTGTAAATGCTACTTCTGTAAAAAACAAGATTTTACAGACAGACTTAAACGGGAACAACCTGGGTTTAGGAACGTATCGTCCCCTAAATGCCAGCACTGCTTTTGTTAAAGGGATGTCAGGTCCGCAAATTATGGCCAATGACTACCAATATGACAATAAGGGTAATATTGTTGTTGACGCCAGCGGATTGCCTCTTGCCGCAAGTGCACGCACACCGCAAGGTAGTGTATTGCCTACTTTTTACGGAGGCGTGAAGAACGACTTCAGTTACAAGAATTTCAACTTGTCAGTTTTGATCGATTACAATTATGGTAATAAAATTCTCTCTGCAACAAAATTTTACGCTGTTTACAGGGGGCTTGATAAGTCAACTTTGGCGGGTAGAGACGGAGGAATTTCTGTAACCGGTGTAGATGGAAGTGGAAATCCCATTACAACGAATGTAAGCGCCCAGGCATATTATCAGCGGCTTGCAGCTATATCAAAAACAGATGTTTTAAATGGTGATTTCATTAAACTTCGCCAGGTTATTTTAGGATACACGATTCCGGAAAAAGCCTTTGCGAAGATTCCTGTTATCAGGTCAATCCAACTTTCTTTGGTGGGCCGCAATTTGGCAATTTTGATGAAAAAAACGGATAATATTGATCCTGAAGCAGAGTTTAATGCAAATGTTTCCTATGCAGGTATAGAAGGCACCAGTCTGCCTACTACAAGAACTTTCGGTATCAATGCTAACATTAAATTTAAAAACTAGTACGATGAATAAATTACTTATATTTTGTGGCATAGCTGCCACCCTGGTTTTTTCGGACTGTACGAAAAAATTTGATTCAATCAATACTGATCCGACAAGACCTTCGGCGGCCCAGTTTGATCCCAATCTCTTACTGCCTAGTGTCGAAACAGGTTATACCGGCGCGATAGCAGGGTACGGGGGGGCTATCCTTTATCAAAGCATGTGGGTTCAAATCTTTGCCAATCCTGAATACCCCGGCTACTATACCAATGGTGATAAATACGTAAATGGAGGAAGTTACAATTCTTACCTTGCCAGCCCGTGGAACAATACTTTTAGTAATGCAGGCAGGGCATATGAAATTATCAACCTTACGCAAGACAAACCAGAGTTGAGCAACCTCAGCGGAGTTGCTCTAATCATGGAGTTGCTGCACATAGAGTTGGCTACCGATGTATATGGAGATGTTCCTTTCTCCCAGGCGCTGCAGGCAAAAACAGGCGGCATTACCGCGCCGGTTTACGATGCTCAACAGGATATTTATAATTCAATGTTGGCAAAGCTGGACTCCGTTATACCAACACTTGATGCTTCCAAAGCAAAACCAACCAATGACGTAATTTATTCCGGTGATATTGCTAAGTGGAAAAAATTTGGTTATTCACTGATGTTACGTATGGCAATGCGATTAACTAAAGCTGATCCCGCAACGGCAAAGACATATGTTGAAAAAGCTTATGCCGGAGGGACATTTGCAAGCAATGCTGACAACGCCTTTATAGTTTTGGATGATGCCCATGGTTTTAGCAATGGTAATGCAACTGCCCTTGCGGTTGCTGAAGATTATACCCAGGTGCGCTGGGGCAAAATTCTAATTGATGATCTTAAAGCAGCTAACGATCCAAGATTACCTGTTATTTCTGAAGTACCACTTGACGGTAAGGCAAATGCTGCCGATAAATCACTCGCTGGTATTTCTACACCGGCAATCCAGGAAGGAATGCCAAACGGTTATGACCAAAATGGCGGAGCAACCGATATTACTAATGCGCCGGGCTATCCGGGTGGCACAGGAACCGGTAATGATTTTAATGTTATTGGTAAATATTCAAGGCCCACTACAGCTTTATATTTAAGCCGCAGTTGCCCTGAATTTATCTTAACCTATGCCGAAACTGAGTTATTGCTGGCTGAAGCAGCAGTAAGAGGATGGAGTGTTGGCGTAAGCGCTTCTGCTCATTATCAGAATGGTTTATCTGCCGCGTTGCAATCTTACGGAACATTCGATGCCGTTGGAGCAATAGATGCCACTACTGCAGATAACTATGCAGCTGCTAACCCTTTGGATGTGTCTACTATGGATAATTCAATGAAGATGATCAATACTCAATTTTGGATTACTACAGGTACCCTGTTCAACTTCTTTGAAGCGTGGAATAACTGGAAAAGGTCGGGTTACCCGGTTTTGACTCCGGTTAATTACACTGGTAGTTTCAGTAATGGTACTATTCCAAGGAGATTCATTTATCCGTCATCTGAACCCTCAAATAACGGAGCAAACTATAGCGCTGCGGTAGGTAATCTAAGCGGAGGTGATCAGTATACCTCGAGAATGTATTGGGACAAATAATTGAAAGGCCCAGTTTTAGGTAGATTTAAAGATAAAGACAAGGCCAATTTGGTCTTGTCTTTTTTTGTGATCGTTATTGTTTTAAAGAAAGTCATTATTAAGTAAAAGAAATTGCGATGCAATTTCTATGAATTAATTTTGCAATAGGAGATTTGGTTTTATGACCCGCTTCGGGTTTATTTTAAACCTCTTTACTTTATACTCCTGCTCATTACTAACTGGTGCAGCCATGCTTATTTTTTGGAGCCTGCATTATCTTATTATAAAACTACAAGGGATGAATCTTTTATTTTCTTCTGGTCTTTTCAGAAATTTTTTCTCCTCGTTATTACTGTTTTTTTTCAGCCACGAGGCGCTTTCTCAATCGCCAATGTTTCAGTTGTTGTCTCCTAAACAAACAAACATTAAGTTCACTAATCATATTAATGAAACCGAAGACCTAAATGTGCTGGCTTACGAATATTTCTATAATGGCGGTGGAGTTGCGGTTGGTGACATAAATAATGATGGCCTCGAAGATCTTTTTTTCACAGCCAACATGAAGCCGAATAAGCTTTTTCTAAATCTTGGTGGAATGAAATTTAAGGACATAACGGGCGAAGCGGGTATTGGCCTGGAAGGCCGGGCGGGCGGTTGGAAAACAGGCGTTACAATGGCGGATGTGAATGGTGATGGCCTACTGGATATTTATGTTTGCTATTCAGGAAAAGTAAGTGATGATATGAGGCGCAATCAATTATTTATTAACCAGGGAAATTTAAAATTTAAAGAGGAAGCCAAACAATATGGATTGGATGATAAGAGCTACAGTACGCAAGCTGCTTTTTTCGATTATGATAATGATGGTGATCTAGATATGTTTCTTTTAAACCATAGTGTGAAAAAGATTAGTAATCTTGAGCTTTCCCAATACAGAAAGGAAGTGGATTCACTTTCCGGTGATAAATTATACAGAAATGATGGCGGTCATTTTACCGACGTATCAGCAGAGGCAGGACTCCATAGAAACCCTTTAACTTTCGGCCTCGGGGTGGCCGTTGCCGACATTAATAAAGATGGCTGGGATGACATTTATGTAACCAATGATTATAATGAACCAGACTATCTTTATATCAATAACCACGATGGTACTTTTAAAGACGAAACTGAAATGTGTCTTGGACATCTTCCTCAATTTTCAATGGGAGTTGATATTGCTGATTACAATAACGATGGTTTGCCCGACATCATGAATCTTGACATGTTACCTGAAGATAACCGAAGGCAAAAATTATTACAGTTACAGGAAAATTATGAATCATTTCAGTTAATGCTTAACCAGGATCTGCAGAAGCAATACATGCACAACATGCTTCAGCTTAACAATGGTGACGGAACTTTTAGTGAAATTGCCCAGGCTACAGGAGTTTCAAACACAGATTGGAGTTGGTGCCCTATGTTTGCGGATTTTGATAACGACGGATACAAAGATCTTTTTGTTACCAATGGTTACCTGCGTGATTATACCAACAAAGATTTTCTTACTTACTGGGGCGATTACAAACTACAGAAAGCTATAAACCGGGAACCTTTTAAATTAATGGACCTCGTGAGAGCAATGCCTGCCACTACATTAGACAACTATATCTTCAGGAACAACCATGACCTCACCTTTACCAATATGAAAGATAAATGGGGAATGAATATTCCCGGAATATCGAGTGGAGCAATATATGCAGACCTGGATAATGATGGCGATCTGGACCTAGTGGTAAACCGCATTAATAGTAATGCGGCTGTATACGAAAATATGGATATAGAGCAACATCATAGTAACTATTTAGCCGTTAAGCTTACTTATAAAAACCCTAATATTAATGCAATTGGCGCTAAGCTTTATTTATATAATGGAGATAACAAACAGTACCTGGAAGTAAATCCCAATCATGGTTATCTTTCGTGCGTTTCAACAGTGGCTCACTTCGGTTTAGGTGACAAAAAAAACGTGGATTCCTTAAAAATAACCTGGCCCGATCATTCAATGCAGGTCTTAAAAAATATAGCCGGCAATCAAAAATTATTGGTTGAATATAACAGTGCTTCAACCGAAAAAATGATACCTACGCCGGTAAATACAACAACAGTTTTCAGCAAAGGGCGGGATATTATTGATTACAAAAATCAGTCTTTTGATGAGAACGATTTCAAGCGACAGCCACTCATGTTGTTTATGTATTCCAAAACAGGCCCTGTAATTGCAAAAGGAGATGTAAATAAAGACGGTTTGCAGGATTTGTTTATCAGTGGCGATAAGAATAAAGCAGGCAAAATTTATTTAAAACAAAAAGAGGGTGCTTATAAGATAGTTGACGGATTGAATATCGGTGATGAGAGCCTTTCTGCTACAAGTGCTGCAGCTTTCTTTGATGCTAACGGTGATGGTTTTGATGACCTCTATGTTGCAAAAGGAGGTTATTCCTTGTTTGAGCCCAATACTCCGGCATTACAGGATGAGTTGTACATTAATGATGGCAAAGGTAATCTTCGATTGTCAAAAGCTTCACTACCCGATGTATCAGCAAGCAGTAAATCGTGTGTGCGTCCCTGTGACTATGACGGAGATGGTGATATGGATCTTTTTGTTGGCGGCAGAATTATTCCAGGTCAATATCCTGTTACACCGACAAGTTACTTGCTTACCAATAATGGCAATGGCGTTTTTACAATTACGTCAGCACCTTTCTCTCATATTGGAATGGTGAGTGATGCGCAATGGTGTGATATCAATAATGACGGGAGAAAAGACCTGGTACTTTGTGGGGAATTTATGCCGGTAAGTATTTTTATTAATACTGCAAATGGGTTTGTTGATGAAACAAAAAAATATTTTGATAAACCCGACAATGGTTTATGGTTCACACTTACTATTGCGGATGTAGATGGAGATGGTAAGCCGGATATTATTGCCGGAAATGTTGGCACCAATCTGCAGATACATTTTTCGGAGAAGGAACCAGCAGAATTGTATTACGCTGACTTCGATAATAATGGCTCCATCGACCCGTTTCTTAACTGCTATGTGGAGGGAAAAAGCTATCCCTTTGTAAGCCGGGATGAGCTAAACGACCAGATCTATGGTATGCGAAAGAAGTTCACCTCGTACAAAGATTATGCAAACGCTACTATGCAGGATATTTTCAGCAAGGATGAATTAGCTAAAGCGTCAAAACTTACCGCTACTCAATCCAATACAGTTTGTTATCTTAACAGGAATGGAAAATTTGAGAAAGTGATTCTGCCATTGGAAGCACAATTTTCAGTAGTTACGAAAATTCTTGCAGACGATTTTAATCACGATGGCAAGACAGATCTGTTGCTCCTCGGTAATCGTTCCGACAATCGTTTAAAAATTGGCAGCATTGATGCAAATTTAGGATGTTTGCTTTTGGGTGATGGCAAAGGGAACTTCACATACGCCAGCCAAATTACATCCGGGCTTGCAATCAAAGGGGATGTAAAGTCCGCTAATACTATTGAGTTAAACAATATAAAATACCTGATGGTTGGTGTTGCAGATGGACCTATACAATTTTATAAATTGAATTAAATATTCGATGAGGAAAATTATATTTTTGCACCTACGCTTTACAGTTAGTACGCCTGATATTAATACTGCTTACTTCCAGACAAACACAGGTATATCATTCATAAAAAAATTAAGCAATGAAAAAAATCTTCATAATACTATTAGCTTTCTCACAAACATTATATGCCAGAGAAAATAAACCTTCATTTGAATCAATGATTCAACCTGCGGTTTTTTCTTTGACGATGGTAATGATACATGATGTAGTAAGCCCGCCTGTAGCTGCCCGTTATTATGCGTATTGTATGACCGGAGCCTATGATATTGTTTCCCATAATGACGCCGGAATACTCTCACCTGCATCAATCATTAACAATTATATACCCGTAAAAATAAAGTCTTCAAAATATGATTACCGGATTGCTGCTGTTTATTGTATTTATGAAACCGGCAGGCTGATGTTGCCATCCGGATTTCGTTTAAAAGACAATGAAGATAAATTTATACTGGAGTTAGTAAAAGATAAAATTCCTCAAAAATTAATTGATGCCTCCGTTGCTGTTGCAAAAGATGTAGCAGCGCAAATTGTTGAATGGTCTAAGGGAGACGAGTATAATAAACTGAGTGCAAAACTTCATTATACTCCTTTAAAAGGTGACGGCAAATGGTATCCTACTCCTCCTACCTACTTACCACCTGTTGAGCCAAATTGGAAAGATATTCGCCCCATGATTATCGATTCAAGCAAACAGTTTAAACCGGTTCCTCCGATCACCTTCAGCAAAGACAGTGGTACAGAGTTTTACGGACAGGCGAAGGAAGTCTACAATGTATCTAAAACTCTTTCAAAGGACCAGGAAGATATTGCATTATTCTGGGATTGTAATCCATTTGCGGTAAGCACAGAAGGGCACATGATGATTGGTTATAAAAAAATTACTCCCGGAGGCCACTGGATGAATATCACGGGGATTGCTGCAAGAAAAGCACATCTGAGTTTTAATCAATATATAGAAGTACAGGCATTTGTCTCGCTAACCTTAATGGACGCCTTTATCAGTAGTTGGGATGAGAAATACAGAAGTAACCAGATTAGGCCCGTGACATACATAAACAGGTATATAGATCCTAAATGGCTTCCGATATTACAAACCCCGCCTTTCCCTGAATATCCAAGCGCACATAGTACAATCTCGGCCGCCTCAGCCTCTGTACTTGATTATATGTTTGGTAAAAATTTTCAGTTTACGGATAACTCTGAGGATTTATTTGGTCTTAAACCAAGGAGCTTTTCTTCCTTCATGCAGGCCGCTAAAGAAGCTGCTATATCAAGATTGTACGGCGGTATACATTTCAGGGAGGGCGTAGAAAATGGAGTAACACAAGGGGCGGGCCTGGGAAATTTTATTGTGGACAAGCTTATTAAAGATGACGTAAAACCGTTTCGTTAATTTTTAGTACCTGGTAATAATATCATTAGATAATAATCTTTTTTTGAGATATAGCTTATTTATACAGCTAAATTTCAATTTTAAATTCTCAAAAAAATTCAGAGGTATTTTCATTTTTTAAGTCGTCATTGCTTTAAATCCTCTTTCTAAATCCTTAATTAAATAATCGGCCTCTTCAAGGCCAACGTATATTCTCATCATTCTATGATCAATGTTGCCCGAATCAAATTCAGTTTGTTTTATAGAAGCACAGCCAGGAATAATCAATGACTCGTGGCCACCCCAGCTTACCGCCATTAATATGTGTTGCAATCCTTCACAAAATTTTTCTATCTCTCGATTTGTTTGCGCTCTTATGACAAAGGAAAAAAGTCCGCATGCCCCTTGCATTTGTTCCTTTGCTAATTTGTATTGAGGAAAATCTTTGTCAAAAGGAAAAATTACAGAATCTACTTTTTCATGTTGCTTTAGGTAGTTTACAATTTTTGGTGTTGTGTCTGAAATTCTTTCCAGCCGTATTTTAATTGTGCGTAAGCCCCTAATCATCAGCCACGCGTTAAAAGGCGATATGCCAATTCCGGCGGTCATATACTCATTATTGAAAATCTTTATCATCATATCTTTTGTGCCGCACAAGACGCCTGCTACAACATCGCTATGGCCATTGATGTATTTTGTTGCGCTTTGCAAAACAAGGTCAATTCCAAATTCAATTGGTCTTTGATACAGGGGAGAACAGTAGCTGTTATCGCAAATTGTAAGGATGCCTTTTTCGTTCGCAAGTTTTGCAACTTCTTTTAAATCCTGCAAACAAAAGCTCCAGCTGCTCGGGGTTTCTAAATAAATAATAGCTGTATTAGGCTGAAGAGCATTTCTAAAATTTTCAATTTCTCTCCCGTCTATATAGGTTGTGGTAACATTAAAGCGAGGCAAAATTTCATTGAACAATTTCTGAGCCCAGGAGTAAGGTTTTACTACCGAAATGATGTGATCTCCGCTTTTTACATTTGAAAAAACAGCGGCAAAAATTGCGCTGGCGCCACTATTAAAAACAAGGCAGTCTTCAGCACCGTCTAATGCGGCAAGTTTTTCTGAAAGAATTTTTGACGTAGGATTCAATCCCCGGCTATATAAAAAAGTAGAATATTCATCTGCAAATGCTTTGCGCATTTCATCTACTTTTTTAAATGCAAAATTGCTCGTTTGCATTATAGGAGGAGCTATTGCATTGAAATAATTTTCACGATCTTCCCCCAGTTCATTTATGATATATGAAAGCTCCATAGAGTTATTTTTTAATCTCTTTTTTTGCAATTGCTTTTATGATAAAATAAATCACCATGAACCCTGCCAATACCGATAAACCGATGAGTGCAGCATAATTATTATTCTTATAATCAGCGGCGATGCTTATGCCGACAAAGGTATAGGCTGCAATAAAAATAATTGGTAATAAAGGATACAACTTCATTTTAAAAATGCCGGTGTTATCCAGATAAGACGTTTTTTTTCTAATGATAAAAATACTTGCAGAAGAAAAAACCATTCCGAAACAATCGAGAAAAATAGTAAAGCTTAAAATGGTATCAAATTGTTTTGCCCAAAAAACAATTAGTACACACATAATTGAAAATACAGTGAGTGATGTCGTGAGTGCTTCTGTCTTTACGCTTCGTCTGTTAAACGCACGTGGCAAAATTTTGTCTTCGCTCATAGCAGCCATTACTCTCGGGTTGCTAAGTAATAACACATTTACATACCCAAGTACACTTAAAAAAAGTAATCCCGATAATATGCGCTCTGCGTTTACGCCGAAGACTTTTGAAGCCATAATAGCTGCAATGTTTTTACTGGTTTTTAGCTCTTCAAATCCAATTACTCTCACATAAGCGTAGTTAATTAACAGGTATAAGATAATGATTAATGCGATTCCCAAAAATATTGCCCGGGGCATTGTTTTTTGCGGATTGCGAACTTCTTCACCAACATTAATTGTCTGCTGGTATCCGCCATAAGTAAAGCTTACAGCCACCAGCCCCACGCCAAAAGCCTTTAAATATTCGGTGAAAGTCCCCGAATGTTGTGCCGATGCTAACAGGTGTACAGGCGTTGAGCCTGACGCAAAAAATAGCGGACTTATCAGGCAAATAACCATTAGTATTTTTATAGTGGTCAACACATTTTGTGTTCTTGAACTCATTTTTAATCCCAATAGATTTACTCCGTAAAAAATCAAAACTGAAGCAATGGCGATTGAAACCTGTATTGTTTGCAAATGCATTACATTTTGAGAGTTAAGCAGCCATACAGGATCCTGGGAATTGGGAATCAGAATTCCTGTAATATATTCAGCGCCCACAAGAGCAACTGCTGCGAGGGATGCGGCATTCGACACCAGTATGATACAGTTTATAGCAAAAGCTATTGATGGATGATAAGCATAGGCAAATACTTTATAGTATCCACCGGTAACGGGCAGACGACTTCCGATTTCAGCATAAGTAAGTGCTCCGCAAAATGCAACAAAGCCTCCCACTATCCATGCACTGAAAAATATCAAGGGTGTACTCACCGACTGCGCCACATTTATCGGCGTTCTGAAAATGCCCATCCCAATTACAAAACTTACCATTATTATGGTCAGATCAAAAAGCCCGAGTTGCTTCAATGGTTTCATTTTGGGAAGATAGAAAATATTTGCGGCCGCAAAGTCTTTTATTGTCTCTGTTGCCGTCATTATATCGTGCAATTCAGATAGCAGGAAAAGATTCTACCTTTACATCCCAAATCATGACCCAATCTTTATGAAGAAAAATTTATTTGCTGCACTCCTATGCTTTTATATTCCCTCACTTTGTACAGCTCAAACTGAACCAACAGATTCGATAAAACACCTTCCCGGGATAATCGTCAAAGCGTATGAACAAAACCGCAGCCTGATTGATGTCGCTGCACCGGTAAGCGTTACAGGGCAGGTACAACTAAACCGCTTTGGTAATATGAGCATATTACCTGCATTGAACATTACTCCCGGCGTCAGCATGGAAGAGCGTTCACCGGGCAGCTACCGGCTTAACATCCGGGGCAGTTCATTACGTTCCCCGTTCGGTGTTCGCGATGTGAAAATTTACCTGGATGATATACCTCTTACAGACCCAACCGGTAATACGTATTTAAACCAACTGAGCTTTTATAATTTTAATTCCATTGAAATAATTAAAGGGCCGGCAAGCAGCTTATACGGAGCCGGCATTGGCGGCGCAATGCTCATACATACTTTACCGTCAAATTGGAACAAAGGAATTTCGCTTGCTTATACGATGGGCAGCTTTAATACCAATAACCTTAATGTTAATGTAAAAACCGGCGACTCTGATCATGAAAATAGTTTTAATTATTCTCACCAAACAAGCGATGGCTATCGCCAGCAGGCAAAGATGCGCAGAGATATTGCCACATGGGAAAGTTTGTTGAAAGTAAATAACAAGCAAACTTTACATGCTTACATGTCTTACAGCGATCTTTATTATGAAACACCTGGCGGACTAACCCTGGCACAATATAACACTGATCGAAAACAGGCAAGACCTGGCTCGGGTTCACAACCGGGAGCCGTACAAAACAAGGCGGCTATTTATCAAAAAATATTTCTCGCAGGCTTTAGTAACGAATATGAGTTTAATGACCATTGGCACAACACAACTTCTTTATATGGATCTTATACCGATTTCGTCAACCCCGGTATAAGAGTGTATGAATACAGGAAGGAACCTCATTTTGGAGGCAGAAGCGTATTTGAATATAAAAAGCAAATAGGAAATACCAACTTGCAACTTGATTTTGGAACGGAGGCGCAGAAG
Organism: uncultured Chitinophagaceae bacterium; assembly: GCA_963819925.1. Classification (GTDB taxonomy): domain Bacteria; phylum Bacteroidota; class Bacteroidia; order Chitinophagales; family Chitinophagaceae; genus Ginsengibacter. Next base: position 1,515,084 of record CAWFYG010000009.1, on the reverse strand, counting down.
GGCTTTTTTAATACGAGGGATTACGGCAATAAACTAGGCGTTGCTGACTCATTGCAATCGGATGATAATTTAAACAATTGGCAGTATATGTTATTTGCGCAAGCTGATTTTGAATTACCACATGGCTGGACAATTACAGGTGGGGTAAGTTTGAATAAATCTTCTATTCAATTGGTTCATCTTTCGTCAAGACCATCAACTACCCAGAAGAGAATTTTCAAAAACCAATTGCCGCCGCACATTGCGGTTCTTAAACAGCTAAAGAAAAATGTATCGGTATATGGAAGTGTTGCCCGCGGCTTTTCTCCGCCAACGGTTTCAGAGGTACTTCGTTCTGATGGATTATTCGGTACTAACCTGCAACCGGAAGACGGAATGGATTATGAAGTGGGTATTAAAGGGGCGTTGTTGCACAACAAACTCTATTTTGATATCAGTGGGTTTTTCTTTGACCTGAAAAATACGATAGTGCAGCGTATTGATATCAATGGCGTTTATTATTATGTAAATGCCGGTTCTACCAAACAGAATGGTGTAGAGACTTTTGCATCTTACCAACTTGCTGATATGCCACATCATTTTATTACTTCAGCTAAAGTGTGGGCCAGTTATGCCTGGCATGATTTCCACTATGGAGATTTTAAGCAGGTAAGCACAGATTTTTCAAAAAATAAATTGCCCGGTGCTGCACCAAACATAGTTGTGGCCGGGCTTGACATAGCATCAAAAGCTGGCGTTTATATTAATGTAACCTATAATTATACTGACAAGATTGCACTCAATGATGCTAATTCTGCTTATGCATCTTCCTACAATCTTTTAGGCGCAAGACTGGGATACAAAAAAGATTTTAGTAGTAAGATCAGCGCGGAAATATTTGCAGGCGCTGAAAATATTTTTGATACAAAATACAGTCTCGGTAATGATATCAATGCCGCAGTCGGCCGCTATTATAATGCTGCACCCGGAAGAAATTATTATGCTGGTTTGGTTTTTAATTTTATTAAAAAATAAAAATTCTTTTTCCTTGTGAAATAATATTTTGTTAGTCCAAAAATTAAATTTCTTTTTGAATTCTAAAAATATTGCCGCTACATTTGCCGCTGTAATTGGTTCTTGATTCCAATAAATTATTGGTAAAGATTAAAAGGGAAGCCGGTGTAAATCCGGCGCTATCCCCGTAGCTGTAAAGCAAATCGAATTCTTAAATTCTTCGCCACTGTTTAATAACGGGAAGGCTTTTAAGAATGTGCAAAGCCAGAAGACCTGCCTGTTACATTAAACAATTCAAAGCTTTCGGGTGAAAGGCACGAAGTGTAAAAGCCGGGGCGGCATTTATATTTCTTTCTTTTTTTATTTCGAAAGCAGTCACAAAAAAATTTTCTACAAATGAAAAAAGGAATTTTTATTGCGGCTGCTGTAATCTTCAGCGGCTATGCGCAGGCACAGAAAGACACTGCAACCAAAACGTTAGATGAAGTAATTATTACTGCTAACAAGTTTCCGCAAAAGCAGAGCACAACAGGTAAGGTAATAACTGTTATCACAAAAGATCAAATAGAAAAGAGCGGCGGCAAAAGTGTGGCACAGTTATTAAATGATCAGGCAGGCGTTAGCGTTAGTGGCGCTTTGAACAATTTAGGATCCAATCAAACTGTTTATTTACGCGGAGCCTCTGCAGGTCGTACTTTAATTTTGATGGATGGTATTCCTGTGTACGACCCTTCCGTTAATAACAATTATTTTGACCTGAATCTTATCTCTCTAAATGATGTAGAAAGCATTGAAATATGCCGGGGCGCCCAATCCACGTTATATGGCTCCGATGCAATTGCGGGAGTTATAAATATTATCACGGAAAAAAAGGGCGTTACAACGCCATTCAATGTAAAAGCTACTGTAAGTGCAGGCAATTACAATACTTTCCGGGGCAATATACAATTGTACGGTAAAGCAAATAAATTAACTTACAATGTGCATTATGAAAAGCTCATATCCGATGGCTTCTCATCGGCTTATGACAGCACAAAAACAAAAAATTTTGATAACGATGCTTATAATGGTGATGTTGCAAGCGCTTCTTTACAATACCAGGTAATGAAAGATCTTTATTTTAAAACTTTTGTCCAATATAGCAGGTATAAAACTGATCTTGATGCGGCAGCTTTCACAGATGAAAAAGATTATTCAGTAAAAAATAAAAGTTTAATTACAGGTTTCAACGCTCACTATGAAAAGAATAATAATATAAGCGTTACCGGTAATTATCAATATACAGACAGCAAAAGAGATTATTTTAATGACAGTCTTGATGTACCGGGTTTTGTAACGTTTGCAACAGATAACTATGTAGGGCACACGCAATTTGCAGAAATTTTCAGCAATATTTTTATCAGCAAAAACTTCAGCTTTTTACAAGGCGCAGACTATCGCTACAGTAATTTTCACAGTAGGTATTTTTCGTTGAGTTCGTATGGACCCTTTACCACTACATTTAAAGATACTTCCCAAAGCCAGGCGTCTTTGTATGGATCAATAATTTATCACACCGTCAACGAAAAATTAAATATTGAACTTGGAGGACGATTAAATGTTCACTCCCGTTATGGCAGTAACCATACTTATACTTTTAATCCTTCTTATAATATCAATGATCATTTTAGAATTTTTGGAAGTATCGCTACCGGATTTAAGGCGCCTACTTTGTATCAACTATATTCAGATTACGGAAACCCTGCTTTGAAGCCTGAAAAATCTACCACTTATGAGGCAGGCATTCAGCAAATGCATGAGCATGTTACAACACGCATCGTTTATTTTGATCGTAAGATAACAGACGGAATTGACTTTGATAACAATCTTTTCCAATATTTCAACTTTACCAGGCAAAACGTGCATGGTGTCGAGTTTGAAGCTAAAATAGTACCTGTAAAAAATTTAATTGTCACTGCCAATTACACGTATTTAAAACCAAGGGAAGAATCGCAAAGCCGTGTTACATTTAAGGATTCTTCGTACGAATACTTAATAAAAAGACCGGCAAACAATTTCAATATTTCGGCGGGTTACCAGATTGATAGTGGTTTATTCGTGAGTATTTCAGGCAAGTATGTTGGCAAACATTACGACGTTGGCAATTACCAGGAAGCCGATATATTATTAGATAGATATTTTTTATTGGGAGCTTATGCGGAATATAAGTTTAAAAAGTTTATTAAGATTTTTGTAAACGCTCAAAACATTTTCAATAAAAAGTTTTTTGATATAAGAGGATATAATTCTATCCCGTTTTTAATTAACAGCGGCGTTACATTTAACTGGTAAAGACGAATTACATTTTAATAAAAATTATTTGATGAAAGCATTTATGAACTGGAGTGGCGGTAAAGACAGTTCGCTTGCCCTATACCATATTTTAAACGGCAGCAACTTTTCTGTTGAGAAACTTTTAACCAATGTAAATAAAAAATATCGCCGCATTTCCATGCATGGTGTACGGGAAGAATTATTAGAACAACAGGCATCCAAAATAGGAATCCCTTTGCAAAAGTTAGTCCTCAGTGATCAGCCATCTATGTCTGAATATGAAAAACAAATGACAGCAACAATTAGCCAGTTACAAAAAGAGGCGTTTACGCATAGTATTTTTGGTGATATTTTTTTGGAGGATTTAAAAAAATACCGCGAAAATCAACTGGCGAACGTTGGGATAACGGCAATTTTTCCTCTCTGGAAAAGAGATACCATGGAATTGATTCATGAATTTATTGAGCTTGGTTTTAAAAGTATTGTAGTATGCATTAACGAAAAATATTTGGATAAAAGTTTTTGCGGAAGAATAATAGATGAAAGTTTTATTGAAGACATTCCGCCCGGCGTGGATGTATGTGGTGAAAATGGAGAGTTCCACACTTTTGTTTATGATGGTCCAATATTTACAAAACCTGCCGTATTCACAAAAGGTGAAACCGTTTATAAAAAATATACAGCGCCAAAGCAGTCAAATGATCAGTGTTTTCAGGATCCTGGTGAAGAGGATTATGGTTTTTATTTTTGTGACCTGCTTCCGGCATAAAAATTACATTTGCAAAAAATCACATGGCCGATTTTGCCAACATAAAAGTTAAAGAAATCCTCACGGTAACGTTTACACTTTTTGCCGTGATCGATATTTTAGGTTCTATACCAATCCTGATTTCCTTAAAAGAAAAAATGGGCGGAGTCATTCGTTCTATGCAAGCCACTGTAGCATCAGGGGCGTTTATGATTTTGTTCCTTTTTGTCGGGCAACCGTTTCTTAATCTTTTGGGACTTGATGTGCAATCATTTGCAGTTGCAGGAAGTATTGTAATTTTTATTATCGGTCTCGAGATGATATTGGGGCTCGATTTTTTTAAACAGGATAGTGACCCCCGGAGTGGAAGCGTTGTTCCCATTGCTTTTCCATTAATTGCTGGTTCAGGCACGCTTACAACCATTATGTCGCTCAAAGCGAACTATTTCGATGTAAATATATTGATCGCAATACTTATTAATTGCATCATAATTTTTATTGTATTGAAATCATTAAAGTGGATTGAAAAGGCATTAGGGCCGAATGGATTGATTGTCGTAAGGAAATTTTTCGGGGTAATCTTACTGGCAATTGCAGTAAAAATATTTAGTACCAATGCGCATGGATTGATTAAGTAACAGGGATGAAATTTTGACTTTTTCGAAGTTATTCCCGGCAAAAAATTATCGTAGATTTGCGCTGCGCAAAATAGGAAGATTGCCTGGCCTCGTAGTACAATGGATAGTATAAGAGTTTCCGAAGCTCCAGATACAGGTTCGATTCCTGTCGAGGCTACTTTCAATCTATCTTCTTAAAAGAGAAGATTTTTTAATACTAAAGACCAGTCGCACCCCAAAAATATCCACCCTAAAATCCTCTTATAGAATTCATATTTAAATAGCTAAATGAATAAAAAACCGGGCATACTTAGCTTGCTTAAGCCATACATAGGTATTGTTATTTTATTAATTGTGTTTACACTCTTAAGTAATGGCATTAATTTATTTATTCCAAAAATTGTCTCACAAAGCATAGACGCTTTTACCAATCATAATTTTCTATTTAAACCGCTTATTTTAAAGTTTTCAATAGCTATAGCCAGTATATTTATTTTTACTTACTTACAAAGCATTCTCCAAACTTTTACGTCGGAAAAAGTAGCAAGAGATCTGAGAGCAAAACTTTCGGATAAAATTTCAAAACAAAGCGCCGCCTTCATTGAACAGGCAAATCCAGCTAAATTACTAACCAATCTTACTGCCGATGTTGACTCTATAAAAATGTTTATATCACAGGCAATCGTGTCTATCATTTCATCTCTGTTTATCATCATCGGTGCAAGCATTTTATTGATAACTATTAACTGGAAACTCGCTTTGTGTGTAATTGCCATCATTCCGATTATTGGTATTACATTCTTTGTTGTGCTGAAAAAAGTTCGTGCATTGTTTATACAAAGCAGGGCCGTAATTGACTGGTTGAATAAAGTAATCAATGAAAGTATTTTGGGCGCAGCTATTATCCGGGTAGTTAATTCACAAATACCAGAATATAAAAAATTTCTGGAAGCAAATACCAAAGCAAAAGAATTTGGACTGAAGATCCTGTATCTGTTTGCAGGCCTTATCCCTGTGATCACATTTACTTCGAATATGGCAGCCCTAAGTATTCTTGCGTTGGGTGGACATTTTGTAATAAATGGTAGCATGACCCTGGGAAATTTTGCGGCGTTCAATGGTTATTTATCGATGCTTATTTTCCCAATATTAATTATTGGTTTTATGAGTAACGTCATAGCCCAGGCAACAGCTTCGTATACCCGTATAAGTAGTGTATTTAATGCCCCCGATCAGCCTGAAACCGGGACCATCACCAAAGAATTAAAGGGCAAAATGGAATTACGAAATGTAAATGTGTTGTATGGGCAGATTCCAGTTTTGAAAGACATATCTTTTAATGTTGCATCTGGTTCAAAAATGGCTATTATCGGGCCTACCGCTGCAGGTAAAACACAATTATTGTATTTGTTAACGGGGCTAATAAAACCCACCTCAGGTACTATTACTTTTAACGGACATCCTATTGAAGAATATAACAGTGAAGCATTTCACCAGCAAGTGGGATTTGTTTTCCAGGATAGCATCATTTTTAATATGAGTATTCGTGAAAACATTGCATTCAGTGATACTGTCACCGATGAATCGCTTGAAAAAGCCATTGAAACAGCTGAGCTGAAAGAATTCATTAATAATCTTCCCAATAAATTAAGCACTGTAGTTTCCGAACGTGGCTCAAGTCTTTCGGGTGGACAAAAGCAACGCATCATGCTGGCACGTGCATTGGCATTAAATCCTAAGATATTATTGCTCGATGATTTTACAGCTCGTGTTGATAATACTACTGAAATGAAAATATTGGAAAACATTCAAAGGAATTATCCGCAACTCACTTTGATTTCTGTTACACAAAAAATTACCACAGTTGAAAAGTATGACCAGATCATTTTATTAATGCAGGGTGAGTTGATTGCATCAGGAAAACATGATGAACTTTTGCATACAAGCCCGGAGTATGTGCAAATGCTCGACTCACAAAAAAGTACCAGCAATTATGAATTACAATCTTAACGCACTTACCGTTAAAAACGAAAAATCGTCTACATTTTCAGCACTGAAAAGTCTCTTTAAACTTATTGAGCGTGAGAAGAAAAATTTATTAGTTGCCGTAAGTGCTATATTGCTTAATTCGACACTTAATTTATTAGGACCCTTATTGATAGGATATACCATTGATAACTATGTACAGCATAAACAATATCACGGAGTGCTCGTGTTCTCGGGCATCCTGCTTATTATGTATTCGGTAGGCCTGTTTGCAAGCTACTTTCAAACAAAACTGATGGGTAGTATCAGTCAGCGAATGCTTTTTACTTTACGAAATACTATATTCAATAAGCTGCAATCTTTACCTGTTGCTTTCTTTAATGCCAATAAAGCCGGTGATCTTATTTCACGGATCAATAATGATACTGATAAAATCAACACATTTTTTTCTCAATCGCTGATGCAGTTTATCGGAAGCATCGCGACGATGGCCGGTGCGGGAATTTTTCTCTTATTGATTCATTTTAAGCTTGGCGCCGCAGCTCTTATTCCGGCATTATGCATTTTAATATTTACAAGATTAATTTCTCCATGGGTCAAAAAAAAGAATGCCGTTAACTTGAGAAGCGTTGGCGGAATGAGTGCCGAGATACAAGAAAGTCTTCATAACTTCAAAGTGATTATTGCGTTTAACCGTCGGGATTATTTCAGGAAAAGGTTTCACGAAGCAAACAATCAGAACTATAAAACTGCCGTGGGTGCTGGTTTGGCAAACAATCTGCTACTGCCGGTATATAGTTTTTTTTCAGGCGTTGCCCAACTAACCGTATTAGCTTATGGCATCTATCTTATTTCAACAGGAAATTTTTCAATAGGCTTATTGGTAAGTTATCTTGCTTATTCTACCTATTTCTATAACCCGCTCAGGCAACTTGCATCGCTTTGGACAAGCTTCCAGGTGGCTATGGCAGGTTGGGATAGGATAACTAAAATCCTTTCATTGGATACAGACTTAATCACAATTAAAACAGGCAATACCGAATCGTCAGATGCATTGATAGAATTCAGGAATGTACATTTTGGTTACGAGGAGGGTCGCGAAATATTACACAATGTTTCGCTTAAACTGCAAAGAGGAAAGACTTACGCCTTTGTCGGTCCAACAGGTGGCGGAAAGACTACCACCGCATCTTTAATTGCACGTTTGTATGACTCAACCACGGGAACTGTTTTTCTTGATGGCAAAGATATTCGCATCTATTCACCTGAAGAACGTGCAATAAAAATTGGCTTTATTTTGCAGGAACCTTTTTTATTTACAGGAACCGTAAAAGATAATATTTTATATGGCAACGAAAAGTATAAAAACTATACCGATGAACAAATGGAGCAGGTTATAAAAGAATCGAACCTCGAAAGCTTATTGACCATTTTTGAAAATGGGTTACAAACAAAAGTGTCTTCTGGTGGAGATAATATCAGTTTAGGTCAAAAGCAGTTAATTGCGTTTATGCGGGCCGTTATACGAAATCCTGAAGTGCTGATACTCGATGAAGCGACTGCAAATATTGATACGATGACCGAGCAACTACTCGAAGAAATATTAAATAAGCTTCCAAAAAATACGACGCGGATCATAATTGCCCACCGGCTAAACACGATTGAAAACGCTGATGAAATATATTTTGTGAATGCCGGTGAAATAATCCGTGCCGGATCCTTTAACGACGCGATAAACAAATTATTAACAGACACAAGAGTGAGCTAAGTGGTTGAAGTGCGTCAATGATAAAACCAATAAAATGCAAGGCTTCCTTAATCAATTTTTGCATCCTTCCCACCTTATCCCGCCTTAACAGTAAGGTAATATTGCGATTTGGGCATCAAAACAATTTTTTTCTAAAATCCTTTGCTGTCAAGGGTTTACAAAAATCATATGACCCTTTAAGATGAGTAATCATAATATAAGTTGATTTGCGGCCGCATTTTTATCGTGTTAGTTTTACACTTTGATTGTTTGATTAGAGAAAAATAAATTAATCTTTTAATCTAAAAATTCGCTTTATGAAACAAACAATTAAAAAAACAAAAATGATTACATTGGGTCTATTTACCCTCTGTACAATGGGATTAACCAACACAACATTTGCAAGTGTTAAAACTGGTGAACCTGCAGAATTAAAATTCATCGGTAAAATTAAAAATCAACCGGTATTTCAGCTCAATCTTAATAATGACGATGCGGGGGTGTATTACATTAATATCAAGGACGCAAGTCATAATGTATTGTATTCAGAAAAAATAAAAGGTGAAAATCTCTCCAGGAAATACCAATTGAACATTGATGAATACGAATTGGACGCTCCCGATTTTGGTGTAACATTTGAAGTAACTTCAGCAAAAACTCACAAAACCCAGGTTTACAAAGTAAGCTCACAAAAAACAGTAACAGAAAATATAGTTGTCGCAAAACTATAATGCACACCACCGGAAATTAAATCCCTATTAAAACTTTAAGAGACCTGCCATACCAAAAAAGGGGCGGGTCTTTTATTTTTAATTATGCTGCCAAAAATTATTTACTAAAAAAATTTGTGAATGGTTAATTATATGTATTTTCACGACCTCAAAAAAATAAAGCCCTCCTGTAGAAACAGGACGGCCTTTACGATTGCTTGATATGAGAATCTTTAATTGTTTAGTTTGTGCTGATGTCACAGCTTACAATGAGAAGAAACAGATTGAAAACCCCGCCACGATTGAGAGTCTTTTTCTTTCTTTAACCTCTTGCGAAACAAACATACGCTGTGACAAATAAACGAACCAATCAATTTATTGTCGGTTCTATCATCGCCGAAAGGATTGTTTATTTTAGAATCCCTTTACTAACTTGCATTTCAGTAAAAAATCTTAATGATGCCCAACCTTTTTTCTGATACACTATTCCAATTGGTTCATTCTCTCGAAAAGTCCGAGAAAAGGCATTTTAAACTCTATATCAAGAGAAGTTCAGCAAAGGAGGACCTCAAAATAATACGCCTTTTCGATGCCCTGGATAAACTTTCAGAATATGATGAGAAGCAGCTTCTTAAAACATTAAGTGATATTACGAAACCTCAACTTTCTAATTTAAAAACCCATTTATACAAACAATTGCTGGCCAGTCTTCGTTTATTAAAAACCAATGATAATATTGATCTGAAGCTGAGTGAACATCTTGACAATGCCCGGTTGCTATACAACAAAGGCCTGAAAATACAAAGCCTGAACATCCTCGAAAAAGCAAAAGAATTAGCCAGGAGTAACCAGAAAATGAATTTCCTGGTGCAGGTTATTTCGCTGGAGAAAAAGATTGAAACGCTGCATATAACCAGGAGTTCACTGGAAAAAACTGAAACACTTGCAGAGGAGGCGCTTGACATTAGTGGCCACATAGACAGAGTTACGAGACTATCAAACCTTGCATTGTTACTCTACAGGTGGTATGTAAAAAACGGGCACGCCCGTAACGAGCAGGATGAACAAGGCATCCGCGAATTTTTTGCCAATTCTTTACCGGCAGACCCCAATGCAATTAATGGCTTTTACGAGAAATTGTATTTATACCAAAGCTATTGCTGGTATGCTTTTATAAGACAGGATTTTTTAATGTATTACCGTTACAGCCAAAAATGGATCGACCTTTTTGGCGAAAATAAAGTTATGATTGCTGTAGAAACCGGGCACTATATAAAGGGCATGCATAATCTTCTAAATGCTCATTTCGACCTGAGGAACTTTGAAAAATTTGAAATTACATTGAAGCAATTTGAAGAATATGCAAAAACCCCGGTTGCTAATCAACATGATAATTTTCGTACCCACACTTCGATTTATATTAACAGCGCCCGGCTTAATATGTATTTGATGCAAGGTAATTTTAGTGAAGGGTTACATGTTGTTCCTGGAATTATAGAAAAATTAAAGGAATATGCTTTATTCGTTGACAGCCATAGAATCCTTGTTTTTAATTATAAAATCGCAACATTGTATTTTGGTTCGGGCGACTATGCCACAGCAATTGATTTTCTGCATAAAATAATCCACGATACCCACTCGGGTTTGCGAAATGATTTACAATGTTATTCCAGGTTGATGCATCTCCTATGTCATTATGAGTTGGGCAATGACGAAATATTAGATTCATTAATTAAATCGGTCTATAGGTTTATGGCGAGGATGAAAAACCTAACTGTTGTTGAAGAAGCGATATTTACTTTTTTAAGACATTCAACTAAAGTACGGCCTAAGGAATTAATTACGGAACTAAAACAATTTCTTGAAAAGATTAAGCACCTGGAAAAAAACCGTTTTGAAACAAGATCCTTCGCCTATCTTGATATTATTTCATGGGTTGAAAGCAAAGTTTATAACCGGCCTATGAGTGAAATTATCAGGGATAAATTTTTGCAGAGCAAGCACAGGTAGATTCTCCTTAATAATTTGTTCTAAGAACCAACTCCTTTCTTAATTTTTGTTTTTTATGTTCAGGTCAATGCCTGCATAAAATCTGAGGTCTTTATTCTTTAATAATTTGATCCAAAAAGCGATTTGGCCGGTATGGTAGGAGTAATGCTCTGTTACGTGAACGACAATACCAATACCTGATAAATTAAATCCCTGTGCGGAATATGATTTAATCAATGCCGGTTCATCTAAGTTTTCGATAATGGCAATAGCCTCATCAACAGTATTTTTGAGTTTAACGGATAATTCTTTTTTACTGAAGCCTTCTTTGGTTGAAAATTCTATATCTCTCATTCGTACATCTTCAACTTTGCCCAACGATGAAATGGCATATTGTCTTATGTTGCCACATAAATGCAAAATGATATTTCCTATGCTGTTGGAACTTTCATTTGGCCGTTGCCATATTTCTGCTTCATTAATTTCTTCCAAACATTTTATAATCCGGTTGGTGTTTTCAGTAATCCGGTAAACGGATTGCCGGATGAATTCTTTGAGAAAAAAATTATTCATTCCTTTTAAATTTTTTGTTTGTCAAAAAGCTGGTCACTGGCGGAAATATGAACCGTTGTATTTCTATTTTCAAAAAAAGGGAATATTTATTTCGGAATTTTATACTCCTTGCTTATCGAGTCATATACTTTAATTTGATCATTGGATTTACCATCTTTATCAAAAACAGATTCCCACGTGCTTAATGGTTCCCAGATAAAAGTTCCTTTCAGATCATTACCCGGAAGGGTAAATGCAATTTTATTTACTTCGTTTTTAAGCTGCGAATATTCGGCAACAATTACTGGCTTACCATACTTCTTTTTAAGAGCCCCCAAATTATTTTGAAGATCCTGCAAAGTTCCATGCCATTTAGGATAATAAGATTCTCCAATTACATCGAAGGTCACCCCCCGATTAATCATATTATCAAGAAAAAATTCTGATTCACTATTCTGGCCACCGAGAGCAATATGAAGCATCACAACAATTTTCGGATCTACATCTCTCACGGCAGCTATTGCCGCTTTTAAAAGATCAGCAAGGTTATCCGGGTGTTGTATATTTCCCTGCGGCCATAATATACCATGATTGATTTCGTTGCCTGTTTGTACCATATCCGGCAAAGTACCCTGCGCCTTTAAGGCGGTCAAAACCCGTTTGGTATATGCATAAATTTTATTAGTTAATTCCTTTAAACTCAAACTTTTCCAAGCCATGGGTTCGTATTGCTTACCCGGATCAGCCCATGTATCACTATAATGAAAGTCAAGGAGAAATTTCATTCCTGCTTTCTCAATTCTTTTTGCCATTTCAAGGGTATGTTGCAAATCACAAAATCCTTTTCCCGGCGAATAACCGCTATCGTTAGAAGGATCTACAAATAGCCGTAACCGTATGTAATTAAATCCATGATCTTTCAAAATTTCAATTGCATCTTTTTGCTTTCCTTCATCAGAAAATTTCATACCTCTTGCTTCGAGCTGTGGCAAAAAAGAAATATCTGCTCCGAGTATTTTTCCGGTGGGTTTCAGATTGGCTGGCCTTAGATATTTATTACCCTCTGTATTGTTTTCGGCAAGGGGCGGAACTAATGTAATGATATCAGTAGAACCTTTCCACAATCCCGGGGACGTTGCATCGAATTTAATAATGTCGGCAGTGGTTCCGGCCTGCACAATTACCTGGCATTTGCCATTGAAAAGCTTTCTCTGCCAGTTGCCATCCAAACATTTATCCGGCTCATGGCTGCTGGGGTCTCCATTGCCTACGCCAATAATTTTTCCACTGCCTTCAATTGAAAATTTAATAAGATTATCGGCATCAGGAACTTCCCTTCCTTGTTTATCAACAACTGTCACATTTATTACTGTAGCATCTTTACCATCAGCCAGCATTGTGGTTTTATATGGCGTTATCACAACTTCTGCGGCCGGACCGGTTGTCTCAACACTTGCAACAATTTTTCTTCCTTTTTTAAAAGCAACTGCTGATAAAGTACCAGGTTCGTAATTGACACTCCATTGAAGATGGCTGTTACGTGGCATATCCTTTTTACCTAAACTCTTCGTGTTTAAAAATAATTCAATATTGTCGGCATTACTATACACCCATACATCGATTGGCTGTCCTTCTTTTCCTTTCCAGTTCCAGTGCGGGGCAATATGAAGTACATCTTCATCTGTCCACCATGATTGATAATAGTAATAAATATTTTTAGGGAAACCGCACATGTCCATAATTCCAAAATGAGAATTGATGTTCGGCCATTGGTACGGTGTGGGCTCACCGCGATAATCAAAACCTGTCCAGACAAATCCTCCCATCCACCAGGGCCGTGTTGCCGCAAGCGACCACCATTGTTCGGCTGTATTTGCCCACCATGGCGCCGTTATATCTTCATCAGGAACGTAGGCATTGATGGTATCTTTAGTGTAGATACCTCTTGTGGTTACAGTGCTTCCCATTTCCGTTCCAATGATAGGTTGATCCGGATGATCTTTATGATAAGGATCAACGGCTGAGATGCGATAATTAAATCCTCTAACGGGAATTACTTCATTGACTCCCTTATAAACATTCGGCACATCCGCTGCATATGTGCTTACCCGTGAGGGATCTAATTCTTTTTGTTTTGCTATAAGTGTTTCAGCGATCCTTTTACCTATACTGGTGGTTTGAATCGCGAATTCTTCATTACCTATTGACCACATAAAAACAGAAGGGTGGCTACGATCACGAAGAATCATACGTTCAAACTGGTTTATATATTCATGGCTGCTGTTTAAAAGTCGTGTTTCATCAAGCACAAGCATACCTAAACTATCGCATGCATCTAACAATTCGGGCGTTGGAGGATTATGCGTTGTACGATACGCATTCGCGCCCATTTTCTTCAGTAAGCCTATTCTATAATATTGCAAATAATCCGGTAAAGCACTGCCAACTCCCGCGTGATCCTGGTGATCGCAAACACCTTTTACTTTAATATATTTTCCATTTAAGAAAAGGCCGTCTCTAGTAACGCTGATTGTTCTTATCCCGAATCGTTTTTTTTCGATGTTAATAATTTTTCCATTCGATTTAATAATAGTAGTTATTCTATATAAATAAGGATCATCAACTGACCATAATTTTGGATTATCCAATGATATTTGCTGTTTGATGATTTTAGTTTCGTTAACATTCAATGAAATACTTTGTTCCTTTGTTTTCCCCAAAACTTTTCCATCACGATCACTAATTATTGAAGTAACTGTGCAACCTGCGGAAGTAAAATTTTCATTTTCGACAGGCGTTTCAAGATGTATCGCAGCTGTATTGTTATGAACAGTTGTGTAAACAAAAGTTCCATGATTCGCAATGTGCACATTGTTATATTCATTTAGCCAAACATGGCGATAAATCCCTGCACCTTCATAAAACCATCCTTCATATTGCGTTGCGTCTACTCTTACAACTATTACATTTTCTTTTTCGTAATTAATGTAATCGGTAATGTCATAAGCAAATCCTATATACCCGCTTTTATTATTTCCCAAATAAATTCCGTTGAGCCAAATGTTGGCATCGCGAAAAACCCCATCAAACCGAATTTGAAACCGCTTTCCCGAATCTTTTTTATCTACTAAAAAATGTTTGCGATACCAGCCAATACTTGTTTCAGGAAACAGGCCACCAACTGGTTTATACCCATGAGACAATACGTCCGAATTCGGAGAGTTTACAAAAGGGAGTTCCACTACCCAATCGTGTGGAAGATTTAAACTTAGCCAGGAGGTATCATTGAATTTATCATCAATCGCAGTGCCGTGTGCGTTACCTGTTTTAGAAAAAATAGTTGCTACAGTATAATTGAAATCTTTTGAGGGGTCTGATGCATCACCAAAATGAAATTTCCAGTCAGTATCAAAATTTATATGCCTGTCTGAAAATGTATTTTGTGCTTTACAAAAGTTATTAATAGAAATAAAACAAATTGAAAAAAGCAACAACGGCAAAGAAATCCTTTTCATACAAGCTGAGTTTATTTTAAAAAATTATTCTAAAATAAATGTAGTTGAAATTATTTAAATGCATCTAAAGCGACCGTAGGCTTCGCTGAATTGTTAAATGCACCAAGCGTATAACCATTCCAGTTAGGAAAGCATTCCGGTTCCCAATAAAAAACCCCAAGCCCTTTGTTATCACGAACCGATTTTGTTTTAGTAATAAGATCAGCTATGAAAGATTTGCATGCAATGGAATCGGCCCAACTCATTCCCACTTCGCATATCATTACAGGCTTATTATATCTTGTTACCATGTCGCTCATATTAGTGAGGCATTGTGCGTTCAAATTATTCCAATCGGTGGCGGTTGGGTATAGAGACATACCAATAATATCCCAATGAGCTCCGTTATTTTTTAAACCATCAAATATCCATCGAAACAAAGTATTATCATATCCATTAGAGATGTGAACAATAACTTTTGAGCTGTCGCTTACTGATTTTACCGCATTGTAACCTGCAGTTATAAGCGAAGCAAAGTTGGCCATATTTACTGACGCCTGTCCTTCCGGCCACAACATGCCATCGTTTGTTTCATTGCCAACCTGTACCCAATCGGCAAATATTCCATTTGCTTTTAAAGAATCCATAACACTAACAGTGTAATCATGCACTGAAATTTTTAAATCGTTGATGTCTTCGGTTGCCCACGCAGCTGGTTTTGTTTGGTGGCCCGGATCCGCCCATGTATCGCTGTAATGAAAATCAATCATAATTTTCATACCTGCGCTTTTTGCTCGAATAGCTTTTGAAACAACATCTGCAGTATTGTTATAACCGCCAACAGGATTTAACCAGGCACGTAACCTAATGCTGTTGATACCTTCATCTTTCAAGATTTGAAAAATATCTTTCTGTTCACCTGCTTTATCGTAAAATTTTATTCCCTCCGATTCCATTTGAGATATCCAGCTTACATCAGCGCCCTTTGCAAAAAAAGTATTCGTAACAGGTATTGTATCTACATGAGGAATTGTATCCGCGGGTAGTGTGTCTGTTTTAGGCGGGCTTGTATTTGCAGCATTTTTCTTACAATAAAAACTACTGCTAATTGCTACGAAAAAAACAAAAGTGAAAAATATTTTCATACGTAGAATTTAATGTTATTACAATTACTACAAAGTAATATTTTATTACAAGCAATTGAATTTTTTTAGAAGTCAATTGAGTCCCGAAAAACAGGATACTATTTTCATGAACGTCCTAAAATAAAAACCAGCCCAAAGCCGGGCTGGTTACATATAACAGATATCTAAAATTATTGTTTTGTTACAGTATATTTTCCGGCGGCGAAATCCACATCTATCAAGTAATTGCCATCTACGGCTGGTCCGGGTGTATTTGAACCTGGAACAGCACCGTCATATAATATGTCACCTCCTGTAGCGCTTGCTCCACCATATTTATGAGTCCAAAGACCCTGATCTTCCGGTAAAAACAAGTAGCTTCCTGATGATTTCAATGGAACGGTAATCTGGAAATCCGTGAGGCTAACCTGGGTGAATTGTTGCGAAGGCGATAGGTTAGAATCATTGTTCCACCCAAGAGGAGTAGCATCACCGATAATAAATAAACTTGTTGGTATTGGTAGCACTCCGGTGTATGGGGTAACGGTGTAAGTGTTGGTTTGGAAATTAACTATTATCTGGTAATTTCCGGTTACAGCAGGCGCCGGCGTATTAGAACCGGGAACTGCGCCATCCGCCAATAGAGCTCCTCCGGTAGCACTCGTACCTCCGTATTTATGAGTCCAAAGGCCCTGGTCTTCTGGCAAAAACAGATAACTTCCTCCAGCTGTAAGGTTAACTACAATTCCATAAGAAACCGCATCGATCCTTGTAAATTGCTGTGTGGGTGATAAGCCTGAATTATTATTCCATCCCAAAGGAGTCGCGTCGCCTATAATAAATAAAACCGGTGGAATGGTTGTTGCGACCGAAGTAACCGTGTAAGTACCTGTTTGGAAATTTACCACTATCTCATACGTGCCTGAGGTGGCAGGAGCAGGGGTGTTAGAACCCGGCACTGCACCGTCGGCCAAAAGAGCTCCGCCTGTAGCACTTGCGCCCCCGTATTTATGAGTCCAAAGACCCTGATCCTCCGGCAAAAACAGGTAACTTCCCCCAGCAGTAAGATTAATTACGATGCCGTAAGAAACAGCATCTATTCTTGTAAATTGTTGTGAAGGTGCTAAACCCGGATTATTATTCCATCCTAAAGGGGTTGCGTCTCCAATAATAAATAAAACCGGTGGAATTGGAGTAAATGTTGTGATATTAATAGTAACCACGCTGGAGTAAACTAACGGTGCAGCATACCCTGTTCCCTGATAGGCAACAATCCTGAATTCGACATCTTTGGTTGATCCTCCCTTTACGCCTGCAGCAATAGCCGCGGAATTCAAATCATTTACAGAAATATTTGAAGTTAATGCGTTGTCATATTTTATCACCTGGGGAGTAGCGAAATTACCCCCTGCTGTATCAAATTGTAGTGCGTAATATATGGTATTATTCCCGTAGCTGGTAGCATTCCAGTTAAATGATATGGCAGTGTTAGTAGCATTGCTTACGTCTAACACAATCGGAGAGGTCGACGAGGGCGTAAGTGTGACGGGAACGACATATGGCGTCATCGCAACGGTTATGACATTCGATTTATACTGTTCGTTGTTATTAAGATAAGAAGAAGTGAGTCTTATGTCAACATTAAATGGAGTTCCTGCCGTAAAACCAAAATTTGCCAAAACATTGTTCAATTGGGTTCCGGTGAATGAATAACTTAAAGGGCCATCCACTTCAAAAGAAACCTCGTGAGCAAAGTTTCTTCCGGAAGAATCTACTTCAATTATAAATTTCTGAAGAGATGAATCGGTAGCATAATTGGGATTGCTCCATGTGAGGGTAAGCACTGTATTGGATGAGTCAGCCGGTGTTGGAGTTATACTTGTCGCAGATGCTGAAAGTGAAGGTGTGGACCCATTTGCATAATGCGGCAAATCAGCAATCTTTTTACAAGCAGTGAATGCAGTTATTATCATAATTGCAAAAAGTAATTTGGATATATGTTTCATAAAACTATTTTATTGAAATATTTTATTATTGTTTTGTGAGAGTCACTTTCCCTCTTTGAAAATCAACATCTACTTTGTAAGTGCCACTTGCTAATGGAGCTCTGCAATTTCCTCCATTTAATTTTAGATCATAACTTAACGTTGAAGGATCCCCCGAGGCTTGTTCGGTAGCTATACTCCACTGTTTATCTGAATCCCACAAACCATTTACTGATATGAATTTATACTCTCCATCACCAATTAAAGCTGTTGTAAGCTGGTAATCCGTGTTACTAATTTGCGTAAATTGTTGGGTTACCGGATCAGTTACCGGGTTATTCCATCCGCCTGATATAGCGCTTCCTACGATATAAAGTGTCCCTGAAGCCGGCGGTGTAACTTTGGGTGGAATAGCATAAGGGGTAGCTTTAAACTTTAAAACATTTGATACTAAGGTTTCTGCGCCTCCAATTAAAAAAGCGGTAACCCGCACCTCAAGTTCATGGTTCATTGCAGGTTTTAACTGAAGCTGATTTAGCAGATAATCGTTAAAAGCGCTTTGAGTAAAATCTTTGGACAAATCCGTACCAAGAGAAAGTACTTCCCTGTTCGGATTTGTAAAATTCGCACCCGCAGTATCAATTTCTACATTATAATTTACGTTTAGCGAACTAATACCCGTATTAAATTGATAATTTGGATTGGTCCATGATAGCTTGAACGCCTCATCATCCTGGGTCGCATAAGAAAGCGGGACACTATCTGCCACTGAAGCTGCCAATACCGGGGCAGTGCCTCCCTGGAATATAACACGATTTTCTTCTTTTTTACAAGCCCATATTCCCGAAAGAGCCAGGGCAGAAAAAATAAATATTTTAGATATTTTTTTCATGACGTTATAATATTTTAATTAATAACCTGGATTTTGCGTTAAGTTAGTATTAGCCGATACATCACTTGCCGGAATAGGATAAACATTTCTGAAACTTTCAACACCTTTGCCACCTGCTACACCGCCCTTCCACGGCCATAAATAACTACCTGAAGTAAATTTGCCATACCTGATAAGGTCTGTTCTGCGAACAGCTTCCCAATATAATTCTCTTGAACGTTCCTCAAGAATAAGGTCAAGATCAATTGAAGAGACATTACCTGCTGTACTGCCTCCATAAGCTCTCGTACGAATATCATTAAAATAAGTTAATGCCGTTGAGGCATCTCCTCCACCCCCCCGTAAAAAAGCCTCGTCATAAATAAGATACATTTCTGCCAGGCGGAAAAGAGGAAAGTCCACATCTGCAAAATCGAGACTGCTTCCGGAAGAGCCATTTCTCTTCAGGTTCCTGTATTTTATAACAGCATACCCATCCGGAAACTGAGTTTGATCCCCGATATCTAAATTTTGCCCGTTTGTATAAAATTCTGCCCTTTGATCCATAGCACCCGTCGCATCGGGAAAAAGGTCAACCAGGCTTTTTGTAGTTCTTAATCCGCCCCATCCACCACCAACACCTGTAACTGAGCCCGCCATCGAGCCTCCGTTTTCGGCGTGCGTCAGGTAAGTCGTTCCACCATAGCTTTGACTATGAACCCCATCGTAATTGATGGTCATTATAAACTCGTTTGTATTGAGATTATCATCAGCCAACATCAATTGGCGGTAGTCAGGAATTAATGAGTATCCTGCATTAATAACCTTTTGGGCGTATATAAGTGCACTGTCATATTTCGCCACACCTGTATAAACTTCAGCATTTAAATAAGTCCGTGCAAGCAACGCCCAATCAGCAGCCCTATCAGCTCTCCCATATTCATTAGTCTTGGGATCTGCAAGATCAGGATCAATCGCTATTAACTCGGATGTTACATAATTAAACAGATCAGTTCGCGATGCCTGCTTAGGCAAAAAGCTCCCCAGCACGTCATTTTCTGTTGCAAACGGACCTGTTCCAAAAAGATCCATTACTATTCCATATTGATATGCCCTCAAAAACCTCGCTTCTGTCCTATATTGCTTAATAGCATCTGCATCTGTTCCGGTTATGCCTCTCCCGCTTATCGCATCATCGGTTGACTGCCTGATAAAATCATTACACAGCGTTATCTGGTAATAACATCTGTAATATAGACCCTGTAAAAAAGGATTCGATGAAGACCAGTTCATGTTATGAAAGTCCTGTATTCCCACATCACCCCATGCAATAACAGCTTCATCGGTGCACAGCTCTTCTGCCTGGAAATACAGCCGCAGGAAATCAGAAAATCCTTCATCAATCCCCTGGATGTCCCCATCACCCGCAGGACCCTGGTTACCCGTGAGCCCAAAAGCGGCATATAATTTTACAAACGCCTGTTTATACCCTGCGGGAGTGCTGTATACGTCATCTGCAGTTAAAGAATTTGTGGGCACCCTGTTCAAATCTTTATTGCAAGAAACAAATACTATGCTTATTAAAATTCCCGAAGTAATTATTTTAAAAACATTCTTTTTCATATCTAAATTTTATGAATTATTATTTAATCTTACCTGAAGGATACATTAAGTCCAATACTGTAGGTACGTGGTCTTGGATAAAAATTATTATCAACGCCTCCGTTTATTTCCGGATCTAACCCTTTATATTGAGTGACAACAAAAACATTTTGAGCATTAGCAGTAACTGTTAACGTTCCTATATTACGTAATAATTTTCCAAAGGTGTAGCCAACATTAATATTATCTAATCTAAGAAAAGAAGCATTTTGAACATAATAATCCGATAGAATTGCTTTATCCCCATTTCCGGTAAAATTAGTTGCCAACACATCGGTTGAACCATTATTTAAATACAGTAGCGGATTAAGGATATTTCTGATAATACCGGTACTTGAAGCCGTATTGTTGTATAAATAATTTCCTATGTCAGCCCTTAATACAAACCCTGCACTAAAGCTCTTAATACTAATGTTGCTGCTTGCTCCCAGCAAATAATTAGGGTCTGCGCTTTTGTAAGTATATAAATCCTTTTCGTTGATTATGCCATCCCTGTTAAGATCCGCAAACACATTTTCAATGGGCTTTCCATTATTGTCATATACCTGTTTGTATACATAAAAAGCTCCCCGTGGTTGACCTACCGAGTTTATAAGAATAGTGGTACCTACACCACCTGCTATTCCACCATAGGGATTTCCCGGATAATTTGGGTCTGATGAAATTGTGAGTTTGGTTATCTCATTGGTATTATATGTCCCATTCAGATTTATATTCCATGTCACGTCTTTATTTCTTATGGGGATCAGGTTTAAGGAAACTTCTACGCCGGAGTTTTTCATACTCCCTACATTGGCAACTATTTTATTAGAGAAATTTGTCCCTGCAGGTTGTATAATCTGGTTTAATAAATTTGTAGTTGTCTTATAATAATAATCTACACTACCGTTTATTCTATTGTCTAAAAATCCAAAATCCAAACCTGCATTAGACGTTGCGGATTGTTCCCATTTTCTATTGTAGTAATATCCTGCGGGGCGATAAGATTGATAAAAGGTATTTCCCAGTTGATATCCCGCATGTTCATTACTTAGACTATAATAAGAAATGTAATCATAGTCTCCTATACCATCCTGCTGACCCGTAGTGCCATATCCTAAACGCAATTTAAGATCTGAGACAACATTAGAATTTTTCAAGAAACCTTCATCTTTTATTTTCCATGCAAATGAACCAGAGGGGAATACCCCCCATCGATTGGTTGGATTAAACCTTGAAGAGCCATCTGTACGAATGGTGCCGGTCAAAAAATATTTACCGTTAAATGAATAATTTAATCTTCCATAATAGGAGATTAAAGTATTCTCTGGTTTATCAAAGGGATAAGTCGGTGTGCTTATTACATAATTATCAACCGTGTAATCAGGGAAATTATAATTAGTAATCAAAAAGTCCTGGTAAGCATATCCTGCAACCACATCAATCCTGCTTTTTATGGATTCAAAATCATGAACATAATTTAAATAAAATTCAAACAAGGTATTGGACTTTTTTTGAAGGTACTTATTATTAACACCGCCGTGCATTTTATCTGTTGACCGTTTGTAACTGGATGCTGCACTATCAGGAACAAATATGGTACCCAGGCCTGTAGCGCCATCATATCCTAAGTTAATATTCACATGCAGGTCTGGTAAAAAATGAACCTTATAATCGATTAGTGCATTTGTAATCACCCTTCTTACCTCGCTTAAATCTTTCCGTTGAAGTAGTATGCCCAATGGATTTAATGGGGCGAGAGATTTTAATCCGGTTACACTGGTAGAATCAGGGTATTCATAAAATCCGCCAAACCGGTTACTTCCTGAATAAACAGGTTTGGTCGGATCAAAAGTAACTGCGGAGCCAATAGCGCCTTCATTGGCAAACCGCGTTTCACTAAGTGTCGTTTTTAGATTCAAATCAATTTTTAAATCGCCATCAAAAAAACGTGGAGTTACATTCGCTCCTAATGAATAGCGGGATAACTTGCCTGTTTTTAATATCCCTTCCTGGTTCAGGTAACCTAAAGAAAACCGATAAGGCATATTTTTATAACCTCCGCTTACACTTAGATTATTATCGGTACTTAAGGCCGTTTGATAAATCTGATCCTGCCAGTCGGTGTTGTATTTTCCTAATAGCTTTTGAGCATCTGAAGACCCGTTTGCCATAATAAAAGACCGGAATTGATCTGGCGTAAGGACCGATACCTTTTTTTCAATATTTGCTATGGAAAAATTTGTATTGAAAGTAACAACCGGCTTTCCTGATCTTCCTTTTTTAGTTGTTATAATGATAACACCATTGGAGGCTCTTGACCCATAAATGGCGGCTGCCGAAGCATCTTTTAAAACGCTGAAGGATTCAATATCATTTGGATTAACAGTGCTTAAGGCGTTGGCAGCGCCGGAAATGCTGTTGTTATCCATCGGCACTCCATCAATAACTATTAATGGATCGTTACTTGCGTTTAACGAAGCTCCTCCTCTTATCCTGATTGTACTTCCCGCACCGGGAGCACCACTATTAGAGGTAACTTCTACCCCCGGAAGCTTTCCGGCAATTAATTGGTCCGGAGAAACAATATTTCCTTTTTGAAAATCTTTTGACGTTACCTGGGCAATCGAACCGGTAAGATCTTTTTTCCTCGCCGTACCGTAACCGATAACTACAACATCAGTTAAAGTTGATGTGGACGTCTCAAGCGGTATACTTATTGAAGATTGACCGTTGACCGGTACTTCCCGCCGGGCAAAGCCTATTGCCGTCACTACAAGAGTGTTCGAATTTTTGGGCATAGTAATGGTGAAACTTCCGTCGGCTGCGGTTTGTGTTCCCAGCTTGGTTCCCTTAACTGCAACGGTTACACCGGGAATACCTGACCCATCTTTTGTGGTAACGGTACCTTTTACTGTATTTTGCGCATTGGCAACAAAAGCAAACAGGCTAAATAGAATCAGAACACAGATGTGCCTTGATACAAGAAGAGAAATTTTTCTCATAGCAACAATCGTTTTGTTTTGATAAAACTGAAAAGAAATTCTTGCCAGTTTTGTTTAATGTGTAAATTTTACACAAACTTAAACATAGTTTGTTAAAAAAAAAATTTATTATTGGTAAAGAAGAAAGATTTTCTTATGAGATTAATCATGTTTTTGTGGCTTTGAATTTTTTTAAACCATGGGTAATACGACAATCTAAAAATCTATTCCGGACCAGGTCTTTTTCTTTTTTTCATATTTTTCATAATCAAACTTGTATAGCCTTCCGGGCCTGTGTGGCACGTTTTGCTCGTCTTCACCCATATCTACCAGGAAATCCATGGCAAAAAATTTCTTTCTGAAATTTCTGCGATCCAGCTTAATGTTTAAAATAGCTTCATAAAGATTCTGCAGTTCCCGCAACGAAAATTTATTCGGAAGGAGGCTCAGGCCAAGCGGATGCTCCTGCACTCTCTTTTGCAGCCATAAATAGCAGGTTTCAAATATTTTCTGGTGGTCAAATGCCATATCAGTTACACTCTCCACTTCGTGCCAGTGTAATTCGTTATCCAGAATTTTTAACTTATGATGTTGAATATTTATAAGTGAACAATAAGCAACGGTAACAACTCTTCCGGCCGGATGCCTGTTTACTTCGCCAAAAGTATGCACCTGTTCAAGATAAACGTCGTTTAATCCCGTACGCTGTTTTAAGATATGATATGCTGCTGTATCAAGATCTTCGTTGGGTTTTACCAGGTCGCCAAGTAAAGACCATTTACTTTGGTATTTTTTTAAATCGGAACGAATCAATAAAACCTTAAGTTTGTTTTCATCAAATCCAAAAATTACACAATCAACCGATAAAGCAACCCGGTTGATGCTTTGTACTTCTGATTGAATTATTTTAAAAGTCTTTATATGTTTCTGAAGATTATCTTTTGATTCTATTGCCATAAAAAAATTATAGATATAAAGAGATTATTATTAAAAATGAAACGTGTTATATAATAGATTTCATTAAAAAATTTATCAATTTCCTTTTACTACCTTAATACTCTGCATTTGCTGTGATTCAATAATGGTAAGCAGGTAGGTGCCTTTTGATAATTTACCCACATCATTTATTTCTATTACATTAGTTCCTGTTGAAACAGTTTTATTTTCTTTTAGTAATTGTCTACCGCTAACGTCTCTCATAATAATGGTTGCTTTATCCTTTGTCAACGATTTAATTGTCACCACTAATTTTTGTTTAAAAGGATTAGGATTTGCGTTTACAAAGCTTCCGTTAGGCTGTATGCTTATTTTTAGAACAGGGCTGTATTTGAAGTTTCCATCTTTATCCACGCTCTTTAAACGATAATAGTATAATAGTGAAGTGGAAGATACCAGATTGTCGGAATAAGAATAGTTGCTATTTCCGGTAGCTTTAATTTGCGCTATCGGGGAGAAATTTTGCCCGTCAATGCTGTGCTGCAACTCATAATAGCTTAGACCTTTTTCATTATCCACTTTCCATGATAATAAATTCATGTTGCCATTATTTTTACCCGTAAAACTTACCAGTGTAACAGGCAATGCTATGTCTGCACTGGTGAATACATGATATTCCCCTGGTTGTAATGTAAAAGATTGGGAGGCACCCGTCGCCGTAATTGTTGTTCCATTTAAATAATCATACCATGTTCCGGCACTTGGAAATGTAACGAAACCCATTTGAGACACAACATCAAAGTTGCCAATAACGACAATTTTCAGATTATTATCATAAACTTCCAACCATTTAAAAGCTCCAGATACGTTATAAGTAATCGTACCCGTTGTGAATGTCGATAGATATGCGGGTGTCGTTCTGAGCTTTAACAGAGCGCTATAAACGTCATGCAAAGATTTTCTGGCCGGGTTTTGAAGATAATTCCATTTTATCGGCTTTGTATCTAAACGACAGTTATTATTTACAGTAACACCATCGGCACAGGTATTAATGGAATAATCATAACCCAATTCGCCAAATTGCCAAAGCATTTTAGGACCGGGTATTAAGGCCCAGAAAGCCGCCGCCATTGCATTGCGATTCAATCCCGTTGCGGTATCTTTTATATTATAAGCGCCACTGCTGTTACCATATTGTTCATTTTTCCACATCAATCTTTCTTCATCATGACTTTCCTGGTAAGTAACCAGAGTTGGATTAGGGAACCCGCGGTTCGTATAAATGCCGCCACTAAAATCCCAATCTGTGTTAAAACCCAATGTCGCCTGGTTAAAGTTGTAATTCATGTTGCCCCATGTCATCATTCCACCAGCGGAGTATACCTGCTCTTCGTTGTTGTCCGCAAACATTTCAAGTATGGTATAACTTCCGGGAGCAACTAATTGCTGGTAATTGTAAAGCGTATCCCAAATATTTATTCTTTGCGGATCATAATTAGCGAACGTAGTTTCGTTGCAATTATTACCATTAGCATCGCAGGTGTTCACGGGTGTAAAGCCTTTCGCCAAATCAAAACGATAGCCATCGACATGATAATTTTGTAACCAGTAGGCTATTACTCTTTTTCTGAATTCTTTGGTAGCGACCGTTGCATTATTGAATTGGTAACCCACATCATAAGCATGTGTATAGTGTTGCGAAAACCATGGATTGTTCGCCGCCGGAATATTATTCGCTTTGTCGAAATACATCTGGACCATAGGGGAAGACCCGAATGAATGATTAAGCACCATGTCCATAATTACTGCCATACCGTTTTGATGACATGCATCTATAAATTGTTTTAATGCAGTCTCGGTTCCATAAACTTTATCAGGAGCAAAATAAAAATTAGGATTGTATCCCCAACTGCTGGCGCCTTCAAAATTGTTGAATGGCATTACTTCAATTGCGTTTATGCCTAATTTTTTAAGATAGTTCAATGTATCTGTTAAATTCTGCCAATTACTTGAGGCTAAAAAATCACGAACCAATAATTCATAGATGACAAGATTTCGTTTATCTGGTTTTGAAAAATTAGTAACCTGCCAGTTGTACGGAGTTTGACCCGTTTGAACAATGCTTGCCAGTGTACCAACTGCCTGTGCCGGGAATGTTTTCAATCCCGGATAAGTGGTTGAAGAAATGCCCGGATCCACGTTTTTATCGAGCACTTTTTCTGTATTGTAATCAGCTACCTGTATGGTGTCGTCTATCAGGTATTGGTAAGCATATTCCGTTCCCAATGTTAAGCCTGTTATACGCAATGTCCAATAGAAACCATCTGCCGTGTTTGTCATTTGGTATTGAGGTTGCACAGTCCAGTTGCTACCAGGAAAATCTCCAACAACCGATACCGAAGTTTTTGAAGGCGCATACAAAACGAGCGTTACTGACGTATCCCCGGTTTCATAATTGATGCCCTCTTTAAGCCCGTTAGGAACTAACGGCGCAACAAAGAATGAGAAGGTATCTCTTGCATCGGTTATTCCATCATTTGCCTCTGCCACTACTATTTGGTTTCCGGCATTATTTAAAACGGGGCTGGCTGAAATGGAACTTGCTGCGCTTAAGGATTGAATGATTGTACCATTTAAATATAATGTCATATTAGAAACATT
This sequence comes from uncultured Chitinophagaceae bacterium, assembly GCA_963819925.1. Classification (GTDB taxonomy): domain Bacteria; phylum Bacteroidota; class Bacteroidia; order Chitinophagales; family Chitinophagaceae; genus Ginsengibacter. The sequence continues at coordinate 1,487,733 of CAWFYG010000009.1, read as the reverse complement.
GTTCCCCAAAGCAGTAAGAGAAATATTATCGCCGATATTTTTTGTGATTTCTTCAGGCACTCTTACGGCAGTAGGTTGAAATAATGGGTTCGTAAATCTTACTGCAAGACTTGTGGTATATACAGGAATGAACATATCACTCGCATCAATATTCCGTTGAACCGATGATCCATTACCGTTTCTAAAAAGAATTGCAATTTTTTGAATAGTCTCTGCAGGATTAGAAATTCCAAAAAAAGCACGTAACCCTCCCGTTATAGTATAAGACCATTTATTGCTTCCTAATGAAAGCGCCTGGTATGTAGGATTCGTCGTTCCCCACACGCTATTTACGTACTTCCAGTCTGAAGAACTTGTACTCATGTTAGTTATAACGCCTACATGTACGTACACATCAGAAACGGGTGTATAATTCAATAACCCCTGGTTCCCTTTTGTCGCATCCATAGTAATTACGACAGAACTACTTCCTTCCTGAATGAAATCAGGTGTCCATGATAATAACTGCGAAAAACTTTGGAAGTGAAAGAAAAGAAGGGCAAAAGAAAAGAGTAGAGCTTTCTTCATATCAGGCAATTTATTGTGTAAAATAAACACATTATTCTAAACTTTTAATCAAGTGCCGGAAAAAAATTTTAAAAGGGGATTAAATTTATAGGCATTTTTTTACCAATCAAAATAAAATAGTTAAGCAGACTATTTTTATTTTTACAGCAAATCTTTTTCATGTACACAAAAGAGCAAACGAAAGATTTACAGGCAATAACCAACAGTCTATTGAAAAATGCTGGGACAGTTGATCAATTAAGAAAAGTCTTGCGGTTTCATGAATACAGGTATTATATTTTAAACGATCCGCTCATTTCGGATGCAGCATACGATGAACTTTATAAAGCGTTAGAGAAACTGGAAAAAGAAAATCCGGCTTTAGTAACACCTGACTCACCAACGCAAAGGGTGGGAAATAGTCTTAATAAAGAATTTGTAACTGTAGCTCATCTGGTACCAATGCTAAGTCTTGAAAATAGCTATAACGCCCAGGACCTGGTTGACTGGGATAAAAGAGTGAAGGGTCTTGTGGACGCCAAACAAATTATTTATAGTGCTGAGCCCAAATTCGACGGGGCAAGCATTTCTCTTATTTATGAAAATAACCTGCTGGTTAGAGGTGCTACCCGTGGCGACGGTGTTGCCGGTGATGACATTACGCTTAACATTAAACAAATAGGTTCTATCCCCTTATCGGCAAAATTTTCTGATTATGGAATTGACTTGATTGAAATACGGGGGGAGGTGCTTATGACAAAAGAAAATTTCAGGCAATACAATATGTCTCTCGCTGAAGAAGGATTGGCACCCCTGGCTAATCCCCGAAATGCAGCTGCCGGTTCCCTTAGAATGAAAGATCCCGCCGCAGTGAGAAAAAGAAAACTAGAAGCTATATTATATCATATAAGTTACATTAAGCTAAATGAAAAAGGTTCCACAAAAAATAAAAACCTTTTAAAAACACACGCCGGGTGTCTTCAAATGCTTGCTGAACTTGGGTTTAAAACACCTGTACATGAAAAGAAGATTTTCTCCGATATCGGCCAGGTTATTAATTTTTGCGAAGAATTCGAAACAAAAAGAGATGAACTGCCGTACGAGATAGATGGAATGGTAATAAAGATAAATGAGATAGAGTTACAACAACAAACGGGTAGCACAACACATCATCCCCGATGGGCAATAGCTTACAAATTCAAAGCCCGGCAGGCTACCTCTAAACTGGTAAAAGTTGAATTCCAGGTTGGCCGGACAGGCTCCGTAACCCCTGTTGCAAAAATTGAACCGGTATATATTGGTGGTGTTACTGTTTCCTCAATCTCCCTTTTTAACGCTGACGTAATTGCCGATAAAGATTTGCGAATAGGTGATACCGTTATAGTGGAAAGAGCAGGGGATGTAATACCATATATAGTAAAGCCACTTAGCGAATTAAGAACCGGGAAAGAAAAGAAAATCGTATTCCCTTCGGTTTGCCCCGTGTGTGGCGATCCGTTAGTAAAACCAGAAGGAGAAGCCGTATGGCGATGCATAAATATCAATTGCGAGGCACAGGTTGTTGAGCGCATAATTCATTTTGTAAGTAAAGATGCAATGGATATCAAAAGTATGGGAGAGGCTAACGTTCGTAAATTTTATGCCCTCGGTTTTCTTAAAAGTATTCCAGGTATTTATTCGCTCAATTATGATGAAATTGCGAAATTGGAAGGGTTTGGACAAAAGTCTATTGACAATCTTCGGAATGCAATTGAGAGTTCCAAAAAACAAAGCTTGCACAGGCTTATCTTTGGGCTGGGTATACGATATGTGGGGGAAGCCACAGCAAAAACGTTGGGTAAAAGTGTTAAAACTATTTTTGAATTACAGCATTTTTCGATAGAACAATTACAACAATTGAAGGATATTGGAAGTAAAGTGGGTGAAAGCATTTATGAGTTTTTTCATAACGGCGATAATATAAAGATGCTGGCAACCCTTGCTGATATTGGGTTAAACACAAAAGGTGATAAGGCTGAAAGTAAAACGGGTGCGCTTTCCGGGCAAACATTTTTGTTTACCGGAACCTTGCCTACCCTAAAAAGAAGTGATGCGGAAAAAATGGTTGAAGACAATGGTGGACAACTATTGTCCACCGTTAGTTCTAACTTGAGTTATCTTGTGGCGGGGGACTCGGCCGGTAGTAAGCTCGATAAAGCAAAAAAAATAAAATCGGTCAAAATATTAAACGAGCAAGAATTTTTGAATATGATCCGAACTTAGTTTTGTAACTTTATTTTAAACCCATAAGCTATGATCAAAAAAATTAACGGTGAGCAGTGGAAACAACTTCAGTTTAAAGGCTGGAAAGTAATGCGAAAAAAATATGCCATATCATCACATGGCCGGGCAGCCAGCTATTATGATGACATACACAAAGATGGCAAAATCCTGGAAGGTTCTCTTACTTCAGGGTATAAAACCCTCAACCTTCATATAGATGGCAGTAACGGTACTATTTATTTTCACCGTGAGGTTGCAAAACTTTTTACTAAAAAAAGTTCTCCGAAAGATAAATTTGTTATCCACCTCAACCATAATAAAACGGATAATCATGCTAAAAATCTGAGGTGGGCATCTCAAAAAGATGTTAGTATACATCAACAAAAAAGTCCTGAAAAAATCGCATACAAAAAAGTTCAGCATTCAAGAACTCAAGGACTGAAACTAACCCTGGCCCAGGTCAAAGCCATTAAAGCAACTATTGATAATCCACGCCGTAAGCTTACTTACAAGCAAATTGCTGATAAGTATAAAGTAAGCGAAATGACTATTTACAGAATCAAAAGCGGGGAAAATTGGGGCAATGTGAAATAAAAATTTCATTTACACGATAAGCCGGATTTCCTTTTCTAATCTATGTTTCATCCCTCTACTGTAAACTTTTTAAAAGAACTTAAAAAGAATAATAACAAAACGTGGTTCGATAGCCATAGGGCAAAATATATCGCCGCAAAAACTGATTTTGAGAATTTTGTCCGGGCAATTATTGCCAAAATTTCTGCATTTGATAATGATATGAAAGAGCTGCAGGCAAAAAACTGTTCTTTTCGCATCAACCGTGATATAAGATTTTCAAAAGATAAGACTCCCTACAAAACCAACATGGGTGCTTCTTTTAACAGAGGCGGGAAGAAGTCAATATTTGGAGGTTATTATTTTCACCTTGAGCCTGGCGGAAAGAGTTTTGCTGGCGGCGGACTTTGGATGCCAGAGGCAATCGGATTAAAAAAACTGAGACAGGAAATTGATTATAATTTTCCTGAATTCAAGAAAATTATCACCAGCCTTTCATTTAAAAACCAATATGCAGGTCTTGAAATGAATGAGGGGCAAATGTTCGTAAACGTTCCCAAAGGTTATGATAAAGAAAATCCGGCAGCCTCATTTTTAAAACTAAAAAGCTTCGTGGCTACAAAAAAAATCCCCGACATATTACTAACAAGCCCGGCCCTTATAAAAGAAACAGAACAGGCTTTCAGGGCACTTATGCCGCTGGTAAAATTTATCAATCGCTCAATGGAGTAAACTGAAATAATCCTGCTTTAACCCCGATTAATAAAACGGCCAGTGATAAAAATCACCGGCCTTGCTTACCTCTGAAACCACAAGAAAAAGTTCTGATTTCTTGATAATGTCTTGAAGAGGATATTAATTTATATCAACCTTAATTAAAAGCTATTGGGTTTGTGTGAGCGGTTTTTAAATTAAGGAAAAGGAATCAGGAATGGGTAGCTAAATTAACAATTATTCGTAATAAAAAGAATTTTCTGCCGTTTAATTGGAATTTTTTTTTAATTCATCTGCGGCAAGCCTGCCGATTTTTTTTATTTTATAATGGTACCACCATTTTGGTGCGGCCTTCTTCATAACTGTATCTATACTTCTCATACCGAACAGATTCCACGCCCCTTTTGCCTTTCCACCGATTGAACTTTGGAGTGCTCTCAGGCTCATGGCAAATCCACTGTCTAAATATTCCATATGATGCCAATACCCTGCCGGCATAAATAAGGTGTCGCCATGCTCTAAAATTATTTCGTACCCTTTCGCGTATTTTAAAGCGGGGAATTTTTCATAATCCGGGTTGCCGGAACCCTGGTTATAATTTGAAAAGTCCGCCAGACTTAGTACTTCAAACGGTTTGCGATATAACTTATGTTGCTCTTCATGCCGGAATAATAAAACTTTTTTTCTGCCGGCAAACTGCGTATGCAAAATGTGTGAAAGATCGATATCGAAGTGCATGTGTGTGATGGAGGTTTGCCCACCCGTAAATAACATCGGATATTTTTTTACATAGCCTTTCATAAGATCTTCCGGCCACGCAAAATCATTGATAAGCTGGGGTGCATGGTCAAAAATATTGAAAAGAAATATTCTCCATCCTGCCGGTCCCTGTTTAATCATATCAACATATTCACCAAATGTCTTATAATCATCAGCGGTATTTATTGGCGTGTATGCGTCACTCTTTATATTGTTATATAATGCAACTTTTTTATCACCAACTATCGTTTTAAAATAATCCCATGTCCATTTATTATAGGCAGGCCATTGCTTTGCGAGTCCTGTAATTATCAAAGGCTTTTTAGGAAGATAATAGTTCTTTTTAAAATCCTCCGGTGAAATATATTCCACTTTATCTACTGGCTGTAAGTGCATTGAAATATTTTGATGCGCAAAATTAATTATTATTAGAGCTTAATTATTATGAATTGGCAATTGCTTCTTAAATTTTACTAAGGAATACCTTGCAGTGCCAAATTACTTTAATCCGCAGAAAAAAACTAATAAGTGTTAGTTTTGAAAAACTGTCCTTGGAAATGGGTAAAATAATAACAGGTAAAAACGACTCTAAAAAAGACGTAATAACACGTAAGGCGTCAGCGCTTTTCCGGAAAAAGGGGTTCCCCGCAACATCCATGCGTGATATAGCTGAGGCAATCGGAATAGAAGCTCCCAGCCTGTATAACCATATCCAATCAAAAAATGAAATCTTAAAAGATATTTGTTTCAGGATTGCACGTTTGTTTACACAATTCTTAAGGGAAATTGAACTTGGTAGCCAGTCAAACTTATCAAAAATGGAGAGTATCATCCGTTTTCATATTTCCATGATGATAGATGAATTTGAAAGTGTTTACATTTCTGAACACGAATGGAGATACCTGCCAGAACCTTTCCTGAGCGATTTTAAGAGCCAGCGTCGGAACTACCGTTTACGGCTAACCGCAATTATGCAAAAAGGAATTAAGGCCAAAGAAATAAACCCTATTGATCCAAATGTGGCAGTCCTTACAATCTTATCATCGCTGAGTGGTATTGAAGGTTGGCAGCAATCCGGCAAGAAAATAGATGCAAAATTGCTCGAAGAAAATATAGTTAACATATTAATTGAAGGATTAAGAAATAAATAAAATTAAAAGTGGCATTGCATTTTCATAAGCTAACAATTAAAGCTATTCGAAAAGAAACAAGCGATTGTGTTTCCATTGCACTGGATATTCCTCCCGAATTTAAAAATGATTTTCTTTTCAGGGAAGGTCAGAATATTACTATAAAGTCAGTAATGAACGGAGAAGAAATAAGGCGCTCCTATTCTATATGCAGCAGCCCGTTCGACAATGAATTGAGAGTTGCCGTAAAAAGAGTTTATGATGGCGTTTTCTCCACATTTGCAAATCAAAAATTAAAGGAAGGAGACATACTCGATGTGTTACCGCCTACGGGAACATTTTTTACTGAACTGAATAGCACTAACAAAAAGAATTATGTTTTTTTTGCAGCAGGAAGTGGCATCACTCCCATAATTTCTATAATTAAAACAATTCTTTTAACAGAGCCCGAAAGCAGCGTAACGCTGGTGTTTGGCAATAAGAATGTTTCTTCAATAATTTTTAAAGAACAACTTGAAGCCTTGAAAGATAAATACCTGCAACGGGTTAGTATATACCACATTTTAAGTAGGGAAAGAACCGAAGCCGAAATTAATTACGGAAGAATAAATGCCGACAAGTGCAAGCAACTTTCAAGGCTAATTGACTTTGAAGGTATCGATCAGTTTTTTATTTGCGGACCCGAAGCCATGATATTCACTATAAAAGATTTTTTGGAAAGTATCGGTGTGGAAAATAATAAAGTTCATTTTGAATTATTTACAACGCCGGCAAGTAAAAATAAAAAGATTGCTCCTGATAAGATAAAAAGGGATGAAGGAAGTGAAATCATCATTAAATCGGATGGGCGCAGTTTTAATTTCAAGCTTGATTTTGACAGTAATACTATTTTAGACGCTGCAATAGCAGAGGGAGCCGATCTTCCCTTTTCGTGCAAGGGAGGTGTATGCACAACATGCCGGGCAAAACTGATAGAAGGCGAAGTTGAAATGGAAGTAAACTATGGACTGGAGCCCGACGAAGTAATAGCAGGGTTTATTCTCACTTGTCAATCCCATCCAAGAAGTAAAAAAGTTGTTGTTGACTTCGATGTGAAGTAAATTTTCATTTTATCATTTTAACTAACACCTGTTAGTTTTTGCAAATTTGAATTTGTAACTTTAAATCATAATTAGCAAAATGCCGACACAGGAATTACAAAAAATTTTTGATAGCAAAATAGAGCAGGAAATTAGAATAGAACCTAAAGACTGGATGCCGGATGCTTATCGCAAAACATTAATTCGGCAGATAAGCCAGCATGCACATAGTGAAATTGTGGGGATGCTTCCCGAGGCGAACTGGATAACACGTGCACCATCATTAAGACGAAAAGCTACTTTACTTGCAAAGGTTCAGGATGAAGCCGGCCATGGCTTGTATCTATATTCGGCAGCAGAAACAATGGGTATAAGCAGGGAAGAAATGGTTGACCAGTTACTAAGTGGCAAAGCAAAATATTCATCTATATTTAATTACCCTACATTAACATGGGCCGATATTGGCGCAATCGGATGGTTGGTGGATGGCGCTGCCATAATGAACCAGGTTCCATTGTGCCGGGCTTCTTTCGGGCCGTACTCACGGGCTATGATACGAATCTGCAAAGAAGAAAGCTTCCACCAGCGACAGGGATTTGAAATCTTGTTGACTCTTTGCCGTGGTTCGAAAGAACAAAAAGAAATGGCGCAGGATGCACTGAACCGGTGGTGGTGGCCAAGCCTTATGATGTTTGGTCCAAACGATGATGCATCTCCACACTCCGCACAAAGCATGCAATGGAAAATAAAAAGATTTAGTAACGATGAGCTAAGGCAAAAGTTTGTAGACATATGTAAGGAACAGGCGGACATACTTGGCTTAACTATTCCCGATGATAAACTTAAATGGAACGAAGAGAGAAATCATTACGATTTTGGCGAAATAAACTGGGATGAATTTTATAATGTAATTAAAGGAAACGGCCCGTGCAACAAAGAGCGTTTAGCCGCAAGAGTTAGTGCACATGAAAATGGCGAATGGGTTAGAGAAGCTGCACTGGCTTACGCAGAAAAGCAAAAAAAGTAGCAGCCTAAATAATTATTCATGAATTCACATGAACCACTTTGGGAAATTTTTATTAGGAGTAAACAAGGCCTCGACCATAAGCATGTTGGGAGCCTGCATGCTGCTGATGCGCAAATGGCGATTGAAAATGCCCGTGACGTTTATACACGCAGAATGGAAGGCGTAAGCATTTGGGTGGTGGAGTCTAAAAACATCCATTCATCGAACCCTGACGAAGCTGCAAGCCTCTATGATCCTGCTAATGATAAGATCTATCGCCATCCCACTTTTTATAATTTACCGGATGAATTGAAACACATGTAAAATTCATGAACAACAACCTATTCAAGTATACACTTCATCTCGCCGATAATTCTCTGATAATGGGGCATCGCCTGAGTGAATGGACGGGCCATGGACCGATGCTGGAGCAGGATATTGCTATAACCAATATTGCGCTGGATTTAATCGGGCAATCAAGAAATTTTTACCAGTATGCTGCTACTATGCAGGAAGATGCCACAGAAGATACATTAGCGTATTTAAAAGATGCCCGTGAATTCAAAAATCTTTTAATTACAGAAATTCCTAATGGCGACTGGGCGAAAACAATAGTGAAATTATTTTTATTCAGTACATACCAGTTCCATTTTTTTGAGAAATCAATTAATTCAACCGACAAACAATTAGCAGCGATCGCAGAAAAGTCGTTAAAAGAAGTTACTTATCATGTAAGATGGAGTAGTGAATGGGTTTTACGTCTTGGAGATGGAACTGCGGAAAGTAATAAAAAAATACAATCGGCAATTGGAGAAATCTGGCCCTATACCGCTGAAATGTTTGAACCTGCAGAATATGAAAATTTACTTTTAAAAAATCACACAAGTGTTAACGTTAGTGAAATAAAAAAAGATTGGATAAATAAAGTAAAAAATATTCTTGATGAAGCTACTTTAGAATATCCTGAAGACAAAAATACCTGGATGCAATCGGGAGGCAAAAACGGTATTCATTCAGAACATCTTGGTTATATACTCGCCGAAATGCAGTTTTTACAAAGAGCTTATCCCGGTTGTGATTGGTGATAATACTATCATGGAAATAACTAAAGAAAATAGTACAACGTATAAAATGTGGAAATTAATGGAGGACGTTTATGATCCCGAAATACCTGTTTTATCAGTTGTTGATTTAGGGATTGTCAGAGATATACATTTAAACAATGATGCCGTTGAAGTTATCATCACACCCACATATAGCGGCTGCCCCGCAATGGATGTTATTTCAATGAATATAAGATTGACTCTCTCAGAAAACGGATTTAAAAAAATAAAAATCACTCACCAACTCTCGCCGGCATGGACAACAGACTGGATGACTGAACGTGGAAAAGAGAAATTGAAGACTTATGGAATTGCGCCGCCGGTTGGCAAAAGTTTTGACAAAAAATATTTGGAAGATTTAAAAATTGAATGCCCGCTTTGTCACTCCTTTAATACAAAACTAATAAGCCAGTTTGGGTCAACTTCGTGCAAAGCATTATATAAATGTAATGATTGTTTGGAACCCTTTGATTATTTTAAATGTCATTGAATCCAATGTATCTTTAGAAGATAATCATTATTTCAATTTTCTCTATTTGGTATGTCCTCAATTCTTTTAGAAATAAAAAATGGTATTGCCTTCATTAGGCTAAATCGTCCTGAAAAGTATAATGCATTTAACAGGGAAATGGCACTGCATCTTCAAAAAGTTTTAGATGAATGCGAAAATGATAATAAGATACGTTGCGTTTACCTAACAGGCAATGGTAAAGCTTTTTGTGCCGGCCAGGATCTTTCAGAAATAACTGACCCGGACGGACCCGGTATGGAAAAAATCTTAAAAGAACATTATAACCCGATCGTTGCTAAAATTAGAAATTTGAATAAGCCGGTTGTAGCTGCCGTAAATGGAGTAGCAGCTGGGGCAGGAGCGAATATTGCTCTGTGTTGCGACATTGTTCTTGCAACTCAATCAGCTTCTTTCATTCAGGCCTTTAGCAAAATTGGATTAATACCGGACAATGGCGGAACCTTTTTTTTACCGCGTCTCATCGGAATGCAAAAAGCCAGCGCTTTCATGATGCTTGGGGACAAAATATCAGCTCAGGAAGCTGAACGAACAGGCATGATCTACAAATTTTTCCCGGATAAAAATTTTACAAATGACGCTGAGAAAATAGCGTTGGCTCTTGCAGAGCTGCCTACTAAAGGTATCGCCTACACGAAAAAAGCGTTGAATAGGTCAATGGAAAATACCTTTGAGTCGCAGTTGAGCGCTGAAGATGATCTCCAACAAAAAGCCGCTCTCACAAAAGATTTCAAGGAAGGTGTTGCCGCCTTTTTAGAAAAGAGAAAAGCAAATTTTACTGGAGAATAATTTCTGAATCCTGATTTACTGAATTAAAGAATTAATCTTGTAAAAAAAAGCTATGTCAAAAGAAGATGAATTAGCAAATAAGGTTGTTGATCAAATGATGAAAGATGATCTTTTCAGTCAGTGGCTTGGCATCCATGTCATTGAGGTTAAGGAAGGACATAGCAAAATAAAAATGAAAGTAAGGAGCGAGATGATGAACGGACTCCATATAGTTCACGGAGGAATCGCCTTTTCACTGGCCGACACCGCTTTTGCCTTTGCCTGCAACAACCGGAATGATTTATCGATTGCTTTAGATACATCAATCAACTTTTTAAAGCCCGTTCATGTCGACGATGAACTAATTGCGGAAGCAAAAGAAATACACAACGGGAAATCAACAGGGCTTTATCATGTCACGATTACAAATCATCGTAATCATATTATTGCTATGTTTAAGGGAACTTGCTTTAGAACAAACAAAACGCTTGTTTAAATATTCCGGTACGTTCATTAAAATTGTCAGCCAATCACCCAAAATTTTTACAACTGTTATTATCTATTATCCTGCCAGATAATTTTGGGGTCTTTTGCGTCTTCAAAAAAATTTGTTGGTGTACCATCACCTTTTCCCGTAAAACCTCCATCGGGGTGACCTATTAAATTGCACTTATCATCCAATACACTACTATATTGATCGCAACATTGGGGAGGAAAGTAAAATACTTGTTTATTATGATAAGTAAATTGTATCACAGATCGCGGAGGATTTCCCTTAGGCTCACTTTTGAAGGTGTCTATTTTCTGTTGTATACATAATGGAGTAGTTTGCAAAACATTTTTTTTACATGAAAAAATATCAGCAATCAAAATCAAAAAAAGATATTTCATTTTTACGCGATTAATAGTCATTTAACATCTATCATATCTGACAGCAGTTTGATAAAATTCGTTGCATTTGATGAAATACTGTAGGCCAAATTTCATTCCGGCTTCTTTAAAAAATTACTAACAAAACTTTGCGAACTTTACCGCAATGGAAAAGACAAATTTTATCGATTATATAAGAATATTTTGCAAAAGTGGTCATGGTGGTGCAGGCAGCAAACATTTCATGCGTAATAAACTCACGGCGTTTGGTGGCCCCGACGGTGGTGATGGTGGAAGGGGCGCCCATATTATTCTTCGCGGAAATAAAAATTTATGGACCTTGTTGCACCTGAGATATTTTAAAAATGTTTTGGCAGAGAATGGAGAAAATGGAGGAAAAAATAATTGTACGGGCCGCGATGGAAAAGATATTATTATAGAAGTGCCCTTAGGAACAATTGCAAAAAATGAAGAAACAGGAGAAAAAGAAGCTGAGATTCTAGAAGATGGTAAAGAAATCATTTTAATGAAAGGCGGACGTGGGGGCCTGGGCAATTCGCATTTTGCAACACCTACTAATCAAGCCCCCCGGTATGCGCAGCCAGGAGAAGAAGGTGAAGAAGGCTGGATGATTTTAGAATTAAAAGTATTGGCTGATGTGGGCCTGGTGGGATTTCCCAATGCAGGTAAATCTACACTGCTCTCTGTTATTACAGCAGCAAAACCAAAAATTGCTGACTATGCTTTTACTACATTAACGCCTCAGCTTGGTATGGTTGAATATCGTGATCAAAAAAGTTTTTGTGTTGCTGATCTTCCCGGAATTATTGAAGGTGCTGCTGAAGGAAAGGGGCTTGGGTTCAGATTTTTAAGACATATTGAACGTAATCCTGTTTTACTTTTTGTTATTCCCGCAGATAGCAATAACCATCGTGAAGAATTTGAAATTTTGAAAAATGAACTCCGGGAATACAATCCCGAATTGCTCGACAAAAAATTTTTAATTGCAATAAGTAAAAGTGATATGCTTGATGATGAATTAAAAGAAGCTATTGCAAAAGAGTTGCCGCGGGATATTCCGCATATTTTTATTTCCGCAATAACAAACCAGGGTCTTATTCAGTTAAAAGATATGTTATGGAAGGCTCTTAATTAAAGCAATCTTTAATTTTATTTTTTTTCCAGTTGCTCCACTCTTTTAAGTAATGTATCTAATTGTTTTTGCAAATCAATAATCATTTGTTGTTGTTCCTGCACAGCTTTTACCAATGGTACCACGAATTCAGCATAGCGCAATGAATAAATATCTTTTTCATTTTTCGGTTTATCTACTCCACTGAAATCATAACCCGCTTCCGTTGCTGCTTTTTCTACATCCTGCGCTATAAAGCCGGAATAAATAATTTTTTCTTTTGCACTTAGCATGACATCATCGCCCGGTGATGATTTGGTTTTGAAAAAATTATTTAGTGCATGTGCATCGAGGTGATACGTAACCGGTTTTAGTTTCATGATGAATAAAATCCCGGGAACATTTTGCTGAACATTTTTTTTGTAACGGCCGTCGCTGAATGTTGACCAGGACACTTGTCCACCGATGGAAGTAACTGCAGCATTCCCCACCCGAACCTGGTTATTTGCGGTAATAGCAGTACCATTACCTAATGCTGTGCTGTTCCTAAGTGCTATGCCACTGGTGTTGTTAGCGCCGAAACCGATGAAAGTATTGCTATTATCATTTTTTGCAAGATCACCGGCAAAATTACCCAGTACTGTATTGCCGCCGCCGTCTATGTTGTTGATGAATGCATTTATGCCAATTGCAACATTATTACTGCCTGTTGTATTAGCCTGTAGTGAAAAGCTGCCCATGGCCGTATTTTGAAACCCGGTTGTATTAGATAAAAGAGAGTTGACTCCGGTTGCTGTATTATTGCCGCCGGCGCTATTATTGAAAAGTGCAGCAAAACCAGTGGCGGTATTATTGACGCCTGTGGTGTTTAATTTAATTGCCTGGTTGCCAATTGCTGTATTAGAACTTCCGGTTGTATTAAATTGAAGAGAGAAATTGCCCAACGATGTATTGCTATTGCCTGTAGTATTGTCGTGCATAGAAAATTCGCCAATTGCCGTATTGAAACTTCCGGTTGTATTCGAAAACATTGTTGCGAACCCAAAGGCTGTGTTTACAAATCCTACTGTGTTGGAAAACATTGCGTCCATACCAACTGCGGTATTATCACTTCCTGTTGTATTAGAATAAAGAGCGTTTGAACCATGCGCCGTATTTTGAAAGCCGCTGGTAGTTTGATACAATGAAAGGTAACCGGAAGCTGTGTTATCATGGCCCGTGGTATTGGATTTTAAAGCAGCATGGCCAATAGCAACGCAGCCGGCACCTGAAGTGCCCGCAAACATGGCGCTATCCCCAAATGCTACAGTGTTGTTGCCTGTATAATTTGTAAGAGACGCCGTCCCCAATGAAGTATTATGATTGACATGATCAAGCAATCCCGCTTTTACATTATTAACCCTGAAATTTAATGACTGGTTATCTGTTGTACCAATAAAGTTAGAAGCAGGATTTGTTCCTGAATTACCGGATCTCTTCCATGAAGTGCTATCACCATAAACCATATTTTCTGAAGAAAACACCCAGTACCATGAACTGCCTTCATAAAAATAAAATCCGGTGCTATCCGGACTATTTTGATAAACCAGTAAGCCCGCAGCCGGCTGGATGATTGCATTTCGTTGCGCTTTTGACATACGGGGAATCAGGATTCCCTTTGCTGAACTTTTTACATCCAGTATAGCGCTTGTGTCAGCAATGCTATTATCTGTATTAATGCTGAATGATTGTGAATAGGTTTTGAGGTTACTGGCAAAAATAACCAGCAACACAAAAATGATCCGTTGCATAAAAGTTAATTAGGTTGTTCGAAAATGTAGGTTGTATAATAATTTTGGTATTGAAATAGTCCTGGTAAAAACTGCTTTCTATATAATGAAATGCTGGTAATTTCTCCGCAGCGGATCCGGATATACTAATAACAAGTAACAGGAAATAAAACAGAACATCTGCCGGTAGCAGGCATAAGTTGCTTGCTTTTATTTTAAACTTATCGATTAGCCTGTTCATTTTGTCATTACTTCTTCTAATGTGTAACGTTAGTATAGTTGAGTTGAATAATTTTTTTAGTATAACACGGTTCGTTAGTATATCACGTTAATATTTCTTATACTCCCATCAGGACTATTTATCTCTAACTGGTATATGCCGTGCGCCATGTTATAGTTCAATTTAATAAGCTCAGTACTGCTACCTTCTAAATGGCTGATAAGTTTGAAAATTATTAGCTGTCCCGATTTATTCAATAAGCGAATACTATATTTCCCTTCCGGCTGATTAATGAATTGTATGCGAATCACACCGTTTATAACAGGATTGGGAACGACATTGATACCGCGATTAACATTTGCTATTAAAACTTTTACAACATTTGTATATGTTGACTTACCATTTATATCTATGCTTTTAATCCTGTAATAATTATATCCTGCTACAGGATTTTCGTCGGCTACTACATAAGTGGAAGTGTGTTCACTATTAGCTGTTAGCGTTTTGGTTGCTATAGTTGTAAACTGCAAACCGTCTGTTGATTTCTCTATCTCATATCGCTTAATATTCATCTCATTTTCTACGCTCCATTCAACGTTTATATTTTTATTTTCAACATAAGCCTTTAGCGAAGTAAATGTTAATGGTAATATTACTCCCGGTTCAAATACAATCCTGAAACGATCAGCGGCGTGAGAACCCGCTGTACTAGTAACACTGAAATCAAGGTTTGTTATTCCTTCGCTCTTCAGCGGAGTTTTTGTATGCAGGTAAGTATCTTCTACAAAACCTTGCATTTTATTTTCTTCCATGCCACTTGTAATAAACTCAAGACGGTAAGGTTGTGCTCTTACCCCCGTTAGGTAATAGAAGATAGTATCTGACGGAATAACAGGTTGCCTTCTTTCTATCACCAAATATTCTCCACCTGATTTTATGGATAGATTTTCTGAAAAATTGAGCATCTTCCGGGCATCCATTTCATTAATTTCATTGGTATAATTTTTACCGAACTGGATGAGTACTCCATCACAGAGGTTGTCGTTGCCATCAGCTTCTATACTATATAGATTGGTTAGCAGTTGTGGGATACTTTGCTGAAGACCAAATGGAGTAAACAGCAATGCACTGTTCTCTGATGCCTTATCCCTTTCTTTGAAGTTTATTGTACCGCCACTGCCTATACCCTGGATAAAAAAAGCTTGTCCGCTCTCTATAAAGTTGTGTGATGTGCCTGCTGGTCCATAAGCTTTGGAACTTAACAAGTTTACATAACTACCTCCGCTCAAAAACAAAGTTTGAAAATCGCCAAAACCAAAGATCCCATTCATAGTAGGGTCCCATACAATGATAGTATTATTAATTCCCGCTCCTAATGAAATGCTCCTTAAGTCAATAGCAGAAGCATAAGGATTGGCGACGCACTGAAACTGGCCTGCCGCTACCGATGGGCCTGGTACTGAGCCCACCAATAAAGTACCTCTTGTGCGAAGTGTAGTGGGCAATGGGCTGCTATTGGCCCCGGAAAAATTGATAACAGAACGGTCGCCACGCACGAATAAAAAATATCCTTGTTTGTTATTAATAGCTGTTGTAGTTGGATTACCGACGCCAATCCATGTATTAGAAGCAGATTCATAATATTTCATGGATGGCGAAACGGAAGTTGCATCAAATCCGTTTGTAGTTCCACTTGGATCGGTGATTTGTGTGCCGAATCCGGGATTTGGATTTGAATTGGAAGAAGCTCCTTCCATCCATGATTGATTAATAGTTTGACCTATTGCAGGAGCAGCTAATAATTGCCAGCTCTTGGCATGTTGCCCTGCCGTGGTCCCGATATTAATGTAACGCTCAATAACAAACCTGCCTGATGCATAGTTAATAATATTTGCTTCAGAAGGAATAGAGGCAACGCTTGCAGTATTTGCAGCGGTTGATCTTAAAATAATATTACCGGAGACAAGGCTTAATTTTGAAAGCGGCATTAATTGCAGTACATTTTCAACAATAAGATCGCTGTTAACAGATAAGCCAGGCAAGCCGAAACTATTGTTATTGGTAAGATTATAAAATGTAAGTGGAGTGGCTGCCTGATAAGATTGAGCCGATGATCCTTTTAAAATAACTGTTCCACTCTTATGAAAAAAGCGTGCACCCGTTTGCGTTATATTCCCATCTAGCGTTAAATTACCTGTAGGTGCATTGATATCTCCATTTGTGAGTGATAAATTTGCTCCTGCTTCAGCGTCATTTCAAAAGTCCAGGACCCGCCAACTCCATTAAAGATTACATTATTGAATTTATTAGCGCCGGTAAGAGAGCCGCCTATTGTTTTGCCACCACTTGTGGTATTGAAGATTACTGTGCCGCTGTTATCGGTAAATGAGCCGTTATTTTTCCAGCTTCCCTGCAATTGAAGACTACCGCTATTTTTAACCATGCCTCCGGAAGCAATATTAATATCGCCAGTTGTTGTTACCGTGGTTGAAGCTGATATATTAACAACCGCACCATTTGTAACAGTTATGATTTGTGATTTTAAACCCGGGCAGTAAAAAAACAATACTGAAAAAATATAAATGCAACATTGACATAAACGGCGCAATTGTTTTTTTGAAACTACATCGCAAAATTTGTATATGTAGTTATATTTCACCGTAGAATGTAACCACTTAAAATTATTTTTATTTGGTCGCAGGTATAAATCCATAAGGTCTGATTGTTCCCGATAAAAATCGTAATCGTAATAAAAAAAGTTGCGTCTGTGGTAAAATATTTTATGAAATTTTTTTCAACTAATATTTTAATAGTTCTAAACGCCTCGTGTTTCTAAATAAATGCAAATCCTAATATTGACGTATATACATTATAATTTGCTACCAATGAAGTGCGACTTGTGAAACTGAATAAATCTAATTTTTTAATTTAAGTTTTTGTAATTACAAAAATAAAAGACACCCATTAACGCTTGTCTTATTACAACTAAACAAAACAAATCTCCAAATTTATCCCAGAGCTTTTTCAATATCTTTTATGGCTAACTGTAGTGGTTTATCCAATCGCGTAATCACTTTAATAATCATTATGCATCAGCTAAAAATAAATACAGTAGGGTTCAAATCCAATTAACCAATTTTTAATTAGCCAATACTGATTCCCTACTGATAAAGAGGTTAAAAAAGCTATGTTTAATTTTACTTTCTATAATAGGTTGCTTTGTTTATACAATCCCCGACCGTAATGAGCAAAATGATAAGTCCCTTTTTTCATAATGTAGAAACTGATGCCTGCACCGATAAAAAAATTTCTTTTGTCATTTTGAGCTAACCTATAATGAGAGCTTACCGTTATGTGCCAAAAGTTATAATCGGCATTCGTCTTTAAGGCATCTGTCGTATAATTCTTCTAAGCTATTCTACTGTTGCCCTGTAAGCGTTTAAAATTATTTTTGTTTAAATGATGTTTAAATCCATAACGTTTAATCGTTGCGAATAAAATCGTAACCATAGTAAAAAAAGTTGCGTCAGGGCTTAAAATTTTTTCATAAAAAGTTTTGGGGTTAATATGGACTTCTGGGTCTGCTATACTGTGTGGCAAATCTTTGAAAAAATGGGAAAGTGTTGGTTTGAGATAGATGTGCCCAATAGTTTTGCAAATAAAATTTAAAATTGAATTAATTAGCGAGATTTACTAGACGTAAGCTTTTTTTTACAAATAATTTTAAGTAACAAAAATCAGTGAATTTCTAACTAGTGAATTTAACAGACATGCCACGCAAATTTTTATTTTTCATTAATCCAATTTCCGGAACAGGCAGTAAACTTCGGCTGGAAAGAAAAATAATTAAAAAATGCCTGGAATATAACATTGGGTTCGAATTATTAACTACTTCACAAGACGGTGATTATTCTTTTCTGAGAGAAAAAGTAAAGACAGATAATATTACCGATATTGTTATTTGTGGCGGGGATGGAACACTGGGGCCGGTTATCTCTTCTTTATTAAATATTAAAGTTAACATCGGCATAATACCGATGGGTTCCGGCAACGGACTTGCTTTTACAGCCAAAATTCCACGATCTGTTGATAAAGCGCTTGAAATAATTTTTGCAGGCCAAACCAGTTGTGTGGACGCTTTTTTAATTAATGGCAGATTGAGTTGTATGCTTTGCGGCATCGGGCTTGATGCAAAAGTTGCTTACGATTTTTCGTTACAAAAAAAACGAGGCCTCTCAACTTATATTAAGCAAACTTTTAAAAATTTTTTTTCGGCTTCGCCCTATCATTTTGAAATAAAAATTCAAAACATGCAATTGGAAGTCGATGCTTTTTTTATTTGCATCGCCAACAGTAATCAATTTGGAAACAATTTTACCATCGCACCGGAAGCCAGCCTGGATGATGGGCTTCTTGATATAATTATAGTGAAAAAAATGAGTAAACCACGAATAGTGTGGTCAGTTTTTAAACAAATGAAAAGGGGCACGATCATCAGTTTTGAGGAAAAGAACTTTTACAAGAAAAACATACTTTATTTTCAAACCAGTTCACTGCAGATCATAAATACTGATTTGGCGCCATTGCATATTGATGGCGATCATGCTCCAACAAGTAATAAATTTGATATTGAAATTATACCGTCAGCCTTTGTTCTTTTACGCCCTTAATGCTCCTGCAAATATTTTTTTACTTCTTCGAAAGCTTCTATATTATTTTTTCTGCCGGCAGAAGCAATTACTTCTTTTTTTTCCCTGGCAGTTAAATGAAAATTTAATGTAGCGCTCTTTTCTTCTTTCTCAGGAATATACATAAAGTTCACCCGGTGAAAATTACTGTCAAGATTTTGAATATAGGTAATCTCATCATCCTGGAAGTAATCCTGCAACCTGAACCAGTTAACCTGCAACATTGAAAAGGGTTTTGTAAGAATATTTAAAATACCCCCATTTTCATAAGGCGTTGCCCAGCTTCCCTTCTGCATAGCCCTCACCTGGATAATTAAAACTCCACTTGTATTTTCTTTTATCCATGATCTAAAAACATTTAAAAAACGCAAGGAAGTTTCCTGGCCGTAGTTATCGCGAAGGCCTGCATCCATTACGTCTATTACCGGGTGAGAAGGAAGCCATACACTCGGCAAAATATAGGGATAACTTGCATTCATTCTCAGGGCGGTGAGTAAACGAAGATTCATAGGATTTTCATTTTTAAACATAGCCGCAAAGTCTACAGCATCTGGACCACTCATTGCAGTTGTACTGTCCACAAAGGTTGGCTGCATCATAAAACTGATCGGCTGAGTGGATACCATCATCTTCTTAAGGTCTCTTGTTATTACTGAATTTAAAATCATTAGCGGTATACGGGCATTCTCTTCATCTTCCTTGTAAAAGCCAATATTTTTATCAAGAACTCCACGGGTATTTTCATTCAATTTTTGTTCAAATGCATAACCCCTGTCTTTAACATAACGATAAGGGCCAACCGAAAACTTCTGGGCAGGAGAAAGAAGATCTCTTGCTATCATCGATGAAAAAATAGGATTCAATAAATCTTTGGAAATATTATTCACATACCTTTTATTTTCAACATTTATAGCTTCTCCGCTCGCTTTCAGTCTTGTTAACTCCCGAAAGTAGGCTGCAGCCAGCATTCCGCCCGAAGCTCCGCTTATAAGAACAGTTTTTTTCATAATTGTTCCTTTACTTATACTATCGAGCTCCTGTAAAATGTTCATTGCGAATGTGGCGCTTCTTACACCACCGCCGCTGAAATTAAAAACAATCAGCAGGGGCTTTTTTTCGTCCTGTTTGGCTTTCCAGCGATTAAGAATACCAATCATATTACTTTTATCAGCCTCAATTTTTTCAAGCGTATTTAACGCTTCCAGTCCTTTAAGAGAATAATCCGGTCTTACAGTATGTGTATAGTCAAGGCCGAATGCTTTATTACGGGGATCAATTATATTATAGTTATAAAGAATATTAAGTACTATAAAAAGAAAAGCAACAAACAAAATGCTCCAACTCCTCATAAAATAGGAAAGCGCTCCTATTACAGCTATCAACAAAGCAAAGAGTATTAGGATGCTTGCTGCCGCTGGCACCTGGAAAATTCTATGGTCAAGAAAAAACCCGATAAACACCATAAAAATAAAAGCCAGCATAATAGTAATTATAGCAGAAAAATGATGTCTCTTAAAAATAGTGTCTAAAAACTCCTGGCTATAGTGACCTACTTTCCTTGCCTTTCTGAGCCTGAAGCGATTGGTTAAATAATAGCCGACGGGCAATCCAAAATTGTTTTCAGTAAAGGCATCTTCATGTTTTTCAAACTTTTTATTTTCATCGAAATCAATAAAGCCAGGTTTAAAGGTTCTTACAATTCTTCTGTCTGCGGTAAAAAAATATGCAAAGGAGAGTAGTATTACTAAAAACAATCCGCCGATAAAACCTCCGGCAATCGCAATAAATTCTGCAAGTGGAATCAATTCCATGTTTCTGTCAAATGATATTGCTTCAAAAAAATATAGTACCAGGAAACAGGCAGGAATGATGGAATTATTGACGCAATATTTTAGGAATGGTTTAGAGTTTGTCGCTAAAAAACGAAACCGCTGGCTGTGCAGGATGAAGGTGGTAATATTCCAACTCATTATATACACACCGGTTGCCACACCCGTAATAGCAGCCCCTCCGGCGTTCACGTTTCCCAGGTATTCGGGGGCTAAAAACAAGGCATTCGCTCCAAATAATTTTAAGAAATTTCCGGTGATAGCTAAAAAAAGAATAAACCAGAAAATAAGAAGCACCTGCGATTTCCTGAAATGAAGAAGCAATAACTGTATAGGAAATGAATAATAAAAATTTTTTAAAAATTCCTTCATGAAAATGAGATTAATCCTTCCAATTAAACATCTCGTACCGAAGATGATCTTACTATAAATAACATAAAAACTATTGATATCAAAAATAAAATTGCAACTAACTGATGGGCAACGCCAAACCATACCAGGTTATTGTTATACGGTGATGTTACTACAGTGGTTATCCCCAGCGCTACCTGTGCAATAATAAAAACTAATGGAATAACTTTTGTCTTATTAAATAATAAAGTTCCCTTAATTTTTATAGCCTTAAAAAACCAGAAGAGCACACCCGTTAAAATGATATACGCAATCCCCCGGTGAATGAATTGAATGGTAATTTTATTATCGATAAAATTCTTCCAGACTGGCGACAATTTATTGATTGAATCAGGAATCCACTGACCATTTATCGTTGGCCATGTGGGCGCTGCAGTTGCCGCATGCAGGCCAGCCATGAACGCTCCGTAAATTAACTGGATAAAAAGAATACAAGATATTACCACAGTAATTTTTTTCAAATTCTTGTTAACCACTATTTGATTCGGGTCTATCGACAATGTTAGTGCAAACCACAAAGTGTAACATAAAAGAAGCAGTGCTGCCATAAAATGAGTTGCAAGCTCTATGTGACCTACAAACATTCTTTCAGGTACCAGGCCGCTTTTAACCATTATCCAGCCGATAAAACCCTGCATTGCCCCTAAAAGAAATAAAATAACAAAAGGAACTATCATTTCTCTCCTGAATTGTTTTTTCAACAGGAAATAAAAAAAACCAACTATGAAAACGAGAGCCATCAATCTTGCCCATGTTCGATGAAACCATTCCCAGAAAAAAATAAATTTAAAGTCGCTCAAAGAAAAGCTACTGTTCATGTATCGAAATTGATCTGTATGTTTATATTTATCAAATTCCATCATCCATTGTGTTGCATTAAGTGGCGGCAGTACACCTGTGATGGGTTTCCATTCCGTAATACTCAATCCTGATTCGGTTAACCGGGTAATGCCTCCCAACAGAATCTGAACCATTAACATTATAACACCCGCGAAAAGCCATTTTGCAACATTTTTAGAAGCGTCCTTTTTTAAATCATCCTGCATATTCAAACTTATTTCGCCGCAAAGTTAACCCCGTGCATGGAGACGTAATAAAAGAATAATTTTTAAACCGAATGTTGAAAAAAACAAATGGCTATTCTGCAAAACCTCTTTTATTTTTGAAAAATATTTTGCTGCTGCCTTTTTATCATAATAAATTTTTTGAAGCCGGAATTGACGAAGCCGGTCGTGGCTGTTTTGCAGGCCCTGTATATGCGGCGGCTGTTGTACTGCCAAAAGATTTTTATCACCCGTTGCTTAATGATTCAAAACAGTTAACCAAAGAACAGAGAGAACATTTACGACCTATAATAGAAAAAGAAAGTATAGCGTATTCAGTGGCATCTGTTGACAATAATGAAATTGATCTGATAAATATTCTGCAGGCATCTTACAAAGCAATGCATCTTGCATTAAATAAACTTAAAAGCAACCCCGATATTTTATTAATTGATGGCAATAGTTTCAAACCTTACAAGAAGGTTCCTCATCATTGCATCATAAAAGGTGATGGTTTGTACGCATCTATTGCCGCTGCAAGTATACTTGCTAAAACTTACCGGGATGATTATATGCTTCGCTTACACAAAAAATATAAGGTGTACTGCTGGAATAATAACAAGGGCTATGGAACCATGGAGCATCGAAATGCGATAAAGGAACATGGCCTTTGTGACTATCACCGCAAAAGCTTTAATATTTTTGCAGCCCGGATCTCTGAAGGGCTTATTACCGACAACGAAATATTCAATCCGGATATTTCCTAAAATCCTTCCTAAAATAAACTGCACGAACTTTTCCTGATCTCTTTTTTTTAAAATTAAACCCGGCCTATGTATCACAGTCATAGGCTGACAATTTTAAAAATAAACCATCTAAATCAAGTTTATGAAAGCAAAATTTTTATTATTCCTTTTTATTGCCTTAGGACCAGGAATAACAAGTACGAATGCGCAAGTAAGACAGAGAGCCCGCAATCAACACCAACGCGTTAGACAAGGAGTAAAAAGCGGCGAACTTACCAGAACTGAAGCTATTAATTTAAGAAAAGGGCAAAGAGGTCTTCAACAGGATATCAAAGCCGCAAAGTCCGACGGGAAAATTACCCGTGCTGAAAGAAAAGATATCAAAAGAGAGGAAAGGAAAAACAGCCGCAAAATTTACAGGAAAAAACACAACGAAAGAGAAAGGAAATAACCCGGTTTAACAGCAATTTGGTTTTTTGAATTCCTCCGCAATGTGGAGGTTTCTTTTATGCTCTCCATTCACCTAACCCCTGCCGTGTTACCGTCCATTCATCAGTAGTACAATCAATAACTGTTGATGGCACGACGCCTCCCATACCGCCATTAATAACAAAATCTACAAGCTTTCCAAACTTCTCAAAAATAATTTCAGGATCTGTATATTCTTCGACCATCGTTCCTGGAAGCGATGCACTTAAAATCGGATTACCCAACGTTTCAAGAATTGAACGGCATATAACGTTATCGGGCACACGAAGTCCGACGGTATCTTTTTTACTCTTCAAAAGTTTAGGCACCTCTCTACTTGCCGGAAGAATAAATGTATATGGCCCAGGCAGATAATTCTTAAGTGCCCGGTACAAAGGTGTGTCAATACTTTTCGTATAATCACTCAGGTGACTTAAATCTCTGCAAATAAATGAAAGCTGAGCTTTTTGCGGATCGATATTTTTTATTTTACAAATTCGTGCGATTGCTTTTGGATGATAAATATCGCATCCAAGTCCATAAATTGTATCCGTCGGGTAAATAATAACGCCTCCGCTTTTAAGGCAATCGGCAACCTGGTTAAGAAGACGTGGTTGTGGGTTTTGGGGGTGAATTCTTAGTAACATACCATTACTTTAGCGCAAAGTTGACAATGAGGATATTCCGGAATGAGCAAAGTTAAGGATATCTGTCTGGATAAGTACTTCCAACATTAATCTTTTACATTTGCAGCGCTAAATCAAAATAAACCAGACAAAATCTTTTATGGCAATAATTACACTTGGAACAATGGCATTCGATGCAATCGAAACACCGTTCGGTAAAATTGACAAAATAGTCGGGGGTTCCGCGACTTACGTTGCTTATGCCGCAAGCCACCTGACTAAACCTATACGGCAGATCTCTATTATCGGTGACGATTTCCCTGAAGACGAAATAAATGAACTTAAAAAAAGAGGAATTGAGTTAGGAGGTGTTGAAATTGTAAAAGATAAAAAATCTTTTTTTTGGAGTGGAAAATATCATCTTGACATGAACACCCGTGATACCTTGATCACGGATCTTAACGTGTTGATGGATTTCGTCCCGAAAGTTCCTGATGAATACCAGGGGGCAGAATTTCTGATGCTCGGAAACTTGATGCCTTCTCTTCAAATAAGCGTGATAAAGCAGCTACAAAAGAGGCCAAAACTAATAGTGCTGGATACAATGAATTTCTGGATAGAAAGTGCGATAGACGATTTGAAAAAAGTTCTAAGGCTAATTGATGTGTTAATGATAAATGATAGTGAGGCAAGAGAGCTAAGCGGTGAATTTTCATTGGTAAAAGCAGCCAGGAAAGTGATGGAGATGGGGCCAAAATTTCTTATCATAAAAAAGGGAGAACATGGTGCATTGCTCTTTCATGGTGATCATGTTTTTTTCGCCCCTGCATTACCGTTAGAAGAGGTGTTTGACCCGACCGGCGCGGGTGATACATTTGCAGGGGGCTTTATAGGGCATTTGGACCATACAAAAGATATCAGTTTTGAAAATATGAAAACCGCTATTATCGTGGGTTCGGCAATGGCAAGCTTCTGCGTCGAAAAATTTGGTCCTCAACGATTAAAAGAAATTACAAAAAAAGATATTGATGTCCGTTTAAAAGAATTTGTACAATTAGTAAATTTCGACATCGATCTGGTTTAAGTACATTTGATTCGTAGCGTACAATGCTAACATTACGAATCCTCAATATTTAGTTATGCTCGAAATAATAATACTTATTTTTATAACGAGGGAAATCGGAAGGCTTGCACAAAGTAAAGGCCTGAAGTCAGGTACTTGGAAAATTTATACGGTAGTTGGTTGGGTCCTATCTGAAATTATTGGAATTATAGTGGGCATTATGATCTTCAGTAAGGATAATCTTTTTTCCATAGCAATGGTAGGGATTGCGTTTGCCGTTACAAGTTATTTTATAATTAAAGCACAACTTAACAAGCTTCCGGATTCTTTTGACGACGACATTAATAACATTGGAAACAATTGAGAAATATGCAAGCTACTTAAGTCATTTACTGATACTTCCTCGCCAGCACAATCGTATTTTTAAATTGCTTTTTCTGGCCCGATGTGTTGAATACTTCTGTATAGATAATATAAATGCCCTGGGGTAATTTCCTGTTCTTATCATCTAAGCCATCCCAGCGATAATAACCTTTTAAGCCACTTAACGAATTTTTTTGAAGGTAACGAACCGGACGGCCCGAAGCATCGAATATAGTAATGTTGGCCACATAGCCCGGAGAGGGAAAACTATAATTAATGGTTGCAAAATCATCGGTTCCATCATTATCCGGCGAAAATATATTTGGTGTAACGGTTATTGTGCCGGGTACATCTTCCTTTAAGCTATACTGTGAGTTTTTATAACCGGGGGTACCATAGCCAACGGATGTCGCAGCTGAATGAAAATTGCTTTGCACTGATGGTCCCTCATAATCTATGCGTTCCAGTGAAACCCCTTCCGAATTTGAAATTAAGGGAAACTGCCACTTATCCGAATAGTCTACCTCATCCACTATATTGCCCTGGCCGTTTAATATGATTACATCTCCGGCATCATCGGGGAAAGAAGGCATACTGCCTACCACAATAAATGCATCAGGATTAGTGGTTATATATTGATTTTTTACTGCTGCCGGATCTGAGCTAATCACCATAAAATCCCTGGGAAATAATAAAACACTTTCCGTCGTTACTTGTTGGATGCCGCTGATAACGTTACTACTGTTGCGATTAGCCACATATACATGGCTAAGGTCAATAATTTTTTGAGACCGGTTGTACAATTCCACGTAATCTACTCCCTCCGGTTTTGGATTGTAAAGTATTTCATTAATGACAACATCTAAGCTATCCGCTTCCTCTGCAATGCCAAAACGGGCCGAATTATTTTGACTTATTGCATTGCCTTTACAATCAGTAATGTTGTTTGCTGTAACAGTATATATTGTTCCCGCAACAATGGGAGAATTCAACGTAATATTTACGTTGCTAAAGACAGGTGAAACCGGAGTAGCATTCTGGACAATAATGCCATTATCAATTGTATAATTAGCAACTGTCGCTGCCATTGTACTATCTAACGGTTCATCGTACACTAAAGTAACTGTTGTATTATCCGGCGCATAGGCCCGCAAAAGTTTGGGAGCTGTTGCATCAGGATTAATGTCATCCACAGAATTTTTTCTGCCCGGGGTACCCCCGCTTGCATCTGTACTCGCCTTCCAGTTACTAATGCCGCTGCAGGGGTTTTTAGTATCAATCATTTCGAGCGTCCACCCGCCGTCTTTCTTAAGCTCATTTTGATACCATGCCGATGTATATTGAACTGCATGTATCGTCTTACCATCTGCAGAATATAACGAAATGACGTCTCCATCATTATCTAATGAAGGAAAACTGGTAACACTAATCGTGTTCCCAAACGAGGCCAGGCCTGGTATAGCGGAGCCGGTGCAAACAATCACAAAAGTATCCGGCTGCAAAATAAAGTTAGGCATTGAACCGGTTTGCCCCGTTGCATCTGCCAATTTCCATCCCTGCAAATTAATTGCAAATGCCGATGTGTTACGCAACTCCACCCATTCGCTGTTTGGTAGTCCCACTTGTGGTGTAGGATCGGCCATTATTTCATCGATTACAACATCGTATTGTTGCGGGGTATAATAACTAAAATTTGCCGTTCCGTTGTTTATTGCATTTCCTGAAAGATCGGTTACTCCATTTACAGCAAGCGTATAGGCTATTGCGTTAGCCAGCGCTGCAGAAAAAGTGAGATGTACCAAAGCCGCATTTGTTGGATCCTGCACTGCAGCCGCAGGATTACCTAACCCATTATTTGCGGAATAATTAGTGGTAGCCTGGCTGCTGGTTATATCAACAGGCTCGTCAAATAGCACATCAACCGCAGTTTTAGAAATTGCTGTCGCAGACAGCATTACCGGCGGCGTAACATCAGGTACATAGTTTTTGATTTCTATATCATCAAAGAAATGTTTTTGGAAAAAGCTGGATGTACTTTGTTTAATTAAAAACCCAAAGAAAGAAGAAGAAGTGTAAGTTGCATCGATAACAGAACCTTCACTTGTATACGAATTTCCCGAACCAGTTAAATCCCTGTAAAGTATCCATTGGTTGCCGACATCTCTTATTACTTTTATTTTCATTGTATTATTACTGGTGTTCAAAACGCCATCTGCCCCATCGATTATTTTAGTTATAGTTCCGTCATTGTCTTTTCTGTAAAGGCAGATTTCATCATTGGTATTTCCTATTCGTACAAAATATCCGGTGGTTGTAATTAATGTTAAATCACCGGCAGAAGCGATCAAATAAACATCGACATAATTAGCTGAAGAAGGATTAAATGCAAGCTGAATGTACATTTCCCATTGAGCAGCGGCAGCAAGCGAATTTGGTGTACTAAGAAAATAGTTGCTATTTGCAACTGTGTTGTTACTTTGCAGTTGTAAAGATGAATTCACAACAAAGTCAGAAGTACCGCCTGACCAGGCAGGATTAACAGTAAAATCCCCGTCATCAAAGTTTTCTGAAAGCTGAGCTTGGGAAACCATGCGTACGAATGTCATCATACAAAAAAATGCAAAAATTTTTTTCGTCATAAGCACCAGCTTTTTTTAAAGATAATCACTTTATAGATTTGCTGTATTTAGAAATTATTATTTAAAACAAATATAAAAAACACAAAATGAAAATTGCCGTTGTGGGTGCCACCGGTTTGGTGGGAAGCAAAATGCTACAGGTTTTGGAAGAAAGAAATTTTCCTGTTTCAGAGGTTATACCAGTAGCCTCTGAAAAATCAATTGGGAAAGAAATTACATTTAAAAATAAAAAATATAAAGTAGTTTCCGCAGAAGATGCCATCGCCGCAAAGCCCGTTATTGCTATTTTTTCAGCGGGTGGTGGAACATCTCTTTCCCTGGCTCCAAAATTTGCGGACGCAGGAATTACCGTAATTGACAATTCATCTGCGTGGAGAATGGATCCTTCAAAAAAACTGGTTGTACCCGAAGTAAATTCGAATGTTTTAACTAAAGAAGATAAAATAATCGCTAATCCCAATTGTTCTACGATACAAATGGTACTGGTTTTAAATCCACTTCATAAAAAATATAAAATAAAAAGGGTGGTGGTTTCTACTTACCAGAGTGTGACAGGAACCGGCGTAAAAGCCGTGCAACAAATGATGAATGAAAGAAAGAATATCAATGGCGAAATGGCTTACAAATATCCTATTGATAAAAATGCGATACCGCAAATAGATGCCTTTATTGACAATGGTTACACGAAAGAAGAAATGAAAATGGTTAATGAAACAAAAAAGATCATTGGTGATGACAATATTAAGCTAACGGCAACCTGTGTACGAATTCCCGTTATGGGCGGACATAGCGAAAGTGTAAATATTGAATTTGAAAATGATTTTGATATTGATGAGGTAAAGAAAATTTTATCCGGTTCACCTGGCGTAGTGCTGCAGGACGACATTAATAACTTTGTTTATCCAATGCCTTTAACCGCACATGAAAAAGACGAGACTTTTGTTGGCAGAATACGCAGGGATGAATCTCAGCCGAATACATTGAATTGCTGGATTGTAAGTGATAATCTTCGGAAAGGCGCTGCCACCAACGCTATTCAGATTGCCGAATATTTGTTGAATGAAGGGATAGTCAGCTAGAAATAAAAGTAATCGAAGCGCTAAGCAGATTTTCTTAGGAGAGTTTGCTTAATGCCCCCTTAAGTTTTTCGAGCATTTCAGGAATTTCTTCTTTCTTACATGTCCCCACACTTAACCGGTACCAATCAGAATTTTTTGCAGCACCAAATGCATAGAAAGGAACAACAGCCAATTTTGCTTCATTAAGAACATATGACGTAACATCGGCTTGCGTTGCAAGCGTCTTTCCACTTGTGGTTTTTTTGCCAACAAGATTTATTTGTATAGTAAGATATATGGCAGCCTGCGGAGCGCAAGCATCGACAGTAAAACCTTCAGATTTTAATTTTTGAAAGCCTTGATAGATAAGTTCCAATCTTTCTTCAAGTTCCTTTTTAAAGTTTAGAAGATACTTATCAACCACATTTTTTTGAAGCAAAAATTTCGCTGTGGCATGTTGCTCCGCCATCGGGCTCCATGCACCGATGTGACTATTAATGGCCCTCATTTTCGCTAAAACATTCTCTGGTCCTAACGCCCAGCCCACACGAACTCCCGTAGCGGCAAAAGCCTTGCTGATGCCATCGATAAAGATGGTGTATTCCTTCATCTCCGGGCGTAGGCTAACGGGATTATAATGTTTGTTATCACCATAAGTGAGTGTCCAATACATCTGGTCGTACATTACATATAATTTCTTTTCGTTGTCACTCCGCCGCCTGTTTTCTTCAAGTACCATGTCGCATATTTTTTCCAGCTCCTTCTTTTCAAATACAGTCCCCGTTGGGTTTAAAGGTGAACACAATGCAATAAAAACGGCATCTTGAATATGTGGCTGAATATCTCCCGCCGTTGGCATAAAATTATTTTCCGCAGTGGTTTCTATTACTTCATGTTGACCATCAACAAAATGCACGTAATGATTATTATTCCAGCTCGGAACGGAATAAATAACAGTATCATCCCTGTCAACCAATGCACGGTATAATGCATAAATAAGAGGGCGCCCACCTGCCGCAATTAATATTTCTTTTGAATTATAATCAAGTCCTTCCCGTTCTTTTATAAATGAAGAGACCGATTCTCTCAACGTGAGAATACCATCTGCCGGAGGATACGTGGTAAACTTATTATGGTAAGCGTTGATAATTTCTTCTTCCAGCATTTCAGGAATTGGGAAAATGGAAGAATCGAAATCGCCAATGGTAAAATTATAAATAGTTTCACCGCACTTAATTTTCTCCCTGATATCGGCGCCTAACTTAACAATTTCTGAGCCGATAAGTGTTTCGGCGAGCTTGCTTAAATTTCCAGAAGAATTTTTACTTATATCTTTTAATTTTTCTTTCACTTTCTTCACAGGGTTTACAAATGATTATACTTATAGATCTTTTAAAAAGTTTTCAATTCCCTCAACGATTTTTTGTGCGACCAGCACTCTGAATGCTCCATTAAGGATTTTCTTTTCATCATCCTTATTACTCAAAAAAGCAACTTCCACCAGGCAATTGGGATAATCAGTTGGGCCGTTTAGTGCAAAATTAAAGCTTCCAACATTTCCAAATTCATGCAGGCCCGTTTCTAACAAGCTCTGCAAAATCGCAACACTCAAAGGCCGGAAGCCTATATACCGGTAATAGGTACTCACACCTTGTATAGTGTCACGGTCAGAAGAATTTAAATGAATGCTTATTAACAAATCCGGGTTCAATTGCCTTAAAAAATTTATCCGTTCATACATACTAAGGGTTGTGTCGTTTATCCTCGTCATGATTACCCTGACCCTCTTTTGTTGCAAAATATTTTGAAGGTTTTTTGCAATAAGCAAGGTATAATCTTTCTCCCTTGTGTCACGATTAGACCCGGTGGTTCCAATGTTGCTGCCACCGTGACCGGCATCTATCGCAATAACAAGATTTCGTAATTTTAATGAATCCGGTTGGCGTTTAACCCTTATCGTTAGTTTATTATCATAACTGTAGTAAATACTATATCCCCAATGCTGGTGATGGTTTAATTCTATAAAAACACGCATAACATCGTCCTCCGGTTGTTCATACCAGACATTCTTTATTTCTTTTGCCGAATCCAGTTGCGTAATCCAGTTAGTATTGCTTGTTGCTCCAAAAATATCAACCACAATTCTTGAGGGATTGATTCCCATCCTGCTGGTGTAGGGAAGTTTTTCATCAAGCTGGATGGTCACGTAGTCAAAAAGCGAATCACCGGTGACTTTCCAGCTATCCGTTAAATGCTCCAATGGAGTAACCACATCCGCTTTTTTTACATTATTCTTATTAATCCACGCAGAATGAAATTGTGAAAGCTGCACTTTATAATCAGTTTTAAAACTATCTAACACTTTCAAAAGAACATTACTATCCAAAAAAGTCATTTTTGCTCCCCCCAGCCTGTCTTCACCGATACCATATTTTAAAAACGGAAGTGAATCAGTTGTTCTTGCGTAAAAAAATCTCTTCAAAGTATTTTGGGAATAAGAATTATAAAAAGAAAAGATAAAAATTAACAGGAAAAACTTTTTCATAAAATGAAGGTAGAACATTAGAATAAAAAGCTTTGGCCGAAACCAAGCACTTTTCAATTTATAAATTGTTATACTCTTTTACAACGCATATTTACCGGCATCAATCAACTTATCAGCTATTAACCTTCTTGCGTCTTTACTATTGAATGGCTCTGTTTTTGTAAATCGTTTTAAACCCAACAACATCATTTTTTGTTCATCGCCTTCCGCGAATGAATTAATAGCCTCTTTTCCGAACTTAGCTACTTTATCAACTGCATCGTTCAGGTAGCATTCCATCATAGCCTTTTGAACTTTAACCCGATCCTTACCATTTTTATCGGAAGTTTTCATTATCCGAAGTAAGAAACTTTCTGCTACAAAAGTTTCAATAGCCATGTCAGCGATATTCATTATAATTTCCTGTTCGTTTGTAAGATTGGCCATCAATTTCTGCACGGCAGCGCCCGCAACCATTAGTATGCATTTCTTCAAATTGGAAATTGTCTTTTGGTCTTTTGTAAATTCGTTTTCTTCATTGTCTCCAAAATCGGGAATGCTCATTAACTCTTTTTGCACATTCATTGCCGGACCCATCAAATCAAGCTTTCCCTTCATAGCCCTTTTCAACATCATGTCAACAGTAAGTAACCGGTTTATCTCATTGGTGCCTTCGTAAATACGATTAATACGGCTATCCCGGTAGGCTTTACTTATAAGATATTCGTCACTATACCCGTTACCACCATGAACTTGTACTCCTTCGTCAACTATAAAATCAAGCACTTCGCTTCCGTGAACTTTAAGAATAGCGCATTCAATTGCAAATTCTTCGGCTGCCCCTAACAATGCTTCGTTAAAAGGCTTACCCGATGCTAATAATTCCGATTCCTTTTCATCAATCCATTTTGCAGTGCGATATAAAGCACTTTCGTCAGCGTAAATTTTTATAGCCATTTCGGCGAGCTTATGTTTTATAGCACCAAAATTTGCTATCGGAGTTTTAAATTGTTCTCTTGTTTTAGCGTATTGAATGGAATCGCTCAAAGCAAGTTTAGCTCCTCCAACTGCCGCCGAAGCTAATTTGAGGCGGCCAATATTTAAGATATTAAATGCTATAACATGGCCCTTACCAATTTCTCCCAATACATTTTCCACAGGCACTTTGCAATCCTGGAAATATAGTTGAACTGTGGAGGAGCCCTTAATTCCCATTTTGTGTTCCTCGGGGCCGCGGGTAAAACCCTCAAACTCACGTTCAACTATAAACGCAGTAAATTTATCTCCGCCGACTTTTGCAAACACCGTATAAACATCAGCAAAACCTCCATTCGTAATCCAGCATTTTTGACCATTAAGTAAATAATATTTTCCATCGGCTGAAAGAGTTGCTGTTGTTTTAGCGCCTAAGGCATCACTACCGCTACCCGGCTCGGTTAGTCCATAAGATCCCTTCCATTCACCGGTAGCTAATTTTGAAACATATTTCTTCTTTTGCTCTTGCGTGCCAAAATATAGAATTGGCAAAGTGCCAATACCAACGTGGGCGCTCATGGCTACACTGAATGAATAGCCACCCCCAAGACCTTCGCTTACCAGGGTAGAGGTGACAAAATCTTTCCCAAGGCCATTAAATTCCTCCGGCACGGATGCCCCCAATAGTCCTTGCTCGCCAGCCTTCTCCATTAACGATGGCATTAGCCCCGGCTCCATTTTATCAATTCTTTCTACATTTGGTAAAATCTCGGTTTGTAAAAACTGAAGGCACATATCACGTACCATAATTTGCTCTTCCGTATAATCCTCAGGAGTAAATGTTTCAAACGCATTGCTTTGCTTTATCAGCCATTCACCACCTTTTAAAAGTGACCCGGTTGTTGTAGTGCTCATAATTTAAATTTTATTAAATAAGTTTTTTGCAATCTTTGTTTATAGATCGGTTAAAGAAGGATTAGAAAGGTTATCATATACTTTCTGCAAAACTTCTTTAGCTATTTCGATCTGGCCATTGGTTACACCTTCCAACGCTTCGTTCAACGTTTTATTTGCTAAAGCGATCGTTTTTTCCTGGAGATTCAGGGCTTCTTTAGTCAGGAAGATCAGGTTAATTCGTCTGTCATCTTTTGATGGTACTCGTTTTACGAGTTTTAGCTTTTCAAGGTTGTCAACTAATCTTGTTATGCTCGGTTTATCCCTGAATGTAGCATCGCACAGTTGCTGCTGGCTCTGACCTTCCTGCTTCCACAAGTGATACAACACGCTCCACTGTTCAATTGTTATTTCCATACCGGATTGCTTGAAGTTTCTCTGCAATCTTCTTGCGATAGCCGTGGAGGCTTTCCCCGTAATAAAACTGTAAAGTTCCCCTTTTTTAAATTGGTTGTTTGGCATATAGTTGTTTATGCAACTACGCAAATCTACAAATTCATTTGAATTCAAAAAATTTATTTTTGCTAACGCTGTATTAAACAATTGTAAAATGTAGTATAAATTATTCCATGGTTTTATTGTCGATATCTCTCCTTCTATTGCTACCGTACATTGGGCTGATTATTTATTACCGGCAAAGCTGGCTACAAATGCAGACATTCACTACAGCTAAAAAGGCAAAACAGAGTACCACAATAATTTCAGTAATTATTCCGGCCCGAAATGAAGAACAAAATATTGGCCTTTGCATTGAATCAATAATCAGGCAAACATATCCCGCTCACTTATTTGAGGTAATAATTGTAGATGATCATTCCGTAGATTCAACCGTTTTTATAGTCAATTCGTTTAAACAAAAAAATGTAAGAGTAATAAAACTGAGTGATTTTGCCGGAAATAAAAATCTAAATTCTTATAAGAAGAAGGCGATTGAAACAGCAATCGGTTTGTCAAAGGGAAGCTTAATAGTAACCACCGATGCCGATTGTATTGTTGAGCCATCATGGTTAGAAACAATAGTTTCTTTTTATGAAGAAACCTGTTCAGTTTTTATAGCTGCACCCGTTACTTATATGGATACATTACCAACGGACCGGTTTCCGAAAAAACTTTTAAAAATATTTCAGTCGCTTGATTTTATAACGCTGCAGGGAATTACCGGGGCCTCCGTTTATAAAAAAATTCACAACATGTGCAATGGTGCCAATCTTGCCTACGAGAAAAAAGTGTTTTATGAAGTTAACGGATTTGAAGGTATTGATAACATTGCCAGCGGAGACGATATGCTGCTTATGCATAAAATCCAAAAATTATACCCGGAAAAAATAAGCTATTTAAAATCTCCTTTTGCAATAGTGCAAACACAGCCTGCACGAACCATAAAGGGATTTATAAGCCAGAGAATTCGATGGGCAAGTAAGGCTGATAAGTATCCCGATATTAAAATTACTGTGGTTCTTTTTTTGGTATATTTATTTAATGCGTGGCTTTTTCTTATTGCTATTTCGTCAATCTTTTATTCGCAGATTATTTATCTTTTCCTCGGCTTGCTTATGACAAAAATTATTGTCGAACTTTTTTTTATTTACCCGGTGACCAGTTTTTTCAAAAAGCAAAAATTACTATGGTGGTTTATACCGTCTCAGCCTTTTCATATTTTTTATACTTTACTTGCGGGATGGTTAGGTAAATTTGGATCTTATACGTGGAAAGAAAGAAAAGTGAAATAAAACTTCGGTTGAAATACGTTAATAATGGCAGAGTCTTTTTCGTTTTTCACTAATGCGTGGAAACGGCTAAAAAAAAATAAAGGTGCAATGATCGGGTTATCGATAATCTGCCTTTCCGTGTTAACTGGAATTTTCGCCTATTTTATTTCCACTGATTCAACTCCTAATGCTGACAGGCAGATTGTAGAAATACAAGCTCGCAAACCCGGTTTCAGACAATTATTTCTGAAAGTTAAGAAAGAAAAGAAAATCTCATCAACCGGCTTTTTTAACCGTTTGCTTTTTGGAGCGGAAGATAAATCAGTTTTTATCCCAATAAATAATTTCAGGGAAACGGTTGATTCAGTTGTTGTAGAGAAATATATTGATGAGGGTGTTCAGGCAAGGCAGGCTTATTCAAAAAATAGTTTGCCCAAAAAAAATTATATCGTTTCACAAACATTCTGGTTAGGTACTGATAAATTCGGACGTGATATTTTAAGCCGGCTAATTGTGGGAGTTAGGGTAAGCCTTGCCGTTGGACTTATAACGGTTTTAATTTCTTTAAGCATTGGGATTATTTTGGGCTCTCTCGCCGGCTATTTTGGCGGAAGAACCGACAATATCATTATGTGGCTTATTAATGTAATATGGAGTATGCCCACTTTGCTTTTGGTATTCGGAATTACCCTTTCCCTGGGGAAAGGCTTCTGGCAAATTTTTATAGCTGTGGGATTAACCATGTGGGTAAACGTTGCCCGAACGATAAGGGGCCAGGTATTGTCGTTGCGTGAAATGGAATACATTCAGGCTGCAAAGGCGCTCGGGCTTAAAAATATGAGAATTATATTGCGACATATTTTACCCAATGTATTGGGACCTGTAATGGTAATCGCCGCATCCAATTTTGCAAGTGCTATTATTATTGAAGCCGGACTTAGTTTCCTGGGAGTAGGAGTACAGCCTCCTATGCCGAGCTGGGGATTGATGATAAAAGAAAATTACAATTTTATAATTACTCATAACCCCGCCTTAGCGCTGGCACCGGGAATTGCCATCATGATTTTGGTACTTGCATTTAATCTGCTTGGCAACGGATTACGGGATGCACTCGATGTAAGAGGATAATATTCTAACTAACGTCCTTGGCTACCAGAACACTTCGGTTAAAACTTTCTTCGAGTGAAATAAGAGTTTCTGTTCGCTCAATTCCTTTAATTTTTTGAAGTTCATCGTGCAATACATATCGAAGCTGGTTAATGTCTTTACAAACAATTTCTATATACATGCTATAATTTCCCGTTGTGTAATTAAGCCGGACAATTTCCGGGATTTTTTCAAGTTCAGTAGCAACAGAATCATAAAGGGAGCTTTTTTCGAGGAAGATTCCAACAAAGGCAGTAATATCATATCCCAACTGCTTCAAATTTACATTTAGTTTTTTACCTTTGACTATTCCAAACTCTTCGAGTTTTTTTATACGGACATGTATAGTGCCACCGCTAACGAAGAGTTTTTTGCCAAGTTCTGCATAGGGTGTTTCAGCATTTTGTAACATTTCCTGTATAATTTGCAGATCAAGTTTATCAAGATTTAACTTAGAAGCCATATTTGTTTTTGTTTTAAATATATTTTATAAAAATAAACATTTTATTGAAATATTTCTATATTTTATACTTTTTATTTAAAATATTTTTTTAGATTGACTCTTTGTATTAGATTTACACTATTAAAGTTCTTAAAAATTGTGGGGTGATGAAATTTTTGGCAGACATGCCCTCTTGTCTCGGGGGTGAGGATAACAGGATAAACACAGCATAGAGCCGCTGTTGCTACGCAAATTGTAATAGCGACCAGGGTCGACCACTGAACTTTGTGCTATGGCTAACTGCCTCGTGGAGGTTCGATCCCTCCCCCTACAGCTTAAAAGCCTATAAATTAATTTTTATAGGCTTTTATAATTAAAAGAATTCATCAGTGGTTTTTTAACCTTTTTGCGATCAGGCGGCTCCTGCTTTAATCTGGAATTGAATTTTGCTCACTAGTTCATTAACATCGAAAGGTTTTGCTATAAAATCATCGGCTTTACAAAACTTTTGCACATCTGTGAAATTAGTATGAGCGGAAAACATAATTACCGGAATATCCTTTGTTTTTGGATTTTCTTTTAATTTATTACACACTTCTATTCCGTCGATTCCAGAAAGAAAAACATCAAGCAATATCAACTGTGGGCTAAAAATTTTGGCCTTAGGAATTACATCTTCACCTCGTGGCAAAGCCATAACTTCAAATCCATACCTTTTGAGCACAGTTTCAACAACCCAGAGTATATCTGAATTATCGTCCACAATTAATATCTTATCCATAAGTTTTTTCACACCACAATAATTAAACCAGTTGTACTCATCAAATGGTTTGATCCGCGTTTATATTATATATGGATAAATATCTTTATATGACCAGATTGAGTATGCCGGATCTTTTTTCAATATTCAATTTTCCAATAAACTTTATTCCCTGTCTGCTAATGTGATTGTAAATAACTATTAAAAATATTTGTTGTACAGAACCCTATTTAGCAAAGAATTATTTTCAGGAGTCTAGAAAACACTTATACACAATTTGTATATAGAAAGAGAATCTTACTCCCTCTTGCTTTAAGGGTCTACCCCGATTTCCCCAGTCTAAAGGGAAAGATATTCCGCAAAGAACTATAAACTGAAAAAACTTCACTTGGTAAGAGATGGATAACAGGTAACAATACAACCCGGGCTAGAATAATAACTGATGGATACGCAACCGGAACCGGCAAGATGTATTCTTAAACGAGTCAAATGATAGTTCGACAAAATGCAAACATCAAATTCCTAACACTTCTTTCAACTTCGAATACCCTGATTTACTCACCTGCAATTTAGCACCGGTATTTAGCAGCACAAGATGACTGTCTTTTTCATAAGCATCAATGCGGGTTATCAGCTGCGTATTTACTATACAGGAACGATGTATTCTTACGAATTGATGAATTCCTAATGACTGCTCAAAAAAATTCATGGTTCGCTTTTTTAAGAACGACCCTTCTGCTGTTATTATTTTTACATAATCGTCTGCGGCTTCCAGGTAATGAATTTGATTTACCGGAATAATTTTTATTTTATTCCCATCTTTCACAACAATACGGTTTTGTTGACCTGGCGATTGGGCCGCAGTTTCAATTATGAGTTGTGTTGCAGGAATGGAAACTTTGTTCAAATATTTTTGCATTGCCTTATCAAATCTTTCTTTGCTAAAGGGTTTTAGCAGGTAATCAGTTGCATTCGATTCAAAAGCTTTTATTGCAAACTCATCAAAAGCAGTCGTAAAAATTACCGCGGGAGGATTTTCAATAAGCTCAAGCATTTCAAAACCATTTATCTTAGGCATTTGAATATCCAAAAAAATAAGATCAGGTTCATGCTGCAATATTGCTTTCATACCTTCAAATCCGTCACCACATTCAGCAACTACATTAACATCTTTATACAATTGCAGATACTCTTTTAAGATACTTCTCGCCAGCGGCTCATCATCAATAATTATAACTTTCATATTATTTGTGGTATAAGTATAGTTGTAATAAATTTTGTTTCATCCTTTTGCGTACTCAACAGGTCCTGGCGGGCAAACAAAAGAAATAATCTTCTTTGAATAGAAGTTAACCCAAAACCTGTTCCCTTTAAAGGTTGCGATGTTTCCGGATCAAAAGGATTTTCAACCTTTATTTTTAGATAATTATTTTCTGCCGTCGCTTCTAATTTTATCAGTACTTCACCTGTTGTATCATATAATCCAAATTTAATTGCATTCTCTACAACAGGTTGTAACAGCAGCGAAGGCAATTTATAAGACATCAGCTCCTCTGCGCAAATTATTTCTGTTTGCAGTCGGTGACCGAATCTTACTTTTTCTATTTCAAGATAAAGTCCGAGATACTTTATTTCTTCTTCCAAAGTACTCCATTGCTGATCGTCCTTTCGTAAAGTACCTCGTAAAAAATCGCTTAATTGGTGAATCATATGCCTTGCTTTTTCCGGCTGTGTTCCGGTAAGAGCACTAATAGAATTTAGGCTGTTGAATAAAAAATGAGGCTGTAACTGTTGTCTCAATTTAAATAACTCCGCCTCCTTTGCAAGACGTTCTGCGTCTACTTTTCTTTCATTCATAGTTTTCTGCTCTTCCTGCGTATACCAAAGAAGGCTCATCATTGAAAAACATCCTATAAATAAGAAAGATATCCCAAAACGGATGCCTTCAGATTGTGAAAAAGATTGAATATAATGAGGATCACTATTAAATATAACCCACAAAACTCCTTTCGCAATTAAAAAGCAAATACCACTCAATCCAAGGCTTATGGTTAGAACATACCAATACTTTTCCTGCCGCGGTAAATAATACTTCATATTATTGAGGATAAGAATGCAGCTTGCAGTAACCAGGGCATTACTTATAACTGTATCAACAATCACTTGTAAGCCCGTAACGTTAAAATTCCTTAAGGTTCCCGTAATTATTACAGAATAAACAATACTAATAATTGCCCAGTAAACAATGCCTGCAATTATCAGACTTCTTTGTGAAGGACCAGTATAATTCACCTCATAATTAGTTTAATGGGAAACATTTTTGCATACTGTTCTCAAGTATATGAGAGGCCCGCTGTTTAGTTACTTTAATATAATTATCAGCTTCTTCTTCTTCGCAAATACGTGAATACAATTCTGCGCCATCAATTAGTTCAGTCAAAGGGTGCAATTCCGAAACATCTATAAATTTCCAATGGACAGGTTTTTGAATATTATTTAAGAAATTATCTTCTTCAAGATGGCCGGTAGTACGGGCCTTTTGAAAAGCATGCAAATCGTCTTCTGCATATACTAATCTTAACTGTTCATCAAACTGGGGAGTATGCGTTCCTTCCCCGCAAATAATTCTATAAACCAGTTTTGCAAGATACCATTTCATATAATTCTTTTTATAAGATGAATAAATTAATTGTAATAATTATTAGAGAGAAATTTGAAAATTAGTAATTGATTATTTCTATGCCGCCAAACACGCAAGTACCATGAAGTACTAATATTTTATCAGGGTCGGCCAATCCTGCCGTTACATTTCTTTTATCTTCGATGCCGCCGAACACGGCAGTTACCTCATTTTTTATATTCCAATTGGATGGCACTATCAATTTGGCGCCTCCAAATACATTATTAACTTCAAGATTCACCTGCTTTTTCAAATCCGCTTTCATAAGATTGAGTTCGGATCCCCCCATAAAACAATTTATTTCACCGCCCTTAAAATTTTTTGACAGGATAATTTTTTTTACACTCCCAAACACCGCATTAATTTCAACATATTCCGCATCTTCTTCAGTACCTGCCTCATTCGAGGTTTGATAATAATTTGCCGGGGGAGTATAAGTTGGCCCTTCATAAAATGATTTACGCCATCGTCTGCTGTGGCTGTCGCTCCATGTGCGCCGTGGCCGCATAATATATATCAGTCCAATGCCAATAAGTATTGCGGGAAGAATATAATCGTGAAAATTAAGCCGCGGGCTTGTTTGATCAATTAAAAAAATACTACCAATTAGTATCATTATTAACGCTCCGGGATTATGAAACCTGCTTTTAACCCCCGTTAAAATTCCCAGTGCAATTAATAATACCGGCCATGTAAAAACCCATTCTGGTATTGGCGCTCCCATTTTATATGCCAGCAATAGACATCCGGCCACTAGCAGAATTACACCGCTCCATATCCGTGGTGTTCTTCCACCTCCAAACTGACGCATTTCATTTTCGTTCTTTTCCATAAAATGTATTTAATATGTAAACAAAACTAAACACAGGACTTCAACTTTTAAATAGGATATAGGTTCACAACACAAAAAAGTCGGTGAACGCCGGTACGGCGTCGGTCAATATTTTGCGTTATAAACTTTATACCCGGAAAAAAAATATATCCGGTAACAGCTCTTAAATTTTGCACATTAAAGTATCCATTACATTTGCCGACAATGGCTCAAAAAAAATTAAAAAGATTTGCTGAAATAAAAACATTTGGCAATGTTTTAGAATATCCTGAAAATACCGCAGGAAGATGGAATGAATATTTTAAAAATGATTACCCGGTTATACTGGAACTGGCCTGTGGTAAAGGGGAATATGCTACCAACCTGGCGCAACTCAATCCGCGAAATAATTATATCGGGGTTGATATAAAAGGAAACCGCATTTGGGTGGGTGCCAAATACGCACTGGATAATAAACTAATCAATGTTGCCTTTCTTCGTACCCAAATTCATAAAATAGATACTTATTTTATTAAAAATGAAGTAGAAGAAATATGGATCACTTTTCCGGATCCCCAATTAAGAATCTCGAAAGCTAAGAGAAGACTAACCCATCCCCGGTACCTGAGATTATATCAGAAGATTTTGAAGACGGGTGGTAAAATTCATTTGAAAACCGATTCACCCGACCTATATATTTTTACAAAGACGGTGATTGATTTATATAAGCTTGGATTAATTTTGGATATTGATGATGTTTATAAACAAGAACCGCCTTCTCCTGAATTAAACATTATAACTTACTATGAAAGACTTGATATTGCAAAAAGTAAAAGAGTTTTTTACCTCTGTTTTTCACTGCCTGAAAAAATAATTGATGCTGATGATGAGCTTGACAATTTTTTAAAGAAGAAAAATGAAGACTAGTGATGATAATTTTTTAGAAGGAACACATTTTTATTATAACGAAAATAATTTTCTTGTATTTACCGAAAAATATCACCTTCAAAGGGGATACTGCTGTGGCAATGGATGCAGGCATTGCCCTTATAATTATGAAAACGTAGATGAGACTTTAAGAAATAAATTAATTCAAGAGAGAAAAAATGTCAAAAAAAATCAGGAAAAAAATTAAGAAAGAATCGCCACGTACAACAACAAAACAATATAGTTTTTTTGAAGATGTTTACGCAGTAGTAAGGCAAATACCAAAAGGAAGAGTTACTTCCTATGGAGCCATTGCAAATTACCTGGGTACAAAACTTTCGGCCCGCATGGTTGGCTGGGCAATGAATGGAGCGGGTTCCGTGAAACCAAAAGTCCCTGCACACCGTGTCGTAAACAGAAATGGCATGTTAAGCGGCAAAGCTCATTTTGGAACGCCAACTCTTATGGAGGAATTATTATTGAAAGAAAAAGTAAAGGTTGAAAAAGACACCGTCATTGATTTCCCGAAATTGTTCTGGGATCCCTTTAAAGAACTAGGATTATGATGAGTCAGGATAGTATATTAGCTGTAATAAGGGCTTATCATCAAATACACGGTCACCCCTGTTATTGCCACATAAAACCAGATGGGCCAGGTAATTCTTGCAAGCCTCATATGTTTCCCGTAGTCTGCAGTTAAAGCCCGGTAAGCAGTAAATAAAATGAATGGTAAAATAATTCCGGCAAGAGGGATGTGTGTTGCGAGGATAAAATAATAGATATAACGCATAGTGCCGGCCATTGATTTTTCACCAGGACTTAGAATACCGTCATGGTTGATATCTCCATACCTAGTATCTCCAGCCAATAAATGATGACAGATATATGAAAGCAAAAAAAGCAATGAAAGAACAATTGCAGTAAGCATTAATTTTTTATGCAAAGAAAAGTTTTTAGACTTTACTGCAAATAACGCTGCAACCAGTAGCGTCGCCACAATTGAATTTATAATTGCGTTAAATGTTGCAAAAATGTGAGGATTAAAACTGAGGTGAATATTCAATTTTACTTCTGCCAGAAATGCTACTGCCGCAAATACCACTACAGAAACGCTCCATATAAATATTTTCGCTTTTTTATCATTCCGCCGTAAAACAGGTTCTGGTAATTTATTCCTGGCTATCGCTTCCATTTATTTGTTTCCGATTAAAAAAAATTGCAACTAACTATTTTGAAAGAGCCCTTTAAGAAATTGCCCGAACGTTCTCTTCTGATCTTTTTCAAGCATCAGCAAAGGGATATCTCTAACCAATCTTTTTTGAGCCATTGAGTCAAAACCATTGTACCATCCTCTTATGATTCTTTCTTTATCAAGAAGGAAAAAATTTTCTGTATGCACGAAAGAAGTATCCACTGTTACGTCTGCAATGTTAGCTTTCATTTCATTAATTGCGAAGTGGTAAATGCTATCCCGGTTGCCTGTAAGTACCCACCAGCTATCCGGATTAACATTAAATTTTTCCGCCCACTTCCTCAATTCCGGGACCGAATCATTAACGGGGTCAACAGAGATAGAAACAAACTGGACTATTGAATCATTCTTAACAAATGAGTTTTGCAATTTTTTCATAGCCCGGGCCAGCCTTGGGCAAACGGAAGGGCAACGGGTGAAAAAGAAATCCAATACAATAATTTTTCCTTTCAAATCTGCAAAAGAAACTCTTTTCCCAAACTGGTTAATGAACCCGGTATTACTAACATGATGCCATAAAGTGTCATAAACAGTTCTCCCGTTTTTTTGAGACACGTTTATGCTATCATAAAAAAAACGACCAGGCATTTGTGTATCTCTTTTGCTATAATAATTGGTTAGCAG
The DNA here is from genome assembly GCA_963819925.1 of uncultured Chitinophagaceae bacterium. GTDB lineage: Bacteria > Bacteroidota > Bacteroidia > Chitinophagales > Chitinophagaceae > Ginsengibacter. Next base: position 1,443,535 of record CAWFYG010000009.1, on the reverse strand, counting down.
GTAGCCTGCTGTAGGCAGCAGTATTGCTAACATTAAGGCCAATAGTGCTTTTTTACTCATTACTAAAATCTTAATAAAACAAAATTAGCCATCACACCTTGGCGACAGCTAATTAATATTTTTTTTAACGGAACAATAATTCCGGTATCAATTTTTTTCTCCTTCCTTTATTGCTGGAGCGACAGGATGTTGTTCGACTTTTTCAATATATGGACGGCTACCTGCATCAGTATTTCGTAAATTTTTATAACTATTTCCTTCATACAGGAATGTAAAAATAAACCAAATAAAAAGTGTTGCAGGAATTCCGATTGACATAATCAGATTCCTTACTTCATCGCCCAAATGCATAAAAATAGATATGATATAAAATGCCTTTGCCAAGGTGAGAATACATATAACACCTTTAATAAATAAAATGAGTGTTCTGCTTGGGTCCGCTTCCATATCTATATAATAAACAGTTAAGCCAAGCGCCAGCTCAATTATAGTAAGTACTAATAATATCCAAAATGCCTTCCATATTCTTTTCACCTGTGCTTCACCATGGCTGGTATCCATTGCATGTGTTGTTGTAATTGCGGACATATAATTTCTTTAAAATAAAAGTGTTATTAATTTTTGAAAATGAAAAAATTATATCAAATAGAAACAAAGGAATACAAAAACCCATACAAGATCCACGAAGTGCCAGTAAAGCCCTGCCTTTTCAATCATTTCATAGTGACCACGTTTTTGAAAATGACCAAGTCTTGTTTTTATGATCATTACAGTATTTATGATTACACCTGTAAACACATGAAAGCCGTGAAATCCGGTAATGCCAAAGAAATAACCGCCAAATGCAACTGGCCCAGGCGTTCGCACCAGTTCGCCATTATACATTACTTCCGGTCCCCATGGATTGTGACTGACGGTAGTTGCCCAATATTGAATAGAACCATCAACCAAAACTTTATGTTCGTGAGTAAGCAAATGTGTCCATTCCCATGCCTGACAGCTTAAAAAACCAAGGCCTCCGAGTATCGTTAAAAACATCCATTTCTCAACACCCTTTTGGTTCATTTTATGGCCTTCATGCACTGCGAGTACCATCGTTACAGAGCTGAAAATAAGAATAAACGTCATTAAACTCACAAAAGCCAATGGCAGGTTTGCTTCAGTAAAAGGAAATTTATTAAATACATAATTGTGATCCACCCAGCGATTAAGGCTGAAACGAATTGCTCCGTAAGAAATTAAAAAAGCTCCGAAGGTGAATGAATCACTCATCAAAAAATACCACATCATTAGCTTTCCATAGCTAACATTGAAAGGGCTTTTACCGCCACTCCATAGCTGTGATTTTGTTCTTGTCAACGCTGTTTCCATTTATTACTCGTTAAAAGATTGTTGCAAAAATAAATTAATTGTTCAATTATAATAATGTTTTATTGCTCCTCCTGGCGAACCTAATCATCAAAGTTTCGTTACCGAATCATTGATAAAAATATTAATAAATATATCCATAAAAGATCTACAAAGTGCCAGTAAGTATTCATTAAGTCAACAGGAATTATATTGTAAGTTTTTACTTTTACACTATAGGCTTTTATCAAAACAATTATAAGAGCAATTACTCCGCCTACTACGTGCAACGCATGCAATCCCACTATTACGTATAAAAATGAAAATGATACATTTTTTGTAAGTGTTACACCGCTGCGCCATAATTGAGTAAACCCAATATATTGCATACAAACAAATGCGATTCCCAATACCAGGGTAACGGCAAGCCAGCGCCTGTATTGTATCATTTCTCTTTGCCTGAAATAATTTCGGCTAATAATAATCGTTATGCTGCTGACAATAATTACCGCTGTCGAGTACCAAAAAATTTCCGGTAGTTCAAAGGTGATCCAGTTAGCAAGGTTCCGTTTTATAATATAGGCGCTTGTAAATCCTGTAAACATCATAACAATACTTGCTAGGGCAATCCACAGAGTAAATTTGTGGGGATGTATCCGCTTTTTTTCCTGCTTCATCACGGCTATCATAAATTATCTGTTCTTTTCAAGTAATTTATTCTTAATAATTTTTCTTCATTTTTTAGGCATCGGTTACACCTTATCAAATAGAAGTGATAAGAAAACAACTGCCAGGTAAAAGTAAGATCCGAACATTACTCTCCGGGCAGCCTGTGCATTCATTTGTATAAATAATCTTACACTTAAATATACCATCGTAAGATTACAAGCCAATAAAATCCACAACGAAATACTTCCGCTTATATGGAAGTAAAAGGGCAACATTCCAACTGGTATCATCAGCATCGAATAAATAATTGACTGGAGTGCCGTAAATTTTGTCGGCCCCTCAATGCCTGGTAACAATTTAAATCCCGCCTTTTCATAATCTTTATGTGCCACCCACGCAATTGCCCAAAAATGTGGAAATTGCCACAAGAACTGCATGCTAAATAGAACTATTCCGCCTGCACCTAGTTTACCAGTCCCGGCAACCCACCCGATTAAACAAGGTAATGCCCCCGGAAAAGCACCTACCAAAACGGAAATGGAGTTTATTTTCTTGAGTGGTGTATATATAAATGCATATAAAAACAAACTGAATAACCCCAGTAATGCACTAAGCAGATTGAAATAATACCACATCAGTAGCACTCCTGCAACTCCTGTGATAACTGAAAAAATCCATGCTTCATTTACATTCATTCTTCCGGATGCTAACGGTCGCCCTGCTGTTCTTCTCATTAATGCATCGGTATCTTTTTCCACTATTTGATTAATGGCATTAGCCGAACCTGTTATCAACATCCCAGCAAGAAATAATAAAAGAACTGATAGTAAACTAAATTCAATATTTGGCGTAAGCAGATAACAAACAACACAACTAAAAACGACTGTAAAACTTAAAGTAAATTTTATCAGCTGAAAGTAGTCTTTCACTTTACTCGCAAGTGCAAACGAAGCGGAATTTGATACGCCGGTTGCCACATTATTCATCTATAGGTTCAATTTAAAAAAGCCCTGAATGTGTCAGGGCATTATTATTAATTTTAAAAATTTTTAATCAACATTAATAATGACCCTGTGAATCAATGTCGATGTTCATCTGCTCCCACGGGTTCTGTCTGTGGAATAAAATCTCTTCCATCTTTGCCGTAATCATAAGCCCAACGATGAACCTCGGGAATTTCTCCGGGCCAGTTTCCGTGCATATGTTTTATTGGCGTGGTCCATTCCAGGGTATTTGCGCCCCATGGGTTTCGGGTAGTAACTTTTCTTCCTTTAAATATTGAATAAAAGAAATTAAATATAAATAACAATTGAACGGCAAAAACAATTAAAGCCACCACGCTAATGAATTCATTAAGGCCGCCGAACATTTTAAATGATTCCCAGTTACTAAAATCATAATAACGTCTTGGCATACCCGCTAATCCTTCATAATGCATCGGCCAAAATATAGAATAAGCACCGGCTATTGTGATCCAGAAATGAATGTAAGCGAGCGTATTGTTCATATACCTGCCAAACATTTTCGGATACCAATGATAAATACCTGCAAACATACCAAACATAGAAGCAACACCCATGACCAGGTGAAAGTGAGCAATTACAAAATAGGTATCATGCAGGTGGATATCGAGAGAAGAATTTCCGAGCCAGATACCTGTTAATCCCCCCGAAATAAATAAACTCACAAAGCCTATTGCGAAAAGCATTGCCGGGGTAAACCGGATGCTCCCTTTCCATAATGTCGTCAACCAGTTAAATACTTTAATTGCGGATGGAACTGCTATAAGCAAAGTGAGCAGCACAAAAAAGGATCCCAAAAATGGATTGAGCCCTGTTACAAACATGTGATGCGCCCAAACCATAAACGATAATGCAGCAATTGCAAAGAAAGAGCCCACCATCGCCATATATCCAAATATGGGCTTCCTCGAATTAACCGAAATAACTTCCGACGTAATCCCCATCGCAGGCAAAGCAATGATATAAACTTCCGGATGCCCCAGGAACCAGAACAAGTGTTGAAATAAAATGGGACTGCCTCCTTCATTTGGTAGAATTTTTCCATTGATATAAATATCACTAAGATAAAAACTCGTACCAAGATGCCTGTCGAACAGTAATAACACAACCGCAGAAAGCAATACCGGAAATGATAATACGCCTAATACCGCCGTGAAGAAAAACGCCCAGATGGTAAGAGGTAATCTTGTCATACTCATTCCCTTGGTACGCATATTAAGTATAGTGGCAATATAGTTTAAGCCGCCAAGTAATACCGAAATTATGAACATCGCAATACTTGCCAACCAAAGATCCATCCCGGCCTTGGCACCATCCGACGCTTCGCCTAAAGCACTCAAAGGAGGATAAATCGTCCACCCTCCACTTGCAGGTCCCGTTTGTACGAATAATGATGAAAACATTATAATAGACGACAGGAAGAAAAACCAATAAGAGAGCATATTTAAAAAAGGTGAGGCCATGTCTCTTGCACCTGCCTGTAATGGAATCAGAAGGTTTGAAAAAGTTCCACTCAGGCCCGCCGTTAGTACGAAAAATACAAGAATGGTACCGTGCATAGTAACCAGAGCATAGTAAAATTCAGGATCTATTTTTCCTCCTTGTCCCCAGCGGCCTAAAATATCTTCAAGAAATGGAAAGGTTTGATCAGGATAACCCAATTGAAAACGAAATATTACAGAAAATAATCCTCCAATTACAGCCCAGATTATCCCGGTAATAAGAAATTGCTTTGAGATCATTTTATGATCCTGGCTAAAAACATATTTCGTTATGAAAGTTTCTTTATGATGATGCACATGTGCTTCGTGACCCAGATCGTGCACCACAAGAGGTTTTTCATGGAAAACTTCGTCGTTGTTCATAATAATATATTTTGTAAAGCCCTCAGGCTAAAATTTTATTTTTTAATATTCTGGGCTACGCTCTTGGTTATCGTTGAATCATGCGCCGCAATTTTATCAGGATCAAGATCCGGGAAAGCTTTATAGTATTCCGGTTTCTGGCTAGCCATATAAGCATCGAATTCCTGTTGCGTTTCAACTATTATTACTCCACGCATACCAAAATGCCCTTTTCCACATAACTGATCACAGGCTATTTCATAGGTAAAATCGGGATTGCCAGTTCTTACCTTCATTTGTGCAGTAGTGTAAATAGGTGTAAACCACATTGTGGTTGGTGTGCCCGGTACAGCGTCCATTTTCATGCGAAAATGAGGAAGACCAACATCATGAATTACATCCTGGGAATTAATTACCAGTTTAACCGGTTTGTTCACTACTACATGCATAGTCGTCGGTACATGAATATCGTCATGACTTGCTTCGTCGGCCCAATCAACACCTAAAGGATTACCTTTGGCAGGGTCAGTCAATTTATAATTTTTTCGACCAAGAACACCATCTTTTCCCGGATAGCGTATTTCCCATCCAAATTGGTGGCCCGTAATCTCCACTAATTGCGAACCTTTTGGCGCATCAGAAGTAAATTTGAACCAATACTTTAATCCGAATACTATTAACACGGTTAATACGATAGCGGGAATACCTGTCCAAATTAACTCAAGCTTGTTACTATGAGTAAAATATAAAGGCCTTCTTTTATCATTTTCCTGGTACCTAAAGGAAAACCAAAACAATAAAATTTGTGTTATAAAAAAAACTGTTGCAGTTACCCCGATAGTAATCCAAAGCATTGTGTCTATACTTTTCCCTTCAAGCGAAGCCGCACCCATCGGGAATAGCGTCTTTGGATAATAAAGCTTATTACAATACCACACGCCAATAAGCCCGGCAATAAGAAAGGCAATCATAAAAAATCCGTTTATCTTGTTGTTCTGCTTCCTGGATTTTTCTTCCCCTTTCAAAATACTTACATATTCACTTGCCTTGGATATCTGGAAAATAACCAGAAAAATCAGCACAACGATAGCTATTAAAAAAAAGTCAGTCATGATTCTTAATTTTTCCCAATGTGGCCATTACGGTAGGTGCAAAGGTACTTTTGAATTATTTTAATATTTTATAATTTCCTGAATTTTGTATTCAATTCCAATTTATCCTGCTTTATTTTCTCATTAAATAAACTCAATGCGCTGCTTGCATTTTTTATGTGTGATGTATAATACTTTCTTTAAGAAACGGATTATTCATTGCAGTCATCGGTACTCTTGATGCAAATCTTCCGACTCCCCACATTATAAGCCCAATAAACCCCAAAGGAATTCCAAACTCAAACCAGCTTAAATGGGGATGAAACTTAACTGTACCGGGCATTACCATCTGGTAAAAATCAATCCAGTGACCGAATATGATAAGAATACACATAAAAGTCATAATCGTATAATTTCGCTTAGTCGCTTTCTTCATTAAAATTAAAATCGGGCAAACAAAGTTTAGTATGAGATTTAAGTAAAATAATCCTTCATAAGTTCCCTGGAATCTAATTTTAAAATAAATCGTCTCTTCAGGAAGATTGCCATACCAAATGAGCATAAACTGGTCAAACCATAAATAGGTCCAAAAAATTGAGAATGCAAACATAAACTTTCCTAAATCCTGCAAATGTTCCTGTGTCACAAATTCAAGTTGCCCCTGGTTCTTAAAATAGATTACAAATATCGTAAGTAATGAAATGCCCGAAACAAAAGAGCTTGCAAAGGTGTACCAGCTATACATGGTACTGAACCAGTGCGGATCAATACTCATAAACCAAAGCCATGGCATAACTGAACCTACGGTAAGAAAAAACAGAACAATATATATCGATGACCAGAATAAATTCTTCTTCATCCATGCCCTACCGGTCTCATAATCCATTGTTCCCATATTATCGCTCTCCACGCTAAGATCTCTTAGTTTTTTGCTTATGTAAGCCCATAAGCCAATGCATATTATTGAAGCAGCGGAATAAACGGTTGGGTTTAAAAAACCAGATTTATCTTTTAGCTTATCATCGTGCGCAACCAATTCTTTGTCAAGCCAGGGATAAATATCTGTGCGATGACCTAATACGATACAAAGGATAATAATTAACGTTAGCAGCCCCATAACAGGAACCAATGACGAAATGGCTTCTGAAACTCTTCTAAATGCAGCCTGCCATCCTCCCATTGCCAGGGTAGTAATAACTATAAAAAATGTACTGGTATTTACAAGTAACAACCAAAAGAGACTGTTTTGCATTAATACGGCCCAAAACCTGGTGCTGTTTAAATTATCTCCGTGTGAACCTGCGATAGGGTTTAAGAAAATAACCCCACATATTAAAGTAACCAAGCCCACCGCCATAAAACCAGTTGACCATTTTTTGAATCCCCCAGGTGTTACATATTGCTTATCCATTAATAAAAAATATTTTTATAATTAAATTTTTATTTTTTTATAGCCGCGGAATCGGTCATGTTTCCGCTTGTTGATTTAGTAGAATCCGTAGCAGCAGCCGTGCTGTTTTTCAACTGCTGAGATTTTACATATTGTATCACCATCCATCTTTGTTCGCGTGTAAGCTGAGAAGCATAGCTTCCCATATTATTTTTACCATAGGTTATTGAATGAAACATAGTACCTACGGGCATATCAACGTATTGCTTTAAAGTTAGGTTTGCCACCGCAGGTATCTTACCTCCGGTTGATAAAGGTCCTTGTGCATCCAATTTTGGTCCGTGGCAAATAGCACAATTAATATTGAATAATCTTTGAGCTTCCGCCATTTGAATGGTATCTAGCGGAGGCAATGGATCCATTATTTGCGCACTCATTTTATATCCATTAGAATCGTTGGGTAACGGATATGGAAATAAATCACCTCTTCTTATTGTGCCATCCACCGGATACGGAATGTAATTTATATTTTCATTTTCAAAATTATTGGGCGCATACGCTTCAAAAGCTCTGCTGTAGGTCATATCTGGCATGTAAACTTTCCCTGGCTCGCGTTTACTGTCGCAGCCTTCAAAAACTACAACCAGGCTTGCCATCAAAATAAAAGCTAAAACTATTTTCAATTTTTTCATATTTATAAATAATATCCGTTCGGTTTTATACAAAAGCAATTTAAAAAATCATCTGCTCTATTTTCAATAACCTACTTCTTCGGCTTTATATAATTTTTGTTCCTTGTCATAACGGCCAAACCACCACCCGTCTTCAGCTTCCTGAACATTTATTTCTTTGGCACCATTATTTTGCAAAAAACTTTGAACCTCAATTTCATTTGTCTTTTCTGTACATTCAATTACCATCACCATAAGGTCGTCTGTGGCTCTAAGATGAAAATGATGCTTTTTTACTCCAGGCATCATTTTACAAAGCCAGCAAAACGTCATTACCATACCTACAGCTGATAATAAAACGGTAAGTTCAAAAGTAATGGGGATCATCGCCGGTAATGGGAAATGCGGTTTACCTCCAATATTCAAAGGCCAGTCAGTCGTAAAAATCCAACCCATACCGCCAACAGCAATACTTGTTCCCGTGATTCCATATATAAACCCCGCTGTATGCAGGCTTGTCTCACGTATTCCCATAGCATGATCAAGGCCGTGAATCGGGAATGGCGTATAAACATCATGAATTTTATACCCGGCCCTTCTTACATTTTTAATGGCAGGAAACAAAACATTTTCATCATCGAATGAGCCTACAATAAATTTTTTTCTCATAGTAATGCCTCCCCAAAATCCCCCGCTGTGGGGCTATTTAAAGTATTTTTTATTTTAATTATTTTCATACAGTTTGTTTTGCTTTCATGAAAATAGATTAATGAGAATGCTCAACTTCCTCAATATAAAATTTCTCTGAATCCATTTTCTCGGCTTGGGTCATTTTAGTTTTATAATTTTCGCCGCTCGTCTTTAATATTGCTTTAACTTCTGCCAGGGCAATTACCGGGAAATATTTTGCAAAAAGAAAATAACAGGTAAAGAATAGTCCGAATGTTCCCAAATAAAAGCCCACTTCCCAAATTGTTGGGCTGTAATAAGTGCTCCATGATGAAGGAAGAAAATCGCGATAGAGTGAAGTAACAATGATTACAAAGCGTTCAAACCACATCCCTACATTTATTAACACCGACATGAAGAAAGTAAATGTTACATTTCTTCTTAATTTCCTCGACCAAAAAAGTTGTGGAGACACCACATTACAGAACATCATTCCATAATATGCCCATCCATAAGGGCTGAAAATATTTACGCGGTTTTGCCTGAAAGCCCACCACTCGTAAGGATTTCCGCTATACCATGCAGTAAACAATTCTGTAATGTATGCACAGCCTACTATTGAACCGGTAAGAACAATAATTTTGTTCATAGCTTCAATATGCCCGATAGTTATATAATCTTCAAGGTGCAGAACTTTCCGGGTTATAATCAACAATGTCTGCACCATTGCAAAGCCCGAGAAAATTGCACCGGCAACAAAGTAGGGTGGAAAGATGGTAGTATGCCATCCCGGAACTATACCAGTTGCGAAGTCAAATGATACTATGGTATGCACTGACAATACAAGAGGTGTTGCTAATCCTGCCAAAACCAGGGCAAGGCTTTCCTGGCGTTGCCAATGTTTAGTGCTGCCGGTCCATCCAAAAGAGGCAAGACCGTAAAACATTTTCCTGAATTTCGTCTTTGCTCTGTCACGCACCGTAGCGAGATCCGGTAGTAAGCCTGAATACCAGAATAATAAGGAAACCGTGAAATAAGTTGATACCGCAAATACATCCCACAACAAAGCCGAATTAAAATTAGGCCAAAGTGGTCCGCGACTATTAGGATAAGGCATTACATAGAAACCTACCCAAACACGGCCCATATGCCATATCGGGAATTGACCCGCACACATAACCGCAAAAATTGTCATGGCTTCTGCAGCACGGTTTACACCGGTTCTCCAACCCTGTCTGAATAATAAAAGAATTGCCGAGATAAGTGTTCCCGCATGACCAATACCGATCCACCAAACGAAATTGGTAATGTCCCATCCCCATCCAATTGTGTGGTTAATGTTCCATTGGCCGATACCATAATCAACTTCACGATAAACTGAATATACCCCAAAAAGCAAAAGACCAACAGATAAAGAAAAACCAATCCACCAAAGCAGGCTCGGTCTTGCTTCAATAGGGCTAATAATGTCTTCTGTAAGCTGGTGATAATCTTTATCTCCATCTATTAAAGGCTCCCTTAGCTGTGATTCGTATTTTAATAGTGACATATTCTATTTTAGCTTTTGCTACAGGTTGAATTCTGTAATCTTATTAATTTTTCGACCCTTTTATTTTTTAAGTAGTTTCTTCTATCTTCATACCTACCGGCCTGTCAGTGTTCCTGATCTTTTCAAGATAATTTACATTGGGTAGCGTATGCAATTCCTCGAGCACATAAAATTTCCTCTCTTTTTGTTCACGCATCCTTAACCTGGAAATCTTGCTATTTTCATCATTTACATTTCCAAACATAATTGCCTTGGTAGGGCAAGCCTGCATGCATGCCGTCTTAACTTCCTGATCTTTGAGAGGTCTGTCTTCTTTTTTAGCATTTAACTTTCCTTCCTGGCAACGTTGTACACAAAAACTGCATTTTTCCATTACACCTCTTGACCGTACTGTTACGTCAGGATTTAATACCATCCTCATCAGGTCTTCATTAAGTTCTGTAGTAGCATCAGATATAATTCCACGTTGGTTGTCAGGAAAACTATCAGCCCCGTTATAATCGGCCCAGTTAAACCGGCGAACCTTATAAGGACAGTTGTTTGCGCAATATTTGGTACCAATGCAACGGTTGTATATCATCTGGTTAAGTCCCTCACTGCTGTGGTTGGTTGCATCAACCGGGCAAACGTTCTCACAAGGGGCATTATCACATTGCTGGCAGGTCATCGGTTGAAAAACGATGTCAGGACTTTCGGGATCTCCAGTGAAATATCTATCTATGCGAATCCATTGCATGTCATGGTACCTTGATACTTCGTATTTACCAACTGTAGAAATATTATTTTCAGCCACGCACGCAACAGTACATGCGGAACAACCAATACAAGTACTGAGGTCAATGCTCATTCCCCATTTAATACCTGGTTTTTCAAACGTTGGGTATAATGTGGCATCCCGCTGAAAGTTTTCACCAAATCTGCTTAATTCTTCTTCAACTTCCTCATTCATTTCCCCTGGCCTGGCAATAAATTTGGCAAGAGTAGTTTCTCGTACAACCGGCCTCCCCTCTGTAATGTTATGAACCTGCGTTTGTGCGATCGGGTAAGTATCGCCTGTTTTCTGTATCATTACGGGCGAAGAGTAATTAACGCTGGTGCCATTATATGTGGCAAATGGATAAACATTTATTCCTGATCCATTGGCTGCAGGCCCGATAAATTCTGCTGTTCTGGTATTATCATTACTTTTCCGGCCATAACCAACAGCCATTGCTATTACATTAGGATGCATACCTGGAATAATCAGGGCAGGTATCTCTATTGTTTTTCCGTTTGCGGTAACTTTTATTAATGGTTTATGAACACTCACTTCGTATTTATCGGATTGAGGCCTACTAAAAACATCAATATCCAGCAATGATTTACCCATTTGGGGAGATATCATAGCATAGTTATCCCACGTAGCCTTTGCTATCGGATCACTTACTTCCTGCAGCCACGCATTATTAGCACGGTTGCCCGTTCCAATCGAAACGTTTTGGTAAAGCACTAATTCAATTTCACCCCCCTTTATACTACCAATCTTAGAAGCTGCATCGGCAACATTTCCGGAAAATGGGAGACTCCCCATAGCTATTACAGGAACGGTGGGTATTGATTTATTTGAAGTTGAATCAGATACTACCTCTGTTGACGAGGCGACCCCCGCCGTAGCTGAGGTTAAATTGGATGTATTAACAAAGGCAGTTTGGGTTTTCAGATTAGAGTTTTCCATTACACCATCCTGCAAAAATTTTTCAAAATTTTCAAGGCCCAACTTTTGGTTATTGATCCAGTAATTTCTAAAATATGTCTCGTAATCATCTAGGTTACCGGTCAGTTTCAAAAGTGAAGTTTCAAACTGCCTTGTTTTAAATAGCGGGTGAATCAAGGGTTGTATGACACTGATATACCCCGTTTGTAACTCTGCATCCCCCCAACATTCCAGCCAGTGATGTGATGGAACTGAATATTTACACAGTTCCGTTGTTTCGTCCATTTTTTCATTGTATGAAACGGTGAACGGGCACTTTTTTATTCCAGCCGCAAATTTATCAGCATCAAAAAAACTATAAACCGGATTAGCTCCATAAACCAGCAGCGCCCCTACATTTCCCGCATTAAGATCCTGTGTCAGGGTAACCATGTCCGCGTCTATCCCTTGCCGGTAGTTTACCGTTGAATTCCAGTCAATGGTTTTACCACCGGCGCCAATTGCTTCATTTATTGCATTAACTACTATCTGTATATTTGGATCATTACTTCCGCACACTACCAGAGCTGCACCGTTATTGGCAGAAAGATCTGCAGCGGCTTTTTTAATTCCTTCGGCAACCTTACCTGAAATGTTGGAAGAGGTTCCACCTCCAAGCGCTCCTAAAAGTGCAAGAGCTACAGCGCCTGTTTCGGAAGGTTTATGTACATAACGTTCGTCTGCATTTGCGCCTGTAATGCTATAGTGGCTTTCAAACTGGTAATGCTTATTCATTGCAGGTTTGTCTTCGTCTATCCTGCGGTTTTGAGAATATTGATTTGCAAAAACGACCGGGCTTAACCACGTTGTCAAAAAATCTGCACCAAGACTCACAATCACCTTTGCATTTTCAAAATGATATACAGGAATTGCTTTTTTTCCATAAGATGCCTGGTTGGCCATTAGCATTCCGCTGTAGGAAACCGCATCGTATTGAACATGACGACTGCCTGCATATTTTGCCAGGAATTCTGAAATAATTTGCTTTGTGCTGGGCGAAGTGATACTTGAGGTTAACAATACAATCGGTTTCCCTGTATTGGCGGCCATTCCATCCGCAATCATCTTATCAATTGCTTCAAAGGTGGCCTCTTTACCATTGGCCTGGGGATAACGAAGACGAGTTGTATCATATAAATCCAATACCGAAGACTGGCATTGTGCAGAGGTTCCCCCGTTGGTAAGAGTTGACAAATCATTTCCCTCGATTTTAATTGGCCTTCCCTCTCTTTGTTTTACTACAACCGGTATGGCGTCTCCGTCATTTAGATAAGTTGATGCATAATAATTTGCAATGCCCGGTATCATATCATCGGGCTTCTGTAAAAAAGGAATCGTTTTGCGAACAGGCATTTCACAGCTTGCAGCAAGAGCCGCTGCGGCCGTGCTAAATCCCATATATTTTAGAAAATCTCTTCGGGGCGTTTTAGCGTTAAAAATATTTTCGTTAGCTATCTCTTCAAAAGGAAGTTTTTCTTTGAATTCATTTTTTAACTTCTCCTGCTCAGCCTCGTTATGATTAAGCTCCTCAAAATTTTGCCAATACTTTTTATCACTCATTTATTTCTATTTGAAAAATTCTAAAAATCCAAAAAACTAAAAGAACGTTTATTATTGATTTGATTTTTACCTGGCACCCGAAACCCTCAATAGTGGCATTTCTGACATTCAGTACCGCCAATTTTCTCAACGGTTATACTATCGTATTTATGGTTTTTTATGTCTTCATGAAATTTTTCGTATATGCCATAAAATTTATTACCGTGCCCCTCGTCATCGTTAAACTGTACATTGGTAGTCCTGTGGCAGTTGACACACCAACCCATACTCAAATCAGCAAATTGTTTTACTTCATCCATTTTCTGGATTTCTCCATGACAGGTTTGGCATTGTACATGGCCTACTTTTACGTGTTGCGAATGATTAAAATAAACAAAATCGGGGAGGCTGTGGATTCTTACCCATTCAATGGGTTTACCGGGCTTATCATAAGTTTTTGTGGAAGGATTCCATCCGGCAGCGTCATATAATTTTTGAATTTCTGCGTTGGCATTTACAGGTGAGCCGTCTTCCTTTGTCAGAGGCTTTCCGCCATAATCCTTAACCGCTTTATGGCAATTCATACAAACATTAACGGCAGGAATTGTTGCATGTTTACTGTCCTGAGCGTTTCCGTGGCAGTATAAACAACTTATCTGGTTATCACCTGCATGCACTTTATGAGAATAAAAAATGGGCTGAACAGGTTGATAGCCTTGTTGCCGGCCCAAACCCATAGCTCCTTCAACAAGATAATATCCACCAAATAAAAAGAGAACAATTATACCTAACAGCAAGTAAGCCTTATTACGGTAAAAGGGAACCGGAGAGGGAGACTTTAAACCATCTTTTTCGTCGGTTAGTTTTTTAAGATTGCTATTAACCTGCAAAAGAACAAAACCGATGACCGCTAATATTAAAGTGAGTAATCCATATAAGATAGAATTGTCCGACTGCGGTTCCACAGCGGGACCCTCAGGCGTTCCTCCTGGTTTTGTATAATTATTTGCATAGTCGAGTATAGCATCGATATCTTCTTTTTTCAAATCAGGAAATGAAGTCATCACTACGTTTCCAAATTCTTTCTTCAATTTTATAGCGTAGGGATCCGTGTTTACCATTACGGCAGTATTTGGAACCCATTTATACACCCAGTCTTTTGATGGTTCTCTTTCTCTTGCTCCCTTAAGCGCCGGACCTACGTAAGCCTCAAGTGGTTTGTGACAACTTGCACAATTTGCCTTAAAAAGAGCTTCTCCATCTCCTGCAAACAACAATTCGGGGGAAGAAATCAAAGTAAGAAAAAAAAGTATAGCGGTTGTTCTAAGAAAAAGCCTGGTGAGTTGGTTCATACACTTAGTACCTGTCTTGATAATGGAATAATATCTATTGGCTGCAAAAATAAGGCAGGATGTTGACAATGTGTTAACATTTTTAATTTTTTTTTAGCCTTATCCAGCGTGGCTTTCAGCAGATTATTACAATGATTGTCAGGAATATGACACGAGAGTTTATGAAATGAAAGTAATAAAATTTTTTAAATTTATAACCTATTTTAATATCAAAAAATGCATCTTTGATACGGCTTCAATTTCTTTGAAAAATAATCTCAACTACTTTTTAAATAATATTCCGATCTAACTCTAATCAAATTGAGCCAATAAAAAAGATTAGCAGGTATAGTTTAGAATTTAGAACACCGTGTATAGTTCAGGTAAAATGAAACAGCAAATAAAACATGTGGCAATTTTTGCATCCGGCACCGGAAGCAATGCGCAAAAACTCATTGACTATTTTAAAAATTCAGGAAAAATAAAAATTAGCCTGGTAGTTTGCAATAATCCCGATGCCGGTGTTTTGGAGATTGCAACGAAAGAAAATATTCCCATTCTTCTGATAGAAAAACAAAAATTCACTCAAACTGGCTACATTCCGGAATTGAAAAATAAAAATATAGAGTTTCTCGTACTAGCGGGTTTTTTTTGGAAAATCCCCCCCGTATTGATTGCAGAATTTAGCCATAAAATCATTAACATTCACCCGGCATTATTACCGTCCTTTGGGGGGAAAGGAATGTACGGAAATGCAGTACATGCCGCTGTTCTTAGTGCTAAAGAGAAACAAAGTGGCATTACCATACATTATGTTGATGAAAAATATGACCACGGAAAAATAATTTTTCAAAGTATATGCCCGGTGGAAGAAAATGAAACGGTGGAAAGCCTTTCGAAAAAGATACATGAACTTGAACATAAATTCTATGCTGAGCAGGTTGAAAAATTGTTAACCCATTAGGGATAAGCTTTTTCAAAAGCATTGGGCTAAATCCATACTCATCAAAATTTCAAAAATCAGCGTTAAAAAAAGATTGCCTTGCAATTTGATAAAACCAATACTGTAATATTACGGATTATAAAATTTTGAAAAGAATTCTACCAATCAGGCTTATTGTTTTTATTATATTGCTGCAGTTGCTGCATGTAACTGAAGTTTTGGGCCAAATAACCATTTCAGGAACGGTTTATGATTCAACCAAGCTTTATGTAGTGCCTGGGGTAATGGTTTCCAGCACATCCGGCCTGCAAACCACAACCGATTCGCTGGGTGCATACCATATTGGCGTTTCAGAAAATGATTCTATCAGTTTTTTTTTCAAGGGAAAATCAACGGTAAAGTTTGCAGTAAAAAGTATGACAGATTATACGGCCTTCGATATTTCCTTACGCGTGCGTATAAATAATAAATATAAATTGCTACAGGGGGTAACGGTTTTTACAGATACTTATCACAAAGATTCAACAGAAAACCGAATGGAATATTCAAAAATTTTTAATTATGAAAAGCCCGGGCTACGGTCTTCCTTTGAGCCGGGGGAAGCAGCAGGTCTCGATCTTGATGCATTGATAGGCATGTTTAATTTCAGAAAAAGAAAAGAAAATCTTGCCTTTCAAAAGAGGTTAGTGGAAAACGAGCAGGAGAGATATGTTAATTATCGCTTCAGCCCGAAAGTTATCCATAGAATTACGGGTCTTAGTGGCGATACACTTACACGGTATATAAAACTATATACGCCATCCTATATATTTGTAGTTTCAAGCACACTCACGGAGTTCTACCAATACATTTTAAATACTTCTTACGCTTTTAAGAAGGAAGAAGGAATTCAATAAAACGTCTTGACTGTTTAAAATAAAAATCTTTCCGGATGTTGGCTTCCGCCAAACTTTCATATTTTAGATTAAGCCCGAAGAACAAACTATTTTTACCCGAATATTTTTTATGAAATCTTATCTGCTTTTTATTGTTTTCGCGTTTGGTACATTTTCATTACACAAAGCAAATGCCCAATCATATAAAAAAATTCACAGGCGGGCAATCCTGGTTGATACACACAATGATTTGCTTACACAATGTTTGGAAAAAAATGTAAGCTTTGATAGTGATTTGAGGGGGAAAACACAATCTGACCTCCAGCGTTTTGCAAAAGCAGGCATAGATGTACAGGTATTTTCTATATGGTGCGATGGTAAGAAAGAGCATCCTTACAACTATGCAAAAAGACAGATAGACACATTGTATGCAACCGCCAAAAGGAATCCCGGTAAAATCACAATTGTAAAAAATTCAAAGGAATTATTGAAGGCTGTTAAAGAAAAAAAACTTGCTGCAATGATAGGTGTGGAAGGAGGGCATATGATTGAGAATGACATAAATAATTTAGATACCCTCTATAAGATGGGCGCCAGGTATCTGACACTTACCTGGAACAATTCAACCCCCTGGGCAACCTCTGCAATGGAAGAAACCCATGACTCGTTATTGCGCCAGCCAAAGGGCTTGAGTGATCTGGGGAAACAAATTGTGCATCGAATGAATGAACTTGGAATGATGGTTGACCTCTCTCATGTAGGTGAAAGAACTTTTTGGGACGCTATCGCAACAACCACAAAGCCGGTGTTGGTTTCCCATAGCTGTGTGTATAATTTATGCCCGGTTTTCCGGAACCTTAAAGATGACCAGATAAAAGCTGTCGGAAAAAACGGTGGTGTTATTGATATTAATTTTTACTCTGCATTTCTCGATAGCAATTATACCAAACGTGAAGCTGCATTTCTGTTAAAGCATGAAAAAGAAAAGGATTCTTTATTCAGGCTAAACGAAGATAAAGACGCCGCCCTGGATATTTTATTTAAAAAATATAAGAATGAATTTCATTCTATCAGGCCACCATTATCAATGATAATGGATCACCTCGATTATATTGTAAAGCTAATAGGAGTAGACCATGTAGGTATGGGATCCGATTTTGACGGAATTAATTCTTCGCCACGGCAATTAGAAGATGTAACGGGTTATCCTCTCATAACAAAAGCCTTATTCGAAAGAGGCTACAACAAAAAAGATATTTACAAAATACTTGGGGGCAATTTTATAAGATTGCTAAAAGCAAATGAAGCCAACCAGGTAACAAATTAGTTTATCGGCAGCAACATGGTAACATAACGATACTCTGTAGACGAAATTTTTTGTAAAGCAGCCAGCTAACATATGGCCCGGGAGATCGGACTTTTTCCAGGGCCGGCCTTTTAAAATGTAATAATTTACATCCTGAACAAATCGGATGCTGGATTGTTATCCTGTATTTGTCTTTCTTAAAAAGATCTCAAAAATGCCTAAAGGAACCATGCTGCAATATTTTCACTGGTATTTGCCGGGAGATGGTACTTTGTGGAAGCAGATAAAAAATGATGCCCCGCGTCTGAAGGAACTTGGTTTTACCGCAGTATGGTTACCTCCGGCATGCAAAGCATCTGCAGGTGGATATAGTACCGGTTATGATATTTATGATTTATACGATTTAGGTGAGTTTGATCAAAAAGGAACCATTAGAACAAAGTATGGCACCAAACAGGAATATGTTGAGGCACTCGCGGCAATTCGTGGAGCAGGTATGCATGCAATGGTGGATATTGTTTTAAATCACAAAGCAGGCGGAGATGAAATTGAAAAAATTCAGGTTGTAAAAGTAAATCCCGATAATCGTAACGAAGTACTTTCAGAACCTTTCGAAATAGAAGCCTTCACAAAATTTACATTTCCCGGAAGACAAAAAAAATATTCTGGTTTTGAATGGAATTATATGTGTTTTACCGGTGTTGATTATGCTTACAACCTTGGCGAGGATGGAATTTTCAGGATACTGAATGGCAATGGAGATGGCTGGCAGGAAATGATTGATGACGAAAAAGGTAATTATGATTACCTCATGTATAATGATATTGATTTTAGAAATGCTTCGGTTCGGGAAGAACTGGACCGTTGGGGTAAATGGTATTTCAACCAGGCAAATTTTGATGGAGTGCGACTGGATGCTGTTAAGCATATTCCTGCTTCATTCTACAACGAGTGGTTAGATAATTTACGACAAAGTACCGGCAAAGAGATTTTTGCCGTGGGGGAATACTGGGCTCCGGGACAATTGTATCTTTTAGTGAGATATATTGAAGCTACACAGGGAAAGATGAGTCTTTTTGATTCTTCGTTGCATCATAATTTTCACCGGGCATCCAATATGGGCAACGATTTTGACATAAGGACTATTTTTGATGATACACTTGTGAAAATAATGCCGGAGAAAGCAGTAACGGTTATAAGCAATCACGACACACAACCTTTACAGGCGTTGGAAGCACCTGTGGAACCTTGGTTTAAACCATTGGCTTATGCATTAATCTTGCTACGTGATGAAGGATACCCCTGTGTATTTTATCCTGATCTTTTCGGTGCTAACTATAAAGACTATGGAAAAGATGGCAACGAATACGATATCTGGATGCCAGGAGTTGAGAACATAGAAAAACTTTTAAAGGCAAGGGGAGATTATGCTTACGGAACCCAAAGAGATTATTTTGACCATGCTAATTGTATTGGCTGGACAAGAGAAGGTGATGAGCACCACAGCGGATGCGCCGTCGTAATTTCAAATGGTGACAATGGAAATAAAACAATGGAGATGGGTAAAAGATATGCAGGAAAAACATTTGTTGACTTGCTCAAAAAAATTAATAAAAAAGTAAAAATTAATAAAGATGGCTGGGGAGAATTTTTTGCTCCTGCCGGTGGTGTGTCAGTATGGATTGAGAAATTGAAATGAGCTAATCTTTATCTTCCAATAAGTTGTTTACTCCCTCCTATTGCTTCCATACATTATTGTCCCTGTTGCTATCGGGTAAAATATGCAGAGGATCAATTATCACCGATTGTAACGCTTGTGTTGTTGGCAAATGAATAGTATGTACTGCACTTTGCATCCATGTTTCAACTGGCAATTGCAAATTTTGTATGCTGCCATCCTTTAAAATAATTTCAATCGTACAGGGCATTGCCATTTTTTGCAGATTGGCGATAGTTATATCAGCACCATTTTTATACTCATTCCCCTTGTATGAAACTGATTGAACAGCTATATCCAGTTGCCAGTTATTTTGAAACCATTCCCTCCAAAACCAGTTAAGGTCTTCACCAGCTTCATTTTCTATTGTCCTAAAAAAATCATCAGGAGCAGGGTGTTTGTAGGCCCAGTGTTCAATATATTTTTTAAAAGCATAGTCAAATCTCTGCTGGCCAAGTATTGCTTCCCGAAGCAACACCAATCCAAATGCAGGTTTGAAGTATTCAATCGGATGCCTGTACTTTTCTGTGAATTCATCGGCCCGGGCCATCATAGTGGGCGCATCGGAATCCTTTAACCAGGGAATAATTTCATCAGCAGGATTTCCCTTTCCCGGCGCATATTCGCCATCACGTTTGGGACCATATTCACCATTATTAAAATTATCAGCAGCATACACGTCTATGAAAGTATTGAACCCTTCATCCATAAATGCGTGGCGTCTTTCATTGCTGCCGACAATCATGGGAAACCAGTTGTGTCCAATTTCGTGTGCCGTTACCCAATACAATTCTCCCGTCTTATCGTGCCATCCGTCAAATACAATTCCCGGGTATTCCATTCCACCCGCCGTTCCTGCTTCATTAACGGCTACCGGCCACGGGTAAACGAAATAATTAGCGGAAAAAAATTCGATTGATTTTTTAAGGTACTCTGTCGCCCTGCCCCAGGCATCTTCACCGGCACTCTCAGCAGGGTAAACCGACATAGCCAACGATGTTTTTCCGCCAGGCAAATTAACCTTAGCCGCATCCCACACGTAAGCCTTTGAAGCTCCAAAGGCCACATCTCTTGTATTATACATTTTAAAATGCCAGGTCTTGGTTCCTGTACTTATCGGGTGTGTCGCACTTTGATTTACTTCTTCTGAAGTGCGAATCATTATGGTTTTATCGCTCTTCCTTGCCCGTTCAAGTCTCTGCATTTGCTGCTCAGAAAGAACTTCTTTTTCATTTTGCAGTTCACCGCTTCCTGCAACAATCATATCGTTGGGAACGGTAACGGTATAATCAAAATCGCCATACTCGCAATAAAATTCACCGCTACCTAAGAAAGGTAAAGTGCACCAGCCTTCCAAATTATCGTACACACACATGTGCGGATACCATTGGGCTATCTCATAAATTTTTCCATTTTTAGTATTGAGATAATCGTTCCTTCCCCCGAAAATTGGAATAATGTAAGAATACCTGATGCTTACATCAATTTTCGTTTTTGGCGATAGTTTCATCGGCAAACGAATCTGCAATCGCGTATCATTAATTAAATAGTCAGCTTTATACGTTTCCCCTTTGTATGCGATGCTTATGCTTTCAAATTGAAACCCCTTCGTGTGTTTATTTGAGCCGAATTCCGAATAAAAATTAGAGCGGGCATCTTCACGATACGTATCCTGGTCAAGCTCCAGCCATAGCGACTCAACGGAATCGGGGCTGTTATTCGTATAATAAATTGTTTCATTGCAGCTAAGCAGATTCTTTAGAGTATCTATGGTAGCGTGAAGAATATAGTCAGCCCGGTTTTGCCAGTATTTAGGTCCGGGCGCTCCATTGGATGAGCGGATTTCATTTCCATTATTTGAATAAAAATTTTGAGCAAAAACTTCTTTGGGGTTATAAAGCGACTCAACTTTTGCCGGTTGTTGGGAAAATGAAAAAAAAGAAGAAAGAGAAAAGGTAATTATAAAAACAATTTTTTTATCGTCCATAGGGTCTCTTTTATTCAAAATAAAATTATGAATTGCAAAGTAAGGGGTTCAAAAAATAAAATATTGAAAAATTATTTTTTCTTTAAACTAAAAACATCTGGTGTAAAATTGCGACAACTCCTTCTACTAATTTCTCCGCTCATCGGTTAACTTTTGTGTTTGATACTTCAATGGTTTGTGATGATTTGTTTTATATACATTTTGCAACAAATCATTTTGATGAAAACATTTATTACTCTTTGTTTGCTTGTTTTGGGAAGTTCTTTTGCAAATGCACAAATGGTTAATACCGGCAATATTATTGTTACTATAAAAAATGATAAACAAGATGCAATAGCAAATGCCACCGTTGAATTGATCAAGGCTAAAGATTCGTCGCTGGTAAAGGCGGCTATTACCGATGGTAATGGAATCGCCGAACTGGAGAATGTTGCTTTTGGTTCTTATCTAATTAAAGTGACGATGATAAATTATGTTACGATTTATTCGTCAGTTATCAATATTGCATCAAACGAAAAACATGAGGTGAGACTTTCATTAATTAAAAAATCCGGCGAAATGAAAGAAGTTGTTGTGGATAGAAAAAAAACTTTTATTCAAAAACTTACCGACCGCATTGTTGTAAATGTTAACAACAGCATTATCAACGCAGGTAGTTCGGCGATGGATGTGCTGGAACGCTCTCCCGGCGTAAACATAGATCAAAATGATATAATCAGTTTGCGTGGCAAGCAAGGCGTAATTATTATGATCGATGGTAAGCCAACGCCCATGGCGGGAACGGACCTTGCGAATTATCTTCGTGGTTTACCTTCAGATGCGATTGACCATATTGATATCATTACCAACCCGTCAGCAAAATATGATGCAGCGGGCAATTCCGGAATTATTGACATCCATATGAAAAAAGACCAGCGTTTGGGCGCTAACGGTAGTTTTACGGCAGGATATGGGCAAGGTGTTTATCCCAAAGCAAATGCAGGTTTCAATTTTAATTACCGAAATAAAAAAGTGAATGTATTTGGAAATTACAATTACGCATACCGAAAAGGATTGAATCATCTTATACTTGACCGGAATTTTTATACCGATGGTGTTTTCGATGGAGAGGATAAAAAAGACAACTATACGACATTCCCTTTTAACTTTCATGTAGCCAGGTTGGGAGCAGATTTTTTTATTGACAAAAAAACAATTATTGGTTTTGTGGTAAACAGCGATTTCATAGATTATCGCAGTTTAAATACAAATAATTCAACTGTAATCGATAATCTAACCCAACCTTCCTACACTTTTCAAACTCACGAAAACAGTACTGCGGGAAATAATAGTACGGTCGGTAATATCAATTTCAAACACACCTTTGATAGCAGTGGCAAAGAACTCACAGCGGACATAGACTATGGAGAGTACCATTCAAATGCACTAACCAATAATTCGACTGATTATTATAAATTAGACGGCAGTATTATGCAACCAGCATACATTTTGTTGGGAAACCAGCAGGGTAAACTCATACTGAAAACTGCAAAAGCAGATTATGTAAATCCTTTTAAAAACGGAGCAAAGCTGGAAGCGGGTTTCAAATTCAGTGATGTTTCTTCAGATAATGATGCAAAATTTTTTGATGCCAGCAGTGGCACTCCTCAAAATGACACCACCAAAACCAATCACTTTTTGTATGAAGAATTTAATAACGCCGGCTATATCAATTTAAGTAAAGAATATAAAAAATTTAATGTTCAGTTAGGATTACGCGGCGAACAAACCATTCTTAAAACACACCAGGAAAAGGGAGACATTCGTTTTGATTCTTCCTACTTTCAATTATTTCCCAGTGCCTTTTTCAATTATAAAATAACAAAAGAACAAACCTTAGGCATCTCCGTTAGTCGCCGCATTGACCGGCCTAATTATAGCTTCTTGAATCCCTTTTTATTTTTAATAGATGTGAGCACTTATAATACCGGCAACACCGCTTTACTCCCGCAGTTCACCTGGTCGTATGAAATAAACTATACAGTAAAGAATCTCAATTTTGCTGTGAGCTATAGTCATACAAAAGATGTTTTGAATATCGCTATCGCTAAATTTAGAGATGTCTTTCCGAATAGTCATTTTGCTGATTCAAATATAACAGTTGAAATTCCTGTAAACCTTAGCGCTTCTGACTATGTCGGATTATCTGTTTCTGCGCCAATTCGAATTGCTTCGTGGTGGAACATGGTAAACAATGCAGATTTCTATTACAATCATTTTCGCGGCGATCTTGGTGGAAGCGCCTTAAACAATGGCGCTCCGGCTGCAAACATTAAGACTAATAACAATTTCACTTTTAAAAACGGCTGGTCGGCAGAACTGAATGCCAGCTTTAATTCCGGCGGCCGGGATGGCTACATGGTTGCGCAACCACAATGGGCGCTTTCACCCGGTGTTCAAAAGTCAATCTTAAAAAAGAAAGGCACTTTGCGTTTTAATGTAACGGATGTGTTCTGGACCAATTTACCTAAGGCAGTAATTACCTATCCGGGAAAATATATTGAACGCTGGCATGCGTTTCGTGAAAGCCGCATTGGAACACTGACTTTTACTTACCGGTTTGGTAAAAGCACCGTGCAAGGGGCAAGAAGAAGAACTACGGGATCGGAAGAAGAACGGCAAAGAGCGGGTAATTAAAGTATCAGGAATGTAAGCCCTCGAGTAATTTTAAATGCGGTTTTAAGTTTTGAAGTGTGCTTTTCTGTAAAAAATTTTTTAGGTGTTTATAAAAATGGCTTTTATCATAATATCCATATAACGAGAAATTAAAACTATCAGGGGAAGTGGCGAGATCATTTGTTGCTTTTCTTATTCTTAATATTTGCAGTGCCTGCTTACTGCTGATACTGGTTGTTATTTCAAAATAACGCTGAAGCGTACGTGTAGAAATATTATATTTTGATGCAAAGGATTGTATTGGTGTTGTGAAATTATTTGTTGCGTTACATTGCTCGAGTATTTCTGTAACAATTTGGATAGGCCGTAAAGAACCGCGGTATTTTTGAACAATTTTTTGAAAATAGGAAGTCAGAACAGCAACTCTTTCGTTGAAGTCAGTTGCTTTTTTAACATCATTGATAATATGCTGATCGAGTAGATAACTTAATGGGAAAATATATTCCCGGTATTCAGAAAAATTAATTCTCTTCTCAAAAATAACCGGTGAAACTTTGAACTTTATTCCAAATAAGCGATTGCCTGCACTATGAAAACACTCAATGGATTTATTTCTCGGTAAAAATCCATCCGACCTCCTTTCAAAACTTTTTTCATCTACCTGCATTATAAAAGGTGTACCAAGATTAATAAGATAGGTATAACCGATATTGGGAAATAATGTGTCCGAAAAACCCTGTGGATTTTCCCGTAACAGGTCCTCAAATTTTGTTTCCCAAAAAAAATCTATAAAATGGTTAAGATCTTCGGAAGGTTTTGTCCGGTAATAATAATTTTCAAAATGATCAATATCGAAAAACTCTATATGCTGCACGGGTAAAAATATATATGTTAAAGATATAGGAGAGTGCTAACGAAAAATGCCGCTTTTATGTAAGTGGCACTATAATCTTAGCCCGCATTAATAATTCATCAGTTTTTGAATCATTTCATCAAGTCTTGATTTAGCCAGGAAATTTTTTTCCAATTCGGTATTAAAAGGAACCGGGGTATCGAGTGATGCGCAACGCATAACCGGTGAATCCAAAAATTCAAAACAATTTTGCGCAATCCAGGCGGCCACTTCGCCGCCGATACCCCCGGTCATGGTATCTTCATGAAACACAAGTGCTTTCCCGGTATTGTTTACTGAAGCTCTTATTGCCTTGAAATCCAAAGGCAGCAAAGTTCTCAGGTCAAGAATATCTATAGAAATTTCTGGGCGGGCATCTGCATACTCTGTCGCCCATATAACTCCCAGCCCATAGGTAATAATGCTAACGTCGTGGCCTACACGAACGTGTCTTGCTTTACCAATTTCCACTTCATAATATTCTTCCGGTACCGGTCCCGTTACACTTCTGTATAATGCCTTGTGTTCAAAAAACATAACAGGGTTAGGATCATTAATGGCTGCAATAATTAATCCTTTTGCATCATGCGGAGTGGAAGGATAGACAACTTTTAATCCGGGTGTATGTACAAACCATGCTTCATTGCTTTGGCTGTGAAAAGGGCCTGCGCCAACCCCGGCACCTGTGGGCATCCTGATAACAACATCTGCATTTTGGCCCCAGCGATAATGCGTTTTTGCAAGGTTATTGACTATTTGATTAAACCCCATAGTAACAAAGTCAGCAAACTGCATTTCCACTACACTCTTAAAACCTTCCAGGCTTAAACCAAGTGCCGCCCCCAGGATCGCACTTTCGCACAATGGCGTATTCCGAACCCGTTCCTTTCCAAATTCATTTACAAATCCCTCTGTTATCTTAAATGCGCCGCCATATTCTGCAATGTCCTGTCCCATTAAAATAAGATTAGAATGTTTCAACATGGATTGATGCAATCCCTCCTTTATTGCATCAATGAGGCGTGGCTGCTTTCCAACTCCGGAAGATAGCTCCGGTACAGGCAGGGAAGGTGCTGTCACCTTATTTTTGGGGGTTGCATAAACGTCGCCTAATTCTCCTGCAGAAAGAATATAGTCGCCTGCGAGTGCACCAGGTGTTTCTCCCTCAGTACCCAGGGAACTCTTTTTTAATTCTGATTCAATTGTTTCTTTTAATTCATCGCGTATATGCGCAAGCGTTAGATTGGTCATTATTTTTTCTTCCAGCAAAAACCGCTCAAAGTTTTTTATGGGATCTTTTGCAATCCATTCTGCAAACATTTCTTTAGGAACATATTTCACACCACTGGCTTCTTCATGTCCACGCATCCTGAAAGTCATGCATTCAATTAAATAGGGCTTTTGATTTTGCACACAATAATCCCTGACATCTTTTATTGTTTCGTATACCTGCAATATGTTATTACCATCTATCTGCGTTCCTCCAATACCATAGCCAATTGCTTTATCAACCAGGTTTTTACAACGATATTGTTCATTAACGGGGGTACTTAAAGCATACCCATTATTTTCGATTATAAAAATTACCGGCAAATCCCAAACAGCAGCTACATTCAACGCTTCATGAAAATCACCTTCGCTTGTTCCTCCATCTCCGGTAAATGCAACTGAAATCCTTTGTTCTTTTTTCAATTTAGCGGCAAGCGCCACACCATCTGCCACGGCAAGTTGAGGTCCAAGATGTGAAATCATTCCGGATATATGATATTCTTTACTTCCAAAATGAAAGCTGCGTTCACGCCCTTTGGTATACCCGTCTTCATCACCCTGCCACTGTTGAATTAATTTATGCAAGGGCATGTTGCGGCCAGTAAATATGCCGAGATTTCTATGCAATGGCATCATCCATTCATCGGGTTGCAGCGCATAGGTTACACCCACCGATATAGCCTCCTGGCCTATCCCGCTAAACCATTTTGAAATTTTACCCTGGCGTAATAAGAGTAACATCTTCTCCTCAATCATCCGGGGATAAAGCAACTTTTTATACAGGTCAATTAATGTTTCTTCTGGAAGATCGTTTCTCTGGAATTGCATATTGCAAATTTCAACTATTCAATGGTAAATAAAAAAAGCCAAGAATTATATTATTGCAGCTTCTTTTCAAGATTGCTTAACATAGAAGATAAAAGTGACAGCAGAAGGCCAAATATCAATGCCCACCAAAATCCCTGGATATGAATACCCTCAACCATTTTATCGGCAAGCATAATCATTAATACGTTTAGCACCAGCAAAAAAATACCCAATGTAAGAATGGTTATCGGCAATGTGAGAAGAATTAAAATAGGCTTCAATATAGCATTAAGAAATGCAAGCACCAGTGAGAAAATGATTGCGGTTACGAATGTGTCTATAACTATATGAGGAGTTAAAATCATAGATAAGCCATAAACTACCACAGCAGTTATAAGAAGTCGTATCAGAAATTTCATAACTATTTTTTGTGAAAGCTAAATCAAATTACTACCAACTCAAAAAATTCTTCGGGTTGCAAATATTTATTGGCAAGTTCTTTAAGTTCTTCGGCAGAAATATTTTTAATGGTGTTCATTGAATCATAAAAATAGTTTTCATCAAGATCATTTATGATTAAACTCTTCCATCTCGAGATTACATGGAAAGGACCATCAATATCTCCAAGGTTTATTCCCATCATGTAATTTTTTACCAGCAACAATTCTTCATCATCAATTAATTCCTCCCTGAGAATTTTCATCTCTTTATATATCTCTTCAATAGTGGCTTCGCAAACATCCCTGCCCGCTTCCGTACTTATAACCCAGGCACTTTCACGAATATGATTTTCGAGAAAACTGTGGATCCCATAGGTATATCCTTTTTCCTCTCTTATGTTAGCCATAAGTCTTGATCCAAAAAAACCTCCGAATAAATTATTCAATACCATCACTTTTTTAAAATCAGGGTGATGCCTGTTAGGAAAAGACCGAGCCAAACGGATAGCGCCTTGCACGCCGTTGGGATCATTACTTACTCTTGATTTTTTTTGAGAAGCAACCTCGGGTTTATGAATAACCGCAGGGATATTTTCATTGAGATAAAGATCTCCGAAAGATTCACTTAAAAGATTCTCAAAGTCGTCAGGAAGTTTACCCGCCGCAAAAATTTTACAACTTGTATTTAAATAAAAATTTGCAAAAAAGTTCAGGAGGTCTTCTCTTGTAACAGCATTAATGTCCTCAACACTGCTCACTCTTCCATAAGGATGGTGAGCGCCGTATAAATATTGATCGATAATTCTGTTAGCAACAAAATCGCATTTTTGAAGATTTACTAAAAGTCTCTGACTACTGTTCTGCTTGAATATTTCAAGTTCCTGTTCCGGGAAAACCGAATCCGTAAGTATCTCCTTTATAACCGGCAGCAATTCCCTTAAATGTTTTGATAAACAATGAAGCGTAATTACTGATGTTTCATTATGACAGCTTCTGTTTAAATATGCTCCGTAATATTCAAAATGCTCATTTATTTCAAGAGCGGTTTTTTTACTCGTCCCGTTTTTTAAAAGATGATTTGTAAATGATGCAACCAGGTTTTTATTTTCAAATGAATTGCCTGCGCTAAAAACCATTTCGATAATCGTCACCTCTTCTGTACCGTCATTAATATAATATACGGGTGCACCGTTTTTGAGAGAAAATCTTTGACAAGGTTTTAAAATAAGGTTAAATTCAACTGCGTCTTTTATTGGAGGAGCTATTGTTCTGTTTAACGCCGGTTGTGTATCTGTAGTTGAAATCATTTTTAATAATTTAAATGGGTAGGCCCTGCAACAAAAGAACAAAGAATCTTTAATTATCACTCATATAATACATGGTGCTGCAATTATTATCAACAAAAATATTACAACATTCATGCTGAATTTCATTATCGGTTACAGCCCTGTATCTCTCCAATTCTTTATTCATTAAATCTGCATCACCCAGTAATTCATAAGTAGCAAGACTATTGGCCCTGTTAACAAGGCTAATATCTTCAAAAGCCATAAGGCTCTCGGTTTTATTTTTTACCTTTTCTAATTCTGACTGATCAACCAATTGATTTTTCATTTTATCCAGCTCAATATTTAGTGCTTTCTCGGCATGTTCCATCGTTACTCCCTTTATCAACTTTCCATCTATAAAAAGAAGCCCCGCATCAATACTTCCAAAATGAGAACATTCGATATTACTGAAAAGTTGTTGCTCTTTAACGAGACTTTGAAAGAGCCTCGAAGATGCACCCCCACCAAGTATTTCCGTAATGAGGTCTGTTATGTAATATCTTTTATCAAGTCTCGAAGAAATATGCCAGCATTTATACAAAGCATCCAAGGGGACCGGCGCTTTTACTTCAAGATATGCAGGCGCTGTTTGCGTCGGTTCCTGCGGAAGTTTTCTAAAGTATTTTTCGCCTGGTGGTATATTTCCAAACCATTTTTCCGCCATCGTTTTTACTTCGTTTGTATTTACGTTACCTGCTACCGTTAGTATGGCATTTGCAGGTGTATAATGCTTAAAAAAGAAATCCTTCACGTCCTGCAATTTTGCATTCTCAACATGACTTAATTCCTTACCAATTGTCATCCACCTATAGGGATGCACTTTAAAGGCAAGCTCCCGCATCTTGTGCCAGACATCGCCGTAAGGCTTGTTTATATAATGTTCTTTAAATTCTTCTACTACCACTTTTCGTTGTACTTCAAGCGAATTTTCATCAAAGGCAAGAGACAACATTCTGTCACTTTCGAGCCAGAAAGCAGTTTCAAGATTTTCTGCGGGAAGTTGTAAATAATAGTTAGTAAGGTCATTTGTCGTATATGCATTGTTTTCTCCTCCGGCCATTTGAAGCGGCTCATCATAAGAAGGAATGTGGATGCTGCCTCCAAACATCAGGTGTTCAAACAAATGCGCAAACCCTGTCTGTTTCGGATCTTCATCTCTTGCGCCTACATCGTAAATAACATCAAGAACGGCCATAGGAGTGCTCTTATCTACATGCACGATTACCCTGAGGCCATTATCTAAAGTAAATTTTTCAAATTTGATCATGATGGCAAATTTGCATCAAACCAATTCATTTTCCCAAAAAGAATTTTGAAAGTATTGCTAATAAATGCGGCCAACACGAAAAGAGAATATCATTGGAATATTATCCCGCAAAATAAGCAAGGTTGTTTTTGAGCCAACTGTTTGCATAAGATTTTTATAAACATTTATATCATTGCTGAAATTTGAATTTACGGCAATGATCACGTCGTCTTTTTTTAATCCCACTTTATAAGCGGGCGATTTTTTTATCACTTCATCTAAAATGATTTTTCCATCTACATAATACATGTTGAGGCCTGTATACGAATAATCGAAATCATCATTATAATGACTGTTTGGGTGAAGATGAATTTCTCTTTTTCCATAGTTAAATACAACGTTGAAGCGGCGCAGAATGTCATTTCCAATAACTCCTCCCAGAAAAGGATAAGAAGTTGCGTTAAATTCATCATCAAGAATATTGGTCGGAACCCTTCTAAATTTATAGGGGCCGATTTGAACTTGCTTTATTATAGTAAGCGACATTTCCTTTTTTCCTCCAAGACCCTGCACCTGTATGGCAACTGGTTTCCTGTTTTTTTTTAAAACCTGGCTGTCATCCTCAAACCTCTTACTCATCAGGAAACAAAGCCCGGCTCCGGTGTCCAGATAAAAATTTGCTGTTACTGTTCTGGCATCTTTTATAGTTAATGGCTGAATTGGCAAAGCAGTAAAAAGCGGATGTAATAAAAAACCGGTCCTTGGATATTCAATCCTGCCGGGACTGTACACTTCAATATTTAAACTATCGTAATTGATTTTAACTATATACCTGCTCAGGAAGCTATACCCGATAATTCCGTCAATCTTTTCACCATACACACTGCTCAGTATATCATAATTATTTATATAAAAATCAAGACTGTCAACCGTGAGGCCGGGTAGTATGAGTTGCTTATTTTGAGTATAATCGACTTCTGATGTTCCGGCAATACCATTAATAGTTTTTCCCGAAGGAACATGTGGAATATTAAATTCCACTACAGTTTCGGAATCAAGTGAAATAGCGCCGCTGCCACTGTCAAGAATGAAATTAAAAGGCGTTGGAATTGTATCAAATTTTGCCTGGACAAGAATTACACCGCCAATAAGTTGCCTGAAAGGAAATTTTGTAATGAAGTGTGCCGGCTTTTCATAGGTTTCCGGCTGGCCATAAGAATAGCATGCAAAAAATACGAATAGTATCAAAAGCAACCGTCTTATCATAACAAAACTGAAATTAAGTTATATGCTTGTATTTTTGTACTTGATTTTACAAACGGCAAGTAAGTTTGAAATAAAAAAAAAGTATGAATATTTCCAGGCTTCTTCAAAAAGCGATGCGATTTGAAAACCTTACAGTTGAAGAAGGCACGTATTTGTTTAATAATGCTGCATTATCAGAATTAATGCTTGTTGCAAATGAACTCCGCAAAATACAGGTTCCATACAATAAGGTAACATGGATTATAGACAGGAATGTAAATACAACTAACGTCTGCATTGCCAATTGCAAATTTTGCAACTTCTACCGTGTCCCGGGTCATGAAGAAGCATACATAACCGATATTGAAACTTACAAAAGAAAGATTGATGAAACCTTTCGTTATGGCGGCGAACAATTGCTTTTACAAGGAGGACATCACCCGGGTCTTGGACTTGAATATTATGTAGACCTTTTTAAACAATTAAAAAAACTATACCCCACTTTAAAATTGCATGCGCTTGGGCCACCTGAAATTGCCCATATAACCAAGCTCTCCAAATCCACCCACCGGGAGGTTTTGATTGCATTAAAAGAAGCGGGTCTTGATTCCCTGCCCGGTCCCGGAGCAGAGATACTAACTGACAGGGTTAGACGCCTAATAAGTAAAGGTAAATGCGGAACCCAGGAATGGCTGGATATAATGACGGAAGCGCACAAGCTTAATCTTACTACATCAGCGACAATGATGTTTGGGCACGTTGAAACCGTTCGGGAACGATTTGAACACCTGGTTAAATTAAGGGAAGTGCAGGCAAAAAAACCGGAGGGTGCCAAAGGCTTTTTAGCCTTCATTCCATGGACCTTCCAGGATGTGGATACTTTGCTGGCAAAAATAAGAGGTGTGCACAATCTTACCACACCTGAAGAATACATCAGGATGATTGCTATGAGCAGGATCATGTTGCCGAATGTAAAAAACATACAGGCAAGCTGGCTTACTGTTGGCAAGCAGGTTGCGCAATTATGCCTTCATGCCGGGGCCAACGACTTTGGAAGCATTATGATTGAAGAAAATGTGGTAAGCGCAGCCGGTGCTCCTCACAGATTTACCAGCAAAGGAATACAGGATGCAATTCGGGAAGCAGGGTTCGAACCTCAACTCAGGAATCAACAATACGAATTCAGGGAAATGCCGGAATTAATAGAAGAGCAGGTTATCGATTACTAAGGCTGCAACCCGAAGAGGAATACGCTTCACTTTGAAGCAGGTGTGATTTTCTTCAAAATTGACGGATGGGGATCGTCTTTTACACTTTCCAAATACCGATACCGTTCCTGTAATCTTTATAATTAATCTAAGTATTATCAATATTTTTCAATTTTATTTTCAAATCAAACATCTAATAAATAATGAAGAAAATTACGTTTGCCCTGGTTTTATGTTTCTCTCTTTTCAAAGCCAGTGCCGATGAAGGAATGTGGCTTCCTATGTTGCTTGGGCAACAAGTGTATGACGATATGGTAAAGCATGGACTGAAGCTTACTAAAGAACAGTTGTACAGTATTAATCAACCCTGCATAAAAGATGCCGTAGTTATTTTTGGTGCCGGTTGCACTGGTGAAATCGTAAGTAACCAGGGATTAATTTTTACCAACCACCATTGCGGTTACGGAGTTATTGCAGGCTCGAGCACTGTAGAACACAACTATTTAAAAGATGGATTTTATGCGTACTCAAAAGACCAGGAAATAAAATCTGATTTAACTGTAACGTTTTTAGAAAGAATTGCTGACGTAACGGATCAGGTTGAAAGTGCTTTAAAGGGATTGGACTATGCAGCAAGGGCAAAGAAAACCGCCGAAGTTTATAAACAAATTACAGATAAAGTTGCCGACTCTGCCAACTCGATTGTTGGAAAAGTTTACAGCATGTTTAAAGGCAATCAATACATCATGTATGTGTATAAAATTTATAAAGACATCCGTTTAGTTGGTGCGCCACCCGAAAGTATCGGCAAGTTTGGGGGCGACACCGACAACTGGGAATGGCCAAGGCATACCTGCGATTACTCAATCTTCAGGGTATATACCGCTAAGGACGGGAAACCAGCAACCTATAGTGCTGGCAATGTTCCAATGAAGTCAAAATATTTTTTACCTGTTTCATTAAAAGGATATAGGGATGGTGATTTTGCTATGATTTTCGGGTATCCCGGAGGCACTAACCGTTATGAAATTTCTTATGGTATTAAGCTTAAAAACGAAATCGACAATCCTTCACTGGTGCACCTTCGTGATGTTCGACTGAAATTTATGCATGAGCAGATGATTAAAGACCCTGCCGTAAAATTAAAGCTTGCTGAACATTATGCTTCCGTTTCAAACTACTACAAATTCTATGAAGGCGAAACAAAGCAACTTGAAAAATATCATGTATATGAAAACAAGCAGAATGCCGAAAAGAAATTTGGTGAATGGGCAAAAGACAAACCTGAGTATCAAAATGTATTGACCGATTATGCAAAAAATTATGAAGCATGGACACCTTATGCCAAAGAGCGGGTGTATTTGTATGAAGGAATTTTAGGTTCCCCTCTTGTCGCCTATGCCTCCTCATTAATAACAATAGAAAGGGCGTTAACCCAACAAGGAAAAACACAAGCCGATGTTAAAAATGCATTAGATGCCGCAAATAAAAAGAGGGAGACTTTCCTGTCGGCAGCAGATCTTCAAAGCGATAAAAAAATTGTGGCTGCTACCGCAATGATGTATTATACGGATATTGATAAAAGCCAGCATCCGATAGGTTTTTACGAAGGCATAAAGGAAAAGTTTGGTCCGTTGGATGACGAAGCAACTTTTAAAGCATGGTCCCAATTTGTTTTCGATAACACGATGATTTTAGATTCTGCAAAATGGGCGGCTTTTAATGCAAACCCTGATGCAGTCACCCTGCAAAACGATCCGGCATTCGCTTATGCTTCAGCGTTTATACAAAACTATACCTTAAAATACAGCCACGCCTACAGTGACTTTGTTGCTAAGAATGATGAGCTTGGCAGATTGTACATGAAAGGCATAATGGAGATGAATCCCGCAGCAGCAAAAAAAATGTATCCGGATGCAAACTTTAGCATGAGGGTAACTTATGGAAATGTGAAAAGTTATAACCCCAGGGATGCTGTTCATTACGATTATGAAACAACAGAAAAAGGAATTTTAGAAAAATATATTCCGGGAGATTATGAGTTTAACCTGCCTCAAAAAGAAATTGATTTATTGAAGAAGCGTGATTTCGGGCAATATATTGACAAAGCAAGAAATGACCTGGTAACTGACTTTATAACAACTGATGATATTACAGGTGGTAACTCGGGCTCACCTGTTATGGATGGCAAAGGAAATCTTATTGGGCTTGCTTTTGATGGAAATTATGAGGCATTGAGCCACAAGATTCAGTTTGATAAAGATTTGAACCGAACCATTTGTGTTGACATACGCTATGTACTTTGGTGTATTGACAAACTGGGCAATGCAAAGAATATTATTGATGAATTAAAGATCGTTAGATAAAAGCCTCACCCCACCCCTCTCCAAAGGAAAGGGACATGATTTATTAAAAATGGCTTCACAAACTTTTACTCCTGATCAGGCAATTCAAAAAATAAAACAATATTCCTCCTACCAGGAAAGATGTCATGCTGAAGTGAAGGATAAATTATATTCGTATGGCCTACACAGAAAAGACGTTGATGAAATTATTGCTCTTTTAATAACTGAAAATTATTTAAATGAAGAACGCTTTGCAATTCACTATGCCGGAGGAAAATTCAGGATGAACCATTGGGGAAAGAATAAAATAAAACAGGCGCTTAAACAAAAGCAGGTTGGTGGTTATTGTATTAAAAAAGCATTGAAAGAAATTAATGATACCGATTATAAAAAAACTTTAGAAAAGCTGACTGAGAAAAAACTAAAAACATTAAAGAGTGAGAGAAATATTTTTGTTAAGAAGAGAAAGCTGCAGGATTATTTATTGATGAAAGGTTATGAAAGTCAACTGGTCATTAAGGAAGTAGGGAAGATTGGAGGAAAATAAAATTAGAAACAACGACTACCTGCCTAAAAAATTAATCGGGCAATCCAATAACTTTACATCATGTCTTCTCTCACTATAACTCTTATTCAAACCGATCTTCATTGGGAAGATAAAAAAGCAAATCTTGAAATGCTTTCAAAAAAAATTGAGGGCATCAAGGAAAAAACGGAAATAATTATTCTTCCGGAAATGTTTAATACCGGTTTTAGCCTGAAGCCCGAAAAATTTGCAGAACACATGAACGATGAAACGGTTGAATGGATGAAAAAAATTGCTGCGCAAAAAAAAGTAATTCTTACCGGTAGTATTATGGTTAAGGAAGACAATAAATATTTCAACAGGCTTATATGGATGTTACCCAACGGTGAATACGGCGTTTACGATAAACGCCATTTGTTTGCTTACGGTAAAGAACACACGCACTTTTGCGCCGGTAATAAAAGATTAATAGCATCAGTAAAAGGCTGGAAAATAAACCTGCAGGTTTGTTACGATTTGCGGTTTCCGGTCTGGGCAAGGCAATCCCCATCAAATTCGGATCCTGAATACGATGTGCTTATTTATGTCGCCAACTGGCCCGAGCAAAGAATTTATGCATGGAAAACATTGTTAACTGCAAGGGCCGCAGAAAACCAATGTTACGTTGTTGGTGTCAACCGTGTTGGCAAAGATGGCGACGGAATATATCATAATGGTGAAAGCATGATTGCTGATCCGCTTGGAAAAATTCTTTATAAAAAAAAGGATAAAGAAGATATTTTTACCTATGCCTTACAAAAAGAAAAATTAAACGAGGTAAGAGAAAGATTTCCTTTCTGGAAAGACGCCGATTTGTTCAACATAAATATATAAACAATGCTTACTGCCTATTCCGCAGATAAAATTTTTACAGGAAAAGAATGGAAAAATAATGCCGCAGTAATTATTGAAAAAGATATTATTGCAGATGTTGCTCCGATAAACGGGTTACGATCCAAAGTGAACATAATAAGCCATTCGCCGATAATAGCTCCCTCATTTATTGATATACAGATTTACGGCGCTTCATCAAAATTATTTTCAGCATTTCCTTCTGCCGATTCACTGTATAAATTGAAAGAACATTGTAATAAAGGTGGCACAAAATATTTTTTGCCTACGATTGCAACCAATGCACCCGGGGTAATAAAGAAGGGAATTGACGCGATGCATGAATACTGGAAAAGCGGGGGAGAGGGCGTTCCTGGTTTGCATATAGAAGGACCGTGGATCAATAAAGTAAAGCGGGGCGCACACATTGAAAGTTTTATTCATACCCCCGGAATGGAAGAGGTAAAAGATTTATTGGAATATGGCAACGTTGCTATAAAAATGATTACGCTTGCCCCTGAGGTTTGTTCCAAAGAAATTATTAAGCTGATAAAAAGTTATGGAATTATTATTTCAGCGGGTCATAGCAATGCATCCTATGCTGAAGCTACGGAGTTTTTTAAAGAGATGCATCTTGCTACCCATTTATTCAATGCAATGAGCCCGTTGCATCATCGTTCACCAGGATTGCCTGCCGCTGTTATGCTGCATCCGCAAATAATGGGAAGTATTGTTGCAGATGGCTATCATGTTGATTTTGCAATGATACGCCTGGCGAAAAAATTAATGAGCGAAAGATTGTTTTTAATCACCGATGCCGTTACTGAAACAAAAGAAGGACCTTACCCACACGAATTGAACGGAGATAAATATGAATCTAACGGCATTCTCAGCGGCTCCGCATTAACGATGATGAAGGCAGTAAAAAATTGTGTAGAAAAATGTGATATACCGTTAGGTGAAACATTAAGAATGGCGAGCCTCTATCCTGCGAAAGTCCTGGGAATTGATAATAAAACAGGGCGAATTGAAAAAGGCTTTAAAGCTGACCTGGTAATGATAAATGAAAAACTTGAAGTAATAAGTTGTGTTTAATAAAAAAGAAACTCACTACTATTTTTCATTAATTATTTTTTTAACGTACTCCATCTTTGTATCAATTCCATTAATTACATCTTTATAAACAGGACTGATGTAAATGTCAGGAATTACACCTGTTCCCTTTACGCTAACATGGTTGTATTGCACAATCCTAAAGAAAGGAAGACGCACCCGAAGCTTTGTATTTGGTAACTTAATATCTGGTATCATAATACCCGAATTTCCGTACCAGCCTCCGCCGGTTTCTTCGCCAACCAGCGTAATATTTTGCTGACCTTTTACTGAATTACAAAATAACGAAGATGCAGAAAAAGTTAACCCGTTTATCAGTACATAAGTGTTGCCGTTAAAATGATTTCTTCGCTTAGGCCTAAACGTATGGCGTTCCCAGAAACCGAAATGATAATTGCCATCTTTTTCTTTATGAGTTAAAAATAGCAATCCCAGGTTATCAAAAAAACCAGAGGTAATATGCCTTGTGTACGGACGAAAGTTTTTACCTTTTGACCAGGTCGTATCCGCAACTTTAAACGGTGTATTCCTTAAAAACTTTGCCAGTAGCACATAATTATTAATATCGCCGCCACCGTTGGCCCGTATATCAATAACAAGATTTTGCATGTTTTTTTTGCGAAGTTTTCGGAAAGACCTTTTAAAAAAGTTTTTTAAATGGCCCCTTGAAAAACTATTGATTGTCATCAATGCAAATGCAGAGTCAGATTGTAATGAGCGGATGTTTTCACGCTTTTTTACTTTATTTAATTTTCTTAATTCTTTTTCCTGTTTTTTTATTTTAGCCAAAGAATCTACAGGTGGATTGAAGTAAGGAATTGAAATATTTTTTTGCGTCCCCGTGCTGTCAATGTATCCTATCCTGTATGTTTTATACAAGCCGAAAATGTTTCGATGAAAGTAGGGAAAGCTTGTACTAAGGCGTATGTAGTTAACATTGTCAGAATACCCGTCTTCCACCATATAGTCGAGCATGATATTAATAATATCGGCGCTGCTTATTCCATTAATTGACGTAATAATGGTTCCTCTCTTTATTATTGAATCATCTTTGTTAAGGTTATAAGTAACCACCATAGTATCGTTCCATATCTTTAAATACAAAGGAAAAGATGGTATTCGCTTATACCTGATAAATTTGTTCCAGTCCTTGCTCATGCTAAAACTCGTGTGCCCGCAATGGATGGTAGAAGTAAGCGGCGCCAGAATTTTCCAGCCAAACTGTAATTCAGTCATTGAATCATCGATGGCTTTATACCCCTCATTAAAAAAATAATCCATGCTGTCCTTTGGAGTATACCAATATAAAGAGGGATGTTTCTTTTCTAAAATATTCCTAAGTAAGGTATAATCCTGCTGCAGTTCTTCTTTCGAATATTTTTTATCCGGGTTATAATTCTTTGAAACCGAACAGGAATATAAAAGAGTAACAATAAACAGGGTAGAAAAAAGCCTCATGGTTTGCAAAAATCCATATAAAAATTTAATTCGATTGCACAATACCCTGCAACTTGTAACGGAATTTTTTACTAACATTCATCCTTTAAAAGCATTCCAACCCTGGGCAGTAAGCTCATGTGTGTTTCCGCCTTTTGTAATTAGCACACAGTGTTCTTCTTTATCTGTTATATGGCCGACTACACTGATATCCTGATTTGAAGCTATTTTGTCATAGTCTTTCTGGTCAATTGTAAAAAGCAGTTCATAATCTTCTCCACCACTTAGTGCGCATGCAGTGGGGTCTATCTCCAGCTTGTACGCAAATTGACGAGCCATTTCATTGACGGGAATTTTCTCCTCATATAGCACACAACCCTTTTTACTTTGTTTACATATGTGAAGTATTTCGCTGCTCAGGCCATCACTAATATCAATCATAGATGTAGGCAAAATTTTGTCTGCCGCAAAAAATTCAACAATATCTCTTCTTGCTTCAGGTTTTAAAAAGCGGCCGATAATATAATCCTGGTTTTCAAGATCAGGTTGCACGCCTTTGGTTTCCAGGAAAACTTTTTTCTCTCTCTCCAAAATAGTTAAGCCAAGAAATGCACTGCCTAAATCACCGCTAACGCAAATCAGATCCCCGGTTTTTGCCGTGCTTCTTTTTATATATTTATCGGGAGCAACCTCACCAATTGCCGTAACACAAATAATAAATCCTTTTTGAGAAGAAGTGGTATCGCCTCCAATCAGATCAACATTGTACCGGTCGCATGCCGCATAAACACCTTCATAAAATTCATCCAATGCTTCCACACTGAACCGGTTGCTGAAAGCAATGCTCATGGTAATTTGCTGAGGTGTAGCATTCATTGCATAGATATCGCTCAGGTTTGCAATCACGCTTTTGTAACCCAAATGTTTTAATGGGGTATACATTAAATCAAAATGAATGCCTTCTACCAGCATATCTGTTGTAACAACTACCTGTTTTCCAAAATGATCCAAAACTGCTGCATCATCTCCAACACTCACAATTGTAGAGGCATTTCTAATCTCATTATTTTTCGTAAGATGATCAATAAGACCAAATTCTCCGAGGGTAGATATTTCTGTTCGTTCCTTACCCATTTATGTACGTTTTACGATATCTAAAAAATGTACGATGTTTGATGTACGAAGTACGATGTCGTTAATTCGGTCATTCTATTTTTTTCTTAATGTTTTTAAGGTAGAAACAATCACTTTTAAAAGTTGTTCTCCTTCCTTATAAATCTCTGCAACCTTATCCCTTTTGTTCTTATTAAACTCAACAATCATTTCCAGAAAAAATAGCGACTCATCTAATTCTTCTTCAACAATTTTAAATTTGTTTATAAAATCAGCATTGGATTTTGCCCTTCTTGTCGCCCGATAATTTGCACCAACTGAGCCACCTGATCGAATTAATTGATTGCCATAAGCACGATTTACTGAATTCATTTCTAATGATAAAACCAAATGTCCGCAATTAACAGCAAATTGTTTTGTACGTTTCAACATCTCATCCGTTGTCATAGAAATTTATTTTTTTAATAAAATAACAATAGACTGAAACCTTTGCACATCGTATATCAA
Source organism: uncultured Chitinophagaceae bacterium (assembly GCA_963819925.1). GTDB lineage: Bacteria > Bacteroidota > Bacteroidia > Chitinophagales > Chitinophagaceae > Ginsengibacter. The sequence continues at coordinate 1,402,852 of CAWFYG010000009.1, read as the reverse complement.
ACATCGTACATCGTATATGATTAGGCATTCACACTTCTAATTAACCCTGCCCTGGACCCATTCAATCAGTTCATCATGAATTATTCCATTGGTAGCAACTATTCCCGGCTGATAGGGAGAATAAGGTCCTCCTTTTAAATCTGTCACTTTTCCGCCTGCTTCTTCAACCATTATAAATCCGGCAGCACTATCCCATGCATTTAACTGGTGTTCATAAAACCCATCAAAGCGACCAGCGGCCACCCAACAAAGATCGATAGCGGCACTGCCGAGTCTTCTAACGGGAATCCCCTTTCTAATTAATCTTTCAAAAGCTTGTAACGGTCCGTTAGGTTGATCTAAATAAGTATAAGGAAATCCTGTAACAAGACAACTTCTTAGCACTTCCGTTTTATTACTCACTGAAATTTTTTTATCATTCAGCGTTGCGCCTTTTCCTTTTTCTGCGAAAAAGAATTCTTTAAATATGGGATTGTAAACGGCTCCCATCAACATTTTGCCATTTTGCTCCAGGCCGATGCTTACACAACAAATAGGAATTCCATTGGCAAAATTAACCGTGCCATCTATCGGGTCAACAATCCATTTAAATTCGCTGTCGGTGATTTTTTCTGCAGTTTCTTCGCTTACAATTCCGTGTGAGGGGAAAGCTTTTTTAAGAACAGCCTGTATGGCTTCATCGGCCGCATGGTCTGCTTCAGTCACTAAATTATTAATCCCTTCTTTGTTACTAATTGTGAATGTGCCGTTGAAGAATCGCATTAATTCCTTTGCTCCGGCCTCGGTAGCATCGATAAGAGTTTGTTTATACATTCCGCAAAGATTATAAATGTTTATTTAATTGTTTATTTATTTTGCGTGATTAATTGTTTATTTCCATTCATTTCACAATTTAAACACTACAACCCATTTGGATCTTTCCGTTATCATAGTGAATTATAATGCGAAGTATTTTCTAGAGTACTGTCTATGCTCTATCCGGAAAGCAATGAAAAATTTAAAAGGAGAAATATTTGTTGTAGATAATAATTCATCTGATGATAGCAGGGATTTCCTATGCAACAAATACCCGTGGGTAAATTTTATATGGAATACAAAAAACGAAGGTTTTGCAAAAGCCAATAATAAAGCACTACAGAAGGTTTCAGGAGAGTATATTCTTTTTTTAAATCCCGATACGATCGTTGCCGAGGATTGTTTTGAAAAATGCATTTCGTTTATTCGTTCAAAAAATAATTTGGTGGCTTGCGGCATAAAAATGATTGATGGCTCTGGTAAATTTTTAAAAGAAAGTAAAAGAGCATTTCCTTCTCCAATGACTTCTTTGTATAAGTTATCAGGATTGACAAAGATTTTTCCGAAATCAAAAATTTTTTCAAAATACCATCTCGGCTACCTGGATGAAAATGAGAATCATGAAGTAGATGTTTTGGCTGGTGCTTTTATGATGATCCCTAAACAAATTTTGGACGAAGTTGGCGGTTTTGATGAAAGCTTCTTTATGTACGGCGAAGATATTGATCTGAGTTTCCGGATACAAAAGGCCGGTTATAAAAATTTTTATTTTGCCGGAGCCAGCATTATTCATTTTAAAGGAGAAAGTACAAAAAAGGGTAGCCTGAATTATGTAAAGATGTTTCATAAAGCCATGAGCGTTTTTGCAAAAAAACATTATGGGGGAACCAAAGCGGGCATATTCAATTTTTTTATACAGATTGCCATTTACCTACGTGCAGGGCTGTCTGCTATAACAAGGTTTTTAAAATGGATTGGGCTTCCTGTTATTGACGCAGGGATTATTTTAATGGGTTTTTGGCTGGTGAAATTTTTATGGAATTCCTTTGTAAAAAAAGAAGTTAACTATTCTTCTAACATGCTGGTTATTGCCTTTCCGGCCTTCACTATACTTTTCATGGCTGCATCTTATTTCGCTGGTTTGTACGATAATGGCTACCGGCAATCGAGGCTAAATAAATCTACAGTAACAGCCATCCTGGTGCTGCTTGCAGCCTATTCACTATTGCCCGAAAATCTGCGGTTTTCAAGAGGTATTTTATTATTTGGCTCGCTACTCGCTTTTGTATTAATGACGATCGTAAGATGGTTGCTACTTCAATGGAACATAATAGAACCAGCTGCAGGAAATAATGAAATAAATCAAACTTTAATTGTAGGTACAGAAAGTGATTTTAATGAAGTGAATGTGCTTTTACAAAAAGCCGGTATGCAGGAAAGAGTACTTGGGAGAGTAAACCCGGATGAAGTAAACGCCGATAAAACCATGGGAAACTTCAACGATCTAAGCAAGATTTTAAAGTTATATCCTGTTAAGGAAATCATCTTCTGCGAAGGCAGATTATTTTTTAAAAATATTATTGCAGTGATGCCGCAATTACCCGGTCATTTGCGAATAAAACTGTTTACCACGGCTACGAACACGTTAATAGGAAGTGGCAATAAAGATGAACCGGGGAATTATATTTCAAAAGACTATGGCTTTCGTTTAGCCCTTCCCGTTAACCGGCGAAACAAACAACTCACCGATATAGGAATCGCTTTTCTTTTTCTTATAACTTTCCCGGTTCATCTTATTTTTAAACCAAGACGCCTGCTTTTTTTTAAAAACGTTCTTGCTGTTTTTCTTTTTAAAAAAACATGGATTGGATACGCTTTGCAGGAAAAAGATCTGCCTGTTTTAAAACCCGGCGTACTTACCCCAACCGGCCTGCCTCCTTCATTAAATACGCTTCCCGATCAGAGTCTGGAAGCTACGGACAGGCTTTACGCCAAAAATTTTCATATATTAAATGACATCAAAATAGTTTGGCTCAATTATAAATTATTATCCTGATGAGCATTTTTGCAATCATTAGTAAAAATATTGAACTGTTAATATCAGGCTATTAATAATTTGATTCCGCCAACTATTTCCGAAATTTGCACGCTAAACAAATTACTGAATGGCATATAATAATTACAGACCGTCTCAAAAAATTCCAACGATAGTATTAAATCTTATCATCATAAATGTTATTGTGTTTGTGGCACAACTGGCTTTTGACAGCACTTTAGGATTAACCAATATATTGGCTCTTTATCCTTATAACAGCGGACAGTTTAAACCATACCAGTTGGTAACGCACATGTTTGCTCATGGGGGGTTTTTGCATATTCTTTTTAATATGTATGCGCTTTGGTTATTTGGGTCTGTGCTGGAAAGAATTTGGGGGGCTAAGAAATTCCTGATATTTTACCTCGTTTGTGGATTAGCCGCAGGTCTTACTCAAATGTTTTTTGTACCGTATGGTGCGGCAATCGGCGCATCAGGTGCTATTATGGGGCTGCTCGCTGCCTTTGCGTACACCTTTCCTAACACCGAATTTTTTATTCTTCCCTTTCCATTTCCAATTAAGGCAAAGTATATGGCGATTATTTTTGCCGGTTTTGATCTTTTCGGTGGTTTTGCCGGTGGAGACGATGTCGCCCACTTTGCACATCTTGGCGGGCTGGTTATGGGACTCATTTTAGTGATTATCTGGAATAAAACCGATAAGAAAAGGTTTTATTAAATTTTAAACAGAGCGATTTTACTCGAAGGAAATTGGTAATTTTATATTCCCTTCCCTTATAAAACAGATAAGAACAAAAATGGGAGAATCCGAAAGATATATTGACCGTCGTGTTAGAAAGATGACCCTTGGTGAAGACAACAATGCTTTGATAGCACTTATTACTATCAATGCGATTGGACTTATTATTCCAGGTTTAATAAAGCTTATTTATATTCTTGTAGATTCATCAAGCGCTACTTTTTCGTCTCATATTTTACCATGGTTCATTTTACCAGCGAAGCTTACCTCTCTCGGAAAGGCGCCATGGACAGTTCTCAGTTACATGTTTGTACACACTCACATCATTCTTGCGTTCACGAATATGCTCTGGTTGTGGGCATTCGGATCTATTTTACAAGACATGGCTGGCAATAAAAAGATTATCCCGGTTTATTTATATGGCGGTATTGCCGGTGCTATTATTTTTATAGCCACCAACTATGCAATTCCGCAACTTCGCCCCACCATTGGTTCTACTTATTTTGAAGGAGCCAATGCATCGATAATGGCGGTAGCCATTGCTACGACTGCACTTGCGCCTGATTACCGGATTTTTAGAATGTTGAATGGAGGTATCCCTCTTTGGGTACTTACTATTTTATATGTAATTATCGATTTTGCAAGCATCGGAAAGGGAGCGCCCGCAATTCATTTAGCGCATTTGGCAGGCGGCCTTGTTGGTTTCTTTTTTATTGTTGCACTTCGCAGAGGATACGATAGCGGTGCATGGATGATTCGGTTTTACAATTGGTTTCTTAATCTTTGTAATCCTGATAAAAAAATATTAACTCCACAAAAAACAAAAGAGAAATTATTTTATAAAACCGGGAACCAAAAACCCTTCGAAAAACACGCAATAATTACCCAGCAGCGGATAGATGAAATCCTCGATAAAATAAATCAAAAGGGGATTCACCTATTATCAGAAGAAGAAAAAAATATTTTAAGAAGAGCCGGTGAAAGTGATTTTTAATAACTGTTTATTTTCAACTATTCTTACTAAAGCGTTATACTGTAAATGGAAAAACCATTTCTGCGCCGTTTTGCAAAAAAATTTTTTATCACTCTAAACTTTATTATCGCAATATGCTTTCTTGCGGGAGCATATGTAAAATATTTTAATCCGGTACGCTGGTGGTTCCTGGGGCTTTTTACCCTGATTCTTGCCTATTTGCTACTTGCACTTATTGCTTTCTTTATTGTTTGGATATTTAAAAAATCTTCCTGGGCTTTTATTTCGCTTATTACAATAATTGCAGGATGGGAGGCTGTTATTAATGTTTTTCCTATTAATTTTTCCTCATCTTTTTCAATACAAAAAAAGCCAGGTAATATTCGTATAATGAGCTGGAATGTGGAGCAATTTAATATTCTCCATCACAAAGATCATCCCGAAATTAAACAGGAAATGTTTGATCTCATAAATGAGTATGATCCTGACATTGCCTGTTTCCAGGAAGTTGTTGCCGGGGATAAAAAGAAAGGCATCAATTATTTTCCCGACATTCAAAAAGCTTTGCATTTCATCGACTATTTTTATTCCTATAGTCTTAAAGATGACTTCGATATCAATCATCATTTCGGCAGAATCATTTTTTCAAAATTGCCAATCGTAAATAAACAAACGGTGGTTAATTACCCTAATGATTATAATGCAACTTTTCAATACATTGATGTGCTTTGGGGAAACGATACGATCCGCGTTTTCAACATTCATTTGCAATCGTTAAAGTTTACACCCGAAAACCTGAACTATCTTGATAATTCGATTTTAAGTAGTGACAGCAGCATAACGGAATCAAAGAGTATTATTTCAAAAATTAAAACGGGTTTTATCAAAAGATCTATCCAGGCCAATTTTATTAAAGACGAAATTAATCACAGTCCTTACCCCGTAATTGTTTGTGGCGATTTTAATGATGTGCCCAATTCATATACTTATGAAACAATCGGGGCGGGTCTTCAAAATGCTTTTGTTGAGAAAGGCGCAGGCATTGCAAGAACGTTTAGTAATATCTCTCCGACGCTTCGCATCGACAATATTTTTACGGATAAAGATTTTAATGTAACACAGTTTATACGGGTTAAGAAGTTGCTCAGCGATCATTTTCCTATTATTGCCGATCTAATTCCTCCACAAAAAACCAAATAATTTTTATCTTTATTGAAATGAATACAAGTTTTTCTTACCAGTTTTATTGTTGCGCCTGTTGCCCATAGGGCATACAATATACCTTTGCAGGATAACGCTTTCAAAAAATTTATTTTCCGTGTTTTAATACCAGAGATTTTTATGCCGCTTAAATTATATAATTCGCTCACCAGGAAAAAAGAAACTTTCAAACCAATAACCCCTCCTTTCGTTGGAATGTATGTATGCGGACCCACGGTGAGCGGCGAAAGCCACCTGGGCCATGCCAGGCCATACATAACTTTTGATGTAGTGCTGCGATACCTTACTTATCTTGGATACAAAGTTCGCTATGTACGTAACATAACGGATGCCGGACATTTTGAAGAAGAGGGAAGAGAGGCTGAAGATAAAATATCCAAAAAGGCATTACTTGAAAAAGTAGAACCTATGGAACTGGTGCAGAAGTATACTAACCTTTTTCATTGGGCAATGAAACAATTTAATACCCTTGATCCCAATATTGAACCAACAGCAACCGGGCACATAGTTGAGCAGATCAATATGATTGAAAAAATTATTGCCGATGGTTATGGTTACGTGGTAAATGGCTCCGTATATTTTGATGTAAAAAAATATGCAGAAACACATAATTACGGCGAGTTAAGCGGCCGGATTATTGACGATCTTTTAGAAACCACCCGGGATTTGGAAGGGCAGGAGGAGAAGAGAAACAAGGCAGATTTTGCTTTGTGGAAGTCAGCACCACCACAACACGTTATGCGTTGGAAAAGCCCGTGGGGAGAAGGTTTCCCGGGATGGCATATTGAGTGCTCGGCAATGTCAACAAAATATTTAGGGCCAAGATTTGATATTCATGGCGGAGGTATGGACCTGCAGTTTCCCCATCACGAAAGCGAAATTGCACAAAGCTGGATCTGCAATGGCGTAGAGCCGGCTAAATACTGGATGCACAATAATATGATCACCATCAACGGGAAAAAAATGGGCAAGAGCTATAATAATGTTATAAAACTTACCGAAATGTTTAGTGGTAACCATCCTTTACTAACGCAGGCTTTCAGCCCAATGACAATTCGTTTTTTTATTTTGCAAACTCATTACAGGAGCACGCTCGATTTTAGCAGTGAAGCGCTTGTGGCTGCTGAGAAGGGGTTAAAGAGATTATGGGAAGCTTATGAAATATTAAGAAAACTGGATTATGAAAATTTTGACTCTCCTGCCGACGCCGATGTTGGACGAAAAGATAAATACCCTTATAAATGAATTTGACGAATTTATGAATGATGATTTCAATACCGCAAAAGTGTTGGCCAATATGTTTGAAATTGTTCCTGTTATTAATTCTTTGAAAGATGGTGTAATTAAGAAAAACGCAATTTCTTCGGCTACGCTTAACCGTATGAAAGATGCATTTACTATTTACCTGGAAAATATTCTCGGGCTTCAGTCTCTTTCTCAAAGCACCGAAACTTTTAATGGCGTAATGCAATTATTGGCTGATATACGAAAGGAGGCCAGGACAAAAAAAGACTTTCTCACCTCCGATAAAATAAGAAACCAGCTCGCGGCATTGGGCATTGAAATGAAAGACGAAAAAGATGGAAGCATTAGCTGGAACGCAAACTAGAAACACGAATAATAAAATCTCTTCTCCATTTTATGGAACACATAATTCATTTATCAAAAGATAAAAAACTTAAGACCATTATGGACGTGCAGCAGCCATATGCTTTGTTAAAAAGAAACAAGGTTTACCTGCGTTTGTGTGCTTCTATTTTAAGCCAGCAATTGAGTACAAGGGTTTCTGAAGTTTTGTATAAAAGATTTCTTCATCTTTATAAAGGTAAAGAGCCTACGGCGCAACAAATTTTAGAAACACCGGCAACTGTTTTTCGCAGTATTGGCTTTTCAAATGCAAAAGCATCCTATGTTCATAACGTCTGCCGGTTTTTTATAGAAAATAAAATAACCGATGCCCGTTTAAATAATATGAGTAACGATGAGGTGCTTGATCTTCTTACTCAAATAAAAGGCGTCGGCAAATGGACAGTTGAAATGATATTAATGTTTACGCTCGGCAGGGAAGATGTTTTTGCAATGGATGACCTCGGCCTTAAAAACAGTGTAATTAAACTCTATAAGATAAAAGAGACTGATAAAAAATTACTGCGGGAAAAAATTGAAAAAATTTCTCTTAAATGGTCTCCTTACAGAACCTATGCGAGCCGCTATTTGTGGGGCTGGAAAGATGGCGAATAATCATTTCTTTTTTACTAACGGATTATTTAATCCGTTTACAAGATTGTCAACAACTACAAAATTTCGAAGCTTCGAAAAAAACTGTGTTAGCGTTTTGCATCCGTAAGTCCGCACATCAAAGCTGGGATCCAGTTTTCTAAGGTTAATCCCAAGAGTTGAAATGTACGCTTCGTTACTTTCGTTTATGCTCATATCGTATGCCTTATTAATTAGCTTAATATTGATTGAAGCTTTTTCCTTGTGCTTTTTTTCTGTCTCTTTCTTTTCAGGAATCTCCGCTTTCGGCTCAAGATTTTCAACGTAAGTAAAAATCTCACATGATTTTACAAAGGCGTTCGGTGTTTTTTGTTCCCCTATTCCCATAACAAAAATTCCGTCTTCTCTTATTCGTTTTGCCAGGCCGGTATAATCACTGTCACTTGAAACAATACAGAACCCGTCTACAAGGTTATCATGTAAAATATCCATTGCATCAATAATTAGTGCACTATCGGTAGAGTTTTTCCCGGTCGTATACGAGAATTTTTGAATGGGGTTAAACGCCATTTCATTAAGCAGACTTTTCCAATGATTCATGTGTTGCGTTGTCCAGTCGCCGTAGACTCTGCGTATAGTAACCTTTCCATATTTAGATGCTTCTTCTAATATAAGGTCCATTAATTTAGCCTGTGCATTATCTCCATCCACAAGCAAAGCAATCTTTTGATTTTTAATATCCATAATCATTAATTAATTGCAAAATTATGATTAAACAGTCACAACATTGTTTCACGGGTTTTATTAGGTGTCTTTCAATTTAATTTTCCTATCTTGATTTCATTAATGCGAATATTTTATCTTTGGCATCATTAAATATTTTTTATGAAGTTTATCGTTTCCTCAACCCAGTTATTAAAACACCTTCAGCAAATAAGCGGGGTTATCAATGCTAATACGGTTTTGCCCATTCTTGAAGATTTTTTGTTTGAAATTGAAAAAAATAAACTTACCGTGGTAGCGACTGACCTGGAAACTGTAATGAAAATAAATATGGATATAGAAGCCAAGGACAGTGGTAAAGTTTGTATCCCTTCAAAAATATTATTGGATTCTCTTAAAAATATCCCTGAGCAGCCTCTTACTTTTAACATCGATAAAAATTTTGCTGTTGAAATTACCAGTGATAATGGTAAGTATAAAGTAATGGGCGAAAACCCGGATAACTTTCCAAAAGAGCCTGCAGCAGATATAGCCAATGCTTTCGCCATGCCCTCCTCTGCTTTGGTGACAGCAATCAATAAATGTCTTTTCGCCGTAAGTACCGATGACCTGAGACCCGCCATGACGGGTGTTTTCTTTGAACTTTCTGATAAGGGAATTACCTGGGTTGCCACAGATGCCCATCGCCTGGTTCGTTATACAAGGCTTGATATCGTTTGCCCGAAAACAGATACTTTTATTGTTCCCAAAAAACCCTTGACTCTTTTAAAAGGAGCACTTCCTGCTAACGATGATGAATTGCAGATCTCGTATAATAAAAATCACCTTTTTGTAAAACATGGTGGAACAGAACTCGTATGCCGCCTTATAGATGCAAGATTTCCAGACTATAAAGTGGTAATTCCTACCGATAATCCATACAAGCTCACTGTCAATAAAAATGATTTCCAAAACGCATTAAGAAGAGTGAGCGTATTTAGTAACAAAAGCACAAACCAGGTTGCCCTTACCATTACGGGAAGTGAGCTGCAACTTGCCGCACAGGACGTTGATTTTAGCTTTGAGGGAAATGAACGCATGACCTGCCAATATGATGGTGAAGATCTTCAAATAGCTTTCAATGCTAAATTTTTAATAGAAATGCTGAATGCAGCGGACACAGATGAAATTGTCATTGAATTGAGCACACCTACCAAAGCCGGTATTATTAAACCTTCTGAAAAAGCCGAAGACGAAATTCTTTTGATGCTCGTGATGCCACTTATGCTCAGCAGCTAGATATTTTATTTTGTGTTATCGCAATTTTTTTTGCGGTTATAGCTTATTGTCTCCGGTTCTTCCACTTCTTGGGGACGAATATTTAAAATCAAAAGCAGCAAGTATTTTGTTATTTTTAATTATTCTCCACAATTAAAACTAACAAACATGATTTGGATCATTTTCGGAATACTTCTTTTTATCATAACAAGTATTGTGGTTAAAACGAATCCCGAGTTTTACAAGTTTAAAAGGTTGGGTAGGATAATTAGTCTAATGTTCATTGCAATCGGGATTTTGATTGCGTGTATTGTTCAGATAAATGTAGGTGAAACGGGTGTGAAGGTATTATTTGGTAAAGTTCAAAGCGACGTTTTGGGCAGTGGGTTGCATTTTGTAAATCCTTTCCTTGATATACAAAGAGTGGATATTAAAACTCAGAATTATACTATGAGCGGGGTTAACGACGAAGGAGAAAAGAGTGGAGACGATGCCATTAAGGTTCTTGCCAGCGATGGACTTGAAGTTACCATCGATCTCACCGTACTGTATCGGGTGGTGGCCAGTGAAGCGCCAAAACTTTTAAGCGAAACGGGGCCTGATTTTAAAGATAAGATTGTGCGCCCCTTAACCCGTACAAAAATCAGGGATAATGCAGTTTATTACCAGGCGGTGGAATTATTTAGTAACAAAAGAGATGAATTTCAGCAGAGGATTTATAAAAGCATTGAAGACAATTTCAGGCAAAGAGGTTTATTGCTTGAGCAGTTATTAATCAGAAATATCACGTTGCCTAATTCTGTTAAAGCTTCAATTGAATCAAAAATAAATGCAGAGCAGGATGCTAAAAAAATGGAATTCGTTTTACAGAAAGAAAAACAGGAGGCTGAAAGAAAAAGAGTGGAAGCTCAGGGTATTGCGGATTATCAACGCATCATTAACACCGGTCTTACGGAAAACCAATTACAGTATGAACAGATCCAGGCAATAAAGGAACTGGCCTTAAGTCAAAATGCAAAAATTATTATGATGGGAAAAGGGAATACCCCTTTAATTATTGATGGAAAATAATTTGACATGGAACTAGTAACCGTAAGAACTTTTAATAACTCTATTTCCGCAAATCTTTTATTAGCAAAACTACGAAATGGCGGTGTCGAGTGTTATCTAAAAGATGAATATACGGTAACTACGGACCCATTTTTAACTAACGCGGTTGGCGGTATTAAGTTGGTTGTTAAAAAAGAGGATGCTCCCGAAGTATTTGAATTATTAAGACAGCTAGACAAGGATTTTCAAAATAAAGTTGTTTGTCCAAAATGTGGTTCACATGATATTGAGCGGGTTCCCAAAAGAAGCGCCGCCAATATGATTACCGCTATTTTAAGCTGGATATTTTCAAATTATGCTGTTTCCGCCGAGGACGTTTATAAATGCAGTAACTGTGGATACGAAAGCAGCGTTCTACCTGAATCTTTAGGTGTAGACGCGGATGGATTTGACCCTGAAAATCTAAATTGATTTTAGCGGATTTCCTGTGCCGGATAACGGTGCAGCTAAATAACATTTTATGAAGTCAATAGCGCTTATCCCTGCCCGTTATGAAGCAACCCGCTTTCCAGGAAAGCTTATGCAAATGCTGGGTGACAAACCGGTAATAAGGCATACTTATGAAAATACGGTTGCAACTTTGTTGTTTGATGAGGTAATTGTTGTAACAGACAGCACTGTTATTTTTAATGAAATTATAGAGAACGGTGGGTATGCGATAATGAGTAGACGTGAATACGAAAGCGGGAGTGAGCGAATTGCAGAAGCAGTAGCGGATATTGAGGTAGACGTAATTATAAATGTCCAGGGTGACGAGCCCTTTGTTAAGAAAGAACCGCTTCAAAGTTTATTGCAGGTTTTTAAAAATGACAAACCACATCTTATAGAAGTGGCTTCTTTGATGCACGAAATAAATGATGATATTCTTATTAACAATCCAAATACCGTGAAAGTGGTTGTTGATAAAAATTTAAATGCCTTGTTTTTTAGCCGCTCTGTTATTCCTTTCAAAAGGGATAATAGGGCAAATGTTACGTATTATAAACATATCGGCATATATGGTTATCGGAAAAATGCCTTGGTGAATTTCACCAAATGGAAAACAACTCCGCTGGAAGCCAGCGAAAAACTGGAACAGCTTCGCTATCTCGAAAATGGAGTCGGAATTAAAATGGTACTAACAAGTGAATCGCCGGTTTCTATTGATACCCCCCGGGACCTGGAAAGAGCTAAAATGCTATTAGGTTCCCTTTAGAAAATAACTGCTATACATTTTAAATTTTCGTATTACTGATCTTAGGCAAAATTATTGTAGATTTCAAAACTTAAATTATTTGCAATGGCGAGATTGTTTTATTCAAAATATTTGTTCTTTTCTATAATTATTGTCCTGATATCGTTTTCATGTAACGAAAATGATAAGATCAGTATTGAAAAATCTGCCTCAGCTTTTGATCTGAAACAGGCTGAAGCTTCTATTGCGCAAAGCAATCAGAATTTTATGAAAGCATTTAAGGCCCGTGATTCAATTGGTGTGGCCAATTGTTACGCAACCGATGCGAAAGCTATGGCAGCAAATGCTCCCGCTGTTAAGGGCAGAAGTAATATCACCCATTTCATCTCCGGGATGATGAAAAATGGATTAACGAACCTGGAATTATCAACAAGAAATATCTGGGGGGACAGTAGTATCGTTGCTGAAGAAGGCGTTTATGATTTGAGTGACAGCATTGGTAAAAATATTGATAAAGGAAAATATATTGTTCTTTGGAAACAGGAGGCCGGTAACTGGAAAATGTTTCGCGATATATGGACTACTGACTTACCCGATTCTGCTGCTGTAAAAAAACCGAAGATCATCAAATAACTAACGTCAATCATTAAACGAAAGATTTTTTCTAATTTTATCCCTGTTCATTTATAAAAAGTTTACGAATGAAGGCCAGGAAATATCTATCAATCATAAAATATCCGTTAGACCTTGTGCGCACTAAAAAGGTGCTGCAGGTAAACCCCACCGTAGAAACATTTAGAAAGGATGCGGAAACAACGAAAGTTTGTGTGTATGATTATAACAAAGATTTTTTAAGCCAAAAATATTTTGGCACTCCTTCGGAAACTTATTCATACCTGGAAACACAGAACGTTAGCTGGATAAATATAGACGGGCTTAGGAAAAAGGACGTGGAAGGTATTTGCGCACATTTTAACATTCACCCGCTTGTTGCGGAAGACATCTTAAGTATCGGGCAAAGACCTAAGTTTGATGAAATAAACGACAGTTTGTTTTGCCTGTTAAGCATGCTATATTTCAACAAGGAAGAAAAATATGTTGAAACAGAACAAATCAGTATTGTTCTTGGAACAAATTTCGTTTTAAGCTTCCAGGAAGATCCATCAAAAGATGTCTTCAACCCGCTACGTGATAAACTCCGAATTGCGGGAAGTAAAATCAGGCAAAACGGGGCAGATTTTCTTTTTTATTCTCTAATTGATATGATCGTTGATAATTATTTCATCGTAATGGAAAAGGTAGGGGAAGAAATCGAAAACCTCGAAGAGGAAATTATTCGCAGAGCAGATACCCGTTCGCTTGCGCAAATAAATATGATTCGCAAAGAAATGATTGTATTGAAAAGAAATGTGGCGCCGGTAAGGGATCTCGTAAATGGAATTTTGCGCAGTGAAAATGAACTGATTGATGAAAAAACAGAAAAGTATTTTAAGGACGTTTACGATCACATTGTACAGGCGAATGATCTCGCTGAAAACTATCGCGATATGATGATTAACCTGCAGGACCTTTACCTGAATAAGGTAAATTTAAAAATGAATGAGGTGATGAAAGTGATGGCGGTGGTTACTTGTCTTCTTGCTCCTGCTACTGTAATCGGTGGAATTTTTGGAATGAATTTCAGCAAAATCCCATGGATTCACAAAGACTTTGGATTCTATATTGCAGTTGGGCTTATGCTCCTTATTCCCGTTTGGATGATAATTATGTTTAGAAAAAAGGGTTGGTTTTAATTTCGCTTCTTATACACTGGTACGGTACTGCACGGCTCTCCATACATAATGCTTTGTACAACCGGGAGCAAAATCTTTGTTATCTCAGCATAAACTGAAGCAGGAATTTCTTTTTCGCCGCAACCCTTTACTACAACTCGTTTCCCTTCAAAATCTGTGACATTAATTTTCGCCAGGTTTCTTAGAAACAATACTTCGTACATAAATGTTTCGGTCCCTACGACTACGTCTTTAGCAAGCGGTTGCAGGTAAGTTACCGCAAGCATATAGGCCCACAAGGGAATTATTGCATCGGCTGTACATGTTATGCAAACATTTTTATTTTTATACGCAGACCAATCTGTTTTTTTTAAATTTTCCCTGTAGTCTTTTTCTTTTAATATAAGCTCCATGAATAAGTAATCTTTCATATCAAAAACAATAGTATCTCCTTCGGGATAAAATTTTTCCAGATCTATTGTTTCCAAGGAGCTTTGAGCAACTTTATTTACAATTATTTCTTCCATAATTTATTTGTTGATGTAAAGTTACGAACATCAATTTTCATGAAGATATGCTTAACAATTTGCCGCCTTTTTTCGTAAATATTAACAATTTTGGGGAGATATAGGTTATAGCAAAAAAGCCACCGACAGGATGGCTTTTAATTCTGTCAAAAATAATTTTAAAAGAATTTACTTCTGTAATCTTTTATTGTTGCCATTTTCTTTAATGCAGCAAAGGATTGTCCCATCGCCGATTGCAAAGCCCGGCTGGTTTCCGCACTCTTTTGTTGAAGAACCATTTCCGGAGTAGGAAGGGTTTTAGCGGAAATACTGTTTACTTTTATCACGAAAACTCCGGTATTGCCTGTAATAGCAGGTGAAACTTTTGTTTGATATTCTTTATCAAAAGCAGCACCCGCAACCTTAGGCTCATTACCAACACCATTAATCAATTGCGCATCGAAAGTAAGTGTTGAATCGCCCCCGGTGGTTAATACTTGTTGATTATATACTTTGGCGGCGGCTTCTAATGTTGAAGGATTATTTAATTTCTTTTTTATTTCATCCGCTTTTTTTAAATTCCTTATTGTAGACTCTACCATAGGCCGGGCTGTCTTCACGTCGGGTGTACCATCACTTATTTTCCTGTCAACAACAGCAACAATAAACGCATCTTTCATAGAAAATGGTTCGGACACATCTCCTTCGTTTGCGCCAAAAGCCCATTTTACAATTTGTCTTGCATCCTGTAATCCGCCTAATTGAAAATCATTTTCTTTAATAACGGTTGGAACAGAAACTTCCTTTAACCCGTTTTGAGAAACATATTTCTCAAAAGCCTGTTTATCCCTTGCCTGCCCCGATAGTTTTGTTGCTGCAGCACTTGCATCATTAATAGTTTCATCGCTTGGAGCTATTTCTTTTGCCATATAGGCAATTTTATACGCCGGCTCCAAATTCTTTTTATCCAATATTTCAATGTAGTGCCAGCCGAATTGTGTTTTTACAACTTTCTTTGTTTCTCCTTTTTCATTCAACAAAAAGTCACCGAATTCCTTTGCAAAATTGTCTCCCTGTATCGTCATCAGATCAAAGGTCATAACACCTTTATCTTTATGCGCAGCCTGATCTGTAGTATACTTGGCCTCAAGTGAATCAAAATTTGCGCCTCCCTTAATTGCTGTTGCTATACTATCTGCCAATTTATGGGCAGTGCTGTCGGCCATTGTTGGCTGGCCAGTTTGTTGATCGCTTGTCCCTAATAAAATATGACGACACTTAATACTGTCAGGTAATATTTCAGTAGAAATCTTTTTTGCAAGAACATAATTTTTTCCATCGATGTATGGGCCAAAAACCTGTCCATCATTTAAGGCAATAATCGAATCTTTATACGGCATTTGAAGTTTTGATTTTGGTGTATATCCGTCAAAATAATTCATTGCCGAAGAATATCTTGCTAAAAAAGAACTTGCATTTGAATCTGCTGTAAATTGTGGCTTTAAATCTTCCAACGATTGTTTCGTCGCTGCACTGTCTTTACTATTCGCTACTGCACTAAACGACACGTAAGATATCATTCGTCCGCCTTCCTGTTTGTATCTTAATTTGTTTTTGGAAACATACTTTTCAATATCATCATCAGTTACCTTAACCGTGCTATCGCTTATTAAACTGTATGGCATAGCCACATAAGAAATGTTGGCAAAATTATTCTTCTCTTCTTCCTGTTCTTTGGAAAGCCATTTTGGTATATATATACTTGCCGCTATCAACGAAGTATATTTTGTATAAAGGCTGCTGAGGCGCATTGGGTCTATTACCTGGGAATTAATGGCTTTTCTTTGTTCTTCATTTCTTGATTTCTTTGCCTGGGCCCACCATTGCTGTGCCTGCGCAATATCATATTGGCCGGTTTCTTTATTAGTAAATGCTTGTTTTAATTGTTGTGGGGCATCATTACTAAACATAATAGAGCTCATTTCTTTAGATGTGAATGCAATGCCCAAATCATCGAATTGTTCTGTAACTATTCTTTCAGCAACCATTTGATCCCACGTAGACTGTCTTATCTGATCGGTTTGCGATGATCCGCTATTTTGATATTGCTGCTCCATTTCTTTGACCTTATCATTAAAATCTGACAACTCAATTTTATCGCCATTAACACTCCCAAGGGTTGTTGTATTTCCCCCGCCGAATAATTTTCCCGTACCACTTCTTGAGTCCATTAATATAAACCCAATAAGACTAAGCGCAATAATTGCGATTACTATTACGGCGCCTCTCTCACGAATTGTCTGAATTATTGACATAAGTTTTGTTATCTTAATTTTAAATGGACGGCAAAAATAATGTAAAATAAGATAGGAACAAACTGTGGAAAACTCCTATAAAATAGGATGTACAAGACATTTGGAGAATATTGGCAATCTTAAATTAATAAAATATATGATCGTACAAATTTTATCAACAAGAGCTTGTGGGCAAATTTTATTTCCTGTTAACAAGCGCATTTTTTAAAAAAATTAGTCTTTATAAAAATCTAAAAGAAATTTGTTTTTTGAAAAAAGAAGCGTTCTATAATAGAAACAAACAATTTCTTCTAAGTCCGTTAACAAAATATTGTGTGAAATTCCTTGTTTTTTTATCCTCATTATTTTTTATCTACTTATGTTTATAAACGACCTTAATATAGAACCATGTTTTATTAGTTGGTGTTAGATAATTGTGGAATGAAGTGGATAAAACAGATATTTTAATTTTGCATCAATTGATAAATAATTAGTATCCACAAATTCACAGGCATAATAATAATAGGCTATTAAATAAATAATGTATTAATATTAAATACTATGACAGATATACACATTGAGGCAGCAAAAAGTAATTTAGAAAAAAAAGGTTTCCTGGATATAGATATTGATGTTAACTTGGACTTGTTTGCAGAAATTGAACGATTAAAAAAAGAAAAAAATGCGATTATACTTGCCCATTATTACCAGGAACCAGATATACAGGACGTTGCCGATTTCATTGGCGATAGTCTCGGCCTTGCACAAAAAGCTCAATCCACAAATGCAGATATAATTGTTTTTGCCGGGGTTCACTTTATGGCAGAAACGGCAAAAATTTTAAATCGAAATAAAAAAGTTCTATTACCGGATTTGAAGGCCGGATGTTCTCTAAGTGATTCTGCACCTCCTGAACTCTTTAAAAAATTCAAGGCTGAATATCCTGATCATATTGTAATCACCTACATTAACTGTTCCGCGGGAATGAAAGCTTTAAGTGATATTATCTGTACTTCTTCTAATGCCCAGGCTATTATTGAAAGCCTACCGAAGGAACAAAAAATAATTTTTGCACCTGACAAAAACCTGGGAGCTTATTTAAAAAAGAAAACAGGGAGGGACATGGTTTTATGGAATGGGTCATGTATAGTTCATGAAATATTTAGTCTTGAAAAAATTACAAAACTTAAAATCCGGCATCCAAAAGCAAAAATAATTGCACATCCTGAATGTGAAGAACCGGTGCTTCGGGTAGCAGATTTTATAGGAAGCACTACGTCACTTTTAAAATATACAATTGAAAATACAGCACAGGAATTTATTGTTGCTACTGAAGCAGGAATTATTCACCAGATGCAGATAAAATCGCCCAATAAAACTTTTATTCCTGCACCGCCGGATAATATGTGCGCCTGTAATGATTGTCCTTATATGAAATTAAATACACTTGAAAAATTATACCTGTGTATGGAATATGAAGAGCCACAAATAATAATGGATGAAACTTTATTAATTGCTTCCAAAAAACCAATAGAGCGAATGCTTGAAATAAGTCACAGGTGTGGCTTATAAAAGAAAAGAGATATTGTCAAATACCTCTTTTCTTAGACTAATATTTACATTTTTGATTTAATAGCCTGAATTGAATCTAAATGTTTTTGGAGAATGGGCAATGTATTTATTATAAAATTTTTAATGTCGTTATCTGATATATTTCCCTCCGCTTTTTTAAATGCGTCAATATCCTTTTTATGGTCTTCAACCATCATATCCACATAGGCTTTATCAAAGTTGCTACCTGTCTTTTTACTTAATTTATCAATATCTTTTCTTTGGTTGTCTGTTACTGATGCGGGCAAATCTATATTTTTCTGTGAAGCAATATTTTTTAGATTGTCATTAACTTTTGTATGGTCCTCAACCATCATTTCCCCAAAATCTTTTACTGATTTGCTCTGTGCATTTTGCTCTGCTATTTTACCTAATTCCACTTCCATCATACCGCCAGTAGCGGCATCTGCGGTAAAGTCTTTTGTTTGTTGATCAATCATTAAATTTCCTGAAGTATTGTGCGTTGTATCCATTTTATTACCTAAAGTGTCACCAGCAGAATTTAAAGTTGTATCGGTTGCTGAGTTTGCGGAACTTGTATCATTTCCATTACATGCACAAAAAAAAGATGCACCCGAAAATAAAAGAAGTGCGATAATTATATTTTTCATATTTTTCTTTTTTATGGTTAACAATATTATAATAGAAATCAAAAGTCATTCCTATAAAAAAGTTCTTGTAAAAAAGAAAGTTTAAGTGGTATAAATTTCGGGTTGTTGAAATTTTTCGCCTAATTGAGAATGTTAAACAACAGATCAGGGATATCACTGAAAATAGTCAGGGTTGAAACTTTAATAATCTTTCTACGGCGTTAGCTAATGTGCTTTCTTTTTTTGCAAAACAAAATCTTAAAACTTTATCATCTTTTTTGTTCTTATAGAAGGCAGACAAGGGAATTGTTGCTACACCCGCTTCTTGTGTAAGTCGAATTGCAAAATCGTTTTCCGTCTCATTGCTAATTTCAGAATAGTTATAGAGTTGAAAGTAACTTCCATGTGAAGGAAGCGCATTAAATTTTGTATGCACCATTAGACCTCGAAAGAAGTCTCTTTTTTCTTCTAAAAAATTTGCCAGTTCCAGGTATACGTCTTTTTCTTTTAAAAATTCAGCAAGAGCGAATTGCAAAGGCGAGTTGCAGCTAAAGCAATTAAACTGGTGCACTTTTCGGAATTCACTCATTAAATAGGCGGGAGCAATACAATAACCAATTTTCCAGCCCGTGCAGCTATACACCTTTCCAAAAGAGAATGAAGTAAAACTGCGTTCAAAAAGTTTCGGGTACTTTAAGACACTTTCATGTTTCATTCCATCAAAAACAATATGTTCGTAAACTTCGTCACTTAAGATTAAAATCCTGGTACCAGAGACAATATTCTGCAGTTGTAGCATATCATTTGCATCAAGAACCTTTCCGGTTGGATTATTAGGAGAATTGATCATAATCATTCTAGTGGCACCCGTGATATTTTGTTTGACCAAATCCCAATTAATTTTATAATCAGGATGTCGCAGGGGAATTGTTATCGCCTTTGCTCCATTGATTTCGATATTCGGAATATAACTATCGTAAGCTGGGTCAAAAACAATTACTTCATCTCCCTGTTGCAACGTCGCCGTGAGTGCCGTATAGATAGCATAAGTGGCGCCGGGAGTAATTGTAATTTCTGTTTCGGGATTGGTGTCTTTTTGATATAGAAAAGAAATCTTTTCGGCTATGCTTTCCCGTAATGATAAAAGACCGTTCATGTGAACATACTGATTATGGTTGTCTTTCATTGCTCTATTTACCAGCTCAATTAAAGCATCATTCATAGGAAAATCAGGGAAACCCTGCCCAAGATTTACAGCATGATGTTTCGCGGCGAGGGAACTCATTACTGAAAAAATAGTTTGACCAGTGTTCGGAAGTTTGCTTTTAATAGAAAGTTTGATCAATTGAATGGTTTGAAAAAATTAATCAAAAGTATACAATCCTCAATTTTGAGAGGGAGTTTGCCGTCCATAAGAATAAGCAAAAAGGAATAAGGGAAAAAGCCACAGTATTTTTGAGAGGTATTTGGTTATTGATTGGAAAACCTCTGCATGGGGAGCGGGATCGGCATTCGGTACACCAAAAACAATAGGTACAGAATTTCCGAAAGTCCAGTTGAGGTATTGATTATCTCCTCTATAAAATCTTTTGAGAGAATCTGCAGAACCTTTCCAATTAACTTGTTTTCTTTCCTTTTCCTTTATTTTAGGTTCCATATTCGGATCAAAAAAATACCAGTTATTCTTAAACCGAAGTTCTGTCGCATAATGATGAGGAAACCCCACGCTTCTAAAGGGAACTTTTTTTTCTTTCATTGCGGCCATAAGTACAATCGCCTGCTGTGAGCAACCGGCATAAGGAAATTTTAAGATTTCATCAGGATCAACGAGAGAGGCCAGCTCTCTGCCAAAAAAATATTGAGAGGCTACAGCAATCCAGTTGTTTTGAAAAGTATAATATGAAAATCCGTGATAAAAACGCTTTCTTAAAACTGATGCGACTAAAACACCATACCCCAAAGAACCGATTTTTATATGATTAATATTTGCAGAACTATCGGAATAGTTAATAAGTTTTTGAAGCGAATTTATCTTTGATAGTGAGGGATCAAATATCTCCTTACTATTATACACGGGCCGCTCTCCTGGCGAAATATTGAAAAGGAGGGGTAAAAATAATACCAATGCTAACAAAAGAAATATGAACTTCATGCAAATTTGTTAGGAATAAAAGCTTTGTAGATACAAGAACGTTAAAAGAAGGTTTTTAGTATCTATTATTGGTTTAGGCTTAACAAACTAGTTGTTTTTAACTACAGTTTAAGAGCATCCTAAAGAAACTTATCGCCTTTATTTCTTTTTATTTCAGCGACATATTCTTTAATGTATTGCTCCTTTTCTTTTTTGCAAACCAATAAAACATCTTCAGTGTCAACCACAATAAAATCTTCGAGTCCTTGTAGAATCATGAGCCTGTGATTATGAGAATGTATCATATTTTTTGAGGAATCAAACAATATTACATTATCGCCGGCAAGGGTATTTTCGAATGAGTCTTTTTCCAGATTCTCGTAAGCACTGCCCCAGGTTCCCAGGTCACTCCATCCAAATGCAGAGGGGATTACGTAAACATTATCCGCTTTTTCGAGTATGCCATAATCAATAGAAATGTTTACACATTGCGGATAAATTAATTCAATTGCAGCGGACTCTTTTGAGGTGACCAGGTCTTTTTTTGCGCTATCAAAGATTTCGTGAATTTCCGGGAGGTATTTTTCAAAAGCAGAAATTATACTTTCGGTACGCCAAACAAAGATCCCGGCATTCCATAAAAAATCGCCGCTAATCAGAAATTTTTTTGCAAGTTCAATGTCCGGTTTTTCTGTGAAGGTTTTTACTTTATAAACATTGTCGCTGACAGCATATTGTTCGTGTTGTATATATCCATACCCTGTATTAGGCGAAAGTGGTTTTATACCTAGGGTGATAAGTGCATTATTTTTTTCGGTAAACTCAAGCGCTTCCAGGCTGACTTTTCTAAACGAAGTGTCATCAAGAATCAGGTGATCTGCGGGAGCACAGATCAAATTGCTTTCCGAATTAAGTTGATTTAATTTATAAGAAATGTACGCTACGCAAGGGGCTGTATTTTTTCTCGAAGGTTCGCATAAAATATTTTCAGGCCTCATCTCAGGTAATTGCTTTTCAACAATTTGTTTGTATTGCAAAGAAGTTACAACGTAAATATTTTCATTTGGGATATACTGTACAAATCTTTCATAAGTGGATTGAATTAATGTTTTCCCAAGATTTAATAAATCTAGAAATTGTTTTGGATAATTAAGCCGACTGACCGGCCAAAAGCGGCTTCCAATTCCACCAGCCATTATTACTACGTAGTTGTTTTCATTCATTTTCTTAAAATTAAATAATTCCCTCCCGTATGAGATCGTGCAAATGAACTATGCCTCTATACCTTTTTTTTTCAATTACTATAAGCTGGGTTATATTTTTTTTGCGCATAATATCAAGCGCATCAATTGCCAGTTCCGAGCTTTTGATAGTTTTAGGATGTAAGGTCATTATGTCTTTAGCCTCAAGTTCCGCCAACGAAAGGTTCTTTTCAAGCATTCTTCTCAAGTCACCGTCAGTAATGATACCTAAAATGTTTTCACCCTCATCGATAATAACGGTAGCGCCCAAACGTTTTTTTGTAATTTCCATTATAACATCTTTTAAAGGGCTTCCGGGCTTTACAGCCGGTTTCTCATTGTTAACAATAAGGTCGCCAACACGCAGATACAACTTCTTGCCAAGCATACCCCCAGGATGGAATTTAGCAAAGTCCTCGGTTCCAAAACCCCTTATTTTCATAAGGCAAACGGCAATGGCATCGCCCATTACCATTTGTGCAGTTGTACTGCTGGTTGGGGCGAGGTTATTGGGACAAGCCTCTTCACTAACAGTTGTATTCAAAACTACATCAGCACATTTTGAAAGATAGCTTTCCATGTTGCCACACATTGCAATAATAGTATTTTTAAAGTTTTTAATAAGCGGAACCAGTACCTTTATTTCAGGGCTATCACCACTTTTACTGATGATCATCACAATATCATTTTGCTGCACCATGCCTATATCACCATGTATGGCATCGGCAGCATGTAAAAAAATAGAAGGCGTGCCCGTGCTGTTAAGGGTTGCAACGATTTTTTGGGCGACTATTGCACTTTTGCCTATTCCGCTCACGATTAACCTTCCGGAGCAATTATTAATGGTAGTTATTGCCGTTTCAAAATTATGATCTAATAAGGTTGAAAGCTGGCTAATAGCTCGGGCTTCAAGATCTATAGTGTTTTTTGCTGTAGCAATAATTGCATTTTTCATCCTGCATTGTTATGAAAAAAAGATTAATTACTCAATAAGAAAGCTTTTCGCTTTAAAAAACGCAAACCTACTTTAAATGGGTGGTTGGGCAAAGTAAAATGATTTGCCTTTGGTAATATTTTTATTCGTATCTTAACTATTATAATTTTTATAAAGAAAGGTTATATTATCTAATTTATCTTTTGCTATATAAAACTAAAACTCATTTAGATTAACTTTGAAATCCTTTAAAAAAACACGCGTGAAGAAGAAAAGAAAATCATGTCTACAACTAAATTAAAACCCAAAAAAAATCCTGTAAAAAAAACACCCGGAAAAGAGACCCAAATTTCAGTTTCGAAAAATCTGTCCAGTGACCTTCAAGAATATTTCGGTTTCGATACATTTAAAGAACCCCAGGAAGAAATTATAAGAAGTCTTTTATCAGCGAAAGACACCTTTGTAATTATGCCAACAGGGGGAGGAAAAAGCCTATGCTACCAATTGCCAGCAATAATTAGTAAAGGGTGTGCAATAATTGTTTCCCCTCTTATTGCACTTATGAAAAACCAGGTAGATTTAGTGAGGGGGTATAGTAGCACAGACCATATTGCCCATTTTTTAAACAGTACTTTAAATAAGGGTCAGCAAAAGATAGTAAAGGAAGATCTCATTTCAGGAAAAACTAAAATGCTATACGTGGCTCCGGAGACTCTTACCAAGGAAGAAAACGTCGAATTTTTTAAGGATCTTGAAATATCTTTTTTTGCCGTTGACGAGGCGCATTGTATTAGTGAGTGGGGACACGATTTTAGGCCGGAATACAGGCGGCTTAGAGAAATTATGGATGAGATCGATAAAAAGATTCCCGTAATTGCACTTACAGCCACCGCCACACCTAAGGTACAAAGTGATATTGTAAAAAATCTTGGCTTACGTGATCCTAATATTTTTATCTCCTCTTTTAACAGGTCTAATCTTTACTATGAAGTAGTGCCCAAAGTAAAGAAAGAACAAACGATAAAAAGTATTGTAAAATTTATATCTCAAAATAAAGGCAAAAGTGGCATCATTTATACACTTAATCGCAAAACAACTGAAGAGTTGGCGCAAATGCTTATGGCAAATGGAATAAGAGCCGTTGCATACCATGCAGGGCTTGATTCTAAACTGAGAGCAACGCGACAAGACCAGTTTTTGGGCGAAGAGGTACAGGTAATTGTTGCCACCATTGCATTCGGTATGGGAATAGATAAGCCAGATGTAAGGTTTGTAATTCACTATAATATCCCGAAATCAATTGAAAACTATTACCAGGAAACCGGCCGGGCAGGCCGTGACGGCCTGGAAGGCAAGTGCCTACTTTATTATTCGCATAAGGATGTATCAAAACTTGAACACTTGATGCGTGACAAGCCCTTGTCTGAGAGGGAGATAGGCGGGCAGCTTATTAATGAAACTGTGGCTTATGCAGAAAGTGCTGTTTGCCGAAGAAAAATATTACTAAGTTATTTTGGCGAAGAGTATGAGAATGATAATTGTGGAGGAATGTGTGATAATTGTAAAAATCCTAAAGAACTTCAGGAAGCGAAAGGAGAAGCATTAGTTGCTCTAAAGACAATAAAGGCTTTGGATGAGCGCTTCCCTATTACCTACGTTATTCCGGTAATTCTGGGTAAACCAAATCCCCAGATGAAAATGTACCGACATAACGAATTACCTTCATTTGGGAGCGGCAAAGAAAAAAATGAGCATTACTGGAATTCATTGATCAGGCAAATGCTTTTAGAGAATCTTATAAAAAAAGATATCGAAGATTATGGGGTCTTAAAAATTACATCAAAAGGCGAATCTTTTTTAAAAAAACCAGGCTCATTTAAGATTGCTTTGAACCACGTTTTTGAAGATACCGCAGACGATGACGACGAAGGAAATGGAGCAGAAGCAATAGCCGCTGATGAAAAGTTATTTGAGTTATTAAAAGACCTTCGCCAACAGGAGGCGAAAAAAAGAAATCTTCCCCCATTTGTGATTTTTTTGGAAAACAGTCTTTTAGATATGGCGACTTTGTATCCAACTACGTTAAAGGAACTTGAGAAGTGCCAGGGAGTAAGTATTGGTAAGGCACTAAAATTTGGGAAACCCTTTGTACAACTCATTGAAAAATTTGTTGAAGAGAATGATATTGAAAAGCCAGAAGAGTTTGTGATGAAAAGTGTAGTTAATAAAAATAGCAATAAGGTTTTCATCATTCAAAATGTAGATAAAAAGATGCCATTAGAAACCATTGCTAAACATAAGACCTTAAAGCTAGAAGAATTACTGGAAGAAATGGAAACCATTGTGGCCAGTGGCACTAAGCTTAATCTTGACTATGCAATTGAAGATTTAGTAGAAGAATATGAACAGGAAGAAATTATTGATTATTTTAAAGGTTGTCACACATCCAGCCTTGATATTGCGAGAGAAGAACTTTCTGAAGGAAATTATAGCCTGGAACAATTAAAAATTATGCGCATTAAATTTTTATGCGAATACGGAAATTAATTTTTCAAATTTTCCTTTCCAACATTTATTGTAATGCAAAAATGAATTTTTATTTCAGGTGAATATTTATATTTTTGCCGCCCGTTGGTGCGGTAGCTCAGTCGGTAGAGCAAAGGACTGAAAATCCTTGTGTCGGCGGTTCGATCCCGCCCCACACCACGTTTTGGAAGTATGTTTTAGGATATGCTTCCTTTTTATTTTTCCAGGGGACAAATATTTTTTCTTGTTACCGTTTAATAAAATCTAACGTATACGGTTAAACGAAGTTATCTGCTGAAATCATCCTGAACCCGAATTATATCTTCTTCATCGCTTGGGTGGTCAGCATCCGTATGTTGCCAGATCTCTGCAATTATTCCCCATGAGCTGAGGCCAATAAGTCTGTGCCTTTCACCCTGATGTAAATAAACAAAGTCATTTACTCTTTTCAGTTCAACAGGGCCTTCATCATCGTTTTCGCTTCTCTTTACACCAATTTCACCACCAATAACTTTCCAAATTTCGGACCTGCGATGGTGATATTGCCAACTCAACCGTTTATTCGATTCAACAATTAATATCTTAGGGCTCAACTTACCTTGACCTTCTCTATTTTTTCTTTCAAGAGAATCTTCAAAAAATTCTTTCTTGAATTTTGGCGCTTGTAATTCATCAATAACAAAAAAACCTCCCCATGGGCGTTCCATATCAATTTTTACAATGTTGAATCCTTTCTCTCGCAGAAATTTTTTTACCGTAGAAAAAACATCCGACTTGGACATTCGATTGGGAAATTGAAGGCTCATTCTAAAATGTTTATAAAGGTTTGTCCGTGATTTATCATCTTCCCATGTATACCATAAGAATTTGCACATCCGAAGGGTTCACGCCGCTAATACGGCTCGCCTGACCTAAGGTCTGCGGTTTTATTTTGGTAAATTTTTGCCTTGATTCTGCCGACAGAGATACAATTTTATCATAGTTAAAATTATCGGGGATCAATTGGTTTTCCAGCGCATTCATTTTTTTGACCATTTCCTCTTCCTTTTGCAAATAGACCTCATACTTGATTTCGATCTCCGCCTGTTCCATTGCCTCGGCGGAAAAAGACCTGGTAAGCTTTTGAAGAAGAGGGGAACAATTAATCAGTCCCAGTAAGCATAGTCCTGGCCTAACCAGTAATTGTATGGTCTTTACTTTATGGGCTACCGGTGATGACGTCGATTCGGTTAAATAATTATTTATTTCTTCAGGCTCTAACTTTACATCCTGTAAAATCTGAATAAGTTGACTTATTTCGCCTTTTTTGCTGATGAGCTTATTCATTCTTTCCGGGGAAGCGAGACCGATCCGGAAACTCTTCTCAGTTAGACGTAGATCAGCATTGTCCTGGCGCAATAAAGTTCTGAATTCGGCACGGCTTGTAAACATCCTATACGGTTCATCAGTTCCTTTATTAATAAGATCATCGATTAGGACACCTATATAGGCATCATTTCTTTTAAGAACCAAAGGTTCATTGTCTGTGACTGCCTGGTGAGCATTAATACCAGCAATTAAACCTTGGCAAGCTGCTTCTTCATATCCTGTTGTTCCGTTAATTTGCCCGGCAAAAAATAAGTTTTTGATTAACTTGGTCTCAAGACTGGATTTTAGTTGAGTTGGTGGAAAATAATCATACTCAATTGCATATCCTGGTCGGAACATTCTGCACTTCTCAAAACCGGGGATTTTTGTAAGTGCTTTATATTGAACCTCCTCCGATAATGAGGAAGAAAACCCGTTCAAATAAACCTCTATTGTATTCCATCCCTCTGGCTCTACAAAAAGCTGGTGTCGTTCCCTTTCTGCGAACCTGTTGATTTTATCTTCTATGCTTGGACAATATCTAGGCCCCCGGCCTTGGATACGACCTTGAAACATTGGGCTTTCGTGAAAACCCGATTTTAATATTTCATGAACTTCATTGTTGGTATAAGTGATCCAACAGCTTAGTTGTTTGCTAGGTTTCGAAGTATCTAAATAAGAAAATCCCTTAATTTCAGAATCTCCTTTTTGTTCTTCCATTTTTGAATAGGCAATGGATCTGCCATCAATCCTGGGAGGAGTACCTGTTTTAAGGCGATTACTTTCGAATCCCCAATCCACTAATTGCCCCGTAATCCCTTCCGAGGACTTTTCGGCCATCCTCCCACCCCGGGATTGCTTCCCCCCAATATGAATTATTCCGTTAAGAAATGTTCCATTGGTAAGAATTACCGATTTCGAACGAATTTCATGCCCCAAGGCAGTTTTTACCCCAGTAATCAAGTCGTTCTTTTTAAGTAAGCCAACAACTGAGTCCTGGTAAAAGTCTAGGTTTGATAGGCCCTCAAGCATTAATCTCCATTTTATCGAAAACAACTGGCGATCACTTTGTGCTCTCGGACTCCACATTGCGGGGCCCTTGCTTTTATTTAGCATCCTAAATTGGATCATTGTTTCATCGGTTACAATTCCCGAAAAACCTCCCAGCGCATCAATTTCGCGGATGATCTGCCCTTTTGCTATACCGCCCATTGCTGGATTACAGCTCATTTGCGCAATAGTTTGCATATTCATGGTGATAAGCAGCACTTTGCTACCCATATTAGCAGCAGCAGCAGCAGCTTCGCATCCTGCATGACCTGCGCCTACTACTATAATATCATATTCTGGAAACATTTAGCAAATTTACTTATTTGAGAAAAGCATAAAATTTGTTTCACGTGGAACATTTCATGTGGAACTATATTGATAGAGATAAAAGTCCTCCTTTTGGCGCATAACCCTCTTTTCTTTAAGGGTTTGATCTAAAAAGCCACATAAATGAAGAATTCCATGAATCATTACCCTCTGAAGCTCATCATTATAGTTAACCTTCAAAAAATCAGAATTTTGCCGGACTCTTTCAACACTGATGTATATCTCTGCGGTAAGAGGAGCCGATTTGTCTGATAATGTGAAAGTTATTATGTCGGTGTAACTTTCATGATTCAAATATTGCAGATTCAGGTCAAGGAGATATTTATCTTTGCAAAAAATATAGGAAACACTTTCAAAATCAACTTTTTCCTGCAAAAATATTGATGCAAGAAAATGCTTTAGTTGCTGTTTATTCTTAATTTCAGGCGAAATACCATTGTTGTGAAATTTAATTGTACTCAAGCTATAGAATTTCTAAATCAGAATAAAGTCCACTGTATGAATGGAACATTTACTTTAAGAATATTATGATGAATTTAGCACAGGTAAAAACCGGTACAAAAGTAAAAATTAAGTCATTTGAAAACGACGAAATTATTTTGAAATTAATGGAAATGGGCTGCCTTCCGGAAGAGGAAGTTACCGTTTGGAAAAAAGCCCCATTCGGCGACCCAATTTATATTATGGTTTCTGGTTATTCTCTTAGTCTTCGGTTGGACGAAGCGGAAAAAATTAATGTAGAACTTTTATAAATATGCATTGCTTTTGTTAGTAGGATTGTATTTTGGATCATTTAATCCCATTCATATTGGGCACCTTATCATAGCCAATCACGTTGCAAATAACACCATTTTGGATCAGGTTTGGTTTGTCATTTCTCCGCAAAACCCCCTAAAAATGGAAAAATCTCTTTTAAATGAACATCATCGAAAACATTTAATTGACTTAAGTATTGAGGGCGAAAAAAAATTGCGCACATCCAATATTGAGTTTAAGCTTCCCAAACCATCTTATACAGTTGATACAATGACTTATCTAAATGAAAAATTTCCAAAGCATACATTTTCAATTATTATGGGAAGCGATAGCTTCACCAATATAAAGCGCTGGAAAAACTATGAAGCACTTCTAAAAAACCATGAAATATATGTTTATGAAAGACCTGGATTTCAGGTAAATAAAACGCTTGGTGTTAAATTTAAAGTACTCAAGGCGCCTCTACTTGAGATTTCGAGTACGCATATACGTGAGTTAATTCATTCCAAAAAGTCGATAAGATTCCTTGTCCCGGATGTTGTTAAAGAAGAAATCGAGCGACAACAGTATTATGATTAAAAACTAATTTAAACGATCAACCCAAGAATCAGGCATCCGACTACGATATAGGGAGACCTTATTTTAGTAAAGTTTAGTAGTAAAAAAGTCGCGGTGATTACGAAAATGTTTACAAAACTTACTGTGTTTAATGCCGTAATCGAAATATCTTTTAGGAGATAAAGAAAAGCAGCCCCCATTATCCCAACAACCACGGCATTAATTCCTTCAAGAGCCCTGAAAACTATTACATATTTTTTTAAATTATGCCACACAGGATAGAAAAATAATACGAGCAGAGCGCTAGGCAAAAAAATGCCCACGCAACCAATAACGCACCCTAATAACTGCATAGATTTTCCCCTGTCTTTTAAAACCATCCCTCCTGTATAAGAGGCTACTGAAAAAACCGGACCCGGTATTGCCCGAACTAATCCCCATCCTGTCAGGTATTGTTCTTTTGTTAAATACTGTGTCTTTTTCCTTACAACATATTGTTCATACATCATCGGCATAAGAACGTCACCGCCTCCAAAAACGAGGCTTCCAAACCGATATACATTTTCTGTAAGATTGAATGCCCGCTTATCTTTCCAATCATGCCTGCGTGCAGCTTCACTTAAAAAACCAACTATAATAAACAAAAGCACAAACAGCCAAATATTAGTCCATTTTATTTGCTTAGGTCGTATATTTTCCTTTTCAGGAATTCTTTTATCACTGAAATTTGTAACAACACCTCCCAAAATGATAAGTATCGGGAAAACCCATGGTGTTTTAAACAGAAGGTAGGTCGTTAACAATCCGACCAACATTATAATAAATGTTATAGTGCTTTTAATTGATATTTTGTACATTCTTAATGCAGCGAATGCTATAAAACCGACAGCCATTGGTTGAACGTAAGAAAACACATTTAGGCTTACGTGATAGGTATTTATATAAAATACCAAAAAGGAAAAAGATCCCATTAATATGCTGGCTGGCAAGATCCATATTAGAAGTGTAAGGACAGCTAAGGGAACCCCACCGCGTTTATATCCGATTAACGTGATGGTTTGCGTTGAAGTTGCTCCCGGCAACAATTGGCAAAAAGCTAGATATTCCATTAACTCTTCTTTGGTAATATCTCTCCGTCGCTCCACAAAGGTTTTCATCATCATCCCAAAATGCCCTTGAGGGCCACCAAAAGCAGAAATTGTATAGAAAAACACGGCCTTTAGATAGGGGACATGCCTGAATAATACCATTTTTGATTATATAAACTTTAAATAATATGTATCCTTCCGACCTAATTTAAGAGAGATGTTTTTATTTCTTTAACCCGATTTCTCTAAGTCTTTCCTCAAGGTATTCACCTGCCGTAATATCCATATAAACTTTTGGATTTTTTTCATCAATACAGCTTCCAAGGGAGGCAAGGCTCATTGCAGATTTTGGATGAAGAAAAAATGGAATTGAAAATCGTGAAGTATGCCATAATTCTCTTGGCGGGTTTACTACCCGATGGGTAGTGCTTTTTAATTTGCTATTGGTTAAACGTTGTAACATATCTCCGACATTTACTACTATTTGATCAGGAAGGGAAGTAACGTTTATCCATTCATTATTTTTCGTAAATATTTGTAATCCATCCGCCGAAGCCCCTACTAACAATGTTATAAGGTTAATATCCTCGTGCTGTTCGGCACGTATTGCACTTTTTGGTTCAGAGGTTATAGGCGGGTAATGAATAGCCCGGACTATCGAATTTCCTTCCGCGACGAAGTCATCAAAATAATGTTCATCTAAATCCAGATACAAAGCGATGGCCTGCAACAACGATTTTCCGGATTTTTCAAATGCTCTATAAGCTTTAAAAAAGGTTTCGTTAAAACCCGGAATATCATCAACTTTGACATTATCAGGATATTCAAACTTCAGTTTATGATTTTGCGGTACAACCTGTCCATATTGAAAGAACTCTTTAAGATCGGGCGCATCGCTTCCCTTTGCATGTTCTTTGCCAAATGAAGTATACCCCCTTTGGCCGGCCAATTCCGGATTTTCAAATTGTTTTTTCTTTTCTGAAGGAAGAGAAAAAAACTGCTGAACATATTTATAAAGATCAGCGATAAGCTGTGCAGGAATGCCGTGGTTTTTAACGGCT
Source organism: uncultured Chitinophagaceae bacterium (assembly GCA_963819925.1). GTDB lineage: Bacteria > Bacteroidota > Bacteroidia > Chitinophagales > Chitinophagaceae > Ginsengibacter. The sequence goes on along the minus strand of CAWFYG010000009.1, from coordinate 1,370,795 downwards.
ACAAAGCCGACATCCTCGTATGCTTTACCAAGCTCCTGAACAAAAGCTGACTTTTGTGTTGAATCTCCCCTTACAAAATCAGCTAAATCAACAACAGGAATATTCATATTGCTATTTTTTCATATTAAAATTTTGAATGTGGGCTTTGCCGATGACAAATTACAAAAGAAATTGTTCACTCAAAGGTTTGGGGAAGGATATTTTATACAGGCGTATTTAAGATTATATATATAGTGGAATAATTCTGATTGGGTTAAGCCTACTATAGGACAGGATAATATTCAACCATTAATATATGGATAAAATCGAGGTTATTATTTTAAGACCGATCCGTTTTTGGTAGAAAATTAAAAATCTGCGTTTTTCGGGAACCTTGGAAACGGAATAACATCCCGTATATTAGTCATCCCTGTAACGAATTGAACAAGGCGTTCAAATCCTAATCCAAAACCCGCATGAGGACATGACCCAAATTTCCTGGTATCCAGATACCATGATAATTCCTCAACGGGAATATTCATCTCTTTCATCCGATCCTCCAGTTTTTCAAGTCGCTCTTCTCTTTGAGAACCGCCTACAATTTCGCCAATTCCTGGAGCCAGAATATCCATCGCAGCCACTGTCGTTCCATCATCATTTTGCCGCATATAAAATGCTTTTATCTCCTTTGGATAATTCCTCAATATTACTGGTTTTTTAAAATGTTTTTCCACTAAGTACCGCTCGTGCTCGCTTTGAAGGTCAACGCCCCATCTATCAATAGGAAACTGAAATTTCTTTTTCTTATTATGATTCGATTCCTTTAAAATTTCAATTGCTTCAGTATAGGTAATTCTTTCAAAATTATTATTAGCTACAAATTCGAGTTTTTCTATAAGCCCCATTTCGCTCCGCTCATTTTGGGGCTTTTGTTTTTCCTCTTCCACTAGCCTTGCTGCCAGGAATTCCAGATCTTCACGATCGTTATCTAATACATATTTAATTATGTATTTTATGAATTCTTCAGCGAGGTTCATATTATCCTCAAGATCACTGAATGCCATTTCGGGCTCAATCATCCAAAATTCAGCAAGGTGTCGGGCTGTGTTAGAGTTTTCTGCACGAAAAGTTGGGCCAAAAGTATAAACGTCTGATAGGGCCAATGCCCCGAGTTCTGCCTCAAGCTGACCACTTACGGTGAGGTTTGTGGGTCGTCCAAAAAAATCTTCTTTATAATTTATTGAACCATCATTATTTTTCGATGGATTTGAAAGATCAAAATTTGTGACGTGAAAAGTCTCTCCGGCGCCCTCGGCATCTGAAGCTGTTATGATGGGGGTGTGTAAATAAACAAATTCCTTGTCGTTAAAAAATTTGTGAACTGCAAAAGCGAGAGAATGTCTTATTCGAAAAATAGATCCAAATGTATTTGTACGAAAACGTAAATGGGCAATCGCTCTTAGAAATTCAAGGCTATGCTTTTTAGGTTGTAAAGGAAATTTTTCGGCATCGCTATCACCTATAACTTCAATAGTATTTGCTTTCAATTCAAATTGCTGTCCTTTTCCTAAAGAAGGTACAATTTTGCCAATTACCTTTAATGAGGCTCCGGTGGTAATTCTTTTTAATAACGTTTCTTCAAACTTACCAAGGTCTGCAACCACTTGTAAATTGTTATTCGTGCTGCCGTCATTTATGGCAATAAATTGATTATTCCGGAAAGTTCGCACCCAACCCATTGCCGTTACAGTATGATCGGTCATGTTATTGCTTAGAATTTCTTTTATTCGTGTTCTATCGTTAAACATGTGTTTTTGAATTGGTGCAAATATAAAATAACAGACAAAAGCCGCAAGAAAGAAAATTATTAATACTTTTAGTATTAGCGTTAAATGATATGGTTACTATAGAAAAAACAATTAAAAAGATTTCATATTTTAATAATATTTTTCTTTTTTTGCAAAATTGATGTATTATTGCAAAAGAAAGCTGACTGTTACTTCTTTGCTACGGTCTCCTAGGTAATAGTTTTAATAGAATCCATTCCATAATAAATCATCAAAATTTAGATTTTGCAATTTTCAGGTTCGTTTGATTATTAATCTACACGTCTCTTTATGTATGACATTTTACAACTGAACGATATGCTCGTTCCGGAGTTGCTCGATATAGCTGAACAGCAAAGCATTTCCAACGCAAAAACATTAGAAAAACAGGAGTTAATTTATAAAATTCTTGATAAACAAGCAGCAATGAATAGCACTGAAAAAAAGCCCTCTGAGTCTACTGAGTCTACCGAAAAGCCGAAGCGGAAGAGGATAGTTAAAACGGTAACTTCAGAAGAAACTTCCTCCGCTCCAGTTAGCCCCGACTCTCCCAAAGAGTCTAAACCTAAAAAGACAGAAGAAAAGAAAAAGCACGTTAAAAAACATAAGGACGAGGATCCTGAAATAGCTAAAGATGTAGAACAACAACCCGCCAAAATAATAGAGGAGCTTTCTGACCCCAAATCAATTGCACCGGGCCTGGTAGAATTGTTAAATGATGAAATCGATGAGGATATCGAGGAACCCGCTTTAAACAATGGCTACCAAAACCAACAGAAGACTTACCAGCATAAAAAGGAACCAGCATTTAATATAGAATTTGATGGTGTTATATTGGCCGAAGGTGTTTTGGAAATGATGCCCGATGGCTATGGGTTTTTAAGAAGCAGTGATTATAACTATCTTTCTTCCCCAGATGATATTTATGTCTCTCCATCGCAAATAAAATTATTTGGCCTAAAAACAGGGGACACCGTTTATGGTTCTGTTCGTCCGCCGAAAGAAGGTGAAAAATATTTTGCTTTATTGAAAGTGGAAACAATAAATGGGAAAGGCCCCGATGAAGTACGTGACCGTGTTCCCTTTGATTACTTAACACCACTTTTCCCTTTTGAAAAATTAAATTTGTTCTTAACACCCAATAATCTTTCCACAAGAATTATTGATTTATTTACGCCAATAGGAAAAGGACAAAGAGGGCTTATTGTTGCCCAGCCAAAGACGGGTAAAACAATGTTGCTTAAAGAAATAGCAAATGCAATTGCAGCTAATCATCCGGAATGTTATTTAATGATCGTGTTGGTTGATGAAAGACCGGAGGAAGTTACAGATATGGAACGAAGTGTAAAAGCTGAAGTAATTGCATCAACATTTGATGAACCTGCAGAAAAGCACGTGAAGGTGAGCACAATGGCTTTGCAAAAAGCCAAGCGCCTTGTTGAATGCGGTCATGATGTGGTGATTTTGTTGGACAGTATTACTCGTCTTGCAAGGGCGCACAATACTGTTTCTCCTGCCAGTGGAAAAGTTTTATCAGGCGGGGTCGAAGCAAATGCAATGCAAAAACCAAAACAATTTTTTGGTGCTGCAAGGAAAATTGAGTTTGGTGGTTCTCTTACAATAATTGCCACTGCATTGGTGGATACCGGAAGTAAAATGGATGAGGTTATTTTTGAAGAATTTAAAGGAACGGGTAACATGGAACTACAACTTGACCGAAGGCTATCAAATCGAAGAATTTTCCCTGCAATCGACATTGTGGCTTCCTCTACCAGACGTGATGATCTTTTACTTGACAAGGAAGTGTTGCAGCGGATGTGGGTTTTGCGTAATCATATGGCAGATATGAATCCGGAAGAAGCTATTAATATTTTGATGAAAAATATGAAAGGCACAAAAGACAATATGGAATTTCTAACTTCGATGAATGGATAATTTGAATTAAGTTAAATATTACTAAACCACTGAAAACAGTGGTTTTTTTGTTCTTGGAATAAAAATAATTTTGCAGGAAATGGCCATTGAGCAAATTGATATTGAAGCCTTTTTAGAACTCTTGGATCAGCACCCCGTCTTTGACGTAAGAAGTCCGGCAGAATTTTCCCATGCCCACATTCCCGGAGCAATCCCTCTACCTTTATTTACTGATGATCAACGAAAAATCATAGGAACGGCATATAAAGAACAAGGGAGACAAATTGCTGTTAAAATAGGACTCGATTTTTTTTCCGGGCGAATGAAATTAATTTCTGATGAACTAGAAGAGCTATGCAAAACCTGGCAAAAAACATACGCCCGGGAGGACCGCGACCGCCACAAACAAACTGTACTGCTTCATTGCTGGCGGGGTGGAATGCGAAGTGGGGCGGTTGCATGGCTACTAAATTTGTTTGGCCACAAAGTCTATACGCTCAGGGGAGGCTATAAATCTTTTCGTACCTGGGTGCTTTCGCAATTTGAAAAAGAATACAAAATAAACATACTCGGCGGCTATACCGGTTCTGGCAAAACATGCCTGCTTTGGGAAATGAAGAGAAAAGGGAATCATATTATTGACCTGGAGAAGTTGGCCAATCACAAAGGCTCAGCCTTTGGGTCGCTCGGAGAAGAAAAACAACCGGGACAGGAAATGTTTGAGAATCTTCTTGCCATTGAATTGCATAAAACGACCAGGAAACAAAATGCGGAGACTAACGACGTGCATTACACGAAAACGACACAAATAGAAATATGGCTGGAAGACGAAAGCCGGCATATTGGAACGGTGGGTATTCCAAATGCTTTTTGGAATCAAATGAGAGAAAGTCCATTATTTTTTATAGACATTCCCTTTGAAGAAAGACTAAAGCAAATTATTTCTATCTACGGATTGTTTGAAAGGGATAAGTTGGCTAATTCCATTATAAGAATACAAAAAAGATTAGGCGGTCTTGAAACGAAAAACGCCATAAATTTTTTGCGGGAAAATAATTTTGAAGCGTGCTTTTCAATTTTACTTCGCTATTATGATAAATTGTATAAAAAAAGCTTAAGTAACCGCGAAAATATAGATACAATATTAAATAAAATACCGTGTGCAACCGTTGATATAAATAATGTTCAGAAATTTTGTATTCAAAATGCCTGACTTATCTATATAAATCCAATGCATCATGAAATTTTTATTTTTGATCTTTCTTTTACCGCTAAAACTTTGTGCGCAAGACATCACCGGGGTATGGACGGGTACACTTTATAATGATACAACTAAACAGTATCTGAAATATGAGGTAGCTATTAGCGAATATGATGGAAAGCTTAGTGGTTACTCCCATACAATTTTTTTAATTGATAGTGTTGAAAATATTGGTGTAAAGTCGATTAAAATAAAAAAGACAGGAGAATATTATCTTATAGAAGATGATAAACTAATATATAATAACTACACGGAGCCGCCGGCTAAAGGAGTAAGAACTTATAGTAACCTGGGACTATCGCAAAACGATAGTTCGATGATTTTAAGCGGACCGTGGAAAACAAATACAACAAAAATCTACAAATCGATAACCGGCAATATTTTTCTAAAAAAGAAAAGAAAAATAGAAGAAACATTGATAATTCCAAAACTGGAAAATTTAGGCCTGGCAAAGTCCCTTTCCTTTATGACTTATAATAATTATTCAAAGGATGTGGCAATTAACAATGTGCCTGTTGCGACCCCAAAGGCTATCAGCAAGCAAGGTCAGAATAGTGAAAAAAATACCATAATTAAGAATCCCGATCCGTTAAATTCTCCAGAAAAGAAAGAAAAAGGAGAAGAGCCTTCACAAGATTTATACAATTAAAAAAGATACGATAACCAATAGAACTTCGCTGAACCTGGAAACTAAGAACAGCGCAGAAGATGTTGCAAAAATGAATTTACCTACTCCGGGCGGCAATTCGATAAAACCTGAAGAAAATAAGGAACCACAAGGCGCACAAAAGGCATCTACCAATAACAAGACAGAATATAAAGCAAAACAAGGTAGTGACAATCAAATTATAGCTGAAGATTCAAGATCTCGCAAAAACGAGGATACGGCATTCTTTAAAAATGGAATTGCCGAAAAAGTAATAATAAAATGATAAAGAGATAACGAAAAAATCTGTATCGGCAAGGGGGCTAACTATATCTAAAAAGAATCCGCCTGAAGTTTCATCGATAAATACCGGAGCTAATCAAAACAAGATAAATGAGAAAATTAATCAAATAGATTCTGAAAAAATCCGATTCAATAGCAAGACTTTCAATGCAGCTAACTTAATCATGGTTCCAAAAGCAGCAGCAGATATTTCTTCAAGAAAAATCGAAACCGTAAATAGCGTTGAAATTAAAAACGATAGCCTTTTATTAACGCTTTATGATAACGGCGAAATCGATGGCGACACTGTAAGCGTACTACTTAATGGCAAAGTGATTATGCCCATGCAGGGCTTAACTGCAAACGGGATAAGTAAAACTGTTTATCTTACACCCGAAATGGGCGATTCTATTTCTTTAATTATGTATGCGGAAAATCTTGGCAGCATTCCTCCGAATACTGGCTTACTAATCGTTTACGACGGGAACGTAAGGCACGAAATTCGATTTAGCGGCGACCTTCAAAAAAATTCTGCCATCATTTTAAAAAGAAAAAAGTTACACTAAGAAACAGCGTTTAGGCATGACTGATATATCCGGCTCTGCAAGTCAAACAGGTTCAATAAAACTCACTCATTTTTCTCATGGTGCCGGATGTGGCTGTAAAATTTCTCCACGGGTTTTAGACCACATTTTACATAATAATCTTGCTATTCCCGATAATAAAAGACTGATAGTAGGCAATCATACAAAGGATGATGCTGCAGTGTATGACCTCGGAAATGGAACTGCGCTTATCGCGACGACAGATTTTTTTATGCCAATCGTGGATGACCCTTTTGATTTTGGCCGCATTGCTTCAGCCAATGCTATAAGTGACGTTTATGCGATGGGTGGAAAACCTATTCTGGCAATAGCAATTTTAGGATGGCCTGTAAATAAATTATCAGCTGATATTGCCCAAAAAGTTATCGAAGGGGCAAGGAGTATTTGTTTAGAAGCAGGAATTTCTTTGGCCGGCGGACACAGCATTGACAGCCCTGAACCAATATTTGGGCTTGCTGTAAATGGTTTACTAGATATAAAAAAACTGAAACAAAATAATACGGCTAAAAAGGATGATCTGATTTTTTTAACCAAAGGGCTTGGTGTTGGTATTTTGTCTACTGCAGAAAAAAAAGGGTTATTACAGGAAAAGCATAAGGGCATAGCTGCAAAACAAATGATGCAATTGAATAGCATCGGCGAATTGTTATCTAACGTCGAAGGCGTACACGCAATTACAGATGTTACCGGCTTTGGCCTGTTAGGCCATTTGGTTGAGATGGCAGAAGGAAGTAATTTAAGTGCAGAAATTTATTTTGATAAAATACCGGCGATTATTGATGATATAAAAGCTTATATAAATAACAAGTGTATTCCTGGCGGAACGATTAGAAATTGGGAAAGCTATGGAGAAAAAATAGGTGTAATTACAAACTTTGAAAAATCATTGCTTGCTGATCCGCAAACCAGTGGAGGTTTACTAATTGCTGTTGATCCGAAATCTAAAAAAGAGATTAAAAAAATTTTTAAGAAAAATAATCTTGCAAAATTTCTTCAGCCAATTGGAAAACTCACCAAGAAAAAAGAAAAAGTTATTAATTTAAAAGAAAAAAAGTGAAGCTGTTTAGAAAGCCTTAATTTTTTCAATGTAGCTGTCATTATCTTTCATCACAGCAAATGCACGATCCAGCTCCTGTTTTAAGTTTTCATTTTGAAGAACTTCTTTGCTATCCTGTATTTTTGGATCAACAGGTCTCATTAATGGTTTAGCATAAATAAGAATCGAACTTTTTAAATTATTTGCATAATCGATCTCGCCGCAATTTTTTAGCCAGGATAATGATTGATATAATAGCTTATAACCAGAAAATTTTTGTGCAATTAAAAAATCTAAATGAGATTTTGTTATTGATTTTAATTCTGTTGATGGGCTTGGTTCAGCAAGGGCATACGCTGAAATAAAAAGCTGTGAACAATATTGTTTGGTTAGCGGAGAAAGATTTTGAACTGTAGTTTGATAAAGTTCATTATATGATTGCCAGGTGGTATATGTTGTTTCAGGGTGCGATTTCGGTAAACTATTTTCCGTCATTTCTTTTTGGAAAGTAATTTTTGCCTCCAGCGAATTGGTATTATCCGAGACAAAAGGGTTCGCGGAAGTAACGTGATTAGATGGCTGCTCCTGAAATAAGCTTTGTCGTTTTGTTGCAACAACCTTTTCTGGCTTGCACCCTGCCATAAGAAATGCAAATAAAATAACCGGGGACATTACTAAATATTTCATGATTAATTTTTTATTTTCTTATATTGTTTATGCGCAGCCAACGGCTCCGCAAGCCGCATCTAAGAGAGCACCAGTACCGGCTCCTTCATAAATAAGTTGGCCATTTATAAACATTGAGCCATATATATCGTAAGGATTACAACGGTCACCTTCGTAGGCAGCAAAAATTTCAATATATTGGCCTTGATAATATGCAGTTCCATAGCATGTTTGAACAGCACGATATAATTTCCTTAGTTCCCTTTTTTTCAAGCTTCTTGCTTGTGAAGCAAAAAAGAAAAAAGATAATAATAAAAATAATAAAAATCGTTTCATTTGATTTGTTTTCATAAACGTAAAAAAAAAAATGAAACTTCAAAATTTTTATAAGAGAATGCACTAATCTTTTTATAGCGCATCAATTATTTTTGAAAGTTTATGATCCCTTTCCGTTACGGTATTTCCAGCGTCGTGAGATGATAACCAAATTTCAACTTTATTATATTCGTTAGCCCACTTAGGATGATGGTCCATTTTTTCTGCTGCGAGAGCAACACGTGTCATAAAAGCAAAAGCTTCAGAAAAATTTTTGAATTCAAATTTTTTATGAAGTGAATTATTTTGTTCTTTCCACATAAAATACTGTTATATTTTAAAAAATAAGGTGTTGCTTGTTCTTTATTTTTTCATTAGTCAGTTCGGTGATTAATTGCACGGCAGGTAAAGCTCTTATTGAGCTTATGAGCAGGCCCACATCATCGTCATGCATTATGTCGTCCTTTATAAGCCATAAGAAATCCAGATGCTTAAATTCCGGCAATAAATATTCTCCATCGTCTTCATTATTATATAAATAATGTTTTATCGTTCCCGATTGTTCACCGAATTCATAAATAGGAAAGAAGTAATTGCGTGACTTCTTATTTAGTTGTATTTCGATACCGTTATTTATTCTGAAATTAAAATTTAACATGTGGTTAAGATGCCAACAAAACCGGTATTGTTCAATAGGCGCCACAATTCCAAGCAAACGGGCATTTGCAAAAAATTCTTCTACCATCACGTCATTGTCTATTCGAAGTTTCATTGTATTAGCATGCTTTCAAAAACTAAAAAATAATATCAAAAGTTAGTTCATCTTTCCCCCTCATTATCGTTACTGTTGTCGAATCTCCTTTTTTATATTTACTTAAAACGTTCATATAAGAAGTTAGATCAGTCACGGAGTTTTCACCGAGCTTTACGATAACATCGCCTGTCTGCATACCTGCTTTTTGGGCCACTTTTCCCGTCTATTATACCATCAGCACGAACACCCTTTCCGTTAAATGTATAGTCGGGCATAATTCCTAATGTCACCGTGAAACGTTTACCTTCCATTTTTGGCTCCCGTGTTTTTAAAAATAGCAAGTTTTCCAAGTTTATTTGTTTCATCAATTACATGGTAGATATATTTAATTACCTGAAGCTCCCCGATAAAATTTATTTTATCAGCATCATCAGTGGGTTTGTGATAATCTTTGTGTGTTCCTGTAAAAAAAAATAAGACGGGAATATTTTTTAAATAAAATGAAGTGTGGTCACTCGGTCCAATTCCGCTGGAGTCAAATTTTACATTAAATGTTTTTGTTTTTTCATCTAAGATATTCCCCCATGTTGGAGAGGTTCCATAGCCACCGATCGTTACGGTATGAGTGCTGTCGTTTAATCTTCCAACCATGTCGGAATTGATCATATAATTAGCCGATTTAATATCTATTGTTGGGTGTTCTGTAAAATATTTTGAACCAAATAAGCCTAACTCTTCTCCCGAGAAACAAATAAAAAGGTAATTATTGTTTTTAAGCTTTGAATTCTTTAATATTCTTGCGAGTTCAATAACAGCCGCTGTTCCGCTGGCGTTATCATCTGCACCGTTATGGATGGCAGGTGGTCCGGTCCATAGTGAATTATGATCTTCTCCATAACCTAGATGGTCGTAATGGGCGCCAATAATTATCGTGTTGGCGGCACCGTTATTAATAAACCCGATTACATTATGGCCGGTTCTTTTTTTGTCCCCTATTGCAACATTTAGATTTATATCATAAGTTGACGTCTTGTCATTTAAAAATTTTTTGATAGCATCTTTTGCAAGAAAAACTACCGGAATTTTGATAGGTTCGGTTTTATCTTTTCCGTCAAAACTTAGTTCATCATCGATTACCCCTGTGTTATAAACAATAACCGCTGATGCCCCCTTAGAAGAAAAATCAGCAGCTTTATTTTTTATTTCCGATTCAAGATCGAAATGAGGATTGTGCTTATTTTTTTCCAGGATATCTTTTATATCCCAAAACCATGGGGAGCCCTTTTCCAGCAGAGAAGGCGATACGGATGATTGTACCTTGCTTTCCGCACTAAAAATAAAAGGGAAAAAATCCTTCTCAACCACAAGATCATTGTTGTTTATAGATAGATGAGTTGCGGGCAGAATCTGTTTTCCTTCATTTATGCCGAACCCCTGGATAAAAGTATTGTTATCTCCTTGGGGGATCAACCCCAGTTTTTTAAATTGGTCTGATAAATATTCATACGCCAATTTTTCACCAGACGTTCCCGTTCTTCTCCCCTCTAGTTTGTCGCTTGCGAGATAATCAATTTCATTGCGAAGATTATCAATAATATTTTTATCTGATTTTTTTAATCTTTGTGCAGAAACGGCCTCTGCAAACAGTAACAGAATAAGGAAGATGTTTTTCATTTCGAATATAAATTTTTAGCAAAAATAATATGAATAAACCAGTGAAGTAAATGACAAAAAAATAAGTTTTAATCTCTTTTCTTAATTCGTAAGGTAATCGTACCGGTTACCTTTAAATTTACAGATTATTAAATAACTATTTGAATAGCCAATTAAATATAGCATTAGTAGGAAATCCCAACAGTGGTAAGAGCTCGTTGTTCAATTCACTAACGGGTTTGAATCAAAAAGTAGGAAATTTTCCGGGAGTTACTGTTGATAAGAAAACGGGAATCAGCAAAATATCGGAAAGAATTTCAGCGAGGATAATTGATCTCCCCGGTACGTATAGCCTTTATCCCAAACGCAATGATGAATGGGTTTCTTATAAAGTTTTGCTTGACGATGATAAAGACGTAAAAGCTGATATAATTGTTCTCATTGCTGATGCTTCCAATCTTAAACGAAATCTACTTTTTTGTTCCCAGATAATAGATCTTAAAAAGCCGGTAGTTGTGGCTCTCACAATGATGGACATTGCAAAGAAAAATAATATCCAAGTCGATATACCTGGCCTGGAAAGAGAATTGGGCATATTGGTGATACCCGTAAATCCGAGAAAAAACAAAGGGATTTCCCAACTGAAAAAGGCTATTGAACAAACGGCAGAAAATATAAATAAAATTCACGAGCGTGACTTTATTAACGCTTATTCATTTGCGCCGGAAGCTATCAAAAGTGTACAAAAAATATTCCCGGAAATAAGTGATTATCGCGCCATACATTACTTAATTAATCACGAGTCTTTTGCATTGGAACAACCGATTCAGGATGCAATTGAAAATATTGAGGCACAAACCAGTTTTAATCCTTCAAAAACTCAGGCAGAGGAAATATTGCAGCGGTATGGTAAAATAAAAAATATTATGAACCAAACTGTGGTGGAGAGCGGATCCATTGCAGAAAGCCTTATTTACGCAAAAGCTGGATGATATTTTGTTGCATCGTACATGGGGTTACCTGATTTTGATCGGTGTTCTTTTCGCGCTATTTCAAAGTATCTTTTTGTTAGCGCAATTTCCGATGGATGGGATCGAGTGGACTTTTGCAAAAGCCGGAAGCTGGCTGGGAAATTTTCTGCCATCGGGTTGGGTTAGTGATCTTTTTATAAATGGCATACTTGCAGGGTTAAGTGGGATATTGGTTTTTGTGCCACAAATAATGATCTTATTCGGGTTGATTACTCTGTTGGAAGACACAGGATATATGGCAAGAATAAGCTTCCTAACTGATAGGGTTATGCGAAAAGCCGGATTAAACGGGAAAAGTGTTATGCCAATGATCAGCGGTCTTGCATGCGCTGTTCCGGCAATTATGAGTGCGCGAGGTATTGAGAATAAAAAAGAAAGACTACTTACAATTATGTGCACACCGCTAATGAGTTGTAGCGCCCGACTTCCTGTTTATACGGTGCTAATTGCATTGATTATTCCAAATAGAATTTACTTTGGCCTGATTAGCTTACAGGGGATAGTTATGATGTTAATGTACTTGATAGGAACGATTATGGCGTTACTTTCCGCTTACGTAATGAAGTGGTTCATAAAAAGTAAGGAACGAAGTTTTTTTATACTTGAACTTCCGGTCTATCGGGAGCCACGGTGGAAAAACATGTTTTATACAATGATTGAAAAAGCAAGAGTGTTTGTGTTTCAGGCCGGAAAGGTTATTATGGTGATAAGCCTGCTGCTTTGGGTTTTAAGTTCATATGGCCCCCCGGGGAAGATGAAAAATGTTTCTGAAAAATATACGTTCCTTAATATGCAGCATCCTGATAGATCCGCAGAGTATGATAAGTTGAAACGAACAGAACTGCTTGAGAATTCATACGCAGGCATTTTAGGTAAAAGCATTGAACCCGTTATCAGACCCCTCGGTTACGACTGGAAGATAGGTATAGCTTTAATTACGTCTTTCGCTGCGAGAGAGGTTTTTGTTGGCACGATGGCGACGTTATATAGCGTTGGCGAGGATAAGGATGAAAATAATGCTACGCTTCGCCAAAAAATGAATGCTGCCGTACGAGCTGATGGGACAAAAGTTTATACGCTTGCTGCGGGACTTTCTCTTTTAATTTTTTATGTATTAGCGATGCAATGCATGAGTACACTGGCTATTGTAAAACGTGAAACTCATAGCTGGAAATGGCCTTTTGTTATGCTGGCTTATATGACAAGCCTTGCGTACATTTTAAGTTTCATAACCTACAACATCTTTAGATAAGATATAAAATCTAATAACTAACAGCCCTCTTTTTTGGAATTTTTCGCCGTCCATCACTGATTTTTGCCGAAAATAAAATCTCGCTGATCTCATAAAATATATTCAATCGATTATTAGTCAATGGATTATGTCTGTTGTTAAGAACACGATTATAACTGCTACTTTAAAAAAAAAGGTATTATGTATTGCATAGTATTATAAAACGCCTTATATTTGTATTAGAAATGAAAATCTACCAAGATTTATCTGAATAAAATTTTAATATATGAACATCGATAATACCGCAAGCCAAATGCGAAAAGGGGTTTTGGAATTTTGCATTTTGTCAATAATAAAAGTAGGGGAAGCATATCCGAGTGACATTATTGACAAAATGAAAGCAGCCAACCTCAATATTTTGGAGGGAACCCTTTATCCGCTATTGACAAGGCTAAAAAATGCAGCTTTTCTTACCTATAGATGGGTGGAAAGTAACAGTGGCCCCCCAAGAAAGTATTTTTCACTGACCGATAAAGGGGCAGAATTCTATAAAGAGCTTGAGAGTACCTGGCTGGAACTTGCTAATGCGGTAGAAGAAATAACAGGCAAGAAAAATTAACCCAATCAACTTCAACAAAAAATAAAAAGATAGTCATGAAAAAAGTAATTAATATAAATTTCCAGGGAGCCGTGGTTCCCATCGAGGAAACTTCTTATGAATTGCTGAAACAATATATAGAAAGCCTGCGCCAATATTTTGCTAATGAAGATGGACGGGATGAAATCATAAATGATATAGAAAGCCGTATCAGCGAATTGTTTCAGGAACGCCTAAAAAAAGGATCTACCTGTATAACAGATGATGATGTAAACGCCATTATAAAAAATATGGGCAGGCCTCAGGATCTTGAGGACGCTGAGGTTGGCGAACAACAAAATACTGCGGGGAAAAAAGAAGATACGTCAGGTAAGAAACCGGAAGATTCTTTTCACGATACCTGGAATTGGAAAGGCCCGGGGAAACGGCTTTATCGTGATGAGAACAATAAGATATTGGGTGGCGTTTGCAGCGGCATCGCAGCTTACTTCGGCATTGACCCCGTAATAGTAAGGGTATTATTTATTGTTTCCGGCGTTGGATTTTTTCTATATGTTCTTTTGTGGATATTTGTTCCCGGCAGCAATATGCTGGAGAACGGAGTTCGGAAAAGGTTATATCGAAATCCCGATGGAAAGATTATCGGCGGAGTATGCAGCGGGATGGGCAGCTATTTTAATGTCAACCCGTGGCTTCCAAGAGCAATATTTCTGATTCCATTTATTTCCTTTTTCTTCAGGTGGGGACATATTGGGCCATTAACATTTCCGAATTTTCTTAGCTTCTCTTTTAGCCCCGGCACTTTTATAATTTATGTAATTCTTTGGTTGGTAATACCGGAAGCTACGACAACTTCCGAAAAACTAGAAATGAAGGGAGAAAGAGTGGATCTTAATTCCATTAAGAATTCTGTAGTAGAGGAGATGAAGGGTGTGAAGGAAAGAGTAAGCAAATTAAGCATGGACGCAGGAAATCTGGCAAAGGAAAAGGGTGGTCAGATGGGGCAGGAAATACATTACGCGGCTAAACGAACCAGTGGCGTGTTGGGAAACGTCATTGTTACTCTTTTTAAGATTTTTGCTTATTTCGTGTTAGGGTGCATTGCCTTCGGACTAATCGTTGCTTTATTTTCGATAGCTGTAGTTTCAATAGGACTATTTCCATTAAAGGCATTTATACTTACTGATGGATGGCAAAGTGTACTTGCGTGGGGGACATTGATATTTTTTATAGGAGTTCCAGTAATTGGGGTTATTACTTTCATCATCAGAAGAATAGCAAAAATAAAAAGCAGAAACCGGATGATCCGCTTTTCTTTTTTAGGATTATGGGTTCTGGGGATCATATGTTTTGTATCACTAATTGTTTCAGTTGGAAATGATTTCAGAAGAACAAGTTCCCTCAATGAGGAAAAAATAGTTTTGGCGAATCCAGGTGTCCAAGGCCTCGAAGTAAATTCAATAAACAATAACAGGTATTATAGAAGCAATAGTTGGTTTCGTTTTGAACCATTTGCCAATTTTGATGACGATACCGTTTTTATCGGTAATGTGCGAATCAAAATCGAAAAATCGCCAACCGACAGTTTCCAGGTTGGTGTAATCAAAATGTGTAACGGGGAAACGAGGCTAGATGCCGACAGGTTGGCTTCTCACATTCCATTTAATATTTCACAAAACGATTCACTATTGTTAACGGATAGGGCTATTTCTATCAACACTACCGATAAATTTCGCAATCAAAGCGTTGATGTTATTGTATACGTGCCTATAGGTCACCGTGTCAAGATTAATAAAAATATGAGCTATAACAGAATCAGGATAAATAGCCCATGGTGGAATCATGATGACTGGTACGATTGGGACAATGAAGACTATTACTACAAATATGGCGAAACATACATAATGAAAGAAGATGGCTTATATACACTGGATGGAATCCCATCGAACAAGGAAAACGATTACCGAAAAAATTGGAATTCTGATTATGATGACGATGAAAATCCATCTGGTTCCCATTCTCAAGATCAAAATTACCGCTATGGTCAAAACGATAAAATCGATTCATTGAGTAATGCAAAAAAATTGCAAATGAAAAGCCTACAACAATCTTTGGATTCATTAAACAGGGAAAAAGAGAAAGAAGAAATCAGATTAAAAGATTCGTTACGTAATGCCAAAGAAAAGCTTGAACAAAAAATTGAAAAACTTGATGAAAAAAGCGGAGCTTCAGCCGAGGCATACATTCATATTGGAGGACAGGGCTATAATCTTGTGACTCACATATAACAATAATTTTTTAAGGTTGAAGTTGAAAGCAAAGGGCTTCATGTTTTATGCATGGGGCTCTTTAATTTTGTTTTCGGTTGGTTGTAGTTGTTTAGAGATTATTTTATACCTTCTCCATTTAAAATAAGGATAACCCGATTTTCCTATAAATTTGCACACCATAAAAATATTATGAAGAATACTCCTTTTACAAAAAGACATATTGAACTGGGAGCAAAAATGGCTGAATTTGCGGGCTATAATATGCCCATAAGTTATACCAGCATTAATGAAGAACACGCAGCCGTTAGGAAGAACGCCGGAATTTTTGATGTTAGCCATATGGGAGAGTTTATTTTAAAAGGCGAAAAAGCCCTTGAGCTGATACAAAAAATTACCACCAATGATGCGTCAAAACTATGCAATCAAAAAGCCCAATACAGTTGTTTAACGAATGAATCCGGAGGTATCTTTGACGATCTTATCGTGTATTGCATAGAAGAAAATAAGGTATATATGCTTGTTGTAAATGCCTCTAATGTTGAGAAGGATTGGTTGTGGTTGCAGGAAAACAATGAACAAAAAGTAGAATGTCATAATATTTCCGACCAAACTTGTTTACTGGCAATTCAGGGCCCAAACGCGACAAAAATACTGCAACCTCTTACAGAAATAGATATTATGAATCTCAGGTATTACACTTTTGTGAAAGGAAAATTTGCAGGAATTGACAATGTGTTGATAAGCGCTACCGGTTATACAGGATCCGGAGGGGTGGAAATTTATTTTGAGGATAAAGAAGAAGCTGCCAACATCGTTTGGCGGAAAATTTTTGAGCAGGGAGCACCTTTTGGATTGAAACCAATAGGATTGGCAGCAAGAGATACCTTAAGGCTTGAAATGGGGTATTGCCTTTATGGAAATGATATTGACGATACAACAACCCCCTTAGAGGCCGGGTTAGGTTGGATAACGAAATTCACCAAAGATTTTGTTGGGAGACAAATTTTGGAAGAACAAAAAAAGAAAGGAATCTCCAGAAAACTTGTCGGACTGGAGATGATAGGGAAAGGCATACCAAGGCATGGGTATGAAATTAAAGACGGTGAGGGCGGTACTATCGGACGAATAACCAGCGGCACACAATCGCCTTCATTAAATAAAGCAATCGCAATGGCTTATGTTGAAATACCTTATTCAAAAATTGATAGTCAAGTTTATGTAAAAGTGAGAGACAAATTAATCCTTGCTAAAATAGTTAAAATGCCCTTTGAATAGTTGAAAAAATTGTAAGCTTCTTTTTTAATGAAAGTAGAAAAAAATAAGGTCCCTACACTTAGTACTTGTTTGTCTCCCTCTCTATTGCATTTATACGATGTATCCAATAGTATTGTTGTTATTATTGATATTTTACGGGCGACCTCCACTATTGCCACCGCACTTTACAACGGCGCAAAAAGTATCATACCGGTTGATAGTGTTGCTGAATGTATAAAACTAGGTAGACAGATGGATGTTATTACGGCTGGAGAAAGAGATGGTAAGATTGCAGATGGATTGAAGTATGGAAATACACCTTTTCAATACGGACCAGAATTTATCAATGGAAAGACCTTGGTCCTTACCACTACAAATGGAACAAGACTTTTGCATATGGCGTTGGCGGACGGAGCTACGGGAATTATCACGGGTTCATTTTGTAATCTATCCTCGGTGTGTGACTATTTAGTTGCACAAAATAAAAATGTAATCCTGGCTTGTGCCGCCTGGAAAGACCGCATCAACATCGAAGACACCTTATTTGCTGGAGCGGTCAATAGCAGGATAAAAAATAATTTTGTCCAAAATTGCGATGCCAGCAAAATTGCAGAAACCTTATACGAGCAGGCCAAAAACGATGTATTTGGCTTTTTGAAAGAAAAGGATGCTTCTCACTTTCAAAGATTGATGAACTACGGATTAGAAAATGATATTAAATATTGCCTTACAACAGATAATGCAAATGTGCTAGTTTTATATGAATCAGGGAGATTAGTATTGGGCTAAAATTATATTAGATTAGAAGTCTAAATTGTAAAAAAAGCTCACGATCTATATTCTCAAAACACTTAATTTTTCATACTTTTGCAAATTGACGTTTTTTAACTGAAATCGGCAGAAATATTTGCCTGTGAAATTGTAAACGGAACAGATCTTGGCCCTACCTCATTTAATCAAATATGTTTATAACTCCGGAACTGACGAAGTGATTCGCAGGGGAAAGAAGATTCATTCTTCAGGCTTTGTTGAGCTTGCTGAACACGACGACTTAATGCGTTCAGTTACCTTTCGAATTAAAGATGATAGCTATTCGACATTTTATAAAGTAAATGTTCAAAAGTATGACGATGCCAAGGCTCTTTCAATAAGATGCACATGTCCTTACAATTTAGGCGATATATGCAGGCACGAAGCCGCAGCCTTATTTCAGTTACAAGATCTGGTTGACAGAAATTTGCTTGCGTCAGACAATGTTGCGGTGTATCATCAAATGCACACAGTAATTAAAATGAAGTCGATTGATTTGAAAACTATCAGGATGCTGGCAGGACAAGATAACTATGACCAAGCTGAAGAAATACTTAGATCTAACAAACTAAATATTGCTAATGCAAAGGATGAAAAAGTAGAGGCCTGGCTCGAAATTGAAGGAGAAGAATTTCTTTTAATTGTTCAAAAGAATGAAGAGCGGAATTTTGATACTTCTTGTTCATGCAGCGAAACCTCTCATTCTTTATGTAAGCATAAAACTGCGCTATTTCTTCACCTGTTAAATGCTTACGGCGGTCATTATTTCGACACAATTCGAAATTGGGATAAAGAGAAAAATAAATTATTGGAACTATACGGATACAGTTTAGATGAAGAACTTTCCGGCAAGTTCGAATTTGTATATAAAGATGGGAAGCCCTTCCTAAAGGTCCTCGACCCATCAATTAAGAAAATAGCTTCCGTAAATACAAATTTTTCAAAATCATTTATACCGGTCAAGGAGTCACCAGAAATAGCTACTGTTGTAGCTTTAAAGCAAAAAAGGGCAGCAATTGTATTAAATGCAAATCAGAGAAATTTCCCATTTTTTTCTATAGACGCTGTACAGGGTGATTATGATGAAGAGAGACAAAAATTTATTGGCCGTGTTGAAAAACTAGACCTGAGTAAATTCATCAATACCGAGGTGTTTTCAGAAGGGGATAAATATTTAATACAACAAGCCAGGAAATTACAGCAGGGTGAGATCAACAAATATTTAAATCGAAATTCCCCTTTCAGTGGTTTTTGGGAAAATATAATTCACCAGGAAAACGAAGAGCTTCCCGAAGAAACAAAAATGTTGATTTCGGAATATCTTCATCCTAAACTTAAAAGGATATTTCAGGAGACCAATATTATCTTGTATTTGCCTCTTGGGAAAAAATTTACGACTGAATATTTGCAAAATATTTTCTCCTCACCCATTCATCCAACTCTTCAATTTGATGTGACAGCCAAAGAGGGAGAATACGTTTTTAATAGCAGAATTTCTATTAACAACGAGGTGTTGAATCCAACTGATAATCAATGGGATAATTTTTTATTGTTTCTATACGATGAAGAAATTTTTTTATGGAAGAATCCGGAAGATGCCTTAATTGCTAAAAAATTTAATAAAACCCTTCTTATAACCTCAAGGGAATGGCCTTCTTTTTTAAAAGAAGTGATAATGCCGCTTACCAAAGAATATGCAGTTTCATTTGATAAATCATTAGTTAAGGAAACGAAAGAAGGGGAGCCCGAAATAAGTCTAATGCTTATTGAAAAAGGAGATTATCTTTTATTTCAACCCATTTATAGTTATAAGGGATTTAATGTAAAGCCTGAAGATAAGGAAACCATTATAATACCTGAGGAGGATAAGGTTTTACTGGTGCATCGCAATAAAGAAGCTGAACAAAATTTTCACGACAAACTTTCAGGACTACATTCTCAGTTTTCCAATAGAGAAAATGGAAGCCTAATTTTGAAAGGAACAGATGTGCTTAGAAATAATTGGTTTTTTCTATTTGTGGATGCCATGCAAGAAATGAAAATTCCCGTTTTCGGATTTAATGCCTTAAAAAATTTCAGGTTTAATACAGCAAAACCCACTACTCAAATTCACTTAAGTAGTGGCCTTGATTGGTTTGATGCAAAAATTGAACTTTCATTTGGCGAACAGCGAATTGGTATTTCTGAAATAAAGAAAGCATTAACTAATAAACAATCTTTCGTACAATTAAGTGATGGTTCTCTTGGAATTTTACCTGACGATTGGATAAATAAATATTCCCTTCTTTTTAAGGTCGGACAGGGTAAAGAAAGTAAACTCCGGCTCTCCAAATTTCACCTCAGTGTAATAGATGATCTATATGAAAAAAGAGAAGAGAAAGAACTCACCATTGATTTGGACGAAAAATACGAACGACTAAGAAATTTCAAAAGTATCCCTGAAACAGAAGTTCCTGAAGAATTAGAAAATAAATTAAGACCTTACCAGGTTTCCGGCTTTAACTGGCTTAATTATTTAAATTCAGTTGGCTGGGGTGGTATTTTGGCAGACGATATGGGATTGGGCAAAACCGTTCAGGCATTAAGCATGCTTAGTCACTATCAAAAGGAAGAGGGCATTTTGAAAGCTTTGGTAGTATGCCCCACCACCCTCATTTATAATTGGGAGAACGAGATTAAAAAATTTACTCCATCACTTAGCTGGTGTATTCATCACGGAAGCCTTCGAACAAGAAAACCGGACGATTTTGAAAAATATAATATCATAATCACTACATATGGAACATTAAGGAGCGATGTACAATTGCTCATGAAGATATTATTTGATTATGTGATACTGGACGAATCGCAGGCAATTAAAAACCCTTCATCTAAAGTTACCAAGGCCGCTTGCCTGCTTACGGCAAAGAACAGATTGTGCATGAGTGGAACGCCTTTACAAAACAATACTTTTGATGTATATGCCCAAATGAATTTTTTAAATCCCGGGCTACTTGGATCGGTTGAATTTTTTAGAAATGAATTTTCTACCCCCATTGATAAATTTGGTGAGCAGGAACAAAAAGATCATTTGCGAAAGTTACTATACCCATTTATATTGAGAAGGACAAAAGAACAGGTAGCCAAGGACCTTCCTGAAAAAACAGAAACTATCCTTTTTTGCGAGATGGAGGAGAAGCAGAAAAAAGTGTACGATGCTTACCGAAATGCCTATCGCGATAAAATTATGGGTGTTATTGAGGGAGAGGGAATCCATAAATCGCAACTAACCATTTTGCAGGGATTAATGAAATTAAGACAGATATGCGATAGCCCAGCCATTCTTAACGAAGAAGAGAAATATCCCAACCATTCAATTAAACTGGATGAACTTACAAGAGAAATCACTGAAAATATTGGCGAGCACAAGGCACTGGTTTTTTCCCAGTTTCTTGGAATGCTTGCGTTGATCAAAGAAAAACTAAGGGAAAATAATATTACGTTTGATTATTTCGATGGCAGTACCCTGCCCCAGGAGAGGGAGCGTTCAATTCAGAATTTTCAAACAAATGACAATTCCCGGGTTTTTCTCATTTCCCTTAAAGCTGGGGGCGTTGGACTTAATTTAACGGCAGCAGACTATGTTTATATTGTAGATCCATGGTGGAATCCTGCGGTGGAGCAACAGGCTATAGACCGTACTCATCGTATTGGGCAAACCAAAAATATTTTTGCCTACAGAATGATTTGCAAGGATACGATTGAGGATAAAATTTTGCAACTTCAGGAACGCAAACGCACCCTTGCGAAGGAACTCATTTCTGATGACCAGACTTTTGTAAAAAGTCTTAGTAAAGAAGATGTAGAATATCTCTTCAGTTAAGGAGATTATGAAGTAATAAAATCCTTTAATCTCTGAAATTCCTTGTTATTACCAGATTCAAAAAGTGCAATAAAATTTTTTGAAAGAACGCTGAAGAACATTGATAAAGCGGTTTTCTTTTGGTAAACTTGATTTTTCATAAAACTTTGTTTTAAAAAGGGATTATAGTATTTATTTTCTGACTTTAAAGTAAGAACATCATTCCTGCTTTTACAATAGCACAATCACTTAATTCAAGATTACGTAAATTCCGTAAACCTGGCCTCTAACTCAAAACAGTTGTATTACCAGGTTTGTCGATGATTACGATTTCTGCCTCTGTTTTTTGTATAATGTTTGATGTTATAAAATGCAGGATTTTGGGTAAGCCTTTGAAAGAAAGCTCTTACGAGATTGCCTATTAGGCTGGAAGGTTTATTTGTGACTCTGGTATTCATAAAAAGGATTTAGAGAATATAACGAATCACATTAAAAATTTATTGCACTCATGTACCAGGATTTTGTCGCTATAAACTTTCAATGATATTTTATGGGAACAATGGCGTTTTATCGTCTTGAATGGAGCGCAAAAAGGCAATTTGTAAAAAAATTTTTTTACAAATTGCCTTTTACCTGGTTCTCAAATTTATTAATCTGCCTTTTCTAATTTTTTATCCAGCTTAATCAAACCTGTTGCATCTGACTCAATATTGTACCAGTAGTTATCATCTTCTAATACTATATGGTAGGTAACATTTTCGTTATTAGAAACCTCAGTTACTCCAAATATTTTTTTACCCGGATATTTTCCACTCACCTTAGCCCTGATTGCCGGCGAAAGATTCTGTTCGGTATAATAACTCGTTGTACTCAGTACAACCCCATCGGGACTGTAGTCAATCCTACAGGAAGAATTATCCGGATTAGTAAAATATACTTCATAATAATTATCAAAAGTGTACCAGGATGGTTGCTTAACTTCCGGAAATGCTTCATGAAAAACTTTTAAAACTTTTTCGTTTACAAAAGAGGAAGGAGCAGCAAATGCAGTTGTTACAGAAATTATTGTTACAAGACATACAAAAATGATCTTTTTCATAATTTTTTATTTTTATTGGTTAAGGAATCGGGGATAAAATTAGTAGTCTCTGTAGCCCCGGCCAATAGATTTAGTATCATCGGCAATGCAGTGTGGATGCGGGTTTCGTTAATATAACGTTAACGAAAAAGGTGAAACGTGGAAATAAGAATCTAAAGTAATAATTTTTGTAGGTAAACACGTATTTATAATAACATAAAACGCGGAGATCAATATGCTTTTTTTTTAAAAATAATGATAAATGGCATTTCTATCCTCATAATAATTTATTGTGTATTATAATAATTTGCTGTGTATTGCATTTTCAAAAACCTTTTATGTTTCAGTAACTTTGTATCATGCAGGTATATTTAGAGGGATTAAACGAACAGCAGCGGGAAGCAGTACTTCATCGTGACGGGCCTATTATGATTGTGGCAGGCGCCGGCAGCGGGAAAACAAAAGTACTTACTACACGTGTGGCTCATTTATTAGCAACGGGAGTAGACCCCTTCAACATTTTAGCACTTACATTTACCAATAAGGCGGCAGCAGAAATGAGGGAAAGAGTAGAACTTATTCTGGGAAATAATGAAGCAAGAAATATTTATATAGGTACTTTTCATTCGGTATTTGCAAGAATATTGCGGGCAGAAGCAGAAAAAATTGACTATCCCCGCAACTTTACTATTTACGACACTGATGACGCAAAAAGTGTTGTAAAGACTGTTGTGAATGAACTGGGCCTCGATGATAAACATTATAAACCTAACACAGTATACAACAGAATTTCCGCGGCAAAAAACGCCTTAATTACACCCGAAGAATACATAATCGATTATGGCTTGCAACAGGAAGATATGAGAGCCAACCGGCCAATGATCGGTCAGATTTATGATGCCTATTGCAAACGTTGTTTTAAAAACGGAGCAATGGATTTCGACGATCTCCTTTTAAAGTTTTATTTGTTGCTAAAAACTCATCCGGAGAGCCTCAGTAAGTATCAGCGAAAGTTTAAATATATAATGATTGATGAGTACCAGGATACGAATACCGCTCAATATCAAATTATAAAGTTGTTGGGCGCCATGCACGAAAATGTTGCGGTAGTTGGGGACGACGCCCAAAGTATTTATAGCTTTCGGGGGGCGACTATTGAAAATATTTTACAATTTCAGAAAGATTATGACGAAGTTAAGATTGTTATGCTGGAGCAGAATTACAGAAGTTCCCAGAGTATACTTCACGTAGCTAACAACGTAATTGCAAATAACAAAGGGCAACTTCCCAAAAAGTTATGGACCAGCAATGAAGAAGGAGAAAAAATAAAACTGGTACGCACCGCATCCGATAATGACGAAGGAAAATATGTTGCCGACGCAATTCAGGAGCAAAAATTACGGAACCATTACCAAAACAATGATTTTGCAATTTTATATAGAACAAATGCGCAGAGCAGAAGCTTTGAAGAAAGTCTGCGCCGGATGAATATTCCCTATAGAATATATGGAGGCATTAGTTTTTACCAGAGAAAAGAAATTAAAGATTTTCTCAGCTACTTAAGAGTTGTTTTAAATCCGAACGACGAAGAAGCATTGAAACGTATTATAAATTTTCCTGCAAGAGGTATTGGCAAAACGAGTGTAGAAAAAGCCGTACTTTTTGCTAACGAAAATAATATTTCAATGTGGAAAGTTTTGGAACGTGCTTCTGAATTCGGGTACCGGGCCTCAACGCTTGAAGTGATCAACAACTTTGTTATTATGATAAAAATGTTTCAAAGCGAATTGCAGAAAAAAAATGCATATGATCTTTCTATATTAATCGGGAAAAACACAGGTCTCGTAAAGGAACTTTTTAACGATAAAACTACAGAGGGTCTTGCCCGCTATGAAAATATCCAGGAATTACTCAATTCAATTAAAGAGTTCACTGAAACCCCTACTGAAGATGGAGAACTATTAGACAAAAGCCTGGGAAGTTATCTTCAGCAAATAACACTTTTAACTGATGCTGACGAAGATAAGGGAGAAAGCGATGTAGTTAAACTACTGACAATTCACTCAGCAAAAGGTCTTGAATTTCCTATAGTGTTTGTTGGCGGCCTCGAGGAAACCTTATTTCCTAATGCTATGTCCATTAATACGCGGGAGGAATTGGAAGAAGAAAGAAGACTGTTTTACGTAGCCGTTACTCGTGCCAAACAAAAGCTTTGGCTCACTTATGCCAACTCGAGGTACCGTTTTGGAAATCTTACTCAAAATGAGCCAAGCAGGTTTATTGATGAACTTCCCGAAGAACGGCTTGACCGGTCTTTCGCGGGTGGTAATATGCGTAATAGTCAAGCCAATTACTGGAATCCCTTTGATAAATTAAAAACGAGGTTTGGCAGCAAGGGAATGGAGCAACGAAATACTTCAAAAGAAAAACCAGCTTACCTGGTAACATCTAATATTGTAAAAATAACAGAACATATACCTACCGAAGGCTTTACGCCAAGTGATACCAGCAACTTACAGGAAGGTCAGAAAATTGAACATCAGAAATTTGGATTCGGAGAAGTTATTAAAATGGAAGGCGCAGCCCATAATCCCGTGGCAACAGTTAAGTTTGAACACAATGGGGAGAAGAAAATTATGCTGAATTATGCGAAGCTTCGAATTGTGGACTAAATTTAAATATCCACCCTTTCGTAAAACGGAAAAAAGGGAATTATAAGCGATACTTAACAGTTATAACTCGCGATTGATCTTAAATATTATTAGCTTTGCAAATACAACTTTTTTGAGATGATAAAAACAGGAAACACCGTTATAAGTATATATACTGAAATGACTCCCAATCCGGAGACAATGAAGTTTGTTGCAAATAAACTTTTATACCCGGGGAAAAGTGTAGACTTTCAAAACGAGGAAAGCGCAAAAGCTTCTCCGCTGGCTATGGAGCTATTTAGTTTCCCTTTTATAAAATCAGTATTTATTGCCAGCAACTTTGTTACACTTACAAAAACAAATGAAACCGAAGACTGGCAGGATGTAATTCCTTCAATAAAGCAATTTTTAAAAGAATACCTTGAAGAAGGTAAAACAATAATCAATGAAGAGGAAATTGCATCAAGGAAAACGGTGAGTTCTAATGAAGTAAGCCACGATGATGGTGATGTGGTGAAACGCATAAAAGAATTATTAGAAAATTATGTAAAGCCGGCTGTTGAAATGGACGGAGGCGCTATACAATTTAAAAGCTATGAAGATGGTAAAGTAAATTTGATGCTACAGGGAAGTTGCAGCGGCTGTCCTTCTTCAATGATTACGTTGAAAGCAGGAATTGAAGGAATGATGAAGCGCATGATACCTGAGGTCAAAGAGGTGGTGGCAGAATCAGATTAATAACGTTTTTTAAATATTATTGTAGGCATCTTATTAAGGGATGCCTTTTTTATTTTAATGTAAACTATTTTTGACAATCAACTTTTTATTTGGGCCTTTCAGAAATTTACCGGCAATTTATTATTGATATGCAGCATACTACGCTGCTTGAGTACATTGCTGTTTTTTTTGGGATAGGAAGTGTATGGTATAGCCGCAAGGAACATATTCTCGTTTACCCGGTGGGGTTAGTTAACACAATTATCTACATATATATAAGCATTGAGGGAAGCCTGATAGGCGAAGCTTCGGTGAACTTTTACTATACAGTAATGAGTATTTATGGATGGATCCTTTGGGCAAAAAGAAATGAAAAAAAAGAACATGTTGTTGTAATCACATGGTCTCATGCAAAAGATTGGCTTCACCAGGGGCTTTTCTTTTTGAGTTTTTATATCGTGATTTTTATATCCCTGACTTTTCTTAAACATAGCTTTGCCCCTGGTGCAATACCTTGGGCCGACGCCTTCGCAAGTTCAACCGCCTTCACAGCTATGTGGCTTATGGCCCGAAAGAAAGTAGAAAGTTGGTATTGGTGGATTGCAACAAATGTAGCTTCTATTCCATTATATTTTGTGAAGCACTATGTATTTACGAGCATTTATTATATTATATTATTGATAATGGCTTTTTGGGGCTTAAAGGAATGGATCGGAAGAGCCAATAAATATTTGATTGAGAAAGAAGAATTATCTGAATGGAAGCAATAAAAAAATTTGTAGTTATCGGTCCCGAATCTACGGGGAAAAGTACTTTGTGCGGCCAATTAGCTGAGCACTATAAAACTATTTGGATTCCCGAATACGCAAGAGAATATCTTGAAAAAAATGGAACAGAATATTCTTTCAATGACTTACTAACAATTGCTAAAGGGCAAATTAATCTTGAGGATGATTTGGTTCAACAATCAATAATCAGCAATCACCAATCAACAATTTTCATTGATACCGATATGTATGTAATGAAAGTTTGGTGCGAATTCGTTTTTAATAATTGTCACAACTGGATATTAAATCGTATAGCCGAACGAAGTTATCACGGTTATCTTCTCTGCAATACAGATCTACCCTGGGTTAAAGATAATCTCAGGGAATACCCTGACGTTGACACGAGAAATAAATTATATCTTTTTTATAAAGACGTATTAATTAATCAGTCATTGCCCTGGACTGATATAAGTGGTGGTTACAAGCAACGATTCGAAAAAGCAAAAGACTTTATTAATAAAAACTCCCGGCGACAATAAATTATTTAATTAGCTCCTTAATTTCAGAGTCCGCTTCAAGGTTATTCATCTGGCGCAATATCCAGGGGTAGCGGGAAGCTACATGAGCAGATAGTGGTTTTATCGTATAACCCTTTGGGTTAGGAAGGCATGCGGCAATAAGGGCCGCTTGTTTTCTGGATAAATCTTTTGCATGTTTATTAAAATAATGTTCTGAAGCGGCTTCTACTCCGAAAATACCATCTCCCATTTCTGCAACGTTCAGGTACACTTCGAGGATGCGCTTTTTGCTCCAAAATGTCTCAATCATAAATGTGAAATATACCTCAAGCCCTTTTCTGAAATAACCTCCGTGTTGCCAGAGAAAAACATTTTTTGCAACCTGTTGGCTGATGGTGCTTGCACCGCGTAATGATTTGCTTTTTTGATTGTGTTTCATAGCCTTTTGAATACTCTTAAAGTCAAATCCGTTATGATCAGGAAATTGTTGATCCTCACTTGCCATGACGGCCAGCTTTACATTAGAATTCATTTTATTAAATCCGACATATTTTCTGTGCAACCCATTTCCCCGAAGCAAGCTCCCGATTTGAGTAATAGTAATTGGCGGATTAACCCACCTGCAAAACAAGATATACAACAAAGAGAAAAGGAAACCGCAAACAAGTGTTTTCAAAATGATTCGCAGGATTTTTCTTGCCAACCCTTTGTTATTTGTTTTTGTAGCCAATTAAAAAATTTTTATTTCACAGGAATATACTCCAAGGTATATTTTTTACCAAGGGTCATTTTTTTACCATTAGATTTTGCCAGAAGATAACCAATGGCGGCCAGCAAGGCTGCACCTCCGACAAGATATGGGCTTGCATAGTATTGAGTATTTGGTTTTGTAAAAATCCATGTTCCTAACCCGACTGTTGTCAGCAGAACGCCTCCGCCAAGCAAAGCGCCACCAGAACCGGCCCAATCGAATTTTTTGCCTGAAAATCTGCCAAATCCGATTATCTCTTTATAGTTAACAGCAAAAGGATATTTTCCCAAAGTATCAAGTATATAGATTCCAAGGCTTGTAGGTACTTGTTTTACGTCGTACTGAATAAGGAATATAGAATCGTGATTGATTCGCTGTATAAAGGCATCATAATATCTTGTTGAGGTATTAAATATTATTTCATCGCCCGGGAAAAAAGTTTTTAGTGTATGGCCATTTTTTTTTAAAATAAGTAAGTCAGAAGATTGAGCAACATTTGAAAAGAAAGAAAAAATCCCGATAATTAAAACAAATACGGTTTTCATGGAGTAAAGTGTTTTTTTACAAAGAATAACACGCCGGTAAGTAATACCGTACCAAAGATGAGTAAGATTAGGCCGGAAATTTTATTAATTAACCTGATATTATGTACAGTGAGTTTTGACCTTAATTTCCCCGCCAGCCGCACTTTAGCGACGTCTGCACTCATGTTTATAATAAGGGTAGTCGCAAAAATAATAACCCGCTCTTTTACCGTGTGAGTTACAGCAATAGCAGTTGCTGCTGTAAGCCAGAATGCAATTACTGCCGGGTTCAGGGTGTTCAGCAGAAAACCCTGGATGGCAATTTTCGCATGATCACTCGCTCTTAAAGGTGGTAACGATACATCCTCGGGATGCAGAGGCACTTTTTTAAAAAAAAGATAATATACTCCCATCGCAATTAAAAAAAGGCTTCCTGTAATACCAATTGGTTTTTTGAAATCCAGAACCTGTGTTACTAATTCGGAAAAAACGTTACTTAAAACTACCAGTAAGAAATCACTCACCCAAACCCCTATAACAAAACTGTAGCCCCCCTCTTTTCCATTGTTAATACTTTGCTTGATTATTGTAAAAATTACAGGTCCAACAGAAATTACCAGTAGCAGGCCCATCGCAAGACCTTTGAGTATTGCTTCAAGAACATCTACCATTTACAGGAGAGATATTTAATTTTAGAAAATAGAAGGAATATAAAACTACAATTTAAATTGGAACCTCTGCAACGGATTGGAGTAATTAAATGAAAAAAAATTAAACTTTCTCACCTTTCAAAAATCTTTGCCAATCTTCCAGCATCTTTCCTTTTAATACCCGCGGGAACTTATGTTGGCCGCCAACTTTGCCTTTGGCTTTCATAAAATTCATGAAAGTTTGTTCGCTCAATACGTCCACAAAAATTCCTTTAAGTGCATGTTTTCGTTCTACTTCATAATCGTCATTAAGTTCTTTAAGTTTTTCATCAATCATGATTTTTAAGTTCTCGGAATTCACTTTATCATTAGTAGAAATGAACCAGTGGTGCGCAAAAAAATTTCCATAAGGAACACCAGCCACGGTAAACTCTCCGATGGATATATTAAGTTCTTCACTTACCAGTTTAACCGCCTGGTTCATATTGTCTACACTTAAATGTTCTCCAACAAGGCTTAAAAAATGTTTTGTGCGTCCCGTAATAATTATTTCATTTTTTTCAATATCAACGAATTTAATCGTGTCACCAATCAGGTAACGCCAGGTACCCGCATTAGTGCTTATAAGAATTGCGTAATTTTTGTTTTCTTCTACCTCTTGGATCATTAATACTTCAGGATTTGCAACCATATTTCCTTCGCTGTCAAAATTCTTATAATCGAAAGGAACGAATTCAAAAAATATATTGTTATTAAGAGCAAGCCTCATCCCCTTGGCATCCTGCCTGTTTTGATAGGCAAGAAAACCTTCGCTTGCAAGGTAAGTTTCAATATAAGTAATAGGCTTACCCAATAATTTATTAAAGCCTCTTTTATAAGGTTCCAACGCCACACCACCATGCACATAAAAAGCGAGATTAGGCCATATCTCATGAATATTTTTTAAATTATAGCGTTCTATCACTTTTTCCATACAAAGCTGAACCCATGCTGGAACTCCCACCAAAAAAGCGATATCCCATTGAGGTGCTTTTTCAACTATCTCATCTAATTTTTTCGACCAGTCAGTATTTTTTGCAATTTTTTTCCCGGGCTTATACATACCCTGAAACCAAAATGGAATGTTTTTAGCCTGTATGCCACTGAGATCACCTGCGTAATAGGTTGCTGATTTTTGTAAATGGGTGCTGCCACCAAGCATGAGCCAGCCTTTACCAACGGAAGACTTCGGGACGTTCGTGTATGTAGCAAGGCTTATTAGTTGACGAATACTAGTTAAAGTATTCGCCCTTATTAATTCTTTGGTAATAGGGATATACTTACTTGAAGATTCACTGGTACCACTGCTTAACGCAAAAAATTTAATAATACCTGGCCAGCATACATCGGGCTTCCCTTCCAGCGCCCGGTACCACCACTCCTGAAAAATTTTACTATAATTGTAAGTAGGTACTATTTGTTGAAAAGCCTTGCCAGGATGCCTGCTTAAAAGGATTTCATCGAAGAGATATTTTTGGCCGAATTCTGTAAACCTGGATTTTCTCAACAATTTCACCAGTACTTTCAACTGCTGCCTCTTGGGAGAACTTACAGGAATGTTCAAAGCTCTGGAAAGTGATTTTGGTAATTTGAATTCTATTAATGCCATTCAATTAGTAAGTTGAGACTTCTAACAAATTTAGTGAATACTACACGCTCGGGTAACATTAATTTACAAGAGGCCTTTACCTTGTAAAACTATTAGCAAATATATTAAAAATCACCGCTTGATAAATGGAAGTTGCCATTTGCTAAATAAAGAAAATTTTTTGAAAAAAAATATAAAACTTAGCGCCCATAAAGAGTTAAGAATATGCAGATCACTAAAGGCAAGTTGAATTATAATAATGGGTTTTCTTAGAATATAAAAGTGTGTGTAGTTTTTAATCAGGAGGCTCCCGGCTTGTTTTTGCCGGGAGTTTTTTTAGTATCATTTTTATAGCTGCGAAATAATTTATCTTGGTAAAAAAATTACGCTAATTTTATTATAAATTCAGTTAACCTATCTTTACACCCGGTTACCGTTTCTCTTTCCTGTTATTGTCCCTATAAAAAAATTAAATTAGAATTCTTAATGTACAATCACATCTGGAAAAAATATCTGCCCATTATTAGAATATTAATGAAAAAATCTGCCTCTGGAACTCAGGTTCTCGATCTAAACAGGGTGGATTTCGAAAGGGCGGGTACAGGCCGAAAAGCAGGCTATAAATTTACTATTGAATTTACTGATGGAAAGGTAGGAAATGTAATCAGCACTTCAGCATTGGCAATGCATCTTGCAACCGTGATATTAGAAGATGACAGTGCGAAACAAATTATTAATGAAAATAATTATGAAATAAGCCTCAATACCAAATTTCAATTAACCATTAAAAATGTAGGTACAGAGGAAGTTGGTAAATCTGCATCAAAAAAGAAGGCGAAGGAAAGTCCGGGAGACGAAGCGGAGCAAGCTTAAAAAAATCTAAACATATAATTACTATCATACTCCTTCAAGGTTGATTTAAAATCGGTTTTATAATTTCTAATTTATACCTTCCGAAAGCAGCTGAGTTTCCTTCACAGTAATAAACAAAGGGATTTAAAAAATTTCAGCGATATAATTTAGCAATGGCATATGAATTGTTTCTTTTCTAAGAAATATTTCAACCATGATCAGAAAACTAAAGTCAGGAGAATACAGGTTATACTCAAAGAAGAAAAATCCTAAAACCAATAAAAGGAGAAATCTGGGAACCTTTAGCACGCGGGCAGCGGCGCAAAAACATGAGAAAGAAATTCAATATTTTAAACGGCATTAAAATTTATCGCATTGTTACTGCACCGGGAGCAAAAGTGTCTCCCTGAGTCACGTCACCAGTCTCGTATCCTTTTTTAAACCAATACATTCTTTGGGTTGAAGTTCCGTGCGTAAAAGCGTCCGGGGTTACGGTGCCCGTCGCTTCTCTTTGAAGCCGGTCATCTCCAATAGCATTGGCTGCAGTTAGCGCTTGTTCTATGTCGTTAGGATCAATAACATTTTTCATTTGCTGATCGTAGTGAGCCCAAACTCCCGCATAAAAATCCGCCTGTAGTTCTAGTTTTACAGAATATTTATTGTATTCGGTTTCACTTACCTGCTGTTGAATTTTTTGTAATTTTTGTGTTGTTCCGAGAAGGTATTGAACATGGTGGCCCACCTCGTGTGCCACAACGTACGCCATAGCAAACTCTCCTGAAACATTAAATCGCTGGTTTAATTCCTGCGCAAAAGACAGATCAATATAAACGTCATTATCAACCGGGCAATAGAAGGGTCCGCTTTGGGAACTTGCACTTCCGCAACCGGAAGTAGTAGCGCCCCGAAAAAGAACTAGTGTTGGCTTTGTGTAGGTCTTTCCCATATCACCAAAAATTTTGGTCCATACATCTTCTGTGTCTTTTAGCACAACTTTTACAAACGAAGCTTCTTTGTCATCCGCGGCTTTTTGTTCCGTGGTCATTTCCTGCTGTTGCGGCTGTTGTTGCAGATCCTGCTGCAATTGATTTACGTCCCCGCCACCTAAAAGAAATTTTGCCAAAATAAATATAATCCCAATTACTCCTCCACCAATCGCCACATGTCCGCCCGTTATTCCCCTGCGGTCGTCGACATTGTCGCTTTCTTCCCTGCCTTGCCATTGCATAATCGAATAATTTAAAGTTAACAATAATTCAAAATCAAATTTATTGAGAATTTTGTTCGGAAAGCATTACACCACAGCCTTTATAAAGTATGCCATTGTATTTTACATTTACTTTATATTGATATAGATAATCACTCATTCCATCATTGCAAAACTGGGGGAAAATCGTAATGGTCCATTTAATTGTGTCTGACTTAAGTTTATAAATTGTGCTGTCTTTATCCAAAAGTGGCTTTTCAATACTTGTAGTGACCGCCTGTTTCCAATCAGCCAGTTTGAATGAAATTGATTTTTCATAATTAATTTCAAGATCCCAGAATGGTTCATTTCCTATTGCTGCAAAGTCTGCTCCTTGCAATCGTTTTTTATCCCACGCAGGATTATTCCTTGCAAGATTTCTTTTGGTAAGAACATATTTTGATGAATTGTTAACCCCTACTCCGTTAATATTAACGGCAAACAAAGTGTCTCTTTTTTTAACAAAATTTATAACCGGTTTATTATTCTGTGTAAGTTCAATTTTACCATTTTTTAATCGCCAGGTTCCTTCACTCTTTTTGGGTGGTTCATTTTTACTCCAGATCATTTGTTCTTCTTTGAAAGTTTTATCAGCATTGAAAAGAATGGTTTGTTGTATTCCATCACAATCCTTACAAGGAAATATTCCCTGATAGGCGCCCAAAGGAAGACTATCAGCAATTGTTGAATTCATGATCGAATCCTTCACTATTATTGTATCCTGGATTTTTGTAGTATCCTTTACCACTACAGGTTTTTCACTTTGAGGGCTTTCATTGCACGAAATTAAAATTATAGCAATGACAGCAATCGGAGTGATAAATTTCATTTGCCAAATTTTTATGAAAGTAAAATAAAAAACCTGAAGTTTTTTGTTTTTTTAATGGCTACCTTTTGAAAAAAGTACGAGGCTAAAGAGAAAATCAGGAACCCCCAAAAGCTAAATTATTTATCAAAATATACTAAATAAATTAGTGTTGATAACTTATAATATATATCTTTGCGTAACTAATAACTTTACAGAATTTATAAAAGCTTAATTAATTATTTATGGCTAATACAGAAAAAAATACTGATAAAAATTCTGAGAAACTTAAAGCGCTCAGGCTTACTATTGATAAAATAGATAAGGATTTTGGAAAGGGAAGTGTAATGATGATGAATGAGCGATCTCAGGAGCCCCAGGCCGTAATTTCAACAGGTTCGATAGGGCTCGATGTTGCTTTGGGAGTTGGAGGATTACCAAAAGGAAGAGTAGTAGAAATTTATGGCCCCGAATCGTCGGGTAAAACAACATTGGCAATTCATGTGATTGCGGAAGCGCAGAAGAAAGGAGGCATGTGTGCTATTATTGATGCTGAACACGCCTTTGATAGTGCCTATGCAAAGAGGTTAGGAGTAGATGTTGACAATCTTTTAATAAGCCAGCCGGACTACGGGGAGCAGGGATTGGAAATTGCAGACAGATTGATTCTTTCAGGTGCTTTGGATGTGGTTGTTATTGATTCTGTTGCTGCGCTTGTACCTAAGGGCGAACTCGAAGGAGAGATGGGTGATAGCAAAATGGGTTTACAAGCGAGGCTCATGAGCCAGGCTTTAAGAAAACTAACGGCCACAATAAGTAAAACAAATTGCTGTTGCATTTTTATCAACCAATTAAGAGATAAGATTGGGGTTATATTTGGAAACCCGGAGACTACTACCGGGGGGAACGCTTTGAAGTTTTATTCTTCTGTTCGCCTTGATATACGTCGCCTGGCTCAAATAAAAGACGGCGATGAATCTATTGGAAATCGTGTAAAAGTGAAGGTGGTTAAAAACAAAGTTGCCCCGCCATTTCGTATAGCAGAGTTTGATATTATTTTCGGGAATGGCATTTCCAAAACAGGTGAAATAATAGATATGGGAGTTGAAATGGGAGTTATTCAAAAAAGCGGTAGCTGGTTTAGCTATGATACGACCAAACTTGGCCAGGGTCGTGATGCAGTTAAGCAACTGTTAGTTGATAATCCCGAATTAGCTGCAGAACTTGAAGGAAAAATAAGGGCTAAGATTGCCGAAATGAATGCGGCATAAGGTAAAAAATATGTTATTGAAGAAGCCATCTCTAAAGGGATGGCTTTTTGGCTTCTGATAAATGATTGAAACTTTTTAATCGTTTTATTCCGCGAAGCAACCAATTATTTACAAATTGCATTTATAATTTTATAGAACCATTCAATATTGTAGATTTTTTACATGGATACATCAGAACTGATTAAAGAAGCCAAACAAGGAAGCGCTGCTGCACAGAAGTACCTGTTTGATCAATGGGCAGAAAAAATGATGTTGGTATGTCGGCGTTATGTGAAAAATGAAGAAGATGCTGAAGAGTTGTTGCTGGATGGTTTTTATAAGTTCTTTAAAAAAATAGCGGCCTTTAGTTACCAGGGTGATGCCGCATTGCATTCCTGGCTGAAAAAAATTATGATTAATGAATGCCTTATGTTTTTGCGCAAAAAAAATGTGTTCAACATCGTAACCGAAGCCTCCGCAAATGAAATTTCATTGCAGGAAGAAGCGCTTGATAATTTATCTGCCAGCGAAATTTTCAATTTAATCGTTCAATTACCGGTTGGCTACCGAACGGTTTTTAACCTGCATGTTATTGAAGGGATGACGCATAAAGAAATAGCGGAAGTGCTTCGTATTTCTGAAGGAACATCAAAATCGCAATTCAGTAAGGCAAAATTAGTGCTGCAAAAAATATTATTACAAAACAATACCGAATATGTTAAGCGAAGAACAAAATAAAAGTTTTCACTGGAAAAATAAGCTGGATGATTTAGAGAATCTGCCTGACGAAACTTTCAATAAAGAAGTGGTGTGGGATAAGTTGTACGCACGTTTACAGGAAAAATCAAAAAAGAAAAAATTTATTTGGTATTGGGCCGCAGCAGTCTTATTACTTGTGTTGCTGGTTCCTTTTTTTACCAGACATGGCACTAAACCTCAGTTTACCGTGGCTGTGGACTCAGTAAAGAATTCTGAAAGAATTATTGGCAGCAGCCCAATTAATCATAAGACCAGTGTCGTTAAAAATAAAGATAGTACGTCACTGGTAGAAGACAAAGCAATAGCAATTGAAAACAGATTCAGCAGAACAAATCATGGTGCTGTGAGTAGTCGCAGATTGGTCAATCATATTCGTGTAAGCGATGCGGTTAGTGCCAGGTTATCAGATGAAACTATAGCTAAATCTTTACAGCCGATAGATATTGTTCCAAATGTTACAGTAGTAATTCCGCCAAAAAAACAATTAAAAGTGGTTCATATAAATGAACTTGGCGATCCGGTTGAAGAATTACCAAATGTTGCCCGTAATGCGGAAACCCATTCTTTTCAATTAAAGTTAGGCAACCAGGAAGTTTTTGTGAATCCAGCAGTTACTTCCCGCCCGCCAGGCTTTACCATTTTAAAATCTAAAACGTCTCCAAACTAAAATAAAATGAAACAGGTAATTATTGTATTGATGCTTTTCATAAGCATCCTGCCAGACCTTTGTGCCCAATCTGAAAGTAAAGAGGATAAGGCATTTAAAATTCCTGATAATATTATTATCAACAGAAGATTTTATATAAATCTTGATAAGGGAAATAGGCTGGAGATAGAACTCACCGATATAACTGATCTCGAAAGAATTTCCAATATTGATTCATTGTTGCAGGCGTTTGTTAGTGATATTACGCCTCTGAAAGATTCACTATCCAATCCGCTCACTCCAAAGCGCATAGATTATATTACCGATGCACAGAACAGAAAGAAAATCCGGCTGCAACAATTTCAGCCAAAAGGCAATAATTACCTTTTGAATGATGGAGAATTATCTTCTTTAAAAATAAACCAGGATACCATCAATATTATTGGTATTATTCCCAATCCGCCCAAGCCATCTGAAAAGATCAGCCTTACGCACCCACGTTATTATCATCTTTTATTTTATCTTAACAATATTGAAGAATTGGCAGGATACATGCATGGCATCTTAACACAAAAGATAGGTACCATTCGAGACAATGTGGATACAAAGTGGCCTATTATACTAGGTGGTGGCGATCATTATTTGAAAAAAGACAGAAGCATATCTGCAGACAGGCCAAAGGGGTTTACTCCCGTAGAAACCGGGGATATGCTGGAGGGGATGATAACGGTGAACGTTCAGAACTATAAGAACTATTTTGTTCCTTCTTTCAGCATTGGCACAAGACTTGTCCTGACTAATCGTGACAGAACTTTTAAATGGGAGCCCGGATTATTTTGGGAACCTCATTTTCTATTTGCACGGGATTCAATTGGTAAAATGCACACTTATAGGAATGATTTTCTTACGCTCACTTACGGTCAAGGTGGTACAACTGATCATGATCCCAGGAAAGCTTTCGCCTATAGTGCAGTGTTTTCATTGGGCTACCTCATTAACAAAAATGGAGATTATTTTGAAAAAAATACTTTTCGCTTTGGCGCTGGTAAGCTACAATTATTAAAGACTACAATTGAACCTTCTGTTTATTTTAATAATTTTTTTAAAGGAGTAACACCGGGTATAAGAATAAGCCAGTCTTTTTAGCTTTATTATTAGAACTGTAAAATATTCAGGATGAAAACCCATCACATTTTTTTGCTTTTTGTTCTTTTGCTTTTTTCGAAGGCGCAAGGCCAGCAAATTACATGCCCCGGTAAAAAAACATTTTCGTCTATAGCAATTGATAAAATCGTAACAAAATTAATGGACACCGGTGAAGTGACTGGTTTATGCCTTGGCATTATCAACGATGATAAACCTGTTTATGTAAAAAGCTACGGTTATAAGAACAGAGAGAAAAATGAATTAAATGATAGCTCAACTTGTTTTTATGCAGCTTCTCTTTCAAAGCCCTTATTTGCTTATCTCGTATTGCAATTGGTGGACGAAGGTGTCATTGATCTGGACAAACCTTTGTATACGTATTTGCCCAAACCCCTGCCCGGATATAAAGATTATAAAGACCTTGCCGGTGATGAGCGATGGAAATTAATTACCGCAAGAGATTGTCTGGATCACACAACAGGATTTCCAAACTGGCGACAATTTAATCCGCATGATAATCAAAAACTCGAAATATTTTTTAAACCGGGAGAAAGATTCGCCTATTCGGGAGAAGGAATTTATTTATTACAAATGGTTGTTGAAACTATCACAGGAAGAGGTTTAGAAGATATTGCCCGTGAAAAAATATTTAAACCGTTCGGTATGTCAAGAACGAGTTTTATCTGGCAGCCATCATTTGAAAATAATTATGCAGTTGGTCATGACATGAACGAAGATACCTTACCAAAAAATAAAAGAACAAAGCCTAACGCTGCAGGGTCAATGGAAACAACTATTGCAGACTATACACGTTTTGTGGCTGCTGTTTTGCATGGCAAAGGGCTTTCGTTAAAATCAAAAGAAGAAATGCTATCGCCGCAAATAGATATATACACAAAGCATGAATTTCCCTCGCTTAACAATGATACAACGGATAAATACCGGGAAATAAAATTGTCTTATGGACTTGGATGGGGATTATTTGGAAGTGAATATGGCCATGCATTTTTTAAAGAAGGACATGATGACGGATGGGAGCATTATGTAATTGCTTTGCCCGGTAAAAAGTTCGCTCTTATAATAATGACCAACAGTTCTAACGGCGAAAGTATTTTTAAAGAATTGGTAGAAAAAATTGCCGGTGTTACTATTCCATGGGAGTGGGAAGGATATACGCCATATCGGGAAACGGTGAAATTACCCAATGCCGTTTTACAACAATATACAGGTGAATATGATGGGAAGTTAAAAGCCACAATTACACTGGTAAATGGACAGCTAAAAGTAAAATCAGAAACAACAGGGTTACCCGAGACAAATTTATATGCCGAAAATGATCATCATTTTTTTCTCAAAGTGATGAACACCGAGGTTGATTTTGTGAAAGATGCTAATGGAAAAGTAACAAGTGCAAATGTCGATGATGAAGGCGAACATTATGAATTAACGAAAGTTGATAGCGCAGAAAATAAAATTGATTCGATAATTAAATTGCCAAGAGATATTTCGTTTGAGTATACAGGAAATTACGCATTATCCGTTAATCCAAAAAGAATTATTCGCATAGAAATAGAAAAAAATCACCTGGTTGCTAAAATCTCAAAAGAGGAAAACGAGGAATTAATTTTCCAAACTCATACAAAATTCAGGTTTAAAAACGTTGCTGACGCTGAAGGTGAATTCGTAAGGGAAAATGGAAAAGTAATTAAGTTTATCATTAAACAAAACGGAATTTTTCAATGGAATAAAATTAAATAAAGATAAATCGAGCTTTCATTTCAACCTCAACTCTGCCACACATTCTATGTGATGCGTATGCGGAAACATATCAACCGGCTGTAACGTTTCTACCGAAAATTTTTCGCTGAGCAATTGCAGGTCTCGGGCTTGTGTGGCAACATTACAGCTTACATATACTATTTTATCCGGCGCTATTTCAATAAGTTTGCTAACTAATTTTGCGTGTAGTCCTGCCCGCGGCGGATCAACAATTACAACATCAGGCCGGCCGTGTTGGCTAAAAAATTCATCATTGCATATTTGAGTTACATCACCGCAAAAGAAAGACGCATGCTCTATATTATTAAGCGCAGCATTTTCTTTTGCGTCTTTTATTGCATCTTCAATTACATCTACACCAATAATTTTTTTTGAAAGATCGCTTAAAAAAATTCCGATGCTTCCTGTGCCACAATACAAGTCATAAATAATTTCGTTTCCCTTTATGCCCGCAAAATCTTTTACAACATTGTATAACCTTTCCGCCTGCTTTGTGTTTGTTTGAAAGAAAGATTTTGGAGAAATTTTAAAACTAAAATTTCCAAGCTTTTCAATTATATATCCTTTGCCTGTTACAACTTTTGGCTCCAGATCATAAATGGTATCATTCCATTTTGCATTTATAGTGTGAAGTAAAGTTGTAATTGAAGGAACTTGTTCTAATAAATGATTACAAATGTTTTCTCTTTCTTTTTTATCATCGTAGCCAAACACAATATTCACCATAAGCTCTCCGGTAGTACATTTTCTTATAATAACATTTCGCAGCCAGCCCTTGTGTTCTTTTATATCATAATAACTGTAATCATTGGCTAAAGAAAAATCTCTCAAAGTATTTCTGATAAGATTATTTACATCATCCATCAACCAGCATTCATAAATATCAATTATTTTATCATATAATCTTGGCACATGATAACCTAATGCTCCGCCGGGCCACGCATCATCAGCAAGCTCTTCTAATTGTATCGGCGTCAAAAACTTTTTACTGCTGAAGGTAAATTCAAGCTTATTCCTGTAATGAATAGTATTTTCTGAGCCCAGGATGGGAAGCATTTTTATATCAGCAAGTTTACCGATTCTTTTAAAAGCATCGACTGCTTCCTGTTGCTTATATTCAATTTGTTTATCGTAGGGTAGCATTTGCCACTTGCAACCTCCGCATGTTCCAAAATGAATACAAAAAGGGACTACTCTTTCCCGGCTGAATTCTTTTATTATAATTGCTTTTCCTTCTGCCCAATCTTTTTTGTTACGTGTCACCAAAACGTCAG
This sequence comes from uncultured Chitinophagaceae bacterium, assembly GCA_963819925.1. Lineage (GTDB taxonomy): Bacteria > Bacteroidota > Bacteroidia > Chitinophagales > Chitinophagaceae > Ginsengibacter. The sequence goes on along the minus strand of CAWFYG010000009.1, from coordinate 1,329,783 downwards.
CCAAATCGCCAGGTACAGCTCCTTCTATAAAAATAACTTTGCCATCAATACGGCTAAGCGCTTTACCTTCTGCAGCATATCCTGTTACAGGTACATTTTCCAGTATAATTTTTTTTTGTTTCAATCGTTACAAAAATACTTTATCGTCGCAGTTAATTGCGTTTACACTAAAATGTTAAGTATTTTGTACGAATTTTGGTTTTTAATCAATTTGAATATTTTTGCTTCCTATTCCAATTCAATGAAAATATTTTTTAGTGTAACTTGCCTTCTTGTTTTTTTCTCTACTTCTAACGCACAGGGTTTTAAGGTTACTTTACAAACACCCAATTACCAAAATGGTTTGGCATACCTTACCTACTATTTTGGTAAAAATATTAATATAGAAGATTCTGCTGTTATAAATGAAAAAGGAGTTGCAGTTTTTGAAAGAAATGAAAAACTACTTCCCGGTGTTTATTCAATAGTATTTCCTGGTAAGAATAAATTATTTGATTTTTTGGTTGATACAGAACAGGTAATTTCTATTAGGGCCGATACAACCGATCTTATCAGTAAAACAGTTGTAACTGGTTCAACAGAAAATGTTCTCTTTCAGCAATATCAAAAATTTATAGCGTTAAAGGGGAGTAATTTGCAAAAGGAGATTGATGCCTATAAAAACTCTAAAACCAAAAGCGATAGCCTCTTGCATGAAAAGAATTATAATGATCTCAATAAAGGATTAAATGACTACAGGGAAAAAATTATAAAGGAGCATCCGGAATCTATGCTAACAGCGGTGTTAACCAGTATGAGGCCTCCTAAGATTTTAAATCCTAAACCTGTTACCCGTGAAGATTCTGTTGAAAATTATGATTATTATAAAAAGCATTATTGGGACGGAATTACGTTTATGGATGACCGTATAATACGCACTCCCTTTTTTTTACCAAAAGTTGAAAGATACTTTAGGGAAGTTTTGTCACCGGCACCAGACTCAATAATTAAAGAATCGGATTACCTGTTGCTGAGAGCAAGAACCTGTCCTGAGATATATAAGTTTTTATTGAATTGGCTTACGGATGAATACATTAATCCAAAATATATGGGGCAGGATGCCGTGTTTGTTCACCTCTTCGAGCAATATCATTCAAAAGGAGTTTCTTCGTGGTTGAATGAAAAACAAATGACGACAATTTCCAATAGGGCCTATATGCTTATGTCGAATCTTATTGGAGCGCAGGCGGCAAATTTAGAAATGGTAGATTCTTTCCGAACTCCTGTTCCTTTGTATAGTGTGAATGCGCCCTATATAATTGTCTGTTTTTGGGATCCAACCTGTGGCCATTGTCGTGAAGAAGTTCCCAAAATGGATTCGATGTACAATGCCAAATGGAGAAACGAAGGTGTGAAAATGTATGGTGTACTCGCAGAGACCAAAGAATTTGTAAAGTGGAGGGAATTTATAAATAAGTACAATTTACAAAGCTGGATAAACGTTTACCAAACCGATGAGCAAAAGAAATCTGATGAGGATGCTAAAAGACCTTCATACAAACAACTGTATGATGTTACCCAAACGCCCACTTTATATTTACTGGATAAAGACAAGCGGATAATTGCAAAAAAATTAAGCTGGCAACAAATGGATGATGTGCTGCAGATGAAAATTAATAATAAGCCTTTTAAAGCCGTTAACAACACTGAAAAATAAATTTCCGTGATGAAAAATTTCGTTTGCGAGAGAAAATATTTAAGACCTGTTCTCATAAATCCTTTCTGATGAAAAAACTTTTTTTGTTTAGCGCTTTTTTCTTTTTTATTTCAATCACTTATTGCCAGACGCTTTTTACCTATGGAAACCATACGGTAAGTAAAGATGAATTTCTGCGGGCGTACAATAAAAATAAAACTGCCACAGCTAACAAAGAGCAGGCAATGCGGGACTATCTTGATCTCTATACAAAATTTAAATTAAAAGTTCAGGCTGCTAAGGATATGCACCTCGATACGCTTCCGTCTTTACGCTCGGATCTTCAAAATTTCAGAACACAGATTGAAAATAATTATTTGCAGGATCAAAAAGAAGTAGATGCATTAGTTAATGAAGCATTCAACCGGAGTCAAAAAGATATTCATGCTCAGCATTTTTATGTTTCAATAAGTAATAAAATGACGCCTGCGGATACTCTTAAACTTTATGAAGCAATTAATGAGGCCTATGATGAATTAAAAAAAGGAGGAACCAATTACGATGAGATTGTTTCTGACATAAAAGAAAAAATCGCGCAATTGCAGGGAAACGATTTAGGCTGGATTACGGTATTTACTTTGCCGTATGAATTTGAAAATATTATTTACAGTTTAAAGCCTGGTCAGGTAAGTAAGCCATACCGGTCAAAAAAAGGATGGCATATTTTTAAAAATGAAGAGCAAAGGCCTGCTGTTGGAAAAATTACCGTAGCGCAGATTTTATTGGCAGTACCTGCAGGCAACATCAGCATGAGAGATCATGCAAAGCAATTGGCAGATTCAATTTATAAAGCATTGAAATCGGGCGATGACTTTGGTCAATTAGCCAAAGAGTATAGCAATGACCGCCGGACCTTTATGAACAAGGGGATAATGCCTGAATTTGGCGTTGCCACTTATGACGGCGCTTTTGAAAAAGCGGCTTTTTCATTAAAAAATGATAGTGATATTTCTGAGCCATTCCAAACTGAATTTGGCTACCATATTCTTAAGCGAATTTCACGTTCACCAATACCCGAAAATACTAACGACGAAGCATACATGGCTAATCTGAAGCAGGAAGTTCTTAATGATAGTCGCATTGCTTTGGCAAAGGAGAAATTTTTAAAAGAAGTATTAGAAAAAACGGGTTACAAAAAGAATAATACAGTAAATGAAAAAGATCTTTGGAAAATAACGGACACGTTTGCTATCTCAAATAAAAAAATTGCATCTGGCAATGTGAATGAAAATACAATCCTGTTTTCTTTTAACAATGCAAAAGTGAAGGTAGGAGATTGGATGCAATATGTCAGAAACGTAAAAAACACCTACGCCGCACATGCTGAGCAAACTCACGCTGAGCTTTTTAAAAATTATGTTTCATTGGCGGCTTTAGAGAACTATAAAAACAGGTTAGAAAATTTTAATCCTGAATTTAAATACCAGCTGGAGGAATTTAAAGAGGGTAATATGCTTTTTGAAGTTATGGAACGAAAAGTATGGTCCAAAGCTTCTGCAGATAGTGTTGGACTGGAGCAATATTATAATGAACACAAAACGAACTATAAATGGAATGCAAGTGCTGATGCTGTTTTATTTTCATGCGCCAATGAAACTGAAGCCAAAAATGCCATTGAAGAAATTAATAAGGGTAAAAATTGGAAGGAACTTGTAAAAGATAATTCACAAATACAGGCAGATTCGGGAAGGTATGAGTTGGGCCAGATTCCTGTAAAAGAGAAAACAAATTTTATTCCCGGCCTGGTGACGGAGCCCCTAACAAATAAAGGTGATGGAACGTCTATATTTTCAGTAATTATTAAAACCTATCCTTCAGATCAGCAACGAAGCTTTGCGGATGCACGCGGGCTGGTTATTAATGATTTTCAGAATTTTCTTGAAAAGAGATGGGTCGAAGAATTAAAGAAAGGATACCCGGTTAGGGTCAATGAAAAAGTCTTTCAATCTATTTCACAATAAGATTATTATAAAGTGCTTTGAGCAAAAGCAGATTAGGCCACTTGTAAAGTTTTGCGAGTGGCCTCTGTTTTTTAATTGTATAGTAGAATTTTATACAAGTTCCTTTACTACATTGACTATGACATGAGGCTTTCCTAATGTATAATAATGCAAAACAGGTACGCCACTCTTCTTCAATTCTTTTGATTGTGTCAACAGCCATTCTGTTCCTACAATTTCTACTTCAGCATCTGTTTTGCATTTAAGAATTTCATTGCTGAGTTCGGTAGGAATATCCACATGAAAAGTACGGGGTAAAACAGAAAGCTGCTTTTTGGAAGTTATTGGTTTAATCCCTGGGATTATGGGTATTTCAATTCCCGCTCCCCTGCATTTTTTTACAAATTCAAAATACTTTTTGTTATCAAAAAACATCTGCGTAGTTATATAATCTGCTCCGGCGTCTACTTTCAATTTAAGGTAGCGGAGATCACTCTCCATATTTGGCGCTTCAAAATGTTTTTCAGGATAACCGGCTACTCCAATGCAGAATTTTGTTTTGTAGCCATCCCGTATATCTTCTTCAAGATAAATTCCGTTGTTGAGATTAACAGTCTGTTTTAAAAGATCGATTGCATAGGCGTGCCCATTTTCTTCAGGTTCAAATATCGTTTCATTTTTTGCGGCGTCGCCACGGAGGACCAGTACATTATCAATACCCAGGAAAGCAAGATCGATCAAGGCATTTTCAGTTTCCTGTAAATTAAAACCTCCGCATATTAAATGCGGAACAGCATCAATTTTATAATGGTTCATTATTGCTGCACAAATACCGACAGTACCTGGTCTTTTACGAACTTCAACTTTTTCAAAAGTGCCATCTGCCTTCTTTTTAAAAACCTGCTCGCTGCGATGATAGGTGACATTTATAAATGCTGGTTTAAATTCCATTAAAGGATCAAGATGATTGTAAATAGATTCAATTGTCTTGCCTTTGAGGGGCGGTAATATTTCAAATGATACTACAGTATCTTTTGCTTCTTTTATATGATCAGTTACTTTCATTTCTGCAAAATAGATGCAAAAGTAAACTCAAAAACTCAATAGTCAATAAGGTGATGACCGATACTTTATTAGCCAATCAATTACTGATTAATTTTATCATCTAAAATGATTTAATCCCTTATGAGAGCATGTAATAAATGACCTGGTAATTCCAGGTATGAACCATAAGAAATATTGTTAGCAAAGTTTTAGTGTTCATTCACTTATTTTTGTTTAAATTCTTTTGTTTTGAAGCAGACCATATACGCCAAAGAGCTTACTAAAATTTACGGAAAGCGAACCGTCACCAACAAAGTGTCTTTCGAGGTGGGGCAGGGCGAAATTGTTGGACTTCTAGGACCTAACGGTGCGGGCAAAACGACGTCTTTTTACCAGGTGGTTGGATTGGTTAAGCCAGACGATGGCGATGTATTTCTGGATGAGATTAACATAACTAAACTACCGATGTATAAAAGAGCGAAAATGGGATTGGGATATTTGCCCCAGGAAGCAAGTGTCTTCAGGAAACTTACAGTTGAAGATAATATTTCGGCGGTTCTTGAAATGACAAAACTTTCAAAGGCCCAGCAAAAGGAAAAACTGGAAACATTGATCCTTGAATTTAATCTTGATCATGTTCGTAAGAGTAATGGCGATGTATTAAGCGGAGGTGAAAGGAGGCGTACAGAAATTGCCCGTTCCCTGGCAGTAGATCCAAAATTTATTTTATTAGATGAGCCTTTTGCCGGCATTGATCCAATTGCGGTAGAAGACATCCAAACGATAGTAACAAGATTAAAATATAAAAATATCGGAATCCTTATTACGGACCATAACGTGAATGAAACTCTTTCAATTTGCGACAGGGCCTATCTGCTTATCGAAGGTAAAATCTACAAGCATGGTTCTGCTGAAGAACTTGCGAAAGACGAACAGGTTCGTCGTCTTTACCTGGGAAGAAATTTTGAACTTAAAAGAAAAGATTACCTGCATACCGATGCTATAAAATAATTTGTAAATTGTTTTGTGGTTTAAATTTTCATGAGGGCTTTGCGACAAAAAAATTCAAATGAGAGAGTAATCCATCCAATACTTTTATCTTTATAAAATAACAATAAAAAGCTACATGAAGTTGCTGAGTCCTGCCATATCAAGATTAGCAAGACTTCGCCTTTGGCGGATTCAGAACTGGATTAGTTACCCGGTAGCCGCACAGCGTGATGTATTGCAGGACCTGGTAACACAGGCACAGTATACAGAATTTGGCCGCAAGTATTCTTTTTCGAAGCTCTTTACCATTAAGGATTTTAAAAACCGGGTGCCCATACATGAATACGATGATATGAAGCCCTATATTTTGCGAATGATGGATGGTGAAGAAAATGTTTTATGGAATACGCCCATTAACTGGTTCGCAAAAAGCAGTGGAACTACATCGGCAAAAAGTAAGTTTATACCCATAAGCGAAGAAACACTTAAAGAAACCCATTTCAAAGGCTCCAAAGATGTGCTAACTAATTACTATCAAAACTTTCCCGACAGTGATTTGCTTACCGGTAAAAGTTTAGTGGTTGGAGGAAGCCATCAGTTAAATCCTGTAAACGAAGAAATACAGTATGGCGATTTAAGTGCAGTATTAATGCAGAATACTCCTTTCTGGGGACACTGGATAAGAACCCCCGATTTGAAAATTGCCCTGCTGGATGAATGGGAAAGTAAAATCGAAAAACTCGCCCGGAATACGATTAATGAAAATGTTACTTCACTGGCTGGAGTGCCTACATGGACCATTGTTTTAGTGAAACGTATTCTTGAAATGTCAGGGAAGAAAACATTGAAAGAAGTGTGGCCTAATCTTGAATTGTACATCCACGGAGGAGTTTCGTTTATACCTTACCGTGAGCAAATACAAAAATTAGTAGGAGGCCCTATTAATTATCTCGAAATGTACAATGCAAGCGAAGGTTTTTTTGCTGCGCAAAATATGCCCGACGATGATGGAATGTTGCTTTTTGCAGACCACGGGATATTTTATGAATTTATGCCTGTAGAAGAATACGGAAAACCAAATGCAAAGACTTTCGGGCTAGACCAGGTTACCCTTAATAAAAACTATGCATTGGTAATAAGCACCAATGGCGGCCTTTGGCGTTACCTCGTTGGTGATACTATTCAGTTTACATCCCTACGCCCCTTCAAAATAAAGGTTACGGGAAGACTGAAACATTACATGAATGCATTCGGGGAAGAAGTAATTGTAGATAATGCAGATAGAGCAATAGCAATAGCATCGGAAAAAACCAATGCGATAGTCAGTGATTATACGGCCGCTCCTGTCTTTTTTAGTGAACAGGAAAACGGGGCTCACGAATGGCTGATAGAATTTGACAAATTACCAGCTGATTTAGATGAATTTACTCTTGCGCTCGATGACGCATTAAAATCTGTTAACAGCGACTACGAGGCAAAGCGTTACAAGAATATTGCTTTGCGAATGCCTGTTGTTCATATTTTGGAAACGGGAACCTTCAGAGAATGGCTTAAACAAAAAGGAAAACTTGGTGGACAACATAAAGTGCCCCGGCTAAGTAACGAAAGGCATTTAATTGAGGAAATTATAGGGATGGTTAATGCATAATTAATTAGATTAAGTTTAATTGTATAAAATATTATTTTCATCAGAAAACAGGTTTTTATTATGAAATTATTGGAGAATAAAGTTGCTATTGTAACCGGCGGTAGTCGCGGAATTGGTGAGGCTATAGTTTTAAAGCTTGCAGAAAGTGGCTCCCATGTAGCCTTTACTTATGTAAGCAGCGATGAAAAAGCAAAATCGTTGGAAGAAAAAATAAAAACTTTTGGAGTAAATGCTAAAGCATATAAAAGTAATGCGGGTGTGTACGAGGAATGTGAGGTGATGGTGAATGATGTTGTTAAAGAATTTGGGACTGTGGACATTTGTGTTAACAATGCCGGAATTTCAAAAGATAATTTATTGCTTCGAATGACACCGGAGCAATGGGATGAAGTGATGACAACAAATCTTAAAAGCGTGTACAATATGACAAAGCAAGTTATACGCCCGATGATGAAATCGAAAAAAGGCAGCATTATAAATATGAGTTCAATAGTAGGTATGCGTGGAAATGCTGGCCAGAGCAGCTACGCGGCGAGTAAAGCCGGAATAATTGGTTTTACAAAATCAATTGCTGCGGAATTAGGAAGCCGCAATGTGAGATGCAATGCGATTGCGCCCGGCTTTATTGAAACGGATATGACGCAGTATTTAAAGGAAGGAGAAGCGGCAAAATCATTTCTCGATAAAATTCCATTGGGACGATTTGGAAGCGGTGGAGAAATTGCAAACGTTACTCTTTTTCTTGCAAGTGATATGAGCTCATACGTTACAGGCCAGGTGATAAGCGCTTGTGGTGGATTGAATATGTAATTTTCCAAATCAATCATTAAAATGAGGGCTTGTTATTAAATTTCTTTTTATGACTTCTTACGAAAAACTCCTCTTAGATAATAAAGAATGGGCAAAGGGACAAGTTGAAGATGATCCTGATTTTTTTAAAAGATTATCTTCTTTGCAAACTCCGGAATTTTTATGGATAGGTTGCAGCGATAGCCGCGTGCCGGCGGATAAAATTACCGGAACTCAACCGGGAGAAATATTTGTGCATCGCAATATTGCCAATATGGTGGTACATACCGACGTAAACCTTTTGAGTGTTTTGGATTTTGCCGTTAACCATTTAAAAGTAAAGCACGTAATCGTTTGCGGGCATTATGGTTGTGGTGGCATTAAAGCCGCAATGACCAATCATGATTATAAGTATGTGCTAAATATGTGGCTTCGAAATATTAAAGATGTATACAGGTTGTATCGGGAAGAGCTTACTATCATTGAGGATGAGGAAAAGCGGGCAAACCGGCTGGTGGAATTGAATGTAAAGGAACAGGTGATGCATCTTGCCAAGACATCAATAATTCAACGTGCATGGGTAAACGAAAAAAGGCCTCATTTGCATGGATGGGTATACGGATTAAAAGATGGATTGATCAATCCTGTTTTTGAGATGGAGGCAGGAACTCATATTGATCCTTTATATGAGTATGATGATTTATAAATAAGACCTTAATCTTTAAAACGAGAACTTTATTTTGTTTTGATCTTGTACTTGGCAATGGCATTTTTAGCAAAATCACTCAATACCAACTTCCCACTGATCGCAGCCCTTTCATTCAGAAGAGTATCCCAATTATCTGTTCCCTTCCAAAACATTTTTTTCATTTCAACAATAGCATCAAAACCAGAATGAGAAAGTGTATTGGCTAAGCCTGTATACGGATTCATCCATGTTTTGAACTGATTCATGTACTTCAGCAAACAGGCCTTTTTTCTTTGCCCAGTCAGCGTTTCTCCAAAGTGTGGAATCAATGGCTAACTGGGAGAAGGCAGATGTTCCTATTTTTCTTTCAATTGCCGGACCTATTACAAAGGGACCGATTCCAATTGTCAGCTCACTCAGTTTTACTTCGGATGTATTTACTGCAATTGCATAGTCAACTGCCGCAGCAAGACCCACGCCTCCCGCAACACATTTGCCATGAATGCGCCCGATTATAAGTTTGGAGCACTTTCGCATAGCATTTATAACATTTGCAAATCCCTGGAAAAAAATTAATCCTTGTCTTTCGTTTTGAATGGCCATTAATTCTTCAAAACTGGCGCCGGCACAAAAAGCGCCGTCTCCCGCACTGCGCAATACAATCACCTTTGTATCATGAGTGCCTGCATAATGTATTTCCTGTGTTAGCTCATCAAGAATTTTTAAAGGGAGAGAATTGCTTTTGGGATGAAAAAATTCAATGGTTGTAATTCCGTGTTCAGTGTGAGATTTTACATATCCGGTATCTGGCATATTCTAAAGTTGATTTATCGAAAAATTGGATGACGAAGTTATAATCATTTTTATAAATTTTAAATTAAGAGGAGGAATCTTCATTTTGCACTTTTCTTTTTACCATTGTTAATATAGTTGCAACCCCAATCACGGGATCTTCAGTTTCATCTAAAATTTCTACGTACCATTTTACAATTCCCCGCGGTATATCACTTCCTTTTATATAAGGAACATCAGGGTTTATTTCCTTTAATTCCTGGATGATTTTTTCCTTACATGTTAAGCGCACATAAATTTCATTGCCTGGATAAACGGGTTTTGTAAAACGCAGTTCATCAATCCCGTAATTAAGTAAAACCGGGTTTTTTTCAACTCCGTCTACAAACAAGCCTGCAGCAGCGCTCATTATAAAATAACCGTGAGCTACCTGTTGCTCAAACATAGTATCATCAAAATCGGTAGTTTTAATATGGGCGTAAAAATGGTCGCCACTTAAATCTGCAAACTTATCAATATCTTCAGAAGTAATTTTTCTTTTACCGGTAATTAACTGATCCCCTATCTGCAGTTCTTCGAAATATTTTTTGAAAGGATGAACAGTATCAATATTGCCCCGTGCATTGGGTTGGTAAACATTTGCTATTGCCGTTAGCATTGTGGGCGAGCCCTGGACAGCCACTCTTTGCATGTAATGTTTTATGCCACGCAATCCTCCCATTTCTTCACCTCCTCCTGCACGTCCGGGTCCTCCATGAATAAGCATCGGCAATGGCGATCCATGACCTGTGCTTTCTTTTGCATCTTCACTGTTAAGCACTAAAATTCTTCCATGAAAAGTTCCTGCACCCAACACGTAATTTTTTGCAAACTCCTCATTCGAAGTAACAACCGAACTACATAACGAACCTTTACCTTTTTTTGCAAGTTCAACCGCTTCGTCAATATTTTTATAGGGCATAATTGTGCTCACGGGGCCAAAGGCTTCAATATTATGAGCCTCTTCACTTCGAAAAGGATTTTCATTTACCAATAATAACGGGCTGATAAATGCGCCCTTGTCTATGTCTGCATCAATCAGCTCAACACTATCGAGGCTGCCATAAATTAATTGCGATGAGGCTAAGAGCTTTTGAACCTGTTCCAATACTTCTTTTTTTTGGGACAGACCGGCCAATGCACCCATTCTTACTTTTTCGTTTTCAGGATTTCCAATAGCCGTTTTAGCTAAAGATTTACCAATAGCTTTCCAAACATCTTCCATTTTATTTTGGGGAACAAAAATTCTCCTGATTGCTGTACATTTCTGTCCTGCTTTAGATGTCATTTCTCTCCTAACCTCTTTAATAAAAATATCCCATTCAGGCATTCCTGGAGAAACATCGCTGCCAAGTACGATACAATTCAACGAATCTGCTTCGAGATTGAAAGGAACATTTTCTTTAAGTATATGTGGATTTGCCTTCAATTGTAAACCTGTGGTTGCAGAGCCGGTAAAGGTTATAACATCCTGGGATGTTACATGATCCAGTATATCACCGGCGCTGCCACAAATTAATTGCAGCGATCCCTCTGGTAAAATTTTTGAAGATATAATTTCACGTACAACCATCTCAGTTAGATAGGAAGTGATAGTTGCTGGTTTTACAACTGCAGCTACGCCTGCCAGTAAGTTTACAGCAATTTTTTCCAACATACCCCAGACGGGAAAGTTGAAAGCGTTAATATGAATTGCAACGCCTTCTTTGGGAAGTAAAATATGTTGCGCTGCAAAAGTGCCACCTTTGCCCAATCCTATGTTATCTCCGTCAAGGGCAAAAATTTCATTTGGTAATTTTCTCCTAAGAGATGCATTAGAAAAAAGATTTCCAATACCACCCTCAATATCAACCCAACTATCTGCACGTGTTGCGCCCGTTTTATAACTGAGTGTATAAAATTTTTCTTTTTGTTGCAGGAGATGTAATGCTAAATCTTTTAACATCCTTCCTCTTTCATGAAACGTCATTTTGCGAAGAACAGTGCTTCCTTTTGTTCTTCCGTAATTTAATATAGATACAAAATCTAAACCTTTGGTAGTTGCTGTTGCAATAGCGTCACCGTTTACGGCATTGAACAATTGTTGCCCTTCACCCTCTCCTTCGATCCAACGACCGGTTACATAATTGCCTAATTTGTACATAGCGACTTCTGTTAAAATTAACTATATCCAACCGAAGGTATATAAAGATGAAAAATTGAAAAATTAAAACTAAAGTTTATACCGGTCAAACCGTTTCACAGGATGTCATTCTTATTGGTATGACGAGTTTACATTCATATTTTACGGGAAGATTTTTGAAGAAAGGAGTGCATGGTTCAATATCCCGGATTACTTTTTTTTAATCCGGGAGTCAATTTCTTTTGTCAGGCTCGTGAAGATATTATCTACACTTCCTTCACCTTTTACCAGTACCACTTTGTTTGTTTTTTTGTAGTGGTCGGCTACCGGGGAAGTCTTCTTATGGTATTCGTGAATACGTGTTCGTATCACCTGTTCGTTATTGTCATCGGGGCGACCGCTCGTTTCGCCACGCTTAACTAAGCGTTTCACAAGTTCCTTCTCGGTTACATCTAATGCGAGCATCACATTAATAGAAAGGTTTTTAAGTTCGAGTAAATTATCAAGAGCTTCAGCCTGTTTGGAGGTTCGTGGAAATCCGTCGAATAAAAAACCCACTACGTCAGGGTTTGCTTCCAATGCTGAACTTATCATGCCAATTACAACTTCGTCGGGAACCAATTGGCCTTTGTCCATAAATTTTTTTGCTTCCAGGCCTAATGGTGTTTTTCGTGCAATCTCACTCCTTAGCAAGTCGCCGGTTGAAAGATGTTTAAAATTATATTTAGCAATCAGTTTTTCTGACTGCGTACCCTTCCCACTGCCCGGCGGGCCAAATAAAATAAGATTGAACATACTTTGCTTAAATCCTTGTGAAGTCCAAATATAATGGATGAAATTTAAAATTCCTTATTCGTGCTTATTAATGTTTTAAGCTATGTCGGAGAATCATAAATTTTATTAAACATATTAAAAAAGCTGCCTGGCTGAACATGTTTCCCCCAAATGGAAATTAAATGCCTGTAACTTTGCATTTTATATCATTGTTACAAAAAGATCAATTTCGATGGATACTGATAAAAAAAATCCTGTCTATTCCAAGAGTGACACTAAACCGGTTGATTTGAGCAACGAGGAATGGAAGAATATTTTGCCAAAAGATGTTTACCACATCGCCAGAGAGAAAGGAACGGAGCGACCTTTTACGGGAAGATACCATAAACATGATGAAATCGGCACATATTATTGTGCTGTTTGTGGAAACCCTCTTTTTAGGAGTAATGGTAAGTTTAGCAGTAGTTGTGGCTGGCCCAGTTTTTTTGAGCCAATATCAAAAGAGAGTATCATTTATTTGCCCGATAACAGTTTTGGAATGAAGAGGACGGAAGTAGAATGTGGCAGGTGCAAATCGCATCTTGGCCATGTCTTTGAAGATGGTCCGCCGCCAACCGGACTACGTTATTGTATTAATTCAGCAGTTCTCGAGTTTGAAAAAAAAGATAATTGATAAATATGGCTTATCTCAATTGCGACCTGTAAACAGTCGTCTTAACAATGCTACTAAAAATGTGAAAATTGCGGAGCCAATTACTGCCCAAATAACCGGGAACGGTTTTCCATCGACGGTTATTTCAAAAAAGTGTGGCAATCCCATTTTACCCGCGACCCATAGCCCGATATAAGCGCCAATAAATCCGACAATAATTGAAACAAGGCAACCGCCAACGTTATACCCTGCAATAGTTTGACCGATGCCCCCACAAACTGCAGCGATCAACAACAGGATTAAAAAGCCAAATAGAGTCATAGCTCAAAGTTTTAATTAAATAAATTTATGAAAATTTTTTGCATGACGGTTCTAATAGTATTATTCAGACTTGCTCAAATCTTTTGCCACATCTTCATCGAGAAAGAAATGTAGCTCACCAGCAACGGGGCGTATGATTTGTGAAGGTAATTCAGAGGGGACATGTGTTCCTTCTATAACTTTTTTAAGTATTGCTGATTTTTTCATCCCATCAACCATAAATACAATGTTTGAAGCACGATTGACAATTACGGGCATTAATGTAATACGAAATATTTTTTCTTCCTCATTGTAAACAGAATCAACCCAGCATTCACTTTCGTCGTTAAGAATGGCTGAGCCAGGGAACAATGAAAGCGTGTGTCCATCCTCTCCCATTCCCAGTAAAACCAAGTCAAAACTTTTATTGGTGTTATGAAAAAAGCTGCGCAATAGTTTATCATATTCTTTGGCAGCAAACACCGGTTCGATGTCCGTACGCATTATATGCACTTGTGAGGCTTGGATATTAATATGATCGATTAGTAAATCACATGCCATTTTTGCGTTATTCCGGCTATCATTAAATGGGACAACTCTTTCATCGCCCCAAAAAATTTGTATTCTCTTCCAGTCTATTTTTTCCCTGATATTTTCGGAAGCTAATTTTTTAAAAAGAATTTTTGGTGTTTCTCCACCCGAAAGTACCAACGTAAAAAATTCCTGCTTCTTCAGGGTGGAACTAATCAAATCGCATATCCACAAAGCTAATTCTTCGCCTAAATTTTCTATAGTTTTATAGACATGAAGTTTCATTTTTCTTTTCTTTTTGGAGGCACATTTATCCAATTATGTCCGTCTCTTGCAATGAGAGCTTCAGCGTCTTCCGGCCCCCATGAATCAGGAGAGTAGTTGGGAAAATCGACCGGTTTGCGGGCCTGCCATGCATCCAAAATCGGCATTACCACTTCCCATGCCGCTTCTACCTGGTCCGCTCTCATGAAAAGTGTAGCATCACCTTCCATTACGTCGTACAAAAGTGTTTCATAAGCCTCGGGTTCTTCGCCGTCATATTCGTTTTTGTAGTTAAAAACCATGTCAACGGGGCTAAGAATCATAGTTTGGCCGGGGCGTTTTGCCTGGAACCGGAGGCATATATCCATTTCGGGGGCGATGCTTATGGTAAGCCTGTTCGGCCTCCACGTTTCGGCGGCTTCTTTCGGGAAAGCGTAGGCGGGTGCCGGCTTAAACTGGATACTCAACATAGTCGTTTTGCCATGAAGATGCTTGCCGGTACGCACGTAAAATGGAACACCCTGCCAACGCCAGTTATCAATGAAGAACTTTACGGCTGCAAAGGTTTCTGTATTGGAGTCAGGGGATACATCCTTTTCCTGGCGATAGCCGGGAACCTTTTCTCCCTGCATCCATCCATCAGCGTACTGACCACGTGCCGCATAATCCTGCACTTCGTCCCGGGCGATTCGGCGGAGTGCATTAAGCACATCGACCTTTTTATTTCTTATTTCATTGGCGTCAAAAGAGACTGGTGCTTCCATACCAATCATACACAGCAATTGCAAAATATGATTTTGGATCATATCTCTTAGTGCGCCTGAGTTTTCGTAATAGCCACCACGCCCTTCTACACCAACCGTTTCGGAGGCAGTAATCTGTACATGATCTATATAATTCCTGTTCCAAATCGGCTCAAATAATGCATTGGCAAACCGGAGTGCGAGTATGTTCTGCACCGTTTCCTTACCAAGGTAATGGTCAATACGAAAGATCTGCTCTTCAGTGAAATACTCGGCCAGCATTTTGTTCATTTCTTTTGCGCTTTCCAGGTCGTGACCAAAGGGTTTTTCAATTACGATACGTGTGCATTTTGTATCATGACAAATCTCAAGTTTGCCAAGATTTTTCACAATAGCCGGAACAAGTTGGGGCGCAACGGCCATATAGAAAATAATATTGGGATGTACGCCAAATTTTACTTCGGTGTCTTTCGCGATTTCCACAATCTTCGAATAATCATTTGCGTTAGTTACATCCATCGGAACGTAACTGATATGTTTAGAAAATTTTTCCCATTCTTTATTTTGATCTTTTCTTCTTGAAAAATTGTCTATTCCTTCTTTTAAACGTTTTTTATATTCTCCATCGGGATATTCCGAGCGTGCGATGCCAACGATACTAAAATTATCCGGCATGGCATTATCCATGAATAAGTTAAATAAGGCCGGAGTTAATTTTCTGTAATTTAAATCTCCGCTTCCTCCAAAAATGAATACGAGCATCGGAGATATTTTCTTATAATCTAACATTGATTTTTTTTCTTATCAATCTAAATTTTGGTTGGATACCGTTTCAGGTTTTTGTTCCCATTCAGTATGAAAGATTCCTTCTTTGTCAATTCGTTGATATGTGTGAGCTCCAAAAAAATCCCGTTGCGCCTGTATTAAATTCGTAGGCAAAAGATCTCTATGGTAGGCATTATAATAATTTAATGAAGACATAAGACCTGTCGCCGGGTAATTATGTAATGCTGCCATGGATATAATTTTTTGGGCATTTTGTTCTTTTTGTCTTAGAATTGACGCAATATTTTTATCAAGTAATAAATTTTTTAATTCAGCATTTTCATACGCTTTTTTAAAATTTTCTAGCAATACTGAACGAATAATGCATCCTCCTCTCCATACACTTACAACTTCCTGTAAAGGAATTTCCATTTTCAATTGTTGCGATGCTGTACTAAGCAGTGCAAGTCCTTGTGCATAACTAATTACTGTAGCAAAATAAAATGCATCCTTTAGGAGTGCTATAAATTCTTCTTTTGGAATTTTTATTTTCTGGGGGGAAGTTTTATATAGAATGGCAGCTTGCTTTCTTTCTTCGATGAGAGATGAAAGATTTCGCATCATAACTGCAGAGTCGATCATTGGGATAGGCATTGGAAGGTCAAGGCCTTCCTCTGAAGTCCATTGCCCGGTGCCTTTTGCGCCGGCCTTATCAAGAATCATATCAACTAAATATCTGTCTTTCACCACATCATCTTTCTTTTCAAAAATTGTAGCAGTAATTTCAAGTAAAAAAGATTTTAACTCACCACTATCCCAATTTTTAAATACTTCGTGCAATTCATCGTTGGAAACTGAAAGACCGTTATGCATAAGATCATAACATTCGCTAATAAGCTGCATTATCGCATACTCTATACCGTTATGAACCATTTTTACATAATGGCCGGCTGCATCCCGACCCAGGTAACCAACACATGGAACTCCATTTACTTTGGCCGAAACAGCTTGTAAAATTGGTTCAACTTCTTTATAAGCTTCCAGGTCTCCGCCCGGCATAATGCTTGGGCCTTTTCGTGCACCTGCTTCTCCTCCTGAAACACCTATGCCCATAAAATGAAACCCTTTAACCTTTAGCTCTCCAATTCTTTTTAAAGTATCAGTATAGTGGGAGTTGCCTCCATCAATAATTATATCTCCCTGCTGAACCAAAGGCGAAAGATCTGCAATGACACTATCAACGGGCTTCCCAGCAGGAACAAGCATCATTATTTTCCGGGGGACTTTTAATGCATCAATCATTTCCTGCAAGGTATTTACTCCTTTTACAGTGGTATTTTTCGAAGCAGAGGATTCAAAAAGAGTTGTCTTTTCAGCATTTTTATCATAGCCAATTACAGCAAGTCCGTGGTCAGCCATATTTAGTAGAAGATTGCTACCCATGACTCCTAAACCGATCATTCCAAAGTCATATTTTATGTCGCTCATAGAATAATATTAGCTCAAAGAATAATATTAGGGTGTAAAATTAGCGAAATTGAATTTGTATATAATGAATGCTTATGACTTTGGGTCAATATTTCACATTTAAAAAAGATAAAAAAAGTGTCAGCACTTGTGACTGAATTTAATGAGTACCAAATAAAAATGAATGAGGTTCTTTGAGTAAAAGTAATCTTATAATGAAGTGGCTTTGGAATCCTGATACGAATGAAAAATGCGCGCTTAAAAAATAAAAGAGATGTTAGGATTGTGGGAGCGTGGCTTTGCGATGTAACGATTCTGATCAAATATCATGGGGTAAATCACCTCTTGATATTTCAACCGAAAAGATTTATAAGAAATTCGCAGTGGCACATATTATTGAGAATACGATTGTAATTCCGCATACACGTCGTACGGCCAGGCACTGTGAAGAATTAAAAAATAATGCTATCTATTTACAATAATGTGACAAATCTAACAAGCTGACAAGATATTTAATAGATAATTTTTGCATTTTAGAAATTGATTGTCTTTTGTTATAAATGCTTATGTATTAACTTTGGACAATAATATTATAGAAATGAGTGAAACCACAATAGCATCTCAAATAACCTTAACTCAAAAAGATTTTGTTACCGATCAGGAAGTGAGATGGTGTCCGGGATGCGGAGACTATTCAATACTTGCGCAAGTGCAAAAAATAATGCCGACACTTGGTATTCCAAGGGAAAATATTGTTATTGTATCAGGAATCGGGTGCAGTAGCCGTTTTCCCTATTATATGAATACATACGGAATGCACAGTATTCATGGTAGGGCTACTGCAATTGCAAGTGGGCTTAAAGCAAGCAAACCTGAATTAAGTGTTTGGATAGTAAGCGGCGATGGCGATTGTTTAAGCATCGGCGGAAACCATACTATTCATTTGCTGAGAAGAAATTTTGATGTTAATTTACTGCTATTTAATAATGAAATTTACGGGCTTACAAAGGGCCAATATTCACCTACAAGTGAAGAACGTAAAATAACCAAGAGTACACCGGTAGGAAGTATAGATCATCCGTTTAATCCATCCGCTCTGGCTTTAGGGGCTGATGCCACTTTTGTTGCCCGTAGTATGGATAGAGACCCCAAACATTTACAAGCAATGATTGTGAGAGCGCATGCCCATAAAGGCGCTTCTTTCCTGGAAATTTACCAGAACTGTAATATTTTTAATGACGGTGCTTTTGAGATATTTACTGAAAAAAAATCAAAACCGGAAGAAGCGTTATTTCTTGAACAAGGTAAACCACTTCTTTTTGGCACTGGAAACTGTAAGGGTATTAAATTGGATGGGTTAAAACCGGTTGTTGTTGAAATGAGTGGCGGCATAAGTGAAAATGACTTATGGATACATGATGAAAACGATTTTTATAAAGCACAGATTCTTACACGGCTATTTGATAATCCACATTCAGAAGGGCATCTGCCAAGACCCTTTGGAGTTTTTTACCAGGTTGAGAGAGCCTGTTATGAGGATGTAATGGCTATGCAAATTGAAGAGGCAGTTTCAACAAAAGGAAAGGGAGACTTAGACAAAGTATTAAAAGGGAGGGAAACCTGGTCGATTAATTAATTGCTGTAGCAGCAAAATTTAATTTTTATTACTTAAGAAAGTAAAAGGTTTCAATTCTTTAAGTCCAATTGTTTGGCGAATAATTTTTTCATCAGAACTGATCTTATATTTATTCAGATTGATGACTTCATGAGCCACAATAAGATTATCTATTCTTTCTACAGAATAGAGTAATTCATGAAGTAGTTCTACTTCATGTTCTATAGCCTGGGGGTTCATTAATTCTTCTTTGAACAACACCAAAAGATCCCGGTTAAATTTGTTCATTTTGGTTTTTGGTTTTTATAGTCTAATATCCTACCATTCCTTGTTTATTAGGACAACCACATTTGTTTTTTCTGGAAGAATTGCAGCTTATAACAAAAATAGCAATCATAATGAGTAATACAAGTAGGATTTTGTTTGCGATTTTCATAAAATATCTTCCTAAATTAAACTATTTTTATAAATAATTATTGCAATGTTTTGATAAACGGCAACAATTTTAACAGGCTACCTCAAACGGCAAGAATATTAGTCACCCCTTTGGATTGGGGCCTGGGTCACGCAACTCGTTGTATTCCAATAATAAACGAATTAATTTGCCACAATTGTGACGTATTAATTGCTGCCTCCGGTAACGGCTTTTTTTTGCTAAAAAAAGAATTCCCAAAGCTAGAAATTTTACCTCTAAATAGCTTTAAAATCAAATACAGCCGAAATAAAAGATGGCTACCTCTTGCATTGTTTTTGCAATTTCCATTGATAATTTTTTATGCATTTAAAGAAAATTTGTGGTTAAAAAAAAACATAATTAAATATAAAATTGACGCGGTTATTTCAGATAATCGTTTCGGGATGTATAGCAAAGCAATTCCTTCCGTCTATGTGACTCACCAGCTTTCAATAAAAACCAGCAATATTTTTTTTGAAAAAATAGCTCAAAAACTGCATTATTTTTTTATAAAAAAATACAATTATTGTTGGATTCCCGATAGTAAGGGAAATGGACTAGCTGGAGAGTTATCGCATCCTAAAAATATCCCTTCAAATATTTTATATATAGGTCCATTATCAAGATTTGAATTACTAAATAATGTTCAAAACAAATATGATATTCTTATTTCGATATCGGGCCCCGAACCTCAAAGAACTATTTTCGAAAAACTAATTCTCTCTCAAATAAAATATTGCGATAAAAGAATATTGTTTATAAGAGGTCTGCCCTATGAAAGTAAAAATCTGGAAACAGATAATGACTCCATCAAAATTGTAAATCATCTTTCGGCCAATGAGTTGAACGAAGCTTTCCAACAATCACAGATAATTATCAGCAGAAGCGGGTATACGACTATTATGGATTTAATAAAGCTTGCTAAAAATGCAATATTGGTGCCGACTCCAGGGCAAACTGAACAAGAATACCTCTCACAATATCTAATGAAAAGAAGATATTTTTATTCTGTTGAGCAAGATAAATTTTCTTTAGATGATGTCCTTAGGAGCGTATCAGTTTTTCAATTTGAGAACGCACCATCCACTATGAATGAGTATAAAAACGTCATAAACGAATTTGTACGGTCACTGAAATCGGGCAATTTTGGAACTTAATAAATTGCTTTGGATCGAAAAATAAAAGCTCACCCCGGGCTTGTTGGAACCAACCTTTTTTACACTAATTATAGCATCGTAAAATATTTTACCAGCCATCGTTATGCGGGTCCTATTCTCAGCCATCGATTGAAAGGGAAGCGGTTTGATTTTAGATTTTATAAATTTTTGGGATAATCAAAAAATAAAAATTCTTTTTCAGCTTCTCTAAATTCTTCCCATTTTTTTGTTTTTATTTTGACCGCATACACTCCACAGGTGGGCATATCATAAACGGAAGAACATTGCAGGGAATTTATAAAATCAGTAATACCGGGGTTATGCGCAAACAATGCAACCGTATCGTATTTGCCTTTTAAATGTTCAACCGTTTCATAGAAGTTTTCTAAGGCTGCTTCATATAATGAAGGCACAAGAATCAAATTTTTCGCTTTTACACCAAATTCATTCATAAAAAGCGCCGCAGTTTTTTTTGCACGTTTTGCGGGACTCGACACAAAAGCCTCTATCTCTATTTTATTATCTTTTATTCTTTTGGCCATCAAAGGAGCATCATGTTTACCTCTTTCATTTAAAGGTCTTTCGAAATCTTTTAGAATGGTATTGTCCCAGCTACTTTTTGCATGGCGTACAAGCAGTAATGTTTTCATTGCTTACAAAGGTAGAATTGTTTATTATTTCTTAATTCATATTGGAAGTGCAAATGATAAAAACAGATCAATAGCCTCTTACATTCTTACCTTCCATATAATTTAGAAAGGCATTGTTTACAACCCTGTTTCCACCGGGTGTTGGGTAATTGCCGGTAAAATACCAATCACCCAGGTTGGTGGGGCAGCTGGCATGCAAATCTTCGATAGTCTGATAAATTACGTCCACAGGTACAGTAATTTCTTCAGGGGTTATTAACTGTGAAATTTTTTTTGAAATTTCTTCAACAGAAAAAGGTTTGTAAATGTGTCTTACAACATTTTCGCAGCTGAGGCGGTTGTTCCTTTTAAGTTCCTGGCATTTTTCCACAAGCTCATGTAAGAGATATTCCATTTTTCTTTCTTTCAATAGTTCCATTGCTGCTTTGAAGGCAACGAATTCCCCCAGTTTGCTCATGTCAATGCCGTAACAATCAGGGTATCTTATTTGTGGTGCAGAAGATACCACGATAATTCTTTTAGGTTCAAGCCTTGCAAGCATGCGTATAATACTTTCACGTAACGTAGTCCCCCTTACAATAGAATCATCAATTACAACCAGCGTGTCTTCATGTTTTCTTACGGTTCCATAAGTTATATCATACACATGTTGTACCATTTCATTGCGGCTGGTATCAGCCGTAATAAATGTGCGAAGCTTTACATCCTTGATAGCTATTTTTTCAATTCGTGCTTTACGGTTAATCATTTCCGTTAGTTTCTCTTCATCAAAGTCTTTTCCCCAGCTCAATATTCTCTCAACCTTTGTCCTATTCAGGTAATCTTCGGCCCCCTTCAGCAATCCATAGAAAGCAATCTCAGCCGTGTTTGGTATAAAAGAAAAAATAGTGTTTTTAAGATCATAATTAATTGCTTTGAGAACACCCTCGCTCAAATGGTGGCCTAAAGCTATTCTTTCCCTGTAAATTTTTTCATCGCTTCCGCGGGAAAAATATATTCGTTCAAAACTACAGGCCTTTCTTTCTTTTGGCTCTAATATTTGTTGAATTGAATAGTTTCCACCAGGACTGACGATTAAAGCACAGCCGGGCATTAATTCTTTTACCTCGTTTTCCCCGACATTGAATGCCGTTCGTATGGCGGCACGTTCGCTGGCAGCGACTATCACTTCATCATTGGCGTAGTAATAGCAGGGCCTTATACCATTCGCGTCTCTTACAACAAATCCAATTCCGCTGCCTGTAAGACCACCGAATGTAAAACCGCCGTCAAAAAGAGAAACTGATTTCTTTAAAACGGATACTATATCAACTATATCCGGCGAGACCTCATCAGCCTTCACGAGAAAATGATAAATAACATCCATCATCGCGCCAAGATCGCTTTGCCTGTCAAGGTCATCAGGGTGGCTGTTTATTAAAGAAAACAATTCGTCTTTATTCACCAGGTTGAAATTTCCGGCAAGTGCAAGATTGCGGGAGGGGATAGTATTTCGTTTAACAAAGGGATGGCAAAACTGCACATCATTTTTTCCCTGTGTTCCGTAGCGCAAATGACCAAGTAAAAGCTCTCCGAGGAAATCAATGTGGCCTTTCATTAGGCCAGGGTGTTTTTCAATTTCCGGATTGAATTTTTGAATTTCATTTATCTGTTCACCAATTTGCGAAAAAATATCGGCAATTGCCTGGTTGGCAGAACTCCTTTTACGATGTAGAAATGGATAACCCGGCTCAGTATCCAATTTTACAGCAGCAATTCCGGCACCATCCT
The DNA here is from genome assembly GCA_963819925.1 of uncultured Chitinophagaceae bacterium. Taxonomy (GTDB): domain Bacteria; phylum Bacteroidota; class Bacteroidia; order Chitinophagales; family Chitinophagaceae; genus Ginsengibacter. Next base: position 1,306,854 of record CAWFYG010000009.1, on the reverse strand, counting down.
GGCCACGGTTGTGCTGCTTTTCCATCAGCAGATACAGTTTATTAAGGCCGTAGAGAACAGTACCATATTTTTGACGGTAAAACGAAAAGGGTTTTCTTAATCTCATGAAGGCAAGCCCGCATTCATGTTTTATTTCATCGCTCATCTATAGGAATGAAGCGCAAAATTAAGATATTATAAAACAGCGCCAAAGATTGAAATAAATTGTTTTGTTATTTTTGAAGGCAAAACCTATGCGTGATTTTTGCGAGAATGAGAATTAATTGAAGCGCCTCATTTCTCTGCTGTGGTAGAACCTGTCTCCCACTTTTGCATTTCGGGACAATCTTTATAATCATCCGAAATTTTTATATAAAAGGAAGGGATTTTTGTTACAAACCATTTTTCGAGTGCTGCATTTTTTTTCTCTTCTAAAGCTCTTTGGGCAACTTTATCATAATCGTCTTTCAGATTTTCGCGATGAGGTTCAGTTTTGGTTAAAATGTCCACAATCCGTACTGCCTTTTTACCTTGCTCATCAGTAAACTCGTTTGGTTGAGAGTACTCTCCTACTTTAAGATCTTTGAGCATTAGCACTAAATCCTTATCAAGTTCGTCTATAGTTAAATAAGTGCTCCCGTCTCTTGCCGGAAGTAGACCCCCAGTGAACTTACTGTTCTCGTCTTCACTATACTTTGAAACCGCCTGGCCAAAATCTATTGTCCCTGCTATTAGTTTGGCACGTATTGAATCTAATTTTTGTTTCGTTTCGTTTACCTCGATCGAGCTTACCTGGGGAATTTTTAAAATGTGGCGTATAACAGCATCATCTCCATTTTTACTAACCATTTGGATAATATGGTAACCAAATCTTGTTTTGAATACATTGGAAATTTGCCCATCTTTCAGGCTGAATGCTTTTGCAAGAAATATTGGATCCCACTGTTTTTCGTTCCTGTTAATTTCATATCTGCCACCGTTATCCTTGCTACCCGGATCATCAGTATATAAGGAAGCCAATGTTTCAAATTTTTTACTTCCATCCTCTACTTCCTTTTTATATTCTTTCAATTGATCGATTGTATAATTTTCAACATCACGGCTTGGCTTAGGATAAATAACAATTTCTCCGACTTCCAGTTGCGACTCATAAAAATGAAGGCTGTCTTTTGGAATGGAATCGTAATAGGCCTCAACTTCCTGGGGCGTTATTCTTACATTAGCGACAATTTTATCACGCTCTCCCTGGGCCATCTTTTGTTCCCGAAAAGTTTGCCTGAAATCTTCCTTCAGTTGAAAAAGAGACTTGCCTGCAATTTGCTCGACAATTTCCTTAGAACCATATTGATTAACAAAATACCTGATTTTATTATCGATTTCAGCATCTACTTCTTCGTCAGAAACTGGGATAGAATCTATTTCGGCTTGTAATACCAGGGCCTTTAAACCTAGTGCCTGCTCGAGCAAAAGACATTTGCCATTTGCGGGCACATCAATCCCCTGCCGTTGCATATCGGAGAGGCTGTTATCGATTTCACTTTTAAGAATTATTTTATCCCCTACTGTGGCAATTATTTTGTCGGCTACCACTTTTTTGACCTGGGCGCATAACGACGATACTACTGCAATGAAACAAATGGCAAGTAAACTTTTTTTCATCAGTATAATTTCCTATTTAAATATTTGAATATGGCTTTTTGTAAAACTGCCATTATCTATGATCAAAAATACAGATGTAAAACGAGCGTTTTTTTTTTGAAAAGTTAAATGTTGAGCCGGTTTTGTTAAAGAAAATTAATTCTAAGTCATCTTAAAGAGTTCTTTTTACTTCAACTTCTTCAAAGGCTTCTATCATATCACCGGGCCTGGTGTCACTATAATTTTTAATACTTACTCCACATTCCATATTGGTAGTTACTTCTTTTACATCATCTTTAAAGCGTTTAAGACTTCCGAGTTCGCCAGTGAAAATAATGATACCATCACGAACTAACCGAATACGATTGTTGCGGGCAATTTTACCTTCAATCACTATACATCCGGCAACGCTCACCTTATCAAATTTATAGGTTTCTTTTACCTCTAAAATACCAAGAACTTTTTCCTGGATCTTCGGTTCCAACATACCTTCCATAGCGCTCTTCACTTCATCTATTGCATCATAAATTATCGAATACGTTTTTATTTCCACTCCTTCATGTTCCGCGAGTTTTGAAGCCTGCAACGCAGGACGCACGTTAAACCCAATTATAACTGCGTCAGATGCCGTGGCAAGCAAAACATCGCTTTCTGTAATCTGTCCAACACCTTTATGTACTACACTCACTACAATTTCTTCTGTGCTTAGTTTTTGTAATGAATCACTTAATGCTTCTACCGATCCATCCACGTCTGCCCGGATAATTAAGTTAAGCTCTTTGAAATTTCCTAAGGCAAGCCTGCGACCAATTTCATCCAGGGTAATGTGTTTCTTTGCTCTGATACCCTGCTCACGCAAGATTTGCGCTCTTCTGTTGGCAGTGTCTTTGGCTTCCGATTCATCGCTATAAACCTTAAATGTTTCGCCAGCCTGGGGAGCACCGTTCAGTCCTAAAATTAAAGTAGGCGTCGAAGGTGGAGCCTCATCAATTCTTTGGTTGCGCTCATTGAACATTGCTTTTACTCTTCCATAATTTTGGCCGGACACGATAAGATCACCTTGTTTTAAAGTGCCGTTTTGAACTAATATCGTGGCGACGTAGCCACGACCTTTATCCAGAGAAGCTTCAATCACCGTTCCATTTGCGCTTCGGTTGGGATTAGCTTTAAGTTCAAGTAAATCTGATTCGAGCAAAATCTTATCGAGAAGTGCATCTACATGTAAACCTTGCTTAGCACTTATTTCCTGGCTTTGGAATTTACCACCCCAATCTTCAACCAATATGTTCATAGCTGAAAGCTGTTCCTTAATTTTTTCAGGGTTAGCTCCGTCTTTATCAATTTTATTAAATGCAAATATCATAGGAACATTTGCCGCCTGTGCATGAGAAATTGCTTCTTTGGTTTGAGGCATTACAGCATCGTCCGCGGCAATTACTATTACAGCAATATCAGTAACCTTTGCACCACGGGCACGCATAGCCGTAAATGCTTCGTGGCCCGGAGTATCTAAAAAGGTAATTGTCCTGCCATTTTTTAGAGTAACTTCATAAGCGCCAATATGCTGAGTTATACCACCCGCCTCACCCGCAATTACATTAGCCTGGCGTATATAGTCGAGTAAGGATGTTTTACCATGGTCAACGTGTCCCATGATAGTTACAATTGGTGAGCGTGTTTCCAAATCTTCTTCTTTGTCTTCCTCTTCTTCCTCTTCAAATTCTACCTCATCATCAATTCCTATAAATTCAACTTCGTAATTAAACTCACCGGCAACCAATTCAATTACGTCTGCCTCTAGCCTTTGGTTGATGGACACCATAATACCAAGGCTCATACATTTACTGATAACATCTGCAAAACTTACATCCATAAGATTTGCAAATTCACTTACCGAAATAAATTCTGTGACCTGCAATTTATTGTCTGCGACTTCCTCACCTACATTTTCCGCAGCTTCTTCTCGCTTTGCTTTCCTGTATTTTGCTTTTAAACTTTTGCCTCTTCCTCCTGCTCCGGCAAGTTTAGCCTGGGTTTCTTTTATTTTATCCTGAATTTCTTTTTGATCAATTTCTTTTTCTTCACGGCGCGAAGGAGGCGGAGCATTGCGATTAAACCTGCCAGCGGGCCGTTGCGATTGAGGCCGTTGAAAATTTCCAGGCACAGACTGATTAGGTTGTTGTTTTTTCTCAACCACGATGCGTTTGCGTTTGCGTCTTTCGTCGGTAGGTTTAGGCCTCGTTTCATTATTAGCCGGCAGCTCAATTTTCCCAAGTATTTTGGGTCCTTCAATTTTAGAAGCCTTAATATTTGTAATTACTACAGGTTCGGTTTTTACCGGAGTTGGTGTCACGGGTTCCTCCGCAGAAGCAGGTTTTTCCTCAACCTTTTCTGTTGTCTTTTGTTTACTTTTTCCTTCTTTTGCAGCAGTTTCTTTTTTTGTGCCTTTTCCCGCTGTCTTTTTAGGTCGTGTTGAAGAATCTATTGTACTCAGGTCAATTTTATCAATAACCTTTGGTTGTTCCACTTCAGGCACGTCAATTTTTATTAACTCTGGTTGTGCTTGTTCAATAACTTCTTCCACTTTTAGAGTACCCTTTTCAGCTGGAGCTCCCATGGCTTTAGGCTCTTCGGCTTTATGTTCTTCAGTTGGACTTGTTTCTTTTGACTTCGCCGGCTCTTTTTTATTGAAAGAGAGATCCTGCTCATCTCTTCTTTTTTTGAAATCAGTTACCGCATTTTTAGGAAGATCAATTTGTTCAGCTTTTTGCTTGGCAGCCTTATCAGGTTGAAATTCTATCTGCAATACACGATACATTTCTTCCGAAATTTTGGAATTTGGCTTCAGGTCATCTCCTTCAAAACCTTTGGACACAAGAAAGTCAACCAAGGTATCTTTACCTATGTTAAATTCCTTAGCTGCTGCCATTACCCGCGGTGTATTTACTTCTGCCATTAATCTCTCCTTTCTTCTTTTTAAATAAAGAAGATTTTTTTATAATTAAAATTATGTTTTAAATATGCAATTTTCTTTTTTGGTTAAAATAAAAAAGCTTATTCAGTTTCAAATTCTTCTTTTAAAATCTTTTTCACTTCTGTGATGGTCTCTTTTTCAAGATCTGTTCTCCGTTCCAATTCCTCGTCAGAAAGTTGGAGTACACTTTTGGCCGTATCGCATCCAATCTTTTTCAATTCATCAATAATCCACGATTCTATTTCATCTGTAAATTCGTCCAGGTCTACATCATACTCTTCAACTTCTCCTTCATTATCTCTGAATACATCGATTTCTAATCCTGTTAGTTCACAGGCAAGTTTTATATTTACTCCCCTGCGGCCAATTGCCAATGAAACCTGGTCTGGCTTTAAATATACATTAGCATGCTTTGCCTCTAAATCTACATCCATACTTGTAATTTTCGCAGGTGTAAGAGAACGTTGTATTAATAGCTGGATATTGTTGGTCCAGTTGATAACATCTATATTTTCGTTTTTAAGCTCTCTAACGATGCCGTGTATACGGCTTCCTTTCATTCCTACGCATGCCCCTACCGGATCAATACGATCATCAAAACTTTCAACCGCAACTTTTGCTCTTTCCCCGGGATCTCTTACAATTTTCCTTATTACAATAAGTCCATCAAATATTTCCGGTACTTCTATTTCAAGAAGCTTTGCAAGGAATGAAGTATCGGTTCGGGAAACAATAATTACCGCCTGGCTGTTTTTTAACTCTACTTTTTTTACAACCGCACGTATTGTTTCTCCTTTTTTAAAGTAATCCGAAGGAATTTGCTCCGACTTGGGAAGCAGCATTTCATTGCCCTCTTCATCAAGCAATAAAATTTCTTTTTTCCAAACCTGGTATACTTCGCCGTTTATAATTTCTCCAATTCGATCCTCATATTTTTTGATAAGGATATTCTTTTTAAGGTCGTTTATACGACTTGCAAGCGTTTGTTTACCCGCCAATATAGCTCTTCTTCCAAATTCTTTTTGAATATCAACTTCTTCGTACAATTCCTCACCCACCTGGTAATCCGGTTCAATTTTTATAGCGTCTTTGTATTCAATTTCAGTTAGTGTATTGTAAAGATCATCATCATCCACAATAGTTCTTCTTCTAAAGATTTCAAGGTCACCTTTCTGGTCATTTACTATCACATCGAAATTTTCATCCGAGCCATATTTTTTGCGGATCAATGTTTTAAACACATCTTCCATAACCTTCATTAAGGTAGGCCTGTCTATGTTTTCTGCGTCTTTGAATTCCTGAAAGGATTCAATCAAATTGATACTTGCCATTTGTTTTTTTTAAAAAGTTATCAGCACTTTTGTTTGCTTTATTTGATCAAATAATATTGTTGTTGTTTTAATAATTGTTTTGCTTCCCTTACCGGTTCTATCTTCTAAAACTATTTTGTTGTCGTCTACAGTTAACAGCTTTCCTTCTATTTTAGTGCCATCTTTTAATAGCACTTCTATTTTTCGTCCAATATTTTTTTTGTATTGGCGAAATAGTTTTAATGGCTCATCGATACCCGGTGAAGAAACCTCCAGGGAAAAATTCCCACCCGGGAATAATTCCGATTCCTCTATGTATTTGTAAAGAGCTTTATTTATTGAGGCACATTTTTCAATCGTAATACCATCATCAGCATCAAGAAAGATTTTAACGTCATTAGCAGGAGATATTTTCATTTCAACCAGGAAAATTTTTTCCGACTGGGAAGTGATACCTGCAATAAAATCTTCAATGTTTTTTAACGGGTTTATTCCACTCATTCTAAATTCACAAATTTTCGAAAAAAGAAGAAGGGAACGCTTCCGTTCCCTTCCATCATTCTTTTGCCGCTGCAAATATACAACAAATAAGAATTACGCACCAAATAATGTTAAAGTAAAGTGTTTGGAATCCTGTTAAAAAATTAAATATATATTTTTGCATAATGAACATCTTTCGAATTGTTGCGGAACTCTTTTTGATTTATATTTTGTATAAACTCATCTTTGAGTTTATAATACCCGTATACAACTCAACCCAAAAGATAAGAAAGCAGTTTGGCGAAATGCAGAACAAAATGCAAGATGATATAAATGCAGCTAATACAAGAAATACAGCTCCTCGTAAGGAGACCAAAGTTAAAAGAGAAGGTGACTATATCGATTTTGAAGAAATAAAATAAGCTTACAAATACAAGTCCTCAATGTATTTTCCCGGGTGTAATAAAGTAGTTTGCATACCTAAAGCCTTTGCCGCTTCTATATTTTGTGCAGAGTCGTCTACAAAAAGCGTTGTTGCCGGGTCAAGTCTGTTTTCATTTAAAACAAATTCGTAAATATCGGCATCTGGTTTTCTCAACCCTATCTCACAGGAATAATAGGCTTTATCAAAAAATTCTTTAAAAGCCTTCTCTATGTAGGTATTATGGTAGATTTTACTAAGAGCGTCCAAATGAATATGATTAGTATTGCTTAGCAGAAAAAGTTTATATTTTGGCCGAAGCAAGTCAAGAAATTTCAGGCTATTTTCCCTAAAGGTCAATAGCATTGCATTCCATGCCGTTTTAATATCTTCATCGGATAGACCAACTCCCGTTCGGATGTTGATTTCATTATAAAAAGTTTCTTCGGTTATGTTTCCCGTCTCCAGTTTCATAAACAAATCATCAGCGTTCGCCTGTGAATACATTTCGTGGAAATTTTTTATGCCCGCATTTTCGAACGCAACCCGGGTCAAATTATAGTCAATATTTAAGATAACACCCCCGAGGTCAAATATAATTGCTTCTGTTTTTTTCATATTCAAAGAAAATTATTTCTTTTCACTTGGTGAATTTTTCTATTTTTGCACTCCTGAATTTTTACCGCCTGGCGGTACCGGGCCTATAGCTCAGTTGGTTAGAGCACCTGACTCATAATCAGGTGGTCCCTGGTTCGAGCCCAGGTGGGCCCACAGAAAGCTGAAACATTTATTGATTTATTCTCAATAAATGTTTTTTATAAACAATTTGCAATCCTTAAGGCTTCCTTCCAATATCATTGCAAGTTAACAACTACCCTATATTTATTTATTATATACAAAATTTATGTAAGAACTTTTGAGAGTATCTTGCAAATCTATTAAACGCCAAAACATAAATAGGGCTGCTTTTTAAGGCATTTTCTTGAAGAAAATTGTTCTGAATAAATTGCTCACACATTTTATTGGTTGATGTTTCGTAATTAACTATTTAAATGCAAATTATATAATGAAGAAGATAAAGTTATTGTTACTATTGGTAACCCTGATTTCTGCAAGGTTAACTGCCCAGACTTATCATATAGATACTAGCAGTATCACTTTTGAAGATAAGCTCAGGCCATGTTTTAATGTAGCCTATGATGGCGATCCTAAAACAGTTAAGAAAGCCTGGAGTGATTATTTAAAAAAGAATTACAAAATAAAAACAAAAGGTATTGGGTTCTTATCCGATAAAGATATTATAAAATCTGAAGACATAACCATTAATAGCATCTCTGATAAACGCATGAATATGTATGCAAGGGTTACTAATCGTTCCGATGGCTCGGAAATGAAATATTTTATGTCTTTCGGATATGATTTTTTTATAGGACCTGACAATTATGCGAATGAATTCAGTGGTATGAAAAAGTTGTTGAATGACTTCAGTGTCTGGTTCCTTAACAAGTATTATAGTGATGAAACTTCTAAAATTTTAAAGCAAATAAAGCACTATGAGAAGGATATAAAAAAGGATAACAGAACTATAAAAAAGAATGATAAAAAATCACACAAGGCTTCATCGGCAGAAGCTACCGGGCTGGAAGCAATGAATAATGCTCATAGCAATGATATAAATAATATAGAGGAAAAAATTAAAGATTTGCAGAAGAACCTTGAGGATATTAAGGTAAAGCAAGGCGGCATTACCCGCAATTAAATAAAAAACAATCAGTAGAAATTGAATGAATAATTTGTCGGTTGCTGTTGCAATATCCGATTCCATATCATCACCTCAAAAGCAGCAATCTTTTCAAAGGAAGAATGTATTGTTTAACCTTTCTTTAACCATGTAACAAATACATTTGCCAACTTAACCAGAGTTTATGACGAAAATTGTTTTTGTGGTATTTTGTTGCTTCATTTTTTCTTCAGGTTTTTCCCAGGATTCAACAAATACAACTCCTGCAAATACAAAAAAAATTACTATAACAAACAGGCCGAATGATCACCTTTTGATACAGCTTTCTTCCGATCACTGGAGCGGAATGCCCGACAGTATCTCCAGTCATCAGCAGGGATTTTCAAGAGGATTTAATGCATATTTTATGCTGGATAAACCATTTAGATCTTCGCCAAAATTCAGTATAGGGTTCGGGTTAGGAATAAGCACAAGTAATATCGTTTTTAAAAGAACGAATGTTGACTTAAAGTCGGTTTCACCTCTTTTACCTTTTACCCATGTTGATTCCACCAATCATTTTAAAAAATACAAGCTTGCTACTGGGTATCTTGAAATTCCTATAGAATTTAGATATTCATCAAAACCTTTAGAGCCAAATAAAAGTTTCAAGGCAGCGCTCGGTTTAAGGGTGGGAGCGTTGGTAAATGCCCACACAAAAGGGAAAATCCTTCAAGACAAAAATAATAATACCGTCAGCAACTATATTCAGAAGGAAAACAGTAAGCGCTTTATAAATGGAACACGATTTATAGCTACTGCAAGAATAGGCTATGGAATTTTGTCTCTTTTCGGCGCATATCAACTCAACAGCGTTTTGAAAGACGGAGCCGGACCAGTGCTGCATCTCTACCAGGTTGGCCTCACAATCAGCGGCCTCTAAATTCTTTTTGTATTTTAAATATTGACCATGGGTCTAATACAACCAACTAAGAAATCCGTTTGTTATTTTTGCTGATAAATATTTCATTTGATAGAAAAAAAAATAAAAAACGATTCTTCGATCAATGTAGTTCTGGTAGGGGTTATTCAACCGGATCAAACCGAGGAGCTTGAAAATGAATACCTGGACGAACTTAAATTTTTAGCAGAAACTGCAGGCGCCAATACTCTTAAAATTTTCACTCAAAAACTGGTGCATCCTGATAGTCGTACATGTGTTGGAAAGGGAAAGCTCGAAGAAATTAAAAAGTATATTTCAAAGAGAAATGTGGAGCTAGTAATATTTGATGATGAACTTACGGGATCACAAATTTCCAATATAGAGAAAGAACTCCAGGTTACCACCATTGACCGAAGTGATTTAATTCTTGACATATTTGCTTCCCGGGCAAAAACCGCCCAGGCAAAGGTGCAGGTGGAATTAGCACAATATCAATATATCCTGCCGCGGCTCAAAGGAATGTGGAAGCACCTTGAGAGACAAGGTGGAGGCATTGGCAGCCGCGGCCCGGGGGAAACGGAAATTGAAACAGACAGGCGTATTGTGAAAGATAAAATAAGTCTCTTACGTAAACGGCTAAACGAAATAGATAAGCAGGCTTTTACACAACGAAAAGAAAGAGGCGAATTTATAAGAGTTGCACTTGTAGGATATACAAATGTCGGCAAATCAACAATTATGAATCTCCTTAGTAAGAGCGATGTATTTGCCGAAAACAAATTGTTTGCCACGCTGGATACCACAACGAGAAAAGTGGTTCTTGGGCATACGCCGTTTCTCTTAAGCGATACAGTTGGATTTATTCGAAAATTGCCACACCACCTTATTGAAAGTTTTAAAAGTACTTTGGACGAAGTTAGGGAAGCAGATATTTTGTTACATGTTGTGGATATCTCTCACCCACAATTTGAAGAGCAACTTGCTGTGGTGAATAAAACTTTGCATGAATTAAAAAGTGACAATAAGCCCATCATTATTGTATTTAATAAAATGGATGAGTACGAAAAAATAACATTTGATGAGTGGCTTGAGCCTGGAGTTAAACAGGATTTACTGCGTGAATTAAAACATAAATGGCAATTACAGACTGAAGGAAATTGTGTTTTTATTTCAGCCACTAAAAAAACAAATATTAATGAATTGAGGCAAACTGTCTTAAACAATGTTAGAAAAATGTACCAGGTGAGATACCCGTATAAGGCAGAATTTTTTTATTAAACTGTCTCCAAAAAAACAAACGTCTCATTTTCTAAAATGTTTAAAAAATAAAGGATGCTGATTTATGCATCGAAAAAAATATAAGTGGTATAAGATTGCAGAGACAAATGCCGAACTTCAATTTGGGGAAAACAATTTACTGCAAATTGATGTTGGCGGTAGAAATATCTGCATTGCAAAAACTGTAAAAGGAATTGCCGCATGTGCAGCGAAATGCCCGCATGCGGGTGGTAATATGTCCGAAGGATTCCTGGATAAAAACGAAAATATTATTTGCCCTATACATCGGTATGTATTTAACCTTGATAATGGAAGAGATGTAACAGGTGAAGGGTACTATTTGAAAATATATCCTGTGGAAGTAAATGATTCGGGTGTTTTTTTGGGGATAGAAGAAAGCGGCCTTTTTAGCTGGTTAAGATAGATTGAAATCAATTTTTGTAACATAGTAAAATTAGCTATTTTTGCCACCCATTTTAAAAATTTGCTCTTAACTACAAATTCCTCCTTAGCTCAGTTGGTTAGAGCATCTGACTGTTAATCAGAGGGTCGTTGGTTCAAGTCCAACAGGGGGAGCAAAAAAGCCTGAGTGTAACCCAGGCTTTTCCATTTGTTATAGTTTGTATTTTTTAGACTATTGACCAATTCCTCCGGAGCTATTCAGTCTTTTGTTTTCTTCTTCCGCAGCAGCCTTCCTTTGTCTTGCGGCCTTTACCTGGCTATTACCAAATCTATATGAAAAATTTATTTTTAGCTGCTGACTTTCGAAATGACCGCTGGCTACCAGGTAACTTCCTCCATAATCGCTGGTACCTCTCCAATGCAGCGTATTCAAAAGGTCAGTGAAATTTACTTTGATGGTGCCGGCGCCTTTAAATAATTTTTGTTGTACGCCTACATCTACAGATCCAATTGCAGCGCTTTTAAAAGTTCCGCCCCATACAGAAGGAGAATTGTAAAACCCTGATAGCTCAAAAGTGGGCCCTTTCTTTATGCTGAACGTTTGTTGCGTGTATAACGATAAAGCGTCCACGTTTACGTTTATTTTTTTGCCCGCACCAAAGTTTGCTCTATAGGCAGAGTGATATGCATTAACAGTCGCAAAAGAATTCCACCATTTTGTCACTTTTACCGGAGCACTAAAGTTGAAACTGAAAATATTTTGTTGCGCCAAATTTTTTTGCGTGACATAAGTTTTATTTGCTACCGTATCGATTATCTGGGCAAAATAATCTTTAATATGACTATAGCTTATTGAAGTTACATATCTATACAGGAAAGTATGAGATAACTGGAAGCTGTTAGTATATTGGGGGTTTAAAAATGCATTCCCTTTGCGATAGGTCAGTTCGTCTAACTTATTTTCGAAAGGATTTAAATCCTGGTAACTGGGACGGTCTATGCGCCTGCTATAACTTAAATTAAAAGTATTTTTTCCATTAAGCATATACGTTATAGCACCACTTGGAAAAAAATCTGTGTAATTGCGTTTTACCCTATCATCAGGCTGTGGAACCTGGCTTATTAAATCTCCTTCGCTTGAAGTATTTTCCATACGAACACCTGCCTGCACTGTTGTTTTTTTACTTAATGCACGATTGTAGTTTACATATAACGCTTTTACATTCTCCTCATAATTGAATCTGTTACTAAGCTCTATATCTTTTACATTGGTGTTCCCATAAACGTTATAAAAATCAAAAGTATTTTTAGTCTTCACGTCGGTCAGTTTGCCACCAAACCCCAACTTGCCTTTATAGAATGGCTGTTCATAATCGATCCTGGCTGTATAAATATCAATATTGGTCGGTGTATTGTTGCTGTAAATTTTTTCGTCTAATAGATCGTTTGTGAAAGGATCCCTGTAGTAATTTGGTTGATAGCTGGTTCCACGACGCCTGAAATTTACAATGTCCGCATCTACATCAAGTGTTCTTCCTGAAGTATCGGAATAGTGATAGTTAATATCATAGTCGATGTTGTTTCTTGTGCCCGGCAAATCATTGCTTGCATATAAAATCCTGTTAGGAATTCCCGTATTGTCCGGACTTATAACTGTGTTGCTGGAAGTGCTGCTATTACTGGTATTAAAATTTGCAGTTACCATTACTCCGATAATATTTTTGGTATTAATATAATAATCAATACCGGCTTTTATATTGTTGCTTTTATTATTGTTCAGGTTGATGCTATGCTGATCGTAGGTACTATCGTTTTGAACTCTGTATAAGTTGAATAAATTTCTGTAATGCCCATAATTATTACTGTAGTTACTAAAAATATTTATTTTTTTATTGCGATAATTTAAGCTCAGGGAATTATTATATTTTGGCGTATGGCCAAATGCTACGCCACTTGAAATGTTTCCGTTTGCGCCGTAATTTTTATTCTTTTTCAGCCGGATGTTAATAATACCTGCATTGCCTGAAGCATCATATTTTGCAGAAGGATTAGTGATCATTTCAATAGATTCTATATCCGCTGAATTGATGGATCGTAAATATGCGGCGAGATCCGCACCACCCATCTGTGTAGGTTTTCCATCAATATAGATTTTAACACCGTTCTTTCCCTGCATAGAAATATTATCATCCTTATCCGTTGTTACACCTGGAGACTTCTGCAAAAGTTCAAATGCATTGCTGCCGGTGGCATTAATACTGTTTTCAACATTAAAAACCGTTTTATCAGCCTTCACTTCTATCATAGGCTTTTTAGCCTGAACTGTAACTGTTGCTAATGACGTGCTACTATGTAGCAAGGTTAAAGGAGCTGAATTATAATCCTGTCCCTCTTTTACTTCGAATGTCGATGTGGTAGATTTTGCATATCCAACAGACGTTGCAGAAAGAAAATAGCTCCCCGCTTTACACCGGTACATTTAAAAACACCATTGTTATTGGTAACTGCAATCTTAACCAGTGAAGAATCTTTTGTTTTTAATAAGCTGACCGTTGCGGAAGCCAGTGGCTTATCATTATCTCCCTTAATTGTCCCGGAAACCTGTGCTGCATCTTGGCCAAAGGAAAAAGCGCTTAAAAAAATGAGTATGATAAATGTAGTAGCCTGTTTCATAATTATATTAAGTTTTGATAGAGGTGAATTAAATCGGGGGCAAAAATATCCGTATTATTGTCCGGTATGAAGGATGATATAGATGAATTGAAAATTTCCTTGTGTGAACGGTAAAAATTAGCTTTAAAGTTATTTGTAATAAAACACAGGCATGATTAAAAAGCTGTGCTTTTACTTAATAAATAATGGGGGACCTCATTTCGGTGCCTTTCAGTTAATTATTGCTGAGCCAAAATAATTATGCAATACCTCTGGAAGACCTATTCCATTAGCATTTTGGTTATTCTCAAGCAATGCGGCAACTATCCTGGGGAGCGCCAATGAAGAACCATTTAAGGTATGTGCAAGTTGTGTTTTAGATGCTGCATTCTTGCCTGCCGGCGAGGCAGGCTTAAAACGAATTTTCATCCGGTTACTTTGGAAAGTTTCGAAGTTACTTACGGAACTCACCTCGAGCCATTTTTCCTGCGCAGCGCTAAACACTTCAAAATCGTAAGTAAGCGCTGAAGCAAAGCTCATATCGCCACCGCATAGACGCAGAATCCTATAGGGTAATTCAAGAGTTTGTAAAAGCTTTTCAACGTGGGTCACCATCTCCTCTAAAACGGCATAGCTTTTTTCAGGCTCAACTATTTGTACTATTTCAACTTTATCAAATTGGTGCACCCGGTTTAAGCCACGTACGTCTTTTCCATAACTCCCTGCTTCTCTCCTAAAGCATGGAGTGTAAGCAGTCATTTTTAAAGGCAGTTCACTTTCAGTTAAAATTTCATCACGATAGATATTAGTGACAGGAACTTCCGCTGTTGGGATCATGTAATAATTATCGAGGCTTGCGAAATACATTTGTGCTTCTTTATCTGGTAACTGCCCCGTTCCATAAGCACTTGCTTCATTCACCAGTAAAGGTGGCTGATATTCCACATATCCCGCATCAGTGTTATAATTTAAAAAATATTGTATCAAAGCACGCTGCAATTTTGCTCCTTTATTTTTATAGAAAGGAAAGCCGCTGCCCGTTACCTTATTACCCAACTCAAAATTGATGAGATCGTATTTTTTTGCAAGATCCCAATGAGGTAAAGCTGCCATTGGAAGGTCGGGCTTTTTGCCACCTTCCCGAACAACTTCATTTTCTTCCGGTGTATTGCCTTTCGGAACGGAAGCATGCGGAAGGTTTGGCAATCTTATTAATTCATCGTGAAGTTCTTTTTCAACGACAGCTAACTTTTCAGATACAGGTTGCAAAGAAGACTTCAGTGCAGCAACTTCTGTTTTTTTTTCTTCAGCTACTTCTTTTTTCCGGGCGGCCATTAATTGACCTATCTCTTTTGATGCACCATTGATTTTGGATTGGGTTTCATCAAATTCAAATTGAAGTTTTTTTCTTTCATCGTCCAATTCAATAATTCGGTTTACTAAATTGGTATCTGAAAATTTTTTTACACGTAACCTTTCAATAACTTCTTCCTTGTTACTTTTAATAAAATTTATCTGCAGCATAATATTTCCTGGTCTTGTTTACATTTCTTATTTCGCAAATATAATGAGATGTGTGTGCACCTTTTTTTAATTTCTCAAAAAATGGTCAGAGGTAATGGGTATACTTTTTGATTTATTTTTGCAGCATGCAAAATGTAAATGATGATCTGCAGGCAAGGTGGTGGAAACTGGAAGAAAGATTCATGAATAAATTCGGTAAGAAACCCGATGTTGAAGCTGTTTTGTTTTTGATAGGTATACAGGAAATAAGAAATCTCAAAAAAAAATTCACAAAGGAGCAAAAGCAGGATCTGATGCACGTAGCCGTATGCTCATTACTTTCCCAAAGCGGTTATTACAAAATTGATGGTTATGACAACGAAGGCTGGCCTCATTTTCAACAGCTAAGACCTTTACCGCAATATAATATGATTGAACAGGAAAATTTTTTGAAAGATCATATATTACTTTACTTTGAAGAAGTAAATATCGCTTTTGCTGATTTTTAAATTATGGTAAGAAAAATATTTTATGTAGCAATTGTCTTTTTTATCGTTTCCTGTTCTGCATCAAAGAGAGCAGCGGATAATGAAAGAGAGCAAAAAAGAATAATGATCACTACTGACTATGGTAACATGGTCCTGAAATTATATAATAAGACACCATTACATCGCGATAATTTTATAAAACTGGTGAAAGAACATTTTTATGACAGCCTCATGTTTCATCGTGTTATAAAAGATTTCATGATACAGGGTGGCGATCCGGAGAGTAAACATGCCAAGCCAGGAGAGTTGTTAGGTGAAGGCTCTTTAAAATATACAATACCCGCGGAGTTTGATACTTCTTTGTTTCATAAAAAAGGAGCATTGGCTGCGGCAAGAGAAGCTGACGAACATAATCCTCAAAAGCGGAGCAGTTCAACCCAATTTTATATTGTGGAAGGGAAAACGTATACCAATGACCAGATGGACAGGATGGAAGAAAAACTCCACATAAAAATTCCTGAAAACCACCGTGAGATCTACAGGGCTGTTGGCGGTGATCCGTTTCTTGATATGAATTATACAGTTTTTGGCGAAGTCATAAGCGGCTTTGATGTAATTGATAAAATTGCGCATATGGCTACTGATGACAATAACAGGCCATTACAAAATATACGAATGAAAATAACTTTATTAAAGTAATTCATTAGCTGGAAAATATTAATTTGCGGAGCATTTCAATGATAAATCCTAAAAAAGAAATATGAATTTTCCGGAAAACCTTCGCTATACAAAAGATCATGAATGGTTATTATTGGATGGGGATATTGCTACAATTGGCATTACAGACTTTGCTCAGCATGAGCTTGGAGACATCGTATATGTTGAAATTGAGACCAAGGGAAAAACACTTGCAGCGGAAACAATTTTTGGAACCGTTGAAGCAGTAAAAACAGTCAGCGATTTATTTCTTCCCGTTTCCGGAACTATCACTGAACTAAACCCTATTTTGGAAGCAGAGCCTGAGAAAGTGAATGCGGATCCTTATGGCGATGGATGGATGATAAAAATGAAGGTGGATAACCCGGATGATGTAAGTAAGCTTATGGATGCCGGGGCGTATAAGAAAATTGTGGTTTAGAATATTTGTAAATCAATGCACGGAATTCCTTTTAAAAAATTTATTCCAGGCATTGCCTGGTTTTTTATTGTACTTGTGCTTACCTGTTTGCCAGGAAAAGATATACCGAAAATAGGATGGCTTGATTCAATTTATTTTGACAAATGGGTACATGCCGGAATGTTCGGAGGGCTTACTTTTTTGTTTAGCTGGCCTTTTAATAAATCAGACTTTTCAGCGCAACAAAGACTATTTTATTTTATAAAAATTGCAATAGCCGCAAGTATCTGGGGTTTGGTTATAGAGTTTATACAAAAATTTTATGTAACCAGCAGGGACTTTGAATTGTTGGATTGGGCTGCTGATTCGCTTGGAGTGTTTCTTGCATTTTTGGTTTGCAGAAAATATTTTATTAAAAGTCCTTTAAAGTAATGCTCAATACAGGCGCTAAACGAGACACATCTTGCAACCTAACTTTTAAATCAATACATTTGCTGAATGGAAAATGTTGATAACATGGAATACAATACCACACGCAATCATCTCGTGATAAGAGAATATGGCCGCCATATACAAAAAATGGTAGAATATGTTTTAACCATAGAAGACAGGGAGAAGCGTCAAAAAAATGCGTATGCACTCATCGAGTTGATGGGGTTTTTAAATCCGCACTTAAAAAATGTGGAAGATTTCCGTCATAAATTGTGGGATCATCTTTTTTTGATAAGTGATTTCAAACTTGATGTTGACAGTCCCTATCCGATACCTACACGGGAAACTTTAAAAGCAAAGCCTGACCAGTTGGCCTATCCAAAGAGGTATCCGAAATACAATCACCTTGGCAAAAACATTGAAATAGTTATTGACAAGGCATTGCAGGAAACAGACCCCGAGAAACGCCAGGGATTTGCCAATTCAATTGCCTACTACATGAAACTTACTTATAGCAACTGGCACAAAGAACTGGTGCACGATGATAATATACAAACTGAACTTAGTTCAATCACGAAAGGCGAACTTGAGTTCAACAATCGGCCTTTTATAAAACATCGTGTCGATAATAACCGTGAAGAATTTGTAAGTAATGTAGGTAAATACCGCAAAAATTTTGGCGGCCGAAATAACCGGAACCAGGGCAGAGATAACCAGGGTGGAAGAGAAAACCGCAACAACAATCGCAATAAATTTTCCAAAAAAAGATATTAAACGGATTCATTAAATAAAAAATTAAGTTTTTAGCCCCGGCCTTTATATATTGCCGGGGTTTTATTTTTGCTTCTTTTAAAATAAATAATTTGTTATGGGCCTATTTGAAGTTACAGGTGGAAAAAAATTGAAAGGTGAGATAACACCACAGGGCGCTAAAAACGAAGCCCTGCAGGTAATTTCTGCTGCATTACTTACGGCCGAAAAAGTTACCATTCATAACATTCCGGATATTGTTGATGTAAATCTGCAAATTGAGTTGCTGGAAGAATTGGGAGTAACAGTTGGAAGAATTGGCAGGCACACCTGCACGTTTACTGCTTCTGCTATTAACATTGACCATCTCACCTCTTCTGCCTTCAGGAAAATGACCGGGCGTTTACGCGGCAGCGTTATGCTTGCGGGGCCAATGCTGGCCAGGTTTAAAAAAGCGTACGTTCCGAAACCGGGTGGCGATAAAATCGGGCGCAGAAGATTAGATACTCATATTGTTGGTTTTCAAAAACTGGGGGCTGAATTCGAGTACGACGATGATGCTTCTTTTTTTCTTCTAAAAACTTCACAGCTTAAAGGGGCCACTATGTTATTAGATGAACCCAGTGTAACGGGTACGGCTAATATCATCATGGCGGCTGTAATGGCAGATGGCATTACAACGATTTACAATGCGGCATGTGAACCATATATACAGCAACTATGTAAAATGTTGAATAGCATGGGGGCAAAAATTTCCGGCGTAGCTAGCAATATGCTTACAATTGAAGGAGTAAAAGAATTGCACGGAACTGCTCATACTATCCTTCCTGATATGATTGAAGTTGGTTCTTTCATAGGGCTTGCGGCAATGACTCAAAGCAATATTTTAATAAAAAACGCAGGCGTTAATAACTTGGGAATTATACCGGAAAAGTTTCAACAACTGGGAATTAAAATAAATTTTATCGGGGATGATATTCATATTCCTGAACAAGATCTTTATAGTGTTCAAACATTTTTGGATGGATCGATACTTACTATTTCCGATCATCCATGGCCGGGATTTACACCCGATTTGCTGAGCATTGTTTTGGTTGTTGCCACACAGGCGAAAGGTAGTGTGCTCGTGCATCAGAAGATGTTTGAAAGCCGGTTGTTTTTTGTTGACAAAATTATTGAAATGGGGGCCCATATTGTTTTGTGCGATCCGCACAGAGCGGTAGTAATAGGACTTGAGAGAAAATACCAGCTAAGAGGCATACAAATGAGCAGCCCCGATATAAGAGCAGGAGTTGCTTTACTTATTGCGGCTTTAAGCGCCGAAGGACAAAGCATCATTCAAAATATTGAACAAATCGACAGAGGATATCAGAATATTGATGGAAGATTGAGAAAATTAGGTGCAGAGATTATAAGACGATAAATTAGAGAAGTCGGTAGGTCAGTGAAACAACCGATAACTACTGACAATTGAGAATAAACCCCGATAAAAAGATGGGAAAAAAATACAACAAACTCATTCTTGTTACGGCTCCGTCCGGTGCCGGAAAAACGTCTATTGTAAAATATTTGATGACTAAATTTCCGCAACTGGCATTTTCGGTTTCTGCTACTACAAGAAAGGCACGCGACAACGAAAAAAATGGTGAAGATTATTATTTTATTTCGGAAGCTGAATTCAGGGAAAAAATTCACCATAAAGAATTTTTGGAATGGGAGATGGTCTACGAAGGGAAATACTATGGCACTTTAAAATCCGAGATTGAGCGGCTATGGTCAATGCAAAAAGTCCCTGTTTTGGACATAGACGTTCAGGGCGCTATCCATGTTCAGCAACAATATCCTGTAAATACCACGGCTGTTTTTATACAGGCTCCATCGTCCGAAGAATTGAAAAAACGATTACTTGCACGTGGTTCCGAAAATGAAGAATCATTACAGGCTCGTATAAATAAATCTTCATATGAAATGACCTTTAAGAATCACTTTGAAAATGTAATCACAAATAAAGATTTTGAAACAGCATGCCTCGAAGCTGAAAAGATAGTGTCGGCATTTCTTCAGAAGAATTAATTTAAAACAAGTGTTCATTTTCAATTATATATTTTTGTAATATGGATTGGACTTCGATTATCGCAATAGCTGCTTCATTGTTACTTATTGGGTTTTTTGCAGGAATAGAAATTACTTTTATTTCCGTAAATAAACTGTCGATAGAATTAAGAAAAAAACAGGGAAGTTATGTGGGCAGAATATGGGCTGGCTTCATGGAAAATCCTACCCGGTTCATAGGCACTACGCTTATTGCATTCAATATTTTAGTGGTAATATATGGTTTACTCTGGAGTAACATACTAAATAGTGTATGGAAATATTGGGGCATTGGTAATCCTTTTATAAAGCTTGCTGCTGAAACAATTATTTCCACTACGCTACTTTTATTTTTTGAATTTATTTTCAAAGCATTCTTTCGTGCAACGAACAATGCTGTTACCGGCAGCAGATTCATCACTTTTGTTATTAATTTCTTCTATTCTATATTTTCATGGACGGGCTCTTTTTTTGTGAGCCTTTCAGAATGGATGCTCAAGTATATTTTTAATGTAAAGCTGCAGAATAAGAACGAGGCGTTTACTAAAATTGACCTGGAACATTTTATTCAGCAAAGTAAGTTGAATGTTGCTGATGACAACGAAGAAATGAATAATGAATTATTCGAAAATGTATTATCATTATCGGATATTAAAGTCAGGGAGTGTCTAATTCCCCGAAAAGAAATCGAATCAATTAATATTAACGCAACACTTCCGGAAGTGAAAGCCCGCTTTATAGAAACGAAGTTGAGTAAACTGGTTGTGTATGAAGACAACATTGATAACATCCAGGGTTATATTCATCAACTTGACATGTTCGGAAATCCTCAAAGTCTTAAAGCGGTATTACTTCCGATACCCACCATTCCCGAAAGTATGAGTGCAACAGACCTCATTGATAAATTTAGCAAAGAACATAGAAGTATTGCCTGGGTAATTGATGAATTTGGCGGTACCGCCGGCATCGTAACCATGGAAGATTTGCTGGAAGAAATTTTTGGCGATATCAGGGACGAGTACGATATCACCGAAGAATTTGTCGATAAGCAAATTTCCGCCAATGAATATATTTTGAGCGGGAGACTTGAACTGGATTATCTCATTGATAAATATAAAATGGAATTCAGGAAAAATGAAGAAACAGAAACACTCTCCGGGTACATCATCAGCCAACACGAGTCAATTCCAAGGCAAAAAGACCGCATTATTATTGATGACTACCAGTTTGATATTTTAAACGTGAGCGAAACCCGTATTGAAACCGTAAAGCTTAAAGTGCTTAGATAAATTTTTGGGAATTCTCTTGACTGCATTATCATCCTGTACATTTTACGGATTAATTCCAAAACGGTGATTTAAAATTTACTTCCTCAAATGGTTATTGCTATTAATACGAAAATTACCGGGAACGAATTCGAAGAAAATAACGATTTTATTTTTGAAACTTTCGGCAGGATTATTAAACAGCATCCCGATCACACTTTTATTTTAGTTACTGAAAAGCAATTAAGGGATGGGTTAATTTCTTTTAAAAATGTGATGAATATTGCAATAGGTCAACAGAAAAAAAATCCTGTGTTATGGTACCTATGGTATAACATTAAAATTCCAGCGGTACTAAAAAAATACAATGCCGGATTATTTATTAGTTATAAAATTGCATCGCTTAATTCCAAGGTGCCTCAATGTATTATTATTCCTGATCTTGCTTTTATCCATCAGCCTTCTCTTTTCAAAAAAAGTGATTTATTATTTTATAAAACATTTATACCACGAAGTATAAAAAAAGCTAAACTAATTTTTACGGTTTCAGAATTCTGCAAAACAGATATAGTTAAACAATACCGGTCAAATGCCGATAAAATAAAAGTTGTTTATAAAAGTGTCAATGTAAATTTTAAAGAAATAAATTATGGCGAAAAAGAGGAAATAAAAGCAAAATATACCAAAGGGAATGAATATTTTATCTATACCGGAGAAATCGGAGAACACAAAAATTTGCTTAATTTATTGAAAGCATTTTCGGCTTTTAAAAAAAGACAGAGGAGCAATATGCAATTGATAATTGCGGGAAAACAAGGATGGAAAAGTGAGAAGTTTTTTGAAAGCCTTGGCCTATTCAGGTTTAAGGATGATGTAAAAATTTTAAAAGATCCGACCGGAGAAGAAATTGTAAAATTAACGGCTGCGGCCTATGCTATGGTATATACTTCGCTTTATGAAAACTTTGCAGTTCATCCTCTGGAAGCAATAAAAAGTGGGGTTCCTGTTATTGCTTCTTCAAAAGGTGTTATGCCCGAAATATGCGGCGATGCTGCATTGTATGTGGACGCTGAAAATTTTAAAGAAATTGCCGTCAAAATGATGCAGCTTTTCAGAGACGAAAATTTTAGAAAAGAATTGATTGAAAAAGGGAAAAAGCAGGCACAAAAATTTAATTGGGATATTACGTCAAATCTTCTTTGGAGCAACCTTGAAACCTGCCTATGATACCAGTTTTTTACTGAAACCTGCAATAGTATTAATTTGCACCCTCTTATGACAGAATCAAACATAAATATTAGTATTCAGCTCGATGCAGAAAAAGTTCCTCAACAAATAACATGGAGTGCAACAGGCAGTACCGCCGAAACTCCTCAAAAGGCAAAAGCAATGTTCGTTGCGTTCTGGGATGCGCTTGATAAATCGGCGTTGCGAATTGATCTGTGGACAAAAGAGATGATGGTGGATGAGATGGCAGATTTTTATTTCCAGTTGTTTACCACCATGGCCGACACTTTTCAAAGAGCCACCAGGCACGACGTATTAAGTAACGACATAAAAACATTTGCCCGGCAATTTCATCAAAAATTTATGGACATCGAGAAAGAAAGGAATAAATAATACAATTTAAATTGTGTTGTCATAACCATGTAAAACAGTATTAATAAATTTAAATTGAACATAAAATGAGTTTAGAAGAAAAAGTAATGACCGATTTAAAAACTGCAATGCTTGCAAAAGACGAAAAGTCTTTACGGTCTTTGCGTGCTATTAAAGCCGCGATTATTAACCTTAAAACCTCGGAAGGTTTTACGGGAGAAATTAAAGAAGAAGACGAAATTAAAATACTGCAAAAATTAGTGAAACAACGTAGGGAGTCTTTGGAAATTTACGAAAAACAAAACCGAAGTGATCTTGCAGAAAAAGAAAAGGAAGAGATTAGTGTAATAGAAAAATTTTTGCCGAAGCAAATGAGCCACGAAGAGTTGAAAGAGATAGTCGCATCCATAATTAAAGAAACAGGTGCCACGTCGCAAGCCGATATGGGTAAAGTCATGGGAATGGCTAATAAACAACTTGCCGGTAAAGCTGATGGTAAAGCTATTGCTTCGGTTGTGAAAGAAATTCTTGCGGCAAAATAGCCTTTTATTATACTTGTAATATGAATTATTTATTTCAAAACATCATACTTTATAAATGAAAATAATCTATGATAATTGATATAGCATTTATATTGACGATGATTATTGCTATATTTAAAGGATTGAGTAAAGGATTTATTATTGGTATTTTTTCTTTACTTGCTTTTATAATTGGGCTTGCAGCAGCTATTAAGCTTTCAGCGATGGTGGCTGCTTATCTAAGTAAGAATGTTATATCTGCTACGAAATGGTTACCTGTGATTTCATTTCTTTTGGTTTTTATTGTGGTAATTTTACTGGTAGGTTTGGGAGCAAGGCTCATAAAAAAAACGATTGATTTTGCCTTGCTTGGTTGGGTCGATAAGTTGGCCGGCATGTTTTTGTATATCATTATTTATACAATCATTTTTAGTATACTATTATTTTTTGCAGAAAAGATTTTGGTGATAAAGCCGGATGTAATAGGAAGTTCTATAGTTTATAAATACGTGTCTCCGTGGGGACCTAAAGTGATAGATAATCTTGGAAAAATTATACCTTTTTTTAAAGATATGTTTTTGCAACTGGAAAATTTTTTTGAAAGTGTGGCACAAAAATCTGTTTAGCTAAATCATTATGAAATATTATTTCGGCTTTTTTTTGCATAGAAACATTTATTTTAGCGTTATATAGCTGCATGTAAAATCGCAAATACGCCAGAGCGCATCAATGGAATATAAAATTCAACAAGACGGCAAGTTTAAATTTATTGAAGAAGGTGAAGGTGAGCCTCTTGTGTTATTGCATGGCCTGTTTGGAGCATTAAGCAATTTTGAACATCTTATTGAATATTTCAGGAAGACCAATCAAGTTATCGTGCCCATGCTTCCGCTTTTTGAGCTCGATCTGTTGCACACTACCGTGGGAGGGTTACAAAAATTTGTTTTTAAATTTATAGAAACCCGAGAGTATAAAAATATTCACTTGTTAGGTAACTCATTGGGAGGTCATGTTGCCCTCGTATATATTTTAAAACATCCTGAGCGCATTAAATCTCTTATACTTACCGGTAGTTCCGGTTTATTCGAAAACGGTATGGGAGACAGCTATCCAAAACGGGGCGACAAAGAATATATTCGTAAAAAAACCCAACTTACTTTTTACGATCCTGCAATGGCTACCGAAGAACTCGTGAATGAATGTTTTGAGATAACAAATAACAGGATCAAAGTAATTAAAATAATTTCACTGGCTAAGTCCGCTATTCGTAATAATCTTGGAGAAGAAATAAGCCAGATAAAACAACCAACGTGTTTAATTTGGGGCAATAATGATACAATAACACCGCCCTTTGTTGCAAAAGAATTTCACAAACTCATCCCGAATAGTGAGCTTCATTTTATTGATAAATGCGGCCATGCTCCCATGATGGAGGTTCCGGATGAATTTAATAAAATTCTCAGCGGTTTTATTTCAAAATTAAAAGTGCCTGTTGCAACAGTTCATTAGTTTTTTTTGTCTCTATAATAGCGTCTCTTAATTTTCTAACATTATAATCGAATTAAAATCATGTTAGCACAAGAACTGATTAATAATATTTTGCCTCAACTACAACTGACTGATACTGTTTCCAAGGCTTTACAATTGATGAATGATTTTAAAATGACGCACCTGCCTGTTGTATCTGAAGACAAATATCTCGGGCTGATAAGCGAAGACGATTTGTTAGATGAAGAAAATAAAAAAATTACTATTGAATTTTTCCAAAATGATTTTATTCCAGCATCGGTTTATTTCAATAAACATTTTTTGAGTGCGGTCGCTATAAGCAATCAATATCAAACGAACGTAATTCCGGTGATTAGTGAAACCAATGAATTCATGGGCACTATTGCGGGGCAGGAACTTCTTGCCGCCCTGGGAAACTTTTCAGGAGCGGACGAAACGGGTGCTATTATTGTTCTTGAAATGGAACGCAATCGTTTTTCTATTTCTGAAATAAGCAGGATAGTTGAAAGCGATGGCGCCGTTATTCTCCATCTGAATATTACAGTTAAACCGGGTACCGCTCTGCTGCAGGTAACCGTCCATCTTAATAAAAGAGAAATATCCGTTATTATTGCTGCTTTTGAAAGATATGAATATACAGTTTCATATTATTCCGGGGAAGAGCTGTTTGAAAATGAAATTGATAACAACTACAGGCATTTAATGAATTACCTTGATATTTAAGGGAACGAAATTGCTTTAAACTTCACTTACATAATATTATTTATATTTTTCAGTTTTTCTTTTTGTTAAATAAAAACGTACCTGTTCATCATCAGAAATAAAATAACTATTACTTTTTTTTTAAACTTTATAACTGCCGTAACCTTTGCGCAGGATAAGGACCATGTCTCCTTTTTTCAAAACCTACCGATTGGAGATTCTACTACTAAACTTCGTGTGTGCGACATTGTTATAAAGGGGAACAGGCAAACAAAATCATATATTATTTTAAGGGAACTGCAACTGGAACCTGGCGATTTAATTCCGTTAAACAGAATGAATGAAATATTGGAAAAAGCACGTAACCAGGTTTACAACACAACACTGTTTATCGATGTAAAAGTTACTCCCAGGGTGGCAAACGATTATGATGTGGACATAATAGTTACAGTAAAAGAAAGATGGTACATTTTCCCGATTCCTGCGTTTCAGCTTTCTGACCGGTCGTTTAATGAGTGGCTGGTAAAATATAACGGCAGCCTTCGGCGGGTGAATTATGGCATGCGTTTTTACCATTTCAATATCAGCGGAAGAAAAGATCAGCTCTCTCTCGCATTTATAAATGGTTTTACGCGAAATATTTCTTTTGAATACAAGGCGCCGTACACCAATCCACTATTATCTGACGGAGTAATATTTGGTGCAGGCTATTCGCAGATCCGTGAAATACCATTTAAAACGGATGCGCATAATAACCTGGTATACTACAAAAATGATGATTTTGTAAAGAATGAATGGTATGTAACCGGTTCATACAGCTCAAGGAAAGCTATTAAAAAGAAGGAAACCTTTTCAGTTACATTCAGGCACATAAAAGTTGAAGATTCTGTTGTTTCCCAATATTACAATCCCGGCTATTTTAACAGTAGTTCGTCTTATCAAAATTTTATAGAGCTTGCTTATAAACTTCAATTTACTGATGTAGATAATATTTTGTATCCTTTAAAAGGTTATGCGGCATCCTTACTTCTTCAAAAGCGTGGATTGCAACTTGAAGGCGGGATTAACCAGTTTATCATAAGAACTGCTTATAATAAATATTTTGCCTTTGCCCATAACTGGTATTCCAGCATAAAGCTTACGGCACAGGCAAATTTGCCCTTCAGTCAGCCTTATATTAACCAGAGAGCATTGGGCTATAAAGACGATTATTTAAGAGGCGATGAATATTTTGTAATAGACGGAGCGGCATTCGGCCTGGGAAAGTTGGACCTTAAAAAAAAGCTTTTTCATTTCAGCTTACCAACATTTCTGAATTCAAAAACATACAATAGACTTCCCTTTACAGTGTATGCGAAAACTTTTTTCGATGCCGGGTATGTATATTGTCAGCCCGAATTTAATAGCGTGCTCAATAAAAGATTTTTATATTCCGGGGGTTTGGGGATAGACATTCTTACACTTTACGATTTTAAATTAAGCATTGAATACAGTTTAAACCAGTTAGGCCAAAAGGGTTTATTTTTACATAACTAGCTCGTCTTTTATTCGATTTTTAAAAGGTCTCATCACCAAATTATGAGGATAGCAATATATAGCCGTGGTTTAGAAGCCGATCAGAAAGACGGCCTCAAGTTATTACTCGCGGAACTGGCTCATTATAAAATTGAGCCAGTTGTATTCCAGAATTTTTTTAACCAGTTTTATTCATCGATTGATATATCTAATAAATATTCCACCTTTAATTGCCCGGAAGACCTGGAAGATATTGACTTCCTGATAAGCCTTGGAGGAGATGGTACTTTACTTGACGCGGTAACTTTCGTAGGGGATAAAGGCATTCCTGTTTTAGGTATTAATTACGGGCGCCTGGGTTTCCTGGCAAGTATAGGCAAAGATGAATTGCACATTGCGGTTAAGGCTTTGGTGCAAAGAACTTTTATGCAGGATAAAAGAACTTTGCTTCATCTTGATGCTAACATGCCTTTATTTAACGGTGTCGCCTATGCGCTAAATGAATTTACCATTCATAAGAAAGACACTTCGCCTATGATTAAAATACACACGTACTTAAACGGTGAATTTTTGAACACGTACTGGGCTGATGGTCTTATTGTATCTACACCAACGGGTTCTACGGGCTATTCATTGAGCTGTAACGGGCCGGTCGTTTTTCCTGAATCTGCCAGCTTTGTTATTACGCCGGTATCGCCCCATAACTTAAATATAAGACCATTAGTGGTGCCGGATAATACCATTCTTTCTTTTGAAGTGGAGGGACGTACGGATGGCTTTTTATGTACCTTAGACAGCCGTCGGGAAATCGTTACAAAGGAAGTGCTGCTGGCAATTCGCAAAGAAACGTTCAGTGTCAATCTTGTACGTCTGAATGAGAATAATTTTTTGCAAACATTGCGTAACAAATTATCCTGGGGACTTGATAAAAGAAATTAATGACAAATTTTTAACTTGCATATATAATTAAAAGGGTGTTTCTTCGTTTTACCAACTATGTCTATTACTCTTATTTAGCACCTATTATGAAAAATTTTTTTGTAATCCTGATAGCCCTCACTGCTTTTAATATTAAAGTAAGAGCACAATACGAAGCCGTTCAGGAAGGAGAATATGGCTTAACCGCAGGCGTGGCACACTATTTTGGCGATCTTAATAATAGGGCAGCGTTTAACAGGCCTAAAATTGCATTAGGTGCTTTTTATAGAAAACAATTTAGCAATTATGCAGGTATTCGCTTGTCAGCGCATTTTGCAGAGCTTGGCTATAGCGATCAATACAGCGAAAACGCCTACCAGCGTAGCAGAAACTTAAGTTTCAACACAAATATTTTTGAGATAGCTTTAAGAGGAGATTTTAATTTTTTCAAATTTATACCAACGGACCCACAACATAGCTTTACCCCTTATGCAACTCTCGGCGTAGGGGTTTTCAGCTACGACCCGTATGCCTACCTGGCAGGTCAAAAATATTTCCTAAGGCCCTTAGATACTGAAGGAGAAACGTTTTATAAGGGAAGAAAGGCCTATGGAACTATGGCTATTTGCATACCAATTGGCTTCGGTGTAAAATATGCAGTAACAGATAAAGTAAATATTTCATTCGAAATTGCTCATCGTTTTACTACTACGGATTATATTGATGATGTAAGTACAACTTATGTGGGCATAGATAAATTTCCCGCTTCTTCAGTTGCAGCTCAGCTTCAGGATAGGTCTTATGAATTGGGTACTCCTATTGGTATTGAAGGACGCCAGCGAGGCTTCAGCAAACAAAAAGATCAATATGCCATAGCCGAGTTTGGCATTTCATTTAACCTAACCTCTTATCGTTGTCCTACGGCACGTTAATCTATTGTGACCCGGTTCATTCTTCATGCTGAAGAATTTTTTAGTTCTAACAAGGTATTTAGCAGAAAAATTTATTGGAAATTAATCACGGGAAAGGTTTAACCACCCCTCCATTTAAACTATATCCTTATTTTTGCCACCCAAGTCAGGCCTCGTCCCGCCTGACTTGGGTATCTTAAAACAATATGAGCCTCAAAGAAAAATTAAATGCAGAAAAGTTACCAAAACACATTGCCATCATTATGGATGGTAACGGAAGATGGGCTAAGGAAAAAGGAGAGGACAGGTTGTTTGGTCATTATAGCGGCGTGGAAAGTGTAAGAAACATCGTTGAAGGATGTGCTGAATTAGGCATAAAATATCTTACTCTCTATGCTTTTAGCACGGAAAACTGGGATAGGCCAAAAGATGAGGTAACCGGTTTAATGGAATTGCTGGTTCAAACTATAAAACAAGAGGTTTCAACTCTTAACAAAAATAATATCAGGTTACACGTAATTGGTAATATAAAATTGTTACCTGATGCTGCAAGGAACGAGTTGGCAGAAGCATGCGATGCTACACAAACGAACACTGGCCTGAATCTTATAATGGCATTAAGTTACAGCAGTCGTTGGGAAATTATTGAGGCTGTGAAGAATATCGCAGTTGAAGTCAGGAACAAAAAACTTAATCCCGAGGATATTGACAATAATGTCTTTAATCAGCATTTATGTACTGCAGGTTTTCCCGATCCTGAACTAATGATTCGTACAAGCGGAGAATATCGTATCAGCAATTTTTTGCTTTATCAACTTGCCTATAGTGAATTATATTTTACAGACACATTGTGGCCTGATTTCCGGAAGGAAAATTTATATGCGGCAATACTCGATTTTCAAAACCGGGAGAGGAGATTTGGTAAAACCAGTGAACAACTTTAAATAATATCATACAATTTCTACCTATTTCTTATCTAATATTTCAATTACCCTCAAACCCTTATTGTAAGGGTGATTTAACAAATACTTTTAATTAATTGATTTTATCTTGCCGCCTTATAAAAAATGATTTGATGCTTAAGATCTACAAGATTTTATTCTTAGTAGTTGTAGCTGTTACTGCCAAAACAAATGCCACCGCCCAGGTCGTTAATGATTCGGTTCCAGTTTCAGTAAACGTTGCTCTTGAAAACATCTTTAATGCGAAGACGCCTACCGAATATGTGATTTCCGATATTAAAGTAACCGGAACCCAGTTTGATCCAAATCTTATTATTTCTATCTCTGGCCTTGCAGTAGGGGATAAAGTAAAAATTCCGGGAGGAGATAATTTTTCCAAAGCAATCGACAATTTGTGGAAACAAAATCTTGTTTCAGATGTGCAAATTTATTTTACAAATCTTGTAGGCAATAAATTATCTGTCGAAATAAATATTACGGACAGGCCAAGTCTTACCAATTTTAAATTTAAAGGTGTGAGCAAGGGAGAGGCTGACGATCTTACTCCAAAATTGGGACTTGCAAAGGGGAGATTAACACGTGTCACAGAAAATTTAAAAAGGTCCGCCGTAACTATAATTAAGAAATTCTATGTAGACAAAGGATTTAGGAATGTGGATGTAAAAGTGGTTGAAACAAAAGATCCCAATGCGGCAAATGCAGTAAACATTGTATTTGTCGTTAATAAGAATGGCAAGGTTCATATCAAAGACATTTATTTCGCCGGTAACGAATCTGTTAGTGCGCTTAGGCTAAAAAAACAAATGAAGGGCACAAAGGAGATGAGCAGGTTCACTTTGTTCCCAACTACAGTTGGAAATGTTTACGACTCCGGCAGGAGCAATAAAATTACGTTTAGTGAATATTTGCGTACTAACGGTTATTTAATTCCTTCCAAAACAAAAGAGCTACTTGATCCTTATTTTCGATTTAAGTTAAGTTCCGCAAAGTTTAATGAAAAGAAATACCAGGAAGACAAACAAAGCCTGCTGAATTACTATAATTCCCTGGGGTTTCGGGATGCCGTGATTGAAGACGATACTACTTACAAAGATCATGGAGATCTTGATGTGGCGATTAAGTTGAAGGAAGGTCACCGCTATTATTTTGGAAATATAACATGGAAGGGAAATACCAAGTATTCTGATTCGGTACTCTCTTTACTACTTGGGATAAAGAAGGGGGATATTTATAATGCGGAAACGCTCAATAAAAAATTAGGTACCACCCCATCCGCTGAAGGCGGTGATATAAGTAGCTTGTACCAGGACGATGGTTATTTGTTTTTCAGAATAGATCCTGTAGAAACTGCTGTTTATAATGATACAATTGATCATGAGATACGTATTGTGGAAGGCCCGCAGGCGACTATAGGCAAAGTGAACATAACAGGGAACGATAAAACCAAAGATTATGTAATACGGCGGGAGTTGCGTACGGTTCCGGGAGATAAATTCAGCCGTGAACTAATAATCAGGACGCAAAGAGAGTTGTCGCAACTTGGCTATTTTGACCCTGAAAAAATAAATCCTGGAATTGATCCGCACACGGAAAATGGAACCGTGGATATAACATGGGGGCTCCAGGAAAAATCGTCAGACCAGTTGGAACTTTCCGCAGGTTTTGGGGGCGGTATAGGATTAACAGGAACATTGGGTGTCACTTTCAATAATTTTTCCATTTACAATCTTTTCAATAAAAAAAGCTGGGATCCCTTACCAAGCGGTGACGGACAGAAATTAAGTTTACGTGGCCAAAGTAATGGAAAGCAATTCCGGTCTTATAATTTTTCGTTTACAGAGCCATGGCTTGGTGGTAAAAAAAGAAATTCTTTTACTATAAGCTATTATGATACGAAATATGCAAATGCATATAGCCCCATTACGGGTTATTATGATCGCTCTTATGCTGACTCTTCGTATATTAAGACAACGGGTTTTAGTGTGGCGCTTGGTAAGCAATTAAAGTGGCCTGATGATTATTTTTCCCTGGTTTATCAGTTAGACTATCAACGTTACAAGCTTAAGAAGTATAATATTTTCCCGGGGTTAACCAACGGTATCTCAAACAATTTTAGTTTGAAAATTACATTAGCCCGGAATTCAGCAGGACCTAACCCAATTTTCCCAACAGGTGGCTCTAACTTTGTTTTGAGTGGGCAGTTTACTCCTCCATATTCTTTATTCAATAGTGCAACTTACTACAAAAATCAGGCGGCAGAAGACCAATATAAATTAGTGGAATTTCATAAAGAACGTTTTAATGCTGAATGGTATGTGCCGATTGGGCAAGGTCGCGGGCCAGACAAGAACAAGCAATTTGTATTAAAAGCCGCTGCTAAATTCGGGTTCCTTAGCCGCTATACCAATAAAACAATTACTTCGCCCTTTGAGCGGTTTCAATTAGGGGATGCGGGTTTAAGTAATAACTATGGATTGCTCGGTTATGATATTATTTCGCACAGGGGATATCCTGTATATGATAATTCAGACCCGAAAGTTAACCCTGACATAAGTAATGCAAGCAACTTTTTTACTATTTTTAATAAATATACACTTGAACTCCGCTACCCTTTAACGATAAGTGCGAGCAGTACAATTTTTGGTGAAGCATTTTTTGAAGCTGCAAACGGATGGTATAGCTTTAAAGATTATAATCCGTTTAAATTGCGAAGGTCAGTTGGGGTGGGCATGCGTTTCTTCCTCCCGATGTTTGGATTACTGGGATTTGATTATGGTATTGGGTTAGACCGATTGAATTCCAACACTGGAATAAAAGGAGCTGCGAAATTTACATTTATGTTAGGCCAGGAGCCCGAATAGCCAGGTAATAAATCATCAATTATGAAAAGAATAGTTTTAATATTACTACTCATAGTATCAGGTTCAGGATTATATGCACAACGTTATGCAGTAATTGATTCAAAATATATTCTCGAAAAACTTCCGGAATATAAAGCTGCACAGGAAAAGTTAGATCAGTTCAGCAAGCAATGGCAGCAGGAAATTGATCAAAAATCGGCAGCGCTTGATAAAATGTATAAAGATTATGATGCGGAGAAGGTAATGTTGAGCGATGACCTTAAGAAAAAAAGGGAAGATGAAATTTTTAACGCAGACAAGGCGCTTAAAGATTTGCAAAGAAAACGCTTTGGTTACGAAGGAGATATTTTTAAAAAGCGCCAGGAATTGATAAAACCAATACAGGACAGAGTTTACAACGCTGTCCAGAAACTGGCAGTTTCCAAACTATATGATTTTATTTTGGATAAAAGTGAAGGAATTACTGTTATATTTGCCGACCCCAAACTCGACAAGAGTGATGATGTTCTCAAAGAGCTTGGTGTTAAATAAATGCGAAAGGACAAATTTGATGCAGCCTGAAATATAATTTTAAAGACTTTAATTAAAACCAAATATTAAAAACAAAAATGAAAAAGTTCGCCACAATCGTTTTAATCTCAGTAGGGTTATTTGGATTCTCTAATACCATAAACGCACAAAAAATCGGTTATATAAGTGCAGACGAAATTATACAATTAATGCCGGAGGCTGCTACTGTTCAAAGCCAACTGGATGAATACCAGCAATCACTTTACAAGAACGCTGATGATCAGAAAACTGCATTAAATGAAGCAGTTCAAAAATTTTATAAAGACTCAGCAACGATGAGCCCCAGCTTAAAAGAAGTGAAAAGGCAGGATTTGCAAAAGCAGGTTCAGGATTTAAGTGGTATGGATCAAAAAATTCAAAATCAGTTTGAACAAAAACGCCAGGAGCTCTCTTTACCTATACAAAAGAAACTGCAGGCGGCAATAGAAGACGTTGCCAAAGAAAATGGATATACCTACATATTCCCACGGGAAGCGCTCATTTATATGCCTCCTACAAGCGATATAGGACCACTGGTAATTAAAAAACTTGGCCTGAAAGAGCCCGCCACCAATAGTAATACAAACACAGTCCCTAAAAAATAATTATAAAATTAATATGCAAGCCATCCACTTAAACTGGATGGCTTGTTTATTTTTGTGCAATGAGTTCATCACCAATTGGCGTTTTCGACTCAGGCTATGGGGGCTTAACCGTTCTGAAAGCTATAGTTGAAAGGCTGCCATCTTATGATTACCTATATTTTGGCGATAATGCACGGACACCTTATGGAAACCGGTCTTTCGATACCGTTTACGAATACACGCTGCAATCCGTAAAATGGCTGTTCCAAAAAGGTTGTCCTTTGATAATTCTTGCCTGCAATACGGCATCTGCGAAAGCATTGAGGTCTATTCAACAGAGAAACCTTCCAAAACTTGGTGATAATAAGCGGGTACTGGGAGTTATAAGACCAAGTGCTGAAGTAATAGGTAATTACTCAAAAACAAAAAAGGTTGGAATTCTGGGAACAAATGGTACCGTGGAATCTTTATCTTATCCTCTTGAAATGGAAAAGTTTTTCCCGGAAGTAGAGGTGTACCAACATGCCTGTCCCCTTTGGGTTCCGCTCGTCGAAAACAACGAATATTCTTCGCCCGGCGCCGATTATTTTATTCAAAAGGACATTAATGAGTTGCTGAATAATGCTCCCGGAATTGATACCATTTTACTGGCTTGCACTCATTATCCATTACTTACAGGGAAGATCAATAAATATATTCCCAAAAATGTTCATTTGATTTCACAGGGAGAAATTGTTGCTGCCAGTTTGGAAAATTATCTTTTTCGCCATCCTGAAATTGAAGAGAAATGCAGTAAAAACGGGCAAATCCAGTTCTATACAACCGACTCAGTTAAAGATTTTGATAAACATTCTGCTATTTTTTTTGGCAAACAGCTAGTCTCGAAGCATGTGGATTTATGACACACTCAGAAAATTTGTGAAATTCCGATAATTCGAGAAATTCATGTCTCAAAATTTAAAATACTTTCTTACTTTTGCTGCCCTTTCACAAACAGCGGGGATGGTGCCCGGCTGAGAAGTTGAAGAAATTTATTAAAGGAAAAACGATAATAAAATGCCAGGAAAAAAACGAACATACCAGCCGCATAAACGCCGCCGCAAAAGTGTACATGGCTTCAGGGAACGCATGTCAACAGCCAACGGGCGTAAAGTATTGGCAAGCCGAAGAAAAAAAGGGCGCCATAAGCTTACCGTTTCCGATGAACACGGAAGTAAAAAATAATTAAAAACAAATACTTTTATGAATAGCCTCTTTTACGGGGCTATTTTTTTATTTTAGTCACTTGTATTTATTTCTATCTTTTTAAAATTGCCTTATTCAGCACAATCTTACATTCAAAAGGAGTGAAAAATTAAAAAGCCGAAAACTGATCCAGCAGCTTTTTAAAGAAGGAAAATCATTTTCTAATTTTCCTTTTAGGGTAATATATATGCAACCCGAAATAAGCCATTCCCGTTTACAGGCAGCATTCTCTGTAAGCAGTAAGAATTTTAAAAAAGCGGTTCAAAGAAACAGGATAAAAAGACTTATGAGAGAAGCCTGGCGTTTGCAGAAGGCCCCTTTGTTAATCGAATTGGAAGGAAAACAAAAGAATCTCATTGTTTTCATTATTTATAGCGGGAATACGTTGCCGCAATTCGACAATATATTTGAAAAAATGCGGGGTACTTTACTGGAATTGTGGAAAATAATATCAGAGTAATTACCGGGAAATAATCTTCAAACCTTATAGAAATAAGTCAGTGCACAGTTTGCCGCCGGGTTCTATTGCATATTTGTCTAAATCTGTAATATCTTCATTTGCCAACACTTCCTCATCTATAAAACAATTCCCTGTACATTCTGTTGAAGATTTGCTTAAAATATAAAAGGCAGCATCAGCAATTATTTCGGGTGTGCGACTCATTTTTATCAGGGTTTCACCGCCCAATAAATTGCGTACAGCGGCGGTTGCAATTGTTGTTTTTGGCCAAAGGGTGTTGGCAGCTATATTATATTTCTTTAACTCACCCGCAAGTCCAATGGCAATCATTGTCATATTGTATTTACTCATCGTGTAGGCGAGATGGTTAGCAAACCATTTTTTGTCAAGATTTATCGGAGGAGAAAGATTCAAAATGTGGGCATTGGTTCCATTTTTTAAATGTGGAATGCAGGCTTTGCTTACAAAAAAGGTCCCTTTCACATTTATGTCATGAATTAATTTGAAAACTTTCGGCTCGGTTTGTTCTGTTTTACTCAGGTTAATTGCAGATGCATTGTTTATTAAAATATCAATACCACCAAATACTTCTACAGCGTTATCGACTGCCTGCTGAATCTGCTCTTCAAACCGGATATCACATTGTGCCGCGAGCGCCTTGCCCCCTGCTTCTTCTACCTCTCTTGCCGCACTGAAAATGGTTCCTCCAAGTTTGGCATTTTCTTCAATGGATTTGGCTGCAATTACAATATTAGCTCCTTCCCTTGCAAGCCTTAGTGCAATGCTCTTTCCAATTCCGCGGGAAGCGCCTGTAATAAATACCGTTTTGTTTTTAAAACTCATAAGTTGATTTGTAGATAATGAATTCTTTATTGAGCCAAGATAACAAATAATACTACGAAACAACTACTCAATTGTTTATTGTATTATTCAAATTGAATAATGAAATTTTATGAATAGAATGGTCATTTTACTACAGCCATCTCTTTAACACTTCCGGTGCGCTTCAATGCCCCCCAACCCTGTAGCTCTCCTTTAATGGCTTTGTTGAAAGATTTTATAAGAATGTAATACATCAATTGGCGATAAATGAGGCGTTGCGGGAGCATCCATATGAGCTTTAAATGGTTTTCCCTTTCATAGGCAAAAGCTAACGCAGCTCCGGCTATATCAATGAATGTAAAAATAATATAGTAGAGAATAATATGCGGTACGCTGGCAACAATTACCCCAAACGATGCAGCAACAATGCTAAGCACTAAAATAATGTCTGCAAGAGGAGCAAGAATAGGCAATATCATTTGATAAACCAGGATATTAGGCATAGCTGCCATCCCAAAGGTTTTATATCTTGGATTAAAAACGGTATCGCGGTGTTTCCAGAAACATTGCATAACACCAAAACTCCACCGGAATCGTTGCTTTAAAAATTGCCTGAAAGTTTCGGGTGCTTCCGTGTAAGAAATGGCGGAGGTGCAATTCCTGATGATATAATTATGACGAAGCAATCGCATCGTAAGGTCGCAATCTTCAGCAAGTGTATCGGTAGTAAATCCCCCCGCTATTAAAACCGCATCTTTACGGAAAGCCCCGATAGCACCGGGCACTACGGTAATACAATTTAATAGATCAAAAGCCCGTCGGTCAAAATTTTGAGAAGTTACATATTCAATGCTCTGCCACCGCGTGATCATGTTTACCTGGTTTCCAACTTTTACATTTCCGGCAACAGCAGCAACATTTTCATTATCAAACTTTTTCATCAATTCTGTAATTGCATCAGTTTTGAGTTGCGTATCTGCGTCTATGCATACCACAAAATCGGCTTTGGATTTTTGAATGCCAAAATTTAACGCGGATGCTTTACCGCCGTTTGATTTTGTAAAAACCTGGACTTTTGAGTTGGTAATAAAACGTTGCCCTACTTTCGAATACGTGTTGTCCTTACTGCCATCATCTACAAAAATAATTTCGAGTTGAGGATAGTCCTGCGCCAGCAGGCTATTAACTGTGCGAATTGCGTTTACTTCCTCGTTATAGGCGGGTACTATTACACTAACCAATGGCCATTTACTTTTATTGGCCGAAAGCAATGTAGATAAATTAGAAGAGCCCGATTTAGAGTCTTTGCTTTTTTGAATGCTCGCTAACACGGCCATTAATATAATTCTGACCACCGACAAAAGAATACCGATTATAAAAAGTGAAAATAATATATGGCCACTCCAATAACCTGCTTCGGCAAGGAAAAAATTAAATTTTCTTGTCCATCCATCTCGCGAAGATGCTACTTTTGGCATTACTTCATCTTTCGTTTTTCCCATTAGATCAGCGACTGTCGTAAATACATATCCTCGCTTTTTAAAATAATCAATTATCCTGGGAAGAGCGTCAACGGTGGCATGCCGGGTTTCTCCGCCTGCATCGTGCAGTAAAATAATACTTGCATTGCCATTCTGCACTTGTGTTATTACTCTTTGTACAATGCTATCTGCGCTTACGCCGGGCGCCCAGTCGTTAGGATCAATACTTTCGTTAACGGTTAGATAATTTTCGCTCCTGCTTCTCTCAATTGGAGCAAGTTCTTCATAAGTCTGGGGCTCCGAGTCAGCGTTATAGGGGGCCCTGAATAAAATAGTGGAATGTCCTGTTATACTCTCAATAAGCAGACGTGTGAGCTTCATTTCAAGTTCTGCTCTTGGCAGGCTCATGTCGGCAATATTATGATGGGTGAAAGTGTGATTGCCTAACTCGAAACTATCTTTAAATTCACGCTGTAAAATTGGGATATTTTGTTCGGCATTGATACCTACAACAAAAAAGGTCGCAGGAACTTTTTCCCTTTCTAATATGTCCAGGATTTTAGGCGTCCACTCTTCGCTGGGGCCGTCATCAAAAGTAAGTATGAGCTTGTGGCCTTTACCAACGGTGGTATCTTCTGCAAATTTTCTTATAACATATCCTGAAGGAAGCTGTACGTAATTCTGTTCGGCAATCAACTCTTCTGCGCTGTCAATTTCTAAATTAATTTTTCCGGGTTGGGGTGAAAACATAATGTCAAGAACTTCACCCTCACCTTCGAAGCCCACATTATTTCGAATTACAGGAATAGTTGTAAGCGAATCAAAATTAAAAGGCTGTTGTTGTAAAGTAGCATTGCTCAATACCCGGTTATAATATTTCCACATACGTTGGTCTTCGCTTCCAAGTCGCCACAAGGCAGTGCCCGCTGTTTGAAATTCGTCACTAAAACGAAGTATATTAAAGGTGGTAGCTGCATCGGTAAACCACACTTCATGGGATGTTTTTTCAACATTCCCTGAATCGTCGTCTTCTTCTTCTGAAACGTAATCGTAATGCAGGTTGTAAGAATCGTTGTCGTAAATAATTTTTGCATTAATTGCCTTGGCTTTATTAATTGCATCGTTATACGTATACGTTGCTATAGAATCCTTTTTTGTCTCTGGCCAATCATATCCAAAACCTCCAATACCAAGAATTATTTTGGAAGGAGCGATTCTTTGAGCAGTCCATGATACCGCATCTTCAATCCATTTTTGCCCGCTAATTGGCCCCGGACCAGTAGAATTGTTTGATTGATCATAAGCCATCAAAATAATATAATCATTGTAGACTGATAACTTCGTGTAGTCGTAGTCGTTATTTTTGGGTATCACATCCATGCTCACGAGCATCCCTCTTGCATGAAGTTTTTCATACAACGTTTTTTGAAATTCGGTCAGTGGATCATTAGTAGATTCTATTAATTCTTCAAAATCAACATTAATTCCATTCAGACCATAATATGAAAGTGTATCGGCCATTTGCTGAATTAAAGTATTTTCTAAATTGGGATTAGTTAAAATCTTATGAAGAAGATTCCCGTCCCATGTTTGAGATTTGGATCTGAAGTTTTGTATCATCGGCATAATGCGCAATTGCTTTTGCTTCATTAAGGAAAGCCCTGCGCTATCAATTCTTGTTTCAAGATGAAAGGTAGTGGTGTCAATAAAAAACCATTCGGGAAAAATTGTATTTAGCTTGTCAGCATTCTTCTTTAAATCGGGATATGAAGTGGTAGCTGTCCATGGTGTATAAAAAGCCGCCCTTATTACCGGAAGCGAATTGGCTTTTGACGCAGACTTTGCCTTAGCTTTTTTTAATGAATCTGCCTTAACTTTTTTTAACAGGAAATCTTTAAATCCCTTGTATTTTTCATTTTGCGTATTTTTTAAAATGAGCGGATTGGTGGGATCAAGTGTTGTTTCATATTCTTTTGCCTTTGCCTGCATATTAGGCAGGCTTGGCAGTGAACCGCTATATAGTGCAAATGCAAGAACAGCAAAAAAGAAAATTGCTATTATTATAAGTACACGTGTAGTCCACTTAAAACTTTTCCAGCGGGTGGGTTTGTTGGTTTGAAATATTTGCGGGGTATCGTTATTAATCATAAAAGCCTTAATTATTAATAATCAATAGCTTTTGATATGAAGAAAGTCATTGATGTTTTTGTAGAGCAAAGATAAACGTAAGATTATTTCAATTAATTTCTTTATAAGTTAGAATAACAGCTTAACAAAAATTTTTAAAATAACAAAAAAGAAAGGCCCCTGTAGAAACAGGGGCCGTTTACCAAAACTAACTGCTTATGAGAAAATTGACTTTTAAACTTAATGATGATTATATTTCAAATCACATGCCAAAGTTAAGACCACTTTTGTTAAGAAACATATAAGATGTTTTCATATTAAAATGTTTCATTACAAAGCTACGAAAAACTAAGCTTAGGAATTAATTATTATTGTTGAATTAACTTTTCTGAATTTTCTGCAAATTGAAGGGCATCAATAAATTCCTGGAGATCTCCATTCATCACGTCATCAAGATTATATACAGTTAGGCCGATACGATGATCTGTGACCCGCCCCTGCGGATAATTGTAGGTCCGTATCTTCGCTGAGCGATCGCCCGTGCTGACAAGGCTTTTACGATGGCGGGATATCTCATCTTCCTGCTTCCGCACCTGTTCTTCATATAACTTGGTACGAAGCATTTGCATCGCCTTTTCCCTGTTCCCCAATTGGCTCCTTTCCGTTTGACAAACAATTACAATACCCGTCGGAATGTGAGTGAGCATTACCTTAGTTTCCACTTTATTTACGTTTTGGCCACCGGCTCCGCCACTCCGGGCTGTTTCCATCTTTACATCACTGTCTTTTAAATCAACATCAACTTCTTCTGCCTCCGGCATAACCGCCACGGTGGCAGCACTGGTGTGTACACGGCCGCTAGCCTCTGTATCAGGAACACGCTGTACACGATGTACGCCACTTTCAAATTTTAAGGTTCCATATACATCATCTCCGGTCACTTCTATCTGCACTTCTTTATACCCACCCACAGTTCCTTCGCTCTCACTAAGTAACGTAGTTTTCCACCCCTTGGATTCGCAATACTTAAGATACATCCGCATAAGATTTCCGGCAAACAAGGATGCTTCATCACCGCCCGCTCCAGCTCTTATTTCAAGTATGGCATTTTTTTCATCTTGCGGATCCTTGGGTATAAGCATGTTTCTTATCTGTTTTTCGTAGGCTTCTTTTTTTTCCTGTAAGCCTGGTATCTCTTCTTTGGCAAGTTCTTTCATTTCGTCATCGTCGCTGTTGATCATTTCCTTATTAAACTCAATGTCATCAATAACTTTAGCATATTCATTTCTAATATTTACAATCTTCTCCAGGCTGCGGTATTCTTTACTTAATTGTTTGTATTTGCTATTATCATTTACAATTGCAGGATTAGAAAGTGCTACGCCTAATTCTTCAAATCTTGCTTTTATAGCTTCAAGTTTCTCTAACATGTTTCTATGGCTTTATAACTGTATTGCTGGTTATCTTTGATTTCCGGGAGGCAAAATTAACTTTTTACTTTTTTACATGAAGTATCGAAAATTTAAAGCTGATTATTTATTTACCGGTAAAAATATTCTCAGCAGCGATCATATATTAATAACGGATGGTAAAGGTAAAATTATAAATATTGTCGCGGAGAGTGAGGCGGGAGATGGAACAGAAGTTTTTAAAGGCATTCTTACGCCTGGTTTTATAAATGCCCATTGTCACCTTGAATTATCTCATTTGAGAAATCTAATCCCTCTTACTACAGGTCTGGTTGATTTTGTGTTCAAAGTGGTCACAGATCGACATTTTCAGCAGCAGGAGATCCTTGATTCTATTGAAATTGGAGAAGATGAAATGCTAAAGTGTGGCATAGTGGCAGTTGGCGATATATGTAACAATACATTTTCTCTTTCGCGAAAGACGAATAGCAGGCTTTGTTATTATAATTTTATTGAAGTAAGCGGATGGAACCCTGAAGTTGCCTCAGCGAGATTTGAAAAAAGCAAATCATATTATGATGAATTTATTAAAAAAAATCAGAAAGCATCTTTAGTTCCCCATGCTCCATATTCTGTTGCTAAAAGTTTATGGGGAAAAATTGCCCCTTTTTTTTCCGGGAGTGTGGTGTGTATCCACAACCAGGAAACAAAAGATGAAGATGAATTTTTTCTAAAAGGGAAGGGAATTTTGGTCGATATGTACAAAAAAATGAATATTGATAATTCATTTTATAAGCCACCGCATTTAAGAAGCTTACAAACCTATTTCTCAAATTTTTCAAAGGCAGCGTCGGTTATTTTAGTACACAATACTTTTACAAAGCAAGAAGATATAAATTATATAAGCAAAGTAAAAACTCCGTATCAGCTCGTATCATTTTGTCTCTGCCCAAATGCAAACCTCTATATAGAAAATACGTTACCTCCCGTTGAGATGCTTTTGAAAAACGATTGTAATATTGTTATTGGCACCGATAGTCTTGCATCCAATCACCAGCTTAATATTTTGGAAGAATTAAAAACAATTTCAAAGAATTTTCCCAGTATTCCAATTGAAACATTATTACAATGGGCAACAATAAATGGCGCCAAGTGTTTGCAAATGGAAAGCGAATTAGGAAGTTTTGA
Source organism: uncultured Chitinophagaceae bacterium (assembly GCA_963819925.1). Classification (GTDB taxonomy): domain Bacteria; phylum Bacteroidota; class Bacteroidia; order Chitinophagales; family Chitinophagaceae; genus Ginsengibacter. The sequence continues at coordinate 1,264,048 of CAWFYG010000009.1, read as the reverse complement.
AAATGGAAAGCAACCGGGAATTGTTCTGATCGAAAATGTCACTGATAAAAAACTTCATGTGGATTCTATTGCACAAAGAATTTTATAAAATATGGGATACGAATTCTGAAACTACCCTATTAATTCGTGCAGGATAGGAAGTGTTTTCATCGTGCTAAATTCTGCGATATGAAAGATGTAATAATTTTCCATGGCCGATAAAATAGTTCTACGGATATCTTTATTGAGTTTTATTTCTTTTAGTTCCGAAGGATGCAAAACTTTCAATAATTGGGAAAAGTAATAACTTATACCAGCGTCCAAAAAGGTATCATTCGCCCGGGATTTATCGGTAAAATTTCCCTCGCTTATATTAAAATGATTTCTTTCTGCAGAATAATTATCCTGTATACTTAGCCCAAAAAAATGAACCAGTTGTATTGCAAAATAAATTGGAAAATTAGCAGTCACTTCCTTTTCTGCGATATCAAGCTGAATAAAGGCATCCTCACAAAAATAAAACAGGTCAGCATTTTTCTCAGGTTGTTTCAGGCATTTTTGCAAAAGTTCTACCATGTAAAGAGCAACAGAATTTTTAATAACATTACTCAAAATATTTTCATAGAGATAACTCCATTTCAGGTCTTTTATTCGTTGCAGATTTTTTAATTCATTATGGTATACCTCCATTTCAAGTATAGACGAGGGTTGAAAAAAGTGAGCCTTTGAAGTTTTACTTTGGGTTCGTACGCCATTTACAATGTAGGATTGAATACCGAAAAGCTCTGTAAAAACCGATACAATCACAGAAGTTTCACCATACTTTATAGTGCGTAGTACTATGCCTTTTGTAGCGTGTATCATTTATGTGCTTCGATTTGAAGTCTTTCTTTTCTTTTGTCTAAATTAAATCATATTCTATTTGCGGTATTATAATGAACTTATTCTCAAAAGAATGGGTTTTATAAAACTATCTTAGCTAAACTTATCTGTAATTTCACGGGGTATGTATACATTAAAGAAATCCCTGGGACAGCATTTTTTAAAGAATGAAAAAGTTGTACAGAGAATAATTGTTGAGCTGCAAAAAAGTAATTTTAAAAACTTACTCGAGGTTGGTCCTGGTGGAGGTGCGCTTACAAAATATTTAATTCAAATTCCCGGCATTCATTTTAAGGCTGTTGAGTTGGATGAAGAAAAGGTAAATTTTCTTTTGAAACAATTTCCCTCTCTTAAAGGAAATCTTATTCATAAAAGTTTTCTTTCAATAGATCGACCGTTTGACGAACCATTTACTGTAATCGGTAATTTTCCTTATAATATTTCTACTCAAATTCTGTTTAAGGTATTAGAATGGAAAGATTATGTACCTGTTATAATTGGTATGTTTCAAAAGGAAGTTGCTGAGAGAGCAGCATCGAAAGAAGGTAGTAAAATATATGGTGTGTTAAGCGTGTTGCTGCAATATTATTATGAAGTTGAATATTTATTTTCAGTGGGCAATGAGTGCTTTACGCCGCAACCAAAAGTGCAGAGTGGAGTGATCCGGTTAACAAGGAATGAGAATCAGTTTCCAGTTAAGAGCGAAAGAGCATTTTGGGTTTTAGTAAAAACTGCGTTTAACCAAAGACGTAAGACGTTAAGAAACGGAGTTAAAAGTTTGTTTCCGAAAGAAATTCTTCCTGACGAATTATTCGATCGGAGGGCTGAAACTTTAAGTGTTAAGGAATTTGCATCGCTTACATTTAAAATGAGCTGATGAAGGAAATGAAAATCACCATCTTTTTGTTTTTTGCTTCCTTTTACCTGTGTTCCTGCTATTCGCCAAGGTATGTCTACAGCCCGTCAACCCAAAACATCCCACTATTGCACAGAAAAAATGACCTTGAACTTTCAGGTTTTTATGCAGGGTCAGTAAATGCTTTCAAAGAAAAGGGGAATTCAAACCGGGGCTTTGATATGCACATTTCATGGGCTATTACCAATCACCTCGCGGCCATGCTTAATGAAAGTTACCGCTGGGAAAAGAATGGGGGAAATGATAGTTTTTTTCCTAACGACAGCTCTTTGTTATCCTATAAAAGAAGTTTTACTGAGATTGGAGTGGGATATTTTACGCCGGTGCAGTATAATGAAAAAATGCAATTCCAGTTATTTGGGGGAGCTGCATTTGGATCTTCCAATATTTATGATGCGTATGTCTCAAGCAATATGCAAATAAATAAGTATCATAAAAGCAATGTGACAAAAGTTTTTCTGCAACCTGCCATTATTTATAGCCCCTTCAAAAATTTCTCTGGTGCGCTCACTTCACGTTTTACTGAAGTAATATTTACTCATATTCATACAAATTACACTTTCACCGAACTTGACAATTACATATTAGATAGTCTCACCGTTTCCCCGGTTTTTTTTTGGGAACCTGCTGTCAGTTATACTTTCGGGTTTAAAAAGCTTCCGCTTAAATTGAGAATCCAGGGATCTATTTCGGTTTTATTAAACCATCGGTTTGTAGAACACAGGACCGGAAATATTGCTCTTGGGATCATCGCTGATTTCGCCAAAAAAAGAATCAGGAGGGGTTCTTCTAAAAAATAGCCACAATTATTTTCCCTTCCTTTAGTTGTAATTTTACAGGAGATGTAAATACATGTTGAAAGAGAATTTTACTTATGGTAGTTGAGAAAACAGGTCCTGTTAGAATTGTTACCGCAGCTTCATTATTTGATGGGCATGACGCCGCCATTAATATTATGCGGCGCATTTTGCAAAGCAAAGGTGTAGAAATCATTCATCTTGGTCATAACCGCAGTGTTCATGAAATAGTGGAGTGTGCCATTGAGGAAGATGCACAAGGTATTGCGGTTACCAGTTACCAGGGGGGGCATCTTGAATTTTTTAAATACATGAAAGACTTACTTGACGAAAACGGATGCGGGCATATAAAAATTTTTGGTGGAGGCGGGGGAACTATCCTTCCTTCAGAGATTGAAGAGTTGGAGGCCTATGGTATTACAAAAATTTATTCTCCCGATGATGGTAGAAATATGGGATTGGAAGGAATGATTGACGATGTTGTTAAGAAATGCAGCCTTTCACAAACCAGCCCTGTGGCAGATAGGGCCGAACTTTCTAATGGCAATGGACATCATAAAAGATTTGCTTTGGGAGAATGGCGGGACATAAAGAAAATTGCAACCTCAATTACATTAGCAGAGAATGGGAAGCGATTTAAATATTTATTAAATGGAGATTCGGCCTCTTCAGAAGGCAATTCAACTTCCGGGCGGGCGGCCGTCCTTGGCATCACAGGTACAGGTGGTGCCGGCAAATCATCTGTAACTGATGAAATTGTTCGTCGCTATTTAAAAAACTATCCCGACAAAACTATTGCTGTTATCTCAGTCGATCCTTCCAGGAAAAAAACAGGTGGTGCGTTATTGGGAGATCGTATCCGCATGAATTCCATTCATCATCCGCGTGCTTATATGAGATCGCTTGCTACCCGTGAAAACGATAAAGCGCTCAGCAATCATGTGCAGGAAGCCATTGACATTTGCAAAGCCGCCACCTATGATTTTATTATTTTAGAGAGTGCAGGGGTAGGTCAAAGCGATGCGTCAATTTTAGAATATTGCGATGTAAGCGTATATATAATGACACCCGAATACGGAGCTGCATCGCAACTTGAAAAGATTAACATGCTTGATTATGCAGATATAGTTTGCCTGAATAAGTTTGACAAGGCTGGTGCATTGGATGCGCTGCATGATGTAAAGAAACAATACAAGCGCAATCACGGATTATGGAATGCAAAAGACAATGATCTGCCAGTCATCGGAACGATCGCTTCCGTTTTTAACGACCCCGGGTGCAATAGTTTATTTAATAAAATAATTGATATTGTCGATAAAAAAACGGGCAATACGTTTAAAAAATATACCGCCGAAAAAAGTAGCGACGGATTGGGAGAGCCTGTAATTCCTGCAAAGAGAATAAGATATCTCGCAGAGATTGCCGATGAAATAATCAACTATAATAGAGCGGCTGAAGAACAGGCTGAACTTGCATCGCAGATGTATAAGTTAACGGGTGCAATGAAAATTATTGAAGACAGGAGTTCCTCTGGCCATGAAAAAAATAGCCCGGCAATAGAAACCATAGAAAAAGCTGCGACGGCAATTAATAAAAAATTATTGCCGTTATCAAAAAAGTTAATTGATGAATGGGATGAAGTGAAAGCATTGTATCAAAAACAATTTTTTGAATACAATGTAAGAGATAAAGTAATTAAACAACCGTTATATTTTGAATCGTTGTCTCATACAAAAATTCCGAAAATTGCGGTACCACGTTTTAAAGATTGGGGAGACATTTTGCGTTGGAGATACCAGGAAAATTTTCCTGGAAAATTTCCATATACGGCAGGTGTATTTCCGTTGAAGAGGCAGGAAGAAGATCCGACCCGCATGTTTGCCGGCGAAGGCGGTCCCGAAAGGACCAACCGGCGATTTCACTATGTAAGTTTCGGACAGCCTGCAAAGCGCCTCAGCACAGCGTTTGACAGTGTAACATTATATGGGGAAGATGCTGATATTCGTCCGGATATTTTTGGCAAGGTGGGCAACAGCGGCGTAAGTGTTGCTACCGTAGATGACGCAAAAAAGTTATACAGCGGCTTTGACCTTTGCGATGCAAAAACTTCTGTCAGTATGACGATTAATGGTCCTGCTCCCATGTTATTAGCATTTTTTTTGAACGCCGCCATTGATCAGCAATGCGAAAAGTATATTATTGAAAATAACTTAAGGGAAAGTATAAACGAAATTATAGAATCTAAATTTAAGCCAGGCTCGCTTCCAAAATATACCGGTCTCGATGGCGAAGAAGTTTATCCTGAAAAAGGAAATATGATTGGAGACCTGCCGAAGGGAAATGATGGATTGGGCCTTAGGCTCCTGGGTTTATCAGGAGAAGATGTTTTGGAAAAAGATATTTATGAAAAGATAAAGGCGAAAGCTTTATCAACGGTTCGTGGCACAGTGCAGGCTGATATTTTGAAAGAGGACCAGGCGCAAAATACTTGTATATTCTCAACGGAGTTTGCTTTAAAACTTATGGGCGATGTGCAGGAATACTTTATTCAAAAGAACGTTAGAAACTTTTATTCGGTTTCTATAAGTGGCTATCATATTGCCGAAGCAGGAGCAAATCCCATAACACAGCTTGCATTTACACTTTCTAACGGGTTTACGTACGTTGAGTACTACCTGAGCCGGGGAATGCATATTGATGATTTTGCTCCCAACCTTTCTTTCTTTTTTAGCAATGGGATGGACGCGGAGTACAGCGTCATCGGTCGTGTGGCACGACGCATTTGGGCAAAAGCAATGAAATATAAATATCATGCGAATGAGCGTTCCCAGAAACTGAAGTACCATATCCAAACGAGTGGACGAAGCCTTCACGCACAGGAAATTGATTTCAATGACATAAGAACTACACTGCAGGCCCTGTATGCTATTTATGATAACTGCAACAGCCTTCATACCAACGCCTATGACGAAGCAATTACAACACCTACAGAAGAAAGTGTAAGACGTGCCATGGCAATTCAGTTAATTATTAACCGGGAATTGGGAACAGCTAAAAATGAGAACCCTACCCAGGGAAGTTTTTTAATAGAAGAACTGACTGATCTGGTTGAGGAAGCGGTTATGGCTGAATTTAACCGGATATCAGAAAGAGGTGGCGTTTTGGGGGCAATGGAACGCATGTACCAGCGAAATAAGATCCAGGAAGAGAGTTTGTATTATGAGACGCTTAAGCATACAGGGGAGTTTCCGATAATTGGAGTAAATACTTTTCTCAATAAAGCAGGTTCTCCAACTATACTACCTGCAGAGGTTATACGCAGTACTGATGAAGAGAAGAAATTGCAGATCCGTAATTTAAAGGCGTTTCATAAACGCCACAAAGATGAGTGTGATAAAATGCTAAGGCGACTGCAGGATGTTGCGGTTAATAGTGGTAACCTTTTTGAAGAGCTGATGGAAACCGTAAAATATTGCTCTTTAGGCCAGGTAACTCATGCGCTTTATGAAGTGGGAGGACAATACAGAAGGAATATGTAATATGAAAAAGCACTGCAATTGCAGTGCTCTCCAAAATTTAAATGCTCAAATTATATTAATGAAGTTTCCTGGTATACTCATCTAACCTGATAATTTTACCATCCTTTAATCTAAGATCATCTATAACAGCCAATGAATCTGTCTTGCCATTCATGTCTTCCCATGTTTGACTATACCAAAGCGTAACCCATTCTTCTTTTTTATCTTTCGAAATAACTGACTCCCAATCTCCCATTTTTATAGTATAGGTTTTGTGGGCGTTCCTAAAATTTGTAAACATTGCCTGGACGGTATCTGCAGGTAGTGTTTTATCCCAAGCATCGAATTGAAGATGAATGGAATCCCCGAAATATTTCATAGCTTCAGGAATATTCCCATTTTCATAAGCCTTTAGTGCACTTAAGGCAACCATTGTGTTTTCTGAACTTCCCATATTCCAATAATCAGGATGATCAATTGTATAAGGATAATTCATAGGAGTAGACATTGTAGTAGCGGTTGAATCTTTCGTTGCATCTTTGGACTCTGTTGCCTGGTCGTTACAAGCGGCAAATGTGCATCCCGCCAGTAAGAATAAGATCAATTTTTTCATAAACAATTTTTTTCAAGTGATAATAAATAGAAAAATAACTTTCTAAGGACGGATAGACTTTAAATATTGAACAAGATAAGTGTTTGAAAATTGAAATGCAAAAGTTATTCTTTGCACTTCATAACCAGATATTAAGATCAAAATGTCCATAAATAAAACATTGCTTTTTATCTTTATGAAAAACATATGATTCAAAAAGTCTTTTTTATTTTTGTGATTGCAACAGTTGCTGTTTCCTGTTCTTCTAATAGATATTCTGCTACGAACAGATCCTATAAAAAGCAGGCAAAGGCTTTTGGTAAAATAATAAGAAGGTCGCCTGCTAACGATGTTTATAACACCCGATCGGGTTGGGTTGGTACTACGAATTTTGGTCTTAGAAAACCCGATTTTGTAATTATACATCATACGGCTCAAAATAGCTGTGAGCAAACCCTGCAAACCTTTGCATCGAAGCCGTCACAGGTAAGTGCCCATTATGTAATCTGTAAAGATGGAACTATCCATCACATGTTGAACGATTACCTGCGTGCATGGCAGGCCGGCGTAAGTTCCTGGGGAAATGATAAAGACATTAACTCTTCTTCTATTGGTATTGAGCTCGACAATAATGGTTTTGATTCTTTTCCCCAGGTACAAATAAACAGCCTTCTAACGGTATTGGCTACCCTTAAAAAGGCATATAATATTCCAACGGCCAATTTCATAGGCCACTCTGATATAGCACCCACAAGAAAAAAAGATCCTAATGTAACATTTCCATGGCTGTTACTTTCTCAAAATGGCTATGGCCTGTGGTATGATGACACCGCTAATATTTCTGTGCCCGGAGATTTTAGCAGTGCCCGGGCTTTACGTATTATAGGTTATTCAATTAAAGACACAATGGCAACTATTGTTGCATTTAAGCGGCACTTTGAAATGCAGGACAGCAGCACAACCCTTACTGACGGCGATAAAAAGATATTGTATAACCTGATGGAAAAATATGAATAATAGTAAAGGAGAATAAATATAAGGGCCCACTATGATAAAGCGGGCCTTATAACATCCGGTGATGCAGAAGATCTGCAAATCACTAAACATGTGCATGTACACCTTCTCTTATTTCATCCAATAATTTTTTATTAAAAGCTTCGAGATCTTTGGGGCTGCGGCTGGTGACAAGGCCATTGTCTGTAATCACTTCTTTATCTCTCCAGTCTGCACCTGCATTTTTGAGGTCTGTTCTAATAGAAGGATAGGAAGTCATTTTTTTCCCTTTCAGTAAACCTGTTTCTATTAATAACTGCGGACCGTGGCAAATGGCTGCAACAGGTTTTCCTGTCTCCATGAAATCTTTTGCAAATTGAACACAGTCCTGGTTAATTCGCATCAGGTCAGGATTCATAACACCACCGGGTATCATCAGTGCGTCATAATTATCCACGTCTGCATCTTCAACAATTACATTCACCGGCAATTCGATGGACCAGTGATCATGCGCCCATGCCTTTACTTTCCCCTTTTGAGGCGATACGATATCTACTTTGATACCGGCAGTTTCCATTGCTTTTTTGGGGCTTGTTAATTCTGTTTCTTCAAAGCCGTTTTCAGTTAAAATGGCTACTCGTTTTCCATTTAGATTTTGCATAATTGATTTTTTTTTGATTAACAAATATTTTAAATGATACGCGATTTGGAATCTTATTTCTCATTTAAAAGTCAAAACATTTATAAATCATTTTCTGTTAGAAACTTTTATTTTTTTTGAACGTTATTAGAACAATAAACATGCCTCAGAGAAATTGAATTCTTTCGACAGAAATATACTTTAACAATAAAATTTATTTTTATTAGCCAAAGCGACGTATCAATGGTTTAAAATTTTATAATTCTCAAATTTGGTTTTTACTTTTCTGTGATTGTACTTACTTTTCTTACATTTTATATATTTTTATAAACTGTAGATTTTTGGCAACAAACTTTTTACTGTTACTTTGCCATTTATTTTTTTAATATTGATGCACCTCTTAGCAGTTTTAGATACAAACTCAGAAAAAGAATTTCTTAAGGTACCCTTAGTCATTTACAAAGATGATCCCAATTTCATTCGTCCCCTTGACAAAGATGTGAATGATGTTTTTGATCCTGAGAAAAATAAGGCATTTCGTTTTGGTAAATGTTCCCGCTGGATTCTAAAAGACAATGATGATGGTCTTGTGGGCCGTATAGCTGCATTTGTGAATAAAAAATATAAAAACAAGGGCGACGAACAACTAACGGGTGGTGTTGGATTTTTTGAATGTATTAATAACCAGGAAGCAGCAGACATGTTGTTTGATGTAGCCAAAAGCTGGCTGATGCAACATGGAATGGAAGCGATGGATGGGCCAATAAATTTTGGCGAGCGTGACCGCTGGTGGGGCCTCGTAGTGGAAGGCTTTAAGCCGCCGATTTATTTAATGAATTATAACCCGCCTTATTATGTTGACCTTTTTGAAAACTATGGATTTAAAAACTTTTATAATCAAATATGCTGGCATCTCTTTGTACAAACAGAGCTTAACGATAGGTTTTTTGAACAGGACGAAAAGTATGATAGCAATCCTGAGTATAAGGCGATTCACATAAGAAAGAAAGAATTAAAAAAATTTGCAACCGATTTTAGCATCGTATATAATAAGGCGTGGGCAAAGCACGAAGGGAATAAGGAGTTAAACAAAGGAAACGCTTATAAAATGTTTAAGGCGATGAAGCCCGTAATGGATGAGCATCTCATCTGGTTTGTATATCATAACAATAAACCAATTGCTTTTTGGGTTAACATTCCCGAGCTCAACCAGATTTTTAAATATCTGAATGGAAGATTTGATTTTTTCGCCAAGCTTAAATATTTATGGTTGAGAAAAAAAGGCATATGCAATAAATTCACGGGGATTGTTTTTGGGGTTATCCCCGAATACCAGGGAGAGGGAATTGATTATTATATAATAGTCGAGGGCGCCAAAGTTATCCAGGCAGATAAGCAATATGATGAATTAGAACTTCAATGGCAGGGAGATTTTAATCCCAGGATTTTAAATATATCCAAAAATTTAGGCGCTAGCCAAAGCAGGATGCTCGCTACTTATCGATATATTTTTGACAGGAGCAAAGAATTTAAAAGACACCCCGTTTTGGATTAACAAAAATATTCCTGCATTTAAAATTTTCTACGTTCAGAAATTTTATCCCTAATAATTATCGCGACTAAAATCGTAAATTTGTTCTCCTTATCATGGATAAATTTATAGTTTCAGCCAGGAAATACAGACCGCAAAACTTCAATACAGTTATAGGGCAATCGCATATAACTACTACTCTTAAAAATGCGATAAAAAACAATCAACTTGCACATGCATTTTTATTTTGTGGTCCCCGTGGTGTAGGTAAAACAACCTGTGCAAGAATTCTTGCAAAAACCATAAACTGCGAAAACAGAACTCCTGAAGGCGAAGCCTGCAATATATGCAACTCGTGTGTTTCGTTTGACAATGGTACATCACTTAATATTCATGAATTGGATGCTGCCAGTAATAATTCTGTTGATGATATACGGACGCTTGTGGAACAAATCAGGTTTGCACCGCAGGCTGGAAAATATAAAGTGTATATCGTAGATGAAGTACACATGTTAAGCGCCGCAGCTTTTAATGCCTTTCTTAAAACACTGGAGGAACCGCCGCCATTTGCAATTTTTATTTTAGCCACAACCGAAAAGCATAAGATACTTCCGACTATTCTTTCCCGCTGCCAAATTTTTGATTTTAAGAGAATCACCAACCAGGATACAGTGGATCACCTGCGTGAGATTTGTGAAAAAGAGAATATAAAATCTGATAATGCGGCGTTGCACATAATCGCTCAAAAAAGCGAGGGATGTCTTAGAGATGCATTGAGTATCCTTGATAAAATTGTAAGCTTTACAAATGGGGAACTTACGTATGCAAATACCCTGGAGCATTTAAATATTCTTGATGAAGATTATTATTTCAGGTTTATGGATGCGATGCAGAACCAAAGCATCAGTGATGCCATTTTATTATACGACGAAATAAACCGAAAAGGATTTGAAGGTGATCTTGTGCTGAATGGATTTGCAGAATTTATAAGAAATCTTTTGGTTAGTAAGGATCCCAAGGTTGCCATGTTACTTGAAGTTTCAGAAGGATTCAAGCAGCGATATCTTGACATGGCGCTTAAAATTGACGCTGCCACTTTGTTAAGCGCTTTAAATATCTTAAATGAAGCGGAAATAAATTACAGGCAGGCGAGAAATAAACGCCTGCATGTAGAGCTAACACTAATAAAACTCTGTTATCTGCAGCAGGCAATTGAACTAACCAATGAAGGAAATTACGTAAGTAAAAAAAAACAGGTTGAGAACATGAAACCTGTGGCATTTAAAGCCGTTGCTCCAGTTGTGTTTAAAGAAAAGAATGAGCAGAATTTTAGAGAAAATGAAAATCCCCGCCAGGTTTCGGTAAATAAAAAGAGTAATGGAGACCTTGCACAAAGTAAACCGAAGCTGGTAATAGATGATGAAATTGTAAAGCCGGTAATTCCAGTATCAGCAGCCGACCATACCGCCGTTACTAACGGCAAACGGCAGACGAAAGAAAGAAAGCTAAGTTCGCTCGAAAAAATAAGGGAACAGGTGGCGCTGGAAAACAGGCAAAACGGCAACAATATTAAACAACTGAATGAGGAAGAGTTGTATGTTGCCTGGGGGCTTTATATAGAAGAACTTCGGAAAAATAATAATCATTCAGGAGTAACAAATTTTAAATCTGCGAAACTTAATATTGTAGATGACAATTGCATTAAGATAATTACTGATAATAATATTCAGCAAAAATTTATTGAAACAGAAAGAGCTACATTAATAGAACATTTACAGGCTCATTTTAATAATCGTTTTTTAACATATAGAGTAATTGTTATAGAGAACAAAGACAACAATGCTGTAGAAGAAAAACATCTTACTACCAAAGAGCAATACTTAAAAATTATTGAAGAATACCCTTTGGTAAAACAACTGAAAGACAGGCTTGGACTGCACCTTGACTATTAAGTTAATCGGGTATTACTAATTCAATTAACCAGGGTTTATGTATACAATCTTAGGAGCCGGCGGAACTATTGGCAATGAATTTTCAAAAACGCTTTTTCAAAATAATATTGCGCATACTTTAGTAAGCAGGCATCCAAAATCAATCAACGGGGCCCTCACAAAATCGGCCGATCTTGCTAACGCCCTTGAGACGGATGAAGCTGTAAAAGGATCGTCAATAGTAGTGTTGTGCGCAGGCCTGCAATACGACATAAGGATATGGAATGAAAAATGGCCTGCAATTATGACTAACGCAATCAATGCCTGCAAGAAACATCATGCAAAGCTCATTTTTTTCGACAATGTATATATGCTTGGAAAAGTTTCGGGCGCCATGACGGAAACAACACCTTACAATCCGGTAAGTAAGAAAGGTGAATTACGTGCTAAAATAGCCACTCAATTAATGGACGAAGCAAAAGCCGGTAGTCTAACTGCTATGATTGTACGATCTGCCGATTTTTATGGACCTGGTTGCAAAACAAGCGTTTTAAATACTTTGGTATTCGACAAGATGGCGAAAGCCAAAAAGGCTCAATGGATGGGAAATGATAAAGCGCTTCATTCATTTACATTTACACCGGATTGCGGTAAGGCAATATGGATGCTTTCACAAAGAGGAGATACATGGAACCAGGTTTGGCACATGCCCACGGCAGCGCCGCCATTAACCGGTAAACAAATCATTCATATGGCAGCCAAAATTTTCAATGTGTCTGAAAAGCATTCAGTGATAAGCAAAGCAATGATCGGCCTGCTGGGGGTTTTTATGAGAATAATGTACGAGATGAAAGAAATGTTTTACCAGAACGATTCTGATTACCTATTTGATTCTTCGAAATTTAATAGTGCATTTAACTTTACTCCAACACCGTACAAAGAAGGATTCGAAATAACTGCAGCCAGCTATAAAAAGTAACATTCAGCTTTCTTCTGCCAACCTTGCTTCCACTTCATATTTATTGTCATAATATCCATGGCGGAGGCTTTCATACAAGTAGTCTAGTATAAAAAGAAAACTGCCGTGCTTTTTAAATTGCTGCACATGACATAGTTCATGCTTCACCCATTTCTTATCCCGCAAAAACGCTTCTTTACTTGTATTGTGTAAATGAATAGTACTGCCAATAACAATGGCAACATTTTCTGCCCTAAGCCGCTTTGCAGCCAGTTTTGCAATCCATGAATTTTCCCGGATATTTAAATTCATTATGCAAAATTTATTATATCTATATTAATTTAACCAAGCGCTCTTAAAATTTCTTCGCTGTGAATTTTTGATTTTGGTTTCCTGAAGATTTTTACAATAACACCTTTTTCATCAATTAGAAATGTAGTGCGATGTAATCCCATGTATTTCCTTCCATATAAGTTTTTTTCACCCCAAACACCATATTTGTCTATAATTTTTTTATCGCGGTCAGCAAGAAGCGTAAACGGAAGTTTATATTTCTCTTCAAATTTTTTGTGCTTTTTTACCTCATCAGGGCTTACACCTAAAACCACCAAACCTTTCTTTTGAAGCGCTTTATAGTTGTCCCTGAGATTGCATGCCTCTACCGTGCAGGTCGGAGTGTCATCTGCGGGATAAAAGTATAGTACTACTTTTTTACCTTTAAAATCACTAAGCGAAACTATTTCTCCATTTTGGTCCTTTGCTTTAAATGCCGGAGCTTTTTCTCCTTCTGTTAACTGAATCATTGTTATAAATTTATCTCGTAAAGTGATATATTTTTTCCGTTGTGTTACCGGCTTCGTCCTGTACTGAAACCTTTAATTGATGTTTTCCACGCCCACACATCTCATCAATTTTATAAATGAATAACCGGCCCTTATCATTGGTAAACATGAGCCACTTTCCATCAAGTTCCGCTCTGAAATTTTTTATCTCTTTATTATCATCCTTTGGAATGAAAACAATGCGGGTAACTTTTGAAAGATCAGCATTTTCGTGAAAACCTCCGGCAATAACAGGTGGTTCATCATCCGCAATCAATTCAAAATTTCCAAAGCTTCTGAAATATGCAGTAAACCATTCTCCATCACCACTTGCTTTTATTACTTCGCTTTTGTCTTTCCAGGTTCTTTTAATAAGCATTTTATTTATCAATTGAGGTGGTACGGGTTTATCTGCTTTCAATCTTAGTATAAAACTATTATGCACAGGAACGAGGCCTGATTCTAATGAGTAAACATCAGAATAAGATGTCGAAGAAATTATTTTTTTGCCTGAATAAACGAAAGCAAAAGAATCATACAATGCTTCTGGTTTTAAAATCAATTGCACATTCTCATTTTCAAAAATGTTTACAAAACCCGGATGAAATTCCTGCTGGTCGTGATAAGATGCTTCTGTTTTTTGTGATTCTTCTTCCCGGATCAGCCCCTTTTTAATTTTAAACTCAAGTGTAGAAGTATTTCCATAAGTGTCCCTAACCACGATTTTCACTTCATGTACCGCATCATCTTTGAGTTCTATTACGCCATCGCCACTAAAATCTTTATAGACACCTTCAGGATAACCGGGTAGTCTCGACAAATGTTCGATATAGGGCCCACCTGCTTCTCTCGTTTTGTAATCGATATGGGCATTAACATACCGTGTTTCATCGTACGTGATGCTATCTATTTCAAGACCTACAACCGGGGCTTCATCCAGGTACAGGACAGCCTCATAGATTCCGTTAGGATTTGATGATCCTGTATATTTATCATTGGCAGAAATTCCAAAACTTACTTTGTCCGTATTGACGGTGATAACCGGTTCAATGGTAGTATATCCCCCTTTTATTTTTTTCAGGCTGAATAATTTTGGCGTTTGACTGTATGTACTAACGCATCTATCGTACATGGCTAAACGTAATATTGTCGGAGGAACATTATCGGGAATCGGTAAGCCAAATAACAATGGGTTTAAAACCTTATCTGTCTTTGTGTCTCTTATTTCAAAATGGCAATGGGGTCCCTGTGAACCTCCGGCGTTGCCGCTAAAGGCAATAAACTGGCCTTGTTTTACCGGGAACATGCCTGCAGGAATATCAAGAAAAACCTGCCACGACTGAAGCTTATATTGTTGTTCTTTTACGTACTTTTCAAGGGCTGGGTAAAAAGCATTCAGGTGACCATATAACGTGGTGAGACCGTTGGGATGATTAATATAAATAGCCCTTCCAAATCCAAATGGCTCTACACGCACATGAGCGACATAGCCGTCTGCCGCCGCCTTGACAGGCCTGTTTTGAACCTGGTTGGTGCGGCAATCAAGGCCCATGTGGTAATGATTCGGCCGGAGTTCCCCAAAATTTGCGGCCAGGCTGATCTTTGCATCAACAGGATAAATAAAATAACCCTTGGGATAATTTTTTTTGGGGAACACCTGTCCATATGAAATACAATAAAATAACGACGAAAGTAAAAACAGGAACGGTTTATGTAATACATTTTTTTGACGAAAAATCCTTTTCATAATATTTACAAATCTAACACCTAAAAAATTTAAAATAAATCACATGAATAAATCACCTGGTGTTGCATCACTCATTTTGGGAGCCTCCATAGCTGTTACCATTTTGAAATTTTACAGCATGTCCAAAGAAGAGAGAGAAGCTTTTTGGGATCACATTAAAAGTACAACAAACGATTTGTTGGACAACGCGGAATCAACTGTGGAAAAAGTTGAACGTTTTATGAACGAATTAAAATCAAAAGGCGAGAACGAATGGATTGAAAAACTCTTTGTCTTGAAAAAGATGTTTGTTCAATTATATGGTACCGAAAAAAGATACCTTCTTTAGAACTTTTTAACGTATCAATATATCTGGCTACCAGTTTGATTTTTAAGTATAATCACCGGGGTTATTTTGTAAATAAAATTTCTATTTTAATTTATTGCCTTTCATTTCAACATTTCAATTTAATTTCGCGGCCACAGAAATAATCAAATGCCGCTCGATAAATCCATTAAGTCAGTTTTAATTATAGGGTCAGGTCCCATTATTATTGGTCAGGCTTGCGAATTCGATTATGCAGGAACACAAGCCGCCCGCAGCCTTACTGAAGAAGGAATTAGAGTTATCCTGATAAATAGTAACCCGGCAACCATCATGACGGACCCGATGATGGCTGATAAAGTATACCTGCTTCCACTTACTGTTGAAAGTATTGAACAAATAATTGAAGAAAATGATATTGATGCTGTTTTGCCCACGATGGGTGGCCAAACCGCATTAAATCTTTGTAAAGAAGGCGATGAATTGGGCATTTGGCAAAAGCATAATATTCGCCTTATTGGGGTTGATATCAAAGCGATTGACAAGGCAGAAGACCGGGAAAAATTCAGGCAGTGGATGATTCAAATGGGCATCCAGGTTGCACCGGCAAAAACTGCCAATTCATTCCTGGAAGGAAAAGAATTTGCACAGGAAATAGGATTTCCCCTCGTAATTCGCCCTTCATTTACTTTGGGTGGAACAGGTGGAAGTTTTGTGCATACCAAAAATGAATTAGATGAAGCCTTAAACCGGGGCCTTACGGCTTCACCAATGCATGAAGTTTTAGTGGAAAAGGCAATGCTTGGATGGAAAGAATTTGAATTGGAATTACTGCGGGATGATAATGATAATGTTGTTATTATATGCACGGTCGAAAATTTCGATCCGATGGGAATTCATACCGGCGATTCTATCACTGTTGCTCCCGCGATGACGCTTAGCGACACGGCTTTTCAAGAGATGAGAAATACAGCGATTGCTATGATGCGTGATCTCGGAAATTTTGCAGGTGGCTGTAATGTGCAATTTGCTTTGAATCCTCAAACAGAAGAAATAATTGCAATTGAAATAAATCCGAGGGTGAGCAGGTCATCCGCATTGGCAAGTAAAGCCACCGGTTATCCCATTGCAAAGATTGCTGCCAAGCTGGCTATTGGATTTACATTGGATGAATTAAAGAATCAAATCACTCAAACTACATCCGCCTATTTTGAACCGGCGCTGGATTATGTTATTGTAAAAATTCCACGCTGGAACTTCGATAAATTTAAAGGTGCAGATGACACCTTAGGTCTTCAAATGAAATCAGTTGGAGAAGTAATGGCCATAGGAAGAAGTTTTGCGGAGGCAATTCAGAAGGCTTGTCAGAGTTTGGAAAATGAAGCCGTCGGATTGGGCTATTATGGTAAAAGCCTGATGTATGCTGAAGAAGTTATCGAATACCTTAAAGTTCCTAAATGGGATCGTATATTCAGGATTAAAGATGCTTTGATGATTGGGGTTAGTGTGCGCCGTATTTGTGAATCAACGGGAATAGACAGGTGGTTTATTTACCAGATTCAAAAAATATGTGATTGCGAAAAAGAACTACTCAAAACAACTTTGGAAACTCTTACACCAGAGTTGTTAACCAAAGCAAAAAAGCTGGGCTTTGGCGATGAACAAATTGCACGCATCATGAAGGACGGCAGCACAGATGAAGATATTTATGAAAAGAGAAAAGAATTTGGAATCACAAGAGTGTATAAAATGGTTGATACTTGTAGTGCAGAGTTTGAAGCGAAGACGCCTTATTTTTATAGCACTTTTGAATAAGCTTTCGATTTTAAAATATAAATGAATACTGATATTATAAGAAACGAATCTATCCCTTCTTCTAAAAAGAAAATTATTGTATTGGGCAGCGGACCAAACCGCATCGGACAGGGAATAGAATTTGATTATTGCTGTGTACATGGTTTGCTTGCAATTAAGGAATGTGGTTATGAAGCCATCATGATCAATTGCAATCCTGAAACAGTCTCCACCGATTTTGATGTTGCAGATAAGTTATATTTCGAACCTGTTTTTTGGGAACATATCTGGGAAATTATAGAGCTTGAAAAACCGGAAGGAGTAATTGTGCAGCTCGGTGGTCAAACCGCTCTCAAACTGGCAAAGAGACTGGATGAAAAAGGTATAAAAATTATCGGAACATTATTCGACGATATGGATATAGCCGAAGACCGCGGCCGCTTTAGTGATATGTTGAAAGAACTCGAGATTCCCTATCCAAGATATGGCACCGCGTTTAATACAGACGATGCAATTGAAGTGGCTAAAGAAGTTGGTTACCCGGTTTTGGTAAGGCCAAGCTATGTGTTAGGCGGTCAGCGTATGCGGATTGTTTTAAATGATGAGGAACTGGAAAAAGGCGTCCTTAGTTTATTAAAACATTTACCAAATAATAAAATTTTAATTGATCATTTTTTAGACCGTTGCCAGGAAGCCGAGATTGATGCGATTTTTGATGGGGAGGATTTTCATGTAATGGGTGTGATGGAGCACATTGAACCTGCGGGTATTCATAGTGGTGATAGCAACGCAGTTTTGCCTGAATTTAATTTGTCGCCTTTGATAGTTCATACAATGGAAGAATATGCAGAGAAAATTGCAAGAGCATTACATATAAAGGGACTTATCAATATTCAGTTTGCAATTAAAAATGGAGAAGTATTTGTAATTGAAGCCAACCCGAGAGCGTCACGAACTACACCTTTCATAGCCAAGGCTTACCAGATTCCTTATTTAAATATTGCAACGAAAATAATGATCGGCGCTGCGAAATTGAAAGACTTTACGTTTGAGAAAAAGCTCACAGGCTTTGCGATTAAAGAACCCGTTTTTTCTTTTAATAAATTTCCTCATGTAAATAAAGAACTGGGACCTGAGATGAAAAGTACCGGCGAATCAATTCGTTTTATAAAGGACCTTCGTGATCCCTATTTCCGGCAATTGTATAAAGAGAGAAGTATGCATTTAAGCAAATAAAAAAACCTGTCTTGAAAGAAACAGGTTTTTAATATAATCTCCAAACAAAAATTTACCAGTTACTCAATCTTATTCCAATATTATAAGGCATAAAATTCAATCCTTTTTCGAAGATAGAATTTGGGCTGTAAGAGCCATATAAATGTGCCGGGCCAAGTCCCAATTCTGCTATATAAGAGAATTTCCATTTTTCAAGATCATAGTCTCCATGGTTTTTAAGTTTACCACGTTCCCCGCTTATTTGTTTGTTACGACTGTTGTATAGATAACCAACACTTACGCCTCCGCTAAAACTCAGGCCTCTGTCAGAATTATATGGATTGGTTCTGAAATTTAGCATGAAAGGTATTGTAACATAATCTGCTGCCAGCTTATTTTTTGAAAAGCCAATTGAGTCGCGGAATATAAATGCGTGATCAATGGTTTGCGAAACATTATAAGGATTAACACCACCATCATTTAAACTCAATGCAGATTTAAAACGATAATTATTCAATTCCAGGCCTAAACCATATTTGAGATTTACATAGTGCTTTATCAAATTAAGCCTTTGCATAAAAAACCAAATATTCACGTTAACTGATTTTATTGTTTTTAATTTAAAATCATTTTCTGCCAAAGCCGCGGCTCCGGGTCTGTTCACCAGGTAACTGCCTGTTGTTGCTGATGCATAATTGGTTTTATCAACCCAGTTAGAAAATCCCAAATCAATAATAAAGGAAGAAGTATTAATGTTCGAGCTTTTTTCATGACGCCTGTTTCCAACAGTAACGGTTACACGTTTTTTTTCATTTGGTTCACCTTTTTTAAGAATGATCATACCGCCTATACGAATAGTATCACTTTTTCTTTGAACCTCTACCGAATCTGTTTGCGCCAGTGAAGTAACTGCAAATAAAATTCCTATAAAACCTAAAGCTGTCTTTTTCATTTTTAATATTTATAAGTCTGAATTTTTCTGTTTAGTTGGAAACAACCTGCCGGTCATCTCCGGAGAAAAGGCGGGTGATTGGGTTATTTCTTTCAACAACACGTTTTACTTTTTTTAAAAAACTACCCACTTTAGTCTTCTTGAATCTATCGCTTGTAACGTCATAGAAAACATAATTTTCATTATTGGTATCTTCGTCTGTAGCATAGGAAGTGTTTTTTGCATATATTACAAGCGCAGCCTTTTCATCATTATTTTGAATGGTATTTTGCACTAATTCCTTCGACGGCTCAATTTTACTAACAGATGAAATTTCATCTTTGGATATATTTTTAATCTGGTCATTCGCAACTATAATGTCCGTATTTATTTTTTTAGTGAGCTGAGTGATACTATTTCCCTCTTTTGGCTTTTCCGGGTTAGGAACGTTTTTTGCAACTCCCGCACTATTAGTATTTTTTTGATATACTACTTTTTGTTCTCTTTCTTCCTTATTATTAACTATCGCTTCGTTGCTCTTAGCGGTAAGGTTCGGAGATGGAACAACATTCTCTGATGGATTCTTTCGGGGAAGAGTCTTCTTTTCAATTTTTGGCGATTCATTCTTTGGAAGAGCAGAATGAACAACTGTTTGATTTAGTTTGGCTGGTTTTTGAAAATAGTAATTCAAAATCCATAGCCCAAATCCAATGAAAACTGCTGCAGCAAGCATCCTCCAAAATAGTACCGAAACAACCTTCCCCGCTCTTTCTCTTTTATATAAAATCTTTTTCCCCGGAAAAACAACAGAACTTTCGGGAGTAAGCCTTGCCAAACCAATTAAATCAAATTCATCTTTTAATTCTTTATGAAAAGATAAAAAGGCTTCCATCTCCATCTTTTCATTTTCGGTTAATTCATTATCATGATACAAAATAAAAATCTCTTCATAGTTTGCATCATTAATAAAAGAAGCTTGGGTAGTTCTGAACAAAAAAGATTTATCTGTTAGCTCGATGTTTGCATCCGGCTTTGAAATAGTATGATGTATCGTTCTGAATTCTTCCTCAAGATCCCTGTTGTGTTTAACGAACAGCAATACTTCAGCTTTTTCGGAATCTGTTAATTCATTATCCGCATACAATAAAAAATACTCTTCGTAATTATCTCTGTTGATGTTCATCTTATATCACATTTTCGGGTTTTACCAAATAGGTTTTAAGGTGTATTCTTGCACGATGCAAGTATACTTTTACCTGGCTTTCACTTAAACCGGTAATATTCGCAATTTCATCATAAGAATATCCTTCATAATCTTTTAATAAAACAAGACTTCGTTGTGTTTCGCTCAGCCGTTTCAAAGCCTCATTTAATATATTATTTATATTATGGTGAGGTTGTTTGGTTGTTTTTGTTTCAGCAGAAAAATCTTCCTGCAATTTTATTCTTTTATTTTTTCTTATATGATCAATCATTTGATGATAGGCTACTGTAAATAAATAAGATTTGCTGCGCCCGGTGTCTACTGTTTCACGGTTGACCCATAATTTCTCAAATGCCGTCTGCACCACATCTTTTGCATTTTCTTCATGCCGTAGATTCTTTACAATAAAACGGTAAACATTATCTGCATAAAGATTTACACATTCATTATATTCTTTCTCAGTCATACACTCAATTGGTAGTTTTTTGATTGCTTCCGTCCGTGTTTGATAGTTATACGAAGTTGCCCACAAAAAGTTACAATTTTATGTTTTTCATTTCGGATGAACCTGAAATTTAATGATTTCATGTAGGTTTGCGGGACGAAAAGTTAAAAAGCATGAATGAAAATTTTGTAAAGAGAATAGGGGAAGAACTTGAATCTATAAAAAACAGCGGACTGTATAAAACGGAAAGAATCATCACCAGTAAGCAGGGCGCTGAAATTGAAGTAGGCGGCAAAACAGTATTGAACTTTTGTGCCAATAACTACCTTGGATTTTCCTCCCATCCAAAGGTGATACGAGCTGCGAAAAAATATATTGATGAAAGAGGCTATGGCCTGAGCAGTGTTCGTTTTATTTGCGGTACACAGGATATTCATAAAGAACTGGAAAAAAAGATTGCTGATTTTTTAGGAACGGAAGACACCATTTTATATGCCGCGTGTTTCGATGCAAATGGTGGTGTATTTGAACCATTATTTGGAGAAGAAGATGCTATTATTTCTGATGCATTAAATCATGCCAGTATTATTGACGGGGTGCGTTTATGCAAGGCGCAACGCTACCGTTATGAACATAATAATATGGATGATTTGGAAAACAAATTAAAAGAGAGCCAGCATTTGCGCAGCCGTATCATTGTTACCGACGGCTCTTTCAGTATGGATGGAACCATTGCCCAACTTGATAAAATTTGCGATCTCGCCGATAAATACGATGCAATTGTTATGATCGATGAATGTCATTCAACAGGTTTTCTTGGTAAGACAGGAAGAGGGTACTCATGAATACCGTAACGTTATGGGAAGAATTGATATTATTACCGGGACACTAGGGAAAGCATTGGGGGGCGCCAGCGGTGGTTTTACTACGGGAAGAAAAGAGATTATAGAAATGCTTCGCCAGCGGAGCAGGCCTTATTTATTCAGTAATACGGTGGCGCCTACTATTGTAGGGGCTTCTATTGCTGTGTTTGATATGCTTAGCGAAACCACTAAACTTAGAGATAAACTGGAAAGAAATACAAAGTATTTCAGGAGAAAAATGACCGAAGCGGGATTTGACATTAAACCCGGCGAACATCCCATTGTTCCTATCATGTTATATGATGCCGTGTTGGCGCAAAATTTTGCGTGCCAAACTTTTGGAAGAAGGCATTTATGTAATCGGATTTTTCTTTCCTGTTGTTGCAAAAGGACAGGCCAGAATACGCGTGCAGTTGAGTGCAGCGCATGGCAAAAACATTTGGATAAAGCTATTGAAGCTTTTACTAAAGTTGGTAAAGAATTGGGTGTAATCAGCAATTAAAATTTAAGAAATAAGATGAGCGAATCTTCTACAACATTTAAAGCTAAAAGCATCATTAAAAGTGCTGATCTTGACCACCGGCAAAAAATAAATTTCAATATCGGAAAATATAACGCCGTTGTTCCGGAAGGTAAAAGCCAGTTTGAAAATACTGACCTTGTAAGAGAAAGGGCAAAAAATATAAAATGGCGGGCGCTTGAAACCCTTGACCAGCAACTGGAAGAGTTTGAACTGAATTTTACTAAACGTGGCGGCAAGGTTATATGGGCACAAAACTCACAGGAAGCCTTAGACGAAATTTTGAATATATGCAAAGAAAAAAATTGCAAGACAATTGTTAAAAGCAAAAGTATGGTTACAGAAGAAATTCACCTGAACCATTTTCTCGAAAAGAATAATATTGAAAGTGTGGAAACCGATTTGGGCGAATATATTCAGCAATTGGATGGAGAGCCTCCTTACCATATAGTTACCCCGGCTATGCATAAAAGCAAAGAAGATGTTGCCCGGCTTTTTGAAAATAAATTAGGTTCTTCTCCTAAACTTTCGCCGGAGGAATTAACATTGGTTGCCCGTGAAAAATTAAGGGAAAAATATGTACAAGCTGAAGTGGGAATTACAGGAGCCAATTTTATCATAAGCGACATTGGGGCTATTGCTGTTACTGAAAATGAAGGTAATGCAAGGCTTAGTACTGCATGGCCAAAAACACATATTGCTATTGTCGGAATTGAAAAAGTTATTTCGTCACTTACTGATCTTGGATTGTTGTGGCCATTATTGGCGACCTATGGAACCGGCCAGAAGGTTACTGTTTACAGCAGTATTATTGCAGGGCCAAGGCAACCGGGAGAAAAAGACGGTCCTGAAGAAATGTATGTGATATTGCTGGATAATAACCGTTCTGATATTTTAGCAAATCCCAAACAACGGGAAAGCCTGTATTGTATAAGATGTGGAGCATGCCTTAATGCTTGTCCTGTTTATAAAAACATTGGTGGACACACCTATGGGGTAACATACAGCGGACCAATTGGAAGTGTTATTACTCCTCATTTACAGGAAATGAAGGAATATAAACATCTGAGCTTTGCATCTTCGCTATGTGGTAACTGTACAGAAGTGTGTGCGGTAAAAATTAATCTTCACGAACTATTATTAGAAAACCGTAAAGAAAGCGTAGAAGAAGGATTGGCTGGTTTTTCTGAAAAGGCCGCATGGAAACTTTGGAAAATATCATCGCTTAGAAGAGGTTTCATGAACATGGGCAACGGGAACCTTAAATCTAAGGTAGTTAATAAATTATTTAAAGGATGGAACAGAGAACGATCCGATCTTCACTTTAGTAAAAAAACTTTTAATGAAATGTGGAAAGAAAGATTTAAAAATGCAGAATAAGAAAGATGTAATATATAAAAATGCTTAATGCTTAAAATGCCTTAATCCGGTTATCACCATCACCAAATTATTTTGTTTACAATATTCAATTGAATCTTTATCTCTTATTGACCCTCCAGGTTGTATAAACGCAACCACACCGGTTTCATGAGCAATTTTTACACAATCGTCAAATGGGAAAAAAGCATCGCTGGCTACCACGGAATTTTTCAAATCAAAATTAAATTGTGTTGCTTTGGCAATTGCCTGCCGCAAAGCATCTACACGTGATGTTTGGCCGCAGCCTTTACCTATAAGCTGGTTATCTTTTATAATGGCAATAGCATTGCTTTTTAGGTGCTTGCAAACGAGGTTCGCAAAGAGCAGGTCTTTCTTTTCGTCCTTAGTAGCATTTCTGCCCCCTTCTTCTTTCCATTCAGTAAAATTTCCTTTATCAAAATCCTGTGACAGTATTCCGTTTAAAACAGTTTTCGACATTTGATTTTCCCTGGGGAAACTTTTCACTTTAAGAAGAATCCTGTTCTTTTTAGATTGTAGTATTTCCAGGGCATTAGCTTCAAAGCCAGGTGCAATCAATACTTCAAAGAAAAGCGTATTTAAGGTTTCGGCAGTTGGTTTATCTATTTCAGCATTTGCAATAAGCACACCCCCAAAGGCGCTTTCAGGGTCTCCTGATAAGGCTGCATTAAACGCTTCGTTTACATTCACTCTTTGTGCAATGCCACAAACATTGGTATGCTTAATAATTGCAAATGTTACAACGTTTTTATTTTCCTGCCCATTAAATTCATTCATTATTTGCATAGCAGCATCTACGTCTACAAGGTTGTTATAGGAAAGTTCTTTGCCATGCAATTGTTCGAATACTTCCTCCAGGTTTCCCGCAAAAGAAGCCTGTTGGTGAGGATTTTCTCCATATCTCAGCGTCTTTTTAATGCTGGTAAATGGATTTAAAAAAGAAGTTTTATTAAAATAATTGGAAATAGTCATATCATATCCTGAACAGACATCAAACGCTTTGGCAGCAAATTTTTTTCTTTCTTCCAAAGATGTTTCACCATTGTTTTGTGATAGAATATTTTCGAGCTCACAATAATTATTTTTATCTGCAATTACCAAAACATTTGCAAAATTCTTTGCGGCAGCCCGTATCATAGACGGCCCACCAACATCTATTTTTTCTATAATTGTTTTCTCGTCATTGGTTGACTTCACGGTTTCTTCAAAGGGATATAGATCAACAATCACCAAATCGATCTCTGGAATATTATATTGCTTCATTTCCTGCAAATCGCTATCCATCTCTCTCCTGGCAAGTATGCCACCAAATACTGATGGATGCAAGGTTTTCACTCTTCCTCCTAATATTGAAGGGAAGCCGGTTAACGATTCAACGGCAATGCAGGAAACCCCGGCATCTTCTATAAATTTTTGAGTGCCACCTGTGGTATAAATGGTAATATTCTTCTCTTTTAAAAGCTGTATTATTTTTTCTAATCCATTTTTGTAAAAAACTGAAATGAGTGCAGATTGTATTTTTTTTTGCATGCGATACCCGGGAAATTTGAGATTTATAAATCGGCCACAAATGCGCCCTGTTCGGGAACAGAATGGAAGCGCAAATGTAATTCTTCGCAATCTTTTTTCCATTTATCAATTTTCCACAAAGGATTAGAGCCGTCAAAAATATAAACACCACAGTTGAAAACTGCTGCCAGTTTAGATATAAAGAGTCTTGGGTTTTTTGAAATTACAATGTAATCAACATATATTTTTTTTGACAAAGTGGGATAAATAAAAGGCGAGTCAATCAATAAAATCCGTTTATCGTAAAACTGGTAGAAGTTACGCTTTTGGAATAAGGGGAAACTATCGTCTGCTTTAGTGAGCATAAAAGAAATGCGGGCCGGTTTCAGGTGAAAATTTCGAAGTACTCCATCTTCCATTAGCTCGCTGTCACCGGCAAAACGATATGTATTTCCATTAATAAAATCCATAGCGCTGTGAGCAGGTACATTATAAACTATTAATTTTTTCTGTTTGGATAACTGCCACTGATTTATTGCTATCCGGGCTGTAAATAAAATTGTACAATACAAACACAGTCTCAGGGCGATGGTATTTTTTTTAAGGAGCCAATACAAAAACAAAATGATAATGAAGTATAAAATGAAGGTTTCCGTTGCTGAAATGGAGATGCGGTCCCATAAGGAAAAAGGCAGATCGTTTATAAAAAGAACGGCGTGATTTAACAGCCAGATCAGACCGGCAATAAACCTACCCCAGTAAATTGCGAGTATGTGAATTGGCGAAACAAATACAAGGAAAAGACAACCCCATAGTACCAACGTAGCGAGTGGTATAGCAATTACATTTGATAATAAAAATAACAAGGGAAGCTGGTGAAAATAGTAGAGGCATATTGGTAACGTAAAAATCTGGGCAGATAGTGAAACTGATGCGAGCTTCCATATTTTATCTATTAATTTATTGCGGAAATAGAACCAATTATAAATATATCGCTGCGCAATTACAATCCCGAGCACAGCACAATAAGACAACTGGAATCCAACATCCCACAACAGGAAAGGATTAATGCATAACAATACAAATGCTGAAGAAGCCATTGAATTATAGATAGAAGTCTTTTGCTTAAATGTTGTACCTATTGCAATAAACGAAAACATAACGGCAGAACGAAGTACAGAAGCTGACGCCCCGGTTAATATAGAAAAAAACCAGAGACCACATAATATCACAATCAAACGTAGCGGCCCCGATCTTTTAATAAGCGGGACTCTAACGGTGAACCACAGCAGTAATGCATAAATAAGCGCTAAATGCAGTCCCGAAATTGCAATCAAATGTACTACTCCCGCATTGCTGTAAGCCTGCACTAAATCTTTATCAAGATCAACCTTGTACCCGATAAGCAAAGCTTTGGCGAGTGCAGATTCGTCTTTTCCTGGGATACATCCGTCAAGCACATTTACCACGAAATGTTGTGCAGAAATAACTGCGCTTTTGAAGAAATTAATCTTTTTGTCTTTTAATAAAAGCCAGTCATCTTTTTTAAGAAAGCATTGATGAAATATTTGCTGAAAGGCGCAATAGCGTACATAATTAAATGCTGCGGGATTTCCTGAATTTTTTATTTCCTGTAAATTTTTTTTGATAAGGATCCTGGTCCCATAGAGAATATTTTTTGAAATCGAATCTTTTGAAAAGTACAAGAGCAACTTTCCTTTAACGTTATAAACACTATCCTTTTTGATAATTGCATCAACAGTTGCCAGTGCTTTGAGTGATTTATTTTTTTCAACCGGAGGTTCGCTAATAGTTGCAACAAAGTAGGAACTGCTATCTGCAAAGCTGCCATACCAGTTTTTTTGATTGCGGACATTTTTGTTCCAGGTTAAAAAAATACCCGCATTTATCATGAATACAGTAATAATAATTCCATTCAGTGGCTGTAGCTTGTAACGGGAGGATAGAGATAAACTATTAACTATGACAAAGAGAGCCGAAAATAATATAGCTGTATTTATTACCATATTGATGCCGGGTTTTAGATAATATTCTATAATAATACCGGCTATAACTGGCAGCAATAGACGAAGAAATGGTGCTTTCTTCCATACAAATATTTTGTACGCTTTTGCCATTTAGTACAATTGCCGGTTGCGAAAGCAACATCAGGTAAATTCATTATATAAAAGGGGAAGCGCTTTCCTGATAGGAAAGAATCAATTAGAGGTCTTAAAAATACAATTTTAATTGAGTTTATAAAATAACGGTTGCAAAATGGCTGGAAGAATCTACCGGAAGTGAATTTTAAGGAGAGTTTTCTGGTAGTTTAATCTAAAACTTCATAGGCTATAAAAGACTTGGACTTATTTTTCATTTTTACATGTTCAATGGGCTTGCAAACAAATGATTCCTTTACTTTCGCCCATGATTCGTCTGAAATGAGTATCTGGCCTGGTTTTGCCGCATCTTGCAGGCGTTGTGCGGTGTTCACAACATCACCGATAACGGTATAATCAAGCCGGCGAAGTTTTGCTGAACCTATGTTTCCGCAAATCATTTCACCGCTGTCGATACCGATAGAAACCATAGGATGGAAGGAAGGCATTCCCAATTCCTGGCCCGATTCGGAAATATTTTTTCGTACAGCAAGACCTGCATCAATAGCCCTGTCTAAATGAAAATTTCCTTTGAAAACTGCAAGAATTGCATCACCTATAAATTTATCTACATAACCATCCTGTGCAATAATTTCTTTTACCATTATGTCGAAATATTTATTGAGCAGTTTTACAACTGCGTCAGCTGGTTCTTTCTCTGTGATGGCCGTAAACCCGGAAATATCAATGAATGCAACGGTAGCTTCTACAGTTTCATTGGCCATAAGCTGTGTTTCGAATTCGCGGCCATTCATAAAATTTAAAACTGTTTTATCAACATACATTTTAAGGATATTATTTTCCTTAATTGCGTCCAACGTCTTATGTATCTGGGAAACGTAGTCAAGAGTTTTTTGAATGGTGATTCCAAGGTCAAGAAAATTAACAGGCTTACATACAAAGTCGAATGCGCCACGGTTCATTGCGGTTCTGATATTTTCCATATCACCATAGGCAGAAACAATTACGGCTTTTGTGAGAATGTTTAGTTCATTAAGCTTTGTCAACAGTGTAAGCCCGTCCATCTCGGGCATATTGATATCACTTAATAAAATGTCAATCTCGGCATCTTCCCTAAGTTTCTTAAGCGCCTCACTTCCATTGGGAGCAAAAATAAACTCGTAGATATGCTCCCTTATTTCCTTCCGGAACTTTTGCTTAATGAGCACCTCAAGGTCTGCCTCATCATCTGCCACCAAAATCTTTGCCATTAATGTTTTAGTTTTAATTTCTCCTTTAATAAGTTAAAGTCAACTGGTTTAGTTAGAAATTCGTCGGCCCCAAATTTCATTGCCTGGTTGTAATTTTCGGTATCGCCATAAGCCGTTATCATCATAACAACCGGCGGCGGGTTTTCATATTTCTCTTTAATCTTTCTGAGCAATTCCAGCCCGCTCATTCCCGGCATATTAATGTCGGAAAGAATCAATACAGCCTCATGTTTTAGTTGCGATAGGTAAAGGAGCGCTTCTTCTCCCGAGGATGCAAATGCAAATTGTACTTCATGATCACGGATCTCTTTTCTAAAACGTTGTTGAAATAAAATCTCCATATCTCTTTCATCATCTACTACTAAAATTTTCATATCTGCTGTTTTATGTTTTAATTAAATTTACTGTGTATAATTTATACTGGCAAGAGTATAATAAATTCAGTTCCTTCGCCTTCCCTGGTCTTCACTTTTAATTCTCCGCCATGTGCTTTAACAACATCATAGCTCAATGATAGTCCCAGACCTGTTCCCACCCCGGCAGGTTTTGTCGTAAAGAAGGGTTGGAATATTTTATCCAATACTTTTTGCGGAATCCCCTCACCATTGTCTTTCACTTTTATTTGAACCTGGTTAATCATTTTTTTTGTGCTGACAACAACGGTAGGTTCATAACTCTGGCTATTCGGTAAGGGGTTTGCACTAAGTTGT
The DNA here is from genome assembly GCA_963819925.1 of uncultured Chitinophagaceae bacterium. Classification (GTDB taxonomy): domain Bacteria; phylum Bacteroidota; class Bacteroidia; order Chitinophagales; family Chitinophagaceae; genus Ginsengibacter. Next base: position 1,234,480 of record CAWFYG010000009.1, on the reverse strand, counting down.
TTCTTTTTTTCGGTTACCGCATAAAATGCATTGGTAATTAAATTAAGAATAACGCGGCCAATGTCCTGTGTAACTACATTCACGTTACCGATGCTTTCATCGAAATCTGTTTTCATGGTGGCATTGAATGATTTATCCTTTGCTCTTAATCCGTGATAAGCTAATCGTAGATACTCGTCAGCCAACTGATTGATGTTAGTCGGTTCTTTCTGTCCATTACTGCTGCGGCTGTGCTGTAGCATTCCTTTTACAATAGCATCAGCTCTTTTGCCGTGAAAATTTATTTTCTCCTGGTTGCTCCTGATATCGTCAGCAATTCTCTCTATCGGCAATTTTTCTGAAGGAGAAAGATTTGTCTTATTTAATTCCTCTTTTAATTCCTCTGTTAGCTCGGTATTAACTTCTGAAAAATTGTTCACAAAATTCAAAGGATTTTGTATTTCATGAGCAATGCCAGCAGTTAGTTCACCAAGCGACGCCATTTTTTCTGATTGAATAAGCTGTGATTGTGTTGCCTTCAGATCCTCCAGCGATTTCTTCAGTTGGCTGGTGCGGTGCGCTACTTTTTCTTCCAGCACCCTGTTTTCTTTTTGTAACTTTCTTGAGCGATAAACAATATATAATCTCAATAAGCCAATACCCAATAATGCAAAAATTGTATAAGCCCACCAGGTTTGATACCATGGAGGCGTAATTGTAAATTTAAATACGGCCGGAGTACTCCATTTGCCATCAATTGCTTTACTGCTCACTTTAAAAGCATAATGACCCGGCGGAAGATTTAAATAGTTTTCTGTGTAAGAGTTTATAGAAGGCGTACTCCAGTTTTTATCAATACCATCCAGGAGGTAAGTATAAAAGGTAGTGTCCGGTCTTCCCAGGTTTGCCTGTACAAATTGAAATTGTAAATAGTTTTGGTTGTGAGGAAGCGAAAGATTTACCGGTAAGTTATAAGGCCCGGAAACGCTGTCCCATTCAAGTGTATTGCCATCAGCATAGCCGACGGCAGAAAGTTTTTTTCCTGTAGACCCATGATCATAAATAAAATATTGAGGGTTCGTCATTACGTTCATCCCTGTGATATAGGTTGGTACGGTATCAGTGCTGGCCTTAATTTCATTAATAGCGGTAATGCCGTTGTCTCCCCAGAGGTATTTTCCGTCGTGGGTAACAGCATCCGTGGACCATGAATTAGTTTGCTTCAATATTCCCTGCGATTTATTTAATAAAGATATTTTCCAATCTTTGGAAGAATCTCCCGGCCTTGGCGCAGTTACCATACTTATTTTATTATTAGTGCCGGCAAGTACAGTTCCATTATATTCCAGGAGGGATAAGATCGTATTGTTTGACAATCCCTGCTTTGTAGTTATGCTTGTTAGCGTTCCGTTTTTTACATCGGCGATGTAGATTCCCTTGTCCGTGCCTATCCACATACGGCCGTATTCATCTTCAAGCATCATGCGATTGCAGGTATCTCTTAAGCCCGGCTGGTTATTTAAATATTTTACCGTTCCCTGCCGGGGATCAACTATGTCAATGCCATTTTGATTTGTGGCAAGCCAAATCAATCCGTTCTGGTCCTGTTTTGCATCCATTATGGTATTATCACTCAGTCCTCCCGCAGCATCTGTATGAAGAATAATATTATTTGCCGAGTCTATCATGTCAATACCACTATTAGGCCCCGTAAGCCAGGTATTGCCGGACTGGTCACTAAACGCTGTATAAATGCTATCGCTCACCAGCCCTTCTTTTTTACCAGCCTTTAATAAGGTTTTATGAAAGGGATCAATAATATTAAAGCCGCCATTGGTGGCAACCACCATGCTCCCGTTTTTCGTCCAAAATGATTGCACAAAATTATCGCTTAAGCCACCCGCTTTATCCAGCAGGTGCATCTCAGTTCTCTGAGGATTTACAATAAAAAGGCCATTTTGTGTAGCTACCCAGAGGTTGTTGGCTCCATCTTCCATCAAACTTATTATTTGAGTAGTGCCTAATGGATGAACAGTTTCTCCATTTTGGTCAATCATGTTAAGTCCTGTTGTTGAGGAAACCCACATCCGGTGATAATTGTCCTCAACGGCAGAAAGCATTACATTTCCACTAAGGCCGTTACTTTGATCTACATGCCTGATCTCTCCATTTTTAAGATCGGCCAATTCGATACCCGTGAAGCTATTTCTCCAAAGGACGCCTTTATCATCAAAATATAACGACGTTGTAAAATTGTTTTTAAATCCCTGTGGTTTGCCATAATGTTTTATAGTTCCGGTTTTAATGTCAACGGCATCGACACCTGCTGGCGTCCCTACCCATATTTGCCCGTTTTTATCTTGAGCGATAGCAGTTATGGAATCGCTGCTGAGGCCATTTTTTTCCCCCAGGTATTTTATCTTTCCTGATGTAGCATCAATAATGTCTAGTCCACCTGCCATGGTAGTAATCCAGGTATTTTTAGAATCATCCTGTACTATTTGTAAATCATGCGGCGAATTAATAATTTGGAGCCCTGTTGAATCTGAAAGCCAGGTTTTCGCTTCAATATTTTTATAGGTTCGTGCTCCAGGATTGATGACGCTTACCCCTTTTTCTGTCAGGTTGTAAACCCAAATATTGCCTTCTTTGTCGGTGATCATTTTGTCGAGGGCTCTTAAACCGAATCCTATTTTATTTGAATAGCTAATTGTACCCTGGTGAATGTCTATCACTCCCATATTGCTTCCCTTAATAAACCAGATGCGCCCTTCCTGATCTTCTGTAATCCCGATGATAGGCGCATCATTGGATGATCCTTGAACAAATGTCTGGATATGCTCTCCGTCATAGCGGAACAAACCTTCGCTGCTACCGATCCATAAAAGCCCATTATGATCTTTGAACAGGGTGGTAATTAATTTCGCCTGCATTCCCTGCTGCTGGCCGAAATCATAAATAGCTAAGGGTTTGCCTGCCTGCATTACAGGAGTTCCCGACATTACAACAGGCGGAGGGGCCAGAACCGAACTTTTTAAGTCCAATGGATGTGAGGGTAATTTATCGAGACTAAAATCTTTTTCCGGAAGGCTGTTAAAATCAAAACGAACTTCTTCCGGTGGTTGCGAAAACGGCTTAAACCCTGTTGAATCGTAAGGGAAAACGGGTAGAGCGGCAATATCAAGCTTTTTTATCACTGGTGTTATGCCTTCCTTTTTTACCGTGTCCCAGCTCAATTTTTTAGGTGCACTAAATACAAGCGGTACCGTTACAGGTTGTGCATACCCTAATTCTTTTTCGGGGAATGGAACATCACCTGAATTATTACAGGACAAAAGAACGTTTAGTGCAGAAAAGATCACAGTCAGTTGAAAGAACGAATACGTAGACCTGGTCATTTAGTTTTATATAGTATTTAAAGATAACGAAATAATGAACGACGAACCCTCACCCTCTTTTGTTTCCACTTTTATTTCCCCACCATGTGCTTTAATTATATCATAACTCAGGCTCAAGCCCAATCCTGTTCCGTGGCCCGCAGGTTTAGTAGTATAGAAAGGTTGAAAAATTTTGTTTAATACTTTTTTGGAAATACCGATACCATTATCGGTTACCCGCACTTCAACCTTTCCATTTATTTTTTTTGTACTAACGGAAACAGTGGGTTGGTAGGGGCGTTGTGTTGAACTTTCGGGTGTCGATTTTACCGACTTATTTTTTTCTGTTACTGCGTAAAAAGCATTGGTGATAATATTCAGGATCGCCCTTCCTATATCCTGAGGAACGATATTGATTTTACCAATACTCTGATCATAATTGGTATTCATTGTAGCATTGAAAGATTTATCCTTTGCCCGCAAGCCGTGATAGGCTAGTCGCAGGTATTCATCAGCCAATGCGTTAATGTCCGTGGGTTCTTTTGCAGAGTTGCTGCGGCGGCTGTGTTGCAACATTCCTTTTACAATAGCATCAGCTCTTTTACCATGAAAAACAATTTTCTGTTCATTCTCGACAATATCATTGGCTATGGCCTTTACTTCTTCAATATTTCCTTTATCAATTTCCTGCTTCATTTCTGCAATTAATTCAGTATTTAATTCTGAAAAATTGTTTACAAAATTTAATGGATTTTGAATTTCATGAGCAATTCCTGCAGTCAGTTCGCCAAGTGATGCCATCTTTTCTGATTGAATCAGTTGAGCCTGCGTTGCCTTTAATTCTTTCAAAGCATTTTCGACCTGTTCTTTTTGTTGCCTTAATTCTGATGTTCTCTCAGCAACAATTTTTTCAAGCTCTTCTTTTTTTGCTTCAACCCATTTTCTTTGTTCCTCCTGCTGCTGTGCCTTTTCATGTTCCCGCCGAAGCGCCTTTTGTTGTTTACCTGATACAAAAATCATAGCAACCATCCAGATAACGGAAAACACAGTGGCAACATCAATATAATTGTCAATTAATTTATATTGTTTTGCACTTAAGGATTCAAACAGATCTCCCGCAAATGATAAAATTGCAAAAGGCAACACTGCAAACATTAGGGTGCGGGTAGCATTAAATTCTTTTTTAATTAATGCTAGGCAAATGATTCCGATCAAAAGTGCATGCCATATCCATTTAATAATATAATCATAATGAAATACTACGTCAACTATAAAGAGAAGGAAAATACCATATAACAAGAGTTTAATAGGTTGGTTCCATTTATCAATGGAATTAGTATTACGCAATATTCGCTTCACACTTCTTAAAAGAAAAAAGGCAATAAACGGTTCAGCGACCATACAACATATTTGTTTAAAATTACTTCGAAAAGAGTATTAAAGTAAATGTATGTAAGGTTTATGAGATTACGGAAGCAGAAAAGCAAATTCACTTCCTTTCGCTATGCGTTCAATTCATCTCCACGGGCGTTTTGATGAGAAAATTTTATCAACAACTTTTCGAGGAATGCCCTTACCGTTAGCCTTGACCGTTAGTTCGATTGTATCGTTAATTTTTTTGAATTCATCTAAATAGTGGGCTCAAATTCAAAATCAGAATAAGAGGATTTTTTTTTATATTTATAAGAAAAGATGCGTTATTTAAATATCATCTTTTTTCTAATTCTTTCTTTTGAGGTCTTTTCTCAATCACAGAGCCAATTCACGTCTTATTCAGTCAAGGATGGATTATCGGATAACAGGGTGTATAATATTGTGCAGGACGACCGTGGCTTTATTTGGATCGGTACCGCAAATGGGTTAAATTTTTTTGATGGAAATAAATTCACCGTTTATAATACGGGGAACAGTGCATTAAAGGATAACCAGATTTACGAAATTAAGAAAGCACGAACTCATGAATTGCTGCTGGCAACGGGTTATGGAGCAATTTTGCTGGATACCCGCACGGCGATAATGAAACTGTTTACTGTACCATCGCTTCAGGGGTTGGAAAATGTTGCCAATACTGTTCGACATATCGCCTATACCAGCAAAGATGAAATCGTTTTAGGGACTTATGTTGGCGCTTATATTCTCGATCGGGAAGGCAACCTGATTGACAGTGTCCGTTCTGATTATAAGGTTAGTGATGTCGGTGTAAGATGGTTGCATTTTGTGGGAGGACTTGCCTCCTTTTCAAACGGCGATGTACTCATTGCCACGAAGACCGGATTTTATTTTTATGATTATCAGAAAAAGGAGGCACTTCCTCTTGATTCACTGAATATACCCGCATACCATCAACTCGTGAGATTGCTGCATGGAAGGAAACCGAGTTACATTTATGCAACTAATAAATTTGATCAACTTTTTTTTATAGACAATCTTTCATTTACCGATAGTATATACATTGTTGACATCCCGCATCAGAAAGTAGTTGCACAAAAACTTCCTTTTGCCGTAAAGGATAATATACGCTGGGATTCAAGGATTCAATTTCAGAATGATTCATTAGTAACTATTACAACCGCAAGAAAAGGATATTACCTGTTTTCATATAATCCATCCAATCCTGCCTTGGCCCTGATCTCCGGGGAGCAGGCTTCGAATGTTTTTACACAATATATTTTAAGGGATAATTCAAATCAGTTTTGGATAGCTACTGAAACCGGCTTTTTACAGCAAACTTCTGATTATCCTCATGTCAGGAATATTTCCATTAAGCCTTACGTACCCATGGATAGCTATCACCCGGTTGCGGCAGTATATTCTGACTCTGACAGATATTGGATTGGCGGGTATTCAAGGGAATCGGGATTACTTATTTTGGACACCACTTTCAGACTAATTAAAAGGATGGATTTTATCAAAAAACCGGCGGATAAGAATTTCATCGTGTCTATCGTACCATGGACAAAAGATACCTTGCTGATAGGTACCAAGAGCGGTGATTATTTTGTAAATGTGAATAATTATACAAAGACTGATTTTTCTTTTCCCGGTTCTTATCACAATTTGTCCCGAATTGCTATTCAAAAATATTTCCGCGATTCAAAGGGCATACTATGGTTGAGCGGCGGTCAAACGGGTGGCGTTTGGCAAATTGATCAGCAGCGAAGAATCATTAAGCATTATAAACCGGGCAGAACCGATTTGGATTTCCCGCTGAGAACTGCAGGAGCCTTTGCAGAAGATAATAATGGCGACATATGGATGGTCCATTGGGTTGACGGCCTGGCACGGTGGAACAGAAAAAAACAAAAATTTGATACGTTAATAAAGCAATGGCCTATAAAGGGATTTATTGGTTTCAATTGTTCAGGCATTACAAAGGCAGAGGATGATAACTTCTGGTTTTTTATTAATTCCTATGGTTTGGTGAAATATGATATTAAAAATAATTCGCTTGAAAGGTTTGTGGCTTCTGACGACAGGGCTGATGACAATACAGATTGTTTGATGATGACGGGAGGAAGAAAATTATGGATGAACCTTCGACATTCAATCCTGGTATACGATACGAAAGACCATAGTCTCGTCACTTTAAATTTTAAAAATGGGTTACCGGATGAATCCAATACAGGGGAGGGCATGTATTATGATACCGCCAGGCAAACTATAGCAATCGGATTCTCCAATACCTTTTCCCTCATCGATGTTTCTTCAATCAAGGCTACTTCCTCACATCCGGAAGTTTTTATTTGTGGGATAAAAAATTTATTGAATAACAAATACCTGGATTTTAGCAAACCCTTGCGTTTGAACCATAAAAATAATGACATCCAGGTCAGGTTTGCTGTTACGGATCTTCATCATACCATGCAGTCGCCGGAATTTGAATACAGGCTTTCAGATGATGAAAACTGGAAATTTATAGGTTCTGTAAATTTCCTGAATCTGAATAACCTTACTCCCGGTTCTTATAAAATGCAATTAAGGGTGGCCGGAGAAAATATTGATCATCAGGCCGATTCTGCATTTGTTAACTTCAGGGTACTTCCGCCTTTTAATAAAACTATATGGTTCTATATCGCCTTATGCATCGTAGTCAGCTCACTGGTTTTTCTTATTTACAGCGTACGTAAAAATCAGCTAATGGCGCTTCAAGAAGTACGTGATAATATTTCGTCCGACCTGCATGATGACATAGGCTCGCGGCTTACCTATATCAGGGTATTGTCTATACTGGGAGAAAAAGAAGATATTCCTGTCGATGAAAAAAAGAAGCAACTAAAAAGGATAAGCGAAGAAGCATTAAACTCCAGTGAAGCGCTCGATGAGATAGTGCAGAACATGCATGCTCATGATGAAGAACTGGATAATATTACAGCCCGGATGCGACGCTACGCCGGCGATATTTTCAATAACGGTGATCCTGTATTAAGAATGGAAGTAAATAGTGCGATTGCAGGCGGGGCAATGGAACTGGAGAAAAAGCGGGATTTATTCATCATGTTTAAGGAAATACTGAATAATATAAAAAAACATGCTGAAGCCAAAATAGTTTCTATTAAAATTGCTGCCAAAGGCGAAAGCCTCCTTCTTGAAGTTAATGATGACGGTATTGGCTTTAATCCCAACGAGTTTTCAGGCCGGAATGGAATTAAGAATATAAAGTCCCGGATAGCCAAATGGAAAGGACAGTTGAGAATAATTTCCAATCGGAGCATCGGAACACGAATTATCGTTCAACTGCCTTTTGAAAAAAAATCATACATAAAGAGGATTTTCCGCACGAAGGGAAAACATTAATTTCATGGTATGTCAACCAGCCTGATCTTATTTGAGGACAACGTTGAATTACGAAAGGTTCTGGTAAATCTGCTGAATAATAGTGAGGACTATATTGTTACCGGCGACTACAGCGATGTTTTAAATGTAGCAGAAATAATTCGGGATACATTACCTGACGTAGTTATAATGGATATTAATATGCCTGGAATGACGGGCATTAAAGCGATATCCATTATAAAGGAAGAAAAACCAGATATTTCTATCGTTATGTATACTCAATTTGAAGATGAGGATAAATTATTCAAAAGTTTGTGTGCCGGGGCCGATGGCTATATTTTAAAAAAGACCTCCCCATTTGAACTAATAGATGCTATTGATGAGGTTTGTGCAGGGGGAGCACCTTTATCTCCTTCTATAGCTAAAAAGATTCTTAATTCATTTACTATAAAACAAAAGCCCGCAGGTATACGCTTTCAACTTACCACCAAAGAAAATGAAATACTCCAGCTATTGGTAAAAGGTTATAGTGTGAAACTTATAGCATTTGAGATGGGGATTACCTATAATACTACCCGTACGCATTTGAGAAATATATACAGGAAGCTGCACGTAAATTGCGGGAAAGAGGCTATCGCAAAAATATTATCAGAAAAAATCATTCTTTAAAGAATTCTTCTTCATAAAAGGCCAACCGATTAGTAGTTCTCATCCTAAAAGACGATTGTGACGTCATACATTCCTCGTTAATTTTAAGCGTGACTTATTTATTCTTATACCCTGAACCCTTGCCGTTTTGCCATGGATGCATTTTCTGTTAACCAGAATTCGATATTAAGACTATTGTAAATCATTTATTATGAAAAAGTTGATTTATTTCGCCGGTTTGATTTTAATTTTTCTATCATTTAATGAAGCAAATGCACAAAAACTAGGGAAAAAAATTTTAGAAACAGCAAAGCAAACTGCTGATCAGAAGGCACAGGAAAAAACATCAGAAGGTGTCAGCGAGGGGATAGACAAGAGTGTTGAAGGTGTGAAATCAATTTTCAAAAAGAAAAATAATACTTCTGAAAATGACAGTACCGGTGGCTCCAATGAAACTACCGGGCAATCTGAAGAATCAGCTACAACGGCGGTCGATCAGGTATCCATTGACAGGTCTGATACCTCAGATTTTGGTGTTTATACAAAATTCACCTTTGAACCGGGAAATAAAATACTTTTTTATGATGATTTTCAAAAAGATGCCATCGGAGATTTTCCCGTGCAATGGGAAACAAACGGAAGTGGAGAAGTGGTAACTAATTCTTTGTTTGAGGGAAAATGGTTTTCTATAACCGGAAGAGCGGGTTATCTGCCGTCAACTGAAGAATTACCCGAGAACTATACGATCGAATTTGATGTGCTGACTAATGGATTTAGTGATAACAACAGCGCCAGTTTTTTGACGATAGCTTTCCTGAAAAAGAAAAGTTATGATATGGGAGGAGCAGGCGGTCATGCGCATTTGCAGATTTCGCTCAATAAAAGCGCCAATATGAATATTGGTAATACCGGTGCAGAAAAGACTCCAAGGATTGGATCAAAACTAAACAGGATATTTAAACTGGACACTCTGGTACATTTTTCATTGGCTGTGAACAAAAACAGGTTACGTGTCTGGATGGAAGAAGATAAAATTGCCGATGTTCCATCATTGCTCGTTGGTAATATGGGGCGATATATTCTCTTTACAACATACGGCATTTCTGCGGATAAAGGGCGTACGCTTTTGATGTCAAATATTAAGATCGCAGAATCAAAAGAAGATTTGCGCTCGCAGTTATTAGATAAAGGCCGATTCAGTACAACCGGTATTTATTTTAACACAGATAAGGCAGATATAAAACCTGAGTCTTTTGCAATTATAAAATTAGTAGCAGATTATTTAAAAGAAAACCCGGGCGTAAATATTCAAATCATCGGGCATACCGATGCACAGGGAGAAGATGCGTATAACCTGCAATTATCGGAAAGAAGAGCGAAAGCAGTTATCCAGGCGCTCGTGCAACAATTTGGAATTGATGAAAGCCGTATGTCTGCAATCGGCAAAGGCGAAACAGAACCAGTTGACGACAATGCTACCGAAAAAGGCAGGGCTAATAACAGGAGAGTTGAGTTTGTAAAGATGTAAATCCAGGGTCTATTTAATTCTTCACATATTTAAAACAATACAAATGAAACTGAAACTGATTGTATCAACTTTATTTGCAGTCCTCTTTTTTTGTCAGCAAGGATTTTCACAACATAATGACCCGCTAACCAACGATAGCAGAGGGGTTTTTAAAGTAAAAACCAAAGCGGAAATGGCAAAGAACCTGGAAAAACTTACGGCAAAGGGCCGGGAGGTATTCGAGCAGGCTCAAAGCGATTATAAAAAAATTAAAAATCCAACATTTGAAATCGCACCAAATGAAGTCTTAAACAGGGACCCGAGAGAATTATTAGGGGGTAGCGCAATGCAGCTTCAAGACAATGAGCTGGTTGAAAAACAAAACAATGAAAACATTGAAAATCAAAAACAAATTATAGGCAAATTAAAAGAGCTTCGTATAGATGCTTCTTTATTGGATTTTTCCTACAGGACAAGACTAACCCTTTCTCCCTATGTTTCCTGCAGTTGGAATAAAAGCATCCTGACTCCTGTAAGAGATCAGAGATCCTGCGGCAGTTGTTGGGCATTTGCCGCCGCCGCTGTATTTGAGCATACGTATGCTAAATTTTATGGCGCTAAGTTCGATGTATCGGAACAGCAAATAGTGGCTTGTGGTAAAACATGTTCGGGCAATGATGCGGGGAGTTGTAATGGCGGGCGGGGTAATAGAGCACTTGATTATATAAAATGCCATGGTGTAACAGTTGAGGCTGACTATGGCTATGCAGCTACAGATATTCCCTGCATTGGTAAGCCCGGAATCTTAAATGCTTATACCTGGGGCCGGCTTTATCCAAATCGATACCCCACTGTAACTGAAATTAAATACTATATAAACACTTTCGGAGCAGTTCTCACCTTTATGAAAGCGGGCATCGGCACATTTTTTGGTTATGCGGGCGGTGTATATAACGGCTACCCAAGCACCAATCCTAATGTTCATGATCATGAGGTGATTATTGTGGGTTGGTGTGATGATTTAAAGGCCTGGATAATTAAAAATTCATGGGGTACGAATTGGGGCCCGTATGGGGGCTATGCCTACGTTGGATATGACCAGTGTAATATTGGTAAATATGTTTTCTGGGTTCATCCTAATAAGTTACCAAATTAATAAGGTAATGTATAATCCAATTGAAAAAGACCTGGTGATGGAATTGCACTGGTTTACATTTTCGATCTGAACATCAAAGCCGGATGGTATGAATACATTTATTAGTGAAAGTTTTAGTATCATCAGTTTCTGTTTCATAACTATTGCCTGCAACACTAACAACGCGTACCCGAAAAGTGAACCATCAACTATGAATGATACGCTGGTATTTGTAGGTTGCCAGGATAAAATAAAAGCAGAAGTTGGATCAATTGTTGAAATTCAGTTAGAGGCTGCCCCTGTAACCGGATTTGAATGGCTGTTAAAAGATTCCTCTGCTCTTTTGAAAGAACATAAAACAGACGTATTAAAATATGCTAAACATGGTGAAAATAGTTTTCAAATTCTTCATTTTAAGGCAATGAAAAAAGGAACCGGAATGATTCAACTGGAATACAGAAGAGTTTTTGAGAAAGGAGTTGAGAAAAGTTGCCAAATAGAAATTGAAATCATTTGAAATAACAATTACCTAATCTGACAATGAGGGACTAAACCAGCGTATAGAGCAACATCGGGTGTGCAGAGACTGCGATTTATTCAGGTAGTTGGATTAAGTGAAAATAGAAATTTATTAAATGGGGTTAGACGATAATAACGGGAACCCCTGCGAAGTGTTGCCAAATGATGACTTATCATGAACAGAAACAGTAAAAATGGTTATGAACTGATTGATTTTGAAAGCTATTAAAATGAATATTATGAAAACAATAAAAATTATTGCAACCAGTTTCATCTTCTCCCTTTTGGTTTTTAGCGCAAAACAAATCAATGCACAGGGAGATTTAGATGATCCTACTCACATGATTCCACCAGGTATAACAGCTTTTTTGTGCGCTAAATCTTTCTACCTCAAAGATATCACCATCTCGCCATTTGGTGTATCCCCCAATTATGAAGAGCAGGGGGACGAAACGATGACTATGTTATTTGATCCTAAAACGGTGGCTATGAAGGTTGAATTTGCTAAAAATGTAAAGCGGGAGATAGATAATGCATATATTGGATATGGGGGGGTTTCTATTATAACCAAGCCCGGTGCAAAAGAAACCCAAAAGCCAATGTATTTTGACAATAACGGTTATGTATATGTGGCTGGAAAGAAGCAAAAAAAATATATAAAAGTGTCTTTTGAAAAATTAGCAAAAATGATGAAAAAAGTCCCGGATTTTTTATCCGGGGGGGTGGCTTTGCCTGGCCCTGATGTTCCGGACAGTTCGGTAACTTATTACGGAATGGATGTAAGCCCGAAAAAATTCCCTATACTTGAGTGGGTGTTTGTATATAAAACCGAGTTCTTTGAAGGGAATCCTGATTTCAGCAAGGAAATAATAAATTGCACAGGAAATGAAAATTGTATTGTATATACTTTAAAAGCAGGTAAGGATTCTGGTAGTTATGTACTGTTTGATTCAAAAAAGAGATTGAGAGAAATATTTACTATAAATAGTGGCTTCATCGATTATACGTATGTAGAAGTAACTGTAGAGCTTCCCGACGCAGATGACATGTCAGGCTATTTTTAATCATTTTTGCAACCGGTTTCCAAAGCTGTTGTGTAAAATATACTTTACTAAACGGGAAGAACGCTTGCAGTCATGTGCTGTTTGATTCAGAAAGTAGATTAGCAGAAATCTTTACCATGCATTCTGGTAATGCAGTTTACACCTACGAGGACAATACAGTGCAATTACCAAATGCACAGGAGATGCTTTTTATGCCAGGTATATTTGAGAAATAATAAGCAAAAGCTTTTATGTATTTGATAACAGACTTTGGTGTAGATGACCTGTTGCATTGTAGAAAAATATAAATATCAAAAAAAAATTATTATGAAATTATTTACCTGTACAATCCTCAGTTTTGTAATATTAATTTTCTATTCCTGCGTTAGTTCTTCCCCAAAAAACATAGTGGAAGTTACCGCCCATAACTATCGTTTCGAAGCACCGGATTCAATTCTTTCAGGTTGGACTACTTTTCAACTGAAAAATATGGACGATTGTGAGCATTTTATTTTTTTAAGCCTTTTGCCAGATAGCATTTCTTTTGAAACCTATCGTGAACAAGTAGTCGGGGCTTTTGAGATTGTTTTTGATTCATTAAAGAACGGTACAACTAAAGCGGAAGCCGGAGCCATGCTGGGTAAAATGATTCCTTCATGGTATTTTACTTCTGTAAAACAGATGGGTGGAACAGGGATCATTAGCCCGGGAAAGACTGCAACCACAACAGTGAAACTGGTACCCGGCAACTATGTAATGGAATGTTATGTTAAGAAGAACGGAATATTTCATAGTTCCATGGGAATGCTTCGCCCCATTACGATAAGGAAAGATTCTTCTGAGGCAGAGCCTCCGGAAGCCAATATGGATATAACACTCACAAACGATACAATAGAAACGAAAGGTGAAATAAAAACCGGCAGAAATACTGTAGCTGTGCATTTTAAAGAACATCCCAAAATTGGTTTGGGCAACGATATCCATTTAGTAAAAACAGGTAATACAAATATTGATACAGTAGTACAATGGATGGATTGGATGAATATAAAAGGACTTGAATCACCCGCTCCCGTCGAATTTTTGGGCGGTACACAGGAAATGCCCGTGGGATATACATCTTATTTTACTGCAGATTTGGAGCCTGGCGACTACGCATTGGTTACTGAAACTTCACCGGTTAAATACAAAATATTTACTGTGAAATAGCATTATAGTGCAAGGCATGAAAAAGATAAAATAATTTTTATCAACAGGCTAAACACATAATTTAAACAACTGGTATTTGAATAATAAATTCCGCGCCTTCATTTTCCGCCGTTTCTACTTTTATTTCCCCACCATGTGCTTTTACAATGTCATACTTTGTCTGAATCACGGATTGACACAGATGGAAGGATTTCACTGATTTCATCCGTGCAATCTTTTAATCCTATTCATCTGTGATTCAGACAATAGGTATTTGAATTATAAACTCACTTCCTTCCCCTTCCTTCGTTTCCACCTTCAACTCTCCACCATGTGCTTTTACAATGTCATAGCTCAAACTCAATCCTAACCCCGTTCCTTCTCCAGTTGGCTTGGTAGTAAAGAAGGGTTGGAAGATTTTATCAACTACTTTCTGAGGAATACCATTACCATTGTCAGCAACTCTTATTTCTATTTTATCATTTATCTTTTTTGTACCAACTGAAATGGTTGGTTCATAATTATCGCCGACTTGTTTCTTCTTTTCATCCACAGCATAAAAAGCATTGTTATATAAATTAAGCAGCACTCTTCCGATATCCTGTGGAATAATATTGATGGTGCCGATAGACTTATCAAAATCAGTTCTCATTTCGACATTGAAATCTTTATCCTTTGCTCTCAATCCATGATAACTTAATCTTAGATATTCATCAGCTAATGCATTAATATCAATGGGTTCTTTTTTACCTGAACTTGCTCTCGAATGTTGCAGCATATTTTTCACAATGGCATCTGCCCGCTTGCCGTGATGGTTTATCTTTTGTTCATTATCAATAGCATCTTTTGCGATTGCTTTTACTTCATCTAAATTACCTTTCTCAATTTCCTCATTCATTTCGCTTAGTAATTCCTTATTTACTTCAGAAAAGTTGTTGACAAAGTTTAACGGGTTTTGAATTTCATGTGCAATGCCGGCGGTAAGTTCACCGAGCGAAGCCATTTTCTCCGATTGAATTAATTGTGCCTGAGTGGATTTCAATTCAGCGAATGCTTTTTCAACATCATTTTTCTGTTCCTCTATTTTTTCTTTTTGCTTTTGCAAAAGTTCATTTGTTCTTTTCCTGTGCCGGTTATTCCGGTATAGCAAAAGGGCTATTAGTATAAATACTGCAATAGCTGATAAAAATGCATAAGTCCGTATTTTATTTTCCGTTTCAATTCTTCCTTTTTCCAGGTTAGCCGCTCTCACTTGCTCATTATAGGCAACATCCTGAAAAGCCAGCAGGTTTTTTCTGTCGGCGTCGTTCAGGCTGTCGCTCATAGTGCTGGCTAACTGCAGATATATAAAAGCGCTGTCGCGGTTATTTTGTTTATTAAAAGCGGAAAAAAGCAAATGATAAGCATGTCTGACCCCTTTGGCTTCCCTGGCACTCCTAAGTACTTTCAATCCCGTGCTTGCATAATAGATGACAGAGTCCTGCTGCTCTGTGCCACTGTAAAAATCACCCAAAGAATTGTAGGCCCATCCCAGGTTAGGCATATTACTTGTTGAACTGTCAATTTTTATGGCTCTCCGTAATGCATCCAGAGCTAAATTTTTGTTTCCTTTCTGTATGTAGGCATCCCCCAGGTATTTCCAGGTCTCTCCTTCCCAGGCTTTATTTGATGAATGTGAAAAATACGATAGCGCTTTTTGTTCAAACAATAATGCAGAATCCGGCTTATCTGAAGATGCGGCCGATAAACCCAGGCTCAGGTTGACATATGCCAACAGGTTGCTATCCACGGCGATTTCGGCAAATTTTTCTGCTTCGCGAAAATTTCTTATTTGTTTATCCAGGTTATCAACCAGGTTTCCTGTAAAGTAATAGAACAGTCCTAAGTTGTAGTAGCTCCAACCTTGCTGGTCAAGCCTTTCTTTATGGGGTGTATATCCTCGGGGCAAATTCCAGGTATTCTCTTCACTTGCCGGGTCATTCGAAATATTGATCGCGTCCAACAGAGACTCAAATGAGTTGGGATAATTGCCCAAATACAAAAAAGCAAAACCCACCTGGTGCAAGAGAACAACTTCATTTAATTTCAAGTCTAACCTTCGGGAAATTGTTAAGCCCTGTTCAAGATAGAATTTAGCGCTATCGATGTTTGAATTGAGATAATAGTTGCCCAGTTTTGTAAAAACATCCATACGGATAGTATCATTTGCCGCACTGTTCAGTGCCTGGCGCAAACTATCCAACAGGGATTGTTTCTGTTGACCCGCGGCGAAGCAGGGCACCAGAATCAGCAAGATGATTTTTATCCAAAATTTCATGGTAAATGATTTAAGAAATTGGAAGATAGATAGCAAACTCACTTCCTGCACCTTCCTTTGTTTCCACTTTTATCTCTCCACCATGTGCTTTAATAATATCGTAACTTAAACTCAATCCTAATCCTGTTCCTTCCCCTGTTGGTTTAGTAGTAAAGAATGGCTGAAAAATTTTATCAACAATATTCTGAGGAATTCCATTACCATTATCCGTTACCGTTAGTTCAACCACGGCCCCCCTGCCCCCAGAAGGGGGGTTCAACGAAGTCTTCACTGTTACTAACGGTTCGTACGCTACGTAGGGGTTCCTAATTCCCCCTTCGGCGGTTAGGGGGTCTTTTTTTTCTTTTTCGCTCACTGCATAAAATGCATTATTAATTAAATTCAATAACACTCTGTCCAATATCCTGCGAAACAATATTTATCTTACCAATGGCTTCATCAAAATCAGTTTTATTCTAGCATTAAAACTTTTATCTTTTGCACGAAGTCCATGATATGCTAGATCGTAAATATTCATCTGCCAGTTTATTGATATCAGTAAGTTCTTTTACACCTGCTGCTGATTTCGAATGTTGCAGCATGCCTTTTACAATGGCATCGGCACGCTTACCATGATGATTTATTTTTTCTTCATTGGCTTCATATATCTTTTGCAATAGTTTTTACTTCACTAAAATTTCCTTTGTCCATTTCTGCTTTCATTTCATCAATCATTTCCGTGTTTACTTCAGAAAAATTATTCACGAAGTTCAACGGGTTTTGAATTTCATGGGCAATGCCGGCAGTAACTTCTCCAAGCGAAGCCATTTTTTCTGATTGGATCAGCTGTGCCTGTGTGGCTTTGAGTTCAGCTAAAGTTCCTTCCACATTTCTTTTTTGTATTTCTATTTCTTCTTTTTGTTTTTGCAATAATACATTTGCTTTTTGCCTGTGTTTATTATTCCGGTATAGCAAAAGAGTAATCAATATAAATACACCAATTCCTGCGAGTAATGCGAAAGTTCTGATCCTGGTCTTTGTCTGGACCTTTTCTTCCTCCAGTTCTTTCAATTGCATTACCTGGTCAAAGTCTTTGTTTTTAAATGCAAGAAGGTTTATCCTGTCTGCATTATTCAGGCTATCTTTTATTGCAGAAGCCAATTTCAAATAAGCAAAAGCGCTATCCGTTTTATTTTGTTTGCCATAGAGAGAAGCAAGCAAGCTGTATGCGCCTGAAACGCCTGATGGTATGCTCACTTCGTTATATGTTTCCAATGCTTTTCGGGCATAGAATATACTTGAGTCTGTATTTTTTGCAGTCCGGTATAAATCAGCCAACGAAAGATAACTAGCTCCCAGCCCGGAAACGTTATGCTGTTCTTGTTGGCTTTTCATCGATTTTAGCAGGGCATCTTTCGCCAGATCAAAATTTCCCTTTTTTTGATAAATTTTACCGATGTCCGTTAAAACATTGCCTTCATATTTTTTAAAGACATCCGAACTTTCATATAAGAAAAGTGCCCTTTGAAGAAAAAGAAGCGCAGAGTCCAATTTATTAAGGTGAAAAATAGACACTGCCAAGTGCACCATTGCCCGCTTCCAGCAAGGTAGTATCGTGAACAGATGACCCAATGTTTATGGCTTGAAATAGATATGAGATTTGCATATCTGTATTACCGGTAAACCCATACAGAATCCCCATATTGCTAAAGATCCAACCTAAAAGGTCAAGCCGTGCAATTTTCGGATCAGTGCTGTGGGCTGTATTCCATGTATTGTTTGTCAAATTCCAGGGATTCTTTTCGGCAGCAGGAGAGCTGGCAATTTTTTGCGCCTCTAAATGTGACTCAAGAGCTGCGGGGGAATTTCCTAATTGTCCCAGTGCAAATCCTATACCCGTCAGCGATGCGGCTTCATATATCTTTAAGTTCAATTTTCTTGCAATTGGCAATTCCTTTTCAAAATAAAAAAGGGCACTATCACGGTTTATCTCCGCATAAGCCCAACCCAGTTGATCATAAATTTTCATCCTGAAAGTATCACTTGGTGCTTTATCCAGTACCAAATGCAAACTGTCTAAATTCAATGGATGTGGTTGTGCCATAAGAAGGATCGGAAAAAATAAAAAGAAACCGATCTTGACAAATAATTTCATACAACTCTTTTTAAACAATTGGTAATTCAATAATAAACTCAGTCCCTACGTTCCGTCCGACCGGGTCGTCCGGGCGGGCTTCTTTGTTCTCCACTTTTATTTCTCCGCCATGTGCTTTCACAATATCATAACTTAAACTCAACCCTAATCCTGTTCCTTCCCCTGTTGGTTTGGTAGTAAAGAATGGCTGAAATATTTTATCCAACAATATTCTGAGGAATTCCATTACCATTATCTATTACCGTTATTTAATGGCATTATTCCAATTTCTTAGTTGTTACTGAAACTGTGGTTCATAGCTGTCAGCTTGTTGCTTTGATTTTTCACTTACCGCATAAAAAGCATTGTTATATAAATTAAGCAATACTCTTCCAATATCCTGCGGAATAATATTTATGTTGCCGATAGACTTATCAAAATCAGTTCTTATTTCGACATTGAAATCTTTATCCTTTGCTCTCAATCCATGATAAGACAATCGTAAATATTCATCGGCCAATGCATTGATATCGGTTGGCTCTTTTACACCTGTGCTTGACCGTGAGTGTTGTAACATGCCTTTTACAATGGCATCCGCTCTTTTACCATGATGGTTTATTTTTTCTTCGTTTTCTTTGATATCATTTGAAATAGATATTACATCTTCAGTATTACCGGCTTTTAATTCAGTTTGCAATTCATCAATCAATTCTGTATTCACTTCCGAAAAATTATTAACAAAGTTCAAAGGATTCTGTATTTCATGTGCAATACCAGCAGTGAGTTCTCCGAGCGAAGCCATTTTTTCGGATTGGATGAGTTGAGATTGGGTGGCTTTGAGTTCTGCCAGGGTTACTTCAACATTTTTTTTCTGTGTCTCGATTTCTTCTTTTTGTTTTTGCAGCAATTTATTTGCTTTATGGCGGCTACGGTTGTTTCTGTAAAGAAAGAAAGCAATAAGCAGGCACACTGCAATACCCGAAAGCATTGCATAGGTTCTTATTTTATTTTGATACTGAATTTTTTGATTTTCTTCCTGCTGCCGGTGAAACTGTTCATTAAAACCAATATCCTGGAACTGGTTTATCTTTTGCCGGTTGTACAGGCTATCCTGCAACGCAACTGCCGTCTTTAGAAAAAGATAGGCGCTGTCAGTTTCTCCTTCCAGGTTATAAGCTGCGGAAAGTGTATTGTAAATACTATATAAATTCCCTGTGGCATTTATTTTCGTACCAAGGCTAATTCCCTTTTTGGCGTAATAAATGGCTGAATCTGCTTTCCCGCTAACAAGGAACAACTTAGACAATGACCTGTAATTTACCAGGACACCTCTGTATAGTTCATATTGCATATTCAGTAAAATTCCCTGCCGGTAATACATGTTAGCTGAATCATATTTTTTTTGAGCTGTATAAATGTCACCAATATAGGAGATCACTACACCTGTGTATTTTAATACTTGTCCTGAACGTAAATTTTCCAAAGCACTCCGGGCGGTTGCCAGGGCTGAATCTAATTTATTCATCGTAATGTAGAAAGAAACAAGGTTCATCCTGAAGATACCGAGGGTCGCCTGGTCATTTATGTTTTCACCAATTCTCACGCCTTCAAGATAATTAGCTTCCTGCTGTTGTGTATTTCCTGGAATTATATAAATAAAAGCCAGGTTCAGGTGGGTGTAAGCCAGCACATTCAGGCGTGCTTTATGAGGGTCCGCCACATCATAGAATGTGGCCAAACCCCAGATATTTTGCTCGCTTTCCTCATCACCGGAAATTTTTAAAGCATCCAGTAAAAGCTGCAAAGCACTTATATAACTGCCCTTCAGGTAAAATGCGTAGCCGATTGAATTATCAATAAATGCCTGCCACAGTTTTTGATGCAGTTTTTTTGCAATTGTTAAAGATTGCTGGCCAAAATAAATCGATGAATCCAAATCTTTATTAAAATAGTAGGGGGCCAATTCTGCGTATATCCTCATCCGTGAGGTATCATTGGAGTCTTCCTTTAAAACGGTCATCATACTATCCGCCTGCTGTGTGGAGGGGGTATTATAAATTGGATTTTGCGCCAGGATCCAAACGGGCAAAAACAAAAGGCATACGATTTTTATCAATAATTTCATATGATCTTTTAAATTAAAGGCAATTGAATGATAAATTTAGTGCCTTCACTCTCCCGTGTTTCAACTTTTATTTCCCCGCCATGTGCTTTTACAATATCATAACTCAATGATAGTCCCAAACCCGTTCCCTGGCCTGTTGGCTTGGTTGTAAAAAATGGCTGAAATATTTTATCTACTATTTTTTGTGGAATACCATTACCATTATCCTTAACAGTTAGTTCTACTGTGTTATTGATTTTTTTTGTACTTACTGAAATCGCAGGTTCATAGCCGTTAGTTGGTTGTTTTGCTTTTTCAGTTACTGCATAAAATGCATTATTATAAAGATTAAGTAATACTCTTCCTATATCCTGCGGAATAATATTTATGTTGTCAATGCTTTCATCAAAATCGGTTTTCATTGTTGCATTGAAATCTTTATCCTTTGCACGAAGGCCGTGATAAGCGAGACGTAAATATTCCTCACACAAAGCGTTAATATCTGTTGGCTCTTTTGCACCTGATGTTTGCCGCGAATGTTGCAACATTCCTTTCACAATGGCATCGGCACGTTTACCATGATGATTTATTTTTTCTTCGTTTTCTATAACATCATTGGCAATTGCTTTTGCATCGTCAATATTTCCTTTATTCATTTCATCCGTCATTTCCACTAGCAATTCTTTGTTCACTTCCGAAAAATTATTCACGAAGTTTAAGGGGTTTTGTATTTCATGTGCAATACCGGCGGTGAGTTCTCCCAGAGAGGCCATCTTCTCCGACTGGATCAGTTGTTTTTGTGCCTCTTTAAGATCTTCTTTTTCTCTTGCAGTTTCTTCCTCTGCCTTTTTAATCGTAAAAAATGCATAAGCGCCAATTGCAGCAGAGAGCATCGGCAGGCCCACCACAGTATTCCAGCGTTGTGCACTTATTAAACCCTGCGAAACCGTTACAGCTAGTATTTGGTGTAAATCGTCAATTACGAAAACCGCTATAAAACATAACCCCGTTATAATTACGAATGAAATGATATATTTTGTATCGGCCGGAGGAAAGAGGAAAAATTGTAAAAAAATAATAAATGGTAAAAATGTAAAGTTTAAACTCTCTAATGTGAAGACGATAGCATAAATTGTTACGAAAAAAATTGCCGAACTGCTAAACCAGGCGCTCGCTAAAATCCGCTTTCCCATATAATTGAAAAACAGAACTAAAGCAATCATTACAAAATGTATAGACTGGATGAAAGCAATAAATCCCTGCCTGTAATAAACTGAAAGAACAATATTTTGAATAATAAAAAAGCAAATAATCAGAGCAAGGGAATTTGCAAAGCGTATATGTTTATTGCTTGTTACATCATTTTGTTTTCCTGTGCCGATGTCTATAAGATATTTAAACCAATTCATAGATATTACAATGTATTTACATAAACCGGTAATTGAATTATAAACTGACTTCCCTCGCCTTCCTTTGTTTCAACTTTTATTTCTCCACCGTGTGCCTTTACAATATCACACTTTGTCTGAATCACGGATTTACACTGATTAATGGATTTCACTGATTTCATTTTATGATACAAGTCTTTTAAAGGTTAGGCTTTTACTGCCAAAGTTGATTAACAGACCAACTTCCAGTTTATATGCTTTCAGGTAGTTCAACACTTGTGCTATGTGTACATCCTCAAGTTCGATGATTGCTTTCAGCTCAACTAAAATTTTTCCCTCCACGACAAAATCTGCTCTTCTTGTTCCAATTGGTTCTGAGAGTTCTTTATAAAATATTTCCTGTTCAATTTCCCTTGCATAAGATAAACCTGCCTGAGTTAACTCATATGCCAGAGCCCTTTGATAAATTACTTCCTGAAATCCGTTTCCCAGAAACTTATGCACTTCAAAGGAAGCTCCGATAATTTTTTCTGTTATGTCTTTATATTTTAATTCTACTGGCATTTTATAAATCCGTGTAATCCTATAATCCTTTTGATCCGTGATTCAGACAACTGGTAATTGAATAATAAACTCCGTTCCCACATTCTTCTTCGTCTCCACCTTTATTTCTCCCCCATGCGCCTTCACAATATCCTAAATCGTCTGAATCACAGATTGCCACGGATGGAAGGATTTCACGGATAAAAGATAAACTCTTATTTCATGTTTTACATCCATGTAATCTTTTAATCCTATTAATCAGTGATTCAGACAACAGGTAATTGAATTATAAACTCCGTTCCCTCACCCTCCTTTGTTTCAACTTTTATTTCCCCACCATGTGCTTTTATAATATCATAACTTAAACTTAATCCTAAACCGGTTCCTTGTCCTGTTGGTTTTGTTGTAAAGAATGGCTGAAAGATTTTGTCCAATACTTTTTGCGGAATACCATTACCATTGTCAATCACTCTCAATTCTATTTTATCACCAAGATTTTTTGTTGCTACAACAACGGTTGGTTCATATGGGGCTTCCCCTTCAGGGGGCTCGGGGGCTTTCTTCTTTTCACTTACAGTATAAAAAGCATTGTTGATCAGGTTGACCATCACTCTTCCAATATCCTGGACGATGATATTTATTTTTCCGATACTGTTGTCCAGTTGAGTCTCAAACTTTGCATTGAATGATTTGTCTTTTGCCCGCAGACCATGATATGCTAACCGTAAATATTCATCAGCCAATACATTAATATCAGTGAGCTCTTTTACTCCGCTGCTACTGCGGCTGTGCTGCAACATCCCTTTTACGATACCATCAGCTCTTTTGCCATGGTGGTTTATTTTTTCCAGGTTTTGTTTTACATCATTAAGTATTTCTTTTACTTCTTCAAAGTTTCCTTTGGCCACTTCTTCCATCATTTCATCCAGCAATTCATTACTTACTTCTGAGAAATTGTTGACGAAGTTCAAAGGGTTTTGTATTTCATGGGCAATACCTGCAGTAAGTTCCCCAAGGCTTGCCATTTTTTCTGATTGTATCAATTGTTTTTGTGTTGCCTGCAATTCACTCAATGTACTGTCCACTTGTTTTTTTGCAGCTTCCAGTTTATTAAAATCTTCATAGCGGGCATAGGCCGTCGAGAAGGCATCTGCTATGGATTGGATCAGGTTTATTTCTTCTTCGTCCAATTGCGTGGTATTGCCTACATACAACATTCCTTGTAAGAAGGGGAGGAAGTGTAAATAAAAACCACCCTGTGGAATTGTTTTAAGATATGTTTCTGCTGAAACCATTGCACCCTGCTGCACCAGCATTTCAGCAAACTGCATAAACTCTTCTTCATCCCAATGATCGAGATAATTTTTTTTCTCTTTCCAGCTACTGATCACCTTACTGATATTTCCGGGTGTATTATATGGCAAATGAAAAGCAGCGATCGCTTTTCCATCCGGAGTGGAAAGAAAAGTGTGAATGAGTTGTTGCGAATCATCCATGATAAAAACACCACAGCGGATAAAAGGAATACCGAGTATGGTGAGTTCGTTCCATATTAAAGGTGTGATCCTGTCCAGGTCACCAATGGTGCGCATGGATGCTATGTCTGCACGGATACGGTCAAGAGCCGCCTGCTTCACTGCTTCTCTTGCATTGGTTTCGGATTTTTGTAATTCAATATACCGTCTGAACGTAAGGTCAATGATCGTTGCAAACCTTTTTAAAATTTTTATCTCTGCTTCATTATAAGGTTTTTTTGACCATGTGAACAAACCACCAACGGAAAAGTATAAGAAAGTGCCATATTCTTTTTGTACATCCTGCATATCAGGAAGCGGAACCGGCAAGCCTTTTAAAAGAAATTTATAATAAGACGCCAGTTGTTCGCCACTCAATTCAGGATAATAGTCTTCATTTTTTAACCAGGAGTCATAAATTTTTTCTAATACAGGATGACCGGATAGCTCTACCGAGCCTACTAACGAAAGACTATCTCCATCATTTGATGAAGTGGCAGAATACAATTGCGCTTTGCGGGATTCTCTGTTCAAAAGACCAACACCGCAACGTATAGGACTAATGCCCAATTTTCTTAATTCAGTAAATACCATACTGGCAGTAACAGCAAGATCATTACTGTTGCGCATGGCCATGGCTTTGCCACGAACTTTTTCCAAGGCGGCTTCAATCATTGCTTCTTCTGCCTGCGCTTCTGCCTTTTGCAGATCAAGAAAACGACGATAAGTAAGATTGAATACAGCAGCAAATCGTTCCAGCAGGCTTATCGTTTCCGTAGGTACCGGTTCCGGCGTCGATATAAGGATCATACCATGAGAGAAGAAAGCCATTGTATGTATTCTACGTTCAAATATCAACTCTTCTTTCACAGGCATATTCATTTCCTTCTGCATATAACGGATCCACTTTCGTAATTCGTCGCCTGAAAGGTCTACGATCATTGACTTCTTTTTTTCTTTCCAGCCGCCATAAATCTTTGCAACAGAAGTGGGTTCGTTAAGACTTGCATTAAAACTATGATTGATTTGATGGCCACCCTGCTCGGTTGACCAGACTTCCAATAAACCTGCATCTTCCTTTACGATACAAATATTCATGCGTTCAGGGGTTGAGCCTAATGCATTAAATTGTTGAAAAAGCATTGCTGACACTTCAGACAGTTCATTACTCTTGTGCATGGCCATTGTTCTTGCACGAACTCTTTCCAATGCTAATTGTATTTGTGATTCCCTGGCTTGTGCTTCCGCTTGTTGTAAATCGCTGAACCGGGTATAGGCCAGGGAAAAAACAGCAGTGGCTCTTTGCAGTAGATCCCAGCTTTCAGCAGATATTTCGCCGGGTGATGCTGCGCCCATATATCCACCAGCGAATTTGTAAAGATGATAGGTGCGATCAGGAATCACCTCACCGTAAAAACCGGTAAGTACATCAGAGTGTGCAGCGCAGTAGTTGATCCACTCCTTTCTCGGTTCACCTGTCATCACGATAGAGGTGTTCTTTTCCTCTGAATGATAAAATGTCAACATTTCCCTTCCTACCCACGTATCGTTCAGGTTAAGCGTCATGTGATCTGAAACCAACTTAGAACCCTGCTGGATTGCATACCAGCATTGAGTAATGCCGCTATCTTCATGATGCAAATAGATTGAACTTGTTTCCAGTTCTTCTACTCCAAGCATACCCATTTCTGTGCGCAGTAATTGCGCTACCTCAACTAATTCATCTGGTTTTTGCATGGCCATTGCTCTCGACCTCACTTTTTCCATAGCCATTTCAATCCTGGCTTGTCTTGCCTGTGCTTCGGCTTTTTGCAGATCGTTGAATCGGGTGTAAGTCAGATCAAAGGCTTTGGTAAAGCGATAAAGTATGTCAAGCTGATTTTCAGTCAAGGACTCAAAACTGGATATAAGCAGACATCCAAAATTGTGAAACGATTGAGATAAAATGATCCTTTCTTCAGCCATCATTCCAGATTTTGCCGGTTGCGGAAGATGGCTTAATTCTGTTTCACTAAATAAATAGTCATCCAGTGTTTTTTTGTCACTTCCCTTAAGATCATAAACCCATTTGGGGTTTCTTTCTTCCCATGCTTTAAACATCGATTTCCAATAAGGATGGTCATTGCACTTTATGTAAAAAGATTCCGGCGTTTTATCCGTTTCTGAATTTGCCATCCACCACCTGCAGGATGATGAACCATCATCCATAATCATGATGATACAACGGGTAAGAGAAAAATCAAGTTTAGTAAGTTCTTTAAAAACGGTTTCAACCAATTCCGCCAATTCATCCGATTTCTGCATGGCCATCGCTCTGGCTCTTACTCTTTCCAATCCCAATTCTATCTGTGCTTCTCTTGCCTGTGCTTCCGCTTTTTGCAGATCCAGGAAACGGGTATAGGTGGCTTCAAACTCCACTGCAAAGCGTTGTAATATTTTTTTCTCGTTCTGCTGCAATTCGGTTTTCACCATGACACCAAAACAACCATACCTGATGAAAGCTTCAACATAATATAAACCTTCCCTGAAATTTTCTGGTTTTAATTCGTGAACTCCTGCAATCAATTCACTCCATGCGGCAAAATAATTTTCCACTCCCGTTGGAGGCACATGATAGGAAACAACAGGTTCGTTTCCTTTCCAGTCAATAAGGCATTGTGCGGTGGCAGGTTCATTTCTGTCAAGCGGATAGTTAATGGCTTTGCTTTTAAAAACGGTCGAATTATTCTCTGCCCAGGCAGCCCAAAAAATATGTCTGTCTTTTTCTTCATCGGGCAACCATAAAAATGAAAATGCAGAAGGGATGCCAAGTTGTAATACCTGTTCATGAAACACCCGTAATGTATCGTCCAGTTCGGCGGAACGCTGCATGGTCATACTTTGTGATCTTGCCCGTTCTAATGCTAATTGTATTTGAGATTCTCTTGCCTGCGTTTCGGCTTTTTGTAAGTCGAGAAAGCGGGTATAGGTTTGGTCGAAATACTTTTCCAAAGCGCTTAAATATATCATGAGCTTCGGGTAACTGTTTCATACGTAATAAACAACAGAAAGCCTTGGGATAAAATAAGCATAGCATGAATGATCTGAAATGTGGGAAGTGGAATGTCCTGCCTCAATAATTGAATCCTTTAATACTTCACCAATAATCAGGCAATGTACGCATATATCGATAATGTTTCACCAATTCTTCACCGCCCATTTATCGACAAAAATATGTTTCTTCTCCTGCTTCGTGTTGCGCTCAGCATATGAATAAAGAAATGGGTCTTCCGAAGCGGTGAATAACTATAAGGCGGCTGCAATACCCCCGGTTGGCACGGCTTATACCTATAAATGTAATTATCGCTGTTTTGTCTTCATCGATATACAATAACCAGCACTCCATGCTTGCATACCCAAGATCGTTACTTGCTGAAAAGTAAGGCTGCCGCTTCAGTCATCTCCTCACTTTTTTGCATAGCCATCGTCCTTGCACGCACCCTTTCCAACGCCAATTGAATTTGTGATTCTCTTGCCTGTGCTTCGGCTTTTTGCAGATCAAGGAAACGCCGGTATGTAAGATCAATAATACTTTAAAACGAAGCGAAGAATATTTCAATTATGTTCTCTGAATAAGCGTTTCTTGGCTCGGCTAAAATGATGCCGCCGAAAATTGGCATGATGCTATAACAATATTCTCTATGGTCCCGTATTATCCGGGCGCACATAGGCGGAAGATGATTTCAATAATGGCTCATGTAAAAAGAATTTTTCCCAATTTATTTATCTTTTCTTTAACTCATAAACATAATCTTACATTCTGATTCTTAACCATTCTTTGATATTGCTGTGATTGTGCAGGGATGTTCGTGATCTCAATGGTGCGATATAAAGTCTTCAATTGGACGATCTTCACTATTGGCCACTGCATCATCTTGCGGAACTGGATCGCTTGATAGAAAGCCACATCATACATCGGGTGCAATTCGACGATCTAACTTTTATCAATTCGGCAAATACCTTCAGTGGAGTGACATTTAATATCTTCAGCTTTTATGCATCGCCATTGCTTTTGACCTCTCACTCTTTCAAGTGACACTTCAATCAGCGCTTCTCTTGCCTGTGCTTCTGCTTTTTGCAGATCGAGGAAACGGGTATAGGTCTGCTGAAATACTTTTCCAAAACGCATCAGCACGGCATTCTCATCATCGGTATAAGGAGTGCCGGAAAAATTCTCGATGTACAAGCCAATATTCTCCAACAATACTCCTGATCCGGCAAGGCCAGGGCAATTGAGATAATATTCCAATGTTTCCTCCGGTACGCCGGGAACGAACGTAAAAAGTTCCCGATAAAACTTATTCTTTTCTTCAAAAGTCAGGTGGTATTTAAAAAAATCCTGTCCCTTTTCTTTTGCTTCCTTAATGCTGTTATTGGGTGGAGAATCAAACGAGGGGATCGTTACCTCTGAGGGAACCAGGTGCTGGTCAGCCAGCCAGATATGCATATCATCCCTTGTTTTATAATCAATAAGAAAACCTGTATGTTCAATATAAATATTTAAGCGAATGAATTGTTCATATACAAGTTGAATTACCTCTTTGAGCTCTTCACTTTTTTGCATTCCCATGCTACGACTTCTCACTCTTTCCAGCGCTGCTTCAATCTGTGCTTCTCTTGCCTGCGCTTCGGCCTGGTTCAAATCCAGAAATCTTCGATAGGCTAATTCAAAAACTTTTGTGAATCGAGGCAGCATTTGCTCCTGCTCAGTTGATAAACGTTCTTCACCGATGATAAATAAATATCCATGCCTGAAATTGAAAGAATAGATCACCGCAGTCTTTGGCGATACTGTCAAAAATTCTTCAACCGAAAAGCGAGTATCAATTTTATTCTTCTCCATCCAGTACTGAATATACCCGCCAACCCATGTCTGATGTTTTATAGTAGTGTCTTCATCCAATTCAATTATTCCAAATGGTTCTTGCTTTTTCCAGCTTGACAAAATAGAACGCATCATCTCCAGTTTCGGTGTGAGGAAATGAAAAAGGTACTGGCGATATTTTTCCGTCTACAGGGTTGGGGCCATAATAGGCAGCAGCTTTTTCATCCTTATCAACAAAAGCATAAGAGATATTCATACTTGGAACGCCCAGTGAAGACAATTCTTTATTAACAACATCAGCTGCATCGAACAATTCACTTGTTTTGTGCATCGCCATTGCCCTGGCCCTTATTCTTTCCAGTGACGCTTCTATCTTTGCTTCTCTTGCTTGTTCTTCTGCTTTTTTCAGATCTACGAACCTTCGATAAGCAAGTCCAAACACATTGGCAAATCTTCTTAGCAATGCCCGTGTTGTTTCATCCGGTCGAGCCATGGTGGTCATTACCAAAGAGCCCCCTGCAAAGTCTGCTACCGACCAGTACGCTTTTATATCCTCCGGGGCTAAGCCTTGTAAGCTTGCTGAAACAACTTCATATGCCTGCGGGGCATATTGCTTCAGCATTTCTAAAAATCCCTGTGCCTTTGCACCCTCGTTTATCAAAACATAATCTTGTTTGTTGGAGTAATAACATTCCATCATCTCTTCAATGATCTTTACTCCACTTTTTGGAAACTGTGACTGTGTCTCGATTATATCGCCTTCCGTATTTGGGGGACGCAAAGCCGCCCATGATTGAAAATGATCGGGTGATTCGTCATAAAGATGAATAGCACAAGTCTCCAATTCTTTCTGACTGAGCAAGCCCATTTGTTTTCTTAATTCTAGTGCTACTTCTTTTAACTCCTGCGACATATGCATGGCCATTGCTCTTGCACGAACTCTTTCCAATGCCACTTCGATCTGCGCTTCCCTTGCCTGTGCTTCAGCTTTTTGCAGATCGAGAAAGCGGGTATAGGTTTGATCGAAAACGGCTGCAAACCTTTTAAACACATCATGAAATTCGGGACAAACATCGAGTGAAATGAATAATAGATTACCATGTGAGAAGTTGGCTATATGATGTATTTGTGTAGGTGGCAGATCAAAACCAGCCTCTACTGCATAGTCAAAATATGCTTTGAATTGCGGAATAGTTTTAAGATAAGTATAATGTTCCTGCATTCGCTTACCACGCAGCTCTAAAACAAAAAATTGTTCTCCTTTTTTTCTTGACTCATTAAAGCGAATAAAATTTGCATCTTCCGTCAATGGGATATTTGGTATTGCGTTAATATCAGTACCATCCTGGGTGCTCATCCAGGAAGTAAATGTCTTCTCACCGTCTTCCCAGATATTATAACCACAGCTGTAGGCGGGAACTCCTAAAGCTTTTACTTGTTGAAACAATAAAGTCGCTGCACTCTTTAGTTCATCACTCTTTTGCATCGCCATGGTTCTTGCACGCACTCTTTCCAATGCTAATTGAATTTGAGATTCTCTTGCTTGTTTCTCTGCTTTTTGGAGATCGAGGAAACGTGTATAGGTCTGTTCAAAGACTTTTGCGAAGCGTTTTAAAATATCATTTTCAGCTTCTGTGAATTTTCTTCCATTATGGTTGATAATAAAAATGGAAGTATGTTTTGAAACAGCAACTGACCGGGTGTATCCTCCTTCGCTTGACAGCGTTTCTTTTTTCTGTTCACTACTCAGCTCCGACCAGGGCTTATGTTTAAATAATTTTGTGAAGTATTGCTTTTTTTCTTTTTGAGAAAATTCCTGCGTAAAAAATCCCTGTGCACGTTTAATTCCTTTTATCAGGTTTGTACAAAAAGGCATATTAAAATGCGGCACCTGCACTTCTTCTGATGTATTTGCTGTACCACCTGAACCCCAACAACGCAACTCCGGTCCCACATCATCATTTATAACAACAAACGATCCTCCATAGATCGAAAGATCCAGGTTGAGGAGTTCTTTATGGACAGTGTGGATCACTTCCTGCAACTCGGAAGTTTGGTGCATTGCCATAGTGCGACTTCTTACTCTTTCCAATGCAGCTTCTATCTTAGCTTCTCTTGCCTGCGCTTCGGCTTTTTTCAGATCGAGGAAGCGGGTATAGGTTTGTTCAAAAACCACTGCAAATCTTTCGAGCAATTGGACTGTTTCAGTCGGTTGCGGCTCAGTCGTCGAAAATGTGAGTACTCCTTTTGAAAAGAACCCGATATGGATCACCCAGCGCTTTTCCTTGTAGATAAGACCAGATAATTTTGTCCTGTACGTATTATACTTCCTCAAATTATTTCCGCTAAGATCAATTACGAGTGATTTTTCCAGCACGCCCGGTGGCCTGCCTGCACGGTAGGCGGGCCGGGTTTGTTTCTTCCATGCTGCATAAATTTTTTTCATCACTACTGGTTCATTAAGATCAATGATTGCAGCTTCTTTCCATTGTGAACCGTGCAGGGTTGAGTATAATTCCATCACGTGTTCGTCTTCATTAAAAATTCCAATAGAAATCTGCTTACTAGTTTGACCTAAATCTTTGAACTGCAGAAAAAGTAAAAAGGAAGTTTCTGCAAGCTCTTCACTTTTTTGCATGGCCATCGTTCTTGCACGAACTCTTTCTAATGCCAATTCAATTTGTGCTTCTTTCGCGTGTGCTTTCGCTTTTTCAATATCTAAATATCTTCGGTAAGCCAATTCAAAAACCTTCAGGAATCGTTTGAATAATAACTGATCTTCTTTTGAAAGCTGCAGATACGTGGATATGCCCAATGCAACCGGGCCAAGCGAATACCAATAATAATTTAAGGACGAAGCTGTATTCAGGTATTTGTCAATAAACACGTTGGTAGTTTTCTGGTAAGCGATCCAGTCTTTGAGTTTTTTCTCTTTGATATGGGTGATGTAAAACTTCCCCTTTCCCTCAATCATCTTTTTTGCGAAAGCTTTTGTGATTCTATGGTTGGTATAAACTGTTTCAGTGATAAAGGTCTTATCATGTTTTGCATAATATTCATAATTCATGTAAGCCCCACGCTGGGGATAAAAGATGGCCGTTTGCACATTGCGAATTTCCTCCACACCGAGCTTTCGCAATTGAAGAGATATGGCTTTGCATATTTTCAGCATATCAGCCGGGTTGTTCATTTTCATAGCAACATCCCTGACTCTTTCCAGCGAAGCTTCTATTTTTAGCTCCTGACTTGCATTTTCAAGTTCAGTAATTTTTTTGCCTAACAATAATTTCTGCTTCTTGTCATCAGTTTGTTCCAACTTTTTCTTTTGTTTTTTCATATATTTCTAATCGGGTGGAATTTGAATGATAAACTTGCGTCCTTTACCCGCTTTCCTACCTCGCCGCCAGGCGGAGGTTCAACTTTAATTCCGATAACTGTCGGGACTCCACCATGCGCTTTAATAAATTTTTGATTCACGGATTCCCACTAATGTGCGGGCTTCCCAGGTTTCACTTTATGTTTTAATTTTTAAATCATTTCATCCGTGTAATCCTCTAATCTTTATAACCCGTGATTCAGACAATGGGCAACCGAATTATGAATTCACTTCCTTCTCCTTCCTTACTTTCCACCTTTATTTCCCCGCCATGGGCCTTAATAATATCATAACTTAAACTCAGCCCCAATCCTGTTCCTTCTCCCGTTGGCCGGGTTGTGAAGAAGGGTTGAAAAATTTTCCCTTTAATATTTTCGGGTATGCCAACACCGTTATCTTTAATCGTTAATAGTACTGAATTATTTATTTTTTTTGTACTTATTGTAACAGTTGGCATATATGATTGTCGCCCGGGGACGGCGTGTCCCGGAGAATGAATGAAAGTATTCTTTTCTTTCACTGCATAAAAAGCATTGTTGAACAGATTGAGTAAAACACGTGCGATATCCTGTGGTACTGCATTTATTTTTTCAATGCTTTGATCAAAATTAGTAACCAGGTCAGCATCAAAGGGATTGCCTTTAGCCCTCAAACCATGATAAGAAAGATGGAGATATTCGTCCGCCAATGCATTTATGTTTACCGGTTCCTTTACACCTACACCTGAACGTGAGTGTTGCAACATGTTTTTTACGATAGCTTCGGCACGTTTGCCATGAAGGTTAATTTTATCTTCGTTGCCGGTAATGTCTTTTGCGATGGCTTTTGCATCGTCAAAATTTCCTTTCTCTATTTCTTGATTCATCTCCGCCAGGAGTTCTCTATTTACTTCGGAAAAATTATTGACAAAGTTCAGTGGATTTTGAATTTCATGAGCAATGCCGGCAGTCAGTTCCCCGAGCGATGCCATTTTCTCAGACTGGATAAGTTGCGATTGAGTCGCTTTTAAGGTTTCATGGGTTTCCTCCAGCTTGTGATAGGCTTTTTCAATTTCTTTCGCCTGTTCCAATTCACGGGCCCTGGCCTTTTCCCGTTCTTTTCGCAATATTCGTTTACGAAGGTGCCGGTTGGCAGCAAACAGCAAAGCAAGGAACAATATTCCATAAAGTATATACGCCCATGTTGTCCGCCACCATGGCGGATTAACGGTTATTTTAAGCGTGGCGCCTTTCTCATTCCATACACCATTGTTATTGGCGGCTTTTACCCGGAATGTATATTCGCCCGGAGGCAGGTTAGGATAAAATGCTTCATGCTGATCGCCGGCATTTCTCCATTCATTATCATAATTTTCCAGTTTATAACTGTACCTGTTTTTTGCGGGATCCGAATAGTGAATAGCGATAAAGTCAATAGAAATATTATTCTTATTATGAGGTAGCGTCAAATGTTCCGTTTCATAAATTGGTTTTTTAAGAATGGAATTTTTCCCGGGAAGAATTGACCGGTTGAATAGTTTGAGATCGGTCAAAAATACTTTGGGCGGAACAGAAGTTTGGATACTTGCGTCGGGGTTAAAAATCGTGATGCCGTTTGATCCTCCAAAGACAAATAAGCCGGTAGATGTTTTTAAAAAAGATCCATCAGAAAATAACTGCCCCTGTATTCCGTCCGCAATAGAAAAGTTATTGAATTGTTCTGTCTTTAAATTAAAGCGGGTTAAACCATCAAAAGTGCTCAACCATAAACAATTGTTTTTTTCATCAGCCAGTATTGACTGAATGCTCATAGAGGATAAACCATCATTACGGGTATATGTTTTTATTTTTCTGGTTTCAACATTGTAGTGACTGAGTCCGCCCTGCCACGTGCCTACCCAGGCTGTTCCATCGGGGCTTTCATAAAATGAATTGACATCCTGGGTCATAAAAATATCTCCCCGGCTTTTATCATAGCCTAGTCTTTCAATTTTATCGGTGGTATAGTTGTAAAGAAATAAGCCATTGTTGGTGATTAACCACAGACCATGTTTTTTACTTTCAAAAGCCCGGGTGATTTCATTGCTACTCGCATTGCTTCCTGCAATCGTACTCAGGTCATATTTTTTGAAAAGTTGAGCTCCGGGAGTTTTTTTATATAAACCAGACCTGGAGCAAAGCCATTCATTTCCCCCACTGTCTATAAAATGATACAGTATAGTGATTGTATCTGGCGCACCCGGAAGCGTCACCGGTTTTGCTTCAAAGGTGTTCGCGGACAATGCATAAATTCCTTTGTAAATACTGAGATACATTTCACCCGGTGAATGTTCCCACATTGTATTTGCTTCGGTTACAAAAGACATATTCTTCAGAAGACGTGATGGGAACGGTTGTATCAATCCCGTTCGGGTATCCAGGATAGTTATGCCGGAACCACGGGCAGTTCCGTTGGTAGTTATCCAAATTTTTCCGTCAGTGGCTTCTACAATGTTATTTGCCCAACCTGATGTAATTGATTTTTTATCTGCCGGGTTGAATGTGTACGATTTGAACTGCGTCTTTTTTTCATACTTAATTAACCCATCGGAGACAGAGCCAATCCATAAATTGTCAAAACTATCTAAAGCGAGATCGGCTACAGTAGTGCGTTCCAGTTCTTTATTGATGCCATTGTTGAAGCTGGAAAATTTACCTGTAACGCGGTTGAAAAAGGTAACACCCTCGTTTGTTCCTATCCAAATATTTTCATCTTTGTCAAAGGTGATCACGTTCTGCAAATAGTTACTTGACGAAGTGTCAACGTTACCGAAAGTCCAAACTTTATACGTTTCAGTTTCCGGGTTTATATCATACAATTTTGATGCGGATGAAATCATCCACAAGTGTCCTTCCCTATCAAATTTTAAATCGGTGGGAAAATTGTTGTTGTCAAATTTAATTTCCCGGGTATGCATACGGGACAATTTCCCGTTCACGGCTATTTTAAATAATCCTGAATAACTTAATACCCAAATGTTGCCGGCAATATCTTTAGTGATTTTGCTTACGTTGTAGATTGGCAGGCTATCAGGCGCATTAAAAGGTTGTAGCGTATCCTCATTTTTATTTTTGTATAACAGGCCAGGTGAAACGGCTTCACCGTGATTGGTGCCCACTCCCAAATATATTCTTCCATGATTATCTTCACATTCGCTGGTTATTCCAGGTTCTATATTTGCGGCGTGTGGTACCAGTTTTGTGAAATTATATTGCCTGAAAGTTTGAGTGACAGGGTTATAAACATTCATGTACGACGGAGCGGCTGCAATCCATATTTGTCCTGAATGATCTTCATATAATGACCACACGTTAAGGCCGTGAAGCGATGCAGAATCATTAGGATTGAAATAAAATCTCTTAAAGTCATAGCCATCGTAACGTGCCAGCCCGTTTAGCGTTCCTATCCATATATAACCTAGACTATCGATTAATACCTTGTTTACCTGTACACCAGGTAATCCATCTTTTTCTGTAAACTGGGTTAGATTACCGGAGTTAAGCTGGGCAGTGGTTGGTAAAGACCAGGGGAATACCAGGCAAACAAACAGTATTGCTTGAATAATAATGTTCAATTGGCGCTTTACGATCATCTTTGAAAGTTAACTATTTAAAATTATTGTAAACCCACTCTCTTCGCCCTTCTTTGTCTCTACTTTTATTTCGCCACCATGTGCTTTACAATGTCATAGCTTAAACTCAAACCCAATGCGGTTTCCAGTCCTGTTGGTTTAGTGTATAGAATGGCTGAAAGATTTTATCAATATTGTCTTGTGAAATGCCTTTTCCATTGTCACTAACGATAATGAATAAGTGATTTCCTAAAGCATCAAAACGACATGGCGTATCGCGAAAATTTTCTTCATTGGTAAATAAACAAATGATTGAGAAAGCTATTTTCATAAAAACGATTTAACCTGCTGGTAATGCCAGGCTTTAACGCCCTGGCATAACGCCCAGGGG
Source organism: uncultured Chitinophagaceae bacterium (assembly GCA_963819925.1). GTDB lineage: Bacteria > Bacteroidota > Bacteroidia > Chitinophagales > Chitinophagaceae > Ginsengibacter. The sequence goes on along the minus strand of CAWFYG010000009.1, from coordinate 1,198,115 downwards.
TGTCACTTAAGTTAGTATGGTTTTTATTAAGGAAGGGATTGGTAGAAATATCTCTGAAGAAAATGCAACGTTTGAAAAGATAAGAAAGATTATCTGGTTGTTACAACTTCTCATAGGTTTTTTACATTTTGCATAAGGTACAGACTGGTTAAAATACCGTCTTCCTCATACTTATTTCAATCTTTTAAGGAAACGGAACTCTCTTTCTTAAGCGATTTCATCACAAAATAAATTATACAAACAACTCGCTATAAAAATAATAGTTGACAAAATTTCCCATTTGCTCAAGCTGCTAAGCAGCCATACAATAGCTGCAATACCAATTAAAGGAATGATCAAACCGCCAGGCACTTTGAATGTTTTTTCAGATTCCTCTTGTTTATTTCCTCTTAATTTGATGGTGGATAAAATAACGGACAGGTAAACAAGCAGTAAGGCCGCACTGGCCAAAACAGCTAATTGTTTAAATCCTCCGGAAATGGAAAGAATAAAGATCAATGCGGCGAATACAGTTATGGCCCAATAAGGGGTAGCAAATTTAGGATGAACTTTACCCAGGAACTTAGGAAACAATCCATCATTGGCACCCGCAAATAGTGCACGTGGGGTGTTCATGACATCACCACCCACGGCGCCGAAACAGGAAATGGATGCCGCTATCAACAAGATGGTTGCTCCAACGGGCCCAACAATTTTTTCAGCAATAGCTGCCAAAGGAGCGTCTTTAAAAAGTTCCATTTGTGTGCCCAATATACCTTGTGATACAGCCTGCAGCAATAAATACAAAATCAGGACCATTAAACCTGCCAATAAGAGACCCATGGGTACAGTGCGTTTTGGATTTTTTAATTCACCACTTACACCAAGAGCTGTCTCAAAGCCTGCAAAGGCAAAAAATAATACAAGGGCAGTGTTGCCAAATGTATTCAGCGATGGGAGGTGTTCCCAATGCAGGTTGGCTGTATCAATTTTTCCAAAACCGAAAATAATAATACCTATTAGCGGCAATAATTTTATGATCGCAATTAATTTTACAAAAGCAACTCCCTGTTTGGCCCCACGTACATTGATCAGTACCAAAAAGCCAGTGAGTATAAAAAACAATAAAGCACGTAACCATGGGTTTGCAAGAGCAGGGAAAATAACAGCCAATGAATCTGCAATAAGATTCATCAGTGCGGCATCGCTAAAAATACACCAGCCAAAGACGAAGAGCCAGTTTACAATAAATCCTGCGAAGTCGCCAAATGCTGCTTCCACATAAGCATAACTGCCACCGGCAGATGTAATACGTGAACCTATTTCAGCATAACAAAGCATTATAGTGCCCAGCATGATACCGCAAAATATATAGCTGAATATCCCGAAAGCACCTAACTGCAAAGCTACAATTGCAGGCAGTGCAAAAATACCTGCACCTATGGTATTGTTAACGATGTTCAGGGTAAAGCCAGGTATACCAATTACTCTTTTTAATCCTTCATCTGTTTTTGTTGTTGGCAAGTATGATTTGGTTTTAAATGTCAAAAAATATGAATCATTTAGTCTTTTATTGCCTGTTCAGTTGCTTCGTTTTCAAACAATTCTTTTTTCATTTTGTAAATTGATTTCTCTTTTGCTATCCCTGCCTGGCGTTTAAATCAAAAGTATTTTGAACACCATTGTACCACTCATCATCTGTTGCTGCATTCCAATCAACGTATTGTTCATCAGTCATTGATTCTCTCCATTGTAAAAACGGTAAAGCGTCGGGACCAACAGGATGGCGTAATTGCCAGGTTTCACTCTCCGCAATTTCCAAAATCTTATCTGCAACCATTGATGGAGGTCTGGGTGTTTGGAGAGAGGCTGCAAAGAGACCGGCAAATCGCTTTGTTTGCGGATAAATACAATCATCACTGGTGCTAATATCAGTGGCCATTTCGGTGCTGATAATTCCCGGTTCAACGATTGCAACTCTTATATTAAAAGGTTTCACCTCCTGCGCCAGGGCTTCACTCACGGCTTCCAGCGCATATTTGCTGGCACAATAAGCGCCTAACGGCGAGGTGGCTATTTTGCCGGAAACGCTTGCCATGTTAATAATACATCCATGCCTGTTTTGTCGCATCGAAGGCAGCAAAGCTTTTGTACATCTGAGCACTCCGAAAAAATTGGTTTCCATCACATCTTTAAAATCTGCCATCGTCAGTTCCTCCACGGAACCGTGCCGTTCTATACCCGCGTTATTTACCAAAACATCTATAGGGCTATTCTGCTGAAGAATATTAGCCATGCATCGCTTAACAGATTCATCTGAATTAACATCCATCGCCAACATGGATATTGGTAACGAATCTTCTTTAATTTTTTGTTGCAGCACAACAGCCTTATCCGGGTTACGCATCGTTGCAAATACTTTATACCCTGCCTTTGCAAATGCTAAAGCTATTTCAATTCCAATGCCTCTATTGGCGCCCGTAACAATTACTGATTTCATTTTGTTTATGTTTTTAGATAATTAATTAATGTTGTTATAAGTTCATTCAATCTTTGATTGCCTGTTCAATATCTTCCGTTTCAAACAAGCTCCTTATCAGTGTTTCGAGAAGACACGAACCATGGCGATGGTTTACTACAGGTGCCTGATCTTACTAATCTTTCAATGTGTTATATTCCTTTCATCATAATGCTCCAATGGAACCACGGCGACGCGGGTTGGAACTACTTCATCATCATACTCACCTGAAAGTGCGTATTTTCCAAACATTATTAAACCAATTGAAGCAACCGGGGTAATGATGAGCATCATAATTAATCCGAAAATCAAATCATCCTGTTCGCCCGATTTTATGTTAGGCAGGCCCAATTCAAAGACTCCAAAATAAGCAGTAACGAATCCGAGTGCTATCCACGCGATACCTAATCTTCTTTTTAGTTTATTAATTTTTGACGAAAAAGTCGTTATGATTTGGGATACTTGCTTATTCTTTTCTTTAAGATATAAAAGGCCAATAATGAGACATACTATCATCACTACTATTGGATAAGTAAGGCCTGCCAAATAGTAATCTGTTTTATGTGCAGCGTTTGCTTTTTGTATTAAGTAAGTAGCTATAAGCGGCGCCATGCCGCCGAATATACCAAACCCAATATGATAGGGCAACGACAAAGATGAATAGCGAATTTTTAATGGAAACATTTCTACCAGGTAAGCGGCGAGCGGCCCATACGACAAGACGGAAATAGTTGCCAGTACAAAGACCATTAAAATCAATTTCCATTTATCGGAACCATTGATCACAATAGTTTTTGCCAGGTCGCTATTTATTATTTTGCCAGCCGACGCTGTTTCTTTCGTTACTTCCAGCATTGCCGTACCATCAGTATAAGTGTGTTCAGTGGTGATAGTAGTAAGCGATTGATTGCCCTGTAACATTTGTTTTTTTATTTCAACGTGGCGTTCGCTTACCTTTTCTGTTTTATGCTGAAGATTTGCAACCTGGTACATGTGTTCAAAAACCGGGCGAAAGCATACAATCCCCAACAACATGCTCGACAGCAATAAATATTTTCGTCCAACCTTGTCCGATAGCCAACCAAAGAATACACAAAAAGGAAGCCCCAACACGGTTCCCATTACAACTATAGAATTTGACTGGTCATAATCAATCGACATGATCCTGATTAGAAAACTCTGGGCATAAAAAATGGATCCCCAACTGATAACGCCTACACCAATCGTTAATCCAAAAAGGGCCAATAACACAACTTTTAAATTCGCCTTATTTCCAAAAGATTCTTTAAGGGGATTGGTAGAAGTTTTGCCTTCCGCTTTGGCTCTTGAATACAACGGTGACTCCGACATATTTCTCCTGATATAAACCGATATAACTACTAATAGTGCAGATACTAAAAATGGAATACGCCAACCCCAGCTTTCCCAGGCAGCAGTTTGCATAAAACCTTTAGTGAGTAGAATAGCTCCCAATGAAAATATAAAAGCTATTCCGGAAGACGTTTGAATCCACGATGTCCAGAATCCGCGTTTTGATGTTGGTGAATGTTCGGCCACAAAGGTAGCGGCACCGCCATATTCACCGCCTATTGCTAATCCCTGCAGGATTCTTAAAACAAGGATGATAATAGGCGCAGCAAAACCAATGGTCGCATAATTGGGTATTAAACCAATAGCAAACGTTGAACCACCCATCAATATCAATGTAACCATGAAGGTGTATTTCCTTCCAATTAAATCGCCCAGTCGCCCAAAGAACAATGCACCAAACGGCCGTACAACGAGGCCCGCGGCAAAAGTGGCCAGGGTAGCAAGAAAGGCAGCAGTAGCATTTCCTTTTGGAAAAAATTCCGTAGAAATGATGGTAGCTAATGTTCCGAAAATATAAAAATCGTACCACTCAATAAGTGTTCCTACGGAAGAAGCCGCTATGATAGGAACCAGGCCATTCGTTTTTGTGTTTTGTATGATCGTCATTTTAGGTAGTTGAATCCGTTCGCCACAGTTCAAAGAGATCACTTTTCAGCCAAGGTTCCCTGTTGGGAAACCGGCCGAAATATAAAGTCTACACTTTGTTGAGCACACTTGCTACCGGAGCACTAATGACGCCCCCTTCTTTCATTGCTTCCTGAAGATGTGGGTCGCTCAAAAAAGCTTCCAAAACTTCAGCGCCGGGCGCTTCAAAAATCATGGTTACATCATTGGGATTTTTAACCGATGTGTAAAGCCCCAATAGCTTTACGCCTGCTTTGGCGCGATTGGGTTCATCTGCATCAAATACTGGTTTCCATTGTGCGAAGTCTTTCACTTCGTGTTGAACAATTACTGTTACCATTTTAAATATGTTTTAGTTTTCCTACTCTTAAGGCTTTTCGGACTTTGCCTCGTTTTTTTTAGTGGTTTCAGAACTCCACCATAAATTTTTGCTTTGGTTCCTGCCGTTACAAACGTTTCCATTATTACACACAATGATTCAGCGTTTCTTTCGCCGCTATAAAAGCAATTCCCAAATCTTTTTTTGCCAGCGAGCTATCATAAACGATAGAGGCTTCATTAAGAGGAAGCTCATTATTGAGCATCCGCGAAATATCTGAAATCTTATAGCTTTCATTCGCTATTAAATAATTTTTTCCATGAAGGCCTTTGGTGGTTGCTGCCTGGAAAACAGCCTCGGCTACATCCCGAACATCTACCATGGAAAACATGGTATCTGTTGCAAATAACATTTCAACAAAAGGATTAGGGGCAATTTTATTTTTTATTAAATATTGCATAGCCACAGAAGTGGAATCGGGCCTTTCAGAAAGAGAGTTACCAATAACAAAAGTTGGCGAAACAGAAGAAATTTCAAATGGGAGATTGGGATTCTCTCTAATAAATTTTCTTACTTCCTGGTCGGCCAGAAATTTTGCCTGCGCATACGGATGATCGCCGTCACTCATATAAGGTGTATCCTGCTCGGTAAAAATATGATCTGCCGGATGTGTTGCCGGATTCATTGGAAAAGAAGTATTCCATGCCGCCACAGAGGCAATGAAAACGACTTTCTTCAAATCTTTTGATTTTGATATCACTTCCAAAAAATTGCGTGTACCGGTTACCGTTGGATCCAACAATTCCTTTTGTGGATCTTTTACATCCAGTTGAAAAGGAGTTCCTCCATGTACAATAATATCACACCCTTTTACAAAATTTTCCAAGGCATTTTTATCCCTGACATCCACCGGTACCATTTCCAGGTTTTCCGAATTAGTTAGTGTAAGCAAATGTTCGTATTTGCTTTTGTTTTTGATATCAGTAGACGAAACTTTTACCTTATAATTTTCTTCTAAAAAAATCTTGGTAATGTAACTCCCGATAAATCCGGAGCCACCAATGATTCCTGCTGTTTGCATAATGTTGTTTTATTTTGAATATTTTCTGAGCTTCATTGAATAGGGCCGGGAAGGTATATTTGAGTATTCTATACCTTGTACTCATAAAACCTTCCTTATTTAGGTCGTCCTCCAATCTAAATCGAATAGCCTGCTATATGAATGTCTTGAGTAGCCAAATCAACTGTGCCGACGCCCCACACCTGTATGGTATTTATCCAGGTATAATCTTTTGAAGAACTGAACAGCGTTACGTTCTCCCGCAAGTCGGAGATGCTGCTGTCTTGCCGTGGAAGGGCAACGCCATCAGCTTTAAGAGAAATTTTTTGTCCATCTTCCGTAGTTATGTCTGCATGGATATCAAGTTGAAATCTCCCATCGGCGCGGATGTGTAAGTAGTCAACTCCGGAAACTTTTCCGCTGAGTTTTGAACCGGTTGCTTCGCCTGCAAATGCTACATCAAACCTGGCCCCTTCCGGCGGTGGCGGAATTTTTCCTGATGCCAGATCCTGGAGGCTTACTCCGAATTCCGTAAGGCCTGTAATTTTAAGTTGGTATTCGTAAAGGGGGTCCCCCAAATCAATTGTACTCATATCTTTTAGCTTTAAGTGCCTACTCTAATCGGTTTTCGGCCCACCCGTTTTTTTGTTTTATCCCATCTTTAAACTTCCACCTGCATTGAAATAGTAACCGGTTCTACTACCGTGTGTTTGTCTTTAAAGCGCTGTGTATCCGGGTCATTCATTATAGCTCCGAATTTTTCCATATCGGTTACTTCCAACACTAATACTATTGAATTAGGATCGTCGGAATCCTGGAAAGTTTTAAAGCTGGAAACGGCAGGTGCAAATATTCTTACCCTGTCTTCATGACCTTCCAGCCATGTTTTAAAGTCGCCTACTTTGTGGCGTCCTACTACTGTTGCCATTGTTTTATTGTTTATATTATTATTGCCTACTCTATTCGGTTTTCGGCTTACCCGTTTTGTATTGGTATAAAAACCTGATAAGCGCCTTCACGAAATTATTTCTGAATCTTTCGCGAAGACACCATTGTTGCAGCTTCACTCCTCATTCCATTTTCGAAAAATCTCCATACATGTATTCTCTAACTATTTTACCATCTGTATTTAAATCGTCAAATATTACCATGGGCACTTTTAATACTTCGCCGGTTTTCTTTGACTTGCCGGTCCATGTCCACCATGATTGTACCGTCATGCCATTGTCCTTTTTGTAATGGAGGTAATCAGGATAACCCTGGGGAATTTGCTTGATGTCATCGTATTTATCAAAATCAGTCATCCACCTTTTCATGGCGTCTGCGATTGGAATGAATTTTTCCATTCCTGATGCCCACCACTTTGCGGTATCGGAATACATTGTTTTCAACGCAGCCAAATCCTGTTTTTCGTAGGCCGTTCCTGCGTTATTTACCGCATCAATGTAAGGGTGCTTAATGTAAATGGTGCCGTTTTCTTCCTGTTGGCAAAAAGCGGTTAATCCTAAAAGGAATAAGCCTGCTGTAATCATTAATTTTTTCATTTTTTTTAGTTTTATGTTTCCCCTACTCGTCTGGTTTTTCGGAAATGCCCCCGCAAAAATATTTATGCGAGCCAAGGCCTTTTTTTAGTGATGGCTGGACTTCACTTTATTTAGGTAATGATAATTTTACATTCCTTCTTCCTTTGCTACTTTTGAAAAATCTCCGTAGATGTATTCTGTGACTATTTTGCCATCATTATTAAATTCGTCGAACATAACCATAGGTACTTTTATAACTTCCCCGGTTTTCTTTGACTTGCCAGACCAGTTCCACCATGATTGAACAATTTTCGCGTCCCCTTTTTTGTAGTGGAGGTAATCAGGGTATCCAACCTGCTCCTGGGAAATGTTGTCGAAATATTTGAAATCGTTTTGCCACATTTTCATGGCATCGGCTATGGGAATAAATTTCTCTATTCCGGAGATCCACCATTTAGCGGTGTCGGAATAATACTTGTTGATTGTCGTCAAATCATTTGCTGTATAATCTTTGTTGGCTTGATTTACGACATCAATGTAGGGATGCTTAATGTAAATGGTGCCATTGGTTTCTTCCTGGCAAAAGGCTGTTAATCCCAAAAGGAATAAGCCTGCCGTGATCATAATTTTTTTCATTTTTTTTGTTTTAAGGTGAGATAGAAGGAATTATTTTTTTATTCCTTTTATTTTTTAAATTTTAATCCTCCATTTTTGAGAAATCTCCGTAATTCATTTCAAAATCAATTTTGCCGTCATTATTAAACTGATCAAATTGAACAAACGGAATGGTTAATACTTCCCCTGTCTTTTTTGATTTGCCCGACCATACCCACCACGATTGAACATACTTTTGATCTTTATCTAAGTAATGCAGGTAATCCGGGTAGCCTTGCGCAGTTAATTTTATATCATCATACTTGTCAAAATCTCCATTCCAATGTTTAATTGCATCTGTCATTGTTATATTTTTTTCCATTCCGGAAGCCCAAAATTTAGCCGTGTCTGAATAATAACTAGTGAGAGTGGCATTGTCTTTTGCCAGGTAAGCCTTCGCACCGTTATTGATCACATCAATGTAAGGATGCTTGATGTAAATGGTACCGTTTTCTTGTTCTGCCTGGCAGAAAGCAGTTAATCCTAAAAGGAATAGGCCTGCTGTGATCATCATTTTTTTCATTTTTTTTCATTTTTATATTTATTAATAATGCTTTCCTTCCTGCCGGCAGCAAGTCAGAAATGCCCTGCTTATAAATGCCTGTGCAGCTCAAGCCCGTTTTTTTAAGTGATGGCTGGCTTCACTTTTATTTAAATGTATTTCTAAATAGAATTCAATTTGAAGAACAATTCCCAAACACCGCACTATTTCTAACATCCGGCCTTCCGTTTCGCCTGGCAAGGGATGAACCAATAATTGCCAGATTCGGTGGCACTAAGATTGCAATTGATCATTTATTGGGTTTTAGCGCATTCATCAATCCTCCGGCATCATAATAATCAGAGCCAAATATTATTTTATGATCCTTATTGAAATTGTAAGTGCCATAAAATTTTACACTTATCTCTTTGCCTGATGAATAAGTGCCCTTCCATATGCCGTAATACCTTACACTTCCATCAGGCTTTTGTGTAGCTGAATCTACACCAGGCAAAAACTGAGCATCAGTTAAATGAAGATTGCTGAAATTGTCAAAATCAAATTTGGTTGATTCTACCCAATGTGCTTTAGTGGTTATCGAATCACCATAAACAGGAGAATACCAGACTGCAGTATCCGCCACCTCAGATGCCCATCCATTCAAATCTTCTTTTTCAAACGCGGCAACCTGGGCCTTATATGCCGCAAGGTTTGCTTCGTACAAATCTTTCATTTCAGTATTGTTATCCGACGGCGTGCTTTCTTTTTGTTCGCCCTGGTTGCAACCGGCTACCATAACTGTAACCAATGCCGCAAAAAATAATTTTTTCATGTTTTGATTTTTTGGTTAATAAACGTTTATGTGAATTGATTGAATTGATAAAAATCTTTTTTATTTTATATCTACACCTTCCACAATAAGTCTTTCCGGCCAGCCCCGTTTTTTAAAGTGACGGCTGGCTTCACTTTTATTTTTAGTTTCTTATAAAAATTAAATAAGCAACATTTTGTTCTTTTAACCGCTTTCCCATCTAGCTGTTCCCGCCAAAGACAATGGCGGGAAACAGCTATGAGAATTGAAACACACACGAGAAGAAGCTATTATCTTGTATTCGTAAATTATTCTCAAAGCGGCTCTGTGCCGATCTGCTGATAAACTACCAGCTTCAACACCGGTTCCCCAGCTGGTATATATTTTAGGTTTTGCAGTCTTATTTAGACAGGGAATTGAATTGATTGTATAAACCTAACGGAAAGAATGATTGAAATAACTGTCGCGAGGACGAAGGCTGTTATATTTTGTACGAACAGGGGATTTATTTACCGGGGAACAAAAACCTGGAGATTATCAAATGATAAATGCGCCCTTTGAAATATTGTCGTTTATGCTTTATGGTTGCATTGAAAATAAAAATTGAGCTTATTTATTTGTTTACTGCATAAGATAATACCTCCATTTATCAGGCTACCTTATCCAGGTTAAAATCAAAGAAAATTTTGGTCCCATTTTTTATTTCTTCCCTCATCTCGCCACTTAACTGTTGGGTGAGAAGAGAAATTAGCTGGCCTCCAAAACCGGTTCCATGCGTAATGCCCGATTTACCAATGCCATTGTCAGAAACTTCAAGATGCAAGCTGCCATTAGCTTTCTTTTCAAGCCTGATTCTCACATTTCCCTTTTGTCTTTCCGGAAAAGCATATTTAAGTGTGTTGGTGAGGAGTTCATTTACGATCAATCCGAGTGGCACTGCAGTATCAATGTCCACATCCAGCTTTTCCATCGCCAGTTCAATCTTGATTCTTTCTTCGGCTCCAAATGAATCCAAAATACTTTCACTGAGATTGAGAAAATATTCTTTCATTTCAATAGCACCGAGGTTTTTTCCCTGGTATAATTTCTGATGAACAATACCGATGGAATGTACCCGGTTTTGCCCTTCGAGCATGGCTTCTTTGGTGTTAGGGTCATCAATTTGTGCTGATTGTAAAGCAAGCAAACTGCTTACTACTTCAAGGTTATTTTTTACGCGATGATGAATTTCTTTCAGCAGCAATTCATTCTCTGCATTTTTTGTCTGCAAGAAGCCGGTTGCTTTTGCTTCGATTTCGATAACTTATAAAACTGAAAGCCAGCAGGCCAATTAATAATAAAACCACCCCGGCACCCAGCCACTGAATTTCCTTTTGCTGGGAAATTTGTTTTTGTTGCAATTCGATAGTGGCTTCTTTCTTTTTTGTTTCATATTGGGTGAGCATTTTAGACATCGCTTCATCACTTTTGGCAGATGCAATACTGTCTCTCATCCGAAGCGCCTTTTTCTGGTAAGCCAATGCAGATTTATAATTGCCCAGGTGTTCATAAATAGTGCTGACATGAAGATAGTTTTCTGTTATATTGGAGAGGTCACTGTCTTTTTCCTGTAATCGTACTGTTTCTAACTGATAAGGCAATGCTTTCTTGTAATTGCCCATCAGAAGGTTTACTTCGCCAAGATTTCCAATGGTTGCAGATATCGCATTGGGGTAATTTGTCTTTTTTGCAATGGATAATGCCTCCTCGTAATCTTTGATCGCTTCGGGATAACGTCCCAAACGTTTTAGCGCATTGCCACGGTTATTGAGAAAATCAGATATCGATATTTCCGAAAATTTTTGAGCACGGGCTAATTGCAAAGCACGATCGAAATAATCGAGCGCCTGTTTATTATTTCCTTCGTTAATTTTCACATCACCGGCACCTGTAAGTGCATACACCATTTCATCTTTCAATTGATTTTTCTCGCAAATATCAATTGCCTTTTGTGCGTAGTCCATCGCTTCGCCAAGCCTTCCCTGGCGGATAAGATCTTCAGACACCCTCTCGTAAGCTGCGGCCATTCCTTTTTTATCATCCAAAGCTTCCATCAAACGCGATGCTTTTAAATCGGCTGACATCGCCTTATCAATTTCTCCTCTCTTCTTATATACCCAGGCAATTTTAAATTCCGTAGTCGCCTCTCCTCTTTTATTATCAACAGCTTCATAGCCGGCCATTGCTTTATTAAAGAATTCGGTTGCGGAATCGAGGTGTAGCAGGTTTGCATGCATTCTTCCTTCCATTTCGTAAAATTCAGGCCGCCGGTTTTTGTCACCAACACTCTCCGCCAATTTTACCCCCTGTTTCGCATATTGCAGTGCCTTTTCCATATCGCTGGCAAAAGCAACATCAACCAATTGTTTAATGATCTCTAATTTTTGAGTGTCTGCTTTTTCTGCAGCCAGTTTTTGTTCCAGGCTGTCATAAGGATTTTGCTGCCCATAAGCCAATTGTGTAAAAAATAAAAGCAATAAACCAAGTTTTTTCATATAATCGTATTTTCAGGTAGGCATTACCGTCATAGCTCAATTACCATGTTATAAAGTCTGAATCTTTTGAAGTAAATTTTCTTTTAATCCGGCACTCATCGGAATGGCTTTGTGTGCAATAATTACATGGCTTTCCGCTACTTCTTCTACCTGGGCTATGTTAATAATATACGACCGGTGTATTCTTACAAAAAGATCCATGGAAAGTTTTTCTTCAATTGCTTTTAAGGTAACAGATAAAAGGTATTCTTTGTGCCCGGTAAATATACGGCTATAGTTCCTGTCGGCTTCAATATATAAAATGTCGGGTACCATAATCTTTATCATCTTGTCGCGGTTGCGAATAAAGATCCGGTCTTTTAAAATAAAATGTTGTTCATCGCTGTTTTCAATGGTATCAATGGGCCCTGTTTCGTCTTCTGCCATCCTGCAAATGGTGAGTTCTATTGCCCTTTGTAAGTCCAGTTGCTTAAATGGTTTTGAAATAAAGGCAGCGGGTTTGGTAATTTTAGCCCTGTTAAAAGTGGCTTCATCTGCGTTGGCTGTGAGGTAAATTATAGGAGTACCGGATTGCTTTTGAATCTGTTTGGCTGTTTCAATTCCGTCTATTGCTCCTTTCAAATTAATATCCAATAAAATAATATCAGCATTGTATTCTTTCACGTGCTGAGGCACGTCTTCTCCCCTGGGTAAGATTCCTGTTACTTCATATCCCATGTTGGTAAGTTGCATGGCAATTTTTGCCCCGATGATCATTTCATCTTCTACAACCAATATTTTTATTAAATGATCCATTTATGAGTTTGGAAGTTGTTTGAAAAAAAATTAAGATAGTAAAATAATTGTAAATGTTGTTCCTTCTCCTTCCTTAGTCTCCACTTTTATTTCACCACCATGCGCTTTAATAATATCATAACTTAAACTCAGTCCTAATCCCGTTCCCTCCCCTGTTGGCTTTGTGGTAAAGAAGGGTTGAAATATTTTATCCAATACTTTTTGGGGGATTCCGTTGCCGTTATCATTTACTTTTATTTCAACTTTGTCGCCAACTTTTTTTGTGCTAACCCAGCAGTCGGTTTGTACAGGGTTTCCAACCTTTCAAAGGTTGGAAACCGTTGCCCTTAAAAATAAAAACAAGCCTATCACTACCTGCGCCTCCGGGATGAGAAGCGCTCCCGCAAAAAAGTATCTTGTTATCAAAGGCTACAAAGAAGTGCACAACGGCAGAGGATGGAACGGCCTGCAATATAAGTTATATAGTGAAAAGAAAAGATAATTGTATTGATACATCCGGGTTAGGGAAATTTTGAATTTCATTGTAATCTTTTTCATATCGTACAACAATAAATGACCGGTGTTATTTTGCACTGAATCTATTAAATGACTGCGTATTTCTTTTTTGCTCCATTTGTCAGGGTTGGGTTGTAGCTCCATTTATCCTCGCCTACATTTTCCAGAGGAGACATACAATTCTTAATGATCGATTCCAATTGTTGAATTGAATTTTCCATAATTAAATCACATAATATTATTTTAAAAGGTGTACCTCATTCCGGTGATATCGAAAGTGCGACCTTTACCTTTGAATTTGCAATACAAATCTGCGACAAATAAATTGTAATTTTACCAGTAATAAAGAAATACGGCTTTGAAGGAGCAATTATTACAGCAAAAGCCCTTACGCTCTTCAAACTTTTTATGTTATAACCATCTTTGGATACTTTTTTTTGCTCTTTTTTCCTGCAATCATCAAACTCCACCACCCATTCAAAATGCTATTACTAAAATACTGCCGAAGACTGATAGTTTCGTAAAATACACGTACGTTGCTCCGAAGGTGGTTGCCATTACTACAGACAATAGGCCTAAACTAATGAAAGCGGGAAAACCCGTTATTAGAATAGATTCATCGGGAGTAGGCATACCTTTTTTTATTAACTACAACACGGAAGAAGGGCTTGCTTTCAACTCGGTTCTTTGCAGCACAACTGACAAAGCCGGCAATCTTTGGTTTGGGACTGCCGGAGGAGGTGTAAGTAAATATGATGGAAAGAGCTTTACGAATTATACTATTGCCAACGGCCTACCAAGCAATGTTGTATATTATATAAAAGAAGATAAAGAGGCTAATATTTGGTTTGCCACGAGCACAGGTCTGAGCAAATTTGACGGATACAAATTCATCAATTACAATACGAACCAGGGGCTGGCCGGTAATTCTGTAACGTGCATTATGGAGGATAAAGACGGTTTTCTCTGGTTCGGTACCCGTGATGGTGGTGTGAGCAAATATGATGGGAAGACCTTTATTAACTATACGGCAACCCACGGTCCGACTGATAATTATATAAGCTACATCATGCAGGATAAAAGTGGAAATATATGGTTCGGCACGGGAACACGAGGCGTGAGTAAGTACGATGGCAGCAGTTTCACGAGTTATACCAAGGTTCAGGGGTTAGTGGATAATTCAGTAAATACCTTATACGAGGATAAGGCGGGCAATATCTGGATCGGAACAAGTGCGGGCGTAAGCAAATACAATGGCAATAATTTCATCAATTATAAAATCGCACAGGGATTAACCAGCAATGATGTATTATGCATTGCACAGGATAAAGATAGTGATCTCTGGTTTGGTACGCAGACGGGAGGCATTAGCAAATATGATGGCAGAAGATTTACCAATTACACCAGAAGACAAGGACTGCCGGATAATAATGTTTCCAGTATCTTGATGGATAAAGCAGGCAACATCTGGCTCACTTATCTCTCAGGCGGAGGAGTAAGCAGATATGAGGGTAATGGCCTCACGAATTACTCAATCGACCAGGGGCTGACAGGTAACCCGGTATTTAGCATTTTACAGGATAAAAGTGGTAGCCTCTGGTTTGGTACATATGAAGGGGGTGTCAATAGATATGATGGGGAAAGCTTTAAAAACTATACTACAGATCAGGGACTAACAGATAATTTAGTTTGGAAAATGGTGCAGGACAAAGACGGAAACATTTGGTTTGGAACTGACAGAGGAGGCGTAAGTAAATTTGACGGAAAGAACTTTACGACTTATACCACATCGCAAGGGCTGGCAGGTAATACGGTGTATAGCATTATTCAGGATAAAGGAGGAAATTTATGGTTTGGAACAAATAGAGGTGCAAGCAAATTTGATGGTAACAAATTTGAGAATTATAGCACATCCCAGGGTTTGGCAGGTAATAATATACAATGCATCATTCAGGATAAAGCAGGCAACATCTGGTTTGCGACACATGGAAATGGAGTGAGCAAATATAACGGCAGTACCTTTATTAATTACACTATGAAGCAGGGGTTGGAAAGTAATACTGTATATAGTATTCTACAGGATAAAAATGAAAATATCTGGTTTGGCACAAATGAAGGCGCGAGTAAGTATGACGGAAAAAGTTTTTATAACTATACAAATGTCCAGGGGCTGGCAGATAATTACGTATGGACAATTGCAGAGGATACCGTAAGAGATATAGTATGGTTCGGAACAAATAAAGGATTATCGGCCCTTAGGGAAAAGCCAGCAAAAAGCAGTGGTAGGCAAGACATAGGTTTTGAAAATTTTAATAAAAATACCGGCTACCCGATAAAAGACTTTAGTACAGGTGCCCTGTTTGTAGATAATAAAGGAATATTATGGGCGGGTACCGCAGACAACAAGATATTGCGGTTTAATTATTCAGCTGTTACAAAGAAGAACACCGGGGCTTTGAACATAGAAATACAGAACATAAAGGTAAATAATGAGAATATTTGCTGGAATAACCTCATCTTCAGACGGCAAAGCAATAAAATAGTTGATAGTCTTACACGCTTAAATGAAATGATCACATCTTTCGGCAAAGTATTGTCTCCTGGGATTTTGGATAGTATGAGAAAAAAATATGGTGATATAAAATTTAACGGAATAGCAAGATTTTACCCTGTACCCATCAACCCGGTGCTACCTTATAACAACAACAATATAACCATAGACTTTGTAGCAATAGACCCCGTGTTACCAAAACAGGTTAAATACCAATATAAACTGGAGGGATATAGCAACGATTGGAGCCCCTTAAGCAATAGTTCGAGCGCTGTTTTTGGAAATATGAGTGCAGGCAAGTATGTCTTTAAACTAAAGGCAGTAAGCTCTTTTGGAGTTTTGAGTGGAACAGAATATACGTTTGAAATCTTACCGCCCTGGTGGTTTACCTGGTGGGCTTATACATTGTACGGGTTGATGGGAGGTATCATATTATTTACATTTTATCGCAGCCGCATACGCAAGTTAGAACGCAGCCAGGCAAGACAAATAAATGTGATAGTAGCCACGCAGGAAGAAGAGCGGAAACGCATTTCAAGAGATATACATGATGATATAGGTACTAAACTTTCATCACTAAAACTGTTTTTGTCTTCCCTGCATGAAAAGGCAATTGATAAAAACAATAAAGAAATGGAATTGCTTGCTGAAAACTCAGAAAGATTTGTTACCGAAGCTATGCAGGATATACGCAAGTTGTTATTGAATTTGAGTCCTGCTGTTGTCGAAGAATTTGGGTACCCCACTGCCATAGAAGGCTTGATTAACAAAATAAATGAAACGAAGCAAATTCGCTTTACCCTTGCAATGTTTGGCATGAAAGAACGACTGAAGCCTAAGTATGAAATAGCTTTGTATCGCATTACACAGGAACTTATTAATAATGTTCTTAAACACGCCGAAGCAAAAAATGTTTCTCTCCAGGTTGGCCGGAGAAATGAAAAGATAATCTTAATGATGGAAGATGACGGAAAAGGTTTTGATGTGAATGCACATAAATATGGATATGGATTGAATAATCTAAATGAACGCACCAAACTGATGAAAGGAAAGATGACTATCGATTCTAAAGCAGGCAGAGGAACAAGTATTTCTATTGAAATTCCTTATAAATTTTAACAGCCGGACATGACCCCATATCAACTACCAATAAATTTATTAATTGCCGACGACCACCAACTTTTTGCCGATGGAATTTTGCAAATACTGGATGCCGAAAAAATGTTCGGGGAAATTTTTACTGTCAAAAATGGGAAGGAAGCAGTAAATAAAGCATTGACGGAAGATATAGATTGTGTGATCATGGATATTAACATGCCGGAATTAAATGGAGTGGAATCCACTAAACTTATAAAAAGGGAAAAACCTTTCATAAAAATTCTTGTCGTAAGCATGCAATGTGACCCGGCGATCGTAAACAAGATGTTGAAAGCCGGAGCCGATGCTTTCATTAATAAAGACACAGGCAAGGGGGAACTTTTGAAAGCAATAAAAAAGGTAATGGAAAATGAAAAATACATCAGCCCTGAAATATCTTTTAATCTATTCACCCACTTTAATGAACGCAGTGTGCATATTATTGATCCGGATAAACATCTCACATCAAGAGAGATTGAAATCGTTCGTTACATAGCTGATGGGCTAACTAATCATGAAATTGCCGATAAACTTTTTCTTAGTAAAGTCACAGTAGATACACATCGAAAAAATATACTTGCCAAGCTAAATTTAAAAAACACTGCGTCTCTTATTAAGTATGCAGCTGAAAATAAACTGCTTTAATATGTAAGTTTCCCCACACTTCTTTCACCTTCCTTTCAGTTTCTACACCATTAGGTGGATACGAAAAATACGCGAAAAGGTGTATTGCTTTTCCTTTCTATATTTTAAATATTAGCAAGCCGATTAATCAGTTATCCGGTATTAAGTGTCTCATTGATTTTAAAACAGTTAAACTATATCATTATGAAACAAGTATCAGCTACTAACATTTATTCAGTGACAACCCGTTTACGTCATTCAATTTACCATCAATTCACATGGCACTTTACTCTTTTGCTCGGTGTGCTTGCTATGCTATTCGTCAGCAGTTGCCAAAAATCACATAACTATTTAAAAAAAACGGTTCCTTTGGATGCGGAATTTGAGGACACGGCCACTCTCATATCGCCCGGTTCTCCAGGCGTACCTGAGCAAGTTCGTATCAATGGATGGGGCTCCGGTACTCCAATCGGGGAATCTACTTTTGAAGATAATGTTCAGGTGGATGTAAGCGTTGATCCTGAAATTATAAAGGGCGTAGAAACTATTACCACTGCAAATGGAGATAAAATATTTTCAACTATTGCAGGCTATTCACCTGCCCCGGATAAAGAAGGGAATTACGAAGTATTTAATACAAACACCATTGTAGGAGGTACCGGAAAGTTTGCAGGCGCAACCGGCAGTTATACCGTGACTGTAAAGGGAAATTTCAGTGTTCTGACCGAATCTGATACGTTCAAAGGAACGATCACATACTAGATGAAACACAGGTTGATGAAATAATGGTGGCATCTTATGTTTATGTCAATGATGCGAAGATTCATTTGTATGAATTGGTTGGGGAGCTTTTTGGGAAGGGGAATTGATTAGGAAAAATATCGAATTTTTCACACGGTTAATGCTAGGCGCTTTATTATTTCTCTCCGTCAGGCACCTCTTTAAGGTATTCGTCAAAGTCCTCGATTTCGATAGGAGCAACTGCTTTTTCAACAATTCCCATTGGGAAAAAATATGTGCATGTTCACCATTCGAACAAAAGTATTTTATACCCAAAAACCCAGCCCTAATTACTTTAAAAATGCCAGTGCTCTTTGATAGATTACTTCCTGAAACCCATTTCCCAGAAACCATGCACTTCGAATGAAGTCCCAATAATTTTTTCTGTTATGTCTTTATATTTTAATTCTAGCATATTAAAATCAGTGTAATCATTTAATCCAACTAATCCGTGATTCAGACAATAGGTAATTGAATTATAAACTCACTTCCTTCTCCATCCTTCGTTTCCACTTTTATTTCTCCGCCATGTGCTTTAATAATATCATAACTTAAACTCAGTCCTAATCCCGTTCCCTCACCAGTTGGTTTGGTTGTAAAGAATGGCTGAAAGATTTTATCGATTACTTTTTGCGGAATCCCATTACCATTATCCTTAACCGTTAGTAATACTTCCAAAACCCCTGAAGGGGACTTTACTGACTTTGTGCTAACGGTAACAGTTGGCTCATATCCCTCGGGTTGTTGTTTCTTTTTTTCATCAACAGCATAAAATGCGTTATTAATCAAATTAAGTATAACCCTTCCTATATCTTGCGGAACGATATTGATGTTGCCTATCGTCTCATCAAAATCAGTTTTCATTGTTGCATTGAATGATTTATCCTTCGCTCTTAAACCGTGGTAAGAAAGACGGAGATATTCATCTGCCAATGCATTTATATTGGTAGGTTCTTTTGTATTGCTGCTACTGCGGCTGTGTTGCAGCATGCCTTTTACAATAGCATCGGCACGTTTACCATGATGAATTATCTTTTGTTCGTTTTCATCAATGTTGTCTGCAATTGATTTAACGTCTTCTAAATTTCCTTTGTCAATTTCCTGCTTCATCTCTTTAACAAGCTCTGAATTTATTTCTGAAAAATTATTGACGAAGTTTAAAGGGTTTTGTATTTCATGTGCAATGCCTGCAGTGAGCTCACCGAGGGAAGCCATCTTCTCAGATTGAACCAATTGCGCTTGTGTCACTTTTAATTCATTGTATGCCTTTTCAATTTCCTTCGCCTGTGCCATTTCTTTGGCCCTGCTTCTTTCGCGTTCTGCTTTTAATATTCTTGCCTTTTGAAAACGGTCAACCGCAACTGATAACGTAACGAAAAGAATTCCATAGATACAATAGGCCCACCATGTTGTCCACCAAGGCGGAGAAATAATTATATTCATATCTTTTTCCTGCCAGATGCCGTTGTTAGTATTTACTGCCTTTACCCTTAAAACGTATTTGCCGGAAGGTACATTAAAATAATACGCCCTCGATTCTGAACCCTGCTGGCGCCATTCTTCGTCATAACCATCCATTTTATAGATGATCTTTTTATCCTCAGGATTAGCATAATCCATGGCGTCAAAACTGAACGAGAACACATTTTGATTATAATTAAGATGAATTTCTTTTGTGTCATAAATTGGCACTTCTAATAGACTATTTGCACCGGATTTTATCTCCTGGTTGTTGATCCAAAAATTAGTAAACTGAATTTTTGGGACGAGGCGACTGTTCTTAAGTTTGCCGGGATAAAATGAATAATAACCCCGAAACGCCCCAAACAGTAATTGGCCGTCCTGCATTCGATGTGCTGAACCATAAAAAAGAGATTGCGATTGTATGCCATTTTCTTTTCCATAAAAGATACTCTCATTTTTCTTTGGATTAAACTTGTAAATTCCGGAGAAAGAACCAATCCAAAGATTATTCTGATCATCTGCAACCAATGAAACCACGTTAGTAATATCAAGCCCGGTATTTTCTTCATTCATATGATAGAACTCATCCGTTTTCCCATCATACCTGTATAATCCTTTTTCTGTGCCGGCCCAGGTGGTACCGTCCGCGTCCTTCAAAATTGAAGTAATGTTGCCCTGTGACAGATAATGTTTAAAATTACCCGTCTTAACATTTAACCGGTTTATTCCGCCATTATTCCAATTGCCTATCCACAAATCGTTGGGTGCGTTTTCTAATATGGAAACCGCACTGTTATTACTAATGCTATTCGTATCAGCAGGATTATGAATATAATGCGTAAAATATCCTGTCTTTGTATCCATCTTGTCTAATCCGCCGTCATACATGCCAATCCATAAATTTGATTCCTGGTCCATGTGAAGAGTATTGACATAAACCCCATTTAAACTTGTATTATTGGGGTCATGTTGAAACCGTGTGAATATTCCGGTGATCGGGTTGAAGCGATTCAACCCACCGTTTGTGCCCAACCAAAGATTGCCCTGTTGGTCTTTTCGTATGCTACTGATTACATTATTGGCGATGTTACCATAAAAATTATGCGTATCATTTTTAAATACCTGTATGGTACCGTTTGCAGAATTTTTCCGAACCAGCCCGCTATCTGTGCCAAACCATTGAATGGAAGGTGTTTCTTCATAAAATGTATTCACCGCGGCATTGTTAAGTGAATTAAAGGGAATGACATTGTTAAACAGGTCCACGCGGAATAAATCATCCTCTTGTGTAGATATCCAAAACAGGCCGTCACTGGAAACATAGGCCCACCAGGGGCTGCTATCTCTGAACCCGCTGCTTTTGTCACCATTGGCGCCAAAATGAGTAACTTTTTTTGTTACAGGATCATAACGGTTAATACCATTCGAAAATGTACCAATCCATATCACACCTTCGGGATCTTCCGTAATAAAAGTGATGTGATCAAATCCGCCTTTAAATCCAGGGCGGCTTAATTGCGTAGGATCGGCGGGGTTGTAGCCGTGTCTTTCAAATAAACCGGTCTTTCTATCCATGGTATGCAATCCGTCTCCGGAACTTCCCACCCAAAAGGTTCCGCGGCTGTCTTCAAAGATGGCCCTTACTTTATTATTGATGAGGCTGTGGGGATTTTTGGGGTCATGCAGGTAATGGGTAAAAGTTCCTTTATTTCTCTCAAATCTGTTGAGACCTCCTTCAGTAGAAACAAGGTCAAATTCCATACCAGTGCCCACCCAAAGCGTTCCTTCGTGATCTTCGTATAATGCTCTTACAATATTGCAACTAAGGCTTGTTGAATCAAGTGGATTATAACTATAATGCCTGAACTTTCGTGTTTTTTGATCGAGCAGATCAAGCCCCCTGTTAGTGCCTGCCCACAGGTTTCCGAGGTGATCGACCAACAATGCCGAAACCGTATCATTTGCCAGGCTCCCTGCATCATTGGCATGGTGGCGGTAATGGGTAAAATTGCCGGTTACAGGATCAAACTTGTCGAGACCTCCGCCATTGTAGAATCCAATCCATAAAATGCCTGACGAATCCGTAGCGATACACTCCGGGTAACCAGTACCCCCTAATGAGTTGGTATCCTTAGGATCATTTAGGTACCTTTTCATGTGCGTACCATCGTAGCGGATGATGCACTTGCTCGTCTGATCTGTAAACCACATTACGCCTTCGCGATCCCGGGTAATGCAATTGATTCTGCCAGGAGTAATTCCGTCAGCCCCGGAAATCAGGTTGAACTTGGGTTCACGGGTTTGTCCAAGGCCATTGTTGCAGGCAAATGCAAATAATAAAGCAAATAAGAATTTCTTTATCATGGATTGTTTTTAAATGGTAATTGAATAAAGAATTCCGTTCCCTCATTGTCTTTTGTGTTTACTTTTATTTCCCCACCATGTGCTTTAATAATATCATAACTCAAACTCAACCCTAATCCAGTTCCTACCCCTGTCGGCTTAGTGGTAAAGAATGGCTGAAAGATTTTATCTATCACTTTTTGCGGGATACCATTGCCATTATCGTGAACCGTTAGTACTATTAAATTATCCTTCCTCTCAGTTGTTACCGATACGATTGGTTCGTAGTTATTCGGTTGTTGTTTTGCTTTTTCAGCTACAGTATAAAAAGCATTGTTATAAAGATTAAGCAACACTCTTCCAATATCCTGCGGAACAATATTGATTTTTCCGATTGATTCATCCAAATCAGTTTTTATTTCAGCATCGAAGTCTTTATCTTTTGCTCTTAAACCATGGTAAGCTAATCTTAAATATTCATCTGCCAATGCATTAATATCTGTAGGTTCTTTTATACCGCTGCTGCTGCGGCTATGCTGCAACATTCCTTTTACTATTGCATCGGCTCTTTTACCGTGATGGTTTATCTTTTGTTCGTTCTCTTTGATATCATTCAGAATCGTTTTCACCTCTGAAATATTCCCTTTGTCAATTTCCTGGTCAGCTTCTTCAATTAACTCTGTATTTACCTCAGAAAAATTATTCACGAAGTTCAACGGGTTTTGTATTTCATGTGCAATGCCTGCAGTGAGTTCACCGAGACTGGCCATTTTCTCGGCCTGAATAAGCTGAGCCTGGGTATTCTTAATATTTTCAAGCGCAGTTTCTAATTTCCGGAAGTCATCATAGCGCGCATAAGCAATGCCGAATACTTTTGCAAGTTCCTGGCTCGTCTCAACTTCCGATTCAGAAAGCGGATTGGTGCTGCCGACATAGAGCATCCCCTGGCTGAAAGGTATAAATTGCAGCACCAGCCTTTCCGGTGCTTTTTCAGCGTCCTGAAATTTCTTAGGGTTATCGATCTGATTCAGTTCAATAAGAGACTGTGTCCAGTTGATGAATTGCATCTGATCCCATTCTTCGTGATAAACTTTCTGCTTTTGCCAGTGCTCAACAATTTGATTTACCAGGGCCGAGCTATTAAATTTCAGATGCAGGGCGGCAATAGCCTGGCCGGATGGAGAAGACAGGTAAACATGTACGTGTTCCGTCGCTTCATCGATGATAAAAACACCACAGCGAAAAAATGGTACGCCAAGTGTCGTAAGCTCGCGCCAGATGAGCGGGGTGATCCGTTCGAGGTCTTTTGCTGTCCGCATGGAAGCGATGCCCGCGCGGACGCGGTCGAGGGAGGCCTGCTGCAAAGCCTCCCTGGCCTGTTCCAGCTCCAACTCCCGTGTTCGCTCCCGCTCTTTCGCAACCAATCTGCGGCGCAGAAATCTGTTGAGGAGTACTATAAAAGCTATCCCGAGTAATGCATAAATTACATAAGCCATAGTTGTTAGCCACCATGGCGGTAAAATCTTTACCGTTAGAGACGTGCCTTTTTCATCCCAGACGCCGTCGCTATTCGAAGATTTCACCCTGAACGTGTACGTACCCGGGCTCAGGTTGGTGTATTTGGCGCTGCGTGCAGTACCTGCATCAATCCAATTCTTGTCGTACCCTTCCAGGCGGTAGGTGTAACGATTTCGTGACGGGTTGGCAAAATGTAACCCTGCATAGTCGAACGTTAGTTCGTTTTGGTTGTACTTCAGCGTTATCTGCTCTTCCCGGTTTACCGGTAGCGAGTAAGCATCTTCAAAAACATGCAGTCCTGTAATTGCCGTGACC
The DNA here is from genome assembly GCA_963819925.1 of uncultured Chitinophagaceae bacterium. Taxonomy (GTDB): domain Bacteria; phylum Bacteroidota; class Bacteroidia; order Chitinophagales; family Chitinophagaceae; genus Ginsengibacter. The sequence continues at coordinate 1,174,219 of CAWFYG010000009.1, read as the reverse complement.
GGAGGATTGGGATTCGGCTTAAAATCCTGCGGGTTGATGGCAGTGACTCCTTTCGGGCCTCCGATGAACATCCTGCCATCAAGGCCTTTGATAACCGCTTGCTGTATAACCGGATAGTTATTCATGCCATCTGCCTCATCATAGGTAATGAAGGTCTTTGTTCGAGGATCGAACCGGGCAACGCCACCTGATGTCGCAAGCCAAAGCAGTCCTTGTTTATCTTGCATGATGCCTGGTACAACATTATTCGGCAAGCCATCCTCCGTAGTATAATGAATAGTTTTTCCTGTGTTTCTATCCAACAGAAACAGTCCGTTAGACAAAGTTGTTACCCAAAATCGATCTGAACTGTCTTCATAAATCTGGAAAACGCCTTCCCCATCGAGATAAGTAGTAAAGGTTTCTGTTTTTTTGTCAAACCGGTCTACACCGCCACCCTGAGTACCAAACCACAGAATACCCTGGTGGTCTGTGTACATTTGCATTAACTTATTATCACTTAAACTTTTTGGATCAGATGGATCATGTTGAAAACGCCGAAAGCGTTTGGTTTTAAAATCGTATTGGTTAAGGCCGCCACCCCAGGTGCCGATCCACAAATGCTGGTCATCAGTTTGCCTGATAAACATTATAGTGGAATTACTTAAACTGTCGGGGTTTGCAGCATCAACTGTAAACTTCCTATGGCTCTTTCGAACCGGGTCAATACGATAAAGGCCCCCTATGCTGTCCTACCCATAGCATTCCTTCCTGGTCTTTAAATACACTCTCTACAGGATTACCCCACAATCCGTCCGGAGCCGGTTTCGTGTCTGAGAATCGTTCAATGTTTCCTGTGGCCGGGTTCATTCGAAATAGTTGGCCTGAAAAGGTTCCAATCCAAATAATGCCTTTGTTATCCTGGTAAAGTGATCTTACGCCATTATTTGCGCTAATTTCTTTTGCTCCATATAATCGGAAATCGGCTGAAAGGAAGGCTCGATTTTATTGAGGCCGCCACCTTCAGTCCCAACCCAGAGAATACCCTGGTGGTCTTCATAGAAGGATAAAACTATAGTTGCTTGACAAACTATTCGGATCGCCTGCCTGATACCTGAATGAGTGTCAGAGTTTGCGCGGCGGGATCGTATCGATTGATTCCGCCGGAATAGGTTGCCACCCAGAGCATGCCGGTCTTGTCCCTATGAATAACATCGACTGCAGCGGATTGGGTACTTGTTTTTATGCCTTTGGGGGCATGTAAATGCTTCAAATCATTGGGATCATCACCAAGCGCTTCAAGTTCACCCCCTATCGGGTCATAGCGATAGAGCCCTGACTGGCAGGTACCGATATAAATGGCACCGTTTGTCGCTCCCCCGATGGCTGTTACCCGATTATCGTGTAATGACTCCTGTGCACGTGGCAGAACACGTATAAAACTATCTGTTGTTGAATCATAGCGGTTTAATCCTCCCACTTTTCCCGTTGGATCTGTGGCATTCGCCTGTCCCCACCCACAAATTGTCATCCTGATCTTCGTATAAGGCGTTTATAACATTGCTGGTAGGAGTCCGCTCGTTATCCGCATCATGGGTGTAGCGAATAAACGTTCCGTTGTCAATATCAAGACGATCGAGACCGTTTTGCGTGCCAACCCAGATGGTTCCATCTGTTGTCTGAAGGATCACATTCACTGAATCGGAGCTCAACGAAGTGGGATTACCACGCTCATGCCAAAAGCGGGTGAATATCTCTTTTCCTGAATCGAACAGGTTAAGTCCGCCACCCCAGGTACCTGCCCAAAGTCTTCCTTCGCGATCTTCATACAGAGCCTTGACATAGTTGTTTGACAGGGATGTGCTGTCAAGCGGGTCATGCCTGTACGTCTTGATATTGTACCCATCATAGCGGCTGAGTCCACTAAGGCCGCCGACCCAGAGAAAACCTTGTTGATCTTGTACGAGGCTATAAATCCAGTCGGAAGGGAACCCGTCTGACTTATTAATGCGATCAAACTGAACGTCCTGTCCATAAAGACCGGAGCATATTGCCAGGATTAATATCAAAAGGCAACAAAAATTTCTGAAAGAAAGTTGTTTAAAAATTATTTTCATAATCATTCTGTTTTTCCATTTTGCCGGTTTGAGCAGCCCAATAATTTGGATTGCCGAAAGGGAAACTGTATCGTAATTCCTTTTCATTATTAGGTACTTACCGGGATCTGGATTATAAATTCAGTGCCTTCTCCTTCTTTCGTTTCCACTTCCAGTTCCCCGCCATGCGCTTTCACAATATCATAGCTCAAACTTAATCCCAGGCCGGTTCCGCTTCCTGTTGGTTTGGTAGTAAAGAAGGGTTGAAATATTTTTTCTTTGATGATATCCAGGAATGCCGTTACCGTTATCTTTTACGCTGATCAAAATGTTATTGTCTGCTTTCTTTGTACTTACCGAAACTGTTGGCTCGTAATATTCAACACCAGATTTCTTTTTTTCATCAACAGCATAAAAAGCATTATTGATCAGGTTTAAAACAACGCGGCCAATGTCCTGTGCCACGATATTTATTTTCCCAATCGTTTCATCAAAATCAGTTTTTATTTCCGCATTAAATGATTTGTCCTTTGCTTTTAAACCATGATAAGCCAATCTCAAATACTCATCTGCCAGTTTGTTGATGTCTGTTGGTTCTTTTACACCAGTGCTGATGCGTGAATGTTCCAACATACTTTTTACTATTGCATCGGCCCGTTTGCCGTGATGGTTGATCTTTTCAAGGTTTTGTTTGATATCATTACCAATAGCTTTCGCTTCATTGATATCCCCCTTTTCTAATTCTTCATTCATTTCATCAATCAATTCATTACTCACTTCTGAAAAATTATTGACAAAATTCAGCGGGTTTTGAATCTCATGCGCAATGCCCGCAGTAAGTTCTCCAAGGCTTGCCATTTTTTCGGATTGGATCAATTGGGATTGGGTTGATCTTAAATTAATGAGTGTTGACTGTAAAACTTTATTGGCTTTTTGTTTTTGCCGGTTGTTCCGGTAAAGGATCAATGCAATGATCAGGATGATGGCTATTCCTGCAATGAGTGCAGTTTGCCTCGTCTTGTTTTTAAAAGCTGTTTGTTCTTTTTCTGCTTCCACTTGCTGTTGTTGTTGTTCTGCCAGTGTTTTTTGTAACTCATAAACTTTTTGTGGGCCAAACAATTCATTATTTATCGCCATTGCCAGTTTCAGGTATTTATGCGACTCATTGATATTATTTATAAGCTCATATTCGGTCGCCAACAACCGGCTTGTCTCTAACATCCGGTTCTTAAATCCAACCTGTTGTGCCGCAGAGAATCCCAGTTTTGCATAATAAATTGAAGAATCCACCTGGTTCATTTCTTTAAAACACTCTGAAAGAATAGCGTAAGACCAGGACAAGTCATAAGTGTCCTGAATCTTTGAATTAAAATTCGCCGCATCCCTCAGATATTGTAGTCCCAATTGCTGCTTCCCGGATTTGAAATAGGCGCCCCCCAAATAATTCCGGGTAACATTCATCCAAAATGGGTCTGTCAAAGGATCATAAAGTTTCTGCAGCCAGGCCACTGCAGAGTCTAACTGGTTGTTAAATAAATAGGCTTCTCCAATAACCAACTCTGTTTCTGTATAAACAGATTGGCTTTTTTTCAGATGGGTATTAAAGTAAGGATAAACTGAGTGTTGCTCTGGTTTATTACCTGAAAGTAACTGCCAGGCTTTTTTGCAATAATAAATTGCCTTGGGATTGTCTCTTAAAAAGAAATAGGAATGCCCGATTCCAAATAAACATAAGGCTTCATCATTTCCCATTTTGTTGTCCCTGGCTATTTGTAGGCCCCTGAATTGCAATTGAAGCGCTTTCGCCATCTCTCCATGGCGTGTATTGGCAATTCCTAAAAAACATAACGATTTTATTTCCCCTGAAATAAAATCAGTTTGTCTTGCAAGCTGCAGAGCCTGTTGTCCATATTTATTTGCTGAATCAAAACTTACCGTGCTATATTCATTACACAAGGCTGCCAGGGCCAGTACACGATCCTGCTCTTTACCGGTTGTAAGCAAAACATTCTTCAGGCTGTCAATTAGTGTTCTATTGTACTGAGTCTGGGAAAAGACCGTACAAGAAAGAAAAAGAGAAATTATTATTAACCTTATTTTCATTTATTGATAATTTTAAGAAGGTAATACCAAAATAAAACTCGTCCCTTCGCCTTCTTTTGTGTTTATTTTTATTTCCCCGCCATGCGCCTTCACAATATCGTAGCTTAAACTCAGCCCAAGTCCTGTTCCCTGCCCGGTTGGTTTGGTGGTGAAGAAAGGTTGAAATATTTTTTCTTTAATGGCCCCAGGAATACCATTGCCGTTGTCTTTTACGCTGATCTCAATTTTATTATCAAGTTTCTTAGTGGAAACTGTTACTCTCGGCTCGTAGCTATTAGCTGATAGCTTTGCTTTCTCATTCACCGCATAAAAAGCATTATTGATTAAGTTCAAAACAACACGGCCGATATCCTGCGGTACTACATTTATTTTTTCAATGCTGGGATCGAAGTTCGTTTCAAATTTTGCATTGAACGATTTGTCCTTTGCTCTTAAACCATGATAAGCTAATCGCAGGTATTCATCACAAAGAGCATTGATGCCTGTTGGCTCTTTCACACCTGAACTACTTCTTGAATGTTCCAACATCCCTTTTACAATCGCATCGGCACGTTTGCCATGATGATTTATTTTTTCTTCGTTACTCTTTATATCATCAGCAATTTCATTTGCCAATTGCAAATTGCCTGCTGCCAATTCATTTTTTAACTCTTCGATCATCTCACTATTTACTTCACTGAAATTGTTTACAAAATTCAACGGGTTCTGTATCTCATGTGCAATACCTGCGGTGAGTTCGCCAAGCGAAGCCATTTTTTCGGATTGGATCAATTGCGATTGGGTAGATTTAAGATTTGAAAGTGTTGTTTCCAATACTTTATTGGCTTTTTGCTTTTGCCTATTGTTACGATACAGTATCAAACCAATTATCAGCAATACGCCCAAACCTGCAAGCATGGCATAGGTCCTCGTTCTGTTCTGTATTCGATTTTTTTCCTCCTGTAAACTTTTGAGGCGCAGTTGTTGATCGAACCCGATATTCTGGTAAGAAAGCAGGTTTTTCCTTTCCGCATTATTCAGGCTGTCGTTTAGTACCGTGTATAGTTGCAGGTATTTTAAAGTGCTGTCACGGTTATTTAGATCACTATAAACATCTGAAAGCGCCTTGTAAGAGTTGGCCAGCGGTTGTGGCTGTCCCAAAACCCGGGCAGTTTCCAATAATTTCCTGGCATAAAACAGGCTGGAGTCAGGTTTATTTAACCTTATGTATAATTGACTTAATGCATCGTAGGCCTGGGGAAGATAGTGAAGATTATGATGGGCTGTATAGGATGCTACCGACTCCAGGTAGGCATTCCGGGCCTGTGTTACATTCCCTTTTTTAAGGTAAATATTTCCCAGGAAATAAAGAACATGACCTTCCCAAGTTCTTAAGAAAAAATCTAAATGCGGCTGCAACGTCAATGCCTGTTGTTCAAAAAAAAGCGCTGAATCTAATTGGTTAAGGTAAGTATAAGACTCACCTAGGTACATGTACGCCAGCGAAAGCAAAAAAGTATCCGGAATAGATTTAGCATAGCCCAATGTCTTGAAGAACTTCAATTTTTCCATATTCCTGTTACCGGTAGCGCCGTACAAATTCCCCATACGCAACTCAATAAGACCCAAATTATAAAGCCTTCTCGCATGTGGGGTGTGCCCCCTTAGAAAGGGCAAGACAGATTTTTCACTTGCCGGGTTCTCCGCAATTTTCATCGCTTCTGACAATGATTCAAGTGCTGACGGGTATTTACCCAATGCTATAAGAGCGTAGCCCTTGTCGCTTAAAGCGTGTGCTTCATTCAGTTTTAATCTTAACTGCTTAGCCAGTACAATACACTTATTGTCGTAATAAACAGCACTATCACGATTAGTTTCCATATAATAAAGAGCCATGTTATAATACGCGTCCATACGAAGAGTGTCATTAGATGCATTTCTTAATGCCAGTTGCAGGCGGTCTAACTTTTGCGTACCGGATAAAGTAGTATCCGATAAAATAAAAAAAAACTTCGATTGCGCGGATACAAAAACCGGCAATACCAAAAACAACATTATTGCAATACAACGTTTCATGAGATTTATTTAGATAACTGGTAATTGAATGATAAACTCTGTTCCCTCACCTTCTTTACTCACCACTTTTATCTCACCGTTGTGCGCCTTTACACTATCATACTTTGTCTGAATCACAGATTGACACAGATTTAAGGATTCCACGGATTATTGATTCCCCTCTGTGCAATCTTTTAATCCCATTAATCTGTGGTTCAGACAACAGGTAATTGAATAATAAATTCCGTGCCTTCTCCCTCCTTTGTTTCCACCTTTATCTCCCCGCCATGCGCTCTCACAATATCATAACTCAAACTCAATCCTAATCCCGTTCCACTTCCCGTTGGCTTGGTGGTGAAGAAGGGTTGAAATATTTTTTCTTTGATTGATACAGGAATGCCGTTGCCATTGTCAGTTACTTTTATTTCGATCTTGCCATTCAGTTTACGGGTTGTTACTTTGACCAATGGCTCATAGCTCATAGCTGATAGCTCATGGCTTTTCTTTTCATTCACCGCATAAAACGCATTATTAATCAGATTCAAAATCACACGACCAATATCCTGCGGGACAATATTTATTTTCGGAATTGATGCATCGAAGTCTGCTTCAAAGTTTGCATTGAATGATTTGTCCTTTGCACGAAGGCCATGATATGCTAATCGCAAATATTCATCACACAAAGCATTGATGTCTGTTGGCTCTTTTTGCCCCGTACTTTTTTGTGAATGTTGCAGCATACCTTTTACAATAACATCTGCACGTTTGCCGTGATGACTTATTTTTTCCTCATTGGCTATCACATCATCAGCGATTGTTTTTGCATCATCAATATTCCCTTTATTCATTTCATCTTTCATCTCAATAAGCAATTCCTTATTCACATCACTAAAATTATTCACGAAGTTTAAAGGGTTTTGAATTTCATGTGCTATACCTGCTGTAAGTTCTCCAAGGCTTGCCATTTTTTCGGATTGAATCAATTGCGATTGTGTAGACTTGAGTTGATTGTAAGCATTCTCAATATTTTGCTTAGCTCTTTGTTTCAACCTGCTGTTTCTATACAGAAAGAAAGCGATCAGTAATAATATAAAAATGCCGGCAAGTAATATATTTGTCCGCAGGCGGTTTTGATAGGCTGTTTTCGCAATCATCAGTTCTTCTTGTTTTTTCTCATTTTGAGCCACCAGGTCCTTCATTGCCTGGATATTACCAACACCATATAACTGGTTTCGCATGAGATTGGCCAGTTTCAGGTAACGCAATGCTTCTGCATCATCTTTTCCATCGTATTGCCTGGAAAGCATCTCGCTGGCAGCAAGTATACCACCCGCATAGGAAATCCTGTTCGCCGTTTCCAATCCTTTTTTTGCATAATAAATAACAGAATCAGTTATGCCCAGTTTGGAATATAAGTTGGCAATATCATTATAGGAATTCGCAACGTAATAGGATTCATCATTTTTTAAGGTCATATTCAGGGAAGTAAAAAGATCATGTAAGGCTGAATCTGTCTTTTCCTGCTTGAAATAAACATTTGCCCTCACGTTATACCAATTGGGTGCAACGGGGTAAATCCTGGGATATATATCATAGCTACCCCCCGGCTTCGCTTCACTGAAGCTCTTATACGATTCATTAAGTTCCAGTAGCGCGGAATCCAGTTTGTTCATTTTTTCATATACACTGGCAATTTCGAAATGTTTAACACCCATACCAACCGGATCTTTATATTGTTCGCGACCACCTGACATTCTATTATAGTAGGCAATGGCCTGGCGATAATTTCCTATATCAGCATATAAGTCACCCAACGTTGAATAACTGGGAGCAATCTGACCAATCTGGTCATCATGATTAATGGGCAGCGCATCATATTCGGCTATTGATTGCATGGCAGTTTCCAATGCTTTGGGCAAATCGCCCAGGTTATGGTAAGCATTTGCTATAAACCCCATGATAGAAACAGCAATCAATGGTTCTTTTATTTTTCCTGCCAGGTCAATGGCTTGCCTGCCAAAATATATTGTGGAGTCTGGATTCGTTGTATTGTAATACCATGCTAACTGAACAAATATTTCCGCCCGCCCGGAGTCATTCTTTGCAATATTTAATTCATGTTTAAGGCTATCAAGGAGCTGTGGCAAAGTGGTTTGTTTCACCTGGCTATATAAGCTGGCTGGTATCAGAAGAATAATGATGGTCTTAATAATTTTCATTCGCTGTTAGTTGTTAGGAAGTGTAATGATAAACTGTGTTCTTTCTCCATCTTTGGATTCCACTTTGATTTCCCCGCCGTATGCTTTTACAATATCATAAATTGTCTGAATCACAGATTGACACGGATTTATAGATTTCACTGATTTCATTTTAATTTCTTGTTTTGTTTTGATGGCGGTAAGAAGTTCTCACCTGTAATTACCTTTCTTCCTGTTTTATTTTCCAATGCAAGTCTTGCGTCTTTAGCAATCTTTCCTCCTTTCTTTCCTGCAACCGCATTTTGTTGTATACCTTTTGCTTGTTCAGTTTCCGCAATTTGTCTTGTGGAGAGTTCTGCAAGAGCTGTGAAGATCAATTCCGCTTCACTCATGTGATCACGAAGATTTTGTGATTTCAATCCTTTCAGTTTTTTGTGTTGCTTTACTGAAAGGCCTGCCCATTCAGTATGAATGATGTTAGTGAGAAAAGCAAACTCATCTGATTTTTCCACGCCACTCTCTTTCCAGTAATCAGTTAACTTGTTCCGGGTTTCCTGGCCGGTCATTCTTTGCTGTATCCACTTTTCGCTTCTTCCCAACCTTTGCCAATTTTCTCTTGCTCTTTCGAGGCTTTGCTCAGGGTCAGCAATTTCCTTCATTCTTTCATAGCCGGTTTTAGCAAGCCATTGCTTAAACGGTTCAGCTTTTGGTGAGGGAATAGACTGGATGATACGGAGAAGGACTTGTGTTTCCGCTACGTCGGTTTCTCTCATTTTGCCATCGGTAGCTTTCATTTTCAACTGTCGACAAACTGTCGACAGTTCAAGACCATCTTCGGTTTTAACCCTTGCTTTCATTTTAAACCAGTAGTCTCTGGGGTTAACACTGTCAGTTAAAATGGCAATCACATCAATAATAGAAAAAAACCATTTCTGCTCTTTCTCGTCCCAATGTGTTCTTACTTTTTGCTGCTCAAACAGCTTCACTTCATTTTTCATGTGCACTTATGTTTAATGGTAATTGAACAATAAACTCCGTTCCTTCACCTTCTTTACTCTCCACCTTTATCTCTCCACCATGCGCTTTAATAATATCATAACTCAAACTCAACCCTAATCCTGTTCCCTGCCCGGTTGGTTTGGTGGTAAAGAATGGCTGAAATATTTTGTCCAATACTTTTTGCGGAATACCATTACCATTGTCCTTAACCGTTAGTTCAACAATGTTGCTTACTTTTTTAGTACTTACAGAAATTATTGGCTCGTAGCTGTCAGTTTGTTGCTTTGCTTTTTCTATGACCGCGTAAAATGCATTGTTATAAAGATTAAGCAATACTCTTCCAATATCCTGCGGAACAATATTGATTTTTCTGATACTTTCATCAAAATCGGTTTTTATAGTCGCATTAAAACTTTTATCTTTTGATCTAAGGCCATGATAGGAAAGGCGCAAATATTCATCGGCCAGTGCATTAATATCAGTTGGTTCTTTTACACCTGAGCTGCTTCTCGAATGTTGCAGCATACCTTTTACTATTGCATCGGCTCTTTTTCCATGGTGATTTATTTTTTGCTCATTTTCTTTAATGTCATTCAGAATTGTTTTTGCCTCCGAAATATTTCCTTTGCCTATTTCTTCTCCAGCTTCATCAATCAATTCAGTATTTACTTCAGAAAAATTATTGACAAAGTTTAGCGGGTTCTGTATCTCATGGGCGATGCCGGCAGTGAGTTCTCCGAGCGAAGCCATTTTTTCAGCCTGGATTAATTGGGATTGGGTGGATTTTAAATTAGCCAATGTTCTTTCTAAAACTTTATTTGCTTTTTGCTTTTGCCGGTTGTTGCGAAAAAGAATAAACGCAATCAACAGGAACACACCCAAGCCCGTTAACAAAGCATACTGTTTCACTTTATTTTTGTAGGCTGTTGTTTCTGCTTCAATTTCATAGTCGCGTTCTTTTTGATCAAAATCAGTTATACTTTTTAATGCATAGTTTTTACCCAGGTTGTTCATGCCTGCTTCCGCAGCTATTACCATTCTGCTATAATGAAGTGCCTCTTTAGGATCTGTTGATTCGTACAATTCTGACAAGAAATTACCGGCCCCGATAATGTCCGTAAAATAGTTTCCCTTCAATGCATCAGAGAGAGCTTGTTTGGCATAAAAAACAGACGAATCAGGATGGCTGTTTTGTTTGAAGAATTTTGCTAAACTAAGATTTATCTCAGAGGTGAATTTAGTGGTGTTGTGCTGATAAGAAGTTTCCAGTCCGTCCTTGAAATACTGTAATGCCAATTGCCTGTTTCCCTTTTGCAGATACACCTCACCCAGGGAAGACAAGGTCCATGGGATGATATCAGAATTATATTTTCTTTCATATTCCTCAGCCCTGTGGCCATAATAAAGCGCCGAATCCAGTTGGTTCAATCCCAAATAGGAGTTAAGAAGATTTGATTGCTCAATGTCGTATAGGTAGTTATTGCTTATTTCCCTGCAAAATTCCATTGACTGGTGGTAATACCCAATGCATTTTGAATATTCTTTCATATCGAGGTAAATGTTTCCAATATGGTCATAGGCAGTAGCTTTCAGAAATATGAAATTGTATTTTTCCGAAATCTGCAGTGCTTTTAAACACATTTCCATTGATCTTGGATAATCACCCATAAAATAAATCGCAAGGGCCAGATCAACCAAGGCGTTCGCCTCGCCTTTCGGAAATTTTATTTGTCGTGAAAGATCAAGTGCTTTTTGTCCGTAAAAAAGGGCAGAATCTGAATTGTTATTTGTATACAAATTACAGATCTGGGACATGGTTAATGCCCTGACGGTATCTGGGTGGTTGAAATTAAAAAGCAGGCTTTTATAGATATCAAAATTTGTATACTGCAGCTGCTTACCAATGTTCTCCGCCACGTGAAAATAGTAGAATGAAGAATCCTGTTTCCGGTTCCCGTAAAAATAAATATCTAACTCTGCTGCGATCGTCATGCGGACAGTATCATTCTCAGTCTTTGAAAGTTGTTCCCGTAGTTTCTCAGCATAATGATCCTGGCAAAAAGCAGGGCTGCTAAAAAATGCAAAAAGAAAAATGATTGTGTAAGTCCTCATACCGGATTTTTTAAAAATGGTAATTGAATAACAAATTCTGAACCTTCACCTTCTTTACTTTCTACTTTTATTTCACCACTATCTGCTTTAATAATATCATAACTCATCTGAATCACGGATTGACACGGATTTATGGATTTCACTGATTTCATTTTAAAGGACAAGTCTTTTAAAGGTTAAACTTTTACTTCCAAAATTGATTAAAAGTCCTACTTCCAATCTGTATGCTTTCAAATAATTCAGCACTTGGGCAAGATGGACATCTTCCAATTCAACAATGGCTTTTAAATCTACAAGCACTTTACTTTCTACAATAAAATCTGCTCTTCTTGTTCCGATTGGCTCAGAAAGTTCCTTATAGAAAATATCCTGTTCAATTTCCCGGGCAAAATCCAATCCGGCTTGCGTTAACTCATGTGCCAGTGCTCTTTGATAAATGACTTCCTGAAATCCATTTCCAAGAAATTTATGGACTTCAAATGAAGCGCTTATAATTTTTTCTGTTATGTTTCTATATTTTATTTCCGGCATTTTTAATAATCTGTATAATCCTTTAATCCAATTAATCCGTGATTCAGACAACAGGTAATTGAATAACAAATTCTGAACCTTCACCTTCTTTACTTTCAACTCTTATTCCCCCACCATGCGCTTTCACAATATCATAGCTCAAACTTAATCCAAGCCCTGTTCCATTTCCGGCCGGTTTGGTGGTAAAGAACGGTTGAAAGATTTTTTCTTTAACTTTTTCCGGAATGCCGCCGCCGTTATCTTTAACCGTTATGGTTACACTATTTCCAGATTTCTTTGTTCTAACTGAAACCGTTGGCTCGTACCCGGATTCGACGGGCTCAGCCTGACACTCCTTATGTTTTTCATTCACTGCATAAAATGCATTGTTGTATAAATTCAAAAGCACCCTTCCAATATCCTGGGGAATGATATTTATTTTACCAATCGTCGCATCAAAATCTGTCTTGATTTCAGCATTAAAGTCTTTGTCCTTCGCACGAAGACCCTGGTAGGTGAGGCGTAAATATTCATCTGCCAATGCATTGATATTGGTTGGTTCTTTTACACCTGTGCTTGACCGTGAGTGTTGCAACATTCCTTTTACAATAGCATCAGCACGTTTACCATGATGATTTATTTTTTCTGAATTTTCTTTTATATCATTTGAAATTGTAATTGCTTCTTCAACATTTCCTGATTTTAATTCAGCTTGTAATTCATCAACCATTTCTGTATTCACTTCCGAAAAATTATTGACGAAGTTTAGAGGGTTTTGAATTTCGTGTGCGATGCCTGCCGTTAGTTCTCCCAACGAAGCCATTTTTTCGCTTTGTATAAGTTGAGATTGGGTGGCTTTTAAATTGACTAAAGCACTTTCAACTTTTTGTTTTTGATCGTCTGTTTCCTGTTTTTGTTGTTGAAGTAAGGTGTACGCCTTTTGCTTTTGTCGGTTGTTGCGCAAAATGAAAACTGCAACAATGATAGCAACGAACAACACTGCCAGCAATGCATACATCTTTAAATTATTTTTATACTGCTGTTCTTTTAGTTCCTGGTCAGCGGAAATCTGTTGCAGCCGTTGCTGTTCTTCTAAACTTACCTGCAGAAAGTCACTCGCATTGGCTGCATTAAACAAACTTTTGTAAGCCTTATCACCTATCTGCTGGTAGAAGAGCGCACTATCCGGTAAATGTTTTATTTGAAAGTAATTGACCAATATTCGGGAAGCATCAGGAGTATATTGGGCGAAGTTTTGTTTTGCCGCAATGTCTATTATCTGTTTTGCATACCAATAGGCAGAGTCTTGCTGCTGTACTTTTTCGAAGTATAAAGCAAGCCCGTAAACTACTTCATATAAATTAGAATAGTCACTTATGATGTGTGTGAAATAATAATAGCTTTTCTGCAATCGGTCTTTGGCTAAGCTGTCATTTCCCATTTTAAGGTAAGCCCTTCCCAGGGTGTTGTAAATTCCCCCGAATATAATTCCTCCCCATGCATTTGTTTTATCATCATCAATAAAAAATGTTTTGGCATTTTTCTCGGTGCGTTGCGCATAGAAAGCGGCTGAGTCTTTTTGATTTAAAAAGGCATAGTTCAATGCATAATACATATCTACGTTAACCCCGATAAATGAAACAGGCTGGGAAAAAGTTGCAAGTTTGTCCGTATATTGATTCGCAGATTTATAATCTCCTACATTCATATACATTTCAATGATGTTTGCCAGTATAGCGGATGCATGTGTGGTGTCTTTTCTTTTTTCGGAAATGTTTAATGCCAGCAACAGGTTTTGTAATTCTCTCGGATAATTTCCGATAGAACCGTTAGCCTGTGCATAATCATTCATGATGTTTAAAGAATCATGTGCATTATCCATATAGCGGTTAATACTCAATGCTTCATTATAAAATTGATTCAGCGAATCTCTGATTACCCCGGCGTGAACGTTGAGGAAAGACGAAAGAATGTCCAGTTCATTATATAAAAGATGGTTTTTTCGTGCCACAGACAACGCTGCCAATTTTCGTTGGTTGGCGCTATCAGGCTTTTGCTGCAATGAAAAAAATTCAGCCGCATTCATTAATGTTAGCACTTCAACTTTTGGCTGGCCGCTTCTTTCCGCTAACTCAACCGCCTGGTTAGCATAACGCATTCCTGAGTCGATATTTCCATACCTGTTTACACGTGATTGAAGCCACGATACCATGGCTGCTCTTTCATCATCCGGGAAATCTTTTAAGATTTGGAATGCCTGTTGCGTTAATAACTTTACAGAATCTTTATTATTACCGGTTACATACATGAATGCGCTTTTCACAGAAAGCATTTGCGCTTCCCATCCATGCAGACCTGCTTTGCGGGCAATATCCAGGGCGGTAGAAATCAGGTGATCTATTATGGTATCGTTTCTCTCCGCCGGACCGGGCCTGAAATAAATACCAACTAAAGTGCTTAATACTTCAAGCTGTTTATTTACAGCATCCGTTTGGTTGGCAATGATTAACGCTTTTTTTAAAGTAACAATCGCTGTATCAGTTAACCCCTTATATTGAAAGTAATCAGCGATGTCGATTAATGCATTTGCTTTTTGAACATTTGTTCGTGCATTCGAAAGGTTATTATTCAGGCTGTCAAGGAACGGTTCTTGCGCCACCAGGCTTATTGAGAGATTAAATAAAATAAAAAAGAGAAATAGTTTTTTATTCATAATTTCTTTTAAGATTTTAATGGGGATGCAGGTTGATAATGAATGTTGTTTCTTCATCTTCTTTGGTTTCAAATCCTTACCGGTATTCTTTACCTCTTTCGTAAGTGTAGCTTTTTCTTCAGCAGATAAAAATTCAGCCTCCTGAATAAAATTGAGAACTTTTTGAAAGGGTTGATTCATTTATTTGTCCTTTAATTTAATGCGATGCGGCGTGCAGTTAAATTATGCTAATTGTCTTGGCCTTCTGTAGCCTGGCTTGTGTCAGCCGTCCCTTTTAAAGTTATTAATTCTTTGCCAATAAAATTTTGTCCAAACCTAACGAAGCGTTTATTTTATTTCAAAAAGCACGAGATTTATTTCATCATTTCCTTTCGAAGAAAAATAAAAAGAGCTGCCGGGGTGCATATATAGGTACTCACCTGTTTTTATGTTAGCTGCTTTCTTCGTATTAGCATCGTGAAATGTTATTGTGTTACCTGATACTAATTCTGCGACTAACGGTCCACAATTATTGATAATTTTTTGAACGGGTGATGAATTTTTCAATTGATAAGCGACTGCCTTGTCGTTTTCAAACAACACCTTAAATGGCAAATGCTTGTATGGAGAATTGCTGTTAAATGAAGAAAGTATTTCTATATCATTTACATGGAATGGAATTGTATCTGCATTACACACGCGGTGAATGAGAGGACTATCCGCAAACGAACGGTACCATGTTGTACCTGCTTTGCTTTCTGAGGTAACCCAATCTTTTCCTTTAATTTGTGAGCCGGTTAAAGCATTAGAAAGAATAATAAAAAGCGAAGGTGTAGCGTGAATATGAAAAAGTGTTGTATCGCCAGGTGGCAACCGTACATCGAGTAGCCGTATATATTTATTTACCAGTACAGGATGATGCCTGGGTTCTTCTCTCACGGGCACCTGGGCAGTTATTGATGATGACCAATATATGCAGCTAGCTATGACCGTTATTATTTTAGGTTTCATTTTGTAAACTATTTTTAGAAATAACTTAGCCACCATTTTTCCTTATGGGCCGTTTTATAATTGTTGTACCATTTACAAAGTGGGAACAAGGCAATCACAACCGAAATCCAAACTACATAAACTATGAAGAGACTATACCCGTCGTTTGCAGCTAAAAAGTAAAACGGTAAATCTGAGCCTATAGTAGTTGCTTGCTGAAAGGTATGCCCTTTGGCTATAAAAAAAATAGCAGAAATCAAATGAACCAGGTAAAGGTGGGCCACATAATAAAAGAAAGGCACTCTTCCATAAATGCGCATTACGTTAGTAAAGCCATTTTGAATTTTTTCGAACATCGTCAAAAGCAAAAATGCAGGACCGATAGTCATGCACATATATAACAATGATGGTGGATATTTGTGTACATTAATAAATGACAGTACGGTATACAATTCATTTTTTTGTGTGCTCCATAGTTCGGGATTTCCATATACGTTGATAAAACGAATTGCGATAAATAAGAGGATCAAACCGATGCCAATCCCGTTTAATATTTTCCCCCGCTGCTCAACAGAATACTTTTGCGAAAAGAATACACCAGTACAATATCCAAGTATCATCAGGCCGGTCCATGGAACAAATGGATATAGAATGACAAGGGTATGATCTTGAGTTATTGGATAACGGGCGAAAAAGCCATGATGCAAAAGGTTCCACCAGAAACCTGCGTTGAAACCGGGCGCCGATTCTGGTATATCTAACAGGTTGTGTCCAAAAACAATAATTAACCCAATTATCAAAATAACGTTGAAAGGTAAACGAACCAGCAAACCCAATAATACCATGCTGATGCCAATAGCCCAGATAACCTGGAAGATAATGAGATTGTAATTAGGATTGAAGGTCCAGGCAAAGGTTATGAACGCTATCTCTACAAAAATTAACCATAGCCCCCTTTTTATCAAAAAAGACTGCAGCACTTTTTTAGTTTTTCGCAGACTCTGTAAGTAAATAGAAGTACCCGAAAGAAAAACAAAAATGGGAGCACAATAATGGGTTATCCATCTTGTAAAAAATAAGAATGGAGTTGTTGTTGCCAGGTTCAGCGGACTATCCGACGTGTGGAAATAATCCCTTGCATGGTCAAGAGCCATGATAACCATTACAATGCCACGAAGAATATCGATGGATTCAATTCTTTTAGTTTTTGCAGTTAATGATGATTGCATAATGAAACTTTATTAATACTTGTTTAGCGAATTTTGTAACTCACTTTTTGATATGTTGCCATTTCTGTTTTTTTTCAGGCCCTCACAAGCAAAAGAAATAGAACGATTTTATAAGGTAGCGACAACAGTATTGAACCCGGTTTAATAATGGAATGTCATTAAATTTCCTCGTATATTTCCTGAGAATGTAGCTAAATTGAAAATCGTTTTTTTAACGTTATTCTTTAAGATCAAGTTATTTAATTTTTGACTCTCATTATGAGAAAGTTTTTATCTTATCTTTAGTTATAATATGCTTTATAAAAATCTTTTAAATTAATTTTTATGAAAAGTATTTTTAAATTGGGTTTGTTGCTATTGGCAACTTTTACTTTCTCTGCTTCATTTTCGCAAAATTTTGCATTGGGTGTAAGAGGAGGTATAAGTATTCCTAATTTAACATCGGGGGGGTCAACGGAAAATCCATTGAACACTGGATACAGTTCAAGGCTTGGCCCCGATTTCGGAATTTTTGGTGAGTTTGAAATTTCTCATGAATTTTCTTTACAGCCAATGATAGAATATTCGTCGCAAGGTGGCAAAAAAAATGGATTGCAGGCTTTCCCTATACCTGATGCGTATGCTGCCTATTTTCCTCCTGGTATGGCGCCAACTTATTTATATGCAAATTTCAAAAGTGAGGCAAAGTTGAATTATCTCATGATTCCGGTATTGGCAAAGTTTGGATGGAATTTAAAACCTTTGTCTCCTTTGAGAATATATGTTGATGCAGGGCCTTTTGTTGGATTTTTGCTTTCTGCAAAACAGGTAACATCAGGATCGAGTAATATTTATGCCGATGCGGGCGGACAGCAGCCTTTGACACAGGATCCCCAATCTTTTGATGCAACCGACGACATTAAAAGCCAGCTAAACACCACCAACTTTGGAGCCGAGGGAAATGTAGGTATAAGTTACCTGGTTGGTAAGAGCAATATTTTTATTGAAGGGGGATTCAACTATGGATTTTTAAATATTCAGAAGGGGACTGCCAATGGCAAAAATAATACAGGCGCTGCCACGGTTTGTTTAGGGTATGCGTGCTGGTTAGCCGGCAAAGCAAAAGGGAAATAAGCGGTCACAGGCGATTCTTCTTATTTATTCACCATCTCAACAACACCAGACCAGTTTTCCGGAACTCCTTTTTGCAGATACCGGATTGAATTATCAAGAAAGTATTGTGCAGTATCGTCTTTCGGGTTAACGTCGGTTACTGCTTCAAAGGCCTTAATTGCGTTTCCGAAAGACTTATTTAAATAATGGTACATCCCTTCGTTGAAAGTTTTCAATGTTTTTTCTTTCTTATTAACCTGGTCTTCACTGTCGCTGCTGAAACATTCATGAATGCCGATAGAGAATTGCTTACCTTTTACCTGGACCTTTCCGAGATAACGTAAATGAAAATTTTCCGGATGTTGTATTTGTTGCAAAGTGATTTCACTCAGCAAAAGCCTTACCTTATAATATTTTGTAAGGCTTTCAATTCGTGAGGCTGTGTTTACTGCATCAGAAATGGTGGTTGCGTCCAGCCGGTCTTTATCACCTGTAATGCCCATTATAAGTGGACCTGTATGCATCCCGATTCCCATCTTAATCAAGGGGGAATTTTTAATTTTCTGCATAGCATTAAATTCGTGGATGTTTTTATGCATTTCGATAGCAGCAGTTAGTGCATTCTCCGCATTTTCGGGGAAAAGCGCCATGATAGCATCTCCCAGGTATTGGTTAATAAATCCGTTATGATTGCGTATAATGGGGCCCATTCTATTGTTATAGGAACTAACAAACCGGAAATTTTCTTCGGGTGTCATTTGTTCTGACAGGGTAGTATAGTCTCTTATGTCAGTAAAAAGAACAGTAACAACTTTTTCAACCTGGTCACCCAATTTCACGTCAGTAATTAATTTGTGTCCGAGCGAGCCAATAAATTCGAAGGGAACAAACTTTGCTGTTATTTCATACACCCGTCGCATAGCTTCCTCCCTTTCCCGCGCTTCTCTTATATTTTTTTCATACAACAAGGCGCTTTCAATTGCCGATGACGATTGCAGTGCAAGGGTAGTGAGAAATTTAAGATCGGATGCGGCATACTGCATTGGCTTGTCTCCCGCCAGGATAATAGCGCCCATTATCCTGTGCTTCACTTTAAGCGCTGCATAAACAATTGATTGCGCTTCGGGCCCAATTATTCCCGTTTCTCTTAATGAGGAGAGGTCACTCATGATTTCCGATTGCCCGCTTAAGCCGAGTCTTAATAAAAGATCTGCATGGCTGGTTATTTTCTCCTTATTAAATAACTCCCTCCCCGATTTGGCCGGTATTTCCAATCGACCTTTTTCTTCATCCCACAGTACTACCACGCCACTAACGGAGTGGATTAGACGCATTGCTTCATCGACAGCTATTTGTGCAATTGTTTCGGCGTTTATAGCCTGTGCGAGTTTATCGGAAAAATTAAAAACCATGTTCACTTCCTGGTATAAAACCAATACTTCGCTTCCAAGGTTTTTTTTCTCGAATTCTTTTTGAGCCAATAAATCAAGTAGGCTGGCTATATAGATAGCTTTATCATCGCCTTTTACCCATCCTAATATTTCATCATTAAGTTTTACCGGGTGCCGGTATTGAAAGAGAATCTCCGGGTTGCCACATAAAAATGCCTCATTTTCATCTTCGATACTCACATGGGCATTCATTTGCTTTATGATAGAAAGCGCCAACGGATAAGCATCATTTTTTTTCGAAAGAATACTTTTGAGCGTTACCCTTGCCATAGTTTTTAAAAAATGTATTGCTTAACAATTTTATCAATTCAGACCCAATACTTCCCTTGCTTTTCCTAAAATAGCTTCCGGGTCAAACGGCTTAGTCATATAAATATCAGCACCTACTTCATGCCCCTTCTGCCTGTCTAACTCCTGCCCTTTTGCGGTTAGCAAAACGATAAATACATTGTTAAGCTGTAAGTCTTTTTTTACTTTCCTGCATACTTCCATACCATTCATTTTTGGCATCATCACATCCAGAAAAACTAATTGCGGATTTTCTTTTTGGATGATTTCCAAAGCGATCTCGCCGTTTTCTGCAGTTAAAAATTCTACTCCGTCATCCTCTAATTCTTCCAGTGTTTGTTCAATTAACATTCTTATATGTGGTTCATCATCTACAATCAAAATTTTCTGGTCCATTGAATCTTTTAGTTTTAAATTTTATATTTCTATTTATGCTACTGGTAAATTAAAAACAATACATTTTCCAATCCTTTTTCAAAACGCAACGATTGTACAATTTCATTCTTGTCGGACACGACGGAGTTAAGGATAATAATATCCGGTTGGGTTGAAATTGCTTTTTCGATTAATTCTTTGCCATCGGATTCTACAACAATGTAACCCTTTGCCTGCAACACTTCAGTTAATGAGCGTACTGCAGAGGTGTCTTCATCTACCACCATTACTTTTTTCTTTGACTTGCCCTGTTCCAACAAACTGCCTACTTCTTCAAATAGCTTGGCGGTATCTATGGGCTTGGTAAGATAACGGTCGACGCCTATTCGAAAACCCCTGGCTTTATCCTGTACAATTGATAAAATAATGATGGGTATGTCCATCGTTTGCGGATCGTTCTTTAAAATTGCAGCAACATCAAAGCCGTTAATTTCCGGCATCATTACATCCAGTATAATAAGGTCCGGTCTGTTTTTCCGGATGCTTTCAAGAGCCAATTTGCCATCACTCGCCTCTTCAATAATGTATCCGGCGTCACTCAATTCCTGGTGCAATAACGATCTTATAGAATCATCATCATCCACTACAAGGATGGTGGCATTTTTACCATCCAGTTTTAATTTTGAAAAAACCATTTGTTCTTTCAATTGTTTCATCAGCTCATTTAAATGTATTGGCGTCCTTCTATCCTTGGGACCTGGAGCCACAAACGGCAACGCAAAAGAAAATGTACTTCCCTGACCGGGTTCGCTTTCCAGCCAAATGCGGCCACCATGGTGTTCCACTATTTCTTTACAGATAGGCAGCCCCAACCCGGTGCCCTTGGGTTTATCAGTTAATGTATCCCCACCTACCTGTTTAAATTGTTCAAATACGGCTCCGAAATCTTCTTTGGCAATACCAATACCCGTATCTGCTATGTTCACTATTACTTCATGATCTTTTTGATATAAGCGGCAGGTAACGGAGCCGGTATCGGTAAATTTTACCGCATTGGAAAAAAGATTAATTACTACCTGTATTAGTTTATCGGTATCGCCGATGATGGTTGGAATATCCGGGTCTATTTCTTTTACCAGTTTAATATCTTTTTGTTCAAAAAGAGAAGTAGTAGCTGCAATAGCCCGCTCGATTACTTCGGCAAGTGAAACATTTTCCTGGTTCCATTCCATTTTACCGGCTTCAATTTTTGCCAGGTCCAAAACGTCGTTTATGAGATGCGTTAGTCTTTCACCTTCGGAGATGACCACATTTAAATTTTCGGAAATCTGGTGTATTGTTTTTCCTGTTTTTGGATCCGAAGTGTCGAGGGCAGTGAAGATTTTTTCTTCCAGTCTTTTCTTAATTATTTTAGCAAAACCCAGTACAGAAGTCAATGGTGTTCTTAGTTCATGACTAACGGTAGAGAGAAATGCACTTTTTGCTTCATTCGCTTTTTCAGCAACTCTGCTGGCCTGCTCAGCTTCCATTTTAGCCTGTTGCACATCCTCAAAAAGCTGTGCATTTTTTAAAGCTACGCCTACGGAGGATGCAATCGTTGAAAGCAAACGTAAATCGTTTTCATTAAACCTGTTTTCCTGTTCGGTGCTTTGCACACTTAATACACCAATCATCTCGTCACCAACGGGAATGGGTACTCCGAGGTAAGAGGCTGCGGGTAGGCCTATACGTTGCAAACCTAACTGGCCCGTTGCTTCATCTACATCTTTATTGAGAAGCAGGGGTTCGCCTGTTAAAATAATATTAGACGTAAGGCCTTTGCCCAGTTTCATTGGAGCCAGATCATCCCCGTATTGATAAGGGAAATTGATGGTATTTGTTTTTTTGTTTAACAATGCGAGATAAACAATATTTGCCTTAAATAATTCTTTCAACTGATCGCCAACCAAATTTATAAGACTATCTGCATCCAATTTCGAAGCAAGCGCTTTACTAATGTTGTTCACAGTACTCAATTCGGACGCCCTTTGTTTAGTTTGTGCAAGCAGGTGTGTGGTTTCATCAAATAACCTCGCATTTTCGATGGCAACACTCATGCTATTGGTAACGGTGGCGAGTAAACGAACATCGGCTTCCGAAAATGCATGTTCCTTGTCTATATTTTGGAGGCTTAATGAGCCTTTTACTTCTTCACCCACTATCATCGGCACAAATATTGCCGATTTTGGCGGCTGACCTTTGGAAACACCTGAGCCGCCAAATTTTTTCGCTGTCTCAAGATAATTTTCATTAATGAGCATTGGTTTTTTTGTTTCCAGCAGTTGCTTATTGGCCCAAATTAATGGCTGCGGGTCATTCTTTATCTTAACTCCTTTTTCTATAGCATACTGCCAATGTTCCAGGCCGGTTTCAGGGTCAAATGTGCGGATAACCATTGTTTGTGTTTCGGGAAATAAGCTGCAGATGCGGTCCCCAACCAGATTAAAAATCGATTCAGCATCTATCTCTCTTACGAGATCTTCCTGCACACTGTTAATAACGCCTAATTCCGAAGTACGTTGTTCAGTTTCTTTAAGCAGTCGGGTGGTTTCATCGAATAATCTGGCATTTTCAAGTGCCACACTCATTGCTGAAACTACCGTTTGGAGCAGGCGTAAATCCGAATCGCTAAAGGCGTTCTCCTTTTCGTAGTTGCTCATACTAACCATGCCCATTACATTATTGCCCACTGTGATTGGTACTGCCATGAACGATTTTTCCATTTGTGTACCGGGTATTGAACTAGAACCAAGTTCAACCATTCGCTCTTCCAGCCTTTCATTAATAATAAGTGGCTGACGGGTTTCATAAACATATTTTGACATGCCTCTCATTGAGATAGGGTCCACTTCAATTTTCTCGCCGTGATCACGCATATATGGAAAGAAGACCTGGTTGTTTTCCGGTGAAAACAGGCGAATATCAATATCGAGGGTATGCATCACTTCGCTCAATTTATCGCCCACGAGTTCATAGATTCCCTGCATGTGTAATTCTTTGGCCAGGCCCTCCTGGACACTGTTAATGACGGAGAGTTCGGCTGTGCGTTGTTCTGTTTCTTTCAATAGCCTGGTGGTTTCATCAAACAAACGGGCATTTTCCAAAGCAACACTCATACTATTGGAAAGTGTTTCCAATAAACGTATATCAGATTCAGTGAAAGCATTTTCTTTATCGATATTTTGCAGGCTTACATAACCTTTTATAATATTTCCTGAGAGAAGCGGCACAAATAATAAGGATTTCGGCATTTCAGTATTGCCAATGGCTGTTATTCCATACTCTTTCCTGGCGCTTTCTTCAGTGGGTATGTATATAGTACTTCTCTTGTCAATTAATAATTGCCTGAGTTTATTGACTGGCCGGGATTCCTGTTTATGTTTTTCCCCTTTTTCAAATAAATAATTGAAATGCTCTGTTTTATTTTCATGATCGAAACTGCCAATAACTACAGCCTGTGCCTTAAAAAGCTGCTGAACCCGATCGCCTACCAGGTCATAAATCCCCTGCATATCCATTTCTCTTACCAGTGCTTCCTGTATACTGTTTATAACAGCAAGTTCCCCTACCCGCTGGCTTAATTGCGATGTTCTTTCTTCAACAGTTTTTTCCAGTTCTGCATGCTTTTCTTTTAACTTCCTGGTGCGCCAATTTATTATAAGATAAAGAATAAGAAATGCTGCTAATGCATACAGAAGGTATGCCCACCAGGTACCATACCATGGCGGAAGAATTATAAATTCATAAACAGCTTCCTGGCTTTGTTTTTTGTAAACATTGAGTCCCCTTACATGAAATTTATACTTGCCAGCGGGCAAATTGGTATATTCTTTATAAGAATTATTTCCCCATGCCGACCGGGTTTTATCGAATCCTTCCAGCCACGTTTGGAATTCCGTTTTATCCTCCCGGTTATAAAACGGTGCCGCGTATTCGAAGCGCATGCTACTATTATTAAAAGAAATGGAAGGTATTTTATAACCAATGTCAGTAGTATTTGTATTCAGTAATTGGGATCCCGCTTCCGCCATGCGAACAATTGCGTTGAAAGGAACGTTGTATGTTTTTTGTTGATTTTCATCAAAGCGTATTAAGCCGTCAGTAGTGCCAAACCAAATGATTCCATTATTTTCGGGATAAATAAAACTGATAAGATTATCCGCAATAGGAAGAAGAGTTGTCGTATCCAGATCATAGGTACCATCTGCCTTTGGAGTTGCAATTCGTTTGTACTTCCCAAAGTCCAGAATGATCCTGTGTTTTGAATCTTCTGTAATAAAAAATTCGTCTATTCCGCCACGGTTAGGGAAATGGCCAAATCGATAATCGGGAACAAATCTTTTTTCAGTATTATTAAACTGATAGATGCAGGAATCTCCCGGAAAAAATGTTTCATCTCCCACCTGGAATACCAACCCACTGGCAGCCTTTAAGCCTTGTTCCGCCCCCAATTTACTAATTTGGAATTTTTTTAAAAGAGGTTCGCCGTTTTCATCAAATGAAGGATTTATGCGGTAAACAATTCCGCTTTGTGTACCGGTCCACAGGGATCCGTCTTTGTTTTCAGAAAACCCCCAAATCTGGTCCACCAAACCGGGAACGGTTCCATATAGTTGCCAGGTGCCGGATCTTTTTAAAAAAACTTTTACGCCATTGCTTGCCCCTGCATACAATACTCCGTGATGAACAGAGGAGAGGAGCAAACCGTCCACTTGCATGTCTCCTGCAACAGAACGCTGCAATAGTTTTACTTCATTATTTTGTACAGCAAAAAGCCCATCATTGGTGACTAATAATTCATTGGAATCTTTTACAAGTCTAAATATCTGTTGGTTAGGCATTCCGGGCATTTGACCAAACTTTTCCGTGGCATCGTTGAATCGCAATAAGCCATTTGTAGAGCCAAGATAAATATCACCGTGAAACCTCTCCATAGAAAGCAGGCTGGTTGTAATTCCGGAAGGGCCATCGAACTGTGTAAAAGGAGCGTTAATATCCACTCTTGCTATTCCATTATCAAGTGCCAGCCAAAGGGTTTCTTCATTATCATTCAGATAAAGAGCATAAACCGATTCATTTTGTAACCCGATTCTTTTATTAATTTGCTGAAGAATTTTCCCGCTGGCATTCATTATTATTAAGCCATTGCCCGTAGTAGCAAGCAGATATTTGCCATCTCTGGTTTTAAGCCCTTTGTAAAGAGAAGTAGACTTTATTAAGGTTGTTGCCTCAGATACAAAGGGACGAAATGTTTTACCATTAAAAATATATAACCCACTATAAAAAAGGCCGATCAGGTATTGCTTTTCATTGGAGTTCGAATTTTCTACTTCAGGTGGGGTATAAGGAAGCATTACCTGCATTCTTTCCTTGCCCAGGAACTCGCTGCCGGGTATTAATTGAAATGTATCGTTAACCAATTTAAAAAGCCCTAATCCCTGTTCGTGCACGAAATAATTTCCATCGATATAAAATCCATAAGTAAATCTTGACTGCGGTTTCCAAACTTTTATTTCATTTTTCCGGTTCAGAAGAAATATGTATTCCCGAGATTGAAAATAGATTCCTTCGGGGCTTGCACATACTGACCATATATCAAAAAAATTTCGGTAAACTTTTGGTACATACTTCAAGAGAGAAATACCAATGGTTCGCCCTAAACTATCTTTCCCCAAATAACCGAAATCGCCCGATGCACCATAATAGATAGTTCCTTTAGAATCCTTAATTAGCGCCCGTGATATAAACGACACACCACTGCTAAAAGCTAATTTTTGCCATTTTACCCCATCATATTGCACAATACCGGTTATACTGCCGAAGTACATGACCCCATCATTACCCTGCACTACACTCCATGTTTGGCCGAGAAGGGGTATATTTTTGGGCTCATAATTTGTAATAAACGGAAATCCCTTTTCCGATTCGTTTTGGGCGGAAGTAGTAAAGAAGGTCATCGCAAATACAATACTTAATAACCATCTGAAACAATGAAGGTTATTGTTTCGACAAATGCAGTTTTTGGTTTTACTCATACTTATAGAAAGTTATAACCGATAGCAGGTGTCCGTTTCTTTACGCAAATACGTTTACGCTATTAACGACGGAAAGATTAGTTTTTAATAAGATAGGTAAATATAAATTACTTTTTAGAAATCAAGACATTTGTGAGAAGAAGAATTTTAAACTGCATGGGAATCAAAATCTGCTTTGCGCTTAGCAATCTATATTAATCGTATTAACATTTCTTTCTAAAGGTCGGGGTAAATAAAAGCATCTTATTCACAGAAACATTTTTCTAACAATTAAAATTTACAATTATGAAAAAGATTTTTACATTATTATTTTCTGTAGGTGTTTTTACCACCTCATTCGCACAAACAGGTCATCAAAAAAATGATAAGAAGAACGATGAGTATGTTACAACAAAGTCAAATGCTGATTTTAAAAAATTTGATGGTCATCGTGATAACATCTACACTTTTTCCGCAAAAGAAAAAGATCTCCAAATAGCTAAGATCAACAGCAAATTCAATTCAAAAGTTAAATCAATTATTAGTAATCGCCGGATTAAAAAAAGCGAAAAAAGAGTGTTGATTCAAAAAGCACAGAAAGAAAAAGAACAGCAAATAGAGGCCGTGAACGCGAAATTCAACAGTAAATATAACACAGCCTTTAATAGCCACGCGAAGTTATACAATAGTCACAAACACTAATCCTCTGAAATAATTGAAAAAATAAAAAGCCTGCTTGCGGGCTTTTTTTGTTGACGGATGCCTCCATTTATGGAGCCGATTTTGTTTTACCGGAACAGGCAATTTTTGTAAAATAATTTTGGCATTGATATTACTGCGTCTATCCTTAACATTTTTTAACGTTAGTATTAACATTTCCTTTTTTAACCTGGCCCATAAAATAGTATCTGATATTACAGAAACATTTTCAAACAATTAAAAAATAAAACAATGAAAACGATTAAACAACTCCAGAAGTTCTTTGGCTCACAGTTTTGGAACTTTACAGCACCATCTAATTTTGGATGGGCCTATAACAGCTAAACAATTTACCCGTATCAACAAGATTTGTCAACAAGCTAAATTAAGAAACTATGAAACAGATTTTTGCCCTTTTAATTTGCGTCGGTGCTTTTACAACATCATTCGCTCAATATAGGACAGGCCACGATGATGATCGTTATGCCTATGATCAAAAAAATCATTTTGACAGGGCGCATTTCGAATCGAGAGATTTCCAGATCCAAAAGATAAATCGTGAATTTGATTTTAAAATTCACGCAATTGAAAATAACTGGAGTCTGCGACGCCATCAAAAGAAAGTAGCTATCCGCGACCTGGAAAGACAAAGAGACCGCCAGATAGCGATTATAAACGCAAGATTTCATGAACGCAGGCGTGATTATAATCGTCATCACTAAGGCAGGCAGGCAAACCAGGGTCTCCGCATTATAAATTTTTCGTTAATATAACTCCGCGTTTTGCGGAGTTTTTTTCTCAATATAGTTTAAGGAGTTTTTTTAAAAGAAAGAAATTCTCGCTAATCTTCATTTTATTTGAACCTAAATTTAAGCTTGCCATATGCATCTTTGTATCATCTTTGCCACTCAACCGCACAGTAGAAGAATTTGGATATAGAATTTGGATATAATTTTGAATGTAATTAAACAGCTATGTATTTTAAAAAGTCGCGGGAATATTTCATAACAAAAAACATTGACGGTTTTTTTATCGATTTAAATAATGCGTTACGATTTGTATTGCGTTTCTTCAAAGAAGTATTCAAGCCTCCTTATGAAATTAAAGAAATTATCAGGCAGTGCTACCAGGTGGGATACAGATCCCTCTTTCTTATTACGCTAACCGGGTTTATAACAGGCCTCGTTTTTACGAAGCAATCCAGGCCTTCTTTATCAGAATTTGGTGCAGCGTCCTGGCTTCCCTCTCTCGTTGCAATTGCGATTATCCGGGCCCTGGCACCGTTAGTAACGGCCCTAATCACTGCCGGGAAAGTCGGTTCAAATATAGGAGCGGAATTAGGGTCAATGAAGGTTACCGAACAAATAGACGCCATGGAAGTTTCGGCAGTTAATCCTTTTAAATTTTTGGTGGTAAGCCGTATTTTGGCCACCACGCTGATGGTTCCCATGCTGATGTGCTATACCGGTTTTGTTGGTATGCTGGGTGCTTATTTAAACGTTCACCAAAATGAATTAACCAGTTTCATTTCATTTTTCCAGGCTGCGTTTGACAAAATTTCGTTTCTTGATATTTTTTCTTCGTTAATAAAAAGTATCGTCTACGGATTTACAATTGGTGCGGTAAGTTGCTACAAAGGATTTCATGCCACGAATGGAACTGAAGGTGTGGGAAAGGCGGCAAATGCGTCTGTAGTACTTTCGATGTTTCTGATTTTTGTGGAAGAAATTTTACTTGTTCAGATCACTAACAGCTTTAGACCCTAAATGGAATTACAATACAATAATAATGGTCAAAACGAATCGATAATCTATATCAGGGATTTGTATAAATCGTTTGGAGATAACGAAGTGTTGAAGGGGATTAGCCTCGATGTGCACAGAAAGGAAAATGTAGTGGTGCTTGGAAGATCAGGAACCGGCAAATCTGTACTGATAAAAGTTATTTGTGGATTGTTGAAACCTGATAGTGGCAAGGTGGTTGTTCTTGGTAAAGAGGTAGATAAACTGAAGGATAAGGAATTAAGAGAACTTCGTTTGCAGGTAGGCTTTTCTTTTCAAAACAGTGCGCTGTACGATAGTATGACCGTAAGGGAGAACCTGGCTTTCCCCCTTGTAAGAAATGTGAGGCATTTATCAAAAAAGGAAGTAGCGCACGAAATAGAATCTGTTCTAAATGATGTCGGCTTATTACAAACCATCAACCAAATGCCGGCAGAACTTTCAGGTGGACAAAGGAAGAGAATCGGGATAGCCCGTACGTTAATTTTACGGCCACAAATAATGCTGTATGACGAACCCACTTCGGGCCTTGATCCAATTACCAGCATTGAAATCAATAACCTGATTAACATGGTGAGACATAAATTTAATACCACCTCTATAATTATTACTCACGATCTTACCTGTGCTAAATCAACCGGTGACAAAATTGTGATGATGTATGAGGGAAAATTTATAAAGCAAGGTACTTTTGACCAGGTTTTTAATACAGATGATGAACGAATACAGAATTTTTATAAATATAATTTTATTATGCAATGATGAATCGGGTCACAGAAGGTGAATATTTCCGACCGAGCCACGACAGATTTCGTCTGCAGAAAACATTAAAAATATTCAGATGAAATCTACAGGCAGTATAAGAGCGATAATAGTTGGGATATTTGTTTTCCTGGGTGTGGCTATTTTTATAGTTACCGTTCTTACACTCGGCTCTCAACATAAAACTTTTGAAAAATCAATAACAGTAAAAACTTTTTTTGATAATGTAAATGGCCTTCAAAAAGGGAACAATGTGTGGTTCTCCGGTGTAAAAGTGGGTAATATACGAAATGTGAAACTTAAAGAAAATGGGCAGGTGGAAGTGGAAATGAATATTGAGGAACAATCTGTAAAATTTATCCCGAAAGACGTGAAAGCGAGGCTAAGTACCGATGGCTTAATTGGAAATAAAATAATTGAAATATACGGAGGCAACCCAAGTAGTGCAAAAATTGAGGATGGAGATGTTGTTAGCGGGGATAAATTATTAAGCACAGATGCGATGATGAATACGCTG
Organism: uncultured Chitinophagaceae bacterium; assembly: GCA_963819925.1. Lineage (GTDB taxonomy): Bacteria > Bacteroidota > Bacteroidia > Chitinophagales > Chitinophagaceae > Ginsengibacter. The sequence continues at coordinate 1,144,259 of CAWFYG010000009.1, read as the reverse complement.
TCAAAAAATAACGATAATATCTTAGCAATCACCAATGATTTTAAATTAATAAGCAGCCGGATCGCCGCGGGTAAGGGTTCTGTTGGAAAATTATTAACTGATGAAACAATGGTTGACCAGTTAACTGCAACAACAGATATCCTAAAACGTGCGTCCGAAAATTTAGAAAAACTTTCTGTGAATGTTACGGCATATACCGCTAAACTTAACGATAAAGGTTCCCTGGCCAATGATCTGGTAACCGATACCGTTATATTCAGTAAATTGAGAGCCACCGTTACCGAACTTCAGAACGTTGCGGATTCATCGCAGGGTATTATAGCCAATCTTAAGACCACCGGCAATATTATTAATAACGGGTTAAGCAACAAGAACTCACCTGCGGGAATGTTGCTGAGCGATGAACAATCTGCTGATAAAATAAAAATCACTTTGCAAAATTTGCAATCTGCCAGTAAAAAATTGGATGAAGATCTTGAAGCGCTTCAGCATAATTTCTTATTGCGCCGGTTTTTCAAAAAGAAAGCGAAAGAGGATAAGGAAAATTCTAAAACTATTCTCGACACAGTTGTAACTAACTAACCGGCTGTTTAGGGGGCAGATCAAAAGCCTTAGCGTCATGCTCAAAGTGACCTTTATGAGATCCGTCGCAAAATGGTTTATTTTGAGAAAGCCCACATCGGCAAATTGAAATGATTTCTCTTCCTGCAAGCCCGTAAGCATTTCCTTCTACATCCACAATTTCAAAATCGCCCTGTACTTTTAACGAGCCGTTACTCTTTACTATAATTTTTGTAGTTGCCATTTTTAATATTATGAGTAGCGCCAAAAATACTAAAATTAATTCCATGGTTTGTTTGATCTGTCAGCCTTGCAATTTGAGGTATATTCACGCTCTAAAAAGAGGAAATGAAAAACATGTTTTTGACACTGTTGCTACAGTTATTTGCGCTTACAATATTTTGCCAGGGTAATAAAATTCAATATGGCAATAATTCTCATGTTGGTAAATTTTATAATATTCGCGGAATTAAAATATACTGCGAAATATATGGCAGCGGGAATCCTTTATTAATGATTCATGGAAACGGAGGAAGCATTGCAAGTTTTGAAAATAATATCCCTTACTTCTCTAAAAAATACAAAGTAATTGTTGCCGACAGCAGGGCGCAGGGAAAGTCAAAAGACACAAACGATTCTTTGAGTTTTGAAATGATGGCCGATGATGAGTCCGCTTTACTGGATGCGCTTCATATTGATTCTGCGTATGTTTTGGGCTGGAGCGATGGTGGTATTAATGCTTTATTACTGGCAATTCGGCATCCTGAAAAGGTAATAAAACTTGTATCGACAGGAGCCAATTTATGGCCCGATTCAACAGCAATAATTCCATCACTTTGGAAGGAGGAAAAAATTACCTATGACACATCGAAAGACAAACACTTTGCAACAGTAAAGGAAAAGAATGAATGGAAATTATTTCTGCTCGATTGGTTTCAGCCGAACATATCATTATCTACATTGTCATCTGTTAAATGCCCTGCATTAATCATTGGTGGTGATCACGATCTTATTACAATTGAACATACCGTTAAGATATTTCAAAGTATAAAAAGGGCTTATTTATGGATTGTTCCAAATTCGGGCCACGGAACAATGGTAGAGCATAAGGATGAATTCAATAAAATTGTAGACGACTTTTTTACAAATCCTTTTCACCAAAGATAAAATGATGGGAAAAGTATGCTTGTCGTTTTATTGTGTGGCAATTGTTGACCTGTGTGGCTTATTTTTGTAGAAAAGAAATCTATGAAAAAAATCCGAACAATTCAACTCATCTTTATTCTATTGATAGTTATTTCCTGCAATAATTCCTCTGCACAAAACCCTGAAAACTGGACCAGTAAACAACTGGTGGAACCTGCGGCATTGGCGGCTATTCTTAATAGCAATAAGGAAGTGCCGGTTATGTTCAATGTAGGGCCTGCGGCCATTATCCCCAATTCAATTGATATAGGAATGGTAAAAGATGAAAAGAACCTGGCTAAATTCAGGGAACAAATAAGTAAGCTACCGAAGTCAACAAACATTTTAATTTATTGTGGCTGCTGTCCATTTGAACATTGTCCTGATGTTCGTCCTGCAATTTCCGTCTTGCAAAGTATGCAGTTTACGAATTATCATTTACTTGATTTACCGCATAACATCAAAACAGATTGGATAGCTAAAGGATACCCGACTAAGAACGAATAGTCATCGGGGAGGTTTTTCCGTCGGCCTTGTATCGGCATCATTTTCTTTTTCGTAAACAAAAATGGTAACAGTCCATTCGGGCATGTTATAATTTAATGCAACTTCTATTTTGAGCCGTTGCAAAACTTTTTCATTTATGTCGGGCTCAAGAATACTTGACGCAAACGCTCTGTTCTCATCGGGAGTATCATAAAGCCCCCGGAATTTCCACGATTTATTATCGTGCATGATAAAGTTGGCTCCCTCCAGCTGACTATAGATTTGTTTATATTTTTCTACAGCTTTTTCAAAATCTTCGGTTGTAAACATCAAGGCCTGCCAGCTATAAACATTGTGCAAACTTTTTATTTCAGTTATAATGCTAGCTGAGGCACCTTTCGGTATTACTTTGCTTTGGTATTCAATAGTGCTCTCGGTTTCTGCAATTTTTTCACCCCTGATATTAAAAAAGTGATCATAATAATCCCTTGTTACTTTTTCAATATCAGGTTTAATTGTATTTGTAACTTTCGAAAGTGGAATTATTTTTTGTGCAAAAAGTTGAAAGCCTGGAAAAATAAATAATACTGTAAGGAGCTTTTTTATTAGGTGTAAAATGGATTTTTAAATTTGATTCGAAATGCGATAATAAGCTTTATGCAGCAATTAACTTGCTGGTAAATAATCCACAGATGTTAATATCTCTCCTTACGGTTTTTCCAAAAATGTTTTTCTGGTTTAAAAAAATTTTCAATTGATAAGAGAAGGATAAACAAATCTTTCTTTTGTGACAGTAAAAATTGTTCATACCAATAATTTATTTTAAATTAACTGCACATTAATGCTTGATATCATGAAAAATTTACTTTTCGCTTGCATGGCGCTCGCGTTTGCAGGCTGTGCTTCTAAAAAAGAAGCCCCCAAAATGCCTGGAACTTACTTTATGATCTCTCAAACTGTAAATGACGGTAAAAAAGATACCAAATACACCGACTTGAAGCAACTCAAAATTTATACGGATAGCATGATGATGTATACACAGGTAAATCCCAGCGATTCGGTTTCGGGATTTGGCGTTGGATTTTACTCTGCTGATACAGGCAGCGTAATAGAGAATAACATTTATAGTGCACGGGATACGGTAATTAATGCTCCCGCAAGCTATAGCTTAAATATCACAACTACCCCCGACGGTTATACGCAGGTAATTCCTGATATAATTATCGATTCTCAAAAATCAAAACTTATTGAAGAGTACCAGTCGGTGGGTAAAGCTCAAAAAACGCCATTAGATGGAGTTTGGAAAGAAACTGATTATTATTTGGTAAATGGAAATGATACCACCAGGAGTGAACGCACCCAGTACAAGGCTTTTTATGACGGCTATTTTATGTATGGACATACGTTTAAAGATTCAGCCAACAGAAACTTTACGGGTGTCGGTTTTGGAACTTTTGAAATGGATGGCGATAATAAAATTAAAGAGATGGACTTAAATTCAACATACTCAATTCAAGTAGGACAATCTTTTCCGGTCGATTTTGAAATGAGCGGTCCTGATCATTACAAACAAACCATTGTAAATGCCGATGGATCAAAAAGTGTTGAATTCTATGAACGAGTAAAAAAGTAAAACTCCTTATTACAACTTAAATTCTAATAGTTTATTTCTTCAATGGAATTCCATGAGAAATATTTTATAAGGCAGCTTTTTTATCTTTCGTTGAAATAATTTTCAATTGTAATTTTTATTTTTCTTAACCTTGATTCTTTTACTTTTAAGGTTCACAGAAAATTGTTGTATGAAGACTTTCTATGTTTTTATCGGCCTGCTTTATGGAGTTTCCTGCAGTGCTCAACGGTTTTACGATTTCCAGGATACACGCAGAAAAAATGAATCTTTTGCAAAATTACCCAAGGCTGAAATAAGAGCTGATCTTGCTACTTTTACTTTGTCAGGTATTGATGACGCAGTTGGGAAAGAGGAATTACAAAAAATTTCATTTTCGAAATTTGGGTCTGATTTTATGAATTTTGAAGGTGACAATATGTATGCTTCAATCAAATTGTTGCCGTTTGATAAAAGCAAACATAAACTGGACTATGACGAGAAATATTTAATAAGAATTGACAGAAAAACTTATTATGGGAACTATGGAAATATCCCTAAAACATATATTGGAAATATTACCCTGGTTATAGGCAATGACAGTATTGCTATACCTCCCGCAGCTTATGCCGACCTTTACAATCTTAACCTAACGTATACGGATAAGGGAACTTTGAGATCCCGGAATGCAGTTTATAAATCAAAAGACGGTCACAGAATCTATTTATATCTTTTTTGTAAAGATGCAACCGGCAGCTACGAGGTAACCTGGGTAGTGCAGGATAAAAAATATCTGCGTAGAGTTCTTGATTTTGGTTTTATGTAATGTTTTTCAACTCTGATTAATTTAATACGTACTGTTATATTTCATCACATTGTTCAAAAATTGGAACGATTTTAGAGGCGATTTTTCTGTTATGTTCAATAAATCGTCAATTAGTTATTTGAGCAGGTTTGGAATAATTGCCTCAATACTATATTGCATTCCTGTTATTTTCTTTATAAAAGATCATCGCTTCGCCGATACATGGCTTTTATATTTAGGTAGTGGTATTTTTCTTGTCACCATTTTTGCTTTTGGAATTATTTACGGTGGCAAAACAAATAGCCAGCCGTCAAAAGTATACAACGGATTTGTAGTTACTACTCTTGGGGTAATTTTTTCGTGTATCCTTATCTTGTTATTGACGCTTATATTTGCTCCCGGTGTTTTTGGTATTGGATCTGATAGTGATATTGTGAGGCAAACTCCTGCGGCCATTTCCAAAAATAATGCACACGGATTATTGTTCATGATGCTCGCAGATGCGGTAATTATTAATTTTTCCGCAGGAACATTTTCCGCAGTTATGACGCGGAGTAAAAATGAAGAGAAAAAACTCCCGTCAAATGAATAAAAACCATTTGCATTTATTTTTTATTACCATTAACCTGAGTTACTGTACAATTTAATTTTCTTAAATGAACAAATTTGTCAGAGCATTAATTGCCGCATGGGGAGCAAAGAAAATAGGAGGCGGATGCGTCACCACAATCGTTGCATTCATAATAATTTATTATGCCTTGGGTACGTGCAATTCACACCCCGTACAAACGCAAACATCACCACATAAAACCTCTGTTATTCAGTCTCCTGTTCGTATTAATACCAAGGTCTATTTTTTGAGAAAACAAAAGGAAAGTAGAGGTTAAAATGAAATCTCGAATTGCTTCACGAACAAGTATATTGAAATCCTGATTTAAATATAAACGCGAGTCCGGAAATAATTGCGATTGACGGCTAACCGGCGGCATTCTGCGATGAAAATAATTCTATAGGATCATTTACATGGCAAACAAACTAGGTGTCTCTGCAATCTATAAATACTAAGAAATTTTTTTGACTTGCTGCTTTAGTAAATAGCTGCCCCAAATTTTCTTTAATTTGATTTTTGTAAACGAATGGGCAGATAATTTTTTTTCAAACAATTCTTTTAATTCATAAATATTTCCGGCAGTAGTCCAGTTCTTAAGGGCTGCATGCCATACGGGTGTTTCTTTATTTAAAAGTTTTGTTTTCAATTGGTCAATCGTGAAAGGACCAGACTCGTACTCTCCTTCTTTAATAAAATAAGTTGTCATAAAAGGTACTTGTAGTGGCAAACAAATTCTTTCATACAACGCAGAATAGAGTCATATTATTTCTTTTAGTGCCTTACCAATCTAAAAGTTCTGCGGGAAAGAAATAATAATTTAGACCTGTACGGAAAAAATTGCATTGAGTATCAAAACATTTTCTGCTTTAATTTTGTTTTCTAAAAATGTTTAAAATGAATACTAAATCACTATCCATAAGTCTGCTTGTAGGTTTGGTAGCAGCTATTTCTTGTAATCAACAAAGCGGCAATTCCGAAAAGACTGAAACAAAAGATTCCGCAGCCGTAAAATCAGTTGTAATAAAGGAGGAGCCCGTTGCTTACAGCATTGGCGGTAAAACTTATGATGGTTATGTTACTTATGATTCTAATCAGGTTGGTAAAAGGCCCGGCGTGCTTGTGGTTCATGAATGGTGGGGCTTAACAGACTATCCGCGTATGCGTGCGAAACAACTAGCTGAACTTGGTTATATTGCCATGGCAGTAGATATGTTTGGAGATGGGAAAATTGCCCCCGATCCCAAAACGGCAATGGCGCTTACTGCTCCTTTTTATAAAGATCCGGCGATGACGAAAACAGTATTGGACGGGGCGATTAATAAATTAAAAACCTATCCTGAAACAGATACTTCAAAAATAGCTGCTATAGGATATTGCTTCGGTGGATTTATAGTTTTAAATGCCGTAAAGCTTGGTGCCGACCTGGAAGGCGCAGTAACTTTTCATGGTGATCTTTCGGGGGTATCTCCGGATAAAAATCTTATTAAAGCAAAGATATTAATATGTCATGGCGATTCCGACCAGTTTGTAAATCCTGAAGTAGCCGGTTTTAAAAAGGCAATGGATTCCGCCGGAGTTGATTATACATTCAAAACATACCCCAATGCCACCCATGCATTCACCAATCCCGCTTCAGATGAAAATGGCAAAAAATTTAATCTGCCTATAAAATATAATGCTGCCGCAGATACCGCTTCGTGGAATGATATGAAAGAATTTTTTAAAAAGATATTTTAATTTGATAATATCATTGTAAGCCCACAATTGGTATAATCTAAAAATTTGAATATCGAATTTATTAATTGAGCTGGGTTTTTTATGATGTAAGTATGATGACTGTAGAGAAATAATCAACTGGTAGATGACTTCGTTTTCCTCTGAAATGAAGTCGGTATTTTCTGAAATTATCATGAAGGAAAGCCCCGTATTGTTTTGTATATTTACCCTGATGTGCTTTTCAAAACTACTGGGTAATAATAAAACATTTTAATGAACCGGCATGAATTTAAAATAACCAATGATTCAGCGGGTATTAATAACGAAGGGAAACGATCTTTCTTTGGACTGATCCTTTGGGCTGTAAATCTTTCACGTCCATACCGGAAATTAGTGATTGTTATTTTATTGGCAATGTTGTTGGAGACGCTCATCGGTCTTGCCACTCCCTGGCCGTTAAAAATAATTATAGATAATGTCGTCGGGCATCACGCTTTGCCAGGCTGGTTGGGGTGGATGAATTCGTTTTTTCCTGCAGAAAACGGAATGCAGCTGGCGGGTGTTGCTGCTATCAGTTTTATAGTGATTACTGCTCTTGGTTCTTTAGGTGCCATGCTTGATAATTATTATAACGAAAAAGTGGCGCAGTATGTAGCTAATGATCTTCGGAGTAAAATGTATCATCATCTCCAGCACTTATCTCTTTCTTATTATGATTCGCATCAAACCGGAAAGTTGCTCAGTACAATAACTGCAGATGTTTCAACCATACAGGATTTTTCTTCTTCTACACTTTTAAATATACTTGTTGATGCACTCACAATAATTGGCATGATTGGTATCATGTTTTACCTCGATTCAGATTTCACACTCGTAGCACTGGCAGTCACTCCTTTTTTACTTTTTTTTGTTGCACGCTTCAAAAAGGCAATGAAAAAAGCAACACGGGAAGTACGCAAAGACCAAAGCAGTATGTTTGTAGTAATGCAGCAGGGATTAGAATCGATTCGTGCTGTAAATGCATTTGGTCGCCAGGATTTTGAAGAAAGTAAATTAAACACGGTAAGCCTCGAAACTGTTAACGCAGCACTTAAAGCAAGACGGGTAAAATCAATACTCTCTCCTGTGGTAGCCATTACCGTTTCAGTTTGTACGGCGTTCGTGCTTTGGCGTGGGGCGAATCTTGTTCTCAATGGAGCTATGACAGTTGGAGCACTTACTGTTTTTCTGTGGTATATGAGCAAGTTCTTTAGCCCGGTACAGGATCTTGCCAAAATGACCAGTACCGTAGCGCAGGTAACCGTAGCGCTGGAACGGGTGCAGTCTATTTTAGATGCAAATACAATTATTCCCGAAAAACCGGGTGCCAAAAATCCTGGTAACTTAAAGGGAGATATTGTTTTTGAGAACGTTTGTTTTGCTTACGACCCTGAGTCGCCTGTAATTAGTAACTTCAATTTGTCGATTCATTGTGGCGAACGTATTGGAATTTGCGGCCCTACAGGTAGCGGGAAGTCAACCATCGTGAGCCTCATTGCCCGCTTTTACGATACTACAAATGGCCATGTTTTAATAGATGGTGTAGATATTACGGACTTTACATTGGATGGCTTGCGCAGCCAGATTGGATTCGTGTTGCAGGATACGGTTTTATTTTATGGCTCAATACGAGATAACATCGCGTATGGGCGACCCGGTGCAACAGAGGAGGAAATTATAGAAGCCGCAAAACTGGCGAATGCTCATGAATTTATCATGAGGATGCCCCATGGCTATGATACGTTGGTTGGAGAAAGAGGTGTTACACTTTCCGGTGGTCAGAGGCAACGAATTGGTATTGCCCGTGCCGTGGTTCGTAACTCTCCAATCCTTATCCTTGATGAACCAACAGCGTCGCTCGATACCGAATCGGAAAAAATAGTGATGGAAGCACTTGAAAGACTTATGGTGGGAAGAACTGTGATCATAATTGCTCACCGGTTAAGTACCATTCGCGATGCTGATAAAATTATTGTTCTCGATAAAGGGTTGGTAGCAGAAGAAGGCACGCATGAAGAACTTATGAACAAAAGGGGAATATACACCGATCTTTACAATGTTCAGGCGTGGGCAGATCATCCGCTACGGACAGCAGTTGAATAATTTTTTGATTTTTTAAATGACCGATTAAATTTAGACAATATAATAAAAAAAATTTATGTCCCATCGATCCATAATTGTACTTCCTGATGATACCGGCAAGGAAATTATTGACGCAATTGACAGCGCAACTGAGTCAATACTCGTAAAAATGTTTCTTTTTTCCGATCCGCGGCTGATAGCTGCAATTATTGAAGCGAAGAAAAGAGGTGTGAAAGTTAAGGTGATGCTCAATCCTGCACGACGAAGTGGTGAAGAAGAGAATGAAGGTACACGGAGAATCCTTGAAGATGCGGGAATAGAAGTGCGGGACAGTAACCCGGAATTCACTATTACCCACGAGAAATCGATGGTTATCGATGACAGAATAGCCTTCATAAAATCTCTCAACTGGGAGACCAAAAACTTTACAGAGACAAGGGACTACGCAATCATCACTTATCATCCGCATGAGGTGAAAGAAATTGTATTATGCTTTCAGGCTGACTGGCACCGGCAAAATTTTGATCCTGGAGAAAATATGAATCTTATCTGGTGCAGCAATAATGGCAGAACCAGGATTGCAAAATTTATTGATGAAGCAAAACACACATTGTTTGTGCAAAACGAACGTTTCCAGGACCTGGTAATTATCGAACGGTTGGTGCATGCAGCAAGCCGCGGTGTGAAAGTGCACGTGATGGCGCGGCCCCCACACACCCTGAAAATGGAAAAACTGGTGGAAGGTGTTGGAGGATTGCGAATTATGGATGATGTAGGTATTAAAATACACAAATTAAAACATTTGAAATTGCATGGAAAAATGTTACTTGCTGATGGCTGTCGCGCTATAATTGGTTCCATTAATCTTACGCCCGGAAGCTTTGATCATCGTCGTGAGCTTGCCATTGAGGTACATGATGCAGAGGTTATTGAAAGACTTCAAAAAATTGCACATTATGATTGGGAGAATTCCCATACCCTTGATCTGTCGGACCAGGGCCTTCTTGAAGACCTCGAAAATATGACCCCGGCCGGAGTTGAAAAGTTGGTATTAAAAGACGACGTTGGAACGAAAAAAATGCACAAGCATAAAAAATAGAAACAATATTTTGGAAACTCTTTACGAGGTAAGCTAAGATCGATGTTAAAATATCTTCGTATGCGCCTGGGGGTTATATGTTAGACTGATATTCAGATATTGCTTTTAATCATTTGAAAAATACATCGACCACTAAATATGAAACAGGTTAAAAATTTATTTTAAAAATTTAAAAAAAAGCGTGGATATGAAAGCATATTTATCGGCGTCATTTCTAATTTGTTTTTTGTCAGCCGGGATTATTTATGGCCAATCTCCTGCCATTGACAAGGCCGGTTTTTTCAGTGATACTTCAATTTTTAATGCGACGATTTCAACCGATTTAGCTAAACTGTTACGGCAAAAAAAGGAGGGGTCCCAATTTCAAGGAACTTTTACTACTGCGTTGCCTGATGGCACTACGCTGAATGAACCTGTGATTCTTGAAATAAGAGGCCACATGCGAAAAGATTATTGTTATGTACCACCGCTCAAAGTAAATTTTAAACATGAAAAGTCTTCTGCACTGGCCGCACTAGGTTCACTTAAATTGGTTAGTGAATGTAAAACAAATGATATTGATGATCAATATTTATTAAAGGAGTTTCTTGTTTACAAAATGTATAACTTAATTACTGATATGAGTTTTCGGGTACGACTGTTGAACTTAAATTTAGTGGACAGTAACGGTAAGAAAAAAGCAATTACCGAACATGCCTTTCTAATGGAGAACATTAAAGAGTTGGCAAAAAGAAACCAATGCAGGGACTGGAAGAACGGCAACCTATACCAGCAAGATGCGGACCGCCAACAAATGACACTGGTTAGCATATTTGAATATATGATTGGTAATACAGATTGGGGAATTCCGGCTAATCATAATACGCGGCTAATTTTATCGAAAATTGATTCCACGAAACGACCCTATGTAATTCCTTATGATTTTGATTATTCAGGATTTGTAAATACGGATTATGCTGTTCCCGACGAAAAACTTGAAATTCAAAACGTTCGCGAAAGACTCTACCGTGGATTCCCGAGAAGCATGGAAGAACTTAATGAAGCACTGGATATTTTTAAAAGGCAAAAGGAAAAAATATTTGCCATGATCAATGATTTTGATTTGCTTACTACCAAAAGCAAGAAAGATATGACGAATTACCTTAGTGATTTTTTTAACCTTATAAACAGGCCTGAAGTGGTACAGGATGTGTTCATTAGAAATGCAAGAACACAGTAATTATGGTATAAATTCGGGCACTTCTTTAGTTTTCCACATTTCTAAAAATTTAAGAAAAAATGCTTGCAACAGATGGATTCAGGCACTACTTTTACATCCAACTAAAGAAAATCTCCCCTTCCTGAATCCTCTGAAATACTGACTACTTTTTCTTGACTTTTTATCCTGCTTTAAATTCGAATAAAAAATATTCAATCCTTTGAATTCCAATTGGTTTGGCGTATTGATATGTTCTTTATTTTGGTAAATATACGCTCCCAAACAAGCTCCTGATATTCCTGATAAACCACAAAGGTTTTGGAGTTCGTAAGATTAAATTATAAGAATTCTGTAAACCCTCCCGCTATCCTCCAAAGGCCACAATTAACATGAGCACAAAATTTAATAGACGGCAATTTAAAGTTGCCTAAATACTTAGCTAACCACTATAAAAAATACATATGGAAAATTTTTATACAGCCTATACGAAAGTCGTACAGAATGCCACTTTCTATTTTGTCAAAAAGTACATCACTTTTCCTGAATATAAAGATGTGTCGGGAATATTGGAAAGTTATGGTATGCACACTGACTTTAATCGCGCCTGTGAAATAGCGGCGATCAATGATAAGGAGATTCGCGAAAATTTATTTGCGGATTTGCAAAATAATGATGAAAACAAAGCCAGGATCATTCATATGAATATTACGAAAGGATTAAGTGCTGCGCAATAAATTTGCTGATATTTTGGTTGAGTTTTTAGAAATTTTGAAAAAAGCTTTTGGGATTGTTGATACAATCCTTTTTTATTTTTAAGAATGCTATATGTTCTGGTACGCGCCGCCAGATTACAAATTTTGGCCGTTCCTATTGACAGTTGAATTGCCGTATCAAAACCAGCCGTCTTAACAATTTGTCGTTGTCTTTGAAATAGTCTCATTTATTACCAAATAATTCGGTTCATCTTGTTCCTTTTCAAAATTGGAGTTAAAAAACTTTAATGTTGAAAGACCGATAAGGAATATTCTTAGTTTTATGTATTAAGTTAATATTAAACCGGGCCCGTATTATAGAGTCTATAAAAGTTGGTAGCGTTTTTAAAGGTAATTACTTCTTCCATTCTTTTATTAAAGAATAAAATACCAATTCATATGTCAATGCCCGACAATCAGTTAAAAAATCAGCATTTACTTTGGCGCGCTGCATTTGGTCCAATGGCAGAAAATGTTGACGAAATTCCTGATGTTTCCCAAAAAGATTTGTATGACTTGCTTGTAAAAACCTCCTCGAAAAGGCCCCGGGAATTTAATATCGCGGGTAACCTATTTGATGGGCTTGTAAAGGGAGTACAGGATATAAATACGCTCCAAAAACTTACACAGGATCAAAAGAAAATGCTTCGCAAACAATCCGTCGATGATCTTAAAAATTTAAATCTCACCTGGCTAACTGAAATGATAGATAGCGAAGCCCAGCTAAGAGAAAAAATGAGCTTTTTCTGGCATGGACACTTTGCCTGTCGTGTAATAAATATTTATTTTCAACAACAACTCTTAAATATAATTCGTGAAAATGCTTTAGGAAATTTTGGTGATCTGCTCCGGGAAGTAAGTAAAAGCCCGGCTATGCTTTCATTTCTTAATAATCAACAAAATAAAAAACAGCACCCCAACGAAAATTTTGCAAGAGAGGTGATGGAGCTTTTTACAATGGGCCGCGGTAATTATACAGAAGAAGATGTAAAAGAAAGTGCCAGGGCGTTTACAGGATGGGGATTTAATTTAAAGGGAGAATTTGTGAACCGGCCTTTTGTGCACGACAACGGCAAAAAAACTTTTCTCGGCAAAACAGGAAACTTTGACGGCGATGACATTATTGAGATACTATTGGAACAAAAGAAGACGGCAAAATTTATAACTCAAAAACTGTATAATTACTTCGTAAACGCTACCCCGGATTCCGAAAAAGTTGAATTGCTGTCAACTAACTTTTATGAAAGTAATTATGATATAAAAAAATTACTAACGAATATCTATACAAGCGATTGGTTTTACGATAATAAAAATATTGGAACCCGCATAAAATCACCAATTGAATTGCTTGTTGGCATCCGAAGATTAATTCCTTTGAACCTTGACAGGCCCGAAATACAATTATTGTTTCAACGGGCGCTGGGGCAAATATTATTTTATCCGCCAAACGTGGCAGGATGGCCCGGGGGTAAAAACTGGATAGACAGCAGCGCCTTGATGTTACGGATGAGAATTCCTCAAATTCTTACGGGTGCTGATGATTTTGTCGTAAAGCCTAAAGACGATGATGATACAATGATGGGGATGGAAGGCGTTGACAGAATTGAGAAGGCACGACAGGTAAATTCAACAGTTGATTGGAATGCAGTAATAAAAGCATTTGATAAAACCCCGAGAGAAAACCTGATGCAGAAAATATACGATATTGTTTTGCAAACAAAGAGCAGAATTGCGCCTGGCATTCTTAATAAATACGTTGATAGCGATGCAAGAGACACTTACATTAAAACAACAATGGTTGAATTGATGAGCACACCCGAATATCAATTGTGTTGATGAAATTAAGGGACGATTTTTTTAATTCTTAATCTTATTAAAATGTTATTCAAGCGAAAAGAATTTTTACAGATAGGATCACTTGCTACGGCATCCATGATGCTGCCAAAATTTTTGAAAGCATTTGATGGGAAAGCAATTGTGCCGCCTGGGAATAAGGTTCTTGTTGTTTTGCAGTTTAGTGGTGGAAATGACGGGCTCAATACGGTAATCCCTATTCGAAATGATATTTACTATAGTTCGCGTCCAAAACTTGGAATAGAGAAAGAAAAGGCTTTACAACTTACAGAAGAAGCTGGTATAAATCCCGCTTTATCCGTATTCAAAGAATTATTCGATGACGGCAGCCTTGGAATAATAAATAGTGTTGGTTATCCCAATCCGGACCGCTCACATTTTCGCAGTATGGACATTTGGCAAAGCGCAAGCGACAGTGATAAATATGTCTATACAGGATGGCTTGGCCGGTACCTCGATGCTCAATGCAATGGTTGCGGCAAGCCAACCCAGGCACTTGAGGTGGATGATGTATTGAGCCTTGCTCTAAAAGGCGAAAACAATAAAGGGATAGCCGTTAAAGATCCGAGGCGTTTATATAATACCAGCCACGAAAAATATTTTAAAGAGATAAATGCAGCACACGTAAATGGAGAAGAAACAGTTGATTATTTGTATAAGACACTCAGTGAAACATTAAGCAGTGCGGATTATATTTTTCAACAAAGCAGGTTGCATCCTTCATCCCAAATTTATCCGCTGACAGAAACAGGAAAAAATTTAAAGACAATTTCGTCACTTATACTGAGTGATATTAATACCAAAGTTTATTACCTGAGTCTGGGTAGTTTCGATACACATGTAAACCAGGAAAATCAACAGAAAAGATTATTTATTGAATTGAACGATGCGATCGGAGCGTTTGTAAAAGACTTAAAAGATAACAATCGTTTCCAGGATGTAATGATAATGACGTTTAGCGAATTTGGGAGACGCGTTGCACAAAATGCGAGTGGCGGAACTGACCACGGAACTGCGAATAATATGTTTTTTATTGGAGGTGGACTAAAGCAAAAAGGGTTAATAAATGCAATGCCTGATCTTTCAGATTTAAAAGACGGAGATTTAAAACATACAGTTGATTTTAAAAATGTTTACGCTACCGTATTACGTAAATGGTTAGACGCAGATGATAAAGAAGTTCTCGGAAAGCAATACGAGTATATGAATTTTATCTAACGGGGTTTAATGTTGATAAATAAATTAATTACTCACTAATTAAGCTGAACCAGTCTTTTCTTTAACAATCCTGTTTAGTGATTTTAATCTGCTGAAAATTAATATTCCGCCCAGGAACGCCGAAATAACCAAAATCAGGAAAAATATTTTTTTATCTGTGAAGTCATCCCAAAAACTGGTCATTACACCCGCAATTTTACCTCCGATAGATGTGGACAAAAACCAACCTCCCATAAGCAGCGCTGTTAGTCTCGAAGGAGCAAGTTTTGACACAAGAGATAAACCTATCGGGCTTAATAATAATTCACTAATGGTGAAAACAAAATAAGTTCCCCACAGCCAGTAAGGTGATGTTTTTTCAAGGTAAACAGAATTAACAGACATTATAGCAAATACCATTACAAGCGCCGAAAGCCCCGATATAAATAATGCCATTCCAAATTTTGCTGCTGTTGAGGGTTCTTTTTTTCGCCTTCGCAAATAACTAAAAAGTATAACAAGGATAGGGGTAAGTATTATTATAAATAAGGGATTAATCGACTGAAATAATTCTGTATTTACTAATTTTTCGCTTCCTCCTATAGGCCATTTATTTTTAGGCACATTGTTGAAGTACTGATCAGGCCCCATAACTTGAATTACTTTTGAACCTGTATCAACCTTATTATTATTTACTGTAATTCCAAATAGATATTTTGTTGTATCGGACTTTCCTTTTTTTGCTTTTATATCCACAATGCTATCCAGGCTTAGGATTTCACTCTTATCTTTTACATCAACAAAATATTTATCAACTTTATTAACTAATCTTGGTGTATCACTGACGGTTTGCATAGCTCCTAATGAGCCCGCAATTTTTTCTGTAATTGGAGAAACGGTTCTGTCAGTATGCTTTTGTGCCCACAGAGTAAGCCCTGTAGAATTCTGGTTATAGATAGTCCAGAAAATAATTGAAATGGCAAAAATAAATAAGAGTGATCCAATTCCTTTTTTATCCTGGCCTTTTGCTCCTATATAAAGGGAAACATAAAAAGCAATAATCGGAAGGCAGGCAAAAATGAATGCATCATTTGATTTGCTTCCCATAATAGTCGTTCCGAAAAGAACCGTAGGAAGTATCCATCCAATTATCGCAGCAATTATCGCCGGCAAAAATACATACCCAAATATTTTGCTTAGCGGCATATCTTCCGGTCTTCTCTCTTTTTTTATTTCTCCTACCCGAACTTTTTTTAATGAAGTGCTTAGAATAATTAAACCAATCACAAGACCTACTCCTGCAGCAGCAAATGCGTATCCCCAACCATATTTATTTCTTAAATAGGCTGCAACGAAGTTGCATACCAGGGCACCGATATTAATGCCCATGTAGAAAATATTATAAGCATTATCTTTTAACGGCTTAAGATCTTCACGGTTATAAATGTTGCCAAGAAGTGTAGAAATATTTGGCTTAAAAAATCCGTTTCCAACAATTATTAAACAAAGTGAAACGTACAAAGCAGTATTTCCGGGAAAGGCAAGGCCAAAATACCCGAGCGACATTAAAGTACCTCCAAGAAATATGGACCTGATATAGCCCAAATAACGATCAGCAATTAATCCGCCAATAAAGGGAGTCAGATATACTAAAGCAATAAAACTTCCAACAATATCAGCTCCCATTTTTTCAGTCATCCCTTTGCCACCCGTTTTATCATCAATAAGATAAAGAAGTAAGATACCAACCATCAGATAGTAGGCAAAACGTTCCCACATTTCGGTCAAAAAAAGAACATACAAAGATTTGGGATGTTTACCCTTGTGCATTTCCCCGGTAGCAACAGGAGTTGTCTGATCTTCCATGGTTTAATAAATTTTGAAAGAAAAAGGTTAAAAGCAGTTTTAATAAATTGTAAAGTACAGATAAATTTTAAATATAACTTTTCAATTTATAAAAAATAAATGGAGTAATATTAAATCTTTACCAATAGCGATAAATTAAAATTCATAATTCATAACTTGTGCACTCTTTATCCCTAATTAAAATGTCCTCTTTTGAAAATACTTATTCTTGGTTCAGGTGGAAGAGCCCATACATTTTGTTGGAAAGTTAGCCAAAGTGAATTGTGTACGAAATTATTTATTGCTCCAGGTAATGCTGGTACTGCGCAGTACGGAGAAAATATTGACATTGCCATTACCAATTTTGAAGCAATAAAAAAAACGTGCATTTCAAAAAAAATTGATCTTGTTATTGTGGGCCCCGAAGAGCCGCTGGTAAAAGGCATTTATGATTTTTTTAAAAAAGATAAACAACTAAAGGATATAATAATTACGGGCCCCTCAGCAGAAGGCGCCCAACTTGAAGGAAGTAAAGCCTTTGCGAAGGCATTTATGCAGCGGCATGATATTCCAACTGCAAAATACAAAGAATTTGACACAGCTTCTTACCTGGAAGGACTGGAGTATATAAAAAGTCACAAACTCCCTGTTGTATTAAAAGCTGATGGACTTGCAGGAGGCAAGGGCGTTGTTATTTGTAATAATCTGGTTGAGGCGCTGGGAGAATATGAACTGATAATTCAGAAATCAAAATTTGGTGACGCCGGGAAAAAGGTAGTGATAGAACAATTTTTAGATGGAATTGAATTAAGTGTTTTCGTTATTACTGACGGTAACGACTACCTGCTTTTCCCGGAAGCAAAGGATTATAAAAAAATTTTTGAAGGAGACAAGGGCCCGAATACCGGTGGTATGGGAGCGATAAGCCCTGTTCCGTTTGCGTCTGAAATTTTTATGAATAAGGTCATTGAAAAAGTAGTTGAACCAACTATAAAAGGACTTCGTGAAGAGAAAATAGATTACAAAGGGTTCATATTTTTTGGGTTAATAAAAGTTGATGATGAACCATTCGTTATTGAATACAACTGTCGTATGGGAGATCCTGAAACAGAAGTAGTTTTATTGCGGTTGAAAAATGATCTGGTCAAACTGATTATTGCATCAGAACAAAAAAAACTGAGTGCTGAAAAAATAGCTATAGATGAAAAATCTGCAGCTACAATCGTTGCGGTGAGTGAAGGATACCCGATGGCATATAAAAAAGGATTTGCTATTGATTTTGATTACCTGGAAAATCCGGAGTCGATAAAACACATTGGTTCAGAAGAAGGCGGGGTAATGGTTTTTCACGCCGGAACCAGGCAGGAGGGTAAGCAGGTCGTAACTGACGGAGGCCGGGTACTTGCGGTTTCTTCTTTGGCTGATTCCCTGGCGGAGGCAATTGAACTTTCTAAAGAAATATTAAATCAAATACATTTTGAAGGAATGTATTACAGGAAAGATATCGGGTATGAATTTATCGATTAACGGTGAGGTTTGATCTCTTTAACATTTAATGGAACGACTGGTTTATTCATCTAATTTCTGCGTTGTAAAATCATCTTTTAATTAAAGTTTTAATTTTCGCATAAACTTCCGTAATTGTGCGTTTATTAGGGAAATTGTTTCAAATATTTTAATTTAAAAGTCGTAGAATCTAAATTGGTTTACAATTGTTAATTCAAATTATTTCCTACAACTTTGCATCCATTAGTAATTTTTCAATACCTAGTTAAAACATGGGTCTTTTTAATTTTTTTACACAGGAAATAGCCATTGATCTCGGCACGGCAAATACCCTCATAATTCATAACGATGTTGTAGTTGTAAATGAGCCATCCATTGTTGCTCTTGATCGCAATAATCCAAAAAATATATTGGCAGTGGGAAAAAAGGCCTTGATGATGCACGAAAAAACCCATGAAAGCATTCGGACCGTGCGACCGTTGAAGGATGGTGTAATTGCAGATTTTAATGCTGCCGAGCTTATGATACGGGAGATGATTAAAAAGATCTATCAAAAAAAGCCCTTATTCCCTCCAAGCTGGCGTATGATGATTTGTATTCCCAGCAGTATTACTGAAGTAGAAAAACGTGCCGTAAGAGATAGCGCTGAGCAAGCAGGAGCTAAAGAAGTATATCTTCTTCATGAACCTATGGCCGCTGCGTTGGGAATTGGTATTGATGTGGAAGAACCGGTAGGGAATATGATAATTGATATTGGCGGTGGCACCACAGGCATTACCGTTATTGCATTAGCGGGTATCGTATGCGATCAGTCTATTCGAATAGCAGGTGATGAATTTACGGGTGATATAATGGAAGCATTACGGCGCTACCATAGTCTTCTTATTGGCGAGCGCACAGCAGAACAAATAAAAATTCAAATTGGCGCCGCCATGAAGGATATAGACAATCCTCCGGAAGATATGCCCGTAAATGGAAGAGATCTTGTAACAGGAATTCCTAAACAAATCATGGTGAGCTACCAGGAAATTGCCGAAGCCCTTGATAAATCTATATTTAAAATTGAGGAAGGAATTTTAAAAGCATTGGAAACAACACCACCGGAACTCGCTTCGGATATATATCGTCGGGGTTTGTATTTAACAGGTGGGGGCGCTTTGCTCCGGGGACTGGATAAAAGGCTTGCGGCAAAAATTAAGCTGCCTGTTCATGTTGCCGACGACCCTTTGAAAAGTGTAGTAAGGGGCACAGGACTTGCCTTGAAACATTACGATCGCTATCCTTTTGTAATGAGATAAAATGTCTCAAATTCATCTTTATAAGAATCTCAAAATAATCAATAAAGAGTAATGTATTTTTAAATCAAACTTTTTAAATCTCCTGTTAAAGCAGGATAGAAAAGTCTTTTATGCGTAATATTTTTCTTTTCATCCGCATCTATTTTAATTTCCTTTTCTTTTTGTTTTTGATGAGCATATCATTATTTATGCTTTTCAATTATAATAAATATCAGCACACAGTTTATTCGTCCGTGGCCGGAGAAATTACGGGCAAAATCAGTCAGCAGTACAATGGCGTTGAATATTATTTTCAGCTTAAAAAAACCAATGACTCCCTGGTAAAAGCTAACGCCGGCTTATATAATAAACTGAAGCAGGATTATGACATGGCCGATACTGTCTCCAAACTTGCAATTGACACGATAAAAATTGACACTGTTCTTCATCAAAGAAAATATTTATACTTACCGGCAAAGGTGGTAGGAAATTCGGTAAGCCAACCCAATAATTATCTTACAACTTCACCGGGGTTCACAGCAAGGCGTAAGCGCAGATCTTGGCGTAACTGATATCAATAATTCTGTTGTTGGAACTGTAGTGGACGTAAGCAAGAATTATTCAGTTGTTATGAGCTTGCTTCACCGCCAGAGTAATATTAGTGCAAAACTTAAAAAGAGCGGTGAAACAGGAAGCATTATTTGGGATGGCCTGCAGCCCAATATTGTTATACTTAAAGACATTTCAAAAGTGGTAAAGGTTGCCAAAGGAGATACTGTAATTACAAGTGGCTTTTCCGATAAATTTCCATTTGGTCTTCTCATTGGTACAGTAAACGACATAATCGATGAAAAAACCAGCAGCACCCATATAATTAAGGTTAAAACTGCAGCAAATTTTTATAACCTGCAGTATGTTGATATTATTAATAACCTTCAAAAAGACGAGCCACAGCAACTTCTTAAGAATGTGAAAAAAACCAATGAGTAGCCTGTTAAAAAATATTATTCGTTTTTCTCTTTTTATACTTGTGCAGGTTTACATCCTTAACCAGATTCCGCCATTACATCACCTTATTACTCCTTATATTTATTTTTTATTTATTCTGTGGCTTCCTTTTAAAATGGGTCGGCGCACTTTAATGCTTCTTGCTTTTGCAATTGGTTTTTGTCTTGATTGCTTTATGAAAACCTATGGTTTACACACAGCACCTTGTGTATTGATTGCTTACCTTCGCCCGTTTTTAATAAATCTGCTCATTTCTCAGGAAGGAGCAGAAAGTAATTACAATGAGCCTTCGATTAAGAGTATGGGGTTTACTCCTTATTTCACTTATGTTACGATTTTAACACTGCTGCATCATTCCTTGCTTTTCTTCCTGGAAGCTTTGCAAACCGGAGGCTACCTCTATTTTATTTTGAAAACACTCTTGTCTTCCGCAGTCAGTCTCCTATTAATTTTATTAACAGAATTATTATTTGTTAGAAAGCAAAGATTTAGGACTAATACTGTATAGACATATTATTTTTGTAGTAAATTCCGTTCTATACTTTCTCAACCTCTCTAAATCATTCTAAGTCTGTGTCTGCTTTTAACCAGTCCCGCAAAAATATAATTATCATCATGTTCGTCTTAATGGCGTTGGTAATTATTTTTCGACTTTTAGACCTCCAGGTTTTGAATACAAAATATTCTGTGCTGGCCGATGAACAGGGAAAATTTCGCAAGGTGATCTATCCGGATAGAGGTATTTTATTTGATCGTAACGGAAAGATAATCTTACGCAATACCGTGATCTATGATCTGATGGTGACACCTTCAAAACTCAGGGGAATGGATTTAGATACCGCTGCATTATGTCATATTCTTGATATAGATACGGTAGAATTTAAGAAAAGAATTATAACCGCTATTATTAAAAACAGGAGTTATCGTGCTTCTGTGTTTGAACCGCTGCTTCCTCCCGAAAAAATAGCCAAGGTCAATGAGAGCATGTACAAATTTGTTCCTGCATTTTATCTCCAGGAAAGGCCGGTTCGCGATTACCCTTTCGATGCCGGCGGTAATATATTAGGATATTTGTCAGAAGTGGATTCTTCCTTTATCAAAAACCATGAGAGTGACGGTTACCAGGTTGGAGATTATGCCGGCCGAACGGGTCTGGAACGCAGCTATGAAAAAGTTTTAATGGGTCAAAGAGGCATTGAGTTTTGGAAGAGAGATAATAAAAACAGGTTAACAGACAGGGTTGAAAAAGGGAGATTTGACACCGCAGCTATTCCGGGTAAGAATTTGCATCTCGCTTTAGACATTAACCTTCAGATGCTGGGAGAGCATTTAATGGAAAATAAGATCGGTGCCATTGTAGCACTTGATCCCAAAACGGGAGGCGTTCTTGCGATGGTGAGCAGCCCTACCTATAATCCGGCGCTCCTGGCGGGCCAGGAAAGGAGAAAACATTTTGCAGACCTGCTTCTTGACCCACGGCTTCCAATGCTTAACCGCACTGTTCATGCTTTTTATGCTCCGGGATCCACATTTAAAACGCTCCAGGCGTTAATCGCCTTACAGGAAGGAGTAATAACTCCCTCAACAAGATTTTTGTGTACGGGTGCATTTTATGGTTGTGGTAAGCCGATGGGGTGCCTTGATCCTGGCAACTTTAATCTTCAAGGTGCAATTACCCATTCTTGCAATACCTATTTTGCAAACGTTATGCAAAGAACTATCAATAATCCGGTATATGGCTCTATTGACAGCAGCCTTAAAGTTTGGGACGGCTATATGCATGCTTTCGGGCTTGGTCATAAATTAGGAATTGATATTCCAACTGAATTAAATGGATTTATACCCACACCTAAAACGTATAATAAAATATACGGTGAAGGGCACTGGAACTTCTGCACTTTTAGATCCGTGAGTATAGGGCAGGGTGAAGTGAACGTTACTCCATTACAAGTAGCAAATGAAATGGCTTACCTGGCAAATGAGGGATGGTATATAACTCCGCATCTTGTTGATTCAATTGAAGGAGGAGATACTTATGGGCTACTCGATTCTTTCAGAGTGAAACATCAGACCGCTCTCTATTCCTGATACTATATTTAATGCCGTGCACGATGGTATGCAGGGAGTGATGGAAACAGGAACCGGGTCTGCTGCAAAAGTTCCTGGTATTGTTGTTTGCGGTAAAACGGGAACAGTTGAAAATTATTATAAAGGGGTTAAACAAAAGTCACACGCTTTTTTTGCGGCTTTCGCCCCAAGAGAAAATCCGCGTATAGCTATTGCCGTTATTTGTGAAAATGCCGGAATGGGCGCCAATTCTTCTGCACCCATTGCAAGCCTTATGATAGAGCAATATTTGAGAGATTCTATTCCTGAACCAGACCGTAAGGCAAAAATTGAAACACTTGCCAATTTAAATCTCATGCCGGCACGTATTTTCGAGGCTATCCGTATACGCGATTCTTTAAGAGAGGCAAAAAACAATTCTCATAATATCGAAAAAGGCCTTGTTAAAAATGCAAAAGACACGTCGGGTATTGAGGAAGAAGAGGACGATTCTGACATCATATACAAATCAAAAAGTTCAGATCAACAAAATGATTTGAATACTGATACAACTCACCCTAAAAAAAATAACAAAGTTTTGGAACATAAACCAGAAGCGACTTTGCCCGAAAGAAAAAAGCGACCGGATACTTTAAACATTAAAAAATAATATCCATTCCAATATTAATGCGCAATCAAAATGTAATATCAAAAGGAGTTGACTGGGTAACAATCTGGTTATATATAATTATAGCATGTATAGGCATCCTTTGCATTTTTTCTGTGGAATATCACAACAACGAAAACATACTTCGAAATATAACAGGCTTAAAAAAGAATTATTCAAGACAAATATTGTTTCTTGGAATTTCCGTAATTATCGCAATTGTAATTTTGCTAACCGATAGCAAATTTTTTACTGCCACCGCCAATCTTAGTTATGTTTTGGGGATATTACTTATGATGGCAACATTTGTTATAGGTAAAGATATTAATGGCTCAAAGTCGTGGATACCATTGGGATTTTTTAATCTTCAGCCGGTAGAAACGTGCAAAATATTTACGGCTCTCGCACTTTCAAAATATTTATCGCGGCCTGAAACAAATTTTGAAAGGCCACGATCCCAACTCATAGCCGCAGCCATCATACTGACTCCTGCAGCATTTTCAATTTTACAAAATGAAACCGGCCTGGCCCTCGTATATTTTTCTTTTCTCATTCCTATGTATAGAGAAGGATTACCACCAGTATATCTCATCATTGGTTTTTCATTTGCAATACTTGTCGTTGCAACTATTTTAGTTGAAAAAAATACATTGGCAATTATCCTTACATCTATTGCCGCCTTATCCGTTTATATTTTACGAAAGAATATAAAACGCGATAAAGGTATTCTGGTTGTAATACTTGGCATCTGGATATTATGCGTAAGTATTCAAAGATTTGCCGTGCCTTATATTTTTAAACACGTTTTACATCCTTACCAGGTGGAAAGAATCCTAAATACTTTTGGTGTAGACTACGTTCCGGATCAAAATGCAGGAGCGAAAGATCCCGATGAACAAAAAGAAGAAGTAAAAACGAAAGAACTAAAAAAAGCAAAAGAAAATTACAATGTTAAGCAATCCAAAATTGCGATAGGTTCCGGGGGAGCTTTTGGAAAAGGTTTTTTAAAGGGCACACAAACCCAGGGCGATTTTGTGCCGGAGCAGCATACAGATTTTATATTTACAAGCGTTGGAGAAAATTTCGGATTTTTAGGCAGCAGTATGATTATTATTTTATATTTATTATTCATGCTGCGAATAGTATTTCTTGCAGAACGGCAACGAAGTACGTTTAGCCGGGTATATGCTTATAGCGTTGCAGCGATTTTATTTTTTCACGTTACAATTAATATTTGTATGACCGTAGGCCTGGCACCGGTTATAGGTATTACGCTGCCGCTTATGAGTTATGGCGGATCGTCTTTGCTAACATTTACCATATTGATTTTTATTTTGGTTCGTCTTGATGCAGACAGGCAAATGGTGTTGCGATGATATATACTTAAGTAAATGCAGTTATTAAATTGTCTAAATGACTATTTTAGATAAAACGGCATCCGTTAAATTTGGAATTTATGAAGATTATTCCCCTTAGTGAAGGTTCTTTCACTGTCGATCAAACAAAAAAATTTGTTCCATTTCAGCAAGACAAAGATGACTTACAACTAAGAACAAAAGGAAGCCTTTTAGTGGAAATTCAACCGTTTGCTGTTATTAGTTCAAAAGATATTCTTTTATTAGATACCGGACTTGGTTTCGCTGATATGGATAATCAATTACAGATTCATAAAAATCTTGTCTCATACGGAATTAGCCCAGGCGATGTTACTAAGGTGCTTCTTTCGCATCTTCATAAAGATCACTCGGGAGGAATAGCGATGCCCGGCAAAAAAAAATTAAGCTTTGAAAATGCAACCTATTATATAAATCACAAAGAATGGGACTTTGCTTTTCAAAAAGGAGCTCCATCTTACTTCATTGAAGATTTTTCTTGCCTTGACAGAAATAAACAATTACAATTTACAGAAGGTAACGGCACAATAGACGATTACATACATTATGAAATTACAGGGGCTCACAGCCCATATCACCAGGTTTTTTTAATAAATGAAAATGATGAAAAAATTTTTTTTGGCGGAGATGTTGCGCCGCAATTGCAACAGATGAAAAACAGGTTTAAAGCCAAGTATGATTATGACGGAGCCAAAGCAATGGAGTTAAGAATGAAGTGGTGGCAATTAGGAGAAAAAGAAAAATGGACCTTTCTTTTTTATCATGATATTAAATATCCATTTTATAAATTTTAATAGTATTAATAAAAAAAGGCCTGCCCTAAAAAGGGCCGGCCGTTGCTAACCTATGAAAAACACCTAGTTACAAAAATAGGAGAAATTTTAGTTTCTCCAATTATGATTTTAATTTAGTTGTATAAGAAGGGGATACCTAATGGCGAAATTGGTTTAATCGTTGCTGGTTGCGGTTTTGGAGGCGACGAATTAAAAGCCCGCGAAAATCTCTTTCGGCATTAAAGAGCCTGTTTGTCTTATCCGGCCCCAATATTTTCTGGAAAGTCCCTAAATATTTCTTTCTGACATTTAATAATTTTTGTTCCTTATCTATAACATTTGGATCATTGCCTGATTCAATTCCATGGACTTCATTGTCATACTGGTTATAAATAGGCCAGAACTTTTGTGCCTCATCCGGAGTGAGCTGTAACTTTTGCGTAATAAACGCAATTTTCAATGCCTGAATTTTTTCTCCGGCTGGTTCCTGGGCTTTTATTTGAGGTAAACATCCAAGCAGTACAAATAATATAAGTAAATATTTTTTCATCCTAAGGAGTCGTTTTGCTACCGTTATCTTTTTCTATTTTATTCAGGTACTTATTCAAAGTATTTTCATCAATTAAATAATCTGTAGAACTGGGCAACTCGCTTGCGTCAGTATTATTTATAAGAAGTTCATTATCTAAAACATTCCCATTCTTTTCAAGATATTTAGCAATGTCAGCATCATCCAACTTTGCAATCCCCGCGTTCACATCTGCCTCGGTCTTATATTGAAATGAGGCCTGGATATAACCAGGGAGAGATGAATTATTGTTGTGAGAAGTGCTTGTAAACAACTGGAATGAAGTTATAGTGATAATGCCTGTAACAACCGCAGCCGCTGCATATTTTAGCCATGATGTTCTCTTTTTCATGGTTATAACCTTAGCGGGAGCCTGCACTAATTTTTGGGTAACGTTTCCGGCAAAAGATTCAAAATAACCTCCTGGAACCGTGTATACATTTTCATCTTTCAAACTATACAATATCGGAGAAAGCTCACGTAATTCTTCCTCCGCAGTTTCAGAATTAGTTGTTTTTACCTTCGAAAGAATTGCCCCGCTTAAAGTATCAAAATAACCGTCAGGAATTGTCAATACATTTTCACGGTTTAAATTATATAGCATTGGTGAAAGATCCCGCAATTCTTCCCCGGCTGATTCAGGATAAATTGCTCTTATTTTTCCAAGAATTGAGTCACTCAAAGTGTCGAAATATCCTTCCGGAACCCGCTGAAGACTTCTTTTAGCGGTGTTTTCTACCGGGGAAGTATTATTAAGTATTGCGTAATTAGTTATTCTAAACTGCAAGTCATCAAAATAACCTTCAGGAACGCTAAATACATTAACCTTCTCCAGACCTGCCAGAAGCGGGCTGATAGCCATTAATTCGTTTAGTATTTCCGGTGCCTTCTTCATTTCGCTTTGTGAGACTAATTTATTCGTATTTCGTTTAATTATTTAGTATAAATTCTTCAATTTTTTTTGCCGCGTGATGATAGCTTGCTTTAAGTGCTCCTTCACTGGTATCAAGTATCTTGCTCATCTCCTCATAAGGCATTTCATCGTAATACCTCAGGTTAAACACAAGTCTTTGTTTTTCAGGCAAATTCTGGATGCCTAATTGAAGTTTCCACTCCAGCTTATTCGCATCAAAATTCGAATCGCTCTTCAATTTGTTGCTCAACCCTGTTTCTACATCGCTCAACGACACTAAACTCCTTTTTTTCTGCTGGCTCAAAAAAGTAAGAGATTCATTGGTGGCAATTCGATATAACCATGTATAAAGCTGGCTGTCTTCCCTGAAATTTTGAAGCCCTTTCCACACTTTAATGAACATGTTTTGCAGCACATCATTGGTGTCGTCATGGTCAACGATCATTCTTCTTATATGCCAGTAAAGCTTTTCCTGGTATTTTTTTATAATACCTGTAAAAGCCTGTTCCCTGGTTGCAGGTTCTTTGAAGCTTTGTAAAAGTTCCTGGTCATCTGTTTGAAGGGCCATAAGTTTTATAATGTCTGGGCAAAAATAGAAAAATCCATATGTATGACCCTAATTCGTACCAAACGTTTAAATATTAATTTTTTAATTCTTTGATAGCATTTTAATTAATTCTGAAAAGCCGGCTTTGATAAATATTTTTTTAGGAAGAGAATTAAGCAATTTCATTTCGTCCTTAAATGAACTCTCGTTATCAAGAAACTTAAAAATAGCAGAAGCTTTATTTTTTTTAAAGAGAATGGAAAAGATAGATTTCCCTTCTGACAAATCTTTGGAAAGTATATGTAGCAGGGTGCTGTCGTAAAAATAAAATCTCCTCTTATTTTTTTTCTCTTTAGAAAGGGCCTCTTTTGAAATCAATTCATCAACAATTTCGTTGGCCTGTTTTTGAATGAACCTGAAAGTATAACCAGTGGATGCCTTCGTTTGGCCGCCTGCAGTACCAATGAAATACATGCCGTCTTTGAAGTAAGGCAAACTTTCATTTGTCATTGGAATAACGCCAAATTCTTCCTCGGTAATTTTATAATTTTTTAGCCTCAAAAATTCTTCAATATATAGTTTTAGTTCTTTATTATATTGTTCATCCGCTAAAGTGTTTTTGCTAAATATTGTATATTCAATCAGGGCTTTGGTAGAAGTTAACGGCAAAACATATACGAAAGTAGTTCCATAGTTTTGCTGTACCCTAAAATCCATCAACGTTGCCTGTGCAGCGTTGAAAAGTTTTTCATTGCATTCAATTACCCAGCCCTTAAAATGTTGCAAAAGATAAAATTTGTTTTTTCGTTTTTCTGCCGGGATGTAAAGAGAATTAAAGATTATTGTATTTTTTCCGGGTAGTAAAATTTCATTATTGATTCTTATATTAGTTGCAGTATCCTCGTTTTTTTCAAAAGAAATTTCTCCGAAAATTATATCGATATTTTTCTGAAGCGCTATTGTTGAAAAACATTTTTTATAAAAATCAATTCCTCTTATCATTTTATATTGATAATTGCCCATCTCCAGTTGGGTTACTTCATTACCGGCAGGTTTAAAAAAAACTTCGTCCCATTTTCGATAAACAATGTCTTCAAAAAAACCTGCTTTTTGCTCCCAAAAACACCACGTACGGTCATTTTGTGTCTTTGCTGCTCTGTCGACAACCAATATCTCTTTTTCTGAAAATTTATTGGAATGGATCATTCTCATAATTATACTTAGAGAAGCGCAACCTGCGCCGAGAAAAATATAATCGTAATATTTTGAGATCATATTCGTGGAAGCGAATTAATTAAAGCCCGTCGGGTTGAAGATAAATAAATCAATAATATAGTAAAGAGATTTATTAGGAGGGAAGAAGCACTCTCGAAAAAGTTGAATGAATTATAATGCTTGGACATTGGAAGAAACGGGAGTGTTCTCAGTGATTTTATTTCCTTCCATTCTTTTTTTATCGCTTCTTACTTTATCCCTGTACTTCTTTGCAACCATTAACATCCCGAAACTTTCACCATCTTGTTTTTCTAAATGCTTGTGATGCATTTTGTGTGCCCATCTTATGCTTCTGATGTATAAATTATTGCTCCGTGTGAAGAGTTTTATGCGCTGGTGAATTATTACGTCGTGTACTAAAAAATACCCGAAGCCGTACATTGCGATACCTGCTCCTATCGCCGCAAGCCAAAATTTATTATCAAATGTCCCAAACAAAATGCAAAGAATGCTCGGGACAGAGAATATTAAAAAAAAAGCATCATTCTTTTCAAAGAATCCAGATCCCTTTTTATGATGATCCTCATGCAAATACCACAGGAAGCCATGCATTACAAATTTGTGTGTAAGCCATGTAACTCCTTCCATAAGGAAAAAAGTGACCAGTGAAATTAATATGAATAAAAGTGTTTGCATCAATTGCAAAAATAAGATTTTAAAGTGCTTTCATTTTTGAAAATAAATACAAAATTGAAATTATGATTTACTAAAGTTAGCCTGGTGGAATTTCTGAATTTGAGGCAAAGCAATCTTAAACCATTCCGTATATTTCTGAGGATGTGTTTGCACGGAATCGATAACATCTTGTAAATTTTTATAACAATAGTCGCTCACTTCGGTTTTGTTAATTTTGACTGTTCCTTCATAAATTCCTGTAAAAACATGATCAAATTCATGCTCAATTAATCCGTTATCAAAGGTTGCATTATAAATAAAATTAAATGCGGGAGAAAGTTTAGTTGTAAATCCCATTTCTTCGGAAAGCCTTCTGAAGGCAGCATTCAAAACGTTCTCGTTGGGAAGAGGGTGGCTGCAACAGGTATTGGCCCAGAGCCCGCCGTTGTGGTATTTTCCCGCAGCCCGCTGCTGCAGCAGGAATTCACCCTTGCCGTTAAAAATAAAAATACTGAAAGCCCGGTGCAATAAACCCCGCTTGTGCGCTTCCATTTTTTCCATTGTTCCGGTTTGCACATCGTTCTCATCAACTAATATAACCTCAATCAAAATATTAAACGGTTTTAGAAAATGGTTAAATAAGTTTAAGACGGTTTTTTACACCTGCTCTCATAACAATAAGCGCTTTGGAATAGTTTGGAATTCGTATTCGATGATCAAGAATTTTTTCTGCATTTGTATGCATTATTTTTTTGAAAAGAGAAAGGTAATACTTGTAGGCAACATACACTCCAAATCTCGCCTTTAGCGGCAATTGTATAATGCCTTCATAGCCACGATTAAAATCCGCTATAATCTCAGCCTCAATATTTTTTTTACTGGCACTGGTAAAATTTCTAAAATCTATTCCGGGAAAATAAGTTCTTTCCAAATGCTGGTAATCTGATTTTACATCTCTCAAAAAATTTACTTTTTGAAATGCCGCTCCGAGCGATCGTGCGTAAGGTGTAAGTTTCCCATATTTCAAATGATCTTTCTCACAGAAAATGTTGAGGCACATTAATCCAACAACTTCTGCGCTTCCATAAACGTAATCCCTGTAGTCAATGGCGTTGTAAGTATTTTTATGAAGGTCGTATTCCATGCTTCTAAAAAAAGCATCTATAAGTTTTAAATCGATTTTATATTCATTTACCGTTAGCTGGAAACTGTGAAGGATTGGATTAAGACTAATTTTTTTTTCAATTGCTTTATAAGTTTCGTTTTTAAATTCATTAAGAAGTTCGTGTTTATTATATTCATGAAACGTATCTACAATTTCATCAGCAAAGCGAACAAATCCGTAAATATTATAGATAGGAGTTTGCAAATCTCTGTGTAAAAGCCTTATGGCGCTGCCAAAAGAAGTGCTGTATTTATGCGTGGTAAGCTTACTGCACGCAAAACTAACATCATGAAATAATTGCATCATAAACTATGGTTTGTGTTTACAATTTTTTATTAAATACAATTTAAGAATTAAAATGTTTCAGTATCTCTTTTGCGACTACTTCTCCGCTGATAAGCGCTGGTGGAACGCCGGGGCCTGGCACAGTCAGTTGCCCTGAATAAAAAAGGTTTTTGACTTTTTTGCTTCTGCATGACGGTTTTAAAACTGCGGTTTGTGATAGTGTGTTCGCTAGCCCGTAAGCATTTCCTTTAAACGCATTATAATCATTTACGAAATTTTGAGGCCCGAAAGTTCTTTTATAAATAATATAATTACTCACTTCTTCGCCAATTTTTTGTTCAAATCGCTGTATAATTTTTTTAAAATATTTCTCTCTAAGCTCCTCTGTGTCGCCATTTAATCCTGCTGCAACAGGAATAAGAAAAAATAAATTTTCGCATCCGTAGGGAGCAGCAGTTTCATCAGTAACTGAGGTAGCACTTACGTAAAAGAGTGGCTCAGATGGCCATTCTTTCGTGCCATAAATTTCATTAGCATGTTTTTCAAAATCAACATCAAAGAACAAAGAATGGTGAGTAATATTCTTTAATTTTTTGCTTAACCCAACATAATATAGTAAACAACCAGGAGCCAAGACTCTTTTATCCCAGTAGCTTTCATCATAGCTCCTGAATTGTAATGGCAGCAATTTGGTTTCAATAAAATGGTAATCAGCAGTAGCTACCACCACGTCAGCGTTATAATTTTTCGCTGTCATTTCCCCATTTTCAAAAATTTCACTCTTAATTCCATTAGCATAATTTTCTTTAATAGCAATGGCTGAAACATTTTCATTAAAATGAAATTTCACGCCTAATTCAATGGCAAGAGTATACATACCATCGACAATACTAAACATTCCATTTTCCGGATACCAGGTACCACCTTTTATGTCGGCGAAATTCATCAAACTGTAAAGAGCTGGCGTATCTCTGGGTAGTGCTCCTAAAAACAAAACCGGAAACTCCAGTAACTGCCTCAACTTCGGATTTTTAAAATATTTCCGGATATGATTTTCAATTGAAGAAAATACATCCAGTTTCAACATTCCTTTTATAAGGTCCCAATCCAAAAATTCACTCCACGACTGCCCAGGCTTTTGAACAAGTTTATTAATTCCAACCTCATATTTATATTCTGCCTGTTCAAGATACTGATCTAATTTTTTACTGCTTCCCGTCTCTAACTTTTCAAATAATTTTTTTAATCGTTCATAATCTGCCGGAATATCTATTGCTTCGTCTTTCCAATAAACTCGGTAGGAAGGATCAAGTCGTCTTAACGAATAGTAATCTGAACGGTTTTTACCAAAGTGTTGAAAATATCTTTCAAATACGTCCGGCATCCAATACCAGCTTGGACCCATATCAAAAACAAATCCTTCATGTCCGAATTGCCTTGCACGGCCGCCCGGAATAGCGTGTTTTTCAACTACAGTTACCTCCCAACCATGTTTGGCTAAAAATGATGCTGCAGATAAACCAGAAAAGCCACTTCCTATAATTAATGCGTTTTTCAATTTTTTCAACCCGGACCAAAAGATATGCTTTCTGTAATTTACTTGTTAACTTTTTAAAGAGGAATTAGAATCTGCGTATCTTTTTTTTGAGAAGTTTCCTGGCGAAATGAATCCTGCTTTTAATTGTGCCCAGAGGTTCGTGTAATATTCCCGCAATTTCATGATACTTATATCCATCAAAATATAGCAAAAATGGTTGTTTAAAAATGGATGGCAAATAATAAACAGCATCTTCAATTTCCTTTAGACTTAGTTTACTTTCTGCAAGATTTGAAACCGAAGATTGATTGTAATCTAATAAAAAATCGTTGGGAGTGTAGTCGAAGATTACATTTTGTTTTGTTTTCTTTCTGTAGTCATTTATAAAAATATTTCGCATTATCGTATAAAGCCATGCTTTAATATTTGTTCCATTAATATATTTTTCACGATTAGCGATAGCCTTATAAATTGTTTCCTGTACCAGGTCTTTAGCGCTTTCTTTATCTCTTGTAAGATTAATTGCAAAGGGGTTTAGAAAAGCATAATTAATTAAAAGTAGTTGGTTAAATTCCAGGGCTGACATAAATAGTGTTTAATATTTATATATTCAAAGCTAAACAAAAAATTAAATTTGCGAACTTTTTGTTTAATTATTTTAAATTAAAAATTTAACAAAACAGGTGCCAAAATTTTTACAGCGGTTTACGAATGCTAGAGCATTTTAATAAAGTCCCTGACTTCTGCTAAAGATTTTTTGAGCGTTATTTTTTGGGGAATTTTTTTCTCGTATGAACTGGTAAGCCTTCCCGAAATGATTGCCGGAAAGCTTTTAAAATCTTTGCTAAGCGATGAAAGAAACTTATCAAAGTTAAATGAAGGGCCGGCAGTTGTCAGATGGGTATATAGGTAATCGGGTTTTTTTACAGAGACGACACTCCTCAACTCGTCGAAAGGAATATTTGACCCAAGATATATAACAGGTATTCCTTTTTTCTTTAAGAGAAAAAATACAAATAGAAGTGAAATCTCATGATACTCGCCTTCGGGCAAAAAAAGACAAACCTTTGTGGCCGAAGTTTTTTTCCTGGGAAGAGAGTCAATTCCTACAATTATTTTTTGTCTTATAACATTGCTCACTAATCGTTCCTGTGCAGGATTTATATGGTTTGTAAGCCATAGAGCGCCCACCTTTTCGAGAAATGGATAAATGATTTGGAGTATTGCTTTTTCAATTCCTGAAGCCGCTATATAGTTATCGAGAGCATTTTCAAAAGCATCCACGTTAAATTCTATCATGCATTCAAGAAGCTGGTTAACAACAATACTTGTTTTCGCCTCCGAATCAACCAATGAATGCACATTTTCAAATATTGCGTCATGGCTCATTTTACTTATATGAGAAATTTTATAACCATGCTTATTTAAGAGCGCAATGTTAAGAATAATCCTAAGTTCATCACTTGTGTAAAATCTTATGTTCGTATGCGATCGCTTTGGTTTAAGAAAAGTATAACGCTGCTCCCAGATGCGAATGGTGTGAGCTTTTATCCCGGAAAGATTTTCAATATCTTTTATTGTAAAAAGCATAATATTTACTCAAACTATTACAACTAATTTGCTGAGATGTTTAAGAAATATGGGAATAATTTTTTTATATTTTATGCTTGTGAAATACTAATACTGATTTTTTAATTAATTGCTTCTTGTATCGCTCTCAGGTAAGCCTGTATGACAATTTGTTTATCATACTCTTTAATAATTTTCTGTCTTGCTTTTTTCCCCATTTCTCTTCGTTCTTCCGGAGAAAGCAATATCATGCGTTCCATTTTATCGGAAAGGTCGAGTTCATCTCTTACACTACATAGAAAACCCGTTTCGGCATCCGAAACTATTTCTTTACAACCAGTTGTGTTTGAAGCGATCGCCGGTTTTTCCATACTCGCAGCCTCGAGTAATGTATTAGAAGTTCCTTCGCGGTAAGATGGGAGAACAATGCAATCTGCTTCAGCAATAAACTTTCTCACATCCTTTTTTTCACCAAGATAATCTATAACACCTTCGTCAATCCAATTTTGTAATTGTGTATGCGTAATAGTATTTTTTTTCAGGTTTTGTGTCCAAAAGGGTCCTATTACGTTAAAAGTTGCGTTAGGAAATTTTCTCCTGATAATTCTTGCAGCATTGATATATTCAAAAATTCCTTTGTCTTTTATAAGCCTTCCAATGAATAAAAAAATGAATGTGTTAGGATCCTTTTCTTTTAAAATTATCGGGCTGAATTTTTTGTAATCAATCCCTGATCCCGGAATTCTTTCAGCAATGGAGGTTTTTACAAATTTTCTTTCAATAAACAGGTTCATATCATCATAATTCTGGAAAAAAACTTTTTTGGTTTTACTTAATGCATTCCGATATAGCGTGCGGGCAGTGCGATAGACAATATTTTTACTGGTGAACAAAGGCCCGACGCCTGTGATGTTTGTAATGGTGGGGATTTTTAATTCACGTGTAACGAGATTACCCCAAATAGCAGGCCTTATGCTAAACGTAAGACATACGTCCGGTTTAATTTTTCTCAAGGCACTCCAAAGATTGAAAATATATCTTGAAACCTTTAGGGGGTTTAAATTCCCTGAACCAATGTCAATTACCTTAAGCCCCATTTTCTCTACTTGTGGAACAAAACGATTGGTATGTGTAAGTATGTAAACATCACACCCCTCCTTCAGCAGGTGCATCATTAGGGCCTCCCTCATTGTGTACGTGGAGATAAGCCCGTTTTCAATAACTGCTATCGTCTTTCCCTTCAATTCGGTGCAGGTCATTTATAAACTTTTTTATACCAGATTTCCATGGATAACAGTGTCCACAAAATTTTGGCTCTTTTTTCAGCAGAGATATTAATTTTTTCTGAAAGCAGATCACGAATAAAATTTTGTTTTACGAAATTTTTACAAAAACATTGTGAAGAGTTCAAGTAATCAAAAATAATTTCTTTCAACTCATTATTCACCCAGTTTTTTAAAGGAACTTCAAAACCTCTTTTAGGTTGATCAATTAATAAAGGCGGGAGATATTTCACGCCCAACTTCCTTAAGATGTATTTGGTGGTTCCGCCCTTTATCTTATAGGAATCAGGAAGGGATGGAACATATTCCAATAATTCCTTTGATAAAAAAGCGCTTCTTCCTTCCTGTGAATTTGCCATCGTTGCTATATCCATTTTTACAAGAAGATCGCCAAAAAGATTTGTATCAAAATCAAGGTTCATAATTTTCTTTAGACCTGATAGATTACTATTGGAAATTTTGTCAAAATCTTCTTTAACAGGCGCCAGGTAATCAAATCCTGGATTTACAATATTTTTTTCATAATCTTCAAAAATATCAACACCTGCTGAAAGGTAAATCTCTAAATTGGATTTCGATGCAAGAGAAGCAAGACGATAAAGATAATTGTGCGCCGATCTTTTACTTTTTGGTTGCGGTAGCGTGCTTTTTAGAAATGAAGCGCTTTTTCTTACCATGTAATTTTTCTTAAAAAAATCATACCGGGCAAATGGAACATAGCGTCGATATCCGGCAAAAAGTTCATCAGCGCCGTCTCCGTTAAGAACAACTGTCACATATTTTTTAGCTTCCCTACTTACATAATAACTGGGTATTGCTGAACTGTCAAAAAATGGTTCTCCGTAATTTGATAAAATCATTTCCAAATCGTTTTTCAAATTTGAAAATGAAATTTTGATTTCGGTATGTTGCGTTTTATATTTTTCGGCCACAAGTTTAGCTAGCGGGGCTTCATCATATTCTCCATCAAATGATACGGTAAAGGTTTTAAGCTTGGTATTATACCCGCTGGCAATAGAAGTTATAATTCCACTATCAATTCCACCGCTTAAAAAACAACCAACCTCAAGGTCGCTTGATTCAATCCTTCTTTTGACAGCCTTATGAAGATAGTCATCAGTTTTTTGCAAAGCCTCATCAATGGAATCATTATTTTGCTCGTGATAAAAATCATTGATATTCCACCATCTTGATTGTGAAATAGTGACTGTTTTGCAATCAACGATTATAAAGCTGCCGGCCACTAATTCTGTTACATTCTTATAGGGTGTAAATTGGCGATAAAACGAGCCAAGACGTAAATACTGGTAAAAATTTTCATTCTTTGCTTCGAGTGAAATCATGTTTTTAAGGCAATTAAGTTCACTTGCAAAAACGAATTTATCTTCCAGATGGTAATAATAAAAAGGTTTTTTCCCGGCCCTGTCTCTTGCAATAAAAAGCTCATTTTTTACTTTATCATGAATAGCAAAAACGAACATGCCATCCAGGTAATGAAGAAATTGTGTGCCAAACCTGTCATATAAAAGAAGCAGCGTTTCCGTATCGGACGAAGTATTGCCTTTTAAGTTAAATTGTTTGCGAACTTCAGAATGGTTGTAGATTTCGCCATTAAAAATAATCGTGTACTTATCGCCCAAATGCATCGGCTGTTTGCCGCAGGAAATATCAAGTATAGAAAGCCGAAGATGAAAAAAATTTACGTTACCGTTCTTATATCCATTCTGTTCGTCAGGACCACGATGGCCCATTGCATTAATGACATCTTCATAAGAAAAAGCGGAGTTAATGGTTCCCGAGATCCCACACATTAGTTTTCCTGAGTTTTATTGCGTGCAAAATAATCTTAATATTTGTGAATTGAAAACACAGAGTATTTTATAAAACCATCGTATTCATGAAGCAACCTGGTATAACGGTGTTCCGGTATTTGCCAACGAATTAGCTATGGCTAATGATTTCCGGGCAGCTCTTTCTTTCACTTTTTCATAAATAAGAAATAAAGCAATAGTGTAAAAAGGAAGACATGGAATTTTATACCGGACAAGAGTACCAAAATTTAAAGTGCTTGCTCCTACAAATGTTGCAAATACAATCGCAAATAGAAAGCAATACATAATTAACGGATCTTTAAAAATGAGTTTAATAAAAGAGATTAAACCGCTCTTTAAAATTATAAACAAAGTAAAAAACAGGAGAATAAGGCTTTCAACCGATGCGAGTATTTGTGATATCTTATGAGACTCCCAGATATAGGGTCGAAAAAAAGTTGTGAACACCGCGACGGGAGCAATTTTTATTAACCCATTAAACGATCCGTCAAATTCAACACCCAGATCGAAGTTAGAGTCTGCAGATTCATTGCCATCCATTGCTTTAAAAACACCGTTAAGATGTTTAATGCTGGACGTGAGGTCTTCTACTGCGTAGGAGCCTAATTCCTGGTCGAACGAATCCAAGCGCTTTTGTAAATCCAAACAAACAACCAAATATGAGCATTGGCGCCATTAAATACTTCAAAAAATTATTCTTTATGGTCTGAATATTCCTAAGAACTATAAAAAGAATAAAAAATGGTACATAAGAAATAAGAATGTAAACTTTGATAATTGCAAGCAAGTAACCAAAAACAAATAATATAACGGAGTTTTTTATAAGCCCTTTTTTTCTATATAGTATTTCATAAAGTGCATACGTAACCCAACCAAGAGAAGCGATACATAATGTATCTTTCAATATTCCTCCGCTCCAGAAAACAAATGTTGGAAAAAACAAAATTGCAATTGCAAACTTTTTATGCATGTGTGGATACTGCTCATAGAAGAAAAGAAAAAGCTTCCATACACCTGAAAATGCAATGCATGCAAAAATGAGACTTGTTGCTGCATACCTTCCCGTTGTAATAAAAGATAAGATTGCAACAATTCTTATTACCATGAAATTGGCTTCTGACCTGCAATACCCGGAATTGTAGGGATTCAGTAGAAATGACTCATCAAAATATTTTCCCTTTTGAAAAATCCAATGCAAGTGATTGGAATTATGTAAAATGAGGCGATAGATGTTACTCCCTTCCGTCTGATATAACCCGATGGAGTCGCCCGGTGACAGATAAACACTATAGGTAAAGAATGCAATACATCCTAATATTTTTACCCAAAACCCCTGTCGATGGTATTTTTTTAAAATTGGATCTTCATATCTATTCCTGATACCTTTAAAAAAAAGGCTGAGAATTACCAGAAAAACAGGGAATAATATTAAATCACCATAACCCATTCATGTGTACTATTTTCAGGTTTTTAATATAGATAGTAATTAAGCTTTTTTCAACTTTCCCATGTTCGAAGAAGAGAGTGGAATAAGTAAGTTTCTTAAATTTCTGATTTGATTAAAAAAATAATTCCCTGGTCTATAGGACGGAGACGATGAAATTTTTTGCAAAATAAAAGAGGGATTAGCGTTAAGATTATTTTTAAAAGCATCGGACATCGGCCACAAAATAAAACCAAGTTTTTTTAATTTGTTTGTTTTTTGAAAAACAAGTATTGTCCCCGCAAATGCTGTTACAAAGCCCAGATACATTATTACAGCCAAAAGTAGGTTATTACTGAATTTTGACCGTAAAATAAAAAAACGGTTGCGTATGTAGTAATACATTTTCCAGTTAGTTGTTAAGCTCCAGTCATTTTTATAAGAAAAGGCTGATGCCGGATGATAATGTATACTATTTGCCTTTGTATAATACGGAATTTTATTTTTCCTGATAATACGATAAAAATATTCGGTTTCGTCTCCCCATATAAAAAGCTCTTTTTTGGGTAACCCCACTTTTTCTATAATTTTTGTGTGAAGTAATGTTCCGTTAAATGGATGCGCAAAATTTTTGATAACCGGATGTTTTACTTCATCAACGCAGGAATAGTTACCGGTTTTCCATACAAAACTTTTTTTATCTTCTTTGTTAATTACTGCACAGTTGCGTAAACACAATTCTTCGCTGTCATTTTCTAAAAGGTTTTCGAGAGCATCTTCTTTAGGGAATCCATCATCATCCATCAACCATATCCAGTCAAGCCCTTTTTCATAAGCCAGTCTGATACCGGTATTAAAACCTCCGCCGGAGCCAACATTATTTTGAGTAACAAATTCAATATCCGTTTGCTGTTGAAGCCAGTTTTCGGTGTTGTCAGTGCTTCCATTATTGATTACAAGAATTTGATCAACAGGCCTTGTTTGGCTTCTTAATGCAGCAATGCATTCAGATAATAACGTCTTCCTGTTATATGTCACCACTACAGCAATGACCTTTTCCATAGAGTTTGGAATTTTAGTTTTCAAAAAATACCTGATAACTAATACCTAACGCTATTGGAGGAAAAGTATTGTAAAAAATAGGAGAATTCTATTGAATCTCAGGTTTCTATATTTGGGAAAACCGGGAGGGATTTATTTGACCGGAAAGCTTCTAAAAAGACTTTTGAGAAATCTAATGCCTCACCAATTACGTGATGCATATCCATATAACGATAAGTGGCCAATCTTCCGAGGAAGGAAACTTTTTGCAGAGAATTTGCTTTAGATCGATACTTGTCAAGAAGTTCTTTATCTTTTCTTAGTCGTTTAGGATAATAGGGAATATCTTCTTCAGTGGTCTCTTTACTAAATTCCTTAAAAATTATAGATCTGCTATGCTGCTCCCATGGAGTAAAATGTTTATGCTCTGTGATACGTGTAAAGGGAATATTTTCATCGCAATAATTCATTTGTGTTACGCCCTGGTAATCTCCTTCGTGGATTGATGATTCAAACGTTACAGTTCTATAACCAAGTCTCCCAAATTCAAAATTAAAATAAGCGTCTATAGGACCTGTGTAAAATACATGATCGTATTCATTGGCAGATTCTGAGGAATGGAACTTTTTTTCCAGGTATATTTTTGTTGAGGGATGGTCTAATAATTTTTCAATTAATCTTGTATAACCTTCTACGGGAATTCCGGTAAAAATGTTGTTGTGATAGTTGTCGTCGTAGTTAAAACGGACAGGAATTCTTTTTAAAATTGAGGCAGGCAATTCTGTCGGTTCGCAGCCCCATTGCTTCTTTGTATAACCATAAAAAAAGGCCTTATACAATTCCTTCCCGATGAAATAAAGCGCCTGTTCTTCAAAATTTTTTGGTTCAGATATATTTTTGTCTCCCAGTGTTTCAAGAAATATTTTCGCCGTATCAGGAGTAAAGGTTTTA
This sequence comes from uncultured Chitinophagaceae bacterium, assembly GCA_963819925.1. GTDB lineage: Bacteria > Bacteroidota > Bacteroidia > Chitinophagales > Chitinophagaceae > Ginsengibacter. The sequence goes on along the minus strand of CAWFYG010000009.1, from coordinate 1,103,546 downwards.
TTAAAGAATTGGTTTAGGGTTTGCAGATTTACAGGAAGCGAATACACATTTCCGTTATGCATAGCTTTTACGCGGTGGACGTAGGGCCTGAACTCAGTAAATGAATTTACATAGTCCCATATTTCCTTTTTATCTGTATTGAAAATATGCGGCCCGTATTTATGAACCATTATATTGGTTTCTTTATCTCTCTCGGTAAAGCAATTTCCCCCGATATGATCTCTTTCGTCCCATACGTCGATCTCACAATTAAGGTTTTCTGCCAATTCACGTGACAGCACAGCGCCTGAAAATCCTGCCCCAATAATTAAAAACCTGTTCGACATTAGCTTAATTTAAAATTGCCAAAGATTAAGAAATTAACTCATTTTTAATGATGTTATTGCATTTATTTTTCCCGTGCAAAAGGACCAGTTCGATAAATGCATGTTTCGCAAGAGATAAATATCATGCGTAAATGGTTGAGCGGTTTAATTCTTCTTCAAGAATATGGTCGTACACTTTCTGGTATTTTTGAACTGCATTTTCCAATGAATAAAATTCACAAGCGCCATCCCTTATTTTTTTTGAATCAAAACTGGCCGAAAATATCTTTTGGGGGTATTGAGTAAAATTCTCCTGATCTAACTTTTTTATCACAAAACCGGATTGATACTTTTCAACAATTTCTGCCACGTCACCAACACCGGCATTAGTAATAACAGGAATGCCCATCGCCATTATTTCACCATGTTTGGTTGGCGAAGAAGACTGTTTTGAATAGCATGATTTTATGAAGAAAACAGAATATCTACTTAGTGAAAGTAGTAAAGGAACTTCGTGTCGTTGTGCATTTTTTACAATTATTTTTTCTTTTGCAATTCCAAACTGTAAGGCTTTTTGATAAATTGTATCATGCTGATGAGGAGATATAAATAAGAATTTTGAGTTTGCAATTTCATCAGAAATAATTTTGCAGAATTGCATCATTTCATTAGTAAGATACCATCCTCCAATTGAGCCAAGGTAGCTAATGATAAAGTCATTTTCATGAATGTTTAGTTCTTCATTCAAGGCTTCCTTTTCTTTTCCACCGATTTTGCCAGGATCAAAAAGCTTCATATCCACACTGCATGGAATTACTTCAAGAATAATTTCTTTTTCGTATTGCGGCCACCCTCGTATAATTTTTTCTGCAGCATGAGTAAGGCATACAATACCATCACTCATCTTCACTTCTTCCTCTTCTTTTCTTTTGAAGTATTTATAAATTGTTTTGTATAAGAAATTATTAATATTCCACATGCCCCCGTCTACCCTGCTGTCCGCATAAAATTCTCTTATATCATTTAGAAATTTAACACCCAGTTTTTTTTTCATCCATAGGCCAATTAATGCAGGAACTCCTGGCCTTGTATGAACCATATCAAATTTTTCCAGGGAATGCAATTCTCTTGCCTTTCTTTTCAACATCATTATGTCATATATGGAGGAAACCACAGGAGGATTTTTATGGTATGTAATAGAAGCCCATTTTATAGGATAAGATTGCAGAATTTTTTCTACGGAATTTTTTTGTGATGCAAATCTATCCTGCTTTTCGCAACTTAAAATCGTAAATTGATAACCATACATTGTAAGTCCAATTAGATAGGGAATAACCTGGCTTTGCCCCAACGGATCTGTCATTCCATCGTATGAAATAAAAAGTATATTTTTCCTGGTTGTCATTACTATATATTATTTTCCTCAAGCCACCAATGCAGTACAATTATTACCCATAGCCTGTTGAATAAATAATCGAATCCGCCTTTATATTGTTTCCTGATTTTTTCAACAACGGGATAATGCAACAGGCTATGACGTTCAATTATTTCCCGGGAAGTGTATTTCTCTACCAGGTAACTAAGATCTGCTTTTAACCACTTGTGTAGTGGGATACTAAAACCTTGTTTTGGCCTTTCAAAAATTTGACCTGGGACATAATCATATAACACTTTCTTCAGAAGATATTTCATTGTTCCGTCTTTCATCTTAAGCTTACTGTTAAGGTTAAACGCAAATTCAATTATCCTGTAATCGAGCAAGGGGACTCTTGTTTCCAGGGAATAATGCATAGAAGCCCGGTCAACTTTTACCAGGAGATCATCAGGCAGGTAATAATTAAAATCCCAAAGTGACTGTTGTTCTTCTGCTTTCAATTTCCTTTCTGCCGGCTTGTTTGTGTTTAACTTTTCGAAATCGAATTTTTCGCCTATTAAAATATTATCCAATTCCTTTTCCTTAAAAAAATATTGTTCCTGTGAAAAGATATGGCTCTTGATGTTTTTTTTATCAATATAGTCAAATAAATTACCGGCCCGCCTGTATTTGTCATTCATTAATTTGGAAGCAACAGATAAACTTTGCCTTGCCGGAGAAACCCATTTTTCTGAAAGTCTTTTAGCCCACATATACATGCCATATCCCATAAATAATTCATCCCCCCCATCGCCACTAAGCGCTACCGTTACATGTTTTTTTGCGAGCCTGCTTACCATCATTGTGGGAAGAGCCGACGAATCTGCAAAAGGCTCATCATACGCTGGTATCAAATTATCTATAAGTTCCAGTACTTCTTTTTCTTTAACGCTAAACTCATGATGTTGTGTTTGCAAATGGGCTGCCACCTGTGTTGCGTATTTTGATTCATTAAATCTACCATCATCAATGGCTATACTAAATGAATTTATTTTTTTATTGCTGACCCGGCTTGCTATTGCGGTTACTATGCTGCTGTCAATTCCTCCGCTTAAAAAAGTACCAATAGGAACGTCGCTTACTAATTGTTTTTCTATTGAATCAAATAATAATCCAGTTAATGTTTTCTTTGCTGTTCCTTCATCTGTTATTGAATTTGCTTCAATACTGGACTCGAGGTTCCAGAAGGTAGTAATTTGCGAGCTTAAGTTTGAAAAGCTTTTTGCATTTGCATTGAGCTGCAGGTATTGAGCAGCAGGAAATTTTTGGACGTTGTTATAAATAGTAAGCGGATGCGGAACGAAACCCAGGTGTAAAAAATGAGGTATTGCGCTTTTATTAACAGTTAATTGATTTTTTTTTATTGCTTTAATCGCCTTTAATTCTGAAGAAAAAATGAAATCAGTTTCATCATAATATATAAAGAGCGGTTTTATACCTGCCTGATCCCTGCATAAGGTCAACACTTTTTGTTCAAGATCATAAATCGCCAGGGCGAACATTCCATTGAAATTTTTAAAACAACTAATGCCCTTCTCTGCAAACAATTCCAATATCACTTCGGTATCGGAAGCGGTTTTTAGCGATGCGCCATTGTCCTTCAATTCTTGTTTTAATTCTTTGTAATTATAAATTTCACCATTATAGGAGATAACAAATCTTCCGTTTGAAGAAAACATGGGTTGATCTGCGGATGTTGACAAATCTAAAATTGATAATCGCCTGTGGCCTAACCCGGTTTTTTCATCATCTGTAAAATAGAAACCTTCTGCATCGGGTCCGCGATGCTCGATCAACTTTGTTGCCTCTTTAAGATCAAATGGCCTTATAGAGTTCTTTAAAGAAATATATCCCGCAATGCCACACATAATTTAAATGGATCGATTAATCAATAAATATTTTTATTCTAAAATTTCATCGTAATATTTCAAAAGACTTTTCAAATATTTTTCTTTAGTATAATTTTCTTTTGAAATTTTCTTTCCGTTATCAGACAGCTTTTTTAAATCCGTTTTCCCGTTAATAGTTTTCGATATAACATCCACAAAGCTTTGAGAATTGCATGGATTAAAGAACAAAGCGTTGTTTTGAGAAATTTCGCGAAGCGTAGCTATATCTGATATAACTAATGGCAATCCTATGGTCATTGCTTCTGCGGCTGCGATACCAAATCCTTCTATAAATGAGCACATCACGAAGGCATCATAGGCAGGAAGCACTTCATAAATTTTATGATTTAATCCCATTAAATTTATTGCCAGGTCAAATTCTGTTATTTGTTTCTGGAGAAAGTGCCTGTCTGGTCCTTCGCCATAAATATCAATTGATACGTTGATTTCTTTTAAGGATTTAAAAGCGTCAATTAACAATTGGTAATTTTTCACATCTTTAAGATTGCCTACTGCCACCAGCCTTAGATTGTCGGCAGGTTTTTTATAATCAATTTCATTCAAAAAAAATTCTTCATTTACAAAATTGTATAATACTTTATTTTTCCCTTTTATCCCGATAGCCTTATCAAAGTCTCTCAGCACTTCCTTCGTAGGTGAAATAATTACCTGGTCTTTCTTATACGTCAGGTGGTCTAAAATTTTTGTATAGCCGCTATACCATTTATGCTTATATATTCCTGAAGACATAACCGTGGCGAGGCTGAAAATGTGAGGTGTCTTTTTACCGCATGCTAACCTTGCAACAATAACGCTCCAGAATAAAGTAGAGTGAACAATGTCTACATTATTGTCTGAAATAATTTTCTTTAACGTTTTTGCTGATGAAAATATGTTTTTTTTATTTCTCGTATTGAGGCAAAATATTTTATCATAAATCAATTCTTCCCTGGTAAAAACATTTTGAGGATGAAGGGTAACAATTATTATATTATAGAATTTAGAAATTTCTTTTAGAGTTGATACTAACATTACTTCGGCTCCTCCTCTTTCAAGCGAATCAATGATGTATATAATTGTTTTCTTTTTTATCATTCATGATTTATTGGTGACGCTTTATTGTTTATGCTAAACAATTATGTATTATTCAATGATATTGCGCCATTGTTTATAACGTTGTAAACCACCTAAAGCCCCGATGAGTTTATTGTTTAGAGGCTTTAATATGGGGAGATTTGGTAAAACATTGAAAAAAGAAATCCATCCTTTTTCAGTAACACGTGAAAACTCGAAAGTTAATTTTCGAAATCCTTTATAAGTTGTTTGGTTCAGCGGAATTGCGGCGCCAGCTTTTACAGATTTAAATTCTGAACCAAATCCATCATAAATTCTTTTTAAAAAATTATTTATTTCGAGACGGTCGCTATGATTATGATATAAGGTAATGTCAAAAAATATATACATGTTTACACAAAATGATTTCAACTTTTCTTTAAGATCATTATCCTCTCCCTGGAAAAATAATGTTTCATTATAACCTCCGGCTTTTTCAAATATTTTTTTGTGCATTACCAATGAGCCGCTGCCAATATAATCATATTGATATAAGCCTGCAGGCCGGGAATTTTTTTCGTGCAAACGTCCCCAAAGTGTATGATAATTTGTTGAAAGTAAATACTGACCGATTTTTGTTTTAGTAAGCATCTTTTTTAAATAAGGCGGATATTCCCAATTGATACAATAAACAGCTCCTATATTTTCTCCAAGAATCATATGCGATTTTATCCAAAGAAGCACTTCTTTATTAATCCACATATCATCATCTATAAAAAAATATACATTTCCTTTTGCTTTAGTAGCACCAAAATTTCGGGCCGAAGAAACTCCTTTTTTTGGGTTATTAAAAAAATGAATTTTATTTACAAAAAAATCCGGGACATTCATTGGTGAATCGCTATCATTTATTATAATGATTTCGACAGTTTTATTCTCAATTGCTACGCAGGCTTTCTCTACTGTTTCCCATAATATTTGTTCACGGTTTCTGGTAGCGATAATTATAGATATTTCAATTTCAGACATCGCTTTATCAGTTTAACTATCACCTTTATTAGTATGATTTTTTATTGCATAAATCATCCCGGAATGCAGCAAGCTGAAAGCAGTTTCAATAATAGTATAGTTACATTCTTTAAGTTTTGCAACGATATCATTTGGTTTTATTTGATGCCATTCAATAAAATAAACATCAGGAATTGTAAGAAGATTTTCATCGTATAAAGAGTCAATAATTTCATATTCGGCTCCTTCTGTATCAATTTTACAAACAACGAAATTATCTTTGACCTGTTCTTTAATTTTTGAAAATTCTTTGCCAGCCGATTTAAGATGCATCAACTGGCTGCTTACGTCTGCAGCGATATATCCATCTGAATTGGGCAGGCCTTTTGTGCCCATCCTCCCCTTTTCTTTGGGTGAATAAGTAACATTTATATCAGCGTCTTCTTTTGCAAGGCCAAAATTGCTCGCATGTATTTTACCTGCATATGCTTTATTGAGATGTATGTTTTGTAAAGCCATTGAAAAAGTTGGCTGAAATGGTTCAAAAGAAAACACCTTTTCGACATTATCTTTTGATGCAAAAAATAAGGTGGTGATACCAACATTCATACCTACATCAATAAGAGCTATTTTTTTTTGTGTTGGCGATATTAAATTGTACGCTCCTTCTAAAAATACTTCACTTAAAATAAATAATTCTTCCTCATCATTTATTTTAAACCGCACATTTCTATTTTCAACAATTAGCTCTCCCCTTTCGTTTACAGAAAACATAAACCCTCCCTTTTTTGACAGCAAGTTTGCATTTTGATATCTTTCTAAAATAGGAGTTGCTTTTGAAAGAGGTATTTCTACCTTCAGTCCTTTAAAAAAAATTTTCGCCCTACGAATAGAATATTCGTTTTTCTTAATATTATAAATGGCCATTTTATTTCCAAATGAAGAAATTGTTTTTCCGATTTTTAACCCAAATAACCTAAAGAATTTATGAAAGAATATTTTCACTGCCATCTAATTAATTTTAATATTATTCATTAACTCAAGATGGCCTCTGTGCTGCGATAAATACGGTTTTACATTTTCATATAAGCATAGTGCCGGCTTAATTCTTATTTGATTAATATCAAGTAATTCTTTCCTGGCTTCATCTATTATGCAAAATAATCCTATAGAATATTCGCCTTCTACTAAATTCATATTTTCAACCAGCCCTTTTAATCTCAGCCTGTTTCCCTCCCTCACAAAATTTTTTATAAAAGGCCTTAAATCTATTATGGTGATTCTTACACCCTTTGCGCTATATATTAATAAACAGAAATCTGTAATGGTTGGTAATTCCTGCGATTTAATTTCGAGACAAATACTAAAATTTATGTTCTCACCTGAACTTATTTCACCAGGTTGAAAGCTAAATTCAACCATATCGACATTTTCAGAAAGTGCTAATTGATTAAAACTGAAATTTTTATTTTCATTTAAATAATGTGAAATCAACTGATGAGCTACGCCCTGTTCCACCAAGGTTCCTTTTTTAAGTATAATAGCTTTATTACATAGCTGTTCAATTGCGTTCATGTCATGGCTCACAAAAATTACAGTTCTCCCACTCTTACTTATCTCATTCATTTTACCAAGGCATTTCTTTTGAAATTCCGCATCGCCAACGGCAAGCACTTCGTCAATAATTAAAATTTCAGGTTCAAGGTGTGCAGCAACGGCAAAGGCTAAACGAAGTTGCATGCCGCTACTATAACGTTTAAGAGGTGTATCAAGGAAATTTTCGACCCCACTAAAATTTACGATAGCCTCGAAATGGGTATTGATTTCACTTTTTCGCATTCCAAGAATACTTCCATTCATATAAATATTTTCACGTCCGCTCAATTCAGGATGAAAACCCGTACCCACTTCCAGCAGACTCGCTATTCTTCCGCGACAGATTATTCTACCACGTGTTGGTGGAGTTATTTTACTCAGTATTTTTAATAATGTACTTTTACCCGCACCATTCTTTCCGATAATTCCAATACTCTCACCGGGATAAACATCAAAACTTATATCGTTTAAAGCAAAAAATGCTTTATCCTTTCCTTCTTTTTTCTTAAAAGGATTGGCGATAATATCTCTTAATGCGAGATAGCCCTCCTGCTTTGCTCCCAGTTTGAACTGTTTAGTAATATGTTGTATTTCTAATATGGGTTTCATTACACTATGCTAAGTCTGCAAAATATGCTTCTGTCTTTCTAAATGTATATATGCCGCCAAATAATAACAATACAGCTACTATACTTCCAAACATTATTGCCTGCCAATCAACTTCGATGCCTGTGAATATACTCCTGCATAATTGTATTGCAGATGCTATGGGGTTTGCCCTCATAAGTCCGTTAATAACAGGGTTGGTAAATGCTTTGGAGGAGTACAATACAGGATTGGCAAATAATAAAAACTGAATCATAAAGGGGATAATATATTGGAAATCTCTGTACTTGACATTTAATGCAGACAGGAAAGTGCCAAGCCCAAAAGTGGTTATAACCGTAATTAAAATGCTTAGCGGAAGATATAAAAATAATTTTATTATGCTTACCCCCTGGTGATAATAAATAAGAATTGCGGCGTAAATAATTAATGCAAAAACGAAATCAACCAAAGCGGTTAAAATGGCGCTCATTGGTATGATAAGCCGCGGAAAGTATATTTTTTTTATAATATTGGCATTTGTCACCATACTATTTGCGCTATTAATAAGGCCATTACTAAAGACGTTCCAGATAAGCAATCCGCTAATCGCGAAGACGGGATACGGAATTCCATCACTACTCACATTTAACGCTTTACTAAATATAAGCGTAAACATCAACATCATTACCAACGGTTGTAATATTGCCCATAGAATCCCAAGTGCGGCCTGTTTATATTTTACTTTTACATCACGCCAGGTAAAGAAATAAAATAACTCACGGTATTTCCATAGTTCCTTTAGACCCAGTGAGAATTTATTTTGAGGCTTTATTTCGTATTCAATCATCAAATGAAATTTTGAAAAAATAAAAAAGTGGCCGGAACGATAAATCGAATTTTTTTTATTAATGTAAAATGACAGGCTGGATTTTCCGCCGGAGGATTCTTTAAAATTACAATTTTATGAATGTAAAGCTCTTTAAAAATGGAAATTATGCCGCTAGGTTTTGATAAATGGATGTGCTTCTTTTCAGCATTAAAATATTTTGCGCATGCAGTTATCTGCAAAAAATGAGGTTTAGGGGTCATTGTGTAAGGATTCTTGTTCTGTATAGGTAACGAATTTTTTGTCGGGAGATTGTAAGAGAAATAGAGAAATATTTTTACTTATTGCTAAAATTGAATGAATAATCCAATTCACTCTTTTTATGTTTTTCAAAAATGGTTGATAACTATCCTTTTTATTGTGAAATATGGATAATCATTTCCGTACTATATTTGAAAAATTGTATGGTGTTATTTGTGAGATTAACACCGGCTTTAATAGTTTACAAAATGATATATGGATTTTAAGAAATTAAAAATAGGTTATGTTCCCTATTTGCCCGATTTGTCACAACCGGGTGACCGCCGCAGGTTTCCTTACTTTGCCAAAAGAAATAATGTAACATTTGAGATAGCAGATGTAAATAAAGAGTACGATATTATTTTATTAACAGCATCAGGTAACTTAAGCCAATGGCTTATTTATAAAAGAAAATACCCTAAAACCAGGTTTATTTTTGAAATGATTGACAGTTTGATTTTCTCTGTTGATCTTTTTGATTACTTATTTAAAGGGATTGGAAGATTTTTACTTAAAAAAGAAAGTAGCCTTTATTTAAATTACAAAAAACTTCTAATAAATTGGCTGAAAATTGCGGACTTAGTTATTTGTTCGAGCACAGAACTCAGAAAGATTGTCGAGAGATGGAATTCCAAAGTGATAATAAGTCTCGACTATCTTCAAAATGAAGCCAAATTTATTAAGCACGATTATTCTATTCTGGGTAACATGAAACTTGTCTGGGAAGGGCAAAGTGTGGTGTTGCCACATTTGCTGCTCTATAAGGAGGTTTTTCAACAAGTAAATTCATTTTGCGAACTTCATATTATTACGGACGAAAAATACCCTCTATATGGTAATTTAATAACCAAAGACGTTTCAAGCGTATTAAATCAATTGCCTATTAAAACTATATTTCATAAATGGGCGATGTATGAGAACTTTAAAGAATTAGGGAAATGTGATTGCGGAATTATTCCCCTTGACAGAAAAAATCTTTTTGGATGGCATAAACCAGCCAATAAATTAATTTCTTTTTGGTTTACAGGGTTACCTACCTTAGTTTCTGACACTCCTGCTTACAAGGAATTGATGATGAAGGTCGAACAGGATTTATGTTGCTCCAACCCCGATGAGTGGGTTGCTAAAATACATATGATAAAAAATCTAAAAGCTGAGGAAAGACGTTTACTTGCCGAAAATAACCGAGAGTTCGTACAAACTAATTATTCTGATGAAGCACTCGATTTGGTATGGTTTAGCGTTTTTGAGAAATTTTTATTTACCTCATAGTAAAGCATTAACTTCATCTGACTATATTGCGAATTGCAAATCACTTTTTTTCATTAATTCGCAATACATGTAATAGTCTTCATTACTTAGTTTTACTCGCTAAAATATAATGATCCGTATAACTACTGTATTGACGCTGTACCGTTAAACCGCCAAATTCTACTATTTTCTTCAGCAAATCCTGGTTAAAAACATGATGATGCATTCCACGATTTTCGAAATTTTTACTGCAGCGTGATAGAAAGTGTTCACGTGGTTTGGCATTAGGATCCCGTTTAAGATCGTGCAATTCTATTATCTCTTGATGATGGGTCATGTCATTTTCATCCGTTTTATTATTGTAATCATCTATTAAATGCTGCATTGTGGTATAGGGCCTGCGATGATCGAAATTGGCCTCCTTATTGGGTAATATCAACAACATTAAACCTCCTTCTTTTAAAATACGCTTCCATTCAAAAATTGCTCGTAAGGGGTTCGCCATATGCTCGAGATTGTTACAACTTAAAACAAAATCATAACGAGCTGCCTCAATATTTTTCAGGTTATCTCCTTCAGCAATGTACTGATATCCGGTTTTGCTATAATATTTGTAATTGTAACCCTCTTTCAAGTTTCCCTCCCATATAGTGTTATTACTGAAGTTTACTCCATCTAATCCGATGATTATTGGATACAGGGGAAAATAGCCGCCGGGAGCAAACATTCTGTCAGTTGGGCCACCAATTTCAATACCGTATTTACTTTTAAAACTATTTTGCCATTCCAGGAGTCGGGGAATCTTTGTTCTAAAAATTCTACATAAAATCTTCCAAAAAATAACTTTTAAAGGGAAACTTTCTAAAGAAAACCTGATTTGTTTTAGCATTCTTTATTCATTTTTTTGCCACCAAATATAATCAGTTTCTTATTTGTAAATTATTGTTTATGGTAAAACATCATTAATAGGATTATTTTTTAAAAGTAAAATATAGGCTTTAAAAACACTTACTGTTTCTTTAAAATTTCCTTTCAGTAATAATATCAGGCTGCGAGTAAAGGGCTCAATAATAAAAGTGCACATCCAAACTACAGTATATCCTGTAAAACTAAAATGTTTCCTTGTATACTTTAACCGGCTTTGTAAATTTAGAAACAAACGAAATGCTTTTACATTGCTAGTAGTACCTTCTCCTCGATGAATAGCTTTTGTGGCTGAATTGTAATAACTAACCCCGCCGGCTTCTGCAAGTCGTTTTGAAAAATCCAACTCTTCATAATAAACAAAAAAGCGTTCATCAAAATATCCTAATTTTTCAAATATACCATTACGCATAAACATAAAAGCGCCCATAACCTGGTCTACCTTTTTACTTTCTTCATGATTCCAATCCTTCATTAAGAGGGCAGGATGAAAAATACGCGGAGCTATTTTTGACAATCCCAACGCGTCGTATAAATATCTTAATGGTGTCGGGAACCTGGCACAACTGGGTGTAACCTTTCCTTTATCATCAAGTAATGAAACACCCAATATATCAACCTGGATATTTTTTTCCATAAAAGAAACACATTCCCGTAAAGTTTCATCTAATAATTGGGCGTCAGGGTTTAGTAATAATGTATATTTTTCTTTGCTGAGTGAAAAGCCCTGGTTACACGCCTTTGAAAATCCAAGATTAATCTGATTATTTATAACTAAAACTTTCGAATATGACGGCAATATTGAAATTGAATTATCAGAGGAATTATTGTCTATGATAAAAACCGTTCCTAAAAGGTCGCTACTATTATTTTGAAAGATGGATTCAATACATTTTAAAAGATACGCTCCGCTGTTCCAATTAACTATAATTATATCAACCATCTACTTTTTGTTGTAATATTAAATTTTTTTAAGATTAAACATCCTATATATTTTGATATATATTCTTTAAATATTAACACGATTTATTCTGGAAAAAGAAAATAATTAATGTTTCTTTTAACGTAGCGTATTTTGCACACTTATTTTTGAACAAAACATTTGCTATTTATGCAGTATCACACTTTTATGACAACGTTCAATAAATGACGTTTTTTCGAAAACGGAATTCTTGCAGTGCGAAATGGTCTACCCGTTTGTTCTTATTAAAAATTATTTAAAAAAAGAGAACTTTACATATTGTTTTCGGAAGGATTTCGTTAAATGACAGGTGTGATGAATAATTGAGAAAAAAATATCTTTAAATGAATGTTTTATTTTTATTGGGTGAGGCATTGACGGACTCCAGTGGCATCAGCAAAAAGATCCTGGCACAAAAGAATGCACTCGAGTGTTTGGGGATGAAGGTTGCTTTATCTTACCTTGAAATGAATGATAAGAACAAATGTACAGGGCGTTTTATTGAAGGAGAAATTATTGACAGGTATTCAAGGATCCCTCTAATAAGCGAATTTCAATGGAGATGTAGATATAAAAATTTGTACACTTACATTGCGGCGAATGAAATTAAACTTGTGTATATAAGGTATATACATTTTGCGAATCCGTTTTTTATTTATTTTCTAAAAAAACTTAAAAAAAATGGTGTAAAAATTTTGCTAGAAATACCCACCTATCCTTATGACCAGGAATATAAGGATCTGAAATTTACTTCCAGGATTGTATTACTGATTGAAAGACTTTCCCGCAATAAATTTAAAAAGTATGTTACACGAGTGGTTACTGTAACTCCGCATAGTACTATTTTTGGAATACCTGCAATTGAAATCAGTAACGGAATTGACCCCAATTCAATAAATATGATTCAGAAGAATAAAACTGGTAGTGATATACATTTAATAGGAGTTGCATCGATGGGTTACTGGCATGGCTATGATAGAGTAATTGAAGGACTTCATAACTATTACTATACGGGAGAACAGAATAAGGCAAAAGTTTTTTTCCATATAGCCGGGGACAGCTCTAATCAGGAATCTATCCGGTATAAAGAGCTGGTTAAAAAATATAATTTGAGTAAATACGTCATTTTTTATGGGAAAAAATCCGGCGAAGAATTAGATATGATTTTTAACGGGGCAGACATCGCTGTTGGAAGTCTTGGTTGCCATAGAATAGCAATAAAAAATGCTAAACCATTAAAGAACAGGGAATATTGTGCGAGAGGACTTCCGTTCTTTTACTCAGACATAGATGTTGATTTTGAAGACAGAGATTTTATTTTAAAGGTCCCCGCAAATGACGAACCTGTTAATATAGAGGCGATAGTAAATTTTGTAAGAGATAATACGTTTGATGCTGCTAAAATCAGAAACTATGCTCTTGAAAATTTAACGTGGGACAAACAATTTGAAAAGGTGTTATTGGAAGTATTTGCAAATTTTAAAACCACCTCGCAACCTATACTGGAATATGGTTCTTCGTAATTAGTTCCCCTCAGACTTAAGAATAATTTTTAGTTCCGTTAGCTTCAATTATTCCTTAGAGAGCGGTAGATCAATTTTATTTATCACGGGTCATCCCGATAATTCTGTAGATATCCATTTTCTGTAATTCAGGAAATGGATTTTTATTTAACCAAAGGTTGAGGATGGGCTTTTTTAGGATAAATGAGTTTATTATTTTGGGTTCATGCAAAGCTATCTTCTTCAGTTTATGGATACAACTGATAACACCTGTATTGTTTTGCTGTTATCCCGTTGGTTTAAGTTGGGAACTGATGATGCGTTTGGTGATGATAGAAGCATTAGCTGTGAGCATTCCAAAAAATATCCAGGCAATTTCTGTGGCCTGGGTTCTGGCTTTAATTTTATTAAGCAGGTAATGATTTTTTTCATTACCAAAACTTCCTTCGAGCACGGTAGCTCTCACGGTGTTTAATACAGATCGCATCACAGATTTCTGTTCTTCCAGCTTTCCTTGTTTACCCTTGGGGATAAAACTTGTTGCGATGGCCAGGCTATTGCAGTATCTCCTGTTTTCATTGGTGGCATAAATAGCGTCTGCTGCTAACTGGCTGCATCTGCCAAAGTATTTTTGATGAAAGGCAACCGATTGTTTTAATCTTGTTCCTTCATTAAAATTTTCATAGCTAAGGTGCTCTATAAAACTCAGTCCCCCTACCTGCACTTTATGAACCTTAGCTCCAAACTCTACCGGCTTTATTTCTTTGCCTCTTATAATGGCTCTTACATGCGGCTTGTGTAACGATACGATCCTTTGTTTTACATTTTCTCTATTGCCATAAAGGAGTTCGTGTTGCTGGCTGTATATGGTTTTGATATGGCTGACCAGCTTTTTTTCTTTATTACTTAGATTAAATTCATGGCCCTTCTGCAGATCCTGTAACCCTTCGAGTAGCCGTGACAGATATTTTAGTAATTGTTTGCGGAGCTTTTTATCCTGGCGCCTGCTCTTTTTGCGATTTCTCTGGTAACCCAGGTAATTTTTCTTATGCTTGTGGTAATTACTGCGGCTGCTTCGCAACTTCAATAATTTACGCTTTCCTTGTAGGAGCTGATACACTTTTACATTGCTTTCCCACAAGAGCTTTACATCGGTAGGATAACGGATATTACTTTCATACACCGTGGCATCCATCATGGTTACATGCGTTTGTTCCATGTAAGGCTTCCACGACCTGATCAACACCCCTTGCCATTCTTTGATGTCAAGATGCCTGGCAACATAGCCTCGCCACCAACTCACCAGGTTCTTATCCTTAATACGGCGGGCATTTAATTGAACACCGCAAAAGTATTGCATGCACCAATCCGTGTTCAACCGGTCAATAAGCATCTCATCGCTCAGGCCCGTAAAATGCTTCAATACTAATAACCCGATACCACCTTCTACTTTTAAAAAGGGTTTGCGTCCACGACCACTTATGTTTTGAAGAGGTGAAGGAATTTTTGAAGCTAACTCTTTAAAGGGAATGCTGCGATGTAACCTGCCTAAATCACTTTGATAAAATGCATCTTCCAGGATAGAAGGTGTTTGTAAAAATAATGGGTTGTAGTACATTTGAACAGTTATTTTGCTGCCTCACTTTGTGCACTTTTTGTGCCATTGTGGGGCTTTTTTATAACTGTTCACATCTTATAACTCAATGTGGGTAACTGTTTCATATTATCAGGTTCACCCTAAGTAGTAGATTATAAACGGAAAACCCCGCCGGGAAACAAAATTTCTTCATTTTTTAGCAGGTTTCCTCAATGGTTGCAACGAAATAATTTTAAGCAGGAGTTTATTGGGTATGTGATGTTTTGATAATGCAACCGATACGTACCAAAAGGTCTTTATCGTGTAGCCGGTACCGGTAGCCATGCGCATGTAAAAACTTTCGCACCAGCATTTAGGGCTTTGTATTCTTGCCTTTAATGTGTCTATTCACCTCGGCGGACAAGTTATTAAGACTTCGGGTTGCCTTATCATGCACATCTGCCATCAGGTAAAGGTAGCTTTGTTGCCATAATCACAAGCATGGAAATACAATTCGCCCCTAATTTTTAATGTATGAATTATTGTTCACGATGTACCGGAAGAAAAAGGAATGCTGTTGTAGCGCCTTGCGCCATTTTCGGGCAATTATAAAAGCATTAATAACCTGGTGCTTTTATAACAATTAGCTGTAGTGTTTAATATTCCGCAATTAATGTTTCTGCAGGTATTTTTAATTTGTTATGTAACTCCCGAATCATGCTCAGCGACAGTTTACGCCTGCCGCTTAATATTTCTGACTTACGGCTACGGCCCCCCAAAATTCTGGTCAGCTCTTTTTCATCGATTCCCATCTGGTCTAATTTAAATTTTATCGCTTCTATGGGATGGGGCGGCGGAATAGGGTAATGTTTTTCCTCGTATCCTTCTATCAAAACAGATAGTATTTCCAGTTCATCTGAAAGTCTGCTGCCAGGCTTAAGCTCTTTCTGCATCAGTTCGTATGCTCTTCCTAATGCATTGTCATAATCTTTTTTTGTTTTAATTGGTTTTAACATATGTTATAGTTTTAGCATCAATATTATCATACTCTTTGTGGGTACCTATCCATACAATAAAAATAATCTGCAGGTAATATTCAATGTCAACCACCAGCCGGTATTTATTACCATGAATATTAAATACAACTCTCTTAGTGCCGATGACTGAAGCATTACCAAATTGTTGTTTCAGATCGTTATGGTTTCTCCATTTTGCCTTACCGGCCTCCTGGTACCAGGCAAATAAAGGCTGCCCGGCTTCTTTTTTCTTTTTAGCGTATAGCTTCAATGTTTTTAAAGCAATTATTCTCATGTTGGTTTACAAATATACAAAGTGTTACCAAATTGGTAGCGCTTGTTTTTGTAATTCTTTTTTTAAGAAGAAATAATGTTTTTTCTGCTTTTAAAGGCTTTAACCCACATTCCCGTAGGTTAATAATCTTCCGGCCTTATTTCTTTAGTACTTTGGCAGCTTTCGCATCATTGGTAATGTTGCCATTTATCTTATTCAGCCACCAGTCAGTTCTTGTTTTGGGTACTGCGAAGTATTTGCAGTTTTTATGTGCATGCCAAAAACAACCATGCACAGATATTACTGTTTTGTATTTTGGTAAAACAATATCGGGTTTGACCGGGAAGTTTTTTATCGTGTAGCCGGTACCGGTAGCCATGGGAATATAAAAATTTGCCCACCGCATTTCAGGCCTGGTGTTCTTACTTTTAATGCAGCTCATCCGCCACGGCGGACAAGTTATTATAACTGCGGATTGCTTTGCTGTGCACATCTGCCATTGTATAAAGTTATAAAAGGCGCATTATCCCGGGCGCATGCATTTTATTTTACTAAAAATACGCAGCGGCCGTTCCGGGGGTTTTTCTCGTCACCTTGTCTTTCGTGCGGCTCGCCGGGTATGGGCAGAACCGGGTAATACTTTGAAATACTGTCAATTATTATTTATTTTACATAAATTTTACCACAAAGCCCCAAACCATCCAAGCCATGAGAAACCTGTTTGTAACATTGTTTTTATTATCCGCCTCTTATTCATTTGGTCAAACGCCCGGGATAAAATGGGCAAATACTATGGGCGCCGCCGCGACAGACAGGGGCTACAAGGTTTTGGCAGGCGCCGATTCCGGCTACTTTTTTTTGGGCGAGACTTCATCCACATCGGGATACGTTACCGGTAACCACGGTAACCAGGATATCTGGATAATTAAAACCGACAGGAATGGTACTGTGCAATGGAACAAATGTTTCGGCGGTACAGATACAGAACAATTTCGCGACGCCATAGTAAATAACGATGGCACGGTAACGGTGTTCGCGATTTCCAAATCTGTTGACGGGGATGTTTCCGGCAACCATGGCGGGGTGGATATATGGATGTTCAAAATAGATCCGGAAGGTAATTTGATATGGCAAATATGTCTTGGTGGCACGGCTGCAGAAGATTTTAGAAGTGTTGATACTTTACAGGACGGCAGTTATGTTATAGCAGCATACACTTATTCAAACGATGGGAATGTTTCGGGAAATCATGGCGGTGAAGATGTTTGGATGGTTGATGCATCCAATACCGGGCAAATCGTATGGCAAAAGTGTTTTGGAGGAACCGCTTCGGAGGGGCCCAAATTCGTGAAAGTGATGAGTGACGGAAACATAATTGTTTCAGCCACCGCCAGTTCTTCCAATGGGGACGTAACTTCTAATTATGGCAACAGTGATATTTGGGTTATTAAGCTCGACAATACCGGTGCAATGATCTGGCAAAAAAATTATGGAAGCACACAGAATGATGTTGGCGGTAGCCTGGTAGTTTCAGATGATGGCAATATTGTTATTTTGGGGAGTACTACCGGAAATGATAACGACGTGACCGGCGGCGGGCATGGTTATACAGATCTTTGGGTCATCAAAATTAATTATGCCACTTCGGCTTTGGTCTGGGAAAAATGCATTGGCGGGGATTACTACGATAACCCTGTTCAAATAATAAAAAACACGGATGGAGATTACCTGGTTGCCTCGAATACTTATTCAGATAATGGAGACGTTACAGGTCTTCACGGCTCGTATAACAATTACGATATTTTCCTGGTGGGATTAAGCGACACAGGTGTTATTAATTGGTCAAGATGTTACGGCGGCACCTTCAACGAGAATGTCTATAATGTATTAGATGATGCCTCTTCAGGTGAATATTTAGTTACCGGTTACACCATGTCGGGCGATGGCGATGTGCAGGGATTTCATGTTCGTAATCCTTCAAACCTGGCTGATACGAGCACTGATGCATGGATTGTGAAGATTGATTACACGGGAAATATAAAATGGCAAAAATGCCTTGGAGGTAAGAATGCCGATTATTTATATAGTGTAAAAAAAACGGGTAATAACGAATTTATTCTTGCGGGGGAAACCACATCGACGGACGGCGATATTCAGGCGGCATATGGGTATAATGATCTGTGGGCAGTTAAACTGGGAGCCGTTAATACGGTGAAGGGTACTCTTTTTGTTGACAGGAATGCGAACCTGATAAAGGACGCCGGCGAAATAAACTATTCTGATGCCATTGTAAATGTTCAAAAGGACGGTAATAAAAAAAGTGAATTTCCAATGGATGGCTTGTTTAAATTTGAAACTGACACAGGGTCCTATACTTCAAATATCCAATTAACGCTTCCTTACTATACGGTGACACCTGCAGCACACAATAGTTCCTTTTCAACTTATTTCAATACAGATTCGTTCAGCTTTGCATTGCAGCCCATAGCCGGCATCAGGGATTTGGCTATTAATACATTAACCCTTTCGAGGGCGAGAATAGGCTTTGACGTAACCTATAAGATATTTTATAAAAACCTTGGCACTGACACAGTAGCGGCCGGAAACATTTTCTTTAAAAAGGATTCAAGGCTCGATTTCGTTTCGTCCGTTCCGGCTGTCAGCTCCTTAAACGGAGACACGCTGGAATGGAATTACGCTGATTTAGAGCCGTTGGATACCAGTTCTATCATAGTAACTCTTCATGTTCAACCCTCGCCGGCAGTAAACATCGGGGATACACTTATTTCGGTTGGTATCATCGATCCATCTACAGGCGACCAGGCCCCCAACGATGATACAATAACTGTAAAGCAAATCGCGGTAGCTGCCAACGATCCTAATACTAAAGCGGAAGATAATTCCGGTGTGATTACACCGCAATATGTTGTTGATGGCAAATACCTGGACTACATCATCAATTTTCAAAATACAGGAACAGATACTGCCTATAATATAACGGTTAGGGATACCCTAAGCGATAAGCTGGACTGGAATACCCTGCAGATGACTGATGCAAGCCATCCTTACAGCCTGGTGATTGAAGATGGAAATAAACTGGCCTTTACGTTCTACGATATACGGTTGCCGGACAGTACTACTAATGAAACAGGCAGCCATGGCTATGTGGCTTATCGTATTAAGCCAAAAAGTACATTGGTCGCGGGAGATTCTATCCCTAACCTGGCTTCTATTTATTTTGATTTTAATCTTCCTGTCGAAACCAATAATGCATATACAATAGTCGTCGATAATAATATGGTTCTTCCTGTACGGTTGGTTGATTTCAGCGGCACATACAAAAATGGCAAGGCGATGTTATTTTGGACCACTGCCGATGAAAGTGACATTGCAACGTTTGAAATTGAAAGAAGCACCGATGGATTAGTATATACTTTAACAGGGACAACTTTTCCTGGTGGGAATCCTGGTAATACCCATTACAATTTTGCGGATGACCTTAAGGATGTAAGCGGTAACAATTTTTACTACCGGCTTAAGATAATCGATAGGGACGACAAGATAGCCTATAGCCGTGTACTGGTACTGCGAAGAAACAATAGATCCATTAATGGATTTACCATAACGCCAAACCCCGCGATAAACGGGCAGACATTAATAACCATAAATTCAGGGACAAATACGTTCGTCCAGGTAAAAGTAATGGATAATAATGGCCGGGCCCTATTGCTACAACAAAACACTATTGTTACCGGGAATAACACCATCCCTATAAAGAATATGGATCGTCTGCCGCCGGGGATTTACATTTTGCAGCTAATTAGTGACAACAATACCTACAACCAAAAATTTGAACTGGTAAGATAGAACCCGGATTGGGCGAAGTTTTCACCTGGTTAACTTTTATTCAGTCACCATTCGGCTCTTGTTTTTGGCACAACAAAGTATTTTCAATTTTTAGGTGCATGCCAAAAGCAGCCATGTAAAAATATTACAGTTCTGTATTTTGTAAAAGGATACCTGGCTGCGGGGTAGTTTTTTATCGTGTAGCCCGTACCGGTAGTCTTGAGTATGCAAAAACTTTCGCAGGAGCATTTCGGGGCTTTGTATACTTGTTTTATACGGCTCACCTTGAAAGTGCATGAAGTTTTATCATGCACACCGGCAATCGTGCCCGGTAGCCAACTGTCATCGTTATCTGCCGGCTTTGATGAGACCTGTATACTACATTGCCGGTGCAAAGTATTCCACCTTCAAAATAAGTGTTGCCAATGTTTCGTTGTAATGAATGCTCCTACAAAAGAGCAAAAAAAAAGGACGGCGCATTGCCAAAATATTTCTTTTGTAACCAATAAAATGTATTTTAGAAGCTTATTTGCCAAAGCTATGCTGCACCCTGGGAAGAGCGGGCGGTTCGTCCTGATTATTGCCATCACTTTTTTTGCCTGCTATTGCCATGCGCAGTTGAAAGCGGATTTTACCGCCGACCAGTCAACCGGCTGTTCGCCTCTTGCTGTTCATTTCACCAATACTACCAGCGGGGCTTCGTCAAAGGCTGTTTTTTCCTGGGACCTGGGCAATGGGAATACCTCATCATTAAAGGATGCGGCCGGCGTTTTTAGGGATGCTGCCACTTACGTGGTTACGCTCACCGTAACCGACACTAACAAAACTGTTACCGTAAGCCATAGCATTACGGTGTACAGCCCGCCCTCCGTAGCTTTTAGCGCTTCGCTGCAGAAGGGTTGCTCGCCGCTCACCGTTTCCTTTACCGGAAATGGCAGCGCCGCCAATGGAACGATCGCCAATTATTACTGGGATTTCGGGGACGGCAATGTGCAATCGGCGGGCAATGGCCAGGTAAGCCATGTATATTCAACGGCGGCGCAGGAGTCGGTAAGCCTTACGGTGACCGACAGCCATGGATGCCAGAGTACCTTGTTGAAAAGCAATATTATTAATGTATTGCCTGGATTGGTTTCCGCCTTTAGTCCCGAAAAAAAGGTCCTTTGCAGGATCACCGATCCTGCAAATTTTATCAATACCAGCACGGGGCCGGGTACGCTCAGCTACCAATGGGATTTTGGCGATGGCGCCACCTCCACCCTGGTGCAGCCATCGCACGTATATAGTAAACCAGGCACCTACCCGGTAACGCTTACGGTGAACAGTTCTGAAGGTTGCACCGTTACAAGCACTCAGCAGGATGCCGTGAATGCAGCCAACTTTAAGAGCGACGTGGCAATAGTAACTCCTGTATGCGAAAACCCGGCCTACAACTATAATAATAAAACAGTATTTCACAATACCAGCACGCCCGTGGCGGATACCACTTTGTGGGAGTTCACCGATGGTAGCAGTTTTCTCACTTCCGGCTCAGATACAGTATACCGCTATTTTCAGTCGGCGGGCAATTATTCTCTAAAGCTAACGAACACTTTTGGTAGCTGTACGGATGCGATAACAGTTCCGGTGATAGTAAATAAGTCGCCGGTAATAAACGGTTTTCTTGTGAATACAACTGATATCTGCGGATCACCTGCCACGGTAAATTTTAAAGACACGACCTCTTCCGCCGTACAGTGGCAATGGTCGGCCTATTATTATACGAATCTTGATGCCACCACTCCGTCTGCTTCGTACACGTTTACCAATGATGGTACCTATTATGTAACGGACATGGTGACGAACGCTGCGGGCTGCAATGCATGGGCAACGAAACAACTGGATATTTACCGGCCAAAGGTCAATATCCGTACGGCAGAAGATCATTATAACAATAATTTTCTTTCGTCCTGCGGGCCGCTGACCGTTCATTTTTCTGCAGTTACCAGCGATTCTATCACCTCCTATAAATGGGATTTTGGAGACGGGACCACTTCCACCGTTGACACGCCAGCCCACTTGTATAGCAACGCAGGTACCTACTACCCCCGACTGACCTATGTAACAGCAAAAGGCTGCACGGGGATCACGGATCCTTATTATCCGATTTCCATAGAATACAGGATCAATACCGATTTTGTTGCCTCGGCCACGAATATATGCGGTAACACCCCGGTGGAAATTCACAATGTAAATGCGTTTGCCCAATACTATTCATTTTGGTGGGATTACGGAGATGGTACCATCAATGTAACCTCCGACAGCAATGGAGGAAATTATTATCACCAGTACATGGACAGCGGCACGTTCACGCTGACCATGGTAGCAAGCGATGGCACCTGTACCGATACGATCGTTAAAAAAGACTATATAAAGGTGTCGCCGCCATTTCCTAAAATAAACTCTCATAGCAATACCTGTGATGGTACAAGAGGTGAGGTTACCTTCAACCAAAGTACAACGCAGGCGATAAGTGGTGTGTGGGATTTTGGCGACGGAACGACAGCGCCCTACGCGGACCAGCCGCAGTTAAAACACATGTATACAAAAACGGGTTTTTATAAGGTGGTACTTACTACTACAAATGGAGCCTGTACGGTGGGGGATTCAATTTATATATCTGTATTACTGAAGCAACATCCCATACTTACGGCCGATAAAACATCAGCGTGCAGTATGAATGACCTGGTTCAGCTTACGTATTCCAATCTCGAGACCAACCCGAGCCCGTATGGAAATGCGCAATACGGATACGGTGGATGGTATCATGCTGACGGAAGCTATGCATTGGCGGGGTTTGGTGTTGCCGGCGGGGGAGACCTGTCGCAGATACCGTACACGATGTCCGTGTACAACTTCAGCCCTGGTTCTGGATTGTATTCAATGGTTACCTCGGCGAATTTTGGATGCGTGGATACCACGAATACCATTCCGCTGACCGTTAAAGGTCCTCTTCCGGGTTTTCGGCAGATATTTGATAATCCCTGCAGCAACACCAGTACTGTTACTTTGGAAGACACCTCCAGGACACGGCTTGGAAGTGCACTGGTATCGTGGACGCTGGGATTTTGGCGATGGCACCAGCGCTACTTATACTCATGGGGGCAAAATAACACATACTTACAGTTACCAGGGTTACAACCAGTATACTGTCATACTCACAGTAACAGACGCAGGTGGTTGCCAGGCGGTGTACTATGGTTCAGCGAGCACTTCGGCTAACCGGTTGCAAGCCTCGTTTTACCCTTCTGCCACTGTCATCTCGCCCGGCACTACGGTTAATTTTAGCAATGCCACGCAGACCAGCGATCCCGATCATACCAGCTACCAATGGTTTTTCGGCGACGGAACGCAGGCTACATCAACCGATGCATCAAAAACTTTTGCCACCCCGGGAACCTTTATCATAAAACTTATTGCAACCAATACCCTCACCGGCTGTAAGGATACCGCCTTTGCAACGATCACGGTAAAATATGTGAATGCAGCCTTTGCATTTAATTCTTCCTTTATCAGTAACAGTAAATGCCCCCCGGTGGCGGTGAGCTTCACCAACACTTCCAGTAACGTGGTTTCCATAACCTGGGATTTCGGTGATGGTTCGGGAGCAACCGACGTGTTTAATCCGACGCATGTATATACAAAGGCGGGAAAATACTGGATAACGGTAACGACGAAGAGTGATAACGGTACCGTGTACACGACAAAAGATTCGGTGTTCATTGATGAGCCTGCTGTAAATATTTCAGCCAATATTTTGCATAGCTGTACCGCACAGTCCATAACATTCAGTGCAAAGGCCCACGATGCGGTTTCTTATTTATGGGACTTTGGCGACGGGAACGTGTACCAAACGACCGATACATTTGCAGTGCATAACTATCCTGCCGCAGGGATATATATGCCGGATATTATTGCAACGGACAGCAACGGGTGTACGACATCAATAAATAAGGCAGATACCATTGTGATCGATTCGCTTAATGTTTCGCTGCCTGGTGTGCCTTCGAAAATTTGTGTACCGAAGCAGCTAACATTTGATCCGCAAGTAGTGAGCATTAGTGGCGATCAGTCGCCGCAATCGCTGGCGTATCATTGGACGTTTGGCACAGGTAACCCCAACGATACTGCCAATCAAAGAAGCCCGTCGTTTCTCTATCAGCAACCCGGCAGCTATACTGTTCGGCTTACGGTTCGGTCCGCCTATGGTTGCGTGCAGCAGGTAACCAAAACGATCCTGGCCTCGCAGGGTTTGGCGCCTTACATAACAGGCCCTTCGGAAATTTGCCAGCAGGCAACGGCCACATTTAAAGGAAATATTCAGTTACCCGGGCAGCCGGCATGGCTGTGGCTCTTTGACGACGGAAGTACCGTGAGCCAGCAGAACCCGCCTCCGAAGGAATATGACCAGGCGGGTAACTTTCCCGTAAAGCTTGTTGTAAATAATAATGGCTGCATAGACACCGTGACCCAAATGTTGCAGGTGGATGCATTACCGGCAGCAAGTGTTACCCCGCATGAATTCAACCTGTGCCAGGGTTCTTCGGTTACGCTAACGGCGGCAGGTGGCGCTTCCTATAGCTGGTCGCCGGGCACAGGACTGAATAATCTATCAGCAGCCCTGGTAGTGGCCTCACCGGCTATAAACACCATCTATGTAGTTACGGTTACCGATGTCAAAGGTTGTAAGAATAAAGATTCGGCTAACGTAACAGTTATTCATCCCTTTGCGATGCAGGTAACAGACGCGGTTTCTTTATGTATGGGACAAAGCGTTACGCTTAATGTATCGGGCGCAAATACATATCAGTGGATCAATAACACTACGGGCTTAAGCAGTGTTTCCATTGGCAACCCGGTTGCTTCACCAGCCGGCACGACGACGTATACTGTTACTGGTACTGATCTTTATAAATGCTTTACAGATACCGCCGGGATAATAGTTACAGTATCACCTTTGCCTGTTGTTGATGCAGGGCCGCCCGCAGTAATTCTCGCGGGCTCGTCCTACCAGTTGCAGCCGGCCTATAGTGCAGATGTGATCAAATGGAACTGGAGTCCGCCGGGTTATTTAAGCTGCGCCGACTGTGCAGCGCCGCTGGCAAAGCCGGCACAATCCGAGCTTTACACCCTGACGGTCGCGAACCAGGCAGGATGCGTTGCTTCCGACACGGTATCGGTGAAATTGTTTTGCAGCGAGAGCCGCATTTTTATACCCACTGCCTTTTCGCCTAACGGTGATGGCGTAAACGAAACTTTTTCGATACTGGGTGACGGTATCAGCTCTATTCACTATTTCAGGATATATGACCGGTGGGGAACGCTTGTTTTTGAGCACAGCAATTACCAGGTCGGCGACAGGAACGGTTCGTGGGACGGGCGTTATAAAGGTCTGCCGGTGCCGCAAGGTAGCTATGTATATTTTGCGGAGTTATCCTGCGGCAATGAAACCTATGTGCAAAAAGGATCGGTGACGGTATTGTATTAAATGGTTCGGGTAAATGCTATCGGATCAATCACTGGTTTGCCCGCCCGTGTATTTTTTAGTATATGCTTTCCCGTTAGTTTTGCGTCTTTTGTTTTTAACCAGCGTGATGAGCCGCGGCAATGGAATACCCGGTAACAGCTATAGTAGTTCAAAAAGGGATTGGCTATCCCGATGTGTCTAACGCAGGTGCCGATAAATAAGTTGTTTGCACAAAAGAATATTAGTTACACCCGGGTTTGCGCACTGGTTACCCCGCTACTTTCATAACCGTACCCGCTTCAATAAGTTGTTATTTCATATACTACGATGAGGAGGTACGTACTTTCTGAAGTTAACTGTTAGTAGTTATACGACCGTTTCAGTAAATTCAATACTTGTATAATCAGGCAGTAATGCTCTTGTGCAGGGGGCGTCACCGGCATATCTTTGTACCAGAAGTTGATTGATGTTTAAGAACATTAATCAAAAATCCAAATCCTCCGAAAAGTACCACTATCCAACTATCCAATAGAAAAATTATTAAAATCTGATATCAGTCAACTTCTTCTTTTTTTATCCAATACCTGTAGTTAACTGATATATCTTATTAAAAACCAACTGTTACTTAATCCGATATTGGTGTAAAACCAATAAAACCTCAAAACAAATTAATTGAAGCTTGCTTAATTGCGGGCTTTTTTGTTTTCGTCTATAGCAGGCAGTTAGGTTGAGCAAGAGTGAAGTTGAAATATCTAAAAGATTGAAGGAGCCTTCTTCCCTGTCTCCGCCTTTCGGTAACCTGCCGACAGTGGCATGCTCATTCTATTTACTGGTTCTTACTGTATAATGAGGCTTTTGGACAGCACATAGTTGCCCTTATTCAGAACAACAGTATAAATGCCGGGCGCAGCAGCCGGTGAATTTATTCCAAAACGGTAGATATTGGAATAAGAGTCATAATCAAGTTCCTGCTGCTGAACCTGCCTGCCGCCAATAGTATAGATGCTTAGATGATACTTTCCTGCAGGGGCGGCCTGGGGCATTTGAAGTCCGAATGTTCTGTTACCCGGATTAAGATAATATATTTTGAATGCTGCCGCCGCCGCACCTGTTCTTACATTAATCACTTTACTGTAGGTGAATTTTCCATCTTTGTCGGTCATTTTAAGGCGATATAAGTTGCTTGCAGCCAACGATGGGCTGTAATCGGTCCATTCATATGCATTGGTGGCTGAAGTGCGATTTTGTGCGGCCACTTCTCCTGCCTTTTGAAAAGCTTCGCCTTCAGATGTGCTTTTTTCAATTTCAAACTTTTGTACATTAATCTCGCCGGTAGTACCCCAGTTTAGCCGGATACTGCTGCCTGAAACATAGCCATCAAAAGACAAAAGAGTTAGCGGCAATAAAGGGTTATTGGAAATCCAGTTGGAAGTATTTCCCATCAGGGTAAATCCTGCCAGGGTACCTCCCGCTGAATTGCCCGTAATATCAGGCAATGTAGTGACGCCGGTATTATCCCCACCTCCTACTCCCTGGTTGAAATCGTAGTAACGGACAAGTCCCGCCTGCGGCAGGGTGAGTTGTATGTCTTTATTGGCCTGTATTTCTCCTTGCGTTTTTGCAACGTTCCATATTCTGAATTCATCAAGGGCGCTATTGGCCATATTATAATCTCCATACAATCCAGCCGATGAATAGCCCATGGTTACGTTAGTGGACGGAATCTGTAATCCCGAAACAGTGAGGGTGTTCACAAGACTGGCGTTGATATAAATTTTTAGTTGTGAGCCGTCATAAGAAAAGGCAACGTGGACCCATTGGTTCAGGGGTAATGCAGTAGAGGAATTGTATTGCGCTATATTCTGGTCCCAAAGGGAGATGGTGTTGTCATTCTCTACATAAATACCTCGTTCATCACTCCCGTTGGCAGACCAGTACACGCCCTGGTACTGGTTACCGGCATAATCGAGCAACAACCAAAACTCTACTGTGAACTGGCCGGGCGAAATACCTGATAACCCGGTAACACTTGCGTCTGAATCAAAATAAAGTGAATTGTTAGATTGAGCAACGGCTCCCAAAGAAATAATAACGAACACGAAGGATAGAAATGATTTCATAGCATAGATTTTTAATGATAAGAAAATATCAACAAAGGGTAGGACGATTCGTGAACCAAATGTATGAAATATCTTAAATATGCAGGAGCAACGATTTGTGCGTGGACCATAGAAAGTGTTTCTTTACGTTATACGCCAGGTATTGATGTTGATATTTAAGTCATGTAATACCGGCATGTTTTATCATTTAGGCGGCACCGGTAGTTATCGGGTTGAAAAGTTTTTTTTGCCGGTAACCAGGCCTGGAATGACTTTTGTTTTGTCCTGATACATTCTTCGACTTAGCTCAAAAGAAACAAAAAAATCAGGGACAAACTGTGTCCCGACGCGGGTTTTTACAATAGAAAAATTAAATTGTCAAGGATCTCTACGTGAAGCCCCGACGATGGAAGAATGTTACTACCAATGGCTTTTTTTGCCGGTAGTGGTTTTACTAAAAAGTCGTTCCTAACAGGGCTGGAACATCTATAACTTTTGATCAGTGGGATCAGTTAATCATTTAATCAGTGGTTCAGACTTTCCTTGTGGCTTTATGTGAAAATAATATCGCACCTACGGTGCTTATGGCACCGTTCTGCAACTTGTATGGAATGTGATGAAAGATGAATTGCCTTCGCTCCATTACAAATTGCAAAACATCCATGAATCACTTAAGGCGCAAAGCAGGTGACCTGTTTTTGTGTTACCTCGCGGGTTTTCTGCATTTATTTCAGGAAGTTATCTCCATTTCACAGTACCAAATCCCTTTGATTTATTAACTTTAGATATATAGAAAGCAAAATGCTGCTTTTTAAACGATGCTTGTAAAAAATCGAAAATCTAAACAACATGAATGACAAGAAAAAACTCACCGGGAATGTTTTCACCCGCAGGGATGCCATAAAAGTAATTGCGGTGGGGAGTGCGGCATTAATGATTGCGCCAACCCATTTGTTTTCAATGACCGGAAAGAAAAAAGAACGACTTGGCGTTGCACTTGTTGGCCTTGGATATTATAGCACCGACCTGCTTGCTCCGGCACTGCAACAAACTAAGAACTGTTACCTTGCAGGCATCGTTACCGGCACTCCCTCCAAGGCCGAAAGCTGGAAAAAGCAATATAACATTCCGGATAAAAATATCTACAATTACGACACCTTTGATCAAATTGCCAACAACATTTAGAAAAGTATCCGAAAAGCCCCCTAAAAAAGCCCCGCCTATAAAAAATGTTTGCGGGGGCTTTTCGGTATACTTTTGAGTTGACTGATGTCGCCGTAAGGTTCGCTATTGGGTACAAAGTATCAGCCTGCTCTCTTCTATTTGTTTGTTTTTTAAAATATTGTTCTTGATGTTAACAGCCCGTTTTCACTGTGTTTATTATGATCAGGCCGTTTTGATGTTTTAAAATTAAGGTTTTAAATTTTTTATAATGACTTTTTGAAGATATTTTTTGATGCTGCTCATAGCTTACCTGTTACGTCACCTAACGTTGCCTCATAAACGCATTTAAAAAACTGATCCGGTCTGATCTTATCCATCATCTGCCTGTTTCCAGGGATAAACGATTTTTATCAGTTGCAAAGTTCTGTTCTTGCAGGCGGGGCATTCTTTCATATCAATACCGTATTGCTCCAACATACGAACTTCGACAGGGATCTTCACCAGCTCTTTATGCAAAGGCAGCTTCATTTTTTGTAATACTGCTTTTATGCGATCATGACGTCCCCTGTTAGCGAGATAACCATAGGTTCTTATTTTGGTAAAACGCTCCGGTAATATGTGTTGCGTAAAACGACGGATAAATTCATCCGTTGTAAGTGTCATTTGTTTTTGCATATCATTATCACTATAGTCTTTATAAGTGAAGGTTACTGTTCCCGTTTGTTCATCGATGCTTTGTATGCGGTGATTGCTGATAGCCACCTTGTGTGTATATCTTCCCAGGTATTCAATCACTGCCTGCGGGCCGCCAAAAGGAGCTTTGGCATATACCACCCATTCTTTGCTGTACAGTATATTAAACAGTTGTTTACGGTCTGTATCTGCCGGCAGTATTACTTCTCCTTTGATTATCATTTGTTTCAATGCCTCTAAAAATTTACCTCTGTAAACAGTACTCATTGCTTCAACAGGAAATAAAAACTGCCACTCATTTTTCTTTGCTTCTTTCCACTCGTTGTTAGGTGTAACACCACCGCCACTTACAATGCAATGGATGTGCGGATGAAAGCTCAACTGCTGACCCCATGTATGCAGCACGCTAATGATGCCAGGGGAAGCTCCGAGATGTTTTTCATCTTTTGCAAAAGTGAGCAAGGTTGCAGCTGATGCATCAAAGAGCAGTTTATACAAAAGCTTCCGATACCCCATCACCAGGCTGTTGAGCTCATGAGGCAAGGTAAATACCACATGGTAATATTTTACAGGCAACAGTTCACGACTGCGGGCTTCTATCCATTCCTGCTTCTTTATCGCTCCGCAATTGGGACAATGCCTGTCCCTGCAACTATGATACTGGTATTGTATATGTCTGCACTCATCTTTCGTACACCCGTACACGTGATAGCCAAGGGCTGCTGTACGGCAGGTTCTTATCCGTTGCAACACTTTTGATATATGAGCATTTTTATGAACCCATACCTCCTGGGTTTGTAACACCTGTTGCACCGTTGCCCGCGGCGCTGTATAAGATAACATGGAGCATCATTTTAAATTTGCTTTAAGGATGTTGTTATCTTTTGCCAGCAATAAGGCATCGTAAGGATTAAAGATACCGTCCGTTCGTTTTGAAGTAAGATGCATGTACCGCATGGTAGTTTGCAGGTTATTGTGACCAAGCAACTCTTTAATAGTATGCAGGTCTGTTCCGTTATCCAGCAAATGCGTGGCAAAACTGTGACGAATAGAATGAATACTGTAGTGCTTGCTTTCCAGCCCTACCTTCACTAATGCCTTTTGCATAATGTGCTGTATGGTGCGCACACTGTATCTTTTACCGGGCCGGTATCCATTAAAAAGATATTCTTTGGGTTTATAAATAAGATAGTAGGCCCGCAGCTCCAGCAGCACCTGCTGCGACATAATAGTATAGCGGTCTTTGGCTCCTTTACCCTGTACTACTTTGATGCGCATGTTTGTTGAGTCGATATCTGCTATCCTGCAATTAGCAATCTCACTGACACGCATACCCGTACTGTAGAGTAACATTAAAATGGTACGGTGCTTAATATTTTGAACCCCATCGATGAGCTTCATGATTTCTTCGGGCAACATTACCGCCGGAAATTTATTTTCAGGTCTTGGATAAATAACGGTAGGAATTACATAAGGACGCTTTGCTACATGGCGCATAAAAAATGAAATAGCCTGCGCTGCCATCTTACATTTTACCCGGCTGCATCCGAGGGTTTTACTCAGGTATAGCAAATACTGAATAATCATCGGCTCGGTAAAATCCAATGGATCTGCATCAGGATAATACACAAAAATAAATCGGAGCTCTGCCAGGTAGTTGCGAATCGTAAGCGGGCTGTAATGGCCAATGGATAAATACTGATTAGCTTTTTCCAATGCCGCAATAGCTTGCGGACTTAATGATTTTTTTTTCCATGATCCTGTAAATTTTTAAAGTGAAATAATAAACTTACAATTTACAGAATCCATAACTCAGCGCCGGATAGGCGATGTTAGTTCAACGATGATATAGACGTAGTGTATGTGGTACTTCCTCCATCGATGCATAAGGAGTATTCCATCCGGGCGGCAAAGGCCGGTAAACATGTTTGGTGCGAAAAGCCAATGGCCCTGACGGTTGCTGAATGCCGGGCTATGATCGATGCGTGTAATAGTAACAAGAAAAAGCTTGCGATAGGCTACCGCCTGCATCACGAGCCTAACACCCAGGCATACACGAATATTGTTAAGAAGAAATTGCTTGGCGATGTGGAGCAGGTAAGTTGCGGGGCAGGCTATCGGGAAAACCGTACGAATCACTGGAAACAAAATAAAGCTATGGGCGGAGGAGTGCTGTACGATATGGGCGTGTATGCTATCCAGGGCGCACGCCTTGGTACTAACATGGAGCCGGTTGCTATTGTATCTGCAAAGACATCTACAACCCGGCCTGAGATTTATAAAAACGGTCTTGATGAAACGACAGAAGCTGTATTGGAATTTCCGGGTGGTGTAATGGCAACTATTAAAACCACTTTTGGTGGAGACATCAATTATCTTAACATCCTTTGCCAAAAGGGTGAAATAAAAGTAGCACCTTACCAGGCGTATGCGGGCGTAAGAGCCGTGAGTCCGTTAGGGGAAATAAATTATCCATACAACGTACCGTGGCAACAGGCAAAACAAATGGATGACGACTCACTTTCGATTATGCAAAATAAACCCATGCTGGTTCCCGGTGAAGAAGGGCTGCGTGATATAAGAATCGTGCAGGCTATTTATCAATCTGCAGCCACCGGCGAAAGGGTAATCGTATAAGAATTATTGGAACGAAACATTTGCCTACAACAACTATAATTTTTAAATGCAGTCATCTTCTGGTTTGCCGGGAGTGCATCGTGAAAAGGTGGAGAAGATAAAAAATTCGCTTCTTTGCGCTCTTCTATTCCTCCATTTGAGGCTTTGGCATGCTGTCTTTATACCTTTATTTCGGGGACGGCCCCGCTTGCAGGAAAACCTTATACAGCACCTGAGGCGCGTGTGAAATTTTTTTGCCGGTTGTTACCAATATGTCGCTCCTAAAGGAACTGGTGGGTTTCTTTGTGTATTATTGAAGATCAGTCAAGGCTTACAGGCGACAGCCGGGAACATTAACAGCGTTCGGTGATTAACTATGTAGGTAAGCTAGCCCGAAATAATTATCTTATCTCGCAAATAAGGTGCTTCCTGATTCAGAATGGTCGGGATGAACCAATTTCAGCAAATAAATACCTCCGGCTAGATTGCCGAAATTAAGCGTTTCGCTGCTATTGCCTGCTGCATGGGTTATGGTCTTTGTCGCCATCAACTGCCCGGTGCTGTTAATTAATTTTACATGGTAAATACCTTCGGGCATATTATTTATCTGAAGGTGAATGAATCCGCCGGTTGCGGGGTTTGGATAAATAACCAGCAACGGCTTAGAGAGGCCATTGTACATTTTAATAACGGCACTATAAGCGATGCTGCCCGTAAGGCTGGTGCTCTTTATCCTGTAAAAGTTATTGCCGGCTAAAGCATTTTCATCAAGCCATTGGTAGGTTGTTGCGCCTCCGTTATCAGCAGCGTTACTGGTGCCGATGCCGGTAAACGATTGGCCATCAGCAGATCTTTCTACTTCGTATTTCAGCATACCAATTTCATTTTCTACCTGCCATTGAATGGCAATATTTTTATCCTGCTGCCGGGCATTTACACTGCTGAAGGTAACGGGAAGCGTACCCGAAGGAGCGGCCAGTGAAATGTTGTTCATACTCAGGTTAAAGATGGTATTGGGAGCCTTGGGGAAAAAACGTACTTCGTCAATATTGTCGAAATAAGCAGGGGTCAGCAAGTCAGACTGCGAAACGGTACCCGGGATATAATTGACCCCGTCGGGAGTGAAATCAACAGAACCTACCAGGCTACCGTTATCATAGGTTTCGATCGTGATGACATTCGTATAGCCCCAATCGTATAGCGTAATAGATTGTAAGGAGAAATTAATAGAATTGTCGGCACTCTTGATAACCATTGCAGGCACGCCGTTGTCCGTAGCTTCCATATCAGGGCCGGAAGTAATGCCGGTATAACCTGAGGAGCCTGAAAAAAAGTAGTTATTGTCGTGCCATATAATAGTAGAGCCGGCATACAGGCTGGTATGGTCTGCATCTGTCGTATAGATCATGAGATTGAGGCCGCTAATATCAGAAGTGCCGCCGTCTCCGTCTTCTGCAATGCCATCTGCCCATTGTGTGGGATCATCAGCTGTAAAAGTAAGCGTGTATGGCAGACTCACTTGTGCATGAGAAGCGATGGAAGTGAAGAGGAAAATAGCAAATGACAGGAGGATGTGGTAGAGTTTTTTCATGATCTCGGGAGTTTGTTGGTGCAAGTTAAAACATATCACGGACGTAGACAAAGCATTACTCTCCTGTCTATATTTCAGCTAAACATTAGCTTGGTGAAAAACGAAAATGTCGTGTAGCCGGTACCGGTAGCCATTACTACGTAAAGAACAGCGCATGGCAGTTCTCCAAAAGTTATGTGGACAGGATTTGTGTTTTGGCTTTTGATGGGGCCCAATTTTAAAATTATTCAGCCATCATTGAATTCTTGTCTGAGCACACGACAAAATACTGGCAGCCTATCGGCTGGTCAGACACATATTTATGCCCATGCCAGAAACATCCCTAACTTTGATGGCCAGCATCCACAACGGTCGAAAACTTGTTTTTACCAATTATTTTTTACTGCACGTAATTTCTGAAGTGGGCTATTGGTATTTATACGATCGTTTCAGTAAATTCAGTATTGGTATAATCGGGCGGTACTGCTCTTGTGCAGGATACATAGCCGGCATATCTTTGTACTAGAAGTTGATTGATGTTTAAGAACATTAATCAAAAAATCCAAATCCTTAGAAACGTACCACTATCCAATTATCCAATAGAAAAATTATTAAAATCTGATATCAGTCAACTTCTTCTTTTTTATCCAATACCTGTAATGAACTAACATATCTTATTAAAACCAACTGTTACTGAATCCGATATTGGCGTAAAACCAATAAAACCTCAAGACAAAGTAATTGAAAGCCTGCTTAATTGCGGGCTTTTTTTATCGTTTAGCCTGTACCGATAGCCATTGGCATGTAAAAATAGCGCACGGGCATCCCGGGCTTTATATACTTGCCTTATAATAATTAAAAATGTTTATCTATTTTCGGCATTCCAAAACTATTTATGAAATATATTCTATTAACTTACCTGCTGGGTATTTCACTGGCGGGACTGGGCCAGGGGAAACAATATATCTATTACTTTGATAAGGATCTGAACACTGCCAGCCAGCCTGACGCCGTATTTAAAGGTATCGGAGTAATGAAAGACAATAGGCTTCAGCTGAATATATACAACGTAACTACCGATGCACTGGTGATCACACAATACTTTACAGATACCACCCTGCAGGTTTCGGACGGTTTGTTCCAGTCATTCTTTGCAGACGGTCAACCCGAGCTGGCGGGTAACTACCTGAATGGAAATGCAGATGGCCTTTGGCAAAAGGCCGACAGTGTCGGGCATATTATCGATTCATCTTTTTATGAACGAGGAGAGGTGGTGAAATATATTCATCGGGGATATGATAAAAGCGGTTATCCCGATAGTATTATCGTGAATGATTCCCGCAAAGATGAATTGTCGAAAATATATTTCGAAGACAGTGGCCGTGTTAATAATGAGGTTTCTTTTACGGCTGAAAAGGGGATGCAGAAATTTTATGCCAAAGGGGTTTTCTCTCATGCTGATTCCGTGTTTACCCGTGATGAGATAGAGGCCTCCTTTCCGGGCGGCGCCATGGCATGGACTCAATATGTTTCGAGGCAGTTGGGAAAGCATTTGGACGAGATTGATAAATATAAAATGTACGGATCGTGCACTGTAAAATTTATTGTAGATAAAGAAGGCAAAGTGACTGCAGTAGAAGCCACTACCATGCGGGGAACAAGGCTTGCCGCCCTGAGCGAACAGATTATAAAAAACAGCCCGCGATGGACTCCGGCCGTCCAATATGGCCGAAAAGTAAATGCTTACCGCATACAACCAGTAACGTTAATGCCGCCAGATAATTAACAATTAGTCTTGGCTTAATGGTGTGGGTGTTAATGCAGTTTTTCAATATACACAAAAAGCTTTCGGTGGTAGGGCGCACCCTGCTAAGCTTGTTGATCTACGGACTCTTTTACGCAATAGTTTTTTGTGATGTGGTCGCAATCAATTTCTATTTCATAAAACCATACTAACCCGTATGCGCTGGAAATCCGCGGGGTTTGGCATGATGTCTTTGCGCCTTTATTTCTTTTGAGGCTTTGCGTGGTAGAGAATTATATATATATATATATATATCGCACCTGCGGCGCTCCGATGATTCTCTTCTGACGATTGCTACCAACATAGCGCTCCTACGGAGCTAATTGCTGCTCCGAGTTAGGTTCCCCTCCCCCGGGAGGGGGGTGTGGGGTGAGGCTTGCTATCAGGAATGGTTTTGCTAAATATGTCGCTCCTAACGGAACTGAATGTAGATGGCCTTTAATCAGGGTAATCAATTAATCCGATAAATCATGGCTCAGACTTTTTGCGGCCTTGCGTGGAGGAGAATGTATATATTGATTCAAAGAAGGCGAAAGCGGCACAGGCACAAATAATAACACATCGGTTAATGCGTTATAATGCTGAAGTTAAACGTTATAATCCTTTAAATCTGCATTATGAAATCTATCCGGCCCGTTGCTGCCTTATGTCTTTGCCTCTGTATATCTGTTTTGCATGCACAGCAGGAGCCCGGTGACCAAAAGGGCATGTTCTGCGTTGGAGTAAGCATGTCAGATTACACCGTTTTAAGCCATTCAAAATATCCCACAGCTTCCAATACGAACTTTGGTTTGCAGCTCTCTTTTTGGAAACCCCTGGTGCCCCATTTAGATGTTTCGACCAACCTCGGCATCAATCTTTCCAGTTTTCCTGCCGGGTTTATAAAAAGTGATAGCCTGGGCCACAAAGATGCCACCATGCATGCAGAGATATTGCTCCACTTTAAGGCATTTGCTCCCGACGCCAGTGTAAACCCGTTTCTAACCGCCGGAATAGGCGGCGGCACGTTTGGATACCAGACGGCGGCATACGCACCTGTTGGGGCAGGACTTGCCTTTCATTTTAATGGAGGTAGCATTCTTATATTGCAAGGTCAAATGAGGGAAGTACTGTCAAAGGGCATTACCAGCAATTTTATGTTTTATTCAGCAGGCTTTGCTCACGACATAGGGGGAAGAACGAGGATACACCGAAGCCATAAGGATGATGTAGTAAAAGACGCATTATCTTCCACGGCTACAAGAAAGAGAAAAAAAACCACCTCAACAAATGCCGTGGATACTCAAATGGTAAAAAGCAATACGGGAACAAACCCACTCACCGATTCAGATGGAGATGGCATACCGGACAAGGATGACAAATGCCCCGGCATTAAAGGAAGCAGGGAAAACAAGGGTTGCCCTTTCCCGCCGGTAGAAGGCGCAGACCTCGTAGCCATGTCCGCCGATTCAGTTACCTACTGCATCTATTTTGCTTATGATCAATCCGAGTTGGTGGGGTATGATTTTGCGGTACTAAACAGGATAATGCAAATTGTGCAATCTGACAAAACACTCACCTTACATATAAGCGGGCATGCAGATACCCAGGGAACAGGAATTAAGAACATGCCAATATCTGCTGGTCGTGCAAAAGTAACTGTCGATTATTTTATAAGTTATGGTATTGCTGCATCCCGCATTACCTCTTCTTACTATGGCTCCAGTCGCCCACTTGATCAGGCACAGCAATGGCGAAACAGGAGGGCGGAGATTACTATCATTAAACATTGATCTTATTATGTCAGGTGGGGGTTTTCACTACAGAATTTCCAAACTATGATAAATTTTTCTGCGAACCCCCCGATAATTAATCGCTGGCTATCGACTTTATTGGTGGTTGCATTGGCCATTATTAATTTTCTAACCCTGGGAAACATATGATCGGCAGCCATTTGGAAATTCAATGCATAAATTGCCGCCGCTACTATAACAATGAATACTAATGGTACCTATATACGCTTCCATGATAATTTGAAGAGGCCATAGAGAAAGATAACGGAAAACAGTAGACGAAACGGCCATCGC
The DNA here is from genome assembly GCA_963819925.1 of uncultured Chitinophagaceae bacterium. Lineage (GTDB taxonomy): Bacteria > Bacteroidota > Bacteroidia > Chitinophagales > Chitinophagaceae > Ginsengibacter. The sequence continues at coordinate 1,065,699 of CAWFYG010000009.1, read as the reverse complement.
CAGGTGTATAAGAAATAAGCAATCTCAATACTGTTCATTTGTTGGCTGCCGGGCATGGGCATTATGAAATAAACATTGAGTATTTCAAATAATAATAATCCTAATAATCCTATGAGACTTTTTCATGTTACCTGTTTTTATGACTATCCGTGAATAAAAGTACGCTACTGCAACGATTATCCACTACCTCTTTTACCTGGCAGAAGCGTTTAGGTTTGTATTCTTTGTTCCGGGTCCCGGAAATTCCAGACAGTGAAATACCGGGCCTTTTGCAAAAACATAATTATTACAAAAAATCTTCTTAATTTTTCAGAAGGGAAGGGCAAATGTTACGTTCGGGGTTTCCGCATATTTTGAATGGTTCATTGTTTGGATACTATTATAAAAACCGCTTCACTGTAAAATGTAATGAAGGATCTTCGTGCTACCATAAAGCCCTTTGAGCCATTTATTTTGGCTTTTTTGCTCACTTCCATTGCGATGGCATTGCGCATCTGGCCTCTTGATCTGTTCGGCGACAGGTTTATATGGTCTTCCTTTTATCCCGCAGTGGTATTATCAGCTATTTATGGAGGGCTATACCCGGGTTTGTTCTCAACACTATTATCGTGCCTGGTATGTTATAACGGGTGGCACTCTTTTTCAGGCCATTCTTTCAAAGAGGATAATGCCGGGTGGGTAGGCATGATGGTTTTTGTTTTAAACGGTATTTTAATTTCCATTGTAGCGGAAGCCCTAAAAAAAAGCCGTGAGAAAAATGCCAGGGTAAACAAAGCATTGGAAGAAAAGATAGCGCAGCTAAATGCCCTGAGCAACAACCTGCCCGATTCATTCATTTACCAGGTCGCCACGAATGCGGCTGGTATACAGGAGGTTATTTATGTAAGCAATGGCGTAACAAAATTTATTGAAGGAGATGAGGAGCAGATAGTAGGTAATCCCCGGCTACTGTATGAATTGATTTGGGAAGAAGACAGGAAACTGTTTGTTAATGAAAGGAACAAGGCTGCCGGGGAAGTTCGAACGCTCCAGTTAGATGTGCGATTCCATAAACGGGATGGAACCTGCGGATGGGCCGGTATTCATGCAAAGCCGAGAAAGAATGATGATGGAAACCTTGTTTGGGATGGATTGTTTACGGACATAACAAGAAGGGTGTTGCTGGAGAAAGAATTGAACAGGCAACAACTCCGGAGCCAGCAATTGCTCACTGAAATGGCGATACAGGAGCATGAAGAGGAAAAAAACCAGGTTTCATACGAACTGCATGAAGAGATAAACCAGTTATTAGCTGCGTCAAAGATGCATCTTGAACGGAGCAAATCAAAAATGAATATGGCGGACAACATAGTGGCGACAAGCGTTGCATGCATGAGCGAGGCAATTGAAAAAGTGAACGTACTCTTTGAATCGATAGATGCCCCGGTTTTTGGTCTCTTTGGACTACCAGATCGTATTGAATCATTGGCCAGGGATTTTCTCGATGAGAATAATCATTTGGTTTATCTCAAATTTGATGCGGCCGACGTAAATAATTTGCCGGATAAGATAAAGCTTTTGTTGTATCGAATTATAAAAAATCGTCTCCTTTATATAAGAGATAATGCTGGTCCGGGCGAAGTAAGTATAACTATTGAAACAGGCGGTGAGGTATTGCTTCTCCGCATTTCATACGCGTGCGATACATGTATCGATGATCCTGACCAATGGAGCATTGATCTTAGGAAAATACAAAGTCGCGTAGAGTTTTACGGCGGCAGTATCAATATAAGCCAAAACGAAAACAACGAGTGTACCCTGCAAATATCTTTGCCGAAGGTTGCGGAAATGCTGTAAAATTTGTTGGTTGCAGTTGTTTATCGTGTATGCGATACCGGTAGCTAAGGGCATGGAAGAACTTTCGCGTAACATCCAGGCGTTGTGTTCTTGTCTTTAATCATGCTAATCCGCCATCTTGAAGCAGTTATTTTAGCTTGTTATCTCTTTGGTGTGCACCTGCCTGCGTGCAGTTCCGGCAGCCACGGAAACAAAAAATCAAAGCCTGTCCCGACTACTGAAGCAGACAACCCAGCCGCAGGTGGGAGCATATAATTCAATTAAAGAATTTATCTTTAGTATTCGAAAAATAATTCTTACCTAAATGCGAAAAATATACAACCGCTTATTAATTACATGTATGATGGTGGCTTTAGCCCCAGCCCTTTTTGCTCAGGCACCCAACCCGGCAAAGAAACAAGTAAAGTCACCAGGCAATGGTGAGGAGCAGAGCCGCCTGAGTTTTGTGGTATCTCCGGAGGGTAAGATTTATGCAGTTCCATCGGCTTTAGGTGGTAATACCAGTGTTGAAAAAGCACAGCAGGAAGCTTTACAAAACCGCACCTACCGCAAATGCCACGTTCAATATAGTTATCCTGTCAATAATTCCGGTACCGATATCGTTACCTTTCGTAATAGCGGGTTGAGAGCAACATCACTGCAGCGGACAGAATCTAAACGGGTTATCTTTTAAAATCGTTACCAATATTTAACTGAACCTGCGACAAGCATGCAACTACTTATTATTTACAGGGCAAACTCCTGTATTAAAAAGATAAATATCATGCAGCCTATACCGGTAGCCATTGATTTGCAAAGAACAGTTCACCGGCATTTTCAGTTTACCCTTATGGAATCTCCTGCATAATGGGTTTTTTAAATGCATTTTTATAGCGTGGCAAATTAGTGAGTAACATGCCGGAAAGTATAATGAACAGGGCTGTCATCTGACCTGCTGAAAACTGCTCATTGGTTACGATCCAGCCCAATACCACCGCAACAATTGGATTAATATAAGTGTGCGTACTTACAATGGCAGGGGGCCGTATGGTAATGAGCCAGGTAAATGCCACGAAAGAAACTACCGATCCCAGCGTGATTAAATATGCGAGCGCCGCCCATGCCGGCGTTGGTACAACCGTTAAAGAAAAATGGTTCCATTCGCCTGTAAGACCGGCTATTATTGCGCTGCCTGCACCTGCAGCCATCAGTTGTATGGCGGAGGTCATAAAGTTAGAGTCACCATGTTGCCGCATATTCCTGGAGTATAGAGAACCGGTTACCCATAAAATGCAACTAAAGAATAAAACAATGGTCGCCATTATAATCATATAGTGGTTTGCCCCAGCCTGCGGGTGACCGGGCCCTGCATTGAAGAAAAAGACCAGGCCTGTAAATCCCATGATTAAACCTGTAATGGTCAGTTTGTTGGAAAAATATTCAGTCCATCTTTTTTTATCCATTATTATGAACAGGAAAGGAGTGGTAGCGACAATAATGGCGGCATAGCCCGGGCCCACATATGTTTCGCTCCATGCAATAAGGCCTGAACCCCCGATCAACATCAGCCAACCGCTTATGCTACCGGTCACCCATATACGCAGTTTTGGAACGGGCTTCCCTTTTAGAATTGCCCAACAAAATAGCAGCACGCCCGCCGTAAAAAAGCGGATAGCAGAGAGTATGAAAGGAGGAAAGCCCTTCAAGCCGAAAATGATGGCGACATAGGTAGTTCCCCATATAAGATAAATAGCAAAAAAGGCCGTAACAACAAGAAAAGTGGATTCTTTTTTCATACTGATACAATGGGATGATGAATATAAATGTAAGCTATCGGTTTGGAGATATATTTTTTTGCATTATTAGTAACATCGCCATTTTATTGAGCGTACATTCAGTTCTTGACTTTGGCAAAGCAAAATGTTATCGTGGTGTTGTAAGTGGCGGAGCCAAATAGAATAGTGAAGGCAAATTATTTTACAATAGCTATTGCCATTCCATCATGTTCCTTGGCGCCTACCGTCTGGAAAATTGTGGCTGTTACCCCGGAGCACTCAGCCAGGTATGAATTGAATCGTTTTACCCCGGATACCATTTCGTCGGGGCTTTCATCCAGCAGTACTTTTCCTTCCCTAATCACATTGTCTGCTATTATGAGCGTTCCCGGCCTGGACAGTTGTAAAACCCATTGAAAATATTCAAGGTAGGGTGGTTTGTCGGCATCAATGAAGATCATATCAAATGGACCGGAACCTTCGTTTACTAATTGCGGTAGTATGTCAATGGCTTTGCCCGGGCGTATACTGATCCTGGATGAAAGTCCGCAACGATCAAAATTCTGCCGTGCCACCTCTGCATGTTTTTTATCAATCTCGAGGGTAACAAGTGCACCGTTTTCCGGCAATGCCCTTGCCATCCAGATGGTACTGTAACCGCCCAAAGTGCCCAGTTCCAATATCTTTTTGGCGTTGCATAACCTGGCAAGTATATGCAGCAATTTCCCCTGGTTGGGCGATACGCTGATCTGTGGAATACCTGAGTCGATAATGGATTGTTCTGCAGCAGTAAGGCAATCATCTTCATCATGGAACAGGTTACTGATGTATTGATCTACTGTTTCAAAAAGTTGTTGATTCATCTTTTGACTGATATTTATTTAAAAAATGTGGGTGGCAAAGTTAAACAGAAGTGGTATTGCTTTAGTGATTTTATTCGTTAATGAATTGTTTTGTGCAAAATTGCTTAACAGGTGATGGTACAGTTATGGGTTACACATGGACTCGTCGCTGATGAATGCAGACTATCGGCTATCATGGTAACCTGAAAAAAAAATGACAGCATTTGCTGTCATTGGTTGTAGTAAATTAACAATGGGTTCCGGAAAGTTGCCTGTGCTATAGTACCATTTCTTTTTCGGCCATCATTTTTCTTAAATTGATTAATCCATAACGCATACGGCCGAGCGCCGTATTGATGCTGCTGTTGGTGAGAGCCGCAATTTCTTTAAAGCTCAGATCTGCATAGTGTCTCATAACAATTACTTCCCTTTGATCTTCCGGGAGCATTTCTAACATTTTAGTAACCTTATGGCATGTCTCGCCGTGCATCATATGTTTATCAGCACCGGGTTCCGAAAAATTAAGCGCATCAAAAATATCATAGTCGTCGCTGGTTTTAATGAGAGGCATGCGTTTTACTTTTCTGAAATGATCAATACAAAGGTTATGAGCAATCCGCATAGCCCATCCTAAAAACTTGCCTTCGTCTGTATACTTGCCGCTGTTCAGCTTGTCGATAATTTTAATGAAGGTTTCCTGGAAAAAATCTTCCGCCAGGTATTTGTCTCTTACCATCAGGTATATTGAAGTATAGAGTTTGTCTTTGTGACGATAAACAAGAGTGGTAAGTGCTTCGGTGGTGCCATCCAGGTATAACTGGATTAGTTCCTGGTCGGTGAGACCTGTAAGGGATTTCATAATTGGATAATTTGATTTTGGATATTGTGTAATTCGGGTCAAAAGTAGGGGGTTCGTATTGTTGCATTTATAGTAATCATGGGCACTCTTTGTAGAAAATTGTTTATACAAAGTGTCAAGTAGTAACGGGCATTCGAGTTACTTTTGTAAGTGATACTAACGATGTGGGTTATACGTATTTAGCGGTTGCGGTATAAAAAACCGGCCTGGCAAATCTTCAATTCTGTTCGCGGTGCAAAGACTGAAGCCGGGGGAAATGGTCCGGCATAACCTTGTATCCGGGCCAGAGTTATATTTCAGCTATTGCAAAAATCCGGGAGGAGATTACGGGCAGGCGTACACGACCGGCTTAGTTCATATAGTACAAATTCCTGTCATTTGTGTCGTAGAATTACGAATGAAATAATTGAGTATTTCCCCTGTTCGTTTTACCATTGTAAAAAGTGATATTTGGTTTTTATTAAAATATTTATAATCCATTCCGCTGGAAAATGAAAAGCAGCACCGATGAAATAATACAGGTCGTCATTGCTGATGACCATATAATATACCGTGCCGGAGTTAAGCAAAGCCTTTCCTTTAAAGGGCATATTAAGGTTATTGCTGAGGCCGAAAACGGTTCCTGCCTGCTAGATCTTTTAAAGGACATTACACCTGATGTAATATTGCTCGACATACAAATGCCGGTAATGGATGGCATTGCTACTTTACCCCAATTAAAAAAATACTACCCTGATATTAAAGTTATAATCCTCACCATGATGGATGACCAAAGCATGATAACAAGGCTTATGGAATTGGGAGCTAACAGCTACCTGGCCAAAACCTCCGATCCCGAGGTTATTTACGAAGCAATACAAACCTGCCATGAGCATAACCATTACCACAATGCATTAACGGCAAGATCCCTTCATAAAAACATACACACCAATTAAGGAAGATTTGCAGGTCAAAAATCATTCGCCCGATATTCTACATACTTCAACCATCAACCCGCTGCGTCGCAATATTTAAGCAAACAGATAAAATGAATATCCGTTGCAAGACGCAAATCAGTAAACCGGTTAATCATTGGTAAACTGCCAAACCACGGAAGTAGCAGGATTACTAATGGAAAAAACGATTTAAACGGAAGTAAAAAAATATACTAATAAAACTATTATTGTAATGATAACGGCAAGTGTGAGCATTACACTAAATACATCTTTGAGACTTTTCATTGGAATGGTTGTTTTAATTGGGGTAAGCAATTTAAATCTTTTTTTACATACTGCAAACTTTCGATTGGCCTAAGTCTGAAAAATTTAAACGGCAATGCTTAAACGAAATGATATATCATTAAATTATCCGGAATGGGGACAGGAAAATGGAAAGCACCTTGGGGAAAGAACCGTGTAAAAGCATCCGTACCTGCTGTTTTGTTTTAATGCAATGTGTTAAAACTTCGTGTAGCCTTGCCAGGTACTTGCGCTACGGAGCAGAGTCAATATGCCTAAACCGTCGGCAAGAACCGCAAGTGAATGGCTTCGGGCATTTTCGCAAATCAAATTAAAGACATAACTTATCTTATAAATTCAAAAAAGATGAAAAGAAAGATTAACCGCTGTTTACCGGGTAGAGCATTTATAAAAATGTTCTTGCTTATGGCGGCTTTGTTTTGCGGTATCAATACCGGCGCTCAAAGCGATACCGTTTTGGTCACTATTCAGCAAATATTAGATGCACACAACGCATACCGTACTGAAGTGGGAGTTCCGCCTCTTACCTGGTCGGACGAACTTGCGCTATATGCGCAGAGTTGGGCAAACGAATTGGCTGCCAACCGAAGTTGCCAAATGCAACACCGGCCTGACGATGCCAGTGATCCGTGGAATGAGAAATACGGTGAAAATATTTATTGGGGAGGTGGTACCGGCTGGAGTCCCACTATTTTAGATGCGGCAGCAGATTGGGGAACTGAAAAAAATGATTTTGATTTTGATACCAAAGATTGCAAGAACGGAGCGGAGTGTGGTCATTACACCCAGATGATCTGGAAAAAGACCACGAAGGTAGGTTGCGGAATTGCAAAATGTGCAGATGGAAATGTGATTGTTGTTTGTAATTATAACCCGCCGGGGAATTTTGGTGGCGAAAAGCCGTATTGATCGAAACTGTAAATTTTATGAAGCTTGTGCCTTTGTCGCGTATTGCTGTAATATTTTTATCAAACTAATTGCCCTAACTGCAAATTTTTTATGATGCCAATGATAAGTTGTATCGTAGAATAATACTTCTGTATTTCTTCCTTGTCACCTGGATCGTAATCAGAGGGCTCCAACAGGTCGCCGCCATATTGTATGGCGATATATAAGTTACCGTTTACGAATGAGAAAGATACGGGGCTGCGAGCAGACTCACTTATAGCGGTGAATTTTTCCCTGAGCGATGGAGTAAGAATCGCCGCCGCCTCGGCAGGATAAGTGCTGCATACCTGGTAGTGGTTTTCAAAGTCTTTATCACCAAATCCAACATCATTTATATCTGGCATTGGCATAAGCCGATATTCTTCATCGTAAATGCTTACTGCTAATTGCACTGCATCGGTAGACCATCCGTAAGTACTACCAGTAAATGAATAGTTTGTTTGTATTGCAAAAAATAAACCTTTGAATATGGTAGGCCGCTGTCTTCCATCATCGTATTGAGTCCAGAGTTCGGAGAACTGAAAGTGAACATTGTCAACGGTTCCTGAAATAAAATCGTTGCCTGAATAGTAATCATAATAATACCGGTACAGGCAGCTGAGTTTATAATCCTGCTCATTAATGCATTCATCGGGTTCGTAGTCTATGCCGGGGCTAAGGTAATTGATGATCTCCCGGATAACATACTTTTTATAGTCATCGGTGAAGACATCACTTTTGCGGGTATACGAAAAGAGTGATATAACGGCCAGTGAAAACAAGGGGATACAATAAATACCATAAAACGGAATGCTCCCTCTCATCATTCCAAAATAAGCAATCACCATTGCTGCAACAAATGATAATAAGCCCGTAATTCCCCAATTATCTGCCTTGCGACACTCAGCCCGCAACTTATCCATTACCGGCAGCAATTTGCTGTTATAAAGGTTTTCGAAATCGTTATTAACCATTTTTGTTCTTACCTGCGGCTATTATTACATGAAGGTAGGATAAGGAGATTTTATATTGATAATAGGTGTATTGAATAAAATATGCGCTTAGGGAAAGCAAAGGGTGGTTGTGAACATGAGCGCCCTTTTCTTTGTTACAGAATATTTACCGGCGGAATATTTTTTTGTATGATGTGCTTTTAGTCTGTTGGCTGGCAGGGATCATTATTGAAACCTGAAATGAAAACGAGGAGTAAAATACCGGGCAGCGTTACTTTGATTGGTGCCGGCATATTTAAGTTTACTCCTTTAGTTGCGCATGCTATAATTTACCCGTGGCATTTTCTAAAACTACATTAGAAAGTATAACGGAATCAGGTGTAACCGGTTGATGCGAGCAAAAACCGATGCCAATATAAAATGGGCCATCAATATGCAATTGAATGGTATGGCCCAACTGGTGCATTGGTTCGCCATTCATACTTACGAAAATGGCAAAGTCATCTCCGTGCTTTTCAATTCCAATACGAAATGCACTTTTCTCCGGAACTCTCATTTCGGTAAGGCTCGCTCCCTTTTCCGGTCTCCAGGCCAGGTGCATCAGGCCACCACCATGAAGCGCCACCATGGCTTCTTTAGAATCGTCGTCAAGACTCTGGCGAATAACGAGAACAGCCTTGCGATCTTCATAACCTGTGGAATCAGGAAAATTGACGTCGGCAGCCAACGATACATCTCCCGACATTTTTTTCCAAAGATAACGAAATTCATCACGGGTGTACCAGATGTTGTAGCCTGCTGAAGTGATCGTATATTGTCCGGAGGCAGCATCAAAACCGGAAGCGCCGGGTACCAGCGCACCCCCTATATCACTTTGTCCATCAAAAATACCAATAGGGACATTGTCCGTTCGGGTAGCCCTGTGAAAGTCTGGTGGTGGCGGTACTTGTTTGTGCGTTGCAGAACCGGGCTGTGCCCATTCGGGCACTTTAAGTTTTGAAACTTTTTGTGCAGATGTTCTGCAAGATAAAGTGACCGATACCAATAGTGTCAATATCATTATGCGATATGAATTCATTGATCGTATGTACTGGCGGATACTGCTCTTTTTACCGTTGGTATCTGATTGCTTTTTCATTCCTGATCTTGTTTAGTTGAGAGTATAAAATTATGTTTAAAAATACGCATGGCGGCCTGGCTTAGCCAGAAATAATTCAATGATGAAATAATGATGTAGTAAAATTGCAGTTATAGCAACCTATTTGAAAGAGAATTTTTTTTTAATGTAACATTGTTATAAAATCAGTTTGCTATGATAATGAAGAAAATATTTATTGCCCTCTTTTTAATTAGCTGTTTCAACTTTCTGCCTGCTCAAAACAAAGTGAGGGTTTCATCACCCGACAAAAAATTGACCTTCATATTCAGCGTTGAGCAAGGACACCCTTCTTATTCGGTTACTTATAAAAATAAAAGCCTGGTGGAATATAGTTCCCTCGGGTTAACTTTTGCCGGCAATGATTTTTTCGGCAACAATATTAAAACAGGACACATTATTCTATCCGATGGAACTGACGACTATACGTTGCCGGAAGGGAAATCCGGTAAGGTTCATGACACGTACAAAGAAGCTACTATCCCGATGTACGAAAGCTATGGCAAAAAGCGAGTGACTTACTTACGGGTAAGGGTATATGATGATGGCATTGGATTTCGCTATGAGTTACCGGAACAAAACGACTGGCATCAATACACGCTCACCGATGAAAATACTCATTTCAACCTTACCGGAAATCCAATAGCAAGAGTAGCTTTTCTCGAAAATTTTACCACCTCCCACGAGCACCGCTACAATGTGATGCCATTGAATGATATTGCAAATGATACACTGATGGACATGCCTGCCCTTTTTGAATTCCCGGGAAAAGTTTATGTGGCCATCACGGAAGCAAATTTGGTAAATTATGCAGGGATGTCGCTCATAAAACGCAACGGAATACTTACGAGCCAACTAAGTCCGTTGCCCGGTCAGGATAGCATTAAAGTAAAAGCAAACCTTCCGCATCATACACCTTGGCGTGTATTAATGATAAGCGACCGCATCGGAGCGCTGATTGAATCAAACATTCTTACAGACCTTGCCGGGCCATGCAAAATAAAAGACCTAAGCTGGCTGACACCCGGCAAAGCAACCTTCCATTGGTGGAACGGAGATATCTCACCGGACACCACGTGGGAGCCAGGGGAAAATTTTGATTTCGAAAAATATTATATTGATTTCTGCGCCAGAAATGGCATTGAATTTCATACGGTGATTGGTTACAGACAGGTGGCATGGTACCAGAATGACGGAGTGCAATATGCGCCAGGGCCTCATACAGACGTAACAAAGCCAAGACCAGGCCTGGACATCAAGGCATTAAGCGATTATGCCAAAAGTGAAGGAGTTCGGCTGCGCTTCTGGGTGCATTGGCAGGCGTTATATCCAAAACTCGACAGCGCTTTTGCTTTATATGAGAAATGGGGCATTGAAGGAATGATGGTTGATTTTTTAGACCGGGATGACCAGGAGATGGTCAACATGCAGGAAGAAATATTGCAGAAAGCCGCGGCACATCATTTGGAAATAGAATTTCACGGCGCTTATAAACCGACGGGCTTAAGCCGAACGTATCCCAATGAATCAACCCGTGAGGGTACTTTGAATTATGAAAATGATAAATGGGGAAATCTTATTACGCCCGATGATGATATAAACATTCCCTTTACCCGGGGGCTTGCGGGATGCACCGATTACCATCTTGGCGGCTTCAGGGCAATGCCGCAATCCGGTTTTAAAGTATTAGCGACGCGGCCTCATGTGTTGGGCACCCGCTGCCACATGCTGGCAATGTATGTAGTTTTGGAAAATCACATGTCTATGCTTTGCGACTATCCGCAGGCGTATGAAGGCCAGGATGGTTTTGACTTTCTGCGTGAAGTGCCCACTGTATGGGACCAGACGGTTGTGCCTGGCGCGGGAGTGGGAGAATGGGTTTGTATAGCAAGAAGAAAGGGAACGGATTGGTACCTGGGTACCATTAATAACAGTACCCAAAGAACGGTTACAATTTCGCTAAGGTTTCTCCCTGCCGGTACTTATAATGCAGAAATATACAAGGATGCGCCCGATGCGATAAATAATCCCAATAAGCTAATCAAAGAAACAAAGGTGGTTAGTTCTTCTGATAAGCTCGAACTTAACCTGCCTGCTGGTGGTGGAGAGGTAATAAGCTTCCATGTTAGTAAATAAATTTTTAGATTTTTAAATCACGGTGCCTCACGTTATTATTTTTTATTGAATACCTGGCGGTTTTGCTTCTTTTCTATCCCTGGGTGAAAAATTTTTGTAGTAAGATCTTTTCTTATTTTTCAACGTCTAGAATAAAACCTGTGCTTCCCGCATCGCCATTGGGAGAAATTCCCTGCAAAGCCACATAATACTTACCTGGAATATCGCCTGTATAAAATGAAAAAAGCCCGTGCCCTTTTTCATCAGTGTTAATTTCCGGCGACCAATACAATACGTCCCTGAAATCAGGCAGTGGGCTTTGAAGTTGCACGGCGCCAGAATAATCAGGTGAATAAAATATTCGTTGCTGTTGTAAGCCATCATAGTCCATAATAAGATCACCGGGATCCAGCGTGTAGCCTTCCAGGTTAGCTTTATAGGTTGTGAAGCTTGCAATGCCAAATGCTATGATAGGCCCCCAATAATATTTTGATGCTACTACTTCCAGCTTTTGCACTTTCAGGGGATCGTATGCGACTATTTTATTAATATCAAAAACGGGAACGCCATCCAATAAAACCAATGGGTTCAGTCTAAAAATCGTCTCGACCGGTTGAATATCCTGTAAGTCAGCAGCCGGCTTATTAATCGACAGGAAACGGAAATCCTTTCCTCTTTTTCTCACATCTATTTCGTTAACATACTCCCTCATCACTTCTTCCATCGTAGTGAAACGGGTATAATTGTCGAGCAGGTAGGTTTTATCGGGTTTATAAAACGGGAGCGTATCAATTAAGGGTACTTCTAATTTTTGCAGCTCTTTTTGATGATAACCATTTTCCACTTCCATGTGAAAGTTTCCTGCCTGTAAATATTCTTTATCGATATCCGGAACATAGAACGATGGTATCGCATCGTTAGTAAATTCTTCTGAAAAAGGGCTAAAAATTTCCAGCCGGTAAGTGCTGTCAACCTCGCTATGTGCCTGCACCACTATTTGTCCGGAATCAAAAAAATCCTGCATGTCAAAATGAATCATCCCGGTACTGTCACTTACACATCCCTTCAACTGAACTCTACGCCCCGGAACAGAGAGGTAAACTAATACATTGGGGACAGGTTTTTTAGTTACCTCGTTTGTAATTCTTCCGGTAATGATGTGGCCGGAATATTCAGGGACATATCTGAAAGAGGGTATCTTATTCTGCAGCGCCTTTTCCCAGTTAAATCTTCTCCAGCCCTGAGTCAGCAACAGGTTACTGAGTGCTTCTTTTGTTTCGGCATTTTCGTTGCTAAAATAATAACCAGGATCTTCAATACTTCCCCGAACGTTGGATGACAACCACAGATAACTAAATATATTTTCCTGATCAGGCTGATGTAAACTATCCAACCTGAATACCGAAGCAGATAAATTTGCGGGCAATAAATTCCCTGATTGGTCTGCAGTGGTAACATCTATTGTTACTTTACTACGGAGCCCGTAATTGGTTTTGCCGGCGGTTGTATTCACCAGCATTTTATTTTTTGGCCTTTTAAAATAAAGTCTTTCACATTGTGGATGTTTATTAGTATCAAAAACGGTTATCTGCGATACGCCGTCCCGTAATGTATTTTTGTCGACAGTGAAAACTGTTTTCCCGTTCTCAATTTGTTGCGATCTTGCGAAACTGATATGCCCGTTATTTTCAATAATAATATAGACTTCGCCTGGCATGCTTTCTTTTACGCCTTTTGTTGTAACAGAAATCTTTACATCGGTTGTTCCGGAATCATCAATATGCATCACATAACCAGCATCATATGCTTTTGGTAAATTTTCTTTTATGACTGAGCCATCGTCACAATTGATTACAGCTGTATAAACTTTACCTGCTGCGGGTTTTAAATAAAAATGACCGATACCTGCATGAAGCGTTTTAATATGAGCAATGGTATCATTCAGTTGGTCAAGAATTACTCCTTCGCAATCAATTCCATTATTTTTATTACCATTTACTTTAAATGCAATTTCACTTTCCAGTCCGCTTACCAGGTTGCCGCCTTCGGGAAAAAATGCGGCCATATAGCTAACTGAATCGTTGACTGCAGAAGGGGCAAGGTTTTTGGTTGTGTTGACGATAATTATGTTTTTCAGGAAGTAATGATTGGGAGAAAAATTTTTCATCCAATTGGTGTAAGCTCTCAACTGGTAATTTCCCGATGCCAAAGAAAACGGAAGAAAGAAAGAACCATTGCCCGATCCTTGCTGTGATGCAATTTTGGCCTGCAGTACCGGTTGGTGTTCTTTGTTTAGCACCTCAACGTACACTACTTTACTAAGTGACAGGGGTTGATTATTTGAAGCATTTGTCACGTATGTTTTAAACCAAAGCACCTCGCCGCATAAATAAAAGGAACGGTCCGTGTGCACATATATTTTTTCCTGTAAATTATATTGGTTATACTTAGTGAAGCTCTTCTCAATCTCTGTTGTTTGCCCGTATGTTGCGGTACCAGCCAAGGTAGAAGCAGCGCATACCATTAAGATCATTAATAAATATTTACGCAAAAAAATTACAATCATTTTAAAAATTTATTAAGGCCAAAAGGAAGGTTTTATATTTGTTCCACGTATAGTACAATCCACACATCGTGTATAAGATGCCGAATAGCCCGATGGCATTACCATGATAAAATCAATTGGTTCATACCCACCGTTAAAATAATATTTTAAACTGTCAGGGTTAGGGGGTACCAATATCTGGGGACAATCTTGAGGAAGATTCCAGCCAGTTGATAAAGATCTATTGCTGATAAATATCCTTTTCTCAAAGGAACTTCCCGCATTTACATAACCAACAACCTTTTCTGAAGGGTTCGTAATGCAATGAATATTTCCTGATGTTTCGTTAGGTTGGGGATCAAAGATGGAACCCACACGTTCGGTATTGTTTCTGATAGCCACCCAATAATTATAGCCATTTACATCTAACGCATATTGCTTTACCCAGATACTGTATAATACACTTAATTTTTCATCATGAGGTTCAATGTAGGCAAGTGGCATTTCATTAATTACGTCGCCGGCTAAGTTTGCTGAAGAACCCAAATATATATTGGTGGAGCTATCTGTTCTCCAGCAGGCATTCACCGGCACCGTCCGGGGGACAACTATATTACGGTCGGGAAGGTATTGCTGGGAAGCATAATATTCTGTGTGGAATTCCCACGTCTCGCTATACTGCCAGCGATAATATATCGTTGCATTGTTAGCGTCATGGGTATTTACAAAAGTTTGAACCCCATCGTCCTTAAACTTCCATCCGATAGAATCTATTGCCGGTGATTGCTTAAATGGAACCAGGTCCGACAAATATTCCCTGCTATCAGAAGTAAAAATATGTATCCTGTATTGATAAGAAGCGTCGAGGTTTAAGACTGCAACACTACTATACGATCCGTTTCCCGTTTCCATTAAAGGGTAAGTGTTTTGATGATCATCTTCTATGGACACACTGGCATTTACTTCATAAATCCGGGATGCTGTATCACCCGGAGATAATATCCTGCTACGGCTTAACCTGAAGGTAAATGGGGCTGCTCCGTCAATATATCCTTCCACAATCAGCGCATTGGCGTCCGTCGATTTTAATCGAGGATCATATGGCACTTTGCAGTTGGATATTACCAGGGCTGACAGGCAAAAAAGTAATAATATGAAAAAATATTTCGATGACAACAAAAGCGGATATTATAAGTTATAAATATTTATGTAAAAAGTTATAATCATTTCAAAGTTAATTAAGGCCAAAACGAAGGTTTTATATTTGTGCCGCTTAAAGTGCAGTCCACACATTCCTTGTAGGATGCCGAATAAGATAGCCCCGAAGCTAACTGAAAAGAAACAATCGGATCGAATTGCCCGCCAAAATAATATTTTATACTATCCGGATCATTAGGAACTACTCTTAACGGGCAATCCGGAGCTGGATTCCATGTATAAGGCAGAGATCTGTTGTTAATAAACGTTCTTTTCTCATAAGAGTTTCCCGCGCTTACATAGCCAACCACTTTTTCTGACGGATCAGTAATGCAATGAACATTGCCGGTTATTTCGTTAGGTTGCGGATCAAAGATGGAACCTACACGCTCTGTATTGTTTCTAATGGCGACCCAATAATTATAACCATTTTGATCCAACGCGTACTGCTTTACCCAAATACTATATAGCACGCTTAATTTTTTATCATGAGGTGCAATGTAGGCAAGTGGCATTTCATTAATTACGTCGCTGGCTAAGTTTGCGGAGGAGCCCAAATATATATTGGTGGAGTTATCAGTTCGCCAACAGGCAAACACACGGTCGGTTCTGGGTACAATGGTATTACTATCCGGGACGTATCTAAGTATAGAAATGTATTCTGCATGAATTTCCCAGGTCTCACTATATTCCCAGCGATAATATATTGTTGCATTTTTAGGATCGTGGGTATTCAGAAAAGTTTGCACACCATCGTCCTTTAACTTCCATCCAACAGTATCTATGGCAGGCGATTGCTTAAACGGAACCAGGTCCGATAAGTATTCCCTGCCGGCAGAAGTAAAAATATGTATCCTGTATTGATAGGAAGCATTAAGATTTAAGATTGTCGTATCTCCATAAAATCCGTTTCCAGCTTCCACTAATGGATAAGTATTTTGATGATCATCTTCAATAGATACCCGTGCGCCTGGTTCATAACGCCGGGATGCAGTATCGCCCGGGGATAAAATCCTGCTGCGGCTCAGTCTAAAACTAACAGGGGCTGCGCCATCTATATATCCTTCCACAATAAGTGCATTAGTATCTGTAGTTTTTAGTGGAGGATCATAAGGTACTTTGCAGTTGGAAAGTACGAGGGCTGAAAGACAACAGGGCATTAGGAAGTTAAAATATTTATGTGCCATCAAAACCGGATATTATAAGTTATAAACGGAATGGCTGTGCCGAATATGGATAATTTATATCCTTTTACAGAGCCATTCTGCGAAATATAATAAACAGAATAGGCGTTTTTACGGCCAAGCCAGTTGTACACTCCGAACGTCCACGAATTATGAGTAAGTTGTTTCACTTTATGATCGCCTAACATATTTATTGAAAAATCTGATCTGAAATAATCAGGAATCCGGTACTCATTTCTATCAGAATATAGCAATCTTTCTGAACCGGCATAGTCATAGACTCCTGTTGGTAAAGTGATAGGTCTTCCTGTACTATAAGTAATATTGAGTGATACGCTGTAGCGATGTGTAATACGATAATTTCCGACCAATGTTGCATTGTGCGGCTGATCAAAATTGCTGGGGTAATAATTCCCGTTATTTATGATTTCACCGGCCAACGGATCATTTTCTTGTATGAGTGACCGTGAATAAGTATAGCTTATCCATCCATTCAGTTTGCCGGTGGCTTTTTTTAACAGCAATTCAATTCCGTAAGATTTTCCTTTCGTAGTAAATACATCCGTTTCAATGTGATGGTTCATGATAAGTATGGCTCCGCTTTTATAATCCAGATAATTTTGAATCCATTTATAATACACCTCAACAGAAGTTTCAATAGTATTTGATTTAAAATTTTTGTAAAGCCCAAGAGATACCTGGCTTCCGGACTGTGGTTTAATATAAGGATCACTCAGTTTCCACACATCTGTCGGGGAAATGGTTGCAGTATTCGAGATCATGTTAATGTATTGCTGCAGGCTGTTATAGGATGCCTTAAGAGAAGTATTTTCCGATAAGGTGTATCTGGCTGACGCACGATATTCAGGTGCCGCTGTATGTTTTTATTATTTTTCCGGAACTATAATATTCAGTTCCGGTATTATTAGTTTCCTGCCTGGGTAAGCCAGGTACATAATTATAAATATGTTTTGGCCCCAGGTAGTTATATAATGAATACCGGATACCTGCTTCAACCGAAAGTTTGGGGCTTATATTATACTGGTCAGAAATATATAATGCACTTTCCAGCGCTTTCTCAGCTTCAACGGTGTCTGGCATTATAAGAGATTGTGTACCTAACGGAGTTAACGTGCCCGAATGAATATTGTACAGCAGGCTTGTTAGCCCGAAAGCTATTTTATGTTTATTATTTAAGAAATAACTAAAATCGGCGTTGAATTTATATTGGTTAATGGTATAATTCAGTTTATAGGCATTTACCGGATTATCGTGGCCGGCGACTTTATAATCGTAGTGATCCATTCCGGCTGTAAGCACCGAATAGAAACGATTATTAAAACTATGTTTCCATTTTATGTTTGCGTTTTTATTGTGGTAGGCATAACTGGTATCACTGTTTAAATTAAATTTATCACCACTAATGTATCCGTTCAGGTAAATATTATTTTTATTATTGAGCTTATGACTTATATGAATAGTTGCATCAGTGAAAGAAGCACTGCTTTTATGGTATTCCTTGGGTAATTCTTTAAACAACCAGTCAGAATAAGTGGTTCTTACTCCTGCTATAAAAGTGGTTTTGTCTTTGATTAAAGGTCCTTCAAGCGTGAACTTACCGGTTAATGGCCCTACTCCGGCAGACCCGGAGATTTTTTTATCATTACCATCCAGTGAGGTAATATCGAGAACCGAAGATATTCTTCCACCATAATTAGCCGGGATACTGCTTTTATATAAAGTAACATCTTTAATAAGATCAGGGTCAAACGCAGAGAAAAATCCAAAAAGATGAGACGGATTATAAATATTAGCACCGTTAAAAAGAATAAGGTTTTGATCAGTTGCGCCGCCTCGTACGTTCAAGCCTGTACTGGCTTCTCCTACAGATTTTACACCCGGCAAAGTAAGTATGGTCCTCAACACATCTACCTCGCCCATTACTGCGGGCACCTGTTTCATGGCAACGATACTTATTTTATCTACTCCCATATTCGTGCTACGTACATTTTTTTCTTTTCCTGTTTCTACTACTACTTCTTTAAGCTTGAGCACTTTTTCGTCGAGTGAAATATCAAATTTCCCATCGGAATAAAGCATTACCTGTCGCCTGGTATCAAACATACCTGGTGACATAATATTTAAAATATGCCGGCCGGCAGGTAACACCAGGGAATAGTAACCAAACTGGTCACTATTAACCTGCACGTGTGGATGATCCAGGTAAATCAAAGCACCTGACACCGATTCGCCGGTTTGTGCATCACGGATATACCCAGCGACGTTCACATTTCCTTTGGTCACATCATTTCTCCTGATGCCAATATCAAATAATTTATTTTCTACGGATATTTCTTTGTTCACTTTTTTGGCCGGCTTAATATAACCCGGATTGGCCCGTTCATTTTTGCGGACGATTTCAACAGTATCTTTTTTGCCATTAAAAAAACCATAAGGAAGTTCCGGCGCAAGGGTAAATCCTTTTGTAACGAACACCTGGTTTTCTTTATCAATAATATAATGCCAGCCTGTGTTGCTAAAAACTTTGTCCAGCACTGAAGTTAAATGGGCATTGCTCACAGAGATAGTAATAGTTAAGCTGTCAAACTGTGACGGATCATAATAAAAATGGCAACCTGTTTGTTTTTCAATTTTTTGTGCAAACTCACTAAAACCCACTTCCTGGAAATTACCGGTAACAAGCTTTTCCGAAGTTTCCTGGGCAAATGAATGTTTGGCTGTAAACAATACGATAAACAAAATCCATACTGAGATTTGCCGCTTCATATTAATGAATGAGTTTATTATAGATTGCGATTACATTTATGAGCGTAGCTTCAAAATTATTACGGCGAAACTTCAGCTGTTGCTGATGCATTGCTTTTCGTAATTCATGTTTTTTTTCATTCAATAACCGGAACACATCTTTCTTATTACTTACCCAATAATAGAGACCTTTTTTATGAATATAGAAATGATTTTTTGGAGAAAAGATCCTTGTTACTGAGTTATAATCCAACTCCTCCGACATAGTTTTAGCTCTTCTTGCCAAAAGCTGAACATGCCCATTAAACAACAGATCGTAAAATCCCGTGTTATAAAGGTTTTGATGATGATCTTCGTTAAGACGGATAAAAATGTGTTTTGCTATCATAAAACTATCAACGAATTCATTGTCCAAAACAACTCCCGAAGCACCGCTTGGAAGCAAAATGACTACATGGTTTCTGACCAAATCATACTTTACAGAAAGCGGATCATACACGATTCCTTTATAACTTAACCAATCTTTAGATGAATCATCTTTTTCAAAAAAAGGATTACCCTCCATTTTGAAATTATAATATAAATAATCAGTACCATCATAAACAGGAGCATTACCATCTGTATAATGGTTGTAAAGGCCGACGACATTTTTCAACTGTATATAGGTTAAGGAATCTTCAATTGTGCCCTGCGAAAAGGAGTAAGAGAATGAAAGTACACCGAATAAAAAGCCTGGTAAAAATTTCATCTATATCAGCTATTTTTTTCAAGATCGAATTATTGCTCAACCGGCGGGATTCTAAATTGCATAGAATACGGAGGTTATTAGCCTTGATAATATGAAGTTAATTTTTGTTGCATTAAATTTCACAATTTATTTTTTCAACGGTAAAAAACAGGTTTGACTTATACAAAATTTCGGAAAGATTCAGTACATGGCATGAAGCTTAGCCATTAGGTATTAATAAAAAATGTAGATGCCAAGTAAATAAAAAGTGCTGCAATAACTGAGCTATCAATAATTAAAGTGTACCCGGGTAGGCATGATAAGCGAAATCATTGTACCGTTTTGAGAAAAGAAATTGGGCAAAGAAGATTTGCAGACTTGGATAGAAATAGCCTAATCCGGAATCAAGGTTTGGATAAAAAAGAAGAACTTCTTTAAAAAGAAAAGTTCTTTATAAAGGAGGGAAACTGGTGAATGGAGGAAAGGATGGTTGTTAGGTGATCATTGACCTATGCGCCGGGATTCACTTCTGTTGTCGGACTTGTGGGAACATCATTTTTGCTATCGGGTTTAAAGAATTCTTCAAAATGCTGTTCAGCGCCAGGGAAATGTTCCTTAAACATATCGGTCGCTTTTTTCTTTAAATCACTAAAGTAATTCTTTGCCGTATCGGTAGCGCTTTCGGCCTCAGCTTTGAGTTTATGAAATTTATCTTTCAGAGAATCTGCCATCTTTTGTTTTTCTTCTTCCGTCATTTTGCTATACTTGTAGGCGCCGAATGCGGCGGCGGCCCCTAATAATATAGTGGCGAGATGCTTATTACTTACACTCATGATTGTATTTTTTTATTGAGTTATTAATACTGGTGATGCAACAATAAATCTGCCATAAAAATGATATGCCCAATTGGCGGTCTCATGCGTTTTTCGAATATGCTATTAATTCAAAAGGTAATCCTAATTTTGTGTCCGGAATAAAATGAATAATTCGGGATGTAGCGCAGCCCGGTAGCGCACTACGTTCGGGACGTAGGGGCCGCTGGTTCGAATCCAGTCATCCCGACTTTAAATTTTCCTTGCTGAGTGCCAATATGTGTGGCTCTGCATAAATTGATTTCATTTTGTATTTTTCATTTAACCAATATTTTTTTTATTCCCTGGCACATTGTTTTTATTTCGTGGTAAGACTCTTCTGAATTTTTATCCTTATCGAGTTTAATTTTAAGAACGCCGGGAAATTTTTTTATGTAAAATGTGGTGTGATCATCGAGAGCAACTTTACCATCAATCCGGGTATTTGTAAATGACATACTACTATTGTTTCCAATCCTGCTGTCCAGGTATTCTTCCACATCCCTGGTTCTGTTTCTGGGGAAATGTGCGTTCATAGAATAATATTGATCGTCCTCGCTATAGCTGATATGGATATCATGGTCGTTAAAATACCTGCAGGACACAACAGATATGCACGTCAATGCATAAAACAACAAGCGTAACTTTTTCATTGTAATTGTTTGCTGGTGAATAATTAATTGAACGGAACCGGTTAAGGCAAATTCAATTTTTTGATAAGGTTGAAGTTGAATGAAAAAAGATCCGGTGAAGTTGCGGTACAAAAATAATGATGAAAATGGGATTTTATTTTTCTTTATTTAAGTGGCAATAAGCGCTATATAAGCGGGATTTGTAACACCGTTTGTTTTGCGACATCTTTTCCTGACGAAGTTTTTTGTATTATTTCATTTAAAGTAACTTTAGTTATAAAAATTAAGTGAATGATTATGAAAGACGCTGATAAGATTAGAACTGCTATCGGGCGCACCAAAAAAGCACTTACCCTTAAGCCGGTACTTGGCAAAGGTACAGGTGTTTCAAGAGTACGGATTACGAGTAGCCTTACCTGTGAGGTACGGGAAGGCAATTGGAAATTTATTGCTGATATGCCGGGTTCAGTCGGAGGAAATAATCTCGGGCCAACGCCGGGTGTGTATGGGCGTGCCGCATTAGGTTCCTGCCTTGCAATTGGTTATATGATGAAAGCTGCTGAAATGGACATACCGATTCGCCAGCTTGAAGTAGAAGTGCAGGCTGACTATGACGATGGCGCTTTATTTGGCACAGCACCCAAAAATATTTCTCCCGGTTACCTGGGTGTTCGGTATACAGTACATATTGAAAGCGATGCACCTGAAAAACAAATAGTAGCCATGCTTGATGATGCGGATGCACATAGCCCTTACCTGGATGTTTTTAGCAGGGCGCAAAATTGCACAAGGGAAATACAAATTGTTCGGTCTAAAACCTTAACCTGATGGAGCCTGCATTACAAAGGCGCGTGCAGCGCTACGGATGGGATAAGGCCGCAGCATATTACCAGGATTCCTGGCAGGAACAGTTGAAACCAGCCCATGATAAATTGTTTGCCATTGTCAAAATTCATTCCGGGGAAAAAATAATTGATGTAGCCTGCGGTACGGGACTTATCAGTTTTCGTGCAATGCATGCAACTGGTAAAAACGGTGTTGTTCACGGAACAGATATATCTGATAAGATGGTGGAAATGGCAAATGAAAAGGTAGTAGAAAACAATTGGCCAAATATCAGATTTGAAAGAATGGATGCAGAAGAGTTGAAAGTAGATGATGATGAATTTGACGTAGCGCTTTGTGCACTCGGGTTAATGTATGTGCCGAATCCTGTAATTGCATTAAAGGAAATGCGTCGCTCAATAATGCCCGGCGGTCGGTGTGCCGTAGCTGTTTGGGGTAAACGAAGTTCCTGCGGATGGGCAGATATATTCGAAATTGTCGATAAAAGAGTTTCATCAGAGGTATGCCCGATGTTTTTTAATACGGGCAATGAAGGCATGCTGGAGAAATGTTATGTTGCTGCCGGATTCTCTGATGTTCATATCGAAAGAATAAACACTTTGTTGCACTATAACTCCGCTGAAGAAGCTTGCTCTGCTGCCTTTGAAGGTGGTCCCGTTGCATTGGCATATTTTAGATTTTCAGAGGAAATAAAGAAAGAAGTTCGCAAAGAATATTTGTCTTCTATTGAACAATATAAAAAAGGGAACGCCTACCTGGTACCTGGTGAATTTGTCGTTGGTGTCGGTTTTAAATAAAATAGCTTTTGGGTAGCTCCTTGTTTTCAAAAGCCAACGAAATTATTTTCCATTTAATAAAGTTGAAGCTGCAACGCCATAGTGGCATATACGAACTCTGGTAAGAAATTGGTGGGTAAAGAAATATATGAAGGATAAAATATTATTTGTGAGCGATGAACAGGGGGATGCTCAATTACTTGATGCGTACTCTTCAACCATTACAGGCGTTGTTGGCAATGTAGCTCCGGCTGTTGCGCATATCCAGGTTGAGAAAAAAATAACGGACAGGCGTGGCAAAGCACAAGTGATGCCCGGTTCAGGATCGGGTTTTGTTATTTCGTCTGATGGATATGTGATTACAAATCATCACGTAATTGAAGATGCGCAAAAGATACAGGTTTACTTTAGCGATGGCTGGCACCAAAATGCTGAATTAAAAGGGACAGATGCGTCGACTGATATTGCTGTGCTTAAAGTTTACGATACTAATCTCAGGGCCTTGACTTTTGCTGATTCAGATCATCTACAGGCGGGGCAAATAGCCATTGCTATTGGCAATCCGCTGGGTTTACAGTACTCCGTTACGGCAGGGGTGGTAAGTGCGTTGGGCAGAACATTGCGTGCCAAAAACGGTAGACTTATCGATGACATTATACAAACAGACGCAGCGCTAAATCCCGGTAATTCTGGCGGCCCGTTGGTAAATTCTTCAGGTCATGTAATTGGCGTAAACACGGCTACCATTCCATCGGCACAGGGTTTGTGTTTTGCAGTGTCTTCGAACCTCTCATCTTATGTTGCTGGTAAAATTATTATGGAAGGAAGAGTGCGGCGTGCTTATATTGGCATAGCCGGACAATTAGTTAATCTCACCGAGAGAATGGTCGCAGCGAACAAACTTCAAAAGAATACCGGCGTCTACGTGTTTGAGTTAGTGGCGGATGCAAATGTCTATAACAGGGAATTGCGCGTGGGAGATATTATTGTTGAACTGGATGACAAACCTGTCGGTTCCGTAGATGACATGCATAAACTTCTTTCTTATGAAATGATAGGGGCACGCAAACGGATTTCGGTTTTAAGGAAAGGACATAAACATCATGTATATATTATTCCGGGGGAGATGAAATAATATCTATTTTATATACCTGATTTAATATCATTGCTTCTCATTTCCTGCAAAAGTTGAATTATTTTATCAAGCTTCTCAATTTCAATTGAATTGAGTTTTTGCTGCAATGCTTCAATTTCCAGCTTCGCTTCGGTGTTGGTTTGATAATCTTTTTGCGCCTGTATTCTGTCCCTTTCGTTTTGCCTGTTTTGGGACATCATTATAATTGGTGCTGCATATGCAGCTTGTGTTGAGAACAATAAGTTGAGCAATATAAATGGATATATATCCCAATGATACATCCACCCAACAAAATTAAAAACCATCCATAAGACCACAAAAATTGTTTGCGAAATAATAAAGGTCCATGAACCCATGCCGTTAGCGACTTTATCTGCGAGCCTTTGCCCGAATGAGAGGCTGTCCATGTACAGGTCATGCCATGTTTTGATTTTAAGCATTCTTTTCGAAATTTAGTTTTGATAATTAAAGACAAATAATTTAAGAAGTAAATATAAAACACGTGGCTAAATAAGTGCACTTCATGTTTGCCATACTTTTGTCTGAAATCAAAAGGTTAAATAAAATCAGGAGATCATATAATTGGGGCGAAGTAAAAATTTCAAAAACTAAAGAATTCCAAATTACTTAAAATGTTTATTATAACGGTCAAGGTTAAATGTTTTTTATGGGATCACCTAATTGTAATAGTATAAAAATCATTTTTAATAAAAAAGCCGGAAGAATCCGGCCATTCATATTTAGAAACCAAAGAATTTCCCTTTATACTATTTGGTAAAACTGCATTTTTCATAAAAAACATTTATGCAAACGAGGAACATTTAAAGTCTGCAAACCGTTATCGGGAAGTTTTATCAAACGACTTGTTACAACAAACTACCTGGCCTCAGCGTGATCAGGAGCCTCCTGCGTGATGTATCCAAATAAACCATCGGATTCATCATTAGGTCCCGCTGCAAAAAACAACCATTCAGGGTTGACCGCGGTTGCTGTTGTTGGAGCAAAGGAAATACCCCACAGACCATCAATTACAATCGGCCTGCCTTCACTGCGTAGCGGGCCGAGAAAATCCCCATTTTCGTTATAGGCATTAATACGGCCATTACCAAAATTGCCAACCAGGATAATATTTGCCGGCGCATTTGTTACTCCCCAAAACGAAGCGGGAGTTGCTGTGATACCCCAGGGAGCATTTAGTTCTCCATGGGAAATGAAGCGCTTCATAAGTGAACCATCCGGATTGTAAATATCGACGATGCCTGTGCCGGGTCCATCTGCTTCATCAATACCTTCTCCCGCTTTAGCATACACGACGTATACTTTACCGTTAATGGCCTGAACATTGAACGGCGAATAATTATTAGGAATTCCGGGATCCCAAAACGGTTTACTTACTTTATTCCAAAGTGTGTCGTACACTTCTACCTTATGCTGCTTAAAATTGGCCACATACAAAAAAGGAACACCGCCATCAGTGGCAAGAGTCATTCCTTTATAAGAACCATTCATATTATTTATTGCTACTTCGGCTGCCATTACCCGTATTCCATCCGGAGATAACTCCATCTTCGCCTGCAAAAATGAACCTGGCAGGATTACCGTTTGAAAGTTTAAAACCAGTGGTACCATTGAATACCGCACCGGTTGGCGTTCCGCCGGTAGTTGCAAGTGGGTGACGGCACCGTTACCGGTGGTCTTAATATAGCACCCGCTGCATTGTAGATAGTACTTTGTCCGGCACCATTAGAAGAAACCCAGGCCGGACCTGAAGAAGCAAATGCTATTCCCCATCCGTTTAACAGAGTGGGATCTACCGTTATTGCTCCATAATTGCTGTTATTAGCTACAAGATTTACCTGCTGAAAATCATTTACAGAAAGCGGAAGGTGCGGAGATTTTCTACATGCCTGTGAAGTAATAATTACAATCAAAAACAAACCGGCAATCTTAAAAAGCCCGCTACTCTTTTTTTGAAAAATCTTTTGCATAGAAATTAATTTAGGATTACGAAATCTGGTTAATGCAGAGAATATGGGATGTCGCATTAATTTTTTGCAATCGTTATATCTCATTTTTTGCAAGAGATTGCAGAAGTAAATTTTGTTGAGCGCAGTAATGAAATCGTTATAAACAAGAAAAGAGTTGCCCCAAATTGATTTTTAATAAAAAAAATTATTGGTGTTATGGTAATTAATGCAGGGGCCCGATTTTTTCACGGCACTATTACGCCAAATAGTCTTATGCCTGATTTTTAAACTGCCTTATTTATGTACCTGTCACTCCAATTAATGCTTGTTTCAATTTTTATTAAAAAATGATCTAAAAATTGATTCTTATTTAATCCACTGGCATAGTGTTTGAGTAAGTAAATTCCCAGTATAACTACTTATCTATTGTGACAATATTTAAACTGGTTTTAAGTTATATACTTTCTATTTTTAAATAAATTGACTGGCACGATCAATTGCTAAGTCCACCAATACAGAAATTAATTACCGATTTATTAATTTGCATTAACCCAAAAAAAAACACAATCATGAAAAAAATCTTTTATTTATTCGTTGTTTCAGCTATCCTGGCTTCCTGTAATGGTAATTCTAAATCAGGTACTGAGGCTGCTAAGGAAACGATGACAGATACTTCCGCACTTTATAACAATGCAGTCAATACAGATACAGCTAAAACTACGACAACAGAGTTAGCTGAACCCTCTAAACCAGCAGAAGAAACTGTAACACCAAAGGCCGAAAGCAAACCAAAGGAAACAAAAAAGCCAACAACAACGACCGTTCAACCAAAACATGAACCATCGAATAATTCTCAACCTGTGGCAACTACTCCGGTTGTTAAGGACACCACGGCAACAACCCCCGCAGTGTCGTCAGGTGCTGATGATAGTAAAACCACAACATCAACAGCAGAGACTACAGCCACTCCGAAGAAAAAAGGAATGAGCAATAGTGCCAAAGACGCTATAATTGGCGGCGGAGCCGGAGCTGTGGGCGGAGCAATAATTAGTAAGAAGAAGGGTAAGGGCGCAATAATCGGGGGTTTGTTGGGAGCCGGGGCAGGTTATATAATTGGTAAAAACAAAGACAAGAAAGACACTCTAAAATAACATTGGTTTAGTCTGAAGAAAAAGATGCCCGCATTTGCGGGCATCTTTTATTTATAGTGTTTTAGTTTATCCAAAAAGGAGGTTGTGGCTTTAAATATCTTTTGGATCTCTTCTGAAACAAATACACATGTGCACATTTGTTTGGCATTATAACCGCTGATTATTGGGAATGAGACCCATGCAATAATGAAACCCTCCTACTATGCCACTAATATAATTACCAGCAATACACGCAGAAAATATTTTTTCACTAGTATTGATCATTTAACGGTTTATCTTTTAATTAATTTTACCAGTTGTTGCCAGGCCAAAAGAGTTTGAAGGGGAAAAATTAGATAATAGAAAAATTTCATGAAAATGAGTTTACTAATTGTCAATTAGTTTTTCTGCCTTTATAGATTTATTTGGATCATAACGTCCGCAATAAACGCTTGAACGTTCGGGTCAAACGGCAACATCCATCATCACTTGTAACTACTGTATTGCCGGGTTTGGCATCTTTCAAACCGTTTCCGCAAAAAACTAACTTGTAAGTCCCATCGCCACCGCATAAGTCAAGTAGGCAATTCCCGTAAATAGTGTGTTCATCCGTTACTTCCCATTCTTCGCAATGACTTTTTTCCTTCTTACAGGAAGAAAAAATTAAAATAATTAATGCTATTATCAACATCTTCAAAATTGAAATCTGTCTTTTAAGTATGGTTTTCATGATGTAATATTTATCGTAAAAAAAAAGATTCGGAATTTAAGATTGCCGACTAATAAAATGTCAGCAATCTTCGCTTAACCAACGTGCAAATAGATTTCTATTTATGCGCACGAGCACCAAAGAAGTACCCAATCTTTATTGAAAAATATTTATTCTTAATAGTGCCGGCATCACCGCTGCTGCCATCATTATTAATCTTGCTTAAGCCCAGGTTGTAATTTCCTGAAATTATAAAACCTCCTTTCACCATGTAACCAGCGAGTGCGTTTAGTCCGAACTCAAATGCCTTAACTTCATCTGCGGCCGATCCAAATTTTATTTTTTGATTATCGTCCGGCATACCATCAGCGGTAAATTTATCCTTACCTGAAATCCCGTAGGCGAGTGAAGGTCCTGCGCCTATAAAAAATCCCTCATTTTTTTGTGTGCTATATACGAAATTTAAGGGCACTTCCAGGTAGTTAAAGTTTGCAGTTTCTTTGCTTCCCTGGTCTTTAACCTTGTAGCCTTTTTGAATGAAGTTCAAAGCGGGCTGGAAACTGAAATTTGAGCTCAGCGGCGCATCAATTGCAATTCCGACCGCGATGCCGGTTTTTGATTTTGGCGATGCCGAAATGAAGCCGGATTTTATCGTTACATTGGAAAACGAAGCACCGGCGCTAATGCCAACAGTTGTTTGCGCTGATGAACCAAATGCCGTTAAGAGAATCATTAACGTCATTGAAAAAATGATTGATTTCATGATGATTTGTTTTTGGTTTTGAAAATTTGGTTGTGATTAAAATTGTATCGCTTGTTTATTGTAAAATGAGTTTTAATAATTCATCGTGGAAATCATAGAACACTTGCTGCAGGTTGCTTTTGGCATCAGTGCCATAATTGATCAAAAATATTTCTGTTACTATGTTGTTGGGGAAATAAAATAAATTGGCTGAGTAAGCCAGGTCGCGGCCTTTGTGGCCAATTCCATAATCACCATTTGGCCGGATGTATGATTTTTGCAGCCCATAGCCGTAATAGTTAGTGCCGTCTTTTTTGCCATACGTTTGCATGATAGCAAGAGACTTTTGGCTTAGCAATGTTTGCTGAATGAATAGAGCCTTTTCAAATGTAAACAGGTCAAATACGTTGCTGTAAATACCTCCATATCCGTTGCCACTTCCTGTAACCAGGTTGGAAACATTTACAATGCTATTGTTATTATATAAATCAAAATATCCCTGTGCAACTGTGTTAGGCAATGCATCATGTGGCTGGTAAAAAGTATTAGTAAGATGCAATGGATTCAAAACATATTGTTTCAGCAGAGCGCTATGGTCTTTATGGGTAGCGGCTTCAATTACCATTATAACCAAAACGGTATTTGTGTTAGAATAAATAGCAGTATCACCGGGATTAAAAACCGGCGGCTTATTATAAACAAATTCCAGTAACTCTTCGGGCTTCCATATTTTGTTGGGATCATTTAAAACGGCGAGGTAAAAAGCATCCTGCTCTATTACATCAGGAACACCCGTTTCATGTTTCATGCAATCGCCAAGCGTAATTTTATTTCCATTGGGCAATTTATCAGTAACAGAAGATGGCAGCCAGTTATTAATTTTTGTATAAAGTGCGTTATAGCCAAGGCCTGTGTTTGCAGAATCTTCGATAAGTTTAAATACCAGTGTTCCAATAAACAATTTTGTTATGCTAGCTACTTTAGAAACTTGTCCTGTTTCAAAAGGTATATTTTTTTCAATATCTGCTTTGCCAATTGCGCCTACCCATGTACCGTTAGCATCATTCACTAAAAGAGATATGCCCGGTAAACCCTTATCATGATATTTTTTTAGCAATGCTGTGAGGGCGGCGCTTTTTGGATGTTTATTACTTGAATCAAGCCATGGAACAGGAAAAGATGAAACTTGTGTAGGTTGTATCTGTGCTTTTTTACAAGAGAAAGCAATAACAGTTGCACACATTAAAAGGATAAATGTTTTCATGCTTATTTATTTTTTATGTGAGTTTAAAGGAATGCCGCAGCCAATCAACAGACTATTGTAAGGAAGAATGGGTACATAGGCTTTTACAAAAGGTGTTTGTAAGAATTGTTGATAGGTTATAAAAACCTTTAACGATTTTTTCGATGCAGGATGAATTGTATATCCAATAGCAAGATTTAATACAGCAATGGCTTGCGAACGACCAATGCCTCTATCATTTTTATATTCGCCGTTGCTGCTTAGTTTTAATTTGGCTGTCGCGGGTATTGATTGCATATAGCCTGCGCCCAATGCAACCTGTGCACTTAATGAATGCGAAAATTTGTATCTATATCCGATATCGGTATATAATGGAATAGCATGTTGCACAAACCTGTGATAGAAATAAGAGACTTTAATTTCCTGGAACCAGTCGTGTTTGTTTTTTGTTTTCCAATTAAAGTTGTACCCGATCTCTAAACCAGGATGTCCAACGCCCGATATTAGTTTACCAAATTGTGAGAATGGATAGGCGCTTGCAGTATTTAGAAAGGCAACACTTATTTCCTTTCCATTTTGTGCGGTTGCAACGGTTGAAACAAATAAAAGAATCAAAATGTAGTTTGCACTTTTCATAATAAATAAATTTTTCATGATAATTTGTTTTGGTTAGAATCCTTTTGTAAAACAAATCGCCGATAAACCAATGAGCCATTTTTTAAATCTTCGTGTATCCTGGATCCTTTTACCCCGGCGAATTCTTTGAAAGGCTTTGCAATCCATTTTGGAATGTTATCTGAAATTCTTTTTTGCTTTACATCCTCTTCAAGCTCAATTGCATTTATTACATTGGTAGTAATATCTTCATCAACCTTCATTTTCATGTAGGTTGCCAGCAGATGGTTCTTTAGAGTTTGCATACCATTCGGAGAACGCATGTCTGTGCACAAAAAATAACCGCCGGGCCGCAATACTCTTTTTACTTCTTTTAAAAATGCGGGAACGGAACCATAAGCGTGGCACGATTCTACATTAATAGCCACATCAAAACTTTCATCAGTAAAAGGCAATTTCTCGGCATTGCCTTGTACAAAAGTTAACCCTACGCCGGCATGTTTTTCATTAGCCAGCTTTACTGCATTGCGGGCAATATCCAGCCCTGTAATGCTTACTGGCTTTAGATATTTGTTGATGTAATTAGCTCCGCCGCCGCGTCCGCTTCCTACTTCCAGTATTTCTTTTCCCGGAACTTCGGGTATGGATACCAGGTAGTGATATAACTGTATAGAATACCTGTTTACCTCATCTTCCGGTTGCAGGCTTAATGGTAATTCATGAGCGTGTGGCGCATAGCCGTAATTCATAAATTGCCAGTCAGGTACTTTGAATTTTTTGGCAATCGTTTCATATACAGGCTTCCAGATGATGCGCCTGAAAGCCGGGTAATCTGTGAGGTCTAAAAATAATTTCGCTATCATATTTTTATTTTTAAAAACGAATGGCTGATTAAAATTTTGCCAATGCAGGCTTTAGTTTTTTTAATGCCTTTGCAATACTTTTTCTTGATTTATAGAAATTGTTATACTCGCGGTACCGTGTATGGATGTTACCACTTCTGTCCAAAGCAATCGTGGGAATGCTTTTAATTTCGCCGTCTTTCTTCGAGTATTGTCTCCATTTACCGATGCGTTGCCAAACAGGCGCATACACACTATCTTTAAATCTTCTTTGTAAAGGATACCCGGCGAAGCCAAACTTGTTAGTAAAAATTCCCGGCTTGGCCATTACCCAGCTTTCGCTTGCATAGATGGAAGACTTTTCAAAAATGTTCCCAAGTCCTATCATCAATGAATCACCATTCATTCTTGTGGCGGGTGTACTATCTGTTGCGGGGAAATAAAAATCAGCACCGGCGTAGCAGGAACCCAGCCCCACCTTGGTTTTATCATCACAATACCTGGCAAGAATTTGTAAATATTTCGTTGCACCAGTATCGTTGATATTTTTAAAGTAAAACTGGTCGGTGCCAACACGAAATGAAGAGTAGCGATTTCCATAATGCCCATGAGAATCGAACCAGAGATTATTAATGAGCTTCCTTTTTTTATGGAGGATGCGCTCCACTTTTGCCGTAGCATCTTTGGAAGACCTTGCATTTACAACATAAAACTCTTTGTGATGAAATAAACTTTTTACCCGTGCCCTTAATAATGTATAAAAAGCCAGCAGATCAATTCTTTTATGCCTTTCCCTGGTGAAAACAAAAACGTTTACGCGACCGTTAGTTGTTTTATTAAATTGATCAGATTCTATCTTTGATTCATTTTGATCAATATTGACGATACTGTTTTTAAACGACTGACATTTTGCCGGAGAAGTTATCAGTAAACTAACGGTGAAAAAGATAATCAGTTTCATAACATTTGTATTGCGGTATAAAGATCAATGGCCTATCTCCTGAATCATAATTGATGTTATCTGATTACTGAACTATGTTTTGCAGTTTTCGCAAAAGCCAGCTTACTGCTAATTCATATTTGCATTTTTCGCATCTAAACTTTCAAATGATTAATTATGTATTTATATTTAGTTCTCAATCTCCATAAACATGAATGCAGCAGAACTACAAACCGCTTTTTTAAAGCAGATAAAAAACCTGCTGCCATCGCACCTGGCATTGGTTGATGCAATTGCCGAGCAATTGAACTTAAGCAATGACAGCGCTTATAGACGTATTAGGGGAGAAAAGCATTTAACGTTTGACGAAATACAAATTCTTGCTTCACACTATAAAATTTCGTTAGATAGCTTCCTGCATTTGCAAAACGATTCATTGATTTTCTGGGGAAAAAATATTGACAGGAAACAATTTGATTTTGAAAATTACTTACAGGGCATTGTAAGCCAACTCGAATTTTTTATGCCTGCCAGGGAAAAACAAATGTATAGCCTGAATAAGGACATCCCGCTTTTTCATATTTTTATGTTTCCGGAATTGGCAGCATTCAAAATTTATTTCTGGAGCCGTTACGACCTGGATTACCCGAAGTTTAATAAAGGCCAGTTTTTAATAGACGATTTTATAGACATTTTTAATAAAACCGGTAAGAAAATATCTGACCTGTACCTCCAGATTCCTTCGGTTGAAATATGGAACATGGATTGTATTAATACCACCATAAGGCAAATAGATTATTACAGGGAAACAAAAATTTTTAAGTCCCAGGAAGACATAAAAACTGTTTATGACTGCCTGGAAAAACTGGTAAACCACATTGAAATGCAGGTAGAATACGGATACAAATTTCCATATGGAAAACCTGGGCTGGAAAAAAAAGCGAAATATGGATTTTATATTAACGATTTCTTTTTAGGAGATAACACTACGTTGGTTGAAATGGATGGGACAAGGCTGGTTTTCATTAATCATAATGTGATAAATTATATGATGACAAAGAACGTTGAATTCATTAATTATACCTTTGAAACACTCAAAATTCTACTTAAAAAATCAATGCTCGTAAGTGAGACGAGCGAAAAAGATCGCCAGTTTTTTTTTCATAACTTACGTGAACGTATAAATGATAAAAGAAAATCACTATAAACGGCAAACAATGCGATATGGACACATCTACCATTCAACAATTATCCGGGGGAATGCAATACCAATTGAAGATTTATTTTGCCGGAACACAAAATGTAAAACCCAAATTACCTGTTTCATTCGAAGAACTGGAGCAAAATGCCGCTAAAATAATGAAACCGGAGGCCTTTGCTTACATAGCAGGAAGCGCAGGTGCAGAAACAACTACGGATAATAATAAAAGTGCCTTTAATCATTGGCAGATTATTCCACGGATGATGGGCGACGTTTCGCAACGTAGTATTTCTATTGAATTATTTGGAAAACAATTACCCACTCCTGTTTTGCTGGCACCGGTTGGTGTTTTATCTATTGCACATCCCGAAGGGGAAGTGGCTGTAGCACGTGCTGCCAAAACTTTACGGGTGCCCCAGGTAGTTAGTACAGTATCCTCCAAAACAATTGAAGAGATTGGTATGGTGAATGCGGAAAATCTCCATTGGTTTCAATTGTATTGGGGAAGAAATAATGATTTTACAAGGAGCATTATCAGCCGTGCCGAAAAGGCGGGATACAGCGCTATAGTTGTAACACTTGATACCAGGCTGTTTGCCTGGCGTGAACGTGATATAAAAAATGCATATCTGCCCTTTTTATACAATGAAGGTCTTGCTAACTATTTTTCTGACCCCGTTTTTCTTAAAACGGTTGGTGATCCGGGAAAAGATAAAATGCAAACGATGATGCATTTTGCAAATTGTTTTTCCAATCCTTCATCTACCTGGGATGATCTGGCTGTCATAAGAGATTGTACAAAATTACCTTTAATCGTAAAGGGAATTCAGCATCCAGATGATGCAAAAAAGGCTATTGATCATGGGGCAGACGGTATTATTGTTTCCAATCATGGAGGCAGACAATTAGATGGAGCCATCGGTGCCATTGATACTCTTGAGGAAATTACAGATGCTGTTGGCGACAGAACCACCATATTATTTGATAGCGGTATTCGCCGTGGAGCAGATGTTTTTAAAGCAATGGCGCTGGGAGCTAAAGCAGTTCTTCTTGGACGCCCTTATGCTTATGGACTGGCGCTTGCAGGAGAACAAGGTGTAAAGGAAGTAGTTGCAAATTTACTTGCTGATATTGATCTCACTCTTGGACTTGCAGGTTGCAATTCATGGGAAGAAGTTACAAAGGGAATGTTGCATCGTGTGGGTGGGGTATAAAGATTGGTAAAAATAAGGTGCATTGACTATCCCACTCTTACAACACGATATTCTGAATAATTTCATTTTTAACCGGGTAGTCAGTATTGTAATGCAACCCGCGGCTTTCATGACGAAGCTGAGCTTCTTTCACAATCAAATAACCGACTGTTATAAGATTTCTTAATTCACAAAGCTGGGGAGATACAAAAGTGGTTTCATAAAATTGTTCAGTTTCTTCATGCAGTAAGTCAAGCCGCTTCATGGCTCTTTCAAGTCGTTTGTCTGTACGAACAATTCCCACGTAGTCTGTCATGAGTAATTGTAGCTCTTTAAGGCTCTGTGTTATGAGGATCATTTCTTTTGGAGCTGTAGTCCCCTTAGCATTCCAGTCCGGTATAGTAGTATTAAATTCCAACATATCAATTTTTTCAACCGCATTTAAATAACACCTATGGGCAAAAACCATTGCTTCCAGCAATGAATTACTGGCAAGCCGGTTAGCTCCATGAAGCCCTGTGCTGGCGCATTCACCGCAGGCATATAAATTTCTGATGGATGATCTTCCCCATTCATCCGTTTTTATACCGCCGCAACTATAATGTGCTGCAGGAGCAACAGGAATAAATTCCTTTGCCACATCAATGCCAACCGACAAACATTTTTCGGTGATATTAGGGAAATGATGTACAAATTTTTCCATATCCATTTTAGTGCAATCCAGGAAAACATGCTCGGTACCATTAATCTTCATTTCATTATCAATGGCACGGGCAACAATATCCCTTGGTGCAAGATCTTTTCTTTCATCATACTTTTCCATGAAAGCTTCACCTTTATGATTTCGCAAAATAGCGCCATCACCCCTTACCGCTTCTGTGATTAAAAATGCCTGCCCACTTACTCCGGCTTCATACAACGCAGTGGGGTGAAATTGTATAAACTCCATATTTTCTATTCTTCCCTTTGCCCGGTATAACATAGCAACACCATCGCCGGTAGCTATAGAAGGATTGGTAGTGGTACGATATACCTGGCCATTTCCCCCCGTGGCAAGCAACGTAATTTTTGAAATTATTTTTTCAATTTTGTTGGTTTTCATATTAAGAACATATACTCCGAAACATTCAATATCTGGAGTTGACTTTGTTACCAAATAACCCAGATGATGCTGTGTGATAATATCCACCACAAAGCAATGGCTTATCAATTTTATATTCCGTTTGGTAGCGATGGCTCTAAGTAATGTATCTTCTATTTCTTTGCCGGTAACATCTTTGTGATGCAGTATACGAAATTCACTATGACCACCTTCTTTGCCGAGCGCATATTCGCCAGAATGTTCTTTGTCGAAATGTGCACCCCAGCTTATGATTTCTTTTATTCTTTCAACACCTTCCTTCACAACAATTTCTACAATCTGCGGATCACATAATCCATCGCCGGCAATCAATGTGTCTTCAATATGTTTTTCAAAACTATCATTATCAAAATCCGTGACACCTGCAACGCCGCCTTGTGCGTATTTTGTATTGGTTTCGTCGCTGAAAGTTTTGGTGAGAATGGTTATGGTTTTCTCCGGGCAATCCTGCGCAACTTTGAGCGCATAAGTGAGACCTGCAATACCGCTGCCTATTACTAAGAAATCTGTTTTCATTTTACAAGTTTAGGATGTTTTTAATACCAAAAATTAAAACCTCCTAATTTTTTAATTTTTAGGAGGTTTTAGGAGCAGGTTACTTTTATTACACAACGATTAATGGAGGATCAACCCATGTTTCATTTTCTTTCAAAAGATTAATAAGTTCTTCTACAGCTATATCTTCAGGCACTCCTCTTTTAATTACTTCTTTTCCTTTATATAAAGTTATTTTCCCCGGACCGCTTCCGACATATCCAAAATCAGCATCGGCCATTTCTCCCGGACCATTTACAATACATCCCATTATAGCAATTTTTACACCTTTTAAATGATTGGTTACCAACCTTATTTTTGCAGTAGTTTCCTGCAGGTCAAACAAAGTTCTTCCGCAACTCGGGCAACTGATGTATTCCGTTTTTGATATTCTTGATCTTGTTGCCTGTAAAATTCCAAAAGCAATCGAGTTCATTATTTTGTAATCGGGTATTTTGTTTTTATCATCATAGTGATAGCCTAAACAAATGCCATTTCCAAAACCATCTATGAATAAAGCGCCCGTTTCAATTGCATAATGAATAAGAGTTTCATCCATTGTATCGTTGTTGCTATCGCATATAAGAATAACGGGATTCTTAACATCATTTTCGCTTAACTCAACAAACATTCTCCGGATACTCTGGACCGCATTTTTGTTTGTTGAACTTAAGCAGATAACTGCCGTAGTATCATTTTTAATTTTTTCAAGAAAACTTTTTGTATCAACGGCCGGATATCCGTCCGAATAGCAATCCAGCATTACAAAATTTAAGCTTTCAGATTTTATAATAGTATCGTCCAAATATTTTTGTGCATCAAAAATGGGAATATTTTTTTCTTTGTCTGCTGATCGGTTCCAGGCGTCATAGTAATTGATTACCCGCAACGTTCCGGGCAATGGAAATTCTATATTCTTATCGGCGCAAAAAATATAGTCAGCGGCCATATCACCGATATTCCATTTGTCAGTAAACGTGTCGTGTTGATAACCTATGTATTCGAGATCTTCAGGAACTATTTTATTTTTCTTACTGAAATCTGCGATTATAACAGGTATGTGTTTTCCGCCAATGTTTTGTATTTCGAAAGAAGAGCGCTTTGCATTAGAAGTTAAAATTGATAATGAAGGGTTTTCAATTTTTGGAACGGAAGTGCTTTTTATATTATCGTATCTTTTCACAATATTCTTACAAACGGGAATTTCAAACTCAGGATCTTCAGTTAATGAGACACGAATCGTATCCCCAATACCATCTTCCAGTAGAGTTCCAATGCCGATGGCAGATTTTATTCTTCCATCTTCGCCATCGCCGGCTTCTGTTACCCCAAGATGTAACGGATAGCAGTGGCCCAACTCGTTGTGCATATTTTCAATGAGCAACCTGTATGCCTGAACCATCACCTGGGGATTGCTGCTCTTCATGCTTAAAACAATATTGTAATAATTTTCACTTTCAGCAATGCGCAAAAATTCCATAGCACTTTCCACCATGCCAATTGGCGTATCGCCATAGCGACTCATAATACGATCGCTCAACGAACCATGGTTGGTACCGATGCGCATAGCAGTTCCATATTCTTTACAAATTTTTATGAGCGGTGTAAAACGATTTCTTATTCGTTCTATTTCTTCCTGGTAATCTGCATCGGTATACTCTATCAATTCAAATTTTTTCTTATCAACATAGTTCCCGGGGTTTACTCTCACTTTTTCTACAATGCGTGCAGCTATCTCAGCAGCGTTGGGAGTAAAATGAATATCTGCAACTAACGGTATAGTGTACCCTCTTTTTCTTAATTCATTTTTTATATTAAGTAAATTCTCCGCATCTCTTTTTGACGGAGCTGTTATACGCACCAGTTCTGCGCCGGCTTCAATGCAACGAATACTTTGCTCAACTGTGGCCATTGTATCCATTGTATCTGTTGTGGTCATGGTTTGTATACGGATCGGGTGCAAATTTCCCAGACGCAGATCGCCCACTTTCACTTCAAGCGTGGAAAGTCTTTTATATTCAGTTAACGATTCAGCATATAGCTCCATAACATTAAAAGATTATGATGCAAAAATACGATTAAATGAGAGTTTGAATTCTACCAGTCTTTTTCAGGTTTATCCGGTGAGGCGGCTCCTTTTATTTTATGCAGTTTATCCTGGAGCGCTTTTTCATTTTCAAGTAATGATTTCAGTTTTTCTTCCGCATCCTGTTTGGAAATTTTTGAAGGCTGCGGCTTCGGTTCATTATTTTGTTTTTGCTGGTCCTGTTTATTTTGCTGGTTTTGTTTTTTTTGATCTTGTTTAGGCTTTTGGTTTTTGTTTTTCTGGTCCTGCTTGTCCTTTTCTTTTTGCTCTTTTAAAGCACGCTGTAAATTTTGCCTGGCATCTTCATCCTGTGGATTTAGCATTAAAGCGTTTTCATACGCATTAATACATTCAGGAAGTTTTTTTGCTTTCTGGTAGGCGACTCCTTTATTGTAAAAGGCATTTTCTTTTGTTACATTATCGGTACTGTTTTTAATTGTATTGTCAAATGACTCTGCGGCTTCATCCGTATTATCTTTTCTATACAATGTATTTCCTAAATTATAAGATGCAATTGTATTGTTGTCAGCAATTTTGAGTGCACTACGATAAGAATTTTCAGCAGCATCATAGTTGTTCTTTTTGTAGGCTTCGTTGCCTTTTATGATTTCATTTTTTGCATTTTGTGCAAATGAAGCATTTGCGGCACATAAGAAAATTACCACGGTGACGGCGATCTTTTTATTCATTTTCCTTTTTTCTGAAACAAAAAATTCAATGATCAAAAAAGCCAATGCCGCACCTAATAAATATTGAAAGTATTGTTTAAATGCTTTGTAGGAGCTGTCGCTGACGGCTGCTTCTTTCCCGATTCCGGAAAGCCGGGTTTTGATGTTATTTGCCACTTCATTTGTTGTTGAATATAGCTGGTACAAACCGTTACCATCTTTAGCAATTTCGCTTAATTCTTGCTGGTTTAGTTTGGTGATAACGGTGTTGCCTTTATCATCTGTTTTATAACTATTGGTTTCAGGATCCATAATGGGGGCTCCCTGAGGAGAACCGATTCCAATTGTATTTATCATTATTCCCTCTTTGCCTAATTGTTTGGCAATTTTTAGCGCATCATCATCATGGTCTTCTCCGTCGCTGATTAAAATAATGGCTTTATATGTTTTTTCTTTTGGATTGAAAGCGGAAGAACACATTTTTAAAGCATCACTTATAACGGTACCTTGCGTTGGGACGTCATCGGGTGAAGCAGACGACAGATACATTTTAGCAGCCTCATGATCGACGGTCATGGGCATTTGAAGATAAGCCCGGCCTGCAAAAATTACAAAGCCGATTTTATCTTCAGGTGAATTGTCAATAATTTTTGATACTACCTGTTTGGCACGCTCTAATCTTGAAGGTTGTATATCCTGCGCCAGCATACTTTTGCTCACATCAAGGGCTATCATTACATCAATCCCTTTACGTGTGATCTTCTGGGAGCCATCCGGTTCAACCAGGCCGGCAACCGCAAAGCCGCATAACGTAAAGCCGACTATAAATGCAACAAGTTTCAGTTTAAATTTTTTTGATGAAAAACTTTTGGTTAGTTGTTGAACAAGAAGCGGATCCCCGATTTTTTTTGCTGCCCGCTTTTTCCACCGACCCAATAATATAAACAGTAATATGATTACGGGAATTGCCGTAAGGGAAAGAAGGTATTGGGTATATTGGAAATGTATCATTCTAATACTGCTAAATTATTAATGATTGTGTATGAAAAAGTGTTAAAAATGAAATGGGTTAAACCCTTTTTGAAACTTTTTCATTACACATTCTCAATTATTGATTGCCTTATGCTTCTCTTTCCTGGGCCCTTAGCCAGCGTTCGGGAATCTCATTATTACTGGCAAAAAGATAATCATTATAGCTGCACGCAATCAGTTTTTTATTAGGTAGTTCCATCCACCATCTTCCTGTTTTTTTACTTTGAATAAAAATAGTATCAACTTCCGCAAAGGCGGTATGGTATTCATTAAAGTTTTGCCTCTCGCCAAGTTCTGCTTCCTGGATGCTGCGACTTTTGCCATCGATAAAATACCAAATCATTTGCGCTATTTGCAATGCTGTAAGATTTTTTACGTCTTTACCGGCATCATAACCATAGATTCCGATTGATGAAAGATTATGGCTTAACCCGGCATAACGGGTTAGGCTACACGCTTCTTCTCCTGTGAAACCATTGGGGCTATGAATAGAAGCTGGTGCGTCACTGTATTTTATAGCAGCAATATCGAAACTTACGAGGTGAGAATTTCTTATTACCGGTTCCATTTCTTCAAGTTGCTCTTTTGCTTTCCCCAAACGATAGCAATCAAAGCGCAGCTTATCCATTGTTTCAAGCATACGAGGGTGTACAAGATAACTTTGAAAACCAATATGATTATAATGTTTAATCATATTAGGTTCACTGGTAAGCATTTCCATCAAAAAGTTCTGGCTTCTTACCTGTGATTCACTTTTAAGATCGATTGTGGCATCTATAACAGTCGCTTCAATAATTTTTTTAAGATCTTTATATGCATAATATTGGGCAAGTGTATTATCATGCGAGCCGCCAATTAGAATTACCGTTTTATTTAATTGCAACAGTTCCCTCACCACTGTTTTTATGGCGGCATATGTATCAGCAAGAGTTGCGCCACATTTAATATTTCCTACATCAGCAATGTTGATATCCTTATGCCAGTAATACAATTGATATAATTGTTTGCGTACCGCATCAGCCGCATTTATTTCACTGGTAAATCCATTGCCGCGAAATTCATTTATACCTGCTATTACAATATCAACTTCCGTTAAATCCGGCAATTCTTCTTCATAAATTTTGATAAAACCTGCAACTTGGTTTTCATTGTATCCTTTATCGTCGTTTAAAGAGAATTTGTTTACAGGATTCAAAAATTCGTGGAGATCGTACATGCTTTTTTTGAGCAAACCTAAAAGATTAAATGCATAAATAGAATGCAGCACTGATTTTTTTGCTGTATAGCCAATAAAATTTTTAAATAATGGATTCGCTTACTTTTGCAATTATGAATAATTTATTGCAACAGGTAGAAAATTCAAAAGAGGAAATACAAAATTTTTCGACCACAGATAAAAATCCTGCGGAAGCCTTTCGCATTCATTTTTTAGGCACTAAAGGATTAGTAAAATCCTTAATGGGTGAAATGAAAACAGTGGCTCCTGAAAACAGGAGAGAAATAGGACAGGTATTAAATGAATTAAAAGTATTGGCTGAAAATAAATATGAGGAATTAAAGAAGACAATCAGCAATGGTCAACCTGCAACGGAGAGCAACTTTGATCTGACGCTTCCGGGAGAATCTTTGCCGCTTGGAAGCAGGCATCCGATAAGTATAGTGAGAAATAAGATTGTTTCAATATTTCAGCGTTTAGGCTTTGCCGTTGCCGAAGGCCCGGAAATTGAAGACGACTGGCATAATTTCACTGCGCTTAACTTGCCCGAGAACCATCCGGCAAGAGACATGCAGGATACTTTTTATGTATCTCAAAACCCTGACTGGATGTTGAGAACTCATACGAGTAGTGTGCAGGTGCGTGAAATGGAGAAGGGAAAATTGCCGATAAGAATTATTTGCCCGGGCCGTGTTTACCGCAATGAAACTATCAGCGCAAGAGCACATTGTTTTTTTCACCAGGTTGAGGGATTGTATGTAGCAAATGATGTTTCCTTCGCAGATCTTAAACAAACGCTATACTTCTTTGTCCAGGAAATGTTCGGAGATACAATGAAGGTTCGTTTTAGGCCATCTTATTTTCCGTTTACTGAACCCAGCGCAGAAATGGATATTACGTGCCTTATTTGTGGAGGTAGTGGTTGCAATGTGTGCAAACATACGGGCTGGGTAGAAATTTTGGGTTGCGGGATGGTTCATCCAAAAGTGCTGGAGAATTGCGGAATTGATAGTAGTAAATATTCCGGCTTTGCTTTTGGAATGGGCATTGAACGAATAACTATGCTTAAATACCAAATAAAAGATTTAAGACTATTTAGTGAGAATGACTTGCGCTTTTTGAGACAGTTTATAAGCGCTGTTTAAAAATATCGTTAACAATATTTATGCAACTTACCATTTGTATTTGCGGGGCAGGGACTATGGGCAGCGGTATTGCGCAGGTTGTAGCGCAAAGCGGTTTTGATACTATTCTTTTTGATGTAAATATATCGGCACTCGATAAAGCAAAATCAACTATTGAAAAAAATCTTCAATACTTAGTTGAAAAAGAAAAAATTTCTCATTCGCAAAAAACAGAAATTTTTAGCCGGGTTACATTTGCAACAGACATTGAATCATGCACCGGCGAAATAATTATTGAAGCTATTGCAGAAAAAGAGGATGCGAAAATTTCTTTGCTTAATGAACTGGCAAAATATAATAATGAAGAAGTGATTTTTGCAAGTAACACCTCTTCACTTTCCATTTCGGCGTTACAGGAAAAAATAATTTTTCCGCAAAGAGTTGTGGGAATGCATTTTTTTAACCCGGCTTATATCATGAAACTTGTAGAAGTTGTAAAAGGCAATCAAACTGATGATAATATTGCGATAGCAATTTATGAGATTTGTAAGCAAATGAATAAAGTACCGGTAATGTGCAAGGACGCCCCGGGATTTATCGTAAATCGTGTTGCCCGGCATTACTATCTTGAGGCGTTGCAATTGGTTGAAGATGGCATTGCATCAGTCGAAAGCGTTGATGCGATTTTAGAGGCTACCGGTTTTAAGATGGGACCTTTTAGATTAATGGATCTTATTGGAATGGATATTAATCTCGATGTTTCACAAAGCATCTATGATGCATTTCATAAAGAAGAGCGTTTCAAACCATCATCCCTGCAAGTTGAAAAAGTAAAAAATGGTGAACTCGGTAAAAAAGCAGGAAGGGGTTTTTATAATTATTCAAATCAATACACATAAAAAATATTTTATTAAATTTTTTATGTTGAACGAAATTCCGAAATTTTATTGATGCAAGAGGAAACAGATTCATCCCAAAGTGTAATTACTGATAAAAATATTTTGGTAACAGGAGCTGCCGGGCTCGTGGGGAAAGAGTTAATAAAACAACTCCTTGCAAAAGGTTACAAGGTAAATGCAATTTATCATTCAAGACCTCTAAATATATCTCATCCTAACTTAATTATTCAGCAATGCGACATTCTTGATGTCAGTTCTCTTGAAGAAATTATGCAAAAGGCTACACATGTTTACCATTGTGCAGCGATTGTTTCTTTCGATCCTAAAGATAGAAAGCGGCTCTTTAAAATTAATGTTGAAGGAACGGAAAATATAGTTAATGCATGCATAAGTAACAGCGTACAAAAGTTGATACATGTAAGTTCTGTATCAGCGTTAGGCAGAGTGAGAGGTGGAAAAGCGATAACAGAAGAAATGAACTGGTCAGAAGAAACAAACAATAGTATTTACGGCAGGTCAAAATACCTTGGAGAGCTTGAAGTGTGGCGCGGTATTGGCGAAGGGCTTAACGCTGCAATAGTAAATCCATCTACCATTCTTGGTGAAGGCAACTGGGAAGACGGTTCCACAGCATTATTTAAATCTGCCTACAATGAATTTAAATATTATACCGAGGGAATAAGTGGATTCGTAGATGTACGTGATGTAGCCCGTGCAATGATTTTGTTAATGAACAGTAAAATATCAGGGCAACGTTTTATTTTAAGTGCTGAAAATCTATCTTACAAAGAAATATTCTCCTCAATGGCAAAATGTTTTGAAAAAAAACCGCCCCAAAAAAATGTATCACGATTATTGGGAGAAATCGTGTGGAGACTCGAAGCAATTAAAAGCGCTATAACCGGGACAAAACATTTACTAACAAAAGAAACAGCACGCAGCGCC
The DNA here is from genome assembly GCA_963819925.1 of uncultured Chitinophagaceae bacterium. Taxonomy (GTDB): domain Bacteria; phylum Bacteroidota; class Bacteroidia; order Chitinophagales; family Chitinophagaceae; genus Ginsengibacter. The sequence continues at coordinate 1,021,133 of CAWFYG010000009.1, read as the reverse complement.
CAATCAACGGTAAAATATGACAATGGGAAAATTTTAAATGCCTTACCCGGATTTCGCTTCATTCCGATTGCGCATACTATTAATTATACCTGTGGGATATTGAAAGAAAAGTATCATCTTTAATTATCCTTTGAAAAAAAATCCTATGATAAAAAAACTTTTTCTTCCGATTCTTCTCTTTATTGTAAGCATTTTTTTATTTAACAATCGTATTTTTTCGCAGCTTACTTACTATGTTGTTAAGGGAAAAGTAATCGATAAAAGTACCAGGGCTCCTTTGCAGGGCGCATCGGTTTTTGCTCAAAACACCACTTTCGGTGAAGCAACTGATTCAGATGGAAATTTCGCCCTTAAAATTCCAAGTGGTGGTTACACCCTAATTGTAACTTTTACGGGTTATGAAACCGGAACAGCCCGTATCAGCAACACATCAGCCCAAAACGATAGCCTTGTTTTTGAACTAAGCCCTAAGGAAAAATCACTGGAAGAAATCACAATAGCTATTAGCAATGAAGTAAAAGATGGCTGGCAGAAGTACGGAGAATTTTTTACCCAAAATTTTATTGGTCAGTCAAAATTTGCAAAGCAATGTGTTATTAAAAATCCTGAAGTGCTGCATTTTTATTTTAGTAAAAAAAGAAACCGGTTAAAGGTTTTGGCAAATGAACCGTTGGTGGTAAATAATTTTGCTTTGGGATATAATTTGAAATTTGCGATTGATTCATTTACGAATGAATACAATACCAATACGAATTTATTTATTGGCTACCCTCTTTTTGAAGAAATGCAGGGAACACCTGAACAACAAGAAACCTGGAGAGAAAACAGGGCCATCGCTTATCAGGGTTCTATGTTGCAATTGATGCGAAGTATATTTAATAAAACATTAAACGAAGATGGGTTTGAATTACAATTCGTGGTAAAAAACAATGATAAAGAAATGCCGCTGAAATTGGGAAATATTTACGGTGCATTAAATTATGATAAAGATGACAGTACCAATACAGTTGAGGTTATACCCAACCAAAATGAAGTTGCAGTAATTTATAATAATGCAAAACCCGAACGGGCTTATCTCGATTCAGATTCTTCCATCAAGAAAGATTTCCAATTATCAACTTTGCTTTTCGCACCGAATGAGTCAATAGTTATAGAACAAAACGGATACTATTACGATCAAACAGATATAACTACTAACGGTTACCTTGGGTTTAAGAAAATTGGAGATATGTTGCCCTATGATTATTTACCGGAATAATTTTTGATGTACGAAGGGTAATGTTTTTTTTATACTTTGATAAGTTATTAAACACGATAACCGCAGTATCGTTCCTAGTACATTTATTTCAGCCCCTTCACTTTTTCCCATATTTCAGGAAGGCGTTTTATTAAAACAAGTTCTTTTCTTTTGCTGAAAAATTCCTGGATAGGTGTTCCCCAATAAGTTTTATTTCCTTCAATGCTTGATGTTATTCCGGCCTGCCCCATTACGACTGCGTTGTCGCCAATGCTGATTGTTTTATTTACCCCCACCTGGCCCCAAAGTATTACACCATCACCTAAAGTAGTGCCACCTGCAATGCCAACCTGCGCAGCAAGAATGCAATTTTTCCCGATCACCACTTCATGACCAATATGTACAAGATTATCAAATTTGCTTCCCATTCCAATTTTAGTTTCAGCGCTAACACCCCTGTCAATAGTACAATTGGCGCCTATTTCAACATCGTCTTCAATTACTACATTACCGCATGAGGGCATTTTTTTATACCATGCTTTTCGGTTCTTTTTAGTGTTTAAATAGAAAGCATCACTTCCAACAACTGTTCCTGAATGTATTTCAACATTATTACCAATAATCGTATAATCATAAATTGAAACGTTAGGATGAATAACACAATTATCTCCAACAACGACATGATTTCCTAAAAAAACATTTTGCATTACGATTGTATTTTTTCCAATAACTGCCGTATCACTTATCATTTTGTTTGACGGCGTAAACGGGCGAAAATGTTGAATAATTTTTGAATATGCATCAAACGGATCTTCTGTTATAAATAAGGTTTTACCACCAGGTGCAGGTATTTTTTTATTAATGATTATAAATGTAGCATCACTGTTAAGGCAGGCATCATAATACTTCGCATGATCAACAAAAACAATATCACCTTCACTAACTTTATGAATTTCGTTTATGCCGGTTGCAAAAGAATCTTCATCTCCGGCAATTTCTCCATTAATAAAACCGGCAATCCATTTTGCTGAAACTGGTGAAGGAAATCGCATAAAAAAATATTTAATTATCAAAGATAAAGTTTGTAAATTTTATGGGAAGGGTAGTTTTCGTACGATTTCAATGCAGGAAAGAAAAAAAAGAGAAATTTTTTTTTACGCAATCCATGGGTAAAAATTTTCCTTGATAAAAAGAAATAAAAAAATAAAAGTTGCGTTATAGGCTGATGATTGATTGCACGTTTGGAAATTGTAATTCCTGTCAAGGCATCATGCAGACTGAATTGTGTGGGTTATGATTTTTTATAGAATCGGTGTTAATAATTTTTTGGTTAAAAAATAAAAGGCGAAAAAAAAATTTATAAAGAGAAAAATGATGTTCCTTATCCACAGCACAATTTTAAATGTTGATAAAAAAAACAATAAAAATTTTCTTGTTAGAAAAAATTATTTTTAATATTGTGTAAGGAATTTTGTTCCGGTACTTACTAACCCATCCATATAACAAGGCCCGTGCAGAAATGACGGGCTTTATTTTTTTGGTTAATTCATCTGCTTGAATTTTTTCATATTAGTTTTTAAATGCACTTTCTTGTATAAGTATTTTGTTGTTCATAAACCCTTCAATGTTCTTTCACAATTTACTTCGCGGGATGAAAAGAAAACACTGAAAGATTTTTTTGACCTTCCTGCAAATGTATATCCCGTGGGTCGCCTTGATTATGATAGCGAAGGATTGATGGTGCTTACTGATGATAAGTTTTTAAATGATTATCTTCTCAATCCTTTGCACAATCATGAGAGAGAGTATTGGGTGCAGGTGGAGGGAGTGATTACATCCGAAGCGGTCAGTCAATTAGAGAAAGGTGTTACAATAAACATTAACGGAAAAATGTACCAGACAAAAAAATGTATTGCCGGCGCAATTCCGGCACCCAAGGAAATTAAAGAAAGAAACCCTCCGATCCGTTACAGAAAAAATATTCCTGATAGCTGGCTGAGAATAGTTTTAACTGAGGGAAAAAACAGGCAGGTTCGTAGAATGACAGCTAAAGTTGGTTTTCCAACATTGCGCTTAATTCGTTATAGTATTGAAAAAATTAACATAGAACATTTACAGCCTGGCGAAATGAAAATGCTATCTCAAACAGAATTGTATAACTTGCTGCAAATTAAAAAAAGATAATCCTTATGTTGAAATCAATGACCGGTTTTGGAAGAGCAGAACAAACAGTAAATGATAAAACTTATTTAGTTGAAATTAAATCACTCAATGGAAAACAATTTGAAATAAATTTAAAAATTCCGCCACTGCTAAAGCCTTATGAATTTGATGTTCGCAATCTTCTGCAGGAAAGTTTATTGCGGGGTACCATCGAATGTTTCATCACCATAAGGCAAAACGGGAGTGCAAGACCCGTTGTTATAAATACTGATCTTATAAAAGCATACTATAAACAAATTGATGAACTGGCAAACGATTTAAAAATTGATACCAATTCTGTATTAAGTGCCCTGCTTCGGTTACCTGAAGTAGTAACACCAAGCAATGAAGTATTGGGAGAAAATGATTGGGAAGCGCTAAAAAAGGTAATTGAAGAGGCATTAAAAGAACTCAATTTTCACCGCACGGATGAAGGCTTATCGCTTGAAAAAGAATTAATGTTGCGTATTCAAAATATTAATGACCAGGAAGAGGAAATATTAAAACTTGAGCCAAAAAGAAAGCAACGGATGAAAGCAGAACTCATTCAGCTATTAGAAGAAAATGCCGGCAAGGAAAATTATGATGCCAACAGGATGGAGCAGGAGCTTATATATTACATTGAAAAAATCGATATAAGGGAAGAACAGGTACGATTGAAAAACCACTGCCAATATTTTAAAACGATATTGAACGATAATGAAGAAGCCAAAGGTAAAAAACTTGCTTTCGTAATCCAGGAAATCGGGCGTGAGATTAATACAACCGGATCAAAAGCTTATGATTCTGATATTCAGAAATGCGTTGTACTTATGAAGGATGAACTTGAAAAAGCGAAGGAACAAATTTTTAACGTCCTTTAAACAGCACTAATTCTTCAATAGGAAAACAAATTAGTTTTGCAAAAAGAATACTTGAAAAAATATATAGTAATACTATTACTTACTCTAACCTTTGTTTCATGCGCAAAGATTGATTTGTTTGAAAAGCAGGTGGATCTGCCTTCGCAGCAATGGTTTTATAATAACATTCCTTCATTCGCATTTCAAATTACCGACACTACTTCTTTATACAATTTATATATTGTATTGCGCCATACTGATGCGTATAATTATAATAATATTTGGCTGAGGATTGGTTCAAGAGCCCCGGGAGATACCGTTCGTTTTCAAAATATTAATCTGCCTCTCGCAACCGATGCAAATGGTTGGGAAGGAACAGGCACTGATGATATTTTTGAAGTTAGAAAAAATATAACACCCGGCCCTGTACCTTTTAAAAAACCAGGAGAGTATACATTTTCAATTGCCCAGATAATGCGTGAAAACCCTTTAAAGCATATTCTTAATGTTGGTTTGCGAATAGAAAAAGTGCAATAGATATCAACATACTATATCTTAAGTTGATCTTCACACGGAATGATCCCGCTGCATTTTCAATACAAATTTTTGAAAAGTATGGCAAATAATGAAGCTCTTAGAAACAGGTTTAAAATAAAGCGTCCACTTACTATTTACATTTTATACTGGTTTTTGCTGTCGTATATATTAGCAGCACTTGTTTTCTGGTTTGTTGTCCTCAACAAACAAAATTTACAATTGAGCCAGTACCAGGAGGACATGATTGACGTCGATGATGTTTTGCATGGACAAAAACAACACCAAATTGCAGTGGAAAAAAACAGGAATACTGCGCAATACATTGGCGAGGGGATAGCATTTTTATTACTGATTGGTGCCGGGGCCATTTATGTTTTCAGGGCTATAAACCGGCAATTTAAGCAAGCGCAACAACAGGAAAATTTTATGATGGCAATTACCCATGAACTTAAAACTCCAATAGCGGTAACGAAGCTTAATCTTGAAACATTGCAAAAAAGGTTGCTTAATAATGAGCAGCGCCAAAAGCTTATCAGTTCAACAATACAGGAAGCAAACCGGTTGAATGCTCTTTGTAATAATATGCTTCTTACAAGCCAGATAGAAGCAGGTGGCTATAAAATAATGCGGGAAGGGGTCGATTTTTCTAAACTGGTAAAAGAATGCGTACAGAATTTTATTGTTCGTTTTCCTAACAGGAAAATTGAGACTCAGTTACCTGAAGAAATCTTTATTAATGGGGATCTGCTGTTATTGCAACTCGCTGTTAACAATCTTTTAGATAATGCAATTAAATATTCCGGCAAAGACGGCATAGTTTTGCTTAAAATGTTTCGAAGTACAAAAGGAGTACACGTTCAGGTTATTGATGAGGGACCTGGAATTTCTAAACTGGAGAAGGAGAAAATTTTTGAAAAATATTATCGTGGCAGCCAGGGAAAAATAAAAGGTACCGGACTCGGGTTATATCTCACAAAAAAAATTATCGAAGGACATAGTGGAACTATTCAAATAGAAAATAATCTTTCACGTGGCAGCATCTTTGAAATCATCTTAAGAGAACCGAAAAATTTTTCTAATTAAATCAATAATACAATGCAAAGCAAACATTCCATTTTACTTGTTGAAGATGAAGAAAATTTGCAGGACGCCCTGCGTTTAAATTTTGAAATGGAAGGCTATGAAGTTACTTCTGTTTATGACGGCGCTGAAGCATTAAAGACAGTACACAATGAATATTTTGATCTTATTGTACTCGATGTTATGTTGCCGGAAATTGACGGAATTACAGTGTGTGAAAACATAAGGCTTTTCAATTCCGAAATTCCAATTCTTATTCTAAGTGCAAGAAACAGTAGCTCCGATAGAGTAGTGGGACTTCAAAAAGGGGCGGATGATTATCTTACAAAACCTTTTGACCTTACTGAACTTTTGTTGCGGGTTAAAAAACTAATTGACAAAAGCAAGCTCATTTCTTCCAAAGAACCGATCACGGAAATTTTTAATTTTGGTAAAAACAATATCAACTTTAAAGCATTAGAATGCAAAACCAAGGCAGGCGACACAGTGGCGTTGACAAAAAAAGAAGCAATGCTATTGAAACTCTTGATAGAAAATAGAAATGAGGTAGTACCGCGGGAAAAAATTTTGCAAGCTGTTTGGGGTTACAATGTTTACCCTACAACACGGACTGTTGACAATTTTATCTTAAGCTTCCGGAAATATTTTGAAGAAGATAGCCGAAACCCAAAGTATTTTCATTCAATAAGAGGTATCGGTTATAAGTTTACAGATAACTAGCATACCTGTTTATCGAGCAATGCGATAACCTCTGAAGCCTTTTCATAAACTTCTTTCAGGTGATTTATATGCGATGGCGGAGCATATAAATTCAATTCAATATTATCCATAAGGCTTGTTAGCCGCAATGAAGTACCTAACCCAACATTGCATCTATCCAATTCTTCATTTATTCTTTTTTTGTTGAGCTCTTCTGCAGGTACCTTAAATTTTGCAGATAAATATTCTTTCAAAGACGCGTCGAGAATACTGTAAAATGCGGCGCTGTTTTCTTCAACTAATTTCTGATGAACTTCTTCTAAGGGATTTTCGGGGATTACAAATTCCTCTTCTTCTTCTGAAACATCTTCTGCGTGAACTTGTTCCGTTTCCTTTTTTAGCAAAGCATATTTTTTCTTCGTTGCATTTCTTTGATAAATCCAGAAGATAATTCCAATTAGCGCCACGATGCCTGCGATGAGATAAATGGCATTTTTTTCAATAAGGCTTAATACAGAAGTTGGTGGCGTTGCAACTATTTTATTTTTTGAATAAGGGTTATTAGGCATACCCTTACCTTTTGTAACGGTGATAACCTGCGCATCGGTAAGCAATGTTTTGTAAGCTGCCAATGCAGGATCGAAATAGGAAAATGAAATTGCCGGAATTGTGTAAGTGCCTGCTTTCGAAACTGTAAATGGATACGTAAAAGTTTTACTTCCTTTCATCGGAACCGAAAACTTATCTATGCCGTCCGTTATTTTTGCATCATAGCCATCCATGCCTTGCGGCCAGTTTATTTTGGGTGGGTTTACTAGCTGGATATTTCCTGCGCCATTAATGATAATTTTCAAATTTCCTGCGTCATCCGTAGTGATGGTATTTTTTTGCAGGGACGATTTTATTGTAAAATTCCCAACGGAACCTCTGAAGTCTGCGGGTTTGTTTTCTTCAGGCAATGGCTTAACTGTTATCTCAACAGGTTTGCTTTTTAACGTAACATGCTGTTCCACTATGGCGTCGCGGGGAGATGTAGCATCGGCAAAATTCTGCATCATATCTAAAAACATATCGCCTTGCTGTGAACCTGCGTATTCGGCTTTAATAAAAGTGACTTTGTTATCCGAAACAACTGGATCGATAGTTATAGTTCCGGGCTGCAAAGGATACAACTGCACTTTTCTCAGCGTATACACGTTAAAATCCCGACCGTTATATTTTTCAATTGAAGAAGAATTATTGTTATTTAAATCCATCTCACTCACCGAAAACCCATTGAACGAAGGTGCGTTTGTAATGGTTGATTCTGAACGTAGCCTTGTATATAATTTATATGATGCCACTATCGGCTCGCCTACGTAGCAACTCGTTTTGCTTACGTCCAATCTTATGAAAAGGTTCTTTTTTACTTTATCATTTACATTTTCACCTTTTTTCAAAATATAATCATCAAACTGGTGGGTTGTTGGTTCAGTAGGAAAATCGAAATTTAAATTTGGGAAAGGTGACAAGCTATTTCCACCCAAAAGTGATAGTGCATTGGGCGGATTGTTTGAGGAGGAAGATGAAGTTGATGAAGAATTTGTTACCTGGATATTTAACGGATTACTTTGAAATTCCTTTCCATCCGCATTTGCAGTAGCAGGGCCAATTGTAAAGCTGCCCGTAGAATTTGGTTTTAACACAAAACTTACAGAAACATATTGGTCAACCTTTCCGTTAATATCCGTCATACCGCTTTCCTGGTTAGGTCCGCTAACAACAGAAAAATTTTTAAAAGAAGGTGGATTGATGCTTTCAACATTTGAGGCATGGTCCACTTTAAACTGTACCTGCAGGTAATCGTTTTTCCCGATTTTTTTTTGAGGACAAATTGCTGTAAAATTAGCCTGGGCAAGAGAAGTATTGTATGATACAACACCAATAATAAAAACCAGACAAAATAAGAATTTGGCAGCTCCTTTTTGTAAATGTATAATCATGCGTTCCACAAATCAGTATAAAAAACAAATTTACTCTATAATAAAACTGAACAGAAGTTAAAAAAAAGTGATGCTGTTAAAAAAATTTTAAATACACCTAGGGCAGATCACCCTGCTGTGGCCTGATAATGATATCCTCCACACACGCCTGTGGCGATAGCAATGAAGCTGCATATACCATTTCTGCAATATCATTTACCTCCATAATCCTTCCCTGTTCAATTCCGCTACCATCCCATGATGAAGTATAAACCGCACCAGGGTAAACAGCAGTTACTTTAATATTATAAGGCTTAAGTTCTTCCCGCAAATTTTTACTAAAACCCATTAAGGCATATTTACTAATACTGTAAGAGCCTCCGTTATGGTAGGCTGCTAATGAAGCAATTGAACACATATTGAATATATGCCCCGACTTTTTTTTCAACATTGAAGGAAGCAGGGCCCTCGTAACAGAGTACGCACTATACAAGTTTGCTGCTATCATTTTTTCAAGCAAACCATCTCTTTCATTATAAATGCTTCCTGGTTTGAATTGCCCCGCATTGTTGATTAATATATCAGGAATAATATTCCGGTCTTTTAGCCAGCGGGCAAATTTTTTAGCGGATGGTTTCAGGCTGAGATCGGCAGCAAAATACTGCACCCGGGGATTACTATTTTTTTGGTTGATTTCAAGTGCTGTATTGGCAAGATGTTTTACATTCCTGGCACATATAAATACATCATTACCAACATTTGCGTATTTTATCGCAAGGGCTTTTCCCATACCTTTGCTACCCCCGGTTATTACAATATTCATGATTTAAATTCGTTGAATTATCAATATGAGAGACAACAAATCTAAACAATCCGTGAAACCCGCTTTTTCAAAATACCGCCATCTTTTTTTCGATTTAGATCATACTTTATGGGATTTTGATGCGAATGCCAAGGAGTCCCTTGCCGAGTTGTATGTTTTCTTCGAGTTGGAGTCTAAATTTATTTCGCCATTTGAATACTTTTATACAACCTATTTAAAGCACAATGCCATTCTCTGGGACCGGTTTGAAAAAGGGTACATTTCCAGCGAAGAACTAAAGTGGAAAAGAATGTGGCGTACTCTTATCGATTTCAGAATTGGCGATGAAAAACTGGCTAAAGAAATGAGTGCCAAATTTCTTGAAATACTGCCTACCAAAAAGAAAGTTTTCGATTATACTTTTGAAATACTGGATTATTTAAAAGAAAAAGATTATTCGCTTCATCTCATTACTAACGGTTTCGAAAAAACGCAATGGAGTAAATTGAATAACTCAGCACTTGCAAAATATTTTACGCATGTTATAACGTCTGAAACCTCCAATTCAATGAAACCTCAAAAGGAAATTTTTGAATATGCTTTAAAAAAGATCAACGGCAATGTTGAAGAATGTATTATGATTGGTGATAATCTCAATGCTGATATAGAGGGCGCTCTAAATGCAGGAATGGATGCAATTTTCGTAAATCATATTAAGTCAAACTGTTCTATTAAGCCAACGCACACCGTGTACCATTTAAAAGAACTGGAATCCATTTTATAAAAAAAAGCTTTTAATATTCTTCGGCAACTTCTTCACCTTCAGGTATGGGAACCAGCGTATCAATTGTTGCCAATACAGTAACACCTCCTTTTACTATTTGATTCAGTTTTACATTAAGCTCAGTTCCTACAGGTAACAACACATCCACGCGACTTCCGAATTTTATGAATCCCATTTCGGCTCCCTGCTCAACCAATTGGCCAACCTTCAGATAATTAACGATACGTTTTGCAACAGCGCCTGCAATTTGCTTAACTAAAATCACAGCATTGTCGCTCTTAATTACAACCGAATGTCTTTCATTTTCTGTAGATGATTTGGGGTGCCATGCCACCAGGTATTTTCCTTTGTGGTATTGACTGTATTCCACTTCCCCGGTCATGGGTATCCTGTTAAGATGAACGTTGGCCGGGCTCATGAATATTGAAACTTGTATTCGCTTATCTTGAAAATATTCAGTATCGGTAATTTCTTCGATTACCACAACCTTTCCATCTGCAGGGCATATTACCTGGTGATGCGCTACGGTAAAGTTTCTCTTTGGAGAACGGAAAAAAGAAATAACAAAAAGCAATAATACAAGAGTTACTCCGAAAACGATCCACGATACCACTGGCATTGAGGCACTAAAGAAATAAAAGAAAATAATATTTACAGCTCCAAAAACAAGTGCACTCAGAGCAATAGATTTGTATCCTTCTTTGTGTATGTTCATCCAATTAGGTTTAGCCACAAATATAAAAACACGTAATAAGAAATGTATATTTTATTTCGACTATTAAATGAGAAAAAAATAATATAAAGCAACGAAAGTAGTTGCCACCAACAAAGAATCAAACCTATCTAAAAAGCCACCATGACCGGGCATTAGTGTTCCGCTATCTTTTACCCGTGCCATACGTTTTAATTTACTTTCAAGCAAATCGCCCAAAGTACCAAAAACAGCGCAACACGAGGCAACTACTATCCAGTCTTTATAAGTATAAAATCCGGTTGCGTAACCAATTAAAGAAATAGTGATGATGCAAAGTAATGCTCCGCCAAGAGTGCCTTCCCACGTTTTTTTGGGAGAGATTCCCGACAACGGGGTTTTACCAATTAGTGAACCGACGATATAAGCCATAGTATCATTAATCCAGATGGAAAAAATTATTCCACACGGAATTACTTTTAAAAAATTGTTATCGTTGGTAATATCATTTCCAACTCTCATGTACAGTAATAAACTAATTGGCAAGGTTATATAAATTAATCCTGCAATACTTATTAGTTTATACGAGGAAGGATTTATTTTTTTTATAAGTTTAATAAATTCGTACCAGCAACCAAAGTGAATAATAGTAAACAGAATAATAAAACTCCACTGGTTCCATAGTAAACCGGCAAGCATTACAATTACAAAAACGATGGCTGTTAAAGTACGTGTTTCAAAAGCTTTCGAATCGAGCGTCATTAAATAAAATTAAGATTATGCAGTTGGCCATTTATTAAAATCAAAATCATCTTCAGGAATATTATCATCTGCAACTTTTGCCTTTTGCAATAAAGATATTTGACGGAATTGTATAAACAGGAAAATAATTAATAAAAGCGCAAGTGCGCCGCTCCATAAAGGGAAATGCTCTTCAATATCTTTTTGATTTTTTGCCCCCGATATCGTGTACATATATAACAAGGTAACCTGTAGTCCATTGTATAAAAAATGGAAAAAAACTGAAAGCCAGATACTGCCACTATAGTAGAATATAAAGCCCAATATAACCCCAAGGGCAAAACGAACTAAAAATCCATAATAAGATATATGAACCAGGCTAAAAATAATTGATGTGATAACAATAGCAATCCATGGACCTTTAAACCACCGGGTGAAAATATTTTGAACACCCGCCCTGAAACCAACTTCTTCAAAAAGCCCCGGTAATAATCCAATCACAATTAAAGAAATAACATACCGGGGAAATGAATTAATGTTAATAAGAGCCGCTTCCTGCACTTCACGGGAGTCTTCCATTGCTTTAAATTTCGTGGCCCATGATGCTGGAATAGGAATAGCCTTATTGAGTTCAGCTAAAGCACCAGATAGCGGAAAAGTTAGTACAAGAATGCCAAGGAGAATAAAAACCTGTTTATAATTTATATTAGTATTGAAACCTATAAATTTTGCAGGCTTACGGTAACAGATAAGTGCAAAAAAATAAACGGGAACAAAAAATATAAAAAAAGTAGAAACCGCCTGGATGGTCATAGCGGCATTATAATATTGCGGTTTAAGCAAATCCACCGGCATAGCAAAAACGGACCTTCCGGTCATCATGAGCCAGATTATTACTGAAACTATTGAGCCTATTATCATACCGGCGCCCACAAGCCCGATTAAAATTCCTATTTGGGAGAAATAATTAAAGTTTTTTGAATTACTATCTTCAGTGATCATCTAAAATTTTTAGTGCGTAAATTTACAGCCAATTTTTTTGAGTTTAGAATTGAGCATTATTCAATGTAAAACAGTTTGACTAAAATAGGCAACATACAACTCCCTGATTTTCCTTTATTGCTGGCGCCAATGGAAGATGTTAGCGATCCGCCCTTTCGTGCCGTTTGTAAAGATAATGGGGCGCATTTAATGTATACGGAATTTATAAGCAGTGAGGGATTAATACGTGATGCTATTAAGAGCCGGAAAAAGCTGGATATTTTCGATTATGAGAAACCGGTAGGTATCCAGATTTTCGGCGGTGATGAAGAAAGCCTTTCGCTTGCAGCAAAAATTGTTGAAGCTACCAATCCCGATTTATTAGATATTAATTTTGGTTGCCCGGTAAAAAAAGTTGCCTGCCGTGGTGCCGGAGCAGGTGTGCTGAAAGACGTTTCTCTGATGGTGCGTTTAACCGATGCCGTTGTAAAAAGTACATCATTGCCTGTAACTGTAAAAACAAGATTGGGCTGGGATGATAGCACCAGGAACATTGAAGACGTTGCCGAACGTTTGCAGGATGTGGGCATACAAGCCTTAGCTATTCATGGCCGGACCCGCACGCAAATGTATAAAGGCGAAGCCGACTGGACATTGATAGCAAAGGTGAAAGAAAATCCCAGGATCACCATTCCTATTTTCGGTAATGGGGATATTGATTCACCTCAGAAAGCGTTGGAATACAAGAACCGGTATGGAGTAGATGGTATTATGATAGGCCGTGCTGCTATTGGTTATCCGTGGATATTTAGTGAAATAACCCATTACGTAAAAACCGGAGAGATGCTTCCTCCACCGACAGTTGAAGAAAGGGTTGTGGTTTGCAAAAAACATTTAATAAAATCATCTGAATGGAAAGGCCCTGTTGTTGGTATTAACGAGATGCGCAGGCATTATACCAATTATTTAAAAGGCATGCCCAATATTAAGGAATACCGTTTGAAATTGGTAACCCTGAAAGTGGTTGATGAAATTCTTGAAGTGCTTGACGAGATAGTTGACCAATATCGCGGCTATCAATTTGAAAGAGGCGTAATTGAACTCATCAATTATCATGAGAAATGCGCCGTATAGTTTTTTATAAAGCAATATCAAGTGGCGACACGGATGAAGAAAAGATTTTTGAGAGATTTCCCTTTTCATCAATGAGGTATTTATAAAAATTCCATTGAGGCTCGTTGTTGTTCCACCCGTTCTTATTGGCGTCAGTCAGCCATTGATAAATGAGTTGTTTATTTTTCCCTTTTACGTCATCTTTTTTAAAAAGCTGGAATGTTACGCCATAGTTTATTTTGCAGAAGTCTGCAATCTTTGCATCGCTCCCGGGTTCCTGTGCACCGAAATTATTGGAAGGAAAACCAAGAATAATAACATTGTTATTTTGTTGATGCAATTGTTCCAGTTCTTTGTATTGAGGGGTGTACCCACATTGGCTCGCCAGATTCACTAATAAAATTTTTTTACCCAGGTATTTTTTGAGCTCAATTTCATCCCCGGAATTAGTAGTCGCTTTTAAAGAATAGAAATCAATTGACGCTTTTACGTGATTTTTATTTTCTGTCACATGAATTCCCAAACCGGTAAGTTTTGAAATTTTCATTCTCACTTTATAAAGGGAAGAGATAAGATTTTTTATTAAAAACATGGGTTAGTAAAATTATAGATGATCGTGATACTTCTGCAAATAATCTTAACCTCCCTGCTTTCCTATTTTGCCTAAATGAGTATGTTGAAAGCTATCGGGATATTTTAAACCATAACCCAACATACGGTCGAAAGATGAATGCGCAAATAAAAGAATTCCAATTGCGGTTGCAACATTGTCATGCATAAAATATCCTAAAGCCGCCAGGGCAATCGCAATTCCTTTATGATGAAAAATATTGTAAGTAGTTGCACCAAACTTCGTATTAACGAGGTATCCAAGCATACCAATATCAGGCGCAAAAAATAATATTAGCCAAAGCCAAACCGGTAACCCAAGGTTGTAAATAGTTAAAAAATAAATTGCCATTGCCGCCATTGCCGCTTCTTCAAGTTTTAATGTTGTCCTCATCTATTTGATTTTAGCAAAACTAATTTAGGTAAATGGTTTCAGGGGAATATAATTAATTGACGAATTGCTCCAGTCGGGTTTCCAAAGGTGAAATTTTCTCATCCAATCAACCTTTTAAACCATTTTAGTTTCCCTTTAAATGGTGGATATTTCAGAGAAGGATCTATTAAAACAGAAGTTTTTAAAACGGGCTTCTCATGGGTAAAAACATTAAAAGTATTTTTGCCGTGATAAGCGCCAATGCCGCTGTTTCCAATGCCTCCAAAGGGCATTTGCTCATTGGGAAATTGCCATACGGTATTGTTAATACATCCTCCGCCAAATGGAACTTTCCTGATCCACTCTTGCTCGGTTTTTTTGTTTTTTGTAAATAAATAAAATGCCAAAGGATTTTTATTTTTATGAACCATTTGCATAGCTTCTTCTGTAGTTTTAAAAGATAATGCTGGTAATATGGGGCCGAATATTTCTTCCTTCATCACTTCATCATCTACGGAAATATCTGAAAGTATTGTCGGTTCGATGTATAAAGAGTTTTTGTTATTTCTTCCACCGTAAAATATTTTTTTTTCTTTCAGATAACCGGTTAATTTATTAAAGCGACTTTCATTAATTATTTTTCCATAATCATTACTTTCAGCAGGCGTATCAGTATAAAAGCTTTTGATGGAATTTTTCAACTCATTTAATAAATTGTCCTTTGCATTTTCCTCAACTAAAATATAATCCGGTGCAATGCAGGTCTGTCCTGCATTCAAAAATTTGCCCAGCACAATTCTTTTAGCAGCTATTTTAATATCAGCGTCGGCATAAACAATGCAAGGACTTTTACCACCAAGTTCCAGTGTAACAGGAATAAGATCATTTGCTGCAAGCTTATAAATTTCTTTGCCAACAGTAATGCTTCCTGTATAAAAAATATGATCGAAACGAAATTGATTCGTAAGTGCAGGAACAACTTCAGCGCCATTTCCTGTAATAACTTTTATATAATTTGCCGGAAAGGTTTCTTCAATGATTTTTGTAATGATTTTTTCTGTCGCCGGTGCAAGTTCAGAAGGTTTCAACACCGCACAATTTCCCCCCGCGATAGCTCCAACCAATGGAATTAATAATAGTTGCAAAGGATAATTCCATGGTGCAATAATCAAAACAATTCCTAAAGGATCCCGGTAAATTTTTGCAGATGAAGGAAAAGTTGCCAAACTTGCTGGAACTTTTTGGGGATTCATCCATTGATGCAAATTTTTAATTGCGTTCTTTGTTTCCCCCATTAACAAGCCTGTCTCTGAAGCCCATATTTCTTCTTTGTTTTTTTTAAGATCACTGTATAGGGCAGCATTTATTTCTTCTTCATATTTGATGATGGCATTTTTGAATTTCTTTAATTGCTCTTTTCTAAATTTATAGGAAAGCGTTGCACCGCTATCAAAAAAACTGCGGATGCTCTTAAGCGTGGAGTTAAAATGGCTCATATCTGTTACATTTGTTTCCCAAGATAACTTCATCCTTTCAAAATAAGAATAATATAACAATATGGATGATGAGCATTTTATGAAACAGGCTTTGAAGGAGGCGCAAAGTGCCGCCGATGCCGATGAAGTGCCAATTGGAGCCGTTATAGTGATGCAAAATAAAATAATTGGTCGTGGTTACAATCAGGTTGAAACTCTGAATGATTCAACGGCTCACGCTGAAATTATCGCACTTACGTCGGCATTTAATTTTTTAGGGTCAAAATATTTACCTGAAGCAACAATATACGTTACTATTGAACCTTGCGCAATGTGCTGTGGCGCCCTGTACTGGAGTAAAATCGGCAAATTAGTATATGGGGCTGACGACCCAAAGCACGGTGGACTCTCAAAAGTAGCGCTCCACCCCAAAACTGAAATTATTGGCAACATTTATGCGGAAGATTGCATGGCTATGATGCAAAATTTTTTCAGAAAAAAAAGATAAAATACTCTGAACCTGTTTGCGCATTGAGGAATTATTTCAAAGTATTCAGGCTTTGCAACATATAGTAAGTAATTTTGTTAGAATAAGAAATTGTTCACCTTTAAAATAATATATTATGGCATTTACATTACCGGCTCTGCCATACAGCTTTGATGCGCTTGAGCCACATATTGACAAACAGACTATGCAAATTCACCACGACAAGCACCACCAGGCTTATGTCGATAACCTTAATAAAGCTATTGCAGGTACACCCAATGAAAGTAAATCACTAGAAGAATTACTGGCCAATGCCGGCAAAATAAGCCCTGCAGTTCGTAATAATGGTGGCGGCCATTGGAACCATAGTTTTTTCTGGGAAATTTTATCTCCGGATGGAGGTGGCAAACCAGATGGAAAATTAGCAAAAGCCATTGATGAGGCATTTGGTTCCTTTGATGATATGAAAGAGAAATTCAACACAGCGGGAGCCACAAGATTTGGCAGCGGATGGGCATGGCTCGGTGTTCTTGATGGCAAGCTCGCTATTTGTTCAACACCAAACCAGGATAATCCTTTAATGGATGTTGCAGAGTGCAAATGCAAACCCATCTTAGGTTGCGATGTTTGGGAACATGCCTATTACTTAAAGTATCAGAACAGGAGAGCAGATTATTTAAAAGCATTCTGGAATGTAATTAACTGGCAGAAAGTAGCTCAGCACTATGAAAAGGCTTTAGGCAAATTGCAGGCTGCTTAACTAATTTCTTTAATTACCCTTTCCATAAAGGAGCATGGGAAAGGGATTGAGCAAATAAATAAAAAAACCGTTTCGAATAAAATTGAAACGGTCTTTTTATTTAATATTTAGAGAGGATATGGTTTAGAAAATTATGGCGTTTAACTCTGCAAAATTATCATATCAATTACAAAATGACGGTGCTCTTTAATAAACTTCCCCCTTTCCGAACGATTGTAAATGTATGTGCATTGTACGACATCACTCCGTTCATATAACAATATTAAATGCAAAAAGTTTTTGTGTACAGGCTCTCATTAAATAAAAACTCCGGTAATTTACCGGAGTTGAAATAATAATCGTAAAAATCTATTTTTTTACATTCACTGTAATTGCATCGGATAGCTTGCTTCCATAGGAACGATGGATGCCATCAGCCAATTGAAGGGCTAACCTATGCTTTCCGGGAGACAAGGTGATCGTCGCTTCTTTTTGCGCATTACCAAAATGGATGTGGGTACTATCCTTTGGTATCACAACTCCGGACGCAATAGAATCTCCGACGTCTATCAATAAATGAAAGTGCCCTGAATTTGGTTTTACTGCTCCTGCTGAATCAATAGAAATATTTGTTGCGCCCATTTCTACTTTCAGAGGTGAGGAAACAGTTTGTCCGTTCTTAAGATTTTTAAAGAAAACTTTGGCATCAGATGGTATCGACGGTAGTTCATCAACAGTAGTAGTGCTCATAGCCATATGAGTAGTATCTGCTTGCATAGTTGAGGTATCTTGTTGGGTACTGGTTGAATCTGAACCGGGGCTGCCGTTACCCGTTCCTGAATTGCATGAAACCAATCCTATTAAAAGTATTGTGGGGATAAAAAGAACTTTTTTCATCGTTTTATATTTTAAGGTTGACTATATGAACTAAATATCATGCAAAATGACAAATAAAGTGTCATGAGAAAATAAAAATCTTTTAAGAGAGAACGAAGGTAAATTATCATTTTTTGAATACGATAATTTTTTATTAGAAACAATTTTCCATCGCAGGTACAAAATTTGCAATTATTTCATACATAAAAAACCGCCTCAAACTTGAAGCGGTTTTAAAACCTGATAGTGTTATCTACATGAATGCCCGAAGCAATTAAAAATAAAACAATATTTACAACTATCCTTTGCCGTTATGAGATATAAAAAAGAGTTATCCCGCCTCGCTATTACATTGGCGTAAAGCTCCTTAAGATTGCTACCGCGTCGTGGTAATATTCCTTAGCGTAAGATAGCCAGATATAGAAGCTTAATTCAGGATAATCAGGATTTACAAGGAGCATTATAGTTGAAGGGAAACCTTTTTTGCTTCCGTCAATAGCGCAACCCCAGTACCCATTGATATTTTCAATATAAATCGGTTGCGTATCGCCGTCAGAATTTTGTGTATTATACGAAAGACTCAAATCGGTTGCCCATTTAACAATAGCATTTTTCATACCGTCATAAGTGAGGTTTTCACCCTTGCGAGGGTATATATCTAACGCCATTGTTTTATTGGTCGCCTCATAAACGGTTGCATCATTTTTCTGCACGACGAGATTATCAGGTGCTTTAAACTTTATTTTATAAGTATCCCACGTCCACGATTGCAAAGTCTGGGCGTGCGTAACAATGCTTATTGTTATCAAAAGTATGGTTTGGGAAATTTTATATCTCATATAGTTTGGTTTAATATTTCGGACGGTTTTGGGAAACAGAATTTGCATCTAAATATAAAAAAAATCGGAACGATTTGGATTAGCCCTGGGTTATTTTTTTTAGGACGAGCAAGGACGCAATGAATTCTAAACCGCGAAATAACCCGGAACTCATTGCCGGGCTTCTTTCTTATGTTTTTGTGATAAGTGGGGATTTTTTTCTGAAGCTCAATTTCAATTCAACACGCTGGTTTCTTTTTCAATTTTGATGCCTTTCTGTTCTTTTATTTTATCCCAGCCACCCACAACGTTTCGGATATTGTGGTATCCTTGTTTCTTTAATATTGATGCGGCAATCAAGCTCCTGTAGCCACTTCCGCAATGAATGTATATATTTTGATTTTCTTCGAGTTGGGCAATTTGGGCAATATCCGCCATGTCATTAATCGGAAGATTAATCGCATCTTTTACATGCCCTTCGGCAAATTCATTTTCTTTACGTACATCCACAATCACAAGATTATCATCGTACGGAATATCCATAGCAAGTTCATCTGCTTCCACATCAATGACCATATCAATTTTTTCCCCGGCATTTTTCCAGGCTGCAAATCCACCTTTAAGATACCCCTCGACATTATTAAATCCCACCCTGGCAAGTCTCACAATAGTTTCCTCTTCCTTGCCGGGATCTGTAACCAAAACCACTGGTTGTTCAAACGGTAAGATGTTTCCGGCCCATTCAGCAAATCTTCCTTCAAGACTAATAAATAGTGAACCAGAAATAAAACCAATAGGAAATTCCGTGGGTGACCTGGTATCAAGTACCAGTATTTCATCAGCAATTTTCAGTTTGAAATCTTTAACGTTTAAAGGAGTAAGCCCTTTGCTTTTTATTTGATCAAGACTGTCATATCCTTCTTTATTAATCCTGGCATTTATTGAAAAATAGGGAGGTGCTTCATCCAGGCCCGATGTAACGTTAGCAATGAATTCTTCTCTTGATTGGGGTTGTAAGGCGTAATTATTTTTCTTTTGCTCACCAATAGTAGTGGCTGTTTCCGGCCCGAGATTTTTCCCGCAACTTGTACCTGGTCCGTGAGCTGGGTACACTATTATGTCATCTGCCAAAGGCATGATTTTATTCTGAATTGTATCATACATAATTGAAGCAAGTTCTTCGGTGGTTAAATTGCCGCTGCTTAGATCGGGTCTCCCTACATCTCCCACGAACAAAGTATCGCCTGTAAAAATGCAATATGGTTTGCCCGATTCATCTCTTAAAAGATAGCAGGTTGATTCGAGTGTATGCCCGGGAGTATGAATTACTTCTAAAGTGATCCTGCCAATTTTAAAAATTTCACCGTCATGGGCAAGATGAAATGGGAAATTTGCCCCCGTTTTTGGTCCATATATTATTGGGGCGCCCGTTTTGCTACCTAAGTCAAGATGGCCACTTACGAAATCTGCATGAAAATGAGTTTCAAAAATGTATTTGATTTTTGCTTTATGCTGTTCGGCAAGCGCTAAATACTCTTCTGTATCCCTCAATGGATCTATAACAATTGCCTCACCGTCGCTTTCCACGAAATAGGCAGCTTCGCTAAGACATCCCGTATAAATTTGTTGCAGATACATGTAAATATTTTTTTAAATGATTTATAATCTTTATATCTCAGGGATTTTTTGATAGTAAAAACCTATCACAAATCTTATTTGCAAAGATAAAATAAAAGAAAAAGGAAGGTAAGGCGACAGGAGACCTGCAATTAAAAAATTACCCGACAAGATTTTTTACAAACTCGTTAATTGCTTCAATGCGGGAGGAGTTAATTGTATAAAAAATAAATTTTCCATCCCGTTCTGTAGTTACAATTCCTGCTTTTCTCAAGATAGCCAAATGTTGCGAAGCAACAGATTGCTCAAGGCGTAATTTTACATAGAGCTCAGTAACTGTAAGCCTTTTACTCTCGTGAATTGTTTTAATTACCTGTTGACGAAGTTTATGATTTAATGCTCTTAAAACCAGAGCAGCCTTTTTAACATTGTGGTAATCAATATCAGGGAGATTTTCATTTTCTGTAGCCTGGCCTTGCTCATTTAGAGATTGGATGGGGCCGGAATCTGTCATAATATTTAAAGTTTAATAGGTTCAATATTCGAGATTCTCTGCAAAGATACATATTGATAATAAAAATATTTAGGTAATAACCTTAAAAAAAATAAAAGTCTTTTAAAAGCCTGATAATTAACTCTTTAAAATAATATGAAAATCTTTTATATATAACGGCTGCGCATATGGTAGATTTTCATAATTATTTTTCTTAAATTTTTGCCATGAAATTTCCGCAAGAGATTCGGTCGAAATTGGTTCGTCTGTAAAAACTGAATTTGAACTCCTGTTAATTTTTTTAAACTTATTTGTGCCACTTCCCGAGAAGTACATTTTGTTCGAATGGAGCATATCAACAAATGAATTTTCATCCAGGATCATTGCTGAAGGTGGAATTAATTCCTGCAAAGTATAATTATAAACAGCAGTAAAAACTTCCATTCGCCTTGCATCAACCATAGGGCAGTAAAAAGCATTAGCATCTTTTACAAATTTCGCAGAGGAAAGAGCCAATAGTTCCAATGAAGTAAAACTAATGAGTGGAACGCCCAGGGCATAACAAAGCCCCTTGGCTGTGGCAAGGCCGACCCGTATGCCGGTATAAGACCCGGGACCAATACTAACACCGATTGCGCTTAATTTATTCGTTTCCACATTGTTTTGCTGAAGTAATTCGTGTATAGCTACATGTAGAAATGCAGCATGTTGCTTAGTATTATGGTTAATAAGAGTGCCCATAACTTCCCCGTCTTTAATTAGGTTGACTATGGCAGTTTCGGTAGCTGTATGAATATTTAAAATGTAGGGCATTTAATTATGATGAAGAGAAAAGCTCAAGATATTTCTTTTCTAACAAAGGAGCGATCAAATAGCGTTTATCCGTTTGTGATAGTTTATGCAATAAATGATAAATATTTTGCAAACCAATTTTTTCCGACCATTCAAACGGACCATAGGGGTAATTTGTTCCAAGTTTCATGGCAAGGTCAATTTCTTCAATGCTACTAACATTTTCCCCAAGAGCAAAAAAAGCTTCATTAATAATCATGCTAATTACACGTGCAGAAACTAAGCCTGGCTCATCCTTCACAAAAATAGTTTTCCAGCCAAGCTGCTCAAATACTTTAATAACAACGTCCCGGTTACCTGATGCTATTTCCCACGTTTCTCTCTTTAGAAATCCGGGCCATCCATTTATACGACTAAAGTTAGCGGGCAATTTTCTTTCTTCCAGGGTTTCAGTTACAGCGTTAATAAATACTGGTTTATCGGGAAGCTCATGTTTACCTATATTCTCATTGACAATAAATACAGCATCGTAGTTATCGTTACCTTTTATTTCAGAACAGCTTTTCATAAAAACCATTTCCACTTCCTTATTCGTTTTCTTCATTAGAATTTCTTCCTCTTGATCTACATTTGCCACAATGATAACTTTCATATCAATTTTTTGCAAAAATAGGTTTGTTATTTGAGGGAAAGTTTTGCAACTTTATTATCCTCATTTAAAAATGAAATGAATAAGCAAATCATTAATACAACAAATGCACCCGATCCCATAGGTCCTTATAGCCAGGCAGTAAAAGCAGGTGGAATGCTTTTTATATCAGGACAGGTTGCCATAATACCCGGAACTTCAGAACTAATTTCTGGTGATATACAGAATGAGACAGAGCAGGTCATGAACAATTTAAAGGCCATTTTAAACGAAGGAGGGCTTGGATTTGGGCACGTAATAAAAACAACAATTTTTCTAAAGGATATGAGCTTGTTTGCGTCTGTTAATGAAGTTTATGGCAAATTTTTTGAATCTGATTTCCCTGCAAGAGAAACAGTGGCAGTTAAAGGACTCCCCAAAGATGTAAACGTGGAAATAAGTATGATAGCCGCAGAATAACTAAAAAAATTATCTTGAAAAAACAGGTAATCATTACATCCAAAGTGCATAACTATTTAATTGGTGCACTTCAGCAAAAAGGGTATTCCGTTCTTCATTCTGAAAAAATAAGTTATGAAGAATTAAGCGCCATTATAAGCCAGGCAGAAGGAATAATTGTAACTACTCGCTTGCCTATTGACAAAGCGCTTATTGACAAAGCTACCCGTCTTAGCTGGATTGGAAGACTCGGAAGTGGCATGGAATTAATCGACGAGGAATATGCTAAATCCAAAGGCATTCGTTGTGTAAGCAGCCCGGAAGGAAATCGTAATGCGGTTGCAGAACATGCACTGGGAATGTTATTGAATCTCACCAATAAAATAAGTTCAAGCTTCGAAGAAATTAAAGATAGAAACTGGATTCGCGATGCAAACCGGGGTGTGGAATTAAGTGAAAGAACAATAGGCATTATAGGCTACGGCAACACCGGGTCGGCCTTTGCAAAATTATTATCTTCTTTTGATGTTACGGTCCTTGCTTATGACAAATATAATTTCGGTTTTAGCTCGGGGCATGTAAAAGAAGCCAATTTTGAACAAGTTTGCCGGTATGCCGATGTAATCAGCATGCATGTTCCGCTTACTCAGGAAACAAATCATATGGCTAATGAAAAGTTCTTTAATTCACTGGAAAAAGCACCTTACTATATTTCCACGTGCAGGGGCAAAGTAACAGATACCTCCGCTTTACTGGCTGCTTTGAAAAATAAAAAGATTGCAGGTGCAGCCCTGGATGTGCTGGAAAATGAGAAGTTCGAAACGTATACCAAAGAAGAAAACCAGCAACTTAACTCCCTTATTGCCCAGCCAAATGTTATTTTAACTCCCCACATCGCGGGCTATAGCGTTGAAGCCTTTTATAAAATGTCAAAAGTTCTGCTAAAAAAGCTGGAATTGGGATAATTATTCATTTTTTTTTATATTTGTACTCATACAACGTCTCAGTAAAAATGGGGCGTTGTATTTTTTTTCGATTTACCCGAATGAAATTATCAATTTAAAAAATGAGGTTATGAGCCAGATCAATTATGTAACCAAGCAGACATTTGAACAAATGAAAGTTGAACTTCAACACATGAAAGGTGTTGAAAGGCCGGCAGCATCAAAGGCTATAGGTGAGGCACGCGAAAAAGGCGATCTTAAAGAAAATGCTGAATATGATGCCGCAAAGGAAGCACAGGGATTACTTGAGGCTAAGATAAAACAATTAGAAGCTGTAATTGCCACGGCAAGAATTGTAGACGAAAGTACCATAGATACCAGTAAAGTTTCTATTCTTACTAAAGTTACCCTTACGAATATTGCCACAAAAAAGCAGGTTACTTACCAGATTGTATCTGAAAAAGAGGCTGACCTGAAGCAGCAGAAAATTTCAGCAGCCTCCCCTATAGGGAAAGGCCTTCTTGGTAAGGCAGTTGGAGAAACAGCCGAAATAAAAGTTCCTGCGGGAATGATAAGATTTAAGATTGAGAATATAACGGCATAGCAAAAGATTGCGGTGAAATGAACTCCCACGGGGGAAGGTTATTAAGAGACCTTTATTAAAGATTTGCCATAGAACCTTCCTGGTTTTATTCATCATTAAATTCATTTCTTATGACTATTTTTTCAAAAATAATTGCAGGCGAAATTTCCTGTTATAAAATTGCTGAAGATGAGCAATTCTTTGCATTTCTTGATATCAACCCTTTGGTGGAAGGCCACACGTTAGTAGTCCCAAAACTGGAAGTTGATAATTTTTTTGATATGCCGGATGATTATCTTGAAGCATTCTTATTGTTTGCAAAAACTATCGCAAAGGCAATAGAAAAATCGTTTGATTGCAACAGGTGCGGACTTAGTGTTGTTGGATTGGAAGTGCCTCATGCACACATGCACTTAGTTCCCATAAATAGAGCGGATGATTTAAATTTTACGAGAAAAAAATTAAGTCCTTCAAAGGAACAGCTAAAAGCAGCACAGGAAAAAATTTTAAAAAATATGTGATTATTTAAATTTTATCAAAAACCTCTTTTTATTTTATTCTTTTTGGATTTTGTGCTAAAAAATCTTTCCATCCATTTAATTTTTTCGATGTTTTGCCCGTTGGAAGGTTTCCCTGGAAATGATGGCATACGGCAACTGCCAACGCATCAGTTGCATCAAAATAGCGGGGATTTTCTTCAAAGCTTAATATGCGCTGGAGCATCTTTAATACCTGCGATTTATCAGCGTTCCCGTTTCCGGTAATAGATTGTTTTATTTTACGGGGAGAATATTCTGTAACCGGTACACCGTGCTGCATTGCAGCTGCTATGGCTACTCCCTGTGCTCTTCCCAGCTTCAACATACTCTGAACATTTTTTCCAAAAAAAGGAGCTTCTATTGCGAGTGCATGAGGAGCGTGATCTTTCACAAGCGCACAAACTTTTTCGTGTATTGTCTGCAATCTTTCATAGGCGTCTCTGCGTGAAGAAAGTTTTAATACATCCATCTTTATTAAAGTAACTCCTTTTGAAGAAACTTCAATAATGCCATAACCCATTAATATAGTTCCCGGATCAATACCTAAAATGATTTTTGAATTTTTATGCAATTGAACATTATTTTTGACGTTCACAACCATACTTGTTAACGCCTGATAAAAGAAACATTGTACTTGAACAAAACTACATGATCCTTGCCCGCAAAAATATCAAAATAATATTCAGGTATATAATCGCGCCTTTGCTTGGTGGATGGCTTTTCTATTCCTTGTATAAACAGATAAAAGGTCAGCCCGATCTTCAGCAATCCATTGATCTTATTAAACAGGCTCCGTTTGGTAAAATGGCGTGGGAATTTTGGTTGGTTATTACACTTGTTTTTGTAAACTGGGGCTTCGAGGCAAAAAAATGGCAGGTACTTTTGAAAACGCTGCAGCCAGTTAGTTTTTTTACAGCCTATAAATCAGTTTTAAGCGGTGTTACACTTTCAATAAATACACCTAACCGTATTGGAGAATATGGGGGCCGTATATTGTATGTACAGGAAGGAAAAAGAATTAAAGCGATATCATTATCAATTGCGGGAAGTATAAGCCAGCTTATCATTACATTAATAATGGGTTGTTGCGGACTAATCTATATTATTTTTTACCAGGGAAACAATCATGCCCTGGTGATGGGCCTCCCTGTTTTTTGGCTTAAAACTTTGCTGTTTTTATCGTCATGTGCTGCCGTGATTATTGTCTTATTTTATTTCAGGTTGCCATGGCTTATAAAACTTGTTGAGAAAATTCCTTCGGCCGCAAAATATGTACAATATGTAAGTGTGCTCGATAGTTTTAATGCCAAATTATTGTTAAGGTTACTTTATCTTTCTTTATTTCGTTATGTTGTTTTCGTCATTCAATATATATTACTGTTACAGGTTTTAGATGTATCAATTTTATGGATAGACGGATTTTGGATTATAAGTATTCTTTTTTTGGTGCTGGCAATTGTACCTTCATTTGCAATTGCAGATCTTGGAATAAGAGGAAAATTCAGCACAGAGCTTTTAAGCTTTTACAGTGCAAATACCATTGGTATTATAGGGACCACATTTGGTATTTGGTTTATCAATTTATTTATTCCGGCGCTTGCAGGGAGCCTGCTAATATTGGGCATAAAATTTTTTAAAGACAAATAATAACGCTTGAAAACTATTACGACGATAATTATTTTACTCTTTGGATTTACAACAACAGCGGGTGATGAATTTTGCGGTATTACCAACACGGCCTTCAATCCAGGTGAAATTATAACCATGAAAGTTTATTACACCACTTTAGGAATGTATGTTGGTGCGGGAGAGGCGGTTTTTGCTACCACCTTAGAAAGGTTTAATGGCAAAACGGTATACCACTGTGTAGGCACCGGCCAGTCTTATTCGTTCTTTGATAATTTTTATAAGGTGAGAGACAGGTACGAAACTTATATAGATACCGCAACTATGCTTCCGGTAAAATTTATTCGTAACGTGGACGAGGGAGGAACTAAATTTTATGATAACGTAACCTTTAACCACACTGCGGGGACCGCGGTAAGTACCAAAGGCGTATATAAAATAGGATCCTGTATACAAGATGTTATAAGTGCAACTTACTACGCCAGAAATATTGACTTCAATAAATATAACCCGGGTGATAAAATTCCATTTGATATGTTTTTGGATAATGAAACGTATCATCTGTACCTGCGGTACGAAGGAAAAGAAACAATTAAAACAAGGTATGGAAAATTCAGGGCGATAAAATTTAAACCTCTTTTAATTAAAGGATCTATTTTCGAGGGTGGTGAAAAAATGAATGTATGGGTCAGTGATGACCCCAATCATTTACTACTGAGAGCAGAAAGCCCCATTTCAGTTGGCACCATTAAGGTTGATATGATGGGATATAGAAATCTTCGCTATCCACTTACCTCATTGATCAATTTCAGGTAAGGGTGTAATCATTGCTGGCCAGACTATCGTATTTTGGCCTTTACGGCTTCTTATTTTTAAGAAAATTTATTCTCGCAAGGATTAGCACAGAAACTCCTACCACCAGGTATAATGCAGAAAGGAAAATATTTTCATTGTTGCCAAGAACAATTCCCTCAAATTGCTCTTTGATAAAAAAATAAATTATCAGCGCCATGCTTATTATCAGTATTACTATTACTATATTTTTCATGTGCTTTTCTTTAAATTAATTTCTATTGCACATCTTCAAGCTTAAATGTTTCCTTGCTGCGTACACCCCTTTCAGTTAGTTGCAGGTTGCAGCATTCTACTCCGGGATCGTGTTCGAAAAAAAGAATGTAATTGTTTTGATGCGCTTCAGTTATAAATTCTTTTTTTTCTATCAGTGTCTTTAACGGCCTTGTGTCGTAGGCCATTATATATGGAACGGGAATATGGGCCACTGAAGGAAGCAGATCGGCCATGTAAATTATAGTTTTGCCCTTGTACTGTATTTGAGGTAACATCATCGATTCCGTATGGCCGCTCACGAAACGGACTTTTATATTTTTTGTAAATTCAATTCCTTCTTTTGTTTCAATAAATTTTAATTGCCCGCTTTCTTTTATGGGCAAAATATTTTCTTTCAGAAAGCTTGCTTTTTCCCTGTCGTTAGGATGGGTAGCCCATTCCCAGTGTTTTTCATTACTCCAGTAAATTGCTTTTTTAAAAGTGGGTATCAATTTTTCTCCGGATCTTTCTATAGAGCCACCACAATGGTCAAAGTGAAGGTGCGTTAAGAAAACATCTGTGATATCATCCTTTGAGAAACCATGTTTTGCCAGTGATTTTTCAAGAGAATCATCACCGTTCAAATAATAATAACTGAAAAATTTTTCATTCTGCTTGTAACCCATTCCGTTATCAATAAGAATTAATCGTCCTTCATCTTCAACAAGCATACAACGCATCGCCCAGTTGCACATATTATTTTCATCAGAAGCATTCAGCTTTGTCCATATACTTTTTGGAACAACGCCAAACATAGCACCCCCATCAAGTTTAAAATAACCTGTGTTTATAGCGAATAATTTCATTTAATATTTTTTACGCGGCCGCTTCATATACCGAGAGCTGCTTTTGTTTTGTGAGGGCAAAATATAAAACAATAAAACCAATAATAAAAAAACACATTATTACCAGAACGGAATTTTTCATGGTTCCTGTAAGTTCTTCTATCAATCCAAAACTGAACATGCCAATTACAATCGAGATTTTTTCAGTAACATCATAAAAACTAAAAAATGATGTGGTATCCTTTGTAACCGGCATCAGTTTTGAATAAGTTGACCTGCTTAGTGATTGTATGCCTCCCATAACCAGGCCTACTGCTACTGCCAGTACATAAAAATACATCTCGGCATTTACTCCTTTATCACTTATTGTTGCAATTTCGTAAGCGCCCAAACAAACAAGGATCCAAATTATAATAACAGCCAGAAGGGTTTGAAAATTTCCAAATTTTTCAGAAAGCTTTGCCATTACATAGGCGCCTGCAATTGCAACAATTTGAATGATGAGGATAGTGATAATTAATTTCTCAGTTGGTAATTTTAATTGCTTACTGCCGAATAGCGCTGCAACTAACATAATAGTTTGAACGCCCATATTATAAAAGAAAAATGCCAACAGAAATCTCTTTAAAATCAACAAAGTTTTCAATTGTTTGAAAACTTTCCTAAGCTCGATAAATCCATTAGCTAAAATATTATTCTCAGGTCGAAAGGCTGCAGGAGTACCCTTTGGCATAACATTCAGGGTGAGCTGTGCAAAACCAAACCACCAAACTCCCACCAATAAAAATGAAAACCTTGCCGGCATTGTGGCATCATTCTGCATACCAAACCATTCTGGTTTAAAAACAAAAACAAAACATGCGAGTTGCAATATTACACTTCCAATGTAACCCCTTGCAAATCCCTTTGCGCTTACCCGGTCCCTGTCTTCAGGCGCTGCTATTTCTGGTAAATAAGAATTGTAAAAAACGACACTGCTCCAGAAACCAACGCAGGCTAACATGCTGCAAAGAATAGCTACCCAAAGTGTTCCGTTTCCTTTAAAAAAGAAAAGCATACTGCAGGAAGCACTGCCAAGGAAACAAAAAAAGCGAAGAAAACTTTTTTTATTGCCTTTATAATCCGCTATTGACGAAAGAACAGGCGACATAATCGCGACAATAAAAAATGCAACACCCAACGCATAGTTATAGAGGGCGGTATTTACAAAATGTCTTCCTAAAAATACTACTTCATTATCCTGGGCATTTTTGGTAACGCTTTCGTAATATGCAGGAAAAATGGTGGACGTGATCACGAGACTGTAAACCGAATTGGCCCAATCGTACATAGCCCATCCATTTATAACTTTTTTTGAAGCAGTTTGCATTGTGAAGTGAATGAATACTCAAATTAGCAAAATTTGTTTGGAAGAAACAAAATTGAATTATAGAAATCGTCTATGCCTCCGGATGCAGTTATGAATTTAGATAGCCAGTATAAAGCATGATTAATAAAGCGATTCCAACAACGACACGATAAATTCCCCAAATTCTGAATCCGTGTTTTTTCAACATCGTAATAAAAAATTTAATAGCAAGAAGTGCTACAACAAAAGCAACCATGTTTCCAATGGTCAGT
Organism: uncultured Chitinophagaceae bacterium; assembly: GCA_963819925.1. Lineage (GTDB taxonomy): Bacteria > Bacteroidota > Bacteroidia > Chitinophagales > Chitinophagaceae > Ginsengibacter. The sequence goes on along the minus strand of CAWFYG010000009.1, from coordinate 990,893 downwards.
ATTTTTATTTGATCTGACGAAAAGCTCCCAAATTCTTTTGTGTATTTATAAATTTTATAAACGGTGGCTGCCAGCATAGTTGGCACCGCCAAAAAAAACGAAAACTCTGCGGCAGCGCCCCTGGTAAGCCTTTGCTGCATTCCCCCTATTATAGAAGCGGCACTCCGGCTTACTCCGGGTATCATTGCTATGCATTGCCAGATGCCTATAATAAAACCTTTGGTATAAGTTACCTCTTTCTCATTGTGAATTACAGGATTCTTAAAGGCATTGTCTATAAAAAGTAAAACAACACCACCGGCCAGCATGCTTATAGCAACAGTAGTTGAACTTTCAAGCAGGTCATCAATTTTTGATGAAAATAAAAAACCTAATATTAAAGCCGGAACAACTGCAACAGCAAGTTTCACATAAAACTGCCAGCGGGAAAAATCAAAGAATTTTTTCCAGTATAAAACCACGACAGATAAAATGGCTCCCAATTGAATGGCAACAGTAAATACCGTGTTGAAAGCATCCTCACGGATGTTTAATAATTTTTCTGCAATAATCATGTGGCCGGTTGAAGAGATAGGAATGAACTCGGTAATACCTTCAACGATACCAATAATAATGGATTGAAATACGGTCATTTTTTAAATATTATGGCAAATAAACAAAAAAGGCGATGATAAATCACCGCCCTGGCATTATTTATATTTAATTATTTTGGCTTTTTCATTATAGCAAAAATTTCAATAAGAAGCCCCCCGACAATTAGTATAGGCGCAACCGTTATACGCATCGGGCTGTATATATCTTTATCATTAAACACATCCGGGTTGCTGCTTTTGCCACCCGCCATTAAAACAAATCCGATCGCCAGTATAACCAGGCCTATCAGCATCCACTTATAGTTATCTTTTGTAAAAAGAATACTGGCGGGTGAGGAATCCTGCGCCGGTGGAGTTTTTGTGGCCGGTGCCGTTGTTTTTTTAGTTTTTTGCTGTGTTGTCATTGTAAAATTTATTTGCAATATTAATACGTAAGGTAATAAGGAGAGTCATTAATATAAATCATCCAGTTTCATTTTTAAATATTTTACCACTGAACGATGCGTACTGAAAAGGGTAATAAATAAACCCAGAATAACGATACCGGTGAAAATTACTACCATATTTTTTGTATCATGAAGAACTTTCAGGTAAGGAATAAATTTTTCTGAAAGCCAAATAAATCCAATCATCAGGCCTATGGCAATTCCTGACGCAACAAGGCCGTTTACAACCGCCCGCCCATCGAGTGGCTTTGCAATAAATCCCCTGGTTGCGCCAACCATCTGCATGGTTTTAATCAAAAAACGATTGCTGTACATAGCCAGTCTTATGGTATTGTCAATTGAAACAATAACAAGAATAGATAAAATTATCGCTACAACAAGCAAAACCAATGTTGTGCTCTTTACAAATTGGCTAACGCTTGCAACAGTTTCCTTTGGCGTTTGAAATTCGGAAACAGTGGTGGGGTAATTTGTGAGTAAATAATTTTCTATGTTGGCAAGGCTGTCTTTATCAATGTAGTTGGCTTTCACATAAAAATCAATACTTTCAGGTAATGGATTACTTATGGCCAGCTTTTTCCAAAGTGTGTCATTTTCTTTATTATATTTTTCAATCGCCTTTTCCCGGGTGATGTATTCTACATTCACTGCATAGGGCAAACTTTCAATGTAATTTTTTACGGAATCAATTTGTTTTGTACCTGCCGTGCGAAAAAGGTATGCATGCAACTGGATATTTTCTTTAAAATAATCGCCGGTCTTTTTAATATTGAGAAATATCCAGCCAACTACTCCAAAAAGAAACAATACAAGGGAAACACCAATAATTGCATATACATAAGAAGGTTTTCCTCTTTTAGCAGACGCTTTACCAATTTGAGACATAAATGAACTGACGGTTTAAATAGTATTAACTCATAACATGAAGCAGTTTGCAAAATTAAATGTTTTTAAACAGTTTAGTATTTTTGCACGCACTTATCGCTGCTAATGTAATTTACAGGATGCATTACAGGTAACAATCAGTTAATGAATAACATTTCTTTCACAAATAAATTGTTTGGAACCTCTGACCGTTCCCCCGGTAAACATATTTGTTTTAGAGCAAGCTAGTGCGTTGGTATTTTTATGATGTGACAATTATAAATTTAAGATTGAACTTTAGAAAATGGAATACAATTTCAGGGAGATAGAAAAAAAATGGCAGAAGAACTGGATGGACTCCGGTGTGTACAAAGTGAGCAATACATCGGATAAGCCGAAGTTTTATGTATTGGATATGTTTCCTTACCCGAGTGGGGCCGGACTGCATGTAGGCCACCCGCTTGGCTATATTGCCAGTGATATTTATGCACGTTATAAAAGACTCAAGGGCTTTAATGTGTTGCATCCCATGGGATATGATAGTTTTGGCCTGCCGGCGGAGCAATATGCCCTGGAAACGGGCCAGCATCCTGCCGTAACTACAGAAAAAAATATTGAAACATTCAGGCAGCAACTGGATAATATTGGTTTTTGTTTCGACTGGAGCCGTGAACTAAGAACCAGCGATCCAAAGTACTATAAATGGACGCAATGGATATTTCTTGAAATTTTTAATAGCTGGTACGATAAAAACCACAACAAAGCAAGAAGAATTGAAGACCTGATAAAAGTTTTTGAACAACAGGGAAATAAAGAAGATAACGGTCAGCGGCAAACGCAAAACAGTTTTACCGCCGACGAATGGAATAGTTTTTCCGGTGAACAAAAACAGGAAATACTAATGGATTACCGCCTTGCTTATTCTGCTTACGGGGAAGTAAACTGGTGTGAGGCCTTAGGAACTGTACTCGCAAATGATGAAGTAATAAATGGAGTTAGCGAACGGGGCGGCCATCCTGTTGAAAAAAAGAAAATGCGGCAATGGTATTTACGTATTACCGATTATGCTGAAAGATTACTGGAAGGCCTGGAAACTGTTGATTTTTCTGACGCCATGAAGGAAATGCAACGCAACTGGATTGGCAAAAGTGAAGGAGCCGAGATGGATTTTGAGGTGGCAACAACAAGCCTCACCCCTAACCCCTCTCCCGGAGGAGAGGGGAACCGCACGTCAATTAAAGCGGCAGAATCCGGTGTATGGCTACAATTAAAAGATTTATCAAGAGAGAATAGAAAAGAGAAGACTTTGTCCGAAGGTCTTTTATGGCAAAAATTAAGAAACAATCAGTTAGGTTCTAAAGTGAGAATGCAACATGTAATTGAGACGTTCATAATTGACTTTGCATTTCTGAATGAAAAACTATTGATAGAAATCGATGGTGACTATCATAACGATCCCGAACAAAAAAGTTACGATGCTGCGAGAACGAAATACCTTGCCGAGTTAGGATACAGATTAATACGATTTACCAACGACGAAGTTGAAAAAAATATTTCCAATGTTCTCAAAAAAATTAAGGACGAACTAACTGCATCTACTCCCCTCTCCCGGGGGAGAGGGGCTGGGGGTGAGGATTCAAATAATGACACTTTAAAACTCAAAGTCTACACCACCCGACCCGACACCATTTTCGGTGTTGATTTTATGGTGCTCGCTCCCGAACATGAGTTGGTAGGAAAAATTACTACCCCTGAACAACGGGCGGCCATAGACGCATATGTTACTTATGTAAAAAGCAGGAGCGACAGGGAACGCATGGCAGAAGTAAAACAGATTACTGGCTGTTTCACCGGCGCTTATGCAATCAATCCTTTTGATGGAAGAAAAATTCCCATCTGGATTGCGGAATACGTACTCGCGGGATACGGGACAGGTGCTATTATGGCGGTGCCATGCGGCGACCAGCGTGATTTTGATTTTGCAACGCATTTTAATATTTCTATTACCAATATTATCGGTGAATACTTTAACGGTAAAGAGGCGAACCCCACAAAAGAAGCAACCTTAACCAATTCGGGCTTTTTGAATGGAATAAAAATGAAGGATGCTATTGATATTGTTTTGAAGAAGATTGAAGAAGAAGATATCGGGCAAAGAAAAGTAAATTATAAAATGCGTGATGCTGGCTTTAGCCGCCAGCGGTATTGGGGCGAACCATTCCCGATTGTTTATCGTAACGGTGTTGCCTACCCGCTGGAAAAAAAGGATTTACCTGTTGAACTGCCTCATGTTGAAAATTACGAACCCGGCCCTGAAGGCGAAGGACCTTTGGCAAACATAAAAGATTGGGTGAATTTAGGTAACGGAGAAAAAAGAGAAACAAACACAATGCCCGGTTACGCCGGTTCTTCGTGGTACTTTATCCGTTATATGGATCCTCACAATGATAAAGAATTGGCAAATAGAAAAGCCATTGATTACTGGAACCAGGTGGATGTATATGTGGGTGGAACGGAGCATGCAGTTGGACATTTATTGTACAGCCGCATGTGGACAAAGGTTTTGTATGATTTAGGATTTATAGGGTTTGATGAGCCTTATAAGAAGTTGGTGAATCAAGGGATGATACAGGGGAGTTCAAGATTTGGGTACAGATTGATAATGGTTTTTACTAAGATTGATCAGCAAAATAAAAATCAATTACCAACCATTTTTTTATCCAAAAGTGCAGCGATAGGCTTGGAAAATCATAATTATAATTTATCGGATATGGCTTTTGAACAGCTAAATAAAATTTTTAGGAAGTATGATATTGAGCCTGGAATTAATCTCAATCTTATCCAGTTTCACATTCAACAATTGCATATTGATGTAAATATTGTTGATGGTGTTGAATTAGATATTAATGCTTTTAGAAAATGGAAGCCAGAATACGCAAATGCAGAATTCATTTTAGAAGATGGTAAATACATCTGCGGCACAGAAGTCGAAAAGATGTCCAAATCCAAATATAACACGGTCAACCCAAACGACTTAATAGAAAAATATGGCGCTGACACTTTCCGCATGTATGAAATGTTTCTTGGTCCGGTGGAAGCAAGCAAGCCGTGGGATACCAAAGGCATTGAAGGTGTTCATCGCTTTTTAAAAAAATTATGGCGGTTATTTTTTAATGATGCAACCCCCCTCTCCCGCGGGAGAGGGGACGGGGGTGAGGCTTTATGGAATGAAGAAAAGGCCACAGACACCGAACTAAAAGTATTGCACAAAGCCATCAAAAAAATTGAAGAAGATACCCAACGGTTTTCTTATAACACAGCAGTAAGCGCTTTCATGGTTTGTGTAAATGAGCTCACCGATATCAAGTGCCATAAGAAAGAAATCCTGGAGCCGTTACTTATTTTGTTAACTCCTTATGCGCCGCATATTGCCGAAGAATTATACCATGCATTGGGAGATAGTACAACCGTTCTTGATGCAACTTATCCAAAACTGGAAACAAAATATCTAATAGAATCAGAAAAAGAATATCCAGTTTCTATCAATGGTAAAATGCGTACAACCATCACGATTTCTTTAAATGCTTCGCAATCGGAAGTTGAAAAAATTGCTTTGGATAATGATATTGTTCAAAAATGGATTGAAGGAAAGCAACCTAAGAAAATAATCTTTGTAAAAAATAAAATGATTAATGTGGTTGTGTAAGGCCTCCCCAAACCCATCCAGGGGGCTTTTAAAGCCCCTGGCTAGCTCGGAGTTTACTTGTTTTGCAAAGACGTAATTCTTACTCTCCTCCTTTGGAGGAGTTGGAGGAGGCCGTCTCTTGCAGCATTTCTTTTACCGCAGCTTCTATCTGCTGATCTTCGCCTTTCAAAATTTTATTGTAATCATTTTGAACTTTTATGTCGGGTTCAAGTTCAAGATTTTCGAGAGGGCGACCCTCCTTTATGCCAACATTAGCTATCATCGGTATTCCAAATATCATTGTTGGATCTATTTGTCTTTCCCACCAAACCGCTGTACTGGTGCCGGGTACAGGCATACCGATTAACTTTCCAATCCCTTTAGCACGATACGCATAGGGAAAGGTGTGGGCGTCGCTGTAGTTGGCTTCATTCATAACAACACAGCTTGGCTTCCACCATTTATTTTGTGGTTCACCTCCCCCGATCGGTTTTTCTCCATAAGGTTCAAATCGAATATATTGTTTTCCGCTAAGGAAGGTCGACAAATCCTCATGAAGCCATCCTCCGCCATTAAAGCGGGTGTCAACTATCAGCGCTTTTTTGGTAAGATTTTTACCGAGCACTTCATCATATACGTTACGGTAGCTTGCGTCGTTCATTGCCTGTACATGAACATATCCCACTTTGCCATCGCTTAATTTATCTACGATGGCCTCCATTTTCTTTGTCCATCTTCTATAAAGAAGTGCTGCTTCTTCAGAAGGTTTTATAGGCTTTACAACTTCATCGAACGTAATTTTTGTTGATGGATCATAAACGGTAAGCAACACATTCATATCATTTTTCCTGTTCAGAAAAATTGCCCAGTCCTGTGAATTATCAATTTCATTTCCATCAATTTTCATGAGAACCTGGCCTGCTTTTATTTTACTTTCCGCCTTATCCAGCGGTCCACCTGCAATTACTTCAGTTATTTTAAGATCCTTACCACCCTGCATCTCATCATATAATAAGCCAAGAGAGGCCGTTTCATCCGGATTCTTTGGGCCAGGTATATAACGTCCACCCGTATGCGAAACATTCAGCTCACCCATCATTTCGCTAAGCAATTCCCGGAAGTCATAATTGTCGGCTATAAAAGGTAAAAACTTTGCGTAAGTTTTTTTATACATTTCCCAATCAACACCATTCATGTTAGGATCAAATAGTTTTTTCCTGATTTGTCTCCAGGCATGGTTAAAAATATATTCCCTTTCTGCAGCATGATCCACCATCATTTCGCTTTTAATAGAAACCGGCGTTATCTTGCCATCAGCAGTACTCACCTTTGATATTTTGCCATCGGAAAGTACAAAGAGGTCTTTGCCATCTTTGCTCATTTCAAGTGCAGTCGAACCTGCATTTAGTTTGGCCAGGCTTTTTAGCTCGTGGGTTCTCGTGTCAATTTCCCACAAATCATAACTTTTTTCAAACCTGGCTGTGAAATACAGCTTATCACCTTTTGGTGAAATCCGGAAGCTACCGAGGTTAACAGGCCCAACGGTAAGACGAACTCTGCGAGTATCAAGGTCCGTTAGATCCATTTTAAATGGTTCCTTTATTTTTTTTGCAAGCGCAGTATCGGGCTTTTCTTTGCTATCCTTATCGGTCTTACCCGTCGTATCGTCCTTTTCCTTTAAAAGAGCATATTCCTCTTTGCTCAAGAGAAACTGGTCGTATGTTTCTTTATCAAAAAACATGGCATATATATCTTTTTCAGTTGCACCCTGGTAGGCAAGTGGTCGTTTGCCATTCCTGTCGGTAACCCATAAAAGGGCTTTTCCATTCAGCGCCCATTGCATGCCAGCAGTAGAAAATCCCGATTCGGTTACATCAGTACCTTTATCATTGGTAGCTGTATTAAAAAGAACGACTTCACTTGCATCATAGAAACCTTTAGAACTTATGGCAGCAATCCATTTGCTGTCAGGACTCCATTTATACGACTGGTCGCCATCAGCATAGGAAAAATTCTGCCCTTCAGGGATTATGGTACGTGATGTTTTTTTGCCAAGATTGTAAACCTTCAGGATGTTTCTTTCTTCCAGGTAAGCGACCTCCTTTCCATCCGGCGAAACTTCGGGTTGAAATTCGTCTTTATCTGTTGCAACAACAGGCTCTGTTTTTAAAACAGTTGATGTATAAAAATAAGGTTCTTCTTTTCTTGAAATAGTTGTCTTCATTATATCCCAGCCGGTTCCTTCATGCTCCGCAGCATAATATAGGCTTCTTCCATCGGGAGAAAAAGTAACCGTTCTTTCCTGGTAAGGGGTATTGGTAATTCTTTTAGTAGTACCTCCTTCTACGGATGTAACAAAAACCTCACCTCTGAAAACAAATGCAATTTCCTTTCCATTAGGGGATAGCTCAAACTCAGTGGCCCCGGCATTCACAGGCATTACTTCCTGTGTATTACTTTTATTTTCGGAATTGATCACAACATTTAATTTTTCAGGAGAACCACCGGGTTTCATCGTATAAATTTCTCCATCATAAGTAAAGCAAAGTGTATTATCGTTGGAGCGGCTTAAAAAACGTACAGGATTATTTTTGAATGTAGTTAGCTGCGTTTCGTTACCGCCATTTAATGAGGCTTTATATACATTTAGCGAACCGCTTTTTTCATTCAAATAAAAATAATTCTGATCATCAGAAGAAAAAAGAGGTTCACGGTCTTCACCGTTAAAAGAAGTGAGCTTTTTGTAACTATCATCTTTTATATTGTATAACCAAATGTCCCTTGTTATAGATGAAGTATGATGTTTTCGCCAGGGATCTTCATATCCCTTATTATCCTGGAAAATAATTTCATTCCCTTTTGAGTTGTAATGAGCAATATCCATTCCTGCACTATTGAGCATTACACTGCGGCCTCCGTTCACCGGAACTTCATACAGTTTCCTAAACACCGGGTTCACAGGAAACCTGGCTGATGAAGTGATGTCATTGCGGCTGGTGCCGAAAATAACTTTATCGTTATCAGGAGAAAAATCATAAGGATAATCTGCGGCAGAGTTATAAGTCAGTCTTGTAGGTTCGCCACCCTCTGCATCAATCGCAAACACGTCGAAATTTCCAAACCTGTCGCTGGCAAATGCAATTCTTTTACCATCGTGGCTCCATACCGGCATAAAATCATGAGCCTCATGTAATGTTAGCGGGTAGGCAATTCCGCCTGAAGTGGCAATTTTATATAAATCGCCTTTGAAACTAAAAACAATATTTTTACCGTCGGGGGAAATAGCAGGATATCTTAACCATAACGGGGTTTTTTGTGCGATTGTTTGAAACGAAACCATTAGAAAAGCGAAAAGAATTTTAAACTTATTCATAAGCTGATTAGTATTAAAAAAACAGTGAAATTGCAATTTATTAAAATAAACGACAACAATAATTTTTGAAGAAGCAGGTATTACATGAATGGTTAAAAAGAAAGTCACAGAGGTTTCACCAGGTGGTAAAATTCGATGCAGTAAAAGAAAAATTAGCGCACTTTGATTTCACTGAAAAGAATAAGACGTTGCAAAAAATCGATCTTTCCGATACAGAAAGTTTTTGCAGTTACTTAAATGATCTGCTACAAAATGCACAGGCTAAATTCGGAATAGGAGGCTATAATGAGTTTAGAACTTTTTATTCGAGAAGTCCTTTGTTTGATAAGAGCCTTGATGAAAACTCTCCGGAAAGTGAAGAACCCCGAAGGCTGCACTTGGGAGTTGATATCTGGGGCAAAGAAGGAACGGAAATTTTTGCACCACTGAACGGCTGTGTTCACAGTTTTGCATTCAATAATAATTTTGGCGATTATGGCGCAACAATAATTCTGCAACACCAGGTAGATGAAGTCTCTTTTTTTACTTTGTATGGTCATTTAAGCGTTGTTGATTTGAAAAAGATAAAGGAAGGCGATTTTATTAAGGGTGGCCGGCAATTTGCTCATTTTGGCAAGCCTGAAGAAAATGGGCATTGGCCTCCGCATCTGCATTTCCAGGTTATTGAAAATATTGAAAATTACAAGGGGGATTATCCCGGCGTTTGTAAATTCAGTGAGAAAGGAAAATATTTATCGAATTGCCCCGATCCGAATTTGATACTGAATATGTTGAACTGAAAATTGTTTATTCTCGCGATACCTTAAATTCTGATAGTTTCCTAAATACTTTTTTATCGTTTTTTCCGTATATAAGATGTGAGATGTTCGATGCCTTCCGAACTAATTTTCTCTAAAACTGTTTATTACCATTAACAACTCAAAACCATAACTTTGCAAAGTAAAAAATCCAGGATGGAAATAAAACCAGGTAAATTACTACAGGACATAAATAGCCCGGCTGATTTAAAAAAACTAAGCAGGGAACAATTGCACGAGGTATGTGATGAACTGCGCCAGTATATTGTAGATGTTGTAAGTGTTCATGGCGGTCATTTCGGGGCAAGTCTCGGCGTGGTTGAATTGACCATCGCCCTTCATTATATTTTCAATACGCCCTACGATCAACTGGTTTGGGACGTGGGACACCAGGCTTATGGCCATAAGATTCTTACGGGGCGAAGAGATAATTTTAAAACCAACAGGAAATACAAAGGATTGAGTGGTTTCCCAAAAAGAACGGAGAGTGAATATGATACATTTGGGGTTGGACATTCATCCACTTCTATTTCCGCGGCGCTTGGTATGGCAATGGCTTCGCATTATAAAGGCGAAAAAGACAGGCAGCATGTGGCCATTATCGGCGATGGCGCCATGACGGCAGGAATGGCTTTTGAAGCACTGAATCACGCAGGAATTGAAAAAAGTAACCTGCTGATTATCTTGAACGATAATTGTATGAGCATTGATCCGAATGTTGGAGCGCTGAAAGAATATCTCACAGACATTACTACTTCTCACTCATATAACAAACTTCGTGATGATTTTTGGAAAGCCCTGGGGAAGCTTCCCGGTCAAAAGCTTTCCCGCAAAATCGTTTCAAAAATGGAAGCCGGATTAAAAGGAATCCTAAGTAACAGCAGTAATCTTTTCGAGGCGCTTAATTTGCGCTACTTTGGCCCGATCGATGGGCATAACATAATAAAGCTGGTAGATACACTAAAAGATATTAAAGATATTGCCGGTCCCAAGCTTCTTCATATCAGAACCATAAAAGGTAAGGGATATGAATTGGCAGAAAAAGATCAGACCAAATGGCACGCCCCGGGATTGTTTGATAAAATAACAGGAGAAATCTATAAGAAAAAATTCGATATTCCCCAACCACCAAAATACCAGGATGTATTTGGCCATACCATAATTGAACTTGCCGAAGAAAATAATAAAATTATGGGGGTAACTCCCGCAATGCCCAGTGGCAGCTCATTAAAATATATGATGGAAAAAATGCCAAACCGTGCATTTGACGTAGGCATTTGCGAGCAGCACGCTGTTACATTAAGTGCAGGCCTTGCAACACAGGGAATGAAAGTTTTCTGCAATATTTATTCTTCGTTTATGCAACGGGCTTACGACCAGGTAGTGCATGATGTTGCTATACAAAGTTTGCCTGTCGTGTTTTGTTTAGATAGGGCTGGATTGGTAGGAGAAGATGGGCCAACACATCACGGCGCTTATGATATTGCCTATATGCGATGCATTCCCAATATGATTGTCAGCGCCCCAATGAATGAAAGTGAATTGCGCAATTTGATGTACACGTCGCAATTGGGAAAAATAAAAAATCCCTTTGTAATTCGCTATCCGCGTGGTGAAGCAGTGAAGGCAGAATGGAAGACTGAAATGAAAGAAATCAAAATTGGAACAGGAAGAAAATTAAAAGACGGGGAAGAAATCGCTATTCTTTCTTTCGGGCACCCCGGCAATTTTGCAGCGGCGGCAATAAGAGATATCAAGCGTGAAGGCATAAATCCGGCACACTACGATATGCGTTTTGTGAAACCGCTGGATGAAAAAATGCTTCACGAAGTTTTCAAAAACTATTCAAAAATAATTACTGTTGAAGATGGCACGGTGAAAGGCGGTTTTGGTTCTGCTGTTTTAGAGTTTATGGCTGAACACAATTATAATGCTTCCATAAAAATTTTGGGAATACCGGATACGATTATTGAACATGGTACTCCCAAAGAGCTATATAACGAGGTCGGCATAGACGCAAATAGTATTGCCGAAGCAATAAAAGATATGATTAAAATTGAACTAAATAAACTTATAGCAGATTAGACTTCAAGCAATTGGTGTCTTGTAAATGGTTATGGTTAGTTAATTATTATAGGATTTACTCAATTCTGCAAAGGGTCGACAACAACAGGTTCGGCAATTTCCACATCTTCCACTCTTTCTTCATTGAATTCAATTATAAAATTGTTGATGCCTTGTCCTGTAATTATAAAAAAATATTTTTGCTGAATGAGTTCCAGCATATTTAAAAAAAGAAAAATGGCATGGATACGGTTTTCTGATATATCAAATATTTTTTCAAAAGATATGGTACGTTCTTTCTTAACAAGGTCCAGCATATATTTCCTGCTGCCTTCCATAGTATAATCATATTGAATAACGGTGTGTACGGGCTGATACCGCTTCTCATGAAGACGATTGGCAACTCTTTCAAAAGCCTTCATTAACTTAAATAACGAAACAGCCTGGATCTCGGTTCCCTCTCCTGACTCCTCACCAATTTTGGAAAGTTCTTCCTGTATGTTGCCACGTTTCACCATCAGCATGCGCAGTGCTTCCAGTTCGCTCATTTTAACCGCCGCTTCTTTAAATCTCTTATATTCCAGAATTTTATCTACCAGTTCCTGGCGTGGATCTATTTCATTTCCTTCAGCATCCAGTTCTTTTCTTGGCAAAAGCATTTTTGCTTTTATCCGCATAAGAGTGCTAATGAACAAAATAAACTCACTGCTAAGCTCAATATTCAGCGATTCGCTTTTATGGATATAGTCCAGGAATTCGTTGGTAATTTTTGTGATGGGAATATTATAAATATCCACTTCATCTCTTTCAATAAAAAAAAGTAGCAGGTCAAACGGTCCCTCAAACTGTGGTAACTTTATCTGGTATATTTCTGTATTCATTTAACCGGCTGATTCAACCCTGAATAAAATTTGATTTTACAAATTACACAAAAAAAATCCCGTTTTTGCTACTCAACGGGATCACAAAATTAATTTAAAATTATTTATGCATTTTTTTAGGTGTTTTATCTTTCTTCTTTCCAAAGCAGGCGCTTACGCCGATGCCTAAAACTGATTTTGATTGTAAGGCAGGATGATCTTTAAAATAGCCGGATTTCTTTATATCATCATCACACGCAAGATCAAGGCTGTAGACTGCGTTCAGCCATTTATTTACCTTCAAATAAAAAGTATTAGTCCAAAAGACATCGATGTTGCCGGGTTTATTGTGCGTAAAATCTGAAAAAAGATCAAGGCGACCTGAATAGGTAACATTTTTAAAAATTTCATTATTATAGGCAAGAGAAATGTACGGCCCTATCTGGGCTTGTATTGTTTTTTTGGGATCAACACCATACATTTCGGCGAGTGATCTTTCTTTATTTGCCGGATTTTTCTCATTAATAATATCACCAGGAATTATGCCTCCCTGGAATAAATAGCTATAAGGAGCATTGGAAACAATAACACCACGGACACCTAAAACAGTCAGGTATGCATCGAAATGTTTTTTACGATAACCTACTCCCAATGGAGCAATAGTAATATAGGCAGGTGCAAAGAATCCTGATGTTCTTCGTTTGAGTCCCTGGTTTAGATAATCCCTCTCGTATCCGTTAGAAAACTGCGAACGAAAATTAAAAGCTGCACCGATACCTAAATGGGGCTCTTTATTAAGACTTACACCTAACGTGGAAAAAAAATCTATTTTATCATCATTTTTAATAGTGGAATATTCATCGGAATTGATGAACCCATAAGAAGCAACTAACGAGTTATTAAAATACCATTTACCTTTTTGCCCATTGGCAAACGCATTCAAAAATGCATTAGCCGAAATTGAAAAAACATCACTGCCAGACGCCCAGTTTTTACTACCCGCCTGGCCCACAATCAGGGAAAGCCTGATGCCTTTTTCCCATACCATTTTATTTTGTGTGCCCACGTCTTTATTTTGCGCAAAACCAGCCAGGCAAGATAAAAGGAGAAGTAAACAGGTTAGTTTTTTTCGCATGCTAGTCCGGTATTATTTTCAAAAAACCTTCACAATTTTTCCGCCATTGGAAGAATTATTAAGTAGTTACGAAAGTACTTTTTTTAGACAAAAGCGGGAGGCTTGATTAAAAAATAAAATAAAGAACAGATAAGAAAATCAGGCAATTTTTTTACCTGATTTTCTTTTTATTTATAAGATATCTATAATTCCCGTTACGGTTTTCTCAACTCGTCTCTTATTTCCATTAAAAGCTTGTCCGTAGAAGAAGGTCCTGCAGGTGCGGCCTCTTCTTTTTTCTTTTGCAGCGAACTGAGTGCTCTGACAAGTGAAAAGATAACCAGGGCAATTACAATAAATTTAATAACTGCCGACAAGAAGTTGCCATATTTTACAGCGCCCCATTTTAACCCGGTAATGTCTGCTGCACCCACTGCTTTAAGGGCGGGAGTTAACAGCAATGGAGTAATAATATCATCAACCAAAGAAGATACAATTGCCCCAAAAGCGGCACCAATAATTACGGCAACGGCAAGGTCCATAACGTTGCCTTTCATGGCAAAGGCTTTGAAATCTTTAATAAAACTCATAGTGTTTGTTTTTAATGATAATGAAAATTGATATTATTTTTTAAGCCCGGGATATTGCATTTTAAGCCCCTCTAACGTATCTCTGAGCGTTGATGCAATTAGATATTCTTTGTACCAGTTTTGATCACTTGGAACAATAGTCCATGGGATTTTATTGCAGTTTTCAAAACAATCTTCATACATTTCCATGTAGATATTCCAGAGCTTAGCTTCTTCAAAATCATTCGCGTTATACTTCCACATTTTTCCGGGATCTTTTATTCGCTCCGAAAGCCGTTCCCGTTGTTCTTCAGGAGATACATGAAGATAAAATTTAAGTATTTGCGTACTGTTGTGTTGCGACAGCATTTCTTCCCAATCGTTGATTGCCTTCATCCTTTTTTTGGCCGTTGCATCGTCACACCATTTGTGCACTCTTGTTATCAAAATATCTTCATAATGACTGCGGTTAAAAATCTGTATCATTCCTTTGGCGGGTGCGTGCGAGTGTATACGCCATAAAAAGTCATGGCTTAATTCTTCGGGAGTGGGGGCCTTAAAGCTTTTTACATTCACACCTTGTGGATTCATTGATGTGAAGACATTTCTTATAACTCCATCTTTTCCGCTGGCATCCATTCCTTGTATCACCACGAGTATTGAATGTTGATTTTCTGCGTACAATAAGTTCTGCAGTTCATCTAATTCCTTAAGTATTTTTGCAGTTTTATCTTTCGTTTCCTGTTTATCAAATTCTTTACCTGCTCTTGTGCTTATTTCTTTGAGAGTAATGGGGGTCATTATTTATTAATGTGAAATTATTTTTTCTGAAATAATAGTTTAAAGTAAGGAAATTTCTACATACAGGAATATCTTTTTCAATTTGAAAAATTCCGAAGGCAGTTACCGCTATTCGCTGTTGGTTGATTTAATAAGTTCGTTACGAAGTGAAATGTTTAATTGGAACGAAGCAATTCCTTTCTTAATTCTTTGGCAGTCTTGGTACTTCCGTCGTGGCTCCATCCCGGTGGCATTACAAGGTATTTGATTTTCACAGCGAGCGGTAATTTTTTTTTCATATCGGTAACGATATTCTGCCATTCGTGAAAAATTATTTTT
Source organism: uncultured Chitinophagaceae bacterium (assembly GCA_963819925.1). Taxonomy (GTDB): domain Bacteria; phylum Bacteroidota; class Bacteroidia; order Chitinophagales; family Chitinophagaceae; genus Ginsengibacter. The sequence continues at coordinate 975,409 of CAWFYG010000009.1, read as the reverse complement.
GTAAGATGATGTGGATTTTTTAGTCTTTTCGTGAGCCCATACTTAACGGGGTCTTCATCGATTTCAGGTTGAAAGGTACCAAACAACCTGTCCCAGATTATTAATACCATTCCCATATTTCTATCGAGGTAACGGATATTGCTTGCATGATGCACCCTGTGATGAGATGGGCTAACAAATATAGTCTCAAACCATCGGGGCATTTTATTTATGTATTGAGTATGCACCAGTATTCCGTAAATCTGGGTAAGCGAATACATGAATACGATATCGAGTGGTTTAAATCCTAACAATACCAATGGTAAAAAATATATAAACCTATATAAAGGTTGTAATACTGATGATCGAAAACCAGTAGTTAAATTAAATTCTTCTGACGAATGATGTGTTACATGTACTGCCCAGAAGATGCGGCAAAAATGATCAACCCTGTGTTCTATATAAAAGGCAAGATCCTCCAGAATAAATAGCAACGACCAATATAAAATCGGGCTGGAAGAAAAATCCGTGAAATGAAACTCGTAAATTGAAAGGAGAATAAAAATGTAAACAGCTCTGAATAAAAGATCTATTCCACCATTAAGAAAACATAAGTAAATATTGATAAAAGTGTCCTTTACTGTATAATACTTTTTTAAGTGAAGGTGACTCAAAATCATCTCCAAACCGATTACAACAAGATATAAAGGAGTAGTAATTAATATGAGTAATTGTTCTTTCAAAATAGTATTTCACAAAAAATTTTATACAGCCATGATTTCCTTTTCTTTTGCTTCAAGGTGTTTATCCACAAGTGAAATATAGTTATTGGTAATTTCCTGTATGTTGTCTTCCCCGTCTTTTGCAGCATCTTCACTCAGTCCATCTTTCTGCAATTTCTTAATATGTTCAATGGCGTCCCTGCGAATATTTCTTACTGCAATTTTTGCATGCTCTCCCTCCACATTAGTTTTCTTTACAAGTTCTTTTCTTCTCTCCTCGGTAAGCGGGGGAAGGAATAAACGAATTATGTTTCCGTCGTTTTGTGGATTAATTCCAATATTAGCGGCGATGATTGCCCGTTCAATCGGCTGAAGCATATTTTTTTCCCAAGGTTGAATGGTAAGTGTCCGTGCATCCATAACGCTTAGATTGCCCACCTGGCCAATCGGGGTAGGATTGCCATAATAATCAACAACAATACCATCCAGCATATTGGGGCTTGCTTTGCCCGCCCTTATTTTTATAAGTTCAGATTCAAAATGTTCAATCGCCTTTTTCATAGCTGCCCTGCTATCATCTAATATGCCCGATATATCGTCTGCCATTTGATTTCAAGTTTATAATAAAATAGTGCACCATCGGAATTTGATGCCTAAAAAGTGAGCAAATTTAATAAAATCAGCCTGATAAAAAAGTTAATGCAGTTTAATTCTGTTCAACTGTTTCGCCTGCAAGAGAAAGTATTTTGTGAGATTTAAGTATAGCTTCTTTTTGATTATGTCCATTCAAAGCAATTGATTTTGCCTTTGGTTTTGGCCGGCTATAGTAAATAATGCTTACGATTGCTAATGAAACGCCGGACAAAGCCAGAATGACCATCGTAGTACCCGCGAAACGGAGAATATAAGCAAGGGCAATAAAAATAATATTACCACCTATAGCGGTGAATGTAATCATGCGATGGCTTAAGCCAAGTTCAAGCATAAAATGATGAATGTGATTTCTGTCCGGGCTAAAGGGCGAACGGCGGCTAATAATTCTAATAGTTACTACCCGTAATGTATCAAAAAGCGGCACGATTAAAATTGCAAAACCTATAGCAGGAGCAGATTGCAAAGGCAATCCAAATGAAGGATCCGCAGCGATCGCAATAAACTTAATAACAAAAACAGAATTTAAAAGTCCTATTAGCAACGATCCGGTATCTCCCATAAAAATTTTTGCTGGAGAAAAATTATATATAAGAAAAGCAATAAGACTACCAACAAGAGAAAAAGCCATAACGGCATACATTAATTGTGAAGTGTAAAGAAAGTATGCGCCAAAAATTGAAGAGGTCAATAACCCGAGGCATCCGGCAAGACCATCCACTCCATCAATAAGGTTAAAAGAATTGGTGATTACAACAATGGTAAATAAGGTAAGTAAAATGCTTGCTGTATGAGGAATAGTGTGCAAGCCTAAAAAACCATGCATATCATTAATCTGTATTCCTCCGAACTTAATAATAATTCCGGCAGCAAGAAGCTGACCTATAAATTTTTTGGAAGCTGAAAGTATTAATATGTCGTCTTTTATTCCAAGAAAAAATATGACCATAATGGCGGCCACAAAATATTGGAAAACGGGAGGAACTGAAGAAGGGACGCCTAACAGGGAAGCGACAATAAAACCGGCAAAAATTCCAAGACCTCCAAGGGTCGGGATCACGGCTTTATGCACTTTTCTTTCGTCGGGTTCATCGAAGAGCTTTTTATCTTTGGCAACTTCAATTATTACGGGTATTGAAAAAAACGTAATTAAAAACGCCAATCCCCCGCTTAGTAAGATATTATCCATGCCGCAATATTAAATAAGCAATTCTGCTACAAAAGTATAATTTAGTTTGAAGTAAAACTATATTATCTAAAAATTATATACCTAATCTTAAGTACCAGACTTGTATAAAAAAATAAACTTTAAAATTATTATCTAAACTCTCAATCGTTATTCGAAAAGGATAACGCCGAGAATGTTCTACTTATTACATTTCAGAGCCAATAAAATATGAAGCCTATTCAGTTATTTTTTCATCCACCGCACCCGCCACTACGTTTGCACTCATTTTAGTTACCGGGTTTTTGTGGTTTTCTTCATATGTTTTTTGGTTATTCAATATGTCAATACAGTTAAATATTGCAGCTCTGAATGATGACGGATCTGCTTTATTCTTCCCTGCAATATCAAAAGCCGTTCCATGATCCGGACTTGTGCGAATTCCCGGCAATCCGGCCGTAAAATTTACCCCTTCTCCCAATGAAAGGGACTTAAATGGTATCAAACCCTGGTCGTGATACATGGCCAGCACAGCATCAAATTTATTATATTGTCCCCGTGCAAAAAAGGCATCCGCACTAAAAGGCCCCACAACCATCATGTTGTGTTGTTTTGCTTCTTTGATGGCCGGTTTAATAACTTCTTCTTCCTCGGTGCCAATCAGGCCTTCATCCCCCGCATGAGGATTTAAAGCCAATACCGCGATTTTGGGTTTGTCTATATTGAAATCTCTTTTTAAGGATGAATTTAGTATGTTAAGTTTACTCAAAATACTTTCCCTGGTAATATGGGCCGCAATATCTTTTACGGGAATATGTTCGGTAACCAGCCCGATCCTTAAATTTTCTGAAGTGAGTAACATTACTACATCGCTTGCGCCAAAAAAATCTCTGAGAAACGGGGTGTGACCAGTGTAGGTGAAATTAGCGCCATAGACATTTTTTTTATGAAAGGGGGCCGTAACCAAAGCATCTATTTTTCCGTCTTTTAGGGCACCCGAAGCGGCTTGTAAACTTTTTACCGCATATTGTCCGCCGGTATTATTCAATGTCCCCGGGCTAATAATAACCTCTTCTTCCCAACAATTATAAATGTTTACCTGCCGGGGATTTAATTTGTAAAAATCCTTGATACTGGTAAAACTGAAATTAATATCGCCAATACTCTTCCTGTAAAAATTAATGACTTTATTGCTGGCAAAAACAACCGGCGTGCAAAAATCAAGAAATCGGTTGTCCGAAAGTGATTTTAGTATAAGTTCTGCGCCAATACCATTGATATCGCCGCAGGTAAATCCTATTACTGGCTTGTATTCTGACGGGTTGCTACTCAAATTATTTAAATTGAAATGATAGAATGCAAATTAGGGAAATAAAATTTTGTTCGTACCACAGATGTCATTTCTAAATGATTAGCATATACGAAGTCGTTATAATCTGTCGCAATTTAAAACTTATTTCCAACATAATTTTCTACCGGCATGCGGTTCGAAATGCTTCGGGCTAGCGTCATTTCATCTGCATATTCCAGTTCACCTCCAAAAGCAATTCCCCGGGCAATGGTTGTAATTTTTATTGGGTGCGTTTTTATTTTTTTGCTTATATAAAATATGGTAGTATCTCCCTGGATGTTGGGGCTTAAGGCAAAAATAAGTTCTTCCGTTTTTTCTTCGTCTACTCTTGCAATAAGTGAATCTATTTGTAATTGATCTGGTCCAATGCCGTCAAGCGGGGAGATTACACCACCTAACACATGGTAAAGTCCGTTATATTGCTGGGTGCTTTCAATTGCAATTACGTCACGAATACTTTCAACTACGCAAATCATGTTTTGCCTGCGGGCCCTGTCGGAACAAATATTACACAAATGTTTGTCGGAGATATTATGACAGCGGGAACAAAAATTAATTTCTTCTCTCATTTTTAAAATCGCCTCACTGAACGTTTTCACATCATCCTCATTTTTTTTGAGCAAATGAAGAACCAACCTTAAAGCCGTTTTTTTCCCAATGCCGGGAAGTTTAGCAAATTCATTTACGGCATTTTCCAAAAGTGTAGAAGAAAAGATCATGTTACAAATATACTGTACGATGATAAGGGAAAATGGAATTTACATTGCAGTTAACGACTGCGGAAAATTAATTATTGGCCGGCAGCCTGTTGAATTATCGCTACAGTATAATATCCCTCTCATTATCCCAATCTTCGCGAATGCTGATTTTTTGTTTTATAGCCACCACTTTTTCGGGTTGTAGTTTTAAATGATAACTGCCCGTATCCCAAATTCCATTTTTATTATCATCTTCTAATATTCTTATTTCATATTCACCCGGATTGAAAAGCTTCTGGCTCCACGTTGTTGAAGTTAAAGGATAAGAATTTACCACTTCATTATTCGATACAAATTGTAAAACCGGGTTTTTAAATTTTTCGAGGTTTTTAAAATTTAATTTGATGCTTCCGTAATCTGCTTCTCTTTTTGTTTTGAAGTGAATGGTGTCCGATTTAAGCAAAGCCACACCAAGAGTATCTGTCGCAAAGTCTTTGGGAATTATCAGCCTGTAATCAGTATTATCCGTCCATTTATTGGAAACAGTTACTTTCTTTCCTGTAGTATCTATGCTAACAACAGCAGTTTTGTATGGGTTCAAAAGTGTATCTGTTAATTGGATTTTAAGGCTGTCAAAGTCTTTAAGCTTATGATTAAATTCTATGGTAAGCGGTGTAAGCACATCTTGTTTGCTATTGACAATCGAGGTAGTATATTTTAATTTTTTATCCGCAGCTGATGTACTGGTGGGTGTACTTTTGGGCTTCGGTTTTTCTTCCTGGTAAGCAAATAAATTTACTGATTTGGTGCTGTCATCTACTTTAATTGTACTGTCCGAAAAGGCAAATAATTCGTCGGGATTGTTATAATATTTTTGACCACTTTCGTCTTTTAATGCATAAATATTATAAATACCTCCCGAAAGATTGTGGAATGTAAAATTACCTGAACTATCTAATCTTGTTATATACCTTGGTTTATGTTTTAATACGGCTGAATCGTCGAGGTCTTTATATAAGAAAATTAACAGTGTAGAATCTTTTTTCCCCGTTTCTGCCAATTGAACATTTCCTGAAAAAGTAAGAGAATCAATATACGGCCCCGTCGAAAAAATGTACGAAAAATTTTTAAAAGGGTTGCCTTCATTTTCATCTATTATAGAATTGCCAAGGTCGAAACGATAAGTGGTGTTAGGCTCCAGCGTATCGCGTATTTTAATGGAAACCGTTCGTAATTTATAATCAACGTTGGGGGTAATTTTTGGCGTGGGTGAAATCAATAAATTTTCCTGCAATTTTTGAAGGCGAACATATTCGTCAAAAGAGAGCGTAATTCGGTTACCTTTAAAATTAACAGTATTGTTTGGAGGGCTTGCGTTCACTAGTGTTGGCGGAATAGAATCTCTCGGGCCGCCCGTCGGAGCACCAATCTGTGCGCAACTGCTTCCCATAATTGAGATGATATATACGGCGCAGCAGATGGCGATAAAAAATGTGAGGTGCTTAAAATTCATTTCGCAAAAAAGCAAACATAAATGCTTTCTATCGATAAAGCCCTGATAGCATCCTAAAATAATTCTAAATCTCTTCTTCAGGTTCTTCGGTTAGTTCGTGTAAGGCAACGGCCATGTTATTCGTTTTCACAAACTCACACCAATGACAATCAGGTTTGCCGCAACCCGTATAAAAATCATGTTGCTGAATTTTATCCCAGACCGTTTTTATCTGTTGCTTCACCGTGGCGATATCTTCTGGATTGATATGAATTTTTTCTTTGCGATAAAATTTCTTTTTATCCGGTTCAATAAAGTCAAATTCGCTGCTTACCGCAATCCAGTCGCGGTTATGATTATCAAGTAATATTTTGTAGAATACGGCCTGCCGCCAATAGTCGCCACCGTTAGGTATCTTTTCCTGTGGTGGTTTTAGTTTGTCTCTCGCCTTATCCGGGTCGCCGGTTTTATAATCCACCACGTTCACTTCCTTGCCGGTGAATTCAAGTTTGTCTAACTTTCCTTTTAAAGGCACACCATTCACCACCACGCCCTTTATATTTCTTTCGAGTGCAACAATCTTATTCCAGCTATGAATATATTTTTCATAATAATTGGTAAGCACTTCTTCACCGTATTCCAGTCTTCTTTCAAATTGCTCTTTCGTAAAGCTTTCGTGGTGTCGATGCATGTACCAGTTAAAATCCTGTATAAAATCTTCTTTAGTTGAAAAGACATTTTTATTTTCCTGCATTTTTTTGAATAAACGCTCCAAAGCAAAATGAACCGAAGATCCAAATTCCGTTGCTTCATTTTTGGGGGAAGGAATACGAATGAGATTCTTGAAATAAAATTCCAGCGGGCATTTCAAATAATTATTCAATGCAGTTACATTCATCACAAATCTTTCGAGCAAACTATTGATGTACTCTGTTTCAATTTTTTCTATCTCAGGCTGATGATCATTTTGCAATTGTAATACCTGGAACCCGGCCTGCGTGGTTTCGTCAATAAAAACTTTTTCTTTTTGCAATTCATGATCGTCTAAAATCTCTGCTATAAACATGGATGGTTCCAGTTCTTTTCCATCATCCTTGTACGAACAATAAGAGATATTTAAATTTTGCTCAGCACGGGTAAGCGCTACATAAAAAAGCCTGCGCAGTTCTTCATCAGAAGCCTCACCCCTATCCCCTCTCCCGGGGGAGAGGGGGGTGAAAATATTATCCGGAAATTTATAACCGCCAAATGGCTTACGTTTCTTTTCCCAGAAACCGGCATTACATCCGGCGAAGAAAACATATTCGAACTCGAGTCCCTTGGAACCATGTGCAGTTAGCAGATTAACCCCTTTATCGTTACCGCTTACTTCAACCAACGGAAGTGACAAACCTTCGCTTTGCATCAGGTCAAATACTTTCATCAATTGTTTAAGGTCGAGGTTAGGATTGCGATGCGTTTCTGTTTTTATAAAATCAAACAAGCCGGTAAGTACCTGTAACAGCCATATTTTTTCATCGCTTTTCATAATGTAGCTCAACACGCCTGCTTCGCGAACTACACACTCAAACAAACTTTGCAAGGTTACATTGGGCACTGTTGCAATGAGGCTTTCCATTGCTTCACTTGCTTTCTTCAAACCTTCATTCATGCCTTGTGTAAAGAGATCACGAACGGGTTGCCTGCTTCTTTCAACCAGTAATTTTCTTATGGAAGTTTTATCCTTCGTGAATTGTTTGTCTGCCACTTCAATACTTACTCTTGCAATTTCTATTGGTGGAATACCGAACCAGTCGTAGTGCAAAATTTCAAACAACAATTCATCGCCGCTGTACGGAATGTCATGTTCAAAGGAAAGATAGCGTAAAATGGAAATGATCTTTTTTGCAAAAGGAATGTTGAGAATATTTAAGCTCCGTTTACTGTAATAAGGAATTTTAAGCAGCTTAAAATATTGCGCCAGCTCTTCGCCATATTTATTTTCCTTGTAGATGATGCCGATCTTTTTTGGTTCAATGCCTTCAGCCAAAATTCTTTCAACCTGCTGCGTAATGCCGATCATTTCCTGGCGCTGCGTTTCATATTGTTGGATGACGGGCTTATTGGTAAAATGTTTTATTTTTTCGTTGGACGAAAGCAACTCTTTGGTTAGCCCATCCATTTGGTTTATTAACCGGTCATTATTTTTATCAATAATAGTTTTCGAAACATCCAGTATTGATTGCACCGAACGATAATTGCTGGTAAGCACCACCGTTAGTAAATCATTTTTATAACTGTTGGCAAAGCCCAGCATATTTTCCACGTTAGCTCCCTGGAAACGGTAAATGCTCTGGTCATCATCGCCTACGACGAATACATTCGGCTTATCCCAATAGTTGATGAGCAGTTCCACCAGACGGTTTTGCGTGCCGCTGGTATCCTGGTATTCATCCACGAGAATGTATAAGAACTGTTCCTGGTAGCGCAGTAATAAATTCGGATTTTCTTCGAATGCCTTTATCACCCAGTTAATCATGTCGTCAAAATCATACAAATTGTTTTTACGCATGAGTTGCTGGAAATTGCGGAATTCATTTACTGCAGCACGCAATCTTTCCATCTTTTCTATTTCTTCCTCAATCTTATCAATGCGTACATCTCCTTTCTTGAAATCCCTTGTGGCCCTTTTGGCAATATATTCCTCACGGTCACGCAAAGACGAAACGTACGCATCAATTCTTCCATTGATAAATTCCGGCGTCCAGCCTTCCTTTTTCATCGTGCTGAATAACGATTGCAGGTTGTTGATCTCGTAATACACATCGCCGCGGTACCTTTTCAGCGGATGATTTTTCGGAAAGGAATCAATGAGTTGCTTAAATAAATCGATGCGTTGTAAATCCGAAACAGGATCAAGCGCCGTCTTTTCAAACAAACCCAAATTATCCTGTATCACATCATTACAAAAAGCATGAAACGTATAGATGTTTACCTTGTATGCATCAGCCCCGATGAATTCCAAAATTCGCCTGCGCATGGCTATAGCGCCTGCATCCGTATAGGTTAAGCAAAGGATATTTTGCGGCCGCGTATCCGTATCCAACAATATTTTTCCAATACGTGCAGAAAGAATTTGTGTCTTGCCGGTACCCGGCCCGGCGATAACCATCACCGGCCCTTCGATGGTATCAACAGCTTTTTTTTGCTGCGGATTCAGGCGGTTGTATTCTTTGTTGAATTTTTCTAATTGATAATTTTTGGAAGGCATGAGCAAAGATAAATTTTATATCGTCGGTCGGCCAAACGTGACTTGGAAGCAACCCATTACTTTAAAAAATTGCTCGTTTTAAAAAAATCATGAGTCGAAGGATTTACTTATTCGGCTGATTTTTTAATCATGTTTGAGCCATTACCCGTTTGAGTTACTTCTTCTTGTTGTGTGTAATCGAACCTTGCAGCACAATATATTATGCACAAACCAATCATTAAAACCACCGAATGAAAGAAATATTGATAACGGATGACGGGTCACCACATGGCCCTTCTTACATTTTCCCGGCTATTTTATAACCAAATTGCATTTTTTTTGTTTAAACCAGCATGAGCAAAGTTTATTCCCTACAAAAAGTGCAGGTGATACCAGCAAAACTGGAAGAAGTATGGCAGTTTTTTTCTGCGCCGGAAAATTTAAAAGATATGACGCCTCCGCAACTTGATTTTCATATTTTATCGAAGAGTTATGAAGATGCCATGTATGCAGGCCAGATCATTGAATACACGGTAAAGCCTTTATTGGGAATCGCTTTGTACTGGATGACGGAAATCACTCATATCGAACCATTAAAATATTTTATAGACGAGCAGCGATATGGACCGTATTCTTTCTGGCATCACCAACATCATTTTAAGTTAGTGGACGGTGGCGTCGAAATGACAGACATCGTGCATTACAAAATTCCATTTTGGTTTTTGGGAAATATTGCCAATACATTAATTTTGAAAAAACAATTGGAAAAAATATTCGATTTCAGGAAACAAATAACAGAGCAAAAATTTCAAATAAGTGTGAGCTAGAATTTCGTGTCTATACCGGCGTTATGCTCTACCTCCCAAACATCTTATCCAGTTCATCCTTCTTAAACTCAAGAAACACGGGCTTACCGTTCGGAGTCGTATTTGAAATTTCACAGGCAAACAACGCTTCAACTAACGAAATAATTTCTTTTTTGTCAAGAAATGTCCCTGCCTTTACCGATTGTTGCCATGCCATGGAGCGCAATAATTTTTCTCTTTTACTGAAACTAACGTCCATGCTAAAGTGCTTATATTGTTCCAGCATTTTTTCAAGCGAAGCTTTTTCATTTCCGTCCGGCACATCCGAAGGTGAACCCTGTATTACGAAAGTATTTTTTCCAAAAGGTTCCACCTGGTAACCTAGTAAATAAAGATCGGGAATTAAATTATTAATCAAAACGGCATCTGCAGGAGTTACTTCAAATGTCACAGGAAACAGGCTTCTTTGTATAGAAATCGGCTTGCCTTTTATTGCGTTGGCAAAGCGTTCATACAAAATGCGCTCATGCGCATTTTGCTGGTGAATCACAATAAATCCATTTTCATTTTCGGCAACAATTAACGATTTATGCAACTGGATGAATTCTTCTGAAGTTGGCCTCTTGTCGGCTTTGGACTGATGCAATTCTTTTGAAAAAGAAGAAAAATCGCCTTCTTGTTTTTGCTGAACGGCTGCTGAGAGATTATTCTCAGCTTTATCATGAATAGCCTTTTGTACTTCGGGAAAAATAGTTTCCCAATATTCGAGATCACTTTTTTTATTTATGAAATGCGCCTGGTTCTTTTGCGTAAATGTCTGGTATAAAGACGTAGCTGCTGCGGAACTTTGTTTGTCCGGAGTAAAAGGTTTACTAACGGCATCCGTCTGTTGGATAGACGCATCTAAATCAAAATCCAATGTGGGCGTAACACTGTATTGGGCCAAAGAATGTTTAACCGCAGATTGCACAAAAGCATAAATTATTTTTTCATCTTCAAATTTTATTTCCTGCTTGGTTGGATGCACATTGATATCAAGCCTTGAAGGATCAAGATCAATAAACAAAGCATACATGGGAAAACTGTCTTTTGAAATCATATCGCTGAATGCATTCATTACTGCATGGTTGAGATAAGCGCTTTTAATAAAACGGTTGTTCACGAAAAAATATTGATCACCCCGGGTTTTCTTTGCCGTTTCCGGTTTGCCCACGAAGCCATAAATATTTAAATAATCGGTTTCTTCTTTTACACTTACTAAGTTGGCATTGTAATTATTTCCCAATATCTGTATGATACGTTGTTTTAACGAACCCTTCTCTAAATGAAAAACTTCCTGTCCGTTGGAAGTAAGTGAAAAGAAAATGTTGGGAAAGGCCATTGCTACATGAACAAATTCATCAACAATATGCCTTAATTCGGCTGCATTGCTTTTTAAGAAATTTCTTCTTGCGGGAACATTGAAGAATAAATTCTTCATTGCAATGTTGGTTCCTTCCGGAGTGGCAACTGGTTCCTGTGAAATGACTACGCTGTTTTCAATTTCGATAAAAGTTCCGATGGATTCTCCTGCCCTTTTTGTTTTTAATTCTACCTGCGAAACACCGGCGATGCTCGCCAGCGCTTCACCGCGAAATCCCATTGTTTTAATATGAAACAGGTCGTCAATATTTTTTATCTTGGAAGTAGCATGGCGCTCAAAGCTCATCCTGGCATCTGTTTCGCTCATTCCTTTGCCGTTGTCTATCACCTGGATCAAAGCTTTACCTGCATCGTTTACAAATAGTTTTATTTCTGTGGCGCCTGCATCCACAGCATTTTCCAGCAATTCTTTAACAGCACTGGCTGGTCGCTGAATTACTTCTCCGGCCGCAATCTGGTTAGCAATGTTTTCGGGTAATAAATTAATAATATCAGCCAATGCTTTCTTCCTTTTTAATCTGTAAAATTAATGATAATCTGCGGGTACGTCATTTAAGTTTTGAATAAGTTAATTACTGGATTGGGACATAAAATCTATAAATGTCTTCTTTAACACAAATCAAAATCTATAATTGTTTAACTTGTGGCTTCCTTAAAAAATATTTCTTTCCTGATGAATAAATTTTGGATTACAGGCTTTCTTCTTCTTACAATTTCTTCTTCCACATTTTCACAAGTAAAAAAAAGCATGTATGCCCAACATTGGGCGGATAGTGTTTTTAATACGTTAAATGATGATCAGAGAATTGCTCAACTGATGGTGTTGCGTGAAAGCAGCTATACAAAAGATGGCCCGGTATATTATGATTCGTTAATTGCTGATGCTATTACAAAATATGACATCGGCGGCATCGTGTTGTTCCAGGGAGGTCCTGTTCAGCAGGCAAAATTTATCAATTATTTTCAAAGCATTGCAAAAACTCCGTTGATGGTTTGTATTGATGGGGAGTGGGGGTTGGGGATGCGCCAGGATAGCGTCATTCCATTGAATCACCAAATGATGTTGGGTGCAGTAAACGATACATCTATAATTTCCGCGTATGGCAAATTGGTGGGGGAGCAGTTAAAACGGGAAGGCATACAGGTAAATTTTGCGCCTGTTGTTGATATTAATAATAACCCCGATAATCCGGTTATTAATGATCGTTCTTTTGGTGAAAATAAGTATAAGGTTGCTCGTTATGGTGTCACTTATATGAAAGCAATGCAGAATGAAGGAGTGCTCGCATGTGCCAAACATTTCCCGGGCCATGGTGATGTTTCTGTCGATTCGCATTTGGATCTTCCTGTTATTAATAAAAGCATGCAACAGTTGGATTCTCTTGAACTGTATCCGTTTGAGCAAATGTTTAATGCAGGCGTAGGAAGCGTGATGATAGCCCATTTATACATTCCGGCCATAGACAGTACAACGAATACGGCAACGTCTTTATCCAAAAAAAATGTAACAGGGTTATTACGTAATAAGCTCAATTTCCAGGGACTGACTTTTACCGATGCTTTAGGAATGAAGGGTGTTGCGAAATATTTTCCCGGTGGCCAGATTGCAGCCCAGTCGCTGATTGCGGGCAATGATATGCTTTGTCTTCCGGAAGATGTTGCCACGTCTATTGCTAAAATAAAGGAAGCCATTGACAGCAATAGACTAAGCTGGAATGATATTTATGAAAAATGTAAAAAAGTTTTGGAATATAAATATTTGTATGGAGTTGCTGACGCGAAACCAATAGACACTACCCATCTTGTCAATGACCTGAACACAGGCGTTAACGTCATGAAAAAACTGGTGGCTGAAAATGCTATCACTATATTAAGTAATAATGACAAAGAATTTTTTCCTCTTACAGATGAAGATAAAAAAATCGCCTATATCGGCATTGGCATTGACAGTGCCAATACTTTTGCTTCGAGGTTGAAAGACGACTTAAAAGCCGATGCGTTTTATTTTGATTACCAGGAAGACAATTTAAGAATTTTATCGACCGTTCATTTAATTAAAAGCCGCTACGATGCAGTGGTGATAGGTGTTCATAATTACAATCGTTATCCCTTCAATCAATTCGGTATAAGTAATTATGCACTTGATCTCATCAGCCAGGTTCAGCAAAATAATAAAACCATCATCGTTGATTTTGGGAATCCTTATGCTTTAAAAAACTTTTGCGATGCATCAGATTTAATGGCCTGCTATGAAGATGATTCCGTCACTCAAAATACTGCTGCTGATATACTTGAAGGAAAGATTCTCGCCAAAGGCACTTTGCCTGTTACCGTTTGTTCAAAGTATAAATATGGAAGTGGAATTTTACCAAAAAGGATTATGCCTCTCGCCACCCCTGCTGAAGAAGGAATTAATGGTTTGCAAATGACACAAGATATTGATTCAATTGCTTTGGAAGGAATTACAGGCGATGCTTACCCGGGATGCGTGGTATTGATTGCCCGTCATGGGAAAATTATTTTCGAAAAAGCTTACGGAAAATACAACTATGATACTCCGGAACCTGTCAATTTGAATTCCATTTATGATATGGCTTCCGTTACAAAAATTTGCGCCACGACGTCTTGGGGTTATGAAGTTGTATGACCAGGGTAAATTAAGGCTGGATAAAACACTAGGAACGTATCTGCCATGGGTAAGAAAAAGTGATAAAAAAAATCTAAATATAAAAAAGATATTGCTTCACCAGGCTGGACTTGTTGCCGATGTTGTTTTCTATAAGAATACTGTTGACCCAGTTACAGGAGAGCCACTAGCCCGGTATTTCAGGCCGGATTCATCAGCCAAATTTAATGTGAGAGTAGCACAGAATTTATATTTACGAAGAGATTATGCGGACTCGATGAACCAAAGTATTCTTGACAGCAAACTTCTTCCCGGTGAAAACTACGTTTATAGCGACAATGATTTCATTTTAATGGCAGATGTTGTCAAGGCGATTTCAGGATTGAGAATTGATAAATATGCTGATAAATATTTTTACAAACCAATGGGCCTTCATTCTATTGGTTTTAATCCCAGGAACAGGTTTGATACTAATTTGGTTGCTCCAACAGAATTGGATCAATATTTCCGGTTTCAACATTTGCATGCAGACGTTCATGACGAGGGAAGCGCCATGTTTGGCGGAGATGCAGGACACGCGGGTTTGTTCAGCAATGCAGAAGATATCGGAGCCATTTTGCAAATGTTTTTAGATGGCGGCTCATTCAAAGGCAAACAATACATTAAGCCTTCCACCCTTAAATTATTTAGTGCGTACAATTCAAGTATCAGCAGGCGTGGCATAGCTTTTGACAAACCTCAAAAAGATAATTATACCACTACAGATCCTCATCCATACCCGTCGAGGTTTGCTTCACCACTCACTTTTGGCCATACGGGCTATACAGGGACCTGCATTTGGGTTGATCCGAAATACGATCTCGTTTATGTATTTTTAAGCAATCGCGTCAATCCTGAAAGAAGCACGAATTTGTATAAGTATAACATAAGGGGCGCTATTCAAGACGCAGTATATAAAGCAATGGTACCGGCTCTTCCAGAAGTGGTGAAGAGAGAAGAGTGGGAGAAACAGCAGGAATCGGCTATTGAAAAATAGAAAATAGAAATTAGGATTGGTAGTGAACAAACCTGCATAACGGTAAGGCATCTAACAATGAATATTCTTTTTTTGCTATATCAATTTTAATTAACGTATTAACTTTATAGCCCAATTTTTACGTAATAACTCTAAAACATTTCAATCATGGAATATCCTTATCAGATAAAAACATTGGAAGAATACCGGGAAGCCTATAAGAAAAGTGTTGAAACCCCTGATGACTTTTGGGCGAATGTTGCACATAATTTTTACTGGCATAAAAAGTGGGATAAGGTTCTTGACTGGAATTTTAAGGAACCCAAAATTGAATGGTTCAAAGGTGCTAAACTGAATATTACTGAGAATTGTATAGACCGGCATCTTGAAACGATGGGTGAAAAACCGGCTATCATCTGGGAGCCAAACAACCCCGAGGAAAGAACGAGAGTAGTTACTTATACAAGATTACATAAAAGAGTTTGCCAGTTTGCACAAGTGCTTTTGAACAATGGTGTGAAAAAAGGTGACCGCGTTTGTATCTATATGGGAATGGTTCCGGAACTGGCTTATGCGGTTTTAGGATGTGCAAGGATAGGTGCAATTCACAGTGTAATATTTGGGGGGTTTTCTGCACAAAGTATCGCGGATCGTTTGTACGATGCCAATGCAGAATTTATTGTAACCTGTGATGGCGCTTACCGCGGAGGAAAAGATATTCCATTGAAAAGTGTTATAGACGATGCTTTAATTGGTAACCGTACTGTAAAAAAAGTAATCGTTTATACGAGAACGAGAAGGCCGGTGTCCATGCTCAAAGGGCGTGATGTATGGTGGGAAGATGAAATGGAACACGCATTATCACAAATAGAAAAGAATAACGTAGTAACCATGCCCGCAACTGAAATGGATGCGGAAGACGCATTGTTTATTTTATACACTTCGGGTTCTACCGGCAAACCAAAAGGAGTTGTTCATACGTGCGGGGGCTATATGGTTTGGACAACTTACACCTTTGTAAATGTATTCCAATACAAACCGGGAGATGTACATTTTTGTACAGCAGATATAGGTTGGATAACGGGACACAGTTATATCGTGTATGGCCCGTTAGCTGCCGGAGCTACCAGTGTTATGTTTGAAGGCGTTCCTACCTGGCCCGACGCGGGGCGTTTTTGGGATATTGTTGATAAATACAAAGTGAATATTTTATATACAGCACCCACAGCTATAAGGAGCCTGATGAGTTATGGTTTGGAGCCAATAAAAGGAAAAGACATGTCATCTTTAAAAGTTTTAGGTACCGTTGGTGAACCAATTAATGAAGAAGCATGGCATTGGTATGATGATAACATAGGGAAAGATAAATGTCCTATTGTAGATACGTGGTGGCAAACCGAAACAAGTGGTATATTAATTTCCAACCTGGCTGGCATTACCCCGGCTAAGCCAAGCTGGGCTACTCTGCCTATGCCGGGGGTGCAACCTGTACTGGTGGATGATCGTGGAAAAGAAGTGACCGAACCTGATGGGCATGGCTTATTGAAGGGTAACCTGTGCATTAAAGCTCCCTGGCCCGGAATAATAAGAACCACTTATGGTGACCATGAGCGATGTAAGAAAAATTATTTTGCCACTTATGAAAATTTATATTTTACGGGTGACGGAGCACTGAAAGATAAAGAGGGAAACTATCGTATAACGGGTAGGGTAGACGATGTTTTAAATGTAAGCGGTCACAGGATTGGTACCGCGGAAATTGAAAATGCGATTAATATGCATGCAAGCGTTGTGGAAAGTGCTGTCGTCGGATTTCCGCATAACATTAAGGGACAGGGCGTCTATGCCTTTGTAATAACAGAAAAAAAGCATCCGGAAGATGAACTTGCTAAAAAAGATATCCTTGAGACAGTATCCAGGATCATCGGACCCATTGCAAAACCTGATAAAATACAATTTGTAAATGGCCTCCCGAAAACAAGGAGTGGGAAAATTATGCGTCGTATTTTGAGAAAGATCGCGGAAGGTGAAACCGAAAATCTTGGCGACACAACTACTTTACTCGATCCTGGTATTGTGGATGAGATAAAGGAAAATAAAATATAATTCCTTAGTTAGTATTTATGAAAAGATTTCTAAAGATATTCCTTTGGACAATTGTAATTCTTTTTATCCTCATCAATATTATCAGCGTAAGCAACGCCTACAAGTTTACTCATTTTTATAACCACGGTTCAATAGTGGAGAAACCGGAAGATAAAAAATCGACATGGAATAAAGTTGATGATATGCTTTTTGGAAAAGATTATTTTAAAAAAGAAAATGTTCCGATGCCGGATTCGTTTTCAAAAGTGATCATCACAACGAAAGACGACATCAGGTTAGAAGGTTGGTATGGGCAGGCAAGCAATGCAAAAGGTTCGGTTGCTCTGTTCCATGGATATGGCGATAACAAATCCAAAGTATTACCCGAGGCCATGGCTTTTTTAAGTATGGGTTATAATGTGTTGCTGATGGATTTCAGGGCACATGGAAACAGCGAAGGCAACACCTGCACAATCGGCTACCGCGAAGCCGAAGATGTAAAACTTGCGTATAATTTTTTACAGAACAAAGGCGAAAAAAATATTGTGCTCTGGGGCATTTCAATGGGAGCCGCAAGTATAGCGCATGCTGTAGATGAATATCATCTTCAACCGTCTAAAGTAATTTTAGAGATGCCTTTTGCAACAATGGAGGACGCGGTAGAGGGTCAGCTCAAAACGATGGATTTGCCCGGTGAACCATTGGGAGTTTTTCTGACTTTCTGGGGCGGCGTTGAACATGGCTTCTGGGCGTTTAAGGTAAAACCGGACCAGTACGTAAAAAGTATTCATTGCCCTGTATTGATGCAGGTTGGATTAAGTGATATAAGAGTAACACCGGAAGAAAGAAAAGAAGTTTTTGAAAACCTTCGCCAGCCCAAGCAACTGGTAATTTATAATAATAGTGGCCATGAATCCCTTTGTAAAAAAGAACATTTAAAGTGGCTTGCCAGTGTGTCTGCATTTCTTAACAGTTAATGCATGCATCCCAAAGATATTTCCATAAATGATTATGATTATTTTTTACCTGGTGAAAAAATTGCATTTTTCCCTTTAGAAGAAAGAGATCAGTCGAAGCTGCTCATCTATAAAAATGGTGAAATAGCTGAAGATATTTATCTGAATCTTGCCGCTTATTTGCCCGAAAAAAGTTTTCTTGTTTTTAATAATACAAGAGTCATAAAGGCGAGAATTTTATTTACAAAATCAACCGGCGCAGTAATAGAAATCTTTTGCCTGGAACCTTATGAAGCCATAAATGATTATGCGGTGGTGCTTCAGAAAAAAAAATCAGTACGCTGGAAATGCATGATTGGCGGCGCCGGCAAATGGAAGCAAAAGTTTCTTGAAAAAAGAATTATTATTAATAGTGAACAGGTGACACTAACGGCAAGCTTAATCGAAAAATTAAGTGATGCCTATGTCGTTGAATTTAGATGGCTTCCCGGCGAATACTCATTTGCAGAAATAATAGAGCATGCCGGAAAGACGCCATTGCCGCCGTATATAAAAAGAGAAGCGGGTGAAAATGATGCAGAAAGATACCAAACCATTTATTCCAAATATGAAGGATCAGTTGCCGCGCCAACCGCCGGACTACATTTTACAGAAAAAATATTTTCATCCCTGGAAGAAAAAAATATTGAACCGGGGTTTATAACACTTCATGTGGGTGCAGGAACTTTCAAGCCGGTAAAAAGTAAAAAAATGGAAGGCCATGAGATGCATGCAGAATGGATAGATGTTTCTACAGGTTTTATTGAACAGCTTTTAAAAAATATCCCCGATGGAATCTTTTGCGTTGGCACCACTTCTGTGAGAACTGTTGAAAGTCTTTACTGGATGGGCATTAAGGCGATGAATAAACCTGCCATATC
This sequence comes from uncultured Chitinophagaceae bacterium, assembly GCA_963819925.1. Classification (GTDB taxonomy): domain Bacteria; phylum Bacteroidota; class Bacteroidia; order Chitinophagales; family Chitinophagaceae; genus Ginsengibacter. The sequence continues at coordinate 956,292 of CAWFYG010000009.1, read as the reverse complement.
AATGGAAGATATTGAAATAAAACAATGGGAAGTATATGAAGATAATATGAAAAATAATTTTGTCGCTGTAGAAGATGCCTTAAAATCTCTATTGAGATTTCTTCAACGGGAAAATACTGAAAGACTTTTTATTAAAACACAACTAATTATTGCACCTGGATATCGATTCAGAATTGTAAAGGGAATGATTACCAATTTTCATCAGCCAAAATCTACTTTATTGTTGCTGGTTGCTGCAATGACAGGCAAAGTCTGGGGGGAAATATACGACTATGCGCTTGAAAATAATTTCAGGTTTTTAAGTTATGGAGATGGTTGTTTGATTTTTAATGAAGAAACGCAATCTTAATTGAACAAAATTATTCGTTGATAGTAACAGGCGTGCCAACAGGAATATAACTGTATAAATCTTTAGCTTCAGAATATTTTAGGGAGATGCATCCATCAGTCCAGTTTTGATAATAATCAACAGTCCATTCTTCTTGTGGCCTGGTTGCATGAATGGCAATGCCACCCCCGATTTTTGCATTGTGTGGAACTAACCCTTCCGCCTTTCTTTCTCTAAATTTTTCTATGCTTTCCTCATTGGGGTAATTGAGTAAAAGTTCATAACCCCATTGCGGGTGAATTTTTTTAAGAATCACTTTAAATTTACCATCAGGCGTTCTTTTATCTCCTTCCATATATTTATCACGAAGATCATTACTCCCAAAAACGCACGGATAGGTGGCGTACCATCCCTGGTCGTCATAGACCTTCAACTCATAATCTTTTTTGGAAATAACAATATAATAAGGATTTTCATCCCCGCTTTTAATTGTATTTTTTTTTAGGATATGAGTTGACGAAGTATTTAGATTTTCTTTCTTTTTATGCGGAACAAAAGAAACAGACAATAATGAAATTATTATCACAGAAAATATAAAGGGATTACGGTTATTCATTTTACGGAAAGCTTACTGCAATATATTTCAAACGAAATGTGATGCAAAATTATTTTGCGCACATTTGGATGATTTAACTTTTTTTTCAACAGTTTTTTTTCGAACGCGTATTAATCCCATTGGGCTTCTTCTTTTACTTTCTGCTTATCAACACGCTTACTGATGAAAATACTCATTTCATATAGTATAATCAACGGTACTGCGACGATAGTCTGACTGGTCCAGTCGGGTGAGGGAGTAATAACTGCAGCAACCACTAAAATAACTACATAGGCATATTTGCGGTATTGTTTTAAAAAAGCAGGTGTAATGATTCCCAGTTTGGAAAGAACATAAGCCAATACTGGTAGTTCAAATGCAATACCACATCCTAATATAATATCGGTGAGTGTCTCAATAAAATCATCCAGTGTAGGAAGGTATTTATAGGCACCTCCTGTACCTAATTGAAAATTGGCAAGAAAATTAAATGTAAAAGGAGCAAGCAAATAATAACCAAAAGCTGCACCTGTGAAAAAACATAAAGAGACCCATCCAATACTTCCCCTTGCATATTTTAACTCTTTTGAAGATAGAGCAGGCTTTACAAAACGCCATAATTCCCAAAACAAGTAAGGAAAAGCAACAATCAGGGCCCCCATAAAAGAAATAGAAATTGCAGACATAAACGGGCCGCTCACCGTACTGCCCAGGAGAGGTATGTCAACAGGCGGCATACAAAGTGCGTCGCCTAAGTTGAGACTGTGTCCGAGATTGCAAAGCGCAGAGTAGGTTATAAAATTTTTACCGGCCGGGGCATAAATTATGTGATCAAATACCCAATCGATCTTTATAAAAATAACAACAGCTACCAATACCAATACAATAGCTGATCGTACAATATGCCATCGCAAAACTTCGAGGTGATCCAAAAAACTCATTTCAGCCTCGGGTGTTTCGGTGCCCCGGAATTTTTTAAAAAATGCTTTTCTCTCTGTAGTTGTATTACTCAATGCAATTTTCAATTATGAACTGCAAATATAAATGAAGGTGATGATTGAATGCCTTCTTTAAAGAAAGTTTAATGCTTTTGCATTAGGTGAACCATCAATTAAAAATGGTCTGAATGGTATTAATGCATCGCTTCGGCAAGATTTACCTTTTTCTTCCTCCTGCTTTTAACCAATAAAACAAAAGGCACACATATTAGGAATAAAACACCCAGGTACAGGAAAACATCCATGTATGATAATACGGAAGCCTGCTTTGATACGCTGTAATCTAAGGCTTTATAGGCACTTTTAAGCGCTATATCGTGCGTCATTCCTTTAGCCATAAATCCCTTCACTAACATAGAAACTTTTTGTTGAATAACGGGGTTATATTTATCCAAATGACTTACAATATTGGCACGGTGTACCATATTTTGGGAAGATAAGAAAGTTGTTATTATAGCAACTCCAAATGAACCTCCGAGTTGCCGCATCATTCCGGTGAAAGCAGCGCCCTGGCCTATTTGTTGTCCATATAAAGTAGAAAGTGCTAGTGTTGTTATTGGAATAAATAAAAGCCCCAGTCCTGCTCCTCTTAAAATGAGTAACCAAAAGAAAGCATCTGCACCAGTATCCGGCGTAAGTATTTTATACGCCCAGAAACTATATAGAAAAAAGGTGATAAGACCTGCCGCTACGAGATATTGTTGTTTTACTCCTTTTTGCAGCATTTGTCCTATAATTGGCATCATAAAGGCAGTAGCAATACCCGAAGGGATAAGCAACATACCAGCTTGTTGAGCCGTCCACCCCAGGGTAAGTTGCGTGTATAACGGGATAATGAAGGTAGAGCCATATAACCCAAATCCAAGCAAGAATGACATGATCGTTCCTACCCGCAGATTTCCGTTTTTTAATACTCTTAATTCGACAATCGGATTTTTATAGGTAAGCTCCCGCCATATAAAAAAGAAAAATCCAAGAACAGCGACAACGGTTAAAAAGATGATGATGTTGTCATTGAACCAATCATCGTCATGTCCTTTTTCAAGAACATATTGCAACGAACCTACCGCCACAGCGAGCAAAATAATTCCAAGGAAATCAATATGCTTTCTTAACGTTTTTGCATAAAATTTCGGACTTCTTACAAATTGTAAGGTTAATAATGTAGCAGCTATTCCAATCGGGATATTGATATAAAAAATATAAGGCCAGCTAAAATGATCGATGATGTATCCTCCTAGTGGTGGCCCCAATGTTGGTCCGATAATTACTCCCAATCCATAAATGGCCTGTGCCATTCCTCGTTTTTCGATAGGATAACTTTCTGTGATAATTGTTTGTGAAGTTACCAGCAATGCACCGCCACCAATCCCTTGCAAAAAACGAAAGATGACCAGTTCCCAAATACCCGTTGCATTTCCACACAAAAAAGAAAAAGTAGTAAAGATCATGATGGAAGCCGCAAAATAGTTTCTGCGACCAAATTGTTGCGAAAGCCAACTGGTCATTGGCACTATAATTACATTACCAATGGCATAAGCTGTAATAACCCAGCCTATTTCTGTTAGAGTAGCTCCGAGGTTTCCCTTCATGTCAGTTAATGCCACGTTTACGATGGTGGTATCAACTATTTCAAGCAAAGCACAAAGTATGGCAGTGACTGTTACTATTGCCCGCCTGGCACCATATTCTACCAATGAATTATCCTGCATTTCTATTAAACTTCCCGTGTAAATAAATTAATTAAGATGAACATCCACATCCACATTCATACCTGCTTTAAGCCTGTTTATTAGCGTATCTCCATTGTTTACAAATGCGATTTTTACGGGTAAACGTTGCACAACTTTTACAAAATTTCCGCTTGCATTATCGGGAGGTAACAGTGCAAATTCTGCACCTGTCGCCGGAGAAAACGATGAAAGTACTGCATCAAAATCATGTTTCGGAAATGCATCAGCATGAACAACTACTTGCTGCCCCACTCTCATTTTCTTATACTGTGTTTCTTTGAAATTGGCAACTACCCAAATAGTTGTATTGTGTACAATACTGAATACGGGCTGGCCCGCCTGCAAAAACTGGCCTTGTTGGACATTCACTCTTGAAACTTTTCCATCTTCGGCTGCGGTTACTATTGTATAGGATAAATTGAGCCTCGCATCTTCAACCTCTACCTCGCGCTGTTTCACCATTGATTCCGCAACACCAATCTGCTCTGCCGTTGCATTGCTTTGTGACGACACAACATTGGTTTGTGTAGATGCCTGCTTTTTTTGTTGTTCCAGAACCTGTAATTGTTTTTCTGCAGTTTCTTTTGCAGCAAGCGCTTCTTCATATTGCTGCTGTGTTATTGAATGATCCTGGATCAAATTAGCATAACGCTTATAATCCTGTGTTGTCCTCGTTACCGCTATTTGTGCTGCCGCTATCTGTGCATCTACGGTTGAAACACTTGCCTTCGAACTTTCAATTCCGATACGGGCAGCATTAGTAGTGGCACGGGCTGCATTTGCGCTGCTTTTAGCGGTAGCCAGTGCGGCCAGGGCACGGTCTAAGTTTAATTTGTAATCGCGGGCATCCAGTATCAATAGTGTATCGCCTTTATGAACTGTCTGGTTATCTTTTACCCTTATTTCATTCACATATCCTGAAACTCTCGGTATTACGGGGCTTATATCCGCCTGTACCTGGGCGTCATCAGTTTCTTCGTGATGCAATGAATACGTGTATTTTGAAATACCAAACCACCCACCCCCTATTACCATAACAATAAGTATGATCAGGAAAACCTTGCTGCGTTTTCTTGGTTCAACGGCAGCCTTACCATTGGTTTCTTCCGGAGATGATGAATTGCCCGGCGTTATTTTTTCATTGTCTTTAGATTCCATAAAATTGATTTATACACTTTAATTTTTTTAGTTGGCAGAAATTAATCCTGCCGTTTCCAGTAATTTATCATAGGCTAATGCTACATCTGCTTTCGCGACTGCCAGGCTTATTTTAGATTGAAGTAATGACACGTTTGCATCCAGCAGATCGGTGGTATTTACCAGGTTATTATCATATTTATTTTTTGTGATCCTGTAATTTTCTGTTGCCTGGGCAACCGCTTTTTCATATACCTCTATTTTCTTGGTGCTTAGTAAATAATTTTTATAATCCTGGTTCACCTGGAGCCGTATTGCATCATCCAACTGAGCCTGGCTGGCCGAAATTTCTCTTTCGCGAGCCTGTGCCTGAACAATTTTGGCCTTCGTTTTCCACAGTGAACCGAGGTCATATTTAACGCCAACACCAACATTCACTGCGTTGGTTATTGAAATAAAATGTGGAATATCTGCTGCAATATAACCACCCGTTAATGCTACGGAAGGATACATTTCGGCCTTCGTGGCAGCGACGCCGGTAGTTGCCGCCTTTTTGCGGAATGATAGTGCAAGAACATCTTTCCTGTTCTGAAGAGCCAATTGCTCGTATTCCTCTAAATTTTTAAGATTTATATTTTTTTTAAAACCCGATGAATCAATAATAAATTCTGTTTGCTCCGGAAGACCCAGTAGCAGATTCATGTTTACACTGGCAATATCACGGTTGTTTTCAGCATCCAAAACTGAAAGCTCAATATTTGAAGTTTGAAGCTGTGCTTTTAATAAATCGTTACGGGCCAACAGGCCATTTTGTTCCAACCGGGATAGAACCGAATCGCGATGCAAAGATTGCTGCAGGTTTTCTTTTACAACGTTTACTGTTACACTTGCCTTATAAAGATTAGTATAAGCATTAATAGTATTTAGAATGATTGCCTCCTTATCATTTTCGGCATCCAACGTTGCAGCTTGCTGCAGGTACTTTGCCGATTCTATTCCATAATGTATTCTTCCGCCTGTATAAAGGGGAAGGGAAACACTGGCAATACCGTATAAAGCCTGGTTTATAGACGGGCTTCCACCTCCGCTGCTGTCTGAACTGCCAAATAACTTTGACTTAAGGGACACCGTAGTATTAGGAATACGAAGATAGGCTCCGCTGATACTTACATTGGGAAGTTTATTATCCTGTGCCTCTTTCAACGCACCCGCAGCTTCATCAATGCGGGCCCGGGCAGCCTTTAACTGTTTACTATTCCTGATACTTAAATCTATTGCTTCCTGCAAAGTAAGCTTCCTGGTGCCTGAAGAATCCTGGGAATAACAAAGGAACGGCATTATAAAAACTATTAAAAAAGCGGCTAACGCAAAAGATATCTTTAATTGTTTCACGAAAATGTATTTTAAAATTCCAGCTGTTATTTATTTAATTTTTTTTTCAATAAGTGCGAACGCATCAATAGTTTTAAATGTTCGCTTATTCTTTCCTTTAATTTCTTACTTTGGTAAGGATTAAAATCTTTACTCTTGTGCAAAATTTTTCTGCACATTATTTCTGATGAAAGTATATGATTGATTGTACCAATAATGCTCGCAATAGTAAGTTCAGGATCTACAATATTAAATTCACCGGATTCTATACCATCCTCTATAATTTGTTTTATTGAAATAAAATTCCTCATCAAAATTTCACTTATAGCATCTTTCAATTGCGGACGCCGTTCGAGTGAAAGTTCCCTGTGAAGTAAGTGATGAAATTGAGGGCTTTGAAACATTCGCTCTACATAATTATCAATAGCAATAAATATTTTTTCCAGTTGGGTAAGCGATGTATTATGAACCAGTTCGGCAAAAACTCCTTTTAAATAGGATGCTTTATGTTCAACAAGTTTTTCAAATAATTTTTCTTTGGAACCAAAATAGTAACTTATCATAGCCGGATTTACATCGGCGCCAGCAGCTATTTCCCTCACAGATGTTCCCTCGAACCCTTTTTGTCCAAAGAGTTTCATGGCTGTTGCTATTATAACTTCTCTCTTATCCATTTTTAAAAAGAGGGCAAAGTTAAACACTTGTTTGAAATTAAACAAACGTTTAATTAAATTTATTATTAAATTAATATTGAACGATGCCGGCAAGACCTGGTTCATACACATTTGGCTTTATAAATAAAACGGTATTGCCAAAAACTACCAGGCAATACCGTATAATAAATAATTCTTTAATTGATGCAGATCAATTAAGAGAAGCTTCCAAAGTGATAGAAATATTCGTATTTAATGATTTTGAAATAGGGCAGTTTTCTTTGGCATTTTCTGCACACTCCTCAAATTTCTCTTTCGTAATGCCCGGAATTTTTGCGTTTACAGTAAGGTGCGATTTAGTTATTGCGCCATCTTCTAATGTAATATCACATTTTGTTTCAATTGAATCGGCTGTAAAGCCCGCTGCATTCAAAACATAGCTTAACTTCATAGAGAAACAGCCCGCATGTGCTGCTGCTACTAATTCTTCAGGGTTGGTTCCGTCTTTAGCATCGCCAAACCTTGAAGCAGATGTATAAGGAACATTGTTGAGAAATTTAGTTTCGGTGGATAGAGTTCCTTTTCCTTCCTTGCCGGTTCCGTGCCATTCGGCGTTTGCATACTTGCTCATAACTTTCTTGATTAATGATTAATTGTTTTATTGTGATTTAATATTGAATAATTGTAACGCCAGCTTTTTTAAAAAAGGGAAGCATCATAGAATTTTATTACCGCACCGATTCTGAAACTCCTGTCACGTCCAAAGTTAAGCGCACTTTTTTGAATCTTGTTTTAATAAATGATTGCATTTTTAAATAATACTTTTCTGCAATAAACAATTTTACTGCGAAATAGTTTAGCAGCAGAATAAATTTATTGAGGAAATTCTGATGAACTTACTCTTACAAATCCTCTGCCATTAATAATATGCCAGCTTTTAAAATCCTGGGGGGCATCCAGTCCATCACCGTCAATTATTTGAGAAGGAGTACGTATTCTCACGGGTTTATCGGTATAAAATTCTTTCCCCGTCTTTGATCTGTCCCAATACAGTTCATTACAATATAAGGTATCGCCTTTTGTATTAAAAACTACTACGCTGTCTTTCAGGTAAACTTTACTTTCTGCCTCCATATATTTTCCGTAATGAGCATCCAGCTTACTTTCTATGTGTAAACTATCGTCAAAAAAATCGGTATGTAATGATTTTGTAAATTCTACATAGGGAACCCTTTCCTCATGACGAAGCATGTAAGGAGCGACAAGTTCCGCTTTTGTTTTTTCTCCGAGGCTATAAATAATTGTGACGCCTTTTCCTTCCTCAACCCCATTTTTTTTTTCGGTGAACTGGTTTAATTCCTGTAATGAATTTTCGCAAGAGCCAATAAAAAAGCAGCCTGTTAAAAAAGCTGCTCTTATTAAAACTTTATGGTAGATGCTATAATTCATCTTTCATTTTACGCAAAATTATTGGTATTTCTCTCTCCTAAACCAAATATCGCTTAATGAAAAACCTACTCCAACTTTAAAAGTATTTTCTTTAATAATATTATTGTTGTTACCACGGCTTCCATACTCAAAAGAAAGATTCATAAAGCTATATTGATTATCATAAAAACTATGTTTTAGTTTAAGAGGAAAAGTGCCACCGAGGCTTATGGTATATAATGGCATTGACTTGTCAACGTTTATATAATCATTGCCAAAAGAAACGCCCGCTCTATATCTAACATTATTAAAATATTTTGCAGAGCCGTTTGGTGAAGGATAATACTGAACGCCGAATTTACCGAGCCAGCTATTTTGCACGAAATCTTTTTGACCAAAAAACCGGTAAGTATCCCAATTGGTAGTCTCAAAATCCGCACCCAATAGAATATGCTCATTTGCTACAGTTAAACCTGCTCCAAAAGTAGCGGGCATTTGTACTTTTCCTTTTTGCCCCGAATTTTCATAGATACTATCGATGTTAACACTGGCTCCTGAACTCGGGTCATAAGAAAATGTTTCCCTGATATCATCTTTTTTTGCGGTGTATTGTCGTTGTAAATTTCCATAAGCGCCAAGGCGAATAAAGCCACCTTTTATTTTTATTGCATATTGAATCCCTGCGTTTAAAAAAACACCACCAAAACGGGTTGTGGTTTGGTAATTGGAAGAATAAAAATAATCAGCAGAATCATTTGCAATGGAAAGTCTTGTATTATAATCTTTAGATCCAAAAAGATATCCTGAATTAAAACCAATATTAAAATTTTTTATTTTTAGTGCGGTCCCGATAAAAGCTTCGTCTACGCCACCGTTACCTTCATAAGTAGTATTAGTAGTATCGGTTGAAATGGACCCTAAACTGCTTATTTTATAATTTATCCTGCTTATTGGTTTTAACCCGAAAGTGAGTCCCCAGCCAGTTCGGTTTTTTATAGCTTTTTTATTTCCGGAAAGCAAAGGAAAGCCAACCTGCAAGTAGGAAATTATTGCATTATTTGATTTAAAGGTTCCCAAAGGGTTTGTACTTTTAATTGTTCTTCCATCATACTCTACGCCCACATCAAGAGTCGTCAAAATCAGGTTGCCATAGGTTGCCGGGTTAACTGTATTGATCGTTGCCGGATCTGTAAATCCTGCAGAAACTCCCCCCATACCTCTGTTTAAAATATTTCCAGATGGCAGGAGGTTACCGACTCCATATCTTGAATAGGGTGAGTTTTCCTGGGCGATGCAAAATACAGGTAAGGCAGCGAGGAATAAAAAAGTGAGTTTATGTTTTGGCATAATTTGCTTCGCTAATTGCATACAGTCCTTTGAAAATTAAATCGGGGTCGGCAAATATCTTGTTTTTAAGATGATGGGCAAAATAGAGGGAGTCTCCGCCGGTTAAAAGGACGTTAAAGTTATTGAATTTATCGCGGTATTTATCGATTGTTCCATCAATTTCAACTGCCAAACCCATTAAAACACCGCTTAAGATATTCGTTCGTGTATCGTAACCTATTAACGGGAAATTCCAATCCGCTTTTATGAGAGGAAGCCTGGCGGTATAATTATTTAATGATTTAAAACGCATTTCCATACCCGGAGAAATACTTCCTCCAAGGAAACTATTATACTTGTTTATGAAATTGTAGGTTACGCAGGAACCGAGACCGATAACAAGATTGTTTTTACCCTTATAAAAATAAACTGCAGCTGCGGCAAGCGCCAGCCGATCAGCGCCAATCGTTTCGGGTTTACCGACCGGCGTGGTAAAAGGTAAAATTGTTGATGCGCTCAATTTATGAAATGCGGTTTTTGATGCGAGAATTTTTTCAATATCAATATTGTGGTCAATAACAGAAGAAAGAATTGTTTTTATGGGAGTATATTTTCTTAGCAATTCTTCAATAGTTGAGTCGCTATTATCAGCCAAAGGAAATACTTCAACTAATTCATCATTTTTAAATACACCGCATTTGAGTCGGGTATTTCCAAAATCAAAACAAAGAGTTGTATTGTTCAAGTTTATTTTTTGAAAAGAGTTTTGCGTAAAAAAATTTAAAGGTAATACGTTTTCAAAGTCCCCTTTGGGGATTTAGGGGCTTTTATGAAATATTAAAACCGCTTATGTTTTTAAAATGCCCGTTTAGTTTTATTTTCTCTTTAAGCGATTCCATTTCTGCCACCACGGGAAGCACTTTGGCAAGATGCCGTTTTAAATATTCCTGGCGTTGTAATTCGTTGGTAAGTGAGAGAAATTCGTACTCTTCTTCCAAAGTGAGTCCTGCATGATGTGCCACATCATAGCTGCTCAATTGTTCTTCATCTTTATGAAAAGGCTTGTTAACCTTAAGCAACTTATGTAATTCTTTTATTGCAGCAACGACTTTATTCATCAACATTCTTTTCCCGTGATCAGTATTTGCCGGGTAACTCACAATTGCACCGCTGTATAATTTATCTGGTACTTCATTGATAATTTCCAAAACCCTGAAAACTTTTTGTCCTCTTGTTTTTATATCCATTTCCCCGGTTTCATACATTTTTGAAATTTCTATTATGTTTACCAATGTTCCCAGTTCATTTACCTTGTTATTGATTACGACCGGCATTCCAAAGGGTTTTTTCTGATCAAAACATTCTTTGATAAGCTGTTTATATTTTGGTTCGAAAATATGGAGGTTTAAATCTTCTCCCGGGTAAACAACAATAGATAAAGGGAATATGGGGACGAAGTTGGTCATCTAAATAATTTTTGAGTAGACAAATTTACGAATGCATCAATAAACCGAAAACTAATTGGGTATCCGTCGTAAATATTTAGGGTAATTTTTAATCTTTACTTTTGAAATAAACAAATTGTAATATGCTGATTAGTGGATTTAGCATGGTACGAAACGCCACCAAATTATATTACCCGGTGAGAGCATCCATCGAATCCATTTTGCCAATTGTTGATGAGTTTATAATTGCATTAGGTAATGGTGATGCAGATGACAGCACCTTGGAAGAAATACAAAAAATTCAGTCAGATAAAATTAAAATTATTTCCACCACATGGGATATCGAAAAATATCCCGGAGGAAGTGAATACGCTCATCAAACCGATATCGCAAAAGAACATTGTAAGGGTGACTGGCTTTTTTATTTGCAAAGCGATGAAGTAATACATGAAAACTATTTACCGGTAATAAAAAACAGGTGCACGGAACTTTTAAAGAACAGGGCGGTAGAAGGCCTGTTATTTAATTACAAACATTTCTGGGGTGATTATTCGCACTATGTTGTTTCTCATGCATGGTATCCTAAAGAAATAAGGGTTATACGAAACAACCCTGAAATCCACTCCTGGCGTGATGCGCAGTCTTTTCGTCGCATTCCTGACTTTGATGGTATTAATTATTTTCAAAAAGAAAATACATTTAAATTAAAGGTTGCAAAAGTAGATGCATGCGTGTATCACTATGGATGGGTAAGGCCTCCGGAACTTATGCAAAAAAAAAGAGTGTCCTTTGAAACGCATAAGCAGGGTGACCCAATGGCCCACATACTTTTTAAGAATGAACCTGAAATATTTAATTACGGAAACCTTAGTAAACTGAATATTTTTAAAGGGACACATCCCCGGGTGATGGAAGATTTTATAAAAAAATTCAACTGGAATCACCAGTTATATCCTCATAATAAACTAATAAAAAAACACAAGCACGATAAACTAAAATATCTCATGTTAAGTTTTATAGAAGAACGTTTTTTTAATGGGCATCAAATTGCCGGATTCAAAAATTATGAATTGATTCATCCGGCAAACACTAACCGATAACATCTTTATTTAAAATGTCAATTTTATCTCTCCATTTTTCCCTTAGAGAAATAATATTTTTTTGGTCTTCGAAAGGAGCGATGTTCTTCGATCGAAGCGTTAGTCGCTGAAAGTGATGAATATAAACTCCAAGTGCCAATTGCATCGGTTTAATATCGCCATATTCAACAGACCTCTCTTTAGTGCGAAAAAAAAGATCGAAATCCGCCACCTGCAAACGCTCATCCCACGTCCCGATTTTTTCGAAAGCAGATCTTTTAATTACAATACATGAACCGCTGAATCCTTCAATTACCTCATCTTTAAACGTAATATACCTGTTGGCGCAAAACTCATCAAAGTCGCCATACATTAGTTTCACCATCCATTTGAGCGCTGTCATGTTAGTTCCAAATATTGCACGTAAAACGTATTTTATTCGTTTCCATTTTTTGTACAACTTTCTCTGCACTTTTTTATTTTCAAGATGATCATTGGTGGCAAATGAAATCACGTCAATTAATTTATCGTTCATGATCCTCAAAATTTTTTCATCCCATGCTTTCGAAACCAGAATATCATTATTAAAAAACGCGAGGTAATCATATTGAGCAACTGCAATGCCCTGGTTTTGGCAATAGGGGTAAGAGTAGTTTCTTTCATTGGCAACGAATTTATCTGCTTTATCTTGGAAAAATTCCCGGCTGCTGTCAGTGGAATTATTATCTACTACAATTAATTCGAAAGGAAGCGAAGTATTTTTTTGTAACGTTTCATAAAATAATTTATTCATGTCGAGTTGATTATGTACAGAAGTTATTATACTGATCATGAATAAATAAATTGATATGCGGCAAAAATAAAGCAGTTTATTTTTTTGATGGGTCATTAATCTAACCATTCCATATCTTACATAAAATTTGTAGAAACAGATTATAGATAGAAATGAAATTCAATAAGCAGACTGAACTTTTAAAGCAGGGAGATTTTAAAACAATTTCCCGGACAATTTCTTTGGTTGAAAATGAAGCGAAGGACTATGAACAAATACTCACGCAATTGCGGCCATCTTCTGCAAAAATTATTGGCGTAACAGGCCCACCCGGAGCGGGAAAGAGTTCACTGGTTGATGCCTTGATTGGAGAAATGATCACTGATAAAAAAAAAGTCGGGGTCGTTTGTGTGGACCCTTCTTCCCCTTTTAACAAAGGTGCATTGCTTGGTGATAGAATAAGGATGAGTGAATGGTATAATCATCCCAATGTATTTATCCGTTCACTTGCAAGTAAGGGATCGCTCGGCGGTTTGCATCCCAAAATTATAGAGATTACTGATGTATTGAAAGCAGCGGATTTTGATTATATAATTATAGAAACTGTTGGCGTTGGTCAGAGTGAAGTTGATATAGCGGCGCTCGCTGATATTACAGTAGTTGTGCTTGTTCCGGAGAGTGGCGACGTAATTCAAACGATGAAAGCGGGGTTAATGGAAATTGCCGACGTTTTTGTAATTAATAAATACGACAGACCCGATGCTGATAGTTATTATAATAGTTTAAGTCAAATGCTGGCGCCTGTGTTTCACTATTCACAAAAAGAAATCCCTGTTTTAAAAACTATCGCTTCTCAAAAAGAGGGCGTCAGGGAATTATACACTATAATTTCTGGCTGGGAAGAAGATAAAAATAAAGATCACCAGCTTGAATTAGCTACTGAAAAAGTATGGTCAATTATTCAAAACAAAAAAATGAAGGAAATTGATAAGGAAGATCTGAAAAATAAATTATCACAAGAACTTTCCAAAGTGGATTTCAACATGTACCATTTTGCCAGGAAATATTATTGAAAGCCAGCGATATTAACGGTTGCTCTTCCACCACCTGTAGCCAATTACACCTATCGCGGCATACGGTACCAACATAAGGTACATTATTCCTGAGTTAAATCCCTGGGCAGGTTTGGTTCCCATTTGCTGAACGCTTTTAGCGCAGATAGAACACTGTGCCCATGTAGGTTGGCTCACTACAAATGAAAATAAAAAAATAACTAATATTAAGATAAAAACCTTCTTCATAATTATCGCGAAGTTACTATGAAATGAGTATTTAACAAGCAAACTATTGGGTGCCTAAATCCTCTTATTGTAAAATTTCCTGTGAAGAATTTGTCAAACCTGTTCAACCTGTTGTGCCTTTTGTGTTTTCTTCCTTTCATCTTCGTTCAATATCACCTTACGCATCCTGATAAACTTCGGCGTTACCTCAATGCATTCGTCCTGCTGAATATATTCCATACATTCCTCAAGGCTCATTGATATTTTAGGCGCAATGCGTGAAGCATCATCACTGCCACTTGCACGATGGTTCGTTAACTTCTTTGGCTCAGTCGCATTTACAACCAAATCTCCCGGCTTTATATGCTCAGCAATAATTTGCCCGGTATAAACTTCCTCACCCGGGTCAACAAAAAATCTACCGCGATCCTGCAATTTATCGATAGAATATCCTGTAGTCTTTTCCTGGTTCTTCGATATTAATACGCCGTTATTTCTTCCGGGAATAAAGCCTTTCCATGGTTTGTATTCAACAAAACGATGGGCCATTACCGCTTCGCCTGCAGTATTGGTAAGCATGCTCGAACGAAGCCCGATTAAGCCTCTTGACGGAATTTCAAATTCAAGATGCTGCATCTCACCTTTGCTTTCCATTATAATCATTTCGCCTTTACGTTGTGTTACAAGATCAATCACTCTCCCGCTATACTCTGCCGGTACATCTACTACCAGGTTTTCGTAAGGTTCGCATTTTTTCCCATCAATTATTTTTGTAATTACCTGTGGCTGTCCTACGGTAATTTCATAACCTTCACGACGCATGGTTTCCACTAATATGCTTAAGTGCAATATACCACGTCCATAAACCATAAAACTGTCAGCACTATCGGCGGGGGCTACACGCAGCGCAAGATTTTTTTCAAGCTCTTTTTCCAACCTGTCTTTGAGATGGCGGGAAGTAACAAATTTTCCATCCCTCCCATAAAAGGGTGAATTATTAATGCTAAACTGCATGTTCATGGTGGGCTCATCTACACTAATTATTGCCAGCGCCTCGGGATTCTCAAAATCAGCCAACGTTTCGCCGATGTTAAAACCTTCGATACCAACCGCCGCACAAATGTCACCGGCGTTTACTTCACTTACTTTCTTTTTACCCAGGCCTTCGAACACATATAATTCTTTTACCCGGCTCTTTTGAATACTGCCATCAAGTTTCATTAATGAAACAGGCTGGTTTTCTTTTATAGTTCCTCTTGCAACTTTACCCACAGCAATTCTGCCTAAAAAAGAGGAATAGTCCAGGGAAGTAATCTGCATTTGCAAATTTCCTTCTGGCGTAGAGGGCGCAGGAACCTTTTCAAGTATTATATCAAGTAACGCAAAAATATTATCTGTTGGCTCAAGTGTAGTATTCATCCATCCCTGTTTGCTGGAGCCATAAATAGTCGGAAAATCCAGTTGCTCTTCCGTTGCATCAAGGTTAAAAAATAATTCGAATACTGCATCGTGCACTTCGTCAGGGCGGCAATTGGGTTTATCAACTTTATTGATAACTACAATCGGATGCAGCCCGAGTTGTAAAGCTTTTTGCAAAACAAATCTTGTTTGCGGCATCGGACCTTCAAAAGCATCTACCAACAAAAGTACTCCGTCAGCCATTTTTAAAACACGTTCTACTTCTCCGCCAAAATCACTGTGACCCGGCGTATCAATAACATTTATCTTAACATCTTTATAAGTAACCGATACATTCTTGCTAAAAATGGTAATGCCTCTTTCCCTTTCAAGATCGTTGCTGTCCATTATCAGTTCGCCAGTCTCCTGGTTATCCCTGAAAATGTTGGTTGTGTGCAAAATTTTATCAACCAGGGTAGTTTTGCCGTGGTCAACGTGGGCAATTATTGCTATATTTCTTATATCCATAATTTTATTTTTGCATCCAAAAATTCAAAAAAATATTGTTCAGAATTTTTTGAGTGTGCAAAGGTACGCTAATTCAGCTTGTGGGCAATGACTAAACATTACTTAACACAAAATTTAAACGTTCAGTCACATGTCAAAATTGCAATAAAAAATTCCGGACCCTGGTTTGATGACAATTACGATATAAAATGTTAAAATGAGAAGAAAACTTCCTTCACTTAAAACATGTATCATTTTGGATTTGATCGGTTGTTTCAGCTATGTGATTCTCCCGTTTGGCCCGCTATGGGCAACTATTTCCGGTATTATTTTTTATTTTTTGTTTGGAAAAAAATTTGGAGTATTCGGTGGTATCTTTTCCTTCCTTGAAGAATTATTTCCCGGAATAGATATTATACCCACATTTACTATAGCGTGGCTTATAAGAAAGTATGAGACAAAAAAGCTTGTACTTCCGTCACACAGTAATCAATAAATATTTTCCGAAGCTTATATGCGATAAAAATAAGTAGTTTTAGAAAAACTAAATTTATTGCAATGAAAAGCTTTTTTTCACTTTTGTTTCTTGTTCTTTTTGCTTCCACTTCATTTGCCCAGGATAGTATTACTATTCCGGATATTCATGCCGCCGAAAAAATTATCAGCATGCGTTTTACGGACGCAAAAGAAGATTCACTTTCAGGTATTGTTCGGGACAGAGCAAAAGAATACGACAAAATGCATCGCTATTCTTTAGACAATTCTGTTCCAATGACGATGGCAGAAAGTCCATTGCTGCCATATATGAACTTAAATAAAAAGCAACTACCGGTAAAATTTGATATTCCTTCCAGTGTAAATTTACCTGCGGATAAAAATGATCTTGCTTTTTATTCTATACCTCAATTAGCATCATTAATAAAGAATAAAAAAATATCATCAGCTGAGCTTACAAAATTTTTTATTGACCGTCTGAAAAAATATAGCGATACACTTCAATGTGTCATTTCCTTTACAGAAGACATCGCGATGAAGGAAGCAGCTGAGGCTGATAAAGAAATTGCTGAAGGTAAATATCGCGGATTGCTTCATGGTATTCCTTATGGGTTAAAGGACCTCTTCGGGGTAAAGGGAACTAAAACTACCTGGGGAGCGGCGCCTTACAAAGACCAGGTGATTAATACTGACAGTTACGTATACACGAAATTAAAGGATGCGGGCGCTGTTTTGATTGCAAAACTAACTTTAGGCGCTTTGGCCATGGATGATTATTGGTTTGGTGGCCGAACAAAGAATCCATGGAATATGCTGGAAGGCTCGAGCGGTTCTTCCGCAGGATCAGCAGCAGCAGCAGTTGCGGGCCTTGTTCCTTTTGCAATAGGAACGGAAACCTATGGATCAATTATCTCTCCTTCTACCGTTTGTGGCGGCACGGGATTGCGTCCGACCTTTGGTTCTGTCAGCAGAAGCGGTGCTATGACGTTGTGTTGGAGTCTCGACAAAGCGGGCCCAATCTGCAGAAGTGCGGAGGATGCGGCAATCGTATTTTATTATTTGCATGGAACTGATGGTCTTGATGCGGCGGCTGTTAATATGCCTTTTAATTATACAGGTAAAGCCGATTTGTCAAAAATGAAAATTGCTTATGCAAAAAATTATTTCGGCAAAAAAGATACCCTTGGAAATGAAGATGCTGTTTTGGATGTATTCAGAAAGGCCGGCGCTAATTTAATTCCCGTTGATTTTCCTGATTCGGGCATTTATAATTTCGATATAATCGGAATTGTAATTGGTTCTGAAAGTGCTGCAGCTTTTGACGGTTTTACAAGAACCGGCCTTGATGATAAAATGACAAGACAAGGTAAAGGGGAATGGCCAAATTATTTTAGGGCTTCGAGATTTATACCTGCTGTTGAATATGTTAACGCTAACAGGCATCGGTACCAGCTAATGCAAAAGGTGAATGATGTTATAGAAAAATACGATGTCATTATTTGCCCAACATGGGTAGGCAACCAGGCTGCGATTACCAATTTAACCGGGCATCCTGCTATCAGTATGCCAACAGGATTCAATAAAGAAAATACGCCGACCAGTATTACGCTTGTTGGTAAGTTATACGATGAAGCAACCATATTGGCTATTGCAAAAGTTTATCAGGATGCGACGCAATGGAATAAAATGCATCCGCCTTTTTTTAAGTGACAATTGAAAACGTATCAAACAGTTTTATCAGAGTGATTTACAAAATGTAGTTCTTTTGATAAACCTTCATCAATTGAATAGTATCTTTAATTTGAACGTCTGCGAAAATCTAAAACTAAATATTACGAAATGAAAAGATTACCATTGTTTTTTATTCTCATTTTTTTGATTCAATCTTCATTCGCTCAGACAAAAAAAATTATAGGATTTTATGAGAAAGATGTTAATGATGAATTGAATCTTGAATCTTCCTTCGATAAAAATTTAAGTAAAGAAAATGTTGGTGAGACGATTAAAAAACTTTCTGCAGTTCCCCACCATATTAGTTCACCGGGCAGTAAAGCCAATGCAGAATATATTCTCGGTTTATATAAGAAATGGGGATGGGATGCTCAAATTGAAACCTTTCACGTGTTGTTCCCAACTCCTAAAACAAGAGTATTGGAGATGACATCTCCTACATCTTACAAAGCCATATTAAAAGAGCCCGCATTAAAGGAAGATGTTACCAGCAGCCAATCGGGGCAATTACCTACTTACAATGCCTATAGTGCTGATGGTGACGTGACAGGCGAGTTGGTATTTGTAAATTATGGCTTGCCTCAGGATTATGAGGTGCTTGACAAAATGGGTATCGATGTAAAAGGCAAAATTGTAATTGCAAAATACGGCCATAGCTGGAGAGGCACAAAACCTAAAGTAGCGCAGGAACATGGGGCGATTGGTTGCATCCTTTATAGCGATCCCATGGATGACGGATATTTTCACGGTGACGTGTACCCGAAAGGAGCTTATAAAAATGAATACGGGGTGCAAAGAGGCTCAGTAATGGACATGGTTATTTATCCGGGCGATCCGTTGACTCCGGGCATTGGTGCAACCGAAGATGCAAAAAGACTGGACAGATTGCAGGCGCCGAACCTTTTAAAAATTCCTGTACTGCCTATAAGCTACCATGACGCAATACCCTTGCTGGAAGCGCTGGATGGCCCTGTGGCTCCGGACAATTGGCATGGAGGTTTACCATTTGCTTACCACATAGGTCCAGGAAAAGCAACGGTACATTTGAAAGTCGCATTCAACTGGGATATTGTTCCATGCTATGACGTGATTGCGAAAATACAGGGATCAAAATTCCCTGATGAATGGGTGATCCGCGGTAATCACCAGGATGCCTGGGTAAATGGAGCCGCTGATCCAGTTAGCGGGCAGGCGGCACTGTTAGAAGAAGCCAAATCAATCGGTAACCTGTTGAGCACAGGCTGGAAACCTGATCGTACATTGGTATATTGTTCATGGGATGGTGAAGAGCCTGCCCTGCTGGGTTCTACAGAATGGGTGGAAGAACATGAAAAAGAACTACAGCAAAAGGCCGTGGTTTACATAAATTCGGATGGGAATGGCCGGGGTTTTCTCGGTGCCGAAGGTTCACACGCTTTAGAGCTTTTGATGGATGAAATTTCAAAACAGGTGATAGATCCGCAAACAAACGTAAGCGTTTTCGAAAGGAAGAAAGCGCACGATGCTATAGTAGCCAAAGGGGATGAAGCAAAGAAAAAAGTGCTGGAAGAAAAAAGTTTGAAGTTGGGCGCAATGGGCTCCGGATCTGATTATTCAGCATTCATTCAGCATGCGGGGATTCCAGCGTTAAACATCGGTTATGGCGGGGAAGATAATGGTGGCGAATATCATTCTATTTATGATTCCTATGATTTGTATAGGAGATTTAAAGATCCGGATTTTGCTTATGGAGTTACCCTGGCAGAAACGGCTGGTCATGCTGTTCTGCGAATGGCAAATGCAGATGTGTTGCCTTTTGATTTTACTCATTTGTATAAAACGATTGATGATTATTCAAAAGATTTAATAAAGCTTCTTCAAACAACAAGAGAATCGACCGATATAGAAAATCAGCTCATTAATTCGGGCGACTATAAAGTTGGAGAAGATCCAACCAAAAAATATATAGTTCCTGCTGCAAAATCAGAAGTTCCCTACCTGGATTTTTCCCCTTTGCAAAATGCATTGCAACAATTAAAAAAGAGCGCTGATAGTTTGCAGGTAGTTTATCAAAATAAAATAAAGAACAGCGATGTAAACGATGCTTTTAACCAATCACTCTATAAAGCGGAGCAACAATTATTGAATGAAGCAGGATTACCACGCCGACCCTGGTATAAACATACTTTATACGCTCCCGGATTTTACACCGGATATGGCGTAAAAACGATGCCCGGCATTCGTGAAGCTATTGAACAAAGAAAATGGAAGGAGGCTCAGGAACAGATAGAAGTGGATGCAAAAACCCTTGTGAAGCTTGCAGATTATCTTAATAAAGTCATAGGCGCCAATAAACAGAATTAAAAAGGAAATTGCAATATAAAATGATTTCCTAACTTTTATCCGGGCATTATACAAATCATCTTTCAGTTGTAAATTGCATATCCCTATGCCTTTTCAACTAAATTCATCATATAAACCCGCGGGTGATCAGCCTGAAGCAATTGAGCAATTAACACAGGGTATTTTGCAGGGCGAAAAGTATCAAACGTTATTGGGCGTAACAGGCAGTGGTAAAACTTTTACCATGGCCAATGTTATACAAAATGTGCAACGGCCTACGCTGGTGCTTACACATAACAAGACGTTGGTGGCCCAGTTGTATGGAGAGTTCCGGCAATTTTTTCCGGATAATTCTGTGGGATATTTTGTTTCGTATTACGACTATTATCAGCCGGAAGCGTATATGCCTGTCAGTGATACTTATATTGAAAAGGATCTTAGCATTAATGAAGAGTTGGATAAATTAAGACTCGCGGCAACATCGCAATTGTTAACAGGACGACGGGATATAATTGTTGTGGCAAGCGTCAGCTGCATTTATGGAATCGGTAATCCCAAAGATTTTGCTGAAGGTGTTGTAAGAATTAAAGAAGGACAGACGATAAGCAGACAGGGCTTTTTACATTCATTGGTAAATGGTTTGTATTCACGTACGCAGGGTGATTTCGCAAGAGGCACTTTTCGTGTTAAAGGCGATACCGTTGATATTAATCTTCCATACATGGATAACGGCTATCGCATTACTTTTTTTGGAGATGAAATTGAGAGCATAGAGACACTGGAATTAAGTAGCGGAAAGAGAATTATGAAAGTAGAAGACGCGGCCATTTTCCCTGCAAATTTATATATAGCGCCGAAAGATAAGTTGCAACAGATATTGTATGAAATACAGGATGAGGCTGCCCGGCAAACAGAATATTTTAAAAGGGTTGGTAAATATATTGAGGCGCAGAGAATATCCGAACGGGTAAATTATGATATTGAAATGATCCGTGAGCTGGGTTATTGTAATGGTGTTGAAAACTATTCAAGATTTTTTGACAGGCGAGAGCCCGGTACAAGACCTTTTTGTTTGCTCGATTATTTTCCGCCTGATTTTTTATGTGTGATTGATGAGAGCCATCAAACCATTCCACAGGTGAGTGGCATGTACGGAGGCGATCGCTCAAGGAAATTAATTTTGGTTGATTACGGTTTTCGTTTACCCTCTGCGTTAGATAACCGCCCTTTGAATTTTAATGAGTTTGAAAGTATGCTCAATCAAACGATTTATGTAAGTGCAACGCCGGGCGATTATGAATTAGAAAAAACAGGCGGTATAGTGGTAGAGCAGGTGGTTAGGCCAACAGGTTTATTAGATCCGCCAATTGAAATTCGGCCTTCTATAAACCAGATTGATGATTTACTGGATGAAATTGACAAGCGGGTTACAAAGGGCGACCGCGTTTTGGTTACCACGTTAACCAAGCGTATGGCGGAAGAAATGGATAAGTACTTGCACCGTATCAACATCAAATCAAAATATATTCATAGTGAAGTTGATACATTGGAAAGAGTTGAAATTCTTCGCCAGCTTCGTCTTGGCGAAATAGATGTATTGGTTGGCGTTAACCTTCTGAGAGAAGGCCTTGATCTTCCTGAAGTTTCATTGGTGGCTATTTTAGATGCCGATAAAGAAGGTTTTTTGCGTAATGAAAGATCGCTTACTCAAACTGCGGGTAGGGCTGCCCGTAATGTTGAAGGACTGGTAATTTTTTATGCAGATACCATTACCGAAAGCATGCAAAAAACAATTGATGAAACAACAAGACGAAGGGAAAAACAAATTCAATATAACATCGAGCATAATATAACGCCAAAAACAATTAAGAAATCTATTGAGCAGATAATGGGACAGACTTCCGTATTAGACATTAAAGGTTACAATGAAAAATCACCTTATGCAGTTGACGAAATTGTCAACTTTGCTGCGGAAGAACAGGTTCAATACAAAACTATTCCTCAAATGGAAAAGGCGGTTGCCAGCGTAAAGCGGCAAATGGAAAAAGCTGCCCGTGATCTTGATTTCATGGAAGCAGCCAGGCTTCGGGATGAAATGTTCAGGTTGCAAAGAGAACTGGAAGAAATGAAAGCTGGTTAAAAAAAATTTTCTGAAATTTTGAGAGGCGTGCCAACGGCTAAGGTTATTCGCAAATTTTTATCGATAAATTTTCTCTTTTACACTGGGCTTGGTATTGAAATACCTTTTGGCAGGCAAAAGAAGATCGCGGCAGTGGTGAAGTGCTCCTATTTGTACGGAAGCCCTGCAAAATATTATGCACGACCGGAAATAAATAACACCCAAATAATTTTATCTCCGCGGTTTTTCCCAAACAACAATGCTGCTGGCAGAAACAGGCATACGGTTTGGTATATTTAATAAAAGAGACATCATACTTAATCATTTTATGACCTTCGGATATTTCCGGTGCATGAATGTCGCAAATACCCCGTGAGAATGTCATAATTGTACCCGTAAAATAAAATCTTTTGAAACTATTTTTACAGGACAATAAAACATAAGAAATGAAAAATAAACTGTATCCTTGCCTTTGGTTCGATGGTAAAGCCAAAGAAGCAGCAACGTATTATCCTTCCGTATTTGAAAATTCAAAAATCATTTCTGAAAATCCATTGGTAGTCATGTTTGAGCTGGATGGAATGCAATTTATGGGATTGAACGGAGGCCCGCAATTCAAAATAAATCCTTCAATTTCTTTTTTCATTTATTGCGATTCAACAGAAGAAATTGAAAAGAAATGGAACCATTTATCCGAGGGTGGTGCAGTAATGATGCCACTTGATAAATACCCGTGGAATGAAAAATATGGATGGTGCCAGGATAAATTCGGCGTGAACTGGCAACTCATGATGGTCCCTGGCGCAGATCAAAAAATTGTTCCCTCGTTTATGTTCACAAAAGACAAAAGTGGTAGGGCGGAAGAAGCCATCAACTTTTATACTTCTACATTTAAAAACAGCGGAGTGAAAATGATTAGCCGTTACGAAAAAGGAGAGCGGGATGTGGAGGGTTATATTAAACATGCGCAGTTTGCGTTGAACGGTCAACTTTTTGCGGCTATGGATAGTTCAGGTCCACATGCATTTACTTTTGATGAGGGAATATCATTGGTGATACCTTGCGATAACCAGGAAGAAATAGATTATTTCTGGGATAAACTTACTGAAGGAGGTGAGGAATCACAATGCGGATGGTTAAAGGATAAATTCGGTGTTTCATGGCAGGTTGTTCCGGCCATACTCGGTCAATTAATGAGCAACCCGGCAAAAGGCGACAAGGTGATGAAGGTGATCATGAAATCGGTAAAATTCAATATTGAAGAACTGGAAAACGCTTAAGCATTCATCTCTTTTAAAATATTTTTTATGAAAGTTCTTTCTCCAGCCAGCATTGATGCATACATTTTGGGTTTTCCAAAAGATGTTCAAAAAATTTTGCAACAGGTGCGCCTAACCGTTAGAAAGTATGCACCCAATGCGCAGGAGACCATCAGCTACGCCATACCTGCGTTCAGGTATAAGGGGAGGATAATTATTTATTTTGCAGGATATAAAAATCATATAGGATTGTATGCAATGCCCGTTGGTCACGCCGCATTCGCAAAGGAATTATCTGGATATAAACAGGGAAGAGGTTCTGTGCAGTTTCCGCTTGATACACCAATGCCATTGGATTTAATTTCCCGTATTGTCAAATTCAGGGTGCAGCAGCAGGATGAAAAACTTGGAGGTTTTCCTGCTACGATTTCAGCCCCGGCGAAACGGGCATTGGAGAATAACGGTATAAAATCATTGGAGCAATTGTCTAAGCATAGCGAAGCCGAAATCCTGAAATTTCATGGAATTGGGAAAACTACTATACCCATATTACAAAAGGCATTAAAAGAAAAAGAACTCAGTTTCAAAAGCTCAAAAGGCGTCCTGAAAAAATAATTCTTTTCAGTAGAATCTTTTTATCAAAAAATCCGGATGGATAACGGGCATAACTTACAGAGGTTTATTGAGGCACAGGAAAACATTTATCCGGTCGCGTTAGAGGAGGTTAAAAAAGGAAGAAAACAAAGCCACTGGATGTGGTTCATTTTTCCACAGATTCAGGGTTTGGGTTTTAGCACGACATCAAAGCTGTATGCAATTAAAGATATTCGTGAAGCAGAAGCATTTTTACAACATCCTCTTTTGGGTCGCAGGCTTACAGAAATCAGTAATGAATTGCTGCATATGGAAAGTAACAATGCCCTTGCGATATTCGGAAGTCCGGATGACATGAAGCTGCAATCATCCATGACATTATTTTCTTCGATACCCAATGCCGGTCCGGTTTTCGATTTGGTTTTGGAAAAGTTTTTTAACGGGATAAAAGATATGAATACATTACGACGCCTGTGACAAAAATCCGATTAACGTTCACGTTCTTTAAACAAAAAATAGGAAACGACGCAACCAATACAAAGACCTGCAAACATATAGTAAACAAAATTTACCGGGTCTATCGGGTATTTGAAAGTCATGTTGTTATTGGATGCAACTAGATTTTGGGCTATCCTGGTAAAATACGTTTTAACTTCCTCGTGTCGCACTACGATTGCCGATACAGTAAAAACTATTATGATAGCCGCGGAGGTAAATCTTTTGGCTGGCGAAATAATGGGAGCCAACAGCCAGGTCAATAATACTGCGATGGGCATTAGTGCCGCTGCTGATGAAAATAAAATTGATGTTTTCATCTTTCCAGCGCCTTCGGTTATCTGAAATAAAATACCATTGACCTGTGGTTCAAACATTCCGAAAAGTTTTACGTATACAAATTGACCCAATACAAAAAGAATTACCGACAGCAATACAGTTTGAATTAATATTTTTTTAGAAAGTTTCATTTTGCCTGCACACACGAAGTTAGTTTCTTCAGGATTTGTTTGGTATTTCGCTCAAATGCTATTATTCATTGAAAGGTATTATTATCTTTAACAGGCAACTGATAGGTCTGCGGAAAACAGATTAAAATGAATACACAACTCATCCCCGCCACCCAACAACATAAAGAAGTAATAAAGAATCTAATGCAATTTTATATGTATGATTTTACAGAATATGTTGCAAATGATGTGGAAGCCGATGGATTATTTAAAGCCTATGCACAATTAGAAAATTACTGGACCGAAGAAGGGCACAAGTTTCCGTACATTATTCAAAAAGATAAAAAATATATTGGTTTTGTTTTGGTACGATATATCGAAACACAAAAACGAAAGTATTTTTCAATAACGGAGTTTTTTATAATGAAGATATATAGGCATGCAGGAATTGGCAAAACAATAGCACAGCAGGTATTTAATTTACACAAAGGCCAATGGGAAGTACATCAACGGGAAAACAACCAACCGGCCTGCGTATTCTGGAACAAGGTTATTAACGATTATACAAAAGGACGGTTTACAGAACGGGTAGAGAATGGAAGAGTGATACAGGATTTTGAAAATTAACCCTGATAGTTATCAAACCCGTTCTTTAAGAATTACATAATTTGAAACAAAAAAGTCTAACCGGTTAAGCGCTTTCATACCCGTAAAACGGATACCTTATCAGGATATCTGAAGCAGTTGAATAGAGGGACGAGATCCCTCTTTGCTGCATAATTAATTAACTTAGTACATCTAAAGCAATTGATATGAACACCATTAAAAAAGAAGACATCAAACAGGAAGTGTTTGATCTTTACGACGATTATGCACACAGCCGTATTAACCGGCGTGATTTTGTACAAAAGTTATCAGTATATGCGGTTGGTGGTGTCACCGTAACGTCGCTCATGAGTTTTCTCATGCCCGATTACCAGAATACGTTACAAGTGAAAGCAAATGATCCCCGCATCATATCAGAATACATCCATTACGATTCTCCAAAAGGCGGCGGCGACATTAAGGCGTTATTGTCAAAACCTGCTGATGTGAAAGATAAACTGGGTGGCATTGTAGTGGTGCATGAAAACAGGGGACTGAATCCCTACATTGAAGACGTAGCAAAGCGTGCTGCACTCGTTGGTTTTATTACTATTGCCCCTGATGCGTTGACTCCGCTGGGAGGTTACCCCGGCAACGACGATGCCGGACGTGAAATGCAAAGCAAGCTCGATAAAAATAAAATGCTTGAAGATTTTATAGCGGCGTATGACTATCTTAAAAACGACAAAGATTGTAATGGCAAGGTAGGCGTGGTAGGCTTTTGCTTTGGTGGCTGGATTGCCAATATGATGGCGGTGCGCATTCCGGACCTGTCGGCGGCCGTGCCGTTTTATGGCAGCCAACCCTCAGTGGAAGATGTGTCTAAGATACAGGCGCCCCTGCTCCTGCATTATGCAGGGTTGGATACCCGCATCACAGATGGCGCCGCCGCCTATGAAACTGCCCTAAAAGCTGACGGTAAAGAGTACACGGCGTATGTATATCCCAATGTGAACCATGGCTTTCATAACGACACTACCCCGCGTTATGATAAAGCGGCTGCAGAATTGGCCTGGCAACGGACGATTGATTTTTTTAAACAAAAATTACAGTAATAGGGAGAGATTATGTAGTAGGTAGTATTGGTCGCGGAAGCGACCAATTGCCGTAAATCATTTTGGCATCACCCTGGCTTATGAAGTAAATATAAATTTCATTGTCTCTTTTACGATATTTCCTTTGTTCAATCGTTGGTGAATGGCCGCCAATACGCCGGGAATTTCAGAAAATTAATTTAACCATTTCCATGCGTCTCCAACCGGATGATGATTCTGTTTCCTTTTTCAAATTTATCGATGGATCTTTTATGTTTCGCAAAATTGATGAAGCGGATAAGAATCATGATAAGCAGTGGAAGTACGGCAATAAATGAAAAAACAAGCTGCCAGGTTAGCGTATTTTTCAGCGGACCTAACAATCCGGAACCTGTGGCCCTGCCCATGTTTGTAATGGCCATATAAAGCGTGAACTGCGTGGCAGCGATGGTATTCCAACAGAGGTGCATGGCCGTTGCAAAAATCGAAATTGTAAGAAAAGTATAAAGGATGTAATAAAGCAACACGAAGCCGTATATAAACACAGTATCTTTCCACAACACGTGCAAAAAAGAAAATGAACCAATGGCCAAAAGGAGGAAAAGAAGATAAAACGTCATCATTTTTATGTTGCCAAAATAATCAACTAAGACGCCGCCAATGAGCATACCAAGAATGCCACCGACGACTGTCGTGACAGAATAGACGTGAGAGAATGAGGTATTTGTCCAACCCAGTTCCTGGATGGTAAATACCGGCAGTACTGCATCTGTTAGTCCGATCATAATGCCGGCAATGAAAATGGCGGTGGCAAGGAAAATGCTTGACGGCAATAAGACTACTGTTACGACATTTCTAAAAATTTGTTTCCAACTGTGGAGTTGAATATTCCGGGACGTCTCAGATACGTTGCCTGCGGTCCATGGCAACAATTTTTCTC
This sequence comes from uncultured Chitinophagaceae bacterium, assembly GCA_963819925.1. GTDB lineage: Bacteria > Bacteroidota > Bacteroidia > Chitinophagales > Chitinophagaceae > Ginsengibacter. The sequence continues at coordinate 928,159 of CAWFYG010000009.1, read as the reverse complement.
CGGGTCTTTCCCTGAAGCATAACGGTACCAGCATAATTGATGCTACTACAATTGAAAGAGAGGATATGGCCGTTGAAAATCCAATAGAATTAATAAGTGCTGTACCAACAACCAGCGACAGGGAAGTGCCAATTACTTTTGCACCCCACATAAGCCCGTTAGCCCTGGCCTGTTGAGTAACAGGCACCACGTCTATAGCCATACCATCCGTAGCTACGTCCTGGAATGCCCCAAAAAAGCTGACACAAAAACCAGCCACCATCAGCCCGTGGAGGTTATTGAGCGGATCGTGAACAAAGCCTGTGCTTAGGAAGCTTACAATTAAACCTAACTGGCCGAAAATGACCCAAGGCCTTTTGCGGCCCATCGCCAAAATTGTAAACCTGTCAAGAAGTGGCGCTATTATTATTTTAAAACTCCAGGGAATACCGACTACTGCTAAAAAGCTGCCAACTTCCATTGGGGTTTTGCCGTTCATTGCCAGCCATGCAGGAATTCCGAAATAGGTGATTCCCTCCGGAACACCCTGAGCAACATACAGCGCCGAAAAGGTAAGATACCGCAGCAGGGGATTTTCAGTCAAAAACAGGGGAAATTTTTTGGAATCTATATTCATCATAATTCATTTTGAATCGGTTCGTTTAACCTGCGAATAAAGGCGGAATATATTGAATATTGAGCTCAAAATCATGTGCCCGTCATTTAACAATACTTCATCCCAATGAATTTTAAATGTATAAGAGACCCTGCAGAGTAAAAAGTAACGTTATCTTATTATGCCCGATTTTCTTCCCAGCATATAGAAAGCTTCGCTGATCCAGGATTTTTCGGTTAACCATTTGCGTTATCTATGCCAGCGCATTCAGAAAATGCTGGTTCCCTCCCCGGCATATTTTTAATTTTGAAACGGAATATCGGTGGAACTAGAATGATTAAATTTGAAAGCTATTGCTGCGCCGGACTACTCCGTTAACAAATCATAAAATCAAAATGATTTAACCTTTGTAATAATTCACTCTTTTATTGGTACTAATAAAGTAAACAATCATTGCTGTGACGAAAAATGAACAGAAGCAAATTTTTGAAACCTGGCTTGATCAGAATAAAGCGCTGATTTTTAAAATAGTGAGATCTTATGCATTAACAGTTACGGATCAGAACGATCTTTTCCAGGAGATCACCATTCAATTATGGCATTCAATTCCAACGTTTAAGCAGGAGTCATCGGCTGCCACCTGGATATATCGTGTATCACTTAATACAGCGATTAAATGGGTAAGAAAAGAACAAAAACATTACCAGGCAGAACCGATTGAAAATGTAGAGTACCTGTTACAGGACAGCGGGTTTGCAATTGATGAACGATTAGCATGGCTCTACGAAGAAATTCACCAACTTGATGAAATTGATCGCTCCATCACCTTATTAATGCTGGATGGTTTCAGCTATAAAGAAATGGCTGGTATATTGGGCATCACCGAATCAAATGTTGGTGTCAAGATTAACCGGATAAAAAAATATCTCATCACAAAATCAAAAAAATATGATCACCATGGAATTTGACGAAATGAAAAAAATATGGGACTCACAAAATAATGAGCCGCTCTACGCTATAAATGAAAAAGCATTGCACAATCGCATTCTGTCAAAAAAGAAAAAGGCGTACCATATTACTAATTTCAGCGAGTTACTATTAATAGTTGTAAATACTGGCGCCGGATCACTCACTCTTGGAGTAAATCTTTATAAGCAAAGCGGTAATATATATTTTTATCTCCTGTCTGCGTGGATGTTTCTTAGTGCCCTGTATACGTTATTGAGCAGGATTCGCAGAATTAGGGGCAGTCATCACTTCGACCGATCTATGCTTGGAGATCTTGCTTATGCCATATCCATGGCAAGCTACCAGGTACGGCTATCCCAGGCTGGGCTGTGGAACGTGTTGCCTATTGCATTACTTGGTCTTCTCGGGGTTTGGGAAAGTGGAAAGCGGGGTTGGCCAATTCTGATTATTGCGATGCTGTTTGTTTTGGGTGCCTACGCCGCAAGATGGGAGCACAGATATTACAAAGCCAGGAAACGGGAACTGGAAATATTGCAAAAGAAGTTAAAAAGTGAAGGGTGAGCCTGCTCCCCCCTTCCAACCCTATAGAAATTTTCGCTGTCACAAGTTTTATCGTGTAGCCATGTACGTTGCTTATGCCTGCCCCGGCCGAACAATTAAGATATTGGCATTCAAAAACCGAACTAATGTTGGTCAACCACGGCTGCAGGCCATCAGACCAAACACACAATATTGGTTAATTGTTTTGGCGCCGTGGTGAGGTGAAGTGTGGAAACCATGTATCGCCGAAATTGGTTATATTTATGAATAACAGTAGGGATAGCGAGTGAATTCGGAAGTGCCGGGATTATTCAGGGAATTAAGGGTAACTATATTAATGGATCAACCCGGCTCTGATTTTTAGCAAGGCATAAGTACCAATTGTATGCTATTACATATTTCCTTTCATTTTAAATACTTCCCCCTGTTGGTGGTAGCTGCCATCGCCTGGGTAACGCCACTCGCATTATCCTTAATAAAACTCAAAAAGGTCCCTTCTGTAATAGTTGAAATCGTACTTGGCTATTTCATCGGAAAATATTTGCTTCGAAATATTGATCATGAAAGCTTCCGGATATTGGAATTTTTTGCCCTCACCGGCTTTATATTCCTTATGTTTTTGAGTGGGCTGGAGATCGATGTAGATCAGATAATAGCTTCCTTGCCCAGGAGAAAACTGACTTACAAGCGATTTATCAGGAATCCATTGCTGGTTAGCCTTGTGTATTTTTTCCTGTCGGTTTTATTGGCCTTTGGGGGTACATTACTGCTTTCCCGCATCATCCATATTCCCCATAATTGGTATTTTTCATTGATCCTCATCACGACTTCGGTGGGTATTGTTGTACCTGTCTTGAAAGAAAGGGGTGAAATCAAGGAACATTTCGGACAATACATCATTATTGCGGCCGCAGTTGCCGACATTTTCAGTATCATCTTGTTTACAATTACCGCCATTGTTTACAAAAATGGATTTGAAATTGAAATACTGTATCTCTTCGGATTATTCTTTCTTTTCATTATTTTTTATTCCATCGGGAAAAGACTCAAGAATATCCCCCTTTTGAAAAACCTGGGATATCAATTATCGCATGCTGCTTCTCAAATTCGTATCAGAAGTTCCATGCTCATGATTATGCTTTTCGTAGTCATCGCCCAATTTATAGGAGATGAAGCAGTACTGCTTGGCGCTTTTCTGATTGGCCTGGCGCTTTCCTCCATGCTACATCGTGAAAGATCGGTGATGCTGCTTAAACTTGATGGCATGGGATATGGCTTCTTTATACCTTTCTTTTTTATTATGGTGGGTGTAGAGTTTGATCCTTCTGCATTAAAGGAATTTGATGAGTCGCTGATTCGGTTTTTGGTGTTGCTTTTAATTACGTTGTTTTCTGTAAAGATTATACCGGCTTTGCTTTGGAAGCAGCTTTTCGGAATAAAAAGAGCTATCGCAGGAGGCTTCCTGATGTCTTCCCGGTTAAGCCTTATTATAGCGGCCTCCGAGGTAGGCCTTGATCTGGGTGTGATTACGCCGGGCATTAATGCCAGTTTTATAATAATGGCCATTATCACCTGTTTTGTATCCCCGGTAATTTATAACCTCCTTTCGCAGGAAAGCCACTCATCGGGTGGAAAAATATTCATGATCGGGGGAAGCCATATGGCAGTGGTACTGGCCCGGCGATTGATCATGCATGGTAAAAAATCGGTTATTATAGAAAAAACCCCTTCCAGGGCCGGCGATATTTCGGCCAAAGGATTGGATTGCATTGAGGGGGACGGAAGGGAAGCCGCATTATATGAAAAACTTAAATTGAAGACGTCTGATTATGTGATAGTGAATACGGGTGAACCGGAAGAAAACTACCTGATTTGCGAATATCTGCGGAAGGAACTCATGCACAACAACATCATATCCATGGTCAATACATCTCGTGCTGAGGCTAAATTAAAGCAATTGGGTGTGCATACGGTAGATGTTGTGGGTGTGATGGCGACTGCCATTGAAAATTTATTGTTGCGTCCCGCTACCTATCGGGCGTTGGTCGAGTCATTCGAGTATTTTAGTGTAGAAGAAATCCCGATCACAAAAAAGGAGATTGATGGCTTGAAGTTTAAAGAAATCCCTTTTCACAGGGATGCAATCATTATCATGGTGAAAAGGAACAATACTTTTTTTATACCCCAGGCTGAAACTTTTTTGCGGGTAGGAGATATATTGCATGTGTTTGGAACAGATACGGCCATAGAGAGCACACATGAAGAGGTGGGAAGGAGAAGAAGGTGAGGGTGAAGGCCGGCCGGCTCTAACCATAGTGCTGATATTCAGTTGTCTTTCATCTTCCTATCATATTGTTTTTGCAGATCGTCCAGTGCAGCATCATAGCCTACCCTGTCCATAAAAGCAGCAGGATTGTAAACATCCCCTTTATGATGTTTGCTATGCAGGCTGAACTGGCTTGCATGAGAAGCGACCCATATATCGAAAGAAAGTTTTTTCATGTTAGCTAACGTGTAGGCGTAGTCGCTGGAAATATTGGGATAAACTGTTTCCTCGGAGAACTTGTTATCAATAATTATGGAAGGCATATTTGCTATCAGCACCCTGTATGATCTTTTGTCATCTTTAACATCAAACAAATAACTGCAGGAACCTTTTGTATGACCTGGATGGTGAAGCATCACCAGGTGCATGTTGCCAAGGCTAACGGTGTCATGATCATGCAATAGACGATCAGCATGCACGGGTTCAAAAGTGCGCCCATATTTTCCAAGTGCATAGTCGGAAATACCACCGTCTTCCAATACCGGGGCGTCCATTCTATCCACCATCAGTTGTGCGCCCGTCATTTTTTTTATTGCAGCCAATGCACCCACGTGATCATAATGAGCATGTGTTATCAACAATATTTTTATATCGCTGAATTTAAAACCCAGCGCTTCTATATTATGTTTTATCTGCGACGCAGATGCCGCCAGCCCGGTATTGATCAGAATATTTCCTTCCGTTGTTGTAATAAGGTAAGAGGCCAAATCGTAGGTACCTACATAATAAAGGTTACCTGCTATCCTGAACGGCTCGTAGGGCCGCGACCATTCCTCACTGGTTTTGGGTTCCGTTACCTGTTGGGCCCTTGCCGAAAAGAAGGCGAATAAAAAGATGGTTACCAGTACTGTATTTTGCAGGGAAGAGATTCGCATGGTTTAATAAAATCAATATTGATGAATGTTCAAAAATATTGGTTTGTTTGTTAATCCCGGTCGAAACGGGCTTCTTCTTTATTTTTTGTGACGGTTATGGAGCTTTGAGCTGAATCAATCAATCTTTTATTTGGTGCCGGTAACCGCGATTAGTAAATTGAATAAATTTTTAATGATGCCAGGAATTGCTTTTTCTTTTATATTCTTACTTCTCATTTCATCCTGCAATTTCCCAAGGCACCTTTCGCTCCCGGAAAGATCCGATACTGCAGAAACGGGCAGTGAATTTTATAAAAGTGTTTTTGCAGCGAACAGGATGCAAAGAGAAGATATTGCCCGGAATGAAATTCTTAAGGGTAATGTTCCTTCTTTTTTAAGAACGTTTGTGAGAGTTAAGATATCCATAACTACCGCCGGGGGTAAGAAGATAAACGCTATCTATTTTGTACTTCCCGATTATTTGTCGGTTGGCTCTGACAAAGATTTTGCAAGAATTCCTTTAACGCCGATGACGGCGCAACTAATTGCAGATAGCCTGCATTGTTTTTTGCCGACAAGAAAAATGGTTGACGATATTTATAAAGCGGCCAAAGTAAAATTAGAGCCGGTTCCTATGTATGCATTTCGCGACAGCGCTGTTACCATGTACCAGCACAACCTGGTTATCGAAGGTCAGAGAAGGCTGAGAAAAGGATTGATAGCAGGTATCAAAAAAGATGTAGTAATCTCCGGTAAAATCCCAAGGGATCCTAAACCCAATCGTGTGGCTATTTATGGCTGGCATAAATTGGATGGAACACCCATTCAACCTTTATACACAGGACATGTAAACTGGTATGTAGATTATAGTCACGGTATACGATTAGTGTACCGGACTATTTATGTAAACAAAAAACCTATGAACTATATTGATGTGCTGAAAGATACCACCTTGCGAAGATTGCTATGTGATGAAGACCATTGTGACTTTTACAGGTACGATACTGATGCGTTACAAAAAAGCGATAGCCTTTAGATACCCGAGTGGAAACACGACCAGGGAAAAGATGAAATCCTTCATATGCCGGGTATCTCAAATTGAAAGGTCTGGGGTTGAAACCCTGCACTGGCGCAGGCTTTGTCGTTTAGCCATGTGCGTTGGCTATACTCATATCTTTGTTTTGTTTTTGTTATAAATACGCAGGACTAATAGCAGCAACTTGTAGCCATACTAACTACATTTTTTATGATGTTGTGCCCAAGGCAAATCTGCTGTTGGTTTCTTCTTCAGCAAGTCAGAATAGTACTTAAGTATATCATAACCGATGATAATACGCTATAAAACAATGAGTGAAGACCTAAAAGAAGATCCTTGTAATTTTTAACCTTTCATTTTCTGCCCGGGGTGGCAGCCAAAGGCTCTTTGGAAAATTGCATGATAAAATGAAAATGAAAATTATAAATGAAAAAACAGTTGTTATCATCAGCAAAAATTTATTCAATTTACAAATGCACGATGCTACGAGCCAAATGGAAATACGGGCACGCGACTGTTGGCAAGCCTATTCTTCAATTATCATAGTGTTAGGGTAAACATCCGCTCAACCCCGGATAGAACTACTGGAGATAAAAAAGAGGAGCATACCGGTTGTGATAAATTTTTCTGCGGGGAAGTATTATTTTAATTAAGTTGTAAATTATTATATGACATATGATTAATAATATCTTTTTATCGAAGCAAGTATGCATATAAAAGCCTGTTTATTTTGTCTCGTAATTTTTTTATTTGGTTGCCATGGGCATGAAGATCAATATAATGACTGGAGGATATATAGAGGTGGCGCTGAAGGCAATTCCTATTCCAGCCTAAAGCAAATTGATACAAACAATGTAGCCAGGTTGAAGGTAGCCTGGATTTTTCATACAGGAGATTCCGGGGTTGCTATAGAATGTAACCCAATTAAAATAGGTGATGTTATCTACATTACTTCACCGGCGCTAAAGGTAATGGCTCTCAATGCTGCAACCGGAAAACTCATTTGGAAATTTGATCCATTCACAAAAGGAAACGCCAGGGGCGTTAACCGGGGAGTTACGTATTGGCAGGATGGAAAGGATAAAAGGATTTATTTTGCCGCTGGTCATAATTTATATGCTTTAAATGCCGAAACCGGTTTATTGGTAACTTCCTTTGGAAAAAAAGGAATTGTGGATTTAAGGGCTGGGCTTAACCGGGATCCGGATAAGATTGAAGTTGACATGAGTTCACCTGGGATTATTTACAAAAATTATCTTATTGTTGGTTCAGGAGTAAGTGAGAGTGAAGGTGCAGCGCCCGGGTATGTTCGTGCTTATGATACAAAATCAGGGAATATTATGTGGACCTTTCATACCATTCCCCAACCCGGGGAATTTGGTTATGATACCTGGGATGATCCAAATGCCTGGAAAAATATTGGAGGCGCCAATGACTGGACGGGCCTGACCTTAGACGAAAAAAGAGGATGGGTATTCCTGGCAACGGGTTCCTGCGCTCCTGATTTTTGTGGCAGGGATCGTAAGGGCAAAGACTTATTTGCCAATTCAGTAATAGCGTTACAAGCTGCCACTGGTAAAATGGTGTGGTATTATCAAATAGTGCATCATGATTTGTGGGATTACGATTTACCTGCCCCGCCAAATCTTGTGACAGTAAATCATGAAGGAAAAAAAATTGATGCGGTAGCACAGGTTACCAAAACAGGAAACGTTTTTGTGCTGGACCGGGAAACAGGCAAGCCGCTCTTTCCTGTAGAAGAAAGGAAAGTGGGCGCATCCGATATCGATGGCGAACTGGCCTGGCCCACACAACCTTTTCCCTTAAAGCCGGCAGCATTTTCAAGGCAGAAGTATACCGAAAATGATTTGCCCGATATTTCCCCGGAAGCAAAAGCTTATGTGACTGAACAATTAAAAGCTATGAGAAATGAAGGGATTTTTACGCCTCCCAGTTTGCAGGGATCCATGCAATTACCGGGCATGCGGGGAGGAGCTGAATGGAATGGAGCTTCTTTTGATATGCAAACGGGTATATTATATGTGAACGCAAATGATATCCCTAATATCAGGGTTTTAAAAAAAGTTGAAATTCATGAAAATAAAAAATTAGCAATAGGAAAAAATCTATACCAGGTATATTGTGCCAACTGCCATGGAATTGACAGGAATGGTCAGTCACCATATCCTTCACTGTTAGGTATTGCTGATAAATTAAACCGCCCGGAAGTTTTAAACAGGATCACAAATGGAAAAGGCCAGATGCCTGCTTTCCCAAATTTGGATGCATCTGCCAGGGAGGTTATAATTGATTATCTTTTTGATATAAACACCCCCGTGTTATCCGGAAATAAAATAAAAACGAGTTCAGATAGTGTATCCATAAATTATGTTAACCTCGGGTATGCGCAGTTTCGGGATAAAGAAGGATATCCGGCTGTGAAGCCACCCTGGGGTACGCTGAATGCAATCAATCTTAACACCGGGGAAATAGTTTGGAAAGTACCATTGGGTGAATTTGCTGCGTTATCAAAACGAGGCATTGCACCTACCGGTACCCAAAATTTTGGAGGCACTTTAGTTACTGCGGGAGGTTTGATTTTTGTGGGAGCAACTAAAGATGAGAAATTTCGTGCCTTTGATAAAAACACAGGTAAAATTCTTTGGGAATATGTATTACCTGCCGGGGGATATGCCACCCCGGGCACTTATCAAATTAATGGAAAGCAATATGTAGTAATTGCAGCAGGAGGTGGTGGTAAAAATGATACAAAGACAGGTGATGCTTATGTAGTTTTTTCCTTATAGAGACGAGTGAATTTTTCTTCGTTTGTGCTTTTTGAAAACAAAATCCAAACGAACTTATTATGAAAGGAAAGCCCGCCGGGACAGTAAATTATAAGAAAATAATTTAGTCAGCGGGGAATAACGACTTATCTATATTCGGAACAATACGAAGTGCATTTTTATAGTACACTTTTTTAAGAATACCATCGGGCAAACCCATACCGTACATGCGCCAGAAAGCATGGTATCTCTTGTGATAAGGAAAATATTCATCTTCCGTTTCCAGCATGCGGAAGTAAGTAGTGTATTCCGATGGAACCCAACTGTCTTTTCCAAACAAGATCCGGTTCTGGTATTTGGTGAAAAATGCTTTTGCAGCCCGGGGCTGCCGGCCTAGTTCAGCTATTACAGCGCCAAACTCCACAACTACATTGGGTAATGCTGTAAGCAGCGAATCGAGTTTTGCCAGGTCATTGGCATACCATCCAAAATGCGCAGCAATAAACGTTGTCTTCGGATGCATTTTAAACAGGTTGTGCTGTTCATTGATCAGCGTTTGCCATGGTGCCGGATTGGTGTCACTTCTTTTACGTCCCGGGTGCGTTTTCAGCTCCAGCCAGCGTTCATTATTTTCATCCATCGGCTGCCAGAAAGGTGCAGGATCTGCGGTATGGATCAGCACAGGTATTTTAAGCTCGGCACATTTTTCCCAGATAGCAAACAGCCGATCATCATCAACCTTTACCCGCTTCCCCGAAATATCTTTTACAGTAAGACCAAGGTTCTTAAATATTTTTAGACCGTTGGCTCCATTATGTACATCCGTTTCCAGTTGCTTCACCGCTTTCTCTGTCCATCCCGGTGCACCCACTTCATCAAAATCAATATTCGCAAATACAATAAACCGGTTGGGGTACTGGCGTTTAATGTTGTCTGTCATCCGTTTTAGACCGTTGCCATTACCGCCGCTCAGGTTAACCATAACCGTTAGGTTAAGGCGATCCATGTCTTTTACCAGCCCATCGAGGCTGCCGTTGCTCATGCTGTATTGATGGTTGTGTACATCAATAAAAGGATATTTAGCTTTGGTGATTACATGTTGCGGTACCACCAGCGTGGAAGGCGGATCATATTTCTCAAAATCCATTTCACCGGTTTGGCTACACGCAGCCGGAGCAATTAACACGGTTGCAACAGCAGCGGTAAAAAGTATTTTATACATAAGCTATTATTTTAGGAAAGTATCTCATTCAATACAGGAATTTACTGTTTGGCAATGTAACAGGATTTTTTAATCCTGCTTCCGCTCCTCCTGTTTTCAATGCAAGCTTCATGCAACAGGCGCGATGGCCGTGGTAAGAAAGAGAAATTTTTTCCCGGCAATCTGCACATCTTTCCAAAGACTTGACGGGAAACCATTCCCTCTGGTTTTTAAATTATCATACCGCTTGTATATTGCGTCATAATTATTTATTTTTCTCAAATAAAGATAATCACTTATGACACGTAAATGTTATAAAGAAAATACCGGTGCTGCATGGAATGGGTTGCTGAACCGCTACTACTGAAAATAAAACGGATCGCTATACATGTAATGTGCCATAGTTGGAGACATTGCTGAGAAGGAAGACTTCTTCAATATTGCATAAAAGCTTCTTATATTTAACCATAAGAGGAGTGCCTGCTAACAATCATTAATATCAAATTCCGTAGTGTATAACTATTAATATGATGTCCGGAGAGACAACGCTAAGAATGATTTTAAACCGCCAGCCGTTACAGACACACCAGACCGGGAAGAAAAAACAATTACAATTTTTTGCTAATGAAAATTTGCCGATATCTCTTTTTAATGATTATTGTTTTGCCACTCACGGCAGTTACTGCCCAAACAAAAACGATAAATCATTTAAAAAATGAGATTGCCATTGCAACCCCGGACAGCCGTAAATTGGATTTACTTCTGGCGTTGTGTAAACAGTCTCATAATCTTCATCCCGATACGCTGCTTGCATATGCAGGCCAGGCCAGGCAGGTTGCTGATAAACTTGGAAATAAACCCGCATCGCTAAAGGCGGAGTATTTCCAGGCTATTGGCCTTACCAATAATGGCCTGATCGATTCTGCGCTGGTAGTAGCCGATCGTTGTTTGGAAAAGAACAAACATGCGGGAAATAACCTGGTGCTTGCCGGAGACCTCTATAACCAGAAGGGGCGCTGCTATATGCGCAAAAACCGGTATAGCGACGCTGTTAAGATGGGCTATAAAGTAATCAGCACTGGCGAGCAAAGCGGCGATACATTACTGCAAATGCAGGGTAAAACGCTGATCGGATGGGCTAATCTTGAAATGGGCAGAATTGAGGAATCATTACAATGGCACTTGCAGGCGCTAAACACAACCATGGATGAAGAGTTCAGAGGTAAGTACAGTATTCTTTATGCCAATCTTGCGCTTAACTATAATGCGCTGGGAAAAACTGATTCTGCCTTTTATTATATTAAAAAGGCGGTAAGCTATTCCAGGAAGAATGAAAACCTGTTTGCTCTTTCTAATTCCCTGGCCATTGAAGCCCAATTATACGTAAGGTCGGGGCAGCCAAAACTTGCTGAAGAGCCGCTCGAAGAAGTTGTTGCCATCCGAAAACAAATTGGCGACCCGTTTTATTCGGTTTCGGATATGGCACAACTGGGCATTTATTATGCAAATAACAATCAACCTCAAAAGGGAATTGACATATCAAAGGAAGGGATTTCGATAGCAAGAAAGTTTCATATTGACACCAAGCTGCTTTTTCTTTACAACACGCTCGCCGAGAACTTTAAAGTAGCGGGAGATGCTAACAGCTATGCACAAACGCTTGAAAAAATAATTGAACTGAAAGACTCTGTTTACCAGGCAAATTCTGCACAAGTCCTGGCTGAAATGCGGGCTAAATACGAACTGCAAAAGAAAGAAAACACCATCATCAGGCAACAATTGGACCTGAACAGGAAAAATTATTTGGTTGCCGCATCACTGTTTTTCACCCTTATACTGGCGGCTGCCGGATACCTCGTTTTCAGAAATATTAAAAAACGGCAAAAAAAGAGGGTGGAAAAAATAATGAAAGATGAAAAAAAGAGTGCCCTGGTGGCCGTAAAGGAAGCCGAAGAGAAGGAACGGCAAAGGATAGCCGCCGACCTTCACGATAACCTGGGCGCCTATGCGGCATCGATGGCCTCTAATTTGGATTTTATCGAAATGGGGCGAACAACCGGCGAGGGAAAAGATGTTTACAGGCAATTGCGCAGTAATTCGCAGGAAATTATTTCACAGTTGCGGGATACCATTTGGGCATTAAACAAAGATGCACTGGCTCTCACGTCCATCAGCGACAGGATGAAATTATTTGTAAACCGTATAAGCCCCAGTTATCCTCATATTAAGGTGGATGTTTTTGAAAACATCGATAATGATGTTCAGCTTTCTTCTTCACAGGCGTTTCATCTATACCGGATCATGCAGGAGGCATTGAGCAATGCCCTGAAACATAGTATGGGCACCACGGTAATTATCAGTATCAGTAGTAAAGTAAATTGGGTAGTGACCATTGCAGATAATGGGCGGGGGATATCGCAGGCAGCACCTCCCGGAAGCAATAATGGTAACGGACTTAGAAATATGCAAAAGAGATGCGCTGACGAAGGCTGGAAAATTAAATGGCTTTCCACAGGCGCAGGTACAAAAGTCAGTGTTATTTCGGATAGCGCAACAAAAGGATAATCCGCTGCTGTATAGCACACGAGGGTAGAATCAGGAATGACAGTTATTTCACGTGGGATCGCAGGTTGGTAACGCAAAGGGTTAGCCGCAATTAACACGATCAACACCATTCCAATCCGTAAAATGTGAAAATGCCGTTATTTTCTTTAATCGTTCACTATTTGGAGCATGATCTTAATCACATGGTTTCGTATGCCTCGTCATTATTAGATAATTTTGGCAACTAATAGCTTTATGCACAACAACAAATAACTTTTAAAATGTCGATATTATGAACGATTTATCAGGAAAAACAGTGATTGTTACCGGTGGCGCATCGGGTATCGGAGAAGCCACTGCTGTTCTCTTTGCAGAAAACGGTTGCAATGTAGTAGTATCCGACCTTGATGAAAGAAAAGGCAATGAGGTCGTGGAAAAAATAAAACAAGCAGGTACGAAAGCACTTTTTATAAAAACGAATGTAGGTAATCCGGGGGACTGCGAACATCTTATCAATACAACCACTAAGACTTTCGGCAGCGTGGATATTGCATTTAACAATGCAGGCATTGGCGGCGAAAGCAACGCCGTTGCGGATATGAGTATTGAAGGATGGAACAGGGTAATTAACGTTAATCTAAACAGTGTGTTTTATTGCTTGAAGTATGAGCTGTTGCAAATGCAAAAGCAGGACAAGGGAGCAGTTGTAAACAATTCATCTATACTCGGCCAGGTTGGCTTTGCCAACGCTGCGGCTTATGTTGCGGCTAAACATGGCGTGGTAGGTTTAACGCAAAATGCAGCGCTTGAATATTCGGCCAAAAACATTCGCATTAATGCTATTGGACCTGGATTTATAAATACACCCTTGTTAACCGAAGCAGGGATGGATGATAACATTAAACAATCCGTGTTGGTGCCAATGCACCCGATTGGCCGTTTGGGCGAATCAAGGGAAGTTGCCGAATTGGTGCTATGGCTATGCTCGGATAAAGCATCGTTTGTTACGGGCAGTTATTATGCAATTGACGGCGGTTACCTTGCAAAGTAGTTGTATTTACACTTGGGCATCGGCGTGCAGTGCCAACCAATTTTTTCGGAGACGATGTGCCTTGAGATGAAATTAGTAAGTCTGGGTTTCGTAAACCACGGGCAGTAATTTCGTCAATATTATTATAGAAAGTTTCATTGGTTCCCCTTCTTTCGTTTAGGCACTGAAAAAAGCCAGAAGACCTGCGCCCGTATATAACAATTACCCTTATCCTAAGTTTGTCAATATTCCTTTTAATCCTCAAACAGATGAATATCCCTATCCTCCGGGTACTATGAATATTACTTTTGACGATCTTCATCCTTCTGATAAAGGCTTCACCATGATTGCAGATATGCTGGTGCATATAATGAAAAATTATTGATGGAACGCTGCCATGCAGGATAGTATGAATTGTGTGTAGTAATTATTTTTTTGACGTGTGAAGATAAATTGTATTTGATGTTATGATATTTTTTCCTGAAAAGCGGAAATTTTTCCCAACAATGTAAATATATCAACGTCGTATGTTTAATTCCAATGTTTATACTACCAAAAAAGCTTTTGGCACAGTTATTCGTCAGTAATAAAAAAAACATTTTCAATGATGAAAAAATATACTGTAATAATGGCAGGAATATTTCTGTTAACAGGTTGTGTGGCAAAAAGGTACTTAACGCAATCCCAGGAGCGTGTTGCTTCTTTACGCGACGACAGTACACATCTGGCAAACCGGGTTACAGATATGCAAACCCAGATTACAGAACTTCAAAATCATATTTCAGTTTTAAAAGATAGTGTTGGAGATCTGCAACAGACAATCGCCAATCTGAATAGTAAGAATACCCAACTTGGGCAACTAACGGCTGATCAACAAAGTAAATTGACACAAAGTCAAAAAGATTTACTGGCGCAGCAACAAAGATTACAGCAATTACAGGATTTGTTACAACAACAAAAAGAACAGTCAGAGAATCTTAAAAATAAAATGACGGAAGCGCTGAAAGGATTTAATTCCAATGACCTTTCCGTATATCAAAAAGATGGAAAAGTATATGTAAGCCTTTCTGAAAATTTGTTATTCCCTTCAGGAAGCGCTGTTGTAAATCCAAAAGGAGTGGATGCATTGGCTAAGCTTGCTGCGGTGCTTAATCTCAACCCGGATGTGTCTGTTAATATTGAAGGTCATACAGATAGTATTCCTATCCGGGGAAAATACCAGGACAATTGGGATTTGAGCACAGCCCGTGCCAATTCGATCGTTCGTATTCTCGTAAATAATTATAAAGTGAATCCAAAAAGTGTTACTTCATCCGGGCACAGTTATTTCGAACCTGTCGCATCCAATGAAACCAAGGAAGGAAGAGCAAAAAACAGGAGAACTGAAATTATTCTTTCCCCTAACCTTGAAGAAATGTACAGGCTCCTTGAAAAGTAACGCCTGTTATCATTAAAGACCGGCGAAGGCTAAAATATTCTACCGCATAACCGAAATGTATTTCAGCCCGCATCCCTCAATACACGGAGGAAATAAACATAACATGTTTTCGGACAAATGGTATCGCATGGGGAAACTTTCACGGCCCCTGAGAAAGATCATTGTGCTATCACTGCTGACCTGGTAATGATCCGAATCGTACATACCAGTTGGTGAAAAGATCAACCTTCCGTCATTCTTAAATTCAAGATATTGAGGATTGGAAGGATCCGCCATTTGCCAGGTTCCACTTCCATCTCCAGGATCTGCAAGGGATTCAGTTAATTTCCATTTCCCGATAAGGTTGCTGTTCTCTACGTTGGAACTTTTTTTGCATCCGGCAACGGCAAATACCATAACAGCCATCAGAAAAACTTTTACCATTGTAATTTTTTTAGCTTGACAGTTTAAGGAAGGGAATCGTTGCACGGTTCAAAAATTCAATGACGAGACGGGTTTTAATTTCTTTATACTTAACTGCTGAATTGCCCTGGTTTTTTAATACAAATTCATTCCCCTCCTTCGCCCAGACATAAAGAAAGTTTCGCCGGCGTAAGTTTTTTCGTTTAGCCATTTGCGTTGGTTATGTTTGTGCTTTTAGGAAGGATTCTGATTTTTACCAAAAAAAAATTTCCAGCTACTCATTTTTTTGCACGCATAATTGACCTGGGTTGAACAAAAAATTATTCTTCACATCATCACCTTTGTGGTCCCTCCTTTTTCCAAAGTGATATCAACTGGTTTATTTGTTTTCCATGAGCCCCCGGTAAAATCAGGAACTGTAACTGAGTTAGAGCGATTGGCAACACTCGATTCACTCAATGGGGCAATTGAACTCCACAAGGCAGCATCATACACATCTTCATCAAGGGGTAAGCCATTGTGCAGGCAATCGATGGTACGCCAATCCATAAGAAAATCCATGCCGCCATGACCTCCAACCTGCTTTGCCAGCTCGCCTGCCTTTTTTACAATGGCAGGCTGGTATTGCTGTTCCAGCTTTTTATATTCGTCTTCACTTATCCAATCCTCGCCTTCAAAAGAAAGCCGTCCAGGTGATGGATATTTTAATGCAGTTCCTTTGGTGCCGGTTATCTTGTGTATGCGTGAATAAATATTGGGGGAGCTTACGTCGTGTTGTAACATAATGGTACGGCCTTTAATTGTACGGATGGTGCTGACATTCATGTTACCCCTGAATTTTTTATTAGCATACGGCTTGTAAAATTCATCTTTTGCTGCAAGTGCATTAGCCATTGGCTCCATCATAAAATCATTGGAAGACATGGATATTAAATAATCCATTTTATCGCCACGATTAATATTCATTAATTGTGCAATTGGTCCCAGCCCATGTGTAGGATACAAATTTCCATTGCGGAAATTTTCTTTTAATCGCCACATGTTCCAATATTTTTCTTTAGAAAAATTTCCTTCAAGAAGGGTATGCAGATAGGCACCTTCACCATGCACGATCTCGCCAAACAAACCCTGCCTTGCCATATTTAACGTGAGTAATTCAAAAAAATCATAACAACAATTTTCCAGCATCATACAATGCTTCTTGGTTTTCTCCGATGTTTCTACCAGTTGCCAGCATTCATCAATTGTTTTAGCTGCGGGCACTTCAACACAAACATGTTTTCCATGTTCCATTGCGTATACAGCCATAGGTGTATGCATGCTCCAATGAGTTGCGATATAAACAAGATCAATATCGTTCCGCTCACACAAATTTTTCCATTCGTCTTCTCTGCCTGTATAGATCTCCGGTTTATGGGCAGATCCTTCCAGCGATTTTTTTACTGCATCCACTTTTTCCGGCCTAAGGTCGCAGAGCGCTTTTATTTCCACACCTTCGATGCGCTTCATTCGATCTACTGCGGCAGGTCCCCTGTTACCGAGTCCAATAAAACCTATTCGTATAACATCAAGTTTTGGAGCTGCATAGCCGCTCATGTTAAAGTGTTGCTTATGCGATGTATGCGTCACCGTTAGCACATCCTGATCAGGAGTATCGGAAGCATAACTTTTTATCTTATCAACTCCTGCCAGCCCTATTCCCGTAAGAAAAGAATACTGAAGAAATTTTCTGCGATTACTTTTCATGGAATGTATTTAATAGTTTATTTAATTTTTTACCTCACTTTAATCTCCCCACGTGTCAGTACAGGTGCTCTTCCAAAGGAGAGGGGCAGAACCTTGCCCCGACGAAGTTTCAAAAAGTTTAGCGGGCGGGAATTAACCATTTATCAAACCAGTTGAAGGCTTCTTCCTGCATCTTTTTATCAAACTTGTGGATGCCCGGGTAATAGGAACATTTGTAATGATCAGCCGCATTCGCTTTTATATAAACCTCGTTCAATATTTTATCCGCACGTTTCATCTCCCGTAAAGTATATAGCCCGTCGTCTTCGTCATTTAAAATCAAAGTGGGAAGCGGTGTGCGCAATCCTAATATTTCAGGAAAATCCAATTCGTTTGGCAGCATCGGAACGAATGCCATCCATGTGTGCGTGAATGATTTATTTAAAAGAAAATCTCTCCAGGTACTCATGAAACCCACTGCGACGGCGCATTTTATCCGTGGGTCCAGTCCGCCCATAAAATCTGTGCGAATGCCTCCCCCGGATAAACCACCGCAACCTACGCGGTTTGCATCTACGTCATCACGTGAACATAAGATATCCAAAGCTTTCTGATCTTCCGCAAAAAAAACGCCCGGCCAGGTGGTACCGGCGCAAAACAATGATTTAGCCATTACGTGTTCGTGCTGCGCCGCCCAAGCATTATAAGCGTCTATGTTTTTTGGATCTTCGGGATTTTCATCGGTCAGGCCATTGCGCATATGCTCCGGCAAATCCTGCATCATTACTCTTCTGCTCGCAAATGTGAATGAATCCGAAACCAACACGACATATCCGCGTTTTGCTATTTCATTTGCCCATGCCATGCCTTCATAATATTCATGCTGGTGTGTAATCATTAACGGGTGTTGCTGATCAGAGGTCTTCGTAATTTTTCTTATGCCGAAATATTTATTACCTCCATGATCATGAAAGGCAAGTATACCGGGTAGCTTTCCTTTTGTATTTAATGGTTTTAATAAAATGGCTTTAGTTGCACGCCCATAAGGTAGCTGCCAGCTCAATTCTTCTATGTGCAATCCATCGTAATCATATTTTTTATTTATATCAACTTTTGGAAGACCCCCGATATCCGGAATTCCCAACCTGTCAACAACACGTTGTTTTGCTTTGGTTCGCCAGCTTTCAACATTGTTGAATTCATTTCTCCGGAAAGAAAGGGAAGGCAATTTATTCTCCATAAGTGAAGCAGCCCACGGACCATACCGGCCGATAATGCTGACATCTTTGTCGTCAGTAACTTTACCTACATCCATAAATTTTAATTTGGGTTGATGATACGCTATTCCTGCAAATACATTGAACATATCAGTTGCTATGCCGAGGCTGGCAGCGCCTGCGAGTTTTAGAAAATCCCTGCGTTTTTTCTTCATAGCAAATAGAAATTTTATACTGTCATAAATTTATAACAAGTTCACCGCATTAAATATTTTGATTGGAGGCAAAATATTCCCTCCTTGTCTGCCCATATCGGAAGGGTTGCCAGTGTAGGAGTTTTCGGTTAACCGTAATGTTAGTTATGCTTGTTCCTTAGGACAGGGTCCTTGCTTCTCCTCCTCTATGGATGAAAAAACCAGCAGCTTCTTTGTTCTTCGAAATATTTTAATTTTGAAGAAGAAGATTGTCAATAATGAAACTCAGGGCATTTGAAGAGTAAGAAAGTTTCTGCGTGTCCGCAAGGCGACATTTCTGAAAATAAATTTCCATCGAATAATAAATTGGTTTAATTTACTTCCTTACTCCATTTACCCAACGACTTCTACCCGCAATACCAATAAGGAATGCCTCAATTTAATTAGATAACCCAAAAAAATTAACATGAAAAAATTAATTCCCCTTTTTCTCATCATGGCTTTTATTGCGGCCTGTAACAGTAATACAGGTAATGCCCCGGCTGAAACAAAAAGTGCCGGCCCGGCTTTGACAATGCCTTTTACACCAACCTATTCAACAGATTTTGTATTAGGGTCCGACAGCAACTCACTGGCAACCTTAAACAGCTATAAAGCATGGCAGGATGGCGACATGGCTGCACTGAAGAATACACTTGGCGATTCTGTTAAATTTGATTTTGCAGGTGGCTATACTTTTAATGGCCCGCTTGATTCATTTATGACTATGGCATCAAAAGTGAGAGACAGCCTCTCAAAGGTTGACCTAAAGATAGATGTTTGGTTGCCTACTCATTTTAATGATAAAAATGCCGACTGGGTTTCAGTATGGTACACGGAGATTGACACCTATAAAACCGGTAAGGTGGATTCCGCGTATTACCAGGATGATAACCTGTTAAAGGACGGTAAGATTGTGTATGTTGATTCGAAAATGCGTAAGCTGAAATAGTGTACTAAACAAATAATCGTAATGATTCGGAGAGCTCTATGTAAAAATGGAGCTTTTTTATTTTGCATCGCTTGTGTTCCTTATAATTTACACAAGTACGAAAACACTAACGTGAAGAACACCCTCTTTCACTCATGTACAGCTTCACCGGGGCAGACTTTTTTCGTTTAGCCGTGCACGTTGGCTGTGCTTGTGTAAGAAAAGCTGAATACAGGCTTCTGTTGTCGGAACCAGGGATTATTATTAACTATTGCCAGAACTACCAGCCCTCCTGCTTTCTTCGTCTATGCCTGTGGTGTGTTCACGGGCAGCTTTTACTTTATTGTTGCCAAACCGGTAGCTAAAACCGACGACCACATTTCCTGGATCCTCAAAAGCAGTTGCATATAAATATTGTCCCGCAAAATTGCTGGTGCCATACCAATAATTCTTATGTATAAAATTTTCCGCGCCTGTTTCCGGGGAGAGCTGGTTGAGACAGAGTGGAAGCGCTACCGGCATTGATTAAATTGTATGTCATTTACAACAATGTCCATCCACCATCAATCATTAACGTAGCACCCGTAATGAGCGAGGCGGCTGGCGATGCAAGAAACAACACTGCATTGGCAACGTCTTTCGGCTCGCCTATTCTTCCCAATACTATTTTGGACAGTACGTACCTTTTTGATTCTTCATTGGCGAGGTACTCTTCTGTACCGGGAGTGTATATAAAAGTAGGCGCTACTGCGTTTACAGTAATATTATATTTGCCCCATTCCGCAGCCAAACATTTGGAAAGGTGGGCTACGCCTGCCTTTGTCATACAATACACCGATTCTCCCGGCAAAGCAATGAACCCTGCCTGCGAACTTAAATTGATGATCCTGCCATACTCCTGTTGTATCATCATCTTTCCTGCAGCCTGGCTTACAAAAAAAGTTCCTTTCAGGTTTACCGCCAGTGTGTAATCGAAATCTTTCTCTGTTACATTTTCAGCCAGGTTTTCCGGCGCAACCCCTGCATTGTTCACCACTATATCCAGTCGTGCATAATGATCTTTTATTTTTTCAAAAGCAGCATTTATTTCTTCCGTTTTACTTGCATCCATTTGCAGCGGCAACGCTTTTCGTCCCATTGCTTCTATTTCTTTTACCAGCCCGTCGTCTTTGTTTATGTCTCTCAATCCAAGTGCCACATCAGCCCCTGCTTCTGCAAGCGCCAGTGCACAGGCTCTTCCCAACCCACGGGCCGCACCGGTTATTAAGGCAATTTTTCCATTGACTTGTACATCATCTGAATTTTTCATTCGATAAATGATTTAATGTAATGCATCGATAAGTATTCCCGGGAATTAAAGGTAAAGCATAAAGAGTTCAGCAAAAACAGAATCCAGCCTTCAGATGTTGACCTCACCATTTTTCGCCCTGCATATAAAAGTTTCGCGGCACTGGTTTTTCGTTTAGCCGTGTGCGTTGATTATGCTTGTTTTGTTATGCATGATTCTGATTTCTTCCGTGGCATATTTTTTCTTCTGCGGCATATTTTTTCTTCCGCGGCATATTTCAATTTTGTACAATAACACTCACGAATGCCCAGGTACCTTATCTTCGTTTCCGCAGATTTTTGAAGTCACTCCGGTGTGAACTGAAATAAACAGCATCAAAAAACGTTAGCCAATTACATAATCACCTGATTCTATTCCAATGAAAAAATTATTTTCTATTTTTTGTTTTTTACCCATGATAGCTGCAGCACAGAACTTTCATTTCTCCGGGCGGCTTGGACTTGCCAACTACCTGGGAGATCTGAAAGAAAAAGACATCACCTTGTCGCAGGCGAAATTGATGGGGTCCCTGGGGGTACAATATGATCTGAGTGAACACATCACGGCAAGAACTTATTTGACCCTTACATCACTGCATGCTGATGATAAAAAAGGAAACGGGGCCATGCAGCGGCGTAATCTCAATTTCACTTCAAAAATTGTTGATTGGGAACTGACCGGACAGTATAGCTTTTTTAATCTTAACGAACACTGGTGGGCACCTTATATATTTGCCGGGATTGGTATTTATCATTTCAATCCCTTCACTAAAGATACCGGCAGTAAAAAATATTTTCTGCAATCGCTCAGCACCGAAGGTGAAGGATTTATGCCAGGGGTTAAAAATTATAAACTCACCCAATTCAGCGTTCCAATTGGGTTTGGGGCGGAGTATGCACTTGGCGAAGACACGCGAATAGGGCTTGAATTTGGTTATCGCAAAATATTTACTGACTATCTTGACGATGTGAGTAATGTATATGTGGACCAGGCCAGCCTCCTTAGTGCAAGAGGAGCAAAAGCCGTTGAACTGGCTTATCGGGGCAATGAAGTACAGGCAGGTTCTTATCCCGCAGCAGGCATCGGCCGTGGGAACCCCAATAATAAAGACGGCTATTATTATATAGCAGTCACCTACACTATCCGGTATTTTTTTGATAAGTACAAACAGATAGCCGGGATTGCTAAGTTTAAGAAAGATAAAAAGGTAGGCTGTCCCGCCACCAGGCAGTATTGATCGTTGCTTTCTTGGTTGCTGCAGCCACGCGAGCAGATACCGTACCTTTGCAGGATAGATATGATTGGTATGCACATAACACCCGATAACAAGTTGAAGAAACTGATTGTGGTCGGCGACAGGTTGCTGATAAAACCCACCCGCCCCAATGAGCGAACCGCAAGTGGCCTTTACCTGCCGCCCGGCGTGCAGGAAAAAGAAAAGGTACAGCAGGGCTATGTAATCAAAGCAGGACCGGGCTACGCAATTCCCATGCCAGTTGAAGATGAATCATGGAAAGGGGAGGAAGAAAAAATAAAATATATACCACTGCAAGCCAGGGAAGGCGATTTGGCTATTTTCCTCTTAAGCGGCGCGACAGAAGTAATGTATGAAGGTGATAAATATTTTATCGTACCGCAGAGTGCTATTCTCATGCTGGAAAGGGAAGAGGATTTATGATAGTCATTAATTCAGCAACGGTCCCAATCGACCGCTCCTGGCAAGGTCGCGAAATTGTGAGACAATTTCTTAAAACCAAACATTGATTTCTTGTTTGAATGAACGATAACTCAGTTCTTTTGCATCTTAGCGGTAAAGAGATCTAAACCTCTTTTAGCTATCATTTGCCTTCAGAGTTTATGTATCTTAGTTCTTCAGCAACAGATAGAACATCATTCCCTTTCACATAAAAGAATGAAATGAAGATTGCCAAAATAATTTATGGTGCCCTGCTGAACATGGCAGTGATCGGAAATCCGGCGATTGCGCAGGTAACAAATCCTAAGCCTTCTGCACCCACACGTATGGCACCACCCACCCGCGATCCGCACACGTCTGGTTATGTCACTGCCATGGAATTGCCAGACGGGGCCAATCCTTCGCCGGATTCTTACGGAAATTTTATTATCGGGCCAACACACGATCCGGCATGGGAAATAACTATGGATGCGACTGTTCCGCAGGGAACTGTGTACCAGTTTAGCATGGATTCAAGGGACAGTAAAATTTATCCCGGCATTGCCCGGGATCCGAATACGTTTGGTATAGTGGATTCCTCAGATCCTGCCAGGTTAATAGTTACCACAAGCCATCCTGCTTCCTATACCCGCCACATAGAGGTTTATGTTCCAAAACAATACATTGCTGGTACGACTACGCCTTTCATCGTTGGTGCGGATGGGCCTGACCATATGCTCTTTACGGCTTTAAACAACCTGATTGCCGAGCACAAAGTACCCGTTATTATTGCCATCTCCATAGGCAACGGCGGTGGCGATGCCCAGGGCAGCGAACGTGGCCTGGAATATGATACGATGTCCGGTACCTATGCTGAGTTTGTCGAACAGGAAGTGCTGCCGTTGGTGGAAAGTAAATGCCATGTGAAACTAACAAAGGATCCTGATGGTCGTGCTACGATGGGTGGCAGTTCAGGTGGTTCATGCGCCCTGATAATGGCGTGGTACCACCCGGAACTATATCATCGTGTATTGACTTATTCGGGCACGTATATAAACCAGCAGTGGCCTTATAACTCCGAAACACCGCATGGCGCATGGGAGTTTCATGAACATCTAATTTGCGATAGCCCCGTCAAGCCGCTACGCATTTGGATGGAAGTTGGGGATCGCGATCTTTTTAATCCAAATGTCATGCATGACAACATGCATGATTGGGTGGTTGCTAATGAAAACATGGCAAAGGTGCTTGCCGCAAGGGGATATCATTACCGGTTTATTTTTGCCCGCAATGCCGGCCATGTGGATGGCAAAGTAAAACAACAAACGCTGCCTGAAGCACTGGAGTGGCTATGGAAGGATTACTATCCCGCGACAAAATAGTGCGGGGTCTCCTGTTTTTCTGGTAACGTGAAATAACGAAAGAACTCTACTTTACTTTTTGCATTTTATTTTTAAATCACCCAATTAAGACAACGAAGTATTTCAAATCTATCTTTGATGTTGTCGTAAGCGGCCAATGCTATTGCCGTCACATTTGCGCCAGAGTACCTTCTATACTGGAACTGAAGGTGTACATTTATTTTTCATGCTGAATGAAAATATTCCTATCCTCAATAGCAAATATAGCTGCAAGTAAATTATTAATCCTCCATAGAAAATGCGACCATTTTTACTAAGCTTTTCTGCTTTAGCATTCTCTTTCGTTTCTGCCCAAACTAATGTTTCAGTACTTACACAGCATAATGATTTAACCCGTTCCGGCTGGAATAACCGTGAAACAACGTTAAACCATACCAACGTTACTCCTGCTACTTTTGGTCTTCTGGGTAAATATAAAGTTGACGACCAGGTGTATGCGCAACCATTGATAGTTAGTAACCAGTCAATAGGTAATTATACGGGTAATGTATTATTTATTGCCACAGTAAATAACACCGTATATGCTCTTGACGCAGATGATGTAAACGGGAACCTTACAAAAAAATAAGTGACGATTATTTTTTAGTTTATCCTAATCCGAATGGTACCCATAGCCTGACTCTTGTAACCGGTGCGGGCACGCAGCATCCGCGAGATATTGTGATTTATGATGCGCTTGGCAGTATGATAATGAAGAAGATAATTTTAAATAGTACCCAGAACGGCACAATCACTTTTCCAATAAATCTTGCCGCAGGGATTTACATAGTTAAATTAATCACCGACAATAAAATATATACCACAAAGTTTATAATATTATAATTCACATTCTTTTCTGCCAGGCACTCCGAAAGTTTCGCTTGCATAAAGTTTGCTTTTAGTCAGGTGAGCGAATTAAGCCAGGGTTACCAACGAATTGACGGACCATTAATCCTGCAATTGAATTTTTATTTTTTTTGTCTCAATATTTTGGTTAAAAATCAAACTGCCATTACTATCACTTTTACTTTTTTTCAATAAAGTATCATCAGCATAAATTAAATAATAGCGGATAGGTAAAAGGTTGTTGACGACATAGGTGATACGAAAAGGTGCAGTGGGTGCAGCCTGTTCCCAGGTCAATGATTTCCTATTGCATTCAATAATGTGGAGATTAAGATACTTCCCATTATCGATGATGCCTTTTATGGAGAAAACAGGATTGTCCTTATCAAAATACATAACCATATTTCTTGTGGCGTAAAAACCAAAATTATCATTCGAACTAACGGTAAAATGGCTATTCGAAATTGAAGAAAGATTCGTGTTAAGGTCAATGGTTAAACGTTCCCCGCGGTAATTATAAAATAACCTTGAGCCGGAAATTTCGCTGGTGATATGCGGATTTAAATAAAACCGGTTGTATAATGGATTAAAACCATAAATTGACTGGTACAATCCGACTACCGCCAGGCTGTTACCCGAAAGTATGTCATCGCCCTGCCCGTCCTGCGTTTTGCGTGAGTAACGTTGGAAGGCCAGGCCATCCAGGCTATCTTGCCTCAGGATATTTTTTACATATTGCAGAGCGAGGGATGGTTGCCATGAGGCGTATGCTTTTATGCCCACGCTTCCCCATGATAAGAAGATATCACCATTTTCATAATAAGGAAACGGAAACTGGTATTCTTTGCCCTCATCTTGTTGATAAGGGAACATACTGATAGGCCAGAAAAATAAATGTTCTTTTTGCATCTGCGTTTCCACTTTTTCCAGGATCGAATTGCGGCGGGTGGTATCATCGCAAATGCCGTAAGCAATCGCCATAAAATTTACCGGGATAACGAGGTTATCGCCGTGTACAGAATTATTCTTATCCCGCCAGTAATCATAATATTGTTTATCCTCATCCCAAAAACCTCCGTGATGAATGCTTTTGTTGAAACTAACTTTTAATTTAGAAGCAAAGTCTGCATAATACAATGCTTTTTGCAAATTGCCCAACTCCCGCTCTATACCAGACCATAACTCCAAAGCGTGGTATAATTTAGCATTCACAAAAGCATTCTCATAAGATGCCCAGATTATGTCTATCCAATCGCTGCTTCTTTGTTCGGTGTGGTTATTGTTCATCATCTCAACAAGGTGATTACCGTTAAAGTCTCTTTTTAAAAGATATTCCAATGCCTTTTCGCAACCGGGTTGTTGTTTCTTAACCCATGCCTTGTCGCCACACTGGTTGTAAAGATCCGCCACATTGCTTACAAAATCGGGATTGGAATCCATCAGGTATCCCCATTGTGCCTCATAAAATCCTTTACTGGTATATTGCCCGGGCATTGCATCTTCATTGGTATAAGCCCACCGTGGCCACACTCTCCCATCGGGTTTAATAGCATTGTCGCGGTAAAAGTCAAGGCATTGTTTATAACCATTTAAATAACGTTGATCGTTAATGCCCAGGCCAAGCTGTGCAATGTATTGCTCGTGCAGGCAAATGGGGCCGTATGGTGTATGCCAGCTATTACCACCGAAATGGTTGGCATCAATCACTCCCATGCGGGCAATGGTATTTAAAACTGCAGTGACCTGTTTACCATTTACGCCTTTGAAATTACCACGACCATATTCTTTTGCATAATCAAAGGCGGAGAATTGAATGCTTTGCGAAGTGGTACCAGCCATAACCCGGAAGGGCGCCCAAACATCTGTCTTCTTCCTGATAAACCTACGGCGATGCGTACCCGAATCATAACGGAGTAACATTTCTTTTTGAGATATTGCGATACTGTAGTTTAGTTTATCATCCTTGGTGCGACTATATTTCATGCCGACCTGCTTACCTGGTGCGCTTACCAAAACATGTAAACCGCTATTCGTTTCACTGTTCCAAAAAGATGCCTCATTAGTGTGAACGCCATAGGTCATTAGTTTTTCGTGAAATAAATAAAACCAGGCTATACCGCCAAAGCCCTGGAAAGCGCCTTCCCAGGTGTTGATACTGTTAAATTCAATAGCGGGAAAAGAAACGGATTCTGCTTCAAAAGCCTTAGAGCAATTCCTGGTAATCGTACATTTTACATTAGAATCCGAAACAAGAAATTTCCAGTTTTCGTGTATCCCCACGTTAGCATCCCCATAAGTAATATCGTCTATTTCCACTGTGTTACCGCCTGTCTTCACTCGCGGAGAAGTAATCAGGTGTAGCGTGGAAAATGTTTCATCAGCCGTTTGTATTTCAGAATACATTCCTGTGCTCCCTTCAATCACATTTTCTCCGTTTACATCCATAACTGAGACCCGGCACTGATGATCATAATTCAGCACAAATTTTAGTGTTAGATTGCTAATGGTGATTGTATGAAGATGCTGACCATTTGTTATTGAATACGATTGCGCAAAACACAGACCTGGTGGCAAAACAAAAATGGCCAACAAAAGAATTATGTGGGGTTTTAAAGAATTCATAAAAAGCAGCATTTCAAAGTGTTGCTCCAAAAATAAAACATAAAAAAGCATTGAATGGAATTATGATAGTATGCTTACAACACGGCTTCGCAGGCTGGCATGATAACCCCGTACTCTGATTGGAGAACAGTAGTATCGTCTCATGGGTCGACGATCCTGACGTGACAGGTTTCATTGTTGGGAATCGAGCCGTGCCTCGGGTAAGGTAGGTTCGAACAATTCAATCGGATTACCGGAAGGGTCGTTAATAATAATTTGTTTTCCACCTACCCCGGTAACTATATTATTGCGAAAGTGCACTTTAGCCTTTCGAAGCAGTTCTACCACCTTCTCAATATTGGTTACTTCTATTGCGAATCGGTTCCAGCCACCAGGCTCCTGTTGAGTACCATCCGGCATCGGTTGTCCTCCTCCACCAGAAGGATTTGGTGCGCTCAAGACCAGGCGGAGATCATTGCGAGACAACATCGCGAAAGGAGGCGCCGGATGCATGATTAATTTAAAACCCAATTGTTCCGTGTAAATAGTATCGCTGAATCGACGTCTTCAACAATATATCGGACCTGAACTGTAGCCATTTTTATCAATTTTAAATTTGATCAATAAATAGTGCGGGAGTGTTCAAAATTATTATTTATCCAGATAATGAGCGTGCTCCCCTGGATTTTATCACATCATGGTATTCTCCAGGGAATATTGGGCTCAGCGTAAAAAGTCTTTCATCACTATGTTTAAATTAGGAGTTCTTTTCTTGCCACAATTTTTACTATGTATGGATTTAATGTCGTTAAGATTTTAGCACTCCAGCTAATGCCGGCCACTAACCAGCAGGCTTAATCGAAAATGATCTCTTAAATCCGAAAGCCCAATTCTTGAAACTAGGGTTGAATGGCCCAGGCAAGACCGTCTGGTACGCCTCCAACATCAATATGGCTCATAACTTCCAAAGTTTTGAGATTGATAACGGCCACATAATTGTCAGCGGAACATGCTACAAATGCCCTTGAACCATCCGGGTCCATCAAAATTCCTGCTGCGCCATGTCCAATATTCAATCGTTTCAGCTCCGTACGGGATTGGGCATCATAAATGGTGAGATCGCCGGATCGAAGACTTGAAATGAACACCTGCTTCCCATCCGGAGTAAACTTTAACCGGTTGGCGCCTAACACCTTTGCATCGATTTTCGTTGCCAGTTTTTTTGCCGCCAGATCAATGATGAAAATTGTCCCATCCTCACTGGATGCCGTCCATAATTCGCTTCCATTTGGTGACACGTCAAACCCCTCGGAGCCCCTTGAAACAGGAATTACAGTTTGTGTCCAATCTTCATGTGGTTTTGCGTTAGGAGGTGCAAATTGTCCCGGCTGAATCAATGTGTCAATAAGAAGGCTGACAGTTCCGGTGGAGACGTTTGTTGTGTAAATCTTTTTGCCGTCTTCAGTAACGTAGATCATGTGCGTTCTATCCTGGCCTGTTCCCATGCACCAGTCAAGTTTGCCGGTTGCGGGGTCATAGCGACCAACAGATTTCGAACCCTCGGCTGTGAACCAGACTTCCCCATTCACAAATGTTAGACCATGTGGGCCAAACAGCGGCCTTGTATCAACATTGCGCAAAGGCTTTTGCGTTACAAGGTCGATTATGTTTAGTTCGTGTAAACTGCCGCCACCATAAATGGAAACGTACGCCGTCTTTCCGTCTGAAGATGCGATCACTTCGTGTGGATCTTCGCCAACTGGCACTCGGGCCATAACCTTCAATGTAACCGGATCTACTATTGCCAGCGTATGATCTGTTTTTGAAAGCGCCAGTAATGATTTGCGGGAGACGGATTGCGCACTGCATCCCGCTGTTGAATAAATTAATGTTGCGAAGAAAACACCTTCTGCAATCAGCCGGAATCTATGGCACTGTAGAATTTTCATAACTTAAAAATTTTATAGTAATACATGCGAATTCTTGTTGGTAATTTCCGTTTAGTGAAACAAAGGTATTTCATCGAAAAAACAATTTCACTCTTCGTTACCCATAAAGAAAGTTTTTGATGCAAGCTCCCGCTTACAGGCATGTGAGTCACTACTACGCCTGTCCCATGCTTGAAGGATTGATTTTACCGTTTTCTTTGCATGGCGGTGGTGGTACCGCCAAAGGCGCCGTTCCTTTTTACAATTTAGTCGAACGTTATTCTTTATCAGTGACAGACTATTATCTTCAAATTACCAGTTTCTTAGCTTAATTAAAAATTTCATTTCCAAATCTTTTCGTATAGCCGTAACCGTAATTAAGTTTGATCCATTTCAACCATTCATCTATTCAGCTTCTACCGGGCCATTTATTTTCAATACCACAACTGAGGCGATCGGATCAGGACTCTGTTTGGGAAGGTGGATCACAATGCCGTTTTTACCGGACGTGGTAACTAGCCCTGCCTCCGGTTGCGCCAGCAAAAAAGCTTTTATTATTTTATTCTTCATTGGGACTGTTATCATGCCATCCTTAGGCCATTGTGTAATTTCCAGGAATACTTTGCCCGGTTTTTCTGTAGCATATCCAAACGGAAGCGCTGTTTTAAAAGGGGTTCTGTGGGAACCATAAATAGCATCACCATTTACTTTGAGCCATTTGCCCATGGCCATTAAACGATCCACTTCGGGTTGGGGTATTATACCAGTGCTGGTTGGGCCAACATTCAGCAAAAAATTGCCACCGCCGCTGGCACAATGAATTAAATTGGTGATTAACGTAGTATCCGATTTCCAATTATCGTCATCTTTTTTAAAGCCCCAGGTGTCGTTTAGTGTCATGCAGGTCTCCCACGGGCCGGGCAAACCGCGAACAGGTATTTTTTGCTCTGGTGTGCCGTAATCTCCGACCTCGAATCCAAGCCGGTTGTTAACGATCACAGATGGATTGATGCTATGGATGTAATTGTAAACTTCGTGTGCTTCATCGGCAGTCCACCCTTTTAACCATCCGCCATCAAACCAAACCAGGTTAGTATGATATTGCAAAATGAGTTCGTGTAATTGTTCCTTCATATAAACCATATACTTGGCCGATTCAGTAAGTGTTGTGGGATTATACGTTGGGTTGACTGCATTGGAATCCGCAGCTTTCTGGAAAGGAGTGTGCCAGTCCATTACAGAATAGTAGGTGCAAAATTTAATGCCCTGTTCGGTGCATGCCTTGCTCAATAGGTCCAGGGGATCTTTGTGCCAGGGTGTAGCATCCACAATGTTATAATTCGTGGCCTTTGTATTAAACATGCAAAAACCATCATGATGTTTGGATGTAATAACAATATATTTCATTCCTGCTTCCTTTGCGATTTTTACCCATTGCGAAGCATTGAAATCGACAGGATCAAACTTTGCAGCCAGTTGTTCATATTGTGCACGGGGTATATGAGCGCTGTTCATGATCCATTCGCCGATTCCCTTTATGGGTTTTCCCTCCCATTCACCCGCCGCTTCGCTGTAGATTCCCCAGTGTATAAACATGCCAAAGCGGGCGTTTTCCCACCAATTCATGTCGGAAGTGGTTTTATTTATTGAATCTGTTTTTGATTGCGCCTGCAAAGAGGAGAAAGGAGAAAAAAAAGTAGTGATAAAAAAACTTATCATCACTGCCAAAATAAAGGCTGTTTTTCTTTTCATGATCTTATTATTATACTATTGATATCGTAATTATTTTGATCATTAAATATAGGCATTTATGATTTTTTCCTGCCGTTCTATTTCTATTTCCAAAGCCAAAGACAGATCGTTAACCCGGATATCCTTTTTGTTTTCAACTTACAACATGATACACTATTCGTAATTATTCTACATAATTTTTTATAATGATTGTACGTTTATTAAGAGATTCTTCTATTTTTTGCAAAATTATTTTTAGCTTTCTTTGTTACTTAGATAAATCCAATTTGAAAACCCGAAAACTCATTATCAACATTGAACACATCCCCGAAAAATTTTTAAAGCTCACTAACTGCTTCGGTAATATCAGCTACGAAATAAGCTGGTTTTAAACCACAAAAGCAGCTTTCTTTCCATAAAAAATGCTTCACGGTTATCTCTGAACATTTGAAAGGTACATCAACTGCCTGGTGATACTAGTCATCTATAAACTAAGATCGATTAAATCGCAAGGCAGTTTTTTTTAGAACCTGGTTTAACTGTCATGTAGGCCTGCACGGTAGTTTATTGGTGTAAACAGGTGAAGCCAGGTATTCATTTTTTATTAAACCACCAGGGCCGGAAACTTTTTTATGAATGTTTCTTTATTAAATAGAAAAGTTATTCCTGTAGAATCTAACAGGGGAAAGGGGATAACCATAGTCCCTTAATTGATTAATTCCGTTTGACTGGCTATTTATTATTTGTTCGTTCTAATAACTTTTGATAAGAAATTGAACACCACCTGCAAACGCCATTTGAGCTCCTGATTTTAGCATTCCACTGAACTCTTTCCTGTCGTAAGACGAATAGTAGGTAAATACATTGCGATCGATATTTTTTATTTTTCCGCGGTAAGCTTTATCGTCAATTAGTCCATAATACGTAAGACTTGTAGCGCCCACGGTTTTTATTTTGCCTTTATAACTTTCATCTTCAAACGATGCATAATAAGTAAAAGACGTGGGCCCGGCACTTTTTATATTTCCTTTGAAGGCTGCATCATCATACGAAGTATAATAATCGAAAAAACTTGAACCAATCATTTTTACTTTGCCTTTGAGCGCTTCATTATCGGTGGAAGTATAGTAGGTAATCAGGGTTCTTCCCAAATATTTTATTTTTCCACGGTATGCTTCATCCTCGGTAGCCGGATAATACTCTTCCCTGCCCATGTACTTAGCCAGTTTCGGGGGGAAAGTTTTGGGCCCGGGAGTATTATCTTCTACTCCCCAATCAATAATTTTTCCGTCTTTGGTGAGATTTAGAAATATATTCTCATCAACTAAAAAGCTGACTACATCAGAGTTGCCCCTGTTATCAATTATTATATGGGCAAGCCGTTGAGAAAATGCCGGGGTAAGTAAACAGGTAAAAATGAGTAATGAATATAATTTACGCATACGCTGGTTTTATTTCCGTACTTTAAGATAATAAATCTTTGGTTTATTTAAACGCAGTTTACCAGTAAATTATTTTCTTACAAAAGCCGGTCTTGCTTTCATTACTTTTTTATAAACCGGGCAACTTTCAATATGCGCTCCTGCCAGGTAACCCGTGCTCATTAAAAATTCATTTACAATTTCGCCGCCCGTAAACCGGAACGTGTTTTTAAAAATCTTTACCCATTCTTCTTTTGTTTTTGGATGATGATGATCGATCCACTTTTTAAAAGAGCCAAATTCTTTTTGAATTTGCAAAAGGGTTTTAGCATTTTCTATGGCAGCGTTTATTTTTAAACGATTACGGATAATACCTGCATCGTTCATTAATCTTTCAAAATCTTTTTCTTTGAAAGCAGCCACTTTTTTTATATTGAAATCTTTATATGCTTTCTTAAAATTCTGTTGTTTGTTTAAAATAGTGCTCCAGCTAAGCCCCGCCTGGTTTATTTCAAGAATTAGACGTTCAAATAATTCATCATCGTTATCAATCGGAAATCCATAAGCGGTGTCGTGGTAAATGCGATGCAGGTTTTTTTTATCCATTGTAACCACTGCTTCGCAATACGAAGAAGGTTTGTCCATTTATTTATTTTAGAATGATGGAAATTGCATAGGGTGTATCGATTCCTAAAATTAAAAAAATTATAAGGATACCGCTATCTTTAATTATAAATCGGAAAAATATTTTTAAATAATTGTTATGCCTGAATTATTTGATTGTACTAAAAAATATATTCTCGAAGACGATCGTGTCTTATTGCGCCCATTGCAGCAGGACGATTATGAATACCTGTTGCCATTTTCATTAAATGAACCTTTCTTGTGGAAATATTCTCTGGTGGGCGCTGAAGGAGAAGCAGGCTTACAGAATTACATGGATATAACTTTTAAAGCAAGGGGTGAAGGCAGGGAATATCCTTTTATAGTATTTGATAAACGAACCAATGAATACGCCGGCAGCACACGCTTTTACGATATACAAAATGAATTGCAAACAGTTCAACTAGGATACACCTGGTATGGAACAAAATTCCAGGGAACCGGATTGAATAAACATTGCAAATACCTCCTGTTAACTTTTGCATTTGAGCGCATTGGGTTTGAGCGCTTTGAATTAAGAGCTGATAATAATAACGAAAGAAGTATTGCCGCCATGAAATCTATTGGATGTAAAGTGGATGGTATTTTGAGAAAGAATATGCCGACCCGTGAAATGGGGAAAAGGCGGGATAGTATTGTCTTAAGTATTTTAAGAGATGAATGGTTTGGAGGTGTGAAAGAAACATTAAAGGGAAAGTTGATTTAATTGCTAATTCAAATCTCTACCCATTTCTTATGAGTAAATAGGTTTTTATTGAGTTCGAAGTTTTTATTATTCTTTTAATTATTCCTACACCTTTTGCCCAATAATAAGTACTCCTAACATAGTCAGCATTTGTGCTGTCTATCCCATTTGAGTTGGAGTAGAATTCAATGTTAGAATACATCTTTCCTTCAACGAGTATTGATGGAATTACTGATAATGTTTCTTGTATTGAAGAGGTGATATTGAGTGGGTAAAAAAAGGCATAGTTAATTGGGATATTAGCTGTTCTGTCTTTTTCTAGCAAACTTAGGAATGCATTATTAGAATTGTTATCGTATTCAATTCCAGGAATTATGCTTTTCGCAACACCGTAAAACCAATCTTTTTGAGAAGTGCCTGAATAGCTTGTGAGCAAGAGTGAAAAATTTTGATAATAGTAAGCTGGCAAAAGGAATGGCCCAAACACAGTTTGTGCTGAGGACTCAGGCTGAAATTCCTTTTTTAGGTCACTTTGGGTCACTATAATCGAATCAAGCATTCCACTCGCTGAATCTTTGTAAATAAAGTATGTATTAATTGGCAGTTGAACGTATGCTAAGGCTTCGGAGGAAAACTGGATGTAGGCTGGGTCCGTTTGGTGAGTCGCTTTATCTTTTTTGCATGAGTAACATAAACACAGCAATAAAATTGTTATTAAGAAAGAGGATTTCATAAAAAATATTTAAGTGAGTCATATTACCTGATCCTTTAAACATGGTATAAGAAAAGCTCGCATCCTTAGCGAAAATGAATTTTTAAAAGTTCAATTCGACATCGACTTTTCCATTGGTTATCTTAATTACCTGTTGACTTTTATTTTGTAATTCAAGGTCAAATGTTCCAATTATCCTGCATGTCTGGTAACTAAACGGTCCGAAAAACAAGTCGTTGCCGCTGATAGTTTTGCAATCTGTTCTTCTCAAATCAAGGTTGCCGGACTTGTATAAGTAAACTCTTTCTGAATCTATTGCCTGATAATTCCCGGCTGTGTCTGTCGCCACCAGAGTGCAACCCGGTTGTTCATTAATAAATACATATTGATATTCAGGTATCAGGTAAGCACAGCCAGTACGGGGGAATGAAATATTTCCTCCGAAAACATTCGGCATCCAAATTACCAATCCCGGATCACCGTTAGCAGGGCTGGTTAAATTTGCCAGAGGAACTGAATCACTCATGTTCGAATAAATTGTGCCGTTATATTCGAAAGTAATCAGGTTAGGAGAATCGGAATTAGAATTGTTGCCATGATCTTTTTTACAGGCCGTTAACGAAAAAATTAAAATCGTAATCGGGAGAAGAATTTTTTTTATTTTCATAATAATTTAATTTTTCAGGTTTAATTTTAACGGGTTAATTCTTTTATTCATCACTCTAAACCACAATGGCGGAACAAGAGTAAGTAACACCATAAAAGAATACCCCGCCGGATGCGTCGGTGAATTGCCATACAGCGAAAGCTTATCATAAGGCCGACCAGGGTGCATATGATGGTCTGCATGATTTTCCAATTGGAAAAGATTGATAACTTTGTTGTACCGCCCGGTGTTCCATGCGTGATGAGCGTTTAATTTTTCGTATTTCCCATTTGGGTTCTTATTTCGCATTAATCCATAATGCTGCAGGTAATCCATAATATGCAGCATTGATATGGCAATGGCATTTTGCAATAAAAAAAACAGCAGTGAAAATTTGCCCAGGGTTGAGTATATTAATACCATTAATACAATTTGGAATGTTGTAAACAAAAGCATTTGATTGTGCAAAAAAGGTATTTTGAAGAACCTCTTTGATAGTTTTTTATTTTCAATTTTCAGGGCGCTTAGGTAAGTACCCTTTACCGCCCTTAGCAGAAAAGCATAAACCGGTTCATGCATTCGTGCAGTAACAGGGTCTTCTGGCGTGCAGGCGTACACGTGATGTCCTCGTATATGCTCTATGCCATAATGTAAATAGTTGTTCTGCAGGAGCAATAAATAGCCGGCAACTCTTTCTATTTTTGAATAACGATGAATAAACTCGTGGGCCAATGTGAATCCCAGTATGCTGTTTACCATACCCACCGATAATGCGAGGCCTGTAAATGATATAACACTAACTGATGCGGAACCCGCTTTATAAACTGCGAAACCCGTTAATATAAGCAGTACCGGAACAAAGGCTAATGCGACATTGGTGTAAGCGGAAGAGGAATAAACTTTATGGGAATGTGGATACCCCGGAAGAATCGACATAAAAAAATTAATAACAGGGTATGCAACAAAACAAAACGCAGGCACAAGAAAATTCCACCCGCCATCCAACAGGTAACCCGCAACAACGAGTGCCGGCAGAAACAAAAGAATTAAATAATTCCGTGGTCGCATTATTTTAAATTTTTTATGAGTTTGCATAGAAGCCGCATCCCCCGGTCATCATAAGCTCTATATTTTTTTCTAATGGATTTTCGAGTGCAGAAAATAATTTTCGTTGACAAAACGGGCAATTGTGTACATCACCGTCGGTATCTATATAAACATAATGTTTGCCCCCGGCGCCACATCCTATTCGCCTGCTATAAAATCCATGGTATACAACGGAGGGATAATCAACGAAAGTCTTGTTATAATTATAAGTGGTATAAAAATCTTCGAGCAAAGCGATTTTATTTTCATCTAAGCAAACGTCCCTACCGGCGTAATGGCCAACGGATCTGGGTTCAAGAAGCTGAATAAAAGAGACGCCCCAGTTTTTCGCCAACTCTGCGTATTGAAATAGGTTTTCCTTGTTTATGAATTCGTTTGTCGCACACAATGATAAGCAGACCACCAGCTTTTCTTTTCTTGCATTGGCTACCGCTTTTTCTACCCATTCAAATGCATTTTTCTTTCCGCGGAACGTGTTATGTAAGCCTGGTATCCAATGATCTAAACTTATGCTAACGCCAGTAAGACCTTGCTGCTTCAGCAAGGCAGCCCGTTCTTCGGTAAGATGATAGCCGGAAGTAAATAACCAAACTTCAGTTGTTTTTTTGGTATGTTGAAGTATAGATATAATATCATCGAACCGGTTTAAAGGTTCGCCACCACTTAACTGTACCTGTGTGATGCCCAACTTTTCGAAGGAGTCAATGACAGATAAAAGATCCTTCCTGGCAAGTGTTTCCGGTTTATTCAATGCATTCCATTCAAAACAGTGTTCGCACTGGTAGCCACATTTTTTTGTGATGGCAAAAAGAATGGTATCTAATGTTGTTTGAGAGAACGGGTTGCCCAGCTTTCTAATATTATTTGATATGTATTTGGAAAACGACCGTGAAGGCCAACCGGGCGCATAAAATGAATAATAATATTTATGGCCAACTTTTGCATATTTTAAGAGGAAATGATTTTCCCTGGAATTATTTCTAATTTCTTTAAGTTTTTTTAAAGTCCTGAACGCCTTCAAAGGGTTCTTCTCAATATACAGTGCGCATATAAAAATATTTATCCAAATACATGTCATAATTATTTTTTTATGAAGAGCGGACACCATCGGCGTTGCAGTACTTAGTACTCGTTTTGTACCATGAATTTTTTCAACCGAAACATCCGGTATTAACTTTTCAATGGAGGCTATGGCTTGCATAAAAAATATTTTATTTGAGACTTTATTCCTTTACCAGTGATTCCATATTGTCAGCTAAGTACTTTTTATACTCATCAAGGCTATATTTCGGTAAAGCATTTGGTTTTTTTAGCTGCTTTAAAAATGCGATATGCGGTGAGCCCTTAAAATCCCAGGAATGTGTGTAATATCCGCGGGTATGTAGTATGTATGACCTTGAAATATTTTCATCAGGCAAATTGCATTTATATTCCAGGGTGACTA
This sequence comes from uncultured Chitinophagaceae bacterium, assembly GCA_963819925.1. Lineage (GTDB taxonomy): Bacteria > Bacteroidota > Bacteroidia > Chitinophagales > Chitinophagaceae > Ginsengibacter. The sequence goes on along the minus strand of CAWFYG010000009.1, from coordinate 890,146 downwards.
CATCACCCGGAACAGGCTGCTCTAAAAAGTTATTGTCTCTTTTTAGCAACACGGGCAGTACATCTTTTCCTGTTTCGTCAATGGCTGTCGATGGCGAAATTGTTTGGACTGAAAAATATTTATCATCTGAAAAGTCAATAGCGGTATAATCAATTTCCCAAAACATAAAGCCGCTGCTTAATTTTACCTGTATATCATCCCCGGAAACATTCGAAAGATCTAACGGAACCACCACTTGTCGAACGGCCAGTGGGCCAATGGTATTCAGGTCTGCAATTTTTTGCCAGCCGCTATTTGTTTTTAATGAAACCGTTAAAGGAAGATGCTGTTCCTGCGCCCATTTCAGCAATTCTGCAGCAGGCTTTTTCGTTTGTTTTTTCGCATACGTAGCATAATAATCTCCAAATTCTTTTGCTACTTCACCATACAAATAATCTATCCAGTAAGAATTTTTTGCGGACACAACCAATTTTGCTTTTTTAGAATGAGATTCATTTTTGAATTGAGCAATCAAATAATTATCATTGCTGGCAGTGAGTGTATCATCAAAGCGCAGCAACTGGTCATCATTGTATTTATTGATCAATGGAATTATGTCACTCCTGTTCGTTGTCCATGCTTTTTGTGGCAAATCAGGATTGGAGATGCTGTACAAATTTCCACTAGCATCTGGAAGAACCTGTGCATTTGTTTTATGAGAAACAACCACCAGGTCTGCAAAATCTGTGTATTGTTTTTCTTTCAATTCATTACTGATCTTTAGCATCAGTGTCCCGTCTTCTTTAGGCTGCATTCGCAATGGCATATAATCATCCCTGGCAAGCTGTGGATAGATGGCGCCGCCATAGATTTCTCCCTGCAGCACAAATTCATTATTTGTATAGGCACTTATAAACGGACATGAACTTTTTGTCGCCGCAATAATTATTGCCACAACAGCAATTGCGCCTATTGTGTAGCCAAGCGCTCCAATAACATAGCTGCTGGTCGTTCGCTTTTTATCTTTTTCAATAACTTCGATTTTTTGTATTTGATCAAGCGCCAAAGTATAACTGCCTTTAGCTAAGGGACTGTCATTACCGATATACATGTGCACTTCATTGAGAACAAACGGATCCTTATAGCGCATATTCCCCTTGCCCTTGTAAAGATAATCCTGGTGCTCGATGGGTATATCATCCAGCAAACAGGTAATTTTCTTTCTGTCTTCACTCAAAATTATATTCCGCATAAAATAGGCCTGACTTGGGGTACGTAAAATGAAATACCTGTTTTGGTTTTTTAATGAGTCAACGCTCTTATCAGGATTAGCTTTTACGTTAGTAGTAACTGCCTTGTAATAACGGTTGCACCCTGCAAAAACAAAAAATATTGCGAGGATGATAATTATCTTAGAGGAGCTTTTTGATTTTTGTAGCATTTCTATTTTATTTAAAGGATGAATATTTTAGTTGTTACTATAGTGCTAAGGAAAATATATTTTAAAAGGAATAACCAACGCTAAGCCCTAAATAGCGGGTTGAAATCTTCGTTGCTAAGTCTTTATTTTTACTCACATTAAGTAAGCCATAGCAATAATTTATATTGCATGAAAATCCAATAGGAAATTCATAGCCGATTATTCCATTTATGCCTACATCGGTTTTTACCGTATAACCATAGGAAGGCTGGAAAGGAATGCCAAGTACAGGACCACCACCTGTAATTAAATGGCCATGATTGGAATTACTCCTATAAAGGACATTCAACGGAATATCCAGATAAGTAAATCGCGGGGGATAGTAATAACTGTTAATTCTATTTGACCCTTTAGATACAATTTCAGCCCCGGATCGGAAGACTATCTCACTAGCTACAGGAATGTCAAGGTATATACCGCCCAATATTCCGACACCGTTAGTGCTTGAACCGGCGTTAGGTTCTGGTGCATTTTGATCTATTATCGGATGAGATACTGCAAGTCCAAGTTTTAGACCTAATATGGGCTTTTGTGCAAAGGAGAAACTACTTAATAATGATGAAACAATAAAGGAAGTGATGAAAATATATTTTGTTGGAAAATTCATAAAAATATTTTTAGTGTTCGTTAATTTTCGAATTACCGTTTTATTTTTTAGTGTAATTGTTTCCTCTTAGAAATCAGTGCCACCACTACTACTAATTATCACCTGATTCTTATTGTAACAGACGGTTGTGTTACAAAACCGATGTTATTTTTTTGATACCATAAAATCTTTTGATTGGTAATTGCAACCCTCCCTGCTCTTTTCTCATTCTTGTGAGCACTAATAAAAAAGGGAATGCTAATTATATCAGCACTGGCGCCTATCATGATAATTATGTCATTTGCATTTAATGTTAAGCCAACTCCTTCTATTCCATGAGAAGGTTTTCGTGGTGGATAAGTCATAGCTCCTCCAACAATCATAGCAGTTCCTGCTCCCAATAAAATCCATCCTGTGGTATTATTGCTTTTACTTTTTTGTAAATAATAGGCTTTTGATAGACTTGGAGCTTTCTCCACCTGGCAAAAGGAATTCATAGTAAATAATAAAACCATTATTAATAAAATAAATTTTTTCATGAGCTATGTTTTGTATGACATTAGTCGGTTAAAAAGCATAGAAGGGAAACAGTGCTGTTGAAAAATATTGCCTCCCTTCTATTAATTAATTTAATTAATTGCACGTTGGTAGTGGTGATGGATAAGAAGTAGAATACGTATTATCCTTCCAACAGTTATTTGTCCCGCTCCCGTCCCACAAAAGATCAGCGCCTGGTAATGGTAGCCCTGCCGGAGGCGCCGTTCCATTATTTACAAGAACATTATTGATAATTTTTGAACCATCGGGATTAGGCTCAATATCAGCAAATGCTTCAGGCGGAAGACCGGCCAATGCTCCCAAGCACAAGATCACTTATTGTAGCAATGCCTGTAAAGTTGTTATTGCTAATCTTATTCTTTTCAATGGTAACATTGTCAACTCCTAAATTAAGAATGCCGGTACCGGAAGGCACCAACGCCTCAAAGCCTGCTGTAGGATCACCAAAGTTTACGTGATTGTTGTTTTCGAAGTTGTTTTCAGTAACTAAAACTCCTGATGCAGACTTGACGATAAGCCCTGGCAAGAGTATTACCAGTATGCCGGCAACATTATCATAGGAATGATTTTTAAAAACCACTACGTCGTGACAGTTTTCAACTTCAAGACCGTTTACATTTTCAAAAGCGGTATTGTATTGAACAGCAACATTTTCTGACTGGCCGACGTAAATACCAGTATCGGCACTACCTGAGGCCGTGCAATATTCTACCACGCCATGCGTGCAATGAACAGGATACAGGCCATATTCTTTGCAATTAATGGTAGTAATATTCGAGAGTAAAAAGTTATCTACGTACTCCAGGTAGACGCCGTTTTCGGAGAAATTTTGAACAGTAACATTCTTGAGGACAAATCCGTCTCCACCTTTGTGTACCATAATTCCGCAATCTTGATCTCCATTATTTTGAATAATGACTTTTTCAAATGCGAAACAGGTCTTGCCGATTAATTGAATGTCCGCTTTATTAATTTCTATTTCACCATCATATGTGCCGGGCTCGATAAGGATAACAGTACCGGGAGCAGCGGCGTCAATGGCCGCCTGGATGGAACCACCCTGGTGCACGGTGATGGTGTTATTTTTCCCTTTCGAAAAATCATCGTCTTTACACGACGGGGAATAAACCTTTTTGCAACTTGTAAATAGTGTTGCTGCCAGATAAAACTATAACAATGATTGCTGTGAGTTTGCTTGTTAGTAGTTTTTGGAAATTGAATAGTAGTAACTTTTTCATTTTTTGAACCTTTTTAAATTATTAGATATGAAGAGATTCTTTAATCAAATATTTTATCACAACAGGCAATTCAAAAGCTGTTAATGGGTTTCTAAAAGGTACCTTTGTTTTGTGGCCAAGAGGAGATATTCGCTTACTCAAACAAGCTGGGTTTTGGTACCCGTCTTATTTCATCATTTGTTTAAATCTTTAATAGTTTGTAAAATACTATCAGAAGTAGTGGTTTTACAAATTGACAAATACTAATGATATTTTCTATTTAGGGATTTTTATCAATACAAAAGTTTCATTGACTTCTTTATAGTAATATTTACTACATACCAACTGTAGAACAAAATCCTTATCCATTAGATACTAAAAATCAAGTTTCGGGTTAGTATTTTCTACTAAACATTCACCTTTGCATATCATTTCATAGTTCACTATGAACTTTCATTTCAATACAACTAAACTATAGTGGATAGTAATCTATATCAACAGCCGGTTATTAATTGGCTACTATGAGTTGACATTTGTTAGTAGCGAATTTATAAACCGTTATTAAATGCTTGTTTCGGTTGTAGTATTTAACAATTGCCAAAAACTTATATCAATCGTCCAGTTACGGGAGGAAAACTTCCAAGTACCAAACTGTGCTATGAATTGCAAAAGCAAGTTTGTAATTTCAGAAAAGAATAATAATTATAGAATTCACTCATTACAATTGGAAATTGGATAAAAGATAGTAGTTGAAATATATTAAGACTATACTTGAGATATTTTTTATCACGTTGAGTTTTTTAAGAGCATCAACTCAACCAAACACATTGATATTTCAACCAGTAAACAACGAGGTCTTACAAAAATATAGTATCAGGCATATTAGTGCTGGCAAGGATGGAAAACTATGGCTTAGTACGGACCATGGTTTGTTATCTTTCGATGGTAACGATGTAAAAATTTTTAAACATAATGACGACGATGCTAATTCATTAAGATCTGATGATGTTTGGAGAACATATACAGATTCTATTGGGAACATTTTTGTGCTTACTACTTTTCATGAAGGAAACGTGGATTATCTCGACATAACAACCGGCAGATGCGTACACGTAGATATCATACACAAGGTGGAGGACTTCAGAATAATGGCCGAGCCTGTGGCTTATGCGGATTTATTGGTGGATGGGGAATCAATTTGGCTGGCCGGTTATTTTATTGGCCTGACTCAATTTAACATGCATACTAAAAAAACTGAATCTTATTACTTCAGCGGGGAATTTTCCGCAAAAAACACTGTTTATACAATCAGGAAGGATGGAAATGATAGAAATTTGTTATGGCTTGGAACTGAAGATGGCATCTATTCCTTCAATAAAATAACGAAAGAACTAAAAAGAAACTTCCGGTGTGCAAATCTCCCGGATTCTACCAGTGACGATTTACAGGTTACAAATATCGATGTAACAAGACATGACACCATTTGGTTTACAGCAAAGGGACGAGGTATGGGGAGTTACAATATGCGAACTGGACTCTACACCCTATATGCTCCAACTAACGGAAAAAGAGAAAAAAAAGCAGAAGCAATTGACATCATTCAAATGCATAAAAAAAGTAATGATGAATATTATATTGTACTTGAACATAGTCTTCCCGCTATTTTCAACACAAGCAATCGTACCTATAATTTTTCAACTTTCAGCGCCCGAGATTTACCATCGATTACATTGAATAATTTTCTTGAAGACAATAATGGCAATATTTGGTGTGTGCTGTATAATCATTTATACAAGGCCCAACCAGCATATAATAAGGTATCAACCATTATCATTAAGGATAAAAGTGGGACCTATGAAAATGCAAATTTTTTTAAAAATGTTGTGTGGGATGATAAAGAGAAATGCTACTACGCAGCTTTTGAAAAAAGCAAGGCAATATTTGTCATTGATAGCAACTTTAATATTGTAAGATCAATTCCTCTGCATGAACACAACAAGAAAACTGACCGGATCACTGTTTATGACATAGGCTTAGATAGTCAAGGCAGGCTATGGGTTTGCGGCAGCTCGCTATTTGTATATGATCATGCTTTAAAACAATTTGTTGAATCAAATAAAATGTTTCCCAGACTTTTGTTTCAACACCAACAATTTCAAAATCTTGTTTTTAGACGGGAGTATATGTATCTGCAACCTTCCGACCAAAGTTATAGGGCGATATATCGCGTTAATTTAAAGCAAATGGATTATGATTCCATTCCGCTGCCAGAGGAAATGGTGAAAGATAATGCGGGCATTTATCAACCTGGCAACAGGTTGGACTTCTTGGTAATAGATAAAGACGCAAATAATACTTATTGGGGTTATAACAGGCATTCTTTTTATGGATATATTGATGGCATCATTCAATTTAACCTGGAAACTAGAAAAGCAAAAAGAATTTCCCATGCCCCAGTAATAGAACCGCAAAATTCGAATCATATTTTTCCCTATGCTCTGGATGACAGTGACCGGCTATGGATTGGGGGCTTGAATAATTTCTCAGTATATGAACCACAAACTTGTAACCTGGAAAAATACGTAGCTGCCGAACCATCATCTTCCGGAGGTCCGATGTACAATGCTGAGGGAAAACATATCATGTGCAGGTTATATCCTGATGGCGTATTATTATACGATTATAATGATAACAGGAAATATAAATTAACTCAGAATGACGGCATAATATCATATCTAAATTCGGGGATAGCTTTGGCTAATAATTATCTTTTTTTTGGTACGGCTAATTATATTCAGTATATCTCAATAGCGTCTGTAATTGGCAAACAAAACCGAAAACGCAAATGCTATTTATCATCCATACAGCTTTTCAATCAGGCTTACACAAAAGATACACTGGCTCAATACCAGGATATCTTAATACTTCCTCATGATAAGAACTTTATTACATTGACTTTTTCTTCAGTTGAGTTTGAGCGGCCGGACAGATTGGAATATCGGTACAGGTTAAAAGGAGTAGATAAAGATTGGGTTTATGTAAGCGCTTTGAACCGGGCTATTTCTTATAATGACTTGAACCCCGGCGATTATATATTTTATGCAGAAGTTAAGGATGATGATGGAAACTGGAGCAATGATGGCGCAACACTTTTTATCGATATTATACCTGCATGGTGGCAAACAAAATGGTCCAAAATTGTTTTTGTCATAGCAGCAGTTACAGCAGTTTACCTATTCGTAATATGGCGTATTAAAGCGGTACGGGTGCAGGAACAATTGAAGGGCAAATATGAGAAAGAATTGCTGGAACTAGAGGCGAAGGCACTTCGTGCACAAATGAATCCGCATTTTATTTTTAATTGCATGAACTCGATAAAATCACTGATACAACGGAAAGAGGAAGATAAGGCTGTAAATTATCTCACTACTTTTTCGAAACTCATCCGCACTATTTTTCAAAACTCAGACAAGAGGGAAATTAGTTTATATGATGAATTGGAAACCTGCCGTCTATATACACAACTGGAGGGTATGCGCTTTGGTAATAAATTCAGTTACGTGTTTAATATTGATGAAACCCTTGATCTGAAATCTCTTAAAGTGCCTGCCCTGATCGTTCAACCGTTTATTGAAAACGCTATCTGGCATGGCATTATGCCAAAAGAAGATGGTGGTATAGTAACAGTAACTGTTAAAAGAACAGATAAAGTCATTCAATGCAGCATAGATGATAATGGCATAGGTAGGGAAACTTCCAAACGGAATAGGTTTAAAGGTGAGTTAACATCACATCAGTCAATGGGAGTGCACTTAACGCAGGCGCGACTTAATCTTGACAATTTGCTGAATGAGAGGAATGCCAACGTTGAAATAATTGACAAAAAAAATGAACATACAAAACCTTCCGGTACCATAGTTATTATTAGGTTCAATGAGTATTGATTTTTTGAATACCACTGCATTACAATCGTGATCAATTACTACCTATTACGCTTGTGCAAAAAGATCATTGCGAGGTGAATAAGGATAGTTCAGTGATTGTTTCTAGTTGCAATTCACTAAAATAGAAATGGATTAGATAAGATGCCTGGTTTTACCGGCTAAATAAAGCTTTAATAAATAAGGAAATATTTATTCTGTAGTGAGTTTTGAAAGATACTCATTCATTCAAATACACAATCCAGTAATCTGCATCACCTCGGGAGGGATCTGTTTTGTCTCCATTTTTTTCTGAGGTTGAATTGCCCACAATAATAAAATGATTTTTTTCAATTTCTTCAATACCTTTCAAGTCATCGTACCCGTTTCCACCAATGGTTTTATCCCACTGAATTTCGCCATACCTATTTAGTTTCACAATCCAATAATCATAATCACCACGGCAGCTATCTGTCTTATCTCCGGATATGCCTGAATTTGATTTCATACCGATAATATATCCACCATCAAGGGTTTGTTTTATCGAGTGGGCTTCGCCGTCATTGTATTTGCCTCCAATCGTTTTATCCCATAACCGGTTTCCGGCACTGTCGGTTTTTACGAGCCAAATATCCGTGCCACCCTTTGAATTTTCCGATTTTTCATATCCTTTATTTGAGTTTGTAAAAGCAGCAAGCAGTAAACCATTATCATTCGTTTTACAGATTCCCGTAAACATTTCATCGCCATGGCCACCAAAAACTTTTTCCCATTGAATGTTTCCTTTCATGTCAAGTTTTACTACCCAGGCATCTCCAACTAAACCACGATTTTTTTGTGGCTTATCTACGCAACTGTCTGATGCACTAACGCCGCACAATACCACGCCGTCAGCTGTCAATTCCATTCCACCACAAAATTCAAACTTGTTTCCGCCAAGCGTTTTATCCCATTCAATATTTCCCTTTCTGTCAAGCTTTATCGCCCATAAATCGTAATCACCATGGCTCATTTCTGTTTTTTCTCCGGAAATATTGGAATTCGATATCCCGCCAATAACATAACTGCCATCAAGTGCTTGTTTTATTTGGACACAATCTTCGGTGTTTCTACCGCCAATAGTTTTATTCCACTGAATATTTCCCGCGCTGTCAATTTTTACAACCCATATATCAGTGTTCCCCCTCGAGTTTTCAGTTTTGTCTCCCGAACTGTCAGATTCCGATGCGCCTGCTATAATATAACCACCGTCATCTGTGCAAGCAATAGACCTTGCAAAATCAGTGTTATCACCGCCGATGGTTTTTTGCCATTGTATTTCACCATTTGCTTTGAATTTTATTATCCAGTAATCGCAATAAATAATTCCACGATTATCTATTAGTTTTTCCCCGCTCTTTTGGGAAAAAGATGTACCAGCAACAATATATCCTCCATCTTTTGTTAAACACATAGACGACGGTTCATCTTTATCGTTACCACCAATTGTTATTTGTCTCACAATGGTTGGTGATGAGCAGGCTGTCAATAGCATTATAAGAGTGAAAATCGAATAAATCTTTCTCATCGTAATTTTTAATGGCTAAAGGCAGTTTTAAGATAATAAAAAGGGCTCTCAGTTGCAACAAATTATTAAGCAGGTTGAATAAGTTATCAACCCAAATTCGTTATTCGTCATCTCGAATTATGAAATGGAAAAAAGAGTTCTTAATTTTAAATGACTACCCGCGATAAAACCACAGCCACAATATAATGATAAAAGCAATAATCATAGATGATGAACAAAATTGTATTGATGCACTTAAAGCAGACCTGGAAAAATATTGCCCTAATGTGGAGGTATGTCTTGCATGTACTACAGCCAAAGAAGGAATTCTATCCATCAAAAAATTAAAACCCCGGCTGGTATTTCTTGACGTGGAAATGCCCTGGATGAATGGATTTGAACTACTCGAAATGATCGATCACATTGACTTTTGTATCATTTTTACCACAGCCTACGATAAATTTGCTGCCAAGGCTTTCCGCATTAGCGCCGTAGATTATTTATTAAAACCAATAGATGCAAATGATCTCCAGGTTGCTGTTAAGAAAGCCGAGGAAAAAATTCTTGCATCAGAAGGTGCCGTAAATATTGAGAATTTGCTGCATAATATAAAACAGCCCGTACAACAACAAAAAATTGCTTTCCCAAAGCGTGAGGGGTATGAATTTATTCCCGCGGAAAACATCCAGTACTGCCATGCTGAAGGCGCATATACAAACATTTATCTCGCGAACGGAAAAAAATTTCTTGTATCTAAAACATTAGGCGATATAGAAGAAATGTTACCTCACGAAGTTTTCACACGCATACACCACTCCACGATTGTAAATATAAATGCAGTCACCCACTATATAAAAACTGATGGTGGTTATGTGGTGATGAACAGTAACGAAAAACTAATGGTTTCAAAAGCCAGGAAAGAAGTACTCCTTGAGAGATTGGGACTAAAATAAATTATTGAGTAATATCTCAAACCGTCCATTAAATTCTATTTTCCGTTTTATTCTTATTTTGTGCCGCTTAATAATAAACACTTTATGCAAAGAGAGCTCATTCGTGGTACAGCCCATCGTTTGATAAAGACATGCCAGTTGTAACCTATGGCAATTATGGATTTGCTTTGTTGCCGGTGCCTACAGCCGGCGCAGATTGCCTCGAATATGAGCGGTTTCAAATGATCGATAGCCTTGCTCCTTCGGACTCAGGCAAAATAAAAAAATCCGGTTAATTTTTTATTGTAAGTCAATTATAAAGAAAAAAGTAAAAGGATAATATCGTTTTGAATGTTTTCAGAAATAAGGCGATTTAAGGAATCAAAGAAAGTTAAGAATAAAGAATTTCATAAATTTACGCAAAAGACGAAAATGGCAACAATTGTAAAGGTTCCTAAAAATCCAACCAGGAAGCAATTAAAGGAAATAAAGGAAAAAATTGAAAAGTTACCACGTAAAAATATTTCAAAACATTTTGGAAAACTAAAGTGGCCAATGGATGGATTAAAGTATCAAAAAATGATGCGGAATGAATGGAATTAATTTTTCAAATGTTGTTTTTGATACAAATGCATTTATATATTTTATTGGTGGAGACAATAGATTGAAACAATATGCTGATTCAACTCTCAATCCGACATAAAAATAAATTAAAATTACCTGATGCTTTGATAGTCTCAACCGCGATGTGGATTGATCTCCCATTTGTAACCGCAGATAAAGATTTCAAAAATATACCCTCTCTTAATTTGATACTTTTATAAAACCTTTTATGAAAAGAGAACTTACTTCGTGGTACAGTCCCTCCCTTGATAAAGAAATGCCGGTGGTGGTTTATGGAGATTATGGATTCGCTTTGTTGCTGGTACCCACGGCCGGTGCAGACTACCTGGAATATGAGCGGTTTCAAATGATAGATAGCCTTGCTCCCTACATTGATTCAGGCAAAATAAAAGTGTTTTCAATCAACAGCATTAATAAAGAAAGCTGGCTGAACGATAATATGTTGGGTGAGCATAAAGGCATACGACACAACCAATACAACCAATATGTTTTCGATGAAGTGATTCCATTTATTAAAACAAACACATCATTCGAGACGCCTATAATAATTTCCGGGGCAAGCTTAGGAGCATTGCATAGTATGAACTTATTTTTGAAAAGACCTGATCTTATTAATGGGGTTATAGCCATGAGCGGCGTATACGACCTCCACTATTACACGAAAGGGTTTAATGACGACCAGGTTTATTTTAATTCCCCAATGGATTATATGCCGGGCCTTACGGACCCCTGGTATCTTGATCATATAAGAATCAGCCGGCACATTCATATACTCTCAGGAAGCGGCGCTTATGAAGATCCCGGGGCAGCAGGCAGGTTTGCAAAAGTTTTGTATGATAAAGGAATCAATTATGAACTTGACATTTGGGGCGCTGATATGACACATGACTGGCCTACCTGGAGAGCAATGCTTCCTTATTATATTGAATCGAGATTTTGAAACGAAGTTGATCTTACCATCAAAATGTTTTATAATTTACACCTATCGTAAATATCCTTTAGCTGCAAATTCACATCGAGTGATTCTAAGATTAATTCATCTTCAATGCCGGAAAATTCTTTCAATTGCCAAAGCCCTTCTTTATTTATAGCGAACTGCTCAACATGAATTGATTCGGCTTCTGCAAGAATATATTCTTTTAAAGTTGGAATGGCACGGTATAACATAAACTTCAAGCCACGGTCGTAGTTTCTTGTCGAAGGAGAAAGTATTTCAAAGATTACAGTTGGATTCGTAGCTGTATTTTCATCTTCGTCAGCATTAATGATATCCCCGCAAATAACCGAAATATCGGGATAAGTAAATAGAGTGTTCCGTGGAATGTGAATTCTCATATCACTGCCGTAAGGTTGGCAACTTTTGCATTTAAGTGCATTATACAGCGATGCAATAATATTAATTGAAATGATATTATGCCTGGCTCCCGCACCGGACATGGCAAAAATTTCACCTTTGTAATACTCATGTTTTTCTACTGCCTCATTTTCCATTTGAAGATATTCCTCTATGGAGTAAAACTTTTTATTATAAGCAGGGGCCGGTTCTTTAATTTCCATATTTAAAGTTACAATAGTTATAAAGAAAAAATATTGGCAACCTTGTGCAACAAGATTCTTAATAGGTGGCCAGATACCTTACCCATTCCGAAAGTCATCCTTGCTGTTAAGAATTTCCTTAGTTATTAGTTCCGTTTTGATAGTAAGTTTTGATTTGTTTTATTTTTACTAAATGGAGAAAAAACTTTTTTTGCTGGATGCAATGGCGCTTATTTATCGTGCTTACTATGCTTTAATCCGTAGCCCGATAATTACTACAAAAGGAAAAAATACCAATGCCCAATTCGGATTCACCAATACATTATTCGATCTTTTAAGTAAAGAAAAGCCTACTCATCTTGCCGTAGCTTTCGATACATGGGCACCTACAGAAAGGCATACGGATTTTGAGGCCTATAAGGCTACGAGGCAGGAAGCGCCCGAAGATTTGCTCGCATCTATTCCCGAAATAAAAAAAATAATTGAAGGATTTAATTTGCCGGTTGTGGAATGTGATGGGTATGAAGCCGACGATATAATCGGCGGCCTGGCACAGCAGGCAGAGAAAGAAGGCTATGAAGTTTTTATGGTAACACCCGACAAAGATTTTGGTCAGCTCGTTACGGAAAAAATAAAAATTTATAAGCCCGGTTACCAGGGCAGGAAAGTTTGAGATAATGGGACCAAAAGAAGTTTGTGAAAAATGGGGGATAAAAAGTGTAAGCCAGGTTATTGATATACTTGCCTTGATGGGTGATGCTGTTGATAATATTCCGGGGATTGCTGGCATTGGCGAAAAAACTGCAGCTAAATTATTAGCTCAATATGAAACAGTTGAAAATGTAATAGCAGATGCAGATAATATTAAAGGCGCTTTGGGCGAAAAGATAAGAGCAGGAAAGGAAAATGCCATCATGAGTAAAAAATTGGCGACTATTATCACTGAAGTCCCCTGTAAATTTCATGAAGAAGATTTCAGAGTGAAGGCTTACAACGCCGAAGTCTTAAGAGACCTTTTTGCCGAATTTGAATTTAAAACTTTAGGCAAAAGAATTTTAGGAGATGAATACAATGTCTTCGTTGTAGAGAAGCAGGTGATACAAACTGATCTTTTTGGTAATGCAATGGAAGTGCCAACCCCGAAGCCAGGAGAAGAAAAAATTATCAAGGAAGAAAAATCAGGTCTTGCTGCGGAAAAAAATATCAGTAATACCCCACACAATTATTATTTGATTGAAGGAGATGATGCCATTAACGACCTGGTTAAAAAATTATCAACGCAAAAGGAAATTTCATTTGATACTGAAACTAATCATATAGATGCGAATGAAGCCGAGCTTGTCGGGCTAAGTTTTTCATATAAAGATTGCGAAGGTTACTATGTCCCTTGTCCTGAAGACGAAGAAGCAGTGATTCATATCTTAAATCATTTCAAAGAATTATTTGCCGATGAATCCATTGTTTGGATTGGACAAAACATAAAGTATGATTTGCTGGTACTAAAATGGTATGGCTTTGAACTGAAAGGAAAAGTATTTGATACCATGCTGGCGCATTATGTTATTGAGAGCGAAGGCAGGCGCAATATGGATTTGTTAAGCGCCCAGTATCTTGGTTATTTGCCCGTTTCCATAACAGAGTTAATCGGAAAAAAAGGAAAAGGCCAGGGCACCATGCGTGATGTGGAAGTGGAAAAAGTAAAAGAATATGCAGCAGAAGATGCAGATATAACCCGCCAGCTAAAAAATAAATTTGTTCCTTATTTAAAAGAAAAAAATGTTGAAAAAGTTTTTAATGAAGTGGAAACGCCTTTAGTGAAAGTACTTACTGACATGGAATATGAAGGTGTAAGAATTGATATGAATTTTTTAAATGTTTATTCAAAAGAATTGGAGACAGAAGCTGCCAAATGCGAGCAGAATGTATATGAGCAGGCCGGTATAAAATTTAACCTGGCTTCACCAAAACAACTGGGAGAAGTTTTGTTTGAAAAGCTGCAGTTGAATAAAGGGAAGAAAACCAAAGGAGGTCAACATTCAACCGGTGAAGACGTATTGTTGAAACTTGCAAAAGAAAATCCTATTGTAGAAGATATTTTAAATTTCCGTGAGCTTACGAAATTAAAGTCAACTTATGTGGATGCGTTACCGCTGTTGGTAAATAAAAAAACTTCGCGTGTGCATACCAGTTATGGGCAGGCAATTGCAGTTACAGGAAGATTAAGCAGCAACAATCCTAATCTTCAAAACATTCCGATAAGAACCGAAAGAGGCCGTGAGATTCGCAAAGCGTTTATACCGAGAGACAGCGATCATGTAATTATTTCCGCTGATTATTCTCAAATTGAATTGCGCATTGTTGCCGGCATAAGTGGCGATCCTGCTATGTGTGAAGCATTTAAATCCGGGAAAGATATTCATACTGCAACTGCGGCAAAGGTGTTTAACGTAGATGAAGAAGATGTAACCAAGGAAATGCGTTATAAGGCGAAAAGTGTGAACTTTGGAATCATCTATGGACAGGGCGCTTTCGGGCTTGCAGAAAATTTGAGTATATCCCGCACAGAAGCGAAAGAAATTATCGATAATTACAAAAAGCAATTTGCCAACATTCAGAAGTATATGGATGAAACCATCCAGTTTTGTAAGACTAACGGATATGTTGAAACGCTGATGGGAAGGAAAAGATGGTTAAAAGATATTAACTCATCCAATTTCACGGTAAGGGGCTATGCAGAACGAAATGCTATCAATTCGCCTATACAAGGAACAGCTGCAGACATGATAAAACTGGCAATGATTAAAATACATGACGAATTTAAAAAGCACAAATTCAAATCGAAAATGATCATGCAGGTGCATGACGAATTGGTATTTGATGCATATAAACCTGAAGTGGAAGAAATAAAGCCTCTTATCATTGACTGTATGCAAAACGCTCTGATACTTCCTAACGGTGTGCCCGCAGATGCAGAAATAGGGGTGGGAGATAACTGGCTGGAGGCGCACTAACTGTGACTCCGTATGATTATAAATTCTAAAATGCCTCTGTCAAAAAAAATTCTTTCTTTTTTAAAAGGACTCGAACTTAACATTCCGCTTCCACCGGAAATTGAAGTAATGAATCCATTCAGGAATGAAATTACGTTCAATCTTTGCAACACATTTTATACAAAATTTTATAACGACGATAATACACGTTTTATAATTCTTGGAATCAATCCAGGGCGTTTTGGTGGCGGCATTACAGGAATTCCTTTTACTGATCCGGTAAGGTTACAAAGTGTCTGTGGCATTGAAAATTCTATTCCCAAAAAACAGGAGTTGAGCTCGGTTTTTGTTTATGAGATGATAAACGCTTTCGGGGGACATGAAAGCTTTTACAATCGATTCTATATTTCGTCAGTCAGCCCGCTTGGTTTTACGATGCATAATAAAAATCTCAATTATTACGACGATAAAAAGTTAGAGGAAAGCCTTAAAGGGTTTATTATACAATGTATGAATGAGCAGTTGCAATTTGGTATTAACCGCAAGATTGCGTTTTGTTTTGGAGAAGGAAAAAACTTCGCATATCTCTCGAAACTAAATGCTGAAATGAATTTTTTCAACAAAATTGTTGCGTTACCCCACCCCCGGTTTATTATGCAATACCGGCTTAAGAAGAAAGAGGAATATATTCAAAGGTATATTTGTGAATTCGGAAAAGCGATTAGTCGATAGTGGTTGATAGTAAACAAAAATGAATACCGCACTAACTATATTGCTACGATGCCTATTGCGGCTGGTGCTATGGCTTTAGTGAAGTGATAAAAAAAATATTATTCAGAATATAAAAATGCGCTTGAATTTGAACTCCTTTCGGGCGGAATGATATTACCGGAAGAACCTGTGTCAATAAGTGCGACAGCAAAATATATAGAAGGCGCCTACAAACGTGTAGAAGAAATTACCGGGGCTAAATTTGGCGAAGATTATTTGTGGCACATTAATCATCCGGATCAAAGCGATTGGTTCCCTAATTCAGAAAAGCCTGCAATAGCATTGTGTGTTTTTAAAGAAAGCTTTCCCGGACAGCAGGTAAGTTTTGCCGCTGATATGCAATACGCGTTGCATTTCGAAGGCCGTGATCTTACAGATGATGAAGCATATCGCCTGCTTCTTGAAAAATACAACATTGATGCCGAAGAGTTTTATGAGAAACTACATGATGAACAATATAAAGAGCAGGCGTATTATGAATTTGCTTTGTGCAGGCAGTTGAATGTGATCAGGATTTCCCGCAGTATTTCTTCAAGCCAGTGAAACAAAGTTTTACTTGCTGGCAAACGGGTACACACCTTTTGAAAGTCTTGATGAAAGAATCCAAAATGTTTTAAAAGAAATTAGCTAAAAGATTTATTGGGGAAACGGATACGGGCATTTAAATTTCTTAACGGATAATTTTTGCTAAGATTTAATTTTTTCCATTCTTGATTGGATGAAAAGAATTATATGAGCTGCAATCAGTAATTCACATACGATTTCTTTGACGATCATAGGTTAGGATTTTGGATTAAAAATTTATTATTGATACTAACGTAGTTATAATAAATTTATTATACAGGCAAGGAAGTTATGTATAATGAGTAGTCGGGTTGGTTATATTTCTATAACATGGTATGATTTTCAATTGCTGATTCGCTTTTTACGACTAATAAGTCCTATAGTTTTAATCAATAGCCCCATTGTTGCATTGTTTTAAAATCCGCTTCGGCGCAATCTATCGGTGATCTTCCCTGGTACGATTCCTGCTCAATAATAAATTCTGTAGTTCCACCTGACTTGCTGGCAAGGTCCAGAATTTCTTTAACCGGTAATATCCCTTCACCCAATACAGTGCTATCGTAATTGTCACTCATTTCACCTTTGCCTGTAGATTTTATCTCATCTTTGACATGCATACTTTCAAACCTTCCCGGATGTTTTTTTATTATTTCCAGGGCCCTTCCGCCTGCGCCATACATGTTGCCAATGTCAATCTGTTGTAAGACAAGATTAGGATCTGTTTTTTCCAAAATGATATCATATATCTGTTTACCATTCAAAGAATATTTGAATTCAAAATCGTGATTGTGATAGCCAAATTTTAATCCTGATTCTTTACAAAGCTCACCGCATTTATTAAACACATCAAGAAAGCTGATAAGGTCATCATAATTTTTACGCAGGCTTTCATCAAGCCACGGGCTTATTACATATAGTTGACCCACTACTGCTGCATCCTTAACTGTTCGCTTCCACTTATCTGTAAAATCATTTGTTGCTTTATCCCAGTCAGCATTATTCATAACGGTGTGACCGCTGGGCATTTTTAATCCAAGATCATCCAGAACTTTTTTAAATTCAACGGGCGTGTATCCGTAAAATTTCCCGTCTACATAGTTAGCGTGCTCTACATTTTTATATCCTATTGCCGATAGTTGCTTTAAGGTACCGGCGGGATCACTTTTCATATCATCCCGAACGGAATAAAGTTGTATTCCTAATATGTGGTTATCAGCGGGAGAAAAAATAGTATTCATAGCTGAAAAACTTTTTTGTAAAAACACAGTTCCTGCGAGTGTCATCGAACCACTCAGGAGAAATTTTCTTCTTGATACTGACATAGAATATTAATTTAAAAATTATGAATCAATTGTTGAATCGCTTTGTAAGCTAAGCCACGCAACTTTTTGTTCTGCATTATTTGGCTTACCAATTATGTCTCTGTAGAGTTCCGGTCTTCGTGCTTTTTTATACCGGTATAACCGGTTATGGAGCATTCATGTAATGCTACTGCATTAGCTCCCTGTTGCGCAGCAACTTCTGAAAGGCCGCCTATTACTTTTAAATTATAATCTTTATCACCGCTTTTATTTTCAAACTGGGCCGTAGCAATCTTTATTGTATTCATTTTTCCTGGATTAATAATCAGCTTTCTTTTGTTTTCATTTGAAGAGGGTCCCAATGAATGATCTTATTTTTAAAATAACTCTCATTACATGCAAGCGCCGGAGCTGCTGCCCTGAAACCAAACACAGCATCTTCCACCACCGGCTCCTCGTTTCGCACACTTTCAAAAAAGTTAATGTGATGTTGCAAATGAGAATCATAGTTATCGGGTTCTTTATAAACTAAATCAGGGACTATGGTTCTTCTTTGTTGTTCAGGAGTATATTTTTGGTTGTATTGTGTCTTTAAAGTTTCCTGCATTGCTTCAGGATATGTGGTTAAGGCATCCCAGCCACCAATGCCGGGCGCTTCGGGCATTTTACTGTGATGAACTGTAAGACCATCGCTATTGATAACTATCGTCCCTTCATCACCTACAAAGCGTACTGTTTCCGAACCGCCAGTTCCGCTAACAAAATTTACTTGTAGCGTAAGTTGAAAAGGAGAGTGCTCCGGTGTTTCAGGATATTGCATTATGGCGGTCATCAGATCGGGTACATTGCGGCCGTCTTTCCAATAACATAGTTGGCCGGATGCATAAATTTTTTCGGGACCTTTTGAATCTGTAATTACGTGTGTGCCTGACAGTAAGTGAACAAACAGGTCGCCTGCGACTCCGGTACCGAATTCTTTGTAATTTCTCCACCAGAAAAACTTTTTTGGATCATATGGAATCTTTGCCATCCCTTCTATATATCTGTCCCAATCAACAGTTTCAGGCGACGCGTCTGTGGGCATGGTATATTCCCACGCACCCAAGGCATCCTGCCTGTCATAAACAGCATTTACCATATTGAGTTTTCCTATTTCGCCTGATTTATACAAATCATGTGCTTTTTGAAAAACAATATTGCTTACATACTGGCTTCCCACCTGCATCACTTTACCACTTGCTTTTTGTGCATTAATAACATCATGCCCTTCATTGATATAATGTACCATTGGCTTTTCGCAATAGACGTGCTTACCACTTTTTAAGGCGTCTTTAGTTATCCGTGCATGCCATTGATCGCTTGTAGAAACAATAACTGCATCTATATCCTTTCGTTCTAAAATTTTGCGATAATCATTTATTACGAAAAGATCTTTACCGTACAACTCTTTCGCTCTCTCAAGCCTGCCTTTGTATAAATCACATGCAGCAACTAATTCCACACCGGGTACCTGCAACGCCGTGTTGGCGTTGTTATTACCCATAATGCCCATTCCAACTACCGCAACATTTATTTTATCATTGGAAGAAAAATGTTTTTGATATGGAATAATATGTTCTTTATCTTTTTCTCCGGCTGCAAAAGCCGCCAGTGATCCTGCACCGAGAGCCAGTGTAGTACCGGTAAGATGTTTCAGAAATTTTCTTCTTGTTGATTGTTGATTTTTCTTTTGCATAATGAGCTTTTAAAGGGCTGAAAGAAATAACCGATTATAAAAATAGATCTGCATTCGTATAAATAAATTTAAACAGAATTTATAAGAGCAGGTATAAAATATTTGCTTGAAAGCATGATAGTAATTTTTTGAAGAAAGTTTATGAAATAAAAAAACCTGCAGTATCATTAACCACAGGTTTACTATAATTGAATTAATAAATATGTTTTAGAACCAGCTACCGGTCCATCTTTCATCGTATTTATTACCAAATTTTCTTTTTCTCCTTGCAGCCTTTGCACGATGAATAAACATGGTAACCACCATTAGCGGCATAAATATAAGTGTGAGCGGAGGTATGCCTAACATGGATATCCATCTGCCGCCATACTGCCTCCGCATCGGGCGTCGCAATCTTTCTGCAATGAGATACATACTTGGCACAATTATCAACGTCATAAAAAAAGCAAATGCAAGTCCAAAAATAATTGTCCAGGATAATGGCTTCCAGAATTGAGCACTGTCTCCACCGAAAAATATATGCGGATTCAGATCAGCAAACAACGTAACGAAATTTATATTGAAACCAATTGCCAATGGTATCAATGCAAGTATTGCAGCAAGTGCCGTAAGCATTACGGGAATAATCCTTGTTTTTCCCGCTTTTATTACAGCTTCTCTCGTCTTCATGCCTCTTGCCCGCAGTTCATCAGCAAATTCAATTACAAGGATGCCATTCTTTACAACAATACCGGCAAGGCCCACAATTCCCAGGCCGGTCATAACCACAGACACTTCCATTTTTGTAATCCCAAAGCCCAGCAATACACCAATCACACTGAATATTATTTCAGTCAAAATAATAACTGACTTGCTTACTGAATTGAATTGAACCACTAAAATGAAAAGAATAATCATCAGCGCCATTATTAGGGCTTTGAAAAGAAATGCAGCCGTCTCTGCCTGCTGCGCTCCCTCTCCTGTTTGGGTTATGGTTACGCCTGTTTGCAATTGAGGGAAATTATCAATAGCGTCTTTTATCTTGATATTCACTGCGGTGGGCGTATAACCAGCAAGCACATTCGAAAATAAAGTGATTACCCGTTTTACATTTTTTCTTTTAATACTTCCATAAGTACTGGTATAGTCCACATCTACCAGGGTACTTATTGGAATTTGTTTTATTGCTCCACCCGCAGCAATATCGCGAAATACAATTTTTGTATTCAGTAGTTGTGAAAGACTGTTGCGCTGTACCTCGTTATTTCTTAACTGTATCTTATATTCATCCTCACCATCTTTTATTTTAGAGACCTCTCTCCCGAATAAGGCAGTCCGCAATTGCTGTCCTATTTGGGCGGTGGAAACCCCGGCTGTCAATGCTCTCTCACGGTTAACCCTAAGTGTAATTTCAGGATTCGTAAGGTCCACATCCATTTTTAGTTCTTCTATACCCGGAATTTGTAAACTATCCAAGTACGATTTTAAAGCTTTGGCAGTAGAAGTAAGCTTATCAAAATCTTCACTCTGTACTTCAATGTTTATCGGCGGATCTGTTGGCGGCCCATTTGATTCCTGCGCTACAGAAATTTGTGAGCCGGGGATACCCTTCACTACGTTTCTTATCGAATCGAGATAAGGCGCAGTTGACTTTCCGTGACGCTTTGCATATTCAACGAATGAAACCTGCACTCTTCCCAGGTTGGGTTGTGTACTGTTATCTCCACTGGCCGGGTCGGATGCTCCTACTGCTACGTTAGAGATAATACTTTCAACAAGAGGATTAGGCTTGCCGTCCGGTTCAATAACTTTGGTAACCCTTTTTTCCAGGACTTTTGTTATGGAATCAGTGTAATCAACACTGGTGCCCACCGGCATTTTTAGATATACGTAAATAAAGTTAGGATCGCCTTTTGGGAAAAAAACAACCGGCACTTTTCTCAGGTTAAAAAGCACAATTGTAAATATCAATAACCCGAACGTACCGAGGAGCAACCCGACAGGTTTCCATCCCGAAAGTGCCCATCGTAGTAATGCCTCATAGCGCTTCATAATTGCAGGGAGCGCTTTGTTTTGAAATTTATGAATCAGACCATCAAATACATAAGTATTTATTACGACCAATATAGATAATAAAATAAGTATGTTGCCCAAAAATGTTACATGCAACAAGTCAAAGATTATTCCAACGGCCATCGTAAGCCAAAATGCCGGGCGTTTAAATATATCCGATTTTCTTTTAGTTCCTTCATCATCCGGGTGGTTCATAAAATCAACAGCAAACACCGGATTCATAATGAACGCAACTATCAGTGATGCTGTTAATGTAAAGATGAGCATGGTGGGCAGGTAGATCATGAACTTGCCAATAATTCCGGGCCAGAAAAGTAACGGAAAGAAAGGGGCTAACGTTGTTAGCGTACCCGAAAGAACCGGTACAAAAACTTCGCCCGCAGCCATCTTAGCTGCCTCCATCGAAGAGAGCTTGCCTTTATTCTCTACAAAAATCCTATGGGTGTTTTCTATTACCACTATCGCATCATCCACAATAATTCCCAATCCGAAAAGCAATGCAAAAAGCACCATAAAGTTTAACGTAACGTCAGAACCGGTGATTAAACTAGCTACCGGTAAAAATAAAAATGCTACAAACATACTTAGTGGCACAGATAAGGCCACAAAAAATGCATTAGTTACACCCATAAAAAACATCAGGATAAGCAACACAAGAATAAATCCTATTACAATTGAATTTACCAGGTCGTCGAACGAAGTACGGGTAGAAATACTCCTGTCGCCTGTTATCACAACATTGAGGTTAGAAGGGAATATATTTCCTTTCATCTCCTCAACAGTTTTTTTCACCTCGTCGGATGTCTCGATCAGGTTTTCGCCAGAACGTTTTACAATGGCCAGGGTTACTACATTTTTACCATTCAGGCGTGCATAGCTTTCGCTGTTTTTAACGGTGTCTTTTATGTCGGCAATGTCCTTTAGATATATAGGAGCACCACCTGTGTTTCTGACAATTATTTTTTGGATATCAAAAACATTTTTAAACTGCCCTTTTACCTGCAAAGTTCTTTTCATATTTCCAACATCCAGCAAGCCCCCGGATATATCAGCATTCTCCTGCTTCACTGCATTGGCAATATCATCGAACGTTACATTGGCGCTTTGCATTTTATAATTATCCACATTAATCTGGAATTCCCTTTCAGGTGCGCCCACAATATCCACACGGGTAAGTTGTGATATTTCCTCCAGTTTATCTTTTGCATCATCGGCAATTTTTTTAAGAGCGATCATGTTATAGTCGCCACTGATGTTTACAAACATAATCGGCTGCTCGCTAAAATCTATCTCTTGTACTTTGGGATCCTCTGTAAGGTCCGTCGGGAGATCTATTTTGGCTTTATCAACAGCATCTTTTGTTTTTTGTAAAGCAACTTCTTTGGCGACACTGGTTTCGAACTCAACGGTAATTGCCGAAAAATCCTGTAAAGAAGTACTGGTAATTTTATTAATTTTTGCGCCGGTAATGCCTTTCAATTGTTTTTCAATTGGCCGGGTGACAAGGTTTTCAACGTCACGGGGAGAATTGCCTACATAAGTTGTTTGAACAAATATGGTCGGTATTACAATATCAGGAAATTGCTCTTTGGGTAAAGTTGCGAACTGGTATATACCTATCAATGATACAAAAATAATCACCAGGTAAATGGAAGTTTTATTTTTGATTGACCAGCTAGTTGGCTTAAACTCCTTAAACTTTTCCTTTAAATTTTCCATCACACTCATAATATTTACATTGATATTTTATCAGATAGTATTTGGTAATTAAGCGGCCTTTGTAGTTATCAATTGACCGTCATAAATTGCCTGGTAACCTTCGGTTATTAATTGATCGCCGGCTTTTAGCCCTTGTTTAATTTCAGCCTGATCGCCATATGTCTGGCCAACTATAACCTTACGTTTTCTTGCAATTAGCTTATCTCCTTCCTTTGCAGCCACCAGTACAAATTTTCCTTCTTCATCGTTTTGTAATGTGTTTACATTTATTACGGGAGTATTAGGAGCCGAATAGTCAAGAATTTTTACCAAGGCAACCTGGTTAGGCCTCAGAGCCATCCCCGCGGGCACTTTTGCCTCAGCCGCAAAACCTCTTGTGTTGGTGCCTATTGACTGGCTGATAAATGAAATGGTTGTATTGAACGATTTGTCTACGTCCGGAACATTAACCTCTACCGGTGTTCCTTTGGATATTTTGGTTGCATAATTTTCGGGAACAGTAGCGGTAATTTTCAAATCGCTCTTGTTTACAATTTTTATGTAACCGCCTTGTAGAGGATTGCCATTAAATGTTTCACCAACGTGTGCGGTTATTTCATCAACTTCTCCGTTCACATCGCTGTAAACATTACCCTGGTTGGCCAATGCCTCGGCGCTGGCTACCTGGGCCTGGAGGGTTTTCAATTGATTTTCCAAACTTTCTACGTTCGTTTTATCCTGTAATAACTGCACTTCGGTTCCTATATGTTGATCCCAAAGATTCTTTTGTCTTTCGTAAACTGATTTTGCAAGATCAAGTTGCGCCTTCACGCTCCCGGTTTGCTGGCGTGCTGCATTCACGTTTTCAAAGGCCACTGAATTGTCTAATTTTAAAACGAGTTGTCCTTTGTGAACTTTGTCTCCCTGCTTTACGAAGATTGCTTTTATTTGCCCACCCTGGTTGGATGGTGTGATATAGGAAATACTTCTTGAGTCAACCACTCCCTGTAAATCCAAGTAGTGCTTAAAGTCCTGGAGGGCAACAGGAGTTATAGCTACTAATTTTGCATCTTGTTTTGCAGCGGCACTGGTATCCAGTTTTGCAATATCTTTTTCTAAGGCTGTAATCTGATCATCCAGCTTTGACTTATCCGCTTTAAGTTTTTCCAGATCGGCTTTTTTATCAGCAAGGCTTCCATCTTTTTTACTTGTATCACCGCATGATGATGCTACTGCTATAAATAGTATCATCAAACTTAGTCTTGTTATTTTTTGCATTGTTTATAGATTAATTGGTAGTTGATTTATTTTTTTAGAGCTTTCCTGCAGCCTGTAAGAAATCAATTTTTGCAATGATGGCATCGTATAGTGAACTGTAATAATTATTCTGTGCCGTTATCAGGTCGGTTTGTGCTGTATTAATTTCCTGGTTGCTGCCAAGACCTTGTTCATATTTTAATTTTGTTGTGTTGTAAACATTTTGCGCCAACTCAATATTTTTCTTTTGACTATCCATCGTAACAAGGGCTGATTTCATATTAATCCTGGACTGCGCTACATCATTGTCAATAGATGCTTTTAACTGGTCCAGCAGGTTCGTTGTTTTTAAAAGGTTGAGTTTTGCTTCTGCAATCCTTGCGTTGGCAGCACCACCTTCAAAAATGGGAACGTTCAGCCGCAAGGCAATAAAAGAAGAAGTAAAGTAAGGGCCTTTAAAAAAATCGAACTGTTGTCTTTGAGCACTCTGGCTATAATTGGCTGAAAGATTCAGCGTGGGTATTTTGCTTAATCGGTATCTTTTCACATTAAATTGCTGCAGTCTTACCGTCGATTCAAGCTGCTGGAATTCTTTCCTGTCCTCATAATTATATGCTTCATCCAGGATGTTTGATTTTATTTCCTCGTCGGATAAAGTATCCGTAAGAATAAGGCTGTCCTGTTGTGGCATATTCATCAGGAATTTTAAGCCTGCAATTCCAGCGTCAATCTGGTTTTGGGCTTTTTGCTTTTGGGTATTGAGGTTATTAAGCTGTACCTGGACTTTATCTACATCTAATTTTTCCGCAAAGCCGTTTTTATAAATTTCTTTTGTATCGTGAAGCAATTTTTCATAAGTATCAATGTTGGCACCTATAGTCCCGATTTGCCTCTTGCCAACTACCAGTTGATAATAAATTTTATAAACGTTTGCCTTAATTTGTTCTTTGGTAACCTCCGCTGCAAGCTGTGCATTGCGAATAGTTTCTTTTCGTGCCATAAGTCCAACAAAAACCTGACCGTCGAACAAAATCTGTTTCAGGTCGATGCCACCACTTAATGCATATTTTGCGCCGAAAGCAGCGTTTATTAATCCAAAGTCAGAAGGCGCCGTTATCGGATTGCCGTTTCCGTCTTTTACGTTATTTGCAACAAGAACGCCATAAGTGCCTTGTGCTATAAAGTTTGGAAAAGTCTGAACAGCGACGTTTGGGTTATAATTTAAGCTGCCGCTTGCCGTAATTTGAGGCAACGCAGCTGCAGTAACTTCCTTATTTACTTGTTGCTGCAGTTGAATGTCAACCAACGCATTTTTTACCTGGACAGCATTTTTCAATGCATAATCCACCGCCTGCTTAGCGCTGAATGAATTTATTGCGGGCACACCGGTTTGCTGCGCATTTACCATAAAGCCATAGCTGCAAAGCAAAAAGCTAATAATTATTTCAAAAATTCTTTTTGTTTTCATTGTACTGCAGTTTTGTTCAATCTTTCTTTTTGATATTTTAATATTAACTTATAGCCTTTCAGGCTGGAGATTCCAAAGAGAAAATATTCTATTATTTGCTGATGAAGCGTTACCATTGAAAACTTATTTTTTGGGAATAATTGTTCATCAAAAGGCAACATCATTGTTTCCAGCCGGACTTTAGCAACTACGTCGATATTGATTTCCGGTCGGTATAATTCCTCGTCTATGCCCCTTTCTAAATTTTCTTTTACTACTTCAAACAAAAATTTATATTTAAACTCTCTAAACTTCTTGTAAGTTGCAGGGTAATTTCTCTCGATGTCGAAAAGTATAGAGGGATTCATATTGTCAAAAATTACCTGGAGCATATCCATAGCAAGAAAAACTTCGTGTATGGCATTATGTGAGTGGATTCTATAATTTTGACAACACTCCTTATTATACTTAAGCATATCAACAATTACCTCATCTACCAACTCATTTTTATCAGAAAATGAATGGTAAATTGTTTTTTTAGAAACACCCAGCTGGCCTGCAATTTCATCCATGGTAACGGATTTTATTCCGTACCTGCGAAAAAGCTCATCTGCTTTTTGTTTTATTCTGTCTTTTATTTCCATTGGCCGGCAAAACTATGGAAACTTTTTGTGTTGCCAAAGTTTCCAATATTATTTTTTTATTAATGCTCAATTTTTCAGGATGAGCGGTACAAAACTTACCTTTATTTTTAATTTTTTATTCTATGTCACAATCAGCACGTTACCAGAGAGTAATTCAATACTTTTTGCAGGGTTTACTTATCCTGGGGCCCGTTTCCATTACTGTCTATTTTATTTATGAAATTTTTGATAAAATTGACAACATCCTCCGACCGGTAATAAATATACCGGGCATTGGCTTTGTAATAATTATTGGATTTATTATAACAACAGGCTATTTAAGCTCTTTCTTTGTAATGGGCCGCATTTTATCTGTTTTGGATAAATTACTCGAAAGAACACCAGGCATCAAGCTTTTCTATTCTTTTGTAAGAGATTTTTTTGAAGCATTCGCCGGCAATAAAAAGAAATTTACCAAAAGCGTCTTGGCAAATGTTGATGATACTAATATATGGCGTGTCGGATTTATTACGCAAGACGATATGAGTAGCTTTGGAATGGAAGATTATTTAGCGGTTTATTTGCCCATGGCCTATTCTGTAGCCGGAAATGTTTATATTGTTCCCAAAGAGAGGGTGAAACCCATCACTAATATTAGCGCAACTCAATCGATGAAGTTTGCTGTAAGTGGTGGTGTAACTGAAACGGCCATGGATGAATTGACCGAATAAATTGATTAAAATAAATTTTTTATTGTTGAAGAAAATCCTGCTTATCATCGGCCTCATTTCTATAACTGCAAAATGTTATTGCTGGGGGTTTTATGCCCATAAAAAAATAAACCATCTCGCTATCTTTTTACTGCCTCCGCAAATGCTGATGTTATATAAGCCAAATATTGAATTTATTACCGAACATGCTGTTGATCCTGACAAGCGAAGATATGCGGTAGCCGCGGAAGGACCGAGACATTACATAGATATCGATCACTATGGAAAATATCCTTTTAAAGAACTGCCACATAATTATAAAGAGGCTATCGCAAAATTTAGCGAAGACACTATAATAGCCAATGGCATTGTGCCATGGTACATACAAATAATGCTTGGAAGATTAACAAAAGCTTTTAAGGAGAAAAATTTTTCATCAATAATGAAGAATAGTGCTGAGATAGGCCACTACATTGCAGATGCGCATGTGCCTTTGCACGCGAGCAGCAACCACAATGGGCAGTTGACGGATCAAATAGGTATTCACGCATTTTGGGAAAGCAGGGTGCCGGAGTTATTAGCTGATAAACAATTCGATTTCTTTATTGGCAAGGCCCAATATATAAAAGATCCCGGGAAATTTATTTGGGACAGGGTGTTGGAAAGTGGAAGGGAGGCAGATTCAGTTTTGTCTATTGAAAAAGAATTGTCGTACCGGTTTCCTGGCGATAAAAAATATTCGTTCGAGGAAAGAAATAATATAGTGGTGCGTCAATACTCTTCTGCTTATACTACTGCCTACAACAAAATGCTTAATGGAATGGTGGAACGAAGAATGAGACAGGCCATATTTGCGGTGGCATCTTTCTGGTATACTGCATGGGTGAATGCAGGTCAGCCTGATCTTTCAGACCTTGTTTCGCAATCCTTTTCTGAAAAGGACCTGAAAGACTTTGAAGAGCTTAATCAAGAATGGCATACCGGAAAAATTAAAGGAAGGGAAGAATAACCAGCGGTAAATTGCCAACCTGATACGGATACTTTACCACCTCACACCTAATGTTATTTTCTTAAATTTGCCACCTAATCTTATATACATGGCAGAAGTTTTCCAGGAAGTTTTGAATAAAAAAAAACTAGTTCATAATTTTAACGGCGGGCCTTCAGTTCTCCCAAAATCTGTTTTTGAACAGGCCGCCCAGGCAGTATTAAATTATAATAATACAGGATTATCTATACTTGAAATAGGACATCGTACCAAAGATTTCCAGGCTATAATGGATGAGGCAAGATCATTGGTAAAAGAGTTGATGAATCTTGATGATGATCATGAGGTTTTGTTTTTACATGGTGGGGCTACCACACAATTTATGCAAGTACCTATGAACCTGCTCAACGAAAGTGAAACCGCTGCTTATGCCGACACGGGTGTCTGGAGCACAAAAGCGCTTAAAGAAGCTAAACTTTTTGGAAATGTAAATGTGGTCTGTAGCTCAAATGATACTAACTACAATTATATTCCTAAAGACTTTGCTGTCCCTAATGATGCGACCTATTTTCATCTTACTACCAATAATACAATTTATGGAACGCAATGGCAAAGCATTCCAAAAGTGAGTGTACCCCTGGTTGCAGACATGTGCAGCGACATCTTCAGCAGGCAGAGGGATTTTAATTCATTTGCGTTGATATATGCAGGTGCACAGAAAAATATGGGACCTGCAGGCGTTAATCTTGTTATAGTAAATAAAAACATTCTTGGTAAAGTAAATCGTGCCTTACCAACGATAATGGATTACCGCAACCATATAAAGGAAGGAAGCATGCTAAATACACCACCGGTATTCGCGGTATATGTTTCTATGCTTACACTTCAGTGGCTGAAGCAACAGGGAGGCATAGACGCAATTGAAAAAATAAATAATCAAAAGGCCGAAATGCTATACCATGCCATTGACAATAGCCCTCTTTTCAAGTCTACTGTAGCAAATGCGGATCGGAGCAAAATGAATGCTTGCTTTGTGATGAGGGAACCTTCACTGGAAAAGTCGTTTCTTGATTTTGCGGAGCAGCACCAGATTTATGGGATAAAAGGTCATAGGTCTGTTGGAGGCTTCAGGGCTTCCATTTATAATGCGTTGCCATTAAGCAGTGTTGTTTATCTTATTGAGGTAATGAGGGAGTTTGAAAGCAATCAATAAAAATAAAAAAATACTACCCCTTTTTTATGCAGCAGAAAAAATTTGTCACCTGAAACAAAATCCCAAAATCAAAAAGCTGCAATCTAAAATCGCCGTTGATTGTATATATTTGCCCGCTTGCAAATAGTGCTGCTATTAGTAATAATCAATTTAAAATGATCTCAATTTTTCCATTTAAAGCACTCAGGCCAGAGGCCCAGTTTGCCAAACAAGTGGCCTCAAAGCCGTATGATGTGTTGAGCAGCAAGGAAGCTAAATTGGAAGCAGAAGGCAACCCGTTTTCTTTTTTACATATTACAAAAAGCGAAATTGATCTTCCTGCCAATATTGATATACACAGCGACGTAGTTTACGCAAAAGCAAAAGAAAACCTGGATGCTTTTATAAGCCGGCCGGTGCTTTTTAGTGAAAGCAAACCCTGCTATTACGTTTATCAGCTCACAATGAATAATAAAAGCCAGACCGGATTGGTTTGTTGCAGTTCAGTGAACGACTATGAACACGGCCTGATAAAAAAGCATGAATTTACACGCCCTGAAAAAGAAGCGGATCGCATTGCTCATATGAAAATAACAGGAGCACAAACCGGGAATGTTTTTCTTGCATTCCGCGATGTTGACGAACTGAATGTAATTATTGAAAAATGGAAGAAGGATAAAAATCCTGTTTATGATTTTACCTCAGACGATAATGTACAGCATACAGTATGGGTTATAAGCGATGAAGTCATCATAAAGAAAATTACAGAAATTTTTAAAACGAAGGTTCCCTGTACATACATAGCAGACGGGCATCATCGGGCCGCTTCAGCCGCAAAAGTAAAATATCAATTGGCAGATTATGAGGAAGCCGGTTATTTTCTAACTACGTTGTTTCCCGCGGGGCAATTACAAATTATGGATTACAACCGGGTAATAAAAGATATTAATGGTTTATCAACAGAAGAATTTCTTGAGAAGATCAATAAAAATTTTACGGTGGAAAAAGAAAGCGATGCTTATGCTCCCAAAGAGCCTCATGAATTTGGAATGTACCTTAAGGGAGCCTGGTATAAGCTAACTGCTTTAGATGGCACTTTCTCAACAGACCCTATTGGAATATTGGATATTACTATTCTCCAAAATAATTTATTGGATCCAGTTTTGGGTATTAAAGATCAACGAACAGACAAGAGAATTGATTTTGTTGGCGGAATAAGAGGGCTGAAAGAGTTGGAGAGAAGAGTTAATAGTAAGGAGATGAAAGTTGCTTTCAGCCTGCATCCTGTAAGTATTCAGCAACTTTTTGATATCGCGGACAGTGGCAATGTTATGCCTCCCAAAAGCACGTGGTTCGAACCTAAGCTCAGAGATGGGTTGTTCACTCATTTGATTTGTTAGGAATTTTATCCTTAGTATAATCTTAATTTCTTTTGTACACAGTTCACTCGCAAAACAATTTTTTACCTTTATTGAATGAAAAAAAATCTGCTGTTCACTTGTTTTTTCTTTTTATCCGTATTTGTATTCGCCCAATCTGAAGATGCTGAAAAACTTCATGAAAATGCAAAAGCGTTTATGCGCCAGGGTGACTATGCCAATGCTTCTCTTATATTAACCAGGGCATTGAGCCAGGCTCCGGATAACATTGAAGTTGCCAAAGACCTTGCTTACGATTATTATCTTCAAAAAGAAAATGAAAAAGCATTGGAAACTATAAAACCTTTGTTGGCAAAAGATAATGCAGATGACCAGACTTACCAGATCGGAGGCACTATTTACAGGGCCTTAGGCCAGGAAAAAGATGCAGAAAAATTATACAAGAAGGCTATTAAAGAATATCCCCATAGCGGCCCGTTGTATAACGACTATGGTGAAATGCTTTGGAGCAAACAGGATTATTCTGCTATAAAACAATGGGAAAAAGGCATACAACAGGATCCATCTTATGGTAGTAATTATTATAACGCATGTAAATATTATTTTCTTACTACCGATAGAATATGGAGCCTTATTTATGGAGAAATATTTATAAATATTGAATCGTTTACATCGCGTACGGCTGAGGTAAAGAATATCTTATTAGATGGCTATAAAAAACTTTTTGCCGATGTAGATTTGCTTTCAAATATTAAAGACAAAAACAAATTTGAAGTCGCCTTTCTAACGACGATGAACAAACAAAACAGTGTCGTACAAAATGGCCTGAATGCGGAAACACTTACCATGGTCAGAACAAGATTTATTCTTGATTGGGATCAGTCCTATGCAAAAAAATTCCCTCTGGCTCTTTTTGATAAACAGGAACAATTCCTGGAAGAAGGCTTATTTCCCGCTTACAATCAATGGATTTTTGGAGCGGCTCAAAATCTTACCGGTTATCAAAACTGGATAAGCACACATGCGGAAGAATATGCTGCATTCAATAAATTTCAGCAGGGACGAATTTTTAAAATTCCGGAAGGCCAATATTATCATTAAGAAATTCGTTTGTCTGATGTAAATGCAAAGAAATTCTTATTAGCATTTATTTACCTTATTTGCTTAATTTAGAATCTAATCAGTTCTCAATATAAAAGTTAAGGAGTAAGGATCGTACAGTTACCTAATTTTTCATTTTATGACTGAACCCACACGATTGTTTGATTGTATCGAATGGCAATTGCAAAAAGGAGCTACCCATCCCATTGTCGCGGCGAAAGAGAACGGCAAGTGGAAGGAATATTCCCTGCAGGAGCTTTCGGAAACTGTTGATAAATTAAGCGCCGGCTTATTGAAGATGGGATTTGGAAAAGGAGATAATACCCCGGAAGGAAGAGATAAAATTGCGGTAATAGCCAAAAACCGGCCTGAATGGTTAATGCTTGATCTTGCCGTTCAGCAAATAGGAGCAGTACTTACACCTGTCTATCCCACCATAAGCGAGTCGGAACTCGAATTCATTTTAGATGACGCCCAGGTTAAGATCATTTTTGTAAATGACAATAAACTTGCCGAAAAGGTAAACAACATAAAAGGGAATCTCCCTCATTTAAAAGAAATATTTTCTTTTGACAAAACAGATAATATAAAATATTGGAAAGAGATTTTATCCCCGGACGAAAATTACATCCGGCAGCTAAAAGAGACCGCCGCTACTATTCAATACGAAGACCTTGCCACTATTATTTATACGTCGGGAACAACAGGCAAACCTAAAGGAGTTATGCTTTCGCACCGGAATATTGTAAGCAACGTAATGTCTTCCATGTCTTGCTTTCCACCCGGTAACCGTGCGCTGAGTTTTCTTCCAATGAATCACATTTTTGAAAGAATGGTTACCTACCTCTATTTGTTTAAGGGAGTATCTATTTATTATGCGGAGAGTCTTGATTCTATCGCTGAAAATCTAAAAGAAGTAAAGCCACATATGTTCACCACCGTGCCCCGGTTGTTGGAAAAGGTATATGAAAAGATTATGCTAAAAGGGAATGAGCTAACGGGCATAAAAAGAAAACTTTTCTTTTGGGCACATGAATTAGCAGAAAAATTTGAGATTAATAAGAACCACGGAATTTTATATAATTTTCAACTCAACCTTGCCAACAAACTTGTTTTTAGTAAATGGAGAGAAGGGTTGGGTAATGAACTTAATGCGATTATTACCGGGGGGGCTGCCTGCCAGGTAAAATTAATCCGCATATTTACTGCTGCAAAAATTGTGGTAATGGAGGGTTATGGCCTCACCGAAACCTCGCCGGTTATTTCTGTAAACCGGTTTGATAAATCCAACCGGATGTTTGGTACTGTAGGCCCGTTGATTGATGGAGTACAGGTTAAAATTGCGCAAGACGGAGAAATATTATGTAAAGGTCCCAACGTAATGATGGGATATTATAAACGGCCCGATCTGACAGACGAATCAATGGAAGATGGATGGTATAAAACCGGCGATATCGGGATGATGATTGAGAATAAATTTTTGAAAATCACAGACCGGAAAAAAGAGATGTTTAAAACCAGTGGTGGTAAATATGTTGCTCCGGTAGTTGTTGAACTTAAACTAAAGGAATCTCCTTACATAGAAAATATAATGGTAACCGGGGAAGGGGAAAAATATGTAGGAGCCTTAATAATTCCTTCTTTTAGTAATTTGAAAGAATGGGCAAAAAGTAAAAATATTGAATTCACCGGCAATGATGAATTGCTTCAAAATAAACAGGTGAAAGATTTGTACAAAGATGAGGTAGAGCGCTATAATAGAAAATTTAATCATGTGGAGCAAATCAAAAAATTTGAGTTGCTGCCCTATGAGTGGAGTATAGAGACTGGTGAAATGACTCCTAAACTAAGCCTCAAAAGGAAAGTTATTATGGAAAAATACAGGGATGCAGTGAGGAGGATATATGCCTAATCCATAAAAATCTGTTGCTCCTCTCTTTCCTCAACCGGTATTTTTCTTATGAAATCATCGTAGCCGTCGTCGCCGTGATCACTGTAAGCACCATAGGCGTCAAGGCTGTATCCTATTAGCCCATCATTGGCCTCTATTAAATAAACAACGGAAGAATCAGACGGATCCGATTCGCCCTCAAACCGATAAGTTCGAATAATTTTTAAATCTTCAGGTTTATAATATTTATTGTTGCCCGGAGTAAATCCTTCCGGTGTCATACAAAACTCTTTGTCATATTTTTTTATGCGAAGTTTTTCCAGGACAGATGTCAGCGTTGTCATGGGTGTTTTTTGCTCTGTCATACTAATATTTATTTATCGTGAAGCTTAATAACAAACTTCAGACAAATTCTATACCCATTTACAGTAACGTTTTGAAATTTAGGAAATCCCCAAGGCTACAACGATTGATAAATTTTTATTTTATTATAG
This sequence comes from uncultured Chitinophagaceae bacterium, assembly GCA_963819925.1. GTDB lineage: Bacteria > Bacteroidota > Bacteroidia > Chitinophagales > Chitinophagaceae > Ginsengibacter. The sequence continues at coordinate 855,575 of CAWFYG010000009.1, read as the reverse complement.
AGTGTTTTGCGGTCTATCTTTAAAATTTCCGCGGCCTTGGTTTTATTAAAATTAACCTCTTTAAGTACGTTCATTATTGTGTCATATTCAGCTTTTGCAGCCGCATCTTTTAAATCAGGTTCCTTTAAGTGTTTTGCTTCTTTTGAATCCATTACCGAAGTTTCTTCCCTGCGATGTTGACTATTGGGATTGGTAATTTCTGAGGGTAGTACCTTCGAGTTAATTTTACCCGACGGGGTCAGCAATACCGCACGTCGCACAACATTTCTGAATTCTCTTAAATTTCCCGGCCACTCATAGTTGACAAACATTTCCAGTACGTCATCATCATAGCCTTCAATATTTTTATTGAGTTCATGGTTTGTTTTATCCAGGAAAAAATCAGCAAAAAGCGGAATATCAACTTTCCGTTCCCGAAGTGGGGGAAGGTTGATTGAAAATTCATTGAAACGGTGATACAAATCTTCCCTGAATTTTCCTTTTTTATAAGCCTCCTGCAGGTTTTCGTTCGAAGCGACGATAATTCTTACATCCACATCCATTTCTTTAGTGCCCCCCACTCTTTTAAATTTACGTTCCTGGATCACACGCAATAATGCCGCCTGTACTTCCGGAGAAAGGTTGCTGACTTCATCAAGAAATAAAGTACCTCCATTGGCAAGTTCAAAATGACCTTCTTTGTCGGTGATTGCACCCGTAAAGGCTCCCTTTACATGACCGAAAAGTTCGCTCCCGGCGAGTTCTTTCGACAGCGTTCCGCAATCCATTGCTACAAAAGGCCTATTTTTTCGGTCACTTGTTTCGTGAATTGTTTTTGCAATAACTTCCTTACCGGTTCCACTTTCACCATATAAGATTATACTGTAATTAGTGGCCGCCACTATTTCTATTTGCGAATAAACCCGGGCAGTTTCACCATCCTGGCCAATTAAAAATTCTTTGTTGGAAGAGAGTACATACTTTCTTTTATTCTTTGAGGCCTTTGCATTTGTTGAAGGAGGAGTGCTATCGCCTGAAGACGGCGCTGCCATTGCTTTTTCAATTACATTTATTACTTCATCCGGAATAAGGGGTTTTGTGATATAATCAAAGGCGCCCATCTTAATAACATCCACCGCAGTCTTAATGTCAGAGTACCCGGTTATGATGATAACAATAGTCTCCGGTTTTACTTCTTTTATTTTCAGGAGGACTTCTTTTCCGTTCCTGTCTCCAAGCCTGAAATCGCACAGAACAATATCAAAATGTTCTTCATTAAATCTGGCAAGGCCTTTCGAGCCGTTAAGTGCTACTTCTGCGTCGTATCCTTTTTTATTAAGGAATCGACTTAATAATGAACACATATCAAGATCATCGTCTATAATCAGAATTTTTTTATTCATAGATTTATCTACACTTAAGAGTTCGCAAAGTTAATTTAAATCTTCCTTTTTCAGATGAGGGCTTAAAGTATGCTTTTTTTCAGTCTTAATCCATTCAGCATATTCATTCGGCTGAATTTTTCGGCCATATAAATTTGCATAAACTTTCGTGCATTCAGCCCCCAAATATAAAATGATTGAACTGTAATAAACCCACGCCATAATAATAACAATCGAACCGGCCGCACCATACAATGAACTAAGATTACTTTTCCCTAAATAAAATCCGATAGCCTGTTTGCCCAACGTAAAAAATATTGCCGTTAAAACCCCCCCAAAAAGAACATCCTTCCATCTTATTTTGGCATCGGGTAATAATTTAAACACCAGCGAAAATAAGAAGGTAGCTACAAAAAATGAAAGAACCGTTTCCGCAGTCGCCATAAAGTAAACACTGAAATGATGGATATACTTGCCTAAAAATTTTCCGAAGGCTGAAACCATTGCATTTAAAATGAGTGAAACCATCATTATAAAGCCAATGCTCACAATAAGCGAAAAAGACAGGAGCCTTGTTAAAATGAGCTTCCACCAGATTTTTTTGGTCTTTATCCTTAAGCCCCAGATTTTATTGAGTGAATCCTGGACTTCGCCAAAAACACTTGTAGCCCCGATTAATAATACTATAATGCTTAGAACGCTTGCAAAAAAATTGTTTCCGGTCAGGTGAATATTTTTTATAATGTCCTGGATTTGAACTGCGGCATCGCTGCCAATTAGCCCTTTTAGTTGGTTGTAAATTTCGCCATTTACTGCTTCTTTGCCCAGGAAAATTCCTGAGAGTGAAGAAATAATAACAAGAAGCGGGGCAATAGAAAATACAGTATAATAGGCAAGCGAAGCACTATACTTTAGAATATTATCTGCCGAAAATTCGCTGAGTACTTTTTTTATATAAAGAAAAATACTCCTTAATCTTTTCCTCATATTACTGCGCTTTACAGGTTATAACAAATAAAGTTAAATAAAGATGATTAGTGCAAAAAACATGCATTCATAAAAATGTATCTCCGGATTTTATAGGATAGAACGTAAGAAAGTAATTGCTAATAGTTTGATCGTCTTGCACAATGTTAGAGATAACAAGCTTCGAAAAGCACATGTGCTGCTTGGTACCCCGTGGCACGACTTATACAGATAAACGGGATATTCCACTCATTTCGTAGAGCTATTTCCCCGCTAATTAATGAGCCCAATATGCGGCAAATAAAGGCCTGGGCCTGTAAGCACCAGTAAAATCGGCGCTTTTAAACACATAGGTTTTTTGGCAAACTTTTGTATTAAATATCTGTTGTATCCATTTTTTTTTAACCTAAATTTTTTCATATGGGAAACTTATTATACGTAATTGCAGTAATACTGGTGATTATATGGGCTATTAGTTTTCTGGGCGGCTATTATACCGGGGGACTGATTCATATTTTATTGGTTATTGCCATTATTGCAATTTTATTACGAGTTATAAGAGGCGCCGCCTGATATTTATTAATTTAAAAAATAATTTTATGGAAAGCTGGAAATTAAAACTCAAAGGAGACTGGAATGAAACAAAAGGAAAAATTAAAAAAGCATATGCTGATCTTACAGACGACGATCTAAAACGGGATGAAGGAAAGGATGATGAATTGGTAGGAAGGCTTCAGCAAAAATTAGGAAAAACAAAAGAAGATGTTGTTAAATGGATTGAAAATCTTTAATTGTTTTCTTGAATAAAGTAAACCCTCATTCGGTAACTTGCATGAGGGTTTTTTATTTTTTATTATGACTGTAAATGATCAATTACCTTTTTATGTGAAGCTGGGTTTTAAATTCCTGGTTATTTTTTTTATTTGCGTTTTTATTAATGTTGCGCAGAATATTATAATTCCCTTTGCTTTTGCTTGCCTTCTTGCAGTTTTATTATTACCCGTTGTAAATTTTTTGGAATCCCTCAAAGTTCCGCGGGTGATATCTATATCAGTTTCTTTAGTTCTGGCAATCGGGTTTATAGCGGGAATAATTTATTTCCTCAGCAGCCAGATTGCCAGTTTTATGCAGGATATTCCCTCCATAAAGCAACATTTAAATGAACACTTTGTCTCGCTGCAAAATTGGATAAAAGAAAAGCTGCACATTTCTTTCGAGGAGCAAAATGAATATTTGAACCAGCAAGCAGATAAGTTAAAAGAAACAGGTACCGGCTATATCAGTCATACTTTTTTTTCAATAACAGAAGCCGTTATGTTATTAATACTAATGCCTATTTATACATTCCTGCTTTTATTTTATAAAGACCACATTCGTAAATTTTTATTTGCTGTTTTTAAGAACGAACATGCTTCTGGTGTAAAAAATGTTCTCGATAAAACCAAACTCATGATCAGAAGCTATATGGTAGGCCTTTTAATTGAAATGGGGATAGTAGCTACGGCAAATTCTACAGGGCTTGTATTACTGGGTGTTAAGTATGCAATTTTTTTTGGAGTGCTGGCTGCCGTATTAAACCTGATACCTTACATAGGAATGTTTACCGCAACACTTTTTACAGTATTGGTTTCACTAACTACTACCGATAACACCAGCAATATTGTATGGATAGTTGTGATATTTTATAGTATACATATAATAGATGTAAATTTTCTAATGCCGAAGATAGTTGCTTCACGGCTACGGATAAACGCATTAATTTCAATTTTGGGAGTGGTAATAGGAGGAGCTTTAACAGGTATTTCAGGTCTTTTTCTCTCTATACCTGCTATTGCATTTATTAAAATTGTTTGTGATGAAGTGGAAGATTTAAAGCCATGGGGACTGTTGCTGGGCGACGAGACAACCTATTCTAAGAGATCGAAGCTCTACAAAAAACTGGAAAAAATTTCCATTAAAAAAATGACTAGACCCAATAAAAGAAATTGAACCGATCTTCATTAAATTTATAACGGTATCATAAATTGTCGGAGGAGCAGCTTTACGATTATGCAAAAGCAAAAGAAATTGTAAATGATGTACCTTTTCCCAATTCACTTTCTGCACTAATTTTTGCCTTGTGGGCCAGAATAATATTTTGAGTGTTGGTAAGGCCCAGGCCCGTACCCCTTTCTTTTGTTGTAAAATAAGGTTCAAATAACCTCGCAAGGTCGTCTTTTGACATGCCTTTCCCGGAATCGGTAATTTTTACTACACACCGGTTGTTCCCGCTTTCGGTTGAAAGTTGAAGCGAACCATTTTTATCCATGGCTTCAATAGCATTTACGATGATATTTAAAAAAGCAATTTTTATTTTTTCAATGTCAACCGAAACCGGGCAAATCTCCATGTCATAGTTTTTGATGATTTTTATCTGCTTTAATTCAATCCGGTCGGAAGCAAACTCCAGGCTGCTGTCGAGGACGTCGTTAATTGAAGATCTTACGTATTGAAGTTCTGAAATCCTTGTTGAATTCAAAAGGTCGCTTATCAATTGGTTTATCCTGTTGGAGTTTCGGGAAATCATTTCGAATACAATGGCTGCACGTCCCCGCTTGCGGGAATTTCATTTTGCAATTGCTCCGTTGCGAGATTAATATTGGTTAACGGATTTCTTACTTCGTGTGCTATAGTCCGCGAAATTCTACCGGTGGCTGCAAATTTTTCGCTGTTTCTTAATTCAATCAATTCTACATTTAAGGCAGCGAGTTCATTAATACGCATCTCCAATTCTTGCCGATAAGCGGCAGCTTTTTGACTGGCCTCTCTTTTGGCCCTGTTTTCTTTATTAAAGGTGATTATTGCGTAAAAAGTCAACAGTATAGCAACGATGAGAGATATAATAGTGAAGTATTTTATGATTTTGGAATATTTAGTCAACTTATTATTTCTTTGGTGAAACAATTTTCTTTCATCATTTTGAATTTTTTTTGTAAAAAATTCAACTTTACTCATTTTTTCAATTCCTGGATTTCTTCCGTTTAAAAGATTTTGTGTAATGGTATGTGTGGAATCAAAAATTGAAATGGCACGCTCAAGCCACGCAAACTTATCAGCTATTAATATTTTAAGAGTTCCATGTTTCTTTGCTGAACCGGATTGTCTGCAGTCAATGATTTCACACTTTTAAGAGCAGAATCTGCATTAGTGCGACTGGTGTAATACTTTAAAAGGAGCTCTCTGTGGTTTGTAATGATATAACCACGGGCTGCAGATTCGCATTGCGTAACATAGCTCACTACATTATCCAGGCTGTGAATTACATCGTTGGAATGATTCACCAATGCTGATTGTTTCATGACGTTTTGGGTGGAAACAAATGAAACTATATAAGAAATCAGTAAGATGATGAATGCGGCAAGGTAACCCCAGCGTGTCCGGTCGGCAATTTTATCAACTATAGTTTTTATCATTTTGCAGGGGGTTACAAATAAAAAAAGAGAAATTAAAAGTACTTATGTACTTAATAAATATTTGTTACTTAAATTATAAATATAAAGGCAATTTAAATCAAAAGCAATCTAATGCTGTCGTAAAAAATGCCTCGCCAAATTTTCGTTATCAGTTATAAAAAAAAGGCCGCTGACGTACCTTTTTACAAAATATTGCAATAATTGTTTAATCCTTTATTTTTTCCCGGCCTTGCTTATGAGCCAAAATATAATGGCAATTATCACGATTACACCTATTACTCCAACCCATACTCCCGCCTTAAATATGCCCGCAATAGCCTGGCAACTGGCAAGCATTATAGCCATGAAGAACATCGGAATCAGAATCCGTCTAACACTGAATTTGTTCATATCTGTTTTTTTTATTTTGAAGATTTTGTTGTGACTTTTTTATTTTTTTGTATGGAGTTTTTCTTTGCTTCATCAAGTGAGTGAGTTTGAAAAATAGTTTTTTCTTTTTTGGCAGAGGTGGCAAGGTGAGAATAGAATTTTTTAATGGTTTCCAATTCTTCTTCCGTAAAATCTTCGATGCTTATAAGGCGGTTACTGGCTTCGCAATTGGCGGCTATAAGTTCATTAAGCTTTAGCTGTAACGCAAGTGTGTCTTTATTTTGAGAATGCTGAATTACAAAAACCATAAGAAAAGTAATAATGGTGGTACTTGTATTAATAACAAGTTGCCAGGTATCGGAAAATTTAAAGAGTGGCCCCGAGATAGCCCAGATTAATATAAATGAAGTTGCCAAAACAAATGCATAAGGGCCGCCGGTGGCTTTGGTGACTGCTGATGAAAAGCGATTAAAAAATCGGCGAAAGGTGCTATTATTTTTTTTCATTTTTGAAATTTTATTATTTGTATAAATAACAGTTCGATTAATCTATCATGAGCGTCCAAAATATTTTAAAAAAACCAGGCTGATATCAACCAGCCTGGCTGCTGCTTACAACCATTTATTACTAATTGAATGTTTGCATCTTTCCAGGAGGCAATCATTATTCTTTTGCAAGCAACGGGGTTATGAGACCTCTTCAGCCGCTTCCACGTTGATTTTGTTTTCAGCAATTTCCGTAAGTCTTTTCATCAGTTTCCTTTTCTTCCCTCAATGTTTTATATAACACGTTAGCTACATCATCAAGGTTTAAAGTTTTTGCAACCTGAATAAGTCCACCGTAAGTGGCTATTTCATAGTGCTCAACTTTCTGCGCAGCCAGTATTATTCCAACGTCCCTGGTAAGAGAACCATCTTCCGTTTCACTTACAATATCATCTCCTTCTTTAGTAATACCTGCCATAGCATCGCATTTTTTGGCTTCCGCGGGTTTATCCAGCAATCCAAACACATCTTCAAGTCTGGAAACATGATTCCGGGTTACTTCAAGATGATCATTTATTGCGTTTTTTAATTCCCGGGTGGTTGCCGCTTTTTCCATTTTCGGTAGACTTTTTACCAAATGCTTTTCCGCCCAGTAAATGTCTTTTAGCTCATCAATAAAAAATTCTTTTAGCATTGATGAATCGCCGTTTAATGCAGTTGAATCTTCTGCAGAGCTTGTTTTCTTTTTGTTTTTTGAATTTGTCATTTTAAAATATTTTTCATGGTTAAGCTAATAAAGTCAGTCATTAAATATTATGCCAGAAACAAATAACCTGTCACCCATATTAATAAATAATCGATTTGTTATCTTTGTGAAATATATTGGTGAAGGAATCAAAACCCTTTCGCAGTGTGGGAAAAAATTTACTCAAACAGGTAATTAAAAAACAATATTGAATGAGTGTAAATTCCTTTCAAACGCTTTACCGGGTGGTGTTATAGCTGCATCCATGCAACTTTATTTTTATTGGCAATATATTTTATGTATATTATAGAAAATATTTTTAAAACTTTAAATCTTACAACTATGAGCTCAGGAAAAGTATTAGCAAGTGTTTTAGCGGGCGCCGCCGCCGGCGTTATATTGGGAATTTTATTTGCACCCGATAAAGGAACCGAAACAAGAAGAAAAATCGCAAAGAAAGGTTCAGACCTTGCAGACTCTGTAAAAAATAAATACAGTGAATATGCGGACGCCATCTCTGAAAAGTATGATGCTGCAAAACAAAAATTATCTGGTTATGTGTCTGAAGGAAAGGATATGGTTTCCGAGGCAAAAGAAAAGGCCAGTGCTATGAAAAATGATGTAAGAACCTCCATGAATTCCTAAGCTGGTTTCCCTTTTTGTTATCTAATATTTTACAGGCATCCCGTGATAAATGATAAAAAATGGAAAGTAAGCCTACAAACTTAGAGGAGCTATTTGAAAAATTAAAAGAATATGCGGACGTACGACTGAATTTATTTAAGCTGAAGAGCATAAATAAAGCCGCTGGATTTATGTCGTCTGTTATTACTACGGTTATTTTAATAATTCTTTTTAGCTGCGTTCTTCTTTGTTTAACTGTTGGGCTTGCATTTCTCATTGGCGGATGGATTGGAGAAGTATATTGGGGATTCTTTATTGTAGGAGCAGTTTATCTTATCGCCGGGCTGATAATTTATTCAATGCGTGATAAATTAATTAAAACCAAAGTCAGTAATAAATTAATAAAAGAATTGCTGGATTAAATGGGTCTCTAAAAATTTCAGGTACATGAATGACGAAGGAACTTTATCAGGTTATGCCGGGAAGATTAATAATCTTTCCGAACTGAATGCGGCGATAAAAAGGCTGGAAAGAAAAAAATTATTGCTGGAGGAAGATTTAAAAGATGAATTTCATAAAATTCTTGAAAGCCTTAAGCCGACCAATATATTAAAAAACGCTATCCATGAAGTTCAGGAATCTACGGAGTTAAAACACAATCTTTTTAAGGTTGCCCTGGGTTTAGGGGCAGGTTATTTTTCAAGGAAACTTGTAGTTGGTAAATCTGCGGGTATTGTAAAAAAGGCGCTGGGCGCAGCTCTCCAATATGGCATTACAAATTTTGTAGCTAAAAAAAATGGAAGGGAGGAGAACGGCATATTCCTACCCGAAGAAAAAAAGCCTTTTCAAAAAAATTCTTTCTATTTAAGATCCCAATTTTTTAAGACATTTTTTAAGATCAATTCCTTTTCCAAGAATTCCTTTAAAAATATCTCCCTTTTTTTCAACTCTTTGTAGAATGTTATGTATCGTAAACTGTTGGGGAGTTAATCCTGTTTTTACTTCTTTCCAAAGTAATGGTGTTGAAACTGTCGCTCCTTCTTTCGGCCGTAGACTGTAAACAGAAGCGATGGTTTGTCCTTTACTGTTTTGCAAATAATCCATGTAAATTTTTTCATTGCCTCTTTTTTGAAGGTTTCTTTCAAGTGTAGTGAAATCTTTCAATTGTTCATTAGCCATAATGCAAACGATGTAGGCGAAGTCTTTTACCTGCTCATAGGTATATTTTTTCGCAGTGGGAACATACACATGCAGGCCAGTCGCACCTGATGTTTTACAAAATGATGCAGCACCCGCTTTATCCAAAACCTCTTTCACCATATTGGCCGCATCAATCACCTGGTCGAAAGTGTTTTTTGAAGAAGGATCGATATCGATGATAAGGTAGTCAGGTTTATCCAGGTCTTTTATGGTTGAATGCCATGGATTAATTTCTATGCAACCGAGGTTATTCATATAAGTAAGGGTAGCGGCATTATCACAAATGATATAGTCTATTTCTTTTTGATTCGATTCAGAAAATATCTTTTTACTTTTTACATAAGAAGGAACATTTCCCGCAGCGTCTTTTTGAAAAAATCCTTTCTCATGAATTCCATTTGGATTTCGTAACAACGATTCCGGACGTCCTTTTAAATAGGGAAGAATATAATCTGCCATTGAAATATAATATTTGATCACATCCCCTTTCGTTATGTCATCTTCGGGAAAATAAATTTTATTAAGATGAGTTGCCTTTACTTTTGATTTTCCAAAAGTGAAAACACTATCGTCACTGCCGGTATCCCCTTCAGTTCATGCCTGCTTACGCTTCGCTTTTGATATTGTTTTTGTATTTGCCATGGTTACTTCATTTATATTTTTATCATTCCCTGAGATGTAAAAAAATGGGCTGCCTTAATTTTCCATCTGATGTTACTTCGGCGAATTTTACCTCACAAATTAAATAAGGCTTTACCCACGTAACAGGAGAATTGGTTTTAAATTTTTCTGCAAAGGGGGATGTTGACTGCACCAATGGCTGTAGTTTTTCATACATTTCTTTTAAAGAAGTTTGATTAAAACCGCCCCCGGTATGTCCGATATACTTTAATCTTTTCCCCTCTTTTATGCCAAGGATTAATGCCCCGAAATATTTCCTTGCGCCGGACGGTTGCGTGTAGCCCGCAACGATAGCTTCCTGTGTTTTATGATGTTTTATTTTAAGCCAATCCGAGGTTCGTTTGCCCGGGATAATATTTTGAATCCGCCTTTTTAGCCATAATGCCTTCAAGATGTTTTTCTCCTGATACTTTAAAAAATGACTTTCCTTTTTCAGGAATATGATCGGAATATTTTATGACTTCATTTTTGGGAATTATCTTTTGAAGCAATTCTTTTCTTTGCAATAAAGTAAGGCCCGTTGTATCGTGTCCGTTTAATTGTAATAGATCGAAAATATAATACTGAATAGGCTTATCCTGGTTTTCAGCATAATGTTGCAGCAATTGAAAATCGGGTTTACCTTCATTATTCAGAACAACAATTTCGCCATCTAAAACAACATCTTCTTTAATGCTTAATAATTGGTCGGCTACTATCGGATAGGTAGAAAGAAAGCTAAGTCCGTTGCGGGAATACAATAAGATTTTATTTTTAGTTTTTTCCGTAATAGCCCTGTAACCGTCCCACTTAATTTCGAACACCCAGTTTTTATCGTCAAATGGCTTGTCGGTTTCTTTTGCCATCATTGGCTTTATAAAGTTGGGCACCTTCCTGTCACCAACTATTGATGTTTGGACGAACTTTTTTTTTTCGGAGGCTCCTTCTTATTTTCTGCAAGCCATTTATTGATTGGAGAATTTTTCGGCGTTTGTTCTTCACTGTTATATTCGGTATCAACCGCATATTTATCGCGATGTTTTATCAACAGCCAACTGTTATCCTCTTTGCTTTTTAGTTTTACCAGTGCAAATTCGCCTTTCAGTTTTTTGCCAAATAATTGAAACTTAAGATCACCGGCCTTCAAGCCGGCACGAAGTTTTTTTACTGCAATTTCTTTCGATGAATTATCAATGTCGTTATAGGTTCCTTCATCCCATATTTCCACAATACCTGCTCCATAATTGCCTTTGGGTATTTCACCCGCAAAATTTTTATAATCGTAAGGATGATCTTCAACCATCATGGCTAAACGCTTATCTTTTGGGTTTAAGGAAGGGCCTTTGGGAACCGCCCAGCTTTTAAGAACACCGTCCAGTTCCAGCCTGAAATCATAATGCAAGTTGCGTGGCTTTATGTCGTTGCACAACAAATGAAAGTTGAGATACAGACTTTTTTGCTTTGCCGGCAGGCTCGGATGTTTCTTTAAAATTTCTTTTTTTATTATAAAGTGTGAGCGCCATATTATGAAGCTTTTTTACGTTTTACTTCCAGGCTGGCCTTCAATTGCTCCATAAGGTCTTTTGTTTTGTTATGAACAACTCTCATTTGCGGAACTTTAATTTTCTTACCGCTGGCCTTGGCCTTTATCAATTTGAGCAAGTTCGCCGTTATAAGTGTCTTTATATTTTGAAATATCAAATTTTGCGGTGAGCTGGTCGATAAGCGTTATGGCCATTTTTAATTCTGCAGGCTTTACTGACTGTATTTTTTGGAAGTGCCAATTCGCCGGTGTCTCTAATTTCTTCTTCAAACCTTATACGGTTTAATACTATTACATCTTTATCGGGCCTTAATATAGCAAGGCTTTCTTTATTTCTCATAACAAAACTTGCCACTCCTACTTTTTTTGTTTTTAATAAAGCCTCCCGTAATAATTCATAAGGCCTTGTTCCCGATTTATCAGGTTCCAGGTAGTAAGGAGTTTCATAATACATGCTGCTGATTTCTTCCTCTTTTACAAAATCTGATATTTCAATTGTTTTTGTTTTTTTAGCACTGGCCGCTTCAAAGTCTTTATCGTCCAGCACCACGTATTCATCATTCAATTTATATCCCTTTACAATATTTGCCCAGGGAACTTCTTTACCTGTTTTTTCATTAATACGCAGGTATTTAATATGCGAATGATCTTTTTTATCAAGCATATCAAGATCGAGGTTACTGCTTTGTGTTGCGCTATACATTTTTACCGGGATGTTTACCAGGCCGAAACCGATAGCGCCTGTCCATATTGGTCGCATAATATGTATTTTTTTTAAGAGTGAATTTCTATATAGAAAGTATTGTGCCTTTTTCTGAAACCCTTATTGGTCAACCGTTACAAGCCTACACTAAGTTACATAAAAAGTTTGCTGAGGAAATAATTCCACGCAAGGTGAATTAAAAACTTACTACCTGAATGATTGATTTACTTAATGGAATTTTAGCCTGAAACCATTAATTTTGCCATCCTTTTTGAATATTAAATTGGTCCCGTAGTTCAATGGATAGAATAGAAGTTTCCTAAACTTTTGATACAGGTTCGATTCCTGTCGGGACTACCAAGTGAGAATTGGCAATTATAGCGATGAACATTTAGCCGAAGTATTTATAAATCTCCACCTTTTACTATTTATAAATCTCCATTTTTACTTCGCTGAACTGAATGATATTTTCTAAGTCTGTATAGTTTGCTATGTCGCCCATTAGCTTTTCAGAATGTGGCATAAACGCAGACTCAAATGCTTCGAATGAATCGTAAACAAAATGGCAAACTACGATATAAGTTGGTGGAGTTCCGGGCAAACCACTTATTCCAAAATCAACATTTACACTTTTCACAGCTTCGCCTTGCAACTGCAATGACATAGGCATATGCACATTGAGGTAATAATCTTTGTCAAATTTTTTGCCTTCAATATTTGGGTAAAAAATACTAAGCTTTATCATTTAAATTATTTGGGTAAAAGTATTATTTCTGTTCGTAACAGAGTGAGGGTTCCCCGGTTATTAAAAATGTTATGCTATTGGAAAATGGTTTTTCATTGAACTGGATTAATCTTTATTTAATGACATAGGCATGTATAACACTGAAGTAATCAGTAGCCGCCATTTTTTATTACCGGTAATTTATTTTGCTGAAAAAGGATTTCTTTTAATTGTCTTCTTGCCCTGGCCAGGTTTGATTTAGAAGCTCCAACAGAAATTCCAAGTTGCGACGCGATTTCTTCATGAGTATAACCATCAATGATGAAAAGATTTAAAACAGTTCTATAGCCTGTTGACAATTCCTGCACTGCTTTTATGATCTCCGTGTACGAAATTTTATCAATTGCGTCTTCGCCCCTTTCTGAAACCTGCATCGTAGTGTTGCTTAAATCTTCAGTGAAGGAATATTTTTTATTTTTACGAAAATGATCAATAGCAGTTCTTATCATTATTTTACGAATCCATCCTTTAAAAGAACTTACTGTATCAGAATAGGCCGGCGAGTAACGATGGATTTGTTTAAAGATTTTCAAAAAACCGTCGTTCAGTATTTCGGCTGAATCATGATGATCGTTAGTATAGCGATCACATATCGACCTGGCGTATCCGCAAAAAATAGCATAAATTTTTTTTTGACTTTGCCTGCTGTTTAAAGCACATCCTTTGATATGATAGTTCAGTTCTGCCGGTGACAAAAAATCCTTTTTTGGCTTTACACGGTAGTTATTTGTTTCCTCCCTTAAAAGTGATGGCGATATTTCGGCTCTGGCAGGCATCTCTTCGTGTTGTGAATAGATTGAAAAAATTGCTAACGGTTATAAGAAGCGCTTTTCTTTAGTTGTCGCTTCCTCGGTACGTGTTTTTTTTATCATTGAGCTTTGTAATAATTACAGGGGTATTGCATCCGGAATTTTAGTATCCGTTATATACCCCTGTAAAAATCTATTTGCCCTCTTGAACTTTTGAAATATAGGCAGGCAGCAAGCCATGCGCTTCTTTATGCGTGTTAATTACTGCATTTGAATCAGGAGCCTGTGACAGGCAAAAAACGGTTCCGGATTGTTCATCTACCCAATAATTAATAAAATTGACACCATACTTTTTCTCAACCGCAAGATCCCTTTTGTGGGCGCCTGCTACCGCAGCCGCAGTCACATTTCCGGCGCCCAAATTGTGAACATCAATAAAGTACTGCCCGTCTTTGGTTGTTTTGGATTGAGTGCCATCGGTTACTTTGAAAACTTCAGATGGCAATAAGCCATGCGCTTCCGCATGCGTGCGAATGATCGATTCAGAATCTTTTGCTGACGAAAGGCAATACACTTTTCCGTTTTTTTCATCTACCCAAAATTTAATAAAATCCACTCCGTATTTACCTTCAGTTGCAAGGTCTTTTTGGTGTGCGGCCATCACATCAGCGAAAGTTACTTTGCCGGGTTCCAGGTCGTGTACATCAATAAATAAACTTTTACCCGTCGTGTCAATTGTAAGTTCATCACTTCCTGACTGGGATGTTGCGGAATTTGTATTGGTTTTTTGGCCAAAAGAGGCTGCAGAGATAATCATCGTTATCGCTATTAAAGAAATTGTTTTCATTGTTTTGATTTTTTGTTACTCTAAAAAAAATTTTGTTTTGAAATACAAAATAATGACTTGCTTTGCCGGTGGATTTAAGTGGTATTCCCTATTTTAAGATTGCATCAACCCTATTTTACAAACTATGAAACTTATCGAACGAGATGATTTTCTTGACTTGCTGCATAGCGGCTTTCAAAAAATTGCTTCGGGAAAAGAAGGACACTGTTTTTTCATTTTGGGAGAACCAGGAATGGGTAAAACATCACTTGTAAAGACTTTTTTGACCGAGATTGAAGATGAGGGTGTTCAATACACCGGAGCCTGCGATTCACTTTTTACTCCCCGACCACTTGCGCCATTATACGACTTAGCTTTACAGATTAAAGGGGACTGGGCTCGTAAGATTGAATCGATTGTTTCCAGAACAGAATTGTTTACAAGGTTTGCACAGGAATTGACAAACAAAGAAATGCCTGTTGTTCTTGTGTTTGAAGATATTCACTGGGCTGATGAAGCCACACTCGATTTTGTAAAATTCTTTGCCAGGCGTATCAGGCTTACCAATTGCCTTTTTATTCTTACCTGCCGTGATGACGAGGTTAGTCAGCAACACTCTCTCGTAAATGTGTTGGGAGATCTTCCTCCCGATACATTCACGCGCATTCAATTAATGCCTTTGTCGAGACAAGCAGTTTCTAAACTGGCTGACGAAAAAGGGTACGATGCTGAAAATGTTTACAGTGTTTCAGGAGGCAATCCATTTTATGTAAATGAAATTTTAGCAAGCTATAGCCCGGGCGTTCCCGATAATGTTAAAGATGCTATTCTTTCTGTTTACAATAAACAGGAAGAAGGAACAAAAAATGCGTGGCAATTATTTTCAATAATACCCGAAGGTTTGGAGATTAATCGGTTTTCAAAAATTAAATCATCATGGGATGAAGGAATTGATCATTGCTTCGCATTAAAAATTATTATCATTAAAAAAGATAAAATTATTTTCAAACACGAGTTATATAGGAGAACTATCGAAAATTCACTTTCACCATTTAAACGAATTGCATTAAATAAAAAATTGCTCGATACCTTCTTAACAAGTTTTGAAGAAGAAGGGGAAATTGAAAGGATTCTTCATTATGCAAAAAATGCAAACGAAAATGCACTGGTCGTTAAATACGCCCCATTAGCTGCAAAGCAGGCGGCTTGCGTCGGGGCGCACATTGAAGCTTCAAAACTATTTCTTACAGCTATTGAATATTCTGATGGAAAGGATAAAGATCATCTGGTGGAACTTTATGAGGCTTACGCTTATGAATGTTATTTAATTAACCAGATAAAAGATGCTATTATTTACCAGGGGAAGGCTTTAAAAATATGGCAGGAAAAAAAAGAAATTGAACAGACAGGAAACAGCATGAGATTTCTCTCAAGGCTTTGGTGGTTCGATGGTAACCATCGCGAAGCTGAAAAATATGGTAACCAGGCAATTGAAATTTTACAAGATAAGCCGGCCTCAAAAGCGCAGGCAATGGCATACAGCAATATGTCCCAGCTAAAATCGGCGATGGATCAATCGGATGAATGCCTGTTTTGGGGAGAGAAAGCCATGGCTGTTGCAAAGGAAGTAGGTGATGAAGAAACTCTTGCTCATGCGTTGAATAATATGGGCTCTGCGTTAGTGCTTAATCAATCATCTAAACAAAAAGGGATCGCACTATTGCAGCAAAGTTTGGAAATTGCATTAAAAAATTCCTATCATGAACATGTAGCCCGGTTCTATTCCACCCTGGGCACTAACGGTGTTACCATCAAAGATTATGCATTTGCAAAAAAAATGTTGGAGGAGGGGATACAGTATTGTGAAGAAAGGGATATTGATTCCTTAAAACTGTATATGTTAGCTTCAAAAGCAAGGTTAGGCCTTGAGACCGGTAAGTGGGACGAAGCGTATAGCATTACAAACAACCTTCTTAAAAAAGAAAACCTGCCTCCCGTTATTAAAATAGGTGCTCTAACCGTTTTAGCAACAATAAAAATGAGAAGGGGCAAACGTGATGCGCTTCCTCTTTTACTGGAGGCCAAAACAAAGGCTTTCGAAACTAATGAACTACAGAGAATCATTCCTGTATTCCTGTCGCTCCTCGAATACGAATGGATAACCGGCGAGAGCTATATCGAAACAGAAGTTCTTTCCGGCGCAATAGAACGGATGGTAAAGCTGGAAAAATTTTCAAAAAAAAGCAGGTTTCATTTTTGGTTGAAGAAGGTAGGGAAAGAGTATCTCCTGCCCACGGGAGAAAATGAAGATAAGAGTGTAAGTGGTGTTCCTTTCCGCCTGGACGCATCGTTTTGGGAAAAATTGGGTTGTCCTTACGAACAGGCGCTCACGTTAGTTGAGGGAAATGAAGATGATAAAAGAGAGGCGCTCCTTATTATTCAACAGTTGGGCGGCGATGCCGTTTATGAAAAAATAAAAATGGAAATGCGGGCTGTGGGAATCAAAAAAATTCCGAGAGGGATGCGGCTAAGTACCAAAACAAATCCTGCACAGCTAACTAACCGCGAACTGGATGTTCTCCAGTTATTGCATAAGGCTGTTCAAAATAAGGAGATTGCGCAAACGCTCTTCATTTCTCCTAAAACTGTTGATCATCACATTTCAAGTATTTTATTTAAGCTCGATGTAAATACCCGTGCTAAGGCGGTTTCTGAGGCTGTCCGGTTAGGTATTCTAAAATAGGGAGGCTGCCCCGATAATTGGGGAATAACCCCCATATCTTTGCACAAAAGACAGGATAGCTTCGTATTCTACAAAAAAATTTATACAATGAAAAAGTTTATCATTGAAAGAAAATTGCCCGGGGCAGGTAATATGACCGCCGAAGAATTAAAAGCAATTTCAAAAGTTTCTGTGGCAGTTATATCTACGTTAGGAAGGCCTTACAAATGGGTTCAGTCCTTTGTTACGGAAGATAAGATTTATTGTATTCATGAGGCAGAAAATGAAGAGGATATAAGAAATCATGGAAAGTGTGGAGATTTCCCGGTGAATGGAATTGAAGAAATAAAAGCCGTGATTAGCCCCGATACTGCACTTTAAAGTAATATTCTGTTATCCATTTCCCTAAAAAGTCCCTATTTATTTTATAGTCATACAATTACTCCCGCCTGGCGGAACCAGGCACAGATATTTCTGCGGTACAACACAGAAAAATTTGCCGGCAAATTTTTGGCAGGTCAATAAAATTCATCAATTAAAAATTTACAAATAACATCGAACCAATTATATGAAATTATTCTCAACGTCAGTGATCCTTGCTTTTGCAATCATTGTGCCGGTAACATCCTGCACAAAATATAAACTACCGGTTGTTCCAAAATCCGGTAGAACGATTACATTCACTTTGCATACCGAAAAGGACTTTTCACATGATAACCACAACATCACGTTTTCTTTGTTTATAAGAACACATACTCAGGTTCTTTTCGACTCATTGTTGCCTGTGATGAAAATAAAGGATATTCCCGATTCCATGCACAAGTTGTTATATCAAAAGAAACTTACCAATGACGATGGATCAGACCTCGGTGCCGGTTTCAGATATGCTATCGAAAATGTGGGCACTTCATCATTTGTAGATAGTAGTAAAGCCGGTGAGTCAATTAAAACAGTCGATTTTTCTTTTAAGTGATTATTAAAAATAGCTGCAATAAAATTTCTATTCTGACGTAGCCGAAAAAATACGTCGTTGCAAGAACGAATAATCAGGATCGGTTAAAAGTTGAGCATCAACACACATTTTGTGTACCCAATCTAAAAGCAGGGAATCAGTATTGGCCAGATAAAATGACCAATTGGATTTGAACCCTGCTTTTCTGCATAACGAATTTTAAGCCAGTAAGTATTTATGTTCTAAAATAGGGAATCTTTCCTGCTAATTGGGGGAATAACTCTTACATGACTGCTTGATCATCAAAATAACTTTGCATTCGAAAATGGAATTAATCGGACAAAGTGATAATTATTAAAAACAATAAAAATTAAAAAAAATGAAAAGAAATCTATTCGCTTTAATAGCGACACTCGTTTTCGCAATGGCAATTACAAACGAAACCATTGCGCAAGGTTCAACCAGTAAGGATGCATATGAAGGCACCGGAAATATTGTAAAGGTTCAAGAATTAATGGCAGCAGAAAACAGTATTGTAATTACCGATGAAATCGGGGCTAAAGCCATTACTGACTTTAAGAAATCGTACAAAATAGAGTCCAATGTGCAATGGTTCAAAAATGAATTTGGATATATAGCTCAATTTGCTTCGCACGGGATTAATACAGTAGTATACTATGATAAAAAGGGAAAATGGAAGGCATCAATTAAAAGTTATAGTGAAGAAAAATTTGATCCTGATGTACGGAGTATTGTCAAAAGTAAATACTATGATCATAAAATACTTCGGGTGCAGGAAATAAAGACGATTGACGCTAATGATATGCCAACTTACCTTGTATATATTGAGCTTGGTAATGACTTCAAAATAGTACGGGTTCGCGATAGGGAAATGGACGTTTACCAGGAATTTAAAAGGCAAAATTGATTTAGGTGTTTATAGTTTAGTTTTAAAAAGACAGGTTATATGCCTGTCTTTTTTTATGCCATTTCTTTTTTAAATAACGCTTGTTTAAAAATATCACGAAGGCATAATACCATTCATTTTCTTCATTTACTAATGCCGGAGGGAAGCCATCAATTAATTATCACCAAAAGTGCGCAGGTAATTTATCAGGTCGCCTGGACTCCGTGTTTTCCCAAAAGTGCCCTCAATAACATCTTTATTGCCCGGAATTCTTTTTTTAAATCCTGGCATATCCTTATGGCCAAAATATATTTTATATAACAATGCGCCATCTGTCTGTTTTTGGAATGGTCCGGAAGTAAAGTCAGCGGGCGGAGTAGTTAAATTTGTGGCTCTTATTCCGGTTCCTTTACCATCCTTCCCATGACAGGTAATGCAGTAGGAAATATATAATTCCTTTCCGGCCTTTATTGAGGCATCATCCGGTGCAACAGGATTTTTCATGGTTTCATATTTTTCAGGAACTTTCCATGGATCGTCTTGCTGTACCTTAAATGAAAATACACTTGTAATTATTGCAATACTTCCCAATATTGCTGTTGCCGTCTTCATTTTATTATTGTTTGAAGGTTCATTAAATTGCTTAAAGTTAGAAAGGAATAAGCGCATGTATGGTGACTTAAGTCACTATAAGATTGTTTATTGTCAAATTTATTTTTGCCAGAATATTGATTCACATTGCTTCCATTTCTCTCGTAACTTGTATTGTTGGAGCAAGTGCATAAAAGGAAACATAGGAATGACCGCATTTTTTTAGCTCCTCATTTCAACCAAAAATTTATTTTTTAGCGTGGTAAAGACCTTTTTGATTTTATATAATCCTCTTTGATTTTTTGCAGGTCAATTTTTGAACAATCTTTAATGAGTTGGGTTGCGACCGCTAAGGGCATATCTTCCTCATTCATAAAATTGATACAACCCTTTTGAAAATTTGCCTTCTTTAATAGATTTTTATACCTGGAATGTAATACCGGGGAACCATAAATTGGCATTAAGTGTAAGGACATATAGTTTTTTACGCTGGAAAGACCATACTTAAAAATACCGGGTGCTTTATAGACGATCATTTCCTTTCCCATCATCTGTCCAACTTCTGCAGTGACACTCTTGTCTGTTTGAATAATAATTTCATGAATTTCCTTTAAAATTTTTTGTCGTTCCGGAAGTTGTTTTGATATAAATTGTAAAATAGACATGATATATAAAAATACGAAATTGTAATAACTGTTTTTCGTATTTCTTTCAGCCGTCCGGGAATATCTTCGTTTATACTTCATCGTTACCAGTGCTATGATTGCCCAATGTTACGCCGGGGATTTTAAAATTCTTTTTCTAAAAAAGCTGCTGCTTAAATCGTTTATTGTTTCATGCCCCGCTCGTACCAACAACTTAGTGCTTCGTTCGCGCTGGCTAAAGCCCGTTTAACTGCAACATTGCGCAGCCCGACTTCTGTGGTATTTTCACTGCTTTTCCCGATTATATTTATTGTTGTATTTGGCTCCATGGCCGACAATACTCTTGTTCATTTGAAAATTGCGCTTGCACCTGGTTGTGATACAGGGAACGTACTATACAAAGCAGTAACCCGGATTAATAATCTTACGATCGACAGAAGTTTATCCACGCTTGAGGCAACCGATGCATTACAGAAAGGAAGACTTACAGCAATTGTTGATATTAAAAAAGATACCGTTAGCTCACCCTTTGCGCATTTTAATATATTAATTATTTCAGGGGTTTCTTCCGCGGACGCTGAGAGTTTGTTGCAAACTTTATTGAAGAATGCTATTGCTTCTGTTAATGAACATATTTTTCCTGCCAGCCCATCCATAGCTTCATTGAGCAGTAAAAAATTACCAGGACGCCGGTATAGGCAAATAGATTTTATTCTTCCCGGCCAGCTTGGGTTTTCATTACTGATGGCAGGCGTTTTCGGATCGGCCTTTCTTTTATTCAGCCTCAGGAAAAATTTTGTATTGAAACGTTTATCGGCAACGCCGATCAGCCGAACCTATCTTATTATGGGTGAAATGCTGAGCCGCCTTTTTTTCCAGGTCATCAGCTTTACTATTATGATTACGCTTGGCTATTTAGCTTTCAACTTTACCCTGGTAAATGACGTATCTACTTTTCTTGAAATGCTTTTGTTTTCAATTCCCGGGCTTATTATTTTCATGGGCATTGGTTTTATTATAAGTGGCGTTGTACAGTATGAAAGCTCTATTGCTCCTGTAGCCAATACCATAACTCTTCCGCAAATATTGCTGTGTGGCCTTTTCTTCCCGGTTACCAATTATCCTCATTGGCTGCAATCATTTTGTAACATATTGCCACTTACTTTTTTTGTTGACGGTCTCAGGAAAATAGCTTTTGAAGGAACGCATATATGGCAGATGCGGCTGCAGCTCACCGGACTTTTTTTATAGGCTTTAATTGTAATTATTATTTGCATAAATGCTTTAAATGGGAATGATTTTTCTTTCGTATGGAAAACTATATAAAAGCAGGACTCCCATTATTCGAAATTATTTTTAAACTAATTTTAAAATTCCTTGTCTCATACTTCTATGCACCGGTCGACATTTCTTTCTTTAATATTTCTGCTGACAGGGAGTCTTTCCTTTTCGCAACCAGCCAATATCAATTTATCGAACACACTCGTCTATGCCGGGGAGCCTTACCTGGCTATTAATCCATTGAACGAACAAAACATTGTAGTGGCCTGGATGGCCGCAGATTTGTCCACCGGTTTTATAACCTCTATTAAAACCAAAGTTAGCTTTGATGGTGGTAGTACATGGGGATACCAGGTTATCCATCCTCATATTGCCCCTACCTGTAGCTCGGCAGACGTGAGTTTGCAGTTCAGGAGAAACGGCACTTTTTATATTAGCTATATAGATTCCCGTAAGAGCCCGGATTCGGGAGGAGTTTATGTAAGCCATTCTGCGGACGGTGGTATCACCTGGTCACCACTTACTGAGGCCTTCAATTCGTTGACCGACGATCCTTCCAGGGAACCCCTTGATCGTCCATGGCTTGCGGCGGATAATTCCCAAACTGTAAATGACGGATCGTTTTACCTAACTACGAAACCTGCTCCCTGGATACCTCCCCCCAATCGTCCTTATCTAAAATCATCCGCTGACAGCGGAGTTATGTGGGGGCCATACCGGTATGTGGATTCGACTAATTACCTGGTTGGTAATATCATTGCTGCGCCAATGGCTTTCCCTGCTGCAACAGCCGATGGCGCTTTGTGCGCTGCTTATCCCAGCTACTTGTTTTCACAATCTCCCTACTCAAAAATATTATTTGCCAAATCGTATACCAGGGGAAGCCACTTTAGCTATAACGATTTACTTGTGAATTTTCCTGCAGTAGCAGATACGAATTATAAATTAGGGTACATTCTCGCTGCCAATCCCGCCAATGCGGCTCAGTTGGCGTTTGCTTTCGTTGGTAATCTAAATGGAGATCCTGATGTTTTTGTTACGGCTACCAATGATGGCGGAACTACATGGAGCACTCCCGTTCGGGTAAATGACGATCCTGTAGGCAATGGAGTTGGGCAGGACCTGGTTTGGATAAGTTACGCAAAAAGCGGCGATATGCTGGTTGCCTGGCGAGATCGAAGAAATAGCCCCGGTACAGGATTTTTCCAGGCGTGTGATACCTATTGTGCCGTATCGCATAATAATGGTTCATCTTTTCTTCCTAACATCAGGCTTAGCAGTGTGACAGCCCCTTTTGATTCTGTGTTGATACAAAATGGTAACGATTTTATGAGTTGCGCTTTGGCCAACGATACTATTTATGCTGCATGGAGCGACGTAAGAAACACCAGGCTCAATATTTACTTTGCAAAAACACCTGTTGAATGCAGTGTGAACAAATGGACGGGTGCTGTTAACACATCATGGGAGGACCCCGGCAACTGGAGCTGCGCAAGAATACCTGATGCAAATACTGATGTGCAAATACCGGCCAGCACTACGGTAGTGGTGAGTTCAATGGCTTATTGCAGGAGTCTTGTGTTGGATCCTACGTCAAATTTTACGGTAACTCCTGGTTTTAGTATCAGGGTTATGCATTAGAAATCAGTTTGATTTCAGAGAATAGCTTATAGATTATGTGTCAAAAACGTAGTTATCCATGTGATCTGTTAGTATTTATACGATTATTACAGTAAATTCAGAACATGCATAATTAAGCGATACTGCTCTTGTGCTACGAATGCAGGCGGAGTATCTTTGTATCAGAAGTTGATTGATGTTCAAGAAACATTAATCAAAATATCCAAATCCATTGAAAAGGGCTTTTATCCAATTATCCAATAGAAATTCATAAAATCTGATATCAGTCAACTTCTGTTTTTTCCAATACCTGTAGATAACCGAAACAAAGAAAACAAATCCAATAGAACGTATCCAATTTTCCTTTTGTAATAACCGACCCCTGGAATTTTAAATTATTAAGCCCGCAGAGATGCGGGTTTTTTATTGAGCGGACGAAGTGTATGCTAACCGGAAAGCGACCGAATTAAATAAAAAAGGAGACAGTTACCCCTGTCCCCTTTATGAAAAAAACCCAAAGAAACTATTTCAATTAATTTTTTATAATTTTTTGGCTGCCTATAGATTGGCCATTTACTACAATATTTACCACATACAGTCCGGGTAATTGAGAAGATAAATCCTGTAGCTGAAGATTGTTGGAACCCTGGTTAATGGAAGATTCTGTTTTTTTGACCATAGCTCCTGAAGCGTTGATCATTCTTATTTCTGCTTTTCCGGTGCTATTGCTGGTAAAGCTGATGTTAAGTTTATCCATATAAGGATTGGGCATAACCTGAACGGAAATCTTTTGATCCGTTATATTGCTGATACGAACTACTTTTACAGGGCTATAGGTAAAATTGCCGTCAACATCCACCTGCTTTAACCTGTAGTATATAACACTATGATTTGAGATTTCCTTATCCTGGAAACTATATTGATTGATACCATTAATTTCAGTTTGTGCACCCAAAACCAATCCGGCCGTTGAAAAATCAGACTCATCAAAACTTTTTTCGATTTCAAAATGATCATTTCCTAGTTCTGCACTGGTTGTCCAGCTTAAGTTCACTGCATTATTATTGACAACTGCATTAAAACTTTGGTAAGTAACCGGCAAAACACTGTAACGGGCAATAAGATCTCCAAAGTAAATACTGTGAAAACGATCGGTTGCTATACCGCCCCCATTGCCATTATTATCTACCTGGGCACCGGTGTAAATTTGAAAGCTTGAACGGTTGGCAAAAGTGTAATCAATTCTTACATCCAATGCTAAAGTATCAATCCCAACGCGATTGGCTACAGGACCTAAGGCCATAAAAACCGAATCGTCGTCATCAGTTCCCAACAAATCATCAGTATCTTTCATACTGGAAAGCGTTAGCAAAGTGGGTATTATACTATCGGGAAGGCTGTAATTGACATTGCTTCCCACAATACCGCTTAATTCTCTTACTCTAACGTTGTCTCCATCAACATCTACTGCAGAAAGATCAACGAAAGGAAATACGTAGGGAACGTTGGCGCTGTCAAACTCAACATCCCACTTAATATAAGAAGTACCAAAAGTACCCGGGCCTCCAACAGTTGGCTGCCATGCATCGGGATAACCAGTAGATGTGTTATCCATGTCTTTAAGTACGGCGCCGCCAACAATATTTACTATAGTTATATATGCGTCTTTATTGTTGTAAACATTTTTAAAAAAGTACCTGGCTCCAATTTGGCCATTAGTACCCGATACCAAAATAGGGTTACTAAATTTAAACTTCGGCGCTTTGGCTCTACCACCACCGGCATTGGCAGAAAAACCTGAAAGGAGAGTAAAAATGGTAAGGATAAGCATGCACTTACCAACTAGTGTAGAATTCTTGTTCATTTTCCTGGGGTTTTGAGGTTACTTAAAATTTTTTTGCAGATTGACTGCTTAAATCATTTAAGGAATTTCAAAAGAATGGTAAGAGGTGATTCTACAAGATTGGAGGTGTTAGTGAAATCAGAAAGTAAGAGGTAACAAACATTTCTAATTCGAAGACAAACATAGCGTACATTTTCTGGAAAAGCAAGACCGTAAAATTACTGTTTTTTATTAGAGTGAAATTTTCTAAAAAATAAAAGGGTTACTTAAAATCTGTCAATGAGACAAAAGAGAGATATTAGATGACATTCGACATAAGGCCAAAATAATTTGCAATATTTTGAAATTATCCAAAGAACTTGAATTATTTCTATTCAAACACAATAAAAAATGAAACCTCGCGTTGTCGGCTTTTCTCTATATTACCGTACACAAGCGGTAGCGATTTCTCTGGTCAGGACCGGCAAAGGAACCTGCCAAAGAGCATAATTTAATCATCAAAAAAACAAAAAACTGCCTTGGTGGTTTTAATCAGGGGCATATCCCGGAGGATAATAGTGCAAGGCAGTTTTACAGTTGCTTTTCAAATGGTTCAGAGGTGTTTTTATTTTCAGGAGTTGGCAATAATGGAAAGTTCCATATACAGAGTTCGAATAATAATGTTTTAATTTAACTGTTGTCTCGCTATAGCACCAGGCACTGATTCAAGGTCCAGGAATTGATCAACAGCATAATTTGATCTTAAAGTACTGCAAAGGCTCATATAGTACGCCCTAGGGTTACCCGTTATCATTCCCTTTTTTGTTTCAGAACCATCCGCGTCTTGCAGGTATTCACTCGCGAGTTCAATGGCCTGTTCACGCGACAGCCCCATGTTTAGCACAAGATTGTCAGGGCAAGCAATACGAAGCAATGGCACAGGTCGTGTATATCCTGAAGCGTCCAGGATAAAATCAACCTTCTCATCTCTTAGTGTTTGAGTTATCATGTATAAAATTTTTGGAAATTTATCGATGATTACAATAAGTTTTTTTTGGTTTTTCATTGTGTAAATATTGGGATACAACAAAGCAAATTCATAATGAATAGAAAAAAAATAGAAGGATTACTTAATTGGACTACAATTATTACAAAATGTGATGTAGAAAAATTACGATAGGGATTTTACCAATAACAAGAAATAACGGCGTTTTGCAGCATCGGTTAAAGTGAAGATGGCTTGATGCGCACTTCGCTAAAAGCCAATGCCAACAGCAAATACAGACTAATAATGAAAACTCATTCAGCCTGTTTTATTACATTTTCCAGGAATGCTTTTCTTACTATGCCTGCCGTTTTATGTTCACCCGTATGACTCCAGCCGGGTGGCATTATTAGGTATAAAAATTTGTTTTTTAACCCGGGAGCTTTTTTTACATCACGAAATAAGGCAGCAAACTCTCCAAAGTATACATCGGGAAAATTGTTCGGGTTCATCTTCCTCGTGATACCATATTCAATAGGGATGTCCTGCTTTTCATCCACGTAGGTGCCGAAAATTTTGTCCCATATATTCAGCAGGTTGCAAAAATTAGAGTCCATGTAAAAAGGATTGCGGGCATGATGAACGCGGTGGTGGGATGGTGTTAATATGATACGGTTCAAAAAACCCAATCGTGCATTTTTTAAAATATTTTCTCCTACGTGAATGAATGCACCCCACGTTCCGTCAATAAACATAATAAAAAATAGAAGTGCGGGGTTCACCCCTAATAGAATGCAGATGGACGTACGCACAACATCCGCGTAGGGTGCTTCCAGGAAAAAGTGAGCATAAGTAACAGAAAGATTCATGGTTTGCGGTGCATGATGGGTAGAGTGTAAACACCATAGCAGCCGTACCTTATGCGCCAGGTAATGATATACAAAGTGCGAAAGTTCCCAGGCAACGTATCCGTAAATGAGCCAATACCAGGTAAAGCTTGTTTTGATGATGGCATACTTTTCGAAAAGGCCGATACAAAAGGCAACTGCCGCAATTGAAATAAACCGGCCAATAAAACTATTCAGCACATAGGTCAGGAATTGCACTTTATAATCAATTACCCGAAACCGTTTATAAACTGCAGCCCGGATAATTTCTATGATCAGCAAAAGGGGAATCACCGGCCCAATGGCGCCCTCAATGCCCTGCAAGGTATGTAGTGAACTGTAATCGCCCGATTGATACATTTTAATCAACGGGCCAATACCCAAAAAACCAATCAGCTCATCATACAGGATTGAAAAAATATTAAGTATGGCAATCATTATGCAAAAATATAAATATGCGGCTTATTGGTTACAATTTCAAATCTAACCTGTTTTTTCCGTCATTGTTGAATGTACACCTGCTAATCTCCGAAGAGCTTTGCTGGGCCAAAGGTAGGCCTTTGGTATGTTTTCAAAAATCTGCAATGTATGTGCAGGCTTTATTGCGCCATGGTCGCCGCCAATCACAAGCACGGGACATTGAATTTTGTGCAGGTCGGATAACCGTTAGTTTTATTAAATGAGAATTGCGACTCGAAAATGATTCAGCAAAATCGTGCCTCCCATTCACTTTTTTCTTTATATTGTTTAGGCATCTTCTATTGATTTATTACCATCGACATAGGCTTCTATAATGAATATGTTTTCCTGTTCACCATAATAATATCTAAGGAAGATTTTATTCCACCGGCAAAAGTTCAATGCGTGGCAATTAAGAATTTTCTCAACTTGTTGGTTTTATAAACAGTATTAGTTAGTACAATTACTATTTGTGATAATAATCAAAATCTATTTCTTATAAAAAAAGCATTTAAGATAGTGGTATGAATTTTTTAAGCGCTTATCTAAAATTTTATCTTTAGTCAATCTTTCCCGTTTCGCAAGGGGATACTCCCGGATCACAGGAGTAGGCAATAAAGGAATAAGATCATTGGTTCGGGTGACCATAATCATAACTAAACAAGTTACTGACAGGTATTTTTCAAGTTCGTTTACTAATAAGATGGGAAGCACAAAAAAATCCAAGAATATTCATAATGCGGCAAACAAGCATTTTTATGGCATAACAGGTACGCCGAAGCCGGAAACTGAACCAAAAGATACGGTTGAGTCTATTCAAAAGGACGTGGAAAAATTTCGTTCTTTTTTTGAGAACGCACGTGATCCGATATTGATTATTGACGATTCTTTTCATTTTACAGATTGCAATAAAGCGGCTGTAAAAATTTTGGGGGCTGTCTCTAAGAATCAGATCCTTAATAAGCCTCCCGCCTATTTTTCACCGGAATACCAGCCTGATGGCAAACTCTCTGCCACAAAAGCGGAGCAAATGATACAGAATGCATACAAAGAAGGCAGCCTGCAATTTGAATGGATTCATAAACGAATAGATGGAGTCGCTCTATATATTGATGTTAGTCTTACAGTTATACCCACGCAAAATAAAGACGTTTTGCTGGTACATTGGCGTGATATCACCAAAAGCAAAAAAGCAGAAGAAACAATCACGAAACTTTACCAGGCTATTGAACAAACAAATGAAATTGTTTTCATGACTGGTATTGACGGGACAATCAATTTTGTAAATGCTGCATTTGCAAATGTGTATGGATATAATAAGGAAGAAGTGCTCGGTAAAACACCCCGGATTCTCAAAAGTGGCGTCATGGATAAACGGTTTTATGAAGATTTGTGGCAAAAGCTTCCATTGGGAAAAGGCATACGCGAAGAAATTGTCAACAAAACCAAAGACGGAAGGCTTCTCACAATTCGTACGTCCGTGAACCCGATTTTTAATGCACAGCAAACTTTAATTGGTTATATGGCTGTTCAGGAGGATGTTACCGAAAAGAAAATGACAGAAAGAAATTTGCTTAATGCTGAATTGCGATACCGTACTCTTTTTGAGCAATCTCCCGATGGCATATGTGTGATAGATTATAAAAGCCTTCTCCCCCTGGAGTTTAACGAAAAAGTTCATCAGCAACTGGGATATTCCCATGAAGAGTTTAGTAAATTGAAAATCTCCGATTACGAAATAATTGAGACACCGGATATCATAAAAGCCCGCGCCAATAAAATTATGAATGAAGGCCAGGATAATTTTGAATCGAGACATAAGAAAAAAAACGGCGATGTTATAGATGTTCAGATATCAGTTAAGAAAATTTTGCTTCACGGTAAACCCGTACTTTACGCCATATTCCGTGACATTACTGATAAAATAAAATTAGAAAAAGCGCTGAAGCAACAGGAGATCGACCAGCAACGGCAAATTATGGAAGCCACTTTATCGGGCCAGGAAAAAGAAAAAAGCGAACTGGGAAAAGAACTGCATGACAACATTAACCAGGTGCTTGCTACCGTTAAACTGTACCTTGGTATGGTTAAATCAAAAAAGGATATTCCAAAAGACCTGGATCTCGTGAGTAAGAGCTATGATTTTGTAAACATTGCTATCGAAGAAATACGCAAGTTATCTCACAGCCTGGTGGCGCCGTCGCTGGATAAAGCGGGACTTAAGGAGAGTCTCAGGGAACTCGTACACGAATTAAATTTAACTAACAGCATCACGACAAAGCTGGTAAACAAGATGAAAACGGGGCAAATAATAGACAAAAAAAAGGAGTTGATGATATACAGGATTGTCCAGGAGCAGATTAATAATATCCATAAACATGCACAGGCGAAAACAATTGTTATCAATTTAAATACAGAAGATAACCATCTGAATTTATTAATTGCTGATGATGGAGCAGGGTTTGACATAACAAAAAAACACAATGGCATTGGGCTGAAAAACATTCGAAGCAGGGTAGAATTTTATTCCGGGAGGATGAATATCATCTCCTCACCGGGACAAGGTTGTAGCCTGAAAGTAACAATTCCCTTATCATAACAGCTTTTATGAAGACTATTATTTCATGAAATGTAAAAACAAGCTCCCGTCGGGCCGGATTGTCCCTCTTGTCTTTAGGTCCGAACATATTGTTACCAATAATGAACGCACCTGCATCAAGGATAGCGTCTATTTCTTTTTTGTGTTTATGCTTCTCCGGCTCAGCAAACATCCAACGATCCAGTAAGTCTGAATCGAAATTGTCTCCGAATGGTTTTTCGAAACTTTGATTCGAGCCTGCAGTAAACCCCATCGAGGGACATCGTCATTCCAAAGGTAACTTTTGTTTTGTACGCCATAATGTATCCCTCTACCTTTATTATTCTTTTTTATCTCCCCTAAAAATCCACTGGACGCCATATTTGTCATAAAACTGTCCGTATAGCCCAAATGGCAATTCATGCAACTCCTGAAGTCTTTCGTTGTTGTTGCCATCCTTGAGCTTGTCAAAGACAATTTTTAACTCATCATATATCTTTCCAATGACAAATATAGCGAACGTATTGCCTGGGATAGGATTAAATTCAGGTGACGCCATCCAGTCAGTCGCCGATATTTCGATATTACCGCTCTTTAAATGTGCATTGATAATTCGCACATGCTTTTCCGGAGGAAGCATATCCTTCATGGGAGAATCGCCAAGTCGGGTCAACGTTAGCTCGCCACCCAGACATTTATGATAAAAAGTCATTGCTTCGGCACAATTTCCATCGAACAACAGAAATGGGGTGCATCGTAACCCCTGTGCGATTTGATTTATTTTTTTCATTTTATTTCTTCATTTCATAATGCAGAGCAATAGCGCCCGAAATAAATTTTTTTATATCAAGAAGCTTTAACGTATTAGTTCCCATATTTTGAAAAATGCGCTGTCCTTCTCCAAATGTGAAGGGAAATACAGTGATGTAGAATTCATCAACAAGACCTGCTTGAAGCATGGTGTGCGTCAATTCGCCAACTCCATATTGCAGCAAATCCTTACCTGGTTGTTGTTTGAGCTTTCTAATCTCCCCGGCAACATCACCCCTAATAAGATTAGCGTTCCATTGTAATGGCTCCTTCAAAGATCGTGATACCACATACTTAGGCATGCTGTTAATTTTATCTGCGTCTTTTCCTTCTCTGGTTAACCAAACCTGTGAGAAGATTTCGTAGGTATTCTTGCCCATTAAAAGTGCGTCTGGCATAAACAACAACTCGTTGAGATATTGCTGAACATCAGCACTATGAAATTTGAAAACCTCTTTCCAAAAATCTGGGCTTTGACCCCTAATTCCATCAACTGATACTTCAACTTCTACAATGATTTTCCTCATTTTATTTCTCCTTAATCTCCAACAGTACCTGTCTTGACTTTCCCGGCCCGTTTGTAATTAGCAATAATCACTCCACTTGGTGTAACAGAACTCTCGGTTAATTTAAATGCTGCCGGGATCGTGCCTTCCGCAAACAGCTTTTTGCCTTGGCCAAGCGTCAACGGGTAGGCTACGAGTCGGAGTTCATCAACCAAATCGTTTTTCAGCAACAGCTGAATGAGCTTACTGCTGCCCCAAACATGTAGGTCGGAACCATCTGAGTTCTTGAGTTTTTTAATGTCTTCTACGTTTTTTAAAAACGCTGTGTTCTTCCAGTCTGACTTTTTAAGAGAGTTGCTCAGGACGTATTTTGTGCCGTCATTGATACCCGGCCAAACATCAGCGTGTTTAGGCCAGTAGCCAGCAAAAATGTCAAATGTTTTTCTGCCCAACAGATATTCAGCAGGCTGCATATTTTTTTGGAAGAACTCACCCCCGTTGTCATCCGCATATGGAGCCGTCCAGCCACCATATTCGAATCCATTTGATGGATCTTCATCGGGCCCACCAGGTGCTTGCATCACCCCATCCAGGGTAATCATTGTGATGACTATTATTTTTCTCATAATATTACACTTAATCATTAAAAGTATATAAATAATTCGTTTTCTGTAGCAATGCGAAAGAAGACACAATTTTATCCCCTTCTATAGTAAAAATAAAAATCAAATTTAACCACATTTTAGAAAGCCTATCTTCATTTTACCTCCGGAAAAATATTTTTTGAATTGCGTATAACGGCAGTTCGTCTAAGAACCTTCGTTGCTTTTCAAATATAAATCAAATTGAAAATGATTTCAGGCAGCCTTAAAATTATTTAGTAGAAATATCAGAGAAAAAAGTGCCTGGCTCATTTTGGAGATAATACCTTTTATGAAGGCCGCTATTCCATAATAAAATGAAAACACAAGCTCCTGCAGGAACTTTGTAAAGGTTGTTTTATCAATAATGTTCATAAGCCTCCGCAGATTATAGGCTATAAACATAAAACCAACATCTGCTGATGCCCGTTTTATTCCTTTCTTTGTGATCACATAATAAAAGCCCCATTGCCTTTTTATGGTGCCATATGGATGTTCCACTATGCTTTGTCTTTGCTTGTATAGTTGCGGACTGGCTTCTATGTTCCGTTTGTTCTGTTCCATATAGGAAGCAAACTCACTTCTTTCTATTAATCTTCCTTTGGTATTCTTAGTGCACAAAGCTCTTGCCGGACACCCGGGACACGCGTGGGTTTTATAATGCTTTACCGTGTAATAATGAAGGTTCTTACTTTTCTGGTATGGTTTGCCGTTAGTTGTTAGTATTTTGTCCTGCGGGCAGGTATACGTATCATTTATTTCATCATAAACAAAGTGGCTCATGTTATACTGCTCGTCCCGAGCAACAGAGGCTATCCCCGGTACAGCTACCATTATATTAATGCCTGACGTTACCGCCATTTTTATTTCGCTGCCGGTATGGTAACCCTTATCATAGAGGGCTGTAAAATCACTGGTTCCTAATATCTTTTTTGCCCTGCGAAGCATCCCGCTCATAGCACGTGTATCGTTCTCATTGGTCACTTTATAATCTATGGGGATGCAGTGTTTGGCATCTACCACCGTTTGTACATTGTAGGCTACTTCGGTTATGTTGTTGCGGATCATCAGTTGCCTGCTTTCAGGGTCTGAGGTGGAGATCTGTGGCGCTCCCGTTTCATCCAGTGTGTGCTGCATGTTCTCATAATTATCTTTTCTCTCCTTGTGTTTTTTTATTTCTTCTTCAACGATCTTTTTATTGCCTGCCTGTTCGGTAGACAGGTCTTCATCTGCTGTTGCCAATGCTGTATTATATTCTTCCAGCCTGGCATCTATATAAGCAAGATGGCGTTCAATTTTGTCTTCATTAAAATTATTCTTCTTTGAGTTCTGTGCCCTTAATTTGGTGCTGTCTCCGGCTATCAGTTTACCGCCTATCAAATCAAATTGTTTGGCGATACTAACGGTATAGCGAAACACTTTCTTAATGGCCTTTTCATTATCTCTTCTGAAATTGGAGATCGTGTTGTGATCGGGGGCCAGTTGCTTCATCAGCCACATCAGCTCTATGTTGCGGCGACACTCTTTTTCCAGTTGACGGCTTGATCTTATATGATTGAGATAACCATATACGAACAGTTTCAATAAATCTTTAGGATGATACGCAGGACGACCTTCTTTGGTTGTCTTCATCACAAAATGATAGTCTTCCAATTTGAGGCTATCTACAAAAAGGTCGATGATGCGTACTTCATTGTCCTTATTTATTATCTGATCCAGTGACTGGGGAAAAAGAATACTTTGGGTTCTGTTTTTTCCTTCTATAAATTGCATGCATAAATTTACTGCTTATATACTGCGTTTATACATTGAAGTTATGAACCGGATGTGAATAGTTTTTAGACAGTCTGACGGTGAGTATTTGCGATGGCGAGGTATTTGAAAAAAGTCAGACCGAACTACCTCTGATTGAAAAAAAGCAATATATGAACAGTACCAAAATCTGTAAAGCTGCCCTGCTGTATTCAAATACTAACGTTTAATGATAAACGCAGTATATTACTTCTTACTGCATAGCCATCTTTCTTTTAACTCAAATCCCATAGTTCTTAGCTGATCGGACACCAGTTTCCGAACCAAGGAGTTACAAACTCCAGGGTATGGTTGAGTAGGAGAGGCAACAGTATTTTCGTCTAGTCTGGATAGTTATAATGCGGAATGACATGACACAGGAAAGATTATAATGCTTCCACAATCTTTACTTCTTGTTCAGTTGGAGGGTGAGGCCATCCACCAGAAGAGTAGGCTTAGATTTTACGTAGATTATCGGCATAAGCCCAAAAAACTGTATTTAAAAATAACCCCTGTTGGTGCAACGGGCGCGGACACTCATGCGCCAATGAGGAGTGAATATCCAATGAATTTATGTTTTCTGTTTTCAGAAAATTCTGGAATGCATGGGCAATTATTAACCAATGACTTACGTTATAATATCCACAAAGCCATAGCCCTAGAAAATGGGAATTGCCACTGGTGTAAAGCTTCGGAATTTTCTGCTATGCCGTTGTAACATTGAGCAATTTTTTGTTGAAAGATTAGTGCGATTGCTTTGCCTGCTAACTCTGAATAAATGCTGACGATACGAATAACCGAATTTGAAGGATATGGGCTCACTGAGTTCATGCTGTTTTTGGAAGAAGCCGAAGATAATATCTACGAAATTGTCGTTCCCAAACAAACTACTACTTTTTCTACCGGTATTGATATTGCATGGGAGTTTTATGTCGCTGCGTATATAGGTCAATGTCTGAGCCAAATTTCAACAAAGTTTTGGTATGTTATGGCGAAACCGGCACTTGCCGGCCAATTCAGTTTCAAAATTACCACCAGGAAGATTGATAAGCTCGCCAATATACTGTTGCAAACATCGGGGGCTTTCGGAAATTCTGAGCAGGTAAAACCGGATGAATTCGCCTCGGCGGTAAACAGGTTTATAATAAACATTAAAAACAGGAGGGCTTCGTGCCAGGATATGCTTGATATTGCAAATGAATACTACTCAGAAACCGGCGACTGACAGCATTATTCGCTCCGCGATCTTACATCGGGCCCCGGTAAGTCGAAAAATATATACAGGTGCGTTCTTTCTTAACGGCTTATTAGCTGGAGATACAGTCCCTTACTTTCGGAAAACACGTGTATTTACTATCAACACGGTAATTTCAGTATGTGCAAAATCAATCAGTAGTGCTATTGTACTCCATCTTACCCGGGGATATCTTTGTGCCAGAAGTTGATTGATGTTCGATAAACATTAATCGAAATATCCAAATCCGTTGAAAAGAGCCTTATCCAATTATCCGGTAAAAATCACAAATCCGATATCAGTCAACTTCTTTTTGTCCAATACCTGTAATTAATTGACATATCTTATCAAGACCGAACCGTTGCTAAATCCAATATTGGGTTAAAACCAATAAAACCTAAGGACAAATTAATTAAAAGCCCGCGCAATTGCGGGCTTTTGTTTTAATGGTAACAAGGGAAAATTTCGCGCCTGTCGTTTTATACCGTTACCGGTGTTCCTTAAATATTTTCCCGCCAAGCGTAATCATCTTTAAATAAAAGAACTGCTGTCCGGATTTGTGTGACAACGGACATGTCTTTAACAGCGTTTAAGTATGCCCGTTATAGAAGATAGAGAGTGTTGGTGAAAGTCCTTGAAAAATCCTTTTTACTAATAGGTATCATCACCTGACATTTCTGAATTAATATTAATTAGGTGAGATAAAGTTATGTAACCGGGCCAGTTCAATAATTTCAATAATATTTTTGCAGTTCAGTTTTTCGAATATCCGTGCTTTATGAGTACCAACTGTGGAAGTATGAAGATTTAAAAATGACCCTATCTGCGAAACAGATTCCCCTTTCATTAAATGACTGGTAATTTCAAGCTCTCTTTGCGACAATAAATCAAAGGGATTCTTATTATTTGCGTTTCTCCCAAGTGCGGCATCAGTAAGCCTTTGAGTTAAGGAGGGGCTTATATACCTTTTATTATTCATTACAGTAGTAATTGCCAGTTTAATTTCATCTGTCGAAGCAGCCTTGTTCAGGTATCCCATGACGCCGGATCCCAGGTATTTTTTGGCGAATACTTCTTCGGAATTCATACTGAACATTAGTATCCGGGAATTGGGTTTAACAGCAAGGATATTGCCGACAAGGCCAAAAGAATCTGTACCGGGCATTGTGATGTCCAGTACGATCAGGTCATAATTATCACGCCTTATTTTTGTAAAAGCCGAATCACCATCGAAAGCTTCTTCAATATCCGAATGAGGCAGTATACTATGAATATATGCCTTTAAACCTTTTCTTACTATTTCATGATCATCCGCAAGCAATACTTTAATCATGTGGAGAATATATGAGTTAAAAGATGGATGGGGTGGTCTTTTAGCTTACATATCGGGCCTAAAGTTATTAATAAATTTTGATGTTCAATAAGGAACATCGACCATTGGCAACATAAAAATAACGTGGTGGATTACGTGAAATGGAGCCCGGTGTTTTTAAGGCGATGGTCGAAAGGGAGCCAAACATACAATGTTGTCCCTTCATTAATGGCGCTTTCCACCCAAATCTTGCCGGCGTGCCTTCGTATTATCTCAGAACAAATATAAAGTCCTATGCCCATGCCCGGAAAGGTAGATTGAACGTCTCCGGTAACCCTGTAAAACTGCTGGAAAATATACGGCTGATCCACAGGAGATATCCCAATGCCAAAGTCCCTTACTGATAACCCAATCCCCTCGCCCTGCACCTCACTTCTTACGATAATAGTGTTAGCATTCGGCGAATATTTTATTGCGTTGGATAAGAGGTTATTAATTACCTGGCTTAATTTATTTTTATCTCCGAAGATTTTTATTCCATTCGCAAAATGGTTCTCTATGGTATGTGTCTGGTTTGTTTTCTGCATATCCCCTGTAACCTCATCGACCAGCTCACTAAAATCGAAAAGATCTTCGTTGTACTGCAGCTTGCCTTTTTGTATCCGGGTAAAATCCAACAGTTGCTCTACAAGAGTGGCCAGCCGGTCAACCTGTGTTCCCATTCTTTTTACAATCTCCAGGGCGTCTTCGGCATTTCCTTTACCGCTGAGTATGCTTTCCGCGAGTTGCCCGTAAGCTTTAATTGTTGTAACGGGTGTTTTAAGCTCGTGACTTGCCATGGAGAGGAAATTATCCTTTTGCTTTTCAATCTCTTTTTTTTCCAGTTCCAGGCGATGCTTTTCAATAGAATTGGTAACTGCTGAAGGCAGACGTTGCATGCGATCTTTGAGAATGTAATCAGCGGCTCCCCGTTTCATAATATCAACGGCAAATTCTTCTGAAACCGTTGCAGTAACTAAAATGAAGGGTATATCCAGCCCCTTTTCTTTTAAAATTTCCAGTGCATGAAACGAGTTAAATGAGGGAAGTGAATGATCCGACAAAATAATATCGGGATTAAAATCGCTTAGCATGTGCTCGTACTCTTCTTTGGTATCCACCAGTCGTTTTTCAAATTCTATTTTTGCTTTGCGCAATTCATAATCTATTAACTCGGCATCTGACGCCATATCTTCAAGGTGAAGTATTTTTATTTTTATATTCATATTAGTTAGTTGGTGCTTTCAATTAATGGACAGGGGGATGATTCAGTAACATCCAATAGAGTCCTAATTCAGTTATAGCATCAATGAAATTTTGGAAATCAACTGGTTTAACAATATAACTATTAGCGCCAAGGCCGTAGCACCTGCTTAGGTCGGGGTCTTCCTTAGAGGATGTAAGAATTACTACAGGAATTTTTTTTGTTTCATCATTTGCCTTTACTTTTTCAAGCACCTGTATGCCATCCACTTTGGGCATTTTTAAATCGAGCAAGATCAGCCTGGGCTTAATGTTAATATCCCTGCCGCTAAATTTCCCGGTACCAAATAGAAAGTCAAGTGCCTCCTCCCCATCTGCGAGGTGGATTAATTGGTTGGCAAGATTTTTTTTGCGTAAAGCGTGGATTGTCATTTCTGCATCATCCATGTTGTCTTCAACGAGAAGAATTTCAACCTGTGAATTTTCCATTTTATATTGTTTAATTGTTGTTTGATGCCGGCAGACTAAAAAAGAAAGTCGCTCCTTTATTCAACTCGCCCTCAGCCCACACTCTGCCACCGTGTTTATCAATAATCCGCTTAACTAAGGCAAGACCAACTCCCGTGCCCTCAAAATCTTTCTGTAAATGTAAACGCTGGAATACACCAAAGAGTTTGCCAGCATACTGATTATTGAAACCTACACCGTTATCACTTACCGAATAGACGATTTCATCTCCATTAAGCTGTGATTTGATTTCAATAACGGGCTGTTCTGTTTTGGAAGAATACTTAACAGCATTAGACAACAGGTTTATCATTACCTGCTTTATCATGGTGATGTCTGCGTTGGCAGGGTGAAGCGGATGAATAGTTATTGCGGCCTTATGATTAACAATTGTGTTTAGTTCTAACAGCGTGGTTTTAGCAATTTCAGTCATTTGCACCGGCGACTTGTGAATATCTTTTCTGCCCAATTTTGAAAATTCGAGAAGATCATCAATCAGAGCGCCCATCTTTTTAGCATTTTCCTCTATTCTTTTAAACAATCGCCTTGCTTCATCATCAAAAACAGTGCTATGCTCTTCATCTAGCATTTTTGCAAATCCATTTATAGCCCGTAAGGGCGTACGCAGATCGTGTGAAACGGAGTAAGTAAATGCTTCCAGTTCTTCTGTTCGCTGTTTCACTCTCAATTCAAGACCTTCATTTAATTTACGGTTTTCATCTTCTGCAAGCTTGCGTCCTGTAATATCTGCACGGATAGCAACATATTGGTATGGCTTGCCTTGCTCATTAAGAAACGGAACAATAGTAGTGTCCACCCAATAAATAGTTCCATCTTTTGCTCGGTTCCTTAACTCGCCTCTCCATATTTTCCCCTTAGCAATAGTCACCCATAAGTTCCGCATAAAGTCTTTTGTGTGATATCCCGAATTGATGATGCGATGATCCTGTCCCAGCAATTCACTGCTCCTGAATTTTGAAATATCGCAGAAGTTTTTGTTGACATATTTTATTATACCCTTTTGATCAGTAATGGCAACAATAGATGATTCGTCAATAGCATATTTATAATCTGAAACTTCTTTCAGGCTTTTAACGATAATGTCTTCAGCTTCTTTTCTTTGAGTTATGTCGCGGAAATTGCAAATGAATGCTTCAATATCCTGTTCATGCAGTAAGTTAGTGACGGTGCCTTCGCACCAGACCCAACTTCCGTCTTTATGCAATAGTCTTAGTAGCCAGAAAAATGATTTTCCCGGCATATTAATGATTTGCTTTATTTGGTCCGTCAGATCGGGAATATCGTCGCGTGGAATAAACTTAAGAACGGGTGTATCTTTAAACTCGTCTTCGCTATAGCCGAGCACACTGGTAACCGAGGGGCTTGCGTAAAGCAATTTGCCATTGGGCGAAGCAAGAATCATCATGTCAGTGCTCTTCTCGATCATTAACCGAAAGCGCCTTTCGCTTCGTTCTATTTTTTTATTAAACTCCTGCAGGTCATTATTCTGTTCCTGGATCTGCTGAAGCATGCCATTAAATGAATCGGTGAGAAACCCGAGTTCATCGTTGCCTGATTTGACAGCACGCACTGAAAAGTCTCTGTTTAGGGAAATGAGCTTTGCAGTTTCGGCCAAAGCAAGGATAGGACGTGAAATATTTTTTTGAAAGATTTTTGAAAGTACGTAGGCAAGCAAAAGGGACAACACAATCACTGATAGAGTGGTAATCCCGAGTAATCTTAACCGTTGGTATATTCCACCCAGGTTAGATTTCAGGTACAAAGTACCCAATCGCCTGTCTCCCTCAGTCACAGCCTGGTATCCTTCGAGATAGGAGTCTGTAAAATGAAATCCATCCGCTGCCGGCGAAACGGGAAATTTGTTTACTACAAGGTTCGTTGGATATTTCGAAAAGAGATGACCCTTTTGATCATACAGGCCGGCTGCAATTACATGCGGTTCTGCTTTTAAAGCCTGCAGGATCTCGGAAGCGGCATCGTTATCATCAAAGGCAAGTGCCGCCGTGCTGTTGGTCGCAATTACTTTTGCAAGTGTGGAAAGTTTTTGAGAAGTATTGAGCCGGAAAGCATAGAATTCATAGGCAAAGAAAGCGGATGATGTCACCAGCAAAATAATTCCACTGATGAGAAGAATAATTCTCATCAACTTCTTTTGAATAGGTAAGTCTCTGAATAACATCTTTAGTTGTTATCTGGTGAAACGATTTCGGCCACTCTCAATAGCTTGGAGCTGATCATAAGATTAGCATCTTTTGCCAGCCCTGGATTAATCTGTATCCGTATTTTGTTATCCCTTGTTACAAACTTTATCATCCCTCCAATATTTATAAAATTGCTTTCATCGCTTACGGTAAGAATACTCCGGCCCTTCAAAGCTTCAAGTGATCCCTTTAATTTATTTGACTGGGAAAGGTTAATAAAAAGTATGTGGCAAGTCTTAATTTCATCCACATTTTTGTATTGCTGAACCACCAGGGGGTGCCCATTGACTACTTCACCTGTTACGATTTCTTCTAAATAATTACCAAAAGGGTTCTCGCCAAGGATTCCAATGACTAGGGAACTGCTAGGTTGGGGAAGGGAAGCAGAGGGCCATTCAACAAATTGAGTAAAGTTGAAAAGAAAAGCCGCTTTAAGCTGGTATTCTCTGTCACCCGCCGTTTGAGCGGAAGATAATATTCCCAACAGTAGCAGCATAATATTTATATAGATACGTTTC
This sequence comes from uncultured Chitinophagaceae bacterium, assembly GCA_963819925.1. Taxonomy (GTDB): domain Bacteria; phylum Bacteroidota; class Bacteroidia; order Chitinophagales; family Chitinophagaceae; genus Ginsengibacter. The sequence continues at coordinate 814,877 of CAWFYG010000009.1, read as the reverse complement.
ATTATTTCAAAAATGACAGGTAATCTCTCCATAGAAGCTTCGCTCAATCTCACGCGGAGCTGGTGATGAAGGAATAAATTCCGGATGATGTTTGTATAGTAAATTCTGCCCTACTACGCTTAATTCTACAATCTTGCCCAGTTTCCATCCAATGTGTGCATCTAATCCAACATAATCCGGCACGTACGGTTTGGGTAATTTATCAACGTAACGAATAATGGTTCCTAGTGTAATGTATCCGGGGAGCGAAATAACAGATTGTACCTGTAACTGGTTTTGCGGATCGTCGCTTTCCGCGGATCCCTTATTGGAATCTTTGCTCCCGGATTTAACCGAGAGATTTTTATTCAAAAAGGTGTATCCTCCTTTAAGTCTCCACCAACCTGTTACTTCGCTGGTTATCGCTAATTCAATTCCAAAAGTATTTCCCTTAACGCCATTACCGAAGGTTACCGGGATACCAAAGGGAGGCGGACCGGGTTCCGCACTTCTGATATTATCATACACATTGTAGAAAGTTGAGACGGAGAGGGAGAGCGTTTTTAACGGTTGTGACCGCCAGCCTAATTCATATGCAATCATCTTCTCCGAAACGAAGCTGTCATTACCCGATATAAAAGTTATATCAGGTGTCAGCAATAAATAAAAATCCCGATCAATGCGGGCCGGCGTTCTTACGGCCCGTGAAACCGCTGCCCAGATGGTCTGGTTCGCTTTTGGTGTCCAGGTGAGGCGGCCGTTAGGCTGGTATTCAAATCCCGTGTAACTGTTATGTTCAATTTTGGAGCCAATGGTAAAGTGTAGTCGTTCTTTGATCAGCGTGATTTCATCCTGTAAAAATGTACTATACAGGTGGAGTGTTTTATCCGCCGGAAGAAACGCGAATAAGGGAAGATTGGTGACTTTATGATCCATCAGGCGAAAATCGACACCATAAGTTAATTCGTGACGCTGCCCCAACTGGTACCGGTTTTGCCAGTCGGCATCCCAGGTCTTCAGGTCCTCCGTGAAGCCGTTGCCAAAATCACGGGATGTATGGTCGTAGTAGGCCTGTAGCTGAAAGTCTGCTTTTCCGGATACCGCAGCATGATTCCATCGTGCTACTATGTTTTCGCCCTTAGCAACAACTGCAGTGTCAACTGCGTCAGGGTTGGGTTTGCCGTGATAGATGTTGGATTGCAGGGCAATCTTGTCTTTTTCTGAAGGGTTCCAGTCGCAGCGGAAGCCCCCCTGGATCATCGGCCATTCATCTTTTGTTTTCATCCCATTAGTATCTAATGTTCTCCCCAGCTTAAATTCGGTGCCATATACCCGGTAGGTAAGTTTATCATTAACTTGCCCGCTGTATTGAAGGCTGCCTCTGCCAGGAAAGTTACTACCGGAAGCTCCTTCGACAAATAATCCTTTGGTGTCTTTAGAACTTTTCGTGATGATATTAATTACCCCGTTAACGGCATTGGCACCCCACAGGGTTCCCCCGGGCCCGCTGATTACTTCAATGCGATCTATGTCCTCCAACATAACATTTTGGACATCCCAAAATACTCCTGCATATAGGGGAGTATAAACCGTACGGCCGTCAATGAGAACGAGTAATTTATTGGCGAGAACATTATCGAAGCCACGGGCACTTATGGCCCATTGACTCGAATTGACCTGTGCAACCTGTAAGTTGGATGCAAGGCGCAATGCTTCGGGAAGGGTTTTGGCACCTGAATTCCGGATGTCTTCCTGTGTAATTACCTGGATGGCTGAAGCAACGTCTACCAACTTTTCAGCGTGTTTCGAAACCGAGGTCACTTGAATGTTCACCAGCTGCTCCAGACTAAGTTTTTTTATGGCTTCGGGCGAGAAAAGGGTGTCACCGGACTGGGCCGCGAGATCATTAAATTGCAATAAAATAATAAATGCCGTGAGGAGACGGCAAAGGAGTGATAGGGTGTACTTCGGCAGCGTAAAATTATTCAGGAATCTCTTTTTTGATGAAAAGATTCCCCGGGTAATTGTTTCCAATGATTATTTTTATGACGATGAAATAATATCGTTCAAAAAAATGGGGTCACCAAAGATAGAGAATTAGAAAATAAAAATTCAGGAAAAAAATCCCATCGTAATCGTAGTAAGATCAAATAATAAAAAAGTGCTTTCCTTAGTTCCTGAACTAAGGACATACAAATTCCAGGGTATGATTGAATAAATGAAGCAATAGTGTTTTCGTGTAGTCTATACAGTTATTGAATAAATTTCCCCGATCATAGTAATATTAAGCAAAAAAAAGTGCGTTACAATTTGGATTTAAACTAATGTTGGTGTAGCAGGGGTGCAAAGGAAACGGCGCCCCACACTGAATATTAGGGCTTTCATTTTGTTGTTCGAGATGTTTTTAAATTTGAAGTGAAAAGAACAACCAGGTATAAAATAAAATTGTTTTCATGGCTGTGGTTTATCATAACAATGATTTTATGTTCACTGCCATAAAGCACTGACGTGTGGCTGTCGTTAATGTCGATACCTCTAAAGAGTTTTTAAATCGAAGTAAAAAAATATACTAAGGCAACAATTATTGTAATGATAACCGCTAATGTGATTATTATGCTAAGCACATCTTTGAGACCTTTCATTGGAATGGTTATTTTAATCAGGTAAAACAATTTAATTTTATTTTGCAGAGGACAAACTTTTGGTCGGGGTTTTAAATATTCATCTGCGAAGTTTCGCTCAAAGGTTATTGATGAGTTTGGGTTTCTTATGCTTTGGATGAGTTAGGGAACGTTGCAATGTGGTTTTTAGCCGACGTTGGACAGCTGGTCGGCAACGGCATCGGCGCAGCACACACCACATCTTTGAGGGTAAATTCCAAACATCGGCAACTTCTTTTGTTGCCCGAGATGAATTAAAGTTGAGTAGCACTAAATGCTCAATTGCTTGCTCAGAAAGAAAATTGCTAATAAATAGAGCTTATTGAGACGAAGCCCCTTAATCAGTCCCGCTAAAATCCGGTTTTTTTATTTCTACAGTTAATTTTGACCTTCCCGTATCTCGTGAAAAAGACCAGCGGGGAAGTAACTTTTCACAAATCAAGAACTGAAGTACAGATTTCATTTTCGTTTTCCCAGATGCAAATAACTTTTTTGTTATTAATCGCTTTTAATAGTGGCAGGCTTCCTTCACCCAAATTTATTTTCGCACCGCCGGGTGTTACAACAATCACTTTGCCTTTTTCTGTCCATGCATAAATATTCCCGTTATTTACGGTTTCAATAGAGCCATTGCGGCCATCACCAATGCCCCTTTCAAGCTTACCAGGTTCGGCAGTGTAAATTTTATTTTCCCTTCGCCACACAGTTTGTGGGGTTTCATTATCATTAACAACAATTCCGCCTCCATCCATCGGGCAGCCGTCTAATTTCCAACTTCCGTATCCCAGTTTTTTGGCCATACCGAAATGTTTTCCGACATCAGAAGACTCGATTAAATACAAGTCCCTGTTTCCATTCATCCAGTTACGGAACATAGCATATACCATATTTCTCCTGACGATTACAGAAGGTTTACAGCATTCGCAGACTGTACCTGACGGAGAGGCGTACACGATAACATTTTTCCCCCAGGTTTTCCCTCCATCCGTTGACGCCGCACCGTAAACGCTTTGACCCTTCGGATTGTTAACCCCAAGCCATATTGCATAAATATATGAGCCATCTGCACTCAAAGACATCAGGCCTTCTTTGGATATTTCATTTATTTCATTCACCTGTTTTGCCTTTTCCCATTTTCGCTGCCTCTCTTTTCTATAGGAATATATGTTCCCGGTTTTATCGCAGGCAGTTATAATAACTTCATCAGCCGGGGCAGCAATTTGAGGCCCTCTTGTCGCCATATCAAACAGACCTGGTAATACCGCCACCAATTCAGGAGATGAATAAGACTGGCCATCTTTTGTAGAAATGTACATAATACTGTCCCCGATGCCATAAGTAATATGAATTTGATTCCCTTTATCTCTTGCAATACACGGCATGTGCCCTTTGGCAATAACCATCCTCTTTTGAGAACATGCTGTCGAAAAGATAAAAACTGAAAGTAAAAACAGGCAAGGGAATTTCATAATTATTATGTTTCTGGGAAGATCAAATTACCATAAAAATTTTATTAGAAACCGGCCGGCAGAATTAATTCTGATTTTATGTAAGAGATTTTGTGTGATTATACATAGAGATTTTTTAATGGTAAGTCTTGTTTTTGGAATTCCCATCTGACACAATTACCACTTTTACGAATCGAAAGCAAAGTCTCTGAATTATGGATCAAAAATAAGAATGATTAAAATAATAACTGTTCTTCACTTTTTTGTTTTAGAGTCTGAGAAAAAAGACCTTAAGGAACAATTGAAACTATCAGTTCCTTCTTTTTAATATGAATTTTTACATTTTCATACCCGCCATAGGATTGGACCCACGTTCAAAGATATATTCACTATTGAGCAAATAAGCTCCACTTGTCACAACCACATCGCCGGGGTTAAGGCCTGATGTAATTTCGACTTTGTCATTATCAGTGATTCCGGTTTGTACCATTCTCACTTCATAAGTGCCACGTTTTACCTCTACCCAAACTGTAGATCCTTTACTGTCCATTAATACGGCATCGGCGGGCAAAGTAAGGGAATTATGTTGCTTATTATCGATAGTGATATATGCTACCATTCCCGGGTGTAACAGGTTATTTTTGTTCGGTATGGTAACCCTGACGAGATTTATTCTTGTATCGGGATTAATTTCGGGATTAACAAAATCAATAGTTCCATTGACCTCCATATTGTTTAAATCAGGGATCTGAACCGTTACACGATCATTTGCATTTACGGCAGACATTTGTGTTGTATAAACCTGTGCCTCAGCCCAAAGTGTAGCAAGGTTAGCTACTTGTACTACCCGGCCGCCTTCCGTTACGTAGTCACCTTCATTTACATCGAATGAGGTGATATAGCCGGATTCTGTGCTGTAAAAGGAAGTGAGCTCGGATGCTTTTTTGCTTTGCGCAAGTTGGCTGACCTGGCCACTGCTCACTCCCCATAACAATAGTTTATTTTTTGCGCTTTTTACCAGTGCTGCATAATTGATAAGTGAATTGCCAATTGTACTTTCCTGTTGTAACGCATTGATGTACTCCTGCCTTGCATTGTTTAGCTCTTCACTATAGAGATCATATAATTTATCTCCTTTCCTAACGTAGTCGCCTACACTTTTGAAATAAATTTTGTCTACTCTTCCTTCCACCCTCGCATTTACAGAGGATAATTCATCCTGGTTGAAATTTAATGTACCTGTTAGAACAAGTTTGCTACCAATGATCCCTCTTCCTACCGTATCTGACCGGATGTTTCCGAGCATTATTTGTTGTGAACTTAAATGGATCTGCGTGGTTTCATGCTTGCTGGTTTTGGAAACTGCAATTAATTTCATGCCGCAAACGGGACAATTTCCCGGATGCTCTTCATGTACCTGTGGGTGCATACTGCACGTGTAGTAAATGTTGTTATTTAAAAGTGATACCTGCTGTTTACCTTGCTCTTTGCAGGAAGAGATAATGAGCAATAAGCAGGAAGTAATGAGCAGGATTGTTCTTCCAGTCGAATTTATAATTGAAGCATTATTGTTTATTGAGTCTTTCATTTTACGGCGTATTAATTTGGTTTAATAAAACTTTCGCTGTCCATTAAATACTGGCCATCTACTGCTATTGTATCAGTTGTATTGAGCCCGGAAAGTATCTGCACTTTATTGCCGGTATGGATACCCGTTATTATTTTATGAGCTTTAAATCCACCATCGGATTTAATAAAAGCTACTTCGTTTATGCCGAGTGTTAGTGCAGCTGTTCTGGGTATCCACAGACCCTTTTTATGGCCTGTGGAAATGTCAGCCGTTACCTGGCTTCCCACGGTAAGCATATTCATATTTTGGAAATACACCCGTGCAGTGAGAGTTTTACTGTCGCCCCTGAAGAAAGGTTCTATGAAATCAATGGTTCCTTCTATTACTGCATCGGTGTCCGTTTCAGGAACAATCTTTACCGCGTCGCCTTTTTTAATAAATGCAAGGTCACCCGGAAAAATCTGTAAGGCAACCCATGCTTTGTGGTGATTCATTATCATGAATAATGTTTGTCCTTTATCCACATACATGCCTTCCCTGAGCGACAGCGGTTGGGTGAACGATGTGCTAATGTTAATACCCGTTTCATTCATGTTATGCTCCATACTGGCATCATGCACGTGGCCGGTATATTTACTGTACACTCCTATGCTGTAAAGCGGCTTGCCCGATTTAATAACTTTATTGAGTTCCCCTATACTCATGCCCAATAACAATAATTTTTGCCGGGCGGCATTAATTAAGGAAGTATTTTGCGCATCGTTGTTCAACAGGAATAGCAGGTTTTCCTGGGCCGTTAATAATTCGGGAGAATAGATATCCATTACTTTCTGTCCTGCTTCTACTTTTTGATAGCGGTAGCGCAAATACAGCTTTTGAATACGTCCTGAAACATTTGCTGAAATGTTTCCTGCAGCTCTCGTGTCAGATTCTATTGTGCCATAAACTTTCACAGGAATATCAATATTGTCCTCCTTTGGTGTTGTAACGGGAAGGGAGGCAAGCACAAACTCATCGGTTGGCTGAAGCAACGTTTCCAGGCCAACATGATTTATCGAGACGGGTTTTGCGTTTACTTTTATGAGTGTCATGCCGCAAATGGGGCATTCGCCCGGTTGAGTTTCTCGTACCTGCGGATGCATGGAGCAGGTGTACAGGTCTACCGGCGAAGTTTCACCAGTACCGTTATCTTGTGCGTTGTCACACGCTTGGATAAACGCAGCTGCTATTGTTATGAAAAATGCACATGTTAGAAAGACCTTTTTCATTTTTTTATGATTTAATCTCCAATAATTTTTCGAGTTCTACCTGCATACTAAACAGCTGTTGTAGCTGATCCAGGTATTCAAGTTCTGTGTTATTCAGGGTTTCCCAGGCATCATACACTTCAAATAACTCGGCGGTGTTTTGTTCATAAGCCAATAGGTTGCTCTGATAATTTTTTTTGAGTGCAGCAATGATATTGTTCTCAAACAACGCCACCTGCTTTTTCTTTGCTTCAATGTCATGCTGCATTTGATAAGCCTTGCCGGAGTATTCATTAGCCAGGGAAGATTTTTGTTCTTCTAAAGATTGAGCTTTCCAGCGTAGACTTTCAATAGTAGCTTTATTCGATTTGGTAGACCAGTTCATTGGAATTTTAACTGTGCCCATTAAATTAAACATGACCGGGGAGCCACCGAACCCAAACATGTTCCCCCATTGAACGCCGAACCTTGGCTTCAAATTTGCCAACTCGATATTTTGTTGCAGGTATGCCAATTGAATGTTTTGATCAATAGCTTTTATATCACTCCTGTTTTGATAAAATACGGTACTGTCAAACTCTCTTGTGGAATAATCTTTAATATTGTAATTCGTGTCAATAGTAAAGTCTGCAAGTTTATCGCGGTTCATTAATGTATTCAGTGAAATGCGTTTTTGAGCGATGTCATTTTGTAATGCCAGGCGCAAGTATGCAATATTGCCTAATGATGCCTTTGCTTTATAATAGGCGCTTATTTTCCCTAATCCGTTCTTATATCTAGTTTCTGCGTTAGTGATCATGAATTGTAAAAGCTTTTCACTTTCGGCGAGCACGGATAATTTTTTCTCGCTAATTATCCAATCATAATAATTCTTTTTCGCTGTGGCAATAAGTTCGTTTATGGTTGCCCGTTTGTTTTCTTTTTCTACGGATGACATGGCTTGCATGTATGCTTCATTGGCATCGTTATATTGTTTATTGGGAAACATTTGTTCAGCACTTATCATATAGCTCCCCATGCCATTTCGTGCAGGCATAGTGGTTGTTGCTTTAGAGCCATGCCAAAGGCCGATGTTATAGGGAGTCATCCAGAAACCGGTGGAAACCTGGGGTGGGTCCCAGTTCCTTGCGCCCTTTGCTGCGGCATCCAGCGAATTTATTTGTGCATCATATACTTTTAGAGATGGATAAGAATTCAGTATCGTATGTAAAATATCCTGCAGTGCCATGGTTTGGGACGATACCGTATTATGCAGTGATAAAATGAATGCGGTAATTATAATGAGTCGTTTCATACTTTTGTTTTTAATGCTTTGTTTCAGTTATTTCTATTTTCCCAAATTTTTTCAATTCATATTCTTTATTCATTAAGAAGATCACAGGTGTTACCAGTAAGATGTAAATAGCAGATGTAATGACGCCCCCAACCATGGGCATTACGATCGGTTTCATCACATCACTACCTACGCCGCTGCTCCATAAGATAGGCACCAGTGCAAAAAGCGATACACTAACGGTCATTATCTTTGGCCGTAATCTTTTGGCAGCACCACGGATGGTATATTCCCGCAGGTCATCTTTGGTAATAGTTTCATTTGAGTTGCCTTTCTTTGCAACCAGTTGTTGCATGGCATCATTCAGATAAATGATCATCACAATGTTGGTTTCTACGGCAAGTCCGAACAATGCTATAAAGCCGACCGCTACCGCTACTGATAAATTAACTCCCCAGAAATAAATGATGAAGGCCCCGCCGATAAGAGCAAAAGGAAGAGATATCAAGCTAAGTAACGCTTCTCTTGCAGAATTAAAAGCAAAATACATGCTAATGAAGATGATGACCAAAACAAAAGGCATGATGAGTTTTAATGTTCTTTCACTTCTAATCAGATTTTCATATTCGCCACTCCAGTCAATAAAAAATCCTTTTGGCATTTGGCCAATAGCCATGTTTAATTTTTGTTGCGCCTCCTGCACAGTGCTACCCAAATCCCTTCCTCTCACATTAAATAAAACAGTTCCTCTCAGCAAAGCATTTTCGGAATTGATCATTGCGGGGCCTTCCGTAATTTTTATGTCTGCGAGAGCACTAAGTGGCACCGGGCCAAAGCCCGGAGTCTGGACCTGTAAATTCTTTAATGCGTTTATATTGTTGCGATATTCCTGCCCGAATCTTGCATTCACCGAAAACCGTTGTCTTCCCTCAACGGTTGTGGTTATCCTGGAGCCGCCCAATGCGGTTTCAATAACGGAGTTTACATCATCTACACTTAAATTATATCGGGCTATTTCTTCGCGATTGATATTTATGTCAACATATTTACCGCCGGTTATCGGTTCTACATAAAGATCTTTCACGCCGGGTACGCCTTCCAGTTGCTTTTTTATCACTTGCGAGAATTGATAGATGCTGTCAAGGTTTTGCCCATACACTTTTATTCCGACGTCGGTCCTTATGCCGGTTGACAGCATATTGATCCTGTTAATAATCGGTTGTGTCCAGCCGTTTGTCACGCCCGGTATTTGAAGTTTGCGGTTGAGTTCGTTGATTATGCTGTCTTTGGTTACACCTTTTCGCCATTCACTCCTCGGCTTCAGCATCACTATAGTTTCTATCATGCTAATAGGGGAATTATCGGTTGCCGTATTGGCTCTTCCGGCTTTACCCAGCACTGATTTTACTTCGGGTTCAGTTGCAAGAATTTTATCCTGTACCTGTAAAATTCTTTTTACTTCACTGTTTGATACGTCAGGGAGTGTGACAGGCATAAATAGAATAGAGCCTTCATCCAATGGTGGCATGAACTCAGTTCCTAAGCTCATTACCATAGGTACACTCGCGGCAAGTGCAATAATCATAATACTGATAGTTGATTTGCGCCATTTGATGCACGCACGGATAACAGGTTCATAGGCTCTTTCCAGGATTCTGTTTACCGGATTGGCATTTTCAGGCCTGAACCGTCCCCGCATAAAGAACGAGATCAGCACCGGTGCAAGCGTTACTACTAACAGTGCATCCACGATCATTATGAACGTTTTGGTGAATGCCAGCGGATGAAACAATTTGCCTTCCTGCCCGGTAAGCAAAAAGACAGGGAGAAAAGAAGCGATGATAATAACGGTTGAAAAGAATACACCGCGGGACACCTGCTTGCAGGCCCGTTCAATAATATTCATTCTTTCTGCCTGCGGGATAAACTTATATGGGTTTTTTAATTTCATTTCAATTGTATTAAGTCAGTTTGTTGCCTGCTGCTCACTGTTTTGCCATTCCGATAAATGGCGGTAAGCATTTTCACTCATAATAATTCCGTTATCAACGATGACTCCTATAGCCAAAGCAATTCCCGTTAACGACATGATGTTCGAAGACATACCAAACGCATTTAGCAGAATGAAACTAACGGAAACGGTTATGGGTATTTGTATGATGATACTCAGGGCGCTGCGCCAATGCAACAGGAAAATGATGACGATGATGCAAACAATGCTTATTTCTTCCACCAGTTTGTCTTTTATGTTGGCTATTGCAGCTTCGATCAATTGACTCCGGTCATAATCAATTTTAAAAGAAACGCCTTGTGGAAGCCCTTTTTGCACATCAGCTATTTTTTTCTTAACCGCAGCAATTATTTTATCGGCATTTTCTCCATAGCGCATTATCACAATTCCCCCAACCGCTTCACCCTCCCCGTTAACATCAAAAATGCCTAAGCGTAAATCTCCTCCCATCTGTACGGTGCCGATATCTTTTACCCTCACGGGAATACCGTTATTGTTGCCGACGGCAATGTTTTCTATATCACTTTTGCTTTTTATGTATCCCAATCCACGGATGATATAGGCCATGCCGCTTATGTCCAGTTTCCTTCCTCCCACATCATTGTTATTAGCCCTTACCTTTTTTATCACATCCATCATCGATAAATTGTAGAACTGCAACTTCACAGGGTCAACGACCAGTTGGTATTGCTTTTCGAAACCGCCGAAAGATGCTACCTCGGCGACACCCGGTACAGTTTGCAGCGCAAATTTTATGTACCAGTCCTGCAAAGCTCTTTGCTCTCCAAGGTTCATTTTGGGTGCATCGAGATGATACCAGAAAATATGCCCTACGCCCGTACCGTCCGGCCCAAGGGCAGGAGTAACGCCCTCGGGCAATAGGCGCTGTGCATAATTTAATTTTTCGAGTACCCGTGTACGTGCCCAGTAAATATCAACATCATCATCAAATACAACGTACACAAAACTCATCCCGAACATAGAGGTGCCACGGATGTCTTTTACCCGGGGCACACCCTGCAGGTTGCTTACCAATGGATAGGTTACCTGGTCTTCCATTATCTGGGGACTTTGCCCGGTCCACTCTGTAAATACGATCACCTGGTTTTCACTAAGATCAGGAATGGCATCTACAGGGTTACGCTGGATGCTATAAATCCCCCACGCCAGTAAACCAGCCGCAAGGGTTAGTACAACGTACCTGTTTCGTAGTGAGAGCTCAATTAATTTGTTTACCATGGTTTATTCTTTAACCTTTATAAAAGTTTCTTCTTTTATCATTTTCTCCTGCGCCGCAGTAAATGGTTGCTTCACCAGTGTCATTCCACATTTTTGAGCATTCGCCGGGATGGGCGCTCATCACTTCGTTATGCATCGTGCAGGTAAATATTTCATTACCAGGTAGAGGAGTAAGCGCCACCGCAGCTTTTGGATTTGCCTCAGCATAATTTTTTATCCGGGAATTATTGCAGGCTATAAAACCGATACTAAATAGTACGGCGAGCATTATTATCCATGAAGTACTTTTCATAACCAAAATTTTTTGAAGTGAGAACGATATAAATTTAGTCAGGCGATTATAAACGCCTTCAGCCCGGCAGGATGCCAGGTTAATGAAATAAAGACAAAATTAAATACGATAGACGCAGTTGGAAATATAAATAGCAATCCCCGGATGGAGAGGAGGTGCATGGCTCCTGTTTGCATTAACTGCGGAGATAGAAACGACTATCGGAGTACAATGCCGTTCGGGAAAAATGGCTACGTAATGAAAATTATCAGAAGCATCGATTACAATGGTCGACGCCAGGTGGCTATTCTTAACTTTGAGGTAGTGAACTTTTGTTTTGCAGCAACTCTTTTTACTCTCACCTATATTATTTTTCTCACGGCCAGTTTCACGCAGGGACAGCGTTACCGATTTTAGCCTGCCGCAACAATAAAATTCCTTTACGCTAAACCCTAAGAAGGATAGACCATAAATACAAATGATGAATATCGTAGCTGCTTTTTTCACTTCGTCCTCAAAAGTAATAAAGGTTCTCATAGACCCTGTTGTAAAATAAAATAAATTATTTGCGAAATTCTATGATTTTAGTTCCTTTTAAAAAGCGTGATCCTTCGTTACGTATGCATTACCGGTGCTATAATTTTGGTCCAATGTTTTTAAAGAGAAATAGAATATTTTTCCACATCTTTCTTAAACTCATTTTCCGGATGTTAAACCAATTATAAAAAGACAAATTATGCAGGCACTAAAAAATGATGTAAATCAGGTACCGGCATGATTTTAGGGAATGCACCATATTTGCCTACCCCTTTAATTGTTCCGCCGCCGCGGTTTTTATTAGCCGGGCCGGGTCATGGGATAATGCCTGATTCGGGAAACCGAAGCACAATGTCAGAGACTCGTTCATTTTATTATTTCTCAATTCTCCTTTTATTTCGTTTACGCTGCAACGTTATGGCTCGTTGGGAAAGCATAGTAGCCCGCCTCAATAAAAAGCTTTTTCAACCGCTATTTTTTCAAACCAAAACTTCCATTCCCTCTTTTGCAAATATGGAATTAGGAAAAATTTTCTGGCAATCTTTCTCCATGGAGTCAAGAAAATCATCATCGTGATCGGGATCGTGATGGGTAATGATAAGCTTTTTTACTTTAGCCCTCACAGCCACCTCAACGGCCTGTTCCCATGAACTATGCCCCCATCCCTTGTATTTTTTGTATTCTTCTGAAGTGTATTGGCCGTCATGAATCAGCAGATCCGCATTCCTGGCAAGATTTACAATATTTTCGTCTATGCCGTTTATGTGCTCTACATCGGTGCACACAACGAGCGATCCCCTGTCGTCTATCCGGAGGCCATAAGATCCTCCCGCGTACAGGTGATGCTGGGGAGTGACGGTGACATTTGCTTCATATAAAGTTTCTTTATCTCCATAAGATAAAAACTCAAACTCCGCTCCCATGGTTTCAAGCCTGATGGGAAAATATTCTTTTTGCATTTGCAACGAAAAAATTTCTTTTAAATCTTTAAATTTTCGTTCCGCACCCATCACCAGTATTCCAATCTTTTGATCAGCATTATAAGCAGGAGCAAAAAAAGGCAGCCCCTGGATATGATCCCAATGAAAATGAGAAAAAAGGATGTTTATTATATTTTGATTCAATCCATTGGTTATTATTTCTTTTCCTAATTTCCTGATGCCGGTTCCTGCATCAATTATTGCTATCCTGTTAAGATGTTCACGGTATATTCGTATACAGGTAGTATTACCGCCATATTTCAGGAACTCTCTGCCACTTACAGGTAACGACCCACGCACCCCGTAGAATTTAATTTTCATTGATCTAATTTTTTATCAGGTGTCCTGATACTCACGTATTACCTGTGCGGAATAAACAAGGCAAGAGATGGTTAAAAATTAAACGAATCGTGGAATAATTTACTGCTAAATTAAATGCTATGTTTTGTTATTGCAAGAGTTCGCACTACTAAACTCAGCCTCATCTCTTATAACATTCCCCGTTTATGCAAAATTCAATTTACTATTTTAATTATGACAATATGAATTTCTCCAGGTGATGTGCGGCGGCGGCAAACAGATCTGCTGAAAATTCTTATTTTTATCTTTAATTTGCAGAAGCCACTATGAAAAGTTCAGTAGTATTACATTCTTGTATTTTAGTCATTGTTGTATGCATTGTCGCAGGTTGTAAAAAAGAAAAAGCAATTGTGCCTTCGGGGCCCCCATCAATTACCGATGTGTCAAATTCAGTAGCAGGAATAGGATATCAAATCATTATTACAGGCAATAATTTCAGCCAGAACGCTGCAAATAATACCGTTACAATCAATGGCACAACGGGCACGGTAATCTCTGCTTCTTCCACACAGCTTTCCGTGATTTTTACCAATGCTGTTACCGGTAAAATCTCTGTGGAGGTTAATGGCAATAGCACAACTTCTGCAAATGCCATCAGGATTATTAATTTATCAGTTACCACACTTGCGGGAAGTGGAATAGCCGGATCTACAGATGGAACCGGAACTGCAGCCAGTTTTAATCAACAATGGGGTTGCGCAGTGGATGCGAACGGGAACGTATTTGTAGCGGACTCCTACAATAATAAAATAAGAAAAATTGCTTCGGATGGAACTGTTACAACCGTGGCAGGTACGGGAACCCAGGGAAACAAGGATGGACTTTCAGAAAGCGCAACTTTCAGCTTGCCCTTTGGCATAGTGGTAGATAAAGACGATAATATTTATGTCTCTGACTTAGGCTTTGACAACATTCGCAAAATAACTCCGGCTGGTATAGTTAGCACCTTTGCCGGAAGTCCAACGGGACAAACCGGTTCAGCGGATGGTGCAGATACATCGGCTACTTTTCAAGACCCGCTTGGTCTTGCAACAGATGCAGATGGGAATATTTATGTATCGGATGCAGCTAATAATAAAATACGTAAAATAACCCCCGGGGGTATAGTGACAACTATTGCCGGAACCGGTGCTGCGGGGGCAGCAAATGGCAGCGCACTTTCAGCAACTTTTAATTCGCCTCTTTCGATTGCCGTAGATGCAAATAAAAACATATTTGTAACAGAAAAAAATAACTACGATATAAGAAAAATAGCTACCGATGGAACCGTAACTACGGTTGCCGGAACAGGACAGCCAGGCTCATCAGACGGAACGGGAACTGCGGCAGGGTTCAATTTCCCTGTTGGTATTGTTGCAGACGCTTCCGGAAATCTGTATGTAACGGATAATGGCTATGGCACTATAAGGATCATAACTCCCGGGGGATTTGTAGCTACTCTCGCTGGAAATGGCAACCAGAGTTCAGTTGACGGTTTAGGATTCAGTGCCAGCTTCGATAATCCCTTAGGAATGGCTATCGATAAAGGGGGCAACCTGTATGTAATGGATAACGCTTCTGATAAGGTCAGGAAAATAACGGTTTTGTAATTGTATTTAACCGTTGCGGTTAGTAAAGGTCTTGCTGTTATCTGCCATTTCTATACTTATCATACTATTAAACATGATGATCGTTTTTTAATCTGTACTGTAGATTAGTGATTCCTTGACTGGCATTTGATGACAAATGACAGAAGACGGGTAACTTCGATACTATAAAATAAATTGTAGTGAAAAAGATACTGCGAACAATAGCCGTTTTGGTGCTACTTGCGGCGGCAGCGGGGTCACTCTATTTTGTAATCCACGCCGGGCGCAATAATAATTCTTTTATTTTACGTATCCTGTTTGTAATTTGGGTGCTTTCACCATTTGTGGCTTTTGTATTCGCTGATGCAATTTCTAAACAATGGTCGTGGATTGTCCGTCGCTATCTTTATTGGCTGATGTTAATTGTATCGATTGGTTCTTCCCTAATTTATAGTGGCGTATTGGGCGCAATAGAGACGAAGCCAGCTTTTATATTTCTTATCATTCCTTTAATATCGTGGTTACTTATCGTGATAATTATTCCGATAGTAAAAAAGTTATCACACAGATATGGCATGTAAAACCGCTTAGACATTAGTCTGCACTCCCGACCGCGGATGTTTAGTGTTCAAATGCAAGTTTACTATCGCACCAACAAACTATTGCCCTTTCGACTGTAAATTTTATTGTCCACCCCAATTCCCTCAGCTATCCACACAACAACCTGTGATCCCTGCGGGATGCCTTTCAAAGTTCCATCCCATCCTGATCCTGCCTGGGTGGTTTCGAATAATTGCTGCCCACGCCTGCTGAATATTTTAAAGTAATGAAGTTGCGTGATGCCAAAGAGTATGGGCCGTAAAATATCATTTAATCCATCACCGTTAGGAGTAAACGCAGTTGGCACCAATATGTCGACTTTCGCAACTGTTTTTACCAATTGTGTGTCTGTTGTCACGCATCCCCCCGGTGTTTTTATTTGTATAGTGTACAACTGGTCAAACGAGCCTGTAAAAACAGGAGCATAGCTTGTTTGGGTATTTAACGACGTACCCGGAGTCCATAAAACATCATCACCAAATTGTCTTGCCTTTAAGGGATATGGCACGTCAAAAACCGCATATACAACCGGGTATTGTATACCGGGAATCGGGTCTTCAATAGCAATATCCCGCGGTTTGGTTGATAAACTGCAGCCATCGTTGTTAACAAGCGATGCGTAGTAAGAGCCACTTTTGGTAACCCTGTAGTTTTCGCCGGTAGCTCCATTTATTAATACTCCATCCTTGTACCATTGTATGCTTTTCGTAGGTTGAACGTGCAATATTGCACTGTCATTACTCACTGAGCAAAACTTTGCACTACCCGTCAGACGCGATGAACTGTCAATTATTGAGGCTGTTACCACTACTGTATCAGTACTAATGCATCCACCTCCGTCATGGTTCGTAGTGAGTACGTAACTGGTTGTTTTATCAGGAGAGGCTAAAGGGTTTGCAATTTTTGGATCCGATAATCCCGCCGCAGGTCGCCAGGTGTATACCAGGCCGGGAATAGAGTTTGCCCCGATTGGTACAGGACTACGATTACAGGAAAGAGTATCTTTGCCTGCTCTTGATATTACAGCCAAAGAATCTTCCAGCTTTGCGTACAAAGTATCTACGCATCCATAGCCATCATAAGGCACCACAGTTACTGCAAATGTTGAACCCGGTGGTGGTGGCGGTTGAAATGAAACAGTTTGTTCTGTGCCCAGCACCGTTGTAAATGCATTATCATACCAGGTATAATTTTGATAGCCGAAAGGAGCCGTTAGATTTATGGCGGTATCATCTTTACAATAGGTACTTCCGACAAACTCACTTGAGCATTCTGAATTAACATCCAGGTAGGCATATCCAAAATGCCTTTTGAAAGTGCAGTCAGCCGTTTTGAAAAAAAGCCGGATCGTTTTACCTGCATTACCATCAAGATTAACGGAAACCGCTGACCAGTCTTTGCACCACACCGGCGTATCACCGCCCGGGTTGCGTGATTCAAAAAATCCCGGCAACAAGGAACCATATGGAATAAAAGTGAATGAAGAACAGTATATCGTTTTATTATCCGTGACGTTTGTAATTTCTATTACCAATCTTGGCTGCTGGTACTGTGCATGGTTAGGGTCCTGGAATACTACTGCGTAATGATAGATAAGTGAATAAATATTTCTGTCGGCGGGAATAGTAAATTCATAAGATACTCCTTCGGCCTGCGTGCCCGCCGAGTTATTTCCTAGCCTGATCGAGTGCTTACTACCGTTAGGACAATTTACCGGGAAACCGCCGTATGGATCCTTGCCCTCTCCGGTATTTGCGGTGTACATGGTTTGGCGGTTGAAGACAGGGCCAGACGTACGTTGTAAATCCAATACATTAACGCCATTTACTGTATCGGCCATACCGACATAACATTGCCATCCATCAAAAGTGCCGGTTTCAAAATCAATATTCGGGGGACAGGTTTGTGCGTTTGCAATAAAATAGCCGGGATAAACAATTAACCCCAACATTATGGATCGTAAATTAAAACGGTACACCCACATTGTAGTTTTATAACGGCTTAAAAAAAATTACGGTTGCCTTATTTGGGTACATGAAGTTAAAGATTTTATTTCTCAGCACCGACGCTAAAATGGCCACACCTGGCTTTTGTTGGGAAAAGCAAAACGAGACATGGGCGTTGAATCATTGGTATATTCTTTTTTGATATTCTACACCTAAATGCGGAGCTGGAAAAATACAGATTAAGCGGGCAATATTCGCCCGCAAATGTGCAAAGGAGGAGATTACCGCATGGAAGAAGGTCACTCTGCAAGTCCAGGGCTCATATCTCGTGACTAAAGAATAACTTTATAATCCTGGATATGAAAATTTTTCCTTTTCTTTTCTTTACATTCTTTAGCGAAGGACTTTCTATTGCTCAGCCAGCAATCCAAGAGCCGATTCCTTCCAACAGCCCCGGTGTTTATCAATTGGAGCAGATAAAAAGGAAATACGGAATGTTTATCCATTTTGGTATAAACACTTTTTATGACCAGGAGTGGACCGACGGAAGCAAGCCTGCAGCTTCTTATAAACCGCTTACTGTGGATGCAGACCAATGGATACATACGGCAAGGGATGCGGGTATGAAGTATGTGATACTCGTTACCAAACATGTAGATGGCTTTTGTCTTTGGAACAGCAAATGCACTGACTATGATGTGGGGAGTTCCGGGAACAAAACAAACGTTGTTGAAGCTGTGGCCAAGGCCTGTAAGAAATATGGAATCGGCATGGGTATTTATTATTCGCTGTGGGACAGGCATCAAAATGCAGACATAAACGACACTTCCTTAGATAAAGCATATAATCAATATATCATAAATCAAATTGAAGAACTGATTGGTATAATAAATAAGCACACAAAGGTTGTTGAGCTATGGCTTGATGCCGGCTGGGAAAAAAAGAGGTCACGATGGCCCATTGCTAAAATTTATGAAACGGTGAAGAAGATGGCACCTCAATGCCAGGTGGGTGTTAATTGGTCCATAGGTACACCGGAAAATCCGGATCCTGATTCATCCTTTGTATTACCTACGATGCAAAAAGAGGGATACCCAATCAGGTATTTCCCGAGCGACTTTAGAATGGGAGACCCTTATTTGCCTGCTAGTCCCGATCCCAAATTATTTTCTCATAATGGTAAACTATATTATATGCCGTGGGAGACAACTGTATGCCTTAGCCAGAAATGGTTTTATAACACCACCGACACCATTTACAAAACTCCCGGAGAGCTCTTGAAACTTTATAAAATAGCAACGGCACAGGATAATATACTTATATTGGATCTTCCACCAGACAGGAGCGGCAAGCTTCGGGAGAAAGACCGGCAAATTGTTTTTGCATTAAAAAAGTTGATTCCAAAACAGTAAAAAGAATATGCGTAAATTTAAAATCATCGAAAGCATAAGGTGTATTTATTTATTCAATCAAGTTCCTTTAGCTTAAACTCCAATGAAAAAATTATATGGCGTCTATACGATGCTCCTTCTCTTTTCTTTTAAATATTCAGAAGCGCAACATGGTTTACATGCCAGTATTGTGGAAAGGCCTTCGACTGCTACAACAAATTCATTTTATGTTAGTAATAAATCACCTTTAGAACCTCTTTATTTCATGAAGCTACCTGTTGGAACCATTAAGCCAGGGGGTTGGATTTTGAAATATCTGCAGTTGCAACGGGATGGTTTAACGGGACAGTTGGGGAACATAAGTGCATGGCTCGATAAAAACAATAATGCCTGGTATAGTGGCACGGGAAAAGGCGACCATGGGTGGGAAGAAGTGCCTTACTGGCTGAAAGGGTATGGCGACCTCGGTTATATACTGAATGATAAAAAGATTATTGACGAAACAAAATCGTGGTTAGAAAAAGTTTTTGAAAGCCAACGTGCAGATGGTTATTTCGGCCCTGGTGAGGTGGTAAGAAATCAACAGGATGCTATAATTAAAATACCGGATTTGTGGCCCAATATGATCATGCTGTGGTGCCTCCAATCTTATTATGAATATAGTAATGATGCACGCGTAATCCCGTTTATGTCGAAATATTTTAAATGGCAAAGTACGGTTCCTGACAGCCTTCTTTTGAGAACCTATTGGGAAAACAGCCGTGGCGGCGATAACCTTTATAGTATTTATTGGCTGTACGACCAAACGGGTGAAAAATGGTTGCTGGATATTGGTAATAAAATTTTCAGGAATACGGCCGATTGGGCTCAAAAAAATACACTACCCAATTGGCACAATGTAAATGTGGCGCAATGTTTCAGGGAACCTGCTACTTATTATATGCAGGCAAGAGACGGCAATTTTTTACACGCTACCTACAATGATTTTTATTTAATTAGAAACTTATATGGACAGGTGCCTGGAGGCATGTTTGGCGCCGATGAAGATGCCCGTAAGGGATTTACTGATCCGCGGCAGGCAGTAGAAACATGCGGTATGGTGGAGCAAATGTCTTCAGATGAAATATTAACCGGCATAACGGGTGACCCTATGTGGGCCGATAATTGCGAGAATGTTGCATTTAACACATACCCTGCGGCCGTGATGCCCGATTTTAAAGGCTTGCGTTATTTAACTGCTCCTAACATGGTTGTAAGTGATAGTAAAAATCATTCGCCGGGAATAGAAAATGAAGGCCCTTTTTTAATGATGAATCCTTTCAGCAGCCGTTGTTGCCAACACAATCACTCGCAAGGCTGGCCCTATTATGAAGAGCATTTATGGATGGCTACTCCCGATAACGGCCTTGCAGCAATATTATACAATAGCAGTGACGTAACCGCTACAGTAGGTAATCGTGCAGGCCACGCCGTTAGGCTTCGTCAAAGTACCAATTATCCGTTTGATAAACACATAAAAATTGAAGTAAATACCGCATCGCCTGTCAATTTTCCTTTATACCTGCGTGTGCCCCGATGGTGTAATAATGCATCCGTTGTCATTAATGGGAAATCCGCAAGTATACGGGCAAAAGCAGGTTCCTATATACGCCTGGAAAATATGTGGAAACAGGGAGATATAATTGAATTAACACTGCCTATGAAAATTACCATAAAGGAGTGGGTAAAAAATAAGAATAGTGTGAGTGTGAACTATGGTCCTCTTACTTTTTCTTTAAAAATCGACGAATCGTATAAATTGATGGACAGTAAACAATCTGCTATCGGAGACTCAAAGTGGCAGGCCGATGCAGACCAAACCAAATGGCCGGCTTATGAAATTTACCCGGCAAGTATGTGGAATTTTGGCCTTGCTTTGAATAACAAACCCATATCAGATCAGTTCGAAATAGTTACAAGGCCCTGGCCTAAAAATAATTTCCCTTTTACACAGGCTGATGTACCTATTTTATTAAAAGCTAAAGGAAAAATTGTTCCTTCATGGACCCTTGATAAATACGGACTGTGCGAAACATTGCCACAAAGCCCTGTAACTGTTGATACCGAAGAAAAAACAATTGATTTGATACCGATGGGAGCTGCCCGCTTGCGGATATCCGCCTTCCCGGTCGTAAATTAATTTTGTGTAAATCGGAAATTGAAGGGAAAGCGTGGCAGTTTTTTAGATATCTATATTGCGTTTGGCCATTAACGTTATAATATAATTTTTTTAAGTTGAAAGAAAATATAATATGTATTGTTTCAAACATAAATTATTGACATAATTAATTTTTTAATTATAATTTTAAGCAAACCGATTGCTTATGAAGCCGGATATATTCATTAGTTATAAACGTGAGGATGTAGGGATGGTGAGAGCCCTGGCAAAGGAATTAGTGAATTGTGGATGGACAGTTTGGTGGGATCATGATATACCTGCGGGCAAAGATTACGATACCGAAATCCTCAATGCCCTTACTGACGCAAAATGTGTAATTGTTATTTGGTCCGAAAAATCAATTTACTCAAGGAACGTTAAAGATGAAGCAAATGTAGGCCTCGAACGGGGAGTTTTAATTCCGATACTGGTCGGTAATGTAAAAGCCCCAATTGGTTTCAGAATGATTCAGTCTGTTATTTGGAACGACAATGACTTAGTGGAAAGAGACGAACTAAATAACATTATTTACCAGGTAAAACTGATGATTGGGAAACCAACTTCAGAAAAAGAAACTGCAAATGAGATTGAAACAAAACCTGGAAACTATCATCCTGAAGGAATACTTGAAATAACAAGCCAGAAATCAGATGCGGGGAAAATAAATGAACCGCAGCAGACCGAATTAAATACAGGTGATTTATTTACACCAAAGAAAAAATTCTCCGGAAAAAGTTTTTTAATAATTGCAGGAATTGTGATTGCATTGTTGGCGGCTCTCCTTATTTTTAAAGATAAGTGGATCAGTCAATCCAAGAAAAGCGATAAGATACCAAATGTGATAAATACGGATTCAGGCAATAGCGCAAGCCCGGCTCCGAATACTGATACTCTTAATGGCAGAAATAATGTTGCTGATTCAATCGCCGAACAAAAGGCAAAAGATTCGATTGCCAATGCCAACCTTCTTGCCAGGCAAAAGGCTATAAAAGATTCTTTAGATAAACTTCCCGATAGTTTAATCCGCGAAGCTGTTTTCAACTTACAACGGTATGCAACAGCTCATGGAATAAAGAGGACTGCTGTAAACAGCAATAATGAACCTAATACTGCATTTGAATTTACTGGTGTATCGGATGCAATTACTATTCCGGGGTTGTTAACCCCGGTAGTAAAATCAAAAAAGCTGTCTGTTGTAGTTGCCGTAAGGCCTGGTAGTGCTAATACCGGAGCAATTATTAGTGCAATGGATGGCTATTACGGGTTCTATCTCGGCTTAGAACAAAATAGACCACGGGTTGATATTTTTTATGGAAGTTATAATCATGCAGTAGGAAAAAACTTTTCTGGTCTTAAAAATGTTTCATGGAATTTAATTTTCTTCACATATAGTTTTAATGACATACGGTTACGGGTGAATGATGGATCAGTGAGCAAAGATAATTCCTATGGCCACGATATTAGTTTTAAAAGCAATCAGGAGAATTTTGTAATTGGTGGTAAAGCAATATATTCCGGGCAGGTATTTACAGGTTCCATAGGAAATGTTCTTTTATATGATCGCTGTATTACAAAAGAAGAAATGGATAAATTGTATAGTTTGTATAAAGAAAATAAGTTGAACAAAACTTTGTAAAATTTCTCGTGGAAGAAACCGCTCCAAAGTATTGAATACTTTGATAGATACTAAATATTTATTTTTAATTACATCTCCTGCGTTAGTTGCTGCACTAATTGAGTAAATCGGATTTGATAATTTAATTCTTGTTGGCTGAAATAAAAGAATTATATTGTTATATATTTCTCACCACCTGGAAAATAGCGGCCCCGATCGCTTAGGCTTTCTTTTATAAATACGGTCCTTAAGAATTTGTGGGTTTACTTACCTGAAAAGCGCTTCATCGCAGATTTTTAAATTTGTAACACATGAAAACATTTCTCAGTTTTTCCATGCTATGTCTTTTTGTTTATACTTCCTTCTCACAGAATGTCGGTATTGGAACAACGACGCCTACACGCGGCAAGCTGGAGGTTTACGGAGCTGTGGGTACTACCAGTGCTATATTCGGTGGAGAATCCACTGGTATTTCACTGCAAAGGAACTGGCCTGGCATTGGATTTAACCAATATAATGACGGTACGAGCAAATTTATGAGTAATGGCTACGCATCAATTCAATATATTAATCCTGGCACCGGCGAAATGGCTATTGACATGCTTGGAAACGGTACTGCGAATACAAGTACCACAGTTTCTTTCCGGGCAATAACAATAGGAAGTAATGGTAATATCGGTATCAGGACATCGCCTGCGAATGCATCCCTATATGTTGTAAAGGCCGGAAACTTTGACGGCACTGCAGTTTTTAGCGGCACTGACTATAGCTCATATTTTAATTATTCTAATCTTCAGGACACATATATAAGAGGCGGGTTTAGTGGCAGTAAGGTTGTAATTAATGATAATCCTGGTAAAGTAATTTTTGGAAGTGGTACAAGCTTTGTAAGCATCAACAATGGCGTACCATCCTATCCGTTGGAAGTACGCCAGGCTTTTGGTAAAGGGATTTTGCTTGTTGAACCAGCCAACAATTTTAATAATTGGGAAATGCGGGCTGAAGTTTACAACGGAGGGGGCGGTTCAGATCTTAACCTGATCTATAACGGGCAATACAAGGGGTATTTTGGTTACCAGACCGGAGATTATTTTACTTATTCTGACCGCCGGCTAAAAACGAATATTAAGATACTGCCCTCATTGCTTGATAAGATCATGCAGCTCCGCCCGGTAGAATATGAAATGAAATATAATAACCCCGGCCATGAAAGAACAATTGGGTTTATCGCCCAGAATGTAAGAAAATTTTTTCCCGAACTCGTTACTGTGGTAACAGATACCGCCAGGGGTTATCCGGGCATTCCGGATCTGCATACAATTAATTACAATGGCTTTGGCATACTTGCCATTAAAGCTTTACAGGAACAACAAGAACAAATAGAAGAAATGAAAGTACTGAATGAAGAATTAAAAAGAAGAATCGAAGCGGCAGAGAGAATAGTTAACAATAAAAAATGAAGGTTCATTTAAAATTTAACATGATGAAAAAACTATTTACACTTTCTTACTTCTTGCTTTTTATCTGTTACCCTGTGATTTCGCAAAACGTAACGATTGGCACACCAGCAACCGTCCGTGCAAAATTAGAAGTGCAGGGAGTTGCAGGCATTGGTAATACAAGTGGCATTTTTGGAACTGATGGCACCGGCATATCTCTTCAACGAAACTGGCCGACGATTGGCTTTAACCAATACCACGACGGAACCAGCAGGTTCATAAATGCAGGATTTGGAGCTATTCAATATTTAAATCCCGCTTCGGGAGAAATGGCCATCGATATGCTTGGCAGTGGCGCAGCAAATTCACCAACAGCTATAGCCAGTCGTGGCTTAACCATAACAAATAACGGCAATGTTTCAGTGAGGATGGGAGGGGTAACTTCCACTTTAGGTGTGGCAAAAGCAGGCAACGTTGATGGCTCTGCCGTTTTTGGAGGAACTAACTACAATTCGCATTTTCATTACTCAGTTAATGAAGATACATATATAAGAGCGGGAAAAACAGGGAGTAATGTGTATATAAATGATATACCATCCGGAAAAATAATTATTGGAGGCGGGTATGCATATGTAGGTATCAACACGGCATCCCCAAATTATTCTTTGGAAATAAGACAAACAGGATTGACAGGCCTTTTATTGGCAGAGCCAAATGAAACATTTAATAATTGGGAACAAGTAGTAGGTTTTTATAATGGGGGTCCTGCGTCTTCCCTTAAGTTGATCTATAATGGTGTCTTCAAGGGATTTTTTCAACCAACAGATGGGGCTTACCATACGGCATCGGATAAACGTCTGAAAACAAATATTCACTCTTTACCATCCGTGCTCAATAAAATAATGAAACTTCGTGCGGTTGAATATGAAATGAAGTACAATAACAATGACCATAAAAAAACAATTGGTTTTATTGCACAAGAGGTACAGCAAGTATTTCCGGAATTGGTTTCTGTTTTACCTGATACGCCCATAAAAGGAGTTGAAATAAAGGATTTTCATTTGTTGAATTATAATGCCTTTCGGATTATAGCCATAAAAGGAGTCCAGGAAGAGCAGGATTTAATTAAGACTGAGCAGGAAAAACAGGCTGAAATATTTCGCCGCCTGCAAGTGATTGAAAAAAAATTATCAGCAAACGATCAACAGGATTAAATTAAAAGTCTATGAAAAAGACAGCGTCATTTTTCTATTTTTTATTTTCCATTGCTCATTCTTTATTTTCTCAGAACACAGGAATCGGAACTACCACGCCCGTGCTTGGAAAGCTGGAAGTATTCGGTGCAGCTGGTTCGGGTTATACCAGTGGTATTTTCGGCAGTGATGGAGCGGGAATCTCTCTTGAACGTAACTTTCCTACAATTGGCTTTAACCAATATAATAATGGAGAAAGCAGGTTTATGGCTACCGGTTATGCAGCTTTTCAATACCTTGATCCCAGTAGTGGCACTATGTCTTTTGGCATGCTTGGCAACGGTAACCAGGATGCGCTTGCCACCTCTGTAATAAGAGTTTTATCGATTGGTAGCAATGGAAATGTTGGGATTAAAACCGATCCCGTTAATGCATCCTTGTATGTTATTAAAGCTGGAAATTTTGATGGCGCTGCTGTTTTTGGCGGAACATCTTACAATTCTCATTTTTACTACGGTACAGAAGAACATACTTATATACGAGGCGGTTACACGGGAAGCTATGTTTATCTTAATGATATTGAAATTGGCAATGTAATATTGGGAGGCGGAAACTCAACAGTAGGCATCAATAGCGGTGACCCGGTTTATACGCTTGAGATTCGCCAATACAATGGTAAAGGTCTTTTATTGATAGATCCGGCTGGGGGTTTCAATAACTGGGAATACCTGGTTCATGCCCTTTCAGGGGGTACCGGTAATTCGGAGCTGAGTTTATTTTATAATGGAGCCATTAAGGGATATTTTTCTCCGGCTACTGGTGAGTACTTCGTGTATTCTTCCGACAGGAGAGTTAAAACGAATATTAAAAGCCTGTCACCCGTATTGCGTAAAATGATGCAATTAAGGCCATCTATCTATGAAATGAAAAGCAATAATCCCATGCACCAAAAAACTATTGGTTTCATTGCCCAGGAAGTAAAATTTTTGTTCCCCCAATTGGTGGAGATAAAAGAAAATAAAGTTGATACCATCAACCGCATACCTGACTTGTATAGTCTTAATTATAACGGTTTTAGTATCGTTGCCATCAAAGCACTGCAGGAACAGATGGAGCAGATAAAAGTTTTGCAAAAGGAAAACGAAAAATTAATGAAACGCTTGGAAGCTCTTGAGCGAAAGATAGCTAAGTGATCTTATTTATGGAGACGAGCCGTGGCTTGTGACTGGGTTTTTGAGTTCTACAATTTTAAACAATAATTTGTCTTCAACGCTATATACACAGTGATTTTGTGAATTGAAATAATTTTCCCATGGAAAGGAGTCCTGGAATTTGTAATGTTTTATTCCGGAAAATAAAATTTAAATTACCATTTTATTTTTGACGAAAATTACTGAATCATCAAGAACATGTCTCATACTAAAAAGAAAAAACATCCTGCTCATCCCCCTGTTCCTCAGATTAAAAAAGATATAAAAAAATACCGCGTTATTGCCGTAGCGGTTATATTCTTTTTACTATTTGGCGCCGGCATTACATTTTTTGCGGCGGGGAATAATTTAATATGGTTAATAACCGGAGCATTAATAGGAGCTATTTGCGGATTTTTTTTTGGGCGGCAGATCGTAAAAGGATTGTTCAAAGAATAAGCAATCTTTTCTCTGGATAGAATAAAAATTTAATAAATTAAACCGGAAAAAATATTTGGCTTTTTGACCTTTCTCGGTATTCTTTATCTCCAGGCAGAGCTCTTTTTTGCGTTGAATTAATGCTATATTTGCCTGCTTTAATAATAAGGCGTTTGCTTATCCGGAGAATACAGATTTTTTTCAACGACAGAAGGTCTGTTCAATATTCTATCCCAAAAATTATTTTGTGTAAAGGGAAATATAAAATCATGATGTATGAAGTTTTTGAATGTTATAATAAAGTATAGATTAGTGTTGGGTATTGTTTTTCTTGTATTTGCAATTGTTGTAAATATTCTTACTGCTTTCTGGCCATCCTTTATTTTGTATTTGATTGCAGTGGTTTTGATAGTGGGGCATTTTCTTTTTGGTCCGATGCGCCTGATTCAAGGTTACATGGAAAGCGGTGATATGGAAGGGGCCCAGAAAGTTATTGATTCAATATGGTTTCCCGGGTTACTTATTAAACCCGTACGTTCTGTATATTTTACATTAAAGGGAAACCTCGCTATGGTAAACCAGGATTATGAAAAAGCAGAGGCGCACATGAAAAAGAGCCTGAGCCTCGGTATGCCAATGAAAGAAGCGGAAGGTGCCAACAAATTGCAGTTAGGAATGCTGGCTATGCAAAAAGGAAATATTCGTGAAGCTGAAAATTATATTAGGCAGGCAATTCGTTCCGGCCTTCCGGATAAGGAAAATGAAGCCGCCGCTTATTTACAGCTTTCTTCAATAATGATCAACAAACGGGAGTTTCGTGCTGCGAAAGAGTATTTCAGAAAAGTAAAAAATCTGAAACCTACAACGCCACAGATTGTTGACCAGGTAAAGCAAATGGAAAAATATATTTCGAGAATGCCAGGGTAAGCTATTCGTTAGCAATTATCAAACAGCGGCTACTTACTTACATTTCTCCCTTAAAAAATCCGAGCTTACTTAAAATTGATTTTGTGATTTGCATTCTCACTTTTGGCATATCAATATTCCTCTCGGACGATCGTACCTGCGTTACAAAAAAGTAAACATGACGGTTCTCTTCTATCCAGCCAACCATCCAACCGATGGCATTATTTTTTTCATCAAATCCCCAGCCGGTTTTATAACTTAATTTATAAAGCGTATTGTTTTCCTGCAACATTACGTTACGCACTATCCCCTGTGAGCGTTTGGTAAATGGAAGCTTGTCAAAATATAATTGGTACACCAGTCCTAATTGCTCATCGGGGGAAATTTTTAAGGTATTATTTAACCAAAACGAATCAATCGGTCCACTGATGTTCATATTTCCATAATGTAAACTATCAATCCAATACTGCATCGTATCTCTTCCAATTCTTCGGGCAACTTCCTGGTAAAAAGGAACGGCTGAAACTTTAAATGCTTCTTCCATTGTGAGGTCTTTATTCCAGTCATCATTCCATCTCTTTATACTATCCCACTTTATTACCATTTTTTCATCGGTAATTTTACCTGATTCAAGGCCAATGAGAGAATTCACAATTTTAAAAGTTGATGCCGGTAGAACTCTTTGTGTATCCAGCTTCATATTATAAACTGTTATTTTGCCGGTTGCGTTGTCCCATAAAGAGAAGCATCCATCGACATGAGCAGAGTCGAAATATTTTTTTAAATCGTTATTTATTTTTGCTTTATTAACGGAGCAGGAAGAAATAATAAACGGCAATGCGACGAGTAGAAGCAGGTAAGATTTTTTCATAAACAGGAAATCCCGATTAGTCAGTTTTATAATTATTGTTCACATTCATAGTGTTCTGCTGTTGCACAAAGTGCCTCATAAAAATCACTTCCGTATTTTCTTATTAACGCATCTTTAAGAAAAATGTAAACAGGAACTTTTAATTTTTGGCCCAGTGTGCATGCGGCTTTGCAGAGATCTTTGCGGGGTTCGTAGTTCATAAGATCCGTTTTACTTTTCTTACTTTTTTTTATTCTTAGAGGATACAGGTGACAGCTCAATGGTTTTCTCCAGCTTATTTTTCTATCGTTGTAAGCTCTCTCTATACCGCACTTCACAATTCCTTTAGCATCTTTAATTCCATATGCACACATTCCGGAGCTTACCGTAGGAGTTACCCAGCCAAATTCCTGATCGTATACGTAATTACCCTGGCGTTCTACTTCTGTCCTGCATTCTTTTGTAAGATATGGGGCAACAAATTCATAAGCATTTGTAAGTTCTTTTAATTCACTATTTTCCAGCGGTGCTCCTGCATCTCCATCGACACAGCACCCACCTTTGCACTTAATAAGGTCGCAAACAAATTGTTCCTCAACCACCTGGTCACTTATTAAAACATTGTCAATACTAATCATGAAGCAAAGATAAGCTCATAACGCCGAAGGAGGGATAAGAAAGAAACAAAGGCATTATTCATTAACAATATCCTTTTCATTTCGACAAGGGGGCTGGCACTATTTCCATTGAAGCGTGTTAATAATGTGTTTCATATCTTCCTGCAGAAAATCATTTACGGGACGAAGGGAATCTTCATTCGGTGTAGCATCGAAATACAGTGCGCCTCTTAAAAAATTATGTGTTGTATCAGATAAAAAAAATTGTTTTGCGGTAGCCACGCTCCCGGAGAGGCGGAAAAAAATACCGGTTATATCATTGGGAGTGTGCATTACACTATCTTCAATTGAATTTGCTTTAACATCATTTTTATAAGTAAGATTATATGAATCATTAACCATATTCCGGAAAGTATTTTTGCCAATTGAATCCCTGTATCCTCCGCCGGCTTTCTTTACCTGGTACACAGAAGTTCCGCCTATAACTTTATAAGTAATATAAATTTTCCCATTTAAGGATGGAAAATCAATGTTAATAGAATACGGGGCATTTCCCTTTTGATATGAGTATGTTGTATCCTCGTCGATTGTTGCGTAAACGGGATATTCAAAAGTATATGGGAATCCGGGCTTATTAAATTTTACATATTGCCTTTCGGGTAAATCAATTTTATAGTATCCCTTTTTTTTTGAAGTATAAGTTGAGTTACAACTGCTAAAAAAAAAGATAAAAAAGAATGATAAAATAAAAGATATTGAAATATTGTTTTTCACATTAAGTTTTTTGTGCATCTTCATTTTTTTTCAATGTGAGTTTAACTTTTTCAATTCTGTTTTTATTTATTTCGAGAGGTATAAATGTAAAATCGCCTGCAACAATATTTTCGTTTATTTGTGGAAACTCCCCCGCTATTTCAAGCACCAGGCCCGCAAGAGAATCGCTGTCGCCACGAAGTTTATCAAAGGTGTCAACAGGAATATGAAGCGCCTTGCATACATCATTGATCATAGTTTTTCCTTCGAATATATAATTGAAATCGTCCAGTTTTTTATTGACGCTTTGCTCGTCGTCAAATTCATCCTGTATATCGCCAATGATTTCTTCCATTACGTCTTCAAGTGTTACGATGCCGGATGTGCCGCCAAATTCATCTACGACAACTGCAAAATGTATGTGCTTGTTTCTAAAATCCTGTAAAAGATCTTCAATCAACTTTTGTTCATGAACATAGAATACGGGTCGCATTAACGGGTGCCAGTCATAAATTTCTTCGTCCAGGTGCGACAGTAAATCTTTAGTATGAAGAATACCCGCAATTTCATCAAGGTTATTTTTATAAACGGGTAAGCGGGAATAGTGCAGCTCCGCTACTTTGTTTTTTAAATCAGGGAAAGATGTATTAAACTCAATTCCACTAACGTCTAAGCGTGTGCGCATTGTTTGCTTTACAGTTGTGTTTCCAAATTTCCTGATGCCTTTTAAAATTTGTTTTTCTTCGCTGGTAGCCTCATGGTCGGGCAGGAGGTCAATTGCATAATCCAGTTGCGTGTCATTCATACCGGAAGATCCTGGGTGAAATCTTTTTTCAATAGAATCGCTGAGCTTTACCAGCCGGATGCTTATGCGATAAAGGATGCTGTTAAATATTTCTATAATTAATGAAGATGTAGCTGCAAACCATATTTTATGGTGTGTCGCCCACACTTTTGGCAGTACTTCGCAAAACATAACCAGTACAGTGGTAACAACAACTACTTTAATTATAAACTCCAGGATAAATTGGAGGTGCAGGCTGTCAATCCAATTGTTCATCAAAGTATTGGCTATAAGAATAATTCCAATATTCACAAGACTGTTTGCAATTAACATGGAAGCAAGCAAGGTTTTTGGATTTTCAAGCAACGTAACAATCCTTTTATACGATGGGTGTTGCCTTGTTTTAAGCATATTAATGTCCTTAATATTAAGAGAAAAGAAAGCAACTTCAGAACCGGAGAATAAAAACGATAAAAGAAACAAAATGACAATGGTGAAAAAAAGTATTGTTGCAGCTGCCGGACTTAATACCTGTAAATTAAGCAGGGTATAACTGTGATGAATAGCCGAATGATAATCCAAAGTAAATAATTTTAATTAAAGATGCGGATGATCTAAATAATCAACCGTTTTCAAAAGGGAAGCTTTTCTGAACCTTCATCAATTGGCGGTATTTCATTGCCGGGTAAATTCTCATGACTACCATCTATGCCCGGCTGCCCGCCTTCTGCACGTTTATCGAGCATGATGAGGTTGTCGGCAATTATTTCGGTTGCCACTTTTTTATTATGATCCCGGTCTTCCCAATGCCTTGTTTTTAAACGGCCTTCAAGATAAACGAGGCTACTTTTATGAAGGTATTTTTGAGCCAATTCGGCGAGGCCACGCCACAAGACAATATTGTGCCATTCTGTTTGAGAAATTAATTTTCCTGTTTTGTCTTTATAGGTTTCAGTTGTAGCCAATGGAAATTTTGCTACAGGAATATTGCCTTCAAGGTATTGTATTTCGGGGTCTTTCCCCAGGTTTCCAATGAGTACAACTCTGTTTACGCCTCTCATAAAAATCTTATTTTCTTCCGTTAACTAATTGATAAAAACAAATTTAAAGATACATTTTAATCTTGCAAATAGGAAGCGATAAATTTAGGAAAGGCAAGCTTTTTAAGCGTGTTCCTCGAAACGAGCTTATATTTTTTTAAAGAATTTTTTGGGGTTTTTATTGCGATGTGGAAAAACCTTCCTGTTATAGTTTGATGACTAAGTTTTTGAATATAGGTTTCGGAAATTTTGTCAAGCTTAAAATTACTACTACCCAACAATGTAGCTACGTAACCAGATTTTAAGAATTCTTTTTCGGGAGGGAGACTTTCCGTCTCTACGAGAATAAATTCATATAAATTCTGCCAGATATCTTTTTCAGTTCTCTGGTTTATATAGATATATCCTGCTTGTTCTACGAGCAGGTAATTAAAAAACCGTTCTCTCTTCTTAACGGTTTTTTGTTTAAGCGGCAAAATATTCACCAGCTTCTTTTGGCGGGCAACACACTTTTTTTGAAGCGGACACTCATTGCATAAGGGAAGTGTTGGTTTACAGATGACAGCGCCAAAGTCCATAATTGACTGGTTATACTCAGCAGGATTTGTTGGCTCAATCAAATCGTCGGAAAGCCTGCCAAATAATTTTTTCCCTTCCGTCGTATCAACAGGAGTATGAATTCCGAAAAACCTTGCCAATACCCGGAAAACATTTCCATCTACAACTGCATGGGGTTGATTAAAAGCAAATGAGGCAATAGCTGAAGCAGTATATGCCCCGACTCCTTTTAGTGATAAAATGTCTTCATATTTTTCAGGAAACCTGCCACCCAATTCATCACTGATGTATTTTGCGGTGGCTATAAGGTTTCTGCAGCGGCTGTAATAACCCAGCCCTTCCCACATTTTATAGACTTCCTGCTCGCCGGCTTTGGCGAGACTTTTGACATCAGGCCAGGCTTTAATAAAGCGATTATAATAAGACAATCCCTGTTGTACGCGGGTCTGTTGAAGTATAATTTCGCTTATCCAAATCTTATAAGGATCTTTTTCGCCTTTCCATGGCATTTCTCTTTTATTTTGATTTCTATTCCATTTTATTAAAATTTCAAAAAAAAATTTCTTATTTTTCATTAAATATTAAATGTGTAAAGAGTTTAGAGAGAATAATTCAGGTAAATTGTCCTGATTCTGGCCGGAAAAGATTTAAAATAATTGAATATAAATTTGTACTAACCTGGTCAAACATTTTTTTATTTGGAATTTAAATCAATAACCCACTTCAACGTAACAAAATGAGAAAAGCAGATATCATTAATCAAATTTCAGAAAAAACAGGAATTCCAAAAGTAGACGTTTTAGTAACACTGGAAACCTTATTCAAGGAAGTTAAAGAATCTTTGGCACAGGGAGAGAATATTTACATAAGAGGATTTGGCAGTTTTATTACCAAAAAAAGAGCGGCCAAAATTGGCAGGAATATTAAAAAAAATATCGCAGTTGAAATACCTGAACATTACATTCCGGCTTTTAAACCTGCAAAAGAATTTGTACAGGATATCAAGGAGCGCAATCAAAATCGCAATTCGCAATAATCGTACATTTGTACGGGAACAAAAAATCTCCCTTATTATTAAAATTGATTAAAAGAATTATCCTTGCCACAGCAGGAGTGGTAATCTTACTCGTGATCTTCCTGTTTGGAAAAACCAGCATACCCAAACCAAATTTTCAGCAGCCGGAACAGACTTCTCCCACATTTGATATCACGTCTTTTATTGCAAAGCAAAAGCAACAACTAAGCCCATCGAAGCTTGTTTCCGTATCTAAAATTGAAAACAGTATAAGCCGGGGCGATGTAAAAAATCAATCTCAAAAACAACTAACCCGGCTTGCTGATTTTTGGAAAGATTCGGTCGGAATATTTCCTGCATATGCTTATTATTTAAGTGAAGCAGCCAAATTGGATAATTCGGAAAAAAACCTCACCTTTGCAGCCCGTTTGATTTTAGAGAATATGAGGAGGGAAGATAGCGTGGCTCTTAAGTCATGGGAAGCAGAGACTGCAGCGTCTCTATTTGAAAGAGCGTTAAAGCTTGATCCTGACAATGATGACCTCAAAGTTGGCCTGGGGAGTTGCTATGTATATGGACAGGGAATGATGGGCGATCCACAGCAAACAATGAAAGGAATTCAACAATTGCTGGGTGTGGTTCGGAAAGACTCGAATAATATGCAGGCTCAAATGGTTCTGGGAATTGGGGCGGTAATTTCGGGCCAGTATGACAAGGCAATTGAAAGACTGAATAAAGTTGTAGGCTTTGATAAAAAAAATCTTGAAGCGGTATCGTGGTTGGCAGATGCTTACGCCGGAGCGGGTGATAAACAAAATGCAATTAAATGGTACGAGGAAAGTAAACGCCTTGTAAATAACCCGGAATTTAGTAAGGAGGTCGACAAAAGAATTAAGGCGTTAAATACCGGTCTGTAGTTACCCCGGCATAAAATGGTGAAACATCAATGAATTATTATATTAAAGTTTTAATTCATCTTTAATTATAAATTATTTAAAAATACTCAGTTATGCCTTGTGGTAAAAAGAGAAAGCGCCATAAAATAGCAACTCATAAACGCAAAAAGCGATTAAGAAAAAATCGTCATAAGAAGAAGTAAAACTGTATTTTTACTTTTACAAACCGGCCTTTATCCGGTGATTGCCTGTTACCCCTTCTGAATAATTAAGAAATTAATTAAAAGATTTTGAGTTGAATAAGGAGCTTATTATAAATGCTGCCCCACAGGCAGTAGAAATCGCCTTACTTGAGGATAAGAAACTTGTTGAGTTGCACAATGAAAATGCAAATGCAAGTTTTGCCGTTGGCGATTTATATTTAGGTAAAGTAAAAAAATTAATTCCCGGTCTTAATGCCGCATTTGTTGATGTTGGTTTTGAAAAAGATGCATTTCTTCATTATACTGATCTTAGCCCCTATGTTCGGTCTATTCTTAAATTTACAAGAATGGCCATCAATGATAAAACGGACCCGGGCTTTGATTTTTCTTCCTTTGGTGTAGAACCAGAAATCATAAAAACAGGTAAAATTTCCGAGGTATTAAATGGTAAGCCCCACATCCTGGTACAGATATTAAAAGAACCCATAGCAGCCAAAGGGCCGCGGCTAAGTTGCGAATTGTCGTTGCCGGGAAGATTTGTTGTACTCACTCCCTTCAATGATATCATTGCTATATCCCGAAAAATTCATTCTTCTGAGGAGAGAAAGCGTCTTCAAAAAATAATCGAAGCATTTAAACCCAAAAATTTTGGAGTAATTGTTCGAACTGCAGCGGAAGGGAAACATACCTCGGAATTGCATGAGGATCTGTTATCGCTCATTAATACCTGGAAAAATATTCAGAAAAATTTAAGTGGCGGCGTAGCTCCCTGTAAGATTATGAGCGAAGAAGGAAAGACAAACAGTATTCTTCGTGATTTATTAAATGAAGATTTTAATAAAATTGTCGTGAATGATAAGAATATTTTCAACGATACCAAAACATACCTGCAAAGAATAGCACCTGACAAAACTGAAATACTTTCTTTTCATAGCAATGGCTCCCCGGTATTTGACAGTTACGGAATTACCCGGCAGGTGAAAGCATCTTTTGGAAAAACAGTAAATCTTCCAAGTGGCGCCTACCTTATTATCGAGCATACCGAAGCCTTGCACGTAATAGATGTGAACAGTGGGTACAAGAGTGTTAGCAATAACCAGGAGCAGAATGCATTTGAGACAAACCTTGAGGCCGCAGCAGAAATTGCAAGGCAGCTACGGTTGCGGGACATTGGCGGAATAATAGTGGTTGACTTTATTGATATGAAGCTGATGGAAAACAAAAAGAGGCTTGCTGATCAAATGGAAGCTTTCATGCGTGCGGACAGGGCGAAACATGCAGTATTGCCGATTAGCAAATTTGGCCTGATGCAGATAACCAGGCAGCGCATGAAGCCGGAAATGAGTATCAATACTTCTGAAGTATGCCCAAGCTGCGACGGGACGGGGAAAATTTCTTCTACGCTTGTATTAGAAGATGAGATTGAAAAAAATCTGAGTTATCTTATCATGCAAAAGCACACGGGCCTCACTATAGAAGTGCATCCTATACTACATGCCTACCTTACAAAGGGGTTACCTTCCAAACGAATGAGATGGAGATTGAAATACAAGCAAAAAGTTACTATAAAACCTAACAGTAATTACCATCTTACCGAGTTCCATTTTTACGACAAAAGTGACGAAGAGATAAAGTTGTAGAGCTTGAATAGAAGTTTAAACATTTCATAAATCTTACTGAACTTCCCTCTTCTATTCCCATAAATTTTTCAAGCTGTTAAATGAGAAGGTAGTTTTAATTTGCATGCATGAAATTATACATTAAAAATATGGTTTGCAGCCGTTGTAAAATGGTTGTAAAAGATGAGCTTATTAAGTTTGGCCTTCATCCAAAGAGTGTTGAGTTAGGCGAAGTTGAAATAGAAGAAGAATTAAATGAATCAAAGAAAAATGACTTGAATACAATTTTGCAATCATTCGGCTTTGAATTAATCGACGATAAAAAAAGCCGGCTCATTGAAAAAATTAAAAATACTATTGTTGAATTAGTACATCATTCCAATAACCGGTTAAGCATTACATTTTCAGAGTACCTGGGTGAGAAACTTCATCACGATTATAATTACCTCAGTAATCTCTTTTCAGAAATAGAGGGGACAACAATTGAAAAATATTTTATTGCGCAAAAAATTGAGAAGGTGAAAGAGCTATTAAAATACGACGAGCTTTCACTTTCCGAAATTGCTGATCGTTTGGGATATAGCAGTGTAGCCTATTTATCTAACCAGTTCAAGAAACAAACGGGGCTCACCCCAACGTTTTATAAAACGGCAAAACAAAATAAAAGAAAGAATATAGAAGACCTGTAAATATTACAATTTTTACACAGAATCCTGTAATGGTAAAGCTTTTATCGTGCCCTAACTTTGTAGGTAAAGTTGTAAATGAAATATACCTATAGCATAGAAGGGATGAGTTGTACAGGTTGCCAGGCAAAAGTGCAGCAGCTATTGTCAGGAGTAGATGGAGTTGACAACGTTTCGGTTGATTTGCACAGTGGCGATGCTGTTGTTGATATGAAAAAACACATTCCGACTCACTTGTTGCAATCAGCATTAAAAGACTATCCCAAATACCAACTAAGCGAAAAAGACAAAGCACATAACGGGCACCCACATACGCATACAGAAATAAAACCTTCCCTTGCTAATCATTCTCATAAAAATGACAAAGGCGACTATTATTGCCCTATGCGTTGCGAGGGCGATAAGCAGTACAATAAACCGGGCAGTTGTCCTGTGTGTGGGATGAATCTTGAAAAGGCGCCAACTATATACAAAAAGGGACAGTATACGTGTCCGATGCATCCCGAAATTATTGAAGATGCTCCGGGGTCGTGTCCTGTTTGCGGAATGGATTTGGTCCCAA
This sequence comes from uncultured Chitinophagaceae bacterium, assembly GCA_963819925.1. Classification (GTDB taxonomy): domain Bacteria; phylum Bacteroidota; class Bacteroidia; order Chitinophagales; family Chitinophagaceae; genus Ginsengibacter. Next base: position 777,236 of record CAWFYG010000009.1, on the reverse strand, counting down.
TGCAGCCTGCGGGGGATGATGAAAATAAAACGTATAAGGAGCTTTTAAAAAAATTTGCAATCGCTGTAATATTCACTGTTCCTGTGTTGATTATTGCAATGTCTGATATGCTCTCTTCCAATCCGCTCATAAAATTGATGAACCTCAAAAAATGGAACTGGATAGAATTTGTATTGTCAATTCCTGTTGTATTTTACGCAGGCTGGATGTTCTTTCAGCGGGCCTGGAAGTCAATAATAACCCGGAACCTTAATATGTTTACACTTATTGGAATTGGCACGGGCGTGGCATTTGTCTTCAGCGTAATCGCTCTTTTGTTTCCGGGAATATTTCCCTCTCAATTCAAAAATTCTGAAGGAACTGTCTTTGTCTATTTTGAAGCCGCTACTGTTATTTTAACATTGGTTTTATTGGGGCAGGTGCTTGAAGCAAGAGCGCATAGTCGAACAAATGGAGCGATAAAGGAGTTATTGCAATTGGTGCCTGCAGAAGCTTCTCTACTAATCAACGGAACTGAAAAAGTAATACCTGTGGACGGGATTGAAAGGGGAAATCTGTTGCGGATAAAACCAGGAGGTAAAATTCCGGTTGATGGAAAAATTACAGAAGGAGAGAGTAGTATTGATGAATCAATGATTACAGGCGAACCTGTTCCTGTTGATAAAGGGCCGGGGGATGTGGTAACTTCCGGAACCATAAATACAACGAAGTCTTTTGTAATGAAAGCCGAAAAAGTAGGTTCTGAAACGCTATTATCGCACATTATTAAAATGGTGAATGATGCCAGCCGCTCCAAAGCACCTGTTCAAAAATTAACGGATAAGATCTCCAGGTATTTTGTGCCTATTGTTGTAATAATTTCTGTTCTCACATTTATTGTATGGTTCCTGTTTGGTCCTGAGCCAAGATACACGTACGCCTTTGTGAATGCAATTGCAGTTTTAATTATCGCTTGTCCGTGTGCGTTAGGTTTGGCCACTCCCATGTCCGTAATGGTGGGCGTTGGTAAAGGTGCACAGTCAGGGGTATTGATAAAGAATGCTGAAGCGCTGGAAAATATGAATAAGATAGATACTTTGATAATTGATAAAACAGGAACAATAACCGAAGGCAAACCGTCCGTAGAGAAGTTAGTTGTTGCAGCAGGACTTGATGCAAAGGAAGTGTTGCAAAAGATTGCTTCAGTTAATAAATTGAGTGAACATCCGCTGGCTGAATCAATTGTTAAATATGGATTGGAGAAAAAGGTATCATTTCTTGCAGTTAATGATTTTGAAGCCTTTGCCGGTAAAGGAGTTGCAGGTAGTGTTAATAATGAAAAGATCTTCGTGGGTAATACGAAATTATTATCGGATAATGGTATTGCAATCCCTGCAAAGCTTGAAGCGGAAGCCGGTAATGAACAGGAGGCAGGGAAAACAGTGTCGTTTGTTTCAATAGGTGGGGAAGTGATTGGATATATAACAATCACCGATAAAATAAAAAATACCAGTAAAGAAGCAATAAAAGAATTGCTTAAGGATCATGTTGATGTGATTATGCTGACCGGGGATAACGCGGCAACGGCAAAAGCAGTCGCCGATGAATTGCATCTAACGGGTTTCAGGGCTGAATGTTTACCGGCAGATAAGCTCGAAGAAATAAAAACTTTACAAAACAAGGGTAAAAAAGTAGCAATGGCTGGCGATGGTATTAATGATTCCCCCGCACTCGCCCAGGCAGATATTGGAATTGCAATGGGTACAGGTGCCGATGTGGCAATTGAAAGCGCCGCCATTACTTTGGTAAAGGGAGATTTGCATGGTATTGTAAAAGCTAAGAAATTAAGTAAAGAAGTAATGAAAAATATTAAGCAAAATCTTGCTTTTGCTTTTCTTTATAATTCGCTGGGTGTGCCAATAGCCGCAGGTATCTTGTTCCCGTTTTTTGGAATATTATTGTCGCCAATGATAGCGGCAGTTGCCATGAGTTTTAGCTCCGTATCAGTAATTGCAAATTCTTTAAGGCTGCGCAATCTGCATTTGTAATTTATTATTTTATTCCGTTACTTTTTTAGCAATATCAGTTTTGGCACAGTTATAACTGATTGTTCGTTATGAAAAGTCTCCATATTGTTTCTGAAATATCATTATTTATTGCGGGTTTGTGCGCTCTTATTATTGCAGTCGATATAGTATCGGGGAATAGACAAAAAATGATGATCATGAATTTTGTTTTTCCCATAACCGGCTTGTACGCCGGCCCGTTAGCAATACTTTTTTATTATTCCATAGGAAAGAAATCTTCCGCAAAAAACATGCGAAAGCGAGTGGACTCTAATGTGCAATATGAAAAGAAGCCCTTCTGGCAAAGTGTGGTTATCGGCTCTTTACATTGTGGCAGCGGTTGTACATTGGGCGATGTAACCGCGGAAATATTTCTATTATTTATACCCGTTAGTCTTTTTGGAAGTACTCTTGCCGGCAAATGGTTTGTCGATTATGTATTTGCTTTTACCATTGGAATTATTTTTCAATATTATTCAATAAAGCCGATGAAAAATCTGTCGCCTAAAGAAGGATTAAAAGCTGCTTTAAAGGCCGATACACTCTCGCTTACCGCATGGCAAACAGGCATGTATGGCTGGATGGCTATTGCTATCTTTTTAATTTTTCATCACAAGATGGACGCTACTGATCCTGTGTTTTGGTTTATGATGCAGATAGCAATGCTGCTTGGTTTTATTACTTCTTTTCCCATGAACTGGTTCCTGATAAAAAAAGGAATAAAAGAAAAGATGTGAAGATTAAATATTAATAACCTCCAAAATTGTTTCCGAAACCTCCCATTGACGGCACAAATAAAGATGAGGCAATTTTTACACCAATGTAAAATCCTATGCATATAACTAACGGTGACAAATACCAGCTAAGTGGATCGTTAGTTCCTGACGCTTTAAAAGATTGCTGGATAATGTTAAAAAGCATTAGCAGCAAGTACAACAAAACGATCGCAAAGAATATGCCTTGCCTGATTAAAGATTCAGGATCCATAAGGCTGAAGCTATCTTTATTAGTCGCTATCATTATGCTGATAAAAAGAAGCAATATTATCATGGGAATACCGCAAATTCCGCCGGTAAGCAATTCTTTTTTAAAATCGGGTTTTCCTGAAACAGCCTTTACGACGAAGGAAAGTGCAGAGATAACTACCAATACAAGTCCGGCGCTGAGCCCAAGTTTAAAAAAAGCGCCGAATCCAATAACAGAGCGTATCTCACTACCGGCGGCTATATAAGGAACAATTATATAAAACATAACAGTAGTAATGATTAAAATAAGCCCCTGTTGGTATGCTTCAGCGCCGGCGTCATTAAAAATGCTGAGTGTGCCTTTAATGGGTTGAGTAAAAATTGATTTAATGATTTGTAAAAGATCTTTTGAGAAAAAAGATTTTACTTCATTAATACGGGCATTGCCGGCATTAATAGTGGCAGCCTGGCCAACAACCTGACCCTGTGGGGTAGTTGCATGCGAAACCGGATCATTTCTTAATTCTGAATTTTCATCCAATGATTGGTTGTTTTGTTGATCATTCATAATTATATGTTTAAATTGAAGTGGAAAAAATTGCAAAGGCAAACTTATTTGAGGAATAAGACCTGACGAAACACCATTTATTTTTTGCGCTGTTTCACTTATTTTTCGTTTACGGTGAAACAGGTTTTCAAAATGAATAGGTACCTTTTATTTTTTTTGATAATAAAACTAAAATCACGTTCCAGATTCAAAATTGAAAATTATGACCAGGATTTTCCTGCTTTCTTTTTTTATTTTTATTTGCCATGATAGTTTTGCTCAGCAAAAAGAAGTTGACTCATTACTAACCGAGTTGAAAAAAAATACAGCAGAAGACACAGTACGACTTAATCTGCTTAACAATTTGACTTTTGATTATTCCCAACTTGATTATAACAAGGCAATTGAAACAGGAGATGAGGCTATACAACTCGCTATTAAACTTAACAATACATCAAAGCTTGCCACTGCGTACAGGTATAAAGGCCTTAGTTATGCCAGTATGAGAAACGATTCTGCAGCCATGGATATGTATAAAAGAGCCATGAAATTGTATTGGCAATTGAATAATAAAAACGGTGTTGCTAATGGATATCACAGTATCGGGATGCTCTACATTTCGTCTGCCGATTATTATACTGCTTTAGAATATGAACAGAAAGCGTTGTACGTTTCACAAGAAATAAATAACAGGGTGCTTGCAGCAAGAATTCTAAATTCAATCGGAATCATTTATTTAGATCTTACTAATTATTCTAAAGCGCTGGAATATTATTTACAAACAATAAAATATTGCGATGAAACCGGCGATAAATTTGGTAAAGCCAATGCGCTCACCAATATCGGGTTGGTATATAATCATTTGAACCAATATTCAAAAGCGTTGGAATTTCATCAAAAGAGTGCAGACTTATTTGAGGAATTAGACAGCAAGGCAGGGACAGCCAATTGCTTTGGCAATATCGGTGTTGTGTATGATAACTTATCAAAACCCCGGCTCGCTTTGGAGTATTATAAAAAAGGCCTCGTCTTGCAGAAGGAGTTAGGCAATAAAAGAGGAATAGCGGCGGCCTTTACAAACATTGGAGTTACCGATTTGAACTTATCGATGTATGAACAGGCTTATGAAAATTTTAGAAGTGCTATTGAAATTTGTAAGGGAATAGACGACAAAAATGTGCTGGCTGATGCCCTTCACTTCATGGGAGAACTCTATCTTAAAGCGCCGGCTACTATTTTCCGGTCATCGGGTGAGGCTTCACAAAATAAGTTTGCAAGAGCAATTGACTATAATCAAAGAAGCCTTAGAATATCGACCGAAAGTGGTGACCTGGCTCAACAGCTTGATGCATGGCTTTCTATAAGCGACGCATATAAAGCTGAAAATAAATTTAAAGAATCGCTCAATGCCTATGAAAAATATACAGCATTTAAGGACAGTATTTATAATGATGATAAGAAACAAAATATAACACGGCTGGAAATGCAATATGAATTTGATAAAAAAGAAGCAGTCACAAAAGCTACCAATGATGCGGCCCGGGCCCTGGCAAATTCAGAAATCAGGCAACAGAAGATTATAAAAAATGCCGTTATGGGTGGTGCTGTTGTTTTATTATTAGCGACAATTATCAGTTTCATTTTCTATAAAAGAAGGAGAGATGCAATCGCTGAAAAAGCAACCGCACAGTTTGAGGCGCAGGTGGCCGATAATGAGCGAAAGGTACTACGCCTGCAAATGAACCCACATTTCATTTTCAATTCATTAAATTCTATCAGCGATTTCATTAGCAAAAATGATACGGCCTCCGCCGATAAATACCTGGCGAAATTTGCAAAAGTAATGCGCATGATATTAGAGAATTCAGATCAAAAAGAAATAGCCTTAGCGGATGACCTGAAGGCATTGGAATTATATATGCAATTGGAAGCTTTGAGACTAAAACATAAATTCACTTATGAAATATCAGTGGATAGTAAGATAGATCAGCAAAACACACTAATACCTCCGCTGATGCTTCAGCCATTTGTTGAAAATAGCATTTGGCATGGAATCTCTAAAAAAGAAGGCGCAGGTAAAATATGGATCCATATTGAAAAGGAGAGCGACATGATCCATTTCATTGTGGAAGATAATGGAGTAGGGCGAAAGCAATCTTTTGCATCCAAGACCAGCCAGGATAACGTTTTAAAAAAATCTTTCGGTATGAAAATTACCAAAGCAAGAATCGATATTATTAACAGGCTTAAAAATTCAAATGGCGGCGTAACGATGTCTGACCTGGAAGAAGGTACAAAAATAGACATACGACTACCAGAAGCCCTTGCATTCTGATTATGATAAAAGTACTGATAATAGATGACGAACAGCACAGCGTTGATAGGCTCGTGCACCTGTTACTACCGTCTTACGAAGAGCTGGTGGAGATAGCCGGAACGGCCACTAATATTGAAGATGGTACCAAAGCCATTACCCTCTTACAACCCGATCTTATTTTTTTAGATGTACAAATTCATGAAAGGACCGGATTTGATCTTTTAAGAGCATTACCCGAAATAAATTTTGCAATTATTTTTACAACCGCTTATGAAAAGTTTGCCATCCAGGCTATTAAATTCAGCGCTATAGATTACCTGTTAAAGCCGATTGATGCGGCAGATTTGGATGTTGCCTTACTAAAATTTATGAATGAGCGTTCTCAAAAATTAACCGCTCAAAAAATTGATATTCTTCTTCAGAATACACAGAATAAAAAAGATATTCCTAAAAAAATAATTGTACCAACGGTAAGCGGTTTCGAATTTCTCGACATTGCAGATATTGTAAGATGCCAGAGTGATATTAATTATACCACCATATATTTAAAAGATAAACACAAGCTGGTTGTTGCCAAAACTTTAAAGGAATTTGAGGAATTGCTGAGCGGTCATTCTTTTTTCAGGGTGCATAATTCTCATCTCATTAATCTTGATTGCATAAAAAGTTACAATAAAGGAAAGGGCGGCTCGGTGAAATTAACTGACGGAACGGAGATTGAAGTGTCTTCGAGGCGTAAAGATGATTTTATAAACAAGTTATCAGGATTATAAAAAAGTTAACGGTCATAGCCGGGGATCATACTCCCTTAGTAACTTGCAGCCATGCAAACAACCTCAAAACTTTGGGAAAGCAAAGTCCTTATCCGCTTCTCTGATTGCGATCCTTTCAATCATTTAAATAATGCACGCTTCATTGATTATTTCATCAATGCCCGTGAAGACCATCTCCTGGCAAATTTGAATTTTAATATCTATCATTTTGCGAGCAGAGTATGGCCTTGGCTGGGTAGTAAGCAAAAACCAAATCGCTTACCTGAAGCCTGCCTTTCTTGCAGAGACTGTTGTTATCGATTCTGTGCTCTTAAGATTAGGTGCAACAGACCTGCTGGTTGAAATGAGAATGTGGAATGAGCATAAGGATAAACTGAAATCAGTTTTCTGGATGCATTTAGTACACATAAATATTAAAACACAAAAGACCGAAAATCATTCGCAAAACCTGCTGGATACTTTTAAACCATTTGAAGATCCTATAGATAGCAATATAAGTTTTGATGAGCGGGTGAACCAGTTAAGGAGCAGGCAATCATAAGCTGTTTTATCTTCGTCTAAAACTGATGGCTTATATGCCGTGATATTGCAGAGATAAGTATAATCAATACGTGATAGAAATATTGAATGATATTCCGCTTGCAATTGTTGGCTGTTCGTTGAAACCACAGACGCTCTTTTCATGTGGTGGGGTTTGGGGTTATCTTGTGGACGCTTACAGACGTTAGTATTACTTTATCATGCATAGGGGCTGTCGCAGTAGTACATCTCTCATCTCTGGTTCCGGCTATCCGCTGCAGTCCTCGTCGCAATCTTTCGCACAAACCTTCACTTGGCTTTTCGCTACTATCCGGCAGCCTTTGAACAGATCAACTTTAATCACAAGAAAGTTTAAATTGGCATTTATTACTTTTGCCAATCAAAAATAGATTATATCGATAAAATGCAAATCATTCATAAAATAGACGATTTCTTATTCACCATTTTTCCTGAATTAACGCGGGGGGGGTAGACAATGAATTAATAATTCATACGCTTGAAAACTATTACACTTACGGACCCATACAAGCCAAAAGTAATCATTGATAAAGATTGGGTAACAATAGAAATTGATACTCCAACAATAATTTCTCAGGAAGCAGACTACAGAAAAACAGTTGCGCTTTCTGAAAAAGGAAAGTATTCAGAAGCAAAACCAATTCTCAAAAAATTAATTGAAAAGAATCCAACTAATTCGGAATACCACCGAATCATGGGACAAATTCTTTCTGATGAAGGAGACCAGGAAGAAGCAATTAACTGTTTAATTGATGCACTTCGTTGGGATCCGAAAAATGGCTATGCTTTAATAATGATGGGAAACATCTTTGCAAAACACAAAGATGACATCGACACAGCTATCAAATATTTTAATGAAGCGATAGCACAAAATCCAAACGATCACATTGCCATAAATAATTTAGGAACAAATCTTCTGCAGTTAGGGAAATGGGAAGATGGTATAAAATATCTGGAGAACGCATACGGGATAAATCCCAATTATCCGAACACGCTTTACGGACTTGCTTTAGCAAACGAACATTTAGGAAATACTCTTATTTCATTTGAGTGGTCTGTTAATGCCATGAAGAAGTGCGGAAGGAATGATTCAAATCTTTTTAATCATGCTTTAGCACTTACTTTAAAAACGGCCGAAGAATTTGTAAAAACAGACGCAGGAAAAAAGGTTCTCAATGAATACAAATCTTATTTAGAAATCCAAACCGACAAATCTATTAATGTTGAAGTTGACAATTCAATTCCGACAGCAGCAAAAATTGAGTTTGCAGAAAATTATAATCGTGACTTCCATTTAATAAAATACAAACAAAATTATTTAGCGGTTGAACATTTAATGATGCATGAACTTGTCCATCTTGATTTTGCTCATCAGGCAAGAAAAGCAGAAGCGAACAAATTATTCGTTGCTACCGGTGATAAAAAAAACATTTTCATCAGGGATAATGCAAAGACAATTTACAAACTGAATAAAAATGGATATTCCGAAGATTCAATTGCAAGTTTTATGACAGCATTGTATGAAGGAATAAACCGGCAAATTTTCAATACTCCGATCGATTTATTCATTGAAGATTTTCTCAATGAAAATTACCAGGAGTTAAGACCTTATCAATTCATTTCTCTTTATGGACTTCTTATGGAAGGTAAAGATGCAGTAACACAAAAGAAGGCGGTAAACCTGGTACCCGGAAAAATTTTATCAGCGTCAAAAATTTTGAATTTAGTAAACGCAGTATATTTTAAAGATGTATTCGGTTACGACCTTATTTCAAAATTTGAAGCGTCGCAAATAGAGATCAAAGAGGCAGTTCGTCTGTTTGATGAATTCAAAGAATATCGTAAAGATAAAGAGCCGGGTGAAGAATATAAATTAGTTCAGCATTGGGCAAACGATTTAAAACTCGACAAATATTTTGAACTGATTGACGAAAACGAATTTCGAAATAAGAGAACAAACATTGACAGTTTGCTAACTTCTATTGAAGAAGATCCTTACGGCCTTGAATCTGATAAAGAATTTAAAAAAGAACAAACAGATACTTTTTTAAAATCACAAAAAGAAATCGGGATCAACATGGCAGTAGTAATGTTCATGGTTGATGCAATGCAATATTTCAAAAATTTATCTCCTGCAAAAATCAAAGAAATTGCGATTGAGATTGCCATGTTGGGAACACAAGGAATCAACCCTGCCCAAGGAAATAATTATAAACTCTCAAACATTCCAAAGAAAGATTTTTCCGGCTATCATTTGCTTGCTTACTACTATGTGAGTTGGAGTAAGGCAATACCTGAAATGGTTGATAAATTAAATCTCCCTTATGCCAAGGAATATGAAATGGCGAAACAAATGTTTAATGGTGGAATGAAATGACAGATATCGAAGAAATTATAAATAAGTTAATTGAGTTCCGCAATGAAAGAGATTGGGAACAATTTCATAATTCTAAAGATTTAGCATTAGCAATAAATGTTAGAAGCAGGAGAATTACTTGAATTATTTCTTTGGAAAAAAGCGGATGAGGCTGATATAGAAAAAATAAAGGAAGAGTTAGCGGATGTTTTTGCATTTGCATTTCTACTTGCAAAGAAATATGGGTTTGATGTACGGCAAATTGTTCTTGATAAGATTAAACAAAACGCAGAGAAATATCCGATTGATAAAGCAAAAGGAACACCAAAAAAATATAGTGAGTTATGAAAGAAAATGTAATGGTTTATGAAATTAAAAAATCGGCGAACATCAATTCTGATCAACTTTTTAGTCCAGACAAAAAATATTTTTATTGGAATGATACATTTTTTAAAAATTTGAATTTGGGCGATTTTGTATTCGTTGTAAATACTCATAGTAAATATGTTTTGTTTTCAAAACTTGACGCTAAAGAAATCCCGGTAAAAGTCAGTGGAGATAAAACAACTTTTTCGGATTCAGGACATGAATATACTGTCTCTGGAAAATGGGGAAAGTTTATAAGAGTTACCATATTAAAAGAATTGGCAACTCCAGAAAATTGGGAATGGAAAAGTTTCGGGAATGCTGAAATAACCTATTTAAATGGCAACAAAATTGGGTTCGGCAGTTCAGTCAATCGAATAAAAAACATAAATCAATTGAAAGAACTATCAAGTGATACTGAATATGATTCTATTCTTGAAGAATGTTTAAAAAATTTCACAAATGAACCTTCCAAGTCGTCTTCAGGAACAAGAAAAAATAAACCTGAAAGAAATATGATAAATGATTTTAAAGCTCATCTCGTAGATAACAATCTTATTTATGAAGATAGAATTATTAAAAGATTCATTTGTTCTTTAGCTGCAAAACCATTTGTAATTCTGACCGGTAATTCAGGAACTGGTAAAACTAAATTAGCACTTGAGTTTGCTCGCTGGATAGGTCTTGAAAAAAATTATAAAGTTGTGCCAGTGGGCGCTGATTGGACTGATAACAGAAGTGTGCTTGGCTTTTATAATCCTCTCATTGAAAAGTATAATTCAACTGTTATATTGGATCTCATTATTGAAGCAGATGAAAATAAAAACCGCGAACCTTTCTTTCTCATCCTCGATGAAATGAATTTATCCCATGTGGAAAGATATTTTGCAGATTTTCTTAGCGGTTTTGAATCAAATGAAAAAATTCATTTGCATAGTAATGGCAATGAAACACAAACGACATCTAAAAAAAATATTCCTGAAAAAATAAAACTGCCCGATAATTTATTTGTAATCGGTACTGTTAACGTCGACGAAACTACGTACATGTTTAGCCCTAAAGTACTGGATAGAGCCAATGTAATTGAGATAAAAACTTCAGAAGAAAATTTGCGAAACCTTTAATTCATTCAATTCACGAAAGAGCCAAATCAAGTAATGATGGAAAAGATTTTTCAAAATTATTTTTAAACACGTCATTGAATGCAAGAGATATAAATGCGAGAGTTACCTTTCCCCAAAGAAGTTAAAAAAATTCAAGAGAACATTCTGAATTTTTTTAGGTTGCTTTCAGAGTTTGATTATGAATTCGGATTCAGAACAATGAAAGAATCCACACAGTATGCAAAAGTAGTAAATGCAATTGCTGATTTTAAAACGGATGAAGTTTCAGATGAACAAGTTGTTCAGAAAATTTTACCTAAGCTTAACGGAAGTAAAGGGAAACTTGAATCAATTTTGGTTGGACTTATAAAGCTTAGCAGCGGGGAAACTTATAGCTCAACATTAAAATTTATCAAAGAAATCGAGAGTATAAGAGGATTTGACAGAGATGGAAAAGAAACAAGCGACCACAATAATTTATCCCGAACCAAACTTCTAAAAATGTTGAGAAATTTGCGCAGAGATCAGTTTGTAAGTTTTATTTAATATGACAAATTACAAAGCATTACAATTTTATTTTTCTTCAACTGATAAATTAGAGATTTATTATAATGAGGTCGCAAATGGAGAATGGGAAGACATTGATTTAAAAAGTTCATTAAAAGGAATTCCTAATACTGAATAATGATCAACCATTTGAAATTATTGCTGAGAGCTTACACTCAATTCAGAATTAAGGAAAATTACAGATATCTTTTTAAAATAAATCAGCGATCGAAAAAATATATACGCCCAAATTTGATAACGATAAGAACTGTAGTTGGAGAATTATTGACAAAGGAATTTATGAATTATCTGTTCAAGGCTTCTTAGGTACCTCATCAATCGAAATCAGATGACCATCTTATTAAATTTGAAATTGTCCCTACTAAAATAGGATATGATGATGACTTCAAATTGATGACCAAAGAAATCGCTGAAGAGTGCAGTCAGCTTTTGCAAAGCTGGACGGCACCAACTTCTTTAAACTATGAAATCGATAAAGAAAAATACAAGAAAACTTTACTCGAACAATTTATTTTTCTAAAACATCTTATTGGCAACTCGAAACTTGAAGCATATTTTGAAGCGATCAGAAAGTCGCCTCATCAGAAACTGGGAAAAGAAAATCGCTGGGAACCTGCATTCATAGCTGATTCATCAAATTTTTTTCATGATCCTTTTAAATATGGAAGAGATTGGGCAAAAGGGACTAACATACCAAATGAAATTCTTTCAAGCCGCAAGTTTATTACATTCGATACGCCACCAAATCAATTTATCAAATTTTCATTCAATTATTTTCGACAACTATGTGAGGATATTCTTTCTGAATTCTTTGAACCCAAGAAAAATATTGTGATAAAATCAGAGGTTGAAGAGATGCTGGTCGAATTAAATGGACTTCTTGTCTTCAAGTTTCTTTAAAGAGATTAGTAATTTAAATCGAATTCCATTCGACAACCAAACACTTCAAAAAAAATTTGGGTACCGGGAAATACTTCATAGTTGGCTTCTTGTGCAAATGGCTCTTCAAATCAAATGGGAAGGAAGAGAAGATAGTTTTTCAGGAGATACACGAAATGTTGCAAAGCTTTATGAATACTGGGTATACTTTAAATTATACAATATTATTCGTGTCTTTGGAAAATTGTAAATTAGTTAGCGCGCAAGATTCGAACAGCGCATTAAGGTTTAGATGAAACAGGGACTTCAAATAAATTTACAGGAAGGTGAATCATCTTTATTACAATTTATTTTTGGAGAAGAAAAATTTGGCAAACTTCGATTGCTTTTATATTTCAATAAAGAATTTAAAAAATCTAGGTGTAACAGAACAAGGTTCTTACTCAAGGAAATTTAGACCTGATTATTCTTTAGTAATAATTCCGGAAAAATTAATCGAAGAGAATACTAATAAATCTCAACATAAACTTGAGGAAATTGCTTCAGAGAAGGGACAAATTGCATATCTGCATTTTGATGCTAAGTATCGTGTTGATAAATTAAAGGAAATATTTGGAGATGATGAGGACGAAACAATTCCGAAACAAAAGTTTCAAAATCAAGGATTAATACAAGCGGGAGATTTATATAAAATGCATACTTACAATGACGCTATAAGACGCACTATGGGTTCTTATATAATTTATCCGGGAGATAATGAAAATCCAAAAGATACATTTGAAAGTTATCACGAGATACTTCCAAGTGTTGGTGCATTTTTATTAAAGCCAAATTCAGATACAAATCATTTGAAAAAATTTATTTCTGATTGTCTTGCTATTCAACAAAACAAATTCAGTCAGCTTTATCGAATAAAATATAATGTTCATAATATTGTTCACGAGCCTTCCATCTTTAGCTACAACCAATCATCGCAAAGCAAAATCAACTATGACAAATATCTTTTGCCCGATAACGAAACTTTACCTCCTGAAGAAATAGACGTTGTTGTAGGTTATGTGCGTAAAGAAGATTTGCCTGATTTGAATAAACAGGGATTATCATTTTTTTCATGCGATTGAAAAGGGCAGTAAAACCAGAAATGATTTTTCTCTAAATATTTTAAAAGGAAAGTACCTTTTTATTTACTGCGGAAAAAGAATAGGTCCATTTTATTTTGCAGGTTACTATGCCCCAATAAAATCAATTGATCTAAGACACAAATCAAAAATTCCAGGCAAAGAAAATTCAAAGACAGAATTTTATTATTACTATACTCTTGAATTTAATTTTATAGAAATTAATTTAAACTCTGAGATAAAGACTTGAAAAATTATTTAATGACAAAATAAATAGAAATGCAATTAGGAAGCAACTTCCGGCAGCCACAAAATGGAGTAAAATATTTGAATAAAAATACACTTCTAATGGTTACAATGAATATCGCCTTATACTGAAAGTCTTCTTATTTGTATACGAAGATTTAAAAGTATTAAAACTTACAATATTTACCCATACATCTTCTGCCTATGTTCCGAGTAAAATATTTTCCTTTTAGATTTAGGTAATATCTTCATAGTCACTTCACTGCCATCCGCGGCATACTCCTGCCGGTAAACTGCAAAGGCTAACTTCTTATCTTTTTCCAACGCATCATAAAATAAGCGGGTATAGTTTACCACTTCTTTAATCAGCTTTGTAATCTTTGCTGCCGGTATCTTTCCTGTCACACTCAGCGGGTGTATGCCTGCACGATACAGCGCTTCATTCCTTATAATATTTCCCACACCGGAAAATATTTGCTGGTTCATCAGCACATCGTCAATGGTTTTATCTTTTTGTTTTTTTAATAAAGTTTTTACATAAGCCGGGTCAAACTCTTTGCTTAATATATCCACCCGCCAGTCATAAATTTCGTTTAGGGTAGCCGTTAGTTTTACGGCTTTTACAACATAACCGTTTATTTCACCTTTGCTAAATTCAAGGTAAAAAGAACGGTTCACTTTTTTACGTTCATTTACCAGCACATCGCCAAACAAGCCGAGATGAACTTTAACTGTACCGTTTGCAAAAACAAGCAAAAGGTGTTTTCCCCACGTCCTTATATCTAATAATTTTTTTCCTTTTATCCATTTTGTATCCATAGGGCCATAGCCACCGGCCTTTATAACTTTCTTTCCAATAAAAGGAGTTAACTGGCTTTTTAAATGAAGGATAGAGGGACCTTCCGGCATGGGATAAAAATTATAAATAAAAATAACAAATAACCCTTTGAGAGGAGCTAACGTTTTTTGGTGGATTTAATCTTTTGATAAGTTTAGTAAATTTGAGATAACAGTTTAATCACTATCATGACAGCTTCAGTGAAAGAATTAAGTAAATACGTCAATCAACTCACTCCCGAAGAAAAGAGCGATCTGACTTTGGCATTAAAAAAGCAATTTGTTTTGCAGGAAGCCCAAAGATTATCATCTGTCAAACCCCGAAAAAAAATCCCTGTTCAGGAAATTATAAATGAAATAAGGATTGTAAGAAAAAAACACAGTGCAAAAAAAAGCATCGGCAAATAATGCCTTATCAACTTATCATTCGGGAAGAGCTCATTTAATAATTTATTCTTTTTTCAATGGCTATAAAATCCTGACAAAAAAGGTCCAAAATAAATGGAGGCACAACAGATTTTACTGTTATCAGCCATTTGAAAATTCCATTGCCGCTAAGTCTAATTAACATCAATGCCATTTCAAAACCAAAACAAAAAAGTTATCTTTATACAAATCAATCTATATGGAAATTTCAGATCAGATAGAAATTAATCCAAAAATTATGATGGGCAAACCTGTTATTAAAGGTACCCGTATTACCGTTGAATTACTTCTCGAAAAATTATCTTACGGCGAAACTGAAGAAGATATTTTGCTTGCTTATCCTCACATTACAAAAGAGAATATTAAGGCCGCACTGGCTTTTGCGGCACAATCTTTAAAGGGTGAAAAAATTTATCCTGTTTCCTTATGAATTTATTAGCTGACGAAGGAATCGATAAACCAATTGTAGATATATTACGCATTAATGGTTTTGATGTGGTCTATATTTTAGAAACAAACAGAGGAGCAGATGATGAAGTTATTCTTGCAATGGCAAATGATGACAAGAGATTATTACTTACGCAGGATAAAGATTTTGGTGAATTGGTTTTTCGATTAAAAAATGTTCACTATGGAGTAATCCTTATACGACTTGAAGGGTATAAGCCTGCTTTAAAAGCAGAGATAGTTTTGAAAGCATTAGTTAAACATAAAGACGAATTGATAAATTCTTTTACAGTTATTCAGCCAAATGCGATCAGAATAAGAAAATAATAAGTAACGAATGATTTTAGCAGAAAAGAAATAGCCTAACTACCCACAAAAAAAAATCCCGCTATGCTACCAGCGGGATTTTTTATTATAAAAAGGGCAGCCTCCTTATCTTCCAATAACGAGCCTGTTATTACTTATTACATGACCGTCCTGAACTAAAACCACTACGTAATAACCAGAGCTTAATCTATTGGTAACATTACTTAATAAATAATTATGTTGGCCTGCACTTTGCAATCCTAAGTCTACCGAATACAACGACCTGCCTTCGAGGTCAACAACTTTCAACATTGTATTACCTGTTTTGGCAAGGCTATAAACTGCAGTTGCATTTCCTCTGCCTGATAAAGGATTAGGAATAACCGATAACGTGTTTGATATGATCTCATTTTGTAATCCGGGCGTGTCACCTGCCACATATAACGGTGACGCACCACCGGAGATATTTACCGTGTAATCTTCTACTTCGCCATAAGTCAACGTTGCACATGGATTGGTAGAATAACCTCCGTAATTCATTTGAATACGCAAGCGGGTAGAGCCACTCTTTGCGGTTGTTGGAACTTTAAAGGAACCAGACGCAGACCCTGTTCTTTTTGAAGCTACTTTAAGCACCGTCTCCCCGGTACCGTTTAATGTTCCATCCTGGTTATAGTCTATATAAACCGTCCAATATTCGGCATATTTTGTACTTCTAAATCCGGGTGTAAGTGTGATAGTGTAGGTAGAACCGGCATTTAATGATGTACTTAGTGCAGTATAGTCACCGTAGCCGCCGTTATTACCGCTTGTGTTGCTGATCGATCCCAGGACAACTTTATTTATATATTCATAGGTCGTGTTTCCTGCAGAGGCGCAATAAGTAATTGCACCACTTGAAGTAGTAAATGTAGAAGCACTGCTATAAGCGCTGTTGCCTCCGCTACATATTGCCTGCACCTGGAATTGATAAGTAGTTGCCGCTGTAAGGCCGGTTAAATTATAGGATGTGCCGCTGATGTTGCTTATAGTTGTAAACGAACCGGCAGTACTTACTTTATATTGAAGATTATATCCCGTAGCGCCGGTAACCGCTGCCCAGCTTACTGTTGCGGATGTTGTAGTTATTGCAGATGAAGTTAAACCTGACGGAACAGCACAGCCACCTGTTGTTGTAAAATTAGTTGATGCAGTAAATGCAGAAGTGGATGTTCCGGAGCAAACAGTCTGTACCTGCCACTCGTAGTTTGTACCGGCAGTAAGCCCGGTTGCATGATATGAATTTGCCGTTACATTGCCTGTGCTCCAGGTGGAAGTTCCGACAACCCTGTATTGAACATTATAACCTGTAGCGCCGCTAACAGCTCCCCAGCCGAAAGTAGCACTGGTATTGGTAATTGATGTGGTTGTCAAACTGCCGGGTGCATTACATGTTGACGCGGCAGAAGCCGGAACGTGTGCAATTTGGGTACCCCAGTTATTGCCGGTATTCGCCCATTCCTGGAAGGTCCAGAAAGAACCGTCAACAGGATCAAAGGCAGTTCCTGAATAATCACCCCAGCGGTTTCGTCCTCCGCCATAGGTCTTATAATACCCGGCCAAACCATTTACAAATTGCACAGGAGTTTCCACGGTGTTTTGCGCATCTGTGGAGAGTCGTAAAGCATATTGGGCTCCCGCATAGGTTGTAGAGCTTGATGACGAATAGCCGATAAGCAAATCATTATTTGCATTTACATCGAGGCTCGGATAGTAATACCATATTTGAGAATTAGCGTCAGCAATACGATTGAATTGAAGTACCGTTAACGAAGAAGGATTTACCTGCCACCAGTCAACACCTGAATGGGTTGTTGTTCCTGTAGCAGGGAGAAAGACAGTATGGGTAAACCATAAACTCCCGTTTCTGTAAATCACACTATGAATGCGGGTATCACCTGCTTCAATTCCGTGGGCTTTAGTTTCCCCGCTTTCAGGGGCCTTTTGTAATGTGGTAGGTTCCTTCCATGGTTGATTGATACCTAGCTGGCTTCCGGCATTATAAACCGGCGCTGATGGAGTTCCTGTAATGGTAGCAATGTTTACATAACCATTTCCACCTGAGTTTCCATTTCTGTCAGAAACTAAGTAGAGCGTATTTTGAGAAGCATCATAGGTGCTAGCCGGTGATAACAGGAGATTCGTGAGATCAGTGAAGATGGTTGCAGTACCTGATCCCCCGGCATATAGTGCTGCTCTCGGCCATACATAGATATAACTTTTATTGGCGCCGGAAGCGGGGAAATCATTACCGGTCATTACAATCCAGTTATTATTAAATCCTAACTGGTCATAATCCATAAAATCAGAAGGAGCGCTTGGAGTACAAACTACTGTATAAACATACCAGTTGCCGGTTGGATCCCCGGTTTGTGAAATAGCTACGGCAAATGCACTCGGCGAACTGCTTGAGGTACCCGTTTGGGCGTCTATGCCAATAATGAACCTGTCGTTATTTGGATCGTAAGTTATATGCGGATCATAAAAATTATGTAAACCACTTGCTGCAAAAAAAGAGGTAATCGATACCGTATTGTGTAATGAGCCGTTGGACTTGTTATAAATATTAAATTGCTGGTTGGTAGTTTCCACTACATAATTGATACCTGCAGCTCCATTTATGTCGGGAGGAATTAATGTTCCATTATCGAGTATTCCCTGGAAGTTCTGACTGGCAACGGGCGAATTTAATGTAACCTGGTTTGCCGCCTGGGTCTGTGCAAACTGGTGTACTTTGGCATTTTTATCAACGGGTCCGGGTTTAAAAATAAATTTATCCCTGTCCTCTCCCTGTTCAATGAAACGCGGGGTTAAAACCAGGGGATGATTCTTTTCATACTCTGCAATCGTTTTAAGATTAACAAGAGTTGGAGTTCCAAAACTAAAAGTGGATTTGGTAACCTGTGCATTGGTATTACTTCCGAATGCAAGGCTTAAAGTGCATACCGCAATTAAGCGCACGAGTAAAGATTGTTTCATGGAAATAGTTTAGCTGATGAATTTCGAAAAAGAACTTTTAAAAAATTTTTCCGGTCGGTAAATTATAGAGGAGTGCTAAGGGACTGAAATTTTCTCAAATTGGTAATTAAATATAAAAACAATTAAAGAATTTCATTAAAAAAAAGGTGTATTTTTTTGAACAATCTTAAAAAGAATTTTTTGGTAGTGAGACAGCAAAAAATTCACTTACACATTTTGAACCATTTTACCTTTTTCAACTAATTCCTCATCCTTAATAAATATAAAAGTCATCAAGGCCGATAAGGTGGCCAAAGCTGCACAAATGCGCATCACATTTACGTAAGCATGTATAAATCCTTCTTTATAATCTTGTTCAATTTTTATGCGGTAACTATCGGATTTGGTTTCATCAGTTACTATTGAAGGAACTTTTGCATCGCCAAGATTTGATGCTTGTGCAACGACCTGATTTTTTATTTCTTCGTTCAAAGAAATTTCTTTCATCCTGCTATTTAAAAACCCAGAGAAAAATAAAATAGCCAATGCGCCAATAATTGCGTTGGCAAAAACATTAGCAATGCGGCTTATGGCATTGTTCACTCCTGAAGCAGTACCAGAATAGTGATTGGCAACCGCACCCATAACTGTAGTGGTAAGTGGAGTTACCGTAAAAGACATTCCCAAACCAAAAAGAAAAATTCCGGGAAAATAAGTTGTCCAGAATGCCGAAGGACCGTTTGTTTCTTTTATAAATGATAAATATAGTAAGCCAATTGCAACAACAAATGGTCCTGCAATAAGAAACCGGCGGGGGCCATATTTATCCACCAATGCACCGGACCATCTTGAAATTAATATCAACAAAATAGTGAATGGTAATAAGGTCATTCCGGCCTGCAACTGGCTATAACCCTGTATCTGAACCATGTTTAAAGTGAGAAACAGCATTGCTGAAAAGAGAGCTGCGTATAAAAAAAATGTGAGCAGATTAGCGCCACTAAAGGTTTTATTATTAAACAGGTGCAACGGCATCATGGGGTGATTGCTTTTCTTTTCAATAATTAAAAAAATAATTAACGAAACAAGCCCGGCTACAAGAGAAAAATAAACCTGCCAGTTATTAAATCCAGTCTTTGGAATTTCTAAAAATCCATAGGTTAATAATGCAAGGCCCGCAACTATAGCGATAGCGCCGGCATAATCCAATGAATGACCCGTTTCTTCATCCATACTTTCGGGAACTTTTCGCCAAAGGATTATCAGTGATATAATGCCAATTGGGACATTTATGAAAAATATCATTCGCCAAAGTCCTGCATCTGCTAATGCACCACCGAGTATAGGACCACCAATAGTTACTAATGTTGTTATTGCAGACCATGTGCCGATTGCTTTTCCCCTTTCGTTTTTACTAAACGATGAATTGATAATCGAAAGACTGCCTGGAATCATTAGTGCTCCTCCAATACCTTGGATGGTTCTAAACATAATTATATAGAAAACGGACGGAGCAAAACCACATGCAGCAGATGACAGCATAAAAATAGTAATGCCAATCATGAATATTTTTTTTCTGCCGAGTTTATCTCCTAATGAGCCACCAGGTAAAACAAGCGCCGCCAGCATCAATAAGTAAGAATTCAATAACCAGAATAAATCAGTTGCCGTTGCATTCAGATCTTTCTGCAGTGAAGGTAAAGCAACATTTAGCGCCGTACCATCAATAAAAGCCATTGCAGAAGCCAAAATTACAGAAGACATAATCCACTTTCCTGTTGTGCTCTTAAGTGCGATTTCCTGCATTAAATGAAATCTTTTAATTAATAGTTTTACAATTTACTTCATAGAATTATTATACTTGCAGGAAATCAGAAAGCTTTGCTCTTTTTTATTCTAAATTTAAAATGTAGAACGCTTCTATTCGTCTATTTCAATAACAGGTAAATAAAAATTATGTCTTTAAAGATCACAGGAAAAAATCCATCCGGCAAACATTTGGAAAAAATAAAACAATCGCCAAATTATAAAAAGGGAGGGTTTGAAAATTTATCTGTTACCCCTATGGCCTTGCAGGATAGTTCGTATTATGATATTTTAAAAGAGTATTTCAAAAAAAACCCCAATGTAAAGCCCCCTTTAAAATTACCATCAATTAAAACCGATTTAAAAAATAGTAAAGGAGATAAACCTACGGTTGTTTGGTTCGGGCACTCTTCTTATTTTATTCGGATCGATAACAAAAATATTTTGGTTGATCCGGTCTTCAGCGGTAACGCTTCCCCGATAGCTTGCATGGTTTCGGCTTTTGAAGGAAGTGATGTTTATACAATCGATGATTTTCCGGGAATTGATTTTTTAATTCTTACCCACGATCATTACGATCACCTGGATTATAAAACTATAAAAAAACTAAAGTCAAAAGTGAAAGAGATTTATTGCTCTTTAGGACTGGCATCGCACCTGACTTACTGGGGCTATGATGAAAATATAATTACAGAAATGGATTGGTGGCAAACCAATAAGTTAAACAGAGATATAACGTTAACGGCGGCACCTGCCAGGCATTTTTCCGGGCGTGGAATAAAACGGTTCAAAACTTTATGGACGTCCTTCATTCTAAAAACCGCAGCACACAAGTTATATCTTGGAGGCGATTCCGGCTATGATTCACATTTCAAAGAAATTGGTGAAAAGTATGGCCCGTTTGATCTTGCAATACTTGAGTCGGGCCAATATAATACTGCATGGCCGCTGATACATATGCAACCTGAACAAACGGTGCAGGCTGCGCTGGATCTTGAAGCTAAGGTATTGCTACCAGTTCACTGGAGTAAATTTACTTTAGCAATGCACCCATGGAACGAGCCCGTGCAAAGGGTTTTAAAAGCCGCTGCTTTAAACAATCTAAAAGTAACTACACCGATGATTGGTGAAGCCATCATATTAGATGAAGTTTATCCCGATAAGAAGTGGTGGATTTTTTAAATTACTTTTTTATAGCGGTTAAATTTTCAATTATTGTTAAAATATTTTAGGGAATAAGCAGTTCTAACGATGTAGATTGTTCGAAATTTTTTTACTTGTATCCTTGTGCCTGGAGTTCAAATAATTCTGCATAGCGACCATTTTTATTTAGCAACTCCTCGTGGCTGCCGATTTCTATAAGTTGTCCGTTATCCAAAACAAGAATTCTGTCCGCCATGCGTACCGTTGAAAAACGATGAGAGATGAGTACTGCTGTTTTCCCTTTGGTGAGATCTGCGAAACGCAGGAACACCTGGTATTCGGCACGGGCATCCAGTGCGCTCGTTGGTTCATCAAGAATGAGTAACTGTGCCTCTTTCATGTAAGCCCTTGCCAGGGCAATTTTTTGCCATTCACCGCCACTTAGCTCAATGCCATTATTAAAGCGTCGTCCAAGTGCCTGGTCATATTGTTCGGGTAACCTTTTTGCAAGGTGATTCGCCAAACTCTTTTCTGCGGATTGTTCTATTAACGGCCGGTTGTGTTGTTCCTCAATATTGCCAACGGCAATGTTTTGTGCAAAACTCATTTGGTAGCGAAGAAAATCCTGGAAAATTATTCCCGTATTGCGGCGCAAATCCATGATATCATATTCCCGTAAGTCTATTCCATCAAGCAATATCCGCCCCTCTGTCGGATCGTATAAACGGGCCAGTAATTTCACCAATGTTGTTTTACCGGCGCCGTTTTCTCCAACCAGTGCAAGCTTTTCACCTGCACGAAGTGTAAAATTCAAATGGCGGTTCGCCCAGCTATCGCTGTTATGATAGCGAAAGCCAACATCATCAAATGTAAAGCCCTGCTTAATCGGATTTGGAAAAGCAATTGGTTTTGGAGCAACAGCTATTTTTGGTTTTATTTCAAAGAATTCAAAAAAATCACGCAAATAAATAGCTCCCTGCGACACCGTTGTGAAACGGGACAAAATATTTTCGAGTAAGCTTCTCAGTTGCCTGAATGAACCTGCAAGAAAAGTAAGCGTACCAATGGTGAGAACCCCTTCCACCGTCTTTATGATCATCACGACATAAGCAGTGTAATAACCAAGGCTTCCCAACAGGGCAAAAAATGTTCCCCAGGATGCACGCTTTATGGCAAGTTTTTTATTATCATCATAAAATTTATTGCTGAGGGTTTTAAAACGGTCGATTAAAAAACCGGAAAGATTGAAAAGCTTTACTTCTTTTGCGGTTTCATCACTGGCGCCTAAATAGCGCATATAATCCAATTCGCGACGTTCCGGTGTTTGTCCTCTTGTAAGCGCATAACTGCGATCATTGAAATAAGATTCTCCTAAGAAAGCAGGAACGATAGCAATCAGCAATAATAAAATCAGCCACGGATTAAAAGCCATCAATCCAACCATGAGAAAAGCCATGGTAATGATATCCTGCACCTGGGTGAGTATTTGAGATAAAAGAATGGTGCGACCAATGGTTTGCTGCCTGGCACGTTCCAGTTTATCATAGAATTCGGAATCCTCAAACTGATCCAAATCTAGTGTGGCAGCATGTTCCATAATTTTTATGGAAGTATAGTTGGAGAAAAGATCTCCCAATAAACTGTCAATTAAAATGGTTGCTCTTGCCAGGGCGTCTGCAATAATAGCCAGTGCAAATTCGGCGGCAACTAACTGCCATAGATAAGTATGATCTGCGATTGAGCCTTTACTTAACAAAACAACTTCGTCAATGATAAGCTTGCCAACATACAAGATACTAACCGGAATGGCTGAACGAATTAGACGCAGTATCGCATCGAGGATGGCGTACCAATGATTAGTTTGCCAAACGAGTTTGAAAAACCGCGGCAAATTTCCAAGTGCTGCAAATTTTTCTTTAAGCGTCGGTTTCGGAATTGTGTTTAGTGGTGGGCGTCCTCTTTCATTAACCATCCTTACTTTGCTCATGAAGCAAAATTAAGCCAATTACCAGTTTACTTTTCTGACATTACCCGGAAAGTGAGATTGACTCTTGGTTTCTTAATCCTTTTCGATTTTGGCAAGCAGTGCAGCCAATTGGTTTGCGTCGTTCCTTTCATTTCGAGCAGGCTCCCGTTTTCCAACAAAAGAGAAATTGTGTCCCCGCTTTTCCTGTGCTTTAGATAAAATTTTCTCTCTGCACCAAAACTAAATGAAGCAATAGATGAATCCTTTTCCAAAGTTTTTTCATCATCGCTGTGCCAGGCCATTCCTTCCTCGCCGTTGTGATACAAATTCAGCAAACATGAGTTGAATGTAGTACCGCAGATTTTATCAGCGATTTTTTTCAATTCCAATAATTCATTAGTCCATGGTAACGCATGTCGCGTTCTTTTCGAATACGTATATTCAAAATTGCGATCTCCGTACCATGCCACTTTTCGTTTGGTGATGATTTGCCTGCCAAAAATAACGGCCTCGTCATTCTTCCATTCAATATTGTTCAAAAATTTTTCAAGATAATATTGTACTTGTTGCTGTGTGATTACTTTTCCGTAATAGTTTACGATACCGTCAACCGGTAAAATATTACCTGAGATTTCTTTATCAAATAATTCCATTTTTCCATTTTTTATATTTTTCCTTCATACAGTTTCCGCAAGGCCTGTAGCCATATTGTATGGCTTCATCTTCTGAAGAAAAGAATACACGATTTTCTTTCTTCATTCTTTTGCCTGAGCCACATGTAAGCGTTCCATAAATTTTTAATCGTTTGTTTCCACCAAAAACTATCTCACCGTTTTCAATTAGTGATTTTAATATTCGCTTTCCTGTAAAATTCCCTTTGTCAATTGCATCATGATATAACATGGTAGTATGGTTAATGCGCCACTCCCGGAGTGCTTTTATAACACGTTTTTTCGTTTATCGGCTTTTGGGCTGTACGGCCCCCGGGAACAAGGCTAAAAGATAATGCCGGCAATTTAAAAGCTATTCTGAAGATACCATTGCAGCTTCCCATCCTATCATTGCTATTTTGCGATTGCTGCCCCAGTGATATTGGCCGAAATTCCCCGTTGATTGTATAACACGATGACAGGGAATTAAAAATGCTACAGGGTTACTACCTATTGCGGAACCTACTGCCCGTGAGCCTTTAGGATTTTGTAGGTCTTTTGCAATTTCACCATAATTTGATAATTGTCCAACCGGAATTTTCAGCAATGTTTCCCACACCTTTATCTGAAATGGAGTGCCTTTCAGATGTAATTTTATCTTGTTTAATTTTTTCCAGTCGTGTGTAAAAATGTATAATGCATTTTGCTGAATAAGATCCACCATTTGCTTATAATGTGCATTCGGAAATTTTTTTTGCAAGGCTTTCAAGGCACTTTTTTCATCATCAGCAAAGGCCATATAGCAAATGCCTTTCGGTGTTGATGCAACTAAAATATTTCCAAAAGGACTTTCTGCGTAGCTATAATTTATAGCAAGATTTTTGCCGCCATTTTTGTATTCACCTGGTGTCATTCCTTCAATATTGATGAATAGGTCGTGCAACCTGCCCGTGCCGGAAAGCCCTGTTTCGAACGCTGCATCAGCCAGGGAGGATTTGCTTTCCCGCAACATATTCTTTGCATGCTCTACACTTATGTATTGCAAAAATTTTTTCGGACTCACGCCGGCCCATTCTGTGAAAAGCCGCTGGAAATGGTAGGGACTCAGGTGTATATTCTTCGCTATCTCTTCAAGGGAAGGCTGTGTCTTAAAATTATTATTGATATAACCAATCGCCTCTTCAATCCTGCTAAAATTGTTTTTTTGTGCTTCTTTCATTTTCTTTTTTTTGATAACAAAACTAAAGTGTATAGAAATACAGTACAACCCGAAACTTGCTCACTTTCCCTTTTTTAGATGGTAAGCACTTTATGGCATATTTTTTTAACTAAATTGAAAGAAGTAAAATATATTCTAATGAAAATACATCAGCAGACGATTATGCTGCCGGCTAAAAAGCGGGGCTTTCATCTTATTACCAATGAAATTGTAAACTCACTATCACGGTTACATGAAATTAAAACGGGAATTTGTCATGTTTTTATTCAGCATACATCTGCTTCACTATGCATCAATGAAAATGCGGATGCTGCGGTGAGGAGAGATTTTGAAATGTATTTTAATAAAGCGGTTTCGGAAAATGATCCTGACTATATACACGATACGGAAGGAAGCGACGACATGCCTGCGCACTTAAAAGCTGCGCTGCTGGGCAGTTCCGTAACGATTCCTGTTTCAAATGGAAAACTTGCTTTGGGGATATGGCAGGGCATTTATTTATGCGAACATCGAAATTATGGCGGCAGAAGAAATCTTGTGATCACCGCCTGGGGTGAATAACTTAAAGGATCTCTTAATGACAAAGGCGGTTGATGATAACATTTTGATGTGGGAAAGACACTAACAAACTTTTCTTGTCTGCTATTTCAAAATCTGCAAAATCAAAGCCCGGCGCAACAGTGCATCCGGCTAGACAAAACGAAATTCCGGGTGCAGGTTCTGCGGCAAACCAGGTATTTGCTGGAACCACATATTGAAATGTTTCACCTGCTGCTATTTCTTTCCCCAACCTGGCACAATGATAATTACCATCGTTCTCAAGCATGTGAACCAATAATGTTCCTCCCTCGTAAAAATGCCAGCATTCATCACTCTTTATTTTATGAAAAACTGACCGCTCGCCGTTTTGTAACAGGTAGTAAATGGCTGTGGAAAAACTCCTCTCACCCCCGAATCTTTTAGGTAGGGCATCGGCTACAACACCCTCACCACTGCGATAGGTCTCTCTAAAATAACCGCCTTCAGGATGAGGTTGCAAGTGCAGGTTATTTATAAAATAAAATGCATCCATATTTTTTGTTTATAGCTTTTTGTTTAAAGAATTTGGAACGAGAGTTAAAATATTTTTACATTTCTGTGAAATTTATTCGTCAGTTTTTCGGTCGTTTCTCCCATCTTTTTTATTCCGGATTTCATCTTACCCATAAACAATTTAAAGAAAAATTCAGCATGTAAATTCTGGTTAACATTTTCCTGTTCTATTAAAATCCTTACATATGAAAGAATCTGCCCTGAAAATCGCCCGGATTATACTTATAATTTTAGGCAATC
Source organism: uncultured Chitinophagaceae bacterium (assembly GCA_963819925.1). GTDB lineage: Bacteria > Bacteroidota > Bacteroidia > Chitinophagales > Chitinophagaceae > Ginsengibacter. The sequence goes on along the minus strand of CAWFYG010000009.1, from coordinate 750,267 downwards.
TTCTTTTTACAATAGCCAGTAAGGCTCAGCTATCCGTTGGAATAGAAGGAGGCTACAATAAAAACTACCTCGTAACAAATAATGCCAATAGGGCGTTCACCAATTATATACCACTTAGTGGCTTCAGTCTGGGCATTCCGCTTCAATACAAAATTGCCGACTGGTTTGCATTTTCCACCGATCCCACATTTGTTCAAAAAAATTATAGCCAGCAACGATCAGCTTTTTTTATAGGCGTTTACCAGCAAAATTATAATAGTTATGTTCAGTTGCCGGTAATGGGACATTTTATGTTTGGAGGAAAACAGTTAAAGGGTTTTTTAAATGTTGGCTTATTCGGTGCCTACTGGCTAACGGGTACGGCTAAGGGTGAAATGCCAAACATACTGGATGTTACAAATCAAACTTCTGGCAATACAATCTATGACTACCAGAATCCATACAACTATAATGAAAAATACACTTTCGATAACCGGCGGGACAATCGCATAGAAGCAGGGTGGATTGGAGGTTTGGGGCTTGCGTGCGACATTAATACTCGTTACCAGGTATTTGCTGAGGGAAGACTCTTGTACAGCTTTACCGATCAGCAAAAAAAATATATGACTAACCAGGTGCCCCGCTATAACACTACTTGTGGAATAAATGCCGGTATAATGGTTCACTTTAAAAATAATAAAAACACTTATTAATATTTCAAGCTATTGTTATGAAAAGAAATTATCTCCTGCTGTTTCCTGTGTTGCTCCTGCTTTTATTATTTACTTCTTGCAGAAAAAATATTCCCAATGTTGAAACGCCTGAAAGCTATATTGGGGGTTCTTTCAGCGAAGTATTCGACGCTTTCTGGAACGGTATGAATACGAACTATGTTTTTTGGGATATTGATACTACCAATTGGGATAACATGTATAAAATATATAAACCGGTTTTTGCAAATCTTGATATTAATAAAACGAGTGATATTCAAAAATCAGTGCAATATTTTCGTGCCATGACGGATGGGCTTATTGACTCACATTATAACCTGAGCTTTACTTCTTCTATATCCGATTCATCCGTAACTCCCGCCTATGACCGAAAACTTAGAGCTGGTATAATCAGGCCTGACTATCTATTTTATCAATACGATGCCAGCTATTACCTGGACTCTCCTTACGTATATGGCAAAGATTCGAATAACCTTTTGAATGGCGATACAACTGAGGCAATTACAGGAACAATTGGCGGCAATATATTGTACCTGGGCTTTAACCAATTTAATTTAAAGACTTCATATACTTCAGCCGATAACGGTGTAAAAAATGTATTACAATACTTTCTGAATTATCTTCATAATCCTCCTTCAGGTTTCAAAGGTGTAATTATTGATGTTCGTGGTAATGGAGGCGGCGAGGTAAGCGACCTGAATTTTCTTGTAGGTAATTTAACGGACACTAAGCTAACGATAGGCTATACACGCTATAAAAGTGGGAATGGCAGGCTGGATTATACACCGTGGGCGCCTGCAATTGTAACTCCTCAGGCTGGAGCAACCAATATAAAAGCACCGGTGATCGTTCTTACCGATATCTGGACTACAAGCATGGCAGAGTTAACAGCAATGGCCGTCCATGCACTACCTAACGGTAATGGTCACACGGTAGGAGAAACGACATGGGGTGCAAACGGGCCGCTCGCAGATAATGAAATATTAAACGGCGGCCAATTTACCGCGGCCAATTTTTTATTTGCTTATACTTCCTCGAGTATGTTTAAATATATAGATGGCAATATTTACGAAGGCAAAGGCTTTCCCCCCGATTATAACGTGCCATTTGATCTTCATGCATTTCAAACTACAGGAGATACCCAATTAGAAAAGGCATTAAGCCTGATGCCGTAGGTTTTGATTTTATAAGATCTTATTATTTATTACATAATTACCCGTTAAAAGAAACAGGCTTATTGCTAAAAAAAGCAATGCGTAGGATACAATAGTTTTCATTTAAGGTTTAGTTTATAATATTTTGATTGGTGTGGTAAACAAACGGTTGGGTATGGTGAAAATAATGTGGATACTTTAAAAAGATTTCAACTATAGTTTAAATAATAGCCCTGCGCTTAATCCAATTGAATTTAAATTAGTTTTTACTGAAGCGTCTTTGTTAATAGGAGATAAGGCAAAGCGGAAGGCCGGTTCAAAAGAAAGGGAAAAGGTTTTATTTAATTTATATAGGAATCCAATACTGGTAGAGCCATTCAGGTACATTGATTTTAACCCCTGAACCTTATCGGTTGAAGAATTTTTTCCACCTGTAGATGTTGCAATGGTTGTTTCAATTTGGCCTTTGGTTAAAAAATTAAATGAAACACCCGCACCTGGCAATATGCTAAACCTCCCTGAGGTAAAAACATATTTGGCGTTAAGCGGCAACCCAACGTATTGTAAATTATTTGTAGAAGCCAGTGCGTTTACACTATCGCCGGGCATAGGCGGTGAAGAGGATTTAACAGTAACATAGGAATAACCTGCCGAACAATTAAAACGGTAATTGATATTACCATCGTTATCGGGGCGGGCATAAACGGTTTTAGGTTGTATGTCTGTTTTCCTGGATGAATAGGTAATACCTGATTCAAGTTTCCAGTTTTTGCCAATGTTGTAATCCAGCAAAACACCAAACGTAGAAGAGAATTTTATTTGTTCATCTTTTTCAATTTCATTTCTTTCTTCTTCCCTGAAGCGGGGATGTTCATCTTTTAAAGATGTCGAAACAATATCCGGCGAAAAAAAGACTGTCGCTGAAAATAAAGAATTACCTGCCCTGTTTATTTTATTGTTTCCTGAAAATGATAGCTTTTTATTATTTAGCGCTATCGCCTCTGGCAGTAAATTTATGCCCGTTTGAATAGGGGCTTTTGACGGTGAGATGAGCAGATCATTTTTTATTTCCGGGGCCAAACTTTCTGTTTCAATATTTTTTTCTTTACCGGGAGCAACAAGATAAGTTGAATTATTTTTTGTTTCGATACGGTTAAGTTTGTTGTCAACCGCTACTGATTTGCGATTAACCTTATCAGTTATATTACCGGAAGAATCAATCATTCCGTTTTCTACATGCATCTTAACGAGAGTAGATTTTTTATATATTGGCTTTCTTTGACTATTTAGTGCTACATTTTCAGCGGCTGTAGCGGGCAATAACGTACTATCCTGTTTTTTCGCGGTTACATTTTTCTTATCCTCAAATGCTTTATCAGAAGAGGTTTTATTGATCGTGTTTTCTGTAATGTTGTTTTCCGAAGTTGTGTCGACATTCTTATTTATCCCTTGTATCCTGTTGTGGTTATTTGCATTTTGTGAAGGAGTACTTAAATTATTCGCCAGGGAAGAATCTGTTGCAGTAATATTGCTTTGTGATTTTTGATTTATCCTGTTTTTTCTTTCACTATTTTGCTGTACGAGTTCCCTGTTTTGTTGCCTGATGTGGAGCGCATACATGGCCATGCCAATTGAAAATAACAAGAGTACTGCTGCTGCCCATTTTAATTTATTATATTTTTTAGAAATAGAAACTACTTTCTTTTTATCTAAAGTTTTATCAATTTTTTCCCATACCGATTCTGATGGTAGTTCCTGATTTTCTGCCAAGGCCATCCTGAATAAATCATCTATATTATGTAAATCTTTATTCATATTTCGCGTAGGTTTTGTTTTGCCGTTTGGATACTTTTATGGACTGCTTTCTGCAAAAAAACCCTTGCATCTGAAAGATTGGATTTTGAAGTTCCTTCTGAAATTCCCAGGTGCTCAGCAATTTCGCGATGTTTCATACCTTCAAATACATAAAGATTGAAAACCATTCGGTAGGCGGGTGATAGTTGTTGTACGATTTCAAGCAATTCTTTGGTTCCAAGTTTCGATAAAATTTCTTCGTTACTTATTGGCTCAACGGTAGTATCATCAATATTTACAACAGCATGCATTTGCCTTTTACTCCTGTATTTTTGCAAAGCACAATTCACCATAATTTTTCTTACCCACCCTTCGAAAGATCCTGCAAAATTATACTGGTGCATAAACTCAAACACCCGTATGAAACCTTCCTGCAAAATTTCCTCGGCTTCCTCACGGCTCTTAGAATATCGAAGACACACTCCAAACATTTTGGGCATAAGAATGGCGTAAAGGCGGTTTTGCGATTGCCTGTTCCCATTAATACAACCCTCAATAAGCTGCTCTAGTTGTTCCAATAACTATCCTTCTTTTGAATTTGATGCGATATGTAGTAAAATGGTTGGGTAAGACCAGTGATTAAAAATAACAAATCGATAATAAGAGTGATCCATGATTAACATTTTTTTTATCATCCTACCCAACGAACTTTTAGCCCGATTCATCAAAGCAATAGAAGATTAAATTCATAAAAAAGTAATATCTGGCAAAACCTATCGCATGAATCAATTTTAAAACTAAAACCCAAACCACTTTTCGGTGAAACTATTTATCACTTTTTAACTAATTAATATGAAAACAAAACATTCCGGCTCTATAATTATTATTTCATTATTCTCTTTTATTGTTTTTTTGACTTCCTGTAATAAAGAAAATTCCATTGCCAACACCAGCACCTCCCAGGCTACAGTTTCCGAAACACAATCCATTGCCGTTGCTACCGGTTCTACATCTAACGATTCTATATATGTAATTCATGCCTGCGATCGTGACCATCATCTTGATTCAATCTCTGTATCCGGGCTTCCTGCCGCAATTACCGATTATCTTACGGCAAACTATTCTGGATACACCTTTCAGAAGGCATATACTGATAAAGATTCAGCCGGAAACATTAGCGGCTATGTCGTTATCATACAATTTAATGGCAACCCCGTTGGTTTGAAATTTGATGCTTCTGGTAATTTTATTTCTGTACTTGAGCAGCGTGAAGGGCGTGATTTAACAGGTGAGGGATGGCACGAAGGCGGAAGGTTTTGCAACAGGGACGGTCAACATAAGGACACCATTGACCTGGCGTTATTACCTGCAGACGTTCTATCATATTTTACTTCAAATTATTCACAGGATACATTAATACGTGCCTATTTAAACCGCGACAGCAGTTATGTTGTATTCAGTAAGGATAATGGTGCATTTGTAACTGTGTTTAGGTCAGATGGAACATTTGTGAGCATGGTTCAATTGCAATCTCACGACAATGAAAGTGTAAGCACGGTGAGCGAGGCTACATTACCATCCGCAATTCAAACTTATCTTTCAACAACCTACCCGGCTTATGTCTTTAACCAGGCATTTTCATTTTCGGCTAGTGGCGTCCTGGTGGGATATGTGGTTTGCATTGACGCGAACGGAACGAAGTACGCTGTAGCATTTGATGCTTCAGGAAATTTTGTGAACGCTATTACGATAAGATAATAATAACTTTCATCAACACCTGCTGCTATGCATTATAAATCATGTATGGCAGCAGGTTCATATTTAAAAATTAAATGGTTGGCGATGATAATTTATTCTGAATCTCTTAAATTATCTGGGCGGCAACACGTTGTTGCAGCCGCTGCCAAAATGTTTAAACTATTTAAACTTTCATTCTGTACGGTAAAGCGCAAACAAGAGTCGTATGGCGTGTGTAGTTTTATTGAAAGATCAATCAATGAAGGCGATATTGTATTCAATATTGGATCAGGCGAACACGACTACATATATGTCATGAGGAGAAAGCTGGGGAAAAAGGGAAGAATTATTGCGTTTGAAAGCCGGCCATATTTATTCAGGCAACTTGTCCATCTTAAAAAAATTTTCAACTGGAAAAATATCGACCTGGAACCACTTATTTTCTCTGATATTCCCGGAACAAAAACTGTTTACAATTCTGTAAATATACAGTATCAGCCATTTTCGCATGGAGCAATTGTTATCGATATGAAAGACAACCTTACGGATTGTATTGCTAATAATATTATAATAGATACGATAGATGATTATTGTGGAAAGAATAATATCCATCCCTCATTTTTAAAGATCGATGCCGGCGGAAATGAGTTGAAATTGCTTAAAGGGGCCGTCGATATTTTAAAAACACACAGGCCTAAAATACTTTTAAAATGCGAGGAAAGACTTGCCGGTGCAAGAAATATTTTAGAAACCTTTACCTATTTGGAGCAGCTTGATTACAAGGGATATTTTGTTTTAGATACTATTCAAATACCGGTCGTAAATTTTGATTTTAATGTTTACCAGAACAGATGCAATAATTTTTACTGTAATAATTTTATGTTCGAATGAAGTACTATTAATTCAACGTTTAAGTTTACGCTAAATTCAATTTAAAAATTCTGTTGGAATTGCGTCAACCGGTTCAATCGTTATATGCTTATAAAATATTTCCGCTCCTTCTGATTGAATCTGCAATTTCCCTTTTACTAACGGTATCGCCTGACCGTTTTCAAGCTGTCTTGAATTATACAAAACCATCATCACTTTGCCGTTTATCATTTGAACACTTGTATCACCATGGCAATACAGGTCAAGAGTATTCCATTCGCCGGTAGGTTTTTCCGCATCACCTTTTTTAATGCAATGCCTTCCCACTGGGCTTATTGCACTAAAGGTCTTCATTTCGCCCGAGGAATTATATACATATTCACTGTCTGACTTTTTTATAACCGGGATATCTTCCATACCTCCGGCAACGCCCCAGTAATCACCACAATTGCCCTGCTCCACCTGGAATTCCTGGGAACGCATCCACGCTCCATAATCAGCACCGTTATCGCCAACTGAAAAGTAGAGTACGCCGCTGTCCATTTTCTTTCCCTTTTTTTGCCCCCAGCTTAGCTTCCCCCATTTAAACATCAATTGCAAATGGAAATCGCTATACTCTTTTGGGGTGTATATACAGCCCCAGTTTTCGCCGGAAATGCGAATTACATTCTCTCCATCCTGTTGCACAACTGTAAAAACATGATTGGGATCGTTGTTTAGTCCAACTGGTATATCACTTAGCTTTTTTCCGGCATCGTCCAAAGGCGATCCTATGTACGAATTCCAACCGGTAAGATCTTTTCCATTGAATAAGGCAACTTGTTTATTGTTTTGAGCAAATAAATTGATTGAGGAGAATACAGAAATTATGAAAAATAAGAAATAAAGAGAAAGGGATTTCATATCAATGATTTTACTAAAGGTAACTGAATTCCATTTTTAAAAGCTTTCGAAAAGCATTCACAGGAAATGCTTTATATTATTCGTATTTTTCTTTATCAATAATCAAATAGATCAGAATTAGTAGTTTAGCATAATCTCAAAAATAATATTCTATGGCACAATTTATTAAAGTGAAACAAAAAGATGATGTTGAATTGCTCATCAACACCAGTATTATAGAAACTATCTTTCCTGATGCCACGATGACCAAATGCCGGTCGATAATAAACTTCAAAAGAGAGGCAGCTAAGAAGAGTTTTTATGTGCAACAAACTGTTGAAGAAATATGGAACATGATTTTATTGTAAAATATTAAGCGTCAACCTTTGTAAATCGGCATGGGCGGACGGAATTGAATCACCCGCCCCGTTCGGGAATTATAATTTCTCATTTAATTTTTTTAAATTTCTGCAGCACATTTTTCTTTTATCTAATAAAATTATAGGTATATGAAAACGTTACTGATTGCATTGATGTGTACTATTAGCTTGCAGGCGACAGCACAAAAAAGTCTCACCGATTCACTCAACGAACGTATTGACAGCCTCGAATCGGCATTGCAGGAAAAGAATTATTCCCGGATACCTATCGGCGATTTGGACAAAAATCTTAATGTGCATGTGCAGTCGGAAGTCTACAATGCATTCTATAAATACCTGGCAGTATTAGGCCTTATTCTTTTTGGAGGTGGTTTTGGCATTTATCGCAGTTTGCAATCTGAATTAAAAAAACAGGTGGATGAATCAGTGAAAGACAATAATGAAGCCAATAAAAATAGCCTGAAGGATCTTGCTGAAACCCAAAACCGGGAAAACAACAGGCAGGATATTTTGATAAAAGCAATCACCGATAGCGTTAGTACTATATCATCAAAACAAGAATCTTTTTTATCGGATGTAACAGCGGACGTTGAAAAGAAAATTTCGGAGGCAACCCAAATGATCTGGAACGATATTGCTGATAATAAATTACGAACAGCACGGGAAGCAAATTATGTAGGCGGTTTACTTGCAAAGGAGTTGAATGAATTTCTTGACAACGATTCGGTGGTATTGACAATGGAGAAAAAGCAACTTTTGGTAGACGCATTGATGCGTTGTTTTTATGTAACTCCCGAGGCAGAAATTAAAAGCCAGGGGTATGGAAAGAAATACGATGAGATGATTGAGCTCCTTAAAAAATATGAAAGCAAGATAGACCTGTTGCCTGAAACATACGTTAATGCTGCCATTGCGTTAACTAACAACTATGAGTATTATAAAAATGATGAAGATAAGCGCCTCAGTATCGATTGCTGTGACAAGGCGTTGCTTAAACTTAAAGACTATGGAATTCCATTTGTATTGAAGCTGGAGATTTATAGTATTGATTACAAAAAGGCGTACGATCAATCAGAAAAAAATGTGAGCCTCGACCAGTTACGCAGGGTATTCCATGCTATTAGTAGCAATCAATCGGGTGCACTTCTCTTTGAAGCGATCGATCGGTTGAGGATAGACAAAGCAGTGCCTTACCTGAAGCCTTATTTAGAACTGCTGGAAGACGTATGTTGCGATGAAATGCTGACACTTAAAGAAAAGGCCGCCAGGTATTTTATAACGCCGCAGGTCATGAAACTGGATGCGTACAGGAATTTGTTTTTCGACCTGATTAGCGAAGGAAGTAATGCAAACGCACAAATGAATGGGACGTGGAAAGCACGCTCCTCTGTAAATTCCGGAGTTGAATCCAAACCGGCAGATGTTGCTATGGAGATCATAATTAACGGTTATGAGTACTCGCAAAAAGATGGAAATGACATAAGCATCGGTTACATACACTATTTACCTTTCGCCACTCAAGCTGCTATTAATTTGTATGTTTTTAATGATGCTAAAGAATACGTGCAAACCATTTTCTGCATCAGTAAAATACAAGAGGATGGATCATGGAAATTATGTTCCAACTACAACGGTGATGAAAGACCGGCCGATTTTATTTCGACCCCGGAAAATAAATATTACCTGGATGAACTTGTAAAGGTATAACACAGGTGTAGGTAATCCTTTAGTAATAAAAAAGAGCCGGCCAAATTGTAAAATTTCCGCTGCTTTTTATCTATTTTTAAGAATAATCTACACCCAAAACCTATGCTTAATAGAAAAACATTGCTCGCATGCGTAGTCCTGTATTGGATTTCATGTGGAAAAAAAAATTCTTCAGATCAAAACACGGATGATAATCAATATATATCAGTTCTCACGCAGCATAATGACAATTCGAGGTCGGGCTACAATGATAAGGAAACGATATTAACAACCACTAACGTTAACACGCAAGAATTTGGAAAACTTTTTAGCCTAAGTGTTGATGACCAGGTATACGCCCAGCCTTTGATTGTAGCTAATCTCATGATATCCGGGCATAAACGTAATGTAGCTTATATCGCGACTGTTAACAATACACTTTACGCATACGATGGAGATAGTGCTAACTTATACTGGCAAAGGAACTTTACACCAAAAAACATGAGGCCGGTGAAAAACTCGGATATGCCCGGTGCCTGTGGTGGCAATTACCAGGATTTTAGTGGAAATGTTGGTATCGTGGGCACGCCTGTTATCGATCCCATCACCCAAACTATTTATTTTGTTGCCCGGGGTACAGATGGTACCAATTATGTTCAATATTTGCACGGGGTAAATATTGTTAACGGAAACGAAATGCCGGGAAGCCCGGTAAATATAACGGCAACGTATAACGGCAAAGGGGCCGGAAGCAAGAACAATATCATCACCTTTGATCCGCAGAAACAAAATCAGCGGCAGGCGCTAACCTTAGCTAACGGTGTAGTATATATTAGTTTTTCTTCCCATTGCGACTGGGGGCCGTATCATGGATGGATATTAGGTTACAATGCCGTCTCACTTCTGCAACAAATTGTTTATAACAATACGCCGGATGGCTCTGCCGGGGGCATTTGGGAAAGTGGCTTTGGGATGGCGGTAGATAACCAGGGAAACCTGTATTGCGTTGCAGGTAACGGGTCCGAAGGGGTTAAGAATAATCCCGCAGATCCAATCAACCGTGCAGAAAGCGCACTAAAGCTAACTCCTACCGTAACGTCACTCCAGGTGAGCACCTATTTTACACCAAACAATTATCAGGCACTTGACAGTCTTGACCTTGACTATGGTTCAATGGGTGCATTCTTAATTCCGAATTCCAACTATTTTTTTACCGGAGCCAAAGATGGTAATATTTATTTATTAAATAAAGACAATATGGGTGGTCTGTCAGTTGCCGGTAATAATGTTCAACAATATATTACGCTGAATCCGAAAGCCCATTTGCATTGCCAGCCGTCTTATTATAAAGGTGCCAATAACGAATTCATTTATGTATGGTCTGAAAATGATCAAATGCGTGCATTTCCTTATGACCGCAACACGAATTTGCTTGATGTCTCCAATGTGATTACGTCTACAGCGAACGGGCCAACAGGATGGAGCGGTGCATTATTATCCGTTTCGTCCAACGGAACGAAAGATAGCACTGGTATTGTGTGGGCGTCGTATGCTTCCAGCGGCAATGCCAATACCGCAGTATGTCCTGGAATATTGCGGGCTTTTGATGCCAATGATATCACAAGGGAGTTATGGAATAATACCCAGAATGCAAATGACAATTCTGGTAACTATGCAAAATTTTCCTCCCCTACAATCGCCAACGGCCATGTTTATTTGGCTACATTTTCAAACCAGGTTATAGTTTACGGACTTAAAAAATAAGTTGGTGGTATTAAATCTTTTAACCAATAACCAACTTTAATTTCCAGTCATAGCAGGAATGGTTTTATTTCGTCTAATGGAAACCGTTATTAATTCGCTGGCACAGAATAGTTGCTCCTTAAGATATTGCCTGTTATTTTTTCTTAGCCTTAAATGTACCGTTGGGCTGTATCGACAGCAATTCGGTTATTTCATTTTTATCGTTCCGGTTGAATTGCACACTGAAGCCATTCAAATTTTTAAGCGCAAACTTATCTTTATCAATTGGAATAAGTTGGTATTCCGGCTGCCCGGTACAAACATATACAGGCTACTATCCGCTTTCGTGTACACTTTAATGGTTACGGTACTTATCTGGTACTCGCCGGTATAAGCCTGCAGGCTGTCATTAGCAATTTCTTTTGAAGAACGGGTAAACACAATTGGCTTTACAGTCGGCTCCAGGTTAATAGATGCACTTTCAATATAACCGGACAGGCCCGTATTAAATTGTGCAGGAAAACTAACGCCTGTGGTGTCTATACCATCTTTTTCATCGATGGGCCATACATTGAAAATATCATAATTTTTATGTTGCAACCATAAGTTCATTTTAGGCGCCTTAATAAAAAACGAATCATTTTTCAAAGCAATTTCGAACGTGCCATAACCAGGATTAGTATATAGACCTTCATAATCTTTCAGGAGATGCGACGGACTTTCAGTCATTGCGGTGTCTCTAACTTTTTTGGATTCTGCAGCTTTTGCCTTCGCCTTTGCCGAATCACTGTTGTTTTTTAAATAAGTTTCCCAGTCATAATATTTTAGCCCCAGCATTTTATCGGAAACAAGATTTCTTACTGCAGAAGGTACCGGGGAACCATTTTGATTAGTTAATACTATAATACCGATGCTATCTGTGGGATAAAAACACGTGCTGGCGCTGAAGCCATCAATGTTGCCACCATGCTCAACTCGGTAATGGCCGCGATAAGATGAAAGAAACCAGCCAAAACCATAACCTGAAAAATAAATTTCAGGCATTGCTTTATCAGGTACACCACCTCCGGTAGCCATCTGCACGGTAATCGCATCTTTTACATACGAGGAAGGTATTATTTCTTTCCCATTTAGCTTTCCACCAGCTATCCATAAGCTGACCCATTTGGCCATATCTGTTACACAACTATTGATGCTTCCGGCAGGTGACATAGCGGCAATATCATAATGATCCTGCTTCTTAAGAATGCTGTCGTCCTTTACATCATACCCGAGAGCTTCATCACCGCTTTTGGTCCACTCTGCCAAAGAAACATCGGAGTTGTTCATACCCAAAGGGGTAAATATTTTTTCACGGATATTATCTTCCCAACTTTTACCGGTAAGTTTTTCCACCACTAACCCTTGCATCATGAACATAAAATTATTGTATTGCCATTTTTCCCTGATACCCGCGGAGGGTTCCATGTATCGAATGCGCTGCATCAACGAATCTTTTGAATGGGTTGGGAAGAGGTACCAGGAAATATCATGTCGTGGCAAACCTGTTCTGTGACACATCATATCACGAAGCGTTATATGATCGTTCATTTCATCGTTATAGAATTTAAGTTCCGGTATATAATTGCGAACGGGTTTATCAATATCAACCTTCCCGTCTTTGTCCAGCATGCCTACTAATGAAGCGGTAAAGGCTTTCGTACAGGAACCAATAGCAAACAAGGTATTGGAGTTACCGGAACTTTGCCTTCATAATCTTTATAGCCGAACCCTTTTGCGTACACCACTTTATCTTTAACCACAACCGCCACGGCAAAACCTGCAGCATGCCAGTCTTTCAGCACTCTTGCAAATGCGGTATCCAATCCATGAATCGTTTATCAACGGTTGATTTATGGTTTTGTGCAACGGCCGTTATAGTTACCAGGAGACATAACAAGGACAGGAATTTTCTCATTGGAATTTATTTTTAAGTTAACTTATTCAGTTGAGTTGGTGTAAATGAAAGGTAAGCAATGGAGTTCTTTTCAAAATGCAATAAATATATTAATTTTTTCCGGATCATGTTTGGCAATCTTTGAAAGTGGATAAGCCTGAATACATCCAAATGGATCAATGATCCTTAATAAATAATACTTTCATTATTAAATAATCTCATCCTGTAAGCATTCATTGCAGTTCGGCCGAGTTTTTTTACTAAGCGATTATTTACGAGTACGCCAACGGGTGCACCTATTACCGGAACCAGTTGCGCCATTTTTGCAATGTCAAGATAATCCCGGTATTCCTGCTGAAAACTTCTCCAGTCAAACTGGTTAATATCTTCCGGTAAGTTTTGTTGCTGCACTTCCCAATTGTTCATTTGAAGATAAACCTTCTTACGGTAGGCAGCACTCGAAAATGCCAGTTCGAAAATATGAAGCAGGTACACTCTTTCTTTATAATCATTAACATCGAAGCCATATAGAGCTGCAATATCAAATAACAATTTTATTTTAATTCCCAATAAGATGGGGAAGTCGGCGAGGCCAAGTAAGATTCCTCCTGCGCCGGTAATGCCACCTTCCACTGCCGCCGTTTTTCTATAAATATCTATTTTCTTTTGAACAGCTTCTTCTCTTAGCTGCAGGCTTGTATTTTGCAAAGGGTGAGCAGTTGTGTGTTTTGCCCCGAACAACACGCCCCGTACCATTTGTTTTATGGTGACCGTAATAGCACGATGTGCTTTTTCGGGTATCCAGCTATTGACTTTTGTTTGCATTTTTTTGGAAAGGTCATTCAATAACGACGGTCTTCGCAGCATTTTCTTTTGCCACGTTGTTAATTCATGCATCGCCAGCATGTCGTATGAATTCATCATAAAAAATGCTTTGTGCAAAGATATTTCGCACGAAGACATAAAGGCTACAAAGAATTTGCCTGGTGATTTCTTGCTTTTGTGGGATAGATGCCAATCTTTCTGCACATGCAAATTCTTTTTCGGCTAAATTCACACAAAAAATTAGCGATGACATGAAAAAAAATTTCCTCTTTATCCTGCTGAGCGTTTATTCATTTCTCTGTAAATCGCAAAACATATCGAAAGATATTCTTGGCAAAAGATGGGATGCACAGTGGATAATCGTTCCCAATACGTCGCAACACAATTATGGGGTCTATCATTTCAGAAAGACATTTTCACTACCTGCTAAACCCGCTTCATTTGTGATTCATGTTTCAGCAGATAACCGGTACAAGTTGTACGTAAACGGGGAGATGGCATCTTTAGGCCCCGCACGTGCCGACCTTTTTCATTGGAATTATGAAACAGTTGATATTGCCAGATATTTACGTTCAGGCGGCAACGTTATAGCTGCTGTTGTATGGAATTTTGGTGATTACAAACCTGAACATCAAATATCGTTTAGAACCGGTTTTATTTTGCAGGGAGATAGGGATGAGGAAAAAATAGTGAATACTAATGCATCATGGAAGTGTTCTATAGATAGTAGCTACAGCCCATTGCAACCTGACTTAATTTATAGCTATTATGTAGCTGGCCCCGGCGAGGAAATCAATTATGAAAAGTATCCCACTGACTGGCAAAGCAATGAATATAATGATAACGACTGGTCGCAGGCAAAACCAATCGTCAACGGTTTGCCTAAAGGTATTTTTCAATCTGACCTAAGCTGGATGTTGATACCACGAAACATTCCACAGGTTGAATTAACAACACAGCGATTGCAAAAAGTTCGTACTGTTACAGGGATTAATTTATCTGCGCCCTTTCCTTCGGCTGCAACTTCGTTTACGGTACCTCCCAACACGAGTGTAACAATTCTTTTGGATAACGGTGCGCTGACTAACGCTTATCCCGTACTGAAATTCGACAAAGGAAAAGGTGCACACATTATCCTGGGCTATGCGGAAGCATTATACATTGATGAAGGAAGTAATAAAGACTGGAAAGCGCAAAATAAAAAAGGTGATCGTAACGAAGTGGAAGGAAAAAGATTTGTTGGAGTAAAAGATGAATTAATTGCCGACGGAAATGAACACACATTTACTTCATTGGCATGGCGAACTTACCGTTATATGCAGGTTCGAGATAAAAACAGCCAATCAACCTTTAACTATTGATGATCTGTATGGCATTTTTACCGGCTATCCGTTTGAGTTAAAAGCAAAGTTTACCGTAGATAATGACACACTTGAAAAGATATTTGAAACAGGCTGGCGCACCGCAAGGCTGGATGCGGTAGAAACCTATATGGATTGCCCTTACTATGAACAGTTGCAATATGTAGGCGATACCCGCATACAGGCAATGGTATCCTTATATAATAGTGGTGACGACAGGTTGATGCGCAACGCGATTACCCAAATCGATTATTCAAGAATGGCCGAAGGGATTACATTGAGCCGCTATCCGACGGCCAATGCGCAGGAGATACCAACGTTTTCCTTATGGTGGATCGGCATGTTGAACGACTATTACATGTATCGGAATGATCCCTCTTTTGTGAAACAATTTTTACCGGGTGAGAGACAAGTGTTACAATTCTTCGCCAGGTACCAGCAACCTGACGGAAGCCTTAAAAATGCGCCTTACTGGGAGTTCACTGATTGGGCAGATGGAAAAGGATGGCAATCCGGTATGCCACCTTTCGGAAGCGATGGAAGTTCCGCAGCGCTAGACCTGCAATTGCTTTGGGCCTACCAGGTTGCAGCAAAGCTGGAAGACAACCTCGGCATGAAAGCCTATGCAACCGAATATAAAGAGAAGGCAGCGCAGCTAACTGAAACGATTAAACGAAAATATTGGGATAATGCTAAACAATTATTTGCCGATACGAAAGAAAAAAATTATTTCTCCCAGCATACCAATACCCTGGCGATATTAACCGACGTCAAAACAGGAACCCCGGCGAAACTCCTGGCTAAAAAAATGATCACAGACACCTCGTTGACGCAGGCCACTATCTATTTTCAATATTATGTAAACCAGGCCTTGCACAAGACAGGGTTCGGCAATTTGTATCTCGATCGCCTGCAGATATGGAAAGATAATTTAGCAATGGGGCTTACCACGTGGGCAGAAATAAGCGACATAAATGCTGCCCGTTCCGACTGCCATGCATGGGGAGCCAGCCCTAATATTGAATTCTTCAGAACGGTGTTGGGTATTGATACGGATGCACCGGGATTTAATAAAATTAAAATAGAACCCAACCTTGGCTTACTTACAAAAGTGTCGGGCTCCATGCCTCATCCTAAGGGAGAAATTGACGTAAGTTATAACATCGATCAACATAGAAGACTAGACGCAGTTATTTCTATTCCTGAAGGAACAACCGGCATTTTTGTATGGAACGGCAAGGAACACATTTTGAAAAGTGGTGAAACGAAATTTAACAGGCTCTAATGCACACGTTAGAAAGCTTGCGCCGGCATAGGGCAAGCTAACGGGCCGGGAACTGAACCTTTTTAGTCACATCCTATTCGGTGGCAATTCATTAAATTGGCGAATTATCAACTAATCCAACAGACTAATGAAGTCCATTAATGTTCTCTCGATTTTAAACATATAACTCTCTAATATGACTTTCAAACAAAACACTTTATTGTTAGTTGGCTTAGCTGTGATGTCACTGCAATCAATACCGGTATTTTCCCAGGTTTCTCCTGATGCAAACCTGGATGAAGCCAAAGTAAAGCCATATAGTTTGCCCGATCCACTATTGATGGCTAACGGAAACAAGGTTACAAGCGTGGCGCAATGGCAAAAGATACAGCGGCCCTATCTCTATCATTTATTTGAGAGAAATGTATATGGACGCTATCCTTCCGGGCCTGTAGCCATCCGTTTTAAAATCAGGGAAACCGATCATCATGCATTGAATGGAATTGCTACACGCAAGCAGGTAAGAATTTTTTTGAAGCCGGGAGATAATTCTGTTTTTGTAGATGTGCTGATGTATTTACCTAATAATGTAAAGGGCCCCGCCCCTGTTTTCCTTGGGTATAATTTCAGGGGCAACGCGACAGTGCAACCCGACCAGGCAATTTTTTTATCTGACCGGTTAGCATTTCCCAAATTCACAGGACCAAACAATGATGCGTCACGGGGCAGCGATTCTTCCTCATGGCCTGTAAATGAAATAATATCAGCGGGCTTTGGCCTTGTTACCGCTTACAATGGTGACATAGAACTGGATAAACCGGACGGATGGAAAACAGGTATTCGTTCTATAATGAAAGATGTATTGGCAATACAACCGCAGGAATGGGGTGCAATAGGTGCATGGGCCTGGGGGCTAAGCCGCATTATGGATTACCTTGAAAAAGATAAAGACATCGATGCAAAAAAAGTGGCTGTGATAGGTCATTCCCGGCTGGGCAAAACCGCTTTATGGGCCGGCGCATCTGACTCACGTTTCAGCATAGTAATCTCTAATGAATCAGGAGAAGGTGGGGCAGCTTTATCTAAAAGATGGTTTGGCGAAACAGTAAAGCTGATCAATACAAACTTTCCTCATTGGTTTGTGGATGCTTATAAAAAATATAACGACCATCCAGATTCATTGCCTGTGGATCAGCACGAATTGTTATCATTAATTGCGCCACGTCCGCTGTATGTTGCCAGTGCCGCAGGCGATCGTTGGTCTGATCCCAAAGGTGAATTTTTAAGTGCTGTACATGCCGGACCTGTGTATGAGTTATTTGGTAAGAAGGGATTAGGAACTGACGCGATGCCTCCTGTATCTAACCCGGTAGGTAGTACGATTCGGTATCACATCAGGGAGGGCAAGCATAATATTACGTTATACGATTGGCAGCAATACATCCGGTTCGCTAAAGAGATGTGGAATTAGAAGTAGGGACATTTGATGCATTAATAAGAAACTGGAATTTTTTGTCAACACATATAAAGAAAGGAGAAATTAACTCGTCCTAAAAAAGTTCAACCAATTGCGAAATATCAAAGACCCTATTTCTGGACTTGCTTTATAGCTATATAATTTTTGCCGGTTTTGATCGTTGTACATACTCAAGTATCCCGGTCATTATGAAAAAACTATCGATCCTTTTAACGTTTATACTCTTTATTTCAGTCGTTTATGCTCAGCGGGTCGATCTGGATCGCTTTAATTTTACTGTGTCTTACCGTGACTTTCCCGAGAATCCTTTGCCCGATGCTTATAAAACTTATAATATCCGTCTTGAAGCATCGCCTTCTCTCGGCCTCGGTTATTCAACACAAAACCTGGAGAATAATATCTTCGTAGAAGGGTTGAAAAAAGTTGAAGGTACCGGGCATATCACGATCCTGCTGATGATGGATGATCTTGTATTTGAAAAACCGGAAACAGTTGAAAGAATAAAAACTTCAAAAGACAAAGAGGGCAATGAAATAAAAAAGTCTTTTTTCTCTACACAAATTTCATATTCCTTTTCCGCGAGAATGTCTATTTATGATTATAGAGGGAATACACTTGTCGGCAATAAAATACTATTTGATCGGGATAATAAAAGGGTTTATAAAACGCCTGAATCAAATTCAGCAGCAGAAGCCACAATCTATTATAACAATAAGTTCAACGATATGAGGTCGTCTATTACCAGTCAGCTTACCGCAACCGTCGTTGCCCAAACTAATCAATGGCTGAATGAACAATATGGTTTTCCTGTAAGGCAGGTAAATGATATTTTATGGATATTGAATAATAAACGCCATAAATCTTACAGGGACCAGCAGCGGGAATGGAACAATTTCAAGAATGCGATAGTGCTGATGAATGCCAATGAACCGCTTGATAAAGTGAAGCAGAAGATGCAGCCGGTAATTGATTATTTTGAAAAGGTAAAAAAGGAATACATCACCTCTGATAAGGAAGACCGGAAAATGCGATATGCCAGTTACTACAACCTTGCCAAGATCTATCTCTATCTTGATGAACCGGAGAAAGCCATGACGGAAGCCGATGCACTTGCCATGAACGACTTTGATGAAAGAGACGGCAAAATGTTGCACCAGGCGGCTGCATTCCTGGCTGACAAACTCCGGAAAAATAATGCAGAAACCCGGCACTTTGCAGTCAATGTGAAGGATTATGCTTCTCCGGTGAACTAATATGTCTTTCAATTGCATGCCGTTGCCGCTGTTCCTTAAAAAACTCATTCGCACAAAGCTACAGCTACCGTTAGTGTGTGTTGCGGGCAAAGAAGTTGGCAGACCATAGGGTTGCCCACCATCTTGTCAGTCATACATTCAAATTACCTTATACTTTCGGTAATTTATACCCGTTGTGATATTCTTTCATCATGTATTCTTTATTAACTGCATTATCGGTAAACCGTTCTTTTGCCGCATCCCATTCTAATTTTTTGCCGCTTCGGTAGGCAAGGTTTCCCATCTGCGCAACGGTGGCTACATGAGCGCCGGCCTGTATCGGGCAATGCAGGTCTTCAAATTTTCTTGACTTAATAACGTCTACAAAATTTACCCAATGCTTTTCAACACCGTTATCTACAGACGGCGCAAAAGCCTTGCTCACTTTGCTTTTACTGTTCTTTTCTTCTATCACTTCCCAGCCTCCACGATTCAAAATTAATGTGCCATTATTGCCAATGTAAGCGATACCATGATCGCGCCCATAAGAGCCATTGTCAATACCCAGGGCAGAATCCCAAATCATGTTGAAGCCATCAAATTCATACAGGGTGGTAAGTGTATCCGGTGTTTCCTCGTACAGGTCAGGATAGGCAAATCGGCCACCCAATGCAGAAACAGATTTAGGCGTAGGTGATTTCATGCCGAGCAATCCATAGTCTAATAAGTGAACACCCCAGTCGGTCATTAAGCCTCCTGCATAATCCCAGAACCAGCGGAAATTAAAATGAAAACGGCTTGCATTAAAAGGCCTTGTGGGTGCAGGCCCTAACCACATCGTATAGTCAACACCGTTAGGAGGAGGTGTGTCAGGAACAACAGGCCCCGGTTTCATCCATCCCTGGTAACACCAGACTTTTACAGTCCTAATATTTCCCAACACACCGCTTTGCACATAATCAACGGCATCTTTAAAATGCTGCTGGCTGCGCTGCCATTGCCCGCATTGTACCGCTTTATTATAACGCTGTTGTGCTGCCACCATAGCCCTGCATTCGCCAATAGAATTGCCAACGGGTTTTTCGCAATACACATCTTTGCCTGCGGCACAAGCATCCATCATAATTAATGCATGCCAATGGTCGGGAGTTCCAATAACAACTGCGTCTACGTCTTTGTTATCCAATAGCTGACGGTAATCACCATAAGTTTTAATCTTTGATGCATCTACATTCATTTTAGTAAGATCATTCAAACGCCGCTCTATTACATTTTTGTCAACGTCACAAATAGCCACGAGATTTACACCAGGTATTTTTAATGCAGCGCTTGTGTCTGCCCAGCCCATTCCATTGACTCCAATGGCTCCAATGTTTAACTGATCACTTGGAGCGATACGATTTTTAAAAATTGCGAATGCATTGTTGTCTATTGCTGATACCAACAGGCTGCCACCAAGCACTGCAGCAGAATTTTGTAAAAATTTTCGGCGTGAGTTCATTGTTTCTAATTTATAATTAAAGATGCGTTTGAACGGAGAGGTTTATTTATCAAGTCGTTGTATAAATATAGAAATATTCAGCATAAAATCAATTATAAAAAGCTGAGATGATATTAACCTTTTACACAACAAAGATTTAGGGATTTTAAAAAAGTAAATGAATGTTATAAAAAGAAAAAAAATATGGTATTCGAGATAAAAATTCTTACATTAAGCCCTAATGATAAATTTTTGCGTAAATAATTTTGTCAAAAATCTTGTCTTTATTTTTTTATTTAAAAGCGGGATATGAATTTTTGGGATAAAATTTTATTTGGAAATCCTTTTAGAGATTGGGCGATAGCGGTTGGAATTATCGTAGTATCATTTGCCCTGATTAAAATTCTAAAGGGGCCTGTGTTGAAAAAATTAAAAAAATGGTCTCTTGAAACAGCCATCACTTTTGATGACTTCATTGTGATGGCAATCGAAAAGACGGGAATTCCTTTTCTGTATTTCGCAGCCATATTTGGTGCGTTTGATTATCTGACTTTTAATACACACACCACAAATATCATACATGTTGCAAAGCTGTTTATCATCACTTATTTTATTTTAAGCCTGATAAATTCTGCTATTCAATATGGCATTTTCTCTTTCCTTGACAAGCAGGAAAACAGCGATGTGAAGAAAAAACAAGCCCGCAGCCTCATTATCATTTTAAAAGGTGTTGTTTGGATATTGGGCCTGGTATTCCTGATTAATAATCTTGGATATAATGTTACCACAATTATCACCGGTCTTGGTATAGGTGGTATAGCGGTCGCCCTGGCTGCACAGGCCGTGCTTGGAGATTTTTTCAGCTATTTTGTTATCTTCTTTGACAGGCCATTTGAAATAGGTGACTTTATAATAGTTGATGATAAAGTAATCGGTGCCATTGAATATATTGGCGTAAAAACTACAAGGATCCGTGCTATCAGCGGGGAACAGATTGTATGCTCCAATAAAGATCTCACAGACTCCAGAGTACATAATTTTAAGAAAATGATGCGGCGCAGGGTGGTATTTAGTATTGGCGTAATTTATCAGACCGCCGCGGAGCAGATGAAAAAAATACCGGGAATTATTAAATCGATTATTGATAATACCGAGAATGCAACATTTGACCGGAGCCATTTTTCGGCGTTCGGTGATTTCAGCATGAATTTTGAAACGGTTTATTTTGTAGAAAGCCCTGACTATAACATGTACATGGATGCGCAGCAAAAAATTTACCTGGAAATATTAAAGGCATTCGAAAAGGAAAATATTGAATTTGCTTATCCTACACAAACATTGTTTGCTGCAAATAATTTTGTAAAAAGAAGTGAAGAAAAAAATGATGGTGTGGAAATGAAATCTGCAGAAAGAAGTAATTAATGGATTTCACGCGGAGGCGCATAAGAATAAGGGGCGTAAGCTATTTCTTTGCTCCTTTGCATCTTTGCGTGAAATCTCTGTGCAGCAAAAAAGCAAAGCGCTTACCCGATCTTCCTGTATTTTGTTCCGATATAATCAACAAAGTCGGGCTCAATTCCCTGATGACGAATTAATGTTTGTATCTGAGCCCTGTGGTGCATGGAATGATAGTTTAATTGCAACGCAATGTCTTTTGGAGTGGCAGCCCAAAGTGAACCATCATAGCCAACAAAAGTTGTTTCGGTTGCCAGTTCTTCATCTGTTTTTGAGTTAATATAGTCAATCCAGATGTTCAAACTTTTAGTCCATTCTTCTTCGAGTTTATCGAAATCATACACAGGTTCCCACCAACTCATTTTTTCATGGCCGGGATCTTTAAGAATTCTCGAGAGCCATTTGTATTGGCAATTGATTAAATGACTGAATAATTTTATGCTTTCCTCAGGGTGAGGGAGAAGCGCTATTTTTTTTAATAATTTTTTATTGGTGATACTGTTATATTCAAAAGTTTCCTTTAAATAATTTTTCATTTCCATAAAAATAATTTTACCACTGAATGTGTTGGTCGATGAATTGGATTAAACCATCAGCAAGCATTTGCTGCTCTTTAACTTTCGGATGTCCCGGTGTTTCTTTATATGGTGAGAAGTAAGTGAATACTTCATTGTCATGTAAAAGCGTAACGGCTTTTTTTACGTAGCCGGGCCATGGAGAGCCTTTTCTTGTGATATCCATATTACCCAACATGCAAATAATTTGCGCAGCAGGATAAGTTGTTCTTATTGTCTGAACAAAATTTTTATAAGCCGCAATAATAAAATTACTGTCGGGCGGCTTCGTTCCGAACCTCATTTTAAACTGTTCATTGTTGGGCATATTTACAATCCATGAATCGTTTTGAAGTAAATTAATAACAACAACATCAGGAATATATTTTGAAAAATCCCATTTGCTCGTTGAATCTGTAGGATCAAGCCTGTCATACATTTCGGGCATTATCAGTGGGAACCAACTAACCATAATACCTATGCCGCTTTTGGAAGTGCAATAATACTGCGCATTGAAATGCCTCGCCGTTGTTGCTGCATAGGCATCATAATTATTTTCATAATAACCAGTTGGCGAATCGTTCACCGAATCATTTATAGCATATCCGCAGGTGATAGAATTTCCAAAAAACTCTATTTTTCTTTTGGGAAGCTTAGATGGCTTTAATAATTTATTTTTCCCGTCGAATTCGAAACCATAAAAAAAGGTTTTCCCTTTATCCCACTCTGTTCGTTTGAATAATTCTATTGAGTGTTTCCCATAGGGGAGACCGTTAGCCAACACTACCGTTTGCTTACTGGTATCAAATTGAATTTTATAGATGCTATCGTTGTCAATAATAACATTATAATAATTGGAAGTATCCTGGTCTTTAAATATTCCCGAAATTCCGGTTCCTTTAAAATTTATTTTCACAGAAGTGCCCGGCCAGGTTAACACTGCAGCATCATTTGTATGAGGAATTCGTCCTTCATAGTAAATATGGCTATCGGAGAAAGAAACGATTGTTGTTTGCGAAAAAACAGTTCCGGAAAGCAGGCAAAAAAGACTTAAGCATTTTACTGATTTGAACATTGGAAAGGAAGATATTTTTTTGATATTAATTTTTAATCCCTGCTTCTTCCCTGGTAAATCAAAATATATTGAATAAGCAATGCGATGGAGGCAAGTGCTGCAATTACATAAGTAAGTGCGGCCCATTTTAATGCATCTTTTGCCTTTTCATACTCCTGTGGGGAAGTGATATGAGATGCTCCAAGCCATTTCAGCGCTCTTGCTGAAGCATCGAATTCTACGGGTAAAGTAATGACAGAAAATAAAGTTGACGCAGCGAATAGAATAATTCCTATTAGCAAAACTGTTTGATTACCGCCACCAAAACTAAACAAGCCGAGCCCAATCAAAATAATCCATTGCGCAAGATTACTGCTGATCTGCACAACAGGAACAAGCGCACTTCGTAAAGAGAGCATCGAGTAGGCAGTGGCGTGTTGCACCGCGTGGCCACATTCATGAGCTGCTACCGCGGCGGCAGAAATATTTCTTCCTTCATAAACATCGGGACTAAGATTTACTGTTTTTTTTGTTGGGTCATAATGATCGCTTAAAAAACCAGGAACTGATATAACATTCACGTCAAAAATTCCATTATCATGAAGCATTTTTTCTGCAATTTCCTTTCCGCTTAGCCCGCTGCCGGTGGGCACCTTGCTATACTCTGAAAACTTACTTTTCAGCCTGTATTGAACTATCATACCGAGAACCATAAACAAAAGAGAAATGAATATAATTCCTATTGGCATTGCTTATTGATTTTTCATTTCAAATTTACTAATTCTCCACTATAACCAGGTGAAGATTAAAGTATGAGACGTATCAGGGAAAATAGTTGGGGGAACAAAAAAAGGGAGAATTTTTCTCCCTTTTGCAACTGAATTAAATTATATAATTATTATCTGAATTGACGCATAATTTCTCTTGCCAGTTCTGTCATTTTTTTAATTCCTTCTTCCGGTAAATTACCTTTTTTGAATTCGGCTAATATCTCGGGATGCTTATTTTCCATTTCCAGTAAAAATTGTTCTTCAAAATCTTTGATATTTTTTACCGGAACACTGGTTAATAATCCATTAGTACCTAAATAAATGATAGCAACCTGTTTTTCCACTGCATAAGGAGAAAACTGCGGCTGCTTTAATATTTCCACATTTCGTGCGCCTTTATCCAATACTGATTTTGTGGCCGCATCAAGGTCGCCTCCGAATTTTGAAAATGCTTCCATTTCACGATAAAGCGCCTGGTCAAGTTTTAAAGTTCCGGCAACTTTTTTCATTGATTTGATCTGTGCGTTACCACCAACCCGGCTAACAGAAATCCCTACGTTAATTGCGGGCCTTATACCGGCATTGAACAAATTACCTTCCAGGAAAATTTGTCCATCCGTAATAGAAATAACATTCGTGGGGATATACGCAGAAACGTCACCAGCCTGGGTTTCAATAATGGGTAAGGCTGTTAAAGAACCACCGCCCTTCACAAGGTGCCTTATATTTTCAGGAAGATCATTCATTTTTTGAGCAATCTCATCTTTTGAAATAATTTTTGCAGATCTTTCAAGAAGACGGCTATGTAGGTAAAAAACATCGCCCGGGTAAGCTTCACGCCCCGGGGGCCTTCTTAGCAATAGTGATACTTCCCGATAGGCCACTGCCTGTTTACTCAGATCGTCGTAGATTATTAATGCGGAACGACCAGTATCCCGGAAAAATTCGCCAATAGCAGCTCCCGCAAAGGGTGCATAGAACTGCAGTGGCGCCGGATCTGAAGCAGATGCAGCAACGATAGTAGTATATTCCATGGCTCCATTATCTTCCAATACCTTCATAACATTCGCAATAGTGGAGGCTTTTTGCCCGATAGCAACATATATACAATAAACAGGTTTACCCGCTTTGTAAAATTCTTTTTGATTGATGATGGTATCAATACAAATGGCACTTTTTCCTGTTTGCCGGTCGCCAATTACCAATTCTCTCTGGCCGCGGCCGATTGGTATCATTGCATCAATCGCTTTTATACCAGTTTGAAGCGGCTGCTTAACTGGTTCCCGAAATATCACCCCAGGCGCTTTGCGCTCAAGCGGCATTTCATAAAGTTCCCCAGCAATAGGGCCTCGTCCATCAATGGGTTCTCCAAGAGTATTAATAACACGTCCAGCCAAACCATCGCCCACCTTTATGGAGGCGATTTTTCCGGTTCGCCTTACTGTTCCTCCTTCCTTAATATCGCCGCTATCGCCCATGAGCACAACACCCACATTATCTTCTTCCAGGTTTAATGCAATAGCCTTAATGCCATTTTCAAATTCAACAAGTTCGCCCGAACTCACATTATTTAATCCGTAAATACGTGCAATTCCATCGCCAATTTGCAAGACAGTTCCCACCTCTTCGAGGTTTGCTTCAACACTAAAGTTGGTAAGCTGGCTTCTCAGGATTGCTGATATTTCGTCTGGTTTAATATCCGCCATAAAATGATTTTTTTTTCGAGGTGCAAAGGTAGAGTAAGATATGTGGAGTAACAAAAATGGTTAGCCTAAATTGTTGTTTTTGTTATCATTTTTTTTTGAAACAGACCGCTGACAACTATATCTTTCCGTAGCGATTATTTACGAAAATATTCGAATAATCTGATCGATTTTACGTTTAATATCTTACATTTATTTTCAAAACCAATTCATGAAAAGACTTTTATTTATTATTGCCGCAGGGATATGCTGCTTTTTTTTAGTATTTAATCTGTTCCATTCCAAAATTTCAAAAAATATAATTGCGCATCGGGCTACAGTTGATGCGGTAAAAATTGGCGAAGAAGAAGACGAGACTCATGAGGATGGCATAGCCCAGGCTCAACAAATGGAATTTGAATTGACAAAGGATGTTTCGCTTGGGTATATTCCCAAATATCGGTTAGTGAATGCTTATCAAAAACTGATGGCTAACAGAAGATTAAGTCCCAATTCCCCAGCCAATGTTTCTGCACTATCCTGGACCGAACGGGGTCCTAATTCCGACGCCGTCGGACCAAGTAACGGAAATACCCGGGCGGGTGGAGGGGTTACCAGTGGGCGTATGAGAGCTATCTGGGTAGATCTTGCGGACCCTACCTATCATACAGTTTGGGTGGGAGGCGTTGATGGCGGTATATGGAAAACAAGCGATATTTCTGCTTCACCAGCGACGTGGACGCCAGTGGATGACTTTTTAGCTAACCTGGCAATTGGCAGTATTTGCCAGGACCCTCTTGGCACAAAAGACACAATGTATTTTGGCACAGGTGAAAAAACTTATAATGCTGACGCCGTAAGAGGGGGCGGCGTATGGAAAAGTGTTGATCATGGCGTAACATGGAACCTGCTGCCGAGTACAACCAGCTTTTTTAATGTTTCTAAAATCATATGCGACACCATAGGTGACGTGTACGTTTCGACAATTGGTAATAGCAAAGGAATTCAGCGTTCTAAAGACGGAGGTGCTACCTGGACCAATATTACTCCTACGGGATTAAGTACATCTGTTACAGATATGAAATTAAGCAGCACCGGCAGAATGCACATTGTGTGTGGATACTATAATGCTGCTAATGCCGGATATCGTTTCACGGACAACCCTTCAACCGTAACGGCTGCTACATGGACTTCTCCTACTACTCCTTTTCCAAACGTTAAATACAATTGTGAATTAGCTGTAACGGGCAATTCTTTGTATGTTTTAAATGCCAATTCATCTTACCAGACACCGCAAATTTATAAATCAACTGACGGCGGCGATACCTGGTCGGCTACTGCGACGTCCCCGCCTGCAGCATCTGGTAATAACGACTTAAGCAGTGGACAAGCCTGGTATAATATGGCATTGGCCGTTGATACTTCTAATGATCAAAAGGTGCTGGCAGGAGGTTTAAATTGCTACCGGACTACTGACGGTGGAAGTACCTGGACCCAGGTTTCAAAATGGATAGGCACAACATCAAGCTATGTTCATGCCGATCAACAGACAGCAGTTTGGAACGGCAACCAGGTATTGGTTGGAAGTGACGGGGGTATTTTCTATTCATCCGACGGGGGCGCCACGTTTAAGGACAGGAATGTGGGACTAAGAGTAAAACAATATTATTCCTGTGCCATGCATCCTACTACGATAAATTATTTCCTGGCCGGCGCACAAGACAACGGTGTAGATCAACTTACTAACGCGGGATTAGGAAACTGTACAGAAGTTACCGGGGGCGATGGGGCCTTTGTGCAAATTGACCAGGATCAGCCCCAATACCAGTTTGGCTCTTATGTGTACAACCAGTACAGACGAAGTACCAATGGTGGGGCTACGTGGAGTTCTGTGGATTATTCAAATTCAATTGGCCAGTTTATTAATCCAACAGATTATGACAATATAAACAATAAAATGTATGCGGGCGGAGCCAGCAATCAATACATAAGATGGGAAAATCCACAGACAGGAAGCACATTTACTCCCATAACAATCAGCACATTTTCAGGCGCCGTGAGAAGTATATCTGTTTCTCCCTACACTGCTAACCGCGTATTTTTCGGATCATCAAGTGGTAAGATTGTAAAGGTCGATGATGCTGACGCTGCTTCTCCGACCGCTACCGATATAACCGGCTCTGGTATGCCTGGATCCACAGTTTCATGTGTGGCAGTAGGTACCGATGATAAAAATCTCATGGTTACTTATTCCAATTATGGGGCTGCTAATCATATTTGGGCAACTACCACGGGCGGCGGAAGCGGTGGATGGATAAATATTACAGGAAATTTTCCGGATATACCAGTACGCTGGGCCATCTTTTATCCTGAAGACAATACAAAGGCAATCGTCGCCACGGAAATGGGGGTTTATGAAACCAATAACATTAACGGATCTTCAACTGTTTGGACACAAGATCCAAGTTTTCCGATCGTGCGAACTGATATGCTAAAATACCGCAAAAGTGATGGTACTGTTGCTGCGGCTACGCATGGCCGTGGTTTATGGACAGCCAATATACCTTTGACAACACCATATATAAGGTTCGCATCTCCTTTTAATAACCAGGCAGAAACCACGTCCGGTACAACGGGATGTCGTAGTTACAAAGATTATACCGTTAATTTGAATATAGATGTAGCACCTGCAGGCGATGCAAATGTAACCATTGGAGTAGCCGGCGGCGGGACGGCAACCCAGGGAGTAGATTATGATTTTACGACTAATGGTAATTTTGCGTCACCTTCAAATACTTTAACGTTCGCCAACGGCTCGTCAACACCTCAACCGATAACTATCCGTATCTATGATGATGCTGAGGTAGAAAGTAACGAATCATTTACTCTCAATTTTACTATAAGCGGGTCAACCAATGCAGTGGCAGCGCCAAGTGGTGATACATATACTTTTTCTATTAGCGATAATGATTTAGCTCCTGCTGCTAACGGGGCTGCAGGTACTTACACCATAGGCACACAAACGTATATCCTGGGAAGTACACCATTCAATGCAGCTTTGCCCGGCAAGAGAAGCGAAATGCTTTACAGGGCAAGCGAATTAACTACTGCCGGTGTGAGCGCAGGCACCATAACAAGTGTGGCGTTCAATATGGGCAAAGCCAGCGTTCGCCCATATACCAATTTGCAAATAAAGATGGGCACCACTTCTATAAGTAATCTCGTCAACGGAAGCACAAATGTGGTAGCAACATCAACCGTTAAAACGCTCTCATCCTATGCTACTGTTGATGGATGGAATACCTTTATGCTGGATGTCCCCTTTGTATGGGACGGCACGTCAAATATAGCTATAGATGTATGCTATGACAATACTACGTCGGACCCGACAGATTTTACTGATCAAACTTTTGGATACTCAGATGGAAGCACAAGTACTCAGGGAAATCTTTTTTGGCAGGATAGCATTAACTGTGGTACCAATTTTAGCTCTGCTATCTACTACGGATCAGGGAAAAAACCCGAACTGCAATTCGGAGTCACGGCATTTGGTAATTTGATAGATACGTCTGGTTCCCGTTCAGAGTTTGTAGGCAGCAACGGTAATTTTTATTTTTATAACGGAACTTATATTTTAAACAGTCTATCATCGGTTTCTGCCAACCTTGGCTGTGTCAGCTCCGTATTAACCGGCACGGGAAATACCTGGCAAGTATTTTATGGGGGCATGAGATCGGAAAAAGTATTCGACATTTCACCAACAACTAATTCGGGGGCTTCCTACACGATTGGTTTATATTTTACAACAGCCGAACTTGCGGGCTTAGATCCTGCCACCTTAAAATTGGCTAAAACCGATGCGGCAACTGTTGATGGGGCTACAGCAGCCAATACTGTCATAGGAGCAACCACTTATGCTGCTTACGCAAATGGTTACTTGTTTACCGCTTCGTTTACCGGGTTTTCTAAATTTTTCCTGGTAAATCCGGGCGTAGTGTTGCCGGTTACACTTATTACGTTCACCGGAAATCTTAATGATAATGGTATAAGGTTGAATTGGAAGACAAGCGTTGAACAAAACTCAAAATATTTTAGTATTGAAAAATCGCAGGATGGAACAAACTTTTCCCAGATTGTGCAGGTAGCCGCTAAAGGCATTAACTTGTCTGTAAATAATTATGATTTTACTGATAAACAGGTTAATGAATACAACTATTACCGCCTGAAGATTGTAGATGCGGATGGGAAGTTTACCTATAGTTCTACTATACTTATTAAAGATGTAAATGTGTCTCAACATATTTGGGTGGGCAGCAATCCATTCCATGACATAATCAATATTCGATTTGCTAAAGTTCCTCAACAAAACATAAAAATCGAGTTGATGAATGCAGGCGGGGCAAAAGTTTATTTCAAGGAGTTTGCCAGCAGTAATGTTATAAACCTGAATGTCTCCGGTTTGAATTTGTCGTCCGGCGTTTACTTATTGCGTACCACGGTAGATAATAAAATTTATACGAACAAGCTATTTAAACAATAACCCATTTCTTGTGGAAAAAGGCTGCTTCATTTCTAAAGCAGCCTCTTTCTGTTTTTAGTCTGTTCTTAAGAGAACCCGAATGCAATTTTTTTGTTTTCTATATTCCTAAAAATCATTAATTATACAAAATGATTACTATCAAATATTTTCTTTTCTATTCTTTTATAAGTATTGGTTTTTTTGCCTGCGCACAAACAAAGTATTCAATCAAAAATATTTATGCGATTTATAAAGTGCACCTACCGGGAAACATTGCAGTAGACGAAAATGGCAAAGAAATATCTTCAAGAGATACACTGAACTTTATTTTTATTGAATCACCCACAAAAGGAATGCATTGGGATACAGCATGGAAAAATGGCAAAACTTACTTTATTCTTCAAACCCCGGTAGATACTAATTTATTTGATGCAGGTAGCGT
Source organism: uncultured Chitinophagaceae bacterium (assembly GCA_963819925.1). Lineage (GTDB taxonomy): Bacteria > Bacteroidota > Bacteroidia > Chitinophagales > Chitinophagaceae > Ginsengibacter. The sequence goes on along the minus strand of CAWFYG010000009.1, from coordinate 719,260 downwards.
TGCAATGACGAATGAAAAATTGATTATACATACTTCCGGTAATAACAAGCTATGGCAGTTACAGTTAATTCTTTCAGAAAGGAGCGTGCCGCCTCCTTCAGAATTAGTTCAGGGAGAAATATTGCTGCGGGGAATTTATCGGGGAAAAAGAATTTTCCAAAAGATCAAAAACCAGGTTGAACTAAATTCAACTCCATCTCAATAAAATATAAGCGGGGATCTAACTAGTAATCTTTCAAAATAAACGGAAATCAGTTCTTATCTCAATTTATGGATATAGTCATTGTTGGAAAACTGCTTCTTTACATCATTGATATCTCTTAAAATACTTGAGTCAATAAGCTTCCCATCCATTTCCAACATAAAACCGCCGATAAGCTTTGCGTCAACTTTTGTTTCTATCTCTATATTTTTTATATCTGTAGCAGCTTTAATTTTTCGAATAAAAGAGTCCTTTATTGCATCGGAAACTGGTATTGCAGTAGTAAGTTTTGCTTTGTGTATACCTTTAATTTCATTAAACTGTTCAATAAATGAAGCCACAATTCCGGGCAGATTAGATTCCCTGTTTTTGTTACAAAGCAGTTGTATAAAAGTTTGGGTGATATTTGAAATTTTCCCGTCAGTTATGGCATTGATAATTTTATGTTTCTTATCTGCGTTAATAATAGGACTATTCAACATGAGAACAAATTCACGGCTTTCTTTGCATATTGATTGAAGCAAGGCAATATCGTCATAAACAGTATCCAATTGTTTAAGCTCTGTTGAAAGATCTATAAGGCTTTTTGCATATCGTTCTGCTAACCGTGGGTTTTGCATTTATCAAACTTTACTTTTGCGGTGAAAATATTAACTCAATTCAATATTTGCCGCCAATTGATTTATGTATTTTTCCTGTTCTTCTTTATTACTTAATTCCCTGCGGAGCACTTTTTCACTCACCTCGATTACAAGATTCCCCACCTGGTTTTTAAGGTCAATTATTGAGGCCATTTTTTGCTGATTAATAGCAGCCTGTGCGTTCTCAATTATTTTGTTGGTTTCCAGCCTTGCCTGTTCTTTTGCTTCACTAACGATCTTGTCACGGGTTTCTTTTGCTTCCCTCATCATTTGAGATCTTTCTTCACGTGCCTTATTAAGCAAAATCTCATTTTCACTTTTTAATGACGCCATTTCATTTTTTACCTTTTCGGTAGATAAAATTGCATCCGAAATAATTTTTTCCCTTTCGCTTAACGAATTTAAAATGGGTTTCCATGCGAATTTTTTTAGAATATAAAAAACTGCAACAAAAGCGATAAGTGTCCAGATAATTAGTCCAAAAGAGGGAGTAAGTAAATCCATATTAAAAGTTATTAAAATAAAAGTAAAGCTGCATCCTCCGCCCTGTGCTTCAAATGCAGCTCGTTTCGTTTACACAAACATGGCAAGGATACCGGCAATAACTCCAAACAACGCAACACCTTCAATAAGTGCTGCTGCAAGAATCATGTTTGACCGGATGTCGTTAACGGCTTCCGGCTGGCGTGCGATTGCTTCAACCGCACCTTTACCAATTTGTCCGATACCAATGCCGGCTCCTATTCCCGCAAGTCCTGCGCCAATAGCTCCACCGGCATTTGCCCATGGTGTTGTACTTAAAATTGTAACTAAATCCATAATTGTGTTTTATACTGTTTAAAAAAAACGCTTTTATTATTCGACTATCAGAGCATTGCCGGATCAACATGTCCTTCATCATGTGCATTGTGCGATCCTTCCATTGCCTGCCCGATAAACACTGCTGTTAAATTAGTAAAAATAAATGCCTGAATAAAGGCGACTAATATTTCTATAAGGTAAATAAATACTGAAAATGCCAGGGATACCGGCGCAAACCCAAAACCAATCCACGTATTTAACGCTCCGAATATAAATATCAAAGAAATTAAACAAATAATAATAATATGACCCGCAAGCATATTCGCAAAAAGACGAATCATCAACGCAAATGGTTTTGTAAAAATTCCTAGAATTTCAACAATTACTAAAATTGGTTTTACCCACCATGGCACGTCGGGATTTATGATATGACCCCAGTAATGCTTATTAGTGCTAAACATGATTACTACAAATGAAATAAGTGCAAGAATCATGGTAAAGGCAATATTGCCCGTAACGTTTGCCGATCCCGGAATAAGCCCAAAAAAAGTGTTAATAAGAATGAAGAAAAATATTGTAAGCAAATACGGCATGTATTTCACATACCGACTGCCAAGATTTGGTTTGGCAACCTGCTCGGCGATGAAATCAATTACAATTTCGATGGCATTTTGAGCACCTGAAGGAGCACTGACCACACCATGACCATTTTTATATTTTTTTGCCACTGAAAGCATAAGCCAAACAAATAAAATGAGCGCTATTAGCATTTGCACCACATTCCGGCTAAGTGAAATGTCGTAGACTTTTACGGAAGCATCTACGGGAACAACTTTGCCTTCTTCCAATTTATATCCATCAACAATCTGATTATGGTGAAAAGCCGAGGACATGAAAACGGAAAACCCTTTTTTGGGCGAATATAAAATTACCGGAAGGGGAATAAAGGCCTCATGTTCTTGTCCATCGCTGCCCTTATAACTAAGAAAATGAAATTCGTGAGCATCTTTTACATGCCCGAAAATAACTTCATTGGCATCAAATCCTTTTTTTTGCTCCGAAGCAATTTCACCATTTTGCTGGGCAAAAGCACCTAAAGTTGAAAACACTAATGTTAGCCTGAAAGCCGCTACCAATAAAGATTTCATCCATTTAAGCCCCATACTTCTTTTGAATTTTGCGCAAAGATAAGTGGTTTGTTCGAGGATATGAAATGACTGTAGAGATAATTTTTTTTGGTCAATTTTTGACTGCTATTTCTTACTCAGACAAGCCTATTTGTGGCTTCTTAGCTTTTAATTTGTCCTATTAAGAGCATCCATGAAATTTGACTTACCCAAACTATAACAAAAAATGGATATTGTAACTTTGTAATGTTTTAAGAAAAATAGTTTCACTGGAAAATTTATATGAAAGCCGTGAGAGCAATATTGGCATCTCCATTTATATTTCTAATAAAATTGTATCAATGGATCATTTCTCCATGGTTGGGCCCTTCGTGCAGGTATACCCCCACTTGTTCCCAGTATGGCATTGAGGCGTTAAAAAAATATGGCCCTCTAAAGGGACTATGGCTTACAATAAAAAGGGTAGCTAGCTGTCATCCATGGGGTGGACACGGACACGATCCTGTTCCATAAATAAAAATTATTATTTAGCAATTTGCAACAGGCTACTTTTCTTATTCATGACGAGCAATAAGACAGGAAGTAATATAAGATTGGTTAATGTAGCAGTCAGGAGTGTGATTGAGGTAAGCCAACCTAAGGATTGAGTTCCTCCAAAACCACTGAAGCAAAAAATAACAAAGCCGGCAATTAACACTAATGAAGTATACAAAATACTTAGTCCGGTATGTTTGATTGTTTCAGATACCGTTTTTTTAATATCAAAGTTATTTGCTGGAAGTTCCTGCTTGTAATTTACGAGGAATCTTATGGTAACGTCAATGGCTATCCCAAGAGCCACACTAAAAATAAGAACAGTAGACGGTTTTAAACGAACACCGGCCCATCCCATTATGCCTCCAGTTACAACTAATGGAATTACATTGGGTATTAGTGAACAAATTAAAATTCGCAATGATTTAAATAGATACAGCATACATAAAGCAATAAATAAAAATGCCCATAACAGGCTTTGCTTTAAACCATTTATAATAAAAGTGCTTCCCTCTAAAAAAGTAATAGTTGAACCTGTAAAGGTTATTTTGAATTTTGAACTATCAAAGAGCTTATCTGTTTTATTTTTGATGCCTGCAAGAATTACCGGGAGTTTTTTTGTTCCAACATCAGCCATATTAATACTCATCCGTGTGCTCTCTCTTGCAGTATCGATAAAACTTGTGAGGAGGGTTGATAAATTATTTTTTGAAGTTTCGCTGTCATTGGCGGGTCTTAAATAGCTGCTTAAAAAAGCAGCCTGATAGCGATCGGGAATAGAATAGTAAGTTGAATCACCTTCATAAAATCCCTGCTTCGCAAATTTTATTCCTTCCGCAATGGAAAGCGGCCTTGCCATTTCTTTTTGTGAACTGATATAAGTCGACAGTGTATCCATTTTTTCAAGCACAGGCAATATTCGTGTGCCTGCCAGGCCATATCTTTTTTTTGAATCAATAATTATTTCGAGCGGCATTACGCCATGAAAGTTTTTTTCAAAAAATTTAAGGTCGGTGTAAATCTTATCTGTTTTAGGCAGATCATCAACAATAAAACCTTCAGTTTTTAGTTTGAGCATTCCCAACACAGAGAAAAGGATCGCGACTAACGTTATTGTATAAACGAATGTTTTATGGTGAAGAACCCAGACTTCAATTTTTAATAATAATTTGGTGAAGAATTTTACATCCAGGTAATTTAATTGCTTCGTTCCGGGAACTGGCATGTAACTTAAAACGCCTGGTAATAATATGAAAGAGATTACAAAAATAAGCATGATACTTATTCCTGCAATCTGGCCGAACTCTTTAAGTATGGCACTGTTCGTTAAGGCAAAAACTGCAAAGCCAATAGAGGCAGTCAGATTGCAAAACAGCGTAACAACGCCCATTTTACTTACCATATCAATAAGCGATTGTTCTTTATTGGCGGTTCTTTTAAAGGTTGAATGAAATTTATTTAGAAAATAGATACAGTTTGGGATGCCAATTACAACAACCAATGGAGGAATCAGTGCCGTTAGTAAAGTTATCTTGTAGCCAAAAAGATAGGTAATACCCACACTCCATATTACGCCAATGATAACAACTAATAAAGATAAAAGCGTAGTGCTTGCAGACCGGAACATCAACAGCAAAATCAATGCGGAAAGCCCCAGGGAGCCAATAATAAACCATTTCATTTCCCTGGCAATCCTGTCGGCTATTTCCGTTCGAATTAAAGGTAAGCCGCTGATGTGGGTTTCAATATTTGTTTTTGAAGTATAGGTGTCGGCAGCTTTTACAATGTTGTCAATAACTTTTGTGCGGCCGGGGGAATTGAGTATCTCTTTGTTAATACGAACAATTGTAAGATATGCATTTGTTGAGGGGTTATACAAAAGCGATCTATAAAATGGAAGTGTGTGTAATAAATTTATGTCACTATCTAATTGCTTCTGTGAATTTATAACATCGGGAAAAACAGGAACAGCGTTCAATTTTTCGGAAGCAGAATCTTTTAAAAGATCGGCGGCATTGGCAACGCTCAATACATTTTCGACATAATGAATTTTTTTAAGTGTATCATTTAATGATTGAAAGGATTCAAAATTTTTTAAATCAAAAAAATGATTCGTCTGTACCCCTATTACCAATAGATTGCCATCATCTCCAAATTTTTTTTTAAAAGAAAGATAATCCTGGTATTTAGGATTATCCGTGGGGATGGCTTTAGAAAACTCGTAACTCAGTTTTATTTTGCTTGCATAAAATGCCATAAAACCGGTACACAAAAACAAAAGAATTAAAAGAAATAACCGGTTTTTTAAAACAAATTTCGCAAGCTGTTTCCACATGATTTATTTGAATTTTATGCGCAAAGAAACTAAATAATGAATTGACTTCTCTTATAAATGTAGTAAAGCAATCTGTTACTCTTTTAACAAAAAGTAATCGGAGATTTTTTATTTATCATAAAATTACAGGAAAACAATTCTTAAACTTTTATTGAAGTTTTTCCATTTCCTCATTTACAAAGTCCATTAATACTTTAATATTTCCAGGGGAGAAATCAAATGTGAGGCCAGCGGCCCTATACAACTCAGGTAAAGTTTTGGTGCCGCCGAGGCTCAATGCTTTCATATAATTATCTAAAGCTTGTTCCGGATTTATTTTGTACTGCATCCACATTCCTATGGCTCCTAATTGGGCAATGCCATATTCGATATAATAAAAAGGAACTTCAAATAAATGCAATTGTTTTTGCCAATGATTTTGCCTGAAATTTCCCAGACCCTTGTAATCAATTACATCGTCAGAAAAATCGTTTAAAATTTCCATCCAGTGTTGGGTTCTCTCTTCGAGAGTATGTTGAGGATGTTCATAAATCCAATGTTGAAATTTATCAATAATTGCTATCCATGGAAAAATAGTTATAGTTCTTTCCAACTGGTGTTCTTTTGCTCTTTTTAGATCTTCTTTATTATCAAAAAACACATCCCAATAGTCCATGGTAAAAAGTTCCATTGACATGCTTGCCACTTCCGCAATTTCCATTGGATAATCTTTGAATGCATTTAATTCAAGATTATGCGTTAGAAAAGATTGAACGGCATGACCTCCTTCATGAACCATGGTTGTTACGTCGTGCATTTGCCCCGCTGCATTCATAAAAATAAATGGGGCGCCGCTCTCAGCAAGCGGACAATTATACCCTCCGGGAGCCTTTCCATTCCTGCTTTCCAGGTCGAGATGCTTCATTGCATTCATTTGCCTTAAGCAATCTCCAAAGAAGGGACGAAGCTCCGTAAAACACTCGATCGACTTTTTTAGAAGTTCACTTCCTGTTTCAAAAGGAGTTAGTGGCTTTGTTCCTTCAGGTTCAGCTTCGGTGTCCCATGGCCGAAGATTATCTAATTGTAATTTTTTCTTTTTTCTTTCATAAACCTTATTCACCAATGGCAATACATGTTGCTTTACTGAATCATGAAAACGGAAACAATCCTCTTTTGTATAATCAAAACGGCCAAGCTCTTTAAACTTATAATCCCTGTAATTTTCAAAGCCTGCATTAATGGCAACCTGCTGGCGTTTTTCAATTAATTGTGTAAAAAGCTGATCCAAAATATCTTTATCTTCCAGTCGTCTTGCATTTATTTTACGATAAACTTCTTCTCTTAATTTTCTGTCGTGATTCTCTAAAAATTTTGCAGCTTGTTGCAACGTGTATTCGTTCCCGTTAACTTCAACCATCATTTTACCGGTGATCATTCCGTATTGTTGCTGCAACACCGCCAATTCTGCCTGTAAGGGAATATTCTTTTCACGAAAAAGCTCGATACTCTTTTTAACAGAGCGCAGATAAGTAAAGTATTTAGCCGGCTCCAGCTCATTTGTATAGGAAGAATTAACTAGCTTTTTATTAAGGGCATCGGCATAAGGTTGAATCTTCGGCTGAATTTCCATGAAGAAAAAATTGAATGACTCTTCAAGGTTTTTATCTGTTGTATCACAAGTCATTTTAATCTGTCGCCAGCAAGCGTCTTCATTTACTGCAGCTTCCAATTCACTCATATCAGCAAGCCATTTTTTTAATTCAGCTGTTGATGAGATTTCTCTTTCGAGGAGTTCTTTAAAGTAGGGTTCAATAGTTTCCCAATTGGTAATAGCCAATTCTTTCGGAAGAAATTTTCTTTCTAATTTTTTTATATCGGCAGATGCTTCTATCATTTAGGTAATAGTTATCAGGTATAAGAAAATAATCTCATTATTCCTCTCGGGTTAAGGCTGTTAATTATTTTACTCCCCTGCTTTCTATCTTACGGGGAGCAGCCTTTTGAGGTTTCACGTGTGTTGTTTCTTTATGAACAGGCTTTGAGGCTGTGTTATTGTCAGGAACTGTTTCTGATGCTTCTTCAGAAGATTTAATCTCAATTTTATGTTTTTTTAAGATATCAAACCACTTCACCATTTTTTTCATATCGCTCACATATACTCTTTCAAAATCCATGTCTGGATAAACTTTTTCGAAATAAGACTTTAATGCTTTATTATCCGTTTTCGCGTCAGGCAATTTTTCCTTGCTTTTTTGCATCGCATCAAACAATTCAGAAAGTTTGGTATTGTCTTTAATCGTGAAAATCTCGATACTTTCCAAATGAGAAAAGTTATGCAGGCGGGTGCTCACAAATTTTGTAGTATTGTCGTCAATTGACCGTACAACCGCTCCATCAGATTTTGAAGAGAGTAGTTCAAATAAGCCGGTTAAACCCGAAACCGAAACAATTTTATTATAATCCATATTTAATTTTGATTTTATCGGCTGCAAGATAATTGAAATGATTTTTAGTAGTGTTAATGAAATATAAAACCCGGAAATTTATCCGGATTGTCAAAATAAGTGTGTATCAAATAGTTTCAAATATTTATTCTGAAATATAAAGTGATTTTCTCCACAGGTTTTACTTTCTAATGGCGTCAAATGGATTAAATAATTAAACTTTATGTGCCGAATTTTATTTGTTTTTTTGTTTGCAGGCCTGATTTCTTCATCAGTCGATGCGCAATCAATAAAGGGCATCTTGCAGGACGGTTCCGATAACACACCCGTATCTAATGCCACGATAAAATTGGTTTCAACAACTGCTTCTTCAACAGAATTTACGTCTGTAAGTAATAGCAAAGGCATTTTTACCTTTAACGAGGTACCGGCGGGAAATTACACACTTACAGCAACTTCAATTGGGTATGCAACTGCATCAGAAATAATCACAGTAAGAAATTCACCTACCGATTTGGGAATTATTAAGACTTCAAAAAGCGTAACAACATTGCAAACTGTGATTGTAGATGGAACTCCGCCTCCTGTTAAACAGAATGGTGATACACTTGAATATGCAGCCAGTCAATATAAAGTGAACCCCGATGCCACCAGTGAAGATTTGATAAAAAAGATGCCAGGCGTAACGGTTGATAAAAGTGGTACCGTTACTGCGCAGGGAGAAACTGTGAAAAAGGTAACTGTAGATGGACGCGATTTTTTCGGGGATGATGCTACGGCGACTCTACGCAATCTTCCCGCTGAAGTCATTGATAAAATACAGGTGTTTGATAAATTAAGTGACCAGGCACAACTAACGGGGTTTGATGATGGCAATACGACAAAAGCTATAAATATTGTTACAAAAAAAGACATGCGTAGCGGCAACTTCGGCCGCGTGTTTGCGGGATATGGAACAGATGGAAGATATAGTGCGGGTGGCAATGTAAGTTTCTTTAACAATGCCCGGAGAATTTCTCTCGTAGGATTATTAAACAATGTAAATCAACAAAATTTTTCGACCCAGGATTTATTAGGAGTTACCAGTTCCGGTAATCGTGGGGGAGGAGGACGTCGCGGTGGTGGTGGCGGTGGAAATTTCAGAGGTGGAGGTCAAAGTAATTTTACAGTTGGCCAGCAGGACGGAATTGCCAGGACCAATGCAGCCGGCATAAATTATAGCGATGCCTGGGGAAAGAAAATTGATGTAACAGGAAGTTATTTTTTTAATAACAGTAATACTTCTAACAATCAGACGCTTAACCAGCAAAATATAATAACACAGGACAGCAGTAATTACTATGACGAAAACACCGTTTCGGATAGTAAGAATTATAATAACAGAGTAAACTTCAGGCTGAACTATAAAATTGATTCCAGTAATTCTGTTTTGGTAACATCGAATCTTAACTTTCAAAGTAACAATTCAGTAAATTTTGTACATGGAATTAATTATGTAGATGCTAATAAACTAAATGAAATTAGTGCGACTGATAACGACCTCAACAGTGACTTTCACGGAAACAGTTTGAGTAACCTGGTTCTATTCCGCCATGCATTCCCAAAACGTGGCCGCAGTATTTCTTTGGGAATAAGTAATAGCTTCAGTGATAAAATTGGCGATAATTCTCTAACAGCAGTAAATACTTACTATAAATCTGCCGCTTTAACCGATTCGATACAACAATTATCCAATCAAAAAAATCACAATAATAAATACAGTTTTAATTTAGTGTACACTGAACCGTTAGGGAAAAAAACGCAGTTGCAGGTGAATTATAATCCTTCTTATTCTAAAAATACGGCTGACCAGGAAACTTTTAATTATGACAATGGTTCTTCCAAATACTCTTTATTAGATACCAGCCTAAGCAATAAATTCAATAATATATACAATACTCAAAATACGGGTATCACATTCAGGCACGGTGACAGAAATAATATGATTTCTGCAGGAGTCTCCTATCAATACAGCGAACTTAAAAGCGGCCAGGTATTTCCACAGGCAAGTAACATTGATAATAAGTATAGTAATTTTTTAGCTAATGCATTTGCGAGATTTAAGCTTTCTTCAAAAAGTAACCTAAGGATTATTTATCGCTCATCCGTAAGTTCTCCATCAGTTACACAATTGCAAAATGTTATTAACAATTCAAACCAGTTTTTTTATTCAACCGGTAATCCTTCTTTACAACAACAATACACTAATAATTTAATTACGAGATATAACTATACAAATAGTGTAAAAGGCCAAAGTTTTTTTGCAAATGTTTTCTTTCAAACAATTAATAATTATATTGCAAATGCTACCTATACAGCAACAAAAGATTCAGCATTGTCCAATACCATCACTCTTTACAAAGGCTCCCAAATTTCAAAACCTGTAAACCTTAATGGTTATATAAGTGCAAGATCCTTCTTTACATTTGGTATGCCGTTAAAATTTATTAAATCAAACCTGAACTGGAATGCGGGATTTAGTTATTCAAAGCTTCCCGGTTTGCTTAATAACGTAAGTAATATTTCCAATACTTATAATTATAACCTGGGTGCGGTAATTTCCAGTAACATTAGTGAATATGTTGATTTCAACCTATCGTATTCTGCTAATATCAATACAGTAAAAAATTCGATACAGCCGTCATTGAATAATAATTATTTTACTCAATCTGCAGGTATCTCAGCCAATTTGCTTACTAAAAAAGGTTTATTTTTCAATAACGATTTAACTAACGAATACTATAAAGGATTATCCGGCGGATACAATACCAACTATTGGTTGTGGAATATTGCAATAGGACAAAAATTTCTTAAAAAGCAGGCTGGCGAATTAAAATTATCGGTGTTTGATCTTTTAAAACAAAATAAAAGCATTACACGAAACGTAACGGATTCGTATATCCAGGACGTTCAAAACCAGGTGTTGCAGCAATATTTTATGCTTACGTTTACCTATAAATTAAAGAACTTTGGAAAAGGCAACCCCGGTAACAACAATCAAAGAGAAGGTAATTTTCGTAGGTTTGGTGGTCCCGGCGGCCCTCCTTTCGGTGGCGGAGAACATGGCGGCCCTTCACTTTAGCATATAAATTATTTGTTTTGATTGAAGAAACGGAATTGATAGAACTGCTTAGGAAGAAAGACAGAGCAGCTTTTAAAAGTATAGTGGAAACCTGGCAGAATATGGTGTACAACACCGCGTTGGGTATTTTGCAAAATGCTGAGGATGCAGAAGATGTAACACAGGAAACATTTATACAAGCATTTGAATCAGTTTCTTCATTTAAAGGCGAAGCTAAATTTTCAACATGGTTGTATCGCATTACCGTTTCGAAGGCAATGGATCACATCAGGAAGAAAAAAAGAAAAAAACGATTTGCTTTTATACAAAGTCTTTATGGAAATAATGACAGGCCCATAATTGATCCGCCTGATTTTTTTCATCCCGGGGTAAGCATGGAAAATAAGGAAAACGCAGCTGTTCTTTTTAAGGCTTTGGAACAATTGCCCCCAAATCAAAAAACCGCTTTTGTCCTTAATAAAATAGAAGGGTTGTCGTATATAGAAATTGGGGATGTGATGAAAATAACAGATTCCGCCGTTGATGCATTATTGCATAGAGCTAAGTCGAATCTTAGAAAAATATTGAAAGATTACTATATAACCCTCAACAAAATATGATAATCTTTATGATCAGTGAGAGATATATGATAATTGATCAAATAAAACACAGGTTTTAATTTAAAATAACGTCTAAATACTATAATAAAATGAAAGACGAATTCTTACATAAAAAAATTGATGAAGTAATGCAAAGTATGGATGGCGTTGAGAAGGCATCTCCGCGTCCATTTCTTTTTACAAGAATTGAGGCAAGGATGCAGAATGAAAGAAATGTATGGAGTAAAATTTCTTCATTTGTTGCCAGGCCGGTAGTTGCTTTTGCATGCATTTGTTTGGTGCTTGTAATAAACTCAATCGTTATTCTCTTTTCGAATAGCTCTGGAAATTCGCTGTCACAACAAGGCTCTGAACTGGCTACTGTGGACGAATACAGCCAGGTAAGCTATAATTTATATGACTTTGAAAACTCTAAACCATAATGAACTCAATTACAAAAAACAGGTCGCTTGTTTCTATTATCATCTTTCTTTTGATAACGAATATTGCCATGCTGATATTTTTTCTTGTATTGAATAACCCTGTACAAAAAAATGTACATCCGCATGATCAAAATGGTATGTCAGATATGTTACAAAAAGAAGTCGGATTTACAAAAGACCAGGTTAATAGTTACCAGGCATTAAGAAAAGATCAGTTGGATACCATACATGTCTTATTTGATCAGTTGCGAAAATCAAAAATGGATTTTTACAATTTGATTTATGCTTCACAGGTTTCTGACTCATCTTTAAATAATGCAGCAGACTTAATTGCCAACAGGCAAAAAGCGCTCGACCTCCAGATGTTTAATCATTTTAAAATGGTTCGTAATATTTGCACCCCCGATCAATTGCAAAAATTTGATAGCACAATAAAGAAAGTATTTATTAGGATGACAGGTAAAGCAGGTCATGATCAAAAAAAATAATTTTTAATTTTTCAAAATTCACAAAAAAATATACAGAGTATGAAAACAAAAATCTCAATGCTTATTGCTCTTCTCTTCGCAATAACATTAGGTGCCAATGCGCAACAAGGTATGCAGCGTCGCACTGTCGAAGAACGTGTAAAAGCTGCAATGGATAAAATTTCAGATACACTTCAGCTTAACCAGGATCAGCAGCAAAAAACCTCCGCCGTATTTACGGATTATTATACAACAATGGATAAAATGCGTGCAGATGCACGAGCTAGTGGGAACAGGCCTGACAGAAGTGAGTTTGAAAAAATGATGAACGATCGTGATGAAAAATTAAAAGCAATTTTTACCGATGATCAGTATAAAAAATTTAAAGACAATGTAGAGCCTTCCATGCGTCCTCAGCGCCGCCAGGGCGGAGGCATGCAATCGGCGGGAACTAATTAAAATTGGTGATTAAGATGGGTATTTTTAAAAGGTTTGTTTTCGGACAAACCTTTTTTACTAATGTTTATAAACAGGTTTTCGCAGTTATCCAACTTTTCTTAATACCGGACTTTAATTTTACCCTATGCCGTTTTTTCACTTTCTGATTTTTGATAAAAAGAATTAATAACTTTATGTAAAGTTGTGAGCCAATTCAAACTGATTATTCTAACTGACATAAAAATATATAGCGTAATAAAACAGGCTGAAGCTGAAATAGTTAATATAAATAGTGTTTAACAGTTCAAAAAACCTTTAAGTACACATGCAGGAAGCAAGACATGATAAGGAAAGGCAACAGTTCCAGGTGGAGAGGTTTACTTTTTTTGTCGACGCTGTATTCGCGATAACCATCACATTATTGGTAATAGAAATAAAACCACCTGTTATACCGGATGCAACAGATAGTCTCTTATGGCATTCAATAGCAGCAATGGGATTTAAGTTTTTGGGATTTGTAATTAGTTTTGGAATAGTGGGTCACTATTGGTCTGTTCACCACAGGATTTTCGGATATGTCATAAAAAATTCCACTTCCCTAATCTGGCTCAATCTTGGTTTTCTTTTAACGGTGGTTGCGTTACCATTTAGTTCCAGTCTGCTGGGGGAGTATAGCTCTATGACCAATCTTAGAATCCCTTATGCTATATATACAGTTAATATGGTTTTAACCGGCCTCATGAATTGCTGGCTATGGGTATATGTCAGCAATCCAAAAAGAAAAATGCTTACCCGCCAAATTTCAAAAGCGCGGATATTGCTTGGTGTTTATAGAAGTCTTACTATTCCATTGATTTTTGCTGTTTCATTTCTTTTATTCTTCTTTTTTCCAATTATAGCATACTGTATGCTTTTATTGATTCCGATTATTCTTCATTGGGGTATGATGGGCCTTGAAAGGAAGGCAGAAAAAGACGAGATCGTTGAAAAGAAAACAACTGCAAAACATGCTGCTATAATTAGTGAGGAGGTAAAAAGTAAACATGAATAGAAGCTGGGTAAATTAAGATTGGCCCGCAATTGTAGCAGTTGTCTTATTTATTTTATTTGTAAGCTTGTAAACAAAATCGAGTTGTTCAAATAATTGGCTATCCGGTTTTTTTACCAGTTTTGAAGATTCGTGAATTTTCATTTTTTCATCTGCTCGAAAATAATCTTTATCAAGTTTTAGAAGGCTATCCCGGAGGTTATAGACCGATAGTTTAATATAATGCAATGCCTCCTTCTGATCTTTACTATTTTCATTGGCTGAAATCCCTGCAATAAGACCAGCAATGTTGGAAGCGAGCACATTGTTCAAAACGACAAATTCATGAATTTCATTCTTGTTCCGCCGTTTGCTTTTGGGCTCAGACAACATCCTGTTGAAGGCCCCGGATAAATTAGCACCACTCAGGAATACTTCTTTTCTTATGAGTTTATATTCCAAAGGCGAAATGTTTTCTCCCCTGAGAATATCTGCCAGCCGGTATATGTAATTAATATTTGCCTTTAAAACATTACTCATATAATTGTCTAATTGATCAGATTCCCAATGTGGAAACAATAAATAGCTTGCCATAAACGATAGCAGGGACCCTATACCTGTGTCGAACAACCGCTCTTCAGCAACGTTTATAAAACCCATTCCCAGCAAATTAAAAAGTGTTAATAAATAGGGGGTCATAAATGTAACCATGACAATATAATTAAGCCGCTGAAATGTGTAAGTGCCAACCATAAAAAATATGATAAATACAAACAATATATTACGATCATGAATAAACGCTAATAATACCAACCCTGCAAGACCGCCTGCAATGGTTCCTGTGAGTCTTTCAAAATTTCTTTGTTTTGTAAGGCTAAAACCGGGCTTTAAAATAACGATGATGGTTAGCAGCAGCCAATAACTATGGTGCCCGTTTGGCAAAAATCTTGAAATTATATAACCTGCTATACAGGTAATCATCATTCGCAATGAATGCCGGAACACAGAAGATTTGAGAGTGAGATTATTTTTGAAGATGGTGCCGTCAATTTTCTGGTGAGAAACGAATTTGGAATAATCGACATGGTTACGAATTTTTCGGTCGTTTAAGCTGTCTCTAAAACAACTGCTTAAACCATTTACACGCTCTCCAATATTTCGGAGATTTACAAACACTTTTTTTAAAATAAGAATATTTTTATTTTGTGCGCCGATTATGTCAATTGCGGATTTTAATTTAATAAGTTCAGGTACTAAATCATACTTTTTTTTATAAGATGAATTGGACTGAATAGCGAAGCCAATGCTGTCGAGTTCGTCTGCTATATTTTTTATAATGGTTGAAACCTTATCTAAAATTCCGGTAGATGAAAATTTTTCACGAAGAGAATCATAATCATACCAGCTGGCCATAATATGTTCATATAAGTCTACCAGGTCAGCAAAAGTCAGTACCAGCAGTCTTCCGCTTCTGATAGATTCTTTTAATAATTCCCTGTTTTTAAACAAAAGCTCCCGTACCTGCTCCTGTTTTTCATTTACTACAACCTGTTGGGCTACCAGGTTTTTGTACTCGTTGTCGGGATTTGTTTTTGTGTCATATAGCGCTGATTTTATACGCAAATATTTTGCTGTTTCATGCATACATTCACCCAACGACCTTTGAGCAGGCCTGTATGGTGTAAGCCTGTAAAACAATAACGCAATCAGCATATACCATATACCCCCAGCTAAGATTAAAACGCTATCGCTAACTGTGCCCGGTACATCTGTAATATCAGTCATGCGTAATATCATAACCAGTAACGCAGCCGTTCCGATTAATGCGGCCCTGTTTCCATAAATAGAAAGCATTGAAAAGAAAAAAGAAGATAATGCAATCAGTAATCCGAGCAAGAAAATATTTCCGTCAACCAATCCGGTTAATAAAGACATCAGAAAAATAAAAATATTGCAATACAACATGCCATTTCGCTTATGCTTTACAGGCCCGGGAGCATCACTTATGCTTACACAAAGTGCGCCTAAGGAAACGGTTATTCCGGTTTCTATTTTTCCAAAATGAGCATACACAAACGTCGGCAAAACAATCTCGATGGTAATCCGCACACCATCGGCAAGGTATTGGCTGAAAAGAAAATTTCTTATGTGCTGTTGTTTTTCGAACATCCCTGGAACTCCTTAATTCTAATTACAAAGAAAGGTCTTATTTGAACTTTGGTAGTTTATAAAATTTTGAAGTATATATATTTTGTTTTATCGCTATCTTGAAAACTAATTCAACATGGCAATTCATAAAAAAGAGGAATTTGGCAAGAAAAAACAGCACCTTGCTATGTTTGGGAGGGCTATTGCGCATCCTGCCCGTATTTCAATTTTAAAAATTCTCGCAAAGGAGGAACGTTGCAATTGCAATGAGCTGGTAGAAAGACTCCCACTCTCACAATCTACCGTGTCCCAACATTTAAAAGAATTAAAAAACTGCGGATTAATAAATGGAACTGCTCATGGCACGAGCAGTATTTACTCATTGAATAAAATTATTTTGAAAGAATTCGATAGTGAATTTAAAAAAATGATGAAATCCTTAAAGTCAAAAAAATAGTTTGCAAATAGTAATATTGAAATATTGTTAAGATTTAAATGCCTTAAAATAAATACAAAAACAATTGATACAATTTCGATTGTAAACTTTTAATTTTGTACTTCATAAATAATAATGGAGATTAAAGAAGAAGTTTTACAGGATGTAGTAATAAAATTTGCAGGCGATAGTGGTGATGGGATGCAGCTTACCGGCACACAGTTTACTAACAATACCGCGATGCTCGGTATAGACCTCGCAACATTTCCCGATTTTCCCGCTGAAATAAGAGCTCCGCAAGGTACATTGCCTGGCGTAAGTGGTTTCCAACTACGTTTTTCAAGCGATAGGATTTTTACCCCCGGTGATACATGCGATGTATTGGTTGCAATGAATGCTGCTGCTTTAAAAAGTAATTTGAACGCTCTGAAAAAAGGTGGAAAAATTATTGTGAATGTGGATGGCTTTGATGTAAAAAATTTGCGTCTTGCAAATTATCCTGATGGCGTTAATCCCCTTGAGAATGGGAGCCTGGATAGCTATGAAGTTATACGGATCGATGTTACCAAAATAACAAGAGAGTCCCTGAAGGAATTTGAGATGGGAACCAAAGAAAAGGATAGGGCAAAAAATATGTTCGTGTTGGGCTTTCTGTATTGGATGTACAACCGCAGCATGGATAATACTATCAGATTTTTGAATGAAAAGTTTTCAAAAAAGCCAGATATTCTTAATAGCAATATTAAAGTATTGCAGGCAGGCTATAATTACGGGGATACCATTGAAACTTTTACAACACGATATTCGGTTGAGAAAGCAAAAATGCCTGCGGGAAATTACAGAAGCATAATGGGCAACCAGGCGCTCGCCTATGGTTTGATAGCTGCCTCACAAAAAAGCGGATTACAATTATTCTTAGGTTCCTATCCTATAACTCCTGCCAGCGATATTTTGCATGAGTTGAGCAGGCATAAGTCTTTTGGAATAAAAACTTTCCAGGCTGAAGACGAAATTGCAGCAATTTCTTCGGCTATTGGGGCGTCCTATGGAGGCAGTTTGGGTGTCACTTCTACAAGCGGCCCGGGTATGGCTCTGAAAGCCGAAGCTATGGGGCTTGCAGTGATGCTCGAAATTCCATTAATTATTTGTAACATCCAAAGAGGAGGGCCTTCCACGGGGTTACCGACTAAAACCGAGCAGAGTGATTTATTACAGGCATATTATGGAAGAAATGGGGAATGCCCAATGCCTGTAATATCGGCGTCAACGCCAAGCGATTGTTTCGATGCAGTCTATGAGGCAGTTCGCATTTCAGTACAGCACATGACTCCCGTAATATTTTTGAGCGATGGATACATAGCCAATGGTGCCGAACCCTGGAAATATCCTGAAAGCAAAGAGTTGCCCCCAATTGAAGTAAAGTTTAAAAAAGAATTAGGACATAGTGAGGAAATTTTTCGGCCTTATGCGAGGGATGAGAAATTGGTAAGGCCCTGGGCGATTCCGGGTTTTGCAGGTCTTGAGCATAGGGTAGGCGGTCTCGAAAAAGAAAACATAACCGGCAATGTCAGCTACGATCCGGAGAATCATCAAATAATGGTGAAACTCAGGCAGGAAAAGATTGATAAAATTGCTGATTACATTCCGGAGCAGAAAATAGATAATGGTCCAGAAGAAGGGCAAGTCCTCATGGTTGGGTGGGGAAGTACCTATGGAGCAATAAAATCTGCGGTTGCAGATTTGCTAAAACAGGGCTGCTCGGTTTCCCATGTGCATCTGCGTTATGTTCGCCCTTTCCCCAAAAATCTCGGAGAGATACTGAAAAACTTTGAGCATGTGTTGATCCCCGAACTTAATAATGGTCAGCTTATAAAGATCATAAGAGATCAATATTTGGTAGATGCTAAAGGGATTAATAAAATAATGGGAATTCCTTTTACAAAACACGAGCTTATAGACGAGATAAAAAAATTATTATAGGCTTGTTCTTTTATTCAATGCCAGTTATTTTTTATATGGGGCTAATTCCGTCTTTCTCTTCCGAGTGTCAATCCCAGCTTCAGATTAAAAGTGATATAAGAATCGTTATTTTTAGGATTGCCTCTAATGCCATTGGGATGAGCTGTTTCTGCACCTGGCTTATGACGGTCGTTAAGAAGGAGTGCTTGATTTAGTTGTACTCCTGATAAATAATTAGCAAAAACAGAAGGTTCAATATATCTTCCACTCACATCATCAAGATAATCTGTTTGTAAAAACCTTGTTACAATTTCGGCTCGTAAATTTATTATAGCCGAAACGTCATACCGGGCTCCAATGCCCAAAGGGAAATTAATCTGGCTTAATTTATATGGCTTTGCGTTAGGATATTCTGAAAAGCCCTCACCCTCAGTACTCAAGGGCTGAAGGTCAACATAATTTCCATTAAGCTTTGCCTGGGGATTAAAATGAAAGTAGCCGACGCCTGCCACTAAGTATGGAGAAACGGCAGGTGGGTAATGGTCGTCATTGTAATTGCCAAAAATATAAAAGGGATGAAATTCAGCCATCAGGGCTATCTCAGCAATGGAACTGCGAAAACTGAGGTTTCTTTCATAACGCCCGCCAGTGGTGGAGGCTACTTTTTTTAAAATGCTGTCATAGGCATGTATTTGTCCAAAGGTACCTTCAAGGCGTAGTGCGAATTCGTTTTTATAAACAGCGCTAAAGAAAATGCTTCCGCAAAACTCGGTATTTTTAAAATTGAAATCTTTTACAAATTTTTTACCGATTCCTTTTCTACCGCCGAGATCGGTAAATGCGTTCATGGCGCCGACAGAACCACCTATTTCATATACGATATCACTCTCATAATAATTGCCGTCGTAAAAATAATATTGTGCTTTGAGCCCATTTCCGGCAACAATAAAAAAGAAAAAAATTAATATTCTGATTTTCATAAAGTCGATTAAGTTGTTTTGATCCAGGTCGCTATTTGGGTTCAGTAACTAAAAATAAACACAATTTTTCAATAATTTCATTTGAAATGAGTATAATAATATTTACAAACGGTTTTTAAGCCGCAGATATTACATTTCGGATTTCGGGCAACACAAATATAACGGCCGTGCAATATAAGCCAATGATGCGCTTTGCGAATTAGATTGGCCTGTATATGCTTAATTAACTGTTTTTCGGTTGCCAGAACAGTAGTTGCCCCGGAAGTTAATCCGATGCGGGCAGCAACCCTAAAAACATGGGTATCCACCGCCATATTAGGCTGCTGGTCTATTACAGACGTTATGACGTTTGCGGTTTTACGCCCTACTCCCGGCAATTTTATGAGTTCCTCCACTTTCATCGGAATTTGCCCGTTATAGCTGCCCACAACCATTTTTGCCATGCCAATAAGGTGTTTTGTTTTATTGTTTGGGTAGGATATGCTTTTAATAAGAGGGAAAAGTTCTTCTGGAGAAGCTTTACTTAGTGATAAAATATCAGGAAATTTTGAGAAAATGTGGGGAGTTGTTTCATTCACACGTTTATCTGTGCACTGGGCAGAAAGAATAACTGCAACTAATAATTGATAAGGATCATCATACCATAATTCCGTTTTTGGATCAGGAGCGTGAGATAAAAAGTAATTTATTACAAATTGGTACTTTTCTTTTTTCGTCATAAAAAAATCCCGCCTTTTTGGGCAGGACTAAAATAGCTTTTTTAAATGAATTCAATGAGAGTGTAACTGACCCACTTTTTTTGAAGTGTATTGCAGTATTTTATTCACGGCTTCATCGCGTGGAGAAAGATTAACTTCTTCAAGATTTTTTTGTCCATCAATAATATGTTCAAAATACTCCTGCAAGTCCCAGTTTTCTTCCAGGGCTGCTCTTATCGCCGCTGTCTTTTGTACAGAAGTCTCATTATAGAGGTACTGTACCAGGTCTTCTGGTGTGAACTTAGTCATGAAAGTAAGGGCTTTAAATAAATAATATCCAATCCAAAAAATAAAACGTTCTTATTTCAGAAATATTGTGCTCTATCTAATTGAAGATGAATCGGAAGTGATTATGAAAAGATCTTCATTCTCTTTCTTCATCAAATATCTTTCTCTCGCATACTTTTCAAGGGTTTCCGGGTTGGTTTTTAACAGACTAAGTTCTTGTTTTGTGTCTGTTATTTGCTTGTCCATTCTCTCTTCGCTTTCCTGCAATTTTCTTAACTCATGAACCCTCTTCAATTGTAATGTAACATCATTTCTGTCAAAGAACAGCATCCATATAGCAAAAGCTATGCCTGTTATCAGGTACTTGTTAGCGAAAATCCCGCGAAGTTGTTGCATTTTTAATTTTTGAGTATATAAATTGTTAGGCTTCAACTTATTCTTCCTGAATTCATCGGATATGTCTACTTACCAAATTTAATTTTTCCTTTCGGAAAAACCGCACTTTCACCTAAAATTTCTTCTACACGCAGCAATTGATTGTATTTTGCAATACGGTCAGTGCGGCTGGCAGAACCTGTTTTTATTTGCCCGCAATTTAAGGCTACAGCAAGATCGGCAATAGTTGTATCTTCCGTTTCACCGCTTCTGTGGCTCATTATTGTATTGTATCCGTTAGTTTGCGCAAGCGAGACTGCGTCTATCGTCTCCGTTAGCGTACCAATCTGATTTACCTTTACAAGAAGGCCATTGGCAATATTTTCGTCTATACCTTTTTGTAGTCTTTTGACATTTGTAACGAAAAGATCGTCACCAACAAGTTGAATTTTGCTACCTAGTCTCTCCGTTATTAATTTCCATCCTTCCCAATCATCTTCTGCCATTCCATCTTCCAACGAAATTATCGGATATTGTTTAATCCAGTTTTCCCAAAAATCAACCATCTTTTCAATACTTAATTTTTTACCGTCTGATTTATGAAAATGATATTCTTTTTTATCACTGTCGAATATTTCGCTAACAGCCGGATCCATAGCCACAGCTACCTGCACTCCGGCTTTAAAGCCTGCTTTGTCTATAGCAGTAAGTACTGTTTCAATGGCTTCCTCGTTGCTTTGTATATTAGGCGCAAATCCGCCTTCATCACCAACGTTGGTGCTGTATCCATTCTTTTTAAGCACTGATTTTAACGTATGAAAAATTTCAACACCCCACTGTAATGCCTCACTAAAAGACGATGCGCCAAATGGCATTACCATAAATTCCTGAAAGTCTATTTTATTATCAGCATGTGCCCCTCCATTTAAAATATTCATCATTGGGATAGGAAGAATTTTTGCATTAGTGCCACCTACATACCTGTATAGTGGAAGATTTGCCTCTAATGCCGCAGCCTTAGCCACAGCCAGGCTTACGGCAAGAATTGCATTCGCTCCCAGCGAACTTTTATTTTCGGTCCCGTCAAGCGAAATCATCGCTTTGTCGATGCCCGTTTGGTCGGCAACATCCCACCCGGTAAGTTTGTCAGCAATTAAGGTATTTACATTTTTAACGGCTTTAAGCACTCCTTTTCCGCCATAGACCTTTTTATCTTCATCTCTTAATTCTACAGCCTCATGAACACCGGTACTTGCACCAGAAGGAACCGCCGCTCTTCCCAAAAACTCATTTTCTGTAAGAACATCTACTTCTATTGTGGGATTTCCGCGGCTGTCTAATATTTGCCGTGCATGTATGTTTCCAATGTAGCTCATAATTTTTTTGTGTTAATTGTTTTGAATGTTACTTGTCAAATTTCTAAATACCTCTTCAAGACTTTTTGTTTCGCTTTGCAATGAAAGTATATTTAAATTATTTTCCAGGCTAAGTTTAAGAATTTTCTTTTTTATATTTTCAGGATCTGAAGTTTGAAGTTTATAAATAAACGGTTTCTCTTCTTCAACTTTTTGCACTTCTTGCATATTCAACAAAATTTGCGGATTAATCTTTTCCGAAAATTGTACAACTACGACATGATGAGTCTTACTATCGAGTTGAAGATTTGCTAAAGTGTCGTCTGCAACAATATTTCCTTTATTAATTATTATTACTCTATCGCAAATACTTTCTACTTCCTGTAAAATGTGAGATGAAAATAATACCGTTTTGTTTTTACCAAGGTCTTTAATTACTTGTCTTATCTCTACTATCTGGTTAGGATCTAATCCGCTGGTAGGTTCATCAAGAATAAGAACATCGGGATTGTGAATCAATGCAGCAGCCAGACCGACTCTTTGTTTATATCCTTTACTTAATTGTCCTGTTTTTTTATTGCTTTCAATTTTAAGGCCGGTTAAGTCAATTACTTCTTCTATTCTTTTTTTTATGCCTGTTTTTATTTGATGCAATTCCGCAATGAAACGAAGATATTCACAAACATACATTTCATAATATAAAGGATTGCCTTCGGGTAAATAACCGATTTGTTTTTTTGCTTCGAGCGAATTTGTATTTACGTCAATGCCATTTACCAGTACATTCCCTGAATCGGCTTTAAGATATCCTGTTACAATTTTCATTGTTGTGGATTTACCAGCTCCGTTTGGTCCCAAAAATCCAACTATTTCATTGTTAGCAGCATTAAATGAAATATTATCAATTGCTTTTTGACTGCCATAATTTTTTGTGAGATTGGAAATTGTAATTGACATGCGGCAATATATAGAAAGACTCTTACTTTTTAAAAATCAGGCAAAAGTACAATAAGTATTTTTTTAAATTTGTTTAAGGATTAAATCTCAATTAATTTATTACCTGTTTTTCTTTCGCGGAGGCCTGTTATTTTTATTATTCTGACGTTGGTTGTTTTGAATGTTCTTTTGTGAATTTTGCTGCTTGTCGGAATTGTTTTTCTTGTTACGATTATTATCGCGGCGTTTACGACTATTTTTCTCAAGAGCTTTCAAACTGATATGACCCACTACATCAACAAACTCAGGCTCCGCCTCTTTAGGTTTATCGCTAATAATTTCTACAGTTTCCAAGGCTTCGGGTTTTACACCAAGCCTGTTTTGTTCCTGGATTTTTTTTACACTTTCAATGGAAAGGGGATAATGCCTTGTACTATCCTGCATTGAATACCACATCAGGTTCCTGAAAATATCTTTTTTAATTAAAAAAGCACGTCCTTTTGCAACTTCAATTACTTCGGCATCGTCCGGGAAATGTTGCAGTGCATCAAGATAAGTATCCAGTTCGTAATTAAGACAGCATTTCAATCTTCCGCATTGCCCGCTGAGCTTTGTTTGATTAATACTGAGGTTTTGATAACGTGCCGCATTTGTATTTACACTTTTAAAATCGGTGAGCCATGTGCTGCAACATAATTCTCTTCCACAACTACCGATGCCACCAACCTTTCCTGCCTCCTGTCGGGCACCGATTTGTTTCATTTCTACTTTCAATTTAAACTCAGATGCATACACCTTAATGAGTTCACGAAAATCGACCCGGTCATCAGCAATATAAAAGAACGTTGCTTTTCTGCTGTCGGCCTGTATTTCAACTTCGGCCATTTTAAGATCAACTTTTAACTGCCGTGCTATTGCCCTACTTCTTATCAACACCTCATGCTCACGGGCCTTGGTCTCCTTCCATTTATTGATGTCGTTATCGGTTGCGAGCCGCAATACTTTCTTAAATTCGGCAACATCTTCTTTTATGCCATGTTTTTTTAGCTGAAGTCGAACCAGTTCGCCCGTTAGGCTCACAGTTCCCACATCAAATCCACTGATTCCCTCGACCGCAATTATTTCACCTTTTTCAAAAATTTGTAAGGAATTATTTCTGTAAAAATCTTTCCTGCTTCCCTGGTTAAAAGAAACCTCTATGATACGGCAATTACTATCAGGATCACTAAAGGGAAGATTGGCAAGCCAGTCATGAACATTCATTCGATTACAACCGCCGGTACTGCATCCGCCATTACTTTTACAACCATTCGGTTTCCCCGTACTACAACTAATGCAACTCATATAATTGCTTCAAAAAAATATTATCAATAAATAGTAAAGGAAATACAAATGTGCAGATGAAGCTTACAGCTTTGCTAGCATTCAATTCTCAATACAATTTTACTTACCTAAGTGAAAACTCTTTACCTATTTGTAAAACTATAAAAGCCTGTTTTAAGAATAATAATAAACGAAATGCGTATAGCTGAAAAATTGATTCAGAAAAATTTTATTAAACATCTGCAAAAATCACACTTCCTCAATCCATCAAAATTAGTGAATTATCCTTAATAATATGATAAAGCCTTATTGAGAGCGCATGGAATAACATTTTCGCATGGGCATTTCGCTCAATATAAAAAATTGCTTTATCCAATTCATTTATAATAGCTTCTTCTGCTTCTAAACTGCAAATTTTATTGAGCCTTTGTGCAAAATCAATTTCGTTTACAGGTATTTGTAAATCGTCATTGGTTTCGGACGAATAAAGAAACCTTGCCCTTAATGCCTGGCCAAGCAAGTGAATAAAATAACGGATAAACTGTTTTTGCTTTTCGCGACCCATTTGGCTTATCTCATCAATCCATTTAAGTTGTGCCGAAGTATTTTTTTTTAAAGTCACATTGAGCCATTCCCTCAAAAGTGCCTGCCAGTCTTGTTCCGCATTCTGCAACATTTGCAATGCTTCCCTATAATTTCCTTCGCATACCGCGGCCACCTGCGCTGCCCGCTCCTGTGTGCTACTTGTATTCTGAATTAATGCATTCTCAATTTCATCATTGTTGAGCAAAGGAATTTTTATTAATTGGGTTCTTGATAAAATAGTGGGTAAAATTGCATTTTCATCCTGTGCTACAAATATGAAAAGTGTATTCGGTGGAGGCTCTTCGATAAGTTTAAGAAGTTTATTGCCTGAATTGCCCAGAAATTCGGGCATCCACATCATTAAAATTTTATAGTTGCTTTCAAAAGCTTTCAGGCTGAGTTTGTGATTTATCTGGTTGCACTCTTCGGCAGTTATATTTCCCTGCTTATTTTCTGCTCCTAAAAACTGGAGCCAGTCATAAACATTTCCATAAGGATATGTGGCAATAAATTCGCGCCATTCATTTATATAGTCATCACTTATCGGCGGCGTACCCGATTTTTTTGGAATTACCGGAAATGAATAATGAATATCAGGATGAATATATTGTTGCGCCTTAATGCAGGCGGGGCAGTGGCCACATGAATCTAATGTTACATTGTTTGATCTGGTAATATCTTCTTCTCCAAATAGACCGGCTTGTGCAGGCGTTTCACTTTTCGCTGAGGTACATGCTATGTACTGGGCAAAAGCTAATGCCATTGCTAAAGCGCCGCTGCCTTCTTTCCCTAAAAATAATAAAGCATGACTCAACCGGTTTTGCTGAACAAGATCAATTAAATGTTTTTTTGTCGCCTTTTGGCCAATTACATTTTCAAACTGCATAATTGTTTGGGAAGATAGAGAATATCTCTTATGATTAAAGCAATGAATATACTATTTTCTATCAGGCTTCAAATTTGCGTAATACTAAATTATTGTAAATATTTAACGACATCATTACTCATTGGCCCGACATTGCTTTCAAACTTTGCTATTAAATTACCATTTTCGTCCAATAAAAATTTAGTAAAGTTCCATTTAATATCTGCATCCATTAAGCCATTTTCTGATTTATGGGTGAGCCATTTAAATATTGGTGCTATATTATTTCCTCTCACCGAGACTTTTGCAGCCATTGGAAAAGTTACTCCATAATTTTTTGTGCAAAATGCTTTTATTTCGTCATTATTACGTGGCTCCTCATTTGCAAAATTGTTTGCAGGAAAACCTACTATCACAAGCTTATCTTTATATTTTTCATATAATTCTTCCAGATACTCGTATTGAGGAGTATAACTACACTTTGAGGCTGTATTTACAATTAAAATTTTCTTCCCTTTAAATTGAGAAAAATCAATAGTGCCACCGGTAAGTCCGTCTACTTTAAAATCATAAATTGATTTTTTTGCAGATGGTACTTGTCCTTGCAATTCAAGAAAAGATAGCATTAGTAAAGATGTACACGCTAAAAATAATTTTTTCATTTTACTAATTTTTCATAAAGTTACTGATTGATAATTCATCTTAATTGTGGGGAATCAATATTGCCTTATCACCAGGCAGATCAACAATTAGGAAAGTATTTCTCACTTTAGCGAAAACGAGAATTCATTTAACAATTGAATCAATGAGATTTGAAATTCCCGTCAGGGGGAATGCCTTATAATTTAAAATAGAATCCATCTAAATAGAACATTTCTGCGAAAGTAAAACCCGATCGATGATGTGAAGGCAATTCCCAGGCTGCTGATTAGATAAAGCAAGTTTCGTACTAAGTATTTACCTATTTCCCATTCAAATAACTCATTAATTTTTCGTAGGCTTCTTTACCTTTTGGATCAGGATTGTCGGGTATCAATCTGTCCTTGTTAAAAAAAACAGTGAGGAAGTTTCCGTTCTCATCGAAGAGAAATTTAGTAAAGTTCCACTTAATTGGATCGTCGAATCCGTGTTCTTCAGCTACACCAACGATGTACTTATAAATAGCTGCCATGTCATCACCTTTCACTGAAACTTTTTCAGCCATTGGAAAAGTGACTCCATAGTTTTTTTTGCAAAATTCTGCAATCTCTCCATTGCTGCCAGGTTCCTGTGCTCCGAAATTATTGGCTGGGAACCCGACAATCACAAGCTTGTTTTTATATTTCTCATACAATTTTTCGAGGTCTTCATATTGAGGAGTATTGCCGCATTTCGATGCCGTGTTAACTATTAATATCTTTTTGCCTTTAAACTGGGAAAAATCAATAGCTCCTCCTGTTAATCCGGGTACTTTAAAATCATAGATCGATTTGCTAACAAAAACAGTTTTTTTTGCAGGTGAAATAAATGATAGCAATATCAATGATGCACCTGCCAGGAATATTTTTTTCATTTTGTTTTTTTACAAAGATACAGATTCGCAAAGTGAGTAGTCGGGAATAACTTTCATAAAATAGTAAAAGATTATGCTACGAAATTATTTTTCATAACA
Source organism: uncultured Chitinophagaceae bacterium (assembly GCA_963819925.1). Taxonomy (GTDB): domain Bacteria; phylum Bacteroidota; class Bacteroidia; order Chitinophagales; family Chitinophagaceae; genus Ginsengibacter. The sequence goes on along the minus strand of CAWFYG010000009.1, from coordinate 691,524 downwards.
ACCAATATCGGGATTAGCATCCCGGGTTTTGTCATCAAGGTCCAGGGAAAATGTTGTTACAGTACCTGCATCAATTGCCGGAGAATTATCTTTTAAATGAAAATCATAATGGTTGTGCGATATGTCGATCGTATCAAAGACGGGATCGATATTTTTTATTGATGATGCATCAAAGCTGCCGTTGGGGATGTCATTTTTGGCCTTATAAAGAACATGATCAAAGTTCACTGAAAACATATCAGTGCCTTCTCTAGCCACAACAACTTCATCATCCACATTTCCGCCATCTCCCCAAAAAATGCAATTTTGGAAAAATGCGTTAAGTGTTGACGTATATACAACTCCTCCCTGCATTGCGGCATTTGAAACCTCTAAAACCGCACTTTTATGAGTTATAAAAAAATTATTATAAGAGGCGACAGTACAGTTTACAAAACGATAATCACCGCCTAATTCCAAAAGTATATTGCTACCGCAATTACTGATTAAACAATTATCGGCGTAAATATTAGAGTTAACACCGAGTACACCCACGTCATAGATGTTGTCAATAATGCATTGTGATAGTGTGATCTTAGGATTTGCATTCACGGACTTATCCTCGGCAACAATTCCCTGGTATGCATTTTTAATAATAGCATGTCTTAAATAATTGTCCTTACTGCTGCTGCTAAAAAAAATGCCTGGCCAACCAGCGGGCAAATCCTTGTAATCCGGATCGAGCCTGTCACCACTAAACACCACACTGTCCTGTTTTGTGCCATTTACAATTAAAGTACCATCAACTAAAAATGGCGCATTCGCGTGTAAATATATTCTTGTTCCTTGCTGAATGGTCAGAGTTGCAGTAGAATCAATTAATATGCCACCGAGAATTACGTAAGGAAGTGTCTTATTCCAGGTTGCATTTCCGGTAAGTTCTATGCTATTTAAAAATATTGCATCTTGTCCATAAGCCTGCAATTGCACAAATTTTTGATTTCCATTGTAGCTTATTAAGATGCTATCCTGTATCAGAAAAGGAAGATTCCCTGCAGAGGGATTTATGTTTACCTGTACAAAAACGTATACGCTGTCATTGGCGTTTATTTCTATATTGTCTACTTCACTGGCGGAAGTTCCGTCAACATTTATTTTAAAAGCTGAAGAAGAACCTCCCGACAATTTTACTTGTGATAAACGAAGCTTTTGATTGTTATTATTAAAAATTTTAAAACTCTGAGTAACAGAACCGACAGAAGTGAAAACAGTATCGAACTTTAACGTATCAGCACTGGTAGCTATTTTAGCCTGCGGGCTTGTGATGAAAGATTCTTTTTTGCAGGAAAAAATTATTGCAGATAATAAAAAGAAAAAGAATACATATTTCAAAAAAGTCATTTATCAAAAATATGTTTAATTATGTAATGGTTTATTTTCTTGAGATTGCCAATGATGCAATACTTAGCCTAACACCTTTCGTTTTTAGAATTTCCCTGCCACATGCTTCAATAGTTGCGCCTGTTGTAATAACGTCATCAATCAACAGGATGTGTTTCTCTTCAAAAACTGAAGGATCAATAACAGAAAAACTTTTTTCGACATTTTCCCATCTTTGAATTCTTCCTTTTTTGGTTTGCGTTTCAGTAGGGATTATTCTAATTACATTTTTCGTTATTATGGGAATGTTCATCGATTCTTTTATCCCTGAACAAAGTATTGAGGATTGATTAAATCCTCTCTTAAATTCTTTTGCGGTAAATAGTGGTAATGGCACAAGAAAATCAATATCTGAAAAGCGATTACTATTAATTAAACTTTTGCCCATTGTCTTACCAAGGTATAAACCAATACTTTTATTTCCCCTGTACTTAAACTCATGAATCAAATTTTGAATAATAGAATCCTTTGAAAAATAAAATTCGCTCATGCCTGAAGTAATAGGAATTCGTCCCCAGAAAATTTTTTCAACCGGATTGCCCGCATGTGTTGCAAAACCAGTATGAGGCAGGTCATTAATACATTCAAGGCATAAAAAATTTTCTTTTTCAATAATATCACTTCCACAACCGATACAATTATGCGGGTAAAAAAAATGCACAAGCGGAGATAATATAGCTTGAATATAAGTTCAATTTATTTTGGTTAAACACTAAAACAAGTATTGATATAATTCTTCCACTTTGCCTAAGGGTACTACCTCGATGCTGAATTTGCTTTTGCCGAGTCCTTTAGTATTGTATTTACTCACAATTATTTTTTCAAAACCAAGTTTTTCTGCTTCGGCAATTCTTTGTTCGATTCGGTTAACGGCTCTTATTTCCCCGCTAAGTCCTACTTCACCTGCAAAGCAAATATGTAATGGAAGCGCAACATCTTCATAAGACGAGAGCAGGGCACTAAGGACGGCAAGATCAATAGATGGATCCTCAACTTTTAAGCCACCGGCAATATTTATAAAAACATCTTTTACTCCAAAATGAAAACCGCCTCTTTTTTCAAGAACGGCCAATAGCAATTGCAATCGTCTTATGTCAAATCCGGTATTGGTTCGTTGCGGGGTTCCATATACACTTTGCGTTACTAATGCCTGCACTTCTATCAACAATGGCCTTATTCCTTCCATGGTAGCGGCAATTGCAACACCACTTAGCTGCTCTTCCTTTTGTGTAATCAATATTTCTGATGGGTTACTTACCTGCCTCATTCCTTCACCGGTCATTTCATAAATCCCTAACTCTGATGACGAGCCAAAACGATTTTTAAGTGTGCGCAAAATACGGTATGCATAATTGCGATCACCCTCAAACTGCAATACAGTATCAACCATATGTTCAAGAATTTTGGGCCCGGCTATACTTCCATCTTTAATTATGTGTCCTATTAAAAAAACAGGTGTGTTGGTTTCCTTTGCAAACCGCTGAAATTCGGCTGCACTTTCTCTTATCTGCGAAACACTTCCCGGGGCTGATTCTACATAAGGTGATTGCAAAGTTTGAATGGAATCTACAATCACCAGGTTTGGTTTTAATTTTTTTATTTCCTGGAAAATTGTTTGCGTATTGGTTTCTGTCAATAAGAAAAAGTTCGCATTTTTAATTTTCAATCTGTCAGCACGCATTTTAATTTGCTGCTCGCTCTCCTCGCCACTAATATATAATGTAATGGTGTTTTGCAGTTGCAATGCATCCTGGAGAAACAATGTTGATTTTCCGATACCGGGTTCACCGGCTATTAACACAATGCTTCCCGCAACTATCCCACCGCCCAGTACGCGGTTCAATTCTGCATCAACAGTAAGCATTCGTTTTTCTTCGCCACTTGAAACATCTTGTAATAAAATTGTTTTTAAGCCATTGCTTATTCCGGAAAAATCTTTCCATTCATTTTGTTTTTTATCAGTACCTCTTACGATAACCTCTTCAACAAATGTATTCCACTCTTCGCATGAGGGACATTTGCCCAACCATTTAGCACTTTCCTGTCCACAATTGCTGCAAAAAAAAGCTGTCTTTGTTTTACTCATTTAATAAATTAATGCGCAATGAAATTAAGCAATCATTACGACAGGAAATAAAATGAAACTGTAATTGGTGATGGAGAATGCGACATAAATTTAAGATGCAACTTTTTATCAACAAAAGTAAAAGAGCCGGTATTACTACCAGCTCTTTGTACTTACTAACCCATTAAATTCTATTGCTAAATTACAAATTGCAGCCACATAAACAAATTAATTTTAGGTGATGTGAATAAATTCCAACAGGTAGTTCATTTCTGCAAAAATCAGGAATATTGGCAGCATCTATTGATTATCAGTTGCATATGAAACCCTAATATTTTTATAATTCTATCAGTTAAAAAAAAATTGATTGAGAAATTTGGTTTATAATATAAACTACTTTATCATTGTGATAAATTTATAAAAATGTCGAAGGGTTTGTTTTTTTTGTGTCTTTTATTAAGTGTAAAGATAAATGCACAGGTAAAAATTTCCGGAAAAATCACAGACAATCATAGCAAACCCTTATCGGGGATTAGCATCAGTATTAAAGATTCTTATGATGGGGCCACGTCGGATTCTTCAGGAAATTACAGATTTACAACCACGGAGAAAGGAGCACAGGTTCTCCAGGCAAGTGCGACTGGTTATAAATCGTTCGAACAAAATATTGATGTTAACGGATCTGCACTAAACATCAACATATCGCTTAGGGAAGAAATAACGGAGTTAAAAGCCGTTGTAATTACTGCGGGAACTTTTGAAGCAAGTGATCAAAAACGAGCAAGTGCTTTAAATCCAATAGATATTGTTACAACTGCAAGTGCAAATGGCGATATTACCAATGCCATAAAAACCCTACCGGGTACACAACAGGTTGGCGAGAGCACGGGTTTATTTGTGAGAGGAGGCACCGCAACGGAAACAAAAATTTTTATTGACGGAACTCTGGTCAACAATTTCTTCTACAGTACTGAACCCGATCTTGCTTCTCGTGGAAGATTTAATCCATTTTTATTTAAAGGAACTATATTCAGTTCGGGTGGTTATTCTGCATTGTACGGGCAGGCGCTTTCTTCTGTATTACTCTTAGAATCTATAGATCTCCCTGAAAAAACTTCAGCTGAATTTGGTATTTCATACCTGGCAGCAAATGCAGGAATTCAAAAACTTTCAAAAAATAAGAAATCGTCCTGGGGCGTCACGTACGCTTATACTGATCTTTCTCTTGCTTTTAACCTGGTAAAGCAAAAGTTCGATTACTTTAAAGTGCCGGTTTTGCACGAAGGCGATGCTAATTTTAGAATTAAAACTTCTGCTACCGGAATGCTAAAATACTTTGGTTCTTTTAGTACTACCAATGTTGGTTTTAGAAACCAGGACGTTGATTCCTTAAACATGAAGGATGCGTTCGGGCTTAAAAATCTTTATATGTATCACAACCTGTCATGGAAAGAAAAAATAGGTCACAGATGGAAACTAAATGTAGGCACTTCTTATAGCACTAACCATGATGATTTAACGAATCAACTGGAAGATGCAGACAACAAAAAGCAGGAAATTATAAACGATCCGTTATATGCGAATAAAAATTTTGGCCTGGTAAATACCGGGCAATACGCGAATGCAAAAGTTGTGTTTGAAAAGAAATTGTTTAACCTGAGTGCAGTAAGATTTGGTTCTGAATATAACTATAGCGATGAAAAAACAACGTACACTCAATACGATGGAACCAAATATCCTCAGACAGTTAAGGAAAATATATTCTCGGGTTTTGCCGAAACGGATATTTATCTTACTAATGATATTGCAGCCAAAATGGGTGTGAGAACAGAACATTCGCAATTGCTGGATAAGTGGAACGTTGCTCCCCGAATTTCTTTAGCTTATAAGTTTCAGGACAATAGCCAGTTTTCTTTAGCCTATGGAATTTTTTACGAGAATCCTGAAAGAAAATACCTTCCTTCAATCAATCAATTGCATTTTGAGCAGGCAACTCATTACATTGCCCAATATCAGAAAATTTCAAATGAACGCACCTTCCGTGCAGAAATATTCTATAAAAAATATAAAGACTTATTTAAAACGGGCCTCAACAGCTACGGAGAATTTGTCGCAATTAACAACGACGGATTTGGCGACGCAAAAGGAATTGAATTTTTCTGGAGAGATAAAAAAACGATTAGAAATGTTGATTACTGGATTTCTTATTCCTACCTGGATACAAAGCGGGATTTCCTTAATTATCCTTTCGCTATAGAACCATCATTTGCAACAAAACATACAGCATCACTGGTGGTTAAAAAATTTGTTACCAATATAAAAACTCAATTCAACGCATCGTATACATATGCAACCGGCAGGCCCTATTATGATATTAATTACGACTACAATACCAATAAATATAAAATATATGACCAGGGGCATACCAAAGATTACAATGATTTAAGCCTAAGTGTAAACTATCTGCCAAATATAGGAAAGACAAATGCCAAAAGCTTTACCGTTTTTGTTTTATCTCTCACGAATGTTTTAGGGTTCAATAAAGTGTATAATTACAATTATTCAGCAAACAATCAAAACAAAGTAGCGGTAACACCACCTTCAAAACGGTTTTTATACTTAGGGTGTTTTATAAGCCTTGGAATAGACAGATCGCAGGATGAGATAAATAATCATTTATAAAAAACAACAATAATAAATTCAATCAAAAACTAAAACGATCAAAATGAAAAAACTTTTTTTATCTGCTGTAATCATTTGCTTAGCAAGTATAACTTTTGCGCAAAGTGATAAATATATTAACGCCATGAAAGTTAACATAGCCCAGTTGGATTCCGTTATGGCTAAAGGAAATGCAGTTGAACTAGCCAACAACTTTGAAAGGATTGGAAATGCAGAAAAAACCCAATGGCTCCCTTTCTATTATGCGGGATATTGTACCGTTATGAATGCGTATAACGAAAAGGACGTGGACAAAAAAGACGCCATTGCCGATAAAGCACAACAATTTATCAACAAAGCAGATTCCATTTTTGGCAACGAAAATTCAGAAACAGATGTTATTAAAAGCATGATTGCAACTGCGCATATGACTGTAGATCCGCAAAGCCGCTATATGACCTATGGCCCACAAATAGCTGAATACCTTGAAAAATCTAAAAGACTTGATTCCACCAATCCGCGGCCTGTATTAATTCAGGCAGAAAACACTTTTTATACACCGGAACAATTTGGTGGGGGCAAAGATGCAGCAAAATCATTTTTTGATCGGGCAAAAACCTTAGATGATAATTTTAAACCAGAAACAGAAATTTCTCCAGACTGGGGCAAAAATGCAATTAATTACTTTCTTTCTCAATACAAATAAATATAAATGAATGACGAAAAATTAATGACTGAAAAAGAAAGCATGGAATTGATTGCTTCCATGATTAATAAGGCGAAGAACCGTTTTAATGAAACTGGTACTTTGTATCTTCTTTGGGGTTGGCTTATATTAATATGTTGCCTGGTCGAGTTTATAGGGATTCACTTTTTTAAATATGAGAAAATATATTTTGTATGGTACTCAACCTGGTTGCTATTAATATACCAGTTCTTTTATATCGCTAAAAGAAAAAAGAAAGGCAATGTAAAAATGTACACGGGTGAAATTATTAAGTTTGTTTGGATTGTCTACGTTATCACTTATGCTCTTCTCGTTTTTAATTTGATTTACAACAATGCAATTTCCAGCATTAATCCCGCAGTATTAGCTACGTTCGGTATGCCTACATTTTTAATTGGCATCATTTTAAAATTTAAGTCTTTAAAAATTGGCGGCATTTCTTGTTGGTTACTCGCTCTTGCTGCACCATTTGTACACTACGATTATCAATTTCTTCTTATGGCATGTGCAGTTATTGCTGCATGGATAATACCGGGCTATCGTTTGCAACAAAAATTTATAAAAGAAAATTAATATGGAAGAGAAGATACTATCAAACCAGGAAAGCCTCCAGTTAATTACCAAGATGATAAACCAGGCTAAAAATTCTTATTATGAAAGCGGCCTTGGGGCTTTATTATGGGGATTTACGAATCTCATTTGTTTTTCCCTGGCATATCTCGAAGAAACAACCAGCTGGTTTAGGATGCCTTTTAATCCCTTTTTCCTTATGATCATTACGTTTGTATTGCAGTTTTATTTCGACCGGAAAGAAAAAAAATATAAACAAGCTATTACGCTTAAAGATAAATTTTGTGAATATGTATGGCTCTCATTTGGCATTTCTGTTTTAATATTAACCATTGCCGGCGGTTTCGCTGATATTGGTTATATCGTGCTTCCATTATTATTGTTATTATTTGGTATTCCCACATTTGCAACTGGACTTGTAAATAAATTTCCTCCGTTTATTATAGGTGGAATTTCCTGCTGGATATTTTGCATCATCGCTTTTTTTTATAAGACTAATTTTACTTATTTACTTGTTGCGGCAGGTGCAGGGATAGCCTGGATTATTCCCGGATTTATTTTGAGAACCCGGTTTTACAAAAACATTGCAAAAAGTAAAAATGGAGTTTAAAGAACTTGACCCCGTATTACATTCGCAACTACGCCTTGCCGTTATGTCTCTTCTTATAAGTGTAAAAGAAGCTGAATTTACCTTTTTGAAAGAAAAGACAAATGCGACAGCAGGTAACTTAAGTGTGCAAATCAATAAGCTGAAAGATGCCGGCTACATTGATATAATAAAACAGTTCAATAATAATTACCCACAAACGATTTGTAAGATCAATAGTGTAGGAATTGCTGCTTTTGAAAATTATGTGAAAGCCCTGCAAAGTTATATGACCTTATAAAAGCGAATGAAGAAAAATAATACTTATTGCTTTGTAATTTTCTGAGTGAATCTTTCCCTTCCGGAAATAAATCGTATGAAATAATTTCCCGGAAGTAAATTAGGCAACTCATCAATTGAAATATAGTTGAGCCCTTTACTCATTTGAACGTCTTTATCAAATACTTTGCTTCCCTGCGCATTAAATACTTTAATGCTAATGAGTTCATTTTTATTCCATTCCATACTGATATTTAAATGTGTTGAGAATGGATTTGGTGAAATTATTATGGGCCTACCTATATTTTCAAGTTTTACCGGAAGGATCTTCGAGTAAGAACTCTTACCATCATTATCTATTTGTTTAATTCTGTAATAGATTGTTGAACTTGCCACAGAAGATATGTCATCTATAAATAAATAGGAATGAAATAGCGAAGTGGTTCCATTGCCATCAACCGTTGCCACTTCATTAAAAATATTTCCATCGACGCTTCTTTCAACTAAGTATTTATTGCAATTAATTTCCATTGACGTGCTCCAATCGAGCCTCACTTTTTGATATTGTAAAAGACAGGCAGTAAAAGAAACAATAGTTACGGGCAAAGGACCATTTGCAGGCCCGTTATTAGGGTTGATTATTGCAGTACCATCATCAACAAAATCTACGTTTGCATCAGACAGTGCTTTTATTCTCGCGGTGTTTAATATTGGTGGAATAAGTTTACCGTTACCGGGATTATTAACCGTTACTTTAAATTGAACTTCATAAGTTTCATTTGAAGCCAATGTACCGCCGTTTGTATCATCAGCTCCAACTCCAATTCTGAACTGTATTATTTTAAATGGACCATTAGTAATAAATTCAGCAACATCATCTCCCGCCGGGTCTGTTTGAATCCCCGACATAATTCCCGGTGCACTTATTACATTTAAAGAATTAGGAAGATAGGTAACAGTGGAAGGCAAGGTATCAGCAATTACGATTGAATTTGCATTGCCGGCTCCGCTATTTTGGCCTTTAAGAGTGTAGGTAAGCACTTCATTTGCTTCAGCATAATGATTATTATTTGCATCATTTACCGTTTCATCAAGACTAATGGTTGGATCTTTCATTTTAATAGTGAAAGTCAAAAGTCCCGGAAAATACTTATCGGAAGTTGTCCCAAATTCCAATTCTACTGAATTTGAATTTGGTAAAATACCATACCCAGTTCCCACGTCAAATTGGTCGATATCCAATCCCATTTGATTTGTGTAGTTTGGATTTTTTGAAGCAACATGTATCCCGTTATCCGTTATAGTTCCATTCCACAAATTATCGGCCCGGTTGGTGGCATTGGAAAATAAACTGTCATTTATTTTAAGATAATCTCCGTTTAGGTTTGCATCTCCTTCCCATACAAGCGCCCCCATTTTAGCATCTCCCGTCGACAATTCCCCCGATGGAACATTTAATCCAGTTAAAGTAACAGATGAGGAAAGAGGATTTCCATTATTATAAACCTGCTGAAATCCATCATAAATTCTTACACTATTATAACTTAATGCATCATTCCCATATACAACAACAATACACCATCCACCATTATTACCACCATTATCAATTGCTCCTGTGCTCAGGGGGGCATTGCCAACCTCATAAGTTCCAATGCCATTATTTTTTACAAAATTGGTGATATCTGCATAAGCCTGGTATTGCGAGTAACCGGAAACGATAGTAATCTTATCAATTCCCAATGCTGCAACATCTGAATAAACGCCCGAAGTGCCTTTTCTTATTTTAATAGTTTGATTTGGATATGCTGTTAAATCAAAATCTGAATTTCTTATGCGACCTCCCCAATACAAACGTGCCAGTTTAATTACATTATTTCCGGGTGGGAGAATGAGATCAGCAGAGGAAGAATTGGTGGTAACACTTCCGTTTCCGGTGCTGCCATCAATGTCTATATTTTTCATGTTTTCATTGTCATTCCCGTAAATACTATTCCCGTTTGCGCTGTTATCATTCATTTTTATCGTGTTAACAGTGTCTTTGTTAATTACCTGCAGCAGTGTATTACCAAATATTGCAGTGCCACCTTTAATATTATCAGAATAAACAAGATTATAGCTCCTGGATTGACAAAGGGAAATTTCAGACGTAAATAAAAAAATCAAATAATATAGCATCAAGATTTTCACTTGATTTCTGAGTGCTGGTTTATTTGGAACATTTCTGAGCATTAATTTTAGTTCTCTTTTTTGAAGAAATGACAAAATCCCGGGCATTATTAACTCGGGTGAACATAGCCTTCAAAAGAATATTGAGTAAATGCTATAATAGCTTATTATAGAATTTGGATAGCTTCTCTAAGTTGATTTGAATAAGCAATTCCAAACCAAATTTTAATCATCTGCTCGTCTCGGATATATCACATTAAAAAATAAAACAAACCCCGCCCGGTTTACCAATGAAGATATAATGACTTTTTTTACAATTTGCTTGAAACTATTTTTTTCTCCGAGAGCAAATGCTACAGAGCCTAAGCTAAATGATCTATCTATTGCTCTGGTTAAGTGGTATCCATCCGTTAAACTGACGGTGATTGATTTGGAGCCGAAAAATGCGGGACGTAAATCTCCCTTGTCATAATTTTTATACTTATTTTTCCACGAAGTCTGGAAATCCCAAAATCGATTGCCCATGCCAAGGTAATGATGTACAAGCGCCTGGTTGACACCGTCTGCACTCCCCGCGATAAACTGGCAGGTGTAAATGGCAATATCTTTTTTAATTTGAGACTTGGGGGAATAATTCGTTTGCGCCTTAGAGTAAAACGGAATTGTAATTACTAAAAGGAAAATAATCTTAAGTTTCATAAATTATTATATTAAATGCATTCGTGATTGCGCCCCGATTTTTACTAATATACCTTGCTGGCTTTTTCAGGTTAAATCAATACAGTGTTTCACACTACACTACCTAGCAATAAAAATTAAATAATAGTAAAGGAGAATTGGGAATGGTGTAGTCAACCATCATAAATGCAACAGTAATAATGTAAGCATTTGAATTTCTAAAGATATTGTAACAGAGGTGAAGTAATCTTGTGGGAGAAATTTCTTAGGAGTTGGTACTGCAAAATTAGAAACGATTCTGGTAAATCAAAGCATTTTGCAAAAAACTTTGGAATAAAAAACCAGACATTCCTTTGATTTCCTGAGTTCACTATTGACAAAATAGGAATTTAAAATATTCATTTTATCAAACAAGCAACGATTTAAATTATAAATTTTTTAAATAAATACTGAGCTTTGCTGCCTGTAAAATTTAATGTACGTTCGCATAAAATAATTGATATAAAATGGAAATTAAGGATTTAAAAGTTTTGGCTGCACAAATTAGGCGGGATATTGTGCGTATGGTTTACAATGCTCAAAGTGGTCATCCCGGCGGATCACTGGGATGCGCTGATTTTTTTACAGCGCTTTATTTTAAAGTAATGAATCGCAAAGAAGGCTTCGATATGAGTGGAAAAGATGAAGATATTTTTTTTCTCTCAAATGGACATATTTCACCTGTATGGTATAGCACGTTAGCACATGCGGGCTATTTTCCTTTAAAAGAGCTTGCTACTTACCGGAAAATTGATTCACGTTTACAGGGGCATCCTGCAACAGCAGAGCATCTGCCAGGTATACGTGTGGCCTCAGGTTCTTTGGGGCAGGGAATGAGTGTGGCAATAGGAGCAGCTACAGCAAAAAAATTAAATAAAGATGAACACATTGTTTATTCTTTACACGGAGATGGCGAGTTAGATGAGGGTCAAAACTGGGAAGCAATTATGTATGCTGCCATGCACAAGGTCGATAATTTAATTTCCACCGTCGACCGTAATCACCAGCAAATAGACGGTACCACTGAAAATGTGATGGCACTCTCAAGCGTTAAAGATAAATTTCTCGCATTTAACTGGGAGGTTCTTGAAATGGATGGAAATAATATTGAAGAAGTAATTGCTACTTTGCAAAAGGCAAAAACACTTACCGGTAAAGGAAAGCCAATTGCCATTGTTATGAAAACTGTTATGGGTAAAGGAGTGGACTTTATGGAAAATAATCATGAATGGCACGGTACTGCTCCCAATACAGAGCAGTTTAAAAGAGCGATGGAGGAACTTCCTGAAACACTAGGGGATTATTAAAGTGAGTTTTAAATAGCATTTGTCGATAACTGCTGTTGACCAGAAGAAAATTCTCTCGACTCATGCTAGACTATTGGCTAATCAGTTTTCAAATTAAATAATTGCTCTGAGGCTTTTTTTGCAGGAAACCATGAAGCTCCAAATGCTATAATGAGCGCTGTAAGAGTTACCAACATAAAATCAGTGATTATAAGTTTGACAGGAAAGTAGTCTATTAAAAAAGAGTTACCCACTAGTTTTATAATTTTAAATTTTACCTGGAGAAAACAAATTATCAATGCTAATATAATACCTGTTCCGGCGCCTGTAACAGCAAGCAATAGTCCTTCGCTAAGGAATATTTTTCTAATTAAATACTTATCCGCTCCAAGCGATTGCAACACGCTTATATCTTTTCTTTTTTCCAGGACCAGCATTGTTAAAGCGCCGATCATATTAAAAGCCGCGATAATTAATATGAGCGTAAGCACTGCATATATTACCCATTTTTCCAGTCGCATTGAATTATAAAGGCTCGCATTTTGTTGGAATTTCGTAAGCACTTTATATTTGCTTCCTAATATCTTTTGCAAGTCTTCGGTAAACTTATTTGTCTGAGCCGGATCAATTAAAGACACTTCAAGTGCACTATATTCATTGGGGCCATAATTCATTTGTTGTTTTACAAAATCAATATTTGTAATTGCATATTTATTGTCGAAATCCTGTTGTATAGCAAAACTTCCCGATGTAGTTGCATTGCCTTCACTTAAAGCTGCAAGAGGATTTGAATTTGCCCGCGATGTTTTTTTAGGAAGAAAAACGGTGATAGGAAAGAGATTTTTGTCCGCCTCAACGCCGATAGCGCTTTCAATTCCATAACCCAAAATAAGTTTCGGTTTATCAATGGTTCCCGGATCATAAACACCGTGTATCATTTTTTTGGGAACGCCCGAAACTTCAGGATAATCTGCATCAACCCCTTTTAGAAAAACTACCGTTTGCAAATCTCCATTTTGCAATAGCGCTTTTTCCTCTGCAATAAGCGATATCCCTTTTACTCCATTAAGGTTGTGAATGATTTTTATTTGTTGCGGAGTTAACGTTACGGTTTTTCCTCGTGATGGAAGTACTTTTAAATCAGCATAAAAATTTGAATATAGAGATTGCACCAAATCCTCAAACCCGTTGAAAACACTTAGTACTAAAATTTGGCACATGGTTGAAAATGCAATAACACCGGTAGTTACCCAGGAAATTATATTAATAGCATTGGTACTTTTTTTTGCTTTAAAATATCGCCAGGCAAATTTTAAATACATGCAGGGTTGTTAATTGTTGATTATGTCATTGGCTAAACCGGAAGATAAGAATATTTTGAATTGGTAATTCCCTAATGCTTATTGCCTTCATCTTCTTTTTTGATGTCATCCAGTAACTTTTCAATTTTAAAAACATAGTCGAGTGTGTCATCAATATAAAAGGCAAGCTGCGGAATACTTCTTAACTGGTGACGAACTCTTTTTCCCAACTCGCCTCTTATTTCGCTGCTTCTTTCTCTAATTTTTTCTAAGGCGGCGTTGCTGTCTTTTACCTGGAAGAAGCTCAGGTAAACTCTTGCTTCAAAAAGGTCTGGTGTAATTTTCACAGACGCGATGGAAACCATTCCGCCTTCCAACATCGTTAGTCCCATTCTTAAAAAAATATCATTCAATTCTTTTGAAATAACTCCTGCAACCTGCTTTTGTCTTTTCCCTTCTATCATTTTATGTGGTTATTAATCTTTGTAAAATTAGTTACTTTGCCTCTATTTAGTCATTTCAACATATTTGATGAAGAGTTTACGTGTTATTTTCCGCTATGTAGCCAAATATCCTAAATTAATTTTTGCATATTTCAGCTTTAATATTCTTTCAACATTATTTTCCCTGGTTTCGCTTGGCTTGTTAAGTCCTTTTCTTTTATTAATATTTAAAAAGAATGATACGCTGGCGGGAATTTCAAACGGTACAGGTTTTTTTCAAAGATTAAATCCTATAAATATTTTTAAGGGTTGGTTGTACGATATGATAAAACAACCCGGTGGGGAAATAAAGGCACTCGGCGTTATCTGTTTATTGGTTTTAGCCGCAATTATTCTTAAAAATATTTTCCTTTTCCTCTCTATCTATTTCATTACCCCTATACGGAACGCTGTCATAAACGATATGCGTACCCGAATGTTTGCAAGAATTCTTGTATTACCTATAGGATATTTTAATGATCAGAAGAAAGGAGATATTATGAGTCGCATGACCAACGATCTCGTGGACGTAGAAACGTCTGTAATGAATTTATTGGAAACATTGTTCAGGGAGCCGGTAACTATTCTTCTGTTTTTTCTTTACATGGCAGTTTTAAGTCCACAGCTTACGATCTTCCTCGTCTTGTTTTTACCGGTTTCAGGTTTTATAATTGGCAGAATAGGAAGATCACTAAAGAAGCAAAGTACACGTGTGCAGGAAAAATTGGGCGCTATACTTTCTACTATTGATGAGACTTTAGGTGGTATAAGAATTATAAAAGCTTTCAATGCGGAAAAGAAACAATTTAAGAAGCTAACCACGCAAAATGATGAATTATTCATAATTAAAAACAAGGCCAATGTAAAAAGAGATTCGGCTTCACCTGTAAGCGAGGTGCTTGGCGTGCTTGCCGTGGTCTGTGTTTTATGGTTCGGCGGAAGGCTGGTGTTAGGAAATACATTTTTAAACCCGGGAGATTTTATTACTTATATCTTTATTTTCTCCCAGATAATACCGTCGCTGAAAAATCTTTCTTCTGCATCTTACAACATAAGGAAAGGCTCTGCAAGCATCGAACGTATTGAGCATTTAATTGATCAGGATATTTCCATAAAAGAGATTGCCCATCCAATAAAAATGGAAGAATTTAAGAGCAACATTGAATTTAGAAATGTATCGTTTTGTTATGAAGATAAAAGGATTCTTGAAGATATAAACCTCACAATTGAAAAGGGCAAGAGTGTGGCAATCGTTGGATCGTCAGGAGCCGGTAAAAGTACTTTGGTTGATCTTGTACCCCGCTTTCACGATGTAACTAAAGGTGAACTGCTTATTGACGGCATTAATATTAAAAATTATTCATTAGAATCAATTCGAAACCACATGGGTATTGTGACCCAGGAAGCTATTTTATTTAATGACACAATTGCCAGTAATATTGCATTAGGAATGGATGACGCAACGCTTTCGCAAATTGAACATGCCGCTAAAATTGCCAATGCCCATAATTTCATTATGCAAAAGGAAAATGGCTATGACACCAACATAGGTGAAAGAGGAAATAAATTGAGTGGGGGCGAAAAGCAAAGGACAACAATTGCCAGGGCAGTTTTAAGAAACCCGCCCATTTTAATTTTAGACGAAGCAACTTCATCGCTGGATACAGAAAGTGAAAGGCTGGTACAGGATGCTATTAATAACCTGATGAGTAATCGTACAAGTATCGTTATTGCTCACAGGTTGAGCACCGTCCGCCATGCGGATGAAATTATTGTTTTAAACAAAGGCAAAATTGTAGAAAGAGGAACGCACATGAGCCTTATGGCTAACGATGGGTTTTATAAAAAATTGGTAACGATGCAGGAGGTAAAATAAATAAGCTTGCAATTTAGATTTTAGGTTTCTTTCTCTTCTATCAGTCCTACCTGGTTTCCAAAAGGATCTTGCAAAACCGCAACGGATATTCCGCCACCAACCTGCTGAATTTCATTAATGACTTTAGCGGAATTGTCCGTCAAATATTTTACAGCATCTTGTATGTTATCGACAGACCAATAAGCTATTGAATGTTCACCATCCGCTGTTTTTTTTAAATCAGGGTCAAGTCCAAGCTCAAACCCATTAACATTAAATCCAACATACAAAGGTTCATCAAAATAAGGAGATATTCCTGTAATTTTTTTATACCATTCCTTCGCCTTTTCAAGGTCATTTACACGATATATAACAGTTCTTAGTTTATTAAACATGCCATTAAATTACAAAAAAAGGAACGAGTTATTTCGTTCCTTTTCAATAAAAAATTTTCCTTATTATTTAGCAATTCCCATTTTCGCTTCTATTGACAAGGTAGCATGAGGAACAGCTCTCAATCGGGCCTTGTCTATCAGTTTACCTGTAACCCTGCAAATGCCATACGTTTTATTTTCTATTCTCATCATTGCCTTTTCGAGGTGATCAATAAAAGTTATCTGGCGGCTAGCCATCTGGCTTAATTGTTCTCTTTCCATGCTCAGGCTCCCGTCTTCCATCGTCATGTAGCGGTTATCATTGTCGTCTCCGCCCATTTCATCCTTACGTGTAATAAGACCTTGTAAATAACCCAATTCTTTTTTAGCAGTTTCGAGCTTTCTCGAAATAAGATCTTTGAACTCATTCAGTTCCGTATCGCTGTAGCGCATCGTGGGCCCATTGTTTTCTTCAGGTGCCTGATCAAGAACCGATTTTACAAATTGTGGCTCATATTTACGTGATTTTTCCGTATTTGTTTTCGGCATCACAAATGGCTTTTCCGGCTTTTTAGTCTCGCTATTTTTTGTTGCATTTTTTAATGCCTTTTTAAGCTCTTTTTTATGATCATTGATGTTAACAACGGGAGCTTTTGCACTTTCTTTTATCGCCTTTTTCTTGCTTACGTTAATAGAGGTTTTTTTTATGGATGCCACAGTTTTTTTAGTTGATGGTGTCGATTTTTTTGCCTGGGCTGCAGATTTCTTTACAACAGGTTTATTATTGGCCAATTTTTTAGGGGCTGCTTTTTTTACACCTGACTTAGCAGATTTTTTAGCCAGGGAGGGTTTAGTAATAGATTTAGCAGATTTCTTAGCAGAAACAACGGGTTTTGAAGGTCGCTTTGCAGCAACGGAGTTCTTTTTAGCCGGCTGTTTTTTGTCAGCTGGTTTTTTTGAAGCACTGACCTTTTTAGCTCCTGGAACAGTCTTTTTCAAGGCAGATTTTGGAGAGGTAGCTTTTTTTACAACCGAAGTCTTCTTTTTTTTCTGAGTAGCCATATACTTACTTTCCTTTTTTTGTTACGTTAACTGTTAAAGAGTGATTATTAACATCAATTGTGATGCCATCAGCTAATTTTGGAACGAATTCAATCTTTTCTGCCAAAATTTCGGCGCAAATATAGGTATTAAATTCAGTAATTGGAACTCTGGCAATTTCATCATTAATAAGATTTACAACAATTTTGTCAGTTAATTCAAAATTTTTGTCTTTCCTTAAGGTTTGAACCCTGTTGATGAATTCCCGTGCAAACCCCTCATTTTTGAGATTTTCACTTAACACAATATCCAGGGCAACTGTCAAATTGCCCTTTACCGCAACTTCAAAACCAGGTATTTCATTAGTAGATACTTCAATATCTTCACCTGTAATTATTACAGGTTCTTCCTTTTTTTGTTCATAATCAGGGTTTAATATAAAACTTCCTTCTAATATTTTATCAATATCCGCATCTCCAAGTTGCTGAATCCTTTCGGCGGCCCATTTCATTCTAGGTCCCAGCTTTTTCCCAAGTGTTTTGAAATTGGCTTTGGCTTTTCTCTTTATAAAATTATTATCAGCTTTGAGCAGCTCAATTTCTTTAATGTTTGTTTCAGACTTGATAATGCCTTCTACCATCCTAATTTTTTCAGCGAAAGAATTATCAATTGCGGGAATAATTACCTTTTGCAAGGGTTGTCTTACCTTAATACCAATCTGGCCGCCAGGCAGATTTACTTTTTTACGCAGTGACAGAATTAAAGAGGAAATATCCTGTGCCATTTGCATACGATCTTCAAGTTCTTTGTCAATAAGGTTCGAATCGACTTTAGGAAAATAGCTATGGTGAACGGAGGCTAAAGAGAATTGCGAGGTTATATTATTGAGATTTGGAAAGAGCCAATCTGCAAAAAAAGGAGCAATAGGCGCAATAAGCCTGCTTATAACCTGTAGGCATTCATAAAGAGTTTGATAAGCACAAATTTTATCGTGCCCGTATTCGCCCTTCCAGAATCTCCGGCGGGATAGTCGCACGTACCAGTTACTTAAATGTTCATCAAGAAAATGTTCAATGGCTCTGCCGGCCTGTGTAGGTTCATAATCATCCATGCTTTTAGTGACTGAGTCAATGAGCGAATTCAAAGAAGACATGATCCACTGGTCAATTTCAGGTCGTTCTTTTGCTGGGATAAGTTTTTCTTTGAAAACAAAACCGTCTACATTGGCGTACAGTGCAAAGAATTGGTATGTATTATAAAGCGTTCCAAAAAATTTGCGCTGAACTTCTTTAATGCCCTCCAGGTCAAACCGTAAACTATCCCATGGTGAGGCGTTAGTTACCAGGTACCATCGTGTAGCGTCAGGCCCGAATATTTCCAGCGTTTCAAAGGGATCTACAATATTCCCGAGACGCTTGCTCATTTTAACGCCGTTTTTATCAAGCACCAGGCCGTTACTGACAACTGTTTTATAGGCAACGCTATCAAATAATAAAGCTCCTAATACGTGCAAGGTATAAAACCATCCTCTTGTCTGATCAACTCCTTCCGCAATGAAATCGGCGGGAAAATTTTTCTCAAATTCCTTTTTATTTTCGAATGGGAAATGCCATTGTGCATAGGGCATGGCGCCACTATCGAACCATACATCTATAAGATCAGCTACCCGCCTCATTCGTTTGCCCGAATCTGATATTAAAACAATTTCATCAACATAGGGTTTATGCAAATCAAGTATTCCTTCATGCAAATAATTTTTATTCACATCGCCCTTCAAAATTTCGTTTGCTTTTCTTATACCATCATTCAATTCTTCAATAGATCCGATGCATATTTCTTCTTCACCATCTTCTGTACGCCATACTGGTAAGGGTGTTCCCCAGAAACGGCTTCGGCTTAAATTCCAATCCACCATGTTCTCAAGCCAGTTACCAAACCGTCCAGTTCCGGTAGAAGGTGGTTTCCAGTTAATGGTATTGTTTAATTCAACCATCCTGTCTTTTGCAGCGGTTGTTTTTATAAACCAGGCGTCGAGGGGATAATAAATTATGGGCTTATCTGTCCGCCAGCAGTGAGGATAATTGTGTTCATATTTTTCAACTTTAAACGCACGGTTTTCCTTTTTTAATTTAACTGAAATATCAATGTTCACATCAGTATAATGTGGATCATCTTTGTAATTTTTTACAAATCGCCCGCTGAATTCTCCAATTCCCTCCACAAATTTCCCTTCCTTATCTACCAGTGTTAATATGCCAAGATTATTCTTTTTACCGGCTTTGAAATCATCAGCACCAAAAGCAGGAGCAGTGTGAACAACACCCGTACCATCTTCGGTAGTTACAAAATCTCCTGTTACTACTTTAAATGGCTCAGCACCGGGAGTTATTTCACGAATTTTTTTTAAAGTATTTGCTTCCGACGGAAGCAACTGTTCATATTCGCAACCCTCAATTCGTGAGCCTTTCAATTCAAGAATTGTTTTATAGGGTAATTGTCTTTTCTTAACAAGGTTCTCAAATTCTATTTTTAAAGTTGTTGCATTTTGTTCTATGATGTTCTCATCAGAATTCTGATCAAGCCAGTTAATTATTGCATCATACAAGCCGGTATTGTTCCCTTCTGTCCATTCGTCAATATGTTCGGGAAAATATTTATGCAATAAATTTTTGGCGAGAATAACGGCGCAGGGTTTTCCACTATAAGGATTAAATGTGCGCACCAGGACATAATCAATATTCGACCCAACCGTCAATCCAAGATTTGAAGGCAAAGTCCACGGTGTAGTTGTCCACGCCAGGAAGTAGAGTTCATCGCTTTTAACAGCCTCAAATAGAAACGATGAGCGATCATTTTTGATTGCTTTGAACATCGCTATTACACTCGTATCCTTTACATCTTTATATGTTCCGGGCTGGTTCAATTCATGCGAACTTAACCCGGTACCTGCGGCTGGTGAATACGGCTGAATGCTGACACTTTCGTAGAGATATCCCTTTTTATAAAGTTCTTTTAAGCACCACCAAAGGGTTTCGATATAATTATTTTCAAAAGTGATATAAGGATGCTCCAGGTCAACCCAATAGCCCATTTTCTGTGTCAGCTCGTCCCATTTATCTTTGAATTTGAGAACCTCCCTACGGCACGTGGCATTATATTCTTCCACGCTTATTTTTTTCCCAATATCTTCTTTTGTAATACCTAATAATTTTTCAACGCCCAACTCAACGGGCAATCCATGGGTGTCCCATCCGCCTTTACGTTTCACCTGGAAACCCCGCATCGTCTTGTAACGGCATACCAAATCTTTAAGTGTTCTTGAAATTACATGGTGAATACCAGGCATTCCATTAGCACTTGGCGGCCCTTCGTAAAAGACAAAAGCAGGATCGTTATCCCGGTTACTAATACTCTTTTCGAAAGTTTTTTCCCTTTCCCATTTAGCCAGTACTTCATCTGCAATTTGTGTTAAATTCAACTGGCTGTATTCAGGGTATTTTCTCTCCATTTTCTACCATTCTATAATATAAAAAGATGGCAAAGGTAAGAAATTAACGAGCCATACATACTAACAAAAAGTTGATGGTTCCCCGGGCAATTTTTTCGCGGAGACCGATACACAAATGTGATATTCTCATACGTGCAAATCGAAATTCTAAAATAGAAAATTGACGAAAAACTTTCCCTAAACTTAGCATTCTCATTAGATTATGATGAAATATGTTAATAAAGTGGACCAGTCACCTGCTTTGGCATAATATTAGTCTATAAGTCTTCGCTATACACAATGGTTATTCTTTTATTTGAGGAATATGGCCGTTGCTAACAGAAAAACCCCTGATAATTCTTATGGCTTAAGAATTCTTATTGTATAGTGATTTAATAATCATAAAGGCTTTTGCTGGACAACGTTTTATTAGGGTAAGGCGAAGGATGATCCTTCGCCTTTTTCTTATGTTGTTCCCGAAACGATTTAGAACAAAAATTTATCGAAGGCATTAAATGTATCATTTAAATCCGTTTCCGTTAATGCATTATTAAGAAACCAACTTTCAAAGGCTGATGGCGGAAGGTAAGCGCCGTTTTCCAGCATATGATGAAATAATTTATTGAATAAGGAGATATTAGCTTTTGAAGCAGTTTCAAAATCTACAACGTCGTGGTCACAAAAATGAAGACTTATCATACTACCGATCCGGTTAATGCGATGGGAAATTTTTTTATTTTCCAAAATTTCGTGAATGCCTTTTTCCAGTTTAGAACCTGTCGCATCAAGAGCGGTATAGATAGAAGGATTATTTTTCAATTCAGTCAACATGGTGAGACCGGCTATCATGGCAATAGGGTTGCCACTCAGGGTGCCTGCCTGGTAAACGTTTCCCAATGGTGCGATGTGTTGCATGATTTCTTTTTTGCCACCGAAAGCACCAACTGGCAGTCCTCCGCCAATTACTTTTCCATAGGTAACCAAGATCAGCATCAATTTTCAATTTTTCCTGTGCACCGCCCGGTGCCAAACGAAAGCCGGTCATTACTTCATCAAGAATAAAAATAATATTTTCCTGGTTGCATAACTTTCGCAGTCCTTCTAAAAAACCATGTTTGGGAATAATACATCCCATGTTGCCAACGACAGGTTCAATGATGATTGCTGCAACCTGCCCTTTATTTTCTGCGATTAATTTTTCTACAGCCTGCAAATTATTGTATGGCGCTGTGAGTGTATCATTGGCAACGCCGGCTGTAACTCCCGGAACCGTTTGAATATTTAAGGTTGCCATCCCGCTTCCTCCTTTTACTAAAAAGCAATCTGCATGCCCATGATAACAACCTTCAAATTTTATAATTTTATTTTTTCCGGTAAATCCCCTCGCCAACCTAACGGCACTCATACACGCTTCCGTGCCGCTGCTTACCATTCTTATTAAATCAACATTTGGCACCATGCTTTTAATTAGCTCTGCCATTTCAATTTCTAATTCAGTCGGGGCGCCAAACGAAGTTGAAAGAGCAGCCTTTTCACGGACAGCTTTTACTACCGGTTCATAGGCATGTCCAAGAATCATCGGTCCCCATGAATTGATGTAATCTATATACCGGTTTCCATCTTCATCAAACAGATAAGCCCCCTTGGCAGACTTAATAAAAACCGGTGTTCCACCAACACTTTTAAAAGCCCTTACCGGCGAATTCACTCCACCGGGAATGGATTGTTGAGCCCTGGAAAAAAGTTGTTTGCTACGATTGCTTATATAATTCATGGCCCTTGGATATAAAAAAATAAAATTCGGGTGTCTTTCAGGCACTCTTTACGTTAGCAACTTTACAGCATCCTTTGCAAAATAAGTTGCAATTAAATCTGCACCTGCCCTTTTAATAGAAGTGAGACATTCAAGAATAGCCTTGTCTTCATTGAGCCATCCCATTTTTGATGCCGCTTTTATCATTGCATATTCGCCGCTTACATGATATGCGCTAACGGGAAGGGTTACACTATCTTTTACTTCACGGATAATATCAAGGTAAGCCATTGCCGGTTTTACCATAATTATATCTGCACCTTCATCTTCATCTGCTTGAGCTTCTTTTACGGCTTCGATGCGATTGGCATAGTCCATCTGGTAAGTTTTTTTATCGCCAAATCCTGGCGCCGAATCCAATGCGTCCCTGAATGGTCCATAAAAGCAGGAAGCATATTTTGCACTATACGCCATAATGCCTGTTTTGGCAAAATTATTTTGTTCCAACGCTTCTCTTATTGCACCGATACGTCCATCCATCATATCGCTCGGCGCCACAAAATCAGCGCCTGCTTTTGCATGGCTAAGACTCATTTTTACCAGCGCTTCTACTGTTTCATCATTTACTATTTCTCCATCTTTTACAATTCCATCATGCCCGTAGGATGAATAAGGATCAAGGGCTACGTCCGTCATAACAACCATTTCAGGAATGGCGTCTTTAATTGCTTTAATACTTTGTTGCATTAAACCATTATCGTTCCAGGCTTCTTTGCCAGTATTGTCTTTCAATTCATCAGGGGCTTTAATAAAAAGTAGTACACTTTTTATTCCGAGACTCCATAATTCTTTAATTTCTTTAATAGTGTTATCAATGGAATACCTGTAATAACCAGGCATAGATGGAATTTCAAATTTTACATCCTTGCCTTCATCGATAAATAGCGGTGCTATAAAATCATTTGGCGTTAATAGAGTTTCTGCAACCATGGCCCTTACTGCAGGTGATTGCCTGAGAATCCTGTTTCTTCTTTGCAAATACATATTCTGTTATTAAAAAATGTAAAATTAAAATGAAAAGGTCAGCATTCAATCCAACTAACCGGATGAAGACACGCACTCAATAATTTACTTTCTTCACTACCTTCTTCAGGCGCATAATCATAAACCCATCTCGCTCTTGGAGGAAGACTCATTAAGATGCTTTCAGTTCTGCCATTGGTTTTTAAACCGAATAAGGTTCCGCGATCATGAATTAAATTGAATTCGACATAACGACCCCGTCTTATTTCTTGCCATTTAATTTCACGATCGGTATAGGCATTGTTCTTCCTTTTTTTTACTATTGGCAAATAAGCATCTAAAAAAACATTACCAACAGCTTGCTGAAATGTAAGTAATTTTTCTGTACCCCTTTCGTCCGAAGGCTTAAGATGGTCATAAAAAACACCGCCTACTCCCCGCATTTCATTGTTGCGATGTGTGTTTGTAAAATAATCATCACACCACTTCTTATATTTCGAATACAAATCTTTTCCAAATGCATCTATTGCATTTTTTATGGTGCCATGAAAATGCTTAACATCCTCTTCAAATAAATAATATGGAGTAAGATCCGTGCCACCTCCAAACCACCTGTCTATAACATTTCCATCTTCATCATATAACTCAAAATAACGCCAGTTTGCATGGACAGTTGGCACATAGGGGTTTAAAGGGTGAATAACTAACGACAACCCGCAAGCAAACCATTTATCACCTTCCAGTTTTAATTGCTTACGCATTTCCGTTGAAACTTTTCCATAAACTACGGAAGTATTGACTCCGCCTTTCTCAAACACATCGCCGTTTTCAATTACACGGGTAATACCGCCGCCGCCTTTACCTCCTGCTTCCCGTACCCATTCATCTGTTTTAAAGTTACTCTTACCATCTTCTTTTGCAAGTGCATCACAGATTGTATCCTGCAGCTTGTAGATATAGCTGATCCACTTATCCCTAAACTCTTTTGTATCTGTTTTGTACAACATAATTTCCAATAGCAAATTTTCAATTAAGCATAAACGTTAGTTGCGATAGCTTTTTACCGCTTCAACAAATGCTTTAGCATTTTCAACAGGTACATTCGGCGTAATGCCGTGCCCCAGGTTTGCAATATAGCCTTGCATACCAAATGCATCAATCATTTCTTTCACTGCTTTTTTAAGTTCAGCAATAGGTAACAATAACTTTGCGGGATCAAAATTTCCCTGCAAAGTTATTTTATTACCAGTTAGTTCTCTCGCCATCTGGGGCGTTATACACCAATCTAACCCGAGACCCAAAGCACTACTTACACTAAGTTCTTTCAATGCATACCAACTCCCTTTCGGAAATAAAATTACTGGAGCAAGTTCTTTCAGCGCATCCGCTATTTGTACCAAATATGGTTGCGCATATAATTTAAAATCGCCGGGGCTTAAACAACCACTCCAACTGTCAAAAACCTGCAACACGTCTGCGCCGGCTTTTACTTGTTCCTTTAGATAATTGATAGTTGTGTCTGTGATCTTTTGCAACAGATGATGCGCAAGATTTGATTCCGTAAAACAAAACTGTTTTGCTTTTTCCCATGTTTTACTGCCTTTGCCTTCAATCATATAACACAAAATGGTAAATGGAGCACCGGCAAATCCAATTAAAGGAACGCTTCCATTTAATTCTTGTTTGGTTAAGGCTAAGGCCTTTGAAACATAGTTCAATTTTTCTTCAACAGCATCAGTAACCAATGCATCAATATCATTTTGTGTTTTAATTACCTTAGGCAATGAAGGACCCCTTCCTTCTTCCATTAAGACTTCCATGCCCATTGCCTGCGGAATAACCAGAATATCAGAAAAGATAATTGCTGCGTCTACGCCTACCTGTTCTACGGGCTGAATGGTAATTTCTGCCGCTAATTCGGGAGTTTGTATACGCGTAAAAAAATCATACTTATCTCTTAGCTTGATATAATCCGGCAAATATCTTCCTGCCTGGCGCATCATCCACACAGGTGGCCTGTCCACTTTTTCTTTTCTTAAAGCTTTTAATAATAAATCGTTTCGTAACGGTTGCATTTATGAAATTTTACTTTTGCTAAAATGATCAATTGCCAGGTGTATTAAATTTTCTTTGCCCGGCATTTCAGCAATGATAACAGGGTGTGATGTAAAATGTTTTAATGCGTCGGCGGTTGTAGAGCCAATTGCAAAAAGTTGTGTTTTCTCTGAAATTTTGTTTTTAATAAAAAAACTATTTACGGCGCTCGGGCTGTAAAACAAAATGCCGTTATATTCCTGTTTAATAACGTGTGGAGTTTCTTTTGTGTTATAGACAATTATTTCTTCTACGGTTACTCCATTTGTTTTAAGTTTTTCAGGCAATTCGTTCCTTCTCTGATCACCGCAAAAAAATGTGACAGCTTTAATACTGGTATCTTCTATAATCTTTTGTGCTAATTGATCTGCACTTTCCGCATGTCCGATTATATTTTCGCTTCCAAAAAGTTCTGCAACCAAATTTTTTGTCATGTTGCCAATGCAAAATATTTTCCATGAAGATTTATTCGAGATGTGTTTGCTTACAACTTCAACAGCATTCACACTGGTAAAAACAACGTTGATATTTTTTCCGGAAAGATTTTCTATATTTTCTTTCAGTGTATTGTTGATTAATGGCTCAATACTTATAAAAGGAATTTCGTCAATTATAATATTACGTTTCGATCCTTCTTCAACTAGATCCTTATCTACCTGTCCTGTACTTAATATGTGAATTCTATTTTTTTGCATTTCTGATACTGTGTATTATCTTTTTTGCCTCATTAATTTTCAACAATTCTTTTGCGGTCGTAATTCCTAAAGTCTCGCTTTCTTCAACTTTTGATTCTTTATCAATCTCAATTTTTTCCTTTCCGTCAGGGCTGCAAATATTTCCCTTAAAAATAATATGCCCATGGTTAAATATTGCCAGGGCGCTTATGGGTGTTGAGCATCCACCTGATAATGTTCTTAGAAAATCCCGTTCAATTTTTGTACAGATCGAGGTATTTGTATCATTTAAAACATTGCAAACATCACAAGAATACGGATCGTCATCCCGGCAAACAATTGTAATAGCACCTTGCGCAGGCGCCGGCAACATCCAATCGAGATCAATAGAATTTACCGGTCGCAGATTAATTCTTTCGAGGCCGGCTCCGGCGAAAATGGCACCATCCCATTTATGTTCATGCACTTTGCGTAACCGGGTATTTACGTTGCCTCTTAAATTTTCAATTTTATGATTAGGGTAACGGTTCAGCCACTGGGCTATACGACGTATGCTACTGGTGGCAATTGTGGCAACACCATTTTTATCCTTTAAGAAAGTAGAATCATTTTTATAAACAAGAATATCTTTAAAAGAAGCTCTTTTCAAAACAGCAGTTTGCCTGATTCCCTTTGCTAATTTGGTTGGAACATCTTTTAAAGAATGTACAGCAACGTCAATTTTTTTACCAACTAAAGCTGCATCTAAAGATTTTGTAAAAATGCCCTGAACGCCTAATTCATATAATGGTGTAACGGTATCAACATCTCCTTCGCTTTTGATGTAAACTAATTCTGATTCAACACCATTTTTTTTTAATAATGATTGTACGAGTGTAGCCTGCCACACAGCCAATTGACTTTCACGAGTTCCTATCTTAATTAATTGTTTCAATTCCTGTGAAGGTAACTGCTTAAAGCACTAATGCATTGGCAACCCCTATTGTTTTGATGGTTCAATTGTATTGCCAGCGAAGATACTGCTTTGTGAATTTTTTCTTCAAACAGTTGCTGATTGGGGATGTGAGTTTCGCTTAATTCGTACAACTGCGTTTTTACTATGCGTAAGAGGGGACTTATTGCCAACCTGCGATACCAGTTGCATAAATCCAACATTGTTTTTTGAATAATCTCCATTGCTTTGGGAACTTCAGCCTGGCGAAGAGCAATTGTTTTATCCAGTATTACGGAAATTTCATCAACATTTAAAAGAGTAATTCCTTCTATATTTTTAACCGCCGGATCTACATTCTGAGGTACTGACAGGTCTAATATTAATCTTGATTTATCATCAATAAAAAAGGAAGGATGAATAATATATTTTTCTGAAGCGGAGCTTACAATAATTACATCAGCTTCTGCTGATGCTGAAGCTAAATTTTCATACGGTATAAATTCACCATTACATTCTTTTGCAAGATTCAATGCTTTTTCTCCGGTTCTGTTTGTAAATAAAAGTGAAGAGCTTGATAAATAATTTTTAAGATTTTTTCCGATATGATTTCCAAATTTGCCGGTACCAACTAAAAGAACTTTCTTGGTATTAAAATCTGCAACTCTTTCTTTAATGATTTCAATAGCAGCAAAAGAAACTGATACAGTTCCTGAACTTAATTTAGTTGTGGTTTTTATTTCTTTGGAAGCCTGCAATGCAAAATTGACAACTCTTTCCAAAAAACTATTAAGGCAGTTGTACTCCTTCGACTTTTTTGCCGCCAGTTTTATTTGTGATAAAATTTCGTAGTCGCCAATTATCTGTGAATCCAATCCTGCCGCCACTTTAAACAAATGTTCTACTGTAGTAAGGCCTTTGTATTGATAACCCTGGTCTATAAAATCTTTCATATTGCCGTGCGTATGAATGCAAAGCATTTCTATGAGTTGCTGCGGATAATCACATATTCCATATATCTCGGTTCTGTTACAGGTAGAAAGAACCATACAGCCCGGGAATCTTTTTTCTACAGCTTCTTTTAATAATAAAGTAGAATGTTCCGGCAATAAGGAAAATTTGCCACGAATACTTATGTCACTTTTACGATAATTAATTCCCGCTACGCAGAAAGAATCTAAAAACTGGTGTACTGGCTCTTCTATATTCATGAAGTTTGCAAAATTATTTTTATGTAAACCCGGTAAAGTCACAGGAAAGTCATAAAACTTTAAAGCAATTTCTAAAGGGTTCCAAAGTTAATGAATGCTTTTTCAAATAAGGCTCAAAGGAAGTCAAAACTATATTTTATTTTAATGACTATTATCAGATTTCTGTATGACAGTACTCATTATGTAAATGAACCCACATATTTACGGCGCAATATTAGTTTACCGGCTGTGAGTAGATTATAAATAATTTAAAAACGTAAAAATATTTAAAGCAGTTGCTTTACCAATAACCAAGTTACATTTGCAATTATTTTTATAAGAATGACAGTTAAGAAAGGAGTTTTACTGATGAATTTGGGCTCGCCGGATTCAACAGATGTTAAAGATTTAAGAAAATACCTCGACGAGTTTTTAATGGATGCCCGGGTTATTGATAAGAGTTGGCTATTAAGAGCGATATTAGTGAAAGGAATTATTGTTCCTTTCAGGGCGCCAAAATCTGCAGAAGCATATAAGACTATCTGGACAGACAAAGGCTCTCCGCTCATTGAGATAACAAGAGAGTTGAAGAGAGCTTTGGAAAATAAAATTGACGAGCCTGTTGAAATTGCAATGCGTTACGGAAATCCAGGTCCGGAGGAAGGATTTGATGCTCTCCTCAAAAGAAATCCTTCGATTGAGGAAGTAATTGCACTACCCTTGTACCCGCATTATGCAATGTCGAGCTACGAGACAGCGGTGGAGTATGCTAAAGAAATTCACAAAAAGAAAAAATATGCATTTAAGCTTTCATTTATAGAGCCGTTTTATAATGATCCTGATTATTTACATGCATTGGTGGAAAATATAAGACCATTTTTAAACGAGTCATACGACCAACTTTTATTTAGTTATCATGGTATACCGGAAAGGCATATTCGAAAAAGTGACATTACCGGTGCCCATTGCCTGCAGGCAGAAAACTGTTGCGAAGTATCCTCTGCAGCGCATGCTTATTGTTACAGGCACCAGGTGCTTACAACTACAAAAAGAGTTACGGAAATTTTAAATATACCAAGAGATAAATACAGCATTTCTTTTCAATCGCGACTAGGAAAAGGATGGCTTACACCGTTTACGGATATCAGGTTACAGGAATTGCCAAACGAAGGAAAGAGGAAACTATTGATAATATGCCCGGCATTTGTAAGCGATTGTCTTGAAACTTTGGAAGAAATAAATATCAGGGGCAGGGGAGAATTTATGAAAGCAGGTGGGGAATCTTATACAATGATACCTTGTCTTAATGTAAATCCATTATGGGTTAAAGCAGTTGCAAAATATGTAACGTCGGATAATAATAAAACTCAACAATGACTTATTTCTATATAAAAGCCCTTCATATCATTTTTGTAGTAACGTGGTTTGCGGGTCTTTTTTACATGGTACGCCTTTTTGTCTACAGCGCTGAAGCAAACGAAAAACCAGAGCCAGAAAGATCTATTCTTTTGAAACAATTTGGAATTATGCAAAAACGCCTGTGGTACGGCATTACATGGCCTTCGGCAATTCTTACATTAATTTTTGGAACCTGGATAGGCATTTTATACGGCAGTTTGCCTACATGGCTTTTGGTGAAACTATTTTTTGTGTTAGGACTTTTTATCTATCACCTGAGTCTTCAATTTATTTTTAATCAACAACGCAAAGAAAATTTCAAATGGACCTCGCAAAGATTAAGGATGTGGAATGAAGTCGCAACACTTTTTTTAATTGCGATTGTTATGCTTGCAGTAGTAAAAGAATTACTTAGCCTGGCCTGGGGTGTTGGCATATTGGTCGTATTCACTCTTGTACTTTTATTAGCAATAAGGATTTACAAAAAATACCGCAACGAATGAAAGAATATTTACACCTTCTTTTTTCATGGTAATATATTTTTATTGCGATTAAAACGGGAGCTGGTTATTTAAACCCATCCGTTAATGTTTTAATAAATGCTACTATATCTTGTTCCTCCTGTGATGTGAGCTTTAAATTTCCAAGTTCATCATGGTTGACTGTTGCTGCTATTTCGGCCGGGGGAAAAGGCTCCACATCTCTCTTGTTGTAAAAATGAACCACTTCTTCCAGGGTATTAAAATAACCATTGTGAAAGTAAGGTGCAGAAATGGCCGCATTTCTCAATGTTGGCACTTTAAATTTCCCATAATTTGAAGGATCATTTAAAAAACCGCCTAACCCATAGTCAATGGCATTGCTGACCGAAGGATTAAAACTTAAAGGAATTGTATAAAATGGATTTACGGGGTTTTTGGCAACTCCTATATTGTCGTAAGTGAAGTCAGTAAATAATACTTTGCCGCTTTCGGGATCGGGATCAGAAGGATGACAATTGGCACATTTTCCTTTGATGGGATCATTAAACAATTTGAATCCCTGCAATTCCTGTTCAGTAAGAGACGCTTCACCCTTTAAATAATAGTCAAACTTTGAAGTAAACGGATTTAAATCGGGTGATTTTTCAAAAGCTGCAATAGCGTTAGAAATATTATTAAAAGCTGTATTGGTATCACTGGCTTCTCCATATACTTGCTTATAAAGTGCATAATAACTTGCGTTCATGACTTTAGAAATAAGCATTTGAATATTAGTGTTATTCATTTCCAGTGGATTTAGAAACGGCTTTTGAGCCTGCTCTTGTAATGTATTTACTCTTCCATCCAGGAAGAATCCGCCTACATAAGTTGAATCTATATTATCAAAATGCAATGGCGGCGCAAACATAACATAGGCGATATCCGGCGCATTTCTGTTTAGAAATAATCCATTTACCGCACCTTCGGAAACAACATTGTGGTTAAGGTCACTAAAGCCGGTTAACGAACTGTGGCAGCTTGAACAGGATTGTCCGATAGGGTTAGATAAATTTTTATCATTGAAAATTAATTTGCCCAGTTTGATTTTATCTACATGTCAACAGATATGAATTCTTTCTCTTTATTGCACGATGACAAAATAAGTGTTGAACCGGTGATAGCACTTATTAATAAAATAATAGTAATTATGATTTTAGTATTGTTCATTTCAATTAAAATTTAGCAGTAAAGCCAACATAAAAACTCCTGCCAATGGCTGGTATTATGCCGGGACCGGGATACTCATCAGTTCTTCTTGTAAAATATGATTTGTCAGCAAGGTTATTGACGCCGCATTTTATTTGGTAGTTATTTATTTTATATGTGGCGCTAAGATCTAAGACCGTATATGCCGGAATATAGCCAGCGATAGGGTTATCGCTGATTTTTACGTTTGTTGCATCACCGTATGCATCTCCAACATAATTAACCTGGAATGTTGATGAAAAATGTTCGTTGTTAAAAATTACACCAACTCTTTCTATTTCTTTTGCTGCAGCTTCAACCCTGTTTCCTTTGAATTCTCCACTGGTATATTTTGCATCGATGTAGGAGAACGAATTAAAAATACTTAATCCATCTTTTGAGTGCTGCTTTAAAGACTTTAAAATATTAAACTCTATATATGCTTCCAATCCTTTATGCACGCTGTTGGCAATATTTGTTCGGTAAGCATAATCGAGCCCGGTGGATGGGTCTGTCTTTACAACTTCGCCGATTCGATTGTTATACGCCAGGTAAAATAAACTCACATCAGCATTCAGATAATTTTTAATGATGGTTCTATAGCCGAAGTCAGAATTAAAGCCGAGAGCGTCCTTTAAGTTAGGATCAATCTTTGCCGTTACGCCAAAGGGTTGTTGCTGGCTGTAATCAATTGGCCTATATGCCTGGCTTATGTTGCCGTAAATACTGGTATTGTATTTTGGCTTATATTCAATTCCGATGCCTGTTAAAAAAAACTGCCGGTATTTGCTTTTGTCTGTTGTGACTTTATAAGCGTCGTCGGTTATATATCCATTTGCAGTACTCTTTAAATATTCAAATCTTAATCCCGGCGTTACCGTCAGATTTTTCCCGACGCGAAAAATATTTTCAATGAAAGGTGCAATGTTAAACGTTGTGAAATCCAGATCGTTTTCATAATCCCCGCTGATGGATAAATCGAAGTCTCTTCCAGTTGTACCTTCTCCACCTTCTTCCCGTTTAAACCATGCATAGGCCATCCTGAATCCTCCAGCCAACGTAGATTTATTTTTTCCAAGAGAATAATTAGTTGAAAAACGTGCTTCGGTTACCATGCTATGCATGTCTTCACTCTCCACTTCTCTGGGCACAAATTGATTGGTTGCCGGATCAATAGTATCTAATACTCCGGCACCCCCATCTTCATTGCGCCAAACCAACGAGCGATTACTGAAAATATAAGTTGCTTTCAGATTTATGGTTGTATTTTCAGATGGATTAAGATTAACAGATCCACTTAGAATATTCCAGGGACTCTTCAGCCAGTTTCTTGCTCTGATGGAAGCTTTTGGATTAGCATCAAAAAGGCTATCGGTTAATCCTCCGGGCATTTGAATTTTGTTGCGAAGAACAGAATACTCGAGACTAACGCTTATTCTTTTTGATGGCGTAAATTGCCCCTTAGCAAAACCAGAAAGTTGCCATTGCTGACTGTTAGGCCTGTAACCATCTATATTCCTGTATTGGAGAAAACCGTAGTAACTTATTTTTTTATAGTTACCCCCAATTGAATTGAAAGAATTAAACATGCCAAAACTACCTCTTGTTTGGGAAGTAATAAATTGAAAGGGTTTGTTTTTGGGAGCATCTTCTGTTACATAATTCACCAGCCCTCCGAATTGTGCCCCGAATTGTAAAGCAGCAGCGCCTCGTACTAACTCAATTCTTTTTACAGCCTCCATTGGAGGAATATAATATGCTTCATTATATCCATAAACATCAGCGCTTATGTTATAACCGTTTTGTCTCGTGTTCATCTCAATACTTTGCGTTGGATTAAGCCCCCGTGTAGCAATACCATTTGCAGTAAAGCCACTACTTTCTGTTTCAACAATATTTAAACCCGGTATTCTTCCAAGAATTTGTCTTGTGTTGTTAATTGCTTTGTTAGCATCCAAGCTGTCAACTATAATTACTTCATTTTTCTTTCCTGCATAAATAATTCCGTCCTGGCTTTCTAGTAAATGACCTACACCATTCACTGTTTTATAACCAGTGACTATTACTGCTTTCAACGTCTGTACCGTATCTTTTTGTTGGGCTTTTGTAGTTGCGAAAATTAGAATGGCCCATATGCCTGTTATAAATTTTTTATTCTTCACCATTGCTTTTTTTTTAGATCATTTATGCAAATGAAGAATCAATAACTGCAAATGATTTACAAAATCAGGAAAACCCGTTTTCGAAAAAAGGAAAAAAACTAAAATGAGGAATCAGTGAAATAATAATTCACAAGGCTTTAGGCCGGTATGTTTTTTAAACGCAGTGGAAAAATGAGAGATAGACGAATAACCAAGAAGGGCGGAAACATCGGTAACACTTAGTTCTTTTTCGTATAAAAGATATTTGGCATGCTCCATGCGCTGGCTTTGAAAAAAATCAAAAATGGTAGTACCGTACATTTCTTTGAAGCCCTTTTTTAAATAACATTCATTTATAGCAGCTTTGCGGCTAAGTGCTCTTATAGTTAAAGGTTCACTGATATGTTCCAAGAGTATCTTACGTGCCAATTCAATCTTTTCCCGGTCGGCATCATTGGCTAAAAATTTACACGTAAAAGATTCCTCACCATCACCTGCCATGCACTCCATGCAATACAGTAAAAGCATTTGAGTTTGCGCATTTATAAAAATATTTTCAAGGCTTTCCGAATATGAATGATTTAATAGCGCATCCAAAACATTTCTTGTTTTGCTGCAAAGTGGCAGTGATTTTGAAAATGAGGAAGTATGACTAAAATTTAAAATACTTTCTGAAAATGAAGTGGTTTTTACGCTCTTTACAAATTGCGAAAGGTGATCGGAATTAAATCGGAAACTGGCAACATCAACCGTATCAATTACTTCCTGGCAACGATCAGATTGTGCGTTTTTGCAAAAATTGCATTCCGAATCTTTTTGCCGGCAATACCTGTTTCCCGTAACGCAAAAAATCAATTCAAGAGTGCTTTCTTTTTGATCTTCCGGTTTGTAATTATATACCATCACGCCCGTATCATCAAAATTCATACTAGGTGATTTCCTGTAACGATTAATTACGTATTGAACGGTACCTGGAATTTTTTGAACTTTATGGTGGACCAATTCCATTTCTTCCTGCATAATAGGATGGTTCAATGCGATAGCTAATATGTCAGAAGAATAGTCCATGTAATAAAGTGTGCAAAGATAGATAAGTTTGATAAATTTATTTTTAATTAAAATAGACATAAATCGGCATTTAAACTGCCCATTTTTTAGTTATCCACATTATTAAAAATTATATAAAAAAGACAGTTAATCAGTCCATAAAATGCTTTATTTAAGTACATTATTCGTACCTTTGCACGATTATAATTTTACAGGCCGAAAAGCCATTTTTTATCCCTATATATGACATCAGAAACAGCAGAAGTAATTCCCATGAAATTAGATGGTTATGGAGCCGATAGTATCCAGGTTCTTGAGGGACTGGAAGCAGTAAGAAAGAGGCCGGCAATGTACATTGGAGACGTCGGTAACAAAGGCCTTCATCACCTGGTGTATGAGGTAGTTGACAACTCTATTGATGAAGCCCTTGCAGGCTATTGCAAAAATATTGTTGTAACCATTAATGAAGATAATTCCATAACGGTAAAAGATGACGGACGGGGTATTCCGACAGGAATAATGACAAAGGAAAAAAGAAGTGCTCTTGAGGTTGTAATGACAGTGCTTCATGCAGGTGGAAAATTTGATAAAAATACTTATAAAGTGAGTGGCGGCTTGCACGGGGTAGGTGTAAGTTGTGTTAATGCACTGAGCACAAAATTTCATGTAACGGTTAACCGTGACGGGAAAATTTTCGAGCAGGAATATGCAAAAGGAATTCCATTATATAAAGTACGTGAAATAGGTGAAAGCAATACAACGGGTACTGAAATTCAGTTTTGGCCCGATGCTTCTATTTTTATTGTTACCAGTTACAATCGTGAAATTTTAGAAAGCAGGTTAAGAGAATTGTCTTTCTTAAATAAAAAGATTCGTATTGTCCTGAATGATGTACGCGAAAAGGACGATGATGGAAATACCTACACAAAAACATTTTACAGTGAAGGTGGTATAGTTGAGTTTGTGGAATTGATTGATAAGAATGGCAGTCGCCAACCGTTACTTCCTAATGATAATTTATTGCGATGGCCTCGATGAGGCAAGCAACGTGGCTGTAGAGGTTGCGATGATTTACAACACCGGCTACCAGGAACATCTCTTTAGTTATGTGAATAACATTAATACAATTGAAGGGGGAACACATGTTTCCGGTTTCAGACGTTCCATCACCCGTGTTTTTAAAAGTTATGGGGAAAAAGAAGGCATGTTTGAAAAAGCAAAAGTTGATATAGAAGGAGATGACTTTCGGGAAGGGCTAACCGCAGTTATTTCGGTAAAAGTTCCGGAGCCCCAGTTTGAAGGACAAACCAAAACCAAGTTGGGTAACAATGAAGTGATGGGCGTTGTGGATTCAACTTTAAGCCGTGTATTGGTTGCTTACCTGGAAGAAAATCCTAAGGATGCCAAAACAATTATCCAAAAAGTAATTTTAGCCGCACAGGCGAGAGCGGCAGCAAAAAAGGCCCGGGAAATGGTACAACGTAAAAGCGTACTAACGGGAGGAGGATTACCCGGTAAACTTGCCGATTGCAGTGATAAAGATCCGTTCAGGTGCGAAATATTTTTAGTAGAGGGAGATTCTGCAGGTGGAACTGCAAAGCAAGGCCGCGACAGGAGTTTCCAGGCAATACTTCCTTTGCGTGGTAAAATTTTGAACGTGGAAAAAGCGATGGAACATCGCATTTACGATAATGAGGAAATAAGAAATATGTTTACTGCACTTGGAGTAAAAGTGGGTACAGTGGACGATCCGAAAGCATTGGATACAACTAAGCTACGCTATCACAAACTGATAATAATGACGGATGCTGATGTGGATGGAAGTCACATTGCTACATTAATACTAACATTTGTTTTTCGTTATATGAAGGAACTGGTAGAACAGGGTTTTGTTTACATAGCACAGCCGCCATTGTATTTGTTGAAAAAAGGTAAAGAGCAAACTTATGCATGGAACGATGAAGAAAGGAAAGCATGGATTCAAAAAGTTGCAGATGGCAAAGAAGATGCGGTTCATATACAACGCTATAAAGGCCTTGGCGAAATGAATGCTGAACAACTTTGGGAAACTACCATGAATCCCGCCACCCGGACTTTAAAGCTGGTAACGATAGATAGTGCAGTAGAAGCTGACCGTGTTTTTAGTATGCTTATGGGTGATGAAGTTCCTCCCCGCAGAGAGTTTATTGAGACGCATGCAAAATATGCAAGGTTAGATGTATAAATTTTAATCCTGATTAATTTAAATGAAGCTTTTTCAAAAAATGAAGAAGCTTTTTTATTTCATTCTATTGTAAACTTTCTTTAGCGATAAACATAGTTGCATATATTAAAGTCTTTTTTAAACGCATAGGCGTAATATTGCATCCTTAAACCACCTGATATATAAATTCAATTTATGAAAGCTGTTACCGGGAAAATCATGACCTTCCTTCTGATAATTACTGCGGCAAGTGTGAAAGCCCAGGTGGATTATCCAACTTTCAAAAGTGAAATTCCCATTAATGCGGCGGACAGCCAGGAGCTTTCTTTCAATTTATATAATTTTAATTACATCAATAATACAGAATGGTTTGGAAATATTCCATTGAGCGGAACCTTGTTTGGGTATGAACTGATTCCTGAAATTGAATATCAAATTTCCCCGAAGCTAATTATAAAAGGAGGATTATATCTTCAAAAAGAATTTGGAAGGCCTCACTACACAACGGTCGATCCGACTTTCACCATAAAGTATAAAGCAAAACATTCATCTTTCCTTATTGGTACTCTTGAAGGAAATTTAAACCATGGGTATATTGAACCCATTTACGACTATAGATTAATAATTAATGAAAGATTGGAAAATGGTTTCCAATTTAAAGTGGATACCAAACCTTATACACATGATTTTTTTATTAACTGGAGAAGAGCCATTCATCCGGGTGACACCTTTAAAGAAGAGTTTGATATAGGCTATGTTTCAAAATTAAATGTAATCAACAACGAAAAATTTAACCTTGCTCTACCAATACAAATGTTGTATTCGCACAAAGGGGGCCAGGTAGATAGTTTACACACACCATTGCAGTCACTCGTAAATTTTGCAACCGGCCCGTCCGTAACTTTTAAAGTGGATCATAAATTGTTAAAGCGAATAGTATTCGATAACTACTATGTAAATTATAAAGATATTTCAGGCGAAAAATTGCAGGCTTTTAAGGAAGGGAATGGCTTTCTTTCACATCTCTTATTCGATTTTAAAAATGTTGGTATTGATATGAGGTACTGGAATGGAGAAGGTTATATAGGCCCAAGAGGAATGGCATTATTCCAGTCAGTTTCAGAAAAATATCCCGGACTTGTTGAAAAGCATCGTGAACTGTTAATCGTAAGTTTTATTTATGATAAAGAGATTTTTAAAAATGTAAATTTTGATTTCAGAATTACTCCATATAAAGATTTTATAGAACATATTTCAAGCGGAACAGGCCTTGAATATTCTTATGAAATGTACCTGAAGTATGCTTTAAAATTCAATCTGAAAAAAATTAAAAACTCTTTAAATAATTAATCGCATTTGCTTTTGAGGAAATATATACGTACAAATACGTATAAATTCTTAAATTTGAAAATCCACTGTCAACCGACTTTGGGTTATGAACCAACTTTAAAAACTATAAACCCAATTAAAATGTCAAAAATGATAACAGCCTATTGCATGAAAACCAAAGAGAAAAATGTTCCAATGCAGAATGCAGTAATAACAAAAACTTCAAGAGGTGGATATATGGCCCAGGGAGATGATGGCAAGGGAAATAAAATGACAACAATGCTTAGTGAAGCGAATGCGCTACAAGCCGTAAAAGACGGAGTTGCCAAACAAGC
Source organism: uncultured Chitinophagaceae bacterium (assembly GCA_963819925.1). Classification (GTDB taxonomy): domain Bacteria; phylum Bacteroidota; class Bacteroidia; order Chitinophagales; family Chitinophagaceae; genus Ginsengibacter. The sequence goes on along the minus strand of CAWFYG010000009.1, from coordinate 652,684 downwards.
CTGGTAACCTATTCAATAAATTAATTAAGATGGTAAGCGATATGGTGATTCCATGTCGCTTTTTTATTTGCAGAACCCTTTGAAGAAGCCAATGCACACAGTGATTCAATAGCTTGATAGGGCAGTCTCATTTAAAACGGAAGCCTTGTGAATTTTCTTCAAAAATTCGTACATATCGGTCATTCTATAGATATCTTTTACAATTAAAATTCCATTTCTGCCAACCTGCTTTAATCTTGCTTTATTGGTTTGGGTTTGAATAAAATTCAAAATCTTCATGAAAATTTCGCTGTTGAAATAGGGGGAATCAGCATTGGCAACAAAAAAGCATTTTAATAGTATTATCTTTTAAAATCATTTTTTCAAATCCTAAATCAACGGCTAATTTTCTGCAACGAACCGTTGTAAAAAGGTCCTCAACCTGCGAAGGAATCGGGCCGAACCGGTCAATCATTTCTTTATGAAAATCAGTAAGGTCTTTTTCGTTTTCGCAATTATCCAGGCGTGAATAAAGGCTTAGTCTTTCGGTAATGCTTTCAACATATTCATCAGGAATTAATATTTCCAGGTCGGTATCTATGGTACAATCAGAAACATAGTCATCCTGCTTCTGAATTTCTTCTTTGAACAATTCTTTAAACTCTTTTCTTTTCAGCTCGCGGATGGCTTCATCTAAAATTTTCTGGTACATTTCAAAACCAATCTCGGCTATGAATCCGCTTTGTTCGCCACCTAATAAATTTCCGGCGCCACGAATGTCAAGATCACGCATGGCAATCTGGAAGCCGCTTCCCAGGTCACTGTATTGCTCAAGTGTTGTCAGGCGTTTTCGGCTGTCAGCAGGTAAAGTGCTCATTGGCGGAGCCAGCAAATAACAAAACGCTTTTTTGTTACTTCTACCTACACGGCCTCGTAACTGGTGCAAATCGCTCAGGCCAAACTGGTGTGCATTGTTTACAATTATCGTATTAACATTTGGAATATCCACGCCGCTTTCGATAATGTTAGTGCACACCAGCACATCATATTTACGATCCATAAAATCAAGAATGGTTTCTTCAAGCCTGTCACCCTCCATTTGCCCGTGTGCAAAAGCGATGCTAAGGTCAGGACATAATCCCTGCAACAAGGCACGCATCTCACTTAGCCCATGTACACGATTATGTATAAAGAAAACCTGGCCGCCTCTTTCCGTTTCATAATAGATGGCATCTCTTATAAAATCTTCGTTAAACACATGTACTTCAGTTTGAATGGGTTGACGGTTTGGTGGCGGTGTATTTATTATGCTAAGATCTCTTGCTCCCATTAAACTAAACTGTAAAGTTCTTGGGATAGGCGTCGCTGTTAGTGTAAGTGAATCTACAGTTGTTCTTATTTGTTTTAATTTTTCTTTTGCAGATACACCAAATTTTTGCTCTTCATCTATCACCATTAACCCGAGATCTTTAAACTTTACATCTTTCCCCAATAACGCATGTGTTCCAATAATGATTTCGATTTTTCCATCCTTCACTTTTTGTAGTGTTTCTTTTTTTTCCTTTGAAGATTTGAAACGGTTGATATAGTCTACCGTTACAGGGAAATCTTTTAAACGTTCACTGAACGTTTTATAGTGCTGATATGCAAGAATAGTTGTTGGTACTAATATTGCGGCCTGTTTTCCGTCAAGGCAGGTTTTGAAAGCAGCCCGTATAGCAACTTCAGTTTTACCGAAGCCCACGTCGCCACACACAAGCCTGTCCATCGGCGAAGGTTTCTCCATATCATTTTTTACATCCATCACTGCTTTGTTCTGATCAGGCGTGTCTTCATATACAAAAGATGCTTCCAGTTCTGTTTGCATGTAATTGTCAGGCGAATGAGCAAATCCTTTTAAGCTTTTTCTTTGGGCATATAATTTTATAAGATCGGTAGCAATATCTTTTACCTGTCTCTTTGTTTTTTCTTTCAGTTTGTTCCAAACATCACTACCCAGTTTATTCATTTTGGGAACGGTTCCCTCTTTCCCGCTATACTTACTTATTTTGTGAAGCGATGAAATATTTACATACAAAAGATCATTATCCTTATAAACAATTCTTACCGCTTCCTGCACTCTTCCATTGGCTTCAATCTTCTGTAAACCACTGTACACGCCAACTCCATGATCAATATGCGTTACAAAATCGCCAGGTTGCAATTCCCGGAGCGTTTTTAATGTAAGCGCCTTGTTTTTACTAAATGCCTGTCGTACCCTGTATTTATGATAGCGTTGAAAAATCTGGTGATCGGTATAGCAAACAATTTTTAAATCATGATCAATATAACCTTCATGTATAGACGTAGGAACAGGAGTAAAATTAATTTCAGCGTTGAGGTCGCGGAAAATAGTGTGTAGTCTTTCTAATTGTTTTGGATTGTCGGCAAAAATAAAAAGGCCATATTTTTTTGATTCAAAATTTTTGAGATTTTCGATTAGCAAGTTAAAATTCCGGTTAAAGGCAGGTTGCGATGCAGTATCAAAATTTACGGTGGTAACTTCTGCATTATTTAATCGGCTATTTTTTGAGAAATAAGACTTTGCATTTAACTCAATAATATGTCTTTGGCTAATCTGCTCTTCCAACGCAGAGGCATTTACAAAATCATTTATCGAAATATCTCTTTTAAGATTTAATTCATCATCTGCATCCTCAATATTTTTTTCATTACCGGTTTGAACGTTGTTGATAAATAATTGAACATCCTTTAATTGCTCTTTAATTATTTCTTTTATAAATTCCCAATCTTCCGTCCAAACAACAGTATTTTCAGGTAGAAAATCCAGTAGCGAAACTTTTTCACCTGTTATAAATTGTGTTTCCACATTTGGAATAATATTTACCTGCAACAACTTACGTTCACTTAATTGTGTTTCCGGATCAAAGATGCGGATGCTGTCAATGTCATTGCCAAATAATTCAATACGGTATGGCTTTTCATTACCATAAGAATAGATGTCGAGTATGCCTCCGCGAACTGCGAACTGTCCCGGCTCGTATACAAAATCGCTTCGGCTAAAACCATAGTCAACAAAACGTGAAAGCAGTGCATCCACATTTATTGTTTCCCCCTGTTTAAATGAAATAATATTTTCTGAAAGTGTTTTTGATAATACTACTTTTTCAAAGACAGCTTCCGGGTATGTGACAATAATTTTTCGATTACCTCCTGCACTTAATTTAGTAAGCGCTTCCGTTCTTAACATTACATGACTGCTGTTAAGGAGGCGATAATTTTTTTTTGTTTTAAAAGATGAGGGGAAATAAAAAATATCAAGTGCTTTTGTAATATTCTCAATTGAATTATGAAAATAAGCAGCCTCTTCAGCATCTCTTAATATTATAAGTTGATTGAGCTGTGTGCTTAAAGGATGATTGAAAACGGAAGAAGCAACAAACTGGGAAGCACTGCCATTGAGGCCCGGGAGATGGAGATGCTGCGGTTTGGATAATAGTATTTTGTCCGCAATTGTAAAAATGCGGGAATCTTCTTCATACACGTTCATCAACACATCCAGGTTCATTCAACGTCTTTTGTCACAGTAGCGAAGTTAGGTTTATTTTTACCTCAACCCAATTAAACGCATTGGCATCATGAGTTATTAAAAAGATAAATTGATGTAAATTTTTCATTTAGAAATATCATTAGTACTTTTCGAAAAATTTATTTGCATGGCATTACAACCCTGGCGCACGGGAACGGTTATACGCATTGAAGACGAAACATATAATACAAAACGTTTCTTTATTAAAATGGATGAGCTGGATTTTTTTGATTTTAAAGCCGGTCAATTTATTACGTTCGATCTTCCTATTCACGAACATGTAAATAAAAGGTGGCGCAGTTATTCTATCGCAAGCTGGCCCGATGGTACCAATGTATTTGAATTATTAATTGTGTTGTTAGAAGGCGGAGCAGGAACTAACTATTTATTCAATGAAGTGAAGGTTGGAAGCCAGGTTACACTGAGAGGGCCTCAGGGTCATTTTACCTTGCCGGTTAATATTGAGAAAGATTTATTTTTTATATGCACAGGAACGGGTATTGCACCTTTCAGAAGCATGCTTAATTTTATCCAGCTACATAATATTTCCCATAAAAATTTGTATCTCATTTTTGGATGCCGCACTAAAAAAGATCTTTTATATCATGAAGAAATGAAAGCGCTGGAGAAAAGATTAGAAAATTTTACTTACATGCCCACTCTAAGCCGCGAAGGATGGGACGCCGCTGAAGGCTATACGGGCTATGTTCATAGCTTGTATGAAGAAATCTGTAAAAAAAACAACGAAGCATGCGAGGATATGCAAAACCTAAAACCAGCTTCTTTTTATTTATGTGGATGGAAAGCCATGATTGATGATGCCCGTCAAAAGATCGCGGCTTTGGGATATGATAGAAAATCAGTTCATCTTGAATTATACGGATAGCGTTATTTTGCTAAATTCAAATATTAAATATTTATACCAAAACAAAACTTATGAGTAACAAAAATCCACATCTGCGGGCAATGGCTATTTCTTTCTTTATAGTAGCACTTTCCTTTTTCAATTTCACCCGGTTAACAGGCAGCGAATGTATAAGGGGCATCCACGTAGTTACATTATTAGTTTGCGGAATGGGAATAGGGATATTCCTGACTAATTTATTCGCTTTATTAAGAAACAAATAATATTTGCTTTTTAAATTTTACATTAGGAATGATTTTTGAATAGCGTTAAAAAAATCATTTCAAATGGAAAACACAATTATTGAAGCGACTTATAATCGTCCTGAAGGAGACAGGGAAATAGATTCCCCTTTTTTGCTGATTGATATTCCCGATCTGGTTGAACAATTGAAAGATGAAAATGCCTGGAAGGAAAATGATAGAAATGCTATTACAGTTTTTAAGACTGAAAAAATGCGAATTGTTCTTGTTGCCTTGCATAAAGATGCAACGATGAAAACAGAGCGGCCTGAAAATATCTTTAGCTTACAGGTTTTGAGTGGAAAAGTAAAAGTAACAACAGATTTTACTTCGACTGAAATAGAAAGAAAAGAAATTGTAATACTGCATGAACAGGTTCAATATTCTATTACATCGTTAAAAAAATCTATGTTTTTATTGACAATCGTTGAGTAGTATTAAGTAAGATTCATTGTAAAAAAAATCGGGTTAATCTGTTTTTTCTATTACAGTTTTTTTCACATCTGATAGCAAAATTCTTTCTTGCAGCATAGTATCCCTGTATCGTATCGTAACAGTGCTATCTTCTTTTGTCTGGTGATCTATGGTTATACAAAAAGGTGTTCCTATGGCATCCATTCTCCTATAACGCTTGCCAATGCTGTCTTTTTCTTCATAAAACGTATGAAAGCTTTGTTTACATTCATTCATTAACTGTTTGGCGATTTCCGGTAAGCCGTCTTTTTTTACTAATGGAAGTATTGCCAGTTTATAAGGAGCAATTTTTGCAGGAATTCTTAACACAACGCGGCTGTCTTCGGTGCCATCTTCTTTGTTCCATTTTTCTTCAGCATACGCAACACTTATAACGGTAAGGAATAAACGATCAAGGCCAACAGATGTTTCTACCACGTAAGGAATGTAATTACCTATTGGTTTCCCGTTTTCATCAGGATCGTTATCATAATACTGCATTTTCTTTTTACTGTAGAGCTGATGATTTTTTAAATCAAAATCAGTGCGGCTGTGAATGCCTTCCAGTTCCTTCCAGCCAAACGGGAATTGAAATTCAATGTCGAGAGCTGCGTCTGCATAATGGGCTAACTTAATATGGTCGTGAAAACGAAGTTTTTCTGCCGGTATACCCAGGCTTTCGTGCCACTTTTTCCTCTCTTCTTTCCAATAGTTGTACCATTGCATTTGAGTACCTGGACGAATAAAGAACTGCATTTCCATTTGTTCGAATTCACGCATGCGGAATATAAACTGCCTTGCCACAATTTCATTGCGGAAAGCTTTGCCTGTTTGTGCAATGCCGAAAGGAATTTTCATTCTTCCTGTTTTTTGCACATTTAAAAAATTTACAAAAATTCCCTGCGCCGTTTCAGGTCGTAAATAAATAGTATTGGCCTCGTCTGTTACGCTTCCTAATTCCGTAGAGAACATCAAATTAAACAGGCGCACATCCGTCCAGTTGCAGGTACCGCTAATGGCACATTTTATATTGTTATCTTCTATCAGTTTTTTTAATCCCTGGAAATCATCTTTTGAAAGCAACTCATCCATACTTTTCTGCAGTGCAGCTTCTTCTTCTTTTTTACCTTCGAGCGCCAATGTTTCAGCATGCGATTCAATCAGGTGATCTACCCGATAACGCTTTTTGCTGTCCTTGTTGTCGATCATCGGATCGCTGAAATTATCAACATGGCCGCTGGCTTTCCATGTAAGCGGATGCATAAATATTGCTGCATCTATGCCAACAATATTTTCATGAAGCTGGGTCATGCTTTTCCACCAATAATCGCGGATGTTCTTTTTTAACTGTGCGCCGTTTTGACCGTAATCATATACAGCGCTCAGGCCATCGTAGATTTCGCTGGAGGGAAAAATGTATCCGTATTCTTTGCAATGTGCAATTATCTCACTAAAATTATTTTGTTCATTTGCCATAAGTTGGCAAAGATAATAAGATAGGAATTGCAGTCATTAATTGCGATTAGAATAATCTTATTTCTGAAAACTTGGTTGGGAAAAGCAGGAGCTCAAATTTTCCACATTTATTTATCATTTTAGCTCTTATTATTTTATTGTCGGTACTCTTCCAGCGGATTATACTTGATGCCCAATTCTTGCTTTGCCTGCAAAATGGCTTTAAACATTGCATCATTATCTTTAAGGAATTGCATCAGCCTTTCTTCGGGCTTTTTTTCAAGCCATAGTTTCTGTTGAAGATCTTTAATATGCTGCGGTGTGTCGCTCATATTTTATAATAAGCCAAAGGTATTTAATTTCAAAGTTGCGATCCATTTCCTGATATACCTCATGTCAATATTTTTTATTGTTAGTAAAATTTTTATATCCTCTTTTTGTATATCGCTTTGAATTTTTTGTATCCATGCAATTTTTGAAATAATTAAATCTTCCGGGGAAACCAAATTAATTTGCATATCAAGAAAGTTAACCTGCTCTCTTCTTTCAAATTCGGTAAGGCGGTAAGGCTCATTTTTAAGAATGATGAAATCAGCTTTATAATTGCTTGCGAAATCAATAATGTTGAACATGCTTTTGTTCATTATTGCTTCTTTTATAGCATCTTCATCGCAATAATAACCTTCTTTGAAATAATCAACTAATCCCTTTACATCTTTTATTTGCAGGTTTACAATAAAATCAAAATCCCTCGTAAATCTTGGTAACGAATAAATACTCATAGCTACACTTCCTGAAAGCATGTAGGCAATATTTTCCGTATCAAAATAATCTATCAGCTTTTTTAAAAACTGTATCATGCGATAAATTTACTTCAACTTCTCATTCTTCTTATGCCTTACGATATCTCTCAATGTTTTCTTATGAAAATTTTTCTGCAATGCTTCTGTCAGGTCAACGCCGGTTTGGTTGGCAAGGCAAATTAAAACCCACAGCACATCAGCCATTTCATCACTGAGTTTTTTATTTTTATCGGTTTCTTTAAATGATTGTTCGCCGTAAATTCGTACCATTAGTCTTGAAAGTTCACCAACTTCTTCCATTAAAATTCCAAGATTAGTTAACTCGCTGAAATATTTTACGCCCACGGTTTTTATCCATTGGTCAATTTTTGTTTGGGCCTCTTTTAATGTTATATCCATAAATTATTTTTTTCCACCAAGGCACTAAGTCACAAAGTAAAGAAGAAAATTTGCAAGGTCTTCTTAGCGCCTTAGTGTTTTCGTGCGGTTACTCTTTGTTCTTACTGTCGATAATAATCGTCACCGGTCCATCATTCACCAACGCAACTTTCATATCCGCTCCAAAAATTCCTGTATATATTTTTTTGCCCAAATCTTTTGATAATTGCATTACAAAGCTCTCATAAAGCGGAATTGCTATTTCTGCTTTACTTGCTTTAATATAAGAAGGACGATTTCCTTTTTTTGTAGATGCTTGTAATGTAAACTGGCTTACTACCAGAATATCTCCGTCAATATCTTTTACAGATATATTAGGCATTTTATTGTCATCATCAAAAATTCGAAGGTTGACTGTTTTATTGCTTAACCATTGAATATCTTCTTCTGTATCAGTGTCTTCAATTCCAACCAAAACAAGTAGCCCCTTTTTTATTGAACCGGTTGTTGCATGGCCCACTGTTACTGATGCTTCTGAAACTCTTTGGATTACGATTCTCATTCTTTTTCGTTGAATTAATTTAGTTACTGAAAAAATATTTTATGCCAAAAAATTCTATTTCGGATGTGCAAAAAATTTTAGAATCAATAGGCGTAAGGCTTACCAAATTATACACACTTCTTTTCCACAGACTGTGCAAAATTTGGGATGAGTTTTATGAAGGAGAAAAAATATTTTCGTTCTCCCGCATCCCAAAAATAATTTATTAACCCAAAAATAATATTAGCTCAATGTCAAGTAAAAATCTGTCTTCAGCAGGCCTCCGTTTTCCACGGCAATTCACCAAAGAGGGTGTTTCGCCATTCGATATGTTTGAATATGATTATCGCACGTCGATAATTAAAAACACGAATGGGGAAATTGTATTTCAAATGGACAACGTAGAGGTACCGAAACGGTGGAGCCAGATTGCTACAGATATATTAGCTCAAAAGTATTTTCGTAAAGCGGGCGTACCTCGGCCCGATGGCACAACCGGGAGAGAAACTTCCGTAAAACAAGTTGCCCATCGCCTGGCGCATTGCTGGCGTGTTTGGGGAGAACGCCATAACTATTTTAATTCAACAGAAGATACACAGGTTTTTTATGAAGAGCTGGTATATGCAATTTTGAACCAGTCGTGTGTACCCAATTCGCCCCAATGGTTTAATACAGGGTTGCACGAGGTATATGGTATTACCGGAAAACCACAGGGGCATTATTATGTGGATACCAATGATGGCCAGTTAAAGAGGTCAACGTCAGCTTATGAGCGTCCGCAGCCGCATGCGTGTTTTATTTTAAGTGTAAATGATGATTTGGTGAATGAAGGGGGTATTATGGATTTATGGGTACGTGAAGCAAGAATTTTTAAATACGGCAGCGGTGTAGGGACCAACTTTAGCAGTATTCGTGGTGAAGGTGAGAAATTGAGTGGTGGCGGTACTTCCAGCGGCCTGATGAGTTTTTTAAAAATCGGTGATCGTGCGGCAGGGGCAATTAAAAGCGGGGGCACTACAAGACGTGCGGCGAAAATGGTTTGTCTTGATTTGGACCATCCCGAAATTGAAACTTTTGTAAACTGGAAAGTTGAAGAAGAGAAGAAAGTAGGTGCTTTAATTGAAGCAGGTTATCCAAGCGATTACGAAGGGGAAGCATATAAAACGGTAAGTGGCCAGAACAGCAACAACTCTGTACGGATTCCTAATGAATTTTTTCATGCGCTTGAGAACGATGAGGATTGGGAATTGAAAGCAAGAAGCGATGGCCGCACTATGAAAAGTGTAAAAGCAAAGAAATTATGGGATGATATTACGTATGCGGCATGGCGTTGCGCAGATCCTGGAACACAATATAATACCACCATTAATGAGTGGCATACCTGTCCCGAAGGGGGATCTATTAGAGCGTCTAACCCTTGCAGTGAGTATATGTTTTTGGATAACACTGCATGCAATCTTGCATCAGTAAATCTCCGGAGGTTTTTTGATGAAAGCGACAATTCTTTTGATGTTAATGGCTTTGAATATACAGTAAGATTGTGGACGATAGTGCTTGAAATTTCTGTATTGATGGCACAATTTCCAAGTAAGGAAGTAGCACAACTTAGTTACGACTACAGAACATTAGGACTTGGTTTTGCTAACCTCGGCAGTATGCTTATGGTGAGCGGAATTGGCTACGACAGCGAGAAAGCACGCGGCATTGCGGGAGCAATTACGGCAATCATGACGGGCATTGCCTATAAAACATCGGCCGAGCTCGCTGCTCATTTGGGTCCTTTTAGCAGGTATGAAGAAAATAAGCAACACATGCTTCGTGTTATGCATAATCATCGTGCAGCCGCTTACGATGCAATAGATGCATATGAAGCACTTGAAATAAAGCCGCAGGGTATTAATGCAAAATATTGCCCCGATTATTTATTGAAGGCTGCAATAAAAGCATGGGATGATGCAGTGATAATGGGTGAAAAATATGGATACAGGAATGCTCAAACAACTGTAATTGCACCCACAGGAACAATCGGACTCGTGATGGACTGCGATACAACAGGCGTAGAACCGGATTTTGCTTTAGTGAAATTTAAAAAATTAAGTGGTGGCGGATATTTCAAAATAATAAACCAAAGTGTTCCGCAGGCATTAAGAAATTTAAAGTACACAGAAAATGAAATAGAAGAAATAGTTTATTATGCAAATGGTCATGCAACATTAATTGGCGCTCCGCATATAAATCCTGCAACACTTGCAGGGAAAGGATTCAATGGAAATGACATTCAGAAACTGGAAGCAGCTCTGTCTTCAGCTTTTGAAATCGCCTTTGTTTTTAATGTACACAATTTAGGTGAAGAATGTTTGCAGCGTTTGGGTTTTTCGAAGGATCAATACAGCAATTTTGAATGGAGCTTGCTGGAAGCTTTAGGTTTCAGTGACGAACAAATTGAAGAAGCTAATGCGTATATCTGCGGAACAATGACGGTTGAAGGTGCTCCTTATTTAAAAGACGAACATTTACCAGTATTTGACTGTGCTAATAAATGCGGGAACATCGGTAAAAGATATATTCATCACGAGGGTCATATTCGCATGATGGCAGCAACACAACCATTCATAAGCGGCGCCATTTCCAAAACAATTAATCTTCCCAATGAAGCAACAGTTGAAGAAATTGCGGATGCTTATAAGTTAAGCTGGGAGCTTGGGTTAAAAGCGTGTGCGCTTTACCGTGATGGTTCCAAATTATCGCAGCCATTAAGTAATAAAAGTGATAAGAAAAAGAAGGATTCGGATGCGGACCAGGCCTTAGCAGAAAGTAAGGACAGCAAAAATGAGCAGCAGGCTCATTTAGTTGATATGAGTAAACTTACCGTGGAAGATTTGCTCGAAGAAATGAATAAGCGTGTGCAAAGCAGCAAGGATACAGGCTTAAAGCGCCAGCTTGCCATGATTGTTGAACGCAGGGCATTACCGGCAAAAAGACGTGGTTTCACACAAAAGGCAAAAATAAACGGGCAGGCTTTATTTCTTAGAACCGGGGAATATAATGATGGCACATTAGGGGAAATTTTTATTGATATGGCTAAAGAAGGCGCTACCATGCGTAGTATGCTCAACTGCTTTGCTATAGCCATTTCGATTGGATTGCAATATGGAGTTCCGTTAGAAGAGTTTGTTGAAAAATTTGTTTTCACAAGGTTTGAACCTGCAGGCATGGTAGATCATCCTAATATTAAAACAACCACATCTATAATTGATTTCATGTTCCGCTCATTAGCGTATGAATATTTGGGAAGAAATGACCTGGTGCATGTGCTCGATAAACCTGAAGTAGAAAATATAGGCAATGAGGTATGGGACGAGAATACACCTACAATAGGAAACCGAGTACCGGAATTAAGCGAAGTAAGAGTTATTGGTGCAACTAACGGTAAGCCACAGCCGAAACCTCACCGGACCGAACATGCAAAAAAGGCGAGCAACGGCTACGATGCAGTGAACGCAGCAGCGAAAAATATGCAAAGCGATGCGCCGGCATGCAACACCTGTGGGCATATAACTATCAGAAGCGGCACTTGTTATAAATGTTTGAACTGCGGTAATAGTATGGGATGTAGTTAGAAGTATATAGCAACAAGCATGAAATAGCCGCTGCGAAGCGGCTATTTTTAAAGTTCTTTATCTATAAATACAAATAAAAAACTCTTGCGAAAGCAAAAGTTTTTTAAAATAATTTGTCCGTTTAGCTACTGGGCAAATAAAAACACTTTTAAAGATGAAACGGTGACCAGGTCACTAGTTCTGGTGAAAAGTCTCATTTACTTAGTAAGAGAACTTATTCTTAAAAGTGAAGGGGAGTTTCAATCTATCATATATAGATTGGGCTCCCTTTTTTATTTTCTAAGTGCAAAATAGAATTGTTGTTTGACAAAATGAAACAAAATTTAAAAATTAGATTTGGTTCATTCACATCTTATCAACAACGATATTTTATAACTGCTATCAGCAATGTTTTTTTCGATTTTTTTTTTAGAATCAATGATTTAGCAAATTAAAAAAATATTGTTTTTAGTATCAAAGTTTAAATAACTTCTAATAATAATTGGAATTAAACATGAATAGTTATTTATGATCCAGTTTTGTAATTTTATTTGCGGAGTATTTATATTTCTAAATACTTTAGAAAAGAAATTTTCGTTTTTTTATAAAGTATCTATGAATAAGCTTATTTTTTTTATCTTCATTTTTCACCTGGTAATATTTGTAAACGCCCAAACCACCCCTGTATTAAATCTTCCCAAGGATGCAAAAGTTGAAGGTACAGTATCAGACATGCGTACGAAGCAACCAAAAAATAATGAGCTTGTTGTTTTCAGAAGCCAGAAGAATAGCAATGAGTACCAGGCAATGAGTGACTCAACCGGAAAATTTTCCACACGGCTCCCGGCAGGCGACAAATATGACATTTATATTTTGGGCTTTAAAGATTCAAGCAGTTACAATGTTTTGGATATACCAGCTCTCGGCCCTAATTCTTATTATAAAAATCCGTTTACTGTAAATTTAGAATTTGACCCACCCAAAACTTTTGTATTGGACGATGTAGAATTTGATTTTGGTAAAGCTACTTTACGTCCGGAGTCTTATAGCACGCTGGATGACCTGGTCGACTACTTAAAAAGAAAACCTAACGAGCGAATTGAAATTGGGGGTCACACCGATAATATAGGAAGCGATGAAAAGAACCTTGTACTTTCCCTTGAAAGAGCAAAATCTATTGTATCGTATTTAATAGCAAAAGGAATCAGTGACGACAGGCTGGTGGCCAAAGGCTATGGTGCAGAAGAACCAATTGAGGATAACAGTACTGAGGAGGGTCGGCAAAAAAATCGTCGTACAGAAGTTAAAATTTTAGACCAGGATCAAAATATTCAACAATAGGAAATTTCAAAAGTTTATTCTTTATTTTTTAAAAAACGTTTCTGTATTAAAGCGAGCTGCAGTTGGTTAAGCGAAGAAGTTTTTTTGAGCACTTGTACAAAATAATCTACTTCATTTTTTTCCGCCGGACATCCAACACTGGCTGCCTTTTGACCTGAACTGTCTTTTAATAACGCATCTGCAAGAAAATTCCCATTTGCATCGAGTATGAACCAATAAGGAAGCCCCTGCTGATCGCCATAGTATTTTTTCCGAAGTACATCTGCCCCGGGATTTTCAAGATCCTTTTTGCCTTTACTTTCATCCACCGTCAGGTGTACTATTACGTAATTATTATCAAAAAAAGATTTCAAAGCTCCATCATTCATTGCATTATCCATTTTATGGCACCAGCTACACCACGACGCATGAAAAATTATAAATATGTTTTTATGCATTTTGTCAGCTTCAACCCTGGCTTCTTTCAATAGTACGTCAGCAGAGGGTATTTTCGTTTGACCTGATACGTTAGTGGTTGCCAAAAAAAGGAATGATAAAATTGATATCAGATTTCCATATTTCATTTTAAAGAAATTTTTAGTAAAATTCTTCGGTGAAAAAGTCAAATTTTTTTCACGACTTTTATTATGCCGGATTGGTAATAAAGTGTTTACTCTAAGATACTACATCGTACATTTGTTTTTATGACATCTTCCTACTTTGCTTATAACAAATCAAGAGTTTTGCAGGCATTAAGGTATCACTTTATTACCAGGAAGGAAATAAAAATTATCGTGATAGTTGTAAACGTGTTTGCCATAATTGCTGCATGCTTTTATTACTTTAAAAAAATATCGCCGTATGCATTTTTAGGAAGCTCCTGTTTATGGTTTAGCTTAATGATATCTTTTTGGTATATATTACCAAATGTTATTTATAGCAAATCGAAAACTTTCAAGGACCGTTTAAAAGTGAGGTTTGAACCGCAGCATTTGTTTATTGAAAATGAGCGTGGCAGCCGAAGCTGGCCCTGGACGGCTTTTAGCAGCATGATTGAGAGTCCGCATTTCTTTCATTTATATTTCGACGGGCGCACATTTTTCATCATCCCCAAAGATGCTTTTGAACCTGACAAAATAAGTGATGCAAGGAGGATATTAAAAGAAAAAATTAAACCCCGGAATTTAAATCAGAAGTGATTTAACTTTTTTACCATAACAAAATGCGGAATAGAAATTTCCATGAATTCATTTCCCGAAACTCTATAGCCCAGTTTATCATAAAAACCAATAGCAGTTTTGCGTGCATGCATGATGATTTTTTTATACCCCGCATCCCTGGCAACGTTTTCTGCAAAATGCATCATCGATGCTCCTATACCTTTTCCCTGTAAATTATTCTGAACTGCCATTTGACGAAGCCTTACAGATTCTTTATCTACTTTGGTTAGCAGGCAGCATCCTAATATTTTTTCCTCTTCAAATGCACCGATCAGAATGTCGCTTTTTTCTCTTTCAAGTTCACCATCTTCAAAAGTAAGCTGCAGGGGTTTGCGCAGAATCTCATAGCGCAAATCAATCATTTTCTTATAATCTTTTGAACCGTGCTCTATTACTTTAATCGGCATAAATTATTCCCCGGGGATTATAGTTATTCAATAAATGTACAATATACTATTTTTTAAAATTATAAAACGTGATCAAGTAACTGTGACCTATTTTGCATTTTTGCCCGAAAATACCCAATATCATATTGGTTTTCTAATCTTTAATTTAATTGCTGAAATTTTATTAGATGGTAATGAAAACATTGATTTTTAACTCAGAACCATTGGGAGTAGTTATTATTTTTTTTTATCACAAAAAGTATATTTTTGTAGCCGTATTAACTAAATTTTACAATCATGCAAGACATTGCAACAAGAGTTAAAAAAATCATTGTTGACAAACTAGGAGTTGATGAGGCTGAAGTTACACCCGAAGCTTCTTTTACTAACGATTTAGGTGCCGATAGTTTAGACACTGTCGAATTAATCATGGAATTTGAAAAAGAATTTAATATTTCTATTCCTGATGAGCAGGCCGAAACCATTACCACGGTTGGCCAGGCTGTAGCATACCTTGAAGAGCATGCTAAGTAATCATCGTATTTAACATTGCAGGCAAACTTATGGAATTAAAAAGAGTAGTTGTAACCGGATTGGGAGCCATAACGCCTTTAGGTAAATCAGTTCCGGAATACTGGGATGGTTTAGTTAAAGGAGTATCTGGTGCAGATACTATTCAGCAATTCGATATTGCGAAATTTAAAACCCGGTTTGCCTGCGAGGTTAAAGACTTTGAACCCACCAATTATTTAGAACGAAAAGAAGCACGGAAACTAGACCGCTTCGCTCAATTTGCGTTGATTGCAAGTGATGAGGCTGTGAAGGACGCAGGTATAAGTAAAGAAAACGTTGACCAGGACAGGGTAGGCGTAATATTTGCAAGCGGCATCGGAGGCATTACAACGTTCCAGGACGACGTTATGGAGTTCGCCAGGGGCGACGGTACTCCCCGTTTCAATCCATTCTTCATTCCGAAAATGATTCTTGATATTGGCGCCGGACAGATTTCTATGAGATATGGATTCCGCGGTCCCAATTTTGCAGTAGTTAGCGCCTGTGCCAGCAGCACAAACGCTATTATTGATGCTTATGACAATATTCGTCTAGGCAAAGCCGATATAATTCTTTCCGGCGGAAGCGAAGCTGTAATATGCGAAGCCGGAGTAGGCGGTTTTAATGCTATGAAAGCATTAAGTGAAAGAAATGATGATCCGAAAACTGCATCACGTCCTTTTGATAAAGACCGGGATGGTTTCGTAATGGGTGAGGGTGCTGGTGTACTCGTGCTTGAAGAGTTGGAACATGCGCTCGCAAGAGGTGCAAAAATCTATTGCGAAATAGCCGGCGGTGGCGCAACTGCAGATGCTCATCATATTACTGCACCGCATCCTGAAGGTCTTGGTGCAAAAAATGTAATGACAGTTGCATTGAAAGATGCCGGCATGAAGCCTGAAGATATAGGCTATATAAATGTACATGGAACCTCCACTCCGTTGGGCGATATAGCAGAGACAAAAGCTATACTAAGTGTCTTTGGCGATAAAGCCTATGGTTTGAATATAAGCTCAACCAAATCAATGACAGGCCATTGCCTTGGGGCGGCAGGAGTGGTTGAAGCCCTGGCCTGCATACTGGCAGTAACTAAAAATGTAGTTCCTCCAACTATTAACCATTTTACTGACGATCCTGAACTTGATCCAAAACTGAATTTCACTTTCAATGTGGCGCAGGAAAAAGTTGTAAACGCTGCCTTAAGTAACACATTTGGGTTCGGTGGCCATAATGCTTCTGTTATAGTAAAGAAATATAAGCCTTAAATACAAGCTTCTTAAAATTTATTATATGGACACGCCAGGTAATATTTCTAATTCAGAAATCGAAAATTTTTTAGTTCGCCGCCTTGGCCAGAAGGAAGCAGAAGAAATAATGGGTTATATCCAGGCTGAAATTGAAAAAGAAGTTGCTGAAAAAGTTGATACGTCAAAAAAAGAAATTGCGCTTTGGCGTGATGACATGAAAAACGTTTTTGCAACGAAGGAAGATTATGCAAAATTTGAAAAAAAATTAACCCGGAGAGTGTCCCGTGCTGAAGGAACTTTAATATTATGGTCTTTTGTTTTCTGGCTTACCCTCATCATTGCGATTATTATTATTTTTAAATTGATAAAATAATAAACTTCAGTTTTTCTTCCAATCTTTTTACTATGAGATTGTGAAAGTGATTTCAAAATAATTTTTTGACGATTCAGTTTCTTGGCCTTGTTCCCAGGAACTGATAAAATTAATTTTCTTTAACTTAGGCATAATTTATTTAATTTTCGGTTGTGCATTTTTTCAGAAATATTTTTTCTTCAAAAGCAGATAAAGATTTGAGAAGGCAACTCCGCAATGTCCTGGGCCTGTCTCCCGGAAAATTAAATTTATACAAAACCGCTCTCAGCCATCGCTCCATAAGAGAAGGGGCTGATGAAAACAATGAACGTCTTGAGTTTTTGGGAGATGCTGTATTAAGTTCCCTGGTTGCTCACTATCTTTTCATGCGTTACCCATATAAGGACGAAGGTTTTTTAACGGAGATGAGAAGTAAAATGGTAAACCGTAACCAGCTCAATGAAATTGCCTTAAAAATTGGTTTAAAAAAAATTAC
The DNA here is from genome assembly GCA_963819925.1 of uncultured Chitinophagaceae bacterium. Lineage (GTDB taxonomy): Bacteria > Bacteroidota > Bacteroidia > Chitinophagales > Chitinophagaceae > Ginsengibacter. The sequence continues at coordinate 635,168 of CAWFYG010000009.1, read as the reverse complement.
CTTTTACAATCGTTTTGACAACTCGCTCAAGATTTCCCAGATATTTGGTAATACGCTGGAAGCCGTTGTGGGCGCAGTTTACCTTGATAAAGGTTATAAGAAAACGCACCGGTGGGTGAACCGGCATATTATTAGCCCGCATCTTTTTATGCAGGATCTTGAAAACCTTGACATCAATCAAAAGAATAAATTGTATGGATGGGCAAATAAAAATGGGAAGAACCTGGAGTTTGAAACGTTGGACGAAAAAATAGAAAACGGCAGAAGGCTTTTTACCATTGGGGCAAAAGTTGATGGAGTTGTAATTGCAGAAGCAAAGGCGTTTAATAAAAAGGATGCGAGCCAGGTAGCGGCCCAAATTGCTGTTGAAAAATTAGGACTACTATGAACTTCGGAATAATTGGAAGTGGGAGCTGGGGAACTGCATTAGCCAAAATTTTAACCGACAACAACAATTCAATTAACTGGTGGATAAGAAATGACGCGGTTATAAATCATTTTAAAAAAAGACACCACAATCCTCACTATTTAAGCTCCACTTATTTTAATACGAGCCTGTTATATTTAACTACAAACGTTGAAGAAGTAATAAATAATTCTGATTGCATAATAATAGTGGTTCCCTCAGCTTATGCATCGGAAGTACTCGGCGGTCTTCCAAAAAATATCTTTCAAAACAAAAAAGTTATTTCGGCAATCAAAGGAATATTGCCGGAACAAAATTTATTGTTGAATGACTATCTTAAAAGTGAATACGCTGTTGACCTGACCAATTATTTTACAATACTCGGCCCTTGTCATGCAGAAGAGGTTGCGGCCGAAAAGTTATCTTATCTGACATTTTCAGGAATTGATATCGCATCAACCCAACTTATTGCTTCCTGCTTTAAAAATGAATACATCAACACCGTTGAAAATGAGGACATATACGGCGTGCAATTTGCTGCAATATTAAAAAATATTTATGCACTCGGAGCGGGGATAGCCCATGGACTTGAATATGGAGACAACTTTTTAAGTGTGCTTATCGCCAACAGTGCCGACGAGATGGCCGGGTTTTTAAGAAAAGCCGGAATTCAAAATATAGAGGTAGGAAGTATTGAACACACGGTGCTGCACGACACGAAATGAAAAACATACGACCAATTATGCGGCGTCGGTTTATTTGGGCGATCTTTTGGTGACTTGTTATTCTTTATACAGCCGTAACCGAACCTTTGGAAATATGATTGGCAAAGGGTATTCCGTAAAATCTGCGCAGCTTGAAATGAATATGGTAGCAGAAGGTTATAATGCGAGCAAATGTATTTTTTTGATCAATAAAAACATAGTAGCGGAAATGCCGATAGCTGACACGATCTATAAAATTTTGTGGGAGCATCTTTCCCCTGTTGATGGATTTAAGACCATTGAAGAAACACTGGTTTAATTTCAACGTTGACGGCTTGCTGCTGTGCTGGAATTCATTGAATGTCCTGCCCGGAACCGCAGCCGATTTGAAACCTAAAGTTGAAGTTATGAACTAAAGCTGAAAATTGAACGTCCAGATGAAACCGAAGCCGATAGCGATTTGCAGCTGATTGTTACTACGTCCGCCAGCATAGCAGCAAACCGAATGTTAGGCGTTCGGCTTGTCTACCCGATGGTTTAAAACTTTAATAAATTACCATGCAAAATGTTCTTTATTTATCATGTGCAATTCTTCGTCAGATTTAGAGGTTTGCAAAAGATGCGGATTAATTTCTTCTATTAACTTTTTTAGTTTCTTTTCTTCTGTCGCATACATTTGGGTTACGTCAATATGCGAAAGTGATAAATTCCTCAAGACAGGAACTAAACTTTCGGCTGGAATTTTGTGTCTGTCAACTGCCATCCAAATACTTAACGTTTTTAACTTAGGCAAAAATTCCAATGCTGAAAAATCAAATGGTGTCTTAATATCGTTTTCATTACGGCATTGTGCAAATATTGTATGAAGCTTTTTCAATCCTTTCAGTTCAGAAAAATTATTCAGTCCAAGCATATTAATGTATAAATATTCAAGGTTGGGAAAATTCAACACAAAGCCAATGCTTGAAAGGTATTTTTTCTTTTGTTTTAAATTATGTAAACGCACACTTGTAATATTCTTATTTCCTTTTAACTCCGTCCATTTGTCGCTTTCACAGGCTAAGAAACTTAATTGTCGCAACGATGGAAAGTGATTTAAAAAAGCAAAACTGTCAATTGTTGAGCCCGAAATAATAAGTCGTTGTATTTGTGAAAGGTCAATAGGTAATTTAAGGATTGAGTTTAATGATTTATTGAAATCAAAAAAATTTGAAAAGTCAAGTAGTTGAAGTGTGTCGTCTGTAACATTTGCTTTAGCAGTCTGTGTCATGGTGAATATTGTAAGCTGACGCCTAACTCTAATATTTCCGAAACTCTAATCTAACCTATTTCGCAAAGCCGCCCAAATAAGCTGCATTTACGAAAGTCCGCACCAGAGTACAAAATCTTCAAAACTTTTTGTGTTCGTAGCGCACCCGGGTAATTACTAACAAAACAAATCTGCAGCAATTCCATCCGCAAATAGTTTTCCTTCATCAGTCAATAAAAGTTTTTCATTATTATAAACTATCATTTTTTTATTAATATAATTAACAACAGCATCTTCTATTCTTTTTCTTTCTTTTATTGAAAAATTATTTTCTATTATTTTCAATTCAAGCCCTTCAATCGTACGTAACGAAGTCATAATATACTCGTTTAACCTTTCAACGTTAGTAAGCTTTTCTTCTTCAAAAGGAATTATGTTATTTTTTATAGATTGGATATACAAAGCATTATTTGCTATGTTCCATCTTCTGCTTTTGCCGTCATAAGAATGCGCCGAGGGGCCAATTCCAATATATTTCTTTCCTTGCCAGTAACTGCTGTTGTGCCTGCTGCGGTAACCGGGTTTTGCGAAGTTGGAAATTTCATAATGTTCATATCCGGCTTTTTTCATCCATTCCATTAACAGGAGAAATTGTTTTGCCTGCTGATCTGCATCAACAGCGGTTTTCTTTTTTAAAGCAATCATCTTTTGTAATGCGGTATTGGGTTCGACGGTCAACGCATAACAAGCAATATGAGGAACACCTGAATTTAATACCTGCTCAACATTCAATTGCCATTCTTCTTCTGTGAGTCCGGGCGTTCCATAAATTAGATCAACAGAAAAATTTTTGAAACCCGCATCGGTGGCCAGTGATATACTTTCCAACCCCTGCACCTGATTATGGGCCCTGTTCATCCATTCCAGGTCTTTTTGTTTAAAAGATTGAATACCGATGCTCAGCCTGTTAATACCTGCCTCTCTCCAATGGGATAATTTTTCGTTGCTTATATCATCCGGATTGGCTTCAATAGTAGTTTCGGCTTCCTTGCTGACGGTATAATTATTTTCGATGGAATTCAACAGGTTTTTTATATCATCTTTGTTAAGCAGGCTTGGAGTTCCGCCGCCAAAATATATGGTTTCTATAATTTCTTTTTCATTTTCATCGTTTAATAAATAAAGAGAAGAGAGTTCAATTTCTTTAACTAAGGCGGCTATCATCTCATCTTTTAAACTCATTGAAGTGGAGAAATGAAAATTGCAATAATAACATGCCTGTTTGCAAAACGGAATATGAATGTAAATACCTGCCATATTTTATTTTTTACCTGCCTTTACATCGTGCAGACATGGTTTTCAATATTTCATTTTAGATTTGAATGATTTACATGAAAGTAGCAACAATAAAATATTTCGGCCGTCTCTTGCTTGTTATTGCAACATTCATGTTTTTAGTTGTTTCAAATATTTCCGCACAAAAAAAATATACTTTAAACTACGTTTTTTCCGGTAAAGATACCTTGTATAAAATGGAGCAACTTGGACTTAAAACCTCTTTCGATGGAAAAGAATTTGCAGATGTTTATTTGGAGACACTTCCTGTAACACTTGTATCCAAAGGGTTCCCGGGAGCTTCTGTTGATTCTGTTGTTTATGATTCAACGCAGGCAAAAGTAAGTTTGTATTTGGGAGATCAATACAAATGGGTAGAAATAAATACAGACAGCGTTGATGAAAAATTGCTCGAAGCTACCGGTTGGAATGCACGACAGTTTAAAAATAAAACAATTGATTTTACACGGTTGCAACAACAGGAAGAAAGAATTTTAAATTATTATGAAAATAATGGGTATCCATTTGCCGGGGTTTCATTAAATAACGTTCAAATAAGTGACAACAAGATAAAGGGTGATCTCCAGGTAAATAAGGGACCGCTCTATCACATTGACAGCATCAGGGTATATGGAAAAGCAAAAATTAAAAATTTATTCCTTCAGCATTATATTGATATAACTAATGGAAGCACTTACAATAATCAAAAGTTGCAGAAAGTAAGCGCAAGGCTCAAACAATTGCCCTATTTACAGGAGTTGCAGCCGTGGGATGTAACGATGTTGGGAAGCGGATCTATTCTTAATTTATATCTGCAGCCTAAACGCAGCAGCGAAATAAATGTACTCGTAGGTTTTTTACCGGGTAATACCACAACGGGCAAGACACAGGTAACGGGCGATGTTCATCTTAATTTAAAAAATTCTTTGGGGCAGGGCGAAAATATTTTGGTAAACTGGCAGCAACTTCAACCGCAATCGCCACGATTAAATTTAGGATTTAACCAGCCTTATATTTTTAATTCATTGTTCGGCATTGATTTTTCTTTTGATTTGCTTAAGAGAGATTCGTCTTACTTGCAACTGAATGGCACCATTGGAATTCAATACATTTTATCTGCCAATCAATCAGGTAAAATTTTTTATCAAAATGAACGAAGCTACCTGCTATCAGGAGGTACAGACACTAATAGTATTTTAATTACAAAAAAGTTACCGCCCAATATAGATGTTGGCTCAGGCAACTTTGGAATCAATTATCAATTTTTTAATACAAATTACCGGCTCAATCCCAGGAGTGGAAATGAACTGGATATAACTGCCACGGCTGGTATTAAAAGAATTAAGAAAAACAATGATATCGTTAACCTTAAAGATCCATCGAATCCGGCGTTTGACTTTAATTCTTTGTATGATTCTGTAAAATTAAAATCGTACCGGTTGCGGTTAGTTGCAGCGGCGGCGCATTACACGCCACTTGGTAAAAGCAGCACATTAAAAACTGCAGTCAATATTGGGTGGTATCAGAGCCCGCAAGCATTTCGGAATGAACTGTTTCAGATAGGAGGTTACAAGTTGCTCCGGGGCTTCGACGAAGAAAGTATTTATGCAAATCAGTACGCAGTTTTTACGGCGGAATACAGGTATCTTGTTGGGGTTAATTCAAATTTCTTTGGTTTTACCGACGTAGGTTTTACTCAAACAAAATTTACCACAACCGAATATTCTAACAGTTTTATAAGCGCAGGCATCGGCCTTGCTTTCGAGACTAAATTCGGGTTATTAAATCTAAGCTATGCCATAGGAAAAAGGAATGATATTAAATTTGATATTCGCAACGCTTCCAAAATACATTTTGGCTATATCAACTATTTTTGAAGTATTAAAAATTAAAATGATCCGCTATTTCATCGCTGCTTTTTTATTTATTTTTTTTGGTACCTGCCTTTATGCCCAACAAGTGCAGGATAGTTTAAAGCAATATCAAACCGATACAGCGGCTAAAAAATTTCCCGACACATCAAAGTTAAATAACAAGCCGCCAAAACCTAAAGTAGCGCATCATATAGCCAGGCCAGATACATCAATTGTGGCAGTTGCAGATACATCCAAACTAAATATCGATTCTCTTAACAGAGTTGTTTATCCGGTATTAAAATCATATCATTCCGTTGTTGATTCGTTGCTTTTATCTGGGAAATTTTTTAACGCAAAAGAACCTGCAGTTTATTTTGTTACTACCAGAAAGCAAACTGATGGAAAGGAATTCATATTTTATGCATTGTGTATCGTAGTTCTGATTCTTGGAATTTTTAAAACTTTTTACAACAGTTATTTTAATAATCTTTTCAGGGTATTTTTTAATACATCTATTCGACAGACGCAGTTAACCGACCAGCTTTTACAGGCTAAACTTCCTTCCTTTATTCTAAATATTTTCTTTGCGATAAGCGTTGGATTTTACGTTTGGTTGCTTTTTAAACACTATCAACCGCCACGCCTCATGGATAACGAGTTGCTGTTGCCTTTTTGCATAGCAGGAATAGGTGCACTTTATTTTATAAAATATATTATCCTCAAGTTTATAGGGTGGATGAGCGGAATGCAGCAGGCTGCAGATAATTATATTTTTGTTATTTTCCTGGTTAATAAAATCACAGGAATTGTATTAGTTCCTTTTACAATTCTTCTCGCATTTTCAATACCTCTTTGGACAAACTATATTGTTATTTTCTCTTTGTTGCTGATGGGTTTATTTTTTTTATCAAGGTATATAAAAACTTACGGAGCTTTGGAATACCGGTTTCCTCTTGAACCTTTGCACTTTATTATTTATGTAACTGCCGTAGAAATTTTACCTCTCCTGATTGTTTATAAATTAATAGTGGATTACATTATATAAATGTTGAATTTCAGGACTGTACGGCCCCCTTTGCTTATTAGCATCATTAGTTTATAACAAAAAAATGTAACTTTGCGCAATACCTGTTCGATTACTATGGATATGAAAACTGATTTACAAGAGCCTAAAACTTTGAAACAAATCGAAAACATTCTTATAACACAGGCGAGGCCGGAAGGGGACAAATCTCCTTATTTTGAAATGGCAAAAAAATATAACTTAAATCTCAGGTTTGAGCCATTTATACGAGTTGAACCAATTTCTGCAAAAGAATTTCGTAAACAAAAAATTGAAATCCCTGCTTATTCGGCGGTAATATTTACCAGCCGCAATGCAATTGATCATTTTTTCAGAACCTGTGAAGAATTAAAAATAACCGTATCTCAAAACACAAAATATTTTTGTATTACAGAAGCTGTAGCTCTTTATCTGCAAAAATTTATTTTATACCGCAAGAGAAAAGTATTTTACGGGGCAGATGGAACTAATAAAAGCCTCTTTGATGTTATTAATAAACACAAGGAGCTTGAGAGATTTCTATACCCTTGTTCCGAGTCGTTTGATAGCGAAATAACAAACTGGCTGATTGAAAATAACTGCGAATACGCTATACCGGTATTATACGAAATAATTTCAAATGATGTAAAAGAAATTCTTGAAAAAAATCATTATGATATTATTTGTTTTTTTACACCCCTGGGGGTAAGAAGCTTCAAAGAAAATTGCCCGGCTTTTGTACAGAATGGTATTTTAATCGGCTCTTTTGGTGATAACACACGCAAAGCCGTTTTAGCAGCAGGCCTCAATCCTGATATTATTGCACCACAGCCCAAAATGCCAAGTATGGTTTCGGCACTCGAACATTATCTTTCCGGATTGAGAAAAAAATAAGAGTACCTAACTAATATTATTATGCAGCAGCTACTGCTGCTTTTTTATTATACATCATAAAATTAAAACCCGCTTCAACGAAACATGGTAACGCTGAAGCGGTTAAGAAAATATAGCAGGTTTTTTACTTTATAAGGCCTGCAATATAATTAACAGTACGCACTAATTGAGACGCATAGCTCATTTCATTATCGTACCAGCTTACTGTTTTTACGAGCTGGTCATCGCCCACTGTTATTACTTTGGTTTGAGTAGCGTCAAATAGTGAACCGTAGTGGATTCCTATAACATCTGTGCTAACTATTTCATCAGAAGTATAACCAAAGCTTTCGTTGGAAGCGGCTTTCATCGCGGCATTTACTTCCTCTATAGTTGTCTTTTTGTTTAGGATTGTTGTTAGCTCAGTGAGTGAACCCGCTATAACCGGAACTCTTTGAGCAGAACCATCCAATTTTCCCTTAAGCTCCGGTAATACGAGGCCAATGGCTTTTGCAGCTCCTGTGCTGTTGGGAACAATATTGGCGGCTGCTGCCCTGGCTCTTCTTAAATCACCCTTTGCATGCGGCGCATCTAGCGTATTCTGATCGTTCGTGTATGCGTGGATGGTAGTCATAAACCCAATCTTAATTCCAAAACGGTCATTCATCACTTTTGCCATTGGTGCAAGACAATTGGTAGTACAGGAGGCACATGAAATAACCGTTTCACTTCCATCAAGAATATTATGATTTACATTAAATACAATTGTTTTCAGATCGCCTGTTGCAGGTGCTGATATTACAACCTTTTTTGCACCGGCTTTAATATGTGCTTCAGCTTTCTCTTTATCAGTGAAAAATCCGGTGCTTTCTATTACTACATCCACATCATGAGTTCCCCATGGAATTTGTGTTGGATCTTTTTGTGCGTATATTTTTATTTCTTCACCATTAACTACTATGGAAGTGTCAGTACTTTTTACTTCCCCTTCAAACCTTCCCTGCGCACTATCGTATTTTAACAGATGTGCCAGTACTTTCGGGCTGGTTAAATCGTTGATAGCCACAACATCTATGCCTTTCATATTATAAATTTGCCTGAAAACCAGCCGGCCTATTCTGCCAAAACCATTAATAGCAACTTTAACTGTGCTCATAATTATTTGTTTTTGTTTTAAAATTGAGTTGCAAAATTAAGCTTTGTCGCACATAATTTGTATTAAAAAATTGAAACTATTTTTGATACACTTAATACGAAAGGCGCAGGAGAATTGTTAACGAGATGCTATTAAAGACTATTTATTTTTGCCACTGACAAATTTATTTCCCTTTAAATAAAACCTGTAAGGAAGCAATGCATCGGACCCCGCGCCTTCCACGCCAATTCTCGCACTTGTCCCAATCTGGTCTTCGCTAATTTTGGAATAGTCATCCATTAAATAGATATTATTTCCAGATAAGCTATCGCCGGAGTGATGTTTAAAAATCCCCAGGGCCTTACCTACATTTCCTGGTCCGCGGGTAAGTGTTTTATCCAGGGCTTTTTTGCCCGTTCTTTTCAGCATTGTATCAATACCCCGCAGGGGCTCAACGGCTCTTATTAAAACCGCATCAGGAATATTTTTGTCATTGGTTACTATATTCATCATCTGGTGCAGACCATAACATATATACACATACGCAGTTCCCGCAGCGGCATACATATGTTCATTTCGTGCTGTTCTTTTACCACCGAATGAATGAGACGCTTTGTCGATAATGGCAACATAAGCCTCAGTTTCAACAATTCTTCCGGAAGTAATACTTCCATTAAAATTGGTAACAATTATTTTTCCTATCAGGTCTTTCGCTATCTGAATAACGTCTTTCCTGGAATAAAATGATAAAGGTATTTTCTTCATAAAAAAGTATTCAAAATAACAAAACATCAAAATAAAACATTCAGAATAAACTAAATTATATTATCTAAGTTTGGTATTATCATAACACAAGATCATTGCTCGAGGAAATAATTATAGCTATTAGGGCATATTTTAAAGCGCACAATTTTATTATAAAACATAAGTTGTGGAAGTGGATATTGATTCCCGGAATTGTTTATGCAGCGCTCTTTGCATTTGGCATTTATATTTTTTCGCAGTCGTCCGCGCATGTAATTGATTATTTTTTTGCGAAAACAGGTTTAAAGATCTGGCTTCAGAAAGAACATGAAAGCTGGCTTCGTTTTATTTTTATTTTTGAGCAGCTCATTTTACAGATTATATTGATGTTATTTTATTTTTCATGGTTTAAATACCTATTTCTGATTATTGGATCGCCGGTATTTGCATGGTTAAGTGAAAAAACAGAATCCATCATCAGTAACACAGATTATCCATTTAATTTCAGCAAATTTTTAAACGATATTCTGAGAGGCGTACAGATAGCTCTGCGAAATATGCTATGGCAAACGGTGTACCTGGTAGCAATATTATTTTTATCGCTTGTACCCCTCGCTGGCTGGGCTTCTCCCGTGTTAGCCATCTTTGTTGAATGCTATTATTTTGGGTTCTCTATGATTGATTATACGAGTGAAAGGAAGGGACTCTCTTCCTCAGAAAGTTTTGATTTTATAAACCGCCATAAGGGCCTTGCGATTGGTAACGGCATGATCTTTTTTTTAATGCATGCTGTATTATTTTTAGGCTGGATAGTAGCACCTGGATACGCCGTAGTGGCTGCGACATTAAGTTTTCAGCCAGGTGAAAATTAATTTTTATTAAAATATTTTGCAAATGATTTACCTGATTCCTTCTTTTTTAGCGGATGATGCCGTTGAAACGATACCACCTTATGTTTTGCATGCGATACAAAACTGCAAGGTAATTTTTGCAGAAAATGAAAGAACCGCAAGAAGATTTTTAAAAAGTATGTCAAAAGAAATTGTTATTGATGATTTCGAATGGTTTACAATTCATAAATCGGAACAAGAACAGATTAACACGTTCAGACAAAAAATAAAGGAAGAAAAAAATATTGCCCTCATTAGCGAAGCAGGATGCCCGGGTGTTGCGGATCCGGGTCAGATTTTAGTTAGAGAGGCGCAAAGAATGAATGTTGTAATAAAACCATTGGTAGGTCCAAGTGCTATACTGATGGCTTTAATGGCTAGTGGATTAAACGGTCAGCATTTTTGTTTTGAAGGCTATTTACCAATTGACAATTTTGAAAGAAATAAAAAAATAAAATCGCTGGAGGAAGAATCTTCTAAGAAAGATTGCACACAGATTTTTATTGAAACACCTTATAGGAACAATAAATTATTTGAAACTGTTTTACAAAATTGCAAGCCATTAACTCAGTTATGCATTGCATCGGAACTTACTTCGCCAAAGGAATGGATAAAAACAAAAACCGTTGCAGAATGGAGAAAAGAAAAACCGGACCTGCACAAGAAACCGGTAATTTTTTTATTACAGGGACAATAATATTGGTTCACAATGATGAATCAAACAATCCCGGACTTTTGGAAGGTGTATGAGGTAATTTACCCAAATGTTTATAAGCTTTAGGTGTTACCTCACGTCCGCGGGGAGTGCGCATTAAAAAACCTTCCTGGATTAAGAATGGCTCATACACTTCTTCTAATGTTCCCGTTTCTTCGCCAACCGCCGTTGCAATGGTTGTGATCCCAACGGGGCCGCCTTTAAATTTATCTATAATGCAGCTTAATATTCGATTGTCCATTTCGTCAAGTCCATATTCATCTACGTTCAGTGCTTTTAATGCATAAGTTGTTATCGCGAGGTCAATGGTTCCGTTTGATAAAACCTGTGCAAAATCCCTGACTCTTCTTAAAAGCCCGTTAGCAATCCTCGGTGTTCCCCGGCTTCGGCCGGCAATTTCCCTGGCAGCATCTGAAGTTATTTTCGTGTTGAGGATAGAACATGATCGTAAAATTATTTTTTGCAAAGTCTCTGCATTGTAATATTCCAGCCTTGATTTTATACCGAAACGGGAGAGTAACGGAGCCGTCAGCAATCCGCTGCGGGTTGTAGCGCCAATTAAAGTGAATGGATTTAAATTTATTTGCACACTGCGTGCATTCGGGCCTGTATCTATCATAATGTCAATGCGATAATCTTCCATCGCGGCGTAGAGATATTCTTCCACCACATTGCTGAGGCGATGAATTTCATCGATAAACAAAACATCATTAGGTTCCAGGTTGGTAAGAAGCCCGGCAAGATCACCCGGTTTTTCAATAACCGGTCCGCTCGTTTCTTTTATATTCACTTCGAGCTCATTTGCCACAATGCGGCTAAGGGTTGTTTTCCCCAATCCCGGAGGCCCATGAAAAAGGATATGATCCAACGCCTCACTACGTAATTTGGCGGCTTTTATAAAAATCTTCAGGTTCTCAATTATCTGGCTTTGACCGCTAAATTCTTCGATCACAGCCGGTCGAATATTATTTTCAAATTCCTTATCGGCTGGTGATAATATTTCTTTACCCGCTATTTAAATTTTCATTAAGCATTTGTTACCTTTATCAGCTATGTAAAACTAAAACTAATTTATTATACGGATTATAAAATGCGAATTGCATGGATGAATGCAGTGCCGGTTTTGTTAAATCAAATAAAAAATTCGGGTAATAGTTAGCACGATATATTGGCAAAATGAAGTGGACGGCTGAAAGCAAACCTTTCACCAATCCATTTCACCATTAATAAAAAGGAGTATTTACTACTCTTCATGAGAGATTAAATTTGCTTATGCGTAAAACAACTCTGCGTTATTGGACGTGCCAGGTTTTAGGATGGGGCATATGGCCGGCGCTTACTTTGTTCATTGTTTATTTCTATGCTAACGATATGTATCTAAAGCCTAAAGAAAAGCGCAATGTTTTTTACGCTATACTTCTTATCGAATTTCTTTGGAATATCCTGTCGACGCACGCCCTGCGATTTGTTTTAAAAAAGATACACTGGATAAAATTACCATCCAACCGTGTGATTGCCTTGTTTATCATCGGCGTTACTCTTACCGGTCTTTTAAGTTATTATGGTGCAAAATTTACGGCCGTGTCTACAGGTTATTCTTTGGTGGAATATGAAAAAAACCAGGCTTTGAAAACCGCAATTGTCAAAGAAAAGGCATTTAACATTGCAGGAACTAATTATTATACAAATAATCAAAAAAATTCAGACGATTACCTGGCAGCACAAAGCATAAAAAAAAGCACGGGTTGGTATAGAGATACACAGGGAAAATGGCAATATGAAAATCACGACAAGGGCCGTGTTTGGTGGGATATTATGCTAACGTTTATCTTGATGGCACTATGGCTTCTGCTTTATATGGTTTGGCATTACCTGGAGCGAAACAGAAAGGATGAAGTTGATAAACTAAGTCTTGAAAAAACGGTGAAGGAACTTGAGCTTAATACTATTAAATCTCATATCAATCCACACTTTATTTTTAATTCTTTAAACAGCATCAGGGCATTGGTTGATGAAAACCCACAGCGGGCACGCACGGCTATTACAGAGCTTTCAAACATTTTGAGAAGCAGCATGCAGGTAGAAAAAATGGAAACAGTTCCCTTGCATAAGGAGCTTGACATTGTAAAAGATTACCTGGCATTGGAACACATGAGGTTTGAAGAAAGACTAAGGATAGAAATGGATATTGATGAAGATACCCTGGAGCAACCTGTGCCGCCAATGATGTTGCAAACACTTGTTGAAAATGCCATAAAGCATGGTATCAGCAAGAAGATTAAGGGTGGCGTTGTTAAAATAATTTCAAGGTTTACTGATCATCATTTTGAATTAATAGTGCAAAACACCGGTACGCTTGATGGTGAAATAGTTCCCGAGGGTTTCGGAATAAAAAGCACCCGTGACCGGTTGAAATTTCTATTCCAGGGTAAGGCAGATTTTCAAATTAAAAAGATAAACGGTAGCGAAGTGCAGGCAAAAATTGTAATGCCGGTATCTTATTGATTTTTTTTAAAAACTAAAACTTCCTTCAAAAGCAAAATCTGTGTACTTTGCTATTGAGAAAATTTCTTTCAACATCATAAATTATAAAACTATGCAAAAAGCAATCATTATTGATGATGAGCGGCTTGCCAGGAATGAGCTGAAAAAATTATTGCAGGAATTTCCGGAAGTTGAAGTTATAGGTGAGGCTGCGAATGCAAATGAAGGGATTGAAAAAATCGAAAGCCTTAATCCGGACCTGGTATTTCTTGACATACAAATGCCCGGAAAATCGGGGTTTGATATGCTGACCCAGATTGAACGAGCACCACACGTAATTTTTGTAACCGCTTACGATGAATATGCCTTAAAAGCATTTGAAGTAAATGCCCTGGACTATTTGATGAAACCGGTAGAGCCTAAAAGGCTGGCAGATGCTTTGCTAAAAGTGAAACAAAAAGATGAAGAAGAATTGCTGTCCTATAACAACAGGGGGATGCTTCACGAAACTGACCAGGTGTTTGTTAAAGACGGCGAACGATGCTGGTTTGTAAAATTGTCGGATGTCCGCCTTTTTGAAAGTGTCGGAAATTATGCAAAGGTTTTTTTTGGGAGTAACAAACCGCTTATACTTAAATCTTTAAATGCATTGGAAGAACGTCTTGATGACAAGGTATTTTTCCGGGCTAACAGGAAACATATTATAAACCTGCGAATGATCGATAAAATCGAGCCTTACTTTAACGGTGGCCTGTTGCTTGATTTAATTGGTGGTGAAAAAATTGAAGTGAGCCGCAGGCAGGCTGTAAAATTTAAAGAAATGATGAGTTTATGACTGATCAGTTTTTGGAAAATAAGGAACTTTCCAAAAACTGATTCAAAAATTAAATAATGAAATCGTATCTTGTTAAAGACTTTCTGAAATTGACATTTGCATTTGTTGTTGCTTTTTCTGTATCGTGCACTGATAAAGAATCTTCTCAGCCGGAAACGCAACTAACTTCCGATAGCCTGCATAAAATGATGGCGGAATATGCACCCGGTCTTGGCGAAATTATGGGTGGAATCCAGATGCATCACGCCAAACTTTGGTACGCCGGCATAAACGATAACTGGGAATTAGCCCAATATGAAATAGATGAACTAAAGGAAAGATTTGTGCAGGCTACACAGGTAGAAACCACGAGGCCTGAAGTAAAAATGATTCCTATGATGTATCCCCCGATTGATAGTTTGAAGGATGCCATCAGTCATAAAAATATAGATCAATTTAAATCAGGATATAAATTGCTTACGGCTACATGCAATAGTTGCCACCAGGCTAACAATTTTAGTTTTAATATAATTACAATTCCGACGGCGTCACCGGTAACCAACCAGGATTTTAAGGCACATTAATTACTAAACGGCACAGAGGGAATTTAACGATCATACCTTAACCGGCACCGAATGAACTGCGGCTGCCATTTCCTGTATCAGGCTTTCGTCTTTCTCAATCGCGTTGCCAACAACAATCACATCTGCACCGGCTTTGCAGTTGAGGTAAGCTTTTTCAGGATGGGTAATGCCTCCTCCAATAATCAATGGTACAGAAATGCAACCGGAAACTTTTTCTATCATACTTTCAGAAATAGCTCTTTTCGCACCACTACCGGCATCCATATAGATTAGTTTCATGCCCAACATTTCACCGGCCATGGCGGTACACATGGCAATTTCATTTTTATCGGCAGGTAAAGGGGATGCATTAGAGATATACGAAACCGTGGTTGGCGCACCTCCGTCAATCACCATATACCCGGTGCTCATTATTTCCAACCCACTTTGCTTTATCACCGGAGCGCTTACAACATGTTGGCCAATCAGCAAATCTGCATTGCGCCCGCTTATCAACGAAAGATATAACAAAGCATCGGCCTTTCTTGATACCTGGTTTGGGCTTCCGGGAAAAAGAATAACCGGAATGGAAGAATGTTGCTTTATAATGCCAACACATTCATCAATATAATTGGAAACTACAAGGCTTCCGCCTACTAAAAAATAATCAATACCGGCAGCTATGCCCAATTCGATGTATTGCTGCACTTTTTCGTTATTCACTTTGTCGGGA
Source organism: uncultured Chitinophagaceae bacterium (assembly GCA_963819925.1). Lineage (GTDB taxonomy): Bacteria > Bacteroidota > Bacteroidia > Chitinophagales > Chitinophagaceae > Ginsengibacter. The sequence goes on along the minus strand of CAWFYG010000009.1, from coordinate 619,625 downwards.
TCAATCAATACTGCAAATGATTTTTTGCCGGAATTTTTTCTTTCACAAAGGGAACTGTATATGCCTTTTAACTTCATTTACGGATGGTTGAGTGCAAAAATGTCAAATTTTTCGTTCTTATAAAAATTAACGTTTAACAAATTACGTATTAATTCTTTGTAACGTTCTGCCACAGGCAGCCATCTTTTAAATTTTGTAATTTCGAATATGGTAAATGTTTTAAAAGAAATAGAATTCAAAACGGCCCGCAGTGGTGGAAAAGGAGGGCAAAATGTAAATAAAGTGGAAACCATGGTAGAGGGATGGTTTCATGTTGCCTCATCCAATATTTTAAATGATGAACAAAAAGCAATGATTCTTGAAAAACTTGCTAACAGGATAACAGATAGTGGCTATTTGTTGGTTAAGAGCCGTACTGAAAGGACCCAGCTTGATAACAAAGGCGAAGTTATTGTAAGAATGCATCTCTTGATAAATGATGCTTTAATTAAAAAGAAGAAAAGAAAAAAGACAAAACCAACCAACGCTTCCAAAGTAAACCGGATTAAAGTGAAAAAAGAACGAGGAATCATCAAGGAAGGACGGAAAAAAATTAAGAGTTATGATGAATAAGCGTCCAAAATATTATTGGTTGCTTATACCGGTTCTGTATACTATCACTGGTTTTTTTCAGGAAAAGAAAATTCAGGACAACGATATTCGGGCTTTCGTAAGAATCATTTTTGTAAACAATGTGGAGGGCAAAAAAATTGCTCTGGATGATTCGACATATACCAATCCCTTTGGAGAAAAATATACCATTACTAAACTGAGGTATTATGTTACAAATATTGGCCTGAAAAATGAACATGCTATTTTCCGCGAAAAAAACAGTTACCATCTCATTGATGAGCGCAAACCAGAGTCACAGATTATTAATATCACGGTGCCTACAGACAACTATACTACTTTGAATTTTTTATTGGGAGTAGATAGTTTGCATAATGTTTCGGGTGCACAAACCGGCGATCTTGATCCGGCAAAAGATATGTTCTGGACATGGAATACAGGGTATGTAATGGCAAAAATGGAGGGCAATTCACCCAGTTCAACATTGGTAAATAATAAGTTTGAATATCATGTCGGTGGCTTTTCAGGGCCTTATAATGTGCTTAAAGAAATTCGTTTAAATTTCCCGGAAAAATCAATTCATTTCAATGGAGGTAAAAATTATGAAATCATAATACATGCTGATATAAATACCTGGTGGCAGCATCCTCATGATATAAAAATTACAGAGCATCCCGCTATTACTTCGCCGGGAGGAAATGCCAAAGACATCAGCGATAATTACGCCCACATGTTTCACATAGAAAAAATTATTTCGAATTAAATTTGAAAAAAATATTCTCAATATTAATCATATGCTTCGTTATTTGTTTTGCATTAATTCTTGAAGCAGGAAAAATTAAAAATATTGATACTCCTCCCTTTCATACAACACCACTACAATTAAAAATTCCCGCGGGCTGGCCTGACCCGCCAACTGATATTTTTGCTAGTAATCCGTTGACAGAAGAAGGATTTCAATTGGGAAGAAAATTATTTTATGACGGAAGACTTAGTAAAGACGGCAACTTTGCGTGTGCATCCTGCCACCAGCAGTTTGCAGCATTTGCTACTTACGATCACGATTTCAGCCATGGTTTTAACAACCAGTTCACCACACGCAACGCACCGCCGTTATTTAACCTGGCATGGTCTACCTTGTATCATTGGGATGGAGGAGTTAATCATATTGAATTACAGGCGTTATCACCATTGACAGCTCCGAATGAAATGGCCGAGAATATTGATTCTGTTTTAAAAAAATTAAGAAAGGATACTTCTTATCAGCGTATGTTCAAAGCTGCTTTTGGAACTCCCCTGATTAACAGTCAGCGAATGCTGAAAGCGCTTGCACAGTTTACAGGATCACTCATTTCTTCTGATTCAAAATATGATAAAGTAAAAAGAGGAGAAGCAAAATTTAATTCGGCTGAAGAACGTGGGTATGAACTTTTTAAAGAAAGATGCAATACATGCCATAAAGAGCCGCTGTTTACCGACTATTCGTTTCGTAATAACGGTCTACCCGTAAACGATTTTTTGAGAGATTATGGAAGGATGAGAATAACAGGGAGTTCTGCAGATTCATTGAAATTTAAAGTTCCAAGCCTGAGAAATGTTTCTGTAACTTTTCCCTACATGCATGATGGAAGTTTGTATTCTTTATACAAGGTGATAGATCACTACAGCAAAGGGATACAGCAAAGCCCAACCCTTGATTCTTCACTGAGAAAAGGCGTTCCCTTCACAGAGCAGGAAAAAACAGATATAGTATATTTCCTGCACACATTAAATGATACTACGTTTGAAAAAAATAAAAGATTTTCGCAACCTTAATATTTCATCATCTCTTCGTTACAAATTATAAAAGTAAATTTGAACTTTTTTAAATCCCCGATTTTTGAGTAGCATAAAAAAATTAGCAGGACAGACTATATGGTACGGAGTAAGTTCTATTGCTGCAAGGTTTTTATTTTATTTATTAACTCCATACTTTACCTACAAACTTTCTGTGACAGGTTATGGTGATATGAGCATACTCTATGCCGCCATTCCTTTCTTAAATGTGGTATTTACTTACGGTATTGAAACAGCTTTTTTTCGTTTCGCAACAAAGGCCGAATTTAAAAAAGACATTTATAGCACAGCAACTATTTCTATTTTGTGCAGTACTGTTTTTCTTACCTCAATTCTGATTTTTTTTCGTTCCTCCATTGCACATTTGCTGCGGTTAGATAATCACCCCGAATTCATTACCTACTCAGCAATAATTATTGCTCTTGATACATTATCTACTCTGCCGTTCGCTAAATTGCGCCTGGACCAAAGGCCCAGAAAATATGCGTTGGTAAGACTTTCTACCATTATTTTACAAATTGGTATTATCTACTTTTTAATATCGGTTTGTCCACGCATTGCTGCAAAAAATCCCTACGGTTTTATAGCTACATTCTACAAGCATGATTATGGCGTAGGATATATTATCATTGCCAATTTATGCGCATCACTTTTTGCTTTGCTGCTTTTATACAAAGAATTTTTTTCGTTTGAATTTAAATTCAACAAAAAACTGTGGCTTGTGATGATTATCTATTCAATGCCATTAATAATTGCGGGTTTTGGAGGAATGATCAACGAAACCTTTGATCGCATCATGCTTTCGTGGCTGGCGCCTGTTACTAATGTCAATGCCGCTAAAGATCAGGTTGCTATTTATTCGGCATGTTACAAGTTATCTATTTTGATTACCCTGTTTATCCAGGCGTTCAGGATGGGGGCTGAACCATTTTTCTTTAAGCAGGCCGAAGGACAAAATCCGCAAAAAGTATACGCAAGAGTGATGAAATTATTTGTAATAACTATTACGATTATGTTTCTTGTAGTAGCAATGTATATTGATATATGGAAATATTTTTTAAGTACAGATCCTGCTAAGTTGAAAATATATTGGACCGGCCTTAAAGTTGTTCCCATATTGCTATTAGCAAATATGTTCCTGGGCATTTATTACAATTTATCAATCTGGTATAAACTTACCCATAAAACAATTGCAGGAGCTTATATAACGCTTATTGGAGCCGCAATTACATTACTTATCAATTTTACTTTCATCCCGTATTTTGGATATATGGCTTGTGCATGGGCCACGTTCTTTTGCTATGGAAGCATGATGGTTATTTCATTTTTATGGGGCCAAAAAGACTATCGTATTCCTTATGCATGGAAAAAGCTTTGCGCATATATTTTAATAGTTGTGCTCCTGTTTTTTATTCACGAAGCAATTGTATATTTCTTTGGAGGAGCACTTGTTAACTTTATAACTGCAACCTTGCTGCTGCTGCTTTACTTATGGTTTATCATGACTATTGAAAGAAACGAATTAATAAGGATACCCGGAATAAAAAATTTTCTACCAGCTAAGGGTAAGTGAAATCTAATTTGAATATTAATTTGCAGTTTTTGCTTTGAAAAAATTTTTAAAAAAAATGGTAGGCCCTTTGTTGACAAAGCTTGCATCCGGCGCTTCTGCCCCGGATAAGAAAGATGTTTTTGCATCATTAAGTAAGCTGCTAAGCGATTTAAATAAAAAGAAAAATAACCGGGGCCTTATTCTGGATACCGATTTCACTAAAGATAAGTTTATCATTTTCAGCGATCATCATAAAGGAAATAAAGAAGATGGCGACGATTTTGCCTCAAATGAAGAAAATTATTTAGCCGCTCTTGATTTTTATTTCAGCAACCAGTTCAATTACATAAATCTTGGAGACAGTGAGGAACTATGGAAGTATAAGCCAGGTGAAGTTATTCCAAAAAACGCAAAGGCATTGGCTTCAGAGGCAAGATTTCATGAACAAAAAAAATATTTTAAAACTTTTGGTAACCACGATCTTAACTGGAAGAATAAAATCGATGTTGACATCTGGTTCAAAGGAATTTTTATTTTACCGCTGCCGGTATTTGAGGGTTTGATTATAAAAACAAGAATTGATAACAAGCCTTTATCAATTTTTGTTACACATGGGCACCAGGGCGACAAAATGAGCGACAACAATAGTTTCAGTACATGGATTATAAGTCATATCTGGCGGCCTTTGCAGCGATATCTTGACATAAATGTAAATACCCCTGCTAAAGATTATATTTTGCTCGACAGGCATAACATAATGATGTATGAATGGAGCAAGAGCAAAAAGAATTTGTTACTTATTACAGGGCATACCCATAAACCGGTATTTGCCTCCGGACTTTATTCTAATCATCCGAATAACAGAATTTATCACGGTGAGACAACTGATATGGTTATGCGAAGTGAGATGAAACCTTCTTATTTCAACAGTGGTTGTTGTTGTTACAATGATGACGACATCACAGGAATTGAAATTGCTGATGGTAAAATTGCTCTCATTAAATGGCATTGGGAAAATGGAACTTCCCAAAGAGTTGTGCTGGAAGAAATCGGTTTAAGCAAACTGGTAAATGATTTATGATGTGCTTTAAAAGTATCAATCATTGTCAACCTCTCTGTCGGTAACTTTTAGGAAAGCCGCTCTTTTTGGGGAAGGAACCAGTGTGTTTATTCCTTTAATCCCTTTCCACAGCACTTCATTGAAATCAGTTTCATTAACTTCATCTTCTTTAGAGAAATTAAATTTTTCACTTTTTTCCGATAATTTATTAACTGCAACATTTTTATCGTTAAGATCAACATTTTCCGGTAAATAATTGAATACACTTTCATCAGGTGTTGCCGTAAAAGATCGCCACAAAGGAGTGGCGGCGGCATCGTACTGGCTCATTGGTGGTATTCCTAATATCAGCTCGATTGTGCGTAATACTCCTGAGGTCGTATAAGATGTATGGTCTACAAAATTCCTTTTAACATAAGGCCCGGCAATATACAACGGACTGCGGTGTGCGTCCACATGGTCTGGTCCGTTTTGTGCATCATCTTCTAATATAAAGACAACGCTTTCTTTCCACACCGGGCTTTTGCTTAAATGGTCTAAAAACATTCCCACGGCCAAATCATTGTCTGCAACAAATGCAAAAGGTGTGGGCTTTCCCTTACTCATGCCTTCTGTGTGATCATTTGGAAAACGCATTGTATTTAAATGCGGAAGCGCATTTATGCGTACCAGTGAGTCAAAATCTTTTTTCCATTCATTAAATCTTACGGTGTCCCGGACACTAAGGTCCCAACTTGTAAAATACGGGCAAAGGTGATTTTTTAATATTGGTATGTTTGGTTTGTAGTCATCGGCAAATTCACCGTACGTTCTATAACTTACGCCGGCCCGCTCACAATCGTTCCAGATAAATCCGTTTTTATTGTTCGCTGTTTTATTTGTTCCCTCTCCCACATATGTTCCGCCGCGGCCACCATAATTAGTTGGCCAGTTTTTTTCTACAAAATCTGTTGCATAAGCGCCAAGGCTCCAGTTATGGCCATCTTCGCTTACCTCTGCATCAACATAAAAATTATCAAGCAACGTAAATTCATGCACAATTTTATGCTGATTGGGGGTGATATTTTTCCCGAATAAAACCAGGCTGGTATCTCCGTTTCCTTTACTCACGTCTCCCAACACCTGGTCGTACGTGCGGTTTTCTTTTACAATGTAAAACACATATTTTATTGGAGATGGATTCCCTACTCTACCGGGAATAGGATTATTTTTTTCGCTTTGAGCAATCATTTCCTTTTCTTTCGTGTACGGCGTGTTGTTATATACCTGTTGAGAATAAACGGATAGCTGTTTACTGTCCGGCACATCAATGATGGACATGGTTCCGATAAACAGGCCACCTATGTATTGATCATGCTTTGGTTTTTTATTAGCTCCTTTTTGATAAGTTACCTTTTCATTTATTGCCACAGGGGTTGGGCCATCGGGATTGGCAAATGAAGAAAATCCTTTGCCGTTTGTTACAAATATTTTATTGCCGACTGCCTTTACACAAGTAGGGTACCAGCCGGTTGGGATAAATCCTTTTGACTTGCCGTTACCAGGTTCGCTGACATCAAATACTGCCAGGCAATTATTGTCTGCATTGGCAATGTATAAGGTTTTTTCATCAGGGCTCAATGCCACCCCGTTTGTTGTAGAGCCTTGCGGTGCATCTGGGTAAAGCGAAGAAGTAAGTGTTTCAATTACCTTTCTCGTATCAGTATTGATAACGGAAACAGAATTATCATTGGCATTGGCGACATAAAGAATTTTTCCATTCTTTGATAAACAGATATCATTGGGATGACTTCCCGTGGAAATAGTTGTAGTAAAGGTTTTACTGATTGTATTAAATACATATAATTTATCGCATCCCCAGCAACTTATATACAAATCTTTTTTATCAGGAGACAATAAGCAAGTGTAAGCTTCGCCATCTAATTTGTATTGGCCTTTGATTTTTTTTGTAATAAGGTCAACAATATACAAGGAGTTATTATCCTTTGTAACGACATACAAAAGATTTTTCTTGTCATCCATATCAATTCCTGCGGGAGATATTTTATTCGGCCATTTATCACCAAGTTTTAGTGAATCTTTTAATAAAAGCTTATTATTCCTGATAGCATATTTCAAAATCCAGTTATTGTTTCCTCCGGAAGCGTACAGAAATTTTTCATCAGCGCTAAATTTAAGCCCAAGCCAACATTCTTTTACAACTATATTATCAAGAATATTACCCGTGGGAACATCAATCAGCTGTATACTTTGCGTGCTTTGCCCGTTATTAGTAACTGACATTAAATTTTTTGATTTGCTGACAGCAATATTGAGAGGAAGGTCACCTAATAAAAAGCCGCGTCCTGCAGGAGAAAGACTCCATCCATTTGGCAGTGTAATTTTAGAAGGAACTTGATTGTTTTGAGCCCAGGCAGTCAGGTTCAATAAGACGAAACAAAAAAATAATAAGGCAATATTTTTCATGTTGATTCAGATTTTTAAACTGTGAATTTACAATGTTTATTGGCGCTGAATATTATGTTTTGATTATCATGTTAAACCGGGTTTATAATACTTGCATTAACTACGCTGCTGTTGTTTATTGACAGTGCGGCAAATGATTAAATTAAGCGGCATAAATTACCTCAAATAATGTTGCAACATTATTTGCTTTTTGACTGTATCTCCTTACCTTTGCCGCCAAATTGAAATTGGACTTAATTAATAAGCATTTATGGCAAATATTGGAAAGATAAAACAGATAATCGGAGCCGTTGTGGACGTGCATTTTGCTAATAACAGCAAGCTTCCGGAAATTTTTCACGCATTGGAAATCACGAAGCCAGATGGAGATAAATTAATACTTGAAGTACAGCAACACTTAGGTGAAGATAGTGTTCGTTGCATTGCAATGGATGGTACCGAAGGGATGAAAAGGGGGGTTGAAGCGGTTGATTTGGGCTCGCCAATATTAATGCCTATCGGAGACGATATAAAAGGACGTTTATTTAATGTAACCGGCGATGCAATTGATGGATTGCCACAGGTAAGTAAAGAAAATGGCCGTCCCATACATAGTAAGCCTCCCTTGTTTGAAAATTTAAGTACCGCTTCAGAAATTTTATATACCGGCATAAAGGTTGTCGACCTCATTGAGCCATATGCAAAAGGTGGTAAAATCGGCCTGTTTGGTGGTGCTGGTGTGGGTAAGACTGTATTAATCCAGGAACTTATTAATAATATAGCAAAAGCATATAGTGGTTTATCGGTATTTGCGGGAGTTGGCGAAAGAACCCGTGAAGGAAACGACCTTCTGCGTGAAATGATTGAAGCCGGTATTATGAATTATGGTAAAAAATTTATTCATAGTATGGAAGAAGGCGGGTGGGACCTTGACTCGGTGAATATGGAAGAACTTAAAGAGTCGAAAGCTACTTTCGTATTTGGGCAGATGAATGAACCGCCGGGCGCAAGAGCAAGAGTTGCATTGAGTGGACTGACAGTTGCTGAATATTTTCGTGATGGCGAAGGTACAGGCAAAGGAAAAGATATTTTGTTTTTCGTTGATAATATATTCCGTTTCACGCAAGCCGGTTCAGAAGTTTCTGCATTGCTTGGAAGGATGCCGAGCGCTGTAGGTTATCAGCCAACATTGGCCACCGAAATGGGCTTAATGCAGGAAAGGATTACTTCAACACGTAACGGTTCAATTACTTCAGTTCAGGCTGTGTATGTGCCTGCGGATGATTTAACAGATCCGGCACCCGCTACAACTTTTGCTCACTTAGATGCAACAACCGTATTAAGCAGGAAGATTGCCGATTTGGGAATTTATCCTGCAGTGGACCCGTTAGATTCAACTTCGCGAATTTTAACTCCGGCAATTGTGGGCGATGAACATTATAATTGTGCCAACCGGGTAAAGCTTACATTACAACGATACAAGGAATTACAGGATATTATTGCAATACTTGGGCTTGATGAGCTGAGCGATGAAGACAAACTAACGGTGAGCCGTGCCCGAAGAGTGCAGCGTTTCCTTTCACAACCATTTCATGTTGCTGAACAATTTACCGGCCTTAAAGGAGTTTTAGTTTCGATAGAAGATACGATTCGGGGCTTCAATGCCATCATGGATGGAGATGTTGATGAATATCCTGAAGCAGCATTCAACCTGGTGGGTAACCTTGAAGACGCAATTGCCAAAGGCAAAAAAATGATAGAAGCCGCAAACGCCTAATTTCAACTAATTATGACTTTAGAAATTCTAACACCCGAAAGGAAAATATTCAGCGGCGAGGTTTATGGAGTTCAACTTCCCGGAATTGATGGTATGTTTGAAGTTCTTGAAAAGCATGCTCCACTGGTTAGTGCATTGAAAGAAGGTAAGCTGAAAATTTTGAAAGATAAAAATTCTACCTCCCTTTATACAATTCAAAGCGGTTTTGTTGAGGTGTTAAATAATGGTGCTACCGTTTTGGTGGAGGGTGCAACTGAAAAATAATATAATTGTTCCTGACTTTTTAATCCTGTATCGTTACAGGATTTTTTATTTTAGGGAATTATTATTTATGTATTCCTGAAATGTAGCAGGGATAAGGCTGTAAGCGGGATTAGCGGCAATAAAAAAAATGCGAAGGGTGTATGTATTATAAAAAATAAAATAAAAGTTAGTAACAATATATATGATGGATAAATAAAAAATAGCAACCCAATCATTATGGAATCGTAATGATCCTGCGCTTTATTTTTGATAATCAAATGGATAGGAAAGTACAATAGGAAATGGAGAATATATCCTAAAGCAGCGGGAATAAGCAGCAGTATTTTCTTTGTAAAAGGCCCGGAAGTATTAAATATTTTTTTCAATTTTTCTTTATCATCGCTATCAATTTCGAAAACCAGGTTTTGCAATTGTTGTTTGAGATTCTCATTAAATTCATTAATAATTTTGCCACTATTAGAATATGCATTAATTTTTTCCTTCGTAAGGGTAGTGCCAAAATTTAAAAAAATATTCTTTCCAAATTTTCTGAAATTGCTGTAGTTAATTCCCAATGGTAAAATTTCAAGTGGTATATCTTGCTGCCACGCAGCAATTGCAAGTCTTGCTGTTCCCTTTTTAAGAGGCCGCAGGTGCCATTCATTAATGCATCTTCCTTCACTGAATATTAGTACAATCCCATTTTTTTTAAAAATATCCTGGCAGGCTTCGAATGTGGAATAATTATTTTCAAGGTTTTCAACTCCTTCACTTACTCTGTAAACAGGAAGCATATTAAATGAGGCGAGAATTTTGGCAATTATTTTTCCTGCGAAAGCATCTCCCCTTGCTAAAGAATAAACCGGGTTTTTAAATAATGTTGCTACTATAATGGCGTCTAAAAATGAATTTGGATGATTTGATGCGATAAGCAAGGGTCCTTGCTTTTGCAACATGCTTTTATTATTGATAATAATTTTGCGGCAATAAAAATGTATAAAAATCCTGGCGGGGAATAATAAGATATTATAAAGCAAAAGTTTCTATTAAAAATATTTAAACTTCTTTAAAAGTATATCAAACTTTATCGGTCAATTTAATTGTGGATCAATAGGAAAGTTAATCATCATTTCGTAATTACCTCCCAGATGTTTAAGAGAATTTTTCCAGATATCTTCCGGCTTTGTATCAAAAATCAATTTTCGTGTAGCCTTTACCGTCAGCCAACTTTCCTCCTTCAGTTCATCATTAAGCTGGCCTTCACTCCAGCCGCTATATCCTATAAAAAAACGGATACCTTCATTATTAATGTCATTATTTTTGAGATTAATCAACAAGCTTTCAAAATTTCCTCCCCAATAAATGTTTTCCATAACCTCTTCACCTCCGCTTATAAGCTCAGGGTACTGATGTAAAAAATGCAGGGCATCTCTTTGTACAGGCCCTCCCTGGTATACCGGGAAAGCACTTGCATTCAAGTCAGGCACCAGTTCTTCAAGTGTTTTAGGAAATCTCTTGTTTAAAACGAAGCCAAAACTTCCTTCCTCGGTATGCTCGCAGAGGAATATTACTGTGCGGCTGAAATTAGGGTCTTTTAAAAAGGGATTTGCAATTAATAAAGTACCCTTTGAAGGTGAAATCATAATTCTAAATTATATTTATTTGTTGAATAAATGTTTTATCAATATCCCTTTTTATTAAAATAGTAAACGATAAGGGTTAGTTAAATTTTTATGTGATAGACTTTCTGTTGCGTTTTAGCAGTTGTGAAGATTAAATTTGCGATTTATGAAGAGAATTTTCCCTATCATCACTTTACTGATTTTTGTTTCTTTACTGGGCATTATTTTTTTTCAAATAGTTTGGATAAAACAGGCCCTTCAGGATAAGGAGCAACAATTTGAGAAAAGTATGGCAATGGTTACTGCAACTGCAGCTAATGACCTTGCCGGTGAAAAAGGTAATTTGTCACCCTTCGATAACAGGAAAAATGCTGATATTCTATTCCCGTTAAACGCTTTTCCGTCAACAATTGTACACAGGTATAGCCGGGAGGAGATAAGAGCGAAAATTAAAAACGCTTTCGAAAAAAATGATATCAAAAATGTTGATTTTGAATTCGCAATAACTACTACCTCGATGATTGGAGATGACCTTCAGTCGAAAAAATATGCTGAGGCTTATATGGATACTATTCATAACCTGTCTTTCGTATATCCCATACAAATTCCAAGTGCAGGTTACGCTGAAGGATTAACTCCCCAGGAACTACTCGTAATTGTAGTGCCTCATGTAAATAATATCATTTGGAAGCAGATGCTTTGGATGATAGCAGGAGCGGTAATTTTCACTTGTATCATTTTTGCTGCATTCTTTATTACTTTACGTGCACTGCTCAATCAAAAGAAATTAAGCGAGATAAAATCTGATTTTATAAATAACATGACGCATGAATTTAAAACGCCATTGGCAACTATTTCGCTTGCAGTAGATGCACTGAAAAATGAAAAGGTTATCAATGACAGAACGAAAATGGACTATTTTTCCGGCATCATTAAGGATGAAAATAAAAGAATGAATAAACAGGTGGAGACAATATTACAAGCGGCTTTGCTGGATAAACAGGAAATTCAACTCAACGAAAAACCAGTTCATGCGCATGACTTAATTCACGCAGCAGTTAATAATATTAAACTTCCTTTGGCTGAGAAAAAAGGTAAATTGGAAATTCAGCTTAATGCATCTAATGATTTGATTATGGCAGACGAGGTTCACATCATAAACATTATTAACAATCTGCTCGACAATGCCATAAAATATTCCAGGGAGCATCTCCTTATCAAATTGTCTACCCAAAATTTAAATGGCCAGCTTCGCATAAAAATTGAAGACAATGGAATTGGGATGAATAAAGAAACGCTCAACCGGATTTTTGAAAAATTCTATCGGGCGCATACAGGAAATATACACAACGTAAAAGGCTTTGGGCTTGGTCTTAGTTACGTTAAATCAATCGTTGATGCGCATAAAGGGAAAATTAAAGCAGAGAGCACTGCGGGCAAAGGGAGCTGTTTCATCATTGATTTTTCTGTTTTAAAGCAACCAATTGCTCAATAATTTTCACTCAATTTTGCCGTAAAATTTTTTCGGGACAACATATTTTTCTTCAAATTTATAGATCACAAAATCTTTTGCATTTTCGGATTGCCTCAATGCTAAGACTATAGTGTTGCCTAGCCTCTCTTAATTTTTATTAATATCTTTTGCACACCCTATTCACAGGTTTTGCACATGCGTATTCGAAAAAAGAAGGTCGAAACTCCCTTCTGAAATGGATTTCGAGTATGGTGCATAAAAAAGTTTTCGACAAAAACGTTGTCAAAGTGGGAAAAAGTGTTATTTTGTGGAAATTTCAATTAAACGAAGCTAATTAGTTCATAATGACAGGCTTTTTGGGTGAATACGAAGCTACATTAGACGCCAAGGGTCGCTTTTTACTTCCTTCAGGGTTTAAAAAACAATTACCTGAAAGTGGGAGTGAACCTTTTATCTTAAACAGGGGATTTGAGAAATGCCTGTGCTTATACACATCCAAAAGCTGGAAACCTTTATTTTCTGAACTAAGCAACTTAAATGATTTTGACCCAAAAGTAAGACAATTTAAACGGTATTTTTTAAACGGCGCCACACAGGTTGAGTTAGACAATGCAGGTCGACTTTTATTGCCAAAAAATCTTACGGAGTATGCAGGACTTGAAAAAGATATTGTCCTGGTTTCAGCTATTGACAAACTTGAGATTTGGGATAAAATAAAATATCAACAGTTCTTTGAAACTTTTTCACCCGAAGCATTTAGTGATTTAGCAAAGGAAGTTATGGCGGGGGATAAAATTACAAAATCATAAAATGCAGGGGGGCATATACCATGTGCCGGTTTTAATGCACGAAGTGATCACGGGTTTGCAAATCGATCCGTCAGGAGCCTATGTAGATTGTACTTTTGGCGGTGGAGGACATAGTGCTGCGATCCTTCAGCGGCTAAATAGTAGCGGAAAATTAATAGCATTTGACCAGGACGCAGATGCAATTAAAAATGCACCCGATGATACAAGAGTAATTTTTGTTCCTCACAATTTTAGACATCTGCAACGCTTTCTCCGCCTCAATAAAATTTCGAAAGTAAACGGCATACTAGCTGACCTTGGTGTTTCAAGCCACCAGTTTGATGTGGCTGAAAGAGGATTTTCAACCCGATTTAATGGTGCGATGGATATGAGAATGAATCGGTCAGAGGTACTTGACGCGACTTACGTTGTAACTAATTACCCAGAAGAGAAACTACATAAAATTTTTGAACAATATGGAGAAGTGACCAATGCAAAAACGCTGGCAAAGTTGATAGTCCATGCGCGAAAATCGCAGTCACTCAAAACCATCAATGAGTTTAAAAATGCACTTTACTCTGTCGTAAAAGGGAACCCTGAAAAATATTTCGCACAGGTGTTTCAGGCTTTGAGGATAGAAGTAAATGATGAGTTAGGCGCATTAAAAGAAATGTTGTTGCAGGCATCCGATGTTCTTGAAGAAGGCGGACGAATTGCCGTGATCACTTTTCATTCTTTGGAAGACAGACTTGTAAAAAATTTTTTCAAGAAAGCAAATTTTAGTGAAGAGCAGCCCGGGGATTTATATGGAACGCTATCAAAAAACGATTTGAAAGTAATAACAAAAAAACCAATTACGCCCTCGCAGGAAGAATTGAAAAACAATCCGAGATCACGAAGTTCAAAATTGCGTATTGCCGAGAAAAAGAAAAGTTTCAAAAAAAATACAGAATAAAAAAGTTTTACAGATAACCTGGAGAATGACAGATGATCAAAATATCAATAACGCGGACAAAAAGAGATCCTTTGTGAAAAAGGGCGGTAAAAGGCTTTTGTACAACAGATGGCTTGTAAAAAATATCCCATTTTATCTTTTTGCATCGGCCCTGGCAATAATCTATATCGCTAACGGGCATTATGCTGATAAAATGGTAAGGCAAATAAATTCGACTGCAAAAAATTTGAAAGAGAAGGAGTATGAGTTTAAGACTATAAAACGGGATGTAATTTTCAGAAGCAAAGAAAGTGAATTGGCAAAAGCCGTTTGGCCCTTGGGCTTAAGGGAATTATTAGTTCCTCCCGTGAGACTTACTGACACTTTAGAAAACAAATAAATGTAAACCGGTTAAGAACCTGAAATATTGGATGTAAAAAGAGACATATTGTGGCGCATCTATCTGTGTTTTCTCGGCACTATTGCCCTGGGGGCAGTTATACTGGGTCGTGCTATTTATATTCAAAGAGTGCAGGGGACTTTCTGGAAACAAATGAGCAATACACAGCATTTAAAGTACATGGATATAAATGCGGAAAGGGGAACTATTTACAGTGAAGATGGAAACATGCTCAGCACTTCGATTCCTGTTTTTGATGTATATGTTGATTTTGACGCTGATGGGCTGCGTGAAAAAAATGGTAAAAGATTTTACGAAAATCTTGGCTCACTCAGCACTTCTTTATCGAAATTATTTAAAGATGTATCCGCATCCTCCTACCGCAAACTTTTGATAGCCGGGTATAAAAGCGAGGCTCGGTATTATCCTTTGAAAAAGAAAATTTCGTTTGAAGAATATACGGCTCTCAGGAATTTTCCATTGATTAAACAAGGGCGAAATAAAAGCGGGTTTATAATAGACGTTAGAGATAACAGGGTAAATCCTTATGTTCTGCTTGCAAACCGAACAGTTGGACTTTCACGCGGTGATACCAGTAGAAATGTTGGATTGGAACGATCTTATGATAGTGTATTAAAAGGACAAACGGGTAGCAGGCTTATGCGATACATGGCTGGTGCTTATGTGCCTGTTGACGGCGCTGAAATAGAACCTGAAAATGGAAAGGACATTATAACAACAATTGACACTTACATACAGGATATTGCAGAAAATGCCCTTATGAAAGAGATGGTTGAAAATAAATCTTTGCATGGAACCTGCATTGTAATGGAGACAAACACCGGCAAGATAAAAGCAATAGCGAATCTAGGGAAGCGCCCGGACGGAGAATATATTGAGGATTATAATTATGGTCTCGGAAGAAGAACTGAACCAGGTTCAGTTTTTAAATTAGCAACGCTAATATCATTGCTTGAAGATAAATATGTTGACACAGGAAGTATAGTTGATTGTGAAGGCGGAAAAAAAATATTTTATGGTCTTCGTATTACCGATTCTCACTTAGGAACGCATAATATAACCGTGAAAGAAGCATTTGCCCGTTCCTCAAATGTTGCGTTTGCAAAAATGGCCGATGAATATTATCATAATCAGCCCGATAAATTTTATCAGCATTTGCACGATCTGCGGTTGGATGCTGGTACCGGAATTGACATAGTTGGTGCAGCTTCTCCCTATATAAAAAAGCCATCAAGCAAATACTGGACAAAAACAACATTACCGTTTATGGCTCACGGTTATGAAGAACTCGTAACGCCCCTTCAATTGTTAATGATATATAACGCTGTGGCTAATGATGGAAAAATGATGAAGCCTTACCTGGTTAACTCTATAAATGAAATGGGTCACGAAATTAAATCGTTTAAGCCAACTGTATTGGTAGATAAAATATGCAGCGATGAAACCTTGGGTAAGTTGAAAGCATGTCTTATGGCAGTTGTTCAAAATGAACATGGGACAGGTCATGCACTTGAAACTAATGTATACCGCTTTGCAGGTAAAACCGGCACTGCAGTAACGGCAATGGATAATCGCGGATATAATAAGGGAAATAAAATTTATCAATCAGCCTTTATAGGATATTTTCCTGCAGATGATCCAAAATATAGTATTGCCGTAGTAATACAAAACAGCAGTGAATCCGCACACGGGTATGGAGGTGTAGTTTCAGGCCCTGTATTCAGAGAAGTAGCGGACAAAATTTATGCAGAGAAAATCGGCAATGAACCTTTAAATCAATTGCCAAACGGAACAGACAATAGTGCGCTTCAGTTTTTTGGATTAAAAAACGACCTAAGCGATATACTGAACATGTTTAACTATCCTTCTTCGGATTCTGCAATAACGGGTTCATGGAGAGCAACAGTTCTCAATAATAATTATGCACAGATGAATTCGGTGTATAGTACAAAGGCCCCTGTGAATAAAGTACCCGATGTAACCGGCCTGGGGTTAAAAGATGCAGTGTATTTGTTAGAAAACATAGGATTAAAAGTGGAAGCTAAAGGAAAAGGGAAAGTAATTTATCAATCACTTGCGCAAAACGCAGATTTTCGTAAGGGGCAAGCTATAAATCTTCAGTTGAATTAATGGCACTATTGCAACAAATATTATATAAAGTGAAAATCACCTCGGTTACTGGTGTGGGCGTGCCTAATGTAAATGATTTGCAGATAGACTCACGGAAAGTAACTCCCGGTAGTTGTTTTATTGCTATAAGAGGAACGCTAGCAGACGGACATTCCTTTATTGATACAGCCATTACTAACGGTGCGTCTGTAATTATTTGTGAGGTATCGCCAGAAACGCTTAGTGCCGATGTCCAATACATAGTTGTTGAAAATAGCGCAGTGGCCGCCGGAGTAATGGCACATAATTTTTACGGGCAACTATCAGAAAAAATAAAACTTGTTGGCGTAACTGGCACTAACGGAAAAACCACTATCGCAACTTTATTATTTAAATTATTTACTCAATTAGGATACAAATGCGGTTTACTTAGCACTATACAAAACCAGGTTGGGGATGCCATATTACCATCAACCCATACAACGCCAGATTCTATAAGCCTTAATAAACTCATTGCGGAAATGTATGCCGCAGGCTGTACGCATATTTTTATGGAAGTAAGTTCCCATGCCATAGATCAACATCGCATTGCAGGTCTGTTGTTTGCCGGCGGAATTTTTAGTAACATAACTCACGATCATCTTGACTATCATAAAACGTTTGATGAGTACATAAGAGTTAAAAAACAATTTTTCGATTCGCTGCCATCGTCGGCGTTTGCAATTAGCAATGCAGATGATAAAAGGGGAGCGGTAATGTTACAAAACACCAAGGCAAAAAAATATCTGTATAGCCTTAAAACAATGGCTGATTTCAAAGGAAAAATTATCGAGAATTCTTTAAGCGGCCTTGTATTAATGATAAATGATATTGAAGTGCATTGCAGGCTTATCGGCACTTTCAATGCTTATAACCTTTTAGCTGTATATGGTGCTGCAATTTGCCTTGGAGAAAACAAACAGATTGTCTTACAGGTTCTCAGCAGCCTGACTGGTGCAGAAGGCAGATTTGATTATACGATTTCGTTAAAAGAAAAGGTAATTGGAATAGTTGATTATGCGCATACGCCGGATGCTTTGCTGAATGTATTAGCAACAATAAAGAACCTGAAGCAGGGACAAGAGAAAATTATTACCGTAGTAGGTTGCGGTGGCAATCGGGATAAAACCAAGCGTCCTGTGATGGCCGAGGTAGCTTGTGAATACAGCGATAAAATAATTTTCACTTCAGATAATCCAAGAAATGAGGACCCTGCACAAATAATAAAAGATATGGAAGAAGGCGTCCCAATTGTAGCACGTAAAAAATACATTTCAATTATTGACAGGAAAGAAGCTATCAAAACCGCCGTAAACCTGGCGCAGCAGCAGGATATTGTTTTGGTAGCAGGAAAGGGACATGAAAAATACCAGGAGATAAATGGAGTAAAATATGATTTTGACGATAAAAGGGTGCTGTCTCAAATGTTTGAATTGGTTGGGAAATAAATAAAAATAAATGCTCTATCAGTTATTTGAATGGTTCGCAAAAAACGGAATTAAGTTTCCGGGGAGCGGCCTGTTTCATTTCATCACTTTTAGGGTATTGGTCGCCGTTCTTTTATCACTTTTTATAACAACGGTATACGGTAAACGACTTATAAATATTTTAAAAAGAAAACAAATTGGAGAGTCTGTTCGTGAATTGGGTTTGGCTGGTGAAAAAATGAAATCCGGGACTCCAACAATGGGTGGCATTATCATTTTGCTGGCGATATTAATTCCGACATTGTTATTAGGAAATCTGGATAAGGTGTATGTGCGGCTGATGTTGTTGTGTACTGTGTGGCTTGGTGTAATCGGGTTTGTAGATGATTATTTAAAAATAAAGGCAAGGCGTGCGGCCAAAGCAAAAGGAGAAGCCTACAAAAAAAGAGATACCGATGGCCTTGCCGGAAGATTTAAAGTATTTGGTCAAATTATGCTTGGTATTATAATTGGCTCTACTTTATATTTTAATCAAAATGTAGTAGTGAAGCGTGAAGTAATAACTGATAATAATGGAACTCAGGGGTCCTTGCAACGTGGTGAACATAGGTTGGGTAAAGGCGAAGACACTATTATTATAGATGGACGGGAACATCGGTTTGTTACAGTTAAGACACCAATTACAACCATTCCGTTTGTGAAAACGCATGAATTTAATTATGCAAAATTATTGCCGGAAAGTTGGGAGAATTATACTTATATACTGTATATAATTATTGTAATATTTATTGTGACGGCAGTATCTAATGGTGCCAATATAACGGATGGATTAGATGGATTGGCAACAGGCGTGAGTGCGATAATTGGTTTGGGTTTGGGCGTTTTTGTTTTTGTAAGCGGCGACGTGCGAATTGCAGAATACCTGAACATTATGTACATCCCCAACCTGAGTGAACTGTCAATTTTTATTGCCGCGTTTGTGGGGGCCTGCGTTGGGTTTCTTTGGTACAATGCCTACCCGGCACAGGTTTTCATGGGGGATACCGGAAGTCTTGCCTTAGGTGGAATTATTGCATCGCTGGCGATAATAGTAAGAAAGGAATTGTTAATACCTATATTTTGTTTCGTGTTTTTAGTAGAGAATTTAAGTGTAGTCATTCAGGTTAGTTATTTCAAATACACTAAAAAAAAATATGGAGAAGGAAGAAGAGTTTTTTTAATGAGCCCGTTGCACCATCATTATCAAAAACTGGGATACCATGAAAGTAAGATTGCTGTTCGCTTTTGGGTGGTTACCATTTTATCGGTAGTATTTGCAGTAGTTACATTGAAGTTAAGATAATTTGATATGAGGGGCCTAATATTTAATGATTTGTCCTTATGAAAATTTTTTTTAAAAGCTTGACGCTTTCCAATTCCAATGATGACAGTCTCTGACCTGTTAAATTCATTCCGTTGAAGAACCGATTTTTTAATTGCCTATACAATTAAAAAAGAATGAAAAAAAAAATTGTAATACTCGGCGCCGGTGAAAGCGGTGTAGGTACAGCTTTGCTGGCACAACAAAAGGAGTATGATGTTTTTGTAAGCGATAGCTCATTAATACATCCGGTTTTTAAGAATGAATTATTGATAAGCAGGATTGATTTTGAAGAAGGGATTCATACAAAAGAAAAAATATTTGCGGCTGATCTTGTTATGAAAAGCCCGGGAATACCGGGAAAAAATGAGCTCATAAAAGAAATAAGGCAAAGAGAGATTGAAATAATAAGTGAAATAGAATTTGCATACAGGTTCAAGGGAGATAGTAAAATCATTGCTATTACGGGCAGTAACGGAAAAACAACGACGACAGCAATGACATACCATATTTGCAGGGAAAGCGGACTCGATTGCGCAATGGTTGGCAATATTGGTTATTCGTTCGCAAGGCAAGTGGCTAAGGCACCAAAGAAAGTGTATGTAGCTGAGATCAGTTCTTTTCAATTGGATGATATTAAAACATTCAAGCCGGATGTAGCAGTGCTAACTAATATAACAGAAGATCATTTAGACAGGTATGAATACAATTTTGAAAATTATATAAAGAGCAAGTTCAACATTATTAAAAATCAAGCCAAAGACGATGTATTTATTTATAACGCCGATGATGAAATAACAGTAAAATATTTAAACAATTTTTTAAACAGTACTAACCCACTACCAATAAGCATGAGAAAATTGCTGCCACAAGGCGCTTACATAACTAATGCAGAAATGCATATAAAATGGCAAAAAGAAGAAATGACTATGAGTGTTGAAGATTTTGCCGTGAAGGGGAAACACAATCAGTATAATACAATGGCAGCAGGGCTTTCGGCTGTTGTGATGGATATACGAAAAGAAAAGATAAGAGATGCGGTTCAAACTTTTCAAAGCCTGGAGCATCGCATGGAGCCTGTGGCAACAATTAGAGGAGTTGAATTTATTAACGACAGTAAAGCTACTAACACTAACAGTACGTGGTATGCGCTGGAGAGTATGACAAAGCCAACGATTTTGATACTTGGTGGGGTAGACAAAGGAAATGATTATTCATTTTTAAAAGACCTCGTAAAGGAAAAAGTAAAAGCTATTGTTTGTATGGGTCTTGATAACAGGAAAATACATGAAGCATTTGGCAACGACGTAAGCTTAATGGTGAATACTGATAATGCGAAAGACGCGGTACAGGCTGCATTTCATTTTGCAAATAAAGGCGATGTTGTTTTGCTATCTCCTGCCTGCGCAAGTTTCGACCTGTTTAAAAATTATGAGGATAGGGGAAAGCAATTTAAAGAAGCCGTAAAAGATTTGTAGAAATAAAAAATGAGTGGAATAAAAAACATAATTGCCAATTCAATTTCTTCTTCTGCACAGGAGGTAACAGGTAGCTTTTTAAACCGAACCAAAGGAGATAAAGTTATTTGGGCAATTGTAATAATGCTTACCATGGTGAGCATTTTGGTAGTTTATAGCAGTATTGGTTCACTTGCTTATAAAATGAATAAAAGCACGGAGAGTTATCTTTTTAAGCAAATTGGTTTCATTGTGTTGGGTGTGTTGATTATATATTTTGCTCATCGTGTTAATTATACCATTTATTCACGAGTGGCAACAATTTTGTATTTAATATCTATACCTCTGTTGATTTATACTTTAAAATTTGGGAGCAGCATAAATGAGGCCAACCGATGGATAAAATTACCGGTTATTAATATGACATTCCAAACGTCTGATCTTGCCAAGCTTGCCCTGTTTATGTATATGAGTCGCCAGTTAAGCCGTAGGCAAAATATCATTAAAGATTTTAAAAAAGGCTTTCTGCCCCTAATGGTGCCCGTTATAATTATATGTTTACTTATTGCGCCTGCAAATTTATCAACCGCATTATTAATTGGAGGCACTGCAATGATGCTTATGTTTATCGGAAGGGTGAGACTAAGACATATTATGCTGGTTGTTGGCTCGGCATTAATACCTGTTTTTCTGCTTATTCTTATTGCCAGTCATTATTATAATAAAGAAGATCATACGTCAAAAGATTTGCCTTCTATATTGACGTTTGGTAGAATGTCCACCTGGATAAAGCGGGTACAGGATTTTATGTACAGCGATAAATCGGATGCGTCGTACCAGGTGCAACAGGCAAAAATTGCAATCGCAAAAGGTGGTTGGTTGGGAAAAGGTCCCGGTAAAAGTGAACAAAGAAATTTTTTGCCACATCCTTACAGCGATTTTATTTATGCCATAATTATTGAAGAGTATGGACTGGCTGGAGGAGCAATTATTATTTTGATATACTTGCTTTTTTTGTTTCGAAGTATAAGAATTTTTCAAAGATGTCCCTATGCATTCGGGGCATTCCTGGCGGTTGCTTTGAGCTTTACACTTGTTATTCAGGCAATGGTAAATATGGCGGTGAATGTTAATCTCTTTCCAACAACCGGGGTTACGTTGCCACTCGTCAGTATGGGAGGTAGCAGTCTTTGGTTTACCTGTTTTGCAATTGGGATTATTTTGAGTGTCGCCCGTAACGTAGAGCAAATGGAGGGCAAGGAAACAGAATTAGAACCTGCAATTGAATCATGAATAAAAATTGATTCGAATGATAATATGATGCGTAGTGAAAATATAACGGAAAAGCCTAAAGACAACGCCTCAGGAGAAAGTAGAAATAAAAATATAATAATTGCAGGTGGCGGAACAGGCGGGCATATTTTTCCAGCGGTTGCAATTGCCAATGCAATTAAAAAACTGCAGCCGCAAACGGAAATTTTGTTTGTAGGCGCTAAGGGGAAAATGGAGATGGAAAAAGTGCCGCAGGCAGGATATAAAATTGAAGGATTAGATATCGCGGGGTTTAAGAGGAGTTCTTTGATAAAAAATATTGGGTTGCCTTTAAAACTAATAAGGAGTTTCCTGGAGGTACGAAGGATTTTTAAATACTTCAAACCAGATGCAGTGGTGGGCGTTGGTGGCTATTCCACTTTTCCTGTATTGAGATATGCTCAAAGCAAGGGAATTCCATCATTTGTGCACGAAAGCAATTCGTTTGCCGGAAAGAGCAACATGATGCTGGGAAAAAGAGCGACAAAGATTTTTGCAGCCAGCCCCGGTATGGAAAAATTTTTTCCTGCCGAAAGATTGTTGCTAACGGGAAACCCTGTGCGAAAGAATATTGTTGACTCAATAATTACAAGAAGCGAGGGCTTACATTTTTTTGAATTGGATGAAAGTAAGAAAACAGTGTTGGCAATTGGTGGCAGTCTCGGTGCGAAAAGCATCAATGAAGCTTTGGCAACTCACATTGACGAGTTTGAGCAAAATGATTTGCAGTTAATATGGCAAACTGGAAAAACCACTGCAGCACAATACAAGTCAGTGGGTGAGGGTCGAAAGAATGTTTGGGTAAATGATTTTATAACGGAAATGCAATACGCATATGCGGCAGCGGATATAATCATCAGCAGGTCCGGAAGCACAGTGTATGAGTTGTGTGTAATTGGTAAACCGTCTGTATTGGTGCCGTTCCCGTTTGCAGCGGAAGATCACCAAACAGCTAATGCCATGAATCTGGTAAATAAAAATGCAGCATTAATTGTGAAGGATAGTGAGGCAAAAGAAAAATTGGTAGCAACAATAATTGATTTGTCAAAAGATGAAGTTTTACAACAAACACTAAAAAAAAATATTACACCATTAGCAATAACCAACGCTGATGAAGTGATAGCAAAAGAAATTTTAAAAGAAATAAAAATTGAAAAAACATGATAATAATCGTTCCTTCTCCCTGTCTGGCGAACGGGCAGGCTCTGGAGGGGAATTGGACTGAGGTCAAATGAGAGATTATACAACCATATCACGTATTTATTTTATTGGCATTGGCGGCATAGGAATGAGCGCCCTGGCCAAATATTATTTGAGCAAAAATGCTTCAGTAAGTGGTTACGATAAAACCGTAACCACTTTAACGAAGCAAATGGAAGGTGATGGGATAAATATTCATTATGAGGACAATATCGACCTGCTTGACAAGGATACGCAATTGGTGGTTTATACTCCCGCCGTTCCCAAAGATCATAAAGAGTTGAACTATTATTTGATTAACAATTATGAAGTGATAAAGCGAAGTGCTTTACTTGGCGAAATAACGAAGTCGTCGTTTAATATTTGCATAGCAGGTACGCATGGCAAAACAACTATAAGCACAATGGTAGCTCATATTTTGCGACATTCAGGCTTTGGCTGCAACGCTTTTCTTGGAGGGATTTCAGTTAACTATAATACTAATTTCTGGAGCAGTGATAACAACGTATCTGTTACTGAGGCTGATGAATATGACCGAAGCTTCTTGCAACTGTCGCCTGATGTTGCTTTGATCTCTGCAATGGATGCGGATCACCTGGATATTTATGGAACAAAGGAAAAAATGGAACATTCTTTTGTAGAGTTTTCAGAAAGGCTTAGAGAAGGTGGCCTGTTATTAACTAACTACAATTTATCATCTAAGGAGTTTACTGCGATTAATCATATACGTTATAGTTCGCAAAACAAAATGGCTGATGTCTATGCCGATAATATTCAGGTAACGAATGGCGGTTATCAGTTCAATATTAAAACAAAAAACCAGGATCTTAATAACGTACAATTATATATGGGAGGTATGCATAATATTGAAAATACGGTGGCAGCGATTGCAATAGCTCAATACCTTGATATTGATCCGGATAAAATCAAAAATGCTGTAAGCGATTTCAAAGGTGTAAAAAGAAGATTTGAATACATTATTAAAACAAACAAACTTGTTTTTATAGATGATTATGCTCATCATCCGGAAGAATTAAGAGCTTTAATATCCGGGGCAAAAAGCTTGTTTGCCAAAATGAAAAGCACCGTTGTATTTCAAGCGCATTTATATAGCCGGACCCGGGATCTTGCCAATGAATTTGCAGAAGCGCTGAATCTTGCGGATGATGTTTACCTGCTGCCAATATACCCGGCAAGGGAATTACCAATCGAAGGTGTAACCAGCAAAATGATTGCAGAAAAAATGGCTAAAGAAAAGGCGCTTTGCTGCAACAAAGATGAATTATTACAAATATTAAAAAAACGAAAATTGTATAGAGATGATCTCGGTTTATTAATTACAGCGGGAGCTGGTGATATAGATCAGCTGGTGCAACCGATAAAAGAAATTTTATTGAATTGATAATTTATAAGAATTATGTTCTTAAACAGTAAATACAAAATCAAAACTATTCTTGTAGCCTCGATATGGATTTTCGTTGGTTTAGGAATGATTGTATTACTGATTGCAGCAATTGAAAAAAGGAATAATGAAAGATGCACTGGTGTCGAAATTAAAATTTCCGGCATTCAGAATAATTATTTTATTGATAAAAAAGATGTAATCTCTGTTCTGCAAAAAACAAATGGAGGCAAAATAGAGAAGATGCCATTGCATAAAATTGATCTTGCTAAAATGGAAACAGAATTACGAAAAAGTCAATGGGTAAAAAGGGCTGAAATATTCTTCGACAATAACAATGTATTGGAAGTAAAAATAACAGAGAGAGAACCGATAGCAAGAATTTTTACAAAGTCGGGATCATCTTTTTATATAGATAGTTCTTTGACGAGGTTGCCGCTGAGTGGCAAATTTTCTCCGAGGCTTCCGGTGTTTACTGATTTTCCTACTGATGTAATTGGATTTTCCGGGGAGGATAGTGACCTCATTCGGGATATCCGAACACTTAGTCAATTTATCAATGCCAATCCATTCTGGATGGCACAAATTGACCAGGTCGATATTTCGCCAAACCGGACTTTCGATTTGATACCAAAATTGGGTAACCAGGTTATTCATTTCGGAAATTCAGAAAATTGCCCGGAGAAATTTCGTAATCTTCTTTGCTTTTATAAACAAGTATTGACAAAGCTGGGCTGGGCGCATTACTCTGCAATTGATGTTCAGTTTAAGGGACAGGTTGTTGCTATAAGGAGAGGCGCTAATGAAATCAAGATGGATTCTCTACGCTCCGTTCAGATCATGAAAGCGCTGATAGCAGATGCACAAAAAAATACGGATGACTCCACAAATGTTCAATTAGATCAACCTGCTGATGATAACAATGAGATCAACACATCCAGGGAAATTGAAAACGTTCCCGATGAAGATTCGAAAAGCAAGTTAAGTGATGATAACAAAGATCGTGTTCCAGTAACCCCTGTTCCTGTTCATGAAAAACCAACATCCAACAATCAAACTTCAACAAGAAAGAATGCCGGAATCACCCATTCATCATCCGTTGAAAAACCAAATCCCGGCCCTCTGAAACCAAAGATTATTAATCAACCGGAGAATTCGAAAAGTGAAGGAAAAATTAAAAGAGTTCCTAAAGCGGTGATGCCGCCCAAAACAGATTATTAAAATTTTATTAAATGATTTAAAAAAATAACAGAACATAAACAATATAATACAATACAGCCTTTCGCAAATACGAACTTTCTATTTAATGGTAAAATGGTAAGCGAAGGCAAACAAAAAATCAAAATATGAACAGCGAACAACCCATCATCGTAGGTCTCGACATTGGCACCACAAAAATTGCTGCCATTGCGGGCAGAAAAAATGAATTCGGCAAACTCGAAATTCTTGGCTTTGGCCGTGCAAACAGTAATGGTGTGCAACACGGAATGGTGTTGAACATTGATCAAACAATAAAAGCTATTCAAACTGCTTTGGAAAATTGCTATGCCAGTAATCCAAATCTGCCGATAACCGAAGTGTATGTTGGTATCGCAGGCCATCATATAAAAAGCCTTCAAACAAGAGGAGACATTGTTCGTCAAAATACCGAGGAAGAAATAAAACAATCGGAAATAGATCAGCTAGTCAACGATCAGTATAAAACCTATATACCTGCCGGCGACCAGATTATTGACGTTATTCCGCAGGAATTTACAGTAGATAATTTTCAAAATATTCCGGATCCTATCGGGTATAGCGGGGTGAAAGTGGGCGCCAACTTTCATATCATCACCGGTGATAAAAATGCAATCAGAAATATTAACCGCAGTGTTGAAAAGGCCGGGCTGATTACCAAAGATCTTGTGTTGCAACCTTTGGCTTCGGCAGCCGCAGTAATGTGCGATCATGACCTGGAAGCTGGAGTTGCGATTGTGGACATTGGTGGAGGCACTACCGACCTTGCCGTTTTTTATGAAGGAATTTTAAAACACACTGCAGTAATTCCATTCGGCGGAGAAAATATTACCAATGATATAAAAACGGGATTGGGTGTTTTAAAAACACAGGCAGAGCAAATGAAGGTTCAGTTTGGAAGTGCGCTTTCTGATGAGGCAAAATCAAATGCATTTATTACAATCCCGGGATTACGCGGAATGGCTCCAAAAGAAATAAGCGTAAAAAATCTTGCAGGTATCATACAGGCACGCATGAGTGAGATTATGGACTTTGTTTCCTATCATTTAAAACAGGTGGGACTTGATAACAGGCTACTAAATGGCGGTGTGATCCTTACCGGGGGCGGTTCGCAATTAAAACATTTAATTCAGTTGACGGAATACGTTACCGGTCTGAATGCACGGATTGGATATCCCAATGAACATCTTGCATCAGGGCATATTGAAGAATTAGCCAAACCAATGTATGCAACCTGTCTTGGATTGATATTAAAAGGATATAATGATTATGAAAATAAACGCAAGCAATTTGAATTGCAGTATGCAAAGATTAATATTCCTGCTCACCTGCAACAACCAAGTGTAGACGAAGTTGAAGCTGATATTACTAATCATAAAAATATTGTCGTTAAACCCAGGAAAACGTTAAAAGCTTTTATGGATTCTTTTAAAAACGGTTTGATTGAAATGTTTAAAGAAGATGGAGACTCAGAACTGTAGAAGCCCTTATTCCCGAAGAAAAAAACTTATAAGTATTAAAATTTTGTCTAAACCCATTAATAAATAACGCTGATACTCCACGTCCCTGTCCTTTGGAGAGGGCTTGGGGTGAGGCTCCTAAATCTAATACACATGATACATTTTGATCTGCCCAAAGAACAATCATCTATCCTAAAGGTGATAGGCGTTGGTGGTGGCGGAAGCAATGCCGTTAACCACATGTACAGCCAGAACATTGAAGGTGTAAACTTCATTATCTGCAACACCGATGCACAGGCAATTTCTACCAGTAAGGTTCCTAACAAAGTACAATTAGGCCCACATTTAACCCAGGGACTTGGAGCCGGTGCTAATCCTGAAATAGGACGCGAAGCAACCGAAGAAAGTCTTGAAGAAATAAAACGAATACTCGAAGTAAACACCAAAATGGCGTTTATTACGGCGGGCATGGGCGGTGGTACCGGTACCGGCGGTGCACCGATCATTGCAAAAATCTGTAAAGACCTTGGGATTCTCACCGTAGGTATTGTAACAACACCTTTTGCTTATGAAGGCAAGAAAAGGATTGCCCAGGCCGAGGATGGCATCAGCAAGCTGAAAGACCATGTCGACACATTACTTGTAATCAGTAATGATAAAATGCGACACCAGTTTGGAAACCTTACCATGAAGGCTGCGTTTGCCAAAGCAGATAATGTGCTGGCAACTGCAGCAAAGTGCATTACGGATGTAATCAACAGCACCGGCCAGATCAACGTTGACTTTGCAGATGTTTGTACCGTAATGAGAAAAGGAGGCGTTGCCATACTTGGCAGTGCAACTGCGGAAGGTGAAAATCGTGCACAGAAAGCAATTGAGCAGGCACTTAATTCTCCGTTGTTGAATGATAATGATATTCGGGGAGCAAAATGGATTTTAATAAATATCAATTCGGCTGAAGGCGAGAACGAATTTACTATGGATGAAGTTGAGACCATACAAAATCATCTGTTAAGCCAGGCCGGAGAAAATACCGACGTAATACTTGGCCTTGGATATGATGGTGTGCTGGAAAATAAAATTGGTATTACTTTAATAGCAACAGGTTTCGAACATAAGGATCCTTTTGATAAAAAAGAAGCTAATGAACCTGAGATAAAAGAAGAAAAAATAGTAATGGTATTGAAGCATCCTGATGAGGATAAAAAGAAATACAGTCAACCTGTTTTTGTTTTTGATGAAAAGAAGGAAGAAAAGAATACCGATGAAATTCCGGAACACGAAAACATAATTGAACAAAAAGGTTTCAAGTCTATTAAAGATGAAGATGTATATGCATCATTGAGTGAACAGAAAATTGAGAAAGATCTTGAGCCGACAATCGTAGAACTACCAATCTCTCCTGTCGTAAAATTACCAATTGAGAATGAGGAAATTACTGTTGATAAATCTTCCGAAACGGTAATTCATTTCACATTATCTTCGGAGTCCGATTCAGTAACATCTGAAAAACCCCAAACTCACCCAAAGAAAGCCGAAACAAAGGCTTCGAGCAATCAATCATCAAAAAATAAAAAAGAAGCTAGCACCGTCCCGACGTCAGGCGGTTACCTTGCAAAGCCTTCGCAGATTTATGCGGAAGCAAAGCCAGGAGCGGGATCCAAATCTGTAGAGGAACCAAAAACGTCATTGCCGATTCCAAAGCAGGAGGACGAACCTGTTACGGGAATGCAATTGGTTGTTAAAAATTCCCATGAAGCGGAGGAGGGAAAGGAGGAGCCGAAAGTACACCAGACGATGCCCATCATGATGCCTTCTGCTGAGGAGCTGCCACAGGTGGACGAAGCAGGAGATTTGAAGCGCAGGGCTATGGAGCGTATTGCGAAGTTGAGGAATCTTTCTTTCAACGTAAACGCTGCGGATCCTAACAATGAGTTTGAGTCGGTTCCTGCTTACCTCCGCCGCAATATGGAATTGCATAATTCTATTGCAGACGTAGAAAGCTTTTACAGCAACTATACCGTCAAATCCGACGAAAATAATAAAGCTGAAATAAGTACTATTAATACTTTCCTGGAAGGGAAAAAACCAGATTAAACTTCGTTGTTGTGTGTGTACTGTTATTATTGTTTACCCCGGAGACTAACGTTAGCCGGGGTTTTTGTTTTACGTGTCCGTAGAGAAAAACATGTTGACGAAAGGCTATTCATAGTGTATGGGATATTCTTATTAATTTCAGAAAAAATCTCATTGCATTTACCAGGCAAAAATATTTCCGGAGCTTTACTATTTAACAGGATACTTCTTGCAGGTTTCATTGCAGGAACACTCGATGCGGCAGCGGCAATTATTAATTTTTATATAACAACCGGTAAAAGCCCCGTTATAGTATTTGTTTATATCGCATCCGCCGTATTTGGCAAAGAGGCTTATTCAATGAGCCAGTTCATTGCTGTTATTGGATTATTGTTTCATTATTTAATTGCCAACATTTTTTCTGCTTTCTATTTTTTAATATATCCTAAAATAAAATTTCTTCATTGGAATAAAGGTACCAATGCGATAATCTATGGTATTTTTGTCTGGCTGGTGATGAACTTACTTGTAGTTCCATTAAGCAGGGCGCAACATTTCCCTTTCAATATCCGGAATGCCATATTAGGAGTTTTTATTTTAATTATCTGCGTTGGAATACCAATAACTATAATGGCTTCTTTATTTTATAGGGACAGGGAAACATGAGTGGCCGGATAAGGTGTTAGCGATTTATCCTAAAAATTATTTTATGAAAAAAGTTACGGGAATAGATACGAAAATAGAAAAGATAGTGCCTTCAGTTACTAAATAAAAATCTTTCTCTGTATTTAATGTAAGTGAAATTAAAAAATATGTCAAGAGTAATCAACCTTTCCCTTCTTTTAATAACATGTATTTCCTTTTCATGTCATCCGAAGAAGACCTATAAAGAACCAACCGTAAAAATTGAAACCAATTTTGGCGATATTATTGTCGAACTATATCCTGAAAAGGCTCCGAAGACGGTCGCTGCCTTTTTATCTTATATAGATTCAGGTTATTACGAAGGTGGTTCCTTTTATCGTGTACTGAAAGCAGAAGACCAGCCTTCGAGCTCTTTTAAATCTGATTTAATACAAGGTGGAATATGGGAAACAAAAAATAAAATGCAAACGGGTTTACCTGGAATACCATTGGAAACAACAAAGCAGACAGGCATACTTCATAAAGATGGAACTATTTCATTAGCACGTATTGGGCCTGGCAGTGGCAATACTGAATTTTTCATTTTGATAGGCGATAAGGCAGGCAAGGCTTATGATTACGGAGGCGATGCAAATGAGGATGGGCAAGGATTTGCAGCATTTGGAAGAGTCATTGAAGGAATGGAGGTGGTAAATGATATTCACAAACAACCAGACAATGAAACAAACTTTACGCCACCAATAGCGATTAAAAATATTGTGAGATTATAAAATATTTGTCTACGGAAACCGCTTCTTATTCTCAGCTTTCACCTCACTAAGTATCGAAATAAATCGATTCATATCAGGATCATAACCTCCATAATTTTTTATGATCTTACCTGCTTCATCTGTGAAAATATATAATGGCATAGAATTCGAATTTGCAATATTTGCTTCAAAATCTAAGTTCTTAGCCCCAATATTATTAACGGAAGATTGATCAAATGTTGAAACATATTTTTCGCTGTCAGGCAATTCTCTTTTTTCATCGAGATATAGTGAAACAACAACAAAATCATTATGCAATATTTTACTTACTTCAGGCTTTGATAAAACTTCACTTTCCATTTTGCGGCAATTGGCGCAACTATGGCCGGTGAAATCTATCATCACGGGTTTATTCATTGCTTTTGCCGCGGCAATAGCCTCATCAAAATCGAAAAATGTTTCAACACCCGCAATTTCAGACGCAAGTATATCCGTATATTTTTTTGGTTTGACGTAAGCAACTGTTTTATTTGTATCTGATGAATCGTTATTGGTTGAATTCAACTGGCCGTTTCTAATTAACTTTTCAAGATTAAAATCCTGGGTTTTATTTTCCGGTAACCAGCCGCTGATGCCATTTAAAGGTGCCCCCCATAATCCAGGTATCATGTAAACTGTAAAGGCAAGCGGTATGATTGCAAACAATAATCTTGTTACTGAAAGATAGGGATGGCCATAGTCGTTCAATGGTAAATGATCGTCATGGCTGAATTTTAATTTGCCCAGCAAATAAAAGCCGAGCAGGCCAAAAATAATAATCCATAATGAAAGATAAACTTCCCTGTCCAGCAAACGCCAATGGTAAACAAGATCTGCATTCGATAAAAATTTTAATGCCATTGCAATTTCAATAAATCCAAAAGTAACTTTCAATGTATTTAACCATCCGCCCGATTTGGCAATTTTATTAAGCAATCCCGGAAAGAACGCAAACAATGCAAATGGTAATGCAATAGCCAGGGAGAATCCAAGGAAACCTATAATTGGCCCCAACCTTTCTTTTTGTTGGGTAACATCAACCAATAAATTTCCTATAAATGGAGCCGTACACGAAAAGGATACGAGTACTAAGGTAAGAGCCATGAAAAAAATACCGGAGATGTTTTGCGTACTTGCCTTTGCATCTACTTTATTAGTCCAGGAAGAAGGAAGGCTAATTTCAAATGCCCCTAAAAAAGATATTCCGAAAACCATAAATAATATAAATACAAAAATGTTGAAAACGGCGCTGGTTGATATTTGATACAGGGTATCTTTTCCGAAAATTAGCGTGAGAAAAAAGGCAAATATTGTAAATATGGCTACAATTGAGACGGAATACAGCGTGGCATTTTTGATTCCCTGTGCACGTGATTCACTACGTTTTAAAAAGAAAGTAACAGTTACGGGGAACATTGCGTACAGGCATGGCTGTAACACAGAAATAAACCCCCACCTTAGTCCATCAAGAAAAGTATGAGTCAAAGTTTTTTGCGTTGCATCAACGGCTTGTGCTGTTACACTTTGATTTGCCAGGAACAAAGCAACAAAGCATAAAATAACCGTAATAAACAATCTATAAATCTTCATGACTGAATTTAAAAAAATAGGATAACGGCTAAGGCTATCCTATTAAGATTATCGTATCAATTTTATTTTAAAGAGCTATATCAAACGCAACTGTCTTCGGAGGAAGACATTGACGGTCGTTACAAACCATATATTCAATCGTTCCTGAAACTTTTTTTGTGCCGGGTTCAACCTTCACGGTTTGAATAAAATCTACCTTTTGTTCAAAATATTTTTGATTCACATTAAATTCCTTCTCAAAAATAGTTTTCATTCTCCCGGCCTCTTTGGCTTTCCCTATGGATTTCGCATTGGTAAAAGTAAGTGCAGTTGCCTGTGCACCTCCATCCGGATTATATATTGAATAAATATGCCACTTTGGATCAACAGAAGTTTTTATATGAACTTCGTATTGATTATTACCCTTTTTCACAGTAGTGTAACTAAACTTGACCGGGTTCAATATTTGCCCGAAAGAAGTGTTAACAATAAAAGCCGATATTAATAGTATAATTATTTTTTTCATGATATCTTCTCGTTTCTGCAATAATATTAAATTATAAACGATAACATTGCAACAGAGGTTTCCGTAATTACTTTTTTTAACGTTAGTTTATCGAAAATAAATCTGAAAATACCTGTCTTCCGTCCGTGTTGCCCAATAAAGTACTGCAAGCTCTTTCAGGGTGCGGCATCATTGCAAAAACATTTCTGTTTTTATTACAAATACCGGCAATATTATGACTCGATCCGTTCGGTGAATAATCAACGTTAAAAAACCCGTCGGTATTGCAATAACGATACAATACCTGTTGTTGCTTTTCCAATTCACTGAGAACATCATCACTCGCAAAATACCTCCCTTCGCCGTGCGCCACGGGAATTTTTAAAATTTTTTTCTTTCCCGTTTTCTTTTCGGAAGTAATAAAAACATTTTTACACACGAATTGCATATTACTGTTTCTTAACAAAACACCAGGCAACAGACCGCTTTCACATAAGATCTGAAAGCCATTACAAATGCCTAAAACATTGCCACCCTTATTTGCAAACTCGATTACGCTTTGCATCATGGGGCTGAACCTGGCAATGGCGCCACATCTTAAATAATCGCCATAGCTGAATCCACCGGGCAACACAATGCAATCCTCTTTATTAAACATAGAAAGATCTTTATCCTTATGCCATAGCGTTATTACCTCTTGCTGAAGATCGTTTTTCAAAGCATCAATCATGTCTCTGTCGCAATTAGACCCGGGGAAAATAACTATGCCAAATTTCATTTAGATTTATTTGATTTTGCAAAAGCAAAAATACTAAGATTATTTTTTTATAAATGCCATATAAAATACAAAAGCTACCATTATCCAATGTATAGATAAAGGAATCCATTTTTTAGTTGGGTAGAAAAAGAAACATGCAATAAATGCTGAGAGTGGAACGGTAGCCAAAATCCAGTATTGAAAATTGTGGCTGCTGTTAATGAAAGGAATAAATAATGCAACAATTAAATACAAAACCATAAGTCCCCAGCTTTTACGCACATGCACAATTTGTTTTCTTGCATTTGCCTGTACATAAATGCTCCCTATTACAGTAGCTATAAGTATTAAGACTATTCCTGTGTATTGCGCATTGTTTTTAGCGAACAAAGGGTAATCGATACTAATGCCCGAAACCTGGAACTCATATAGTTTATTGGTAAGAAATAACCATGCAAATAATAAATACCACGGAGTAGCGATCCCTAATATGGCAATAACCCATTCTGCAACCCTGGGCGGCCGGGTAATCAGGAGGGCAAAAATTATCATCAGCGCAAACGCGAGTGACGGGAAATAAAAAAAAGTGGTAATCCCGATTACAATACCAATATTATATAGTGTTGTTTTGGCATGAGGATTATTGTAGAGGCTGCTCATTTTGGCCCAAACCCAAATAAGCAATGTATTTATTACCAATGGAGCACTCAAAATATCCCATTCGGCAAAAAATGATGTAATTAACAGGTAGCTCATTGCAGGAAGATAATTGGGTTTTTGCATAAGTCTTCTATTGTTGAGAAGCCTGTTAAAACTCAACGCCTGTGTGTATAAAAAAATGAAAGTTATAATTGAATATATTATCGGGTATCTGTCAAATAACGGTTTAAGTGTTCGAAGAATCGTATTATAAAGAACGCCATCTGATTTTTGGACAACAGGAATTTGCGGGGATATAAACCATACCAGCTTCAAAAGTAAACCATACACAAGAAGCATGAAAGTGTTAAAAGGATTATTAGCTCGGAATGCACCTATCACAAATGAGAGTTAGATTGAAAAACAAAAATAAAAAATTTATAGCGGGCAACAAGATAACAATGCCTGTAAAGAAAATAAACCGGATAAGAAAAATATGTGACTAAGTAAAAAATTATACAGTGACAAATACTAAAAGCACCTGCAATTTTGTTCCAATGAGAGAGAGAAATTCAGGTAACCCCTGTCAATATTCAATTTTTGCAAAGCAAATAAAACTTCTATACATACAAGGTATAATTATCTGGTAAGAACTTACCTGTTTCGCATAACGCGGCATAAATTCGTAACCCCTGTCTAAGCTCCTGAGCGGAGGATTCCTGGTAATTTTTCCATCTGCTGAAACTGTTTGATCATTTATAAGCTGATTATGCCGTTCGAGTTCGTTAAATAAAAAATGCAATTGGCCACCTGTTAACATAATGCAGTAAGAAAGAAAATTATCACTATTATCATCGAACTGCGATTTATGAATGACATTGCTCCAGACTAAATTGCCGGTATTATCAAGATCAAATACCGCAATATTTTCATAATAATACCTGACCTGGCCTCCTCCGCCATAATAGTTTGGATAGCGGCCGGAATACCAATATGAAGATGGAGAATAGAGATAATACGAATCATAAGGAGAAAAAGAAGGATACCCATATAGGTAGTCATACCGGTTCCATGGATTTCCGCGAGATTGCGAAGTATGGTCCTCAGCAGTTAAAATAAATCCTCCGTCTCTTTTTAGAATGACGTCCCTGATAAAATAATCATTAAACGCCAGCCTGACGCCTCCTTCAGATTTTGCAAGTTCCTTAATAGTGTCGTTAAAATAGGCAAAATTTTGTGACACTAATGTGTCATTTTTTTTGTCCCATACGGCAGAATACAACCCTTCAATATTGCCATTTTTCTTTTTATAAAATAAAGAATTAATAAGATATTGGCTGTTTACGTTATCAACCTTCAATTTAATTTCATCAAGATAATTTTCTGAAAGATTGAGCTCATTTAAAGTGAAGCTATCGTCCTGCGGAGCTTTTGTAACCAGCATTAGCTTTTGAAGATAATCTCTATATGTCAATTTAGTTCCTTTTGTAAAAACAAAATTCCCTGAATTGTCAACAAAGAAATCACTAAAAATATCCTTATGTTCTTCGTAGGGGGTTGCAATTCTTGATTTATGTAAGAGTTCAAGACTATCATTCAGCAGCAAGGTGGTGAAATTAAATTTGTCATTTTTTTTCTGAATCTTATAAATCATAATTTTTGACTTGTCCTCGCTATTGATGGTACTGTAAATTTTATTATCGGCAAAAAAACTAATGTGCGTGGTATCAAGTTCAAAAGGTGGTTTTAATAATTTTCCATTGCCATCCACTTTAGCAGCCATGCAATGAAGAATATTTCTCTTTTGGAACTGATAAATGATATAAGCAAAATCAGGAAAAGCAACAAAATCAACATTAATGGTTTTATCCGGCATGAAATCCAGGTCAACCCTATCTTTTGATTTCATTTGATTATCGTATACGCTTATGGCATATCTATTCCTGATGTTTTTATAAACTAAAAAATTGCCACCTACTTTTCCGATAATTTCAAAATCAAGTGCTCGGGTATCATCAGCTTCAGGCTGGGTGTAAGTTATTTGTTGCGAAATTGCCGGAAGGGAAAATACGCTGAAAATAAAAAAAATGAGAATGTTCTTCATATAATTTCTGTTGATCTATTAAAAGTAAATAAATGCATTTGTCAAAACGCTAAATTGAAATAATTTACTTTTGATAAATTACTAATTTACGATAAAAAAATGGCTGTTGTTTTAATATCGGGCGGTACTGGCCTCATTGGTACAAAATTAACAAGCCATTTAATCGAGCGCAATTATGAAGTAATTATTTTATCCCGCAACAAAAGAAATTCTTCGGTAAATCCAAAAATATCATATAGCTTTTGGGATATAAAAAAACAGGTTATTGATTCCGTGGTAATACAAAAAGCGGATTATATTATTCATCTTGC
This sequence comes from uncultured Chitinophagaceae bacterium, assembly GCA_963819925.1. Classification (GTDB taxonomy): domain Bacteria; phylum Bacteroidota; class Bacteroidia; order Chitinophagales; family Chitinophagaceae; genus Ginsengibacter. Next base: position 582,469 of record CAWFYG010000009.1, on the reverse strand, counting down.
CGGTGCCGGTGTTATGGATAAAAAATGGACGAAAGAGTATAAACAACAAATCATGGATAGCCGAACAAAAAGCAGCGCTTTATTGATAAAGTCTTTAAGTGAAAGTGAGCACAGAGTAAAATCATTTATTGCTGCTTCCGCGATTGGGTGGTATGGAGCCGATACCTACCCACTGGTCCATAAAAATGGATTTATTGAAACCGATCCTCCCGATAAAAGTTTTTTGGGAGAAACCTGCATATTTTGGGAAAATAGTGTAGATCCTGTAACTCAAATTGGAATACGGTTAGTCAAATTTCGTACATGGCATAGTGTTAAGCAATGAAGGCGGAGCTTTTAAAGAATTTAAAATGCCTTTAAATTTTGGTGTTGCCGCCATTTTAGGAGATGGTAAACAAATTGTAAGCTGGATTCACATTGATGATCTTTGCCGTATGTATATTGAGGCAGTGGAAAATAAAGATATTCATGGGGTTTATAATGCCGTTGCACCTTTGCCCGTTACTAATAAGAAATTAATATTAGTAACGGCGGAGAAATTCAGGAATAAATTTTTTGTTCCGGTTCATGTACCGATATTTTTTTTAAAATTGTTTATGGGTAAACGTAGTGTTGAAATTCTAAAGAGTGCAACGGTATGCGACAAAAAAATTAAGTCGATGGGTTTTACTTTTTTATATCCAACTATTGAATCCGCAGTTGAACAATTAGCTGGTTCATTTAAAGGTAAAACAAATGTTACGAATCCGATTTATTTCCTCCATTTTTTGAGATTATTTACAAATCGTCTGTTGTAAATTTTTTCATGGCAAAGAAGAAATAGCCGCAAATATAAACCAGGCTTGCAAGTACCATTATCCACAAGTCCGGGGCGTTATCATAAATTATCTTATTACCAAAAGGAATGGGAAGCATTACATCTGTAACCTGTAGCGGCAAAAAGTATCCAACCGGGGATAAATTGAATCTGTGATTAATTAACATGGTTATAATGAACTCAAAAATTAAACCATACAGAAAGAATACTGCAATAGCAGCGCCGCTTCTCCTGAAAAGCACAGCAAGGAACATGGCAAAAGTTATGTAGGCAACTGTTTGAATAAAAATATATCCTACATTTTCCATTCCCTGGAAACTAAACGAAGAGCCGGTTGTAAGCGAACCAAAAAGCAAAGCAACAAGAAAATTAAAAAAGGTTGCCAGCGACAGCGAATAATATTGCAAATACAAATTTTACGGAAACGAATTGCATTCGGGTCCACCCATCGATTATATTTTGTCGGTGCGTTTTGAAATTAAATTCATTGGTTAGCAACATAATAAAAAGTATACCCGGAAAATACAAAAGCCAGCTACTCATCCAGCCAACGGTTTGCCACACTTTAGGAAAAGCATAAGGAGTTCCAAGAAGCAATTGAGTTTGCGGCAAAGATTCAATCGTCAATTCATTTACATAAAACCCGGTATAGTTAATACCAAGTATAGCAAATGTATAGAGTATAGAAAATATCCAGAATGCTTTATAGTTTTTTACTTTAAGCCATTCAACTTTTAATAAATGTAACATGCCTCGTTTTAATTATTGGTAAGTTCAAAAAACCTTGCTTCAAGGCTCTTCTTTTTAAGAATAAGATGATTAAGAATAATTCCATTGCTGAAACAAAAATTATTAATTGCTTCAAGATCCGCAGTACCGACAGGGTAAAAAACTTTTATCATTCCACCCTCTTTTGTAACCCTGGTTTGATTGGGCATATTTTTTAATACTTCAATTAACTTTTCACTGTTTTTTGCTCCCACTTCTACCATATCTTCATTCGATAAAATTTCATTTACGTTTCCTGAGGTTATTAACTCCCCTTTCCTCAAAATGGCAACATGAGTACATACTTTTTCCACTTCATCAAGAAGGTGGCTCGCCATTATAATGGTTTTACCTTCGCTATAAAGTGTTTTCATAAGGTCTCTAATTTCCGCAATTCCTACCGGATCCAAACCGTTAGTTGGCTCATCAAAAACCAATACTTTTGGGTTGCCTAAAAGGCACGATGCAATTGCAAGCCTTTGTTTCATTCCCAAAGAGTAAGTGTTGAATTTAGAATCCTTTCTTTTTGTAAGATCTACCATTTCGAGTACCCGTGGAATATCTTCCTTGCCATGTTGTTTTATTTCTGCAGCAATTTCAAGATTTTTTACCCCGGATAAATAATGATAAAAATTGGGAGTCTCTAAAAGAGTACCTATTCTTCTTCGATGCAGTTCGGTGGGTACTTCGTCAAAAAGTTTATAGGCGCCGGAACTAGGCTTTAGTATATCCATGATAGTTCCAAGCATTGTCGTCTTGCCGCTACCGTTAGGTCCAAGTATTCCAAAAACCGAGCCCTCGGGAACCGTGAAGCTCACTTTTTTCAATGCCTGTATTCTACCATAAGATTTGGATAAATCTTCAACAGTTAGTATTGCCATAATGTATTAAAATTGTTGTAAGGGAATTAAAGATACAACCACAGAGGAAGAAAATTACCGTCTAATATTTTTTGGTATAAAATTTTCTTGTTTTTATTCGACATAGATTGTTAACTTACAATCAATTATATAAATTGAAAGGAACCCCTAATTTCTTCCTTATTTAAATTCTACAAAAATGTTCAAAAAACTTTACACAAAACTCCTATTTTTTATCTTTTGCTTTGTCGCTATCAATTGTTATAATAAAGTTGTCGCTCAATGTGGCGTACCGCCTACCAGCGGTTCAGTAACTATATCAATCGCTAACAATATTGTAAATACTTATTATCCCGGAACGGGTAATCCGGTAGCAGGTACTACCACTTTAACCATTGGCTCCGTTGATCCAAGGGGTAATGCAACACCTATATCCTCCGGAGACCTCGTACTAATAATTCAGATACAGGGTACCGACATAAATTCAACCAACACGGACGCTTATGGAGATAATGTTGCTGGCGCACCCGCATCAGGCTACATGAGTTCAAATCTTAAAGCTGGATATTATGAGTACAATACAGTATCTGGCATAGCCGGTTCTGTTATAACATTCGGTTATCCTTTGGCCAATAATTATTTCAACAGGGATTATACAACAACGAATTCCATTCAGCGATATGAGGTTATAAGAATTCCCAGGTATTACGATTTTAAAATAAAAGCAGGCGCTTCTGTAACGTGCCCTTCATGGAATGGGCAAACAGGAGGTGTAGTAGCAATAGACGTTAATGATATTTTTAACTTACTTGGTTCCATTGACGTTAATTATAAAGGTTTCAGAGGCGGTGGTGGCAAAAACTTAACGGGAACCACCGTAGGAAACAGCAACGGAACAGGCACATTGACTAATACAGATTATAGGTGGGAATCGCCCTTAACTAATGCGGCAAACTTAACGGGTGGAGCAAAAGGTGAAGGTATTTCGGGTACACCTGCTTATTACTTTGACTACGGAACAGCTATTACAATCACAGGTGGTGTTGAAGGATATATCGGTGGGAGTATGGGAAGAGGTGCACCCGGAAATGCGGGGGGTGGTGGAACTGATGGCGGGCCGTCAACAAATCATTTTAACTCTGGCGGCGGTGGCGGCGGTAATGGAGGAAGCGGCGGTAATGGAGGAAGTGGGTGGCATGGAGGAAGCGGTAACGTAAATACATACCCAACTGGAGGTTACGGGGGCTCTGGATTCGCACAAGTATCAACGAAATTATTTTGTATGGGCGGAGGAGGGGGTGCAGGCTCTGCAGATAGCAGTCTTTCGTCCAACGAGTATGATTGCAGTGGCGGTGGGGGTGGCGGAATTATAATCGTGAGAGCAACCCAATACGCAGGCAACGGAAGCGTTATGGCCAATGGATCTAATGCACCCGGAGTAACAGATACTTATACTCCACCACAAAACGATGCTGCGGGAGGCGGAGGTGCTGGTGGAAGCATCATTATGGTAACCACAGGACCCGGAACGGTAGGATTGGATAATGTGACAGCTTCAGCAGCAGGAGGCAGCGGAGGAGATATGACAAACTATTATGACTACGGCCCAGGCGGCGGTGGAGGTGGAGGTATTATTATCACAAACGGTACCTTTTTGTCAACAAATGTTTTGGGAGGTATTAATGGACAAACAAGATCGCTCTCACCCACCGGAACTATTGATAATGATTATGGCGCAACGCCGGGAAGTGATGGCGAGTTAATTACATTACCATCTCCTCCGTCGTTCATTAATGCAATCAACCCGGGCTCACCCTGCGGTACGCTTCCTGTTACATTAACCAATTTCCTGGCAACAACTAATACAAATACAATAGACCTGAAATGGGAAATAACCAATGTAATAAATTTAAGGAGCTTCGACTTAGAGTATAGCACGGATGGAGTTTCTTTTTCGAAACTGACCTCAATAAATTATCAATCCGGTGTATCAAATTATAATTATTTGCACACAACATCTTCGTCCAAAAACTTTTACAGGCTTAAAATATTTGATGTTGATGGCGGATTTTTTTACAGTAAAATACTGAGTGTTCAAAAAAGCGAGCCGGGCAACAAAATTGTGTTAATGTATCCTAATCCGGCATACAGGGATTTGACCCTGAAATTAATGACGGCGAGGGATGAAAAAGTCGACATTAAGATATTTGACAATTCCGGCAAAGTAGTTCTTAATAAAATATTTGCAGTACAAAAAGGAGAAAATTATTTGTCGGTTGATGGAATTGATAAGCTACCGGCTTCTTCATACTTTGTAAAAGTAAAATCCCCGTCTATAGACGCCGTTGACAAGTTGGTTATCAAAAAAAATTAGAAAAATTCTTCCCGATAAAAGACCGGGCCAACACCCGGTTTTTTGTTTAATTTCTTACGGGTTTGCCGGTTTTCAAAACACTTTGCAATCTTTCCAATGTTTTCTTTTCGCCGCAAAGGCTTAGGAAGGCTTCTCTTTCAAGGTTGAGCAGGTATTGTTCACTTACCAGGGTCGGTTGACTAAGGTCGCCTCCGCACATTACATAGGCAAGCTTTTTTGCAATCTTTACATCATGGTCGGTAATATAATTTCCACGGTACATGCCATTAATTCCTGCATATAACGTTCCAAGAACTGAACGGCCCAAAACCTTTACATCTGTTCTCTGCAGGGGCATTGTGTAGCCATTTTCAAAAATTTCTATCACACTTTGTTTTGCATCGGTAATTCTTCTTGATTGGTTCATGCTCACTTCGTCTACGCCTTTACGTAATATTCCGAAATTGTATGCTTCAAATGCCGATGTGGAAACCCTGGCTGTTGCTACGGTAAGGAACCTGCTTTGCAGGGTAATGGTTTCGGGCTCCTTCTCATGCATTTCGTCTGCGGCACGTAACGTAAATTCTTTAGTTCCGCCACCGCCTGGTATAAGGCCTACTCCCAGTTCTACAAGCCCAATATAACTTTCCGCGGCAGCATAAACCTTATCACTGTGTAAACACATCTCGCATGCGCCACCAAGTGTTAGGCCATGAGGTGCTATTACTACGGGTATCGATGAATATCTTGCCCTCATCATGGTATTTTGGAACATACGGATGGAAAGATCGAGTTCATCATATTCCTGTTCTGCAGCAAGCATAAAGATCATTCCCACATTGGCACCGGCACTAAATTGAAGGCCTTCGTTAGCAATAACCAATCCTTTATATTTTTCTTCGGCTATCGCAATAGATTTATTCATGGCTTCCAAAACTTCACTACCAATGCTTCCCATTTTGGTATTCCATTGTAAGCCAACCACATCATCGCCCAGGTCATATAAATTGCACGCTGTGTTCTTCCAGACAGTTTTTTCTTTGAGATCACTTAGAATAATAAATGAATCGCCTCCTGGTAGAGGTAAATATTTTTTGCTGCTAACGTCGTAATATAAACGTTTTCCATTTTCAACTTTATAGAATGTAGTATTTCCTTCATTAAGAAAATCATTAATCCAGTTGGCAACTTTGTGACCCGCAGCTTTCATTGTTGCAGTAGTTTCCTTCACTCCCAATACATCCCATGATTCAAATGCGCCTATTTCCCATCCAAAGCCAGCCTTCATCGCATCATCCACACGATAAATTTCATCACTTATTTCAGGAATACGATGAGAGATGTAAGAGAAAAGATTGTAATGGAACGCACGATAAAATTCACCAGCTTTATCTTTTCCGCTGGTCAAAACTTTCAGCCTTTGCTTTAGATCATCGATTGGTTTTGCTGTGTCAAGTGTTGCAAATTTTGGTTTTTTACGGGGAACATATTCAAAGGAGCTTAAGTCAAGTGTTACTATTTCTTTAGTTCCGTCTGCCGCTTTTGTTTTCTTAAAAAATCCCTGCCCCGTTTTATCCCCCAACCATTTGTTATCAACCATTTTCTGCAGCCAAACAGGGATAACGAATGTTCCTTTTGCCTCATCGTCCGGGCAATTTTCTTTAACACCTATTGCTACTTTCACAAGGGTGTCAATTCCTACAACATCGGCTGTACGAAATGTGGCAGACTTAGGGCGACCAATAACCGAACCCGTAAGCGCATCGATATCATCAATGCCCAGGCTAAGATTATCCATAATATGAAAAATAGACATGATGCTAAAAACGCCGATCCTGTTAGCGATAAATGCAGGTGTGTCTTTGCAGAGAACGGTTGTTTTCCCAAGATACAGATCTCCATAATGCATTAAAAAATCAACAACTTCCATGTCTGTATCCGGTGTTGGAATTATTTCAAGAAGCCTTAAATATCTTGGCGGATTAAAGAAATGTGTTCCGCAGAAATGCCTTTTAAAATCATCGCTTCTCCCTTCTGTCATCAGGTGGATCGGAATGCCAGAAGTGTTGGAAGTAATTAAAGTGCCGGGTTTTCGGAATTTTTCAACCTGGTAGAAAATCGTTTTTTTTATATCTAATCTTTCAACGACAACTTCAATTATCCAATCGCAGGCGCCAATATCTTTCATGTTGTCTTCAAAATTTCCCGTGGAAATATTTTTTACAACATCTTGTGTAAATACGGGCGATGGGTTTGATTTAACAGCCACGGCTAAAGCATCATTAACAATTTTATTCCGGTCAGTTTTTTTTTCTTCGCCTTCGGAGGAACCGGGAGAAGCTGGAATATCAAGCAATAAAACCTGTAATCCAATGCCTGCAAAGTGGCACGCAATACGGCTTCCCATTATACCGCTTCCTAAAACTGCAACTTTGTTTATAGTTCTTTTTTGCATCGTATAAATTGGTTAGTTAAACAACTATTTGCAAACCCGAAATTATCACTTTTTAATATGGCAAAAGAAAATTAAAAATTTGCCAGATCAATTTTGAACGTAAAGAATAATTTTCACCTGTGGGTCTTTTTTCAAATAATGGTTAAAAATAACAGAAACCAGGCTGAAATTATTTTTTTCTGCCCATGTAAGAATTGGATAACCTGGATAATATTTTTTAAGGAACGGGTATTGAAAATAATATCCTGATAGGGCGCTAACCGGGTAAAGTTTCAGATTATGGGAAATAGTATCGATAATTTTTACACGCTCTTTTTCACTCAATTCATAAGGGTTAAAATAAGGAGTATAATAGCTGGTGAAGAATCCATTTTCACAAAAACTGTTTAAATAATTGATGTGGGAAGTTTCAATAATCATCTTATTTTTTAGCCCATATTTTTCACGCAGGCCAATAAATACTTTCAACGATTGTTCATGATTGTAATAATCCAGGTTCTTAAAATCAAACCAAATGGATGCGGTTAAATTTCTCCTTTGATAAATGTCAAGTAAATCGTCAACGGTTACAGATGAAATATTTGCAGAATCGTGATATACATAAAAAGAATGAATTGTGGTATCGAAATAAACGTCTATTTCAAAGCCATCGGTGTTAGAGGGTAAATTTTTCATGGCAATTTCATTGTCTATTCCTTTTATCCAGTTTTTAGAATTTTGAATAAGCGCCGAACCGCAGCGTGAAAAATCAACTGGTGAACGTTTCGAAGTGAAAGAATCCGGAATTAAAACACGTGTCATTCCCTTGTGCATTAATATATCAACGCATAGAACTATAAGTATTATAGCAACCCCTAAAAAGTATTTATTTCTAAAATAATCCTTACTTTTCATCAGGAGTTAAATTTATCTATTAAAAAGCTTAATTAGTGAATCCTGGCAGTTCAAGAATTGAATATTGGTTATACTTGTTTAAACCTGCATTTAAGTTTTTGCTAAAATTACTTATTTTGCTCAGCCTGCTAAAATGTATATTTTTTCTTTATAATGTTCATTCAGGGCCGGGTTGGAAAATAAATAATTTTCGAACACTCCGGGTCGTGATAGGGTGGTCTGTTTTCTATGACGTTGCTGTTATTTCGTTGTTGGCGCTTCCTCTTTCTATCTTGTTTTTTTTGTTCAGAAGAAAAGGATTGATTGTGAAAATCATATATTTTATATTCGGCGCCATTTTTGCATTTATGGTGTTGCTGAATGTGACTGATATTTTTTATTTCCCCTTTAAATTGCAAAGGGCAGATGCGGAATTGCTATACGTTCTTCGCAATCCTTTTGAACAAGTTAATGCTACCTATTTTTTAGTTGCAGCGTCTGTAATAATTGCGTTCTTTCTATTGGCATTATTAATCTATAAATGGATGGCTGGTTTTTTCAAGTCGCTTAAATCTATTAATTATGGAGCGGCGTCTGTTGTATTTTTTTTGATAATCTGTTTGGCCATTCTTTTAAGCGGCGCAAAAAAATTTTTGCCCACATATCCACTTATTAGCATAAGGTATAACCAGCTACCATTAACACAAAATTCATTTCATCAATTTATATATTCATTATTCAGGAAAAATGAGTCAACAATTTTTAACGGGGACTATATTCAAAATATGCCTGATTCTGAAAGGCTCACAATTATTAAAAAAAATGTGGTTGAAAATAGTTCACCCAAAAATATTGTGCTCTTCATAATGGAGAGTGTGCCTTATGATTTTTTTGATAGCAATAGTCAATACAAAGTGAAAATGCCGTTTCTTGACAGTCTTGTAACAAAAAGCACTTTTTTTACTGATGCGTTTAGTTACTCTCACAATTCCAATAAAGGCATCACAGCTATACTTGCGGGCACCCCAACCGTTACTGAAATTCCGTTGTATCATTCCGCCTACACTTCTATGCCGATGGTTCATGTAGGTTCCGCTTTAGCCACCGATGGTTATAGCTCGGCATTCTTTATAGGTGACAATTATGATAATTTCGGATTTGCCAAATGTATTAACTGGCTTGGCATTCAGCATTATTATTGCATGACTGATATACCCGGTTATCGGCACATGGAAAAACATACTATGGGTTTGCACGACGAATATGTATTGCATTTTATGCAGGATAAAATTGATCGATTACCAGCGCCATTCTTTGCAATAAATTTTAATATTTCTACTCATTTTCCGAATGATCTTCCCGCTCATTTTAAAGAAAAATATCCGCTAATAAACAGAACACCACACATGAAAACGATGAGTTATTATAACGAGTGCCTGGCGACTTTTTTCAAACATGCTGTACAGCAGCCGTGGTACAAGAATAGTGTTTTTATTTTTTGTTCGGATCATTGGATGAATCCCGATTTTAATAATTTCAAAAATGACGTAGAAAAAAATTTTCGTATAGCCCTGTTTATTTTCGATCCCCAAAAAAATATACAGGCTATTGTTCATACACCGGTGAGCCAACTGGATGTTGTAAATACTATTCTGCATTCCGGCAATTATAAAAAAGAATTTATCAGCTATGGTGATGATCTTTTGCAAATGCCTCCTGATTCAAACCGGGTGGTTTTTGCAAAGGAAAATAATGTTCTTTATGAAGCATTTAACAGCAGTTATGTTCTTGGATTTAACGTTATACAAGGCAAGCCAGAGTTTTGTTATAATTATTTAGAAGATAAAAAAAGAACTAATAATTTAATTGGAAATAATAGCGACAGAAATGTGAGCCGGCTGCTATTTAAAATGAAATCATTTTTACATACCGTCTACATTCAATACGAAAAGAAAAAGGCGGATTAGCTAACATCACTTCCGTTCGTAATAATTTTGTCGGGATTTACAAAATGTAATTTTCCTTCTTTGTCCTCGGCCATTAAGATCATTCCATTGCTGTCGATTCCTCTCATTTTCCGGGGTGCCAGGTTGGCAACTACCACAACCTGTTTGTTAATAATTTCTTCAGGCTTAAAATGCAAAGCTATTCCTGAAACTATCGTTCTCCTTTCAAAGCCAAGATCTATTTCAAGTTTTAAAAGCTTGTCGGCCTTTTCAATTTTTTCTGCAGAAAGAATTGTTCCAACTTTTAAATCAATTTTAGAAAAATCATCAAAGACAATTCCTGGTTTTATTGCGCTCATTTTCATTTCTTCTTTTGTAGTAACGGCCTTTTGTCCCACATCAAGTGAATTTATTAATCCGCTCTTTAATTTTTCAATTTGAAAATTTATTTCCTCATCCTCAATTTTCCGGAACAATAATTCTGGTGCTCTCAAACTGTAACCGACGCTCAATAATTTTGACTTCCCACCATTTTCCCAATCAAGCATTTTGTCAACTACTTTCATCATGTGAATCATTTTTTTTGCCGTGAAAGGTAAAAATGGGTTGATGAAAATGGAAAGGTTAGCGCATAATTGTAAACAAATATGAAGGCAATTATCAATTGCGTTTTGCGCTTCACGTTGTCGGTTGCCCGTCGCTGTTAGTTTGTTTCGCAACAATCCATGGTTGCTTATCCTGCAGGTATTTATTTCCTTTACGTGCCAGGTCAATTACTTCGTACAATGCATCCCTGAACTTAAACTGATCAAGAAGATTTTCAATTTTCAGCTTTGAATAGGCTATTTCATGCAGCAATTGTTTGTCTGTTTCATCAAGTATGTCGGCATGCAAAGGAGGAACTTTTCCATTGCATAACTTGTGCATTAAAACAAAAGTGCGGTTAACAAAATTTCCGAAAATAGCAACGAGTTCGCTATTGTTCCTGTCCTGGAAATCTTTCCATGTGAAATCATTATCTTTTGTTTCAGGAGCGTTGGCGCATAAAACATATCGCATCACATCCTGCTGTCCCGGAAAATCTTTTAAGTATTCATCAACCCATACCGCCCAGTTACGGCTTGTCGAAACTTTTTGTCCCTCAATATTCAAAAACTCGTTGGCAGGAACGTTATCGGGTAATATAAAATCACCATGTGCTTTTAACATCGATGGGAAAATAATACAATGAAAAACAATATTATCTTTTCCGATAAAATGCACCAGTTTGGTGTCTTCTTTATACCAATAATCTTCCCAGTTTTCGAGTAGCTCTTTCGTTGCTGAAATATAGCCAATAGGAGCGTCGAACCAAACATACAACACTTTCCCGCCTCCCCCTTCGGGGGCCGGGGGGCTCGGAACTTTTATACCCCAATTGCTGTCACGTGTCATGGCACGAGGCTGCAAGCCCTTATCCAGCCAGCTTTTGCACTGGCCGTAAACATTGTTTTTCCATTCCTTATGATCTTCGAGTATCCATTTACGTAAGAAATCTTCATAATTTTGTAATGGGAAATACCAATGAGTTGTTTTTTTCTTCACAGGAACTGCATCGCTTAGGGTACTTCGCGGATTTATCAACGTTTCAGGACTCAAAGAGGATCCGCAATTTTCACATTGATCCCCATAAGCATGTGGATAGCCGCACACGGGGCAAGTTCCTGTAATATACCTGTCAGCTAAAAAAGTTTGTTTTTCTTCGTCATAAAACTGTTCGGTTTGTTTTTCTTCAAACAATCCCTTTTCGTATAGATTTAGAAAAAAATCCGATGCTGTTTTATGATGAATTGGCTTTGATGTTCGTGAAAAAATGTCGAACGAAATTCCCATCTGTTCAAAGCTGTCATTGATGATCGTATAATATTTATCTACTACCTGCTGTGGTGTTATATTTTCCTTCATGGCACGGATGGTAATAGGAACACCATGTTCATCAGTTCCGCTAACAAATTTTACATCCATTTTTTTTGCTCTTAAATAACGGACATAGATATCCGCAGGAAGATAGCATCCCGCAAGATGACCAATATGATTCGGGCCATTGGCATAAGGTAACGCAGCCGTTACTAAATATCTTTTAAATTCTTTCATTTTCCAGAAACCGCCCATCCATTTAAGTTGCGGGTTTGCAAAAATACCGCAAACGGTTCAATGTCCAAACTAACAAACTCCCTGCTGCGGCAGGGAGTTTTTGACCAAGTAATTATTCTGAATTTATTTACCGTTAAGCTCTGAAATATCTACCAGCGGTGCCAACACATCATGATCTTTCTCTACAATAATTTCGTTTGCCAGGTTAAAATCAGCAGTTAATTTAAAATCGGCAGATGAAGCTCCGATTTTTACGGTGTACTTTCCTGCGTCTGCAACCCAGGAAGTTCGTTTCGTATCAAATGATGCAAGGTCTGACGGACTAAGTGTAAAATGAATCGTTTCACTTTGACCCGGTTTAAGCAAGCCGGTTTTTGCAAATGCTTTTAATTCCACCGAAGGTTTATTTAAGTTTTCCGTAGGCGCACTGATGTAAAGCTGCACAATTTCTTTCCCTCGAACTTTTCCTGTATTGGTAATGACGAGAGACGCAGTCAGTTGATTTAAGAATTGCGAAGAGCTTAATTTGAGATTGCTATATAGAAATTTTGTATAGCTCAATCCATAACCAAATTCATAAGCGGGCTTTACATGATAAGTGTTGTAATAGCGATACCCAACATAAATTCCATCATCGTAGATAACTTCTGCCGGAACCGCTTTCATTCCAAACGTGCTGGTATATGCCTGCTCCGAAAACTCTTTGCCGGGAAAACTCTTTGCCGACGGAACATCACTATAACTCATGGGAAAAGTAATGGCTAATTTTCCGGAAGGATTTACTTTGCCGCTTAACAGATCCACAATAGCGTTGCCACCTTCGAGGCCAGGTTGCCAAGCAAGTAATATCGCATCTGCTTCATTCCGCCAGCTCGCGACTTCTATAACACCTCCGACATTTAAAACAACAATCACTTTTTTATTTTTTTCGTGAAACGCGTTGGCAACATTTTTTATAAGTGTTTGTTCGGTATCCGATAAATTAAAATCATCTTCCAATTTCCTGTCCCTTCCTTCGCCCGCATTTCTTCCGATTGCGATGATTGCAATATCCGTTTCTGCGGCCTTTTTATTTATTAAATTGTTATCCATGAGATATTCGGGTACGGGAGGCGTTGGATCTTTAAACTCTTCAAAAAAACTTTTTTTTGGATGCATCGCATGTTCTTTCCTTAGATACTCTGTATAAACGTTTTTCAGATCAGCATCCTGCAGGTAACCTGCTTTGGAGAGGCCTTGCATCAGTGAAACAGTATAAGCCTTATTTACATCGCCACTTCCCGTACCGCCTGCAATAAGTTCATATCCGTTAATGCCAAACAATGCGACTTTATGAACATCTTTATTGAAAGGAAGGGCATAGCTGCCGTTTTTTAATAGCACCATTCCTTCTTCCGCAGTTGTCCTTGAAATTGCTGCATTTTCTTTTAGATCCGGCTTATTCGAAAATTTATATTTTTTAAAGGCTGGTGATTCAAATATAAGTTTGAGGATCCGCTCTGCATTTTCGTCCAAAACTTTTTCATCAAGCGAGCCATTTTTTACGGCGTCAATTATTGCTGTCGTTTGTTTTTTTGTGCCGGGCATCAGCAAGTCGTTGCCTGCTTTCATTTGTGCTACAGGATCTTTGCCTCCAAACCAATCCGTCATTACCAGGCCTTTAAACCCCCATTCTTTTCTTAAAATAGTTGTCAATAAATCATATTCTTCAGAAGTATATGTTCCGTTGATTTTATTATACGAACTCATAACAGTCCAGGGCCGGGATTTTTTTACAGCTATTTCAAATCCCTTCAAATAAATTTCTCTCAATGCCCTTTCACTTACAATTGTGTTAACTGTATTGCGATTGGTTTCCTGGTTATTTGCCGCAAAATGTTTAATAGACGTCCCCACACCATTTGACTGAATCCCATTTACAACGGCTGCGGCCATATAGCCTGACACGACGGGATCTTCTGAATAATATTCAAAGTTTCTTCCCCCGAGCGGATTACGCTGGATATTTAATGCGGGAGCAAGTATAATGTCGATTCCATAATCACGTACTTCCCCGCCAAAAGCAATTCCCATTTTTTTCAACAGGGCCGTGTCCCAGGAAGATGCTAATAGTGTGGCAACAGGCCAGGCGGTTGCATAATAAGTGCCAGGTTCTCTTTTGCGAACGGAATCAATTCTTACTCCTGCCGGACCATCTGAAAGAACAATTGAGGGAATCCCTAAACGCGGGATTGCGAAAGTGGTTCCTGCAGCTCCGGCAACCTTGTCCTGTGTTTGGCCAATCACCGGCCCCTGTGGTTCCATGCCGGGAATAGTAAAACCGTTTCCCACAACAAGTTTTGCTTTTTCTTCGAGAGTCATTTTGTTAACTAATTCTTTTGCTTTGGATTGATAGTTGGTTTGGGCTGAAAGTGTATAACTAAACAGCGCAAACAAACAGGTAATTATTTTATTCATCGTGGAGTATTTTATTTTATCATTGTGTTATTGTGACACAATGATAAATCATTTTTTTTAATTTGCAATAATTACTTTTACAAACTATTACACACTACTTTCAATAATGGATTTTCATAAAGAGCTAAAAGATCATTTTTTTAAAGGACAGGAAAAGTACCTGCGTCATATATCGATTGACTGCGTCATCTTTGGCTTTCATGAAAGTGAGCTGAAAGTTTTATTGCTGAAGGCAAAGTATGCAGGCAAATGGGCGTTGCCGGGCGGTTTTGTTTTAAAAGAAGAATACATGGACGACGCTGCAAAACGTATTCTGAAAGAACGAACGGGACTTGATGAAATATATCTTGAACAGTTTCATGTGTTCAGCGCACCAAACAGATCAACCAAAAAAATAAACCAGGAATTTTTAAGTAACATAGGTGTAAAGGCTACTGAAAGCTGGATGTTTGAAAGGTTTATATCAGTAGGCTACAGCGCTTTGGTTGATTTTACAAAAGTGCAGCCGGTTGCTGATATATTTTCTGATTCATGTGAATGGTTTAGTGTGACTGAAGTGCCTGAAATGATACTCGACCACAATGAAATTTTGAGAAGCGCATTGGAGCATTTACAGTTACAGCTTAATTTTCAACCCATAGGTTATAACCTGTTGCCGCTGAAATTTACTATGCCCGAACTACAAAAATTGTATGAGACAATTTTGAACAGGAAACTAGACAGGAGAAATTTCCAAAGGAAAATTACCAGCACAGGAATTTTAAAAAGGTTGGATGAAACAAAAAAAGGAGTGGCACACAAAGCGCCATATTATTATAAATTTGATTTGCGCAAATACCAAAAAGCACTAAAAGCGGGGATGGGATTTGAACTGTGAATTTTTTTAAAAATAACAGATAGTTATGAATCGTAAAAACTTTCTTTCATCAATTGTTCCTATAACCGCGTCTTTTTCCGCAATTGCAAAAGGAAAGGAGGACATCGATACCAATCTTGCAATATTTAAAGATGAAAAAATTGGGCAGATCCCGCCTTATTTAAAAAGAGGAGATGTTATAGGAATCACATGCCCGTCAGGATATATTACACTGGAAGATATTCAGCCTGCAGTGGTGAAAATGAAAGAATGGGGATTTGAGATTCGTATAGGCGAAACCGTTGGAACCCGGGATTTTACGTTTGCAGGCAGTGATGAACAGAGGTCAAAAGATTTTCAAAGTATGGTTGATGATGATTCAGTAAAGGCGATAATGTTTGGAAGAGGAGGATATGGTGCAGTAAGAATTATCGACGCAATCGATTTTAAAAAATTTTCCAAACATCCCAAATGGATAATTGGCTTTAGCGATGCTACCGTTTTTCATTCTCACATTAATAAAAATTTTGGTATTGCAACTATTCATTCTAAAATGTGCAACAGCTTTCCGTCTGAGCTGGAAATCGTTACAAAAGAACAAATTGATTCTATAGATTCAATAAGGAAATGTTTAACCGGAGACAAGATGCAATATGCTGCTTCAGCCAATTCTTATAATAGAACAGGAATAGCTGAAGGAATATTGGTAGGAGGTAATTTATCTATTTTGGAAAACCTCGCTGCATCAAAATCTGATATAAATACCGACGGCAAAATTTTATTTATTGAAGAGGTGGAAGAATACCTGTACAATATTGACAGAATGCTGTGGAATTTAAAGCGTAGCGGAAAATTTGACAAGCTGAAAGCTTTAATTGCAGGAGGTTTTGATAAAATAAAACCAGATGATCCTGGCGAAGAATTTGGAAAAACAGTTTTTGAAATGATTCTTGAAAAGGTGAAAGAATATGATTATCCCGTTTGTTTCGATTATCCCGTTGGACATCAGAAGGAAAATTATGCATTGAAATGCGGTGTTAAGCATCAATTAGATGTTTCAGATAATTCGGTTGCGCTCGTGGAAGTTTAATGGTAGCATATTTCAACGATATATCAATTAAACAATTCAGCAATAAATAATTAACCAATTCAACAGTAAATATTGATAACAATTCCTCCATATTTAGAACCAGGCGATACAGTTGGAATATTATGCCCCTCCGGATACATGCCTTATGAAAACGCAGCAACAGCTATTGAAACAATAACAGAATGGGGATTTCAAGTTGTTCCCGGTAAAACACTCGGCCACCAGTTTAATTATTTTTCCGGCAGTGATGACGAACGGCTAAACGACCTTCAATGCATGATGGATGACAAAAATATTAAAGTGATTTTTTGTGCAAGAGGCGGCTATGGAATGGGAAGAATTATAGATAAGATAAAATTCAAAAAATTTAAAAAAGACCCAAAGTGGATTGTTGGATTCAGTGATATTACGGTAATTCAAAGCCATTTATTTTCCAAATACAAAATTGCATCTCTTCATGCCCCGATGGCCGCAGCATTTAATGATGGCGAAAATACAAACCGATATATTCAGAGCCTGCACGACGCATTAATAGGACGTAAAGCAAACTATACTGATTTGGGTAATGATTTTAATAAAAGCGGTAAAGCATCAGGTATTTTAGTCGGTGGCAATTTATCGCTCCTTACTCATCTTTTGGGAACTCCATCAGATTTGAAAACAAAAAATAAGATTTTGTTTATTGAAGATGTCAGTGAATATATCTACAATATCGATCGTATGATGTACCAGTTAAAGCGAAGTGGTAAATTGGAAAATCTGATTGGCCTGATTGTAGGAAAATTTACTGACATGAAGGATACGACTGTTCCTTTCGGACAATCTGTTGAGGAAGTAATAAGAGATGTCGTAAAAGAATATGATTATCCTGTTTGTTTTAATTTTCCCGTGAGTCACGATAAAGAGAATTACGCACTGAAGATTGGGGTTCAATATAAATTGTCGATATCATCCACGATGTCCACGCTTAAAGAATTATAGAAAACTATATTTGCTTCATGAAGTTTACTATTATACGTTTTCTTAAAAAGACTTTTATCCGACTGAAACTTCACGTTTTATTCTCGTGGGCTACCGGCTTCTGGCAACAACAAGTATGGATGACAAAACTATCAAAGTGGGCAAATGAAAATAAAAAAATTGCTTTTAATGATTTCCCATCAAAATGGGATTATAATAAACGATATGATCTTTACAAATACATTTTCAATAATGAAATTTTAAATCTTGATATTAATTATCTCGAATTTGGTGTTGCCGATGGGCACTCATTTAACTGGTGGATGACAGAAAATAATCATCCTGCGTCCTGCTTTTATGGCTTTGATACTTTTACCGGTTTACCTGAAGATTTCGGCCCTTATAAAAAGGGAACTTTTGCCAACAGTAATAATATTCCGGAAATAAAAGATGATCGGGGAAAATTTTATCAGGGTTTGTTTCAGCAGACACTTCCTTCTTTTTTAAAAAATTTTGATAATAGTAAAAAGAGTGTTGTGATGCTTGATGCAGATCTTTATACGGCAACATTATTTGTCTTGACTAGCCTTGCGCCGTTTCTAAAAAAAGATGATATTATTTTTTTTGATGAATTTGTAGTACCGACTCATGAATTTATGGCCTATTACCAGTTTATTAATTCTTATTATTTTGATCTTGAATTACTGGGAGCAGCCAATAACTATTATTTTGTTGCCTTTAAAGTAACCTGATCAAAGCATTAAAATTTCATTTAGCTTTTTGTGATATAGCGTATAGTTGTTAACGTTATTATGTGAGGCATTTTTAATAGTCACAAATTCGTCACCAGGTTTCATGTAGTCCTTTAATTTCACACTGTTGTTGTAAGGTATTACTCTATCATGGCTTCCGTGAAAAATCGTCACAGGCGATGATACTTTTTTTAAGTATTCATTGTTAGGAAATCTAAAATGATAAAACTTTTTAGTCAGAAAACCCGGAGCATGTATACCGAAAAGATCTGTCATGCTGAAATAGGGAGTCTCCAAAATCAGGTGCCTGCAGTCTTTTTCAGATGCAAGCCACGAAGCAATGCCTGAACCTAACGACTTGCCATATACGATAATATTTTCTTTTCTTGTATTTTCCAAAGCCATGTTATATAGTATCATTGCCTGCCTGTAAACATTTTCCTCGGTAAACATACCTGTACTTTTCCCGTATTCAGGATAATCAGGGATCCATACTTCATACTGATGCCTCGTAAAATCAGGAACATGTTTCGCATAGCGGATAACGTTATCCCTGTTGCCATGAAAGTATAGTACAATACCTTTCGACTCGTTACTTCCAACAAAAAATTTAATGAGATTGATATTATATTGGGTCTCGAAAGGAATGTTTATTTCTTTAAAGGGTATATCAAACCTGAATACAAAGTTTTGCGGGAGGCGTTTCGGGCGTAACAGTATTTTTTTTTGAAGAAAATATAATGCAATTTCCGTGAACCCTGGGGATGTCTGCGCAGATCTTTCTGCCAGGGCCTTGTTGTTTTTGATGTATTTGTTTTCTTTTTTGCTCATTCTGCTATGGTGCTAAGATATCTCTTACGAAATTATGATATTCGGGAAATGAAGGCAGGTTATTATGTCCTCCACCTTTTATTCGTATAAGTGTTATTTTATGTGGATTTAATTTTTGAAGTTGCTCACTTTGTTTTATCGGAATTAGCCAGTCCTTCGTGCCATGTATTATATAGGTATGGCACTTTACTTTTTGTATCCATTTATTGGTCTGTAATTGGAAACGCAAAACATATTTCATGGGTAATATTGGGATGAAACGTTGTACAGCTTTTTCGAAACTATAAAACGGAGCGTCTAAAATCAAATACCGTGGTGAATTATCGCTGGCGAGTTTGGCTGCAAAACCACTCCCAAGGCTTCTTCCATAAATAATTATCTGGTTTTCGTTATACTGCGCTGCAAGATAATCATACACCACCTGCATGTCTTTGAACATAGCTTTTTCACCACGCTTGCCGGTACTTTTCCCAAAGCCACGGTAGTCGACTAATACCACATCATATTGATACCTGTAAAAATCTTTGGCATATTTTGCCCAACCTTTTATACTCCTTGTATTTCCATGAAAATAAAGAATAAGGCCATAAGGATCTTTAACATAAAAATGAAGGCCGTTAATTCTTACTCCAGGTTCAACATCAATAAATAATTCTTTAAACGGGGCGTCATATTTATACAGAAAACCCTGGTTTAATTTTTCCGGCTTAAAAATTAATCTTTCCTGGGCCAGATAAATAACGATAATAACGAGGGCATAACCGGCAATTATATAAATTAAAGTTGAAGACAAAGTACTTGGTAATTATCAATAGACAATGGGCAATTTCACGACTGGTAATGTACGGGAAAATTTTAAAAATTAAATACCGGGAATTGTGGTTGCTCTGGGAATTGACCGTCGTTTTTTTATCATCGCTCGTCGTTAAAAATGCGTGTCAGTTTCATTTTATTTACCGGCGCTACTATCAGCGGAAATTTTTCAACCGTAACATTGCTTTGTTCAAGACCAAAACCTCTTTCTTCACTAAGGCTGATTCTTTTTACCCAGAAATATAATTTCATAATTATTTTTTCGAAGAATGGTAATTCGTTGTCTTGCGAAAGAAATTTTTCCATTACAATAAACTGGAAGTCACCAACAACATTATTTCGTTGCAAGCTCTCATATCGGCTTGTAATATTTACTTCTTTATTAGTAACCATATCTTCCACAACTTTCCTGAACATTAAATTTATTCTGGGCTCCATGCGAAATCCAAGTCGAAATTCAACTCTTATTATTTCATTGGGAATGATTGTTTCCACTGAGTAATCGCTGGTATAGGGATCGTCCTGTGTATCAACATGTACAAACCAGTATATATCGGCACGTTTTGGTTTCCTGTTAAGGATGGAATAAATAATTTTATGTTCAATTTCTTTTGGGTTATTAGCGCTGGTTAAATAAACGAGATGGGTGGCATATTTTGGAATAGTATGATCATTGCTAAGTTCCTGTATGGTGGGTAGATATTGTTCCAGTCGCACAAATTCCACATAACGGTTTTTAACTTTTCGGGCCCTGAACCAGACGTACATTATGGAGAAAAGAGCACCGCCTACGATTAATGTTACAAAACCTCCATGTGGAAACTTGTTGAGATTTGCAAACAGAAAACCCAACTCAATCGTAAGATAAACGACGAGATATAAATAAATAAAAGCTTTGGAAGTTCTTCGCGAAACAAGAAAATTGGCAAACAGAATGGAAGTTGCAAGCATACATAACGTAATAGCGAGTCCGTACGCCGCTTCCATATTTGATGAGGTTTTAAAATAAAGAGTAATTCCCGTACACCCTATAAGCAACACGGTATTTATGCCGGGAATAAACAATTGGCCTCTCTCCTCAGTAGGATAATTAATTTTCATTTTGGGCCAAAGGTTCAACCGCATGCTTTCACTTATAAGAGTAAATGAGCCGCTTATTAGTGCCTGGCTGGCAATGATGGCAGCGACTGTAGCAATCACCAGTCCTATAATCTTAAAACTTTCGGGCATAATTCCATAAAACGGATTAAAGCCCTGATCGATGGTTTCTTTAGAAAAGATTTTGCCGGAATGATTGGATAAAAGCCATGCGCCCTGGCCAAGGTAATTTATAATCAGAGCCGATTTTACATAAATCCATGAATAGCGAATATTATCTTTACCGCAGTGCCCGAGATCGCTATATAAAGCTTCGGCACCGGTGGTACAGAGAAAGACTGCTCCCAATATCCAAAAACCTCCCGGATATAAGATCAATAATTTTATTGCGTAGATGGGATTAAAAGCTTTGAAAATGTATAAGTCATCAAAGATGTGTACAAACCCTAAAACCGATAACATTAAAAACCAGGTAAACATAATTGGCCCAAACATTTTACCTATTGATGCAGTGCCAAATTGCTGAGAAAAAAATAGTAGCGCTAAAATTATCAAAACTATGTATACAACCGTGGAATCACCAATGTTATGAAAAATTTGAATTTGCTTTAATCCTTCTATGGCGGCAGTTACAGATATGGGAGGTGTAATCATACCATCGGCTAATAATGAAGCGCCACCTATTATTGCGGGAAATACAAGCCATTTTTTTTGCCGTCGCACCAATGCGTATAACGAAAATATACCACCTTCACCCTTATTGTCCGCTTTTAATGTGAGGATTACATACTTTACGGTAGTTTGTAGAGTGAGCGTCCATATAATGCAGGATAATCCTCCTAATATCAGTTCCGGTGAAATTATTTTATCTCTGATGATGGCATTTAAAACGTAGAGTGGTGAGGTACCGATATCGCCGTAAATAATTCCTAAAGCAATAAGTAACCCTGCAGCAGTTACTTTATTGAGATTTTTGCTCACTGCACAAATTTAAGTTCTTAAAACAAATTCCGTTCAAACACACTACTTCTTCTTGTCAAAATATCTGCAAATGTAGTAGAATTGTAATATTGACAATCATTTCATGTTAATATACACATTGTCTAATAAGATCGGTGAGGCAGAAATTTCTTTGTATTTTACGCAATGAGAAAGATTATTTTTTTGATGTTTATTAATATCATTTTCTACCAAAGTGTTAGAATCTAAAAGTGAGGCCCCCATGCAAAATATATTTGCCATAACCTCCTTCCAAAAAAATCCCCGCGTTTGTAGACAAATACGAATCTGGTCCCGGTCCAACCTGGTAAGCTAAAAGCCATAAAAAAATCCCTTTCAAAATTTTGAAAGGGATTGGGTTTCGTAATTTGGGGGTTACAAAATCTATTATAAAGCAATTTGCTTTTCAGTCATCATTTTCCTTAAGTTGATAAGGCCGTAACGCATACGTCCAAGAGCGGTATTGATACTGCAGTTGGTTAGTTTGGCGATCTCTTTGAAACTAAGATCTGCGTAGTGCCGCATTACAATTACTTCTCTTTGATCTTCCGGCAACATTTCCAATAATTTTCTTACTCTCTCGTGGCTTTGAACCTGCATCATTCTTTCATCTGCACCTGCTTCAGAAAAATTGATTACTTCAAAAATATCGCGATCGTCACTCGTTTTTATAGAAGGACTGCGCTTAATTTTTCTAAAATGGTCTACACATAAATTGTGAGCTATGCGCATTGCCCATGGTAAAAATTTTCCTTCATCGGTGTAGCGGCCGCCGTTAATAGTGTCAATCACCCTGATAAATGCATCCTGGAAAATATCTTCTGCAAGATATTTGTCCTTTACCAACAGGTAAATTGAGGTGTAAATTTTGTCTTTGTAACGATGTACAAGATTTGTTAATGCTTCAACGTCTCCATCAAGGTAAAGGTGGATCAATTGTTGGTCGGATAATGTGCTCATGGATTTCATAAACTGATTACAATTTTTGGTTTAGGATATTGTGTAAGTCTCATCCAATTAAGAAGAAAATAAAATGTGGGAATCTATTGCGAAGTGCAGAAGGTTCTTCATTTCTTTCTGGATAATTGGAATGCCTAAATTATAACATTCAAGAAAACTTCCAAATGATTTGCTAAAATTTTTTCAGAAAAATCGAAATTAGGGCAATTGTACTCGTGATGTATTCGTAAAACTACGATTCGTTATTTTTGCAATCCGTAAAATGAATACAAGTAAAATTTCCAAAAGTAAAAAGCCCAAGAAAACAGTAGTTCCTTCCAATAATATTGTTATTAAAGGTGCAAGAGTTCACAATCTTAAAAATATAAATGTTGAAATTCCGCGGAATAAACTTGTTGTCGTCACCGGGGTATCAGGTTCTGGAAAATCTTCACTAACAATTGATACATTATTTGCGGAAGGACAACGGAGGTATGCGGAAAGCCTTAGCGCTTATGCTAGGCAATTTATGGCACGCATGAATAAGCCCGATGTAGACTATATAAAAGGATTGTGCCCGGCAATTGCTATTGAACAAAAGGTGATAACCCGTACTCCTCGCTCAACTGTGGGCAGCATGACAGAAATTTATGATTATCTCCGCTTGCTGTTTGCAAGAGTTGGCAAAACAATATCACCCGTGAGCGGGAGGGATGTAAAAAAAGATGATGTAACAGATGTAGTGAAGGCAATTGCCGGACTAAATAGAGGTGATAAGGTTTTATTGCTCGTGGGATTCAGGCAGCATCATAACAGGGATATAAAAGAAGAGTTGAATATTTTAATGCAAAAGGGATTTTCAAGAATTTATTCAAATGGAGAGATTATTAGAATAGAAGATATGCAGGATAAAAAAAATCTTTCGTCAATATTTAATCATACTACTACTTATGTACTTATCGACCGGTTGCTTGTAAAAGATTTCGATGAAGACGATGAACATCGCATATCCGACTCCGTTACTACCGCTTTTTATGAAGGCGAAGGCGAAGTCACCCTTGAAATAAATGGTTCGCAAACTTTACACTTCTCCAATAAGTTTGAACTGGACGGAATAAAATTCGAGGAACCTGTCCCTAATTTGTTTTCATTCAATAATCCTTATGGAGCCTGCCCAACATGTGGTGGTTTCTCACTCGTTTTAGGTATCGATCCTGATTTGGTTATCCCGGATAAAAGATTAAGTGTTTTTGAAAATGCAATTGCTCCATGGCGGGGGGAAAAGTTAGGACTATGGAAAGAGAAATTGATTCGCTCGGCACGCCATTTCGATTTCCCGATTCATAAACCGATTATTGATCTCACTTCAGCTCAATACAGTCTTTTATGGACAGGCAATCAGTATTTCTCAGGGCTAGATGACTTTTTTAAGGAAGTAGAACAAAATTTGTATAAGGTTCAATACAGGGTATTGTTAAGTCGTTATCGCGGAAGAACACTTTGCCCTGAATGTCATGGTTACCGGCTTAGAAAAGAAGCGTTATATGTGCAGGTAAATCATAAGAATATTGGAGAGTTGTGCGAAATGCCCGTTAAGGACCTTAAGCAATGGTTTGATGGAATTGAATTGTCGCAATATGAGAGAACTGTTGCAAAAAGAATCCTAATAGAAATTAATAACAGGCTCGACACACTTCTTGATGTGGGATTAGGATATTTAACCTTAAACAGGTTAGCCAATTCGTTAAGCGGAGGCGAGAGCCAGCGCATTCAATTGACCAGGAGCCTTGGGAGCAATCTAACTAATTCATTATATATTTTAGACGAGCCATCTATTGGTCTTCACTCAAGAGATACAGAAAGATTAATTGTTGTTTTAAAAAACCTTAGAGATCTTGGAAATACAGTTGTGGTGGTAGAGCATGATGAAATGATGATGCGTGAAGCCGATTATATAATTGATATGGGACCTTTGGCAAGTCACCTGGGTGGCGAAGTAATTGCCGAAGGTGACTACGACGATATTGTTAACAACCCTGATAGTCTTACAGGAAAATATTTAAGCGGGAAATTAGTTATTGAACCACCAAAACATATTCGTAAATGGAACAGGTCTATAACAGTTAGGGGTGCACGCCAAAATAATTTACAGGATATTGATATTGTATTTCCGTTAAATGTTCTTTGTGTTGTCAGTGGAGTTAGCGGGAGCGGCAAAACAACATTGGTAAAACAGATTTTATATCCGTCTTTTAAAAAGCTGAAAGGAGAATTTGCTGAGAAAGCCGGGTTGAGTAAAGGCCTTACCGGTGATCTTGATTTTATTTCTGAAATTGAAATGATTGACCAGAACCCAATTGGAAAATCTTCGCGGAGCAATCCTGTAACTTATATAAAAGCGTATGATGAAATAAGAGATCTTTTCAGTAAACAACCATTAAGTAAAATGCGTGGCTATCAACCTAAACATTTTTCTTTTAACGTGGACGGGGGCCGCTGTGATGCATGTAAGGGAGAAGGGGAACAGGTTGTGGAAATGCAGTTTCTGGCAGATGTCCATTTAGTTTGTGATGTGTGTGGTGGCAAACGATTTAAGCAGGAAGTATTGGAGGTAACCTATCAGGAAAAAAATATTCATGATGTGCTTGAAATGAGTGTTGACGAAGCGATTGAATTTTTCAGCAGGGGAAATGCTGGTAAGAAAAATGAGGCATCCGGAGTTGATGTTGCTAAAAAAATTCAGCCTTTGAGCGATGTTGGCTTAGGATATATTAAACTAGGTCAATCTTCTGATACATTGAGCGGCGGAGAAGCGCAGCGTGTAAAGCTTGCTTCTTTTTTAGGGAAAGGAAAAGGCCAGGGCCATCTTCTTTTTATTTTTGATGAACCAACGACAGGCCTTCATTTTCATGATATAAAAAAATTGCTTGGTTCTTTTGATGCATTGATTGAACAAGGCCATTCTATTATTGTGATCGAACATAATACTGATGTAATAAAATCTGCCGATTGGGTAATAGAGCTCGGCCCGGAAGCGGGGGACGCAGGAGGCAATCTTGTTTATGCAGGTGCTCCTTCAGGCCTAAAAAAAGTGAAAGAAAGTTATACGGGAAAATATATTTAGGGTAGCCCTTGGGGTGAATTGAATTTATCTCAGCCTGTTACTTTCCCTGATAAGCTTTGCATCTTTATAAACTCCCCGTGCTGCTATGACCAGGAATATAATTATCAAAATATGCAAGGCTGACCCAAGTGTAAAACTTCCGGTAGAAAACTTATTGGTTCGTTTTATGTAAAGAAAAATAATCAGGCACTCCATTATAATAGCGAGAAGAATTATGCGGCTTTGCACCGTTCTGTTTTTAAATAAAAAAATATTAATTAAAATTCCTGTACCCAAAGCACTTGTAAGAATCAGTAATAAAAGGCTATCACTTGCTATCACAGCATGGTAAGTGCTGTCTACCGCCAGAGTACCATTATAGAAGGCAAACTTCAAAGTGAGAAAAACTGTTATTGCTGCCAGAAACATCCATAATGATTGTATTCGTTGTATCATGAATATAATTTATTGTAAAATTAATCCGTACATTTTAAAAACATAATTATTTAAAAGCTTACTTACTTCAGCTTAGCTCCGGATACAAAGGAAATTTCTCCATGAGTTCCTTTACTTCATTTTTTACAGCTATAATTATCTTTTCATCATCTAGGTTCATGAAAATTTTATCAACGAGAGCTACCACATCTGTCATATCATTTTTCTTCATTCCCCGAGTGGTTATTGCGGGTACACCTACCCGTATGCCGGAAGTTACAAAAGGGCTTTTATCATCAAAAGGAACCGCGTTCTTATTTAAAGTAATTCCTGCCTTATCAAGAGTTTCCTGTGCTTTTTTGCCAGTTATATTTTTGTTACGGAGATCAATCAACATTAAATGATTATCAGTACCATTACTAATTAAATCGTAACCTTTTGCATTAAATTCTTTAGCCATTGCCTGCGCATTCACCTGTATTTGTTTCGCATAATCGGTGAATTCATCAGTCAAAATTTCGCCGAACGCAACAGCTTTTGCGGCAATAATATGTTCAAGCGGGCCGCCTTGTGTGCCAGGGAAAACGCCCATATCCAGAAGGGTACTCATCATTTTTAGATTTCCCTTATTATCTTTTTGACCAAAAGGATTTTCGAAATCTTTTTTCATTAGAATAATTCCACCCCTGGGGCCACGCAACGTTTTATGAGTAGTGGAAGTCACAAAATGACAATGATCAAATGGTGATTTCAATAAACCTTTTGCGATAAGACCCGCCGGATGCGCCATATCGCAATAAACAAAGGCATCTATTTCGTCTGCAACTTTTCTTATGCGCTCATAATCCCAGTCACGGCTATACGCAGATGCGCCGCAAATAATAAGTTTTGGTTTTTCTTTTCTTGCTTTTTGTTCCAGCATCTCGTAATCGACCAGCCCGGTTTCTTTTGAAACCCCATAAAAATGTGCTTCATATAATTTTCCCGAAAAATTTACCGGGGAGCCATGCGTGAGATGCCCTCCCATGCTAAGATCGAGTCCCAAAATTTTATCGCCCTGTTGCAATATCGCCAGCATAAGAGAGGCATTTGCCTGTGCCCCGCTGTGTGGCTGAACATTGGCATATTCACAATTGAAAATTTTTTTAAGTCGGTCAATAGCCAGTTGTTCCGTTTTATCTACAAATTCACATCCGCCATAATATCTTTTACCGGGATAACCTTCTGCATATTTGTTGGTAAGTACCGTCCCCATGGCCTGTAGCACCTGGAGGGAAGTAAAATTTTCTGAAGCTATTAACTCAATCCCTGTGCGTTGCCTGTTTAACTCTTTATTAATAATATCAAAAACTAAAGTATCTCTTTGCATTAAATGAATTTGCGCAAACGTACAAAAAAGATATAAGATAAACGATCCGGGAATTTATAGGCGAAGCATAAAAAAACCTGCTTTCTAATTTCATAATCTTTAGCCAATATAATGTGTTTCATAAAAAATTCTTTTTAAACCGTACTATGCTAATGTGTACATCCTACATGAAACATATTTTTTACTATATTCACATTTACTTTGGAGCGATTGGATAACAAATAAAGAAAAATGAAGGCGATAATTCCGGTAGCAGGTGCAGGCACAAAGCTGCGCCCACACACTTACACACAGCCAAAGGCATTGATTCCATTAGCGGGTAAAACAATTTTAAGCATTAATGTAGATCAGCTACACGAAGCGGGCATTAATGAATTTGTGTTTATTGTTGGTTACCTGGGCGAAAAAATCCAGGATTATATAAAAGAAAAATACCCCGATCTCATTACTCATTTTATTTTTCAAAATGAGCGCAAAGGAACAGCTCATGCGGTAGAATTAACCAGGAAAATTGTGGGCGACGACGAATTGTTCATTGCCCTGGGAGATACAATATGTGAATATGATATCAACGCAGTATTGGCTTCCCCCTGGTCGGTACTTGGAGTTAAAAAAGTGGATGACCCACGCAATTTTGGAGTAGCCGAAATTGATGACGAAGGTTTTATAACAAGGGTTGTTGAAAAACCTGCTATACCTAAATCGAATATGGCGCTTGTTGGACTTTATAAAATAAAAGATTCAAGAATATTATTTAAATGCCTGGAAAAAATTATTATCAATAATATCAAAACAAATAATGAATTTAATCTTACAGATGCGCTTGAGTGTATGATTGAGGGGGGAGAAAAAATCAAATGTTTTAAAGTTGAAAATTGGTTTGATTGTGGTAAAAAAGAGACATTGCTACAGTCGAATGCGATTCTTCTTAAAAAATTCGGAGGCAGCATTTCGGAATCTAATAAATTTGAAAACACCATCTTCATTCCGCCGGTAAGTATTGCGGAGGGCTGTGATATAAGGAATTCTATTATTGGCCCACATGTTGCCATGGGCGAAAATACTATTGTCAACTATTCTATTGTAACTGCATCTATTATTGGATCTTTCTCAAAGCTATATGATGTCGTACTCGATGATTCGCTGATAGGAAGCGATACAGAAATAAGGGGTGAAAAAAGGTCACTAAACATTGGTGATAATACCGAAATTGATTTGGGCTCATAGGGCTGTCCGGCTAACCAGCAAATTGCTTTTATGTTTTCTAACCGCATTACCAGGATTTTTAATATTGAATTTCCCATTGTACAGGCAGGTATGGTATGGACGAGTGGCTGGCGTTTGGCCAGTACCGTTAGTAATGCGGGCGCTCTGGGAATGATTGGTGCCGGAAGTATGACACCCCAATTGCTTGAAGAACATATTAAAAAATGCAAAGCTGCTACTAATAAACCCTTTGGAGTAAATGTTCCCTTGATGTACCGCGACGTTGAGGAACAAATTGATGTAGTAATTCGCAATAAAGTGCCAATAGTTGTTACTTCCGCTGGCAGCCCCTCAACTTTTACACCTCTTTTAAAGCAACATGGAATTAAAGTATTGCATGTAGTCAGCAGCAGCAGGTTTGCTAAAAAAGCAGAATCATCCGGCTGCGACGCAGTAATTGCTGAGGGTTTCGAGGCAGGTGGGCACAATGGCAGAGAAGAAACTACCACCTTAGTGCTCGTGCCACTGGTCTGTGAATCAGTGCAAATACCTGTAGTAGCAGCCGGCGGTATTGCTACCGGCAGGCAAATGCTCGCTTGCATGATAATGGGTGCCGAAGGGGCGCAAATGGGTAGTCGTTTTGTGGCGTCTGAGGAAGCATCATCCCATCTGAATTTTAAAAATGCGGTAATTAATTCCGGTGAGGGAGACACCATCCTCACTTTAAAAGAGTTAACCCCGGTACGAATGATTAAAAATATTTTTTACGAGCAAATTACAAAAGCACATCAAAATTGTGCGACTAAACCTGAATTGCAGGAGCTGTTGGGAAAGGGCAGGGCAAAAAGAGGCATTTTTGAAGGAGATTTGAAGGAAGGCGAACTGGAAATTGGCCAGGTGAGTGCACTATTAAAAGAAATAATGCCCGCAGCAAAAATTGTTGAACGTATATGGCTGGAATTCAACGAGGCATTACAAAAGCCACTGAAATAAAATCATATATTTGTTCGTTGTAGAAAAAGATTATCCATTAATCCATTAAAAATGATTTTTTCCAAAGAAACGTCTGCCTGTAAAAGGGCTTTCATGCTTATTTTATTTTCAACCTTTTTTACTCTTTTTATCGGTAATTATATATATGCCCAGGTTCCGACAGAGATACCTGATTTACCAATTGATGCCAATTCATTAAAGAATGCATCTCCTTCAGAACTCCAGGAGTTACTGAAAGACAATAATAACCCCCAGCAAAAAGCAGGCGAGGATGTTCACAAGAATTTAGAGGAGCTGAAAAGTAAAAATGTAATTGCAAAAGACAGTACCCAAAGAGATGATTTTAAAAGAAAGCTGTATAGCCCCGATGCAGTATATGGATCTGACCTTTTTAAAAGCAATCAAATAACAGAATTATCTGAGCTTTCAACCCCACCGCTTGACTACCCCATCGGCGTGGGAGACCATATTGTTGTCTCACTTTGGGGTGGAGCGGATTTTGAGCAGGATTATATAGTGGCCCGGGATGGCTCGATTTTTCCGCAGGGCCTCGGTAAAATAACTGTGCAGGGATTGACATTCGATAATGCCCGCAAAATTATTTATGATAGGTTTAAAAAAGTAATTCCGCCATCCACAAACGTTTCCGTTACACTAGGGCAGCCGAGGAGTATAGTTGTTCAAACATCCGGGGAGGTGGAGAATCCGGGTCCACAGGTGGTATCAGCGTTTACCAATGCCCTGAATGTAGTGGCGCTTGCAGGAGGTATTACAAAGTTTGGCAATATGCGAAACATATTAATATCCCGCAATGGACAAATTATTGATTCTGTCGATGTTTATAAATATTTAACATCCGGCGATTACGGCAAGCATCTTTATCTTGAAAATAATGATTTTGTAATTGTACCTTTTTACGATAAACAGGTATTGGCTTCCGGGCAGTTCAAAAGGCCAATGTATTACCAGCTAAAAAAAGGTGAAGGTATGATAGCGCTGTTGAAGTATTCGGGTGGCTTTGCTACAGAAGCCTATCAATCAGGGGGAGTTATAATAAGAAATGTAAATGAAAAACAAACCATAAAGAATGTCAACTTCAATGCAATTGGACTAAAAGCAAATGACGATGTTATAGATGAACCGTTGTTTGATGGAGATGTTGTAGTTGTTAACCCGATAAATTCTGGTCTTAGCAATAAAGTGGTTGTAAAAGGAGAGGTTGCCTATCCAAATGTTTATGAAATTAGAAAAGGAGATCGCTTGTTCGATGTCATAAACAGGGCGGGTGGAATTACTCCAAATTCATACGTTGACCGGGCTTACGTTTATAAGGGAGCCGGTGATTCAACAAACTTAAAATCGGATAAAATTGTTGTTAGTCTTTCGGATTTCAACAAGAATATCAACAGCAGCTACAATATTCCAATTGAATCCAATGATGTCATCGAAGTCTTTAACCGTAATCAATTTTCTGACAAACAATACGTAACTATAGAAGGAGAGGTTCGTAAACCCGGCAAATTTCAGCGATTTGGTGACATGTCTCTTAAAGACCTCCTGTATTTTGCCGATGGCCTAAAACCTTCAGCAGAATTCGGACAGATCGTGGTGTCAAGTGTTGTAAATATCGATTCATCACAGGAAGGAATTAAACCTACGAAAACAATTATTAAGACTTATGCTATCAACACGAATCTTGAATTGGATTCCGTCACTGAAAATGTAAAACTGAAACCTTACGACCAGGTTTTCGTAAGAAAGAATCCGACTTTTCATTTACAGGAAAATGTAAAAATTGCGGGGCAGGTAAAATACCCGGGCACCTATCCAAAACTTGACAATAATGAACGCCTCTCATCATTTATTGAAAGAGCGGGCGGCCTTAAAGGAAATTCTAATCCGGAAGGTGCAGTGTTGTTTAGGCTGCAGCCAATTAAAGGTAATCCCTTATCGACCCGTAACTCGGCAAATTATATAAAAGACTCGGCCGGCAGAATTATTGATAGCGCTATTTCGGATAAGTCTGAACCCATAAGCATTGATCTTGACAAAGCATTGAAAAATAAAGATTCGAAATACGATATGGTTCTGCGTGAAGGAGATGTTGTGTACATTCCGGAGACTAATCCGGTGATAACAGTTAAGGGAGCGGTTCAGTCTGAGCTTAAAATTTATTTTGACAAAGAACATAATAATCTGGGATATTATATCGACAAAGCGGGAGGGTTTGGATTGAGACCATGGCGAAAACGAATCTTTGTAACTTATGCCAACGGAAGGAGCAGGCGAACGCATAATTTCGGAATTTTTCATTTTTATCCTAAAGTAGAAGCTGGCAGTACTGTAATAGTTCCCGCAAGACCAGAAGGGAAAAACCTGGGAGAAGTTGCCGGTCAAACCCTTGTGACTACCCTACCTCTTATGCTGGTATATTTATTAACAAGGTTATAAATTATTACTATGACCACCCATGAATTAACAACAACCATTTATCAGCGATTAAGGAAAGTAAGAATAATCATCATAACTATTGCAATTTTAGCAGCTATTGCGATGGTTTTGTATGCTAAGCAAAAACCTGTTACTTATACATCAAGAGCCTCGGTATTTCCGTTAACAAGCGGGAATGATAATAGCGCAACTTCGTCTACGCTTAGTGCATTGTTAGGTTCAGAAACGCCCAAAAGCTTTAGTGAAGATGCATCCATAAACATTATTGAGCTTGCCCAAAGCCGTACAACAAGAGAAGAGGTTGCCGCTATTCGTGATTCCTCTATGGGAAATAAATCAATTGCTGAATTGCTGGTAGATGATATTAACAATCATCGTGGCTTGTTCGAAAAAGAAATGAAAATGCCGTCGAGCCAATATGCACTTATTACGTGGGCCGGGCAGGTATTAAGAGATGGACTCAATGCTACCGTTAATAAAAATAACATGTTGGTACTTTCTTACACTGGCCGTAGTCCTGAACTGGTAAAAGTTATTAGTTATGGGTTTATTAATAAGATTTCCCTTTTCTATATTCAATTGAAGCAGGAAAAAGCAAGACGGGATTTTGAATTTGCAACCAGTAAAGTTGATTCTTTAAGAAGTGTAATGAATGCAAAAGATGATCAATTGATTTCAATCGATAAAAGGACGTTATTTACAAATACCGATAAACTTGAATTCCGGGTACCAACAGAAAATTTAATTGCCGATAAGCAAATGATTCGCCAGCAATATGCACAGGCAGTTGCCAACCAACAAAATGCTGCTTATAAGCTTCAGAAAGCAACCCCACTTATAAAAGTGCTTGACAAACCCGAACCCCCTTATGATGTTGAAAACAAATCTTCAATTTTATACGGGCTTATGGGACTCCTCGCAGGACTTATTATTATTTCCTTGTTTTTTGTATATAGGATAATTTTAAAATTCCTCAGAGAAGAATTTAATAAAGCTGTATTCGGAACAGGGTCATCAAAAAATGCTTCCACAACCAATAAAGCAGCATCTGCCTTATGATTTTCTAAATAGCCATTTTCCCATTTCTTTAAAAGTCACTTTTTTACCATACAATAAAATGCCCGTTCTATAGATTTTTGCAGCAAGCATTGTCGTTAATATGAAACCAGCAATCAGCGAAATCATCGATACTGCAATTTGCCAGCCCGGCACACTTCCCGAAGGTATGCGGGCCATCATAACTATTGGAGAAGAAAACGGTATCATACTTCCCCAGACAGAAATCGGAGCATCCGGTTTTCCTGCCGCAGTAGTCATAATTATGAACGATAAAATGATGGGCATTGTAATTGGCAACATCAACGATTGAGCTTCCTGGGGATCTTCATTCACGACACTGCCTACAGCGGCAAATAGTGCAGCATAAAATAAGTATCCTCCAACAAAATAAAAAAGAAAGCTTGGCAGAATAATTCCCCAATTTGCCTGGAGAAATGTATTCTTTGTATTTAAGAAATTGAGTGCTGCTGAATTATTGGAGGCAGGCCCCACTGACGTGCCTACCGATTGCGCATGTTGCAACACATCATGCGAAATAAGTGAAGTGGCAACGGAAGATAACGCTACTATGAGCACAATCCAAATAAGTAATTGGGTAATACCAACAGCCGCAATTCCAATGATTTTTCCCAGCATTAATTGAAAAGGTTTTACAGAGCTTATGATTACTTCTGCAATACGATTCATTTTTTCTTCCATAACTCCCCGCATTACTGCAGCTCCATAAATAAACAAAGTCATATAAATTAATATGCCACTTCCAAATCCGATTCCATAAGACAAACCCGAATTGGATTGCTCTGTTTTATTTCCTTGTTTTATAACAGTGCTGAATTTGTACAGTTTTTCCTCATCAATACCGTTAATTGAATCCAATATTTTTTTATTAATATTATTTTCAAGAAACGCCTTATTTCTTATGGCGGCATTTATCTGGTCTGTTACTTTTTCTTCAGCAGAAATTCCCAATTGCTTTTCTGAAACCAGTGTGATAGAATCATTACCAGAAGCGTAATCTTTGGGAATGTCCAGGAATGCAGAATATCCCTTTTCTTTAAAATTATTGATATTTACATCCGGAGGAAATTCATAAGTAATAATCTTATCGCTTTGAAA
Source organism: uncultured Chitinophagaceae bacterium (assembly GCA_963819925.1). Classification (GTDB taxonomy): domain Bacteria; phylum Bacteroidota; class Bacteroidia; order Chitinophagales; family Chitinophagaceae; genus Ginsengibacter. The sequence continues at coordinate 547,737 of CAWFYG010000009.1, read as the reverse complement.
ACTACTCTTAAAAATGCCGTTATTATCCTTAACCGCAATTTTTTCGTGATCAACACTTTTAATTGAAAAATATGCTGATGCGGCAATAAAACCAATAAAAAAGAGTGGGAGCAAAATGGTAGAGAGAATAAAAGTTCTGTTTCGTACTCTCGTAAAATATTCTCTTTTGATAACAAGTAAAATCTTATTCATAAGTATAAGTTCGTTAATCGGTTAATATTTTTGCTCTAGCGTAGATTACTTGCTGTTATTAAACTGCTTCAAATTGTCTCGCTAGTTTTGTATCCTCTACCTTTTTTATAAAAATATCATTCAGGGAAGGAAGTATTTCATTAAAAGATACAATGCTTGCCTTTTCGTTTAAGAACTGTTGTAACACATCCGAAGGACGATAACCTTCATTGATTTTTACAGTAAGGAAATTATCTTTAGAATTTACTATTTCGAATACATCATTTTCAAAAAGTGCAGGCAGTTCATTAAAACCAACCTTGAAAATATTTTCTTTGCAATCAATTTTTATTTGTTTAACGCCTCCGTCTAAAATTTTTTTACCCTTATTTACCAATACAATTTTGTCGCAAATTTCTTCCACTTGTTCCATACGGTGTGTACTGAAAATGATTGTAATTCCTTTTTGTGAAAGTTTATAAATTTCGTCTTTTATAAGATTAGTATTCACCGGATCAAGCCCGCTGAACGGCTCGTCTAGAATAAGAAGCGCCGGTTCATGTAATACGGTAATAACGAATTGAAGTTTTTGGCTCATCCCTTTACTCAAATCATCCACTCTCTTGTTCCACCAGCTTTGCATTTCAAATTTCACAAACCACTCCTTAATTTTTTTCATTGCTTCGTGGCGGCTCATCCCCTTAAGCATAGCCAGGTACAACGCCTGCTCACCGATTTTCATTTTTTTATATAAGCCTCTTTCTTCAGGCATATACCCAATCCTGGGAATGTCTTTAACAGGATCGAATTTTTTTCCCTCAAATATTATGTTGCCGCTATCGGGATAGAATATGCCCGTGATCATTCTCAATAAGGTTGTCTTTCCGGCTCCGTTGGGCCCGAGCAACCCGAATACACTTCCCGCCGGGATATAAAAACTTATATCATCAACGGCCTTTTGTGTGGCATAATATTTTTTGAGATTTTGTAATTCCAGTATGTTCATTATAATAAATTGAATATTTTTTTTCGTTTATTATATGCCGACGCGATCTTGACTTCTTGTAAATGTATAAAGAACATCTTCATACCAAAAAATTTTTTTATAAATGGGGTTTTAATTAACCATTTAATAAAGCGCATAGCGCCAGTGCCACTTTCTCGCCATCCATTGCAGCACTTACAATTCCTCCGGCATAGCCGGCGCCCTCGCCACAGGGGTAAAGATTTTTTATTTGAGGGTGATGTAATAATTCATTATCGCGGGGGATACGCACGGGGGAAGATGTCCGGCTTTCAGTTGCTACTAATACCGCCTCATTTGTAAAATAGCCACTATGTCCATTTTTGGGCGGCATTTTTTTCCCAAAGGATTTCAGTGCTTTTCTTAATCGGCTACTTATAAAATCGGGTAGTACATCATTTAACTGTGCGGATTGAATACCGGGAATGTAAGAGCACTTTGGAAGTGTTGATGAATATTTATTTTCAGTAAAATCAACCAACCGTTGGGCCGGGGCAACAAAATTTCCGCCTCCTGCGTCAAATGCTTTTTGTTCAATGAACTTCTGAAATTCCATCATCACAAGAGGCGAATTTCTATCCACCAACAATCGGGATTTATTTAGTGCCCCAATTGCATCTTCAATTTCTACTTGCACTACGAGGCCACTATTTGCATAACGATTATTTCTCTTAGAAGGGCTCCATCCATTTACAACCAATTCCCTTTCGTTGGTTGATGCGGGCGCAATAATTCCGCCCGGGCACATGCAAAATGAAAATATACCCCGATGATCAACTTGCTCCACAAGGCTATAAGATGCCTGCGGAAGGTCAGAGTCGTAACCCGGCATTGAGGAATTATAATTTTCTTTTTGCCCGTATTGTATACTATTTATTAATTCCTGCGGATGTTCCGCTCTTACTCCTAATGCAAAAGGCTTGGCTGCAATTAAAATATTTTTTTTGTGTAACAATAAAAAAATGTCACGGGCGGAGTGGCCGGTTGCAAATATAAATGAGTGTGCTTTATGGGATTCACCGTCCCCGGTTTTCACCGCTTGTACTACATTATTTTCAATGGTAAAATCAATAACCTTTTTATTAAAATGAAATTCTCCGCCACAATCTAAAATGCGCTTACGCATGGCAGTTATAATATGTGGTAATTTATTAGTGCCTATATGAGGATGAGCTTCATATAAAATATTTTCATCGGCTCCAAAATGAACAAATAAATTTAATACCCGGTCAATATTTCCACGCTTTGTACTCCTGGTATATAATTTTCCATCACTATAAGTTCCGGCTCCACCTTCTCCAAAACAATAATTACTTTCAGGATTCATAATTCCTTTTTTATTTAATAATGCAAGATCTCTTCTTCGCTCTTTTACATCTTTTCCTCTTTCAATTATAACCGGCTTAATTCCATGTTCAATTAATTGTAAAGCAGCAAATAATCCTGCGGGACCGCCACCTATAATTATAATTTTCTGTTGCGATAAGCTAACATCATCAAACTTAAATTCGGGGATGGATCTTTGAACAAAAGGCTCGCCGATAAATGCGTTTAGAATTATATTTATCCAAATTGTTTTGCCCCTTGCGTCAATAGATTTTTTTACGATAGTATAGCCGGTAATATCTTTAATTTTTAACCCTGAAGATGTAGCAATTGCGTGTATTATTGCCAGGGGATCTGAGGCTTCTGCGGGAAGTAATTTTAATGATATTTTTTGTTGCATAAAAAGGTCAGGTATTAATCCTGAAAACTTTTAAAACGCCTATGAATATTGAGTTCTATTGTTTTTCGTTAGAACGGAAGATCGTCAATAGTATCCTGCGATGAAGAAGTAAATGTATCTAAAGGCTCAAGATGATCATCATCAGAAGAAGCCTCTTTTCCGGCTTGCAGAATTTGTTCAATCCGCCACGCATCGAGGTTACTGAAGTAAGAGGTGCGGCCATCTTTTTCCCATCTGGTTCCTTTGATATTGAAATACACTTTTATTTCATCGCCTGTATTTACCCGATCCACAATATTAGTGCGGTCCTGTACACATTGAAACTTAATATAGTTAGTGATTGTTTTGCCATTTATTTCTTCAGATTTTTCAACAACAAATTCACGTACTTTAAATGTTTCGGTACGTTGTACCGAATCAAACTTTTCCAGCAGCCTTCCCGTTAATTCATAACTCATTTTTTAAAATTTAGTTTTTAAAGATATGGTCATTTGATTAGAAAAGATATTGATTTATTATAAACTGCAAAAAATTTTTTGCACATTTATTTTTTGGATTAAATTAAAAATATTGAAAACAATTTTTTTTTAAAAGGGGGAAATATATCCCGAAAAAACAGGTTTTTTATCTGTAACTCAATGTGGGCTTATCTATAAAAAAATGTTCTATTTGGTTAAAAAAATATTCTTTGTTTTTTTGAAATGCCATACTGTTTTTATGGTGATAAAGTCAAAGAATAAAAAATTTTTTTTTCAACAAATTATTTTGATATTCGCTGTCTGCTAAGAAAATATTTATGAAATTATTTTTGTGAAAATTTTCTAAGTAATCCCCCGAAATAAACAAGGACACGTCTAAATCAAAAAAACGGCTTACGGAAAAATGGATAAAGCTTGCGAAACAGTTTGGCATAATTGTCTCAATATTATAAAGGATATAGTGGAGTGGCAGCATTACAAAACCTGGTTCGAGCCCATTACTCCTGTTTTGTTAAAAAATAATGTATTGACTATCCAGGTTCCAAGTCAGTTTTTTTATGAGTATATTGAGGAGCATTATGTAAACCTTCTTGCAAAAACATTAAAGCGTGAATTAGGGAAAGATGCAAGGCTCGAATATCGCATAATGGTTGATAGTGGAAATGGTAATAATTTGCCTTTGATGATGGATGTACCCGGGCAAGGTTATAAATCATATTCAAATAATGAAATGGATTTTCCTTTAGTAATAAATAATCCGGTCAAAAACCCTTTCGTGATTCCGGGGCTTAAAAAAATGCAGATTGATCCGCAGTTGAATCCTGTGTATGTATTTGACGCATTTATTGAAGGCGACTGTAATCGTGTGGCACGGCGTGCAGGAAAAACGGTGGCAGAAAAACCGGGTTCTACTTCATTTAATCCGTTGGTAATTTATGGTGGGGTGGGACTGGGTAAAACACACCTCGCCCAGGCTATTGGAAATGAAGTAAAAAGATTAAATAATAATAAGGTAGTACTATATGTAAGCTCCGAAAAATTTATAAATCAGTTTGTTGATCATAGCCGCAACAACGCTATAAATGATTTTATACATTTCTACCAGTTAATAGATGTACTCATAATTGATGATGTACAATTTTTTAACCGTGCTGAAAAATCGCAAGATGCATTCTTCGCAATATTTAATCATCTTCATCAAAGTGGTAAACAATTAATTCTTACTTCAGATAAACCTCCAAAAGATCTTGAAGGTGTCCAGGAAAGATTACTTAGCCGTTTTCGTTGGGGACTCAGTGCAGACCTTCAAATTCCTGATTATGATACCAAGATTGAAATTCTTGAGAGAAAAATGAAGAATGATGGCCTTGAAATGCCAAAGGAAGTTGTAAAATACATTGCATATAATATCCAAAATAACATTCGTGAATTGGAAGGTGCTTTAATTTCCCTGTTGGCACAATCTTCGCTGAATAAACGGGATATTGATCTTGAATTAGCAAAAAAAGTGTTGAGAAATTTTATTAAATCATCATCAAAAGAAATAACAATAGATACCATACAGAAAATGGTTTGCGATTATTTTGATGTGCCGTATGAAAAATTGCTGCAGAAAACACGCAAGAGAGAGATCGTTCAGGCAAGACAAATCTCTATGTTTCTTGCGAAGGCTTTTACAAAAAATTCATTAAAAACCATAGGAGAACATTTCGGAGGTAGAGATCATACTACCGTTATTCACAGTTGCCAAACGGTGAAAGACCTTATGGATACCGATACGCTTTTTAAGGAAAGCGTAATTGAGCTTCAGCAAAAAGTGCAGCTTGCTGCTATGTAGTTTCCCATTAATTTACACGGTGTTCCTATCAATTATTTATTTTAAATTTTGAAATGCAAATGTTACTTTTGCAGCCCTTATGATATAAAAGGAGAGGTGCCTGAGTGGCCGAAAGGGCCGGTTTGCTAAACCGTTGTACGAGCTCAAACTTGTACCGAGGGTTCGAATCCCTCCCTCTCCGCTCCACCTGGTTTTATTAATTTATAAGGTCACATTTTCGGGGCGTAGCGTAGCCCGGTTATCGCGCCACATTTGGGATGTGGAGGTCGCAAGTTCGAATCTTGCCGCCCCGACAAAAAGCCATTCTAATCAGAATGGTTTTTTAGTAAAGGTCATCGGGCGGTCTCTTTGATACTCCTAAAGCATTCCATTTTTACAAGCCTTAACTTTAATTTGGTATAATGCATCTTAACCATGCATTTTTTTTTCCAGGCGCTTCACGTATGCAGCAAACAATAGCACTAATATCAACGTTATTGTTACGATGATGAACGAAATAACGAAGCCGGTTTTGTGGTTGTTCGTAGCCCTTTGATTAACTTGCCCTGGCACTAATTCCTTGTCGCGTTCATTGCGGGCCGGATCAACTTTGGTATTTTCATCTTTATCTTCAATACCTACCAACACCTGGGAGGTTGTATCATAAATTTTATTTATTTGCGAAATTGTATCTGTCCTGGCATGAAGGGTATTACCCGGAAAATCGTTTTTGTATTTTCCATTTTTGAGATATAAAATAGAAAGTATAAAAACGCTTATAATGATTCCGGGAATGATCAATATTTTTTTCCCTGATCTTGCTATTATCATTAATAGATCTTTAAATTCTGTCAAACATCAAAAAATATTCGCCAGACCCGTCAACCCATAGGATAATTAACAAGGAAACATAGCCTATGACACAAGCTCTTTCCTGTGTGGACTTAACAGGGTGGTTTAATTTTTGGCTTAAAAATATTTTTAATATTTCCCGAAGCAGATGATCTATTGTTTTTACTATTATGATTGTTGTCATAAAAGGTACTGACAAAAGTTATTTTTTAGCGGCACCGTCATTCTTCTTACGGGTAGAAGTTGATGAGCCATGCTTAAAAATTTGAGGATATTGCCAGCACTTCCTTTGCTTGGATCTTTGGACATTTGCATAAATAATTTTATGTGAACATTAAACGTAAGAGTATGGAAAATGCAAATTTCCTAGAAGAACTTGCTGCACGTTTAGGTCAAAGTGCATCAGTTAAAAATGTATATGGCGAACCAATTGCCGCAGAAGGAAAAACGATTATTCCCGTGGCGCAGGTAGCTTTTGGTTTTGGGGGCGGATTTGGAAAAGGCAAAAAGAAAGATAAAATATCAGAAAGCCCGGCGGGCCTTTCTGACAAAACCCCCGAAGGTGAAGGTGGGGGCGGAATGCGTGCAAAGGCCGTTGGCGTTTATGAAGTAACTAATAATCAAACTAAATTTATTCCTGTTAATAATAATAAACAAATAGTTATTGCCGCTATTGTAGGTTTTATGGTCAGAGGATGGCTGGCCAAAAGAAAGAGATAATAATTTTCAGATGGATTTTTAAAATTCATGGATCGCCATCGGGGGAACTATAAAATTTCATCCTGGAATGCGTGGAATATTTGGGGTTTTCTACGTGGATAAAACTTTTAGATACTTATTTAAAACAAATACATTGCTTAATTTAGGCACTAATTTCTTTATAGAGTTCAGCATAGAAGTACTATGGTAAATATAAGTTCCCGCCAGGCATTAATTTATTCCTCATTAATATTCCTTCTTTCTCTTTTATTAAATTATTTTTTTTCGGGGAATGTTTTTTTTAGCGGAGGCTTTGTTATTGCAATATTTCTTACCGCTTTTATTGACAATAAAAATGCTCCCATACTTTCTGCAATTGCTTCCGGAATCGCAACTTTTTTAATTACAGCTTTTAAGACCACCCGGTATCTCACAACCGAGTTTTTCACTGTAATTATTTTTCAATTTATAATAATTGTTTTTGCCGTAATTATTGTTATGTATCTGAAATTATTGTTGAAGCATATGCAATTTGATAAAACACATATGGCTTCTCTTTTTGAAAATGCAACTGAAGGAATTATTTTAACAAACAGTTCTGGACAAATAGTTTTAGTAAACCCGGCGGCGGAAAATATTTTTGAATACACGGAAGAAGAACTTTCGGGCCAATTGATTGAGGTATTGATTCCACGGCGTTTCACAAAGAACCATGATCAGCTTCGGGCAGGGTTTTATCATCACCCGCAAAACCGGCAAATGGGTATAGGAAGAGATTTATATGCGAAAAAAAAAGATGGCACTGAATTCCCGGTCGAAGTAAGCCTTAGCTATTATAAGGAAAATAATGAGGCGTTCGTTATTGCTTTTGTCGTAGACATTACTGCGCGGAAAAATAATGAACTTAATATAAAAAGACACCAGGATGAATTGGAAAAGCTAACGGCGGATTTACATGTTCTCAATAGTGACCTGGAGATAAAGGTTGAAGAAAGAACACACGTTTTGCAGGAAGCGTTGTTGAAATTGAAACAATCGCAAAAAGAACTTAGTGAAGCGTTGAGTAAGGAAAAGCAATTAAGTGAAATAAAATCAAGGTTTGTTTCCATGGCATCTCACGAATTTCGCACTCCTTTAAGCACCGTATTGTCATCTGCTTCTTTGCTTTCAAAATATACTTCAGGTTCAGATCAGGAAAAAAGAGATAAACACATAAACCGGATAAAAGATTCTGTTACTCATTTAAATGATATACTGGAAGATTTTTTATCACTTGGTAAATTAGATGAAGGGAAAGTGTTCATCACTATCACAATGTTCAATATTGATGAACTGCTGCAGGACCTAATAGAAGAAATGAAGGCACAGTTGAAAAAGGGGCAACATTTGCAATATTCATTTGCGGGGCAAAAAGAATTTTTTTCCGACAACAAATTGTTGCGAAACATTGGTATCAACCTTATAAGTAATGCAATAAAATTTTCAGATGAAAATAGAATAATTGACGTAGCCTGCCGGGTAGAAAATGATAACGCTGTAATTTCGGTAAGGGATGAAGGAATTGGCATTTCTGATGACGATAAAAAACATTTATTTACGAGTTTTTTCCGCGGACAAAATGCCGCTAACATACAGGGAACAGGTATGGGGCTGCATATTGTTAAGCGATATATTAATCTGCTGAAGGGATCTATTAAACTAGACACGCATTTACAAAAAGGAACTACTTTCACAATAATTTTACCTTCAATTCAAGAATAACAATCCATATATGAATTCAGTACTGGTAATAGAAGACAATGAAAATATAAGAGAGAATACTGCCGAAATTCTTGAACTGGCAGGCTATAAAACATACACGGCAGAAAATGGCAAAAGAGGTGTTGAGATCGCTTTAAAAGAAATTCCCTCGGTGATTGTTTGTGATATAATGATGCCTGAACTTGACGGCTATGGTGTACTACATCTTTTAAAGAAAAATTCATCAACTGAAAACATCCCTTTCATATTTCTTACCGCCAAAACGGAACGGTCTGATATGCGGCAGGGAATGGAAATGGGAGCGGATGATTATATAACGAAACCGTTTGATGATATCGAATTATTGAAAGCTATAGAAGTCAGGCTAAAAAAGTCTGCGATTATTCAAAATCAATATCCCTCTTCATCACAGGGAATCACATCTTTTTTTAATGATCTAAAAGAAAATGGCCTGCAAAATCTTTCGGATAATTACGACATTGAAACTTATCAAAAAAAGCAAAACCTCTACATAGAAGGCAAAAGGCCGCGTTTTTTATTTTATCTCATCAACGGGAAAATAAAATGTTATAAAACCAATGAAGATGGTAAAGAATATATATGCGATTTATATAATTCGGGGGATTTTATTGGGTATAATGCTTTGATCCGGGAAATAAATTACGAGGATTCGGCAATGGTATTGGAGGATGCCGAGGTAATGCAAATAACGAGGGAAGATTTTTTGAAAATGATACATACTGATATGAACGTTGCATCAGCGTTTATTCGCATTATGAGCAATAATGTGAAAGAAAAGCAAGAAAGAATGTTGAGCCTGGCGTATGGCTCACTAAGAAAAAGAATTGCCAAAGCATTAATTGAAATTCAAAATAAGTTTGATGAAAAAAATACAGGTGACCCTATTTCTATGTCACGCGAAGATATAGCCCAGTATGTAGGCACGGCAACCGAATCGCTGATACGCACTTTGAGTGATTTTAAATCCGAAAAATTAATTGAAATTAAAGGGACAAATATTTTTATTAAAAATTTAGACAAACTGGTAAATCTTATATCTTAAAAATCTCTGGTTTAATTTAACAAGACACTTTCTAATTAATTTTCAGCGTATCCGGCTTAAAGTTTTATTTTGACTATGAATTTAAAATTGCATCCCCAAAAATGGATTGCAGTATTTCTGCATGTGACTTTTTGGATAGTCCTTTTTTTACTCCCCTATTTCCTTCGCCCGGCTTATGACATCAATGGCCATCCAAGGCAACCGCCACCCGATTTTTTTTATATACATTTAATCGACTTTGTAACCTGGATAGTAATATTTTACTTTAATATTTATTTACTTATTCCGGCGCTTTTTTACAAAAAGAAATTTGGGCAATACCTGGGCGTGTTATTACTTATTTTTTGGGTATTGTTAGTAATACACCGGTTTACTTTTTACGCTTTTTTATCGGACAGACCTTATCGCTTGAATGGATTCATAATGTTTTCAATACTTCCCGGTGTGTTTATCATAGCCGTAAGTACCGCTTTCAAAATGTTTAGTGATCAAATAAAAAATGAAACAAAAGTTAAAGAGAGAGAAACGGAAAATCTCAAAACCGAATTATCTTTCCTGCGATCCCAGGTAAGTCCGCATTTTATGTTCAATGTTTTGAATAACATGGTTGCTTTAGCACGAAAACGTTCCGATCAGTTGGAACCATCTCTCATAAAATTATCTTCTTTGTTGAGATATATGTTGTATGAGACTAACGAACAAAGTGTGGCTCTTGAAAAAGAGGTGGAGTATCTTCAAAGTTATATTGACCTGCAGCAGCAGCGCTTCGGAAAAAATGTGCGGGTACATGTTGACTTAAAAGATATTGATAATAATTATTTTATAGAACCTATGTTGCTTATACCTTTTGTAGAGAATGCATATAAGCATGGAGTTGGTATGATTGAAGATGCCCAGATTGAAATACAATTAAAAGTAAATAATGGATTGTTGCAATTTGATGTAAAAAATAAGTTTAGTGAAACGACACAAACAAATGATCAAACGGCGGGTATTGGTTTACATAATGTACAAAGACGACTGAATCTTTTATATAAAAACCGTCATAATTTAATGATTACGAAAAAAGGGAATTGGTTTTTGGTTTCACTTCAAATAAATATTCGCTAATGCTAAAATGTGTCGCCATAGATGATGAAGAACTTGCATTGGAATTGCTGGAAGATAACATAAATAAGATTCCATACCTGGAATTGGTTGCAAAATTTAGCGATCCCTTAAAAGCGATTCAATTTCTGCACCAAGAAAATATCGACCTTGTGCTTCTTGATATACAGATGCCTGGTTTAACAGGCTTACAATTCATAAAGAGTTTTCCGAAAAAGTGCATGTACATTTTTATTACTGCGTATGAAAAATATGCACTGGAAGGATATCATTTAAACGTAATTGATTATCTCTTAAAACCTGTTTCGCTGGAGCGATTTGTTCAGGCATGTACGAAAGCCCTTGAATTATACCAGCTAAAAAACAAGTCTGCTATTGTACCTGCGGGCAACCAACCTTCCTATCTTTTTATAAATGCAGATTATAGTTTGGTAAAAATAAATTTTGCCGACGTAACATGGGTAGAAGGCCTTAAAGATTATATTAAAATTCACCTGAAAAGCAGCAATAAACCAATAGTTTCAAAAATGAGTATGAAATCAATTGAAGAACAACTTCCTTCATCTGTTTTTTTAAGAATACACAAATCATACATCGTTTCAAAAGAGTATGTAACATCCTTAAAAAAAACCAGCGTTTTTATTGAGAATATAGAATTACCGGTGGGAGATACTTATAAAGAGGCCGTCGCAGAATATGTAAATAATACGCCGGGAAATCTATAAAACTTATTTATAAAACATCCTGTCTATTTAATCGTATTTTTTCCCTCTCGTATTCCAAAAATCTTTATAAGAGAAGCCAATTGTGAAGCCGGCATAATTCTCTTTTATAGGAGTATTTTGCGAACCCCTGGTGCCAAATTCAGCCGATAGATGATAACTTAATGAACTTCTCCTGCTATTTAAGCCGGCACCCAATGTGAATCCTTTATCGATTAGTTGTTCATCGCCGATTTTAAGATATGATTTATTATAAAATGCGCCAGCCTGCAGGTTGAATGTTTCGTAAGAAAGCCCGAGGTATTGCTTTAGTTTCGAATACTCTACACCGATAGAATACCGGCTGCTGTTAATTAATGAGTAATTTGTCCCATTTATATTAAGCGATGCCCAATCCTGGAACCTGTAATCTGCAAGAAAAGTAAGTTGTTTATCTTTTATCAGTGCAATTCCAACGCCTGTTGAATTGGGCAACGTGAAAAAATTATTCGAAAGTATTTTATTAGATAGCGTGTCTCCCTTTTCGTCTATAACCTGGGCGGAGGATTGAGCTCTTAAATCTGTTCTGTTTGCATAGGTGCCTCCAATGTTAACATCCCATTTTTTTGAAATCTGGAAGTGATATTGAAGCCCGTAATCGAAATACCAGTTTCTTATATAAATATTTCTCTTTGTAAAAATCCCCGTGGTTAAATCGGCCGACTGTAACGTATCATTTTGTGTTAGCGAGCCTCCGAGAAATGAAGTGTTAATACCGACCGAAAGACTTTTTGTAATTCTGAAACCATTGGCAAAAAAATACCGGTTAATTCCACCGCTGCCGTCATATTGCACAGGCAGTGTGGTAGGTGTTCCCTGTAAACTTGTGGTACCGGAGAAGGAATAATTACTGGTGCTAAAAGGCATTAGGCCAACTGAAGTGCCCCACCACTTGCTTATTCTTGTTCCTAAGGAAAGCCTTTCAACGCTAAAATCTTTTCCGGTGGTACCGGTCGAAATTCCCGAACCGGTAAAATTTACAAATTTGCCACGACCAGCAAGCTCTACAAGGAACAACTGGCTTTGTAGATCGCTTAGTGATGCAGGATTGTTTAAAATGATATATCTGTTATTTCGATAAGCAATTCCTGTGTTGGCCATGCCTGAAGTTCTGTTAAAATAAGAGGTTTCAATATCCCCGATTCCTATAATAGAGTAAGGGGAACTAACATTTTGACAATATGCTACAATTGAAAAAAATAAAATCAAAACTGTTAACAAGTTGCGCTTTGTCATAAGAAAATTATGGGTTAACAGATACATAATATAGTTTTAATTGTACAGCCCCCTGCGCATTTTTTTGGTCTCCAAAAACAGCCCGGTTTAATGTTGAAATCCATGTGGCAGATGGCGGTACGAGCAGTAATCCATTTTGATTGGCATAACTTATTTGAATTTGCTGTTGCAAATAAGAAGTTACATCATAATCATACATTGTATTTTCGTTATAAAGCTGGTCAACCACGAGGTTTCCTGTCTGGTATGCTCCTGTTGCATTATCGGTTAGGATAGTTCCGAATGTATTTGTTTGATCAGTAGTTACTGCTAAAAGTTGAGGGGGCAGTGGTGTTACAGAGTTGTAAGTATTTTTAACCGGTTTTATAAAAAGATCCGCTTTTAAAATTTTTACATAATCTGGTCTGAGCAACAGATTTCTTAATGTGGGAAATTTTATCTTCGGCAAAAAGCCTGTCAGGTATTGCAGGTAAATACTATTATTGGTTGAAGTAGAAATAATTTCTTTATTAGTACTGTTAAAAGCAGCCAGCGGAATGCCCGTTCTGTCAGATTTTACCTGGTTAAATTGAGTGTTGTCATTGTTATAATATGTGAAATCAAGATGTTTATTAGTTGTAAAAACATCGGTCTCATGATAATAAAGTCTCATAATTACGCTATCACGAAAACCGTAAACTGCATGCATGTTTCCTGAGGTTGACGCTAATTGCAAACCTTTAAAATATGCCAGGAAATTGGTAGTAGATTGTAAAGAATAATCTTTTGACTTATATAGGTCAAATAATTCATTTCCTTTAGCATTTGACAATCGGATAAAAACCGAATCGGTTGTGTTGGGATAAAGCTGCTGGTTGATGTTACCTAAAGGAACCGGATCAACTGCAAAATCGGTATTATTATAAAAACTGGTTTGATATAAGGGGAACACTATTTGATTTTGAAGCTGGTAAACAGATAGCTGCGTACTAAAACTCGTGTCACCATAATATGATTTACTGGGAACTAAAATTAATTGTAGCGAATCAAAGACCGCGTTAGTAGCTAAGTCTGATATAACGGGTGGCACAACTTCAAAAAATGATTTGGCAGTGACCTTGCCAAAAGCATCATCATCATAATTACCGACCAGTGCTACGCCCGATCCGGAGGTAGGTACAGAATCGGTGTAAACAGTCGTCAACTGTGTTGAAAGCGTATCAACAAGTACAATATTTGAAAATGTATTATCTACATAAGCCTGTCCGAATTGAATTGGGGTTTTCTCACAGCCAATTTGAGTCAGGGCCGACAGTATGAAAAATTGCAATCGATATTTAAAAAAAATAGTGACGATTTTCTTCATATTAAAAAATTGGCTGCAATATTATACCGTGGCCGTGTTAGCATTTTGTTACTATGGCTAAACATTACTTTGTTATCTGCAAATCCCCTTAATTTATCTGTTAACATATTTTAGGGAATTACAACAAAAAAGAAAATTAAATAAACAGTCAAAGTGTTTGCAGAAGAAAACAAACTGTTAGTCGATAAAAGGATGTTGCAAAGCCATTTTAACGATTTGTGAGATAGAGGGCAGATTATTTTCGTGCGAAATAATTTTTAAAAAATGAAAACAAAACGTGTACTGCTATATTTAAGTGTTGTAAGTATTATCATTTTCGGAATATCATGTAAAGGCGGAGGTAGTTCGTCAACCACTACAATTGGAAATTGGGTTCTTGAATCCGATCTTGATGGAGTTGCCCGCAGCGAAGCAGTATCATTTGTAGTTAATGACACCGCCTATATTGCAACCGGATATGATGGGAATGTGCGTTTGAATGATTTATGGCAATATGATGCGGTAAAAAACTATTGGACACAAAAAGCTGATTTTCCCGGTACACCCCGTAGCTCTGCAGTTGCTTTTGCAGCTTCGGGTAAAGGATATCTTGGCACCGGCTTTGACGGTGTAAATAAATTAAAAGATATGTGGGAATATGACCCCGCTACTAATTCATGGGCACAAAAAGCAGATTTTGGAGGTTCAGCAAGGTATGATGCGGTGGCTTTTGGAATATTGGATAAAGGCTATATTTCAACGGGCTTTGATGGTAATTACCTGAAAGATTTTTGGCAGTATGATCCGGTTACTGATACGTGGACACAAGTGCCAGGCTTTGGAGGATCAAAAAGAATGGCTGCAGTAGCCTTTGTTCACAATAATAAGGGATATATCGTTACAGGAACTAATAATGGAACTGCGGTAAATGATTTTTGGTCGTTTGATCCCTCCACGGGTGACTGGACCGAATTGAGGCAGATTGCTAATATAAGTACTGATAGTTATGATGACAATTACGCTGATATTGTTCGGTCAAATGCTGTAGGTTTTATAATTGGCGATAAAGCATACATAACAACCGGTGAAAACGGTTCGCTGCTTAGTACAACCTGGGAATACGATTTTGCAACTGATCTTTGGACGAGTAAACAAGCTTTTGAAGGAGCCGCGAGAACAGGCGCTGTGGCGTTTGGTGTAACTCTCGGGGGTTATGTAACTACCGGAAGAAGCAGTACATTTCCATTTGATGATTTAAGAGTATTTCATCCAGCAGAGACATACAACGCAAATGACTAGGAAAATTGTTATTCCGGCAGTAATGCTTTTTATTGCTTTATTGATTATTGGATTTTCCATTAAGTCCAATAAAAAAAATAATGGTAAGAGGCTGAAAGTAGAATCAGTTGCTATCCAAACTCCATCCGGCTGGGGATATAACATACTTGTAGATCACAAAATATATATTCACCAGGAATTTATACCGGCCATTGAGGGTAAGAAAGCATTCGGCAATAAAGAAGATGCGATTAAAGTTTCAGAGGTAGCAATTAAAAAATTAGTAAACGGAAAGCCGCCTTTCATATCAAAACAGGAACTCGATTCCCTACATATTTCTTTGTAGCACTTTACTCAGGAAATTTTTTTTTAAGAATTCAGATCAACCATCTTAAAAAAGTCTGATTTAAAAATACTTCCAATAGGAACCAATTGTTTACCAATGGAGATTTCATTTTTTGAAATTGTATCAATATGAACCAGCGATACAATGTAGGACCTGTGCACTCTAATAAATCTATCCGGGGGTAATTTTGTTTCAAATGCATTCAAACTCTTGAGTGTAACAATCGGGTTGCTTTTGCCTTGCACATAAATTTGTATATAATCTTTCATTCCCTTGCAGAAGAGAATGTCGTCAAACTTAATCTTTACAATTTTGTACTCTGACTTTATGAAAACGAAATCGTGTTTTTGGACCGAAGGTGATTCTAACATAACAGGAAGGATAATTCTTTAATTTTTTCTTGCTAATAGTTGAAATGTAAATTTCTCCTACATTAATTAACTCCCTATAATATTATCGACGAAATATCGTTTTTTGTAGACAAACCATCTTGAAATTCCAGGTTTTTATTTTTAGCTACCATAATAAAATTGAAGGGTTTAATAAATTCCATGAATTATTAATCCCTCAATAAATGAAAAAGGCTTTGCTAAAATAATGACCAGCAAAATGCGTTTACATTTTATCCATTTTACGATTTCATAAAAATGGGGGAGAACACCGTATAATCCAATATTCGTAATGCAAAGGCTTTATCCAATTGTCTTTATTTTATTTTGTTTTTGTGCTGTTTCATCAAAAACTTTAAAAGCCCAGAGTTGTTCTCTCCTGAATGCAAGTTTTGTTACCTCTGAATCACGCTGTGCAGCAACCGGATCCATAAAAGTGTTTGCGATCGGCGGCTCAGGCTCTTACAAATACAAAGTCACGGGTCCTGTTAATACCAATTTTACAACCACCGATTCTATTACCGGGTTATCTGCCGGAACTTATACAGTTGTTGTTAATGACATTGTTACTAACTGCACATTTACTCAGACAGGAGTAGTTGTTACCGGCAGCTACCAGGATCCACGTTTTATTTTGATTGGGACAGATGTAAGTTGTGATAATGGCAACAACGGAAGTATAGTTGCTGACAGCCTGGCCAATGGGCGATCTCCCTTTATTTATTCCATAGTGGCTCCCTCTCCAATGGGCATAGGTACTTCAAATAGTACGGGGATATTCGATAACTTAATAGCCGGTACCTACAGCATTCGTCTTACGGATTCATGCGGAGGAATTCAAACCAGGCAGATTACTATAAACAACTATACCTGGAATATAGATTCATATTTATTCAACAAAATGTCCTGCGATTCGGCGACCGGCAATATCCAGGTTTCAGACAGTAAGGGCAACGTTAGTACAGCAGGCGGAATACCCGGCTTTAGCTATGGCATTGTGCGACAGCCGGGCGATACAATTTGGTCAACTTCTCCTTATTTTACATTTCAGCTTTTGGGCAATTCAGCTTTTGATGTGGTAGCCAAAGATGCCTGTGGAAACATTAAAAAGTCGGGTACATCCGTACCTCTGATTCCGGCGGTAGATTCATTGGTAAATACTTATGATAAAGCCTGCAATTCCTTTTCTGTTTCACTGACCGGTATTACCAATTTTTTTAATGGAAATTTTTGTTTGTTTGATTCTTCAGGAAACCAGTTACAATGTAACGGAACGGGTGTATTCACCAATTTGCCTTACGGTAATTATTGCATTAACGCTCATGATAATTGCACTGATACTACCATAACAAGATGTTTCAATGTTACACCTCCCTTATTATCCGTGGATGATAATGTGCTAATAACAAACAAAACCTGCCAGTCATTTACTGCCGGAATATCAGGGGAAAGCAGTTTAACAAATCCGCAATACTGTTTATATGATTCTTCTGCTATTTTAATTACCTGTAATACCACGGGCATTTTTGATAGCCTATCTTATGGAAATTATTGTATAAAAATAAAAGATGGCTGCATTGACACAACCATAATGAGATGCTTCAACGCAATGCCACCGATACCAATAGTAGATTCTATAATTCCTGATTATGGGGATTGTACCAATTTTGGCATTCGCATAAAAGGCGATAGCCTGACTAATCCCTATTACTGTCTTTATGATAGCATCGGAAACTTAATCCAATGTGATTCTACGGGGATGTTCGACAGTATTCCTTTAGGTAATTATTGTATTCATATCCATGATGCCTGTCTTGATACTACCATCATAAAATGTTTTACCATTGGCCCGCCCATTATTATAAATGATTTAAATGTTTCAATTTCAAATAAAGATTGTACCTCATTTACTGCGTCGGCGTCAAGTGATAATCTCATAAACCCGTATTATTGTTTATACGATTCCGCAAATGTTTTAATTAGTTGCGACTCTTCGGGGGTATTTAATAATTTGCCCTACGGGAACTATTGCATAAAAGCAACAAATAGCTGCCCTGACACAACATTTACTGTGTGCTTCAATGCCGATCCACCTATCCCATCGGTAAGCCCGAATGTAAGTTTCAGCAATAATACCTGTACAAGTTTTACGGCTAAAATAACCGGGCAACAGAATTTGACTAACCCTCAATATTGTCTCTACGATAGCAATGACATTCAATTAAGTTGTAACTCTTCAGGTGTTTTTAATAATTTGTTATATGGCTCTTATTGTATTAAGATAGTAGATGGGTGTAATGACACGACCATTACACGATGTTTTGCAAAAAGCTTGTCACCACTGGATATTTCAGTATCTGCGAATAAATCATGTTTTTACGGCTATTCGAAATTCAATGTGACCCTCTCGGGTGGAGGAGCACCGTTTGATGTAAAAATTTATACACCGGGAGATTCCTTATTTTTTGAGGGTGTTTACAATAATTCCAATTTCAATATAGACAGTATTCCTCCAATTCCCTTAAGACAATCTTATAGAATCATAGCGACGGATAATTGTGGGAACGTGGATTCAACAAACGTTAGTCCCAGTGTGAGCCATTTCAATCATACTCCGTCCGTAACGGCAAAATGTCCGGGAGGTTCATGGCCTAACGGATCAGGTGACATACAAACCAGTGCGTCTACAAACATGGGTTCTCTAACCGTGAAGATCATCAAGAAGGATAATATTTCATTATCACCATCTCTCACGCCAAATACTGTTGCCGGAAGCACATATACTTTTAATGATCTTGGCCCCGGCACTTATATTATCAGTTACAAAGCCAGCGACGGTTGTAATGTTTACAATTATGATACGGTAACAATTGTTCCATACCAGTTTCCGGATTTAAGCAGGTCATCCGCCTACCAATGCGACACGCATGGCTTTAGTGTTGGCGCTGTAGTTTCAAATGGAGTGGGTCCGTTCAGTTATGAAATTATAGGAAGTACTCCATCTGTTCCTTCTATAATTGCGGCCCCACAGTCCAACCCGTTGTTTAATGTAGATAACGGAACGAACTATTCATTAATCCGATTGAGAGTGTTAGATGCCTGCGGCAACGCAACCCTCGCCGATGCCAGCATATTGCCCCTCGCAATAGATGAAATTTTTGCTACATCTAATTGTCTGTTGCAACCTACTACTTTAAGTGTTGATAGTATTTACAACTCAACTTATTCCTGGTATAAAAAAACAAATATAACAGACACTGATAGTACATTAATAGGATCAGCTTCCAGCTATCATATTCCTACTGTTTTGCCTTCTGATACAGGCATCTACGTCTGCCATATTGATGTAAATAGCGGGTGCGTTAAAAGAACCTATGTATATGACCTTAATGGAGGTTGTTATGTAGTGCTTCCTATAACACTGTTGGATTTTAGCGGGAAATATACAGATAATAAAATATTATTAAACTGGAACGTGACTAATGAACACAATATCAAAAACTACGTTATAGAGCGCAAAAACAGTTATAATAATTTTATTGAGATCGGAACCAAATATGTGATGGGAAATTCAATGAATACTTCTGAATATAGCTTTTTAGACACTAAGCCCGATCCCGGCAAAAACTATTACAGGCTTAAACTGACAGGCAACGATAACACGGTCACTTACAGTAAAACTATTTCGTTAGCCGGGCAACAAACAAGGCTTACCGTAAATGTTTATCCAAACCCGGTAAAAGATCTGCTTAACATTGATTTCGGAATTTCAAACAATCACGTTTATAAGATTTCACTATATAATTCAGTCAACCAGCTAATGAGTGAGTCTGCATTTAGAACCGGCGTCAATAATCAATTGCAAATAGCAAGAACAAAATCAATGAGTACGGGCCTGTATATTCTGCAAATTATTGATGAAACTAACAATGAACGGTATACGCAAAAAATTGTTTTCAGATAACTTTTGCCAAAAATATTTAGCTAATACCTGCGAGTTCGAGGCTTTTCTTTTTTAGCTTTCTTAATTCCATGTCTTCAATAATTGGATCAGGTGACAAAATAATTGACGTATTGTTTTTCTTCCACCAATCATCTTCAACAAGATGACTGAGATGTATAACCGCAATCAGATATTTTCTTTCTTCCTGTGCATGCCATTCTTCTATCCATTCAAATTTTTCACGGGGAATAAAATTCCATTCATCAAAACTTACGTAAATGCGTACATAAAAATCGTTAGTAAGTTGGTTAGGCGTATGATGATAGAGTTTTTTATATTCATATTTATAATCATATCGAAGCGCTGAAATATCGCTCAATACGGCAGAAGCGGTGGGAAAACTACCGGCGCCTTTGCCATAAAAAAATTGTTTATCAGCAAATGAACTTTCTATTACTACTCCGTTATATTCATTCTTAACGAATGAAAGATGATCATCATGCTTTACAAACTGAGGCAAAACAAACGCCGCTATTTTTCCATTGATTAATTTTTTTGCCTGGGCTACCAACCTTATTTCATAATTTTTTTCTCTTCCAACATTTGCATCATTTTCATTAATGTTTTGAATGCCTGTAAATAAAATATCATCAGTTGTGGCAACAATTCCATAAGCATGGCATAATAAAATAACCCATTTGTGTACGGCATCCCAGCCATCAACATCCAATGTAGGATTAGCCTCTGCGAAGCCTAATTGTTGCGCCTGTAGCAATGCAGCTTTAAAATCAAGTTTATCCTCAAACATCTTTGTGAGAATATAATTGGTAGATCCATTTACAATTGCACGTAAAGAATGTAAAAGATCATTGTCATAGTATTCTTCAAGATTGCGTATAACGGGAATGGACGCACACGCGGAAGATTCACAGAGAAATGGCATTCCGGTTTCCAACTGCAGTTGTAGCAGTTGGGGCAGATGTTCAGCAATCATTTTTTTACTGGCGCTTACCACAGCTTTACCGTTCTTTATTGCCGTCGAAACTATCTCAAATGCTGCATCAGCTTCATTAATAACTTCTACAATTACATTTATCGTTTCATCATTCAGTAGTTCATTTCTATCCGTGGTGAATAATTCTGAAGGTGCATTTCTCTTTTTGTTAGCATCTTTAATACAGATCCTTTTAATAGTTGCGTTTAAAGAAGAGGTTTGGTGTAATACTTTATACAAACCTTCGCCTACCACACCAAATCCAAATAATCCAATAGTTAGCCTTCTGTGCGCTGTCATTTTTATTTTTAATTTATTAATTCAGAATTTTAAAATGTTTCGCATTCACCAGGAAACTACTGATGATGTATTGAATCTGCTCTGCTTCTAATAAGAATCCATCATGTCCGTATAAAGAATTAATAGCAATAAACTTTCCGTGAGGAATATTTGCTGCAATCAATTGTTGTTCTCTTAGAGGAAAAAGTATATCGGTTTCGATTCCGATTGTCAAAGTTTTTGCCTCAATCCGGCGCAAAGCGTTTTCAATTCCTCCCCTTCCACGGCCGACATTATGAGCGTCCATTCCTTTACTCAAAAAATAATAACTGAATGCATTGAATCTTCTTGCTAATTTTTCTCCCTGGTATTTTTGGTAGGATTCACTTTTAAAATGGTCAATCTTTTCCATTTCATGTTCGCTCTGGCTGGCATGATAGGTATCATAATGCCGGTAAGAAATTAATGCAACGCTTCTTGCTGCCTTCATTCCTTCAACACCCGCTCTCTCATTTTTTTCTTCCCAGGTTTTATCAGCCTCGATGCTCATTCTTTGAGAAGCATTAAAGGCAATTCCCCATGCCGAATGTTGTGCATTAGTTCCCACAGGAAAAATATATTCAAACAGTCCCGGTTCTTCAATTGCCCATTCTAATAATTGCTGGCCACCCATTGAACCTCCAATACCAATTTTTATTTTTTGGACGCCGAGGTAATCTTTTAAAGGCCGATAAGAACGAATCATATCACGGGGAGTAAAAAAAGGAAAATTATGATAATATGGCTCCGCGGTTTCGTGGTTTATATCAAGAGGCCCGAAACTTCCATAGCAACTTCCCGGCATGTTTACGCATACGATAAAATATTTTTCAGGATCAAAAAATTTTCCTTCTCCCACAAGTCCCGGCCACCATTCAGCAGGTTCACTGTTAGCAGTAAGCGCATGAAAGATCCAGACTACGTTATCTTTTGCAGCGTTGAGCGAGCCATAAATAGTATAGGCTAAATGATAACCCGGCAATATATGGCCCGATTCCAGTGTAAATGGGCGATCGGACTTGTAAATGCTGTACGACAAAATAAAGTATTCGATTTTTTTAAAAAAATGCAAATGTACAACATGCCTGCCAGCAAAAATACCGGCAGGTAAATGTTATAAAATAATTACAATCCCTGGGGATTATCCGAATAGTTCTTTTGAAAAAACCTTATTAAATGCCTGTTCCAGGTCAGCCTTAATATCATCAATGTGTTCAATACCAACGCTAATGCGTACCTGGTTCGGTTGCACTCCGGCCGCTTTTTGGGCTTCTTCATCCAATTGCTCATGAGTTGTTGAAGCAGGGTGTATAGCTAAAGTTTTTGCATCGCCCACATTTGCCAGGTGGCTTACCAACTTTAGTGAATCAATAAATTTACTGGCATTTTCTTTCCCGCCTTTTACACCAAAGTTCAAAATACCCCCAAAGCCATTAGACAGGTATTCTTTAGCCAAAGCATTATATGGACTGCTTTTTAGTCCGGGATATTCAACAAATTCAACGAGGTCATGTGCTTCGAGCCATTGTGCCAATGCCAATGCATTATCAACATGACGTTGTACCCGAAGTGATAATGTTTCTAATCCTTGTAAAAGTAAGAATGAATTAAATGGTCCTTGTGCCGGTCCAAAATCGCGAAGGCCTTCTACTCTTGCACGAATTGCAAAAGCTATGTTGGGCAAGCCCAATGGATTTCCTTCTCCAAACACATCCCAGAATTTTAATCCATGATAACCTTCTGATGGTTCTGTAAATTGAGGAAATTTTCCGTTGGCCCAATTATAATTTCCACCATCCACTATTACACCGCCAATTGTAGTTCCATGGCCGCCAATCCATTTGGTCGCGGATTCCACTACTATATTAGCACCATGTTCTAATGGACGGAATAGATATCCTGCGGCCCCAAAAGTATTGTCAACTACCAAAGGCAAGTCATATTCTTTAGCGAGGTCTGCAAACTTTTTAAAATCAGGAATATTTAAACGGGGATTTCCAATTGTTTCTAAATAGATCGCTTTGGTATTTTTATCTATGTGCTTTACAAAACTTTCTACATCATCACCATCAGCAAACCTTGCCTCAATTCCCAGGCGTTTAAATGCAACCTTAAATTGATTGAAAGTGCCACCGTACAGGTATGTGGTTGTAACAAAATTATCGCCTGACTGCATGATGTTGTTAAGTGCTAAAAATTGCGCTGCCTGACCGGAAGCAGTTGCTAAAGCAGCAACACCACCTTCTAATGCGGCCATGCGTTGCTCAAAAACATCCGTGGTCGGGTTCATTATTCTTGTGTAGATGTTACCAAATTCTTTTAGCCCGAAAAGATTGGCCGCATGCTCAGAATTGTTAAATACATAAGAAGTGGTTTGATAGATAGGAACTGCTCTTGCTTTTGTGTTGGAGTCAGCTTGCTGGCCCGCATGAAGCTGGAGTGTTTCGAAATGTAAATTGCTCATAATACTTTTTTTATTGATGAATAATTATAGAAAGCTTTAAACGAATAATATCGAATTACGGTTGCCTTACAACATACCGCATCCAAACCTGTTCATATTTGTGGGTACGAGAGATTGGCAATATACAGTGGTAATATTCTTCATCTTAATTACCCGACAAATATAGTAGGGTTTTGTTTATTTAATCAAATCTTTTTTAGAAAAATTGAATGATAACTTTAAAACTAATGGAAAATTAACAATAGTGATTTTTACCGCATTGAACGTATTGCTTCACAATTTCTTAATGATTTGGTTTCACAAAGGTTATAATAGAACTGTTTCTTTGCAAAACCTCTAAGCATGAGACATTGGATCATAGTCATTCTCCTGTTTTCCTTTTTAACATCCCCAGCGCAGCTGTCTCCAAAAACAAAAAACATTTTCATAGTTACCATAGATGGCATTAGATGGCAGGAAATTTTTAATGGAGCGGATCCTTCAATTATAAATAATCGTCGTTATACCTCTGACGTTGATTTGGCTAGGCTGATGTATTTCGATTCTTCGATTGACCAAAGCCGTAAAAAATTGCTTCCCTTTTTATGGAATGTTGTTCAGCAAAAAGGTCAGCTCTATGGAAACAAGATCTATAAAAACAAAGTAAATGTCTCCAACGAATATAAGTTTTCATATCCTGGTTATAACGAAATATTCACCGGTTATCCTGATTTGTATGTTAGCTCCAATAAGCCAACAAACAATGTAAACATCAATGTTCTTGAATATTTAAATGCTTTGGATGAATTTAAAAATAATGTTGTTGCATTTACGTCGTGGAATATCTTTCCTTACATTCTCAATAAAGGCCGGAATGAGTTACCGGTTTACAGTGGCTATGATTCAATAGAAGAAAACGGAGATAGAGATTTACACCTATTTAATAGCGCACAGCAAAATCTTATTGAGAAAAAAACAGGCACACGTCAGGATATTCTAACTTTCATTGCAGCTTCAGAATATGTAAAAGTTAATAAACCCAAAGTGGTATTTATAGGTTTTGGCGAATGCGACGAGGATGCGCATAAACACAAATATGATCACTACCTCCAACATTTGAATGAAGACGATAAAATGATTCAACAACTTTGGTACTATATCCAATCCACCCCCGCTTATAAAGACAAAACCACCTTAATCATAACAACGGATCATGGGCGTGGAAGAAAAATTAATACGTGGAGCAATCATGATGTTTTGATAAAAGGCAGTGGTGACGCATGGCTTGCTGTTATAGGCCCTGATACAAGCCCCGAAGGGGAAATACACGAACCTCAGCAGCTATATCAAAAGCAGGTAGCTGCAACCATTGCAAAATTCCTCGGATATAATTTTACTGCGAATCATCCGGTTGCAAATGCGATAGATTTTAAATGAGATACTAATTAGATTATAAAGTCCAGTTCCTGCTTACTCGTCCTTTTTATATACATTTGAAATCAAAAATTTTTCTAATAGTTTATTTTATTTCTGATTAATAAAAGCAATAAAGAATACTCATGTCAAAATTCTCCCAACACAATTTTATAAATGAAAAGGCTCTGGTAAGAGTTGACTTTAATGTTCCTCTTGATAAAGAATATAACATTACAGACGATACCCGCATGCGTGCAGCAATACCAACGATAAAGAAAATTCTCAATGATGGAGGAAGCGTAATCCTCATGTCGCATTTGGGCCGGCCAAAAGAGGGGCCTTCAGAAAAATATTCATTAAAGCATCTCGTCAATCATCTGCAGAAATTGTTGGACAATATGAAAATTTTATTTGCCGATGATTGCATTGGAAAAGACGCAACAGCTAAATCAAAATCTTTACAACCTGGTGAAGTTTTGTTATTGGAGAATCTTCGCTTTTATAAAGAAGAAGAAAAAGGTGATGAAGCATTTGCGGAGAAGTTAAGTAAGCTCGGTGATGTTTATGTGAATGACGCATTTGGAACAGCGCATCGGGCACACGCCTCGACGGCTGTAATTGCAAAATTTTTTCCCGGGGATAAAAAAATGTTTGGCTTATTGATGGAGCGTGAAGTGGCAAGTGCTGAAAAAGTTTTGAGTAGTTCTGAAAAACCATTTCTTGCAATCATAGGAGGTGCAAAGGTTTCAGATAAAATTTTGATCATAGAAAATTTACTTGACAAAGCAAATGATATAATCATCGGTGGTGGTATGGCTTATACTTTTATGAAAGCAATGGGCGGTAAAATAGGGAACTCACTTTGTGAGGATGACAAATTAGATAAAGCCACCGAATTGCTGAAAAAAGCTGAAGAAAAAAATGTTTGTATTCATTTGCCGCCTGATTCTATCATAGCTGATAAGTTTGATAATGCTGCAAACATTTCCGGTTCATTGAGCAATGATATTCCTGACGGATGGATGGGCCTTGATATAGGTGAAATGGCTTGTGAAACTTTTGAAAGAGTCATTCATCATTCCAAAACTATTTTATGGAATGGTCCAATGGGTGTTTTTGAAATGGAAAAATTTCAAAGGGGAACCAGGTTAATTGCTGAAGCGGTTGCCGAAGCTACACAACGTGGAGCATTTAGCCTTGTAGGCGGTGGCGACAGTGTTGCCGCCGTAAACGAATTTAATCTCGCTGATAAAGTAAGTTATGTCTCCACAGGCGGCGGCGCATTGTTAGAATATTTTGAAGGGAAAACACTTCCGGGAATAGCAGCCATTCGGTCCTAATTATTTTTAATTGGATAATAAATAGACAAATTAGCAGTGCTTGCCCCTTTGGTATTCGATTTGAGAAACTATACTTTTGATAAAATTAAACTTTTTAAAAAATGAAAAAGGGAACTTTAGCTGTCATTATAATTCTCATAATTATAATTTTTATTGGTGGTTGCGGTTGTAATGGCTATAATGGACTTGTACAACAGGATGAAGCAGTAAAAAAAGCCTGGAACAATGTACAAAGTGATTATCAAAGAAGAGCAGATCTCATTCCTAATTTGGTAAGCACTGTAAAAGGTGAAGCAAACTTTGAGCAGACAACTTTGCAAAATGTAATACAGGCTAGGGCGTCTGCTACTCAGATAAAAGTTGATGTGAATGATCTTACTCCGGAAAAAATTCAGCAATACCAGGCGGCACAAGGTCAGCTTTCAACCGCGTTGGGAAGGTTACTGGCTGTTTCTGAAAATTATCCAACGTTGCGGGCAAATGATGCCTTCAGAGGGCTACAGGCTCAATTAGAAGGAACCGAAAATCGTATCAAAGTTTCAAGAAATGATTTTAATGCTGCTGTCCAACAATACAATGTAAAAGTGAGGACTTTCCCAATGAATATTTTTGCAGGCATATTTGGGTTCCACGTAAAAGAAGGATTTACTGCGGATGCGGGAAGTCAAAATGCTCCGAAGGTCGATTTCTCAAAATAATATAATGAATATTTTAGGTTTTTTTCCTTTTTCAAAAAGGAAAAAATTTTTTTCCGAAGAGGAAAATGAAATTATCGTTCAGTCCATTCGTGATGCCGAAAAGCAAACCAGTGGCGAGGTGAGGGTTTTTGTCGAAAGCAAATGTCGTTTTATAGATCCACTTGACAGGGCAAAAGAAATTTTCGCCAAATTGAAAATGGAGAATACGCAAAAAAGAAATGGGGTTTTATTTTATGTTGCTGTAAAAGACCGGCAATTGGCAATTTTTGGGGATAGTGGTATTCACCAGGTGGTTGGTGAACAATATTGGAAGGATGTGGTAAAACATATCCTGGTATTTTTCAATAAACAGAATTACGCACTTGGCATTAAAGAATGTGTTTTAAAAATAGGAGAAGCACTCCGAACTCATTTTCCTTACGATGCTGCAACAGATAAAAATGAACTTCCGGACGAGATCATTTTCGGTAAATAATTATAAGCAAATCCATTGATGAAAAAGTTTCTGTTCCTTTTCCTGTTTTTTTGTTTTCAGTCTGTATTCGCACAAAATATTGAGAAGAAGCCGAATCCTCCGCGGGCAGTGAATGATTTTGGGAATATGCTGGAACCATTTCAACGGGATGCTTTGGAGCAAAAACTGGATGCATATAACGATAGCACCTCTTCTGCCATAGTTATAATAACGGTGCCGAACCTCGATGGATATGATATTGCAGAAGTATCGCTCAAATATTTAAGAGATTGGGGAATCGGTACTAAAGATAAAAACAACGGCGTTGTAATTCTTGTTTCCAAAAATGACCACAAAGCAAGAATTGAAACCGGCTACGGTATGGAAGGTGTTCTGCCTGATATAACGGCGAAAGAAATTATCGATGACAGGATGATTCCTGCTTTTAAACAAGATGATTATTACCGCGGATTTGATAATGCGGTAGACGCAATTATACAAGCTGCCGCTGGTGAATATAAAGCCGAACCTAAATCGAGTAATAAAGGAGGGAAATTTCCTGCTTTTGTTATTTTAGTTGTTCTTTTCATAATCATAATCGCATTTATAAAAGGAGGCGGAGGTGGCGGGGGTTCCTATATGAGCCGGCGTGGTTCAACCGGCCTGGGGGCCTTGCCGTGGTTCATCCTTGGGAACATGTTGGGCGGAGGTGGAAGAGGTGGTGGAAACTGGGGTGGAGGTGGATTTGGTGGCGGCGGCTTTGGCGGCGGCGGAGGTGGTTTCGGTGGATTTGGTGGTGGAAGTGGAGGTGGGGGCGGAGCCAGTGGAGGTTGGTAGAAAATGGCAAACAAGCGAAATAAAAGGCGGGAAGTTAATCTCCCGCCTTTCTTATAAAAGAAGTTTATTTTAAAAGCCCGTCAATATAATCTGCTAACTGGGTATTTCCCTCCAAACGCTTTGCATTACTTATTTTATTTAAAGCTTTTTTAAATCCTGGATCAACATAGGTTCTGTATTGTGGCGGTATTTGATTTCTGAATGCCATAATTTGATCTACGCCCTTCCTCACATTTTCATCATTTTTTAATTTTGAAAGATAATCGGCAAATGTAGCAGTGCCCCGTATTTTAGCCATTGCCTCGTCCTGGGAGGTTATGGGGCTTTTGTAATTTTCCAGGATTATGTCAAAGTCATCTTCAGTTGGATTTTTCATTATAACCGTGGCAACCACTTCACCTAATTTTCCTCTTGCGTTATTGCTATATTTTTTTGCCAGTGTATATGCCTGCTCGGGGTTTAACTTTACAAGCCCATCAAGTGCAGCACCTGAAACAGAGTAAGATGAATCATTTGCATATTTGGTAAATAGTGCTTCATATTTTTTATCGTTCAATTTTACCAAAATTTCAAGCGCCTTCGCCTGAACCAATTTATCCGGATCCTTATCAGCAATTTGTTCTATCACATTCAAAACAGAAGGTATCGTATAACCCTTTGCTTCATCAATTTTTTTAAGAGTAAATAACCTTAGCCCGTGATATTTATCATTTAACCCAATTGAAAGATTGCTTGACTTTATTATCTGCAAAATATTCAAGAGCTTCTTTGCGGTCCATATAATTACCCGCATATTTGTATTGCTGTAAAAATTCATCCTCAGTTTTGTTATCAGTTTTTTTGCAAAGCAATACCTTATCCGCATCTACATTTATTAAAGATGGTTTTGCATGGCTCGTAAAATAAAAAGTGTCTGTTTTATTTTCGATCCATACATGGTATCTTTTTTTATTAGTACCTCCATTGTAAACATCTATTGCGATTGGAAGTTTGAAAATTTTTCCTGTTGTTTGAGTTTGCTCTACTATTACACTTGCGGTATTGTTGCTATAATTATAATTGATAGTAAGATCGGGTTGGCCGCTTCCATAATACCATTCGTTCCAGAACCAGTTTAAATCTTCGTCCTGTAACGGCTTCAAACGCAAGCCTCAGTTCCTGTGCTTCCGCACTTTTAAATTTATAGGTGTTTAAATAGAGATTTAATGATTTGAAGAATGCACTATCACCAACATAATTATGCAGCATGTGTAATATGGCCCCACCTTTGTCGTAGCTTACCTGGTCAAACAAATCTTCTCTGTTGTTGTAATAAAATCTAACAAGATTTTTGGACTCATCGGCCGGATTTCTAAGATAGTTCTCCCTGTTTTCTTCAATATGTTCGTCTCCCGCATCTTTACCGTGACGGTAAGTATTCCAAAGCGTTTCACTATAGTCAGCAAAAGATTCATTGAGTGTTATGTTACTCCAGCTTTCGGTAGTAACAAGATCTCCAAACCATTGGTGAAATAATTCGTGGGCAATAACTTCTTCCCAAATATTTCCATCTACGAGTTGCCTTGCGTTTTGATAAGCGCTTTCCTGGTGTAAAGTAGCTGTTGTGTTTTCCATTGCTCCACTTACATAATCCCTTCCAACAATCTGGTCGTATTTTGGCCATGCAAAAGGAACACCGGTTATTTTTTCGAAAAATCCAATCATTGCTGGTGTTTCGCCAAATATTTTTTTGGCGACTGGCGCATATTCTTTTTCAACATAATAATCAACCGGTAAATTTTTATAATGATCTTTCACGATTACATAATCGCCGGCACCCATAAAAAATAAGTAAGGCGCGTGCGGCAGATTCATTCGCCAGTTATCCGTCCTTGTGCCATCAGCATTTTTCTTTTGACTAACCAGAAGTCCGTTGCTCAACGTTACATATTTAGAAGGAACGGTCATAGATATTTCCTCTGTCGTTTTCTGGTTGGGTTTGTCAATTGTAGGAAACCACGCACTGTTAGATTCCGTTTCACCTTGTGTCCAGATTTCAATTGGTTTGTCTTTATCTTCTCCTTTTGGATTAATAAAATATAAACCTTTTGCGTCAGTAATTGCGGCACTTCCTTCCTCTTCCCGTTCATTGGGTCTTGAAACATAGTTAATATATATGGTATAATTTTCTCCTCCCTTATAGGTTTTGTCAAGAGTAATTCTGAGTTGCAAACTATCGTAGGAATATTTAAGAGGAGTTTTTGAATTGCCTTTGATTATGGCAATTTCTTTAATTTCCATTCCTTTAGCATCTAACGTTAAAGAATCGGTTGGATAAAAATGAGGATGAAGGGTCACCCATTCTTTTCCATACATCCATGCCTTATCATAATCAAAGCTTACATCAAGCTTCGTGTGCACAAGATCGTTGATTTCTGTTGCTGTTGCCCTGTATATATGTTTCCATGACGTGTCGGCTGGCTGATCGTCATCCTGTGCCATGGTAACTCCGAAAAATCCGGTTAATACCAGTCCAAACAAAAATTTCTTCATAATAAATTTTTAATGTCCGCAAAAGTAACAGGATAATATAAAAAGAAATCAAAATTTGGATAGAAGGTAAAAATTTATTGTTTTATTAAATAGATTTGCCGAATATGTTTAATACTACTTTAAGACGTTTAACAACTGTATTTTTTATGTTAGGTTGCGGCTTCTTTGTTAATGCCCAGCAGGTTCATTTTGTTTATTTGCAAACTGAAAATGGCCAGCCCTTTTATGTTAAACTGGATAATAAGGTAGTAAGTTCGTCGTCGGCTGGTTACCTGATTTTGCCAAAATTGGTTGATGGCGATTATAAATTAAGTATAGGGTTTCCTAAAAAAGAATTTCCGGAGGAAGATTTCAAAATAGTTGTAGATGAAAAAAATGAAGGATTTCTTTTGAAAAATTTTGGTGAAAAAGGATGGGGTTTATTTAATATGGAATCTTATGGGGTTGTAATGGGAAGCGGAGGCCCAATTTTTGCTGATACGGTTTCAAAAACTTTGCAAACCGACCCGTTTTCAAAGATGCTTGCAAATGTTGTTAAAGATTCATCTTTACTTCAAAAAAATGAACAAGTAAATAGAGTTGTAGTTCCTCCTAAAACAGATTCAGCAGTTGCCGTTGTTCGGCCATCAACCCTGTTGCTTTCCCCTGCAAAAAAAGTTTTGAGTAAAAAAGAAAGTGACGGAATGGAAATGGTTTATATAGATTCATCTCAAAACGGAAATGATACAATCAGAATTTTTATTCCGACAGAAAAACTAACCGTAAAAACAGACACTGTTAACAATACTATTACTCAGTTGGGAAATCCTTTAGAATCTGCAAATAAGGATACGAATGCTCAGCAGGATAGCGGCACAATAAATCAAAATGTTTCAACGCCGGATACTACCGCAATGATCGATTCAAAAGAACCGCCAAAAACAAATAGTGACACAACTGCGTCTATAACTCCGTTAGTATCGGAAAATACAAGTTCTTTTGAGAATAAAGATTCTGTTGCAGTCGAAGGCAGTGAAGAAATAAAACAAAAAACCGGAGAAGTACAGCAAGCTGAAATATTGCGGGCCGAGTCAAAAGCAAAAGAAGTTGTAAAGCCTTCTGAAATAAAAAAAGACACTCTTGTTATGGCGCCGGAAGTTGTTAAGTCTTCTACAGTTAATTCAGATTGCAAGGCGTTTGCAGACAATGAAGATTTTTTGAAATTGCGAAAAAAAATGGCTTCCGAGAGTTCAGATGACAATATGATTAAGATTGCAAAAAAAGCATTTCGTTACAAATGCTTTAGCACTGAACAAATCAAAAATCTTTCGCTTCTATTTCTTACCAATGAAGGAAAATACCGGTTCTTTGACGAAGCCTATGCATTTGCATCCGATTCTAATCAATATTTCACGCTTCAATCTCAATTAACCGACAGTTATTATATCAACAGGTTCAAGGCCATGATCCATAAATAATTCACCGCTTTACATGCCACGATATTTTATTGAGGTTGCATACAAAGGCACACGGTATTCAGGTTTCCAGGTGCAGCAGAATGCGGATACTATACAATCAGAAGTCGAAAGGGCATTGGCTGTGAAGTTCGGCCAAACCTTTCAACTCACAGGAGCTTCACGTACAGATGCAGGTGTTCATGCATTGCAAAATTATTTTCATTTTGATGTTGAAACAGATTTGTTTTATACAGATGGTACTAATGATAAAGAGAAGGATGTAAAGGAAATGAT
>CAWFYG010000009.1:0-510000 GCA_963819925.1 uncultured Chitinophagaceae bacterium | reverse complement strand
TGACGTATAGAGCCTGATACCTGCCCGGTGCTGGAAGGTTAAGGAAGGATGTTCGGCGCAAGCCAAAGCTTCTGACTGAAGCCCCAGTAAACGGCGGCCGTAACTATAACGGTCCTAAGGTAGCGAAATTCCTTGTCGGGTAAGTTCCGACCTGCACGAATGGTCTAATGAGTTGTACACTGTCTCCTCCACGAGCCCGGTGAAATTGTAGTATCGGTGAAGATGCCGGTTACCCGTCACGGGACGGAAAGACCCCATGAACCTTCACTACAACTTTGCATTGATTTTGAATTTTTGATGTGTAGGATAGTTGGGACGCTTTGAAGCTTTGTCGCCAGGCAGGGTGGAGCGGTCGTTGAAATACCAACCTTTAAACATTTAGAATCTAATCCGCCTTAGGCGGAAACAGTGCATGGTGGGTAGTTTGACTGGGGTGGTCGCCTCCTAAAAAGTAACGGAGGCTTGCAAAGGTTCCCTCAGTACGGTTGGTAATCGTACATAGAGCGTATTAGTATAAGGGAGCTTGACTGTGAGACTAACAAGTCGAGCAGGGACGAAAGTCGGCTAAAGTGATCCGGCGGTTCTGTATGGAAGGGCCGTCGCTCAAAGGATAAAAGGTACTCTGGGGATAACAGGCTGATCTCACCCAAGAGCTCATATCGACGGTGAGGTTTGGCACCTCGATGTCGGTTCGTCACATCCTGGGGCTGGAGAAGGTCCCAAGGGTTCGGCTGTTCGCCGATTAAAGTGGCACGTGAACTGGGTTCAGAACGTCGCAAGACAGTTCGGTCCCTATCTGTGATGGGCGTTAGAAAATTGAGTGGACATGACCTTAGTACGAGAGGACCGGGTCGTACGTACCGCTGGTGTATCTGTTGTGCCGCCAGGTGCAGTGCAGAGTAGCTATGTACGGACAGGATAAACGCTGAAAGCATCTAAGCGTGAAACCAACCACAAGATGAGTTTTCTTTTAAGGGTCGTCAAAGACTATGACGTTGATAGGCTACAGGTATAAAGGCAGTAATGCCAAAGCCGAGTAGTACTAATTGCCCGTAAGCTTTATTTTTTTTATTTTAATCACAATTTTGTGATCAGTATTGCAACTTTCCCTTTATGTTAATTTATTAAGCGGTTAGCCAATAACGTTAGTTATTAGCCTATTGCCATCTTTTTATGGTGGTTTTGCCGAGGGTGTTCACCTCTTCCCATGCCGAACAGAGAAGTTAAGCCCCTCATGGCCGATGGTACTACACAACAATGTGGGAGAGTAGGTAGCTGCCATATTTATTTAAAGCCCCCCGATAGATCGGGGGGCTTTTTGTTTTAGACTATTGAGTTTAATCGATAAGGCAATTTTGATTACTTGGTCTCTTTTGATTAAATCATTATGGATGAAAAGGCTTAAATTTTTATAATTATTTTTATAGCCAAATTCACGTCTCTTTTATCAATAGTATGTTATGAAACGATATCTTATATCTCAAACTTTAAAGGTATACATTAGCTTCCCTATTCTTTTTTCGTTGCTTGTGAATTCAATAGTTAGTAAAGCCGATAGACATTCTCCGTTAACTAATAAAGACACAGTTAGTATAATCGGCCGTTGGGATATAACTATTTATATTAACGCCAAGAAATATCCGTCCTGGCTCGAGGTTCATCGTTCGGGGATTCGTACGCTTGTGGGGGAGTTTGTTGGAACAGGTGGAAGTGCCCGTCCAATTTCAATCGTAAATTTTGCAGAAGATAGTTTTAGCTTTTCCATTCCACCGCAATGGGAAAATGAAGACAGTAATCTTGTGGTATGGGGCACCGTCTACCGGGATAGCTTGTCAGGAACAATGAAATTTAGCAACGGTAAAACGTATAGCTATGTCG
Organism: uncultured Chitinophagaceae bacterium; assembly: GCA_963819925.1. Lineage (GTDB taxonomy): Bacteria > Bacteroidota > Bacteroidia > Chitinophagales > Chitinophagaceae > Ginsengibacter. Next base: position 508,122 of record CAWFYG010000009.1, on the reverse strand, counting down.
GCGTTAGAGCACCCTCCTTAAAGCGTAAAATCCAGCCCGTTTGGAGTAAACCTATTAGCCTTTTTAATGGCGTCAATCTTGAAGGTTGGCATGCTACAGGAATTAACCAATGGATAGTTGATTCCGGTTTTCTAAGAAGTCAACTAAGAAGTCCACAGAAGGGGTCAAACCTTGAAACTGATAAGACATTTAATGATTTTAAATTACACATAGAATTTCGGTATCCGCCAAGAAGTAACAGTGGCATTTATCTGCGTGGTCGTTACGAAGTTCAAATTGAAGATTTAGGAGGGGAGGAACCTGTAAAAAACGAGTGGGGATCGATTTATGGATTTATTGAGCCCAGTGAACGTGTGGCGAAAGGCCCGGGTGAATGGCAATATTTTGATATCACGCTTGTTGGTCGGATGGTAACCATTGTTGCAAATGGAATTACCATTGTTTGTAACCAGGAAATCCCGGGTATCACAGGCGGAGCCATCGATAGCAATGAAGGGGAACCGGGTCCTATTCTTATTCAAGGCGATCATGATCCTATAGATATCAGGAATGTAATATTAACTCCTGCCAAATAAACCAATTAGGTAAATCGACGTTAGTTAATGACTTTGTCAAAATTTTTTTAATACCATTTTGAGTAAAAGTTAATAAGAGATTCTAGTGGCTCAACATGAACCCCAACTTTGTAACAGTAAACTCATCAAGTAGCCAGAACCTCAGCGTTAAAGATTGTGCGCAGATCGAATCATTTTGCAAATGATGAAAAATGATTTCGATCGTTGGCTTATGGTTTAATTGATAGCGACATTACCATCCCGTAATAATCTATAGGTGCAGGGAACAAGAATTAAATAAAAAAGGAGACAGTTACCCCTGTCCCCTTTATGAAAAAAACCCAAAGAAACTATTTCAATTAATTTTTTATAATTTTTTGGCTACCTATAGATTGGCCATTTACTACAATATTTACCACATACAGTCCGGGTAATTGAGAAGATAAATCCTGTAGCTGAAGATTGTTGGAACCCTGGTTAATGGAAGATTCTGTTTTTTTGACCATAGCTCCTGAAGCGTTGATCATTCTTATTTCTGCTTTTCCGGTGCTATTGCTGGTAAAGCTGATGTTAAGTTTATCCATATAAGGATTGGGCATAACCTGAACGGAAATCTTTTGATCCGTTATATTGCTGATACGAACTACTTTTACAGGGCTATAGGTAAAATTGCCGTCAACATCCACCTGCTTTAACCTGTAGTATATAACACTATGATTTGAGATTTCCTTATCCTGGAAACTATATTGATTGATACCATTAATTTCAGTTTGTGCACCCAAAACCAATCCGGCCGTTGAAAAATCAGACTCATCAAAACTTTTTTCGATTTCAAAATGATCATTTCCTAGTTCTGCACTGGTTGTCCAGCTTAAGTTCACTGCATTATTATTGACAACTGCATTAAAACTTTGGTAAGTAACCGGCAAAACACTGTAACGGGCAATAAGATCTCCAAAGTAAATACTGTGAAAACGATCGGTTGCTATACCGCCCCCATTGCCATTATTATCTACCTGGGCACCGGTGTAAATTTGAAAGCTTGAACGGTTGGCAAAAGTGTAATCAATTCTTACATCCAATGCTAAAGTATCAATCCCAACGCGATTGGCTACAGGACCTAAGGCCATAAAAACCGAATCGTCGTCATCAGTTCCCAACAAATCATCAGTATCTTTCATACTGGAAAGCGTTAGCAAAGTGGGTATTATACTATCGGGAAGGCTGTAATTGACATTGCTTCCCACAATACCGCTTAATTCTCTTACTCTAACGTTGTCTCCATCAACATCTACTGCAGAAAGATCAACGAAAGGAAATACGTAGGGAACGTTGGCGCTGTCAAACTCAACATCCCACTTAATATAAGAAATACCAAAAGTACCCGGGCCTCCAACAGTTGGCTGCCATGCATCGGGATAACCAGTAGATGTGTTATCCATGTCTTTAAGTACGGCGCCGCCAACAATATTTACTATAGTTATATATGCGTCTTTATTGTTGTAAACATTTTTAAAAAAGTACCTGGCTCCAATTTGGCCATTAGTACCCGATACCAAAACAGGGTTACTAAATTTAAACTTCGGCGCTTTGGCTCTACCACCACCGGCATTGGCAGAAAAACCTGAAAGGAGAGTAAAAATGGTAAGGATAAGCATGCACTTACCAACTAGTGTAGAATTCTTGTTCATTTTCCTGGGGTTTTGAGGTTACTTAAAATTTTTTTGCAGATTGACTGCTTAAATCATTTAAGGAATTTCAAAAGAATGGTAAGAGGTGATTCTACAAGATTGGAGGTGTTAGTGAAATCAGAAAGTAAGAGGTAACAAACATTTCTAATTCGAAGACAAACATAGCGTACATTTTCTGGAAAAGCAAGACCGTAAAATTACTGTTTTTTATTAGAGTGAAATTTTCTAAAAAATAAAGGGGTTACTTAAAATCTGTCAATGAGACAAAAGAGAGATATTAGATGACATTCGACATAAGGCCAAAATAATTTGCAATATTTTGAAATTATCCAAAGAACTTGAATTATTTCTATTCAAACACAATAAAAAATGAAATACTGCGTTGCACGTCTACAGTCGATTATACAAAATGTCTATTACCAGGGTGATAGACATTTTGTATTGCGTTTAGTTCGATTCACTGCCTGTATTAGTCCCAACCTTGATACTATTTTAATCTTATCGTACTATATTAAACTTTTTGATTAATTCAACATCGGGATTACTGCTGCGTATTATATACTCTCCACTGGATAATCCCTTCAGGTTTACAAGGATGGTATTGCTGCCATTGAGTAAACTTGCCTCAATTCTTCTTATGGTCCTACCGGTTCCGTCGACTACCAATAATTTCGTTTTTAAAGATCTATCCGACCTAATAACTACATTCAGTATATCTCTTGCTGGTACCGGGTAAATTACCATGCTGATTGCCTTCGCTTCACAATTTGTTCTTATAATGCTTGTATATATAGCATGACCATCAACATCCACCTGTTTAATTCTGTAAAATGATTTCCCTCCAACAAAGTCGGGAAGTTGATAAGTATGGGCAGATGAACTAATACCGGCCGCTTTAACTGTAGCTACTGAAGTCCAGTCGTTTCCATTTGTGCTTCGCTGCAGCTCAAAATAATTTGAATTCGATTCTGATGCTGTTGACCAACTAACTGTTGCACCATTACTGTTGCAACCCGCCTCGAATTTTGTAAACAGAACTGGCAAGGTTCCTGAACCCAGCGGTAGCGGCGTATTTAAATCAGGAGATAGAAAGTCATACGACGTAAGGCCACCATCAGCCGACAAAGAATTTTGTGGAACGGTAGCTCCATCTTCCGGAGTTGCATATCCTCCTTCAGGAACAGAACTTCCTAATGTCCAGTACGTCACTTGGGCAACCGGAGTCCATACATTGGAAAACGTTGCGTTGTCAAGGCCTGAAATCTGGTTGAATGTTATAATCATTCTTTTATCAAAAGTCTGTCCTCCATAGGTAACACTCACATCAGTTCCGGTGCGATTATCAACCATTTGGCTCCATCCACTCGCTGAGGCAACCGGTCCCTCGGCAGTGGTAGTATTTGTGGGAGTAGGCATTAACATGGAAGATTGGTAAACAAAACTCAGCCCCATGCCATCACCATCAATAGATCCAGTGGAAGTCATTAATTCAAACTGAATTGTTACCGAACCGGTCGCAGGACCAACCCCGTCTGGATCTATTGCACTGTAATTAGTTTGAACTAACCGTATTGACACGGTCTGAGATAAAACACTATTAGCTATCAGCAAAAATATAACGGGTAGTATTTTTTTCATGTCATTATTTTTTATAGTTAATTTATTTCATTACTTACCTTCTCCAGGAACCTGTGACGCCAAAACTTCATTTATTCCATTTGCTTTACTTGAACTGGAAGCGGCAAACGCTGCAATTGCTGCGTTTGTAATACTTACATCAGCAGATGTTACATTCTTATCTAAATTTGTATCACGAACATTATAAACATTTGCATTTCCTGATAATGGACCCGCTATTGCGATGTTGATTGGGGTAACATCTGAGGAAGTAACAGAGCCACTGGCATTAACATCTCCGGGCCACATTCCATATAAAGTGCTTCCCGCCCCGGATGATGCTAACAATACCGTTGGATCAGAAGTTGCTCCTGTCTTTTTATACGAATTTGCCAAGACAGCATAATTATTGGTAAAATCACCTGTGCTATTTGAAGGAATAGAATTACTCATAATAGCGAGATGATTGCGATGGCGAACAACTATAAAAGCGCCGCCCTGCCTGGTAATATTGAAAGCAATCGGCGTTACCCCATCAAGGTCAACAACAGTTCCATTGTTTAAAAGAAAACCCGCCTTACGCCCGGTTATCGTTGCGGTATTGGCATCTCCGGGCAAACCACTCGAAGGTTTACGATGTTCTATAAGTACCCAGTCAACAATATTAGCATTCGGAATCGATGCCACGGATTCTGTACCTGCGTAGTTAAAAGGAGCACTGATAAAAGGTTGCGTTAATGGCAGGAGGTTACTTGAATTTAAAGTGGTTCGCATAAGACCGGTTGGATTGTTCCAGGCGCCTTTTATGTAGGTGGTTACGTTAAAAGTATATTTTGGATCTGCCAGCTTCCATTCCAATGAAAGATCGGATGCAGCAATACCAGTTGTGGTAACATAATGATTCACCACATCATGTGTTACCGGCGTTAACCGGGCATTCCATTCGGCTGACATTAATTCCCATGGAACCAGGTTAGCTTCAACATTAGTATTTAATTCGCTTGTGATATAAGGGTAACGAACATCTGCAGTAAATCCTGATCCGCCGGTTTGTGTAAATAAAAATTTTCTCTTTACTTCCCTTTCATTTTGGGTTGGATCGCCACCCCCGGTTTGGGGAAGCATAGTAACGGTAAAACTGGTGGGCGCCGTTCCTCCATTTGTAGTAACCAGCATATTGGCCTGGTTAAAAACACGGGCAGTTCCATTGGTCCATCCTGTTCTTTTGACAATGCCGATAATTTCTTTGCCGGCGGCAAAATTATATATAGCACTAACAGGCGATGTTAGCATAAACGATGGATTTAATATCGGGTCTGTAGTAAACGTACCGGAAAGATAGTCCAGCTTTGTATTTACCGTTGTTGTTCCGCCTAATCTTATGATATCTGAGCTTGTGGTTTTATTAATAGTAAGATAATTGATAACAGAACTCCCCGGCGTTAATGTATCGATTCCGCTGCCGCTCATAAGAAGTGAATCTTCATTAGCTGTAGATGTGTAGGTTCCTGAATTTATAAAATTCCCCTGCACTTCAATTTTGCCATCGTTGGTAAGTGTGCCACTTATATTTTTTAAATCGCCCATTACCATGACATAGGCTCCATTCTGCACATCAATAGTAGCACCATCATTATAAAGTTGTGCTTTTGCTACAACTGAAAGAAAAAATAATGTAGCCAAAAGGCCTGATTTTCTATTCATAAGTGCATTATTTTATTGGTGGTTTAGCCCAATAATACATTCTAAGAATATATTATTGGGAAAATTATTAGTTTCTATCACTTTATTGGGAAATTACCTGGCTTAATTGTGGATTCGGAACTTAGTTTGCCATGGATAATGGATATAGAGTAAACTGAAATAAAAAAAGGAAAGTTCAAACTTAGTAAAAAATTATTTCAAATCAAAATAATTAGCCTTAGCGAGGAAACTATGTTCTTGACAATCGAAAATTAAAATTCAGCAACTAACCATTGAATATTCTTCTCCTTTTTTTGTCAATTTTTTTCAGACAGAGTTATCCGTTTTTCACAGGCGATGGTCAATCTAAAATCATTGAGAAAGCATGAATAAATATTTAGGCGATTCCTATTTTCAACGTCTTGCAGATAATGATGAGATTCGAAAAGGAAATCCCCCCACCACGGGGTCAGATTCTGTTTTATAGCAGATTTCTTGCTAAAAATCATACTGAATTCCGTTGCTGATGCTGTAATTTAATTTAGGAATTCCAGCGGCGGGTTGGCTATCATATAAATAATTCCATCCTGCTGTAAACGAAAAATGTTTTACAAATTTAAACTTTATGCTAATCTCATTCAGTACTCGGTAATCACTAAAATTGCTGAACAATGGCTGGTAGAAAACGGTACATACAAGTTCGGCATTTTCCGAAGGTTTATAATTAAAAGAAAGATAACTACTGCTCCGCAAATTACTGTGAGTAACTGAAGGACTGGTTTGCTCTTTTTCATGTTCATACATTGAGGCGGTAGCCGCATATAGTGCAAGGTGTTTGTCACCGGCAAGTTTAAATCGTGGTCCTGTGCCAGCGAGAAAACGTAATTTTATTCCCGTAACACTATTTTGTTGCAATTGCGTGAATACTTCCCAACGCAGCCATTTGTTTATTTTATAATTGTATCGCAGGTGGTAAAATAAATTGTTGTTTAATGTTTCACCGCTGCCTTTGAGAAAGCTGTAACTTACCAGGAACAGGTAGAGGCTTTTATTCGTCTTTAATTCGACGTGGGCATTGGCATTAATATTCAATATTTGCACTGCATTTTTTTCAAAAAGAAAAGTAGTTCCTACATTTCCAAACCAGCCGGTTGTATCACTTTGGATACGCTGGCTTTCAATATTTACAATTTGTGCAAATGCTATTTTATGAAGGGTTGCAATTAAGAAGCTGCAAATGATATAACGCATACTGCAAGTTATAGAAAAAAGAGTCGTTAGAAACGTTACTGCAACACAATTGGTACAAGATAAGCAAGTGGAAAACCTGCATAACCATTCCGACCCCGGTACTCTTCAGAAAAGGGAAATGTAAGATTGTAAAGGTTTAAAGAGAACGAGTTGAAGTTGTTCAATTACTTTCCATTAGACAGAACAGCTCTTGTGCCACTGATTATTAGATTTAGGAACGACTATATATTTTTCAGGTACGCTATACCGTTAGTTTATCAGGCTTTGCCAATTTTAAGTCTCACTTTTTTATTTCTTGGGTTTTGAGGGGCGAACTTCTATCTTACTGGGCAATGTACGTGGGTGCATAGTTAAAAGGTCTGTAACAAGCTTGCCTATATCTTCGGGTTGTATCTTCCAGGCATCAGAATCACTTAGTACATGATTATTAAATTCCGTTGCGACAGAACCGGGCATGATGGTTGTTACTTTTATATCATATTTACGAAGATCAAGCATTATTGCCTGTGAGAAGCCCACCAGACCAAATTTGCTTGCATTGTATGCTGCGCCATTCTCAAAAAAATTAGCACCGGCAAGGCTTGCGATGGTTATGATATAGCCTTTGGATTTTTTTAGGGAATCAATGCTTGCTTTCACGCTGTTAAAAACACCGGTAAGGTTGGTATCGATAGTGCTTTTCCAATCTTCTTCCGACAAGCTATCGATAGGGGCCAAATGTCCTATTCCAGCATTGGCTACCAATACGTCAAGTTGCCCAAAATGCTTAATTATTGCATTTACCGCTTTTGTTTCATTATCAAGAAAAGTAACGTCTGATTGCAAAGCGAGAATTGCAGAGGGATCTTTACTTAATGATGCTGCAGCCTCTTTTGTTGCGGATAGATCGCGGCTCGTGATAGCCACTTTCATTCCAATCTTCAATAATTCTTTTGCTATGCCATAGCCGATGCCTTTACTGCCACCGGTTATGTAAGCTACTTTATTAGTGATCGTATTCATAATAAGATATTCAATTTTTTACGAATTATTTTTTTTGCATATTAATTCTAAAATAACACTTTTAATTCTTTTCAGTTTATTCATTAATAATACCCCCTTGCATTTTTAGGACTGAACACTTTTTTGCAATAATTATAAATTTTTTTTGCACGCTTTATTCCAACTTCAAATTGTCTTCACAATTAATTTTTAGTTTGGTTTAAAATTCTAAAAATTTTTGCCATGAAAAAAGTGATAGTTACTTATTTGGTACTGGTTGCCGCAGAAACCGGAGTAATAGCACAAAAATCGGGTTATTACGTGGCCGATAGTTTTCATATTGCAAGTGCGGGCGGATGGGACTACATTGCCGTAAATAAAAATAGGTTATATGTTTCGCACGGTACCCAGGTAAATATCCTTGATAAGAACAATGGGGATTCGCTTGGCGTTATACCAAATACAACTGGCGTGCATGGCATAGCCTTCGACAACGAATTAAATAAAGGTTACACAAGTAATGGCCGTTTAAATAGTGTAACCGTGTTTGATATTTCCACGAATAAAATACTATCTGAAATTCCGACAGGAATGAATCCTGATGCAATTTTTTATGATGATTATTCGAAGAAAATCATAACCTGTAATGGAAGAAGTAATAGTCTTTCTATAATTGACCCTGTAACAGACAAAGTTGTAGATACTGTGGCCTTGAGTGGTAAGCCTGAAACTGCTGTAAGTAACGGAGCAGGTAAAGTATTTGTAAATATTGAAAGTAAAAGTGAGATAAGTGAAATTGATATGGAGAGTTTAACGGTGGAAAAAACCTGGCCAATTGCACCAGGAGAATCTCCTTCCGGGTTGTCTATGGACCGCAGAACTAATCGTTTGTTTGCGGGCTGCGATAACAAAATGCTGGTAGTATTAAACGCTGATAACGGAAATGTGGTTAGTACGCCTGCAATTGGAGACGGATGCGATGGTACAGCTTTTGACCCTCAATTAAATTATATCTTTTCTTCAAATGGTGAAGGAACACTTACAATAATCAAAGAAATTTCGAAGGATAAATTTGAAGTTGTTGAAAATTTAGTAACAAAACGCGGTGCCCGAACATTAACCGTAGACCCACTAAGTAACATTGTCTATCTGCCGACAGCAAATTTTAAACCTGCACAAGCCGGCGAAAGAAGGCCACCAATGGTGCCTGGCAGCTTCCAGGTTTTAGTGGTAAAAAAGCGGTAAGACTTTTCTTATAACAGCCGATTTGGGCTCTTTTATCTGTTTCATGGTCCATGCAACTGGAATCATTCTTATTATTTTTTATTTGTCTTTTTTAAACGCTATACTACAAATGTAGTATTGATTAAGCTGACTTATTTCTAAATCTTTGATATAGAAAATTTGACGACTTACAATTTTTCAATACTATGAGATTATAAAGATTAAACTCAACGAGTGAAGTTTTTTTTTAAAATAATTGACTTTGTGTGTTGGGACAATCTTAATTATTAATCCATGAATATTTATAAATAGGTGGTTAAAAAATTTGCAGGAACAAAAACTTTATTTAAATTAGAGTCTCCCCGATTACAAGATGGCTCTGCTAATAAAGGTCTTATGAGAATAACACCAGGTCTAAAGATATATTTAGATAAACAGTTTCGGGACAGAATTTCGTTGAGTGCCGGTGTTTGCAGAGTGGAAACGTTAAACGGAATAGCTTGTAAAAGCCCAACATTCATACCTCAAAATCCCTGGAGAAAGCCCTCAAAAGAAGATAACGAAATAATGGCGGCGACAAAGAGTGACTTGCAAAGTCACCAAACCATCGGCATAGTTAAGCTGCCAGATAAACTCGCAGCTAAATTTAAGAAATTGAATTTTTCTGATTGTAAGAGTCACCAGGAAACCGGTAAAATATCTTCTACTGATGAATATAAAGCTGTACTTGGTGAAACAATTAAATACTACGAGAAATTTGCTGAAATAAAAAACTCATCAATTCCTCATAATATTTATTTGGGCGAGGCTAATTTATTGAACAATACTTTTAATCAAAGGGAAAAAACTTTTATTGGTTTGCACCTTGATAGTTTTGAAAGAAATAGTGAGACGCGGCAGGTAGCCAGGAACCGGATATGTATAAACTTAGGCAAAGATCCACGGTATCTTTTATTTTATAATTTACAATTTGATCAAATGGCAGAAATGTGCGGCTTAAAAAAAATTGAGAGAAATGGAAATCCCTATGAAATTCTTCATACTTTTTTTGAAAGATTTAATACCTATCCGGTAATTAAAATTCAAATTAATCCATACGAGGCATATATAGCGCCAACCGAAAACGTGATACACGATGGATCAACAGAAGGAACAACAAACTTAGATGTTAACCTGGCTATAAGAGGTTATTTTAAAATACCAAAATCAAACAATTTATTTTCAAACATTTTCAAATTTTAGTTATGTCAAAACTCAGAAAAATTGTTGCAACTTTTATGGGCGGACTTTTAATGGGATCTTCCGCATCCGCAACAAACATCGCTTCTGCAAAAAAACCTGTAGAGGCGAAAATTCAAAAAATTATGAAGGCTTTGCATTCAAAAAAAATTCAGGGCATCCAATCTAAAATTCTCATAGAGTATTTAGATAAAAATCATAACCTAAATTCAATTGACCCTGAAAAATCCGGCGCTAATACTACTGAGGAAATGAATGTTGGCAATTGGGATACCTGGAATACCTGGAGCAATTGGGATACCTGGAACACATGGAGCAATTGGGATACCTGGAACACATGGAGCAACTGGGATACCTGGAACACATGGAGTAACTATTAATTTGTAAAATCATGAATATTCCCGTCGGGCCCGTTGAATTATTAATAGTTCAAGGCTCTCCATTCTGCAACATAAACTGTAAGTATTGTTATTTACCCGACAGAGGTAACAAGAAAAAAATTTCATTATCGACTGTAGAGGCGGCGGTACGGAAAATATTTGATGAAAAACTGGTTAAAAAAGAGTTTAGTATTGTATGGCATGCCGGAGAACCTACTGCAATGAATATTGAATTCTATGAAAAGGTTACTGAGTTACTTGAAACTATTGTTCCGGAGGGCTATAAAGTAAATCAACATATACAAACGAATGCAACTTTAATTAACCAGGATTGGTGTGATTTTTTTAAACGCTCAAATATGATTGTAGGCGTAAGTGTTGATGGCCCGCAGTTTATACATGATGCAAACAGGCTTACCAGGAGCGGCAAAGGTACCTTCGAAAAAACGATGGAAGGTATTCGGCTTTTGAAAGCAAATAATATAGAGTTTAGTGCAATAGCAGTTATTACGTCTATCTCTTTAGATTATCCAAACGAAATATATAATTTCTTTAAAGAATTAGGCCCACGCACACTTGGATTTAATATCGACGAAGAAGATGGCGCAAATTTAAGGAGCACGATACAATCTGAACAGGAACAAAAGCTAAGAAACTTCTGGTCTACCATTTACGAGCTTCAAATGCAGGAAGGCAATTATATACACATGCGGGAGATTTATGGATTTAATGAAATGCTTCTGAAGACCAATTTTGAAGAGAATATTTTTCCTTTTGGCCAAATGGTAGCTCCACTTAAAATAATTACTTTGGACACAGACGGTAATTTCACGACATTCTCACCCGAGTTGATTGGAATGAAAGATGAAAACTATGTAAATTTTAATCTTGGGAATGTACATACTGATAGTTTCCGGGGCATATTGCAATCTGAAAAATTCAACAAAATGTTTAGCGAAATAATGGCTGGAATTAAGCTTTGCAGTGAAACCTGCGATTATTTTAAAATGTGTGGAGGTGGTGCGCCAAGTAATAAATTATACGAGAATAAAAGTTTTGCAACTACCGAAACAAAATATTGTAAGTATAGCAGAAAAGTCATTATCGATAGTATTTTAGATAAAATGGAAGAATGTCTAGCTAACTGATATGATGAGCAGCCTCTTTTCAATATTACGGAGTTCCAAAAAAATAATAAATCCTGAAGACGGGATATGGATTATTGAAGATTTTATTTCACGCTCTCAGTCTACTGAAATAATTCATAAGATTGAAAGAACGGATTTTAAGATCGCAAGACAATATAAAGAAGGTCGCCATAATAAAGAAACCTTTTTGGAAGAAGCTGCAATTGTTGAGTTGCTACAAAATAAATTTAAACAAATAAGCACATATCGTAATTCGCCAAAATTTAATGTAACCGATTTTTCCTTACCACTTGAATTCTACAAATATGAAACCGGCGACTTTATCAAGCGCCATTCTGATGCGCCCCGTGAGTCAAAAGGAAGATATTCAAAATTAACACTTGTATTATATCTTTCAGATAATTGCGAAGGTGGTGAAACGTACTTTGATAAGTATAACATTAAGATCAATCCCAAATGTGGAGCGGCCCTGCTATTTGAACAACAATTGAATCATGAAGCACTCATCGTTACAAAGGGCACTAAATATGTTCTAAGAACAAATTGTTTTTTAGATTAGATTAAAGAGGGATGAACCTGATAATATGAAACAGTTACCCACATTGAGTTATAAGATGTGAACAGTTATAAAAAAGCCCCACAATGGCACAAAAAGTGCGCAAAGTGAGGCAGCAAAATAACTGTTCAAATGTACTACAACCCATTATTTTTACAAACACCTTCTATCCTGGAAGATGCATTTTATCAAAGTGATTTAGGCAGGTTACATCGCAGCATTCCCTTTAAAGAGTTAGCTTCAAAAATTCCTTCACCTCTTCAAAACATAAGTGGTCGTGGACGCAAACCCTTTTTAAAAGTAGAAGGTGGTATCGGGTTATTAGTATTGAAGCATTTTACGGGCCTGAGCGATGAGATGCTTATTGACCGGTTGAACACGGATTGGTGCATGCAATACTTTTGCGGTGTTCAATTAAATGCCCGCCGTATTAAGGATAAGAACCTGGTGAGTTGGTGGCGAGGCTATGTTGCCAGGCATCTTGACATCAAAGAATTGCAAGGGGTGTTGATCAGGTCGTGGAAGCCTTACATGGAACAAACGCATGTAACCATGATGGATGCCACGGTGTATGAAAGTAATATCCGTTATCCTACCGATGTAAAGCTCTTGTGGGAAAGCAATGTAAAAGTGTATCAGCTCCTACAAGGGAAGCGTAAATTATTGAAGTTGCGAAGCAGCCGCAGTAATTACCACAAGCATAAGAAAAATTACCTGGGTTACCAGAGAAATCGCAAAAAGAGCAGGCGCCAGGATAAAAAGCTCCGCAAACAATTACTAAAATATCTGTCACGGCTACTCGAAGGGTTACAGGATCTGCAGAAGGGCCATGAATTTAATCTAAGTAATAAAGAAAAAAAGCTGGTCAGCCATATCAAAACCATATACAGCCAGCAACACGAACTCCTTTATGGCAATAGAGAAAATGTAAAACAAAGGATCGTATCGTTACACAAGCCGCATGTAAGAGCCATTATAAGAGGCAAAGAAATAAAGCCGGTAGAGTTTGGAGCTAAGGTTCATAAAGTGCAGGTAGGGGGACTGAGTTTTATAGAGCACCTTAGCTATGAAAATTTTAATGAAGGAACAAGATTAAAACAATCGGTTGCCTTTCATCAAAAATACTTTGGCAGATGCAGCCAGTTAGCAGCAGACGCTATTTATGCCACCAATGAAAACAGGAGATACTGCAATAGCCTGGCCATCGCAACAAGTTTTATCCCCAAGGGTAAACAAGGAAAGCTGGAAGAACAGAAATCTGTGATGCGATCTGTATTAAACACCGTGAGAGCTACCGTGCTCGAAGGAAGTTTTGGTAATGAAAAAAATCATTACCTGCTTAATAAAATTAAAGCCAGAACCCAGGCCACAGAAATTGCCTGGATATTTTTTGGAATGCTCACAGCTAATGCTTCTATCATCACCAAACGCATCATCAGTTCCCAACTTAAACCAACGGGATAACAGCAAAACAATACAGGTGTTATCAGTTGTATCCATAAACTGAAGAAGATAGCTTTGCATGAACCCAAAATAATAAACTCATTTATCCTAAAAAAGCCCATCCTCAACCTTTGGTTAAATAAAAATCCATTTCCTGAATTACAGAAAATGGATATCTACAGAATTATCGGGATGACCCTAAAGAAACGGTTTCAACACAATAAAAAATCCTTTTCAAATTAATGAAAAGGATTTTAAAAGTCGATATGATGATTTACTAATAATCCTTATTGTATCCGCCGCCGCCGTTTCTACTACCTCCACCATAGCCGCCGCTTTTCTTATATCCACCTCCACCTCCGTAGCCACCGCCACTGCTTCTTCCACCACCACCATAGCCGCCACCACTCCTTCCGCCGCCGTATCCGCCGCCGCTTTTCTTATAACCGCCACCTTCCGGACGAGGTTGTGATTCATTAACAATCAATTTGCGACCTTGTACTTCGCTTTCGTTTAGGGTAGCAATAGCGGTTTTAGCTGCTTCCTCATCTTCCATTTCAACGAAACCAAAACCTTTGCTCCGTCCCGTATTTTTTTCTTTGAGAATTTTTGCACTTGTTACAGTACCATATTGGCTGAATAAGTTGCTTAAATCATCATCAGTCATTGACCAACTGAGATTACCTACATAAATGTTCATTGTAAAAACTTTTTTTTAAATAAAATTGAAAATTCAATTAATGAATTAGCAGCTACAATGAACTGAAGAAACCTGGATAAAGAGAAACATCAGCCAAAAGGAAAACAAACTAAACCCATTAACGGACGTTAAAGATAGTCATTTCTTTGAAATTACATAAAAGAAAAAAATGTTTTAATGTTTCCGGCAAAATGGAATTTGGGTAATTTTTTCTTTAGATCGGTTTTATTATCTAGGTGCCGATTTCAGACCCGGCACATTTGAGGCAGTAAGAAAAAAATAAAAACCCTGCTCTATGGAAGCAGGGTACATGTAGTCTATTTTTTGGAGTATTATTCAGCAACGACTTCAAAATCAACTTCAACTTCCTGTCCTTTGCCAAAATCAATTTTCGCTTTATAATTTCCCAGCTCTTTTACATCATCGATTATATGAATACGCCTGCGATCAATTTCATAACCTTTTTGTTCACGTATTGCCCTTGCTATTTGAACCGAAGTAACACTTCCGAAAATTTTCCCACTTGTGCCGGTCTTTGCGCCAATTTTTAATGGCGATTCCTGCAATACACTCATCACGTTTTTAAATTCAGCAAGGAGTTTCTCTTCTTTTTTAGCAAGTTGTTTTCTTCTTTCTTCCAATTGCTTCAAATTGGCGGGGTTGGCCTCCACCGCCATTCTAAAAGGTATTAAAAAGTTACGACCATAGCCACTTTTTACATTCACGAGCTCGTGTGCTCCCCCTAAGTTATTTACATCTTGTATTAATATTACCTGCATAATTACCTCCTTATTTTAAAAGATCAGTTACATAAGGCAATATTGCCATTTGGCGGGCTTTTTTTACTGCGTCACTTACCTTGCGTTGGTACTTAAGTGAATTGCCGGTAATGCGACGGGGCAATAATTTACCTTGTTCATTTAAGAACTTCTTCAAAAAATCTGCATCTTTATAATCAATATATCTGATGCCTAATTTTTTGAAACGGCAATATTTTTTCGGCCGCTTTTCAGCCTTAATTGCTGTGAGATATTTTATTTCATTTGCCTTAGCCATTTAATACCTCCGCTTTTTCTGTTTTTGATGAAACGCCATTTCTTTTTTTTGCATTGTACTCGACGGCGTATTTGTCGAGTGCAGTAAACATGTGACGCAGTACTGATTCGTCACGCAGAAGCTGAACTTTCAGCTTCTCATTGAAGTCGGATGGCGCTTCATATTCCAAAACCCAGTATAAACCTGTGGTTTTTTTATGAATAGGATACGCCAGTGATTTTAGTCCCCAGGCATTTTCGTGCACGGCCTTTCCTCCGTTCTCAGTGAGGAACGAAGTGAATTTTTTCTGAGCAGACTTATATTCGTCCTCAGAAAGCACAGGGGTAAAAATCACCATCAATTCGTAATTCTGCATTTCCCTTGTTTTTTGCCGTTTTTCAACAGCAGGTGAATAAATAATTTCAATTTGGGCTGCAAAATTAAGGTATTTTTTGTTCCAAAAAAAGAAAAACTGACTTATAATCACTTCTCTATGCGATATACAGGATATCTCAAATGGGCAGGTTCGTAATACGGTGAGTTTTTATAAATGTAATTAAGTTGGGCGCCGGCATTATTGGCAAAGGATGTATCTGATAATTTTTTCTGTTGAAACTTCTGTTGAAGGGTCTTGTTATTCTTTAATATTTGCGTTGCAATAGAATCCCAACGATAATCGCTGTAGCCTTCTTTTTCCTGCAAAATCCCGTCAAAAAAATTCCAGGCAAAAAAACCATCATCGCCCGTCGGCTCCAGCATTTCTACGAGGTACCGGTTCGCAGGCTGATCTAACCTTATGATGTAATCTCCTTTCAAAAATTTTATTTGTTCCTCCACTTTCGAAACCGATACGTCATAATTTTTATGGTGTTGTTCATAGGGTTTGAGTAGAGATTTATAGGTGTTAATGTGATAAGCTGACACCTTTATAGTTGTATTAGCCATTAACCTTTCCATTTTAACCTTGTTTATTTTGAGCAAATCAATTACCCTCCACCAGCCTTGTGGAATTATGTAAGCAATTGGCTTTTCAACAAAGTTTTGAGGAGTAAAAAAGTCATAAAATTTTACCTGTTTTGTAAAGGGCTTATTATGATCGTAATATAAAACCGGCAAACCTGTCGCCTCGCTTACTTTATAACCGGGTTCATAGCCTTCAAAGGTTATTTCCGAATACTTTGTTGTGTCAGCACTCCAGCTTAATGCAAACTGATTTTGATGAATGGTATTTTCGATTGCAAGTTTTCTTTCTAATAGAAGCGATTTTGCGTTTAACCCTGCCTGTTGCATAATGGTAACCATCAGATCGTAGGTTGACTGTACCCTTTCTTTGTATGGTTTCAGCATATGAGTTTCCGGCATAAAACTTATCGTATTAAACAAAGCTGCGTATCCTGAAGAATACCGCGGGCTATCATAAAACTGGGTGAAACCCTTCGAAGGATCTGTATCTTCCACGTTCACGTACGGAACGAGGTCCCAGCCTTTTTCATGCATGCCTGTAAAAAGCTTTGGTTCAAATGATGTCTTCAGCCACTCACCCAATTCTTTCCCCAACTTATTATATTGAGTAGTTATGATAGTCATCACATGCTGATAATCTGCGCCATCACTTACATGATTGTCCACTAAAATATCTGGGCTCAGGAAATGAAAAATTTCAGCGAAAGATCTTGCATTTTTGCTGTCATTTTTTATGAAGTCGCGGTTGAGATCAAGGTTTTGTGCGTTACCGCGGAAGCCGTAAGATTCAGGCCCGTTTTGATTCGCACGTGAAAAACTATTACGGTTTAATGCGCCGCCGATATTATAAAAAGGAATAATTCCCAGCACTACATTATCCGGTAAATTAATTTTCTTAGTAAGAATGTCTCTGGCAAGCATCATACTGGCATCAATGCCATCAGGTTCACCAGGATGAATTCCGTTATTAATAAAAATTACTATTTTTTGCTGTTTGTGCCATAAAGGAGGATCAAATTTTCCATCATTACTTATAAGAACAAGATGCAATGGATAACCTGCGTCTGTCGGTCCCATTTCTTTCAAAAAAATTTTAGAAGAACCGGCTGACAAATTTTTGTAGAAATCAATAGCCTGGAAATAAGTTGCCGTTTGTCTTCCATCGCTTGTTTCAAATGGAGTTCCCTGTGCGTGTACACTCATCGAAATAAAAAACAATAGCAAACAGATGCCATATTTCATTTGGAATTATTAAACTTCATAAAACAAAAAAAGTCCGCCAAAGTTATTGACAGACTTACATATAATGTTATAAGATACTTATTTCGCTAAAGACTGAATGCCTCTGGTTAACTTACTTTTTAAATTAGCGGCTTTATTCTTGTGAATAATTCCACGCTTTGCCAACTTATCTATCATTGAAGAAACAGCCGGAATTTTTTCTGAAGCTGCAGCTTTTGTATCTATCGCTTTTAAATCTCGGATTGCATTACGGGTTGTTTTACCATGATAACGGTTACGCTCATTACGCTTGCGGCTCTGACGAACATCTTTCCTGGTTGCTGAATGATTTGCCATTAAATTAATTTTTTGGGCTGCAAAGATAGGGTTTCTGATGAAAAAAAACATCTTTCTAAATTAATTTGAAGTTGGGCAGTATAAGTTCTATTAAAAAATAGTCATCCTTCAGAAATTAATTTTACCGACCTCTCCATTAACTCCCTTCAAATAATAATGTTAATAATCGTTCCCAGTACAATATATACTCAAAACTCACGATATTTGCAGACCAATATTTTGCGTCGGATAGAAAAAATATTTTGTCTGTATATCCTAAAAATTTGTAATAACCTTCTCTCATCATGAAAGATTTTTCTTTTATAACCAGTTCTCATCCTGAATATATTGAAAATTTATACAAGGATTTTGTAAAGGATCCTTCGAGCGTTGATCCTGAAATGAAGAAATTTTTTGAAGGCTTTGATTTTGCTTTTTCCAATATTGTACCTAAACCTTTAGTAAATGGATCTTCAAACGGAACCCCCGCAATTGCTGATAAAAAGGCTATTACGGCCGATTCTTTTGACTGGATGCGTGAAATCCGTGTGTATCGCCTGATTCTCGGGTATCGCAATAAAGGACATTTAATTGCGAAAACAAATCCCATCCGCCAGCGCAAAGATCGTGGGGCAAATCTTGATCTCGGTTTTTTTGGGTTAACCGAAGGTGACCTTGATAAAACATTTGAAGCTGGAAATCTAATAGGTTTAGGTGCTACCACTTTACGCAATATTCTCAGTCATTTACAGGCATGTTACGCATCTCATGTTGGTATTGAATTCAAATACATCGGCAATCAGAAAAAAATTGACTGGCTTACAAATGAAATGGAACACAAGTTTACTAACCCTGTTCCTATTGAAAAAAAGAAACATATTCTTCAGAAATTGAATGAAGGGGTAATGTTTGAAAAGTTCCTGCACACAAAGTATGTAGGTCAAAAAAGATTTTCACTGGAAGGAGGAGAAAGTACTATTCCGGCATTGGATGAAATTATTAACACCGCATCCGAAAATAATGTGCAGGAAGTTGTAATTGGGATGGCTCATCGCGGAAGACTTAACGTTCTTGCGAATATTTTAGGGAAAACCTATGAGCAGATATTTACGGAGTTTGAAGGAAATTCAATACCGGATACTACCATGGGTAGCGGTGATGTTAAATATCACATGGGTTATAGTAGTGAAATTGAAACAGATGCGGGTAGAAAAATCTACCTTAAACTGGCGCCCAATCCGTCCCATTTGGAAGCCGTAGATCCCGTTGTGGTTGGATTTGCAAGAAGTAAGGCCGATGTAATTTATGATAGTGATTATGATAAGATATTGCCAATCCTCATTCATGGAGATTCCTCTCTTGCAGGCCAGGGAATCGTTTATGAAGTTTTACAGATGAGCGGTCTTCCCGGATATTATACAGGAGGAACCTTGCATTTTGTAATAAATAATCAAATTGGGTTCACAACAGATTTTGATGATGCACGCACTGCTGATTATTGTACCTCAGTTGCTTCAATGATTCAGGCTCCCGTTTTTCATGTAAATGGCGATGATGTAGAGGCGGTGGTGAAAGCCGCTCAGGTAGCAACGCGATATAGACAGGAATTTAACAGTGATATTTTTATTGACATGGTCTGCTACCGTAAGCATGGTCATAATGAAGGAGATGATCCTAAATTTACACAGCCAGGCTTATATGCGATAATCGACAAACAACCCAATCCCCGCGAAGTATATATTAAATGGTTGATGGAGCATGGTGACGACGCCACGGCGGAAGTCGCCAAGGTAATGGAAAAGAAATATTGGAGCGACTTACAGGAACGGTTAGACGAAATAAAGCAAAATCCGCTGCCTTATCATTATCAAACACCCGAATTGTGGTGGCAGAATTTGAGAAAGGCTACTGCGGAAGATTTTATTTCTTCGCCGATTACTGCTATTTCAAAGCAGGAAGTAGACAAATTATTCAACGCTATTATGAAGCTGCCAGAAGGTTTTAAGCCGTTGCGCAAAGTTGAAAAAATACTCCGGGACAAAGTGAGACTTTACGACGACGAAGGAAAGCTGGATTGGGCCACAGGCGAGCTGTTAT
This sequence comes from uncultured Chitinophagaceae bacterium, assembly GCA_963819925.1. GTDB lineage: Bacteria > Bacteroidota > Bacteroidia > Chitinophagales > Chitinophagaceae > Ginsengibacter. The sequence continues at coordinate 488,003 of CAWFYG010000009.1, read as the reverse complement.
CATATGCCAGCATCCTGCAGGACGGGAGAGATGTTCGCATGAGCGGGCAGGATGTAAAGCGGGGAACGTTCAGCCACCGGCACGCTATTTTAAGAGATGAAAATACTGATGAGTATTATAACCGCCTAAGCAATGTCGCAGAGAAACAAGGTCATTTCAGAATATATAATTCTCTTTTAAGTGAGTATGCTGTACTGGGTTTTGAATACGGGTATTCAATGGCCAATCCGAATTCACTGGTTATATGGGAAGCGCAGTTTGGCGATTTTGCAAATGGAGCTCAAACAATTATTGACCAGTTTATTTCCTGCTCGGAGCAAAAATGGAGAAGAATGAATGGAGTTGTTTTATTATTACCTCATGGATATGAGGGCCAGGGACCGGAACATAGCAGTGGCAGAATGGAGCGATTTTTACAAATGTGTGCAGAGCTGAATATGGTAGTAACCAATATTACAACGGCTGCGAATTTGTTTCATTGTTTTCGCCGTCAAATCACCTGGCCGTTCAGGAAGCCCCTGGTTAACTTTTCTCCGAAGGCTAATCTCAGGCATCACAAAAGTTATTGCGCCATCGAGGAATTCACAACCGGGGGATTCAAAGAAACCATAGATGATCCTTTGGCAAAGGAGGCAAACTTAATTACAAAGGTTTTGTTCTGCAGCGGAAAAATTTATTTTGATCTTTTAGAAAAAAAGGAAAAAGACAGCCGGACTGATGTAGCAATAATAAGGTTGGAACAACTATATCCTTTGCCTTTAAATCAAATTGAAAAATTATACAAAAAATATAGCAAAGCTATCTGGTACTGGACACAGGAGGAACCATTAAACATGGGTGCTGCCTCTTATCTTCGAATGAATCTTACTTCAATAAATTATGGTGTGATAAGCAGGCCTGCAAGCGCAGCAACAGCATCAGGGTTTTCAAAAGTGCATGCAAAAGAACAGGCAGAAATTATTGATACCGCCTTCTCATTATGATTCCACTACCTTTGACTATTTCTCATTTTAGCTTAGGTTTGTAATTCTTAATAATAATACATGTCTGTAGAAATAAAAGTGCCTTCGGTTGGTGAAAGCATCAATGAAGTGACACTCACAAAATGGATCAAAAATGATGGTGATTGGGTTGACAGAGATGAGGTGATTGCTGAACTCGAAAGTGAAAAAGCCACGTTTGAAATTAACGCGGAAAAAGCGGGCGTTTTGCATACAATTGCTAAAGAAAATGATATATTAAAAATAGGTGATGTTGTTTCCACCATTGATGATACAGTTGAGAGACCTGCTGCGAAGGTAAAAGATACAGCCGTTGAGAAAAAGAACTTAAAAACAGAAGAATCCAAATCCGCATCAAAAAACTCAACTGTTGGTAAAGAATCAAAGACAGAAGAGAAACCAGTACCAGTTGTCAATAAAGATCCTAAAGCTACTCCTGTTGCCGCAGCCATTTTAGCCGATAAAAAAATTGACGTAAAAAAAGTTACTCCCACCGGATCGAATGGAAGAATTATGAAGCATGATGTGCTTGAAGCACTTACTAGCCCGGGAAGACCCGTGGGCAAGGAACTTTTTGGTCGTGAAGAGCGGACCGAAAAAATGAGTAACCTGCGGAGAACAATAAGTCGGAGATTAGTAGAAGCTAAAAATTCCACGGCGATGCTTACCACTTTTAACGAAGTGGATATGAGCGCCATTATGGATCTGCGTACCAAGTATAAAGAAGTATTTAAAAAACATCATGAAGTAAACCTGGGTTTCATGAGTTTCTTTACCAAAGCATGTTGCTTTGCTTTACAGGAATGGCCTGCGGTAAATGCGGGCATTGATGGTGATAATATCGTGTATCATGATTACTGTGATATATCGATTGCAGTTTCATCTCCAAAAGGACTTGTGGTTCCTGTTATCAGGAATGCAGAAAGTTTAAGCATGGCAGAAATTGAGAAGGCAGTTGTTGATCTTGCAATAAAGGCAAAAGAAAGTAAACTTACGATTGAAGAAATGACCGGGGGCACATTTACAATTACTAACGGTGGAATTTTTGGATCGTTAATGAGCACTCCTATAATAAATATTCCACAGAGCGCTATATTAGGCATGCATAATATTGTGGAAAGGCCTGTGGCAATAAAAGGCCAGGTTGTTATAAAGCCAATGATGTACCTGGCGGTGAGTTACGACCATCGCATTGTTGATGGCCGTGAATCGGTAAGTTTTCTTGTGCGAATAAAGGAAATGCTTGAGAATCCGGCCCAGCTTTTATTTGGCAAAGACCCGGTAAAGGCATTGCTCGAGCTTTAATTCCAAATTGATCGAAATAAATTAGGGCTGATGCAAAATGGTGAAACGCAATCTCCGGTTAACAACGAGAACTATTTTCACAGGTATCTTCAATATGCATCGTCTATAATTTCTTCTTACAATGGCATCGAACCTTTCCATCTTTTTCTAAAAAAATATTTTTCCTTAAATAGAAAACACGGTTCAAAAGACAGGAAAATAATAAGTGCTTTATGCTACAATTATTTTCGTTTAGGATACGGCGTTAGTGCCGATGTAGATCAGGACGAAAGGTTTTTATTATCGATGTTTTTGTGTGAAAATAGGCTGTTGTCACTACTTAAATTTTTTAAACCTGAATGGAATGCTTCAATTTTATTGCCACTGAGAGATAAACTTAAAATAGTTGAGAAAGAATTTAACGCAGAAAAAATATTTCCTTTTTTGGACGAATCAGGCAACGAGATAAACTTCCATCAATTCAATCTGTCATTTTTAATTCAGCCAAAATTATTTATAAGAACAAGGCCTGGATTTAAAGGTAGTGTTGTAAGTAAGATAAAAAAGGCGGGCTTGTTGTTTGAAGATCTGGGTGAAAATTGTATTTCCTTTTTCAATAATGAAAACGTGAGTGATGTTATTAAAGCAGATTGCGAAGCTGTTGTGCAGGATTATAATTCGCAAAAGACTTTGAATTTTCTAAAATCCTTCGCACAAGTTAATAAAACTGAAATCTTGATTTGGGATTGTTGTGCCGGGAGTGGGGGCAAATCAATTCTTGCTTTTGATCTTTTCAACAGTATAAATTTAACGGTGACCGATAAACGAAAAAACATTCTTAAAAATTTAAAACTTCGTTTTGGCAAAGCAGGTATAGCAAAATATCGGCTGGCTATTGCTGATTTGGAAAATTTATCTGCCGGATTTGAAGGATTATTCGACATTATCATCGCTGATGTTCCCTGTTCCGGTTCGGGAACATGGGCAAGAACTCCTGAACAGTTGCTTTTTTTTCCGAAGAATGAAATAGAAAAATATGCTTTACTTCAAAAGAAAATAATTGAAAATGCAATAACTCATCTAAAAAATAACGGACATATACTATATATTACCTGCTCAGTTTTTAAAAAAGAGAATGAAGAAAACGCTACGTTCTTTAAGGAAAAATATCATTTAAGTTTACTTGGGTCAGAATATTTAAAAGGATACGAAATACAAGCTGACACTTTGTTCGTTGCTTTATTCAAAAAAAATGTATAGGCTTTATTGCACCACAAGATTAATACTTTCCTTACTCTGGCCATCCGTGAATTTAATCGTATAAACTCCACGCTGTAATGCCTGCAGATTATTAAATGGAATAATTTGGTCCTGCCCGGCTTGCAGCGGTATTTCCTTTGTAAGATATAATCTTCCGAAGGAATCATATAATTTGAAAGTCCCGTTGGCGGTGTGTGGTGGCTTAATGGCAAGATTGAAGTTATTCCTGAATGGATTAGGAAAAACTTTGATCCAGTTGCCGCTTAAAATTGTATTAATATTTCTTAAGGAGCGCTGCTGACTTAAATCATCGTACGCTATATGGAAATTTGGAATGCCGTATCCTATCCTGTCATCCGGAGTAGTGTAAATACTACTGCTTTTTTCAACAGCCTGTATAATTTCCATATTAGTAAATTCAGGAAATGCCTGCCACAGGCAGGTTATAAGACCCGCCACATTGGGAGTAGCAAATGAAGTTCCGTTTCCTGTCATTATTGGCCCGGTAGTAGATGATAAGGCAGTGCCAACACCAACGGAGGCTACAGCCGGTTTTACCTGGCCATCACCCGAAGGTCCGTAACTGCTAAAGCTTCCAATTACGCCGGAGCTATTTACAGCGCCCACCGCAACAACACTGTCTCCATCGGCAGGAGTTGTTATATAGTGCCACGCACTGTTTCCTTCATTACCTGCCGCGACAACTACTATCATTCCTTTTTTTGCTGCAAAATCTGCAGCCCTTGCAACAATGGTGGTATTTCCATCCAAATCGGCATAGGTATGGTTGAAAACCGGGTTATCAAATTGATTATAACCTAACGACGTGGAAATAACATCTATACCAATACTGTCGGCCCTTTCTGCAGCGGCAGCCCAATTTTGTTCCTCTACGGGAGATTCGGTATAAACATCTTCTGTTCTGTATAAATAATAATTTGCTTTCGGGCTGCTTCCAACTAACTGACCTGGTATGTTGCCCGCCATTATTGAAAAACACATCATTCCATGATAATAATCTTCGTCTACACTGGTTTCGTTAGCAACGTAGTCATAAGTCTCTTTAACCTGGTTGTTGTTTCTTACACTGTCAAATGCAGGGAGACTCAAATAATGATAAAACCCGGCATCAAGAATTGCTACTGACATCCCTTCACCGTGAAATCCCTTGTCGTGCAGATATTCTCCTTCATGAATATGAATTTGAGGAAATGAACTTCCGTAATTATAAAAATCCTGGACGTTGCTTGTGCCCTGGGAAGAGTTGATTGAATTTAGCTGTTCATTAAATTTATTATTCCCTGTGTTCTGAATACTCACGGGACGCATTACGGGTTGAGAAGCTATAACAAAAGACATACTGTTAATCTTTGCCAAAGCAACGGTATCGGTCGTTGCTATGCAAACCTGGTTAAGCCATTTCGATTTGTTAAGTATAGTAACGGCGCCGGCTAAACGAACGCTATCAATATAAGCCGGCGTAATTGGCAAATCTGTTTCATCTATAGCAATATTTTGTTTTGTTCTTCTCTCAATTGCTTTGGCAGATAGGTAAGCTGTGGGATTATCCATGGTAAACACAGTTCCGGCTTTGTCCTTAAATCTTACAATATATTTTGTAAACTGAGCGGAAGCGCTGATAGTAAAAAAAGCAAATTGTAAAAATAAAAGCTGTACTTTTTTCATAAGGAGAAATGATATAAAATCGCTAAATGCAAATTGCGCTTCCCATTTTTGATTTGTAATCCTAATTATGATCTATGATACTAAGTCTTACACCATAACCGGTAAAACCATGCTCAGGGCAAACACAACCCTGGTATTCCCAATGTAAAAATTCACGATAAATTAAACCGACTCCTTTGGCATATTTTTCAAAAGCATAATTTTTATCAGCATATTGCGTGGTGGGAAGTGATGGGTCATCGCCCTCATATTCATCTCTCTCAAATACTTTTATAGTGCTGTCGAAACTTAATGAATTAATAGTTAACGGTGCGTCTACACTATCATAGATGTAATCCCAATCGTCGAGATATTGTAAATTGGAATTGATCGAATACGTATCAATATAAGAATTGCCTTTCCAGGAAAAATCCTGCTTAACGGGAACTTCTAATTTTAAAAAGCGTAGATTATTTTCTATATACTCAAGGGAGTTAAATGATGGAACTGCCATAAAAGTATTATTGGGAACCCAATCTTCAGAAGTATCTTTCCTTATGTACCGGATAATGCGGTATGCTGGACGTCCCAGGTTGTCGGTAATTTGAGCATCAACCCTGTCTTGCACCTGGTAACTAACAACGGTATCTTTTTCACCAAAGTTTATGAACAATGTTGAGTCAAGATTATAAGTAATATATTTCCCAACCTGCAGCGGAAAATAATCATTTATGGATCCAGAGCTAAAATTGGCGTTTTCTTTTTTGCATGAAATAAAAAAAAGAAAAATAAAAAACAAGCCAACAAAGTATTTAGTCATACAGTATGATTAAAATATTACTTTTTCTGATACGAAAAAGGGTATTAAAAATATTAAAATGCTGCCTGGGGAATTTTTTATTTAGCTTCTTTGGATAATGCCACCGCCAATAACATCATCGCCTTCGTAAAATACAGCACTTTGCCCCGGAGCAATGCCCTTAACATCTTCATAGAAACGGACATTTACACCATTTTCGTATAAAAAAAGATTGGAAAGTGCACCTTTATCTTTGTACCTGATTTTGGTGATAGCTTCCATACCATCAGTTGCGCTGTGATATTTTATCCAGTTAATACCGGCGACCTTCATTTCGCTTTTTCTCAGGTCATCTTCATCGCCAAGGACAATTGTATTAGTTTCCGGAATGATCGCAGTGACAAACGCAGGTTTCCCAAGTGCAAGGTCAAGTCCTTTGCGTTGTCCCACGGTATAAAAAGGATAACCTTTATGAGGACCTAATATTTTTCCGGATTGATCTACGAAAAATCCGCCGGACACTTTTTCTTCAAGGTCTGGAAGTTTTCTTTTCAAAAAGCCACGATAATCATTATCGGGTACGAAACAAATTTCATAGCTCTCACTTTTTTTAGCTAATTCAGGATAGCCAAAATCATGAGCCATTTGCCTTATTTCGGTTTTCTGATAAGTGCCTAAAGGCAAAAGTGTGCGGCTTAATAGATCCTGCTGAAGACCCCATAGTACATAGCTCTGATCCTTGGTGTCATCTATACCTTTTCTTATGAAATATCTGCCATTGCTATGCTGGTGAATTTGTGCATAGTGGCCCGTAGCAATATAATCACATCCTAATGCATTTGCCCTTTTCAAAAGTGCTCTCCATTTTATGTGCGTATTGCACATAACACATGGGTTGGGAGTTCGGCCGGCGATATATTCTTCAACAAAATTGTCGATCACAAAATCGCCAAATTCTTCGCGAATGTCTAAAATAAAATGCGGAAAACCATGTTGTACAGCGGCGGCACGAGCGTCGTTAAAACTATCTAAATTGCAGCAACCGGTCTCTTTACTGTTATTACCATTGCTGGTGGCATAATCCCATGTTTTCATAGTAATCCCCACAACATCGTACCCTTCGTGATGAAGCATTAATGCAGCCACAGTACTATCAACACCGCCGCTCATTGCCATCAAAACTTTACCTTTTTTACTCATGACTTAATAATGACCTGCAAAGATAAGATAGTTTCAAGCAGTATGACAATAGCGTGAGCAATAAGGGTGATTACAGATATTCACTAAGGTCTATAGATAGTTTTAGTCAAACAATAACACAACTTGTAAAAGAGCTATAAGCTATTAAGTTTTTGTAATAAAATCCCATTCTAATTGTACCCTATAACCCAAATTGCATAGAATCATGTTTTCAAGTTTTTCTTTGAAACGATTAAATTCAGTATAACCTATTCCACACTCGCTGCCAAAGTATATGTTGTTCAGTTTTATTTGAGGGTGAGTTTTAAAATACCCTTTTGGCAAATTTGTTCGTCTATCGTACTTCTGATCTGTCCATTTGAAAGAATTAGCATCGCGATTTTCCCAAAGGTTCAAAGTGATATAGTTTGTAATTTCATTTCCAGTGATGGGATCAATTCTAAAATCAGTCTTTACGTACTTTAAAATTTCATCTTCTCGTGTATAAGGGAAATAACTTGCAATTCTTACTTCATTTTCCAAATTGTAGTCCAAACTTTTATTAAATCCAATGAGGTTATTTAAGTCTAACTTATATTTTTGATTATACTTCTTTTCCAATAGATTACGCTTTTGTTTAAACTGATGGAAATTTTCAGGAATATTATAATGTACTTTTGATATCATATAATTATTCCATTGTAAGGGGTCGTTAATAATTGAAAATTCAATTGCTACTCCTTTATATTTTTTACCATACACCTCCCATAAATGAGGGTTATTAAGTTGATTTTTTTCGCAAAAAGAAAATGTGTAATAGTATTTTTTAGCATTTTTTATTTCTTCTTCGCTTAAGCCCAAAGCAGTTGCGGAATACCTAAATTCATTCTTATCATTAGAGTTGTATAAATTATAAAGCCGTATTTCATGATAATTTAAAATTGACAAAAGGCTTTTTAGGTCAGTCCAGTGAATGAAATTTAAATCACTTTTTTTATAGAAATAATCTGTCTTCTGAAAAAAATAGTTTTCCGTTGCAGGTCTTGCAGAATATTCTTTGAAGCCATCTCCCCATTCTCTGATAAATAATTCTGGAAATGAGTCTTTAATCAAATCAAGAAATTCCTTTTTTCCGATATCACTTATATTATCTTTTACAATATCCATAAATAGTTTTATTCGCAAGTTCGTAAATAAAATCTTTGCTCTTTTCCTATTCACATATTTTCCTCAAAATCCAAATAACCCAATAAATCATGGGTAAGACTAATTAACTTGCGCAAATGGAACAATATCTTCAACTTTTGCAAAAAATAATTAACGAAGGCGCTGATAAAAATGATCGCACAGGAACAGGTACACGAAGTTTGTTTGGCTATCAAATGCGGTTCGATCTTCAAAAAGGATTTCCATTGGTTACCACCAAAAAGCTGCATTTAAAAAGTATCATTTATGAACTACTTTGGTTTTTAAAAGGCGATACAAATATTAAGTACCTGAGAGAAAACGGTGTTAGAATATGGGATGAATGGGCAGATGAGAATGGAGATTTAGGCCCGGTATACGGAAAACAATGGCGTAGCTGGGAAGGTGCCGATGGAAAAACGATTGACCAGGTAAGTCAATTGATCCACCAGTTAAAAACAAATCCCGATAGCCGCAGGATGATCATCAGCGCATGGAATGTTGCAGATTTACCAGAAATGAATTTAATGCCTTGCCATTGTTTGTTCCAGTTTTACACAGTCTCCTCCAAAGGGGGAGAGAAGAGAAAGTTATCGTGCCAGCTATATCAAAGGAGTGCTGATGTTTTTTTAGGAGTTCCTTTTAACATTGCTTCCTATGCTTTGCTCAATATGATGATTGCGCAGGTATGTGATATGGAACCCGGGGAGTTTGTCCATTCTTTCGGCGACGTGCATTTGTACAAAAATCATTTTGAGCAGGCGGAATTACAACTTACAAGGACGCCATTTCCACCTCCGGAAATGAAAATAAATTCTGAAGTAAAAGATATTTTCAATTTTAAGTATGAAGATTTTGAATTGATCAATTATCAAAGTCATCCAACTATTAAAGCGCCGGTCGCGGTTTAAAATTCTTTTGCTATATGAAAGAAAATTTGGAAAAAGTTTTTCTGTCTCACATCGTAGCTGCATCAGAGAATAATGTTATTGGGTTCAATGGTGATATGCCATGGCATTTACCTAATGATTTTAGATATTTCAAAAATAAAACCTGGGGTATGCCCGTAATTATGGGCAGGAAAAGTTACGAAGCATTAAAAGAATCATTGCCCGGTCGCATTAATATTGTAATAACAAAAAAAACAGACTTTCATCCGGAAGGCGCATTCGTGGTTAATGCTATTGATGATGCTATTGAAAAAGCTAAAGAAAGTGACGCCAGAGAAATTTTTATCATTGGCGGCGGAGAAATTTTTAAGCAAACAATTGATATTGTTTCAAGGATTTATTTAACAAGGGTGCATGCCAACGTTAAAGGCGACACCTATTATCCTGAAATAAAAAAAGATATGTGGAAACTTGTTAGTGAGCAATCATTTCCTGCAGATGATAAAAACAATTATCCATACACATTTCAGGTGTGGGAAAAAAATACCGGCACATCTTAAATTATGTATAAGATGTATTCTTCATTTCAATTAGCCAAAAAATTTCTTCAGTACTATAGTAATGCAAAAAACGGGAAAGGCCATGGGATACATTCGCCTTTTATATTTGATTTCGTAACTCATGTTTTAAACGACAAAAAAAAATATGAATGTTATAAAAAAATAGAACCACTGCGGCAAAAGCTTCTCAACGACAATTCGATTATAGAAGTTGAGGATTTTGGCGCCGGTTCAGCGGTAGTTCCTTTTAAAGAACGAAAAGTAAATGCTATTGCAAAATCCTCTCTAAAAAATAAAAAATTTGCGAGACTTTTATTTAGAATAGTACGATATTATAAGCCCGAAAATATTCTTGAATTGGGAACCTCATTTGGAATTACTACCTGTTATCTTGCATGTGGTAACAGAAATGCTAATGTGCATACATTGGAAGGTTCAAAAGAGATTGCAAAAATTGCACAAAGAAATTTTGAAAGCCTCGCCTTAAAAAATATCAATTTGATTGAAGGAAATTTTGATGTAACATTCAAAGAAAGATTAGCCAAACTGAAAACTGTTGATCTTGCATTTATAGATGGCAATCATCGCAAAGAGGCAACCATTAGTTACTTTTTAAGCTTGTTAAAAAAATCATCAGTCGACTCTGTTTTTATTTTTGACGATATTCACTGGAGTGGAGAAATGGAGGAAGCGTGGATGCAAATAAAGAATAATAACGCTGTGAAACTAACCATTGATCTTTTTTTTATTGGCATTGTTTTTTTCAATCCCGATTTTATAGCAAAGCAACATTTTGCAATAAGGTTTTAAATTTTCTATACCTTAGAAGCATATTTTTACAACATGACGATTGGAGTTTTAAAAGAATCCTTACCAGAAACAAGAGTCTCCGTTTTACCTGAACATATTGCAATTTTCAAAAAATTAAATGTGAATGTTTTGATCGAGACAGGTGCAGGTGAGAATGCATTTGCCACAGATCAAAAATATGCGCAAGCAGGTGCAAAGGTTGCTTCAAAGGAAGATGTTTTAGGCATTTCAGATATTGTATTATTAATAAATATTCCTTCATTAATTGATATTGGTTTTTTAAAATCTAAAATTTTACTTGGCAATTATCAGCCCTTGCATAATTATGCATTTATGCAAAAGCTTGCCGATAATAATGCAACTGTGTTCAGCATAGATATGATTCCGCGTACCACTCGTGCACAAAGCATGGATGTGCTGAGCAGCCAGGCAAATATTGCGGGATATAAAGCGGTATTGGTTGCTGCCAATATATTCCCTAAATATTTTCCTATGTTTATCACTGCTGCGGGAAGTATTCCCCCCGCAAAAGTTTTAATTCTTGGTGCCGGTGTTGCGGGCCTGCAGGCAATTGCTACCGCAAGAAGACTCGGTGCAGTCGTTGAAGTATTTGATACAAGACCCGCAGTAAAAGAAGAAGTGATGAGTTTAGGTGCAAAATTTATTGAAGTGGAAGGAGCCGCAGATTCGAGTAAGGCTGGGGGTTATGCCGTTGAACAATCTAAAGATTTTTTGGAAAAACAAAAGAATAGGATTGCTGAAAGCGTTGCAAAATCTGACATTATAATTACAACCGCTCAAATACCGGGAAAGAAGGCTCCTGTTTTAATTAGTGAAGAAATGCTTAATTCAATGAAAAGCGGATCTGTGGTTGTTGATCTGGCGGCATCAACAGGGGGAAATACTGCAGTTACTAAAAATGGAGAAATCGTCAAATATCATGGGGTTAGCATTGTAGGGAATTCAAATCTTGCCGCATCAATGCCATATGACGCTAGTAAATTGTATGGGAAGAATATTATTAATTTTTTACAATTAATTATTGATAAGCAAGGCAAACTAAATTTAAATTTTGAAGACGACCTGGTAAAAGGGACCTGTATTATTTATGGCGGTAAAATAGTAAATGAACACGTAGCAAATTTGAAAACAAATTAATTTTTTTTATGCAAGCAGTAATTAATTTTTTGAATGCAAATATAGAGGCGATCTATATCGTGATACTCATGATTTTTTTAGGGATTGAAGTTATTGGAAGAGTGCCGAGCGTGCTTCATACCCCATTAATGAGTGGGGCCAATGCAATTCATGGAGTTGTAATTATTGGCGCCATAATAGTTATGGGAAAGGCTGAAAGTGGAAATTACATAGCATTAATTCTTGGATTTTTAGCGGTGGTATTAGGTACTTTAAACGTTGTAGGAGGTTTTGTTGTAACCGACAGGATGCTGGAAATGTTTAAGAAGAAGAAATAATTAAGACTTATGCGAACGAATCTAATTAACCCGTTAACCAATTAACGAATAACATGTCAGGCATTCTATCAATCTGTTATCTCATCGCTTCAGTAACTTTTATTATTGGCTTGAAAATGTTGTCAACTCCTGCTACGGCAAGAAGAGGGAACCGTATTGCAGGTGCAGGGATGGTAATAGCAATTGTCGGTACCATTTTTTTATATGAAAATGATGGGAAGAAGTTAGGAAACTATCCATGGATTTTTTCAGCAATTATAATTGGGTTTGTTATTGGGACTCTTACCGCAAAAAAAGTGAAGATGACGGCAATGCCTGAGCTGGTAAGTTTTTTCAATGGAATGGGAGGAGCCTGTGCTGCATTAATTTCTATGGTGGAGTTCGATTACTTATTTCGTGAGTATAGAATGCTCGGTTCGACACTGTTTTCTGATGTTGTTCCTTTTGGCCATTACCTTGCAATTATTGCAGGAACAATTATAGGAAGTGTTTCATTTGCAGGTAGCATGATTGCCTGGGGCAAGCTAAATGGAACAATAAAAGATTATGCTTTCAAAGGACAACACCTGGCTAACCTGATTATTCTCGCTTTAGTTTTAATCGGAGCGGTATTTACCTACCAGGCAAATGTGAAAGGAGCTAATATTCCTTTCTTCCTTACAGTTGGTTTAGCCCTTTTGTATGGTGTTTTTTTTGTGCTTCCAATTGGGGGTGCAGACATGCCTGTTGTAATTTCTCTGTTAAATTCTTTTACCGGGGTTGCCGCAGCAAGCGGAGGATTTTTATATAATAATAAGGCAATGCTTACGGGTGGAATCTTAGTAGGTGCGGCCGGAACACTGCTTACAATTTTAATGTGTCGTGCAATGAACAGGAGTTTAAAAAATGTTTTAATTGGCTCCTTTGGAAGTAGCGCAAAATCTGCTAAAGCAGCGAAAGGAACCGAAGGCAGTTATAAGGAAATTTCTTTGAGTGATGCCGCAATGGTAATGGGCTACGCAAAAAAGGTAATGATAGTCCCAGGCTATGGATTAGCAGTTGCGCAAGCACAGCATGCTTGTCATGAACTCGAAAAAGTATTGGAAGAAAAGGGAGTTGAAGTAAAATATGCCATTCACCCGGTAGCGGGCCGCATGCCGGGCCACATGAATGTATTATTAGCGGAAGCTGACGTTAATTATGATAAATTATTGGAGATGGACGACGCCAATGAAGAATTTAAAACTACTGATGTAGTATTAATTTTAGGAGCCAATGATGTTGTAAATCCTGCGGCCAAAAATGATCCGTCATCACCTATTTACGGAATGCCCGTTCTTGAAGTAGAGTTGGCCAAAACGGTCATTGTAAATAAGCGTAGTATGAAACCAGGATATGCTGGTATTGAAAATGAACTTTTCTTTCATCCTAAAACATCTATGCTATTTGGTGATGCCAAAAAAGTGCTACAGGAACTTTTAGTGGAATTAAAAAATATATAAGTTATCAATAATTCCAAAGAGAAATGGAACGTTACGGTTTAAATGGATTTATATGCTAATAATTCCGGGTATACATTATGAATTTGCAATATTAATTCTCCAAAAATTGTATTGGCCCAGGCAAACCATTTGCGGGTAAAATTACTTGCGTCATTTTTATTAAATGATTCATGCATAAATCCTGTTCCTGCATTAGAGTTCTTCAGTATATTCACACATTTTTTTATTTCATCCCTATCCGTACTTGTTATACCCCGCATAATAATGCTTAATGGCCAGATCTTATCCATTCCTGCATGAGGTCCGCCAATACCTTCGCCTGCTTTTCCGCTAAAGAAAAATGGATTATCGGGAGAGAGAACAAACTTTCTCGTATTAACGTAAAGCGGATCTTTTTCTTCTACCGCATTTAAATAAGGCAAAGACAACAGGCTTGGCACATTGGCATCATCCATTAAATTAAAACTTCCAAAACCATTTATTTCATAAGCATATATTTTTCCAAGCTTTTCATGATTAATTACAGCATATTGCTGCAATGCTTTGTCAACTTCTTCTGCAAGTTGCGTACATTCATTTGCAAGGCCGTTATTTTTCCTGATTGATTGCACTATTTCCGCGGCATTTTTTAACGATACTACGGCAAAGAAATTAGAAGGAATTAAAAAAGGGAAAATAGTTGCATCATCACTTGGCCTGAACATAGAACAGATTAATCCAACAGGTTTTACAGGATAACCATATCCTCCTAACGGTACAGTATCGGTTGCAAACGCAGTGGTTCTCTGAAAACTGTATGGTCCCTTCCCGGTTTTTCTTTGTTGCTCTTTAAAGGTTTTTACAATTAATTTAATTGCTTCTTCCCAGTCTGCGTCAAATGGCGTAGCATCTCCCGTGAGCTTCCAGTATCGATGTGCAAGGCGCACAGGATAACACAAAGAATCTATTTCCCATTTGTGCTCATGTACTCCCGGCTTCATTTCTGTGAGATCACTTTTCCATTCGCTGATTTTATTTTCATCTTTATAAAACGCATTGGCATACCTGTCGAGATGAATGCATTTTACCTGCCTGTTTATTACGCCTTTAATTAGTTCCTGCAGGTGTTTGTCATTTTTAATCAAAGGTAAATAAGGCCAAACCTGGGCTGTGCTGTCACGCAGCCACATTGCATCTATATCCCCGGTAATTACATAAGTGTCCGGCTTGCCGTTGATTATTCCAAAATCAACTGTTGTATCTAATGTGTTGGGGAAACAATTTTCGAACAACCATGCAAGTTCGGGGTCGGCAATCTCTTTTTTCAATTTTACAATAACGTCCTCAACAGCTTTACTTGTAAATTTTCTTTCTGATAAAGCGGGCCGTTTACTTTCAAAAGTATTTCTGCTAAATGCAAATGCCCCTGATTCTTTTAGTAAAATTCCCGACGTAAGGATGCCCGCTGTTTGTAGAAATTGTCTTCTGTTGTTCATCGTGATTTATTTTAGAAAAGATTACAAGGATTCAATTTAGGAAATGTCAATTCGTTATCTAAAATTATATTATTCTCTTTAATAAGGTATTGTGCTCGTTTTATACAACAAAAAACCCTCGCAATTGCAAGGGTCTTTTATTAAAGAAAAATATTTGTTATGATTTAGAAGTTGAAGTGATAGCTGCTGATGCTGCCTTATCTTCTTTTTTAGATTTTTTTGAAGTACTTGAGGTAGCTGATTCTGGTTTTTTGATTTCACCATCCTGAACGGCTTTTGCGTAAGCAGTTGAATCCAGCACTTCACCCGTAAGTTTGATAAACTTAATATCATCTGCACCTGCAAATTTTACTGTGAGAGTTTTGTCGATATGCCCAAGATTTGCGGCATTATACGTTGCGTGTATAACACCTGTTTTTCCCGGAGCAATCGGTGATTTAGTATAGTCAGAAATTGTGCAACCGCAGGTTGGATTCGCCTGGGCAATTAATAGATCTTCTTTACCAATATTTGTAACAATAAATGTTGCAGTTGCCGGTACGTTTTGTTTTATTTTACCAAGATCATAAGTTTCAACGTTGATTTTAGCAATATCGTCTGCCTTCTTTTGCGCAAATAACGATGAAGTTGATAAAACAAGAATTGCAAATAGTAATTTTTTCATGATAGTTTTTTTATTGTTTTTTTATTCGTTTTTTAAAGAGTTTACGGAAGTATTTTGCGGAGCTGAGGTAACAGGAGTTTTCCATACATCGCCTTTAATTGTAATTTGCTTAACCTGGTTGCCATTGTATGTTATTGTAACAGGCTTGGCAAACGGACCTTCATTTTGTGCATTATAACCGACAGTTATTTGCGAGGTTGTACCCGGTCCAACTACGTCTTTATTCCAAACGGGAGTGGTACATCCACAACTGGCCTGAACGTTGTCTAACGAAAAAGGGGTTGTTCCTGTATTTGTAAATTCAAATACATGCGTAACCGGTTTTCCCTGGGGTATTTTACCAAAATCGAATTCAGTTTCTTTTAGGCTCAAGGACTCCTCAGATGGTTTTGCAGAATCTGTGAGAGAGGTCGTTAAAATTTGACCACTGGTTGTAGTTTTATTAGTAACTTCCTGTGATTTTTTTATTTTAACCTTTGACACGCCAGAAACATCAGCTCGAGCAGTAGTCGCAAAAAAGGCAGTAATTACGCAAAAAAAGGTAAATGTAGTTTTCATTTATTTTGTTTAATCCGCTCTCAAAGATAATAAAACGCAGGAGAAGGTTGCAAATTGTGAACAGGTTATCACATTTTTAACAATCATCAATCATAATTAATATTTTTGTTAATATGGATACAAATTTACTTACGGATGATACACTGCTTCAGAACCTGTCTTTCGATAGATTTAAAGAGGAGGTTTTAAAAGATTACCGCATAGTTTGTGAAAGCAGGGAGGCCAGCATTTTAGGCAGAAAAGAGGTGCTTACCGGCAAAGCGAAGTTCGGGATTTTCGGTGGTGGGAAAGAAGTAGCCCAGGTTGCAATGGCAAAGTTTTTTATGCCCGGCGATTTCAGAGCTGGCTATTACCGGGATCAGACTTTTATGTTTGCCAGCGGGCTCGCCACCATAGAACAATTTTTCTCCCAATTATATGCCGATCCTGATATAAACAATGATCCTTTTAGTGCCGGCCGCCAGATGAACTCACATTTTGCCACGAGATTCGTGGATGAAAATGGCGATTGGCTCCCGCTTTCCCATTTGAAAAATATTACTTCTGATATTGCTCCTACAGCCGGACAGATGCCAAGAGCCCTCGGGCTTGCCCTGGCATCAAAACTTTTCAGGGAAGAAAAAGAATTAAATAAAATGAAAAATTTGAGCGAAAATGGGAATGAAGTATGTTTTTGCACAATTGGAGACGCTTCTACCTCTGAAGGTCATTTTTGGGAGGCAATGAATGCGGCGGGAGTAATGCAAATACCACTTGCTGTATTTGTTTGGGATGATGGGTATGGGATATCGGTCCCGAAAGAATATCAAACAACAAAATCGTCTATTTCAAAAGCCTTGAGTGGTCTGCAAAAAAATGAAGATAGTAATGGAATAAATATTTATAATCTGAAGGGTTGGGATTATGCGGGTATGTGTGAAGTGCTTGAAGTTGCTATAAAAAATATTCGGGAAACCCACACCCCTGCACTTTTTCATGTGGAAGAAATTACGCAACCACAGGGTCATTCCACTTCGGGTAGCCAGGAACGTTATAAAACACCCGAGCGACTTGCCTGGGAACTTCAGTGGGAGTGCAAAAAGCAAATGCGGGAATGGATTATTGAAAATGCCCTTGCTGATGATAACGAGTTAAGGGATATTGAGATTGCTGCCAAAAAGTTTGCAAAACAAAGCAGGCAAAATGCCTGGGAGAAATACATTACTCCGATAAAAAAACAAGTGAGTGAGGCAATATCATTGTTGCAAAATGATTTAGGTAATCAGCCGAATAAAGAAGACTATCAAAAATTGATAAATGAGCTTGCGGCCAACCAGGAACCGTTACGGCGTGATATAATGAAAACTTTATCGATGGCGCTCAATCTTTCGACTTCTCCGTCAGCACCTGTCAAAAAATACTATGATGAACTCGTAAAAGAGAATAGTAAAATTTTTAATTCTAATCTTTATAATGAAGGACCGAAATCGGCTCTTAAAGTAAATCCTGTGAAAGCGTTGTATAAGGAAGATACTGAAATGGTTAATGGCTATGAAGTATTGAACAAATATTTTGATGAACTTTTTGCAAGTAATGATAAGCTGGTTGCTTTTGGCGAAGATCTGGGACACATTGGGGATGTAAACCAGGGATTCAGTGGTTTGCAGGCAAAATACGGCGAAGCCAGGATATTTGACACAGGTATTCGTGAACTGAGCATTATCGGGCAAGGAATAGGTCTTGCATTACGGGGTTTAAGACCAATAGCGGAAATACAGTATCTCGATTATTTGTTGTATGGATTGCAACCGTTAAGTGACGATGTATGTACCACTTATTTTCGCACTATGGGCCAGCAAGCCATTCCTCTGATTGTTCGCACCAGGGGACATCGTCTTGAAGGAATTTGGCACAGTGGCTCCCCTATGGCTATGATTATAAATTCGCTTCGGGGGATGTATGTTTGTGTGCCGAGGAATATGGTTCAGGCAGCCGGCATGTACAATACCTTATTAAAAGGTAATGATCCTGCTTTAATGATTGAATGTTTAAACGGGTATCGCCTAAAAGAAAAATTGCCGTCAAACTTGATCGAATATACGGTACCGTTAGGAGTACCGGAAATTGTAAAAGAAGGTACGGATATTACTATGGTTTCTTACGGGGCTACCTTGCGGATCGTTGAAGAGGCAGCCGAAGTGTTAGACGGGATGAAAATAAGTTGCGAAGTAATTGACGTACAAACGCTGTTGCCTTTTGACCTTAGTCACCTGATTCTTAGGTCACTGAAAAAAACCAACCGTATAGTTTTTATTGACGAGGATGTTCCCGGGGGCGCTGCTGCTTATATGTTTAATAAAGTGATGGAAGAGCAGGGCGGATATAGATGGCTCGATGTCTCTCCACGCACTCTTACTGCAAAAGATCACCGCGCCTCTTATGGCAGCGATGGTGATTATTTTAGTAAGCCTAATGTGGAGGATGTAGTTGAGATCGCCCGAGAGATGATGCGGGAGTGAATAACAAAATATAAAGTTCAAACCGGAATATAACGACAAAGACTGTACGAATAAACTGAGCAAAAAATGAAGCTTACACTTTACCAGATAGATGCGTTTACTGACAAACTTTTCTCCGGCAATCCTGCTGCCGTTGTTCCTCTTGAAGAATGGATTGATACAGAATTAATGCAAAAACTTGCTTTCGAAAACAATCTTTCTGAAACAGCCTTTATTCGTGCAACAGATAGCGCGGAAAATGATTTTGAAATAAGGTGGTTTACGCCACAGCTTGAAATAAATTTATGTGGTCACGCAACACTTGCTTCAGCGTACGTAGTTTTCAATTATTTAAATTTCAAAAAACCTGAAATTAACTTTAGTTCTCAAAGCGGAATTTTAAAAGTTACAAAACAAGACAAACTCATTAAAATGGATTTCCCTTCATGGAAGCCCGGCGAATTTAATGATCCTCCTGTTAATCTTAAAAATGCTCTTGGTGGCGCAAATATCAAAGGAATCTATAAAAACCGCGATCTTTTGGTAGAACTGGCGGATGAAGATGCAGTACAGAATTGTGTTCCCGATTTTTCTTTGATACAAAGCACGGGCTATAAAATTATTATTACTGCGCCCGGAAAATCCGTTGATTTTGTATCGAGGTTTTTTGCGCCAACAGCTGGTATTAGCGAAGACCCTGTTACAGGTTCCGCCCATTCTCAATTGATTCCTTTTTGGAGTGCCAGGCTTAATAAAGAAAAAATGACCGCATTACAACTGTCCAAACGGGGTGGCGTAATTTATTGCGAGCAGAAAGGAGAAAGAGTTATAATGGCTGGTAATTGTGTTTTCTACATGAAAGGCGAATTTGAAATTGGGGATAATTATGGTGAGTAATTCTGAAAGGCAATTCATAAACCAGTGGCAGCAACAAAAAGCCGGCCCACGCTGGAAATATTATTTGCAGTTTACTATTGCATGGGGGGTGGTATCATTCCTCGTAATTTTTTTTCTTACAAAACTTTCTACGGATTTATGGGAAACAGGAGGCAGAAATTTAATATTTCTTCTTATTGGAATATCTATATTAACTGGTTTTCTCACGACTCATTTTACCTATAGCATCAACGAAAAAAGATATAATAAGATAGTAAAAAGAGAGAAAGGAAAATTGAATTAAAGGACAATTTTACTTAGTTGAGAATTCTTTTTTTTTACTAATATCACTAATTATTTTTTCAGCATGTTCCCTTGAATTTTCTATGAAAAGCCGGTGGGTATTCATTCCTCCACAGATGACACCCGCCAGGTAAACGCCTTTCACATTTGATTCATAATTTTCATCGCTGTACGATGGTTTACAAATTTCATCCTCTGAAAGTTTAATACCGAGATCTTTTAAAAAAGCAAGATTTGGCTGGTACCCTGTCATTGAAAGCACCCAATCATTTTCTATTGTTACAAGGCCGTCGGGTGTTTTTATGTCAACTTCGTGCTCTCTTATTTCAGCGATGGTCGAATTGAAATAAGCTTTTATAGATCCTTCCGCAATACGATTTTCAATGTCTGGTTTTACCCAATATTTCACACGGTCGCTTATTTTATCCCCACGAATAACCATAGTTACTATGGCACCTTTGCGCCATGTTTCCAACGCCGCATCCACAGCAGAATTTGCGGCACCAACTACCAGTACTTTTTGAAAAGCATAAAAATGAGGGTCTTTATAGTAATGTTTTACTTTGTCAAGGTCTTCTCCTTTTACATTTAATAAATAGGGTATATCATAAAAACCAGTGGCAATAATAATATTCGAAGAATGATATTCGGCTTTGGTTGTTTTAATATAAAATATGTTGTCATTTTTTTTTACTTCTGTTACCTTTTCGAAGAGATGAATATTTAGATGTGAAGAAGTTGCCACTCTTCTATAATATTCCAGGGCCTCGTTGCGTGTGGGTTTTGCGTTATTACTAACAAAAGGGATTTCTCCGATTTCCAGGCGTTCACTCGTGCTGAAAAATGTCATGTTCATTGGATAATTATATATAGAGTTAACCAATGCGCCTTTCTCCAGGATACAATATTTTAAATTTGATTTCTTTGCTTCTAGTCCGGAGGCAAGACCGATCGGGCCGCCGCCAATAATGATTACATCGTACAATTCAGATTTCATTTGGTGCTAAGTTATTACAATTATGATTTTGAAATTTAGTTTTACTGATTCACAATGAATTCACCGTTTTCTATAAATACAAATTCAATTATTTATATTGCCGATTGGTATTCTTTTAAATGAAGGCATGCTTAAACAGATGTAATGAATTTTTATTCGGCTTTTGGAAAGGGACTATTTAAAACCCCGGTTTACTTCCTGTTATTTTCATGGATAGTAGTACAAAGTTTGCTCATCTGGCAATATGGAATAGTAACGGGATTGGAGGCTACAAAATATATTGATGAAGCAAATCATTTTTTGCATTTTGGTTATTTTAATACAAATAATCACTATCTATATTCCACCGAGATATTCTTAATAGCCGCTGTTATTAAATTGCACTTAGGCTATGCCGTTATAGTAGTTGTTCAGCTTCTGCTGAATTTGTTTGCAACAATAATGTTTTATAGGTTAGCTATTTCTTTTTTAAAAACGCCATTTTTTGCAACAATGGCTTCATTTTTTTTCATTGTAAATATTCCCTACCAGGTTTATAATAGTTTTCTTTTCACCGAGTCAATTTTTTACAGCCTTACTATCATTTACAGCAGTTACGTACTGCAGTTAAAGAAACTAACAATAAAAAACTCCCTACTCATGCTCCTGCTCCTTGTGTTATTGAGTGTTACAAGACCAACGGGAATATTGTTTTTTGTTGTTACTGCCATTTATATATTCTTTCGCTTTCTAAATAAGCTGAATATGCTCTACAAAACGTTAATTCTCACTTTTTCTATATTCGTATTTTTAATCATTGTAAATGCAATGCTGCAGGTAGGTGGGTCACTGGATTTCATGCTTCCCTTTAAAAAGGAAAATATTATCTGCGGGGTTAATACTGTAAATAATGCTGATATAAAAACGTTTGAAAAAGGAAATTCATTGCAAGGAATTGTCTACTATATTTTTAACAATGAAGAGCAATTTTTAAGGCTCGCGAAATTAAAAACACTTTCATTTTTTGGAATGTTAAGAACGTACTACTCTCTTTTTCATAATGTTTTTCTTGTCTTATTTTTTTATCCATTTTATATATTATCCTTTATTGGTATCTGGAAAAAAATAAAATTAAAAGACAAAAGAATTATTTACGTGGGTTCAATTATTCTGCTGTACTGGTTTACAACGTTACTCACCTGTGATGACTGGCATAATCGCTTTATACTTACTGTTTCTCCATTCTTATTTCTGTTAGGCTTTGCTGCTTTTAGCAAGGGGTTACCTGCTATTAATAACTTTGATAATAATTCCTGAATTATTTTGCCGGGAATTAAAAAGGCTACCCGTTCAGGGCAGCCTTTTTGAAATTTAGTTTTATCATTTTTTTATCTCATAAAATACATTTTGCCGTATCCTTTCGTAAAATATTTATCCGTATTGTCACCATTATCAGTAAACTTATCTAAAGATTTTCCATTCAGGTTGGTCAATACGCGATAAAGATAAACTCCATTTGCAACTTTTTGACCATACATATCCGAGCCATCCCATTTAAATTCGGTGATGTTTCTGCCTATATGCAAAGGACCTAATTCATCCTTTGTAATTTCTCTTACTATCTTACCCGTGATAGTTAATATTTGTATCCGGATATTTTGGGGAACCACAATCCCAGTCACCGTAAATACAAATGCCGTTGATGTTGTGAATGGATTGGGATAATTGAGCAAATTAGAAATCATTGGTTTACTTATAACCCTGAAGTCAACATGGTAATCCAAGCTACCGGCCGTATTGCCTTCAACATCTTTCCCAGATATAATTAAGACATACTCTTCATCTTCCCCGGACAATGAAGGGGAGAAGTCAATGGTGGCGGTATTTTCGCCTGCTGCTAAATTAGCCGGAGTAAAACGCAACGTATCGTTATCAAACCTGTATGTTTTGAGAGAGCCATCAGGGAATTGTATCTGGACTTTCATTAGTGAAGTATCATCAAGCGACAGGAATTTACTCTCGTCTTTTAACTTAACAACTATGTGCGGCTGTGCAGAAACAATATCACGGTTCAGAATATGAACCCCATCAAATGTAACATCTAGCAGCGGATTAAATTTATCGGCCTTTACAAAAAAGGTTTTGTAAAGGAAATTATTAAAATGATATTGTTCCGGCTGATCGTTATCGGGATTGAAATCAATATGTAACGTATTGGGACCAGAGAGTGTTTTTGTGTCAATATCATATTGCAGTTTGATCGTATCGCCGCTAATAAGTGGTTTCTGTCTTTTCACAGGAAAAGCATGCGTAACATTGTTATTATCGATCACCTCAAGTTTTACCTTTATACTGTCAAATGCAGCAGGGCTGATATTTTTGAAGGCAATTCCGAAGTGTAAAATTTCGCCCTGGTCAAGGGTGTCTTTTGTCAGGAAATATAGGTTTGGTGTAAGTGCTCCTTCAGGCGCCGGAGTGTAATTTATTCTCCAATACGAAAGTTGATAAGGAGTAAGCTTCACGCTATCAGAATTACGCATTCTAAGCTGCAAATAAGGATAGCTTGCTGCATTTATTGAAGAAATATTAACGTCTTGCATAGTTTTATCTATAGTCATTAAAGTAGTTGAATTACCAAGACTATCAAGGCCAATAATATCAACGGTGGGATTATCCGGTGAATTTGGCTCGAGGCTGCTTCCACGCCAATGCATTTGCTGCCATGAAGCCGCAGGGCCAAATTTCGGTGAAGTAATATATCCTAAGGTATCCGGTGCATTAAAATTATGAGACAGGGTTATTTTATCGAATATACTATCGGAAAAAACAAAGTTTGGTTCAAAGGAAGGATTGTTTTTTTGATACATAAAAATGAATGCCCTTGGCCGATAGAAAGAGTCAATTAAAACAAAGCCCTGTGATAGCAACCTGTGATATAATGAATTATTGGACCCAAAGGCGGTAGTATCTGCTTGCCAGTCTGCCGCGTAAGTATTACTTGCCGGATTAGTGCCAGAAACGTTTCGGGCAATAACAATATAGTTATCTGGTACCATGTCAAGAAATTTCATAGCGCTGTCTCGTTTGGCCTGGCTGAGAATATTGAATTGGAAGTTGGCAAGCCTGTCATACCCACAAACCTGGTCGCTGCCGTACAAACCTGTTGGCCCCACGGCATTCAGCCATGGTTTCAAACTTATCGGGTCAAGAACATTAAATATGATACCCGAGACGCCACATACACTCGATGCAAATACAGCACCGTTTACATCTTCTCCAAATTCGGAGCCTAACTTTGCCGCAGTTGGGAAAACCCCATTCCGGGATGTAATAACATTATTGACCGAAGTGAAATCCCACTGTCTTGCACTGTCCAGAACAATATGCTGCGTATCAGAGTATAGATGTTGGTAATAGTGCGATTGATTAAATCCAACAGAACTATTAGCAAGATAAATGAACGACGAGTTGTTCCAATGATAATCTTCCGGCAATCCTGAAACCGGTTTAATTGAAACACGCCAATAATAAACTGTACTATCTGTGTAACTAAAAGCGGGATCAAATTCCATAACACCACCGGGAGAATTAATAGTCTTAGTAACCTTAACTGCAGAATTGAATAGCAAAGTGGTGTCAATTTCCATAACATAATCTTTAGCCGGGCTAAGTGGGTCTGAGGTAGAAGCGTATAATTTTTGATTTCCTACATTGACTATGGAGAAATCGTAAGGATATGTTGGTGTTGCTTCGTCCTGGTATATAAATACATCCCTGGTTATGCTGTTGTTGTTTTCCGACATTTCGTCCACCTCGTTGTCTGCGTCTATGGTAACCGTTATTTTATTAAGCCCCTTGTCTCTTGTCGAAATGATGGGAACTGAAATTTGAATAGAATCTGCATATTTTACACCGGGTATTCTCTTACGGTAAATGACTTCTGAAGTTCCATTCGGATAGGTTCTTGATACCTGGAAATACACTGAATCACTGAGCGCCCTCCCAATATTATAAGTTTTCGCCTGAAGTTCAAAACTGTTTTCTGATACCGAAATAAAAGCAGGATTAACTTTTACCTGCGGATCTTCTATAACATAATCAGGCTTTGGCTGCGGATTTATTTTTAAAGCAGGATCCCCATGAAGGTTTAATTCCTCCATATTTATCCTTGTCAGATAGTCTAATGAATTGTTGGCCCCCCCTAAATTTGCTATAACATTTTTTATATCATTCCCAATAGTGTTCCCATAATTTACTACCCCAATTTGATTGTATAGTTCAATATCATAGCTATAAAGGTAGGGTGGCACGCCTAAGTGAGAACTTGCAAAAAACCCAATACTCCCACCTTCATTGGCGAGCACAAATTTTTCGGAAATGGATAAATTATTTTGCGTAATGCGGGTGGTATCATATATATAATTGTTCCCTGCCGTACAACCACTAACGTTGAAAAATGGATACCTGCCCTGGTTGTGATAAACGGAGGGATCACTTAAATTAAACTCCAGTGTATTGGCTGATGAATGCCCGAAGTAAGACAAAATTCCAATGCCCTCATTAAATAATTCTTCAATTCGTTGGCCGGAAATTAACTGAACAGCAGAATTGGTGGTCTTTGCAAAAGTTTCAACTTTGGCACCATATAGAGTGTCTATAATAACATTTTTGTATTGATTCATATAGAAAGTAAAGAGGTCGCTTTCAGAACTGTCTTTACCGCCAATTACATGCACCACATTTTTCATCCACAGCTTGTTATCCAGTGTTTGAGTTGCTGAGACCTGTGCACTTTCATATTCTTTCACTTTTTGAAGATAATTCCCAATTTCATTTCCTGATATTACGGAAAGCCGTCCTATAGGTATACTGGGAACTGTGCTCCCGTAAGGCGACGAAAGCAGGATATCCGAGCCAGGACTACCAAAAGTTGGTACCAGATTTAGTTGATCATCATATATGCTGTTTTGATGAGGTACATAATCGCTATAGGTCACTCCTTTGCCAATCAGGAAAACATACTGTGGAGTAGGTGAAAATGTGTTTGTGGCATACTGGATGAAATCTTTTATAGCCAGTGGATGTTTTTTTATCCCGTAGGCAAACTGGTCTATCAGTTGATCAATATCGTAGACCTTCACATTGTAGCCACCACCTGCTGAGGAATTTCTATAGGCTCTGTACAAGTCAACATAGTTAACTCCCGATCCATTGTTATATAAAACCGGGTTACTAATAATCAGATAACTACCCTGGTTAGCCGCAACGCCAAAGTTTACAAAATTCCTTTGCGTTAAGGTATTGATGATATCTACATTGGATGCATCCTCACTTATCATTTCAAATTTTCTTTTTGAGATGGCGGATGGGGGAAGTACAAATAGGGTTTTACCCGGAAGAGTTGTAATATCACCGGTGTATCTTGCGCCTGATGTAAGATCAAGTAAAACAGGATTGGTGTTCCCGTAATTGAAATTATCAATAACCAAATAATTACCGGTAGCCGTCGCCGGTAGTTCAAAATAAAAACTTTTCTTATTGTTGAAATTAAATTTGCTCGGGTATGTTAAAGAGAATGTTGACACTACGATTCTGTCGGTTGAAATAGATGAGACAGGTTCAAAAGAAATTAATACATGATCAGCACTTGGAAAATAACTTGCAGGAATATTGCTCACCTGCTTTTTCAAATAGGTGTAGTTGGGCATCGGCTCATCATCAATAACATTATTGTAAAATTTAACCCTTACGTTTCGGGAATTTAACGCATCGCCAACCACTGCAAAATTGAAAGAAGCTAATGGCCCACCCGTATACATATAGATACTATCCAAAAGATATGAAAGTGGATAACCAACCGCAACATCATTGGAAGTCCAGCCTTCCCCTATATCGTAGGAAGATGAATAAACATATTCGCCAAGCGGCAGACCTAAACCCGGATTTATATGACTTTTGTAGTATACTGATCTTGTATTTATGAAATATGGTTCAGGCGAAAGGGAATTACCTGATACATTATTAGGGTTGTTTACAAATCTTAAATTATTACCCGTTGGATTTACAGTTAGAAAATACGCACAGGTATCCGTTTCCAGGCTATAATAATCCGAAAGTTGATAATCGGGATCACGATACAGTTTTGTATCTTTTTTACCATCATTCATAAGCCCCCAAAACTCTATATAATCTGAAGAGCCTAAAGGGCCGCTGGCAACGGAAGTATATAAACCAACCTCTTCCCCATTTCTCCATAGTTGAAATTGTTCGGCGGGAGTATTGCCTAATCCTATCGAATTAAGTGCAGATTGAGGAATTCTAAAAAGCCCTGTTTTACCGATAGTGAATTTGTAATAAGTTTTACTATAATCGATCCAGCTATTGGTGTAAGGCTGCGCAATAACTGATGCTGAAATGAAAATTAAAAAAACAATCAATAATTTTTTCATGGTCGTTAATTAAGGCCTTAATTATTTTCTTTTTTAGCAAGATCAAATCTTAAGGAAAAAATATGAGTATACAACGGATTTGATTGATTGGCCAGGTTTGAGAAGGCATAGTCGATTCTTACATTTTTAATCTTGAAGCCTGCTCCTAAACTTGGTTGGTAAATCCAAACTTTTTTCTGGTTGGTTGTGTCGCCATCGGCAAGCGCTTTTTGAAAATTGTAAATACCTGCTCTTATAAAAAATACATCCTTTATTGATGCCTCAAGCCCTAAATGTGGGTCAATACTTAAGGCTTTGCTGCTTATTATGGTGTTTCTCTGACCGTCAAAAGTAAAGTCAAAATCAGCCTCAGCTAAAAGATTTGCCGATGCTCCAAGCCGGAAATTATAGGAATTTCCTACCGTAAGTCGCGGTGCTGTAAGTTCGGTTGATTTTACGGGGATATCATTTTTTGTCAGATATAAAACTTCTTTTTCTTTTTCAGTGAAACTAAAGGACCACGCATTGAACGTTGTGGTAACATCTTTTGCCACAATACCCAACGTCCACCTGTTTTTTTGCATTTTAAATCCGGCATCAAACCCAAAGCCCCATGCAGTAGCAAAATGACCTACTTTGCGGTAAATTATTTTGGCGTTTCCGCCGAAGCTCATTTTTAGATTATCATCATCCTTAATTTTTTGAGCAAAAGAAAATAAGAAAGCATAATCTGCTGAAGAAAATGTGGTAATATTTCCATAATTAATACTTCCATCGGGTTCCACGAGAAATAATGTATTGGGAATATCGTCTACAGCAAACCGTAAGATGGAAAGGCCGAGTGTTCTTCTATTGTCGCTGACCGGGATTGCGACACTTCCATAATCGTATTTACCGATGTTATCGAAATAACTGGCGTGCATGAGATTTATTGATGGATTGTCCTGGACACTGGTTAGACCGGCAGGATTCCAATAACCGGCAGTGCCATCATTAACTGATGCCGATACTGACGCTCCCATTCCCAGTCCACGGGCGCCTGCCCCTATATTTAAAAATTCATTTGAATACTTTCTAAACTGCGCAAATCCACAGCAGGGTAATATCAACAGGCAGATTAATTTGGTGAGTCTGGAAATTCTCATATTGGGGAAATGATCAATTTTTATGGATAGTTTCAGTGCGTATTCGGGTAATATAAAACGGACATTAATTCTTTATATTGTATCTCGTTAAGCCTAATACCCGCTAAAATTAAGTAAAACTTACGTAAACTGTAAGGTATTCAATAAGAGAACTTTCGGAATCCGGTTCCACTGTCTTGCCCCATTTTAATTAATAATGTCATTGAAATGTCGGGGTTATTCAAAATCAATTGTTGAAATATTTATTTGTGAACTATTTTTGAAACTTTAGAAGGTATCATTTTTTGAAAAGAATATGAACAATTTAATTGAAGAATTAAGGTGGCGTGGATTAATACAAGATATAATACCCGGCACAGAGGAGCAGTTATGTAAAGAATCTACAACCGGTTATGTTGGCTTTGATCCTACCGCAGATAGCTTGCATATTGGGAGTCTTATTCCAATAATTGTGTTGATGCATTTGCAAAAATTCGGGCATAAACCGATTGCACTTGTTGGCGGAGCTACCGGCATGGTGGGGGATCCTTCCGGAAAAAGTGAAGAACGCAACTTGTTAAGTACAGACGTTTTAAACCATAATGTAAAGGCAGTGCAAAAGCAATTGGAAAAATTTCTTGATTTTAATTCTGAAAAAAAGAATGCTGCTGAGATGGTTAATAATTATGATTGGTTTAAGAATATAAGTTTCCTTGATTTTATACGGGACGTAGGCAAGCATATTTCTATAAATTATATGATGGCGAAAGATAGCGTCCGCAAAAGGTTGGAGGGGGAAAATGGAATGAGCTTTACTGAATTTACTTATCAATTAGTGCAGGGTTATGATTTTTATTGGTTACACCAAAACAAGAACTGCAAATTCCAGTTTGGAGGTAGCGACCAATGGGGAAATATTGTTACAGGAACCGAGCTAATTAGACGAAAAAGCGGCGCTGAAGCATTTGCATTCACATGCCCTTTATTAACAAAGGCAGATGGGGGAAAATTTGGGAAAACCGAAAAAGGGAACGTATGGTTGAGCCCCGACAGAACCTCCCCTTATAGTTTTTACCAGTTTTGGTTGAATACTGCGGATGCCGATGCGGAAAGATTCCTTAAAATTTTTACATTTTTGTCAAAAGACGAGATTGCTGAACTTGTTGGACGACACACGGGAAATGAAAACCAGCGGATTCTGCAGAAAAAGTTAGCTGAAGAAATTACATGCCTTGTCCATTCAAGAAAAGATTATGAATTTGCCGTAAAAGCATCTGAAATTTTGTTTAGTAACGATACTGCACAAACGCTAAAAGAATTGAACGAGGATCAGTTATTGCAAGTAATGGAAGGAGTTCCTTCTATTGAAGTAGAGCGAAATACGTTAAAAGAAAGCATTGATCTTATTTCATTATTGGCGAATACCAAAATTTTTCAAAGTAAAGGCGAGGCCCGCAAAATGCTTGCCGGTGGCGGAGTTTTCTTAAATAAAGAAAAAGTAACTGATGTTGAAATGAAAGTAAATGAAAGCGTTTTGCTAAATGAAAAATACCTGCTTGTGCAAAAAGGGAAGAAGAATTATTATTTATTGAAGACGATTTGATCAAAGAGCTAAATAGCTCTCTTAAGTTTTCCTTTTGATGAAATATCTTCCCTATAATACTCCTTAATATCAGGAATAAATTTCCTCTCCTTGAGTAAAAAACCATTTCCCTTTTCACAAAAATGAACTTTAATATTCTCCACGCTTATTGGATTTCCATCGGGAATATCAGCAATATTGTTGTGCATAATATCATGTCCGTCAATGATCATTACCATGCCGCTTCCGATTGCCTCCATAATATTGGCATCTTTTATCAGCATTCCCGTATCTTCTCCTAATCCTATTCCAATAGCGGCTGGATTGCTGGTAATAGCTTGTGCCAATCGGCCAAACCTTCCCCGTTTTTCAAAATGACTATCGAAAATTACATCATCCATAAAGCCAAGTCCTGTGGTTATTTTTACTTCACCTTTTAAATGAGCAGTTGTTGCATTACCCTCATAAATCATTGTGTTGCTCATTGCCATTGCGCCTGCCGAAGTACCGGCAACCACAAAATTTTTCTCATCGTGAAAACGGTTAAGAGCAATGTCTAAAAATTCTGTTCCGCCAAAAGTCGACGATAACCTTAATTGATTGCCACCACTAAACATGATGGCATCGCATTTTTTTAAACGCTCAAGATATTCCTTCTCCATTGCATCAGCTCTGTTGCGGATAGGCAATAATCCTACATTAGTACACCCGATTTTTCCAAAAGCGTCCAGGTAATTTTCACCTACTTCATTCGGTATCATGGAAGCTGTAGTAATTACTTCCATTCTAATGTCAGGGCCGCCTGCTTCGTCAACAATATGCCGAAGAATGGCTAGTTCAAAAAAATTGAGATTATTTCGAACCATATCACCTTTTTCCAGATCAGAGCCCTTATCTTCAGCTCCACCAATGGCAATAAGTTTCCCTAACGGATTTTGCATGCATCTAATTTTGATATAAACAGCGGCGCCACATTTGTCATTACTATAATTTGGGTTAGTATTCAATACGCCATTACTGTCAAAATAAACACTAGTTACAAAAATAACGCAATTGAAATAAACAGATTGTACAAACCCCTGATTTTTGATTGCGATTTATTCCTAACTTACAATTTGCAGCACTCTTTTTTCATGACAAGTTTTATCTAAAATTTATTCATTGTTTTATGAAGATTATTGAAATAAAAATATTGCGTGGTCCAAACTACTGGAGTATCAGGAGGCCCAGGCTTATTCAAATGAAAATAGATCTCGAGGAGATGGAGCATGTACCCACAAATAAATTGGAAGGGTTTAAAGAAAAGCTCGAACAATTATTACCCACACTTTATGAACATCGTTGTAGCGAAGGTGTCCCCGGAGGTTTTTTGTCACGCGTGGCCGAAGGAACATGGATGGGACATGTTATTGAGCATGTAGCACTCGAGTTGCAAACACTTGCCGGCATGGATATGGGATTTGGCAGAACCAGGAATACAGGGAAACATGGCGAGTATTTTATTGTATTCGATTACATGGAAGAGGAAGCCGGTGTATTTGCAGCAAAAGCTGCTTTTAACCTGGTTCAATGTTTAATCGATGGGTCAGTTTATGATCTTAACGGGGACGTACAAACGCTAAGGGAGATCAGGGAAGAAACAAGACTTGGACCATCAACCGGCAGCATTGTTGAAGAAGCAATTAAACGTGGGATTCCCTATATACGTTTAAATAAACATAGCCTTGTGCAACTTGGATACGGTGTTCACCAAAAGAGGATCCGTGCAACTATTGCCGGCACTACATCGAGCATTGCTGTCGATATTGCAGGGGATAAGGAAGAAACAAAAAATCTTCTTAGTACAGCGGAAGTTCCCGTTCCAAAAGGAATAATTCTTTACAGTGATGAAACTGTTCAACGGGCAATAGATGCGGTTGGTTTTCCATTTGTAATTAAACCGGTTGACGGGAATCATGGCAAAGGTGCCACAACAAATATTACCACTTATGAACAGGCCGAAAAAGCGTTAGATGCTGCAAGAAAATATGGCCGGCATGTTATATGCGAAAAGTATATCACGGGATTTGACTTCAGGGTGTTGGTTATCAATTACAAATTTATCTGTGCAGCATTGCGTACACCCGCCTCAGTTAGAGGAGATGGTGAACATTCCATTCAATGGTTAATAGAAGAAACCAATAGAGATCCAAGAAGGGGATATGGTCATGAAAAGATTTTGACACAGATAAAAATTGATGATTTTACCCAAAAAATGCTTGATGAAAAAGGGTATAGTTTGAATACTATTCCTGCAAAAGGGGAGTTGGTGCTAGTAAAGCCTACCGCTAATTTATCAACAGGAGGTACTTCTACTGATGTAACCGATGAAATACATCCCGTAAATATTTTTCTCGCGGAACGTATCGCAAAAATCATAGGACTTGATATCTGCGGAATTGATATTATGGCGTCAGATTTGAAAACTCCTTTAACGGAAAATGGCGGCGCTGTTTTGGAAGTAAATGCGGCGCCCGGATTTCGTATGCATGTGGAGCCGTCGGAAGGTATTCCGAGGAATGCGGCAGAGCCCGTTATCGAAATGCTTTATCCAAAAGGTGGTGATGGCAGAATACCAATAATTGCTATAACAGGGACAAATGGCAAAACAACCACTGCCAGGTTAACGGCTCATATCTGTAAGGCAGCAGGATATAAAGTTGGCTTCACCACATCAGATGGTGTTTATATTCAAAACCAGTTGATGATGAAAGGAGACTGCACAGGGCCAAAAAGCGCCGAGTTTGTATTGAAAGATCCGACCGTAGATTTTGCCGTATTGGAATGTGCAAGAGGAGGAATTCTAAGAAACGGGCTTGCTTTTAATAATTGCAATATTGCAATTGTAACTAACGTAACTGCAGATCACATCGGGCTTGGAGGAATTGAAACGCTTGAACAAATGGCTAAAGTAAAACAAGTACTGCCCGAAACTGTTTTTCCCAATGGATTTGCAATTTTAAATGCCGATGATGATCTTGTTTACGAAATGAGAAATGGACTTAACTGCAATATTGCCCTCTTCAGCATGGATGAAAATAACCACCGCATAAAACAACATTGCTCCAAAGGTGGTATCGCAGCGGTGTATGAAAATGATTATGTAACAATTATGAAAGGGAATTGGAAAATCCGTGTTGAAAAGGTTTCCGAGATTCCTATTACGTTTCGAGGCAAGGCTATGCATAATATAATGAATACATTGCCTTCAATACTCGCCTGTTACCTTTTCAGAAATATTAAGGTCGAGGATATCCGGCAGGCTTTGCACACTTTTATACCTTCCGTATCGCAAACACCGGGCAGGCTGAACCTGTTTCAATTTAAAAAGTTTACGTTTCTTGCCGATTTTGCTCATAATCCTGCCGGTCTGAACCTGCTATGCGATTTCGTAAATCGATTGGATGCTACTTATAAAGTCGGCATAATAAGCGGAACCGGGGATAGAAGAGACGATGATATACGGGAAATTGGAAGAATATCTGCCAGGAATTTTGATGAAATAATTATAAGGCAGGACAAACACTTACGGGGACGCACAGCCGAAGAGATAATTAACCTGCTTGCGGAAGGTATTAATGAAAGCAAGCCTAAAGATATTCCGGTAATAATTTTGCAAAAAGAAAGCGAAGCAATTCAATATGCTTATGATAATGTAAAGCCCGGGGCGATCATTACTATAATGTGTGACGTTATTCCGGATGCACTGGCGTATATAAAGAAATTAAAGGAAGAAGAGGAAAAGGAAATAGAAACTCCTCAGCCGGTTTTAGGTTAGCAATCCCGAATACTTGTTTTGAAATTTTAATCGTTAATCTTACTTTTGCACTCCTTTTGTCCCATAGTATAAAGGTAGTACAACAGATTTTGATTCTGTCTGTCGAGGTTCGAATCCTCGTGGGACAACTTGAGGCCACGACTTATTTTGTTTGTAAGTTGTGGCTTTTTATTACCGGCTATTCAGCCAATTCTAAAATTTGTCATTATACACTGTTGAAATGAGTTATTAATAATTTATTTTAATATTGTCACTCAATTTTTTTTATGAAAATATCCATGCGACCGCCTACTAAAAGAATGATTGAAAAGTTGAAAGAATGCCGGGAAAAAGAACTAACCGGCAATGGAAGTATTCCTTGCTTGCCGGAGGAAATGAAATCATCTCTTGCAGGTTTATATAAAAGGGGATTAATAGATACGAGAATGGATATTGTAAATAATAAAAAACAATTGTGTATATATGTCACCGAAGCTGGAAAAAATTTTCTCAAAAAAATAGAAAACGTATAGCAAATAAATCAGATAACTTTTTTGGGACACAATTAACGATGATTTGCGTCTTCCTTTCTTTCAAAATAAGCATTAGCCAATTTTCTTAAATTTGCCGTTTAAATAAATAGTCTGTTTCCTGTGTGGATTCATTAAAATTTTAATAATCAAGATATGTTTGAATCATTAAGTGATAAACTGGATAGCGCTTTTAAAAATCTTAAAGGGCAGGGAAGAATAACGGAACTCAATGTTGCTTCAACGGTGAAGGATATTCGCCGTGCGTTGGTGGATGCAGATGTGAACTATAAGATAGCCAAGGATTTCACGGATAGCATTAAAGAAAAAGCTACCGGCGAAAAAGTAATTAATTCGATAAGCCCCGGTCAATTAATGGTGAAAATTGTTAGGGATGGACTTACTGAATTAATGGGTGGAAGCGAAACTGAACTCGACCTTGCGGGAAATCCCGCTGTAATTTTGATTGCGGGATTGCAGGGTAGTGGTAAAACAACCTTTAGCGGAAAGCTTGCCAATTATCTTAAAACAAAAAAGGGTAAATCGCCTATGTTGGTTGCAGCAGATATTTACCGGCCGGCAGCTATCGAACAGTTGAAGATTCTGGGCCAGCAAATAAACATAGAAGTTTACAATGAACCTGAGAATAAAGATCCGGTAGCAATTGTTCAAAATGCCATTAAAGACGCGAAATCAAAAAATAAAAATGTAATAATAATAGACACCGCCGGTCGCTTAGCCATAGATGAAGTGATGATGACTGAAGTGGCTAATATAAAAAAGGCTGTTTCTCCAAAAGAGATTCTCTTTGTTGTTGATAGCATGACGGGACAGGATGCAGTAAATACAGCAGCGGCTTTTAATCACCGGCTTGATTACACCGGGGTCGTACTAACCAAATTGGATGGCGACACACGCGGTGGAGCGGCAATTTCAATAAAATCTACGGTACATAAGCCCATAAAATTTGTGAGCAGTGGCGAGAAGATGGATACTCTTGATGTGTTCTACCCGGAACGTATGGCGCAAAGGATTTTGGGAATGGGTGATATTGTAAGCCTGGTTGAAAAAGCCCAGGAACAATTTGATGAGGTGCAGGCAGCGAAGCTTGAAAAAAAAATAAGGAAGAACCAATTTGATTTCGAAGATTTTAAAACCCAGCTACAGCAAATAAAAAAAATGGGTAATCTGAAAGATCTTATGGGAATGATACCTGGCGTTGGTAAACAAATAAAAGACGTTGACATAAATGATGATTCTTTTAGAGGAATCGAAGCAATGATCAATTCGATGACACTGGAAGAACGTCGCAATCCTGATATTATAAATCCCACCCGTAAGCAAAGAATTGCGGCAGGCAGTGGTAAAGATATTGCTGAGCTTAACCAGTTTATAAAGCAATTTGACCAAATGAAAAATATGATGAAGGTGATGAACAAGATGCCCAT
The DNA here is from genome assembly GCA_963819925.1 of uncultured Chitinophagaceae bacterium. Classification (GTDB taxonomy): domain Bacteria; phylum Bacteroidota; class Bacteroidia; order Chitinophagales; family Chitinophagaceae; genus Ginsengibacter. Next base: position 452,177 of record CAWFYG010000009.1, on the reverse strand, counting down.
GGGTAAATTGGCGGGATTAGGAAAAAAATAGAACAAAGCGGGTATTAAATTTCCTTGTTATAACGTTTAATTTAAAAAATACTGTCAATTACATTAAATTTTTGTATATTGATTTGTAATTTTCGATTGCGCCGCTTATCTTCGCAATCCTTTAGAAACTAAAATTATTAACAACCCAAAAAAAATTTCTATTTTTTATGGCTGTAAAAATGAGATTGCAACGTCATGGATCTAAGAAAAGACCATTTTATTTTATCGTAGTTGCAGATGCCCGAAGCCCACGCGATGGTAAGTTCATTCAAAAATTGGGCTCCTACAATCCACTTACTGTTCCGGCAAGTATTCAAATCGATCGTCAGAAAGCATTAGAATGGTTACACAAAGGTGCACAACCGACTGATACTGTTCGTCGTATTCTGAGCTTTAAAGGCGTTTTATACCTGAAACATTTGTTACGGGGAGTAACACTGGGTCTATTTGATGAAGCTACCGCAATGGAAAAATTTACGAAATGGAGTACCGAGCATGATTCAGAATTCGCAAAGCGCCAGGAGTCTCACAAAAAAAGCAAAACAACCGGTCGCCAGGCTTACGTAAAGAAGGCTGAAAAAGGTTCAGCTTCTTCTCCTAAAACTGAGACTGCCTCCGCAAAGGGAAATTCAGAGAACGAAGAATAGTTAACTGATTAATAAAATATTTAAGCTGTACCAATTTTGGTACGGCTTTTCTCTTTTATGCAAAAAAGTCCCCAGTTTGGTCAATCCGGGAAAAAACCATCTTTTCCCTAAAGGCAATGGTGAATAATTTTAAATTAATCTTAAAAATCGCGATTCCATTTCACGCAATGCCTTAAAAAAGGTAATGGCATCAATGTTGTATTGATTACACTTATTATTAATTCTTAAAACATATGTCATGAAACTGAATAGTTTTTCAAAACTTTTTTTCCTGGTTGCCATTTTTTCCATGTTCTTTGTCGAGGCCAGGAGCCAGGAAAAGCAGGAAGATAAAATTACTGCCTCAACCCAGGTCCTAAAGGATTTTGGCAATATGAAAGAAAACATTCCTGAGCAATTATTAAAAATTACTGAAGGTATTATAATTGTGCCCAGGATGATAAATGGTGGGTTTGTGTTGGCAGCCAAAAGAGGAAAAGGGATTGCGATGGTTAAACTTCCGGATGGCACATGGAGCAATCCAGTGTTTGTAACAATTACAGGCGGGAGCATTGGTCTGCAGGCCGGAGTTCAATCAGTTGACCTGGTATTAATTTTCAAGCACCGGGAAACACTCGAGAAGATTGGTAAAGGAAGCTTTACGTTAGGCGGTGATATATCTGCTACAGCCGGCCCTGTAGGACGTAATTCCACGGCAAGCACCGATTATAAAATGGAAGCCGAAGTATATTCTTATTCCAGAAGTAAAGGATTGTTTGCGGGCATTAGCTTAAGCGGTGCTGCAATAAGTGTTGATGGCAAAGGTGATGAGGCTTTTTACGGGAAGGATATAGATTCTAATACTTTATTTACGACCTCTGGTGAAAACGCTACAGCATCAGTAGTAGCAATGAAAAATGAACTGGAAAGTTTGTATAAATAAAAATTACAGTCGAGTAATAAAATAGCTGCATTTTTTGCAGCTTTTTTTGAGCGCTTTGTAATTCATTTATAAGTTCGACACGCTAAGGAGATTTAAAAAAGATGATCAACTCCTTAAAATTTTGCGAAGTGTGCTATTTTCATTGAACCAAGGCCACCGTTGGTTTAACACGTTTTTCCTTTTGGAAGTTTTTAATTCTTTTTATCAAAAGCAAAGAAGGTTCTTCAACTATTTTATATAGAATAAGGCCTGTTATCAAAGAAGCAGCAACTCCGACAAAATAACTCCGATTGTATTAAACAACTTTACCTGTAAAATGGGAGATCAATGTATAAACAAAAACTAATGTGGGAATATGTATTAAATACAAGGAATAACTTATTTTTCCAAGACCTTTAATTGACCTTATGAAGTAATTGCTCTTTATATCATAATTGAGAAACAGTATTAACAAGCCCACCAGTACCCGCGGACAAAAAATTGGCCCAAAATTCTAGATTCTTCATGGCCAAAAAATCGAATGCTAAGAAGAGTAGCACTGAAGATACAATTAGTAATCTTTTTAAATTCTTTGAGGCTAAAAAGTCCACAATTTCTCTTCTGTAAAAATATATTGTCTGACCTAATGCGAAGTAGAAATTAAATTGAAAAAGAAATTTAAGGAGCACATTATTGGCATTAAAGATGCTGAAAATAGCAGCACCTGCCAGAAAGAAAACACAGGACGTTACCAGGTATTGCTTTTTGATTGATTGAATAAAGGGGGCTATCAAATAAAGATACCTCCATGGGAAGTGACCAATAGGCATAGTTAAAACCAATGTATTCCTTATTGTGTTCAAAAAATAAAGCTTTTACAAAATTGCTAAATGATATATCGTCATAAGCAATAAACAACCTGGCATTAAATTCTCTATCCGAATGCATGGCATATAAGCCTGGTGAAAATGTTCCTACAAAGTAAAGAACCATCACTGATATTAAGATGGAAGATAAATATGGTACATAGATCCGAATAATACATACTGAATAAAAAGTTTTTAATTTGTGAGGTGTTGGCACATTTTTTTTATCCGGGCTTATAGCTATGAAGAACCCGGATAAAACAAAAAAAAATCATCACCATTTGTACTCCGCTATTAAACATCATGTGTATACCGAATTTCGCATAGTCAAAGATATTCCACCTGCTTCATGGGAACCTAAGTAGTAAATCATGGCCACCGCTCCATAAAATAAATTTTGAATGAAATACAACAACATAAAAAAAGCAGCTAAACCCCCTGATTGCATGTAGTAATGGTAAATTGGATACTGGATGGAAAGTTTTTGCTTCTGGTATTATTTGTTAACGACCGTCCAAATATTTTTATTTTGTTTCGAATAAAATATACAAGGAATGATGAGATCAAATAGTTTCAGATCATTGGAGGATTTCTTAAAAAAATGGCTCTGCAGATTGCTTAAAAAATTTTACTGAGGTGATAATCAATATATCCATGGGACTTTTGGAAATTCTGTATTAATATTTTGGAATTCCGAATGCAGACCCGGCCCTTGGGCGTGAAGCAGCTAGTAACCCACATTATTAAAAACCCCGTCGGTTATAATTCTTTGAGTTCTGTTATCCTGATGGAATGCTTTAAAATCAAAAGTTCCGCTGATTAATTTTTTTTCACGATCTATTGAAACAATAGCCAGGGTTCCCCCGGAATCACCGGGATTAATTCCTTCATTCGACGAAAACGCTATACTATATGCATCTGTATATCCGCCATGATTAAAGACACTGTTCATTGCAAGAGTATAATTATGAACCCCTGAATCCCTAACAGCAAACACAATCATTTGCCGGTCATTCGATTCTGCTGCAATGGAAATTACACTGTCTGACCTAATAGCAGCTCCGGTTAATACTGCAACAAACGGAACACCATTGATCTTTGCTTTAAATTCGGCGGGTGCAATTGAAGAAACATAATTTGGATCTTCAAATGCTTTTTGACAGGAAATAAAAATACATAAACTCACCAACGATGTTATAATAACAAAGGTTCGCATGGCAGGTATTTTAAAACCAAATATAATAAGATTTACCTTGGGCCCGGGGGACAGTTTTTTCTTAAGAAATCAGTATATAAGTTTGATAAATGTTTTCGGGTACCTTCACCTTCCGATAGGCTATGTGTTCGGTTAGGATAGGGCATGAACTGAAATGTTTTATTGTATTTTATTAGTTCATTCAACAAAGCTTCGGCATTGTCATATTGAACATTATCATCGCCCGTTCCATGAATAAATAATAAATTGCCTTTTAGATTTTTTGCATAATATATCGGTGATCCTTTTACATAGTCATCCATATTTTCCTCTGGCAATCCCATGTATCTTTCTTCATAAATATCATCGTAAAAAAGAAGATTGTCAAGAGCGGCAACCGAAATCCCCGTTTTGTAAATTTCGGGGTATTGAAACATAAGGTTTAATGTTGCCGAACCGCCGCCGCTCCACCCCCACACTGCTACACGACTTGTATCTAAATATGATTTTTCTGAAAATAATTTTTTTGCAGCCATTGCCTGGTCATGAATATTAATTCTTCCGATTTGCCTGTAAATAGCTTTGCGCCATGCTACGCCACGTAGTGAGGGAGTGCCGCGGTTGTCAACTGAAACCTGGACGTATCCATCTTTACTCATGTTTCCATTGTACAAAAAATTAAATTGTGCGCCATACCTGTCTAACACAGTAGATTCGGCAGGTTCGGTATATACAAAAAATACAACCGGGTATTTTTTTGTTGAATCAAAATTGTCCGGCTTTACCATCCATCCGTCTAATGTAATGTTGTCATCGGTGGTCACTTTAAAATATTCAACTTTTGAATTTTCATTTACCTTCATATTTTTAGCAATACTTTTTGCTTCATCAAGTGGTTTATGGTCAGGTAAAGAAATCCATTCACGGGCGGGAAAAGTTTTGTAATTAGAAAATGAATGCATTGCATATTTTGCACCCGGTGAGATATTATAATCATGTGTGCCCACCATGTTCGAAGGAGATAATAATTCTAATTTTCCTTCTCCATCCATTTTCACGCGGTACAAATCAAGTTCAGTGGCATTATTCGGCGAAGCCATAAAATAAACGTAATTATTTTTGTCATCAATACATTTAATGTCGCCAATATCGTAATCTCCTTTTGTGATTGGTGTTTCCTTTTTGCCATCACGACTTATTAGATAAATATGTCTCCAGCCATCTTTATCACTCACCCACAAAAATTTTTTTCCGTTATCAAGCCATTCCCAACCCGTTGGGTCACCACCATTCCAGCTTGACTTTGTATCGATCCATGCTTTGTCATCTTCTGTATAAAAATTAGTAACATCGCCGGTAAAAGCATTGCAATAAAAAAGCTTGCTTTCATTTTGTTTCCTGTTGAGTTGCTGTACTATTAACTCATTAGAATTATCTGCCCATTCCATTCTTGGAAGATAGTGTTCACCCGGGTCTCCGGGGATATTCATCCACTTAATTTGAGCATCACCCACTGTAATTACACCAATGTGCACCGATGACGGAGGTTGACCAACTTTCGGATATTCAACAGGAATAATTCTTGAATAAACAGAATCCGTAGTGTTCAACATATAATAATCACGGATTTTGGTTGCGTCCACCTGCCAGAAGGCGATCATTTTACTGTCGGGACTCCATCGAAAGCCGTCCCTGCAGTCCAGTTCTTCTTCATATGCCCAATCGAAAGTTCCGTTTATAAATTTTCGTGTACCATCGGTCGTTAGCTGTTTTATTGTGTGCGATGAAAGATCTTCGACGTATAAATTGTGCTCACTTACATAAGCAGCATTTTTACCATCCGGAGAAATTTTTGCAAACATTAATGATTGAGATGGCAATCCTTTGCCCAGTTGGGTAAGTCGGCCGGATGAAACATCTAATATCCAATAGTCTCCACGGGTATGATAACGCCATACTTTTGCAGTGTTTGTAAAAATTAATAGAGTTTTATAGTCGGGTGAAAAGCTATAAACGTCGAATGATAGCGCATTTTCAGCTCCATTAGGAACCAGTTGTTCTTTCTTTACAATAATGGCTTCGGTATTTGTTTTTAGATCTGTTCTTATGATGTTTCCGTCTTTTAATTCCAGATAAGCGGTTCCATCAGACGTCCAGTTAATTTCTTTACCCCGAAACTGGCTGAAAGAAGTAATGGAAAAAAATAGAAAAATAAAGAGAATTGAAAGTCTTCGTTGTTTATCTGTCATTATATTTTTTTTATTGGTAAAAATAGCAAATCACATATTTTTCATTAATACCACTTATGTAATTCGATCATAAATTTGCATATGGCAGAAAAAGAAAAATTAAGAATTGATAAATATTTATGGGCGATAAGACTTTTTAAAACCCGCAGCCAGGCCGCAGATGCGTGCAATAATGGAAAGGTTAAATGTAAAGGTATTAGTGTAAAGGCCGCCAAAACAGTAAGTATTACAGACAAGTATGAAGTAAAAACAGAAGCAAAAAAATGGTTGATTGAAGTGAGTGGATTATTACACAACAGGGTTCAGTTTGCAGAAGCAATAAAATATTATATTGATCTCACACCTGAAGAGCAAAAAGAAAAAGTTCAGCCGGCAGCATTTGTTTTTAATACAGGAAAGAGAAAAAGTAAAAAAGGAAGGCCTACAAAAAAAGAGAAAAGAAGTCTCGATGAATTTTTCGAATAGATAAGGTGTCTGCTACTTCAGTAGCCTGAAATCTTACATTTGCAGGATGAAGATTGATATTATATCTGTTGTGCCGCAACTAATGGAAAGTTTTTTTGCACATTCAATTTTAAAAAGGGCGAAAGAAAAAGGGTTACTCGAAGTGAATATTTTTAATCTTAGAGATTATACAAATTACAAACATGGCCAGGTGGATGATTACCAGTTTGGCGGCGGTGCAGGTTTGGTAATGATGGTTGAACCTTTAGTTAACGCAATTGAAATTTTGCAAAAAAATACAAAGTATGATGAAATAATTTTTCTAACGCCAGATGGCGAAAAATTTAATCAGAAAACGGCAAATATTTTATCATTAAAAAATAGTTTGTTATTGATATGTGGCCATTATAAAGGTATTGACCAACGAGTGCGCGATCATTTTATTACAAAAGAAATTTCTATAGGTGATTATGTTTTAAGTGGCGGAGAATTAGGCGCAGCGGTGCTTGTAGATGCAATAGGGCGATTATTGCCCGGCGTTTTAAATGATGAAACTTCAGCATTGATGGATTCATTCCAGGATAATTTACTAGCACCTCCCGTTTATACAAGACCTGAAGAATTCAGGAGTTGGAAAGTTCCTGAAATTTTAATAAGTGGCAATCATTCAAAAATTGAAGAGTGGCGTCATGAGCAATCTTTAGAAAGAACAAAAGAAAAAAGACCTGATCTTTTGGATTGATACATAAAAAATATTTCGCCTTTTAATTATTCTTTCTTTACTCCTATTACCGGTAGTTGCTTTTCCCTTATCAATGCGTTGAATTTTGGAACATCAACGTTCATAATTGTTTTTAATTTATTAAGCTCGGCATCTGCTTTTGCGCTTAAGAAATTATAAGCTTCTTTTACTTGTTGGGTAGGCGCGTAATTTCCTGAAGCGGCATAGTCGTACAATCCCGAAATTTGATCATTTAAACGTATGGGATAGTTTAAAACATCTTCTCCGCTTTTTGCTTTTGTTTGATATAGTGCTTCTTCAATGGCTGTCATTCTTTTATTAATTGAATCAGCCATGATTTTTATTTCTCCCGCGGTATCCTTCCCCTGCAGTGTCATGAAATCACTTATTTGTTTCCGTATTTCCCGAATATTTTTAATCGCCTTTTGTACTTCTGAAAATTTATCTCTTACCGCAATTAAAAAATTAAACTGATCCTCATATTCCTGTTGTGTTTCTTTAAAATTAGGATTGGCTTTAATCGAAGCTTCTGCTTCTGAGCTATCTTTTTTATCGTAGTTAACAATACGGAAATAATATTTTCCGGGAATAGCCTTTGGACCAGGGACGTTCCCGTTCCATAATACCATTCCCGCTATTTTCTCTGCGGGAGCATAATGCATATCCCATACAAACTGGTTCATTCCTTTTGAAACTTCAAGTTTGCCAGTATCCCCGGAAGGTTTTGTGCTAAACGAGCTAACTACTTTTTTATCTTTATCCAAAACAAATATTTTTACGAGGCTGCTGTCTTTTATATCTTTCAAAAAATAATTGACTACAACGCCATTAGGTGGGTTAATGCCCGCATTTTTTACGTTTAAGTTTTGCGATCCATCCATACGATAGGCAGTATCGATGGGAAAAATATACAAATCATTTTGGGAAACATTCTTGTCTAAGTTTTGTACTACACCCAAATCATCTAATATATAAAAAGATCGTCCCTGCGTAGCTACAACAAGATCGTTGTTTTTTATGGTAAGATCAGTAATGGGCACTGTAGGTAGGTTAAGCTGAAAGGGCTTCCAGTTTTCCCCATAGTCATAACTTATATACATGCCATATTCTGTTCCGCAATACAAAAGCCCGGGCCTTTTTTTATCTGCACGAAGGCATCTTGCAAAGTGCGTGGGTGCTATACCGTTAGTTATCTTCTTCCACGTTTTTCCGTAGTCATTCGTAACAAAAATGTAAGGTGTATAATCATCGAGTTTATATTTTGTTCCTACAAAATAAGCTGTTCCTTTTTTAGAGGGATCTGCCTCCGCACAATTCCACATCATCCATTTTCCTGCTTCAGCCGGAGTTACATTCTCCCAGTGAGCACCACCATCCTTACTAACATTGATAATTCCATCATCGCTACCTGTCCATAATAAATCTTTTTCAAGTGGTGATTCCATTGCTGTGAAAATAGTGCAATACGTTTCCGCGCCAGTATTGTCCTGTGTGATAGGCCCCCCACTCGATTTTTGTTTCGATTTATCGTTGGTAGTTAGGTCGCCGCTTAATGCCGCCCATGTTGCTCCTTCATTTTCAGTAGCAAATAAAACATTGCCTGCAGCATATAATTTTTTGGGATTATTGGGGGAAAAGAAAATGGGAAAGTTCCATTGGAACCTGTATTTGGAAATATCAGCGCCACTACCTAAGTCATACACTGGCCACACACTTACAGCACGATTTTCCCCCGTTTTATGATCAAAACGCGAAATAAAATTTCCATAATTTCCTCCGTAAACTATATCCGGATTTAAAGGATCGGCCACAACATAACCACTTTCAAAACCTGCGGTTGAAGTCCAGTCGCTTTGGTTAATTTCATTACTTTCTGTTCTTGATAGAATACGAACCGTGCTGTTATCCTGTTGTGCCGCCAGTAGTCTGTAGGGAAAATGATTGTCTGTTGAAACCCTGTAGAATTGGGCTGTTGGCTGGTTATAATAGGTACTCCAGTTATTGCCACCATCAAAACTTATTTGGGCTCCGCCGTCATCAGCAACTATCATTCTGCCTGCATTTTCCGGGTCAATCCACAAATCATGATGATCGCTGTGAGGCGTATTAATCCGTTTGAAAGTTTTACCCCCATCGCTGCTTTTATACATATTAACGTTAAGAGCATATACGATGTCAGCATTTTTAGGATCACAATAAATCTTATTAAAATACCATGCCCGCTGTTTAATGTTAGCATCAGTACTTACAATTGTCCACGTCTCTCCGCCATCGTCACTTCTTAATAAGCCTCCTTTGGAAGATTCAACCAATGCGAATACTCTTTCGGGATTAACAGGCGAAACAGCAATACCAATATTTCCTATAACCGTATTTCCGGGAAATCCTTTTGTATCATTTAGCTTTTTCCATGTGTCACCGCCGTCTGTACTTTTCCAGAGAGCGCTTCCTTTTCCACCGCTTTCAAGACTATAGGCGGTGCGTTTAACCGTCCACGTTGCTGCGTATAAAACATAAGGGTTTCCCGGTTCCATCACTAATTCGGCACCACCGGTTGAATCATTTGCGTATAAAACTCTTTTCCATGTTTTGCCCCCGTCTATTGTTTTGTAAATTCCTCTTTGTTCGGATGGGCCGAACAAATGACCCAATGCAGCGACCCAAACAATATCCGGATTTGTCGGATGAATAACTATCCGCATAATATGTCTTGAATCATCGAGACCAATATGTTTCCAGTTTCTTCCCCCATCATCGCTGCGCCACATTCCATGGCCTTCACTAACGTTGCCGCGTAGGGTTGATTCCCCTTCACCTACATAAATAACAGATGAATTTGAAGTGGCAACCGCAACACTTCCTATAGAACCACCAAAAAATTTATCTGAAATATTTTGCCAGTTGCTACCGCCGTCCTGTGTTTTCCACACACCGCCACCCGTTGCGCCGAAATAAAATGTGTTTTTATCTTTATAATCTCCGCATACCGTTCCGCTTCTACCACCGCGAAAAGGCCCTACGAGCCTGAATTTGGTTTTACTCAATAAAATACTGTCTTCATTAACTTTAACTGAAGAATTCTTTTGATTTTTTTGCGCCGAAGAAAATATTGAAATTGAAAATGAAAATAAAATGAACATTATTTTTTTCATGACAAAAAATTAGAATGGAAAGATAGGGGAGAAAGGTTAAAAGTTAAGAAGTGTTATTTATTATTAATTTGAAGGTTTATAAAGCTTTTCATCAACAGGCTGATTTATTTCTATTTTATCAAAGGTCATCGAGCCGGCTCCCATGCCTGTTCCTTCTGCCGCAATGGTTTGCGGGAACATAACACCATCCACATCTTTATAGTCGCTATAGTCGGTAATAACTTCAGTTGGCCCGCTGTTGCGTCTGCCTCCTCCTTCTACCATTTGTCTTGTTTGAATAAGAAGATTGGTTTTCGTGTCAATATAGGAAGTAATGTTTTTACCTGCATCATTGGTAAGTTGTATTTTCCACGCTTCTTTATTATTGATGGTATCCTTTCCCTGTAAAGACGCCTTATACCCTTTTGCCGCGTAATCTACAAGCGGGCCGGCTATGTCGAGTTGATCCTGCAAAGTCTTGAGTCTTTCGGCGGGAATTTCGTCTGGCTTGTCTGACCGCATAGGAAAATAACTCCAGCCTTTGTCAGGTGTGACTATAATATAACCAATGCTGGATCCAAAGTCAAAATCCATACGACTCAATTTCCCATCAACTTTCGTAACTTTTACCTGCACTTCGTTGTTCATCATCTGCCTTGTGCCTTCAAAATAAATTGTTTTTATGGAAGTCAGTTTATCCTTTCCTCCACGTGCTGTAATATATTGATCGATTATATCATCAACAGATTGGCCATTGACAAATTGAACAAATACAAGAGCAAGAATAAAAACAACAAATACAACTATATTTTTCATTTTATTAAATTTTAATCACGCAAGTTAGGAGAATAATCAGACCATTTATTTTTTTCATTTTCGCATTTAATAATAAATTTAGAAAAATTGATAATAAGATTTTTCTGTTATAAACAAATAAAAATTGGCAAATGAATTTTACGGTAAAAGGAAATGTTGTTGATATAATGCGTAAGAAAATTTATCATGCAACAGTATATGTTGCAGATCAGAAAATAATTTCTATTAAGGAAATCGAAAACCAAAAGGAAGGTGTTCCTTTTATTTTGCCCGGTTTTATCGATGCACACGTGCATATTGAAAGCTCTATGTTGGTTCCTTCCGAATTTGCAAAACTTGCAGTAGTTCATGGTACGGTTGCAACAATTAGCGACCCGCATGAAATTGCGAATGTATGCGGTATGAAAGGCGTAGAATATATGATTGACAACGGAAAGCAGGTTCCCTTTAAATTTTATTTCGGTGCTCCAAGTTGCGTGCCTGCAACGGATTTTGAAACTGCAGGTGCATCTCTTAACGCAAGAGATGTTGATGCGCTTCTGGCAAGAGACGATATCAATTACCTAAGCGAGATGATGAATTTTCCGGGAGTGTTGCATCATGATGTAGAAGTGATAAAAAAAATAAGTTCAGCAAAAAAGTATAACAAACCTGTTGACGGGCACGCGCCTGGCCTGAGAGGCGCAGATGCAAAAAAATATATTGATGCAGGAATAAGCACCGATCATGAATGTTTTACCAAAGAAGAAGCAATGGAGAAATTGCGATATGGGATGAAGATTTTAATTCGGGAAGGTAGCGCTGCCAAAAATTTTGAAGCATTGATTGATTTATTAAACGATCATGAAGATGAGATGATGTTTTGCAGTGATGATAAACACCCTGACAGTTTGGTAAGCGGACATATAAATGAACTTTGCAAAAGAGCTGTTGCAAAAAACATTGATGTATTTAAGGTATTGAAAGCAGCCTGCGTAAACCCTGTAACGCATTACAAAATGAAAGTGGGTTTACTGAGACCGGCTGATGATGCAGATTTCATTTTAGTGAAAGATTTAAAAAACTTTGAAGTGCTTGCAACGTATATGAATGGTCGTGAGGTTGCAGAAAATGGAGTTTCAAAAATTGCGGCACCAAAGGCGGATCTGTTAAATAATTTTAATTGCCATAAGAAAGACATTGACAATTTTAGATTAAAAAAAAATAAGGACGGGGAAAAGATAACAGTAATTGAAGCTTTGGACGGCCAGCTTATTACGAATAAATTCTATGCGGAACCAAAAATTGAAAATGATTTTTATGTGAGCAACCCGGACAATGATATTTTAAAAATTGCAGTGGTCAACCGTTATAATGAGGCTCCTGTTGCAATAGGTTTTGTAAAAAATTTTGGATTAAAAAGAGGAGCTATTGCTTCTTCGGTTGCGCATGATAGTCATAACATAATTACTGTTGGCGCTGATGATGAAAATCTTTGCCAGGCAGTAAATTTAATTGTTGAAAACAAAGGTGGTATTAGTTGTGTGAATACTTTGGATAATTTTTCCAAAGTTTTACCATTACCTGTTGCAGGGCTGATGAGCAATGAAGATGGATATAAAATTGCTGAAATGTATACTCAAATCGATAAAGTGGCTAAATCACTTGGTTCAAAATTATCCGCTCCTTTTATGACATTATCGTTTATGGCGCTGTTAGTTATTCCTCACATAAAACTTAGCGACTTAGGATTGTTTGATGGAGATGAATTCAAATTGGCCTCACCCCAACCCCTCTCCGGAAGAGAGGGACGAAATTTAGAATAATTATATATCGGGATTATTTTCAATCTGTATAAAATAAAATTTTATCATTTGAGAAAAAAATACCTGCTGAAGAAATGGTTCTATATTCCCCTTCGGGGTTAGGGGCTATTTCATATATTTGCCCAACATAAAATTTATTCATGTCAGTATTAGTTAATAAAAATTCAAAAATTTTAGTACAGGGTTTTACAGGAACGGAGGGAACTTTCCACTCAACACAAATGATAGAATATGGAACTGACGTAGTTGGTGGTGTTACTCCAAATAAGGGCGGAACATTACACCTTGACAGGCCTGTTTTTAATACTGTTGAAGAAGCGGTTAGGGAAACGGGTGCAGATGTTAGTATTATTTTTGTTCCACCTGCCTTTGCTGCGGATGCTATCATGGAAGCTGCAGATGCGGGCATTGGATTAATTGTTTGTATTACTGAGGGAATACCGGTTCAGGATATGGTAAAAGCAAAGAGTTATTTATTGGATTCTAAATCGAGATTGATTGGTCCGAATTGCCCGGGAGTTATTACTGCGGATGAATGCAAAGTGGGCATTATGCCCGGATTCATTTTTAAGAAAGGTAAAATAGGGATTGTTTCCAAATCAGGAACGCTCACTTACGAAGCAGCAGACCAGGTTGCTAAAGCAGGGCTGGGTATTTCAACAGCAATTGGAATTGGCGGCGATCCTATTATTGGAACCACTACAAAAGAAGCTATTGAGCTTTTTATGAATGACAAAAGCACAGATGGGATCGTTATGATAGGCGAGATAGGGGGAAGTATGGAAGCTGAAGCTGCAAGATGGATAAAAGAAAATTCCAAAAAACCTGTTGTCGGTTTTATTGCCGGCCAAACTGCTCCTGCTGGAAGACGTATGGGGCACGCCGGCGCTATTGTCGGTGGCGCAGAAGATACCGCCGCGGCTAAAATGAAAATATTGGCTGAGTGCGGTGTCCATGTTGTGGCCAGCCCCGCAGATATTGGTAAGACAATGGCTGAAGTGATGCAGAAGTAATACTTTACCGGATAATTTATGACCTTTCTTTTTAATTTCAGACCCAATATTTTGGTCTTTAACCGAGCCATAACTAATCAAGAGGTTGGATACCTCGATATCTTTAGAAGTGAATATCTAAAAACAAAAACATCAAAAAAAGTTATTTACCAGGAATTATGGAATCAAATGCCAATATCTTTCTTTGATGTTAAATGATGAAAATGCAAATTTATATTTAGTATTTTATGCTGGAAGTATTTGGTAAGGGTATGAATTTTTTGTTCGGGAAAGCGTTTCATAAAAAAAATGTTTTTATAGGAAATTCCCTGGGATATCTTCATAGGAAAAGAAAGATAGATAGAAATTATTTCGACTATATACGTCTTGCAACACTTGAACTAATTAGCTATGAACTTGACCGAAAAAGTCTTGAAGGGAGTGTTGCGGAGCTGGGGGTATATGAAGGCAAGTTTGCAAGATATATCAACCAATATTTCCCAAACCGTTCACTATACCTTTTTGACACCTTTGAGGGCTTTGATAACAGAGATATTGTCGCTGAAAAAGAAAACGAATTTTCTACGGGAGAGCAGGACTTTTCTAACACCTCTGTGGAATCCGTCCTGAAATTAATGCCACATCCTGAAAAATGTATACCTGTAAAAGGGTTTTTCCCGGAATCTGCAAAAAATATTCAAGCAACTTTTGTGTTTGTAAGTATTGATGCGGATTTATATGAGCCGATTTACAATGGCTTGGTTTTTTTCTATCCAAAATTAGTGCCCGGTGGTTATATTTTTATTCATGATTTCAATAATGATAACTACAAGGGTTCACGAAAAGCGGTGGAGCAATTTTGTGTGGAACAAAAAATAAGTTGTTTACCATTACCGGATTCTGGCGGATCTGCAATTATAATAAAATAATTTTTTTTTGATACACGAGTAGTTATCATCAACAATCAATTTCTGCGTAAAGTTTATAAATGATGAAAATATTATTAGAAGTGATTTTCAATCCTTCCATAAAAAAGGAAATAATACAATTGCCAATACAATAACTAAAATATCTAAAGCAATTAATAAAAGTGAAATCTGCATTAAAGCCCCTTCACGAAACACTTCTCCAAAAGCAGATTTTGAAAGCCTTATTAACAACAGTAATTGCGGTATTATTAAAGGAAAGCCAAGAATAGCCATTATCGCTGCATTCTGGTGGGCCTTGGCTGCTATTGCTGCCATCAACGTAAATACAAGGCTTAAACTTACGCCGCCGAGGCAGGCAATACCGATAAACTGAAAATATTTATCTATTGGATTTCCCAACAAGACTCTAAATAATAAAAGACTCAATAAAACCATTAACAGCATTATAATGGTGCTATAAATTAGTTTTGATATGATAAAGGTTACGGGGCCTGTTATCGAATAAAAATAAAGCATTCGTCCTTTGCTTTCCTGTAAAAAACTTTTTGCAACTGCGTTTACGCAAACAAATAATTGTATCATCCAGAACAGCCCGTTGTATACAGAACTTTGCGGTTGACCCATGGCGAGGTATAGTACAAAAATGGTGGAAGCTACATAGAGCAATATGCCAAAAAAAGTATGCCGTTGCCGTAATTCCAGCAAAAAATCTTTCTTTAATAAAGTAAAAACGGGATTACTCATTTTGGCATTGTAAAATTTACTTCATACACGAATGGATTCATTACCGCATTGCGTGTTCTTTATTTGTGTAATTAGTGAATTTTTTTTTGTGTAATCATTATTTATATTGTATCTCCTAACGCTGCACATACACGACAACGTGGTTCATAAATGTCTTTTTCTCCCAATAATACCTGGCCTCCCCCTGAAACTTTACGATAGCTCACATTTGCTATATTGCCGCATTTCATACAAATTGCATGAAGCTTCGTGATGTAATCTGCAATAGCTAAAAGATTCGGCATTTGCCCGAATGGCTTTCCCAGATAGTCCATATCGAGGCCCGCTACTATAACCCTGGTTCCTTTTAAGGCAAGTTTTTGACATACAGTTGTTATCTGGTCATCAAAAAACTGGGCTTCATCAATGCCTACCACGTCTACATCCTGGGCAAGCATCAATATTGTTTGCGAATTATTAACCGGCGTTGATTGAATCTTGTTTTCATCATGACTAACGATCTTCACCTCGTCATACCGTACATCTACGGAAGGCTTAAAAATTTCTGCCTTCAGGTTGGCAATTTCCACTCTTTTCAGCCTGCGAATCAATTCTTCAGTTTTTCCGCTGAACATGCTACCACAAATAACTTCTATCCATCCGCGGCGTTCACCTCTAAAATTAGGTTCTATAAACATTTTTTGTATTTCATTTTAAATTCAATTTGTAACTTAGCCCTGATTGCAAGGTTAAAATGATTTTATGTGAAATCAAAAACAAACATTTAACATTCTGCAAAATTCTGAACATAAGTTTATATTTTCTAAATGGAAAGAGTGTCAACACTCATAAGGAAATTACAAAAGCAATTGGATGAAAACGCATCTCCTCAAATGCTTTTGCATACGGTGCAAATGTTGCAGGCTGAACTACAAAGCCACATCGGATTGCAGACGGAAGTAAATGAGGACAAAGTATCCGTTATTATGCCGCTTTCATATCATGCATTCCGGCAGGTAATAACTTCCAATAATTCGCAGCCAGGTATTTCAGAAGAGAAGGTAATTGAGGTGCTTCAGGTAGATGAAAAGGCAATTGAGGAAGAGTTGGAGCAAATAAAAAGAAATGCTGAAGCGGTCAATTCAATGACCACTCATGCAAAACCGAGGTATGTATATGATCCTATAGAAGATGTTCCCACACTTGCTCACCAAACGCCTTTAGAAAAACCCTATTCGGCGAAAAATGAAATCCCTTTTGAATATCCTGAATCCCTGAATGACCGGCTGAAAGAACCAAAGCTTGAGCTTTCTGAAAAACTAACTGATGCGCCCATTAAGGATCTCAAAAAAGCAATTGGCGTTAACGATAGATTTCTTTTTATAAACGAATTGTTTCGCGGCGATGAAGCCATGTATGAAAGAAGTATTAAAACCATCCAGAATTTTTCAATTTTTGCCGAGGCCGAATTTTGGATAAAAAGAGAATTAAAGGTTAAGATAGGCTGGCACGACAATCACCCGGTTGTAAAGCAATTTGATCAATTGATAAGAAGGCGCTTCTTTTGAATATATTCCATTACTTTTTCTGAAGCACCTGAATGACTATAAACATAATTTTTTGCGGCTATTCCCCTCGATTTTATTTCTGCTTCATTATCAAATAATCCGTTAACAACCTTTTCAAGTTCCAGTGCATTTTCAATACTTATGGCCCCTGAGCAATCGATTAATTCTTCTGCTTCAAAATTCTTTTCGTACTCTGGTCCGAAAATTACAGGCTTTCCATAAACGGCCGCTTCAAGAATGTTGTGAAGACCATTATAGCCAAAACCACCGCCAACATAAGTAATGGTGGCATATTTGTAAAGTCTTGAAAGCATACCAATATTGTCAATAATGATGCAATTAATTGCGTCCGTAAACTTCTCCGGTGGCGGCGCTTCCAGCCATTCGGAGTAAAATAGGGAACCTACAAATTCTTTCTTTACATCAGACAGGTTTTCCTCATCAATTTCGTGCGGAGCAATGATGAATTTTATGTCAGGATGTGCTTTTACAAAATGAGTCCATTCAGCTTCATCATCTTCCCAGGTGCTTCCTGCCACAATTACTTTTTTGTTAACGCAGAAATTCGCAATGCCTTCAACTTCCGTAAAATTTTCTGCAATGTTAATTACGCGGTCGCACCTCGTATCACCTGATACGATAATTTTCTCTTCTGCAATCAATTTTTGCAATTGTTCTTTCGAAGAAATATTCTGCACAAAAAAATGCGCAAAGCATTCAAGCATTTTTCTATAAAAACTACCATACCATTTAAAAAAAACATGGTTGCTTCGGTACACCCCTGAAATTAATAGTAGCGGGATGTTTCTTCTTTTTATTTCATGTAAATAATAATGCCAGTATTCGTATTTTACCCAGAGCACCAAATCAGGATTTAAAATATCAAGAAGTTTTTTTGCATTTGACGCGGAGTCCATTGGAATGTAATAAACATGGCCGAAATCTTTATCCTTCTTAGCTACTTCATAACCTGAAGGAGAAAAAAAAGTGATCACTATAAAAATGCCCGGGTCATTCTCAATTATTTTTTTTAATAAAGGCCGCCCTTGCTCAAATTCGCCCAGGCTGGCGCAATGCATCCACACTTTTTTTTGAACACCAGGCTCGTAGGTATTTCTTAAATGTTGAAAGAAATTTTTTCGGCCTCTCAGCCACAATTTTGCCTTTCTATTCCAAGCGGAAACTACACGAATACCTAACGAATAAATTAAGAGAAAGACATTGTACAATAAAATCAAGACGTGTTATTTTACTACAAATCTAATTTCTTAAAAATTAATGAGAGTTTCTCAGAATCCCGAATTTCCTTTTCCTGTATCAATTGCTATCTTTGCGGCCGTTAAAATTACAAGTATGAAGCCTATTCAAATGGTAGATCTAAAGCAACAATATTTCAAAATAAAAAATGAAATTGATGCTGCCGTCCATAGCGTTATAGACAGTTCAATATTTATTGGAGGGCCGCAAGTAACTGCATTCGCCCAAAATCTTTCTCAGTACCTCGGTATAAAACATGTAGTCCCGTGTGCCAACGGTACCGATGCACTTCAAATTGCGATGATGGCCCTGGGGCTTGAGCCCGGCGATGAAGTGATAACACCTTCATTTACCTACGTTGCCACAACAGAAGTAATTGCTTTATTAAAATTAAAACCGGTTTTTGTAGAAGTAGATACGCAAACCTTTTGCATAGAACCTGATGCGATAAAAAAAGCAATCACTTCAAAAACAAAAGCGATAGTCCCGGTTCATTTGTACGGACATTCAGCTAAAATGGAAGAAATTATGGCCATTGCCAGGGAGCATAATTTGTTTGTAATTGAAGACAATGCTCAGGCAATAGGGGGAGAATATTATTTTAAAAATGGCGATGTAAAAAAGACGGGAGTTATTGGCGATATTGGCTGCACCTCTTTTTTCCCAAGTAAAAATTTGGGTTGTTATGGCGATGGTGGCGCTGTGTTTACCGATGATGATGAGTTGGGCGTAAAATTAAAAATGATAGCCAATCATGGGCAGAGCAAAAGATATTATCATGATATCGTGGGTTGCAATTCCAGGTTGGATGCATTGCAGGCGGCAATATTAAACATCAAATTACCGTTATTGGATACTTATATAGCTGCCCGAATAAAAGCGGCTGATTTTTACGATAATGCATTTGCCGGAAATGGAAAAATAAAAACTCCTTATCGGGCGGATTATTGTAAACATGTTTTTCATCAATACACCATGATTCTTGAAAATGTAGACAGGGAAGGACTTGTAAAGTTCCTGGCCGATAATGATATTCCATCAATGTTGTATTATCCGGTACCGGCGCACAGGCAAAAAATGTTTGCCTCCTTTGGTGGCGGCGATTTTACCCTTCCGGAAACCGATTGGCTTACAGAAAGAGTAATATCATTGCCAATACACACAGAATTGGATGAAGAGCAACAAACTTTTGTAACAGGAAAAGTTTTAGAATTCGTAAATAAATAAAAAATGAATATTGCAGTAATTGGAACAGGTTATGTAGGATTGGTTACCGGTACCTGTTTCGCGGAAACGGGAAATATTGTTACTTGTGTAGACATCGACGAAAAGAAGGTAAAAAAATTATCATCCGGAAAGATTACCATTTATGAACCGGGACTTGAGAAAATTTTTGAAAGAAATGAAAAAGAAGGGCGACTGAAATTTACCACTTCATTAAAAGACGGTATTAAAGATGCACTGGTTATTTTTCTTGCATTACCTACACCACCCGATGAAGATGGCAGTGCAGATTTGAGATATGTTTTAGGTGTATCAAAAGACCTGGGAGGGCTGTTGCAAAAGGGAGATTATAAAATAATAATTGATAAAAGTACTGTTCCGGTAGGTACGGCAGACAGAGTTAATAGTACTGTCCTTCAAAGCTTAAAGGAAAGAAATATTGATAATCCCGGGGATTTATTTGATGTTGTGAGCAATCCCGAATTTTTGCGTGAGGGGGTTGCAGTTGAAGATTTTATGAAACCCAACCGGGTAGTTATAGGCACAGATTCTGAAAGAGCCAAAAAGATATTAGGCGAATTATATGCTCCTTTTGTACGGCAGGGTAATCCAATTATTTTTATGGATGAGAGATCTGCAGAACTGACTAAGTATGCTGCTAATTCATTTCTTGCTACAAAGATTTCTTTTATGAATGAAATTGCGCAACTATGCGAAAGGCTTGGTGCAGATGTGATATGGTAAGAAGAGGAATGGGCAGTGATGAAAGAATCGGGAAAAGATTTTTATTTCCGGGCATCGGATATGGCGGCAGCTGTTTCCCTAAAGATGTGCAGGCGTTGGCAAAATCTGCCAGGCAGGCTGACTACGATTTTAAAATATTAGAGGCAGTAATGGAAGTTAATGAGAATCAAAAAAAGCATTTACTGCCAAGAATATTTTCATATTTCAGCAATAACCTCAAGGCGAAAAAAATTGCGTTATGGGGATTGGCTTTTAAACCCAACACCGATGATATAAGAGAAGCACCTGCTCTAAAATTAATTAAAGAATTAGCAGCAGCAGGCGTTTCCATTACTGCTTATGATCCTGAAGCAATGCCAAATGTAAAAGATGAAATAGGTGACCTGATCACGTACGCCGAAAATCAATATGAAGCGCTTCAACAAGCCGATGCTTTATTAATTGCAACGGAGTGGAGTGAATTCAGGACGCCTGATTTTATAAAAATTAAATCGCTTTTGAAAAAGCCGGTAATATTTGACGGCAGAAATTTATTTGAATTATATCAGATGGAAGAGCGTGGATTTCACTACGAAAGCATTGGAAGAAGAACTATAAAAATTAAATGAGAGGCAGCATTTTGTTTTTAAACAATTATTGAAAATAAATTAAAGTGGCAAAAAAACGAATTCTTATTACAGGAGCAGCCGGCTTTTTAGGATCGCATTTGTGCGACAGGTTTATTAAAGAAGGAATGCATGTAATAGGAATGGACAATCTTATTACAGGAGATCTAAAAAATATTGAACATCTTTTTAAGCTGGAAGATTTTGAATTTTATCATTGCGATGTATCAAAATTTATTCATGTAAGCGGGAGGCTCGATTATATTTTACATTTTGCTTCACCCGCCAGCCCGATAGATTATTTAAAAATACCGATACAAACATTAAAAGTCGGGTCTTTGGGAACTCATAATTGTCTTGGATTAGCATTATCAAAAAAAGCGAGGATATTGGTGGCATCGACCAGTGAAGTTTATGGGGATCCGTTAGTACATCCGCAAAAAGAAGAATATTGGGGAAATGTAAATCCAGTTGGCCCCAGAGGTGTATATGACGAAGCCAAACGTTTTCAGGAAGCGATCACAACAGCCTATCATACTTTTCATGACTTAGAAACAAGAATAGTGAGAATATTTAATACCTATGGACCGAGGATGAGACTTAATGACGGAAGGGCATTACCTGCATTTATCGGCCAGGCGCTGCGTGGTGAAGATTTAACTGTGTTCGGGGATGGTTCACAAACCAGGAGTTTTTGTTATGTAGATGATTTGGTTGAGGGCATTTACCGGCTTTTATTGAGTGATTATGCCATGCCGGTAAATATTGGAAATCCCGACCAGATTACATTGAAAGAATTTGCAGAAGAAATAATTACGCTTACCGGAACCAAACAAAAAATAGTATACAAACCTTTGCCACAGGACGATCCTAAACAAAGACAACCCGATATTACCAAAGCTAAAAAACTCTTGGGATGGGAGCCAAAAGTAAACAGGGCCGAAGGTTTAAAAATTACTTATGAATATTTCAAATCCTTACCTAAGGAAGAATTATTTAAACAGCCAAAAGAATTTGAAAGCAAAAGATAGTTTACAATTTGAAGCAAAATTTTTAAATACTGATTAAACAGGATGTATAGAGAATTAGTTGATAAGAAAAATAAGCTGGCCGTTATAGGCCTGGGGTATGTAGGCTTACCAATAGCACTTGAATTTGCGAAGAAAATATCCGTTATCGGGTTTGATATTAATGCAGCCAGGATTGAAATGATGAGGAATGGAATTGATCCCAGCAAAGAATTAGAAAAAGAAGCTTTTAATAATTGCGATATAGAATTTACCAACAGTTTAGACAAATTACGTGAAGCTAATTTTTTCATTGTGGCAGTTCCCACACCGGTCGATATTCATAATGTTCCTGATCTTGTTCCCGTGCAAAAGGCAAGTGATACTATTGGAAAAGTAATAAAAAAAGGCGACTATGTTGTATTTGAAAGCACCGTTTATCCTGGTTGTACAGAAGAAGACTGTCTTCCTGTTATTGAAAAATTATCAGGCTTAAAATGTATAACTGATTTTAAATTAGGCTACTCTCCCGAACGAATAAACCCAGGCGATAAAGAGCATATTTTAAGCAGCATTGTAAAAGTGGTGAGTGGCTGCGACGAAGAAAGCCTGGATATAATTGCAAAGGTTTACGAACTAGTAGTAAAAGCAGGCGTCCATAAAGCGTCGAGCATTAAAGTTGCGGAAGCTGCAAAAATTATAGAAAACACGCAGCGTGATTTAAATATTGCGTTGATGAATGAGCTATCCATTATTTTTGATAAAATGAACATTAATACTTTTGAAGTATTGGAAGCTGCAGGAACAAAATGGAATTTTTTAAAGTTTCAACCCGGGCTTGTAGGGGGCCATTGTATCGGTGTAGATCCTTATTACCTCACCTACAAATCGAATAAGCTTGGTTACGACGCACAGGTAATTCTTGCCGGTCGCTCCATTAATGATGGCATGGCGGCACATGTAGCTAAAAAAGTTTTGCAACATATTATTTTAAATTGCCGCGACATAAAAAATGCAAAGGTTTTAGTAATGGGAGCTACTTTCAAAGAAAATGTAAGTGATATCAGAAATTCGAAAGTAGCGGATGTAATAAGGGAGTTGCAATCTTATTCATTACAGGTTCAGGTAACTGATCCCCATGCTAACAGCAATGAACTGAAACATGAATATGGTTTCGAACTCACGTCGAACCTTACCAATGATTATGATGCTGTGATAATAACCGTTCCACATGCTGCATACCTAAATATGGATGATGCTGGCTTTGCCGGGATAACAATGCCTGGTGCCATTATTGCAGATGTGAAGGGAGCCTATCGTGGTAAAATTAAAAGTCGCAAATATTGGAGTCTTTAAATAAAAACAAAATTGGAAAATACATTTCACGAACAGGATCTGAGTAATTCATCTTTTTTAGTTACAGGCGGAGCGGGGTTTATCGGTAGCCATATCGTCGAATATTTATTAAAAAATAATGCTGGGAAAGTCAGGGTGCTGGATAACATGGTTACTGGACTTGAGTCGAATCTTAAAATATTAAATGCTTATGACGCTTTCGAATTTGTTGAAGGTGATATCAGGAATATAAACACGTGCCGTGAAGCGTGTAAAGGAATAGATTATGTCAGTCACCAGGCAGCTTTAGGTTCCGTACCTCGTTCCGTTAAGGACCCGTCTTTCACCAATGACGTTAATGTTGGTGGCTTTGTAAATATTTTAAAGGCAGCTGTTGAAAATAATGTGAAACAATTTGTTTATGCATCTTCCTCATCGGTTTATGGAGATGATCCGACTTTACCTAAAAGAGAAGACAGGACTGGCAATTGCTTATCACCATATGCGGTGAGCAAAATGGCGGATGAACTATATGCAGATGTATTTGCAAGAGTGTATAATATACCCGTTATGGGTTTCAGGTATTTTAATATTTTTGGCCCTCGCCAGGATCCCAACGGCCAGTATGCTGCCGTTATCCCGCTTTTCGTAAAAGCAATCATGAACAATGAAACAGCATATATTAATGGAGACGGGGAACAAACCAGAGATTTCACCTTTGTTGAAAATGCAGTTCAGATAAATATAAAGGGAATGCTTAGTAAAAATGATGAGGCGAAAAATAAAGTGTATAACGTTGCTGTTGGGGAAAATTATTCTATTAATTATTTGTACAATGCCATAGGAGAGTATTTGAAAAGTGATATTTCGGCAGTTCATGTTGAACCCAGGAAAGGCGATGTCAGGAATTCTCTTGCAGATATTTCTTTGGCAAAAAAATTACTGGACTATGTCCCTGCAACAAAGTTTGATAGTGGGCTCATAAAAACAATTCAATTTTTTAAAAGAGTATATTCTTTCCCAAAAAATCAAGTTTAATTTTAATCTTTACTTAATGGCATTTACTAAAACTTCAATTCCGGGATTATTAGTTTTTGAACCGAGGGTTTTTGGAGATAACAGAGGGTACTTTTTTGAAAGCTACAATCAGAAAGTTTTCCTGGCAGAACACCTGGAAATTAATTTTGTGCAGGATAACCAGGCCAGTTCCACATTTGGTGTAATCCGCGGATTGCATTTTCAATTGAAACCGTACGCACAAACAAAACTAATAAGAGTTTTAAGTGGACAGATTATAGACGCAGTAGTAGACCTGAGGAAAAATTCACCAACTTACGGAAAGGCCTATACGATAGAATTATCGTCTGAAAACAAGAAACAATTGTTGATACCGAAAGGTTTTGCTCATGGCTATTCTGTTATAAGCGAAACAGCCGAAGTCTTTTATAAATGTGATGCATTTTATAATAAAGAAAGCGAAGGAGGCATTGCATGGAATGATCCTTCACTAAATATAAACTGGCAAATTCCTGGTGATAAGGCTACTATTTCAGAAAAAGATTCTTATTATCCTTCTCTTGAAAATTGCACTCATAATTTTGTGTTTAATAATTAAGAATAAATTATGATGTTCCCCGCTGATTATAAAACTACAATACTTGTAACCGGGGCGAATGGCCAACTGGGTAATGAATTGCGACAGCTTTCATTAAAATTTCCTGTTTACAATTTTTTGTTTACTTCAAAAGGTGAACTGGCTATTGAGAATAAGGAATCGCTAAATAGATTCTTTGAAAAACAACAAATAAATTATTGTATCAATTGTGCTGCGTATACCGCAGTAGATAAAGCCGAATCGGAGAAAGAAAAAGCATTTCTTATAAATGGTGATGCGTGCAGGTTTCCTGGCATCAATATGCAGCGACCACAAAGCAAAATTAATACACATTTCTACTGACTATGTTTATGATGGAACATCAAAACGAGCCTTAAAAGAAGAAGATGCAGTAGCCCCTTTAAACGTGTATGGATGGTCAAAGCTTAAAGGCGAAGAACTTGTTCTTAATCACAATCCTTCAGCACTTATCATAAGAACTTCATGGGTATATTCTGTTTTTGGAAACAATTTTGTAAAGACAATGCTTCGTCTGTTTAAGGAAAAAGAGAGCTTAAACGTCGTAAACGACCAGTACGGATGCCCTACCTACGCTGCAGACCTCGCAGCAGTTATCATGAAATTTATTGAAAATATTGAGGATGGAAATGAATACAACGGGATTGTTAATTACAGTAATAGTGGGATTACCACGTGGTTTGATTTTGCATTAGCGATAAAGGAATTTGTGAACAGCCCTTGTAAAATTTTTCCCGTTGCTACGTCTCAATATCCTACACCTGCAAGAAGACCACAGTATTCAGTTTTGGATACATCCAAAATTAAAAATACGCTTCACATTGTAATACCTTCCTGGAAAGAAAGCCTTCATAAATGCCTTGGCGCTTACATGCAGGAAAGTAAATAATTCGTAATAGTTTTTGCCCTTCATCCATTTTACAAAATTTTTCTTTTTGCTTCTGTTATATTTGCCCCTTCAATATTTTTAAATAAATAAAGCTATCATGAAATTTTTGCGTCTAATCATTTTCTTCCTTTTTGTTTCGGCAACTTCTTCTTTTGCTCAACAAGATCTCACTGATACATTGCCCGTTGACCCCAATGTAAAAATCGGGAAACTAAGCAATGGTCTTACTTACTACATAAGACAAAATAAAAAACCAGAACAAAAGGTAGAGCTACGCTTAGTTGTGGATGCGGGTTCAATTCTTGAAGACGACGATCAGCAGGGGCTTGCGCATTTTAGTGAGCACATGGCTTTTAACGGGACAACCCATTTTAAAAAAAATGATATTATTTCTTTTTTACAATCCATTGGAGTTGGGTTTGGAAATGACTTAAATGCGAATACGGGTTTTGACAGAACGTTATACATACTTCCTGTTCCCACCGATAAACCCGACAATATAAATAAGGGATTTGAAATATTGGAAGATTGGGCACATAACGTAACATACGACAGCGATGATATTGATGGCGAAAGACCTGTTGTTCTCGAGGAAAGCAGGTTGGGTAAAGGTGCTAATGATCGAATGTTCAGGAAAATCTACCCTGATGTATTTAAAGGCTCATTATATGCAAACCGCCTGCCGATAGGGTTAGATAGCATAATTAAAAATGCCAGTTATGCTACCATAAGAAGATTTTATAAAGATTGGTACAGGCCCGATCTTATGGCGGTAATTGTTGTGGGAGACATCGATCCGGCGAAAGCTGAAGACCTGGTAAAAAAATATTTTGGGGAACTTAAAAATCCCGAAAATGAGAGGCCAAGAATTCATCCGGGCATGCCACCATATGCACAAGACAAAGCTGATGTGATTACAGATAAAGAGGCAACCAGTTATACAACAATTGTAAATTATTCTGCGGAGCCAATACCTCCAATAGTAACACTTGGAGACTATAAAAAGAATCTTACAAAAGAAATCTATACTACGCTTTTTAATCAACGTCTTCGTGAACTTACTCAAAAAGAAAATCCACCATTTGTTTATGCATTTACAGACTTTGGTTCTTTTGCCCAGGACTACGAATCTTTCGGCGCAAGCATAGGAACCGGAAGTAACGACTCTACAACGGGGCTTAAGGCTTTCGAGGAGGAATTGGAAAGAGTAAAAAAATACGGCTTTACAAAACCTGAGTTAGACAGGGCAAAAAGTAATTTGCTTAACCAGATTGATAAAATGTATAATGAAAAAAATAAGACGGAATCTGCCGATTATGTTTCTGAATATGTTCAAAATTTTTTGACAAAAGAACCGATTCCCGGCATTGAAAATGAAGACAAATATTATAAAGAATTGCTTCCGCAGATTTCAATTGATGATGTTAACGGGATTAGTAAGAATCTGCAACAAAATCCAAAACAATTTATAGCGCTTCTTGGCCCCGAGGCTGCCAAAGGGGACGAATTACCTTCCGCTGATGATTTGCTTGCGGTTGCATATGCTGCAGAAAAAATGGATGTGAAACCTTATGAGGAAAAAGCAATCGCTTCATCGTTGATGACAACATTACCTAAACCAGGCAAAATAACAAGCACCAAAAAAAATGAGCAATTAGGCACTACTGATTTTACATTGAGCAATGGTGTAACAGTTACCATAAAGCCAACCGATTTTAAGAATGATCAAATACTAATGAGCGCCATAAGGCCCGGAGGGAAAAATAATTACGGCTTAAAAGATAAGTATAATGCACAATATGCAACCTCTGCTGTAAATAGCATGGGAGTTGGTGATTTTTCTCCTGTTGATTTGCAAAAAGCCCTTTCAGGTAAAACGGTTAAAGTAAATCCTTTATTTTCAGATATTTCTGATGGAATGAGTGGTAATTGTTCTGTAAAAGACATGGAATCGATGATGCAGCTAACGTACTTATATTTCACATCGCCGCGGGTTGATACGAGTTTATTTAAATCTTTCGTTCAAAAAAATAAAACACAACTTGCATTTTTAAGCGCCAATCCACAAGCCGTTTTTGTTGATACATTGTATAGGACGCTCTATCACAATGATCCACTCGCTCCTGTCAGAGTGCCAAAACCCGAATACTTCGACAGTATTAATCTTAGCAGGTTGGTGCAGATTTATAAGGAGAGATTTGGCAATGCTTACGGCATGCATTTTACATTTGTGGGCAGTTTCAAAGAAAGTGATCTAAAGCCTTTAATAGAAAAATATATTGCAAGCCTGCCCTCTTCTCCAAAAAAATTCACTTATGTTGATAATAAAGTAAGACCTGAAAATGGTAAAATTGATTTTACAATAAATAAAGGCAAAGAGCAGAAGAGTCTTATCGTTGCTGTATATAGCGGTGCAGTTCCTTACAGTGATGCATTGAAGATGAAAGCAGATGCAATAAGTGAAACATTAAACATAACGATTCTTGAAGAATTGAGAGAAAAAATACAGGGCATTTATGCCGGGGGTACCCAGGCAGAACTTGAAAAATTTCCATATCCCCATTTTACTTTTTTCCTCCAGTTGCCCTGTGGTCCTGAAAAAGTAGATACACTCTTATATGCAGCTAATAAACAAATTCAGAGCCTTATTAAAGATGGCCCGTCAAAAGAAAATCTTGAAAAAGTGCAACAGCAGTGGAAAGAGCAACACAAGGTGGATATTAAAGAAAATGGAACGTGGCTTTCCGAACTCCAGGACTTTTATTTTCCCGGAGCCAATTCTGACTACTTTATCAACTATGACAAATATGTAAATGCTTTAACGCAAAAAGACATCCAGGATGCAGCAAAATTATTGCTATCCACAAAGAACGTAGTAACGGCCATTTTAATGCCTGAAAAAAAATAAAAACATTTTTTTAAAAAAGGATCGCCTGGAAAGACGATCCTTTTTGTTTTACAAATACAGTTCAAATTTTGAAAATAAATTTTCGCCTATAAAAAATAGTTTATTAAGAGAATGAATATCGAAGAATTAAGAGAGTACGCATTATCACTCAAAGACGTTTCCGAAAGTTTTCCTTTTGGAAATGATACGCTTGTTTTTAAAACGGGTAATAAGATATTTTTGCTGGCATCCCTTTCCTCAGAACTTTTACAATTCAACGTTAAATGCGATCCTGAATATGCAATAGAATTGCGGGAACAATATTCGTGTATCCTGCCGGGTTATCATATGAATAAAAAGCACTGGAACACTGTAATTGTAGACGGCGGCCTTACAACAAAACAATTAAAAGAATTTATTAGGCATTCGTATACACTGGTTGCAAAGAAGAAATAATTGTTTTAACAACTGCTTCGGTTTTCACTTCAGATTTTAAATTACATTTGATGCCAACTATTTACCGGTGAGGTTGTATGAAAAAAATAGACAGGTACATACTAAAAAAATTTTTTCTTACTTTCTTCTATTTCATTATTGCGCTAACTGTAATAGTTATAATTGTGGATTTAAGCGAAAAGACGGACGATTTTGCAAAATCAAAACTTCCTTATCAAACCATAATTGTTCAGTATTATTTTGGCTTTATTCCCCGCATAGACGCAATGCTTTTTCCACTTTTTATTTTTCTGTCGGTAATATTTTTTACTTCAATTATGGCGAATCGCTCGGAGATTATTGCTATACTCAGCAGCGGGGTTAGCTTTAGTCGTTTCCTGAGACCTTATATTTTAGGTGGATTAATTTTTACTTTTTTTTTATGGTGGTGCAATCAGTACGTTCTCCCCGGGGCAAATCAAAAGTGGGCAACATTTACTTCTAAGTATATTGATTATAATTATGGAGGTTATCAAAATACTTCTACTATAAGCAATAAATATTTTAAACTCGATTCATTCTCTTATGCAGGCGTAAGATATTACGATACCATAAACCGGACGGGCACCAATTTTTTCGTGCAAAGGTTCATTAATACAAATCTTGTTTACAATTTAAGAGCCCAATCCTTTTCGTGGGATACTGCAACAAGAAAATGGAAGCTCTTCAATATTATTGAACGTCAGTTTAATGGGTTACTTCAGCAGGAGAAGCAGATCCCTGAAATGCAAATGAATTTTAATTTTAAGCCTCGGGATTTGCAGGTGGACGAATACATGAAAGATAAGCTTTCCACACCCGAACTGAACGAATTTATCCAGCTTGAAAAACTACGGGGTGCTGAAGATGTTAATACGTTGTTGCTTGAAAAAAACAACCGGAACGCGAACCCCGTATCTGTTTTCGTTCTAACTATTATTGGAGCATCGGTAGCATCGCGTAAAATCAGAGGTGGAAGTGGTTTCCACCTGGCATTGGGTGTATTGATATGTGTCTTGTATATTTTAGTAGGAAGGTTCTCCGCAGTATTTGCAATGAAGGGAAATTTTAATCCATTTGTAGCTGCGTGGCTGCCAAATGTAGTCTTTGGTGCACTTGCATGGTATTTATACCGAAGGAATTCCCGGTGATCCATAATTTATTTTTGCGTTATTAATCTGTGTGAATTAATATTTCATTTGTTTAACATTTGTTGTAATGCTAACTTTAGGGCTATTCATTTAGTTTGAAAAAGCAATCACAATTTTAATTTTTTTTCGGATATGGGTGTAATCAAAGATAAGTTTAAAGAAAAGGGCGATACCCTGTCGCTTGAAGTAAAAGACATACTAAAAAAGCATGGTGAAAAAGTTATCGGGGAAGTCAAGCTTTCTCAAATTTACCATGGCATGCGTGGTATAACCGGCCTTGTCACTGAAACTTCGTTGCTGGATTCGCAGGACGGTATCAGGTTCAGAGGATACTCGATTCCTCAATTGCGTAAAAAATTGCCAAAAGCTGAAGGTGGTAGCGAGCCATTGCCGGAAGGGTTGTTTTATTTGATGCTTGTAGGTGAATTGCCGAGTGAAGAAGATGTTCAACATGTAAGTAACGTGTGGCAAAGACGCAGCCATGTCCCGGGCCATGTGTTTCACACAATCGATGCCCTTCCCTTAAGTACGCATCCCATGACACAATTTGTTATTGGTATCATGGCGCTTCAGACAGAAAGCCATTTTGCAAAACAATATGCTGCAGGTATGAGTAAAAAAGATTATTGGGCTGCGGTTTTTGATGATTCTATGGATCTTATTGCCAGGTTGCCTCGTATAGCTGCGTATATCTATCGCCGTAAGTATAAGCTCGGGAATCATATTCAGCCGAATGGCCTGCTCGATTGGGCTGGAAATTTCGCCCATATGTTGGGTTTTGAAGATACAAGCTTCCGGGAGTTAATGCGCCTGTATATGACCATACATTGCGACCATGAAGGAGGCAATGTTTCCGCACATGCCACGCATCTTGTTGGTTCAGCATTAAGTGACCCCTACCTGTCGTTTGCTGCAGGCATGAATGGCCTCGCAGGACCATTACACGGCCTCGCTAACCAGGAGGTAATAAAATGGATTTTTGAAATGCGGGAAGAATTAAAGACAGAACTTCCGACCAAAAAGCAAATAGAAACTTATGTGAAGAAAACACTTGCAGAAGGCAAAGTTGTTCCCGGGTATGGACATGCTGTTTTGCGTAAAACGGATCCACGCTTTGAAGCACAAATGGATTTTGGCAAAAAACATATGCCTAATGATAAACTGGTAAAAACAGTATGGAACATTTACGAAGCTGTGCCACCAATTTTACAGTCAATTGCAAAAATAAAAAATCCATGGCCTAATGTTGATGCTCATAGCGGCGCTTTATTGGTTCACTATGGTTTGGTTGAATATGAATTTTATACAGTGCTGTTTGGTGTGTCCAGGTCATTAGGTGTGTTGGCAAGCCTTTGCTGGGACAGGGCTTTAGGCTTCCCGTTAGAGAGACCAAAATCAGTTTCTAACCGGTTGGTAAAACTTTGGCTGGAGGGTAAAGAAGAAATTTGGGGAGATTGACAAATAAGGTATGAGGTAGCAATGTTACATACACAATTCCCTCTTATATTTGCACACTATTAAAAAATGGGAGATTAGTCCCGAAAGCATTCGGGAAGGTCGTCGGTTCTTTCATTTATGTTTAAATTTTTAATTAAGGGGGGTTAGCTCAGTTGGCTAGAGCGCTTGCATGGCATGCAAGAGGTCGTCGGTTCGACCCCGATACTCTCCACATTAAGACGAAAAATTCTAAAAGGATTTTTCGTTTTTTATTTAAGCATGTAGCTCAGTTGGATAGAGCGTTCCGAAAGCATTCGGGAAGGCCGTCGGTTCGACAGAATTTTATATGTCAATAAATAACTAATTTTTAATAAGCTTGCATTGCTAAAACATGCTACTGTTTTGATGGACATTTTACTGTACCGTAACTGCAAAAAACGCAACAATCGCCGGTCTTGGATTTTAAAATGGTTTTACATTTTGTGCATTTGTAAAAGAATTGACAGGCATCGTCAGGCATAATTTCTTCTTTTTGAAAACCGCAGTGGGGACAGGTAATAATGGATTTAAGTTCTGTCTTTTTCATAAAATTTTAATATTTTATAACCAACAACCTGATCATATCTTTTGAACGCTAAAATAGTCATTCGAAAAATCTGAATGTAATCTTATGGGCGCAGCTCATTACGGTTCTCATCTTCATAGCGTTCAATCTTTTCCCACGCACGGATTTTCGTAAACGGTAATTTCAAAAGCTGGCCAATCGTTAATTCCGTTTCATCCGCATAAGAAGGAACTCCTGTTACAATTTCATTTTGTGGGATATTTAATCGAACCGTTTTATGGATCCTGTCCCAGAAAGAGAAAATGATGGAATAATTACTATCTGTTTCTCTTTTTATCATTGAATGATGAATGCCATGCATTCTTGGAGTAACAAAAATTTTGTTTAGTGTTTTTTCAAAACGAAAAGGAAGTTTTGTATTGCTGTGATGAAATTGTGTCGCCGCTTCAAATAGAATTTCATAAATAAGGGCCGTTAGCGGCGACACTCCAATTAAAACCACTGCAGCGCCGCGGAAAAAAACAGATCCGATCAATTCACCAAAATGAAAACGGATAGCCGTTGTTACATCGAGGTCCAGGTCTGTATGATGCACTATGTGGAACCGCCACATAAACGGAAGCTTGTGTAGTAATATATGCCAGATGTAATTGCTGTAATCCAGCAGTACAAGACTGATGACGGCTCGCGTCCATAACGGTGCATTAAATAAATAATCGAATCCAAAATGCCAGCGCAGATTTTGTACTGCCAGCCAAATTATTGCAGGAATGAAAATAAATCGCAGCAAAGCAAAAGCGGGTAGGGAAACTATAAAATTGACGAAGATTCTTCTCCACCTGTTCTGAACTCTTTTTCTTAATTGAAATTTGGTTTCAACTATCAATAGAATTACAAAAATACCGGTCAATATTAGTCCGCCATAAATATCAAAAATAGTTTTGATCATCATCTTTTAAATTTATATTGGTTTTGCACTGTCCCGTTGGACGTGTTACGATGCTGCATCTATTCAAAAAATTAAAAAAAGGTTGGGTTATGTCGACGTTTTTGTTTTTGCTTTTATCTTTTATGATTGAATAAATTCCAAACTTAAACTCAGCAATTACTCTTTACATATTTCCTTCCATCGCATTAGCCGAAAATTTTGAATGCTGTATGTAAAAGTTTCTTAATAAAGCCGGTCAATCTTTGTTGCATATAGTGAGCGATCACTCTTTGATTAACCCTTGAGGCAACGGGGTAAGGATAAATTTTATTGAAGATGGCTTCTATAGAAAGATTGCTGGCGTTTGCAAGTATCAATTCCTGTATGAGTTCTCCTGCGTGAGGAGCTATCATACTTCCGCCTAAAATTCTTTGTTTTTTAAACCAACTTTTTTTATTGATGAAAAGAATCATTTTTCCGTAGCGGTAGTTATCCACGACCGCCCTGTCGTCATCTTCAAAAGTCTCTTCCAGTTTTATATAGTTAACCCCACGATTCTTCAATTGTTTTTCGTTTAAGCCAAAGGTTGCCAGCTCCGGATCTGTAAACGTAACCCACGACATGTGATCGTTAGAAAGTTTTTTCTTTATTGGTGAGATTAAATTATTGATAATGATTCGGGCATGAAGTTCGGCTGCTTGAGAAAGCAACAGATCACCGGCAACGTCACCGCAGACAAATATATCTTTATTCGTAGTGCGCAATTGACGATCCTTTACAATTTTATTATTCTTTATATCTACACCAGCATTGTTTAATTGTAATGGTTCCAAACTCAGCTCTCTGCCTATAGCTACAAAAATTGCGTCAAAGTTTTCGATAAACGTATTACCATTTTCATCTTCGATAATTGCCTCATTTGCGGATACAAACTTCTTTATCGAAAAATTAAAATGAAATTTTATCTTCTCCTGCTGCAATTGCTTTAAAAGAATATCTGTAATTGTTTCATCATCATGGTTCAAAATTCTGTTTCCGCTTTCAATGACAGTTACCTTACTGCCAAGGCGGCCCATTGCCTGTGCTATTTCAATACCAATGGAGCCACTACCGGCTACGAGTAAATGCTTTGGTAAATGGTTAATACGAAAAACGTTTTCATTATCGAAATACTCCACCAACTCCACTCCGGGTATTTTTAATTTTTTTGGTTTTGAACCAGTTGCCAGGACAATTTTTTTCGCATTGAACCTTTCGCCGTTTACCAAAATTTGATTCTTTCCCAAAAACCTGGCTTCGCCTAAAGCAACATCAATACCTTGTTCCTGTAACCACTTTGAATTTTCGTGTTCACGTATCGCCTGCTGATTCTTATAAACATAGTCGATGACTTTCTGAACATCTACTCCGCCATTTATTTGCAGTCCAAGTTCATTGGATAATTTAGCGTTATAAATAATCTTTGAAATATGTATCAGTGCTTTGCTGGGAACACATCCATCATTGAGACATTCTCCGCCAATGTCTTTATCCGTTTTTGCAACCATTAAAACTTTAAAGCCCGCTTTGCCCATAAACAGTCCCACGCTAAGCCCGCCAGAACCTGCGCCGATCACAATGATGTCATATTTTTTTTGTAGCATATTCTAATGGGTTAACAAAAATTGGCTGCAATGTCCTGATAACTTTTTCCTGTCGGTAATATTTTTTTAAAGTTTATTCTGAACGAGCATCTTTTTGTAAGTGGCAACTAACTTTCGTTGTGAGTAACCGAACTTGTACATTAAATAAATTATGAAGAAGATATACTGGGTTTTATAAATGCCATTCTCAAGATATTTTCGTGCGGAAGTAATTACGGGCTTTTTAATAATTGTAAAGGAAATTAAATTTTTTAATCGTTTAATAGGGTGTTGGTCTTCCATTACAAAATGCTTTTCGCAAAAGCCACCTGCTTTTAAAAAAGTTTTTTTTGTTACAAACAAATTCTGGTCACCAAATCGAATAGCGTCTATATCAAAACGTGTAAACCAGCAATTAGTTTTTAGGAACCAATGTTGGTGATCAGAGGAGAGCATAAAACAACCGGCGCCAAAACCTTGCTCCAATGTGTGGGCAATATCTTTTGTAAAATTTCGCGGGGGAATTGTATCAGCATGAAGAAAATATAAAATTTCCTCAGTGGCAAGGGAAGCTCCATAATTCATCTGTGCAGATCTTCCTTTTTTTGGGCTCATCACTATTTTTACGCTTTCGGTTTTTGCAATGGCAAGTGTATTGTCTGTACTTCCTCCATCTGTTATAATAATTTCTTTTATAAAATTTCCTTCATCATATTGCCATAACTTTTCAATGGCCGCTTTAATATATTCTTCCTCATTAAATGTGGGTATAATTATGCTAATCATCTTCAGCTAATTTTATTTGCAGCATTTGTTTCAGTGTTTCACCCAAATCTTTTTCGTTATCAATGTCTGATAATTCCTGCAATTGAAAAACAAGAAGATTCTCCTTTTTGCAAACGGCTAATGTCTGATGTAATACCCGGTTGGTGCTCCAGTTAATATTATGGGAAAGCTGGTCATGTATTTTTTTTATCGCTAATAAATAATAACCGCCATCGCTCGCAGGGCCAATCACGACATCGTTATTTTTTAACCGGGCAAAACCTTCCATAATAATTGCCGATGTAAGTTCCGTGCAATCCGTACCGATAATAATCACTTCTTTATTTCCTTCATAAAATGCATAAGCAAAGGCATTTCGCATTCTTTCGCCTAAATCATTTCCGGACTGTTTTTGTTTGTTGTAAACTTTATTATTCCAAACATCTCGTTCTTGCACGCTGTTGGAATAAAATACAATTTTTTGAACCGGAAGATGAGTGGTAATTGAAACCGTATGTTGTAACAAAAGCCGATAAACTGTTAAGGCCATATCATTGCCAATGGTGGCCGCCAGCCTGGTCTTTACCTGGCCATATACCGGGTTCTTTGCAAAGGTTAAAAGTGCTTTTTTCAACTGTAAAAACTTTATTGTTTTAAGTCATTGCATTCATTTTCTTTCTCACAGATTACACGATTGACCTGTGTTCATCTGTCGCATCCGTGGGATATTTTTGATACACCGCGTGGGAATTTATCTTATACTACTGCTCCTCCACAACTGCTGCCTGCGCCTGCCGTACAACCATAGCAATGTTGGCCAACAATAATATTCCTGTTACTTAATTCATCACATTTAAAATCGTTTATGTGCCTGCTGCTACCATTCACTTTCAGTTCCAACATTTGATTAAAATCACAGTCATATAAATAGCCATCCCATCCCACTGAAATAGTGTTGCGGCACATAACATTTGCAGCGGCTGCAGCGTTGTAAGCACTCACCAACTTTTCCATGTAGGTCTCATAATTGCCGCTTTGCAACAGGTAATCTAAAAAACGGCTGATGGGCAGATTTGTTATGGCAAATAAACTATTAAACTCAATGCCATATTTATCAAGCAGCGTCTGTTTATATTCTCTTTCTAATGCATATTGTGAAGGGGGCAAAAAAGCGCCTGCGGGGTTATAAACAAGATTTAAAATTAAGCCTGTTCCCTCTTTACCGTAGCCAATTTCGTTAAGCATACGAAGAGCCGTTACACTATTCTCAAATACACCATTGCCTCGCTGCCTGTCTGTTCTGTCCCGGGTATAAAATGGAAGGGAAGAAACTACTTCTATTTTGTTGCGCTTATAAAACTGAGGAAGATCGTTGTACTTTTTATTAGCCAAAATAATAGTGAGATTGCAGCGGACAAGTATATGCCTGTTTAGCATTTGTGATTCTTCTACAAACCATCGAAAGTGAGGATTCATTTCCGGCGCTCCGCCCGTTATGTCAATAATCCGCAGTTGTTCATTTTTTCTTAAAACATCAATGCATTGCTGCATGGTTTCCTGGGTCATGATTTCCTTACGATCCGGACCTGCATCTACATGACAATGCCTGCAGGTTTGGTTGCACATTTTACCAATATTCACCTGCAATATTTCTATGTGTGTTGGTTTTAAAGGATACAAGTTTGATCGCTCCAGGTTTTCCTGGAAGGGAACCAAAGCAAATTCACCCGAGGGTACATGTTCTAATATTTCAAGTTGTTCGTGGGCGTTAGCAAGAATATTATGTTGTGCTATTAGTGATTTCATAATTACATTGCTATTTCCTTTACCTTATTCATCATCTGTACACCATGAACTAAGGAAGCGCCACCGCGAATGGCACACGCTACATGTACGGCTTCCATCGTTTGCGCTTCACTCCATCCTTTTTCAAATGCATCGGCGCTATATGCATCAATACAATAAGGACATTGTACGGCATGTGCAACTGCCAAAGCAATCAGCGATTTTTCTCTTGCGGTCAATTCGCTGTCTTTAAACACTTCATTATAATAATTAAAAAACTTATCTCCTAAGTTTTTTTGAAAGTCGGATACGTTGCCAAACTTTTTAAGATCTGCCGAATTGTAATAATGATCATTCATATCGATTAAGTTTAATAAACATCTTGCTAAAGAAATTTGTTTATCAGGTGCCAGCTATTTAGTAAAAACCTATAACTCCAGTTTGCCTATAATTGATGTTTCGAGTTCTGACGTATTCTCTGTGGCAACAACCGATGAAAATTTTTTATCAAGAAGTTCATCAATAATCTTTGATTGCTTCATATAATTTCTACAGCCCGAACAGAGCATAATATGAATGCGTAGTTGCATATTTTTGATAAAGCTTAATGGAACTTGTTCTTTTAATTCCATTAATGATGTTGCTTTTACGCATGACATCATCATTGCATTCATTACGTTCATAAAAAATATTTAAGCATGTACATTTTAAATTATTTTTTAATGTTTTGATTTTAAAACAGAACCTTTAAGATTACAACTATGCACCAAATGTCCTGTTAAACTGCCAAATACCTTTAATAGTCGTTAACCTTTCGAATTCCTGACAGATTTTTTCAAAACTATTCTCATCCTTTATTTTTCCGCCTCATCCAAATGTTTGGAATTCCTTTGTTCCATTTCATTAATAAAAAAGACAGCACCAAACCAAATGCAGCATGAGCAACGGTAACTGTTACTGCAAATTGATAACCATCTTTAAAATCGATTCCAAAAAGTCCGATACCTAACGATTTTACGACGGGACTTATCATAAATCCAATTCCAATTAATAAACCAAATAACAAGCCCTGCCATAATTTGCCTTGTCCAAATAGTAAACTAAATATCAATCCAAACATAGCGCCGTTCCAAAAATGATACAACCATCCTGCCAAATCAGACCACCCATCAGGGCCAGATGCAAATTGATTTAACATCAAAACACCCATTAATCTCGGCAGATCGCCAGGGATTGCTCCGAGCCTGAATCCTGATTCTCTGAAAATTTCCAATGCAATTGTTGAAATAATACCAGCTGCAATTCCATTGATTGCAAGACGTGTAACATCTTTATATTTTAATTTTTTAGAAATGATTATCAACAAAACAATTAGGGCAACAGATGGGAAAAGGAACTGAACAATCAGTGATGGAAACGAGCTCATACCTGCCTGGGCCACCGGAAAAAGATTGGGAGAAATTGCTGCTAAAGCCAGCAAAATGAGAGTGATGATTAATTTCTTTGTTTGAATACTCATGACAAAAATTTTTTAAGAATAAAAGGAGAGAGGTGAAGTGTCTGACCACACACGTGGCGAGACACTCTTGACTCCATCCTTAATCATTGAAATCTTTTTACTTTACAAACATGCCGGTAAGCATGGCAACTTTTTTGTCCATTTCCTGGCCAATCATTTTAACCCTGGTTCCTTTAAAATTTCCAAGTTCGCCGGAAGGCATAAAGTAGTTGATGTAAGTAATCCCGTTATCTTCATAAACATTCACCCTTATTGGAATCGCAAGCCCTACTGCCTTGTTATCGGTGAAGGCTTCTTTACCAACATTAGGATTACCAATGAAAATTGATTCAGCGTTGAGAGATAGCCCGGTCATAGAAAGAATTTTTCCATGGTTAATTTCTGCCAACACCATCATACCTGCATCTGCAACTCCTTTCTTAATTCCGCCTACAGTTTCATCATAGCTTTTAGCCGATTTTACTGTTACAAGTTTTTGCGCATTAGCTTGCTGGAAGCTAAAGAGAGAGATCGCAAAGAAAGCGATCATTACTTTCATTACGTTTGTTTTAATTGACAATGGCTTAACAGAATAGAAACTGAGCGCTTGTGAAGCGAAAGGATTTAATCCAATTAATTTTTTCATTTTTTATATTTTTTAAATGTTATTGATATTTAGTAATACCATGAACTTTAAAAAATCACCCAACAGAAAAAATTATTTTCAGGTGTCAGCTAATTCATGCGCTTCTTTTATTTTACGCAATTGTGTGATGCATTTATGCTTTTGATTTTGCGCATTGTGTAGGGAAGAGTATCCAAACTCTTTTTGAATGTCTTCAATGTTTTTGTTTTTAAAAAACATGGACTGTATCAGGTAATTACAATGAGCAGTTATTTTCCTCAAATAAGTCTGCAACTTTTCCCAATACGTTTTTTCGTTATAAATGGAAGATGAAATTTCGCAGTAGAATTGGTCTGATTGTATTTCAGTTAGTTCAATTTCCCTATGGTAAGAAATTTTTCTAAGCTTTTTAAACCACAGATTTTTGCAAATGGCGATGATATATGTTTTTAGCGAAGCTGTTAATTCAAAATTGTCACCACGCAATTTTTGGATCAATACAAGCATAGCATCCTGAAAAATATCTTTTGCATCATCAGGTGTACCGCTGTTATTTACAATAAACT
Organism: uncultured Chitinophagaceae bacterium; assembly: GCA_963819925.1. Lineage (GTDB taxonomy): Bacteria > Bacteroidota > Bacteroidia > Chitinophagales > Chitinophagaceae > Ginsengibacter. The sequence continues at coordinate 412,142 of CAWFYG010000009.1, read as the reverse complement.
TTTCAACCGAAGCGAAATTTTCTTTATACAATGCTTTATAAGATTCTCTGTTACCATTTCTAAGATTGGCGACTATTTGTTCGGATGTATCATTCATTTGTCAAAAAATTGAATTGCAAAATTGGAGTTGTCTAAGTAGTAAGTAGTCGCACCCTTATTCAATTCCTGACAACGAGTATCAATTATTTTTAAACCACTTTACATCCAGGCAATTTCTCAATTGAAGTTTAGCCCGGTGAATAATTTGCCAAAAATTGGATGATGTAATTCCTAATTCTGAACAAATTATTTTAGTATCATGTTCTTCCAAAAATTTTAACTGAATAGCAGATGACCATTTCCCAGGCAACGTCCTTAAACAATCTGCCAGGGTTTTTGAAAATGCAGGGTCATCTAATAAATGGTTCTCTTCAATCCATTGCCTGGGCCGGTATTCGGGTTTCCAGCGATTATTTTCATCAAATAATTTCTCAATAATATCAGGGGAAACTTCATTACCTCTTTTATACTGTAACCTAAAGTGATCGGCAATTTTATGTTTGAGAATAGAAAAAAGCCATGTTTTCACGCTACTTTTATTTTGGAAATTATCATAAGATTGATAAGCGGATAAGAAAGTTTCCTGAACTATATCTTCGGCAATTTCTTTTTGACCGACTTTGATGATGGTATAAGCAAAAAGGTCTGCGGTGTAAGTTTTTACAAGAGAAATAATATCATCTTTTGTATTCTTCATTTCAATGGTGAAAACAAAGATGTGGGATTTCTTCTTCTGACGTTGAAAAAAGTTATGAGATAAAATCATAGATGTAAAAAGTCAGGACAGCTAACTATAAGTTTGTTTTCACATTTAGCTTCAATACTCTCCATACTCAAACGAAAGATTTCAAATTTTTTTAGTTCTTATTCCTTACTTCTTCAATAAACTTTTCAACTACCTTCCGGATGTTGGTGGCGCTCGCGTGATGATTATTAACCAACACCGAAAAAATTAATAATTTATTTTTCCTGGTATATAAAAAGCCGCTGAGTGCAACTACGCCGGAGAGGGTTCCGGTTTTTGCGAAAATGTAACCAGCATCATTTCTATAATAACTTCTTAGTGTGCCTGTGCCGCCCGTGGCTAAAATATTTTTTATACGGTCGATTCCAAATGTATCTTTCATTTTGTTAAGCAGCATAACAAAATCCTGCGGAGAAAATAAATTATAATGGCTCAGCCCGGAACCGTCCACCCAGTGCGGTTTCTGTGGTAAATCTTTATAATCGATTTTCAATAAAGTATCAATAATTTTTTCATCATTCATCTCGTTTAGCAACTTCGCACTTACCATTAATAAACTTTGTTCGGCAAAAAAATTATCACTTCTATGCATCGTAATTTTTAAAAGAGAATCAGTTGACTGTGAATGAAAGTCCTGCCAGTTATTTATTACTTTATTATTTAATGAATGATCAGTGTAAATGGCTTTATGCAAAGTATCTTTCAAAAGATTTACCAGTATCGAATCGCTGCCAGTGTAAAAAGGAACTTCAACTGCATTTCGCAATGAATCATTTCCTTTAATAAAAAAAGTATTGGAAGAGATATCCCGCTTGATCGAAGAGAAATTATTACTCTCCTCATAGTTAGAAACGATGTCATTTACAAAACAGGAAGGAGTAACCATTATTCCGTTTGCTCCATTTCCAAATGTTGCCAGGTTTTCATAAACCGGCATCACACTTCTTTCGGCTGCATAATCATCATTATAGTCATTCCACGACCAACCATTGCCCCATCTTTCATCATTCCATAATGAAGTGTTTAATACAATCGGTTTACTGTTGTTCTTTAAGAAATCATATACAGGCTGATTAATAAATTCAGCACCCAGAAAAGTGGGGTCTCCATACGGGGCAATAAATAATGTATCCTCCGTTTCCAGATACTTAAGCCCTACTATGCTGTCGCCTAAATATTTCATCGCGGCAAAGCAGGTAAACAGCTTCGTATTGCTCGCCGGCACAAAATATTTATCGCCTTGGTAATTGTACCAAAATCTACCCCTGGCAGGTTCGTAAAAGCAAATGCCGGTGTGGGCAGATTTAAAATTATCGTTTTGAAGAATGTTTACCCGGGCTGACTTTTTTATCCTGTTGCCCATAGAACAGGAAACCAGTACAGTCGGAAGAAAACTTGCATATAAAATCAAACGTTTCATAGTCTACAAAATACAAACAAATTCATTTTATTCGCTTCAAAATGTGCGACTTAATACTCGTATAGACGAATTCTTAAATTTCTAACGAACGCCGGTATTACAATTTTCAATTTAGTAACTTCGCTTGTATGTCATTTTGGCCTTAATTTTTTTCAGCACCATATTTGACGATTAAAATTTTTCATTTAACAGAATCTACATATGTCCGGGCTTCTTTCAAAACTATTTGGCGGTAATAAAAGTGAAAAAGATGTAAAGGTAATTACCCCATATATTGATAAAATCAACACTTTTTTTCAACAATACCAGACTTTATCCAATGATGAGTTGCGTGGTAAAACTGGGCAATTTAAGCAGCGAATAAAGGAACACCTTACTGAAATAGATAACCAAATCAATCAAAAAAAAGCAGAGGCAGATCAGCTTGAGTCAATAGATATTACAGGCCGCGACCTTATCTACCAGGAAGTGGATGCCATGGGTAAAGAGCGGGATAAAAAAATTGAAGAAATTTTGCTGGAATTATTGCCAGAGGCATTTGCAGTTGTAAAAGAAACGGCCCGGCGCTTTAAAGAGAATACCGAGTTGGTATCCGCTGCTACGGAACTTGATAAAACCTTCAGTGTTACAAAAAAGTATATTACTATAGATGGAGATAAAGCGATTTATAAAAATACATGGACCGCGGGCGGAACAGAAATAAGCTGGAATATGGTGCACTATGATGTACAACTTATCGGTGGTATCGTTTTGCATCAGGGCAAAATTGCTGAGATGGCTACCGGTGAAGGTAAAACGCTGGTTTCCACATTGCCGGCCTATCTGAATGCACTTGCCGGAAATGGCGTTCATATTGTAACTGTAAATGATTACCTGGCTCGTCGTGATAGTGAGTGGAACGGAACTTTATTCGAATGGCTCGGGCTTACTGTCGATTGTATCGATAAACATGAGCCCAATAGTGATGATCGGCGTAAAGCATATAACAGCGACATCATTTACGGTACCAATAATGAATTTGGGTTTGATTATCTCCGCGATAATATGGTTCATACTCCCGAGGAGATGGTGCAAGGTAAACACCATTTTGCAATGGTGGATGAAGTAGATAGTGTATTAATTGATGATGCAAGAACACCGTTGATTATTTCAGGTCCGGTTCCGCGGGGAGACCAGCAGGAGTTTGACCAAATGAAACCACGCGTTGAAAGGATTGTAGAAGCGCAGAAAAAAATTACGAACGGATTTTTAATTGAGGCAAAGAAAAAAATTGGGGAAGGAAATGATGATCCAAAAGATGGAGGACTTGCTCTTTTCCGGGCGCATCGTGGCCTTCCCAAAAACAATGCACTTATAAAATATTTGAGTGAGCCTGGCATGAGAGTGAAACTTCAGAAGACTGAAAACTATTATCTCTCTGACCAGCAAAAAAATATGCCAATGGTTGACCAGGAACTATATTTTCATATCGATGAAAAGAATAACCAGGTTGACCTTACTGATAAAGGAATTGCATTAATTACAAAATCAGGTGAAGACCCTGATTTCTTTATAATGCCGGATATTGGCGTTAAACTTTCGGAAATTGAAAAAAGTAATCTTTCTGCGGAAGAAAAATTGCAACAGAAGGAAGTTTTGCTAAATGATTATTCTGTAAAAGCTGACAGAATTCATACTGTTCAACAATTATTGAAAGCATATACCCTTTTTGAAAATGATGTGGAATACGTGGTAATAGATGGCCAGGTAAAAATTGTAGACGAACAAACAGGGCGTATCATGGAAGGTCGCCGTTATTCGGATGGCTTACACCAGGCCATTGAAGCAAAAGAAAATGTAAAGATTGAAAGTGCTACACAAACGTATGCTACTATTACGTTACAGAACTATTTCAGGATGTATCACAAGCTTGCCGGTATGACGGGTACTGCTGAAACGGAAGCTGCTGAGTTCTGGAGTATTTATAAACTGGATGTCGTTTCTATTCCAACTAACGTACCGGTTATTCGAAATGATGCGCAGGACCTGGTTTATAAAACAAAGCGTGAAAAATTAAAAGCAGTAATCGACGAAGTAGAAAAAATGCGGGCGGCAGGCAGGCCTATTCTTGTTGGTACTACATCAGTGGAAGTAAGTGAATTGCTCAGCAGAATGATGAAGCAGAAAGGAGTTCCTCACAATGTGCTCAATGCAAAACAACATGCTAAAGAAGCACAGGTTGTTGCTGAAGCGGGGCTTTCAGGAAACGTAACCATTGCAACCAATATGGCTGGTCGTGGTACGGATATCAAACTCGGTACCGGCGTAAAAGAAGCAGGCGGGCTGGCGATTCTGGGAACTGAAAGACATGAAAGCAGGCGTGTGGACAGGCAGCTACGCGGTCGTTCCGGAAGGCAGGGCGATCCCGGAACTTCTCAATTTTTTGTTTCCCTGGAAGATGATCTTATGAGAATGTTTGGAAGCGAAAGAATTGCGTCCTTGATGGACAGGATGGGTTATAAAGAAGGTGAGGTGATACAACACAGTATGATCTCTAAAAGTATTGAGCGTGCACAAAAGAAAGTGGAAGAAAATAATTTCGGCATAAGGAAAAGATTATTGGAATATGATGATGTAATGAACAAGCAACGCACCGTTATTTATGGAAGACGCAACCATGCATTGTTTGGAGAAAGGCTTGCACTCGATTTGGATAACGCATTTTATTCCGTTGCGGAAGGATTGATAATTTCCGGTAAGGAGATCAATGATCATGAGGAATTTAAGCTGGGTGTTATTATGAACCTGGCAATTGATACATCTATAACTGCCGAGGAATTAGATAAGGAAGACACTTATGAATTGGTAAACCGGTTGTACGAGGAAGCTAAAGAACACTACAATCAGAAGAATAAGGCAATGAATGAACAGACGTTGCCTGTTATGAGAAACATTCGTAAAGAGCAGGGCTCTCATATCGAAAACGTGGCAGTACCTTTTACTGACGGGAAAAAAGCAATGCAGGCCGTTGCTAATCTGGATAAAACAATAGAAACGAATGGGGCAGAACTTTCCAATGCGTTAGAACGAAATATTACATTGGCATTGATTGACGACGCCTGGAAAGAACATCTTCGAGCAATGGACGATTTGAGGCATAGCGTACAATCAACTGCGGGTTATGAACAGAAAGATCCGTTGGTGATTTACAAGATAGAAGCGTTCAATGCATTTAAGCAACTAAATGATAAAGTAAATAAAGACATTGTTAGTTTTCTTGCACATTGTAGTATACCCGTAGAGCAGAACCAAAGTGGACGAATACACGAAGAAAGAAGAAGAAGAACTGATATGAGTAAGATGCGTCAGCGTAAGGAAGAATTTGCAGGCGCTGGCGGACCTGAATATGTTTCACAGGAAAATGATTACATAGATCCTTCAGAAAATATAAAACAGGAACCTGTTAAAGTAGGCCCTAAAATCGGAAGAAATGATCCTTGTCCATGCGGTAGCGGCAAAAAATACAAGCAGTGTCATGGAAGGGAAGCTTAATCAATACATCGATCATACTATCTTAAAGCCCACGACACTAATGTCTGATGTTGAAAGGGTTTGTGCTGAAGCAAAAACATATCAGTTTGCTGCAGTGTGTATTCCACCTTTATTCGTAAAAAAGGCAAAAGAATTACTCGGCGATTCAGGCATTAAGGTGGCAACGGTTATTGGTTTTCCGTTCGGTTATAGCGCAATTGAAGCGAAAGTTGCAGAGATTGTTTTAGCAATGGTGGATGGTGCCAATGAACTGGATATGGTGGTTAATATTTCAGCAATAAAAAATAATGATTGGAATTTTATCGCCAATGAGATAAATACGATTATGCCTATTATAAAAAATAGAAATAAGCTGATAAAGGTTATCATTGAAAGCGGAATTTTAACCGATAATGAGATTATAAAGTGCTGCGATATCTATGGAGTTGCAGGAGTCGATTATGTAAAAACTTCAACAGGTTATGCAGAGAAAGGTGCAAGCGTTCATGCAGTAAAATTAATACGGGCACACCTGGCTGATAGTGTAAAAATAAAAGCAAGTGGTGGAATTAAAACGTATGAGTTTGCAAAAGAATTGATAGATGCCGGTGCCAAAAGACTGGGATGCAGTGCCGGAGTACAAATCATGAACGAAATGATGTCATTAAAAAATTAAATTTTATTTGCGTACAACTAAATAAGTTAAATGGGCATCTTGAGAAAGTAAAAAAGAATGGTACCTTTTTTGTCAATATTATTTAAGGATATGAAACGATCTGTTATTATATTTTTTCTTTTTATAAGTTTCCAATCATTTGCTCAGAGTACAGATACCATTGCACAGAACAAAATAACAGTGCACCAGGACTATCGGATGGATATTTTGGCAAGGAAGGAAGCAGAGGTAAATACAGCTATATTGAAAGCACAGGCAAGGCTTGCAAAGGGATATAGGCTTATGATCCTAAACACAAATGATCGTGTTTATGCCATGAAGGTAAGAGGGGAATTGCTGCAAAAATATCCTGAGCAAAAAACGTACATGTGGTTTGCTAATCCCTATATCAAAATCAAGTTCGGCAATTTTAAAACACAGGAAGAAGCCAATCCTTATCGAAAAGAAATCAGCAAAATGTTAAACGGAGCAACCATTTATTATCTCCCTGAAACAATTGAAGTTAAACCTGATAAAGATTTTAATCCTGACGATATGCAATAATTATCAGTATTTCTTTAAATTATTAAAAAGAGTTTCAATTACTGAAACTCTTTTATTTTTGATGTGATGAATTGTAGCAGAAGTGTAAAAAAATATAATGATACAAGATAACATAAAAAAACTGGCATCGAAGTATGCTGGGGAATTCATTGAAGTTCGGCATCACCTACACGCCAATCCGGAATTGAGTTTCAAAGAATTTAAGACTTCCGAATTTGTACAGGATAAATTGAGAAGTTGGGATATTGAATACAAAGTAATGGCAACTACAGGAGTGGTCGGAATTATCGGGGGGAAGAATCCTGGCAGTCAAATTCTTGCACTACGGGCAGATATGGATGCTCTGCCTATTAAAGAAATGAACGAAGTAAAATATCGCTCTAAGAATGATGGAATAATGCATGCTTGTGGTCATGATGTTCATACCACTTGTCTCCTGGGAGCAGCAAAAATTTTAAATGAATTAAAAGACGAATGGACGGGGACTGTTAAATTGATCTTTCAACCAGGTGAAGAAAAAAACCCTGGCGGTGCCAGCATTTTAATAGAAGAAGGAGTATTGGAAAACCCGGCTCCGCAAGCAATTTTTGCTTTACATGTGAATCCTGCATTACCTGTTGGAAAATTAAGTTTTAGAAGTGGAATGGTTATGGCAAGTGCAGACGAGATTTATATAACCATAAATGGAAGAGGAGGACATGCGGCCGCTCCGCATTTAACTGCCGATACAATTCTTGTGGCATCGCAACTCGTTGTAAATCTTCAGCAGGTTGTGAGCCGAATGAATGACCCATTTAATCCGAGTGTATTGTCAATTACTTCCATTCAGGGTGGCAATGCCACCAATGTTATTCCTTCAGGAGTTAAGCTCATTGGGACCTTTAGGGCAATGAATGAGGAATGGCGGTTTAAAGCCCACGATCTTATAAGAAACATCTGTAAAAACACAGCAGAAATGTGTGGAGCTCAAATTGACGCTCATATAGATGTCGGTTATCCATTTGTAATCAATGACGAGAAACTAACAAATATGGCTAAACGAAATGCGATAGCGTTTGCAGGCGATGAAAACGTGGAAGAAACGGAGATGAGAATGGGAGCGGAAGACTTTGCGTTTTATTCTCACAAAATACCTGCTTGTTTTTTCAGGCTTGGCGTTGGCAATAAAGAAAAAAACATAACATCCGGCGTTCATACTCCTACATTCAATATTGATGAGGCTGCCATTGAAAATGGAATTGGAATTTTAGCATGGCTGGCAACATCAACATCAATTACTTAAATTAGCTACATTAAGTATCTTTACCTGTGTAAAAGCAAATAGGGAGCGTATAATCGCAATACTTTAATATTCAGTATGCAAAAACATCTTCGAAAACAGGAAGCATTAGATTATCATTCAAAAGGAAGGCCGGGAAAAATTGAAGTTATTCCAACCAAAGCCACTAAAACCCAAAGAGATCTTTCACTCGCTTATTCTCCGGGAGTAGCTATACCTTGTTTGGAAATAAAAGAAAATCCTGATAGTGTTTACCAATACACGGCTAAAGGAAATCTGGTTGGAGTTATAAGCAATGGTACTGCAGTCTTGGGATTAGGCGATATAGGCCCTGAAGCCGGAAAACCCGTAATGGAGGGGAAGGGGGTTTTATTTAAGATATTTGCAGACATAGATGTGTTTGATATCGAAATCAACGAAAAAGATCCTGAAAAATTTGTAGCGATAGTTGCCGCATTGGAACCAACATTTGGAGGCATTAATCTTGAGGATATAAAAGCACCGGAATGTTTTTACATTGAAAAAAAGTTAAAAGAAAGACTGAAGATTCCTGTTATGCACGATGATCAGCATGGCACGGCAATTATAAGTTCTGCTGCCTTATTGAATGCTTTGGAAATTCAGCATAAAAAAATAGACAAGGTAAAGTTTGTTGTCAATGGTGCAGGAGCCGCCGCAATGGCTTGTGTGCAGCTTTATGAAGCTTTAGGAGCTAAGGCATCCAATTTTATGATGTTTGACAGGAAAGGAATTATTCATTCGGGAAGGCCGGGACTTGAGGAACCAAAGATAAAATTTGCACAAACGACTAATCCCAACCTTACCCTTGCTGAAGCAATGAAGGACGCCGATGTATTTATTGGATTGAGCGTAGGAAATGTAATAACGCCCGATATGGTCAAGAACATGGCAAAAAATCCAATCGTCTTCGCCATGGCTAATCCTGACCCTGAAATAACGTACGATAAAGCTACCGCTGCACGAAAAGACGTTATTATGGCTACGGGCAGAAGTGATTATCCTAACCAGGTAAACAATGTTCTTGGGTTTCCGTACATTTTTCGTGGAGCCCTTGACGTTAGGGCTACACAAATAAATGAGGCAATGAAGCTGGCTGCAGTTAAAGCCCTTGCCGAACTCGCAAAATCTCCCGTCCCTGACATTGTTATCCTTGCTTATAATGAAAAAAGTATCGTATTTGGACCTAATTATATAATCCCTAAACCACTTGATAATCGCCTGCTTTCAACGGTAGCACCGGCAGTGGCAAAAGCCGCAATGGATAGTGGCGTTGCAAGAGAACCTATCGCTGACTGGAATGAGTATATCAATAAATTAAATGAGAGACTCGGTATCGATAACCAACTACTGAGGATTATCGGTAATAAAGCACGCAAAAATCCTAAACGGGTTGTTTTTGCTGAGGCTGAAAATCAAAAAATATTGAAAACGGCACAACTGGCACAGGATGACGGTTTCGCCTACCCTATACTGTTAGGTGACCCAAAAAATATAGCCAAGATAGCGTCAGAAAACGGTATTGATCTTGACGGTATTCCCGTTATCGATCCCAAAAGTGATGAAGCGGAAATTAAGAGAGCTGAATATGGAGAATTATTTTTTAAGAAACGTCAGCGAAAGGGATTTAATTATTATGAATCAAAGAAAATAATGCGGGATCGACTGTATTTTGGTTGCATGATGGTTGAAACAGGAGAAGCAGATGCCATGATATCGGGACTTTCCAAAAATTATCCGGATACCATACGCCCGGCGTTGCAAATTATAGGGCTTGAAGAAGGATCAAAAAAAGTGGCCGGCATGTACATTATTATGACCAAGAAAGGACCGATATTTCTCGCAGATACTACGGTTAATTTTAATCCTACTGCCGAAGAACTGGCCGACATAACGATGATGGTTGCTAAGGAAGTGAAGAATTTTGGTATCAAACCCGTTGTTGCTATGGTTAGTTACTCCAATTTTGGAAGCAGTAACTCTCCAGAAGCGAAATTAGTTGCCCAGGCAACTGAAATTGTAAAACAAAAAGATTCTTCTCTTGTGGTGGATGGCGAAGTTCAGGCTAATGTTGCATTCAACAAAGAAGTGGTTAGAGATAACTATCCATTTAGCGAATTGGTGAATAAAGATGTAAACGTCCTTATTTTCCCCAACCTTGCTTCCGGCAACGTGGCATATAACCTTTTGCAGGAACTTGCGGGTTTTGATGCTATTGGGCCTATATTGTTGGGGCTGAGTAAACCTGTTCATATATTACAGCTCGGAAGCCAGGTGCGAAGCATTTTCAATATGGTTTTAATTGCTGTTGTAGATGCACAAATGAAATGTCAAAATAAAAACGGAGCAGAAAAATCACCTTCAGGCAGGTGGAGAAAGCTTAAAAAAGTAATACCGGAAGTATAGTGTTTGCCTTTATATGTGGCAGTACTTTTCATAAATATTTTTAAAAAATAAAATGACATTTTTTTCCACGATTGGAAGTTATATTTTAATGATAAAAGGGATGTTCACCAGGCCCGAAAATTTCAAAATGTACTGGAAAGAACTCATGCACCAGTCTGTTGAAATCGGTATGGGTTCATTGGGAATCGTGGCGGTCATTTCTGTTTTTATGGGTGCAGTAAGTGCAGTTCAAACTTCATACCAGCTCACCAGCCCTATACTTCCGAAAGAAACAATTGCCTATATAGTGCGTGATACCGTTATTCTCGAATTTGCGCCAACGCTCGTGTGTATTGTCCTTGCAGGAGTTATAGGCAGTAAGATTGCCGGAGAATTAGGAAACATGAGAGTAAGCGAGCAAATTGATGCGCTTGAAATTATGGGCATTAATACGAAATCTTACCTCGTAATGCCCAAAATACTTGCTGCACTTATAACGATTCCTTTGCTGGTAATACTTGCCATGGTTTTGGGAATTTATGGAGGAAGATTGGCGGGCAGCCTGGGCGGAATTCTTTCAGCCGATATTTACGACAGGGGATTGGTTCAAAGTTTTGCTCCCAAAAACGTATGGTTCGGCCTTTCAAAAGCGTATACTTTTGCTTTTATAATAAGCAGTGTTTCTTCTTTTTACGGGTATCATGTAAAAGGAGGTTCCCTGGAAATAGGCAGAGCCAGTACAACAGCAGTAATAACAAGTTGTATTCTTATTTTGTTTGCCGATTATATTCTTGCTTTTTTCTTATTGTAAAACAAAGGGATTTGAAAAAAATACAAATACTGTAATAAGGACTTTAATAATCATCATCATGTATGCTTCATCGTTATAATTCAGAAGTACATTATTTTTTAGGTTATAAAAAATTGCTGCTTTTACTATGATAGAAATAAAAAATGTAAGTAAGAGTTTTGGGGATAAAGAAATTCTTAATAATGTAAGCGCAGTAATGGAAACGGGTAAAACGAATCTTATTATCGGAATCAGCGGTAGCGGTAAAACCGTTTTACAAAAATGCATGGTGGGATTATTTGAAGTTGATACTGGCGAAATAATTTTTGATGGTAAAAGCTTGACCCGTATGGTTGAAGAAGAACGAAAGGAATTGCGGCAGCAGATCGGGATGCTTTTTCAGGGTTCTGCTCTTTTTGACAGTATGACAGTTCAACAAAATGTGAAGTTTCCGCTTGATATGTTTACTAGCTGGACTCAGGCAAAAAAACTAGAAAGAGTAAATGATGTCCTTGACAGGGTAAACCTTAAAGACACCAACAACAAATTTCCTGCTGAAATAAGTGGTGGTATGAAAAAAAGAGTGGGAATTGCCCGCGCAATTGTGCTGAAGCCGAAATATTTATTTTGTGATGAGCCGAATTCCGGACTTGATCCTCAAACCTCAATGGTTATTGATAAACTAATTCATGAAATAACCATAGAAAATAACATAACTACTGTTGTTAATACACACGATATGAATAGTGTTATGGAAATTGGTGAGAATATTTTATATCTCTATAATGGCCGAAAAGAGTGGGAAGGCACTAATAAAGATATTATTTTCAGCAAGCACGATAAACTAAATGAATTCATATTTGCGTCTGAATTTTTACGTGATGCGAAAGATATGCGAATGCTTGAAGCAAAAGGCATTATTGATAACGACAGGAATATGGATGAGATTCTTCGTGAAGGAGGTGCTAATCTTGTGATTGATGAGGGCGATAAAGACAAGCCGGATGAATAGTTTTTTTCCGGAATGAGGACGTTACATTGTTATCGATGCAAAGTCGCGTCATCCCGGGGGGAGAGCCTTTAATCTTAAGTATTATTCTTTATATTTTGATTTCCAAATATTGGTATCGTGAAAAAATTGTATATCGCAATTGCAGTAATGGGTATCGCATCATCATTCATTAGGTCTCCCGGCAGCATAGAAATATTAAAAATGATGCATAACGTTATGCAGGAAAATGGTATAAGACATTTACGTTTAAACAAACAACAGAAATTTACCGCAATGACAGCCTGAAGCGGACAGAAACCTGGTATGAGAATATAAAGTTCCCAAACGATTTTCGAATAGACTTTGGAAATCCCGACAGCGGTAATGCCGTGATTTTTAAAAATGATTCATCTTATTTATTCAGGAAATTTAAAAAAGCAGGTGTAAGACCTAATGATGATGACCTTTTGTTTTTATTAGGAGGTATGTATTTTTATTCGTTCGATGAGGTAACTGCAAAAATGAAATCATTTGGATACGACCTTGATAAATATCATGAAGATACATGGAAAGGAATGGCGGTATATGTAATTGGTGCGGGTAAAAGTGAGGATTCCTTAAATCAAATATGGATTGAAAAAGAAAATTTTAGCCCCGTCCGACTGATTAAATATGAAAACAATACAAAAGAAGAAGCATTGTTTGAAAACCATGTAAAATTAGGCGGAGGTTTTACCGAGACCCTTGTATATTTTTATATAAATGATAAATTAATACAGGCAGAAAAATATCATGATTTGAAAGGCGACGTGAAAATTGATGACGCGATTTTTGATCCTGAAAATTTTGTAAAGCTGAAATCGTAATTGATCGGCAGCAAATTATTTAACCACCTGGAATTTTCCTGATTCGACCACATTCCCCTGTGCATCCCGCAACTGGAAAATATAAACACCACGATAATATTCGGTAAGAGGAACGGTAATTTTTTGTTCCGAAGGCTTCAAATCGGCCATCTTTTTACCTATAAAATTATAAATAAGAAGCGTGTAAGACTTGTCGTAATCTTTTTTGAATTCAAAATTAATAAAACTTGCCGCCGGATTGGGATAGAATTTGACGGTCCTTACTTCATCATCGTTTATAAAGGTTGATTTAACCTGCGCAACGCTGCTGAAATGAAAACCGGCAATAAAAATAAATATGTAAAAAATTCTTTTCAATATTCGGCGGATTTTGCTTAAAGTTACAACTTTTAAAATTGGATCAAAATACCCTGGTTCAATTATAACAAACTTATTAAAACCATTTGTAATTCTTAAACGTACGACTACCGCCTTAAATTGTAATTGACCAAAAAAATACAAAAGATGATATAACTAAGTGTTGAAAAACAGTTAGTTGAGTATTGCCAGGCAGTCTGTAATCGCTTTGTAATTAGGTTCCTCGCCGGCATTTTCAAGAACTTCGGCGTACCGGATTTTACCATCCTTATCAACTACAAAGGCACTTCGTTTGCTTACACCTTTCATCCCGAGGCTAAAGGTTTCATACAGGCAGCCATATTCCTGGGAGACAATTTTATTGAAATCACTTAGAAGAGTGAAATTAAGTTTTTGATCTGCTTTAAACTTCGCCAGGGTTTGCGGCGAATCCACAGACACTGCTAATACACTCGCTTTACTATCATTATAAATGCCAATATTGTCTCTCACAAAACAAAGTTCTTTTGTGCAAACTCCTGTGAAAGCCAACGGGAAGAATAATAACACCACATTTTTGCCCCTGTAATCTTCTAACGATACTTTTTCCTTCTCAGAACTATACAGGTTAAAAACCGGTGCTATTGAGCCGACCTCAATTTTCATAATGGTTGATTTACCCGGCAAAAATAATTATTTAATCAACCCCTTTTCTTTAAGCAAAGATTAAACGTGCCACAGCAAATAACATGCGGGATTTATTGGAACTATGCGATTTTTGGAAACTCTTTTAAATTAATGTTGAAAACACTACCATACCTCGTAGGAGAGCAATTCATTTTCAAGTTTTATACGCCGCCCTTCTTTTATAATGAAAACGCAAGCCGCCGCAGTAACAGCGGTGATGGCAAAGAAATACAATACACTCTTACCCTTTTTCTTTTTTTTAGATTGACTTGAATGGCCCATAACGAATACATTTCAATAGATAACAGACCTGTAAATTAGTAAAAATCATGCCACGAGAAAAATGATTTAGACGTTAATGGTTCATTGATTGAAAATATTTACGGGCAAAATTATTTCGAAGCGGTTTCTTCCACTTCCCCCAAACAAATCCTCATCGAATAGCCGGCTGTACCTTACTCCGATTGTAATTAATGCTTCATTCCACCATTTTGAATCAAAATAAATTTCTGTACCCATTGATCGAAAATTGGCGGAGAATCTATCGCCATTGCTATAGAAATCGTTCGCATGAGTATCATCATAAAATAAATTAGCTCTTGCACGAAGCAGGTAAACAATATTGCCAAATCCGGCATCAGGGTACAACAAAGGGAAACTGTAATTCACTCCCCATTTATACATTTCATATAAGTTAATAGAACTGTACCCTCGTGAGAAAGGAAAGCCGCTTGAAAAGTTGATCTCTCCAAGGGAATCTTTTCTGAGACATGCGCCATTTATTATAACGCTATGATTTTTTAAAAGACCGGGAAAGTATAAATTACCATTGAGGACAATTTGAAAACCTTTATATTTTGACAGAGGTGCCTTGTAGTTAATGTTTATTGCCTGGGCAAACTTTGGAAAAATTTGTTGAATTGCTTGCTGAATTTGATGGGAAAATGATAAAAAATTACTACTGTATCCGTAAGAAATCGTGCCAAGAGAATCTTTATAAACGTCTTTGTAATTGCTTTGTTTGAAAACATATTGCGAGCCAAAATTTAAAAAAGTAGATGAACGGTTCTTACTAAAATTGAGGGGAATATTGAATCCGGCAAATGGTTCCAATTCATTAAAACTAATAGTTTTACCATGATACAACGCACGCCTGTCCAAAGTATAATTAACACCGGCGGAAAGAAAAGGGAATAAACCGCCATAAGTTCCACTAAATCCTATCTCTTTAAATTTTTCAGCACGGTTGTATGTGAAAGAAAGTTGTGATTGTAACGTATTGAGAATATTTTCACTCAAGAGGTTTAGAGAATAATCGGGATCGTTTGCAGACGGTTCAATACTGTGAAAATTAATGAGCCTAAAGCTTTTAGGATATTTTATAATTGAAAATGTATCGTCGGGAACCTTATATAATAAATTGGAATTGGTTTTTTGTAAAGAAGTAATTCCGAAGATGGCAGTTTTTTTGTCTAAGGAATCAGGTTTCATTTCTTCGAACTGTACTTGCTTTTTTGAAACTTCTGTTAGCCTGTATCCATCGGCAGTGAATGCGCTCCAAATTATGTTTTGGGTGTTGACAGAAGGTTGATACTTGCCAATTCCGTTTTCCTGCTCATATTTAATTTTCCATAATTTTTTATCTGAAAAAGTATATGCAAACAATTCATCATTCTTTTGGTAAGAGCAAGAAAAATAAAGCGTATCATGAAACAAACAGGGGAAGCCGATAACGTTGTACGAAAAAGGAACTAAATAATCTGATTCGCCATTGCGTGTATCGATAATAGCAAGCGACATTTTTCCCTGCGGATTTCTTACAGCAGAAAATATTTTATCATTCGGTATAAAATTTTGGATAGGTATAAAAAAGCTGGCCAGGATTGGGTATGGTTTGTATAATTTTCCCCGACACAGCATCCAGCAATTTTAAGGTACGTTTCGTATCAGGAGTTTCTTCCACGGCAATCACTTTTTTCCCGTCTTCACTAATATCCGGAGAAAAATATTTAGTATGATTAGTAAGCGTCTGTTCTTTTCCGTTAGTTATATCAATTATCCTTAAATCGCTATAATCCCGGTAACCCCATCTTGAATCCGGGCGAAATGTTGCATAAATAATTTTTCCGTTCCTGTAGCTAAATTGGTTATCAATTGAATAGTCCCTTACTCTTAGTTTACTTTCTTTTCCCTGGTTACGAATTATAAATTCAGGTATTTGCCTGAAACTGCTTTCTACATAGATTACAGAATCATTCCCGATATATGCAGGATATTCTTCGTCTTTATAAGCAATGTTTTTTCTTCTTTTTTCGGGCTGGATATTTTGCAGGTTAAATTGCTTTTTGAAAAAATTAAATGCATCATTTCTGAAAGTTACGTAGTCAACTCCTGAATATTTCTTTATTGCTTTTTGAAAAGGATAGAAAATTCCTTTAAAAGAGGCTGCATCCTGAGTTACATTCTCCCAGAATTTATCACCGTACTTTTCCCGTCCGTAAGCAACCAGTAAAAAGCCCAGGGGATAGTGATTGGGAACAAAATCTTTGAAAGAACCGTTCCTTAGCTTCATCCAGCTATAATTTTTTCCTCCTTTCCACAAAGAACGGTATCCATTATAAAAGTAGGGCAAACTTCCGCGTCCCTGCCTGCTTACATTGGTTTCGTTGTAAACAGCATCACCCTCATAGAACCAATTTGGGATGGTTGCATTATTAGCCAGCGCTTGTCCTTCCTCTCCGAAAATATCATGCATAAGTTTAGAGAAGCCTACATTAAAATTATTGTATTGCTGTACGTGACGGTATTCATGAATAGTTAGCTGGTCTGACCACGGCAGGCTGCCTAATTCAAAACTATTTTGCAATGGAGTTAGAAGAAATTCGCTCCTAAAAGGGCCAAGCCCTACGTAAGCATTTGAAACGGTTGTTTGGTTTTGCAGTACCAGGTTTATTTTTTTTGATTTTTTACCAATAGTACTTTGCATTGGATCGTTTATGAAGGAAATCACATTACAGACTCTTTCAGCAGTCGAATCAAGTCCTTGTGGAAAAATAATTCGTGCGATAGGAGTGTTTATTTGCCTCCATCTTAGCCATGACGGATTTCCACCAAAAATTTGTGTAAAACCCCTCGAACAAAACATCAACAATAAAATAAATATCCAATATTTGCGGTGGGAAAACATAAATTTTAATAATTGATGAAGTTATGGTAATTGGGACTTAACTTTTTCACAAGTTGACCAGGGGAGTTTCAAAATAATATTCAATAACTATTTACGTTTTTTAAAGCGATGCAGAAGATACCATGTTTCATTTACCGGTAATTAAAAAGAAAATAACCTTCAAAAAATTTTATGGTAAAATTTTTTTCTTTGTTTGTGCTTTCCACTTTACTTTTCGGTAGTGCCTGTAAAAAATCCGTAGACACCTCCAACAATGCACTCCTGGAACAATATTTCGAAACGAATATACTTAACCGGAATTTCACTGTAAGCCTTGCGACGGATAACGGTGCGGATATTACATCAGATTATTCGGGGGAAGTATTTGTTCTTCTAAAAACAGATTTTTATCACGGTCCTTTGCAAGCGACCAAAGGTGGTACGGTTTATACCGGATCCTGGAGCTGCAACAGCGATTACGGTCAGTTGACAATCATGCTACCCAATCCCCCGCCAGAATTTGCTTTTTTAAGCAGGGCATGGCGCTTTACAAGTAAAGGTTTACCAACAATGGAACTGGCGCCATGGGGTTCCAATGCGCCCATTGTTTTGCACATGTACCGGCAATAAACTGCTGATACGGGCTTAGCCATTGCCAAACGGTTCTCTATCTTTACAAAAAAACTTATGAAAATAGGTGAAGTAACTAAGTGTCTCGAAGATTTCGCTCCCGTTAGTTTGCAGGAAGATTACGATAATGCAGGACTTATTTTAGGAAATGCAAATGATGATTGCAGCGGAATTATTACAACGCTTGATGTAACCGAAGACGTTATCGCTGAAGCGGCATCAAAAAAATGCAATCTGATTGTGGCACACCACCCGATTATTTTTAGAGGATTAAAAAAAATCAACGGCAAAAATTATGTTGAGCGTTCGGTTATAGCCGCTATTAAAAATAATATTGCCATTTATGCCATTCATACAAATCTTGATAATGTTATAAACGGGGTGAACTATAAGATAGCTCAAAAATTAAATCTTCAAAAAATACAAGTGCTTTCCCCCAGGCAAAATACATTGAAAAAGCTAATTACATTTTCACCGATAGCAAATGCAGAAGAAATAAGAAATGCATTATTTGCCGCCGGAGCGGGAACAATAGGTAAATACAGTGAGTGCAGTTACAACGTTGATGGTGTCGGAACTTTTAAGGCCGGAGAAGAATCTGATCCTTACGTAGGGGAAATAGGGAAACGACATTCGGAAAATGAAACAAGGATAGAACTCATTTTTCCCGCATATCTGCAGGAACGGATTATACAATCTTTAAAGAAAACGCACCCTTATGAAGAGGTTGCCTTTGATATTTATTCGCTAAATAACCTAAGGGATGATACAGGCAGTGGCCTGACAGGAGATTTTAAGGAACCTATTTCGGAGGAGAGGTTACTGGCTATTTTGAAAAAAGAGTTTGGGCTTTCTGTAATCCGCCATACGGCCTTTCTCAATAAAAAAATTACAAAAGTTGCTGTTTGCGGTGGGGCAGGTAGCTTCTTAATTCCGGAGGCAAAAGCTGTGGGAGCCGGAGTTTACATCACCTCTGACATAAAATACCATGAATTTTTTGACGCCGATAATGCCATTTTACTTGCGGACATAGGACATTACGAGAGTGAACAGTTTACTATTGAGCTTTTAACTGATATTTTACAGCAAAAATTCCGTAACTTTGCCGTCCTAAAAACAGAAATTAGCACAAATCCTGTCATCTATTATGTGTAAGGATCGTAGCCATAAATTCTGAAATGAAGAAAAAAAATTATTTAAAAATATATGTCACAAGTAAAAGATTATTCAGTAGAAGAAAAATTATCATCTCTTATAAAACTTCAAAAAATTGATAGCAAGCTCGATGGCATTCAAATCCTAAAGGGAGAATTGCCCATTGAGGTTAGCGATCTTGAAGATGAAATTGCAGGTCTTAACGCAAGACAGAACCGCATTGAAGAGGAAATGAACGGTATTCAGCAATTTATTGAAGACAAAAAAACGCTGATTAAAGAGTCGCAGGAGCTCATTAAGAAATACGAAAAACAGAGCGACAATGTAAAAAATAACCGCGAGTTTGAAGCCATTAATAAGGAGATTGAAATGCAAACACTGGAAGTAAAACTTGCAGAAAAGCATATTAAGGATGCAACGGAAGATATTGCTGAAAAAGCAAAACAACTCGAGCTTGCAAAAAAAGCGGTTGCCACCAAAGAGGGAAACTTAAAGGGGAAGAAGGGAGAACTTGAAAAAATTATTGCTGAAACTGACAAGGAGGAAAAGAATTATAACAAGCAAGCTGCTTCTGCAAGAGAACAGGTTGATGAACGATTATTAGTAAGTTACGACAGGATAAGAAAAAATTATCGCAATGGCCTGGCTGTAGTACCCGTGGAAAGAGATTCCTGTGGCGGATGTTTCAACGCTATCCCCCCGCAGAAACAAAGCGATATTAAGCAGAGAAAAAAAATTATCGTTTGCGAAAACTGCGGTAGAATTCTTGTTGACGATGAATTGAATAACTCGGTTGAAATAAAATAGCATTATTGATCAAGATCATAAGTTGAAGGGTGCTATTTGCGCCCTTTTTCATTTCGCACATTTTTTTGAATTTGTGAAAATTTATAATTGTAATTTGGCTATTCAAAATGCTTCAGCAATTACACATACAGAACTACGCGATAATCGATTCAATAGAAATAATTTTTTCCCCTCATCTTAATATCATTACCGGCGAAACAGGAGCAGGTAAAAGCATTTTAATGGGCGCTCTTAATCTTATTTTAGGAGAAAGAGCCGATACATCAGTTTTAGCTGATAAAGAAAAAAAATGTTTTATAGAAGGTATATTTAAAACCAGCCACATTCCTGTTAAAGAGTTTTTGCAAAAAAACGAATTAGACAGTGACGAGGAATTGGTAATACGCCGCGAATTGGCCGTTAATGGTAAATCCAGGGCTTTTATTAACGATACACCGGCAACTCTCGGGCAGTTGAAACAATTGTCTTCGTTGCTGGTTGATTTGCACCAGCAATTTGATACGCAGGATTTAAGTAATAACGATTTTCAAAGAGAGGTAATTGATGCGCTTGCCGGAAATGCAAAGGAAATTGATCAATACCAATTGTTGTACAAAAATTACCGGGTTGTTTTAAAGGAATTGGAGATGCTTAAGAATGAACAGGCTTCTGCCAATAAAGAATTTGATTACAACAAATTTTTATTTGATGAATTGGCAGAAGCGAATTTTTCAGAAAATGAAATTGAAGATATTGATGCGGAAATCCGGCTGATGGGCAATGCGGAAAATATAAAAACAATTCTTTCAGAAATTTACTTTGAATTGGAGGAAAGCGAGCAACCTATTGTGCAAAATATTAAATCCATCCGCAACAAATTACAAAGTCTTGAAAGTTTTCACCATAATATAGAATCATTGACCAGGAGATTGGATTCTGTTCAAATTGAACTGCGGGACATAGCATCCGAAATAAGCCTTGTTAATGATTCAGTAACCTACGATGCCGAAAAGATAAACCTCCTGAATGATCGGATGGCAGAGGGTTACAGGCTTTTGAAAAAACATGGAGTAACAACCACGACACAATTAATCCACATAAAAAATCAACTTGATTCGCAACTGGATAAAGTAACCAACCTTAAAGATGATATCTTAGAAAAGGAGAAGCAACTATCAGAATTGTACAATGAGACTTTGAAAATGGCTGAAAAAATTTCTATGAAAAGGCAAAAGCAACTAAAGCCATTTGAGGAAAAAGTAAACCAACTTCTTAAACAGGTTGGAATGCCCAATGCAAGATTAAAAGTAGATATTCGAAATGCAGAGTCATTAAATCTTTTCGGAAACGATGCAATTGAATTTTTATTTAATGCCAATGTTCCTTCCGGCGCCGAAAATAAAGATCAAAGATTTGAGCCCTTGCGCAAGGTGGCAAGTGGCGGTGAATTAAGCCGGCTGATGCTTAGCATAAAATCACTGGTTGCAAAAAGTGTGCGATTGCCTGTCCTGATTTTTGACGAAATAGATAGCGGAATAAGTGGTGAAGCAGCGAGGCAGGTTGGACTGATTATGAAAGAGCTTTCTGCGGCTCACCAGGTGATTTCAATCACTCATCAACCACAGATTGCCGCCAGGGCGGATACACACTTTTTTGTGTATAAGGAAATCGTGAACGATAAAATTATTACTTCAATCCGTCAATTAAATGGCGATGAAAGAATTACAACCATTGCAAAAATGTTAAGTGGCGAAAAGCCTACCGCCGCCGCATTTGAGAATGCCAGGGAAATGTCGGGAAATTAATTTATCCATGCCATTTTAGAAATCAATTTGCAAATGCTCATTGTGAAGAAGATATTGATTTTATTAATAGTAGTTGCAGCTATGTATCTAACTTATGTTGTGGTAAATTATCTTAAATCAAAAATTAACGTTCACCGGAATATGGGCGCTTTTTTATTGCTTTTACTTTTGTCTTTTGCTGCGGTAATGGTAATTATTTTTTCTTTGGGATTTGTTTTTAGCGAGTATAGGAATTTTTTCTTTAAACCCTAAGTGCCTTATTTTTACAAACCTGCTTACTAAAAAACCAATTAACTATTTAACAATTTAACTATGTCGTATAACTTACTCAAAGGAAAGAAAGGAATTATTTTTGGCGCTCTTGATGAAAAATCACTTGCCTGGAAAACTGCTTTACGTTGTAACGAAGAAGGAGCAGAGATAATATTAACTAACGCCCCTGTTGCAATGCGCATGGGAGAGATTAATAAGCTTGCCGAAAAAATACATGCTCCAATCATTCCATGTGATGTAACCAGTAATGATGATGTGCTTAACTTAATTACTAAAGCCAAAGAACATTTTGGAGGCAGTTTCGATTTTATTTTACATTCTGTAGGAATGAGTGTTAACATGCGGAAAGGGAAACATTATACAGAAATCGATTACGCATTTAACCAGAAAACACTTGACATTTCAGCAATGAGTCTTCATCGGGTGTTAGCTACCGCTATGAAGCTTGACGCTTTAAACGAATGGGGGAGTGTGATTGCGCTTACCTATATTGCAGCACAAAGAGTCTTTCCCGACTATAATGAAATGGCTGATGCTAAAGCATTACTCGAAAGCGTGACCCGTAGTTTTGGTTATCATTACGCACTAAAAAAACATGTGAGAGTAAATACTGTTTCACAATCTCCGACACGTACCACCGCAGGAAGCGGCGTAAAAGGATTTGACGGCTTCATAAATTACGCTGAAAAAATGAGCCCTTTAGGAAATGCCACAGCCGATGATTGTGCCAACTATATAGTTACGCTTTTTAGCGATCTTACCAGGTACGTTACGATGCAAAATCTTTTTCACGATGGTGGGTTTTCATTTACAGGTGTTACCGAAAGTGTGATCGAGCAAATGGAAAAATAATTTCTCAGGGGATCATAAAAAAAATAAAGGCCGTTCAATTTTTGAACGGCCTTTATTTTTAATTCTAAATTCTAAATTTAATATTCATCTTCGTTAAAGAAGAAGTCTTCCTGGCTTGGGTAATCCGGCCAAATGTCTTCCAGGCCTTCATAAATTTCCCCGCCTTCATCTTCAAGTTCCTGCAGGTTTTCTACCACTTCAATTGGTGCTCCGCTACGTATTGAGTAGTCAATTAATTCATCTTTGGTTGCGGGCCACGGTGCGTCTTCAAGATGGGATGCGAGTTCTAGAGTCCAAAACATATGTTTCCTTTTATTCTATTAAACTAATAATTCGGGCGTTTAAATTTTCCGCAAATGTAAAAGTTAAATCGGTATTACCAAATATTGTTTTTTTAAATTGTTGTTACCGTTAAATTAATATTGCAGAGAATGAACGACGGGAGGTTTTAAATTATTTTATTCTTCGCTATTTCTATTTTAACCTTTACATTTAGACATGCTAAAAGCTACTGGAATTTTTAAAAACTATGGCCCTCTGGCCGTTCTGAAAGGGGTAGATATTGAAATCTCTAAAGGCGAAATTGTGAGTATTGCCGGGTCGTCAGGTGCAGGTAAAAGCACTTTGCTGCATATATTAGGTACGCTTGATATTGCGGATAAAGGCAAAATATTTATTGATGGATCGCCCGTCTCTAAATTAAATGGCAAAAAGCTGGCGGCTTTTCGTAACAAACATATCGGCTTCGTTTTCCAGTTTCATCACTTGTTGCCCGAATTTACGGCGCTTGAAAACGTGTGTATTCCAGGTTGGATTGCCGGGCGAAAAACAAAAGAGGTTCGGGAAAAGGCACTCTCTCTTTTGCAGTTACTAGGTCTGAAAGATCGTTCAGAACATAAGCCTGGCGAGCTTTCAGGAGGAGAACAGCAAAGGGTGGCTGTTGCAAGAGCGCTCATCAATGATCCATCGGTTGTAATGGCCGATGAGCCAACCGGTAATCTCGATTCTGCCAATGCAAAGGAATTGCACAACCTGTTTTTTGACCTTCGCAATCGCCTGCAACAAACCTTCTTAATTGTAACCCACAATGAGGAACTGGCACAAATGAGTGACCGGATTTTACATATGAAAGATGGAAGAATGATTTAAAACTTTGTTAAAGCAATTACATTCTCACAAACTCAACTCTCCTGTTATTGGCTCTTCCTTCTGGTGATGTGTTGTCGCTTATTGGTTTTGTATCGCCAAAGCCTTTGGTTACAAGACGCGAAGCGTCAATTCCCATACTCACCAATTGTGTCTTAACTGCGTCTGCCCGTTGCTGTGAGAGTGTAAGATTATGGATAGCCTGTCCTGTATTGTCGGTATGGCCGTCTATTTCAAATTTTAAATCCGGGTTATTTTTCATAATGGTTACGATCATGTTCAGTGTGCCCATGCTTTGCGGTTTAATAGAAGCCTTATCTATATCGAAATTGATGCCGTGGGTCACGATTTTTGATTCGGTGAATTTTTTACCGATCATATTCATATTGCCACCGGCAGCCACACGAATGTTCGTTACTACAATAGGGTGATCCTGATCGCCAATTCCTTCAAAGCCGAATGCAGTAGGTACGCAGCCTAAATTGGGAACAACCAAAATACGGTATTGATCCACGTAGCATTTTAATTGATTGTCTTTATAAATTACGGCTATATGATGCCAGTTATTTGGGTAATTGGTTCTCAATGCTTCTGGTAAATTTGCACTCAGGTCATTTGGGAAACCATCTAAATTTACATCGCCCCGGCCTTCAAGATCTCCTTTGTTAAAATCAATATCTCCATAATCATCGTTGCCATCCTTATTTATATAGGTTAAGGAAAGTAAGGGGCTCCCCTGGCTGCTGTTGCTTTCATCGCAGTAGGTATCAAACTCAATCGTAAACGGATCGGTTAAGTAAGATGCTTTTTTCATCCTCGGCAGCACATGGCAATAATTTCCATCAGTAAGGCAAAAAGCCGGTTTGCCGGTTATCATATTTACTACGGCCTGGCCTTTAGTTAAATTCCAGTGAGATGGAAATTCGCCGTCCTGGTCTTCAGTGAAATCATCCACAAAAAGAACGGTATCGCCGGGCACAAAATCGTAATTCTGATAAGAGTGCAGGGAGGGTGCGGATGCAGAGCCAGTAGAATTGCTGCTATTATCCGCTGAACTGGTATTACTGTTATTATCACCTGGAGATGAATTATTATCACCTTTTGAAGTATTCCCGGCAGCGTTTTCGGTTTTGTCAATAGCCTTATCGGTAGCATTGCCTGCGTCATTTACTATATGATCTGATGCGGTATTTTTAACCCGGTCTTTAATTCTTTTTAATAATTGGGCATCGCTATGATAGATTCCGGCAATGGTGCAAAAAACGAGGGACAGAATAATATTTTTCATGTAATGTCTTTTACTTTCAAAGTAAGTGTCATTACCATAAATTGTCAATCGTATAAAAGGTTGATTTTTCTGATTTTTAGAATGTGATTAGAATTGTTTTGTAAAGACATTCAACGCTATTTTTTAAGCATTTTGGCAACAGCCTGTGCCTTTGAATTTACATGAAGTTTTTCATAAATATGCCGGATGTGAGTACGTACCGTACTAATACTAATGAAATATTTTTCAGCCAGCCTTTTATAGCTAAGCCCGTCTATTAATGAATGTAAAATTTCACTCTCCCTGGTAGTTAGCAGAAAATCTTCTTTTTGATTTTGATAATTATTTTGAAATGATTCAATCACTTTCCTGGCGATGCTTGCACTCATGGGGGCGCCGCCATTATACAAAGATGTGATGGCTTCTACAATTTCGCCTGGTGTTGATTTCTTCAAAAGATATCCTGATGCGCCTGCTTTTATTGCCTCAAAAATTTTTTCATCATCTTCAAAAACGGTAAACATTAAAACTTGTATAGTTTCTAAATTATCTTTTACAGTTCTTACCCCTTCGATACCGGAAATGTTTGGCAGCCCTATATCCATGAGCACAATATCGGGTTCTGCTTTTTTAAATTCGCTAACTACATTTAATAAATTGGATAACGATACTACACATTTCATCCCTTCTGTTTGATTAACCAAATTAGTAAGTGAGTTACGCAGGGTATTATTGTCTTCTACTATGGCAACTTCAATCATGAATTGCAAAATTGGGAAATGCAGATGAATGGTTCTATCATATATTCATTTGATTTTTACAAAAAGCGTCACGGTTGTTCCTTCTCCTGGTTTCGATAAAATATCAAGGGAAGCATTCATTTTCTTTGCTCTTTTCTTCATACTGTTTAATCCATTGCCGGCAATACTATTTTCAACATCAAACCCTTTGCCATTGTCTTTTATGAGAATGTTTAACTGCGATAAATAGAAACGAACATCAATTCCTGCTTCGGTGCAACCGGAATATTTTACCAGGTTATTGATAGCTTCTTTCATGATGAGATAAATATGTTGCCGATATTCCATCGGAAGGAGGATGTGCCCTAAATTTTCGCTGATATGGATTTTATAGTTAATTTCTTTTGCTTCGAATAATTTTGCAGCGAAGATTTTTGTTCTTAAAAAAAGGCTCTCAAGCGAATCATTTTTTGGATTAATACTCCATACAATATCATCCATTCTTTCCATCAATGAAATAGAATTCTCTTTTATTTCATTCAGCATATCAATTGTTGTTGACTCTTTTTTTTGATGCAGTGCCATTTCGCTTAATATAGAAATAGAACTCAAAGTGGAACCAATATCGTCATGCAGATCAAGTGAAATTTTGTTTCGAAGATTTTGCAATTTCAGAACCTGGTTGAGCCGGTAGCGATAAAAAGCATAAAAAATAGAAAGAATAGTTATTGCACACAGACCTAAGAACCACACTGTAACCCAAAAAGGCGGCTTAATTTCAAAATGAATAGTTATATCATTTTTTGCGTACACCCGGTTTGAATTGGCGCCTTTTAAAACTAAAGTATAATCGCCTGGAGAAAGATTGGCAAATTCTATTTCGCCACGATTGCCCACATAGCGCCAAATTGTATCAATGCCCCGGAGCTTATAGTAATAATTATTATTGAGCGGGTCATTATAGTCGGTTACAGTCCATTTGAAGATAAAATTTTTGACGGAGTAATTGAACTTCATTTTTTTTGTAGTGTCGAACGAAATATTTTTTTGATCTGCAATAACATCTGTGAGTAAAATTTCAGGAGTATTTCTTATAGATTGAAGGACTTTTGTGGGTGCAAATGCAGTTAAGTATTTCGGGCCTCCAAAAACTATTGTTCCATCAGACAGGCAAATTAAAGAACCATCCATATCATTTTTTACAAGCCCGTCAGATGTTGTAAAACGATCGAAACTTTTGGCAATTGTATTATAAACTACAAGCCCCTGGCGGGTTGCAAGCCATATATCTCCTGAACTATCTATTGCCAGGGAAATTATTTGCTTATCCATCTGCGCAGGCAATGGAATTTTGCGAAGCGCCGTGCTATCGCAGTTCCACATTAAAATTTCTGTATTCAAAAATGAGTAGCAATGGTTATTATGATATGACACCTGGCTGGTGGTATATCTTTCTCCCAATTTATCCAGGAAGGGCTTTGAAAATTTATTTGAGGATCTGTTATAAAAAATAATTCCCTCGTCTAAATCGGCAAACCATAAATTACCGTTTTTATCTTCCACTGCATCAGCAATAACAACTGGCTTCGGCTTTCTGTCTTCGTTGATGAAATTATTAAATACCTGGTGAAAATCATGGTAAGAAGAATCTGTGCTCCAGATACCATTTCTCCATGGGAAAATCCACCACGTTTTATTTTCGTCTTCAAAAATATTGGTGATAAAATTTCCCGCTTCAAAATCTTTCGCAAGAAAATCAAGCGGATGCATTTCCACCTTATGTGTATTGAGATTTATATCAGCAATGCCATTGTTAGTCCCGGCCTTTATCATTGAATTGCCAGAAAGCTTAATAGCAAGGCACGAAAATTTTTTTGTAGTTTCTCCTTTGCTATAATCATCTGTAACTCTTAATTGTTGATCATATTCTTTTAAAAAGTTTTCTCCGGCTCCTGAAACTAATAATTTTTTATTCCATTCCAGCATCGAAACATCCTGGCTGGTAATTGGAGACGAAAAAATATGATGCCTGAATAAAGTTTTTAGAGGATTATAAATATAAAGACCATCATTACTACACATCCAAAGCCAGTTATCGGCTGAAGCATAAACTTTTGTAATGTTTACAGGGGGCCTGATATTGTATGGTACCGGGAAATGTATGAACCTGTTTTGCATAGGATCAAAAGCGGCCAGCGATCCATTCATCCATATTAAATAGTTTCCATCAGGCTGTTTCGTTTCACCAAGGCTCGTAATATTCCCCGGTCTCCCGGTTGTGTCAAACTCACTTATTTTCTTCGTTACCGGGTCGTATTTTTTTAAACCTCTTTCCCAACTTCCAATCCATATTTTATTTTCGTGATCTTCGATAGCAGTTGTAAATAATTTGCTAAAATCCAGGTCATTTGCTAAACTTATTTCATGAGTTATTTTATTATTGTCAATGTCAAAAGTCCACAAGCCATTAAAAGTAGTTATCCATAAAAGCCCCGAGTGATCTACAATAAGACAGTTTATCCTGTTATTTTTTGCCAGGTCGTTTTTGTTTTCTTGTATAATAACAGAACTGATTTTTTTATTTGCATAGTAAAATAGACCGAATGGTGTTCCTATAAAAATATGCCCGCTTTTATCGGTAGCAACGCATGTGATATACTGCGTTTTTCCCAACATGTTTGCCGGAAGATCGTATTGCGTAAACTTTTTGGTTAATGGATTAAAAGAGTTCAGTCCCAATTCAGTTCCTACCCAAATTAAACCATTGCTGTCGCCGCTTATTGATAATATATTGTTGTTGCTTATGGAAGTACTGTCTTCTGCATTATGTTTGTAGGAAGTAACCTCAGAACCGTCAATTACATTAAGGCCTGAGAGCGTGCCGATCCAAACGAAATTATTTTTGTCTTTATAAATGCATTGCACGTGGTTGTCACTCAGTCCATTTTCTTCAGTCAGGTGCTGCAAAACAATTTGCCCGGAAGTTTGCGCATAAGATGAAAAGTTTATTAAGAGAGAAAGTATGCACGCCGGTTGAAGAAATTTAAAATTAAAACAGTTCATCCGCATAAATTTAAATTCATTCGGCTTAACAATAATGCTATGGAAAAAAAGATATTTATTTTTAAGTGCAATTAAACGCGGGGATTCCAGGTTACTTCAGGAACGTTGTGTAAATGTGCCACATACCTCGCCAATACAAAAAGATAATCACTTAACCTGTTAAGATATTTTATTATTAAAGGTTCTACATGTCCTTCATGCGTTTGTAAATTTACAGAATATCTTTCCGCTCTGCGGCAGACACTTCTTGCGATATGTGTGATTGAAACGGCGGTGTGCCCCCCAGGCAGAATAAAATGTTTCATTACCGGCAAGGTTTCATTCATACTATCAATTTCTTTTTCAAGAACAACAACATCTGCTTCATGTAAATCAGGAATCAGGAGTTTGGTTTCTTTTTTTGGATCGCACGCAAGCGATGAGCCGATGGTGAAAAGCCGGTCCTGTATCTCTTTTAAAATATGATTGGCGCTAAAATCATTGACAGCATCATTGACGAAACCAATCCACGAATTCAGTTCATCTATTGTACCATATGCCTCAATGCGAAGGTCGCTTTTTAAAATTTTGGTTCCACCAATAAGACTTGTTTTCCCTTTGTCGCCTGTTTTAGTATATATTTTTTGAGGCATAAAAATTCAGATCATTTATTATCAATGCATTAAAAAGTCATCGAGTCATTTGTCAATGCATCAGCTATTAAGTCAGGTATTAAAGCTCAAAAATTATTCACTCACTATTGACAAATAACTCAATGACCAGTATTTAATGACCCACAACCATTGACGCATTATGCTTATGATCGCTTTCAATAACTCCGTCTTTTAATCTTATAATGCGATGGGCAAAATTGGCAATATCTTCTTCGTGTGTTACAAGTATTACCGTATTTCCTTCCGATTGAATCTTGCTAAAAATATTCATAATCTCGACAGATGTTTTTGAATCGAGATTACCCGTTGGCTCATCTGCAAGTATTATTGAAGGGTTGTTCACCAACGCCCTGGCGATGGCTACCCGTTGGTTTTGGCCACCGGACAATTCATTAGGTTTGTGCTGGCTTCTGTCGCTTAAGCCAACCCTGTCAAGCATTGCCAGTGAAAGTTCGGTTCTCGCCTTT
This sequence comes from uncultured Chitinophagaceae bacterium, assembly GCA_963819925.1. Classification (GTDB taxonomy): domain Bacteria; phylum Bacteroidota; class Bacteroidia; order Chitinophagales; family Chitinophagaceae; genus Ginsengibacter. The sequence goes on along the minus strand of CAWFYG010000009.1, from coordinate 381,854 downwards.
TTGGTAGAACCGTTATAAACTAACGGCAACGCAACATTTTCTGCTGCCGTGAGCCTTGGTAATAAATTGAATTGCTGAAATACAAAACCAATTTCTTTATTACGAACCTCTGCCAAATCATCATCAGACATTTTGCTTACATCTTTACCATTCAGAATATAACGCCCGGCCGTAGGCGAATCAAGACACCCAAGCAAATTCATTACGGTGGATTTTCCACTTCCACTAGGCCCCATCAATGCCACATATTCATTTTTAGATATTTCCAGGGAAATCCCTTTCAACACTTTCAGTTCCATTTTCCCCATGAAATAGCTTTTTTGAATATTGTCCAGTTCTATAATTGAATTCATGTTTTATCTTTTAATCGGCATTAATTCGGACACAATAATAACCATATTAATTTTATGCAATAACTGGCCGGATAATTATCAAATTTTTTAATTATTCTTTATAACTTTTGGAACTTTAAAAAACTGTTCATCATGTAATGGAGCATTTTTAAATGCATCCTCCCTACTTATCATTCCACTTACTTCATCTTCACGCAAAATGTTTATGGTTTCACTCATGTGGAGCAATGGCTCTACCCCCGTCGTGTCAAGTTCATTCAGTTTATCAATGAAACCTATCATTTCCTGTAGGTCTTTTTTAATTTCTTCCTTTTCCTGTGCATTAAATTCCAGGCGGGCCAGGTTAGCGAGTTTATCTACCAGTTCGTCATTTACATTCATCTGGCAAATATAATTATCAATTAATAATTGGCAATTGGGCAATTCTCACGATAGCTATAGAGGCCAACTTTCATATCTTCGCCGTCTTATGAACATGAAGAAAGAAATTCTGCCTTCCGACCGGCAGAAAGTTATGAGCGGAATAAGGCCTACCGGGTTTTTGCACCTGGGAAATTATTTTGGAGCTATCCGCAATTATGTAAAAATGCAGGATGATTATGAATGTTATTTCATGGTAGCAGACATCCATTCTTTAACTACGCATCCCGATACAAAGGAATTAAAAACCAATGTACATAGGGTGTTAGCCGAAAATATCGCCTGTGGACTTGATCCGAAGAAAGTAGCATTGTATTGTCAGAGTCATGTTCCTCAAACCAGCGAATTGTATCTTTTTTTGAACATGCTGGCCTATAAGGGGGAACTTGAAAAGACTGCCACCTTTAAAGAGAAAGTGAGGTTGTCTCCGGATAATGTAAATGCCGGACTGCTTACCTATCCTGTTTTACAGGCGGCAGATATTCTTTTGCACCGTGCTTTATATGTGCCGGTTGGTAAAGACCAGGAGCAGCACCTCGAAATGTCAAGGAATTTTGCAAAAAGGTTTAATCACCGTTATGGAGAAGTTTTCCCGGAGCCGGTGGCGTTTAATTTTAGTGAAGAGCTTGTAAAAGTCCCTTCATTAGATGGAGGCGGTAAAATGAGTAAAAGTGAAAACCAAATGGCAACGCTTTACCTGGCAGATGATGACGAGACCATTCGCAAAAAAGTAATGAAAGCCAAAACCGATAGCGGTCCTTCAGAAAAAAATTCAATTAAGCCACCTTATATTGAAAATATTTTTGTGCTGATGAAATTAGTAAGTAAAGAAGAGACAATTACGCAATACGAGAACGCCTTCAATAATTGCACCATTCGGTATGGTGAAATGAAAAAGCAACTTGCTGAAGATATGGTAAATTTCATTGCTCCTATCCGTAAACGAGTTGATGAAATTCTTGCCAATGAGAAATACCTGGAAGAGGTGATGAAAAAGGGCGCTGAAAAAGCCATTGCGAGTGCAGAAGAAACGATGAAATTGGTAAGAAAATTCATGGGCCTTAATTATTATTAGATTTTATATTTACTTTTAAGCAATTCATAAATCAAGCAAAATCCAACCGGCCATGGGGAAGGTAAAAATCTAAACTCTAAAAAGGGAAATGGCAAAAACAAAAAGACCAAAACATATTGCAGTTGCCGGAAATATCGGCGCAGGAAAAACAACACTTACCGAATTGCTTAGTAAACATTACAAATGGATCCCTCAATTTGAAGATGTGGACCACAATCCCTACCTGAACGATTTTTATGAAGACATGCCAAGGTGGAGTTTTAACCTGCAGGTATTTTTTTTAAACAGCCGGCTCAACCAGCTTTTGGAAATTCAGCGTGGTACCGAAACCGTTATACAGGACAGAACTATTTATGAAGATGCGAATATCTTTGCCCCCAACCTTCACGATATGGGCTTGATGACTAAAAGAGATTTTAGCAACTATTATACTTTTTTTGAAACGCTTAAAACGATGGTTCAGCCACCGGATCTTTTAATTTACCTGAACGCTTCTGTGCCTACCCTGGTGGCCCAAATACAAAAAAGAGGCCGGGAATATGAAGAAAATATCCGGCTTGATTATCTGAAAAAACTCAATGAATTCTATAATAAATGGATTAACAGCTACAACGAAGGCCCTCTGTTAATTATAGATGCTGATACCAATAAGTTTGCGGAAAATGACGAAGACCTCGGGATTATCATTAATAAAATTGATTCGCAATTATTTGGTTTGTTTTAATTCTCATCCTTCAGTTCGTTGGATTTTCATTTCCGGGCGACGTTCTTGCTTCTTAAGCTGATTATGTAAAAAACCTTTCAGCATTTAAATATAACCGCTGACATATATTTCATTGCCTGAACTTGTTCTTAATGTTACTTTGATATTCTTATCATTAACTAAAAATCTATTTTATGAGAAAAAAAATATTTATTGCAGGTTCATTGCTAATGAGCCTGCTTATGCTGGTATCCGTGGTTGCCTATACGCAAGTTACTCTACCCCGGGTTCCCAGCCCCGCCGCATCGGTTTCACAAACGATTGGAATTTCCACTGTTACCGTAAAATATTCGAGGCCGTCGGCAAGAGGTCGTGAAATATGGGGAGCATTGGTTCCTTTTGGCTGGAATGTTCAGCAATTCGGTGCAGGCAACTCTGCTCCCTGGCGTGCCGGCGCAAATGAGAATACAGTTATTACATTATCGAATGATGCTAAAGTAGAGGGCCAACTAGTACCCGCCGGTTCTTATGGTTTGACTTTTGTTATTAACAAGGACAATACAGGTGAAGTGATCTTATCCAAAGATTACAAATCGTGGGGCAGTTTCTTTTATGATTCCAAAAACGATGAAATGAGGGCTAAAATTCAGTTGCGTGAGATACCTATGACCGAGATGCTCACTTATGATTTTATTAATGATACCAAAACTTCCGCTGAATTGGTTCTTAATTGGGAAAAAAAGCAATTCCCCGTAAAGATTGAATTCGATGTCGATAAAATTGTAATGGATAATGCGGCCGCAGAACTGAAAGGTGCGGTAGGCTTTAATGATATTGGATTTAGAAGTGCTGCTGGGTATGCTCTTCAAAACAATGTTAATCTTGATGAGGGTCTCAGTTGGATCAACCAGGCCATTGCGCAAAATAACAACTTCACCAATCTTTCAGTTAAATCTAATATTTTGAAGAAAATGGGTAAGACAGATGAGGCTGATAAAATTATGAATGACGCCATAACCGTGTCAAATGAGATTGAACTGAATTTGTACGGATACCAATTGCTTAATGCCAAGAACTACGACAAAGCAATTGAAGTGCTTACCCTCAACACCAAACGTTATCCAAAAAGTGCCAATACCTTTGACAGCCTGGGTGAGGCCTATGCTTTAAAGGGCGATAAGAAAAATGCGATAGCCAATTTCAAAAAATCACTAGGTATGAATCCGCCTGCTGCCACAAAAGCCAATTCTGAAAAATACCTTCAGCAATTAGGCGGAATGTAATCGGAAGAGGATGCGTAGTTTCAACAAATGCTGCACATCCTCTTTTAATATTTGTTCAATTTAAATTTTCGGGCCTGCAGCTAATATTTCTTCGCTGGCTCCCGCTCTGTATTTTTCAAAATTTTTAATAAAATAACGGGCAAGCTGATGTGCAGTTTTCACGTAAGCTTCCTTGTCTTTCCAGGTAAATTTTGCGCTTAACATTTCTGACGGAACCCCGGGACATTCTTCAGGCATCATCATGCCAAAAACAGAGTGGGGATGATAGGCTACGCTGTCAAGTTTGCCTTCAAGTACCGCTGTAATCATCGCCCTGGTATATTCAAGTTTCATCCTGTTGCCCACACCATAACCGCCACCGTTCCACCCCGTATTTACCATCCATACATTTACCTTGCCTTCCGTTATTTTTTTGCCCAGCATTTCAGCATATTGCGCCGGATGCAAGGGCATAAAAGGAGCGCCAAAACATGCACTGAATGTTGGTTTTGGTTCTACAACGCCCGCTTCTGTTCCGGCAACTTTTGCAGTGTAACCACTTATAAAATGATACATTGCCTGGCCGGGCGTAAGCTTGCTTATGGGAGGTAAAATTCCATAGGCATCAGCTGTAAGGAAGAAAATATTTGTTGGCGATTTACCAACAGATGGTTCCAGTGCGTTATTGATAAAGTTTATTGGATAACTTACCCTTGTGTTTTCGGTGATTTTCTTGCTCGTGTAGTCAATTATGTTAGTGCCGTCATGAAAAGTTATGTTTTCAACTATTGCGCCGCATTTAATTGCATTATAAATATCGGGCTCTTTATCTTTATCCAGGTCAATTGTTTTGGCATAACACCCACCTTCAAAATTAAAGACCGAATCTTCATCCCACCCATGTTCGTCATCGCCGATTAACATCCGGTTGGGATCTGCGCTTAAAGTGGTTTTCCCGGTTCCGCTCAATCCGAAAAATATTGCGGTGTCGCCTTTTTTCCCAACATTGGCAGAACAATGCATACTTAATACCTTTTTGTCGTGTGGCAAAATGTAATTGAGAATACTAAATATGGCCTTCTTCATCTCGCCGGTATACTGGGTTCCACCTATAAGAATTATTTTTTTGGTGAAATTTATGATTACAAAATTCTTCTGCTTTGTGCCATCAGTTGAAGGCTCTGCGAAAAAATGCGGTACCTGAATTAAATGCCAGTCAATCTCAATTCCCTGGAGTTCCTTTTCTTCAGGCCTCAAAAACATATTGTAAACAAAAAGATTGCAACAAGGATTTTCGTTAATAACTCTTATATTCAGTCTGTAATCGGGATTTGCGCAAGCATAACAATCTCTTATCCACAGCTTTTTATTGCTCAGGTACTCCATCATTTTTTTATACATCCTGTCAAAATATTCCTCTTCTATCGGAATGTTGAATTCATTCCAATCTATGGTAGTAGCCGTTAATCTATCTTTTACAATAAACCTATCTTTCGGGCTTCTGCCCGTAAATTCATCAGAGTCGATCACCAATGCGCCGGTACTGCTTAACACACCTTCGCCTTTTGCTACTGCCTGGCTGATGAGCATTTCAGGAGATAATTGATAAAATATATTTTCAGCAGATTTTAATCCCAAATTAATTATTACGCTACTGGGAATGGTAAGCATCGTTGGAACAGACATGAAAACTACACTGTTTGATTCAGCTACAAAAGTAATTATTCAAATTTTTCAGGTATCCGCAAATGGCTCGCCTTAAATACAGTTGATTTCTGGTATTCAACAAAAACGTTGGTTTATCTCCAAGAACTTTTTAAAACGATTAAATAAAATCAGGCAAGATGTAAAATTTATTGAAAAGAATAAAAAAATGCAGTTTCTAATGTGTAAAGTTTACATGCAATTGTGTTGCAAAAAACTGAAAATCTTTTTATCATGTATATTGCAACCTATAAATTTTCATTTTCATGAAATATCTTCCGCTCAACCCTGAAATTTTTATTCAGAACAGGAAAAGATTTGCAGCTAAGATGGATAAAAATTCAATTGCAATTTTTAATAGCAATGATGAATTGCCTTCCAATGGTGATGCATTGTATCCATTTGTGCAAAACTCTGACCTGGTTTGGCTTTCAGGGATTTCCCAGGAAGACTCCATGGTAATTCTATTTCCTGATAATCCTGATTCCAAATACAGAGAAGTATTGGTTTTGGTAAGGCCCAACGAATTAAAGGAAAAGTGGGACGGCCACAGGCTTACTGCCAAAGAGGGCAGGGAAATATCCGGTATAGAAACCGTTGTATGGCTTGACGTATTGGATGGCCTGCTGCAACCATGGGTGCACCTGGCAGATACAATTTATTTAAACACCAATGAAAATGACAGGAAGGCAAATTTGGTTCCGGTAAGAGATTATCGTTATGCGGCGGATATGCGTAATCGTTACCCGATGCATAATTATAAGCGCAGCGCAAAAATTTTAAAAGAACTACGGTCAATTAAATCGCTATTCGAAATTGAAGTAATACAGAAAGCTATTGATATTACCGAAAACGCCTTCAGGCGTTTATTGAAGTTCATAAAGCCTGGGGTAATGGAATATGAAATTGAAGCGGAGATATTTCATTCATTTTTGTCTCAAAGGTCAACCGGGCCGGGTTACTCCAGTATTATTGCAAGCGGCGACCGGGCACGAACATTGCACTATGTAAGCAACAATAATGTATGTAAAGATGGTGAATTAGTATTAATGGATTTTGGTGCCAGCTACGGAAATTATAATGCAGATCTTACACGAACAATACCTGTAAACGGTAAGTTCGGCAGAAGACAAAAAACAGTTTATAATGCATGTCTTCATTTGCATCAGTATGCCGCTTCTATATTAAAGCCCGGCATCAGCATTAGCGATTATACAGAAAAGATTGGAGATGAAGCAACCGCGGTTTTTCAAAAAATTGGATTATTGAAAAAGCTCGCAAATTAAAAATGAAGATCCTGAAAACAGGGCATACAGAAAATATTTATACCACGGTATTTCTCATCATTTAGGAATTGATGTTCATGATTTAGGAACAAAGAGTGAACCAATAAAAGCCGGGATGGTATTTACAATAGAACCTGGCATTTATATAGAAGAAGAACATATGGGCGTGCGTATTGAGAATAATTTCTGGATAACCAAAAATGGCAATAAAGACCTTATGAAAAATATCCCGATAACTGTTGAGGAAATTGAAACATTGATGAAATCCTGAGGTAAATGAAAAAAAGTATTCCCAACATTTTTACGTTGCTTAATTTGTTCTTCGGTTGCCTGGCAATTGTATTTGCATTGCAAACTGATTCAGTCGTAATTTATTTAAGTGATGAATTTACCAGCAGTTTCAATATTCCTGAAAAGTTGACTTGGGCAGCGATTTGCATCATCATTGCTGCGATTATAGATTTTTTAGATGGATTTATAGCACGTTTATTAAAAGCAACATCTACTTTAGGTAAACAACTTGATTCATTAAGCGACGTTGTTAGTTTCGGTGTTGCCCCTGGTGTGATTATATATCAATTGCTGCGATTTAGTTTTGCCAGGGAAGAGAACGGACTTAATGTTTCGTTATTGTGGTTGTTACCCGCATTTATTTTAAGTTGTGCCGCCGCTTACCGACTCGCGAAATTTAATTTAGATGAATCGCAAAGTGTAACTTTTAAGGGAGTGCCTGTTCCGGCAGTTGGTTTGTTAATTGCTTCTTTTCCTCTCATCCTTCATTTCAACACGATTCCCGTTGTTAATAACCTGCTTATTAATAAATGGTTCCTGTACACACTCGTCGCGGTGCTTAGTTATCTTATGATATCTAATATGCGAATGATGTCTTTAAAGTTTAACGATTTCACTTTTAAAAATAACATTTCCAAAATTACGCTGCTGGTTATCGCGGTTGTTACAACATTTTTTTTACAATGGATTGCTGTGCCAATTGTTTTTATATTTTATATAGTATTGTCTCTTTCAACAATTAAAATGAAAAGCGAATGAATTTTCTTGCCGAAATAAAAATAATGCCTCTTAAAGAATTATTAGATCCGCAGGGCAAAGCTGTTATGGGCGGGCTTTCCAATCTTGGTTTAAAGAATATTGAAGACGTGAGAATAGGCAAACATATACAATTAAATATTCAGGCAAAGGACGCAGACGAAGCTAAAAAAGTTGCCGAAGAAGCATCACAAAAATTACTCGCGAATCCGGTAATGGAAGAATTTACCATATCAGTTAGCTAATATGCTAACTTGCCAATAGCTGCATATATTTTTGTTTTGAATATTTATACAAACAATTCTTTATTCATATTAATTAGCAAATTGGCTAATTATTGAATCGGCTAATTAAAATGCTATATATTGTTCCATCGCCTATTGGTAATCTTGCTGATATAACATTCAGGGCAATTGAAATATTGAAATCTGTTGACCTAATATTAGCAGAAGACACCAGGACGTCGGCTAAGCTTCTCCGTTACTATGGCGTTGAGAAACCTACAACTCCGTATCATCAGCACAATGAACATAAAATTTATAATCACTTAGTTGACCAGTTGAGGTCGGGTAAAACTATGGCGTTAATTACAGATGCAGGTACACCCGGGATAAGTGATCCGGCATTTTTGTTGGTTCGTGAATGCATTAAAAATGATATTAAAGTTGAATGCCTTCCCGGGGCAACTGCATTGGTTCCGGCATTGGTAAACAGTGGATTGCCCATAAACAGTTTTTGTTTTGAAGGTTTTATACCATTAAAAAAAGGGAGACAAACTTTTTTGAAAAAAATGGCTGAAGAAGAACGTACCATGGTATTTTATGAAAGCCCGATGCGATTGGTAAAGACGTTGAAAGACTTTATTGAATATTTTGGATCGGAAAGGCAATGTTGCGTGAGTCGCGAATTGACAAAGGTTTTTGAAGAAAATAGAAGGGGAACTCTGCAGGAAGTACACGATTATTTTAATGAGAAAAATGTAAAAGGAGAAATTGTAATTATAGTAGCAGGCAAAAGGTAAATCCATGTCTCATAAGGATTTTGTATATATCAATTCATCATTTTTGTTTTTTTTATAACTTCTATTTTACGAAGTTTGCCGCTCTTATTTAATATATGGTGCATGAAAAAGCTCATCTTTTTTTTAATTTTTAATTTATCATTTTTAATTTTTCTTTCCGCACAACCCGATCGCTGGCAGCAACGTGTACAGTATAAAATAAAAACAGATGTGGATGTAAATACTAACCTTATTGATGGGACAGAGAATTTAGAATATAGCAATAATTCTCCTGATAAACTCGATCGTGTATTCATTCATTTATACTGGAATGCGTTTCAGCCAGGCAGCGAAATGGATGTACGGAGCCAGGAACTTGGAAAAATAATGATCAATGGTAGGCCTGACTGGGACTCACGTGTAAGAGATCGCATTTCCAAATTGACTTCTTCAGAAATAGGATATCAAAAAATAAAATCAATTAAGCTAAATGGAGTTGAACAGCCAACTATATTACATGGAACTATTTTGGAAGTTGATCTCGCAAATCCTGTTTTACCAAAAAGTAAAGTGAATTTTGAGCTTGTTTTTGAAGCGCAGGTCCCTCTGCAAATCAGAAGAAGCGGTCGTGATAATGCCGAGGGAATTCGGTACAGTATGAGCCAGTGGTATCCGAAAATGTGTGAATATGATTATGAAGGATGGCATCCTACGCCGTATATAGCGCGGGAATTTTATGGTGTTTGGGGAGATTATGATGTTACTATAAAAATTGATAAATCTTATAAACTCGCAGGAACAGGTGTTTTACAAAATACTTCGGATATTGGTTGGGGTTATGATAAGCCGGGCACACCTTTGAAAAATATTTCTTCTGCAAAAAGGACCTGGCACTTTATTGGAAATAATGTACATGATTTTGTATGGGCAGCAGATCCGGATTATGAACATCTTGTAAGAAAAGAGGATGGCATTACTTTAAACGTTGTTTATAAAAAAGTAGATTCTCTTGAAAAAAAATGGCAGACTGTTGCGGATGCAGCAGTTATTGTTTTGCCCTATATGGAAAAAAGATTTGGAAAATACCCTTATCCGCAATATTCTTTTATACAAGGAGGAGATGGTGGAATGGAATATCCCATGGCGACCCTGTTAAGAGGCCCGGGACTTGGCGGCGTTTTTCATGAGTGGATGCACAGTTGGTACCGGATGATGTTAGGGACAAATGAAAGCATGTATCCGTGGATGGATGAGGGTTTTACGAATTATGCCGAAGGAGAGGTGATGGCTTTTTATGATAAAGCCATGAACATTGAACCCAGTGCAAGACAAAAAGCGCTGCCGTTAAATCACGCAAGCGCTTACAATGGTTATTATTATTTAATGAAACAAAATCTTGAAGAACCACTGACTACTCATTCCGATCACTACAATACAAATTTTGCTTATGGAATTAATGCTTATTCAAAAGGAGAAATGTTTTTAGAGCAACTAGGCTACATCGTTAGTGATTCTGTAAGGGATAAAATTTTATTGGAATATTATAAACTATGGAGGTTTAAACACCCCAATGCATCCGATTTTATGAAAGTTGCGCAGGACGTAAGTGGTATTCAACTAGACTGGTATAAAGAGTATTGGATAAATACAACCAAAAGCATAGATTATAGCATTGATAGTCTTTGGGGTGAAAATGGCGTCTCAAAAATAAGGTTAAGAAGAATTGGTCAAATGCCCATGCCTATTGAACTTCAGCTTACCTTCAGGGACAGCAGTAAAGAAATGCACTATATTCCTTTGAATCTTATGTTTGGGAATAAACCTGCGGAAGATAGTATTCCGTTTATTGTTCACGGTGAATGGAACTGGACCAATCCAACTTACGTTGTGGAGTTTAAACATCCGCTAACGGATTTGGTACTGGTTGAAATTGATCCGACAAAAAGAATGGCAGATGTTGATCAAAAGAATAATACACTTAAACTGAATTGGTAAAACAAGGTTTGCATATTAGAAGGGCTACCATAGATGATGCCCAATTAATTGCAAAATTAAGTGCAATTACTTTTTTTGATACTTTTAAAGATACCTGTACAGGCGAGGATATGCAGGGATATATTGAGCAGTGTTTTAATAAAAAACAGGTTTTGGAGGAGCTAAAATATGCGGATGATTTTTATTTTATAGCATTTACAGATGGAACTGCTGCGGGATATATAAGAATGAAAGAAGAAAAAAGTGATGTTGACATTATTAATAAACATAAGGGAATTGAATTAAAAAGAATTTATGTTTTAAAAGAATTTCATTCAAAAAAAATTGGTGCTGCATTAATGAGCTTTGCTTTGGAATTTGCCGCGAAAAATAATTATGAATTAATTTGGCTGGGAGTATGGGAGCACAACGAAAGAGCCAAAGATTTTTATAAAAAATTCGGATTTAAATATTCAGGAGCTTCACATCTCTTTCCTATAGGTAACACTCCTCAAACTGACGTATGGTTATACCGTTTTATTGAGAAGAGGAAACCTGCAAAATATATTTCTCTTTAAAAAAAGATTCTTCAAATATTTTCTCTATCTCCCACGTACGTGGTCTGCAGGCACTTTCAGCAATTTCATTATTAAGATCACCTCCTTTTAAACAAATAAGCCCCGTTATTTTTTTAGGTTCATCTATGGGTTTCTTTTTTAATAAAGGCTTGCTCCAGTGCCAAAGACCTTTTAACGGCGCAACTGCCCTCGATACAACCACATCAAATTTTTTGTTGTGAATATCTTCCGCTCTTATATGTTCAACTGTTACATTTTTTAAACTAATGGCATCAGCTACTTCTTGTACCACCTTCAATTTTTTATTAATGCTATCTACAAGATGAAAATGCGTATCAGGAAAAAAAATAGCCAGCGGTATTCCGGGGAATCCCCCGCCAGTGCCTAAATCCATGATTTCATACCCGGAAGGAAAATCAAATTGCGTTGCTATAGCCAGCGAATGTAACACGTGATGAATATAAAAATTATCCAAATCTTTACGGGAGATAACATTTATTTTCTGATTCCATTCTTCATATAAATCCTTTAACGCACTATATTGTTGGATTTGTTTCTCCGTAAAATCAGTAAAGTATTTTAAAAGAATTTCCATTGAGCTTTTCCAATTAAGAATATCGTTTGACCCTCGTAATCTTATAAATTGTCAGTCAAATTATTTCCAGGTTTTTGCGGGCTTTTTAAAAATAGCGGTTGAAAATAAAAGATAATAAAAAAACATCCAGATGTCCAGTAATAAATACAATGGAAATAAATCTTTCTCATCCAGCTTTTTAGTTACTTTAAATAAAATAATTCCTTGCATCAGGAAGCGAATTCCAAAAGCTATCAGCGCCAGCTTCCAGCTGTAAAAAAATATTGATACTATCAATAGTGGGTAAAAGAGAAAATGAGAAAAAGCGTATAGGCCCAATAAAAATTTATGAATTGATTTATAATATTTGCTGGTTGTATAATGCCTTTTCTTTTGTTTTATCCATTGTTTCCACGACCGCGGAGGTTCAGATAAAGTAAATGCATCTTTGTCAATTACAATAGCTGTGTTTTTCTTAGTAGCCGCTTTGTTGATAAAAAGATCATCATCACCGCCGGGAACATGATTATGAGATGAGAAACCTTTATGCCTGAAAAAAACGGATTTTTTATAACTTAAGTTTCGTCCCACTCCCATATAAGTGAGGCCTGCTCTCGCATACGAAAGGTATTGCAAAGCGGTATGAAATACCTCCCACCGTACCAATTTGTTGAAAAATCCTTTCTTTTTATAAAGAGCGCCGTAGCCTAAAACTATTTCGGTTCCGTTGCTAAATCCTTCCTGCATTTTTTCAATCCAGAACTCGCTCGCAGGAACACAATCGGCATCTGTGAGTAAAACAATTTCATGTTTGGCAGTCTTAATGCCAATGCTCAAGGGATATTTTTTGCCAGGAATAAATTTTGCCTCTTGCGTTAATTCAATCAGGTGCAATTGTCTGTAAGTTCTTTGATACTCTTCAAGGATGTATTTGCTTTCGTCGAGCGAATTATCATTTACAACAATAACTTCATGGGTGGTATGATACTGTTGAATCAATGCGCCCGGAAGATTTTTTACGAGATTGGCAGCTTCATCTCTTGAGCAGATGATAACAGAAACAGGATGCGTTTGTGAATTTAATTTTGGACCTGATGTGTAAAATGCAAGGCGTGCAAAGAAAAACAGGTAATAAAATACCTGGATAAGTGTGATTAAGCAAAATGCAAGGAAAACTATATTTTCCCAATGATGCAAGTAGTCAGTTAGTTTCATTCAAATGCAAACATAATCACCTTCTTTCTACGTACAAAATATCTGTTTAATTTGGTGAGGTTAACCAGCTACTTATTTTTTCGAAACTATATTTGCGTTTTCTTGCATTAAAGAGAAGAAATTTATGGCAGCGTTACAATTTGAGGTTCAACATCAACATACGGATAAACAATCAGCAGCAAGAGCAGGAAAAATTATAACGGATCATGGTGAAATCAGCACTCCCATATTTATGCCTGTTGGTACAGCGGGGAGTGTGAAAGCGGTGACCCAACAACAATTAGCGGAAGATGTAAAAGCGCAAATTATCCTTGGGAATACATATCACCTGTATTTGCGCCCAGGGTTGGAAGTATTGGAGGCTGCAGGCGGTTTGCATCAATTTATGAATTGGAGGAAACCAATACTTACCGACAGCGGGGGGTACCAGGTTTTTTCGCTTAGTGGTACCCGTAAATTAACTGAGGAAGGAACAATATTCCAAAGTCATATTGACGGAAGCAAACATTTATTTTCCCCCGAAATTGTAATCGATATTCAAAGAGTAATTGGAGGTGATATTATTATGGCTTTTGACGAATGCCCGCCCGGCGGAAGTGAGTACGAATATGCAAAAGATTCAATGGAATTAACCCATCGCTGGCTCGACAGGTGTTTTAAACATTTTAATAATACAGATAACAAATACGGTTATACGCAGAATTTATTTCCAATTGTGCAGGGTGGTGTTCATCATGATCTTCGAAGGATGTCGTGTGAATATATTTCATCAAAAGATGCGACAGGGAATGCCATTGGGGGACTAAGCGTCGGTGAACCCACAGAAAAGATGTACGAGATATGTGAACTATGCTGCAATGAGCTGCCGGTTAATAAACCTCGTTATCTCATGGGTGTGGGAACACCCTGGAATATATTGGAGTGCATTGCTTTGGGGGTAGATATGTTCGATTGTGTCATGCCTACGCGTAATGGCAGGAATGCAATGCTTTTTACGAGTGAAGGCGTTGTCAATATTGACAATAAAAAATGGGAAAAGGATTTTTCTCCAATTGATGATGGGATTGATTGCGAAATAAGTAACTATTATAGTAAAGCATATTTGAGGCATTTGATTAAATCAAAAGAAATTTTGGGATTGCAGATTGCGAGTATGCATAATCTTGCATTCTATCTGGATATTGTTACAAAAGCAAGAAAACACATAATTGATAATGATTTTGTGCAATGGAAAAATGAAATGGCCATTATCTGGCAACAACGATTATAAAATGGACTTAAATTTTAATTTGTTCCTTAAACTGTATTTTAATTAAATATTGTTTATAAAATTTTAACGAAAAGGGTTTGAAGGCCATTTTATAATAAAATTTTTTATCCCATCTTTGTAATGCACAGTATGAGAAATTACAATTTATCAAATACTTGTTTTCTAATATCAGTAAAACCTTTAATTATGGTAAAATGGATAAGCATTTTTCTCGTCGCTTTTTTTATCAACAATATATGTTTCGCTCAAAAAAATAGCCTCATAATAGAAGGAAGCACACCTAAGTTATATCTTATACACTTAGTGGTGCCTAAAGAGAACTTTTATAGTATCGGTAGATTGTACAACGTATCTGCAAAGGACCTGGCATCCTATAATAATTTGCAATTTGAAAATGGTTTGGATGTTGGAGAATCTCTTAAAATCCCGCTAACTGAAAATAATTTTTTGCAGTCAGGATCGGCATCCGGGGAAGAGGCATTGATACCTGTTTATCATCCTGTTGAGCCAAAAGAAGGGCTTTACCGGATTAGTATTACCTACAATAAGGTTCCGCTGGCGAGCTTAAAAAAATGGAATCATCTCCAATCTGACGATGTGACAATTGGAACACCGTTAGTTGTTGGGTATCTCAAGGTAAATAAAAATGAATCGATGTTGGCGTCCAACGCTATAAAGACTAATATAGAAGTAACATCAGAAGGCAAAGTTGAAGCAAAGCCTATACCTCCGCCTCCGGTTATAGAGGAGAGATTGCCGCCAGTAAAAAAACCGGACATCGATAATCAGGAGCAAAAAGATGTTACAACAGCGCAAACAGATGAGCATAAAGTAACGGTAACCACCGTAAACACAAAAAGTAATATTAATTTTTCCGGTGGCTATTTTAAGAAATTATACGATAGCCAGGTGGAAAACAGATCTCCCGCAACTGCAACAGGAAATGGAGGCACGTTCAAATCCACAAGCGGATGGCAGGATGGTAAATATTACTGCTTCAACGATGATGCAACTCCCGGCACTGTGGTAAAAGTTATTGACTATTCAACCGGAAAAAGCGTTTATGCAAAGGTGTTAGATGCCATTCCTGATATAAAGCAAAATGAAGGACTCACAATAATTATCAGCAATGCTGCTGCAGAAGAATTGGGTTCGGGCGATAAATTTAATTGTACGTTGAGCTTTGCAAAGTAATTATCTAATTATTTCTCCACCCTCTTAAAAAATCTTCTACGTACATTTTTTTCTTTCCTTCCATTTGTAATTCTATTATAGAAATGTAGCCATCCTTGCAGGCAAATTTTAAAAAAGTTTTATTGTCAGAAATAAAAGTGCCTGGATTTTCTTTTGGGTTTGTAAAATCTTTTTCTGACCGGAATATTTTCAACTTTTTGTCTTTCAAAAAAGTGAAGGCTGCAGGATAAGGGGATAACCCGCGAATCAAATTGTAAATTTCATCAACAGTTTTTTGCCAGTTTATTTCACATGTTTCGTTAAAAATTTTCGGAGCATGATGCAATATTGAAGTTTCGGTATTTTGTTGCCTGACTTCTTTAAGGTTACCTTTTGCTAAATCATTTACTGTTTGTAAAAGCAAGTCTGATCCAACTTCCATTATTTCATCATGCAACTCGCCGGCAGTTTCTGTATCACCAATTCTTATTTTTTTCTGTAACAAAATATTGCCGGTATCGATTTCCTGTAGTAATTTAAATGTAGTTACTCCCGTTTCTTTTTCCCCGTTAATAATTGCCCAGTTGATGGGGGCAGCGCCGCGATATTGAGGCAACAGCGATCCGTGAAGATTAATAGTGCCCATTGACGGCATGTTCCAAACGACTTGAGGTAACATGCGAAAGGCGACAACAACCTGCAAATCCGCATGGAGTTCCCGTAGCTCATTAAGAAAGTCAGGGTCTTTCAATTTTTCAGGCTGTAATATTTTTAAGCCTTTTGATAATGCATATTTCTTGATGGCACTTTCATTCATTTGCATTCCTCTTCCGGATGGCTTATCCGGTGCTGTAATTACGGCCACAATATTATAACCTGCGTCAACAAGTCTTTGTAAAGATGGAACTGCAAATTCAGGTGTTCCCATAAAAATAATACGCAGGGTGGTCATTATTGTTAGTTGAATTTGGATTACCGCGAATTTTTTATTCAAAATCTTTATACAACAAATATTTCTTTCTTATCTTTTTAAAATTATCCAGATCAGGTTTCCAGCTTTTTCTAATCTCCACTTCTGAAACACCATCTTTAATTTGTTGCATTAATATATCATTTCCCGCAAGGCGGTTAAATCCATTAGTTGATAAAAAAAACTTTTCTTTATCAGGAAATAATTTATAGGCCTGGATAATCCATTTCAACTGAATTTTATTGTCAACTTTTTTTAACAGCTGTTCAGGCGTTCCTGAAATATTCCATCCATAACATCGTTCTCCATAATGCTTGCTGCTTTTGGCGCCTTCCACCGGGTGGGGGGTAAATGAAAAAAGATTTTTTGGCAATGAAGGCGCCCCAAAAATCTGGAAAGGGTTTTTCGTTCCACGGCCTTCACTTAAGGAAGTCCCTTCAAAAAGGCATGTGGAAGGATAACAATAGATGGATTGTATCGAAGGAAGATTGGGAGATGGTTTTACGGGTAAAATATATTTGCTGTTATGAGTATAATTTAAACATTTGATCACTAAAAAATGAAAGGGCGTGTCAACCGTACTTTTCGCTTGCAGGTAATATGCATACTTTTTATTGGCTGCATCACTCAACCAGTTTTCACCTGCAATCATAAAAGCATACTCACCTAACGTCATACCATATACGATGGGAACCGGCTGCATTCCAACGAAACTTTTAAATTTTGGATCGAGTACGGGACCATCTACGTAAAAGCCGTTGGGATTAGGCCTGTCAAGTATCAGTAACGGCTTGGAATTTTCAAGCGCAGCTTCAATATAATATTGCAGCGAAGAAATATATGTATAGAATCTTGTTCCCACATCCTGTATATCAAAAATCATTACATCCACGTCTTTAAGATCATTGGAATCGGGTTTATTATGTTTACCATAAAGACTCACTACTTCAATCCCTGTCTCTTTATCAACAAAATTTCCCACTTTCTCACCAGCATCGGCATTTCCCCTAAAACCATGTTCAGGCCCAAAAATTTTTACAACTTTTATTCCTCTTTTTAATAGCGTATCAACAAGATTTGTATGCTTCACCAATGAGGTTTGATTGGCAAAAACAGCAACCGATTTGTCTTTGAGATATGGTAAATACACATTCATTCTTTCGGCACCTGGTATAATCCTTTCTTGCGAATACGCCGGAAGCAAAGCAATTAAAAAAAGTATGGCAAATATTATTTTCTTTTTCATAAATCAAATTTCATTAAAAATACTTACACAAAGAGTTTAAATATATTTAGAAAATGACTTTATGGATTATAATTTTTTTATAAATTCTCAATAACGACGTGCCAGAATTTTTAAACTAAATATTTATTAGTTCCTTTGCTTACATCGTAACGAGGTTAAATAATAGAAGTAAAACGATTTTTTAAATTCATAAACAAATAACATGAGTAAAGCAAAAAAAGGAGATGTTGTAAAAGTTCATTACAAGGGAAAATTAAATTCGGGGGAACAGTTTGATTCCAGTGAAGGGCGTGAACCGCTTGAGTTTACAGTGGGCGCAGGACAAATGATAGCGGGATTTGATGCAGCAATTCCGGGAATGATTGTGGGCGAGAAGAAAACAATAACAATTGCACCCGGCGACGCCTACGGTGAGAAAAATGAAGAAGCTATTATAGAGTTTCCTAAATCAAATATACCGGCAAATATGAAGCTGGAGCCTGGCATGAAATTGCAATTACGTAATGAAGCCGGTCGCCCGATACCTGTATTGGTTACAGAAGTAAAAGACGAGGTTGTTATTCTTGATGCTAATCATGAGCTCGCGGGTAAAGAATTAATTTTTGATATTGAACTGGTAGAAATTGCCGGCTAGCACGTGGCTAACAGTATGGCATAAACGATGAAAATTTTATTGTTGAATTAGTATTCCATTTTTCTGAGTGAAGGAGCTTTTAGCCAGGTTGTGGCTACAACGAGCAAAGTAATGCTTCCTCCTATAATTACGGATGAAATTGTTCCGAAAAGTTTTGCTGTAACGCCACTTTCAAATTGTCCCAGTTCATTGCTGGAATTAACAAACATGGAACTTACGCTCATCACTCTTCCACGCATATTATCCGGCGTTTTCAGTTGTGTAATAGTTCCCCTTACCACCACACTTATGCCGTCAAGCATTCCGCCGATTAAGAGCGCACAAAACGACAAAATGAAAATCTTTGAAATGCCAAAAACAATCATACATATGCCAAAGCCCGCTACAGCTATCAATAATTTTTTCCCCTGGTTGTTTTTCATTGGAAATAAGGTAAGTATGATTACAATTACAATCGAACCCATATCAGCAGCGCCATTTAAAAAGCCAAACCCCTGAGGACCGACCTTTAAAATATCTCTTGCATAAACTGGTATAAGAGCAACCGCACCTCCAAATAATACTGCAAAAAGATCCAGAGAAAATGCACCCAGCAATTCTTTAGTTTTAAAAACAAATTTTAAGCCTTCTTTTACACTCTCAAGGGTACTTACAGCACCATGCACATTTGAAGAAGGCTTTGGTTTTATTCTGAATAAAAAGAAAAAGGATGCTAAAATAAAACAGGATATTACAATCAACGTACCAGTAATACCAATACCCGCAATTAAGAATCCACCCGCAGCGTGACCCATTACTGACGCCGAAAGCCAGGTTCCCTGGCTCCACGTCGTAGCGTTTTGCAGGTGATCCCTTGGAACTATATATGCGATCATAGTGCCGAAAACTGGCCCTGTAAAGGCTCTTATTACTCCTGTGCCAAAAATTACAATGTATATGCAGATTGCAATCATGTGATTACTTAAATGACTCGACGTAAATTTTCCGGATATAAAAACTAAGGTAAGGGCCGCAATAAGGTAGAGTAAGATACCTCTGAGCAATAATTTTTTCTTCTCGCTCTGATCAATTATGTGCCCGGCATATAAGGCTAAAGAAACCGCGGGAACGACTTCGGACAAGCCGATTAACCCTATCGCAAACGGGTCGTTGGTTAAAAGATAAATCCACCAGCCAACTAAAGTGGCTATCATTCTGAGGCCCATGATAAAAACAAATCTTCCCATTAACAGGTTGCGGAATTCCGTTATTTTAACAGAGGCAAACGGATTATTTTTAAAAGCTGGATTCATATTTCATTTAAGGAAGTTGCAGGTAATGCTGTCCTTCATTGTAATCTTTATCAAGGGCTTCTATTACAGCATTTAAATGATTTTCATTCCCTAAAAAATCTGCGGATGACACGTCGATGAATAAAGTTTTAATATTATGCTGCTTTATATACTGTGTATATGTTTCCTGCAATGAAAAAAGATATTCTGTCGCGATGCCCTGCTCGTAGGCGCGATTGCGTTTTTTGATATTTTCTTTTAGTTTATTTACCGGGGCGTGTAAATATATCAGCAGATCAGGCTGTATTAACTGGGGATTTATGATGTCAAATAATTTCTGGTATAGTAAAAATTCTTCTTCCGGTAAATTTACCTTGGCAAACAAAAGGCATTTAGTAAACAGGTAATCAGAAATTGTTACAAGCTGAAACATATCTTTTGTTTGCAAAAGGTCTTTTAGTTGTTTATATCTTTCAGCCATAAAAAAAAGCTCCAGAGGAAAGGCGTACTGCTGCTGGTTTTCATAAAACTTTGGAAGAAAAGGATTGTCGGCGAATTCTTCTAAAATTAATCTTGCATTCAGGCGCTTGCTAAGCAAATGTGCCAGCGTCGTTTTGCCTGCGCCAATATTTCCCTCAATTGTAATGAAATTATATTTCATGTATTTCGCATCATGTATAAATGAGAGAATTATTATAAACTCTTTTACAAATCAAAAATAACAACTGAAAAATTAAATATGCGAAATGAATTTTTCACACTTATAGAAGATGTTAACAAACTTGCCAGTTAAAATTCGTTTTACATTCAAACTCATTTCATATGTGGATTAATAATAAATGTAAGCAGTTCGGCGAAACAATTTTTTTACTTTATTATTTCTCCAATAGATTTGCTTTTTTTCAATAAACCTTTTCATGAAGCCATACAACCAATTCAGGGCAATGCTGGCAATTACAAAAGCCAGTTTACGTGCAATTTTCAGAAGCCCTTCTGCAGTAATTTTTGGATTCGCCTTCCCGCTTATTTTTATTCTCGTTTTTGGTTTTATAGGTGATAATGGCGGAGCACAAACTTACAAAGTTGCCATAGATGAAAATGCAGATACTGCTAACGCACTGTACAAGGCTTTGGTAAATACAGGAAGAGTTATTGTTCTTAGATATCATGATAAAGATTCACTCACTGATGATATGCAAAAAGGGAAGCTCGCGGGAATTATCAACATTCAAAAAAATGTTTCAGGAAATCCTCCCTATAACTTTACGCTAAAAACCACTAATTCAAGTAATGATAAATGGCCGCAGTTTAAGACATTGGTTGAAAGTGTCATTAATCAATTAAGCAACCGATTTTATAAAGGTCGTCCAACCTATGCCAGTTTTGATTTTGATCCGCGAAGAGATATTTCAATAATAAGGCAATATAAAACCATTGACTTTATACTTCCCGGCCAACTTGGATTTTCTTTGCTGGCCTCAGGGGTATTTGGTGTAGCCTTTATGTTTTTTAATCTGAGAAATACGTTGGTTTTAAAAAGATTTTTCGCAACACCCATTGGCAGAACATATATAATCTTAGGGGAGATGCTTAGCAGAGTTTTATTTCAGCTATTGACAGCGGTGGTAATAATTTTAATAGGCCGTTTTTTCTTCGGCTTTACCCTAATCTATGGCTTTCGGACGTTTTTTGATATGCTTGTGTTGAGTTTCATTGGTCTTGTCGTGTTTATGGGGTTTGGATTTATCGTGAGCGGTCTTGCAAAAAGTGATAATACGATTCCTCCTTTTGCCAACCTCATCACTTTACCGCAGTTTTTAATAGGTGGCACATTTTTTTCAGTAAGTGTATTTCCGGTCTGGCTGCAGTGGTTGGCTAAGATAATGCCACTTACACATTTAAACACGGCGCTCCGTGAAGTAGCTTTTGAAGGGAAAAGCCTGTGGAATGTGAAGACTGAGATCGGCATATTATTGCTGTGGGGAGTAGTGGTTTACGCTGTGGCGGTAAAGGTTTTTAAATGGGAATAAAATCTTAAACGTATGCGGAGGGCTAAGTTATTTATTATTGGAGTTTTAATTCTGGTCGGGTTGCTCTGTTTGGTAACTGTTTTTCTTCCATCTAAAATTACAGTTTCGAAATCAGTTCTTATTAATGCTAATGAAAAAGCAGTGGCTACGGAGATAGATGATTTTAAAAACTGGAAGAACTGGTACCCGGCTTTTCAAAATAAAAATATCAGCATAGATTTCCCGCCGCAAGGTGATACTCCTGTTGTGATACTTACCGATGAAAATAAAGAAAAATTAACCCTGTCTTTATTAAAATCTTCCCAGCAAAACATTAATATTCTTTTAGCTGACGAAGATGGGAATACAAAAACCTACGGCTTTATTTTGTCAACTAACAGTGCAGGACAAACGCAACTCACCTGGAATGTAAATATTGAATTAGGTTGGTATCCATGGAAAAAATTTGCCGGTATTTTTCTGGATAAAGTTACCGGACCGCACTATGAAGCTGCTTTGCAAAACCTGAAAATAGCGGCAGAAAAAGCTACTCCTTAGTGTTTTTGCTTATTGATTCCAGGAATGCTTTTATAACATCATAAACTTTTCTTAATTCTTTTTTGGTGATGCAATAAGGAGGCATTATATAAATTGTATTTCCCAGTGCCCGCAGGTAAACTCCGTTTTGTAAACAATAGTCAGTGAATGCAAAGCCGATGTTGTGAAGATAGTTATCACTTTCATTAGTATTAATTTCAAAAGCACAAATAGTTCCCAAATACCGTAAATTTTTAATGATATTTTTTTCTTTAAAAGTTGTTATTTCTTTTAAAAAACCCTTTTGCTGATGTACGATCCTCTCAATTCTTCCTAAGCATTTTTTCTTTTGAAGTAAAGAAAGACTTGCAAGCGCAGCCGTGCAGGCTAATGGATTTGCAGTGAAAGAATGCCCGTGAAAAAAAGTTTTGGTTTTATCATCGCTCACAAAAGCATCGTATACATTTTTTGTGCAGGCGGTTATTCCCATCGCCATTGTTCCGCCGGTGAGTGCTTTGCTCAGGCAGATAATATCTGCTTTTTGCGCCAGGTAATCTCCCGCAAAAAAGCGTCCGGTTCTATAAAATCCGGTCAATACTTCATCAGCAATACAAATAACATTCTCCTCTTTCATCACTGTCAACAATGCGTCGAGATTTTTTGCATCATATATTCTCATTCCGCCGGCACCCTGCAACAAAGGTTCATAAATAAAACAGGCGATCTCATTGTTATATTTTTCAAGTTCTTTTCTTGTACTTTCCAGGTTTTTACCATCCGGTGTTTTAATAAAAATTACTTCAAATAATTTATCACGAAAAGCCAATGTAAAAGTTCCTCTTTCGCTTATGCTCATAGCGCCAAACGTGTCACCGTGATATGAATGATAAAATGCAAGAATTTTATTTCTGTTTGATTCGCCTTTATTCATCCAGTATTGGAGCGACATCTTTATAGCTACTTCTGTAGCAGTAGAACCATTATCACTGTAAAAAATTTTTGAAAAATTACCAGGTAAAACTTCTAGTATTTTTTCCGCAAGATTAACTGCCGGTTCATGAGTAAAGCCTGCGAATATCACCTGTTCTAATTTTTTGGCTTGCGCGTACAGTTTTTTTGCAATGTATTTATTTCCGTGTCCATGAATAGTTACCCACCAGCTACTGATTGCATCGATATATTGATTTCCTGTTTCATCGTATAGAACAGTTTTTTCGCCTCTTACAATCGGGATAGATGGCGGCCGGTTTTTTTGATGGGTGTAGGGATGCCATATCAGTTTAAAATCTCTCTCAGTCAGATTCATCTTAAAATATTATGAAATTGCATCAAAGTTACTTAATCCAAATTCCCTCGTTTTCAGAAAATGATTTACTGATGCAACGATATTCAAGTGCGGATTGTCAACAAAGAGTTATGTAATTATGGATTATAGAAAGCTGGTAACAGATTGTATTAAACGCATCCCGGATGCGCAAAGGCAATTGTATGAACATTTTGCACCAGCTATGCTTGGCGTTTGTTTCAGGTATACAAAAAGTATTGCCGATGCTGAAGATGTTCTACAGGATGGCTTTGTAAAAGTTTTTAAGCATTTACACAACTTTAAACATGAAGGTGAATTGGGTGGATGGATCAGGAAAATTATGGTAAATACCTCTTTAAATTTTTTAAAGACAAATAAGAAATATCAATATGATCTTTCATTTAGCGAAATGCCGTTGCATCCAGTGTCTGCAAATAATCCGGTAGTGGAATTGCAAACAAAAGAATTGTCGGAACTCATTCGCCAGTTACCAACAGGATTTCAAACGATTTTTAACCTGCATGCAGTAGAGGGTTATACGCATGTGGAAATTGCGTCTATGCTTGGTATTAGCGACGGAACATCAAGATCACAATATGCACGGGCCAGGGCTTTGCTTATTGAATGGATTGAAAAATTTTCATTAAAAGAACACCAGGAGCGATATGGAAGAAAATAAATTTGAAAAACAGGTTCAACAAAAAATGGATGAATTAAAAATTCAGCCCTCTGATGCTGTTTGGAAGAAAATTGAAGTACGAATAGAAAAAAGGAAGGAGCATAGATGGGGACTGATTATTTTATTCTTACTTATCGGTATTACCTTATGCGGAGGTTATTGGCTTTGGAGCGCAAGACAGCAGAAGTTTTTAGGAGACAATAGTGCTGCAAAGAATAGTTCTGTAAAAGATATTGGTCAAACGTCTGTAAAAGAAAATAAAAATATTCAACGTAAAATTAATCCTGTTTCAGAATCCACAAATGAAAATAATAACGAAGGTGCAACCATAAAGCAACCCAGGGTAGAGAATAAAAATTCTACACAAAACGGTAAATTTTTAACTCCTTCAAGAACAAAGGATAAATCAAATGCCAAAGAAAAGACTTCCATTACATCAACAGGAGAAACCGAAATGATAGGTGATACATCTATTGAGACAAAAGCATCAATGACATCATCCGCACTATCTGAAAATGTAATTGACAAACCTGAGGATTCCCTTCAAGGAAAAGTATATGTCGATAGCTCGTCAAAGTCCATTGCATCGGATGTACCCGTAAGCGATCATGACACAGCAGCTCAAAAAGAGCCTAATGCTGCGGTTACAAAAAAATCCAATAAAAATAAATGGAAGTTTGGGATTTTGTTGTCAGGAGGTATGTCTGGTGTCGGAAGTCATTTTTTGGATCTGAATGATGCCCCCGTTTATGCGGCTCCGGGTGCGCTGAGTTCAGGCCAGCAAACTGGGTTCTCATCTCCCGGGTCAAAATCAGCATTTGCGTTCCTTGCGGGATTATTTGTTGAAAGGCAGATTTCAAAAAGATCGGGATTGGTAGCCGGCATCAATTTTAAGTCTTTTAATGTTTCTACTGGTCTAAATGATTCAGCTGGTACATACAGTTCACGATCCGCGGCAAACAAATACATTAATCGCTTCAATTTTATTGAGCTTCCTGTTTCAGTAAAGGTGCTGATTGGAAATGAAAAGAAGATACCGTTGTATTGGCAGGGAGGGCTTGTGCTTTCGGAGTTGATAAACAGCAATGCTTTACAATACAATGAGTATTCAGGGTATTATTATCAAGACAATTCAATATTTAATAAAACCCAATTTGGATTTAATACGGCTTTTTCTGTGGGTTTATTTCCAAAGCAAAAAACCTCAATTTTAATTGGTCCATATTTCTACTACGATGCATCTAAAATTGGCAATGAAGGTTTGTATAACAAGAAACATTTCGCGTTTATGGGGCTACAAACGCAAATAATTTTCCATAAATAATTTTTTCGTGCAACGCTCTCTGAAAAGAGGTTGTCAACAAATAAAAATCTTTCAACATGAAAAAATATTTATCCATTATCACCAAATGTCTTGTGTTTTTGTCGGCGATATTTTTTACCAGCGGTTGCGTGAAAGATACTTGCAAACACACTTTTTCTTATACACTTTATCTGCCTGTGTATAAAACAACAGCTGAAGTGAGGGCTAATATTAAAAGTAATCCGGCAAAGGATATACAGGAGCCAGGAAAAATTGTTGTGCTTGGTAACTATATTTTTCTAAATGAAATAGATAAGGGGATACACATAATTGATAACAGCAATCCATCGTCTCCAAAAAATATTGCATTTATTGATATTCCCGGTAACGAGGACCTGGCTGTAAAAGGTAATACACTGTATGCGGATTTATATACCGATCTCGTTACTTTAGATGTTTCAGATCCTTTGCATGCAACTGTAAAAAAATACAATGAAGGAGTCTTTCCCGATAGAATCTACAGTAATGGCTTTTATCCGGATTCTTCAAAAGTGATTGTTGACTGGACCAAAAGAGATACAACGGTTACCCAGGATTGTACTTCAAATGGAATATTATATTTTACTCCCGGAATTGCACTGGATGCTTATTCTTCCCAAAGTTCCCAAAACAGTCCGCCGTCTCCAATTGGCCAGGGCGGTTCTATGGCACGGTTCGCATTGGTGGACAATTACCTTTACACAGTGGGTTATACAGATTTAAGCGTTTTCAATATTGCCAACAGTAACGACCCCTTATTTTCAAATAGGATACCAGTTGACTGGCATGTGGAAACTATTTACCCATTTAAAAATAAATTGTTCGTAGGTGCTAATAACGGAATGTATATCTATGATATTAATAGATCACCATCTAACCCGGATAAGATTGGAGAATTTACACATGCACGCTCCTGCGATCCCGTAATTGCAGATGACAACTATGCATACGTGACACTACATTCCGGAACGACTTGCCTGGGTTACAATAATGAACTCGATATCGTAAAATTGAATAATCTTACCAATGCGGATTTAATAAAAACATATAATCTTTCGAGCCCACTCGGCTTATCAAAAGATGGGAACCTTTTGTTCATTTGTGACGCGGCCGATGGTCTGAAGATTTACAACGCTTCCGATGTCCTCAACTTGCAATTGATAAAACAAGTTACCGGCCTGGAAACCTATGATGTGATTGCGTGGAATAAAATTGCATTGGTGGTAGCGAAAGACGGTTTATATCAATATGACTATTCCTCTTTAAACAACATTCATCTTTTAAGTAGATTAAATATTTCTAACTAACTACCTCGATTATGCGATATAAATCATCCATTTATTTTTTGTTGATGCTATTAACTTGTTCTGACGTAAAGGCTCAGGTCAATAAAATAAAATTTCATTCAATTAACTCAGCAGGTATTGTAATTGGTGAAAGCGGAACAGCGATGATAGTGCAATCAGTAAATGGGATAGCCTATAAAAATCTATTCTCAGGAATTGGGTTTGGCGCAGACTATTACCGTTATAATTCGTACCCTATTTTTTTTGATCAGCGGATTTATTTTGGAAAAAATAATAATGCTTACGTATATGGTAATTTAGGCTACAATCTTAATGGGAAAAATAAGCCTGGGAAAGAAATATATTACTATACCTCTTATCACTTTAGCGGCGGAGTTTACACGGATTTTGGAATAGGATATCAAATCAAATTTGCAAAGAAAAATTCCTTTTTATTTGCAGCAGGCTATAGCTATAAAGAAACACGTGATAAAATCGGACGCCCCGGCCCTGCCGATGGTATTGATTTTAGCACTTATAATTATGGATTTGGAAGAATTGTACTAAAAGCAGGCATTGACTTTTAATAAAATCATCGTGTCATTCTGAAAAAATGAATTTTAAATTTCTTTTAATACCATTGAATGTTGCACGTTTAAGAGGAGAATCTTTAAAGATGATTTTGAAAGTTTCTTCCGTAATTTCTTCCCAATCATTTTTATTGAAATTTAAAATTTCTTTAATGGGCTGAAATGAGATTTCTCTTGTGGGAGTTGAAAAGCGATTCCAGGGACACACATCCTGGCAGACATCACAACCAAATATTTTATGGTCAAATTTATCTTTCATTGTATCCGGAATCAACATCTCTTTTAGTTCAATAGTGAAATATGAAATACATTTACTTCCATCGATTACTTTATCAGGCAAAATGGCGTCGGTAGGACAGCTATCAATACACCTTGTGCACGTTCCGCAATAATCTTTGATAAAAGGATTATCCGTTTCTAAGTCCAAATCAGTAATGAGTGTTGCAATAAAAAAAAATGAGCCATTATTTTTAGTGATAAGGTTTCCATTTTTGCCAACCCAACCAAGACCACTCTTTTGAGCCCAGCTTTTTTCGAGTACCGGTGCACTGTCAACAAATCCACGGCCATGTATTTCACCAATTGCTTCTTTCACCAATTGCAAAAAAGTTTTCAATTTTCTCTTAATCACCTTGTGATAATCCTCCCCATAGGCATATTTTGAAACCTGTGGTGCTCCCGCATTTTGATGCCGGGACGGATAATAATTCAACAATAAAGTAATAACAGATTTTGCTCCGGGAACTAATTTGCACGGGTTAATTCTAAGATCAAAATAATTATTCATATAATCCATGCTCCCCTGGAAGCCCTTACGCAGCCAGCTTTCCAGCCTGCGGGCGTCATCATCTAATGGTTCGGCTTTAGCAATTCCGCAATAATCGAAGCCTAAAGATTTTGACGTGGCTTTAATAAATTCAGTATACTTTTTTTTTGCCTGCATGCTGGGTTACAAAAGTACTTTACTTTTAAACTGGGATGCTTTAATGCAGGTAATTTCTTTCAATCTGTTTATCAATAATCGATTTTAATTCAGTATAAATTTTTCTTCGGCCTTTATTTTTCAAATTAAACACAAATAGAAATCCCGCATATTGTCGTTCATTGTCAACCCAGGGAAAACTTCCAAATAATCCTGGGCTGGTTACTGCATTCGATCTGTTAGTAGCATTATCCATCACCCATTCTCCCAATCCATATCCCCAGTCGCCGGCTTCAGCAGGAGAGTAGGCAACCCTTGCGCCTTTCGCATAATTTCGTTGCATTTTTATTATAGATTCTTTTGACAAAACCTGCTTACCATTATAATATCCATTTTGTAAAATCATTTGAAGAAAGTGAATATAATCTTCAGGTGTGCTATAAGCACCTCCGGCTGCTAAAGGAATTTCCTTATTTCCAAAATCAGTATTTATCATATCGCATGGTTCAGCAATTCTTTCCCGGAATAACTTTTTAAAATCTTCGCCACTTATTTTTTCAATTACGGCTGCCGCTATCTGCAAGCCAATACTGCTGTAATGAAATACTCTTCCCGGTTCGCCTTCCATAGGAAGCTCTGCAATTTTTTCGATGGTTGCATTCATCGACGAAGATTGGTTAATTATTTCCCTTGATTGTTTTAAATCTCCTCCGTCAATTGCCGTTAAATGCGAAAGGCATTCCCAAATTGTTATATTTCCTTTTCCATGAGCCGTCATTACCGGTAAAAATTTTCCAACGGTGTCGTTAAGGCTTAATTTGCCTTCGTCAGCAAAGGTCATCACCAGCGCTGCACTTAACCATTTGCTACAGCTCGCAATAGCGGTTTTTGTTGTGAAAGTGTAATCCTTCAAAAGTTCGTTCGGATCTTTTCCCTGTCTTTTGGCAATAAATTTTCCAATCATTTTCTGCTTTCGCGACAGGTTGTTGTCTGCCCTTTCGTAAATTATTTTGCTATCTTTCAAAATAACCAGGACTGCCCTTCCGCCTAATCGGTCAAGATTTTGTTTGAGCCAATCATCCGCTTTGCTGAAATTGTATTGTTGCGCAAAAGAAAACTGAAATAATAACAGAAAAGAGCTAATAAGACTGAATTTGCGGCAGGATGGATAAAAATTATACGACAATATATCTATCATTTTTATTGGATTAATATTTGTGGCGGTAGTTTAAATTTAAAAAAGGAATTTAAGATGAATCCTAACAATTTAACGATAAAATCACAGGAGATTTTTCAGAAAGCACAGCAATTGGCTTTCAACGAAAGAAATCCAAATATTGAAACAGAGCATTTGCTCAAAGCATTGCTAACGGATGAAGATAGTCCTGTGGATTATCTTCTTAAAAAGAATAACGTCAATGTAAATTTTGTTGAAAGCAAAGTCGATGAAAGTTTGCATAAACTTCCAAAAATAGGAGACGGAGAACCGGCACAAGTTATAAGTCGTGACCTGAATAATGTGTTGTTACGTGCAGCCGCTTCATTAAAGACTTTCAACGATGAGTTTGTGAGTGTCGAGCATTTGTTGCTGGCAATCGTGCAGGGAAATGATAATGCGGCAAAAATTTTAAAAGACGCAGGACTCACAGAAAAGAGTTTGATAGCTGCAATTAAAGAATTAAAAAAAGGCTCTACAGTCTCTTCTCAAACTTCGGAAACACAATTTAATGCCTTGAACAGGTATGCTAAAAACCTGAATGAATTGGCAAGAAGCAACAAACTTGACCCGGTTATCGGAAGAGACGAGGAGATAAGAAGAACATTACATATTTTATCAAGAAGAACAAAAAATAATCCAATACTGGTTGGTGAACCCGGCGTTGGCAAAACGGCTATTGCAGAAGGATTGGCTCATCGTATTGTAAATGGAGACGTGCCCGAAAATTTAAAATCAAAAATAATTTTTGCGTTGGATATGGGCCTCCTAATTGCAGGTGCAAAATATAAAGGAGAATTTGAAGAAAGATTAAAATCGGTTATAAAGGAAGTCGGAGAAAGCAATGGAGAAATTGTTTTATTTATTGATGAAATACACACGCTTGTTGGCGCTGGTGCGGGGGAAGGAGCTATGGATGCAGCAAATATTTTGAAACCTGCTTTGGCGAGAGGTGAACTCAGAGCAATTGGCGCAACCACTCTAAATGAATATCAAAAATTCTTTGAAAAAGATAAAGCGCTTGAAAGAAGATTTCAAAAAGTAGTGGTGGATGAGCCCAGTGTAGAAGATGCTATTTCAATATTGAGAGGGATCAAGGATAAATATGAAACCCATCATCATGTACGTATAAAAGACGAAGCTATTATAGCTGCTGTTGAATTATCGCATCGTTATATAACAGATCGTTTTTTACCCGATAAAGCGATTGATCTCATCGATGAAAGTGCGGCAAAGTTAAGGCTCGAAATGAATTCAATGCCTGAAGAACTGGATAAATTGGAAAGAGCAATAAGACAATTGGAAATAGAAAGAGAAGCAATTAAAAGAGAAAAAGATGCTGCAAAGCTCAAGGAACTTAATACTGAAATTTCCAACCTGTCTGTTCAGCGGGATACTTTTAAAGCAAAGTGGCAACAGGAAAAGGAAATTGTTGAGAAGGTGCAAACTGCCAAAGCGGAAATTGAAAGACTTAAAATGGCCGCGGAAAAGGCAGAGCGTGAAGGTGATTATGGCAAGGTTGCAGAGATACGGTATGGAAAATTGCAGGACCAGGAAAAGATTATTAGCGATTATACGGCCCAGTTAGATGAAATAAGTGAAAAACGGTTATTGAAAGAAGAGGTGGATGCAGAGGATATTGCAGAGAGTGTAGCTAAAGCAACGGGAATTCCGGTGAGCAAAATGCTGCAGAGTGAAAAAGATAAACTATTGAATCTTGAGGATGAATTGCACAAAAGAGTAGTAGGCCAGGATGAAGCAATAGAAGCAGTTGCAGATGCTATACGCCGGAGCAGTGCAGGTTTGCACGATCCTAAAAAGCCCTTAGGCTCTTTCATTTTTTTGGGAACAACCGGTGTTGGTAAAACCGAATTAGCAAAGGCGTTAGCAGAATATCTTTTTGATGATGATAGTATGATGACCAGAATAGATATGAGTGAATACCAGGAAAAACATTCCGTAAGTAGGTTAGTAGGTGCACCCCCGGGATACGTGGGTTATGATGAAGGTGGGCAACTAACAGAAGCGGTTAGACGTAAACCCTACAGTGTAATATTACTGGATGAAATAGAAAAAGCCCATCCCGATGTGTTTAATATTCTGTTACAGGTACTTGATGATGGAAGACTTACTGATAACAAAGGAAGGGTGGTTAATTTTAAAAACACCATTATCATTATGACTAGCAATATGGGAAGTCATATTATACAGGCAAATTTTGATAATGTTACAGAAGAAAATAAAGAAAAAGTAGTGGCAGAAACGAGGAGAGAAGTTTTGGAATTATTAAGGCAAACGATCCGCCCTGAATTCCTGAACAGGATAGACGAAATCATTATGTTCCAGCCTTTGTTGAAAAATGAAATAAGAGACATAATAAAAATTCAGCTTAATGATCTTAAAGACCAATTATTAAAGAGTGGCGTAGTACTTGAATTTAGCGAATACGCGTTGGATTATCTGGCGGAAAATGGATTTGATCCTCAATTTGGGGCAAGGCCGTTGAAAAGGCTGATACAAAAACAAATTGTAAACCAGTTGAGCAAGAAATTATTGAGTGGAACGATTGATAAATCTCATCCTGTGTTGGTAGATGTGTTTGACAGAACTGTTGTGTTCAGGAATGATGTGAATATGCACGAAAAAACTGTAGTATAAAAGTGGGATATTAAATTTTAAGCCCGGCCATGCCGGGTTTTTTATTCGATTTTAATATTTTGATTAATCATTAACCTGAAAAGTTATTTAATTTTTTTCTCCTGTGCGCTCCTCATATTTCTCCTTTCCTCCCTAAGTTTTTCAATTTGTTCGGGGGTTAAAATGGCGCTTAATTTTTTTCTCTGTTCTATTTGCAATTCTTTCATTTTCTCCTGTTTTTGTTCCGTGGTAAGAGTTTGATCATTATTAATATCCTGTCTTTTTTGTTTAATTGTAAGGCGAAGATCTTTCATTTGGGCTTTTTGCTCTTCGGTAAGATCCAGGTCCTTAAAAATTTGCCCGTCATTATTTTTTTTATGCGTATTTGAAACAATATTTTGAGATGGATTTGTTTCTCTTCTTATTTGTGCATCGGAATTTAGTGCAGATAAAGCGAAAGGAAGTAAAATCACGAAATTTTTTTTCATTAGGTTTTCTTTCAAGAGTAGACGAAATTATATATTCTTGGTTTAAACTCGCCGAAATAAAAACCCCCGCACAATGGCAGGGGGTTAAGAAAAGACTATCATTATTACTATCTTAAGAAAAGCATTTCACGATATTTAGGCAATTCCCAATATTCATCATCCACAAGAAGTTCCAGTTTATCTACGTGATACCTTATTTTATCAAAATAGCTTTTCACCGTAT
This sequence comes from uncultured Chitinophagaceae bacterium, assembly GCA_963819925.1. Classification (GTDB taxonomy): domain Bacteria; phylum Bacteroidota; class Bacteroidia; order Chitinophagales; family Chitinophagaceae; genus Ginsengibacter. Next base: position 348,864 of record CAWFYG010000009.1, on the reverse strand, counting down.
CGCAATAAGCGATAGCTTTCTCACGGCTATCTTCAATTTTATTGGCAGCTTTTCTGGCTTCAATCATTGCTTCTACGCTGGAGCTTATTTCAGAAATATGTCTTGAAATATTGGTAGCTATATGTTTTTGATTGGCATATCCGCTTTCATCCATACCCACATCTTTTAGGCCCTGAATGTTTTGTATTAAAACATTCTGATATTTTATGGCAGCAGGAAGTATATAAGTACTTGCCAGATCTCCGATAACCCTTGCTTCAATCTGAACTTTCTTTACATAATTTTCGAGCATAATTTCGTGTCTTGCTTCAAGTTCGCTGTGCGTATAAATATTGTGATGTTCAAATAGCTTTTTAGCTTTGTCGGTTACAAAAGCGTCTAATGCCAGCGGAGTTGTTTTTACATTAGGCAAACCTCTTTTTTCAGCTTCCTTTTCCCATTCTTCACTATAATTGTTCCCTTCAAATAACACAGATTTACTTTCTACAATATACTTCTGAATAATTTGCATAATTGCTACTTCTTTCTTTTCTCCACTATCGATAAGCGCATCTACATCCACTTTAAACTGGGCAAGTGTTTCACCTAAAATTGTATTCAAAACAGTCATTGGTTGTGCACAGTTTGTGGCTGAGCCCACGGCTCTGAATTCGAATTTATTACCCGTAAATGCAAACGGCGAAGTCCGGTTTCTGTCAGTATTGTCAAGTAGAAGTTCCGGAATGCTTTTGTGAATATCCAATTTTAAAATTGCTTCATCCTGCTCATCAAATTTATCGCCCACCCTTTTTTCAATTTGGGATAATACATCAGTTAAATATTTTCCAATGAATATTGATATGATGGCCGGAGGAGCTTCATTGGCGCCTAAACGGTGATCGTTACCTGCAGAAGCGATGGAGGCTCTTAAAAGATCAGCATTATCATGAACCGCTTTTATTGTATTTACAAAAAAAGTAAGAAACATTAAATTCGTCTTTGGCGTTTTACCGGGTGACAGAAGGTTTACACCGGTATTAGTAGCCATGCTCCAGTTGTTGTGCTTACCACTTCCATTAATTCCGGCAAATGGTTTCTCATGGAGCAACACCATAAGATTATGTCTCTTTGCCACACGGGTCATCACGTCCATTAATAACGTGTTGTGGTCCACTGCAAGGTTCACTTCTTCAAAAACCGGAGCACATTCAAATTGAGAGGGCGCTACCTCATTATGTCTCGTCCGAAGAGGGATACCCAACTTATAAGCTTCCTCTTCGTAATCTCTCATGAATGCGTATATCCTTTCAGGAATGGAACCAAAATAATGGTCTTCCAGTTGCTGTCCTTTTGCGGGAGCATGGCCAAAAACTGTTCGTCCCGTCATAACGATGTCGGGGCGGGCATTTGCGAGGCCTGCATCTACAACAAAATACTCCTGTTCCCAACCGAGTGTAGGAGTTACGGCCGTGATATTTTTATCGAAATATTGACATACATCAATAGCCGCTTTATCGAGAGCGACAAGAGCTTTTAATAATGGAGTTTTGGCATCTAATGATTCGCCGGTGTAAGAAACAAATATAGTAGGAATACATAACGTTTTACCCTGTCCGATTTCAATAATGAACGGGGGAGAAGAAGGATCCCATGCTGTATAACCTCTTGCTTCAAAAGTGGTTCTAATACCACCACTTGGGAAAGATGACGCATCCGGTTCTTGCTGAATCAGGGCATCACCATCAAATTCTTCCAATGCTGAGCCATCACTCTTTAAAGTAAAAAAAGAGTCATGTTTTTCTGCAGTTGCACCCGTTAGTGGTTGAAACCAATGTGTGAAGTGTGTTACTCCCTTAGCTTCAGCCCAGGCTTTTAACCCAGAAGCAATCTGGTCGCCCATGCTACGGTCAATTTTACTTTGGCTTTTTATAGAAGACTTTAAACTTTTATAGGCATCATCACTTAGAAATTCCCGTGCTTTTTGGAGTGTAAATACATTTTCACCGAAAATTCCTGTGATTTTTTTTGACTTGGGAGCATTTTCCGCTTCCGAATTGGAGATCAATGTGTAAAGAGCATTTAGTCTTAAAGATTGCATTTTTTGAAATTTAGACAGCAAAAAAACGGGTTCTACGCTAGAAAAACAAAGTTTTTTTTGGAAATGTGGTTAAAATTTTGATAACTGTGGATAAAAAATTAATATATTACTTAATTCTAATATGAAATATCTTTTTGAGTTTTTTCCAGTCAGTGTAGCAAATAATAGGTATCAATAAAAACGGCAAATATATGCTTCGGTATCTGACGATTGCCCCGATTATAGGAATAGTATATCCTATCGCCAGGAACATAGTTGTGGCAAGAAAGACTGAAAAATATATCAATGGGGTGGCCATTATTTTCTTTTTTCTAAAAAAGAGTAATAGCAAAAACAAAATTTCATAAAATAAAATTTCCAATCCTGAAGGGATGTAAAAAAAATTATGGTGTTCAGTAAGGTAAGGCCGCATGAAACTATGATTAATCGCCTGTGGTGCATTGCCAAGAAAACTTTTGAAGGTAGGATAAAGAGGATCTATACTTATTGCGGAAGCGCCTCGTTTTGCTATAATAATAAAATCTCTTTGCCGGCTTGCAACATGGTCAGGAAGATTAAATGCGGGCGGTAAAAATTCGGTGCAAAAAAACAATATACTTATAAAAAGATATATTAAAGTAAATACAATGAATGGATATTTCGGGTTTTGTTCAGCCACGATCCATGCCAGTAATGCCGGAACAAGTATTAAAAAAGCAAAATTCCTAAGAAGTAGTATAATTCCTAAAAAGACTATTGTAATAAGAATATTTTTAAAAGAGTATCTTTTATTTTTCATCATAAAAAACAAATGATAAATAATCATTGAAAGTGATAAAAGTATTAGACCGTCGCGGTGAATCGCACTGCTGAAGAAAATAACAGAGGGTAAAAGAAAAATACAGACAATCAAAACAAGCCTGTAAGATGGAAGTATTTTTATAAATACCCTGTAAAGTGCAACGATGCCGAAAAATATCAAAAAATTATAGAAGAGCGAGTTAATAAAAAAATTGGTTCTGCTGAAAATATTAAATATTGAAAGCATCTTTACGATCAGTTTGCTTCTTGTGTCATTCCAATAGGAATTTGAACTTTCTAAGAATCTTCCATAATTGTCGCGAGTGGTATGGAAAATATTGGTAAAATATTCATATGGATTTTGGAATAAAAGGTGGTATTCCTGAACTCCGGAATGATGGAAACTCACCGAGTCCGAAACCGGAAAATAATACATATTAATATACCCGTTTATCAGTCCGACCAAAACTCTAATTAAAAATAATACCACAAGAATGCGCCTTTCTAGCCTCGATTCTCTAAAAAATTTCAATTGTGTGATAATCCAGCAGAAAAGAATGAGATAAAATGTAAAGAGTAAATAAAACAAGCAGTAAAATTTAATTGTGGGAAGTTAGTTAAAATATTTACACCAGTTTTCTTATATAAGGATTAAGAGATTGTAAGTTTGCGCTTTTAAATAATTATGGAAATTACATTTGAAATTGCCGAAAAGCTTGGTCTTAAAAAAGATGAGTTCGAAAAAATTGTTCACATACTTGGACGTACTCCCAATTTTACCGAACTAAGTGCTTACTCGGTAATGTGGAGCGAGCATTGCAGTTATAAAAATTCAATAAAGTGGTTAAAAACCTTGCCACGGGAAGGTTCAAAACTTCTTGTGAAAGCAGGTGATGAAAATGCGGGGCTTATGGACATTGGCGATGGATTAGGTGTTGTGTTTAAAATTGAAAGCCATAACCATCCATCGGCTATTGAGCCTTTCCAGGGTGCGGCAACCGGTGTAGGTGGAATACATAGGGATATTTTTACAATGGGAGCACGCCCGGTTGCTGCGTTAAATTCTCTGAGATTCGGAAAGCTTGAAAACGAAAAAACAAGACATCTGGTAAGCGGTATTGTTCATGGCATAGGCCATTATGGTAATTGCTTTGGAGTTCCAACAGTTGGTGGTGAGGTTTATTTTGAAGATTGTTATCATACCAATCCTCTGGTAAATGCGATGAGTGCAGGGGTAGTTCGTTTAGGGAAAACCGTTAGTGCCACCGCTGTTGGTGAAGGGAATCCCGTATTTATTGCTGGTAGTGCCACGGGAAAAGACGGAATGGGAGGTGCTGCATTTGCATCTGCTGATATAACCGAGAATAGTATTGAAGATCTTCCTGCAGTGCAGGTAGGCGATCCGTTCCAGGAAAAAAAACTGTTGGAGGCATGTCTTGAAGTAATTGCCACAGGGGCGGTAATCGGAATGCAGGATATGGGTGCTGCCGGTATTATTTGTTCAACTGCGGAGACAAGTGCAAAAGGTGGGGTAGGAATGAACATCTACCTTGACAAGGTGCCAACACGCCAAAAGAATATGAAAGCCTGGGAGTTATTATTAAGTGAAAGCCAGGAACGGATGCTTTTAACTGTTGCAAAAGGAAGAGAGAAAGAGGTGATTAGCATATTTGAAAAATGGGATTTACCCTGTTCGCAAATCGGAGAAGTTACAACTGGTGAATCGCTACGATTTTATATGAACGATTCGATGGAGGCAGAACTCCCGGCAGAGAGTTTAGTGCTCGGCGGCGGCGCCCCGGTTTATGAAAGAACGTATAAAGCCCCTGCTTATTTTGAAAAAATTAATGCTTTTAAAATAAATAGCATTCCGGTGCCGGAGGATATAAAATCAATTGCGAAAAAAATAATTACGTTGCCAAATATCGCTTCAAAAAAGTGGATTTATAACCAATACGATAGTATGGTTGGAACCGCTAATTTAAATACAAATGGCCCGTCGGACGCATCGGTTGTAGCTATAAAGGAAACCTCAAAAGCATTGGCGCTTACTACGGATTGCAATAGCCGCTATGTATTCGCTAATCCATACGTCGGTTGTATGATTGCTGTGAGCGAAGCAGCAAGAAATATTGTTTGCAGTGGTGGTTTACCATTGGGGGTTACCAACTGCCTTAACTACGGCAACCCTTACGACCCTGAAGTATATTACCAGTTTGTTGAAAGTATAAAAGGAATGACTGCAGCCTGTAATAAATTTGATACACCTGTTACCGGCGGTAATGTGAGCTTTTATAATCAATCGCCGTCGGGTCCTGTTTATCCAACTCCAACAATTGGTATGGTTGGCATTCTGGAAAATACCGATAATAAAATGACACTGGATTTTAAAAATGAAGGCGACATAATCTATCTATTGGGAAAGAGTCAGGATGATATTAATTGCTCCGAATATTTGCATAAGATATGTGGCATTGAATTTTCGCCCGCTCCTTATTTTAATCTTGATGAAGAATTTCAATTACACCAAACGATTAGTAAGCTGATTGACAATAAACTGATTGAGTCGGCACATGACATTAGCGAAGGTGGCCTCTTTGTAACCCTTTCTGAAAGTGCGTTTAACAGGTCGCTTGGCTTTGAGGTTGAACAAAATAATTCTTCCATTCGCAAAGATGCCTTCTGGTTTGGAGAAGCACAGGGCAGGGTAGTTGTCACGGTAAAGCCTGGAGGTAGTAACGATTTTGAAGCCTCTTTAAATACTCCTTTCGAAAAATTAGGGTTGGTAACTTCGGGAGAAATAATTATCGATAAAAATAGTTGGGGAAACATTAGTGAATGGAGTGAAAAATATGATAACGCCATAGGGGATTATTTTAAAAGTTATATGCCGGAGTAATGGATAAAGAATCAAATATTGTCGTAACAGGTGCAGCAGGTTTTATAGGAAGTTGCCTGGTCTCATTTCTAAATGGGGCCGGATATAACAAGCTTGTTTTGGTTGACGATTTTTCTCAAAAAGATAAAGACATTAATCTAATGGGGAAAAAGCATACAGCAAAGATTGAAAGGGAAATGTTTTTTGAATGGCTTCAAAAACAAAATCCCAAAATAGATTTTGTATATCACATTGGAGCCCGGACAGATACAACAGAATTTGATTATTCAATTCATGAACATTTAAATGTCGAGTATTCCAAAAAGATATGGATGTATTGCAGTCAAAACGATATTCCCCTTGTCTACGCATCTTCAGCAGCTACTTATGGTGCAGGGGAATTGGGTTATAAAGACGACGAACGAATTATTGAAAGTTTAAAGCCTCTGAATCCTTATGGAGTTTCTAAAAATGAGTTCGATAAGTGGGCACTTAAACAGCAGCACACGCCACCGGCATGGGCAGGATTAAAATTTTTTAATGTATACGGACCCAACGAATATCATAAAGCCAGGATGGCAAGTGTAATTTTTCATTCATTTAATCAAATTATAAAAAATGGTTTTGTAAAACTTTTCAAATCGTACAAACCGGAGTTTAAAGATGGAGAGCAACTAAGAGATTTTATATATGTAAAAGATCTTCTTAAAATTTGCTACTGGTTTTTAGACTGTTGGCAAAGGGATCCTACATCTTTTATTTCAGGAATTTACAATGTTGGCACCGGTAAAGCAAGAAGTTTTAATGACTTGGTAAAAGCTATGTTTTCAGCCCTGGATCTTAATCCTAAAATACAATATATAGATATGCCTGAAGATATTCGAAATACGTACCAGTATTATACTCAGGCAGAAATGCAAAAAATAAGGGCCGCCGGATATAACGGGAAGATGTTTTCCTTAGAAGAAGGGGTGGACGATTATATAAGAAATTATCTCTCAAAAAAAGAATGGTATTAACAATTTAATTTCCGATTTCTTTTCCACAAAAACCTTAATGTCACTGAACCACCCAAAATTTTCTGTATGTTTGCATGACCTCACGGATTTTATATTTTCACTTTTTCCGCTGGTCAGTTTTTTGGGTCGTTCAAACAGCATATATTTTCACGAGTTGTTTTGAATGACATTTTATTTTTAAATAAATGACAATTAAATGGCCAAGTATATTTTTGTTACCGGTGGTGTTACTTCTTCTTTAGGTAAAGGTATCATTGCCGCTTCTCTTGCAAAACTTTTGCAGGCAAGAGGTTTGAAAGTTACCATACAAAAATTTGATCCTTATATCAATGTTGATCCAGGCACGCTGAACCCTTATGAACATGGAGAATGCTTTGTAACAGAAGATGGTGCCGAAACTGATCTTGACCTTGGTCATTATGAAAGATTTCTTAATATTTACACATCTCAGGCAAATAATGTAACAACCGGCCGAATATATCAAACGGTAATTAATAAAGAAAGAGCAGGGGATTATCTTGGTAAAACTGTGCAGGTAGTGCCGCATATAACGGACGAGATTAAGCGCAGAATGCTGTTATTGGGTGAAAAGAAGGAGTACGATATAATTATCACAGAGATTGGTGGTACTGTCGGCGACATAGAAAGCCTTCCTTTTATTGAAGCGGTTCGCCAGTTACAATGGGAAATGCCTGACGAAGATTGTATCATTGTTCACCTTACTTTAATCCCATACCTCAAGGCTGCAAAAGAGCTTAAAACCAAGCCCACACAGCATAGTGTAAAATTGATGAGCGAGAATGGGATACATCCGGATATATTAGTTTGTAGAACAGAAAGACCTTTAACTGATGAACTCAAAAGAAAAATCGCACTTTTCTGTAATGTTAAACAAAATGCAGTAATTGAAGCTGCTGATGCTTCAACTATTTATGAGGTACCTATATACATGCTGCGTGAAAAACTAGATCTGATTGTTTTAAATAAATTAAATATTACCAATTATAACGAACCTGAACTTAAAAAATGGAAAGAATTTCTTGATAAATTACGGCATCCCTTTAATAAAGTGACGATAGGCCTCATTGGAAAATATATCGAGTTGCAGGATGCATACAAATCGATATTAGAATCATTCATACACGCGGGTGCAATGAATGACTGCAAAGTACAGATTGTAAATGTTCATAGCGAATTTATTACAGATGAAAATGTTTGTGAAAAATTGACTGGCCTTGATGGTCTTCTTGTTGCGCCGGGATTTGGCTTTAGAGGAGTAGAAGGGAAAATTATAGCAGTTAAATATGCCCGTGAGAATAAACTTCCTTTTTTTGGAATTTGCCTGGGCATGCAAATGGCGGCGATTGAATTTGCACGAAACGTATTGGGGATATCGGATGCCGATTCGACCGAAATGCAGCCTGATACGCTCAATCCGGTAATTGACATGATGGAAGAGCAAAAGAAAATCACTATAAAAGGTGGTACAATGAGGTTGGGTTCTTACCCGTGCATAATAAAAGAAAACACGTTGGCTCATCAAATTTATGGCACGATAGAAATACATGAAAGGCACCGACATCGATGGGAATTTAATAATAAATATCTCAGTCGATTTGAAGAAGCGGGAATGATTGCAAGTGGTATTAATCCGCAGACAGGTCTTGTAGAAATACTTGAGCTCAATGAACATCCATTTTTTATTGGTGTTCAGTACCATCCGGAATTAAAAAGTACTGTAGAAAATCCCCAACCTATATTCGTGAACTTTATAAAGGCAGCGAAAGAGTTTAATGAGCGTAATAAAATCGCCGATCCAATTCAAATGCAGGGAGAAATGAGTAATTAAGAAAATGTAAGATCAGCAGAAATTATTATTGTTTCGCCGGGTTTATATGCCGGTACTTTTTAATCTTTTATAAATCACTTTGAGTAAATCTTAAACTTTTGCCCTTCAACTTCTTTAATAATTATTATAAGTTCATCAAGACCCAACATTGTTTATCTACTGGTGTAATATTAACAGTTTACTATATTCTGTGCTTAAACCTAAATCGCCAAAGCAATGTCTATAATGTATATTTGCCACTTTTAAAAAGGCCTTTAATTTAAGTATAATGATGAAAAAATTACTATCCCTTATTTTACTTTTCACTGCATTTACTTGTTATTCTCAGACAAACTCTTTGGGCAAAAGTGATCCTGATGCAAAAAAAATCCTGGATAACGTAAGCGCAAAATTCAAGACATATAAAACAATAGAAGCTCATTTCGTGCTAAAAATTGAAAATTCTGCGGGGAAAGATCTTGGTACCCAAGCCGGCGTCGTAAATATGAAGGATTCGAGATATCGAATAAGTTTTTCCGGCCAGGAAATATACAGCGACGGCACCAACATCTGGACATATGATAAGGCTGCCAATGAAGTTCAGATAACTAAATTCGATCCATCAGCAAATACAATTACTCCGCAAAAAATGTTTACTAACTTTTATGATAAAGATTTTTTGTATAAGCTAAACGGGGATACCAAACAAGGCACAAAAACTGTTCAGGAAATTGAACTAACTCCAGTTGACAAAACAAAAGCTTTTTTTAAGGTTCTTGTAGATGTAGATAAAAAAACTAAATCTATTGTCAATACAAAAATATTTCAAAAAACCGGCGATAGATACACCTATACTATTACAAGTATGAAAACAAATACCAATCTTCCTGACGCATTATTTGTTTTTAATGCTAAAGATTATCCTAATGTGGAAGTTATTGATCTTAGATAAAAAGTTCTCTCGAAACTACTCTGAAGAAAGCGCTTCGTAAAAGGGCGCTTTTTATTTGCCCCATCGATAAGAGTCTATTTTAATTCCTGCCAGATCAAGTACCCGATCGACGACGGTGGAAACAAGCTCTTCAATATTTTTCGGCCTGCTATAGAATGATGGTGTTGCCGGGCATATAATTCCTCCCGCAACTGTAATTTTTTCCATGTTACGCAGATGGATAAGGTTATAGGGAGTTTCTCTTACAACACAAATTAGTTTACGCCTTTCTTTCAAAATTACATCTGCAGCCCTGCATATCAAATCGCCGGAAATGCCGGAAGCAATTCTTCCCAGAGTTCCCATACTGCAGGGCACAATTATCATTGTATCGTAATCTCCCGATCCGGATGCAAAAGGCGCCATAAAATCATTCTTTGTAAAATACTTTGCGTTGTATGAATTATAACCCTCATTGCCCAGTTCTGTTTGCCAAACTAATTTGGCATTATCTGTGATAATTATTGCGAGTGCAGACCATTGATCTTTGACATAAAGAAGCTTATCTAGCAGAATTTTTGAATAAATTGAACCACTTGCTCCCGTTATTGCGATAACTATCTTATGCATTTGTTGAATAAATTACACACTGTGAGAAATAGTTTTAATAATTTAAATATCTGTAATATTTTTTTATACAAATCCAATAAAATGCATCTAACGTACGTTTACTATTCGATGTCGAAAAATGCGAAATTTATTTTAGTAGGTTTTGTTTTTGTTTTGTGTTCTTTCAAAGTTACATTAACTACTCATGATAAATTAACGTGGTTGAATATGAATGAATTAAAGCAGAAAATGCAATCTGATCCCAAACCTGCTTTAATTGATTTATATACTAATTGGTGTTATTGGTGTAAAGTAATGGATAAAAAGACATATACGAACCCGAAAGTTATTTCTTATATAAATGATCATTTTTATCCTGTAAAATTAGATGCAGAGACGAAGGATATCATCGAATGGAAAAATAACACATACAACTATAATGAAAATTATAAAGTAAATGATTTTACTATGTATGTTACTTCTGGGCAGCCCGGATTTCCAACTACGGTGATATTTACGGATGATCATAGTGATCCCATTTCAATACAGGGATTTTTAGAACCCAAAGAAATGGAACCTATTTTAAAATATTTCGGAGACGGGGCTTACAAAACGGAAAGTTTTGAAGTATTTAAAGCAACTTTTAAATCTTCATGGTAAAAATATTAAGGAATTGCAATAGCAGTTTCAAACTCGGTTTTTCATAGGATATTGGATTATAACAGGGGTGGATTTCCATCCGGCCCCTTTTTATTTTTTAAAGTAAAAGGTATGCAACTTATTATTAAAAAAAATGGTCTATTAAATTAACAATTATGGCAAATCGCCATTGATGATATTAAAAAACTGCTTTTGCAGTTTTAAACTCGGTTTTTCATAGGATATTGGATTATAACAGGGGTGGATTTTTATCCGGCCCCTTTTTTGTTAATTAAATCTCAATAAAATTTTACATACAACCTTTAAATAAAATTTGCTGACTATACTAATAGATTCTCAGTGTTAAGATTTAATGGTTAAGATTTTTTGATAATCCCGGGCTTCTTTTTAGTTGCCCGGTTTTTTACATATCACCCTTTAGTCCAATACTTGCTATATCTGCCATATCAGGGATGGCTTCGGCTTTATATGCCCCCGCATCTAATTTCTTTTTTGTTTCCTCAAATGCACGAAGAGTAATTTCGGTATCATCATCTGAATGGGCGGCTGTTGGTATCAGGCGATAAATTATTTGCCCTTTGGGAATAACTGGAAAAACGACTACTGAACAAAATATGTTGTAATTTTCTCTCATATCCATCACCATACTGGTTGCTTCAGGGAGATCGCCTTTCATGTAAACAGGAGTTACCGGGCTGTTGGTGGTTCCGATATCAAATCCCTTTTCCCGCAAGCCATTCTGAAGTTTGTTTACGTTATGCCATAATTTCTCCCGAAGTTCAGGCATGGTCTTCAGCATTTCCATTCTTCTTATCATTCCTTCAACTACTATTAATGGTAAACTCTTTGCGAAAATCTGTGAACGCACGTTGTATCTTAAATAGGTCATGATGCTTTTTGGTCCGCTTATAAAAGCTCCAATGCTTCCCATACTTTTTACAAATGTGCTAAAGTATAAATCAACTCCGGCCTGGCAATTTTGTTCTTCGTCGGCGCCGGCGCCGGTAGGCCCCATAGAACCAAAGCCATGGGCATCGTCAATGAGTAGACGAAAATTGTATTTTTCTTTTAAAGCAACAATCTCCTTGATTTTTCCCTGGTTTCCACTCATTCCAAAAACACCTTCGGTTATCAATAAAATTCCGCCACCGTTTTTTTCGGCTATTTTAACGGCACGTTTTAACTGTTTCTCGCAATCCTCAATGTCGTTATGTTTATACTTATAACTAAACCCAATGTGTAGACGCACTCCATCAACAATACAGGCATGAGCTTCTCCGTCATATACTATAACATCATGCCTGTTCACTAAAGCATCAATGCAACTCATGATTCCCTGGTAGCCAAAATTTAACAGCATGGCGTCTTCGCGACCAACAAATTCTGCAAGAACTTTTTCCAGTTCTTCATGCATGCTGGTATTTCCACTCATCATGCGGGCGCCCATGGGATTGCCCATCCCCCAGTTTGCCGCTGCTTGTGTATCTATTTTTCTTGTTTCCGGGTGATTTACCAATCCCAAATAATTATTAAGACTCCATACAATTTTTTCTTTTCCCCTGAAAAACATTCTGCTACCAAGCTCCCCTTCAAGTTTTGGAAATGCAAAATATCCATGCGCTCTTTCAACGTGTCTACCAATAGGCCCCCCGTCTTTTATCATTTTTTCAAATACATCAACCATGTAAATATTATTTTTTTGTTATGAATGTTGGCAAAAATACAGCAATAACAATTAGAAAATTTCTTGCCGGATTCCGACTCTTATTATAACGTGATAATTCCTCTTGCTATGAATAATTTTATGATAATGATAAAAGTATTGTTCGTTTATCTTTACGAAAAAAATTCATGATTAAGAAACTGTTCGTTTTTCTAACTTTAGTTATCTCATCAATTTATTCCATTGCGCAGGAAAATATAATACACACTCGCCCAAAACTTATAATAGGACTTGTTATTGACCAAATGCGTTGGGATTATCTATATCGTTATTATGATCTCTATTCTGAAAACGGATTTAAAAGATTACTCAATAAAGGCTTTAGCTGCGAAAATGCTTTCCTTCCTTATGTTCCAACCTATACCGGTCCTGGACATGCATGTATTTACACAGGCAGTGTTCCATCTGTTCATGGAATTATAGCAAACGATTGGTACGATGAGACCACTGGTAGATATGTTTATTGTGTCGAAGATTCTACCGTAAATACTGTTGGAAGTAATTCTGCCCAGGGACAGATGAGCCCCCGAAATTTATGGGTCACAACCGTTGGCGATGAACTTCGGATGAGTAATAATTTTTCAAGTAAAGTTATTGGCGTGTCTCTTAAAGACCGGGCATCTATTCTTCCTGCCGGTCATGCTGCAAATGGTGCTTATTGGTTCGATGCTACTGTTGGGAAATGGATAACAAGTTCTTACTATGAAAAGCAATTGCCCGGATGGGTTATCAAAGAGAATGAAAAGTTAATACCAGATGCTATGATGGCAAAAGACTGGAACACGTTGTTGCCTGTTTCCAAATATACACAGAGTACAAACGATGATGAAAATTATGAAGGTGTTTTGCCGGGAGAAACTTCCCCAACGTTTCCGCATAAGCTTTCTAAAATAACCAATAGTAAATATGAAGTTTTCAAATACACTCCTTTTGCATCTTCTTACACGTTTGATATGGCTAAGCAGGCAATTGAAAATGAAAAGTTAGGCAAAAGGGATGTTGCTGATCTGCTGGCAATAAGTATTTCCTCAACGGATTATATTGGACATACGTTTGGTCCTAATTCAATAGAAGCGGAAGATACATATTTACGACTTGACAATGATATAGCTGATTTTTTAAGTTACCTGGATTCACAATTAGGTGAAAACAATTATTTATTTTTTTTGACCGCTGATCATGGAGTAGTTCAGGTTCCTGGTTTTTTAAAGGAGCATAAAATTCCTTCAGGAATTTTTAATCCCTCTTTATTAAAATCAGAATTAAATAATATAATCCTGGAAAAGTACAGCATAGATAATGTTGTTCTTGCCATTGCAAATAATGAAGTTTACATCGACCGCGAAAACATTAAAAAAAACGACAAAAGTGTTACGGGCATTGAAGACGATATTATGGATTATCTCAAGATTCAACCTTATATTGCAAATGCTTTTTCGACAGAAAATATAGAGAGTCAGTCGATACCTGAACCGATAAAGCAAAGACTTATTAATGGATATAATCCAAAGCGCTGTGGTGAAATTGGTTTTTTCGAAAAGCCAGCCTATATAGCCGATGGACCGAGAGGAACAACACACGGTGCATGGAATCCTTATGATGCTCACGTTCCTTTACTATGGTTCGGACATAATATTAAACCCGGTAAAACAAACCGGGAAGTTTATATGACGGATATTGCCCCAACTCTATCGGCCATACTTCACATTCAAATGCCTGACGGTTGCGTGGGGAAAGTAATTGAAGAAATTATGAAATAAAATTATTTAGCAGAATTCTTCATTTATTAATCTACGCTTTCTGCAAAATATTTATGAAAGTAGGGGATGGTTTCTATTCCTTTATAAAAATTTTCAATTCCATATTTTTCATTTGGAGAATGCAGATTATCACTATCCAGCCCAAAGCCCATAAAGATTATTTTTATTCCAAGTTCTTTTTCCAGTATTGAGCAAATTGGAATGCTTCCACCACCACGAACCGGAATAGGCATTTTGCCAAAAGTTTTTTCTACTGCTTTTGATGCAGCTTTATAACCCCGGCTATCTATTGGCGTCATATAAGGTTCTCCTCCATGATGTTCAAACGCTTTCACTGCCACAGATGGTGGAGCAATTTTTGCGAAATAATCCATTAATAACTTAGTCATTTTTGCAGACGATTGATCTGGTACAAGGCGTGCGGAAATTTTTGCTGTTGCTTTAGAGGGCAGAACTGTTTTAGCCCCTTCGCCCATGTAGCCTCCCCAGATTCCATTTACTTCGAGGGTAGGCCTAATACCGGTTCTTTCGTTTGTAGTATATCCCTTTTCACCCCACAATTCATTCACGCCAACTTCCTTTTCATATTCTTTTTCATCATAAGGAGCCTTATTCAATAAAGCTCGTTCTTTTGCAGAAACTTCAAGTACATCATCATAAAAACCCGGAATAGTTATATGATTATTTTCGTCATGACAACTTGCAATCATTTGTGCAAGTATTGTAATCGGATTAGCCACAGCTCCTCCGTAAGTGCCGCTATGTAAATCCCTGTCTGCACCAGTTACTTCCACTTCTATATATGATAGACCACGAACACCGATATCCAAAGAGGGATTTTCCATGCTCAACATAGAACTATCACTTATCAATATGACATCTGCTTTCAAAAGTTCCTTATTTTTTTCAACAAAATTTCCAAGGTTAGGTGAGCCGACTTCTTCCTCACCTTCTATTAAAAATTTGATATTCGTACTCATGGAATCTGTTTTCACCATGGTTTCCAATGCTTTTACGTGCATAAAAAATTGACCTTTATCATCGGCAGAACCACGGGCATAAACTTTTCCATCTTTTATTATCGGCTCAAAAGGCCCGCTGTGCCATAGTTCCAACGGTTCGGCGGGCTGCACATCATAGTGGCCATATACAAGTACCGTAGGTTTAGATGCATCAATTATTTTTTCTCCATATACCACGGGATGTCCGTCAGTCGACATTATCTCAGCTTTATCGGCGCCGGAATTCAACAGACCTTGTTTAACAGCTTCGGCACAGGCAAGCATATCTTTTTTATGTTCACTTTTTGCACTTACCGAAGGAATACGCAAGAGTTCCATCATCTCATTTAGAAATCTATCTTTATTTTTTTGCAGGTAATTGTTCCAATTTCCCATGTGCTTTGTTTAGTTTTTTTATCTGATTTAAAACGAATATATAACTTTTGAAGAATACCCCTCTCTATGTTTTTTGTAAAAAAAAGATGTCAATTAAAATTAACAGATGTGGGTAAAATAATTGATTTTTTTTTTGGAAAACATAATTCTTAATATATACATTTGCACCAGATTGCTTTTCAATTCATCAGCCTTTGCTTTAGTTGCATCCATGTTAATTATGATGCTTCTTTGCAAAGGCTGAGTCAATTAAGAATGTTCTGATTCTACAACTTCGGTTCGATATTTTTTTTGAAATTCCGGATACAAAAAAGTAATTTTTTTTCCTGTTCCTTAAAAGTAAAGTTGGTATTTTTTTTTATTTGGCATCAAAATTTAGAAGTTTTCGAGTACCGTGCTTAATATTTTTAATAAGCCTGTAATAAAATTCTTTATTGAACAATTGTGAATCATGCATGGCTTTATAAGTTAAGAAAAAACCAACGGGAGTAAGAACAATCACAGGCAGCCACATTCCGATAATAGGATCCAACAGATGGTCTTTAGTAAATTTTTCCCCAAAAATATTTAGCAGGTAAAAAATCATAAAAAATATTAAGGCAACCACTAACGGCATGCCCAGCCCCCCTTTCCTGATTATAGATCCCAAAGGAGCACCAATAAAAAATAATACCAGGCAGGCAATTGAAAGCGACAATTTTTTATGCCATTCTATTTTATGTTGAATTATATCATCAACCTGGTTATCATAAACGTTACTTGTAACTTCCAGCAGGCTATTAATACTTGCAACTGTTGCTGCCGCCTGGTCCCTTACAAATGTTTTTAAGCTATCTGGTATCAGTTCATTAAAGGATTTTACTTTTTTAGTTGTAAGTTTTTTGTCAGCAATTTCCATTTGTTTTTTAGTTCTCGATGTGTCTTTATATTTTGAATAACGAATATATGCCTTCAAATCGCTACGGCTTTGTTTTACCAGTGAATCCGGGATTTTTTTCAATGAATCAATGTCCTTATCAAGCAAACGCAATGTTTTCATGCGCATGTTATTCATAAAAAGACTGTCTGAGGTTTTTTTGATATTCAATTGAGTAAGATCAAATAACTTATTATATTCTTTAAACCCCATTTGAATAAACTCATTTTTCGGATTGTTATAGTCTCCTTTTTCTGAATAGCGATGCCCGTTTTGTAAGTGAAACTCTAAAAACTTTTTATCAGTGCTTACAGTCATTTTACCGCTTTCGGAAATGATGGTATTGTCCTGGATTCCGTTTGACTGGTCATAAATTAACACATTGTGCAATGTGCTTTTATCTTTTTCTTTTTTACCAACTTTAATGGAAAATCCGCGAAATCCATTGTAGAAAACACCGTCCTTTAAATCGAATGCCGGACTCTTCCTGTAAATGTCATTGTAAATAACAGCAAATTTTAAATTAGCAACCGGTGCAATATAATTAGCGAATAGAAAAGCCACTCCGGTAAGAATTATAGACACAAAAAATAGTGGCCTCATAAAACGCAGTAATGATATGCCTGATGATTTAATTGCAACTAATTCGAAATTTTCGCCCAATTTCCCAAAGGTCATTATAGATGAAAGTAAAATGGCAATGGGCATTGCAAGCGTAACCAATGTTGCGCTGGCATAAATAAGAAACTTAGTGAGTGTAATAAAATCAAGACCTTTGCCGACGAGGTCATCAATATACTTCCACAATATTTGCATCATAAATACAAATAGTGTTATAAAAAATGTGGCTATAAAAGGCCACATGAAGGCTTTAAGAATTAATTTGTCAAGTTTTTTAAACATGAGGCATCTAACCCTCACAGGGCAATATATTATTCTCTTTTGTTGTAAATTTTATTCATGAACAGTCAAACAAAAATACATCTTTCAAAACTTGAAACTGAGCTGATTCAAAACAAAGAGTGGATTTTAACGAAGCGTGCAATTATAAATAAAGTATACCTGCTTTTTGGAGAGATGCATAAGATTTATAAAAAAATATCGGAAGAAGAAACCTATTGGCTTGTGGATTCCTTAAAAAACTATGGTGGCAAAATTTCAAAAGGAGAAAATTACGAGGGTTTCCCTTATGTGATCCTCGATTATCCTGCTTCGTTTAGCAGAAAAAGCGTTTTTGCCGTAAGAACTATGTTTTGGTGGGGAAATTTTTTAAGCATTTCATTACATCTTTCGGGAGAAGAATTTCGATTAAAAAATAATTTTTCAAAAATGTTTTTATTTCTTAGAAAAAAGAAATTTTATGTATGCGTAAATGATGATGAGTGGCAGCATAACTTTGAGCCATCGAACTATGCGGCGGTTTCCGGGCTTGAGGAAAACAAATTCAATGAGATTGCAAATAGAAATTTCATAAAAATTTCCAAGAATCTTGAATTGAATAAATGGAATGAGGTCCCTGAATTTCTCGAAGAAACTTTTAAAGAAATTATCGACTTTTTAAAGATTAGTTTCCCAGGCGGTGAAAAAGATCTTTCACCTGGGTTTCCCAAAGCTGGCTTTGATCTTTAATTTCCTTTTTATCGGCAAAATCGTTAATAATCAAAATTGTTTGATTTGTTACTTCTGATTTTTCTATGCTAAATTCAAAATACTCATCTTTTGGGGAATTAAGCCAGTGAAAGCGGATAGATTTATTTTCTTCACTCTCGACAACTTCGGCTTCTTCGGCGGAGCCGTTCCAGGCAAAACTAAAAAGCCCGTCTTTATCTTCAACTTTATCAGCAAACCATTCCTGTAAACCGGTTGATGTGGATAGAAATTCATATAGTATCGCAGGTGAGCATCTAACAGGGTATTCCAACGTATATCTTACTTTCTTACTCATTTTTTAAATTAAAACTGTACAGTATATGTGCAATAATAGAAAATAAATTAACTAACCGACCCAATTTATTCTTTTTTTTATTAATTATTTTTTTGATTACCCGCATGCATTGTGATTCACATTCTTATTCTCTCCTAAAAAATTAACAATTTTTTTGGTTACATACTTAAAACAATCTAAATTACGTTACTACTCCAGATTTATTGACCAACCACACCAAGCTAGTTTAAATTTTAAAATAAGTCTTATGAGTATGCGTCAACTTAAAATTTCAAAATCTATAACTAATCGCGAAAGCGAAAGTTTGGAAAAATACCTCCAGGAAATTGGTAAAGTAGACCTCATTTCACCAGAAGAAGAAGTAAAACTTGCTTTAAGGATAAAACAAGGCGACCAGGAAGCCCTCGATAAACTCACTAAAGCAAATCTCAGGTTTGTAGTGTCGGTTGCAAAACAGTATCAGAACCAGGGTCTTACACTACCTGATTTAATAAATGAAGGTAATCTTGGCCTTATAAAAGCTGCTCAACGCTTCGATGAGACGAGAGGCTTTAAATTTATTTCTTATGGTGTTTGGTGGATACGTCAAAGTATAATGCAGGCTCTTGCTGAGCAGTCCAGGATTGTAAGACTTCCGTTAAATAAAGTCGGATTAACAAACAGAATTGCCCGGGCATACACACACCTTGAACAGGAATTTGAGCGTACACCCACGGTGGAAGAACTTGCTTTTTTTCTTGACCTTGAAATAGACGAAGTGGCTGCAACTTTGAATGTAGCTGCAAGACACGTGAGTATGGATTCTCCATTGAGCGACGGGGAAGAAAGCACACTTATCGATGTGTTGGTTAATGGAAATGCAGACAGTGCAGATAAGCAGATAATGTTTAACGATTCACTAAAAAAAGAAATAGCCCGGTCATTAAGTATATTAACTGAAAGGCAAAAGGAAGTAATTTGTTTATTTTATGGCATCGGTATAGAACAACCACTAAGCCTTGAGGATATTGGAGCAAAATTTTGCCTCACACGCGAAAGAGTAAGACAAATAAAAGATAAAGCGCTTACCAAACTTCGTTCAGCCTCCAGATCGAATCTGTTGAAAGAATACATGGGCGTATAAAATTATTGCAATAATAATTTGAGTGAACATTTTTAAAAAAGTGTTCACTTTTTTTATTTAATCCTTACAACTAGAAAGTGGCTGCAATAATTAAAGGAGCATTGCCTCATTCACACAAAAGAAATGTTCGCTTTCATTTTTAGAAATTATTATTTTTTCTAAAATATCTTTGTGCTTATACATGATTAATTATTTCAAAATAGGCAAGTTCGCAGCCACTTTTGGGCTGCAGGGGCAATTAGTTCTTGAACATAACCTTGGAAAAAAAACTTCTCTAAAAGGTCTTGAGAATATTTTTATAGAAAAAACCAAGGACTCATTTATACCTTACTTTGTTGAATCGGCCAGGATAAAAAATGACAAAGAAATTTATCTGGTGCTCGATGGCGTTTCAACAAAGGAAGACGCCAAAAAGTTTGTGAAAAAGGAAGTTTGGTTAGTTGAAAATGATTTTAAAAAATTTTCTGCAAATGAAGCACCCATTTCCTTGCTTGGTTTTATGATTGTAAGCGACAATAAAGAACTTGGCGAAGTGTGTGAAGTAATTGAACAACCCCACCAGGTATTATGTAAAATTATATTTGAGGGTAAAGAAGCACTTATTCCGGTGCACGAAGGCTCATTGGAAAAAGTAGATAAAAAAAGCAGGAAGTTATTTTTGAATTTACCGGAAGGCCTATTGGATATTTATAGAGATGCATCATAAATGAAGGTGTAAATTAGCATATAATTTATGCAGGCAAACTCTTCAAATATCGTTGCTCACTTCGATCTTGATTCGTTTTTTGTATCAGTTGAATTTTTGCGGGATCCATCGCTAAAAGGTAAGGCTGTTATTGTTGGTGGAAGTAAAGAGCGTGGTATTGTTACAACATGCAGCTACGAGGCAAGGAAATTTGGTGTTCATTCTGCAATGCCCATGAAAACTGCTATGAGATTGTGTCCGCAGGCGATTGTTGTAAAAGGCACTTATGGTGAATACGGAAGATATTCACGATGGGTAACGCAAATTATTGCATCAAAAGCTCCGCTTTTTGAAAAAGCTTCCATTGATGAGTTTTATATTGATCTAACGGGTATGGTTAAGTTTTTTAATCCTTTGCAGTGGACAATTGATCTGAGAGAACTTATCATAAATGAAACCGGGTTACCTATTTCATTCGGCATCGCGAAAAATAAAATGATTGCAAAGATGGCGACGAATGAAGCGAAGCCAAATGGATTTTTGCAGGTGCCGTCAGGAAAAGAAAAGGAATTCTTAGCATCGCTCGAACTCAATAAAATTCCAGGCGTTGGAGAGCAGACCAGCCAGGTTTTGCAATACAATGGGTTTAAATTTATCCGTGACATCCATAACACCACTCCGGAAAAAATTGAAAAAATTTTGGGAAAATGGGGAGTTGATTTATGGAACCGGGTTCAGGGAAATCATTATTCAACGATTTCTCCGTATCATGAATCAAAATCAATTTCAACTGAAAGTACCTTCGAAGAAAATATAACGGATCTAAATAAGCTCATGAGCGAAATTGTGCGTATGACAGAAAAAATCGCATTTGAATTAAGAAAGGAGGGCAAAGTTTCAGGATGTGTAACTGTTAAGATCCGCTATCCTGATTTTGAAACAACATCCCGCCAAATAAGTATTCCCTATACTAGTGCCGACGATGAAATAATTCCGGTAGCAAAAAATCTCTTTCATAAATTATATAAAAAAGGAACTCCTGTGCGCCTGCTTGGTGTACGTTTAAGCGACCTTACCAATGATGCCATCCAGGCAAATCTTTTCCAGAATCTTGAAAGAAAAAATATTTTATACAAGGCAATCGATGATGTGAAAAACCGGTTTGGAAGTAATAGTGTAAACAGGGCTTCAGGAAAATCAAATGGCCGCAAAAATAATATCGTGTAACGTTTTCTTTTCTAAAATTTTTAAAGTAGCGTCTCTTGTAATTGTCATAATCTTTCGGATGCCGCAATGCTCCTCATCACAGTCTTCGCATTTTTCATAGAAATTCAGGCTCACACACGGCAATAAGGCGATAGGGCCATTAATAACCCTTATGACCGTTGCAAGATTTATTTTCCTGGGTGAAACTTTCAAAAAGTAGCCGCCGCCTTTTCCTTTCTTGCTTTCAAGAAGATCAGCTTTCTTTAATTCATTTAAAATATTTTCAAGAAATTTTAAGGGGATTTTTTTTTGAGCAGAGATATCAGAAATTAGGATAGGACCCCGGCCATAATTTTCGGCAAGAAGAGAAAGTGCCCTAAAGGCATACCTTGTTTTTTTGGAAAGCATTATTTGTCAGAATGTTAATTAAAGTTGTAAGCGTTCATTTTCTCCTGTATGCAAATTTATAAAATATCCCCTACTAAATTGGTAGGATATTAATATCTTTGCGAAATCTTTTAAACAAAATTTATAAATATGAGTTTACAATTAGGCGATAAAGCACCCGATTTTACAGCCGTAACAACTGAGGGTAAAATTAATTTCTATGACTTTCTTGGTAATGGTTGGGGAGTTCTTTTTTCTCATCCTGCCGACTTCACCCCTGTATGTACTACAGAATTAGGCAAAACTGCCGCACTTAAAAACGAGTTTGAAAAACGCAATGTAAAGGTATTGGCAGTAAGCGTAGACCCGTTGGATAAACATAATAGCTGGAAGAATGATATTAATGAAACCCAGCATGTAACTGTCGATTTTCCAATAATTGCTGATGAGGATAAAACAGTCGCCAACCTCTATGGTATGCTGCATCCAAATGCTTCCGCTACAGCAACCGTGCGTTCCTTGTTTGTTATAGGCCCGGATAAAACAATCAAACTTATGATAACCTATCCGGCTTCTACAGGAAGAAATTTTGTTGAAGTACTAAGGGTAATTGATTCATTGCAGCTGACGGCTAATTATAGCGTTGCGACGCCTGCTGACTGGAAAGAAGGAGAAGACGTAATCGTGGTTCCTTCTGTTACAACAGAAGATGCTATAAAAAAATTCCCGAAAGGTGTTAAAGTTGTAAAACCATATTTGCGTTATACACCTCAGCCGAATTTGAATTAGGAATTAATTATCAGCTCCGGTTCTTTTTTAATTGCTGCAATAAGGCATTAATATCTTTTGGAAGAGGTGCTTCTAAAGCATGTGCATTTCCCTGTGCATCTTTAAAATTTAATTGGTGAGAATGTAAGGCCAGCCTGTGCAACAGTGGCCTTTCTTCCTCATCATTTTTGCTAAGCCTAAACTTCTTTTTAAAAGAGGAAAGTAAAACAGGTTTCCCATCACCGTACAATGGATCGCATACGATAGGATGTCCGGTAAATTTCATATGTACTCTTATTTGGTGAGTTCTTCCGCTGAGAATATTAAATTGAACAGCTGAATAAATTCCATAGTCTTCCATTACTTTATATTCAGTTACAGAAGGCTTTCCCTTTTTGCTTATTGTCATGATGCCTTTATGAAAAGGATGTTCTGCAATGGCCTCATTGATTGCTCCTGTTTTATTTTGCAGGCTCCCCGTTATGATGCCGACATAAATTTTTTCAATATTTCTTTTTTCGAATAATTGCGAAAGGTATTTATGGCTTGCTTCATTTTTAGCAAACAAAACAAGTCCGCTCGTGTCGCGATCGAGCCTGTGCACAATGAAAATTTTGCCGTATTGCTGAGATAAAATTTTATATAAAGATAGCTGCGTTTCATCATGCCTGTTAGGTATGGTAAGCATTCCCGCAGGCTTGTTTACGGCGATAAAATCTTCATTTTCAAAAATTATTGGAAGGTCTCTTAACTCCATTTGGGTCTAATTGAATTCGCTTGAACCTTTGTTTTTAGCTTCCTTAGATGCAGTTCTTATTGACTTTTGTTTATTCATATATTTTAGCAGGCGAATTTCTTTTTCACTTAGGTAACGCCACTTTCCACGCTCCACATTTTTTTTAGTTAAGTTAGCATACATCACCCGGTCCAGGTGTTTGACTTCGTAACCCAACTGTTCGAAAATGCGTCGAACAATCCGGTTGCGGCCACTGTGCAATTCAATTCCGATTACTGATTTATCTTTCGGATCGGCATAGGCCAACGCATCTACAAAGATTTCCCCGTCTTCTAACCTCAGACCGTTTAGTATCTTTTCAAAATCGTGTTTGGTAAGCGGCTTATCCAATTTTGCTTCATACACTTTTTTTACGTTGAAGCTTGGATGTGTGAGTTCCTGTGTGAGTTGCCCATCATTCGTAAGCAATAAAACTCCTGAAGTATTTCTATCTAATCTTCCAACAGGATAAATTCTTTGGTCAGTTGCATTTTTAGTTAATTGCAAAACTGTTTTCCGGTTTTGCGGATCATCAGTAGTAGTAATATAATCCTTAGGCTTGTTGAGCAAAATGTAAACAA
The DNA here is from genome assembly GCA_963819925.1 of uncultured Chitinophagaceae bacterium. Lineage (GTDB taxonomy): Bacteria > Bacteroidota > Bacteroidia > Chitinophagales > Chitinophagaceae > Ginsengibacter. The sequence continues at coordinate 324,816 of CAWFYG010000009.1, read as the reverse complement.
GGTTTCTTGTTACAAATAATTTCTTGCCGTTAAATATTACATCATCTTTTTCATTCACTTTAAATGCCGGTTGAGTTATAATCTTGTTATTGACGGTAACCTTACCATCAATAATTAATGACACAGCATCACGTCGCGATGTAACGCCACAGTGTGCTAAATACTTATTAAGCGGCATTTCAGACGAAACGGTATTTTTTTTTGTATTTGATGAGGTAACTCTTGGTTGTGCCATCTTCGGTTGTGGATATTTTTGCCTTTTTGCGGATTTGCCCGAAGACACAACGGGATTATTTACAGAAAATGCTCTTTGACTTAATGCTCTTTTTTCTTCAAAATGTCTTTCAATAGCCGCGGCTCTTTCCTTTTTCGCCATTTTTTTTTCCTGCTTATACTTTTCCTTTATTGCAGCGTTGTTTTTAGGATTGACAAATTTTTTAAAGGGTTGTTGACTCATTGAGAAGTGATTTGCTGTTTTTTCAACAGTATGACGGGCAAAGATAAAATAAAACAGGTGAACCATTTGATTCACCTGCAGTTTTCAGAGGGAAATTACTTTACGACTCTTTATTCGCTCTTTTGTTTTTCCATTCGTTCATTCTGTTATTTTTCATTTCTTCGCTCTTTTTTAACTGATCAGCGGTAAGGATACTATTTATGCTTTCATGGGTGCTTTTACGTAGATCCATTAATTGTCCCTTTTTTTGATCTTCTGATAAGGATGAATTTTCCCTTATGGCTTTCATTTGTTCCATAGAACTTTTATGTTGCTCCTGAATTTTAGCGACCTGGTCATCAGTTAAATTAAGATCTGTTTTCATTTTGTCCATCCTCTTCTGGCCCATCATTTTCATCCTTTCGCTCTTATCTTTTTTGGCCTGGGCAATTTTATTTTTTTGATCCGTTGTAAGCAGTGCCTGGAACTTTGATTTTCTTTCCTGCTCAAGGGAGGCCTTTTTTGACCGGTAATCTTTTAGCGTTATATTATCATTTTTTTCAAGTTCTTTCACCTGGTTTCTATAGTTGTCATTAATAGATTTTGCCCGTTGTTTTTGAGCATCGGTCAAATTCAAGCCCTTCATCATCATGCCATGACGGTGAAAGCTATGCATTCCATATCCGGGTTTATGATGCATGCCAGCATGATGTTGCGGAGAAGCGTTGTCGTTTGAATTATCTTTTGTCTGTGCGGTAGCAACGGCAGCGATTACTGTAAAGGCAGTTAATGCAATTAAATATTTTTTCATGTGTATAAGGTATTTGTTTATACAATAGACGGAAACCTTTGAACCTGGTTTAATCCAGGAACATAATAAATTGTTAAGAAAATTTCAGGAGTATCAGTTTAATATCACAAGCTCGGGGGTTTTATTGGCAAGCTGCCCACATGCAGCATCGATGTCTTTTCCGCGGCTTATTCTAAGTCTTACATTTACGCCATGTGCTGCAAGATAGTCCATAAACTTTTGGGTAGCATCTTTATCTGGTTTTATAAAAGTTGCCTTATCGATTGGATTATATTCAATAATATTTACAAGATGAACCGGCACTTGTTTGTAAATTTTAATGAGATCGTCCGCATCCTGGATAGAGTCATTTTCCCCTTTAAATAAAATATATTCAAAGGTTATATCATTCTTGGTTTTGTTGTAAAAATAATTCAGCGCCACGATCAATGCCTTTATATTATTAGTTTCATTGATTGGCATTATTTCGTTTCTTTTTTTATCATTTGCTGCATGAAGAGATAATGCAAGATTAAATTTTGCTCCATCATCACCCAGTTGCTTTATCATTTTAGCGACGCCGGCCGTTGAAACGGTAATTCGCCTTGAACCCATTCCCAATCCGTCGTGAGCAGTAATTCTTTCAATAGCTTTTAAAACGTTCTTGTAATTTAATAACGGTTCGCCCATTCCCATAAAAACAATGTTGCTGAGTTTCTTTCCGTAAGTTTTTTCAGCCATCTGATTAAGCAAAACCACTTCGTCATAAATTTCATCAAAGGTTAAGTTACGTTTTCTGTCCATATAGCCAGTTGCGCAAAACTTACAACTCAGGCTACATCCTACTTGTGAAGAAACACACGCTGTTTGCCTGTTATCCGCAGGTATTAAAACACCTTCTACCAGGTGGCCATCGAAAGTTTTAAATCTTGTTTTTATGGTACCATCGCTGCTATATTGAACAGCATCATTATTAATAACGGGTAAGGAAAAATTTTCTGATAAACTTTGTCTTAGCTCTTTGCTAAGATTGGTCATGTCTTCAAAACTTGTTGCGTGTTTTTGCCAAAGCCACTCCCATACTTGTTTTGCCCTGAATTTTTTTTCGCCAATAGTTGCGAAATATTCGGTGAGCTCTTCCAGCGAAAGTGTTCTTATATTCTTTTGCCCAATCATTTCGCAAAGATAACTCCTAACGCCTAAAATGAACGAACATGGTTCGTAAGGAGGGAATACATTTCGTTTTATCTTTAAATCAGTTGACGGAGTTTGAACAAAAATCTAAGGGGTTTCACATTTTTAATATTGATCTTCTCTCTTGCAGGAAGGTTGGGATGAGCTCTGAAACAATTATCTTGCAAAGGTTTAAATAAAAATTATTAATGGAGACCGTGTATGTTATTGATGCGTTGCGGACTGCTATCGGCAGGTATGGTGGCGCCTTGAGTACTGTTCGCCCTGATGATCTGCTGGCACATGTAATTGAAGCATTAATAAAGAGAAATGGAAAGATCGATGTGAACGATATTGAAGATGTGATTGTCGGAGATGCTAACCAGGCAGGAGAGGATAACCGTAATGTTGCACGTATGTCCGCGCTGCTTGCAGGTTTACCGGTTGCTGTGCCGGGCAATACTGTAAACAGGTTATGCGCAAGTGGGATGCAGGCAATTATGGATGCATCGCGGGCTATTATATGCGGAGACGGAGATATTTTTCTGGCAGGCGGGGTGGAAAGCATGACAAGAGCTCCTTTTGTAATGAATAAGGCCGAAGGAGCTTACAGCAGGAGATCAGAAATTTATGATTCAACTATTGGCTGGAGGTTTCCTAATAAAAAACTTACGGATAAATATTATCCTTATTCCATGGGTGAAACTGCCGAAAATGTCGCGAAACAATGGAAGATATCCCGGCACGCACAGGATGAATTTGCACTATCGAGCCAACTCAAATATTTTGCCGCACTTGCAGCCGGCAAGTGGAAAGACGAAATTGTGCCGGTAGAAATTACTCCAAATAAGATCGAGCAGGTCATATTTGAAAGAGATGAACACCCAAGAAAAACTTCGCTGGAAAAGCTTTTACAACTGAAGCCGGCTTTTGTAAAAGATGGAACTGTAACTGCAGGAAATTCTTCAGGCATAAATGATGGCGCTGCAATGTTATTGCTGGCAAATGAAAGTATAATAAAAAAATATAGTCTTAAGCCAATGGCAAAAGTCATAAGCATGGCTGTTGCCGGTGTTGATCCTGCAATCATGGGTATAGGCCCGGTGCCTGCCACAAAAAAAGCGTTACAGCGTGCAGGCCTTTCCGTTAGTGATATCGATTTAATAGAATTGAATGAGGCCTTTGCTTCGCAATCTATTGCATGTATTCATGAACTTGGCTTTGACCTGGAAAAGGTAAATGTAAACGGAGGAGCGATATCTATGGGCCATCCGTTAGGATGCTCCGGCGCCCGTATTTCCACTACATTATTGTATGAAATGAAAAGGAGAGGAGTACACTATGGACTTGCAACTATGTGTGTGGGAGTGGGGCAGGGCGCTGCCATGATCTTTGAGAATATAAACTAAGTAAATGGAGTTTATATTAAATAATTCTGTTTAATTCATTCTTTACCAGTCGTGAATTAATAAAAACCGTCAATACCAATAATAAAATTGCAATGAACCAAACGCTCCAATTCAGCAATAAGGAAAGATCGGCGTTGTTTACAAATGAAAACTGAAGAAATAATACATGAAGTACCTGCGTAGTTATTAAAGCAGCAATAATAATAAATAGATAAACCGGGAGCCACGTTTTGGCAACGCTGTTCGCAAGCCATTTGGGTGAATAACCTAACGTCAGTAATAGACGAAGATTATCTTTGCTTTTTGCGATCATCAACTGCAGGTAAAACGAAAAAAGCATAAGCGCAAGAACAATGACCAATATGCCAAAGATGCCCAGGGCGCCTATAATATTTTGTAAAATATTTTTTACACGGCCGAATTTTACTTTGTCTTTGTTGAGATGGTAATTTTGCTGATCTAAGAACGAAATAAGCTGCGGATCGTTGGCATCTTTTGTTTTTATGAAAACCCTTGAAACACGTGTTGCTGTATCTCTGCTAAGATGCAGATTACACCAGTTCATAAACGTTTTGGGAACTAATAATGAATTAATCCGATCACTTAAAGCAACAATATTTCCTTTAAAATTCAGGGTTCCTCCGGGGCCCGAACATTCTAAAATAATGTTTACCGACGAAATAGTCTTTTCAGAAAGTTGTGGTAATCCCTGGGCAGGAGCAAACACATTGTACATTTCTAGAAAGTCTGAAGAAAAAATAATGGGTACTACTGCCTGGCCCGCTTGCCAGGTAAAGGATGATGGCAGGGTATCAATAAAATCTTTGTCAATACTTTCTAAAAAAAGATCGGTGCTAAATGGAATAATATCACCAGCGGTTGCACGCACACGAAATTGATTGGAGATTAACGGAGATATACCGTCTATCCCGGGAAATGTTTTAAGTTTATTTAAATCTTCATTGGTAAAACTATTGTCCTTTCCCATATTCTCATTGGTAATGTTTTTTGAAATGGAAATAAAATCGTACCCGTTTTTACGCGGATTGTTTTCTTTAAGCAGTTCCTGGATATTGATAAACATCTGCATAGAAATCAACAACAATAGTACACCGACCCCCAATCCAAAATAGCCCAGCCATTTTGAAAAAATATTCTTTCCTGAAATAATTAAAGGCTGTATTTTTTTATATGATAATTCCATTGAATGTACAATATGGGATGTTTGAAGCACGACGTTTAGTCGCTTTTAGTTTATTGGCAAATTATTAATTCCGATGCTTACAACATCAATACTCTTTCTCCTTTTAAAAAATCAAGTGGCTTTAGATCAGCAAAGATCATAGCTGCGTTTCGCTTCTCGCATTCTTCATATATAAGATCCATGGCTTTCTTCCTGTTCAATTCATCCAGGTGGCTATAAGGCTCATCCAATAAAATAAAATCAAATGGCTGCATTAAGGCACGGATTATTGCTATACGTTGCTGTTCACCATAGCTGCATATTTTTACCCGCTGATTTAATTTTGTTTCAATACCGAGCCTTTCGGCCATTTTATCAATCACCTCTGGTTTATGATAAGGGTTTAATATTCTTTTAATTTCAAGATTTGCCCTTGCAGTCATATCTTCAAACAATCTTAAATCCTGGAAGATGATACTAACTTTATTTTGACGGAAAGAAGAAAAGCTTTCTACTGAAAGCTTCTTAATATTGGTATTGTCGTAAGTAATATTACCTGAATAATCTTTTCTTAAACCATAAATAAAATGTATTAAAGAAGTTTTCCCTGTTCCTGAAGGCGCAACCAAATGCAGGTGTTCCCCTTTGTTAATCGTTAAATTTTTACCCCATACCTCCGATCCGTTGCTATTTGTATTATCGATATAATCAGGTAGAATTTCCTGCAGTTTTATCTGCATAGTTTTTCGGCTTCTTTCGTTCTAAAATTAATAAGGTCATTTATGTCCGACCGTGTCAATTGGCGGAGGAATCATCAGGGAATCTGTGGCATTCGTTTCTGATTGGGCTCTATCCCTTTTTGCCTTTTCAGCTTTTGCTATCACGTTTAAATAGTTGTTCAATTGCTTCAGGCTATTGGTATTTTGATCTATGAAATTGATCTCAGTATTCCCGTTTATAGCGCCATTCTTAAAATCGCCACCTCTTACAATAATATTATTCCATAATTTAAGGCTTTCATCCATTATGGACTTATCTTCAGAATTGCGGGTATTTTTGGAATCTATTACAGAAAGTGTCTTATGAAGGTCAATAAATAAAGCAATAGGGTGGCCACTTAGTTGATCAAGAAAATCAAATTTGTTGTCAGCTTTTCCCGCGAGATAATCGTTAAGGAAATGTTGATGGTTACTTATAGCAAATACTTTATCGTTTTGGCCGTACGAAATTGAGGTGTCATTTCTTCCCATCTCACCTGATAATTTTTTACCGGCGTCAATCAATTTTTGAAAGCTGGCTTTGTCGCCTATTTCTACAGAAAATAAGACATTAAAATCCGGCTTTTGATAGGTTGCTGGCGAAGTTGAATCACCAGTCGGGTACGACATATTTTTCATGGCAAAGTCGGTAACAGCGAGCATAACATCACCTTTATTCGCCTTAACAAAATCATCAAGAGTGAAGCCGAATTTATCGGTTTGCATATTTAGCATTCCATCCATACCCGTAAGCTTAATCAGTTCTTTTATTCCTTCAGGTTTGAAATTTATAGCTAAAACGCCAAATAAATTATTTGAAGGAATTGCTTTTATCATATCAGTATTGATGCCATCTCCACTGTATTTTTTTAAAAAATCCGTGAACTCTTTTCCTGCGTATCCTTTGTGATTTATATCAATCTTTCCGTTATCAAAGTTTACCGTGTATGTACTTATATTATCTTTAAAAAACACATCGAGTTTAAGCATGCCAAGCATTCCAAGTGCAGATGAACTCTTCATAATCTCTTCACTATTTACCCACGTATGAATGTCACCGGTTTCTTTGAGCAGGCTGGAGAATTTTTCGTTTTCCGCAAGGCTGCTATCCGACTTTAAAGAAAAAAGATTTTTACAAACGGCAGAAAGGGTAACGCTTTTATCTACCAAAGGCACCACGCTGCTTTGGTTACCCATGCCGTTATCCATAGGATTGAATCTTGATCCTGCTCCGGATGCATCAAAGGCATATACAAAATTTTTGCTATTCCATGCTGCCGCTATCTCATCGTGCAGGACAAGCGTGCTCAGGTCTCCTTCTTTTTTTATAGTTGCCGAAGAATCCATGCTTTTATTAAACAGGCTGAAATCATCGGCATTTTTAATGGTACCTTCTACCACCAATTGAGCGCCCGCTCCCGTGTTTTTAGCTACAAAAAAAACAAGGCTGCTGTTCAAATCAATTCCGCTGCTTTCAGGATTTTCAAAAACCTTTTTCATCTGCGAATTTGCTGTCCCAAGGAAATGAGCTAATGCCATGTTATACCAATCCGATTGTTTTATTTCGTCCCAGGTGAGTTTTTCCTTAAGAGATTTGCTATTAAACTGAACTACCACCATTGCATTTTTAGGTATCATTTTACCTTCTTCATTCTTCTTGCTACATGATGAAAATAAAAATGCGGCAACGACGAAAGAGAGTGTAAGCCGGAAAAAAGATTTCATAATAATTGTTTTAAGATTTTTAATTTCTGTATTTAGGAATGACTATTAAGATAATTTAGAAAAACTAATTCATTTTTTTATTAATCACAAATTTTGAACAAAGTAACCTGAATATGACTTAAAATATGAAGAAAGGTCTTCTAAAGGGATAGTTTGTTGTTCCGCCTTTAGAAGATCTTTTACAATACAGGTTTTTTGTTCTATTTCATTGGAACCGATAATTATGGCGAAAGGAATATTTTTTTTTGATGCATACTTAAACTGCCTATCCATTTTTGAATTTTCATAAAATAACTCGCAACTTATTCCATTGCTCCGGAGAAGCTGCATTTCTCTGAATGCAAATGCTGCCTCTTGTTGCCCGAGGTTAAAAAATAAAGCCGTTGTCGATTTATTAAGTTCCTCCGGAAAAATATTCAATTCATTCATAACATCGTAAATGCGATCAACTCCAAAGCTAATGCCAACTCCCGGTATATTTGGTAAGCCGAATAAGCCGGTAAGATCATCATACCTGCCACCGCCGCCGATGGAACCGATTTGAAAACTATGCGTCATTTTCGCTTCAACTATAAGTCCGGTATAGTAATTCAAGCCTCTTGCAAGTGATGGGTCTATTTCTATAAAATTTTCGGGTGGAATGGTATTAACAATGAATTCTAATTCTTCAATACCTTTTTTGCCTATTTCATTTTTCCCAAACAATTCTTTAAATTTTGATAATATGTTATCATTAGTTCTCATAATAGAAAGATATTCTTCGATGATACTAATTCGGTCAGACCTTAATCCTCTATCTAATAATTCATTTTTTACTCGATCAATTCCAATTTTATCAATCTTGTCAATTGCCGTTGTAATTTCGGTTAACTTATCGCTGCTCTGGCATATTTCAGCGAGAGCAGCTAATATTTTTCGATTATTAATATTTATATAGTACCCATTAGATTGCGTAACTCCATAATCGAATCTTGGAATTTTCAATTTTTCAAAAACATTAATGTAAATATTAATCATTTCAACATCGCTCAGTAAACTACTACTTCCAACAACATCTGCATCACATTGATAAAACTCACGATACCTTCCTTTTTGCGGCCTGTCTGCCCTCCAGACCGGTTGCATTTGATAGCGTTTAAATGGCATCGTTAGTTTTCCGTAATTCATGGATACGTATCGTGCAAATGGAATAGTAAGATCATAGCGAAGTGCTCTTTCAGTAATAGCAGTATCATTTTTCCCTTGCAGGATTTTTTCAAAACCTTTTTTTACATCTTCTCTTTTTGCCGGATTATCTAAACCATTATTTAATATCTTAAAGATAAGCCTGTCACCTTCATCGCCGTATTTTCCCATCAATGTTTCAAGATTTTCCATAGCAGGAGTTTCCAGCGGCTCAAAGCCGTAAAGTTCAAAAACACTTTTAATTGTATTGAGAATAAACTGCCTCCTGCGTATTACATCAGCACTGAAGTCCCGGGTTCCCTGTGGTAATGATGGTTTCATTTTTCGTTGCTGAAGTTGTTTTATTTTTTAAGCCGCAAAAATATGATAATCGGGTGTACCCGCCGCCTTATTATATCGCGTTCATTTTGCTTGCTAATAAAAATTTGCAATTTTTAACACCCGGTTTATGAAAAAATATCTTTCCCGCATCTTACCGTAAAGCGGTACCGGTTTTTGATTTAATCAATTTTTTAATCATGGGATGCGTAGCATTTCTGAAAAAGATATAGTCATGAACCAAAATACAATTCTGCAAAGTAATTTATTGGATATAATTTTTGAGAACCGCAATAAAGAATATGGTGCATACATTTTAAGAAAATCATATAACACCCGCATGTGTATCGCTTTGCTTTCAATGATAAGTATTTCCCTGCTCTTTAGTATATTGATTTCCAAAAATCATACTGGGGTTTTGATTTTACCGGGCCCTGTGCTTTCAATTCCGGATCAAAAGGTAGCCAGGTATCAACAACCATCAATGCCGGAGCACAGAGTCGTCGTAAATACTTCTCATCCAAAAAAAATCAATGCGGTTGATTTACCGCCAAGAATTGTGGATTCGGTTAATATTAACAAATTGTCTGCAACACCAATTGAAGCGATGCCGTCTTTGAATTTGACAGACGTTTCAGAAATTAATCCGTCCTCCGGTGAGGAAGGATTCGGTAATAATCAAAGGACAAACGAGGGGGTAGCTGCGGCAATACCAGTAAAGAAAACAGATAAAATGACGCCTGTTGCGGTTGCTGATATAATGCCTCAATATCCGGGTGGCCTTAAGGCGTTACTTGACTTTCTGAAAAAGAATCTGCATACACCTGAAGATATTGAAGAAGGTAATGAAATATCGGTTAGAGTAAAATTTGTTGTCAACTATACTGGAGAACTGAAAAGTTTTGATATTATAAAATCGGGCGGTGCGGCTTTTGACAATGAAGTGTTACGGGTATTAAAGAAAATGCCATTGTGGATTCCCGGGAAAAGTAATGGAGAAAATATATCGGTTTATTATGTGGTTCCTGTAAAGTTCACAAATGAATTTTAAAAAATATTTGGACAAATATTTGTTACTGCATCTTTTTATGGACAATTTCTTCATTTTATTTTAACTTGCCGCCGGCTATAGTAAATTTTTTAATAATGAGTTTAGAAGAATTTGAAAATACGCCTGATACTAAAACAAAGCGATATATTCTGATGAAAAGCATCATGGATTTCGGAATGGGATTTTTATATATTGGCATTGCAGTGATAATTTTTTTCTCTAAAGAACTTCATATTTTTCAGAATAATGACTTCATTGACAGTGCTACTGCAAAAATTTTTGCGTCATTAGTAATTGTTTACGGCTCATGGAGAATCTATAGAGGGATTAAAAAAGATTATTTCAGGGAAAGATGATAGTTAAAATGATAAAGTGCAGAATGAATTGGTCGCTGATTGTTGCAGCATTTGCCGTAATGCTTTTTTCAGGGTGTTCCGGCCGTAACGTTCGGACTGACCTTGATACATCGAACAGTGGCACCATACACATAAGCGTGGATGAATCATTTAAACCGGTTATTGATTCGCAGATACAGGTTTTTGAAGCGCTATATCCGAAAGCAAAAATTATTGCAGATTATAAACCCGAAGCTGAATGTTTTAAAGATTTGATCAAAGATAGTACGAGGATGATTATTGTAACAAGGGGACTTACAGATGAAGAAGAAAAATTTTATAAAGACAGTTTATCTTTTTATCTATCCTTTGATAAAGTTGCTAATGGAGCCATAGCAGTTATTGTAAATAATGATGATCCTGATTCACTTTTTTCAATGAACAAAATCCGTGGTATATTAGATGGTTCAACAGGAGATAAACAATTAGCTGTTTTTGATGGATTAAAAGAGACGAGTACTGTACGTTTCGCATTGGATTCTATATTAAAGGGAAAACCGTTTGATCCAAAAAAAGTTTTTGCGGAAAATAGTAGCCTGGGTGTAATCAATTATGTTGCGGACCACAAAAATGTGTTGGGCTTTGTAGGAGTAAGCTGGATTGGGAACCCGGAAGATACGTCGCAACTCAGCTTTTTAAAAAAAGTAAGGATCGCTGCGCTCGAATGCACCTGTCCGGAAAAGACTTATGTGAAACCCTATCAGGCCAATATTGAGAGGAGGCGTTACCCTATGGTACAGGGCTTGTATTATATTTTGAAAGAAAATTATGATGGTCTCGGAGGTGGTTTTGCAAATTTCCTTACTTATGAAAGAGGGCAACTGATATTCAGACGAGCCTATTTGTGGCCTGCAAAAATAAATTTTACGATACGATCGGCAACATTAAACTAAAAATAAAAGTTATTAATCTAAATCTAGTAAAATGCGAAAAATGAAACAACTCTTCTTGTTATCCTCTTTTATTTTTTTGGGAAATATTTTATTTGCTCAAAGTATTGATGATGGTAAAAAGTTTTTAAACTACGAAAGGTATACCAGTGCTCAGAACGTTTTTAGTAAATTGGTAGCCGCCAATCCAAATGATATAGAGGCAGTATACTGGCTTGGTCAAACGTATATTAAAAATGACGAAAATCCTGATACTTCCGCTGCAAAAGAATTGTATCAAAAAACGTTGCAGGCACATCCAAATGAACCTTTATTGATTGTTGGTATGGGTGAAATTGATTTAATGGAGGGTAAAAAAGAAGAAGCCCGCAATAAGTTTAATGTAGCATTAAATATTCCTAAAAAGAGGGATATGCCACCGGTTCAGGTGGCTGTCGCCCGTGCCAATATTGATGCAAAAGATGGTGCTGTCCCATACGCTATTGATAACCTAAACCAGGCGGCTGACAGAGAAAAGAAAGACCCCGAAATACAGGTTTTACTAGGGGATGCCTACAGGAAAATGATTGACGGCGCTAATGCAACTTTAGCTTATCAAAAAGCATTAGACCTGGATCCTAAGGATGCAAGAGCCAATTTTATGATCGGAAGAATTTATGAAACACAGGGTTATGGGCAGGAGCCTATTTATATGAAGTATTATAATGCGGCAATGGCAACAGATCCAAATTTTGCTCCCGTTTATCAATGGTTGTATCAATATTATTATAAACGTGATGTAAATAAATCAAGGGATTATTTAAATAAATATATTGCAGTTGCAGACCCGGGATCAAAGAACTGCTATTACCAGGCTTCTATTTTGTATGTATCTCAATTATATAAAGAGGCTATTACAAAAGCCAATGAATGCATTGCGCAGGAAGGAACAAAACCCTATCCCAATTTGTACGGGCTGAAGGCCTACGCTTATGATAAAATGGGAGATTCAATAAGTTCCAAAGCAAATTTTGAACAATTTTTTGCAAAAATAGATACCTCCAAATTAGGTTCTAACGATTATGCCACGTATGGGAAAGTGCTTTTTAAAGCCCCCGCCGCTGATTCTCTTGAAAAAGTACATAATGATTCGTTAGGGTCAGTATATATTAATATGGGTATCGCCCGGGATACGCTTATGTCTGATAAACTTGATATTGTGAAGTCAACTGCACAATATTTTATCGACACCAAAGATTATGCGCAGGCCGGGAAATGGTATGCAAAAATTTTAAATTTAAAACCTGAGTATGGCAAAGTCGATCTGTACTATGCAGGATATAACTATTATCGTGGCGGCAATTACGAAGCTGCGGATTCGATTTTTGGTTTATACGAGCAAAAATATCCTGATGATATCTTTGGACCTTATATGAAAGCTCATGCGGAAGAAGGAATTGATACTACAGGAGCCAATGGTTTGGCAAAACCGGATTATGAAAAAGTTATAGCAATTGCCGATACATCTACTGATAAAGACAAAGTCAAAGCAAACGAAATAACTGCCTTCAGGTATATGGTAGCATTCTATTACAATATCAAGCACGACAAGGATTCTGCAATCTATTTTAATAGTAAAATATTGGAATTAGATCCTAACGATCCACAGGCTCAAGCCAATGATAAAGCCTTACGAGCTTTACCGTCTCAGCCATCGCAACCCGCAAAAACTTCAAAGGGTGATGCTGTATCGCCTGCTAAAAAATAAAATCGTTTTTGTTAATCACAACCCCGTGCCATCGCAACGGGGTTTTTTTAATGCCCAAAGCCGCAGGAATATTATGAAATTTAGTCTTAAGATATATTTAACTGCCTACAATCGATATGGAAAATTGAATAGCCTGTTGTATTTTTGCCCATAATATTTTTTCTATTGATACATAGTTTTTTTTTGCAGGCTACATCATCCGGCAATAGTACCATAGATTATCTTCCCATTGGAATTCAGTTAATATTTGCAATTGTTTTGGTCGGTGGAATTATAACTTTAACTCACGTATTCGGCCCGAAAAGAAAGACGTCAGAAAAGCTCGAAAATTTTGAAAGTGGTATTGAAGGGCATGGAAACGCACGCCGCCCTATGGCAATTAAATATTTTTTAATCGCGATATTATTTGTGTTGTTTGATGTTGAAGTTATTTTTTTCTATCCTTACGCGGTTAATTTTAGGGACCTGGGCTGGCATGGATTTTTAGCTGTTGCAATGTTTGTTGGTTTCTTTTTGGCCGGCTTTATTTACATTATCAAAAAAGGGGCCTTGCGCTGGGAAGAATAAAATTGTAAAAAATTATTTCTTTTGTTTGATTGAGGAGTTTGAGAGGATAAATTTAAAAGAAATTAAAAAATTAAAATTATGGCTCGTCCTGTTCAATATAATATTACTAATAAAGCTATAGAGGCACCAATTGCCTTAGATAAGGGACCTGAAGGTTTTCAGGGAGAGGGATTTTTTGCAACTAAATTGAATGATGTTGTAGGTCTTGCAAGAAAGAATTCTATTTGGCCTTTACCATTTGCTACGAGTTGTTGTGGCATCGAATTTATGGCGCTAATGGCATCTCATTACGACCTTGCGAGATTTGGTTCGGAAAGAGTGAGTTTTTCCCCTCGTCAATGCGATCTTTTAATGGTTATGGGAACCATTGCAAAAAAAATGGCTCCCGTGGTTAAGCAGGTTTACCTTCAAATGGCTGAACCACGCTGGGTTTTAGCTATGGGGGCATGTGCAAGCAGTGGCGGAATTTTCGATTCTTATGCTGTGCTGCAAGGTATTGATCAAATCATTCCTGTTGATGTTTATGTGCCAGGTTGCCCTCCCAGGCCTGAAGCTGTGTTAGATGGTTTTATGAAGGTGCAGGATCTTGTAGGCAAAGAAAGTTTAAGACGCAGAAATTCCGAGAGGTATAAAGAATTAATGAATAGCTATGGCATACAATAGTCATTTTTTAAAACTATGGCACTAACGAACGAAATAGTCAGGCAGCATTTAACTGAAAAATTTGGCGAGGACATTTATGACTGGAGTGAGCCCTGGGGAATGCTGACATTTACCTCTAATAAAGATTTAAACCTGAAAGTGCTGCAATTTCTCTATGATGATCAAACGCTCCGGTTTCGTTTTCTCACAGATCTTTGCGCCGTACATTATCCCGAAAAAAAGGGCAAAGAAATAGCAGTAGTTTACCATCTTCATAATCTTGTTGATAACATCCGGATTCGGTTTAAAATTTTTACGGACATCATTAAACCAGATGTTTTTAGTGCCACTGCATTATATGCTGCAGCAAACTGGATGGAAAGAGAAACCTATGATTTTTATGGCGTAAATTTTATTGGACATCCTCATCTTGTAAGAATTTTAAATGCCGATGAAATGGATTATTTTCCGATGAGGAAAGAATATCCTTTGGAAGAACAGACGAGGGTAGATAAGGATGATGAAATGTTTGGAAGAGACTAAATTAATTTATAAAACGATGAATAAAATATTTTTTAAATATAAGGCTATTATCATAAATGGTTTTATCCTTATTTCGTTAATAACAGCAATGATTTTGCAAAATGGTGCCTTAAAGGATTTTTTTATCGGCATGGCAACTGGCGCAGCATTGGTTACTTTTGGTCAAAGCATAGCAGAAGTAAAATCAAAAGCAAAAGGCAATTATGAAACATTTTCAGATGAAAATTGATTTGTTTAAAATTATTTTTTAATCCACATATTAACAGAAGGCTATAGACAAAACATGCCAGACGCAAAATATCATATCAAGCTTCCTGAACATTCTTTAGAAAAGAGAACAACTACTTTAAATCTTGGTCCCACACATCCCTCAACGCACGGCGTTTTCCAAAACGTTGTCGAGCTCGACGGTGAGCGTGTAGTAAGTGCGGAGCAAACTGTCGGATATATTCACAGGGCATTTGAAAAAATTGCAGAGCATCGGCCTTTATACCAGATCACACCGCTTACCGACCGTTTGAATTATTGTTCATCCCCAATAAATAATATGGGATGGCACATTTGCTGTGAAAGATTGTTGGGAGTAAAAATTCCTAAGCGTGTCGATTATCTCCGTATTATTATTATGGAGTTGGCCCGCATTTCGGATCATTTAATTTGTAATTCAATTGTTGGTGTTGATTCTGGTGCATACACGGGATTTCTTTATGTAATGCAATACCGGGAATTGATCTATGAAATTTATGAAGAAATATGTGGTTCGAGATTAACAACCAACATTGGACGCATAGGAGGTTTCGAAAGAAATTTCACCAATGAAGCTTTTCAAAAACTGGAAAAGTTTATTAAAGAATGGCCGGTTGTATTGGAAGAGTTTGAAAATCTTTTTAATCGTAACAGGATATTTATGGATCGAACTATTGACGTCGGTCCGATAAGTGCTGAACGGGCATTAAACTATGGATTTACCGGCCCTAATCTTAGAGCCGCCGGTGTCGACTATGATGTGCGCATTCACAATCCTTATAGCAGTTATGAAGATTTTGATTTTATCATCCCGGTAGGAACCACGGGTGATTGCTATGACAGGTTTCTTGTAAGAAACCAGGAAATGTGGCAAAGCCACAAACTCATTGTAGATGCATACCAAAAAGTGCAGGAGTTTAAGGGGAAAGATGCCGAAGTTTTTCATGCCGATGTTCCTGAATATTATCTTCCTGATAAAAAAGATGTTTATACAAAAATGGAAGCGCTTATCTATCATTTTAAAATAGTGATGGGTGAAGTAGAAATGCCTGCCGGTGAAATTTATTCAGCCGTGGAAGGAGCAAATGGCGAATTGGGATTTTATTTAATAAGCGATGGCGGAAGAGCTCCATACAGGTTGCATTTCAGAAGGCCATGTTTTATTTATTACCAGGCCTATTCTGAATTAACAAAAGGTGGAATGCTGAGCGATGCAATTATTACCATGAGCAGTTTAAATTTAATTGCCGGAGAGATGGATGCTTAGTGAACTAAGAGTGATTAATAACAAACGAATAAATAAAACAATACAAAAGCAGAATGATTTTTTCAGAACAACAGTTGAATAAAGTAAATGAGATAATCAGGCATTATCCGGAAGGAAAACAGAAGAGCGCCATATTACCCATTTTGCATTTAGCACAACAGCATGGCGGTGGCTGGTTGGACGTTTCTGCGATGGATTATGTGGCATCGCTACTAAAGGTAAAACCGATTGAGGTATATGAAGTGGCCACATTTTATTCGATGCTCAATACGAAACCCGTGGGCAAATATGTTTTTGAAGTTTGTCAAACTGGTCCATGTATGCTTAATGGAAGCGATGATATTATAAAATACATTGAAGAAAAGCTATCGATAAAAAGAGGAGAAACAACAAAGGATGGCTTATTTACTTTGAAAGTTGTGGAATGTTTGGGGGCGTGTGGTTATGCGCCCATGATGCAGTTTGGAAAAACGTATCGTGAGCATCTTACGAAAGAAAAAGTTGATAAGATAATTGAAGAATGTGTTGCAACAGCTGCCGCAAATAATTAAAAAAATTTGATTTAAATATAAATTTTTTAATTCATGAAACTTGTTCCATATCTGCATTTTGCCGGAAATGCAAGAGAAGTGCTCAACTTTTATAAAGATGCTTTAGGCGGTGATATTGTGCAGTTAGGAACTTATGGCGAAAGTCCAATGCCGGGCGATGAGGATTATAAAGATAAGGTGATGCATGCAAGGTTTGTTTTCGATGGAAATATGATTATGCTGTCTGATGTTTTTAAAGGCCAATCCGTTTCAACAAATGGAAATATTCAATTGTCCGTGGATGTAGATAGTGAAGACAAACTGGATGAAGTGTTTAATAAAATGGCCGAAGGCGGAACAGTAACCATGCCTTTGGCTGATCAATTCTGGGGAGCAAAATTTGGAATGCTTCAGGATAAATTTGGAGTAAGCTGGATGTTTAATTGCGACAAGAAGAAATAATTTGGTAGTATGTCAAAAAAATTATTATTAGATAAAGTCAATATTGAAGGCATCAAAACTTTTGACGTATATCGCCGCGAAGGTGGCTATAGAAGCGTGGAGAAAGCTTTGAAAATGCAGCCTGGTGAAATTGTAGAAGAAGTAAAGAAAAGCGGGTTAAGAGGCCGTGGGGGAGCAGGTTTTCCTACCGGGATGAAATGGAGTTTTTTGGCAAAGCCTGAAGGTGTTGCAAGATATCTTGTTTGTAACGCTGATGAAAGTGAACCAGGAACTTTTAAAGACAGGTATTTAATGGAATTCATTCCGCATCTGTTAATAGAAGGAATGATCGTTTCATCATATGCGTTAGGAAGCAATGTTTCGTATATCTATATCCGTGGTGAATACGATTGGGTGACAGATATACTTGACAAAGCAATTGACGAAGCCAGGCAAAATGGTTTCCTCGGCGCAAATATTTTGGGTACAGGATTTAATTGTGAAATATATCTTCACCGTGGTGCAGGAGCATATATCTGCGGCGAAGAAACTGCATTGCTCGAAAGTCTTGAGGGCAAAAGAGGGTTGCCAAGAATTAAACCTCCTTTTCCCGCAGTTAAAGGAGTTTGGGGATGCCCCACAGTTGTAAACAATGTGGAAACTATTGCCGCGATTGTTCCTATTATTAATGACGGGGGAGAAGAATACGCTAAAATCGGTATAGGAAGATCAACAGGGACTAAATTAATTTCTGCGTGTGGTAATATTAATAAACCCGGCGTGTACGAAATAGAAATGACCATATCTGTTGAAGAATTTATTTTCAGTGAAGAATATTGCGGCGGCATTGCAAATGGCAAGAGATTAAAAGCTTGTATTCCCGGCGGTTCGTCTGTTCCGATTTTACCGGCCAATCTACTATTGAAAACAGCAAAAGGCGAAACCCGGTTAATGAATTATGAAAGCCTTTCTGATGGCGGTTTTGCAACAGGCAGTATGATGGGCTCAGGAGGTTTTATAGTTTTGGATGAAGATCAATGCGTAGTAAAGCATACATTAACATTAGCGAGATTTTATCATCATGAAAGTTGCGGACAATGTTCTCCATGCCGTGAAGGAACCGGCTGGATGGAAAAAATATTGAGTAAGATTGATAATGGAAAGGGAGAAATGAAAGACATTGATCTCCTATGGGACATTCAAAGAAAGATAGAAGGTAATACTATTTGTCCATTGGGTGATGCAGCGGCATGGCCTGTTGCAGCGGCTATAAGACATTTCAGGGACGAGTTTGAATGGCACGTCTTGAATCCTGAAGAATGCCTGAAAAGAAATTACGGATTGGCGTATTATGCTGATCCTTTGGAAGTAGCAGTATAATTAAAAAAGTAAAAGTCAAAATAAATAATGGCTGAAGAAGAAAAATTATTTAAAGTAACTATAGATAACGTCACTATTGATGTTCCGGCAGGAACAACTGTTCTGAACGCGGCAAGAATGATCGGGCCGCAGGTTACTCCACCTGCAATGTGTTATTACAGCAAGCTGAAAGGAAGTGGTGGAAAATGCAGAACCTGTCTGGTAGAAGTGGCTGCGGGCTCATCTGCAGACCCACGGCCAATGCCAAAGTTGGTAGCTTCCTGCAGAACGAATGTGATGGATGGGATGGTAGTTAAAAATGTAACCAGCGAAAAAGTTGATGATGCACGCAAAGGCGTTGTAGAATTTTTATTAATTAATCATCCTTTGGATTGTCCCATTTGCGACCAGGCTGGTGAATGTTCTTTGCAGGATCTCGGATATGAACATGGTGCTGTTCAAACCCGTTATGAATTTAAAAGAAGAACATTTGTAAGAGAAGATATTGGTCCCTATATTCAATTGCACATGACAAGGTGCATTCTCTGTTATCGTTGCGTATATGTTGCGAATCAACTTACCGATAATCGTGTTCATGGTATTTTAGACAGAGGCGATCATTCAGATATTTCAACCTACATTTCTAAAGCTATTGACAATGATTTCAGTGGCAATATGATTGATGTTTGCCCGGTAGGAGCGTTAACCGATCGGACATTCAGATTTAAAAATCGTGTATGGTTTTTAAAACCAATGGATGCGCATCGCGATTGTGATAAATGTTGCGGTGAAGTTACTTTATGGAACCGTGGTGATGAAGTATACAGGGTAACAGCACGAAAAGATCAATGGGGCGAAGTACAGAGTGACGAAAACGGGAAGGCAATGTGGATCTGTAATACGTGCCGGTTTGATAAAAAGAAAACATCCGATTGGATAATCGAAAAACCGACTTCTATTAACAGGCATTCTGTTATTTCTGCCAATCATTATGAAGTGAAAGTAATGCCGGATGATCCGTTAGACAGGTTATTAAATGGAAGAAGTCCTTTGCTGTTGATGGATATACATGAAGCGAGCCAGGTTAATCAGCAGAAAGTTCATTTGGATGAACTTCCAGGTCCGGCAACGGATAAAACATTTAATGGCGACCCGCATGCCTCGGGACATAACGTAACTGATATTAAAGAAGGATCGTGAATAAATACCAAAGAGATTGTTTGTTCGAATAGGTAGTATTTGAACTTTTTTAAAACTAAAATGACAAACTGAGCAAACTTTTATATTTTAACCCGCCTGCGCCGAGCAGGTTTTACATTTTGATTTATGCATTTACTAGCAATCGACTGGGTTGTATTTATTGAAAAACTTGTTCTCATTGTAGTTGTTGTGAGCGCTTCTCTTCTTATAGCCATGTATTCAACTTATGCAGAACGCAAAGTAGCCGCAATAATACAGGACAGGCGGGGGCCCAATCGTGCCGGGCCTTTTGGAATATTACAACCGGTTGCTGATGGTTTAAAATTATTTTTTAAAGAGGAAATTATACCGAAATATTCGTCAAAATTTCTTTTTATTCTCGGACCGGCCATTGCCATGCTTACTGCAATAATGATTGGTGCAGTAATACCCTGGGGGAATAAAATTCATCTGTTCAATCGGGATATTTCGTTACAAATTGCCGATGTGAACATTGGTATCTTGTACGTATTTGGCATAGTAAGTCTCGGCGTTTATGGCATTATGATCGGCGGCTGGGCAAGTAATAATAAATTTTCTTTATTGGGAGCCATGAGAGCCGCTTCTTCAATAATAAGTTATGAACTGGCAATGGGCATTACGCTTATTGCGCTGTTGATGATTACAGGCACACTAAGTTTAAGAACGATGGTAGATCAACAAATGGATCATTGGTGGTATATTTTCAAACAACCGTTAGGCTTTTTAATTTTTCTCGTTTGTGCTTTTGCGGAAACAAACCGTACACCATTCGATTTATCAGAAGCAGAAAACGAATTGATTGGAGGTTATCATTCAGAATACTCCTCCATGAAACTGGGCTTCTATTTATTTGCTGAATACGTAAATATGTTCTTAAGCAGTGCCGTAATGGTGACATTGTTTTTTGGCGGATATGATATTCCATTTGTGAATGACCATAACCTGATCAATTCCATTGGTATCAATGGCGCAGCTATAGCGCAGGGGGCAGTATTTTTTATAAAAATTGTTTGCTTCCTGTTTTTATTTATGTGGGTGCGGTGGACGATTCCTCGTTTTCGTTACGACCAATTGATGAATCTTGGATGGAAAATCCTGTTGCCGTTGGCGTTAGCAAATATGTTGGTAACAGGTGCATTAATTTTATTGAAACAAAATCATTGGCATTTTTAAAAGAGAGGTATTAAAATCAAGTTTAAAAATTAAGATCAGTTATAAATTAAAATATACTTTTGCGGCAATAAATTTAATCTTGTCTGCAATCAGAAGAAAGGACAGAGAAATCTATGCAAGCATTAACTAACAGATTAAAACCGGTTTCCAGGAAAAAAATGACAGCCTGGGAAAGAATGTATCTGCCTGAGATTTTCAGAGGTATGTTCATTACGTTCAAGCATATTTTCCGAAAAAAAGTTACTATAAATTACCCTGAAAAAACGAGACCTTTTAGCCCGGTATTTCGGGGGCTACAAATTTTAAACAGGGATGAAGAAGGTCGTGAAAGGTGTACTGCCTGTGGTTTGTGCGCTGTTGCTTGCCCGGCTGAAGCTATAACAATGGAAGCAGCCGAACGCCAACCTGGTGAAGAACATTTATATAGGGAAGAGAAATATGCGGCGAAATATGAGATCAATATGTTGCGCTGTATTTTCTGTGGATTGTGTGAAGAAGCGTGTCCCAAAGATGCGGTTTATTTGAGTGAAACTTTTGCTCCCGCAAATTACGGACGCAAGGGATTTATTTATGGCAAACCAGATTTGCTGATTCCACATCCAAAAGAAAATCCTGAAGCATATGCGAAAGCAAAAGGCAGCAGAAAATTACATCCGGAAGGACATGGAAATGAGAAATAATAAAACAGACAGTTAGATAAATTTAGATGTCAACAACACAAATATTATTCTGGTTTTTATCTGCTCTTGCTGTGGTTGGAGCAATCGGAGTAGTAACCTGCAAAAATCCAATCTATGGTGTCCTTTGGCTTATTGTTGTTTTCTTTTCCATTTCCGGGCATTATGTTTTAATGAACGCCCAGTTTCTTGCAATAGTAAATATTATTGTATATGCGGGGGCCATCATGGTACTTTTTACTTTTGTAGTTATGTTTATTGATTTAAATGAACATCCGGAAATTCCCAAAAATATTTATGTGAAAGCGGCGGGACTGATTGCCGGCTTATGTTTGTTAATAGTATTGATAGCGGCTCTTTCACACGCTTCCACTAATAATATACAGATGAGGGTAGGTACAAACGTCGGGCTTATTAAATATCTCGGAAGAACGTTATTTACCGATTATGTAGTTCCTTTTGAAATAAGCAGCGTCTTATTTCTGAGTGCGATGATTGGGGCAGTCGTTATTGGTAAAAGGGAAAAAGAACAAAGAGTTTAACTATAGAATAATAATAATAATAATAATGGTCTTATTTTTTATAATCTTCATCACATAAATCATCATTAGAAAAGTAGCAGTTATGGAAATTAAATGGTATCTATTTTTATCAATTGCTCTGTTTTGCATAGGCGTTGTGGGCGCACTCACCCGCCGTAATTCAATAATTGTATTCATGTGTATTGAACTTATGCTCAACTCTGTTAATTTATTGCTGGTTGCCTTCTCTAAGATGCACATTAGCGGCGCTGCACCAAATGTTGCGTCTGCAATTAATGCACAAATATTTGTTTTCTTTATTATGATTGTTGCTGCTGCGGAAGTTAGTGTAGGGCTTGCAATCATAGTATTGATGTATCGCAATACAAAATCTATTGATATTAATTTTTTAAACAGACTTAAAAACTAATCGAGGATAAAATAATTTTTTCTTTTTCATTTTATACCGGCTGCATTTATGATGAATATATTTGATGAAGCTTATTTAATTCCTTTACTGCCTCTTCTCGGATTTCTCATTAACGGGCTTGGAAGAAAGGTTATTTCGAAATCAATAACGGCCATTATCGGAAGCGGAGTAATATTTATTTCTTTTTGCCTTAGCATTTTCGTATTCATCAATGTTTCAAAAGAAGGTTTTGAACCTCAGTACATAAATTATTTTTCTTTTATTGACATTCAAAAACTTCAAATTCCGTTTGAGTTCCAAATAGACCAGCTTACATCAGTGTTCCTTCTTATCATTACGGGAGTAGGATTTTTGATTCATCTGTACTCAACCTCGTACATGAAAGAGGAAGACAAAGCGAGTTACGCAAGATATTTTTCCTTTTTAAACCTGTTTGTATTCTCCATGCTTTTGTTGGTAATGGGCGGTAATTATGTGATAATGTTTATGGGTTGGGAAGGCGTTGGTCTTTGTTCTTATTTACTAATTGGATTTTGGTTTAAGAATAACGATTATAATAATGCAGCTAAAAAAGCATTTATTATGAATCGCATTGGGGATCTTGGTTTTATCCTTGGTATTTTCTGGCTGATCAATGCTTTTGGAACTACCTCTTATCAAAATCTTTTTAATGCGCAGACAGGTATATTATCTGTTATTACAGCAAAAGGTTCGGTTATACTAACGGGGATAAGTTTATTACTTTTCGTTGGCGCCATGGGTAAGAGTGCACAGATTCCTTTGTACACATGGTTGCCCGATGCAATGGCCGGTCCAACACCTGTGTCTGCCTTGATACATGCAGCTACCATGGTAACGGCGGGTATTTACATGATTGCACGCAGCAATATTATTTATTCAATGGCTCCATTTACAATGATGTTTGTTGCCGTTATAGGATTGTCCACTGCAGTTTTTGCTGCGGTAATTGCGTTACGACAAAATGATATTAAAAAGGTATTGGCTTATTCCACTGTAAGCCAGTTGGGCTATATGTTTCTTGGTTTAGGAGTGGGCGCATATTCCGCTGCAGTGTTTCACGTAATGACACATGCATTTTTTAAAGCGCTGTTATTCCTGGGAGCTGGCTCAGTAATACATGCCATGGGTGGAGAGCAGGACATTAATAAAATGGGTGGCCTGGGCAAGAATATGAAAGTGACTTATGTTACGTTTTTCATTGCGTGCCTGGCAATTGCAGGAATACCACCATTTTCGGGATTCTTTTCTAAAGACGAAATTTTAGCTGCTGCTTTTTCTGTAAGTCCTATATTGTATATTATTGGTGTTGGCGGGGCATTGCTTACCGCGTTTTATATGTTTCGCCTATTGTCCCTGACTTTTGCAGGCAAATTTCGTGGCACGGATGAGCAATTACATCATGTGCATGAAAGTCCTTCTGCAATAACGTTTCCGCTTGTTTGCCTTGCGGTACTTTCTGCAGTCGGAGGGCTAATTGGTATCCCGGAAATATTTATGAAGGGCGGTAACAAAATCGGAGATTTTTTAGCGCCGGTATTTACAGATTCGAATAAAATGTTGGTAACAAATGCGACAGCTTCTCAAACTGAGATTGTGTTAATTGCTGTATCATCACTTCTAATAATAATTGTTTGTATTTGGGCATGGAATAAGTATAAGAAATTTGACGGAGTAATTAAAGAGCCCACCGGGTTTGCGAAAGCTGTTCAAAATAAATTTTATGTAGATGAATTTTACGATTTTATTATCGTAAAACCTTTTAATGCATTATCCCGCTTCTTCAGCAATATTGTTGAGAAGTCAGGAATTGATGCATTAGTCAATGGTGTAGGGAAAGGTATAAACTATTCCGGCAGACAGATACGATTGCTGCAAAGTGGTTTCGTTGGAAGCTATATATTGTTTATGGTGGTAGGCTTGTTGTTGTTGTTAATTATTCAATTGTTTACAAAATAAATTTAATGCTGGGCAATTACTACACATTTCCTGAATTACTGCTTTGGATTCCTTTGCTCACAGGTATCATGGTGTTCTTTATAAAAGACAGCAAAGCTGTAAAAACTTTTGCACTGGTATCTTCCCTGGTAACACTGGTCGTCTCTGTAATCAGCCTGTTTTATAGTGATGTGGCTCATCATCCCGAATATTTCAATTACAATAATGTAAGCTATGTGTGGATGCCCTATTTAGGATCCAGCTTCAGTGTCGGGCTTGATGGTATGGGGTTTCTTCTTACTTTTTTAACTGCATTCACTTTCCCGCTTATTTTTGCGGCTACCCGTAAGAGTGAGTATGCCAACACGAACGTATATTATGGTTTAATGTTATTAACGCAGGCAGGAATTACAGGAGTATTCGTTGCTGCAGACGCATTGGTATTTTATTTCTTTTGGGAGTTGGCATTGATTCCCATGTATTTCCTGTGCAGCCGGTGGGGAGGAGAATTTAGAATAAGAGTAACATTTAAATTTTTTGTTTACACGTTTGTGAGTTCATTGCTTATGCTAATAGGCATAATTTATATTTACCTGCATACGCCGCCTGTGTCGCCATTCTCCGAGCATTCCTTTTACCTGAAATCCTTTTATAATGCAACGTTAACCAAAGGGGAACAAAATGGTTTATTCTGGTTATTTTTTGTAGCATTTGCAGTAAAGATGCCCGTCTTTCCGTTTCATTCATGGCAGCCGGACTTGTACGAACAATCTCCCAATTCTTCGGTAATGGTGTTAAGTGGCCTGATGGTTAAGATGGGAATATTTGGAATGCTTCGCTGGTTGTTGCCGGTTTTCCCCGATGCCCTGGGCAAATACCAAACACTCATTATAATTCTTTGTATTATAGGAATTCTTTATGGAAGTTGTATAGCATTTGTGCAATCTGATCTTAAACGCATTGTTGCATGGTCTTCGATTGCGCACATTGGGTTAATGGGGGCTGCAATTTTTGCCGGTAATAATACAAGCCTGCAGGGTGTAATGCTGGAGATGTTCAATCATGGTATCAATATAATTGCATTGTGGATCGTTGTTGATATTATTGAAAAGAAAACGGGCATACGTAAAATTTCAGAACTGGGTGGTCTTGCTATAAAATCGCCGGCACTCTCAATATTTTTTCTCATAATAGTTTTGGCAAATATTGCACTTCCGCTAACGAACGGATTTGTAAGTGAGTTCCTCATGTTTACCGGCCTGTTTGAATACAATAAATACCTGGCCGCATTTGCAGTCATCAGTATTATAATTTCAGCAGCATACATGCTTGGCGTGATGCAAAAAGTTTTTTTTGGCATACCCAATTCACTTACTGAAAACGTTACTGAAATTACAACCAGCCAGAAATTTGTTTTAAGCATAATTGTATTAACGATAGTGATATTCGGGATTTACCCCGGGCCTCTCCTGCATTTAACGCAGGATACAGTAACCGAAATTTTACAAAAATTAAAATAAGATAGCTAAGAAACTAAAATAAAATGAAACAGGTTAATTTATGAACGCAATTATAATATCTGCACTTTGGGGAGTTGTTATGATGTTTGGCGGTGTCTTTTTTAAAAAATCCACCACGCCAAAATATTGGGCTATTGCGGGTATTACTATTTTGCTGGCTGCTAATGTGCTTGAATTTTTTGGTAAACACTTTTTTAATGTGGATACCAAAGGAATGTTACGTTTTGACAATTTTGGCTTAGTGTTTAATACTGTTACGTTTGCCTGTACGCTATTATTTTTACTTTTTAACGGAAGAGAAATTGAAAAGGTGGGGGATAATGTGTCAGAATATTTTGCCCTTATATTTTTTATTTTATGCGGTGTCTCTATCTCTTCATCGTTTAACACGTTACTACTCTTGTTTTTGGGAATTGAAATAATGTCGATCCCCTCCTATATACTAACGGGTAGCGATAAGCGCAATTTAAAGAGCAATGAAGCTTCGCTGAAATATTTTTTGATGGGAGCTTTTTCTACGGGCCTGATGCTTATGGGCATTGCATTAATTTACGGAGGTAACTCCCTTGGTTCTTTTTATATTGATATGATTGCACTTGGAATGGGGAAAATGCCTGTGATGATTGCAGCAGGGCTGGTACTACTGCTTGTTTCAATGTCATTCAAGGTTTCGGCAGCGCCATTCCATTTTTGGGCGCCCGACGTTTATGATGGAGCACCAACTGTTTTCACTTCTTTTATGGCGACGATTGTAAAAATCGCCGGCTTTATCGCATTTATAAGGTTGTTTAAGGTTTCATTTGGAATTATACAGCAGCAGTGGCAAATCCTTATAGCAGTAATTACCGCGGCAACCTTACTTATTGGAAATCTTACTGCGATTTTTCAGCAAAGTGTTAAACGCATGCTTGCTTATTCAAGTATTGCTCACGCTGGTTTTATGATGTTTGCCCTCTTTGCATTGAACGATACGGCCAAAGAAGGATTGATTCTATATGCTTTATCGTACAGTGTGGCAACTATCGGAATGTTTGCAGTTCTCGTTAAAATGAATGATTATACAATTGAAGGTTTCAATGGCCTTTATAAATATGAGCCGATTTTGGCTGGCACCGCAACTATATTCCTTTTATCACTGACGGGTATTCCTCTTACAGCTGGCTTTGCATCCAAATTTTACATGTTGCTGGCAGCAGTAAGAGACGGACACCAGGTTTGGCTGGTAATACTGGCAGTAGTATGCGCTGCTATAAGTGCGGTTTATTATTTCAGGGTAATTCAGGCAATGTATTTTAAGGAGCCTTCTCCCGGTGCCAATCATGAAACCGATGTAACTGCCAGGTTTCGATATTTACTCATAATTGCAGCCGCCGTAATTATTATCGTGGGAATACTTCCTTCGCTTGTTGTAGACTGGCTTTATTATTGATTTATAAAAGGTACCTTAAAATTTCTTTTGAAATTGTACCTTCACCTTCTCTCAGAAATTAAATTTTTGGCGGAAGACAATGAAATTATCAGATTCACTTTCACTCGCTTTCAGAACGGTAAAAAGTAATAAACTTCGCACAGGCATAACTGTTACTATAATTGCATTGGGTATTACGGCACTCATCGGAATAATTACCGCTATTGCTTCTATGAATCAAAGTCTCACAGAGAGCTTTTCCACCATGGGGGCCAATTCTTTCAGCATTCACTACCAGGACAGGCAAATTCATATTGGAGGAAGAAGACAGGTTAAAAAAACGAGTCTTCATGCACTTAAACAAAAAAAATCCGATAATGGAAAAATTATTACTTACGAGGAAGCGAAGCTGTTTAAGGAGAGATATACTTTTCCGGCACTTGTAAGTATTTCCATAAATGGGCCTCAAAATGTTGTAGTAAATAATGACCAGGTTAAAACGAATCCCAATATATCTATCATGGGAGTAGATGAAAATTATCTTGCACAAAGCGGTTACACATTAGAAGAGGGCAGAAATTTTAACAGGATTGATGTGCAGGATGGCAGAAGCATTTGTATTCTTGGAAACAGTGTTGCAAAAAAACTGTATGGAGATAATACCAGCAGAGCTCTCGATAAAATAATTGCAGTAGCAGGAATTAAATATCGTATTATCGGGCTGCTGAAAGATAAAGGCTCCAGCGCATTTTTTAATGCAGATAACATTGTGCTCACTTCATATAATAATATACGCCGTCTTTTTACAACAGAAGGTACCACCTATAATTTAGGTGTTATGGTAGACGATATCAAAGACCTGGATGCTGCAATAAGTGAGGCTAAAGGTACATTCAGGCCAATTCGTAAAGTGGCAATTGATGAGGATAATAACTTTTACATCGACAAAAGTGATAGCATTGCTGAAGTATTCATGAGTAGTCTTGGAACTATAACTACGGCGGCGGCTTTTATTGGCCTTATTACTTTAATTGGCGCCGCAATAGGACTTATGAATATTATGTTGGTAGCAGTTAACGAACGAACAAGAGAAATAGGATTAATTAAAGCCATTGGTGGCACAAAAAGAAGTATTCGCACACAATTCCTTTTTGAATCAGTTCTTATAAGTCTTATCGGAGCTATTTTTGGAATAGTATCCGGAGTACTTATTGGTAACCTTGTGGGTATGCTGCTTCATACAGGTTTTGTAGTTCCCTGGTTCTGGGTGGTTTTGGGCATTGTAGTTTGCTCCGCAGTTGGGCTTTTTGCAGGATTGTATCCAGCAATTAAAGCAGCAGGCCTTGATCCTATTGTTGCACTTCGGTACGAATAAGAATAGGTTTTTAATGATATAAAAATATTCAGATCAGGAAATCTTTATTTTGTTAATAACTTTTTAGAGAAGGGCTGCCAAGGCTGTTTACACAAGATACAATCAACAAAAAACAGGCATAAATTTATTTAATTATTTCGGTGCATTAAATTAATAATTTATTAACTTGTGACCCGCACCAAAAAATTTTTTGCTTGAATGAGACTTTTCAAAATTTTTTTCGTTACAATTGTACCATCAAATATTTTAACCAGATTCATCTTAAACTTTTAACACTAAAAAACCTAACGTTATGGCAGAATCAAATACAACTGCATCCTCGACTGTTAAAGCCACCACTTCGGTACAGGCAAAAAAATCCAGTAACATTATTTCATTGCTTGCCCCGATTATTTGTATAATAGCAGGCTATATTATCTGGCGTTTCGTTATTGGAGCTAGCAGTAATTTTACTCAGCCCGATCCTGCAGGTGGTTTCTGGCCTAATCATCAGGGACCGAAGACCAGTTTTTCAAGAATGTACCAGGGTGGTATTATCGTGCCTATATTGATCGGCTTATTTTTAATTGTTTTCACTTTCGTAATTGAGAGGTGGTTAACTGTTGCCAAAGCCAATGGAAAAGGTTCCAATGCAGAATTTATTAGAAAGGTGCAATTTTATCTTGCTGATAAAAAAGTAGATGCTGCCCTTGCTGAATGCGACAAGCAGAAAGGTTCAGTTGGTAATGTAATGAAAGCAGGTCTTCGCAAATACAAAGCAATGATTACAGATACTGAACTTGATACTGAGCAAAAAGTTCTGGCAATACAAAAGGAAATAGAAGAAGCCACGGCTCTTGAATTACCAATGCTTGAAAAAAATCTTGTCTTTCTTTCCACGATTGCTTCGGTGGCAACTTTGATTGGTTTACTGGGAACTGTGGTTGGTATGATTCGTGCATTCAGTAACCTGGGGTCATCCGGCGGCTCCGAAGCAACAAGGGAATTATCAGTTGGTATTTCGGAAGCTTTGTATAATACAGCTCTTGGTATTGGTACATCCGCTTTCGCTATCATTTCCTATAATATTTTCACAACAAAAATTGATGGTATTACGTATGGTATTGATGAATCAGGCTTTACACTTACGCAAAGTTTTGCTTCTCTTTACAAATAGTTCAATTATTTTTTATGGAAATATCCGGAAATTGAATCTAATTAGTAATTATTAAAAATTAAATAATGGGAAGAGCTAAAATAAAACGCGCCAGTACCCGTGTTGATATGACAGCAATGTGTGATGTAGCGTTTCTGTTGTTAACTTTCTTTATCCTTACCGGTCAATTCAAGCCATCAGAAGCCGTTGAAGTTAATCCCCCAAGTTCTGTGTCAAATAAACATGCTCCTCAAAAAGATGCATTTACAGTTTCAATTGATAAAGACAACAGGGTGTTTGTTAATCTTACTGATGATATTAAAGGGGACATTTGGGATGAGTTGGTCTCAGAAAAAAACATGCAGACAACCGCTGAGGATAGAAAGAATTTTTTGACTACTGACTTTGTGGGTGTTCCTTTCAGCCAGTTATTGCAGTTTATTAAGATTCCTCCTGATCAAAGGAAGAATATAAAAATGCCCGGAATTCCTACGGACAGTACCGACAATGAACTGCAGGCATGGATACAAGCCGCTGCTACAGCCGGCGCTGGTAAAAGGTTGAATTTTCTTATAAAAGGGGACAATTCCTCAAAATACCCGGCCTTCGGAAGCGTAATAAGTGCATTTAAGAAAAATGATATTTATAAATATAATCTGGTAACCAATGCGGAGGATGTTCCTGAGGGAACTGAATTGTATAAAGAAAACTTAAAAGCGCAGCAGGGAGGTGGGTCCAAATAATTAAGATTTAAAGATAATTTTGTTTAACAAATAAAATATTTTACAATGGCAGAAATGGAGGAAAAGTCATCGGGCGGTAAGAAAGGGCCTGGTGTCAAAAAAGGTAAAAAACTTTCTACGCGTGTGGATCTTACACCGATGGTGGACCTTGGGTTTTTATTGATTACTTTTTTCATTTTTACAACTACATTGGCGGAGCCAACTTCAATGAACCTGGCAATGCCAAAGGACACGGATAAGCCGGATGAAGTAAATAAAGTAAAAGAATCGGGTTCGTTAACACTTATGCTTGGAAAAGCTAACGTAATATATTATTACTACGGAAATGATCCTACCAAGATGCAGACGACCGGTTATAAAGACCTGAGAAAACTTATTCTTGATAAAAAGAAAAGCACACCTGTAGACGATTTGTTTATTATTATTAAACCCGATAAAGACGCTACCTATAAAAATGCGGTGGATGTACTGGATGAGATGACAATTGATGATATTGGGCGATACGCAATGGTTGATCCGACACCCGAGGAGTATAAATTAATTCAGCAGACAGAGAGTGCTGGCGGAGTACAATAAATTTTACTTGATAAAACTCTATTTAGTGATCTAAATAATAAGATATGGAAGCCAATAAAATATTAAAGAGTACTTATTTAGACCTTCTTTTTGAGGGACGAAATAAAGAGTATGGTGCATATGATCTGCGAAAAACCTATAACAAGCGAATTAGGATCGCTTTGGCAAGCACCGTTATTATCCTCTTATTGATTGTTGTAGGTACCGTTGTGGCCGATAAACTTTCATCTTCAAATAATGTGAAAGAAATTCAAACAAAGGACCTGGTAATGGAAGCCGCTCCCAATGAACCACCACCGCCACCACCGCCACCGCCACCAAAATTACCCCCCCCACCACCTATTGCCACTATTCAGTTTACACCACCGAAAGTGGTAAAAGATGAGGAAGTAATTAAACCGCCGCCAGAAGTGAAACAAATAGAAGAAGCCAAAGTGGATGTTAAGACTGTTGAAGGAACTAAGGACCTTGGTATAGTAGCACCTCCTGTTGAAGATAAAGGAACCCAGGTAGTCGCAGCTCCGGTGGAGAAGAAGGAAGATGAAGATAAGATATTTACAAAGGTAGAGATTGAAGCATCTTTTCCTGGCGGTGCGGCAGCATGGACTAAATATGTTACAAGAGCTATACAGCAAGATATAGATGAGTTTACTGAGTCAGATTATGGAACTTGCATCGTAAAATTTATCGTGGACAAAACAGGAAAAGTAAGCCAGGTGGAAGCGACCACAATGAAAGGTAGTAAACTTGCAGAAATTGCTGTAAATGCTATAAGAAGGGGACCGAACTGGACTCCTGCTCAGCAAAACGGCCGGTATGTAAATGCATATCGTCTGCAACCGGTTACACTGCAGAATCCCGATCAGTAATTTTTTATAACTAATTTTTAAAGAGATGCTATTGCGTCTCTTTTTTTTGCTGATTAAATTCGTATCGTTGAATTAACTATTGTGCAATCTCCTCATTTGTGCATCTTAGTTAAAAAAATTATGGCACAGATTGAGGAAAACAGCCGCCCTAAATCGAAAAAATATTCAAAGGGGAAATTAATAAGAGTGGATCTTACACCAATGGTAGACCTTGGATTTTTACTCATGACCTTTTTTATATTAACTACAATTTTTTCTCAACCAACAGTTGCAAAATTGCTACTGCCAAAAGATTCTCCTGTCAATATACCTGTTAAGAAAAATGCGGTACTAACGATTTCGCTTATGCGCAATGATTCTATAGCCTGGTACGAGGGAATTCCGGATAAAAGCCAATTACAAAATTATTGCCGGTTTAATAACCTTCGTTCAATAATTCAACAGAAACAAAAGAAGGTCGCTGCTGTTTTGGGTAATCGTTCGGAAACAGTTCTAATTGTTTATCCCGAAAAGGAATCAACTTACAAGAATTTGATTGATGTGCTTGACGAAGTTAGTATCAATGATATCAGCCATTATTTTATTATGAATTCAAAATAAACGGTTAAACAGCCTATCTGAAAAGCTGCATGATCCCCTTTGCTTCCAATGTACGCCCTTTCTTATCTTTACAACATGCATGAAAAATTTTCTGAATGGGATGATACAATCGCTGCAATTGCTACGCCACCCGGTATAGGAGCAATAGGGGTTATACGACTTAGCGGCAATAGATCATTTGAAATAATTAATAATGTCTTTCCATCTAAAGACCTTTCCATTCAGCTGGCTAATACACTACATGTTGGATATCTAAAGGAGGGCGATACTACAATTGATGAAGTGGTAATTTTAATTTTTAAGGCGCCTTCTTCGTACACCGGGGAAGACGTAATTGAAATTAGTTGCCATGGATCGCCTTACATACAGCAACAGGTAATCAATGCACTTATTCATCATGGCGCCCGTCTTGCAAAGGCGGGAGAATTTACTCAAAGAGCTTTTTTCAATGGCAAACTCGATCTTACCCAGGCTGAAGCGGTTGCTGATCTTATTGCGAGTAATACAACAGCCTCTCAAAATGCAGCATTAAAAAATATGAGAGGTGGTTTCTCGTCTATTTTAAAAGAAATGCGGGAGCACCTCATCCAATTTTCTGCCTTAATTGAATTGGAACTGGATTTTAGTGAAGAAGATGTTGAGTTTGCTGACAGGAAAAAATTCCTCGAACTTTTGGATGAAGTAAGTGAAACAGTAAAAAAATTATTGCAATCGTTTCAACTTGGCAATGTAATTAAAAATGGGGTGAGTGTAGCAATTGTTGGAAGCCCGAACGCAGGTAAATCAACTTTATTAAACACCCTTCTTAATGAGAACAGGGCTATTGTAAGTGAGATTGCCGGAACTACAAGAGATACAATAGAGGAGATCATTAATATAAATGGAATTTTGTTCAGGTTGATCGACACTGCCGGAATACGTGAACACTCACAGGACATCATCGAAAACATGGGTGTTTTAAAAAGTAAAGAAAAAATTCAACTGGCAGATATTGTATTGTATTTATTCGACATAAATGAGTCGAACGAAGATGAAATAATTTCTTTTGTCAGAGAAATTAAAAAACAAAACAATAATGTAATAGCTGTTGCCAACAAAATAGACTGCAGTGATGAAAAATTATTGCAGCATTTTAAAGAGCGTATGCAAGAGGCTCTTTTTATTTCAGCAAAAATGGATACTGGCGTTGAACTGCTCAAAGAAAAGTTATTCAACATTGTAGTGGGCGATTCTGAATTATCGGAAAATATTGTTCTTACAAACGCACGTCATTACGCTGCACTTAATGAAGTTCAGGCTTCTCTTACTGATATAAAAAAAGGAATTGAAAATAAAATATCCGGTGACTTATTATCATCCGATATTCGCCGATGCCTCCATTATATTGGAGAGATCACCGGTGAGATATCGAATGAAGATATGCTCGATTATATATTTAGCAAGTTTTGTATCGGGAAGTAATTTCCAATTTAAAAAAAATGATATCGGAAATTTGAAGTGTAAAATTGAAACCTCATTAATATTTATGTCATCACAGTTTGTGACAACATGCTCCAACACCAAACCATTTTAAAAAAGAATGTGCAGGTAACAACGGAAAATAGCAGAGCGATAGGATTTAAAAAGTAACTAAATAAAAATAATGATTGAATCAAATACAATCCAACAAACCATCGCTGAAAAAGCAGCACAAAAATTTCAGGAATTATTTGGCGAAAAACCTACCGTAGTGAGATCACCAGGACGCATAAACATTATAGGTGAACACACTGATTATAATGAAGGCTTTGTGCTTCCGGCGGCAATTGATAAGGCTGCATATATTGGCATGTCATTAAGGGATGATGATGAAATACATTTAATGGCAATGGACCTTAATGAAACTTTTTCCATTTCAATAGATGATTTGAAGCCGGTTGGAGATATCAGTTGGCCCAATTATATTTTAGGAGCCGTTGATCAATTTCGTAAGAAGGGAATTGCCTTGAGAGGATTTAATGCAATACTTACCAGTGATGTACCAATTGGTGCCGGACTTTCCTCATCTGCTGCCGTAGAATGCGCTACTACATTTGCTTTGAATGAACTGTTGCAAACAAATTTCGACAGACTTGAAATGGTAAAAATGGCTCAGAAAGCGGAACATGAATATGCAGGAGTTATGTGCGGCATTATGGATCAGTTTGCTTCAATGATGGGTAAAAAAGATCACGTGATAAAATTAGATTGCCGTTCATTAGATTATGAATATGTTCCTTTTAAACTGGAAGGAATAAAAATACTGCTTGTTAGATACTAACGTAAAACATTCACTTGCTTCTTCAGAATATAATACAAGACGTAAAGAATGCGGACAGGCGGTTGAATGGATAAAAGAGCATGAACCAAACATTAATTCATTGCGTGATGTGACAGAAACGATGCTCGATAAATATGTATTGCCCAAAGACAAATTGATTGATATGCGAAGCCGTTTTATTGTGCAGGAGATTGATCGGTTACAGGCAGGCTGTGAAGATTTGCGAAGAGGTGACATTGATGCGCTGGGTAAAAAAATGTTTGCCACGCATGATGGCTTGAGTAAAATGTATGGAGTTAGTTGCGTTGAACTTGATTATTTAGTTGATTTTGTCAGGACTAACAAAGCGGTGGTTGGGGCAAGAATGATGGGTGGAGGATTTGGCGGCTGTGTTATTAATCTTGTAAAGGAAACAGAAATCGACAAACTTGTGGAAGCTGTTGCGCCCGCTTACGAAAAGACAATGAGATTACCACTTACGTATTACATAGCATCAATAGAAAATGGAACTGAAATTGTTTGAAGATAATGCTATAATCCAGCGAATCAGTTTAAAGCATTATATAAAACTTCAATTGTATGTAGGGCTTTTCTACCGGTTCCATCTTTTATTTGGTGGCGGCAACTCGTGCCGGGCGCAGCGATAATTGTGTCTTCTGATTGATTACGCACGGCAGGCAATAAAACCAATTCTCCAATCTTCATCGACAAATCATAATGTTCCTTTTCGTAACCAAATGAACCGGCCATTCCGCAACACCCGGACGGAATTACTTCGACTGTATAATTCGCTGGCAGCGATAACATTTTAACAGAAGTTGCGATGGAAGAGAGGGCTTTTTGCTGGCAATGGCCGTGTAATTTTACCAATCGCTTTTCTTTTGTAAACAAATCAGCTTTTATACGTCCATTGTCAACTTCATTAGCGATGAATTCGTCTATTGTAAAGACATTTTTTGCCAGTTCTTTTGCGGCATTAAAATTTGCCTCGTCAGCAAGATCTATGTATTCATCTCTGAACGTGAGAATGGCGCTGGGCTCTATCCCGATTAAAGGTGTGTCTTTATTTATAAGTTTACTTAATAATGTTATGTTCTTATTGGCAATAACTTTTGCATCCCTGATGAGGCCTTTTGACATCCAGGCCCTTCCACTTTCTTCATGCTCCGGAATGGTAACTTCATAACCCAATTTTTCCAGCAATAAAATTGCCTTAATGCCAATTTCAGTATCATTATAATTTGTAAACTCATCACAGAATAAATAAATCTTTTTGCGAACAGTTTCCTTCGTTCCAGGAGTTTCTTTATTTCTTTTTCTAAACCAATTTTCCAAACTTGTTTTATAAAGTGTGGGCATAGAGCGTTTCTGAGCAAAACCTGATATTTTTTTTATCAGTCCGCTTGTAACAGAATTAGTTACAAAAAAATTGTATAAGCCGGGAAACGTAGCACCCAGTTTTGCAGACTTATTAAAATTGGCAATCAGCTTCGAGCGGAATGGCACACCGTTAGCATCGTAATATTGCTGAAGAAATTCTGCTTTTAATTTGGCTACATCGACATTCGAAGGACATTCGGATTTACATCCTTTGCAACTCAGACATAAATCCATTACGTCATAAATTTCTTTATGATCGAAACGGTTCATCTTTTGAGAATTGGTGAGAAACTCCCGTAGGATATTAGCTCTTGCTCTTGTTGTGTCCTTTTCATTTTTGGTAGCCATGTAAGAAGGGCACATGGTTCCTCCCGACAAATGCGTTTTACGACAATCACCAGAACCGTTACATTGTTCAGCGTGTTGTAATACATCCTGGTTGTAGTAGCGGAATATGGTTTTGAAGGCAGGTGTCTTTTGGCCCGGGGTGTACCGCAACATAGTGTTCATCGGTGGCGTATCAACAATCTTATTGGGATTAAAAATATTATTAGGATCCCATGTGTATTTAATTGTTTTGAATAATTCATAATTCTTTTCGCCAACCATTTGCTTAATAAATTCTCCGCGCAATCTGCCGTCGCCATGTTCTCCGCTTAGAGAACCTTTATATTTTTTTACGAGGGTTGCAATTTCTTGCGCAATAATTCTAAACAGATGATTGCCTTCCACCGTTTTTAAATTAATAATCGGGCGAAGATGTATTTCTCCCGAACCGGCATGTGCATAGTGCACCGCATGCAAATCGTATTTCTCTAAAATTTTATTAAACTCGTCTATATAATCCGGAAGGTCATCGACATCTACGGCAGTATCTTCAATTACGGGAACTGCTTTTTCATCCCCTGGCATATTTCCCAGTAAACCTAAACCTGCCTTTCGAAGCGTCCATATTTTTTTTGTATCCTCACCAAACAATAACGGGAAATGGTATCCTAAACCAG
The DNA here is from genome assembly GCA_963819925.1 of uncultured Chitinophagaceae bacterium. Classification (GTDB taxonomy): domain Bacteria; phylum Bacteroidota; class Bacteroidia; order Chitinophagales; family Chitinophagaceae; genus Ginsengibacter. Next base: position 287,274 of record CAWFYG010000009.1, on the reverse strand, counting down.
CCTCCCGCATTTCAACTTCGCATTCATTGGCCGTATTGACAATATCCTCATGCGTAGACGCAGTAAATTCTATAACAAGAATTGCAGCCGGGTCACCTTTTACAAAAAAACGGTTTTTACGTTGTTCTATATTGTCTTTAGTACACTCTAAGATGTAGTGATCAATCAATTCACTCGCACGTGGTTTATATTTTAAAGCAATCAGGTTTGCCCGCAACGACTCGTCAATAGAATTAAAATGAACACACAATAGCCCTGTTTCTTTTTGCAGCAACGGAACAACATTCAATTTTATTTCCGTAATAAAAGCAAGCGTTCCTTCCGAACCTGCAATCAGCTTACAAAAATTGAAATCCTTACCGCCGGCTCTAAATGGCGCAGTGTCTGATAAAATATCAACAGCATAACCGGTATTTCTTCTTTCAACATTTTTTTTGGGAAATTCTTTTCTTATTTCTACCTGGTTATCATAATTACTCAAAAGGCCTCTTATGGTTTTATAAATACTTGCTTCCAGGTTGTTACCGTCACATTTATTATGAAATTCATCAATATTCAAAGCTTTAAATGTCGCTTCACTTCCATCGCTGAGTAACGTATCTACCTCGAGTAAATGTTCTCTTGTGCTTCCATACACAATTGAGTTGGAACCGCACGAATTATTTCCTACCATGCCGCCCATCATAGCACGATTAGCGGTTGAAGTTTCCGGGCCAAAAAACAAACCGTAGGGCTTTAAGAACATGTTCAGCTCATCGCGTATAACGCCGGGCTGTACACGCACCCAATGTTCCTCTTTATTCAATTCAATTATTTGAGTGAAATTTTTAGAAACATCTACCACAATTCCATTTCCTACAACCTGCCCTGCCAGTGAGGTTCCTGCCGTTCTTGGAATTAATGAGGTTTTATTTGCTGCAGCAAAAGCAATTAATTTTTTAAGATCATCTTTAGATTTGGGGATGGCAACCGCCAATGGCATTTCCTGGTAAGCCGAGGCATCGGTTGCGTACAAAAGCCGCATAGTATCGTCGAGATAAAGTTCCCCTTCTAATTGAGCAGATAATTCTTTCAACCTTTCGTTCATAACTAATAACCCTTTAAAAGATTGTAAAGCTATAACGTTTTAAAATAGCATAAATTGATTTTTGTTTGAAAGATTAATTTTATGATTTCGCTGATTTTTCAGTCTCTTTCAACAAAGTACATTTCGATCATCCCTTTATTTTTAGCGGCTCTTTTTCCACGGAATTTACAAGGAAATGTATCCTTTACAAGGTCGTAAGTACTTTGGGAAATATTTATTTTATTCGGCTCGCTGTTTTGTTCCATACGTGAAGCTGTGTTCACGGTATCGCCCCAGATATCAAAAGCGAATTTTTTATCGCCTACTACGCCTGCAACCAATGGCCCGGTATGAATGCCAACACGAATATCGAAATAGGTATCCTCATTTTCATTCCTGCGATATGAATGAATAAATTCTATTATTTCAATCGCAGCTTTTACAACATTCACGGCGCTGTGATCTTTTTTATCGGGTAGGCCGCTTACACACAAGTAGGCGTCACCGATAGTTTTTATTTTTTCAATATTATATTTCGAAATTATCTCGTCAAATTTTTTGAAACAGGTATCCACAATAGCAACAAGTTCTTCAGGCGAGAGCTTTTCGCTTTTGCTCGTGAAATTTTCAAAATCAGTAAACATCACAGTGGCGACTTCGTAGCTGCGTGGTTTCGTGCTTCCAGTTTGCTTTAGTTCATTGGCGATATCTTCCGGCAAAATATTTAATAGCAGATCGTCAGACTTTTTCTTTTCTATTCTTAATTCGTTTGTTCGTTCTTCTACTTTCTGCTCAAGCTCGCTATAGAATAAGGCATTTTCAATGGATATTGCCATCTGGCTGGCTAATAATTTCAATAGTCCTACACGCTTTTCGGTAAAGGCTCCTGATGTTAAATCATTGGCAAGGTAAATGATGGCCTGGATTTTACCCATATTCAACAGTGGTATACAAAGAACTGATTTGCATTCATGATTTTTGATGAAAGCATCGTTACCAAAAAGCTGGCTTTTGCTGGCATCATCAAGGATAACTGTTTCCTGTGTCATGTAAACATAATTCAAAACAGATTCGGCTAACAAATCGCTTTTTGAAACCGGAACCGATTGTAATGTTTTTACCTCATCATTTCCGGCTTTTATTTCGGCCTCAATATATCGCTCGCCATTTTTTTCCATGATGAGAAATCCAGTTTGAGCCCCTGCATTTTCTAAAATTATTTGCATCATTTTTTTCAAGAGCTTCGGTAAGATTATTTCACCCGACAGTGCAGCAGATGCTTTTAAAACGGTTTCCAGGTCGATGTTACCGGCTCTGTTTGCCGGCGGTTCCTGCAATGAATCCACTTGCCATTCAGGGCTGCCACCACCCCTAAGCTGGATATACTGGTTTTCCATCTGCTTCAATTTCGCATCTGCGCCCCAGCGCTTATAAACCCTGTAGGCATTTTGCAAATAAAAGTTTGCGAGCAAATCCTGCTTTGTATCCAGGAAAAAGCGGCCTGCTCTTTCCCAGCAATAAGCCACATCATTTGTCATCCCGCTTTCTGTTCCGTATTTAAGAGCTTTATCGTACAATATTTTTGCTGTTTCGTTATCGCCTTTCAAATAATGATATTCTGCCTCCAACAAAAATATTTTGTGACTATAGTTTTGCGGACATAATTTTTCGTACTTTTTTAAAAAATGAATGTCCTTTTTAATCTGCGCTAACACGGCCCTTTTTGAAGGAGAACTTAAGGTTATATCTGAAATCAGAAGGGAACGATAATAATGAAACAAAGGATATAAAGCAGTTCCCCTTACACTTTCCTGGAACCGGCCCGCTAAATCAAGATATTTTTTTGCATTGGCACCATGGTTAAATATCAGGGCCAGGTACAATTTCTGAAGATATAGGTTTTGAAAATATATTTCATTGCTTTTGGTTACATCAGCAATGTCTATTAGCGATTCATCAAATATTCTTCCCGTAAGTATATCCGGATTTTCTGTTTCTTCGATAAGGTTGGCAATAGATTGGCGGAATACCTGCAATCTTTTTAAGGTAAGATCCTGCTTGAATTTTTCAATTTTTAAATCAAGGGTTTCTGCTTTTTTTGATAGTTCCTGCAATGGATAACCCATAATGAATAACTGGTAAACCGTGTTGTGTGCCGCATAAGATGCATACTCATTATCACCTGATTCAAGAGCGCTCTTAAAAGATTTATCCAGGTCTTGAATTGTTTCTTTAAAAGGTTTTCTCCAGTGAACAAGAAAGATGTTATTAGTTACCATAATGGAACCAATAAGTTCTTCTGCATTTATTTTTTTAGCAAGATGCAAAGCAATATCGCCAAAGCTGATTCCCTTATCTATTTCATTTAAATAAACACTTAAAATATAACCATAAGCCGCAAAGCTGAAAGGAGATTTTCTTGACAAACCATATTTAACGGTAAGACTTACCATTTTAAAAACCAACAAAGGAACAAGGTTGGGAACTGCGAAAAATGAAGCGGAAGAAATATCAGACAAAATACGCATGGCGGCGTTTTTTTGTTCATCTTTCATTTCGGGTAAACTGTTGAAATAATCAGTCGATTTATTTCTCAACAGAAATTTTGTTTGTAACAGATCTTTGATAACTTGTAACCTGCCTGGTTTTAATGGTAAACTTATTCCAAACTTTTTAAGAATATTCAGACCAAGTTCTACTGCTTCCTGGGGCTTATTTTGTGCAATAAGCTTTTTAATAGTTATTTCATAGCCTTTGGTGGTATCAATTAAAGACTTGCTGTTTTTCCATATAGTATTTACAAGGCTATCCACCTTATCGTATTGGCCGGATAGATAAGCGGCGTCCGCAGCATCTGTAGTCATTCGAAAGAGAAGGTCATATTGATTTTCCCAGTCCTTTTCATCTAATACATTTAAACCTTTTTCAAAATATTGCAATGCCTGCGGATAGGCTGTTGATGAAATGGCTTTATGCCCGGCGGTAAAGTTTAGATTGGCGAGGTACAGTTTTTCTTTTTTGTCGGCAATTTTTTCTGCGCCAAGATTCCATTGATTTACCAGCTCAAAAAGTTTGTCTTCAAACTCTGATTCATTGAAATGAGCGGATAACCTTTGGCCATTTAAAAGATGAATAGACGCTTTTTCTTCGTCAGGTATCAACGAATAAATTGCCTGCTGTATCCTGTCGTGAGCAAATTTATATTCAGATGAAGAAGGAATAATCAACCCTTCGGCAACGGAAAGCTTTAATAAGCTTTCTACATTTTTTTCACTTATTTGTTTTATTACAGAAAGATTTCTTTTGGTGAACCTGTTTCCTATACTGGAAGCAGTTTTCAGGATATTAAGCGTTTCTTCAGGAAGTTTTAAAATAAAGGAAGTCATCAATTCCACAACATTTCCCGATACATTCATTTGCAAAATGAGGTCAGTATTCCATTGCCAGCGCATGAGGTCAAAATCAAAACGGAGAAATCCTTCATCGTAGATTGACTTCAAAAACTGCCTTACATAAAAAGCATTCCCTTTGGTTTTATTGTAAATAATGTCGGTAAGAAACGATGTATTTTCCTGGTGAGTCGACAAAACCTCTGAAATAAGCGCAAACACATCATCATACAAAAGATCATGTAAATCTATTTCTTCAAAAGAAACATGATCTTCTTTAAGCTCCCGCAGTTTTTTTGCGAGCATATGATTTTCATCCACTTCGTTTTTACGATACCCGCCTGTCAGCATCACATATTCTATATCCCTGTTTTCTGCAATTATTTTGAAAAGGTTTAATGACGAAGCATCTGCCCATTGAAGATCGTCGACGAATATTACTAACGGGGATTCTTTATCAGCGATGGCTTTTATAAATCTTATAAATTCATAGTTAAACCGGTTTTGAGCTTCAATTCCTTTTAGTTCCGGAACATCAGTTTGCCTGCCAATAAGAATTTCGATACCTGGCATAAACTGGGTCAATAGTTTTCCCGAATTTCCCATTGCCTCAGTAATTCTTTTTTTCCATTTAGCCTGGAAAATAGTATCGCCTGCAAGAATTATATGCGCCAGTTCATTAAAGGCCTGTACAAAGGTAGAGTAGGGTGTATCCGAACTTATCTGGTCAAACTTACCCTTTATGAAAATCCCTTTCTTTTGCGATACAGAATTTTTAAGTATTTCGACAAGAGCCGTTTTCCCACTTCCGGAGTAACCTGATACCAGGAGCGTTTGTTTATGACCGTTAGTACATTTTTCAAACAAGTTGTTTAAAAAAGATATTTCCTTTTTTCTTCCATATAACTTATCTGAAAAATATAATTTGCCGGAATAGTCAAACCTGGCGATGGGGAAGTTTTCAACTTTTCCATTGTCTGAAAATTGCTGCAAACATTTTTCCAGGTCGTATTTTACACCAAATGCAGATTGATAGCGATCCTCAGCATTTTTTGCCAATAGTTTCATTATTATACCAGAAACTACATGCGGTAAACCTTTAGTAACAGTATTTGGTTCAATCGGTGTTTTTGCAATATGAGAATAAATTAATTCCGGGCTGTCAGCGCTATCGAAGGGTAATTGGCCCGTGAAAAGCCTGTAAAGAATTATTCCCAGCGAATAGAGATCGGACCTTATATCCACCGGACGGTTGATACGGCCCGTTTGTTCGGGAGCTATATATTTTAAAACTTCAATTTCTTTTTCCTGGGTGGAGTCCGGCTCCTCATTAAAAAGAGTTCCTTCAGAAGCTAAGCCAAAATCAATAAAAAAAACTTTATTGGTAGCCTGCTCAATTAAAATATTAGATGGATTAATGCGCCTGTGAAAAATGTTATCTTTATGCAGAGCGGTGAGAGCAGTTGTAATATCTGTTGCCAATGTACATTGCCGGGCAAAATCTAATTTTTGAGAAGTGAAAATTTTATTCAGATCTGTACCGTCAATATATTCTAAAAAAATAGCCGCATGATCATCCCGGCTTTCTTTCTTAAAAGCTTTTCTTACACAACTGCATTTTGTTTTAGAACATATTTCAAATTCATTTTCAAGGTGACCCAGGGTTTCTTTTGTTGGAAATTCTTCCTTTAAAACTTTAATGCAGGAAGGTTTATTCAGCCCATTGGTGCCGGTCTTTATTATTAAGGATTCAAAACCATAATGAATAACATTAGCATGATCAATATTTTTTATCATTGCAAAATGGTTTGGAGTGTGATCATTGTTGATTTAAGAATTTATGAGGATAAAGACTTTAAAATGGCCCGTTCTGCAATTGAGGATACATTAGTTTACTTGAAGTTAAATCATCTTTATTAAATATTTATCTCAACTGCGTAAACTTCGGGTATAATCTATTTTTTTGTTTGTAACTTGGTTACGAACTTATTTTGGAAAAGCACCATTACAATTAATAATTTTTAGTAATGATAAGCCAAAACCCACTTACTTTACTTACGCCTGTAAGAAAAGACTGCTTTGATAAACTCAATGATACATTAGAGAAATTTAAGGTAGGGCTTAATGCCGGTTTGAACGAAAGATTTAATAAACTTGGCACACTGCACTATGCACGGTGGTTCATTCTTCGGGAAGATTCTTTCAGGGACAAAACTGCATTTCCCCTGCCTGAAAGATTAGTATTTTCATCAAACTTTGATGGTGGTATAGACGAGCATATAACGGGTTTGGTAACCGTTTTTCCTGAATATTTTGATGAGTTGTACGAATGCTGTGAAGGCTACCCGGAGGCAGCAATCAGGGATACCGAGGCAAGAAAAAATTACCTGGCGAAATGGAAAGTAAATACAACCGCTTTTTATGTGGGCGCCCCGGGACGAAGTCTACAGCAAATTAAGCAGGAAGACCAGTTAAAGGAATATATGTGGAACATCATAAATCAAAATAAATGGGAAGGTAAATCTGCCGTAGAGATACAAAAATATCTTCGTGAAAAGATAGATGCTAATTCCGAATTTGAATGGTCGAAAAAGCAAGCAGCCACCTCTTCAATAAACTGGTTGGGAATGATAGTAATGTCCTTAATTATCTTAATTCTTTTGCCGGTAATAATTATCTGGATATTGATATTACATTTCTTTTATGAGCGAAGAGATACTAACTGTTATGTTAAACGAAGCCAGCTAAATGATGATCTTGTGCGCAGGCTGGAAGTATCTGAAGATTTATTTAATCAGAATCAATTTACGCAGGTGTTGGTTATGAAACCCGGGAAAGTAAGGCTGATAACCGTGCAGGCACTTATGTTATTTGCGAGAACTTTAATAAGGAATATGTTTGTGAAAGGAAAACTTATGGGTATTCCCACAATACATTTTGCACGATGGGTTTTAATTGATGATAATAAGCACATGATGTTCTTTAGCAATTTTGATGGAAGCTGGAACCAATACCTTTGCGATTTTATAGATAAATCAGGTTGGGGATTAACGGGCATCTTCAGCAATACAATGAACTTTCCGGAAACTAAATTTTTGTTTACCGGCGGCGCATATGACGAAGAGCATTTTTTGGCATGGAGCAGGGGAACACAAATTCTTACACAGGTTTGGTATTGTGCCTATCATCAACTTTCTATAAAAAATATTGTAAATAATACTTTAATAAGAAATGAATTGAGGCAAAATCTATCAGAAGAACAGGCGCAATTATTTCTTAAAAGATTTTAAAATAAAATTGAATGCAAGAACTTGAACTTTCGGAAATACAGGGTTTGCTTGTAAGGGATTATAAAGAGATGCCTTTTTCAAAATATTTTCTTTTGCAGGTGGCTGACGCGAATGAGGCGAAGAGTTTTATTAAAAACATTTCGAAAAAGATTACAACCGTTGCGAATAAAAGCCAGGAATCGTATATAAATATTGGCTTTACAAGTTTGGGATTAAGCGCATTAGGAATGCATCAAAACAATCTTCAATCGTTTATACGGGAATTTCGTGAAGGTATGGTAACTCCCCATCGCCAAAGGCTTTTAGGCGATCATGAGAGTAATGATCCAAACAACTGGAATTGGGGAGGACCCCGTAACGAAGTTGTTCATTTAATTTTGATGATCTTTAATTCAAGCGAAGAAAAAAGAAATATTCAAACGCTGGAACTTCGCAAAGAATTTGAGGAATTTGGATTGAAGGAGGTTTTCATTTTAGACGGAGGAATATTACCCGACGACAAAGAGCACTTTGGTTTTAAAGATAGTATTTCTCAGCCGGCTATAATTGGAAGTGGCGTTACAGGAATAAGGAATGATAATATAGAACCGGGAGAATTTGTACTGGGTTATAAAAATGAGTACAATGTATATCCGGATGCGCCGTTGCTTAAAGCAAGCCAGGGAAATGTAAACATGCTTCCCGACGACGTTGCCGTAACAGGATTTAAAAGTCTTGGCAAAAACGGAACCTATTTTGTTCTTCGACAGCTCAAAGAGGATGTAGATGGCTTTTGGAATTTCTTAAATGAAAAAAGCAGAAACGAAGACGGAACGCTCAATACTGAAGAAAGTACTAAGCTTGCAGCAAAGATGATGGGTAGATGGCCGGGAGGCGCCCCGTTAGTAAAATTCCCGGATAAGGACCCCGGAACAATAAGTGATGATAACGATTTCGTTTATACGGAGACAGATAAACTGGGTTTGAAATGCCCATTCGGAGCACATTCGAGACGCACTAACCCGAGAGATAATTTTGAAGAAACCGGGCCCACCGAATCGTTACAGCTTACAAAAAAGCATCGCATTATGAGAAGAGTTCGCTCGTATGGCGAAAATTATATAGGTTCTGCAACCCAACATACACCCGTAGACGAAGTTGGTATTTTGTTTGGTTGTTTTAATGCCGATATTAACCGTCAGTTTGAATTTATTCAATACACCTGGGCCAATTATCCAAAGTTTAAACAATTATATTCCGATCCGGATCCATTTATTGGCGTAAAAGAAAACCCGGAACCCGGAACCGAACAGAAGTTCACGATTCCACAGGAAATTGCCAACAAATATGTAACGGGTTTAAAAAGGTTTGTAACGGTTAAAGGCGGCGCCTATTTCTTTTTTCCATCGGTAACTGTTACGGAATATCTGAGTACGATTTAGGGCAAATTATATTTCGAAATTGACCCCGAACTTTCATTCTTTTTGCATTCTTATTCCATGTCCGTTAGATTAGTTTTTACTCAATTATTCGCTATTGCTTTTGCAATATATTCAGCATCTCTCTTTCCGCCATGAACCATACCTGAAGACATGGCGTATAAAAAATGTAAGCCAAGGAAATATAAGCCCGGTTCTTTGGCAACGACACCTCGTTTTTGAGCCGGCCGTCCATTTCTAAAAACCGGAAGATCGATCCATGAAAACCGCGGATAGTAACCGGTACACCAGATGATGTTTTTTACATCAAGTACTTCTTTATTTTGCAATACGGGCAATCCTTCAATAACTCCCGTCACTTTTGGAACGCGGATAATGCCCGCTTCGGTTATCTCTTTCGGTTTTATGCGGATTAACGGACCTCCTTTTGAAATTGCACCTGCACTTATTTTGCGACCGATAAAAGTATTGGCAGTAAAAATGCGGTGGAACATAAACCGAAGGACAAATGGAACCATTACCCGCCCAACTTTACTTTTAATATCAAATGGAATATGCCCTGTATCACGACCGGACAGCCAGGTTGTATGAGTTTTGGAAACTTCCAATGCAATTTCACAACCTGAATTTCCTGCGCCTATTACCAGCACGTTTCCCTCCTGTAACTGGGACGGGTTTTTATATTTACTGGAGCAGACTTGCCTGATAGATGAATCCAGGTCCTTTGCAAATGCAGGTATCCGTTGGTACTGGCAATCATTCATAGCCACAACAACATTATCGGCTCTAAACTCTTGTCCTCCTGCGTCCAGAATAAATCCTTTCCCGTTTCTTGACAGACTACTCACATAAGTGTTTGTTCTTACGGGCAATTTGAAATGGTCGGCATATTGCTCGAGGTAATCGGCAAATTCATCCTTTGAGGGAAAGGTATGTGCTTTACCTGGGAAAGGCATTCCTGCCAGGCCGTCATACTGAGCCGGAGTAAAAAGATGAAGTGAATCCCATCGTTTTCTCCATGCATCCCCAACTTTATTATTGGCTTCAAGAATCAGGAACGGAATGTTTTGTTGAGAAAGCTGGTAGCCCATATTAAGACCTGCCTGGCCTGCACCTATAATAATCACTTTATATTTTTCGGTTGTTTTCTTATTTTCCATAATTATTTATTTTATTTATTACTTTTTTATAATTGAAAGAGGATTAATATTTGGTGCTATTAAAATTTAATCGAATAAAGTTTTACTTGCCTGCAACGAATGTAAAAGTAGAAGAAGCGGAAAGGCAAAAAAACAGTGGTACCACGTAATTTGTTTCTAATTACACGTAATTTTCAAATAAAGGTTGGTGATAGAAAAGAATAATCAGTTGGCGACAAGATTATGCCTGACAGCATAAGAAACGATAAAGGCTCTCGCAGATTTTCCGGAAACACCCATTTTCAGGTAAAGATTTGAGATATGTTTTTCAACAGTTCTCACACTAAGAAAAAGTTGTTCAGCCATCTCCTCGTTATTTTTCCCTTCAACCATTAACTGCAACACCTCGAGCTCCCTACCTGTAAATTCATAAATGTTCTCCTGGGCGCCAGGCTTAATTTTTTTATTATATAAATTTCTCAAAATATATTTCGCTTTTGAAAGATCTTTTTCTGCTCCCAATTCCCTGAAAATATTAATGGCTGCGTTCAGTTCCGATTCGGCCTGTGCGTATTGGTGCAGATTTATCAAAACTTCTGCAAGTATCAATCTGGAGCGTGATGCGTCAAAAGGCAGCATGACTTTATCATAGATATCCATTGCATCTTCCAGGTAATGTTTTGCTGCATCATAATTTTTCAAAGCGTACATATATTCCCCTTCGGCTCCAAGGCAAGCTGCTTTCAACGGTAAAGTGTTAATTAGTGCAGAAGTTTCTTTTAATTCAGCAAGGAGTTTTAATGCTTCTTCGGATTTATCTTGTTTAATATAAATGCGAATCAGCAATTCAAGGGCTGAAACTCTCTCGATACGGGCATTAAGGGAAATCTGTCGCAAATGTCTTTCAGCCAGGTTTTCCGCTGTTTCATATTCCCCCTTATCATAAGCAAGAGCGGCGCAATATAAAGGCTTTAATGAATGGGAGGGCACTTCATCAAACAACGTGAGGGCTTCTTCCCATTTACCTTGTTTTCTGCGGAGATCAGCTAATCGAATCGTGGAACTATTTACCGCGATAGGCCGGTATTCTTTTAATTCTTTCGCAGCTGTAATCAGTTCCTCTTCTGCTTCCTCCCAACTACCACGCCAGACCAATAATGTTGCATACAGATTCCTGCAATTGGCAAACATGGCTTTGTGGTTCCGCAGTTTTGAAATTTCTTTCACTTTCCGACACCATTGAGCAGCTCTTTCATAATCACGAACCCGCTGGCAGGCATCAATTAAAAAGCAACAGGTAACTGTTATAATGTTATAATCGCCGGATGTAGTTGTGGTAGCAAGTACAGTGGCTTCATCAAGCAATCGCATTCCTTCCGGAATTTTTCCTTCAGTCACTAAAATAAATCCGGTGAAAGCTTCGGCAAGCATCTCTCCTTCAACATTGTTGAGCGACCTGCTCAATTGTAAACTTCTTTCTGTTAATTCCAGTGCCTTCTTATTATTCTTTTCCACGAAAAAAGCAATTCGTGCTTTCAATAAAGTGATAAGCACATATTCAGGTGTATTTTCATGGCCCTTTACAAGGCTCTCTGCTCTTTGAAACCAGCCATTGGCTATTGCGAATTCATTTCTGAATTCAAGATGATCTGCCCCAAGCCAGCATGCATTACGGGAAGCTCCGAGATTGTTACTACTTTCCAAATATAATTGGTAAGCCTTGGTACGGTTTTCAAAAACACGAGGGACATCATTGAGCCACCAACAGGCTTTTGCCAGGGCTTCACATACTTCTGCGGACTCCTTTTCTTCTTTTGCTTTTTCAAGAAATGCTTTGGCTTCTTTCCATTTGCTTTCTTTAAGAGCCCTTTCACCTTGTTCCAATAAAACGTTCTTCATCGTTAAATGAGCTTTACCATGGGTTAATGCAGATATTTTAATGATATCTTCAGTTATTATTCGCACTCATGTTATCTTCAAAGTTACAAATAACTAAACCGACGTTTTTATTTGATTGAGCTTATAACTATTTGCTATTTAAAAAATTATTTAGATAACCTGGAAATGTAACAAAGATCTTAAGTAGTGATTATTATTTTAAGGTAAAAATGCTTCAGCAATTGTTTTGGTATCCATGTAAACCTGTACCTGTATAATTTTTCCATCTTTAAAAGTGAATGATTGTGCCCAGTCCGATGAATAGGTTTTACCGGTGGTAATTACTTCCATAACATCGTGGCCAAGTACCACAACGGTGTCATCATCGGTAAGCATTTTCCCCGGCAAAAATGTTTTTATGTTAAGCGTAGTGGCTACCGTAGCAAACATTTTAGTAACCTCTTCAATCCCTTTAAATACTCCTGAAAAGGGTATGGCGGGCGCACCTGGCCTCACCCATACAATATCTTTATCAAAACTTGATAATACTGCGGAGATATTGCCCGCTGCGAAATTTTTATAAGTTTCTTCAAGTATTTCTTTGTTGCTTAACTTATCCATGCTGTTTGATGTTTGTGTCGTGAAAAAAATCAAGAGCTGCCTCAGGTTCTACATCTTTTATATTATTGTGCTTATGCCTGAACTCATACATTTCTTTGTAAATTTTTTTTCTTACCCTGTTGAAGTTGCCTAATGGTTTGTGTTCAGGAAGTGCGTGCCATGAGTTGAAAGAAAGATTGTCTCCAAAATCATTTTGCTCCGGCGTATCAAAAATTTGAGTTGGGATTCGAATAGTCGCCACTTTAATTAAAGGCGAATCCCAAACAACGGTCGGATCTTCTATCGGCATTTTTACCGGATCCGTCTGAAATTGTATAAAGAAATTATAAGTTATTTCATGCTTCAACAAAGTAGCTGCCATATTTGCACGCAGAAAATCTTTGTTTTTTGTGTCGGTGTAAATGAGTTTATTTTTTTCAGATGGAATCACCGCATATTTTACTGCTTCGGTTTTATCACCAAAGCGATAAGGTACTGTGCTGAAATAAGAAACTTTAAAAGGATGATCACATTTTACTTTTGCTTTCGTTGCTCTTACCAGTATAGGGACACTCTGTATAACTGAAAATAGTTTTGGAAAAAAGGTGCCGGGTTTATAAGGAACAGTAACTACTTTCAGGATGCGGTGAAAATGTTTTACTTTTTTTGAAACAAAATTTTTAGTGTTCATTAATATAAAATCATGATTGCCTCCACTTGCTTTTGATTCAACAATTTTTTTGCCCGGCACATTCATTATTTTAATTGCAAAACCCCTGATATCTTTTTTCCAGTCCGGCAAAGGCCGGGTATCCCCATTTGAAAACCTTATCCAGGCGGGGAATGATACTGGTTCCTTAAATATCCCGGCTTTAAGCTCTTCGGGCAAATTTTTTTCAATGATAAATTCCGCCTTAACGCATCCATTCATTTTAGGATGAATCTGCCTGAGTTGCTTCTTTTTATTTTTCTCATATAACCGAAGCATTTGGTTTTGTAACAGCTTTATTATTTTATCCGCAATCTTCTCTTCATTTTTTTCCGGGCATTCCTGTCCGGGAAATAAAGTTTTATTTTTTGCCTCGTTTGCTTTCATTCAATTTTCAATTTATTAATTACCGGCTGGCATAGGCGTGGCAACGTTCAAAATTATTTTAAAAGATAAGTACATTCTTCATCATAAAAAAATTGACAGTATTGTGTCTGAAAAAAAGTGAAGAGATTTTGCAACCTTATTTCCTTTGCTGCGAGAGCTCAATATAAATCATTGAGTGACGCTGTTTTATTTATTGGGAATTATTAAATTTAGTTATCTTCATACTATCTGATACGTACCTTACTTTAACCAATCCGCTGCCTCTTTATTAATTTTCAATTCGGTTATTATATGAACAAAGTATTATCTATGCAGAGTGATTGGGATGAACTTCTTGATTTCATTTCTGACAAACAATTAACTCCCATCGTGGGGAAGGAAATGTATAAGTTTAAGCAGGATGATGTGCTCATTCCGGTCGATGAATATCTGTCTGAACAAATTCTTCAATTAAACAATGTAACAGATCAGCCTGCAATGACGCTGACCCAGGCGGTTAATTATCTTGTTAATGAAAGGAAGGTGAAAACGATGGATATTATCAGGAAATTAAAATCTATGATCCGGGAAATTAATTTCGAATTTCCTTTACTAACTCAATTTTTGAGCATTAAGGATATTAACTATTACATAAACACCGCCGTTTATAATAATGTACTCGAAAATAATTTGGCAGTATTAAGAAAGCAAACGCCCACTTCCATAAATTTTTCTATAAACGAACCGTTTTCTGATTCTGATGATCTTGACAAATTGCAGGCGCCTTTTGTATTTAATGTTTTTGGGTCAATACTAAATACGGTTGACCCGGCATTGAGCGAAGAAGATATGCTCGAATATACCGGCCACTTCAAAGAAAAAATAAAAAATGCCACTAACATTATTAATGCGCTTAAAAATAAAAATTTATTATTTCTCGGTTGCGCTTTCCCGGATTGGATGGTGCGTTTTATACTTCGCCTTTTATCAAATGAACCGATGCACGATTGGGGAAGTAAAAGAACTATTATTGTTGTAAATGACATGTCTGATGTGAGAAAGAAACAGTATGAATTTTTAAAAAATTATGACGTCGTAATTTATGAAGGAAACACGAGTGATTTTATCCGGGAACTTTCCAATAGGTGGAAGCAAAAAAATCCTACGGCGGTAAAAAACAAAACGATTTTTTTAAGCTATACGGTAAAAGATAAAGAAGCGGTTGAAAATTTAAAAAATGCAATTGAGGGAATTAACAATGTTACCTGCTGGTACGACAATCGTGAAATTGCTCCTGGGGATGATTTTAAAACAGAGATTGCAAAAAATATAAAATCAGCTGATCTTTTTATCCCGTTAATTTCCGCAAACAGCTTATTGCATAAAGATGGATATGTTCAGCTCGAGTGGTTTACCGCCGATAATGTGAATACCTTTAGAAAAATAGATGGAAATACAAGTAAGTACCTGATGCCTGTTGTTATCGACGATACGAATCCTTATGATAATAATGTTCCCAAATACTTTTCGGAATTGAGCGTAGGAAGAGTTCCCGCTGGAAATCCGGGACCAGAATTTATTAACCAGGTAAGAGAAACGCTCAATTTATCATAACAGAATTTATGCCGACGCAAACTACCGAGCTTTTACAAAACCACGATGCTTCTTCATTTATAGGATTGCAATCTTATTCGGAAGCACAATCTGGTATTTTTTACGGCCGGGATCAGGAAATCGACCACTTAACCAATCTTGTAAAAGCAAATACGCTGACCATTGTTTTTGGTAAATCGGGTACTGGCAAAACCTCCCTGTTAAATGCAGGTGTTTTCCCACGTTTGCGAAAAGATTATTGCCTTCCATTTCGTATACGCCTTGAGTTTAACGATGATAGTCCTGATCTTGTAACACAAATAAAAAATATATTAAAATCAGAAATCGATAAGTATGGTTTCAAAGTGGAATCTTATCCTGCCAATGAAACCTTGTGGGAATATTTTCACAAAGAGCAGCTATGGAAAAGTGTTACACCGATTTTAATTTTCGACCAGTTTGAAGAGATATTTACTCTGGCAAAAAAAAGCGAACGCTTTAGCAGTAAGGAATTGGCGAATTTTTGGGATGAACTTGCCGATCTTATTGAGAATTCTATTCCGGAAAAACTAAAAGAAAAATTTTTAAACGATAAAGACCAGATTGATTATAGTTATAAATATCAAAAGATAAAAATCCTCTTTTCATTTAGAGAAGAATTCCTCCCGGAGTTTGAGAACATTACTTCGAAAATTCCATCGATAAAATATTCGAGATTCAGGTTAATGTGCATGAATGGCAACCAGGCTTACGATGTAATTACTAAAACATGGAAGGATGCCATTGATCCCGTAGAGGCAAACAAGATCGTTGGATTTTTCATAAATGAAAAGGATAAAAACAAAAGTTTTGATGTGATGGAAATTGAGCCGTCACTCCTGAGCCAGGTATGTTCTTATATTGATAAAGAAAGAATCTCGGAAGGTGGCAATAAAATATCGGCAGAATTTTTAAATAAATATCCTAAAGAACTTATTCTGCGTTCAATTTATAACGAGGATTTGGAAGAAGGCAATAACGCAATTAAGAATACTGAACCGGGGGCCACAAAACCCCTTAATGAATTTGTGGAAGATAAACTAATTACTGATGAAGGTTATCGGACTAAATATGGACTGAATGAAGTGGACAGTATTTTATTACCAGGAATTGAAGTATTAAAAAGAAAATATCTTTTACGGGATGATGGTAATTCCATTGAGCTTTCTCATGATGTATTGACTCCGTTGATAAAAGACGACCGCGAGCAAAGAAGAAAAGAAATAGCCCAGGCAGCAGCAAGAGCCAAAGCAAAAAAACGGGCAGTAAAAATAATTACCGGTTCATTAATATTTTCGATTCTGGTGGCAGGGGCTATCTGGTTTTTTACAACTAAAAAAGCCCGTAAAGATAAAGCCGACGCCGAAAAGGCAACAGTAATATTAAAACAAGATATAACCAGGGATTCCATAAAATTAGACAGCGTTAAAAAACGCATTAACTTGTTAGCTGTAGATAAAAATGATACCAGTAGGGTGCCGGCGCTGTTAAAAGAAAATATAATTCTGGACAGCACTATCAGAACATTGAATCAAAAAATAAAAGAATTGACTGATGAAACTGCGGCACAACTGGCGGCAAGTAAAAATGCATCTGATTCCATAAATAATGTGCTGCGTCAAAATATAGAGACCCTGGCAACATTGCAGCAGAATAAGCATGACGATAGTGTTGCACTTGAAAAAAAATATAACGAATTAAATGCAAGTTATTCCCAGTTAACTGCCAGTAATACGCAGTTAAATACTAACTATACTGCTTTGAAGAATGAGCTGGACAATTCAAAAAGTGATTATACTGCATTAAAAAACAAATTTGATAAATTAAGTGGCGATTATGATCTGTTGAGTAGAAATTATAATGAATTAAAAGCAAGTAAAACAGAAGCTCCTGTTCAGAAAGTGCAGCCTTCTCAACCTGCCGATGATAATAGCCTGGTATTAAACCTGTACTCTTCAAAGAATGAGGATATCCCTGATAATTTAACCATTTACCTTATACCGGATGTGTCTGCAAATAAAAAAATAATAAGAGACTCAAAAGTTTACGAAAAACATTGCGACGACGCCAACCTGAGAAAAGCTGAAGGCTGGAAAACTGCAACGTTTGATAACAATGCGTACTCGTTTCCCGATGTTGCACCGGGAGATTACTTTATAAAGATTTGTTCTTATTACGGAGGTTATTACACTGTTACAAAAAAAACGGCCGGTAATGAAACAACAAGGAAACTTGACATTGCACCGCCGGTGAACTGACAATCTCGTGAATTATTATCCTTAAAACTTATTGAAGTGTTCGGGCTCAATAGCGTCAGAAGCTTTCCATCCTATTTGGTACAACGCTTTAAAAAACCTACGAGGTCTGTGAAATGATTATACTTTATTAAAAGTGGGCATAGGGAATGAAACTACAAAATGGTAGCTATTGTGCGGCCGTTAATTTACTAACGGTCATTTGTAAATGAAATATTTTTAAATCATTGCAAGAAAATTTAAAATTTATAAAACATCGTATTTCAAATATTGGATGCTTAAAATAAGCCTACTTATTTTAAAAAATAATTTTTATCTTAATCGTTTCTCAATAGTTCGTTAAAATGAATTTCCTCTATTTTAAAATATTCTTCGGTGATTAAATACTGCTACCTGTTTTTTTTACTCGCTGCCTGTTCAAACAGTAAAAAAATAAATTTATCTGCAAGTTCCGGCACTAAAAAACTTCACTTTTTACTTGTCGAAGTTTCTTATATGGGAATTAAGATTGAAGATTCTCTCAAATATTTTATCGCTCAATATCTTGAATCAAAAAATATTGAGGTTATAGATAGAGAAACCGGTGAGATGCTTACAACAAATGAAATTCGAAGAGCGGCCGGTTTAAAAAAACCGGCTGACCCTGAAGAATTTCAAAAGGATCTGGAACGTAATCAGCAATATGTATATAATCTTTTAATGCTGAATTTTAAAATGGATACAACGGACCGGCAAATAGCTATGGGATGGAAAATTGACCCTGAACCAATAAATTTCGGAAGGCCTGTTATAGGGAAATGGAAATACCTGACCAGTCATAAAATTTCAGATTCACCTCCCCAGGATGAATTAAAAACTTTGTGTGATAGTATTATTTACTCCAAATCTTTGTATTGAAAAAATTATTTTTTTGCTTACTACTTTTATACGGATTTAAGAATTGTTATTCTCAAAACGATTCATTACTGCAACTATACAATAACCAAACAATATACAGATTTGGAGATAAATATTTAAAAGGAAATGAAACATTAAGATTTCAGGATTTGAGATATGAATTCAAAAGCCCCACAACCGGGAAACTTTACATGTTATCAAAGAGAAATTTAATTGCAAGTAAAATTTTGAGCTTCACTTCACTTGCCGCCATACTTGTATCAGGCACATTTATAAATAAAAACAGAGATGTTTCTTTCGGCTTGCTTTGCGCAAGCATTGTCTTAAATATTGGAAACTTTCACCTGAGAAAACTTTCACAGCAATATTTAGATAGAGCGCTTTGGCAGCGAAATAAAGAGATTTTATTTGGAGAGCGATAAATAAAATTGCAGGATTAGGTAGAACCAAAACAAATTAATATGGTTTCACTTGCAAACAGTAATGAGAACTTCGCTATACTTAAAATCAAAACTTGTCAAAATGTTCAGGCTTTATGGTTTCAGAAGCTTTCCATCCTATTTGATACAGCAATTGGCGGTTGCTTGAATTGCTCATATCAGTTATGCTTTTTACATCAGTAGCGGTAAATGTTCTTTTAAAGTCTAACGCATTCAAATCATCTTCGGTGATCCTGAAATTATAACGCAGGTAAGAAAGAACAGGTTTACCGGCAAGGTAATCGCCATCCATTTTTTCAATTTCCATATCCATATAATCTGCGGTGGGAGAATTGGAAAGCCATTGCATCATAACTCGATTTTGCCAGCTTGCATCCTGCATCAGCATGTCCGGTATGTTAGCCGCCCACGACAGCATCGTTGAATCATCAATCTCTTTTGCATATTTCTTAAAAATACTATAACCTGTTCCTACAGAAACCAGCAACAAATTGTCCTCACTCATTTCCCAGCGAAAAGGGAAACCTCCAAGCGTCGCAATCATTAATAAGGTTAAAGATGGATTGTTAGCCATACTCAATCCTCCGTCAATAAATGCAGCCAGTTGATCCTGCATTACTTCAATCATTTGAGGCGCAAAATAGGTAGGCGCCGCAGAGCTCGCTCTTACCGCCATCCAAAGCGGAATGTCTTTATTTTTCCCCAGCTCTGTATCAAAAAATTTTCCTTTAGGATGGTTAATCAAAGGCCAGATGCTGTTAGTATCCGCCCGCTTGGCAACTATACATAATCCTGTTTTTAATGCTTTACTTCCTAACGTCAAATCGCCATAAGCAAATTTCAATCCGTCTTCCATGGCCTTATAACTGTAATTTGCTTTCAGCCATTTCATGGTTTCCATGGGATTCCACCAGTTTCTTTTTTCACCAAAAATTTTACCGCCGAGATCCATATAAAGTTTAATGATCTCATCTACTGTTTTGCCTATGGCGAGAGATGCCGCAATAATAGATCCGGTGGAAGTGCCACCTATCAAATCAAAATAGTCGCATAAACGAAAATTGGGCTGATCCGGAAATTTTGCTTTAAGAATATCTTCCATTTTTTTTAGATAGCCTAAAGTAAGAGCGCCACGTATACCGCCACCATCTAACGATAATATTTTTTTCTGGCCCGGCTTATTAAACCGTTCGAGCAAGTGAGACATACAAAATCAATTTTAATGATTGTTTAAATAATCCGCAACTTCAGCAAGTGTTTTAAGAAAGGTTGCTCCGTTTTCTCTTATCATTTTCCCGGTTTGTTCCAATGACTTTATTTGGGCAGCGGAAAATTGTTGATCTTCATCGGAAGTAAGGTAACAAAAAATTGTTTTATTTGGCCGTTTGTTGCTGTCGTCTACCACTTCTGCAACAGAGTAAACGCCGGTCATTTTTGGCGTAATTACATACAGGCAAAAATCACATTCGGCTCGTTGTTTAATCTCTTCTTTCATCATTTCTGGAGTCCAGTCATCGGCGCACGGATGAAAATAATCAATCTTTAAATCTTTTATCAATACATCTCTCCATGTTGATTGGTTACAGGTTCCGCCAAGAAAAACTTTTTTCATTAACCCAATAATTTACTGTAAGATAAAATTTAAAAGAGAGATGCCAAAAATGGTTGTACCTGGAATGTTTTTTACACCACAGTAAAATTCAACATTTGTTCCTAGGCACACTCATTTCATTATTTTACTAGTTACGGGATATTCTACATGATTTTTATCATATGGATTATTAGCAATAATCATGTTTCTTTTTTTTTGTTTCAAATACATTCACAAAAAAATGCCTGTATGAGAAAAACTGAAAAGTTTTTTACCGCTTTTTTATTTTGGAAAATTATTCAAATTTTATTTTGGTTTGTCGGAATCGGGCTTTTAACTATCATGCTTTTTTTCCCGCCGCTGGGCGTTACACTATTTTGGAACGTTTTGATTCCGGTGGCGCCGGCACTACTTGTGATAGGTACCGGAATATGGAGAAATATTTGTCCCCTGGCAACAACTGCAATGATACCTGATCGGTTAAGTATTTCAAAAAAGAAACAATTGACTTTTTCTCAACAGCAGACATTACACCTGTTTGGAGTTATTGCTCTGCTGTTGATAATCCCTTTGAGACACGTATTGTTCGATATAAGCGGGCAGGCTACAGCACTAATTATAATGTCTCTGAGCCTTGTTGCTGTTACCTCGGGATTGATTTTTGAAAGTAAGAGCGCGTGGTGTTCCGGCTTATGTCCTGTTCATCCCGTGGAAAAGCTATATGGCTCACGTGTTGCGTTTTCCTTACCCAATGTTCAGTGCAATACTTGTGTAAAGTGTTCTGTTCCATGCCCCGATTCAACAAAAAGCATGACGACTTCAGCAGTAAAATCAACTTCCTCTAAATTGTGCGAAACATTGATGGCCGGAGCTTTCCCGGGATATATCTGGGGATGGTTTCATGTTCCTGACTATACAGCCAGTTTTGCAGTTCGCAATTATTATACAGTTTATGAATATCCTCTGCTTGGCGGACTGATAACTTTATTGTTATACCTTATTTTAAAAAAAAGATTTCGGGAAAATAAAAAACTGGTTGTGAATTTTTTTGCGGCTGCAGCTGTCTCCTGTTATTACTGGTTCAGGTTACCGCAATTATTGGGGTTTAGCAATTTGGAAAGTAATGGGATATTAGTTAATCTGACGGGATATTTACCGGTATGGAGTATGACTATTTTAAATTTGGCTACCACGATTTTCTTTGTTTGGTGGATGGTGATTGCAAACAAAAGAGATAGAAGCTGGTCTGTGAGGCCGGCATATGAAGGAAGATAAAATTTGTAAAATTATTATTGGTTAATACAGAAAGTTCCAGTCGTTCCGTAGCAACGTTTCGTGTTTCTTTATTGATTTCTATCCATCAATCCCGCTGAAACTATGATTAAAAAGTCAATATGACAAATGATTGGATTAAAAAATACTTAATCCTGTTAATTTATGTCACTAAGAATCACTTTTATAATTTCATCCGTATCTCCGTCAAAATGATGGCCGCCGGGAAGCACCTCATGTGTGTATCTTTTTAAAGTAATTTTATTTGCTTCAAGGTGCCTGTCATCACTGCTGCTTATTATTACAATTTTATCATCCACAAGTTTGTTTATTTCCGATACCACGTCCATATTTCTTTTTGCATTACCGCCAAAAATGTCAGACCAGTGGATTTCAAAATCTGTACTTCCGGAGGAAGCCATTAAAAAAGAAGCAACTATTTTATCATGAGTATCTTTCGGAAGCCTGGCTAAAATAAATGGCAGCACGTCAGCGCCGAAAGAATATCCAATAAATAGAACCTGCTGATTTTTCCTGGTCGCTAATTTTTTAATAAGAAAATTATTTATATCCGTTGTAGTTTGCTCGGGTGTTTTTTTATCCCAGAAATAAGATTTCGAATTAAGAGAGACAACATCAAATCCTGTCTTATTAAGACCGTCACATAAGGCATTGGAAAATTTATTAAATCCTCCATCGCCGGAGAAATACAAAATAAGTGGTTTATCATCGGAAGAAGTGGTCCATTCCTTTAGAGGTAAATCCTGGGCAATGGCAGAAGATATGTACAGGAATGGTGCTAATAGAAGGGGTACCCAATATTTTTTTTTCATAAGCGAAATCAGGGTTGCATAATTTTATTTAAAGCTGCGGGTAATTGCAACAGGTCGTAATCACTTTCATATACGAGGAATTTATTTTCCCAGATAGTAGCGTATTTTTCTTTAAAATCACGAAGGCCATGATAGTGTTTAAAACGCCTGAATTTTTCTCCGGCAAATTTAATAAGTTGTTCAGCAGGGCTGTTAGGTTCTTTAATTCCCATCATCGGCACCAATCCGAGATTTATATATTGTAAATTATTTGTTTTAGCATATTCAATCATTTCAATAATAAGTGCATCCATACATCCGCCCGGCGCCTCGCTGGTTTTCCTGATGAGATCGTAGGTACATTCATCAGGCGAATAATCAGGGATAATATTCAGGAAAGCAACAATACATCCCTGCGCATCGGCAACTGCAATTACATCCTGTTGCATTATCTCTTTCACATCAAACATGCCTTGCGAAAAAACCTGTTCTTCTTTATCAAAAGCTTCCAGCCACTCATCGGAAATTTTCTTAAGCTCCAGCACTAAATCATTTTGAAGCGGAGCTTTAAAAACAGAAGTTGTATAACCTTTTTTTTGCAGGCTGTTCAATGCATTCCGCAATGATTTTTTATCTTTTCCTTCCAGCTTAAAATTTTCTGCATCCAATATGGCTTCCTGCCCGATTATCATTTTTTGCTTCCTTAACTGGTTAAACCATACAATACTATTTTCGTCTACACGGTAAAAAGCAGTTTTTAATCCCATGCGGCTGCACTGTTTGTAAAATTCTTCTAATACTTCCATTTTATTTTCTTCAGCACACACCGGTTCTTCCAACACAATTGCAAAGCCATTGGCAATGCGATACGAAACGAAAGCATCATGCAATTCAGAAAAGAAAAAAAGTTTATCCCTGTATATTTTAAAATAATCTACCGATGAATTTCCATACTGTGCCAGGAGAAATTTTGCCCGTTCTCTGGCAGACTCATTGGAGGTTTCTACTTTTAAAAAAGGTTTTATTAATGTAAATAAAAGGAAACCCCAGCTTACAAAACCAAGAATATGAATTACCCAAATAAATTCATGGCCAAATGGTGTGAGTGGATGTAATTTATCGTCTCCTCCTAATAAAAAAATCTGCATGGTGTTCAACAAAGATTGCTTCCATGTAAAATCTATTCCAAAGTGTTTAACATCTATAAAATAAAAACCCACGTAACCAAAAACCAGCACTGATAAAAATACAACAGCAACAGATAGTACACCAAGACGTATCCATTTAATGCTGCTTCGGATTCTATATTGGCTACGGCTTATTAATAGGAAAATAATAATAATACCGGCAAAAGAGGCTTCTTCATAATCGAAGGCTTTTGTAAGGTTACCAATTAACGAAAGAACTGCCAGTAATAATGCCAAACGCCATGCATTTTTTAAACCCTTAAACATAAATGCAGAAGTTATCAGCAATGCCAGGCCAATAAAGAGTACCAACACATTTGACGCACTGATTGCTCCAAGCGGTAAAAACTCCCTTATTAACTTTAAGCGTATACGCAATGGCGGTGTTACAACAGAGATAATATTTATGAGCCCGAGCATAAAAATTAATAATGCCGGAACAATCCTTATAAATAAATTTCTTCCTCTCCATGCAAATGCTAATATTCCAAACATCATGGGAAGCCAGAATTCAAACAAGCGGTAAAGGACTGTTATGGATAATGCCTGGACAGTTGAGTAGCCATAGATTTCTAAAATATAAACTATTGAAATTTCAACAGCACCAAGCCCGCGCAGGAAAGGTGAACTCACCATTAATATTACCGAAACCATGTATGCAATAGCTGCAACTGTAAAGGACGCCGGCAATCCCAAAGCAAGCATAGCGATAAGAAGGTGAAACATACCGCTAATTTCAACACCGGTTGAAAATAGAATAGCACCCATGTATTTTTTATTGCTAACGTTAGCTGCAAAAAGTTCATCTATTACCGGGGTGAATTTGGGGAATTTGCTTTCTATGAATTGATATAATTTCCTTTTTTCCTTAAGTGATCTTGCAATCCAGACAATACCCACTAAAATTGAGACAACCAGTATTAGCCCAATCCAGGCACCTTCCAAATGTTTATTGGTTGACAATGCAAAAAGAATTACAACAGGAAAACCAACAAGAAAAACAGTGAATAATCCTGCAAAAGCGTATAACCCACTTGCCTGGTGAATCTGAGTTTTATTAAAACTTCTTTTTCTTAATTGCGACGGCGTATAAGCCAATGCACTTACCCCGCCTGCGGGTAAAAAAATGCTTAAGAAATTTCTTTTTAAAAAAAGTTCAACAGAGTCAATCCATTTTAAGGAAAGACCGATAGAGGCAAAGCTGCTCACATACATACCGCTTTGGAGAAGAACATATAAAAAAGTTACCAGCAAACCCGTGGTCAGCCAACGTCCATCGGCATTTTCAATGTTGGGAATAATTTGTAGCAGTTCCTTTCTTTCATTCCTGAAAAAAATAAATGCCAGCAATATCATCAGCGCAGCAATTATTTCTCTCCAATATAATTTGGGCGAAAAGGATTGAATTTTTTTATAGAGAGGATAAGTCTTCAGATGGTTTTTATGCAAAGATATATAAACAAAAAATGGGTGATAATAAACCGCCTGGCAACCTTTCATTAATAATTTCATAAAAACCGCCAATCTGAAAATGAATTTTGTGCATATATAAAACCGGATAATAGTATATTTGGGTAAACATTTTAAAAAATGAATCAAATGGTAGAAAACAAAAAACCAGTAACTGTGCTTCATTCAGACATTACCGAATGGAAAAGTAATGTAGAGTTGGTAAGATTTGAAATATCAACGTTTCAAAAACAATTAGGTGAGTTTGTAAGAAGAAATAACCATCGGGAAGTCTTAAAAGATGTGGAGCATTTTCAAAACCAGTTTATAAGACAACTGGAGGTATCTGATGAATTATTTCATGACCTTAAGGCTGCTAACCGGAAGCTTGCAAAACGGGCCGATACGGGAACGGATAGTGAATTCATTTACGCGGACGATGATGCCAGCTTAAGAGATACCGTTGACACTTATGACAAGTTGTTCCTGGAATTAAAAAATGAATTTCATTCGTTTTTGGAAAAATGGATGTAGAACCGGATCTGCGATTTTTTATTGATTCGTGCCAGATTCAACCTTAAAACTTTTGGTGACGACTCCTGCAATACCGGAGTCAGAAATTCCCTGTATAAGTACAATATATTTTCCCGGTATATCCGATGTGTAAAAAGAAATATTTTGGTTACCTGTTTTAGTTTTAATATCAGGAGACCAATACAATACATTTCTGTAATCCGGTTTACGACTTAGCAATTGTTGCTCAGTTTCATATTGAGGTGAGTAAAATTCCCTTTCCGGTTGCAGGCCGTCGTATTCGACAACCAGTGAGTTCGGATCAAGCTGGTAACTATCCAAATCACCATTATACGTTGCATAACTTACAATCCCATCGTACTGTTGGTTACCTCTGAAAAACTTTGTTGTAATTATATCAACCTTCTGAATTTTTAAAGGATCCATATTAATTATCTTATCGACATCAAAAACCGGAACCCCATCAAGTAACACCAGTGGGTCGTCATCAAAATAAGTTATATAAGGTTCATTGAAGACTTCAAAACGAAAATTTTTATCCTTCTTTTTTAAGTGAACTTCTTTCATATATTCTCTCGTCACCTCTTCCATCGTGGGAAATCTCGTATAGGCGTCCAGGTAATATTGCCTGGAAGGTTTTCCATAAAACGCGGTAGTGTCAAAAGATACCGGTAAAATAAAATTATTTTCCTTCTCTGGTTGATAGATGCTTTGCGCCTGCGCTCCAATACTTCGCAACAATATTTCATTTGCCATTGAAGGCATTATGTCAATGGGTTTAACGGGCGTTTCCGCGTATTGCTCCGAAAAAGGATTGTCGATAAATATCCTGTAATTACTGTCTGCGGCATTTGTTTGTGCAACAAGTTCACGGCTTCCATAAAATTTTTCAACATTAAATCTTACGAGTCCGCCTGCAGAAGAAGTATTGGTGGAGAATTTAAAATGTTTGCCAGGTACCGAGAGAAAAACATTAATGCCTGTGTCCGGTAAACCGGCAATTTTTGGCGTTAATCTTCCCGTAATAACATGGCCTTCGTATTCCGGTAAAAAAGTAAAAGAGGGCTTTGTATTTTTTAGAACGTCTTCCCATTTGAATCTCCGCCAACCCTGCGTGAGCATAAGGTTGTCGGCCGCTTTATCCACTTCGGGGCCGGAATTTTCAAAATAATAACCTGGTGATTCAATAGTGCCTTTTAGATCAGAACTAAGCCACAGGTAGCTTAACAAATTTGTTTTTTGTTCAGGCTGTAACGAATCTACGCGGTAAACGGCCACTGACATATCTGCGTCTATTGGTTTGCCGTTAGTATCACTCGTGCCTGCATTTATGTCAACTTTACTCCTTTGTTGATACTGCCCATTAACACTATCCAATTTTATTTGCAATATATTTTGTGGCTTTTTAAAATAAAGCCTTTCACATACAGGGTGCCTTTCTTCGTTAAAAACAGTCAATTGCGAGATGCCTTCATCAAGATCTGTCTTGTTTATCGTAAAGACCGTATTGCCATTGCTAAGTGGTTGCATTTTGGCAATTTTTATTTTATGCCTTGTTTGAGCAAATAAAAAAACGCTGTGTTCTGTTGCAACAGTACAGGTAATATTTACAGATAATTTTTGACCTTCGTCTTTTACATTCAAAACCCATCCATTGTTAAAAATTTCCGGCAGATCTTTCATAATTGATTTATCATTCAATTGAATTATCGCATGATATTTATTTCCTTTTATGGGGTTAAAGGAAAAAGTGCCCATACCAAAATGTCCCGTTTGAAAACTTACAACGGTATCATTCTGTTCGGTAACTATAAATCCCTTTGCCGGCAAACCTTTACCATAAATGTCTGAGATTTTACAGGCAACCGTATTGTTAACTGCATTAACAAGGTTTCCTCCTTCTGGAAAGAATTGAATGTTGGCGGGTATTGCGCTATCAGCTTTTTCAATCTCTGGTCCCTTGTTAGGGTTAACGATAGTTATTGTTTGTTCAAAATAAAATGCGGGGTCAAAATTTTTCATCCAATTGGTATAGGCTCTTATTAAATAATTGCCGGTTCTGATAGAAGCGGGAATAAGGAAAGAACCATTTCCTTTTCCTGAATTAATATCAATTTTGCCCTCCAGTAGCGGCTTTCTTTCCGCGTTGACAATTTCCACATAACATATTTTACTTAAAGAAGAAAGTTTGTTCGATGCGGCATCTGTTATATATGCTTTAAACCACAAAACTTCTCCCGTGGCATAGACAGTTTTATCGGCATGAATAAAAACTTTTTCCTGGTAGTTGTTCTCGCTGTATGTTTCAAACTGCTGTTTAATAACCGATAATTCATCTTGTGAAAAAGTGTACCCGGCCCGCACCAGAAGCAAGAGAATAAGATATACTCTATAAACGATAATGCCACTAAATAGTTTCTTCATTTTTTTCATGAATGTATTTTACCAGTATGAAGGTTTTTGATTAGTACCACCCCTGACACGACAATCCACACATTCCCTTCGGGCAATTGTAAGACATGAGGCCCCGCAAAAATAATAGGGGTAATAAACCGGATCGGGATAGTCCCACACAAAAAATCGGGGATCGGGCAACGGGGCATGATCTATAATCTTTATACTGCAGTCGAGATTTGTATCTACAAAATTCCAGTGAGTAACGTCATATTTTGTGATGAATAACCTTTTTTCCTGAACGGTTGAAGCAGTAAAAAAGCCGACCACAATTTCTGACGGATCTCTCACAGAATGGATATTCCCGATAAGTTGACTTGGCTGTGCGTCGAAAATTGACCCCAGGTTTTCTGTATTCTTTTTTAGTATCTCAAGGTATTGATAAGCATCTGTGGTAAGAGCATATTGCCTTACCAAAATACTGTAACGAATGGATATCTTTTGAGAATTTTGTGGCACAATGGTAATTGGGGCTCTGTTTATAACGTCCTGGTCCAATGCTATCGAAGTGCCGGCTAATATTTCGGTCGAGTTAACGCTACGCCAGCAATCAAACGTTTGTTGGGGAGTATTATCGACATAGAATAAACGGCCACTGTCCGTGCTTAATTCAGCATTTAAAGGCGCTTCATACTGATAAGTTTCTGTAAAATTCCAATGGTAATATCTGGTATTATTAGATGGATCGTGTGTGTTTAGGTAGATCATCACATCATTTTGCTGCTGCCACGACAGGCTGTCTATTGGCGGTGTTTGTTTAACATCAACATAATCTGACAAATATTGATTCCCGTCTGAAGTCTGTATTTTTATCCTATACTGCTCGGTATAATTTAATAAAACATGATCTGCTTTATAAACGCCACCGGGCTGCTCACTAAAAGGAAAGTAGTCACCATTTTTTCCTTCAACGGAAACAACAGCACCTTTTTCAGCCGAGGATGAAAAAGTAGTATCAGTTAATTTTATGGTTCTGCTTAAAGTGAATACACTTGGCGAATCGGCACTACTTACCAACACGCCATCGACAACCAGGAATTTATTATCAACTTGTATTGCGGGAGGACTATATGGTCTCTTGCAACTAATGTAAATAATTGTACATGCACTTACAAAAAGTAATATGTATAATATTTTTTTCATTTTGTGCGGAAGTATTGACGTTTATTATTTTTCATTGTTTACCAGAATGATGGTTTTATAGCCGTTCCTCCCCGGGTTCTGCAATCCACACAGGAAATTTTCGCAATTTCGAGACCATCCGGAGACACATAATGATAAGGAGCATACGACGTATCAGCATAGGAATACGATCTAAAGTCGTTCGGGTCCTGCGATATGAGCTTAAGTTCGCAGTCTTGTCCGTTGTAAAAAGCATTCCAGTTATCTAGCTGGCTGTTATCAATAAAAATTCTTTGCTGAGTCACTGATGAAGCCGCTACATATCCAATCACAACTTCTGATGGATTAATAACAGAATGTATGTTGCCTGAAAGTTGTGTCGGCTGAGCATCAAATATAGAGCCCAGGTTTTCGGTATTCTTTTTTAAAATATTAAAATATTGATAAGCGTCCTGGGTTAAGGCATATTGCTTTACGAGAATACTATAGCGGGTGCCAATTTTATCATCACTCTGCGGTATTAAGGCTATCGGTTGCCGGCTTACGACATCCTGGCCTAATGCAATCGTTGATCCCAGCAAAATTTCCGTGGACTGATCTGAACTCCAGCAATTATAGGTTTGCGTTGTGGAATCAACATAATAAATAATTCCGTTTGACTGTGCAATAGTTCTTTCATAAGTTGACCTGTATTGCCACGTTTCCACAAAATCCCAGCGGTAATATTTTTCTTTTTTGGAAGGGTCATGTGCATTGGCGTATATGCTAACATCATTTTGTTGCTCCCACGTAATACTGTCAATAGCGGGCGTTTGCCTCACCGGAACATAATCTGACAGGTACTGGTCACCGTTAGTAGTGCTTATTTTTAAACGATATTGATTTAAATTATTTAAGATTAACGGACCGGAAATATACATTCCGCCCGGCTCTTCCGTAAATGAAAAGTGTTCGCCGGCACTCCCTTCAATAGTTACTGTTGCACCAGTTTCAGGTGATGATGCCGTTGTGGAATCGGTTAATCTTATTGTTCTGCTCAACCTGAATACTGTAGGAGAATCTGGACTGTTTATTAATACACCATCCACTACGAGAAATTTGTTGTCTGCATTTATCGCCGGTGGATTGTAGAGTTTCCTGCAACCAATGTCGATAATTGCGCAAAAAGAAAGCAGGAATATTATGTATAATACTCTCTTCATTAAAACCTGAAATTATATGATATAAAAGGGATAGCCGTTCCGAATATAGATAGCTGGTATCCTTTTACCCTGCCGTTTTCTGATACGAAAAATGCAGAATACACATTTTTTCTTGCCGTAAGATTATAGATTCCGAACGACCATGAATTATGAAATGTCTGTTTTATTTTATGATTGCCATCGAGATTTACTGAAACATCAGTACGGAAATAATCAGGTATGCGAAATGCATTCCTGTCAGAATATACAAGTCGCTGTGCACCGTTAGAAAAGAAAACCCCGATAGGTAAAGTGATTGGCCTGCCGGTATTATATACCACATTAACGGACATGCTTAAACGATGGGAGAAACGGTAGTTCCCGATTAAATTTACATTATTGGGCTTATCATAACTGGTAGGATAATAAGCTCCTTTATTAATAGTTTCGCCTGCCAGTGGATCATCCGATTTAATAAGCGTGCGTGAATATGTATAGCTCAGCCATCCATTTAATTTACCTGAAGGTTTTTTAATTAATAGTTCGGCGCCATAGGCTTTTCCTTTTGAATTGATAATATCAGTTTCTATATGATGATTCAGCAAAACTGAAGCACCGCTTTTAAAATCAAGCATATTATTAAGGTCTTTATAATAGAACTCAAGCGATGTTTCTATGTTATTTGAATTGAAATTTTTGTAAAAGCCGAGAGAGTACTGCTGACCTGTTTCGGGTTTAATATAAGCGTCACTCAATTTCCAAATGTCTGTCGGAGATATGGTGATGGTATTGGAAAGCTGGTGTATATATTGACGCAAAGTGTTATACCCTATTTTAATGGATGCATCGCCGGGCAATACATATCGCAATGAAATACGATATTCCGGGCCCTGGTAAGTTTTTATGAATTTTCCTGCACCATAGGAAACGGTATCAGTAATTGTTGCTGTTTCCCTTGGCAATCCTTCCACATAATTGTAAGTGTCGTGCGGTCCCAGGTAATTAAACATCGAATAACGCAAACCTGCATTTACAGAAAAGTTAGGTGACACTGCATATTCATAGCCCAAATAAGCGGCGCTTTCAAGCCCTTGTTCCGTTTGCAGCACATCTGGTTTTACCAATGACTCATTGCCGCCTGGCAAAAAACTACCGGGATGAAGCTTGTAATAAATAGAATTCAGCCCAAAATTGAGCGATTGTTTATTGTCAATCCTGTAATTAAAATCAGCTTTAAAATTTGTTTGATTAATATCATATTTAAGTTTATAACTGTTTACAGGATTAGAATTGCTGCTTACGTTATATTGATAGTGATCTACCCCGGCCGATAATAAACCATAGAATTTATTATTAAAAATATGTTTCCATTTTATAATAGCATTCTTATTGCCATATTTATAAGTAGTGTCCATATCAAACCTGAAATTGTCATTACTTAAATACCCGGTGAGGTATAGATTATTTTTTGAATTGATGGTGTGGCTGATATGAATATTTACGTCATAAAATGAAGCCCTGCTGTTACTATAAGCTGAGTTGGGTATAGCCTTCAGTATCCAGTTTGAATAAGTAGTTCGGGCAGCAAGTATAAAAGAAGTTTTATCTTTTTTAAACGGGCCTTCAAGGGTAAACTTACTGGTGAGTAAACCAACACCTCCGGAGCCGCTGATCTTTTTATCGTTCCCATCTTTAGTATCCACATCAAGAACAGATGAAAGCCGGCCACCATATTTTACCGGTATTACACTTTTATAAAGTTCCACGCCTTTCACAACATCAGGGTTAAACGCAGAAAAAAATCCCAATAAATGTGATGGATTGTAAACAGTAGCGCCGTCGAATAAAATCAGGTTTTGATCGGAAGAACCTCCACGAACATTAAAGCCGGTACTGGCTTCGCCAACTGAGGTTACGCCGGGAAGTGTAAGCACAACCCGTAAAATATCTGCCTCTCCAAAAACCACAGGTACATCCCTGATTGTCTTAACAGACAACCTGTCAATACCCATTTGTGTGCTCCTGATGTTTGATCTTTTTTCTGCGACAACGATTACGTTTTTAAGCCTGGGAATTTCATCTTTCATGTCTATATTTAATTTCCCGTCACTGTAAACTATTATATGGCGGAGAGCCTCCTTCATACCAAGGCTGTTAACTTCCATAGTGTGTGCACCCGGTTTAACAGTAAGAGAATAGTAGCCAAACTGGTCAGTTGTTACGCCCGTAAAAACGCTGTCGATATATAACGAGGCTCCCGACAACGCTTCCCCGTTTTTAATGTCTCTTACAAAACCGGTGAGTATGGCGTTGCTTTTCCTGGCAGAAGATTTAGAACCAATTTCAAATAACTTATTTTCAGTAAAAGCATTTTTTGTTTTTTCTTTTTTTATCTCTTCGTTTTGTAATATTTCATTTTCCGGGGCAGCATTTTTGTTTCCGGTAAAAAAACCTGCCGCGAGTGTTGTTTGAAGGCTTTTGTTTTTCGCAATAAATACATGGTTTAATGCATCGATAGAATATTGAAAGTTGGTATTATTAAATATTTGTTTTAATGCTACAGGCAACGGTTCGTTAACTAATTTTATATTGATGGTGAATGAATCAAGTTCTGCTTCATCATAGTAAAAATGATAAACATTACCAGCTTCTACCTGGTTAACAAACTGAGGAAACTTCATATTGTAAAATTCACCGGTGATACCTGTGTTTTGAGCATCGGCGGCAAATACCGAAACCATAAAATAAAGGCAAGCGATTAAATACCGGTTAATACTCCGCATCTCATTTTTTTAATGTTGAATAATATTCAGTTGTAGTTATTAATTCTTTTTCTATTTTCTTTTTTTTAAATCTGAATTTATTTTTCCTGATAAAAGCTTTTACAAGATCTTTTTTATCACTAAATGCAATCAGAACGGAACTTTTGTTTTCAATTGCGTATAAACTTTTACCGTTGCGTACATAATATTCATCTTGTTCAACAAAGGAAGTGGGGTCTTCGGCTTTAAGCCCGTTCTTAATATTTTTAATGCGTTTTACCAAAAGGCTCGCTTTGCCTTCAGACATTATTTCGTATATGGTGCTGCTTACATTTTCATTCCTCCCTTCAATGGAAAAAATATTTTCAAACCTTTTGCCATCAAATATGAAATATTTCAATTTTGCATTAAGCAACTGAATTCTTTCATCACCGTTGTAGCGATTAATAACTACTTGCTGGTTTACTATATCATATAGAAGTGGGATGTTTTCATACAAAGTGCCATCATAAAAGATATCGCCGCTTTGCATTTGGTCTGTTTCAAAAAATGGGTGCCCTTTTATGTTAACCGAGTATTTAATAAATTCTTTGCCGGTAAATAGATGCGCATCCCCCTTTATTTGATTTTGAAAAAATTCTTTGGCAGTTATAAATGAACCAGGCTCATTTTGGATTGCTGAAGTTTGTGCGGTTGTTTTATTTAAAGAGAATGATACAGAAATCAGAATAAACGCTGGTACGAATCGGCGACTCATTAGCAAAAGTATTAAACACGAATATAAATTTATTTTTTAGTAGTTAAACGCATAAGGCTTAGGTATCAAGACAATGGTTTACAATAGGTTGCTGCGTTGGATGTTTGCCTGCTGTGCCTCATTCACGCATTTGTAATTCGATGAGATACCCTGCAAAATTTATTTAAGCAGAGTAACAGTACCCCTGCTTATTTGCTCATTATTATTTAGTGCGGTTATTTGCACCACCCACACATAAACACCCATTGGCTGGCTATTCCCTTTGCAGCTGCCATCCCATCCTTTGGCCATGTCAGTAGTTTCAAACATTTTTTCGCCTAAGCGATTGTATACGGCAAGGCGGAATGCCTTAATTGCAAAAGGATATTTTACCCTGAAAATATCGTTTAGCCCGTCACCGTTAGGTGTAAATGCATTGGGCAACATGAGGCTGCAAAGGCCCTGTTCTATCTTTATTTCATCTGTGTAATGGCCGCAAATATTGCTTACCTCTACACTGTAAATGCCTGTGTCTTTTACATTATAGGCGGGCTGCGTGCTGCCGTCCTGCCAAAGATAATTTGCAGGTTCTTGTACGAGGGGTTGCAGTTGAATCACTTCGCCACGGCAAATGGTTGTATCCCTGCCTAAAGTAAATTGAGGTGTGGTAAGATAACTAATTACAATGGTATCCGTTACGGTGCAACCGTCAAGAGTTACAGCAACATAATATGTGCCCGGTTCAGTTACTAAAAATGATGACTGTGTAGAACCGTCTTGCCATAAGTAAGTGGCATTGCTATAAAAGGCATCCAGTAAATAAGCTGCTCCGGTGCAGAGTGTCGTATCATTTCCAATAAATACCTGCGGGCCCGGCGAATCTGCTATTGTAATTGAGGAATCTGCCAGAACATTGGTAGCGTCTTTTGCATAAACCGTATAGCTGCCTGCTGCAAGGCTGTTGAAAGTAGTACCCGTTTGAAAATTATTTCCGTCTAAAGAATATTGATAAGGCGCAGTACCGTAGGATGCTGACACGGTAATACTTCCGTTTGCATTGCCGCAAACTGCATTGACAATGTTGATATTTAACTGGAAACAATTCCTTTTGATAGTGATAGAGGTTGTGCCGGTAGAACTATTCGCATCTTTAATAGTAACGATATAAGTTCCGGCTAAAAGGCCACCGAAGATGTTACTGTTTTGAAAGTTGATTCCGTCTATGGAGAACTGGTAGGGAGGGGTTCCGTTATAACCGGTTGCACTAATGGAACCATTCTGTTGGTTACAGGTTTCATCCGTTTCAGACGCGAAAACAACCGGGCATTTACTTTTTATCGTTGCATAACCCGAAAAGCTTATCCCGTTAGCATCTTTAACCGTAAAGGTGTAATTCCCCGCCGCCAACCCTGTAAAGGTATAGCCGCCCTGGTAATTGATGCCATCTAACGTATAAGCGTAAGGTCCGTTTCCATAAGCCGGAGAAAGAGTCATAGATGCATCGCTTTGGTTACAGGACGCATCTGTGGCTGCCCAGGTAACATTCACCGGACACAAGGGTGAACTCGTTACCGTGTAGATACTCACAAGCCCGGTTGCATCCTTGGTATACATGTGATGTACACCTGCTCCAATATTATAAAAATTATTGTCAGCCTGGTAATTAATACCATCCAGTGAATATACAAAAGGAGGTACACCACCAAGTACAGTACCTATAGTTATGGTTCCATTATTGTTGCATTCGAAATTTGAATAATAAAAACCAATGCCAAAACACGAAGTTTTAGGGTAGAGATAATTAGTGTAATTCTCATTGATACAGCCATTGGCATCTTTTACAAATATGCTATATAAACCCTGCGTAAGATTTGTAAATACATTACTTGTTTGATAATTGACATTGTCAAAACTGTATTGATATGGAGGTATGCCGTCGCTTGCGGTAACCGTAAGGGTGCCATCAAAAGTAGAACAGGTGGTAGGGTTGGTATAAGAACTTACCGTTGCGGAGGGTGCCGGAAAATTATTTGAAAGATTTACAACTGCAGTATCTGCCTGTCCGTTGGCATCAGTTGCTATCACCTCGTAGGAACCGGCAGCGAGATTTTGAAAATTGCCCGTATTTTGAAAATGCGTATTCCCGGAAATAGTATATGAATAGGTGTAGGGTGGCGTACCACCTGTAGCCAAAGCCACAATGCCTCCATTGC
The DNA here is from genome assembly GCA_963819925.1 of uncultured Chitinophagaceae bacterium. Lineage (GTDB taxonomy): Bacteria > Bacteroidota > Bacteroidia > Chitinophagales > Chitinophagaceae > Ginsengibacter. The sequence continues at coordinate 250,882 of CAWFYG010000009.1, read as the reverse complement.
TGTTGCCGCACGATGTTGAAGCAGTATCAATGGTGAGGGTTATAATTCCGGCGGGCATATTAAGTTTATTTTGCTCAGAAAGAGGGTTGTCAGATAAATTTTTTTTCCCCGGGAGAGGTTTATAAAAATCCTGGTTGATTTTATTTGAAAGGATATCCTTAGTTGAACCTGATTGAAAAGAGGTATCCCTATGATTAGGAAGATTGAGGTAAACAGTTGTAATCGTATTTTTTGAGGGGATTGGATATTGTTGGGCATATACCTGTCGCTCAGAAAAGCTGACTGAAAAGAAAGCGCAAGCTAAATTAATAAAGATGGTTTTTTTTCTGAACATAGGCAGTGATGTTCAAAATTATCCATAACTTATTAAAGGGCAATGTTATGGGGTCATTTATGATTATTTATTTTTCTTTTGTTTATGAAAAACATTTAGATTTTTTTGTTAATTGAAGACAGGAAACAGATTCCTATCGTAGGTTTGCTCAGCCCCTTAAAATTAAAGAATTGCAGCAGAGAGAACCCGAAGAGGTTCATTTGCGAAACTCAGGGAATTTGGAAACACCAATTTCACAAAAAATCATATTTCATTATGATAAAATCATATTCGCATTATTTATTGGATAACCTTACTTACTTATCTTTCATTTCTGAATATTCATGCTAAATAATTGAATTTTCGCATGGGATCTTCATCGATGATTGAATTCAAATTTACAAATGAGAAATAATTGTAACCTTTCAAACGAAAAGATTCTATCATAACAACTTACCCAATTTTTGTAAACTTTCAGCATTGTGAACCGGTGCAAACTTATCTATATAAGGCATAGCTGCCTTCATACCTGCTACATCGGGCCGATAGCCCGAATAACCTGCAGATGGATTTAGCCAGATAAGTTTTTTTGCTTTGTTATGAATATACGCCATACTCTTTTTAAGTGTATCAATATTACCCGTATCCCAGCCATCGCTTAAAATGATAACGATCGTTTTTGAGTCGATCATTTTTTTTGCGTGGTCTTTCACAAACGCATCCAGCGATTCACCGATTCTCGTCCCGCCTGCCCATCCGCTTTTTTCGGAGCCGAGCAAATGCAATGCTTCGCGAAAATTCTTTTGTTTTAATACAGTTGTTATTCTCGTAAGCGAAGTACTGAATACAAATGTCTCCATTCGATTATACACCTGCTGGAAAGCGTATATAAATTGTATCAGAAAAGCAGAATACAACTCCATTGACCTGCTTACATCACAGAGCACAACAAGTTTCACCCTGTTTCTTTTGGGTTTGTGGTGAATTATATAGAGCAATTCGCCTCCCCATCGCATGTTTTTTCGGAGCGTTTGCCGCAAATCGGGCAAAGAGATTTTGTGAGAGGGCTTATACCGCCTGTTTGTTCTCGCAGCAAGCCGTTTTGACAAGGCTTTGATGATTTGCATAAGTTCGTCCACCTGGTCTTCCGGTACTGAGGAAAAATCTCTCTGTGAAAGATTTTCATGTAGGCTATAAGTGGCAGTTTCTTCCGTTTCATCGTTGCGGTTTCCTTGCAGCCATGCTTTTAGCGATTTGAATGAGGCTTCCTGCTGAGACGGCTTTCTAACGCTGGCATCCTCTTTCTTTTTTGCATTAATTGCCATCTCCAATTCTTTCCAATACTCGTGAAACAGATCATCAAATTCATCCAATTGCGATTTGCTTCGGCACAGGACAGACTTAAGCGTTAAACGGAAAATTTCATTGCTGCTAAAATCAATGTATTGCAATGCACGCAGCGATACGGCTTCTTCTTCCGCACCCGCATTAAAACCTTTTTGCCGCAGGAACATGCAGAACCGGACAATGTTTTTTGCTAAAGATGTTTGTCTCGTAATCATAGCTTATCAAGCTTTGAATGAACGCCTGTTTTTTCAAGGAGTTCGCTCAACGACAATTGAACCTCCCTTGTATCGCTCCAGTCTTTCAGTATAAGGCCCAATGTTTGCTCAACAATATTTTTATCAAGATGGTCAATATGTAAGGCTGATAATGCCATAGCCCAGTCGAGTGTTTCGGCAATACCGGGTTTCTTTTCCAGGTTGGTAATGCGCAATTGCTGCATGAAACGTGTGATTTGTTCGGCCAGTTTTGTATCAATGCCCGGTACTTTATTCCTGACGATCAACCATTCTTTTTCAAAATCAGGATAGTCAATGTACAGATACAAACAACGCCTTCTCAATGCGTCACTTAATTCACGTGTACGGTTTCCAGTTAGTATTACGTGCGGAATATGTGTTGCGGTAATTGTTCCCGATTCGGGAATAGTTATCTGCCAGTCACTCAGTACTTCCAGTAAAAAACTTTCAAACTCTTCATCGGAACGGTCGATCTCATCTATGAGCAGCACTGGTTTCTTGTGATGGGTTATTGCCTGCAGCAATGGGCGTTTCATCAGGAATGCATCACTGAAAATTGTTTTTTCTTTTTCATCAATCGTTTGTGCATTATGTTCCACCATTTTAAGGTGAAGCAATTGGCGCTGGTAATTCCATTCATACAATGCATGGGTGGCATCAAGACCTTCATAACATTGCAGGCGAATCAAATCTGTTTGTAATGCATGGGCCATTACCTTGGCAATTTCCGTTTTGCCTACACCCGCAGGACCTTCAACCAACAACGGTTTGTTTAGTTGCAGCGAAAGAAAGACTGACATGGCTACCGCATCGCCTGTAATATATCCCTGCTCCTCCAGCATTTTTTTTATATCGTTCAGTTGGATCATTTCAAAAACAAATTTATCGTTCTTATTTTGCCGGTTACAATAAAAACGTGACCAGGTATCTCTTTTAATATTAAAAATGATCCGGGAGCCGGGAACCGGTGATAAGAAAGATAGTCTTGCCCTGGTAAGAAAAATTATGCCACAGCCTGCAATGCTTTTCTCAAATATACTTTAGCCAGGTGCCTGCGATATTCTTCAGATGCAAAATGGTCTCCCATAATAGTTACATCCTGTAAAGCTGCATTTATCGCTTTGTCTATAGATGCCTCGTTAAGTGCCTTTCCTGATATTGCCTTTTCAGCATTGCTGTCGCGGAATGCATTGTCGGATACACCGGTAAACGCAATATTGGTTTTACCATCGCCAAAGCGCATGACCGCACAACCTACAATGGCAAACCTCGAGGCAGGCTGCACAAATTTCTGGTAAGTTGTTTTTGTGTCTGGTGCGGGAACCGGAATACGTATTGCAGTAATGATTTCATCTTCATCTAATGGAGTTGAAAATAAACCGGTAAAAAAGTCAGTAGCTTTTATTCTGCGCTTTCCATTACTGCCCTGCACTTCGATTGCAGCATCGGCTGCAAGTGCCAGCGCAGGCCAGTCAGCCCCGGGATCAGCGTGTGCAAGGCTCCCACCAATTGTACCGTGGTTGCGAACCTGCAAATCACCGATGAGTGAAGCGCCTTCTGCGAAAAATGGAAGTTTTGAATTGATGAGTTTATCACCGGCGATTTCAGCATGCGTGCTTGCTGCACCAATTACAATCTCACCATCTTCTTCTCCAATACCTCTTAGTGTAGCTATGCCCGTTATATCAACGAGCTTTGAGGGTTGATTCAAACGTAATTTCATCGCCGGTATCAAGCTATGGCCTCCGGCTAATATTTTTCCGCCACCGGATAAAGCGGCTATAGCTTCATCAATAGTTCCGGCTTTTTCGTAATCAAATGTAGCAGGTATCATAAAAGGGAATTTTAAAAGTTAAACATTAATAAGAATTACTGTTGCATGGCTTTCCACACTCTTTCTGAAGTCAGGGGCATACGGATGTCCTTTACCTGGTGCCCCCCGCTCCACAATGCGTCTATCACCGCATTTACTACGGCGGGCGCTGATCCGATCGTTCCCGCTTCACCGGCACCCTTTACCCCAAGTGGATTGTGCGGACAAGGTGTAACCTGGACTGCTGTCTCAATCATTGGGAAATCATCAGCCCGTGGCATACAATAATCCATATAAGAACCATTGGTGAGTTGGCCATTATCATCATATTCAGCTCCTTCGAACAGTGCCTGTCCAACGCCCTGCGCAATCCCACCATGAATTTGTCCATCCACAATCATCGGGTTGATGATATTACCAACATCATCCACTGCAACAAATCTTTTCAAAACTACTTTACCGGTTTCTTTATTCACTTCCACCACTGCAATATGACACCCAAATGGATAGGTGAAGTTGGCCGGATCATAAAAACTGCTGAAGTCGAGACCCGGCTCCAGGTCTTTTGGATACACATGCGGAACATAAGCTGTAAGTGCCACATCGCCGAAGCCAACAGATTTATCTGTTCCCTTTACCGTAAACTTACCGCTCGAGAACTCAATATCATCAGCGCTTGCCTCAAGTTTATGAGCAGCAATCTTTTTTCCTTTTTCAATTATCTTGTCTATACTTTTTACGATGGCACTTCCACCCACTGCAAGGCTTCTTGAACCGTAGGTTCCCATACCAAAGGCCACACTTTCGGTATCTCCATGCCAAATTTCTACATCATCCATTGAAATGCCGAGTTTATCAGCCACCACTTGTGCAAAAGTTGTTTCATGTCCCTGGCCGTGAGAATGAGAACCCGTGTAGACACTCACTTTGCCGGTTGGTTGTACACGCACTTGTCCCACCTCATACAAACCTGCCCGTGCTCCCAGTGAGCCAACCACCGCCGATGGAGCAATGCCACAAGCTTCGATATAAGTCGAGAAACCGACGCCCAGCAGTTTGCCATTATTTGCTGCTTCTTTCTGTTCCTTTCGGAAGTTCTCATATCCTAACATTTCCAGCCCTTTTTTTAAAACACCTTCATAGTTACCGCTGTCATATTGTAAAGCCACCTGTGTTTGATAACCGGGTTGGGTCACACCATCAAAAGGCGGAATAAAATTTTTGAACCGCAACTCAGTCGGGTCCATATTCATTTCATGCGCAGCCAGGTCTACCAATCTTTCCAATAAATAGGTAGCTTCCGGTCGTCCCGCACCGCGATAAGCATCAACCGGCGTCGTATTAGTAAACACGGCAGTAACGTCAACATTTATTTTCGGAGTCTTATATAATCCCTGCAGCAATGTTCCATGGAGATAGGTAGGTATACAGCTCCCGAAAGTAGACAAATAAGCGCCCAGGTTAGCAAAGGTCTTTACACGTAACGCGGTAATATTTCCTTCTCCATCGAAACCCATTTCTGCCTTTGTAACATGATCGCGGCCATGAGCATCTAATAAAAAGCTTTCACTTCTTTCTGCTGTCCACTTTACAGGTCTCCCGATTTTTCTTGTTGCCCAAGTAAGCAAGGCTTCTTCGGTGTAGTGAAATATTTTGCTGCCAAATCCGCCGCCTACATCGGGGCTTACCACTCTCACTTTGTGTTCAGGAATGCCGAGTACGAATGCGCACATAAGCAATCGTATAAGATGAGGGTTTTGGCTACTGGTATACAAAACATATTTGTCATTAGCTGAATCATAAGAACTATTGTATGATCGTGGCTCAACGGCATTCGGTATCATGCGCTGGTTCACGAATTCGAGCGAAGTAACATGTGCTGAATTAGTTATTGCTTCGTCCACCTCTGCGATCGGATTTCCCAATGTCCAGTCATAACATTTATTGGCAGGCACATCATCATGCACGAGTGGTGCGCCGGGTTGTACGGCTTTCGAAGCATCCACTATACAAGGTAATTCTTCATATTCTACATTAATAGCCTGCACGGCATCCACGGCTTCCGCTTTCGACTCAGCGATTACAATGGCGACAGCATCACCCACATGCCTTGCTTTATCGGCTACCAGCAATGGATGTTTGGGTTCCTTCATGATATCACCATTCTTAAAATTCACCTGCCAACCGCAGGGAACACCATTTACATCCGCAACATCCGCCCCCGTGAAAATAGCAACCACTCCCGGCATAGCTTTGGCGGCACTTACATCAATGCTTACAATTTTTGCATGAGCGTAAGGGCTTCGAACGAATGACGCATAGGTTTGATGAGGCAGAACAATATCGTCTGTATAATTACCTCTGCCGGTAATAAATCTTTTGTCTTCAACCCGTTTAACGGATTTTCCGATCAGTCCGTTTGTTGTACTCATACATTTACCTCCTCTTTTATTTTGTGGGCAGCGTACTGCACTGATTTAATAATGTTTTGATAACCGGTACAACGGCAGAAATTGCCTTCCAGCGCATAACGGATCTCTTCTTCAGTTGGTTCAGGATTGTGTTGAAGCAGATCGGCCGCAGTCATTATTATACCTGGCGTACAAAATCCGCATTGTAATCCATGGCATTCCTTGAAGGCTTCCTGCAGTGGATGCAATTCGCCGTCGTGAGCCATACCTTCAATGGTAGTTATCTCACAGCCATCTGCCTGCACGGCCAGCATGGTGCAGCTCTTTGTTGCCTTGCCATTTACATGTATGGTACAGGCGCCGCAACTGCTCGTGTCGCAGCCCACATGCGTCCCCGTTAGTCGCAACACATCACGCAGATAATATACCAGCAGCAATCGTGGCTCAACTTCATTTTTGTACTCCACACCGTTAACCTTAACACGAATTTTTATGCTCATAGTATTTATTTTTAAAGTTTTTTAAAGTTTGTTTTTAGAAGAATAATAGTTCTGCATTTCTTGCTTCATGATGTGGTTTTTAACTCGTTCTCCAGGTTTGCGAAGAATTGTTTAGTAAGTGCGTTTGCCACGCCTCCCATCACTCTTTGTCCCATACCGGCAAGAAGGCCGGATAGTTTCACATCGCCATTAAAATCGATTTCGGTCTTTTCATCGCCCACCGGTAACAGGTTTATTTTAATATTGCCACTGGCATTACCAATCTTGCTATTTTGAGTTACTTTCAGTGTGAACCCCTCTTGTTCGGTTATATCCTCCATTTGGAGGTTGCCGGTAAAAGAGCTGTTTACCGGGCCGAGTTTTATTGCGAGAATTGATTTGAATGTATTATCACCTGTTTTCTCTAAGCGGGAAATACCGGGGACTATTTTTGCGAGCGTATCGGTATCCATGAGCATACTCCAGATTTTTGATGAAGTTGCATTTATAATATGCTTGCCGGTAAGTTGCATATAAAATGTTCTCTGGAATCAAAGGAAGAAGATTTGATGTGTGCCGCAATCGAATCAGAAAAATTGTTATGTTAAGGTAAGAAAATTTTTATTACAGATTATTTTATTTTACCGCCCCTGGCCTCTGAATAACTGGTTATTTACGCGGTATGCTGTGTTGCCGGGTAATATTTGCACCACACCCAAAAAAATCATATTTCATTATGATAAAAATCATGTCTGCACGAATTATAGATTAACATTATTTACTACCTTTCATTTCTGAATATTCATGCTAAATAATTGATTTTTTGTATGGGATCTTCATCGATGATTGTTTTAATTATAGCCGCACTCGCCTTTTCTTCCATTGCTATTTTAATCGCTAAAATTGTTACAAAAGCTACTACCAATCCGCAAAAAGGAGAGCCCTATGAATGTGGTATTCCTACTCATGGTACAACATGGAAACAATTGAACGTGGGATATTATTTATTTGCACTAATATTTTTGGTATTTGATGTAGAACTGGTATTTCTTTATCCATGGGCGGTTGTTGCAAAGCAGGTCGGATGGATCGCTTTGATAGAAATTATCATTTTCTTTTTTATATTATTTATGGGATTTTTATACGCACATAAAAAAGGTGCTTTGAAATGGAAGTGAGGCCCCCGGCCCCGAAAGGGAGAGAAGGCAGATCGAAAAATAGTTGGAGAGAATTAACCGGGGAAATGGAGATTTTAAAAATTAATAAAGAAGATACTTCAAAAAAAAATGAGTGAAACTCCAAATAATTTAAAAGCTTCCTCCACTCCCCCTTCGGGGGCTGGGGGTCAATTCCCGGGCGAAATTCATGAAGCACCGGGCGGTGGTATCGTTCTAAGTAAATTGGATGATGTAATTAACTGGGCACGATCAAATTCTTTATGGCCGCTCACTTTTGCTACCAGTTGCTGCGGAATAGAAATGATGGCGGTCGCCTCTGCCAAATACGATTTCTCAAGATTTGGATTTGAAGTAGCACGGGCTTCGCCACGACAGGCGGATGTAATAATAATTGCGGGCACTATTGTAAATAAGATGGCACCGGTGTTAAAAAGATTATACGACCAGATGGCTGATCCAAAATATGTAATTGCTATGGGTGCCTGCGCCATTAGTGGCGGACCTTTTTTTTACAATACGTATTCGGTGGTAAAAGGGGCAGACCATGTAATACCGGTAGATGTATATGTAGCCGGCTGTCCGCCAAGGCCGGAAGCACTGCTACATGCATTAATAACACTGCAGCATAAAATAAAAAGCGGCTTAACCAGAGAACAGATAAGGACAGGTAAAGATTAATTATGTCGAACGAAGAATTGAAAACCACGATAACAGAATTGCTGCCTTCAGCCACATACGAAGAAGGTATTGACCAGGGTAATCAGTGGCTCAATGTTGATGTTGAGTCAAAAGATTGGTTGCCCTTTGCGCAGCAATTGCGCAACAACGAATCTTTATTTTTCGACTATCTTTTTTGTCTTACCTGCATCGACTGGAAGACACATCTCACTATGGTTTATTTTCTGTCATCAACCCGATACCGGCATACGCTTGTAGTGAAATCCAAACTTGACAGCAACAATCCGGAAATAGAAACGGCAAGTAAAATTTGGAAGACGGCCGAATTTCATGAGAGAGAAGTGTACGAAATGTTTGGCGTGAATTTTCTGAATCATCCTGATTTAAGGTTATTGATTTTACCAGATGGATGGGAAGGAAAGAAACCGATGTTGAAAAATTTTGAAGACCCGGTAAATATGATAAGGTTATGAGGCCCCCTAACCTCCGAAGGGGAAAGGCAGGAGCGCTGCAATATGTATAAACAGCTCAAAATAATTGGAGAGGCTAAATAAATCTAAATGGTAGAAGAAATAGGCACGACAGAAGAAGGTGATTTAATAATTAATGTGGGACCACAACATCCCGCAACGCATGGTGTATTGCATTTGGTGATTACGGTTAATGGGGAGACAATAAAAAAAGTAGAACCGCATCTCGGGTATATTCACCGGTCCATTGAAAAAATGTGTGAGAGCTTAACCTATCGCCAGTTCATTTATGTCACCAGCAGGATGGATTATCTCTCAGCTCACATTAACAACCACGCGTGTGCGTTATGTGTAGAAAAAGGCTTACAGGTAGAGATTCCACCAAGGGCACAGGTGATACGGGTATTGATGGATGAACTTACGAGGATTGCGTCGCACGAATTGTGGTGGGGCGCTATGGCAATGGACCTGGGAGCTTTTACTCCTTTCTTCCACGCTTTCCGTGAAAGAGAAACGATTAATGATATTATGGAAGAAACCTGTGGTGCAAGGTTAACGATGAACTATATGGTTCCGGGCGGAGTAATGGCTGATCTGCATCCCGACTTTCAAAAGAGAGTAAAAGAATTTATCGCATTATATAAACATAAGATTAAGGAGTATGATGAGTTGGTTACGGGTAATATTATTTTTCAAAACCGCATGAAAGGCGTTGGATATTTATCTGCTGAAGATGCTGTGTCGTATGGCTGTACCGGGCCAACAGCGAGAGGCAGTGGCGTTAGTTGCGATATCCGAAAACTATATCCTTACGAAGTTTACGATAAAGTTGAGTTTGATGAAGTGTTGGAAACCGAAGGCGATTCATTTGCAAGATATATCGTGCGTATAAGAGAAATGAATCAATCTATAAAAATAATAGAACAGTTGATTGATAGTATTCCCGAAGGCGATTTCCAGGCAAAAACAAAGGCGGTATTAAAATTACCCAAAGGAGAATTTTATTCAAGAGTGGAAACAGCAAGAGGTGAGTTGGGCGTGTACATTGTGAGTGAGGGAGGAACAACACCTTATCGAATAAAATTCCGCTCACCTGGCTTTTCAAATCTCTCCGCATTGGATCATATGGCAAGAGGACATTTGCTGGGAGATTTGGTAGCGATGATGGGAACATTGGATTTGGTGATACCGGATATTGACAGGTAAAAGGCCCCTCTAACTCCCCGCCGCGGTGGGGAGGACAAAGACAATATCGAGATTATGAACAAATTTTATTTTGAAACTATAAATTAATAAGTCGCCAACGGCCAGTTCCCTCTCCTTCGGAGAGGGGTTGGGGTGAGGCCCTGGGTATGTGGAGTTTTTCTAACATAGCAGATTCAATTCATAAATGGTTAAACCTAACGTTTAACCCTACACTGGCAACTATTATTGAAATGGTAATCGTTGGTGTTTGCGTTATTGGTTTATTTGCGGTATTAGGATTGGTATTAGTAATCATGGAACGCAAAGTTTCTGCATGGATACAAATACGACTCGGCCCCAACAGGGTAGGGCCGAAAGGAATGTTTCAGTCATTGGCAGACACTGTGAAGTTATTGGTGAAAGAAGGCATGACACCATCTGGTGCCGATAAGTTTTTATTCAACCTGGCTCCTTATATAGCATTAATAGTTGCCATGTTATTGATGGCACCGTTAGCTTTCGCGAAAGATTTTCAAATGTGGAATTTGAATATTGGTGTGCTGTATGTATCTGCAATTTCATCCGTTTCTGTCATCAGTATTTTAATGGCCGGCTGGTCCAGTAATAATAAATATTCTTTAATGGGAGCGATGCGAAGCGGGGCACAAATCGTGAGTTATGAATTATCGGCGGGATTCTCTGTTTTGTCTGTAGTGGTGCTGGCAGGTAGTTTAAATTTGAATACGATCATTCAATCACAGGCTGATGGATGGTGGATTTTTAAGGGACACATTCCTGTTATTATTTCCTTTATCATTTTTATAATAGCCGTAACTGCAGAAACCAACAGGGCGCCTTTTGATCTGGCTGAAGCAGAATCAGAATTGACAGCGGGCTTTCATACAGAGTATTCAGGAATGAAATTCGCTTTGTTCTTTTTGGCTGAGTATGTGAATGTTTTTATTGTTTGTGCTATTGGTGCTACTTTGTTTTTTGGCGGATGGATGCCTTTTCATATTGGTCATTGGGAAGGATTTAATCATGTAATGGATTATATTCCATCCAGCATTTGGTTTTTTGGGAAGACCTTCTTTTTAATATTCGTGATTATGTGGTTCCGGTGGACGTTTCCACGGCTGCGCATTGATCAGTTATTAAATCTTGAATGGAAATATTTATTGCCGATCAGTTTATTTAATATTTTATTGGTAACGGCGATGGCAATTGCAGGGTGGTATTTTTAGCCCCCCAGCCCAGAAGGGGAGAAAAGGCAGACCGTGATGGTTGAAGGGATTTTATTGAGGAAAAGGGTTTTGAAAGCTAATAAAGAAAATATTTTGAATAATGAATGAAACTTCAAATAAGTTAAAGACTTCGCCGGCTTCCCCTTCGGAGAAGGGAGGGGCGATTAAATATTTAAAAGAAGTTTTTAAAGCCGTAAAATCATTGTTTGTCGGGTTGAGACGGACAGGATATTACTTTACTCATCACAAAGAGATCATCACACAACAGTATCCTGACAACAGGAACACGTTGCATTTACCTGAAAGATTTAAAGGTGAAGTGGTGATGCCGCACAATGAAAACAATGAACATCGCTGCACGGGTTGTACTGCATGTGAATTGGCTTGCCCTAACGGAACTATTAAAGTGATTACCAAATTTGATATTACTCCGGAAGGCAAAAAGAAAAAGGCGATTGATAAATTAGTGTATCACCTGGAATTATGTACGATGTGTAATCTGTGCATTATTGCTTGTCCTTCGGATGCCATTGTAATGGCGCAAACATTTGAACACAGTGTGTTTGACCGTGCTCGAATTAACTAAAATATTAAATAATCCCGGATCTAAAATTATGGAGGGAGTAGAATAATGAGTGGATCAACGATTATATTTTATATGCTCGCTGCACTAACGCTAGTGAGTGGAATATTTGCTGTGGGAACAAGACAGATATTCAGGGCTGCTATCTTTTTATTATTTTCTTTGATTGGTGTTGCAGGATTGTATTTCTGGCTGCAGTATGAATTTATTGCGGCAGTGCAAATTGTGGTGTATGTGGGCGGCATAACGGTATTGATCATCTTTTCTATTTTCCTTACACAACAGGCGGGAGAAAAAATGCCCAAACAAAAACCAGGAAGACAAATCTTTTCTGCGTTGGCAGCCTTTTGTGGATTTGCTTTGATTATGTTACAGGTCTATCAGCACACATTCATCGGAACCGCTCATGAACCTGTGGAATCAGGTGTAGCGAGTATCGGTACAAAAATGCTATCGGTAAGTGATGGCGGCTATGCATTGCCGTTTGAAGTAGTGAGTATGCTGTTGCTGGCAGCTTTAATCGGTTGTATTGTAATTGCGTTGAAACCGGCTGAAGGAATAATGAATATTAAACAAGGAATATCGAATAAAGAAGTAAAAAAATAAATGAATACTGAAAGGAAATATGATCTTGAGGATAGGCTGATTGAATTCGCCGTGTTGATAATAAAAATTACAGAGAATTTGTTTAATACAAAAGCCGGTAATTACATTGGAGGTCAACTGGTAAGGTCCGGCACCAGTCCGGCTTTACATTATGGAGAAGCACAGAGCGCAGAATCCAGAAATGATTTTATTCATAAACTTAAAATACTATTAAAGGAATTACGAGAATCCAGGAGCGCAATGAAGATTATTAAGAAATCTCCGTTAGCAGAGAAAATGGAATTGGTGGAAAAGGGATTAAATGAATGTAATGAACTGATTTCAATTTTTGTTAAAAGCATTGAGACGGCAAAAAAGAACTTAATGAATGATAAATTGAAGAAGGAACTAAAGTGAAAAATGCAGTTTTCACTTCTATATTCGATATTCCTTGTTCGATATTCGATATTGTTATTTAAAAAGATGGCCTTTAAAGAAATAATGAATATTTAAGAAGAAGTATTGAATTATGAAATAGGGCAACTAAAGTGAATTTATGGTTACACCAGGACTATATCATATTTTATTCATCAGCACAGCGCTCTTTTTTATTGGCATATTTGGGTTCTTTACAAGGAGAAATTTAATCACCATGTTAATGAGTGTTGAATTAGTACTGAATAGTGTAAACCTGAATTTCATCGCATTCAACAAATACCTGTGGCCTGATAAACTGGATGGATTATTTTTTACCATATTTATAATTGCTATCGCTGCAGCAGAAGCGGCTGTGGCCATTGCGATCATAATTAATTTATATAGAAGTCATCATTCAATTGATGTAGATAATGCGGAAGAAATGAAGTATTAAAAACAATATTAGAAGTAAATGCCTGATCCAACTTTAACTGCGCTCATTCCTTTACTGCCACTGGCGGGATTTTTATTCCTCGGACTATTCGGAAGGAAATATTTTAAAAAATCATCCGGTATAATCGCAACGGTTTTGTTGCTGGCCGCAACTGTTTTAGCAATTTACACGGCCTACAGCTATTTTTTTGAGGTTGGTAAAGTCGACGGCATTTATCAAAAATTGATTCCTTTAAAATATACCTGGCTGCAGTTCTCTGAAGGTGTTTCCATTGACATGGGCGTAATGCTCGATCCCATTACCTGTATGATGTTGGTGGTAATAACATTTGTTTCTTTGATGGTGCATATTTATAGCCTTGCTTACATGAAAGGTGAAGAACGTTTTGCCACTTATTATTCTTTCCTGGGATTGTTTACTTTCTCCATGCTGGCATTGGTAATATCTTCCAATATTTTCCAGATCTATATTTTCTGGGAGTTGGTAGGAGTTTCTTCTTTTTTATTGATCGGCTTCTATTATGACAAACCAAGCGCCGTAGCCGCTTGCAAAAAAGCGTTTATTGTAACACGTTTTGCTGACCTGGGATTTTTGATCGGCATCCTGATGCTTTCATTTTACTCCGGTACTTTAGATTTTAATACGCTTATTGAAAGACTAACATCACCCGGATCGGCAGAATTATCCACGGCGCTTTCTTCTTCCTTTTTGGGTATCTCTGCGCTAACATGGGCGATGATATTGGTTTTCATAGGCGCCGCCGGAAAGAGTGCCATGTTCCCGTTACAAATATGGTTGCCGGATGCAATGGAGGGCCCTACGCCTGTATCCGCGTTAATACATGCTGCGACGATGGTGGTTGCCGGCGTTTTTTTAGTAGCAAGGTTATTTCCTGTTTTTGCACTGTCTGCACCTGTGGCATTACAGTTAGTCGCTTATGTAGGCGCTATATCCGCATTGCTTGCGGCAATAATTGCATGTACGCAAACCGATATTAAAAGAGTTCTCGCATTTTCCACTATATCGCAAATTGGATATATGATGTTTGCCTTAGGCGTATCGAAATACGGGGGCGAAGATGGATTAGGTTATACAGCTTCCATGTTTCATTTATTTACCCACGCAATGTTCAAAGCATTGTTGTTTTTATGTGCCGGTTCAGTCATTCATTTTATTCATAGCAATGAGATGAAAGATATGGGAGGATTGAGAAAGTATTTACCCATTACCCATATCACTTTTTTAATTGCCTGCCTGGCAATTGCCGGCATACCACCATTTGCGGGTTTCTTTAGTAAAGAAGAAATATTATTAGCCGCTTATCAAAACAACAGTATTATTTACTGGATTGGATTATTTACTTCAGGCCTCACAGCTTTTTATATGTTCCGTTTATACTTCGGAATTTTCTGGAGCAGGGCCCCCTCTCTTTCGGATAGTTCACACCGTGAGCATCAGGGCGAAGGCGGATTTGCAATGTTACTGCCATTAATTTTATTAGCTATCGGTGCCGCCGCAGCTGGGTTCATTCCCTTCGGAAAATTTGTAAGCTCAGATGGAACCGTACTTGAATCGCATTTCCACCCGGATATGGCAATTGCTCCTGTAGCAGTTGGCCTCATTGGAATTTTTATTGCAATGTGGTTGTATAAAAAACAAAGTGATAAGCCGGATAAAATCGCGACTTCCATTCGAGGCTTATATAAAGCAGCATGGAACAAATTTTATTTTGATGAACTGTACCTTTTCATTACAAAAAAAGTATTGTTCAATTTAATTGCAAGGCCTGCAGCATGGTTCGATAAAAATGTAGTAGATGGATTAGTTAATACAACAGGTGAGTCAGCTCAATTCATTTCAAGAAAAATAAGGGGAATGCAATCGGGTAAAGTGCAGCAATACGCAGCTTATTTTTTGGTGGCCGCAATAGCAATGGCCTTGTTGTTTATTTATTGGTGGCGCCCCCTCTAACTTCCCCGAAATGGGAGAACAAGGCAAGGGCACACAATTTTGAATGCATTTTGGCTAAAGCCGAAAAAAACTATTGAATGATCCACGGCCTGAAGGCCGTGGCAATAAATAAGATTTTAATCAATTTATCGAATGCCGAAAAATTTATGATTAATAAAGACACTTAGAATAAAGACTCGTGAAATAGAAACAAACTTTTTTTGACAACTAAAAATTAATGAACCTTTTATTACTCATAGGAATTCCATTACTAACTGCCGTTGCAGTTTTGTTATGCCGAAATAAGCAACAGGTTAAATGGCTTGCTTTGGCAGGCACTACCATTCAATTGGTTTTGGCATTTGCATTATTCTTCGCTTACAGGAGTGAAGTTGCTTCCGGTAACGCCGGGCAGTTCCTGTTTCAACAACAATACGAATGGTTTCCTTCATGGCATATCAGTTTTCATTTAGGAGTAGATGGTATATCTGTAGCAATGATCCTGTTGACTGCATTTGTTGTGATTGCAGGCGTCCTTGTTTCATGGAACATCGAAAAAATGACGAAGGAATTTTATTTCCTGCTTATTTTATTAAGCATCGGCGCTTATGGATTTTTTCTTTCATTAGATCTTTTTATTCTTTTCTTCTTCCTTGAAATTGCCGTTATTCCAAAATATTTATTGATTGGAATATGGGGAAGCGGCAGGAAAGAATACAGCGCCAATAAACTTGCTTTAATGCTGATGGGTGGCTCTGCACTCGTTTTGGTGGGATTGCTGGGCTTATATTTCAGTGACCCGGAAAGAACTTTTGACCTGGTGAAATTATCTCATCTTGATATTCCCGTCAATGTTCAAAAGATTTGTTTCCCTTTATTATTTGTTGGCTTTGGCGTATTCACTGCGTTGTTCCCGTTTCATACCTGGGTTCCTGACGGCCATTCATCGGCTCCTACAGCAGGTTCTATGTTTCTGGCCGGTATCTCCATGAAGCTGGGCGGATATGGTTGTTTGCGTGTAGCCGCTTACGTTATGCCGGAAGGTGCAAAAGAATATGCCAATATTATTATCGTGCTTTCTACCATCGCTATTTTGTATGGCGCTTTCGCTACCATGATGCAGAAAGATTTAAAATACATGAACGCATATTCCTCCGTTAGCCATGTGGGTTTTGTTTTGTTCGGAATTGGCATGTTAACAAAAACCGCTATGACGGGTGCCGTAATGCAAATGGTAAGTCATGGGTTAATGACAGCCCTTTTCTTTGCCGTGATAGGAATGATCTACGAGCGTACCCACACCAGGCAGGTAAACGAAATGGGCGGATTGCTGAAGGTAATGCCATTTATTACGACGGTATTATTTATTGTGGGATTGTGTTCACTTGGATTGCCCGGCCTCAGCGGTTTTGTGGCCGAAGTAACGGTGTTTATGGGATCGTGGGAGCATCCTGATTTCTTTCATCGTTTTGCAACCGTATTGGCGTGTATGAGTATTGTGGTAACAGCGGTATATATTTTACGGGCTATCAGCAGAACTGCCATGGGCCCGCTTAAAGAAAGTTACGCTCATTTAACAGATGCTAAATGGAATGAAAAATTAGCTGCCATTATTTTAATAGCAGGAATTATAGCCATTGGTGTTGCACCGTTCTGGCTGAATGATTTAATAAACCCTGCCTCAGAAATAATAATGCAAAAAGTATCGCTGGTACCTTAAAATAAAGACCCGGATGAATGAATTTTTTACATTGATGAAACCTGAACTGGTAATAACCGGTATCATCTTCCTGCTGCTGTTTATTAAACTCGGCAGTAAAATGAAGAATGGTTTATTGCTGTTAATTATCCAGAATTTATTATTGCTGAATCTCGTCTTCGGGTTTTTTTTCAATGCAACCGGCATCCTGTTCGATGGTATGTATCACACCGCACCATTGATTGCTTTTCAGAAAAGTATTTTAAACCTTGGTGTTTACCTCATCTCTCTGTTGTTTGCCGGCTGGTTTATGAAGACCGAACATTTAGCGGAGTTTTTTATGTTGCTGTTGTCTGCGTTGCTCGGCCTGGACTTCCTCATATCGAGCGGCAATTTTTTAATATTCTTTTTATCGCTGGAACTGGCAACCATTCCCCTGGCTGCTATGGCCAACTTTGACCTGGAGAAAAAGATCTCTTCAGAAGCTGCCATGAAGATGATCCTGTCATCTGCTTTTTCATCCGGTATATTATTATTTGGCATATCATTGATATATGGCGCCACCGGCACTATCAGTTTTGCTGCATTGACCGGGTCGCTTGATGGTAGCCCGCTACAGGTATTGGCATTTGTATTTTTAATTACTGCTTTTGCTTTCAAATTATCCATTGTTCCTTTTCATTTATGGACAGCCGATGTGTATGAAGGCTCGCCGATTGCTGCCACTTCGTTCCTGTCTGTAATTTCCAAAGGCGCCATTGCATTTGTTTTGATCTCAACATTGTACAAAGTGTTTCAGCCGATGCAGGAACTCTGGTATAATATGATCGTGCTTTTAGCTATGATCACTTTGATCATTGGAAATCTTTTTGCGTTGCGCCAGCAGAATATTAAAAGATTTCTTGCCTTCTCTTCCATTGCGCAGGTTGGTTTCATTTTAGTGGGTATCAGCGGGAACTCGCCTGATGCAGTGTCTGCGGTTGTTTATTTTGTTTTGATCTATGTATTTTCCAACCTGGCCGCCTTTGGCGTGGCAGCGGCTATTTCATCACAAACCGGTAAGGAAAAAATTGAAGACTATAAAGGATTGTATCAAACCAATCCCTGGCTGAGCTGGGTGATGGCGTTGGCATTATTTTCACTGGCCGGCATTCCGCCCACTGCCGGGTTTTTTGGCAAATTGTTTTTATTAACAGCGGGTGCAGCCAAAGCTAATTACGGATTTATTATTATTGCTGCATTAAACCTGGTCGTTTCACTGTATTATTATTTAAGGGTGATACGCTCCATATTTATGGATAAAAATGAACAACCTGTTGAAAAAATAAACATACATCCTTCTACTAAATTTGCATTGATCATTTGCGCTTCCGGTATTATTTTGGTGGGATTGATGAGTTGGATTTACGACTATATTCAAACGTTAGGTTGACTCACAACTCTAAACTCTAAAAGATGGCTATAAATAAAAATCACTTATTCGAGGAACTGGATGGCGTAAAGTGCGGCATTGTTGAAAAAGAAGTTTCACCGGAAAGAGTTGCGTTCTTACAACAATTATTGGAATATAACGGTTATACCGTAATCGCAGTTTCCTCACCTCCGCCCAAAGTGGCTCCTGCACCAGTTACAAAAGATGAAAACGGAAATGTAATTCCGCCACCACCTCCACCGCCTTCACCTGAAACATTTACCGTCGGCGTTACCGATTATACTTTCAATCCCATCAATGCTATTTTTGGAAGATTGCTTAAAACCCCCGACGGGCATGTAGTTACATTGGCTTATTGGGAGCAGAAGGAAAAAGTAAGTCATGATGAAGTGCCGTATTATGAATCGGGGAATACTTAAATAATTGTGGTTCGCAGACACCAACCATGGCGTGGGACAGCAATGCCGTGAACTATGCCCTCGAACATGGCTATACTGTCTCATCGGGGTTTCCCGCTAACAAATTTTCTAAATGAAAAGCAGTTTCCGGGAACCCCGATGTTGAAAGGACCCGCATATATTCGAAATCTGGCTTCCCTTTTATTTGAAGTTCGTTTATGCGTTGGGGTTACACGTAAATGTATAGCGAGTTGAATACTGTACTGTGTAAACCCCGCTGGGACACAAAGAGAAGTAACACCCACACTGGCAGGAATTTTTATTTTGATTCGGGCACCAAATAAAAAGGATTGGGCAGTTCTAATACTAAGGCACAGGTATAGCCAACACACTAAGCAAGGCTACCAAACCTGCGCCAGCGTTACTTCTTTATAGTTCGACGGAAAGAGGGAGAGGACATACTGGCGCCAATGTGGGGAGTAGTAACGTTGAAGATTTTACAATTTTATAAAGCTACTGTTAGTTTATTTTGTTTATCACCTGCCATAAAAATACCTGAGCTTCGTGTATGGGGTACCGGGAGTTAATATATCAACAGCCGATAATAAGCCTTCCGGATTATAAGTTCTTGCAACTTCATAAGTGCTGGTGTAATCAAAATAAACTGTGCCGCTTAGGTCCTTGTCTAAGTGATGTATTACGGTCTTTTCCGGCATATTTTTATAGTGTCCATCTATCAATGGCTCAAAGTACCCCATCCATCCATAATAATCCAACTCTCCATAATAGTCCAGCGTCTCATTTAGTACAGCAGCGTTGTTAAAATCAGTTTTGTTCGGATACGATTTTGTATTGTCAAAAACAGTATGGTATTCTGAACTGCCCCCGCTTAGGGTGGAAATGCCTGCATTTGTGATAGTACGGGTAAAAGCAACATAATCATTTTTTGTTGCAAGATTTCCTCCAACTGTTGTAAAAGAACCGCTAAAAGTTGCCCTGGCAGCCCCGCTGTAAGCTGGCGCTGACCAGGATGTATCGTACAAACCTCGCTTAGTCTCTTTTAAAAAACCTGCCGCATCATATTCACACACCAGTGTGTCGTAAATAACTCTTTTTGCGGATGAAGTATTACTTTAGCTACTCGCCATATATGTATATGCGACTCTTTTCAACAGCCTGGCGTTACCGTCCAGCGTTAAATGCACTTCCCTGGTTATATTATAAAGAGGGTCATATTTGGGATAACTTATCAAAGTAACGTCATTGCCGTTATAGCTAATACTAACAGCAATAGCCGTTGGTGCATTGTTTTCAGCTTGCTTAATGGCAACAATGCGGTTTCGGGAATCATACACATATTCGGTCGTGAACACTTTGCCATTATAGTCGGTAGTTTCTTTACTCAGTAATCTTATTGCAGATTCATTAGATTTTTTGCAGGAGAAAAAAAGCAGCAAAGTGACAAGGAAGCATAATAGTCTCATAACAAGTTAAAGTTACGATGAAGAATTATTTGATATATTAAACAGGTGCTGCTCAAAATGTATTATATGGTTCGACTATTGGGATTTGCCCTTTTTATCGTTTATTAATCCGGTGACTTTAATACCTATTCCATGGCGGGTATCCTCACCCCGACATTCTTCAATCACAATTTATCCATTAAATGTGTAATTACTTCGAATCCGATAGCTATCGGATCGTCTTTAGCTGTTTCATAAAACTTCCCTTATGCAAACCTGCATTCAGAAATAAATTTGATGTAATGATTGATAGCTTTTTCTTTCGCCCCCATATTTAAAAGCACGCTCCATACTCAACTAAGATAATATTATTCAGGAAATGTCGGTTGAGGACACCGGCTAAGGAAGTGGAAAAATATTATATGAGCTTATCAAACTTTGAAAAATCATATTTAAGAATTTGCTCCAATTGGTGTGCTACCTTTTTTTGTCTTGCACCATATAACCATATTGCCATTGAGAGGAAACACATAACATACCAAATTATTTTTGTAACAATTGAAGCATGTATAAAATAGAGAGTTATCAATATTAATGCTGAGATAGACACCCATTTCATCCCAAGCAATAGATTACCCTCTGATTCTACCAGGTTATCTACATATACCGTCTTTACTTTATACCATATGTTACAAATGAAATCAAGAATTTCCGGATCCTCTTCCATTGATCCAACTCGTTTTAGTATCTCATCATACTGTAAGCCTTCGGAAGTCAGTTCCTGAAACTTGTTCAAAATACTCCTCCATAAATCGATTTGAGCTTTGTCAGCAACAGACACTACCAACTTATGATCTTCTTCATATTCTGAAAGGGTTTCAACAACCTGAGGATGTGACCTACCCTGCTTATAAAGAAAGTTACAAGCAAAATAAAGTCTAATTTCATGTAGGGCATTCTCTGAGTATTCCATCAAAGAACAAGATAAACTGATAAATTAAAAATTTAAAAGAATGATTTTGAGTTACCCTCTCACGCTACCCGTAGAATACATAAATAATTAGGGAGCGCTGTCCTGATTTTGTAACTCATGACAATTATAAGATATATAACGGCTACGAATATACGAATATGACTAACAATAGAGCGGCTATATTTTGCCTTCGCAGTTGTTCCAGTTCCAAATTTAAATAAACATTCCGACTTGTAACGCCTCCTCTGGTCTTTGACCAACGGGCTAAGCCAACCGTTGGTTGCCGGTATGATGCATCAACATATTAAAGCTATTACTTCTGCTGTGATAAAACTTTTATGAAATAAAAATGTGGCGTTACAATCGTTGGTCGTTGGTCAGAAGACCAGACGACGGCTCTCATGGGTGGTTGATTTGGGCTTGCGAAAGAGAAGTAACACCCACATTGGCTGGAAGTAGACACGGGGATGACAATTCTAAAAGTATTGAGAAGCAATTTCTTACATACCCTAAATTGAGTATTGATCCCAAATTTTTATCGTTGCATATTTGAGGCTAAATTTATAAAAATGAAAAAAATATTATCAATCTTAACTGCATTATTCATTCTCTTTTCAACAACCGTTCATGCCCAGGATGCAAAAACAATTACCGGAAAAAAATTTAAAATCGGCCTGGGTTTGGAAGCTGCCTTACCGGTCGGAACTTTGGGCCAGGCATATTCGGTAGGTGGTGGTTTATCTTTACGATTTTTATATAAAATAACCCCGCAATTTGGTGCCACATTTACGACAGGCGGTATCGCATTTATACCTAAAAATATAAAAAACTTAAATGATGATTCGAAGGCTACTTTAAATATTCCTTTCAAGTTGGGCGGCCGGTATAAGTTCACAGATAAGTTTTATGGAATTATGGAGGTGGGTACCACGCATAGCACAGTGTATTATAAGGACACCAATGGTGATCTTGCCCATGTTTCAGGAAACTCATTTACCTATGCCCCTGGCATCGGTGTTTTGCTGGGCGGTTTTGATGCAAGCCTTCGATATGAAGGATATCAAAGTGCAGGCTTCCTGGGATTAAGACTGGGCTTTTTCTTTTAAATTGATTAAACGTTCTTTATTGCATTGTGTTTATTTTCCTTTAAGCTAGAAGTGAAACGCATCACCCACATTGGCGCCAGTATATCTTTCCATTCTTCATCGAACTATTAAGAAGTAACGCTGGCGCAGGTTTGGTAGCGTGGAAAAGTGTGTTAGCCATACCTGTGCTTTAGTATTAGAACTGCCCAATCCTTCTTATTGAATTATTCTTCAAGAGGTGACACCTTTTCAAAAGGTGTCACCTCTTTTGCATTTCTCTTAAACCGTAGCAGCCAAAAGACAAACTTCGCGAAGAGATTAATGAAGACATTTTTACCTGGTGTTATTATTCGTAAAAAATAATTTCGAGAAGCCCAGGCTAGGCTATCCGTAGAATATCTCGCAGGGGGAAAAAGTATTTTAAAATATATACCCGAGTTGGAAATTATAATAGGTACCCCCGCCGAATGTAAGCCCCTTTTGTTCAGCCATAAAAGCGACAAACAATTTCCCGAATGATATACCCGGGCCAATGCTGCTAAATGCCGTAAAATAGGAATCTGTATGTTCGTAACCGGTGCTTCCGGTGTAATTCAGTTTTACAAAGGCCGGAATAATTCCAAAACTAACGAATGGAGCAATCTTTCTTCTGGTTAAATAATAAGTGCCTTTTACCGGGAACCTGTACATTGATATTTTATCGTTTTCATTTTCCAGGGTAGCAGGATAAAAAAGATCATACTTTAATTTTGTAATATTAAATCCGGCAGAAAAAGACAATCTTTCATTAGCGTCGGGATTTGTAACCGTAATAAAAAAACCGCCGGATATTCCTGAACTGTTGCTTGCGTTTCTGTAACTGAAAAATGTGTAAGACGCATTGATACCCAACTTGATTTTTACTTTCCCTGTATTTACGTAAGATTGCACAGGTACACCAGGTTGTATACAAAGATTGTATTTTTCAAAAATTTTCAACATTGACTTTTTACTGAATTCTGTCTTCATGATCATATTTTCATTTATTGAACTGCAATCGCTGAACAGTTTTTCTAATTCCCCGGTATAGTCTTTATGTAAACTGTATGTGTTATCATCCATTATTTCCGATTGTCGCAATACAGTAAAGGCATCTCCCTTTTTCGCTAAAAAAATATGGTCGTTACTTTGTTCAAATATGATCTTAATCTCATCTTCTTTCAGCGCCAGGTAGTAAAGGCTGCAATATCCTTTTAAAAGCAGGATGGCAAATCTTTTTTCAGAAATATTTTCTCCCGCAATTATATGCTGGTAGGTAATGGTCTCACAGGTGATATGTTCGTCCTTTAAAATAAAACCCAACAGGTCACCAGGTTTAAATTTCTGTTCCGTATTGCTTCCGGTTTCTTGTTTAAAAGTTATTCCTTCAGATAACCGACTGTCCCTTACACGGTCAATATAACCCTGGAGAGTATCGCCATCTTTTTTAATAATGCTTGCCTTTACAAAATATCCTTTCTGAGCTTTGGCGGCAACGCATCCGAGAAGAAAGACGAATGGGAGTAAATAAATTATTTTCATGTGGTTATTTTTCTTGTGGTAAATACAATTAGTCATGAATGATTAGTTTGTCCGATTTTGGCGCAAGTATCTCCTCACTTCATCGAACTATAAAAAAGTAACACAGATTGACGCGAGTATTAATTCTACCCACGCAGTTCGATCAACGTTGAAAAATTAAATACTCATACCGAGCTGTCTCTGCGATGTCTAAATAATCATATGATAAATTCTGTTCCCGAAATTATTATCGCCGCAATTATCAACAGGAGTGCAAGAGTAATTAGCGCCCCGAGCCCAAGTGCCTTGCCCGTTCTGGCCTTACCCATTTGCGAAGTTTTATTTCGGACAGCGCTGCCACCTGTTATCATTGCAGCAATCGCTGCGGGAATAGACAGTAAAATAACAAACGGAACGAAAAGGCCCAATAAAAGAAAACCGCATGAAAAGATACCTAGCAGAAGAGAAGCGGAGGCCAGTTTATCTGCATTTACTCCATGAGCAGACTTATATTTTTTCATCAATATTCTGAGCGCCCAGCGTTGAAAAAAATTAAGTTTGCGTGCCTTGGTCGAATGAAGGGTGCCGGGATTTGATATTCCCTCAACCTGCGCAGGCGCCAATGGACTGCTGGTTTTTTCAATGCAGACAGCAGATGTTAATAGAACAGTCAGGCTTAATAAAAATAAAATTTTAAATGGAAGTCTCATAGCTCGAAGTTTTAGCTTGGTAAAAAAATATCATAAACGAATATAGAGCAAAAGGATGTGACTTGTCCTAAAGAAAGTTTACAGGTGGCCACATTCGCGCCAGTATATCCTCTTCCTCTCTTCATCAAATTGTTAACAAGTAACGCTGGCGCAGATTTGGGAGCATGGCTATGTGTGTTAGCCATACCTGTGCCTTAGTATTAGAACTGTCGAATCTTTTTATCGAGTTAATCTTCAAGAGGTGACACCTTTTCAAAAGGTGTCACCTTTATTGTACTTTTCTTTGACGCCATAGCAGTCCAAACGCGAGCTTCGCGAAACGATTAATGAACACTATTTACTTGTGTTATTATCCGTAAAAAATAATTTTGAGAAGCAACCCTTTCCTTACATCCCGCATTTATCATTAAACAGCAACCCGGAATAAACCGTGAATTTATGACTGAAGGTGACAAAGCAGTAAGGCTCTTTTTTTACCCGGAACAGGATATATGAATGAAAAGATAAAATGACACATACAAACAAAAACATTACTCATGAAAAAAATTATTTTTATTCTTTTTGCAACAATTACAGTAAGAGCCGGATTTGCGCAATTAAAAAATACAAGATGGGATGGAGCAATCAAAGGAGATAATCCCCGCGATGCAATATTGGATTTTAAAAAAGACACGCTCATTCTTTACGCAGCTTCAGGCAATGAGGTGCAGGAAACGATGACCTACGTTGTCGGTAGCAATACGTTCACAATAAAAAAAATTGATGGGGTGAGTGATTGTGACACTACGACACCAGGAAAATATGGATTCGAAATAAAAGGCGACAAAATGTTAATTAAACTTATTGATGATCCATGCCAGGACAGGTCGTCTGCGCTTGATACAACAACCTGGACAAAACAAAAAGATCATCGCAGAAAATAAGCTGTAAAAAATCCTGCACAACAAAATATTTTAAGCCTGCGATGGCGTTCCTGAAAAAAAAATCCTGAGCCATACAAAGCCAAAGTCGCCGCTAATCCATATTGGTACTATCACCGGATACCCATCTTTCAAAAGGACCGGGAAAACTTTCTTCACCGATTTCTGCCGAGATTTTACCCGATTCATTGAAAAGGTAAAGTGTAATGCCGCCCCAGATCTGCTGCTGCCCGGAAGTTGAATCCAGTTGCGGACCAGCGTTTACTTTCCTGCCACTGAACGACCATAGCAGAACGACCTGGTTCCCTTCGGCGATAGTATCGTGAATTGTTATCCGGGCATCTTTCCATGTTTCGTCAAAATGCTTCGTAAAATTCTGAAAAGCTTCGCGGCCGCGAATTGCCTTTTTGCCATATATCTTCTCAAATATGGGATAGCTGACAACAATGTCATCACTGATTATACTATCTGTTTTTGATGATTCGCCACCGTACACGTTTCGAAAAAATAGAACTGCAACATCTTTGTGTCGTTTGTTCGTGTTGTGGTCTTCTTTGCAGGATACAAGTAGAAAAATAAAAGAAATTCCGATCAAGAAATTTTTAAACATACCAGTTCCGTTTATTAAGGTTCATTATTTATTTCCAATGCGGTTAATTTACCAGTTGTCGATAAACCAGTTCGGGTAATCGTAATTTTATCTTTAATAACCGGGTTTATAAATGTTCTTTTCATTTAACATCGCTTAATCAAAGACTAATATTGGCGATTGACGGTGGAATTATTGTATTGGTGATGGTTTACAGAAAAAGGTCAATAAATAATTCGCTATTTTTTGTAATTGGTTTGAATTCTTGCGGGGGGGTGTTCCTTTTCAATTCAGCCAAACCCAAACCTGCCAGGCTTGAGAGCTGGCCTGCCAGTCCGGTAGGGCAGCCTCCCACCAATGGCAAAAAAACATAACAAATATAGGCAAATGTTATAAATAATTTATGCTTTTTCATATCACGAACAATATCCTCCAACTTGTCTTGTGTACTTCCTATTATCATGTGAACATGGCCTGGCATAATACACCATGCGTAAATTTCCAAACCTAGTTTTTCCTTGCAATGTTTCCATGAATCTATAATAACCTGGTTGTATTCTTCTCTTACGAAAACACCGTGCCTTGCCGGCGGGCAGGTCAATCCGGTTTACTGTGGCATAGGAAATAAAATACAGTTTATCATTATCGTGAAATTTATATTTACGGCTCATACACTAATAGAAGCATCTATTCAATATAGGCCAGGTAAGTCGTTCTTTTTTATGGCACAAGTATGGCTAACCTTCAGAGCCCGGCTACAAAACTTGCTCCAACGCAACTTTCTTTATAACGCAACCAAGAGAGTGGAGATACTTGCGCCAATTTGGGGAACGTGAGCCAACGTAGAGTAAGATTCCGGGCGAAGCATGGCTAACGCACAAGACTATGCGACAAAGCTTTCGTTAAACAACTCTTTTTATATGCCTGGACTAAATAGGGGGAACATATCGTAAAAGATGTTTTTTAGTAATTTTCCTGACCTGTGATGTCCACGTTGCTTACGACGTATAATCTAAGTATAAGCATCTTTCAAATTCGGCACAAGCTGGCTAACGCACAAGGCTATGCGACAAAACTTGCGCTAAACAACCCTTTTATATGCTTGGATTAAATTAGGGCCAGCGTTCCTTCTTAATAGTTCGATGAAGAATGGAAAGATATACTGGCGCCAACGTGGGACTCCCTGATTTATTTAAACATACTACGGATAGCCGAGGACCCGGGAGTAAGCGAAATATTCTAATTATTGGTTATCGCCCGTCTCGGCCTTGTGCCAGGTAAGTAAGTAGTTTTTTTAAGTCGGCGGGGTTTCCAAAATCCACTGCATTTTGCTCTAAATATTTTCTAATTAGGGCTTTTTTAGCAGGATAAATTTTGTACACATTTTTCTTAGTTGCTGGTAGAAGCAAATTATACTTGTCGCCAATAAAGTAATGTGTCTTTAATGCCAACGTAATATTTTCTCTTATTTTAAGGTTTAGTTCCCGGACGCCGTAAATGCCTTGAAAACTTTGTTCCGATTCAATAGCCGACGTAGACGAAGGTTGGTTATACCCACCTATTTTTTCTCTTTTTATTACATCGTACATTTTATTTTGCAGCAATTTGCCCTCATCAGTTTCCATTATCAACTCCAGGTAGCGTTTATTATAAAAGAAGGTATTAGTGTCTATTACTACTTTCTTAATATTTAGCATTTGGTTTTTGGCTATCGCAAGCGTATCGTTTTTTGGAGAGATAAATTCTACTTCTCCCTGCAGATAATCGTAATTAAGAGGTGCCGCAGACGTGCTGCCATCTCTAAAAAAAATGGTACCATTAATGAATTGCGGGTATTGATAAATCTTTTCAGGAGTTAGCACTTCGGATATGTCCTGCCCGGCGGCTATAAAAATTATAGATGAGTCTTGCGCACAAGCCAAGTGGCTGAGCGCTGTAAAAATAGTAATTATGCTTATTCTCATTGCTTTCAATATACTAAAGATTAACGTAATTACCTGTTCGTTCCGGGGGAAAAAACCTGCGCCAGCGTTACTTTTTTAAAGTTCGACCGGAAAAGGAGAGGACATACTGGCGCCAATATGGGGCCAACGCAACTTTCTTTATAGCGCAACCGGGAGAGTGGAGATACTTGCGCCAATTTGGGGGCCTCATTGTCCCGGAATACTTTGTAATGGAAATAATTTTAGCCAAGATAAAAGTTACCCAAGAACAGCGCAGGGCATGATTAAAAAGATGCTGTTGTCAATACTGTTTCACCCTGAGGATAAGAAATATCGCCATCATTTTCGGCAGTAATAAAAATTTTTGTAGGGTAATGGGGCGTAACTGTACTTATGGAGCCCGTCAATGCTTTTGAAAGGAATTTCTTTGAAGATTTTATTTGTCCTATATTTTTAATGTTGTTTTGATCAGTTTGCATCCAAACTACATAGGCAGACCTGGATGGAGTAAGGTCGCCCGGTGCAGCTAAATTGGAAATGCTAATACTGACATTGTAATTCTTATTCCTGTCTTTTTTTATTTTCACAGTTCCTTCTGCTGCGGGAACGACCGATGACTTTGAAAAATGTATTTTTTTTGCACAACTATTCAACCCAATAATAAGAAAAGCGGCAATTGCCAGAACAATCAAATGGGAAGAGGTGTGATTATATCGTTTCATAATATTTATTTTAAAAGATTGCTACCACCTATTAATTTATATAAAGTTATTGGGTTCAGCAAGGATTTGCAATGACCGTCATCATGGTTGTAGCTGATCATTGTATTAGCCTTTGTTAGCCCCTGACCAACCATTTAGCGAAGGTATTGCCATCTAAATATTTCTAAGAGGCAAATTGCAGCTGTTAGTAACCCCTTAAAACCTCCATGCTCCAAATACATTGAATAAACTCGAAATAAAACTTTGAATTAAACAACCTTCCCAATCCGCCGGGGATTTAAATTGTATTTTCAAATAACGCGGGTGTCATGTTAAGACTTTAATAGTCATCTTACAGAGCCCCGGATTTCTTAGAATATATAAATTATGAAGTACAGCTGTCACCGCTCCCGTTAGTCTCCTAAAATTTTCTGAAATTATCAATAAACATATTTCCTTAGAAATTCACCTCTTCGTATATGAGTCTCTTTTGGCGACATTGCCACAATTGCTTAGTTTTAAAATGCCATAATGCAGATGGTGTGTAATCAGAAACCAACATAATCAAATGTGGAAATAGACCCTAACGCAAAAGATGTATTTGTAGAAAAGAATTTCTTTTCCCAGGATATTCCGCAGCAGAACGAACTGCTGTTTTTAACAGCTTGTTCTTCCACTACAAAGAGAATTGGAAAAGCTCCTTTGGACTAATGCTTATTTTAAGCATTGGGATTACTTCTCTTGGCTTGTCAGAAGATTCACCAGCAACAATAATAGGCGCAATGATTATTGCTCCATTGGGGCAGCCTATTGTTGCACTTGGTGGCGCTATCGCATTGGGATGGAGAAAACAGTCATTTCGAATGCTGAGAATTATTGTTATTGGTACTATTATTTCTATTGCGTTAGCCTTTCTTTTCGGATTAATTATGACAGATGTGACACCTAACCAGGAAATTTTAATAAGAACATCCCCCGATTTACGTGATCTTGGAATAGCACTGTTTGCCGGTGGTGCCGGTGCTTATGGGTATTACCGCAGTGAATATTCCACAGTACTCACAGGGGTTGCCATTTCTGTAGCCCTGGTGCCTCCGCTTTGTTCCTGCGGATTAATGATTGAAGAAGGACATTTCATTTTGGCAAAGGGAAGCTTCCTGTTGTTCATTACCAATTTAATAGGAGTAGCATTTTCAGCCATTCTTGTTTTTTTCTTATTAGGGTTAAAACAAAAACACAAACGCAAATGGTTTTACACGGGGACTATTGTCGTAATTCTTGTAGGGGCATCTATTATTTTTCCGCTTGCTTTAAACTTTAATAATTTTAATTCGGCGGCTCTATTTCAAACCTCTATTTATGAAAAAGCAGGTAAAGTTCTTAATCTTGCAAAAGAATCCCCTTCTATAAAAGATATTTCAATACAGGGGACTGCAGCTATTATTACAATTGAACCATTTCCCAATGATCCGGATGAGAAAAAAAGATTGACTACCGAATTGGAACAGGCAACCGGTTTACAGGTTTTTCTCCAAAGGCCATTTCAGTAATAGAATAGAGGATGAAAGAAATAACTACGCACGAGACCCACCGGCGCATATCGGGCTCAGCTTTCTGCTGCGTCAATAGAGGAAACCTCCACTTTAATAATTCAATCTGGCCTGAGCATGCGGGGCTACGGGGAAAAACTTTCGCGACCTGCATAAGGGCCTGTTAGCTACGTATCGTGGCTCTAATATTACTCACTATCATGCAGATTTGTGACCAAAATCATTTCCAAAAATTAGGCCATACGATATTTTAGTATTTATTAAAATATTGCAGGATGAATACAATAAAATTCGTTTGTACTGATGCACGGCAAAAACAATTTGCCCTGGAAGTGAGAAAAATGTTAATGATTATTTCAGGGAGAATGGCATATCAATAAAGAGTAATTTGGCTATGGTAGTTCAAACCTAAATCCGTGGTTCGTGTCCCACGAAACACTTTTTTGTTATGCCTTTGATAATCACTATTTATAAATAATGTGCTGAAGCATATTCTATCGCTCACGGGCTACAGGATAAAAGTGGAAAGCCTACCATGATACCGCCAGCAAAAGTTTTAGCGATTGTTTTTTTGTATTGCGTGATGAATATTTGCATCTTCCTTAAACTTAATAAATGTATCAATGGGAGTGAAGTTCAGGCAATCAGCTAGTGATCTAATCCATTTATTAAATTTGACATACGCTACCGGAGGATGTAAACTCTGCAAATAGACTGAGTGTGTCTCATTTGGGAAATCTAAATCAAAGACAATTCTTTCCTGGCTATTTTTTAGATCGTTTATTGAATCTAAAATAGATAAATCCATTTTCTTAACAAACCAATTAATGGTATCTCGCCCCGAAAAAGGGAGAAGTGAATAGAATAATGTGTCATGATTTGTGCCTGAATATTTTTTTAAGAAAATTGTATCGGACTGTGTGAACATAACAGCAAAATATTTTGACTTGAATGAGTTTTGATAAGAATATTGGAAGCTCGTAAACTTTGTTAGTTCATCCCCTTTTCGAAGGTAAAAACATCCATTTAATATCAGACTTAGAACTTCAAAAAGATATAAAAAGATTAGTATGCAATGAGTTCTTTTCAATAAGCAATCGTTTTCTGGTGTTCCACTCAATCACTATTTCTTTTAAAGATAATATTTATAAATAATATGCTGATTCGTATTCTATCGCTCAATGGCTGCGGGATAGGAGTGGAAAGCCCGGTGAAGCTTTGCGTGTAGCTTTGTGCCGGACTTGAAACGTATAGCCCGGTCTAACGCTCATGCATGCACTAAATCGACAGCCCCTTTCACTACCCAACTCCGTGGTTCGTGTCTCACGAAACACTTTTTTATGTCCCTGTGATGATTTCTACTTATAAATATTATGTTGAATGACATTCCATCGCTCACGGGCTGCGGGATAGAAGCGGAAAGCCCGGTGAAGCTTTGTGCGTGGCCTTGTGCCGGACTTGTAGCGAATAGCCCGTACTAACGCTAATGTATGCACGACAGCTGACAGCCCCACTTACTACTTCAATTCTACCACGGCAACTTCATAAGGTTGCAGCGTTATGGATGTTTCGGCTAATTGCCCAAGCTACACTTAGTGTGCCCGTACCTAACGGTCATGAGCACACTAAGCGTAGCGGGGGACTTGGATAAAAATAAGCTGTTAACGAAAGTGTGACAGCCGGTATTTGTACTTAACTACACTTCCGTAGCATAGCTATCACCAACAACCGGCAAATCCTATTTACTACCAGCCATTTGAATGTAGCAATAATCTATTCTGCCTTTGTTCCTTTTCTCCCGGCGGGGTATTGCAATCACTGGATAGTTGCCATATCAATAACGAACCTGTACTTCACATCACTTTTTTCCATCCGGGCGTAGGCTTTATTAATATCTTTTATATCGATCATTTCCACATCGGCGGTAATGTTGTTGGCAGCGCAATAGTCAAGCATTTCCTGGGTTTCTGAAATACCACCAATTAATGAACCCGCAAAGCTTCTACCATGGAAAACGAGATTGAAACCAGGTAAAACAGCAGGTGCATTGGGTAATCCCACACATACCATTTTGCCTCTCGTTTTTAGCATAGCGAGGTAAAAATTATAATCATGGTCTGCTGAAACAGTATCAAGAATAAAATCAAATTTATTCTGAACATTTTTTACCTGCTCCTCATCCGAAGTCAACACAAAATTATGTGCGCCGAGCCTTTTTGCATCTGCTTCTTTAGAAGGCGATGTACTTAACACCGTTACATCTGCTCCGAATGCTACGGCAAATTTTACTGCCATGTGGCCGAGCCCGCCAAGACCGAGTATGGCAACTTTTTGCCCGGCACCCACTTTCCAGAGTTTTAATGGTGAATATGTGGTAATACCGGCGCAAAGCAATGGGGCCACTTTTTCCAATGGCAGGCTATCTGCTACTTTCAAAACATAATTTTCGTCGCAGACAATCTGGTTAGAGTATCCGCCATAAGTAATACCGTCGCCCAGTTTGTCGGGAGAACCGTATGTGTAGGTTGCGCCATTCGTGCAATATTGCTCAAGGTCCTGTTTACAATTGTCGCATTCACGGCAGGAATCAACAAGACAACCGATACCAACAGTATCACCTGCTTTATATTTTTTTACATGGTCGCCTACCGCAGTTACTTTTCCAACTATTTCATGACCTGGCACAAGCGGATAAGTTGACATTCCAAAATCATTTCGGATAAAATGAATATCGGTGTGGCATACACCGCAATATAAAATTTCTATCTGCACATCATGAGGCCTTGGAGCACGACGGGAAAAATCCCATGGTACAAGATCTGCGGCAACTTCCATAGCTGCGTAGGCTTTAGCCGGTGTCCTGGTTTCGGTTGATTGTTGCACCGGTGATTCCTGAATAGTAATATCTGGCATGATTATAATTTTTAATAATGAAAATTAAAAGACAATTTTAGTCGCAAAAATGAACTTAGTAATTTACACAACAATTGGAGATTTTGAAAATACTTTTTGAGAATTAGCTGTTATCAAAAGAAGAAACTATTGCAACTGACTTTTTTCTGTATCTCCCCGGAAGAGGTTCCCGGGTGCCTCTCAATATCGGATTATTGTAGTCATACGAACATTGCCACTTTTAGTTTTGGGGATATTTCTGCAATGGATTATATTGGGATTGTAAATAAATATTTTGGTTCTATTGCATATAAATATTAACCAAAAAAAACGTTATGGCATACAACGAAAACCTTGCCGACAGAGTTCGGGAAATCATTAGCGTAACTCACAAGATTATCATTGAAAAGAAAATGTTTGGCGGACTCTGTTTTATGGTCAACGACAAAATGTGTGTCGGCGTTGAGACAAGTAGGTTAATGGTTCGTTTCGACCCGGCACTTACCGGGGAAATAATGGAAAAGGATGGTGTTCGTCCCATGGACTTTACAAGCAAAGTGATGAAGGGGTTTGCCTTTGTAGATATAGAGCAGCTAAATACAAAGAAGAAACTTGAATATTGGGTTAGTCTTGCGCTGGCGTATAATAAAACGGCGAAGGCCTCCAAAAAGAAGAAGAAATAATTATTAAACCAGGCTATAATAAAAGCACAAGAAAAATAAAAAAGAAATTTACTCATGCTAATAGTTGCTCATGCTACCATAACATTCCGGGAATTTATTTTCCCTTAGCTTCCACAGTTTGTTTTAAAAAGCATGTATTTGCGGCCATTTAGGGTACGGCATCATTATTGGCATATAAGCGGAAAAAATTGTTATGAAGATCGTAGGAGTTATTTTAATCATTGCAGGAATTCTTATGCTGGTTTTTAAGGGAATAAATTTTACTAAAGAAAAGAAAGTAATTGACGCCGGTCCTATCCAGGTAAATGCAAAAGAACATAAGCATGTTGAATGGCCAACATATGCAGGTATTTTGGCGATAGCGGGTGGAATTGTATTGGTGGTGGTTGACAGAAAAGCCAATAAATAACTCGCTGTTTTTTGTGAATGATTTAAATTGTTACCGGCGCCGGTCTTCACCTGATTGAAATGCGGCTTTTTAGTTTCACACATTTTATAATTCACCGGGCGGCCTCCTGTTCTTTCCCTGCCTGCCGGTAAGGTCATCTCCGAGATCTTCGCGTGCCTGCTCTACCAATTGCTGCAGTCTCTGAACTACTTCCGGATTTTGTTCCTTTACATCATAACGTTCCCCGGGGTCTCTGCGCAAATCGTACAAGGCTAAACCTGTAGAATCCATATGAGTTTTGCCGGGCCAGCCATCTTTACCGGGTATTTCATTCGTATTGGAAACATACCTGTGAGGTAATACTAATTTCCATGATCCCTCTCTTACTGCCTGCAAACTATTTTTATCGTAATAATAAAACAGGTAATCCCTGGGATTGGCATTTACATTACCTTTAAACAATGACAGAATATTTACTCCATCTATTTTGTTGGGAGGCAGGGAAGCATTGGTGATGGCTGCCAGGGTCGGGAGAATATCTATGTTACAGGCAAGCTTATTACAAACAGTTCCGGGAGGCACTACACCGGGCCAACGTATAATAGAGGGTTCTCTTTGCCCTCCTTCAAAAGTAGTCATCTTGCCTTCTCTTAAACCTCCGGCAGAACCGGCATGATTACCGAATGTAAGCCATGGGCCATTATCGCTGGTGAAAATAATTATTGTATTCTTATCTATACCATTATCATGAAGTGCTTTCATCACCTGACCCATAGACCAATCTACTTCCATCATCACGTCGCCAAACAATCCCTGCTTACTTTTTCCTTTAAACTTATCCGATACAGCAATTGGCACATGAACCATGGAATGAGCGACGTACAGAAAGAACGGTTGGTTCTTATGGCGATTAATAAAACTAACTGCTTTCTCAGTATAGAGTGTGGTAAGGGTAGTTTGATCGCCTAAGGTTTTTATATAACGAATCGTTTTGTTTCCTTCAATTAATGGCAGTGGTGGCCATTTTGACCGGAAGTTGCCGGTATCTTTAAAAGGCTTGCCATCATAATCAACCGGCCACATATCATTCGAATAAGGAAGTCCTAAATATTCATCGAAACCATGTTGTAAGGGTAAAAACTTTTTCGCATCACCCAAATGCCATTTACCGAACATACCGGTTGCATAGCCTTTCGTCTTCAGCATCTGCGCAATCGTTACTTCACGATCGCTTATTCCCATCGACGCACCAGGCCCCAGGGCTCCGTGAAATCCTATGCGATTAGGATAACAACCGGTTAGCAGAGCAGCACGCGATGCAGTGCAAATTGGTTGGGCAGCGTAAAAATTGGTAAAGCGCATACCACTTGCTGCCAGCCGGTCTATGTTGGGAGTTGTATAGTTAATTCCGCCGTAAGCGTCCACATCTCCATAACCCATGTCATCCATATAGATTAATACGATATTTGGAAGTGATCCATTGGTCTTTAATGACTGGGCATTACCGTAAGCGATTGTTAGTACATGCGTAGCCGTTAGCAGCACAGCATATAACAAATTTTTTTTCATTGATTGAATTTTAGTATTTGGAGGTAAAAAGTAAATCGCTACAGTAATAACGCGGGCATGCTCACTTTTTTTATCCGGCTATTAAATCAGCAAAGTGCTCATGACATTTAAAAATACATAAATACAAATAAACAGTACTTATTATACCTGGTATAAACCTACAGTAATACCTTACATTAATAAACGCAAATAACTAAAATTTTACAAGGACTCAAAAGCCTTTTGGTGTTCCGATTCAATTCACAGAAACCCTGACCTACAAACCATTCTAGCTGCAGTCTATTCCGGAAATGTATTAGATTTGAAAGCGGAACGCCAGAGTGTACGCCGGCTTTCAAAAATAAAATCTAAACAGATGGAAGTTCAAGACACAATATTTTCGGATATTGAAGATCCCGAAGTTGAGGGGACATATTTCCAAAAGCTTTTTACCAGTTTAATTGATACCGTAATCAATCTTGTTCCGATTGTACTAATTTATAAATTTTTGCCGCAAGAAGTATCAATCAATTTAATTAGAAAAAGCTCTCTTAACACGTACATTTTTATTATTTTATTGATAGCGCTATATAGATTGGTTTTGCTGTTAATCTTTGACAAAACAATAGGCATGATGATATGTAGATTGAAATACCTAAACGGGAAGCGCCAGCCGTTAACCATAAAAGAGAAATTTATAGCAGTATTTGCTATAAGAACGGCTAAAATCAGGTATTACAAAAGCAGCTAGATATTCCTCAAAGCGGAGTTTTTCCATCGTGTATTTCTTGCAGTTTACCGGTGTTGGCGTTCCACTTCAATTCACAGAAACACAAACCTGACAATCGTGGGAGCTGCCACTTGATTTTCGACCAATACAAAATATCAGGGAATCAACTTTCGTAATCCCGAAAAAATATTTTTTATAGATTATCTTAGATTATTCTCAAAATCGTAATTACAAAACGATGAAAAAAACAAGACGAATTTTTTTATTCTCTCTTTTCATTCTTTCATTTTTATTTTTTCAGACCGTATCTGCACAACAAAAAGATTTTGTTGTGAAAGGCTTTCATTTGGATTTAAGAATCCAGGTGATGAAGATGGATGCTTTAAAAAGATTTGCAAAGACATTAAGTGAATCAGGCATCAATACACTGGTTATGGAATGGGAGGGTACCTTTCCTTTTAAAAAGCATCCCCTGATACCTAACCGATACGCCTATACTAAAGATGAAATTAAATCATTCATAAGTTATTGCGGTACGCTTGGCATTGATGTTATCCCGTTGCAGCAAAGTTTCGGGCATGTGGAATATATCCTGAGACATGAGCGCTATAAAGATTTAAGAGAAGATCAAAAAGACTATTCGCAGGTGTGTCCTTTGGAAGAAGAAGGCAATAAAAAATTGTTTACAGATCTTTTTACTGAAATTGCCGCGGTGCATCCTTCAAAGTATTTTCACATTGGTGGTGATGAAACGTATTTATTGGGTCATTGTGAAAAATGCCGGAAAAAGGCGGCAATAGAAGGAACTTCAAAACTATACATTGACCATATAAAAATGCTGTGTGATATTGTCATCAGCCTCGGTAAAATTCCGGTACTATGGGCCGACATCGCATTAAAACATCCTGAGGCTATAAAGCAACTTCCACCCCAAACGATTTTTGTGGACTGGAACTATGGCTGGGATATGAATAACTTCGGCGATCATGAAAGGCTGATGCAGGCAGGCTATGAAGTGTGGGGAGCTCCTGCTCTCCGCAGCCACCCGGATAATTATTTTTTAACCCAATGGGAAAAACATTTTAAAAACATCCGCGATTTCGTACCTGCAGGCAGGCGCCTGGGATACAAAGGAATGATTATGACATCATGGTCCACATCCGGGCAATATTCCCCGGTATTTGAAACGTCTGATGATATAATAGATCTTTATGCTATCAGGCATGTGTACCCGATAACAGGCTTCAACATGCTGCTTAAAGCGTACACGCAAAGTTTACGCACAGACAAGCCTTTGGATATTCCTGCCTTCATCAGGGAATACAGTAAACAGCAATATGGATTTAATGAGCAACAAGCCGCTTCTTTCCGGAAAGCGCTTACTACAACTCCCTACGAAATAAAACAGGGCGAAGTGATCGCTCCGTTACCAATGACGGTGCGGCAATTAGCGGACAGCCAGGCGACCACAGTAAAAACTTTATACAGATTACAACCTACAAAAAATAAAGAAGAATTTGAACACTATCGCTTGATGGCCGACATAAGGATGCTCTATCTCAGCTATCAAACAATAGAGAAAGACGTAAACATGCCGTCATTTACTAAAACGCAACTTCCTGCAGTTGTGCAACAGTTGAAGCAACTGCTGAGTGATTCGAAAAAGATTGATCAGCGCTTTATTAATCTCAATAAAAATACCCTGTATATGGGTGAACTAAAGCAGGAAAATAATTTGCGGGATAGTAAAATCAATTTGCTTTACAAGCGATTGACAAGAGAGAAGGACGTGGAGTAAATTTAATTACGCTAATAATAAACTTTTTGCAATGAAAAATAGTTATTTTCTCTTACTGTTTTTTTTAAGTTCATTATTTGGTTATGGACAAGATACCAAACCGTCTGAGAGCCAGCGAAAGAATATTACAATGCTCGTAGCCCAATATTCGCAGGCCCGTGAATCAAAAGACACCGTACTTCTTAAAAAGATACTTACGACAGATATCGATCAACTGGTATCCACGGGTGAATGGAGATCAGGCATTGGCGCTGCAGTGGAAGGCATGATGAAAAGCTCCACCAGTAACCCCGGAAGCAGAACTCTCACCGTTGATAAGATACGCCGGGTAACACCGGCATGTGCAATTGTTGATTGCCGCTATGAAATAGCAAATACAAATGGTAGTCCCAGGAAGATGTGGAGTTCGTTTGTAGTCGTGGCAAATAAAGGTGTTTGGAAAATATCCGCCATCAGGAATATGTTGCCGGCCGGCAGGTAATAGAGAAGGGCTTTTTCAGCATTACGTGGCGGATATTCCGGCCCATTTCTCCTCAATCAATGTATGTGCGTTCCCCTTTATAATTATGAAGGAAATCGTGATCTTCATTTTGAATGGGCAGAGAAAAAAGGAGAGGAAGGCCTTCAGGAATATGTCCTCGAAAAAAATCTAAAGAGCCTTGATGGGTTACCCACAGATTTGGGAGCACTTAAATGAACAGGTGTTTCCCTCTCAATTCATACAAAGTTAGCCACCGGTTTCTATTACAAAATAAAAAAATGATTGCCATTTTTGGATTCGTCTCTTTATCAAAAATTGCTCAATTGACAAGCGGGCGTTTCCGCACAAAAACTTAGTTGAGTTTTACCAAAAATATTTGTCCAGGCATTAAATCGCGGTAAATGAAAAAATCTAACTTAACTACGCTATTGTTTCTAAGTGTTTTTATAATATTTTCAAAGACTTCATTTTGCCAGCAGGCTATATCGATAGATATTCAGAACCAGGTAAAAAATAAAAAAGCTGAGATAATCAACCGGGACGTGAGTTTAATAAATGAAAAGTCTTATCGCGGAATCCGGTTATCACAAGATTATGAGGATGGCATTGTATGGTTTAAGGGCATTGAATTCGGCGAAGGTGTTCTTGAATTTGATACCAGGGGCAACGACATTCAAAAACATAGCTTTGTCGGAATCGCGTTTCATGGTGCTGATACTACCACGTTTGAATCGATTTACCTGCGACCTTTCAATTTTAAAGCAGGATATGAACCACAACAAAGCAGGCTTATACAATACATAGCCAGACCAAAGTATACCTGGCAGGTATTACGCGAAAAGTTCCCAGGCAAATATGAAAGCGGCATTGCCAACCCGCCTGGCCCTGACTCTTGGGTGCATGTTCGCGTGGTGGTCAGGGATACGGCAATTTCGGTATTTATTAATGGAGCCAGTGACGCAAGTTTAGTTGTTAAATCTTTAAGCCAAAATAAAAAAGGCACTGTTGGTTTTTATGTGGCAGATACTTCCGGGGGTGATTTTGCAAATTTAAAAATTACCAAAACTGAATAGAAGTATTATAATAATTTTTTAGCTGTTGTTAGCAGTTCATTTTGCACCCGTTCGACAATTGTTTTCTCAGGGTCATTTTTCCCGGTAATTTATCAAATGGAAAAATTGCGCTTTATACCCCATGCAGATTCATAACAGGAAAGCGTGCACGCGACCTTTGGGCAAACTGAGGTTAGCGAAATTTTAATATTTTAAATTTTCTTTTTCTAAGCAGCACCGTGAAATACCATAATTCTTTAAAGAGATTTGGCTCGATTTAAAATTTAGCAGTATTGTTTTTAGCCAATGCAATTAAAAGCATAATAAATCCAATGATCATAAAAGATCCCCGAACCCAACTTAAATGCTCCCACGTCAAGCCACGTTGAAGCCATTCGGCCGAAGTAACGTTAGTCGTGGTATTACCGTTAGCAAAAGCCAGCAACTCAGGAACAAAATAGGTTGCAGTGGCAACAATTGCTACAACGTAAATACTTAAGGCGATTAAGATAAATTTACGGGT
This sequence comes from uncultured Chitinophagaceae bacterium, assembly GCA_963819925.1. GTDB lineage: Bacteria > Bacteroidota > Bacteroidia > Chitinophagales > Chitinophagaceae > Ginsengibacter. The sequence goes on along the minus strand of CAWFYG010000009.1, from coordinate 210,442 downwards.
GGGCCCGGATCGCCAATTTAAAATAAGAGCCGTAATTGTAACTGCTATTGCAATGGGATGAATAAGCTTCCAAAATATATCATCGTGAATTCCATACTCACCGTTTATCAATTGATCGGATTGCGGTAAGTGCGTGAGATAAACAGGAAAATAGACTACGTGAGAATATGCAAATCCTCCTATTATCATTGCCCAAAAAGTAATTGCTACAAATAATGAAATCTGTTTTACCGTATTCATGATATTTTCAACAAGATCTTTTCTAAGATTGATGCTTCTAAATGAGGCAGCCTGGTAAAGTATAGTTGTAACCTATATCCGCTGCCACGGGGTATGAATCAAGATGTCGAATAAATTTACGAAAATTAACTTTAGCAGAAAAATTGAACTTAACGTCAATAGCCGGGTCTATTTAGCTGCCTGCCGGCAGACAAGTAGTTATTAATAAACCCGACTCTATTAGAATTTACATTTATAACGAGTGAGCATGTACGCATTATTTTCAAACAAATTCCTTATTGAATTTTCAGAAAGTAGTACTTTCTCCCGTTTGTAATTTATTTTTGCAAGCCTAAATTATTCCAATAATTTAACCTCTTAGTGAATAGATACAATACTTCTAACTGTTGTTGAAAAATGTTTTTTATTTTCTACTGAACCAGCCATGATGGTAATAGTTAAGGTGTATATTTAAAATAAATTATTTAAACTTTTCCAACTCCTACATTACCCAATCAAAATTATCACTAACCGAAAAAGCCGCTGTTTTGTCTCGTCCCACAGGTAATGCACGGTAGGATATAGCTTTCTAATTCCCCGGCCAGATTATTTTTTATAGCCGCAACGGCACTAATTGGTTTTAACCACTACTTCACCCATCTTTAACCCTACACCCGTTGCGGTTAACTTTATCGTTCCCCCTTCACCGTTAGGTTGCACAATAATTAAACATTTTCCGCGGAAAGTTTTGTGCTTTGGTTGCTGAAAGCTTTCCATATCAGAAGGATTGGCATTGGCCGTTGCAATAATTTCTCCTCCACCTATAATATTAAAATGCAGCGGCAATACCGCATCGGGAACGAACTGCCCGTTTGCATCCAAAATCTCTGCGGTAATATAACTGAGATCATCGCGGCTGGAATGTATAGTATTGCGGTCTGCGGTGAGTTTTATTTGCGTGGCCTTTCCTGCCGTTTGCAGTATTACAGAATCAACGGGCACACCGTTTTCCAGCGCAATGGCTTTGAGCACCCCAGGTTCGTATACAATACTGAATGTAGCAGTGAGTTTCGTTTCCGCAGAAACATTTTGTTCGCCAATCGTTTTACCATTCAGTTGCAATTGCACAACAGGATATGTTGTGTAAACATGCACCTGCATCGTCTTGCCTTCATCACCCGGAAAAGTAAAGGCATGCACTTCATCGGGCCAACCCCAGGCGCTTACTGCTTCTGTGTGTCCTTCGGGAATCGGTATATGCACGAGCATCTCCATTTTGCTTTGGCCCCATACCACATTGCGATAATACAATTGCGGCTTTTTGCCTCCTGTTATATCTATATCGCCGCACCATGCATTGAACCATGGAAATCTTTGCAATTGAAAGCCGGGAGTACTGTCGAGCCCTGTGTGCCCGATACCAGTTTCACCAAGATAATCCATAGCGGTCCACACAAAATCACCAATCACATAGGGATGTTTTTCTACCCGCTGCCAGTTTTCAAAAGCTTCGGACGGAAAACTTTCGGTTCCCATCATAATGCGTTCGGGGTATTTCGCATGATCATTTTCATATTCTCCCCACTGGTAATTATATCCACCCACATCAAGCAGTGCGAATGCCGCCGCTGTAGTATCCCATGTGTAAGTGGGGTGGTCCCAGAAAGGGCAAATGGCTTCTGTTACAGGGCGTGTGCTGTCGAACGTTTTTACTTTGTCGCGTAATTTTTTGGCAATGGCAAGCCCCGTTGCATCTGCTCTTTCATTGATCTCGTTACCGGTACTCCAGAACACAACTGCCGGGTGGTTTCGGTCGCGAAGCACCATAGAACTGATATCACTTTGCCAGCAGGTATCGAAATAAAGATGATAATCATCCGGATTTTTTGGACGCTCCCACTGGTCGAATGCTTCATCTATAACGATAATGCCTACACTGTCGCACGCATCTAAAAATTGTCTTGAGGGAGGATTATGACTGGTACGCACTGCATTAAAACCATAGGATTTTAAGAGTTGCACCCTTCTTATTTCTGCCCTGCCTATGGTGGCAGCCCCGAGTGGACCATTATCATGATGCATACAACCACCGCGCAATAAAATAGGCTTTCCGTTAAGCAGGAAACCCTTAGCGGCAGTTATTTCAATAGAACGAATACCAAAACTATTAGTTACACGATCAATGACTTTATCATTTGAAACAAGTTCTGAAACTGCGTGGTACAAATAAGGCGCATCGGGTGACCAAAGATGCGGATCATCAACCTTAATTGTCTGCACCGCTTCGCTTTTGCCAAACACTGAAGAAGAATTTTTACCAACAACAATAATTTCATTTTCCCTTTCAGCAATCTTCTTGTTGGCTGCATCAAAAATTGAAGTTCGGAGTATTACCTTTTTTTCACCAGCATCACCATTGATCACGTTTGACTTTACATTTATCGTTGCAGTTTTATCACTCACCTCAGGTGTTGTAATATAAACACCCCATTGTGCCAGGTGAAGCCTGGGTGTAACGGTGAGCCATACATGACGATAGATTCCTGATCCACTATACCAGCGGCTGTTCTTTCCTTCATTGCTTACGCGAACGGCAATAATATTTTCTTCCCCGTTTTTTTTCAGGTAAGGAGTGATGTCGTAGCTAAACGGAGTGTACCCATAAGGATGATTACCGAGATGATGGCCGTTGATGAATACATCGCTGTTCATATACACCCCATCGAAATAAATACTGATCTCTTTATTTTTTGTATTATTTAGGTTGAAGTGTTTACGATACCAGCCGATACCGCCAACCGTATAACCTGTTGCTGTAGCGCCAATGCTTTTTATGGAGAAAGGCCCGATAACAGAATCAGATTGATTGGGCAGGTCTTCAATACTCCAGTCGTGCGGCAGGTCAAGGGTTCGCCAGCTTTTATCATCCACGTTGCTTTGTTTACCATTGCTGATATCACCCCGGTGAAATTTCCATGACGCATCGAAGAGGGTATGGATGCGTTGTGCATAGGTATTACTTACAAATAAAATAGCGAGTGGAAGAAGGAAGATTACTTTTTTCATATGCATCGTTGAAGCATCAAAAATAAACTTTTAGTTTTTGTATATCTTCTGCCTGCGGCTGTCCTTAATCCAGCCTTTCCTGAATTAATATTATCTTCAAAAAAATAGCAGCGTTTTTTAAATATTCCGGAGTAAGAAAAAGTCATAAATCATCGAATGAAGTTTACTTTTGAACCTCATTAAAGCAAAGAAAAATTAATAATTAAATGAGGAGGCGTATAAAAATAAATCCCCAAAAAAGGGGATATATTCTTTTCGCATTGTTTATAACGGGACTCTCTTTTTCTTCTACGGGAATAAAAAGCCAGGAAACTTTACCAGCCAAAACGAATACTCCAAAGATTGTAAATATTGTAAATTTTATCCGGTTGCTCGAACCGAGAGATTCTGCGATTACCGAAGACGTATTGTATGAAACTGTTGCGAAACAAATTGAAATAATGAAAAAATACCGACTGCCGGGAACCTTTCTTCTGCAGTATGATGCCTTGATGGATCCACGTTACCAGGGACTGTTGAAAAGTCTTCCACGTGATTCATTTGAGATCGGGGCCTGGTGGGAGATACCACAACCTTTAGTTGAACACGCGGGCATGAAATGGCGGGGGCGCTATCCATGGGATTGGCGTGCGAATATTGGCTTCTCTACCGGCTATTCACCGAAAGAACGGGAAAAACTGGTGGATGTGTATATGGCTGATTTCAAAAAGATATTTGGGTATTATCCCAAATCAGTTGGGTGCTGGTTCATTGATGCGTATAGTCTTAATTATATGTATCAGAAATATCGCATCGTGGTTTCGTGCAACTGCAAGGACCAGTATGGCACGGATGGATATACCTTGTGGGGCGGATATTGGAACCAGGCATATTATCCCAGTAAAGTGAATGCCTACATGCCTGCACAGCATGCAGCCAACCAGATTCCTGTGCCCATATTCCGAATGCTTGGGAGCGATCCTATCCGGCAGTATGACAATGGACTTGGCACTTCGCGGCAGGGTGTAGTCACCCTGGAGCCGGTTTACCCTGAGGCCGGGGGCGATTCTGCGTGGGTCAATTGGTTCCTGCAGCGTTTTACTCAGGACGTTGCATTGGGTTTTAATTATACACAGGCAGGACAGGAAAATTCCTTTACCTGGAATGCAATGAAGAAGGGTTTTGCGATTCAAATGCCTTTAATTGCAAAACTGCGCAATGAGCACAAACTAAGAGTGGAGACCATGGAAACCTCAGGTCGATGGTTTCGGAAAAAGTATTCCGTAACACCGGCTACCTCGTTTCCGGTTTCAAAGGACATCGCCGGGAGCGACCGGAAAACATTTTGGTTTGATAGCCGGTATTACCGGGTTAATTTACTTTGGGAAAACGGAACACTTCGCGTGCGGGATATTCATTTGTTTAATGAAAACATACCTTCTGCCTATCATTCAACACCAGTACTCGAAAATGAATGCAGATTTTTCGCCCTTCCCTTTGTTGACGGATACTTGTGGAGCAAAGCAGGTGATATTGCAGGATTACGATTTAAGGCAATCATTGATGGAAAGGTTTCGCCGCTAAAAGGCGGCGATCCAAAGTTCACTGTATCGGGCGATTCAACCCAACTCATCTCCTGGCCGTTAGCCAATAATAAAGGCAGCATTGAAATTGAACTGAGTGAAAATAAAATCAGGATAAGCCTGAAAGGTGACAGGAATCTCAAATGGCTTTTAGATATGGATGCTGCAATTAAGAATCTTTTACCTTTTGAAGAAGTTACTCCAGGGTATATTAATTGCCGGTTTGAAAATAACACGTACCAGGTAAGCACTCCTGATGGAATATTTTCTATTCCGGGAGGCAAGACAGCCTGGCGATTAAGCCCAAAAAATAACACGATTACATTAGACCTGGATGCTATCAGGGCTGGATGAGAATAACTATCGTACACGAATAAACGAAGATTTTTGTGCCCGGTATCGCGGCAGCTAAAAAATGCTATAAGAAAAAAAAGTATCTTGACTCCTAAAACTATTTTTATGCGAAAGACATTATTGACATTAGTATGTGCATACGGCTTAACCTTTACATTATCAGCACAAACATCAATTTATCCTGTTATTAAAGATTATGGAGGAGTTGATGAGGATTCATTTGCTACCGTGAAACCCGATCCTGCTATTGATTACAAAATCGTTGCCGAGATGGGGGAACCATTTAAAAATAAGAGCCAGGTATATGGCCCGCTTGAGGTGGTTGCACGACTGTACAATTTGCACATTTATGGAGGAGTGCCGCAAAAGAATTTACATATTGCCGCGGTTATCTATGCCGGCGGTACCCTTGCGACCTTAAATAATGAAGAGTACCATAAACGATTTGGCATTGACAACCCAAACATAAAACTGATCAAAGAACTGAAAGATGCCGGTGTAGAAATTATGGTGTGCGGACAATCCGTAATGAAAGGCAATGTTGACCCGGCTACAATAGATCCTGGTGTTGAAGTTGCGATATCAAGGCTTACAGCAGTTTCCACCTTCGAAATGAAAGGGTATGCCTTTTTTATTTTTTAAGGGTAAATAGAAAGCATCACGCTGCTGAGTCAATAACTCACTATTTCTCCGTGGGACCGGTACTTCATACGCAATTAAAGTATTAATAGGTATATATTTGTTGCGAAAACAACAATAAAAAATTACCATGAAAATAATACAATTTGCAGCGCCCCTTATGCTGAGTGTAATGGGCTTAATGAATGTTCAGGCTCAAACAGCTGATGACATTATTGAAAAAAATGTTAATGCGCTCGGTGGAAAAGATAAAATAATGGGCGTTAAAACAATCTACAAAGAAAGTGATATGGACATGATGGGAAACCAGGCCTCCACCACTACTTATATCTTAAACGGTAAAGGGTATAAAACAGAAACGGATTTCGGTGGTTCAAAAATCATACAATGTGTTACCGATACAGGTGGGTGGGGAATCAACCCTTTGATGGGACAAACCAGCGCCCAGGCCATGCCAGACGACCAGGTGAAAGCAAGCCAGATGCAATTGCATATTGAAGGGCCACTGGTGGACTATGCGGCAAAAGGATCAAAAGTGGAATTGTTAGGAACAGAAGACGTCAACGGCAGCAGCGCCTATAAACTGAAAGTAACCACTAAAGACGATGTTGAGATTACCGTCTTTATAGATACCGCTACTTATTATGCCGTTAAAGCTGTTAGCAAGGCAGTAATTAATGGCCAGGATATAGAAACAACTGTGCTTTTTTCGAACTTTCAAAAAACGGATTATGGATTAGTTGTTTCGTACGCACGGGAAGTGACCCTACCGCAAGGCACAATAACTATTACAGATAAGAAAGTAGAAATAAATAAACCGATAGACCCGGCCATTTTTGAAATGCCTAAAGATTAAGCCGCCATTATTTGTCCATAGGCAATTTGTAGAGTCGCAAAAAAGTCAATGAACAACTGCGGGAATGTGACAACAATGGGAGATATAGTTTTTACAAATGCCACCGAAATTTTACATCACTGGTTTTGCAAAAAGAGGGAATGAAGAAACTATTAACGATTGCTTTGCTGTTTTTTGTTATCGGATTGAAGGCGCAGCAAATAGCGCCGGCTTACCCCCTCATCACGCACGATCCCTATTTCAGCATCTGGTCCATGACCGATACACTCAATGCTGCCCCTACTAAACACTGGACGGGGGCTGACCAGTCGCTCATTGGAATTATCAAAGTTGACGGAAAATTTTACCGCATCATGGGGGCCGAAAGTAAAAGCTATAAAAGCATATTGCCTGCGGCAGATGAAGAAAAGTATAGTGTAAAATATAGCTTTGGCCCGGCAGCTGATCGCTGGAAAGAGGATTCGTTTGATGATAGCAACTGGGAAACCGGCGAAGCGCCATTTACCAACAACAAAAGCATTTCGGGAGTTCAGTGGAACACCAAAGACATTTGGATACGCAGAACTTTTATATTCAGCAAAACCGATCTGAACGGCCTTTATCTGCGGGCAAAGTACGACGATAACGTTGACGTATACCTGAACGGGAAAAAAATTTACAGCAGCAAGGGTGTAATTGGTAAATATGAACATTTTCCGGTGGAAGATTTTGAACGAATATTGAAACCGGGCAGGAATGTGCTGGCTATTCATTGCGAGAATACGGGCGGTGACAGCTTTCTTGATGCGGGTCTTGAGACGGAAATCGAACCTGACCCGCATCCGGAGATTATCAAAGCCGGGCAAAATGATGTTATGATCAATGCGACCCAAACCATTTACCGGTTCACCTGCGGACCCATTAGTGCAACACTCACTTTTACTTCTCCTTTAATCATCACCGATCTTCGCATTTTATCAAGACCGGTTTCTTACATCACTTATGCCGTAAAATCCAATGATGGCAAATTGCACTCAATAAAATTATTTTTAGGAGCATCTACCAATATTGCCACCAATACCCCCGGCCAGGAAGTCGTGGCACAACATTACAATACAACAGGTGTTAAAATATTAAAAGCCGGAACCAAAGAACAGCCGGTGCTGAAGAAAAAAGGAGATAACCTGAGAATAGATTGGGGTTATATGTATGTAGGCGTTCCCGCTTCGGCTAGTTCAAAACAAACCATTACTGTTTCGTCTAAAGCCTTGTCATCATTCACTTCAGGAAAAGGGAGTGATCAAAAAATAACTGCCGGCAAAAATCTGATGCTCAATACTTCTGTTGACCTTGGTAAAGTGGGTGCGGCAGGAAAGGAACAATTTTTTCTTTTGGGGTATGATGATCTTTATTCCATTCAATATTTTCATACAAATCTCAAACCGTGGTGGAAATCCGAATACCACATGACTATTGAAGATGAATTGAACAAATCGGCCATGGATTATCAATCGGTGATGCAACAATGCAATGCCTTTAATAAAAGATTATATGATGACCTTGAAAAGGCGGGTGGTAAAACGTATGCCGCTCTTTGTTTGATTGCTTACCGCCAGAGCATTGCAGCGCATAAACTCGTAAAGAGTTCGCAGGGCGACTTGTTGTTTCTCTCCAAAGAAAATTTCAGCAATGGTTCCATCAACACGGTAGATGTTACGTATCCTTCCTCTCCACTGTTTCTTGCTTACAACCCGGAATTAATGAAAGGAATGCTGAACGGAAATTTCTATTACAGCGAAAGTGGTAAATGGGCAAAACCGTTTGCTGCCCACGACCTTGGAACCTACCCGATGGCGAACGGCCAAACTTATGGGGAAGATATGCCTGTCGAAGAATCGGGAAACATGATAATCCTTTCTGCGGCCATATGTGAGGCGGAGAAGAGTGCTGACTATGCAAAAAAACATTGGAAAACATTAACACAGTGGGTCAATTTTTTAGTGACCGATGGATTTGATCCCGCTAATCAATTATGCACCGATGATTTCGCAGGACATCTTGCACGAAACGCAAATCTTTCTATAAAAGCGATAGTGGGCATCGGATGCTATGCTATGATGGCTGATATGTTAGGGGACAAAAAAACTGCTCAGCGATACAAAGACACCGCGAAGAATATGGCCAAACGATGGATGCTGATGGACGACGAAGGCGATCACTATGCGTTGACTTTTGATAAAACCAATTCGTGGAGCCAGAAATACAATCTTGTTTGGGACAAGGTTTTGGATCTTAATCTCTTCCCTGAAGAAGTTTATAATAAAGAGGTGGCCTATTACCTTACCAAACAAAATAAATTTGGCTTGCCATTGGATAGCCGTAAAACATATACCAAAAGCGACTGGGTTCTATGGACCGCAACTCTTGCGGATAATCAGAAAGATTTTGAAGCACTGATTGATCCTATTTATAAATATGTAACACAAACTCCGTCCCGTGTTCCTTTAAGCGATTGGCACGAAACAACGAATGGAAAACAGGTCGGTTTCCAGGCTAGAAGTGTGGTGGGCGGATATTTTATGAAACTGCTGAGTGAAAAATTGAAAAAATAGATTTTCATGTTGACAAATTTGTCTTCACGATTCTATCGCGATCAGCAACAAGCCCGCGGGTTATTTGCCGGGTAACTTTCGCTTTGGCTTTTTGATTTTAAAATTAACTTCGTCGTTGCACCAATAAAAACTTAAATGCAGGAATCGAAGATGGCTAACTCAATAAAACGCCGGAATTTTATAAAAACTGTGTCGCTTCTTGGTGCATCAATTACTATAATAAATCCTGTTTCTGCAAAAACATTTCTACCGGGAAGTGGTGATGATAAAATAAAAAATGATCACTTCATTGTTTCATTTGATAAAGGCAAAGGGACGATCAATATTTACAGGGCGAACGGAACTCCTTTATTAACTGGTGGAACTGCTCGTGTAAACCTTCCTGTCGGACAGGCCGGCCTTAACGGAAGTAAACGTTCCATAGAATCAAATATTTATAAACATAAGATTGCTTCAACCGTTTTCAGCGATCAACTCGGTCGGGGAAAAAGATTAATTATTTTCTCGAAGGACACAGATAAAAAATTAGACTTTGAAATTCAACTATCGCTATACGACCAACTGGAGGCTATCACCATAGAAGCTATTTGTAAAAACGTTTCCGACCATGACCTTGTGATTCATAGCATCGAACCGATTCGGGTAATAAAAGATGAAGGTGGAATGTTAAGTGTGCCAGGCGTTTCAAAATGTATCACAAATGGGGAAATGTATTATGACACCGGAGCAATTCATGAATTCGGAAAATATGATAATGCAATTTCATCCGGAGATTTAAAAGGTGTAAAACTGGCTAACGGACCTATTTCATCACAAGCTGGAAATGAAACAATACAAAGCTGGTGGAATACAGGCCTGTTTAGTGGTTATGACAATGAAGGATTAACCCTTGGCTACCTGGAAAATAATTTGTGTTTGGGAAATTTATTACTTTCTAAAACGAGCACCGGTCAGATTTCATTTTTAGCTGAATCGGTTTATGCCCCGGAATTAATTTTGCGGCCTGGAAAAACAATCAGTTCAAATCGCCTGGTGATCAACATCGCGGGAAATCCCTATGCAGCCTTGGAAATATATGCCGGCGCAGTTGGTAAAGTAAACAATGCGAGGACTCATTCAATAGTCAACGGATGGTGCAGTTGGTTTTACACCTTGTCAAATGTATCAGAACAGGAAATAGTATCCAATGCAGAATTTGCAGCGAAGCATTTGAAGGATTTTGGCCTCGAATATATACAGATAGACGAAGGGTATCAGCGCTGGCATGGCGACTGGGAAGGTAATGAACGTTTTCCCCGTGGCCTGAAATGGCTGGCTGAGAAAATTAAAAGTTACGGTTTCAAACCCGGGCTTTGGATCTCGCCGTACGTTATTTCTGAACCGACAGAGTTGTTTCAAAAACATCCTGAATGGCTATTAAAAAATGCGGATGGTACTTTAAAACGTATCGGTAACTGGCCGGAAAATTCACAACCTCCGTTAGACGAAAATCCAAAAAGATATTGTCTTGATATCACTCACCCCGAAGCAGCGAAATGGTTGCACGACCTGGTTGATACTATTGCTAATAATTGGGGATATGAAATGATCAAAATTGATTTTATGGCCTGGTCAATTTTGGCAGCCGATCATTATTATGATCCTTCCGTTTCCTCGGCGCAGGTTTACCGTAAAGGATTAGAAATTATGAGAAATGCGGCAGGAGATCATTGTCACATTCTTGAGTGCGGACCCGGGGAAGTAACGGTCGGGTTGATCGACAGTATGCGTATAGAAGCCGATGTAAATTATGGTTTTTCGGATGCGGCCTGGGATACTTATTTTCTTCATCCTGCAAGCAGTTCATCGGCCGCGGCCAAACGCTATTATTTTCATAAAAGAACTTGGATCAACGATGCCGATCACATCTGTATTAATCTTCTGAACAACCTGCAGTCAGAAGCAGCAGCAACTATTATTGCGATGAGTGGCGGTAATATGATCTCGGGAGACAGGCTCACAGAACTTGATGAATATAAATTGGAAATACTTAAAAAGATCACTCCATCTTTCGGGGAAGCGGCAACTCCCGTTGACCTGTTTGATGCTGATATGCAATCAGTCTTTGCATTAAAAGTAAAAAAACAATTTGGCGAATGGACTGTGGTCGCCTTTTTCAATTCGAGCTTGGCAGAAGCCGTACAAAAGAAATTTTCATTAAATCGGCTTTGGCTACAGCCAGGCAAGACTTACCTGGCGTTCGACTTTTGGAAGCAGCAATTTATCGGTGAGATATCCGGTGAGTTGAAAGTTTCAGTTCAACCTGGAAGCGCTACTTTACTCACCCTGCATGAAAAGTCCGGGAAGCCCCAATTTATTTCTTCGGATCGTCATGTGATGCAGGGTGCCCTTGAAATTGAGAATGTGAATTGGAATGAAGATACAAAAACAATTTCCGGAATTTCAACCGGCCCGTTGGCCACTTCGCATAACGTGTCCGTTTATGTTCCCGGCGAACATCCATGGACGTGGGGCGGGTATGTGCTATTCCGGGACTATGATTCGTACAGTTTAAAATTAGTTGATAATAATATAATCCAGGTGCATGTCCGATTTGAAAAAAGCAACCGGGTTCAGTGGGAAATTAAAGCTGATGAATTCTTTAAATAAAAGATTAAATTTTCCTTTAAAAGGAAAAGCAATCCATAAAAAATCGCAGGCGTCTTAAGTAACAAAACTGAGCTTTGATTATGGGCTGAAAATTCTAAAATACCAGTCCTTTGCTTGTAGCTGTGGTAAAATCATACGGCGTGTATGTGTATCAGTTAGTAACGACTTGCCTTTTAGTACACGGTTTATTAATCTTTCATCCTTTTAATATGGTTACACCTGAAGAAACAAAACAATTAGCACTCTCGTTAGAAGGAACCGGTGAAAAACCGCATTTCGACAGAATAGCTTTTACAATTAAGAAAAAAATTTTTGCAACACTTTCCGTAAAAGAGAAAACGCTCAATTTAAAATTTACACCACAGGTTCAAATGATCTTTTGCCCCCTGCAAAGCGAAGTGATTTTTGCAATTCCAAACGGATGGGGACGGCAGGGATGGACAACTATTAACCTTGATAAAGCCAATAGGAAGCTGGTGAGATCAGCTTTGGAAGAAGCTTATAAGCTGAGAAAACAACAATGATTCACTACGGTTAATTCTCTTTTTACTTATTCACAAATGTCGGCTTGATCAGCTTTAATCCGCATTCGTTATTCATTTTATCCACCAGGTAAACAGTAAGTTCCGGGGATGTTGCTTCGTTATGCATGTGCATAAAAAAATAAATATCATTGATGCCATTGTTTAACCAATATTTCATTCGTTTTACCCATGCATCAATACGTGTATAATCGGTTGGATGCAGGCTATTACCAACATAGCGTATAAAAGTTTTTGGAAGCGTCAGGTGCATGTGTGCACAATCCCTTCTTCCGGCGGTATCTGTTATAACCGCCCCGATATGCAATGCATGTAATTTTTCAAACAACTCTTTACTTGTATCTCCTTTAAACCAATCATGATGGCGAACCTCCAGGAAGAACTGCACATCTGTTGGCAGCGATTGTAAAAATGTAAACAACTCCTCTTTACGTTTGGGAGAGTAAGCATCACTAACCTGGATAAATACCGGGCCGAGATGTTCTTCAAAAGCCAGTATGCCACGCAGAAATTCTGTTGTTAAAAAACCTTTACCCGTAAGCCTGCCAAAATGGGTAACTCCTTTATACATTTTTGGACAAAACAAAAAATCTTTCCCTGCTGCCTTTTCTTTCCACTTCTCAATGCCTCTTGGCCCATACACTTTGTAATGTGTGGCGTTTAGCTCAATTGAATTGTAATGCTGTACATAGTATTGCAGGAAATCTTTTTCTTTTGTTTTTTCAGGATATATCTTTCCTATCCATTCTACTCTTCCCCATTTAGCACAACCAACATACACTTTTGCATTTTTATTTTTCCTGCCGCTTAGGATGTTTTTATTGAATGCCGGTTCCCTTGGCACACTAAAATCAACATTATTTAGCGCTTCGGGGTCAATGCGTCCAAATTCCATATAAAGTTTTTCCTAAGTTAAACATGAATAATCAATTAAAATATTTGGGCATATTGATTCACTCATAATTTATAAAGGAAGATGGCGGAATGTATTGTAATACCATGGGATGAAAAATTAATTTCAATTTTTTTGATAGATTGCAACTAATAATATGAAGCAGGGGGCAGGGTGCTATGCAGATTTACGATTTAAAAAAGTGCGAATGCATGAAACCAATTATTGACCATATCCAGATAACGGTGAAAGACCTGAATATTGCAGAACCTTTTTACGATAAGTTACTACCCATTTTAGGATTTGATATTAACAAAAAGTCAAAAGGTACAGTAGCAGAACATGAATTTGATGTAGTGGAATACGTTCATCCATTACTGATTTTTGGTATCAGCTCCCCACGAAAAGCTTTTAAAGAAGATACTATTCATCGCAGAAAACCGGGATCATTACATCATCTTGCATTTAAAGCGGAATCCCATGCTGGTGTTGACGAGCTTTATAAGAAGATAAAAGAAACAGGTGCAAAAATTGTCGACGAACCGAAGTTTTATCCACAGCATGGTCCTCATTATTATGCTCTTTTTTTAAGGACCTGGAGGGAATCAAATACGAGATTGTTTATGAACAGCGGGAAGGATCGTAGTCCTTTGACGCGAGGACTATCATTTGCAGGTTCATAAACATTTAAGTTTAATAAGATGTGAAGATCTGAAATAGCTTTGTACCATATCAAGTAGAGGATTAAAACATCACTTTTATAACAATGATTCGCTGTATTATTCGTTAAATCCATAAAGAAATCCTTGCTTATGGACACCACTGAAATAAAATTAAATTTTAATAAGGCGGACTTTGAAGAATTGCATTTCAAAAACGGAAATGATAAAATATTGCTTTCAAGAACGGTGAAAGGACAATTTATATTATCGTTACTGGCAGGCTGCCTTTTAATAGCTTCGCTTATTTATAGTATCATGGTCAATAAGTCGTGGGGTATTTTTACAATCCTCGCGGTGATATTTGTTCTTATGGTAAACCATCTGATCAGGAAGATGTCTCCTATCGTAAAGTGGAAAAGATCAATCCGGGATTTTTTAAATGACCAGGCAAAATTCATAAATCAGAAGCTCACGCTGTCCGATAAAACACTTACACTAAAACAGGACACAACAATTACCATTATGCGATGGACGGACTTTAAAAAAATTGTAATTGATGACAAGTCAATTAGTCTTCATGGAGAAACCGATCTAATGTTTCCCAAAAAATCTATGACCTGGCAGGAATTTGATTTGCTCAAAAATGAAATATTATTGAGGACCAGGATATGAACCTTTTGTTAGTACCGGCATCAAATATGTTGAAATAAAAATTTACTGAAAGAGTCCGTGCTTGCCTGATGAAGGAAATCTTTGTGAATTAAGCATACTTATACCTGATAGGAAACTTTCATTAATTATCCGGGAAAAAATTTCGCCTTTATAGGGCAAAATAAACAGTCCGGAGAAAAGTAATGATCTATAGTTGGGTATTGGTTATAACCTTGCTTATTGAAATAATTATTATTTCCTTCCAGGCGGCAAGAGGGCAGCGATCTCATTTCAATAACAGTACTCTATTCAATGGTATTTTATTTGGTATAATGGGCGGCTCCATAACCATATTCGTTTTGTGGACAATATACATATGCGTTTTATTTTTTTTACAGAAGGAATTCAATCTTTCCAAAACATACCTTTTGTCGATAAGGCTGGGGCTGGTACTTTTTGTTTTGTTTGCGATGGAAGGCTTTGTAATAGTAGGTAATGCAGGCCACACAGTGGGCGCTCCGGATGGATCGTCAGGCCTTCCATTCGTTAATTGGAGTACAACCTACGGCGATTTACGTGTCGCACATTTTCTCGGCATGCATGCATTGCAGATTGTGCCGCTAACGGGTTATTTTGTTATGCGGAAAAAAATGCAGTTACTATTATTTGTAATAATTTATTTTCTTTTTGTAACTACATTATTTGTTTTAGCAATGAAGGGTATGCCGATAGCCTAAAATAAAAATATCCCGGCGATGATTGCACTACTTTGATATTATGTACTCACAATGGTCTTGATTAATATTCAAATGTTTCATAGTGCGCAACATGCTCTTCAAACTCCAGTAAATATTCCTTATCGCCAGGATAATACTTCGCTTTCTGATAATCAGAGCCGGCAAACTTTTTAATACTGTCATATGAATCCCATTCAGTTACAGTTAAAAAATGACAAATTTCACCATCAATTCGCCGCAGTAGTTTTACAGATAAATTTCCATCAATGGTTTTATAATCTTTCAGGCCGGTATCTTCTACATACTTTAGATATTCATCTGCATGCTGCGCCCTGGTAATTCCATGCCACACCCTGGTTATTTTTTTCATTTCAAATTGGTTTAGGAACTTTAAATTTAATACTAAAAGAAAAGTGAATATCCTCTTCTTTTTAATAGTAGCCCTTTTTCAAAAGGTTTTTTCCTGGAACAAATTATTTTCATATGGCAGGAGTTCTTATGATCATGTCTCTTAAAAGGTCATATCACTAATGAAAGAATATCTAAGTACTTCTTATTCTTAAAAAAATCCCAACTCTGCTAAATAAAAGCACCATAAAAGAAACAATATGCTGATATTTTAGGAAATTTGCATTCCATTTAAAAAAATATAGATAAGCATATGCCAGATACCTTGTTCGATAAAGTGTGGGACTCACATGTGGTTCGCAAAATTGAAGATGGTCCGGATGTTTTTTTTATCGACCGTCATTTTATTCACGAAGTTACCAGCCCGGTTGCTTTCCTGGGGCTGGAAAGCCGTGGATTAAAAGTGATGTTTCCCGAAAAAACATTTGCTACAGCCGACCATAACACGCCTACGGTTAACCAGCATTTACCGGTTAAAGATGCGCTTTCTGCAAACCAGTTAAAAGCCCTGGAAATAAATTCAGCCAAATACGGTATTTCGCATTGGGGTCTGGGCAATCCCAAAAATGGCATTGTTCATATTATCGGGCCGGAGAACGGAATTACTTTGCCGGGCATGACAATAGTATGCGGAGACTCACATACATCTACTCATGGTGCATTTGGTTGCATCGCTTTTGGCATCGGTACATCTGAAGTGGAAATGGTGCTTTCGTCGCAGTGTATTATGCAGCCCAGGCCGAAGAAAATGCGCATAAATTTGAATGGTAAATTGGGTAAGGGTATAAGTCCAAAAGATGTGGTGCTCTATATTATTTCCAAATTAACAGCCGCGGGCGCCACGGGTTATTTTGTTGAATATGCCGGCGGGGTATTTGAAAATATGAGTATGGAGGGGCGGATGACGGTTTGTAATATGAGCATTGAAATGGGCGCACGTGGTGGTATGATTGCACCGGATGAAACAACATTCACATACATCAAAGGAAGAGAAAAAGCGCCAAAGGGTGAAGCATGGGACAGAGCGCTGGCGTACTGGAAAACATTAAAAACTGATGCAGGTGCCTTATTTGATGTGGAATATAATTTTGATGCGGCAGAAATTGAACCAATGATAACTTATGGTACCAATCCCGGTATGGGAATGGGCATCACCAAACACATTCCGACAGCCGAACAGGCAGGGGGTGGTAAATCCAGTTATGAAAAATCACTTGGCTACATGGGTTTTCATGAGGAGGACGCCATGCTGGGTAAAAAAGTTGATTATGTCTTTTTAGGAAGTTGCACCAATGGACGTATTGAAGATTTTCGTGCCTTTGCATCGATTGTAAAGGGACACAGGAAAGCCGAAAATGTGACCGCATGGATTGTTCCCGGTTCACATATTGTTGAACAGCAAATTAAGGATGAAGGCATCCTGGATATTTTAACTGAAGCGGGGTTTGAGTTACGGCAGCCGGGTTGTTCAGCGTGTTTGGCAATGAATGATGATAAAATTCCTGCGGGTAAGTATGCCGTTAGCACGAGCAACAGGAATTTTGAAGGAAGACAGGGACCGGGTGCACGAACAATGTTGGCGAGCCCTTTTGTGGCAGCCGCTGCAGCGATAACGGGCGTTGTTACAGATCCGAGAGAGTTGATAAATTGATGCACGACAACTGAATAAATATGACCACAAAGTAAATCGAAATCATTAAATAATAAATCAGCAATAACAGAATGGCTTACGATAAATTCACCATACTAAAAAGTACAGCAGTTCCCTTGCCAATTGAGAATGTAGATACGGACCAGATTATACCTGCCCGTTTTTTAAAAGCAACCGAACGGAAAGGTTTTGGAGATAATCTTTTTCGCGACTGGCGATACAACAACGATGACACACCTAAAAAAGATTTTGTTTTAAACAACTCCATTTATAAAGGCAAAATATTGGTGGGCGGAAAAAATTTTGGCAGCGGCAGCAGCCGCGAGCATGCGGCATGGGCCGTTTACGATTATGGTTTTCGTTGCGTAGTATCCAGTTTTTTTGCCGATATTTTTAAAAATAATTGTATCAATGTTGGTATATTACCAGTACAGGTGAGCGATAAATTCCTCGATAAAATTTTTAAAGCCATTGAAGCAGATCCCAATACAGAATTGGAAGTGAGTCTTCTTCACCAAACGATTACGATACTCTCAACAGGAGATGAACAATCATTTGCTATCAATGGCTATAAAAAGAATAATCTTACAAATGGTTATGATGATATAGACTATCTGCAGTCGATGGGACAAGAAATTAAGTCGTTTGCATCAACAAGTTTATATTAAAATTTTTCCAAGCAAACGAACATGCCTCAATCACAAACTTATATTGAAATAATGGATACCACACTCCGCGATGGTGAACAAACCAGTGGGGTATCATTTTCTGCATCTGAAAAATTAACCATAGCCCAGCTTCTGTTAACCGAAGTAAAAGTTGACAGGATTGAAGTTGCGTCCGCACGGGTTTCGGAAGGGGAATTCGATGCAGTCAAAAAAATTACCAAATGGGCCAAAGCAAACGGTTTGTTGAATAAAGTAGAAGTATTGACTTTTGTGGACGGTGATGTATCCATACAGTGGATGCAGAAGGCTGGCGCAAAAGTAATGAACCTGCTTACAAAGGGTTCGTTGAATCATTTAACACACCAGTTAAAGAAGAAGCCGGAACAACATTTTGCGGAAGTAGCTGAAGTAATAAAGCAGGCAAAAAGGAAAGGTATTGAATGCAACGTTTATCTCGAAGATTGGAGTAACGGTATGCGTCATTCGAAGGAGTATGTTTTTCAATATTTGGATTTTCTTTCAACCCAACCGGTTAAAAGAATCCTGTTGCCGGATACATTGGGCATCCTGATTCCGTCAGAAGTTTTTGAATTTATTTCAGAAATTATTCAACGTTACCCTCGTATTCATTTCGATTTTCACGGACATAACGATTATGATTTGGGAACGGCAAATGTACTGGAAGCAATAAAGGCAGGCGCTCATGGTTTACATCTTACCGTAAATGGAATGGGCGAAAGAGCCGGGAATGCTCCACTGGCAAGTGCCATCGCGGTGTTGCATGATTTTATGCCACATATAAAATTATCTGTTGCTGAAAAATCTTTGTACAGGGTGAGCAAGCTGGTAGAAACATTTTCAGGATTTAGAATTCCTGTGAATAAACCGATAGTAGGGGAAAATGTATTTACGCAAACGGCAGGCATACACGCAGATGGTGATAAAAAAAATAAATTGTATTTCAGCGAGCTGATGCCTGAGCGTTTCGGACGTCAAAGAAGATATGCATTAGGCAAAACGAGTGGTAAAGCAAATATTGAAAATAATTTACAACAACTTGGTATCCTTCTCTCCGATGATGATCTTAAAAAGGTTACACAGCGGATTATTGAATTGGGTGACCGGAAAGAAGTGTTAACACAGGCCGATCTTCCATATATCATCTCTGATATATTGGACAGTAAAGCTATTAACGCAAAAGTGAGTATTGAAAACTATGTGCTCACTCATTCAAAAGATTTGAATCCCTCAGTCACCTTAAAGATTTGTGTAAACGGTGAATTGTTCGAAGAACATGCACAGGGGGATGGGCAATATGATGCATTTATGAATGCATTGAAAAAAGTGTATAAGCAAAAGAAAATCGAGTTACCCCTGTTAACGGATTATGCCGTTCGTATTCCTCCCGGCGGTAAGAGTGATGCGTTGTGTGAAACGATTATTACATGGAGTCAAAACAACCGGGAATTTAAAACACGCGGATTAGACAGCGATCAGACTGTTGCTGCTATCAAGGCAACATTAAAAATGCTGAATACGATTTGAGGATTGAAGGCGCTGGGCGTAAAGGCATAATAACAAAAATTAGACAATCATTATAAAATGACTGAATCAACTGAGTGTGTCTGTGCCTCGTTGCCTCAGTACCTTTCAACAAAATGGCAACAAAACACATCTTAATCGTCCCCGGTGATGGAATAGGACAGGAAGTAACCGCAGTAGGAAAAAAAATATTGGATGCAATTGCTTCAAAATTTGGTCACACATTTATGTATGATGAAGCATTGATAGGCCATGTAGCTATTGAGGCAACCGGTAGTCCACTGCCGGATGAATCCCTGGAGAAGATGAGAAAATCAGATGCAGTATTATTTGGTGCCGTTGGCCACCCAAAATACGACAATGATCCTTCAGCAAAAGTCAGGCCTGAACAGGGCTTATTAAAGATGAGAAAAGAACTGGGTCTTTATGCCAATATTCGCCCTATAAAATTATTTGATGAATTATTGGGAGCATCAAGCATTAAACCGGAGATATTAAAAGGCGCCGACATTTTATTTTTCCGCGAACTAACGGGTGACATTTATTTTGGTGAAAAAGGAAGAAAGAATAATGGTGATACTGCGTACGATGTTGCCGAATATAGCCGCTACGAAGTTGAGCGCATTGCCCGTAAAGCTTTTGATGCAGCAAGAACAAGACGTAAAAAATTATGTTCGGTTGATAAAGCAAATGTTTTGGAAACATCGAGGTTGTGGAGAGAAGTGGTTCAAAAGATTGCACCGGAATATGCTGACGTGGAAGTTGAATACCAGTTTGTAGATGCAACGGCCATGCTGCTTATAAAAGACCCAAGACGATTTGATGTGGTTGTAACAGCCAATTTGTTTGGTGATATATTAACGGACGAAGCGTCCCAAATTGCAGGTTCCATGGGAATGCTGGCCAGTGCCTCCATTGGGGATGGCACTGGTGTTTATGAACCTATTCATGGCTCCGCACATGATATTACCGGTAAAGGTCTGGCTAATCCTTTGGCATCTGTTCTATCCGCTGCGTTGTTGCTGAATATTTCCTTTGGAATGAAGGCCGAATCACAGACAATTATCGATGCTGTTGATAAAGTTTTAAAAGCCGGTTACCGCACTAGGGATATTGCAGATACCAATACACCGTCAGATAAAATTTTAGGAACTGAAAGGATGGGTGATGCGGTGTTGAAATTTATATAGTTCTCTGTTTAGGGCTATGCTTTTGCCTTCCCTGATGCGGAGCAAAGTAGCGGACATATTACTATGAAAAGAAACTATTGCGTATCGTACACGGGTGTAGCGGGTGGCAAGAGAAAAAGCAGCAGCACACTACCAATTAAACCCAGCGCTATGATCGGATAAAAAAATGAAAGCACTACGGCCACAGCAGATGAAAGGAATAATGCAAGCAACTTATAAGTAAATCTGTTAATGAATTTTTGAGAAAGGCGAGGATTGACGAGCCTTTTTTTATGCATTGCATACCGGCACAACAACAGTGTTGGGACTACCGGAATGAAGTAGCCCACACAATAGGTAGTTGCAGCTGCATTTCTGTATTCTTCGTGTATCACAAAATCACCAAATATTGCAGAGGTAAATGGAATGAATATAATCGCGATAAGAAAAAGGACATTCAATAAATTAAAAACATGATTTGTTTTTTCAATGAACCCAAACAGCCAATGGTGATTTACCCAATAGATGCCTATCAATGCGGCACTCATTAAATAGGAAACGTAACTTGGCCAGATGCTGAAAAGGTAATTATATAGCCCACCTGCATGCACTAGCTGTTCATGAGAAGGAATCTTAATTTCAAGTATCAGCAATGTGATAGCGATGGCAAACACACCATCACTGAACATCTCAAGCCGGTCTTTTTTTGTAGTTGCGAGTCGTCTCATTCATTAAGGAGTAACACTTCTTCGTCCAAATATAAAAAGTTTCCCTGGCGATCTCCCTTTTTAGTTGAACGGCTGGTAAGCAGCCCGACAAACCAATTCCCAACGTAGGCTGTGAAAGCATTTCCAGTACATCACAGGCGCCATTATCTTTTCGTTGTAAAATTTAATTGATTGAATTTTGCAAATAACCGATCCATGTATCTAAAAACATATCAGCTCTTTATTGCAACTTTGCTATGTCAAATCAAAATCAAAAACGATGCAATTATCAAACAACAAAATCCTTATCACAGGCGGAGCCAGTGGCATTGGCTTTGCCATGGCTGAAAGATTTATTAAAGAAGGAAACACGGTTATCATTTGCGGAAGACGGGAATCAGCCTTAAAAGAAGCGAAAAATAAACTTCCTTCCATTATTACTAAGCAATGCGATCTAACAGTGAGCAGTAAGAGAGAAGAATTATTTAAATGGATCTCGGAGGCACATAACGATTTGAATGTATTAGTGAACAATGCAGGTATTCAACAATGGATGTCAGTCTTTGATGCCGATTTCTATCAAAGAGCAAAGGAAGAAATTACTATCAATGTGGAAGCGCCGCTGCATTTAACATCCCTTTTTTTACAACTGGCATCTTTGAACACAATTGTGAATATAACTTCCGGTTTGTCATTTGTTCCATTAATTAAAACACCTGTTTACTCTGCAACAAAAGCTTTTTTTCATTCTTTCACACTTTCATTGCAGGCATTACTTAAATCAAAGAATATAGAAGTTATTGAAGTAGTTCCACCGGCTTTGAATACAGATTTGGGCGGTAAAGGAATACATGATTTTGCTCCGCCTGTTAGTGATTTTATTGAGTCAATTTTCAACCAGTTGAAAGACGGTAAAACTCAATTGACGTTTCAATTCACCGAAGCGGCCTGCAAAGCGGGGCAGGAAGTTCTCCAGCCAATTTTTACCCGAATGAACCAGCTTGCATAATTATTTCTTATGCGCCGTCTCAGAAGTTTTACAGGTGTTTCTGCTTATTGATAAGTCCGGCTTTTTAAGTCCGTTGGGCAAAACTCACGCGGTAGTTTTGCCCTCTGGTACCCGGACATTCATAATCATTTTCGGCGTTGTAAAATCACTTTTGCGGACTCAAAATCCTCATCAGTTTTCATTGTCATTTTTCTCTCTAAAAAATGATGAAAGTCATGCCCCGGCTTGATCTTCCTCTTCATTATTTAGCACATAGTTTCATACCTATGTATTATTTAAAAATAATCATTTATGAAAAAAGATATGAGACCAACAAAGTATGTTTATTTCTTTGGAGGTAATAAAGCAGATGGTAACGAGTCAATGAAAAACCTGTTAGGTGGCAAAGGCGCCAACCTTGCGGAAATGGCGGGCCATCCCAGACTTCGTTTACCGGTACCTCCCGGTTTTACAGTTACTACAGAAGTTTGCACGTATTATTATGATCATAAAAAAACTTATCCCAAATCATTAAAGACGGAATTGGAAGCGGCATTAGCCAAAATGGAAAAACTTACCGGTAAAAAGTTTGGGGATGAAAAAAATCCCTTACTCGTGTCCGTTAGGTCGGGCGCACGTAAAAGTATGCCCGGTATGATGGAAACGGTATTGAATGTTGGATTGACCGAAAAAACAATCAAGGGGATTATTGCGCAAAGTGGTGATGAACGTTTTGCTTATGATGCCTATCGCCGTCTGATTATGATGTATGCCGATGTGGTGATGGAAAAAGGCGATGGTATAGAAGTAAAGAATGGTAAGGGTATTCGAAAGATATTGGATGAAAAACTGGAACATATTAAACATGCAAAGGGATATAACAGCGACACGGATCTGACAGCGCATGAACTGAAAGAATTAGTAAAAGATTACAAGCAAACCGTGAAGAATATATTAGGGACAGAGTTTCCTGATGATCCACTCAAACAAATATGGGGTGGCATTGGAGCTGTCTTCAGCAGTTGGAATGGAAAGAGAGCTATAGAATACCGCCGAATAGAAAAAATTCCGGATGATTGGGGAACAGCAGTAAACGTGCAGGTAATGGTATTTGGAAACATGGGCAACGACAGTTGCACCGGTGTTGCTTTTACAAGAAACCCGGGTACAGGTGAAAATGAATTTTATGGCGAATACCTGGTGAATGCCCAGGGCGAAGACGTTGTGGCAGGCATTAGGACACCGGCGCCCGTAAATGAATATTCAAAGAATGCGCAAAGCAAACAATTCAAAACACTCGAAAAAATAATGCCTTCTCTTTATAAGGAATTATTCAGTTATCAAAAGAGGCTGGAGCAACATTATAAAGACATGCAGGATATTGAATTCACCATTGAGAAAGGAAAACTATATATGCTTCAATGCCGGGTAGGTAAAAGAAATGGTATTGCAGCCGTAAGGATGGCAACTGAAATGTACGCTGAAAAACTTATTGATGCAAAAACTGCGGTGAGCAGGGTTGCGCCCAATCAATTGGTGGAATTATTATTACCGATGCTTGATCCCAAAGCAGCACTATTACACCCGGTAATTGCGAAGGGATTGCCTGCCGGACCAGGTGGCGCCAAAGGCCGTGTGGTCTTTTCTTCTAACGAGGCAGTGGAATGGGCACATAGAGGAGTAAAAGTAATTCTTGTTCGTGAAGAAACCTCTCCTGAAGATGTAGATGGAATGCATGAATCTGAAGCCATCTTAACCACAAAAGGCGGCATGACATCACATGCGGCACTGGTAGCAAGAGGCTGGGGTAAATGCTGTATTGTAGGCTGCGGAGATATTGAAATTCATCATGAGAGTAAAACATTCCATGCAAAAAACGGGGTAATTATTAAGGAAGGTGACTGGCTTACTTTGAACGGTACCAGAGGTTTGGTGTATGAAGGCAGCTTGCCGTTAGTTGCCATCAACCTCGATAAAAACCAATCCTATAACGATTTGATGAAATTGGTAGATAAAATAAAAGTTATGGGTGTTCGTGCTAATTCAGAAACGCCGGAAGATGCCGCACAGGGATTAAAATTTGGTGCGGAAGGAATTGGATTGTTCCGTACAGAACATATGTTTTATGGTGCAGGAAGTGAAGAGCCGTTATTTCTTCTGCGAAAAATGATCGTAAGTAAAACTGTGTGTGAAAGACAGCAGGCGCTGGATTCATTATATATCCATGTAAAGAAGGATATTAAAAACACGCTCAAAGTCATGGATGGTTTTCCTGTTACCATTCGTTTGTTAGATCCACCGTTGCACGAATTTGTTCCACATGATAAAGAGAAATTACTTCAGCTCAGCAAAGAGCTTGGTATCAGCATGAGCATTTTAAGAAGAAGAGTATTGGCATTGCATGAGAATAACCCGATGCTTGGTCACCGTGGGGTACGCCTGGGCGTTAGTTACCCGGAAATCACGGAAATGCAGGTTAGGGCTATATTCGAGGCCACGGCCGAATTGATTAAATCTGGTAAGAAAGCTTTCCCTGAGATTATGATACCGGTAACCTGTACAGTGAATGAACTCATTCACCAGAAAAAAATAGTTGACAGGGTTTATAAGGAAGTATGCGAAAAAATGAAAATGCAAAAGATTCCATATCTCTATGGTACGATGATTGAAATACCAAGAGCAGCCATGAGGGCTGACCGGATGGCGGAAGTTGCTGACTTCTTTAGCTTTGGCACTAATGATCTTACTCAAATGAGCTTCGGATTCAGCCGTGATGACATTGGCGGGTTTTTACCAAATTACCTTGACCTGAAAGTATTGAAGGACGATCCGTTTCAAACCATTGACCAGGATGGAGTGGGAGAACTGATAAAATTAGGAACTGAAAGGGGCCGCAAAACGAAGCCCAATCTTAAAGTGGGTATTTGCGGAGAACACGGCGGTGATGCCGAGAGTGTAAAATTCTGTCATCGCATAGGAATGAATTATGTAAGTTGTTCACCTTTCCGTGTGCCTATTGCAAGATTAGCCGCAGCACAGGCAGCAATAGAAAATCCGCGGAAATAATAGTTATATCAATCAATTCAAACAATGCCCGGAATGAAAAATTCCCGGGCATTGTTTTTAATACAAATATTTTTTGAAAGAAATTATTAAGTGGCGACGATGAATAGGGAATCCATTAATTGGAAGAGAGAAAACGTTTCATTATACCAAATAAGAAATTTTATTTTTTTATCGAAGACAATCATACAACAGCTTCCTGTTCATCTCGGCTCCACATAAGCTTTTTACCAAAACCAAGACGGCTATCTGTAAATTTGATACTATTAATTTGTATGGTCCAGATTTCACCCGGCACGGCAACCGCCAAAGGATTTTTCTTATAATAAAATGGGGAAGCATTTTTTGCTAAGGGATGTTCCAGCGGTAATACTATTCCTTCAAATTGCACTCCTCTTACCTGTAGTTTATTGAGTTTATCCGGCAATATAGTTCCTGCAACTGAAGCGTTGTTCAAAATATTTTTTGAATGGTGTGCTCCTTGAGATGATTTATAATACAATAATCCTTCATCGCTATTATAAGCATAAAAGCAACTGAAACAATAAGGAAGTTCATTACTATCAATACAGCACACACTCGCACAACTTTGTTGCTTTATATATTCATTAATTCCTGCGATCATATAATTTTATTTTACTCCTTCCAGTATCTTAATATAATTGGCTCTTTGGTATGCAGTCGGATCAGCAATTTGTTGTTGACTCATACTGCCCTTAAATGAAGTAATTTCATCAAAACCCATCATATACATCCAGTCCTGTAGTTCTTTGTTCATAGTTTTCAGGTAAGGAATACCATTTTTATACAACGAAGAAGCAGTCATCACAACATCGGCGCCGGCAAGAATGTATTTAATTACTTCAACAGCACTTTGCACACCTGTGGTCGCTGCGAGAGAAAGATCTACTTTTCCATATAATAAGCCAATCCATAATAAGGGTAATCGTATTTCACTGGATTCACTGTAATGCAAATCCGTTTTTATGATCATTTCATTGATATCAAAATCAGGTTGGTAAAACCGGTTGAATAAAACCAATGCATCTGCACCGGCCTTTTTCATGCGTAATGCCATATTTCCCATAGCGCTGAAATAAGGATTCAGCTTTACGGCTACAGGAATTTTTACCGATTGCCTGATGTTATCAATAATATTCAGATAACGATGCTCCACTTCAGAAGAAGACATCATTGCATCTCCCGGTATAAAGAATATATTTACCTCGATGGCGTCTGCGCCTGCCTGTTCCATCTGCTTTGAATAATTAATCCATCCTTCATTGGTAATACCATTTAAACTGCCAATGACAGGAATATCCACCCGCTCTTTTGCTCTGCGGATGTTCTCCAGGTATTCTTCCGTGCCGACGTTAAAGTCTTCGAGATCGGGGAAATAATCCAGTGCCTCCGGAAATGAATTGGTGGTTTTGGTCATCACAAATTTCAGCCGGGCCTCCTCTTTGCGTATCTGTTCTTCGAACAATGAAAATAACACAACGGCCCCGGCGCCATTGTCTTCCATCTTTACGATGTTATCCGTTTGCTCGGATAACGGGCAGGCAGACACGACAATTGGAGAACTCAATTTCATGCCCATGTATGTTGAATATATTTTCATCTGTTTATGGTTTTAGTAAGATTTTAATTTTGTTTAAAATAACGCCTGCCTGCCCCAAGACAGACAGGTATGTTCGAAAATGACAGGTTTAGCCGCTCCATATTTTGTTATGGAGGTTCTCATATCACGATATTTTTATTTAGCCACAGGAACAAAATCACTTGCTTTTTTTGTTGCCATTTCTTCGTAAGTTTTCCATTTCAGGTTCACCAGTTCCTGAGCATGCTTCATCAACGCGACACTCGAATCAGGGTTAGTAACAGTAAGCACTTTATACCGCAATTCATTGTACGCATAGTCTTTTAACGGAATGGTGGGTCTCGCTGAATCAAGCACAAATGGATTTTGATTTTTGTTTCTTAATACAGGATTATACCTTAATAACGGCCAATGACCGCTGGCAACCGCCTTCCGTTGCTGATCCAAAGCATTTTTCAAATCATATCCATGAGCAATACAGTGGCTGTATGCCAGAACTATTGAAGGGCCGTCATACGCTTCAGCTTCTCTCATTGCCAGTAATGTTTGCTGGGGATTAGCGCCAAATGCCACCCTTGCTACATAGACATTACCATATGAAATGGCTTGCATGGCAAGATCTTTTTTACCAACTGATTTGCCACCCGCAGCAAATTTTGCCGTTGCTGCTGTAGGTGTTGCTTTGGATGATTGGCCACCAGTGTTTGAATATACTTCTGTGTCCAGCACAAGAACGTTTATATTTCTTCCGGTCGCCAATACATGGTCCAATCCACCATAGCCGATATCATAAGCCCATCCGTCTCCACCTACTAACCATACGCTGCGGCGTACCAACTGGTCTGCTACCGATAGCAAGTGAATCGCTGCAGGCAATCTCATAACTTTTAATTTTTCTTTCAAATCATCCACTCTTTGATGCTGCTGTACAAGCTCAGATTCTAATGTTTGTTTGGCATCTAATATTTCTTTTATATAAGCTTCACCCAATTCATTTTTCAATTCAAGCAGCAACTGTTTGGCAACATTCAACTGTTTATCCGCAGTGATTCTCATGCCTAATCCAAACTCAGCATTATCTTCAAATAATGAATTGCTCCATGCCGGTCCACGGCCTTGTTTATTTTTTGCCCAGGGTGTTGTTGGCAAATTACCACCATATATAGACGAACATCCTGTTGCATTTGCAATCAGCAGCCTGTCGCCAAATAATTGTGATAATAATTTTAAGTAAGGTGTTTCGCCGCAACCAGCGCATGCACCGGAAAATTCGAACAATGGCTCCAGGAACTGCGCACCGTGCACGGTGGAGAAATCAATTTTAGAACGATCGTTCCAGGTAATGTTTTCAAAAAATTCAATATTCTTTTGCTCTGATCCAAGTATAGGCTCTTTCTCCGTCATATTAATGGCCTTGCGGGACCGGTTCAGTGGATCAGTTGCAGGGCAGGTTTCCACGCATAAATTACACCCGGTACAATCTTCAAGATAAACCTGCAATGAATATTGTGTTTCAGGAAAACCTCTTGCATTAATCGGTGCCGATTTAAATTCCTGCGGAGCATTTTTCAAGTTATCCTTGTGATAAAATTTTGCCCTTATTACACTGTGCGGACATACATAAGCACAGTTGCCGCATTGTATACAAAGATCAGGTTCCCATAAGGGCACAAGGTCTGAAACATTTCTTTTTTCCCATTGAGTGGTTCCGCTGGGATAAGTGCCATCTATCGGCATTATGCTTACGGGTAATTGGTTTCCATGATCGGCCATCATTACTGCGGTAACATTTTTTACAAAATCAGGCGCTTTATCCGACACGGTTAATAAATTATGATCTGCCGCAGAAACTTTTTTTGGATAATCTACTTCATACAGATTATCAAGTGTTGCATCAACTGCCTTAAAATTTTGATCGATTACTTTCTGCCCTTTTTTGAAATAAGTTTTTTCTATTGCTTTTTTAATTTTTTCTATTGCTTCTTCCCTGGGCAACACGCCGGATAAAGCAAAATAACAAGTTTGCATAATGGTATTGATGCGACTACTCATTCCCGTTTCACGGGCTACAGTTGTTGCATCAATCACATAAACTTTTAGATTCTTGTCAATGATAAGTTTCTGAACCTGCCCTGTTAATTTATCCCAAACGTCATCTTTATTATAAGGGCTGTTTATTAAGAATGTGGCTCCTTCCTTTGCAAATTCAAGCATCTGCACTTTTTCAATAAAATTGAATTGATGACATGCAATAAAATCCGCTTTAGAAATAAGATAGGGAGCCCTGATTGGCTTTGGGCCAAACCTCAAATGTGAAACAGTTCTTGCTCCTGATTTCTTCGAGTCGTAAACGAAATATCCCTGCGCATACAAGTCAGTATTTTCCCCGATTATTTTAATAGTGTTTTTATTGGCTCCCACTGTTCCGTCAGCACCCAGGCCAAAGAACAACCCCTGTCTCCATTCTGATTCATTCAATGTAAATGAAGGGTTATAATCGATGCTGGTATGAGTAACATCATCATTAATACCAATGGTAAAATTGTTTTTCGGTTCTTTCTTTTTTAATTCATCAAATACACCTTTAACCATTGCAGGTGTAAACTCTTTGGAAGAAAGCCCGTAACGACCACCAATCAATTTGGGGAGATGATTCAGTTTGCCTTGTTGCATTGCTTCCACTAAAGTTGCCAGTACATCCTGGTACATAGGTTCACCCGCTGCGCCGGATTCTTTTGTGCGATCAAGTATTGCAATAGATTTTATTGTTGGTGGTATGGCACTTATCAAATGCTCCAGGGAAAATGGCCTGTACAATCGAACCTGTATTACGCCGGTTTTTTCTTCGTTATTATTTAATGCCTTTACTGTTTCTGCAACCGTTTCGCCGCCTGACCCCATTATTATTATTAACTGCTCAGCATCGGCAGCGCCTGTATATTGAAAGAGCTCATATTTTCTTCCGGTCATCTTTGCAAAGTCATTCATCGCAGTTTCCATAATTCCCGGCATTTTATTATAAAAAGAATTTACCGTTTCCCTTCCCTGGAAATACACATCCGGATTTTGAGCTGTTCCCCTTACAAATGGATGTTCGGGATTCATTCCACGTTCGCGATGTGCAATCACAAATTCATCCGGTATCATTGCACGTATCTGTTCATCACTTAACATTTCCAGTTTATTTACTTCATGCGAAGTGCGAAAGCCATCAAAAAAATGTACAATAGGTATTCTTGATTTTAAAGTAGCAACTTGTGCTATCAATGCAAAATCATGCGCTTCCTGTACGCTGGCCGAACTTAATAGACCAAAGCCGGTAGTTCTTGCGGCCATTACATCCTGGTGATCGCCAAAAATTGAAAGTGCCTGAGTTGCTAAGGAACGTGCCGCAACATGAAACACAGCGGAGGTTAGTTCACCGGCAATCTTGTACATATTGGGTAACATAAGCATTAAACCCTGGGATGCGGTAAAGGTAGTAGTGAGTGAGCCGGTTTGTAAGGCTCCATGTACCGCACCTGCGGCCCCGCCTTCGCTTTGCATTTCTATAACATCCGGAATATTTCCCCAAATATTTTTTATGCCTTTTGAAGCCCATTCATCAGCGAGTTCAGCCATGGTAGATGATGGGGTAATTGGATAAATAGCACAGACTTCGTTCACCCGATAAGCCACATAGGCGGCGGCTTCATTCCCATCTATTGTAGAGATTATTTTTTTATTGTTTGACATCATTTGTTGAATTAACAGGTTCTGGAATCATTTCTATTGCATGGCACGGACATTGCTCATAACACACGGCACATCCTGTGCAGGAATCGTAGTTGAATTTATAGCGGTTCCCTTTCCCTAATTTAATAATGGCATCTTCAGGGCAGGCACCAAAGCATCCGTCACATTCAAAACAATTGCCACAGCTAAGGCAACGTTGGGCTTCAAATCTTGCTTCTTCCTGAGATAAGCCGGCAATCACTTCATCAAAATTTTTCACAGCAATGGACGGTGCCAGTTTATCCTGTTCTTTTTGAGGTGCATCTGTTTTATACCACATATGCAGCTTGCGATAACTGGCAGTGGGATGTTTGTCAGGTTTTATATATTGCTGGCGTGCCAGGTATCCATTTATATAACGGGAAGCTTTTTTACCCTGGCCAATTGCAATGGTTGAACTTCTGTTTTCACCAGGAAGCATGTCGCCACCGGCAAAAATGCTTTCATAACCTGTCATTCGTTGTGCGTCTATGCTAACCGTTCCATCATCATTTATGACAATGCCGGGAACAGGAGACAAGAAAGTGGAATTGGACTCCTGGCGATTTGCCACTATCAACACATCGGTATCGATTGATTCAAATTCGTTAGTGCCAACAGCTTTCCCTTTTTCTACTTTCATCTTTTCGAGTATGACCTTGTGGTTTTCTATTTTGCTGATACTCCTGAAAAGTTGTACATCTACGCCTTCCGCCAATGCATCTTCTGTTTCATAATCGTAAGCGGGCATCATTTTTTTATCACCAGGAAAATAAACAGATACTTCGGAATCAAACCGCTTTATGATCCGGGCCAGGTATAATGCGAGTTTGCCACCGCCATATACCACTACTTTTTTTCTCACGTAAGGAGATGTGTTTGATTTTGTTTCGTGAAAAAAAGAAAATGCATCCCTTACATAAACTGAATCGTCGTTCTGAAATTCTTCCTTGTGAATCAATTGGGCTCCAATAGCAAGATATACTGCATCGAAATTGCCCGCTTCCTTCTCATATAAAATATCTTTTACAGTATAGTTTAACCGGATCTTCACGCCTAATCTTACTATCCGGTCAATTTCAGCGTCAAGTATTTCTTTAGGTAAACGATAATCGGGAATACCAGACCACAATAAACCGCCCGGATGTCCACTCGCTTCAATTACTTCTACCGCGTGGCCCATGCGAACAAGGTGATAGGCTGCGGATAATCCTGACGGCCCCGAACCAATTACCAGTACTTTTTTCCCGGTTGAATGTGCATCAAATTGAATCGGCCATTTTTGCTTTATTGCTTCATCGCCTATGAATCTTTCAACAGCATGTATATTTACGGGGGTATCAATATGTGTCCGGTTGCAACCGGTTTCACAGGGTTTCACACAGACGCGGCCCATAATGGCCGGAAAAGGGTTGTCCTCAACAAGCGTCTGAAAGGCTTCGAAATAATTACCCGCCTGTGCATGAGCCATCCAGGCTTGTATATTTTCCCCAGCGGGACATGCACTGTTGCATGGAGGCATAAAATCAATATATACCGGGCGACGGAACCTTTTGGGACCCGTACCTTCTGCATGAAGTGTGAGGTCGACGGGTTTGGTAATATCAAACATATGAATACTGATAATTTTGAAAGAATAAGTTTACAGCGTAACTATAAACTTTATATAACTTTAGCAAAGTAGAATTTATACCTAAGCAAAAAGTTGATATTCTTCAATATAGAATATGATTATTATCATGGAGGTTTGTTGCAGTTGATCTAAAAGAATTGATTGGGCAGGAACCCAATTAGTGAGAAGGGAAGATTGCACTAAGGCGTGGACAACTATTTCAAAAAAAGAGGGTCCCTTAGAAAAAGAACCCGTTAAACAGCTTGATTGCCTGCTTATGAGAATTAAGTTTACCTAAAACTTAGTTGTTCAAATCTTCTATATGAATTTATCCATATAAAGTTTTTTGAACGATCTTTCAAATGTTATTGAGGATTTTCCTAAAGTGTGCTTGGCAAAAATAGCAGGCTCGCGTGTTTATAGTTTCCACTTATTTGGCAGTTTATTGGTCAATTTTAACCATTCCGGCGGTGAGGCACAAAATCAGGGTGAATTATATTAAAGATGATCATCGGGCAACTTGAATTTCACAAGATATAATAGGCACAATTCTTTATGTTATCAAGGAAAAAACATTAAGTTCTTTAAATGCTGCTGAGGGCAGCCGGTTCATTTTACATCAAACGATAAGCGATAATTTTTTTAGCATTAAATGTCGGCACATATAAAATTTTTTTCACCTGGTCAAAACCTATATCAGCTGTATTCATCTTTTTGTCATGAGAATCCAACAATGTTTCCACATGACCATCAAGAGCAACATAGAAAATGTAACCTATCCATGAGGTAACAATAAAATCGCCGTTGCCAATAGGTTCAATACCGTCGATTGATTGCGACACGTCCGCAATCTGTGTTATTTGTTTTTGTGCGTTTGCTTTTTTTAAAAATTTTCCTTCAGCAAAAATCAAGTTGTCATTAATTGCTTTCAAACCGTTTGCGCCATTGATGCTATCCAGGTAGAGTGAAGGGACATCATTTTCTATACGCCATATTTTTCCTTGTTTCGAATCGGATACATAAACAATCCCGTTACTGGTAACCGTTATATCATTTAATCCGGTAGCATCTTTTACAGGGATTTTCTTTTCTATTTTTCCTTTGTTGATATCAATCACAACAACATTGGAAATATCGGCTACATATATCCTGTTGCCATGCTTGCCTAAACCCTTTGGTGCATTCAGACCTGTGATCCAGGTCGAATCAAAACTCCTGCCATTCGTATTTATTTTTCCAACTCCGCCAACTCCATCTGCATCCCATCCGCCACCATTTATTAATGAAACATACAGCAGGTTATTTTTAAGATCAGGTAGTACAGATTCAGGAACAGGAATTATTGTATCTGTTTCCCAAATTTTCGTAAGCGTATGTTTTTGTGCATTTGCTTTTATTGAAAAGCTGAGAATAAGAATGCAAATAATTTTTTTCATGGTCTATCTTATTTACTTTTTTGAGGTGTTTAAATAAAACTATTCCTGAACCGAATTTTGTTTATTTCAAAAGTTCAATCTTTAGGCGAAGATTTAAACAGCGAAATTAATTAATTACCTGCGGTGTATATTTACTAATTTACTAATGTTTTTTATCTTGTTGAGCAGAGGCGAGGTGCATTCTTGTTAATATAGTTGAATGGATGGGTAATTTTGTTAAGATGACTTGTGGGTTTCATTCGTTATTTGTTACTATTATTGCGTTAGTTAATAAATGCGCAACTCCGGTTCGCAAATGATTTCGCTCAACAAAAAATAAAAAACCAAATCACTGTCTTAATTGCCTGGTATGAATAATCGTAATTATATATTGCCTATTATTTTAGTAACGTCTTTATTTTTCTTATGGGCATTTCTTCACAACATTAATCCGATCCTTATTCCTCATTTAAAAAAGGCATGTCAGCTCACGGATACGCAATCAGCCTTTATTGACACGTCGGTGTACCTTGCCTATTTTTCTATTGCGCTTCCTGCCGGGTGGTTTATGCATAAGTATGGTTATAAAAAAGGAATATTATTCGGTCTTTTTTTATATGGTTCTGGTGCATTGCTTTTTTTACCCGCAGCGTCTACCAGGAACTATGCTTTTTTTCTCGGTGCCTTGTTTGTAATTGCAAGCGGAGCTACCTTCCTGGAAACGGTGGCCAATCCTTATATGGCCAAATTGGGAGATGAAAAGACAGGAGCAAGAAGATTAAATTTTGCCCAGTCGTTTAATGGTGTTGGAGCATTCATGGCACCCATACTCGGCGGCCAATTTATTTTATCGGGTGTTGAACATTCGTCTGCAGAATTGAAACAGATGGCGGTTGCGGGCCAATTAAACAACTATTTACAGTCGGAAGCAAATACCGTTAAGATACCTTATCTCATCATTGCATTGGGAGTATTGTTGTTATTTGCACTATTTTTTGTTTCCAAATTACCAGAAGGGCAAATTGTTCATGAAAACACCAAAGCTCCATTTTCTTTTAGAGCATTGCAGATACCACAGGTAAAATGGGCTGTGATAGCACAGTTTTTTTACGTTGGTGCACAGGTAGGCGTAGGAAGTTTCTTTATTCGTTTTTCAAGATATACAATGGACCTCCCGGAAAAGGAGGCTGCTTACTGGTGGGGTTATATAGCGATGGTTGGTTTTATGATCGGTCGTTTTAGCGGCACTTTTCTAATGAAGTATATACGACCAGAGCGTTTACTCGGTTTGTATGCGCTTGTTAATATTATTTTACTCACCATTGCTGTTTTTACGCATGGAGAGATAGCTGTTTATGCAGTGGTTGCGGTTCCATTTTTTATGTCGGTCATGTTTCCAACAATTTTTGCTCTTGGCATAAAGGGACTGGGAGAAGAAACCAAGATAGCTTCATCATTTTTAATAATGTCCATTGTGGGGGGCGCTATATTTCCGTTAATAATGGGAAGGATATCAGATGCAACAGGAGGCAATATTCAGTTAAGTTATATAGTGCCCTTAGTTTGTTTTGTGGTAGTGTTGTGGTTTGCACTTACTCAAAAAGGTAGTCCTGATGATTCTAATGCCGCCATTGCTTTAACCCACTAGCCGGCATTTTATTGGAAGCAGTGTCTCTCTTTTTTTAATATAAATAAATTTGCAAAAAAAGATGTTTCAGTTAAATGGTAAAATAGCTGTTGTTACTGGCGGAGGAAGTGGCATTGGCAAAGCTGTAGCATTGTTGTTTGCAAAGCAGAATGCTGAAGTGCATGTATTAGATTTGAATGCACAGGCGGGCAGCGCAACAATAGAAGAAATACAGCAAATCAATTTAAAAGCGTTTATGCATGTATGTAATGTTGCCGTCAGCGAACAGGTTCAGAAAGTTTTCAGCGATATTGGAAGTGTTGATATTTTAGTAAATAGTGCCGGCATTTCCCATGTTGGAAATATTGAAAATACTACAGAAGACATTCTTGACCGGCTGTACACCGTGAATATAAAAGGCGTTTACAATTGCCTGCAGTCTGCCGTTTCAATAATGAAGAAAAACAGGAGTGGAGTTATATTGAATCTTGCATCAATAGCCGGTAGTATCGGGCTGCAGGACCGGTTTGCTTATTCTATGACTAAAGGAGCTGTGTATGCAATGACATTGTCTGTTGCAAGAGATTATCTTAGTGATGGTATCCGCTGTAATTGCATTTCTCCCGCAAGAGTACATACCCCTTTTGTGGATGATTTTATCAAAAAAAATTACCCGGGCAGGGAAAAAGAAATGTTTGAAAAATTGTCCAGAAGCCAACCCATCGGACGGATGGCAAAGCCCGAAGAAATTGCAAGCCTTATTTTATTTTTGTGTTCAGACGAAGCCTCTTTTATTACAGGTTGTGATTATCCGATAGACGGTGGTTTTACTAAACTGAATAATTAAACATTCAATTTTTAAAAACAAATACAAATGAAGCTGATACGTTTTGGTGAAGCGAATAAAGAGCACCCGGGAATTATTATTAATGATGAATATTATGATGTTTCATCGTTTGGGGAAGATTACAACGAGCATTTTTTTGAAGCGGATGGATTGGTCCGGTTGCAAAAATTTATTGATTCCAATAAAGATCAGCTTCCCGGTGTGTCGAAAGATGTGCGTTTAGGCTCTCCCGTTACACGGCCTTCAAAAATAATTTGTATCGGGTTAAACTATGCTGATCATGCAAAAGAAACGAACGCTAAAATTCCCGTTGAACCTATAATTTTTTTCAAGTCTACCACGGCTTTGAGTGGACCGTATGATGATGTAATTATTCCGAGGAACTCGACAAAGACAGACTGGGAGGTTGAGTTGGCGGTGGTTGTAGCTAAAAAAGCTTCTTACGTGGACGAAACTGAGGCACTAAATTACGTTGCAGGATATTGTTTACACAATGATCTCAGCGAAAGAGAATTTCAGTTGGAAAAGAATGGCCAATGGGTAAAAGGGAAGAGCTGTGATACGTTTGCACCACTTGGACCTTTTATGGCAACAAAGGACGAAATAGCAGACGTGAACAATTTGCATTTATGGCTGGCCGTTAATGGGAAGAAAATGCAAGATGGAAATACGAGCAATTTTATCTTCCGGATACCTTTCCTTATTTCTTATCTGAGCCAGTTTATGACGTTGCTGCCCGGAGACGTAATCTCAACTGGTACTCCTGCGGGTGTCGGCCTCGGTATGAACCCGCACGTATATTTGAGGCCCGGCGATGTAATGGAGTTAGGCGTTGATGGTTTAGGTGTATCTAAGCAAAATGTAAAGTCGTATGGCACGAATTGATTCACACCAGCACTTCTGGAAATATGATCGCATAAGGGATAGCTGGATTACCGATGAAATGTCATTGCTGCGGAAAGATTATCTCCCTTCCCAGTTTGGCCTTCTTTTACAGCAAAATGGCTTTGATGGATGTATAACCGTTCAGGCTGAGCAGGCTGAGATAGAAAATGTTTTTCTACTGGCAAATGCAAAGAGAAATAGTTTTATAAAAGGGATTGTTGGCTGGGTAGATTTCCAGGCAAAGAATATAAGTCAAAAGCTTTCTTATTATACTCAATTTAAAAAATTAAAAGGCTTTCGTCATATTTTACAGGGAGAAGCGCAAAGAGACCTGATGCTAAAAACTGAATTTTTAAGAGGAATTAAAGCCTTGCAGGAATATGATTACACGTATGATATTCTTATATATCCGGATCAACTTAAGTTTACAAAAGAATTTGTTGGTCAGTTTCCTAAACAAAAATTTGTAATAGATCACCTCGCGAAACCTTATATAAAAAGTAAAAAAATTAAAGAATGGAAGAAAGATATTACACAGGTGGCAGAATATGAAAATGTATCTTGTAAAATTTCGGGATATGTAACAGAAGCCGATTTGAAGAATTGGAAGAAAGAAGATTTCACACCTTATTTTGATATAGCAGTAAACGCTTTCGGCCCGGACCGTATCTTGTTTGGGTCTGACTGGCCGGTATGCCTGCTTGGAGGTGGTTTTAAAGAAGTATTGAATGTGGCAAAAGAATATTTTTCTTCGTTTACCCAAAATGAGCAGGATAAGTTTTTTGGTAGTAATGCAATAAAATTTTATAATTTATAATTATGGATCTGCTGTTAAAAAATAAAGTAATAATTGTTACGGGTGGAGCGAAAGGCATTGGTGAAGGCATTGTAAGAGTATTGGTTGCTGAAGGAGCTATACCAGTGATAGTTGGAAGAAATGAAAAAGATAATTTGAAATTGTGTGATGAATTATCTTCTGGTAATCTGAAATTATTCCAGGTGGTTGCTGAACTAAGTAAACCGGAAGAAAATGAAAAAGCCGTAAAGGAAGTAATAAAAAAATACGGCCGAATCGATGGCCTTGTAAACAATGCAGGACAAAACGATGGAGTAGGTTTGGAAAATGGCAGCTACGAAAAGTTTATGATGAGTGTTCACAAGAATTTAGTGCATTATTATCTCATGGCGCATTTTGCGTTGCCCGAATTGAAAAAACAAAAGGGCTCAATAGTCAATATAACTTCAAAGACAGCAGAAACGGGACAGGGAAATACGTCTGCCTATGCAGCATCTAATGGAGGACGAAACGCACTTACGAGAGAGTGGGCGGTTGAATTATTAAAATATGGAATACGGGTAAATGCTATTGTAGTGGCCGAATGCTGGACACCACAATATGAAAAGTGGATTCAAACTTTATCTAACGCCGAAGAAAAATTAAAGGACATAGTTTCAAAAATTCCCCTGGAAAATCGCATGACAACACCTGAAGAGATTGCGAATATGACTGCATTTCTGTTATCTCAAAAATCAAGTCACACTACCGGCCAGTTAATTCATGTCGATGGAGGCTATGTACATCTAGACAGAGCTTTATTATAGTAAATAAAACAGATTGGTTGAGAAAATTAATGGATCATTGTTTTAGACGTAACACATGCCGGTTTCATTTTTTCCTTATGGCGAATGCTTTCATTTTAGAATCGTTCACGGCAGATAACAAAACCTTTTGATTTCCAACGGCAATTATTTTGAGATCTTTTACATCTCCATCTAATATCAAGCCGCTCGTTGCAGGAGGGACTACTTCAAACTGTCCTTTACCGTTACCTGTTAAAAGCAAACCATAGGAAGCGTCATAACGGCCGGGCATAACATTGGCCTGGTATTCATTTCCTGCAAGAATAATATCAGTAACACCATCGCCGTTTATGTCGGTGCATACAATTGCATTTACAGGTGCTTCCTGTGCCAACAGTGGGAATGGATGAAAAGTAAAGTTGCCTTTACCATTATTTTCAAAATACCCGCTTCTTGCTTCACTGCATTTTAGTACGAGTGCACTATCCATCATGTCTTTTGTAAATATCTCATCCATCGTAGCTTTCGCGTAAGAGCTATTCTGCTTCATATCTTTTTTTGATTAATGGCATCTGCATTGCCCATTCATCTCTTGATATACCCGACGACAATTTGTATTTACCATCATTATCTTTCATGTAATAACACAATATATCATCAATAACTCCATTGCCGTCAAAATCTTTTGATATCAATTCTGCCGATTGCTTTGCATTGATATGATAAGGATTGTTTAGCCCAAGGTTACCGGCAACAATATCCATATCACCATCGTGATCAATATCTGTAACAACAAGGCTTCGCCACAAACCGGTGAAATCTTTCAAGCCACTTTGATCTGTTATTTCAGTTAGAGTTTTTCCATTGTTTTTAAAAATGCGAATCGGCATCCAGTCGCCTGCTATGATAAGGTCTGGCCTTTTATCATTATCAATATCAACCCATACTGCCGAGTTTATCCGGCCGATATCTTCAATAGCCGGGCAAACAGTAGCTGTTACATCAATAAATTTTCCGTGATCGTTTCTTAAGATATAACTTCTTGGAGGAAGCGGATAAATTCCTAATGAAACCCTTCCGCCAATAAATATATCCATATCTCCATCACCGTCCATATCAGCTACTGCAATACTTTTGGCGGGTGTGCGGATAATCGGAGAAAATGCTGCACTGTCTAATTTAAAATTTCCTTTGCCATCATTGAGGTATAAACGCGGTCGATAAAACGATGAGGTAATTTCAAATTCGCTGCTGCCACCGGCAACCAGCAGATCAGGGTAACCGTCTCCGTTAGCATCAAATACCACGCTCTGCATATCTTCCTCATATTTTGTTCCGGTGACCAAATCCTTGCTTTTGAAAGTGCCATCCTTTTGCTGAAGAAATATTTTACCGGATTGTTTGAAGGCGCCACCGATGAAAAAGTCTTCGAGCCCATCACCGTTCAAATCGCCGGTGCTGATAAAGGGACCTTCCTGGGAATATTTTTGTTGTATCAGTGGCTGAAGTCCGTAGTCAAAAAATAAGATTTCTTTATGTTCAAAGTCAGTTTTCAGATTTTCCGTTTCGTCGGTGAAAAATGAATCAGTTGCAGGATTGGAATCTTTATATGTTAAGTCAGCATCCTTATAATTTGCCTGTAAAATTTTATTGAGAGGGGGATGTGTTATAAGTTGCATTTTTCCGTCCGGCCATACAATTTTTATGGAATCAGGATTACTGCCACCAAAACCAAAATGCAGTCGGTTGTCCACGGTTGATAAATATCCTCTCGACAGGATATTGTTCAACCATCTGTGTAATTCCGTTATTATAAGCATAAGCAATTGTTCCAATACCATCTCTGTTCAGTGAATCGCCGTTCAGTTTGATCGTTATGTAATTGTTTTTTTTGGTTGTATCGGTTTTCCCTTCCATATCGTTTCGCATAATGAAGGCATTGCCATTGATGTTATTGGTAACAATATCAAGGTTGCCATCATTATCAAGGTCCGCATAGGCGGCACCGTTAGATATCGATGTTTGCTCTATTCCTGCTTGTTGCTGAAATATCTTCAAAACCGAGTCCTCCTTTATTGAGGTATAAATAATTGCGAAGCGATAAACTGCCCAACGCTGCAAGATGATCCATAAATATCCTGCGCTGCCCCGGGTCATTATCCGGAATCCCGCTTTCCATAACGGTTCTATGCCTGTATTCAAGAAAATCGATATTGGTGGGATCCCGCCCCAACCCGTTCGTAATGTGCACATCTTTCCATCCATCGTTATCAAGGTCTGCTATCAAAACGCTCCAGCTCCAGTCTGTTTCTGCTATCCCTGCCATTTCACCAATTTCACTAAAAAAGGGTTCGTTACGGTTATTGACCTGTCGTGTGCCATTATTTAGTTGCAGCATATTGTGAATATATTCCGGCTGGTAACCTTTATCTATTTCTAACTGATGCCGCTGATCATTCAAAAAAGAATACATCATTTTTTTTCGTTCGTTCGTTTCCGGCTGCATATCAAGAGTGACAATATCGGGTTTATAATCATTATTAATATCTGCGGCATCTGTGCCCATGCTGGAATAGCTTTGGTGTTTTATTGCTGAAGCGATATCAGTTGGTGAAGGTTCCGTTTTTGTTATTAAGCCACAACAAATCATTCCTGATATAATCATTGCAAACATAAATATCCGGGTAGCCGTCACCGTTAAAATCACTTACAACAACGCCCAGGCCATTTCCATCTTCTGTTATGCCCGCTTGTTTGGACACATCTTTGAATACGGGATGGGCCATACCCGGAGGGATGCCTTCATTGTGATATAATTTGTCACCCGCTATGGCATTGCTGTCTATAATATTATTTCGTATATCATTGGGCCTGTTATCGTTCAAAGTATGGTTCAACAGGTACATATCGATCCTTCCATCTTTATCGTAATCCAGGAAAACGGCTTGTGTGGAATAGGAAGTATCTGCAAGTCCATAATCATCGGCTTCTTCTTTAAAGGTGAGATCGTGCTGGTTTATAAAGAGCAGGTTTTTCCTTTTTGCACCTGCTACTTTCCCTGATACAGAAACATAGATATCGGGCCATCCGTCATTGTTTATATCAATAACACTAACGCCTGTGCACCATGAGGTTGTTGATAAGCCTGCTTTTTGCGTGACATCTTCGAAATGCATATTCCCTTTGTTGATGTACAGCTTAGAACTTACCTGGTTGCCCGCAAAAAAAATATCCTGTAAACCATCATTATTAAAATCGCCAATCCCAACCCCACCACCCATATAAGTATACTCATTAACAAACATGTTGGTGGAATCATCTTCTACTATAGTATTATTAAAATCAATTCCTGTTTCTGAAGACGGAAGAAAATTGAAATGCAAGCCTTCCCTTTTGGTGTTTGATGCACAGGATGATATTAAAAGCAGTATGGTTGGTATGATAAGATTTCTCACGAAAGATTTTATTCAAGCTGGTTAAAGATAAATATAACAGGCGAAACAATAATTTTATAAACAACTGGATTGTTGTTTCACTCTTTGCCAAAATCATTGACGGCCGGACTATTTTTTATCTGCTACCAGATAGATAACGCTAAGTGGCGGCACACTAATCTTAATGGTACCAGTGAGCTGCGCTGAATATGCTTTAAGTGTAGCGTAATTAAGTGGCCCTCCCGTCGGTGTGGTGGGCCCGGAACCATTAACATACACCTGCCCGGAAAATGGAGCATTATCCGTTCCGCCGGTCAGTGTATACCAATAATATTTGCTTCCCGCAGGAAAATGTTGGAAGTCGATAGCAACCACATGACTCAAAGCCCCGGAATTAATTATGACAGTGCCCGCCTGCCCCGATGTAAATGTTGATGAATAAGTAGTGATGTCTGAATTGGACGCTTTAAGTGTGTCATAAACCATCCTGTCGCCAAAACATTTCTGAAAATAATAAAGATAAAAAAATGCCGGACGGGGATTCCATGCAGGAGCGCCGGGTTCATCACCATTGTTAAACATTCCCTGGTCGTCTCCACCGCTATAACCATTTGCAAGGTCCCATCGACTTGCCTCTCCAAACTTGTTCTTTATGATAGCTCCTATTGTTTTTGCCGCATGAATACCTGAAATATAGGAAACACTTTGCTTAGAGCCCGTTGCCTGGATATTCCATTCTGTAAATGCAATAGGTTTCATTCCTACGCCAGAGGCTGTTAATTGTTGCGTCACATACGACATAACCGAACCTGGAACTGGTGCTCCTGTATTTAAAATGTCGGATACAGATGAATTCGTAGCATAGGCAGTAAAATAATCATGCACAATAAAATAATCGGCGGCGCTGCCGGCATTTTGCAGCACACCGGCATCCCATGTTTTAATGGAGTTATAGTCGTAGGCTGCTGGCGGATCCTGGTATAAAACGGCTCCTATGTAGATGGTTGCCCCGGTTTCCTGTGCCGCTGCTTTCATTGAATCAGCGAATACTTTTAGATGCATTCCGTACAAGGCCCCGGTAATTATTGCAGGCTGTCCATCCTTATTCATACTTTGGTCTATATTATAACCTGCTTCCCAACTTCCGAAATTCTCGTTCCCGATTTCCCAGAACTTTGTCCTCCCGTTATCATATCGAACCCAATCGGCAGCGAGGTGTGCGGCTTTAGCGACAGGATCATTGCTGGTACCATACCTTGCGTAACCGTAGTTCACTGTAATAATTCCGGTGCTATTTGTTTGAGCCAACAAATTGTAATAATTGTCGAGGCTAAAAGTCCAGGAAGCGGTATTGCCGCCATACCAATAAAATACAGGATTTGCCGTGCCACTGGCATCAAGGAGGTTGGCCGGTGCATCGGAAGGGGTAGGATTCGCATCGGTACCATTCCAGAAATAAACATCGCTAATGCTGCCGCCCGGTCCTCTTATAATATTGGGTGAGAGATCTGTAAGATATTGCATTAAGGCGGGTTGCGTTACTATTTGTCCCATCCAAAGATTTGAATTATTTCCATAAACATAGGATGGAACTTTTACAAGCACTTTATTTACATTAATGGTTAGTGAGTCAGTTGGGGCATTTGAAGGTATCGAACCCGGAGTAACGTCGGGTGCGGTGAATGTCTTTGTTTTCCATCCATTCCCAAAAAATCCAATGCTGGCAGCAACCGGCGGGTCGGTAGGATTATACACAGAATCCGTTCCGGGCGGAGGATTATTACCTCCGCCACCAGTGTTATTTGTTGATGTTGAACTCTTTTTACAACTGTCGATACAGAATAACAATCCAAGACACAATACGGATGCCAATACTTTTTTCAAACACATTTTCATAGTTACGTTTTATATTACTGGCCTTTTACAATCCTTACATTAT
Organism: uncultured Chitinophagaceae bacterium; assembly: GCA_963819925.1. Classification (GTDB taxonomy): domain Bacteria; phylum Bacteroidota; class Bacteroidia; order Chitinophagales; family Chitinophagaceae; genus Ginsengibacter. The sequence goes on along the minus strand of CAWFYG010000009.1, from coordinate 166,133 downwards.
CAATTGCGAGATTGATACTGTTTGCGGGTACGGCCGATGCCTGGTCATTGGCAATCATAAAACATAAACCCGTTGTTGGGTAATCTGAAAATTTGCTTGCCGGTGACCCGGATGTATTATAGGACGTTTGCCAAAACTCATTTCCGGTTATTAGTCGTGTAAGCGGTATAGTTACCGTTACCCATCCTGCCGGCTGATACTTGTTACCGTCGGCCGTTTCCCAAGGAGCAAATCTTGCCGTGTAGGATGACCATGTGTACCAATCGCCGACTGATATCCATATTTGCCCTGTTGTCCAAACAGTTTTTACATATACTTCAAATTTTAATGAGTAATTATTTATGGATTGGTTTGTATTCGCGACCCATGGTAAATCGCTTAACTGCAGGAGACCGGGATTACCCTGAGAAGTTGGGCCTGCGTTTGCCGACATTGGACTGGATTGCAATAATACTCCTGATGCTCCTGTTCCGCCAGGGTAATTCGATGCCGTTGTTGGTGCGTCAGCATACCCTCCGGTCCAACCCACAAATCCAGTGTTATCTGCACCGTACTGTTCTTCAAAAGTACACAGGTAACCAGGAGAAGGATGCGTAATATATGAATCAAAAAGTTGGGGCGAAGCTGCAGTTCCCAAAACGCCACTTAATCTTAAAGAATCTGTGGTCGTTATACCGGGAGGCACAGTAACAGACAGTTGGTTAACACTGGTAACCTGCAAATTTGTTCCTGAAATATTCCCCGGAAAGATTACATCACTAATTCCAACAAAATTAGTACCATTCACCGTTATCGTTGTTCCCTCCGCACCGTTTTCGTTGGAAACCGAAGTAATGCTCATTGGAGGAGGGTAAGAAAATGACCCGCTACCAAAAGTGGCATACACACGAAGTGAATCTTGAAAAGGAGTGCCCGGTGGAATCTCCGCAGCAATTTGCGTGAATGCTTTATTCACGGTAAAAGAAAGAGCAGTGTCGACGCCGGAAACGGGGAACGTTATTTTCTGAACACCTTCAAAATTGGCTCCATTTATGTAAACTACTGTTCCGCTGTTGTCAAATGTGAGTGAATAGATGGCAGGAGGTGGCAGGTATAAACTGAAGGCATAAGTCACTTCGCCATGATCGGTAACCACCCTTACAATGTCCTTTACACTAGGATCGGTTGCTTTGGTTTGAGCGGTCGCAGGGATTCTTACAATAATATTTGTATTGGTAACATACGCGGGGTTAAAATAAGCGGAGGTATCATTGAAATAAACTGCCTGGAGTCCGCCGAAATTGCTACCCTGTATCACGATCAAAGTACCGGGAATTGCTTCCATGAACAAACTGTCCCTGGCTGTAGTATCTATACTGCGTACTCCGGTTATTACAGGCGTGCCGGCGTTATTTTTTTTGCAGGAATAAATGATAGCACCAGTTACTATTATAAAGAAGAATATTTTTTTCATAAACTAAGTTTTATTTAAGAATAGTCCTAATATTGCAGTTTTGAGAAGTCAAAAGGAACCGATGGCTGTCCCGGTGATAGATTGGGTGCTATCAATGCTTCTGCCTCAGGATAAGGAAGATCTACCGTACTCGGAGTAATCGGGTAACTTACCGTTCCGGGTGTCATGTTATCCATATTAAAAAAAGTAATAAAAGGATCGCCGTTATTGTAAGAGATGTTATAATTTCCCCTGTCCTGCGTACTAAAATAGTTTAGAGCTTTTGCGGGATCAAAGTAATACCACTGTTTCCAATCGTACCAGGCATGGCCTTCAAAAGCAAATTCAATTTTCTTCTCAAGGAAAATATCATCGTAAGTGATTGATGATTTTGTGCTCGCCCCGGCACGTGACCTTACCGCATTAAAATATTTTAAGGCTTCCGGGTCAGAAGTTGACGCATTGTTTCCCAAAATTGCGTCAGCATAAATGAGGTATATTTCAGAAAGGCGTACGATGTAAGTGTTGAGGTTAATGTTTTGCTGCCCACCGAGGCCCCCATTATCGGCAGGTGAGCCAATTACATATTTTTTCACAAAGGCCCGGTCGTTAATATTCCCATTTCCACTTTGCCCGGGAATATAAATCTGAGAATGATTAAATAGCGCCGTATCAACATGCCATCCGCCATTAGCCTGGTTAATATCAGGATAATCATCATTTGGCAAAAAGAAAGATGCTCTCCGGCGTACGGAATCATTTTTGTTCGCAGGGTCAAAATAATATTTTAATAAGCTGGGTGAGGCGCCAAAGGAAGTGCCCCATCCATCTCCCGTTTGAGTTATTTTTGAATCATAAGCCAGGTTAGCCTGCATGTGATTTTGAACAAACCAGGTGCCGCTGGGAACCCACAACAAAGAGAAAAGTGATTCGCCGGGAACAGTGGTGCCACTGAAATTTTTACTGGTGAACAGGTCGTAATAATTAGGGAGCAACGTCAATCCACTGTGATTACATACATCGCCTGCATAGTATTTGGCGCTGTCCAAATCGCTCTGGTTGCGTTGGCCTCCGGATTGGCCGTAACCCGACCTGATAAGATAAGCCCTGGCCAGCATTCCTTCAGCGCTCCATTTCGTAATACGTGCTGGTTGTAACGGCGTGGCAGACAAATGATCTTTCGCCCAGGTGAGGTCTAGTATGATAAATTTCCATATATCCTCAACATTATTTTTTTGAATAGTTGTGTCGCCGATCTGGGATATATTATCATAAATAATAGGTACTGCTCCCCAGTCCAAAACAAGATAGTAATACGCCTCTGCTCTCATAAACCTGCATTCGGCCAGGCCGGAGTTTTTGCCAAATTCAGTGGCGCCGGGTGCAGCATTTTGAATATTATAAGCGACTACATTTGCATTGGCAATAACTGACCAGAACGCATTGTAGGCTGCTTGCAGAGCGCCGCTTCCATCTGTTGAGGATACAGAAAAGTTAATATAAGCTCCCCTGTTGTTATAATTATCCCACACAAGGTTTCCTCCCAATACATCACCAAAAGCGTTCATGGTTGTACCATTATAGGGCCCCCATGAAGCATTATATAAGGGGCCTGTGCCAGAAAGTATATCGGCATCGTTTGCATAAAAAGTACCTGCAGTCGGAGCAGAAAGCGGCGGCCTGTTCAGAAAGTCTTTTTTGCAACCCTGAATAATTAATATTATTAAGAGTGATATAACTGTGGTTGTTACTTTGTTTCTCATATACTAATTTTTTTGAAAAGCTTCATTATTAAAAATCCAATTCAAGGCTTAAGGAATATGACCGGGTAGAGGGATACCTGCCCTCGTCCATACCAACAATATTGGCCACCCCCTTATAACTGTACATACCCACCTCGGGATCAAATCCCTTGTATTTAGTAATAGTAAAGGCGTTTTGCACCTGCGCAATAATAGTGGCCCCACGCAAAATGTGTGTATGCACCATATATTTCGACGGAACCTGGTAACTTAACCGCACATTCTTAAGTTTCAGATAAGATCCATTTTCTATACTCCATTGAGTAAGTCTTACATTGCCGTTTGGATCGCTTGAAGTAGGCCTGTAAATTTTTGTGCCGGGATTGTTTAATGTTACTGTAAGTGCATCTGCTGCATCTAAACTACTGGGTACAGCAAAGTTTGCGGCTGACCTGTAATGGTTGCTATAAGGACCTGTTCCCAATGGCATCTCATTTAAATAGCGGGTCATATTCAGGAGATCATTACCTGAAACACCTGTAAAGAATAGATTCAAATCAAATCCTTTATAGCTTAGCGATGTATTAAAATTATAGGTAAATTTTGGCCACGGATTTCCAATTATTGTGCGGTCATTATTATCAATAACGCCATCCGGCTTACCATTGGGGCCACTAATATCTTTGAATTTGATATCGCCCACCCATGAGCCCTGGGTTGGGTCTATTGTAAGTACGCCATTTGATGTTTGAATGGCATGGTCGCTAATATCTTTGTAATTTTCAAAAAGGCCTTCGGCAATATAGCCTGTTATCATGCTCAGCGGTTGCCCAACAGTTGTAAGAAATTGCGCCTGGCCGTTATTCGTGTAGGAAGTGTATTGTGTGATAATTGGCGATACAAGTTTTGTTACCTTATTCCTGTCAATAGAAAAATTAAATCCTGTTCTCCATTGTAAATCCTTTGTAGAAATATTAACGGTATTGACGGTAATTCCTATTCCCTTATTTTCCATACCACCATAGTTTTCCGTAGGCCAGCTAAGCAGTCCACCGTACCCTCCACTCAGGCTGCCGCCCAAATAGCCGGGGCCTGTAGCAACCAATATCAGGTTTGAAATAGTTTTTTTATAAGCATCCGCAATTACTTCTACCCTGTTATCAAACATATGCAGGTCGAGCCCTATATTAGCAGATTTATCCTCTTCCCATTTAAGGTCAGGATTTGGAAAATTGGCAGGCAGGAATCCACCGCCCCAAACTGTCGCAGCAGCATATAAATTAGAATAAATGGCGCCTCCGTTATTACCAGTATTACCGGACACACCATATTCAGCACGTAATTTTAAATCATTAATGAACGTGACGTTTTGCATGAATTTTTCTCCGGAAATTTTCCATGCAGCAGATATTGCCGGGAAAGTACCAAAACGATTGTTGGCTCCGAAATTAGAGCTGCCATCTCGTCTTACTACGCCTTGTAATATATATTTGCCGTTATATATATAATTTAACCTGGCAAAATACGATTCATTTGCGCCGTCACCACGGTAACTACTCGTTTGTTGTGTCAAGGGATCAGCAACACTTAATTCCTGTACCGAATTGGTGGAGTAATTTTGGCCATTTCCACTTAGCCCTTCATAAGCATAATGAGAACCTTCGTGGCCAACCATTGCTGTAATATCGTGCTTATCAATTTTGAAATTATACTGCACCCTGGTATTAAGTGATATCCAATCATTATTGCCGCTTGCTCTGCTGCCGAGCGTATTGTTATTTACATAGGTTCCAAGTGAATAAGAAGGGTTAAAAGTGTAATTGGTTGTAGACGTGTAATTGCCATTCAACTCTGTCCGCCAGAGCAGTCCTTTTATGGGCGTTATATCTATGTACACACTCCCGACCATACCAAATGATTTGTTGTAATTATTATTTAGTAACGCAATAGCAACAGGATTGGTTTGGGCATATTGTGTTTGGGAAGGTGTTGGACCACCAAAAGAACCGTCAGGATTTTTTACCGGTATTGTAGGATTCTGTGTTATTGCTATGTTTATAATATTGCCACTGGTAGTGTTTACTTGTTCCTTTGTAGCGAAAGCAGATAAACTGGTTCCGAATTTCAGCCAGGTATTGGCTTGGTTATCGAGGTTTAGTCTTACAGAACCTCTTGAAAAACCCGATCCGAGGGCTATACCGTCTTGCTTCAAATAGTCTCCTGAAACATAAAAGGTACTTTTTTCCGTACCACCACTTATAGCAAGTGAGTGTTTTTGTAAATCAACCTGCCGAAATAAAGCATCCTGCCAGTTGGTGCCATTACCGAGTATAGAGGGGTCACCTATTTCCTCAGATTGAACCCCAACCAATCCGAGCGCCTGCAATTTCTGGATATACAAAGCATATTCCTTCAAATTCATTACAGGTCTTTCGTCCGGCTTGTCCTGTATTGTAAATAAGCTGGTAGCATTTACTTTTGTCTGGCCGGCTTTACCTCGTTTGGTAGTAATCATTAGTACGCCGTTCGCTCCCGCAGCGCCGTATATTGACGTGGCGGCGGCTCCTTCCAGAACGCTAATATTCTCAATGTCATCCGGATTTATACCGGCAAGAGCATTTGAATAGCTTTGAGGTATATTGTAAGCACCTCCCCTTGGAGGATCAGGTCTTATCTGTACACCGTCAATTACATAAAGAGGCTGATAGTTACCTGTAACCGTGCTCACACCTCGTATAATAACGGACGATCCCGCGCCAGGCTGTCCGGTTGTTTGCGAAACATATACATTAGCCGCTTTTCCCTGCAGGGCTTCATCCAGGGTTACGTTCACTGTTTTTGCAATCTCACTATTTGAAATAGTTCCAACAGCGCTACTCAGATCTGATTTTTTTGTTTTGCCATAGCCAACTACAACTACATCCTGCAGATTACTGTAATCTTGCGTTAAACCAACATTTATTGTGTTTATGCCTTCGGCTATCTTTACTTCCCTGGTTTTATATCCTATATAAGATACAACCAGTACGTCACCGGTTTGAGCATTAATGCTGAATTCACCTGCGTTGCCTGCACTTACTGAATTCTGTGTGCCTTTTACAGAAATTGTGGCACCTGGTACGGCAGCTTCGGAAACACTGGCGGTTACCTTACCCCTTATTGTCCTTGTTGAGGCATTTTGCGCCGACACTGATAGTTGTGTAAAAGAAAAAAATACGGATATAATAGCCCATAGTAGAGCTTTCGTCACCCCCAAGATTTTGATTTGTCTCATACAAAAGCAATTTTGGTTTTAGAAATGGAATAAATAGAATAATTGTTGACCTACATAAGTTCCAGAGAAATTAAAAATATAGGGCTGTTTATTTTGGCATAGCAATCATTTTTTGGTTTATTAATTAAATACACTACAATCAATAGATGCGTTAGTATTCCAACTCAAATTAGAAGATTATTATAAAGAAATGGTGTGTTAAATGTTTATGTATAGGGGTTCAAATGTTAACTTTTCCTTCTTATCTGTGGTTAATACCAATTTTTCCGACATAACGTCATTAAGACGCTAACAAATTGTTGCTTTTTAAAATTTTTCGGAACTTTTATCATCTCAAAATTCTCCTCTCTGAATAATAATTGCGCATGTTAATTTGGTGGCTTCAGGTTTGTCACTTATTGCCGACCTAAATGACGGCATTATTAGAAAATCGAAAGTGAACGGTAAAAAAATCCTATTTATGAATAATCCATTAATCTGAAATTAAAAAATAGACGGGTTGCTATTTTGATTACAATATTTTTTCTTCAACAATCTTAGTATCGTTGCCGGCCTGCTCCTGCCTTTTTCTAACCTGGTAGGCAGATGGCAACATATTGAAATAAGCCTTGAAAAATTTTGAAAAATATTTAGGGTCATTGAAGCCAACCTCGTATGCTATTTCGGCGATAGTGAGCCTACTTTTTTCTAATAATTGCGCTGCTCTTTGCAAACGGACAGAACGGATAAAGTCAAGAGGTGCCCTGCCGGTTAGGGCCAACATTTTTTTATATAATCCTACACGGCTTATAAATAATTCACGGCTTAACTCCTCCACATGGAAATTGGGATTTGAAATATTCTTTTCTATTATTTCAAGTGCATGATGCATGAACTTTTCATCCGGTGAATCAACATGGATATCTGATGGGTTAGATTTAACAAGTTTTTGGTAGGCCTGCTTGGCAGACTCCTGTTGTGCAAGCAGATTTTTTATCTTAGAAAGTAAGATTTCGAAATTAAAAGGCTTCGTCATATAATCGCTTGCCCCTGTTTGAAGGCCTTTCAATTGTTGTTCTTCGCCCGTAAGTGCCGTTAATAAAATTACAGGTACAAAAGCGGTGCGTTTATCACTTTTTATTTTACGGCATAAATCGATTCCATTCATTTCAGGCATGCTTATGTCGCTTACGATAATATCCGGATGAAACGCGAGAGCCTTCTGCCAGCCTATTTTTCCATTAACTGCTTCTAAGATACTAAAATATTGTTCAAGATTTTCTTTCAGGTAAAATCTAAGGTCCTCGTTATCCTCAACAAGTAATACTCTTTGTTTTTGGGCAACTTTCAGTGTTTTAGTGGACGGCAGTGTTCCATCCTGCTCTCCGTTCACAGGTTTCCCGGGTAAGGCAACAACTCCTGGTGTTTTTTCCTTATGATTCAAATTATTTTCACTGAAGTCTTGCTGCAATTCTTTTAACGGGAGTAAGAGGGTAAAACAGCTCCCGGTATTAACTTCGCTATCAACTGTTATTGTACCGTTATGGAGTTTTACAAATTCTTTTGTAATTGAAAGGCCAATACCAGTTCCCTGGTTTACAATATTTGCTGGCAGGTTATTTTGGAAAAAGCGTTCAAATATTTTTTCCAGTTTTTCCGGAGGAATACCAATCCCGGTATCACATACCTTTATTTCAAGTACCGTCTCATCCAGGTGTTTTTTTGCATTCAGATTAACACTCACGCACCCATTTCCGGGAGTGAATTTAAAAGCATTTGATAATAGGTTGAAAAGCATGCGCTCAATTTTATCATGATCAAACTCCGTAATAAATCTATCTCTTGAAGAAGTGAAAGAAAAAACAATATGCTTTTTTGCTGCAAGATCGGTAAATGAGTACGAAATTTCGCGGATGAACTTTACAATATCACCTCTTGTCGGATAAAGCGTCAATTCCTGCATTTCCATTTTCCTGAAATCAAGCAACTGGTTAACGAGGTTGAGCAACCGTCTTCCATTGCGTTGGATCATTTGGAATTGTCTTTTTTGCAAAGGTTCTATTGCATTTTTGATTATTTTATCCAGGGGTGTAAGTATCAACGACAAAGGGGTTTTTAATTCATGGCTAACATTGGTGAAGAACCTGATTTTCATCATATCAAGTTCATGAAGACGATGCGCTTCCCTACGTTCCTGTTCAATAACAAACCTCATCCTCGCTCTCTGCAATACGATTCGTCGTGCTATATAAAGAACTGCAACAAAAAGAATGGCGTACAAAATATATGCATAGGTCGTGCGCCAGAGAGGAGGGAGGATATTTATTTTCAGGGAAGCGCCCTCTTTGCTAAAAGTGCCATTTTCGTTGACGGTTCTTACTTTAAATGTATAACTGCCGGGATCAAGATTCGTGTAAGTGGCTTTATGCGTTTTATCATCCGCTATGAACCAATCATCATTAAATCCCTCCAGCGTATAAGCATATTTAAGTTTGGATGTGTTGAAAAAATTTAAAGCAGTAAACTCTATGGAGAATATGTTCTCATTATACTTAAGTGTAATCTCTTTTGTTCCGGATATAGATTGAGGAAGAATAACATGACCATTCTGTTGTTCACCCGCATAAACACTTTTATTAAACATCTGCAAATCGGTAAGTACCAATTGGGGATCGTACGATTTGTTGTTAATTTGCTGCGGCGTGAACATATTAAAGCCATTTGGGCCACCAAAAAGTAACTCTCCTTCCTGCGTTGCATAAGCTGCATATTCATTAAATTCTTTTCCCTGGAGGCCATCAGATGCATTATAGTTCCTGAACTGAAAAGATATTTTACCTGTTTGTTTGTCCTTATTGACAACTACATTCGATAAACCGTTTGGAGTGCCCACCCATAAATTGTGTTGCTGGTCTTCAACAATAGATACTATTATATTATCAGGCAGGCCGTCTTCTTTACGAAGTGTAGTAAATACGCCTTTATCGGGGTCATAATAGTCAAGTCCTTCACGAGTGGCTATCCAAATTAATCCACGATTATCCTGCAGAAGGGCGATTGTATTATTATTGCTAAGGCTTATAGACGGGTTTGCGTCATCGTGATGGTAATATTTTGAAAAATCACCAGAACTGTGTTCAAAAACATCTACACCATTAGATGTTGCAATCCAAATATCTCCATTTTTCGCTTGGATTAAATCGCATACATATTTAGAATGAACGGAATGAAAGCCGGTTGCTTTAAAATGAACAAATTTATCATTGGCTCTGTCAAAACGATCAAGGCCTGACGAAAAAGTTCCAATCCAAATACGGTGCTGATCATCTTCCATAATTGACCATATTGCGTTATCTGAAATACTTGAAGTATCAGCATCATTATGTTTGTAGTGAATAAATTTCTTTCCGTCAAAATGATCAAGTCCTCCAAAGTAAGTGCCAATCCACAAAGTTTTTTCGTGATCCAGGCAAAGACTTACTACAACATCATTAGAAAGACTATTTGAATTCTTGGCGTCGTGAACATATTTTGTAAACTTCCCTGTTTTGCGGTCAAAATAAACAAGACCGCCCCCATTTGTTCCAATCCACAAGTTTCCTTTATCATCTTCGAGAAATCTGTTTATATCATTATATGATAGACTATTTGGATCGGAAAGTCTATGGCGGTATAAGGGAAATTTAATTATGCTTTTATTGTAATAACAAATACCTTTCTTGAAAGTACCTATCCAGATAATGCCGCTATTATCCTTATACATAGAGTTGATACTATTTTGGACCACGCTGTAACTGTCATCTTCAGAATTTAGTAAGTATTTTATTGTAAAATCTTTTTTATCCAAAACATTAATGCCACCATGATCGGTGGCTAACCAAATCAAACCGTTCTCATCCTGGGCCACACTTCTTACAACATCATTATTAAGATCTTTTTGACCGCCACCTTTTGAAATATGAACTAATTTTTGATGCGATATATTATAGTAAAAAACACCTTGTGGCGTGCCAGGAGAATATATCCACAGATCACCCTGCGAATCGATATATAAATTATAATTAGCTATTTCATGCCCGGGATTTTGTTTTAGAATGTCTGCACTGGTAATTGTTTTTCCTGAATGCGTATCTATTTTTTCTAACAGGCCGTTGTTGTTCACCAGCCATATGTATCCGCTATCGCTTATTGCGAAACCGGTAATGAAGGCAGAAGTTGTATAGGGATCTTTTTTTGCCTCATATGAAAAGTGAACGGTCTTTTTGGTTACAGTATTATATTTATATAGACCCGATATAGCGCTAAGGAACCAAAAATTTCCATCCCTGTCTTTTTTCAGATCAAGTATTGACGCATCCGGAATACCAATGGCTTTTAGGAAAATTTCGCAGTGCCGATCAAATTTCTCCGTTAACAGATCATAAATAGCCAGGTTGCTCTTCGTATTGATCCATAGTTTGTGGCCTGGCCCTTCAAATATTTGCAGAATTTCTTCATCGCCAATGGAAGATGTATCACGGAGATCGTGCTTGAAAACTTTAAACTTGTAACCGTCATACCGGTCAAGTCCTGAGCGTGTGCCAAACCATAAAAACCCATTTTCATCTTTTAAAATACAATTGACCTCGTTATTGGAAAGGCCCTGAGAAATATCAATTCTTGAAAACCGGTATTGGTTAAATTGGGCACTTAAACGCAAATTTAAGAATAGTAAAAACAGGCAAGCTATAGTTGGTGTTATCCGCATTATTTACAGGAATAATACAAGATAAAAACTTTTTCTTAATTTACAGAAACGATGCCGCCATTTTTGATGTGGAACCAGGATCGTTAAATGGCAGCCCGTTTATTTATGATATCAATCTTCATTTTATATTTTCCATATTCATCACGGCCTGTTATTGTCGGCTGTTCCCCATTTGGCAGAAGGCTTCTTGCCCATTTCAATTATTAATTCGCCGCCATTCATAATGTCCTGGTGTGACAAATAACTCTTTGTATATACTTTGTTGTTAAGTATTGTCTTTTGTATATATATATTTTCGGGGCCGTTATTTTTTATTATTATTCTGAAACTTTTGTTGTTCCCAACGTCAATAGTTGCTTCGTCAAATAAAGGGCTTCCAAAAACATAAATACCGGCCGCAGGATGTACAGGATAAAACCCTAATGAACTCATTACATACCACGCTGACATTTGTCCCACATCTTCGTTGCCACTTAATCCATCTGGATTAGCAGAATATAAACTATCAAGAATGAAACGAACTTTCTCTGCTGTTTTCCAGGGTTGCCCTGCATACGCATACAAGTAAGTAATGTGATGACTTGGCTCATTGCCATGCGCATACTGCCCTATTAAACCGGAGATGTCATTAGATGCTTCTTTACCCATATCACCTTTCACTACAAATAACGAATCGAGTTTTTTAATAAACTTTTTATCGCCTCCTAATAATTGTATAAGTCCATGCGCATCCTGGGGAGCCAGCCATGTATATTGCCAGGCATTACCTTCTGTAAAATCATCTTTCATGTGCCTGGAAACAAAAGGGCTGAAAGGCTCACGCCATTGGGTAGACGAAAGTCGCCCCCTCATAAAATGAACGGTGCTGTCGTAGTAGTTCTTATAATATCCGGCTCGTTTATTAAAATATTCATAATCATCTTCGCTGCCCATACGCTTTGCCATCAAGGCGGTGCAGCCATCAGCAATAGCATATTCCATACCCATTGCCACAGATTCTACCATGCTGTCAGCAGGTATGTAACCGTATCGTTTTACATATTTTAATCCCCTGTCGTCCAGCATCGCCGTCTTCTTAGCTGCTTCATAAGCAAGGGCTGTATCGAACCCTTTGATCCCTTTTAAATAAGCATCGGCTACCACTTGTGTGCCACTGTTTCCGGGCATTGTGTTGGTTTCATTAGCCATTAAATGCCATACAGGTAACTTACCTTGTTGCTGATAGATCGCCAACATAGAATTAACAATATCACTTACCCTTTCCGGTTGAAGAATCGTGAGTAATTCATTTTCGCAGCGATAGGTATCCCATAAAGAAAATGTAGTGAGATTGGTAAACGGAGCATTACGGTGAACCTCTTTATCGGTCCCGTAATAGTCACCATTTACGTCATTAAATACAGAAGGTGCAATAAAACAATGATATAATGCCGTATAGAAAATCTGTTTTGCTTTTGAATCTTTTGTTTTTATAATTACTTTTTCCAATTCTTTATTCCATGCGTTAGAAGCATCATTCTTAACAGCATCAAAATCCCAACCGGGTATTTCTTTGGCAATGTTCATTGCTGAATTTTCCATGCTTACAGGTGAAATACCTATTTTCATTAATATTTGCTCACTTTCTTTTGTAGAAAAGTCAGCTACTGCTTTCACGCTGTCACCCATAGCAACATCGGCAGATTGAAGTTCTTTGTTTTTATATAATGAAATGTGCGTAAATGGTTTGGAGAAGATGGCGGTAAAATAAATCCGCTGATCTGGTGCCCATCCTTTTGAAAAACGATAACCGGCAATAGTGGTGTCATTCAATATTCGAATATACGTATCCGTTGGCCTGTCCCATCCGATTCCCTGTACAAGGTCTATAATTATGTGCGACTGGTCAGATTCCCGAAAAGTATACCGGTGAAATCCAACTCTCGTTGATGCAGTTAATTCAGCTTTGATGTGGTAACGGTTTAACTCAACAGAATAATAACCCGGACTGACCTTTTCATCGCTATGACTAAACAGGCACAAATAACCAGGTTCTTTCAGGGAGCCTTTTTCCAAAACAACGGCACCTGTCGTCGGCATTACTAATATGTCACCCAAATCGCCAATGCCGGTGCCACTTAAATGCGTATGCGAAAAGCCAACAATAGTAGAATCGGCATAGTTATAACCCGAACACCAATCCCATCCTTCTGATAAATTTACCGGACCTAATTGTACTGCGCCAAAAGGGACATTGGCACCTAAAAACACATGTCCGTGACCTCCTGTGCCGATATAAGGGTTTACGTAACTAACGGCATTTTGAGCCTCGGCTATACGAAAACAAAAAGCGATCAACATTGCTGCCGGTAAAAAATGTTTTGAAATGCAGGAATGCTTTTTAGTAAATGCATGATTTTGTATATGGATGTTCATTGTAAATTATATTTAATTCTTAGGATAAAAATAATTAGCAGCCTTCAGTTTAATATTTCAGCCAGCTGTCTGGAATATCCGCCGGCTTATCATTTTCTTTGCTGTATTGTAATACCAATTTAAAACCTCCTCCGCCCTCAATAAAGTTAAGCACGAAAGATTGTAATCCTTTTTCCAAAGCTACTTGCCCGGTTTTTTGAATAGCAGAATGAAGGCCATCATTATTAACAACTTCCCGATTGGCAATTGTAAGTATTCCACCGTCGTCGCAGGTTAAATAAAATGTATATACGCCGGTTTCGGGCACATCGATGAAGCCCTTGTATTGCAAACCAAAAGATGGTGCATTGATGGATGCAGGTATGACAAAATCAGTTGCGACAAAATCGCTGTCAGGTTTTGTGCTGTTTAATGCAGTGCTTGTTCTAAAAAATTGTTTATAATAATTACAGTTCAATCCTGGTTTCGGATCTTCATGAATGGTAACAGGAGTGGCGTACTTTTCTTTTTTATAATTAAGCGTATAAATATCACCTCTTAATCCATTGCTTCTGAAAGCTGCCAGTTTTATAACAACAGGTTTATCTATCATCACTGGTTTGGTTAATAATGAGGAGGATATTTCGGGTATGCTTCCGTTAGTAGTATAATGAATGTTCAAATCAGGCAATGGTGGTTTTACATTCAGAATGGTTTTGTCTGTAAAAACATTTTGTTCTGCAACTCCCTGTATGTCGGGGAGACGATAATGAACATTCATTGCATCCAAACGTTTATACTGTTGTTGCAATCGTAAAAGAAAGCCGTCATAATCATTGGTATTGCTCCATAACTTTTCAGCCAAAGCAGTCATTCGCGGCATGTACATAAAATCAGCCCGGTTTTCGGAAGGAATATGTTCCGTCCAGATATTGGCCTGTCCACCTAAGATATATTTTGATTCATCTTGAGTTAAGCCTTTCGGAACTACAGTAAAATCATATACTTCTTTAATAGAGTATGCATCCGGAATTCGATCAAAATATAACGGGTTACCCGGCGTCATGATAACATAGTTTCCATTCTTTGCAGCCTTAACCGGTGCATCAGGAACCCAACTGCGCCAATACATTACATACGCTGTTTTGCTCACACCGCCTTCCAGTATTTCATCCCATCCGATTAGTGTTTTACCGTTGGCGTTAAAGAATTTTTCCATTCTTTTTACAAAATAACTTTGCAGTTCATCCACGTTTTTTAATCCTTCTTTTTCCATCAGTTCTTTACACGCAGGAGATTTTGCCCATTCTTTTCTATCTACCTCATCTGCCCCGAGGTGAACATATTCGGAAGGGAAAATGGAAAATATTTCTTTGTAAACATTTTCAGCAAATTCAAATGTACTCTCATTGCACGGGCAAATGGGAGTTGAAAAAAGTGCACCCCATTTACTGCCGCCATCACAGGATAAAAAAGGATAGGCACGAATGGCCGCCATCATGTGGCCTGGCATATCTAACTCAGGAATAATATCGATGTGCCTGACTGCCGCATACGCTACCAAACTCTTCATTTGTTCCTGCGTGTAAAATCCTCCGTATAACGTTTTACCGTCCTTATGAATAATATGTTTCGGATCAATTGCCATATCAGGATTGTCTTTTGACATCCTTATACAATCCGAATCCTGGTTGTTGAATGTGCGCCAGGCGCCTTCTTCGGTAAGTTTTGGATATTTTTTTATTTCAATTCGCCATCCCTGGTCGTCGGTAAGATGGAGATGAAGTTTATTCATTTTGTACAAAGCCATCACATCAATAAACTTTTTTAAGTAGTCAATAGAAAAGAAATGCCTGGAGACGTCAAGGTGCATACCTCGCCAGCTATACGAAGGAGCATCATCAATATCTGCTGCGGGTATCATTACTGTATGTGTTACCGGGTTTCTCTTTTCAGCCATTACTGGCAACAGTTGCCTGATGGTTTCAATACCTCTGAAAATACCGGTTGGAGTTTTGGCTGAAAGAGTTATTTTTCCCGGGTGAATGTTTAAGTGATAGCCTTCATCTGCTGCAATGTTGTTGTTGAACTCTAAAAGAATACCATCGGCAGTAGAATGCCCGCTATTAATTTTAATGGAATAGCCGCCGGCATTTTGTAATATATTTTGCAGGTAACCGGCCTCGTTAGTAAATGATTTATCAGAATATATAATGGTTGTTTTGTTAATTGTAAATGCACCTTTTTGTGGTTGTAAATGAACAGGGAAAGGAACAATTGGATACCGTTCTGAAGTCATTGTATCCTGTCCCAATGCAGCATTATGAATTAAGAAGAAGGGCGGGATAAGAAAATTAAATAAGGAACGCCTGCAAATAGTTGTTATCACTTTTTTGATAATTTATATAATTGATTACTTTTCTATTTTACTGTAAACTTCTTTTTTAAAATCATATCGTTCGCATTTTTACCAATGCACACATAATAATCTCCCGGATATAATTTCCAGCCCGCCTGCTGCAAATCCCATTTCTTTAATTCTGATGCGGGTATGGAAAAATGCAAGGTTTCTTCCTTACTTTTTTTTATAAAAACTTTTTTAAATGCTTTTAATTCTTGTAATGGCATTCGCGGAATGTCGGGATATTCAATATACACCTCTGCTACATCATTTGCATCATAATTTCCTTTGTTCGTAATTTTTAGATCAAAACTAATATTATCTTTTTCACTTTTAAGATCAGCAGGTTCTTTCGCCCATGCATATTCGAAATTCGTATAGCTTAACCCATAGCCGAAAGGATACTGTACCGGTTTATTAAAATAGCGATAAGTGCGTCCCTGCATGGCGTAATCAGAATAGGCTGGTAAATCATCAAATGATTTATAAAACGTAACCGGTAATTTACCTGAAGGAGAAACCTTACCAAACACGATATCGGCTAGTGCATTACCGCCCTGCTCTCCCGGGTACCAGGCATATATAATGGCATCCACATACGGATCAATTGAAGAGAGATCCAGCTCGCTGCCCGCCGTAATTACAGCAACAATCGGTGTTTTGGTGCCTTTACGTAAAGCTTTTATATAAGCGATTTGACTGGCAGGTAAACTCAAATTAACTTTATCGCCGCCACCCGGTGCTAAAAAAGCATCTCCTTCTTCGCCTTCATAAGTGGCCGTAAGTCCTAAGACTGCTATGGTTACCTGTGCATTGCTGGCTGCCCAAATTCCCCCGAAATGAGTAGTGTCTGTATAATCACAACCCTGGTCATATTCCACCCTCGTTCCTGCGTTTACGGCTCCCGTTATACCCTCTACAAAATTTACCGCCTTGTCGGTTACGCCATGATAGTTACCCAGCAATGCGTCCATATTGGCCGCATTGGGCCCAACAACCATTATGGCGCTGTATGTAGATTTATCAAGCGGTAAAACGTGATTGTTGTTTTTTAGCAATACCATACTTTGTTCTGCCATTTCTCTCGCAAGCTTTGTGTGATAAGTATTGGAAACACTATCTGCGCCATATTTATTGAATGGATTTAAAGCGCGTGCTCCGTAAAAACCTAATT
The DNA here is from genome assembly GCA_963819925.1 of uncultured Chitinophagaceae bacterium. Taxonomy (GTDB): domain Bacteria; phylum Bacteroidota; class Bacteroidia; order Chitinophagales; family Chitinophagaceae; genus Ginsengibacter. The sequence goes on along the minus strand of CAWFYG010000009.1, from coordinate 148,990 downwards.
TGAATTGTGTTCTTAAAGTCCCTGCTAAAGCGCTGTCCACTTCTGCAACCGTGAGAAGTTTTTGGTCAATTGCTTTCATTACATCATCCTGGAACAGGTTACTACAATCCAGGTTAACTCCCGCTTTAATTGCGGCTGCGGCTACCTCAACACTGTTAGGTAACACTTTATGCCGTAGCCAAATATCCTCTAATGCCCAGCAATCCGTTACTATATGTCCCTTAAAATGCCACTCGTTGTGAAGAATATTATGAAGAAGCGTATTGCTTGTGCAACAAGGCTCTCCGTTTACCCTGTTATAAGCGCACATTATTGACTCTACTCCTGCCTCCACTAATTTTTTAAATGCATACAAGTATGTTTCTCTCAAATCTTTTTCGTCTATGATTGCATTAAATGTGTGTCTTCCTGCTTCAGGACCACTATGCACCGCAAAATGTTTTGCACACGCAGATGCTTTTAAATAATGAGGATCATTTCCTTGTAAACCCTTTATAAAAGCAGTCCCCATCGTTCCGGTTAAATACGGGTCTTCACCATATGTTTCCTGCCCGCGACCCCAGCGTGGGTCGCGAAAGATATTAATGTTAGGAGACCAAAAAGTAAGCCCCATATATTGCAAGCGCCTGTTTTGTTTAATCGCAAGATTGTATTTGGCCCGTGCTTCCGTAGATATCGCCGAAGCAGCATCATACATCAGCTGATTGTTGAATGTTGCCGCCATACCTATTGACTGAGGAAAGATGGTCGCCTTACCTGCTCTTGCTACTCCATGCAAGGCTTCGTTCCACCAGTTGTATGCCGGAATGCCCAGGCGTTCAACAGCTTTGCTTTGGAAGCCTAATAAAGAAATTTTTTCTGCGATAGTAAGCCTGCCCAGGAGGTCGTTTACTCTTTGCTCTAAGGGAAGATTTGGATTTTTAAAAGTGGGTTTTTGCTGCGTTACTCCTCTCAGTGAAAAGCAGCATACCAGGGTGGTGATAAAAAATATTTTTTTCAATTGTAAATCTTAATTTATAATAACAATAAATTTATTTGAGTGTATTCAAGACAGTTAGTATTGGCCTCGATACGGTTTGGATAACGGGTTGAATATTTTCATTTACCTGTTCAAATACTGCAATTTCGTTCCTTCCTTTTTTCAGGAATGCGCCGGGAAGATACAAAGTTTGTTGTGGTCCAACATTCCAATAACGCCCAAGATTGTGGCCATTCACGAAGACGATACCTTTATCCCATTTGGTCATGTCTAAAAAAATATCACCCGGTGTATTTATATTAAATGAATCGGCATATATCACAGGCCTCCCTTCTTTTGCTTCATATTGAGCTTCCTTAAGGTGAGGCATAGACGAAAATGGAAGCCGATACATTTTCCAGTCCCCTGACACTCTTTCTTCATGTATAAGCACGGGTGAAATGATTCCCTTTTTATTATGGACAATCTCTGCGCCATAGTTAATGCGTCCCATGTTTTCTACCAATATATCGAGCGTTCCATTTAAGGGAATATCAATATCCATAGAGTATTGATTATTCATGCGATCAAGAATTCCTTTCTTTTCTCCATTTACATACACTACGGCAAAGTCCCTCAAACCATCTACCTTCATTTTACCTCGCATTGGTTGGGTAAATTTTTTGCTATACAAAACATAACCATAACCCTGGTTAAGATCTTCGAAAGAAAGTACAGAGTCAGATGTTACGGGAGTAATTATTTCTTTAAGATTTAAAACATCAGCGGATTTTGTTAATGTAATGGGAGGAATTGTTATAACGGGAATTTGTTTGGGTATAGCGGGGACTCGATAGTTAACGTATTTTTTCATCAGTTCACGGATGGCCATATATTTAGATGTAGCCCATCCCGCTTCACTTACGGGCGCATCATAATCATAACTGGTAAGGTCAGGTTGTATGTCATGTTTATCATCATAATTGGCACCGGAAGTAAAGCCAAAATTGGTTCCTCCATGCGCCATATAAATATTAAAGTTGATCCCGTTCTTTAAATAGATCTCTAATTGCCTTATTACGTTCGTGTCAGCTACTTTGGTAAAAGGTTCTCCCCAATGATCCAGCCAGCCCGGGTAATATTCCGCAACCATGTAAGGTCCTTCATTGTTATGATATTTATTTACTGCTTTTTCCAGGTTGTCAACATTGCCTTCACCGTTGGCGGCCGGTAATACACCTGCAATGGAGCCTCCCTCGAAGAGCCAGCTTCCGTCCGAAGTAAACAGGGGAACATCAAACCCCGCGTCTCCTAATAATTTTTTTATAGCCAATTTATACCGGGTATGCTGTTCCATGGGAATATCTTTTCGTTGCTCGACGTAAGAACCGAATTCATTTTCTGCCTGCACCATAATAATAGGGCCGCCCCTGGTAACCTGCAAATCTTTTACCTGTTCTGCCAATTTGTTGATATAGGTTTTGCACGAGTCAAGAAACGGCTGGTTGTAAGTGCGGATAACGAGGTCAGGATTTTTTTCTAGCCACCACGGGTAGCCGCCAAATTCCCATTCAGCACATGCATAAGGGCCCGGTCTTAGTATAACGAATAAGCCTACCTGCTGTGCGGTACGTATAAATTCAGCAATGTTTCTGCTGTCTGTTTTAAAATCCCATACTCCGGGCGCTGTTTCATGGTAATTCCAGAATACGTATGTGGCTACAGTGTTCATGCCCATAGCTTTCAACATTTGCAGGCGCTGTCGCCAGTAAGCTTTTGGTATTCGTGCAAAATGCATTTCACCGGAGTGGATTTTTATGGGCTTCCCATCATAAATAAATTCGGAATTCCTTAATTCAAAACTATGTTTTTGCTGTGCGTACGAGAGTTGGAATAAAATACATGAAAAAACCAGGATAGAAAGTAATAAGGTTTTCCTCTTCATTTCTTGTTTCAAAATTCAATAGTTAATATGTTTGCATCCGCAGTGCCGGATTTGATAGCGATACAAATTTTATTATGATTATTTAGTACACCTCAATATTTGAAATAACCGGGCACGCTTTTGAATTCGTTATATTCACCCTGATTTTTTTTGTGTCCACCGGATCAATCTTCAATATTCTTTTATGGCCAATAGTAGTTGCTTCGGCCACCTGTTGCCAGGTATTGTCTCTCCATATTGCTACATTAAATGCTTTTACACGTTGCCCCAACTTCATATATTCCTGCAACAAGATATAATTTATGGTTGATGTCTTCGGAAGGTCAATAGTAATGCTTCCTGTCTTCACATCATCATCTGTAGCCCAATACGTTTCTTTATTTCCATCGTTAATATTGGATGGTGCAAATTGTTTGCTGTTGCCACGGTAACTATCGGCAGTTACTTTCGCTTTGGCAGCAAGGTTATTCGCAAATACCTTATTAAGCAATGCCCTGAAACCATATAATGCTTTTACGTCTATGGCATTGAACCGGCCCGTTCTGTCAGGAGGTATATTTAATAATAATGTAGAGCCGCGACCTACGGAAGTGAGATATATTTCAAATAATTTTTCAGGAGTTTTTACAAGACTGTCTTCCCTTGCATGATAAAACCATCCGGGTCTTATGGACACATCCACTTCTGCAGGCACCCATTCTTTTCCGTTAGGATCTCCGCTTCCCAGATAGCTTTCCATTCCGGATTTGCCGGGGTAAAGACTATCTGTATTAATGGTATTCCAGTTGGTTTCACCGGCGATACCTTGTTCGTTCCCTACCCAGCGAACTCCAGGTCCTGCATCGCTAAAAAATAAAATGTTGGGTTCCATTTTTCGCACCATTTTCAAAGTGGTTGGCCAATCGTAATAGGTAGTTCTGTCGATTTCCCTTTTTTCCTTAGCACCTCCATAATAACCATCACCGCCGTTAGCGCCATCAAACCACATTTCGAAAACCGGGCCGTAGTTAGTAAATAATTCTTTCAACTGGTTGCGGTAGTAAGTGATATATGCCGGCGTACCATAATCGGCCCGGCTCCTGTCCCACGGCGATAAATATATTCCGAATTTTAAACCATATCTTTTCGCTGCATCACTTGCTTCTCTTACAATATCTCCTTTGCCATTTTTGTAAGGACTTGCCTTAATGGAACGATCGGTGGATTTGGATGGCCATAAGCAAAATCCATCATGATGTTTGCATGTTAAGATGAGTTCTTTAAAACCGGTCTCTTGTAAGGTTTTTGCCCATTGATTGGCATTCTCATTCGTAGGATTAAAGAGCGTTGGGCTTTCGTCGCCATAACCCCATTCCCTGTCCGTAAAAGTGTTGATGTTGAAATGCACAAAGGCGTTTGTCTCCATATCAGCCCAGGTTAGTTGTGTTGCATTTGGTAAAGGATAAACGGGTGATGGCGGAGTTACTTTTTTGTTTTGACCATATAAATTAGCGGATAAAAATATTGCCAAAACAAGGACGGAAAATTGTTTCTTTTGATTCATTTTGTCTTATTAAAATAACTGTAATAATTATTTTTCAAAGGACGGATGAAATTCCTGGTAAAAGATAAAAGATATTATTTGCCCCGAAAGTAATAACATATAATTTTATCAAGTGCGCAATAGTTATCAATATTACGTTTAAAATATTCCTTTGATGGTTTTATAAGCATGGTTGACTCTTTAGAATGACAGCAAAGAACAAAAAGGAGTTGCAAAGTACAATCCCGGAACGGATGATTAGCATTAGGTTTGGTAAAGAAATAAAAAAATTGGATTATGAAAAAATACAAGCTCCGGTCGTTTCCACTGAAATGTTTTTATTTTCTTGTTCTGATATTAATGCAAAAAAATTCTTTTCCGCAAAATGCAAATCTTGCTGCGGTTATTCAGCAAAATAATATTACCTGGAAAACCCCAGGCGACAGTTCCCATGCCAGCATGCCTTTGGGAAACGGGGATATTGGTTTAAATGTTTGGACGGAAGGCAATGGAAACATTTGCTTTTACATAAGCAAAACCGATGCCTGGGGAGAAAACGGGCGGCTGTTGAAAATAGGAAAAGTCGTGATCAATATATCGCCCAATCCATTTGTTGACGAAAAGACATTTATTCAAACCCTGGATATTTATAACGGAAAAATAAATATCCGTGCTGGAAAGGGAGCCAAAGCGGTTCAATTAAATGTTTGGGTGGATGCCAACCAACCTGTCATTAATGTTGATGCAGAGGTTCCTGCAGAAACTAACGTGACTGCTTACACGCAAATATGGAGAAACAAAGTTGATACAATGAAAAAACTGGAAGTAAGCGATTTGAATTATTTTCCCGACTTATACGGGCCTACCATTATTCAGCCCGATGAGCTGATAAAAGAAACAGGTAAAATTGTTTGGTATCATCACAACCCGGAGGTGCCGGGTTTTAAATTGAATTTGAAAATGCAGGGGTTGGAAAATTTTCCACTGCTGAATCCATTAAAGGATAGAATATTTGGAGCGATGATGGAGGGAACTGGCTTTAAGAAAATGGATGATTCCACTTTGACAAGTAATTCCGGCCGTCAAAGACATTTGCAAATTGCTGTGCTCACGCAACAGCCCGCCACGCCTGTTGCATGGTTAACCTCAATAGAAAATTTAATAAGCAACCCCCAAATGAGTAATAGCGAAAATTTCTACCAACGACATGTAAAATGGTGGCATCAATTCTGGGGCAGGAGTTGGGTTAATGTTGATAATCATGATTCTGTTGAAACTCCTTTAGGAGATGAGAATACCGGCAATGTAATAAACAGGGGATATGCATTGCAGCGCTTTATTAATGGCTGTGGAGGAAGAGGAAAATATCCGATAAAATTTAATGGTTCTATTTTCACGGTGGATTATGCCGGCGAAGAAGGATTTGCAGATTACCGTAGATGGGGAACCGGCTATTGGTGGCAGAATACACGATTGCCTTACTGGTCGATGGCGGCAGCCGGAGACTTTGACTTGATGCGCCCGTTATTCAAAGCCTATTTTGCACAACTTCCTTTGGAAGAATACCGGACGAAAATTTCTTTTCATCATGCGGGTGCCTATTATCCTGAATGCACTTATTTCTGGGGCAGCACCTTCACCGAATCTTGGGGAAAGAAACCGTTAGAGAAAACAACCGACAAAGTGCAGGCAAGCGGCTGGCATAAATACGAGTGGGTAAGCGGTTTGGAATTAACTTCATTAATGTTTGAATATTATTCATACACGCAACAAAAAAAATTCGCTACAGATACTTTGTTGCCATTGGCAGAACAAATCTTGTTGTTTTTTGATCAACATGAAAAATTGGATGAAACCAGACATTTAAAATTTGAACCATCACAGGCTCTGGAAACATGGTGGAAGTGCACCAATGCGTTACCTGAAATTGCGGGCATTCATTTTTTGATAAATAAGATAAATGAACTTCCGCAGCAATTGGTTTCTGAACGTTTAAAAAATTTGGTGACGAAGTTGCAAAAGATTATGCCTCCTGTTTCGACCCGTGAATTTGATAATAAAAAAATGCTGGCAGCCGCTGGCAAATTTGAAAATAAATCCAATGTTGAAAATCCTGAACTATATGCAGTGTTTCCTTTCAGGCTTTATGGATTAGGGAAACCCGACATAACTTTAGCTGTTAATGCCTGGGATTACAGGGACCCGAAAGGATATGAAGGCTGGCGCCAGGATGATCTTTGGGCAGCATTGCTTGGAAAGACCGATGATGCAAAAAAAGGTATCGTCAACAGGGCTTCGCATTGGAGTAAGGAAAATCTCTTTCCTGCTTTTTGGGGACCGAACTATGATTGGATACCCGATCAGGATCATGGAAGTGTTTTATTGAAAACAACACAATCGATGTTGTTGCAATGTGATGGTAAGGAAATAAGATTGCTACCGGCGTGGCCTAAAGACTGGGATGTCAGTTTCAAATTAAATGCCCCTTATAACACTACTGTGGAGTGCGTATACAAAAATGGAAAGGTTGAAAAGTTATTAGTTACGCCCGTGTACAGAAAAAAAGATGTGGTGTACTAGTTCAAAAAGTTTTCGCTTCATATTAAATAAAAAGATTCCAATTTAATGGAACCTTCTTATTTAATAAGTGACCCCGCAGAGACTCGAACTCTGGGCCCGCTGATTAAGAGTCAGCTGCTCTACCAACTGAGCTACGGAGTCATTTTGCAAATATAAATAATGACAAATGGAGTTTTGTGTGGTTATTTATAAAATAAAAATTTTTGCAAATGTATTTATATAAAATGCAAGTAGTCTTCCTGTTTTATAATTGCAATATTTTGATATAATTAGTAAAATAAATTTCAAAAATTATCACATAAGTTTTACATTCATGCACTTTTAAATTTATCCTTCTGAACACTATACATTACTATGGGAAATTTCCAGATTAAAATTCAACCCAAAAAATACGATGCTGTTATTGTTGGTTCCGGTGCAGGTGGCGGAATGGCTACTTATGTACTTGCTAATGCGGGTTTAAAAGTTTGTCTTATTGAAGCGGGGCCGATGTTTGATCCTGCAAAAGATAGTAACCAATTAAAAAATCCATGGGAGTCACCGCGGAGAGGCGCCAGTACGAAGTATCGGCCGTTTGGGGATTTTGACGGTTGCTATTGGGGGTGGGAAATAGACGGTGAACCCTACACGCAGTCCGAAGGAACGAAATGGGAATGGTGGCGTGCACGTATGTTGGGCGGCCGCACCAATCATTGGGGAAGAATTTCTTTGCGCTTTGGTCCCAAAGATTTCAAGCGTAAAAGTATTGACGGGCTTGGTGATGATTGGCCGATTGGCTATGATGATGTAAAACCTTACTATGATAAAATAGATAAATTGTTAGGAGTGTTTGGAACCAATGAAGGTTTGGTTGATGATCCGGATGGATTTTTTCTTCCACCACCAAAGCCAAGGCTTCACGAATTATTTATTAAGAGAGCTGCAACGAATATTGGCATTCCGGTAATTCCATCAAGAATGTCTATCCTGACAAAATCAATTAACAAAGACCGTGGCGAATGTTTCTATTGTGCACAATGCGGACGCAGTTGTAAAATATATGCAGATTTTTCTTCTTCATCTGCTTTAATAATTCCTGCATTGCGAACAGGCAATGTAGATTTGATCACTGATTCAATGGTGCGTGAGGTATTGGTAGATAAAGAAGGCCTGGCTACCGGTGTATCCTATGTACACAAACCCGACATGCAGGAATACCAGGTAAATGGAAGAACCGTGATACTTGCTGCAAGCGCCTGCGAGTCTGCAAGGCTGTTATTAAATTCAAAGTCTCCGCAACATCCTAACGGTCTCGCCAACTCAAGCAATGTGGTTGGTAAATATTTACATGATTCTACCGGTGCCGATATGGGTGGAATTATTCCTGAATTATTTGATCGTAAACGATACAATGAAGATGGGGTAGGTGGCATGCATGTTTATACTCCGTGGTGGTTGGATAATAAGAAGCTTGATTTCCCACGTGGATATCACATCGAATATGGAGGCGGATTTGGAATGCCTTTGTATGGGTTTCAATGGGGCATTGAAAATTTAAATGGCGCCTATAAAATCAATGGAAAGCAAAAAGAGCCAGGCGGTTATGGTGCGTCATTAAAAGAAGATTACCGTTATTTTTTTGGGGCGCATGTGGGTATGGCCGGCCGGGGAGAAGCTGTGGCAATGGAAGATAGCTATTGTGAGATTGATCCGAATGTGGTTGACAAGTACGGTATTCCTGTGCTTCGGTTTCATACTAAGTATACGGACTATGAAATTAACCAGGCCAAACACATGAAGGAAACGTTCAAGGAAATATTACATTCGATGGGTGCGGTGGTTACATGGGGCGGTGATGATACGAAAGAAAATAATTATGGTTTGCATGCTCCCGGCAATATAATACATGAAGCGGGCACAATTCGTATGGGGAATGATCCGAAGAAATCACCACTGAATAAGTGGGCACAGGCTCATGAATGCAAAAATTTATTTAATGTAGATGGCGGCATGTTTGTGTCACAGGGAGATAAAAATATTACCTGGACAATTCTGGCGCTTTCAATGAGAACATCAGAATATATTGTTGACCAGTTGAAGAAAAATCAGATTTAACTGTAGTATAAACATAACAATTATGGACAGACGAAAATCATTAAAGGCGATTGCATTAGGAACAGTCTCTACAGGCCTGTTGCTGGATGCATGTAAACTTGCTGATAAAAAAGAACCGGAAAATAAGGTAGTAGCTAAAGAAGATAATTCCGGCAATCCCACTGGTATTAACCGGATGAAAGAGGAGGCAGAACATTATAAAGAAGTTACCTCCTATACTTTTTTTGCACCCGAAGAAATGGCTACTATAACTGTGCTGGGAGATATTATTATTCCGAAAGATGGTGTGAGTGGGAGTGCTTCCGATGCAAAGGTTCCCGACTTTATAGAGTTTATTGTAAAAGAAAAGCCGGAATACCAGGTGCCGATGCGGGGTGGCTTGCGCTGGCTGGATATGCAATGTTATGATCGTTATAAAAATGCATTTACTGATTGCACGAAAGACCAGCAAATAGAAATGGTTGAGGACATCGCCTACCCGGTAGTTAAGGATAAAAGTGGGAAAGTGTTGTCAAAGAGAACAATTAAAACGGGATATGAGCAAGGTGTTTCTTTTTTTAACCTGGTGCGTAATTTAACCGCAACCGGTTTTTATACTTCAGAAATCGGTGGTAAAGATGTTGGTTACATGGGTAACCAGCCTAATCAATGGAATGGTGTACCAGATGATGTTTTAAAACAATACGGCCTCGCTTACACCGATAAAGAATTAAAAGAGTGCATCAGCTTTTCCTGATTATATTTTGACGATTGTTTGATTTTTAAAAAGAATATTTTCCTGTTTACGATTGCATTGGATAATTGATCGCGTTTGAAAAATAAGTATTAATCATAGAACCTCTCCTTAAGTATGAAAAAGAAATTATATTTTATTGCTGCATTTTCATTATTGGTTTTTAATTCTGTTATTGCACAACAAAAAATGAAACACGAAGACACTGAATTATACGCACCCGTTCCCCCGGTAGTTACGCCCGGGAAATCCTGTGGTGACGCTCCCTCCGATGCGATTATTTTATTTGATGGCAAAAATTTAGATCAATGGGTTTCCGTGAATGATACCACAAAGCCTGCAAACTGGATCGTGAAAAAAGGTATTCTTACCGTAAATAAAAAAGCTGGTAGCATTCAAACGAAGCAACTATTTATGGATTACCAAATTCATCTTGAATGGCGTGAACCAAAAGACATTGAAGGCTCAGACCAGGCACGTGGCAACAGCGGTTTGTTCCTTGCCTCAACAGGTAAAGGCGATGATGGTTATGAGATGCAGATCCTGGATAATTATAATAATAAAACCTACACCAACGGCCAGGCAGGCAGCATCTACAAACAAAATGCACCTTTAGTAAATCCAAATCGCCCGCCAGGTCAATGGCAATCATACGATGTAATTTGGACTGCTCCCCGCTTTAATGAGGATAGCTCATTAAAAAGCCCGGCAAGAGTTACTGCTTTTTTTAATGGTGTACTAGTGCAGAATAATTTTGAGCTGATAGGTCCCACCATTTATGTCGGGCATCCTTCCTATAAAGGCAAAGGCGCTGTTCGTGGGCCATACGCTATAAAGCTGCAGGCGCATGGTGATACCAGCAAGCCCATCAGCTTTAGAAATATTTGGGTTAGGCCATTATGATAACATTCAGCGACCAGGCTTAAACTATTTTTTAAAAACAAATTTGTTTTATTTGGCTATCTTAAAATTCAGAGATAGCCTCTTTTTTTGACTAAAGCCGATAGAATAGAATGACAACAAAATAAATTCAGCAACTGTTACTGCTTCATGATCTTAGATAATAACCAGATGACATTTCCTGTTGAGTTGGTCCAAATTTCTTTATAGGTTGCATTAACCGCCATTGGCATATAGGGTGCATCATCATTCTCAAAAGTTTCAATTCCTACGGGAACAGCGCCGACAACATCTCCGGCATAAGCGCCATACAAAGGCGGATAATTACAACCATCTCCATAAATAGTACTCATTGCAAAAGGATTGTAACCAACAACGTATTCCAATTGTCTTGTGCCGATATTTCTTAATGTTGAATCATGCAAAGCATCAGCCAATACAAACGTAGCTTTTGCTTTTTCCATCAACACAGAATGAAAACCTCTGAACTGGTACGCCACAGGAAATCTTCTCAAATAAAAATTGCCGCCAAGATGGATTCCATTTTTTACTTCTGCATTATACTCTTCCATTGATGGCATACCAACAGCAGCACCTTCATGATAAATACCCTGGAAGTCCGCATTGTTTACTTCATAAATGGCGGCAGGTAAAATGCCATAAGGCTCCATTACGGTTGAAGTTTCTTTAATGTAGTCTGCATAGGATTCGCAGCTTGCCTGCCATAAATGCGCATCAGCATTGTTTGGGGCATCGGTTAACAACATGGTTAAACCAAGCATCATCATTTCTTCATTGCTGCGATGAAAATATTCGAGTATTCTTTTCTTCTTACTGGATTCATAGAAGAAACCACGCAACGGCATTGACCAGTCCGTCCTTCTTTCCGTTTGCTGACAACTCATTACAACACGTGCATGCTTCATTGCATCATTTAAATAGTTTTCATCTTTGGTTAGGCGATATAAATACATTGCGGCAACAACTGCCTGTGCATTCATCTCAGTTTCATTTTTATCATTGATGGATGAATCAAGTTTGGCGATAGCAAAACCATAATCTTCTATAGCGGCTTTCTTCAATAAATAACTGAATGCAGCATCATCTTTATAAAACGGAACAGCCAATGCGCAATAAGATGCTGCAATAAAATTATCTGCGGGATTGTTGGTTGCTTTGTTGCTCATGTCATCTTTTGTTCCCACTTCGTTATCGCTCCAGATGCCCATAATCAATCCGCCTTCGCGATAGCCATCGCCGAAACGTGTTTGTAAAGTCCAGTCAAGACCCCAGCGTGCTTCTTGCAGTAATCGCTTATATAGTTCAGGTTGCTTGTTTTTTATTGTTGATGCAAGTTCTAACATACTAATGCCTGCTCTCGCTGTGTTACCGATACCTTGAGTTAAATCACCGGCATCGTGCCAACCGCCACTAACAGTTACTTTTCTTCCATCAGGGTGAATACAATATGCATCCTGGTGACAGATTTGATGAATGCCGGGTTGATCATATCCACAACGCTCCGCAAAGAAGAAATTCAATGTATGCCATGCGGTAGCTAAGTAAGCATCGTCACCAATAGGAAATGGGTTTGTTTCAATGTTATCAATCTTCAAAGTATAGTAACCGGCTTTTTTAAAGCTGCTGAAATCCATTTGTAGAAAATTATTTTTCAATCGCGTCGCAACACCATTAAAAACAACTTTCCCTTTTGCATCAATCAACTCAAATTTTGTTGTATTTACATGTTGTACCAATGCTTGCTTTAAAGCGTTTGTTCTGTAGCCGCTGTTACTGTAAGCAATGGCATTCCTGCGTAAATCAAATCCACGTGTGTTCTCTGCGTTCACTTTATCAATGCGCATATCATCAACATACAATTTCAATGTATCCGATGCGCCTTTTGGCGAACCTGTTTGCATAATGCTCACTGAAAAACCAGAAACTGAATCGCGATACAAATCAGGAATTTCCCAGATAATATGTGTCCATTTATTTGGATACACTGTAACAAAATGCTGGCCTTCAAAACGGCCCGGCGTTGGCATGATGTGTTTGCCCTCGTTATATAAAGTACATCCAACAAAAACAGAATTAAACCCCGGTGCATCTGCATAAACCCAAACAGAAAAGCGATTGTAAGCTTCAAGATTTTCTTTATTAAGTGGCCTTACTAATTCAGCATTTCCATAAGCTCTGTTGGTTGGATTTTTTGTTGCAGTTGATGATGGCGTTGCAATCAGCACACTGCCTTTTCCACTGATTGTATTTTCTTTATTAATACTGATGTTGCCGGAACCTTTTAGTTGCAATGATTTAAAATCGGAAGACAATTGCAAATCTCTTATAGCGGTTGCCTGTTTTTTTTCCCATCGTGTAAAGCCCATGTCAGATGAATCGGGTTTCATGGTGAGGCGTAAATACTGGCTTTGTTCCAACTGCTTTTGCAATGCTGTATTTTGGCCAAAACCCGTAGTCGATATCACACAACAAAAAATAAAACATGTAGCAATTATTGCGATTGGCTTTGATGGAAGGGACATAAATATTGATTACAATTAAGGAAAGTGTTCAAATATAAAAGAAGTATTTAATTGCGGGGACCCGAAATGATAAAAAATCCTGGTTTTTTCAGGAGTGATACTGCAATTGGTTCCTGCGAGTCTTGAAGCCTATATAATGACTTCTTGAATAAGTCCGCATCAGTATATTAACTTTAAGTCATTGAAACTTTTCGAACAAACAGTTACGAATTATCTTCCAGTCTTCATTCTCAGTCTTCTTCTTCAATATCCTTATGTTCTTCCGGATTATAATTTGCATTCAGTTCAGCAAGTTTCTTCTTCCCATAAGACAAACGGGTAATCAATACAAACAATACCGGAACCACAAATATGGCAAGCGAGGTAGCGGCGAGCATTCCCCCAAATACGGTCCATCCTATTGTTCTGCGTGACTCGGCAGCGGCGCCGGTTGCAAATGCCAGCGGCAATACGCCAAAGATAAATGCAAAGGACGTCATCAGTATGGGGCGTAAACGCAGTTTTACTGCTGCTATGGTTGCCTTGATCAGTTCCATTCCCGCATCTACTCTTTCTTTTGCAAATTCTACAATCAAAATTGCATTTTTTGCCGCAAGGCCAATAAGAGTGATAAGACCTATTTGAGCATAAATATTATCGGTAAGACTTGGGATGAGCGTAAGCGTTATGATGGAGCCCAGAGCGCCTATTGGCACAGCAAATAAAACAGAGAAAGGTACAGACCAGCTTTCATATAAGGCCGCAAGAAAAAGAAAAACGAATACCAGCGATATGGAAAAGATAGTAACCGTTTTATTTCCTGATTTTATTTCTTCAATGCTCATTCCTGAAAATTCATAACCATAGCCGGCAGGTAAATACTTTGCTGCAGTTTCCCGCAAGGCAGTAATTGCCTGGCCGCTGCTGTAGCCTTGTTTGGCGCTTCCGTTTATTTCTATAGACCTGTATATATTATAATGCGATATGGAAGTGGGACTTTCGATTACTTTGCTGGTGACAAGAGAGCTAAGTGGAATCATGTTTCCCTGCCTGTTGCGCACATAATATTTTCCCATCTCAGCTAAAGAGGAACGATAATTACTATCTGCCTGCGCCACCACTCTAAAATTTCTTCCATACAAATTGAAATCATTTATGTAGGAGCTTCCCAGTAACGTTGACAAAGTGGAATATATATCTGAAATAGCAACGCCTAACTGTTTCGCTTTTTCACGATCTACATCCACCTGGTAACTGGGTGTATTGGCAGTAAAAAATGTATAGGCCCTGTCTATCTCCTGTCTTTTGTTTACCTGGGCTACGAAATTTTGGGCTATTTTGGTAAATTGCTGAATATCGTCATTACTGGTAGTTTGCTGCAGTTCAAAAGTGAATCCAGCAGTTCTTCCTAGCCCTGGTACCGCCGGCGGCGCTATCACTAAAATTCTTGCATTCTTTATATCAGCCGTTTTTTGATATATCTTCTGCATAACGCTTGATTCCGTATGGGATTCACCTTTGCGTTCATCCCATGGTTTTAAATGGATGAACATAGTTCCCACATTGGATTTATTGGAAAAGCTGATAATATTAAATCCGGCAAGGCCTCCTGATACTTCCAGTTCAGGGATATCTTTTAATCTTGACATGATTTCTTTCAGCATATTTAAGCTACGTGTAGTGGAAGCTCCTTCCGGCATCTCATAAGTAAGGTAAAGCCTTCCTTCATCTTCCTGCGGAATGAAACCAGTCGGTTTCTTTTCAAAAAGAAAAATTAATCCTGTAAACAAAACAATCAGCAATATTAAAACATAGGGAGTTTTCCTTATCCATAAGGATACCCCTCTTGAATAAGAGGACCTGATTTTTGTAAAACGGTTATTGAATGCTCTGAAAAATTTTTCTAAAAAGTTCCTTTTGGCTTTTTCATCTTTTGAATGCTTCAACATTAATGAGCACAAAGCTGGCGTGAGTGACAAAGCTACAAATGCTGAAATAATTACAGATACCGCAATGGTAATAGCAAACTGCTGGTACAATCTTCCAACAATGCCAGGTATAAAACCTACTGGTATAAATACCGACGCTAATATTAAAGCAATCGCAATAACCGGCGCAGAAATGTCTTTCATTGCCTTGCGTGTAGCATCCTTTGGGGACATATCAAAATGGTCAATATTGTGCTGAACCGCTTCCACCACAATTATCGCATCGTCCACCACAATGCCTATAGCTAAAACGAATGCAAATAAAGTAAGCGTGTTAATTGTAAAACCAAATGGAACGAAAAATATAAATGTACCTATCAGCGAAACTGGGATTGCCAGGACGGGAATTAAGGTAGCCCGCCAGTTTTGAAGAAATAAAAACACTACGATCACTACCAATGTTAGCGCTTCTAAAAGAGTAGTAATTACCTCTTTCATCGAAGTTTTTACAACAGAAACTGTTTCGAGTGGAATTAAATAATCTACGTCCTTAGGAAATGTTTTCTTTAATTCCTTGAGCGTCTTCGTAAGTCCTGCATAGGTTTCTAATGCATTAGCACCCGGCGCCTGGAAGATTAATAAAAATGTTGCCGGCTTGCCCTCGACTAAAGCATTATTCCCGTAATTAAATTTCCCAAGTTCCACTCTCGCCACGTCTTTCAAGTATATTATATTTCCTGCAGAATCAGAACGGATAATAATATTTTTGAATTGTTCAGGTGTATTAAGCCGGCTGTTGGTCAAAACGCTATATTCAAAACTTTGTACATCAGGTTGCGGAACGCCTCCAATGGTGCCGGGTGCTATTTCCAGGTTTTGTTCGTTTATGGCTGCTGTAATATCGGCAGGTGTGAGGTTCAATGCTGCAAGTTTTTCGGGATTGAGCCAGATACGCATTCCAAAATCATTTCCAAAAACAGTAACATCACCTACGCCGGGCACACGTTTCAATGCATCTACCAGGTAAATGCTTACATAATTACCGACGAACTTTGAATCATGAGTTCCGTTAGGAGAATAAAACGCCAGCGCCACCATGATGCTTGGATTACGTTTAAGCACGGTAACGCCTAAACGCTTAACAGCATCAGGCAACGTAGGAAGTGCAACATTCACCCTGTTTTGTACATCCAGTGCAGCAATATCCACATTAGTGCCTACATCAAAAGTGGCGCTTATAGAACTCTGGCCGCTTGAGGTACTGTTGCTTGAAATGTATGTCATTCCCGGGCTGCCATTAATCTGTGTTTCCAAAGGTGTGGTGGTTGTTTGCTCCACGGTTTGTGCATCAGCGCCAATGAAATTGCCAGTTACTGAAACTGTGGGTGGCGATATATCAGGATATTGGGCAACCGGAAGATTGGTGATTGAAATAATACCCACCAACACGATGACAATAGAGATTACAATGGCTGTAACCGGGCGTCGTATAAAAGTTTCTGCGATCATATAAAATTAAGCCTCCCCGCCTTCGGTGAATTCAGGGTCACTTTTTATTTATTTAAAAAATATTCTTTCTAATCAGCCAAAATTAATTTTGCTATTTTTTGCTTCCTTATTTTTCTCATTCCTTCGCACTCACTACTGAACCCTCATGCAGGTTCTGCACTCCCTGTACTACGATTTTTTCTCCGTCATCCAAACCTTTTTTTACGATGATGCTGTCACCGATTTGTGTTCCCAATTGTATTTGTTGCTGGCTCACTTTATTACTGTCACCAACGAGATAAACATAAAATTCTCCCAGTTGTTCCGTAACAGCAATATGTGGAATAATCACGGAATTTTTAGAAGCGGTATTCTTTACTCTCACCGTTGTATTCATTCCCGGTTTCAGCATGCCTTTATCATTTGGGAAAACAAGTCTTGTTTTTATAGTTCCGGTTTGAGCATCTACGGCACGATCTATCAAACTGATCTTTCCCGGATATGGATAAATCTCATCTCCAAAAGCAATGGTAAAAATTGAATCTTTTACGTTAGAAGTACTTTGCTGCAACTCAATAAACCTATAAATATCTTTTTGATCAACGGTAAAATCAACGGCAATGGGATTATCGGTAGAAACAGTATTCAAAACAGTTTGTCCGGCAACAACTGCTGTTCCTCTTTTTACCTGTGATATGCCAATGGTGCCCGTAAATGGTGCATAGATATTGGAAAATTTTACGTTTGATTCCACAGAAGCCACATTCGCTTTTGCCGCGGCCACCTGCTTTTTTGCGGCTTCAAGCGCTGCATCGGCATAATCTACCTGTTGCTTTGCTATCGCATCATGTTTATCAAGTTCATGATAACGGTCTGCATCCTTTTGCGCTTTTAGCAAGTTGGTTTGTTGTACCTGCAGGTTGGCTTCAGCCTGTTGGTAATTGGCTTTATAAACTTCGGCGTCTATAGAATATAATTTCTGGCCCTTGCTCACTTTGCTTCCATCTTTGAAATAAATTCCCGTAATATAGCCACTAACCTGCGACGTTAGTTTTATTTCATCGAGTGCTGCCGCGGTTCCCGGGTATTCATCATAATATACTGCGTCGGTTGATTTCACTACCGCAATTGTTACCGGTACTGCAGGCGGAGGCCCTTGCTGCTGCTGGTTATTATTTTTATCGCCGCAGGATATTGTTGTAAGAATAGCGGCGAATAAAAACAAGTGATAGCTTTTCGAATGCATGTTAATTTGTATTTAATAAATAATGGTTCCTAATGATTGTGATACGTCTATTTTGCTCGAAAGCAATTGGTACAATGCATTGTAATAATTTATTTGTGCAGTTCGCAAATCAGTTTCAGCGCTGATAACTTCCAGGTATGTTTTTACGCCTGAACGATATTGAAGTCTTATTACATCATATACCTCGTTAGCAAGATCAAGATTTTCTTTCAGGCTATAATAATTATAAAGATTGCTTTTGTAATCAGCCATCGCCTGCTGGTATTGCGTATTGATTTTATTTTCATAACTCCTGATGGAATTATCAACCTGGTCTATTTCAAATTGCGCCTGCTTTATTTGCTGTAATCTTTTACCTCCCTGGAAAATAGGAATTGAAAACAAAAGGCCTGCATAAGAATTGGGATATGCCTGGCTATACAATTTTGAAAATTGATTGTTCAGGAAATTAAGATTGTAATTTCCAAAGGCTGAAACAGTTGGCAAAAAACTCCATTTATAATATTTCAGGTTGTATTGCTGTAACTTTTTTTGTGTTTGCAATGACTGTATTTCAATCCTATTATCATAATTAACATTTTGCAACGTATCGATATAAATTTCCTGCTGCAGTTGTGTAGTGTCATATGCCAAATCGATATCTTCTGAATCCGGATAACCCATCAATTCTTTCAGGTAAGCATATTTTGCCTTCAAAGTTTCATCGCCGGTTCTTTTCTGCGCTTTTGCATTGTTTAGAGAAATGGTGGCTCTTTTATAATCTGTTTTATCTGTAATGCCAGCCTGGTATTGGTAGTAGGCATCTTTCAGGCTGAGTTCAATCCGGTTTATGTCCTGGTCGGTAATTATTAGTTGTTGTTTGGTGAGTATTACATCATAGAAGGCTTTGCTCACCATTGCGGCAAGATTAATATTTTGTTCCCTTGTATTTTGGCTTGCCTGCAGGCGAACATCTCTTGCACTTCGTGTTGCCAGCAGGGCGTCGCTGTTAAAAATATTTTGCGTGAGACCAAACTGGATGCCCGATGTGTTTGCCGTTCCCGTACGCACATAATTTCCATTGAAGTGGAGTGTAGGCAATTGAAAATTGTGTTGAAAATTATAATTGAAATTTACCTGAGGATACCAATCCGATAATTTGGATTTTATCTCAGCTTCAATTATCGCCTCATTAATTTTAGCATTTTGAAGATCAGGATTATGAGCTATGGCATAGTGTACACAGTTTAAAAGAGTAGCCTCTTTTATCAAACTGTCTTTTTCATTTTGCTGCGCAATAACACTTGAGGAAAAAAGCAAAATCATCGGGAGTAATTTCCATGTTTTGTCCCACAAGAGCCGTTTGATCAAATTCCAATTGTGCATATACTTTTTTTGATTTCCATTTTATTGCCATGTAATTCTCCACCTGTAATTCTTATTACATCTGATATCAACCAACCGTTTAATTACCTGATTTTATGCCATCCCAGATGATGTTGGCAATCTTGCAAAGATCAGCATCCTTAAAGCCAAAGCGGCCGGTTACATGATATTTTGCCGTAGCCGTAATGCACCCAAACACAGCAGAAGCTATCAACAAATATTCCATTTTTTTCAGATAACCTTTATCCATTCCAAACTGGAAAAATTCATAAAACTTTCCCAGGGAGCCTTTTGCATTTTTCTTCGAAACAATTTTTGCATAAGGTGAGCTGTTAAATTGTTCATGAAAAAATAGTGCGCCCGGGTTATTGATAAAATATTTGCAAAGGTTAATCCATCCATCAAAAAACTGTTGCTTATATTCTTTTCCACTGCTGGCTTCATTAAACATTGCAGCAACCATTTGTGTTTTAATTTGTTGGTGCAAAGCAATTATGATAGCATCTTTACTGGGAAAATAATGATAGATTGTTCCTGAAGCTACACCTGCATGTTTTGCGATCATGCTGATGGGTGTTCCATGAAATCCATTATCTTTTACTAACTCCAGGGTGCTCTTTAGGATTGCCTCTTTTTTATCTGTTATGTCCGATTGAACGTTCATTCGGGGCGCAAGATAGGTATTTATCTATTCGAATTTTTTTTTTGATTACAGATATTTTCATTATGAAATCAAATGATGATTTTATGACAGGTACCCGAGTCGGGAATTTTATTTTCGGTATAGCCGATTCGAAAAATAAAATCATTTTTTATTGGTGAAGTTGGTGCATTGATTCCCTTAAAGGTTGGTATATATTTTTAAAAATGGCGTATTGCTTTTTATAAACAGGTAAGTTATTGTCATTTGGCTTTATGACGATATTAATATTTTCTTTTAATGAAAGGTAACCATTAGTAATTTTCATTGCTTTCATCCCAAGCAACGCCGCCCCAATTGAAGACGCATCTTCTTTTTGAACAAGATATATATTTTTATTGCTGATGTCTGCTAAAATCTGCATCCATATCCTGGAATGCACAAAGCCGCCGCTTACATTAAGTTGCTCAATTGGAGCAGTTGATGATTCAATTATTTCCAAAATATTATTTAAGGCAAAACAAATTCCCTCCAGCGCCGCCCTGAAAAAATGAATATTGGTATGGAATGATTGAATGCCGAAAAATATCCCGCTGGCTCTTTCATCCCAAATGGGTGCACGCTCCCCATACAAATAGGGTAGGCAAATAAGCCCCTGGCAACCCGCTGGTATTTTCTCAATTTGCCCAAAAATATTTTTGTAATCATCATCTGTGGGTGAAGAATTGTTTAAAAATGTTTTGAACATCCATTTCAAAATATTGCCGCCATTGTTTACCGGGCCTCCACTGATGAAAGTTGAATTGTCCAAAACATAATTAAAAATCATAGCGTTGTAATTAATTATGGCATGCGGGCACGCAATTCTGACGGCACCACTTGTACCGATAGTGAGTGCTGCTGTTCCCGCTTCAAGTGCATTACTTCCAAGATTGGCAAGACAACCATCACTTGCGCCTATACAAAAAGGTGTGTCCTTTGAAATGCGTATTGTTGTTGCTACATCATTGTTTATGTCTTTCCTTATAAAATCAGTTGGAACAGGTTCGGAAAGATGAGATTCATTAATACCACAGAATTCTAACGAAGGCTTATTCCATTTAAAATTTTCAATGTTCAACAATCCTGTCGCTGAAGCAAGAGAATAATCTATTTCATATTTACTGAATAAGCGATACCAGATGAATTCTTTAATAGAAATGAATTTAAACGCGTTTTTAAAAATTTCACTTCTGTTTTCTTTTAGCCATCTTATTTTGCACAAAGGCGACATGGAATGAATGGGCGTGCCTGTTGATTTGTAAATATTTACTGCTTCTGAAGAATTTCTTAATTTTCCTGCAATTTTTTCACTCCTGGTGTCTTCCCATGTAATTAAAGGTGTAATGGCAATATTTTTATTATCCATAACCAGCAGGCTGTGCATGGCGCTGCTAATACTAACAGCCAAGGGTACCTGTTTCATAGTCGAAACTATTTCATTGATACAACTAACGAATGCGTTCCATAGAATCTCCGGATCCTGTTCTGAATAGCCGGGTTGGGGACTTCTGGTTTTATAATAGGTTTGCGACGCAGCAACCGGGTTTCCGTGAGTGTTTACAGCAACCGCCTTTGCACTTCCCGTCCCGATATCAACGCCAATAACATATTGCTCCATCAACCTGTTTTTTTTAAATCAATTTTTAAAATTATCATTTAAAATTTTATTCCCGGTTAATTTACTTATTGGAGTGAATAAATTTACTTTCCACCTTCTTTTTAAAAAATAAGCCGTTCTTTTGTTCAAAAGAAATCACAATGCTGCATCATATTGTTATGTGGAAATTAAAAGAGTTTGCCGAGGGCAACAGTAAAAAGGAAAATGCATTTTTAATGAAAACGAGATTTGAGAAACTAACGCCCGCAATTAAAGAAATAAAAAAACTTGAGGTCGGCATCAATATGGAATCATCCCGGTATGCAAACTTTGATATCGTTCTCGACACCTGGTTTGAGAATTACGGTCAAATGGAAATGTATCAAAACCATCCGCTCCATACAGAAATTTCTGATTGGATAGGAAAAGTGAGAGAAACAAGGGCTGCTGTTGATTTTGAATCTGATTAAGATTTAAAATTCATTTATTTTCCCTTATTATCTTCATTCCTTTTGTCCATCTTGCCAGTTCATTTAAAAGATGTTCGGCGGATTTTTCAATAACCTCATTCGGAACTAATTTATCATCTTTTATAAAATGAGTGAAGAAAGGAATATGTACCGCGTGCTTTAATGGCGCCATTTCAAGGGAGGGTAAATCTGATTTCAGGCTGTTAAAAGCACGGGTGCCTGCAGATACACCTCCATAACTTACAATACCTGCTGCCTTATACTTCCATTCATTGTACAAAAATTCCAGGGCGTTTCTTAACGGTGCCGGGTAGTTGAAATCGTATTCTGCAGTTACAAAAATGAACGCATCTGCTTCATCAATCGTTGCACTCCATTTTTTTGTATGTTCATGTTGATATTTTTGAAGCGCAGGATGATTGGGCTCATCCATCAAAGGTAGATTGATTTCTTTAAGGTCGAGGATTTCCACACTAAAGCCCCCATGTTGTTTTGCTTTTTCTGCAATCCAGTTAGTGACAATGGGGCCTTTCCTGCCGGGTCTTACAGTAGCTGTAATAATTTTCAAGATGTACATAAAAAATATTTTAAATGTAAATTCCTATAAAACAAAAATAAAGTCCTTGATTGCTCAATAACATTTTATTGGTTATAAATGATAATAGATACAAGAATTACCGTCTTTTGTACACATACTTAATTTTCCAATTTTCTTTCTGGTCAATTTCCGTACTTTGTATCAATTTGCCTTACAAAATTTATTCCATGAAATATGTTGTCTTTATTCCCGCTTTGTTCTTTTCACTCCTGGTTTTCTCACAATCAAAAAATGTTGTTGCTTTGAATGCTATGGTGCTGCGGGTTGTGCCCGGATATGCTGCTAACATTAAGTTTAAAGACCTTGATGGTGCTTCCTCAACAAATGCCTTTGAAGTACAAACCCTAAATAAGAAACTTATTATCAGTGGCAACTCTGCAAGCGCCATGGCGGCTGGCCTCAATTACTATCTCCAAAATTATTGTCATACCGATATTTCATGGTATAAAAATGAGGCGCCTGCTTTACCGATAACCATGCCCGTTATATCAGGGAAGATAAGAAAAGAAGCCCGTTGCTCCGAACGCTTTTTTTTGAACTACTGTACTTTCGGCTACACGATGCCGTGGTGGCATTGGAGCGACTGGCAATGGTTCATTGATTGGATGGCATTGAATGGAGTTAATATGCCCCTTGCTATAACAGGGCAGGAAACCATTTGGTATAACGTATGGAAAAAATTTGGGCTAACTGACGCTCAAATCCGGAATTATTTTACCGGGCCGGCTTATTTGCCGTGGCACCGCATGTCGAACATTGATCATTGGGATGGTCCATTACCCCAATCCTGGTTAAACAACCAGTTCGAATTACAGAAAAAAATTGTGCAACGTGAAAGGGACCTGGGAATGAAGCCCGTGCTGCCGGCTTTTGCAGGGCATGTTCCTGAAATGTTAAAAACGAAATATCCGAATGCTAAAATAACTTCGCTGGGAGACTGGAGTGGTTTCAGCAGCAAGTATGACAGTTACTTTTTAGATCCATTCGATTCATTATTTAAGCCCATTCAAAAAGCTTTTTTGGAAGAACAAACCAAAGCCTTTGGAACCGATCATATTTATGGTACAGATCCATTTAATGAAGTTACACCGCCCAGTTGGGAGCCAGCCTATCTTGCAGATGTATCAAAAATTATTTATGGTTCTATGTCCGAAGTTGATCCCGATGCAGAATGGCTGCAAATGGGATGGATATTTTATAATCAAAGAGACAATTGGACAAATGAAAGAATAAAAGCTTATCTCGATGCAGTGCCCCAGGGCAAAATGACGATGCTTGATTATTATTGCGATAATACCGAGGTATGGAAGTTGACTGATTCTTTTTTCGGGCAACCATATATATGGTGTTACCTCGGAAATTTTGGTGGCAATACCATGATGTCCGGCGATTTAAAAGAAGTCGAGAAAAGAATGGAAAATACTTTTGTAAATGGTGGCAATAATATGAAAGGTCTTGGTTCCACAACAGAAGGATTTGGAGTGAATCCAATTATGTATGAATATGTCTTTGAGAAGGCATGGAGTGATGGCGAGGTTGATGTTGACAATTGGGTAAAAAGCTGGTCTGAAAGAAGGTATGGTAGAGAAAATGATACGGTTAGTAAAGCATGGAATATTTTATTAAATACAACCTATTCAGGTTCTGCGGGCCTTGGCAGGGCGACTTTAACCAATGCAAGGCCGGGACTGACGGGGCATAATAGCTGGACTACAAACCCTGCAATTGATTATGATAATAAGGA
Organism: uncultured Chitinophagaceae bacterium; assembly: GCA_963819925.1. Lineage (GTDB taxonomy): Bacteria > Bacteroidota > Bacteroidia > Chitinophagales > Chitinophagaceae > Ginsengibacter. The sequence goes on along the minus strand of CAWFYG010000009.1, from coordinate 124,618 downwards.
TTTATTGAAAGCCTGGGATTTGCTATCTGAAGTAAAAGGCAAAGCGCCGGCCGTTTATTATTACGATGTAGTTGACGTTGGGCGGCAGGTTCTCGGTAATTATTTTTCTGTATTGAGAGATCGTTTTACTGATTGTTATAATAAAAGGGATGAGGCAGGTTTAAAAAAATGTGGTGAAGAGATGCTGGCATTATTAAATGACATGGATAGGCTGTTAGCTACTGATCAAAATTGTTTATTGGGAGATTGGATTGAAAGTGCACGAAAATTCGGAGTGAACGCAAAAGAAAAAAATTATTATGAAGAAGATGCAAGAAAAATAATTACCGTTTGGGGTGAGCCGGGGCGACACCTAACGGACTACGCTAACCGAAGCCTGGCAGGTCTTACAAAAACGTATTATGGCGGCAGGTGGAAATTATTTGTCAATGATATTGAGCGATCATTACAAAATAATATACCGTTTAATGATACAACATTTGCAAAGGAACTTACCGCCTTTGAAGATAAGTGGACGAAAGGAAAAGAAAAGTATTCCTCAAAACCTATAGGTGATTGCATGCAGGTTAGCATGATGTTGATAAAGAAGTATGAAAAGGAAATAGAAGAGGAAAAATGATAAAGAGAAAAAGTAATGAATATTCTTTTTTACAATTAGATTGCTAAACAATTTCACCCATGTTCAGAAAAGCGATTGCAAATAAATTTGAAAGTAAAAGTCAATTTCGTTTCAGGGGGCATGAAGTAAGGCGAATAGAAGCCTTTAGCGACGCGGTTTTTGCATTTGCGGTTACGTTGCTTATTGTTAGCCTGGAAGTGCCAAAGAGCTTCGAAGAATTGATGGTTACCATGCGTGGTTTTTTTGCGTTTGGCGTAAGTTTTATTTTATTGATGTTGATATGGTATGAACAAAATATTTTTTTTCGCCGTTACGGCCTGGATGACCTCAGGACAATTATTTTAAACTGTACGCTTATTTTTTTGGTGCTGTTTTTTGTGTACCCGTTAAAGTTTTTATTCACGCTTTTATTCAGCGCACAGATTTATGGATACGATCAAACCCCATTGGTCATGAAAATTGGCGATGTTCCCAAACTAATGGTGATTTATGATACTGGTTATATTTCCATCTATTTCCTGTTTTCTTTTATGTACATGCATGCCCTTAAAAAAAGAGACGAACTTCATCTAACCAATTCGGAAATATTTGATACGAAAACAAAAATTTATAAAAATGCAATTTTGATTGTGATCGGTCTTTTGTCTGTAATTATCGCTTTGTTGCTGGAACCACGGAGGGCTGGGCTTGCAGGATTTGCCTATTTTTTAATAGGACCGGCTTTTTCAATTTTTTTCCGTTATCGAGGCAAACGGAGGGAAAAATTATTTTTGGTAAATACGGAATCTGCTAACGTTAATGGCTAAGTGTTTTAGCCATAGAAATGTGACAAGAACTTTAACTTAAATCGCGAAACATTAAACATAATCATACGAAATCATGAAAAAGTTATTATCATTAGTTTTATTTGTATTCAGTTCAGTTTTGCTTTCGCCATGCCTGGCCCAATCCAAAGGATGGGTTAATTTATTCGATGGCAAAACCTTGAAAGGTTGGATGCGCCTTGCAGGTAATGCTGAATATTCGGTTGAGAATGGAATGATCGTGGGAACTACCGTTGCAAACTCGGGGAATACATTTTTAGCGACGCAAAAGCAATATGGAGATTTTATCCTGGAACTTGATATAAAAATAGAAGGTGATAAAGGCAACTCGGGAGTCCAAACAAGAAGCCACTATGATCCTTCAGGACACAATGGGAAAGGCCTCGTGTATGGGAGACAGGTAGAAGTAGACCCTTCCCCCAGAAAATGGAGTGGAGGTATTTATGATGAAGGAAGAAGGCAATGGTTGTATCCTTTAACGCTGAATCCAAACGCCCAGGGTGCATTTAAAAAGGATGACTTCAATCACTATAAAATAGAGTGTATCGGAAATGAAATGAAGACCTGGGTAAATAATATCCCCGTCGCCTATCTTGTCGATACGATAGACCAAAACGGATTTATAGCGTTACAGGTTCACCAGGTGAGTAGCCCGGACGAAGCCGGGAAAAATATTTATTTTAAAAATATCCGGATTAAAACATCTGGCCTGAAACCAACTCCCTTTCCTTCCGGGATATTTGTTGTTGATTATGTTCCCAATTACCTGACAAAATATGAAAAGAAAAATGGCTGGAAATTATTATTTAATGGAAAAACTTCGGATGGATGGCATGGGGCCTACCTGCAAACTTTTCCAAAAAAAGATTGGGTGGTGAGAAACGGGACCATAACGGTCCTTCAATCTGAAGGTAAAGAGGGTGGTGAAGGTGGCGACATTGTTACAGATGACGAATACAAAGCCTTTGATCTGTCATTTGAATTTAGATTGACTCCCGGCGCAAACAGCGGCGTGAAATATTTTGTTACACTTGGCGAACATAACACAGGTTCAGCAATAGGCCTCGAATACCAGGTGTTGGATGATTCATTGCATCCTGATGCAAAACTGGGTAGAAATGGTGATCGCACCCTTGCATCTTTGTATGATTTAATTCCTTCTAATAAACCAAAATCTATAATCAGGCCCATTGGCGCCTGGAACACAGGAAGAATAGTTGTTTACCCGAATAATCATGTAGAGCATTATTTGAATGGGATAAAAGTTTTGGAGTATGAAAGGGGTTCAAAGGAATTCCGTGACCTGGTAGCGATAAGCAAATATGTAGTCTGGAAAAATTTTGGTGAAGCGCCTGAAGGGCATATTTTGTTACAGGATCATGGTAATACAGTTAGCTTCCGAAGTATTAAAATAAAGCCGCTGGAATAATATATGGCATTTGAGTTCATGTACCCTTTCACGTTAGTCCCTGATTTATTAGGCCTTACATCTAACGGCAGTATACTTGATGGTGTAAAAAATATTCAATTTAATAAGAGATACCTTCCGGCAAACAGACGTGTAGTTCTAAAAGCCGATAGTACAACAACAGGAATAAATATTACGGGGGCCGATTTAAGAAACAATAAAAATACAATAGAGGCTGAAGGAAAAAATTAGTTGATGTCAGGCTTCTACCTTTTTCAAAGATGATTCCCGAATGATCAATTCTGTGTCCAAAATTTTCGTTTCGAATTCAGTAACAGGCCTTTTGCTTTCAATCATTTGAATAAGTAATTCTGTTGCTGTCTGGCCAATATCAAAGGCGGGTTGTTTTACAACAGTTAGCGGCGGATCAAACAAGTCTCCCACTTTTGTATTAGTAAATCCCGTTAAACCTATATTTCTTTTTGGTTTTAAATTTTTTAAAACACCGAAAACACAAGCGTCGTTATCCTGTCGCTGGCAGCAAAATACAGCATCAGGTTTGGGTTTTCCCTTTGAATAATTCTTCAATGGCTTCTTTTATTTCTTCCAGGATCATTCCTCCGTGACTGCAATATTTCACAAGAGATTCATTGAAAGGAATGTTATGTTTTCGAAGCGCTTCTTTATATCCATTTAATCTTTCTGTGGTTATGGATAAAGAGGGGGAGTTAGTTATATGAGCAATGTGTTTAAATCCCTGGAAAATTAAATGTTCTGTCGCATGCAGTGCTCCTAAATAATTATTAGCAGTAACCTTATGGGTATCAATTTCATCAGTTATCCTGTCAAAAAAAACAATAGGCAATCCTTTTTCGTGCAGTTCTTTTAAGTAAGTAAGATCTGTCGTTTCGTTGGATAGAGAAATTAATAATCCATCGACTGACCTTGAAGCATGATGTTCAACATTAACTTTTTCTCTTTCTGCAGATTCGTGGCTTTGGGTGATTATAACGTGATAACCCCGATTGTACGCAATTGATTCAATTCCATTGATAGCTTGTGAAAAAAAATTGTTGGCGATCTCGCTTACAACAACGCCTATCGCACGGCTTCTTCTTTCCTTTAAACTTAAGGCAATCGGGTTAGGCCGGTAATTTATCTTTTCGGCATATTCGAGAACTAATTTTTTTGTTTCAGCACTTATTTCATAACTGCCCCTTAACGCTCTTGAAACTGTTGAAGTCGAAAAATTTAAAGCTTTTGCAATGTCTTTTATGGTAACTGTATCAAATCTCATTATAACAAATTAGCTTTCCTCAATAAATATTTGTATGAATTTTAATCACAAAATTTCTATATAAAAATAACTATTTTTTCAGCAAGCCCTGTTGGAACAAAAAGATTCCAAACGTTCCAGGAATCATTGCACAATGCCGGCTCGTACATATTATTTTTCTCACTAATTTATTGGTAGATCTATTACGTTTAGAGCAGAAGACGTTTTGGATTTTATAGCTTACTGTAAACAAAATTGTCAAACAAGATTTTCCCCTCTCCGAAAGCAAAAATTCCCGCTCGCAGGCTCATGAAACCGCCAAAGACATTGTGATTAAAACCTGTTGCATCGATGGTGCGTTCTATTCTTAGCCAGTTTTTTCCGTCAACGCTGTAATAAAAACTAACCTCATTTTCATCATTCAGTATTCTCAGATAACCGTGATTGCCGATTCCATTGAGCACGCTTATTTTCCTGTTTTGTTGATTGAAAACTGCAAAATTTTTCCTATCAACACAAACACGCATGTTTGCCTTTTCATTATAAAATAACGTTAGCCCGGCCGTTGCGCTATCTTCAATTGTATATTCAACCTGCACTTCGTATTTTCTATCGCTTGCATTGATAAGTAACGGCGGACTGTCTTCAAAAGAATTTCCTTTGGCTTCCAAAACCAATTTGCCATCTTTCAAAGAAATCCTTTCAACGGGAAAATGTTTGAATGATTGCCATTGCAATCCCATTTCTTTTCCTGAAAAGTTATCAGAAAGATTATCTGCCTTGATATTTGAATAACCTGCAGGTTTACGAATAGAGTCACTGGCGACAACGTGGTCGGGTACACGAAACCAATGATCTTTTGTCCACTCGATTGGCAGCATCAAGGTCTGCCTTCCCAATGTTTGAAAATATTTTTCATAGCTGTGATACATGATCCACCAGTTACCATTTATATCATCTACTAATGTACCATGTCCCTGGCTCCACCATTTTTCACTGCGACTTTTCGTATGCACGATGGGATTGTATGGTGAGTTCTCCCATGGGCCATGTGGCGATTTTGATCTTGCAGAAACTACCATGTGTGACGTTGCCGGCCCTGCTGTTCCGCCTTCGGCAACTGTCTGGTAGAAATAGCCGTCTTTTACGTTTGACTTTGGCGATTCAAGACAAAAACATTCGGTACTCCAATCCTTTGGAAATTGCCATCCTTTATAACCGGGTTCGGGATCACCAACTGTTGATAAACCATCCCGGGATAATTGTATTAAAAAACCATTGGAAAGATATAAATACCGCGTTCCATCTTTATCAACCACATGACCGGGATCTATAAACCCTTTCAGGTTCAAATCGATTGGATCAGACCATGGGCCTGCTGGAGACCTGGCAGTAACCACCCATATTTTTCTTCCCGCAGGAAAATAAATGTAAAAGCTGTCTTTATATTTCACTAAATCAGGCGCCCAAACAGATCCTACATTCTGATGCAAAGCATAGGTAAGCCGTTCCCAATGAACAAGGTCAGCGGAATGCCAGATTAGTAATCCGGGATAGTATTCAAAAGAAGAATGCGTCATGTAATAATCTTTTCCCACTCTTATAACAGAAGGGTCAGGATAGTCTCCACCAAGTATAGGATTTACATAATATCCATTTTCAGGTGATTTATTTTGTTGCGTTGCAGTATTAGCTTCCTGCGAATAAATTTTGGATATGCAGGCACACACAAAAATCAAAATGAGCAGTGCCTGTTTGAAATAAAAAGAGAGCTTCATCAGTTAAATTTTTGTTGATATAAAAACACATCAACTACCTGCCTGGATATAAGGAACCTTTTCAAATATTTTTCGCTCGGCGCCACGCGGATCGTTTTCCAAATGTGGTGGCACATCAAACACCATGGTCTCCCTGTTTTCCATAGAATATTTTTTCCATTCGGGTATCAATTTATTATTGGGGTTTCCTGTCCTGGCAAATTCAATAAATGTTTCACTCATGATATTCGCCATTTTTTGCGCTTGTGGTCCAATGGCAGTTGCACCCAGCTTATCAATATTATCAAACACCAATTGTATATCACTTGCATGAGGCGCCCCGAACTTTCCATCATTCTTTGGAGTGGCCCAATCAAGTTGGTAGGCATAAGCCGGCGAACCAGATTTTGCTCTTTCTTCTGCTTCTATAATAGCGCCTCTCCATGACCGTGAGGCCGTCGTGATTCTAAAAAACAAATCACTCGCAGAAAGATCAGGATATAGTTTACGGTATTGAGCAATTACATATTCAGGCTTAATATCAACACGCATATTCGGAATCAACTTTCCGGGAAGTTGTTCCCATGTTATAGTGAAGTTGTTGGCATCGCCACCGAGAAAAGCTCTGGTTTCATCGTGAGTATTACCGATGATCATAGCGATATCAGCAGACTGAGTAGGAGCATCAGGATAAAAAGGATGTCGCATTAGTGATTGTTCATCTAATACCGGCCCGAAATAAACACCGCCAAAAGGAAGTACCGGATCTTTGGTTGAAAGTGCATCTACAATTTTTTCAAAAGGCACGGTACGTATCTCATCGATATTTTTAGATGTTATTTTAAGTGTATCCAGAATAGCTTGTGTCCTCATAGTTGCATTAAGCGGACCGCTTGCAGTGATCTGTTGCCCGCTCATTGTTGCCGCTCTGTGAAATAAATTTTTTGCAGCCGGCATAGCCATCATAGTTGCTATTTTAGCTCCACCGCCGGATTGTCCAAAAACCATGATGCGATTTGGATCTCCACCAAATTCTTCAATATTATCTCTTATCCATTGCAATGCAAGGATTAAATCGAGTTGGCCGGCATTCCCTGAATCTGCAAACTCTTCTCCGCCGAAGCGTGACAAATAAAGATAGCCGAATGCATTCAGCCGGTGATTAACAGAAACGACAACTACATCACCACGTTTACAAAGATGTACTCCATCATACAATGGACTGGAACCTGACCCGCCAGAATAAGCACCTCCGTGAATGTAGAACATCACCGGCCGTTTTTTATTATCATGAAGCGCCGGTGTAAATACATTTAATACAAGACAATCTTCACTCATCTTCTCCTGATTCCTGCCTGCCTGTGGACAAGAAGGGCCATACCCGACTGTACTCACGAATACCCGTCCACGTTATAGGCGGAAGCGGTGACATGAATCGCCTTTTAGATGTATCGCCGCCATACGGAACTCCCTTGAAAACATTGATGTCATTATCTACATAGCCACGGATTTTTCCATATTTAGTGGAGGCAACCGGGGATTCATTTTGAAAACTTACCGCTTCAAGTACAGGCATTTTAATAAAACCGGGCATAGCAATTCCTGAAGTTAGAACTGCAGACTGTTGCAAAAATGTCCGTCGGTTAAGTCCCTTCATACAATTATTTTAGGTATTATAAAAAATTGAGTAACACTCAATTTCACAGAATATAAGAATCGTTATTCAAATCTAAAAAAGCACACTGTATTAATACAATTCGCAAATTTGAAAAAGCAAAATCCGGCACTTAAGCCGGATCCTACTCAGAACATAAATTTAATCAGTTGTGCCTGTCTATCGGAACCCGTGCCTTTCTTTGATACAGCCTTTTAACTTTTTGAAAGTGTTGGAATACGTGTTTATTTTTTCAACAAAACACTCAGCGCTTGAGATTAAAATAACCAGGCATCTATCCATTTGGCAATCCATAGCCATTGGTAACTTTTCCGTTCGAACTGCTAATCGTCGCTGAAGGAATGGGCCAATAATACCTGGGCGGATCGCCGGCCGATGTTATTCCGGAAAGAATATTACGTTGATAGCTGGTAAAATTATTGACAATATCAATCCCCCAATTGGTTTTGACATACCCTGCACTTTGCAGTGCAGCAGCTTCCGAACCGTTCGGATCAATATAGCGGAACAAACCTTCAATGGCTACGTTATGATTGGTGCCAACCACTTTACCGGCAATAGCAGGTATTGTACTGTAATCATATTGCCCTCTCCATCCGGGGTAAAGAGCCGGGTTAGTGGTATCAGCGTCATAAGTTAATGGATTAGCTAACTGAACCATTTTTGTCCAGATATAATCAGATATGACATTGCCATTAGAAAAGTTGTGATATCCCTGGGAACTAAGATCGTTCACCATTGTCGCCATTTCCTGTTGAACAGCTATTGCCCTTTCAGAAAACTTACCGGAACGTATCATGTCCCAACGAACGTGTTCCTTCACCAGCCAGTTCAAGCTTGCGTTCCTCGAACACCGCATTGATTAATGCATCGCCACTGATAATGCGCCTATATCATGGCTGGCATTACCAAAAGCTCTTTCCCGAATTTGGTTTACCAAATTAACAGCGTCACCGCTTTCTCCCAATTCAGCCTTCACTTCAGCCAACATTAACATTACATCTGCCATTCTCAAAACAGGCCAATCCTCACCAGAATTCCTTTGAGCAGTAATATATGGCGGATTCATTTTATTATCGTCCCATTTATTGATTGCGATCCCTCCGCTGGTTTTATTTCCGGGAACAAAAGAGAGCATTGTTTCATTACCGTCTCCTTTACTTCCCGTAACAGCCACGCTGGCATCCCTTCGTTTATCTCCATTGTCAAAATCGCCATAATAAAAGGTAGGAATAATGCGAAGACAGCCGAAAGTTTTGGTAGGTGCGGCGTTGGAACTGCCGCCATCTGACGGCCGGCCAAAAGCATAATTATATTCGCTTGTCGTAACTTGTGTCCCACCTTGTATATTACCCAATTGAAACAAAGACTCGGGACTTACCTGCAAGTCCATGAAATACTGGAAATTTCTTTGGAATGGATTGTTTGCGTAAGACCTGTCGTCTGAAGTAATTAAATGAGCAGACCCTTCATTATCAATAGCCGCCTGCAAATATTGCTCAGCTATTTTGTAATAATTGAGATAATCGGAACGTCGTGCATATACGCAGCTAAACGTTTCTGTTCCTTTTTTAACAAATTGTACATTTCCATATAAACCAGCCACATCAGTACGTATGGTTTGATAACCTCCGGAATAAAGCGCTATCTCGCCTATTAAGGCATCACAAAATGTTCTCGAAAAACGTTCGGCTGTTATGCCTCCTTCTCCCAGTTTGTACATAAGGGGTTCCGCAATTTTAAGAGAAGCAATGAGGCTATCGTAAATATCAAACCGGGAATTTAACGAATAATCTTCTACATAGTTATTCTCATAACCGTAAGGAACGTCCCCGAAATGTTTTATCAAATCAAAATAACATAGCGCTTTCATTGTTATGGCTTCGCCGTATAGTTGAGTCCAATCGGAAACTTTACCGGCTGCGACATCATCCTGGTAAGCCTGTTTCGCAGCAATAAGCTCGGCTACCTTTGACGCACGTGCAAGCGTGGTATAAAGATTATTGAATCCGGTGGCTGCCACATCAACTGGATATAAATCAGGCCGGCAAATAGCGGCATCGTTATTACTGGAACTTTGCTCGGGGTACATTTCAGCATCTGATCCGATTGGGTCATTCCATCTATATATTCCCATAATACAATTCTGACGATAATTTGCATAACACCAGGACAGTGTTTTAAACGTTTCCGAAGGTGTGGATGTAACGAAATTATCATCCACATTGGATGGAGATGTTGCATCCAGGAAATTTTTTTTGCATTGTGTAAAAGTGATACACAATGTAATTGCTGCTATATAATTTATTAATCTTCTCATAATTGGAAATTTTTAATTGTTAGAAGCTAAGATTTAAGCCGACTACATAAGACCGTGCACGTGGGTATGTCCCAAAATCCAAACCTGTGGTAGGATAGACGGCATTGTTATGCGACGGATCGGCATTTACTTCAGGATCAAGTCCGGAATACCCGGTAATAGTAAGCACGTTATAGATACTGCCATATATGCGAAGATTATTTATTCTCGCCTTTGACGTTAACGACTTAGGTAATGTGTATCCCAAAACAAGTGTATTTAAACGCAAAAACGAACCATCTTCAATACCCAGGGTTGAGACTCCGATTACCTCCGATATGCTAAGGGTAAAGATAGCATTTGTGTTTGCAGCGTTTAACTGATCCGGTGTAGTCAGCCGTACAAGTTGTCCATTTTCCACATCATAAATTTTGTAGGAATTCTTCATAAACGCCAACTTATTTTGATAAACCCCTTGTTCCTTTGGCCCATACAGCGTAAGCCAGCTTATTGGCATTGTAGATTTTATTACCATAACTCCAATTGAAGTAGAGCTCCGAAATCAATGCCTTTATAAGATGCGTTAAGATTGAAACCACCGGTATGTTTTGGATTCATATTTCCAATAACAGAAATATCATTGTCGTCTATTACACCATCGCCATTCAGGTCTTTATACTTTGGCATTCCCGGATATGCATGCTGAGTTGGCTGGACGGTCATTGGCGGTGAGTCCATGCACAGTGGCCATCCAGGTACCAAGATCGGGCACCTTTTTTTTAAAGTGTACATCCCATTGTTGTAATCAAAATCAGCAGGGGTATAAAAACCATCATAAGTTAGCCCGCGAACCAATCCAACAGGATGGCCCTGCTGCAGGATATAATCATTTCCCGGATAAGTAAAGACACCTGCCCAATCTGTACCATAAAGCCCGGTTACGTTGGGAGCAAGTTTATCCACATTGCTCTTGTTGAAGTTAATGTTGCCACTTGCGGTTACTCTCCAATTCTTGTTTTCGAAAATTGTTCCGGAAAGGGATAATTCTACTCCTTTGTTACTTGTTTGCCCGATATTAGCATAAGTTGAAGTAAAACCGGTGATTCCCGGAATGGTGGTCAACATAAGGAGATCTTTGGTGGTGTTCTTGTACAAATCAACGGTTCCGGATAAACGATTGTTAAAGAGCGAAAAATCGGTTCCGATATCCCGTGTGATGGTTGTCTCCCATTTCAGGTTTGGATTTGCCAGCGTTGAAGAAGCCAAATCGTAGGCAGACTGGCGCTGTTCATTAATAGCATATTGATATCTTTGATCCGTTACAGACCCCCACGACTGGGACCATAAATTAGAGCTAATTCCATCATTACCAACTTCACCATAAGAAACCCGAAGCTTTAAATTATCCAGCCAATTAATCTTTTTTATAAAAGGTTCCTCTGATAATTTCCATGCAACGGCTCCGGCCGGGAAATATCCCCACCGATGGTTGAGGTGCGAATTTGGACGAGCCATCTGCACGAAACGTCGCCGTAAATAAATACTTGTCCAGCAAAGAATAGTTTGCCCGGCCAAAGTAAGATTGAATACGGTCGGGAGTACTTACACTGGAAGATAATGTGCTCGAACCAACCGTCTGATCATATTGATTAATCTGGGCAAAAGCTGTTTGCTTGTCAAAATTTGCAGGGAAATGATTCGCCGAGATTGAGATGCCTGGTTCCACCCGAATTGGAAACCTCCTGGCCTGCCAATATATTAAGTTGATTAGAATTATTAATAGTGAATTCATAGTTCAAAGTGTTTGACCAGCGCAATGCCCCACGCATCAGACTTTCCGTAAGTCGACGTCACCTGCGTAAAGTTTTTCACCGGTTGCATCATCAATATAGTTGTTGTAAATAGCTCCTGACCAGTATTTCCGCTGTCCCAATGACCTGGTCAAACTTAAATCACTATGGTATAGTTAACCCTTTGACAATTTTCCAATTTAACGACGCTATTCCCCGGAACTTTTGATTCAGGGATAAGCGGGAAATAATCTCCTATACGGGCAGCAGGACTGTATTTGTCCCACATCACGTTTTTCCCGTATTGTTCTATATTGCCTTGTGTCAGCGCATTTAAATCGCCTAAAATGTGAGAAGTTGCAATAGGACGGAATTGATAAGCAGTAGAAAGCAAAGACCCGTAACCGTTCGTTGTCGATTCATCATCCAAAGTCCTGCACATCTGTGTAACGTGTATCTAAGCTGAATGTAACGTTGTCAAACACTTTTTGAGTAAGTTTAAACGACTACATTGGCACGTTTTAAATAGGAATTTATCTTCATCCCCTGGTCGTCAATATAGTTGACCGAGAACAACATCTTTGTTCTGTCTGTTCCACCTGTTACTGTCAGGTCATGGTTCCAGGATGTGGAACTATTATATACCAACTTTTGTATGTCGTCTGTGGGCAAATTTTTGTAACTTTCAATTCCTCCCGAATTGCTACCTGTATTCGCCCCTAAACCGTACAATTGCTCAAAGGGTGCCTGAAAAGCAGCGCCGTTCGCAGCAGCATTGGCCCATACGTACTGCAAATAATCGTAAGGATTCAGTGCGTCCAAATATTTTGTTGGTGTATTGAATTTCACATAGCCATTATAAGCTAACGTTAGTTTTTCCTGCTTGTGCTCCTTTTGTGGTAACAAGAACAACACCGTTCGCTCCTCTTGCACCGTAAATTGCAGTAGATGAAGCGTCTTTCAATACATCAATACTTTGCACCTGGCTCACAGGAATGTCACTCAATGTGCCAGGAACTCCGTCAATCAGGATCAAGGGCTGATTGCTTTGCGATATCGAACCTCCTCCCCTTACACGAATAGAAATGTCTGCACCGGGACGGCCATCTTGTGAAACAACATTCACACCTGGCAATTTCCCTTGCATGGCCTGGGCCACATTGGCTACAGGTGCTGTTGCTATTTCTTTTCCGGATACAGATGAGACAGCGCCGGTAAGATCTTTTCGCTTTAACCGTACCATAACCAATAACTACCACATCATTTAATGTTGATGAAGTAAGGGTCAGTGAAATATCAATAGTCGTCCTGGTACCCGACAGCTTACTTCTTTGTTATCGCTTCCGACATAACTAAATACTAGTACTTCTTTGCCAGTGGAAGGCACCGATAATCGAATAATCCCCGGAAGTATTGGTAGTAGTAGCCGTTTTTGTTCCTTTTAAAGTAACGGTTACCCCTGACAATGCTTCGCCATTATCTGAAGTGACTTTCCCGCTAATTGTCTTATTCTGCGACCTTACAACAGTAAAGGAGAATAGGAATAGCAGGAAACAATAAATTTTTCTTTTCATAAACAAATAGTATTTAAATTATAAAATTGATTTCATTTCATTTTAAATCTTTACAAACCCAATTCGTAAAAAGGTTGCTTTTTTTTTCATCATCACTATGGCTTTAATAATACCGGTTGTCATCACTTTATCAATTTTTATCACTTTGCATTTGTCAAAGTCGTTTTACGTGAAGGATCAAACAAAGTCGTTAACACATCATTTTGCAGAGAAACAATCAAATTGCTACCCATATCATTTAATGAAAGTAAAAATAAAAAATCGAAAACAATGAATGTCAATCAATTTATTTTTACGCAATCGTTCCCGATAACGTTGACAATTTTAGTCGAGAGAGGATGATATATTTTTTCTTGTTAATTTCTTTTATTTACGTTTACCTGTTTTTTAATCTGTTTACAGAAATTGCCTGGTTATAAAAATTAGCAGAGTCGCCAACCGGCTAAGACCCCAATTGCGAAATCGTCCCGGAGAAAAGAAGAAGGTTGGACCCGTTTCCTGACACATACTCAAAAAGAAAAGTGTTGTTGGCATTCTCAACCGACTGGTAAAGGCAGTCAAAAAAATACAAGATCCCAAAACTGCTTTGTGGGTAGACGGGCTAAAATATAGTGGCCCGAAGAGAAAAAAATATCTTAGACCCTTCCGGTTTTCAAGTTGGCTCTGTTATAAGTAAGCGGATTAGGTAGCAAACTATGTTGGGATGGAAGTTCTGAATATTATTGCGAGTGAGCGAGAGATTGTGAATTAGCCAATAGAATTTGGTGCTTTGCTGTTGGCTTCAAATGAAATGGATACTGAATGATTTTTTACTTTGGATACTGAATGATTTTTTACTTTGGATACTGAATGATTATTTACTTTTGGTTTGTGATTTAGTACCTTTAGAAACCTTCGTTTAATTTTTATTAAACAATTTCCGTGGTAAATAGTATTTTTTTTATTTAAATATTGTTGATTACTACAGAAACTCTTATTACTCTTCATTTATTTTCGATTATTATCTTTTATTTGTTTTTATTTATTTTTTTCGTAAACTTGTAAAATATTTTATATGCTGGCAAATCAACGACGTGATAAAATTCTTGACCTCTTAAAAGAAGATGGGGCCGCTAAAGTGCTCAATCTTGCTCGATTGTTTAAAGTGACTGAAGTAACCATCCGACAGGATCTTGAAAAATTAGAAAAGGACGGGTTGATCATCAGGGAACATGGAGGAGCGTATATTGAAAAACATAAAAGACCAAGTGCAGACCTTTTCACTTGCACACCAGGAGAACATGGACAAGAAAGAAAAGATTGCTTTAAAATGTCTTGAATTTATCGAGCCCGGTGATACAATTATTCTTGATTCCGGATCTACCACAACCGAAGTGGCAAAAAAGCTAAAAGGTATGAAGAATCTTACGGTCATTACAAATGCACTTAATATTGGCCTTATGCTGGGGGCAGAACCGGGTATTGAAGTGATTGTAACCGGCGGAGAGTTTAAACCGCCAACTCTATCATTAACCGGTCAGAAAGCTGCAGATTTTTTTAAGGGACTTCATGTACAGAAATTATTTCTTGCAACGGCAGGTATTTCTCTTGAAGGCCGGATTGACTTATCCCAGCATCAGTGATATTGTAGTGAAAAAGGCAATGATAGATGCGGCAGAAACGACTTACCTGGTAGCTGATTCAACAAAAATAGGAAAAGCCTCATTTGCAAGTTTGGGTGCTTTATCCCTTATTGATTTCATCATTACCGATGCAGGTATTGAAGAAAAACACAAACAGGTATTTAAGGATAATGAAATTGAATTAATAATAGCAAGCTAAAAAAATGAGACAGAAAAATAAATCAACACTTAGGAGTAATTATAGGAAACAGGGATTTCTTCCCTGATAAATTGGTTGCCGAAGCAAGAACAGAAATCCTGGATTTGTTTAAACAATTAAATATTACCGCGGTAATGCTGAGTGATGCAGATAGTAAACTGGGCGGTGTGGAAACATTTGCCGAAGCACAAAAATGCGCCGCTCTTTTAAAAAACATGCTGATGAAATTGACGGCATCCTTGTAGTGCTTCCCAATTTTGGTGATGAAAAAGGTGTTGCAGAAACGATTAAATTGTCAGGATTGAATGTGCCGGTTTTAATCCAGGGCTATCCGGATGATTTAGGAAAGATGGATGTTGTTAATCGGAGGGATGCGTGGTGCGGAAAAATTTCTGTTTGCAATAATTTATACCAGTATGGGATAAAATATTCGCTGACAACCAAACATGTGGTAAGCCCGAAAGATGAATCTTTTATCAATGACTTAAAAAACTTTACGGCTATTTGCCGGGTGGTGAATGGTTTACGTAAAGTTCGTATCGGTGCAGTAGGTGCAAGACCTACGGCTTTTAACACCGTTCGTTATAGTGAAAAATTGTTGCAACGCTATGGCATTTCGGTTACTACTGTTGACTTATCTGAAATATTAGGCAATGCGAATAAACTTACTGCTGATGATGCATCAGTAAAAGAAAAGCTAGAAAAAATTCATGCCTATACTAATACCGGATTAACTCCACCGGATAAATTGGTACAGATTGCAAAACTCGATGTGGTGCTTGCCAATTTTATGGCAGAAAATTACCTGGATGCTTCCGCCATTCAATGCTGGACATCATTGCAACAAAATTATGGCTGTAATGTATGCACCAGTATGAGTATGATGAGTGAGAACATGCTGCCCAGTGCCTGCGAAGTGGATGTGACCGGAACGCTTACTATGTATGCCATGCAATTGGCAAGCGGCTCACCGTCTGCGTTAGTTGACTGGAATAATAACTATGCTGATGATGATACTAAATGTGTATTGTTTCATTGTGGCAACTGGGCCAAATCATTTTTGCCGGATATAACCATCAGCACTGCGCCGATATTAGGCACAAGCGTTGGTACAGAAAATACTTATGGTGCATTGGATGGGCGTACTCCTGCAATGCCGTTAACCTATGGGCGTATTACTACTGATGATTGCAAAGGTGTAATAAAAGCGTATATAGGTGAAGGTGAGTTGACTGATGATGCGCTAAAAACTTTTGGCAACAGGGCCGTAGCGCAAATTAATAATCTGCAGGGACTAATGAATTATGTATGCCGCAATGGTTTTGAACATCATGTTGTAATGAATGCAAGCAAAACGGCAGGAATATTAAAAGAAGCCTTTGAAAATTATTTAGGCTGGGAAACCTATTCTCATGTTTAAAATAAATGACTGTCTAGCCTGAGCTTGTCGAAAGCGGGTTATGATAAAAATAAAAATTCGCAAAAAGAGACTTTGAAATGAACACAAAAGAATTACAAAAAAAATCGATTACATACCGTAAGAATATTTTGAAGTATATCACCAAAGCTAAAGCAGGGCATACCGGTGGCAGCTTATCAAGTACTGATATTTTAAATGTGTTGTATAATGAAGTACTGAATGTATCACCAGAAAATTTTTCATCGCCCGACAGGGACCGGTATATTCAAAGTAAAGGCCATTGCGTGGAAGCGCTATTTGTAGTGCTTGCGGACCAGGGATTTTTTCCGGAAGAAGATTTGAATACAATGTGTCAATACAAGTCTCATTATATAGGCCATCCCACAAAAAAAGTAAAAGGTGTGGAGCAAAATACCGGTGCTCTTGGACATGGATTGCCTATTAGTGTGGGTGTTGCATTGGCTGCAAAAATGGATAAGAAAGATTATAAAACGTATACGCTGCTGGGCGATGGAGAATTACCGGAAGGCAGCAATTGGGAAGCCGCATTAAGTGCAGCCCAGTACAAGCTTGATAATCTTTGTGCCATTATAGATAAGAATGGATTCAGATAACGGCCGCCACAAAAGATGTCTGTAACACCGATCCTTTAGATAAAAAATGGGAAGCCTTTGGCTGGGCAGTAAAAGAAGTGAATGGTAATGATATAGATGAATTAAAAGCAGCTTTCAAGAGTTTACCTTTTGAGGAAGGAAAGCCTTCTGTAATTATTGCTCACACTATCAAAGGCAAAGGAGTGAGCTATATGGAGAATCAAATAAAGTGGCATCATGGTGTACCAAATAAAGAAGAATATGAATTGGCGCAACAAGAATTGGATAACGCATTAACCCAAATTATTAACTAAAAAAATAAATCCACTGCCCCTCTTCCTTGGGAGAGGGGTTGGGGTGAGGTAAAATGGCAGAACAAATCAACACAAATAGTTATAAAGCTAATCTCGAAATATTTTCCGAAACCCTGCAACAGTTAGCCGCCACCGATAGAAATATTGTAGCAGTAACAAGTGATAGTCGTGGCTCAGGTAAACTGGTTCCGTTTGGAAAAAAATTCCCTGAGCAAATAGTGGAAGTGGGAATAGCCGAACAAAATTTAGTAGGCGTTGCTGCAGGACTTGCCTCATGCGGGAAAAAAGTATTTGCCGTTTCACCTGCTTGTTTTTTAACCGCCAGGGCATTGGAACAAATTAAAAATGATGTCGCCTACAGTGATAACCCGGTAAATGTGATTGGCATCAGTGCGGGAGTGAGTTATGGCGCATTGGGCACTACGCATCATAGCCTGCACGACTATGCAGTATTAAGAGCCATTAATAATATAATGATCGTTGCACCGGCAGATAATTTTGAGACAGAACAAGCTATAAAACTTGCCGCTGAAACCAACCAACCCATTTATCTGCGTTTTGGAAAAAAACCAATGCCGCCGTTGAAAGAAATAAATGATGATGAATTTGTTTTTGGAAAAGGAAGAGTGATTACTGAAGGAGATGATGTTGCCATTATTGCAACCGGCGAAACGGTTTATCCGGCATTGCAGGCTGCAAATAAATTAAAAGAAGAAGGTATTCAGGCAACTGTTATCAGTATGCATACAATTAAGCCTTTGGATACTGAATTATTGCAATCGGTGGCCAAAAAATGTAAAGCCATTGTAACGGTAGAAGAACATAGTGTAAACGGAGGCTTGGGTGAAGCTTGCGCATCTTTTCTGATCTGCAGACACCAGCTTTGCAAAACCATTTAAGATTATAGGCATCCCTGATGAATACACTGTTACCGGTTCCCAGGAAGACATATTCAACCATTATGGAATTAGTGAAGAAGGTATTGCCATTGAGGTAAAAAAATTATTAGAAAAAATACTGGCGCATATATAACGCTACGGATAGACGAAAAAGTATCACGACCATTATTTGCAACAGCCATGCGAATTTATTGTAACGATTGAATCACAAAATAAAACTTGTTCAATGCATAAACGATTGCCATTTTCTCCATTGCTGTTTTTATTGTTGATCATGTTCACTTTTACGCAATGTAATACCAAAGCAAAAGAAAGCAAGAAACATAGTATTGCAGTAGTTGTTTCTACCCTTAACAATCCCTGGTTTGTTTTTTTGGCAGAAACTGCTGCTGCCAAAGCAAGAGCATTGGGTTATGATGCAAAAATTTTTGATTCACAAAACAACACCGCTTTAGAGAGCGACAATTTTGATAACATAATTGTTTCGGGTTATAGTGCCATTCTTTTTAACCCTACTGATGCCAATGGTTCTGTAGTCAATGTATTAAAAGCAAAGGCTGCGGGTATCCCGGTTTTTTGCATGGACAGGGAAGTGAATTCCATTGACGGCCCCACTTCACAAATTTTATCTGATAGTTATTCAGGCGCGGTGGCCATTGGAAAATATTTTACGCAGGTGTTACATAAAAAAGGAAATTATGTAGAACTGCTCGGGCTGGTGGGGGATAATAATACCTGGGCCCGTTCGAAGGGTTTTCATAGTGTGGTAGATAACTATCCGGGATTAAAAATGGTAGCGCAGCAAAGTGCCGATTTTGATCGTAACAAAGCCATGGAAGTAATGGAATCCATTTTACAGGCACATCCTGATATTGATGCCGTTTTTTGTGGCAATGATGCTATGGCAAGTGGCGCTTACCAGGCTTTGGTTTCTGCAGGGATGGAAAAAAAAGTAAAGGTGTTTGGATTTGATGGTGCTGCGGATGTCATTACGTCTATACGTGAAAATAAGATAGCTGCCACTGGTATGCAGTTTCCAAAAATAATGGCAGAAACAGCAGCAGAGTTTGCTGATGAATACATTAAGGGAAAAAGAGATTTCCCTAAAAAAATTCCTGTGGCGGTAGAACTGGTTACTGCAAAAAATATTGACGATTACATTGCTTACGGTAAAAAATAATTTCATACAATGAAGAAGACTGTAAAATATATTCTTATTGCCGCGGTAATAGGTTTATTAGGATATAATTCTATTTACATTAAAAAGCTCAGCGATGTAACAAAGGATGCGCCTAAAAAATTTGATGCAGTAACATTTTCTAAAAATTTGTGGGAGGAGAAAATGCCTGCAAAAATTGATAGTGCAGTTGATTTATCTGTTTTAATAAAAGCAGTAACCAATGATGAGGACGCTGCTTTAAAAAAATATACCAATTCCCTGGATATAGGAAACTACCGGTATGCCATGATTAAAACACAGGCAACTGTTTCGGGCGTAAATGAAGATGAAGTATTGATCCAGGTTCCCTTTGCTGATTCGGTTATGAATGATGTATTAGCTACAGAATTTGTTTATGGCAATGCCATCCGTGATGCTTCCGGATTGGTTGATATAAAAGATTTTCCCAGTCACTTCCGATTTAAACAGCATTTCAGAAGAATTGGATAGAATAGTGAGAACAACTGTTTTGCCTTCATTTAAGAAAACGGTAAAGAAAGGAGATAAAGTAAATATTGTTGCTGCGATGCAATTAAACAAAGAACATATTAAATGGAATGGATTGGAATTGCTTCCTGTCCGCCTGCAAATAGTAAACTAAATGCTGGAAGCAAAAAACATATCAAAGAATTTTTCGGGTGTTAAAGCCTTATCCAACATCAATCTTACACTGTATCCCGGTAAAGTAAACGCAATTATTGGTGA
Organism: uncultured Chitinophagaceae bacterium; assembly: GCA_963819925.1. Lineage (GTDB taxonomy): Bacteria > Bacteroidota > Bacteroidia > Chitinophagales > Chitinophagaceae > Ginsengibacter. The sequence continues at coordinate 104,425 of CAWFYG010000009.1, read as the reverse complement.
GAATGGCGCCGGCAAATCCACCTTGATGAAAATTTTTTCCGGGGTATATACACAATACGAAGGCGAAATTATTTACAATGGAGAACCTGTAAAATTTACCGGAACAAGGGATGCAGAAGATAAAGGCATTGCCATCATTCACCAGGAACTAAACATGGTGCCACATTTAAGCATTGCAGAAAATATTTTTTTAGGCAGGGAAATTACCAATGCTTTTGGTGTGCTGGATAAAAAGCAGATGAACGATATCACAAAACAACTGCTCGCCAGGTTGAATCTGAACATTAATCCTGAAACAAAAATTGTTGAAATAAAAGTAGGCCAACAGCAGTTGGTGGAAATCGCAAAAGCTTTACACACCAATGCATCCGTTATTATCATGGATGAACCTACTTCGGCCATCAGCGATAAAGAAGTAGATAATCTCTTTTCAATTATTGCACAATTAAAAAGTGAAGGAAAAACAATCGCTTATATTTCTCATAAATTTAAAGAACTCTTTGCCATTGCTGATTATTATGTGGTATTAAGAGATGGCGCTACTGTGGATGCAGGTGACATGCAACATGCTACACAGGAATCGATTATTCAAAAAATGACAGGCAGGGATATCACCCTTCAAAAAAGAACAGCCAATATTGATGAATCGCAGGTAATGCTTTCGGTTAAAAATATTTGTCTTCGCCATCCTGAGATAAAATCAATGAACCTGCTCACGAATATTTCTTTCAATTTACATAAGGGAGAAATTTTAGGAATCTATGGATTGATGGGTGCCGGAAGAACGGAATTGATGGAAGCTATTTTTGGACTTCATCCTAAAAATGCCAGTGGAGAAATTGTAGTTGAAAATAAAGTCTGTAAAATAAAATCGCCTGTTGATGCTATTAAAGCAGGAATTGCCTTAGTGCCGGAAGACAGGAAATTGCAGGGTTTAATTCTAAATCAATCCGTCAATAAAAATATAAGCCTTACTATTTTACAGCAATTGCAGCATTGGGGCATTATGCTGAATCATGCAAAAGAAAAAGCATTATCTGCAAAATATATTCAAAGGCTTGGCATTAAAACTTCTTCGGGCAATAATGCTGCACAAAACCTGAGCGGTGGCAACCAGCAAAAAATTGTTATTGCAAAATGGCTGGCCACCAATCCAAAAATATTATTGCTGGATGAACCTACGCGTGGGATAGACATTAATGCAAAATCAGAAATATACAAATTGATGAAATCCCTTGCTGATGAAGGGATGGGCATCATTATGGTTTCTTCGGAATTGCCCGAAATACTTGCTGTGAGCGATCGGGTACTGGTGATTTGCGAAGGAACGTTGACAGCCAAACTTCTCATTGACAATACATCCGAACAGGAAATTTTAAAATATGCCATCCATAAAAACTAATTGTAAGCATGACAACAACTGCATTATCCTATAAAGCGAGTTTAAGAAGATTTCAATCATTGATAGCACTTGTTGTGTTATGTATTGTTTTAAGTTTTCTTACTGATAAATTTTTTACTGCTGCAAATAGTGTAAATGTATTGAGACAGGTTGCTGTAAATGTTTGTATCGCTACAGGCATGACGTTGGTGGTACTCACCGCCGGCATTGATCTGTCAGTAGGATCTGTATTGGCTTTATGTGGCGCCATTACTGCCGGTTTATTAAAAAACGGGATGCAGTTTCCATCAGCAGACCTTTATATTGGCTTTACCATTTTGGGCGCCATACTGGCGGCAATTATTGTTGGTGCCTCATTGGGTTGGTTCAACGGATTTGTGGTTACCAAATTTAAAGTGCCGCCATTTGTTGCGACATTGGCCATGCTTACCATTGCACGCGGCTTAACCATGCTTTATACCGGCGGGTTCCCTATCAGTAACCTCGGCGAAAAATTTGCCTTTATCGGTGCAGGTTCATTTATCGGCATTCCTGTTCCGGTGTGGATTGCAACCGTGGTAGTATTGCTGGCGATCTTCATTACAAAGAAAACAAAACTGGGCCGTTACATTTATGCCATAGGTGGCAATGAAACTGCGGCAAAGCTTTCCGGTATTCGCATCAACAGGGTAAAAATAACTGTGTACAGTATAGGCGCAGCGCTGGCTGCTATAGGCGGGATCATCGTTACATCAAGGCTCGATTCAGCACAACCCAATGCAGGCATCAGTTACGAACTGGATGCTATCGCAGCAGTTGTAATTGGCGGCACTTCATTAAATGGTGGCAAAGGTAGTGTATGGGGCACCGTTATAGGTGCTGTTATTATCGGCGTATTAAATAATGGATTGGTATTGCTGAATGTTTCACCATTCTGGCAGCAGGTGGTGAAAGGCAGTGTGATATTATTGGCTGTTATTATTGATAAGATGGGAGATAAAAAAGAGTAGAGATGCAATGTTTTGCGTCTCTACTCTTCAATTAAAATATTGTGATATGGAAACATTAAAATTATTGGGTGAATTCAATTGTAAGTTGTTTTAAACAACTTTCAGGTATAATAGCCAGCAGTTCTAAAAACGAATAACGTTATCTTATTACTGATTACTCATTACTGATTACTGATTACTGATCACTCATTACTGATAACTCATGACTCATTCATACATATTAGCCATTGACCAGGGCACCAGCTCAACCAAATCATTAATTTTTGATGAAGCAGGAGTTGCTGTTGCCAAAGGAACTGAACCTTTACATACTTCCTATTTGGATAATGGATTTGTAGAACAGGATCCTGAAGGAATATTTCAAAATGTCTTAGCATCAGTAAAAAAATGTTTGGATGACTTTATAACGAAAGGGTTCGATACAAATGAAATTGCATCCATCGGTATCTCCAATCAAAGAGAAACATTTGTTATTATGGGATGAGGACGGCAAGCCGCTTTATCCTGCTGTGGTATGGCAATGCAAACGTTCGGTGCAGGTATGTGAGCAGTTAAAAGAAAAAGGTTTGTCGGACAACGGTACAACAAAAAACAGGACTGGTAATTGATCCTTATTTTTCTGCAACAAAGCTTATCTGGTTATTTCAAAATAATAATACAATCAGTAAAGCAATAAAAAATGGCAATTCTTATTTTGGGACAATTGATACCTGGCTGCTGTATAAGTTAACTAACGGTGAAGCATACGCGACAGATTATACCAATGCATCCCGTACATTATTTTTTAACCTGCATACTTTACAATGGGACCAAGAATTGATTGCTGCTTATGGATTAACGGGCATTCAATTGCCAGAGATAAAACCGTCTTCTTATTCATTTGGAGAAACCACACTCAATGGATTATTTAAAAATCCGCTGCCGGTTACTGCGCTTATCGGCGACTCACATGCTGCCGCTTTTGGAGAAGGCTGCTTTGAAGCAGGTACAGCGAAAGCAACGATGGGTACAGGTTGCAGCGTTTTGATGAATATTGGCAGCAAACCATTGATTTCGAAAAACGGCATGGTAACAACTGTTTGCTGGAGTATGGAAAACAGGATTGATTTTGCTTATGAAGGCGTAATTGTTTCCTGTGGCGCTACTATCGAGTGGCTAAAAAATGAACTGAATCTTTTTAGCGATAGCAAAGAAACAGAAGCCATGGCCAATGCTGTTGCTGACAATGGTGGGGTTTATTTAGTTCCTGCATTTAGCGGATTAGGCTCTCCACATTGGCAAATGGACAGAAGGGCTTCCTTAACAGGAATGAGTTTTGGCACTACAAAAAATCATATCGTAAGAGCCGCGTTAGAATCAATTCCTTACCAGGTAATGGATGTGGTAACTGCCATGGAAAAAGACGCGGGTATTTCCTTAAAAGAATTGAATGCGGATGGCGGGATCACCAATAATAAATTCATTATGCAGTTCCTTGCAGACCTGCTGAATAAAAATGTAGCCACCATCGGTATGCCCGATGTATCTGCATTGGGTGCGGCTTTGCTGGCAGGCCTTAAAGTGGGTGTTTATGAAAGTATTGAGGCATTGAAGAAACTGAATAATGATAAAAAATATTTTCAACCTGCTGATAATGCAGCAGCAATTAAAAATTACAAAGGCTGGCAGAAAGAAATTCAAAATTTTGCCGACAGTAATAAATAATCATGAATAATTAAACCAAAAAAAATGGCGATTACTTATTTAAAAAAGATAAAAGGTGCAGGGCTTGTAGGAATAATCACCGCCTTGATTTTGATTCAATTCAGTTGCACGGCGCAGCAAAAATTAAAGCCCCGTGTATTGGTCAGTTCTGATATTGGAGGAACAGATCCTGACGATTTTCAATCCATGATTCACCTGATGATGTATTCAAATCAATTTCAAATAGAAGGAATAATATCCTCACCGTTTGGTGCCGGTCGAAAAAAAGATATTTTGGATATAATTGATCTGTATGAAAAAGATTTGCCTCAATTAAAAAAGCACGCAAAAGGATTTCCTTCTCCCAATTCATTAAGAGACGGTTTGTAAACAGGGAGGCAAAGATTTAGCGCCCTACAAAGGATACACTACGGCCAATGAAGGCTCGGACTGGATTATCAAATGTGCCAAAGAAAAAAGCAATCAACCTTTGTGGGTATTGGTTTGGGGTGGTATCGAAGACCTGGCACAGGCTTTACACGATGCACCCGAGATCGAAAAAAATATAAGGGTTTATTATATCGGCGGCCCCAATAAAAAATGGAGTGTAAATGCATATGCCTACATCGCTGAACATTTTCCTAATCTTTGGATGATTGAAGCTAATGCAACTTACAGAGGTTGGTTTATGGATGAAGATTCACCTGAGAACTTAAAGAGCAAAGCATACTACGATAACTATATCCAGGGAAGAGGTGCGTTGGGTAAGGATTTTAAAAAGTATTATGATGGCGATATAAAAATGGGCGACTCTCCTTCCCTCGCCTACCTGATGAATGGCAACGCTGATGATCCATCTGGTGAACATTGGGGTGGAAGTTTCAAAAAGATTGATCGAAGCGCCAGAACCATATTTCATGGCAATTCTACCATTAAAGATACGGTTGCCGCTTATGCAGTATTGGAGTGGAGATTTAAAGGTCCCGAATTAAATATTTCCGAAGATTCAGCTTGTTTTAGTTTTGAAATAGATGGCCAGGAACGGCCGGGCTATTACCTGGGGCATGGAAACTATGCGGTTCGATATTCGTCTAAAAAACCTGAAACCGCCTCCTATACTACGGTTAGCGCTATCCCCGAATTAAATGGACAAAAAGGAAAATTTGTAAGCATTGTGCCCTGGCCCGGAAAACCTGGCCCGGATGATTATAAGCTTGGGAATAACTGGTATGGCGACCGCCCTGAACCAAAATTCTTCCTGGGAGAACAGCAAGGTGCAAAAACAGTATCAATACACAGGGTGGCGTATCTCACAGATTGGGCAAAAAGATGGGAATGGCTTAAATGAAAATTAAGTACAATGAAATTAATATCATGAAGAAAAAATTATTACTCATTTTGTTCGTGAGCATTTCCATTTTTACAAATGCCCAGGCTCCCTGGGAGGCTCATGGTAAACTGGAAGTATCCTCTAACGGGCATTACATTCAACATAAAGATGGCACCCCTTTTCTATGGATTGGAGATACGGGCTGGGGTATGATCCAGCAACTAACAAGAGAAGAAGTAGACGAATACCTGGATAGCAGGAAAGCCCTGGGATTCACCGTAATTCAAGCGGTAGCACACTGGTCACCGCACGGTGGAGGAATGGAAAGAAGTCCCGATAATGCTGCGAATGCATATGGATTTCGTCCTTTTACCGGCGACGAAAAACATCCGAATACCGCTGAGCCATTGGTAGTGAAAGGAGGCAGTCCAAATGCACCCAATGATTATTGGGATAATGTAGACTATGTTGTTGAAGCAGTAAAAAAGCGAAACATGTACCTGGCATTGTTGCCTTGCTGGGCTTCCGAATTGATTACGGGAAAAGGAGAATATAATGTAGAGCAAGCTAAAATTTATGGTGAATTCCTCGGTAAACGCTATGGTAAGGAACCCAACATTATCTGGATGTTAGGTGGCGATACAAAGGCACAATTTGATGGGTATGATAAAAATGAAAAATATAGTGCGTATGATTACCGGCCAATATACAGGGCCATGGCGGAAGGAATTGTAAAAGGAGCAACCGGACAATCACCCGCCTGGAATGAAAAGAGCCCTGCCTGGGATGAAGTATTTTTTACTTACCATCCCAACGGAGACGCACCTTATGGCTCATCACAGTGGTTTCAGCAGGATGCATGGCTGGATGCGAATGGTGTGGAAGTTTGGAGAGAAGTGAATGATGTATACAGAACTATGCTGAATGATTATCAGTTAAAAAATCCCGTTAAGCCAAGCTTGTTACTGGAGGGCTCTTATGAATATGGCTCTTATGGGCATGAGTGCGGTTGGGTTACACCAGTAATTGTCCGCAGGCAATTTTATCAAACATTCTTTGCCGGTGGCGCAGGCTCTACCTATGGTGCCGGGCCAATATGGTCCATGCGGGGAAACAAAGGCGATTACAATTGTGGATATACCTGGAAACAGGCACTGGATTTTCCGGGGGCCAAACAAATAGCCGGGTTAGGCAAACAATTTTTAATTGAACACCACTGGAATGAATGGATTCCTAATGGTAATGTTATTTCAGGCGTTGGCGAGGGCGTAAGTTTAAAAACAGCTGTTACCACCAAATCAGGCGATATGGCATTGGTGTATTTTTCGAATAATTCTGCCTGCCGGGTTAAAAATATTTTAAATAAAAATGCTGACGCATATTGGTTTTATCCACGAAACGGACAGGAGGTGAAAGTTTCTCCATTTAAAGAAAATGAAGTACGGGATATGTTGCCACCACCAAATTGGGAAGATGCGATACTGGTGTTACTGGTAGCAAAATAAAAATACCTCGTGAATAAACTAAATTTTATAAAAATGAATTTCAGCAAAATTAAATTAATTACCCCTATGAGCAGGAATGGAATGTTGAAACAATGTTTCACCGCCGTGATTTTTATACTATTCTTTGGAGTAGTTTCAGGGCAATCTGGTAACCCGCTGAAAGGCACTGCCGAGGCGAAGACTTTGCTGCAGGAATTTCCTTTCCTGGGAAAACTTTTAACGACAGAAAATCCCTGGGAAATGCAGCCTAAGGCGCTTGCAAAAAAGGTGTTCGACCGAATGCCCAACATAGCACAAGGTGATGAAGCATACCCACTTTTGTTTAGCGATCGTTCAGAGGAAAACGGATGGGCCGGCGAGAAAATATTCAATCAACTTGCCTATGAATCAGAATATTATTCCTTTGATCGGGAATATCCCGTAATCAAGCTCCACGTCGGTCGTCCGCTCCTGTTTGGTGTGCAGCACGGACGAGTGGAGGCGCTTGCTATGGAAAAAAATCTAACCCCAACGTTTCCTTTTCTTGACCCTAAAGTGATACCCCCATTCTTGCAGAAATTAGATAGCATCGTTGACTTATTGACCCCATATGGTGCAAGGCGATTGCCCGGTGATTTTTATCTCGCTTCGCGTTATTTGTTGCCTAATGGTGTCCTAATGATAGTGACCAATTTAACAGGCTCAACCAATGGGACTCCGTATGTCGAAATTGAATTGAGACCATGGGGACCGGTTGAGAAATTTGCAGGTAGCCAAACGCTTGCATTCCCGGGAGCTGAGGGCGCTGGACGCTATGCACAGGGCGGAAGAGGTGGTAAGGTCTTTGTGATAACTTCTTTGGATGATTACTTGCCAAATGGCCGTCCCGGTAGACCAGAAGGTGCTCATGGACAGGCAAGTGAGCATGCCATAACACTCGGCAAGGGGAAATGGATTCCTTATGTTGATGCTTTGGGAAATGCACATCCGGGAGAAGGGGTTCCACTGTTGCCGGGATTCCCGGCGCTACCACCTGAAAAATTGATTCACGGCACTTTGCGTGAAGCTGTAGAAGCAAAAGGACCGCGCTATATTGTATTTGCTGTTTCGGGGACAATCCGGTTAAAAGCTCCGCTTGACATTAAGAATCCATACATTACGATTGCCGGGCAAACAGCTCCCGGCGAGGGTATTCAAATCAGGAATTTTGGAATTGAAGTTGAAACGCATGATGTGATTCTCAGGTATCTCCGCATTCGTGTGGGTGATATTAAAGGACCAGGAAACCTCAAAAGGGAACTTGGAGAACAAACGCATGCGCTGGATTTGGATGCAATGAACATTATCGCAGACCATTGCGATATTGCTTATGCCTGCGACCAGGTTTTCAACACTTATGGTCAAAATATGCGGGAAGCTACTACCATCCAATGGTCATATATTTACGGAGCTCCAACAGCTTCCACCCATGAAAAAGGTAATCATTCAATGATCTCAGTAGGCGTAGGATGGGGCTGGGTTTCTTCCCATCATAACCTTTTGGCGCATGGCCGGGTACGAAATCCACGTATTGATATGCTTACCTACGATTTCAGGAACAATGTCATCTACAATTTTGTGGGCACCGGTTATGGATCAGATAACGATTATCTGCGCCTGAACTATGTTGGTAATACCCTTAAAAAAGGGCCAGATTCAAAGGACAACCCGCTGTATGCCTGGAGTGAAGAAACTAAATATGCACAATGGTATGGCAAAGGAAATAAACTGCCGGATGATTTTAAAAGCGTTTTCGGCAAATCGGATGTATCCGTTATCAGTGCGCCTATTCCTTTTATTCCTGTGGTTACCCAACCTGCCGAAGAAGCTTATGAATTGGTAGTTGAAAAAGGTGGAGCAACCAAACCGTTAAGGGACACCATCACGACATATGTGGCACAGACGGTCAAAGATGGTACCGGGTTTATCCCGGCAACTCCAGCCGACTGGCCGGAAGGTGGTTTTGCAACATATCCCAAAGTGAAGGCTCCTATTGATAAAAATGAAAATGGTATTCCTGACGAGTGGGAAATTAGTCATGGACTTGACCTGAAAAAGACAAAAGCAACGGGGCATGATTTGGATTCGAAATATGATAACATTGAAGTCTATATGAATTCATTATAATCTTATCTAAAAAAGTCAGTAGATAATTTTTTGAAAATGAACAGAAATAATTTGACAACTAATATTACTATGAAGTGTATTGCTTTTCCGGCTTTTCGATTTAGATGGCTCGTGATTTTTACTATCGTCCTTGCATTTACAAGTGTAAATGTAAATGCCCAGGAAAAACCCAGGTTAGTTGTTCTTACCGATATTGGCGGCGATCCGGATGACCAGATGTCGATGGTTCGTTTAATGACCTATTCAAACCAAATCGATATTGAAGGCCTTGTTGCCACTGAGGTGGTGAAAACGGTTAATCCCGAGCGTATTCAACAGATAGTTGAAGCCTATGGAAAAGTACGTGACAACCTGGAATTGCACGAACCAGGATTCCCTAAAGCCGAATATTTACAAAAATGCATCTCCAAAGGAATTCCTGTTGGCGGAATGGATGGCGTAGGCGAAGGAAAGGATTCTCCAGGATCTGAACTGCTGATTAAAGCTGTGGACCGCAAGGATTCAAGGCCTTTATGGGTGGACGTTTGGGGAGGGCCAAACGTTCTGGCTCAGGCATTATGGAAAGTACGCTCAACACGTTCGCCAGAGGAGCTGGCTAAATTTGTTGCAAAGCTTCGTGTGTATGCTATTTCCGATCAGGATAATAGCGGTCCATGGATACGCAAAGAGTTTCCGGGTCTTTTCTATATCGTGACCCCTGGTGCCAATGCCGGCGGCGGTTTTCATCATGCTACCTGGATCGGAATTGGTGGCGACAAATTTCATGGCCGCTTCGGAGGTGCAGACTTTGATTTGGTGTCCAACGAATGGCTCGACCGCAACATTCGTAGCAAAGGTCCCCTGGGAAAGATGTATCCCCGCTGGGAATACATGATGGAAGGGGACACTCCTTCTTTTCTCTACCTGGTCAATAACGGTCTTAATAATCCCGACCATCCCAATTGGGGCGGCTGGGGAGGCCGTTACGAGCTGTATACGCCCAAAACTGAGAAGTGGTTTTATCAACCCGAAACGCATCCTATCTGGACCAATGCACAAGATGAAGTATTAGGTGAAGATGGCGAATGGCATGAAAGCAATCAGGCGACAATATGGAGATGGCGCGAGGCTTTTCAAAACGATTTTGCTGCCCGCATGGACTGGACAATTGAGCCCTACAATAAGGCCAATCATCCACCCGTGGTAAAGCTTGACAACCCAACTTATATCAAGGCCAAGCAAGGTGAGCGTATTGATCTTAGTGCAGTAGGAACAACTGATCCGGACGGTGATTTACTTTCATACAGATGGTTTTGCTATGAGGAGGCAGGCACACGTGGAATGTCGAGCGCCCGTACAGGTATTAAGCTTGATATAATGGGTTACGATCATCAAAAAGCCTGGTTCATAGTTAAAAAAAGTCGTGTGATGCCTCCGGGAACAGGAACCATTCACATAATTCTTGCGGTTACCGACAACGGGACACCATGTTTAACACGATACCAACGAGTTATTATTGATGTGGTTAAATAAACAAAGATTTATAAACCGAAATCAGTCATGGACTTGACCTGAAAAGGACAAAAGCAACAGGGCATGATTTGGATTCAAAATATGATAACATTGAGGTCTATATGAATTCACTCTAAACTTATCTAAATAAAGACAGGCGAAATGAACTCAATTTCGTCAGAAATAAAATCTATGAAAAGAAAATTAGTAAGCATTATTTTATTGTTGATTCCAGTACTGGCATTTTCACAATCGCCAAAGAAATTTGTTGAAAAATGGGGAATGTATGAAGTAACATTAAAAGGCCCGGAAACTGGTAATCCATTCGTTGGCATTGAGCTAAGTGCCGTGTTTACAGATGGTGAACGCACTTTTGAACCCGACGGATTTTACGATGGTAATGGCAAATTTAAAATCCGGTTTATGCCTGACAAAGAAGGTGTCTGGACTTACAAAACAAAAAGCAACAGGAAAGAATTGGATGGGAATGAAGGCCAATTTACCTGCACACCAGCTTCACCGGGTAACCATGGGCCAATAAAGGTTCGAAACCAATATCATTTTGCATACCAGGATGGAACGCCCTATTATCCATTTGGCACTACGATTTACGAATGGGTTTTCCAACCAGGGAAGATAAGAAAGGAAACACTTGAAACACTGAAATCAGCCTCCATTCAACAAAGTGCGTTTTTTGCTGGTTCCACCTTATAAAGATAAATACCTCTCCGGCCCGTTCAAACTGGATAAATTTCCTTTTGAAGGCACATCCATCGATAATTTTGATTTTTCCCGTTTTAATGTTGAGTATTTTCAACAATTTGAAAAATGCCTGCAACAAATTCAGGATCTGGGCATTCAGGCCGATGTGATTATTTTCCGCCCTTACGATGGAAAAACCTGGGGCTTTGACAGAATGGATGATGCAACCAATGACCGTTTTGTGCAGTATGTTGTTTCCCGGTTAGCTGCTTATCGAAACGTGTGGTGGTGCATGGCCAATGAAAATAGTTTCATGCATCATTTTACTGCGGATGATTGGGATCGGCTTTTTCAAATTGTAGTCAAAAAAGATCCCTACCATCATATGCTGTCAATTCACAATGCAGATATACTTTACGATTATACGAAGCCTTGGGTCACGCATGTAAGCCTCCAGTATTACAATGCGGTTCGGGCGTTTGGAGCGGCTGCGATGGTAAGAGATATTTATCAAAAGCCCGTAATCAACGATGAAATAAATTATGAAGGCAATATTGCGAGCCGATGGGGACAGTTGTCAGGTGAAGAAATGGTCTATCGCTTTTGGATGGCTATAATCGGTGGAACGTATGCCACTCATGGAGAAGCGTTTGTTGATCCATCCGGAATCAACTGGATCTCTGACGGGGGAGTTTTGCATGGCGAGAGCCCGACGCGTATTGGTTTTCTGCGGAAAATAGTTGAGAGTGGCCCTGAGGGAGGACTTGAGCCAATCGATCATGCTTATACCAGGAACATTGCCGGTGAATATGGAAACTATTATCTATTCTATTTTGGAAAAGAAAAGATTAATAACTGGGATTTTAAGTTGCCTCGTAAAGGACTAAAAGACGGAATGAAATTCAAGGTTGAATTAATTGATACCTGGAATATGACCATCACCCCTGTTGATACAACCTTTGAAATTGAAAAATTAGACAACTATAATTTCATCGATAAGGAAAAACGTTCGGTAAAATTTTCGGGTAAACCATATATGGCAATGCGGATTACATTAATTGAATAGTGTTTGAAATAATAATTTTTAAAACTTGCACGTATGAAAAAAGCAAAGGATTTAATAAAAATTGTATTGATTTTACTTTTAGTGATCTCAAATACCAGTAGAGCATCTGCTCAAAATAAAGATATAAAACCCCGTGTTATCGTCCTGACTGATGCGGAGATTGATGACCAGTGTTCTATGGTTCGGTTTCTCCTCTATGCTGATGATTTTGATATCGATGGTATCATCACCACGAGTTCACAGTACCACTCGCATGGCCACAATTGGGCAGGGGATCATTGGATGGATCCCTATTTGGATGCCTATGCAAAAGTCTATCCTAACCTGAAAAAAAATGATCCGGGTTATCCAACACCCGGCTATCTGAAAGCACACACCTTCCTTGGTAATGTTGAAAAAGAAGGCGAGATGGATTCCATCACCCCGGGATCACAACATATTGTAAAGGTACTGTTAGATGAATCAGATAATCGTCCGGTCTGGATCCAGGCCTGGGGAGGCACCAATACTTTAGCCAGGGCGCTGAAAACTATACAGGAAAAATATCCTGATAAAATGGCGTATGTGGCAAAAAAATTACGCTTCTTTTTTATTTGGGAACAGGATAGCACTTATCAATCATATATTCGGCCCAACTGGGGAAAATATAATATCCTCACCATCATCTGCGATCAGTTTTGGGCTATCGCCTACCAATGGGATAAAATATTACCGGCAGATAAACAAAAGTACTTTAAAGCCGACTGGATGAAATCTCATATCCTGGAAGGTCACGGTCAGCTCTGTTCACTATACCAGGCGTATAAGGGGAATAAGGATAAGGAAGGATTTAAGTCAGGTGACGAAAAATCTGCAGGTGATTTTAGATCAGAAGGCGATTCCCCCTCATTTCTTTATGCCATTGTTAACGGGTTGAGAAACGGCAATCTCGATCATCCTGACTGGGGAAGTTGGGGAGGCAGGTACAAAAAAGTCAGGGCGAACACCTGGCTCGATCCTGTACCGGATTCAACCTATCAATATCCGGAGGGAAGATGGTACACAGAAACTGGATGGGGACGGCAATATATGAAGCACGAATACCCTGATCACCAGTATCTCATGGAGAAATATTTCAACCCGATTGCGCGCTGGACTGATGCTTTTCAGAATGATTTTGCCGCAAGGGCCGATTGGTGTGTAAAATCTTATAAAGATGCGAATCATCCGCCTGTTGTTCGCTTAAAAAATGCTTTGGATATAGCTGCAAAACCAGGTACCAAAATTAATCTGAGTGCTAAAGGGACATCAGATCCTGATGGCGATAAACTTACCTGTCATTGGTGGCAATATAAAGAGGCAGGCACCTACCAAGGCACTATCGAAATCAAAAATGCAGCAAAGGAAGCCTCTTCTTTTACAGTACCCCTTGATGCAGTAAAAGGACAAACTATTCATATTATTTGTGAGGTTACTGATAATGGAGCACCCCCGTTAACAAGGTATCAACGGGTAATAGTGACGGTTAAATAATCATTTCTTCTGAATTAAAAAACGACTAAAATGAAAAGACTAAATTTTAAAAGCAAGGTAATAGCCGGAGAAGTTGCCAGAATTTATAAAGCGCTACTCTTATCGCTGCTTGTTACTTGCTTTAGTACCGGCATCTTTGCACAGGAACCAACTGCCGGAAGAATTCCAAACTATCCTGTCCCCTATACATTACCAAATGCAGATAGCATCAAAGGAGTGCTGAACCGGGTACGTCACTATTATGAAGCCACCAGTCCACAAACCATTATAGATTCTAAAACCGGGGAGCAGATAACTGATTTTTCTACCCCAAACCCGAATGCAATACCATCTAATGGCTTTTCAAGCGAATATTCTTACACGCATGGTGTAGTGCTTTCCGCTTTTGATTATATCACTAAAGTTACCGGTGATACCTGCCTTCTTTTCAGACAATACCAGGTTCTTTAATTATGTCGTAAACAATCTGCCGTATCTCCAAAAAAGCCTTGGCAAAGAAGCTGAGAAAAGCTTAGGGCCCTGGGGAAGGATTCTTCATTTTAAAGCATTGGATGATTGTGGGTCTATGGGTAATGCATTGATCAAAACTTATCTCAAAACCAAAAACAAGAAGTACCTGCCATTGATCAACCGTACTGCAGATTATATTTCCAATAAACAATTTCGCCTGCCCGACGGAACACTTGCCCGTCACCGTCCGCAATACGAATCTGTTTGGTCAGACGATATGTATATGGGCGATTCCTTTCCTGGTAAATATGGGTGTGCTGACAAAAAACAATAAATATTTTGACGATGCCGTAAAGCAGGTATTGCAAATGGCAAAGCGACTTTTCGTTCCTGAGAAAGGCCTTTTTGCTCATGGCTGGGATGTAAATGCCGGTAATTATGGCCCACGGTTTTATTGGGGCCGTGCAAACGGCTGGGCATTAATGTGTATGGCAGAAGTGCTGGATGCTTTACCTGAAAATTATAAAGGCCGTGCTGAGATCCTGCATATTTATCGATCACAAATACGCAGTCTTGCAGAATTGCAGGATGGCACTGGTTTCTGGCATAACCTGGTAGATAAAAATGATACTTACCTGGAAACTTCATGTACTGCCATGTTTACTTATGCGATAGCCAAAGGAATAAATGAAGGATGGATAAGCCATGTATATGGGCCCGTAGCACTGATGGGATGGAATGCTACAAATACCCGGGTGCTTGCAAACGGAGCAGTAGATGGCACTTGCGAAGGAACCACCTATGCAGATGATAATACTTACTATTATTATCGTGGAACAAGCATTTATGCAACGCATGGTTATGGCCCGGTACTTTACGCAGGAGCAGAAATAATCCGGCTTCTGAAAAATGACAAGTTCGAAATTCAAAATACAAAACCCGGTTCTATCAACAGCGCTTTTCACTTTATTTTAAAAAGCGAATGGCCAAAGAAGTAGCAAGCAATAAATTATAAACTTCGTTAAGTGAATAACATGATAAAGAAAATAACAATCTTACTAATAAGTTTGTTTACTGCCAATCATATGATAGCACAAACAGAAGAGAGTAAATTAAGAGTTATCGTATTAACCGATATTGAGAATGAACCCGATGACGCCATGTCGACGGCTGTAACCA
Organism: uncultured Chitinophagaceae bacterium; assembly: GCA_963819925.1. Lineage (GTDB taxonomy): Bacteria > Bacteroidota > Bacteroidia > Chitinophagales > Chitinophagaceae > Ginsengibacter. Next base: position 88,971 of record CAWFYG010000009.1, on the reverse strand, counting down.
TTAAAGGAGAACAGTTTTATATCAACAATGAAATAACTTATAAAAACAGGTACTGGCAAGGAAATAAAATTGAAGGGCTGCTTTTCAATTCAAGGATGGTACAGGGAATTTTTGATGACCTCAATCCGGCAACGCGGGATAGATTTAAATATCCTGATACCCATAAATGGGATCCTGACAGGAATACAAATGAATTTGTTGAAGCAATGCCAGCCTGGAAAGCGCACGGTTTATTAGCTTTTACTTTAAACTTGCAGGGGGGAAGCCCTTTAGGCTATGGTAACCATGGATGGGTTAATCCTGCATTTGATAGTTCCGGCAAACTAAGAACTGATTATGTTAACCGGCTTGATAAAATATTGAAAAAAGCTGACGACCTCGGAATGGTGGTTATACTTGGGTATTTCTATTTTGGACAAGATCAGCATTTAAAAGATGAACAGGCTGTTCTGAATGCAGTTGATAACATCACTAACTGGATTTTAAAGAAAGGATATAAAAATATAATAATTGAAATAGACAATGAATGTAATGCTCATTATCATCACCCTATATTACAGCCTGAACGAGTTGCAGAATTAATACAACGTGTTCACAAAATAAGCGACAATACACTTTTGGTTAGCGCAAGCTTTACTGGTAACAAGGTGCCCAATGAAAGTGTTATTGCAAGTTCAGATTTTATCCTTCTTCATGGCAATGGAATTAAGTCGCCCAAAGGAATAACAGAGTTGGTGGATCAGGTTCGCCATGCTGAATCATATACTCCAAAACCTATTTTGTTTAATGAAGACGATCATTACAATTTTGATTCAGCATCTTATAATCTTCTTTCCGCAATACAATCTTATGCATCATGGGGATTTTTTGACTACAGGTTTAAAGGAGAAGGCTATGAATCAGGATTTCAAAGTGTTCCTGTTGATTGGAAAATAAGCTCAGATAGGAAGAAAAGTTTTTTTAACAAGCTAAAAGAAATTACAGGGTATTAGCAACCATGGTTCAATGAAAAAATATTTTATCATAGCATTATTATTTATAACGATCATTTCGGAGGCACAATTGCAACCCTTAGAAGTATCAGCCAACAAAAGATATTTGCAAACCAAAGATGGTAAAGCATAAGAAAAATATTGTTATTATTTTACTTGGCTATAAGTTCCTTAAACTGTTAACTAAAGGTTTTCAAAACTGGAATTACCTGGTGCTTAATATGATTGCGTGGATGGACGGGAAACAGGTAGTTGAAGAGTATTAATGAATATAAATACAAGGTAAATGTTTACACAGATCAATAAAAAGTATATAAAAAAAAATCTTGCCCTTCTTTGTGTCCTTTTTGGCTTTGCATTTCAGGCAAATGCACAAACCTGGATATGGTATCCCGGCGATTTTGAAATCAACCTCGCCAACAAAATGCAAAACCGGCGTACCGATCGCAATACTTTCTTTCCACCGTTCTGGAAAATGGATTCCCATTATGTGCTGATCGATTTTCATAAAGTATTGATTTAAAAGAACCCGAAGAAGTTACTGTATATGCAGAAGGCACTTACAATCTTAAATTAGATGGTGTAGCTTTTGAAACAGGAGTTAATAAAATTACGGTTCCGGCAGGCAAACATAAAATAAATGTAAAAGTGTGGAACCAGGCGAATGTGCCTGCCATTTTTGTGCAGGGCAAAACAATTAAAAGTGATGCAAGCTGGCTGGTAACTTTTGAAGATAAAGAATGGATTGATGAAACAGGAAAAACTTCTGATATTTCTGCAACCAAATGGCTCAATGCAGGCAGTTGGAATTTTAATGATCCGATGCACCCGCCTTCTGCATTCAAATTGCCAACAAGAAAAATGAATGCCGTATCAATTACAAAAAATAAAAATCAATATCTCGTTGATTTTGGTAAAGAAACATTTGGTTTTGTAAAGCTGCATGGCATTAAAGGCAATGGGAAAATTAACCTGTACTATGGCGAATCAAAAGAGGAAGCATTGTCTGTTGATGATGCTATGACGCTGGACAGGCTTACGTTTCCGAAACCTGTTGCAACAGATTCTGTAATGGCTTTATCCAAAGCGTTTCGGTATGTAAATATTGTATGCGATGGAAATATCAGCATTGATTCTGCCAGTATGCTGTATGAATATTCCGATGTAAAACAAAGAGGAACTTTCACCTGCTCAGATGAATTGATCAATAAAATTTATGATGTCTCAAAATATACGCTTGCAGCTTAAACACAAGAGAATTTTTTATTGATGGTATAAAAAGAGACCGCTGGATATGGAGTGGAGATGCTTATCAAAGTTACCTGATGAATTACTATTCTTATTTCGATAATCCAACGGTAACAAGAACCATAATGGCCTTGCGTGGCAAAGATCCTGTTACCAGCCATATCAATACCATTCTGGATTATACCTTTTATTGGTTTATCAGTATTTACGATTATTATTTATATACCGGCGATAAAAAATTCATTGAACAATTCTATCCACGAATGCAAACCATGATGGATTATTGTTTGAGCAGGCGAAATAAAGATGGTCTAATTGAAGGCAAAGCAGGCGACTGGACCTTTATAGATTGGGCGGCAGGCCTCAGCAAAAAAGGAGAAATAAGTTTTGAGCAAATGTTGTTTGCAAGAAGTTTAGAAACCATGTCGTTATGTGCCGGATATTGCCAGGGATACAACCAATGCTGCCGATTATAAAAAACTGGCAGCCGATTTAAAAACAAAAATATTTTCGATTTACTGGAACGATCAAAAACATGCGCTGGTACACAGCCGTGTTGATGGTAAACAAACAGATAACGTAACACGCTATGCCAATATGTTTGGTATCTTCTTTAATTATTTTACAGAAGAACAAAAGCAGGAAGTAAAGCAACATGTGTTATTAAATGATTCCATTCAAAAAATAACCACCCCGTATATGCGCTTTTATGAATTGGAAGCCCTATGTGCGATGGGCGAACAATCGTATGTATTAAAAGAAATGAAATCATATTGGGGCGGCATGTTGAATTTGGGAGCAACTACTTTTTGGGAAGAATATAATCCTGATAAAAAAGGAGCAGAGCATTATGCCATGTATGGCCGCAAGTTTGGTAAAAGTCTTTGCCATGCGTGGGGCGCCAGCCCTATTTATTTATTGGGTAAATATTACCTGGGTGTTAGCCCAACAAGCCCCCGGTTACGAAACATACACAGTACAGCCACAGTTAGGCGGCCTGCAATGGATGCAGGGTAAAGTGCCAACACCCGATGGCGATATTGATTTGTATGTTAGTACCAAACAAATAAAAATTACCGGGGCCGCAGGTACAGGTACATTGAAATTTAAAAGTAAAATAAAACCGGTGTGTAAAGAAAATGTAATTGTTGATAAAGGAAATGGGATGTATGAACTAACAGTGGAGAAAGGGAAGAGTTATGTTGTGAATTATAAATTGTAAACAACGAAGACAGAAAGACAAGAAGTAACATTAAGAAAACGCTTTGTGTTTCTCTGTGCTTAGCGCTTCATAGTTCAAAAAACTGAACATGAAAAAGTATTTATTGATTGCTGCTATTTTATTTTCTACAAATATTTTGGCGCAAAATGGCCTTGTCAATACGACACAAAGCCCGCACGCAAAACTTACAAGCGTAGGCATGAGCGATGTTCAATGGACGAAAGGTTTTTGGGCTGAACGCTTTGAGGTATGCAGGGATTCCATGGTGCCGCATTTATGGGCTACCTACACCAGCAAAGACTTCTGTTATTCTTTTGAAAATTTCAGAATCGCTGCTGGCCTGGATTCGGGGAGTTTCCGTGGGCCTTCTTTTCATGATGGTGATTTTTATAAAACACTCGAAGCGGTGGCTGCATTATATGCATCTACAAAAGATAAAAAATTAGATACCATGATGGATGATGCCATCGCTGTGATTGCTAAAGCACAAAGGCCGGATGGCTATATCTATACCAAATCCATCATCGAACAACGTAAAACCGGGAAGGGCGAACTGTTTGATGACAAGCTCAGTTTTGAAGCCTACAATTTCGGCCACCTGATGACCGCCGCGTGTGTGCATTACCGTGCTACAGGAAAAACAACATTATTGGCTATTGCAAAAAAGGCGGCAGATTTTCTCATTCACTTTTATAATAATGCCACACCCGAGCAGGCCCGTAATGCCATTTGCCCTTCGCATTATATGGGGCTAACAGAATTATACCGGGCAACGCATGAGAAGAAATATCTTGACCTTGTAAAAAAATTAATTGACATGAGAGGTATGAGTGAAGGCAGTGATGATAATTCAGACAGGTTGCCTTTTCGGCAGATGACAACAGTAAATGGCCATGCGGTAAGAGCCAATTATTTATTTGCCGGTGTGGCAGATGTGTATGCCGAAACAGGCGATACCACTTTATTGCATACATTGGATTTAATGTGGGATGATGTGGTAAATCATAAAATGTATGTAACAGGCGGCTGTGGTGCTTTGTATGATGGCTTATCACAGGCAGGCGTTTCTTACAAACCCGGATTCTATTGAAAAAATACAACAGGCTTATGGCAAAGATTACCAGTTGCCGAATTTAACAGCACACAATGAAACCTGTGCCAATGTGGGCAATGTGTTGTGGAACTGGCGCATGTTTTTATTAACCGGCGAATCGAAATATGCCGACATTGTTGAGCTCGAACTTTACAACAGCGTATTAAGCGGCATCAGCATGGATGGCAATAAATTTTTTTATACCAATCCGTTGGCAGTATCAAAGGAGTATCCGTATGATTTGCGCTGGAGCGGTGGCCGCCAAAAATATATCAGCAAAAGCAATTGTTGTCCGCCCAATGCCGTTCGCACTATTGCTGAGGTAAATGATTATATGTACAGCATCGGTGAGAAAGGTTTGTATATAAATATGTATGGAGGCAACAAACTCAATACCCAATTGCATGATGGCACAAAGTTGAAACTGGAACAAACCACTAACTATCCATGGGACGGAAAGATAACGGTAACCATAAACGAAACCGTTGCAAAACCGGTAAATATTTATTTTAGGATACCTGGCTGGTGCAAAAACTACACATTAAAGATCAATAATATTTTATCTAAAGAAAACAAGATGGAAAGTGGCTATGTGATTGCAGGGCGACATTGGAAAGCAGGCGATAAAATTGAATTGTTATTGGATATGCCTGCCACCTTATTAGAAAGCAATCCTTTGGTGGAAGCAAACAAAAACCAGGTAGCCGTAAAGCGTGGCCCAATCGTTTACTGTTTAGAATCGCCGGATTTGCCCCATCAAAATGTATTTGATGTGATGATTCCCGCTTCTATAAAATTGCAACCCGTGCCAATGAAAATTGATATTGGAAATGTAATGGCATTAACCGGGGAAGCCAGGTTATTACAAAAAACTAATTGGACAGATACTTTGTATAAAGAAGTAAACACATCCTATAAACCAATAAAAATAAAACTGGTACCCTATTATGCCTGGGCGAATCGCGGGCAATCAGATATGACGGTTTGGATGCCATTGATGAGATAAGGCCCCCTAAATCCCCCAAAGGGGGACTTGGAAAAAATTAAATAAATGAAAGAAACTTTAGATAGCGGAGACTTTAAAAGCCCCTCCTTTGGAGGGGTTGGGGAGGTTGTAACAGCAACGTATTATATCGAAACGCCTTTTTCTGTCTTTGCTGCTGCAGAAGTATTGGCAGGCGAGCAATCGTCCGGCACTTTGGTAGCAGTACTAAAAGAAATTACAGGGTATTAGCAAACTTTGTTCAATCTTAGGTTAAGAAACATACAAATTACGATGTACTGAATAATTTCAAAAAACTATAAAAAGTATGAGAATCATTATTTCCGTGATCATTTTTTCTTTGATGTTTTCCCCCAAATTTCTTTGGGCGCAGCAAATTAAGAAACACAGGGTAATCATCTTAAGTGATATCGAAGCTGACGCTGACGATACGCAATCATTTGTTCGTTTATTTTTATATGCTAATGGAATTGATTTAGAAGGATTAGTTGCTACGACCTCTTGTTGGCATAAAACAAGAGTTGATCCTGAATCGATAGAAAAGGTAATTAAAGATTACGGCAGAGTACAACCTAATCTTTTAAAACATGAACCCGGTTTCCCGGGAGCCGAAGTGCTCTTGTCGAAATTAAAACAAGGTTTGCCAAAATATGGTATGCTGGGAGTCGGCGATGGTAAAGATTCACAAGGTTCGGACTGGATTATAAAAGTTTTGGAAGAAAAAGATGAACGTCCTTTATGGGTATGTGTTTGGGGAGGTTCGAATACGCTTGCCCAGGCACTTTATAAAATAAAAAAAATCAAAAGCGAATCAGAAGCTAAAAAACTAATTGCAAAATTGAGAGTTTATACTATTTCCGACCAGGACGACACCGGTATTTGGATCAGGAATAATTTTCCTGGCTTGTTTTACATTGTCAGTCCGGGCGATGATTACGGAAGCTGCTACCTGGAGTGCTATTAATAGTTTTATAAAAGGGATAAACAATGAAGAGATCAGCAATAGCTGGCTGGCAAAAAATATGCAGCAAGGTCATGGCCCGCTTGGCGCTGCATATCCCGATGTAGCTTATGGCATGGAAGGCGATACACCATCATGGTTGAATTTAATACCAAACGGTCTAAGTGATCCGGAACATCCCGACTGGGGTGGCTGGGGTGGCCGCTACGAATTGTACAAACCCGATTTTTCCAAAGAAAAAAAAGGAAGCTCCGGAGTTCCTTTTGAACCCGAGACAAGAGCCATCTGGACAAATGCAATTGATAGTTATTCGCCATATAATTCTAAAGAATATGGACGCTCGGTTGGAAAAGATAGTGCAGCCTTTACAGATAACAAAGTGAGTTTATGGCGTTGGAGAGACGACTTTCAAAATGATTTTGCTGCAAGAATGGAATGGTGTACCAAAAGCTATAAAGAAGCCAATCATCCGCCGGTTATAGTACTAAGCCAGCCGGACCACTTAACGGTAAAATCGGGAGAAGGTTTTGACCTGGATGCAAGCGGCAGTTCGGATCCAGACGGAGATAGTATCAGTTTTTTATGGTTCGGATATCCTGAAGCCGGTAACTATAAAAATCCAATTAACATGTCGGCTGAAAATATGCATGGCATTTACGTAGATGCTCCTGAAGTTGAAAAAAAAGAGACCATTCATATTATACTGAAAGTTACTGACAAAGGAACGCCGGCGTTGTCACGATATAAGCGAATAATTGTAACGGTATTGCCAAAATAAGATGGAAGTAAAGGATGGAAAGTCGGCATCCCGTGATGTAAGGATTGTATCGCCAGGTTAAGAATGTGTACTAATAATCTGTTTGCAAAAAGTTAGGAGTTTCTCCACCCGGTACGTCGGAATGAAAATGAATTTCACGAATCTGTCCCTTAAACCAGTTCACTTTATTTAAACGCACTCCGAGGGAAATACTTCCTTTGGTCATTGGGGGAAAATCAATTTCGCCTTCTAATTCTTTTTGTCCATTAATATAGCTATACATTTTTTTACCATCGTAAACTAATGCGGCCCAACACCACTTGTTTGCCGGATGCAATTTGATTGAGTCAATAAGTGCAAGCCCTTTATTTGTTTTTCCATTTTTTAAAAATCCGTCAAAGTACCATTGACCATTTTTTGTCAATCGAAGTTCAAGCGTTCCCCGGTTGAATGCTGTATCCTCAAAATGAATAAATCTTGGAGTAACCGGACCATCGTCATCTGGTTTGAATAAGATCTCAACCGTAAATTTTGACCAGCCTTCAATTGGAATCGTTGGTATTACAAGCCCATCGTTTATTCCGTCAAAGTATAAAGAAGTATCTTTCCCTTCAACCTTTGGTAAAGGGTTACCAAGAATAATCGGTTTGAATTTTCCGACGAGAGCAGTGTTTTTTAATTTCCATGTGATTGTTTCATCCGCATTACTAACTCTCCATGTGTACGATGCCAGCAAAGAAGTAATAAATAACGTTGACAGAAACTTATTCATCTGGATGTATGAATTGATATTTTTTGTGTTGAGGATTATTTACAATATTATTATTCGTGCCCCCTCTCATTTGTTTTTTTAATTGATTTCAGATAGTTTATCAGCACATACATATTGCGAACGTATGCGGGCGTGGAAATATATTCCTGTTCGGAAGTATCCCTGTAAGGTGAAGTATCTGTATCATCACCCACATGGGTAGACGCAAATTCATCAGTTGGCTCTTTATTCTGCCCATCACCAATATATGGGTTGCTCGTCATTGCATGTTTAACAAGCCAACGGTTTTTATTGTCGACTGAATTAATTACTTCCTTCACTCGTAGATCTGGCGGCGCAGCCTGCTTCCCGGGCCTTTCAAGCCTGCTGAGATGATAGTAGGATTGCGGCATTCCCCATCCTTCAAATTTGCCCGGAAGTAATGGCGAATCTTTAGTTGCTTCATCAGGAGATAAAGCGCTAACTCTTGCATATTCATCCTTAAGATATTGAACATTGATGTTTCCTTTACCCTGCATGTGCCCGAGCAAATGAGAATCGATCGTATCAACATAATAATAGCCGTACTTGACATTAGATCCTTTCCGGTGCACAAAAATGGGTTTATCGGTACCTACTTCAACAAAAAGCGAATGGGTATATTTTCCATTTTCCGTCATGCTTTCAGGAAGTTTTACTTTATCAAGCCATTTAATAGCATCCGGTATCCGCGAAAGATATTTACGATCTCCTGTGTACTGATAAAATTTAAGGAGCAACAAGGAATTCCAGAATGTTGCTCGTGGTAAATACGCTGCTGGCTCGTAAGTTCTTGCACCAGCAACATGCATTTGCATATCGTATTGTTGCCCCCACGCACCATTCGCTTGTTGTGAAACATAATAAAAGTCCATACCTCTTCTTATGGGATCGAGAAATCTTTGATCACCGAGTGTTTCATAACATTGCACCAGGAAATTAATATCCTCCCAGATCACATCATCATTGTAAGTATAAAAAGAAGTGTAATCAGGATGACCTGCTTTATTGAAATCATACATTAAAGGATAGCGTTGCGGCCATCCGCCATTGGGATATTGGCTTTTGAGAACAAAATCAATTGCCTTATCAACAGCCGGCTTATACTTCGGATCCAACTTTTCAAGATATACTCTTAAAAGAAAACGTGCTGCATCAGATGTTACATCATCATCGTATGTGTCATTGCCATAATAATGTTGAAATTCTTCGAGCCTCCACCCGTTTTTCCCAATTGTGGCGTACCAATGTTTTAATGACCTGTCGCCTGCAAAATCAATTACATAATTCCATCCCCCTTCATTGCTTTGTCCCCATATCAGCGCATCGGCAGCTTTTTGCGCAGCCTGGTAAAAATATTCATCACCCGTAACATCGTAAGAATCTAAAAGCATATGACCAACACTCACGGTTCCATCCTGTACCCATATCATTGTTTTATACGCTTCCATTTCTCCCCACTGTCTTGAGAAGTCCGGCAAGTAATACCAGAGATACCCACCATGCGTACTCACGCTGTCGACCATGAATTTGGTAGCCTTCAGCATTGTTGATTCAACTTCCTTGTCAAGATTCTTGTTTTGCGAATATGCGGTGCCGGTAGATAGCGATGTTATTACAACACTAATACATACAATCTTATTGATTAACATAACCAATTAATGAAAAAATTAAAAGAATAAAATTTGATACTCAAATTCAAGCTGATGGAGATGGATATCTATAAAGGTGAAATTTTTTCCTTAATATCAAATGGATTTTCGACAAAGAATCTATGCAAACGATCCCGGAACTTTATACATGCTATTATAATATCAAAATTACCTTTGCATAAAATTATATGTCATGAAACTGTTAGCAGGAAAGCCTTTCATAAATTCCCGTGAAATCTCATGGGAGCCGGTAGATAAAGGTGTTGAGCGTAAAATTCTCGGCTACGATGACCGGTTGATGATGGTAGTTGTTCGCTTTGAAAAAGGGGCTATAGGTTCACTTCACCATCACGTTCATCGCCAGGTTTCCTACGTACAGGCTGGACGTTTTGAAGTAACTATCGACGGTGTAAAAAAGATACTGGGAGAGGGAAACTGTTTTTTTGTTGCACCGGATTTGGTGCATGGCGTTGTGGCACTGGAAAAAGGAATGCTGGTTGATATTTTCACTCCCGCCAGAATGGATTTTCTGAAAGAGGCAACGTAAAGTGTTGTAAGATGTACGTTACGGTTTACAATCACTTAAAATAAATTTCTCAAAGCAGCAACTATTAATCATATTTTTTAGAACAACACGCTTTTTATTCCCAATGCCAGGTAAAACTAGATGTAAAATTATTTTGACGGCATTCTTTTATGGGATGTTATCAACTAACGGTATCGCTCAAACGCGTAAATTTTCAAAGCTTACAGTTTCTTACAATGGACATTTTCTGATGACTGAGGCGGGTAAACCGTTCTTTTGGCTTGGCGATACAGGTTGGCTCCTATTTTCCAAACTTAACCGGGCAGAAGCTGACCGGTATTTAGAGGATAGGAGAAGAAAAGGCTTTAATGTGATACAGGCCGTGATGGTACATTCCGTAGATGATGTAAATGTATATGGGAATAGTGCATTGATTGATAGAAATATTGCGAGACCCAAAACAACTCCCGGAAAATCTTTCAACGACAAGGCTCAATACGATTATTGGGATCATGTGGATTACATAATTGACAAAGCTGCAGACAAAGGTTTGTACGTGGCGTTGGTGCCGGTTTGGGGCACTAATGTAAAAAGGGGATTAGTTAATCAGCAACAAGCGAAAACATATGCAGCGTGGCTTGCTAACCGTTATAAAAATAAATCGAATATTATTTGGATAAACGGTGGAGATATCCTCGGGAGTGATTCCCCGAATGTTTGGAATGCTGTTGGAAATACTTTGCACGATCTCGATAAAAATCATCTCATTACTTTTCACCCACGCGGCCGCACAACATCATCTATTTGGTTTCATAATGAGCAATGGCTGCAATTGAACATGTTTCAATCAGGGCATAGAGATTATGCGCAGGATACATCATCTAAAGAACCATTCAGGTTTGGCGAGGATAACTGGAAGTATGTGAATCTTGATTATAATAAAACTCCTGTAAAACCTGTTCTCGACGGAGAGCCCTCTTATGAAGGGATTCCTTACGGACTTCATGATACGACATTGCCGCGATGGACAGACAAAGATGTAAGGCGATACGCTTATTGGAGTGTTTTTGCAGGCGCTGCAGGTTTTACCTATGGTGATAATTCTGTGATGCAAATGCATAAACCCGGAGATAAGACAGTGGCGTATGGCGCAAAAGAATATTGGTTTCAAGCCATGAACGATCCCGGATCATCACAAATGATCTGGTTAAAAAAACTGATGTTGTCCAAACCTTATTTTAATCGTGTACCCGATGAAAGTTTGGTTGCAGATCAGGGAAAGAAATATAATTATATAGCTGCAACAAGAGGAAAAGATTATGCATTTTTTTATGACTATACAGGAAGAAATTTTAAAGTAAACATGGGTAAAATTCGGGGTGCGAAAGTGAAAGCAACCTGGTTTAATCCGATAAAGGGAACTAAAAAATTAATCGGATTATTCTTTAATAAAGATGTGCATAATTTTGACCCGCCGGGTGAACAGGAAGATGGAAATGATTGGATTTTGATTTTAGAAAGTAAATAAAAATCTTAAACGTCTTCCAATCAAATTGTCTCCCCGTTTGTACATCGGGCAAAGACTTTCGAAAGATAAAAATTTGTCTGAAATCTTTATAGGGATATAGCCAGGGGAATTAAGAATTCTTTCAATAACAAATTGATATCAAAACCTCTTTAAAAATTGCAAACGTTATCGGGAACGATTGCGCAAAAATACTTTAGCCGGTTTAAATTTTCTCAGCATTTTATAGTAGACTTGCTACGTGACACATTGTAAATCTCTAACTAATTTTAATTTATTGCTCTGATATATAATGATAAATGATTACTTTAATCTTTCCGGAAAAACTGCTTTGGTAACAGGCTGTCGTAGCGGCATAGGAGAGGCAATGGCCATTGGCCTTGCAGAAGCAGGCGCTGATATTATTGGAGTATCTGGTAGCATTGCAAAAGGAAGTAATGTTGAAAAGGAAGTGACAAAACTGGGAAGAAATTTCGAACCTTATGCGTTCGATTTAGGTGATCGGGCAAAAGTTTATGATGCAATAAAAAGAATTAAATCGGCACATTCAAAAATTGACATTCTCATAAATAACGCAGGAATCATTTTAAGAGATCCGGCGGTGAATCATACTGATGAAGAATGGGATAAAGTTCTTTCCGTAAATCTCGATGCTCCTTTTATTTTAACACGTGAGTTCGGTAAAGAGATGTTGGAAAGAAAATCGGGTAAAATCATTTTCACATGTTCACTGCTTTCGTTCCAGGGAGGAATAAATGTTCCCGGCTATGCCGCCAGCAAAGGAGCCATCGCAAGCCTTGTAAAAGCATTTGCAAATGAGTGGGCATCACGAGGGGTTAATGTAAATGGCATTGCCCCGGGTTATGTGGCAACCAACAATACAAAAGCATTGCGTAATGATCCTGAAAGAAGTAAATCGATCTTAGACAGAATACCTGCAGGGCGTTGGGGTGAGCCTGATGATTTTAAAGGACCTGCAATTTTCTTAAGCGCTGCTGCATCAGATTATGTTCATGGAGAAATACTAACCGTGGATGGTGGATGGATGGGCCGGTAAAACTATAATATCATTTAATAAAAAAGATAACTATGCAGATGGAAGAAAGATTTCATAATAGTCCCGCTGAGGTAAGCAGGATGAATACCGATGAGTTACGAAAAGCGTTTGCCATCACAGATTTAATGGAGAATGGAAAAATAAACCTTGTCTATTCTCATTATGATAGAATGGTTATAGGAGGAGCCGTTCCGGACGCAAAAGAAATTGTTTTAGAAAATTACGATCAACTGAAATCTGAGTATTTTTTGCAAAGGCGTGAAATGGGGATAATAAATATTGCAGGTGCCGGAACTGTAAAAGCAGACGGTAAAGAATATCCAGTTGATAAATTAGATTGTTTGTATCTCGCCAGGGGCACAAAAGAAGTCTCGTTTAAAAGTAAGGATCCAAACCAACCTGCCAACTTTTATCTCCTTTCCTGCAATGCACATCACGCCTATGAAAATGCCTTAATGAAGAAAGAGGAGGCGGTCACTGAAAATCTTGGAGATGTGAGCACCAGTAATAAGAGAACTATTTATAAGTATATACACGAAAATGGTATTAAGAGTTGCCAGCTTGTAATGGGATTAACGCTTTTAAAAGAAGGTAATGTATGGAATACCATGCCTGCGCATACGCATAACCGTAGAATGGAAGTGTATTTGTACTTTGATATTGCTGAAAATCAAAGAGTATTTCATTTTATGGGCGAACCGCAACAGACAAGGCACCTTGTACTCGCTAATAAGGAAGCCGCGATTTCAGCGCCATGGTCTATTCACGCAGGTTGTGGTACATCTGCTTATTCATTTATATGGGGAATGGCTGGAGAAAACCAATCTTTTGCCGATATGGATTTCGTTGAGATAAAAAATTTGAGATGAAAAAAATTCTTGTTCATTTAAACATTGCGTGATTATGAAAATCAGGCTCTTTCGTGTCCTGTATTTTTACGCCGGCGAGCGGGGATTTTACAATAAATGATAATTCATTTGCGGGCAAAAGCACATCATGTGATCCAGGATAGTGATGACCCCCGAATTGAAATTCTCAATTATGAAAAGTAATGAGCTGTAAAATAAAAGATAACAGATTTTTAATTGCGATACTTTTTGCATTGTCGTTCACGCTACCGCAAAAAAATAAGATCACTGTCTATCTTATTGGAGATTCTACCATGGCAGATAAGGAGGTTATCGCTTATCCTGAAACCGGTTGGGGCATGCCCTTTCATTATTTTTTTGATTCAACAGTGACAGTAGATAATCGTGCGAAGAACGGAAGAAGCACAAGAACATTTATTGAAGAAGGAAGATGGCAACCAGTGGTTGATAATCTTCAGGAAGGAGATTATGTGTTGATTCAATTTGGACATAACGATGAAGTACCCACGAAAAAGAGTTATACAACTGAAGATCAGTTTACAGCCAATCTGATGAAATTTGTAACTGAGTCACGAAACAGGAAAGCTATTCCTGTTTTAATAACACCCGTAGCCAGGAGAAGATTTGATTCATCTGGTAAAATTGAAGAAACGCATGCCGTATATTCACAGTTGGTAAAGGATGTTGCGAAAAAATACAATGTTCCTTTAATTGATTTAGATACAGAAAGTCAGCAACTCGTCCAGCAATTTGGCCCACAGGAATCGAAGTATTTGTATAATTACTTATCGCCTGGTGAAAATCCACATTACCCCGACGGTCGTGAAGATAATACTCATTTTAGCGAACTGGGTGCAAGAAAAATGGCGGAGATCGTTTTGCATGATATCGAAAATTTGCATTTGGAATTAGCGGATAGAATTGCCAGGGGGAAATTTAGAGCTAAATAAAAATACTTCGAATAACCGGGTACGTTATAAATTATTTATTATTATGAAATCACTTTTTCTATTTAATATGAAATTTTATGTTGCTGTCTTCTTCATTGTTTCAACCGGATCTGCCTGTTCTGCTCAGCAATCAGAAAATGAAGGTTGGGATAAATTATCGGCAATTATAAAGAAAATTGTCCCCCCAAAATTTACTAATCATGATTATTCGGTAGTTAACTATGGCGCTATTGCAGATGGAAAAACTGATTGCCTTCCCGCTATAAAGAACGCTATTGCAACCTGCAATAAGGGGGGCGGAGGAAGAGTTCTCATCCCTGCGGGCACGTGGCTTGTAAATGGACCTATCCACCTGTTAAGTAACGTCAACCTTCACCTGGATGACAATGCCATAGTAAAATTCAGTACTAATGATGATGATTATCTTCCTAATGTTCTCACCCGTTTCGAGGGGGTTGAACTGATGAACTATTCTCCGCTTATTTATGCGTATAATCAAACCAATATAGCTGTAACCGGTAGGGGTACTTTGGATGGCCAGGCCGATAATGACCATTGGTGGAACTGGACAGGAAGTAAAAGATTTGGATGGAAAGAAGGCATGCCGGCACAACGTGATAAAGACAATGAGCCTGCGCTTATGACGATGGCGGCGCGGAATGTTCCTGTATCTGACCGCATCTTTGGTAAAGGTCGTTATATGCGACCTACGTTTATTGAATTTTATAAGTGTAAAAATATTTTGATACAGGGAGTAACGGTAATAAACGCACCATTCTGGCTATTACATCCGACACTTAGCGAAAACATTACTGTAGACGGGGTAACTACTAACAGTCTCGGTCCCAATAATGATGGCTGCGATCCTGAGTCATGCGATGGTGTGTTGATTAAAAATTGTTCGTTCACGGATGGCGATGATTGCATTGCGATAAAGAGCGGCCGTGATGCAGATGGACGCCGCGTGAATGTGCCTTCTAAAAACATTATTGTCCAGGATTGCCAGATGAAAGATGGGCACGGCGGAATCGTTATTGGCAGTGAAACCTCTGGCGGTGTTGAAAATGTATATGGCCAAAATTGTGTGATGAGCAGTAAAAATCTTGAGCGTGCGATCAGGATAAAATCAAATTCATGTCGCGGGGGCGTGTTAAAAAACTTTTATTTCCGGAATTTGAAAGTTGGCCAGGTACACGAAGCGGTTGTAAAAATTAATATGCACTATGCAAATGAAAAAGGTGATGATTGTAACTATCCGCCCACTTTAAAGGGAGTATATGTCAACAATGTCGTAAGCGAGGAAAGCGAATATGCCATTTATATTGAAGGCCTGGACGATAAGCCGGTGAGTAATATTAGTATTCACAATTGTTCTTTTGGGAATGTGAAGAAAGAAAATTTTATAAAGGATGCAAAAAACCTTCATGTGACCAATACAGTGGTAAATGGAAAAGAAGTTAGTATTACTCAATAAAAAAATATCTCAAACACTCTGTAGTGCGAAGGAACGCTATCTTTTTATTTGGTGTCATCGCGTCTTAGTAGCAAAAAATTGACAATGAAATCATTAAAATATTTTTCAAAGGTTATTTTGGTATTCGCGACCTTTTTCAACCCTGTTGTTTCCCTTAAGGCACAACAGGATTTAAATATAAAAGACGTTTCAGGTTTCCAGGATAGCCGGCATCATTGGAAAGATATTACCGACCATGAACAGGTAATTGTTCCTTTAAAGGATCAGCGTAGCTATAATCCTTCGCAGGTGAAAGAGATTGCAGATAATATTCTTCTATACCAGCAGCCTAACGGAGGTTGGCCAAAGAATTACGATATGCTTGCTATTCTTACGGAAGATCAAAAAAAGATATTGGCGGAGCATATGGATTCAAACCTGACAACATTTGATAACGGGGCAACCTACACGCAGATAGAATATTTAGCGAAGGCTTATACGTTAACCGGCGATGATAGGTATAAAATTGCCGCTTTGCATGGAATTAATTTTATCCTTAAAGCTCAATATAACAATGGCGGCTGGCCGCAGTTTTTTCCTGATGTAAGTGGTTATCGTAAATACATCACCTTTAATGATGATGCTATGATCGGCGTAATGACGGTGTTGCAACATATTGCTCAAAACGTTTCCTATTATGCATTTATAGACAATACGTTAAGAAATGAAGTTGAAAGAGCGTACCAAAAAGGAATTGCTTGTATTTTGAAATGCCAGTTTACTGAAGATGGAATACTTACAGTATGGTGTCAGCAACATGATAACATTACGTTGCAACCAATGGGTGCAAGGACTTTTGAACTGCCTTCCTTAGCAAGCGGAGAAAGTGCCGAAATTGTTGAACTGTTAATGAGTATTGATAACCCGGACAAAAAGATAATAGATGCCGTTAACAAAGCTGTTGCCTGGTTTGAAAAAGTCGAAATAAAAGGAATCCGGGTTAAAACAATTCCCGCTAAGGAGGTGGTTTATAAGTATCACGCAGCAAATAACGACCGGATAGTCGTGGAGGATTCTTTGGCACAGCCAATCTGGACACGCTATTATGAATTGGGAACAAATAAACCCATGTTTGCTAATCGGGATGGTAAGGTTGTTTATCAATTATCTGATGTATCCCGGGAAAGACGAACCGGTTATGCATGGTATGGATATTGGCCTGCAAAAATATTAAATGTCGAATACCCGAAGTGGTTAGAGAAAGTTGCAAATAAAAAATGACACATGATGTTTAAAAGAATTTTTCTAACAGCAATTGTCTTTATTTCAATTGTGTTTATAACTATAAGTTTTAAAAATATCCATGGACAAATCGTATGCTTTGGTGATTCAATTACTTATGGTGCGCAGGTGGACGGTAAAGGTTGGGTGTATTTTTTATCCCAGGATCACCCGGGTGTGAACTTTATTAATGCCGGCCGAAGCGGAAGGAAGACTTCTGATAAAAAGGACCTATTGCCGGTTTTAAAAGAACATTCCGATGCAGATTATTACCTTATTTTTCTTGGAGTAAATGATCTTAAAGATGGAACAGATTCCATGGTAAACAGTTGTGTTGCAAACATGAAATGGATGATTGCAGAAATAAGAAAAGCCGATAACAAAGCAAAAATTGTAATCCTTGCACCGACCGATATTAACCTGGGAACTATGAATGAAATTAATGTGAAGAAGAAATATAATGAAAACACAAAGCAATCGCTTTATAAATTAGAAAAGAGATATAAAGAGTTAGCGAAGGAAGAGCATACAAATTTTATCTCTCTTTTGCATGCTGTTTCCAAACCAAATTATGCAGATGGTTTGCATCCGAATATTGATGGACAAAAAGAGATTGCAAAAGCTGTTTGGGAAGGGTTGAATAAACTTTTTTAAAAAAATACATAGTAAATGAAATCTGTGATATTCAGCGTCCTAAGGTGGTTAGTTCCCTCTCCTCCGGGGAGGGGCTTGGGTGAGGCCTTACTTGCATGTAGCTGCCTCCTTTTAGTTTCATTCACTTATCGTAAACAAAGTATCACCGATACATACGACTACATCGTCGCCAAGGACAGTACCGGAAATTTTACAACCATTCAATCTGCAATTGAAGCCTGCAAATCTTTTCCTTACAAACGCATAAGAATATTTATCAAAAATGGTGTTTATCACGAAAAGGTTTTTATTCCTTCCTGGAATACAAAAATTTCATTGATTGGCGAAAGTGAAGATAGTACGATCGTTACCTTCGGCGATTATTTTAAGAAGATTGATAAAGGCCCAAACAGTACTTTTTATACACCAACGCTTTTGGTACAGGGAAATGATTTTTATGCCGAAAATTTAACCATTGAAAATAGCGCCGGTCCTGTTGGCCAGGCAGTGGCATTGGCGGTTGAAGCAGATCGTTGCTTTTTCAAAAACTGTAAACTGTTGGGTAACCAGGATACGGTATACCTGGCAGGTGAACATTACAGGCAATACTTTCTGGATTGTTACATTGAAGGAACAACTGATTTTATTTTTGGCGAAGCAACAGCCTTGTTTGAGAAATGCATCATTAAAATAAAAGCAGATTCTTACATCACCGCGGCATCTACACCGCAGCTTGCTGCCTTTGGATTTGTTTTTAAAAACTGCGTACTAACGGCAGCGCCGGGAGCTATGAAAGCTTTCCTTGGCAGGCCGTGGAGAAAATATGCAAAAGTTGTTTTTTTAAATTGTAGCATGGGGAATTTTATTTCTCCGGAAGGATGGAGTAACTGGCAGGGAACTGACAGTTATAAAACAGCATACTATGCTGAATACAAAAGCTCGGGCGAAGGATCGACCATACAGGGCAGGGTTTCATGGTCACACCAGTTAAGCAAAGAGGAGGCTGATCAGTATATCATGGAAAATATTTTTGCGGGAAGTGTCAAATGGAATCCTTCCGGCAACTAAAATTAAAATGAAAATTTGCGTGAAATTTTTATCAAAGGAATTTATAAGTTTTAACTTGTTGGCTTTTAAATCCCTTAACGATTAAATATGAAAATTAAATTACTAAAGCAATTTGGGCTAACGCTGGTCCTTATCGGTGCGGCACATTTTTTCTCGCTGGCACAAGATGAAATAATTGCCGGAAGCGACACTACGTTCAAACCAAATAAAGAATCTCTTAAACAATATAAATATCCTGAATGGTTTCGCGATGCAAAGTTTGGGATATGGGCACACTGGGGGCCGCAGGCTGTTCCGCGACAAGGCGATTGGTATGCAAGAAAAATGTATGAAGAAGGAAGCGACGATTATAAATATCACGTAGCCCATTATGGACATCCATCAAAGTTTGGTTATAAGGACATTATTCCCTTGTGGAAAGCTGAAAGATGGGATCCTGAAAAACTAATGGCGCTTTATAAAAAGGCCGGGGCAAAATATTTTGTAAGCATGGGCACACATCATGATGATTTTTTTCTCTGGAACTCAAAAATTCATAAATGGAACGCGGTGAATTATGGGCCAAAAAAAGATGTGGTAGGTATCTGGCAGGCGGCGGCAAAAAAAGAAGGCTTACGGTTTGGCGTATCCGAACATTTGGGAGCAAGTTTTACATGGTTCCAGTCAAGCCACCGAAGCGATACAATGGGGCCAATGAAAGGTATTCCGTATGATGGCGCCAACCCGATGTCCCAGGACCTTTATCATGCAAAAGCAGCGCCCAACGATAATGGATGGTTAAGCACTAATATGGAATGGCAGCGGGAATGGCTTTTTAGCATAAAAGAACTCATCGATAGCTATCATCCCGACCTTCTTTATTCCGACAGCCAATTGCCTTTTGGGGAATATGGAGAAAACATGCTTGCTCACTTTTATAACCAGGACATAACGAAGAACGGTGGAAAACTTGAAGCCGTTTACAATTGCAAACAGCCGTCTGACGGTATGTGGGTGCAGGATCTGGAGCGGGGTGTACAGGATTCTATCAGCCCTTTCCCGTGGCAAACAGACACATCAATTGGCGATTGGTTTTACAGAACAGGACAAAAATATAAAAGTGCAACAGAAGTAATCCAGATGCTGGTAGATATTGTAAGTAAGAATGGAAACTTGTTGATAAATATCGTTCAAACTCCTGAAGGAGATCTTGAACCCGATGTACTGGAAATTGTAAATGAAATAGGAATGTGGACATCTGTAAATGGTGAAGGCATCTACGGTTCACGTCCCTGGAAAGTTTACGGTGAAAAACCTGCTTCTGGTCTTGTTGTAAAAAGTGGCAACTTTAATGAAGATAAATTGAAATACAGCGCACAGGATATTCGATTCACCACTAAAGGAAATACCCTGTATGCTTTTTGCCTGGGAGAACCGGTAGTGGATATAAAAATTGCTTCCCTGGGAAAGAATTCAAAATTTTTGGAAAAGAAGATAGCGTCAATAACATTGCTTGGGAGCAATGAAAAGCTGCACTGGAAGCAGGAAACTGGTGCTTTGGTTATTAAAAAGACATTCAAATTGCCTGTGACAGAAGTGCCGGTGACTGCATTTAAGATTGACTTCAAATGAACAGAACAATAAAATTGATCTTATTTCAATTGGCTAATTAATAAAATGGCGTATAAGCTGTATCGTTATAGCTATTTCTTATTCGAAATTTTTCTATGAATCGCTTTCGAAAAAGTAACGACGATGAAGAGAGTAATAATTGCTGCGACTATGATACTAATTTTTGGCAATGTTTCAGCCCAAAATAAAATTGTTGTCGCTAAGGATGGAAGTGGTAAATATGAAACTGTGCAACAGGCATTAAACGCCGTGCCATTAAATAACAAAATGCCAATAACCATATTTATTAAAGATGGCATATATAAAGAGAAATTGCAACTGGATTCTTCAAAAGATTTTGTAACCGTAATCGGTGAAGATAAATTCAAAACCATTCTTACTTACGACGATCATACGGGAAAGGCTACACGAAACGGCGACACCATTAACACAAGAACTTCAGCCAGCTGTATGATCAGTGCTGATAATTTTACAGCAAAAAATATCACTATTCAAAACAATGCCGGCTTTACTGCCGGACAGGCGGTGGCTCTTGAATCGGATGGCGATAAGGCGCAGTTTTATAATTGCCGGCTTGTCGGATTCCAGGATGTATTGTTTACCAACAACAAAAACAGCAGGCAGTATTATAAAGATTGTTATATCGAGGGAACTACGGATTTTATTTTCGGATCAGCGACCGTGTGGTTTGAACATTGCCACATTCACAGCAAGAAAAATTCTCATGTCACCGCCGCGTCTACTCCGCAAGATCATAAATATGGTTACGTATTTAATGATTGTGTTTTAAGCGGTGATACAAGCCTCCACAATGTTTCATTGGGCCGGCCATGGCGGCCTTACGCAAGCGTAACATATCTGCACTGTTTTATCGGGCAGCATATAAAACCTGAGGGATGGAGCAATTGGAACAAAACAGAAAACTATAAAACAGCAAGATATTTTGAATATGAAGATTATGGTCCGGGAGCATCGGTTGCAACAAGGCTGCCCTGTTCGAAACAACTAACTGATGACGAAGCAAAAAAAGTAACAATCAAAAATATTTTGAATGGATGGGAGCCGAAAGACTGTAACTTTAAAATGTAAAAATCTTTAACCAAACAAACATTCATTTTATGGAACCATCAACGATTGCTATTAAGGATACCACTGCGAATCCTGCTCCATTAGGATTATTGGCTTTTGGAACAACAACTGTTTTACTCAACTTGCACAACGCAGGAATTTTCGAAATGAATTCAATGATACTGGCCATGGGTATTTTTTATGGCGGACTTGCCCAGGTTATTGCCGGTATTATGGAAGGTAAAAAAAATAACACCTTTGGATTAACCGCGTTTACTTCTTATGGATTTTTCTGGCTGACGCTGGTAGGCCTGATCGTTATGCCGAAGCTTGGCTGGATACCTGCTGCTTCAGAAGATGCAATGGTGGCTTATCTGATCATTTGGGGAATATTTACCGGCTGCCTTTTCTTTGGAACGTTGCGAATTAGCAAGGCTCTGCAATTTGTATTTGGCACCTTAACTATTTTGTTTTTTTTATTGGCGGCTGGTGATGCAACAGGTAATGCATCATTAAAGACATTTACGGGTTATGAAGGTATTCTTTGCGGTGGTTCCGCCATTTATACAGGTGTGGGCGCATTACTGAATGAGATCTATGGCAAAACTGTTTTGCCTTTAGGATTAGTCGTTAAACCATCTTAAAAAGAAATTAATTATTGCCTTACAATTTTTTTCTAAAATATATTAAACAATTTCCCATCCCTCGTCCGGCTCCCTCTTCAAAGGAGAGGGGTTGGGGTGAGGCCATTTTTCTTCTTTTTTTATTCTTCTGTTCTACAAATACTTTCTCTCAAAAACAATACAATTGTTTTGATTGGAAAACTAATGTGACCGTAAACACTTTTCTTGTTCAAAAGATGCATGATCAATATGATGAGAGAAGAAAAGAATTTGCGCAGGCTCTTACTTCGAAAAAATTAACACAGGAATATATTCAAACTGTTCAAAAAAAGTTTTTTCATATCCTGGGAAACTTTCCTGTTAAAACTCCTTTGAATGCAACAATTAGAGGTACACTGCACCGGGATGGTTACAGAATAGAAAAGGTTATCTATGAAAGTTTTCCGAATCATCATGTAACAGCAAACCTGTATATTCCAGACGGCCAGCGAAAATTTCCTGCTGCATTATTATTTTGCGGGCATGAGAATGAAGCCAAGGCAACAAAATCTTATCAAAAAACTGCGATACTTTTTGCAACGCATGGCTTTGTTGTTTTGGTAATTGATCCTATATCTCAAAGCGAAAGATTTCAACTGACCGATAAAGATGGTAAGCCACTAACAAGAGGCGGCACAACGGCCCACACTTTATTGAACGAAGAATCGAATCTTCTGGGCACTTCCACGCCGGCAGATGAATTGTGGGATAACATACGCAGTTTGGATTATCTTGAAACAAGACCTGAAGTTGATACTTCAGGAATTGGGTGTCTTGGTAATTCAGGTGGCGGAATGCAGACAATATATTTTGCGGGATATGAAAAGAGAGTAAAGGTATTTGCGCCATGCAGTTATTTTGCCAACCGGGAAAGAACTTTGGAGATATCCGGGCCTGCTGATGGCTGCGCACAAATCCCGGGAGAAGGAAAGGAACACCTGGAATTAAGCGATTATTTGATTGCCTCAGCACCTAAGCCGATTCTTATTTTGGCAGGACGGTATGATTTTATCGATTACACGGGAACGTTAGTAGCATATCATGAACTAAAAAGAATTTATACCTCTTTAGGTCAGCTGCAGAAGATAAAATTGTTTACTTATGACGACGGCCATGGGATTTCAAAACCTAAAAGGGAAGCGGCAGTTACCTGGTTCAGGAAATGGTTGTATCATGATTCAACAAAAATTACGGAAGGAAATATTGAAACACTTTCTGAAAAAGACTTATTCTGCACCAAAACCGGCCAGGTGAATTCAGAATTTCCAAATGAATTTTCCATACCTCAAAGAAATCTCAAACTCTTTAGTGAATTAAGAACAAGCCGGAAAAAATTTTTGACAGAATATCCAAACCTCATTCGAAAAATGATTGCCCAAATGTTAGCTATTGATTTGAGCAATAAAAAAATAAATGTTGAGAGCAGAGGAGATGTGAAAAATGGCAATCTTATTTTTAAAAAATTAATCCTTCGCAAAAAAAATCAAATTCCTTTGCCAGTGTTGGAATTATTTTCATCAAATAAAAAGCCCGATAAAATAATTATCTGGCTAAATGAAAAAGGCAAAGACGAGCTGGCTGACAGCGCTTGCCTCATGCAATCTTATGTAAGAGAGAATGATGCGGTGTTGTTATGCGAGGTAAGCGGTACAGGTGAAACAACTGATAGTCCTGAATTCAACGACAAAAAATATTATAATAAAGAATATCGCAATGCCATGCTGGCGCTGCATATAGGCATGCCAATGGTGGGAATAAGAACGGAAGATATTATAACGCTGGTTGATTTCATTAATTCAAAACAAGAATACAAAGGTGTTCGGGTTGTTATCAATGCAACAGGCATAACAACTATTGCCGCGATACATGCTGCGTTGTTTTGTCCATCAATAGGCGAATGGAATTTGTATAATGGTATTGCTACATTCAAAAGTATTTTGGAAAATCCTGTTGATAAAAACTGGTATTCTTATGTGATAAATGATGTGTTGAAATATTATGATTTGCCGGATTTGGTTTCAATTATCGGTTCCGGGAAAATTCATTTTTTATAAATATAATTTAAGAGTTATTAAAATGTTTTTGAAAAAACTTTTGGTTTTACTTGTTATTCAAATTGCATTCATATCGTCTAATGCACAGGCACCGCAAAATTATGTTTCAAAAGTTTGGGTCGCAGATAATGGCGACGGTACTTATAAAAATCCCGTGTTGAATGCCGACTATTCTGACCCTGATGCTATAAGGGTTGGCGATGATTTTTATCTTGTATCATCAAGCTTTGAGGATATTCCGGGCTTACCGATTTTACATTCAAAAGATTTGGTAAACTGGACTGTTATTAGTCATGCATTAATGCTTCAGCCACCCTATGATCACTTTGACGTGCCCCGACATGGCGACGGTGTGTGGGCGCCCGCCATTCGCTACCATAACGGTGGGTTCTATATTTATTACCCGGATCCGGATTTTGGCATCTATGTTGTTACATCAAAGAAACCGGGAGGTCCATGGTCAGAACCTGTACTGGTAGCTGGTGGCAAAGGATTGATAGATCCGTGCCCTTTATGGGATGATGACGGACAAGTGTATCTTGTTCATGCATTTGCGGGTAGCCGTGCCGGTATAAAAAGCATTATTGTTATTAATAAACTGAATAAAGAAGGTACCAAGGTAATTGATGGAGGAAAACTTGTTTATGATGGTCATGAGAAAGATCCGACTATTGAGGGACCTAAATTGTATAAACGAAATGGTTATTACTACATCTTTGCTCCTGCGGGCGGCGTTTCTACCGGCTGGCAGTTAGTATTACGCTCTAAAAATATTTATGGCCCCTATGAACGCAGGGTCGTAATGGACCAGGGCAACACAAATGTAAACGGGCCGCATCAAGGTGCATGGGTCACTACCCAAACCGGCGAAGATTGGTTTTTGCATTTTCAGGACAAAGGTGTTTATGGAAGGGTTGTCCATCTTGAACCAATGAAGTGGAAAAATAATTGGCCAATAATCGGCGAGGCTAAAAATGGCGACGGAAAAGGCGAGCCTGTATTGGTGTATAAAAAGCCAAATGTTGGAAAAACATATCCTGTTACGACTCCTGCGGAAAGCGATGAGTTCAATGGCAATGATTTAGGCTTGCAATGGCAGTGGATGGCAAACCCTCAACCGTATTGGTATTTCACCGATCCGGCAAAGGGCGTGTTGCGTCTATTTTCTACGGAAATGCCCGACAGCGCCCGAAATTTGTGGGATGTTCCGAATGTGTTGCTACAAAAATTTCCTACTGATGAATTTATGGTTACAACAAAAATGTCTTTTCATTCCAATCCTAAATTAGAAAACGAAGAAACAGGATTAGTGATTATGGGCCTCCGTTATGCTGATATAAAACTCGTGAGAAAAAATAATGGAATATATATAGTTTATGGTGTTTGTAATGCAGAAAAGGAAGAGACAGAAAAAAATACGGTTATCAAAAAATTTGACAATGATTCCGTGTACCTGAGAGTGACGGTGAGCAAAGGCGGCTTGTGTCATTTCAGTTATAGCGCTGATGGAAGTAACTTTGAGGAGGCGGGTGATGCTTTCCAGGCGAAAGAGGGGAGATGGATCGGTGCGAAGGTTGGGATATTCTGCGTAAGGAAGGATCGGACTAACGATTCTGGTTATGCGGATTTTGATTGGTTCCGCGTGGAGAAAGTTAAAGAATAACTTTGCTATTTTTAAGAGTAAATAATTTAAGTTATGAAACCAATTAATACAGCTTTATGTTCGTTTGGAATGAGTGGATGGGTTTTTCATGCTCCTTTTTTAAAAATCAACCCGGGCTTTAATTTGTATGCCGTGTGGGAGCGGTCAAAAAATCTTGCAGAGCAGAAATATCCTGGTGTAAAAACATATCGAAAACTTGAGGACATGCTCGCAGATGAAGCTGTAGAACTAGTTATTGTGAATACGCCCAACTATACACATTATGATTATGTCAAAAAAGCTCTTCAGGCTGGAAAACACGTAGTTGTCGAAAAGCCGTTCACCGTTACTGTAGACGAGGGAAATGAATTAATTGAGCTTGCAAAAAAGCAAAATAAAAAATTATCTGTTTATCAAAACCGACGTTATGACAGCGACTATAAAACAATTAAAAAGGTTTTATCTCAAAACATTTTAGGAGAGCTTGTCGAAGTTGAAATGCATTTTGATCGCTATAAAGAAGACTTAAGTCCTAAATTGCACAAAGAAATTCTGGGACCCGGAACAGGTTCGTTGTATGACCTGGGCTCACACTTAATTGACCAGGCGCTGCAATTATTTGGAATGCCTCAAATGCTTTTCGCAGATATTGCAGTGATGCGTCCTGTATCTAAAGTTGATGATTACTTTGAGCTGTTATTTTATTATAAAACAAAAAGGGTTCGTATTAAGTCAAGTTATGTTGTGCGGGAGGCCTTGCCGGGATATATATTCCATGGTTTAAAAGGTTCTTTTATTAAACCCAAAACTAATATTCAGGAAGAAATGCTGCAGGCGGGAAAAATTCCCGATACCCCGGATTGGGGTATAGAGCCCGAATCCGAAAGAGGATTGCTGCATACAGAAAAAGATGGAAAGGAAATACGAGAATACATTCAGTCAGAGCAGGGAAATTACAACGAATATTATGAGGGAATTTATGAGGCTATTCGAAATGATAAGCCTTTACCTGTTACTGCAGAGGATGGTGTAAATGTTATTAAAATTATTGAGGCGGCATACAAGAGTAGTGAAGCTAAAAAAATTGTTGAGATATAAGTGAATTTTATCAAAAAAAGCGCCCTTTTTTTCTCACTTTTTTTGGAAGGAAACAATCAAAATTTTAGCATAAAAACTTTCCGGCATCGTTTTCGGTAACGTTTGCGTAAATAAATATTTCAAATGGGTTTGCAAATAGCAATAATGGGGTTACACTTGTTAAATTGGAATATCTACGATCATGGATCTTAACAAGGTAATGTCATACTTTGCTTGAATTTTATCGGTACTCTGCTCGATTGCCTGTGCTAAAAATACATGGTGTATAAATGAAAAATGCATATGACCAATGAAATTTATTAACAAAACCCGCTGTAAAATCCATATATAATTTAATACCAACCTTACGATGAATTTTGGCAGAATGAAAACGACGGTGTACTTATTTCTTTTGATTGCAATACCCGCTTTTGCAAATGCGCAAAAAGCAACCTCATTTGCAAAAGAAATGGGTAACACCGTCATGTCAATTTGGAAAGACTCACTCACAACGACGAAAGATAAGCCTGCAAAATGGGCGTATGATCAAAGTGTGGTATTAGAAGGTATATACGGGTTATGGAAAGCAACCGGCGATGGAAAATATTTTAATTACATAAAAAAAAGCATGGATTTTTTTCTGGACGAAACCGGGGACATTCGTACTTATCAATTTGATAATCTTACATTGGATAATATAGCTCCGGGAACAGATTTATTGCTTTTATATAACGTAACAGAAAAAAAGAAGTATCTGGACGCTGTACAAACTTTGAGAAACCAACTTGACTCACAACCACGCACACACGAAGGGGGCTTTTGGCATAAGAAAATTTATCCCAACCAGATGTGGCTTGACGGCTTGTATATGGCTGAGCCCTTTTATACAGAATATGCCAATACTTTCCATGAAGACAAGGATTATGGCGATATTGCCAAACAGTTTATTTTAATGGAAAAACATTCCCGCGATGCAGCTACCGGATTATTATATCATGGATATGACGAATCCAAACGACAAAAATGGGCTAATAAGCAAACGGGCGTTTCTCCTAATTTCTGGGGACGGGCCATGGGTTGGTATGGAATAGGCCTGGTGGATGTGCTTGAACATTTTCCGGATGATCAGCCTCAAAAAAAAGAATTGATCAATATTTTAAATCGTTATGCTGTAGCTGTAAGAAATGTCCAGGATAAAAAAACGGGCTTATGGTGGGATATATTGAATTTACCCGGAAAACAAAAAAATTACGTTGAAGCCTCTGCCTCCTGTATGTTCGTCTATACCCTGGCGAAAGGTGTTCGTTTAGGCTTCTTACCATCATCATTTCTTACAACAGCAACAGAAGGCTATGACGGTATTATAAAGAACTTTATTAAAAAAGATGCCAATGGCCAATTGAATTTATATGGCACCGTGAGTGTGTCGGGGTTAGGTGGAAATCCGTATCGTGATGGGACTTATGATTATTATACCAGCGAGAAAGTTGTGGAAAATGATCCTAAAGGAGTTGGCGCTTTTTTAATGGCATCTAATGAAATAGAAATGTTGCCTACACTCATACTGGGCAAAGGAAAGACTGTATTATTGGATAATTATTTTAATCATGAAACCAAAACGGATGTAACAGGTAAAGTAGTTCAATGGCATTATATATGGAATGAAAAAGACAATGGCGGCTATTCCATGTTTGGGAAAGTATTTAATAAATATGGTGTTCAAACAAAAAGCCTCGCGGCGGCGCCAACTGCAAATAATTTGAAGGATGCGGATATGTATATAATCGTAGATCCTGACACAGAAAAAGAAAGTGAACATCCCAACTATATTGAAGATAATGACATCAATGCGATATATAATTGGGTAAAAAATGGCGGCATTCTTTTAATTTTCGGCAACGATTCTGGCAATGTTGAATTTACTCATTTCAACATGCTCGCATCCAAATTTGGAATTCAATTTAACTATGACAGCAAGAACAAAGAAACGGGAACCAATTTTGAAATGGCGGCAGTAAATATTCCTCCTGGCAACTCCATTTTTGAAAATGAAAAGAAGGTGTACATAAAGGAATATTCTTCTCTTTCAATTCAACAACCAGTGATTTCTATTCTTAAACAAGGTGATGCCACCGTAGTTGCGGTGGCTAAAATAGGCAAGGGAACTGTATTTGCTGTTGGGGACCCATGGTTTTATAATGAATATGAAGATGGAAGAAAAATTCCGATGGACTTTGAAAATTACAAAGCATCGGAAGATCTTGTGAAATGGGCAATCGGTAAAATAGTGTACTAAAAAATGAACAGGCGACTTACACATAGGATCATTGAAACAATTTCGTTGTTCGATATTGTTACGTTTGTGTCCTCCGAAGTAAATGCTTTTAAATAATTTCTTGACTGGATAAATAAAAGATTATGAAATTATCTGCCTATACATTAAAAAATATATCGTCTGATAAAGTGATAGTTCCTGATGAAGATATACTGGAATTACCGGAAAAGGTTTTGCAATTTGGTACCGGAATGTTGCTCCGCGGACTCCCGGATTATTTTATTGACAAGGCTAACAGGATGGGGATGTTTAATGGCAGAGTGGTTATTGTAAAAACAACAAATCGTGGCGACGCAGCTGCTTTTGAAAAACAGGATGGTTTGTATACACTCTGTGTTCGCGGAATACAGGACGGACAAAAGATAGAGGAAAACATTATCAATTCATCCATAAGCCGGGTATTAAGTGCCGGTCAGGAGTGGGAACAAATTTTAGAATGTGCGCACAACCAAAGTTTACAGGTGATTATTTCCAATACGACAGAAGTAGGAATAAAGCTTGTAAACGATGATATACGTCGTCATCCTCCTGTTTCTTATCCGGGTAAATTACTCGCTTTTTTATACGAGAGATTTACTGCTTTTGAAGGAAGTGAAAAAAGTGGTTTTGTAATAGTTCCCACAGAATTAATTCCTGAAAATGGGAAAAAACTGGAGTCCATTGTGTTGGAGTTGGCACATTTGAACGGCCTAAACGATGATTTTATAGAATGGCTGGAACGTTGTAATTATTTTTGCAATTCATTAGTGGATAGAATTGTTACCGGAATGCCGGATAAAGAAATAAAAAATGAAATAGAAAATGAACTTGGGTATAAAGATGAATTGCTTACTATTTGCGAAGTATACAGATTGTGGGCTATTGAAGGGGATGCCCATGTAAAAAAAATATTATCATTTGCTGAAGCCGATGATGGGATGATAATTGCACCTGATATCGATTTATACCGAGAGCTGAAATTGCGTTTGTTGAACGGTACACATACTCTCACCTGCGGCATTGCATTCCTTGCGGAGTTTGATACTGTAAAAGAGTCGATGGATAATGAAATGTTTGAAAATTTTCTTTCTGATTTAATGCAGCATGAGATAGCGCCGTCGATTCCTTACAAGACCGATACCGATACGTTACAGGCATTTATCTCAAAAGTGCTTGACAGGTTTCGCAATCCTCATATCAATCATTATTGGAAAAGTATTACACAGAACTATAGTTATAAAATGAAAATGCGCTGCGTACCTCTTCTTGTAAATTATTATAAGAAAAAAGACACTGTTCCTGAATTGTTTGCATTGGGTTTTGCTTCTTATCTTGCATTTATGAAAGTGATAAAACACAGTGGTAATGATTATTTTGGAGAATTTAACGGGCAGTTATATATTATAGAAGATGAGATGGCAGATAGATTTTATAAAATGTGGCAAACATTATCTTCCGATAAAATTGTGAAAGAAGTTTTAAAAAATGTTACATTCTGGGGGAAAGACCTCTCTTTGCTACCAGGCTTTGAGCGGTCAGTTACGGATAAACTGAGCAGCATATTTAGCAATGGAATGATAGCGACACTGAAAAATGTGCATCCAAAAAAAATTTTCGTGTAATGAATCATAGCGTAACAAAGGTGCATGCTTCTGATAATGTGCTGGTAGCTTTAACAAACCTGAAAGAAGGTGACGGAGTGTCTTATAACGGTGAAGATTACACGATTATCGGTACGGTTCCTGCGAAACATAAATTGGTGATGAACGATATGCAACCGGGGGACGAATTGGTTATGTATGGCGTCCTGGTGGGCAAGGCTCAGTCCTTTATTCCTCGCGGTTCAGTTATCACTACGTCTAATGTAAAACATGCCGCAAAAGGATTTGAAGTAGGAGAGAGAAAGTTTGACTGGTCAAAGCCGGATGTGTCTAAATTCAAAGAGAAGACTTTTACGGGATATCACCGGCAGGATGGTAAAGTTGGAACTGCCAATTATTGGTTGGTAATCCCGATGGTTTTTTGTGAAAACAGGAACCTGGAAGTGTTGCGTGAGGCTTTGGTAAATGAACTGGGTTATGGAAGAAATCAGAACAAGAAAGCAGAGGTTTCAAAACTTATCGACTTTTATAAAAGTGGTAAAAACATAAATGACATTTTAAGCGCCGATGTTTCTGTTGAAACTGAAGAGGTAAAAAAGCAAAGGCTTTTTCACAATGTGGATGGTATAAAATTTTTAACTCATGAAGGCGGATGTGGTGGCACAAGGCAGGATGCACAGGCATTGTGTGGTTTGCTCGCCGGTTATATTACGCACTCAAATGTTGCGGGAGCTACAATCTTGAGCCTCGGATGCCAGAATGCACAGGTAGATATTTTGCGGGAAGAAATAAAAAAACGGGACGCTAATTTTTCCAAGCCATTGTATATTTTGGAGCAGCAGAAGATCGGAAAAGAAACTGATTTAATATCACAGGCAATTAAACAAACGTTTGCCGGTTTGGTTTATGCTGATTCGCTCGAAAGAAAACCTGCACCTCTAAACAAATTGGTTATCGGCTTAGAATGTGGTGGTTCCGATGGGTTCAGCGGCATCTCAGCCAATCCTGCCATAGGATACACTTCCGACATGCTTATTGCTCTTGGGGGCACGGTTATTCTTTCTGAGTTTCCGGAGCTTTGCGGTGTGGAACAAAATTTAAGTGACCGTTGTGTTACTATCGACACAGCTAAACGCTTTGGAAATTTAATGAATGCTTATAATGAAAAGGCTAAAGCTTCGGGGTCAGGGTTTGATATGAATCCTTCTCCCGGAAATATTAAAGACGGGTTAATTACTGATGCAATTAAGTCCGCAGGCGCCGCAAAAAAAGGTGGTACGTCCCCGGTTGTAGATGTGTTGGATTATCCTGAAATGGTAACTAAAGCCGGGTTAAATTTGCTTTGCACGCCCGGCAACGATGTTGAAAGCACCACTGCAGAAGTAGCTGCCGGCGCAAATATTGTGTTGTTTACGACTGGGCTTGGGACACCTACAGGTAATCCTATTACACCGGTGATAAAATTGTCAAGCAATACTATTTTATTTAATAAGATGCATGATATTATTGATATAAATACCGGGACCATTATAGAAGGGCAGGAAACAATTGAACAGGCCGGTGAACGGATACTCGAATATGTAATTAAAGTTGCCAGTGGCGAAATTGAAGTAAGTGCAGTAAGACATTTGCAAAATGATTTCATTCCATGGAAAAGGGGAGTGAGTCTTTAGTTATTTTTGCAACTATGATAGAAAAGAAAATAATTAAGGAAACAAAATTTTCATTATGATTTAATTTTTATGAAAAGTTTTTTAGACGAAAATTTCTTACTGCAGACCAAAACTGCGCAAAAACTATATCATGACTTTGCACAAAAGATGCCTGTTATAGACTATCATTGCCACCTTCCGGTGCAGCAAATAGCCGACGATATCAATTTCAAAAATCTTACACAAGTGTGGTTGTACGGCGATCATTATAAGTGGCGCGCTATGCGTACTAACGGTATAAATGAAAGCTTCATTACAGGTGATAAAAGCGACTTTGAAAAATTTGAAAAATGGGCCGAAACTGTCCCCTACACTTTACGAAATCCTCTATATCACTGGACGCACATAGAATTGCAACGATATTTTGATATTCATGAATTATTACATCCGCAAAGTGCGAAAAAAATTTATGATGCATGTACTCAAAAACTTCAGCTACCTGAGTACTCGGTTCGGAACTTATTGCGTAAAATGAATGTGGAGGTTGTATGCACAACTGATGATCCTACTGATGACCTTGAATACCATAAAAAAATAAAAGGTGATGGATTTGAAGTTAAAGTATTGCCAGCCTTTCGTCCCGATAAAGCAATGGATGTGGACGACGTGGGTGAATTTAATGCCTATGTGAAAAAGCTTGAAATGGTGGATAATGACACAATTAGTTCTTTTCAATCGTATTTAGATGTATTAAAAAAGCGCCATGATTTTTTTGCGTCTATGGGCTGTTGCGTATCCGATCATGGCCTCGAATATATTTATGCAGAAGATTTTGATGACACAGAAATTATTGCTTGTTTCAATAAAATTCGTAGCGGAAGAGAACTTTCACAGGAAGAAAGACTGAAATTTAAGTCGGCAATGTTGCACATTCTTGCAACCTGGGATCATGAAAAAGGATGGGTGCAGCAATATCATTTGGGGTCACTTAGAAATAATAACGTACGAATGCTGGAATTATCTGGCCCTGATACAGGTTGGGATTCAATTGGAGATTTTTTGCAGGCGAAGTCACTATCAAAATTTTTAAATAAACTGGATTCTACCAACCAGTTGACAAAGACAATTTTATACAATCTGAATCCCGCCGACAATGAATTGATGGCGACTATGACCGGGAATTTTAATGATGGTACTACTGCAGGCAAAATTCAATTTGGCTCGGCATGGTGGTTCCTGGATCAGAAAGATGGGATGACAAAACAGATGAATGCCCTTTCAAATATGGGTTTGCTAAGTAAACTGGTAGGCATGATTACAGACTCAAGGAGTTTTCTTTCATTTCCACGGCACGAATATTTCCGGAGAATTCTGTGCAATTTATTTGGGGAAGAAATCGAGAATGGGGAATTACCTGCTGATATTGAATGGACCGGGAAAATTATCAGGGACATTTGCTATTACAATGCAAAGACTTATTTCGGCTGGTAATCGGATTCGTTATATCACGCGATTGTGTGATATTTTAATTATCACGTAATTGCGTGATATTTTTGTTTATCACGTTTAAACGTGATATTTTTATAAGGCAAAATTAATAGGAATGGTTGCTGTTATAACGGGCGATATAATCAACTCAAAAAAAATTAATCCTAAAAAATGGCTTAAGCCTTTAAAAAAGGAATTGATTAAAATTGGCATCAGCCCTAAGTTTTGGGAAATATACCGCGGAGATAGCTTCCAGGTGATCATAAACAAGCCGGAAAATGCTTTACAATGGGCAATAAAAATTAAAGCTGTATTAAAATCAATACAGGACATCGATGTACGGATGGCAATAGGAATTGGAGATATAAGTTATAACGCACCTAAAATAACCGAATCAAACGGAAGCGCATTTGTTAACTCAGGTGAAAAATTTGAAATGCTTAGAAAGCAAAAACAAAACCTTGCCGTAAAAAGTAACCTGACCGATTTTGATAAAGAAATGAATTTATTTTTGAAGCTCGCTTTAATTGCAATGGATAACTGGACGGTAAACGCCGCTGAAATTGTAAATACAACTTTAGAGAATCCCGGCAAATTGCAGGAAGAATTGGGTAAGATAGTTGGCATAAAACAAAACGCAATCAGTAACCGGCTTAAAAGAGCTTATTATGATGAAATAATGGAAGTAAATGAAATGTATAAAATCAAATTAAAAACCTTGAAATGATAGTTTTGCTTAAATTATTGATAGCTCATTTAACCGGGGATTTTCTTTTACAGCCAGAGAAGTGGGTTAAGGCAAAAGAAACAAAAAAACTGGGCGCCTGGCAACTATACATACATGCCTTATTGCATGGCTTGCTGGCCTTGCTGCTTATGTGGGATCTAAACTTTTGGAGTTGGGCATTGGTCATTGCGTTTGTTCATTTAATAATCGACTCATTTAAAATATTGGTTCAAACAAATAAAACAAAGCGCCTGCTTTTTTTTATTGATCAACTGTTACACTTTATTTCTATTTATGCAATATGGTTATGGTATGAAGGGGAATATTTTTCTTTTTCTTTTCTTAAGGATGGAAAATTTTTATTGCTTGTTGCACTCGTACTATTTCTTACCAGGCCCGTATCATTTGGAGTAAGAATATTTATTTCGAAATGGACTCCGGATACGGAAGCTGGCGATGATACGGTTTCCCTGCAGAGTGCTGGCCAATACATTGGTATTTTAGAAAGATTGCTTGTGTTTGTGTTTATGATTGCCAACGAATGGCAGGCCATAGGCTTTTTGCTTGCAGCCAAATCGGTATTCAGGTTTGGAAATTTGCAGGAGGCAAAAGACCGGAAACTTACTGAATATATTTTAATAGGTACATTATTGAGTTTTGGAATTGCTATTCTCACAGGAATGGGATATCAATATATAAAACAGATGAATATATTGTAGATTTCCCGTTGAAGACCGTGACAAACAATATCACATAAAATGGTGATAAATTGAATTATCACATAAAAGCGTGATATCCTTATTTGATTTGAAGTTACGTTTTTACTTTTATCACCATCTTCTTTATGTTGCCTTTACCGATCATTGGTGCATGTACGTCTTCAGGGAAAAAAATTGCGAATTGTTTATTCGTTAATTCAAAATACATGTCGGGGGTGTCGTTATAGAACACAACATCCTTTTCAGAGTTGTAATCTCCCTTTTGTTGAATGCAGTTCTGTCTTGGCTTCCAGCCAATCTGTTCCTTGCCATTTATGCAAAGTTGTATATCAATGTGCTTGTCGTGACATTCGAATTTTGCAGCAGATTCTTCAGCAGTCATTCCAGGTTTATCAGAGACGGCAGCTCTTAGTTTATCGCCATCAATTTCGTATTTACCTGCTTCAATTGTTTCCAGGTTTTGTGATTTAATATGTTCAAATGCTTTCGCAAACAATGGATGAACACAAAAATATTTTTCAGCGTTTAATAAATTATCTACAATCATCTTTTATTTTTTATGGTGAACAATTAGATTTTTCAACGATTGGTTATTTACTAACGAGATAGAACACACGTAAATAATCACAGGGGCTATCAAAGAATTACATTTTCAATTCAATGCAAAAGCAACGTAATTACCACCCGCCCTTCCACCTCTTGCGCCGCCTGCGGCTATCACAACATACTGTTTACCATCAACCTCATAGGTTATAGGTGTGGCGAAACCGCCTGCAGGAAGCTGGTATTCCCACACAACGTTTCCTGTTTTCCTGTCAAAAGCCCTGAATTTTTCGTCAGGAGTTGCTCCTATAAATACAAGTCCACCTGCGGTAACTAAAGGACCACCATAACTTTCGGTCCCCGTGGCAGGGATTCCTTTTTTTGTTAATTCGGGATACTCACCTAACGGGACTCTCCATAAATAATCTCCGGTATTAAGATCAATTGCGTTGAATGTTCCCCATGGTGGCTTAATGCCGGGATAACCGTTTTGATCCGTTAATTTTTTCCAAATCTTATTTACATACGCACTCTTAAATCCAAACTGCTTGTTTTTTGAATTATCCGGTGCGTTGCTCATTCCGTGCTCACTAAAGGCCAGCGGCCTGTTCGGTGTTTTTATGTTTAATAGATAACTCACTATAGCTGTGCGATCTTCATCGGAAAGGCGTTGAAATGAAGGCATTCGTGCACTGCCGCTTTTTACAATGGATTGGATTTCGCTTGCGGTACGTTTCTTTCTTATGTCAGCCAGGCTGGGAAACGTAGTGCCATTTCCTTTTTTATCTGGTCCATGACAGGAAGCACAATTGATCAGGTACAGAATATTGCCGGTTGAAAGAGAGGTAAATTCCTTATTTCTTGTAGCAGTGTCTACCAGTTGAACAATCCACGGATCGTCGTTCGAATTTTGATATAATATTCCATCAGGAGTTATTGCATTTCCGCCCCATTCGGCCCCGCCGCTATAGCCAAAAAGCAATATTCCTTTATCGTTCGGTGGCGTAAATTTATTATCAGTCTTATACTTCTGAAAAAGGTCTTCAATATATGAATGCGATTCGGGTGAAATATTTGTGATGTCAGAATCGGTAAATACCTGGTGTGAAAGCGGCAAAGGTTTAGCAGGATATTTTTGCGTAGGCCATGGATGCTCACCGGGAAGCCCGTTGGTTGGTACAGGACGTTCTTCGACCGGAAAAACTGAAGTTCCACTATCGCGGTCAAGCACATAAATTACGCCATCTTTTGTCGATTGCACTACAACATCTTCCTTTTTGCCATCATGATTTATAGTGGTAAGATTCGGAGGGCAGGGCAGATCCCGGTCCCAGAGGTCGTGATGAATAGTTTGATAATACCATTTCAATTTACCGCTGGCTGCATCAAGTGCAACGACGCAATCTGAAAAAAGATTCGTGCCTTCACGGTTGCCACCATAAAAATCAGATGCCGGCGATCCGGTTCCAAAATATACTACGCCCCTGTTTTCATCAACCGTTAACCCGCTCCAGTTATTTGATGCGCCAATGTTTTTCCATGCATCCTTCGGCCACGTATCATATCCAAATTCACCCGGGTGGGGAACCGTATGAAAAGTCCATACTAATTTACCCGTTAAAACATCGAAGGCTCTTACACTTCCGGGAGCCGCGTCGCCCGACTCTGATACTGCAGAACCGATGATCAGGAGATTTTTATAAATAATTCCAGGAGTGTTCGCAGATATGGAAAGTCCGCTTACATCATGATCTGCATCCGGCGCAAGTCCTTCGTGAAGATCAACAGTTCCGCTTTCTCCAAATGCAGGAATAATTTTTCCATCATTGGCATTTACACAAAACAAGTTTGAACCGGCACTGTAGAAGATGCGTTTATCACTCCCATCTTCCCAATAGGATACGCCCCTGTTCACGTTAATCATCCTATATCGCTTCCCATCCCTTGATGGTTCAAATTTCCATATTTGCTTTCCTGTACCGGCATCAAGGGCGAACAAGTCAAGGTCGGCCGACGTTCCATATAAAATTCCGTGAACAACTATCGGCTGACATTGTATTTGTTTGGGTCTTTGTTGTTTTGAATTGCTTGTATCAATATTACCGGCCGAATTGTACATCCATGCCACTTTCAATTTATTCACATTGCTCAAATTAACCTGGTCCAGGGGAGAGTAACGGTTGCCGGCCTTGTTACCGCCATAAACGGGATAATCTTTACCGGTTTGAATTGAGGTGTTGGAATTTTTGCAGCCGGTAACCGTAGAAACAATAAGTGTCATGTAAACAACGATTCTCTTCATGTAAACTAAATATAATGGATCACGGATTCAGGGTATAATAATCGTAAAAGAATTTCCATCTACATTCTTCGTCCGGTTTAATGTTGATTTTTATAAAAGGTTCGGGACAAACCGTTGTTGAAGCAGACCAAAAAGCTAATTTAGAAAGTGGTTGATCGCTCGTTATTCTTGCTCCTGCACCCGTATTTTTATTTTCAACTTTTATGTCATAATCTTTAGCATTGTTTGAATAACCTTGCAGCGCTCCATAATAAACATGATCATGTTCACCCAGTTCTTTTATAAATGCAATTTGATTTCCGTGAATTTCTGCAAACCTGGCTGAAGTTGTATCGCCGGTTATATTGAAAGGAAATGTAATGGTAATACCCGGACCAGTGGATTGTTTATCCAACATAAAAAAGTTATGATCATAAACTATGGTTTCAATTGTTTTTTTCCCGGTATTTTTCAGAACATGCGATATAACCATTTCAGGTTTCCCCTGTATTAATTCCACCGTTTTCGTATAGTTATATGCGTAAGCGCTATCTTTAAGTGTATGCATAAACGTTACCTTATCAGGTTTTGTTTCAACCTCCCAATGGCCGGAGTTAAGAATCGGATATTGCGTTACAATAAAATATTTCGCTGTGTCAAGCCTTTCAAGAATTCCAATTCCTATTTTCAAAAAGCTTTCACCGGGTTTAGCATCGTCAAATCCAACCGGTAAAAAATCTTCTACAGGTCCCATAATAGCGTCGTGAAGCCGTGGATCATATTTCGGAAACCATTGTCCATAATAGCTATGCCCTTTATATTGAAGATCGGAAATTACACCAGACCAATCAAACCTTGAGCCACGGTAATAGCCATTTTCAGGATCGGGCAGATAAAGTTTTGCTGTTATTACTCCATTGGTAATTTCTGCTTCAGGCGGCTCCGTAAAAGTTGTGGCGCCCATTGCTAAAAGAGGCAGAATAAAAATGAATAGTGTTTTTTTCAATGAATATATTTTCATTTAAATAAAATGAATTTATCCGTTTATTAAATCTCCGCAATACAAAAGCTAAAGACAATCCTCAATCATTATACTTGTGTGCTTTCAGATAATCATTTAATTCCTTCCTTGTCATAGGCAATTCACTGTCCGGATAATTATTGATCCAGTTTACAAAATCTTTTCTTATTTCATCTGACCACCGGCTATCGATTTGACCGGCGAGATATTTTTTTTCTTTCAAACGTTGAAACCCAAACTGGTCGCGTAGCGCAGTTACTTCTGACGATATTACCAAATCAGCTAAAAGATTTGCAGGGATAAAAATTGTTCCATACTGATTTGCAAGTACTACGTCGCCGGGTAATACTATTGCCCGGCCAACACGAATAGGAGTATTAATTGAAGTAAGCATTTCCTGTTGAAGATAGGAGGGATCCACACCCCTGATCCAGCCGTTAAATCCTTTAATTTCTTTTAAGCCTGCCATGTCTCTCACCGATGCGTCGAAAATTACTCCGTTTTGTGAGTTGGCATAAATGGCATTACCCAGGTTAGAACCAATAAGTGTTCCGTCGATTATTCTTCCATATCCATCTGCAACATACACATCTCCGGGTTGCAAAACATTAATAGGCCATGAATTTGTTCCACCGGACGAGTCACGTCCTTCAGCGATACCTTCCTGTTTGATCAACTTTGCAAAGTCAGGACGTAGCGGCATGTATTGAGCGGTCACTACGCGACCTGTCATTACACTATCAGGATTGATAATTTGCCAGTTTCCTTCGTATTGATTTTGATATCCCTGTCCACGCAGGTATCCCCAGGCTTCTTCCATAGCAACTTTTTTTAATCGCTGCAAAAGAGCATTTGAAACTTTTGGACGTCCGTCTGCAAATCGTTCTCCTTTCCAATCGGAAGTAAGCGCTTTTACGTATTCGGGTGATGACCCTACATGCTGCCCATTGGAGCAGGATATTGTAAAAACAAATGCTGTAACTAAGATTAATTTTTTATTCATAGCTGATGTTGTGATTCTTTATTCATAAATGCGTTTAACCCATATCGTTATATAAAACCTTTTACTATACCTCTTTCTAAGTTAAGGTAGTTCCTCTTGCCGCGTCAATAAGCCCTCTTATATACCCGATGGCAAACAGAGTTCCTATAGTACTATACCCCGGGAAGCTATTGCTATCTCCAGCCATTGTAGGAACATGGTCGGGGCGTATCGGCCCTTTATAACCTGTATCATATAATATTTGCATGAGCCGGGCCATGTCCATTTGTCCATCGTCAATAAATGTTTCATTGAAGTGTTGCCTGTATCCACGTACATTTCTAAAATGAACAAATGTTATTACGTTCTTCTTGCCAAAATATTCCATTGCGGAGGGCAGGTCTTCGGGGTGTCCTTTTTCGCCCATTTCCCCAAAAGTACCGTCCCATGTAATTCCATTATTAGGGCTCGGGTAAATATCTACCAATCGTTTGAAAGCCGCAACAGATGTCATTATCCGGGGCACGCCCCTTATTGCATCCACCGGCGGATCATCAGGGTGCATGGATAACTTCACGCCATACTTTTCTGCTTCCGGTACAACAGCCTTGAGAAAATATTCGAGATTCTTCCACATTAAATCTTGCGTTAATGTACCATATTCAGTGATTGGGTCGCCTTCCATTTTATCAATATCGAAACCCATTACCAATGCACCGCCCCGGTTTGGCATTGCTTTGTCACTGCGTGCCCAACTTATTAAAGGCATCCAGTTGTAACAAACCGTATCGATCCCTACCTGCGAAATATTTTTCATGAAAGTAATAAAGTTGGCAATTTCTTCATCTCTGCCCGCAAGCCCGAGTTTTGTTTTTGTATTGAGCGATGGTGGCCCTTCGACCACCGTTAGTTTTAGCCCCTCTTTTTCCCAGGATTCTTTAACAGCTTTTATTACGTCAAACTCCCAGTTGTTTGCGTTGTCCATCCCTACCATTTTTGGATTAATTCCACCTACTGCACCTATTACGCCCATTTGTTTTGCAAACTCAATCTTTCGCGATTCCTTACCTGCAAAGTAGGCAAGACACAATTTCATTCCTCCATCCTTTACGTAATTCACTTCCGGTGGCGGAAAGGAGCCATCATACTTTATATTACGGTTACGCATATTCGCAGTCGCAACGCCAATTGTTCCGAGTGACAAAGATGCCGCAGCTAACGCATTTTTTTTAATAAAATTTCTGCGATTGTCTTTCATGATCATTAAATTTTTTGAGCCTGGAGCCGGTGAAGCATATCGTTATAGATAGGAATGAAAGTAATCAAAAATCAAATTTATTCACTGCTGCATTCATATATTATTCTATCATTTTGCAATATTATTCTAACCATTTCATTCGGTTAACATCCTGTAGAAACATCTTAACTGAATACCCTGTCGTGAGAGCGCCTTTCGTTCCATTCGGGAGTGGGCGCAAAAAAACTTTTGTCCTTTGCATGCAAATGTTTTTTTACTTCATCTTCATTTAATTCAATACCTAAACCAGGAGCAGAAAGAGGAACGTTAGCAAAACCTTTTGTAATTAACTGCCTGCCATCGGTTGTCTTAACCAAACCTTCCCACCACGGCACATCTATGTTATGATGTTCGCACGCTAAAAAGTTTTGTGTTGCGGCAGCACAATGCACATCGGCCATAAACGAAACGGGAGTTCCTGCCTGGTGCATAGCCATTGCTACACCATGTTCTTCAGCATAATCACCAATTCTTTTTGTTTCTAATAACCCGCCGGAAGTTGCCAGGTCAGGATGAATAATATCAACCGCATGAATATCTATTAATGGCTTAAAGTTTTTGAGCAGGTAAATATCCTCGCCTGTAAGTAATGGCGTTTGTAATGCATCAGACATTGTTTTCCATTGGTCCGTTAGTTCCCACGATACAATATCTTCCATCCATGCAAGTCGGTATTTCTCTAACGCTCTGCCCAATCGTATACCATTATTTAAGTCGAAATGCCCATAATGGTCTGTGGAAAGCGGTATATCATATCCCACCATATTTCGTACTGTTTCCACTATTTTAGCCAATTCATCAAGACCTTTATCCGTTATTTGTATTTGTGTGAACGGATGGAGCGTATTGGCATACGACATATAATCGCCCTGCCATTGATTCAAAGAACTACCCTGACCCTGCCAGAATTTTTGATTCACAAGTGTTCCGGGTATTTTTATAATCTCGTCAATTGAAACATCCATTTTTAACCAGGTATATCCCTGGTCTTCTGTGCGATACTTGATTAGCTTTAATTGCTCCTCTGGCGAATTTGCTTCAGGCGTATCGGCATACAGTCTTATCTTATCACGATACTTTCCTCCAAGCAACTGCCATGCAGGAACATTCCATACTTTTCCGCAGATATCCCAAAGTGCCATCTCAACTGCGCAAACGCCACCTGCCTGCCGGCTGGGTCCCCCAAATTGTTTAATGATTTTAAATATCATTTCCACGTTGCACGGGTTTAATCCGAGTATACGGCTTTTTAACATCAGCGCATACCGGGGATCAGAGGCATCTCTCACTTCGCCTAAACCATAAACGCCCTGGTTCGTATCTATACGAATGATGGCAGTGCCTCCCATAGCAGCGGTGAGTGCATAACGCATATCCGTAATTTTTAGATCCGATGGACTTGAATAACGTTTAACCTTAGACGTAGTTAATGCAAGGGTATCCCCAATAGACAATCCCATCATTCCGGCTAATGTGATTCCGCCGAATGCTGTTTTCTTTAAAAAATCGCGACGGTCTCTTTTAGTTTCCGGATTGTCAATTTCTTCCTGTGCTGCAATAGCTGCTTTTTTTTCAATTTCTTTGTTGCTTTCTGTTATTTGTTTTAAAATACTTTTCATTGTATGGATGTTTTAATATTGAAGTTTATAATAAAGTTGCTCTGTCAAAGTGGAATACTCTTAAAATCAATTTCGTTAACTTACTGTTCGGGAAAAAAATATTATAAGAGAAAATCCTTACAGTATTGATTGAAATTATGTATTTAGCAATCGTGATTGTACCCGAGAGTTAGATAATTCTCATCTGTACTTCCTTCTTTAATTAAAACGAAGGTTATTAATTTTGCAATAAGGTTTGAATCAATTCAATTCATCCACATTTTATTATTTCATAAACAGGCGTCATTCATTCCCGGAGAATCAAAAGGCAATGGCCATGTTCGCGACTTGCATGGTTGTCAATCTCAAAAAAATAAAAACACATTACGCGAACTCTGAGTCTTTATTATCGTGTACAGCATTCGTTGTATTGATAGATCCGGTAACTATAGAAAGACGATCACCACATCTTACATAATTTAAAAGTAACTAATTTTTACTTGTTATGATACCCTGCCGATCTACCGAAGTCAATTCAATTCATACTGTCATTCAATCATTGGCAATGTATAATTAATCAGGTAAAGAAAAAGCTATTATATATCCGGCCGGTGATTCCTTGTTTCCTGCAACCGACACAGCTATATATTGTTTCCCCTGGCTTTCGTAAGTACAACCCGTGGACGAAGCAAAACCAGGCAGCGTTGTTTCCCACAACAGCTTACCCGTAGCTTTATCAAAAGCCTGGAATTTATTATCTTCCGAACCTCCGAGGAATACAAGCCCACCGGCGGTTACAATGGGTCCCGTCATGCTGGTAGCGCCTGTAATTGGTTCGCCTTTTTTTTGAAGGCGGGCGTTGTTACCAACAGGTATTGTCCATTCGTATTCACCGGTATTAAGATTGATTGCATTGAGAGTTCCCCAGGGTGGCTTTATAAATGGTCGACCTTCGGGATCCTTTAAATCTGCGTAAGCCGTTACATTAAGGTATGTAGAGACAGTATCAGTTTCCCCGGTTTCTTTTTTGATTTCTGTATTGGATGCCCTGTTATTATTTATTTCTGACAGATCCCTTTCTTCTCTTAGTAAATGCCGGTCCGTTTTTTCAAATAGATAATCTATGATCCCTTTCTCGTGCCCATTTAAAACTGTACTAAAAGATGGCATTTTACCACCACCG
Organism: uncultured Chitinophagaceae bacterium; assembly: GCA_963819925.1. Classification (GTDB taxonomy): domain Bacteria; phylum Bacteroidota; class Bacteroidia; order Chitinophagales; family Chitinophagaceae; genus Ginsengibacter. Next base: position 44,371 of record CAWFYG010000009.1, on the reverse strand, counting down.
GTTCTTATTTTGTTCAACACGTCAGATTCAGAGAATCTTTCCTTAAGGCTGATTAATGATGGATAAACCGGTTCACTACCGTTTCTGTCCATTTTGTGGCAGCTTGCGCAATAAGTCCTATAAAATTTTCTTCCGTCTTCATGAACAGATAAATTTTCCGAGCTGGCTGCGGGATCAACTTTTTGCAGCATATCAATTTCGGGCGACTCATTTGCTTTTACATAAAGAATTCCCGTTGTGGGATCATAAGCTGCACCGCCCCATTCTGTTCCGCCAATTGTTCCCGGAAGATTCAAGGTTCCTTTGAGCGAAGGAGGCGTAAATAACCCCTCATATCTCAGGCTCTTAAACCACCTGTTTAATGAGTCGTGGGATGCCGGTGAGAAATCGGAAAGATCATCGGTGGTCATAAACTGGCGAGAATAAGGTTTTGGTTTTAAAGGAAATGGTTGCGTCGGCCATGCCAGTTCTCCAGGCACATCAGATGCCGGAACTTGCCGCTCTTCTATCGGGAACAAAGATTTCCCTGTTTCACGATTTAATACATACACAAAGCCAACCTTTGACACTTGCGCTACCGCATCTATTTTTTTACCATTCTTTTCTACTGTAACCAGGTTAGGAGGAGCGGGTAAATCGTAATCCCATAAGTCGTGATGGACAGTTTGAAAATGCCAGATATACTTGCCGGTTTTTGCATCAAGAGCGACTATGCAATTTCCAAACAGATTTTGACCAATGCGGTCATGTCCATAAAAATCGTATGTAGGGGAGCCTGTAGCCAGGAATACCATTCCTCTTTTTTCGTCTACACTCATGCCACCCCAATCGTTCGCTCCACCCGCATATTTCCAGGCGTCTTTCGGCCAGGTATCATAACCTTTTTCACCTGGTTTTGGAATGGTATGAAAAGTCCATTCTAATTTACCGGTTATTATATTATAAGCTCTCACATAGCCGGGCTGCGCTCCATACAATTCTGAAACTTCATTTCCAATTATCAATAAGTCTTTATAAACAATTCCGGGCGATGTAGGTTTTATTGATATTTTTTCAGGATCGTCTCTCATCCCCACATTCATGCTCACCGTTCCATTTTTCCCGAACGTGGAAATGAGCTTTCCTGTTTCTGCATTCAAGGCAAAAAGATTATCTCCCCCTGTAAATAAAATTCTTTTATTATTTCCCTTTTCCCAATAAGTAACCCCGCGAAAAGATCCGCCACCCGGTCCACCGTTATATGGATCGTATGACCATATTTTTTGTCCGTTAGTAGCATTGATTGCATATATGCGGTGACGTGCAGAAGCTGCATACATTATACCATCGATAATGATAGGATTGCATTCACTACCGCCAAACCGCGAATCTTCCAAAGCATCGGCGGGATTGAATGTCCAGGCTAACTTTAACTGATGAACATTCTCTTTATTGATCTGTTTCAAAACTGAAAAGCTGCTGCTCGCAGCATCGGCCTTGTAAGTGCTCCATGTACGTTCCTGCTTGGGGCAACCCATGAAAAAAAAGAAGCTGAGCAAAGAGATTAACGCAATAATTTTTTTATCCCAACGGATGTTCATCATATCAATTTTGATCATAATAAAAATAAGGAGATTACTTTCCCCAAAAGCACTGCGTTTAAATTTGGCTAATTTACTCCATGTACTTCATCGTTAATTGCTTTTAGCAACGATTGGTCGCCGGTAGCATCGCCCGATAATTGCCAGATCATTATTCCTGATGCTTTCTCTTTAGCCAAATCAGTTTTCTTTTTAATAGTCCCAACACCATTATAATACATAACGGCACCTCCGGGTATAGTCAACGAATCAGTTAGTTCTGCCCCCGGAAACTGAGTTACAATCTGCCCATAATCTAAACTTACCGGCACTGAGGCAAGCGTGGGTCCAAAGCCGTATCCGTAAAATGGAACGCCGAGTCCCACCTTGTTTTTGGGAATTTTTCTGATCGTCACAAAATAGTCCAAATCCTCCACTGCCTGTTCATACGTTGAGTGCGGCCCCGGCTTATTCGGGTTCCACGGCCCTGTATGATCATAGCTCATTACATTCACAAAATCATATTGTTTTAACGCCCTGTCGCTAAGTAAATCTTTATAAAAAACAGCTATCGCGGCAGTAACAAGTTTTTTGTGCTTATGAAATTTTCTTTTTAAATCAACAGCAAAGTTTTCATAATTCTCATCTATATCGCTCCCTTCTATGTCAACATCTATTCCGTCAAAATTGTATGTAAGCACAATTTGTAACAAGTTATCGATTAATTCCGCTCTTTTCCCTTTCTTTAAAAGATCATGATAATATGCGTGCGGGCCGCCACCGGCAATAGAAGGAATTACTTTTACATTATTGTTGTGAGCTTGTTCTATAAATGGAATGAGACCTGAAAGGTCCCGGTTGAAGTTTCCTGAAGTATCGGGATTAAGAAAATACAGGTTAATATGGGTAAGCTCGTTGAAAGGAACAGTACTTAAATCAGTTGACATCGCTGACTTTAATGAATAATACCCGGTTATCCGGAACTTTGATTTTTCTTTTTGTGAATAAGCCTGCGAAACCAACAACCCCAGGCATAAAGTAAAAGTTAATCTGAGTGTTCTTCTGCCACACATCGGTTTTCGTATTTGGTAGTTGTGATTTTAATTCCTTAACATGCCGGGGCTAACTCTATAGGTTAAACGCTTTTCAAAATTTACTGCCTTCAAATTATATCGTTAGTGAACTATAAAAATAGCCAAAGAAAGCGTTAAATGTGAAGCTTGATTTTTCTTTTCTCCAGCAATCCTGCAATCCAAATCACAACAAAGGCAACCACGAAGGAACGAATAATTCCTCCCACGCTCTGATTAAAAAATTGCGGATAATGAAAGCCGATTAAAGAATAAATAGAATAAAGCAGGTAAGGAATCAAGTATGTTGTAAGTGTACTTGTGCCGGCGGGTCGTATGATGTTAAACCAGTTGTGCTTGCTTTTTATGTCAACCAGGTAAATCAGTAATTCAAAAACAAGAATGCCAATGCCAATACAAATCGCTACCCATGCGGGAGTAGCACGAATCTTTGAAATCCCTGCTGCGTAAGGCCTGATGACCAAGCCAAATGCTATCATTGCGATTCCTAAAATTGCAAATAAGATCCACAATAATTTATCTTTTCCCTTCGCAGCCAGGTTTCTGTATAACAGCGATACTACAACGCCCCCCATAGTTAATGCAACGGAAGCGGCGTTTCCAATAATCCATAAGCCGAATTTCAATACCCCTGTATGAAAAGCAATATTGATGATCATGAATATAACGAATGCGGCTACCTGCACCCACATATTGCCTTTCGATAAAAAGTAAATAGAGGCACAAACCAGATAGGACCAGCCGATGATTCCAAGAATGCCCCACCAATAGGGTTTAAGGCCAACAGGAGCGGCGACTTTTCCGCCTTGAAATAAAAATGCCATCAATATTAAAATGGCTACTCCCGCAGTTTGTAATAAATATTTTTTTGATTTCTTCATTGTATCAGGGTAATCGATCCAGATGAGGAAAAAGGCAACCGTTATCAATATCTCCCACACAGCCTTAGGCAGAATTGCAGCCGGGTTATAGTTCTCAAGATTGACATGAAAAAATCCCATGACAATCAAAGCCAGGGAGCGGGCCAAAATATATACTGCAATCTTATAAAATGAATCACCTCTCTTCATGCGCTTCATCAATGCGAATGGAAGAGATAAGCCGACAATAAACAGGAAGATCGGGAAAATAGTGTCAGCAAAACCAAGGCCATCGGCTTTTGCACTTACGTGTTCAATCCAGCCCGGGATGTTGGTGACACCACTAACATCGTTCACGAAAATCATAAAAAACATCGTGATAGCTCTTAATACGTCTATGGACAAAAGACGACGCGGAAGTTCCCTGCTTTTGGTCGCAGAGATTGAAGTGGTTTTTGAAACATGATCTTCAGTAACGTTCTTAGATAATTCCATACTTTAAATTATTATTTCGATAAATCAGAAAAACCAGGCTTGGGACGGAACCAAACAAAGATGCAAAACTTATACGCATAACCTCAAAAAAAAGCCGCCTGAATTTTTTGGAAGCGGCTTTGTCGTTTTTATGGAGTATCCCACCACATTCTCGATGTCATTTTATTTCCGTCGCTCAATCTTGATACAGCCTCATTATAGTTGGCAGCATTTATAGTAGCCTCGGATTGAGGATAGGTAAGCCGTCGGGGAATTGTTCCTCCTGTTTGATTAATTGAGGGATTCGGATAATTTACCGGAGTAAGTACAGGGTAGCCGCTTCTTCTCCAATTAGCAAACGCTTCATATTCGTCCATAAAAACAGCAACCCAATACTGCTCGTTAATTTGTTGTAGCCCGGTTGCCGCACTGTAGGGATTCTCTGCCAGGTACGAACCTGCTGCCGCTTCTGCAGCGCTTTCACTCCAGTTTGCTCCGGTTTGAATTAACTGCGTAAAAGCCAAAGTTACGGCGTTATTATACATAGCACCGGCATCACCGCTTATCCATCCTCTTTGAGCTGCTTCCGCAAGTAATAATTGCGTTTCCGCAGCAGTAAGTACAAATGTAGGAGCGTCTGCTCTCGCAAATGTGTAACGGTTAACAATTGAATAATCGTTTACAGCGCCGGGATAATTAGGCGCACTGCTAATTGGAACTAGTCCGCCATTGTTATCATAGCCATTTGGCATACCCAGTTGTATGGAAGATGTGGTATCGCCAAAATTGAAGTTTGGCGTGTTCCATAATGCGCCGGGATCTGGACTTACTGCAGCATACAAATGCAGGCGGGGGTCATTATGGCTTTTAAAGAAATCAATAAAAGTCTTGCTCATCTTGAATTGTCCTGCCTCCTCGGTAATTAATTCCCATCCTGATCCATTATTTGATACGACGGCATCATTTACCGCGTAATGTAAAACAATAGCATTATCATCGTTGCTGGTTATAACACCCCCTGCTACCGCTTTCTGAACCCAGCTTTGTGCCATATCAGGAGCAACTTTACTCATTCTCATCGCGAGCCTGGTCATTTCTGAGTAAGCAAACTTTTTCCATTTAGCAACATCGCCACCATAAATGATATCCTGATCATTAAGAGTGTTAGGAGCGTTTTCATCCAATGCAGCGGCTGCTTCATCCAACTCATTTAACATGTCAGCGTAAATATCTTCCTGCTTATCGTATTTAGGAAAAAAAGCTTGATCAGTATAAGCCTTGCCCGCTTCGGAATACGGAATATCGCCGTAAAGGTCAGTCAAAAATTGAAAGAGGTACACTTTATAAATCCGCGCAATATTATAAAGGTTTGTCTTATTTTCTTTGTCTTTGGTATTTTCAACAACATCTACTATTTGTTTTATAGCATTAGGAAACAAGGCCTCCCAGTTTGCCGTTATATATTCCTCCTGGAAATTATATTTGTCACCAAAACTATAACCATTGGTGGCAAGATGCTGTATCAGGCACGAGCAGTATATCAGATTTCCCCGCTCCCCGTCAAATGCATGTCCGTCGCTGTTTCCCGCACTAAATAATTCGGCTGTTGAAAATAATTTTTCAAATTCAATTACATTTCCCGTAACGGAATTTGGATCTACGTTGAGGTCCTTAAAACCCTTGTCGCAGCCCCAGGTAAAAAAAAGTAATGTTGTTATTATGATCAAATATTTCTTTTTCATTTTTTTCTTTTTTAGTGGAATAATGGATTAAAACTTGACGTTCAGATTAAACCCTAACTGGCGTATTGCAGGGTATGGATTATACTCTACGCCCTGCTCAACAGTACTGGTGAGGTTCGACTCCGGGTCAATATTGGGAATATGTTTTAAAAGGATTGCTAGATTGCGTCCCACCAGCGAAATCGTTAGTCCCTTAATGAAGCTGTGTTTCAAAACAGATTGTGGAAGTGAATAGCCTAGGGAAACATTCCGAAGTTTAATAAAACTCGCATCATAGGTATATTCTTCTTCTATGTTATCAACACCTTCGCCCGATTCGCCGGAAATAGACTGCCAGTAGGTTTGAGCATCAACTGCTGTTGTATTGACCTTGCCGTCCTGCGTCACCCCAACACCTACATAACCACCTTCTCTTCCCGCCAGGGTCTTTTTGTGCAGGCCAATGCTGGCTAACTCTGCATTGGTAACCGAATAGATTTTAGCGCCGAATTTAAAATCCAAAAGGGTGGAAAGAACAAAATTTTTGTACTTAAAATCATTGGAAAATCCGCCGGTTGTTTTATAAACTCCGGAACCAAGAGAAACCAAATCATCGGTGCGCAGCGGCAAGCCATCCGGGCCAAAAATTTTATTTCCTTTGTCGTCCCTCAAATATGCATACCCAAACAGTTGCCCATACTCCTGGCCAACAACCTGTCTTATAGAAAAGTTGCCGAACCTTGCCGGGTCACCATCGCCCAATACCAGGCTGGAAACGCCCGGACTGAGAAAGAGTACTTTACTATCGTTAAATGCAATATTAAAAGAAGGGCTCCAACTAAAATTTTTTGTCTCTAAGGCCACGCCGTTCAACAATAACTCAAGACCCCGGTTTCGAAGTTTACCAATATTCTGAACTGCGGATTCATAACCAGATGTATTGCTAATCGACACATCAAGAATATCATCATCGGTGCGTTTATTATACACAGCCGCATCAATGCTAAACCGGTTATTAAAAAATGACATGCTTAATCCGATTTCAGTTTCTTTAATATCAATTGGTTTCAGGAATGCATTTGGAACCGTTGATTGTGAAATACTGCTGAAAATAATATCGTTGTACGCTACATCCATATTGGAGTAGGTAAGCGCACTTCGGTACGGGCTGGTACCAGCAGAGGATTTAGCCCATGATGCCCTGAGTTTGCCAAAGGTTATCCATGCGGGCATATGAAATGCGTCTGAAAAAACAAAACTTCCGGAAACTGAAGGATAAAAAACATTGTCGGTCTTGGGATTTAATGTAGAGAACCAGTCGTTTCTACCGGTAAAACTTGCAAACAGGTAATCTTTATAACCGACATCGGCGCTACCATAAAAAGAGTTTACTTTATACTCACTGAAGTCTATATTATATACATGGGAAACGATATTATTTACGCTATACCAATAAGGGAGATCCAATCCACCCCCGGTGCTGTTAGCTTTGTAAAGATTATCTTCATGGTTACCTCCCAGGTTAGCATGGAGGCTAATATCTGACCCGAATTTCTTATTAATATCAAACATAAAGCTTGCATCCAGTTCGCGGTTATTACTTGACGATACATCCAACGAACCGGAATGCTGCCAGGCAGTTCCATAAGGTACAATATTGGTTAGGTCTGCAAGAATGCTATTCCTGCTTACCTGCCCCTGCAGCGATAACCAATTAGTTATGTCATATTTTAAAGTAATATTACCGGTGTAACGATTCCGGTCTGTGGTATTTTTGAAATAATTCGCCACAAAGTAGGCGTTATCAAAATAAATATTTGTCGGGCCACCCGGAAGAATTTCATCACCGTTAGCATCCACAGCGGGAGCAAGAGTGCGTATATCAAAAGTCGATCCTATAAAAAAGGTACTGGCTATTACACTACCAGGAGCGTCCGAATTCCACGGCCTGTTCTTGACCTTTTCATGCTGATAAGATGCCGTAAAGTTTAAGTGCAATCTATCTGTGAAATTATAACTGCTGTTGAAGTTAACACCTTGTTGCTCTGTGCCGGCGTTAGGAACTACTTCACTTGAATTTACGTTGGTAACGCCCAATCGGAAATTACCGTTGGCATTGCGACCCGACAATGCGACGGAAGCCTGGTTGTTAACCCCGGTTTTATAGAAATTCTTGAAATTATCTTTATGAGCCACGTATGGAACCATATTTCCGAGGATATCAGTTACAGGGGAGCCGTCTATCTTCGCTCCCCAACTATTGGACGATGTATTTTGAGCCTCTTCCACAGTGGTTGGCTTGAGTCCATTTGAGCCCTGGCCATAAGCATATTGAAAATCCCGTTCATCAATCAGGTTACTAAACGTGAGGTTATTATTTAATTCAACCCCAAATCCTTTTGCAGCAGAACCGGATTTGGTTGTAATTATGATAACGCCATTTCCCCCGCGATAGCCGTAAAGAGCAGAGCCTGCCACCCCTTTCAGAACATTGATACTTTCTATATCATCAGGATTGATCGTACTTAAGGCATCCCCATAATCCGGGCCACCCCATTTTCCCGAACTTCCCTGGTTTTCGGCGTCAAATGGTACCCCGTCAATTACATATAATGGTGTACCGCCGCCGGTTAAACTTGTGTTCCCGCGAATGGTAATCCTTGTGCTGCCGTTCGGTCCTGTGCCTGTGCCGGCAACGCTAACCCCGGCAATCTGCCCACTTAATGCATTAGCAAGATTAGCGGTCCGGGATTCTGTGAGGTTCGATCCCGGAATTTCTGTTGTTGAATAACCAAGGGATTTTACCTGTCTTTTGATCCCCAAAGCGGTTACAACAACCTCACTTAGTTCTTTCGATTCTTCTTTGAGATTTATATTTATGACAGACCGGTTGTTCACTTCTACTTCCTGGGTGATGAATCCGACAAAAGAATACACTAACGTTCCATTTGGAGCAACATCAATTTCATAATTTCCTGATTTATCAGTGGATGTTCCAATTTTAGTACCCTTAACTGAAATGCTCACACCTATCAGGGGATTGTCTTTACTGTCGGTGACTTTACCGGTTACAACATTGGCAATGGGATCGTTCGGGTAAGGAATTTTGCCATCAGGCGGTACTGAATAAGCTGTCAAATTTTTTGACTGCATTATTAAAATTTGATCCTTAACCTGCTTATAGGTTAAAGAAGTTTTAGCCAGCACGATTTTTAGAAAATCTTCGATGCTTAGTTTTGTGACCGGTAAGTTTAAATTGCGAATATTTTTAACCTCATTCTTTCGATACATAAAATGATAATCGGTACTGGCTTCAATTTTTTGAAATGCCTGGATAAGGGTTTCGTTGTTTAGACCAAGAGTAACCATTACCTCGTTTATTGACTGGCTTTTGACCGGGCCTGCAAAAAGCAACTGGGCCGACGTAATAATTAATATAGTACTGGTTACTATTCCAACTCGCATAAGATATTTTATGATAGACTTTTCCGGAAAAAATCTTTTGTTAACGGGTGATTTGAAAATGATACGGAGTTCTTCAGTTAATGATAAAAGATTCATAATTTTGGTATGTTTTAAGTTAATAAGGAACTCGTTTACGAGTGTATTTAAAACAGTGCATCGTTTCGATTGCAGTCGGAACTTGCAACATTACCTCTGAAATTATTTCAGAGGTTTTTTTTAGGAATTATTCTCCTTTTTGCTGGAGGAGAGTTACTTTTTTTTAGCATAGTTAATAGTTACTTTAGCATTTAGTTATCGGGTAATAAATTTTCACTTTAGGTCTAATGTGACGATCGATTTTTCTTTATTATAAGTGAACATCAGTCCGTTGAATAAACAAATACTGTTCAATATTTCCTCAATTGGTTCATCTTTAGAAAACGTGCTGGTGAAACGCAATGATTCAACATCACGATTGCTGATTACTATTTTCACGTTGTACTTATCTTCTATCAGTTTTGCAGCTTCAGAAATAGTAAGATTATCAATCAATAAATCTTCTTGTTTCCATGTTAGATAATTTTCATTTTTAATGCTTTGAATCGAAGATTTTACCTTTGATTTGGCATAGGTTATTTGCTGGTTAGGAGTAATAATACCAAGTACTTTATTTTGATCATTAACACTTACCCTTCCTCTTTTTACCGTCACAGTAATATTATCTTCTTCAGGAAATGCCTTAATATTAAAAGCGGTTCCCAATACTTTGGTTTCGAGATTCCCGGTATGCACGATAAACGGCTTTGATGTAATATGTTTAATGTCGAAAAATGCTTCTCCCTCCAGGGATACTTCACGTGTTTTTAAATGGTCGAATGAAGAAGGGTATTTTAACTTGCTGTCCCCGCTCAATATGACCACACTACTATCCGGGAGGAGAACAACATGATTTTTTTTATGCTCCGGCGTGACGCTTGTTGCGACTGGATTTCGGGCTTTCGGTGCGGGTTTTTTTACGAGAAAATACAGGCTTGAAATAAACGCAATTGCGGCCACGGCGGCAGCGGCTAGTTTTACATGCCTCATATTTATCAATCTTGCTTTTTTATCGGTCTCCTCACTTTTGTAAATATTGCTCCAGATGTCATCCTTTAAGGTATTTTTAAATGTCTTTTTTTCCTGTGCACTTAATGTATCCAGAATTTCGGATTCATTTTGAAATAACTCGTAATATTCTTCTACAAAAATTTTCTCCTCTTTAGTCGATTCTCCCCTAAGATATTTACGCAATAATTTTATAAAGTAATTTTTCTTCATGAATATGCTAAATGCTGTTTGCTTTTATATAAGACCCGAAAAGGGCGAAAAGTCCTACTTTGAGTAAAGATTTTTTTTGAAAAATAATTAAGCAGCTAAAATTACCAGCAGTACTCCAATCGTAAAAAGGCGTATCAGGGAAATCTTCAAAGTTTCTATTGCCTTACCGAGCTGGTTTTGAACCGTTTTTCGTGCTATGCCCAATCGCACGGCTATAACCCTCGTTGGCAAACCATCCTGCATCCTGAGACGAAAGATATCTCTTCTTTTTGGAGGCAACGAATCGAGCAACTCTTCATAAGATTGAAGCAATTCTTTCCAGATTAATTGCATATCGGCCCGGGAATTTTTTTCTGAAAGGTTATCAAGCGCATCAAAGAATGGATGGATAGGCTTTTGCTTTGCAAAAAATTTAATTACGCTGTTGCGAATGGCAGCATCCAGATAGGCAGGTAAATTCTCTATTTGTCTTTGGCGGTTTATCCAGATTTGCGTAAAAATTTCCTGTATTATATCTTTTGCGGTATCAAGATCTTTGGTTCTCTTATAGGCATTATTTACAGAACTTTCCCAGTATTTATTAAATAAAATATCAAATGACTTTTTATTGCCGGACCTCACTTGTTCCAGTATCAGGCGATCGTCAGCTAATTTTGGCTCAATTTGTATCATGAGATATTCTATCTTAACCAAATGTAAATAATTTTTGAAAAAAAACTGCCGGTATTTCGGGCAGATTTTTAAAAAATTTCAAACAATTTTTGAAGATAATTATAGTAATACAAAAAAAGAGAGCTTATAGAGGCCCAAAAATTTCGCAATTAATTCTACTATGACCTAAAAGTATTGTGGTAATTTTTTAGTAGATACTTACGGCCTCCTGGTTAAGGCATTTTTGGAATACAATATTAGATATAACAATAACGGATAAGTACTTTTTTAGTTTTCAGAATGCAAGACAGGATAATCGTCCTTCTGCAAAGGCCACTCTTAAAAGGAAATTGAAATTTCTTTCAAAAAGTCATTATTTCTATCACCAGCTTATCGTTGCACTCTTCCGCTTGCATCACCTTTTATCAAACCTTTTACTTCACTCAAAGTTGCATGATTTAAATCACCGGGAATTGTATGTTTCAATGCAGAGGCCGCAACACCAAATTCTGCCGCATCTTTCATTCCCATTTCTGAAACAAGGCCATAAATAAACCCGCTTGCAAATGAATCGCCGCTTCCCACACGGTCCACAATTCTCACTTCATATTGTTTTGAATGATAGAATTCTTTGCCATTATACACCAGTGCACTCCATCCGTTATCAGATGCGCTGTGACTTTCACGCAGCGTAGATGCAATGTATTTAAAATTGAACTTTTCTTTCATCTGCTGAAATACATCTTTATAACCTTCAAGGTTTAATTCGCCTTTTGTTACGTCAGTTCCTTTGCTTTTAAATCCTAACGTTGTTTCGGCATCCTCTTCATTACCGATGCATACATCCACATACTCGCAAAGTTTTGTCATTACTTCCTTTGCTTTTTCTTTGCTCCACAACTTTTTACGGTAATTGAGATCAATACTGGTAGTAATGCCTTTTGCCCTTGCCGCTTTTAATGCTGCTTCAGTAAGCGCAGTAGCTTTATCGCTTAAGGCGGGTGTAATGCCGGTAGTATGAAACCATGCCGCACCATCAAATATTTTATCAAAATCAAAATCGCTGATCTCTGCTTCGGAAATAGCTGCGTCCGCACGATCGTACACCACCTGTGAGGCACGCATGGATGCCCCTGTTTCCAAAAAATATATCCCCAATCTTTTTCCACCTCTTGCAACAAATTGCGTGTCTACTCCATATCGGCGCAAATGATTTATTGCAGATTGACCGATTGGATTGTCAGGAACTTTAGAAACAAAAGTTCCTGACAATCCATAATTACAAAGTGCAGCCGCCACATTTGCTTCACCTCCCCCATAGGTGACATCAAAGCTATCGGCCTGAACAAATCTTTTAAAATCGGGCGTAGACAAACGAAGCATTATTTCTCCAAGTGTTACAACTTTTTTTGCCATGATCATTTAATAATTTAATTTGAATGGATATTTTATTTTAGAACAATGCCGAATTTCTTTCTTATTTATTGAAGCAGCAAGAAATGCCGGAACAATTATCAAAAAAAATACGCAATCGATACCGTAAAATTATAAACTACAACAATTGATTTTAGAAAAAACTTTTTCTTTCTGCCAATGAACTCACGAAAAAGGGATCGTCGTAAAGTAAAACGGTAACGTTTGCGTAAAAAAATATGGTATAGTTATTTAATTCCAATAACATTGTTTATTTATAAAATTGGTTTATGGATACGAAAAATGAATTATTAAAATTAATTCCCGGGCAAGGGGTGTTGCCACTCTTTTTTTATAAAGACACCGTAGTGAGTGTTGAAGTTTTAAAAGCTTTATATAGGGCCGGCATAAGAGCGGTGGAATATACAAACCGGGGAGAAGCGGCTTTGCAAAATTTTAAAAAGATGCGTGAAGTATGCAATCAGGAGCTTGAGGGATTATACCTTGGAATAGGAACTATTAAAAATGCAACTGCTGCTCAAACGTATATCGATGCTGGAGCTGACTATATTGTTTGCCCCGGCCTTATTGAAGAAGTTGCTGAGATCGCTGATAAGAATAACATGCTTTGGATACCCGGATGCATGACACCATCAGAAATTATTCGTGCAGAAAATATGGGTGCAAAGATGATCAAGCTTTTTCCCGGAAATATTTTGGGCCCCGGTTTTATGAGCGCTATAAAGGAATTGTTCCCTGGATTATTGTTCATGCCTACCGGCGGAGTTGATCTTGATAAGGATAATATAGCGGGCTGGTTTAAAGCGGGTGTATCCGCTGTGGGAATGGGTAGTAAATTAGTAAGTAAAAATTTATTGGAACAAAAGGATTATGCAAAGATTGAAGCTCTTACAAGGCAGGCGATTGAAATAGTGAACTCCGTGAGATAGGATTTTTTAAAAATAAACATACGATATGCAGAAGACTATGGGAAAATACAGGTGGAGAATTTTGGCGTTGCTGTTTTTCGCTACCACAATTAATTACATGGATCGCAGTATCATCGGTGTTTTGGGACCTACTTTAAAAGATCATGTTTTTCACTGGACAAACGAGCAGTATAGCTATATTAATATATCGTTTATGATTGCATATGCATTGGGAATGCTTATTATGGGGGGAATTATCGATCGGATGGGAACCCGTTTTGGATATGCTCTTTCCATAGGAATCTGGAGTTTTTTTAGCCTGATGCATGCCTTCATCACTAAAGGAATGAGTTGGATGGGATTTGTGGTGGCCCGGTTCGGATTAGGCATTGGCGAGTCGGGAAATTTCCCTGCTTGTATAAAAACTGTTGCTGAATGGTTCCCCAAAAAAGAACGGGCGTTAGCCACCGGTATTTTTAATGCAGGCAGTAATGTTGGGGCAGTGCTGGCGCCATTAGTAATTCCTTTAATCGTCACCAACGAGGGTGGCAATTGGCAATATGCGTTCTGTATTACATTCTTGTTTAGCCTTACCTGGATCATTATCTGGTTAAGCATGTATAAAAGGCCGGAAAAAAGCCTGAAAGTTTCACCCGCTGAACTCACTCATATTTTGAGTGATTCTTCGGTAGAAAATGATGAAAGAATCTCGTGGGCCAGGGTATTACCGCTCAAAGAAACCTGGGCATTTGCAGTAGCTAAAATCCCTGATGCTGTATGGTGGTTTTATTTATTTTGGGGAAGTTTCTTTCTGCATGCGCAATTTCATTTAGAGTTGAAAGGCCTGGCATTACCCTTGATTGTTATCTATGTAATGGCCGATGTCGGCAGCATTTTCGGAGGTTGGCTGTCTTCCTATTTTATAAAACGTGGGTGGAGTATCAACAAATCCCGTAAAACAACTTTGCTCATCTGTGGTATTCTAATTTTACCGGTAGTATTTGCTACCCAAACAAGTAATCAATGGTTATCAGTTTTGTTAATTGGCTTTGCTGCCAGCGGTCACCAGGCGTGGTCAGCGAATGCATTTACCCTGGCCTCCGACGTTTTTCCTAAGAAAGCTACGGCGTCTGTTGTAGGCATTGGTGGCATGGTGGGCGGTGTAGCAAGTATAATAGCTTTTTTTGCGCTGGGTCGGGTATTGGATAGTAGCGGAAAATCGGCTTACTTTTTTGCTTTTTTAATTGCGGGTTGTCTTTACCTCGTTTGTTTATTAGTAATCCACTTAATCATGCCTAAGATGACACCCCTAGATGAAAATTTAAAAAGCGTTTCGTAAATTTTGTATTGAATAGAGGAATTATCAGAACGATGAAAGTATCTGCTCGATACAGGCGGCCGATTTTCTTCGATTAAAACCTTAATATTCGTTGTGCGCTGAGTTGAAAACAGAGTACATCCAACAATGCTACCAGGATACATTTTTTTAATTGAAACATCGCGCAGGTTTAAAACGGACTTTATGCACAACGGCTACACAAATTTTCTTACACCATTGTTCGTGTAAGTTTGACGAAACTCTTTAGGTGTACTGTCCTTTTTCTTTTTGAAAATGCGGTTGAAATTCGACATATTGTTGAAGCCACATTTATAAGCAACTTCGTTGATGCTATTGGTGGTATCAATAAGCATCCGTGATGCATGTCCAAGGCGTACCTCATTCAACGTGTCAATAAATGTTTTCCCTGTCCGGAATTTAAAAAACCTGCTTAGTGACACTTCAGCCATACCTGCAAGTTTTGCTGCGTCGCCCAGCGTGATATTTTCACTGAAATTATTATTGAGGAACATCATTATTTTTTCTATCCTGCGACTGTTATAACATGGCGTTTCTATATTGAAAGATACATCCGATAACGTTTTTAGATTTCTGGATATTGACAAATCGTGGAGAATGGAAATTAATTCAAGAACCGAATCAAAGCCATGTTTCTGGGGTAGTTGCACCAATCTCGGCATTATGTTTTTGGTAGTGGAAGGCGAAAACAAGACACCTCTTGTTGAACGTTGAAGAAGTGTTCTTATAAAACTCATTTGATTCCGTTGCAAAAACTTTTCATCAAAAAGATCCCTGTGAAATTGAATAGTTATTTCCTTTATAAGTTTTCCTTTACATCTGTTGGTTAGCCAGGCGTGTTGCAGGTTTGGCCCTACCAGTACCAGTTCCATATTTCCAATTTCTTCCATATGGTCTCCAACCACACGCTTTGCGCCTGCGGCGTTTTGAATAAAGTTTAGTTCAAACTCATCATGATAATGCAATGGAAAATCAAATTCCCTTTTGGTCCTTGAAAAAATTGTGAAGCAATCACTTTGCGTAAGCGGGGTAATTTCTCTTAAGATTTTTGTCGGTTGGTTCATGATCAAAAAGCATTAAGTTATCAATAATAAATTAATAAAGTATTATCAAATAATTGAAGCTTACATTATGAAGATCATTACAAATAAAGGTAGCTAAGTATAAAAGTATGATTTTAAATAATAAAACATAAACAAAAGATAAAAAAGTATCTGTGTTATGATATAATCTAAAATAGTTTTGACAAAATTAATGCTTGATATATGAGAAAAAGTATATCTGCAGCAAGGGTTGCTCTACCGCCAATCAAAACAATTCGTGCAATCAGGGAATCAGATCTAAAAATTTAATTTTTTTCCAATGCCATTTTTATATATTTCTTTTACACGCAGAATGTATTGAGATGGTATTTTAATTTTAATCATGACTAAAAGAATATTTCTCTGCCTGATTGGCGTTTTATCCCTTCAAGTACTACCCGCTCAGTCATTATTTATTAAAACTAAAGGACAGCATTTCTACTTAAATAATAAACCCTTTTATTATATAGGTACCAATTACTGGTATGGCGGTTTATTGGCTTTAAAAAAAGATAAGCAAAAAGGGATTAACAGGCTGCGGGAAGAGCTTGATTTTTTGAAAAAAAACGGCGTTACCAATGTGAGAGTACTTGCAGGCTCCGAAGGGGAGGGTTTGATTAATGGGATACCAAGAGTTGCGCCACCGCTGCAAACCGATGAAGGAGTTTTTGATCCTGAATTTTTAAAAGGTATGGACGCCCTGTTATATGAATTAGGAAAAAGAAAAATGACTGCTGTCATATACCTTAGTAATAACTGGAACTGGAGCGGCGGATTTCTGCAATATCTTAAATGGAACGGGTTAATTCCGGATTCAGCCTTTGTGAAGGATATTCCCTGGAGTGAATTGGGAGAATATACAAGCATATTTTATGATTGTGCAAAATGCAAGCAAGATTATTTGAACCAGGTAAAATATGTTATTGGCCACATCAATTCGATCAACCATAAAAAATATAGTGAAGAACCCGCAATCTTGGCCTGGGAGTTAGCCAACGAGCCCAGGCCCATGCGTGAATCTGCAGTTGATTCTTACAAAAAATTTATAAGTGGTACTGCCGCGTTTATTAAAAGACTCGACCCCAATCACATGGTTACAACAGGCACGGAAGGTTATATGAGTACAGATAATATCCGGCTTTATAAAGATATAAATGACGATAAAAATATTGACTACCTCACCATACATATCTGGCCCAAAAACTGGTCATGGTTTCAGGGTAAAAACATTGCAGGAGGTATGGATTCTGTTCTTAGCAAAACAATTGCCTACCTGGATGTTCATAAAAAAGTTGCGCACGATTTAAACAAACCCCTGGTGATTGAAGAATTTGGTTTGCCAAGGGATAATCATTCTTATGATATTGACTCGCATACAACCTACAGGGATATTTATTATAATAAAATTTTGACCGAATGGGCTAAAAGCAAAAGATCAAACGGTTCTTTGGCCGGAATAAATTTTTGGGCATACGGTGGCATTGCCAAACCAATTAAAGGGCAAATTATGTGGAAAGAAGGAGATGAATATATGGGAGATCCTCCCATGGAAGAACAGGGGTTGAACACGGTTTTCAATTCCGATACAAGTACCTGGAATTTGATAAATTCCTTTTCTGAAAAAACAAATCAAAATAAAAATAGTGATGTAAAGCCGGGTAAAAAAGCAACCCAATAATCTAAGAAAAAAATGAGGAAATGGGTTTATTAAATTTTATTACCGATCGTATTAATTTGTTGCAAAAAAATATTTCAAAAAAAGAATACCCGGATAAATGAAATTACAACTTGTAGACATAGCCATAGTTGTTCTTTACCTGGTGACGATGCTGATGTTGGGATGGTTTCTTCGAAAGAAGGCAAGGCTGAACAACGAAAGTTACCTGATGGGTGGCAAGAGGCTTCCGTGGTATTTGCTGGGGCTCAGCGATGCCGCGGACATGTTTGATATAAGCGGAACTATGTGGATGGTGTCTCTGTGTTTTGTTTATGGTTTGAAAAGTATTTGGATTCCATGGCTGTGGCCGGTATTCAACCAGGTTTTTAATATGATGTTTCTGGCGAAATGGCTGCGCCGTTCTAAGGCCAATACCGGAGCTGAGTGGCTCGGAACACGCTTCGGCTTGAAAGGCGCTGGTGTAAAATCTTCCCACAGTATTGTGGTGGCTTTTGCGTTAATAGGTTGCCTGGGTTTTCTTGCTTACGGCTTTATCGGGCTTGGTAAGTTCATTGAAATTTTTGTTCCGTTTAATTTAATTCAGTCTTATATACCTTTTCACATTGCCCCCCAATATGTACCACATTTCTATGGAATAATATTTACGCTCTTTGCAATGTTTTATTCCATACTCGGCGGTATGCACAGTATTGTTTTGGGAGATCTTATTAAGTATATCATAATGACGGTGGGCTGCATCGCAATTGCAATAATTGCTTTTACATCATCTAAATGGCCGAACACTGAATGTGCCAAAGGGCTGGAGCAATCCTTTTTTTGGGTGGCATTTAAACTTAAACTGGTCGGGTATTGTGAGGGATGCCAATAAAAAAATAGCGGATGATGGCTTCGGATTATTTGGGCTATTTTTTATGATGATGTTGTTCAAAGGTGTCTTTGCAAGTTTGGCTGGTCCTGCACCAAATTATGATATGCAAAAAATATTGTCGACAAGATCTCCAAAAGAAGCCTCTAAAATGACAGGGTTCGTTTCGATTGTTCTATTACCGATAAGATATTTAATGATTATCGGGTTAACGGTTCTTGCATTGCTATATTACAATCAGCTTGATCTTGTCGATGGAATGGGCCACACCGATTTTGAAAGAATATTGCCGGCGGCAATTAATAGTTTTTTGCCGGTTGGCATTTTAGGAATAGTACTGACTGGATTGTTAGGTGCATTTATGGGAACGTTCTCGGGAACTATGAATGCAGCCCAGGCTTATATAGTAAACGATATTTATCTCAAATATATTAACCCCGGTGCACCTACAAAAAGGGTGATTTATATGAACTATCTGTCAGGCGTAGTTGTAGTTGCTTTGGGTGTTACTTTAGGCTTTTTTACAAAAGACGTCAACAGCATTTTGCAATGGATTGTATCAGGACTGTATGGTGGTTATATAGCGGCTAATATTTTTAAATGGTATTGGTGGCGGTTTAATGCCAATGGATTTTTCTGGGGAATGTTGGCAGGTATTCTTCCTGCAATTCTTCTTGCATATTTAGAGCAAAAGAATATAATACAAGGTTTAGAATTATACTGGTGGCCCGTTTTGTTCGTTTTGTCCCTTATCGGATGCCTGGTTGGAACCTACTCTTCGCCGCCAACAGAAACTGAAGTATTGAAAAGTTTTTATAAAACAGTTCGACCGTGGGGATTTTGGAAGCCAATTCATCAAATGGTTATAAGCGAAGATCCTTCGTTCGTAGCCAATAAAAGATTTAAGCTTGATATGTTTAATGTAGCGTTGGGAATAGTTGCACAATTATGCCTTACAATTTTACCAATGTATGTTGTTTTATGGATGAAACTGCCCTTGCTCGTGACCGTTATAATACTTGCATTAATAATCATAATCCTTAAAAAAACCTGGTGGAATAAATTGGAGAACTAAGAGACAAAATATTAATCTTTAGCAATAATTTTTTAAAAATGAATAGATATTTTCAAGACAGAGTAAAGGCAATAAGAGCATCTTTTGATGAACTGGTAAGCAAAAAAAATGCTCCGCTTGAATCAGCAAATGGAATTTATGAACGCTATGAGAATCCCGTTCTTACCGCGGCCCATACTCCTCTTACATGGAGATTTGATTTTGATGAAAAGACAAACCCGTTTTTTATGGAACGCTTTGGCATAAACGCAGTTTTTAATTCCGGAGCTATTAAATTCAATAATAAATATATGTTAGTGCCCAGGGTGGAAGGGGCAGACAGGAAATCTTTTTTTGCAGTAGCAGAAAGCGAAAACGGAATAGACAATTTTGTGTTTCAGGACTATCCTATTATGTTACCACCTTCCAGTCATTTAGAAACCAACGTATACGATATGCGCCTGGTTCAGCATGAAGATGGATGGATATATGGAGTGTTCTGTACGGAGCGCAGAGACCCAAAGGCTCCCCAGGGAGATCAATCTGCTGCAATTGCACAATGCGGAATAGCAAGAACAAAAGACTTTATACAGTGGCAACGGCTTCCCGATCTTAAAACGCCTTCGCCGCAACAAAGAAATGTGGTGTTGCACCCTGAATTCTATAAAAATAAATATGCTTTTTACACACGCCCGCAAGATAGTTTTATTGGTGCAGGAGATGGTGGCGGCATAGGTTTTGGCCTATGCGATACAATTGAAAATGCAGTTATCAAAAAAGAAATTGTCATTGATAAAAAAATATATCATACCGTTTATGAAGTGAAGAATGGCGCAGGGCCGGCTCCTCTTAAAACAGAAAAAGGATGGCTGCACCTGGCACACGGAGTGAGAAACACCGCAGCAGGTTTGCGCTATGTTCTGTACATGTTCATGACGGATCTCAATGATATTACCAAAGTAATTCACAAACCTTCCGGGTACTTTATGGCGCCTGACGGTGATGAAAGAGTAGGGGATGTTTCCAATGTAATTTTTGGTAACGGATGGATAGCTGATGATGACGGTACAGTTTTTATTTACTATGCTTCCTCTGACTTACGAACACATGTTGCAACCTCGACGATAGAAAAACTTTTGGACTACGTTATAAATACTCCGGAAGATGGATTTACGTCGCAATCATCCGTAGAGACCCTTACGCGGATAATTGATAAAAATTTCGCAGGAGAAAAGTATAACGGTAAAGAACAAATGACGGAACACCACTATATCACAAAAAAAATTCTTAAGTAAAAAATTGTTTGCAGGTAACGATATTATTTCAACAAAGGAATTAGAACTCTATAAAAAAGAATTGAAGCTGGAACTCGCGGCAATACTTCAATTCTGGCAGAAAAACACTATGGACACTAAGTTTGGGGGGTTTTATGGCCGGCTTAATAATTCAAACAAAATATTTAGTGAAGCTCCGAAAGGTTCTGTTTTAAATAGCAGGATATTGTGGTCATTTTCCGCTGCCTATAATCTTACAATTAACAGGGGTTATTTTGGAATAGCTCAAAGAGCTTTTCAATTTATTACCGAATATTTCATAGATAAAATAAATGGCGGTGTTTTTTGGACTGTTGATTATAAAGGACAGCCATTGGATACCAAAAAACAAATCTATGCTATGTCGTTTGCAATTTATGGCCTCAGCGAATTTTACCTTGCAGGTAAAATTCAACAGGCAAAGGACGCGGCGATAGAGTTATACCGACTTATTGTTGATCATAGCTATGATGAAATTAATGGCGGTTACATAGAAGCCCTGACGGCCGACTGGAAAGAAATAGATGACCTGCGTCTTAGTAATAAAGATGCAAATGAAAAAAAATCAATGAATACCCATTTGCACGTACTGGAAGGGTTTGCAAATCTCTACCGTATATGGCCAGACGAAAACCTAAAAAATAGAATTGACGAATTAATCCATATTTTCCTTGATCATATTATCGATACAGACACTCATCACCTTGATTTATTTTTTGATGAACGCTGGAACGTAAAATCAAATATGATTTCTTACGGTCACGATATTGAAGCTGCATGGTTACTCCTGGAAGCGAGCGAAGTAACCGGGAATAAGGAATTGATTGAAAAAGTTAAATTGAAATCAATACAATTGGCAAATGCTGCAACGGAGGGACTTGATGAAGATGGAGGACTGTGGTATGAATATAATCCAGCTAAGGATTATCTTATAAAAGAAAAACATTCATGGCTGCAGGCTGAAAGCATGGTTGGATTTTTTAATGCGTGGCAACTAACCGGCGATGAAAGTTACCTGGAGAGATCTCTAAATAGTTGGAAGTTTATCAAAGACCATATTCTTGATACAAAAAAGGGTGAATGGTTTTGGGGCGTTAGGAATAATTATGATATAATGGATGAAGATAAGGTTGGAATATGGAAATGCCCTTATCACAATAGCAGGGCTTGTATTGAATTGATAAAAAGAATAGATACCACTAATGGTAATTAATTTAACACCCAATATTCTTTCAAATTGAAGACCTTGAAATAAACAACTGAAATATTACTACGACCGCTTAAAAAATGACTAAATTGAAGGGCTTTTATTCCTGAAATTTTAAAAATTGAAATCATGACTACAAGAAGATCATTTCTAAAATCAACAACATTGCTTTCAGCCGGTTTATACATGGCACCGAAGGATTTTAAAATAAAATCGCCATTGATTGGCTTACAGTTATACACTGTAAGAGATGCTATGGAAAAGGATCCGGTAGGAACCTTGGCGAAAGTTGCCAAAATTGGATATACATCTGTGGAAGGAGCTACTTATACCGGTACTGAAAAATTCTACGGTATGAGCCCATCCGATTTTAAAAAAATTTTAAAGCAAAACGGGCTTGTTATGATAAGCTCGCATTACCGGCTGGGGGAGGTAAAAGAAAAAGGAGAAATCGTAAAGGGTACTATGTTGCATGATTGGGACAAAGCTGTGGATGATGCTGCGGAACTAGGATTAAAATATATGGTGTGCGCATGGCTGGCTGAAGAAGAACGTGGTACTTTAGATCACTATAAATATGTTGCGGATCAATTAAATATTGCGGGAGAACGATGTAAAAAATCTGGTATTCAATTGTGTTATCACAACCACAATTTTGAATTTGAGAAACAAGGAGACACTTATCCTTATGATATTTTATTAAAGAGTGATAAGAATTTGGTTAAGATGGAAGTTGATTTATATTGGATGAAAAAAGCAGGACAGGATGTAATAGAACTTTTTCATAAACACCCGGGACGATTTCCTTTATGGCATGTGAAAGATATGGATAACACCCCTGAAAAAAATTTTACCGAAGTAGGAAGCGGTATTATTGACTTTAAAGAAATTTTCAAATACAAAAATCCAGCGGGAATGAAATACTTTTTTGTTGAAGAGGATAAGTGCCCCGGATCTCCGTTTGACAGCATTACCAAAAGTATTAATTATATAAAAAAGAATTTGGTTTGAGTTTTTAAGCATTAACAGAATTTTAAAATATGACATCGAAAATCAGAACAGCGCCTATCATCGCTTTATTTTTATCAATCTTCATATCATTATTTGCAAACGGCCAGCGTGATTTTTATCAAATAAAAATTTATCATTTAAAGGATAACGAACAGGTTAAGCAGGTTGATGAATATCTTGAAAGCGCTTACCTGCCGGCACTACATCGTTTAAACATAAAAAATATTGGCGTATTTAAACCAATTGCAAACGACACGGCTTTGGTAAAATTTATTTATGTATTAATTCCCTTCACCTCAGATCAACAATGGATAAGGGTGGAACAAAATATTTTGAAAGATAAAGGATACACTGTTGCTGCGAAAGATTTCCTGGCTGCGCCTGCTGACAAAGCCCCTTACGAAAGACTGGAGTCTATTTTACTGGAGGCATTTTCCGGCCAGGGTCAATTATTGTTACCAACAACAAAAAGTGCGGATAGAATATTTGAATTAAGAAGTTATGAAAGCCCGACTGAAAATTTGTTGGCAAAAAAGATAGCGATGTTCAATAAAGATGAGATAGGCATTTTCAACAGGCTTGGATTCAATCCCGTTTTTTATGGAAAAGTTTTATCCGGTAGCCACATGCCGAATCTCATGTACATGCCGATATTCAACAGCGTAGAGGAAAGAAATGCGCAATGGAAAGTTTTTGGTAATGATGCAAAATGGAAAGAAATATCCGCCGATCCGGTAAATGAAAATAAAGTTTCTGTTTCTCATATTGACAGTATCTTAATGCGCAGTGCATCTTATTCTGATTATTAAAACATACATATGCAACTCAAGTTTTCACATTTAAAAATTTTATTGTTGACCATTAGTACTTTATCCGGAATACGTTCCTTTTCGCAACGGTTAGGCGTGTTCGAAGAGCAAACTGATGTAGGTAAAATATTACATCCCGGGAGCGGAATTTTTAATTCATCGTCCGGCGATTATTTGTTATCAGGTTCCGGAACCAACATCTGGTTCACGCACGATGATTTTCATTATGTATGGAAAAAAATGAAAGGTGATTTTATTCTCCAGGCAAGAGGTCATCTCATTGGCAAAGGGGTTGAAGAGCATCGCAAATTTGGCTGGATGGTTCGCGCAAATCTTGATAGCACGTCATCAATGGTTGCCGCAACAATTCATGGCGATGGACTAACTTCTCTTCAATACAGGAAAGCAACGAAGACAGATGTTGAAGAAACAAAATTCACCATTAGTGCGCCTGATGTAATTCAATTGGAAAGAAAAGGAAAACAGTACATTATGTCTGTAGCTCATTTTGGTGAACCGTTTGTAACGCAGGAGATAGCTGATGTCGATCTCAGGGACGATGTTTATGTTGGGTTATTTATCTGTTCGCATAATAAAGATGTTGTTGAAAAAGTATCGTTCGATAATGTAAGAATTATCGTTCCTGCCAAAGAAGATTTTGTTCCTTATAAAGATTATATCGGAAGCCACATTGAAACCATGGATGTATTTACCGGTAAGCGCCAGGTATTATACACCTCACCAAAATCACTCCAGGCGCCTAACTGGACAGTTGATGGAAAAAGTTTGATTTACAATACGGAAGGTTTGATGTATCGGTTTAATCTTCAAACGCACCGATCTGTATTGATTAATACCGGTAGTGTAAAAAGTAATAATAATGATCATGTAATTTCTTTTGATGGAAAGATGCTTGGATTGAGCGGCAAAAGCGCTGACGGCAAAATTAATTCTGTTGTTTATACAGTTCCAATTGGCGGTGGTATTCCAAAGCAAATTACACCAACGGAGCTTTCTTATTTACATAGCTGGTCGCCGGATGGTAAATGGCTAACGTTTACGGGGCAACGAAATAACGATTTTGATATTTATAAAATTCCTTCGGCAGGTGGTGCAGAAATACAACTCACCAATACTCCCGGCCTGGACGATGGCTCGGAATTCAGCCCTGATGGGAAATATATTTATTTCAACTCCACCAGGAGCGGGCTAATGCAATTGTGGCGGATGAATGTTGATGGCAGTGATCAGCAGCAAATAACCAATGATGAATACAATAATTGGTTCGCTCATGTTTCGCCCGATGGTAAATGGATTGTCTGTCTGTCTTTCTCAAAAGATATTAAACCCGATGATCATCCATTTTATAAGCATGTTTATTTAAGGATGATGCCTGCCGCTGGCGGGGCGCTTAAAGTGATTGCTTATTTGTATGGCGGACAAGGTTCTATCAACACACCTTCCTGGTCGCCCGACAGTAATAAAATCGCATTTATAAGTAATACGGATGTATCAAAATAAAACGTAAAATTTTAAAGGAAAGCAACATTAAAACCAACGCTTAATATGAGATGTATATTTAACAACCAACGTTCTATTCTTTTTTTATTCATTTCAATAATCGCAATACCGCTGCTAAGCGATGCGCAGCAATCGAAGGACCCTGCTATCGATGCGAAAGTCAGTGCATTAGTTAAGCAAATGACATTGGAGGAAAAGGTAGGCCAGATGGCACAGGTTTCCATTGAATCGTTAGGGAAAATACGAAACGGAAATTTTGTTTTTAACCAGGATACTTTTAAGAAGGCGGTTATTAAATATAAGATCGGTTCAATACTTAATACACCCGGTTTGCAAAATGCACAGCAATGGAATAACATTATCGAACAAATACAAAACGCCTCAAGGGAAACAAGATTAAAGATCCCGGTTTTATATGGGCTTGATGACAACCATGGAGTGAATTATGTGGCAGATGCCACACTGTTTCCACAGGAAATAGGCCAGGCTGCTACATGGAACCCTCAATTGGTTTTCAATGCAGGAGTTATAACAGCCTATGAGTCCCGTGCCGCAAGTGTTCCCTGGACATATTCTCCCGTATTGGATTTAGGCACAAATCCCCAGTGGCCGCGTATTTGGGAAGATTATGGTGAAGATCCTTATTTGAGTTCGCAAATGGGTGTGGCATTTGTGCACGGTGTGCAGGATCCTTTAGGTAGTAAAGAAAAGCTGGTGGTTAGCCTGAAGCACTACATGGCTTATTCTGATCCTAAGTCGGGGCATGATAGAACGGATGCATGGATACCGGAAAATTATTTACGTGAGTATCACTTGCCACCATTTCGGGCATGCATAGACGCAAATGCGAGAACCGTTATGGTTAATTCGGCTTTAATTAATGGAATACCTACCCATATTAACAAACATATTCTTACCGATATAATGAAGAATGAATTAGGCTTCACGGGCTTTATTGTGAGCGACTGGCAGGATATTGAAAATGTGTATCGCCGCGATCATATTACAAAAGATATTAAGGGTGCGATTATGCTGGCAATAAATGCAGGTATTGATATGTCAATGATCCCCTATAACTACCAGGAATTTTGCACCGATCTTATTGCTTTGGTTAAAGAGGGCAAAGTTTCCATGAGCAGAATTGATGATGCGGTAACGAGAATTTTAAGAGTGAAAGAGGAGTTGCATCTTTTTGAAACACCGATGACCTACTTAAAAGACTATCCAAAATTCGGAAGTGCTGAATTCGAAAAAGCCTCTTACAATACTGCTGCAGAATCTATCACGTTGTTAAAGAATAAGAATAACGTATTGCCTCTCCCGAAAACTGCAAAACTTTTAATAACAGGGCCAAATGCCAATTCTATGCGAACATTAAATGGTGGCTGGACCTATACATGGCAAGGTGAAAAAACGGATGAATATGCCGAAAAATATAATACAATATTGGAAGCTGTTCAGAAAAAATTTGGGCCGGCGAATGTATTGTACGAGAAAGGAGTTGCTTATAATAATGCGGGAACATACGACCAGGATTCTGTTGTGGACATTGATGCAGCGGTAAAAGCAGCGGCTGGTGTTGATTATATTTTATTATGCATCGGCGAAAATAGTTATACAGAAACTCCCGGCAATCTCAACGATCTCACTTTTTCCCATAACCAGCTTTTATTGGCAAATGCAATGATTAAAACGGGCAAACCGGTAATATTTATTTTAAATGAAGGCAGGCCAAGAATCTTTAACGAAGTAGAACCTGGCGCTGCCGCAATTCTCGATGTATATCTTCCCTCTAACTTTGGCGCAGATGCATTGGCCGATATTCTTACAGGCGATGTGAATCCGAGCGGCAAACTTCCGATTACCTATCCACGTTATACTAATTCATTGGCGCCTTATATTCATAAGCCTTCCGAAGGTGAGGGAAATCCACAGGGCGGAGATTTTTATCCACAGTATCAATTCGGGTTTGGTTTGTCTTATACAACGTTTGAATATAGTAATCTTACAACAGATAAGAAAGTGTATTCACCTGGTGAAACTGCCACAATAAATGTCACGGTTAAAAATTCGGGTATGCGTGATGGTAAGGAAGTAGTTGAATTATTTTCATCTGACCTGGTTGCATCGCTTACGCCGGACGTTAGAAGGTTACGTGCGTTTGAGAAAGTAGATTTAAAACCTGGTGAGTCAAGAACAGTAACATTTAAACTTCCTCTAAAGGACCTTGCATTTGTAAATGCGGATAATAAAAAAACGCTTGAAGCAGGTGATTTTAAAATCGCCATTGCTAATCAAACGGTGATGTTTAACGTAAATAAAACGGTCATTTATTAATATAAATTTTTATTATGAAACTTAAAATTCTTGTTGCATTATTGATTGTTAGTTGCCTGGAAGTACAAGCTCAAAAATTTGAGGGTCTTGCGCTTACCCCGCCAATGGGCTGGAATAGCTGGAATACTTTTCAAACAAATATAAGCGACAGCCTGGTAAGAGGCATCGCGGACGTAATGGTGTCTTCAGGGATGAAAGATGCGGGATACGAATATCTCGTTTTAGACGATGGTTGGATGGCTATGGAAAGAGATGCGGTAACCGGTAACCTGGTTCCTGATCCAAAAAAATTTCCCAACGGAATAAAAGTATTGGTAGACTATGTTCATGCAAAGGGGCTGAAGTTTGGGTTATACAATTGTGCCGGAACAAAAACCTGCGCAGGTTATCCCGGCACGAGGGGATACGAATACCAGGACGCAAGATTTTATGCGTCACTTGGTATTGACTATTTAAAATTTGACTGGTGCAATACAGAGGGTATTAATGCAAAAGAGGCATATAATACAATGAGCAAAGCATTAAAGGCGGCCGGCCGACCTATTGTTTTTAGTTTATGTGAATGGGGTACTAATAAGCCATGGGAATGGGCGGAAAATGTTGGCGAACTCTGGCGTACAACGGGAGATATTTCTGCTTTGTACGACGGATATATTGATCACGGTACATGGAAACAGGGTGGTGTAATGTTGATAGTTGATCAACAGGTTGGCTTGAGAAAATATGCAGGGCCGGGGCATTGGAACGATCCTGATATGCTGGAAGTAGGTAACGGTATGAGCGTAGCCGAAGATAGAACTCATTTTTCTATGTGGTGTATGTTGGCAGCTCCGCTTATTGCCGGCAATGATTTAAGGAAGATGTCGAAAGAAACCCAGGCCATATTAACCAACAAAGAGGCAATTGCAATTAACCAGGATAAAGCCGGAATGGAAGGTTTTAAATATAAAGACAGTGATAGTCTCGAAGTGTGGGTGAAGCCCTTGGAAAATGATGATTGGGCAGTGTGTTTTTTAAACAGGTCTTCCCACCCGATGAAATTAAATTATAACTGGAAAGATGAAATTGTTACAGATACGCTTTTTAATAAAACGTTGAACGCAAAGGAGAATACTTATAAAATAAAAAATGTGTGGGCAAATACTAATTCGGGAGATACTCAAAAACCATTCGTCGGATCGTTACCATCTCATGATGTAATTGTATTGAGGCTTATGAAATAGTTCAGGCGAGAATATCATCGATTATTTTTAATTCTTCTTTGCTGAAGGTGATATTTTTTATAGCACAGATGGAATCAGTTACCTGCTTCGGTTTGCTTGCACCAAGAATAACCGAGGTTATTCTTTCATCTTTTAAAACCCAGGCAATGGCCATTTGGGCGAGAGATTGATTTCTTTCGGCGGCAATTGCATTTAATTTTTTCGCCTTCTCCACAATTTGTTTGGTAACCTGCGATTCAGTGATAGCGCCATTTTCAAGCTGCCTGCCCACCCTGGAATCTTTTGGAATTCCTTTTAGATATTTATTAGTAAGTATGCCCTGCGCCAACGATGAAAAGGTAATGCATCCCACTTTCTCTTTTCCTAATAGATCTAATAAACCATCTTCAACCCAGCGATCAAGCATGGAATACCTTGGTTGATGAATAAGGCAAGGCGTCCCTAATTGTTTCAACATATTGAATGCTTTTGCGGCTTCTTCGGGATGATAACTTGATATGCCAACATATAAAGCTTTGCCTTGTCTTACGATAAGATCAAGTGCCGTCATAGTTTCTTCCAAAGGAGTTTCAGGATCAGGACGATGATGATAAAAGATGTCCACATAATCCAATCCCATTCGTTTGAGACTTTGATCGAGACTTGCTACTAAATATTTTTTTGAGCCCCAATCGCCATAAGGTCCGTCCCACATTTTATAACCGGCTTTGGAAGAAATTATTAATTCATCCCTGTACGGTTTAAAATCTTTTTTAAATATTTTGCCAAAGGTTATCTCTGCGGCGCCTGGTGGCGGGCCATAGTTGTTAGCAAGATCAAAATGAGTAATGCCATTGTCAAAAGCAGTATGTAAAATTTTTCTGCAATTTTCAAAATCGTCTATCTCTCCGAAGTTATGCCATAACCCTAATGAAATCATGGGAAGGTTCAATCCGCTATTACCGCACCGGCGATAAAGCATCCGGTCATAACGATTTTTATTTGCAGATAACTCATGGCAGCTATCTTTATTTTATATTAATACGTGTAACCATAACTGTTATTAAATAACTTTTATTGCTGTTGTTGTTGCTGTTGTTGTTGCTGTTGTTTTTGTTGTACTT
The DNA here is from genome assembly GCA_963819925.1 of uncultured Chitinophagaceae bacterium. Lineage (GTDB taxonomy): Bacteria > Bacteroidota > Bacteroidia > Chitinophagales > Chitinophagaceae > Ginsengibacter. The sequence goes on along the minus strand of CAWFYG010000009.1, from coordinate 14,352 downwards.
CAAGATAGTAACGATATGAATTTATAGGTTCGCCCGGATTTTTTGCATGGTAACTGAATTTCGGCAGTCCCTGTTTTTCAGGTGTTTTCCTGGCAGTACCGTTTTTGATTTCAACAGATACTTCCAGCGTATGTTCGCCGGAACCTTTGTAAGTGCCTTTTACAGGAGTACAATCTGTAAAATTTCCTGCCCGTTGCAAGTCGTACGTGCCGGTCATTCACGACGCAATTATTAGTGGGATCCAGCCCAATCCATCCATAATTGGGAATGTAAGCTTCCACCCAGGCGTGGGTTGCACCTTCTCCACGCATCTCTTTATCCTTGGGGCAAATGTAGCCACTGACATAACGGGAAGGGATTTGAAACATTCGTAAAAAGATAATTAAGATGTGGGCAAAGTCCTGGCAAACTCCTGCTTTCAATCTCAATATATCATCTATTTTGGTTTCTATGCTGGTGATGCCTTTTTGATAAGTAAAATTGTTATAGACATATTCTGAAAGTGCTGTGGCATTCATCAAGGGAGTTTTTTCTTCATCAATAATTTCATTTAAAATATTTTGCACTTCATCATGCGAAACAAAATTTTCAGGTTTAAGAAAGTCCATATATGCCGAATGATATTTTAAACTTCTTAAAATTTCCCATTGGGAGGCGGCGCCCATGTCGTCAGCAGGAGAAACAATTGGTTTTGTAATCACATCAGCAACAGATTCTATCAATAAGCCTGTATGCGGCTTTATTACAGAAAACACGCCTACATGATTCCCGAAATAATCGACAAATGATTCCACAACTGGGATCATATGAAATTCTTATTTCATGATTTCGTACTTCCAAAAGACTATCAACAATTGGATACAACATAATCTGGTTGGTACAATCTATTACCAGTGGAAGAGTAGGAGTAGCGTGTGATATGTTTTATTTTATACGATGGCATTGTATATAATTAAGCAGTTCCGAAATAATATTTACTAAAGGTTGAAGATATTTCGAACAGGTCAAGTCTTGTTTGAAATAAAAAAGCATCTAACGTTTTAATATCATTCTCATTCACATTGCTGTATTTAATATTATTCATTGTTTTTCCTATTAAAAATTCAAGACGGTCATAATTTTCAGGAAGACTTTCGGCACGTAATCTTGAAAAATATTTATATAGCCGCTCAAGACTATACAAAATAGAATGTGGAAAATCAGTGTTGTACAAAATAAGATCCAACGCATGTCTTTTTGTAAAATTTCCTTTATAAGTTTTCAGGTAAACTTCAAAACCAAACAGTGAATATAATAAATAACGCAGCCTCATAGCTTCATAACCTTCGTGCTGATGGCTGTTCAATTCATTCATTTTTATCCGCGTAATATCTGTTGAATGAATGGCTCTTTCCAGGAATTTACCGATGTTGATGAAAGTAAATCCTTCGCCCCGTGTCATTGTGTTATCAACAGTTCCCGTAAATAATAACCCGTTTCTTATTAAAAGATCAATGGTCGAAACCGGGTCTGCCATACTCACTTCCGATCTTAAATTATCACTGCGCATAAAATGGTAATAATCATTCAGGCATTGCCATACTTCTTTGGTAATATGATCCTGGATACCCCTGGCATTTTCTCTCGAAAACATCACATTGTTATAGGCTGAGGAGCTGTTGGTGCGGTTAAAGATCATGTATTCCAAAGCCTTCGGAGAACTGGTTTCTATTTGCTTAATTTCTTCATCTGAAAGCTCACCATAAATTTTGAGAAGAGGCCTCCACATAAAATCAGTAACATCATCCTGCGAAGAAATGTATTGGGTTAAAATTACCTGCAGCATGCCGTTGGTTCTTTCCATATATCTTCCCAGCCAATAAATAGTATCTGCAACACGACTTAACATAGCGTTTATAAGAACAAATTTTAAAAGGTTTAGAATTTATTTTTAACACAATAACTTCCAATGAACTTATTGACGAATGACTCATTGAATTCTCATATCTCCCAACCTTTTAAGCTAACACCCACGTATCCTTACTGCCGCCGCCCTGCGACGAATTTACTATCATTGAGCCTTCTTTCAACGCCACTCTTGTTAATCCACCCGGAACAATATTAATTCCCTCCGGGCCATACAACGCAAATGGCCTGAGGTCTACCCGACGTGGCTGCAAAATTCCATTAATATAACAGGGGGTAGACGACAAACTGATAATATGCTGCGCAATAAAATTTCTTGGTTCGGCATTTATTGCTTCTTTAAATTTTTGAATTTCTTCATCGCTTGCAGTATTGCCCATAAGCATTCCATAACCGCCGGATTCATTGGTACGCTTGATCACCATTTTGTGCATATTTTCAAAAACATATTTTTTGCTGTCTTCATCTGCCAACTGGTAAGTAGGAATGTTTTGCAATATTGGTTCTTCATTCAAATAATAACGGATCATATCCGGAACATAAGAATAAATCGCTTTATCATCTGCAACGCCATTGCCCATTGCATTCACTATGGCAACATTTCCTTTTCTGTAGGCCCAGTAAATTCCGGATACGCCCAATATGCTATCCGGCCTGAAAACAAGCGGATCAATAAATTCATCATCAACCCTGCGATAAATCACATCCACCTGCTGCAATCCCTTCGTTGTTTTCATGTACACATAATTGTTATCTACAATCAAATCACGACCCTCAACCAGTTCAATACCCATTAACCGGGCAAGTGTCGTATGTTCAAAATAAGCAGAGTTATAAATTCCGGGCGATAAAAGAACTACAGTTGGATTACTGATTTGCCTGTTGCCCAGCGACATTAAATTTTTATATAAAAGATCAGGATATTCTTTTACCGAACGCACATTATTTTTTGGAAGCAGGTCCGGGAAGATGCGATAGGTTATGCTCCTGTTTTCAAGCATATACGAAACCCCGGAAGGAGTGCGAAGGTTATCTTCCAGTACATAAAATTTTCCGTCATCATCCCTTATAAGATCTACACCCGACACATGAGTATAAATGTCAAAGGGAACATCCACGTTTACCATTTCCCGTAAAAAATTAGGACAGGAATAAATAAGTTGTGGCGGAATAATTCCATCATTTAAAATAAACTGGCGATGATAAATATCTTTTAAAAAAACATTTAGTGCCTTTAATCTTTGCTTTAATCCTGATTCTATCAACGCCCATTCGTCACTGGTAATAATGCGGGGAATAATATCAAAGGGAAATATTTTTTCTATTCCTTCGCCACTGTTGTAAACCGTGAAAGTTATTCCCTGGCTCATGAAAAGCTTTTTGGCCATTTCATCCTTATGCGTCATTTCTGCTGGGCGGCAAATCTTCGATAACCGATACAAAATTTTTGTAAGGTGACCGTATCTCTCCTGTGCTAAACATTTCATCCCAAACATTGGGTTGTTCCTGGTATGATTGAAGAAGTGAACTGGGTTTCATAAAGAATGAATATACAAAAATTCAATTTACGAAAAACATAAACCAATATTATAAAAAAATTGCACTGAAAAAAGTTGTTCAAACAAAATAGTGTGAAAGGATACACAACTTTTAACGTCTATCTTTCCATTTGTGAATAGTTATATCTGTTATTTGCAATTATTTGTGGAACTTAGAATATAATAATTACTGCTTGTCTGATGAGTCCGTATAAAAAAATTTTTATTTGTTTTTTGATGTCGTATTTTATTTGTTCGCGACAAGCTATTTGCCCAACTATGCCAGGGAAGCCTGGGAGACCCGGTAGTTAATATCACTTTTGGCTCTGGCTTCAATCCCGGACTCCCTATCGGGAATTCAACTACTAATTATACTTACGTTACTCATGATTGCCCCCAGGATGGATACTATACAATTGCCAATTCTACCAGTGGATGTTTTGGGGGTACGTGGCATACGCTTACCGAAGATCATACTCCCGGCGATGTAAACGGGTACATGATGGTAGTTAACGCATCGTATACCCCCGGCGACTTTTTTGTAAAAACGGTTGATGGCCTTTGCCCTAATACCACCTATGAATTTGCCGCATGGATGTACAATGTATTGCAACCATTTGCATGCAACGGCCAGGGAATTAAACCCAACATAACTTTTAATATTGAAACAGCTTCGGGAACTGTACTGCAAACTTATTCAACAGGGGATATTCCTGAATCGGCCGGCTGGGTGCAATATGGTTTTTTCTTTTCAACAACGGTTGGCTTAAACTCGGTGGTATTAAGAATGACCAATAATGCTCCCGGCGGGTGTGGAAATGATATCTTATTGGATGATATTACTTTTCGTGCATGTGGTCCGTTAGTTACTGCAAATATTAATGGAGTTGCTGACTCTGTTGATGTGTGCACCGGTGATAATTCTGTTTTTACACTACAGGCAAATGTTTCTGCCGGATACACTGACCCTGTTTATCAATGGCAGCGTCAGCACAAATAATGGTGCTTCATGGACGAATATTGCAGGAGCCACCGGTACAACTTATGTAAGACCACCCACAGTAACAGCCGGTATTTATCTTTACAGGCTGGCTGTTTCGGAACGGTCGAATATGACTCTTTCTTCCTGTTCTATTTTATCTAATGTTGTAAGTGTAGGTGTAAATAAATATCCCGTTATTGCAGCATCTAATACCGGATATTGTACAGGCGATACGTTGTTCCTGGTTGCGAATGATGGTGTATTGTTTTCCTGGACAGGGCCACTTGGTTTTTCAAGCACGAGTCAATTCCCTTTTATTCCTCTTGCCGGGCCAGGTAACAATGGAACTTATTATGTAACGGTAACTTCAGCAAAAGGTTGTAGCAGTAAAGATTCAACCATTGTTTCATTGAGTACCAGGCCCTCTGTGAATGCAGGAAATGACCAGGAGATTTGCGAGGGAACATCGGCTCAATTAAACGGGACAGGCAGCGGTATTATAACGTCCTATGAATGGTCGCCACCCGTTAGCATCTCCAATCCAAACATCCCCGACCCTGTGGTGTTTCCAACAGATACAACGAGGTACACCCTTATTGTTGCGAACAATCAATGCAAAGTGTCAGACTCTGTATTAATTATGGTGGATAAAAAGCCGACTGCGGATGCAGGACCTGATAAAGTTATTATTAAAGGACAATCAACTACTCTGAATGGGATTGCGGGTGGGACTGACGTTACGAATATTTGGACGCCCGGCGTAAATATAACCGGAATTACCACGCTGAGCCCTGTCGTAAATCCAACTGCCAATCAAATGTATGCATTGAATGTATTTTCAAATAAAGGATGCGGAACTGCGGTGGATAGTGTGCTCGTAAAAGTTTACCAACAATTATACATTCCAAATGCGTTTACGCCTAATAGTGATGGTATTAATGATACATGGTTTATAGAAACATTGCAGGCCTATCCGGGTGCAGAGGTTAAAGTGTATAACCGGTACGGACAAATTGTTTTTGATAATTATGGGAAAAATATTTGGTGGGACGGAACATTTAAGGGCGTTCAACTTACTTCGGGGGCTTATGTTTATATAATAAATTTGAAAAATGATTTGCCAATTATTAAAGGTATTGTGTACATTATATTATAGTGGTTTCTTGCGGAACTTCCTTCAAAGTTTAAGTCGCAAATACTTTTTCCTTTGCCTCCTCGGAAGTTATTACGGGAATTATTTTAAAATCTGTAAGATCAATCCAATGTTGAATCCATTTGTATATGTTTTTTTCGTCATCACTTTCCATAACCTGGTAGCAGGTTGTTACATCTTCATTAATCCAACTGTTTATATAACGGACACCTTCCGGTAGTTGCCTTCCTTTTTCTTCAAATCGTTTGTACAATTGCTTTACTTTGTTTGGGTGGTATGTTTCGATTATCATATAAAGCATATAGTGAAATTTATTTTATTAAAGTCTTTTAAAAGATGTTTAAGCAAAGAGAGCAAGAAATATCCAATTCCGTTTAAAACTATTAAGTATTTTTAGCATTCTTTAATCAAGTAAAAAAAATTCTTATGAATACGTCTCGACGCACATTTATTAAGAACAGCAGCATTGCAATTGCGGGCGCTGCAATACTTCCCGAAAGTATTTTAAAACAAAAAAAGACCGATCACATTTTAGGCTTACAACTATACACGGTTAGGGACGATATGAAATTGGATCCTGCAGGTACATTAAAGCGTGTGGCGCAAATGGGATATAAAGATGTTGAACATGCCGGTTATCACGACCGTAAATTTTATGGATATTCAATAGCCGATTTTAAAAAGCTTTTAAATGATAACGGATTAAAAATGGCAAGCGGTCACAATCCGCTTACAGCGAAATATTGGGATAAAAGGGCAAATGATTTTACTGATGAATGGAAATATACTATTGAAGATGCCGCAGCGGTAGGATTGAAATATATGATAAGCCCTGGAGTAGATGAAAGCCTTTGCGGAAACATGGATGACTTTAAATTCTATATGGATATGCATAATAAAACCGGTGCCCTTTGTAAAAAGGCGGGAATTCATTTTGCATTTCATAACGAGAGCTACGAGTTTAATCATAGCCTTGACGGAACTGTGTTGTATGATCTTTTGCTTCAGTTAACTGATAAATCCCTGGTGGCACAGCAAATAGATATCGGCAATATGTACGAGCCGGGCGGAAGGGCATTGGATTATTTAAAAAAGTACCCGGGAAGGTTTTTATTAATGCATGTTAAAGACGAATTGAAAAGAGATACGCCCGCAGCAAATGGCAATATGTATGAAAGTACATTATTGGGCAAAGGTGTGGTGGATGTAAAAGAGGTAATTGATTTTGCCCGTAAATCCGGAACAAAATATTTTATAATAGAGCAGGAAGAATACCAAAATAAAACACCCCTCGACTGTTCCAAAGATGATTTAGAGAAGATGAAAGAGTGGGGATTTTAGTTTGAGTGTCAACTATTCGTTGCTACTTTATACTTTCATTTTTTTATGCAACAAGTAATAAGAAAGGAATAGCGATATTGCCTGTCGGCTCATATCAAATTGATCGGCAACCATTCCAATAATTTGTCGTCGTGTGGGATCGGCTATTGCCTGGAATACATCCCTTCTGGCTTCCATATGCAAGCATTCACTTGCGCAAATATTTTGAATTATTTTTTTAAAATAAAAATTATAGTGAAAGCCAACGGGTTCATTTGGTTTGCTCTCAGAATGTCAGTGATCACTTGCTCTTATCTAATTCCTTTATTTTTCAATAAAATTTTTAATGCCGGCATTATCCGGTTGTTGTTTTAAGATCGTTCTGCTAAGTCTGTTCCTTATTGATAAAATATTTTCTTTGATGATTTCGCTGAATTGAATAGGTCCGCCGTAACTCTTCAAAATCATTGGTTTTCACGGATGTGCGGTTGGGATTATGAATTTTAGTTGAGGATAGTAACGGTAAAAAAGTAGTTGCGGCAGGGCAGAAGCTTGTATTTTACTATTTTAATTTCTATTTTGGTTTTCGGAAATATCTAATTAATAATTTCTTAAATCCAGCTTATGAAATACCAGGTACAAACATTAATCGTGGTACTCGCTACGATAGTTATCCTAAGTGCAATTGGATTATTTATTTGTTTAGTGTATTGGAATATAAATACATTAGTTGGTTTTCAATAATACTCACATCAGGCATTGAGCGTTAAATACTGAAAAGCGGGTTTTCGCCCAAGACTTACTTCTTTAATAAGCATAGACAAAGAAGTTGATAATTTAATCATTGTACAAGGTTGAGAGTCCTGTAAAATACAATCACCCCGTAATTCTGGCCATAGCTCTTACAGGAAAAGTTCCTACTCCTTTGAATTTTGGCGGCACGGCGCTGAACCTGAATCCCTGGTGGGGTAGACTTTCCAGGTTACAAAGATGTTCAACGATAAGTATCCCGGCTCCAAGCAAAATGGTATGCACCGGGCGGCTTCCACCGGATGTGTCGTCAATATTATGAGAGTCTATCCCGACCAGCTTCACTTTTTGTTCTTTAAGAAAATGTGCGGCATCTTCAGTAAGGAATGAATGATTGGTATAATACTTTTCTGTGTGCCAATATTCCGACCATCCTGTATGGAATAAAACCGCTTTGCCCGCCAGGTTATACTTGCGAAGCAGCGTTGCATCATTAGCAAGCCTTTCAATATGAGGAGATGAAATAACAATACCTTCCAACTCCGCGAAATCATCCAGGGATGTTTCGGCAAGATCGTTACCGTTATCATAACGGTGAAAGGGGCAATCAATATAAGTGCCCGTGTTGCTTACCATTTCAATTTTGCCAATTTGAAAACTGGTTCCCTCTTCATAAAATTTCTTCGAATCTTCCCGCGACAAATAATCGCATATAACAGGCGCAGGCAGCCCTTTGTACGTAACCAGGCCGTTTTCGATAACATGGCTCAAGTCTACCAGGTGCGAATTAAAATGCTTGTTCATTAAGTCTGTATTTTTTTAAGCATCTGTGCCGATGCTTGCATTATCAAATACAATTCTTCCTTTTATAATTGTGGTACTAATATTAAAATCCTCGTCGAAGATTACGATATCGGCATCTTTGCCTGCGGCTAATTCACCCTTTGCATCCGACATATTTAATATGCGGGCCGGAGTAGTTGAAAGCATTTTCACTGCATCAATTATAGAAACATCAGCTACCTGCACCATAGTTTTCAATAAACGGTTTGCCGTTGCAACGCTTCCTGCAAAAGAGGAACGATCGGGTAACTTTGCTACTCCATCCTCAACGATTACGCGAAGTCCGTTATGAAGACTGCCGAGAACGCTTTCTCCTTCGGGCATTCCGGCGGCACGCATCGCATCGGTGATCAAAGCAATTCTATCCGGGCCTTTTATCTTGTAAGCAAGCTTAAGCAATGGCGGAGGCATGTGAATTCCGTCAGCAATTATTTCTACATCCATTTCGTCAATAAGAAAAGCGCTTTCGATTACGCCTGCATATTTATAAGCATTTCTCCGGGTAACACCAGACATTGCAGAATATAAATGCGTTATTAAATTATACCCGTTATTAAATGCGTCCAGCACTTCTTCATAAATAGCATCCGTATGCGCAATTGCTGCCAATATGTTTTTTGAATGTAAATAACGGCCCAGCTCTATGCTCCCTTTTAATTCGGGTGCGCTGCTCCATCGTTTAATACAAGATGTGGACGATACTATTTCATGGTATTCGGCCGGGTCGGGGTTTCGGATATAACGGGGATCCTGTGCTCCTCGCTGGCTCATAGCAATGTAAGGGCCTTCCAGGTGCATGCCGAGAAATTGTGCACCGTTAGTGTTATGTTCTTTGGCGCTTTCATAAATTGCCAGCGTTTGAAGCAATTCTTCCTTGCTGCTTGTTAGTGTTGTAGGCAACATGGCTGTGGTACCATACTGTGCATGCAATTCAGCTATCTTTAAAAATGCCGTTTCACTTCCATCCATAAAATCATGTCCGCCTCCGCCATGAACATGTATATCGATAAAACCGGGAGCGATATATTTTCCATTAGCATTTATTTCCATAGCACCTTCTGCCTCAATATTTTTTTCACCAACAGCCGTAATTGTTTCCCCCGTAACAAGAATTGTCCCGTTCTCAATTATTGTATGAGGCGTTATTATTCTTGCGTTGAAAATTTTTAATTGTTGCTGACCCATGTTGTTGCTTCTTTTGTTGCAGTATTGAGCATACCTGCCGAATTGGTATCAAGAAAAATAGTACAATTGTTATGCGTTTGCAGAATACTCGCCGGGTAAAGACTGCTTATTTCCTGTTCCAAAGTATTTTTTACAGCAATTGCTTTTCTTGCTCCCGGAACAGAACAAATAATATGTCCGGATTTAAGAATTTGTTGTACTGTCATGCTTATCGCCTTTTGCGGCACATCTTCAACAGTTTGAAACCAGCCTTCACCCATCTGTTGTTTTTTACATGCTTCGTCTAACTCAACCACTATGTAGGGTTCTTCCGTTTCAAAATCTGCAGGTGGATCATTAAATGCAAGGTGACCATTTTCACCGATGCCAATTAGTGCTACATCTATAGGATGTACTTTTATTAAATCTCCCAAACGCCTGCATTCCTGTTCAGCATTTGTTTCGCCTTTTATTAAATATACCTGTTTCAGTTGTGGAACTCTTGATACAAATCTTTCCTGTAAATATTTCCTGAAGCTTGCGGGATGGGTTATGGGTAATGAAATGTATTCGTCCAGGTGAAACACTATTACCTTACTCCAGTCAATGTCTTTGGCTGCAATCAATTCATTCAATGTTTCAAACTGGCTGGTTCCTGTTGCAAGAATAATGTTCGCCGTTCCATTAGCCATTATAGCTTCCCGGATAAACTGCGCAGCAGTGGCTCCGGCGGCTTTACCTAATGCCTGAGGGTTGTTATAAATTAATGCATTCATTTATACTAATGTAAACAAAATAAATGCAGTTGGCTGCAAAGGGAGTATTATTTTTTATGCATAGTAAGTAGAAATAGAAGCGGCGTGTAAAAGGGCCACACGGAATTGTGGAGGTAAATGATAATTTAGGACCTTAGTCGTTTATTTCATTTTGACGTAAGTTGCCTGTTGCCTTTCACTTTGTCTTTGATCCTTTTGTTTGTTGTTGTTACTAACAGGCCTGCATTCCTTTCCCTTTGCAGTAGTACAATGGCCAGCACTATTATCCATAGCAGGAACACGCCAATGTTGATGCGCTCCCAAACTCCTGCCCACGGCGTTGGCAGGTTTGCTTTAACCCCGGGAGCATCTAAACCGGTTAAAATACCAAACACCAGGAGGGTTAGAATTGTTACAATTGAATAGACCCGGAACCGCTTTCCGAATGCTGCTGCACCAAATCCCATTGCAGTCGACATAAAAAGGACTGTTACGGCCGCTAAAACCAGGTGCATAGCATCACTCAGCGTTTCACCGCCCGCTGCCAGTGCCTCACGTTGATGCATAGGTGCAAATGGCCAGGCGATACTAACGATGCCGTAGACGAAGATGAGGAATCCGGTTATCCGCAGGTTTTTGTTTCGGGCCGCTGATTGCCAGGCCCCCCATCCAAAAGCGATTATAAGCAATGTATACATCGTGCCCAATGCAACCCATAGTGTTCGGGTGGGAGCGCCTATGGCAGACAACTCACTTACGGTTTGAGAGGCAGAGTCGTAGCCGGTAAACAGCATCGGCACAAAAATGTTCATGGCTATGTAGAGCAATGACGACACGATACCACAAAAGAGTAAAACCTTTCGTGCCATTTTTATTTAAATTTTAGTATTCAGTCACAAAGGAAAACCGGTTATTTATAAAATTCAATGATTGAGGTCATCAGTTGGCATGATAGTTCTGGCTATTAAAAGTTCAGGTTCAATAATTTTTACGTTTACCGGTTTTTAGCATGCAATTTGTTTATTTGTCTAAAGAATAGATTTCCTGGAAATCATTAATCCGGAATTAGTAAACTCACAAAGCATGCCTCAAAATTTTATCACCGATGCATACATTTTTTGCGGGCCGAAGATGGAACTTCTTTCACCAACCTTTTCTATTAAGCTAAAGCCATTATTTTCAAAAAGCAACGTTAGGTTTTCAAAAGACAGTGGATACGGTACCCATCGGTTCGCTTTGCCTGTATCATATTCCACTATCAAAAACATACCGTCACTTTTTAAAAAAGATTGTAATCTTTCAATCAACCTGCTTTTGTCTTTTACATAATGAAAAGAATTTGCCATCAGTATGCCATCTAATTCTTTGGATGAAAAAGGATGCTTTCCATATCCGCCTGTATGCATTTAATGTCAATGTTGTTTGTTGAAGCTATTGCAGGCATTTCTCTATCCACCGCATAAATTTTGCTGCCCGGTTTCAAACAACTGGCCAACGCATGGGTAAAAGTACCACTGCCACAACCTAAGTCCGCCCATTGTTCGGCAGATACCCGGTGTTCAAACGCTTTTTGAATAAGCGTTGCCGCATCTTTAATTTTCATTAGGGGAAGTGTTTGTTATTGTGAATACAAGGGTTAGGTAATAAAGGCATGCTGATAACTTGGTAACGAAGAATTCACTCCAATGCTACCGACTTTAATCTTTGATTATTTTCTCCATCCAATCGTTTGTTGTTTTGGTAAGTATCTCCATTGTATCTGTTTTGCCTGCTTTAAAAGAATGGTCGGCACCATCGATCTTTACAAGGTTAGCTTTTGGAAGTTTCGAACACACGGATTTTATAAGGTCCCATGTAGTAAGAGTATCGCGGGAGCCTTGTAGAAAAAGCATCGGCACCTTCACATTGTTCAAATGTTCCGCCCGGTCCGTTGATGGCCTGCCGGCAGCATGCAGCGGAAAGCCATAAAAAATAATTCCTTTTACCGGAGCACCGGCATGGGCTGACAGATATTGCGAACTCATTCTGCCACCGAACGATTTGCCTGCAATAAAGAGTGGAAGTGACGGGGATAGCTTTTCCGCTTTTGCAATAGCCGCTTCAATAGTTGTATGGGCAACTGCGGGAACATCAGGCCTGCCCTTTTTATTTTCGGTGAAAGGAAAATTAAAGCGCAATGTTGCAATGTCCTTTTCGGCAAGTGATTTCGCCAATGTAACCATGAAAGGATGAAGCATTCCTGCACCGGCTCCATGCGCCAATGATATAATGCATTTCGGTTCAGCCGGGGAGATGTATTCAGCAGATACCTTACCGACAGAGGGGGAGACTTTTATGGTTAAAGACCGGGTTTTCATTATAAATAATTTATTGCAAATTTAATCCAGGCATAAAATTTATGACCGGTTTATTTGCGTAATCCGGAATTGATTCACCGATAGGGCCAACTATGTAGCGTGTACGAAGGCGGGATACGAAACATTCGTGACTGGCACTAAAGCACTTGCATAGGCCCGGTATCTGGTGCAACAGGAGTGACTGTCCTACTTTCATTTCTTCCTTTCAATTTCCGGCTAAAGCGAAATTCCAAAGGGATTAAAGTACATTCCTGGAAGTTGTAACAAGACATATTTAACGATAATAAAGAAATACTTCCGGATCAGCCATCGTTATGCAACGGTTAAGTAAATTGCAGTGTCATATAATATATGTATCCGGTGAAATATTCCCTGTTTATAATATCCCTCGTTTCTTTAATAAGCTTACGATGCCACAAGAGTACCCCTGACAGCACTGTTTTAACCGGTAAGTTGATCGTAAACGGTTCCTGTGAACATTATGCCGTCCAACTCTTAAAAGGAACAATTGATACAGCAAATATCGAAGCATCCTGGCACGACACGGATAATGACAGTACCTACACGAATGCTTTTGCTGTTTTTAACTATTGCACTTTTGGAAGTGCCGGACTACAATTGGGGGATGTTTTCACCTTTGAGGTAGATCCAAACCCCATGGCACAAACCTGTCCTATTTGCTTTAGCGGAGTTGCAGTACCTTCCAAACAAGTTGCTGTAATGAATGTGCATAAGGTGAAATGAAAATCAATTCTATTATTTGCCAATTTAATTCCCTAATTTTTTCGATTGCCTGTCAATGCCAGATATTAAATAAAAACTGAGCATACGGATCGTCTCTTACGGAAAGCAATGTAAAAATGAACGAATCAGGGGTCATTGATAATAACTCAGCACATTTATCACGGGTTTTTTCTGCCGCCGCCTTTGTTTTTGGCTCGTCGGAATTCAGGTCATCCAAAAAATTACAAACTTCCTGGGCACCTCTCAGTGAATATTTATACAATAGTTTGGTTTCCTTATCAAAATAAATCCAAAGCAAAGCCTGGCTGATTGTATCAATTACAAAGCTAAAATCTTTATTGGTTCGTATCATTAAATCAATAGGGTCAGCCCATGCCAATTCTGCTATTGTTGAGATACCTTCTTCCTGGTACCTCTCTGAATTATTCAGACTCATTCCCTCTAATTGCTGCAATTCTAACTGTCCGTTATCAGTATCAGTTTCTCCAAGGCCAAGCTTTTGTGATACTATTCGCCGGGAGAATTTTAATAAAGTTTGGATCGGGAATGCCGCCAGTAAAAAAACAAAAGGAATAGCTATTTCTTCTTTTGCAAAATAGGATAAGCTAAGGCCTAAAGGAATAGCAACCAATAACCGGTAAACAGCATTATAAACATTGTAATAGGTAAAGTCATTCTTTTGGTATCTCGCAAGCTGATCTCCTAAGATCCAGGTATAGGCACCCAAAAAAGCACTGATAGCAATTGTAGGAAATTTAACCGGGTAATCACTTTCTCCCAATAACGATTCCACGGAGAAGAGAGTTACCGCTAATCCAATAAGCGATAATACTGCCAATAT
>CAWFYG010000008.1:0-275833 GCA_963819925.1 uncultured Chitinophagaceae bacterium | reverse complement strand
TGTACCATTCACCACCGCTACTGCTCTTTGTGTTTGACTGATGTTTGCCATCATCAGTTCAAATTTATCAACATAAGGCCCTACCGATGAACAAAAGTGCTATCAATAGCATCTAACAAATATTTTTTTTCATTGCCCCCAAAAAAAGGTTCGTGCAACGATATAAAATCTTTTGCAGCGTATATATTCCGTATATGACTAATAATATCCTGAATTGTAGTATTATCAATCATATATTATAAATGCCAGTTTTATAGTTCTTAAGATTACCTGGTTTTTTAAACCATTCAATAGTTTCCTTTAATCCTTTTTTAAGATCATATTGCTGTTTCCATTCAGTAAAGTTTTTCAATTTTTCGTTTGAACCAAGCAGCCTGAAAACTTCACTTTTTACAGGCCGAAGCCTTTCTTCATCACTTATAATTTTAGCTTTGGGATTAATTTGATTAATGATCTCAACCGTAAGGTCATGAATGCTGATTTCCGTTTGAGTTGCAATATTAATCTCGTGTCCGATCAACTCATCACATTTACTGATTGCAACAAATCCATTTACTGTATCCTTTACAAAAACCAAGTCACGGGTAGGTGATATATCTCCTAATTTTATTTCCTCATTACCATTTAATAATTGAGTTATAATAGTCGGTATAATCGCACGTGGCCGATTGACGGGCCCATAAGTATTAAATGGACGTATAATTGTCAAAGGCAGATCAAAACTTTTATAAAATGATTCAGCAATACTGTCGGCACCGATTTTAGAAGCAGAATAAGGCGACTGTGGTTGCTTAGGATGTAATTCTGTGATGGAAACAAATTGAGCATGTACAATAATTTGGATGTTGAAGTTAATCAAACCCGTTTTACATTCATATCTCTTGCACTGTATAAGTATTTATAGAGTCCTTTTATATTTGTATCGATTTATAAAAATTTGGAGAATGATAACTAAAAGGAATTGCAATGAGAGCAGCTAAATGAAAAACAACATCGATATCTTTCATTGCTGTTCTCACACCATTTGGATCTCGAATGTCGCCTGAAAAAATTTCTATTTGCTGTTTAAGGTCATCAGGCAAACTATCTAACCATCCCCAGCTATTAAATGAATTATAAAATACAAAGGCCCTCACCTGACACTTTTCCTCTAATAGCTTTTCCAATAAATGACTACCAATAAAGCCATCAGCGCCAGTTAATAAAACTTTTTTTCTTTGTAAGTCCATTAAAAAATTTGAGCCCCTAAAATTTAGCTATTAACGATTTGTACCCTGATTCGATTCATTAAAACTATCAGGAGAATGTACTCCGAATATCCATCTTGAATGGTGAAACTACTTTATAGAAGCAGTGGCGATTGGTCTTAAATAATCTAAATGATATAATTGCGGCTAAGCAATTGAAATATACCTTTGTTTGTAAAGCCTACCGTTTTAACATTATTTAATAAATTAAATGATTGAATTGGCCATTTCCAAAATTCCATTCGTAAGGAATCAAGGGGACTTATTGAATCCGCTGCCATTCTTTCGGCCACCTCGCCTT
Source organism: uncultured Chitinophagaceae bacterium (assembly GCA_963819925.1). Classification (GTDB taxonomy): domain Bacteria; phylum Bacteroidota; class Bacteroidia; order Chitinophagales; family Chitinophagaceae; genus Ginsengibacter. The sequence continues at coordinate 274,285 of CAWFYG010000008.1, read as the reverse complement.
CAACACCCAGATCTTTCATCCGGGTAGTTATTACAAAATATCCTATTTCTTTACTGGCAGTTAAGAAAATTTTCGCATCATTTTCCCTGATACCTATTGATAAAAAATATTCCTGCGGCAATAAAGGAAGATTTTTAAAAGTGCATGAAACTACATTTTCACCTTTAATAAATCTACCGGTTTTATTTCCATCCAGCATAGTACTGGCAACCGTTACAGTACCAAAATTTGATTTAATTGCTACGAAAGATATGCGGTTCAATATATTCCTTTTCCGATTCAAGAATTACTGTTACAATTAAATCATCTCCCACCTCGAAAGTTTCTGTTTGTTCGCCTCTTTGATTTTGTATCAATGCACTTTTTACAATTACCTTTTCATTACTGCTAAATCTTCCCGGCGTAAAATAACCTTCCGCAGTTTGCATTTTTTTTAAAATACTGGTTAATTACATGTATCAACAGTTACCCATGTATTTTAATTGCCCATTTTCTAAGTAGCAAACCGGTCTTGCATAAAGTTTTTATCGCAGCCATATTATGACTTACAAACAAAACCGTTCTTCCCTCTTCTTCTCTACATTCTTTCATTTTTCCCAATGCCTTTTTTTGAAACTCCGCATCCCCTACTGCCAGCACTTCATCCACAATTAAAATTTCAGGTTCCAAATGTGCGGCAACGCCAAAGGCCAAACGCACATACATACCGGAGGAATATCTTTTTACCGGTGTATCAATATATCGTTCCACCCCTGCAAAATCAACTATTTCATCAAACTTGCTTTTAATCTCCTGCTTGGTCATGCCCAGGATGGCGCCGTTTAAAAAAATATTTTCACGGCCGGTAAGTTCAGGATGAAAGCCGGTACCTACTTCCAGCAAACTGGCCACACGGCCTTTTATTTTTACCTGCCCTGTTGTAGGTGTAGTAGTGCGGCTGAGTATTTTTAAAAGCGTGGATTTTCCTGCGCCGTTGCGGCCAATAATGCCCAGCACTTCTCCCTGCTTTACTTCAAAATTAATATCCTGTAAAGCCCATACATAATCGCTGCTCCCTTTTATAGAGCGGTCGTTTTCTTCACCTATTTTTAAATAAGGATCTTCCTTGCCGCGTACACGTGTGCCACCAGCGGTTTACGTCATGGCTCAGTGTGCCGAGGCCCACATTACCGAGGCGGTATTGCTTGGAAAGGTTTTCTACTTTAATTACGGTGTTTGCCAATTGCTGTTGTTACACTATAAATTTTATTACACGAATTTTATCGAATTACACGAATTTGCTGAAACAACAGGGTATTGACATGTATTCGTTTCCGTTATACTGTATCCATGAAGGTTCGTTCAACTTTACTAAAAGTAACCAGCCCAATGAATAAAACAATTATAACGAATGCGCCGCTATATAATAAGCTGCCGGCATTAAAACTTCCTTGTTGAAATAGCGAATAACGAAATGCTTCCATAATTGGAGTCAACGGGTTCCACGCAATCCACGCTGCATATTTATTATGTTGCAGGAACGATAAGGGATAAGCTACCGGTGTGGCATACATGAGCAATTGAACTGCAAACACCAATCAGTATGGTAAGATCGCGATACTTGGTTGTGAGTGACGAAATGATAATACCCAGCCCCAGCCCCATGCCCGCCATCATTACCAGCAGGAACGGTATCAATAATAAATGAATTCCCAAATGAACGGGCATGCCATTGTAAGCATAAAATACAAACGCTGCAGCCAGCAACAAAAACTGTATTCCGAATTTCACAATGTTGGACATTACGGTTGATAACGGTATTATTAATCTTGGAAAATATACTTTTCCAAAAATGGCTGCATTTGTTACAAATGTATTCGATGTGCTGGTTAAGGCAGGTTGAAAAATAATTCCACATAGTAATGCCACTCATATAGAACAATATTGGCGGAACACCATCAGTGGGTATATTGGCTATTTTTCCAAACACCATCAGGAAAATAATGGAAGTAAAAATAGGTTGTATAAAATACCAAAGCGGCCCGAGAATGGTTTGCTTGTACTGGGTAACGAAATCACGTTTTACAAATAGTAATAGGAGGTCACGGTATCTCCATACCTCTTTCAGCTTCAGGTCAAGCAGGTGTGCTTTTGGCTGAATGATGAGGTCCCAGTGTTCTTCGGAATGCAAGGTTAATGGGTTAATCGGAGATACTGAATCATCCATAATACTATTTTTAAGCAATGGCCAGTTTCAGTTTTTGTTTATAGGTTTCGTAACTGAAATGCTTCATTAATACCTTACGGGAAGGGGTAAACGAAAATTTATTTTCCATAACATTCGCGATGGCGGTTGCTATTTCATTTGTATTTATCCGGGTTTACCAATTGCCCCAATTCCCCATTGCAGCAAAGCATCAACCGAGCCGTCGATATTACCGGCAATAACAGGCAGGCCGTAATACATGGCCTCTATAAACACAATGCCGAAACCTTCTTTGCGGCTGGGCATTACATACATATCGCTTAGGGCAAAATGAGCCTCCAGTTCCTCATCTTCTATAAAGCCCGTCATGATCACCACATTCTTAATATTCAGCTTTTGCAACAGGTCTTCAATAAATGCTTTTTCGCGGCTGTCGTACCGGCCGGCAATCAGGTATTTAATGCTAATACCGGGATATCTTGCTTTTAACATCGGCAATGGCTTCAATTACTTTATCATAGCCTTTATACCTTTCCCTTGAAGCGAGTCGTGTTAAGGTCATGAGGATGATATCGGATGCGTGCAAATCCATATTTCTGTAAAAGGACCTCATCTTTTTTATACATGGACGGCAATGGCAAAAAGGGATCGAGGCAATTGTTGAGGACGGCGATTTTTTCTTCCGGCAGTCCATGCACTTTACTGATCGTGTTTTTGGTATAGTTGCTTACGGCCAAAAATCTGATCGCATTTATGGAGCATTTTTCTTTTGCGGTTGCTAACGGGATACCAGATTTCTATGCCATGCGCCAGCAGGATTATTTTTGTACGCGGGCGACAGTTTTTTTATGAGCCAGCCGACCGGCAACAGGTTGATATGGCTCATTATTACGCGGTCGTATTTAAAGCCGGTCCGCACCATTTGCTTTATGAACTTCAATTTGTTAATGCCATATCCCCGGAAATTTTCCGCAGGGAAATATAGGATTATTAAAGGCATCCTGTTGTTTATCGTACATGCTGCAAACCTGCAACAGGCCGTCATTTTCGATGCTTTCTTCGTATAACGCCTTCCCCATGATGCGGCACACTTTTTCTATGCCGCCGGTGGCGGAGAAAGTGCGGAGGGTGAGGAAGAGGGTTTTCATTATAATTAAAAATGGGCAATTGAGAATTGATAATATGGCAATTCACTTGTTGTCACACCTGTTCGTCAATTGTGGGACGCTCCCGGTGAAACGTCATTGCGGGGTAGGCCGGCCTCCCGTCCTTGTGAACTAACACCGCCGTGAAACGTCATTGCGAGGCGCATCAATGAATTCGAAAATTTGAATAAGCGACTTGCGCCGTGGCAATCTCCTGGATGGAAGAATAAATCATTCTTTTGCCAAACCCTGGACTCTAATGAAAAAGTGTCACAGAATTCAAACATAATTACACTAACTTCTTATCCGTTATCAACTATTAACTATCAACTATCAACTATCAACTATTCAACTATTCAACATACTCCCCTCGTTTGCAAAATAATCAATGACATCAAGTGGCTCCAGTGCAACTTGCCGGCCTTAAATTTTTTATAGCTTAGCCGGGTCGACTGCATTGCCTTTTTCAAGGGTATCCCTTACAAAAACACTGTTATTCAGCCAATGCTGGAATGGAAAGGCAAATCCCATCTTTTTCCGGTTCCATACCGGTTCAGGCAATGTGTCTTTAAAAATGTTTATTAATAACTGCTTGGGTATAGAGCCCTCATATTTTATACGCGGCGTCCATGGCTAATGCGGTTTTGATGACTTCATCGTCCAGGAACGGCACTCTTATTTCAACTCCATGGGCCATACTCATAACGTCGGCGTCCCTTAACAACTGGTTTTGCAGGTACATATTCAGCTCCAGCCAGCTTGCTTTGTTTTTGTCGTACAAGGGGAAAAGCGAAGGCACCAGCGGATGTTCCTTCAATATAGACCAGACCTGGCTTTTCGGTAGCGCCCAGTTGCTTTGCAATTTGTCGTGGAATAAACTGGCCTCTCAAAAAAAGATAGGAGCCTTTGATGCCATCCAGTGAAAGATAACAGATGCGGTTAATTCTTTTGTCGGCACTGTGCTTTGCATACAATAATAGCGCCGGCGGCATATGCCGGAGCTTTCACGCTATCGAAATGCGGGTAAAAGAAGGATAACCTCCAAATAATTCATCACCGCCGATTCCGGATAGCACTGCCTTCAGCCCATGTTTATTAGCGTACTTACTGATGAACCAGGTGTTCACCCCATCACAACTGGGCATATCCATGGAAGCCAGGATAGCCGGGAAAGATTCCTGGAATTCACTTTCAGTCAATAAATGCTGGTAATGCCTGCATTGTAATTGGGCTATGATACTGTCCTGGAATATTTTTTCGGAAAACTGCGCCTCCTTAAAATATAGAGACAAGGTTTTTAACTGTTGTTGCTCATGACCTGACGCCAGCGTGGTTACAATACCGGAGTCGATACCCCCGCTCAGGAAAACGCCTATTGGTGCGTCGGATAATAAATGCCTCTCCACTGCCCCCTGTAACGAGTTTTTTATGGCATACTGTGCGCGCTGAAACATCGTTCAGGGTATTACTATAACTATAATGCATAAACGATTGGTAACTGGAATCGCCGCTCGGAAGATGGTATTTATAAAAACAACCTTTATGCAGTGGCTTTACGTCCCGGAGGGTAGTTATGGGCTCGGGTATATGGCCGTAGGCTAATTGAAAAACGGGCCAGTCTGGATTTTCTGTCTTATTTCCGATCGCATGAAATGCCCTTATCTCGGAGGCGAATTCTATAGAGGTATGATTTACGGAATAGTACAGGGGTTTTATACCTGACGGGTCCCGCACTAAGTAAAGATCCTTTTCAATGGTATCATATAAAGCAAAGGCGAACATTCCTTTAAGTTTTGCAAAGCTCTGCGTGTTCCAATGGGCAAAGGCTGCTAAAATAACCTCGGTATCACATTGTGTGTGAAAAGTCATCCCTGCCAGCATCAGTTCCTTTTTCAGCTCATGGAAATTGTAGATCTCGCCGTTGAAAGAAATAACATATCGTTCGCAATATTTCATCGGCTGGTGTCCTGAGGGTGACAGATCAATTAAAGCAAGCCGGCGATGGCCCAGCACCAGGTTGCTGGCAGCGCAGCTATACATTCCGGAATCATCGGGCCCCCCGTGTTTCTGAAGATCACACATTTGCGCAACTTTGTCTTCTATGGCCTCCAGGGCTAATGATTTATTGGCGATACCGGCTATCCTGCACATAACGGTTGAGTGATGGAGATCTGCCCGCAGGTTATTTGAAATAATGCTCCGGGCATTTTTTGAAATTTGAAGCCGGGTAATTTAAAGAGCAACCGGCGTTAATATTTCCCTGGGTGTTAGCTTTTATATAATTCACTGTTAATAATAAATTATGGTGTATCAAATTTCAACTTTTCAAGTAGATTCTTCCAGTTATTCTTATAGGCCGGGAAACCGAATTTGTCAACCAGCAGGCCGCGGTCGGGCCGGAAACTGTGCACCCGGTCATACACTTCCTTTAGCGTGTTGATGATTTCCTCCTGGTTGTCGATATTAATAAAATACCCCATCTTTTCTTCATAGCCCTGCGTGGTATCTTCATTGATTTTTCCTGCGATCACGAGTTTATTATAATACAGGGCCTCAAGAAAGGGGAATCCAAATACCTCTTTTTCACCCGGTATAATATAGGCGTCTGCCATGTTAAAATAATCTCCTATAACGCTTTCCGGTACAAAGCCCGTGAAGATTACGTCGTATTCAATTCCCAGCGCATGTATCAGTTGCATCAAACGTGTTTTCTCTTCCTCCTCGTATTTACCCACGCATAACAACCGCAGCTTCGGGCAGGCAGACTGCAGTTTCTTTATACCGATTAAGATTTTATCGTACCCTGTATCATTTTTTGTGGAAGTGATCCGGCTGAAGGCCATTAAAACTACTTCTTCATCGGTAAATCCATAACTGTTCCGGAATTCTTTCCGGCGGGCGCTGCCGGGTGGTTGGGGTAAAAACGGGTCAAGACAATTGTAGAGAACAGAAAATCGGTCTCCCGGGATTTCGTTAAGTTCCTCGATTCTGCTCCTGGTAAAATTGCTGGCAGGCGCCAGCAGGTCCACCTTTTGCATCATGATCTTTTTTGCCCGGGAAATGGGTTTCCAGATTTCGGTACCGTGTGCTATTAAAACTAGTTTGGTTTTTGGCGAAGCCAGTTTGATGCAATATCCGGTGGAGAGCAAATCAAGGTGGCTCAATACTGCAACGTCGCTTTTCCCTCCTTCTTTGGTACTTTGTATGGTAAATTTTATGCGTGATCCGTCAAACCCCTTGAAGAGGTTTGCCGGCAGGTAAGGCTGCGTGTTTACATTCTCCGGATCATCTTTCGAATACATCATGAACTCTCCCCTTCCTGTAATGGAATTTTCATACAGGGCCCGGCCCGCCACCCGGCATACCTTTTCTATTGCCCCCGTAGCGGAGAAGGTTTTAAGTGTAAGAAAGAGGGTTTTCAATTAGTGATGGTAATTTAACTAAATTTCTGCATCTTATTTCATGCTGCAAAAAAATAGTTATTGCAATTATGGCTACTGTAATTTATGCGACGCCTCCATCAATTTGCGACGGTCGTCATTTCGAAGGAGCAGCGGCCTTTGGCTGCGACTGAGAAATCTCCGGAACTTAAATATAGCTGTGACGAGATCACTATTCATCAAATGAAGAATTGTAAAGGTTCGGTTATGTTAAGTACTCCGTCATTTCGAAGAAGCAGCGGTTTTTGGCTGCGACTGAGAAATCTCCGTATTCTCAATGGCAATCGCAGATGTTTTATTTTAACCCTTGCAATCAAACGATTTCCGTTCAACTTGTAGAGTTCCGTCATTTCGAAGGAGCAGCGGTTTTTGGCTGCGACTGAGAAACCTCCCGACCTTAAATAAACCTGTGACGAGTCCAAAAAGTTTCGTCATTTCGAACAAGCAGCGGCCTTTGGCTGCGACTGAGAAACCTCCCAACCTTAAATAAACCTGTGACGAGTGCAAAAGTTTCCGTCATTTCGAACGAGCAGCGGCGTAACAAAAAGGTCAGCAAGTCCTTCCCTTCATTCAACCGACTCAGAAGGTCCGGAGATTTCTCCTTCGTCGAAATGACGGCCCCGGGCTTTTTAAAATTATTTGGTGCCTAAAAAAGACGCGACTCCGAATCCCAAAAAGTTCCGGCTCCCATGCGCACTTCCCCCCGTCATTTCGAAGGAGCAGCGGTTTTTGGCTGCGACTGAGAAACCTCCCGACCTTAAATATAGCTGTGACGAGATCACTATTTATCAAATGAAGAATTGTAAAGGTTCGGTTATGTTAAGTACTCCGTCATTTCGAAGGAGCAGCGGTTTTTGGCTGCGACTGAGAAATCTCCGGAACCTTAAGTCAGTTATGCCAGGGCTCAAAAGTTCCATTCTTCGCCTCCACTCTTAAGTACTCCGTCATTTCGAAGAAGCAGCGGTTTTTGGCTGCGACTGAGAAATCTCCGGAACTTAAATATAGCTGTGACAGGGCTCAAAAGTTCCATTCTTCATCCTCCACTCTTAAGTACTCCGTCATTTCGAAGGAGCAGCGGTTTTTGGCTGCGACTGAGAAATCCCCGACCTTAAATAAACCTGTGACGAGTGCAAAAGTTTTCGTCATTTCGAAAGAGCAGCGGCGTAACAAAAAGGTCAGCAAGTCCTTCCCTTCATTCAACCGACTCAGAAGGTCCGGAGATTTCTCCTTTTTCATTCGTCGAAACCGAAATGACGGACCAGGCCTTTTAAAATGATTTGGTGCTAAAAAAGACGCGACTCCGAATCCCAAAAAGTTCCGGCTCCCATGCGCACTTCCCCCCGTCATTTCGAAGGAGCAGCGGTTTTTGGCTGCGACTGAGAAACCCCCCGAACTTAAATATAGCTGTGACGAGATCACTATTCATCAAATGAAGAATTGTAAAGGTTCGGTTATGTTAAGTACTCCGTCATTTCGAAGGAGCAGCGGTTTTTGGCTGCGATTGAGAAATCCCCCGAACTTAAATATAACTGTGACGAGATCAAGGAGCATTTAAAAAGTAATCACCAGCAGGCGCACAATTATTAATTCATGTAATTCGTCCTGATTAAGGCCACACCTCATCCGATCAACTCCAGATTCTTCTTATCAAAATGTGCACTCAACTGAATATCCAGGCTGTCAATCTTCACTACCGCCCGGTTCCCGAATACCTCAACCACCATTCCTTCGTAATTCATCAACACCCCCCGGGTAATACGGACAGAACTGTTAACTACAAATCCCTTCTTCTCCACCTCCACATTGTCAAATTCATTAAGGAATTTTTTTATAGTGATAATTTCCTGTTCCTTTATTTGCGCTGGCTTGCCCAGCCAATAGACGAAATTAAGTATACCTGGAATTTTCCTGAGATCCCATTTCGTATCCTCCAATGTCTTAACAAATACATATCCTTTGAAGATGGGTTCAAACACAATTTTTTTGCGGTCGCTCCATTGGCGTACCACCTTATTAACGGGGCAGTAATGCTCCACGCCCTTTTCAAGCAGGTGTCCTGCTACTTTCTTCTCCCACCTCGGTTTTGTATATACCGCGTACCAGCTATAATTTTCATCGATTGTTCTATCCCCTTCCATCGCATATTTTTAAAAGCTAATCCCTAATCCCAACGCTCCATAGCTTCGCTATTCCTCAGTCACATCTGCACTGAAGATGTTAACTACAAAGTGCACCTGCTGCGGCAATTACTTTCTCCAAAAAAATAATTTCCTGAATATCGACCGGATGCCCAGTTTTTCTTCCAAATAATAGCCACCGCCATATTCGCCGCCGTAACCGTAGCCATAGCCATAGCCGTAACCATAGCCGTTTCCATACCCGCCAAAACCATAGCCATATATCTGAAAACCCCTCGGTTTTAAGCCATTAAAAACAAGGCACATATTTTTAAATTTCTTTTGCTTATTGAGTGCCTCAATCATAGTGAGGAAATTCCGTGGTGTAGCCGGCGTGCCGTATCACAAATAAGTTGATATCGGCAAATTCCTGCAGCAACTGGGCATCCGTAACAGGTGAAACAGGAGCAGTATCCATGATTACATAGTCAAATCTGCCCTGTAGGTGTTCTACCAATTCCCGGAATTTTGCGCCCTGGATCAACTCGGTAGGGTTGGGCGGAATGGGTCCGGCCGAAACTACATACAGGCCGGAAATTTCTGTTTGTTTTACGATTTCCTCCAGGGGGGCCTTTCCTACGAGGTAACTCGAAATACCCGGGGTTTTCTTTACGTTCAATATTTTACTCAGTCGGGTTTACGAAGATCCATTTCCATGATGGCCACTTTTTTGCCCGTCAGGGTAAGGCTGATAGCAAGGTTAATGGCCACAAAGCTTTTTCCTTCGCCGGAGATACTCGAAGTGATCATCAAGGTATTGTGTGCTTCATTCAGGCCCATGAAAGCGAGGTTGGTTCGAATGGAGCGAAACTGTTCTGCAATAACGGTGCGTTTGCCATCTAGGATTACAATAGGATCTTTTTGTTTCACCTGTAGCAGTTCGCCCATGATCGGAACTTTTATTTTATCTTCAATTTCAGAACGGAACAATACATTGCGGCTAAACAATTCCTTTAACAAAACCAAAAAAGCTCCTGCCAAGCAACCCGATTACAAGGCCTGCCATATAAAAATTATTGGAAACGGGCCTGATCGGGCCGTAAGAGCCGGGCGCTTCAATCACCCTCAGGTCAGCCGAAGTGGAAGCGGAAGATATGGCGGTCTCTTCCCGTTTTTGCAACAGGAAGGTATAAATATCATTTTTAATAGATTGCTGGCGGCTGATATCGAGAAAAGCCCTTTCTTTTTGGGGCACCTGCTTCAATAAGGAATTGTTTTGTGCAATCTGGGCATTTACCTGGTTCTTCACCATCAGCAGGTTGCTCCGGATATTGGCCATGTTTTCCATGATATCTTTCTTAATCCGGGTCACTTCCGCATTGGCCAGCAGGAGAGCATCATTTTTTTCACCCGTCATACTTTGCAGGGATTCTGCCTGTGTTTCGGCAGTATATAATTTCTCCAATAGCCCGGTCAAGGTGGGATCGGACAATAATAAAAGGGAAGGAACGGTACCGCGGCTTTTTTGCCTTTGGCTTTTACATAGTCTCCGAGGTTATTCAGGGCATCCAGTTTCAGTTCAATATCACTGTTCTGCTTGTCAAGGTCCTTCACTTTATCAAGATAGGCGGAGGCCTGGGTACTGAGGTCAACTACCGATTCCCGGGATTTGATAACCGGCAATATTTCTTTTCTACGCTGTCGAGCTGGGAAGTTATCAAGTTCCAGCCGGTCATCAATAAAATGCAGGGTTTTATCCGCAATCTGGTTCTTATCATCTATCGCATCGCTGTTGTAAATCTCGAATAACCTGTTCAGGATATCCCTTCCCTTTTCCAGGACGGGCGTTTCAAAAGTGACATTTAAAATAGTGGAGGAAAAGGAATAAGCCGCAATTTTGAGGCCGCCTGTTAATCCGCCCGGCAGCTCCTGCCGGAGACGCAAACCTGACGAAATAATTTTTGCCTTCACGTTTTGATTATAGGAATTATTGATAACGATCCGCAGGGTATTATGTACCCAGCACCACCGTATCATTGAAAGGAACCTTCTTATTATCAATCTCCACCACCTTTTTTTTCCAGTTCACCGAAAAGAAATAAGTATTCCAGAGGTTGAAATTGTCCTTGTGCAATAGCCACAAATTTTACGGGGAATTAGTCGCCATACAATTCTTCCATGCGAACATTGCCCTTATTGTACACCGTCGCATACAGGTCAAGGTCCTTTACCACTTCCTGCATAATATCGGAAGACGTCATACACAACGATCTCATTATCTACAATTTTTTTTTCGGAAAAAATATTCAGGGCATCCAGTACTTTGGAATCGCCCCCGCCTTTCTGCGGGTCTTTCAACAATACTTTTGCGGATGCCACATAAATCGGTACCTGTGAACGAAGATCAATAAGGCAACTGCAAGGCTATACAGCAGTGGTTATCACAAAAAGTGGCCAGAAAGGCAGATATTTGTAAATGTATCTGCTTAAATATGTTTCAGTCCGCTTCTTCTTTAAAAAATTGTTCTTCATCCATTTATAGATGTAGTTTAGTTTTATAACTTAACGGTATTAAAATTAAATTAAAGTGAAATGCCCGCAGTAGATGTAAGAAATGATTTGCGGCGTGGTTATCGGGGTCTTGACTTTAGCCGGCTCCACATATACGATATCATTTGGCTGCAGGTAATAATAGGGAGAATAAAATATGGAATTGTTCTCCAGGTTCAATCTTTTAAATACTTTTGCGCCCCGCCTGTATCGCGAATCACCAATACATTATCAATCTTCCCCTTTTCGCCTATATCGCCCGATGCAGCCAGTGCATCCAGGATGGTCATATTATCCCGGCATGGGAAGTACCTGCGGAGCAATGCCCCCCAGCATGGTAACATGGCGGTTTTAAAAAGCCACGGCCACCACACGTCTTTTAACTAGGGTATTAGTTGCCTTTGCAAGGTATCCTTTAATTGTTTTCTTGTTATACCCTCCACGTGTAATTTACCTAATTTCACAAAATCGATATTACCGTTTTCGTCTACGAGGTATCCGTTTGCTCCTCCCTCCGATATTCTTGAGGTGCATTGTAAAAGGCAACATCGGGGCTAAGGCTGCCTACTGTTATGCCGAGAAAATCGCCTCTTCCGGATAATGGGGTCAGAATTTTCCCTGACTACGTTGCGAAGAATGGTATCTCTCTGCAGGTCCTTAAAATAGACCTGGTTCTTAAGTGTATTGCAGGAGACAAAGGAAAGCAGGACAACATGTGTGAATTATCAATCCCGCGACCTTCTTTTTTGAATTATGTTTGTCTTCGTCCCGGAGAATCAAATAATTTATTGATGGAAAGATATATTTCCCCTCAGGGAAAATGTTTTCTTTGAATTTTGCATAATGGATAATAGGCAATAACGTAATTACCCTCAATTTTATTTGGCGATTGCAAATTTAACCGAAATTGTTGGATAAAATACTGCCCGGAATCGGAGGGCAGATAGATATTTCTTACTTGTTTATTTTTTGTAATTTCCTTCTGTTAATATTTCTCCATTGAATAAAGCCATAGATCAGCGCAATCGCTAATAAAAGCCAGACACCGCCATCGATCGGGCAGGGAACATCAGGGTCCTGGTAGTCGCAGTCATCACCTATTCCCTGGGCATGCAACATTCCGGGCAAGGCAACTAAAATGACCAATACAATAACAGGAAAAATGTAGGGTAATATCAGTTTGGGAAATTTCTTCATGGAAGCATATTATGTTTTGCTAAATTAAATAAATTAAATTGCTCTCCAACATTTACGGCCATAATTTTAGAACGGATTTATAAATTAAATACCCTGCCCTGCCGCCCGGCTAAAAAAAGCCCGTTTCCGGGCTTTCTTGTATTCAATATTTCATATTCAGAACATTCATTTTTGTCACTGTTTAAAATAGCACGCTCAGGTGGCTGGTAGTTCCGCCGGGGCTGGTCACCTCTAATCGGTACATACCCTTCGGTAAGTTCTGGGACGGGCTGACAGACTGCGAGCTGTTGCCTCCCGGGTGTTGTACCTTGGTGCTTAGCATCGTTTGTCCAAAATTGCTGATCAGCCGTACCTGGTATTCTCCTGCCGGTTGGTTGATAAACTGCAGGTGGATATTGTTGCCGCTTACAGGGTTCGGGAAAATTTTAATCACGGAGAATCCCTGGTCTGCAAATACCTTCATAATATCGCTGTAAGCCAGGCCGCCGTTGATATTGGTGCTGCGAACGCGATAATAATTATTACCGGTAACCGCGTTGGCATCTGTAAAATAGTAAGTATTAACAGCACCGTTGTTGGGTGTAACAGATCCTAAAGCGATGAAGTTTTTGCCGTCAGCAGATTTTTCTACGGTGTATTCCTTCAGGTTATTCTCATTGCCCGTTTTCCAGCTAATAACAACGCCGCTGTTTTGCCGGTAAGCATTTACTGACGTGAAAGTAAGCGGTAGCGTGCCCCCGATTGATACATTAAAAATGATCCGGAACCGGTAAATATCAAACGATGCAGGATCAGAGTTTATAGTAAAATCTAAAGAATTAGAGCCATTAAGATTGATGAAGGTTTTGGTATGGAGGTAAAGGTCTTCCACGTACCCCGTAAGGCCCGGCTGATCCAGGTTACCGGTAAGGAATTCCAGCCGGTAATTCCTTTGCTGGTGCAGGTTCCATATTTTATAAAAAATGGTGTCTGTAACGTCTATCGTGTGCCTCCTTTCAATAACAAGGGTGGTAGTTCCCCTTATCATTCCCAGGTTTTCGGAAAAATTACTCATTTTTCTTGCATCAAGGCCATCAATCGAATTGCTGTAGGTTGGGTCGTATTGGGTAAGTGAGCCGTCCATCAGCACGGAACTTCCATCCGTGTCTTGTATATAAAGATTGCTGGCTACAGATTCGGTTGATTCAGGGCCGGTGCCGGCTGAACTGGCGGCATAAACGCAGGCGAGTACGCCGGTTAAAAAGAGGGTAAAGGATTTTTTCATGGAGTATCAGGATTTTAAGGATATTTTGCAGGGTTTAGGTTTTTTGAAACTCTTGTATAAATCCGTTGATCTGCTTTCTCTATGCCACCCCTTATCTTTCTTATCATCAGTTCTATACAGCGGTATTCGATATAACAAAACGTATTTCTATATTAAAATAGTATGTAAAGGGCTGGAAAACTAAAATTTACGGGAGATATTAGAAATTATTCTACACAATAATGGTCGCGGAATTCCCCCTCTCCCATGAGCGCTTGTCCCGTTATCGGGATTACGTTCACGAAAACGTCTCGCAATCACTTAAATAAATAATGATTATTCTGGGAGCCGTCCTTTACTCAGGGGTGAAAGTGGATCCGGGCAATCAGCCTCTGCCTGAAAACAAAAATTACGCTACTACACAAAGCTTCGGTGGCGTTGGCCGGACAAACGGGCGGAGCCTTCGGGTTGTCTCCCGGCATTCGCCGGGACAGGCCCTGAACTTTTTGGTTACCCGCCTCAGCGGGCAGGCTTCTTTCTTTCAAGAGAAAAAGTGACAAACAATCCCTCGAAACATAAGAACTGTTATTAATCATGTGAGCCTCCGGTTGGCAATCCAAAAGGAAAAAGAGAAAGGACGTCAGAAAATGCGCATTGAAAATCAATTTCTTCCAGGAACGTCATAAGAAGCCCATAACGCCGCGGTAATTCGATTATGCTTCGCAGTTATGATCATGAAAACGTCTCGCAATCACTTAAATAAATAATGATTATTCTGGGGGCCGTCCTTTACTCGGGGTGAAAGTGGATCCGGGCAATCAGCCTCTACCTGAAAACAAAAATTACGCTACTGCACAAAGCTTCGGTGGCGTTGGCCGGACAAACGGGCGGAGCCTTCGGGTTGTCTCCCGGCATTCGCCGGGACAGGTCCTGAACTTTTTGGTTACTTTTTCTTTCAAGAGGAAAAAGTGACAAACAATCCCTCGAAACATAAGAACTGTTATTAATCATGTGAGCCTCCGGTTGGCAATCCAAAAGGAAAAAGAGAAAGGACGTCAGAAAATGCGCATTGAAAATCAATTTCTTCCAGGAACGTCATAAGAAGCCCATAACGCCGCGGTAATTCGATTATGCTTCGCAGTTATGATCATGAAAACGTCTCGCAATCACTTAAATAAATAATGATTATTCTGGGGGCCGTCCTTTACTCGGGGTGAAAGTGGATCCGGGCAATCAGCCTCTACCTGAAAACAAAAATTACGCTACTGCACAAAGCTTCGGTGGCGTTGGCCGGACAAACGGGCGGAGCCTTCGGGTTGTCCTTGAACTTTTTGGTTACTTTTTCTTTCAAGAGAAAAAGTGACAAACAATCCCTCGAAACATAAGAACTGTTATTGATCATGTGGGGAGAGGGCTTGTCCCATTATCGGGAGGGTTGGGGGTGAGGCTTCCAGTCTACCTTTTGAAGAGAGCTTGTCCTGTTATCGGGAGGTCGGGGGTGAGGCTTCCGGTTTTGGTAAGCCTTATAACCCCCACTCCGCAAATCACATCAAATCGCATCAAATCATATCGGCCGTACCATGTCCTTTCCCCGCATTGGTACACATTGATGCAGGATGAATTAATGCTTTAGAAATTCCCGTATCAGCTCTTCATCAATTCCTGTGTGTGCGGCAAATTCCCGGATCGTTACAAAAGCATCTTTTTCCTTGTTGCATTTTGTACGGATATCCTGCAGGAGTTTTCTCGCGGTACGGGGTTTTCTTCCGGTCATATTTTCAACATCCTTTGCATATACAACGATGCGGTTGGGCATCTTTTGTTGCAAGCCGGACATAACTTGTATTTTTCAACGCCTTTATGGGGCGGCTAAATTGGTAAAAAAGAAAACCGCCCGGGTAAAAGAGCGGTCTTTGTATTTTTTTAGATGGCAGTATTTATGCAATAAATTGATCCAGGCTGCTGAGCCAGTAAATACAGGGGACAAGAATACAGTATACAATACAGCTTGCTCCCTTTCTCTTTGTATTCCCCGCAATAATGCTCCGGATATGCTTGCTGTCATATAAATATTTCTTGCCCATGTCAATGAATTCTATTTGGCCGGTATCTCTCATATGCTGTAGCTTTCCCGGGGACAGGTGCAGGATTTTGCAAACTTCCTTACTTTTGACCAGGCGGGGTGAAGATTCCTGCGACGCCAAAAGTTTTTTTAGTTCTTCAAAAAATTCCTTTTTAAAATGTTCGAATTCTTCACTGGTAAGTAGATTTAAATTCATAGCTGGTTTTGGTTTATTGGTTTTTTAAAAGCGCCAAGATAATAGCCATTAACGATTTATCCAATAATAACGGTAAAATTTTTCCTTGCGTTATTTATCAGGTTATCGCAAAAAAGGCTGCCCCTTTCGGGGCAGCCGGGTCTGGAAAAATCATTGTCGCCACTTTCGCAGGCAGTATTTAAGTGCCACCGATATGCCGAAGCTCACGCAGGCCCCTATTGCTGCCAGTATCATGGTCCTGGCAATGTCTCCTGAACTGATATTAACAAGTAATATGGTCAGGGCTCCGCCAAGGGCGCCATATTTCGAATGGCCTGTAAGAGATGGATCTGTCATAAACTATTTTTTCTCCATTTTTACCGCCGTTTGGCTTACACCGCTCATCACCCCTCCTGCAACGGCAATGTAACCGGCAAGATTCACCAGGATTGCTGGCAATGCAACGGGTGCTGTTAAAATTGCCGTACTGATAGCTGCTAAGGCCAGGCCTGCGTTCCTCACTTTTTTGAAAAAGCTTGGAGTAGGTCTGTTCATTCTTTTGATTATTTTATTCATAATAACATTTTTGACGTTAAGAAATAAATACATTCATTTTAGGGAATATTCCTGTTACAAATTCGGGGTTAGAAACCGTGCGATACAGCCCGTTCCCGGCTTTCCTCCCATTCCTGGAGAATGCATCATCCCTCTTTTGGAACGAACTGCATCGCTTTTGTACTTAGGTATTTCCCGGAACAACTGGAAAAAAGGATGGTTTGTTTTTCAGTAGGCGATGCCATAATCGCCCTTTTTTAATTCCCGCAGGGAATAGGATCCAATTCGTGGTTCTCGGGCAATACTCCATAATAATTATCGGTTTCATGCACCTTTTTTTAATGAATAGTTCCGGAAATTTTCACGAGCGATAAGGCGTTAAAGGCTCCGTTCTTCAATGGATACATAGAGCCGTTTACCAACTGGGCAAATTCAATCCCCAATAATAAAAACAAGGGGTGGGCGCTGTTGGGAGTAACGGTCGTCTCTAACGAAAGAGCGCTGGTGAGCACGTTATCCCATGGGAGGTCTGCCGTGCTGTTGGTGTCCGCTACATATACATTCCCTTCAAAATCTATTTCCACACCCGCAGTATTAATGCGGTAATGAGTGGCTCCTTGTGGAGCAGGGATCATATTGAGTGGAACGAACGCCGGTATTGCCACGGTTAAAGTTCCGGCCACGCGATCAATGGTGGCTGTGAAAGGTGCATAAAAAGTGCTGCTTAACTGTCCGTTGATATTAAACTCAAAACCTGTTAATAATTCAGCTTCGCCGTCAATTACATTTCTGAGCCCACGGGCATTGGTAACATCTGCCTGAAGTACTTCCACCATTGCCTTGGTAAGGCGGCCGACCATTTTGCTGTCGGAGGCATTTTGAGTAAACGCTCTGATAGCATTTCTTAATAACTTACCCGCCTTTCCCGCTCTGCCGAATTCAGCTCCGTTTTCGCGGGTACGCTGAAAGGTGGGATCAGTAGCGATACGCTGTGCGTCTACGCCACCTTTTTCCCTCGCCAGGTAACCATCTTTGGATTTGTAAAATGTAACGTTTCCAATGGTGCCCTTAAGAGGAAGAATTCCTTTTTGCTGTGCCATACATTTTTATTTTAAGTGATAAATCAGGGTGTTTAAGGCACAACCTGTTCAAGCCTTACATCATGATGCTTTCGCAATTGCAGAACAATTTTAATAGCCGGGAAGCATTTATAAAAATGGGAATGCCGTATATGCCGCTAATGACACATAAGGTACTTTTTAGGCCGCCCCTGGGAACTGTATTTTATGAAAAATGACGTACGTAATCTGTGTAATGTCCGACCTCTGACTGGTGAGTGTTAACACAAAGGTATTGTTGCAAAACACTGTAAAGCTCCTGCAGTAATAACCCCGCTGAACAATGTCATTAAGTTAAGGGAATGATGTCACCCCTTCGGGGTTTAGAAAATTTTCTGATTGTAATTCTATAATCGTATCAGCCTTTCAGGCTTTGTATTAATCCCGAAGGGATGCAATTATTATAGCTGATGATAGAAAGTCATTAAGTTAAGGGAATGATGTCACCCCTTCGGGGTTTAGAAAATTTTCTGATTGTAATTCTATAATCGTATCAGCCTTTCAGGCTTTGTATTAATCCCGAAGGGATGCAATTATTATAGCTGATGATAGAAAGTCATTAAGTTAAGGGAATGATGTCACCCCTTCGGGGTTTAGAAAATTTTCTGATTGTAATTCTATAATCGTATCAGCCTTTCAGGCTTTGTATTAATCCCGAAGGGATGTAATTATTATAGCTGATGATAGAAAGTCACATCAAACCCCGAAGGGGTGATATATTAATATCATTTTAAAAATTCTTAACTTAATGACATTGCCCTGTCTCAAAAGTTTTTTTAGTATAAGACAATATAAGACAGGACGACGCATGGTGTATAACTGAAGTATAGCAAAGGTATGGATAGTGTATGGGGAGTGTATGGAAGGAGAAATGAACTTATGCCCCTCTCCTTTTGGAGAGGGGTTGGGGTGAGGCTTCCGGCAATGTTTTTCATAGCCTGTGGAAAATGGTTCTGCCTGGCTCAAACAGAACTAGGATATTTCCGTGGCAATCTTTCACTAGCCAAAAACAAAATGCCATCCGCAACTCCCCATGAAATGAATATGGCGTTGCGCTAATTCGTCTGCGCTTCGCAGTTATGTTCATGAAAACGCTTTACAATAACGTACCGTAATGATGATCCTGCAAACCGGATGTTCCGTCACAATTATATCATTACTGGATTAAAAATTTCTGAACATAAATACCTTTGCTGGTTGCCACTTTTAAAAAGTAAATCCCTTTTGGCAGGTCCGTAAGGTCCAATGCCTGCGCATCATAAAGAGTAAAGATTTCATTTTCCCGGAGCACCTGGCCTTTTACATTGGAAATAATAAAATTTGCTTTGCCGATGTACCCGTTCATCGAAACAAAAACCTTCCCGGGTGTTGGATTGGGATAGATAGTGAAGGCCTTGTTATCATTGATCTTTATACTGCGTGTTTCAGAATAACACCTGCCCCCCGCAGGATCAGTTATTATCAGGCGGTATTGGTAGGGGATTCCCGGCTGTACTTCATCAACAAATGAATATAGGGAATCTGTTGAAACCGGTATCTTACTTAGCCTTTGAAACGGCAAATTTCCGGTTGCCTTCTGCACTTCGTATTGAGTTATATTCTGTTGTTCGGAAATGTTCCAATCCAGTCTCACCTGGCGGCTATTGATAATTGTAGCGTCAAATGAATGGTTGATTCTTATGGTATTCTGCTGGCAGGGGTTCCTGCAGGCATCCACGGAAGGGATCGTATTATTCCTGGTAAAATTGGCGGCTTGTTCGTAGGTGGGCTTTTGCAAAAAGCAATTTAAAGGAGTGGTCATTCCTGCCCCGAGGGCTGCTACCTGGTAGCCTTCGGGCGTATTTGCCAGGTCATAATTACCATTGTCCGGGTCTGCGAAAATTGCTTTTAATCCCCTTGGGTCATTTCTAAGATCAAAAAACAAACTGTTCTTATCCTGGCCCGATTGTTTTTGCCACTCGTCAAAATTCTGAATTACTGAACCTCCGTTGTTCGCTTCAGGATTGGATGTTGTCCAGGCAATTTTATCGCCCTTCAGCAGAATGTATACATTATTGTTCCATTTATCATTTCCTGTTACGTTGGCTGCATTTGTGTTGGCTGCAATCAGGGTAGCAACAGGGTCAATATCACAAATGAAAATATTTCCTGTAGCCGAAATTGAGTTGGTGCCCCTGCCGGCGCCGTTTATAAATGAACCTGCATTTGCCCGGTAATTGCTATAAGTATTGGTAACATGGACTATTGAATTAGTGAGCTCCAAAGAGGTATTCGGCTGCATATAAATACCGGCGGTGTAGGAATTGCCCTTTGTTTTGATAAATACATTTTTGACGAATGCTTTTACTGGATTCGCCGCACTGTACGCTATTCCAAATATTACATCTTTAAAATAAGAATTACTGATGGAAGAATATTTTGCAGTCGCATAATTATATCCGCATGTATATCCGTCCGTATAAATCTTATTCAGGAAAACCGAATCGTTATTGGAGGTATACATGAAAGGCCCGGTATTGGAAGGATCAGCGAATCCGGCCACATTATTCATTTCTACGGCGCCGTAATTTGTTCCATAGCTCGTATGTGAATAAAGCGGTGTTGGTATATCCAAAAACATTGAATTTTCGATAGTGCAATGTCTTCCAAGACCTTCCACATCATAAAATACAACGGCAAACTCGCGTGGTATTTTTAGCCCCGGGCAGGAACAGCGAATGGTTGATTATCCCGCTCCGCACTACGAGGTGGTGTATACCGGCTCCCGGTCCGAATATTATCCTGTTATAGTAGGAATTATCACCACCGGGGAGAATTCCATTACCTGCCCCAAATCCGCGAACCCATAAGTTTTCAAACACGTTGTTTGCCTGGTAAGTGCTGTTTATCGCCCAGTCTCTCACGGTTACTTCATAGCGGTATTTTGGATTGTCGTTGGGTGAACTTCCGTCACTGGTATGAATAAAAACATGCTTGGGATTTTCATTGGTACTTATCGGTGAGTAAAACGAACCGGGCGAATTGTCTGCATCCTTCAATGAAGTAACAAACTTTAATAGCCTCCTGGCAGTAAAAGGCGCCGTTTTTTCGAGCTCTTTATCTATTTCCGTTACATAGATATAGCTATAATTTTCGATCCCGTTTATTCCATATCCTGTAAAACCGGTGTAAGGAATATCCTGTTCAAATGTGCTGATAGTACTGCTGTCTTTTATCCAGCCGGAGCTAAATTCTTTTGAACCATTTAGGATCGCAAAATCACCCGGGTTTAAATTATCATAGGTGTAAGTGCCTACCTGGATGGGATAAGACGTAATCAAGTTCTCATTAAAAATATCGCCACTTTTTAATCCCACTTTTACGCTGCCGTTAGCTCGAAAATAATTCTTGAGCAGGGGTGCTGTTGCAGCAATGGTCTTCTTGGGAAGAAATTGTACATTGCCGGGGTAGCTATCTTTGCCGGCATTGCTAATGTAATAATCAAATGAATCCTGGGCAAGGGATATGCAGGGTAGTAAAAAAAAGACATATAACCCATCGCAGGTATTAGATTTCATATTCCGATATTTCAATCCGGTTACGAATAAACATTGATTAATTCGCAAAATCAATAAATCGCATGGGGATGATTTCTCGGTAGCCGGATATACGGAATATAATAAAGAATAAATATAAGGGAATGATACTGCAGTATCCTAACTTTATTGCCTGCAACGTTTCCACTACTACTAGTAATCCCGCGATTTCAAAAGCATCAGCATCGATTATAACGTTGCGTAAGCAATTTCGGGATTAACCTACCCCCATGGAAACTTGGTTGATGCTTGGCAATTTGTCTATATGTTGTCATCGTACCTGTATAAAATAATTTGTCTGTTCAACGCGATTACTGTATTCGTTCATACCCTGCCGTTTACGACCAATATCGTTCCCATTCACGGTTCGGGCGAAAATATTCGTCGAAATGCCCCTTTTCATTTGTAGCAATAAAATAATAATTTATAAGTTTAAATATTTTGAATATTATCAATATTATTACTATTATTGTCCTGTATTTGACCTAACCCCGCTTTGCTTAAAATTTCTCATTCCACTATTTTGAAAAACATTCTCTTTCCTATTGATTTTTCGGGTATCTTGGAAATAACCTCCGAATGTAGTACGCGTTGGATTCGAATGCCTTACCTTAAAATAAAAATATGAAACCTGGATTACGCTTACTTTTGCTCCTCATCACTTTAGTCTGCCCTATTGTCATCGTGCCAAACAGCAATTCATAGATCCGGTTCGGTTTACTGATAAAGATGCTCAAAAATTCATATACTTTGCCGGGATTACAAATACTTTCACAAAAGACCGCAATCAACGATTTCGTTCTCGCGGTTGAAGGATTCATCTTTATGGTGAAATTTACGGCCATATACCCGATGGTGGGTGGCACTGCAGAAACGATGAAGTGGAATTTAAAGGATCCGAGAGATTTGGATGACTGCCTTCCGGTTAACAATGTACGGAACCCCGTATATATTCCTCTGCCGCGTTTTGTTTCCCACTACTTCAGATTACGCCGATACCCATTTTTTTGACAACATCTTTTCACCTATAATAATAATTCCATTTCTTACTACTCATTAACCCAAAATGCAGTGTGGACGGGTATGATATGGGATGCAGCGACTTGGACATTCCCGTATAACGAATTGGCAATTTATGAGAGTTCATGACGCCTCGGAATGGTTCGGCTACCATGCATATGGCAGAACCCCTGCCAATACGAAGGGCCTTTTTTATGTTTTCCGCTACAGCCAATGATGTTACGGCGATATGAAAATGGCCTGTCGTCACGGATTCGAGAGGCCCGCCTCCCTAGGAATTCTTTTACCGGAAACCGATTCTTGTCCTGGTAAAGGTCAGTATCCGGCGTTCCCGAGGGAGGACGCCGCGAATGCGGATTGGTTACAATCGGTTATGGCTTAACCGATGCAGCAAGCCATCGGTTTTTATAACTATTGCCAAAAAATTTGAAACTGCATTGGGCAGGTGATGCATTGATAGGTTACCGAAATCATTGCTCCTTTTAAATCTTCCTTATTTTCGTGTTCGTGGCAAGCCGTCATTGAAATTCCCTTTTTGGGTCGATCGACAACCCGGAACCGGCACTATCGTCATTTAATTTCCGACGACCGGCAAAGGTCATGTTCATATCTCTCGCCATGAGCGCCGCCATTTCCCAAACGTTTAGTCCCTCTTCCTTTACGATATTTCAATAGACCTGTGAGATTGACATCTTCGGTACTGCCATCTGGTTTCGTCACTTCCAGGTGGTACACTCCGTGTGCCATAATGTCTTCAATAGGTAATGGATTTTCCGTACTGCTTCCGCTATTGTGCTGGATTTCCCTTGAAAATAATACCTGCCCCGATTTATTAATAAATCGTACACCATACTTCCCCGCCGGCTGATTATTGAATTGAAGATGGATGATGCCATTGCGGGAAGGATTCGGGATATACGAAAATTCCTGCTTTTACGGTTACCCGCAAATACCTGTACTATTTTGCTATAGTTTACTTCTCCCGTTCATCCCCATACTTTTAATCCTGTAATATTGGATCCTGCTATGGGTAGCTCATCGAGCCAGCTATAGTTACTGGCGAGCCGGCGTATTGTTGGCTATTATTTCTGCGGCCGAATTGAAACCAAACGCCGTCAACCGATTTTAATACTTCATAATTTTTAATTCCTGTTTCGTTATCAACGGACCATTCCACCGGGATGTTCTCATTTTTCAGGTATGCTTTCACGTTAGTAAACGTAATTGGCAGCGGCGCCCCCCGCTGCGCCGAGCACAATGCGAAAACGGTCTGGCGTCGCAGAACCCGCGTCCGTATTTACTGCAAAATCATAGCTGGTCGTATCCCGTAAGCTCACGGCAGTCCTTGTATGGAGGTAATTGTCTTCAAGGAAAGCATCCAAACCTGTCTGGCCGAACCCGGCAGGATCGTTTCAATCCGGTACTGCTGAACGGTGGTGCCGGTAAGACTAAAGAAAACAGTATCCTGCCCGTGTATCGTGTGCCTTCTTTCTATAGCGAGGAAGGTATTGTTATTCCTGATAGCGAGGTTTTCGCCAAAGTTGGAAAATTTTGGTGCATCAGATGCATCGACGGCATTCCCGTAATTATCGCCAAAACTGCTAAGAACTCCATCCACAATCGCGGAAGTTCCATCGTTATTTACAGCTGATAATACGGTGAGTAGTGACATGTCTCCGATGCTGATTGGCGTAAATGGAGAGGGCGTAAAGGTTGCCGCAGTTTTTGCACCCTCCGTCATTTGAATAGAACCGCTTGCCGGAAGCAAAAAATGCCTGTCCATTGCCAATATAATTATTCGTAGCGCCGTAACTTCCTGTATTTGGGGGTACTACACCATAATCCCGTTCCATTCCACTAAAAAGTATGGATTGCTCCATACCCATACCCATAGGCTGTTCCCATATTGGGATCCAACACATAATAGAATATATTATTTGTCTGGGAGATATTTCGAAGTCCAGTTGAGATGCATACGGGTTATTGACTGGAGTGAATTCGCCCGGGGTTAAGTTAATAACAGGTTGGTCGCCGGTAAAAAGAGTTCCCGAAGTCCGTAGGGTTGTACTGGTTGCGGTTTGCCCAAGAGTAGTAACAGTCCGGTCCCCAGTTATAAAAGTCATGTAGCCGCCCAGGGAAGGATCAAATGGAATATTAGTTGAGGCAATTCCTGAGAAACTGCTCGTAGCCTGGCTGTAAGTTTTAACTGAGGGAGCAAAAGACTGATCATCGAAACCATCAGCCGACCAGGAAACTCTGTCACTGGTAATCTGGGTACCATAAGTTGGTTTCAGGTCGTCTGTTACATTTAACGCCCCTTCCTGCCATGCTGCTTTTATTGTTTGTGTTGAAGATTGTGTCGGAATGGCCAGGAACCGCCATGCTTTTACGGCTGGGATGAAGCGTTCAACGGTGACGTCACCAGTAATTGTACCTGACGAATTACCTACTCTTGCAGTTCCGTTGGCATCCGATCTCAGAACCAAAAAACCATTAGTAGCTAAAGTCCCGTTAACCGTCACTGTTCCCTCGACCGTTCCGGCTGTCATGTAAAGCGTGTCACCTAATATTACACTGCCGCTGTTATTTACCGTAAATGTTTTCAATACGTTTGTTATTCCACCTGGTGTAAAATTGATAAGGCCCGCTGCGCCTCCTATGACAAGATTTGAGGTGGACGATCCTGTAATAGCACCTGTTCCGCTGTAGGCTCCGTTTAGGGTTAGTGTATTTGCTCCGATTGTATAGGTTTGCCCAGCCGTGACGTTGCAACTATTCGACACCGTAACATTAGAAACATCAACTTGGGTAATATTTACACCGGCTGTAAGGTTATTGAAAGTGATCGATGTTCCAGTGATGTTCGTTTGATTTTTTATGTCGCAGTCATTGGTGGTAAAAGTAGCAGTTCCCGATGAAGCCACAATTGACGAATTATTGCTACCAAAACCTAATGCAGTTCCCGTTATAGTAAAATTGCTTGTAACATTCAAGGTCGTTGGAAAACTAAGCGATCCTAATCCAACTGTTAGATTTCCAAAAGTAGTAGAGCCTGTGCCTGATAGAGTTTCTGTTGCCCCCGATTTATCAAAATAAAATGTGTTTCCCGAATATTGCGAAAGCGTTCCGTTATTTAAAAAACCGTTTGCAACATGAACATTTACGCCAACGTTATTTTGTGTAATATTCGCACCTGAATTGATTTGGAGATTATAAAAATATTTAGTGTTACTTCCCGTCATTGAACCGGTTGCTCCTGTAAATATTATTGTTGAAGTACTTGGGGTCATAGTTCCGGAAGAATTGCTTAATGAATTCCCAACGGTTGTTGTAGAGTTTGTAAAATCAACCCCATCTGTATTTGCAAGATTTATATCATAAAAAGTAGTTGAGCCGTAAAGGTGCTGAATGACTGTGCCAGTTTTATTATTAAACCATACTGTTCTGGCGTTTGCATTTAAAGTACCTCCATTATTTATGAAGTCTCCTAAAATATATAGATCGTGGGCTGGAGTTGAACTCAAAGTAAAATTAGCTCCATTGGCTATTGTTAAATTTCCCGCTAAGGCACGATCTGCAACAGCTCCAAAATTTACGGATCCGCTATTAATAGTAACATTTTGGGGAATTCCTGAGCCTGACGCTGTTGTACCTGTTCCACCACTATTCCATTCATTACCAGAACTAATACTATTACTTGTGCCGGGATCGTAGATCAATGTGGATGTATTAGTATAAGTTACTGTATTAGTCAACAAAGAACTGCCATTTTTCAATGTCAGATTCCCCGTGATAGTAGAGGCTGTTCCAAAATTTACGGCTCCATTTATGATAACGTTATTAAAATTTGTTGTGCCGGTTATTGTTCCACTCCCAGCAAATATTACTACACCGGAGCCGGTCGCTGTAAATGCAGAACCACCGCCACTATTTGTAAAGGTTCCTCCATTAGCGATGGTAAGGTTTCCCGAGCCACTCGTTGTAAGCGAGGCGCCACTTGCAATAGAAACTGAAAATGCATTTGCATTTTCTCCGGTAGAAATAATTGGATAATTTGTCAACCCGGACGGAATGGTAGCTACTGATGAAGCATCGGGAACTAAATTTGAAGCCCAATTGCCAGCTGTGTTCCAATCATTATTCGCACTACCCGTCCACTTATATGCTCCATAGATATTTACATCATCAATCCAAACAGTTCCACTCGTTCTATAAAATTGAAGCAGAAGATTGGCGGATGTGCTATTAATGGCAGCACTATATTGTGAAACAGTAGTATTCAACGTAAATGGCGATCCCAAAGCTGCTATCCAGGTTGCGCCACCATCAGTAGAATAGTTAACTTGCAAGCTTGATCCACTCCCAGTGCTCAATGACCCCCAAAATGTTAATGTAGAAATTCCAGATGTAATATTCGGGCTTGTGATTTGGGCCCCGGTTTGGCTTCTTAATTGAAGAGCATAGCTACCCCCATGTAAACCAGAAGTTGTTCTAATTACTCCACTTGCTTGTCCTGTCCACGTACCGGAAGCGAGAGAATAAGAAGTAGTTGTCGTGTAAGCTGTTGGTAATCCGGACTCAAAACCTTCAGTAATAACTTGCCCCCAACCCTTCAAACCACCAATCAACAAAAGTAATATCAGTAAATAGCTCTGCGTAAATTTTCCTTTCATAGAATTTAAATTTCTAAGTATATGATCAAAATTTCTCAGTCAATTTTTCGGGAATGAAAACCATTCATTCCAAAAATTAAAGGAGTAACCGTATTACAATTCCGGGGAGTTTTCCAGGGGGCAGAATAATAAAACAATTCCTTTAGTGAAATAGTTTCAGGCAATTTACTAAATAATGACAAAGCCCGCTTTGAATTCATATTAACTTATTTGGAATTCTTTTCCACATCATCCTTTGTTACAACTGCGGGAACGGTCTTATAGGCAACTTGCTGTCGTCGCCTTGACAACTCCGAAATAAAACTGCCGCGGCTGACCGCCATGAATTGCTCAGTCCAATAACAATCAGAAAATTCCCCTCTATGGATTTATGCCGCATTAGTGAGTTCCCGTAAAAAAATATTCACATCTTTTGCACATTCTTTATACATTTGCGCTTCAACGTATTCTATGAGAAGACTTTATGGCGAAAATTCGCGATCCTTTAAGAAAACAACATTTGAAAATACCGGTCATTGCTGCTGCAATAATTCTGTGCAGCAAGACATTACTTTCACAGGTTCCGGTCCCTGGTTCACCCGCACTCAAAATAGTTTTCGACACAGGCGGTTTAGCCCGCTCTGCGGTTCTTCCGTTAAAACTGGTGAGCTTTAGCGGTAAATTGATCAATAGCGACGAGGCGCAACTTCGGTGGGAAGTGTCAGGTGAAACGAATGTGGCGCGGTACGAGATAGAATGGAGTAATGATAGTAAAAACTGGCAACGCATTGGAACTGTGGCGGTAGCAGACAGCAGCGGTATAAATAATTATTCATTGACAAATTCCCAGCCCTCGCTGATTAATTTTTACCGGCTTAAAATAGTGGAAATAGATGGAAAGAATACCCTCAGCGCCGTTATAAGAGTCAGTGGCTCAGACAGGGCAGTGGTGATATATCCCAACCCTGCAAAAAACTCTGTGATCATCAGCTCCTTTAATGATAAACCCGCAACTGTCATCATCCTCGGCAACAGTGGTAAAGTATGGTTGCGCAAAACAATCAGTGAACCGGTTGCTAAAATAGACATCAGCAATTTGCCCCCGGGGAATTACGTAGTAAGGATTATACGCGACAATAAAGCGGCGGTATATAAATTGATAAAAGAATAATGGTGATAATACGCCGTTGACCGGCCATCGATACAGAACCTATTATTGCTTCACCTTTACATTCCATGCTTTCTTGCTTGAAAAAATTTTCACTTCGGTAAAGGGAAAAACATTTTTCATCCTTCGGTTGTGTCCTTGTCTTTGGTGAAAAAAAAGTTTCAATCGGGGATATGTCGCCTTCAGTATTTCAACGGCGGTTTTATGGTAACTTTAATAAAAATAGGTTGGGATGAAAATATTGGCCTTTGGAATTGTGAAAGATATTTTTGATAATTCGATGATTGATGTTGATCTGAAAACGACACAACGGTTAGAAGCATTGAAAGCTGGAATGGAAGAAAAATATCCCCAGCTAAGTCAATTGGGTTCTTATATGATTGCAGTAAATAATGAATATGCCTCGGCGGATGATGCCGATATCATGAAAACGATGAAGTGGCAGTAATTCCGCCGGTAAGCGGGGGGTAATTTAAAATAACAAATTGAATATTGATATAAAAATATCAGGTGAACCATTGAATATCCAGGACTGTATCAGATTGGGTAATGTCGCCCGGAATGTGGCGGTATTAATGTATTTATCGGGACGGTGCGAAATAGCTACCAGCCAAAAAAAGGTAGTCAGGCTTGAATTTGAGGCGTATGAATCCATGGCCATACAGTGAAATGAATAAAATAGCAGAAGGAAGTTTTTAAAAAATGGCCGGTGAGAAAATTGTGATTCATCACCGCACCGGCGTACTGCAACCGGGCGACGTGCCTGTCGTGATTGTTGTTGCTGCAGCACACCGGGATACTGCGTTTACTGCATGCCGTTATATTATAGATACGTTGAAAAAACGGTTCCTATATGGAAAAAAGAAGTATTTGAAGATGGCGAAGTATGGGTAGCGGCTCATCCGTGAGGTAGTGAGTAGTGAGTGTGAGTAGGGTAAGACGAATAAATATCAGTGGAGTCGGTAACTCGTAATTCTTAATTGGACCTGACCCACTTTTAAGCCGCCTTGCAGGGAATAAACATTGCCGCGCGGGAAACCGGCTTTTAATGAGTTTAACGGCTTCCTCACTTCGCTTGCCGGTTGCACAATAGAAAACGACGGGCTTTTCAAAATTTATCAGCAGGGATATTTTTTTCAAGATCATTTACCGGGAATATGGCTGCCTCCTATATTAAATGAATTGTGTTCCTCAAAAGTTCTTACATCTACAAGTGCGTATATTCATTCGAATCCGTCACTTCTTTAAGGTCCTTTACTGCGATCATGACCGGAACGTCGGCAGTTTCGGGCAAGCCGTAATAACGTGCTCTCGCTTACACGCTTTAATTTTATGGTGCGGCTTTGCAAGGCTTCTTACATCAAACATCATTATTTTCCCTGCCAGTAATTCCCCCTGCCCCGTAAAATATTTTATTACTTCATTCGCCTGCATACAACCGATAATGCCTGCCAGCGCCGGCATTACACCTCCTTCTGCACAATTGGGAATTTGCGCTGCATTCACGCCCGGGAAAATATCCCTGAAATTGGGTGAACGGGTTCCGTCATCATTTAATGAATTGAAGACGGACACCTGGCCTTCGTATTGATAGATGGCCCATATACCATCACCTTGCCCGATAATACACAGGCATCATTCAAGCAAATATTTTGTATCAAAATTGTCCGTGCAATCAATAATTACGTCATAAGGTTGCTATCATCTCCATTACATTTTTGGCCGTAATCTTTTCATGTAATGGGAACCAACCGGATACCGGGGTTTTGCTCCTGTAATTTTTTGCAGGCGGTGATTGATTTTTTCAAACCTACCTCCCTATTTGTATATAAAACCTGGCGGTGCAAATTGCTTACGGAAATTACATCGTAATCTGCAATGCCGATTGTTCCAATACCGGATGCGGTTAGGTATAACGATGCCGGGCAACCTAAGCCGCCAGCCCCTACTATCAATACTTTTGCCTCCTGTAGCTTTTGCTGAATAGCTTCCGTAAAACCGGGAAGGGCCAACTGGCAACTGTATCGTTCAAAATCATTTAACATCATGTAAGTGTAATTTCCTGCCAAGGATTTGCTGTACTTTTTCAAAGTCCGCCGGTGTGTTTACATTCGTTAATTTTTCGGGGTCCTGAATGTTTATAACCGTCAGTCTCCATATTCCTCAAGGCCTTTCCGGGACAGTTATATCCCTGCGACAAGAGCGATAATAAAACGGGATAGCTTTTGGGCTCCCAGATAGTAATGAGCGGTTCGGGAAAATGATTATAGGGACTTTCGAAGGCGGTAGCCATTGAAGAAACATTTCTTTGTGCTTTTAAGATATTGCAATGTTTGCGAATCAATCAAGGGAAGGTCACATGCAACTACCAGCCAGGCTGCATCCGGCTTCCGGCGGAAGCGCTGACAGTATGCCTCCATAGGGCCCAAGGCCGGTAAAGGTATCTTCCAGAGTCTTGTAATTGCTATCAATTCATTGTCCTGCCCGGACGACACGAAATAAAAACATTTTCACAAAGCTCTTTTAAAAGATCGGCCACATAATATTGTTGCTCTTTTCCATGCCATTGGATAGTTTGCTTTATCAAACCCCATACGTATACTTTTGCCACCGGCCAATACCAATCCGTTCAATACCGGCTTAGATTCCTGCATTTTCTTTTAAAAAAATCGATGATCCTGACGGTTTCGATTTAATTTATACACGGGTATTGTATCAAAGGCAGGGAAATCTTTTATAAAGTCAAATACATCTTCGGCAGCATTAGTCTGCCAACAAAATCAATTCAATATTGGTTAATTGTTCCAGTCTTTTTTTAAGTGATTCTTTTTTTGTTTCATCGATGACCACTACCTGGGATGTCGCCCTGAAATGATTTCCATTCACCAGCACTATATCAGCATCATTAAATAACTGCCGTAACCGAAAATCGTTTCATTCTTTTTTAACATTGAATTGCTGATAATTCATATGATCCGTGTAAGTTGCGAATAGCCCCCGTTTCCAGGTGAGGCGGAAATATGGTCCTTTCATTTTCATTATGATGCTTCGCATCAACATAAGCACAGTTATACTGCGGCGACAAAGCCTTTATCACTTCATCAGCCAGTGATTGTATAACGCTGCATTGCGTGCCAACAATTGCCCATTCGTTGCGGCTGAAATTTCCGTAAGAAGGCCTTGCAATATCACTGTGTTTCTTATGTTCTTTTGTATTCATGTTTACCTCCTGATTTTTCCATCAGCTTTGTTTCTTTGATCACGATATCGTGGCTCAGGGCTTTGCACATATCGTACACCGTTAGTGCCGCAATGGAAGCTCCCGTCAATGCTTCCATCTCCACTCCTGTTTTGGAAGTGATGTCGGCAGTGCAGTCTATCACTAAATTATTGCCATCGGTTTTAATATCAATGTGAACAATTATCCAGGCCCAGCGGATGGCATAACGGAATGAGTTCGCCGGTTTTTTTTGCTGCCATGATTCCCGGCAATAATCGCCGTTTGAAATACGGAACCCTTTTTTGTTACGATATGTCTCCGTTAGTTAATTTTTCATATACGGCAGGCGGCAATTCAACAATACTTCTTGCAACAGCTTTACGTTGCGAAACCTTCTTTTCACCTACGTCAACCATCGTTGCCAAACCCTGTTCGTTGATGTGTGAGAAAGCATCCATATCTCTATTTGATTATAAGTTAAAATATCATGGCCCAATTCTTCTTTTTCTTTACAACCTAAAGGTAAAATATTGGCAAATCATATCACAACTCCTGGCAAAAGACTGGCATTCTGAAATCTCATTTTCGCATGCATCAATCATGGCTGCCAAACCCTTTTCGTTTATGTGAGGGAAGGCTTCCATATTACACCTGTTTGCTTTTAATTGAAAACAGATTGATCATAATCTTACTTTTTTCTAATCCCGCAGAGGTAAAACATTGGTAGAAACCCGTCGCAATAATTTCTTCCTGGCTCCGCAGGAGCGGTATAAAAGAAATAAAACCTGTCCGCATAGTTTAAAGAAATATTTCCTTAAAGGGCCAGATGGCAAATACTTCTCCTTTTGTAAAGTTATTCTGTTCTAACGGAAGTTCCATAAATGCATCGCTTTCCGAAAGGTTGGCAAAGTCTCCTGATCCGTTTCCTTCATAAGGCGTGGCAAGTATACTTCCTCCCAAATCTATGTGTAATTTAACCTGCAAAAAATATTGTAAGGAAGACGTAAAAGAAAAATTTTCGTTCAAAATGGCATGACGCCGATCTGTAAAAGGCAAACCCATACAAGCTTTTAGCCATGGAATGAAATAACGAATCAGGCATATATAGGTAGAGACCGGGTTACCGGGAAGGGCAAAAACGGTAACACCTTTCGGATGCGTTCCAAACCAGAAAGGTTTACCCGGCCGCTGCTTCACTTTATGAAAAAGTTTTTCCACCCCCGATGCTTCCAACGCAGCAGGTATATAATCAAACTTTCCCATAGAAATACCACCACTTAGAATGATCACATCATAGTTTTGTAAACAATCGTCAATACATTGCCGGGTCACCCCGGCATCATCCGGGATGTGTAACAGGTCAGCCTGAACTCTATATCGTTCTAAGGTCGCTTTGGTGGCATAACCGTTGGAACGCCTTATCTGGAAAGGGGTCGGGGTTTCATCCACTTCTACCAGTTCGTCACCGGAAGAAATGATCACTACTTTGGGTAGTTTTTTTACCAGCAATGCTGTTTTGCCGACCGATGCGGCAATGCTTAAAGCCACAGGCGTGATGACCTGGCTACGTTGTACAACAATTTCATTTTTCCTCTTGTCGCTACCTTTATAATGGATGCCTTGTCCCTTTTTGAAGGAGGTGTTTTTTACCTGGGCAACTCCGTCTTTTATTTCAATGTCTTCGTAACCGATCACAGTGTCTGCAGTATCGGGCAAAGCTCCTCCCGTCATAATTTCAATGCATTCATTAGCAGAATGTATATCAACAGGCGCCGCACCTGCGGCCTGAATAGCCTTTACGCCAAACGAACGAATGCCGTTTTCAAAGGATGTGTAATTGATAGCAATTCCATCTAAGGTTGCCCTGTTAAACGGTGGAAGATCCCGGTCTGTAAAAAGGTCCTCGGCTAATATCCTGTTCAAAGAATTTTCAAACGGGATAATTTCCGTTCCAAAATTTTTCGTATTTGCCAGTATTATTTTCTCCGCTTCTTCAACTAGCATCATCTATGTATGTTTATAAAAAAAATTTCACAATGGCTTCGCAAAATAACTAACCGATTTGCACGTAGCTCCTGGCGCATCTCTGCGTGAAATTCCTTTATCCCCCAATGGTGGCCATGGACTCATGAACAGGGTTTTTCGCTTTACGCTTTTTTTCTGCTTCAAAACCATCCTTGGGCCGGTGGTCGAGTGCGTCCAATAAAGTCGTCTTCAAATCGTCATCGCTCAATCCCTTTCTTATTAAATCTTTGATATTTAAAACACCGTCATCATATAAGCAGGTTTTTAATTCACCTACGGGTGTTATTCTTATCCGGTTGCAACTTCCGCAAAATGACCGGGAGTATGCTGCAATGATTCCTATATTTCCCTGATGGCCGGGAATATGATAATTGTAGGAGGTAGAAAATGGTGGATCAGGAATTTTTTTAATCTCTCCATATCTTTCTTTAATCTTTTCTATAATACGGATGTAATTCCAGTGCAATCCGGGGTGGTGTTCTTCAGTTCCGTTAAAAGGCATTTCTTCAATAAATCGTACGCTTACAGGCAAGTCTTTGGTAAGTCCGGCCAATGAGAGAATATCTTCAGTATTTTTCCCTTCCATCACAACGGCATTTATTTTTGTCTCAATTCCGTAATGCAATAACGCATCTAAAGTTTTTAAAACCGCGGGTAGCTCATCACGTCGTGTGATGGAATAAAATCGTTCACGGTCCAATGTATCGATACTAAGATTTATGGCGTGGATACCTGTCTTTTTTAATTCGGGAACAAAGGGGGCAGTTAGAACTCCATTAGTGGTGATGGTGAGTTGCTGCAGCTTTTTGAGATCAGCCAGGGCGGATAAAAATTGCATGATATCTTTTCTTACAAATGGTTCTCCTCCCGTGATCCGTATTTTCGTGATACCCATCTCTGCCAGCAGCGAACAAATATTCAACATCTCTTCGTATGTCATTAGTTCTTTTCTTTCCAGCCAGGTGCAAACCTTCTTCAGGCATACAATAAAAGCACCGGAGATTACATCGGTCGGTCACCGCAAGTCTTAAGTAATTTATTTGCCTTCCGTGATTATCTGTTAACACCTTTCTTTCTTTTATGGTTGAATGTATCAAAGTTCAGTAATATGATTCATTATTAATAAAATTTATATTGGCAGGTTGTGGTAATCTTTTGCAAAATCGAATTATCCTCTGTTGTCATTGTGATGAATTCAGAAAAATTATTTGAGCACAACAATCAATAAAATTTTTGTAACATCCCATCATGAAACTGTTATTTACAAACATTAGATTAAAAAAGGCCCCACGCCAAAGCGCAGGGCCCCCGTTAATCATAGAAAGTCTGTTATTAAGATGTTGGATGTGGTATCGCTCCAACAAGTCAATACATCGTACAACCAACACCGTTAGTACATCACATTAATATCTTTCACTGTTCCATCCGGTTTGGTTACTTCCAACTGGTACATGCCATGCGCCAGGTTATAATCCCATTTAATAAGCTCGGTGGCATTGCCTCCGGCATGGGTAACCTGTTTCTGAACAATTAATTGGCCCAGTTTATTGAGCAGCCTGATCTTATATTTTCCTTCCGGTTCATTCACCAGTTGCAGGTGAATCATTCCATCGGTGATCGGGTTAGGATAAATGGTGATATCCTGTTTCATGGTGCCGATCAGGACCTTCACTACATTGGTATAAATAGTTTTCCCGTTTACATCCACGCTCTTCACCCGGTAATAATTGTAGCCTTCCACCGGGCTGGCATCCGAGGCTACATATGCCACGGAACCGCCATTGTTGGCTGTGGCTGCCTGTATGGTTATGGTTGTGAAATCCGTTCCGTTGGTTGATTTCTCTACCTCGTATTGTTTCATATTCATTTCGTTGTCTACCCTCCATTCCACGGTAATGTTCTTATCCTGCTTATAGGCCTTTATGGAAGTAAAGGTTACCGGCAATGCTTTCAATGGTGCAAATACAATACGGAACCTGTCGGCTGCATAGGATCCCGGGATGTTCACCATATTGAAGTTTACATCAGTGCCTCCTGTCATATTCAAAGGAGTGCGGCTATGCAGGTAATTGTCTTCCAGGTATCCCTGCAGGCCAGGGTTGAGGTTTTCAGCATCAAAATGGAACTGGTATTGCTGCACCTTCACCCCGGTAAGATTCAGGAAGATCGTATCCTGTGCAGTAAGGGTATGCCTCCTTTCAATCGCGAGCAGTTTACCTGCTGTTTTGAGTCCGAGGTTTTCGGTTGTATTAATAACCTTGCGGGCATCCAGTCCGTCAATACCATTAGAATAAGCGTCATCAAACTGGTCGAGAACTCCGTCGAGGAGGACGGGAGTTCCGTTAGCGCTTATTCCATAAAGAGTAGCGCTTAAAGAAGATATCCGCTGCAGGGTTGGATCAACAGGGTTGGGTGTGGTAACCAATGGGCCGCTAATGGCTGGTGCCTTATCACCCTCTTTGAATGTAAAGGTGCCTCCAGCTCCTACGGACTGTAAAATAAAGGCCTGGCCACTTTGTATATAATTATTGGGGCTCATCGCCGGTCCGTAAGCTGCCGAAGCAAGCAGGTTTTCATAATTCGCGCCATTGAGGAATAAGT
The DNA here is from genome assembly GCA_963819925.1 of uncultured Chitinophagaceae bacterium. GTDB lineage: Bacteria > Bacteroidota > Bacteroidia > Chitinophagales > Chitinophagaceae > Ginsengibacter. The sequence goes on along the minus strand of CAWFYG010000008.1, from coordinate 238,216 downwards.
ACTGGAATGCGCCATATCCATATACGCTGCCTGATGCACTGGAAGTTATAGTAGGATCCCAGACAATCACAGTTGTATTGACACCACTGCCATAGGTAAGGTTTCTCAGATCGAGAGCCGAAGCATATGGGTTACCTACAGAAGTAAATCCTAACCCGGCAGCAGAAATAAGAGAATTATTCGGTGGGAAAGCTGGAGTAAATAATTTCCCGGTAGTTCGTAAAACCGTTGGGTTGGCACTCTGGTTCACACCGGTAACGCTCCTGTCTCCCCTCACAAAAACAAGGTACCCTTTCTGATCATAAATGGACATGTCTGTTTTAGGTACGCCATCCCATGTGTTATTGGCAGTATTATAGGTCTTCATGGAGGGTGCAGCGGATAAGGCATCAAATCCGGGTGAAGGCCAGTTTGCAGCACTTGCCACATTGCTGGTGATCTGTGTTCCATACCCGGAGTGAGGGTCATCATTGGCGGAGGCGGCCCCTTCCATCCAGGAACCCCTGATGGTGGCGCCCGTAGTAGGAATAGCCAGTAATTGCCATGATTTATGATGTTGGCTGCCTACAAGACCCGTATTAATATAACGCTCTACAGTTACATTGCCATTGATGGTGTTACCTGCCGCAAGCACTCCTACACTGGCAGTTGCTGCCGGGCCGGATTTAAGGGTAATATTATCCCCTGTATTTAAACCGGCCGAAGCGGTACCAAATGAAAGAGCTCCGGTAATGTTCAATGTATCACCTGCCGTATTGGCAACATTTACATTGCTATTATTGCTGATGATAAGATTCTTAACTGTATTATTCTTAAACAAATTGCCATCTATGTTTTGAGCCACACTGGTACCATTAAGTTCCAGGGTGCCGTCCGTGACATCAAAGCTACCCGCAACGGGGCTGGAAATAGTCCCCCTGATTTGCATAAAGCCTGTTCCGTTTATCGTTACCTGGGCTCCTGCTAAGATATGCAGGTTGGTAATAGTTGAGGTTGGCGCCCCACTCAATATAGGGTTATTGGGTGTATTTGGAACATATACATCATCACATAAAATAGATGGTACCATATTATCCGACCAGTTAGCAGCCGTGTTCCAATCGGTAGGATTGCCCGCATCGCCGCCTACCCAGTAATTATGAATTGAGACAGTCGCAACTGAAGAGTACACTCCTGTACAGCTTCCGCTCTTAACCAATACCCTGTATTGCGTGGGTACTGAAACACCCATATAATTATATGTAGTCGATGGATTGGCAATTATTGTCGGAGGCGATAAGAAATTATCTGTTGAACTTTCCCAATGTACAATTGAGCCTGTGCTGCCCACGAGATTAAGAATACCTCCACCGCCACTACAAATCGCCGGAACGGAAGGAGTAAGAGTTCCGCCAATAGATCCGCTATTAACTGTAATAGTTCCATTTACAGATGCTGCCGGAGAGCAACCGCCGGTGGTAGTCACTGTATATGGGAAGGTACCCAACTGTGACGGTGAGCCGCTTATCGTAAAGGTCTTTGTTGGAACGTCATAAGTGCCCATAATTCCTGTGGGTAATGCCCCTGTGAGGCTGGCACTCGTTGCGGTACCGCCTATTGTAAACACAATATTGGTTAAAGTTGAACCCATGCATAACGTTGGGGAACTGCTACCTGAAGTAAGTACTATCGTTTGATTCTGCACCGTAATCGTTCCCGATATAGTCGCCTGTGCACAGGTTCCGGTAGTAGTAATCGTATAATTGAATACACCTGCCGTATCCGGGGTGCCGGTTATTGTAAACACGCCCGCGGTAAATGAACCCGAAACTCCATTAGGAAGTGTCCCTGAAGTTATGGATGCAGCCGTTGCTCCGCCCCCGATACTATAGGTTATATCTGTTAGCGGAGTATTGATACAAATCGCCTGCGCATCGGTTCCCCCGGGTGATGTTAACATTATAGTGGCATCAGGATTAATTGTTATGGTTCCTGTTGTGGTAGCAGGCGGCGAACATGTACCCGCGGTGGTCACTGTATAAGGGTATGCTCCTGCGGCAGGAGATATCGGTGTGCCGCTTATGATGAAAGAGCCATTTAGGTAATTTCCACTTACTCCATTGGGCAACCCGGTTGCACTCGCTACGCTGGCCTGGCCGCCGACAGTATAAATAATACTTGAAATAGCGTTATTGAGACAAACCGATTGAGTAGTATCACCGGAACTTAAGGTGATAGTTTGATTTTGCACAGTGATAGTTCCGTAAGCCGTATCAGACCTGCAGGTGCCGGTTGTAATAACAGTATCTTTAAATATTCCGCCAACTGAGGGGGTGCCTGATATGGTAAAGGTGCTGTCCGAAGAATTATATGCTCCTGACAAACCTGTGGGCAATCCTGTTACCGTCGCATTTGACCCGCCTGTACCTGTAACCTGGTAAACAATAGGTGTAATTGCAGTATTCACACAAATTGTTGGTGAGGCATTTCCGGATTTTAACGTCAATTTCTGCGAATTTACCTTGATAGTTCCTGTTACAGAATATGGAGCACAACCTGTCGTAGTAATAGTATAGGTATAATTGCCTGGTACGGTTGGTGTACCGCTGAAAGTGAGTCTGTCTCCCGAAAATACACTTGTAACTCCGGGTGGCAACCCTGTAACATTTGGCCCACCCGGATTACCGTTACCAACACTATAAACAATGTTGGTTATTGGAGTGTTTACACAAACTGATTGTGCATCCGTTCCAGGACCAGATTCCAGGTTAATGAAAGTAGAAAGGGTCGCAAATGACACATCGTCAAGTCCATAGTCATTACCCCCATGCTGCGATTCTAAATCTGTTATTGTTATTACCGCAGAAGTGGTGGCGGGCCCTGAAGTCCATGTGCCATAAAAACGGGTCCATCCGGTAACTCCTGTATTATGATCGTATGATTTTAACGAATCAATTGATCCTACCTGTGTGCCGTTTACATTAAATTGTAACCGGGCGAAGGGCCCTGAAGTATTCAGGCTTCTTCCCCACGCTGAAAAATAATAGGTTGTATTAGGAAGTACATTTACCGTCTCCTGCCATGCCGGTATTCCATCATGCCCGTTAATAGCCATAAAATTTCCGGTCCCGCTGGTATGATCCGTACCCCAGAAATTAGTGTGCACATTATGGCCGTCAGGCGTTATTGAATAACCGTTATATCCATTGTCATCATATAATTCACCTTGACCGGCGGGAACAAGTCCCGGAACATCCGGGTGGAAAACATAACCACTTGTAAAGCCAAATCCAGCGGTCGTTTGTGGTGAAATGCCCCCCGCTGAAAAATCACCATTAGTTACCAGTTCCTGCGCCACCTGTATGGAAGCGTTGGCACTGCAGCCCGTTCCACCCGACGTGACAGTTACCTGGTAAACGCCCGCAATATCTACATTGATGACCGGGGTCGTTTCACCGGTACTCCACAAATAAGTAACACCCGCTGGCAAGCCTTTTGCAGTAAGTTGAACCTTTCCCGGTACTGCACAATAACTGGCAGTCACAGTAACTGTAGGTACGACTTTAACCGTTAAGGTAACATTTTTGGTGGAAGTACACCCGGAGCCGTTCGTTAAGGTGGCCGTATAAGTATACGTTCCTGCGGCTGTAGGTGTAACAACTATACTTGAATTTGCTGTCGAAGGCGTTCCCGCCCCGGCAGGAAGTCCGGCGGTAGCACCAGGAGAAGCTGTCCATGAAAAGTTATAGGAAGCAGCCGATCCGCTAAGTGTGATATTGTCTAAGGCAAAATAATAGCCATCGTCTGAAACATACCTGAAGCGAACAAGCAAAGATGCCTGGTTTATATACGCACTAAGGTTAACGCTTCTTATTGAGAAACTGTTATTTGTTCCAATTGAGCCGCCGTTTCCTCCTGCTGCACTATATAAATCATCAACAACTGTCCAACTACTGCCATTATCCGTGGAAACTTCCACATCGGCGATGTCATTATTCCAGGCTCTGTAATAGGTAGCGTATTGCAACGTCAATGATGAATACCCTATTGTATTTTCTACTGGAGATACCAGGGATGTATTAACATAATAGGTCCCGAAATTGGTATCACTCACTGATACCATAAAGCGTGATCCCGGCCTGAATGTCACGTCAATTCCTGACGGCGCGTAGTTGTAACGATAATTATTCGGTTCGTTTGTCCACTGCCTTGGATACGGGGTAGATGATGGATTGTCGAAAGGAGTACCATTAGATAGAGTGAAAATACCTGTCGTACCAGAGTTGAAATTCTCTGAGAACAAAGTCGCCGGAGGCGTAGGGCCGCTCGCAACTAGGTTGCTATTGTCACCAAGGCAAATGGAAGAAGGCGAAGCCGTTACAGTTGAGATCGGTGTCGGTGCATTCACTGTAACAGTTGCACTTCCCGTCAGATCTCCCGCATTAGAAGTACAATTCGCATCTGATAATGTTGCAATAGTATATGTGGTATTTGCAACCGGGGTTACAATTACAGTTATAGTAGGAGCAGTTCCGCTAAAAGCCGTCCCACTGGATAAAGTACCACTTATAGTTCCCGAACCGGTAACAGTAAGAGTGAGAGTAGCGCTGCCACCAGCACATATAGCAGTTGTGCCACTTATAACCCCTGTAGGACGCGGGTTTACTGTAATGCTTACACTCCCCGTCATATTGTTGGTGCAGGATGTCGTGGCATCGGTTGCTATAACAGTATAAGTTCCTGTAGCCGTTTGGTTGCCAAAACTTATAGAGCCTCCCGTTCCTGGCATAGGCGATCCAACAGCGCTCGCCCCAATATATAATTGATAATTTACTCCTGATTGTGATCCTGATAATCCGATAGCAATTCCGGCTCCTCCGTTGCAGTATGTACCGCCTCCGGTGACACTGTATATAGTTGGTAGTGGATTGACAGTCACCGTTACACTTCCGGTCATATTGCTTGCGCAGGATGTTGTGGCATTCGTGGCCACAACAGTATAGGTTCCGGCAGCAGTTTGATTGCCAAAGCTTATTAAACCGCCGGTTCCGTTTACAGGTGCCCCCACAGCACTGGCGCCGTTATACAATTGATAATTTACCCCGGTTTCCGATCCGGACAATCCAATCGCAAGTCCCGAACCGCCACTGCAATAAGCTCCGCCTCCTGTTACGTTAAATATTCCGGGCAACGGATTAACTGTTATTGTTACACTGCCGGTCATGTTGTTGGTACATGCTGTTGTGGCATTGGTAGCTCTAGCTGTATAGGTTCCTGCAGCAGTTTGGTTGCCAAAAGAAATAGATGAACCGGTTCCGGCTACTGGTGATCCTACAGCGCTGGCACCATTATACAATTGATAATTTACGCCTGATTGTGATCCGGATAGCCCAATCACAACTCCTGCACCACCGTTGCAATATGCACCGCCCCCTGTTGTGTTAAATACTGTTGGCAACGGATTGATAGTCACAGTTACACTGCCGCTCATATTGCTTGTACAAGGGGTTGAAGCATTAGTGGCAATAACAGTGTAGGTTCCCGCGGCAGTTTGATTGCTAAACGTAAGAGCAGAGCCCGTTCCACTCATAGGTAATCCAACAGTGCTGGCGCCATTATACAACTGATAATTTACTCCGGTTTCAGATCCGGATAATATAATATCAACTCCTGAACCTCCGCTGCAATATGCGCCGCCGCCTGATACGGTGAATATGGTTGGCGTAGGATTAACAGTAATTGTTATGTCAGGAACTGACATCATTTGCGAGCAACTATTACCATCGGAAACACTGACTAAATGATAAATGAAAGGACCTGCAGTTCCTGTTGGCTGATCTACCGTAACTGAATTCGCAGCCCCGGTAGTACTTACAGTTTGGTCTGATCCGCCATTTACTTTATAGGTGAAAGTATAAGGTTTAGTCCCCGAAGCGCCGGTAAAGTTTACCTGCTGTGTCGGAGCTCCCTGGCAAACAGTAATATTGCCACTGATAGTTGCAGAGGGAAGATCGTGAACAACTACAGGCAAAACAGTTGGTGTAACTGCAACGCAGCCACTACCGTCTGTAAAATTAATACTTACGGTGCCTGTGCCTGCAGTGGTCCAGTTAATAGTAGCTGTATTATCTGTTCCTGTGCCTCCCGAAGTAATAGTTCCTCCTGTTGCACTCCAGGTGTAATTAGTAAATCCGGACTGGGTAGTATAACTGCCATCTGAGTTTAAACAAACAGGGCTTGTGCCGGTAAGAGTCGGTATTGTACCTGTACTGGTTAACACTGTTGCAGAAGTTGCTCCTGAACAGCCATTAGCATCCGTATAATTCACGGAGACTGTTCTTGCACCGGGTTGATCCCATGTAATTTCAATTGTGTTATCTGTAGTAGTGCCACCGGAAACAAGAGTACCGCCGGTAAAGTTCCATACGTAATTATTTTGGCCCGCTTCAGTTGTATAGGTATCTGTAGCACCCGGGCAAATAGGATTTGGCCCTGAAAGAGTTGGTATCGGCAACGGGTTTACGACTACTGTAGCGGTAACAGTAGTATTGCACCCACTTAAGTTAGTTACTGAATAGCTAATAATTGCAGAACCTCCGGACTTTCCGGTAACCACACCGGTAGCATTCACGGCCGCTATCGAGGGATCACTGCTGCTCCAGACTCCGCCTGAAGTGGCATCCGTTAATGAAGTGGTGCTGTTCACGCATACGGATAAGCCGCCGGATATTGCGGCCACAACAGGCACGTCATTCACGATCACGTTGGCAGAATCAACAGAACTGCAACCTGTAATTCCATCTGTTGTGGTATAATAAATTTCAATATTTCCGGCAGAAAGACCCGTCACCAGGCCTGTATTATCTACAGTAGCAACGGACATGTCGGAGCTGGACCACGTTCCGCCAGCCGTATTATCATTAAGTTGTGACGTATTACCAACACATATGTTAAACGTTCCGGTTATTGGTGATATCGCCGGCAGTGCATTTACAGTAACATCTTTTGACACCATACTGTCACAACCAAAAGCACTGCTAACTTTATAATATATCGTGACTGTGCCTGCTGAAACGCCGGTAACATTACCGCCTCCATCAACGGACGCAATAGCACTATTTCCACTGCTCCATGTTCCGGATGGTGTGGCATCTGAAAGAGTAATGATGCTGTTAACACATACCGCTGCAGGGCCCGTAATTGGCTGAACCGGCGGAATAGTGTGTACGGTAATAGTAAAGGTATTGAAGGTAGCAAAACAGCCGCTCGGGTTCGTCACTTCCACGGAAACCACGTCACCATCGTGCAATGTATCAGTTGTGTACGTGTTTGCGCCACTGTATTTGGCAGTGATGTCATTTACTTTGAAATTATAATTAGTAAAACCTGCAGTAGCCGTGAAGGTTACACTTGCACCAGTGCAAATGATACCATCATTTGCAGGTCCATTCCCTGACGTTTCTGAGAGACTCAGGGTACCCGTTGGCACTGTATTAACATGGATCGTTAAGGTGTCAAAAATGGCAGTGCAACCCGTATTGTTGGTAACCAGCACCGTTACTTTATCCCCTTCTGCAAAGGATGAAGAGCTGGCTGTATTTGAACTGCCGTTTGAGAAACTTACCCCGTTTTTCCTGAAGTTATAATTAGTAAAAGAGGGATCGGAAGTAGCAGTGAAATCGATAACGTCGCCCGCACATATTGTAGTGGCTGAGGCTGACAAAATACCGGCTGGTATAGGATTTACAGTAACAGGAGGGCCGGTAAAAGTTTTCGTGCACCCGTTATTATTTGTAACGTCAACGGTCACAACATCTCCGGGCGCCAGTAAATTCGTTATGAAAATTCTGGATGAACTATTTTGCTTTGTGATACTATTTACCTTAAAATTATAAGATGTATATCCACCCGTAGAAAATGTGAAGGTCACCGGTGTGCCGGCGCATATCGTAGCAGCACTTGCGCTTAATGTACCGGTTGGAACAGGATTCACAACAACCGTTGCATTTTTGAACGTCGAATCACATCCTGATGAATTAGTGACTTTTACCGAAACGACAGAAGTGCTAATAATCGAATTTGTAGTAAGAGTATTTGTTGATGTGGGAGGTCCCTGCGAAGTACCGTTTATGAAAAATTCATACGTGTAAGATGGGTCCAATGGCAGGGCAGTAAAAGTAATAGGATCTCCTGCACATATTGTGCTGGTTAAAGGAGTTAAAGTGCCAGTCGGCAACGGGTTAACTGTTACATAAACAGCCTTTGATGTGGAGTCACAGCTATTTCCATCGGTTACAACGACATTGACTGAATCCCCTGCTTTTAACGTTGAGTTTTCGTACGTATTTCCAGATCCGCTTTGAACAGATGAGTTATTGAGTTTGAAAATATAATTAGTTCCACCCCCGGCGGTAAAGGTTACTTTTTCGCCGGCACAAATGGTAAGTTTATCAGCGCTGAGTGTAGGCACTGGCAGCGGTTTAACCGCAATTACAATCGGACCAAAGATAGTGGCACAATTAGAACTGTTAGCGACGTTCACAGTAACCGATTGGCCGTCGGTTAAGGTAGTAGTGCTGTAGGTATTCAGCGTAGCACTTGGTCCCTGGACTATAAGTCCATTCACATAAAACGTATAGGCCCCATAACCCGGAGGTGCTGTAAACGTTACATTGCCACCGGCGCAAATAGTATTATCATTAGCTGCGGTGCCCGAGTTTTCGGTGGCGGTAAACGTGCCTGTTGGTGCCGCAGTTGCAGTGATAGTTACATTGGTTGAACTACTGCATCCGGAGCCATCGGTATAAGTTGCAGTATACGTTTTTGCACCAGAAGTAGAAGGTTTAGCATATACTGTTGCCAGGCTGAGTCCTGCAGTATAGGCGGTTGTTGCCCCTGCATCCGTATATAAGTCGGTTATTGGCGACCATGTTACTGCCTGGGGTGTTGCAGGTATAGAATAGTTAATTGAAATTGACCAATTATAAATTGCCATTGCCCCCGAAGAACCCCGCATCCCTTACACTAAATTGCCAGTTCCCGTTTAAAGAATTGGAGGTGGTATATAGGCCGTTGAAGGAAGTTACATTAGCCGTGTTTCCGCCCCCATTGGTCGCGCCCACAGCACCATTTACAGCATCTGCGGCAAAAGTTCCTGTGAAGGCTGACCATTGCGCTACTAAATAAAGTTGTACCGGCGCTGCTTACAGACAGTGTTGGTGAAGTTACTGTTACCATTGCCTCCTTCGCTGGTAAACTAAATTTAGTACCTTACCCGAAGGAGCCTTCAAATTAATAATTAAATCGCCATCAATTCCTTCAGTAATATTAAAGGTAACGTTGATGCTATTGATAGTGGCCCCGGCAGGAATACCGGCTATTGCCAAAGTGCTACAGCCCCGCCAGAATTGTTATTAGGAATAGTTAAATTTATGTTTCCCGAGGCAGCACTTACAAGTGGGAATTCGAAGTGCCGGAAAATAATTGTTGAATAGTTCCCTGGCAAATCGTAGCACTTGTAGGGGTTACCGTTGGTGCGGCTGGTAAGGCATTTACTGTAACGGACATATGTAGCCGTAGCCGAACAACCGTTTCCGTTAGTGACCTTATAATTACAGTAACGTTCCCGCATTGCCGCCTGTTAAAACGCCGCCGCCGGTGATCGTAGCAGTTCCCGTGCCGTTGGTTACTGACCAGACACCTCCTACCAGTTGGATCCGTGTACGTTGAAGTTGACCCGGAACATACGGTTGCCTCAACCGCCTATCGCCGCTACTACCGGCAATGCATTTATGGTAACTGATTTTGTTACAACAGTCGTACACCCGCTACCGTTAGTAACGCTGTAATTAACGGTAACTGTTCCAGCATTTCCCCCTGTTAAAACTCCCCCGGATGTAATGGAAGCTATTCCGGTGCCATTAGTAACCGACCATGTCCCCCCACCTGTTGTATTTGTATAATTTGAAGTTGATCCTGTACATACTGTTCTGTCCGCCTATCGCCGCTACTACGGGAAAGGCGCTGACGGTAACTGATTTTGTCACAACAGTCGTGCACCCGCTACCGTTAGTAACACTGTAATTAACGGTAACTGTTCCAATATTTCCCCTGTTTAAAACTCCCCCGGATTAATGGAACGGTTCCGGCGCCAATTAGTTACCGACCATGTCCCCCCGCCTGTTTGTATTTGTATAATTTGAAGTTGATCCTGTACATACTGTTGCAGAACCGCCTATCGCCGCTACTACCGGCAATGCATTTACGGTAACTGATTTTGTCACAACAGTCGTGCACCCGCTACCGTTAGTAACACTGTAATTAACGGTAACTGTTCCAACATTTCCCCCTGTTAAAACTCCCCCGGATGTAATGGAAGCGGTTCCGGTGCCATTAGTAACCGACCATGTCCCCCCGCCTGTTGTATTTGTATAATTTGAAGTTGATCCTGTACATACTGTTGCTGAACCGCCTATCGCCGCTACTACCGGCAATGCATTTACGGTAACTGATTTTGTTACAACAGTCGTGCACCCGCTACCGTTAGTAACACTGTAATTAACGGTAACTGTTCCAACATTTCCCCCTGTTAAAACTCCCCCGGATGTAATGGAAGCGGTTCCGGTGCCATTAGTAACCGACCATGTCCCCCCGCCTGTTGTATTTGTATAATTTGAAGTTGATCCTGTACATACTGTTGCTGAACCGCCTATCGCCGCTACTACCGGCAATGCATTTACGGTAACTGATTTTGTCACAACAGTCGTGCACCCGCTACCGTTAGTAACACTGTAATTAACGGTGCCTCGTTCCAACATTTCCCCCTGTTAAAACTCCCCGGATGTAATGGAAGCGGTTCCTGTGATTAGTAACCGACCATGTTCCCCCACCTGTTGTATTTGTATAATTTGAAGTTGACCCTGTACATACTGTTGCAGAACCGCCTATCGCCGCTACTACCGGCAATGCATTTACGGTAACTGATTTTGTCACAACAGTCGTACACCCGCTACCGTTAGTAACACTGTAATTAACGGTAACTGTTCCAGCATTTCCCCCTGTTAAATCTCCCCCGGATGTAATGGAAGCTGTTCCGGTGCCATTAGTAACCGACCATGTCCCCCCGCCTGTTGTATTTGTATAATTTGAAGTTGACTCTGAACATACTGTTCTGTACCGCCTATCGCCGCTACTACCGGCAATGCATTTACTAGACTGATTTTGTTACAACAGTAATTGTTACACCCGCTAACGTTAGTAACACTGTAATTAACGGTAACTGTTCCAGCATTTCCCCCTGTTAAAACTCCCCCGGATGTAATGGAAGCGGTTCCGGTGCCATTAGTAACCACCATCCCCCCGCCTGTTGTATTTGTATAATTTGAAGTTGACCCTGATACTGTTGCAGAACCGCCTATCGCCGCTACTACCGGCAATGCATTTACGGTAACTGATTTTGTCACAACAGTCGTGCACCCGCTACCGTTAGTAACACTGTAATTAACGGTAACTGTTCCAGCATTTCCCCCTGTTAAAACTCCCCGGATGTAATGGGAAGCGGTTCCGGTGCCATTAGTAACCGACCATGTCCCCCCACCTGTTGTATTTGTATAATTTGAAATTGATCCTGTACATACTGTTGCAGAACCGCCTATCGCCGCTACTACCGGCAATGCATTTACGGTAACTGATTTTGTTACAACAGTCGTGCACCCGCTACCGTTAGTAACACTGTAATTAACGGTAACTGTTCCAACATTTCCCCCTGTTAAAACTCCCCCGGATGTAATGGAAGTGGTTCCGGTGCCATTAGTAACCGACCATGTCCCCCCACCTGTTGTATTTGTATAATTTGAAGTTGATCCTGTACATACTGTTGCAGAACCGCCTATCGCCGCTACTACCGGCAATGCATTTACGGTAACTACCGTTGCAGCTGAAGTAGCGGAACATCCGTTGGCGTCAGTAACTGTTACACTATAATTTCCTGTAGCGTTTACGGTAATAGATTGATTAGTTTCTCCATCACTCCATAAATATGAACTGGCAGATGAAGCAGTTAAAGTAACTGATCCACCAGCACAGAAAGTAGTCGGGCCGCCCGCTGTAATGGTTGGCGCTGGCAGAGGATTAATTGTTATACCCAGTGTTTGCGCAGTACTACTGCCGCATGCATTACTGGCAGTTACCGATAAAGTACCGCTCGTGGCTATTGATGAAAAATCTATTGTAACACTATTTCCGCTTCCGTTAATTGTAGCGCCTGTACCAGAATAAGCCCATATATATCCGGTGGCAGCAGCATCTAAAGTAACAGAATAAGGGTTTCCTGCTGTATTGGCGCAAAGGGTTGTGGCGCCGCCTATTGGTTCTGGTGTAGCAGGTATCGCCAAAGTTGCATAGGAAATGACGTTTGAATTTGGACTTGTCCCGCAAGCGGTGATAGCCCTTACCCGATAATAATAAGTAACACCTGCTGTAAGGCCCGTTATATCAAATGTCGTAACATTTCCCGTTGACTGGTTAGTATGTCCAAACACAAGGGCTGTAAAGCCTGCATCTGTAGCAACATCTATGCGATAGCTGGTTGCACCGGCAACGGCTCCCCAATTGGCTGTAAATTGTGTGCATTGAGCGCTACTTCCGCTATTAGCGAGAGGCGCTAATGGTGTAGTTAAAGTTGCGTAAGTAATAACATTTGAATTTATACTTGTGCCGCAAGTATTGGTCGCTCTGACCCTGTAATAATAAGTAGTACCTGTTGTAAGTCCTGTTATATCAACCGTTGTAACATTTCCTGCATTAAAGTTATCATATATACCCACAAAGCTTCCAAAGGCATTATCTGTGGATACATCTAAAAAATATCCTGTGGCATTAGCTGCTGCGCTCCAGTTTACCGTAATCTGGTTACAGGTGGCGCCGCTGCCCGCCGTGGCTACCGGCACTGCCGGCACATCTAAAGCTGCATAAGTAATAACATTTGAACTCACGCTGGTTCCACAGGAATTTTCTGCTCGTACCCTGTAATAATAGGTAGTACCCATGGTAAGGCCTGTTACAGCGAGCGATGTTGTATTGCCAACATTCAAATCATTATACCCTGGGACAAAGCTTGCAAAAGTATTCACTGTGGAAACATCAACGTAATAGGTAGTAGCGCCGGCTGATGAAGACCAGTTGGCAGTGATTCCTGTGCAGGAGGCGCCGCTGCCGGCATTTGCTACCGGGGTTGCAGGCGAATCTAAAGTTGCATAGGTAATAGTATTTGAATTTATACTTGTGCCACAGGCATCACTCGCTCTGACCCTGTAATAATAAGTGATACCGGCGGTGAGGCCTGTTACATTAAGCGTTAATGCAGTTCCCACGTCCAGGTTTTGATACCCCGGTACAAAGCTGCCGAAGAGATTATCGGTAGAAACATCCACATAATAATTCGTAGTACCGGCCACTGCATTCCAGTTGGCGGTAATATCAGTACAGGTGGCGCCGGTACCTGCAGTTGCGGTTGGTGCTGAGAGCCCCGATGTAGTGGCGTAAGTAATGGTGCCCGAGTTACCACTGGTGCTACACGCATTGCCAGCTCTCACGCGATAGTAATAAGTAGTACTTGCGCTAAGCCCTGTAATGTCCAAAGTGGTAATATTTCCTACATCCTGGTTATTAAAACCCGGGATAAAACTTCCGAAAGCAATGTCCGTTGATACATCCAGAAAGTAGGTTGTGGCATTTGACGCTGCACTCCAATTGGCAGTTATCTGGTTACAGGAAGCGCCCGATCCCGTGGTGGCAACCGGAATCGCCGGTGGATTAGGTATTGTAACAGTTATAACATTAGAGTTTACAGTAGTACCGCAGGGGCCGACGGCTCTTACGCGATAATAATATGTAGTTCCCGCAGTAAGGCCTGTAAAAGAAATGTTGTAACATTTCCGGTTGACTGGTTGCTATGTCCAAAAACAGGCATTGTAAAACCAGCATCTGTTGCAAGATCCAGGCGATAGCCAGTTGCGTGTGCAGATGCCTGCCAATTTGCGTTGAATCCTGGCGTAAATGGGGGACAGCTGATCATCGTGGCTGGATCCGCAACCGGTATGGGTGCTACAAGGCTTTCGGACGTTACCGTACCGTGACTTACCGCACCGCCGGATACATCACCATTTATCGTTGCTGTTCCTGTTCTAAGGATGTCGGATGGTCCTGAGGGACCATTAATGCCTTGTATCCCTATACCGCTGATAGTTATGGCATCAATGCTCGCGGTTGAATTAACTGTTATAGTAAACGTTATCGTAGTTCCAGTAAGAGTAACAGGTCCAAGAGTTAAATCTCCACCTGAAGTATTGACAGTAACGGAATTAGCCGTAGTTCGGAAAACAAAATTGGTCGGTGCATTCAGGACAAAAGTGCCGGTTCCTGAAATGTCATCAACAGCTGTTTCTGTTATAATAATATTTCCCAGGTTTGAAAAACCGAAGTTGGAAAACTACAGTCCGAGATTGTAAGTGGGGCGGGCGGAGTAATGGTAACCTGTGCATTTAATGCAAAAAAAGTAAGTAGCCCAAATATTAACACGTAAAATTTCTTCATAATAATCATTTAATCTTTGCGGTTGATCGTAAATGATTCAACAGAGGATACAGCGGGTTACATCGGGGGATAATGAAACTTAGGGGGGCATTAACAGGATTGGATATAAAGACTTATAGAAAACTAGCTGATACTGATTTGAAAAATAGAGGATTGTGATTGATCAGAAGCATGGATACGTAATAACAATATTGAGGGAAATTGTTATTATGTTAAAAATCAGTGTAAGATAATACTAAAATCCTGATTTCCTAAATAAGTGCAAAAATATTTTTAAACGTTTTTTGCAGTTGCGCAATAGTACGTTCCTCCTCCGGACCCACAATTGAATTTCTTAAGACCCACCTATGGAAAATTCCCCCCGTAATTGAACACCCTGTCATTTCGGTTTCAACAATTGGAGGCAAGGAGAAATCTCCCGACCTTCCGAAAAAACAGCTGAATAAAAAGGGGAAGCAGCCTTTGTAAATTGCTATACAATATTTGTTTAGTCATGAGTACTGGTATCGCCAATAATATTTTAAGATTACGGAGATTTCTCATTCGCAGCCAAAAACCGCTGCTCCAAATGACGGAGTGCGCAACCAATTGAATCTTCATAATGATTGAAGTAATCTTTGCATATAGGTAGAGCAACCGATACTATTAAAAATTTCCAAACGTCATTTCGACGATAGGAGAAATCTCCGGCCTTTAGGAAATTGCAGATGCTGAAAAAAACTTGTCCCGGGAAAGATATTCCCGTCTCAAACCACTGATCATTTCCAACCACATTACTGATTAAAACAAAAAATTCCACGTCTAAGTGCAGGGTTTCGTTTATTACTGGTTAAAAAAAATTAAATCTTTTCCGGATCCAAATGCTTATCGAACAAGTGTAAACTCACCACTCATCACTGATCACTTCCCTCTCGTCTAATAAATAACATTTATCTGGGAGGTGGTCCCATCAGTTTTAGTAACCTCTAGTTGATAGATGCCGTGAGGTAGGTATTTATCCAATGGAATGGTTTGGGTACTGGTGCCATCGGCATGTTGTATTTGTTTTTGCATCATTACCTGTCCTGATTTATTAAGCAGCCGGATGCCATAGTTTCCGGCGGGCTGGTTATTAAGTTGCAGGCTGATAATACCATTAACTATCGGGTTGGGATAAACGCTGATACCCTGTTTGATACCTGCTATCAATACTTTTACCATAGTGGAATAAGCTGTTTTCCCATTATCATCCACGCTTTTAATGCGGTAATAATTGTATCCTTCAAGAGGATGGGTGTCTGCCAGGTGGTAGCTGGCCGTTTGACCGCTGCTTCCTGTGGCTGCTATTACCGAAAGGCTGTTAAACAGGTTTCCATCGGTGGATTTTTCTACTTCATATTGTTTAATGTTGAGTTCATTGTCCACTTTCCATTCCACATTGATATTCATATCCTGCCGGTAAGCTTTAACAGCAGTAAAGCTCAGGGGCAGCACCAAAGTTGGGGTGAACACAATCCTGAATCGATCGGCGGCATAGGATGGGGCTGCACTGGTAACGGTAAAGTCAACCTCAGTGATTCCGTCAATATGTAAGCGGGGTGCTGGTATGCAGGTAATTGTCTTCAAGAAATGCAGTGAGTCCCTGTTGGTATAACTGTTGAGCCATAAACTCAAAACGGTATTTTTGAGCTCTTAGCCCCGTAAGGTTTAAGAAGATGGTGTCCTGTGTAGTGATGGTATGTCTTCTTTCCACCACTAATAATTTATTGGCAGTTTTTACTGCGAGGTTTTCTGAAGTATTGGTTTGTTTTATGGCATCCAAATCGTCTACCGTATTGGAATAATTATCATCATAGTTAATCAGGAGTCCATCGGTTAAGAAAGAGCTGTTATCCGTATTGAGGCCATAAAGGTTGGCCCGGAGTTGCGGGGTTGGCAAACCTGCTGCAACGGAAGAAACACCGGTTCCGGTAGTTTTGGCACCTTCTTTAAAAGTAAGGCTTCCACCGCCGGCATCTCCCTGTACAAAGAAGGCCTGTCCGCTGGCAATATAGTTACTCATGGATCCGCCGGGGCCATAGCTGCCTCCGCCGGGAGTGATGACATAATTACCGCTTCCGTCATTGGAAAAGGTCTGGTAGGCGCCATATCCGTAAGCACTTCCGGTAGTTAAGGCAGGATCCCAGAGATAAAAGAAATCTTTGACACCGGTTTTAACAATATTTCGCATATCAATTACAGAAGGATAGGGATTACCAATGGAGGTAAACAGGCCGGCCGCAACGGGTATGGGTGTTTGATCCCCGGTATAGAGGTCTCCTTTGGTACGCAAAACCGTTGGGGAAGGTGTGGAACTTACTGAAGTAGCAGTTCTGTCTCCCCTTACAAAAACAAAATAACCATCAGTGGATTTAATTGTATTGGAAGTGGTGGTAATACCTGCGAAGGTATTGGAAGCAGGTACATATTTTTTAACGGAAGGCCCCCCGGCCGAATAGGAATCGAACCCATCGGAGGCCCAGGAAGATCGGTTGCTGGTAACCTGGGTTCCAAAACCGGGAACAGGATCAGATCCGACGGAAGAGGCGCCTTCCTGCCAGGTTTGACGAACGGTTTGAGTAGTATTGGTAGGAACCGATAAAAAGCGCCATGCTTTACGGGCAGCGACATATCGTTCAACGGTAGCTTTCCCGGTGATGGTATTACCGGTCATATCACCCAGCCATGCGGTACCAGCAGCAGTTGACTTAAAAGTTAAATTGTCATTGGTGGTTAATTTCATGCCGGTACCGGAATAAGTAAGAGAGCCATAAATATCCAACGCCCCGCCAAGGGTAACTCCGGAAGCACTGGTATTGCTGATAATAAGATCATGAAGAGCATTACTGACAAATGTACCGGCGGGTATGCTCTGAGCAGATGTCCCATTCATCTCGATTGAGCCGGCGCTGGCATCAAAAGTTGCATTATTATAAATATTTCCCGCTATACGCAAATTACCTCCGTTTACTGTTAGAGTTCCGGGTAGTGTAATATAAAGATCGTGCACGCTTTCAGGATTGGTGGTTACCAATGGCATATTGGGTGCATTTAATATTTTAGCGTCAAGAGACGAAGTCGGAATAATGTTATCGTCCCAGTTAGAACTGGTGGCCCAGTCCGTAGAAGTTACACCAATCCAGGAACCGGTTCCTTTGAATTCATCAAAGCCGGGATCAGGAGTATACAAATTTCGTGTATCGCCATCAATGTCAGCGGTTACAGTTGCAACGGGAATGCCCTGGTTGTTGATCAGAAAATTTGCAGTGGAAGGTGACGCGGTCAGGTGCAGGTCAGTGGCGGCATCCACAAAGCCGGGCGCCGTGCTGATAGAATGTGCATCCTGGCCCGTTGCTGTTTTCCATAACGCCAGCGTCGCCTGGTCACTTCCGTTGTTGCCAAAAACACCTCCGGCTCCGGAAACATAAATATCATTGTAATCTGAAGCGAGACCACTGGTATTTGCAGAAACCATTCCGTAATTTTTAGCAGTCCCCGACGCGTTGGACCGGCTGTTGATAAAAAGATTGTTCTGGATAATTTTTGATGAAGCGTTATTTCCATAATAAGCATAGCTGTTGAACGTACCGCTGGCAACTCCTGTACCGGTTATATGCACTGAATTATAGTAAAATGAATTGATACCTGCGCCATTATAAATCCCCTCCATTTCAAGGTTGTTGGTAAGCGAAGTACCCGATGCATCATAACCCAATACAATCATATTATTTTCGACAGAAAATGGACCTGCCTGCACATCAATTCCGCGAATAATGCCGCCGGTGGTGGAAGAGGCTTTAAGATTGCGGATAATATTTTTCGAAATCTTATTAGTTCCGGTTGAGGGGCCGCCGGTGTATAAAATGCCTCTGACCCTGGATATAATCGTCGCATCCGTAGACGTAAAATTATAAAGAGTGTTATCGGAAATAACCTGGCCCGGCGTAGTAGCGCGGGCGTCAATGCCTAGTATTACGGTTCCATAAGTAGGGGTCATCCTGGAAATAGATACAAAATCGTGAAGCGTATTATTGGTAATACTATATAGCCCTGTGGTGGCCTGGTTAACGTCCCCGATACTTTGTATCCCGACAATTTGGTTGGCCTGTGACGCATTATTCTCCAGGAAATTCTGCAATACGTTATTACTGATAATATGGGTGGCGCCCGGGGTACCTGCAAAACCAGTCATCCCGGCTATGCCCTGTTTGGTATTATTGATTATATTTCCGGCTGTGCTATTTCCTAATGTGTTATTGCTAATGTTGTAGGTGCAAAGGCTTTCTTCAAAATCTATTATCCTAAGTTGACAACTGTCACTGGCATTAACGGTAATAGAACCTACGGTATTATTTTGAAAATTAACGTTACCAGGCACAATTGCTTCTGGCCGCGGCACCCCGGCTATAGTTATAATTGCTCCCCCGAGAAATATAGGTGAAAAAGTTTTAGATGTTGTTCCTCCGGTTACATTATAAGTGAAGGAAATACTGCCGGTACCAGATGTGCTTCCGATAATATTGGGAGTAATTGTTCCAATATTTAGGTTGCCATCGGCGTGAAATAGTAGAGAGTTTACAGAAACAGCTGTAGTAGTAAAATTAATATTGGTAATGGTATTTCCCTGGATACTGTTCGCCACTCCCGAACCACCATAGATTACGATACAGCTAAGTGTACCTTTACTGGTGGTATTAAAGGTAAGTGCTGACCCACCAGCATTTGCAGCGGTTCCTCCAATGTAATTTCCCGTTATCAGCGTATTGTTGCACGAAGATATATTTGTAGAACGCAGGGAGCCTGACGGCGTATAATTTTGAATTCGAATGGCACACCAATGAACATAATTGGTAGTCATCGTTCTTGACGCAGTTTCATAAAAACTGTTTCCGCTAATGGTCCAGTCGGTACTTCCGTCTGAAAGCCAGATCCCGTTATGATCCGAACTTGCACTAAAAAAATCGTGTATCGTGCAATTTGAAATGGTGTTATTGCTGTTAAAAGTAGCAGTGGATGTAATAGTTCCGGATGAGTAAATTGTATTGGTGGGGGTACTGGCTCCGGCACCTATATCACAATTATCAATGGAGTTATTATCATTCCCGCTGGTTCCCGTTGTTGTGGAAAATAAGACAACACCTTCAGACGTGCTGGTATTTACACCTTTTATGTTGCAATATTTAATTGTATTGTTTGTTGCATCGTTTATGAATTGTACGGTGTACCCGGACGTGGAGGTATTGACTAAAGATAATTGTTTAGTGGTTCCTGAACCACCGGGTCGGCCATCAAAAATTATGTAGGTAGCACCGTTAAGATTAATGGTTCCTGTTGAATTACCTGACGTAATAGAAAGGTTGGTTGCGCCGGTAGCTGGCCGGATAGTTATTGTGTTAGTTACACTGCTTCCCGCTATTAGCGGTACATTCAAGGGAAAAGTCTCCACCGTGGGGACATAAGCGCTTTGCAATTCAAAAATATAGGCTCCTGTAATCGGAGGGCAATTGCTGATTGCCGCGAGGGCACTTCCAATTGATGTAAAAGTTCCCGTGGGTCCGACGCTATAGGTTCGCGGGCGAATAGTAGGGATTAATGGTTACAGTAACACTTCCCTGGGTTCCCCAACAGGTACCGCTGTAAGATCTGAAATAGTATGTTCCGGATGAAGACACAGGCTGGCTCGCAGACGGCGTAGCCGTGGATGTTCCGTTACTGGTAGTACCTTCAAAATAAATAGTGCCTCCCGTTCCTCCCGAGGCAGTAATGGTGGTACTGCTGCAATAGGTTCCCCCGCCGGAGACCGATACGGCTGTAGGTACCGTGTTGATTGTGACAGTGACACTTCCTTGGGTTCCCCAGCCACAGGTGGCATTGTATGACCTGAAATAATAGGTGCCGGAAGAACTTACTACCTGGCTGGAGGATGGTGTCGCCGTAGATGTTCCGCCGGATGTCGTACCCTCAAAATAGATAGTCCCCCCTGCGCCTCCCGATGCCGTTATGGTAGTGCTGCCGCAATAAGTTCCGCCACCGGAAACGGTTACTGTTCCGGGCAAAGTCCCGATCGTCACGGTAACGCTGCCTTGGATGCCCCAGCAACTGCCGTTGTAGGCTCTGAAATAATAAGTTCCTGAGGCCGACACAACCTGGCTGGCAGAAGGCGTGGCGATTGAAGTTCCATTACTCGTTGTGCCCTCAAAATAGATTGTACCTCCTGCGCCTCCCGATGCAGTTATGGTGGTACTGCTGCAAAATGTCCCCCCGCCGGATGCCGTCACTATGCCGGGAATACCATTTACAGTTACCGTCTGGGTGGTTGATGTCTTAAGCGTCGGACTAAAACCACAAACAGTATTGGATGGACTGGATAGGGTTGCATAGTAGTATAGGGTGCCTGTTGCTGCTGTCGAAGGAGTATAGGTAAGGGTTACGGTTGAGGACGTACCTGTGGAAACACCGGTTGTTTGCGAAACCTGGGTACCGCCCGACGTTGAATTAATGGTATTTGAATACCATGTTATAGTAAATGTAGTTGCGGACGAGCTTCCGGTTCCGCTCGTACAGGTATTTAGAACTAATGTGAGATCGCCGGCTGCCGCATTTTGGCAATAGGTTCCGCCACCGGTATAACTGTTTACAGAGGTAATATTATAACGTTTGACGGCGTAGGCGCCATTACTTATAAATAGGGCCATACCTAAAATTGTCAATACAGGCAAATATTTTCTGGTAATAATGGGGCCTGGGCTGAAAAAAAGATTAATCTTTTTTGGACATGCAAAATGAATTGCTTTCATGTGTTACATTTTAGGATACGGAGCCAGCAGATTAAACTTATTTTTATTCTTTTTATTACATTTTTTGTAGAAAAATTTCTAAAAAATTGTAGAATTGTCGTGTTTCGAATATAGAATTATCTTGTTTAGAGAATAGTAATCTGGCGAATTTCACAAGGGGCGTCGGCTCTTTGCATAAAAAAATAGGATTATCAGCAAATTAATAGGAAAAATGTGCTCTTTTGGAGTATTGCAAAATGGCGGTTATTTCTTTACTATCTTACTGGTATACATCTCCCCTTCTGCCAGCACCTTCAGCAAATACAGTCCTTTGCTCAAATGGAAGGGCGTCACGTCAATTTCTATTAAGTTCCCTGGATTACGGAAAACTTTTGAAATCAACCTTTTTCCCGAGATGTCAAATAGATTAATTACAACATTATCTTTCGGCGGATTCATAAACCGCAGCCTAATTGAATTTAAAAACGGGTTATCAATTACGTATAATTTTTGCGAAAGCCCTGCTATTTTCACAACAACGACCGTACTGAAAGTAGATTTACCGTTCAGGTCAACAATTCTTAAACGATAATAATTAATAGCCTCAGGCGATTGGTCACTGTATGAATAATTTTGCGCAGTTAAAAATGGTAGGGTTCCAAAAACAGTTCCGACCGGTTGATAAGTGACACCATCCGGCGAACGCTGAATCTCGAAATATTGAACATTTTTTTCGAACGAGGTGGTCCAACTCAGGTCTGTTGAATTTCCATTTTGTTTCCCGTTAAAATTCAATAAGTTTAATGCAAGCGAGGAGGGAGGTACTCCGGCGCCGAATCCCGAGAAACCATTGTCAAACGTATAACTTAGCGTGTAGTCGTTGCCGAAAGTTCCAAATACGGGAGTGCAATACTGAATGGTTCCGGCACCAACAGGATTTCCCGGTGTGGCTCCGGAAATGGCACCTGTAGTTTTTATGATCATTATATTATTCCACAGATTCCCTGTTGCAGCTTCCCAACCTGCTTTTTCAGCTTGGGTAAAATACAGCGTTATGGTATATTGCCCGCCTGGATTATTCGTAGTTGGAATAACGTGGAATGTTTTATCCATCAGAAAATCCGCGGTCGTATTGTCTGTAAAGGCGGTGGCGCCGGTACCTGCCCTGTCAATGGTAACTGATGTACATCCATAGTCAAATCCCATGTTATTTTCTATGGAAGCCATAATTTTACTACTGGCATCGAAATAATATACTCTATCGTAGCTGCCCAGTTCTGCCTGTTTTGTACTGTTTAAAACGGTACTAACTGAAGTTTGAAGAATGGTTTGAGTCAGGGTAAATACTGGCCTGTAGGTGTTGACTGCTGTTGCTGTAGTGTAGCCACATCCGGCGTCGCTGCCTACAGTATTGGACTTTTTTGCCTGGCTTACATAACTGGTAGCTTCTCCGCTCACAATATCATCTGCGGTAGCCGTGGAATTGTCATAACAAAATTCAAACAATACATTACTGGTTCCATCCCATGTAAATCCGCCAGGAATAGTAAACTGGTTGATTCCGAAGGTTGTACTATAATTTCCGGAAGTAATGACTGTCCATGATGGAGAGCTGGCAAAACCCGTCGAAAGATCGGTTGCAACGGTCGGTCCTACTTTAAAAGTGAAGCCATTGTAGGCGGCGGTACTCGCCTTGGTGGTAACCGTAAAACTAATAGTTGTTATAACACCTGCCTGCAGACCATTTGACAACAGGTCTGCGGCGGTAAATAAATATTGTGTTTTCTTATCTGTTTGCGAAGCCTGAACTGGACTGGAGCCGCCGAGGCTTGTATTGGGGGTTCCGCTGTTAACTGTGTTGACAAATCCCGGTGTTGGTGTTGGCGTGGCTGGATGGTTGAATATGCTAATCGTACAATTTTGCAAAGTAGTGCCGGTCGAAGCGGCCGATGCACCGGCGGTGATTGAATAATTCAGGTTAAGATATTTTGTACCCGAATAGGAATTATCATTGTTGAGCGTAACGTTCACCGTCTGAGGTCCTGTGCTACCGGTGGGGAAGGTAACACTATTTGTTCCAATCGTGTAGTCTTTCCCGTTAGTGGCCGTGGAATTTGCCGAGGCAGTTACCTGTACCGTTACTGCCGAACCGGCTGCCGAAGTCAGGTACAAATTTACCGGAACGGTAGTGGTACTTAATGAGCAGGCGTTCACATTTCCATTTTCTGTCACAGAAATAGTATTTTTTTCAAAATAAACAGTGGGTAGTACAATATTGGTTAGAGTTGTAGTAAACAGGCCGCGGCCATGAGTTGCAGCTAAAATAGTGTTATCCGCAGAGCGCACTTTCAACATGTCCACACGGGTGTTGGCGAGTCCTGCATTGGTGGGCGCCCACATCGTTGACCCTCCATTCAGGTTATCGGTGCTCCATACCCCAAGTTCGGTTGCGAGGAAAGCCTGGGAATAATTCGTTGGATTGAAGATGACCCATCGAACCGGCATGTCAGGCAAATTTCCTTCATCACTGGTCCAGTTGGTGCCGCCGTCAGTCGTTTCCCATACGCTGTTTACACCGTAATTGGAATAGGTGACCAAAATATGATTTTCATTTCCGGGTTGTATGGCAATTCCCGAAACAGAACCAACGCCGGTTTTAATAGTAGTACTCGCGGTTCCGCTGGTGGCGGTATTGGCATTGTTAACGTACACAACGCTCCCATTCGCAAGTCCAAAATAAACCCGCTTGGCAACATTTGGTGAAACCTCGACATGGGTAACACTTGCTCCCCCAAAACCGGCTACGCTTACGCCGGTATTCGTTGTGGTGGTAATGTGCCACCTCGAGTAAGCGCCTCCGGCACCCGTGCTTACCGTGGTATAGTCGCCATATAAATATTGAGTTGCCGGATCGTAATCCGTGGGATTAATAAATGAGCCATGATTCTGGTCATTGATTTTTGTTGTAAAACTGGTACCCGAATTGGTGGAAAGATAATATACACTATAAACATAGGACGTTATTTGGTTGGCAGGCGTGGTCTGATCGATATGACAAAACGCACCATCCCCGCCGCTGGCTGGCGAGGTATTTTGTACCCCGGCTCCGCCCGGAAATTTCTGCGAACCATTGTCCTGGGCGCCGGCTAAAAAATAGGTCGAGGCGGAAGTTGGATGTATGGCACCGGCATAAAACTGCGTAACATCATAGCCTGTATTTATGGCCGCAAACGTCGGTTTCGTACCGGTAACATTTACATTCGCCGTGTAATAGATACCTCCGTCCGTGCCCCAAACAGCCTTGGAAGAACTGCCCGTCGAAAAAACGATGATATGCTGATCCGAATGAACTGTGGGTGTGCCCGCCGGAAACCCGGTTGAGGGTAGAACCCATGACGTAATCTGGCTCCACGTGGCTCCTCCATCTGTTGATCTTACCGCATCTATCCCGGCAACAATTACGGTACTTGCATTATTCGGGTCCACGGCCGCTGCAAGGTCATACCATGCCTGCCCCCGTGTTAATGTTGAGGAAGTACTCTGGTCTACCAACGTAGGTAATGCACAGGTATTCCAGGTGGTTCCGCCATTGTCTGACCGGTAAATCTTGTCTACTTCATTACTGCCTGCGCCCTGGCAAACCACATACACTTTATTTGCATCGGACGGAGCGGTAGCTAATTTTAAACGCTGGTGGCTGCCCGGCAATGAGGTATTTATCCACGTTCCTCCGGCACCCTGTTGTGCATTGGTGGACTTATATACATTGCCTAAAAAGTCAGAGGCATATAAATCACCATTGGCCGCCATTTGAAGGTCACTGATTTTATTGATTAAAACAGTGGTCCAGGAATTACCACCATCCGTAGATTTCATAAGGCCCGATCCCGTACCTGCAAAAATTGCATATGACGTAAGTACAATGTTTTGGACATAATTAAACTGGCTCGCAGATGTGGAAGATAAATGATCCCACGTCGCTCCCCCATCCGCACTTTTCCAGATTCCTAATCCCCGTTGCGCATCTAAATTGCCCCAGATTTCCCCGGTTCCGAAATACATAACGGACGGAGCAGTTTGATCCTGGACAATGCA
This sequence comes from uncultured Chitinophagaceae bacterium, assembly GCA_963819925.1. Taxonomy (GTDB): domain Bacteria; phylum Bacteroidota; class Bacteroidia; order Chitinophagales; family Chitinophagaceae; genus Ginsengibacter. The sequence continues at coordinate 212,756 of CAWFYG010000008.1, read as the reverse complement.
GGAGATGGCAATGTTATCAAGCACATCACTTATTTTTATCCAGTTGGGTGTGGCATTTCCGAGGGTTGTACATTTCCATATGCCCCCTGCTACTCCACCTGCGAATATGGTATTATTAGTGGCATCATTTTTATCAAAGAGGATAGCCCTCGTTCTTCCTCCGATATTCGATGGACCCCGCTCTATCCAGTTAATTCCCGTAATTGCACTTTCTCTGGAAAAGAACTGCTTTACCTGTTGATTGGCCGATAGCAGGCGTTCCCGCGGAACACTATTTGTGGAAGGATCTTTCGTTTTTTCAAATTCCTGCTGAAATGCTTCTTTTATAGTAAAGGCAATATTCTCATTTTCTTCATTTTCTGTGTCTGCATCCTCGTGATGCTTCAAATTACAGGAGTTTAAAAGCAGAGCTGACACTATCGTTATTATAGCGATATTTTTAACAGGATAGGATGGATTACGAAACGATCTCATGGTTTTGGAAGTAATTTGAATACCCTGATAAGAATTCAATGGAAAATTGACCAAACTTTTTTAATAACTTTTCTACAGAAACTATAGTAAAGAAATTAGAAACGATATTTCATTGCGGAAGTTGTGTATATGGTGAAATTTTTCTTGCAATAAGCCATTTATAAACATCTGGTTATCTTGCTCCACCTCAATTGGTAGAAAGAATTCCTCTGAAATTAGTATAATTTCCGCCTGCATTGGCGGATATCGTGAGTCACTTCTGCATTGTTTTTTGATAGGGAAAATTACTGGAAGAATTCAGTTTGCCCTAAGTGCATTTATTATTAATACAATACTTTTATCACTTTTACATTATTATCAGGGCTCGATACTTCCACCTGGTACACACCATGGGCAAGATTGTTGTCCAATTGTATGGCTTCTGAACTGCTTCCTTCATTATGGATAATTTGTTGAACCAGGACGGGCTTACCCAACTGGTTAATCACTCTTACATGATAAACACCTTCAGGCTGGTTGGTGAGTTGGAGGTTAATGGTTCCGTTAACAATTGGATTGGGAAATACGGTTATGTCCCGGTTTATGGTACCGCTTTGCTGTACTTTTACAATTTGCGTATAAGAAGTTTTTCCGTTTTGATCCACACTTTTAACCCGGTAATAATTGTAACCGGCAACAGGATTGGCATCCATCCATGAATAGCTGGTTGTTACATTGCTGTTTGCCCGGACAGTAGCTACTTTTGAAAAATCATTCCCATCGGCAGATTTTTCAATTTCATACTCTTTGATATTGGTTTGATTATCCACTTTCCATTCCACGGCAATGTTTTTTCCTTTCTGGCTTGCAGTAAGAGAAGTAATGGTTACCGCTAATGCATGGGTTGGCTGAAATACAATCCTGAAACGGTCTGCAGCATAAGCGCCGGGGATATTGACCATAGCGAAATTATAATCGGTTACTCCCGACATGTTTAATGGAGTTTTTGTTCCCAGGTAACTGTCTTCTAAAAAGCCCTGCATACCATTGGCAGATAAATTGGAAGCATCGATTTCAAACCGGTAATGCTGCACTTTTACCGTAGTGAGGTTTAAGAAGGTAGTATCATTAGATGTCATGGTGTGTTTGCTTTCCACTGCAAGAAGTTGTCCCTGTGTTCTTATGGATAAATTTTCAGAAAGATTAACCGATTTTTGGGCATCCATTTCGTCTACGCTGTCACTGTAAGTATCATCAAAATCCTGTAATACCCCATCCTGGAGTGTTGCGTTTCCGCCGGCATCAATTCCATAAAGTTGCACGGTAAGTTCGGGTTGCTGATCGGTGGCTGTAGCCGGTGTAAAGGCAACTATATCGGTAGTATTATCTGCTTTTGAATCTTCGGTAATGGTAAGATACCCACCCTTTTTATTATAAACAAAGAAAGCCGATCCGCTCTGTATGAGGTTATTATTTTTTGCAGAATAGCTTCCGCCGCCGGGTACGGCTATATAATTACCTTTTCCATTTTTCTTTAAAGTCTGGTAAGCGCCATACCCGCTTCCGCTTCCCAGGTTAGGATCCCAAACATAATAGAAGAGATTTTTAGACTGGTCAATTTTGCGAAGATCCAAAGGAGCAGCATAAGGATTGCTGACAGCAATAAATTGTTTTGGAGTTACGGTAATGGTTGGCTGGTCACCTGTATACAACTGTCCCTTGGTGCGTAGAACGGTGGGGGTTACTGGCGAAGTAACTGAATTTGCCGACCTGTCTCCCCTGATAAAAACCAGGTAACCGCCTGCTGTAGCCGAAAAAGGAGCAAGTAGTGAATTAACCCCTGTCCAGGTATTGGTAGCAGAATTATAGGTTTTAATAGAAGGACTGCCGGAAGCCGCATCAAATCCCTTTGTATTCCATCCTGCAATATTACTGGTTATCTGTATTCCCTCTCCTGAAATGGAAGTGGTATTATTAGCAGGTTGTCCTTCCTGCCAGGCATCATGAATAGATTGACCGGGCATAGTGGGAACAGCGAGGAACCGCCATGCTTTTTTAACTCCGGGGATAAAGCGCTCCACGGTTACTTTACCCTCAATGGTATTGCCGGTAATGTTACCGGCCATAGCCGTTTCGGTGGCGGTTGATTTTAAAGTAAGGGTATCATTGGTAAATAATTTTTTACCGGTACCCGTAAAATTTAAAGAACCATAAATATCCAGCGGCCCTCCTAAACTAAGTCCGGAAGCGCTGGTGTTACTTACCACTAAATCATGCAAGGCATTATTTTTAAAAGTATGGTTGGTAATGGTTTGAGCAACGGAACCATTGTATTCAACGGTACCCTGGTCGGCAATAATAGCACCCGTATCGGCACTTAAAGTACCCCCGATCGTTAGTTTGCTGTCTAAAACAGTCAACTTAACTCCTGGCGAAAGCGTGAGATTATTAAGGAACACATCCGCATCCTTAATTACCGGGTTAACGCCTGAAGCAGATATTAGTACACTATAGTTGGAGCTTGGCAGAATGCCGCTCAGCCAGTTAGTTACGTCATTCCAGTTGCTGCTTAATCCCAGCCACTGACAACTTGAAAATACAGTGATGATAGCGCTCCCGCTAACGGTGCCGGTGCAGCCACTCGGGTTCGTAACAGAAACCAATGTATAGGTCTTTGAAGTTGATAGACTTCCGGAATTTATAGTATTAATACCTGCATTAAGATTATTAACTGTAAACTGGTTACCATTATTATCCTGGTACACTGCTGTAAATTTATTACCGTTCCCCACAATAGTTATAAGAAAATCAGAGGACTGTCCCGGTGATATTATGTTGGCGCCGCTCATTACAGCGGTTAGTGAAGAAGTAATGGTTACCGAAAAAGACCCGGTGCAGCCATTGTTATCTTTCACCGTTCCCCAATGCAAACCAGCCGCCAGTTTGGTAAACGTTCCGGACCATTGATAAGGACTTCCGTCAAGACTGTAATAATACAGTCCCACCCCCCCACTTCCAAGAACGGTTACAGAGCCCTTGTTTGAAGAGGAACAGTCATCACTCGTCTGTGCCACTATTGTTGCGCTTACAGGCGATGGTGCCCGGAGTGTTACAGAAGATGTGCCGGTGCAACCGTTAGCGTCTTTAACCACCACCTGGTAAGTGCCGGCTGAAAGACCGCTGATTACATTGGAAGTCTGGAAAGTTGCGCCGTTATCTGCCGAATATTGTAATGTTCCCGTACCTCCCCATGCAGAAATAGATATCTGGCCATCAGATGCCGAAGAACAACTTACGTCATTATTACCGTTATAATAATATTTTTTCTGAATACCCGAGATAGTGACAGGATTAGGAGCCTGGTTTACATAAATCCATGTAGCATCAGAAGTGCTGCCGTTGGAGTCCTTAACTTTCACAATATAATTCTGTCCTCCGGCTAAATTGCTGAATACATTGCTGGACTGGTAGGTTGAACCATTGTTAATGGAATATTGGTACACACCGCTTCCTCCGTTGGCCGTTATGGTTAACTGGGCGTCGGTGGAGCCGGAACAACTGATATCAGACCCATTATAACTTTTTTTGACGATGCTTTTAATACTAACTGAGGATGTGGGCTCATGGAAGGGAGCAGCAAATGCTGATAAAGTGAAGGCCATCCAGCCAATGAAACAAAAATTTATTTTGCTTGATTTGAAAATCTTTTTCAGTAAAATCCCTGTAGGAACAGTTTTGAATGACGTTGGATTATTTTTTTTTGTACAGATATGCTCCATATTTCTAATATAAGTAAAGAAGATTGTCGCATTACTAACTGATTTTAGTCTGTTTTATTTTCCGTTTTGTAATAAAAAATAAATTTTTTTGTAGAAAGATCACGAATGAGTATTCATATCGAGTCGGAATTATCACATAAAAATTAGTATAAAAGGTATAACATAACTGGGAAAAGGATTGCCGTATGCGTGTAAGCGCATTGAAAGTCATTTAGTGTTTTTGTATGCGAAGCAATGCTGGTTCACTCCAAAAAGGCAACCAACCCCGTCTCGTAACTGATAACGCATGCTGCTAATAAACGACGTTAATTTCGGAAGCGGTTCCATCGGGTTTGGTAACTTCCAGCTGGTAAATGCCATGAGCAAGGTGTTTGTCGAAAGATACGGTTTCAGTACTGCTTCCGCCGGTATGCTCAAGCTGTGTTTGCATAACTACCTGTCCTGATTTGGTAAGCAGCCGGATGCCATATTCTCCTTCGGGCTGGTTATTGAGTTGCAACCCGATAATGCCGTTTACAACGGGATTAGGATATAGGGTAATCCCTTGCTGCAATTTGCCCATAAGCACTTTTACCACGTTGGTGTAAGCTGCCTTACCATCGTCATCCACGCTTTTGACCCGGTAATAATTATATCCCTCAACAGGATGGGCATCGGTTACCCCGTAGTCCGCCGGGCCATTTCCGTTGGCCATAGCAGGCACTGAAGAAAGAAGAGAGAAATGGTTTCCATCGGTGGATTGCTCCACCTGGTATTGTTTCATATTACTTTCGTTATCTACTTTCCATTCGATGTTGATCAGGGTATTTTGCTGGTAAGCTTTTATGGAAGTGAAGGTTACCGGCAATACCAGGGCAGGTGTGAACACGATCCTGAATCGGTCAGCGGCATAAGAACCAGGTATATTTACAATTGTAAAATCAACATCGGTAACGCCGTCAACATATAAAGGAGTTCTGGTATGGAGGTAATTGTCTTCAAGGAATGCCGTGAGTCCCGGTCGGTATAGCTGGTCAGCTGTAAGCTCAAAGCGGTATTTTTGGGCCTTTACCCCCGTAAGATTTAAAAAGATAGTGTCCTGTGTGGTAATGGTGTGCCTTCTTTCCACAACCAGTAATTGCCCGGCAGTTTTTACGGAGAGGTTTTCAGCAGCATTTGCCGATTTGATGGCGTCCATATCATCTATAGTGTTGGAGTAACTGTCATCATAATTAATGAGCAATCCGTCCGTAATATAGGAGGTATTATCGGTATTAAATCCCATGAGAATTGCCCGTATTTGGGGCTTTGGGAGGCCTGTTGGTACAGAGGAAACCCCGCTTTCTGTTGTCTTGGCGGCCTCTTTAAAAGTAAGACTTCCTCCTCTCGTATCTCCCTGCACAAAAAAAGCCTGTCCGCTCGCAATATAATTACTAACGGATCCCGCAGGGCCAAAGCTTCCTCCTCCGGGAGTCACCACATAATTGCCGCTTCCGTCGTTCGAAAAAGTCTGGTAAGCGCCATATCCGGCATAGCCTGCCAGCGCAGGATCCCAGAGGTAAAAGAAATCCTTGATACCGGTTTTTACAATGTTCCGCATATCAATTACAGAAGGGTAAGGATTTCCAATGGCCGTAAATTTCCCTGCAACAACGGGTATGGGTGCCTGGTCACCAATATAGAGGTCTCCTTTGGTACGCAAAACGGTTTGAGTGGGAGTCGGGCTTGCAGAGGTTGTTGTTCTGTCTCCCCTTATAAAAACCAGGTATCCATCAGTAGCCTTAATGGTATTGGAAGTACTGGTGATGCCTGTCCATGTATTCGTATTTGGGTCATACTTTTTAACCGAAGGCCCTCCTGCCGAATAGGAATCAAACCCATCAGCAGCCCATGTAGCGCGGTTGCTGGTAATTTGAATACCAAAACCCGGAACAGGATTGGCGCCGGAAGAGGTGGCTCCCTCCTGCCATGTTTGTCGAACGGTTTGGGTAGTATTGGTGGGAACCGATAGAAGGTGCCATGCCTTTCGTGCAGAAATATAGCGTTCTACGGTAGCTTTACCGGTGAGGATATTACCGGTCATATCTCCCAGCCTTGCTGTATTGGTAGCCGTTGATTTGAAGGTTAATTTATCGTTGGTAATGAGTCTTTTGCCGGTTCCTGAAAAGGTTAAAGAATTATAAATATCAAGAGGACCTCCTATACTAACACCGCCTGCACTGCTATTACTGATAATTAAATTATTAACGGCATTGTTCACAAAAGGACTTAAGGGTAAAAACTGTAAATTATTTCCGATCAGCTCCAGTGTGCCATTTCCTAAATTGATGTTGCTCGAACCACGGATACTATCTCCTACCTTAAGGGTTCCATTGTTCATATTTAGAAGACCTGAATCGGCTACTGACACAGTGCCGGTAGTTATATAAACGGAACTGTTTGCATCAACTTTAGCTCCGGTAATGGTTAGTTTGGCTTGGGCAAACGATATGCCGGGCAGTAATAAAGTAAATGCCACCCATGTTTTATATAGTAAAGCCATAATCTTGCATATTTAGACTTAGTTCGAAAGAATGATCCAATTGGAACCGTCCGACTGAACGGTTACCTGGGAATATTGTGATGTCAAGACTTTCGACGAAGCTCCATCTATAGTTTCGTACCCATTCGTGGCGATCGTGACATTCTTATAGGAACCAGAGATTTTTTTAATTATATAAATTCTGCCCGTAATCCCCTCCGCTGTTGGCAGGGTCACCGTCCTTGAACTGGAATTATTCATAACTATTGTATAATCGGATGCGGTAGCAGTATAGTTACTGGTTTTAGTCACAATGCTTAAAGATAAAGAGCCTGTATTCTGTAAAGTTGAATTAGGTGAAGCAGTGCCCACTCCCAAATTCCCATCTTCATCGACAGCACTTAATGCTGTACCTGATGAATTTCTCCATTCTGTAAGGTTGGCAGATTGGCTGCCCGAATTAGCCTGGATTCCCAACGGTACACTTGCATCTCTTTGACCTAAAACCAATACTCCTGTGCCGTTAGGGGTACTTGTGAAAGCAGGAAATGCACTTGTTTGCCGGTCACCCCCTAAAATGGTGGTCCAGTAAGAACCCATTTGAAGTCCGCGTCCACCTCCACCCTGCCAGAAAATATCACCGCCATCCCCGGCAATTCTAAAATCTCCCGAGCCGGAGGTATTTGTAAATAGCAATTGTGATAATGAGCCAATGCGCCTGATCTCCATCGTGTCTTTAACCACGATGGGAGCACCAGGATCCTGGACACCTACTCCTACTCTGCCATTTGCGAGGATTCTCATTCGCTCATTGGCATTACCGGATCCACCGGTTAAAAAAAGCATACTTTTATTTGCGCTGCTGTTTACCATGTAAAAATCCTTTCCCGCGGAAATAAGATATCCATCATTCGCCAACCCGGTTTGAATCGCACCCCCTGAATAGTTAGACCCATTGATACCAAGGTCAACATAATTCGTGGTTTCAGTTCCATTGTCCGCTGTAGCCACCAGGTCAGATGTAGCGTTTGTTCCACTGGACTGATTCTTTATGTTCATTTGTAAATAGTTATTGATACTTCCTTTTGTATAAAGCGTATTTACCGAAGAGGTTACCCCGGAATTTACCACCAGTTTTTCGGGATTAGAAGCATCGTATGAATCCTGCCCGATCGCTACATTGCCTGTTGCGCTATCTATTTTCAATCTTTGTATATTGTTGGTGCGCATTCTTAGGCTATTATTGTCTGTTGTGCCCAAAAAATTCGTTAATGGATTGATTGATGCATTTCCGGTAGCTGACCAACCTGAAGAAGCAACGCCCAATGGAGACCAATTGGGACTGTTTGGAGTTCCGGTATTCACCATAACTGAATTTTGCGTGGTATTAAAAATAGCTAACCCGTTTGCCGGTAATATGATAGCATTCTGCTGGGATGTTGTCATACGGGGTACCAAAAATCCCTTGCTGGTACTGCTCACATCAAGAATTGCGCTGGTATCGGCCAGGCTTCCGTCGGTATTAATCGATACATTTTGCGCAAATAGATTTGGCGATTTTATTAAGGAAAAAAATACGACTGTTGTGAGAATAAGGCATTTCATAATCAAAAATTTAGGGTCAGCACCAGGAATTAAAAAGTAACTGTTGCAGAAGGTTTTTGGCTTTTTATTTTGCTTGATTTAACGCGGATAAAAAATGGATATTGCAGTTTGAGAAGGAAGCTGAAAGTCGTAGATCATTATCCATATTTTACTACAAGAATCCGTGATATTTTACTACAAACTCTCTTATTAGCTTTTATGCTATTTCTTCGTTTTTTAGATTATCCTTTTTTTCTTTTACCACCAGCGCCCATTTTTCAAGAATGGCTAATAGCTCATTTAATTCTACCGGTTTACTTATGTAATCATTCATGCCCGATTGCATACATTCTTCCCGATCGCCCTGCATAACATTTGCCGTCATGGCAATTATTACCGGCTGCATTTCCAGGCAAACACGTATCATTCTCGTGGCCTCCATTCCATCCATCTCGGGCATTTGTACATCCATCAATATCATATCAAAATGAACATGACTTACTTTTTCCAAAACAACCTGGCCATTTTCCGCGATTTCGCATTCATAGCCAATTTTATTTAGAATTTTTTTGATCCATTTCTGGTTAACAGGATTGTCCTCAGCCACAAGGATGCGCAATGGATATTGCCTGGAAAAATTATCGGATACCTGGCTTAATGTTATGTTGTTACCTGTAGCGTTGCCGGCATGTCTGAATTCATTGAGTATGGTATCATAAAGCTTTTGGTAGCGCACCGGCTTATTTAATATTGCATTGAAAATACCGGTTTGCTCTTTGTAACGCTCATCGTGTACCCGGTTCAGTAGTAGTATGGAAATTTTGGGATACAATAATTTTATAGCTTGTGAAAGCTTTATCCCATCCATATCAGGCATCGTTAAATCCACGATCGCCAGGTCAACGGAAACCTGTGACAAAATTTCCAAAGCCTGTTTTCCGGAGTGGGCGGTTACAGGCAATAGTTTCCATTCCTCCATTTGTTCATTCAACAACCTGCAGGAAGTGATACTATCATCAACAATAAGAACCTGCCTGCCTTCAAACCCTGTCATTCCGGTACTGGCGAAATCTGATGCGGACGCTAAGGATAAATGGGAAAGAATAGTGAAGCTAAAAACAGAACCATTACCGACAATGCTCTCGACAGAAATTTGCCCACCCATTCGCTCAATAAGCCTTTTACAGATCAATAAACCAAACCCTTTGCTTATTTCCTTTGCTTTCGTTGAATAATTTGCCGGAAGTGCGGGGTTAAAGAGCTCGTTCAATTTCTCTGCCGCTATACCATCCCCGGTATCTTTTACCATAAAGCCAAGTCTTAATCCTTCTTCTTTATTTGAGATGAGGGCAACTTGTATCAGAATCTCACCTTGTCGTGTAACCGTCACCGCATTTTCAACCAGGTTTATTAAAATTTGCTGAAGGCGTTTATAATCTCCGGTTATTTGTACAGGAACATCTGTTGCAATCTGGTAAAAAAGATCTGACCCATTGTCAGCAGCCCGGACGGCAAACAGGTCCAGCACTTCTTCAATGCAATTTCTCAGATCAAAATTCTTGATGTCCAATTCAATATTTTCAGAATCAATTTTTGCAACTTCCAGCATATCGTTGATCAGAATTTTATTGATATTCGTCAGTAAATTATTGCCGGAAGCTAAAATGTTGTCTGTATACTCATGCTGTTCGCTGGTGAGCTCCGTTCCCGACAATAATGTTGCCATGCCAATTACCCCGTTCATGGGTGTTCTTATTTCATGACTTATCTGCGATAAAAGCTTGCCTTTGGCCTTAAGAGCGTTGTCTGCCTGCTGAATGGCTCTCGACTCCTTTTCTGATAATATATCTAACTGGCTATTGAGTTTATCAACCTCCAGCAAAAGTTCCCTGTTTCGCATTTTGATGCCCGCAATGCCCAGCTGTATTATTCGAAATGCGACGAGCAGTAAAATAAAAATTCCGGCAAAATACCACATAATTAATAGTTGTGTTGTCAAAAAATATCCTCTAAACGATGCACGGGTACCATTATAATAATGGTGTTGAAACCCTCCGTGAGCCTGTGCTTCGTGTAAATCATAAAAACTAAAAAATGACAGTGCCATAAAATATTTATACATTTTCGTTTATTATCACTTCTGCATTAGCCAGCCGGTGCATGATCGAAATTTCTTTCAAATGCGGATTCCACTGAAATACCAGTTTGTCGATCGGTTGCCACAGAATTACCCAGCTAAAAATATCCAGCCCGTTTCGCACGGCCGAAGAAAATCCCTGGTCATCCGATAAAACAATAGGCACCAGTCCGTGGCTTATCATTACTACTGTTAAACTCATAAACAAGAGCATATAGCTTCTCCTTTTGAACTTTTCAAATACTTCAATACGATGTAGTTTTTTAGCAGAAAAATGCCTTTTTATGGCATAGATAAAAGCCTCTGTGTATTGCTTGTCAACGTCTTTCCTGCAGGTAACCCGGTAATAAAAAACGGAATGCCGTTTGGCTGGTTCGATTGACGTCATGATATATTGGTTAAACTGGTGACTAAGCTGACGCTTATAAAGTGGCGCAGGGTCGTTAACATTAAAGTGCTCATGAATAGTTGCCTGGTCAATAGTTAAAAAGATATTTATTTTATCCGTTAATGTTTTGGATGCAGAAGCTGTCTTTTTAAATGAAAAAAAATTTATTACTGCCTGCATTACATTTCCCGGCTGCTTAATCGCTAAGGACATGGTGATTTTTTAATAAAATATTTTTAGGTTAAAAATTTTATGGAAACGTATTAAGATAGTATTGCAATAAGTAGTTTGATAAATTCTTTGAATAAACTTTTTTGTGTAAAAATCTAAAGCCGGAACTATATAGCCGGAAGGAAGAATGAATGATTGCCCTACAATAAATTTCTTATAAAGGCTTTTCATAAAAACTGCTCCGGGGTTTTTGAAGATTAGAAAATTGATGATCGATAAATCGTTTGGATTGTACCGGTCATGTGAAATGATTAACGGGTATGATTTAAAAAAAGTATAAGTACGAAATGTAGAAAATCTTCTATTGTTTTATAGTATTTTGATTGAGTCTGTAATTATTGCAATTATTTTTTTTAGTGCGTCGTTACGTAAATACCTAATTCTCCTTAAAATAGAAAAAAGCTTTTTTCAACCCGGTGGTAAATTCAAAAACTTATGAAATCCTGTTATAGGTTGCTTTTGTTATTATGTATTCCTTTGGCAGGTTTGGCACAAAACAGGAATTTGAAGTTTGAACATTTACAAACAAATGCCGGCCTTTCTCATAGCAATGTGACATGCATTTTACAGGATAGTCGCGGTTTCATGTGGTTTGGAACCCGGGATGGCTTAAATAAATATGACGGCTATAAGTTTACTGTGTATAGAAATGACCCTAAAAATAAGCTGAGCATAAGCAACAATTATATATTTGATATTACCGAAAGTTCAAATGGAGATTTATGGATCGCAACATGGGGTGGCGGACTAAACCGCTTTGACCGGAAAAAAGAAATATTCACTTCTTTCAAACACGACGCACGGAAAGCAAATAGTATTGCCGGCAACTTTATTACTGCCGTTAAAGAAGACAAAAATGGTAATGTCTGGATTGGTACTGAATCTTCAGGTCTGGAAATGTATGATAAAAAAACGGGGATATTTGTTCATTTTAAATTCAACAGCAACAATAATAAATCGATAAGTGATGATTTTATAAGAACTATTTACGAAGACAAAGAAAAAAATTTATGGATAGGCACCGTACATGGAGGACTTAACTTATTTAACTCGAAGGATAAAACCTTTACCCGCTTTCAACACGATGATGCTGTTTCCACCTCGCTTTGTTTTAACGATGTGTATAATGTTTTTGAAGATAGCAGGCATCGCCTCTGGGTGGGTACAAATGGTGGAGGAATCGACCTCTTTGATTTTAAAAATAACACATTTAGTCATTACAGAAACAACCCGCAAAATCCAAACAGTTTATCCAAGGACGATGTAGTGGCTATCAATGAAGATAATGACAGGAATATATGGATCGGTACTGAAAACGGTGGTTTGTCCATACTGGATCCTGCAACAGGGAAATTCTCCACGTATGTATTTGATGAGGTTGACAACACAAGCCTGAGTAACAACTCTATTTACTCGATTTGCAAAGATAGCAAAGGTAATATGTGGATCGGTACCTTTTCAGGTGGTGTTAACTACATAAACCAGGACAAACAATTTGTTCATTTCAAACATACCTCTTTACCCAACAGCCTTAGCAATAACAACATTCTGTGTATTTATGAAGATTCAAAAAAGAACATTTGGATTGGAACGGATGGTGGCGGCCTTAATTTATTCGATCCTGAAACCGGTAACTTCACACATTACAAACATGATCCCTCTGATCCAAATTCTATTTGCGGAAATTATGTTTTAAATGTGTGTGAAGATAGCCGGCACAATCTATGGATAGGCACCTGGGGAGACGGGGTAACAGTGTTTAATAAGGAAAAAAACAGTTACAGGCATTACAAAAATAATCCGAATGACCCTAAAAGCATTAGTGGCGATAATGCCTGGAATATTTATGAGGATGTTGATAAAAATATTTGGATTGGAACCTACGGCGGAGGCTTAAACAGGTATAACCCGGGCGATAATTCTTTCACAAGATATAGGTATTCAGAAAATAATAAAGAAGGGATAAACAGTGATAAAGTATATTCAATTTTTGATGACAAAGAAGGCCATTTGTTTATTGGCACGGATGGCGGAGGGTTAAACTTATTCGATAAGGCTACTTCAACTTTCAAACATTATTTCCATGATGATAATAATAAAAACACGATTGCAGGAAACAGTGTCGGCCATATTTACGAAGACGAATATGGAATCTTATGGGTTGCCACGAACTCCGGGCTCTCTTCAATAAATCGTGCCACCAATAGCATTACAAATTATACGATTGAAGACGGATTACCGAGCAATGATGTTTTCGGTATACTGGGAGATGGTAGAGACAATTTATGGATCAGTACAAACAAAGGTTTATCCAGGTTTAACTGGAGAAACCGGACCTTCAAAAATTATGGTGAAGTTGATGGGTTGCAGGGTGATGAATTCAAAGAGCAGGCGTTTTGCAAAAGCAGTTCGGGTGCTTTTTATTTTGGTGGCAACAATGGGTTTAATTTATTTTATCCGGCCGATATAAAAACAATTCCATTTGAACCACCGTTGGTTTTAACGGATTTCCTCATTTCTAATAGGGAGATACCTGTTGCCTCAGACTCGGTGACCTCTCCATTGGAGAAAGATATTACTGATACAAAATCAATAACACTTCCTTACAACACCGCCGAAATTGAATTTGAATTCGCTTCACTGAACTATACCAGTAGCAACAAAAAGAAATACGCCTATATGCTCGAGGGCTTTGATAAGGATTGGAACCAATCCAGCGATAAGCGATCTGCCAGCTATACCAATCTTGACCCCGGAACATATACTTTTAAAGTTAAGGGCCTGGACAATGAAGGCAAATGGTCGTCCCGTATGATAAGCCTTCAGTTAAATATCACGCCCCCTTTTTGGTTGACATGGTGGTTTAAATTGCTGGTATCTCTGTGTGTCGTAGGAGCTGGTATTGGGTTTTATCAAATAAGAATCCGAAGCATTAAAGCTCAGAAACGGGCGCTTGAAAAGCAGGTTGAAGATCGCACGAACGAATTGGTTCATTCAACAAAGGAAGAAAAAAAGGCACGGGTGGAAGCAGAACGGGCAAGGCAAAATGCCGAACAGGCCAACCAGGCGAAAAGCATTTTCCTGGCTACCATGAGTCACGAGATAAGAACACCTATGAATGGAGTGATTGGGATGGCATCACTGCTGGCAGAAACCAACCTTACTGAGCAGCAAATGGATTATACAAAAACGATTACAACATGTGGAGAAAGCCTGCTGAATGTTATCAATGATATCCTGGATTTTTCAAAAATAGAATCGGGCAACATGGAACTGGAAAAAGAAGATTTTAATTTGCGTGTATGCATAGAGGATGTATTGGATATGTTCGGCGCAAGAGCCGCCGCCCGGGGTCTTGATCTCATCTATAAAATTGATGACAATGTTCCGCTGCAAATTATTGGAGATGATTTAAGATTAAGACAGGTGTTAACTAATTTAATAAACAATGCACTCAAATTTACGGAGAAGGGTGAAGTATTTATCGGGGTTCATTTATTAGGTTCGGATGAGTCGCAAGAGATAACCTTGCAATTTGAAATAAGGGATACCGGCATGGGTATTCCCCGGGCAAAATTAGATCGTTTGTTTAAGGCCTTTTCACAGGTAGATTCATCAACGACCCGCAAGTATGGTGGCACAGGACTTGGACTCGCCATTTCTGAAAAGTTGGTGAATTTAATGGGAGGAAGTTTCAACGTGGAAAGTGAAGTTAATAAAGGTTCTACTTTTTCATTTACCCTGAGAACAAAGGCAGGAACAAAAATTCTGAAAACTTATGTGCAATATAACATGGGCGAAATCCAGGATAAAAAAATACTTGTTGTAGATGATAACATAACAAACCTTGCTATTTTAAAAAGCCAGTTGGAACTTTGGAAACTGGTGCCCGTTCTGGCAGAGTCAGCAGGCCATGGATTAAAAATCCTGTCTGAAGATCCGGGCATAGAACTCGTATTAACCGATATGCAAATGCCTCATATGGATGGAATTGAATTTGCCCGGAATATTAAAAGATTGCATCCTTCTGTTCCGGTCATACTTCTTAGTTCTATCGGTGAAGACTATACGCAAAATGTCTCTGAGTTGTTTGCTTCAATATTAAGCAAACCGGTTCGCCAGCATACTTTAAGCAAACATATACTCAATGCCATTCATCCTCAAAATAATAATAACGCATCGCCGATGAAAGATATCAAAGAAAAATTGCCGGGAAATTTTTCAGAAAAACATCCGCTGGAAATACTGGTTGCGGAAGATAACGTCGTAAATCAAAAAGTGATTATATACATTCTGAATAAACTCGGGTACCACCCTGCTATGGCCGTCAACGGAGCTATGGCCGTGGAGATGGCGGGTAAAAAAGATTACGATATTATTTTAATGGATATGCAGATGCCTGAAATGGATGGGTTACAGGCAACGTCGTTTATCAGGAAAAACCTCGAAAACCAACCGGTTATTATTGCATTGACGGCTAACACAATGGAAGGTGACCCTGAAACTTGTTTAAATGCCGGAATGAACGACTATATCCCGAAACCGGTAAGGTTGGAAGAGTTGACCGGAAAGCTCGAGAAATGGGCAGCGGGCAAAAAAGAATATTTAAATTAATTATACATAACAGCGCAATGAAATTTGATCTGGTAAATATTAATTCGCATAACAGGTATGGGCGCAGATAATCTTTCAGGAAATGGATCGTTATGAAAAATAAAGATATATGAAATGGGTAACTGAAGACTTTATACAAAAGAAAACAGCGACGGTGCGTAAATTATTCGTCATGGCTATTGGAATTTCAATAGTAATGGGTCTGTTAATATTTGCAGGACAACAATCCGGTTTATATAATGAGGCATCGGGCATTGCAATAGCAATTGTCCTCGTAATTTCAGTATTCTCACTCGTAACAGGCATTCTTATAAAGGCCTTAAATAAAATAAATGAAAAACAACGGGAGGCGGAAGTTAGGAGATTTGAAGTAAAAGATGAAGTTTCGGCAAACGAAGTTATTTATTATAATCTCATCGAAAATTCAGGAGTGGTTATGTACACTACTTCAATAGACGGCAATATCACATTTTCAAGTAGTAAAGCGCTGGAACTTACCGGCTATTCTCTGAAAGAATTGTCGGGAATGCATTTTACTACACTGATTGATGAAGATTGGCTGGAAGAAGTAAAGACTAAATATAAAAACCAGGTAAGAAATAATATTGAGGAAACAAACATGGAATTCTGCATTCGCACAAAATCCGGCCAGGTCAAATGGGTGGAGCAATCTGCCATTCTTATTTCAGAAAATAATGAACCCGTGGGTTTTCAATGCATAGTAAAAGAAATTTCTGAAAGGAAAGAAATGGAAGCGGTACTGAGAAAATATGAAGTTGAGTTGGTGCAAAACCAGGAACGATTACAATCGATTCTTGACAATACTACTTCGTTAATGTATATAAAAGATCTTGATGGAAGATATCAATTGGTAAATGAACGGTTTAAAGAAGTTCTGAAAGTAACGGATAACGCAGTGATCGGCAAAACAGATTTTGATTTTACCGGGCGTAAGCAGGCGATGCGGTTTAAATATTCTGACGATGAAGTGATTCGTACCGGCAAGCCGGTGCAATTGGAAGAAATTATAGAGATGGAAGATGGGAAACATCATATTCTGATTATCAAATTTCCATTGGTCAATGCTAATAATGAAATATATGGAATAAGCGGAATTGCCACAGATATTTCGGAAAGGGTCCGTTATGAGGAGCAACTGATAGAGGCGAAAAGGATAGCTGAAGACGCTAAAAAGCTCCAGGAGCAATTCCTGGCAAATATGAGTCATGAAATCAGGACTCCTATGAATGGTATCCAGGGAATGACCGATCTGTTGTTGGAAACAAACCTTGACCACCGAACAGGCAGATTTTACAAAAACCATCAAGAGATCATCAGATAATTTATTGGTGATCATTAACGACATACTCGATTTTTCTAAAATTCAGGCGGGTAAGTTAACCATCGAGAAAATTGACTTTAAGCTTCATGAAGTGATCGATAACATCAAGGCAATTTTCAGGTATCGCATCCATGAAAAAGGATTGGCATTGCGCTTTACTATTGATGAAAATAT
The DNA here is from genome assembly GCA_963819925.1 of uncultured Chitinophagaceae bacterium. Taxonomy (GTDB): domain Bacteria; phylum Bacteroidota; class Bacteroidia; order Chitinophagales; family Chitinophagaceae; genus Ginsengibacter. Next base: position 195,554 of record CAWFYG010000008.1, on the reverse strand, counting down.
ACCCGTTATTTTAAATGGCGATCCCTACAGGCTTAACCAGGTTCTCGTAAACCTTATTGGGAATGCAATAAAGTTCACGAACGAGGGGAACATAGATGTAAATATTGCGGTTGGAAATAAATCGGCTGAAGAAATTTTCTTAAAATTTTCTATTGCCGACACCGGAATAGGTATTCCGGAAGATAAGATAAATCTGGTATTCGAGAGTTTTACCCAGGCGAGTACTGAAACTACCCGGAAATATGGCGGTACGGGTTTAGGCCTTGCGATATCGAAACAATTGTTGGAAATACAACGCGGAACTATTTCCGTCGAAAGCAAAATGAATGCAGGAACCATATTTACTTTCTCAATTCCTTACGGGTATAGCTCCACAAACAATTCAGCAAACTTAAAGGGAACTATTCTGAAAGATTATCATTCACTTTTAAAGGATAAAAAATTTCTGGTTGCAGAAGATAATGAAGTAAATCAAAAAGTGATTATGCATGTATTAAGAAAGGCGGGGGGCATTGTTAACCATTGCCAATAATGGAGCGGAAGCAATAGATTTTCTTAAAAAAGATAGTAACTACGATCTTATAATTATGGATCTTCAAATGCCTGAAATGGATGGCTATACGGCAACAAAATATATCAGGACTGAAATGAAATTATCCGTGCCTGTAATTGCAATGACGGCTTCAGCTTTAAAAGGCGAGAAAACCAAATGCCTTGAAATTGGTATGAACGAATACCTCTCAAAACCATTTGACGCTGCATTCCTTTACAAACGAATAAGTGAATTAATAAATCAAAATATTCCAATTCAAAAATTACCATTTATGACCAATGAAAAACCCAAAAACGAGACTTTGTTCGACCTAAGCCTTCTTGAAGAAATGGATGATAATGGATATGTTGTTGAAATTCTCACTACTTATCTCAACAATGCACCCGTCGAGCTTCGTGAGTTATCAATGGCCTGCAACTCAACTTCATTTGATGCTGTTTATAAGGCTGCCCATAAGTTAAAAGGAAGCACAAGCCTCCTGCAGGCAAATAGCCTTTTGAAAATTCTTGGTAAAACTGGAAGAGTTTGCCAAAGCTGAAATTGGCGATGGGTTATCAGTACTTGCCGAACAGGCAGGTGAAGAATACAAAAATCTTGAAGGCCCTTTAAGGGAATACGTCAGGAATATTGGTATTACTCCCTCCGTTACTAAGTAATACAAGGCAGCAATCAATATCAGCAAAATAACGTGAGCGATGATCAAAGTAATCATCCGTTTCCCACCTTGCTCTTACTCAATAAATAACGTTTATTTGGGACGTGGTTCCATCCGGTTTAGTCACCTCGACTTGATAGATGCCATGGGGCAGGTGTTTATCCAAAGGTATGGTTTGGGTGCTGGTGCCATCGGCATGTTGTATTTGTCTTTGCATCATTACCTGTCCTGATTTATTAAGCAGCCGGATGCCATAGTTACCGGCAGGCTGGTTATTAAGTTGTAGCCTGGTAATACCAGTAACTACTGGGTTGGGATAAACGCTGATGCCCTGTTTAAGACCTGCTATCAATACTTTTACCACACTGGAATAAGCTGTTTTTCCATTATCATCCACGCTTTTGATGCGGTAATAATTGTATCCTTCAAGAGGATGGGTGTCTGCCAGGTGGTAGCTGGCCGTTTGACCGCTGCTTCCTGTGGCTGCTATTACCGAAAGGCTGTCAAACAGGTTTCCATCGGTGGATTTTTCTACTTCATATTGTTTGATATTGAGTTCATTGTCCACTTTCCATTCCACATCGATGTTCTTATCCTTTTGATAGGCTTTAACAGAAGTAAAGCTCAGGGGCAGAACCAAAGTTGGGGTGAACACAATCCTGAATCGATCGGCGGCATAGGAGGCTGCTGCACTGGTAACAGTAAAGTCAACATCAGTGATTCCCTCAATAGTAAGCGGGGTGCTGGTATGCAGGTAATTGTCTTCAAGAAATGCAGTGAGTCCCTGTTGGTATAACTGTTGAGCCATAAACTCAAAACGGTATTTTTGAGCCCTTACCCCGGTAAGGTTTAAGAAGATGGTGTCCTGTGTGGTGATGGTATGTCTTCTTTCCACCACTAATAATTTATTGGCAGTTTTTACTGCCAGGTTTTCTGAAGTATTGGTTTGTTTTATGGCATCCAAATCATCTACCGTATTGGAATAATTATCATCATAGTTAATCAGGAGTCCATCGGTCAAGAAAGAGCTGTTATCCGTATTGAGGCCGTAAAGGTTGGCCCGGAGTTGCGGGGTTGGCAATCCTGGTGCTACAGAAGAAACACCGGTTCCGGTGGTTTTGGCACCTTCTTTAAAAGTAAGGCTTCCACCGAGTGCATCTCCCTGTACAAAGAAGGCTTGTCCGCTGGCAATATAATTACTCATGGATCCGCCGGGGCCATAGCTGCCTCCGCCGGGAGTGATGACATAATTACCGCTTCCGTCATTGGAAAAGGTCTGGTAGGCGCCATATCCGTAAGCACTTCCGGTAGTTAAGGCAGGATCCCAGAGATAAAAGAAATCTTTGACACCGGTTTTAATAATATTGCGCATATCAATTACAGAAGGATAGGGATTACCAATGGAGGTAAACAGGCCGGCGCGCAACGGGTATGGGTGTTTGATCCCCGGTATAGAGGTCTCCTTTGGTACGCAAAACCGTTGGGGAAGGAGTGGAACTTACTGAAGTAGCAGTTCTGTCTCCCCTTACAAAAACAAAATAACCATCAGTGGATTTAATAGAATTGGAAGTACCGGTAATACCGGTGAAGGTATTGGAAGCAGCTACATATTTTTTAACGGAAGGTCCTCCGGCCGAATAAGAATCGAACCCATCGGCGGCCCATGTGGAGCGGTTGCTGGTAACCTGGGTTCCAAATCCGGGAACAGGGTCAGAGCCGGAAGAAGAGGCCCCCTCCTGCCAGGTTTGCCGGACAGTTTGAGCGGTATTGGTAGGAACCGATAAAAAGCGCCATGCTTTACGGGCAGCGACATATCGTTCAACGGTAGCTTTCCCGGTGATGGTATTACCGGTCATATCACCCAGCCACGCCGTACCGGCCGCCGTTGACTTAAAAGTTAAATTGTCATTGGTGGTTAATTTCATGCCGGTACCGGAATAAGTAAGAGAGCCATAAATATCCAACGCCCCGCCAAGGGTAACTCCGGAAGCACTGGTATTGCTGATAATAAGATCATGAAGAGCATTACTGACAAATGTACCGGCGGGTATGCTCTGAGCAGATGTCCCATTCATCTCGATTGAGCCGGCGCTGGCATCAAAAAGGCCTGAATTACTAATGCTACCCGAAATTTGGAGCGTGCCTCCATTTACAACTAATGAGGCCCCCGGCAGAATAGAAAGATTATGAACAGCTCTGACGCCGGTAATTGACGGGTATAATGACGTATTTGGAATAATTACATCTGTTGCTGAAGTTGGAATTCCACCGCACGACCAGTTTAATATATTGTTCCAGTCAGTACTTACAGCACCAGTCCATTTCCCGGCAGTTCCAATGGTAACAGAAGTGGTAATTTGGTATAAACTGCAGAAGCCTGCTCCGCTGATGGTATAAGTAACTATGTAAGTACCGGGGGTGCTGCTGCTCGGGTTAATTGTCCCGGTCATGGCATTAATGGATAATCCGGAAGTGGAAGAATAAGTTCCGCCTGTTGTCCCGGTCAGTGTTACAGAGGCTGCTCCTGAACTGGTGCAATAGGGCGATCCCGCATACGAAATGGTAGCATTGGGCACGGTACAGGCCGTATACACAAAAGAAATATTGTCTACAGCCGCAGCAGGATTTGTTCCAACCGAGTTATCGTTCTGCCACGTAAAAATTAATCGCGTGGTCGTACCCGCTAATGAATTAGGTAATACCACCGTCTGTGTTGTAAATGAAGGGTAGAACGATGATTGCATATATACTAATGTCGCATTAGGAATATAGGTGGAAGGAGAGGCTGGAAGTCCTTCGACTGGTGTGACCAATAAAGGATTTGCGGTGTAAATTAAAAGGCGGTCATACCCGGTTTCTCCCTTGCCCTGCAATAAAAACGACAAAGTAATATTTGTTGCACCGGCAGGTATGGTAATATCCCTGTAAAAATGATCGGTAAAAAGTTTATTATGATTATAAACATTAGTACCTCCGCTCCCGGAATTTTTATCGATATAGGCTCCCCGAAGCCCTGCTCCCACAGCGGCAGTTCCTATATACCATGTATTATTTGAAGCGGCTACCTCAGTCCACCCGTTAGATGCAAAAGTCGACATTGAATTCTCAAAGCCGCCGTCTGAGGAAGAAATCAGCGAAATCTGGCATAAACACGCAGAGGTTATTGAAATGGAACACATCACGGAAAACAATAGTCTTTTCAATAGGACAGATTTATCATGGATTATCAAAAAAATCATGCAACAGAGTAATTACGAACGTCCTGTGACTGATTTTTATTTTATTTGCTAATAAAATTTTTCAAAAATTTTGTAGAAAAATCACGAATTGGGTGTAATATTTCAATTTTTTGGCGTTAGAAAAAGAACGCTACATAACACGGTATAGCTATTTCAGGACGGGACACACGAAGGCGCCCTTTATGGATGGTGTATGGCTGAAGTATAGCAAAGGTATGGATAGTGTATGGGGAGTGTATGAAATCATAGCTGGGGACTCTTATTTTATGAAACCCGTTTTTTAAATCCTGTACTTACGTATTTGTCACTGATTTTATCAATCAAAAAAGGCCTGTTCGAAAAATGAACAGGCTTTGTGATATATGGCGAAAATTTTGGAAAGGAGGGCAATTAGCGTATGTGAATACTGCATTTATTAATAGAGCACTTTTATTATTTTAACATCATTGGCGGGGCTTGATACTTCCACCTGGTACACACCATGAGCAAGATTACTGCTCAGCTGTATGGCTTCTGAACTGCTTCCTTCATTGTGGGTGACTTGTTTGTACAAAACTGCTTGTCCCAATTGATTTATCACTCTTACGTGATAAACACCTTCAGGCTGGTTGGTGAGTTGGAGGTTGATAGTTCCGTTAACAATGGGATTGGGAAATACGGTTATATCACGATTTAGGGTACCGTCTGGCTGTACTTTTACTATTTGAGTATAAGAAGTTTTTCCGTTTATATCTACACTTTTAACCCGGTAATAATTATAACCGGCAACAGGGTTTACATCGGTCCATGAATAACTGGTGGTTGCATTGCTGTTTGCCTGGATAGTGGCTACGTTTGAGAAATTATTCCCGTCGGCAGATTTTTCAATTTCATACTCTTTGATATTGGTTTGATTATCCACTTTCCATTCCACGGCAATGTTTTTTCCTTTCTGGCTGGCAGTAAGAGAAGTAATAGTTACCGCTAATGCATGAGTTGGTTGAAATACAATCCTGAAGCGGTCTGCAGCATAAGCACCGGGGATATTAACCATAGCGAAATTATAATCGGTTACTCCCGACATGTTTAATGGAGTTTTTGTTCCCAGGTAACTGTCTTCTAAAAAGCCCTGCATACCATTGGCAGATAAATTGGAAGCATCGATTTCAAACCGGTAATTCTGCACTTTTACCGTAGTGAGGTTTAAGAAAGTAGTATCATTGGTTGTCATGGAGTGTTTGCTTTCAACTGCAAGAAGTTGTCCCTGGGTTCTTATGGATAAATTTTCAGAAAGATTAACCGGTTTTTGGGCATCCATTTCGTCTACGCTGTCACTGTAAGTATCATCAAAATCCTGTAATACCCCATCCTGGAGTGTTGCGTTTCCGCTGGCATCAATTCCATAAAGTTGCACGGTAAGTTCGGGTTGCTGATCGGTGGCTGTAGCCGGTGTAAAGGCAACTATATCGGTAGTATTATCTGCTTTTGAATCTTCGGTAATGGTAAGATACCCACCCTTTTTATTATAAACAAAGAAAGCCGATCCGCTCTGTATGAGGTTATTATTTTTTGCAGAATAGCTTCCGCCGCCGGGTACGGCTATATAATTACCTTTTCCATTTTTCTTTAAAGTCTGGTAAGCGCCATACCCGCTTCCGCTTCCCAGGTTAGGATCCCAAACATAATAGAAGAGATTTTTAGACTGGTCAATTTTGCGAAGATCCAAAGGAGCAGCATAAGGATTGCTGACAGCAATAAATTGTTTTGGAGTTACGGTAATGGTTGGCTGGTCACCTGTATACAACTGTCCCTTGGTGCGTAGAACGGTGGGGGTTACTGGTGAAGTAACTGAATTTGCCGACCTGTCTCCCCTGATAAAAACCAGGTAACCGCCTGCTGTAGCCGAAAAAGGAGCAAGCAGTGAATTAACCCCTGTCCAGGTATTGGTAGCAGAATTATAGGTTTTAATAGAAGGGCTGCCGGAAGCCGCATCAAATCCCTTTGTATTCCATCCTGCAATATTACTGGTTATCTGTATTCCCTTTCCTGAAATGGAAGTGGTATTATTAGCAGGTTGTCCTTCCTGCCAGGCATCATGAATAGATTGACCGGGCATAGTGGGAACAGCAAGGAACCGCCATGCTTTTTTAACCCCGGGGATAAAGCGCTCCACGGTTACTTTACCCTCAATGGTATTGCCGGTAATGTTACCGGCCATAGCCGTTTCGGTGGCGGTTGATTTTAAAGTAAGGGTATCATTGGTAAGTAATTTTTTACCGGTGCCGGTAAAATTTAAAGAACCATAGATATCCAGCGGACCACCCAAAATAAGTCCTGAAGCGCTGGTGTTACTTACAATTAAATCATGCAACGCATCATTTTTAAAAGTATGGCTGGCAATAGTTTGAGAAACGGAACCATTGTATTCAACGGTACCCTGGTCGGCAATAATAGCACCCGTATCGGCACTTAAAGTTCCCCCGAGCGTTAGTTTGCTACCACTTATTGTTAACGTCACGCCCGGTCGTAACGTAAGGTTTTTAACAGCAACATCAGTCTGGGAAATAATAGGGTTATTGGCGGTTACCGGGATAACAACGTCATAATCGGAGTTTGGTAAAATGCTACTTAACCAATTGGTTACATCATTCCAGTTACTGTTTAATCCCAGCCACTGACAATTTAAAAATACAGTTATAAGGGCGCTTCCACTGACAGTTCCGGTACAACCACCGGCGCTCACGATCGAAACATTTGAATAGGTTTTCGAAGAGGAAAGGTCTCCGGTGCTTATTAAATTTAAACCCGTCACCAGATTATTCGCTGTATATTGATGACCATCATTATCCTTATAAACTACAGTATATTTTGTACCTGTTGTTCCGGTTATAACTATACTTAAATTAGCTGAATGTCCTGGTAATATTATCGCATCTCCGGTCAAAACCGCAGTTAAGGCAGAAGTGATTGTTACAGTAAGTGAACCCATACAACCATTGTTGTCTCTTATTAATACGGGATGACTACCGGCGGCAAGATTTGTAAATGTACCTGACCACTGAAATGCACCGCCATCGATGCTGTAATAATAAAGGCCTACACCTCCTGATCCCGAGATAGTAGCAGTACCCGTGCTGGTACCTGAGCACAAGGTGGGTGCCTGAGCTACAATTGTACCGCTCACGGGAGAAGGAGCTCTTAATGTTATTGAAGACGTGCCCATACAACCGTTGGCGTCTTTAACCACTACCTGGTAAGTGCCCGCCGCAAGGCCGCTGATTACATTGGAAGTCTGGAAAGTTGCGCCGTTATCTGCTGAATATTGCAAAGTACCGGTACCTCCCCATGCAGAAATAGATATCTGGCCGTCAGATGCTGACGAGCAACTCACATCATTGTTACCGTTGTAATAATATTTTTTCTGAATCCCTGTGATTGTTATCGGGCTTGGTGCCTGGTTCACGTAAATCCACGTGGCATCAGAAGTAGTCCCTTTTGAGTCTTTTACTACAACGACGTAATTTTGGCCCCCCGCGAGGTTGCCGAAAACATTGCCTGCCTGGTAACTGGAACCGTTGTTAATAGAATATTGATAAGGCGCGGTTCCGCCAGTCGCAGTGATGGTCAACTGGGCGTCAGCGGAGTTGGAACAGCTAATATCAGAACCATTGTAACATTTTTTAGTTACGCTTACGGTAATTTTATTACCGGCATCTACTGATAAAGAAACTGCCGTAAAAGAAACAAAGAAGAATGAAATCAGGATACTCTTAAGTACATTCTTCAAAATAGAGACTAAGTAAAATTTTCTTCATAAAGGAGGTTTTTTAGTTTAAATAACCGGCCTCATGAGGAATTGGGAATTTTACAGATAGAAATAAAGTATTTTCACTGTAATGATCATTACAAGGGATAATTGGGGGAATTTGTCTGGGAAACTGGCTTCCTTGGTAAGGAAACCTGTTGGTGCAGTGGTAGTTAGGGTTAAAGTTGCACCTTGTAAGGGATTAATGTGTAAATGAGACGCAAAGCTAATTATTTTTTTTGAAACATCATAGTAATTTTACGGTTTATTTTTGCAACGGTACTAAAACGATAGTATTTTTACTTTAGTATTCATCTTCAAATAATTTTTTTTGGGGAGCGGTATTTACTGGTTGTATCCACTCCATCTGATCGCTTTTGGAGTAATCGGTAAGTTTGTTCCCAACAGCCCGCCACCCCATAACATCCACAACTTTGTTGAGTTTTATCTTAGCTCTTCTGATTTGAGAACCCCGGCCGCTTTGCATTTGCAATAGTGGTTCTTGTACCGTAGTTACTTTCAATAGCCGGTTTCCTTCTCCTTCTTTGATAAAAAGGAATTTGGTATTTAGTGTTGCGGTTTCAATTTTGAACCTCTTTACATTATACTGTAATTTTTCGTTATCGAGGTAAACGGCTGTAATTATTTTTTCCGGGTCAAATTTTTCAATTAATTCTATATTACCTGCTTCAAATCGCTGAGTTAATTCCTGGCCCGTTATTTCATAATTACCATCTTTGTAAATAACCAGGATTGTATCATCCCCATCAAAATTTCCAAGAAACCTCCCCTTATTCTCTGTATTAAGTCTCCCGAAAGTTTCATCGAACCATAGCTTTCTTTTGTCTAAAGTGGATTTGCCTTTCTCAAGAAGCCTGATGGATTTAATTGGATACTTGGTAACCTGGTTACCAATACTGTTCCGGCTCCGGATATCCAATGTTTCAAAAGAAAATTCAAGTTCCTTAATCCTGGCCTTGCAACCCGGGCTTAAAATAATTTTTACGACTTCTGCCTCTCCGTTCGGATTTATAGAGAAATAATGCACTTTACTCTTCTCATCTCCTTTGGTGAGATCGTACTCTTTATCGCGGGTAACGCCGGTTACATTAAATCGCTTTGCATAGCTGACACCTTTTTTACCTTCGGCATAAATCATGTTGTAAGTAGTTCGTTCATCACTTTTTCTGAATACTGCTACATGAATAATGTCTTTCCCTATGAACACCTTATCGGCTACTTTCACTACTTTCATCATCCCGGTTTTTGTAAAAGCGATAATGTCATCGAGGTCACTGCAATCATCAACAAATTCATCCTTTTTCAACCCTGTTCCGATAAAACCTTCCGACCTGTTTACGTAAATTTTTGTATTGGCTATGGCTACGGCTTTTGCCTGTATGGTATCAAAAAGTTTTATCTCGGTTTTTCTTTCGCGGCCCTTACCATATTTTTTGAGCAATTCTTCATAATAACCTATGGCATACTCGGTAAGATGCTCCAGGTCATGATTTACCTGCTTAATGGTTTCTTCCAGCGCTTTTATCTGTTCATTTAGCTCATCAATGTCTAGCTTATAAATTCTACGAACAGGCTTTTCCGTTAGTTTCAGGATGTCTTCTCTCGTTATCTCTCTTTTCAACTGCTTCTTGTAAGGAACAAACGCTTTGTCAATAGCAAGAATCACCTTCTCCCACGTTTCGTGTTTCTTTTCAAGTTCTTTGTAAATCTTCTCTTCAAAAAAGATTTTTTCCAGTGAAGTATAATGCCATTTTTCTCTAAGCTCTTTCAGCTTTATTTCGAGCTCTTTCTTAAGAAGTTCTTTTGTACAGTCGGCGGAAATTTTCAGCAGTTCAGTTATCCCGGGAAATTCAGGTTTCTGCCCATTAATTACACAGGCATTGGGTGATATTGAAATTTCACAATCCGTAAATGCGTACAACGCATCAATGGTAATGTCAGGAGAAATACCCGGAGCAAGATCAATACTTATTTCAACTTGTGCAGCGGTATTGTCTGTTACTTTTTTTATTTTGATCTTACCATTATCATTTGCCTTAATGATGCTGTCAATTAACTGTGTGGTGGTGGTACCATATGGTACATCTTTTATTAAAAGCGTTTTTTTGTCAAGTTCTTCAATCCTGGCTCTTACTCTCACCTTACCGCCACGTATGCCATTATTATAATTAGTAATGTCAATCATTCCGCCAGTTGCAAAATCCGGGTGGAGCTCAAACTTTTTCCCTTTATAATATTTTATGGTTGCTTCAATGAGTTCACAAAAATTATGAGGTAGGATTTTCGTCGCAAGGCCAACAGCGATACCTTCCGCACCTTGGGCAAGTAGCAACGGAAACTTCATAGGCAGCGTGACAGGTTCATTCTTTCTCCCATCATAGCTTAATTGCCAGTTGGTAGTTTTATTATTAAACGCAACTTCCAGCGCAAACTTACTAAGCCGTGCTTCTATATATCTTGGCGCCGCGGCCTCATCTCCCGTACGAACGTCGCCCCAGTTCCCCTGTGTTTCTATCAACAATTCTTTCTGGCCGAGATTTACTAATGCATCTCCGATACTTGCGTCGCCATGCGGATGATATTGCATGCTTTGACCTATGATATTGGCCACCTTATTAAACCGGCCATCATCCATTTCTTTCATTGCATGCAATATCCTGCGTTGAACAGGCTTAAGCCCATCCTCAACTGCAGGAACAGCCCGCTCCAATATAACATAGCTTGCATAATCTAAAAACCACGTTTTGTATTGCCCGGAAATACCCGAATCATTATGTGTATAATCTTCCTTTATTTTTTTCGACATCTTCTTTTCTCCTGCTTATTAATTTCTATACTGCTGATTTTTTTATATTTTATTGACCGGCAACTTTTAATTTAACTTCAAAGTCCTTCATATTTTTCATATCGCCCTGCACATCTGTCTTACCATCTGCTATCATTAGTTTCAATCGCCACAGCAGGTAAGCATCACCGGTAGTATCCTTTGTTTTTGAAAAAAATGAGTGAAGTATCTTACTCACTTTTTGCCAGTCGGGTGTTAGGTGTTTCATAAGCTCAGCATCGTAATAATCATAGTCAAATTGAACTAATTTTTTGCCCCCTTCAAGAATTCTTACACCCTTGTTTTCGTTGCACAATCTTGTCCATTCATCAGGATCTACTTCAAATTCACTCAAAGTTATTGGCCGTGCCAGTTTCTTTGCTTTCAAAAATTCTTTTGGCTGAATTTCAAAAATGTTGTTGGGATAAAAAATATGTCCCTTCTCATTTATGAAAGGAAGATTGTTGAGGTATAAAATAAAAACTCGTCCCTGGAAATTTTTCAATTGACTCATTAGCCAATAGTAACCTGACACATCATGCTTATTTTGCGCGGCCCAAATCCACATAATTTCTTCGGGATTGCTTTCCAATTTTTGGGTTATGTCCGATATTGTTTCATTATCGTCTATGTTTTCATCATCAGCAAATGCTTCATAAGGACCTCCTTTTAAAATTTCTCTCCACCATTGCATGCGTGCATCAATTCCCCCTGCCGAATAAATACCTGCTAACGGACCTATTGCAAAATCATCCCTAATCTGAATTACATCACCCAGCAATGCTTCATCTAATTGGATTGCTTTATTTAAAGTATCAATATCCCTTTGCTGGAAAACTATATGAATCATTTAGTCAATTAAAATTTTACCTAATTATCAGAGTTCCGCAACTTCGGCGAGGTCTAACTCTACTTTTAAATTGTCAATAATAAAATCCTGGCGGGACGGAGAATTTTTTCCCATATAGTACTCCAGTAATTGCTGAATATGAACTTCAGGTAATAACATTACGGGTTGTAATCTTATATCCTCCCCAATAAATTTTCCAAATTCTTCCGGGGAAATTTCTCCCAATCCTTTAAACCGGGTTATCTCCGGCTTAACGCCTAACTTTTCAATTGCCTTTCGCTTTTCATTTTCATCGTAACAATAAATTGTTTCTTTTTTATCACGCACCCGAAACAACGGCGTTTCCAGGATATATACATGCCCGTTCTTTACAAGGTCAGGAAAGAACTGTAGAAAAAAAGTCATCAGCAACAATCTTATATGCATTCCATCCACATCAGCATCTGTAGCAATTACAATATTGTTATATCTCAAATCTTCATAGCCTTCTTCTATGTTTAAAGCGTGCTGCAAAAGGTTAAATTCCTCATTCTCATAGACAACTTTTTTTGTAAGCCCAAAACAGTTTAGTGGCTTCCCTCTGAGGCTAAAAACTGCCTGAGTCTCTACGTTTCGCGACTTGGTAATTGAACCACTTGCGCTATCACCTTCGGTAATGAAAATAGTTGTTTCAAGTCGTCTCGCATTTATTTCATCTTTATTTTTTCCTTCAGCTGTGTCATTGAAGTGATACCTGCAATCGCGTAATTTTTTATTATGAAGATTTGCTTTTTTGGCTCTTTCATTAGCGAGCTTTTTTATGCCAGCCAATTCCTTTCTTTCACGTTCATTTTGTTCAATTCTTTTCTTAAGCGAATCTGCAGTTTCGGGATTTTTATGGAGGTAGTTATTTAACTCCTTACCTAAGAAATCGCTTATAAAATTTTTAACGCCCGGCCCGTTGTCATGCATTAATTGCGAACCGAGCTTTGTTTTTGTCTGGCTCTCAAAAACGGGTTCCTGCACACGAATACTAATTGCTGCACATATGCTTCCCCGTATATCGGAAGCATCATAATCTTTTTTATAGAAATCGCGGATTGTTTTCATATATCCTTCCCTGAAACCAGCAAGATGTGTTCCGCCTTGCGTCGTGAATTGTCCATTTACAAAGCTGTAATATTCTTCTCCATACTGATTGTTATGCGTAATAGCTACTTCAATGTCTTCACCTTTCAGGTGAATAATAGGATAACGATTTTCATCTTCATTGGTTTTGCGTTGCAACAGATCTAGCAAGCCATTCTTACTGATGTATCTTTTGCCATTGTAATTGATAACAAGACCTGCATTTAGAAAACAATAATTCCAAAACTGGTTATCTAAAAATTCCTGGAGGTAATGATAATTTTTAAATATTTTTTCATCAGGGACAAATTCAACGGCTGTTCCATTTTGTTCTGTAGTTTTTTCATCTTTGTATTCCTTTATTAAAAATCCTTTTTCGAATTCCGCAGTTTTTTGCTTGCCTTCTCTGAAAGCAGTTACTTTAAAATAACTGCTTAAAGCGTTCACCGCTTTAGTACCCACTCCATTAAGACCAACACTTTTTTGAAAAGCTTTGCTGTCGTATTTGGCCCCGGTATTTATTTTACTTACCACATCTACCACTTTCCCCAAGGGGATGCCTCTGCCATAATCCCGGACAGCTACGGTTTTATTTTTTATTTCAATATCTACATGCCTGCCAAAACCCATGGTATACTCGTCAATACAATTATCTATTACCTCTTTAAGAAGAACATAAATGCCATCATCGGCGCTGCTTCCATCTCCAAGTTTACCAATATACATACCAGGTCTTAGCCTGATGTGTTCTTTCCAATCAAGACTTTTTATCGAGTCTTCCGTGTAATCAAATAAATTTTTATCTGCCATTGTTTTTCATATTTTGGGGGCAAAAGAAAGGAATTTTCAACAAAAATTGTTGTTGAACTCATATTCCGGGAAGTAATTTCTTTAGCATTAAAAATAATTTCCTTTTACATGTCATTGCGCCAAATATAATGAAACACTCTACCAAAAAAATCTGAAATTTTTAAACAGGTGTTAATAAACAATCAGTGCGAAAACTAATTATTTAGTTGCATACGCATTTTTAAATTTGCTTTTCACTTGAATTCTACGAAACAAAATCGTAGATTTAGAGACCCAAAAACCTTATTATGAAAAAAATCCTTCCCCTATTAACTGTTGTATTATTTTTTGCCCCATCTTCATTTGCTTTACCACCTATACATAAACACCATGCCCATTACAAGAGACACAAGCACATAATAATAAAGCACAAAAAAATCCTCAGGCATGATCATAATAAATAAATCAAAAAGCAGTACCCGGTTTGTCTTTTGGCCTGATATTTTCTTCTCATGATAAGTGACCTGATTTTTCTTTAGATTTAATTTAAATTTTTAGTATGAATCTGGATCTTAGCGGAAAAAAGGCGATTGTTTGCGGGAGTACGCAGGGCCTGGGACTTGCATCTGCCATAGAGTTAGCTTTACTTGGCGCTGAGATTACCCTGATGGCAAGGAATGAAAAAAAGCTCGGCGAAGCGATAAAAAAGTTAAGTACTTTTCACGGACAAAAGCATAAATATATTATCGCAGATTTCCAGTTACCACAAGTTGTTGAAAATTCAATCAAGAGACATCTTGCCAAAAAAAATGTTGTAAATATACTTGTTAACAACACTGGTGGACCCAAAGCTGGCAACGCAACAGATGCGACAAAGGAAGATTTTCTTCAGGCCTTTAACAGCCATCTTATCTGTAATCATATTTTAATGAAAGCGGTTTTGCCATCAATGAAGGCTTCAGGATACGGGCGCATCGTAAATATAATTTCAACATCAGCAAAAGAGCCGATTCCCGGATTGGCAGTTTCCAACACCATTCGTGGAGCTGTAGCAAGTTGGTCAAAAACACTGGCGGGCGAACTCGGGCAATTTGGAATAACGGTAAACAATGTTTTACCTGGTTATACAAGAACTGCTCGTTACGATGCTATCGTAGAAAGCAAAGTACTTGATTCGAAAAAAAAGAAAAAGGAAGTAGAAGCCGATTTTTTAGAAGATATACCATTGAAAAAAATTGGAACACCGGAAGAATTTGGTGCCGCAGTTGCTTTTTTATGCTCACCTGCGGCTTCTTATATAACCGGAGTAAACTTACCCGTCGATGGAGGAAGAATAGGTTGCTTATAATAATAATTTTATTTACCGATCAATTTTTTAAAAAACTTTCATTCCAAATTTTAACTAAAAAACAAATCATGAAAATTCTTAAAATCTTTTTAGTCACTTTCCTTACAACGGTGAGGCACCAGATGGCGCCACAAAAGATCAGCTATGGGATATCTGCAACCAGATAGACCCCGATTATCGTGTAGGCGATCTCGTTGTGAATATAAATGTTGCAGCGTCCACAGGCACGAAAGCGAAGGTAACAACTGAAAGCACCAACCTCAATATCCGCAAAGGCCCCGGTACAGATCAGCCAATTGCAGGTAAAGCGACACATAACGAAATAGTTACTTTGCAAAGTAAGACGAACGGTCAATGGTGGCTTATTAAAACCGATGCGGGTATAGAGGGATATACATATACGCAATATCTTACACCACAGTAATTTTTTAATTCTAAAATATTTAAAGCCTCACAGATAAATTTTGTGAGGCTTTATTTTTTGTTTGCCTTTATGAAATCGCTTACAAGATAACTGATAAGTTTCCCGGTACCATTGTTAACTTCTCCATTCTCTAATGCGGTAGCTCCTTCGCAAATATGTACATAAGCAACCTTTGAATCGGTGGCCACAAAATTCATAAATTGTCTTGCTTGTAGAGACGTAATTCCGCAAGGCGTTGCAGCACTACTTAATACATTTTCCAGTGAATCAAGATCGAGCTCAATACCTGCGTAATTATCTTCGGTAAAACCGGTAGCATGTGCAATTGCCTGGATGAAATTTCTCTTTTCATGTATAAAGATATCTTCATAAGTAATCCAATCAATAAAGGGATTGTCACTAATATCAAGCCATACATTTTGCGGCAAATAATTTTCGTGCAAGCATAATATGAAATATTTACTCAAATATCCATCTTCATCAGCGTAACGAAATGCGTTACCGCTGTGTCTTCCTTCTAATGGCCTGTAGTCAGCATGTGCGTCGAGATTAATACAATTAATTTGAGCAAGAGGAATAACTTCTGCTTTGAAAAGCCCTTTGGCTGCACCTCTTAACGCGGGATAAGCATTGTTGTGGCCGCCGCCAATGATGATCGGAATTTTTTTAAATTGCGTTACCATTTTTATTAATTCCTCAACTTCATTATCAATTGTATTTACCGCATGCCGATAAGCCTCCAGTTTTTCACCGTCGGTTACTGCGTTGACGTTTATAAGATTTTCTATTTCACTGAAATCAAAATGTCCTGCAACCAAAACATTTTCGCCAGTAAAAAAATCATTGCTTTGAATATTTAGAAAGGCGTCAAGAAACGGAAACCAAACGGAGCCTGCCCCGCCCTTCCCCAGATTTGCCTTTATGCCGATATCTTCCGGTACACCAATAACAATATATTCGGCTTTGGATTGCGCAATATTTTCGGCAATTTCTAAAGACGTATTCCCGCACAAAATGCACTCCCCCAATTTTGTTTCAAACTTACGGAGACGGGTAAGCGAAAGAATATCGTTTTTATTATATTGCTTAAAATGGGATAACATTTCTTTAAATATAGATTAATATTGGAAATTAGTTTTAGTGCTTTATTCAGATAAATTCTCCTTTTAGCATAACCTTATCAATTAAATTATCGCCAAATGAATAGGGAAGATAAGCGAGAGAAGAAACAGGTTTTGTAAAAATGAGATTCGCCTTTTTCCCGATAGTAATACTTCCAAAATCATTTTCAATCTCCATGGCAAAGGCTCCATTTATTGTAGCCGCGTTAATTGCTTCCTCCGGCAGCATTTTCATTTGAATACAACTCAACGAAACAACAAAATTCATGTTTCCTGACGGCGATGAGCCGGGATTATAATCAGAGGCAAGTGCTACAGCAGCCCCTGAATTTATGAGACTTCGTGCTGGCTGATAATTCATTCTCAAAAAAAATGATGCTGTTGGCAATAGAGTTGAGCATCCATTAAATTCACCAAGCAATTTAATTTCTTTCCCGGTTAGAGTTTCGAGATGGTCAAGCGAAACTGCATTCAGTTCCATCCCCTTCTCTATTCCTCCGATACTATTCATCTGATTCACGTGAAGCTTCGGTTTTAGTCCGAACCTTTTTCCTGCAATACAAATCGTTTCCATTTCTTCTGGTGAGAAAAATCCTTTTTCGCAAAACACATCTATATAGTCTGCCAGTTGTTCTTTAGCAATTACCGGCAGCATTTCATTTATTAATAGTTGAATATAGTCTTCATGTTTTCCTTTGTATTCTGCGGGAAAAGCATGAGCTCCGAGGAAGGTTGATTTTATGTTAAGCCGGCTTTTTTCTTTTAGTCTTTTAATCACTCTCAGCATTTTCAATTCACCTTCTAACGATAACCCATAGCCGCTTTTTATTTCAATAGCACCGGTACCCATTTTACTTACTTCTTCCAGTCGTTTCCACGATTGACTGAACAATTCATCCGCGGTACTTTCATTTAATTTTTTTGCCGAATTTAAAATACCCCCACCTTTTGCTGCGATGTCTATATAACTTAATCCTTTTATTTTGTCAACAAATTCATTTTCCCTGCTTCCGGCAAAAACGATGTGCGTATGGCTGTCGCACCAACATGGCAATACAATAGAATCGTTCGGGATCGTTACAGATTGAGCCGGGCTATATTTATAATTTGCCATTGCTCCGAATTCTGCGATGCAATCACCCTCAACAACCACGTATGCGTTCCTTATGGAAGGTAAAATTGCCAGCTCACTGCCCCGGAGCAGATGGTTTTGTGACCTTGTATTCACAAGCAATTTAATATCGGTAAATATTTGAGTGGCCATCAACTGCTAATTTATGCGTAAAAATTCTTATCAACCATTAATGTTAATTATACGTTTATAAGATTAATAAAACAATGTAAAGAAATTGAATTGTATTGTATCAACTACCTTTAAAAAATTATATGAAAAAATCAGTATTAACCGTTTTTTTTGCGATTTGCATTTTAATAAGTAACGCTCAAACAGACCCGGTAGGACTACGAGTAAATGATAAAGCTCCTGATTTTACGGCCAAGGATCAGAATGGCAAAACAATTTCTTTAAATGATGAGTTAAAAAATGGGAAAGTTGTTTTGATTTTTTATCGGGGACAATGGTGCCCTTATTGCAATAAGGAATTAAAAAGCATTGAAGATTCTCTTTCTTTAATAACTTCCAGGGGAGCGGTGTTATTGGCCGTTACTCCTGAATTACCTGAGAATATTTCCAAAACTATTAATAAAACCGGGGCGTCTTATTCAATAATTTCTGATGATGATTTAAAGATTATGAAAGCCTATAAAGTGGCTTATGCCGTAGATACGGCTCTTAATGAAAAATATAGAACGTATGGATTAGACCTGGTGAAAGCAAATGGAAGTAACGGTGCGAATCTTCCTGTACCGGCGGTTTATATCATTGACAGGGACAGAAATATTATTTATCGTTATTTTGATGTTGATTACAGAAAGAGGGCACGCGTTACCGATATAGTCGATCATCTGTAAGTCTCGAATAGACCTATTTAACTTTGATTTCCTGAATGAATAATTTAAAAAATAATTTAATAGCAATCAGTTTTCTTTTTTTTAGTCTTTCTTCGTGTAGTCAAAAAAAATCGTCTGCGGAAAAAGAAAAATTTATGTACACGAATGAACTAATACATGAAAGCAGCCCCTATCTTTTGCAACACGCACACAACCCCGTGGATTGGTATCCATGGGGAGAAAAGGCCCTCAAGAAAGCAAGGAAAGAAAATAAGATGTTACTAATAAGCGTGGGCTATGCGGCTTGTCACTGGTGTCACGTTATGGAACATGAAAGCTACGAAGATACTGCGGTTGCCAATATCATGAATAAAAATTTTGTATGTATTAAAGTTGACAGGGAAGAAAGACCTGACGTAGACCAGGTGTACATGAATGCAGCTTACCTGATAAATGGAAATGGTGGCTGGCCGCTCAACGCATTGGCGATGCCCGATGGTAAACCTTTCTTCGCCGGAACTTATTTCCCGAAAGCGAGGTGGATACAGCTTTTGGAATATTTTTCCGATTTATATAAAAACCAAAAACAAAAGCTTCAGGAACACGCGGATAATGTGTCCCAGGGAATCAGGGATATTGAAAATGTTCCTAAAAATAAGAGTTCCGTTTCATTTTCTGCAGCTACCATGGATGCAATGTTTTCAACCTTAAGCCAAAACATTGATATGGATAAAGGGGGAACCAAAGGCTCCATGAAATTTCCGATGCCAGCAATATGGGAATATCTTTTACAGTACTTTTATTTAAACAAAAATTCGAATGCTTTAAAAGCTGTTGAAACCACTTTAGAGCAAATGGCTTATGGTGGAATCTATGACCAGGTTGGCGGTGGATTTTCAAGATATGCAACTGATTCAAATTGGCATGCACCGCATTTTGAAAAGATGCTTTATGACAACGCACAGCTTGTAAGCCTGTACAGCCATGCGTTTCAGCTTACTAAAAATCCATTATATAAACGAATCGTTTATGAAACAATAGCATTTGTGAAGCATGAGCTCACTTCACCAGAAGGAGGATTCTATTCTTCGCTTGACGCAGACAGTGAGGGTGAGGAAGGCAAATTTTATGTATGGAGCAAAGATGAAATAAAAGGAATTTTGGCAAGCGATACCGAAATTTTTTGCGATTATTTTGGTATCACAAGTAAAGGAAACTGGGAACCGAACAAGAACATACCCGACATACTTGAAGGTGATAAAAATATTGAAAAGAAATATAACCTTAGTGGTGATGAACTTCAGCATAAAATTGAAGCATTAAAGCTAAAGGTTTTTAACGCCAGGGAAAAACGCATTCGCCCACATACTGATGATAAAATATTAACTTCATGGAACGCCTTAATGGCAAAAGGCCTTATTGATGCTTATAACACTTTCGGGGAAAAAGATTTCTTGCAAATGGCTGAGACCAACATTGATTTCCTCTTAAAAAATATTTCGACAAATGAAAATGCATTATACAGAAACTACAAAAACGGAAAAGCCACTATACCGGCATTCCTGGATGATTATGCCTTCATGATAAGTGCTCTCCTCGATTACTACCAGGTAAATTTTAAAAAAGACTATTTAGCAAAAGCAAATGCCTTTACGCAATATGTGGAGAAGCATTTCTATGATAAAGCTTCAGGAATGTATTTTTATACCGATGATCAGTACAGCGATTTGATTGCTCGCAAAATGGAAGTTTCTGATAATGTAATTCCTTCTTCTAACAGTGAAATGGCAAAAAATTTACTATCACTTGGTCTTTACATTGAAAATACTAAATATGAAAATCAGTCGACCCAACTTGTAAAAAATGTAATAGAGGATATCAAAAAGACCCCTGCTTATTATAGTAACTGGGCGCAGGTTATGGCGTTACAAATAAAATCACCTTACGAGATAGCAATTATTGGGAGCGACTGGCAGCAAAAGCTTTCAGAATTTCATAAAAATTATTTACCAAACGCCATTTACCTCGGTGGAGATAATGAAGGAACCTTTTCTCTTTTACAGAATAAACTGGTAGCAGGCAAAACAATCATTTACGTGTGTGAAAATAAAACATGTCAAATGCCAGTGGAAGAAGTGACGGCTGCGCTTAAACAAATAAAATAATCTTTCCCCTCCCAGGTTCGGTTTAATCAAAAAAAATGAGAACTCCACTTTACATCTTTGATTTAATCACCAGGTCACTGCCATCCCTCTCTTTGTTTAATATTTTAAATGCCACTATTCCGGCAGCAGTCATCAATGCTGCTCCCAAAACAAACGGAGCTCCGGGAAAGTAAATTGAAGT
The DNA here is from genome assembly GCA_963819925.1 of uncultured Chitinophagaceae bacterium. Classification (GTDB taxonomy): domain Bacteria; phylum Bacteroidota; class Bacteroidia; order Chitinophagales; family Chitinophagaceae; genus Ginsengibacter. Next base: position 174,543 of record CAWFYG010000008.1, on the reverse strand, counting down.
TGACTTGGAGGTAAAATGTGCAAAAATACTGGTCATAATTACAGGGCTAAGAACAGAAGAGATACTGATTAGGCTGGTTAAGGCGCCTTGCAATTCTCCCTGCTCATTCGATGGAACATAGCCGGTAATAATAGATTGCAAGGCAGGGCCGGAAATTCCACCAAGGCAATAAGGGATTAGAAATATAAACATCATCCATCCTTTTGTAGCGCAAGCAAACAATACTAACCCCAACGCATACATGCAAAAACCTATATAGATACTTTTTACATTTCCCAGTTTTGGATTGATGTACCGGATAAGAACACCTTGCACAAGACCCACAAGCAACCCGACCATTCCAAGAGAAATACCAATCACTTTCGGGCTCCATTTAAAACGTTCAATGCCGAAAAAGGCCCATACACTTTGAACCGACTGCCCGGCCATGTATACCAAAAAAAATGATATAGCCAATGCGGCAACTGCCGGATATTTTTTTAAATGTTTAAAAGCCCCAAGTGGATTGGCTCGCTTCCATTCAAATTTTCGTCTGTTCTCAATCGTTAGAGATTCTGGCATAACAAAAAATCCGTAGAGAAAATTGATAAATGTAAGCCCGGCAGCGGCTAAAAATGGTACCCTCGAACCATATTGACCAAGTAGCCCGCCGATAACCGGTCCGATGATGAATCCCAGACCAAATGCAGCCCCAACCAGGCCAAAATTTTTTGCCCTGTCTTCAGGTGCGCTTATATCTGCTATGTAGGCGGTAGCTGTAGTAAAACTCGCGCCGGTAATTCCCGCAATCATTCGTCCTACAAAGAGCCAACCAATAGTTGGCGCAAAAGAAAGGAAGACATAGTCAACTCCGAAGCCAAATAAAGAAAGTAAAAGAATAGGTCTACGTCCAAATTTATCACTCAGATTACCGAGGAATGGCGAAAATAAAAACTGCATTATTGCATAGGCGAATGTGAGCCACCCACCATACCTTGATGCGATACTTATATTTCCATGAATTAATTCCTCAATGAGTTTTGGCAATACAGGAATAATAATTCCCAAACCAGTAACATCAATTAGAAGTGTAAGAAAAATAAAACCAAGTGCGGCCTTTCGGTTTGAAGCCATGAAGAATTTTTTTTATCAAAGATGCCGGAAAAATAAAAGCGGGAATTATGTAATTTATAGACGGCGACCGATATCACGGAATGTCTCACATGTGATTTTGGCATGTTCTATAAAAAAAACCCGGTGCTAACTAACCGGGCTTTTCAACTATACATTTAAAACTTAACGTAATATAAGAATCAATAACAAAATTATTATAATAATTGCTCCCACTGATAAATAGATACCATTCTTTCTGTCGCGTTCCCGCCTGTATTCTCTTTTTATTTCTTTTAATTCTTTTCTCAATTCTTTTTTCTCGGCCGCTGTCAGGTTACTCTTATCCATTACCCGGATCTCTTTAAGCCGATCAAGTAATTGCTGTGCGTGCGCATCATTATTTGTTTTTTCTATGGGATTTAAGGGAGTTTCATTTCCTGCGAAAGCTGGCGTGAAAAGGCTTATGCTGATTGCCATCAGCAATACAGGGATAATTTTCTTCAGATTCATTTTTAGATGTTTTGAGTGTAAAAATATTTGCGTAAAGTAAATTTAAAGATATTGAGCTAATAAATGATAATCAGTTGAACAAATAATATTGATTTTTTTTTGAATTACCGCTTACAAAAAGCCCAAACAAAAAAAGTACCACAAATAGAACATGTATAATCATATGTAAAAAACCACCGGTTTTACCGATGGTCGTAGCGCTGCACAGCGCACAGATTATTTTAATGGACAACCACTGCTAACTAAATGAAAGCAGCGGAGTCCATGTATCTGTAGATTGCATGAATACCTCCTTTTTATTTGATGAACAATAAAGTTAGTCAAAAAATAAAAATCATGGTACAGCAAATAATCTTTCATCACCTTTTTAACTGTTTTCGTAAATCATATTGAAGATCAGAATGAAGTGCGGAAAGGGCCGAATCTATTTTATTCAACTGGGTTTCATACATGTTAAAAAGCTGCCTGCTCTTATGCAATGGTATAGAAAAATCAACAATATTATTGCAAAAATGAATTAGTATTTCTGCTTCTGCTTGTTTGGAGCAAGTAAACCTTATGTGTTTATTTACATACTTTAAAATTTTTCTGATACTTTTTTTTATGTAATAAACATTTGAATTGTTTATTTCGGCGAAGTAATCGGAGGTTTCTTTTTTTATACCCGAAATATAATTGGTAATGTCGCCTTCCTCAAAAAGAAGAAATGTGAGTAATTCTTTATTTTCTTTTTTAAATTTTGCAAGTCTCAGGCAATAACAGAGAAGCTCTTTATTGCTCCGACACTCCATTTCTTTTTTAAGTTCAGTTAGAGATGACGCCTTCATAATTTTACAAATATCAGCAACAATAACATTGTTGTTCGATAAAAAAAGGGAAACCATTACAGTTTCCCTTTTGAGGCTGATGCCTGTGTAATGCTATTGTTTAATTACTTTGTTATTGTACAAAACTTCACCATTTGAGTTGACGATATTAAGTATATACATACCTTGTTGCAATCCACCAACATTGGCAAAGAACTGACGAGTGTTTCCGGCACTTATTGTCCATTTTTCCATTCCAACCTGTTTGCCGGTAATGTCTACAAGTCTTGCAGAAACTGATTGTGCAGTTGCACTTGTGAAATCTACCGTGAGCACAGTATGAAAAGGATTTGCTAAAACTGAAACGCCTGTTTTATTGAAGCTCAGATTTATACGAATCGTTTTGGAATATTTAAAATTACCATCTTTATCAACCTGCTTAACCCGGTAGAAATTCGCCCCGTTAATTGGTGTGGCATCGTAAGCGTTATAATTTCTAGCTACTGAACTGTTTCCTGCGCCGTTTAGCGATGCAACTAAACTCCAGTCGTTATTGCCATCTGCACTTCTTTCAACCTCAAAGCGACTGTTATTAATTTCCTGAGAAGTAGACCATTCAATACTTACTCCGCTTCCTTTTTGGCGTGCAGTAACGCCTAAGAATTCAACGGGCATTGGACCGCCTTCAGGACACATCGCGAATTTAACATCATCCATTGCAAAATCATTTCCACAACCTCCCACTGTTCCATCGCTAAGCACTAATCGTATGCTTGTTACTACAAAATTATTTATAAAGGGCAGCGTAAAGGATGAGCCCAAAAGAACCCAGGTTGGCGCTGACGGTGAAGTTTGAGCTACGGGAGGTGCTGTATAAGGCGACCCGGTTAGTGGTTCCCATGTATTTGATGAGGAAAGATATTCAACCCTGAAACTTATGTTGGGTAATAAAGCATTTGGTCCACAAAGTCCTAAAGTGTCCACATTCATTATATACAAACTTGCAGTATAAGTCCCGGGCTGAAACCCCTGATTTCGATCAATTTGATGGCTATAATATGTTTCAGCCTGTCCGTTAATTACCATCATTTTACCATCGACATCACCGGGTGTATGATCTTCAGACATTTGCCATTCGGGCTTTTGCTGTGTGTTGTTAATAACGCGGTATTTTCCTTCACCTGCGAGGGATCCGGATACCTGGTAGGTCAAACCGGTTGCAAGAACATCCGGATCACTGGAGGCAGTAGTTCCAACGCCAAAAGTTTGTAAAAATAAAACTGTCTCATTAGCACAACTAACCTGCGCATAGGTTTTTGAAAGAATTGAATTAAAAAATAGTGCCATAATTGTCAGAGCAGAGCAAGCAACTTTCTTTGCGTGAGACGTAAATTTCTTTTCCATAAAAAAGTTTTAGAGTGTATAAAAATTCTGGAATTCGAAGGAAAAGGAAGAAACGTTTTTCTGATAATTACAATTTAGATGTAATGGGGGATATAAGGAGTGCTGGTTTAACCTAGGGAAATGGATTCAGTCTTAAGTGGGTATGGACAACAAACATAAAATAAATTTTTTGTAATTTGAAATAAATGACAAATTATTTTATAACTGAAGATGGAGAACTGCTTATTTAACCATCAATAAATTAATGGATTATCTGATTTTATTCGCTCTTTACTTGCTTAAAATTTTACTGAAAAACGTTTATGGCACAGTATTTATGGCTATGAAATTATGAGAACTAAAGATAACTGGTAATTATGAAGACTAAACTTATTCCATTATTGTTGTTTGGGTTTTTGTTTTCGCATAAGGACTACTGTCAGGTAGCCGCAAGATCCTTCCACCCAAAATTGGATTCTTTTTATCACCTTAAAAAACAAAATACCAGACAAATTAATATTAGCAAAAACAACAACAGCAGCGAAAATAGCGTCAGTAGTACGAGGCAATTAATTTCAGGTGCGCTGTCTACGCAAAACACCTTGCAACCAGAGAACAAGCCAGCACATTCTGTTCAACGCCACACGATGTATAGGGACACAAGATTGGGAAGCAGTTCTAAAATGTATGACACCTATGAAAAGAACGACTATGGCGCTGGAGCAATAACTACTAATCCCGATAAATAGTACGATTTATTTTATTTTCTTACGCCTTGCGGTTTAATGCTACCTCCGCTTGCGCTTTCCAATGTAGCCTGAAAGCGTGGTGGAAATTCATCTATCCCCTGCTCATAATCCTTTTTATACTTTGTGCTGTTTTTTTTAGTGACAGAATTTATTTATGAGCCTTACCCAGTCGTTCAGTTTGTAAACCAATAGAATTATCTGCACTCATTTTTTTTACATTTTCATATACATTTCTCGGTGTAATTTTTGCTTTTTTATTCTTAAATTTTATTGCAATGAAACAAATAAAATATTTCCGTTTTTTTTACATAATATGTCTGTTACTTTTTGGGGTTTCTCAATGCGTAACAGCGCAAAAAACGTCCAAAAGTGATGTGAAGAAAATGGCTTTTAAAAACATGATAGATTCTCAGCGTTTCGTTTTTGAAGCGCAATCGGTTAATCCATTAAGAGGACACTTCCGTAATCTTACTTCTTCTTATAATGTGCGGATAACAGAAGATACACTGCAAAGCTATCTTCCCTATTTTGGTCGTGCTTATAGTCCGCCGATAAACCCAACTCAATCAGATCTTGAGTTCACTTCAACGGACTTTTCCTATTCTGTTTCGCCTTTTAAGAAAAATGGATGGCAGATAATAATTAAGCCAAAAGATAAGACCGGAATCCAACAATACTTATTTACTATTTTTGATAACGGAAACGCAACCCTCCGGGTTATCAGTACTTCAAGAGACGCTATTTCTTTTAATGGATATGTTAGAAAAAGCGCATGAGAGTATTTCTGAGGTTTGAAGTATAAAGTAAGTATAAGTTTCGCAAGTTATGGACCAGCAAACAGGGAAGTATATAATTATTGCGGGGATATGCATTCTGATTGCCGGAATATTGATTTATTTTTTCCATGATTATTTCAAATGGTTTGGAAGGCTTCCGGGCGATATAAGATTTGAAAAAGGAAACACAAGGTTTTATTTTCCCATTGTTACTATGCTCGTAATTAGTATTGGGTTAACCATTATCATAAATATTATAAGACGTTTATTTTAGGATTTTATTTCTCCATTTATTTTTTCATATTTCTTTTGCTTTATTATTATAAAATTTAAGATGCAACAGTAGTTTTTGATGTTAACTTGCATTTTAATCATGAGATATTTTGTTGAAAAAAATTCAATTGTACGTCAGATATGGGGAAAAAGCGATACAGTGCTCTTCATATTTGCCGGCGCAGCTGCTGAATTTGCTTTAAATAAGGCAGTTGATTGGCTTTACTTCACGGGGCGACTTCCCGCCGATCCCCTCGGAAGATTATTTTCAACGGTAAGTTATTCAAGTAAAATTCTTTTCGCGGAATACGAGGATGCTTTAAAAATAATTGATAGCATTACTTCTATTCACAAAGGAGTTGAAAATAAAAGAGGAAAAGCAATTCCGGACTGGGCATATCGGGATGTACTTTTTATGTTGATTCATTATAGTATTGCGTCCTATGAAGTACTTGAAAGAAAACTTTCTCTCAGCTGAAAAGGAAGATGTTTTCGATGTTTTTTTCAGATTTGGCCAAAGAATGAATTTAAAAGGACTTCCTGAAAATTATACAGAGTGGCTTACAATAAGAAAATACGACCTCGAACATGATCTTACAAAAAGTGAATATACTACCGATCTTTATAAACAATATAAAAAGCATCTTGGCAGTTTTCGATACAGCATTTTAATACAAGGGCAAATAATTGTTGTGCCTGAAAATGTCCGGCAATTATTGCATTTGAGAAGGTTTTCTTTTCTAACCCCTATCCTTCCGTTTTACAAATTAAGTCGAATTCTTAGATTGGATGGATTTATTAAAACTCTAATTCTTCCCGCAAAATATAAGGAAGAAATAAAAGCTATGGATATCGCATAACCGTTTTAAGTTTTTTGGCATAAAAATTAGTCCGTAAGAAATTATTCGCTAACCTTAAAACTTTATTAAATGGCAAAGTATTCAAAAGCAGCTGGAAAAAAAGTTGAAAAAGCCATGCATGAAATGCACGAAGGCAAACTCAAAAGCGGAAAGAGTGATAAAAAAGTTACTAGCCCCAAGCAGGCAATTGCTATAGGTCTCTCGGAAGCAAGAGAGGAAGGAGCAAAAGTTCCAAAGAAGAGTTCTTCCAAATGAGAACCTGAAAAATTTCCTCATTTATTCATTTGAACCACTTTTTTGAAAGTGGTTTTTTATATGTTCCCAATGCCTCAGCAGTTATTTAATACATAATGAATTCGTAGACCTTTTCCATGGAGGGAACTAAGTTGTTGATCCTAGAAATTTTTGTTTTCGTTTGTTATCGCTCCTAAATAGTCATATTTTCTTTTTCTTGATTTGAAATGAAAATTTCAATAACTTTCACTTGTAATTTACCTCTGTACAAAGGAATAACTTTTTATATTTCCTGCCACGGGAATTATTCCAAAATTGGTATCCTTAGAAAATTTTTTACGTCCCGAAACTATAATCGATTTGATTTGTGTGGCGTATTCAATTCTTTTATTAACGATTAGAATTCATGCACGGGCGGTTATAGGTATTAAAAATCAAGATTAAAGCTTTTCAAATATCAACAATAAAAAAGTTTTTAAATTAATCAACATTTCACACCAGGAAAACATGAAAAAAAATCTACTCGTAGCCGCCTCCGTTATACTCCTTTCTTTCAACGTGAATGCACAGGGAGTAACGCAGATTAATAACAACAATAGCTTGTACGTAACAATTCCTTTACCTAATGGCAAAACAATTGTTCCCTCCAGTATCGATAGTTCACTTTGGGCAACCGATGGGACTTTGGCAGGTACCGTTCAAATTTCGGCCACTATTAAATTTGAGGATACCTATGGATTGCTTAATGGCAAGATGATTTTCGAAGGGAGTACCCCGGCCACCGGGTCTGAAATATATATTACTGATGGTACTCCCGGAGGAACCTCATTAGTAAAAGATATTAATTCCGGAGCAGTTGGATCCGGCCCGGGAATAATGGCACTCCTAAACGGCTTTATTTATTTTAGTGCCGAGACCGCCGCCGAAGGCAGAGAATTGTGGAGGACTGATGGAACGCCGGGCGGTACGACACTTGTAAAAGATATAGTACCCGGCACCGGGGGCAGTATGGACAGTATAACTTTATTTTCAAACGGTAGTTACTTGCTCTTTCCAGCAGAATCTTCGGGGTCGGGTGTGGAACTGTGGAAATCTGACGGAACAAATGGCGGAACAGTTTTATTAAAAGAAATTAACACCGGAAACGCCAATGCTGATTCTTCCAATCCAAATAATTTTTATCCATTAAATGGCATTGTTCTCTTCAATGCAACCGATGCGACACACGGCGAAGAACTGTGGAAAACTGATGGAACTTCCGGGGGAACAACCTTGCTTAAAGATATTAACCCCGGAAGCGGTAACTCAACCACTTTTACATTTTTCGGAATAGATTTTCCGCTTTTTGTTGGCTTTCATACTTTTAATAACCATGCTTATTTTAATGCATACGACGGCACAAGTACTGGCGAGTTGTGGGTTACAGATGGAACCGCGGCGAATACTTCCCTTTTAAAGGATATAGTGCCCGGTTTGTCATTCTCGTTTGTAGCAGGATTGGACGCTGTGAACCTTTCTAATAAATTTATTTTTCCCGTGTCCGATGGTGTCAGCCGTTCAGAACTTTGGGAATCGGATGGCACACCAGGTGGGACAGTTTTGTTTAAGGCATTTTCACCGATTAATCCAACAGATATACCGGAAATTTTTATTCCATTTAATGTTGATTTTGTAAATGGAACATTTAGCCAACCCCTTTACCAGGGAAATAAGTTTTTCTTTACGGCGGGTACAATGACAGAGGGCTATGAACTTTGGATTTCCGACGGTACTCTTGGAGGAACAACTATGGTAAAAGATATATACAGCGGAACCGGGAATGGAATTGATATCGAAAACAATGTATCGTATTTATATACAACAACTGATTTCTATTTTGCTGCTAATGATGGTACCAATGGAAACGAATTATGGAAAACAGACGGAACATCTGCAAATACATCAATGGTGGCTGATATTAATCCGGCGGCAGGCAATGCGGATCCGGGACTTTTTTTAGTATGCAATGGTAAAATTATGTTTACGGCAACAGACGGAGATGATCCTGACCTCACCGATCTGTTTGTTGTGAACGGAAATTTTGTTGCACTACCGGTAAGACTTACCGATTTTACAGTTGTGCCTAAAATTAATGATGCGTTATTGCAGTGGAGTACACAACAGGAGATAAACAGTAAAAATTATACTGTTCAACGCAGTTATGATGGGCAACATTTTGATGATATCGGAATTGTGAATGCAAACGGTACTACTTCCCTTGTGAGTAAATATTCCTTCACTGATCCGGGAATAATGAGTAGCGGAAAGTCCATGGTTTATTATCGGTTAAATGTTCTTGATAAAGATGGAAAATCCGTTTTAACTAATATCATATCATTAAAGATTAAAGGTAATACCCAATGGAGTTTGAAGTTGCTTTCGAACCCTGTAAATGATTATGTCAGCTTGTTGTTGAATAATATTTCCGGAAGATTGCAGTTATCTGTAAGAGATATCGCTGGCAGAATCGTTTACACAACGTCAATGGAAAATGTTAACGGTCAGGTTAGCCTGCCCGTAACGCTGCAGAAAGGAATGTATATACTGGAGGCAGAAAATAATAATGAAAGAAAAATCGTGAAGTTTATCAAATAAAATCGAGGATAATTATGAAGCAGTTCGTGTGAGCTGCTTCATAATTTTATTCCGCCTCCATTATTTCATTTTAATTATAAAATAATTCTATTTTCGTTTTATAATTATTGAATGCTCACAATTAGCGAACTATTTATTTATCCCATAAAATCGTTAGGTGGAATTTCGGTTTCCTCAGCAACAATTACTGCTCGCGGATTTGAATATGATCGAAGATGGATGCTTGTTGACTTAAATAACCGGTTTATCACTCAACGTGAATTTCCGGAAATGGCATTGTTACAAGTTGAGATCGCTGACGATGGTTTGAAAGTATATCATAAAAGAAATATTAGTTCACATATAACTGTTCCTTTTCTTGCTGAAATAACAGAAGCAGTAACTGTCGAGATATTTGAGGAACGTTGCGAAGCAATCTTTGTAAGTAAAATTGCCGATGAATGGTTTTCCAGTATGCTATCAGCAGAATGCCGACTAGTCTATATGCCGGACTCCACCAATCGATTAGTAGATAATAAATATGCAGGCGATAATGAGATCACGGCTTTTTCCGATGGCTTTCCACTTCTGATGATTGGCCAGTCATCTTTGGATGATTTAAACACAAGGTTTTCAGAACCTTTACCGATAAACCGTTTCAGACCGAACATTGTTTTCCAAGGAGGCAGCCCATATGAAGAAGATACTCTTGAGCATTTCGCAATCAATACTATAAACTTTTACTGTGTGAAACCTTGTGCCAGGTGTGCTATAACAACAGTAAATCAGGACAATGCAAATAAGTCAAAAGAGCCTTTGAGTACTTTGGCAACCTATCGCCAGAAAAATAACAAAGTTTATTTTGGCCAGAACCTGTTGGCGAAGGGAGTTGGTACAATAAACACTGGTGATCAAATGCAGGTTATAAAATTAAATGCTACTGATCTGTTTGTTACTGTTTAAAATTATTCCGATTAAAAGATAAAAAAAGCCCCGGGACATCCGGGGCCTTTCAAACCAAACTGTATATTTATTATCTGCCACTTATGCTAAGGATTATTTGCAGCAAAGGAAGTCTTACGGGCTGATATTGTATATCATGGTCATGATCTTTTCTTTTGCTTTCATATTTTGGAGAAAAATGCTCATCCCTGTCGCGATGGTCATTGTTACGATCATTTCTGTTATAAGCATATTGATCCTCCCGGCTATTCTTCTTATCCCATTGACTGTTTTTTTCATAAGAATAAGTATTCGAACCATTTTTCATTTCGTGGCCCCGCACTGAGGACGGTGATTGCTTATAACTCTTATCCTGATTCTGCTGGCGATGTTCAGATTGGGCAAATGCGGATGTTCCCAACAGCCCAAGTGAAATTATTAATGTAAAAATCTTTTTCATAACTGTAATTTTTAATTGTGAATAATAATATCAATAAGACGCCACGTTATAGGAATTTACTTCCCAATAATATGTTAATAGCTAGGCTTGACACAGAAAGCAAAATTATGATTATGAAATATCAGCACAGAACATTAGAATTTCGGGCAAAAAAGATGGGTACTACTTTCATTAAAGCAGTAGACTAACAGGAACGCATAAATGCTGTTATGATCATTCAGTCGCCTACCCTGATCACGGAAGATGCGCTCTTAGCATCCAGACCATTTTCTCATGAGTTTCCATCAGGCCCGTGATATAATCGCTGGTACCCGCATCCTTATAAGTATTGGCAAAAGGGTTAATATTTCCCCTGATAAATTCTATAACGCTCTCATGGTCGGCTAATAGTTCTTCTATAAAATCAAGACTACCGTTTTTATCTTCAGACTCGCTAAGATGCGTAAGTTCTAAAAAACTTTTTAGCGTTGCGGGAGCATAATGGCCAATTGTACGAATACGCTCTGCTACACCATCCATAATATCGTCTAATTGTTCATACTGAGACTCAAAAAACAAATGCATTGAATGAAAATCGCTTCCTTCCACATTCCAATGTGCGTTTCTGGTTTTAGTATATAAAACAAATTCGTCTGCTAATAATTTTGACAATGCAACTGATACTGCGTGCCTGTTTTTTTGAGTAATGCCAATATTTGTTTCCATTTTTATTTTTTTAAATTGGTTAAATATTTTCTCCTTTGAATGATGAGCCGCAATTTACAACAAGTTAAAATTCTTTTGGGCTTGTTATGGGAATAATTCGTTTGACTCTTTGACAATATTGCTCAAATAAATTTACGATTACCTATTGCATAAAAAACGGTGGGAAAGCACCATTCTAAACATCCTTACTTTTGCCGGAATGAAAAAGAAAAACGTTTCAATAAGTGAAATACTTTTCAACCTTAAAATTGATGGGCTCAATGAAATGCAACTGGCATCTGTTGACGCGGATAAAAAGCAGGAAGATATTATACTACTGTCAGCGACAGGTTCCGGAAAGACAATAGGCTTCTTATTACCCATACTTGAATTGTTGGATGATGTCAATAAAAATACACAGGCACTTGTGGTGGTTCCTTCCCGGGAATTGGCGATACAAATTGAACAGGTGTTCAAATCAATGGGAACAGGCTACAAAGTGACTTCATGCTATGGTGGCCATAAAAGAGAAATAGAAGAAAACAACCTGGTTCAGCCTCCGGCAATTATAATAGGAACTCCTGGCAGGCTCTGCGATCACATCCGAAGAGGAAACATAACGGTCGATGCAATAGAAATCCTGGTATTAGATGAATTTGATAAGACACTGGAATTGGGTTTTCTGGAGGAGATTTCTTTTATCGTCGGATCTTTAAAAAATTTGAAAAAGAAGATATTGACATCTGCTACCGAAACTGTTGAAATTCCTGATTTTATCGGGCTAAAGAATCCATTACGATTGAATTATTTGCCAGAAAGCAGCGGGGAAAATGGATTAAGTATTCAAAGTATACTATCACCGGAAAAAGATAAAACCGAAACTCTTTTCAAATTGATTTGTAACCTCGGGAACCGGTCTGCAATTGTATTTTGCAATCATCGTGAATCGGTTGAACGTGTCAGCAACCTTCTTGCAAAAAGCGGAATTGTGAATGAATTTTATCACGGAGCAATGGAGCAACAGCAACGGGACAGCGCTTTATGCAAATTCAGGAATGGAACAGTAAATGTGTTGGTAACAACAGACCTTGCTTCCCGTGGCCTGGATATACCCAATATCCGCTACATTATTCATTATCATTTACCTCACAAGGAAGAAATATTCATTCATCGCAATGGAAGAACTGCCAGAATGGATGCAAGTGGCACCGCTATTTTAATATTATCAGAGGAAGAAGAATTGCCAACGTATATTACCGCCGATGTTGAGGAAATACAACTACCCGACACCGTTATATTACCTGAAAAACCTAAATGGTCAACATTATTTATAGCGGCAGGCAAAAAAGATAAAGTAAATAAAGTCGACATAGTCGGCTTCCTTTCAAAAAAAGGGCAGTTGAAAAAAGAAGATATTGGGATTATTGACGTAAAAGATTTTTTCTCTTTTGTTGCAATACGAAAATCAAAAGTGGGTCATGTACTGCAGTTAATCAAAAATGAGAAAATCAAGAATAAAAAAGTGAAAATAGAAATCGCTAAATAGATAATTACATCACTTCAGATGAAAAGTTTGTTTCATTGCCTTAAACACCCCGGGTGTTGACCATTGCCCCGGTACAAGCATCCGGCGTATTGTATACAACGGTTCGGTAGAATCCCGTCTTGATGACAAAATAAATGCCATTTTATAGCCAGCTTTTTTTAATTCCGGAATTGCGGCCATGTTCCAGACGCCAAAGGGATAGGCAAAATATTCTGCAGGTTTGCCGGTTATATCTTCTACTTTCTTTTTAGGCTTTACAAATTGTGTATCAAAATCAAGTCCTTTGTATTTGGTAACCATGTGATGATCCCAGGTGTGAGCCTCGACTGCATTACCATTATCTGACAACTCTTTTAACTGTTCCTTAGTCATGTAACGTGGCCGGTTAATCGAAATAGTCATTATAAAAAATACTCCTTTGAATCCATATTTTTTCATTTCAGCATACCCGATACTGTATTGTTCTTCATCGGTATCGTCAAAGGTTAGCATAACCGGTTTAGACGGTAACCTGCCACCATGCACTAAATAATTATACAAGTCGCCCGGCAATATGGTTTCATAGCCGCTATCTTTTAGTGCTTTCATTTGTTGCGCAAAAGATTCCGGAGATACTGAATAATTCTTCAATGTCTCACTTTGGCCGGGCTTTGCCTCACGAATATGATGGTAACATAATACCGGCACTTCCTTTTTAGAAAGCATTGTCGCAGCATCTGCTATATCAACATTTGCGGCCTGCGTACTTATCGCATTCTTTGATACATCCTTTTTTGAAATTTCTTTTTTTAAACTGTCTTTTCGCGAACAAGACGATAAGAGAAGCAACACTATTATTAATTTAAAACCGGGGTTTTTCATTTTAAATAATATAAGATTTTACGTTTATTGGTACTGGATGTAGGAAGGCTTTGGAATAAATTTTAATAATTCCTGGGGTGTGTACATTTCATGGTTACCATTTTTTATATCGTTCTTATAAAACAATTTAAAGCCGGTAAATTCTACGGGTTCCCTGAATATATACCTCAGGTATGTGGACTTTTTTAAGGTTTTATCTCCCCATCCGTCCATGTCCATCACAACCTGCACTTCAGGAACCTTTTTAATTTTTTCGTAATTGGTAATCATTCCCTGGGTAAAACGATGAACGATTAAAATTTTTGGAGGAAGGTTATTTTTTTTAACGATTTGCGTCAAAAAATCAATGGCGGCGTTCACATCGTCGGCACTGAAAGTTCCGATTTTCTTCCCGGGAACTTCTCCGCCTTTCATTGAAAATTCAGGATCAATTCCCAAATTAACGCCGGGCATCTTAAGATAGGTTTCTAACTGGGGCACCTCCTCCTTAACGGTACTATGCCCGACCTGTATATCAAGAAAAACCAAACCGTTAATTGCTTTAGCCCAGTTTAATATAGTATCAATTTGACTTGAGGGCATACGAAACCTGTGTTTACCATCTTTCCCGGGAGATCCCTGGGCTGTTACGGCAATATAATGCAATGCAGGAATTACAGGAAGGGAACTATCAGCAGCCTGCCATTTTGCAACTTCTCCTTTTAGTTTCGCAAGCATTTCATCCCTGGGTAACTCTCCAAGTATCCCCATTTTCTTTGAATATAAATTCCCGTAAAAGGCTACAATTCTATTGAAAGGTAAAATAGCTCCGGGCAGAGGATAAGGAAACTTAGCAGGCCACCTGCCGGTAGTATCTCCATTGGCCAGGGCTTTTAATTTTATATCATAATCCGCTGTATCCAGTTTTTCCTGGAGGCCAGCTTGCCCACCAGTGGTTTTAGTTATAGTTGTATCACCCTTTACATTGTCGGCTGAAGTAGCATTGTTACAACCAACTGTAATAAAAAAAGAAGAACAAATAAGGGAAATAATAAAAGAAAAAAGGGAAATCTTCATAAAGGATAAAGGTATTGTAAAAAATTTCTATTGTAACGAAACACCAACCAAATTATTTCAAAAAATTATATTAAAAACACTGTCGAAATAAAAAGTGATCAACAACTCTTCATGGATATATGAAGTTTTTTCAATCTGAAACCTATTCAAATTGACCGGTTCTCCTGCACTTTTCAAGGCAATCCGTTTGTGCAAAGAATATAATATTTTATTAATCGCATTGCCACACATTAAGAACTGGTTGGAATTTAGATGATCGGGAGTGCCTCCTAAACAGCTTACTGAAATTAGATCGATGGCTTCACAAAATCGCTGTCAGAAGAATGGAGGAGATCAGGAATTAATATAATTGTCCAAGTGCCTGATCGTTTGTTGTTGTTTTAAAATAGTCTCCTTAACTACGTCAGTGATGGATATTATACCCTCAAGATGATCGTTTTTGAAAACAGGCAAATAACGAATATTACTAGTGGTCATTAGTTCCATACAATGCTCTATAGTATCATCCGGTTTAATATGTGGAAGGTCAGCAGACATTATTTCCGAAACTTTTGTGTCTGTAGAATTTTTCCCTTTCAGAATAACTTTACGTGAATAATCTCTTTCGGTTACGATGCCCATATATTTACCATCTTTAACTACCATTACGGATCCAATATTATTATCGGCCATTACCTTTAGGGCATTTAAAACTGTTGTATCTGGTAAAACAGATATTGCATTGCGACCTTTGCGTGAAAGAATGTCTTTAACATGATTCATAGTAAAAGTTTAAAGTAATTTACAAAAGAAAAGGCAGAGTCAAATAAATCGTTAACAATATAATGAAAACTATTCAAATTTTCGATTTCAATAGGCCCATTATTAGGTAAAAAACGATGATTGAACCGCGATTTTGATAAAATTCTTGTATTATTGAAATTATCTGAGTATTTTTGAATAGTCCTTAATTAAACCGTCCCCTCTTAAAACAGTCAAATACTTCTCAATACCTAAGAAATCCTGCTTTTTTAATTATTTCTTAAATTTTAAATTGTAGGTTATGAAAAAAATTTACACAACTGAAGTCACTGACACATTAGTAGCCATTGGAATTATTGCCGGTTTTTACGGATTAATGGCGCTTGTAGCCTTATTAACAGGGCTATAAGTCAAAAAAAGGAACCTGGATTGTATAACCTTTGCTGGTTTTTATAAAATTGGCAAAGGTTATTTTATTTATGAAAATCCTTGCCGAATTAAGGATTTGTTCTCCAGCAGATTTATTGATCTGGTGGTTGAGCTAAAAATCAGGGGTCGATGGCTCTCTTTGAAAATGACTTTTTGCGAACAGTAATTGGCAAGCCCTGATGATTATCCCGTTAAATTTTGGGCATTTGTTTGCCGCATTATCGGAAATTAATATGATGTAATTTTATCTGAAAAAATTATGGAACATACTAAAGAACTTGAAGACCTTAACAAGAAGTCATTGGAGAAAATTGATGAATATTTAAAGTCGAAAAAAAACCTTGATAAAGAACATCACGAAAAATTAAATGACGCCAAAAGTAAATGGCAAGCTTCATGGACGGATTTTATGGATATTTTGATGTACCTGGAAACACTTGAAATATGATTCTATCTTAATAAGTTTCACCTTTTTAACCGCTTATACTTTTTATTTTGGCCGTTACCCTTACATTTATAATGTTTGCAGAAGCAAAATTTTTACATTTACCACCTGGAAAATTTCAGTCTCAAAAATTTATGAATGAATAATCAATCAGGCTCCTCCATACTTCAGGTTGAAGGCCTCAATGTATTCTACGGAGCATTTCAAGCGGTCAGTGACGTATCTTTCAACGTTAAATCAGGAGAAATTTTTGGGTTGCTCGGTCCTAACGGTGCTGGTAAAACCAGTACATTAAGTGCAGTGGAAGGCTTAATAAAACCACAATCAGGAGAAATATTCGTCGCTGGTTTTGATATCAGCAGACAACCCTTACACGCCCGGGCCAACATGGGAGTACAATTGCAGGCAACCAGCTTTCAACCCGAGCTTACAATTACCGAAATTATTAAACTGTATGCGGGTATTTATGGAGTTAATCTTACTACCGAAAAACTTAAAACAATATTACAGGATATAAAGCTGGAAGAATCCGCTTCAAAAAAATTCGGGCAGCTATCCGGCGGTCAACAACAACGCGTTTCTCTTGTAATTTCGACTATTCATGATCCGATATTGGTGATGCTCGATGAACCAACTACCGGACTTGATCCACAATCACGGAGGCAACTTTGGGAACGTATTGAAGCAATCCGCGGAAAAGGGCATGCTGTGTTACTTACGACGCATTCAATGGAAGAGGCAGAAGCTGTCTGCGATCGAATTGCAATTATTGACCATGGTAAGGTGATTGCAACAAATGCCCCGCAGACGTTGATTGATATACACCGGAACGACCCGGAAGTGATAGGTGCATCAAGAAAAGGAAAGATAACCCTGGAGGATGTTTTTATAGGACTTACCGGTAAAACTGTTCGAGCATAAAATAGTAAAAAATGGAAACTAAAATACCAAAACCATCTGAGGCATTTTTATCGTTAATCCGTGCGGATTTTACGACCCAATGGCGAAACCGCCGATCTGTTATGATGTCTCTTCTTGTTCCGATAATAATCTTAATTTCATGGAAAGGGCTTATCGAAAAGTTTGGCGGTGCATTTGTATTTTCCATTTCATTAACCATTGGCCTGACATCTATTGGTCTGATGGGTTATGCAATTTCTGTTGCACGTGATCGTGATAAAGGAATATTTCAACGTTTACGTGTTACACCTGTTCCAACACCTTTCATAATGACAAGCAGATTAGTGGTTCAGCTCGTTATGATTGCCGTCCTTACACTCGGTGTTTTTATTATTGGCTACCAGGTCGATAAAATTTCGCTTACACCGGCGGGTTATGTCCTTACTTTCATCACGGCTTTCCTTGGCGGCGCTTTATACCTTGGTTTTGGGCAGATGATTGTTGGGCTCATCCGGAATGCAGAAACCGTAAACTCCACAACAAGGCTCGTTTACATTGCATTTATTATGCTCGGTATGTTTGGAGAGTTGGGAGCTTTTGGAATTGAATTAAAAAATATTGTTCATTGGTCACCATTTGGGACGGTAACAACAATTCTTGCAGCGGCGATGCAGCCAGCTACATGGAATAGTAATGCAACAATTGCCCTGATAGCCACCCTAACTTACGCCTTGATATTTTCTTTCCTTGGAATTAAATGGTTCAAATGGAGTTCAGCAGGTGCTTAAATAAAATACTTATCCGATCTTTTTGCTCCTCAATGTAATTTCAATTAGTTAATTGATGTATTTTTAAAACCTGAACTACGATCTGCTATTTATTCTAAATCCTGTAATCAATGTCCACAAGTTTATCAACTTCTTCCCTGCAACAACGTAATGTTGCCCTGGATGTATTTCGCGGTATGACAGTTTGTTTTATGATTATCGTAAATACACCAGGTAATGATGCAACTACTTTTTCGCCCCTCCATCATGCTGCGTGGAATGGTTTCACTCCTACCGATTTGGTGTTTCCTTCCTTTTTATTCGCAGTTGGGAATGCCATGAGTTTTGTGATGAAGAAATGGGCAAATATGTCACAACAACAAGTGATCTGGAAAATTCTAAAACGTACTTTTATTATTTTTTTATTGGGATACCTGATGTATTGGTTTCCTTTTTTCAGGCTGGATAAAAATCACAATTTTATAGCTTTCCCAATAAACCATACCCGCATTATGGGAGTATTGCAACGTATTGCTTTATGTTATGGAATTGCTTCGTTTATGATTTATTTTTTAAAAGTAAGAACCTCGGTTATTATCTGCATACTCTTACTTTTTTTATACTGGATTATTCTATATCAGTTTGGCGATGCGTCTAATCCGTTGGCGATGCAGGGTAATGCTGGTTTTAAATTGGATAAATGGCTGATGGGAGAAAATCACCTGTATCATGGAGAGGGAGTTGCTTTCGAGCCCGAAGGATGGTTGAGCACTTTACCTGCAATAAGCAATACAGTAGGCGGCTTTCTAGTAGGACAATGGATTCAGAAAAAAGGAAATTCTTATGAGGGGGTAGCCAAATTATTGCTAGCAGGTTTTGCATTAATGGTATGTGGGTATTTTTGGGATCTGTTTTTCCCATTAATAAAAAACTATGGACTAGCAGTTATGTTGTTTATACCGTCGGAATTGATTGCATAATTATCGGCTCTTTAGTTTACATTATTCAAATTCAAAATAAAATTAACTGGGCGAAATTTTTCCAGGCATTCGGAAAAAATACACTGTTCATTTATTTGCTTTCAGAATTATTAGTAACCGTTCTCTTCACCATACCGATGGGCACCGATTCAAATTTATTTAGATGGATATACCAAAATATCTTTAGTTATGCGGGTGGTTATCTAGGTTCATTGCTTTTTGCAATTGCATACATGCTTCTTTGCTGGAGTGTTGGTTATTGGCTTGACAAGAAAAAAATCTATATCAGGGTATAAAAAACCTTATTGGTAAAAAGCTTGCTATGTTCGTTGGTAAAATTTCTTTGAGCGGTTCTATAGTCATAAAAAACGTTATCATTTCCCTCAAGCTCTTTTCAAATCTTCGTTTGTTTACCAGAATTTTTTATGATTTATTTTTGCGGCAATTTTTAATTTATAAATATTAATGTTTGATGCGCATAGCTATAAATGGCATGGGTCGGATTGGAAGACTTCTGTTTAGAAGATTGATTACTGATGACAGTATTGAAATTGTTGCCGTAAACGACATAATGCCGGTTGACAATCTTGTTTATCTTATAAAATATGACTCCGTGTATGGAACATTTGCCGGAGATTTATCAATAGAAAATCAATGCCTGAAAGTGCAAAATAAAAAGATTGCTGCGTTTCCGGAGCAAGACCCTGAAAAGCTTCCCTGGAAGGAATTGGCTATAGATGTAGTTCTTGAATGCAGTGGCAATTTTACTTCGAAGATAAAGGCACAAAAACATCTACTGGCAGGGGCAAAGAAAGTCTTGTTGTCAACAACCGGCGCCGATGATGTTCCTTTATTGATCTATGGTTTTAATCACAGCAGGTTGACGGCAGATATTAACATCATTTCTCCCGGTGGATGTATGACCAATTGTTCTATTCATGTTCTTTACATTTTGAATTCAATCAGTATTAAATCTGCTCACGTAAATATATTGCATTCCTATACCTCACGACAGGAATTGGTGGATGCCCCAAATAACAATTTCAGACGCGGCAGAGCAGCCGCAGAATCTATCATCCCGGTAGGAATAGATTTACAAAAATCCCTGGAACGCTTAATGCCTGCTATGCAAAATAAAATTGCTTCATCGTCCATACGAGTTCCCGTTGCCAATGGGGCAATGGCTGTTTTTTCTGTTCAGTTGGGTGATGAAGTGAACGCCGAACATATAAATTTGCTTTTTAAAAAAGCTGCTCAAAACGAATACAGAGGGATTATCGATTATACAGAAGAACCTGTGGTATCCCTGGATATTAAGGGCAACACCCATTCCTGCATTATCGATGGCACGCTGACATCTGCCATTGGAAATCATTGCACAATTGTTGCATGGTTTGATAATGAATACGGGTTTACAAGTCGTATGATGGACTGGCTAAATATTTTGGATAAATGATCTCGTGAGTGAGATGATTTTTAACATCCATCTGCAGCTATTCATTATAATTTAAAAATGATAAGTGAGAACCACGCCCCCGGTGCCATTTATCATTTCAGGTGCGACAGTCATTTTTTCAAAATTTTTAATTTTATGTAGTGAAGGAATTAAGATTCCTGTGGCCGCCCCTATCATCCCCGAAATAATGCAATCGCTCAAAAAATGATAACCTGCTTTCATGCGCATATATCCCATTAATGCTGTTAGGGCACCCGATGCTCCCCATAAATAAGGGCGAAGTTTTGAATGAGGGTTAAAATCCGAGAAAATTTTTGCTGTAAGAAAAGTAGCCGCCGCAGTTGTGGCTACGTGACCACCGTAAAATGAGCGTTGGCCGCCTTTATCAAGTCTTTTATCCAAAGGTGCTTTATTTCCATACACATAAGGGCGGCTTCTGTACATAAGGCCTGCCGTTAAGGTATACATTGCTCCGGTTATGCCAATGGTTTCAACATATAATACAATCAATTGTCCCACTCTGCTTCTTTCATTTTTGTTAAGGAATATCATGGCAACAGGGATTGCATAGGCAGCGTCAAATAAAATATAACTGTCTTTATTTGCCTGCGAGGAATAATTTCCGGCAATGCCCCTGTCAAAAAATGGAAGTTTATCTTTTGTTTTACCGGCTAGCTCTTCCATCGTAAGATCACTTTTATTTTTAATGAGTTCGTAGCCGATCAATGTGACCCCGACTTCACCGGTAATTGCAAGTCCATCTTTTATTAAACCTGTTTTATAAGGAGAAAAATTATTATCGCTGCTGAATGTGTTTTGATTTACAGAATTGCGAGGACTATAATGCGGAGATGCGAATAAATTGTTCGAAAAATTATTCCTATAACCGGATGAATAATTTTGAGAAAAACAAAACGTTGCGACACAACAACACACAAAAAAAAGTACGCCCTTTTTCATAAATATAATTTTTATGATTTGGTTACTACTTTTTTGACCTATCAAATATGATGCTAACTATGCCTAAGGCAGACAAATTAATTCATTTGAAAATGAATCTCTCTAAATACGCTTTAACCTTGTTTTTTTGTAAAATCATCGATAAGCTGCATAACTTCCACACCATCTTCTGCACTACAGGGATTAGGTCCTTCATCTAAAAAATATTCAACAACTTTTTCAATCATCGGCTGCTGCACATGTTGGGGAGGTGTGAATAGAACAACTTCCTCTTTGCCATTTTTTGAAATTGTAATTTTTTGTTCATTAAAAACACTAAAACGGATACAGCCTTCGGAACCGATAATTTCACAAATATCTTTTTCATTCTCATTGCTTGTATTAAAACACCATAGCCCATTGAAGACAATTCCATTCTTAAATAAAATGTTCCCGGCAACGACATCATCTGCGTTGTACATTTTGGATTGATTTGTGGATATACCTTTTGCATATTCAATAGCTCCAAAAAAATAAAGCATAAGATCGAGCTGATGCGGAGCCAGGTCATGAAATATTCCTCCGCCGGAAACGGAGGTATCTATTCTCCATTTATTGCCGGGAAGCATTAACTCATCTTTTGAAAAAAGCTTCTTGTAAAAATTTAGATTTGCAATTCTTATTTCGCCAACTGGTTTGTCTTCTATTAATTGTTTAATTTTTTTAAAATAGGATTGTGCCCGCCTGTAATGGGCTACAGACAATTTTATATTTGCTTCTTTAGCAGCCCTCATCATTTTAATGGCTGAGGAGGAATTTACGGTCATCGGCTTTTCGACATATACAGGCTTACCAGCCTGCAACGCAGCCATTGTGTAAGATTCATGCGAGGAAGGTGGAGTGGCAATATAAATTGCATTCACATCTTTGTCATTAATGAGTTTTGTTGCATCGTCGTACCATTTGGGTACATGATGACGGCTTGCGTAATCTCTCGCTTTCTCACTATTCCTGCGCATAACAGCAACAAGGGAAGAATTCTTTACCTTGTTAAAAGCAGGACCACTTTTGATTTCAGTTACATCGCCACAACCGATGATGCCCCATCTAATTTGTTTCATTCAAAATTTTATTATGAAGTTATTCGATTTCATTATGGCTTTCGGAGAAAGTTAAGTTAACCAAAAACTCCCAGCGAACTTTTTCCAGATGATATTTTAATTTTCATTTCCTTTACACTTGTATTATCGTCTTCAAAATTTACTACATGTCTTTACCAAAATCGGGTCAGCAACCCTTTTATTTTAAACTTGCAATAGTATTAATTGCAATAATTGCTTTGGGCTATTTAAGTATTTTGGGTAAAGAGGTTTTAAGCCCTCTTTTGTTTGGACTGTTATTTTCGATATTGCTTTTGCCACTTGCACGCTTTTTCGAAAGGAAAATCAAGCTGCGTCGCAGTGCTGCATCCGCCTTAGCTGTACTATGTATGATGGGCATTATTGCGGGCATCATTTATCTTGTCGGTTCACAAATTTCAAGGGTTTCAAAAGATCTTCCGATGTTGAAGGAGCAGGTAATGGCATCTTTCCACAACATACAAGAATGGATTTCAAGAACATTTCACATAGATATAAACAAACAAATGGACTATGTAGATACCGCTACTTCTAAACTTGCGACAGCAACTCCCACTGTAATCGGGGCAACTGTTCTTTCGGTTTCGTCTCTTTTGTTATTTACGGTTTTTGTTATTCTGGACACCTTTTTCCTGCTTTTATACCGGAGGCGACTACTTAATTTTTTGGTAGACGTTTTTAAAGACAGAAATGCCGGAGCGGTATACGATATCGTCGGCACCGTGCAATTTATTATCAGGAAATATCTTGTAGGCATATTACTTGAAATGACTACCGTTGCTATCGTTTGCTGCACTGTTTTTATGTTGCTCGGTATTAAGTATGCGATCCTTCTTGGCCTGATTACAGCACTGTTTAATGTTGTACCCTATATCGGCATATTCACAGCGTTACTGTTGAATGTTATTATCACTTTCGCTACTACCGCCCTGGCGTCAAAGGTGTTGTTGGTAATAATAACCGTGGTATCCATGCATCTTATCGATAGTAATGTTTTGCTTCCGTTAATTGTCGGTTCCAAAGTCAGGATCAATGCATTCATGACATTATTAGGCGTTGTGCTCGGTGAAATGATATGGGGCATAACGGGAATGTTTTTATCAATACCTGTAATTGCAATTATCAAAATTATTTTTGACCGCGTTGAAAGCCTTCAGCCCTGGGGGCATTTATTGGGAGATGAAAAAATTGAACCCAAAACTTTCAAGCTTAAGCGAACTGTTAAAAACAAAAGCGCTTAGGCAAGGATTAGCATGGGTTATTGTTGTTTAAGAAAAAATTATATTATCAAGTGCAATTGAAAATATTTACTTTACTTTTTAATTGCTTAAAATGCTTTTCACCAACTTCTCTCCTTTTCCTGAAATACAAACCGAAAGACTGTTGTTACGCAGGATGAATCCGGATGATGCGGAAGAAATTTTATACCTCCGCTCAAACGACGATGTAATGAAATATATCGATCGCGAGAGAACAAAGACAATAAACGATGCGAAATTCTTTCTTGAGAAAATTGACGGCTCTATTGAAAGCAATAACGGAATTATGTGGGGAATTGCTTTAAAGGGAAAGCCTGCTAAACTGATTGGAAATATTGGTTATTGGCGCCTTATAAAAGAACATTACCGCGCCGAGATTGGTTATATGCTACATCCTGCTTTCTGGAAAAAAGGTATTATGAAAGAAGCGCTGTTGAGAGTAATTGATTTTGGATTTGAAGAAATGAACTTACATAGTATTGAAGCTAATATTAACCCGGGCAATGAAGCCTCTGCAATGCTTTTGGAGTCGACTGGTTTTGTAAGGGAGGCTTATTTTAAAGAGGATTTTTTTTTCGATGGAGAATTCCGCGATACAATAATTTACTCGAGATTAAAACAATAGTTTTCTATTTACTGAACAAAAAAGGTTGCCATCGCTGACGACCTTTTTTGCAAAAGATGTATATCGGCTAATGCAGTTTAAATTCAACTTTTCTATTACCCCATAATAATGTAACAACGCCCGCAGGACTTATTTTAAAAGTCATTTTTTCTGTCGGCGAAGCCTCGGTAGTATATTTAGTTTCCACCCGCAAAGCGTCATCACCTTCTTTATATTTGAAGGCACCCCATTGACTCCATGTTTTATTGAATATAATTGTAACGTTGTTGCCATTGAATAATGTAAACAAACTATATTTCCCCGCAGGAAGTTTTTTCCCGTCAATAGTTACATCCCTATCCGTCTCAAAAACAGTTGCTTCGTTGGCGCCCGTGCGCCAAACCTTGCCATCCATTGGTTCAAGGTTATTACCAATTGTTCTTCCCTTTACAGATGGCTGGCTATAGTCAATTGATATGGTCGCGCCGGTGTTAATTTTTTGAGTAACTTTTGCCGGCGGACTGGGTCTTTTGCTTTTATCTTCTTCCGACTGTGCATTTACGTTCATGCTTGCCATTAATCCTGCAGCAAGGAGTGCCATACTTAATAATTTTTTCATTGATATAATTTTAATTCGTTTTATTTCAAAAAATTTTTGAATCACTTTCAAATATAGAAAAAACTTCTACGTGATTCTTTCATTTCGGCATTGGCGGTAAGTGATTATATTGCGGTCTCATTTAAATTTATTAGATCGTTAACCTTTTAATGGAAGCTTAACAATTTACATAGAGTGTTCCTTTAAAAAGGAACTTCTATTTACCAATGTCCTTTATTGATTTTCTTTTATAAGATTGGTGAATTTCTCATTTAAAACAAAATTTTATGGCGGGTAATAAATCGGAACATATCTTAAATACATCATCCAACCTATTGGGATTTTGTTTGGTTGTGTTAACGTCTCTTAAAATATCGAAGTACAGTGCCGAATCTGTTATAGATGAGTTGACGGGTGTGGGAACCATTTTTTTAATTGTAAGCAGTATTTTTTCATTCTTATCAATACGTTCAGATAAAGAAATTGCGCAGCCCGTTATGAAAAAATAGCCGAGAACATTTTTATTGCAGCTTTAGTATTTGTTTTCCTGATAACATTTATGGTGGCCTTCTCAATAATATTTTAATGGATAAAAATGAACGATTAAAAATAGTTAAACTCGAGAGACTTCTTATCCCAATTGCCGGTGTCAGCCGCAGCGTCATAGGTTGATTGCAAAAATTCCATCAGCATCTTTTCAGGAAATGCTGCTTTCCTCACTACATCATAAAGCAGAAAAAACTCACCCATTTCGTTACTATAAAAAGCCTCAACAGGAAGAACTTTTTGTGCGGGGAAATCAGCAGGAGTTGGATAGGCATACGAATAGAAAGCCGGATGCGGAAAAGCTTCATTGCCGGGCCAAAAACCTGCACTGGATACTTCATGCGAATAAGATTCCTGCATTACTTTAAGAGGTATATTAGGAACCATACCCGAATATTCAGGCGCTTCCCGTCCTGAGAAACGAGTAACTGCTAAATCAAAACCTCCCCAGAAAAAGTGAACAGGGCTGCACTTTCCACTAAATCCAGCCCTGAATTTATTAAACACAGGTTCTATTTTTAAAAGAGCTTTCCAAAATAGATTTATTTGTTTTTCATCGTAAGAGTGATGGATGGTATCTTCTTCAAATGGAATGGCGGGAACTAATTCATTGGGCTTTGCATAAATTTTTACATCGATTCCCAGAGCCTTCAGCTTATCAAAAAGCTCTTTGTAAAAAGATGCGACTGTTCTTGGATAGAGTGAAACTGTCTCATTATTGCTTTCGCTGGTGGTAATCAAGAGTTGGTGGTTCATAAAGTCAAACGTCAACTCAAAAATACCATGCTCATAGTCAATACCGCCAGTGGTTAAACCATGTGGGGATACAGAAAAAGTTACATGCCAGGAATGATTCACCCAGGGCATTTTAGTCAGTCTTATCTTACCAACGATCTGCGTCCATAGCTGAACAGTAGCAATGGTATCTTTCAATTTATCATATTGTAAATCCGGCCACTTCTTTTGCATTTTTCAATTCATTTTCAATTCATAAAAAATTGATACAAGAATAATCGTGATCTATTAATTTATACCCCGCCACACTTCACTTCTCATTTTAATAATCAGCAATAACCTCATCTTTATAACACCACAACCATCTTTCACCCGGCTCAGCAGAAATAACAACCGGGTGTTGGGTATGATGATAATGTTTGGTCATATGTGTATTGGGAGAGCTATCGCAACACAGTGTAGCACCGCACGTTTGACACGTACGCAGGTGCACCCAACTGTCCCCTGTTTTGATACATTCTTCGCATACATAATCTTTAGGTTCTTTCAATGAAGTTATATGCCGGATGTGATCACAAATTTGTTCCATGTTTTTCTTTACAA
Source organism: uncultured Chitinophagaceae bacterium (assembly GCA_963819925.1). Lineage (GTDB taxonomy): Bacteria > Bacteroidota > Bacteroidia > Chitinophagales > Chitinophagaceae > Ginsengibacter. Next base: position 147,557 of record CAWFYG010000008.1, on the reverse strand, counting down.
GTATTTTTTTGTTCAAATTTCTGCATTCATCAGCAATTTCATGGCAATTTTTTTATCAACGTTATCTGGTCTCACCGGGAGTGGCATCCAGAATGTTTATTAATAATTTTGAATGGAACTTTAAATGACTGCTTTTTTATATTCCTTTTTTCAAGGTTTGGTGCCGGCGAACAGGTTACAACTTTAATATAAAAATCCCATCTTGCCCATTTGATAATCACGCATTGCCTCCATAATTTCAGTTTCGGTATTCATTACAAAAGGGCCATGGCTCACTAACGGTTCATTTATCGGCTCGCCGGCACCTAACAGCAACGCACAATCGCTTTTTGCTGTTAGGTAAATTTCCTCGTCACTATGTTCAAAAGAAGCCAGATCAAAACGTTTCAGTTTTTTTTCTGAATTAACTTCTATATCCCCATCCAGTACATAAAGGAAAACATTATTGCTTTTGGGCAATGATAAAGAATAATTACTCCCCGCTTTCATGCGTATCATAGCAGTAAATACGTCAGATTTTGCAGGGCCGTTCTTTCCGTCATAGTTTCCAGATACCAGCCTGAATTGAACGCCATCTTTTTCTGTTAATACAATCTCATGTTTAGTAATAGGCTGATATGAAGGTGTCTTCATTTTTTCAGAAGCGGGTAAATTAATCCATAGCTGTATGCCATGAAAGCGGCCTCCTTTCTTACCAAACTCTTTACCGGTTTTTTCAGAATGAATAATGCCTCTCCCTGCATTGATCCACTGTACCTCGTCATCACCAATTACTTTTGTATTACCAAGCGAATCATCATGCTCGACTGCTCCTTCATACATGAAAGTAATCGGCATAAAGCCGCGATGCGGGTGCGGCGGCACATCAAATTTACTATGTCCCGGCTCCATATTTATATCAAAATGATGTAATAAAATAAACGGGCTTATTTGCTCCGTGCCTGCAACCGGTATAGGTTGTCGCAATCTTATAGGTCCCATATTTACCAAAGGTGCGGCGATAATTTTTTCAATACTTCTGTACATAATCTATAATTTAAAATGTTCTTTTTTTAAACAGGAGCAGGCATCAATTTCCGGACCAGATTGAACACTTCCTTTATTAATACATCACAACCTGTAACCGGGCAAATGTAGAATGAATATCAGTATGCGCAAATGACATAGGTTAATAAAAATCATTGACCTGGGTTAATAAATTCAGACATTTTGAATAACTGCTTCGTAAATTTTTGTGGAACACCATTAATCAATTCTTACTTTTGAAAAGCGATCTCATAATACATTGCTTCAATAAAACATAAATCAATCATCATGGAAAACAAAGAACCTACTTTCGGAAACGGCAAAATATGTTACCTCGAAATCCCTGCGGCGGATATTAATACTTCAGTTTCATTTTATAAAGAAGTGTTCGGCTGGAAGATAAGAGAACAGGGAGACGGAAGTGTTGCTTTTGATGATGGCGTTGGAGAAGTGAGCGGCACCTGGGTATTAGGACGAAAACCCTTATCAGAACCGGGCATTATAATTTCCATTATGGTAGATGATGCACAAGCGACGGTTGATTCTATTGCAGCTCACGGGGGAATAATCACGCAGGAAATCGGAAAAGATGCTCCTGAAATAACTGCTCATTTTAGCGATCCCGCGGGGAATATTTTAGGCATTTACCAACACCGTGGATAATGAAAGAAACATGAAAAACCCAGTCAGAATTTTAATCGAATTGAAATTTCTTTTCAAAATAGTATGCTGGGCAATGGCGGGCAGTGGAGATGATAAGAAATAAATAACTATCGGATGTATATTGTATCATAACTGTGATATGTAAACGAAAATGATACGATTTAAAATATTAAAATGAAAAAACCCTTTTTTGTTTTATTGATTCTGGCTATTTTTTTATATAGTTGTTCGGTTTTATCCAACGGCCAGTTAGAAAACATTAATGCCTTTGCAACTGCAACAAAAAACTATGCTGGATTTCCCGGAGAAGTAATTAAAAGAAGCCAGCAGCTACATTACAACAACGATATATTGGAAGCGTCAGCTCTGCCTGATTCCATGTTAATAATCCGTTCTCTTACCCAGGCAAAAGAAGAATTGGAAAAAGGGATTGCTTTTTCAAAAAAGACGAATCTATCGCTCCGGCTAATTCAAACATATGCTGCATTACTGGCTCAATTAAGCTCCGGCAGGTTCACTGGTGATCTTGGTGAAAGTACCACTGAACTTTGTAGCAGCCTGAACAATACAGTCGAATTATTTAATGCCCAGCTCTCAACTAAAATTCCGGGTAACGTTGCAGAAGGAATTTCCCAAATAGTAAAAATTATAGGTACCCGGTTTATAAAGAATAAACAATCAAAGGCCCTTAAAAAATTCATTCCAATGGCTGACACCCTGGTTCAAATCACAAAGGATAACCTGGTGGATGCACTGGAGACTGATTTAAAACCTTTGATAGAAAGTTATAAGGCGACTTTTCAAAGTGATTTTAATGCAATAATTTTTAATCACATCGATCGAGTGGATTTTAATATACTCCGGTTTTATGTTCGAACAAATGCTGACTACGAAACTGTGGAATTGTTGAGAAAAAAATGCATACACGCTGTTGAGAAAATGGCATCTTCTCATAAAGAATTAACTGAGAAAATCGCCAGGAAACAAAAGCTTTTTGAACTCATTCATGAAACAAAGGATTTTATTTCTGAGGTAAAGGACTTATATAATTTTATTAAAAATCCATCTCCCACTGATCAATAAAAAATTTTATGAATACTGAAACTTTAAATGCCTTAAAATCTGTAAGGGAAGCCAAGACAATGGTACTAAACAAACTAACCGACAAGGCGATTTCAAAAAATGAAAAGCAAATTTTGGGAGATGTATTGATCAGCCTGGAAGACGATGAAAATATCCTGATTAATAACACGCTCCAGGATATGGTAGATAAAATAAATGCTTCAAATGATGCATTGAAAAAACTAATTGCACAAATGGATAAGGTTTCACAGCATATTTCAGATATAAGTACTGCTATCAAAAAGGTTTCAAATATTTTATCGGTATTTACAGAAATAACCGGCAAGGCTTTGAGCGCCGGGCTGCTTGGCTGAATTCAGCGTTAAATTAATAACTTCAGAAGAATAAATAACGCGATGAGCATAAAAACCAACATCACAATTATGCCATCAAACATTCCTAATAAATACTTGCGAAACTAATTAGTGAGGCTAATTTCGGTTTTGTAGAAATAACGGGCTGTGAGGTGAAACATATACCTTTTTAAGGACATCTATTCATGTTCACATATAAAAAAATTATAGCTCAAACATCAATACAATCGTCATTCCAATAGCTCCCCCAATTGTTCCGGCGACGGCATCGAAAATATCGTAGTGCCCCTTTTTTGTAACTAAGGATAAAACCTCAAAACCGTAACTGATTGCAACTACCAAAATAAAAGTAATTATTGCGCCTGTCAAGAAATGTTGTGGCATCAGGTACCACGCAAAAATCTGTAAAGCTGTTCCCATAAGAATGCCCACAAAAAAATGTTTCCATTTATCAGGTGAAATTTTAATCAATGTGAAAATTTTATTGTGAATAAACGAAAGTAAAGATCAAAAAAAATTATGGAGAATCGTCTACAGAGATTTACGATTGGTTAGTATCTTTAATTAACTTATTTATCTATTTACGAACCTGGCAATACAATTAACTTTATATGAAAATAGCCACTTATAATATCAATGGAGTCAATGGGCATTTACCAGTGCTGCTGCGCTGGCTCGACGAAACTTCGCCCGATGTGGTTTGCCTGCAGGAGTTAAAGGCTCCGCAAGAAAAATTTCCGGAGCAAGCCATACAAGATGCAGGTTATAATGCCATCTGGCACGGACAAAAGAGTTGGAATGGTGTTGCTATTCTTGCACGTAACTCCAAACCGGAAGAAATTAGACGGGTATTACCGGGCGATCCGGGCGACAGCCACAGCCGCTATATTGAAGCAAAGATCAACGGTATCACGCTAGGTTGCCTTTATCTTCCGAATGGTAACCCCGCCCCAGGTCCAAAATTCGATTACAAACTTCGGTGGTTTGAAAGGCTTACCGCACATGCTGCCGACCTTTTGGCAAAGGGAGTTCCCGCAATATTAACCGGTGATTATAATGTGATGCCGACAGAACGGGATGTTTACAAGCCGGAACGTTGGGTGGATGATGCGTTGTTTCGTCCCGAAGTTCGTTCGGCCTTTAACACATTGGTATCACAAGGATGGATAGACGCAATAAGAAAATTGTATCCTGAAGAAATTATCTATACGTTCTGGGATTATTTCCGTGACGCATACGGCCGCAATGCCGGTTTACGGATTGACCATTTTCTGCTAAGCCCGCAACTTTCCGCCCGACTTACGGCTGTGGGGGTTGACCGCAATGTCCGTGGGTGGGAAAAAACCAGTGATCATGCCCCGGTTTGGATTGAATTAATCGATTAAGAAATCGCGAATCGGTATGTAATGTAAAGTAAAGGACAATCGGTATGTGAAAGACGTTTGTAAAACAATTCAAAATTATTTTTGTCCTTTCACCGTTATCTTTTAAATCACCCGAAATGATTGATAATCTTTTTTATTAGTTTTATAAAAATTTATTGATGAGAAAACTCATATTTTTATTAGCTTGTGTATTCATCGCGTACCCGGGATTTTCACAATCAAACACAACAACTGATAGCGTTCCGGCTTACATTCGTATAGGTACCCTACCCGCTTTTACAACATACAAAGCACCTGACAGCACCTACTTTACCAAAAAAGACGTGGAGAAAAGCAAACCTATTTTATTGATGATCTTTAGTCCTGATTGCGGGCATTGCCAGAATGTTGCTACCGAAATCTTAAAAAGTATCGACCATTTTAAAAAAACTCAAATATTAATGGTTACGTGGCTACCTTATAGTGAGATGATGTCGTTTTATAAAAATTATAAAATCGCCGACTACCCGCAAATAACTATGTCATGGGATTCAAAATATTTCTTTCTCCCCTATTTTCATGTGCAGACCTATCCCAAACTTATTGTTTATGATAAAAAAGGAAAGTATGTAAAAGAATTCCAGGGAAATATACAGATTGAAGAAGTGTGGAAAGCAATGGGTAAAAAATAAATAAACTTAAAACCCAAGACTGCACATACCCTGTAACGTTATATTTTAGGAGCAACATTTCCCTAAACTCAATTACTGCCATAATTTTCGATATTTCATAAACGATACCATCGATAGTATATAAAACTTTTAAATCCGCCTGCAATTTTAAAAGTAATTTTATGAGAGATCAAACTGACGGATAATGAACAAAAACTCTACACAGGCGAAAAAGAACCAGTTGCTCTCAATGGTCATTTTATGCTATTCTTTGTTCTGCTTTCCGGGCTATGCCCAGGACAAGTTGATCAACAATTCTCCCGTGCGTTTAGCCGTTGCCGGTATTACTCATGGCCACGTAGCGTGGATATTGAGCAGAAAGAAACCAGATGTAATGATTGTCGGTGTATACGAACCGGATAATGAGTTGGCGCAACGCTACGCAAAAAAGTATAACATAAATCCCTCAATTATTTACAATGATCTTGGCAAAATGCTGGACGCTGTAAAACCTGATGTTGCTGTAGCATTTGGGTCCATTTATGAGCACCTCGCTGTGGTAGAAGCGTGTGGGCCGCGAGGTATAAACGTGATGGTTGAGAAGCCCCTTGCGGCCTCTCTGCAGCAAGCTTTAAAAATGGACTCTATCGCAAAAAAATACAACATACTCCTGTTGACCGATTTCGAAACCTCATGGTATCCTTCTACCGTTAAGGCTTATGAGCTGGCAAATGATAGTAATTATATAGGTGAAATAAAAAAGGTAGTGGTTCACGATGGACACCAGGGACCCAAAGAAATTGGCGTAAATAAAGAGTTTTTGGCATGGCTTACCGATCCGGTTCAAAATGGTGGTGGCGCCCTTATGGATTTTGGTTGCTATGGAGCGAACCTGATGACTTACCTTATGAAAGGACAGCAACCCATATCAGTTACTGCCGTAACACAACATTTTAAGCCCGGCGAGTACCCAAAAGTAGATGATGAAGCGACAATTGTTGTAACATATCCATCGGCACAATGTATTATCCAGGCATCGTGGAACTGGCCTTTTGGCCGAAAAGATATGGAAGTGTATGGAACCACTGGTTATATCATTGCAGCTGACAATAAACACATGCGGCTGAGAGCACAGCCCGACTCAGTGGAGCATGCAATCTCCGTAACTGCAGGTGACGTCCTGGTTTACGAAGATCCGTTTTCCTATCTCGCCGATGTTATTCATAAAAAAATACATGTGCCGGAAAACGGCCTGTATTCTTTGACCACCAACCTAACGGTTATGCGTATTCTGAGTGCAGCAAAAGAGTCTGCTGATTCAGGGAAAACAATTTATCTCGATAAATAACAAGAGACAAAATCATTTTTACATTTTAATTTGCATTGTTTCAAAATAAATTTATTTTAACAACTTTTCACGACCTCTTCCTCATTTTTATAAAACAAGCAAAAAAGCCACAAAATACTTTCATTGTGGCATTGCTTCTTTGGGATTTAAATATGCATCGTCGTTGTTGATGTCACCCTTCTGGTCAAAAGTGACCGCACCTATTTTGAAACATTTTGTTAATTAATTTCAAATTTGCATCTCATTATGTTACTTATTAAACCTTACTAAGTCACTTTACAAGTTCGTTTCACCTACTTATAACATAATTCTATGAGATCTATATTAGCCCTCGCCAGCACTTGTTGCTCTACTATCACCGGGTTTTCACAAAGTACACAAACCATCACTTTGGTTTTTGTCACACCCGCTAATAGTAGCTATAAAAATTATGAAGCTGTAATTGATGATGTAAGTTATTACTCTGAGAATACTCCTGGGCAGAACCGGAATACCATCTGGCTCAATAATTTTCAGGCCGGCAGGCATTCAATTCAGGTTTATAATGTAAGAAACGGATCTGATGATGAGAGGGCGGACAATACTCCTGTTTTTTCTTCATATTTTACCCTTAGAAATGGATTTGATACTAAGATTGCAGTAAAGAGTAACGGGCAGGTACAATTATCAGAAAGATTAAGTGTAAATAATGACAATAGCCAGAACAATTCCCAAAGAAACAATAATGTTTACAAACCAAGTAATAAGAATGCTCCTGGGACAAATGATGCGAATCTAAATAGAAACAGGAATACAAATGATAATAGCAATGATACCGAGCAAGAGCCGGATCTCCCAACGGTCAGTAGTAGTCAAAATAATGATGACACCTTCAACAATCAAAATCATGATATAACGGTAAGGAATAGCCGTAAACGCATTGATACCGCCTTAATTTTGGACAATGTGAACAATACTCCGGAAAATATGGGCAGTAACACGCGAATGAGCCATAAAACTGTCAATGATTCAAATGGTATCTCTGGTGATGATAATAATGACGACAATGGTAACCGGCCGATGAGTGATAGCAAATTTGATCACCTCTATGAAACTGTCCGCAATCAATGGCTCCCGGGGCAAAGAATGAAGACACTTACCAACGAATTTTTAAATACCGGGGATAAGTTTACGACTTCGCAGGCAAAGCGACTCATACAGTTGGTAACCTATGAAGATAACCGCCTTAAGTTGGCAAAATTATCTTATCAGTGTGTAACGGACCCGGAAAATTTTAATGAGATAGAGGAGATTTTAAGAACCCAGGCAAGCCGCGACGAATTGGATGATTTCCTGAAAAATGGGAACGGCGACCAGTGAGGCTTCTATTCTTAATTCCCAAACTCATTTAAATCCAACACTGTTTAAAATTTAAAATCCGACTTCCGATGGATTCAGTATCTTCGGCACCAAGGCCCTTTTCCAGGTAACTAACCCTACTTTTAAATCTCATTTTCCTATTAAGCTTTCATCAACGATTTTTTAATTTTTGATAAATTGTTATTGATTTTTGAAAATAGCTTTGAATTAAGATACCGGAAGAGATTTTTAGCAGAGTTTTTGTATATAGGAATAACCAGATTTTAACACGAATTATGATGACCCCCAGTTTAAAAACAAATCTCGACGAAAAATGGGAAGATTGCTGGCCTGTAAGCACACTAAGACCACTGGCTATCCTGGATCTTCTTAGCTATGTTTTCTTCATAAAAAGGCTAAGCGATAAGGAATTATTAAACGCAAAGTCGTCGTTCAAAACAGGAAATAATTTTACCCACGCGGCAGAAACCGGTGAATTTACCTGGGGTAAACTCAGAAATATGGATGCCCAGCAAATTCATGAACTTTTCACAGGTGAATTTGGTCTAATAGATTTAATGGTGCAGTATGGCACAACCGGAGGTTTATATAGCGACTTTTTTAACGTTCCACCATTATTAACTCCAACCCCAAAGCTTTTATTCAATATTATACAGATTATTAACCTAATTGAGACAAGCGATAAAAAAGACCAGGCAGCGATAATCGAATACCTCATTAATAAGGATGATAAAACCAAACAAAACGGGCAGGTAAATATACCCGAAAACATTTCGTGGTTGGTGGCATCGATTGGAGATCCAGGTTCAACCGACACTGTTTTGGATCCAGCCGCAGGAAATGGAAATCTTTTGACAAATTCTGCAAAGATTATAGCAAGTAAGAACAGTTCACTTAACCCGCACTTTAAAGTTGATGTACGGAATGAAATGCTCGAAGGAATGGATTCAGAACCGATTCAACTTCGAATTGCAGCATTGAATATGTTTTTGCATGGCATTGAACATCCACAGGTGAAATTATTGGATCCTTTAGCCGATACAATTTTGGGAAATGCAGAAAATGCAACACTGGTAATTTCGAATCTATTTTTTACAGAAGTTGAGATGAAATTGCCTCCGGAGTTTAATCAGGGAGAAACCGCTAGTTCAAGAAAAGATTGTTTCTGTTTGAATTTTATATTAAGAAACCTCAAACCGGGAGGGCGTGTGGTTGTGGTGGTTCCGGAATTTTTGCTGTATAGTAATGATCTCGTCATAAGGAATATTCGCAGAGAAATTGTTGATGCCAATAACCTGGAAGGCGTAATCTCTTTACCCGCAAAGGGCAACTTACTTTTATCGGGCGCAGGCATTCTTATTTTTAATAAACATGAGTCAACAACTTCAGAAAATGTTTGGTTTTTCAAAATGACAATGGACAAAGAGCAGGTGGGAAAAAATGAGGCCGATTATAGTACCGGATTTAAAAATGATTTATATGCTTTGCCTGAGTTTGATGACGTAAACAAATTTTTAGATCAATGGAAGAACCGCAGTGTCGCTACAACTAACAACAGGGACGATTGCTTTTACGTAACTGCTAACGATATACGAGGTAATAATTACATTCTGAGCTTTGGCGATTATAAAATTCTGGCAAAAACCAGGGAAATACATAAGAAAGCCGAGAATACGATAGCCGACAAAAAGAATAAAATTATTTCAGGAACCGAAGAACATCCGGATCATACTTTCGATGAAAATTTTCCTTTTGAAGAAAAAAGACCCCGAAGAAAAATTCTGTCTGCTGCTATTGTTTTAATTCTGTTAGCAACCGCAGCGACTGGATTTTATTTTTTCAATTTCAAAAATGCGGCTTCGTCATTTGCGAACCCAGGTAAAATAGCAGATTCTACTTTGAACAGGGATAGGGACACCTCATCAAAGCAAACGCGGAATGAAACAAATATTACTACTATATCCTCTCCCGTGAAAAAGGCAGCTAAGTCCTCAGCCGAAAACAATAATACTCCAAAAGGGTACATGGTTATTGACAAAGCTTATTTTTATAGTGAGCCCGATATAACAAAAAGAAAAAATTTGTATCTGGGTCAACGGAAAGATTATGTATTACGTCCAACTGAAGAAGAGAACGGCTTCGTGTATGTAGTGTATGTAAATAGAAATGGCGAAACTACAAGAGGCTGGATAAACAAAAAGGATTTACAACCGGTTCAATAGAATTGTTGCCTGCAATTAGCAATGAATGCTGGTAGAATATTTTTATGAAGTGCTCTGGGCAGGTTTTTATGAGAAGTCCACAATGATTTAAAAAATTCAATCGTTTAGTTCCTAATTGCCCAATTGCACAGGTTGATGCATCATTAAATCTTCAATCATCTTTCCGATGTCTTTTGGTGTCCATTTAAAGGTCAACCAGCTAAATTTTTCACCGGGAATTAAAACATCTTTACCATTATCTTCTATTTCGAGATTTAATTTCCGAACGCCGAACCACGGTTCATTACCACGCACTGCGACAAGTACTGCTGTTTCGTCCCAGCTATTCCGACCTATTTTATTCTTGTCATAATTTAATGCAATTTGAAACGCATCTTTCACCGGGCTGTTACGAATTGACTGATTATTGATAAGCCGAATACCTGTCAGTATTTTTTCGCCAATTTCAAAACCGCTGATGGTTATTGGCGTAGGCCAGTCTGCAAATACTTTTTGTGAAGCCTTTGGATCAATCATCACATTAAATTCAAACCCACTGCCGTTATTATCAATCCTCGCAGCCATAGAAACTAGCTGTTTCACCTTTTTTCTTACAAGCGCAGTACCATCCAGTTTCGAATATTCATCGCCCCCCGAATTAAGAAGGCCGGCTAAATTGGTGAAGAATCCAACACTTATGACAGTCACGCTTGTGTCAGGTTGTGATGACAATATTTTCCGATACAACTTAACAGCATCTATTGCTTCATCATTTGATTTCAAGGCATGTGGATATTTTGAAATGATAGCCTGTGCCCATTGCTGTGAGCACGCTTTATCAGGCGATGTAGTTTTAGTAATTCCAATTGGAATATCCGGCCTTTTAAAATAAGTATTGAGAACGCTGAGGGTAGGCGCTGTTGTTTCGAAGGCATTGGATGATATGGTAGCAAGAATTTTCGCTTCACCCTTATCAGCGAAAGCGTGAAGCAATGCCATTGCGCCCACATCATCGTAATCCGGCGCAATATCGGTATCAAAAATAACAGGAACAGGTTGTTGCTTTTGTGCAAAAAGAACCGAGTAACTGGCTAGCGAAATAATAAGTAATATTCTTTTCATGCAACAATATATGGAGAATTAAAACTACGGGTTATTTTTTTTACCCATTTTGCGTGTCTCAAAACACGCACATTGCTAAGGAGTATTTCCTATACAAAGGCACACTTCAGAATATAAACTTTGTTTTTCGTTAAGGGTAAATAATAATGTCGAAAATGCGAAGAGGAAGATTTGCTTTTGCAACATCGAGGGCACTAACTTCGCCCTGATCAAAAATTTCATTGTCAAAACAATTGTTGCAACTAAACATTATTGCAGTTTTTTTAAAATCAATTTTCCCTGTCACTTCGGGCTTCACCATAAAAGCCAGCTCCGATTTAATACCATAGATATAGAAATCCATTTCATTAAGCTTTAAAATATCCCTTACCGGCATTCCCCAACGTATACCGTTGTGGAATTTCCATTCATTATTTCCATCAGGTGTTCCGTTTTTCTCTGCGCCTTTTGTGGGAATAACATTCGACACCAGGACGTACGAAAGATTATCAAGATTATCTTCATCGTCCCAAACAAAAACCGCCTGGTAATGTGTACCTCCAAATAAAACAGAACACTTTTTTAATTTCTTCTCAGAAAAGTAATACAAATCAGTAGTTACATTTTTTGTTCCAAAATAACTGGTAAGAAACTCATGGGAATCAAACTGAAGCAGATCTTCAGCGTATACAATTGAATCCGGTATTTTTCTCTCCTGCAATTTAAACACGTATTGGACTATACTATCTTTTATCTCTCTCGTTGACTCAACAGATTTGTTTGCTTTTTGGAAAAGTACAGATGATTCGTTGCGGATATTTTTTTTAGTATCGTAAACAAACCCAGATTTTATCAGCATTTGTTGGGCGTCCTCATATTCGTTGAAAGATGAAATATGCAAGACAAAATATTTTGAATTATTCCGCTGGTATATATCAATGGTTTTTCGTGGTTCACTATCTGTTTCATTGCGCCGCAATTTTTGAATATATATTGTAATTGTGTCCGCAGCAGTATTGTCGCTGTCCAGTATGAAGCCATTCCTATTCATAAAATGATTGACGCTCTTTGCAGGCAAAGCGGATAAACTTATTAGATCATGAACAGAAAATGATTGGCTTTGCGTATTTCCCCCAAAAAAATTTTGCAGAACCAGTATTAACAATATTCTTTTCATCACTTGGCTATAGTTAACTAATCATTGCCTTTAGGTTCTTTGGGGAGAATGGTTAAAGAGGTAAAAGAGGTGAAATCAAAAAATACAACCAGGATATTTTGAAATGTGATTTCGGGCTGGTAAGAAATATTTCACAGGAGATTTATAATGCAATAATACCAATAATTTCAGTTTAAATGGGTAAATTTTTAGGTAAAATTCATAAATATTTTTCAACGAAAAATACACATAAGTAAATATACCTTTCAATTCTTCGATTGAGCCTGTTAGATTTTCAGGTCTCATAGAAGCGATTGGCCACATCTCATAAATTGCGGGATATGAGGGTCATTTCAAATTCATAATATTTAGGATATGAATTATTTTGACCCTCTGTCGATACAATATTAATTCCCATATTTTGTTTAATCTTATTGACATCGCATGAAAATCCTAATTATGGAATTATATTTGATTTACTAGAATTTTTCCCTTCTGATTTATGAATATAAATAAACACCTTACAGGATGCTTGCTAATCTTTTTGACATTAAGCTCGGCCCCCTTGTTCTCTCAGACTTCGGTACTCACACAACACAATGACCTAAACAGGACTGGCTGGAACGATAAGGAAACGATATTAAATACCGGGAATGTTAATAAAAAATCTTTCGGCGAAATATTTTCGCGTGCAGTGGATGACCAGGTTTATGCGCAACCTCTTGTCGTTTTAAATGTTGATATTCCCGGTAAGGGCAAAAGAAATATTGTTATTACTGCCACAGTTAACAATAGCGTTTATGCATTTGACGCCGACTCTGCAGCTATCAGTGATCCATACTGGCAGGACAATTTAACCCCAAGCGGTTCAAGAGTAATAAAGAATACAGATATGACTGGTGCGTGCAATGGTAATTATAAAGATTTTAGTGGTAATATGGGAATCGTAGGTACACCGGTCATTGACTCCGTTTCTAATACAATTTATCTGGTAGCGAGAAGTGTAACGATTGGTCCGGACAGCGTTTTTGAACAGTACTTACATGCATTAGATATTACAACAGGTGCTGAACAACCTAATAGCCCCGTTTTAATAACGGCTCAAGTTCCAGGTAGTGGCTCAGGAAGTAAGGGTGGAATGATAGCCTTTAGACCGCAGTTTCAAAATCAGCGGGCAGGTCTTTTATTGGCAAATGGAATTGTATATATTATCTGGGCCGCACATTGCGACTGGGGTTCCTATCATGGATGGGTGATAGGATATAACAAAACGTCTTTAGCACAACAAATTGCATATATCACAACTCCACAGGGTTATGCCGGTGGCATTTGGATGAGTGCGGCAGCACCTTCCGTAGATGAGGACGGAAATATTTACGTGGCAGTTGGAAATGGCGCAACAACTGTCAACAGCACAGGTGATAGCCTTATTAATGGTGCCGAAAGTGCTTTAAAACTCACTCCCACGGGAAACACACTCGCCGTAAATAGTTTTTTTATTCCTAAGGACTATCCGCATCTTGATTCTACCGACAGAGACTTTGGCGTAACAGGTATGTTGCTCATTCCAAATACGAATCGTGTTTTAACGGGGTGTAAAGATGGCAATCTCTATCTTTTAAACCGGGACAGTATGGGAGGCTTTGATTCCGCTGACAACCATGTGGTACAAACCATAACGCTTGGAACCAATGTCTGGATTCTTCGCTCGTCCCTTGCATATTATAAGGGATCTCAACAAGAGTATGTCTATTCCTGGAGTGAGAAAGCTCCCTTGTATCAATTTCCGTATGATAGAAACGCAGATACTCTTAACGTGCAAGATGCGATCATCAGCGGGGTACATGGGCCTACTGCTGGAAATGGATCCTTTTTCTCTCTGTCCTCCAATGGCTCTGTCGATTCCACTGCTGTCCTGTGGGTAAATCAGTCTTTAAGTGGAAATGCAAACCAGGCAGTTTGTCTTGGAATATTAAGGGCTTTTAGCGCAACCGATGTAACAAAGGAGTTATGGAATTCTTCGATGGATTCTAATGATATCCCAGGCAACTATGCAAAATTTAATTGTCCGACAATTTCAAATGGCAAAGTGTATCTGGCTACATTTTCTAATAAATTAATAGTATATGGATTAAAAGATATAGTTATCTGTGACACATGCAACTCTGAAAACATTGCTCTGAACAAACCTGCAAAAGCATCTACTGCGGCGGTAACTTTACCTGCTTCTGCAGCTTTTGATGGCAATTTACTTACTCGCTGGAGCAGCTATGCTACAGATTCTGAATATATCTATGTTGACCTTCGTGCACGTTATGATTTGTGTGAAGTCGTATTAAAGTGGGAAGTAGCTTTGGGAAAAAATTTTCAAATCCAGGTTTCTGAGGACGCTGTTAACTGGACGACAATTAAAACAGTTACGGGAAATGTAAGTTTTGAAGATTATTTACCTGTACAGGGAAGCGGCCGGTATGTAAGAATGTTGGGCGTAAAAAGAGGTTCACCCTATGGATATTCATTATGGGAATTTGAGGTCTATGGAAAATTAAGCAATGTGCAAATTAACAGTTCAGGTACATTTTGTTCCGGTGCAACAGATACTTCTTTCCATGTAAATGTCTCTTGTAGTAACTATCAGTGGCAATTAGATACAACAGGTACCGGATTTTCCAATGTAACTGATGGTAGTAATTACATGGGTAGTAACACTGCAACTCTACATTTGAATAATATGTCATCTGCGTGGTATGGTTATAAATACCGTTGCGTGGCTGATTCATTGAACACTAATGTGATTACTCTTACATTTACCAATACATGGATGGGAACTTTGGATACGTCCTGGGAAAATCCGGGAAATTGGAGTTGTGGGAAAATACCCGACAGCAATACCGACGTGTACATAAATAGTGGTACTGTAATCGTCAATTCAAATCCGAATATCAGGAGTTTACATCTCAACGCAGGAGTTGTATTTACAGTAAATCCAAATTTCACATTTACTATTAATCATTAGGTGATCATTGCCCGATAGTATTCAATTTTCTATTTCTCCTTAAAATGTGTGGATCTTTCATTTTCGATGAATGGCATTCCGATGTAAAAATTTTTAAAAATACCACTAAAAAACTCACCACCTTTCAGATTACTTAAGTCCATATACAACTACCTGGTTTGAAAAAGTAGGCAAATAAACATGGCCGTTTGCAATAGTTGGTGAAGAAAATTTTGCAAATTTACCTGAGGCATCACCCGCTTTTAGATTATTATTCCAAAGTTCTTTCGTGATGTCGTTTGCATCAAAAGCACGTAATATACCGGGACTAACATCATGCTCGGCATCTCCACTTGAAGCATAAGACGCCCATAGAATACCAGTTCCATCTTTTCCCCCATTTGATGAAACCGATAAAACTGCGCCGCTTTGTCCTTTTGGCCCACTCAATGAAGAAAATGCCATATGTGAAACATCCAGAAGGTTGGTATTCCTGTTAAATGGATAGGCACGTAGGTTGTCATTTTCAGACCAAATAAAAACAAATTCATCAGATGATCCATTATAATAGGCAGGCTGACAATGCATATTAGCATTCTGACTAAGTGGTATATTCTGCTGCACCTGGCTATTGGAGGAAACATTATAACCCCCCATATTATCTTTGTCTAATAAATAGATGTTTCCGTCTTTGCAGCCGGTAAAATAATAGTTGGAATTGGGAATTAAGAATGAGCCCATGCTTCCATAATCCAGGTCGTTTGCTTCAAGATATTGATAATTGAAAGGCGTGAAATAACTGCTTACCTGGAGTGATGATGAAGTAGGCTTAAGTTTTAATGCACTTTCTCCACGGTTCGTAGGACTAGTGGGGTCATTATTAGCACCAACACTTCCGTTACCAATCACAGCATAAAGATTTCCCTGATCATCGGCTGCCATTCCAGTACCACTTTCCCAAATTCCACCGGCATATCCATCAGGAGTATCATTGTAAACAATTTGCTGTTGTAAAGTCGTGGAATTATAGCCCAATATCCAACCGTGATATGGCCCCCAATCGCAATGAGATGAAAAAGTAACATACACTATTCCATTAAGTAGGGTTAAACCCTGCCGTTGATTTTGTTTTTGTGCATCGAAGCTTATAACATTATTGATATTCCCTTCTCCTCTGCCATTATATGTTGCACTTATCTTTACGGGGCTTTCGGGCAATTCACTTCCGTCAATAATATTTACTGCATGTAGAAACTGAACAAAGTTGGTACCATCCGTACTTCTAGCGACAAAGTAAATTGTTTGTGAAGTGGAATCAATAACGGGCGTGCCTACGATTCCCATATTGCCGCTAAAATCCTGGTACGATCCGCCGCATGCGCCTGTCATATCCGTATTTTTGGGAGGTCTCATTCCCATGGCAGTATAGTTTTTTTGCCAATATGTTTGACCGTCCTCTCCATCAAATGCATATAATGTGTTATTTACGGAAGCAACATAAGCAACATCATGTTCTCCACCTGCAATAGCTACGTTGCCCACCACAAGGGGTTGAGCATATACCTGGTCATCCACATTTAAAGTGAAAAGCTTTCCAAACTCGTTAACATTTACATTACTGGTAGTTAATGTGGTTTCCTCGTCGTTTAGGCCAGACCGTGTATTATTATTGTGTTGGGTAAGAATTGAAATATGCTGATCAGCGGGAACAGTGGTGATCGGGCCAGAATTATCTTTTTTTTTACACGCAAAAACAATTACAATAACCAGGAGAATGAATACTTTTTTACTAAACATAATTTTTGTTTGATCGTAAGGTGGTAAATATAAATACGGAAACTGAATTAGTCAGTATTCTTTTAATATATAGACAAAATCCGCTTCCGGAGCGGATTTTGTCTTAATTGATTTTAGTTAAATACGATCATTTCTTAGCGGTGTCGAATTTTAATTTTGCTGCTTTCTTTACAAGAGACACAAATTCTTCTCTGTAGCCTTCTACATCTTTTCCAACTGATTCATTTGCCAAATCAATAACCTCCTCAAAAGTCACGCTTCCCTTAAATTGACTATTACGCAAAAGCATTGCAAAGCCTGCTACAGATGTCGCAAATCTGAAATTAATGGATGCATCATTTATCTCAACACTTTTATCAATAACAGGATGAACAATGAGTTCACTAATATCCTTACCAGGAGATTTGTACCTAAATTTCACTGTGAGCAATTCATCATTAAATGCTGAATTTATTTTCGAATTGTTCCTTTGATACTTCAGCGGATCAACATCTTTCAAAAACTCAGACCTTACCCCAACAGGAATAATTTCATACAACGCTGTTACTGTGTGGCCACTTCCCAATTCCCCGGCATCTTTTTTATCGTCATTAAAATCTTCCTTGTTTAACATCCGATCTTCATATCCTATTAACCGGTAACCTGCTACTTTGTTAGGATTGAATTCAATTTGAAGCTTTACATCTTTTGCAATGACAAAAAGTGTACCACCAAATTCATTTACTAAAACTTTCTTTGCTTCGTTTATACCATCTATATAAGCATAATTGCCGTTTCCTTTATCAGCAATTTGCTCCATTTTGCTGTCCTTATAATTTCCCATTCCGAATCCAAGAACAGAAATATAAATTCCATTGTCGCGTTCTTTTTCAATAAGTCTCACCATATCATCATCGCTGCTGGCGCCGATATTGAAATCTCCATCCGTACATAGAATTACCCGGTTATTTCCTTCAGGCATAAAATTTTCCAGCGCTGTTTTATAAGCCAGCTTAATTCCTGCACCGCCTGCTGTTGAGCCACCTGCTTCCAAAGCATCTATCGCAGTTTTAATTTTTGTTTTATTACTTCCACTGGTGGAAGGCAGCACCAGCCCGGCATTGCCGGCATACACGACAATAGAAATACGATCCTTTTCACGGAGTTGATTGGTTAGCATTCTCATTGAAGCTTTCACCAGGGGTAATTTGTTCTCACTGAACATAGAGCCTGATACATCAATAAGAAAAACGAGATTGGAAGCAGGCAAATTTTCTTGCGAAATGTTTTTCCCCTGCAATCCTATTAGCACCAGTTTATTTTTGCTGTTCCATGGACAATCACTCACTTCCGTATTTATGGAAAAGGGATCTTTACCTGTTGGCTGCGGATACTGATATTTAAAATAGTTTATCATCTCCTCTGAACGAACAGCCCCAGCAGGTGGTAATTGATTGTTGTTAAGGTATCGACGAACGTTACTATAAGATGCAGCATCTACATCAATCGAAAAAGTAGAAAGCGGATCGTCAATTACTTTGTGAAATCCATTTTCAGCTATGTTACTATACTCTTCTGTGTTATAGTTTTTATCGCCGGAAAAATTATAGGTTGCATTGGCCAAAGAAGATTGGTAGTTATTGTAAATCCCATTTACTTTCCCGGAGATAGCTTTTGTCATATTCTGAGCATACCTGGTTACCGCATCGTTCTTAAGTGTTGAATCCTGCAAAGCTGCAGAACGAACTTTCATAATTACATTAATAATAGTTCGATTTTTGATTTTAACTTTTTGAGTAACATAACCAACCGCAGAGAAAACAAGATATTCCTGTTTGTCGTTAATTGTTATGTTGTAACTGCCATTTGCATTCGAAGTTGTTGTAACACTTCCTGCCAGTATAGTTGCAGTAACTGTATTGCCTTTTTCGTCTTTTACATTGCCTTTTATAGTAATGTCTTTTTTCCGAAAAGCTGCAATTACTACAAAAACCAAAAGCAGTAATAAAATAATTTTTTTCATAAACTTATTTTTTAGGTGAAAGCAATCAATTATTCCTTTTTGAAAATTGATTTGCGAAAATGATTTTTAAACAGGATGCTTAATTTTTAAGAATTACATAAAACGTCGAAAAAATTATTTGAATAACTTTATTGTATTGGCATTTATAAAAAATATATTATCCACAGAAAGCGACCAGGCTCTTGTTCAGCAGTATAAGAAAGGTGGAAACATTAATACGCTTGGACAATTGTATAACCGTTATATGGAATTGGTGTACGGAGTATGCCTTAAGTATATGAAAGACCCGGAAGATGCCAAAGATTGTGTAATTAATATTTTTGAAGAACTTATTATCAAGCTTAAAAAATATGACATAGACAATTTTAAGGGCTGGCTATACCAATTAGCAAAAAACTATTGCTTAATGAAGCTGCGTAGCAAAAAAGGCCAGACTGTTACAGTAGATATAGATTTTATGCATTTGCAGGAAAATATTCATCTTGATGGTATAATGGAAAAAGAGCAGCATCTTGTAACAATGGAATATTGCATGGAACAATTACCCGGGGAACAAAAGTTGGCTATTAAATTATTTTATTTGGAAGAAAAATGTTATAAAGAAATAGCGGAGACAACTAACACGGATATTAATAAAGTGAGAAGTTTCATACAAAATGGCAGGAGAAATTTAAAAATATGCATGGAAAAACAAACTTTGGAAAAAGCATAGATAAAGATAATGACAGAGAAGAATAAAATATATAACACTGAAGATTTTGAGCGCTATTATGCAGGTACTATGCCTGCAAATGAAATGCATGCATTGGAACAAGCCGCATTAGAAGATCCATTTCTTGCTGATGCGTTGGAAGGGTATGCACATACATCTACGTTTAAGAATGACATAGTGGAAATAAAAGAAAGACTAAAAGAAAAAAGAAAAAAGAAAAATTTATTCTCCATTTCTTCATTTACCCAAGGGGGTTGGTGGCGTATTGCGGCACTCTTAGCCGTTATAGTGGGCATTGGTTATTTTTTTTACAGCTTGAACCCTAAAAGGAAAGAAAACCGGCTTGCAGAAAATGAGATAAAATCTTTTATACGAAAAAAAGACAGTGCTCCTGCTAGTAATGATACGATGACAAATGACCTTGCATTTGAAAATCAAAAGAGTTTAGGCGCCAGACAAGAGGATAAAAATGTTGAAGCAAATTCCGGCACCGAAAAAAATTTTTTGAAACCGCCGCATTCGCCTAATTCCACCATTGATAAATCAGCTGTGAAAAAAGTAAATACTGAAACGAACGATAATTCAAAAACCACTAAAAATATTTCATCAAAATATTTATTGAAAGGCAAAGTAACTGACAACGAAGGCAAGGCGCTTCCTTTTGCAAAGGTGAAAAATAAAAGTGAAAATGAAATAGCAACTACTGATACGGCAGGCAGATTTTTACT
The DNA here is from genome assembly GCA_963819925.1 of uncultured Chitinophagaceae bacterium. Classification (GTDB taxonomy): domain Bacteria; phylum Bacteroidota; class Bacteroidia; order Chitinophagales; family Chitinophagaceae; genus Ginsengibacter. The sequence continues at coordinate 126,998 of CAWFYG010000008.1, read as the reverse complement.
TCCATCGACGGATAGCAATACAACTGCAATAGTATCCGTAACAGGTTATGGAGCAAAGCAGGTTACTCTTCAAAAAGACAAGGAGCAGGTAATAACAATGAATAAAAATAATGCTACCCCCAGCGAGGTTCCAACGCCAGGATACATCCAAAAGAAAACCGTGAAAGAGGCCGCTTTCAACTTAAGAGAATTAAATGGAAAAGATACGGGCAGGGAAATAAAGAAACCGGCGATTAAATCCTTAGCCAATAACGAAAAATTTGACGAATATGTAAAAGATAATATTCAGCCGGTATATGATGAAAATAATAAAAGGCTCACGGGGGAGGTTTACCTTTCATTTGCAACAAACAAAAAAGGAAGACCACGTGATATTAAAGTTGTGGAATCGGCATGTGATAAATGTGATGTAGAAGCGATAAAACTTTTGAAAAATGGCCCTGATTGGGTGTTTGAAAAAAATAAATGGCGGACGGTGTTGATTAAGTTTTAACATGCTTGCAAATAATAAAATTCCTCTTACCACCATTATGTCCTTAATTTTCCGTAGCCATTCATTGGAAACGTAAGTCTAATAATTTGAAAATTGTTGGTAATTTCGTTTAGGCGTTATCGATAGAAATATCTACTGACTGTGATTTCTTGTAGTTTTACAAATTTTCGGAATTGATCAAACGACGTCATAATTTTTTGTAGAAGAACAAACTAACGGGCTTGCCAGACCGCAAGTAAAAATTAAGCTAGCAACCTGTTTGTAATATTCGGGATTATAAAACAAATAAACTACGGGTTAAAATTTTTTTTTTCACATTTATGGGAGAACTTTGTTACAAAGAAGCATATAATTTGATATTTAATGTATTAGTATAAATTATAGGGCTTAACTTTGTTTTAATTTAAAAATATTCATATGAAAAAAATTTGCCCCCTACTTCTCCTTACCATGTTATTTGGAAAGGCGTTTTCACAAGATTGTGTATCCTTGGGTTGTGCAGCAGCTCATACAGGATTGACAACAAATGGCACGTTAACTCCAATCCAGGCTAATAATTTAGGATGCTATGATCCTTACAAGTACACACAAATTTTTTGGGAATTCGTGTACTCGCCTTCTGGTGGTGATTTCACACAAACGTTTACTCCAACGAGTGGCAGTGATTTGTCACTTAATTTTGTAATTCTGGATCAAGGAACAACAGCTCCCGCCGATGTATCTTGCCCCATAAATTCTGCAGGATGGGTTGAGATAGCGTGCGGAGACATTGATTTTCCTAATATGCCTGTTGGCCCCGGGCTCAATGGCGTGACGGCTACAACAGTGGCCGGACACTATTATGCAATTGCTATAATCGATTGGCAGAGCACAACTGATGGCACCGGAGATGCGAGTTATACGTTTGACACTAACACCCCTCAAATTGGTGGGGTTGACGTGACCGCTGCCAATTGCCCCGGCACATTACCTGTTACTTTATCCTCTTTTACGGCTAAAGTGAATGATTGTGTAGTTAATTTAAATTGGACAGCAGAACAACAAACTAACTTCAAAAATTATGTAGTGCAACACAGTTCTGATGGATTAGATTTTAAGAATGTTGCTACCATAGCCGGTACATCTATTGGCAATGGACACAATTTTTCTTACCAACAGTTAAGCCCTGGCAGTGGAAATAATTATTATCGTTTGCAAATGGTAGATGTTGATGGAAAAATTCAATACAGCAAAATCATTACGTTAAATACTAGTTGCACCAGGAATCTCGTTTTGGCATACCCTAACCCTGTAAATAACATTTTGCGGGTAAATATTCCAGGCTTGTCAAGCGACATAACAACGGCCCGTCTATATAACAGTAGTGGAAGGTTAGTTTATTCTGGCACAATGCAGAGCGGAACAAATTCAATTGATATGTCTGCGTTTTCAAAAGGTATTTATCTGCTCAATATAAAAAGCAGTTTGGAAACCCAGAATATTAAGGTTATCAAATAAAATAGTCTGAAAATATATTTTAAGTTAAAGCGGCGTTTCAATGGGACGCTGCTTTTTTTTCGAGGCAACTTTTTTATTGTTGAGTTGAAAAAACCAGCAATCCTAAAATAAAAAACCACTCCTTTCGGAGTGGGATAAAATTAACTATAACTATAACACATACATATAACTAATAATCATGGAATTTATTGTGTCTTTCCTACAATTCTATTTTTGAAGAAAATAAAAAAGTTTGAGTGTCAACACCAGTACACCCGTGTTTCATATTCAAAGATAACGGATCCTCCCTTTTCACATTTGTAAAACAAGTTTTCAATTTCATGCATCAGTTTATCGCAATCCTTTCCTCTTTTGGGGCAATAAGAAGATGATCGCAACCTTCCTTTTAAACCATCCAGGTTAAATGCTTGAAAATTTGGTAGCCATTGTTTGCGCATCATTTTAGGCAAAAAGAAATCTGCTATGTCTTTATCTGAAATATTTTTATGTGTTACCTCGCTATATTCAGGAATCTTCTTTAAGATCGATTCATACGCTTTCTCAAAGCTACTTTTTTCCTTTCTTACATTCCAGGCTAACACAGTATGACCTTTTGGTTTTAATATCCTGCTAAACTCAATTTTTGCTGCAACTTTGCTATACCAATGAAATGCCTGCCCGCAAAAAATTATGTTGACACTATGTTCTTTTAAATTTGTTTGCTCCGCAGTGCCATTAACACTGATAAAATTGGAATCATTCACGTAACGCAGTTCTGCCGCTTCTCTCATTTCTTTATTTGGCTCCACTGCAAATACTTTATTACCGCTAGTTATAAAAATTTCTGAGGAAATGCCTGTTCCCGAACCAACATCTGCAATAATGAAATTATGATTCAATCCGATTTTTTCAGTAAGGATTTCAATAATTTGTTCAGGATAGTTTGGCCGGTATTTAACATAATCATCTACCCTGTCAGAAAATCTTGTTATGCTTGTTTTCATTTATACGCTGTCGCGATTGCTGAATAATGGTAAACCCCATGACAATTTATTTGTTTATACGAAAGTTTATTAAATCTACTATAAATTACGTATTGAATCGATAAAAAACTTCCTGTACTTTGCGAATATAATTCTTCGGGGAATGTAATAGCCTGAAATATGTTGACCTAAAAAAGGTCAAATATGGCGAAGTCAAAAGTAAGAAAATCACTGAGGCCAAGACGAATCTTCAGTGTGCAGTTGAAAAAAAAGATAGTAAAAGATATTGATGAAGGTAAAACGAATGTAACGGGCGTAAGCCGGGAATATCAGGTGAGTGCTGTAGCAATTTATAAGTGGTTAAAAAAATATTCGTCACATTTACATCCATCAACTACAATTGTTATGCAGATGGACAGTGAACAATACAGAAGCAGGGAACTTGAAAAAAAGATCGCAGAATTAGAGAGCGTTATTGGGCGTAAACAGATGGAGATAGATTACCTGAATAAACTGATTGAGTTGGCCCAGGAAGATTTAGGTATTGATTTAAAAAAAAATATCAATACAGTTGCATCAGTTGGTTCAGGCGATACAAAAACCAAGAAGGGTTCCGACTAATGGAATTGTATAGTTATTTGGGATTAAGCAGGCAGTCGGTGCATCAAATGCTGCAGCGTCAGGGTGCAAGGTTTGAAAGATCCCGTCAGTTCATTGAAAAGGCAGCAATCCTGCGTGAAGCACATCCTGAGATGGGATGTAGAAAAATGGCTTTAATTTTAAAAGAACGGGGCTACGGCCGCGATAAAATAGAAGGTTTTTTGCTGGCAGGTGGATTTAGGGTTTATTATCCGCCCAACTTTGTTAAAACCACGCACAGTGTGCGTACCAACCAGTTTGATAATCTGATTGAGGGACTAACAATAAGAGGCATCAACAAGGTGGTTCAAACAGATATAACCTATCTGTGGATAAAGGAGCGGTTTTACTACCTGGTTTTTATTATCGATGTTTACTCAAGGGTTATCATAGGGTACCATGCCAGCTGCGGACTGGAATGCGAAGCGAATATTAAAGCGCTGCAAATGATGATACGATTAAGAAAGAAGGAAAACATAAAAGGACTAATTCATCATTCCGACCGGGGAGGCCAATATAACAGTCTGGCTTACCTGAAAATATTGCAGGAACATGGTATAAAGGTAAGTATGTGTAAAGCGGCCTGGGAAAATGCATACACAGAAAGGATAAACCGAACCATCAAACATGAATACCTGAGGCACCGGCAAATAGATTGCCTGGAAACCTTACGTAAAGAATTAAAAAGAGCAGTTCATTTATATAATAACCAAAGGCCACACTGGAGCTTATGTCAACAAAAAAGCCCTGTAGAATATGAAACGTATGTGAGCAGTCTGCCTGAAAGAAAAAAACCAGTTATGACGATATATAAAAAAGAAGATAGGACATCAACAAATTAATGTGGAGTTATAAAAAAAGAAAAGGAACTTAATAATATTAATTTAAAAATGTCAACATTATTTAGGCATCTTCAGAAACGAAACATTAAATCAAAAATATGAAACTGCTAAACCACTTTAATTTATTTGGTGTGTTCATTTGCCTGCTAACTTTAAATTCATGTACGGGTTATGGCAACAAAGTTACGTTTGAGGGAAGTAAGGGCGAAGTCTACTACAAAGGTGATGGCGTTACCGAAGCCGATGCTAAAGCTGTGGGCAAGTTTTTAGAAGACGTGGACTTTTTTCAAAAAGATGATAAGACGAGGTCCGTTCAAATATCCAAAGAAAATGGCCGCATACAGGCCCGTTTTGTTGTTGATGCAAAAGCCATAGAATCTATGCAGGATGCTGATAATAATTTTGCAATAATCGGAGCCGCAATGAGCAAGAGCGTCTTTGCTGATATTCCTGTTGATGTTATTTATACTGATGATCATTTTAAAGACATAAAAACCATTCCCTACAGGCAGTCGGCACTCGCCGCCGTGAATATTTCTGACGAAATCAAACAGATGGATAAAAAAAGTTATAGAGATAATACGCTTTACTATTCCAAAGATATTTCCAGCGATCAGGTCGATACTATTTCGAACTATCTTGTCAAGAGTGGCTTTTTTTCATCTGAAGGAAAACTAGATCTTATTTTATCAAAAATTCCGGCTGGCGGCTTTCATATAAAGTTTCCCATAAAACCTTCATTTAATAATGCAGAAGGATTACAGAAAGTAGATGACTTTGGCAGGGATATTAAAAAAGATTTGTTTCCCGATACTCTTCTGGAACTGGAAGTATTGGGCGAAAATATGACCTCGGTTAAAACATTTACCTATTGAACGGACCATAAGGGAGGATTCGTTTTCGGCTAATAAATTGCAATACCAAATCAGGTGTATCTTCTTTTAAATTCAGAAGGGTTTTCGCCATTCAGTTTTTTGAAAAGTTTATTAAAATAAGAAAGGCTTTCGAAACCCACTTCGTAGCAAACCTCAGAAATATTTTTATCCTGCAAAAGCAATGTTTTTGCCTGGGTTATTTTATACTGATTAACAAAATCAGTAAACGTCATTTTTGTTTGCTTTTTAAAATAGCGGCAAAAAGCGGGAGTGCTTAAATGTACACTTGCGGCAACCTTATTAACATCAGGCTTTTCGTTGTAATTAGCGTGTATATATTTATAAATCGCTCCTATGCGTATTTTATCATTAAGAAATAATTTTATGCTGGTGTCCTTTTCGTTCAGTTCAGCTACTTCCCGGGAGGCTGCCAGAATCTGCAAAATTTCGAGTAAGCATAATAGTTGGTCAAAATGATTAAGTTTATCCATGTGCTGCAATTTTTCCGCAACAACTTCTTTTGTCGTACCACTAAAAGACAAGCCAAAGCGTGCCCTTTCAAAAAGTTGTTGTATTAGTTTTAGTTCCGGTGTTTCACTAAAAGAATCGCCGAGAAAGTTTTCTTTTAATTGAACAACTACCTGGTGGTACTCCGTTTTTAAACCGTAATCAAAATTCAAATGAGGAATGTTTGATCCTATCAGCACAAGATCACTAGCCATAAAGCTGGAAATATGTTGACCTACGTGCCGGATACCCGTAGTTGCTTCTACATATACCAGTTCGAACTCGGGGTGGTAGTGCCAGAAAAAATAATTTTTTAAACGTGGCGTAAACAACCTGAATGATTGACCTGGATTGGGGATTACTATTTCTTTTTTAATTTTCATCATTAATTTCCTGTAAAGCTACAATTCGTAGACTAAAATGGATTAAAAGTGTCAATAGAGAGCAAAACATAGTCATTGCAGCAATTTATTCTTTGGCATTGGCCATTGAACTTTGCATAATTTAAACTGTATCAAACTTATTACATGGAACAGAAAACAATGAACCCTACAATTAATGCGCATAAGGACATTCCGGGAAATCCATCAACGGCCAAAAGCAGTAAAATAAAATTAAATGACAGAACAAATAGCAAGTCATTGAATTTATTAAGCGAACAAGATTGGACGTCCTGGATTGCCAATGGCTATATTGTTATTAAAAATGCAGTGCCTGAAGAACAGGTGAGGCGTTTAGCAGATTTTTTGTGGGAGTTTGAAGAAAAAGATCCGGGTGACCCCACAACATGGTATGCGCCTCCACGTGCAGAAATGAAGATGAAAGAACTTACCAATACTGGCATGGTTGAAGTATACAATCACCAGTTGTTGTGGGACAACCGGCAATATCCTACAATACACCAGGCTTTTACTGATATTTGGGGGACAGAAAAATTATGGGTAACGATTGACAGAGCCAATCTGAATTTTCCGATACGTGAAGGATACGAACAAAAGGGATTCATACATTGGGATTATGATCCGGAAACAAAGCCGCAAAACGTACAGGGAGTTTTGGCACTGGCGGATCAGGGCGATGAAAATATGGGCGGCTTTCAATGCATCCCCGAATTATATAGAACTTATGACGCCTGGAAGCTAACTCAACCTGATAACCGCGATCATTTTAAGCCGGATGTAACAGGGTTCGAAATTGTGAAAGTAAAAATGAACGCCGGCGATTTACTGATTTTTAATAGTTTGGAGCCACATGGTATCAGACCAAACAAAAGCAATGATAAGGTGAGATTAGCCCAATACATTTCTATGATGCCAGCAGAAGAAGATAATGAAGAACTTCGTCAATGGAGAATTACCTCGTGGAAAGAACGAAAGGCACCGGAAGGTTACGCATTTCCTGGTGACCCCCGGAATTGGGAACAAACAAAATATAAAACTGCAGAATTATCCGCTCTTGGCAAAAAACTCCTGGGGTTGGATCGGTGGTGATAAAGAAATGATCACGCACTATCGGTTGCTAAAACATCATATTGGAGGATATACATGTTTAATAATCGAAAAATGTGGCATTAATTCTGCATATTTAAAACTGAGAAGTTTTCAAATATCTTATTAAAAAGAATTTACGATATACCTGGATTAAAGAGTGTTTCTTTGATGTTGTATTTTTATGCAATAATGAGCGAGTCAATTCCTAATATTAATAATTTTTTATACTTTTAATGCCATAAAGTTGCTCTATGAAAATAAATTTTACATGCAAAATTGTAGTAATATCATTATATCTTTTTTCGCTATTTTGTAGCGTACACATTTATGCACAAACGAATGTACTCACTCAACATAATAATCTCGACCGGTCCGGTTGGGATAGCACGGAGACTATCTTAAATACTAAAAACGTTGCGGTTGGTTCTTTTGGAAAATTATATACGAGGCCAGTTGATGACAAGATATATGCTCAACTTTTGTTGATGAATAACGTAAACATTCCGGGTAATGGAAATAAGAATATTGTTTTTGCAGCAACAGTTAACAATTCAGTTTATGCCTATGATGCCGATTCGCCAAACGTATCAACTCCTTATTGGCAAATAAATCTAACACCTAATGGCAAACGCCCCGTACAAAATACTGATGAAACCGGTGCTTGCGGTGGCAATTACAGGGACTATTTAGGTAATATAGGAATTGTAGGTACACCTGTAATAGATTCCGTTACGAAAACAATGTACCTTGTTGCAAGAAGTTGTGATTCTGCTGGTACTGGGTTTGTTCAATACCTGCACGCGATTGATATTTCTACAGGTGCAGAAAGAGCTAACAGCCCTGTTCTAATAACGGCGCAGGTTGCAGGGACGGGATCGGGCGCTGTAGGAGGAATTATAACCTTTGATGCGCAAAAACAGAACCAACGCTGTGGTTTGTTATTATTGAATGGCATCGTTTATATCTGTTATGCCTCACATTGCGATTGGGGACCGTACCACGGGTGGATTTTGGGGTATGATAAAACATCGCTTGCCCAATCGATAGTATATAATGATACACCGGATGGCTATAACGGAGGTATCTGGATGTCAGGAGCGGCACCTGCAGCAGATGCTTCCGGTAATATTTATGTTTCAGTTGGAAACGGTTCCGCAGGATATAACGGTGATTTTACAGATCTCCGAAACAGATCAGAAAGTGCAGTAAAACTGACACCTCAGGCATCTACGTTGGCGGTATCGAGCTACTTCACCCCAAACAATTATACAACTCTAGAGGCTTCGGATCTCGATTTTGGCGTAACTGAATTGATGTTGATACCTGGCACAAACCGGGCAATAACTGCCTGTAAGGATGGTAATATATACCTGGTGGACAGGGATAATATGGGAGGCTATAATGCTGGTTCAAATAATGTGTTACAGACAATTAATTTAGGTACTAACGCACATCTACGGTCTTCATTTTCTTATTATAAGGGTAGTCAAAATGAATATATTTATTCATGGAGTGAAAATGCTTTGCTAAAAGCTTTCCCATACAGTAGAACTTTAAATAAGATTGATGTTGCAAATACTATCAGTAGTGGTGTGCAAGGTCCCGTGGGAAATAGCGGGGCTTTTCTTTCTGTTTCATCAAATGGTTCAACAGATTCAACCGCCATTTTATGGGTAGCCTATGCTGCCAATGGTGATGCGAATCTATCTGTAAGACCAGGCATCTTACACGCATTCGATGCAAATGATGTGACTAAAGAATTGTGGAATTCATCTCAGAATATTGGAGATGATCCCGGTAACTATGCGAAGTTCAATTGTCCAACCATTGCTAACGGTAAGGTATATCTGGCGACATTCTCCGATCAATTTGTAGTGTATGGATTAACAGGAAATCCCGTTGATACCTGCAACTCTCTTAATCTAGCCTTAAATAAACCTGCCTTTGCCAGTTCTACTGAAAATTCAACCAATACCGCCGATAAAGCTTTCGATGGAGACCCGACAACCAGGTGGGGAAGCGCAGGACAGGTAGATCCCCAATACATTTACGTAGATTTAGGTGCAAAATATGATCTTTGCCAGGTAGTTCTTCAATGGGAAACTGCGTTGGGGAAAGATTTTACAATAGATGTTTCAGATGATGCTGTCAACTGGACAATGCTGGCAAGTAAAACAGACAATGTTAGCTTTAGTAATTTTATTCCTATAAAAGGGAGCGGTCGCTATGTGAGAATGTTTGGAACGGCGAGGGGTACCCCTTATGGATATTCCTTATATTCATTTGAGGTATATGGAACCCTAAGCATCGGGGACTGCATTGTGCCTGACAGTCTTTCCACAAGTGATATCTTTGAAAATACGGCAACGCTTCACTGGAAATCGACCGGAGCCGGTAACTATAATATTCAATATAAGGCAGTGACATCACCAGACTGGCTTACAATTTCTTCCGATACCAATATGGTTGCTTTGAATAATCTTACATGCGGAACAGATTATTTATTTAAAGTTCAAAGTGCATGCAGTGCAACAGATACAAGCGTTTATTCCAATAGTGCTTCCTTTTCACAGTTAGCCTGCGGTAGCAATTGTGATCCCTTGCCAACCCGATGGACGACACAGGATATTGGGAATACCAATATACCAGGAAGTGCCTGCTATACTCCTGATATTTTCACATTAAATGGTTCTGGTGATGATATAGGTAATACCGCAGATGCGTTTCGTTTTGCTCAAAAAACTTTAGCAGGGGACGGACAGTTTGATGCACGGGTATTGTCTATGGATAATTCGAATGTGGCGAACAAATGCGGAATAATGATTCGTGAAACTCTTGCTGCCGGCTCAAAATTTGTTTCAATCGTTTTAACAAGCGGTAGTGGAGCTATGTTCCAATATCGGTCTATAACAGATGGCAATACTACTACTACAAATACTGCGATTAATATAGCACCACCCTACTGGGTTAGGTTAATTAAAACAGGAACTGTTTATTCAGCGCAAATTTCTCCTGATGGGACAAATTACACTACTATTGGAAGCCCTGTAAATGCAGGCTTTGGAGCCAACCCGGTTTATGCCGGGCTTGCAATTACCAGCCACAATAACGCCGTCCTTTCAACGGCCCAGGTCGATAAATATGTATTTACAAGTGGCGTGCTTCCTTTAAAATTATTAAGTTTCGATGCGACGCTCAATCTTGATCGTAAGGTAGATTTGACATGGGCAACTACCCTGGAAACGAAGACGAATTATTTTGTGATCGAAAGAAGTAGTTCCGATCACGATTTTGTTGTAATAGATTCCATAAAAGCCATGGATAACGGATCGTTTACAACTACATACGATGCAACAGATGACTCCCCAATGAGCGGACTTAATTTTTACCGGTTAAAGATAATTGATAACGACGGTCAAGTTACCTATTCTGCCCTCGCAATGGTGAGAGTGAACGATTCGAAGGCTCCCGTGCTATATCCGAATCCGGCGAAGACCATCGTTCATATTGTACAGGGAACTGATCCCATAAAGCATGTAAGCGTTTATGATATATCGGGCAAAGCCTTGCGAAAATTAACTGGTACGTTCGCCGGAAACGCCATAGAAGTTCCAACTTCCGATTTAATGAGAGGTACTTACATTGTAGAAATCACAACTTCGTCAAATATTTACAGAGATAAATTACTCATTCAATAAAAGGAAAAAAAATTAAAGGTCGCAATATTATTATTGCTACCTTTTTATTATAATGCACCCTCAACTTTCATACATTGAATATTCAATAAAGCAATTTGATAGAAAATGTTTGATCATTGGATTACTATCAAAGTGCCTGTCATTCCCGGATGAATGCTGCAATGATATTCAAATGTGCCCACACCAATTGTGGTGTAACTAAAAGACGCTCCACCCGCAATGTTACCACTATCAAAACTTGTTCCATTATCGGAAGTTACCGTGTGAGCAATTGCATCATTATTTTTCCAGGTTACCGTAGTTCCAACTTTCACAGTTGTAGATAAAGGGGCAAATGCCATGTTTGCAATATTTATCGTATTTGAGGTTCCTCCTCCATTGACGGCTGAAGTTTTGGATTTACTGCAGGAGCCAATTAAAATGACGAGCATTGCAATCAAAAAATAAAAAATCTGGTTTCGTTTCATAAAAAGTTTTAGAATTATTAATCGTAGATGTAATTTTTTTGTAACGTCGTTTATGATTATCCTGAACGAACTTTTTAATAAATTGGTTGCTTATAATGACGGCAGTTTATTTTTTGAATTGAAAAAGTTATGCCTCTTCGTAAAATATATAGCTCTTCAAGAAGTTATTTTATAGCATGGTAGTGAAACCCTGCAATCAAAAGAAAAATTTATACAGCAGTCCCTGTTTATATCCTGATATTTGCCCAGGTGAAATTTATTGATAGTAGTATTGTAGCGAATATGGAAAAAGTATTTATACAATTGGGAGGCAACGTTGGAAACGTTCCTGAAAATTTTGATCTTGCCATCAAAGAAATTGAACAAACAATTGGCAGGGTAATTAAACGATCTTCCCGATACAAAACAGAACCCTGGGGCAATAAGAACCAGGATGACTTTTTAAACCAGGTCATTTGCGTTGAAACAATTCTAAACCCTGATGAAGTTTTAGAAAAAGTACTTGGCATTGAAAAAACAATGGGAAGAAACAGAGATACCGAGGATAAGTTTGCACCCCGAACGATTGATATTGATATTCTTTTTTACGGGAGAAAAATTATCGACAATGATAATCTGACGATCCCTCACCCGAGATTGCATTTACGAAACTTCGTACTAACGCCATTAATGGAAATTGCACCGGAACTATTGCACCCTGTATTAAATAAAAAAATTAAAGATCTGTTTAAGCTAAACAAGGATACCTCTATTGTAAAAAAATATAAACTAGTTTAAATGCATTAATTGAATAATCCTTGCTACAATAAATTCGGCAGGCCGAACACAAGCCATACCAAATTCAATTATGATTCTTCCATCAAGAACATCCTGTGCTGTCATTGTCTCACCAATACCCACATGAACAAAAAAAGTTTCTTCGGGCTTTGCTCCCTGTAAGGCTCCCTGTCTCCATTGCAATACTAAAAAGTCATTAATCATGGATTTTACGGTTATCCATGTATTCGTATCATTTGGTTCTGTTGCGAAAGGTTGCAATGCATTTTTTATTGAGTTCTCGACCATCATAAAAAATCTGCATACTGAAATATACCTCCATTCTTCATCATTGCCTGCTAAAGTTCTTGCGCCCCATGTCAATGTTCCTTTTCCCGGAAAACTTCGAATTGAATTGATAGATATGCCGCTGTTTATATCAACATTGAGGTGCGATTGTCCTTCTTCATCAATTACAACAGCCGGAGCATTGACATTATTCAAAATTTCACTCGCAGGAGCCTTCCATACACCACGGCTATTATCAACTCTCGCATAAATTCCGGCTACTGCTGCTGAAGGAGGGAGCGTTACTGCATACCTGGCTATTTCTGCTTTTATAGCAGTATAAACAGTGTTATCTTTTAAATAAATTTCGCTTAAAGTAAGCTTGTTAAATTCGCCGCTACCTTTTACATCATTTTTGCCACTTGCCCTGGTGACTGTTTTATGAATTACTTTCACGGAGCTATCAACATAACGATAAAGCATACTTGTAATAAGCATAGGATAATATGCAGCACCAAATTTTAAACAACCTGTTTGGTTATCTCCGCTGATATTTTCCCTGAAAAAGTCTATCTCATTTGCACCACCCGGTAAATTTTGACTAATATCCATTATCACAAAACGGTCTTTTAAGTTGCACGCCTGTATTAATGCGTCGTTATATAAATTATATAGGTCTTCCGCTTTGGTAAGTTCAATTCCCTCAGGGAAAATTATGAGAGTGGGACCTGCATAATTATGAAGTTTGCCTAATCCTTTCTTTAAAGCCCTTTTACTTATGCTTGATTTTAATCGTCCGGTAGACACTATATAGCATACATCTCCCCCATTCGCAAAAAACAGCTGCATTTGATAATACATGATATTTTTTGAAGGTTTAATCAGAACTCTTATATCACGGGAAACCAGAGTAGTTACTCTTCCTTGTTTATCCAGTTCATCTGAAATACCAGGGGTAATTACTTCGTCCTGCATTGTTCCGAAATAGTGTTCATATTCCAAAAGAGAAGTAATTCTGGTGGGAACAAAATCAAGATCGCCTGGTGTTTCTTTTTCGGCTTTTTGAGTGTAACCAATAAAAGCGGGAATGGTGGTAGCAACAGGAGTTACGGAAGATACCAGTTTTGGGGGATCGTCAAGATGCAGTTCCGAACCTTTATAAGAATTTGCCATTAAAAAGGCTTTTTAAAATGAATTATGGCATTAAGATGAATTGGAAAGGTCTTCTTTGATTCATCGATACGTTTTGAACTGAAAATAACGAGGCCCGGGTATTCTTTTGTTTGTTGTAGCAAACGGGAGATATCCTTTTTGGCATACCGGTCATGAAAATCTTTTACATCAGTTCTTTTACCAAACAGAGCATCAGCTTCATCGAAGAAAAGTATCCAGTTTTTTTCTTCGGCTAATTTAAAAAGTTGCTCGAGATTCTTTTCCGTTTCTCCGACGTACCCGGAAATTATTTTGGAAAGATCTACCCGGTAAACGTCTTGTGAATTCTGTTTTCCAATCTATTTACTGGCAAGCTTTTTCCCTTTTACGGAACCCGCAAATATGACTTTACAACCTTCATATACGTCATCTTTTGCCTCACTAATTTTATCATGTCTGTTAAGTTTAGGAATCAAATCGTTTATGCTATTCAATTGTAGCTTCACTACCCTGTCAATATTAAGGTCGTTCCAATTCTTTTTAGTAGTAATTCGCCTGGCTAATTTTTTAACGATGGATGATGCAGGTAATTGCGGCTTGCTTTTAGCAATCCTTTGTATTTTTATTTTCATATCAATAATCGTTACTAAGAAGCAGGGACAACATTAAAATAAACATCAAATACTTCCACTGTCTAATCCCACTAAAAACCGATGTAAAAATTTAATTAATATAATTTGCCTGGTTGAATAGCTGGGAGAGGAAATGGATATTCAATAATAATCAACTGTTTACCATTTTTTCCTCATGCCAGAAGGAGGTTTTTCTTCAGCCTGTTTTACGATTAAAGGCTTTTTACCGAGCGAAATATCCTTTAAATTTTCTATGGCGTTCTTTGCATCTGTATCGTTGGGCATTTCTACAAATCCAAATCCTTTACTTTTTCCAGTTTCTCTGTCAATCGCAACCCTGGCAGTAGCAACTTTGCCAAATTTTTCAAATATCTCTTCAAGTTCTGCGTCATCAAGATCATAAGGCAATCCCGCTACAAAAAGTTTCATAAATTATTTTTTGTAAATGTACACAACTTATATTGGGATTTATAGTGCGTTTTGTAACAGTTAAGTCAGTAACTTAAAATTTATGTATCCCATTTATAAACCCGATTTTCGAGTTCAGCAAAAAATTGTTTACACTTAAATGGAAAGGAAATATTGTACCTTCATTGGATAGTGAACAAATAATATTGCAAAAATTAAATTTAAAAAGTTATGAGTAAATCGCAGGAAACATGGAATAAAAAGGAAAGAGAAAAGAAAAAACAAAAAAGCCGGCAAGATAAACAGGAAAGAAAACTGGAAAGGAAAGAAAATGCCAAAGATGGGAAAAGCTTTGATGACATGCTTGCTTATGTTGATGAAAATGGCAATCTTTCTTCTACTCCCCCCGACCCAGGTAAAATAAGAAAAATAAAATTAGAAGATATTCAAATTGGCGTTCCAAAACAGGCGCCTCCTGATCCTGCAGATTTAATAAGAAAAGGGAAAGTTACTTTTTTTAATGAAACGAAAGGCTATGGTTTTATTAAAGATCAGCAAACACAAGAAAGCATTTTTGTTCATGCTAACGGACTTATCAACCCGATAAAAGAGAACAGCAAGGTAACTTTTGAAATTGAAATGGGACCAAAAGGACCCGGAGCTGTGAAAGTGAGACTGGACAGCTAAAACAGCACTGAAATATCCCCATTTAAAAATGTGCTTTCAAAAATATTTCTAGAGATTATTCAGGTATTCAAGCAGTTTTTCCATTTGAGCAATATTATTGAAACTGACACCATGATCCTTTATAAAAGTCTTTATTTCACTTTCATGTTCAGGAAATAATTCATAAAAATTTTTCTTTGTTACTGTATAAAAATTTCGCGAAGAACCTGCTATGAAGTATTCAGTGATCAATTTAAAAAGAGAATACCTTTCAATTGTAACATCATCATCTTTGGGGTCTTCATAAATAAAAACCTGTTTGGAAGCATCAGTGGAAATAACAGGTGAGCTATTATTTCCACTGGTTGGTTTTTCAATATACTTGATAATTTGTTTTATATATAAATTTACGTTGCTAAAATGGGTCATCTTTTCCATAAAACTTTTATTTGAATAATAAAAAGTATCCCCCGCTGCGACTATTTTATCCAGTGTATCAGGATTTGCAAGCGGCCTGGTTTGGCCAATTCTATCCAGTATTAAAAACTTCCCTAATATCCTGTTGTAATTAAGCTTTGCTTCATAAACTGAACTGTCTTTCAAAATTATTTTCCCATCAACAAATTCTGGATATTTAAAAATATTTTTAGCAAGTTGCTTTAGGTCCTCTGTTGATCCCTCATTTGATGATTGAATATTTTGAGCAGATAATCCCTGCCAAAAAATAATCAATAAAACAAAAGTTAAAGGTAGTCTCATTTTAATGTTCAAGCATACATTGCAATATTCATTACGGAGCTGCAATCATCTTAGTACAAAGTTGAAAAATTATTCACAAAGAATGAAGTAAATTATCCGCACGCTTTAAAACGCCATTTTTTGACTTAAGGACACTACAGGAAATAAAAAAACTTCCGCGGATTATTGCGGAAGCTTTTGAAGACTAACTTCATGATAATAATTTATTCCTGGGGTTTCCTGGTCTTTCGGGATAAATTGTGCGCCTTGTTACAGGCTTGTTTTCATTGGGATAATTAGGTATTTAATGGTATTGAATTTTAAAAAATAGAAGTTGACTGATATCGGATTTGTTTTGGTTTTTCCTGGATTTGGAAATGGTTTCTTTTCAATGGATTTGGATTTTTGATTAATGTTTGTTGAACATCAATCAACTTCTGGAACAAAGATAGGTGCATGATAAACCCTTTACAATAGCAGTACTGCTTAATTTTTCAACTATTGTTTTTACCATTCTTTTGGTAAATTAACTATGGCAATTATTCGTGTTATTACTATTTTATTGAATTTCTAATGAATTCTGGCATCAAAGACAACGAAATTTAAGTGATTCCAGCTTCTAGGGAGGACTCGCTATAATTATATTCTTTGTGCTTTCGACGCAATTAATTATCAATTTTTAAAAGCTGCCTCTAAGAGACTTTCGAAATCTCAAATGTTGAAAATGATAATTTTTGATCTTTCCTGGGGATAAAATTATTCTCATCGATAATTTTAAAACCTCAGGCGAATTAAAAGAGACCAGGCGTTCAGGAATCCGGCTTATAGATTTTGTTCAAATTTAATTTCAGGAAATAAAAAAACTTCTGCCGGTAAGTGCAGAAGCTTTGAAGATAAACTTCTTTGGAATAAGTTATTCCTGGGTTTACTGGTTTTTCCGGAATTAGGATTGTCCTTTTTACAGGACGGTTTTCATCGGGATAATTCGGTAATAACAGGTATTGAATTTTAAAACAAGAAGTTGACTGATATCGAATTTTTGTTTTGGTTTTCCTGGATTGGGAAAAGTTCTTTTCAATGGATTTGGATTTTTGATTAATGTTTATTGAACATCAATCAACTTCTGGAACAAAGATATGTGCACAACACAAGTGGAGCAATAGGAGTACTGCCTTATTTTGAGAATATTGTATTTACTGTTTGATTAGTAAATCACCCTTTAATCATTGGGTACAAATACGAACAAATATTGTAGAACAAATACTTTTTTGGACTGTTTGAAGAAAAAATTGTACTTATCGACGCTGAGAAAAACTTAGATTCTTCACACCGTCGAGATATCATTTTGACGAAATAATTATACAATACTGCTAAATTCAAGATAAAGGCTTTGTATTTTCCGGCTCAAGCCGTATTGACCCGGCAGTTAAAAAGCATTCTTATTTTCCCGGTTCCGTCAGTGTAACAGGTTGCAAACGATATGCGTTCACGAACTTTCCATTTTGTTGAGCGGGATGCCATCTCGGCCCATTCGCGATTGCATCAATAGCAATTTTAGCCAGCCGGCTCTTCTGCATAGTAGTGGCCTCCACCTCGCTTGCACGTCCTTTTGTATCAACAATAAATTTTATGACACAGGTGCCATAGTCAGATTTTCTTAATTTATTAATATTTTCCTGGATAGCATTAGTTATATACCTTGTCCAGGCCTGTGGTCCGCCAGGAAAAGAAGCTTCGACCTCCACTTGTGAAAACACAGAATCGGTTCTGACGGAGGATGCAGTATCGGTAGAATTCGTTTGAGCGTTAACGTTAGTGCCAGCTACCAGGAGCACTCCGACAACTATTATAGCAAGCAATTTTATAAGGAGTCTTCTCATAAATATTTTTTGTTTTGGTCAATAAAAAAATAAAATTTCTCAATCATAAATATTCCGGTATAGAATGAGTACACAAAAAAAACTTCAGCGACAAATGCAGAAGTTTTAAAAATGAATTTCGTGAAATAATTTAATCCCTTCAGCTCCATTGATTTTTCGGGATATACTGTGCCGTACTCCGGCTTGTTTCTAAAGCACAATTGTTATTTAAAGGTATTAGGATTTTTTAAAAAAAGAAGTTGATTGATACCGGATTTATTTTGGTTTTTCCTGGATTGGGAATGGTTCTTTTCAATGGATTTGGATATTTTGATTAATGCCGTCAAACATCAACCAACTTCTGGTATCAAAGATATGTTGCAGCCGGATATTCTAAAAACGCATTCATGCTTAATTTTGCATCCATTATATTTACTCTAATATTAGTTTTTTAACGGTATGGCATGCGTAGAACTCCTTTTCGTCTGTATAGGAGGTTTACTTTTCGGGCCTTAATTGGCGTGTATATAGAAAAAAAAATTAATTTTAAGTATAAACAATTTCGTTAACCTAATTAAATCTTCTATTGCAAGGCTAATTTTACTTAACTATAACATAACTTGTATGAAGATTTTTTTGATTTTTCTTCTGGCTTTACCGGGTGTATGTAAAGCTCAGGAATGGCAGGCAGAAATAATGGGTGGTGTTGCCGGGTATAATGGAGATTTAACGCAGCAAAGGATTTCCGTTAAACAACTAAGGCCATCGCTTAGTTTAAATTTAAAATATAATTCAGGGGATTTTGTGAATTTTCGCTTTGGACTTGCCTATGCAAAAATCGGTGCGGATGATAAGAATAATAAGAGCCGGATCCTGAAAAATCGAAACCTGAGTTTTAAGAGCGATGTTTTTGAATTAAACGCAATAGCTGAAATTAATTTATTTGACCCTGTAACGTTTACGTCCTATCCTTATATATTTGGTGGAGTTGGCGTATTCTATTTCAATCCATATACTTTCGACAATAATAATAAGAAGACATACCTTAAACCTTTAAGTACAGAGGGTGAGGGATTGACCGAATTCCCCGACCGAAAAAAATATTCACTTATACAGGCGTGCGTTCCGGTTGGCATTGGATGGAAAATGCCCTTAAATGAAAAGTGGGACCTAAGTTTTGAATTTGGCTACCGGGTCACCTTTACTGATTACCTGGACGATGTCAGCAAAAACTATGTTGACTTAAATGTATTGAGCATGGAAAAAGGCCCAAAATCTGCTGAACTTTCCTATAGACAAAGCGCCCCTCTAAGTGATGCAGACATACGAGGAAATTCATCAATAAAAGACGTTTATTATTTTGGGGGAGTAAAATTAAGTACCAGCCTTAGTAATCTCTTCAACAGAAATTAACCGGTCGTTAATTTTTAAGAATTTTAAATTCCACTCTCCTGTTTAATTGTCTTCCTTCATCGGTGTCGTTGGTTGCAACTGGTTTCGTTTCACCGTAGCCGTGAGATGAGATTCTGTTCGGGTCTATTCCTTGTGAAATAATGTACTCCATAACTGACCTTGCCCGGTTATCGCTTAATTTAAAATTATACTCATCTGAACCGCGGCTGTCAGTATGAGCGCTCATTTCAATTTCAATAGAAGGATTTTCTTTCAGCAATTTTACAACCCTTTTCAATTCGATATACGATTCCGGGCGAAGTTCCCATTTATCGAAGTCGAAAAATACGTTATTTAAACGCACTACCTGTCCTACTTCGATTGGAACAAGGTAAAGATCTTTGTGTATCTCTTTATATCCTGCTTTAATTAATGAGTCAAGATTAAGATTTTCTGATATCGCAAAATAATGGTCTGCCGTTGCTCTTATACTATAGTTCTTGTCGTATGGCAATACGATTTTAAAAGCACCATCTGTTGGGTTGGAAATACCGTTTCCGGCTTCTTCCCCGTCTGGCAAAGTTTCATAAATAAGTGAAGCGCTTAATGGTTGTTTGGTTTTTGCATCGTAAACATTTCCACTCACCAACACTACCGGATTCGGCTTTTCCTTCTCCAACAATTTAATACGCACTATATCACTTGCTCCATAACTATCCTGTTCGGTGGTCATGTAGGCGTATTCACCGCCGGCATCCAGGGTGAAAAAAGCATCCCAGTCCGGTGTATTTATAGGGCTCCCAAGGTTTACAGGGTCACTCCATTTTTCCCATGAATTATCAAGACGTTTGCTCTTCCAAATATCGTTGTATCCCAATCCTCCAGGGCGATCGCTGCTGAAATATAATGTAACACCATCGGACGCCAGGTAAGGAGTCATTTCGTTGTACTTTGGCAGATTTATTTTCTTGCCAAGACTTTTGGGTTCACTCCATGTACCGTCTTTTTGCAGAAAACAAACATAGATGTCATTATTAAAACTGCCCTCCTTTTCCGACATATAAAGTAATAACGTTTGCCCGTCGTTAGCCATCGTGGCACCATATTGGTTTCCCCTGTCATACTTGTTGTAATTTTTTATCTGTAACATTTGAGGCTTACTCCAGTTGCCATATTTTGTGAGGTAGCACATACTGACACCATTACCAAAATAATCTCCATCGATAAATGCATTTCTTATTAGAAGGCGGTTATTATCGGGCGATATCCAAAAAACTGCATTGTATTCTGTAGTGTTTAGCGGGTACCCAAGGTGCACTGCTTCACTCCATTTGCCTGAGCTGTCTCTTTCGGAAAACCATATGTCCTGTGAGTTTGGAACAACGTTGTATTGTGTATTAAAAGGATGGTTTTGCCGGATGAAGAATAGCAAGTTCCCATCCGCCGAAATAGTGGGCCTTAGCTCATCAAATTGTGTATTTATTTTGGGGCCAATATTTTCAACTTTGATGATGGTTTCAGGAGTTATAATATTTTCTTTTTGGGCAATTAAACCTGCTGTATCAGCGGAATAGTTATTTGACGGTTGAGAAATTCCGTACTTTGTATAGCTATAAAAAATAAAAAATAGTATAATTTTCTTCAAAGCGATTGCATTTGGCCATATTTATAACGCAAATTGCGATTAAATAATATGCCCCGGGATCAAAAAATAAATAGAGATTGGTTACTATCGGGCTAAACAACCAACCAATCGAAAAACTTGCAATTGATATTATATTTATGATTTTTATTAACAACTATAAATTAACTGGCAGTGTTTTTGAATGTTTAGAATTTAAATTTTTTCACCGTTAAAAAAAATAAATAGTTATATGAAAATTAAAAATGCGACGATATTATTGCTCAGTGGTATTGCCATTGGAGCGCTGGCTGGACTGCTACTCGCTCCCGATGAAGGCACTAAAACACGAAAGAAGTTGTTGAAGAAAGTAAAAAAATATAAAAAGAATGTTGTGGATAAAGCTGCAGAATATAAAGACAAAGCTTCAGAGCTGAAAGATAATATTGAAGAAGCAGCTCACGATATCAAAAAAAAGTTTTCTTAAACAGGATATCTTTATTTTTCAATTATGGTAATCCTTTCCTGGGGAAAGAATTACCATTTTTTGATGAATATTACTTTGCATCTTCTAAGTTCGTTTGGGCGTTCACGTTAATACGATGTGGCCGTTACATAAAAAATTGTTCCGAAATTATTTTCCCATCTTTAACCTGGTAAACACACAGTTCTGCCATTTTCATGCGGCCTTGTTCTTTCATCGTAATGTCCATGTTCATTGTGCAAGCAAAAGAATCTGTGGCAACTACCGGTTTAGAAATTGTAATACTGTGCCTTTCATCGACCATTGAGGTGAATTTCTTTCCTTTTTTAAGAATTGCATCCAGTCCCTCTGTTTCCTTATCAAAACCAGGCGTCGAATGAGGTTCAATGCTTATTGCATCACTGGAAAATAACTCCTTTTGTGCTGTTTCAAAATCGCCTTTCGAGCAAAGCTCAACCAGGCGGCCTGCAATTTCCTGTGTTGTCATAGTCAAAGTTTTTAATATTGTCTTTTGTAAAAACTATTCAAATAATTTAATTAAATTCCATCGGCACAGTGATTAGTTGTTCTCAATATCTTTTATCAAATTACTTGCCGGAATTTTTTCCGGTTTCATTTTAAGGGTTATAAAAAAATGACGCGGAACCAATCTATAAATAAAATTAATGCCAATAATAAAACATGAAAATAAAATTCTTTTGTTTAATTAATATTTTCCTGCTGACGGCAATAGTATCCTGCAAAACAGGTGTAAAGAAAAACTATGCTGGCTGGAATGTTTATGGAGGTACTAAAGATGCGATACATTATTCATCGCTCACAGAGGTCGATACGAATAATGTGAAGCAGCTACAAGTCGCGTGGGTATATCACACCGTTGATGCAGACACCGGATCCACCACCCAAATACAATGCAATCCTGTAATCGTTAATGGCATATTGTACGCCGTTACACCAAAGATGAAACTGTTTGCACTTGATGCTTCAACAGGAAAAGGGAATTGGGTTTTTGATCCCGAAAGTTTGAAAACTATTGACACCAATGCTCTGGCAAAAATGCCCTTGACATTCCTTAATTCCGGCCGCGGAGTTACCTATTGGACAGATGGAAAGGATGACAAGAGAATTTTTTATACCGCAGGTCCCTTTCTTATTTGTGTAAATGCATCGACCGGTAAACCTGTTACCACTTTTGGCGAGAATGGACACGTTGATTTACATGATGGTTTCGGGAGAGATGTTAACGACCGGTTTATAACTTCGAATACTCCTGGAGTTATATTTAAAGACCTTTTGATAATGGGATCAAGAGTTGCAGAAGACGCAAGCGCTGCACCAGGCGACGTAAGGGCTTTTAATGTGAGAACCGGTAAGCAACAATGGATATTTCACACAATTCCTCACCCGGGAGAATATGGATACGATACTTACGAAGATAAAAATGCATGGCAGCACCTTGGCGGTGGCAACGATTGGGCTGGTATGAGTCTTGATGAAGAAAGAGGAATTGTATTTGTTCCAACAGGCTCTGTATCCTTTGATTTTTACGGCGGCAAAAGATTGGGCGATGATCTTTTTGCCAATTGTGTTTTAGCATTGGATGCTGCAACCGGAAAAAGAATCTGGCATTTTCAAACGGTTCATCACGATTTGTGGGACAGGGACTTGCCAACCGCTCCTTTATTGGTAACGCTTACAAGGGATGGAAAGAAAATTGATGCTGCGGCTCAACTAACTAAATCAGGATTTATCTTTTTATTTGACAGGCAAACGGGCAAGCCGATTTACCCGGTTGAAGAAAAACAAGTGCCAACCCAAACTGAACTTACCGGGGAGAAACTATCGCCTACGCAGCCTTTCCCTACATTACCCAAACCTTTTGCAAGAAGTATTTTAAACGAAACTGATTTAAATAATCTGGTTCCTGATTCGTCGTACCAGGATATTAAAAAGAGATTAGCCTCTTATAAAACGGGAAATATTTTTGCGCCTCCTTCAAAAGAAGGAACTGTTATATTTCCCGGCTTCGATGGCGGTGCGGAATGGGGAGGCTCTGCGTATGATCCCTCTACTGGAATTTTATATGTGAATGCAAGTGAAATGCCCTGGATACTTACCATGATAGACGAAAAGAATAGTGAACCAAAGAATGAAACTTATTTGAAGGCAGGTCAGCGATTGTACATGAAATATTGCATTACCTGTCACGGTCCTGAACGAAAAGGTTCAGGAAATTATCCTTCCCTAATTGACGTAAATAAAAAGTATAGTGAAGCAGCTTTCCATCAGCTTATTTCCAACGGTCGCAAAATGATGCCTTCATTTAATACTTTAACGGGTGAGGAAAAAAATGCGATTGCGTCATTTATACTGGATATTAAAAATAACCAGGCTAAAAAGTTTATACCACCGGTAGAATCAAAAGACCCTTATATGAATTTACCGTATACGAGTACAGGATATAATAAGTTTCTTACGAAAGAAGGATACCCAGCGATAAAGCCACCATGGGGCACATTGACTGCTATTAATTTAAATACTGCCCAGGTTGTTTGGAAAGATACGTTAGGAGATTATCCGGAATTAAAGGTTAAAGGAATACACTCCGGCACTGAAAACTATGGGGGCCCTGTTGTTACGGCTGGAGGCCTCATATTTATAGCAGCTACAAGTGATAGTAAGATAAGAGCATTTAATAAAAGGACGGGCCGGTTATTATGGGAAGCAGATTTACCGGCGTGCGGTTTTGCTACACCCGCAGTATACAATATAAATTCAAAACAATACCTCGTAATTGCCTGCGGTGGCGGAAAACTCAAAACCAAATCCGGGGATGCCTATGTTGCTTTTGCCTTACCTTCTGCTAAATAAATGAAAGAACATTCTTGATTTGTTTTAAAGGGTGTTTAAACATTATTATCTTACATCAGCCATAAATCCTGCGCTTTAATAGGGAAGAAATTCTGTTTTATTTCTTTAATAAGTTTACTCATTACAGGATACTTTCCGGATGCTGTCGCTCAATCAAAACGAGTATATTCTAACAGCCGGTTGAGTTTTCAATATGGATTGTCCATAAAAGGCCTCGTCGAATTTAGCCTTACAAAAAAATCGCAGCACCCCCTGCTTTCGCTTATGTACCGATTTTGGAATTGGCTAATCAAAAAAATTATTTTACCGGCGGAAGACATGGCTCTGATATTTTTTTTCAGGTTTAACAAAAAATATTCCCGGATCGAAAGATTCGACTATCCGGTTTGATTACCGCTGGACAAGATATGCGCCGATTAGCGAGCTTCACTAAAAAATAAGTGGGCCGGTTTCCAGTATTGTGTAAAAAAAAGCCCTTTTGCTATAAATTATGAAACCGAATTATTATATTTATCTCCTCGATAAATACTGTATTCCTACCCTCAGCTACAGTACGCTATACCAATCCAACATTTCATCAGATAAGACCGAATTTTCTTAAACAAGTATCAGGTACTCTTTAAAACCTATGGGATGATAAAAAAATTTATCCGGCAATCAATGGCTTTGCTAATAGCAGGCGTTGTGGCACACAATACATGTGTTGCCCAAAACTCCTTGCTCGTGAACTTCGGGGCAGGTTCGTGTAACGGATCTGGTGAGCCTGCATTTTCTCTCGTCAAAGACCCGTTAAGCGATACCGCTTCTAATTTAATTACCTGCAGTCTTGCCAACCAGGTACCCGATATTTTTGCGGTATTTGTTGCGTACAATCCAAAAGATAATAAATTATATACCGCAGATATAAGAAGTGGGAATACCAAAATTTGGGTACTCGATATGGGACTACCGGCAAATATTATTTGCCCGGCAATGCTCAATTCTACTCCAAATTATACGTATAGTTATGTGTCGAATAATTTTGAGTTTGATAATAATGGCGACCTCTGGTCATTTTCGGGATATAATGATACCATCGGGCAATGTAATATTGATAAGTTTGATGTGACAACGGGAACCGTTATCAATACACGAACTGTACAATTTCCCGCGGGTTATTTTCCTACCAGCATCTCCAGCGGGGATCTTACCATTTTGCCAAATGGCCGGATGTTTGCTACTCTTGGAAGTTTTCCTTCAAAGTTATATGAAATTAAAAACTACAACACCAGCACAAATGCAACAGCAATCTTTTTGGATTCTTTGCCGCAAAGTTGTTTTGGAATTGCCTATTTGAACGGCCAATTAGAAATTACCGGAACTGATTTTTCAGGTACGTGTTATTATTATAAATATGATATTGCCAACAATAGCCTTGATTCCGTCAAAAGCTTCCAGGTGGGACAGTTGCCAATCGACAATACCAGCATCACGCCTTCGATCGGAGTTTCCAAACAATTAGTAAATACCGTGAAAATAAATGATAATACTGCGGACCTTATTTATGAAATCTACGTAGAAAATTTGGGAAATGTTGCTCTCAATAATATAAACGTCACCGACAACCTGGGTGCTATCTACGGAACCGGAAACGTGTCCAATATAAGTGTGGCATTTGTGCCCGGTAATAACGGTGCCAATCTTGTATTGAACCCGGCGTACAATGGTAGTGAGGATAGTAAACTATTAGTTGAGGGGCAAAATCTAAACAACCAGATTTCGGCAAACACGGATTATTTCTTAAAAATTCGTTTGAGCTTCCGCGTTACTAATCTCAATCCTGAAAGTACTTATATGAATTCGGCCATCGGAACGGCCACTATAGGAAGTGTCGGAACACAAAGTTTCAGCAATGTAGCGGACTCTTCCAACAATGGCCCGGAAAGTGCGGTAGATCCCAATAATAACGGCAATGCAACAGAACCTGGAGAAAACAATCCTACTCCTTTTAATTTCAGCACTCTGCCTGTAAAATTCATCAGCATCAATGCATCTCTTATAGATAAAGCATCCGCTACGATAAAATGGGTTGTTGCTACCCCAACTGTAAATTCAAATAAATTTGAAATAGAATTTAGCGCAGATGGAAGAAATTGGAACCGCATCGGTGTCTTAAATATTACCAATACAAATCAAGGTAATTACCAGTTTTTACATACCGGTATACCATTTGGAAATTTATATTATCGTATTAAAGAAATTGATGTAGACGGGAAATACGTATACAGCAACATCGTTGTTTTACATAATAAAAATATTTCCGGCCCCTTCGTTATTTTTCCAAACCCGGCGAATAATAATATTACTATTACAGCGGCAGCTAACGGCACAGGCAAAATGCAAATAATTTTATATGATGCGGTGGGCCGACAATTAAGTACTGAAACAATGAGTGAAACTACTATGCGATTGAGCACCGCTAATTTTCCCGATGGTACCTATCTTTTGAAAATAGTTAACGATGGAGCCACGAAAACAAAGAAGATTTTGATCACGCATAAATAGGAAATAAACAAAAGATATTTGAAAGATATTTCCATAATTTAGCTTTTTATCAAAACTGGGTATATGCCAATTAATGCTGCTTTGCTAGCCGAACTAAAACAAGAGTCGGGCAATACAAGAAAAATGATTGAACGTGTGCCTTCCGATAAACTGGAATGGCAGCCTCATGAAAAATCAATGACTATCGGGAGGCTCGCAACACACATTGCTGATATACCCGTCTGGTTTAGCCGGATATTAAATGCAGATGAATTTGATTTTGCAACAGCGGTTTTTAACCGTGATGTGAAAGAAGATACAGAAGCTATATTGCAACTGTTTGACGAAAGACTCAAGAGCGGTATTAACCTCCTTGAATCTGCCAGCGATGAAACATTGAATGCGACATTTACTATACGCCGCGGTAATCAGATATTTTTTCAGCTTCCACGTAAAGTAACCCTTCGGAATTTTTCTTACAACCATGTGTATCATCATCGCGGGCAATTGAGTGTTTACCTGCGTTTGCTTGATATTCCTGTTCCCGGAATGTATGGACCTTCTGCAGATGAAACAAGGTAGATGGATTTAAAAACTATTATCTAAAAATTTCCTCAAGGTGGGTAACCTGGCGCTTGCATTTGTTCGTTCGGTATCATCTGAAATTAATTTTCCCGTTTCACATTTTTTATAACTATACTTCTTTCAACGACAGCATTTATCTTGTTGGAAAGGCCCGGTACAGTTGTTTGACTAATTACAATCTCATGCAATATTGCTTTTTGAATCCATCCTCCACCTGAAATATCCTTATAAATATCTCCCCAATAATGAGAACTTCCTTTGGTGGTTATTTCCACATTTGCCGCGGGCTTCATTACCATATAAAAAGAACTTTCTCCAGAATCATATCCAAGCATTCCGCAGGCTTTTTCATTTACAAATCCAAGTCCTTTAAATGTGAGTGTAATTTCCCCGTTTTTAAAATAAGACCCTTCAGCAATCTGGCTTCCGAGATTTACAGGCGGCTGCGAAAACGAAGCTACATGTACAATTTCATCGCCGATGTGTTTTAAATTCTGCGCCCCGTTACCTTCTGCGGTTCTTTCAGCAAACACACTCATCGAATGAAAATCAATAAAGGCATTATAAACAAAATAAGTGTTTTCAACCGGAAGTACCTTTCCATTCTCATCAGTTAATTTTTCAAATTTGCTATGATCGATCCCGAAAACCTGTCCTTTTTCATCTTTTCCATTTGATGTTAATGAAAAAAAATATTTCCAATCGGTAAGCGAGGGTATAGAAACTTCTGTGGAATCATTTATTTGAACTGTAAATTTCAAGCAGGTATATTCATCTCCGCCGGAAGCATCCACAGAGGGGACACAACGTAGGTATAAACGATAAACATCCCATCCCTGGGGAGTTCCATCGGGGGCATGCTTCTGTACTTTTGATTCCATTTCATAATACTGCGTGTCTTTAGAATGGGGAGGAACTAAATTATAAGTAGCTTTCAATATATTTGTTGCGGTCGAAATTTGTTGCGCCGACAATTGTGATAACGTCATAAGAAGCAAATATGTCATCGCCAGTTTATAAACTTTGTGTTGCATTTTTTCAGATATTTTCTTTAGTAAGTTATAAAAATAGTCTAATTCTGTAGGGTATTGATAAAAGGAAAAGCAACTGAAAAGGACACACAAAAGACGCCGGTTCATTGGCGATCTTAACATCGCACCGTGAATTTTAGAATTTTATTTAAAATTCAATTGGTCTTCCAACATCTTTTTGTACCATTTAAATTTACGGCTTGTTAACTCATCGGCAACCTTAATGGTAAGTTCACTCAATTCACTTAATTCATCATTTTTAAATGAATCAAAAGCGAAATAAACAAAATCTTTACTGCAAAATGTTTTAATCCGATCAGCAAGGTTATCTATTTCGTTTGTGATTACGGTATCGTCCAGGAGTTTCCTGAAAAATTCCTTCAGTTTTTTTTCATGCACAGCTTTCAATCCGCTAATCGATTGTTTAACCTCCTCAATTTTGAGACCGCCACGATTAAAGGAGTTTAATATTCGAAATACGGCATTGGCGATTTCGGCATAAGCATCAAATTGTTTATATAGTATGGTATAATATACATAGTTGTTTTTTATTTCATCTTTGTGCCCGTTACAACTATTGTAAAAAAATATAAATGATTCCTTATCCAGTGTTTCCTGCTTTTTTTTCTGTTGTTGTATATCTTCCTCCAACCGGGTAATTACAGCATCACATTCACTTACGTTATGTTTGTTTCCATCAAAATCAAAACTCTTTACATCTATTTGCTTCGCCTTAATCGCTTTAATCGTGCCAATATCATTTTCATTGTTACTAATTGCTGATTGAAGCTGACCATTTTCATCGTTATACAAATCATCAAAATTTTTAGCAGCTTGGATACCGGTTAACGAATCAAAATCCCAGTTACTTACATTTATAAAACGGTCATCGTAAAACCCTTTGTATGCAGCCGGCAAAAATGTTGACTCTCTCTTTTTGATATATATTTCTTCAAAATATTTTCCGTCGCATTTCTCCAACGCCTCTTCTGCCTTTGCATTTTTGTACAAGGTTTCAGTCAACCTCTCCTGGAGTATATTTCTTCCTTTAAATACATTCCATGCTGAAGTTTCATCAGGAGAAACATTTACTCCCACTTTATCTAGATTCAATTTTCTCTCTTCCAAAGTGGGATGACTAGCCCATTGATTTTTATAGTTGATTCTTGACTGGGAAAAGGATTGCATAAAATTATAAGATACTTCAGGCAATCCTTCTTTTAATGGCAGGTTAAACTCTTTAGCTACTGATTGTAAAATGGTAAGCTGGTTACTGAAAATATTGGCCGTTGCCTTCTTTTGCCTTAGCCATTCGCCTGCATTGTTTAATGCTGAATTATAACAATTGGAAGCCAGCTCAATTCTGCTTAAAGCAGATATCAAATTATTGCCGCCTGAAACGCTTGCTGACACGGCATCTGCATGAAATTCCATTTCCCTGCTAAGACTGAAATAGCTTTTATTAATTACTGCATACATCCGGCGCAAAATCCATTGTATTCCCTGGGCAATTTTAACCGTTATTCCGGCAAAAAAAGCAAAGTAATTATTTACCCTGCCCCATGAATTTAAAAATGCTGTGTAGCCTGTATTATTATAAAGCATGTTGTAGATAACCCTGTTCACGTTATACGTGAAGCTTCCAAGTTTCATACTTCGTTGGCTGAAGTGACCGAACTCATGCGCAACCACAGCTTTAAATTCGCTGATGTTGATGCTGTTTACGAGGCCCAACCCTATTTCAAGATTTTTCTTCACCGGGAAAAACATGCTCCAGAAACTGGAATTATAAAACACGCTTGCATTTACATCCCCTGTAAGAAATATCTTTTTAGGGAAGGGGGTCTTTGTTTCTTTGCTTAAAGTACAAATGAATGAGAATAATTCAGGTTGTTCTTCTTCTTTGATTTCAATTCGGGAAGCGTTGGTGTTTTTAGAAACAGCGAAAATAAATTTAATAAGGAAGAATACCACCGAAACGCCAAGCGCCATTAAGCCCAGGCCTATCATAATTGTAAAAATTCGAGGAGCATTAATAATAATAACCGCACCAAAATAAAAGCATCCAACTGCCAGAGCCATCGAGGCCAGGACCAACAGAATATATACAATAAAGAAAAGCGCAATAGAACTAACTACCAGGCCTACCTGTTTTTTAAAAGAAACTGAAGGATACAGAATATGCGGATCTACATTAGCAGGTGATGGCGGGTACGAATAAGAAGTCATTGGGTTAGTTTGGTTAATAAAAGGCGAACTTAATAAAAAAATTTAGAGATTAAAACATATGAGCAGGAAAATTAATGAAGGAATAACCGCCCCTCATTGGAAAGAATCCATCATTTTTGAATTATCTTTCTGCCGTAAAAATCATCACTTGATATGATAAAGTTTCCCTCCTTCCGAAATGTTTTTTTTGCACTTATTATTTTGTTTCCCTTGCTGGTGCCGGCACAGGCAATACAAACCAACACAAAAAATAGTTCCGTTGATTATGAGAAATTGGCAAAAATTGATGGCCTGGTAAATGATTACATTTCCAAAAACTGGCTAACGGGCGCTGTAACTATTGTTGTAAAAGATAACCAGATCGTACAATATAAAGGCTATGGATATGCAGACGCAGCAACAAAAAAGCCGATGAAGAATGACGCTATTTTTCGTATCATGTCGCAAACGAAAGCCATCACAAGTGCGGGCATTATGATTTTGTATGAGCAGGGAAAATTATTGCTGGATGAACCCATTTCGGATTTCATCCCTGAATTTAAAAACCCCGTTGTGCTGGACAAATTCAATGATGCTGATACAACCTATACCACCGTTCCCGCAAAAAGAGAGATCACTTTCCGCGACCTGCTTACTCATACATCAGGACTGGATTATCCCGATATCGGAAGTTCAAAGGTGCAGGCTATCTATTCTAAGAATCACATACCCTCAGGGCTTGGTTACTTTAACGAAAGCCTGCTCGAAAGAATGAAAGCGCTTGGTAAACTTCCCCTCTCCTTTCAACCAGGTGAAAAATGGCAATACGGTTTAAACAGTGATCTGCTGGGATGTTTAATTGAAGTGATCAGCGGAATGAATCTGGAAGATTTTTTAACTAAAAATATTTTTGAACCCCTTGGCATGAAAGACACCTATTTTAACGTACCCGCTTCAAAAGCGAGCAGGCTTGCGACGGTTTATACAGAAGATTCTTTACACCATATTATTAAGTGGAGCCATACTTTCCGCACATATAGATCCTGACTATCCTCTCATGACAAAACATTATTTTTCCGGCGGAGCAGGCCTCTCTTCCACAGCTTTTGATTATGCCATTTTTATGCAGATGTTATTGAATGGGGGTATTTATAACGGCCACCGGATTTTGGCCAAAAGAACCGTGGAAATGATGATCAGTGGACAACTCAATCCCGGACTTTTTGGAGATGATAATTTCGGTTTAGGTTTTGACATCACTTCTGAAAAATCTGCTGCGAGAGAGCCGCGTTATGCGGGTTCATTTTCATGGGGAGGTTACTATGGCACCACTTACTGGGCAGATCCAAAAGCTCACCTGGTGTGCCTTTTCATGACACAACAAAACCCAAACAGCCACGCAGATGTTGAACAAAAATTTGAGTCGTTGGTTTATTCGAGCCTGAAATAAAGCACAACGCATTTTAATATTGTCGAACTAAAATTCTAAACTGTTCCATTCTCCAATTCACTTATCAAACTTGCTACGAGGGCCGTCCATCCTGTTTGATGGCTTGCTCCAAGTCCGTAACCATTATCCCCGTGAAAATATTCATAAAACAAAAGAAGATGTTCATTGCCGGGTTGTTTATAAAACCAGTTGTCTTCACCATAAATTCTGCGGTTGCCTTCCGCATCTTTTACAAATATGCTTATCACACGTTTTGTCAATTCATCGGCGACCTGTTTCAGGTTCATTTGAATGCCCGAACCGGTTGGACATTCTATCAACAAATCATCACCATAAAATTCGCCATACTTACGAATAGACTGGATAAGAATATAATTTATAGGAATCCACACAGGTCCGCGCCAATTAGAGTTCCCTCCAAAAAAGTTTGAGGTAGAATCGCCCGGATCATAACGGATGCTGTATTCGATATTATCAATATTAACAGTAAAAGGATTTTTTTCATGATACTTCGATAATGCTCTTATACCACCAGGTGAAAGAAATTCTTCTTCATTGAGCAAGTGCTCCAATATGTTTTTCAACCTGTCTTTCTGGATAAGCGATAGTAAAAATTTTTCTCCGCCGGAATGCTCTTCATTGGGCCAGAATCGATTGTTTTTACGCCGGTACTTTTCAAACCAGGTGGTTCTCTTCCTGAAATCACCTAGCTTATCCCGTACCCGCTTTTCCACAATCGACACTGCAAATAAAGTAGTAATTCCCACAATAGATTGTATTCGCAAATGAATTGGACTGGATCCCTCTTTGGCGAGTACGTCGTAAAAAAACTTATCGGCATCATTCCATAGTCCATATTGATTCAATGCTTCAGCTATCAATATAAAGTGTTCAAAAAACTTGGTTGCCGTATCTTCAAAAGTTTCATCAACCATGGCGATTTCCAGGGCCATATCCATCATGTTCAATGCATACATTCCCATCCAGCTTGTGCCGTCAGCCTGCTCCAGCCGGTGATTTCCCGGCATTTCAATACTCCGGTTAAAGACGCCAATATTATCCAGCCCAAGAAATCCTCCCTGAAAAATATTATTCCCGCTGGCATCTTTACGGTTGATCCACCAGGTGAAATTGATAAGCAGTTTATGAAATATCTTTTTTAAAAACTTAATATCTTCTTTTCCGGAAATTGATTTTTCTATCCGGAAAACCTGCAAGGCAGCCCATGCCTGTACTGGTGGATTTACATCACTGAAATGCCATTCGTACGCTGGCAACTGTCCATCTGGTTTCATATACCATTCCCTCATAATCAATAATAGCTGGTGCTTTGCAAACCCAGGATCTATCATTGCCATCGGAATGCAGTGAAAAGCGAGATCCCATGCAGCATACCACGGATATTCCCACTTATCTGGCATTACAATTATGTTCTGATTTTTTAAATGCTTCCACTCATGGTTTCGTCCATTGAGTTTACCGGGATTAACTTCTGTAATTCCATCGCTGGTACTGAGCCATCGCTCTACATCATAATGATAAAATTGTTTGCTCCATAGCATTCCTGAAAGCGCCTGCCGTTGTATATTTTTAAGTTCCTGGGAAATATTCGGAGGAAGAATTGCATTGTAAAACTCGTCCGCTTCAGCCTTGCGGACGGCGAAAATATTTTCAAAGCCTTCTTCGAAACCGTTAGACAGTTCCTTATCAGAAAGCCGTAGAAAAATGTTTTTCGATTCACCTCCTTCTATAGTAAGATCATATATGGGGGCAAACTTTGTCCCGGAAGTACTTTTGCGAAGCGACTTTACATGTTTTTTTTGAATGATGCCATCATGAAATGCATCCTTTACAAAAGGTGATGTGTTTGGAGTTCCCAAAACCTTTTCTAGGTTGGTAATATTATCTGTATAGAAAGTGGCCCTGGTGCGCTGAAAGTATAAATAATAGGTACCCAATCTTTGATGGGTAGCCTTTACGGTTGTTTTATTGTAATCAGAAATTATGGGTTTTTCTTTAAGTCTTTTATTGCTCGAACGGTTGTAAAACCATAGTGTAGGCAATACCGTTATACCTGCACTCACCGTGTTTAAGTTATGTATATTTATTTTAATAAAGATATCCTTTGAATCCTGTTTGGCATAGGTTACCGTTACGTCAAAATATTCGTTATCATTAAAAACACCTGTGTCGAGGATTTCATATTCCGGCTCATGTTTTGAGCGTTGGCGATTTACTGTCTTAATATCCTCATAGGGAAATTCCTTCTGGGGGTATTTATATAAAAACTCCATATAATAATGCGTGGGGATATTATCAAGATGATAATATAACTCCTTTACATCTTCGCCATGATTGCCATCACTGTTTCCAAGCCCAAAGAGCCGTTCTTTCAATATAGGGTCTCTCCGGTTCCATAGCGTAATCGCAAAACAAAGGTTTTGAAACAGGTCTGATATACCTGCAATGCCATCTTCTCCCCACAGGTAAGTTCTGTAGTGCGACTGATCGAAAGGGAAGTAATTCCACGCATCGCCGCCATGTCCATAGTCTTCACGCACAGTGCCCCACTGGCGTTCACTAACGTAAGGCCCCCATTGCTCAAGAGGTACTCTTTTTGGTAAATTATCGGCAAGCCGCTGATGTTCTGCTGTCATACTAATTTTTAGGATTAGAATAAAATATTTGACAAAATAAATTGGTTCTCCATCAAGCTAATCCAAAAAATTTATAATAGAAATGCATCACGTTTTTTGAGAGATGCTTGTCCTTTTTACGATAGAATCCGGTAGATATTTTTTTACTCAACCATAATTCTGAAACAAAAATATTTAATTATGTGCAGTATCTCTCATATAAATATTACTGGTATTAAGCTAAGTTAATTATCTGCGGTAGTCTTTTTACATTAATTCCGCCAGCGTCCAAAGAAATGCTTTTTGCTCCTGTCTTCGGGAAGAACGCTACAATTCAATGATAAGCTTAACCTAGGTCCTAATTACCCTTTTAATAATGCCTGGCCGACAAACTTAAATCACCCGGGAAATCCCGGTTATCACCGACCCCTGGCT
Source organism: uncultured Chitinophagaceae bacterium (assembly GCA_963819925.1). GTDB lineage: Bacteria > Bacteroidota > Bacteroidia > Chitinophagales > Chitinophagaceae > Ginsengibacter. The sequence goes on along the minus strand of CAWFYG010000008.1, from coordinate 91,793 downwards.
AATAACGGAAAGGATTAATCGAAAAAATTACCGGCCAAACTATTTGAGTTTCCCGGCGTGAACCTTCACATTGATAAAAAAATAATTTTACTTTTACTTTGGATTTCTGAAAAAACGTATTATTTTAGGCTTCCAGTTCTTATAAAACCAGCATCTCTGCTGGTTTTGTTGCTTTTCCTCATTCCTTTTAAAACTATCCCCGCGAATTTTTATTACCAACAGGATAACCAATGAAGAAAGTAGTGCTTATACTCGTTTTGCAATGTTTGGCTTTTGGAAGTATTTACAGTCAGTCATTTGATATTAACGACCTTATCAAATTAGCTTATTTGCCATCAAAAGATATTGATCATTTTCTGAACAAAAAAGGATTCGATCTTTCCTTTAGTAAATCAGATAGTATTTCAGCGGAATCTATTTTTACAACCAGGGTAAAAGCAAAAGAAGGAAAAATAATCCCCCAAAAAAACATAGATATAACCTTTGATGAAAATTCTAAGTCGTATAGCCTCGCAACTACCTTAGCAAATGAATACGTAGACGGCCAAAGGACATTGATAAAATCGGGTTTCTTCTACGACGAATACAGGGATGTTAACAAAGATTCAACAATGCTTTTCCAAAAAGGGAATATTATTATCCTTGCATCTCCACAAAAAAATGATAGCACTACAGAATATACGTTCGAGTTAAAAGTGAAGAAAATTCCATTGAGGATAAAATATGCCGAAGACTTGCTTCAATTCGACTCACATGAATTTTTGGTAAGCTTTTTTGGTGCACAGAATGTTAAAAGAGATATGTATTATTTTTCAGAAAAAGAATTGAAAAAATGTTCTGTTTTGTTTAGTGGCACAAAGTACCAGGTAATGTTTGTATGGGGAGATGATAGAAATCTTGACAATCTTTTATATATACTGGTACCGCACATGCTCCCCACCAAAGGAGCAGAAGAAAATAACCCGGTTACAGGTAATAGTGAATGGCAATTCCGGAATGGTATTTACCCCGGAATGGATATAAAGGAACTGCTGAGACTGAATCAAAAAGATTTTAATATTTATGGAAATGCATCAGAGCTGGCTTTTATGGTAAAGCCCGCTGAAGACGGAAAAATTGATTTTAAGAAAACAGCAGTAATGCTTAGCTGCAATAGTTGCGACGATATTAAAATGTTTAACCAGCGGGAAGTGAGCGCCCTTGATGTGGCAAGAAAAGATCTCCCGATGTATGTAAATGATGTTATTATATACCCTCCAGGAAATTCGCAATAATTTGGTTTCACCCAAAGACACCACATTAAGACTCTATTTAATTCATCTTCATTACTGTTATAACCTTTTGCAGGGATTTATTTTGCAATCTGATGAAATAGACGCCCGGCTGCAGTTGATCATTATATACATCTATATTATAAGCTCCGGCCGCGTAATCCTGGTTGGTAAGCACTTTTATTACCTGCCCAAGTGAATCAATTTGCTGAATGATGGTACTACCGCCAGTGGTAGAAAATTGAATGGTAGCACTGATGTTGTAGGGCATTGGGCTCATCTTCAAAATAAGCTTATTGGACTCGTTATTGTTTGTATTTATATCTTCGGGTAAACCACATGGGCCGCCCTGTATCAATGGTAATACCTGGTAATTTTGAAGTAACACTTTTTGCAATAGAGGTTGGTCAACACAAAACCATTGTTCTAACACTGACGCATACACGCTTCTGAAATCATATTGAAAAGGGATGTTATTCACCACCTGGATGTCGGAAGGAATATCCGGACTATCTCCGAGTATACCGGTTTTTACATGTTTCCCGAACATGATAAGTGGCGCTGCTGCCCCATGATCTGTACCCAGGCTTGCGTTGGATTTGATTCGCCGCCCAAATTCAGAAAAAGTCATGCCCAATACCCTGTCATCTAATCCCATCAATTCAATATCATTTTGAAAAGCGTTGATGGCGGTTGATACATTTTTCATGAGGGTTGCGTGTAAGCCTGTCGTGGTATCGCTCGCATTTACCTGTCTCTTATGTGTGTCAAAACCTCCCAAACACACGGTGTACACCCTTGTTTTCAACCCTCCCTTTATTAACCTGGCAACAATCTTCAATTGATCTGCGAGACTATTATCAGAAGGATACGCGCCTAATGTCGCACTCCTACGGTATGCTGCTCTTATAATATCTGAATATATTTTTGTTTTTTCTGTAACTACTCTTACATAATTTAATTCCTTATTTGCAGCGGCAGCATTTAAGGGATAATCATGAAACGGATTTTCAAACGTATATACGTTTTCAGGATCGGTAATAGAAAGCCCCATTGAATAAATGTTTCCCTGCACTTCAAGCGTGGGCACATTATTTATTTGTATTGCCAGCGGGTCTGGCATAACAGCATTGGGAAAATCATCAGGATATCCTGCAAATTCTTCCTGCAGGTAGCGGCCCAACCAACCAGATTTTACCCGGTTGGCGCGAAGAGTAGTTGTGTCTGCGCTCATCCATATATCTCTTGCCTGGAAATGCGAAAAGTTAGGATTATCGTATCCTACAGATTGAACCACATTCATCTTACCATCGTTGTACATATTCTGCAACGCCGTCATTGCCGGGTGCAGCCCGGATTTATCGTTACCTGAAAGCCGCAATACTTTGCTTTGAGGAATCGCTACATTAGTACGTGAATTATAATAATTCGAATACACATCTAACGGAACAACCATATTTAAACCATCGTTCCCACCTTGCAACTGCACCAACACCAACACATGATCTGTAGCTGTATTTCCACTTAAAAGCCTTGATAATTCATTATGAGTATCTCCTAAAGCTGTAAATGAAAAGCCATTCAACAATGCCGGCAAACCTACTGCGGCGGGTACGGTGCGTGATAAAAATTGTCTTCTTTTCATAAGTTGGATTTTTAATATGGACTGGATTTTTTAACACAAATGGTATTCCGGAAGATTCAGAATAAATTTAAACAGTTCGTTTAATGAAGGATTGATGACTGTTACATTGTTTGAATTCCATGCGTTGGTCCAAATACTATTATCACTTGCATTATTCAACAAGAATTTTGTTTTCACATAGTTTCTTGAAGATTCAGACAAAGGATAGCTTAATAAAAGTGTTGTCATGTCCAATATCAACTGATCGGGATCTGCAGGATCCGATGAATTTGACGCAAAGGCTTTCGTATCAATAAGGCCTTGTGCTATTAATGCATTCGTGAAATCTGCACTCCTTGGCAGCGAGTTACTGTTTACCCACAATTCATAATTCATCGGATCCTGTACATAGGCTGCGTAACCCGATACATCCGGTGGCTGAAACAACTCCTGCTGCATATTCGCCGTTGTTTGATAAACGGAGAAAAAAAGCGGGTAGCCGTTGACGTAATCATTGTATTCGGGGAATGGAATATCAAATTCTCTCAAGGTTCCCACAACCAGGTCGAAAGGACTCTTGATATAACAGGATCGGTTAACCGCATCAAAAAAATGTTCGCTTTTAAATAAGGCTGATAATACAGGTTTTATTTCAAAATTATTATCTTTTAGAATCGTTGCCAGGGGAGCTATTACGTTAGCATCTACAGCATCATCAATATCATAGTACACAAACCATTTATATATTTTACGACATATAAAGCGGGCGCATTCCTCGTTTGAAAAAATCATATCTATAAACGCATCCAGTTCTGTATATCCATCGGCGTTGCCATTTATTACAGTGTTGTTGTAAAAAGAAGAAAAAGATTTTGAATTAATATCATGAGCGCTTGAATCGAAAAAAGTAACAATTGAAGGATCGGTTTTAAAGCGCCAGCCGGTTAATAGTCTCGCTGCAGTAATAACGTCTTCCTCCGTAAAGTAGCTGTCAGGGCCTCTTCCAATAGTAAAGAGCTCCTGGAATTCTCTTGCAAAATTTTCATCAGGCGCTTTTTTTGAATTCAGGTAGCCGTTTAGATGAACCAACATGGCCGGATCAATTGTTACTTCGCGGGTAAGTGTCTTTACGTTTCCCAAAACATTGTCTCTTAATAACCGGTGATGCCGGTATAATAACTGTGCATCATTTACTTCTCCCTTTTGTACCGAAAAATGGTGCTGCCAAAACAAAACCATTTTTTCCTGGATGCTTCTTTCCTGCTTTATGATCAGTCCTGCCCACCATTTGCATAACGAATCTATTCGCAGCGAATTGATATTACCCCTTATCTGCTCCATCCCGGTAACATTAGGATCGTTTACCCATGTAGCACCTAACGCTACGGTAGGATCGTCATAAAATACACCATCACTATCTTCTATTAATCCATAATCTCTTACCGGCGGCTGTACGGGAGTGAGGTTATCCAATAATTCATCAACTGTATCGCCAGGAGTTTTAGCGAGAAAATAATCAACATCCGCTTTCTTTGCTCCGAACATAGTTCTTTTTAAAAGATGAAATACTTCATTCGCAGTCCATTCCCCCGTGTATGCATTTAATCCCGCCGATGGTGAAAACGGGATGTCTGTTGTCGCCTGCAACCTGACGGGTTTTTTTTTGAAAACGGTTGTAAAAAATTCTTTTCTATCCATACAATTTGTTTTACCGGAGTAACGTAACAGCTCCCTTTTGCTGATGTGGTTTCTTTTGCAGGTCGTAATATGTCATTACATATACATATACTCCTTCAGGTTGTATTTTCCCTCTCAAAGTTCCATCCCATTTGCTTTGCAACGAAGTACTTGAATATACTGTTTCGCCGAAGCGGTTGAATACTTTCATCATATACCCTTCAGGCACTTTCCCGAGAGGTCCAAAAAAATCGTTTAACCCGTCGCCGTTAGGTGTAAAGGCGGTTGGTGTTTGTACAACAACATCATTTAATACCACCACAGTGAAATAATCAGTAGATGCGCATCCGCTCTCTGTTGTGTTTGTAACAGTATAGGTAGTGGTTTTTGAAGGCGATGCAACCGGGTGTGTACAATCATAGCAACTTAATACCAGGTTTTTATCCCATTGCGGGTTGCCATTTCCGTTAAAAGGAAGCGTAATACTTCCGCCCGTAAAAATGGTATCCTGCTTGTTTATATTATTAAACGGGCCGTTAATAGGTACGGGATTATAGGTAACCAGGAGCGAATCATATCCGCATACATCTTTCACAGTATCGGGGAAATTATTAAAACGATTGATGTTGCAGACCACCGTGTCTTTTGATACTGCTGAGGGGTTTTTCAACTTAATAATGCCAAAATCCACATCGCCGAAACCTGTTTCAAAATTATCGTCGTCGGAGTCGGTATCACCCGCAAGATAAAATTCGTCCGGCAGTGTCTTGTGAATAACGCAATGCAGGTTGTCATTACCAGAACCTCCATAGCTTTTTTGCCACGCTAAATTTCCATTCTTGTCCAGTTTCACGATCCAATAGTCACCTTCGCCATTTGGTGCAGTAATATCACCGTCATTAGAGTAAGAAATTCCTCCGGCAAGATACCCGCCGTCATCATCGGCAACAATGCTATTCGCGTATTCGGCATCAGAACCACCTAATACTTTTTGCCAGTTTATATTTCCGCTTTGACTTACATTAAGTATCCAAAAATCCTGGCTTCCTTTAGCCCCGCTTACCTCTCCATCATTGGATGTTGTATACCCTGCAAGAGTTAAGCTTTGATCTGCGCCTATGCACATAGCATACGCTACATCGTTTTGAGATCCTCCATAAATTTTGCTGAAAATTTTATTACCGGCGCCATCTAAAGCCAGCAACCATACGTCATAATTTTTTTGATTGGGTGGTATATCACCATCAACGGAGTTGCTATAGCCTGTTGCAAATATTTTTCCATTAATAATTTGAATATCCAGCAATTCATCATTTTTGCTGCCACCAAAACATTTGCTCCATTGCACAGTTCCTGAAGCCGACAATTTCATCAATACTCCATCGGTGTAAGTTCCAGTGCTGTGGTTACCTTTTATATCTCCGTCTTTGGAAGATGAAGTGGCTTCCACGAGGTAGCCTCCATCGCTCGTAATAATAATCTTATTTCCAATATCGAGATTGTTACCTCCATATCTCTTTTGCCATTCAATATTTCCCGCCGTCGATAATTTCAAAATCCAAATGTCTTTTGTACCACCGTAACCAGCTACAACATCTCCGTCGGTAGAATTAGTTTCACCTAAAACTATAAATCCACCGTCGGCGGTTTGCGCAATATCTCTCGCAGTTTCGTAACCTGTGCCTCCAACTGATTTTTGCCATTCTATGAGGCCGCAACTGTTGAGCTTTACAACCCATAGATCCCAGTAATCCCGGCTCACGTTAACGCCTACCTGACCGTCCTTCGATGTGGTGTATCCTGCAGCAACAGTACCGCCATCACCGGTAAATTTTATGACGAAGGGAACATCTACCAAAGAACCACCATATTGATTGGCCCAATTAACCGGTGGAACCTGTGCCTGCAATGCATCGCATAGCAATAAGAATAACGAAACAATCAGCAATAAAAATAATGAAGAGATTATTTTGCAGTCAGGTTTTAGCACAGGTATCGGTTTATTATAATAAGCAACCGATAAACGCAATTATTATGCTAAATTGAAAAAAATAGCAAAAAAAGAGTACTTCTTCAATAACTATTTTTTTACACAGAAAATTTACGATAGGAAATGTACTGATTACCGTTAATCATTTTTTGAAACAGGTGGTTGAATGGACTTTTTAGTCTTAAATCTTTTTACAATTTGCCAAAAAATTTCTGCACTTAGCAAAGCACTCACTGCAAATAATGCCGGCATAAACATTTTGCCCTCTTCGGCAAAGGCCCCCGATAGTGCAATCACAAACAGCCCCACCGGCAGCACTACCATTATACACAATCCCAAAGTTGACAAACGTATCCGAAAAGGCCGGTGAGCAAAAGGTTCTTTAATTCGCAACACAATCAAAGTTATAAACTCCAGGAATAGGCCTGCGCCATACAACGTTACGTCAATAACAATTAATTGCTGGAAACTCCAAAGAATCATAAAACTCACAACTGTCGCACAAATGATGATAGAGATATAAGGGGTTTTAAACCTCGGGTGCAGCGTCTGAATCTTAGAAGGAAGCAATCCGTCATCTGCCATTACCTGTGGAACACGCGAAACGGAGAGTAATACCGCTGAAAACAATCCAAGGGCGCTGGCCATTCCGCCAACAGAAACTGCAGAACCAAGCCATTCGCCGCCGGCGAGTACGCCTAATGCGGGATATCCCTGCTCACTTAGCGTATATTCATTTACGTTATAATGCAACGTGGAAAATAATACCGCCACATAGACCAATACAACCGTTACAAATGCTATGCTGATTGATTTAAGATAAGTAGTTGCAGGTTTATCTACTTCCTCCGCATAAGTTGTCGTATTATCCCAGCCAAAAAAATTCCACATAACAGTATAAAGCGCCATGCCCAGAGACGAAAATGAAATACCCTGTAGTGAGGGGGCCGGAAAGGAAAAATGCCCGCCATCTCTTATTGCCATTACAAACATTATCGCAAAAGGTGCAAGCACCAGCAAGCTTAACATCATTGCTGTTTTCCCTACCGGCGAGATACCAAGGATATTTAAAACAGCGCCCGACCATATTATTACCAGGCATATCGGAATCTTAACGTGAGCTATTTCCGGAAAGAAAAAAGAAGCATAGCTTACAAAAAGGACGGGGTAAATAGCGAGGTCAACAAAAGTATAAAGCCAGGTCCACCATCCTTCATAAAATCCAAAGCGAAGGCCCAGCGTTTTTTTCACCCATTGATAGTAACCTCCTGTAACCGGCATCATGCTGTTGAGTTCAAGCACCGTTAGTATTGCCGGTATATCCCAAAGTAATGGCGTTATTAATAAGAGTAGTAGTGCGCCATGAGGGCCTGCATACCCAAGCAAAGGTTCCAGTCCATAAGGACCACCCGAGACAGTAAAGAAAATAATCGCTGCAAGCTGAACGACATATAATCTTTTACGTAATGAAATTTTTTTAATCAGGCTTTGATAATTAAAGGGATAAAAAAGTTAGTTATATAAAAGAACCGGCAAAATAAGAAAAACAAAATCATCTTAATAAAAGAATTTGAGTGGCTGATAATCGGTAGTTCCCTGGCGGATAAGCCTTAGCTAATAAGAAAATTTGTTTTACTTTAGAAGTACATTTTATTTAGCTGTGTATTATTATGCAACCAACAAGACGGCTTGCCGCAATACTTTTCACAGATATCGTGAGCTCCACTGCAATAATGCATAAGAATGAGGAAGAAGCGGTAACCCTTAATAAACGATATGTTGCAGTTCTGAAACAGTTTGTTTTATTGCATTGTGGCGAAATCGTTAACGATTATGGGGATGGAAGTCTCTGTATTTTTTCAAGTGCCACGGAGGCTATGCGGTGTGCCGTACAGGTACAGCAAAATTTACAAACCGAGCCAAAGGTACCCCTTCGCATTGGACTGCATATCGGCGAAATTTTTTTTGAAGACGGCAAAGTTTTTGGAGATGGAGTAAATGTGGCTTCCAGGGTTCAATCGCTTGGTATTGCCAATTCTGTGCTATTCTCTTCCGAGATTAATAGTAAAATAAGAAATCAACAGGAGTTCGAAAGTATCCCTTTAGGACAGTTTCATTTTAAAAATGTTGACGAACCAATGGAAGTTTTTGCATTGGTTAATGATGGCTTTTCAGTACCGGATAAAAAAAAGATAGAAGGTAAGCTCCAGGAAAAAAAATCCAATTCTAAAATCACCGTCGCCCTTTTTTCTCTTTTAATACTGGGAATAATAGGTTTTCTTATTTATCGTCTTTACTTCGAGGGCTCTCAATTCACCGGCAAAGAAAAGTCCATCGCCGTATTGCCTTTTGAAACAATTTCTTCTGATACAACAGGCGATGAATACATTAATGATGGTTTCACTGTAGATATAATTAACAAGCTTTCAAATTTGTCTGGATTCTCGCTGGTGCCGGGTTGGGCCATAGTAAAAAATTTTAAAAATTCCACGGAAGATATCATAGAGATCGCTCATTCATTACGGGTTGCTGCAATACTTACGGGTACAATTCAAAAACAGGGTGATAATCTTCATATCGTTGCAGAACTAACGGACGTGAATACCCGAAAAACAATATGGAACATAAACGACAATAGAAAATGGGGGGATATTCTGCAAATACAAAACGAAGTGGCGGAAAAAATAGCGTCTTCGTTGTCCACCCGTTTAACACGGAAAGACAGAGACGGAATGAAAAAGCAATACACGAGCAATACAGAAGCCTATAACCATTACATTAAAGGAAGATATTTTTGGGACAACCGATCTCCCATGAGTTTCGATAGTGCAGAAGCCAATTATAAAAAGGCAATTGAGTTGGATCCAAACTATGCATTAGCCTATGCAGGACTAGCAGATCTCTTTATATTTAATCAGAAAGGTCTGCTGCAAACGGAAGCTATTCCAATTGCAAGAGATTACGCTAAGAAAGCCTTATCAATTGATAGCAACCTTGTGGAAGCTATAACAACCACGGGGTTTATACAATCGGCGTACGATTACCAATGGAAGTCAGCTAAAGCTACATTGGAGAAAGCAATTAACTTAAATGCAAAATATGCCTATGCCCATATTTATTATGGAAACCTTTTGCAATATACTGGGGAAAATGCCCAGGCCGGAATTGAAGAAATTAAGAAAGCAAGAAACCTCGATCCTTTATCTGTTCCTATAAATTGGGTGTTGGGCAGAAACTATTATTTCGCCGGGAAAGAAGATTCAGCCGAAGAACAACTTAAAAAAACTATTGGCTTAAGTTCTGATTTTCCACTCGCCAAAACCTATCTCGCTTTGACATTGACTGTTGAACAAAGATATGCAGAGGCATTTGATCTCATAAAACAAATTCCTTTGAGTGGGATAGCTACAAATGAAGAGTATCAAGGGCTACTACTCGCCTATGAATACGCTATCTCTGGTAACGTTTCCCAAGGAAAAAAGGAACTCGAAAATGTTCTGCACCAGAGCTATTTTCGTGGTCATGTCCAGTTGGCAAGGGTTTATGTAGCCCTAGGAGAAAAAGATGTTGCCATTGCCGAACTTAACAAAGCCTTGAACGACAAAGAAATTTACCTGTATTTTATTAAAGTTGACCCGGCATTCAAACCATTAAAAAATGAAACAGGATTTAAGGACATATTGAAGAAAATGAATCTCGAAAATTAAGTTTCTATTTACCGGACGCCGCAATAATTTTCATAGATTTTGTGGCCGGTTCGAATACGAATCGCTTTAGTGTCGCAAAATACACCTTCAATTGTCGTAAATACGCAACGTTTATTTTAATTAATTGAAAGGCAATGGATGGAAGTTTTGGATTTGATTTTGGAGGCGTATACGATTCAATAACACCGAATGAATACTTTGACTACACGATCGGTGATGGACGCAAAGTAAAAATAACTTTCGTCTCCGCCAGATAAAAGACCTTTTGACCTGCGGGGTTAATTGGACTCTTCAAATTAAGATCATCAGTAATCATACTTTAAAATCGGGATGCTGAATAATATTGATTTTCTCCCGGTAAATTCAGCGACAATTCAATTATATTTACGGAAGAAAATTAGAACGATCAATGAAACAATTTATACCACAACGGTTGCTGTTTGCTTTGGTTTTTTTATTTAATTAAATTTTGTATAATACAACTTGTTTTAATATTTCTAAAAATGCAATTATGAATACACGTCGCGATTTCTTACACAAGATTACTGCCGCCACTATTGCTTTTCCTTTTTTGAAACAAGCTGTTGCCGCAAATAAATCGTTAAGCAAAAAACCTTATGACGGCCCTGTGTTAAGGGTTGCCATTATGGGTCTTGGTAGTTACGGAACCCGGGTAGCGGAAGCCATGCGTGATTGTACAAAGGCAAAATTAGTGGGAGTTATAAGTGGCACCCCCTCTAAAATTACAACCTGGCAAGGCAGGTATAACATCCCGGAAAAAAATTGTTACGACTATGAAAATTTTGACAACGTTAAAAACAATCCGGATATTGATGCAGTGTATGTAATTACACCAAATGGCCTGCATCATGATGAAGTAATTCGGGTAGCCAAAGCAGGCAAACACGTTATCTGTGAAAAACCAATGGCACTAAATGCGAAAGAGGGCCGGGAGATGATTGATGCATGTAAAGCTGCTAATGTAAAATTATTGGTAGGTTATCGTATGCATTTTGAGCCATACACGCTGGAAATAATCAGGATGCGAAAGGCGGGAGATTTTGGTAAAATATTATTTTTCCAGGGCCTTAGCGGGTTTACCATCGGGGATCCAAATCAATGGAGGCTAAACAAAAAACTTTCCGGGGGTGGTTCACTAATGGATATAGGAATATATTCGGTTAATGGTTCCCGTTATATGACGGGAGAAGACCCCATTTGGGTTACTGCAGAAGAAACCAAAAACGATCCGGTAAAATTTAAAGAAGGTGTAGACGAAACTATCCAGTTTCAATTGGGCTTTCCGGGAGGCAGTGTTGCCTCATGCCTGTCTACGTATAGCATGAACAACCTGGATCGGTTTTTTTTAAACGGCACTAAGGGCTTTGCCGAACTCCAGCCGGCTACCGGTTATGGCCCTATTATGGGGCGCACAAATAAAGGTGAAATCAATCAACCACATGTAACTCATCAAACAGTACAAATGGATGCAATGGCTGGTATTATTTTGCGTGGTGATAAACCTGTTGTACCGGTAGACGGTGAAGAGGCCTTAAAAGATTTGACAATAATTGATGCAATATACGAGGCAACCAAAACTGGCAGGAAGATAGAATTAAAATTGTAAGTATTGATGTGATCTTCTTTCAATTATATGAGTCATCTGAATATTTAATTTGAAAAAAAATTATTTTATTCGTCCGGCGGCCATAAAACAACAGTCCTTATTTTGCAGAAGCTTAAGGCTTTAAAAAAAACTTTTCTATAAATTTCTAATGCCAGAACCGGTTAATTCTTAAGTTTAAATATAACAATTGATGAACAGAGTCTTGTTTATGGTTCTGCTACTGGGTTTTCGTGCCTCGACGGTATTCAGCCAGTCATTTAATGTTCGTGACCTGCTCGACCTTGGTGATTTGCCCTCGAATGGAATAAAGAATTACATGTTTAAAAAGGGTTTTATTCTCAATCATAACATCCTGGATGACACAATACAATTAAGCTTTACTCCCATTGTTAAGATGAGAAAAAAGCAACATCCAATACAAAGAGGCGTTGAATTTTATCAAAATAAGCTTTCAAGAAATTTTATATTCCATACTTTAATACCGGATGATTTTGTTGATGGAAAGCGACGTTTAGTAAAGTCAGGGTTTACTTATGATAAGAAAAAAGACATTGATAAAGATTCTTTAATGCTTTTTCAGAGAAGGAACATTTCTATCCTTGCTTCGAAACAGATGAAAGATAGTGTTCCGGAATATTTTTTTGAATTAAAACAAAGAAAAATTCCGGATTCGATTATTTATGCCGAAGACTTGCTTCAATTTGATTCAAATGAATTTTTGGTGAGTTATTTTGGTGAAAAGAATGTAACGCAGGATCTTTATTATCTATCGGCAAATGAATTAAAAAAATGTTCCGTATTATTCAGCGGAACTCTTTACCAGGTTGCATTTGTGTGGGGCGATGAAAATAACCTCGATAATCTTTCTTACATTATAGTTTCAAATTTACTACCTACAAAAAAAGGAAAACAAAACAGTATTGTTAATGAAAGTAATTCCTGGAAATTCAAATGCGGCATTCGTCATGGCATGGACTTAAAAGAATTGCTGAGGCTAAATGAAATGGATTTTTACGTTTACGGCACTAAAACAGACCTTGCATTTATGGTTGACCCCGAGAACAAAGGGAGACTCAATTTTAAAAAAACGGCAATGATGTTTAACTGCAGGGACTGTTACGACAACCCAATTTTTGACCAAACCGAAATAAGTGCGCTGGATATTGTTAAGGCACGACTCCCATTGAAGGTGTTTGATATTATTGTTTACCCGTAAACCTAAAATATAATCGGAACATGAATAATTTTTTTTCCTTTTTAAAATATTTTAAGAAGTATTATAAAATGTAAAACCAACCAGTTATATTTATGCTTTCAAATTACAGAAGCATATATATATTAGTTAACTTCAACTGCGATCAAAACTAAAATCACGTGTACTTATTTTGATATTTATTGTTTTATAAAAAAATACCAATAACTCATAACGCTTGAAATGATGAAAAGATGGCCCGGCTTATCCGGGTCATTTTTGTTTATTCCGGATGATAAATAATTACTCAAAAAAATAACTAATTTCGCTATCTTCTTTTTCCGAAATCTGTGGAAACCTTTTTGCCAACCTTAGCTGTTAATTTTCTTCATGGATTACTTTAATAATTATTGAAAATGGAACAACAATCTACTTCTGCACCAGTCAATCCCTCCAAAATAATGCAGATAGGTATGGGCTTCTGGGCGTCAAAAGCATTATTGGCAGCAGTAAATTTCAAATTATTTACAATGCTCTCCGGTGCACCCAAAAAAGCAAAAGAAATTAAGGACAAGCTAAAACTTACTACCATTGACCGCCATATATACGACTGGCTGGATGTGCTGGTATCTCTGGAGTTTTTAAAACGGGAAGGCCTACTCGAAAATGCCGTTTATTCAAATAATGCAGATGCAGATATGTTTCTCGATGAAAATAAGCCTTCCTATATCGGGGGCATTTTAAAAATGGGTAATAACAGGTTGTATAAGTTTTGGGGTAATCTTGAGGAAGGCTTGATAACTGGTAAACCGCAGAACGAATCGAAAGACAGTTCCAATATGCATTTTTTTGAAGAACTCTATCAATCGCATGAAAAATTGGAAGAGTTTGTAAATGCGATGTCCGGAATACAGGTTGGAAATTTTATGATGCTTTCCAAAAAATTTGATTTTAGCAAATATAAAACCATGGCAGACATTGGAGGTGCAGATGGATTTCTCTCTTGCCTGGTCGCGATGCAACACCCCGAAATATCATTAATAACTTACGATTTACCGCCTGTAGCACCTTTGGCAAAAGACAAGATTGCGAAATTCAATTTGAGCAGCAGGATAAAAGTGGAAAGTGGTGATTTTTTAAAGGACCCGATTCCTTCAGCCGACATAATAACCATGGGAAACATTATTCATGGAATGAATGAACAGGCCAAACTTGAAATGATTAAAAAAGTGTACGATACATTGCCGGCAAAAGGCTTGTTTATAACGATTGAAAACGTTATTGACGATGACAGGATTAAAAATACGTTTGGTATGCTCATGAGCCTGAATATGCTTATAGAAAACGGGGATGCTTTTGACTATACTTTTAAGGATTTTGATAAATGGACTAAACAAACAGGGTTTACAAAAACTGAACTCATACCGCTTGCAGGGCCAACCAGCGCTGCACTTGCATATAAAGGTTAAGAAGTTTGTTTTACTTTAAATTGTTTTTTTATGATTTCCACCCCTTCGGGGTGTTGATATTCTTTAATTAAATTGCAAAGACCCATTTTCGTTTCACCATAACAGTTATATTAAGTAACGAAGAAGGGAATGATTTAAAAATAAAATGACGGGATACTAACGTTACCCGTCATTTTAATTTGTTGTCCGGAACTTTGAGTCTAGGCGTGATGCATCAATTCACTTTCAACACCAAGCTGTTCTACCAATGTCAGGCGGTCTGTATAGAGGTTTGTTTCTATAATTTTTCCGTTCCTTAGCCTGGAGGTATAACTGCCAAAAGTATCTACCTTCCTGTGAGTGGGCGCTATTTCAGGCATGTCATTTCTTAAATAAAATTTTCCATTTTGAGTCCCTAAAAATTGGAACTCTGCTGAAATAGCATCATCAGCACCCATAGTTGTACGGATGTTGATATGTAAATCAGGAAAAGCATTTTGCCAGCGGTTGAAATATTCCCTGATCTCTTTTTTCCCGCGATAGGCTTCTGTTCCGCCATTAACTTTCCATATGGCATCATCATTAAATAAGTTCATGAATTTTTCAGCATTGTGTTGGTTCCAGGCATCGATAACCTGGTCATTGAATTTTAAAACTTCATTTTTGTTCATAGTGACCTCCTTTTTAATAGTTAAAAAATTTATTCTAAAACGATATTAAAAGCCACAAATAATGAGCCCGATTTAAAATAAAAAATTTCTCTTCACTATAATCTACTGAATTTCTATCCATAGAATTTTGAAAGGACTGACGCCGATAGTAAATACAGCTTCATTTTAACAAATGTATGCAGATGCATTTGAAATGATGAGTATGAAATGGGGCAACACAAATAAAACGCACACCTTTAGCGACAATTATGAATTGCTCCAATTTTAAAATATATTTTCATAATTACTATAAAATATAAAATCTGCCTTTTATATTTGGCCTCAATTTTAACCAAAACCAACCTCATATGAACATTTTCAAAAGGCTGTCCAACGGATGGCAAATTTCAATGAACAGTTTTAAAGTTTTAAAAGAAAATAAACAGCTAATCATTTTTCCTGTATTATCAGGACTTTCTCTTTTAATGTTAGTCATATCATTTATAATAGTAGTACTTGCCGGTGCTGGCTGGAATGTTGATAATATAGCTGAGCCTACTACGTTTGGAAGCTATGCTATCATCTTCCTCTTTTACATCGTAAATTATTTTGTGGTCGTTTACTTTAATACAGCGCTTATCCATTGTACTACCTTGTATTTTAAAGGAGAAGAAGTAACACTGCGAAAGGGGCTTGATTTCAGTAACAGCCGCCTGGGTGCCATTTTTGCCTGGGCGCTCTTCGCAGGAACTGTGGGAGCTATTCTAAATATTATACAGGAAAATCTTGGCTCTGCTGGTAAAGTTATCACCGGGATAATTGGTGTAGTATGGAGCATAGCTACATTTTTTGTTGTGCCGGTAATTGCATATGAAAACCTGGGACCGGTTGATGCATTTAAACGTTCTGTGCAAATAATGAAAGAAAAATGGGGTGAAAAGCTTGGTTCTTCATTCAGCTTCGGATTGGTGGCATTATTAGGAGTCGTTCTTATTGCTGTGCCGGCATTTGTTCTTGGAGCGGTTGTGCACCCGCTTGCGGGCATTGCATTTGGCGCTTTAGGATTATTACTTTTAATGGCAATTATAAGCGCAGCAAAATCTATATTTGTAAGCGCTATCTACCATAATATAAATGGAGATCCTGTTGAACACTACAACCAGCAATTCGTTGACAATCTTTTTAAAAAGGAGTAACAATATAAAGCTTGAAATGATGAAAAGATGGCCCGGTTCACCGGGTCATTTTGTTTAGTTGATAAGCAATTTTAGATGCTTCGATTAATTCCGGCATATCCGGCTTTTGTTACCTGGCTTGTATATTGTGATACTTTACTTTATCAAAAATCCAGTAGGTGAGTTTGGTGGATAAGATGCCCAAACCTGCGCCGGCCAATACTTCCGTTAACAAATGCTCTTTATTATATAACCTGAGAACACCCACACCGCTTGCAACGAGATAGCCGCCATAACTTAATAATTTATTTTCATGTTTCAATTCCTGGTGTAAAATTTCTGCCCCCCTGAATGCGTTGGCTGTGTGGCCTGAAGGAAATTTTGTATCATGCGTTGTATATATGTTAATATCACGGCTAATCAATCTCATCGCATACCCAACGCCTCCGGCAATAACGATTGAGCCTGCATCAAGGATGAGATGCTCTTTAAAGTTATGTTTTGTCTTTACATTAAAAGCATCCAATAAATAAATTGAAGCCGAAGGCGCCCACATCAGATAACTCTCTGCATTAGTATGAAAATTAGGGTGGTTCATTTTTACATTTGAATAGATAGTATCATCAAGGCTTTGAATCCCACTCACAAAAGGTTTTAACCCAGCATATACTAAAAATGTGCCCGGAATTATCAGAGCACCGGGTTTTAAGTAATGTTCATTCTGCAAATCTTTTTTTGTAGAGGAATCCGGGAAGTGTTTTAAGGAAGGACCATCTTGTCCAAATAGTGAAAAACAGGTACAATTAATAAATACGATCAGGAAGAATGAACGCAAACATTTATTTAACATCAGGTAATTTTTATAAAAACAAAGGCAAACTTACAAACGAAAATATGCTTATTAATTTATGGTATTACCCTAAGTAAGTTTTAACAGCAAATAGATTGCTGATGCAGTAATTATTTGCCGGATTCTTTTCTTTGCATTTAACTTTGTCATTGTATATTTTAATTTATACTGTATGGAAAACCCGGCAAAACTGGAACGCATTATTGAAGCACGGATGAAACTCAAAGCACGCTTTGAACAAAAGATGCAGCGAACACCATCTGTTGCAGATAATAAGCCAATGGGTAAAGGAGCCCCTAACCGGCATGGAATGCCAGTACTACCTGTTGGGCAAACGATAACTTATAAATGGCCGGTATTGGATCTTGGCCTGCAACCTGATATTCCATTAAAAGATTGGAAACTAACAATAGATGGAGCGGTCGAACATCCTGCCATATTAACCTGGGAAGATTTTATGGCGTTACCTCAAACCGATGACGTATCAGATTTTCATTGTGTTACTACCTGGTCTAAATTAAATATCGGTTGGAAAGGTGTGCGAATGCTTGACATTGCAGCGTTGGTTCAGCCGCTTGAGAATGCTACTCACATTATGTGTTATGGATATGATGATTACACTACTAACGTTTCGTTAGAAGAAGCATTAAAGCCTGATGTATTATTGGTGCATACGGTGGAAGGAGTTCCTTTACCCAAAGAGCATGGCGGCCCTGTTCGTATGATCACACCGCAATTATATGCATGGAAAGGCAGTAAGTGGATCCACAGGATAGAATTCATGACGGCAAATCGTTTGGGCTTTTGGGAACAAAGGGGCTATTCTAATACTGCTTATCCGTGGAGAAACGATCGGTATAGTTAATATTGGTTTGCTAATTCACCTCAATGAATATCTATGATGATATTTTTTTGATTCTTTGGATCAATCTTTACACTTACTTCTTTGCCCGGTTGAAAATGAATGGGCCGTGTCCGCAACACAATAGTTTTGCAAGTGGTTGTGTAAACTTCACCAGCAGAATTTTTTAACTCCATTATAAGTTTTAGCTGGGGATTATTGTGAACGGCGATATTCGTTTCATGAACTTCTAAAATTTTTGCTTTTCCCGGAATACCACTCTTTTGTAAATACTTTACATTAAACCTCGGTTGCCATAAAAACTTATACAATCCATAACCCATTCCTCCAAAAACAACGATCAATGCGCCTGCAATAAAAATACTATTTGGCCCGCCCGCCCTGATAACAGCAATTGCCGCAATTAAAACACCTGCAATACCGCCAACGATACCAATAAGATCCCACCGGATTTTTTTCATCTTTAAAATGTTTGTTTATTTTTCTAAATACAATGTAAAATTTGTTTACCAGCCCCTTGAACCTTTTTTCATCGTGTTGTTTAGAGTAACCGGTACCGTTGGCCGTAAATATACGACCATCTTTTAATGTATCGGCTTTTCATAATTCTTCTCCCCTGCATTTATAGGAACGGTCAATAAATTTTCTTCTGGAGGAATGGGGCAATTGTATCCCGTGGCATAGGCGCAGTAAGGGTTATACGCCTTATTGAAGTCAATAACCAGTTGATTATTTTTTATTTCCGAAATAGTAAAATCAAGATAACGGCCACCGCCATAACTTTCAAAACCAGAAGTAGCATCTCCAAATGGAACAAATAAATAATCTTTATATTTTGCCTGTTTCATCAGAGCTGCCGACTGGTAAATATATAAATGTAAAAGAGAATTATGCAGCTTAAAAGTGAGAAGGCCAAATTGAAAATATTTCTGCCTCATTCCTGATGCAGTGTTCATATCAAAGCCTTTTGCATCATTAATTTTTTTGAACGATGCTGTTACACAATAGCTCTCATCGACAGGATAAAAATGAATATACTTTTTATCGTCCTTGCCAACTACTTCATGTGTATTGATATAATTCTGTTGGAATAAAAGTAAAGAATCGTTGTAGGTCTTATTTTGTGCAGAAACGTTTTGAAAAAATAAGATCAAAAGTATAAACACAAAATACGCCCCTTTGCGGATTTGTGATACAGGCATCGGATAAAATTAGCGGAATAAAATTGAAATAATTATCCGCGATAAATTTTCATCCTGATAAAGACGCGGTTTTATGAATGCAATAAGCAACGGCTTGTGAAAAGAATATGGTATTAAAAAAGATTCATGAAAACCCATAACTGGTGTGGGTTTTCATGAATCAAACCCATAGAAATCTCATCCGGATGTTACCTAAGATGAAATTCCGGCTAAAGATCTTTTGGTTAAGATTTCGTTTTCTGCCTCATTCTTTAATGCAACTACATCACCATTCGTTGTAAAATAGGCATTAAGAACGTTAAGATCGCAACGTACTAAATTGCTGTGCATGGTGGTAGATCTCATGCTTGTTGAATCATGCTTCGGCGCTTTAGTAGTATCAGGGTTAGGTGTTTTAGGGCTATCCTGTGCAAAAGCTGATGCAAAAGCAAAGCAGCTTAATCCTAATAGAACCGTTTTCAATTTGGTAGATTTCATAGTTCGTTTTTTTTTGTGAAAAGAATAGTTAATAACCTGATTGTACCTAAAATGATGCCAAAAAAAAGCCAACCGATTTGTAAATTACTTTTTCACAAAAATTTTGAACCCGGGGATAATTTTTATAAATAACCGTTTTTGCCTGTTATTTACGGCCTGTTTAAATTTTATTAGCCATTGCCTGTTAAAGTAGTATAACATATCGCATCCAGTATAAATTCAGCTTTGCCGTTTTTTACTTTTATTGAGGTCAGTGCCTGCATGTGCCTGTTTCTATCTGTAACCCATACACGCAATAATTTAACTGCTGCCGGAAGACCTTCAAGTGTAACTTTTCGTGCCGCGCCATTATTTACAAGATGTATCGAATAAATACTTTTTGCATTGTCGCCCAAAGCGGCTCCTGAAATATCAGCGCCGTCTATGCTAAGCTGCATGGCCCTTAAGTCTTTTGGCGTGGATGCCAATTGTTTCAGGTTCCAGAAACGTTGCGTGGGCCTTAGTGCTGTAGTATCGCCATATACACCGCCTCCGGCCAATGGCGAATAATCAGATGTCAATTGCCATTGCAAAATAGATTCAGGTTGGCAAATTGCTAACAGTCTTGTATAAAGGCTGATCTCTTTTAAAGCATATGTCTGCTCCTGGAAAATGGCGGGGTAGGCCCACGCCGCCGCATCTATACTACCTTCGCCTACCAACAAGGGAAGGTGCAATTGCGTTGCTGCATCCGCCCACTTTTGCAATGTGGCGCTGTCCCATCCTCTCCATGAATGAAAAGATACAGCGCCGATATACGAATGAGTTGCAGGATCGTTTAAAGCAGGATCAATAAATTTATAAGTATTAGCATCTGAATTATCTCCCAGCAACATTTTTGTTTTGAAACCTCTTGAAACAAAATAAGCGCCGAGCCCTTTAATCAGTTCATCATGCTCCTCTCCTGTTTGACGGATATTGATACCGAGATCAGATTCATTAAAAGAGAAATCCGCAATCTCAACACCATACACATCTTTAAGATATCGTATGTAATCAGCAATGGATTTATAAATTTCGTTGTCTTTGGAATGATCCAGCGGGTTCCCCCAAACATGATCCGGGCCGGGTCTGAAATGCAAAGGCCCTACAACAGCCCATTTTGGAGGGAACCATGCAGTGAGAATTACCGGGATGCCCATTTTATACAATCGCTGCGCCATTTCCATGGATTGTTGTACATGCCTGTTTAATTTACCCGCCTTTGCCGCTTCTATCGGGCTGCTATCCATATCAGGTTGCCAAAACATCCAGGGCATTTCCACACGCCCCCATGCAACCCTTAAATTTTTTAAGCAATAGTCAATTACCACCGGGTCCACCCTGGGATTTTGCAAACGAAAATTACCGCCCAGGCCGTTAAAGGCTCTTCCCGGGTTAGCGGTGTCCATCCGCATCGTTACCGGCTTTTTATCAATAGTACCTGACGCCGCTATTGCAAGATTTGCGTTTGCTGCATCACCGTTAGTCATACCTCCCTCTTTTATCGGAATTAATAATTCAATGCTTTTATTGGTATCATTTAGTTCCGGCCTTGAAACAATAGTGAGAGGTTTTTCAAACGTAATGACTAGCTGCCGGGATGGTGAAACAAGATGAACCGAAGATGTAGCAACATGAAGGTATTCATTCAATGCCGCAGCATTTTCGTTTAGCCGGATGGGTTTTAATTTATTTAGCTGTATAGTTGCATTTGCATAAAATTCAAGAGGAAGCGAAAGCCCGAAATAAACTCCATCGCATTGTGTATCTGCCCTTGCATTGAGTTGAATGTTTACATTTGCCTTGCCTTTTCCGGCATCGGCTACCACTTCTTTAATGTAGAGACTATCAATATTTGTGGTGATAATTTGTTTATTATCCTCCCTGGCATACTTTGGTCTTTGTCTTTCTTTACCCGTCGCCATTATACCGGTTGCGTCTTTCTCCACAACACTTATATTAGTTTCAAATTCCATCACCTGGCCATCAACCCTTATACCTGTAATATTTCCCCATGGTTCTGCTTCCGGCTGGCTAAATAGCGGAAGGAATGCAAAGAGCAAAATTGTGATTACTATGCTGAGCTTAATTATATACTTTGTCATCTTTATTTTTTATAAATGTTGAAAGTTCCTTATTTTTTTTATGAATAACCAAATTCAATTCACAATTAGTGATTTTGGGATTTACTGAAACGCTTCTGCAAGTGCCGGGAGTAGCTATTTCAGGATCATTAAGTGCGCCTCGTTTTACTTCAGCTTGCAGTTCCCATCAGGAACCTGGTTACACTCTGAGTTTGCAGGGTATTCCCAGGCTTTACTAACAGCTGCATTTCAGTTACTCAAAAAGCGAAGCGAATAGGCGTAACTGTTATTTGCACTTACCATGCACTGTATTGATATCCATACCACGACGATGGCATCTCATTCAAATACAGGTTACTGGCATTCGTACCGGTAAATATTCTTCAGGGGAGATTACCCTTTAGGTTATCAATTTCTTTTGTAGAATACAAGATATTTCAGCACATCTATTGTAAAAAATAAATGTGTTCAAAAAATGAATTTTATAAAAGACCGAATTTGAACTTTTTATTTTAGCTTGTGGAAGATGTCTATAGTCGCCAAATTCCTCAACTTTGATCTATGAAATCAATCATTGTATCTCTTATTTTTTTATTGCCTTTTACAGATAAAAGAAAACCGGGCAACCCGCTTGATCATTTACCCAAAAACATTGAAGTGTTAACTCATTTTGGTGAACGTGCAGATTTTTCACCCGATAATAAAAGCATTGCGTTTATGGCAAAAAGTTTTGGCGATGCTATGACCATTGATCTGGAGACACGCAATATCCGGTGCCTTACCTGCAATGTTCCTGCTGCGGTATTCCTTCGCGTTATGCATCTTTCAACCGGGGATTACCTACTCATAGGTCCCGGTCATTTCGAAAACATCAATATCAGTCGTTCCCGTGATAACGAACTTTGGTTTTTAAGCAAAGAACGCGGCTCGAAACCAGTAAAGCTGGAACAGAAAATGAATGAAGGAGCCGCTGTTTCAAAGAAAAATTTAAAGATCGCCTTTTCAGAAACGCATGACCAGGTAGCTGATCTGCCGGATGGAGCTTCAAGAATTGTTGTTGCAGACGTGGATCTTTCCGGCTCTTCACCAAAACTCCTTAATAAAAAAACGGTATATGAAAGCAAGGATAGGAACTGTGTTCTTGAAGCCCAGGATTTTTATGACAATGACACCAAACTCACTTTTACATGTTATGAACCCAATGGCCTGGCGTCTGTACGGGGGATTGATCTTACAACAAACATGACAACAAATTTTTCCAATGCTCCGGGAAACTACAATGAAGTGGAAGGAATTTTTCCCAATGGTTTATATACCTGCGTGGAAAGCGATCACCAATGTGACTGGCTTGGCGGTATGCGTGGTTCGGGAAATATAGATATATGGAAACTGAAACTTGACGGAACAGGAAAAAATTTTACACGCCTGACCAACTTCAACGATTATATTGGCGGTAAGGCATCCAATCCTGTTATTTCCACTGATGGCAAATGGATGGCTTTTCAATCTGCTAAAACAACCGACCCTGCCGGTGTTGGTTATGGTCTACTGCTTTACCGGTTTTTAAGAAGACTTAAAAAAAATTGATAACTCTTGCTGCTCTCACCATGCATCGTTTTTGATGAATAGGATCATTAATCTAAATGTGTATGTGTTACGTTGGAAATGAAAGTAAGTATTCATCATCCAAAAACGGGGCCGTACGTCATGGCGTAAACATAATTTTTCGTAGCGCAAAATAATCTTTGACTCCCGGGCAACATTGACCTATGATATTAACTTCTTTTATTTTAAAATAATCCGGATAAACTGTGATTTTTTTGTCATTTCTGCGTATAATTCTATAACGAACTATAAAAAGAAAATGCAAAGGCCACTGGATAAAGATGATTTCCTAAAGCTAATTTCTGAAAACAAGGGAATTATTATTAAAATATGTAACTCTTATTGCAGCAATAAAGCTGACAGGGAAGACCTTGCCCAGGAAATTATTTATGCTCTGTGGAAAGGCGGCAAAACTTTCAATCCCGACTTTAAATTTTCTACATGGATGTACCGGGTGGCATTAAATGTGGCAATTTCATTTTACCGGGCTACTAAAAAATTAAATAGTAAAATTTCATTTGTAGAGGCAAGTTCGAATATAGAAGACAAAGCAGTCAACGACACAACAGTAGAAGAAAATCTGAATTTACTTCAACAGGAAATTGCCGCTTTGAAGGAATTGGACAGGGCTTTGATGATACTCTATTTTGAAGAAAAAAGTTATAAAGAAATAGCCGAAATAATCGGTATAACGGAAACAAATGTTGCGACTAAGGTGAGCAGGATAAAAGAAAAACTGAAACAAAATATCACAAACTTAAAACGATAATTTTATGGAAGACATTGAATTAAAAAATATGTGGAAGGCATACGACCAAAAAATTGAGGAAGCAAAAATTTTAAATCTTCAGTCGTGGGCGGTGAATATTAAAACTTTTGAATATTTGCAGACACATAAAGCCCAATCAAAACTCAACTCTCTATCAACTTTTAAAAAGTGGGCAGTTATATTAGGAATCCTGTGGGTGCTGTTTTTGGGGGCATTGGCATATGGCAATCACTTTCAAAATTTATATTTTACCATTTCAATAATCATGATCATGTTTTTTTCGGTTATGGCAATAGCCGTTTATATAAAACATATTGTCCTTATAAATAACATAAATTACAGCGAAAGCATAGTAGATGCACAAAAAAAGTTAACAGAGCTACAAGCTTCCACCATCAATATTAGCCGGGTATTATGGCTGCAAATGCCTTTTTACACAACATTTTTTTGGAGCACAAAATGGATTACCAGCGACTACAAATTCTGGCTGATTTCATTTCCAGTTACCTTGGCCTTTGCTTTTTTGTCTATCTGGTTGTACAGGAATATATCACTAAAAAATTCAGGCAAAAAATGGTTTAGGATTTTGCTGAACAAAGAATGGACTTCTGTTGTAAATGCAAAAAAATACCTGGATGAAATTGATGAATTTAAACTGGATAAATAAACGCCTGTTTGAGCCATCTCACCAGGAAGCACATACGCAAACAAATGAATGGCCGTTGATAACTGTCTTCCCAGGATTAGTATGCCGGCGAGGAGAAATAAAATCAATCGATTTTAAAGAGCGTTCATTTGCAACTATACGAATCTTTTGGCAAGGCTCAATAAATCGTTTCTAATTGAATTATATTTGAACAAAGATAGATGCTCATAGATGAACTAGGGTTAGTGCCAATGCAGAAGAACCACAATAACTCAAATTAAACAAACCGTAAAATGAAAAACAGCATTATCGCAAAGGGAACGTTTAATGTTGAATTGAAGCCGGTGGCACAGGATAAGGTTGGCGACATTACTTTTGGCAAATACTCCATAGATAAAGTCTTCAAGGGTGATTTGGAAGCCACCAGCAAAGTTGATATGCTTTCAGCCGGCGCTGACAACGGTTCGGGGGCATATGTTGCTATCGAACAAGTGAGCGGAACATTGAATAACAAGAGCGGAACATTCGTTCTTGCACATAATGGAACCAGGACTAAAGATTCTCAACACTTAAATGTTTTTATCGTGTCGGGATGTAGCACCGGGGAGCTAGCCGGCCTAGAAGGAAAGATGACAATTAATATTGTTGGGAAAGAACACTTTTATGAACTTGAGTATTCATTCGGATAGTGAGGCAAAGAAAAATGCTGCATGGAGAAAGAAAATTAATCGCAATAAAATCGATTCGCATTTTATTGAATTTTAATTAAATGGACAGGCTAAATTTATCGATAAATACCCCGGCAGATACACACTATTTTAGTTCAAAAACAATTACCAAAATGCCTTCATTAAAAAATGAAAACACAAATTTTTCTTCTGAAAATATAGGAAGCATACCCGAAACAAAAATTATTGAAAAGGGCAAACGGCTTTCTTCTCTTGATTTTTACCGTGGGTTGGTAATGGTACTACTAATGATTGATTCTACCGGATTATACGAGCATATTGTGAATAATACAGAACCGGGTTCCTTCATACATTCGTTAGCCATCCAGTTCACGCATTATCCGTGGCATGGATTACATTTCTGGGATTTAATACAGCCGGCGTTCATGTTCATTGCAGGTACGGCCATGGCTTTTTCCCTGACAAAGCAAACTGCACAGGGGCGTTCATGGAACCAACAGTTAGTACATGCCTTAAAACGAAGCTGGTGGTTATTTTTCTGGGGTGTGTTAGATTATGCAGTGAGAGGTGATCATTTATCCTTTGAACTTTGGGATGTACTGACACAATTGTCGTTTACTATGCTCGTTGCATTTCTAATCTTCCGGTGGAAGCCTGCCTACCAGTTGCTTTTCAGCATAGGTTTATTACTGCTTACTGAATGTTTATACAGATTTGTAAAGATGCCCGGCTTTGAACAGCCCTTTACAGATCAACATAACTTCGGTAATTATATTGACGTTATTTTAATGAATAAGATAAATCCGGGCGGATGGGTTGCTATTAATTGCATCCCTACCGCGGCACATACTATTTGGGGCGCCGTCGCCGGTAAATGGCTTCTTAGTTTGCCCGACAGAAAAACTAAAATCCGCTACATTGTTATGATCGGATTAGCTGCCTTGCTGATTGGATACGGATTGGATATTACGGGCATAACGCCTATCATTAAACGAATTGCCACAACTTCATTTACGCTTGTTTCAGGTGGCTATTGCTTGCTGGCTTTGGCATTTTTATATTACTGGATTGATGTTTTGAACCATAAGCGCTGGCTCCTTTTTTTCACCATTGTAGGAATGAACTCAATTTTTATTTATCTCTTCTTCGAGATAGTAGTAAGCCGCTGGCTCTATGAATATATCAGTACTATTGTTAATGGGTTTATTTCACCAATCGGTTTATCAGGAACAGCAATATTGATCATTGCGTCAATTACCATATTTTCATTTGAATGGTTGCTGTGCTTCTGGCTGTATAGGAAGAAGATATTTTTTAAGCTATGAACCGTACATTTTTTCGGGCAGATCACAGGCTTAAAATGCAACTAATATCAATTCTCTTGATCCCCTACCATCTTATGCCTAAACCTTAATATAATAAACTCTGCAGGCCTTACTACTGCCATCCCTATTTCAATTATCATATTGCCGTTGTCAATGTCGGCTTGTGTCATAGTGGTACCTAATCCAACTTTTACAAAAAACGCCTCTTCCGGTTTGGTTCCCATCAATGCGCCGGCACGCCATTGTTGTGTAAGATAATTCCCGATGATCAATGTTATCTTATTCCACGTATTGGAATCGTTAGGATCAAAGACAAATGGTTCAGTGGCTTCTTTACAAGACTCTCCCACCATATTAAAATACCGGCGTACAGAAATATATTTCCAGTCGTTATCGTTACCGGCGAGTGTACGTGCCCCCCAGATGATTGCCGGACCTTTGCCCGTGAAGGTTCGTATTGCGTTTATATATTTCCCGTTAGAGTTTCCATTGTTCAGTTCTTCCTGCTCCTCTCGTGTTAATACATATTCAGGGCGGATAGTCGCATCGATGTTTACATTAGCGGGAGCTTTCCAAACACCTTTTTTATTATCTGTTTGCGTATATACTCCTGCAACCGCCGGTGAAGCGGGCAGCCGCATCTCTATATGTTTAATGGCGTCAATAGCTAAATCATAGTAACCAATGTTAACTAATTTTAATTCTGATAAAGTGTCCGGAAGATCACCGGCTCCATTACTTACAACCTTTACCAGTTCATCTGTTGTATTAAATTGAATATTGGTGTATAGCCGTGGAAAATAAGCTGCCGCATATTGAAGGTAAGAAGTACTTAAATCAAGCGATCTCCTTAACAAGGCTACATCCTTCTTCCAGGCAGAAATATTATTACTGGTATGGAACACCGTTAGTATAGTAAATCTGTCCTGAAGCGCAGCACATTGTTCCATCGCCTTCTTGTAAAGAGAATAATAATTTTTATAGCTCGTGAGATTTATTGCTTCCGGAAAAAGAAGCAACGTAACTTCATCAATATCTTTTACCAAACGCAATCCTCTTTTAAGATCGGTAATTTTTATTATTCCTTTATTTGAATAATCACCGACAGAAACAATATAACAGGCTTCACCTCCATTCAGGAAAAAAAGCTGAAGTGAATAATACAATAAATAATTCGATCGTTTTTTCTGGCTGACGGTACCTACTACCGAAAGGTTGCTATCTATATTTTCAAATGTAATTTCAATGCCCTTCTCCGGATTGGCGAAGCCAAAATGCTCTTCGTACTCTGCAATGGACGTTATCAGAAATGGTTTATTTATGAGATCGCCGGCTTCATTTAGCTGCGCTTTTTGCGTATAGCCGATGAATGCCGGAATTGCAGTGCCAACGGATGTTACAGGTGAAGGCTGATGAGGAATTTCCTCAATATAAATTTCAGGGTTCCTGTACTCTGACATAAATTAAATTTTGGATCTGGTTGTGGAGAGGAATTGGCAAATTCAAAGAATAAATATAATGCATCGTAGCATAACAAAATATAATCTGTAACTTAATAATCATATTGCATTAAACAAAAGCGTTTTACTCAGCTGGTATTCTTAATTTTAATACTTAAAAAAAAATTATGCATTACAGAACCTTTGGAAGAAAAAACTGGCAGGTTAACGAAGTGGGCTATGGCATGTGGGGAATGGCCGGCTGGACGGGATCGGAAAGTAAAGAAGTAAACCTTGCACTTGATAAGTCCGTGGAAATGGGTTGCAATTTTTTTGATACGGCATGGGCTTACGGCGGCGGACTTAGTGAACAAATACTAAGTGAACTTTTAAAAAGACATTCCGGCAAAAAACTGTATGTTGCCACCAAGATCCCTCCTAAAAATCGTAAGTGGCCATCTAAACCTGAATTTAAATTGGCGGATGTATTTCCCGAAAAATATATTATTGAATACACAGAGAAGAGTTTAAAAAATCTTGGCATTGAAACAATAGACCTTCAACAGTTTCATGTATGGGAAGATGGCTGGCACGAAGAAGATGAATGGAAAGAAGCCACTGCTAAACTGAAGCAACAAGGTAAAGTACAGGCATGGGGCATCAGTATTAACAGGTGGGAACCGAACAACAGTTTGGAGACGTTACAAACAGGATTGATAGATTCCGTGCAGGTTATCTACAATATTTTTGACCAGGCGCCGGAAGACAAACTTTTTCCGCTTTGCGGTAAACTAAATCTCGGTGTCATAGCCCGTGTACCTTTTGATGAAGGAACGCTAACCGGCACTATGACCAAAGCAACTAGTTTCCCGAAAGAGGACTGGCGCTCTACATATTTTGTCCCTCAAAATCTTAACGCAAGTGTAGATCATGCGGATGCATTAAAACCATTAATACCCGAAGGAATGACAATGCCCGAAATGGCACTTCGCTTTATTCTCAGTAATCCCGATGTGTCAGTAACGATACCGGGTATGCGAAAATTGAAACATGTCGTAGCTAATATGTCTGCAGGCGATGGCACGGGGTTAACCGATGAATTACTGGGAGAATTAAAACAACATCGCTGGGACAGGGAACCAACAGAATGGTCGCAATAGAAATATTTTTAAAAAGAGTTTGCCAAACCAGGAAGGTTTTCAATTGAGACACTTTGCAAAGTCGTCTTTTCAATACTTCCATTAGTGGCAACAGTACAATTTAATGTTCCCGCTATACTTTCTCTACTTTCAATTTATTTAATTGTTCATTGATAAATTCAATTTCCGGGAAACTTAGTTTTATGTTAGTTGCCTTTGCATTTTGTATCGCCTGTTCTGCGTTTCGTGCGCCGACCAAAGCAATAGTGATACCGGGTTGTTCAATAGTCCACCGGATAACGAGTTGCGAAAGTGTAGCACCTTTTTCTTTGGCCATTGGTCTTAGCTTATCAAGAAATTGATTGGTTCTCGCGATGTTTTCATTTTTAAAATAATATAAGCTTTCGCGGTGATCGCCTTTTGCAAATTTGTGTCCCGGCTTTATTTTTCCCGTAAGCAATCCTCTTTGCAAAGGGCTGTATGCAAGAATAGAAATGTTATTTGTTATGCAAAAGGGAACAACATCTTCTTCAATGTTTCTTAACACCATGCTGTAAGGAACCTGGTTCGATACTAAATTAATATGTTCCTGCGCTTCCTTTACCTGCGCCGCATTGTAATTGCAAACGCCTGCATAACGAACCTTACCTTGTTCGATCAGCTGTTCAATTGCCTCCATCGTTTCTGCGATAGGAGTTGTTATATCCGGCCAATGAATTTGATATAAATCAATGTAATCTGTGTTAAGTCTTCTCAAACTATCTTCACATTCTTTAACGATACTGTCCTTGCCTGCATACTTATAAATATCAATATCGTTCCCATCGTTGTCTTTGCTTTTAAAACCCAACAAGCCCTTTGTAAGATCCCAGCGCATACCATATTTTGTAAGTATCTGCACTTTGTCACGCGAAATATTTTTTATTGCTTCGCCAACAATTTCCTCACTCAATCCCTGTCCGTAAACGGGTGCAGTATCTATTGAGGTTACCCCGTTATCGTGAGCTGCCTGTATTGCTTTAATCGCATCTTTTCGTTCCGTGCCGCCCCACATCCAGCCGCCGGCGGCCCATGCGCCGAATGTAACCACGGAAATCTTTAAATCTGATTCTCCTAATTTTCTGAATTCCATAATTTAATATTTATAGTTAAAAAATGTATTTGTAAAGTATGAGTAAATTTGACCTGCTATAAATTTCTTAATCGATTGGCTATTTCCTGAATGCAAAGTAAAGGCCATTGTAACAAACGGCAATAAGTTAGCCATTTCGAATTCACTAATTAATTGCCCGGCTTAATTGTTATATCGAATGTCTGCAAAAAATATTAATACCGATAAAAAGCAAAATACCACTTCCAAACGGTTTACCCTTCAACAGGAAATTGTACACAGCACCATACATGGTTTTGGAATTCTCTTCGGTATAATCAGCATTCCAATTCTCACAGCACTTGCTGCAAGAAATGCCAATGTTCCGGCAATTGCAGGAGCAAGTATTTACGGATTTACTTTTTTAATGCTGTTCACTTTTTCTACTACTTACCATGGCTTCCAGCATCCACGGGTCAAAAAAGTGTTGGAGATATTCGATCACATCAGTATTTATTTTTTAATAGCCGGAACATACACACCTTTCATTCTCATCTATCTTCGGAATTCTTTCGGCTTTATGTTACTGATCATATTATGGAGCCTGACGCTACTTGGAATTTTTTTTAAAATATTTTTTTTAGGCAGGTTCGAAATTGTATCGCTCATCATCTATGTAGCAATGGGATGGATATTGTTAATAGGTGGTAAACGTTTCTTTTCTGATATGCCACCGGATGTCATCACCTTCATCATCATTGGCGGTGCGTTGTATAGTGTCGGTATTATTTTTTATTTGTGGACCAGTTTTAAATGGCATCATGCAGTCTGGCATTTTCTTGTACTTGCTGCTGCTGTTTGTCATTATGTTGCAGTATTGCTTTCTGTTTAATCCTCAAGTAAAAAATTAATTCAGTTAGCTCAGGATGTTATCAGCCCAAATTTTTTTTGTAACATCAATTCTTAGGTCACTCTTTTTATTTCACCGGAACAAATAAAACTGCATCAGCAGCAACATAACCGTCGGCGTCTTTATTGGTGATGGCTACAGAAGCTGATGTTCCTTTTTGTAATGTATACCTACCAAGTGAAACCCATTCACCACTGGTTTGCCCTTCTACTTTTGTTTGAGGAGAAATAAATAAATCTTTATTGGTTGTTCCGAAATGAATGATAAAATGTGTTTGTTTGGAAGCGCTGTCAGCCTGCGGCATGTAAGCATACAAATCGTAGTTGCCGCCCACAATTATTTTAGGAGTAAACGTTACTTGTTCAGAAATTGCAGAAGGCGCTGCCAATAACCAGGATGGACCATAACCTCCTCTTGTTTTTTTGATCCAGTTGCCGGTAATGGTTGTATGATCCGAGTCATCATTATCGGCGAGCACTTCAGGTGTGCTGCCATCCATTAAAGGATTCTTTTTGAGTAGCTCTTGTAATTGCTGCACGTCTACCTGCTGGACGGTTTCATGTTTATCAATTGCTATACATGCCGCAGCAGCACTCGATTGCCCCAACACCATAAATATTGGCTCCATACGAATAGATCCATAAGCAATATGGCTGGCGCTTAAACATACAGGCACATAAAGATTTTTGCATTCTGCGGCTTTAGGAATAAGCGAGCGATACGAAACAGGATAAGGGCCAAAGCCGCCGATCTCAACATTACCTTCATTCTTTACCATACCATTTACAACGAGTCGTTCACAATTATGAGAATCCATAGTGTAGGCGGCCATCGCAATACCATCATTTACCTTCATTTGCCCCTGGCAGTTAGCCTGGGTCATTACGTAATCACCAATCATCCGGCGACTTTCGCGTATGTATAATTGCGGAGTAAAATTATTGTTATCTCTATACTCATCTTTTGGATAACCCCATTGCTGCATTTCAGTTCGCAAGTGCTGTGGCATTCGCGAATCGTGACCAATAAACCAAAGCAATCCTTTGGTATAAAGTTCATGCTCTTTATCAATTTCGGCCCGGGTATTATAATCGGCTTCGGGATAATTGTAGTTGATGCCGATCATATCTGTTGAGAAAGGACCATTATTGTTGATATCGGTTTTGTGATTGGGCATGAGGCCAATACTTAAAAAAGCGCCCAAACTTTTTGCAGGTTTTTTTACGAGTACCCGTAAGAGCAGTTCGTATTTTGTGGAATCATAACCTCCGGGTTTTGTAATGGGAATGCTATTATCCCGGATCATTGCTGAGGCATAACCTATAATTATATGCCTGTACTTTTTTATCGCCCGAACCTGCAGGCTGTAATTTATTATTGCTGATGTCCCAGAGCAAACCACTTGTTGAGTCACCGGGAATTTTATAGGGATCAACATCATCCGGAAACTGGTGACCATCCATTAATTGCACACCATCATACGTTTCGTTGTAGGTGCTGTTCGACTCACGGCCTACCATATACGATACACCGGCTTTTGCCATGAGGTCTCCTTCATAACTGCAGTCGATAAAAATTTTTGCAGCAATGGTTTTATTTGTTGAGGCAGAAGGAGCTGTTGCATTTTCTATTGTGATATTTTGTATAAAGCCATTTTGCTTTTCTGCTTTGATAATGCGGTACTGGTATAACACAGGAATTTTTGCCTCCCGGATATAATCATTGAAAATTTCCCCGGCCACATGCGGTTCAAAGATCCATGTTTCAAATTTGCCGTAATGTTTACCCATCCTTCTATAGAAGTCTCTTGCAATACCGGTGATGACATATTTATTGCCAATGTCAGTATAGCCAAGGCCACCTGAAGTAAGTCCGCCCGGATGTTTGCCGCTTTCTATAAGAATAACTTTCTTATTCATTTTTGCTGCAGTGTATGCTGCGATCACTCCGGCTGAGGTGGCGCCATAGATGCAGACGTCGTATTGCTGGGCGAAGGATTTTATTTGAATGAATACAAGAAGAGGAAGAAATATTTTTTTCATCATGCATCGTCTGAGTAATGAAAGTAAGAATTTTTTTATTGAACTTATTTTTGGGTCTTAACAAAAAAATGATTCATCATGGAATACTAACAGTTTGGATTGCACTTATTCGTCCATAACAAAATTGACCCGATTATTTCTTGAAATAAGTTTATTATTTAAGCACACTAACTTTTCTCCCATTCTCCCTTCTTACAATGAGTAAACCGCCATTGACTCATTGGTTTCCATTCGTAACCCTCTCCTGTTTTACTTTCATGCATTGGTTTATTATCAAGCAATACTGCAGAAGGTTTTCGGCGGAGTTTTATTTTCTCCGTTCCCATTGTATCAAAAGTTCTGTAAAATAATTTTACTTTATTGCTGTCAACATTTTCAAAATTGAGGTAAATAAATTTTTTGAAATTGCCTTCATAATCGGCTTGCTGGATAACTGAAGTACTTGAAAGAATATGATCTTCACCAGGCGGAGCTAATGATGGTATAGCATCCATTGCCCGTAGGAAATGCCTCACATAATCTCCATATCCGTCCGTAAGCCAGGGCTCATCCTGTGGAAACCGGTTCTTGCCATCGAAGTCCACCATATAAGTTGCCCAGTTTAATTCACGCACATCATTGTTATAAAAACTACTATCGCCAGATAAACTTACATATAGCAATTCATCGGCTGCCTGCCTGGAAGAATGACTGTTGCCGGGCGTTTGATAAACCGTTTGTTCATTCGTAACTACCACACCGTACTTTTTCCATTTGTCATTTCCGAATGTTTTATGCACCCATTCAATAATTTTCAATACATCATTTTTCCAACCGGGAAAATAATTCCGATGCTCCATGATAAACCTTGCAAACGTCATTGCATTAATTTGGGTATCGCTCCACCAATCAACATCTTCAAAGAAAGGTCCCCACTTGTTTTCTTTCATCGGAAAATTTTTCATCCAGTTCAATAGTATAGTGAAACTTTTTTGGTAAGCCGATATATCGCCAGTTTTCAACTCTATTAAATCAAGGAACAATTGCATAGTCGGCGCCCAATTGCTCGTATAACCTGCAGTATCTATCCATGTGCCCGTGAAATCGTGGTTCCGGAGCAAGGCAGTATGGCCGGTATATACATTTACTTTAAAAGGCAGGGGCGAATAATTAATGTTGCCTTCTGTTACATGCGAACATAAAGTGTTGGCAATTTTTTTTGCAGCATCAAGGTAAAGCGTATCCTCGCTTAACTTGTAGAGGTGCACAAGTTCCAGCCCGAACGATCCGGCTTTATCTGGCTGCGCTACATCTCTTCCCGCACGCATGTCGCCATCGTAAATTCCCGAGTAGACATAACTGTTATATGGAAACGTAATATTGGGCCATTTGCAATCTGCAGGTGAACGGCCATGCGTAATATAGTAATCAGCCAGGAAATGCATATTCGCTTTTACTCTTTCATTTCCTGTGTATGCATAATACAAACGCCATGATGAAAGTGCCATTGCCAACTGGTCGCCGCCAATTCCTCTTGGATCATTAAACTTTGCGTTCCATACCTGGTGGTTCATATAGTAAGGCAAACCATTCAAATCATGCCGCATCGTATCCCAGAAATTCCAAACGAGATTGATAACATGGCTGTAGGATGTACCCGGATTTTCATTATACCATGGAATGATGTTTCCTACTTTATCAGTTTTGATTGGATGATAGATTAATATTTCTTTTGGCTGAGCAAAAAGTTGAAGGGATAACATCAATGATATTAATGGGAGGAGATATTTTCGGGGCATGAGAAAGTTATTTTGATTTTGTCAAAAAAGTCAGACTATATATTTCATTTTAAATCCCGGTTCTTTAATCAAACTTTCAAATTCTTTATCTCCTGTAATCAAAACTGCTTTCTTTGAAATAGTTAGTGCAGCTGCAAATGCATCCGCATAAGAAAGACTAAACTTTGCTTTAATGGCAGCAGTCTCCAAACACATTTTCAAATCCGGTTCTATAATGTGGAGAGGCATTTGTTTTATTGCGGCAATCGCTATATCGGCGCTTTTCGTATTGCTTTTACGACTAATCATATAATAAACTTCTCCCACGTTAATCGCACTAATAAAACCTTCACTTTCGTCATTGGCCATTTTCACTAATAAGTCTCTCACCATTTCAAAGCCAGGTTCCCGGCGGAATAAGGCTATCAATGCATAGCTGTCAAAAACTATTTTCTTCATGCTTTCCGTGTTCTTTTATTTATGACCTTTTCTTCATTAACCTTTTCCTCTTTCTTCCACGCCTTGTACTCTTCCAGTGAAGGCGCTTCATCTTTAAGCATCCCGACAAACTGGTTAAAAAAGTTTTCATCCATTGGTTTTAATACAACACCCGAGGGAGTTTCAATAAATGCAACCTTAACGCCGGATTTTATGCCGTATTTATTTCGTAATCGCTTTGGTATAAGCAATTGTCCTTTGGAGGTAAGAACAGAAGTTTCCATACTTTTTTATTTTAGTTACACGAATATATAAAAGTATTACCAAATGAAAAAGTAATACTTTTTTAAAATGGTGGAATTTTAAAATAATTAACAATTAGAATAAAGTATAAAGATGTTGCGGCTCTCCCCTTTCTGGCTAATTCTTTGCAACTAATGCAACGTTCTTAACTTTTTTGGCGTCAACTTTGTGACTAGACATATGATGAAACAATTAACTTCCATATTATTTGCAATTTCTGTAATTACTTCCCTATCGAATACGTCGTGCAAAAAGGAAAAACAATACATGAACACTGCTGAAATTACCGGGATAGACAATAGTCTCCGGGTTTGCCGGATAGATGATCCATGTAATTGCCCTGGAGGTTATTTTATCCATATTGACGGTGTTCAGGACCCAAATGGTAATTGCACTTTCTGTAAAACTTTCAAAGCATTGCAATTTCCAAAGGGGTTTACGATCTCCGGCAATTCTCAATTTCCGATGGCCGTTAAAATAGATTGGAAATATGATTCGTTGCTTTGCGACAGCAGCAGGATTGTTATTACACGTATCGCAAGGCGATAGGCAATTGGCATAATAATTTTATACAAAGAAAGAGAGGAGCAAAGAGTAACCTGTTTATTTTGTTTTCGTAAAATCCAAATCCTGGAAATCGAAACTAAAATCTGTCAGCGGCGAGATAGCGCTCATTTTCATCGCCGAAGCTTCGCCATTTTTATCCAGGTCAAACATCACATAGGCATCAGCATCCATACTCCTGTCAGTCCATTTTACAACAAACGTATTTCCCTTGTAAGGAAGCATTTCACCATTTAATAGAAAAGATCTTTTGGAGCGAAACCACATTTTTCCATTGTTCACTGATATTACCACATCGCCAAACCATTTATCAGTATAAGTGCCGGTATATAAATTCATGTCGGTCTTTACACCACTTTTTTGCTGCGCCTCAATATCTTTCGAGACTTTAATGAGAATTTCCTTTTCCCTGGCTTCGTTGGCAACGACTCTTTCATGATTCATCTTTACCCAATCATGGCCCTTGATTCCGAAATAACTGTCTTTAATAGTATTGGTAATTGCAGTAAATGCGGCACCCGATTGCTGGTTAGTAAATACAATTATGCCCAACTTCAATTCAGGAATTAAAGTCACCTGCGTTACAATTCCCTGTAGTCCGCCGGTATGTGTACATTGCTTGTATCCATGTACATCACTAAGGAACCAACCCAGTCCATAGCTTGAGAAATGGGTATTGTAGGGCGTTTCACCTCTTACAGGAATTATAGTTTGCGGTGTCCACATTTCTTCGTGCACTTTTTTGCTGAATAGTTGTTTACCATCATCATATTTTCCATCATTCATTTGCATGATGATCCATTTGCACATATCAGTAAGATTGGAATAAATTCCACCCGCAGCATCCAGCGTTTCATTTACATCGCGACGTACAACTTTTACAACGCCATCAACAGGTACGTGAGGATCTATCACATTCGATTTATCTTTTAACCGGTTGAAAGAAGGAGCAGTGCTGTTCATATTCAAAGGATCTAAAATTCTCTTTTGAATAAAATCTTCCCAGCTCATTCCGGAAACTCTTGCTACCACTTCGCCAGCCACCATGTATAAATTATTATCATAATCATATTTTGTTCTGAAAGATGAAACAGGTTTTAGATAACGGAGGTTGTGGATCATCTCTTCTTTGGTGAAATTATTCGAGTCCGGCCAGAACATAAGATCGCCGGCGCCGAGGCCAAGACCGCTTCGATGCGTGAGCAGATCCCTGATAGTGAATTCTTCAGTTACGTAAGGATTGTACATCCGGAATTCGTGAATGTAATCGGTAACCTTATCATCCCATTTCAATTTGCCCTCATCAATCAATATCCCCAAAGCCGCTACCGTGAATGCTTTGGTGTTAGACGCGATACCGAATAAAGTGTTCTCGTCTACTTTCTGTTTTGTATTTAATGACCTTACGCCATATCCCTTTGCATGAATAACTTTTCCATCTTTTACAACAGCTACTGCAATACCGGGCACATCAAAAGTTTTTAATGTAAGCTCCGTTAACGAATCAATTTGGGATGAAGTAATGACCTGTGCGTGCAGATTAATTGACGCAATAAAAAAAATGAATGCTATTGTTTTTTTCATTGAAAAAATTTTAAGGAGAATAATTTTTTGGAGTATGAATGTATAACATGATTTACAAATAAGCGCAACAGATTCTGTATCCCTACCTGGTATTTGATTTCCTCAATACAGCAATAATCAAAAAAACAAATCCGGTAAGATTAAGTAATGCCCTTGCCGCGTGCGAATATTCCCAATTCATTCTTAATAATTCCCAATTTTGCGGAAGTACTGTCCAATTGAGAGTAGCATTATTTGCAGGAAAGGTAAATGTGAAAAAAATAGTTATGCTTACAACAAAAATAATCAACGCGGTAAGGAGATAGGGAAAAATATATTTGTTTTTCCTTTCTGAAATAGTCCATATTAACGTAAAGAGTATTGCTCCTATTTCGAACATGCCCAGCCAGGCCCAACCCCGGTAAATTCCCTGGACTATTTTATATTCTTCTGGCGACAAACTGATCTTATGTTGTAATTCAAACAAGTGGGCCAATAAGGCGCCCAAAGTAATGACTTCGAAAATTATAGTAAGAAAACGCAATAAGTTTTTCATAAAAAAAATTATTTGTACAGGTCTTTGTACCACAAAAAAGCTACCAAACAATAAGATCAATAGGGATGCTTACTTTGTTGTCTAACCGGATTGACTTCGCTCCTGTTTGTCTGTAAAACAAAAGACAAATTTTCCGATATTTCGTAGGGTTGTGACCGTTATGAAGAGTGGAATCCTATACCTTCCTTTATTAGTGTTTCAATATTTTCCAGTGACGCAGCAAGTTGTTTCGCTAATTTTTTTCTTTTGAATAACGAAAAATATTGTGAGAGCGGAGTCTTTTTGTGATAGTAATCGACAACAACAGAAGTTTTATTATCGGTGATGGGCTTTAGCGTAAAATATATCGAGATGGTTTTCTTTTCATCAGTTTCGCTGTAAGTGAAAGTGTCACCTGTTTGACTGAATGAGCTTGAATAAAAATTTATTGTGTGATTGTTAACCACAGAACGATGCTTTACACCGAGGTGATTAATCGGGTGGCTTACCTGGTCAACTGAACTGACACCTTCCATCCATTTTGTTCGCAAAGAAAAATCACCGATGATACTGAGAACGGTTAATAACGGCGCATCGATTATTTTACTTTGGCCTGCTACTTTAAACTTTTTATTTCCCAAGTCCAGTTTTGATATCGGATCAGGCTGTACGTTTTCTTTTAGTTGTGAAAGCAGTGAATAATGATAATTAACTGCACCTTCTTCAGTTTGCTTATTACCCTGTTCCCAGCTCACCCATTGTGGCAGGTTGGCTTCAATTTTATTTTCATTAAACAGGTTATTCGTAACAAGCCAGTATTCATGCAGATCAATGTCGTTCTTTAATAACTGGTGCGCAACTATTACATCTTTCCCAATAAGTTTACTGTATTTATTTACATTGTAAGAGGAAAATTCTCCATAGTGTGTGATAATTTTAAGGCTGAGATTTTTTGCGGCGATACAGGCGCTGCATTGGCAGGCACGACGGGTTTCATAATTCTTCAATTGCTTTTGGAAATTACAAAACATACTTTCTACCTGCCGGTAAATTTCTTCAAGAGAGGGAACTTTACCATGGCGGTAAAATAAAACGGCGTCGCCTTCTATCTCGGATAGAGTTAATCCCATTTCATTGGAATTAACAATATTCTGAAGTAATTCGCCAATGATATAACGGCTGTGTTCAATTTCGGTTTCATTCACAAATTTGGTAAAGCCGCTAATGTCAGGAATAAAAAGCAAGCCGCTGTTGTCCATGACTATTTTTTTACAAAACTACTGAGATAAATTTTTCATCGAAGATAAATACCGAAAATTCATGTTTTATCATTTCTCAACAACCACTGTATCGGCGGAAGCTCCAAGACTTAATAAAATCTCTGCAATTTCTTTTACAAAAAGGTCGGGCCCGCAAACATAGAAGTGCCTGCTGAAATCACGAATGTTTTCTATCAGATAATTTCTATCTATTCTTTTTTCGCGAAAGCCTATTACACCCTGCCTCGTGAAAACGTTAATGTATGCGGAGCCCAGCATCCTGGTGAGTTCCTCTTCAAGTATGATGTCGGCAGCAGTTTTGTTTGAAAAGATCAACGCATTGCCGGGCAGCAATTTGTTTGCTTTATACAATGCCCTGAATATGGCGATAAATGGAG
Source organism: uncultured Chitinophagaceae bacterium (assembly GCA_963819925.1). Taxonomy (GTDB): domain Bacteria; phylum Bacteroidota; class Bacteroidia; order Chitinophagales; family Chitinophagaceae; genus Ginsengibacter. Next base: position 51,465 of record CAWFYG010000008.1, on the reverse strand, counting down.
TAATGCCGGCGCCGCCGGCGATAAATATCCCCGGACCTTTGTATTGAATAGTGCCAAATACATCATGCAATATCAATTCAGCACCGGCATTAGTTTTACCAAGCTGATTTGTAACACCGGAATGGTCGTCATAAATCTTTATAATAAATTCAAGGTATGGCCATTCATTTAATGAAGTGAAAGTAAAAGGCCTTATCTCGTTTTTCCAATCAGGATTATTTATCGATACATCGGCAGCCTGCCCGGGGATAAAAGTGAATTTCGCGGGCTTCTCTACCACAAAGCGTTTTACATCATGCGTGATAAAACCGCACTCCAGTATTTTTACAATATGTTCCGACATGATGCAAACTTACTATGTTATTATCCAAAATTATTTGCCCGCCGTCCAGCTATTATTTTTACGATCGACATCTGGCAATTCGTTTCCAGGATCCAGCTCTACGGAAGCGATAGGTGTTGTGGAATTATATTTAAAAGTCCATTCGCCACCACGTTGCCATACTTCTACGGGCAATTTTATTTCATTCGTGTTGCCATTTTCTTCTGTAACCTTTGCAATAACCGGCATTGCCATTTGTTGTAAATTTTCAATAGTAATCAATGCTCCGTTAGCCGCACTGTCATGGACATATTTAACTTCCTTCACCGATTGGTCCAGCTTCCATGTTTCACAAAACCATTCTTTCCAAAACCAATCCAGGTTATCACCGGCGGCATCATTCATTGATCGGAAAAAATCATCGGGTTGCGGATGCTTAAATGCCCATCGGCGGATGTAAGTTTTAAATGCATAATCAAATCTCTCCGGGCCTAAAACCGTATTGCGTAGAATATTTAAACCCGTTGCTGTTTTAAAATAATACTGGCCATAATCGCTCAGGGCTCATTGATTCGGGAGGTGTCATCAAAGGATCCTGACTTCCTGGTCATTGATCTTGCCAATCTTAAAATGCCCCTGTTGGTGGTATCACCATATTCCCCATGATTAAATGAATTGGATGCATAACCATTTATAAAGGTATTCATCCCTTCATCCATCCACATAAAACGTCTTTCATTACTTCCAACAATCATAGGAAACCAGTTGTGACCGATTTCATGAGTTACATCGTGCCACAAATTTCCTTTGCCTATTTTATAGCTGCAGAAAACAATCCCGGGATATTCCATTCCCGTTGCTACGCCAGCCACCACTACGGCAGAGTTCCACGGATACTCGAAATAATCTTTGGAATAAAACTCTATACTTTGTTTTAAATATTGCGTCGATCTTCCATAGGCATTATACCCTTTGCTTTCTACCGGATACACCGCCATAGAAACACCCTTTCTGCCGGAAGGAAAATTGATACGGGCAGCATCCCACATAAATGCTTTGGAAGCGGTCCATGAAACATCACGTGAATTCAGCATTTTAAAATGCCATGTAAGCATCCCTTTTTTTGCCGGTCGCATAGACGAAGCTGCTATTTCATCTTCTTTAATAATAGCTACTGTGCTGTCGCTTTTACGTGCCTGATTCAACCTGTTTATTTCAGTCGCCGTTAGTACTTGCTGAGGATTTTGTAAATCACCGGAGCCGGCAACAATCATATCTGCCGGAACGGTAACGTAATAATCGAAGTTACCATACTCGCAATAAAACTCTCCGAGCCCCATATAAGGTAACGTGTTCCATCCCTGCACGTCATCATACACACACATGCGTGGATACCACTGCGCCAGTTCATAAACAACCCCGTTTTTCGTATTTAGTCGCCCCATGCGGTCGGCACCATATTGCGGAATAGAAAAGTAATAATTTACCATAATATCTAGTTTATCACCACCGGGTTTAACAGTAAAGGGCAAACGCAATTGCATGCGGGTATCAGTAATAACAGGTTCAATTTTATATTTCTTTCCCTTGTATAGCACGGATGCAGATTGAATATGATAACCGCCCTTTTTATAACCTTTCACGTCGAAGCGGTCTCCTGAAACCAGCGTGGTCAAAGCACCACGCGAATCAGTGTTAAAAAGATTCTGGTCGAGCTGGAGCCATACATATTTTAATTCGTCAGGACTATTGTTGGTGTAACTAATCGTTACGTCGCCTTTTAGTGTTGTATCTTTTTCGTCCATTGTTGCATGAATAATATAATTGGCGTTGTTCTGCCAATACTTAGGTCCCGGGGCACCGTTAGAACTCCGAAACTCTGTGGCATCCTGCGACAAGAAGTTGGGATCAAATACTTTATTCTTATTATAAATGGAGGCCGAGTCCTGTGCCCAAATATTTTGTGAGAAAGTGACAGAAGCTAAGAATAACATGGAAGAGGTAATAAAAGTTTTCATTAAAATTTTTTTAAAGGAATAAAAATATGCAATTAAGTATTAGAATTCTGACGCCAAAATGTGAAAAGTGATTGATTAAACCAGGAAGAAATATTTAGTGACAATTGATAAAACTTTATTTACAATTCGTTTGAGCGCATTTTAATTTACAAACGGTGAGCTCTAAACGAAGTTTTATTTCCTGCCTGTTGCAGCCCAGTAAATTCCCGCATAAACATGGTTTAAAAATGCAGGATCACTAAAGTCTGAAGGCATATGGCCGAGAGCTGTATAAAAAGAACGGCCACCATCATAATTGTGGTACCATGCAATTGGGTGAAATTTGCCCATACCCTCTCCTTTTTTTGTACCCCAATCTGCTTTAGGATTGTAACTGGATTCGTCTACGGCCAAAATATAATTAAGGCCGGTAATTTTTTCGGGACCAAATTGGTACCATTCATCTGTCCACAGTTTATTGCCCGCAAAACCCTGCAAACCCGGAAACGAATTATCAATTACATTCAGTTTAGCCGTTTGAATTACCGGGTGAATATGAAACATTCTTCCAACAAGTTTCGTGTACCAGTCCCAGTCATATTCCGTATCGGATGCGCTGTGGATGCCAACAAAACCTTTCCCCGATTCAATAAAGCGCTCCATTACTTTTTGCTGTGCCGAATCGAAAATATCTCCTGTTGTATTTAAAAAAATAATGACCTGGAACTGCTCCAGGAATTTATCTGTAAATCCATTGGGGTCTTCCCATAACACTGCATCAAAAAAATTCTTTTTGCCTAATTCCTGCAAAGCCAAAACACCGGAATGAATCGATTCATGATGCCATCCCCTGGTGGTGGTTACCAATAAGGCTTTGAATTGTTTTTGCTGAGCTGTAGCAATACTGCAACAAAAAAGCTGTACCATGAAAATCAACGTCAAATGTTTTAAGAATTTCATATTTAATTGTTATTTGTTTTATGAAGGTATAAGAATATTTAAAATGCTTATGCCCCGACCGGCAAACCTGTAAGGTACTGAGCTTTAAGAAGTTTCTAAGTAAAAATACGCTTCTCTTATAAATATTATCTTAATGGCGAATACTTTAATTGTTATAAGTGCGTTTTTCATAAAATAACCTGGAATTCTTAAATATTATTCACATTACCATCTGAAGATGCACTCCCTAAGTTGAGACACCTGACACCGTACGTAATTGAATACTTTTTAAAAACGATATCTGATGCCAAAAACTATACTCATTGTATTGTTATTTTTTTTCTATAGAACTGAATCCCAAACGCTGACATCACCGGTAGTACCGGCTACCTTAAACATAGGGGGCGGTTCGGCAGCAATAACGCCAAATTTTGTAGTTGACTGGAGTATTGGCGAATCAACAATTATTAATACTTATTATGGACAAAATTCATATTCCAATTCGATAGTTGGACTCAGTTGGGCTGTTACCAGTGGAGTTCTTCAGCCATTTGATATCACGCATGTAATATATAATCCTTTAATTCCGACATGGACAAACCAGGAAATCCGTTTTTATCCTGTGCCCACTCCCAATATTGTCCATATAGATTTCAGGTCAAATACAACAGGCAAAATTTCCATTCAACTAATAAGCAGGGATGGCAAACTGCTCGGCATAAAAGAATTCAACCAAAACAATAGTACCAGCACCCAACAATGGGATCTCACAAACAAAGCAGCGGGCGTTTATTATTTCCGTATACTATTAAGCGCACCCAACGGCGATATACTAAAACAAGGCATATTTGATATAGAAAAATTATAATCCGAAATTTATATGAAAAGAATTATACTATTTGCTTTCCTGGTGGTATTATTTACCGCCGTAAAAGCACAGGTACCACAGCAATTAAACTACCAGGGTATTGCACGGAACGCTTCCGGCAACCCCATCACTTTTCAGGATATTACCGTCCGCATTTCAATCATTGATGATGCAACTGGCGGACAAACTGTTTACCAGGAAACCAGGAGGGTCAGGACAAATTATGTAGGCCTGTTTAACATCGTGATTGGAAGCGCAGGTGCAACTAATGTTGTAGGTACAATGGAAAGTGTTAATTGGTCAACCGGTCAAAAATCGCTTAAGTTAGAAATAGATCCCAATGGTGCAAATAATTATAGTCTTGCAGGAATCACGCCGTTACAAAGCGTACCATATGCATTAAGTGCTTCTCCGGCCGGTAATGCTTCCGGCGATTTAACCGGAACGTATCCTGCTCCCATTATCGCTGCAAATGCTATAACCACTAACAAAATTGCAGATGGAAGCATTAACCTTACAAAATTGGCGCCAGATGTAATGTCGTCTATTTCAAATAAATTAAATATTTCTGATACTGCTGCGATGTTAGCGCCATATGCAGGTGCTGTTAACATAGCAGCTTCACTTGCAACAAAACTAAATCTATCGGATACAGCAAATATGCTGAATCCTTATTATAAGTCTTCGACAGCAGTCTCAGATCTTGCAACCAAAGAAGATGTTACTAACAAAAGCACGGACATTACAACCGATGGAACTTCCGACACTAAATACCCCAGCGTAAAATCTGTAAAAGATTATGTGGACGCTTCTGCAACCGGTAGTTCCGCCGCATTGACTGCTGAAGTAAACAGGGCAACCAATGCTGAGAACACAATCACCACCAATCTAAATACTGAAGTAACGGATCGTACTAACGCCGATGCCACAATCACTTCTAATTTAAATAACGAAGTAACAAGAGCAACAAACGCAGAAGCCACAAAAGAAGATGTTGCTAACAAAAGCACAGATGTTACAACCGATGGAACTTCTGATACAAAATACCCAAGTGTAAAATCTGTAAAAGATTATGTGGACGCTTCTTCTACCGGTAATTCTGCAGCATTGACTGCAGAAGTAAACAGGGCAACTAGTGCTGAGAATACAATCACCACCAATCTAAATACTGAAGTAACGGATCGTACTAACGGTGACGCCACAATTACTTCTAATTTAAATAACGAAGTAACAAGAGCAACAAACGCAGAAGCCACCAAAGAAGATGTTGCCAATAAGAGCACGGATATTACAACCGATGGAACTTCTGATACAAAATACCCAAGTGTAAAATCTGTAAAAGATTATGTGGATGCTTCTTCTACCGGTAATTCAGCAGCATTGACTGCTGAAGTAAACAGGGCAACCAATGCTGAGAACACAATCACCACCAATCTAAATACTGAAGTAACGGATCGTACTAACGCTGATGCCACAATCACTACTAATTTAAACAATGAAGTAACAAGAGCAACAAACGCAGAAAACACATTATCATCAACCAAAGAAGATGTTGCCAATAAAAGCACTGATGTTGCAACCGATGGAACTTCTGATACAAAATACCCAAGTGTAAAATCTGTAAAAGATTATGTGGATGCTTCTTCTACCGGTAATTCAGCAGCATTGACGGCTGAAGTAAACAGGGCAACCAATGCTGAGAACACAATCACCACCAATCTAAATACTGAAGTAACGGATCGTACTAACGCTGATGCCACAATCTCTACTAATTTAAGCAATGAAGTAACAAGAGCAGCAAACGCAGAAAACACATTATCATCAACCAAAGAAGATGTTGCCAATAAGAGCACTGACGTTGCAACCGATGGAACTTCTGACACTAAATACCCCAGCGTAAAATCTGTAAAAGATTATGTGGACGCTTCTGCGACCGGTAGTTCCACTGCATTGACGGCAGAAGTAAACAGGGCAACCAATGCTGAGAACACAATCACCACCAATCTAAATACTGAAGTAACGGATCGTACTAACGCTGATGCCACAATCACTTCTAATTTAAATAACGAAGTAACAAGAGCAACAAACGCAGAAGCCACAAAAGAAGATGTTGCTAACAAAAGCACAGATGTTGCAACCGATGGAACTTCCGATACAAAATATCCGAGTGTAAAATCTGTAAAAGATTATGTGGACGCTTCTGCAACCGGTAGTTCCGCTGCATTGACTGCTGAAGTAAACAGGGCAACCAATGCTGAGAATACAATCACCACCAATCTAAATACTGAAGTAACGGATCGTACTAACGCTGATGCCACAATCACTTCTAATTTAAATAACGAAGTAACAAGAGCAACAAACGCAGAAAACACATTATCATCAACCAAAGAAGATGTTGCCAATAAGAGCACTGACGTTGCAACCGATGGAACTTCTGATACTAAATACCCAAGTGTAAAATCCGTAAAAGATTATGTGGATGCTTTATCAAGCGGTGGTTCTGCTGCATTGACGGCAGAAGTAAACAGGGCAACCAATGCTGAGAACACAATCACCACCAATCTAAATACGGAAACAACAGATCGTACTAACTCCGACGCAACAATCAATACTAATTTAAATACTGAAGTAACAAGAGCAACTAATGCTGAAGCTACTAAAGAAGACGTTGCCAATAAAAGCACTGACGTTACCGCTGATGGAAGTTCAGATACAAAATATCCGAGCGTGAAATCTGTAAAAGATTATGTGGACGCTTCGTCAACCGGTAATTCCGCCGGATTGACTGCAGAAATAAACAGAGCCACTAGTGCTGAGAATACAATCACCACTAATCTAAATGCTGAAGTAACAAGAGCAACTAATGCTGAAGCTACTAAAGAAGATGTTGCCAACAAAAGTACTGACGGCACATTTGCTTCCAACTCTGACACTAAATATCCGAGTGTAAAAGCAACGAAAACTTATGTAGGCTCTTTATTTTCTAATTCAATAAGTGCCATTGGGGCGATCAGCAATACATCCAATCCTAACGGAGGAACAATTACTTCAGGCACATTAAATTTAGCGCCAGCGGATAATACTAACGGCGGAGTTGTAACTACGGGTGCTCAAACGTTTGCCGGTAGCAAAACATTCAGTTCGGATATAACAATTAACACCATGACATTTGGAAGTGGTGCCGGCTCACAGGTATCCAACATTGCTATTGGTCTCCAGTCGCTATTTTCAAATAGTTCGGGATCAGACAACAGTGCCGTCGGTAATGGAGCGCTTTACTCGAATTCAACAGGAAGTTATAATGTGGGGAACGGATCTTTTACCCTTTATAATAATACAGGGGGTTCGCAAAACTCAGCTGTAGGGATGGCCGCACTTTCGAATAACGCTGACGGTTCGGGAAATACAGCCCTGGGCTATCTTGCACTTGTTCTGAATACAGGTTCGGCAAGCAATAATACCGCTGTTGGTAGTAATGCACTTTTTACAAATGAAACCGGAAATAATAATACTGCGATAGGCACCGGGGCAGACGTAGGAGATCCTGCTTTAACCAATGCGACAGCCATAGGAAGTAATGCCATAGTTAACAACGATAATACCATTCAATTAGGCGATGGAGGAATTACCAACGTTAATACGGCAGGTTCTATCACCGCCGCCGGATACACCACACCCGGCGGGACATCTGCGGATTTCTTAAAAGCAGATGGCAGTTTAGATAATAACACCTATCTAACCAGCATCGACGTATCCTCAACGTACCTTCCTTTATCGGGGGGTACACTAACGGGGGATCTAAACGCAGTTAATGCAAATTTTTCCGGAACGGTTTCAGGTATAGATAAATCCATGGTTGGATTATCAAATGTTGATAACACCAGCGACTTGAATAAACCTGTCAGCACCTCTACACAAAATGCATTAGATTTAAAAGAAGATGTTGCTAATAAATCAACTGATGTAGCTTTAGGCACAAGCGACGTTCTGTACCCTACTCAAAATGCGGTGAAGTCTTATGTGGACTCAAAGGTCATTGCATCAGCGCCAACATTTACGGAGGGTACAGCTGGCACTGATTTTAATATAACATCTGCGGGATCGGCCTATACACTTAATATTCCTGACGCAAGCGCTACTGCCAGGGGATTGGTGACAATAAATAACCAGGTATTTAACGGAAGCAAAACATTTAGTTCGGACTTAAACGTAAATGGATTAACTATAGGAAAAGGTGCCGGTCAAAATGATCAAAATACGGCAATAGGCAATTCGGCTCTTGGCTCAGGTACCGGCACCCGGAATACGGCTGTTGGTTATAGTGCTTTGCTAAATTATAGTGGCACTTCATTTGACAACAATTCCGGAGTAGGATATAATAACATGGTCAGCTTAACCAGTGGACAACAAAATACTTCTATCGGTGCTGAGACCATGATGTCGGTTACAACCGGATCTAAAAACACCGCGATTGGAGCACAAACCTTTCTCAATAGTACCGGCGACGATAATACAGGATTGGGATATCATACGGGTTCTACAATTACTACGGGTACCCGAAATACACTTATCGGGTCAGAGGCAGATGTGTCATCAGGCTCATTCACGAATGCAACTGCCATTGGGTATACAGCCTCCGTTGACGCAAGTAATAAGATTCAGTTGGGTAATACGAGCGTCACGTCTGTAAGCACGAGCGGTAAGCTAACAACGGGCACAGTAACCTATCCTAATACTGATGGCACTAACGGACAGGCACTCACTACTAACGGTAGCGGTACAGTTTCATGGTCGAGTGTGCTTGTACGTGATGTTGCTGATGAATTTACAGCTATAAATTCTCAAACCAGTTTTACTTTAACTCAAGCGCCTTCAGCAAACAGTAAAGTAAAGATGTACATAAACGGAATAAGAATAAGCAATACCGCTTATAGTGTGAGTGGTAATACTTTAACTTATAATGCTGCAAATAATGGATCCTATTCATTAACCTCAACTGACAGGATTCAATTTGATTATTTTTATTAATCGGCGTATCATGAAAAAATTTCTTTTTGTTCTGCTAAGTATAATTATAGCAAATAGTATATCAGCGCAAGGCATTACAAAAAATGGAAAAACAACCAGCACGGCTTCAACTTTTGTAAATCAGAACGGCGCGGTTGGCATTTCAGGTATGAATAAAAACGGGGCTTTATTTTCATCCATAAATAGCGGCGCTACTAATGCGCTTGATCTTGATGGCACAAATGACTATGTATCGTTACCACCGGCAGTTTATTTTAATGGAGATTTTACAATTGAATGTTGGGTATATCCCAAGAGTTTTGCAAGCTGGGCCAGGATTATTGATTTTGGAAACGGGGCTGGTAGTGACAATGTTTTATTAGCTTATACTTATGGTAGCAGTGGCGCTCCTGGATTTTACGTGGAAGGAAGCCAGTTCCAGGCCAATCAAACGCTCCCGTTAAATCAATGGTCGCACATCGCTGCCACATTAAGCGGTACTACTGCGACAATTTATATCAATGGCGTTGCTGCGGGTACTGGCACTTTCCCGACACCCGTTAATATAACAAGAAACAAATGTTATATAGGAAAAAGCAACTGGTCTGATCCCTATGCAAATGCTGTTTTTGATGAATTGCGGATTTGGAATACAGCAAAAACGCAAGCTGAAATTCAGGCTTCAATGAACACAGAATTGGCCGGTAATGAGCCCGGACTCGTTGCTTACTATAATTTTAACCAGGGTGTTGCCGGCGGCATTAATACTACTGTAACATCTCTTCCCGATAAAACAGTCAATGCCTATAATGGAACCTTAAATAGTTTCGCCCTCAGCGGAACTACCAGTAACTGGGTGGACGGCGCTCCTCTTTTATATGACGGTAGTTCTGCATTAGCCGCATCAAGCAGCGCTTATGCAATAAAACAATCGTACCCTGCATCAACAGATGGTTATTATTGGATCAAAAACCCCCACATAAACGGAGGCAATCCTTTCCGGATTTACGCCGATATGACTACAGATGGCGGTGGCTGGACTTTAATTATGTGCAATAAAAACCCAAATTCCGGCTGGACAAACGCGAATGCCGTTTTACGAAATGAAACCAGTCCCAGCAATAATGCAGACTATTCAATTTTAGCATGGGCTGATTATATCAAAAGAATTAATACCGGTTTTCAGTACATGATGGATGCCAATACCCGAGGAAGCTATGGGGGTATCTGGACAGTAAACCAACCTTATAGTTTTGTAAGCCGGGTAAATACTAATACAGATATTACGATCAATACTAAGTTTGGTGCCTGGAATTATTTTGAAGGCGGAGGTTTCGGTCAGCGAATGCCCTGGTGGACAAACCTAACGAGTGACGGAATTATCACTACAAGTCAAAGCGGTACGAGTTATTGGTGGGGAACTCTTATCGCCGGGAACGGATGGAATCCCTCGCCATGGCTATCCGGTGATGGTGGGACATTGTCAATGCAGGGGCCGGGTATAATTTGGTATTGGGTAAGGTAAGATAGAATAAAGCATTAAGAAGATAATCGTTCATTCAAATCCAATCCATACTTTCTTGCGTAATCTTTGGCGACATCATATCCCGCATCTGCATGACGAATGATACCAAGTCCAGGGTCATTCCTTAACACACGACTAAGCTTAGACGCAGATTCGTCAGTGCCATCGGCAACGATAACCATACCGGCATGAATACTATATCCCATGCCAACACCGCCACCATGATGAAGACTTACCCAACTGGCACCGCCTGCTGTATTTACAAGAGCGTTGAGAATCGGCCAATCCGCTACGGCATCGCTGCCATCAAGCATACTCTCTGTCTCCCGGTTAGGGCTTGCAACAGAACCGGTATCCAAATGATCACGGCCAATAACAATCGGGGCTTTTACCTTCCCTGTTCTCACCAGTTCATTAAACGCAAGACCTGCCTTCTCTCTTTCTCCCTGCCCTATCCAGCAGATACGTGCCGGCAATCCCTGGAATGCAATTTTTTGTTGCGCCATTTTTATCCAACGTATCATTCCTTCATTTTCGGGAAAAAGGTTCATCATTACTTCATCGGTAACGGCAATGTCGTTTGGGTCACCGCTCAGTGCCGCCCATCGAAAAGGTCCTTTCCCTTCGCAGAATAAAGGCCGGATATACGCAGGTACAAAACCTGGAAAATCAAATGCATTTTTTAAACCGGCTTCGTGTGCTCGTGCCCGTAAGTTGTTACCATAATCGAAAGTAACGGCGCCGCGACTTTGTAATTCAAGCATCAATTCAACATGAAGCTTCATACTATCATAAGCGAGAGAAATATATTTTTCAGGGTTAGACTCACGGAGAACCGTAGCTGCCTCTGTGGAAAGGGTATGTGGCACATAGCCAACCAACGGATCATGGGCCGATGTTTGATCTGTGAGAATATCAACGGGTATGTTTCTTTCAATCAGCCTGCCTAACAATTCAACTGCATTACAATGCACGCCAATACTCCATGCGGTGCCCTTTTCCTTTGCTCGAAGCGCTTTATCTATAGCCTCATCTATATTTTCAATCATCTCATCTAAATAATTAGTTTCCAATCGTTTCTCAATTCTCCATTTCTCAACCTCTGCCGCAAGACAAACGCCTTCATTCATCGTAACGGAGAGCGGCTGAGCTCCTCCCATTCCACCCAACCCGGCTGTAACACTTAATGTATTTTTAAGCGTTCCATTAAAATGTTTTTTTGCTACAGCGCCAAAAGTTTCATAAGTGCCTTGCACAATTCCCTGGCTTCCGATGTAGATCCAGGAACCTGCTGTCATTTGTCCAAACATCATTAAACCCTTTTTTTCAAGCTCATCAAAATGCTCCCATGTCGCCCATTTAGGAACCAATTGCGAATTAGAAATAAGAATGCGTGGTGCGTTGGAATGCGTCTTTAAAATGGCAACTGGTTTACCACTTTGTATTAAAAGCGATTCATCATTCTCCAGGTCTTTTAATGCTTCTATTATAAGATCGAGACTTTCAAAATTTCTGGCCGCTTTGCCACGACCTCCGTAAACTATCAATTCATCTGGCTTTTCAGCCACTTCAGGATTGAGATTATTTAATAACATCCGTAGCGCCGCTTCCTGCACCCAGCCTTTGCAATTGAGTTGCGTACCGGTAGGGGTTTTATATTTTATGGGATTGTATTTTGTTTGAAGCATATCGTTAAGTTAAAGGTCAAAAGTAAAAAGCTAGAAGCTGATAAAGATGCGAATATTCATAGTTCTCAGCTCATAATTCATAACTCCTCATAAACTCCACCGCCTTCATCATATCATCATGTAAAAATCTGTCTGCATTGTTGAAAGAGACACACTCACGAAATGCGGCCATCACTTCTTCTAATACCGGCGACGATTTCATAGGTTTTCTATATTCCATTGCCTGCACGGCACTGAGTAATTCTATCGCCAAAACCTTTTCAACGTTGTCGACTACACGAAGACATTTAGTTGCGGCATTCGCTCCCATACTTACGTGATCTTCCTGGTTATTAGATGATGAAATAGAATCCACGGAAGCAGGGGTACATAACTGTTTATTCTCACTTACAATTCCTGCTGCCGTATATTGAGGAATCATTAATCCCGAATTAAGCCCGGGATTTTTTACTAAAAACAAAGGAAGGTTTCGCTGACCGCTCAAAAGCTGGTAAATGCGACGTTCAGAAATATTGGCCAGTTCGCTCATTGCAATTGCCAGGTAATCCAAACCCAACGCCAACGGCTGCCCGTGGAAATTTCCTCCACTTAATATAAGGTCTTCATCAGGGAAAATATTTGGGTTATCCGTAACCGAATTAATTTCTTTTAAGAAAATATTTAAAACAAAATCAAAAGTATCTTTTGTTGCTCCATGAACTTGCGGAATACATCGGAAAGAATACGGATCCTGTACTTCCTTTTTCTCATGAGCGTAAATCCCGCTTTCTTCCAGCAATGACCTCATTTCACCAGCAACAAATACCTGTCCGTCGTGGTCCCTTATTGAATGTAATTTTTCATTCAACGAATCTTTATTCCCATCAAAAGCATCAAAGGAAATAGAGGCAATTACATTCGCCCATTCCAACAGACGTTCAGATTTGATAAGTGAACTCATTCCATAGGCAGTCATAAACTGTGTTCCGTTTATCAGTGCAAGTCCTTCCTTACTCTGCATATCAATCGGTTCCCAATTGAATTTTTCTAATACTTTAGCAGTTTTCATTTTTTCGCCATTATACCTCACTTCACCCAAACCGATCAATGGAACACACATATGACTTAATGGCGCCAGGTCACCCGAAGCTCCCAACGAACCTTGTGTATAAATAACAGGTAGCACGGCATTGTTATGCATATCCATCAGCCGCTTTACCACTTCAATACCAATTCCGGAATAGCCATAGCTCAACGATTTAATCTTAAGCATCATCATTAGTTTTACAATCTCTTCCGGTACCTCCTCTCCCATTCCGCAAGCGTGTGACAGCAATAAATTGTTTTGCAAAGTGCGTAGTTGTTCCTTATCAACCTGCACATTTTGCAAAAATCCAAAACCGGTATTGATCCCATAAAAAAGCTCGTCGGACGAATTTAATTTTTCATCGAGGTATTGCCTGCATTTTAAAATTGCTTCATGTGCAGCGAACGTTATAGACACCAATTGTTTGTATTTCCGAAAATGTTTTACCTGCTGGAATGTTAGAATACTCTTATCAAGCGGAAGATAATTATAACTCATGCCTCAAATGTAGAGAAATAGTTTAGAGTTATGAATTTAGCATGATGAATTCAATAAGTCGCGCAAAAGCACAATGGATAAGATAAAAAATTCCTAGAAAAACATTGTAAACTTTGCAGCTTTCTTGACGTTCTTTGTATTATTAATCAAAAAATCAGGATGAAAAATATTTTTCTTTTACTCAGTCTCGTTTGTTCGAATATCCATGCACAACAAATAAAAATTTTGAACACCGGAACGAAAACTTCGTTAAGAGGTTTAAGTGTGGTAAATGACAAAATAATTTGGGTTAGTGGAAGCAATGGAATGATCGGAAGATCTATAGACAGTGGCAACACCTGGAAATGGGTTCAGGTAAAAGGTTTTGAGAAAACCGACTTTCGGGATATAGAAGCCTTTGATGAAAACATTGCTGTTATTATGGGTGTAGATGCTCCAGCCTATATTTTAAGGACCATTGATGGCGGACAAACATGGAAGCTCGTTTTTGAGAATAAAACAAAAGGTATGTTTCTGGACGCGATGGAATTCTGGAACATCCAGAGTGGTATCGTTATCGGCGATCCCGTTGATGGAAGGTTTTTTATAGCCAGAACTTTTAACGGAGGCGATACGTGGCAAAATATTCCTGAAGAAAATTATCCTGTCGCGGATAGCGGCGAAGCATGCTTTGCAGCAAGCGGAACGAACATCAGAAAGTTTGGAAATGATGCTGCCTGTTTTGTAACGGGAGGTTTACATTCACGATTATTTATAAAAGATAAAATTATTGAACTCCCTATTTTACAGGGAAAAGAAACTACCGGCGCTAATTCTGTCGCAATAAAAAATAAAAAAATATTTATTGTTGTGGGTGGTGATTTCAATACACCTGATTCAACTTATAAAAATTGTGTTATCAGTAATGGTGTTGGAAAAACCTGGACTTATCCAATCACGCCGCCACATGGCTATAGAAGTTGCGTGGAATATCTGGATAAAAAGCAATGGATAACCTGCGGAATCAATGGCGTTGATATTTCTAACGACGACGGTTACACGTGGAAATGGATTTCAAAAGAAAACTTTAATGTTTGCAGAAAAGCGAAAGATGGGAAGAGTGTTTTTTTTGCTGGCGGTAAGGGATTGATTGGGAAAATGTCTGAACCATGATTTATTGGATTTATGGGATGATGAGGATGTGTTGCAGAAACTAAGGTATCATCAAAGAATCACTGTCTATTACATTTTGAAAATTGGATTGCTTGTGCAATTTGTCAAGAAGAATGTCCCAATCATCATTTTTACTAATTGGTATATAATTAAAATCAACTCTGAATTTTAAACCATCTGAATCAGCCCTTTTGACTTTGCAATTTAATATATGTGTCGCATCGGATGAATCTGGAAATATGGTTACTACTTCCGGAACATTCTTATTGCATCCCCACCTATCAATAGCAATTTTATCATTGTTAATGTTATAATTATCATCCCATGCACAAGACCATGTTGCATAATTTATTGTATCCTTAGTATCATTTACTAATTGCGTTACCAGAGAAAAGTAAGCATACTTATTGTCTGTACATAATTCTCCAATCTTTGCTTTGAGATAAAATCTCTCGGGATTTTTTTTAGTGATTTTTTCTTGGTTGTCGAAACATGAAAATAAAAATATCAGGATAGCTAAGTATAAAAGTCTTACCATTCTTTTTTAAATGAGATTCTGAATTAGCAACATTTCATAAAATGAATATTGTTTCTCATTAATCCTATCAATCATACAAATCATGGTTCAGACAACTAATTCGCAAACTGATGCTCCAACCCTCTAAAATCAACGGGAACTAATTTACTTACACCGGCTTCCTGCATGGTTACTCCATAAATAACATCGACAGTTGCCATTGTCATTTTATTATGCGTAATAATTATGAATTGCGATTCTTTACTGAATTTCCGTATCATTTGCGTGAACTTGCCAACGTTAGCATCATCTAACGGTGCATCTACTTCATCAAGAATGCAAAATGGTGCTGGTTTTATAAGATAAATGGCAAACAAAAGCGCTGTTGCAGTTAATGTTTTTTCGCCACCACTTAATTGTGTTATGCTGGTTGGTCTTTTGCCTTTTGGTTTTGCAATAATATCAATGCTAGTCTCAGCAAGGTTTTCCGGGTTTTCCAACACCAGATCAGCCGTATCATCTTCAGTAAATAAAGCCTGGAAAACTTTTTGAAAATTCTCTCTTACTTTATTGAAAGTTTCGAGGAACAGGCGATTGGCTGTTATTTCAACTTCCTGTATGGTTTGCATCAGAGAATCTTTAGCATTTACCAAATCATTCTTTTGTTCAAGGATAAATTCATAACGCTTTTTCATCTCAGTAAACGCTTCTATTGCGGTTGGATTAATTTCACCCATATTCTCCAATCTCTTCTTCATACGGTCACTCTTTTCCTGCAACTCTTCAAGAGGAGTATCTGAATTTCTTTCTTCATCCAATATTGCATCAAGATCAACTTTAAATTCTACACTTAATCGTTCCTTCATTCCTGTAAGGTGTAGTTTCAGCTCATTGAGTTTATCTTTTATTTCGTTAAGCAAATAATCAGTTTGTTCTTTCGCCTTTTGCAAGTGACGCAACCCACTTTCTTTTTCGTTGAGTTCATTTCTCAAATTATAATAGGCCTGGTCTGCCTCGTTTAATTTTTTTTCTTCGGCGTCTTTATTTTTTAATAAAGAGATGACCGCTTCTTCTAATTGCTTTAGCTGCTCAACGGTGGATGCTATATTTTCGTTTGCCTCTTTTAGCTGCAGATTACTTGTTTCACGCTGCGCAGAAAGATCATTAAACTGGTTGGTCTTGAACAGTAGTTCTTGCTGAAGAGAATTTAATTTGTTTTGTTGCCTTGCCAGCAAGAGATTATTCTCATTATACAATCCATTTATTGCGTTGAATTCGTTTTCCGCATTCATAAATTCATCGCCGGCAATTTTCATTTTGGCATCTAATTGCTCCACTTCACCTGTTAATGATTCGAGCAATGATCTTGTTTCATTTATAGCCGAATGGTTTTGTTGTAACTGGTTATTCAATTCTTCAACCCGCCCCGAGGCGATCGTTTGCTGATAGACAATATTTTCTATTTTATTCTGAATAGAAAAAGAAATATTAATCAATTCATTTATATTCTGTTGTGTCTGTTGTATCGTATTTTCTTTTAACTGCTCATTAAAAGCTATTACTTCATTAGAACGCTGATTAATTACGGATTTTAAAGACATAACTTTTTCTTTCTGAACAACTATTTTTTCAGCAAGTTTTTCGAGGTTTTTTGCCCGCCCGATTTTCTTTCCTTCAAACAATCCCACGCTTCCACCGGTTAGAGAATATTTTCCTTTTACATACTTACCGTTTTTTTCAAGAACAACATACCCGTTACTATTTTGTAAGGCATCATCATTTTCGGCAATGAAGACATTTCCCAGGAGATAGGTAGCAAGATGTTTATATTTTTCATCTACTTCCACAACTGACATCGCCGGAATAGCTCCTTCAGGCTCTTCATGATTGTCTTTATTTTCAAGACCATTTAATTTATCGAGAAGGAAAAAGTTGGCCTTGCCTTTTTTATTTTCATCCAATAAATGAACTGCTGTCAGGCCTTCTTTTAAATCTTCAACAACATAGTAATTGAGATAGGGCTCCAACACATTTTCGAGCGCTGTCCGATATTCTTCTTTCACGTAAATTATATCAGAGAGAATAGGAGCTGTGTAATTCCATGCCTTATTATTATGAAGAAATTTCACACTCTCGGGATAGCCTTCCATTGTATCAATGAGGCTTTTCAGCAGATCGTGTTCATTTTGCCTGGCATCAAGTGTGCGATTTTCTTCGGCAAGTTCATTTCGTAATTTTTCAAGGATAGCCTGGGTTTCAAGAATTTGTTCTTTGGTAAAAGCATTGTGCTGCTTTAGTTGTTCCAGCGTAGTTTTTTTCTCTTCCAATTCATTCTGTTTCTGCTCCTTTTCCACTTCAAGCTTTTCAAGCATTTCTTTTCGCTGACCTTGCTCCTCTTCAATTTGTGTTATCGTTCGTTGAAGGTTATGAATCGTTGTATCTGCAACGGCAACTTTTTTTTCTGCATCAAAATAATTTCTCTGCAAATTCATTTGCAACTGGCGCAGTTTATCTACCGTTGTTCTTTTTTCATCGAAGACATTTCTTTTTTCTTCAGCATTTTGCCTGAGGAGATCAAGTTGTTCCTTCTGCTCTGCGAGCTTTATTTCTTCGTCACTAACCTGTTGCTTTGTAAAAACAATACTTTCTTCAATCCCTTTTAATTGCATTTCTGCTTTTACCAAAAAGTCTTTGAGACTCGTTTCTCTCTCCCGTAAATACTGCAGGCGTTGTGAACTAAGGTTCCTTTCATTTTCTTTTTCGCGAACGGTATTATTCAATTCATTGAAAGCATGCTGTTGTTGCTGCAACATTTTTTCCCGCTCTATGAAGCCCGCTTTCTCTTTTTCCAATGAGGCTTCCTCCATGGCCATTTCAGTTTCGAGCTGAATTTTCTTATCGGTTTCTGCTTTTTGCTGTTCGTTTAATTCTTTATAAGTAATATTAAATCCCTCCAGTGCTGCCCTGGCAAGCTCAATACTTATTTCACGATAGTCTTTTTTTATCTCATAGTATTTCTCCGCTTTTTTGGCCTGGCTTTCTAAAGTTTTTAATTGGTTATTAATTTCAAAAAGCAGATCTTCTATGCGTGCAAGATCCTGTTCAGTGGCATCCAGTTTTAATTTGGCTTCCCGCTTTCTTGTCTTATAGATTGAAATGCCTGCAGCTTGCTCAAGCATCCTCCGACGGCTGTTTTCCTTGTCCTTTATAATATCGTCAACCATTCCGAGCTCAATAATGGCATAGCTATCGGTGCTTACCCCGGTATCCATAAACAGGTTATGAATATCTTTTAGCCTGCAGCTTACATCATTAAGACGGTATTCACTTTCACCGTTCTTATAATATTTGCGTGTAATGGTTACCGTATTGAATTCCGTGGGAAGCAAATTGCGTGTATTGTCGAACGTAAGGCTTACTTCGGCAAGTCCGCTGGCACTTCGGGTTTTAGATCCATTGAACACCAGGCTTTCCAGGTTTTCGCTCCTGAGCTGGCTTATCTTTTGCTCCCCAATAACCCAGCGAATGCTATCAACAATATTGCTTTTACCGCAACCATTTGGGCCAATAACACCGGTAATTCCTTCATCAAAGTTGAGGGTAGTTTTGTCGGCAAAGCTTTTAAACCCCTTTATTTCAAGACTCTTTAATCTCACTGTATCTTTTTTAAACCCGCCTCAAGCACGGTTTGGGCAGGCTCGCAAATATATTGGTTCTCCTATTAAGAAATACTGGTTGGCATAAATTGCGTTTTATACTTATACACACATTTTTCACAGCATTCCATTTTTAATATCCAAATGTTATTCTTACCTTAATTTTTTGTAGGCAGGTTTTTATTTACATTTACAAAAACTTTTTTACATGAAGACATTTTTAGTTCCTGTAGATTTTTCCGCAACATCGGAAAATGCTGCCGAATATGCAGTGGCTCTTACGAAAGATGTTCCCGGTGTTGAAATAATTTTATATCACGTATACAGCAGCATTAGTTTTGCCACATTAACTGAAAAAGAGGAAGGTTCCCGAAAGAGGATTTCTGATGCTGAATTAAATATACTAAAAAGCAAACTTAAGCCTTCTGAAAATCAGAAAATTACCATTGAATCAGAAGAGGGTTCTTTTATCGAAAATATCGAAAAATATGTGATGAGCAATCATGTCGACATGGTGGTTATGGGTATTACGGGTAGTTCGAGGATTTCACAGGTTTTTATGGGGACCAATACACTCAACGTAATAAGACACATTAATACCCCGGTTATGATTATCCCACCCAACGCTAAATTTACAGGAATAAAAAATATGCTATTCGCATCAGACTTTAAAGATGTCGCCCGCACCACCCCTTTTGTTTCGCTTAAAAAGGTTTTGGATTTCTTTAAGCCTAGTCTTAGGATTATTAATGTAGATAGTGAACATTACATCGAGCTCACTGACGAGTTTAGGATTGAAAAGGATGAAATGGAAGAAAAACTCAACGGCTACAATCCTGAATTTTCTTTTTTAAGAGCTTATGATTTCTTAGATGGCATTGACCGCTATGCTGAAGGCAAGGAAATTGATGCAATAATAACTGTTCCTAAAAAACATGGTTTTATCAGCCAGCTTTTCAAAACCAGCCATACAAAAAAACTTGCTTATCATAGCCATGTTCCCACGATTGCAATTTCTATTTGAGCCATTATTTCCGGGAGTTTTTGGACATGCGGGGTTAAAAAAATTATTACGCATAACGTCCTTTTGTTAAAACCATTTTACCAGCCTTCTATTTAGCGTGAGCATTAACGCCATAGGTTAGTGACATTTGTTTTTGAAATTGAATGGGAGAAAGTGGTGGGATAAAATTAATTTATGAAAAACATAAAACTTATTGAAGTGCCAAGCGAAATTGGAGCGGGAACACGTGGCGCAAGTCTTGGCGTTGATGCTATTAAAATTGCTGCTCTTGATTTTATGAGCAATTTTTTTATACATTTTCCGTCAGAAAAAATCGAAGTTGAAAATAATTTATTATTTGAACCCATCCAATCTCCCTATGCCAAAAGAATTAATGGGGTATTGACTATTTGTGAAAGAGTTTCAAAAGCCATCAAAGAAACTATAAATAATAATTTTTTCCCGGTTGTAATCAGTGGTGATCATAGCAGTTCAGCAGGCACTATAGCCGGTATTAAAATGGCAAAGCCTAAAAGCCGTCTCGGTATTATATGGATTGACGCACATGCCGACCTGCACACACCTTATACAACACCTTCGGGAAATATGCACGGTATGCCGCTTTCGGCCTCTATTGCTGAAGATAATGAAGAAAGCAAAGTGCATGAACCAGATGAGAAAACAAAAAAACAATGGGAACAATTAAAGCATTTTGGCAAGATTTCTCCAAAAGTATTACCCGAAGACATTGTATTTATTTCTTTAAGAGATTATGAAAAGGAAGAGAAACACCTTATAGAAAAATACGAAATGAAGGTTATTTCAACTGCTGAAGTAAGACGCAAAGGCCCTGAAAATGTGGTAAGAGCCGCATTAAGATATTTAACTGAATGCACTGACATTTACGTAAGTTTTGACGTTGATTGCCTTGATTCATCAATAACAAAAGGCACGGGAACGCCGGTAAGCAACGGGCTAAAGGAAAGAGAAGCGGAAGATCTCGTTAGCAAATTTATGCAGAACCGAAAAATATGTTGTTTCGAAATTACCGAAGTAAATCCCACACTCGACAAAGAAAATCTAATGGCAGAAATTGCGTTTAATATTTTACAGCGTAGTGTGAATGTATTGATGATGAATTAAACTCATTCCTAACAGCATTCAACGTAGTACAATGTTCGCAAACTTTTAAAAACCCGGTTCATTTACATTATCTGCACCCGCTCCACCTGCTCTGTTTTATCTCTTAAATCTCTTACCCTAAGATAATAGATACCAGCTGCCGGCTTGTGAGGCCATTCAATATTAATTGAGCCTCCCTGGTCGAGAGAATATTTTTTCAGAAAGTTTGATTGACCATTGCTATTAATCAATTCTACCTCATACTCGCCACCTGTCGGTTTCGTAAACTGGATATTGAGGCCGGTTATAGACGGATTGGGGTACAAAGAATAGGCTGCTTTATTGTTATTTGAAATGGTAGCAGTACGTATTTCGGAATATATAGATTTCCCGTCGGAATCGGTTCTTTTGATTCTGAAATATAAATTGCCTGCAAAACTTCTGTCCGGGGTATACACAAATTTATAACTGGTAAGGTTACCCGAAATCGTGGAAACTCCTTCACCCAAAATTTTGAATTCTTTCCCGTCTGTACTCATTTCTATTTCATATTTATCCATTGGCCGCGGATCATTTACCTTCCATTGGGCTATCACATTATTATCCTGTACAGAAGTCGTGAAATTCGTCAAATGTGTTTCCAATACAATACTCGGGCACCAATAATAAACCAACGTTACATTTAACCTGGTGTAAGCCCTAAGTTTAAAAATTGCGTTATCGCTACCCGTTAGTATTGTGAAAGTACTGGTAGTAAGATAGTTGAAACTGACTGTCCCCGTACCATAGAATGCAGGATTGGAAGAGCCATATTGCGAAAAAACTGTGTTGTTAAATGTGGTGTCAGGCCCTATGTCCACATTGTCGCCCGGACTGCCAAACGGGTTCAACGTATAAGGTCCCCAATCTTTTGGAGTTGAGGTAACAAAACTCAGAAATCCGCCCGGGCCAGTAAATTGCGACCTTCGGAACGTTTCAAAATTGTAATCTTCCGTGGTGGCAAGGTCGTTTTCCAGGTTATAACTTACGACGGTAGTGACCGTATCACCTAGCCGGAAGCACGTTAAAATTCCAATAGCAGGGTCGAACTGAGGAAAGGTAATTGTAGTGTTAGTCGTTATTATCGAATCAAAATATTGGCTGTACGATATTGAATCGGGCGTTGATCCATCTGCACAGGTACATTGTGCAACACCCCTTTGCAGAAAGATTAAAAGCGTTATAAATGTAAACAGCATGTAAAATTTCTTCATAGGTTAAAGATTTAGTAAGCGTGAGGGATTAGCTATTCAAAATTAGAAACTATGAAGACGCCGATCAACAGGAGAAACGCCCTAATAAAGAGGTAGTAAAATCACTATAATAACGCCGATTATCTACGAATCAGCATTGAGTGAAGCAGACTATAAATTGTTAATTTATAACTTCTTATAAAGATGACCGGCAATTTATTTTACAGGCAACTTCCGGGATTTTTATAATCCCATAGGAATATCTTTTTTCTGCCGGTTCCTTGCGAGGGAGGGATCCATTTCGATAGCTTTATCACAGATCTTTTGGCCTTTTTCTTTCTGACCTTTTTTCTGAAAAACCATACCGGCCATAAATAATGAGGAAGCATCTTTGGGATTTAATTCAAGTAACTTCTGAAAATAAAACAATGCATTATCGTAACGCTTTATTTCATACATGGCATAAGCCACGTTATTTATAAGTTCTTTATTATTGGGCTTTTTGTTTAAAACATCACTGAGTGTTTTCATCCCGTTTTCAACATCTCCTGTATACAATTGTGCAAAGCCTAAATTTTCATAATAATCACTTGTTTTGTTATAGCCTCTATCCCCGGCCAGATTGATATATTTCAAAGCATTCTTATAATCTTCCTGGCTATAATAAATAAGCGCCAGTTCATATATCCATGCGTTTCTGTCAGGTTCTATTGTAATAGCATTCTCGTATTGCGGGATAGCACTTTTTTCATTTTCAAGTTCAAGATAAGTCCGCCCTAATGTGTAAGCTGCTTCTGCATCTTTATCATTTTTGGCCAGGGCCTTTTGTAAGAGGGTCTCAGCTTTTCCGTAATCTTCGAGATTGTAATAACTCATCCCTATTATACGGTCGGCATCCGGGCAACTATTACATTTTTGGGCCAGGTCAATTGCTTTTTGAAACTGCCTGTTATTAAAATAAAGTGTAGATAATTGTTTAATTACTTCATTGTTACCGGGCTCCAATTGGTATGCCCTGGTAAAATTTCCTAAAGCAGGATCAACCTTACGCATTTCTAAATCAACGTTCCCGTTTTCAATATAGGCTTCGGTATAATTTGGGTTGAAGCTAATTGCTTTATCAAAGTCGTTTCCGGCCACAGCATAAAGCCGGGAATTTTTCTCTTCTTGTCCTTTATTAAAATAAAACCGGGCGCTATCCATATTTTGTGCGAAAAGCAAAGAGGTAATAAGGCAAAGTAATACGGTGGAGACAAGGTTTTTCATATAGGAGTATTTGCAAATTATATACCAATCATTTTAATACCAATGCTCCTAACGCAGGCAGTTGCAGGTTTATTTCATATAACTTATCTTTTTTATCCACCAGTGTGGTTGTAATTTTCTGATCATCGAAATGCCCCCCACCCCAGAATTTTTTATCATCGCTGTTTAGTATAACATTCCATTCCTTTTTTCCATGAACATTTATTTTCCAGTTTTCTCTTGTAACGGGTGTCATATTAAATATCACCAAAACATTTTCCATGGCTCTTTTTGCCTTTTCGCATATACACAATTACTGATTCGTTTCGATGATTAAGATCAATCCACTCAAAACCATGCACATCAAACTGGTGTTCGTAGAAGGCCGGTTCACCGGTATAAAGCCTGTTAAGACTAATTACAAAATCCTGCATTTTTTGATGCGGCTCGTGAACCAGCAAATGCCAGTCTATTTCTGCATGATAATTCCATTCAGAAGTTTGTGCAATTTCATTGCCCATAAAAAGTAACTTACCGCCGGGGTGTGTAAACATATAAGTATAAAGTAACCGCAGGTTCGCAAACTTTTGCCACTCATCACCCGGCATTTTATAAATCATTGGGGATTTACCGTGAACCACCTCATCATGGCTGAGCGGCAACATAAAGTTTTCATCATAAAAATACATCATGCTGAAAGTGAATTTATCCTGGTGATCTTTGCGGAATAAGGGATCCATTTTAAAATAAGACAATGTATCATGCATCCATCCCATCATCCATTTCATTCCAAACCCAAGGCCGTCGGAAAATGTTGGTCGTGAAACTCCCGGCCAATCTGTAGCTTCTTCGGCAATAGTTTGCACATCCGGAAAATCCCGGTATATCATCTCGTTAAGATTCTTAATAAAAGCAATTGCTTCCAGATTTCCATTGCCGCCAAATTCATTGGGTTCCCAGTCTCCTTCTTCTCTTGAATAATTTAGCTTCAGCATGGAGCTCACCGCATCCACCCTTATACCATCAATGTGAAATTTATCGAACCAGAATCTTGCACTGCTGATAAGAAACGACCGGACCTCGGCCCTTCTGTAATTAAAAATATAAGAGTTCCAGTCGGGATGAAATCCTTTTCGCATATCGGCATATTCATAGGTATGGGTGCCATCAAACATAAAGAGGCCAAACGCATCATAAGGAAAATGAGAAGGAACCCAATCAAGTATTACTCCAATGTCTTCTTTATGAAAAGCTTCAACCATTTCCATAAATTCTACGGGTATGCCAAACCGTGATGTTGGTGCAAAATAACCTGTTCCCTGGTATCCCCAACTACCATCGAACGGATACTCCATTACGGGCATCAATTCCACGTGCGTAAAGCCCATTTTTTTTACATATGGTACCAATAACTTTGCCTGTTCGCGATAGGAGTTTAAGGAAGTTTCGCTAAAAGGATATGGCCTCATCCAACTTGCCAGGTGCACTTCGTATATGCTCCAGGGTGAGTTAAGGTCATTATGCTTCTTACGCTTATGCATCCATTCATCGTCATTCCATTGATGATCGAGCGTAACTGTTTTTGACGCAGTACCCGGCCGTACTTCCCAATGATTTGCGTAGGGATCTCCTTTGTAAAGATGCATACCCTCATAACCTTCTATATAGTATTTATAGGAAGTGTATTCATTAATGCCAGGTATAAAACCTTCCCAAATGCCCGATTTTTCCAGGCGAACAAATAATGGATGAGAGTCTTTATTCCAGCCATTAAAATCGCCAACAACACTTACCCGCGTTGCATTGGGCGCCCATACGGAAAAATAATATCCATTTCTGTCTAATACCGTAAGCGGATGTGATCCAAATTTATTATAAAGACTATAGTGCGTACCGTTTCTAAAATTCTCAAGATCCTGATCGCTAAAGAGAGAATAATTCCAGACTGGTTTTGCGCTGTCAACAAAATGTTCTTCTTCGTATTTTTTGTGTCTGCTCATTTTTATACTATTAATATTTTCCCGCCTGTGATTTTATTTTTACCACTAATAAATTAAGATTGATCTAAAACCGCTTCAACGCTGATTTTTGTTTAACGTAAATTTAAGAATAGTGTTTAAGTTAATACTAAATAAATGAATGATTTTTGAAATATAATTCGGCCCTCCAAAACAATCTGCATGAAAAAACTAATTACAATCGTCGCAGGAATTTTTTTATCGTTTACTACATTTTCCCAATCAGCAAAGGTTTCAGGCTCTGTAAATGACCCAAACGAAAATAAACCCGTGCAAAATGCGGTAATTGCCTTGCTGACACCAAAAGATTCTATCCTTTATAAATTTACACGAACCGATGCAAGTGGTAAATTTATTTTAAAAGATGTAATGCCGGGAAAGTACATCCTGATGACAACGCATCCTTACTTTGCTGATTTGCTTGATGACATTGAAGTAAAAAGTGATAACGGAACTTGCCCAATTACATCTTATTTCAAAAACTAAATTGTTACAGGAAGTAATTGTAAAATCGGGTAACGGATTTCGGATTAAAGGCGATACTACTGTTTATACCGCCGATAGTTTTAAAGTAAGCGCTAATGCTAATGTTGGAGAATTATTGAAAAAATTACCGGGCATTCAGGTTGATAAAGATGGAAAAATAACGGCGATGGGCGAAACCGTACAAAAAGTTTTGGTAGATGGCGAAGAATTTTTTGGTGATGACCCGGGCATGGCAGTTAAAAATTTAAGAGCAGATGCTGTGAAGGAAGTGCAGGTATTTGATAAAAAAAGCGACCAGGCAGAATTTACGGGAATAGATGATGGCAAAACGCAAAAGACGATCAATCTAAAATTGAAAGAAAATAGTAAACATGGTTATTTTGGGAAAGTTGACGTAACAGGTGGTACGCAACAAAATAATGAAAATCGCTACAATGGAAATTTATTGTTTAGTTCTTTTAAAGGAAAAAGAAAATTATCCGCCTTCCTCTTAAGTGGTAATACCGGGCAAGATGGACTTAGCTGGCAGGACGAGCAAAAATATGGCGGCGGCGATGATAATATGAGTGTAAACCTGGATGATGATGGCAACGTTAATTTCCAGTGGAACGGGAATACCCAGGATGACGAACCTTATGTTGATCCTCAAAATGGTTTTATGACCAATGTAAATGCAGGCCTCCAATACAGCAACAAGTGGAATGACAAATACAATTTTAATTTATCGCCTAAATATAACAGTCAGCAGTATACGAATCATAAGCAGACTTTTACGGAAACACAGGTAGGCGACTCCGTCCTGGATCAAAACTCAACTGAAGTAAACAACGTGAACAGGCACAATTTTAAGATAAGAGGGATTGTGGACATCAAAATCGATTCCATGAATTCTTTGAAGATTACTGCTAACACAAATTTTTATCATACCGAAAGCGGAAGCAGTTTAAATTCAGTAAGCACCGGGAATAACGGTACTTTGAAAAATACAAGTACAAGAGACCTGGAAACTAATAACGACAAAAATGCCTTTTCCGGGAATTTGCTTTTCCGGCACAAGTTCCACAAAAACAGGCGAACATTGTCTTTGACAGGAAACTGGAATGTATTAAATAACATGGGAACCAATTTTTTAAAGTCATTTAACCAGGCCTATCTCAATGGCGCCCCTGCCAGCAGCCAGGATCTTGACCAGATGAAGGACTATAACACCTCTACCACTAACCTTTCAGCAAAAGTCGTATATACTGAACCGTTAGCTAAAGAATATTCATTAGAATTAGGTTACCAGCTTGCCTATAACTATGGCACCAATGACCAGCTTACCTATAATTACACGCCGGTTTCAAATAAGTATGAAACTATTGTTGACTCCTTATCAAACCAGTTTAAGCAGAACATAGTCCAGAATATACCTTCGGCAAGGATAAATTTTGCAAACAAGAAAATTAAATTAAATATTGGCTCAGGTTTCGGATTTACTAATTTCGATTTAACGGACCAGACTTTTAATAAGGATTATACAAGAGACTATGTAAATTTTTATCCCACTGCTAATTTCACGTACACCTACAAACCCAATCATGGCATCAGAATTAATTATAATGGTAACACCATTCAACCTACTATTAACCAGTTACAACCTTTAAGAAATAATAACGATTATTTTAACCAGTATATAGGCAATCCCGATTTAAAGCCTTCTTTCAACAATTCATTTAATGTTTCGCATAACAGTTATAATTTTTTAAAAGATATCTGGATGTATCAGTCTTTGAATTTGAGACTTTCCAGTAACTCCATCACCAACAACCGCATTATTGATGTTGATTCCGGTAAAACAATCACACAACCCATAAATACCAACGGAAATCTTTCATTAAATTTCTATGGAGGCTTTGGTTTCAAAATAAAGAAAATTGACACCAGGATTAATCTTAGTCCACAATTCGGTTATAATAAATATGCCGACATTATTAACAGTGTAAAAAGCTTTTCTAAAACAATTTCACCCGGCATGTCTGTGTGGATCTCCAAACAAAAAGAAAAGAAGTATGACGTTTCTATTGGCGACGAATTCAACTATAATTCGAACACCACATCACAAAACGATACGAAAATTCATTACAATACAAATATGCTATCTCTTAATGCTACTATTTATTATAAAAAAGTTTGGTCACTACTTACCGATCTGCAGATATATTCACGCCAGAAAACTTCGCAATTTGATAATAACCTGAACTCTAACCAGTGGGGAGCCCGCTTGCAAAAGACTTTCAAAGACAATGAGTTCACGGCATACATTTCAGTTCATGACATTCTGAATGATAACATTGGTGTTGACAGAAGCTTTTACAGCAACACCTATACGCAGGTAACGAACGATCGTTTAAAGAGATATTTTTTGATTGGCTTCGAATGGGACTTTAAAAATAAAGCCGCAAAAACAAAATAGATTTAAAACTGTAATCATGAAAATGAAAACATATTTTCTAGTAATCATTTTATTAGCATTTACCAATGTACATGCGCAACAATTTGTAAGTAAAGCTGTAATAGAATATGAAGTGAAATCTAATATTCAAAAAACAATGGGAAACGGAACATTTGAAGACATGATTAAAGATCAGCTTCCACGGTTCAAAACAGGCTATTTCAATTTTACTTTTGCTGATAATAAAAGCATTTACAAATTTGATCATTGGAGCGATGAATCCAGGAAGGTGCCTACCTGGTTAAAAAGAGGTGATGAAGATAATGTCTGGTATTACGATTACAACACCGGCAAGTACGATAATCAAAAAAGCATATTTGGCAATATGATTAACCTTGAAGATACCATACCAAAGCTTAACTGGAGAATAACTGCCGATAACAGGGTGATTGCAGGTTTCAATTGCCGAAAAGCCGTGGCAATAATATTTGACAGCGTATATGTTTTTGCTTTTTATACTGACGAAATTATGATTTCCGGAGGGCCGTGCTCAATCAACGGCTTGCCCGGGATGATACTTGGAGTTACCATTCCGAGATTATACACGTCATGGATTGCAACAAAAGTAATGTTAAATGGAGTTGATGAAAGTTTAATTAAACCGGTTGCAGCCAAAAAGAGTTATGACATGAAATTTCTTCAATCAACAATTGAGGATCGCCTTAAAGACTGGACGCCGGATAATGATGAGGAGAGACAACAGAAGGCAAGATATTTGTGGGGATTTTTATTGTAAAAAGACATAACCGTACAACTAAAACGGATAGTACCAAAAACCAGATAAAATTACTTCCGATCCGGGCAAAGAGACGCAGTAGATTTTCCAGAATCTTTTTGTTCTAAAACCTAATAGGTAAGGTTTTTCCCAAAACTCCATGAGGCTTTTATGACTGTTTATAATGGGGTAGCGAAGGTTTTCCAAACATTTATTTTAATTTTGATGGTAATGCTGCTTCAAAGATCATTTTTAGATTTTAAAAATGTAGAGCAATGCAAGAGCCAGGTATTCACGCCGAAATAATTTCATCCTCAATAAGACAACTCGCAGCCATTATGCTTGCTGATATGACAGGCTACAACAATTCGTCATTGCCTGAAGTTTTCGTGTAGAGTCACCCGTTACCTGAATCATGTTGCAGAAAATTTGGTGCCGGCCCCGTAAACTTACGGGCAATCCACCGGTAAGCTAACGAAATTCGGACTCGAGCAGCGCTGCAAAAATCCA
Organism: uncultured Chitinophagaceae bacterium; assembly: GCA_963819925.1. Lineage (GTDB taxonomy): Bacteria > Bacteroidota > Bacteroidia > Chitinophagales > Chitinophagaceae > Ginsengibacter. The sequence continues at coordinate 21,405 of CAWFYG010000008.1, read as the reverse complement.
AAGATTATTTGGCCCGGCATCTCTTTCAACTAATTATCAGCAATATTCATATCCAGCTGCCTTGTGGGATCGATTATCAGCCAAAGAAGGCAACCGGCAAGGGTTACAAATGCCACTATAAAAAGCGGGTAATTGAAACTATGAGTGATATCAGCGAATTTACCAAACATAATCGCCAGGAAGAAAGCGCCCATCTGCCCGGAAAAATTCATGGCGCCCGTAACCGTTCCCGTATTGTTGCGCCCAATATCCGCACAAACGGCGTAAGAATTCATAACCGCAAATGAATAAGAAAAATTAGCCGCAATAAGACACGCTGAACTCAGTTCATTATTTTTGAACAATGCCGCAACTAATATCATCAAACCGCACATACCCATGCCAGTTAGACCCACAAAATGTCGCCCAAACTTCAATCCTTTTTTGGCAGTGATCCAGTCCCCAAAAAAGCCCCCGGCGAGCAGGCCAATAATTCCTGCAACGAACAGGGAGAATATTACAGGGGCAGTTTGCTGTTCGGTATAGTGCCTGCCCTCCTGCAGGTACACCGGCATCCATGCTACAAAAAAATAATTGGACCACTGGAAACAGAAATACATCAACATTACCGCCCAAACAGTCCTATTCTTAAATATTGTTTTTAACGGAACCAGGCGTTCCCCCGAACGATGCCTGCAGCTGGATTCTATATATCGTTTTTCCTTATCCGTTATGTTGTGCATTTGTGCCGGAAAATCTTTGAACCATACAAAACAAACCAATACCCAGAATACACCTATTACCGCATTTACATAGAAAGGCATACGCCAGCCATACGAGACTGCGATTGGAATGATAATAAGGGGTGCAATGGCAGATCCAATCTGCGAGCCAATACCCACCCACGTTAGTGAACGTGCCGTTTCATTGGCAGGAAACCAGCGTGACACAGTTATGAGGCTATTGGGGTAAGTACCCGATTCGCCTACACCAAACAAAAAGCGTATAACGATGAGTGAGACAAGCCCTGTTGCCAAACCTGTAACAGCAGTAAACAATGACCACCATAAAACAATTCTTATAAATACTTTTCTTGGCCCCATAAGATCGCCCAAAAAACCAGATGGAATTTCAAACAAAGCATAAGCCAATGCAAAAGCCGCAAGCACCCAGCCAAACTGCTCATTACTTAATGCAAATTCTTTCTTTATTCTTACGCCCACCACAGATATACAGATACGGTCAAGATAGGTGAGCGTACTTAAGGCGCATAAAAAAATGAGTACGCGGTAGCGATATGGAATTGCCTTCATTGGCCTTTTTATAGAGATGATAACGCAATCGAATATTTAAGATAGGAAATACATTTATAAAAATCGGAAAATCTTTATTTTGGAGTCGCCTGGCTACCGTAGCAATACTTAACTTGTTAACGGCACTTTAATTATTTTATCTTTCGAAGAACAACGAAATATGGATTCCCGTTGTTTGAAAGTTATTAAGCACAGCCGGGGAAAGACCGGAATCATCTTCAATAAATCTTACATTTACATTCACTTTTATCATTTTACCATCAACAAACTCTGAAACATTTTACGAAATTGCGTAGGGCTTTTCAGCGTGGTTGATAAGGCTGAACCTATTGAACTGGCAATGCAAAGCTGAATACCGATCCATTTCCGATTGCGCTTTCTACCCAAATAGTTCCGTGCTGTGCGTCAATAAATTCTTTGGATATGGCGAGCCCGAGGCCCGTGCCTTTTTCTTTAGAACCTGGCACCTGGAAATATCTTTCAAAAAGACGCGGCTGATATTGCTCGTCAATTCCCTGTCCATGATCAATAACCGAAATGATGACAGTGTTGTCGTTAGCTTTTGCTGAAATTTCAATGGAACTATTCTGAGGAGAATATTTGATCGCATTGGATAAAAAATTATTCAGAACCCAGGTAGTCTTATCTGCGTCAGCTTGAATAAAAGGAATATTTCCGGCGATTTCTGTAACAATCTTAATCCCTTTTTCTTTCGCACGTACGGCCACTGACTGAACCGCGTTCTCTATGATTTCTCCGGGATCTATCTTTTGAATGTTTAATTGAATTCGCCCGGATTCCACCTGCGACATATTTAAAAGCTCGCTTAATATCTTCAACATACGATTATTCCCGAGTTTTAAATTTTCGATTAACTCCTTTTGCGAAGGAGACAAGGGACCTGTCCTTTCATCCAATAATAATTTAAGGCTGAAGTCGGAAGAAGCGAGTGGCGTTTTTAATTCATGTGAGACAGTAGCTATAAAATTGGTTTTGGCAACATCCAGCTCTTTGTATGAAGTAATGTTTTTTAAAACGATCACCTTGTTTTTAGTTTCGCCTTCAGCAACTTCCAATACTTCCTTTGTAAAAAAATTTTCCCGGTTATCCACGACTACTTTAAAGGGTACCGGATTTTCATTTTCAATAAGGAAACGGAACAAATCATTTCTAACGCTTATTTCTTTAACAGACTTTCCAATTACATCTTCCGTCTTTAGTCCCAATAACTGAAGTGCTTGTTGATTGGCAAAAAGAATAATATCGTTTTTATCAATTCCTATGCTTGCGTCCTTCAGGCTATTAATGACGGCCTCGGCCCGGTTTTTTTCAAACATCAATTTATTGAGGTTACTGCTTTCAAAATACTGCAGCTTCTCTGCCATGTCATTGAACGAGTCAGCTAACTTTCCAAATTCATCTTTATTTTGAATATGAATACGATGCTGATAATTTTTGTCGCCTATTTCGTTTATTGCTGCCGTTAGTTGTTTAATAGGAGTAGTAACTACTGAGGGGAAATTGAGCAGGAACGTAAATGATATAATAAACACCAGGCCGCTCAAAAACAGGATAATAGTAAGCGCCTTATTTGCGGTTGCCTGGGCTTTTTCATTTTTTAAACTTATAGCGTTCATATTCAAAGTGAGTATCCTTTGGATTTCGTTTTGCAGCGTCTTTATCATTTCTTGCGTTGTGTCTCCCGCTTTCAGATTATTAAAGTGTATTCTTATGGAATCGGTTATTTCCATTTCGCCTTTTTCGGTAATGTTGTTTTCCTGCAGGTTCAATGCACTGTCAAAGCGCTGCATTGACTGATGATAAGATGTCTCCATGGAATTCAATTGCTGCTGCATCGTGTGACCATAAGAAATGCTTTTATAGTTATCTCTTAATATGTTCATTGATTCGGCTTTCAATTTCGACATAAAATAGATACTCGCACCTCCTGTCAAAATCAGCAGCAAAAACAGAAATAAAGTTCCCAGCCTTATTTTATTTTTAACATTCAACGCCATTAGGAAAATATTACTATATCGATATTGTTTTTTGAAAGTGTTTTTAAGAGCTGGTTAAATACACTTGTTCTTAAAATAATTTGAAAAAGATTTAAATGAGGCTTACCAATACAAATTGTTGTAACCTGTTTTTCTTTAACCATTTCCATTATTGCAGACGCGATGTTATCTTCTTTTTTTTGAATAACTTCTGCGCCCAATTCTGTTGCATTTTTAAAGTTATTGATTAAATGCCGTTGCGCAGCCAAAGGGATTTTATCTGCCGATTCTTTTGGAGTTTGTACGTATAATACATACCACTGGCTATTGTAATAAGATGCCAGTCGTGCAGTTTTACGAATAATGCGTTGTGCTATTTCATGATTTGACGAGACGCAGGCTAAAAAACGTTCGTGCCTGAACGGACTTTTTTTACCGGTTACCTGGTAATCAACTTTTCTTTCCACCTGGCCAGCTACTTCTTTTAATGCAAGTTCACGAAGTTGCAGTATCTGGTCGGGCTGAAAAAAATTTTGCAACGCCTGTTGCACCTTGGTATGATCATAAATTTTACCCGTCTTTAATCTTGTTATTAATTCGTCTGCCGTAAGGTCTATGTTTACTACTTCATCAGCAAGTTGAAGCATCTTATCGGGAACTCTTTCTTTTACTTCTATTCCCGTAATTTTTTTCACATCTTCATTAATGCTTTCTATATGTTGAATGTTTACTGCAGAAATTACGTCTATGCCGGCATCCAATATATCAAGAACGTCCTGCCATCTTTTTTCATTTTTGCTCCCCGGAATATTGGAGTGTGCCAGTTCATCTATAATTACAACTTCAGGGTGAAGCAATAACACAGCCTGCACATCCAATTCCTCCAATCGTTTTCCTTTATAAAAAACATCTCTTCGTGGTATAACAGGAAGTCCATCAATTAAGGCCTGTGTTTCCTTCCTTCCGTGAGTTTCCACAAAACCCACTTTTATATTCACACCGTTTTGCAAGAGGCTGTGCGCTTCCTGCAACATGCGATACGTTTTGCCTACACCAGCGCTCATGCCAATGTAAATCTTAAACTTTCCCCTTGTGGTTTTCGGATTTAAATTTAAAAATTGTTCAATATCGTTTTCAAAACCAGGCATACTTATTTCAATTCATCTAATTTAATATTTAGCTGTAATACATTTACTTTCTCCGGCCCGAATATACCAAGCAATGGTTTTTGAATTTGTTGATTCACCAGGTCCTTTATCTTTTCTTCAGGCAAATTTCTAACTTTTGCAATTCTTGGTATTTGAACAAATGCGCCTTCCGGCGAAAGATCAGGATCCAAACCGCTGGCAGACGCTGTCACTAATTCCGACGGAATATCTTCTTTCTTCACGGAGGGATTATGTACCATAAAAGTATCAACCCGGCTTTGAACATCCTTTAAATAACCAGGGTTGGATGGGCCTTTATTGCTGGCTCCGCTGCCTGCTGCATTATAGCCACATGCAGAAGGCCGGCTGTCAAAATATTTATCATCAGTAAAGCTTTGACCTTCTAATTTGTAACCGACTATTTTGTTGTTTATTGATACTGTTTCGCCCTTACCGCCGTTAGGCGCTGCCTGTGCAATAACCCAAATAAGTAAAGTATATAATCCCATAAACACGATTATGCAAACAAAGGTGAGTCTTAGGGCCGGAAAAAAATGCTGTTTCATGTTTTAAATTTTTTATGTAGTTATAAGTTTTCTTAAAACCAAATGCTAACAATCAGGTCTAATAATTTTATACCAATAAAAGGAACTATTACGCCACCCAATCCATAGATCAATAAATTTCTTCTCAGCAAAGCACTGGCGCCAATTGGCTTATAAGCAACTCCTTTTAATGCCAGCGGAATCAATAATGGAATGATGATAGCATTAAAAATTATCGCTGATAAAATAGCGCTTTCAGGACTATGCAAATGCATAATATTTAAACCCTGCAATGCAGGAATAGATATAATAAACAATGCAGGAACAATCGCAAAATACTTCGCAACATCATTTGCGATAGAGAAAGTGGTAAGCGTTCCCCTCGTCATTAATAACTGTTTGCCAATCTCCACTACTTCAATCAATTTTGTGGGGTCATTGTCAAGATCAACCATATTACCTGCTTCTTTTGCTGCAGCCGTGCCGCTGTTCATGGCAACACCAACATCTGCCTGTGCCAATGCCGGCGCATCATTGGTGCCATCACCCATCATGGCAACTAATTTACCCTGCTGCTGTTCTTTCTTTATATAAATCATTTTATCTTCCGGTTTTGCTTCGGCAATAAAATCGTCTACGCCGGCTTTTTCTGCAATAAACTTTGCCGTTAGCGGATTGTCGCCCGTTACCATAACGGTTTTAATTCCCATCTTTCTTAATCTTTCAAAACGTTCATTGATGCCGGGTTTAATGATGTCCTGTAATTCTATTACGCCCAACACATTTCCATTTTCACTTACTACTAACGGTGTTCCGCCATTCGAAGAAATTACTTTTACCCTGTCAGCGGTCTCAACCGGAAATTCGTTACCAGCCTTTGTTATTATATTTCTTATAGAATCAAAAGCTCCCTTACGGATTTTTAAACCATTTGGCAAGTCAATACCACTACTTCTTGTTTCTGCAGTAAACTCGATAAATTTTGCACCGTGAGTGTTGAAAGAATTTTTATCAAGATTGGATAGTTCAATTATAGATTTTCCTTCTGGTGTTTCATCTGCTAAAGAAGACAAAGCACATGCTTCAATAAAAGCGTCTAATGGTACACCGTTAGCCGGATAAAAATTGGTTGCCTTGCGGTTGCCAATTGTTATGGTTCCTGTTTTATCTAATAACAAGGTATCAAGGTCACCGGCAGTTTCAACAGCTTTGCCACTTTTTGTAATTACGTTTGCCCGCAACGCCCTGTCCATACCGGCAATACCGATGGCGCTTAATAAGCCACCAATTGTTGTGGGTATTAAACAAACAAATAATGAAATGAAAGCTGCAATAGTGATTGGTGTGTTAGCATATTTACCGAAAGGTTCAAGTGTTACACACACAATTATAAAAATGAGTGTAAAGCCCGCCAGTAAAATGGTCAATGCAATTTCGTTCGGTGTTTTTTGCCTTGATGCACCCTCTACCAATGCTATCATTTTATCTAAAAAACTTTCGCCCGGTTCAGTGGTAACACGAACTTTTATATGATCGCTGAGAACCTTTGTACCGCCTGTTACAGAAGACTTATCGCCTCCGGCTTCACGTATTACCGGGGCTGATTCGCCGGTGATTGCGCTTTCATCTATCGTGGCAATTCCCTGGATTATTTCTCCATCGATTGGTATAATATCACCGGTTTCACAAACAAAAATATCGCCTTTACTTAACTGGGAAGAAGGAACAATTTTAATTTCATTGGTATGTATTTCACCAACGGGGAATATCTTTTTTGCAGGAGTATCTTCCCTTGTTTTCCTGAGGCTGTCTGCCTGTGCTTTGCCTCTTGCTTCTGCAATCGCTTCGGCAAAGTTCGCAAACAATAATGTTACAAATAATACGGCGAATACAATTATATTATATGCCAGGCCGCCTTGTGCTTTTTCACCCTTGAAGATCCATATACAGACGGCCAGCATTACTGCTGTGCAAATCTCCACCGTAAACATTACAGGATTGCGAAACATAATTCGCGGATTAAGTTTAATGAATGATTGTTTAAGCGCTTCATTCACCAATGAATGTTCGAATAATTTTTGTTCTCTTCTATGTACTGACATAATTTAAAGTTTATTGAACCAACGCCACACAATGTGTTCTAAGCTCACAAACATTTCATCTGTGTTACTTTGCGGCTTTGTGTATGTGTGGTTCATATTGTTCATTTGTTTGTCTATTAGTGATGTGTAATGTCCCGCATCAAACGACTTCATAAAAATTCATCTCATTCCAAAAAACTCTGCGATAGGCCCGAGGGCGAGGGCAGGAAAGAAACTTAATGCAGCAACGATAAATATTACCGCGAATACCATAATACCAAATGTTGACGTATCTGTTTTCAGTGTTCCTGCGCTTTCCGGCACATATTTCTTTTTTGCAAGAATACCTGCAATGGCAACGGGCCCGATAATGGGTAAAAATCTTGCCAGCAACATCACGGTTCCGCAGCCTATATTCCAGAAAGGTGTATTATCTCCGAGGCCTTCAAAACCACTGCCGTTATTGGCTGATGCAGAAGTAAACTCATATAACATTTCGCTGAAGCCATGATTACCGGGATTATTGAGCCAACCGGCATAAGTAACTGGATCGTGAGCATACAGGTGCGATGCAATAGCGGTTCCAACAAGTATTAGAAACGGGTGAAGTAATGCAATAATGGAAGCGATCTTCATTTCCCTCGCCTCAATTTTTTTGCCCATAAATTCCGGTGTTCTGCCTACCATTAAGCCACTGATAAAAACTGCGATGATGATGAAAATGTAGAAGTTTAAAAATCCCACGCCAACTCCTCCGTAAAATGAATTTATCATCATGCCAAGCAATGCGAGCATTCCTGTTAATGGTGTGAAGCTATCATGCATTGCGTTTACGCTACCGTTAGATGTTGTTGTTGTACTGATACCCCAATAGGCAGACGCGGCAGAACCGAAGCGCACTTCTTTACCTTCCATGCTTCCATGGTTTTGCAATATGCCCATTTTGGCTATTGCCGTATTGCCATGCATTTCATTATAGATAGATGGAATTACGAGCAACAGAAAACCTAACGTCATTACACCAAAAACCACCCAGGCAAATCTTTTCCTTTTAAGCATGTAGCCCAACGCAAATATCAACGCGATTGGAATTAAGATAATGCATACACACTCTACCATGTTGGTAAAGTAGCTGGGATTCTCAAAAGGGTGCGCACTGTTTACGCCAAAGTAGCCGCCACCGTTAGTGCCTAATTGTTTGATTGCTATCATTGCGGCTGCCGGCCCTCTTGATACATTAACCGTATCTCCCTGCATGCTTATAAACTGGCCTTTACCTTTAAAAGTCATGGGTGTGCCATTGAACATCAAAATAATTGCAACTACCACTGAAAGCGGCAATAATATCCTGGTACAGGATTTTATAAAATAATTGTAGAAGTTACCCGGGTTTTGTGTACTTTTTTCTTTCATCGCTTTAAACACAACTGCACATGCTGCCATGCCGGTACCTGCACTAACAAATTGAAAAAACATCAGCAATAGTTGCCCCAGGTATGAAACTCCACTTTCACCGGAATAGTGCTGCAGGTTTGTGTTTGAAACAAAACTAACGGTGGTATTAAACGCTAAATCCGCAGTCATGGATGGATTGTTATCGGGATTTAAAGGAAGCCAACCCATATTCATTAAAACAAACATGGATAGCAGGAACCATATTAAGTTAATAACAAGCATGGCGGCAAGGCTTTGTTGCCAGGTCATTTGCTTTTCCGGTCTTATACCACCGGCTTTAAAGATTAATTTGTCAAGGGGATTGAAGATAAAATCCAGCCAGGTTTTATCACCGTTATACACTTTTCCAATGTAGCGTCCGAGTGGTATGGCCAGCAGCAACATAATAATATACATGGCGATAACGCCAAAGATTTCTGTATTCATGGTTAAAAGTTTTCGGGTTTAATGAGTACATAACAGAGATAACCAAATACCAGTACGGAGATAATAAACAGTGCTATCATGTTTTAAATTTTATCGAAGAAATTAATAGATTTAAAAAATATCGCAAAGCACATAAGACCTGCAAGAATTAAAATAACCGCCATCGCATTTATAGTTTTTTTTAATGAAAAAATAATTTCGGTATCAATGAAACCAATGCCATACCGGAATGGATAATAACGATGCTGAAAGTTTGGAAATGGCTGCCCTGCTGGTTTTGAAAAGAAAGTGACAGGAAATACTATTTCACAAGAAAATAAAAAACCCTTTCATTTTGGAAAGGGCTCTATCAAAATGGAAGGCTATTTTATGATAAACCGTACTCTTCTATTTTCCGGTACAAAGTCGTTAGCCCTATGTTGAGCAATTTTGCAGCTTCCGTTTTATTGCCCTTTGTATAAAGCAATACTTTTTGGATATGTAGCTTTTCAACGCCGGCAAGATCGAATGATGAAGCATTCTTTTGTGAATTAAAATTACCAACCTGTAAATCCAACGGGAGATTTTGAAGTGTGAGTTCGGGACCATCTGCTAAGATTACTGCTCTCTCAATAATATTCTTTAACTCACGAATATTTCCTTTCCAGTCGTGTTGCTGCAGGTGCTCAATAAACTCTTTGCTCATTCCCATAACTGCATTATTTGTTTTTGCTGCAAAAATTTCAACGAAGAATTGCGCCAATGAAGGAATGTCTTTTTTTCGCTCCCGAAGAGGTGGCAATGAAATGGTAAATACATTGAGCCGGTAAAAAAGATCTTGCCTGAACTTTAGTTCTTTTATATCTTCTTCAAGATTGCTGTTTGTTGCAGCAATAAATCTTACATCTACTTTGGTTGTATTGGTATCACCAACTTTAATGAACTCATTTGTTTCCAAAACACGCAAAAGTTTTGATTGTAATTCAAATGGCATTTCACCAATTTCATCTAAAAATAATGTCCCGGAATTAGCCTCTTCTATTAATCCCCTCTTGTCCTTTAACGCACCGGTAAATGCTCCTGCTTTGTGGCCGAATATTTCACTCTCTAAAAGTTCTTTGGTAAATGAGCTGCAGTTTAATGCCATAAAGGGTTTCCCAGTCCGGGTACTTGCGTTGTGAATAGCCTGTGCAAACACTTCCTTTCCCGTTCCGGTTTCACCTAATAATAAAACAGTGGCTTCGGTTGGTGCTACTTTTTTTGCCAGGTCGATCGCATTCGTAATTGCTGGTGAGGATCCTATAATACTATTGAAACTATATTTTTTTCCAACCTGTTTTTCTAAAGTGGCAACTTTTTTCTTTAACTCAACCTTTTCAATTGCTTTATTTAATAACGGGATTATTTTATCATTATCATTCCCTTTAACGATGTAATCAAAGGCCCCGTTTTTCATTGCCTGGATGCCATCTGGTATATTTCCATAAGCAGTAAGCAGGATGATTTCAGGTATAGGATATTTTGATTTTATTTCTTTTATAAAATCAATACCATTGCCGTCAGGTAATTTTACATCGCAAAGAATTACATCAGGTTCTTCTCTTGAAATGGTTTTAAATGCTTGCTTAAGCGTAGAGGCTTCAATAACTGAAAAGCCTTCAAGTTTAATAAGCCGGGCTAACAAACTTCTTAATTTCTCTTCATCATCTATGATCAGGACTTTGTTCAACTATACTGTTGTTTTATACAAAGTAAAGAAATCCGCCTTTAATCGCTGTTTCGTTTCTGATAAGTCTGAAAGCTTCATTTTTTCGTTAAGCACTTCTTTAACTGCTATCAGGAAAAGCAATAAACTGTTCCTGCCAACAGGTTAAACTAATACTATGCAATGCAAAAAATAGATTAATTGTCATTTTAATTCCACATCTTATGGCGGAGTAAATCGTTACTACATAAGCAAAAGATAAAGGCAGCACTATAAATAAAACTTATATAAGGCTAATGAAAGTGACACCCGGCACGAGGTATTTACAATTGCAACATTCTCAGCACAGCCCACTCTTAATCATTTGCCGAAACTTCATCCAGCCAGCCGCCGCAAAAACCTGCCCGGTACAAGCCATTGATAATATGCGGGCACTTTTTCATGATGTTCCATATCAATCCTGATTTATAATTTTCAATCATCAAAATTACCGGGCCCTGGTTTAATCCGAATTGCCACTCCGAAATCCAGCTATTGGACGGCGTATTCTTCTCCGGAAAGGTGGGGTTATAGCTGGCATCAAAACCATAGTCATGGTGCTTTTCAAAATCAAGCCTTTCAATAGCATGACGCATTGTGCTAAGGACAACTTTTGGCAAGAACGGAAGAGAAGATACAACCGCCCAAGGTGAAATCGTTCCATCATCGGGACCGAATGGAGCACCCCTGGCTATATAATCATAAAATTTTCTTTTGATGCCGTTAATTGTGCGGGTGGCCGGGCCCGGGCCGTCGCTGGCTGTAAATCCCCAGCCATTTTCTCCATAACGAGCAAAACCTAACGGATTTTCTATTGCATATTTTTGCTGAATTAAAGTGGCACGGCGACTATTTTCAAAATAATCGATACCAGTTTTTCTGTTTATATCGTCGGAGATACCCTTGCAATCCAACCATATCTGTGACATCTGGTGAATAAAGAGCGGGCCTGCATACATGTATTCTATGCCATAAAGTTTTTTCCATTCAAATGTGGCTATCCATTTTTTATACCCGGAAGGATTAATTGGAAAAGAAGGTGAGCCAAGTGCCAGTACGTAGATAATATGCGCCTCGCTATATTTTTTATTCCAACGGTAGCGAAGAAATCCTGATTCCGGTTTCCAGCCATGTGAAATCGAATCTTTCCCGTTTGTTGCCCATTGCCAATCTGTTCTTGCATAGAGTTCATCGGCAAGTTTGCGAATCTCAATTTCAGATTTATTTTTACCGGTGAAATAATATCTTGCCGTCAGGATGCCTGCTAATAATATAGCCGTGTCCACCGTTGACAATTCACTTTTCCACGCACGCTTGCCGGTTTCCATATCAAGAAAGTGATAATAAAATCCTTTATATCCGGTGGCATCCGCTTCCGTGCCTTGGTGGCTATTGGAGAAGAATCGTAAAATGTTCAGCGTTCTTTTAATCGCTTCAGCCCGCGTTATAAATCCGCGTTCTATTCCTGCTATATAACAGCTAAGCCCCATGCCCGTTGCCGAAATGCTTGCAGGTGAGCCCGGCTGTGTTTTATCAGCTATAAGGCCGGTGTGTTTATTCACCTCATTTAAAAAATAGGCAAATGTTTCGCGTTGCAAAACGCTCAGCATTTTTTCTTCCTGATTTTGTAGATCAGTGTACTGCACTTCGTTATACTTTATCCGCTGTTTCATTCTAATTCTATTGTTATAAACGCCACTCCCTGCGGTGGCACTGTTACCTTCATCAACACCGAACCTTTTACCCGCCTGGTTTCAAAAGGCTCTTTTATAAGCGCCGAAGCCACTTCCAATGCGGAGACTTCGGTTGGCGAGAGGCTTCCCGGGCTACCCATATTTATCCATGTTTTTTTTGCATTGGCATGGTCCTCGTCAATCCTTTCGATAAAGGACGCCTTTATTTTTTTAATATTATCCATTTGCACTTTTACAATTTCCGTCTTTATAGGATGGCGAGGCAATGCCCAGTTGGTAATTATTATATTGATCGTATTCTTTTTACGCACCATCCAAACATCTACTGTTTCATGTTTGCCTGTAACCTTTAATAATTCGCTGCCAAGCCTGTGTAATAACTGGTAAGCACGGTAGGCTGGTTTAGGAACCCCGTAAATAGTCAGCAGGCCGAAGCCACCATGAAAAGGAACAGATGAGAAATAATTCTCTTCAAAGATGTCGGAAAATGTCCAATAGCTGTATCCTTCTACAATTCCATTCGCTTCAATTACTGTTTTAATAATGAAACAGGCGGCATAAGGCATATCATGCAATTCATCAAAAGGATTGGAAGAAGTGCACCATTCTGTATAATATATCGGTTTACCCTGTGCTTGCTTTTTTACTTTCTTTGCCTCTTTTTGCAGCACACTACGCTTACTTTTAGAAAGCTGTGTGATCGTGTCATCCCCCGGTTGGCCGAAAGCATCCGTAGGGTAATGGTGCGTGGAGATGAAGTCTGCGGGCACTTTATTTTTATCACAATAATCAATAAACGCCTTTATCCAGGCATTGTCGGCAGTAGCCGGACCACCTACCTTCAAATTTCCGTTTACATTTTTAATAGCATTAGCTGTATGCTTGTAGAATTCAAAATAATCTGCCTGTGCTTTTTTCCAAAAAGCAGAAAGATTCGGTTCATTCCAGACTTCAAAAAACCACTGGCTCACTTCGGTTACACCATAGCGTTGTACCCAATGTTTCACTAATTTTTTTATGAATATTTCCCAATCGTGATAATCCTTGGGTGCAGTTACATTCCCTTTGTAATGAAAGACAGTATCCGAACCCGAAGCAAGGGCAGTGGGCATAAAAGACAATTCGATGAAGGGTCGCATACCTATAGAAAGTAAAAAATCACAAACCTGGTCTGCATTGAAGAATGAATAAACCAAGCTGTTCTTTTCATTCACAAGCGTGCCCATATCATCCGACAGCAAACCATGAAAGCGCACATGCCTAAACCCAAGTTCCTTGTTGCACCGGGTCAATTGTTTTTGCCAGTCTGCACGCAAGGCCATCGTTGCATGCCCGCTGCCCACTGTGTGCTCCCAAAAATGAGGAAGGCTTACTGGCTTATGATTCACATCGCATTTAAAACCGGCAGTTCGCATTTCTTTCATCTTTTTATCTTTTGTCTTCGCAGGCGTTCTGGTTCCAAATTTAATAAACATCCTGGCTATGATAGCCGCATGGCTCATTTGACAGAAACAGGAGTCGGGAAAATTATTTTTATATTTATGCCTCGCAATAATTATTTGCAGGTATGAGAATACGGGTTCTCACATTTGTTTTGCTATCATTTTTATTAGGAAGTATTTCTCAATGCAAACTATAAAAATATGCCGAACCAGGTGATAATCAACAACGCGGACAAAGATATAAACGGCTTGGTTATCTTCACCGGCAATGCTACCAATGACATCGAAAGAACTTAAAATTGTGATGGCTTTTTATCGGCTGTTGATATAGGGCCGGGCAATACACAAAATATTGCGATCAATTATTTTTACGAGAGGTAATGTTAAAGATGTCAATAGAAATTCTTCCTGTGTATGAGGCCTGGCTGTGAGACCAGAAACCATTTACTTCCTGATTTTTATTAAGGTCACACAGATAATAATAAAAATTATAGAAACCCCGAACATAATCTTCGAGTAAGAAATGGCATGCTGATTTTGACTTATTTTCCAAACATTTATTATGCTCATCAAGCCAACTCCGACCCAAAAACTCAGAGCCATGAGCAGGTATTTTGTTTGCATCGTACTTACATTTTTATTTTTAAGCTAATTTAATATATAAATTTTTCCAGTTCGCAACGCAATTGTCACTTCCCGTGAAAGTAACCTGGTAATCATCTAAACAAAATAAAATAGCGTGTAACCTTAGCAGTTATAACTTCAATCAAAATAAGTAAAACAGAAGAACGGTCATACAGAATCAGCCTTCTTCCGGCGCAAACTTTAGGGTGCATAATTTGAAAACAGTGGGACACGTAAGACTAATGTAAATTCCAGGAATAGCAGGGAAAAGATGAAGATGTTAGATCATAACCAAACCAACTCCTCTCGTCAAGCTACAATGCAGATACAATTGCCAATGATTTTTTTACATGTTCATCAGGCGATATATGATCCGTTGTTGATGAAAAGACAGCCACGATTTTGCCGTCTTTATTTATAACAAATGTTGTCCGTGGAATGAAGCCGTGTGTAACCTGCTGGCCGGTTACATCTTTAGCACCCGGTTGTGGAGGCTTCAACTCCAGGCCATACTTTGCTGCAATTTTACCTCCGGGGTCAGAAGCCACCGGGAATTTACCTGCACAGTAATCGGGACTGGACGAGAACGATTTCAAGCGCTGAATATCATCCGCTGATACCCCAATAATGGTGGCTCCTGCTGCTGTAAATTTATCTTTGAATTCGGCAAAAGTATGCGCTTCCAAGTCACAACCACCTGTGTACGCAGCTGGATAAAAGTATAATACCACCGGTCCCTTTGCAAGAGCTTTTTTTAATGAAAAATTGAATTCATTGCCCGCCAGGCTCGCTTTGCTGGAAAACACGGGTGCTGTTGAACCGGTTGATAATACCTTTGATTGTGCAAAGCTATGTGGGTTATTGAAGAGTAACAGCCCGGCAATTAAAAAGAAGGAGAGATATTTTTTCTTTGACATGACAAAATCTTTTTTATACAATCGTAAATCGCTTACAAACATACAAAGAAGCGGGGGATAAATTATAGAGCGAATCTTTAAGCAAATAAGAAATATGTGACGCCCATGACAAACCTCAGACGTTTTCGAAAACACAATATTAAGTGCGGATTACCGTGGTAAAAACGCTATTTGTTTAAGCAACAGCCCTGGCCGCTTGCTTCTTATTCATACGCCTGTGTATCTCGGCAGTGAGTTCTTTAAGAGTTTCGGTCCAAATATTACAGATTTCTTCTTTTTGGTTTTGTCCCAACAAGCTGTTATCGACAAATGTTTTGAATTCGCATATATTGGATTCCGCATGATAATTGCCTAGCCCCACCCCTCCCGTTAATGGCGTAAAGAGTTGCTGAGAGCCATCTTCCCGGGGAAAATAGCAAGGTAAAAGAACTGCGTTCTTCTTGAAAAAATGTTTTATAAGATCTTCGGGCTTTTCAATGGCAATCTTTGCCCGCTCCCTGTAGCGTTTAAAAAAATGTGTATTAAAATGCATTAGCGATGGAGAATCTTCATCCAAAGGAACATATGAAGCGGTTATGCCAATATTATTATGCGAAATAAGATAGGGGTTTGCAGTAACACCCTGCTTGTTGCAGGCAACGGTTATGCGCCAGTTATTTTTACTTTTAACAGGGACGAGAATTGTTTCTACAAAATCTTTTCTTCCATTTCTTATCCATTTACCCTGGTGGGTAACTTTTATGGAGTGTATCTTACTTTTTATCTCGCACTCAAAATCATCGAATACTGATTTTCTTATTTCAGGCAACGACATCTTAGGAACGATCATAGCATCCATTTTTTTTATAACGAAGAAAATGGAGAAAAATTTTACCTTCCTCCTTAGCACAAGGACGCTAATGAAAGTGAAAAACAGTAACAAAGCCTAAGCCCGGTATAAAATATTGTCAGTGCAGTTACGCAGTCATCCCTTATTCCTGGAAGAAGCCGGCAGATGACTTACCGTTGCCATCGTCTACCCAAAAAATGTCAAGCTTTCGCCTTGCATTATCAGCATCATAAAATGCATTGTAGAGCATATCCTTTACGACGGTGTAATAGGACAAGGGATATTCAATATAAATGGTTTTGTTTGCGGTAGTATACAAAGGAGGATGATAAAGCACAGAGTCACTTACAAAATATATTGTGGCATAGGTAACAGTCGTATTTAAATTTGCTGTTACTGTCATGTCTATAGAAAGAGTTGGTATAGCCATTGTAGGATCGGGAGCCAGCCCTGCGGAAGATATATTAGTATTAAGATGAAAATTAGTAACACTTCCAACCTCAAAGGCTAGGTTATTTGTTTTGGCCTTATCTATTTTTTGGCTAATTATAGATTTCAAATCCTGTTGGGCAAAAGAAGGCAAGGTAAAAGATATGTATAGGAGAACGAGTATTAAAGGGGATTTTAATTTCATGGCAGTTATTTTATCATTAAAGATAAAAGTTTTTCTGTGACCGCCCTTTTAATTATCCGGCATTGGAAATGTAGTTTGCGTTAGTGCAATCTTTGGTTTTACTTAGTGTGCTCATAACCGTTAGTTGTCCTGCTCACGGATATTTAAAGGTTGTACGGGAAGAGCACATAAAAAAATCTTGCTGTATCAACATTTTTAGTGCAGCTTAAGAGAACACCAGTCACTCAATTTTCAGGTGTTACACTGCCTACGCCTGATGTATGAATCTCGGGGTTTTGCGGGTTACCACGATAATGCACACTTCCCGTACCACTAACGGTTGCACTCAGGTGAACACTGGCGAATACATGGGCAACACCAACACCCGAGACACTCACCGTAGTGTTTTCGCTTTGAAGGTTTCCGCAGTCTGCGTGACCAACACCCGAGAGCTCGCAATCAAAATCTTTTGTATGACCATGAAGCTTTACAGTGCCGGTGCCGGATATGGTGGCCGACACAGCCGGGGCATCCACTTCACCCTCAATATCTCCAACGCCACTTGTATTGAATGAAATTTTCTCAGGGTTCTTCAAAAGCCCGGACACCGTTATGTTAGAAGCACCGGAAGTAGTAATGTCAGATAAGGTGGGAGCAGTTATATAGATTTTTGCATGGTCATGGGTTACTGATATTCCATCACGGTAGTGAATTTGTAACGTGCCGTTTTCAACATTTGTTTCCAGGTAAGGTAATAAGTTGTCATCATCTTCCACGCTTACACCACAATTGCTTCCGCTAGATATTACCACATCTGCAGAGCCTGAAGAATGGACTTTTGTAAATGTCCCCGGGTTGCGGGTCTCCGTTTTTATGTTTCCGCTTCCGGAAATCATTTTGCAAGAACTTAAAACAGCAATAAAAAATATTGCCAGCAATGCTTTCTTCATAAATTTTTCTTTAAGTACAATAAGCAGGCAAAATGCCTGTGAATGGTAAAGCTAACAAAAGCATTTTGTTTTTTATGCCTGCAGGCTTGACCGCACTGCCGGAAATGGGTAAAAAGTCTTCCCCGGCACTCCGGATATAATCACTTAATTTAGATCCATCTTAAATAAATATTGATGGCAGACGACGGAGTAAAGAAGATGGAGTGTAAGTGCACGCCTGCCTGCCAGCGTTATAAAAAAAGATACCGCTGGCACAATATTACAAGTGAATTGTTTTCTCCTCACCATTTTTAATTTACCCGTAACCGTTAGGTATAATTTCCACCTGCCATGCTTAGTGTGTTCGTACCCGTTCGTTGCACAATCGTTGAGTTTCCACCACGGCTGGTAAGTGCATTTAAGAATTTACGGGCTTCAAATCTATAATAAAAACGATCTTAATTACCCCGCATTGCTTGCCATTATAAGAGTTGCTGGAACACCTTTGAATTTCTTACATAAAATATACTTGGTATCTGTCCACAGTAGTGGAAACCAGGTATTTTGACTTATTCCCCGGTTCGTAACCATACTTATTTTATTCCTCCAATTCCAAATTGATCACCTGCTTTCATAGGTTGATTACCGGCAAAATCTATTTCAACCATTTTTTCACTCGCAACATAGTCGTGAAACTCATCCTGGAGTCTCGTAATTATCTTACGTGTTTTCCTGTCGATAACTTCCCCGCTTGACGGATAAACATATTTACCATCGATGCTGAAATTTATCCATCCGGGCATATCCTGGAGCGGTATTGTAGTTAACTGCTGGTAAGGCGCTACCAGCACTGAAAACATGGAGCCGCATATTATGTCCATCCGCTAACCATATTTCCTTTTCATCAGGTGAAAGGCCAATGCCATGGCTCGGATTGCCGTGCCTTCTTACCGGTCCCATATTCCATCTCTGCACTTCTATATGTGCAAGTTTTTTTCCGCTAACAAGGTCACCTACTTCAAAACCCAGCAGGCTATCTACATTTACATATACCAAAGTCTCTTTACCGTTAATTGTAAACGGGCGAATAAAATTTGCAAATGGCCCGATCTTGTTCATAATGGTATTTGTTTTTGTATCGGCTACATAAAGCCATGGCGAGGCAATGTCAGCCATATAAACCTTCTGTCCCGAAGGTCCGTAGATTGTATTGTGCGCTCTTTTATTGATATCAATTTTGGCAATGATATTTCCTGTCGCACAATCCACCACATTCCAAAAATTTTTTTCGAAGGAAGGCAGGTACATGGTTTTGCCATCAGGCGAAATGGACATGCGATCGCATCCGCCTTCAAATTGTTTTTCCCAAACCAATTTTTCAGTAGTGAGGTCTATACGCTGAAGCGATTCAATGGTGCTTATATAAATGCTATTAAGTAGAATGCTAACAGCAATTCCCTTAACGTTTGACGGAGTTTTATCAGGATGAAATCCGTTTGTAGCAATGCGCCTGACAAAACGATGGTTATTATCCATGTCAAATACAAGGATTCCATGTCCGCCATATCCAAGATAATCGCGAATACCCGGAACCGCTACATAGAGGTAGTGTTTTAGCGGTGACGGCTCGTTTAATATCTTATCATGACTCTGAGGTAATGGAACAGCTGCTGATAGAAAGCTTATAACGATGAGCGACAATAGCAAAATGTGGACGCCGGATTTTGATTTCATAATCTTATAATTATTTTCCAAAGCAAAATAAGATAAATGATCCGGGATAAGTATCAGTGGATTGAGAAGTTTTGGCTTTTAAACTTTGAAGTAATACAGTTGCGTCACTTCGATTCTGCCTATCTTCTGAATTTTTTCGATATCTAACTATCGTTCAATAGCTCTCCAGGCATTAGTAATAGCACCCACTATGCAAATACAGCAACTTATGGTTGTATTTACACTACCTATGGATGTTATTCAACAACTTCCGGTGGTATATCCGGAATTTAAGGTCCGCGCTTTGTGTGTAAAACAGTAAATTACTTGCTATAAGATTATATTCATAAACGGAAAGAATATTTTTTCACTCCAAACGTGCCTGCGAAATAAATAACTTAACTTTCCTTGTGCCAACAAGCACCCATTGTTTAAGACATCAGCATGAATACATCTGACGCATTAATTACCCGGCTGTTTTTCATACGCAACCGCTACGGAAAACAATTCGCATTAGAAAAGATACGACTGCTCCAAACGATTAATATCAAAACTTTAAGAAGCAAAAAAACAGTACAGGAGTGCTATACTGCTTTGGAGTTTCTTATCGCTTATCCCGATAACAAGATTATTTATAAACGTTCAAACCAATTAATACAACAATTGCAAGAATATCTAAAAACAAATGAAAATTTAATATCACTTATACAATAGCGGTATCACCGACACAGCCTTTTGTGCAGCTTTTAGTTTTGAGTTGGTAAAATGGCTTAGAAAAACAACCCCGAGGAAATTATACTTAACAGTTTTGAAGCCAATGATGACCAGGATCGATTCGTTCTGGTAGTGATGTCGAAAGCAGAATCAGAAATTTTCCAGGATGCCAATGCAGAATGGAGGGGTTGGCTTCAGCATTTAAAAAGAGTGGAAGATCTGCTGGACCAGTTCATTGCAATTTTCGATAGCAGCGATATTCGTCCCGAAGTAAAAGACGAACTTGGAATAAGCTTGGCATGTATGTAGAAATAAATTTTACCTCGCACTGTTGTCTCCCGGATTCATTCATTTCGTATTATTACCACCGGTCGCTAATTAAAAAAGAAATAAAAAAACGAACACCTGCCTTTACACCGACACCTGTTAAGCTCACAGAAAATGAAGCCGAACAGATTATTGCCTGCAGCAGAATGATAATGCTGGCTAATCTCAGGGAAATTGATCCAATTAATTATACAGCTGGCAAAGCTTGTTCGTATTATCATTACCGAGAGGAATCTCTGTTGCACTAATGGGAATGGTGCCCGAACGGCGGCATCCGATTGACAGCTATATGGGGTATATAGTTTTTAAAAACGGGTTACCAGTTGCCTACGCAGTTTCATGGATATTGTTTAACAGCGCCCGCATTGGCCTGAATGTTTTTTATAATTATCGTGGCGGCGAAGCAAAATATATTTTTGACAAGTACTGGAAATACATCTACAGTGTACCGTTTAAAGCGCTTTACAGTGGACCCGTATCAAATCGGAAAGTAAAACAGCGACGGCATACACTCGGGTGCATTCTGGATGTATTACCATCTAGGATTCAGGCCTATTAAAAAAATACAACAGGAGCTGGCAATAGCAGAAGATGTGAAAATAAAATCCAACAATGCCTATCGAAGTCCTGTAACGGTTTTAAAAACATTGGCCAACTCAAGGCTTGAACTAGTTTGGAAAAAAACTGCAGTGCGTTTTGACGCCACAGATATCAGCCGTGCTTATGCAGGCATTCTTACCAAAAAATACAATGGCAACCGTATGCATGCAGAAAAAGACGCAGAAAAAAAACTCGCCAATATACTGCTGATAAAAAATTACCACGAGGACAATATGAATTTTATTTTGAAGAACTGGGCAGTATTGCTATTAAGTAATGAAAAAGAACTGCGCCATAACAGTTCGTTGAAGAAGGTGTTGAAGAAATTGTTTATGT
>CAWFYG010000007.1:0-6689 GCA_963819925.1 uncultured Chitinophagaceae bacterium | reverse complement strand
AATAAAAGAAAGAGAAGCTTTTGCGCCTGCAAATGAATTTATTGAACACAAATTCATTACAAATGACACATCATCACTACATCAAAAAGCATTATCAATTTTCAAGGATATTTTAATGTTTCATTTAGATGATGCAAAGCCCGATGCATTAATTGATGCCGACATTGAACGAATAGAATTTGCGCATCAATATGGCGTGATGAATAATAAGGACACGCTTTATAGGGAAGCGCTACAAAACGTTGCTGAAAAATATAAAGACAACCCGGCTTCTGCACAGGCGGCTTTTTTGGCGGCACAAATGATCTATAACAATGCTTCACAATCTTCAAAGAATGCGGCCAAGGTTTCCTCGTATACTGTAAAGCAAGCGAAAGGCATGCTTGATGTCATTGCCAAAAAATTCCCGGATAGTGAAGGAGGAATCAACAGCCGAAACCTTATCAATCAAATAATACATCCTCAATTGAATCTTACCACAGAAAAAGTAAATGTTCCGGAACTTCCATTTCGTACGCTTGTTAGTTATAAAAATTTCAACATTCTTTATTTCAGGATACTTCCATTAACTGAGGAGTCGAAGGCTCGGTTGCAAGGCATGGACAACGATAAGCTCTTTCAAAAGCTCGTTAGCGAAAAATCCATTCGGGAATGGCAACAGGATTTGCCTTCAACAAGCGATTATCTTTCTCATTCAGCTGAAGTAAAGATTAATGCTTTACCTGTAGGCGAATATGTTTTACTGGGAAGCGCTTCTCCGGATTTCAGCCTAAATAAAAACCCCCTGGCTGCCGAATACTTTTATGTTTCAAATATTAGTTTTATCAATAGTGGCCAACAATATTTTGTATTGGACCGCACGACTGGTCAACCGCTGAAAGGCGCAACAGTACAGGTTTACACACAGAATTATAATTACAACACCAGGACCTATAAACTGCAACAGAAAGAATTATTAAAGGCTGATGAACACGGATATTTTAACCTTGCTGCCCCTAAAAAAAATGAAAACAGCAGCGTTAGACTCGATATTACTTATCAAAAAGACAGGTTGTTTTTGGATGACTTGCAGTACACTTATAATTATGATTCCAATAATGATAATGGCGATTATGACGACCAGGAAGACTACGATGAAGACAATGCAAAAGTTTTTTTATTCACAGACAGAAGTATCTATCGGCCCGGCCAAACGGTTTATTTTAAAGGTATTGGAGTAACCAAAAATTGGAAAACAAAGAAACCAGTGCTTTTGCAATCAAGGGATTCTTTAATCGTTTATTTGAACGATGTAAACAACCAGAGAAGCGATTCATTAAAACTGGCGTTAAATGATTTTGGTTCTTTTAATGGTTCGTTCCGGCTACCCGAAAATAAATTAAATGGCGAGTTTGAAATCGAAGTTGCAGACTATGAAAATTCATCCGTTTCCTTTTCCGTGGAAGAATATAAGCGTCCAAAATTTTACACTGAATTTGAAAAGGTAAAAGGAAGTTATCGCTTAGGCGATACTGTTAGTATTACAGGATTTGCCAAAGCTTATGCGGGAAATAACGTGGACGGGGCCAAAGTAACCTATCGCGTAACAAGAGTGGCCAGGTTTATTTATCCCTGGATGTTCTGGCGTTGGCCTCACCCTTCATCACCCTCTTTGGAGATTACAACTGGTGAAATAACAACCGACGTTAATGGAAAATTTACAATAAGATTTACAGCCATTCCCGATTTAGCTATTGATAAAAACACCGATCCTGTGTTTGATTATAAAGTGACTGCTGATGTAACCGACATCAATGGAGAAACAAGAAGTGGAGATGTCACGGTTTCCATTGGTTATAAGGCATTGAATTTGCAAGCTGTCTTATCACAAGGCGATATTGTGAATATTGACAGTTTAAAAAGTATCATGGTTACCAGTAAAAATCTCAGTGGTGAACCTGAATCAGTAAAAGCTGATGTAAGAATTTATAAACTTCAACCGCCGCAAAGGCTTATCAGGAAAAGGTTATGGAATACTCCAGACACTTTTGTCATAAGCAAAAATGAATTCCTCCAATACTTTCCGCATGACGAATATAAAGATGAAAGTGAAAAAGAAACCTGGCCGAGGGGTTCACTGGTTTTTGATAAAACCGACAGTACAAATTCAATGCACAATTGGCAATTGACGAAAGAAAAATTCGAACAGGGCTGGTACGTAATTGACGCAACTGCAATAGATAGATATGGACAAGAAGTAAAAGACGTAAAATATTTCCAGCTGTATGATCAGCAATCGGATTCGCTACCAGCACCATCTTACGTGTGGAACTTTGCGCAGAAAGATATTGCAGAGCCTGGAGATACAGCTAAAATTATCACCGGCACATCGGCTCAAAATTTATTTTTAATTGAAGAAGTTGACAAAAAAAAGAGAGTAAACAACAATCAATCTCCGAAAGAAACAAACTTCATTTCTTTAAGTAAGAATAAACAGTCGTTAGATTTTAGTATAAGCGAAAATGATCGGGGCGGTTTTGGTGTCAATCAATTTTTTGTAAAAGACAATCGTTTTTATTTTACGTCGAATGTTATAAATGTTCCATGGAATAACAAAGATCTAAATATTTCTTTTGATACTTACCGTGATAAAACATTTCCCGGGAGTGACGAAAAGTGGAAGGTAAAAATAAGTGGATACAAGGGGCAAAAGGTAGCCGCGGAAATGCTTGCTTCTATGTATGATGCATCGCTCGATCAGTTCAAGCCACATTCATGGAGTACACTTAATGTCTGGCCAATTTATTCGGGCAATGGTACGTGGGCAAGTAATCAAAATTTTTCTTCCATTCAATCTTTTGAAAAGTATTGGAATGAAACATATATAGAGCAGAAAGAAAAAATATATGACGTACTAAATTTAGGTGAAGAATTTTTTCCAAGCACAACCAGAAGATATTTGACGGGCGCTGCAACCTTAGAAAGACTTAGCGCCCCCAAGGTAGTCGAAGATGAAACGGTTGTTGTCACCGCTTATGGAATATCAAAAACAACCCCTGTGTACGATAGTTTGGGAAATAATTTGGGAGTCAAAACTATTACACCAATTGAAAAAACCGCTCCCGCAATGGATCAATCTCAAATTCAAATCCGCAAAAACTTTAATGAAACAGCTTTCTTTTTTCCAGACCTAAGAACAGATAAAGATGGCAACATTGAATTCAGTTTTACCATGCCTGAAGCGCTTACGCAATGGAAACTTATGGCGCTGGCGCATACGAAAGATCTTGCCAGCGGCTATGCAACAAAAACAGTTGTCACTCAAAAAGATTTAATGGTGCAGCCAAATCCACCACGATTTTTGAGAGAAGGAGATAAAATGGAATTCACCGCAAAAATTGTAAACCTGGGTTATAAAGACGTAAGCGGCGAAGCGGCGTTTCATTTGTTGAATGCTTCTACGATGAGTCCTGTGGATGGCTGGTTTAAAAATATAACACCTTCGCAAAGATTTACTGTAAAGGCCGGTCAAAGTACTTTGGTAACTTTCAGCATTGAAGTGCCGGCAAATTTTAACGATGCAGTTGTTTACCGCATTGTTGCAAAGGCAGGCGATATCAGTGATGGTGAAGAAGCCGCGATTCCTGTTGTAACAAATCGCATATTGGTAACTGAAACTTTGCCTCTGCCAATGCGAGGTGATGGAACGAAAGATTTCAAATTCGAAAAATTAATCAATTCAGAAAAGAGCAATACACTTTCCAACTATGGACTAACGGTGGAATACACGACGAATCCTGCCTGGTACGCCATACAAGCCTTGCCTTACCTGATGGAATACCCGTATGAATGTGCTGAGCAAACTTTTAATCGCTATTATGCTAATTCTGTTGCAACAAAAATTATCAGCTCATCACCTAAAATCAAAGCTGTTTTTGAAAAGTGGAAAACGTCTGACACGCGCAGCATTGATGAGCAATCTTCAAAAAAACGAAGAATTAAAATCGGTTTTATTGCAGGAAACGCCATGGGTATTGCAAGCTCAAAATGAAGAGCAGCAAAAGAAAAATATTGCTTTGCTTTTTGATATGGCTAAGATGAGCCTGCAACTAGAATCTGCATTAAATAAACTGACCGAGATGCAATCTTCTAATGGAGGTTTTGTTTGGTTTAAAGGTGGGCCTGATGACCGTTATATTACACAATATATTATAACCGGAATCGGTCATCTCAAAAAATTGAATGCATTGGCTTCAAACCAACAAGATGAACATAAAAAGTATATTGAATAAAGCGATTCCTTATCTTGATATGATGTTGAAAGAAGATTATGACGATTTGATAAAATACAAATCGAAACTTAACGACAATAATCTTTCAAACATCGCTATACAGTATTTATACATGCGTAGCTTCTTTCCTGAATATCCAATTGCAAAAGAAGCTCAAACTGCGTATAAGTATTACCGTGAACAATCAAAAAAATATTGGCTCAGCAATAGTAAATATATGCAGGCGATGATTGCGTTGTCGTCCAACAGAACAAATGACAATAAAACGGCACAATGCTATTATCAAATCATTGAAAGAAAATGCTATTGATAATGAAGAATTGGGAATGTATTGGAAAGAATGGGACAACCGTGGTTACTGGTGGTACCAGGCGCCTATCGAATCACAGGCTTTGATGATTGAAGCTTTTTCAGAAATTGAAAAAGATCCAATAGACAATTGACGAACTTAAAACATGGTTGTTAAAAAATAAACAAACCAACAACTGGAAAACAACCAAAGCAACTGCAGAAGCTTGCTATGCTTTATTGTTACAAGGAACCGATTGGTTGTCTGAAGAAAAAACTGTAGGTACAACTTGGGTAATACCACAATCAATAGTCAATGATGAAAAACAGGAAGCAGGTACAGGTTACTTTAAAAGAAAAATTGAGGAGATAAAGTAAAGCCTGAAATGGGAAATATTTCCGTAACGTGTTTCACCGATCAACCAATCAACCCATCGCAATAACCGGGAAGTCATCTTCCTCGGGGTGCAGTCTACTGGCAATATTTTGAAGACCTTGATAAGATAACATTTTCAGAAACACCTTTAAAACTCAGTAAAAAATTATTCATTGAAAAAAATACCGACACGGGCCCGGTACTTGTTCACCGGTAAGATGACGGAGATAGTTTGCATATTGGCGATAAAATAAAAGTACGAATTGAATTACGGGTAGATCGCGATATGGAATACGTTCATATGAAAGATATGCGTGCTTCTTGCATGGAACCAACTAATGTAATCAGCCAATATAAATACCAGGATGGACTAGGCTATTATGAAACAACCAAAGATGTAAGCACTAATTTCTTTTTCGGTTATTTAAACAAGGGAACTTACGTTTTTGAATACCCGATGTTTGTAACACATAGCGGTAATTTCAGCAATGGTATTACAACCATTCAATGCATGTATGCACCTGAATTTACAGCACACAGTGAAGGAGTACGAGTGCAGAGTGAAGAAATAAACTCATTCACACAGGAGGCTTCAAAAACCTCGCTGCCTGTTATTGAAATGATTTTAGAGGACCATTCATCCGATTTATTTGCGAAATTATTTTCTGCGATATATCTTTGCATCTCAATTTAAATGGAGCGCTGCTCCCACGTAACATGACCTACATTATCGCTTCTCTTTTATTTAATTTTCGCCAGAGAGTAAAGCCACCTCCAGCCCTTCTTTATAACCTTTATTCAGGTTTGATGGCTGTCTTCACAAATAATAACTTTCATCTCGAATTGACGGTACCAATCTGGTAATGATTTATTGCACTTTGTATGTAACGCAACAGCAGAAGTACAAAGCGTAAAAGGAACACCTTTTCAATAGTTAAAATTTTTATTAACATCTAAAAACTAACAACAATGAACTTTCAGAATTCATGATTAATTACTGGTGGATACTGGTAATTTTCTTTCACTTACTTCTTTACAAATTTATCCTTCGGTTTCTTTTCGGGATGGTTGTCGTTCCTGAAAATAAGATCGGTTTGGTGACCAAAAAATTTGTTCTGGTTGGCTCCAACCGGCAATTCCCGGTCAGGCCGGATTATTGCAACGAAAGGCGAAGCCGGTTTCCAGGCCCAAACTCTAGCTCCCGGACTTTACTGGAGAATGTGGCCATGGCAATACGGCGTGGAAATGCAACCATTTTCGGTGATACCGGAAGGCAAAATTGGTCTTGTGTTTAGCAATGATGGAGGTAAAATTCCTACAGGGGCTATTCTCAGGCAGAAAGGTGGACAGCGATAACTTTCAGGATGCGAGGAAGTTCCTGGAAAACGGCGGACAAAAAGGACGCCAAACGGCTTACATAACTGCCGGCACTTATCGAATAAATACCGTTATTGCGTCAACGATAACCGTTACTAACATGGTGATCATACACGAAAATATGGTTGGCATAGTGACGACGATTAGACGGTCAGCCGATTGAAAGTGGACAAATTGCCGGCAAATACGTGGAAGGCCATAATAACTTCCAGGACTTCGACGCCTTCTTAGAAAATGACGGGAATCGTGGTTTGCAACCTTCAATTATTTTGGCAGGCAGTTATAATATTAATAAGTGGGCCATACAAATTGAAGAAGTTCCTATGACTGAGGTCCCTATGGGGCATAGGTCGGTGAGGTAATCTCTTACATTGGTG
>CAWFYG010000006.1:0-6768 GCA_963819925.1 uncultured Chitinophagaceae bacterium | reverse complement strand
GCACTGGATTATTTCAAAAGCGATGAACGGGATATTACACGTCCGGCCTACGCTTTTGAAATAAAGGATAGAGAAGCATTTGCGCCGGCAAGTGAATTTATTCAACATAAATACATTACAAATGATACCGCTTCATTACATCAAAAAGCATTATCGGTTTTCCAGGATCTTTTGGCATTTCATTTAAATGACGCAAAGCCTGACGCATTAATTGATGCAAGCATTGAACGAATAGAATTTGTGCATCAATACGGCGTGATGGACGATAAGGATACGCTTTATATGGAAGCGTTACAAAACGTTGCTGAAAAATATAAAGACAACCCGGCTTCAGCGCAGGCAGCTTTTTTGGTTGCACAAATGATCTATAACAATGCTTCACAATCTTCAAAGAATGCAGCTAACATTTCCCCATATACTGTAAAGAAAGCGAAGAGCATGCTTGATGCTATTGCTAAAAAATTCCCGGATAGTGAAGGAGGAATCAACAGCCGCAATCTTATCAATCAAATAGTACATCCTCAATTGAATCTTACCACAGAAAAAGTAAATGTTCCTGAACTTCCATTTCGTACGCTGGTAAGTTATAAAAATTTCAATACCATTTATTTCAGGATACTTCCAATAACTGAGGAATCGAAAGCACGGTTACAAGGCATGGATAATGATAAGCTCTTTCAAAAGCTCGTTAGCGGAAAAAACATGCGGGAATGGAAACAGGATTTGCCTGCAACAAGCGATTATCTTTCTCATTCCGCTGAAGTAAAGATTGATGCTTTACCTGTAGGTGAATATGTCTTACTGGGAAGCGCTTCGCCGGATTTCAGTTTGAATAAAAACCCTTTGGCTGCCGAATACTTTTATGTTTCAAATATCAGTTTTATTAATAGCGGGCAACAGTATTTTGTGTTGGATCGTACGACAGGGCAACCGCTGAAAGGCGCAAGGGTACAAGCTTACACACAGAATTATAACTACAACACCAGGAATTATAAACTGGAAAAGAAAGAATTGTTAACGGTGGATGAACACGGGTATTTTAAACTTGCTGCTCCTAAAAAAAATGAAAACAGCAGTATAAGACTTGACATTACTTATAAAAAAGACAGGTTGTTTTTGGATGACTTGCAGTACACTTACAATTATTATTCTAATAATGTCGATGACGATTATGATGACCAGGAAGATTATGATGAGGACAATGCAAAAGTTATTTTATTCACTGACAGGAGTATCTATCGCCCGGGTCAAACAGTTTATTTCAAAGGCATTGGTATAACGCAAAACTGGAAGACCAAAAAACCTGCCCTGTTGCATACAAAGGATTCGCTGACTGTTTATTTATATGATGCCAACAGCCAGAAGGTGGATTCATTAGAATTGGTATTGAACGACTTTGGATCATTTAGCGGCAAGTTCAGGCTACCGGAAAACAAGTTAAACGGGGAGTTTGAAATTGACGTGCTGGATTATGATAATTCTTCCACGTCGTTTTCAGTTGAAGAATACAAGCGACCAAAGTTTTATACAGAAATCGGAAAAGTGAAAGAAAGTTATCGTGTAGGTGACACTGTTAGTATAACTGGTTTTGCCAAAGCCTATGCAGGAAATATTATCGATGGCGCAAAAGTTGTGTACCGGGTTACAAGGGAAACAAGATTTATTTATCCCTGGGTTTTCTGGAGAATTGGCTATCCGCACACCAGTCCGCTGGAAATTACTAATGGAGAAATGATAACCGATGTCGATGGAAAGTTTACGATAAAGTTTGCTGCTATTCCTGATCTGAGTGTTGAAAAAAGTACCGATCCTGTATTTGATTATAAAGTAACGGCAGATGTAACCGACATTAACGGCGAAACAAGAAGCGCTGATATTAGCGTTCAGATAGGTTACAAAGCATTGAATTTACAGATTAGTTTATCACAGGGTGATATGGTAAATATTGATAGCTTAAAAAGGATCGTAGTTACCAGTAAAAATCTAAGCGATGAACCGGAAGCTATAAAAGCTGATGTAAAAATCTATAAACTTCAATCGCCGCAAAGGCTAATCAGGCAGAGGCTTTGGAACGAACCCGACACTTTCGTGATGAGCAAAAATGAATTCGTCGGGTATTTCCCACATGATGAATATAAAGGTGAATTGGAGAAAGAAACCTGGCCAAAAGGCAAGATCATTTATGAGGAAGTTGATTCGAGTAACGACAATTCAAAATTCAAAATTCAAAACTCAAAATTTTCGTTGGGTTGGTATGTAGTTGAAGCATCTGCGAAAGATCGCTACGGGCAGGAAGTGAAAAATATAAAATATTTCCAGGTGTATGATACAAAATCCGATTCATTACCGGCGCCAGCTTATTTATGGAATTATGTTCAGAACAGTATTGCTGAACCAGGACAAACCTCACGAATTGTGACAGCCTCATCCGCAAAAGATATTTTTTTAATTGAACAGGTAAATAAAGGCAACGGCAACGATCAAACGAAAAAAGAAAATGCTGGTTTGGATTTTATCAATCTCGATTCAAGAAAGGCGTTTGATTTTCATATTTCAGAAAGTGATCGTGGAGGTTTCGGAGTGAACCAGTTCTTTGTAAAAGATAATCGCTTCTATGTTGCCTCAAATAATGTTTACGTTCCATGGACTAACAAGAATTTGAATATCTCCTTTGATACCTATCGGGATAAAACCTTACCCGGAAGTAAAGAACGATGGAAAGTAACTATCAGCGGTTACAAAGGGGAAAAAGTTGCCGCTGAAATGCTGGCTTCTATGTATGATGCATCCTTGGACCAATTCAAACCACATACGTGGAGTACATTGGATGTTTGGCCTGTTTATAGCGGAAATAATACATGGACGGCTAATCAAACCTTTTCTTTTGTCAACTCCTTTGAAAAGTATTGGGGTGAGCCGATGGTACAGCAGAACGAAAAAATTTACGATGCATTACTTTTCAATGCCAATAACAGAATTTTAATCCGTGGTATGAGTTCCATTTCAAATGGAATCCAGGGCGCTGTTCCCGGAGTTGCTGCAAGAGAGTCAAATCTTAACGATGTTGTGGTTATTGGTTATGGGACACAGAAAAAGAATTTAACAGCAACGGTAACAAAGACTGAATTTGCTTTTCGAACGGTTGCGGCGGATGAACAGGTAAAAGGACAAAAAATTGAAAACGCCATCGATCCATCCCAAATTCAAATTAGAAAAAACTTCAATGAAACTGCTTTCTTTTTTCCAGACCTAAGAACGGATAAAGATGGCAACATTGAATTCAGCTTTACGATGCCCGAAGCATTGACGCAATGGAAACTGATGACGCTTGCCCACACAAAAGATCTTGCAAGCGGCTATGCAACAAAATCAGTTGTTACGCAAAAAGATTTAATGGTGCAACCGAACCCGCCACGCTTTTTGAGAGAGGGAGATAGAATGGAATTCTCTGCTAAAATTGTAAACCTTAGTGATAAAAACGTTAGCGGCCAGGCTGAATTTCATTTATTGAATGCATCAACAATGAATCCTGTGGATGGCTTGTTTAAAAATAGCAATACTTCACAAAGCTTTACTGCAAAGACTGGTCAAAGTACCTTGGTGACATTCGGCATCGAGGTACCAACGAATTTTAATGATGTAGTTGTTTACCGGATTGTTGCAAAGGCCGGCGATATAAGTGATGGTGAAGAAGCGGCAATACCAGTTGTAACCAATCGCATGTTAGTAACAGAGACTTTGCCTCTACCTATGCGTGGCGATGGAACAAAAGATTTTAAATTTGAAAAATTAATCAATTCAGGAAACAGCAATACGCTTTCGAACTATGGACTAACGGCAGAATACACGACGAATCCGGCGTGGTACGCCATACAGGCTTTGCCTTATTTAATGGAATATCCTTATGAATGTGCAGAGCAAACTTTTAATCGTTACTACGCCAATTCTATAGCAACAAAAATCATTAGCTCATCGCCCAAAATAAAGGCTGTTTTTGAAAAGTGGAAAACATCTGATACAGCAGCGTCAATGAGCAACCTTCAAAAGAATGAGGAATTAAAATCAGTTTTATTGCAGGAAACGCCATGGGTATTACAGGCCCAAAGTGAAGAACAGCAAAAGAAAAACATTGCTTTGCTTTTTGATATGGCTAAAATGAGTCTGCAGCTTGAATCTGCACTGAATAAGCTGACCGACATGCAATCTTCCAATGGCGGTTTTGTTTGGTTTAAAGGTGGACCCGATGATCGGTATATTACCCAATACATTGTC
Source organism: uncultured Chitinophagaceae bacterium (assembly GCA_963819925.1). Taxonomy (GTDB): domain Bacteria; phylum Bacteroidota; class Bacteroidia; order Chitinophagales; family Chitinophagaceae; genus Ginsengibacter. The sequence goes on along the minus strand of CAWFYG010000006.1, from coordinate 2,496 downwards.
ACCGGAATCGGTCATCTTAAAAAATTGAATGCATTGGCTTCATATCAGCAAGATGAAATAAAAGGTATTTTGGATAAATCAATTCCATACCTCGATATGATGTTGAAAAAAGACTATGATGATTTAATAAAATACAAATCGAAATTTAACGACAATAATCTTTCAACAATCGCTATACAGTATTTATACATGCGTAGTTTCTTTCCCGAATATCCAATTGCAAAAGAAGCTCAAACTGCGTATAGGTATTACCGTGAACAATCAAAAAAATATTGGTTAAATCAAAGTAAATATATGCAGGCAATGATAGCGTTGTCGCTTAACAGAACAAATGAGAATGCAACGGCACAATCTATCGTAAAATCATTAAAAGAAAATTCAATTGATAACGAAGAGTTGGGAATGTACTGGAAAGAATGGGACAGCCATGGTTACTGGTGGTACCAGGCACCTATCGAATCACAAGCTTTGATGATTGAAGCTTTTTCCGAAATTGAAAAAAATCCAAAAACAATTGACGACCTGAAAACATGGTTGTTAAAAAACAAGCAAACCAATAATTGGAAAACTACGAAAGCCACGGCGGAAGCTTGTTACGCTTTATTGTTGCAGGGAACGGATTGGTTATCCCACAAAGAAACGGTCGTTATAAAATTGGGTAACACAACTTTCAATAGCAAAGACGAAAAGCAGGAAGCAGGGACTGGCTATTTCAAACGCAGAATAGATGGCGATAAAGTAACCCCTGGCATGGGAAATATTTCAGTAACAGTCTCCACTCAAAAAGCAACAGCGCAAGCCTCCCCTGCCGGGAGAGATTTAGAGGGGGCTTCTGCATCATGGGGCTCTGTCTATTGGCAATACTTTGAAAACCTCGATAAGATAACATTTTCAGAAACGCCTTTAAAGCTAAGCAAAAAATTATTTGTAGAAAAAAACACCGACACCGGTCCCGTTCTCCAACCTATAAATGATGGCGATAGTTTGCATATTGGCGACAAAATAAAAGTACGTATTGAATTGCGTGTGGATCGTAACATGGAATATGTTCACATGAAAGACATGCGTGCTTCCTGCATGGAACCAACGAATGTTATCAGCCAATATAAATACCAGGATGGCCTTGGCTATTATGAAACAACAAAAGATGTAAGCACCAATTTCTTCTTCAGTTATTTAAACAAGGGAACTTACGTATTCGAGTACCCGATGTTTGTAACGTATAACGGCAATTTCAGCAATGGTATCACAACCATTCAATGCATGTATGCACCTGAATTTACAGCGCACAGTGAAGGAGTAAGAGTGCAGGTGGACAAATAAACGCACCCACCAGGAAGGTTTCAAAAATCTGGCTGGTTTTTATTGAAATGATTTTAGCGAACCATTCATCCGATTTATTTGCACAATAATTTTCTGCGATATATCTTTACATCTCAATTTAAACGGAGCGCTGCTCCCATGTAAAATGACCCACATTATTGCTTCTCTTCTATTTAATTTTCGCCAGAGAGTAAAGCCACCCTCCACCCCTTCTTTATAACCTTTATCAGGTTTGTTAGCTGTCTTCGCAAATAATAAGTCTCATTTCAAATTGACGGTAACAAGCTGGTAATGATGTGTTACCTATCTGCGTAACGTAACAGCAGAAGTACAAAGCGTAAAAGAAACATCTTTCAATGACTAAACATTTTTATTAAAATCTAAAACTAACAACAATGAACTTTTCAGATTTCGTGATTAATTACTGGTGGATACTGGTAATTTTATTTTCACTACTTCTTTACAAATTTATTCTTCGCTTTCTTTTCGGAATGGTGATCGTCCCGGAAAACAGGATCGGCCTGGTGACGAAAAAATTTGTGCTTGTCGGCTCTAATCGTGAGCTTCCGGCTGGAAGAATTATTGCAACAAAGGGCGAGGCAGGTTTCCAGGGTCAAACACTTGCACCCGGACTTTACTGGAGCATGTGGCCATGGCAATTTGCAGTTAGCATGCAGCCTTTTACTGTTATACCCGAAGGCAAAATAGGTCTTGTGTTAAGCAATGATGGTGCCGAAATTCCAACAGGTGCTATCCTTGGAAGAAAAGTAGACAGCAACAACTTCCAGGATGCAAAACTATTCCTGGAAAACGGCGGACAAAAAGGGCGCCAAACGGCCTATATCACTGCGGGGACTTATCGTATAAATACATATGCGTTTACGGTAACCGTTACTAACATGGTGATCATACACGAAAATATGGTTGGTATAGTAACGACGTTAGATGGTCAGCCGATCGAAAGTGGACAAATTGCCGGCAAATACGTGGAAGGTCATAATAACTTCCAGGACTTTGACGCCTTCTTAGAAAATGGTGGTAACCGTGGTTTGCAACCTTCAATTATTTTGGCAGGGAGTTATAATATTAATCCATGGGCTATACAAATTGAAGAAGTGCCGATGACAGAAGTTCCTATCGGGCATGTGGGCGTGGTAATTTCATATATAGGAG
>CAWFYG010000005.1:0-739021 GCA_963819925.1 uncultured Chitinophagaceae bacterium | reverse complement strand
AGCCTACCCGACTATGGGGATGACGCTTTGGCTTACGCCAGCTCTGGTTTGATCTGGATAATGTGCTGGCACATGGGTTGACCTTTCGCGATTATGGCGAATTTGTAAAAACCATCGTAGAACCTAAGGGATCAACATTTCCTGAAATTTATAAAGACCTGCAAAGCGGTAACAAAAAAATCAGTATCCGGGCTAAAGCAAATCTGGAACAACTCGATCCGTATATATGCCCTGACTATGAAGGTTTACCACCACGGTACCCGATGCTTCGAGGGTAGCCGCCTTTCTTAAAGAATTTAAAGGCTATGAAAAAAATAATGATCTCCCGAATTTCATCATCATGGAATTACCCAACGACCATACCTCCGGAACAAGGCCGGGCTGGCCCACACCGAAAGCAGCGGTGGCTGATAATGATCTTGCTCTTGGCCAGATTGTAGATGCGATTTCACATAGTAAGTTCTGGAAAGAGACCTGCATTTTTGTTACAGAAGATGATCCGCAGGCGGGCCTTGATCACGTGGATGGCCACCGGACCGTGGGCTACGTTATCAGTCCGTATACAAAGCGAAAGAAAGTTCTTTCCACGTACTACTCGCAAATAAATATGGTGCGGACGATTGAGAATATCCTTGGGCCTTCCGCCGATGAATCAACTCGATCTTACGGCGGAACCCATGCTGGATTGTTTTACCAGTCAACCGGATTTCACGCCCTATAATTTTATAAAAAATAATATTCCGCTGGATCGCCTGAACCCTAAATTGGATAATTTATTAGGCGCTCAATTGTATTGGGCCAAAAAATCGCTGGAGCAGGATCTTGATGATGCAGACCGCATAGACGATGATGTTTTTAACCGTATCATCTGGCATGCGGTGAAAGGGTATGATAGGCCGTACCCGGTAATTACAAGCCGTGAGGAGAAATGAGGATTTTGTTTGTAATCATTGTCTTTAAGAAAGTGTGCCGGGTATCAATAAAAACTCTGTATGATAGTTCGGGACTATTGATTAATCTGAAACTATTGTTTTGAAAATGACTGTTTCAATAAAAGCAGTGAAAAGATACGCTTGTTATTTCGCAGCTCTTCTTTAATACGGAACCAGCGTATCTAACCTACAAGGTTATTCGACAAATTTTAGGGCAACGCGACCTTATTATGCTAATCGAGGGACTTTATCAATCTCTTGTAAGAGGAAATCTTTTGAATTCTTCATCGCTTAAAAATGAAAATTTTTTCTCAAACAATCCAGCTAGCTTTTTATTTGCTGTTGCAAAGAAAATCTGTCGGTTTTCATTTATTACAAGTTGTCTTAAATAATCCAAAAATGACAAGATGTTTAAATCGTCGGTAAACACAACTGGATCGTCAAAAAGAAAGAATATTTGGTCGATCCTTGAGTTGCTTATTCAATGTTAGAAGACGGAAAGCACCAATGCAGATCTTTGTCCCGAGCTTATTTCCTTTATAGATCGAGTCTTATTGTCGATGTGCTTTAAGAATATTCTGTTATCATAAAAACTAATTTCCGTAAACTCATGTGGCGTGTGGATAGATGAAAAAATTTCACTTATTTCCTTTGAGTTTGAATTGATAAAATCTTTTAAAACTTCTTCTTCATCTTGATTACCTAATATTTCATTCGCAACGTCAAGAGCTCTGTCTAGCCTTTCTATCTTAGGTTCAATCTTTTTTTTCTTAGCCTCGGAGTCTATTTTCAATTTTTCTGCTTTTATTCTTTGGTCTGAAGCGCCTTGTATTCTGCGTATCTCTGCCAAGTTGTTCATTAAGCCTTCGATTCTCAAATTTAGGAGCTCAATATCGTCTTCATTTCTAAATTCAAAAAAACTGCTGATTTTATTGAAGTGGATAACTGCCTGATCAGAAATAGATTTTTTATCTCTTAATTTTTTGAGGCCTTCATGATTTTCGCTGCTTGATATAGAAAAATTGCTTAAAACCTTCCGAAAATCATCATCATTTTTACGCAATAACTGATTATTCTTATTCACCATTACGCTTAGATCGCTTAATTCATTCCCTTCTATACTTTGCAAATCCCTGAATTTGCTTAGTCCGTTTGAATCGAATCGTAGATCACCGAAGACATTATTCAACTTACTTCGAATTTGTGTTAGCTCTTGTTGGTTAAAACCTTGAGAATTTAATTTTGACCTAAAATTCAATTGACGCTCTAGCTCAATATTAATATCCTTAATCTTTGTTTCAATATTTCTACAATCTAATAATATTCGGCTCATCGAATAATCTTCGATCTTTTCATTTTCATAGAATTGGATTGCCAGCTGCAATAACATAGATAGGTTGGTATTTATTTCATTTTTGGAATTTGACTGCATTTTTATTTCCTGTTGTCTCTTTTCTAATTCCTCTACCTGTAGAGAATTTACTAGTTGACTAACTTCTTTATTGATTCGGGATGCTAAAACATCTGAATTGTCAAAGTCATTTTCACATAGAGGGCATTGAGTGGCGGTAGAATTATAGTCTAAACTCTCTACCTTTAGATTTGATTTCAATAACAATTTTTTGTAATGAATCTAAACTGCTTTTTAATGATATTGACCTCTTCTCATTCTCGTACAATTCATTTGTCAAAATTTTTATATCATTTTGAAGGCCATTTTTAATATCCTTAATTACTAGTGATTCGTCAACAAAGAAGTGAAATGTTCAATTTCGAAAAATTCTCATAAAGAGAAGTAAATTTTTTCTTTTAGATTTTCATTATTGGTGATAGTGTTATTGAAACCGTCGAGGCTAAATGAGGTTGGTTCAAGAAAAATATTTTTCCGCCTCTTTTAATAAATTAATCTTTTGGGTTCTTTCTTAATTTGTTCATTCGTTGCTTTTTGTTCATCAAGGAATTCATACTCCTTAATTCAATGCTTCAACATTTATAATCGCCTGTCCAATTTTTTGATTTTCTTCTGAGCATTCTTTAAAGGATCGGAAATTTTCGTTTGTTTGTAGATTTTAATGTTATCTATTATCGCATTGCACTCTGTAATATCTTGTCCAATAATATCAAGCTCATCCCCGACAGAATTGGGCAAAGATTTTTTCCATCCAATTTCTTTGCACTGTTGCATAAAAGCTCTAAAAACATCTCCTTCTTGAGAGTTGTTTGTAACATTGGCTAATGTCTCGTCAGCTTCTGCAATCTGTTTGTCGCACCCGTCAATTTCAGTACGGTAAGACTGAGCATAAGGCCACAAATAGCCATTGAGGGTTCTAAGTCTGTTCTTAATTCTTGCCAAATTCGGAGCCTAGTGCAACTTTTTTTAAATTTTCGATTGTCGAAGATTCGTTACCGTTATTTTGATAATCAAAGGCAGCGTCAGAGCAGAAAAAATTGTATCTATTAAAAGATTCATAAAGCTTATTCCCCCTAACATAATCATTCTTATACCACCAAAATATTTCTTTGTCGATACTTGAAGTTGTTGTTGGCTGAGTAATGATCGTTTAAAGAGCTATTATTATAGAAAGCCTCAATAGAATTATTGTTGGCGTCAGATTCAGGATTTCTTAAAGTTTTCCCGCATAAGATTAATTCAATCGCTTCAAGTAATGACGTCTTACCAACTCCATTTACTCCGTTTATTAAATTTACTTTGCCAAAATCAAAATGGCGTTCCAAAGGATAGGGCCGGTAATTTTCTTTTAGAATAAGCTTATCTATCTTGCTTATAACCAGCGCATCGGTTCACAACTCTTCTTCCTTATAATTATTTCTATCATATTCTTTCAGTACCGAAAAATCCAAAAATCTATCCCTTACTTCAGTTACCGGGACGTAAGAATATATTTCATTTAACTCGACCTCATCAAGTTTCTTCCTCCACTCGACCACAACATCTTCATGAATAATTTTTTCAGATTTAGAATACGATAAAAATCTCGTCAATTCTTCTGGCTGCAAAAGATATTTTCTTGTATATATATCATTTGTTTCTACTTTCTTTTTAGTACTCTCGTCAAATGAATTTCTTAGAAATATTAGATAGTAATTCCATTGTAAATATCCCGGGTGATTATAGTAGTCATTAACTAACAAATTATCCTGATATTCTTTTAAATCATTGGGGATATCATTCTCATCAAAGTCAAAATAGAACACACCTGCAGGCTTCCCATTTGGCCTGTATTCAGCTCTAAAGATTCTTTGATCTTTGATTTCTGATAGATCCTTGAAATTATTACCAATTACGCTTATTAAGGTGTCTTTATTCATTCTCGATTAATTGAATCGGTATCGTAAACAGGCAGATCTGTGATAGGCAAATCTGTTTCATTTGTTATTGAATCAAAGTTATTGACTAGTAAAGAAGTTTTAAACCACACAACGACTCTGTTTCTCGATTGTTCCTGAAAAATATTTCTAGTTTCATTAAGAACTTTGGTGGCTTGTGATCTTCGTTCATAATTCAGACAGATTACTGTCGCCCTATTATCACCTGAAAAGAAATTGTGCAAATACCGTGAGGGGTTTTGACCGTCCATAAATTTTATTTCGTCTATAGGGCGGCCCTTGAATAAATTCAGAATTGGTGGCCACCATGCTTCATCTTTGATCAATAGAACATTTAAATATAATAAGGATTCTAAATACCAAATTCTATATCTATCGCCTTCATTATCCTCTAAAAAAGTTGCACGTTTAACAGCCCAGGTATCGTCTAGTTCATAGGAAAAAAGATTATCAACAAAGTGCCAGTGAAATCTTTTAGAAGATTTTCACCAAGCCACTCGACAATATTATAAGTCTTTCTTTATCGATACAGCTAACATCCGCCCTTCGTAAATAAACGCTGGGGCAATTATGACTGTCAAGAAAAGTAGTAAATGAATCATCTATACTTCCGATTTGATTATAAGAGTTGTTTGACCATTCAAATACCTTTTCAACTACGGGTTCACTTTTTCGAAGTTGTACTCCCGGAAGGCCAGAGGTAATTGGTTTTTGGCAACGAATTCTAAATACAGGTGTATGAGAACATAGATAAAATGAATGTATATCTTTTTTGTTATTTAAATAGTAAAAACCTCTTGTGTGATTGGCGCTAAAACTAGCATCTGAGGAAAAATCAATTTGATGAGATTTTATAAAAATCCCACTACGACTAAATTGTATAAAAGCACCTTTATTTGCGGTACTCCCATTTGCCCAATTGAGACATATTAAATCCTTTTGCTCAAAATCAATAAGTATCTTTTCATAAAACAATCTAAAATCGTGACTATTTGGGCCAGGATTGAGTTGAGGATTAATAATGATATATGGCTTACCAACCCATTGATTATCGACATCCACTAGAAATTGTTGGTTTATTTCAAAATTCATTGCTTCTGAACAGATCAAGGAAAACAGATATACGGAATCCGAGTTATTGCGAAAAATGTAGATTTCTCTTCCATCTTTATAATGATCACTCTCAATTCTATTTGTCCAAACACCCATATGATGAGTTTTGAATTGTATAATTACGTATAACTTATTTTGGCTTTTAAAAATATAACAAAGAGGATCAAAGAAATTTCCATTATTATCTAAGACTGTTTTATCAAAGAAAATTATTCTTTCATTATTAGCGAAATCAACTTCCAAAGCGTAAGCTCATCTCTAGTAATAGATTCGCAACCGAGAGCATATAGTTTTCCATTTGAAGGCTGGATTTCCTCATTTGCAATAATTTCTCTTATTACCGTCCAGGGACATGAATATTCTGGTGTTATAGTCAGAGAAACATTTTCAGCTTTAGCTAAACAAATAAATTTTTCAAATTTACCATGTGCTTCTGCTTGATTTGAATTGCCAAATTTTTGGGGTGTTGGTTGAAAGTCTCCCAAATGTTGATACAGTAATACTGAATAAGGATCTGAGTTAAATTCCAGAACTTCTAAATCTAAATCGACTATGCCGATATTTAAAATATCAACAAATTTATATTTCATATTTCACTATGTAATTAGTTTCTTATTCAAGACATGTGTCAAATTTTTCTTAACCATAACTCTGCAAAGCTTTTGCGGCGGGCTGATGCTAACTGTGTCTGGTTTTTTGGTCCACCCGGCCCCCTTTTACTGCGAACCCTATTAAATTGTCATAGGCTCCCGTGTATATCAGATAGTTTGGTAGTCAAAAAACCGCTTCAAAATAAAAGCAGGAGGGGAATTAATTAGAGTTATAAAACTACAAATTCCATCTTACAATCAAAAAAGAAATATACTATATCCCTCACTGCTTAACTATTTTTTTAAAATAATAGTTGTACATCGGTCACCTTTTATTTGCGGCTGGTTATTTCTTCATCACATTTATTAAATATCCTTCACCAGGTTTCCCCGCGACTGGCCGATAGTAGATGACAATGTTGTGATCCTGGTCGGAAGAAACATCGCCGGTGAGTGCGGCCATATATTTCGTTATGTACAATTTTAGATCGGGAGCATTTTTCAATCCCACTGTGAGAAAGTTTTCATTCCTGCTTTTAATATCAAAATCCTTCAGTTCAATTATATCCTGTCCCTTTATGTTTTCTTCGTTATAGGGTTTCACCTTCCATGATAATTTTTCGGTGAGACTAATAACCTGGTTCACCACTTCAGTAATTCCCTGTTGGTAAAGCGATTGCCGGAAGTATTGCTTCATGTCACGAACAACCAATTCGGATAAGCCGGCATCGATGACAAACTGCAGTCCGTATCCCGGCTGGAAATTGATTTGCCTGTCCTGCAGCGCAATGAAAATGATGGCACTGTTATCGAGCCGGGTCTTCTCCAATCCCAGTTCATTGGCGATATTGTTTGTGTAAGAACGTGGGTCTTCCCCTTCGGGTAACTTCTTTATACTATATAAATATATGGAGCAGGTTGTTTTTTTGTGATACGAGGAAAGCAAATTTTCCAGGCCGGCACGTGTTTTAGAATCCAGGATACCGGCATCGTCCACCACAAAATGGTGCGCTTTGCAGGCACACAGTAGCACCGGCAATATCACCAGTAAAATGAATTTTAAATAGCGTTTAGGCATAATTGTTACATTGAATTAGTTTTGGATGACGGCAACTCTTTTTACTATCCTTCATATTCGTGATATTCAGTTACAGTCAGGTAATATCCATCCGGGTCTTTCATTGAAAATTCCTTTTTTGTCGAGTTTGGGTTTACGTGAATATCTTCTTCAACAGGCCAGCCAATTTTTTCGGCATTTTGACGAATATCGTTCATCTTATCTGTTTTGAAATAAAGAATCAGCCCGTTTCCGGGAGTAATATTTGGGTTTATCATGGTAGGATGTTCGTGGGCTCCCCATTTGTGAAGACACATTAATACGACATTGTTTTCAGAGACCAGGACATCAAATTCCTTTCCGCCGTGCATGCTTCTGCAATCAAATATTGATTGATACCATTTGGAGCTGGCTTCAACATCTTTTACAGCTATAATCGGGTCAATTTTTATCATCTTGTTTGTCTTTTACAAACGATCTACTTAAGCAAATTCGTTGTCTATATTTATATTTTGTTATGTCAATCTTGCTGACTAAAATTCGTTAAATATACAGACTCTTTTGCACCAAAATTTTAATCCGCAATACAATATAGCGTCGGTTATGGATAGTTGTGGCATATTTTGCAAAGCAATTTTTTATAAGGTAACGTTATGGGTTAATCGAAATTATTTCTTGTTGGTAGGTTGAAACGACTGTGACAGAATTTGACCTTGGGTATTTTTTAAGGTGGTTGTCGTGCATCGGTCACCTATTGTAACCCGCGGCTATTCGTTAAAAGAGTGGATACAATATTGGTAAATACTTTGGGTTTATCAACGCAAAACAAAACGGTGTCGGTTTGCTTTTTTATGCCAAATATTTTTGTCACTTCTATCGGGGTTTTTAAATACACAACGATGTTATGGCTTTCTACTCCCTTTAAAAGTGAGATTTTAATGGATTCCCTGCCGGTGGGTTTTTTGTTTGACATTTCTATTTTTTCAATATTGTCAAATTGAATACAGGCATCTCCTGCAAGTCCATTATGAACTTCAAAAGAATCGGTCTTAATAATAATTGGCCTTGCTTTTATTGCCCTGATGTGAGCAAATAATTGAATGCAGGTGTATAAACTTAATCCTGTAATTACCCAGGCTGTTGTTTTGCTCCATAAACTTATGAGGAAATGAACGCCTGTTGTTTCAATCAAAAAGATGGATAGAATTACACCCAAAATTAATAGCAGCCCATTTTCCTTGTATGAAGTGAATTTTGTTTTGTAGTCTATTGATTTTTCTTTGCCCGAAAAAAATGCATAATACATTACGGCAACCTCTGATGAAATAATGTTTGCCGCCTTTTCGCTTCCCAAAACCTGGAATAATACGCTTCTGCAGTGTATTAAAAAGTCAACTTTATTTCCATTGGCGGCTTTGGCTTTTTTATTGGCTACATAAAATTTCCTGCCAATAATAAAAATCACAAATGATTCAACCAACGGTGAAATCCATGTTTTGATGATTTGTAAAATCGGATTAGAATGAGACCGTAAAATGAAACCGGCAAACAGAAGTCCCACTATAAAAACTCTTATTACCGTTAGTTTGGAAACATGGCTTTTTCTTATTGCGAGAAAATAAATTAAAGGTGCTGTAATGATAAGGTCAAGTAATATTCCATTTGATAATAATTCACTGTTCGCCTGTGAACTTTGATGAATACGTAATTAATAAGCAGCTGATGAAAATCAAAAAAGGAATCCCTAAAGCAATTGTCCAGTTTGGTTTGTTTGTTTTAGATATCGTCATGGTGATAATGTTTGTAGTAATGGCTGCTTACGTGTGTATTTCCGCTAATATACGTTAGTGCTTTTTGGGAAACTATTTTATTCCGATCTATGGATTTTTAGCTCACCATCGTAAAAAAACTGGTTTATAAAGAATGGCGCAAATGCCGCAGCGGGAAGATCCGTTTGTGATTTTGCAGCTTCTTTCCATGACATAACTTGTTCCGGTAACAGAGGCATCTAACCCACAAGGCTATCCGATAAAGTTCGACGCAACAAAATAAATGTAATCCCGAAAGTTATAACCGGAAAAATGTTGAAATATTTGAGCGCTCCGCTGGAAAGACGATGTGAGGACTGATGATGAAAATATCATTTTTTGCTTCTATTTGCGGTTTTATGAACATTTATCAAGGTTTGTACGAAATTAATTTTGCGGTTTTTGCGGTTTTGCCTTAGGTTTGCTTTAACAACAGATAACTAATGCTTAAAATGGAACGGCACTCCTTTATCCTGCACCAGGTTAATTTACACAACAAGGTGTTGTCGACCGACCTGGCCCTGCAAATAAGTGTATCTGATGATACCATACGCAGAGACCTCCAACAACTGGCTGACGAAGGAAAGATCATAAAGACTCACGGAGGTGCACTTTCGCTTTCTTTCCATCACGGTCATAACACCTCCAAAGAAGTTTATGGGTATAAACAAAAAAGGGTTATCGCTCAAAAAGCAGTATCTCTTATAAAAGATGGAATGTTTATCTTAACCGGCGGGGGTACTACTATTATTGAATTGGCAAGAGCACTGCCATCTTCATTGCGTGCAACATTTATATCCGGCAGCATACCTGCATTGTTTGAATATAGCAGCCATCCTCATATCGACGTTATTGCTATTGGTGACAAAATTTCAAAAAATTCCAAAATTGCAGTTGGGCTTGAAGCGATTTCAAAAATAAAAGAGTTAAAAGCCGACTTATGTTTCCTGGGTATTAATGCAATCAGCCTTGAAAATGGTGTTTCAGATAATGACTGGGACGTGGTGCAGATAAAAAAGGCGATGATAGAATCGTCTAAAAAAACCGTTTGCCTTAGCATCGCCGAAAAGATAAATTCACAACAACCTTTGCAGATTTGTAATTGTGAAGAAATAGATATTTTAATTACAGAATTATCGCCCCATGATCCGGTGATGCAGCCGTATGTAGAAAGAGGGATAACAGTTATTTAGAGAAAAAATAAAAAACCGCATGAAATTATTTTTTGATTTTACTAATTGCCTTTCTCATTGTGATTGTTCAAAAATCAAGTCATGCAGCTCAATAACATTTTCGAGTGTCATAATCATTATAAAACCCTAAACAAACCTTAATAATTTGCTATGAAAAAAATTGTAACAGGTATTTTGACATTATTGTTCTTGCAATTATGTCAAACAACTTTTGCTCAGCAGAAAAAAATTTCCGGTACGGTACTATCATCTGATAATTCGCCGGTTGTTGGAGCAAGTGTTCTTCTGAAAGGATACAAAACAGGGACACAAACCGATGCCGATGGGCATTTTACTATTAATGCTTCGCCAGGAAATACCCTGGTCATAAGCGCCGTAGATTTTTCTTCACAGGAAATCAAAGTAGGAAATTCTTCCACTATTTCAATTTCCCTCCAGAGGGAAAATGGAGAATTGGGAGAAGTGGTGGTTACGGCTTTGGGTATTAAAAAGGAACGAAAGGCATTAGGGTATTCAGTTTCTGACTTAGATTCGAAGGAATTGATGAAAAACAAGAATACCAATGTCGTTAATTCTTTAGTTGGTAAAGTTCCCGGTGTGAATGTTACGCAATTTAGCGGTGCAGCAGGTGCCGGAGCGTCGATAACCATTCGTGGTGGTAATTCAACATCGGAGGGAAGACAAAATCAGCCGTTATTTGTTGTAGATGGCATTATATATGATAACTCAACTACCGTTACGGGTAATACGGGTACCGATGGCCTTTCCCGCAGTAATACTACTTACTCCGACCGTGTCATGGATATCAACCCGGAAGATATCCAGAGCTTGTCAGTTTTGAAAGGTGCTGCGGCAACTGCATTGTATGGCTCGCGTGCAGCCGACGGCGTTATTATTATTACCACAAAGAAAGGAACTGAAGGCAGGGTAACGGTTAATGCCACTAGTAAAATAAGCACATCATGGGCGAATAAGTTGCCCGAAGCTCAAACCGAATTTGGTCCTGGTGTGTATTCCACTAATGGTGTTTTAAACGATGTCACCTATAACTCATGGGGACCAAAAATTCCGGCTGACAGCACCATATATGATAATATCGGCAATTTCTTCCAACATGGCGTTGTTTATGATAATAACGTAAACGTATCGGGGGGCACAAAAAATGGTACCTTTTTCTTATCGGGATCTAATTATAATCAATCTGGCATTATACCCGGAACAAATTATGATAAAACTACTTTTCGTTTTAATGGTGAGCAAAAGTATGGGCGTTTGACATTGGGTGCAAATGTTGCCTATTCAATTGCTAAAACCGACAGAACTTTAACTACTTCCGGTTTATATGGCGGTGGTGGTAATGGAACCATGGGGGCGATATATAGCTGGCCTCAGACATTCAACATGAAGAATTATATGAATCCGGATGGTACACAATACCGCAAATTTGAAGGAACTGTACCTTTGGAAAACGATATAGACAATCCTTACTGGATTATCAACGAGGATAATTTAACATCAAAAACCAGTCGTTTCACCGGAGGTGTAAATGCCAATTTTAAAGCTACCAATTGGTGGGATATTACAGCACGTTTAGGATATGACCAGTACACCACCAACGATTATACTTACATTGCCCCGGGTTCTGCCGTTATTCCACTGTATCAAACAGGACGTTTGAGCAAAGACCCGTATAACTATTCTTACATCACGACAACCCTAATGAGTAATTTTCATAAGACGTTTGGAGATTTTGATACGCACCTGCTCTTGGGAACCACTTCGGAAAGTACGGAATGGTTAACTCAAAATTATTGGGGATACAACTTTATTACTGCCGGTACCATCAGCTTTAATAATATCTCCTCTGATAACAAATTTTTTACGGATGGTACCACTAAAAAGCGCCTGGTAGGAGCTTATGGAGAATTTGGGATATCTTATAAAGATCTCATCTATCTCACCGCAACAGGACGCAATGACTGGTCGTCCACATTGCCCATTCAGAACCAATCGTATTTTTATCCTTCTGTCAGTGGTTCCTTTGTTTTTACTCAATTGTTACACACTAACTTTCTTTCCTTCGGTAAAGTCCGGGCAAGCTGGGCGCAGGTGGGTAAAGACGCCAATGCCTATGCTACGAACACTTATGTAAATCCCCCGATCACCATTAGCTCTTTCACCGGGGTGGGTAACCAGTACTATGCCGGTAATCCTATATTGAAACCTGAAATTCAAAATTCCTGGGAAATTGGAGGAGAGTTTAGATTTTTGAATGGCCGTATCGGTTTGGATTATACGTATTATCATAGTCAAACAAAGAATCAAATTGCTCAACCTCGTTTAGCCCAATCCGGCGGGTTTATTTTTAGTTCCCTCAATACCGGCTCTGTCATTAATAAGGGTATGGAAATAGCGGTTACGGGCAAGCCGATAGTGAGAAAAGATTTCTCGTGGGATGTAGTGTTGAACTTTTCCTACAACGAAGGCAGATTAGGCACATTCCTTCCCGGCATAGCCTATTTCTACCCGACGGACGCTCAATTTGGGACAGTGAAAGCAGCATCTATTCCAAACGGTGGTTATTTTTTGGGAATGACCGGTCAATCTTATTTGCATGAAAACGATGCTAATGGGAAAGAAATTCCTAATGGCCCTTACCAGGTGGATCCGACAACGGGTTTATATAAACTTAACACTACTAATCCGGTTGTAGGCAACCGTGAACCGGATTTCCTTGGCGGCATTAATAACACTCTTCGGTACAAGAAATTGACATTATCATTTCTTATCGACATTCGCAAGGGAGGAGATGTGTTTAATGGGACGGAGTATGCTATGGTCGTAAACGGCTTAAGCAAAAAAACGTTGCTGAACGACCGCCAGTCGGTAACCGTAACCGGAGTTAACAGCCAGACAGGAGCTGATTTTTCTCAAACCTACGATGCCGGTCAGTCTTATACCATTGGAAGTACAACGGTTTCAGGTGTGGATATGATTCAAAGGTATTGGTCAAACTATGCAGCCAACTCTTATAATTTTATTACTTCGGTAAATTGGGTGAAGCTGCGTTCCTTGTCATTAACTTATGATTTCACTGGTCTGTTGAAGAATCAAAATGTTATTAAAGGAATTTCAGCAACGGCAGCGGGCACTAATTTGCTTACAGTGACAAACTATAAAGGAATGGATCCTGAAGTGAGTGCAGCAGGAGGAACAGGAGGGTCGGGTTCCACAGGTATTGATTATTTAGGAGTGCCTGCAGTAGCAAGTTTAACATTCGGTATAAATCTTACATTTTAACTACGGAAAAAAATAAATTATGAAAAATATAAAATATATAACATTAGGTTGTATCGTCCTGTTAAGTTCGGCTTCATGTAAAAAGTGGCTGGACGTTAATACAGACCCGGATAATCCAAACAATCAAAGCGTATTAATTCAAAACCGGTTGCCCTGGATTGAACACTTCTACCAGTACACATCCGGTGTTACCGATTTTCGTACTTCGTGCCTGGCGGGAGTTTTTTATAGTAACTCTGGCAGTCCAAATACGTTAAGCACGACATGGCAATGCTCTACCGGCAATGTTACAACCCCCTATCAGACATGGTTTATAGAAGTATCTTCCAATGTGGTTGATTTGTATAATTCCGCCGAGAAACAAGGCGCCTATCATTATATGGCCGCGGCTGATGTATTCCATGCTTTGGGTTTTATGGAAATGCTGGATTTATATGGTGAAATGCCTTATACAGAGGCGGCAACTGGGAATCCGAGCCCTAAACCCGATGACGGTAAAACTATTTACAACGGATGTATGGATAAATTGAATGAGGCTATTAGCCTGTTTGGTAAGACGCAGGATGCCGGAGCACCTTCACTTGCTACCGGAGATTTGTGGAATGGGGGTGATGTAAGCAAGTGGATAAAATTATGCTGGGGATTAAAAGCCCGGTATATGCTTAAGCTATCAAAAAAATCAGACTTATTTAATGCGGATTCCGTTTTATATTGTTTGTCCCAGGGTCCACAGTCTAATGCCGACAACACAATTGGGCCAGGCTACAACAACAGTACCGTAACCGATTATTTGTACGGTGACCCTGTTGTAACAAATGGCATCTTTGATTATGCGGCTTATGGCAGCGCTCAGCGTATTTCTCAGTATTATTACAACTTGTTGACGAATATGCGAGGTTCCGGTGTTACCGATCCCCGGATGAGCAAAATTGTACCTGCTGTCATGTCCAATATTCAACTTGATGGCAGCGGTAAAGTGATATCTAATACCTGGAATCGTTCAAAAGGCGTTGATTCTTACGGTCCGTCAACCCGGTTGCTGAAAGGAGGCCCTACTTCTATTGCACTGACGAGTTATGCCGCCGCGAATACTAATAAAACATATACTATTGCCGACGCGACGGACCTTGCCAATTTTATTGCTGACCAGGTTACGGCGGGGCGGCCTTACACAGTTAATGGGAATGACGTAACAGTAACCTATCTGGCGGGCTCCATGTATATAAACAGTACTAATTACATACTTGCCGGAGATACTGATTATGTAAATCTGCGCAGTTTTGCGCTTGCAACGGGCGGAGTAGATCCGTTGGATGTTGACTGGTATCCTTCAACAGCCGCAATGGATGCAGGAGCTGTTGGCTCTACGGGTTCATTCCAGACTCGTCCCGTTTCTGATCAGGAGATATTAACTTATCATGAGATGTGCTTTATTAAAGCTGAGGTTTACATGAGAAAAGGTGATAATGGCAATGCTTATACGGCATACATGGCGGGGATACAGGCGCATTTGAATATGATGCAAGCCAAGCTAACCGAATGGCAATCCTCCGGCTATACTAACACTAATCCTGATATGGCGCCTATGGATCAAAATGACATTAGTACCTACCTTGCCAGCAGTGCGGTTGCCCAGGATGCGGGTACTTTGACAATGTCAGATATCATGTTGCAAAAATATGTTGCCATGGGTTGCAGTATTGAAAACTGGAACGATATGCGCCGGTTTGACTTTAGCGCCGGTGATGTAGGCGGTTTTGGAGTGGTTTATCCCGGTTATGACAGAGGACCATTATTTACAGGCACCGCTCAATTAACAGGTGGTTCCCCAACAGATCCCAGGTATTGGATACGCCGGTTTGCGTTACCTCCAACCTATGAGATAAATTACAACTCGGTAAATACCCTCTCTCTAAATACCCATGCTGCTGATCCAAATATTTGGAGTATGCCTGTTTGGTGGGATTGTGCGACAGATGATGTATATTATGGATACCTCAAATAAATAGTAATATTTATAATTAAAGTGTCAATAAAATTCTGGGTGTTACTCAGTTTATCAAAAGGGGTTGTTATTTTTTAACAGCCCCGATTTTTTACATGCTGTTTCCAAAAAATAGATAAAGAAATGGCAAATATAGAAAGTAGAATCTGAAGTGCCTTGTAAAATAGAAAATAATCTTGAGGCAAATGATATTTATTTATATAAAAAAATCTACAAACTATTTCTAAAAAATAAATAAGCTAAGAATATGGCGGTAATAATTCCAACGAGATCCGCTAATAACATAGCACCAATAGAATAGCGTGTATTTTTAATACTCACCGATCCAAAATAAACAGCGACAACGTAAAAAGTAGTATCAGAGGCTCCCTGGAAGACTCCCGAAAGTTTGCTTGCGAAAGAATCAGGACCATAAGTTGTCATAGTACTTACCATCATTCCCCTGGCCGCACCCCCACTCAGCGGCCTGATAAGTGCAGTTGGCAATCCTTCTACAAAACGGGTGTCCGTACCCAGCAAGGCAAAGAAATTTTTTATCCCGTTAATAATGGCATCAAATGTACCACTGGTTCTAAGCATACTAACGGCTACCAGTATTCCGAGTATATATGGAATAATGCGGATCGCAGTTTCAAATCCATTTTTAGCTCCATCAACAAATGCTGCAAAAAGATCTATTTTTTTATACAAACCACCTAAAATAATGAGCAGGAACACGAGCAATATCAATCCATTGCTTAGCTGGCCCGAAAACAATTGTATGCCCGCCGCATTTAACCTGGTTACATAAAAAACCAACGCAGCAATTATTGCAGAAAGAGCAAAAATCCAGGCGAGTACTATGGGCTGAAGCAAATTGATCTTTTGTTTGAATGAAACAATGATCATGGCGGCCATTGTTCCGGCAAATGTCACAATCATACATGGCAAAAAAACATCTGTAGGGTCCGAAGCATTTTGTGCTGCCCTTACCGCTATTACACTTACAGGAATTAAATTTAATCCCGCCGCATGCAAACAAAGAAACATGATCTGCGAGTTGGAGGCAACGTCTTTATTGGGGTTCAATTCCTGCAGGCTTTCCATTGCCTTTAGGCCAAATGGAGTTGCCGCATTATCCAAACCAAGAAGGTTGGCTGAAAAATTCATGATCATGTGCCCCATAGAAGGATGTCCTTTGGGAATTTCAGGAAACAGCTTAGAAAAAAATGGACCCACGATGCGGCTTAAAAGTCTTATGCCACCGGCCTTTTCAGCGATATTCATAAAGCCAATGAATAACGCAAGGATTCCGATAAGCTTTAAGCAAATATCTACTGCCACCCAGCATGTTTCGATAATACCATCAAGCTTAAGCGGGTTCGCCGGATCTGCTGCTTTGCCCGTAACCATCCAGGCAAAAATTTGCGAATCGCCAAAGAAAAAACATTTGATACCCGCTACTGTGATCGCTACAATAATAAACGCCGCCCATATTCTGCTTAAAGCCATAAATTACTTTGTGAAAAACTAAGATAGGAAATGATAATCGATAATGTACAATTGACGATAGATAATTGCAGATGAGAGAAGTTACTTTTGATGAGAGCTGCGAGATGGAAGCAGAAAGCCCGGTGAAGCTTTGTGTTTCAGGTTTTGTGCCGGACTTGCAGCAAACAGCCCGATCTGTAGCTGAATAGTGAACTAAAGATGACAGCCCAAATATCTTTTTAACAAGCAGATGTAAACTTTATTTGAGCCCTTTGCCATAAAACTTTTACTTTGCTTTTTTAAATGAAAAAATATTCATGAAGAATTTAAACTTCAAAAAAATGCTGCCGCATATAATTGCTATTGCGGTTTTTTTAATAGTAGCAGTAGTGTACTGTAAACCTGCATTGGAAGGTAAAGTGGTTGCCCAACAGGATATACAGGGATGGCAGGGCATGAGCCGCCAATCAGTGGAATTCAACGATAAATATGGATATTATCCGTTGTGGACCAATAGTATGTTCAGCGGAATGCCTACTTACCAGATATTTTTGGATGCGAGAACACATATATTGGTAGGGTACCTCGGAAACGTCATTACACTGGGACTTCCCAAGCCGTTAAGTTTTTTCTTTCTGGCTTGTATATGTTTTTATTTTCTATCACTGGTTGCAGGTGCTAATCCGTGGGTAAGCATATTGGGCGGGCTGGCGTATGCATACTCAACTTTCGACCCGATAATTATAGCGGTGGGCCATAATACCCAGATGGAATCCATTGGCTACATGCCGGCAGTGCTGGCTGGCTTGCTGTTGCTTTTCCAAAAAAAATATTGGTGGGGATTTTCAATCACGGCATTATTCGCGGCATTGATGATAGGGCAGAATCATCTTCAGATGGTGTATTACACGTTAATTATTTCAGCCACTATATCTATTGCTTTTATTATTAAAAGTTATAAAGAAAAACAAACGGCCACAGCTTTGAAGGGCGTGGCTCTTGGTTTACTCGCCGGCATTCTTGGCCTTGCCTGCAGTGCTGTAACGATGATGCCTACCTATGAATATGCCAGGGAAAGCATGCGTGGCGGAAGATCGGAACTTACAACGCCCGAGCAGGCAGAAAATAAAACCAAAGGCGGCCTTGATAAAGATTATGCTTTCAATTACAGCCTTGGAATTCCTGAAACATTCACTTTTATTGTTCCCGGATTATATGGCGGAAGTAATGGAGGTAACGAATACACGACATCATCGAAATTCGTTGAAAAATTTTCCTCCATGGGTATTCCGGAAGACAATGCGTTGCAGTACGCCGATGCCTATTCCTATTGGGGAGACCAGCCAACAACATCGGGGCCGGTATATCTCGGCGCCATTATTTGCTTACTTTTTATCTTTGGATTAGTGTATATAAAATCGTGGCACAAATGGTGGATTGTTGCGGCCAGTATTATAGGGATTTTATTGGCATGGGGTTCCAACTTCCAGGCGTTTAATTATTTTCTTTTCGATCATTTGCCATTTTACAATAAGTTTCGGGCGCCTACGATGGGGCTGGTTGTACCGCAATTGTGTTTCCCCTTACTGGGCGTATTAGCCATTAGCAAACTGGCTTTCGATGAAATAGATCCCTCGGAAGTATGGAAGAAATTAAAACTAACGGGCATCATTAGTGGTATAATTTTAGTGCTTCTTGCAGGCTTTTATTTCAGCGCATCTTTTAGCGGCAAGAATGATAAAGCACGCAGAGATAACTTCAGGGAAGGCATGCTCCGCCAGGTGCCACAGGGTCAGCAGCCGTCTCCTCAAATGGAACAGCAGGCCGATGAAATGAGCAGGAGTCTTATTGCTGCTTTGCAAACAGACAGGCGAGATTTGATGGGAAGTGACCTTCTGCGATCCATCATTTTAATGGCACTTGCTTTTGTAATTATAGGATTATTTGTAAAAAAGAAAATTTCTCCTGTTATTCTTATCATTTCCCTGATTGCACTCTCCGGATATGATCTTTTAGGAGTGGATACGAGGTATTTGAATACTGATAATTATGTAGAAGATACTGACTATGAATCAGCCTTTACACCCACTGAAGCAGACCTGCAAATTATGAAAGACCCGGACCATGCTAATTTTAGGGTATTCAATACAACGGTAGCAGATCCGTACAGCGATGCCTCCACTTCCTATCATCATAATTCTGTGGGCGGTTATCATCCTGCAAAACTTGGTTTGTATAATGACATCATTATGCATCAGCTTGCCAAAGGAAATATGGAGGTATTTGACATGCTGAATACAAAATATTTTATTATTCAAAATCCGCAGACCGGTAAACCCGTTGCTCAACTCAATCCTAATGCTTTTGGAAATGCATGGTTGGTAAAAGGAATAAAATACGTGGCCAATGCGGACGCAGAAATGAATGCGTTGGACAGTACCGATTTAAAAGATACAGCAGTTGTTGATAAAAGATACCAATCTCAAATTAAACAATCACCTGTTCCGGATTCCTCAGCTTCTATAAAACTGAAACAAAATTTGAACGATAAAATTGATTATACTTTTCACAGTAGCACGCCACAATTTGCGGTATTAAGCGAAGTATATTACCCGCTTGGATGGAATGCATTTATTGACGGAAAGAAAGCAGACTATGTGAAGACAGATTATGTTTTACGTGGAATGTATGTGCCGGCCGGAGATCATGAAATTGAATTCCGCTTTGAGCCGAAATCATATACAACCGGCAGGATGATAACCATTATCGCAAACTTAATAGTTATGTTGATTTTACTAATTGCAGTAACATTCAACATTAGGAAAAAAAATGAAATTATTTTATAAATAAATTTTCAGAATCACCTGTTGCAGTTATAAAATATATGTGAGAAAATAAATACTTATGGTTATTGGAAACGGAATGATTGCTAACCGGTTTGCTTCTTACAAGGATGATGATGATACTATTATTTTTGCTTCCGGTGTTTCAAATTCAAAAGAGACCAATGAGGAACATTTTTTACGGGAAGTTCAACTATTGAATCAGACGATAAAAGAATACCCGGAAAAAACACTTGTGTATTTCAGCACCTGCAGCGTAGCAGATCCTGACCTGGCATCGGCGCCGTATGTGATTCACAAAAAAAATACTGAAGAATTTATTAAAAAAAATGTGGCAAAGTATTACCTGTTCAGGATTTCAAATCTTGCAGGAACTTCTAATAATCCCTATACATTGCTGAATTATTTTATTTTTAACATACTCAATAATCATCCGCTAACCGTCTGGAGAAATGCCTTTAGAAACATAATTGGTATAGATGACATGTATGCAATAGCGGATTATTTTTTAAGCACCAGGAAAAAAATAAACACGACAATTAATATTGCTAATCCTCTAAATTATCCCGTTCCATTTATTATTAAAACAGTTGAAGAGCATCTTAATAAAAAAGCAATTGCCAGTGAAACGGAAAGAGGCGATGATTATGCAATTGATGTTTCTTTGATTGAGCCTTTGTTTAAAAAACTTAATATTCTATTTGGCGATACCTATCTTGCTGATCTCTTAAAAAAATACTACCATTCGAAGTGACATATAAAACAGCGATCATAAAAAGAAATATTGAAAGTGTATTTATCTATCCCTTTGTACTGCTAGGAAAAATAATGTCACCTTTTTTCACTTTAAAAACGAAGCATGAAGTATTTATTTTTTCTCCTTCAGCTGATATCGGCGGATCAATAAAAGTTAATTACGATGTGTGCGCTTGCCTTGCGGACAAAGCACCATTAGTAATTTTTTCAAAGAAACCAAAGAACAATGAATTTCTTGATCAGTTTAAAATTACGGGAGTACGTACTATTGATCTGCATTTGTATGTCGACTATAAATGGTATCATTTTGTAAATCTTTTTTATCGCGGTGTTATCGCTTCCTGGATTAATAAAATGGAAAATCCTGTTGTAATTGGCGGCGAAAGTTTATTCTTTTATAAAGTATTGCCGCATATTAAAAAAAAAGCAAGACGGGCAGACATCTGTCATCTTAATACATGGTTCAATTATACGCAACAATTTATAAAGGACCTTGATGTAAGAATTTTCAGTACCGCAAAACTTAAAAGAGACGCAGAAGCTTTGTATAAAAAAAATAATTTACCAGATGAGTATTATTCCCGCTTATATTTTATAGACAACAAGGTTAACATTCCCCCGCATTCTCAAACTAATAATTCAACATTATCTGTTATTTATGTCGGCAGGGGTGCACCGCAAAAAAGAGTACATATTATAGCAGAAATTGCAAAAAGGTTTCATGAAATGAAAAACGATATTCATTTTTCATTTATTGGCGATGTAGAAAAAGTCATCAACCCTTCCGACTATCCATATGCCACATTTTATGGAAATATTAAGGATCGAAATAAGATGGAAGATATTTATAAGAACGCAGATGTTTTGTTGCTCACCTCCGCCTACGAAGGACTTCCCATTGCAGTCATGGAGATGATGGCACACGGCAAAGTGGTGGTTTCCACAGCAGTTGACGGTATTCCTGATTATATTGCCAATGGCGAGAATGGTTTTTTATTAGAAAATTATATTGACGAAAATAGAATAATTGAAGAGGGAATATTTGTTTTGCAAAACCTTGTTAGTAATAAGATTTTACTAAAGCAAGTGAGTGAAAAAAGCAGGCAGTACGCCGAAGAACATTTTAGTGGAAAAACATTCTGTGATAAATACCGAAGTGTATTGATTGGATAGAATTTTTTTTTGATAAAAACATTTGTCAGACATTATGCAAGATTGAGTGTATGAAAGTCCGCATAAGTTTTTTTAATTCCTTCCTCTAAACTTATTTCATGCTTCCAGCCGAGAGAGTGGGCTTTACTCACGTCCATCAGCTTTCGCGGCGTTCCATCGGGTTTATTTATATCCCACACAATTTCACCATCATATCCAACAATCTTTTTAATTAATTCTGCCAATTCACGAATGGGCATGTCTTCCCCGGTTCCGATATTTAAAAATTGTTTTTCGTTATAGTGTTGCATTAAGTGCAGGCAGGCATTTGCAAGGTCGTCTACATATAAAAATTCTCTTTTGGGAGAACCTGTTCCCCATAACGTAACAAAAGGAGCACCGGTAATTTTTGCCGTATGAAATTTTCGAATAAGTGCAGGTAGTACGTGAGAATTCTGAAGATCATAATTATCATTGGGGCCATATAAATTTGTTGGCATTATTGAAATATAATTACATCCGTATTGTTCCCGGTAATACTCACATAATTTTATTCCTGCAATTTTTGCGACAGCATAGGGCTCATTCGTTGTTTCGAGGAAACCGCTTAACAGGTATTCTTCCTTCAATGGCTGCGGAGCCAGTTTCGGATAAATGCAGGAAGAACCAAGAAACAATAATTTCTTTACATCATTTTTGTAAGCCGCCTGGATGATGTTTGTTTCAATCATAAGATTGTCGTACAAAAATTCTGCTTTGTAAGTGTTGTTGGCCATAATGCCGCCAACCTTTGCCGCAGCTAAGAAAACGTAAGCGGGCTTTTCATTCTCAAAAAAAATATTTACGCATTGTTGATTCCGAAGATCGAGCTCAGAAGATGTTTTTATTACAATATCAGAAAATCCTTCTTCATTTAATTTACGCATTATTGCACTGCCCGCCATTCCGCGGTGGCCTGCAACATAAATTCTGTCAGTTTTATCCATAAGGCCTAATGTTCAATTGAGCTTTTAATCACAAATCCGCTATCGATGAGATGTTTTTCCTTCCTAAATTTATCAAGATCCGCTGCCACCATTTCATTCACCAATTCGGACAAGGTATAAGATGGCATCCACCCTAATTTTTCTTTTGCCTTCGATGCATCACCTATCAACAAATCAACTTCAGTTGGCCGAAAATAATTTTCGTCTATTTTGACGACTTCACTCCCTTCTTCCAGGTTGGAACCTTTATTGATACAACTCTTTACAATACCAACTTCTTTACTACCACTACCTTTGAATTCTATTTCAATACCCGCTTCTGCAAAAGCCATCTCCGTAAAGTTTCTCACTGTCGTGGTAACTCCTGTGGCTATAACAAAATCTTCGGGCTCGTCTTGTTGGAGGATTAACCACATAGCTTCAGCATAATCTTTAGCGTGTCCCCAATCTCTTTGAGCATCAAGATTACCTAAATACAATTTGTCCTGCATTCCCAATGCAATTTTAGCAACTGCCCTGGTAATTTTTCTTGTAACAAAAGTTTCGCCACGCAAGGGACTTTCATGGTTAAATAATATACCATTACAGGCAAACATATTGTAAGCCTCCCTGTAATTTACAGTAATCCAATAGGCATATAATTTCGCTACGGAATAAGGAGATCGTGGATAAAAAGGAGTTTTTTCATTTTGCGGTATCTGTTGCACCAAACCATATAATTCGGAGGTGGAAGCCTGGTAAATTTTTGTTTTTTGTGTAAGATTCAATAGTCTCACAGCTTCGAGTATACGCAAAGTTCCCACTCCATCCACATCCGCAGTGTATTCAGGAGTTTCGAAACTCACCTGGACATGACTCATTGCCCCGAGGTTGTAAATTTCATCAGGTTGAACTTCCTGGATGATCCTGATGATATTGGTAGAATCCGAAAGGTCTCCATAATGCAATTTGAAATGCAAATTTGGCCGGTGGGGATCTTCATATATATGATCGATGCGTTCTGTATTAAACAGGGAACTTCTTCGCTTTATACCATGAACCTTGTATCCCTTGCTCAATAACAGCTCCGACAGATAAGCACCGTCCTGGCCTGTAACTCCCGTGATAAGTGCTGTTTTCATATTCGCAAACTACATTTTTTTATTTTCTAAACGATTTTTAATTAATTCCCTTTGATAAGAACTCCCGTATCACCGCTAAATTCTCAGGAATTTGACAATTTTATTTTTCATTTTTTTAAAAAATTTATTCATTGATTAAAAAGATTTAAGAATATTAGGAGAACAGGTTTTTTTTAAGCTAACTTTTTCAAACTGAGAAAACTCTCAGTTGAAATTACTAAATCAGATGTTTAGTTTTACAAAGCCATCCCAGCATTAATTACACTTTTAAATCGAATTATCATGAAAAAAAAATTTTTCATGCTGGCAGTGGCAATGTTTGCTATTGCAACAGCGAACGCACAATGGTCCCTTACAGGCAATTCCATTTCTTCTGGTAACTTTCTCGGTACAACCAATAACCAAAACCTGGTCTTCAAGGCAAATGGTCAACCTTCTGGATTAATCGATGTTTCGGGTTCTACCGCAAATACTTTTTTTGGCTACGGCAACGGCGGAACGATAGGCGCTGGTAATGCCGGAAATGTTGCGATTGGATTTTTTGCTTTGAGAAGTAATACTGCCAATGCCAATACTGCTGTTGGGTATGAGGCGCTTTACACTAACACTACCGGAAGTTCAAATAATGCATTTGGTTCCGGAGCTTTATGGTCAAATACAAGCGGTCAACAGAATAGTGGTCTCGGGTTAAATTGTTTATTCCACAATACTACGGGATCGTCTAATAGCGCCAGCGGTGCTTTTGCCTTATTTTCAAATACTACTGCAAGCGGTAACACAGCAAATGGTTATCAATCCCTTTATTCAAATACTACCGGAAACAATAATAATGCATTCGGTTCTGGAGCTTTGTATTCTGTGACCACTGCAGTAAATAACTGTGCTTTTGGTACGTCAGCTTTGAGCAGTAACTCGACTGGTTATGGTAATATTGCGATAGGGTTTGCAGCCCTTTCAAATACTACTTTTGACCACAATGTTGCGGTAGGTGATCAAGCACTTTATAGCAGTAATGCGGCACAAAATGTGGCGGTAGGTTCTTCGGCTGGTTATAATATTAGTATTGGTAATGCGAATACGGCGATAGGTGATAATGCGCTGAACGGTGTAACTACAGGCCAAAACAATACTGCCCTAGGAAGACTTTCAGGAAGTTCCTTAGTTTCAGGTGGTAATAGCACATTTGTTGGTTCTTTTGCGGATGCAAGTAGTTCTTCTCTTACTAACGCGGGAGCTTTTGGTTATGGTGCTATTGTTAATGCTAGTAACAAAATTCGAATTGGCAATACTTCAATAACGGTTATTGAAGGACAAGTATCTTTTACACCTTCCGATGGAAGGTTTAAGACTAGTATTAAAAACGAAGTAAAAGGGTTAACATTCATTAATAAACTAAATCCGGTAGTTTATAATTTATCTGCAAGGAAATTTGATGAATTTCTAATGAAAGACATTAAAAAAAGCAAACGTGATAGCATTCTGAATTTGAATGATTACACCGACGCGGAAAACATGCGTCGTACTGGTTTTATAGCACAGGAAGTAGAACAAGCGGCAAAGGAATCTGGCTATGTTTTTGATGGACTGCATGTACCTAAAAATGATAATGATAATTATAGTTTATCTTATGCCTTATTTGTTGTTCCCTTAGTGAAAGCTGTACAGGAATTAAGTGCGGCGAACGACTCATTAAAAAATCAGCTGACTGAACTTACTCAAAGAATAGATGCAATTGAACTTGCTCAAAACAAAAACTCAAACGCTTCACTACAATCTTCAACTTCTTCTGATGCGATTAGCGTAAATACTGCTGGTAGCCTGGAACAAAATTCACCAAATCCATTTAACAGCAATACCATCATTCGCTATTCTATACCGGCAAACATAGGTAATGCAAAAATTATCGTGACTGATATTAGTGGCAGCATAGTAAAAGAATTTTCTATAGCTAATAAAGGAGCCGGGCAAGTTACAATTAATGCGGGAACGCTTTCTTCTGGTAGTTATATTTACTCATTATTTTTAAACAACAAAAAGATTCAAAGTAAGCAAATGATATTGACTAAATAAATTCAAAGTAATTTCACATTTAGTAGTCACTGCTATAGTATCCTATAGCAGTGATTTTTTTAAGCAATTATTTGGTTTACTATTTCATAAAATTGCATACTCTTTACTTCTTAAAAATTATATGATCGATAGACTATTCACATTGTATGTATATTTATATGAGAGCGTTGTTTTTTCACAAACTGACCTTGAAATCCATTCTGGCTTTTTTGAAAGAAGGTCTATGTTATGAAGTTAAATAAAAAATATTCACATGGAAGGTATTAAAAATGTAATCCGCCCTTTAATTGACAGAGCAAAGCAGGCAAAATATTTTTATAAAGGAATTTTAAATAGAAAAAAAAGACTCGAGGTTATTTCTCATAAATTCTATAAGAACCCTGTTATTGAATCTTTGATAGTTCCTGATTTGATCGCTGGCCAAAAAGATATATATCATGCAGAAAGGTTATTAAAAGCCTACCACTTTGCTGTTAAGGATTATCAATCTCCTAGTTATGACTTATGGACTTTTAACTCTAAACACCAATCAAAGTTTCTCTTGTTGCTAAAGAACAATGATCCAGGAAAACTTGCCCAATATTTATGCAATATGAATAAAGAAGATGCAACAATTGGTACAGTCCAGGGTAATTATGAATATAAAAGAATATTATTGGATTCTTCATATAGAAAATATCTGGCGTTAATGGCAAAAGATAAGCTAGTAAGCCTGGCAGAGGCACTAGGAGTTTTGCCGATTGAAAATCCAGAACAAGGATATTATGGTAGAAATATTCATGAAGATTCAGAGAGTTTATACAAAAATATTTGTTCAATCATCGGCTATGATATATGCCCCCCACCTATTGACGGCGGATTATTTAAAATAAAAGCGGGCGGAGCACTTTTTAATGAAAGAGATTGCAATGCAATTTATACATCCTATACGATTAAGTCAAAAAAGAATGTTTGCGAAATTGGTGGTGGGGCAGGGCGTGTTTGCTTTTGGAGCAAAATCTTTGGAGTTTCGGAATATACAGTATTAGATTTACCTCATATTAACGTAGTCCAGGGTTTTTACTTATTAAAATCATTAGGTGAATCCGTAAGTTTATTTGGAGAGCCTGATAAACAAGTTAGAATAATACCATGCCATGCGTTACCTCAAGAAAAATTCGATTTAGTATTAAATCAGGATTCCTTTCCTGAGATTGAAAGAGATACTGTAATTAATTATATAAATTGGATTAAAAATCATGCAACAGAATTTTTAAGCATCAATCATGAATCAAAGCCTCCATTTCCTGGTGGAACGCTCTTAAATGTATATGAATTAATAAAATTTACTGGTGGCTTAAATCGAATTAACCGGGTTCCATACTGGCTTCGAAAAGGGTACGTTATGGAAACTTATGAGCCTGTTTAGCTTAGATCATTTTTACGTGAGAACATGTTTAGACAATAACTCATGATCATGAGAGTTTTTGAAAAAATACCATTCCTCAAAATTGCATATGGAAATTTTCTTTGAAAATTTATCATTTGCTTTAATAAAGGATGAAGTGGTTTGTTATAGAATTTTTGAATATCAGCTTCAGATCTGATTTCTAAATTTCTGTATAATCTCCAATAATAATCGTAAACAAAAATATTTCTCAAAATATAAAATCCCATTTTTTCTAATAGTATATGATTTTCAGGAATTTCAACTTCAGCAACTTTAAAAGTATAGTTAGTTACCTGAGTATCGTTAATTCCTACGTTTACAAGAATCTTATTTATATAATGGCATTTTTTCACTTTAATCAAGCACCTTATATAATATTCAAAATCCACAATCCATTTAAATTTATTATCATAAAATAAGTTTATCTCTTTTCTTATCAAAGTGCAACTTGGGTTACCTATATAGTTTTTTTTAAAAAGATTAAGAGCGCTTTGATGCAACAAAAAATTGCCCCACGAACTTAAATACAGAGGCGTTTTTAAATTCTTAATTCCGTCAACATTGTTATGAGCCGAAAAAAAGAATAAATATTCTTCGTTTTTTTTTGTGGCTTCATAAAATAGCCGGAGTGAATTCTCATGGGCAAACCAATCATCATCGTGCATCAGCTTAATCCATTTACCATTCGCATTCCTTATTGCTTGATTCCAGTTCTCGGGTGTGCCTAACGTTTTGCTGTTTTTGAAATAATGGACATTTGGAAGTCCGGAATAATTTTCAATAAATAATTGTACACTATCGTCAGGACTATCGTCTGTTACAATAACTTCGTAATTTTTAAAGGTTTGAATCAAAATCGAATCAAATAATCTTTGCAAAAATTCGACTCTTTTATAAGCAGGAATACAGATAGAAATAAGGGAATATTCTTTCATTTAATTCAGTGTATATAACGAAGTATATTTTAAACGTATTTTGCCCGCAAAATATTAATTAAGAATTGAGCAAGCCAATTATTATCGCTTAAAAATCTTTGCCTTAATTTGAATTAAGAATTCAAACATATTTGGAAATTTAATGGCAAGTAAATATTTATATCTCCATTTTTTAAGATAAGAAATCTTGAATATTCTATTAGCATAAACATTAAAGTCCTTATCGCTTATCTTTTTATCATGCAAAAACTTCTTTATCGATACAGCATATTCAACAACCCACCGGCCTATAAAAGTTTGTAACGGCTGTTTCAAACTTTCTTTATCGAAATCTGAGGGAAGATTATTCATTACGGAATTATAAAATGCTTCGGGAGTAATATAGAATTTATCAAAATCAGCTTCTGTATATCCATAATTTTGACCATGCACAACCTGACAACCTAAGGAAGTGTTAATTAATAAGGCTCCTTGTCTGGCACCACTTAAAACTATATAGCCAAAATCTGTATTATATGGCGCTCCAAAATCAGGCATGCCACCAATCGCCATAGCTATTTCTCTTTTTACTATGCCGGTTGACCATAGCAAGTGGCCACCAATTTCACCCTTGAAATAAGCAAATGGGAATTCTGAGCCCTTGTAAGTTCTTATCGTTCCTATCGGTAAATTTGCAAGACAGGAATTAGTTCCGACTCTTGCCCGTAAAGACCTCGCAACCTCAGGATTCATGCATTTTATATCACATCCGCCGTAATACATACCATACCCCGGGTATTTAGCAGCAAGATTATAAAGAGTTTCCAACATTTCCGGATAAACAGGATCGTCATCAGTTATCATAACCACATACTCTGTAGTTGCCCTGCTTAAACTCTTATTGAAGCTTTTAACCATGCCCAGATTTTTTTCATTGCACTGGTAAAAGATTCTCGGATCACTTATTTCGTCTACGATTACCTTCCCGCTAGCATCTACATCGTTATCCGAAATAATTACATGAAAATTTTTAACCGTTTGTTGTAATAGCGAAGTAAGTTGTTCTTTTAGAAATTCGGGACGTTTATAAGTAGTCATACAAAACGTAACCCATGGCTTACTATCCTGCATAGAATATTATTTTATTCGTTTTAAATACCCTTGAGGATTCACGCTTATCAAAAGCTTATTGTCAATTGTGTCATCAACAGCAAAATTATCATTCTGCTTTAAAAATTCTTTCACAGCAGTTTTAGGGTTGTTCCCAATACTCCAATACCTGTTTGGCAAATACCTTTCCGGGAGATCTTCTACTATGGTATCGAAAACTACGATATAAGAACCGGGGGTCACGAATGGAGCATATAAATTTAGTTCTGCTAATACATGTTCGTGTGTATGATTTGAATCAAGGCAAACTAATATCGATTTTTTGTCTTTGGCAAAAGGTTTTACTTTTTCAATCATTTCTTCGCTCACCGATGAACCTTCCAGCATGTGAATGCGTTTGTACATCGGGTGTTCTTCGATCTTATCCCGATTGTGTTTTCTTATATCGATATCAATTCCCAAAACCTCTCCTTTCCCAATCAATTCAAGAAGCGAGGCATAATAAATAATAGAGCCACCATGTGCAATACCGGTTTCAATGATTAGATCAGGCTTTATTTCCCATATTAATTCCTGCATAGCAATTATATCCTGCGGATATTGAATGATAGGCCTTCCCATCCATGTAAAGTTGTAGGAATATTTTGCACGATTTGATTCAACATTAAAGGCATGTGCTGCCTCTTTAAGTGCTATGTTTTCACTATTTGCCTTAATGAGCTGAACTTTTTCTTCTTCAAATTCCTGTATGGGATCTTTCATTAATTATTTTTTTGAGTTTAGTATTATCACCCCAAAAAGACATCGCTTCGTAATCGTTATAAGGATAATAACCAAGATTTAATTTTATGTCCAGGTTGTTTTCTTTTAAATAATTTTCTACCAATTGCTTCACTTTTATCGGTTTTCCACTACAACAATTAACAATGCCGGAAATATTATCCTTAAGAGAAATGGCGACAATGTATTCAGCCACTTTTTCAATCGGTAAATAATCCCTTTCCTGTTCGCCACCACTCATTTTAAATTCTTTATCGTCTCTCCTCAACGCTGTTTGCAGTTGCGAAAGTAAAGAATTTGGATTTTGCCCTTCGCCATACATGTAAAACAATCTAATCCACTTACAATCAAAATTATTTTTTTCCTCAAGCTCAAATAAGAATTTCCGTAGCGTATCTTTTGCCAGCGCATAAGGATTTTGCGGATCTGTAATCATATCTTCCGACAAAGAACCATTTTTTATGCCATATTCGAAGCACGTGCCAGTCACTACTAAATTTTTCAAACCATTAACCACCATATTCTTTAAAAAAGAATAATGATTCATTAAATTATGTTCAAAATGAAAAAGGGACATATAATTTGGTAAGCCCTGCCAGGCAAGATGTATCAGCAAGTGTGGTTCACCAAAAAAAGAAAAAAAGTTTTTATTTAAATCCAGGTCGTCTAAATCGAAAAATGCATAGTTGATTTTATCAGATGCAACGTCTAATTTTTGTTTATGTGTTGCAACAACAATCTCGTGGTCATATTTTAATAGCTCATTTATAACATGTCTTCCTACAAAACCAGTTGCTCCTGTAACTAAAATTTTCATTTTAAATTATTTCAATTTCAGGAATTGGAATTACAAATTTTCCTCCCCACTCTCTTATATAGCTAAGTTGGCTGGTTATTTCTGATTTTAAATTCCATGGAAGTATGATTACAAATTCAGGCTTTGTTTTTTTGATTTCATCTTTACTTACCACGGGAATATGGCTTGCCGGTAAAAACTTATTTTGCTTATGCGGATTGGCATCCACAACAAAATCAATCAAGTCATTTTTTACTCCACAATAGTTTAACAAAGTATTTCCTTTTGCTGCGGCCCCATAGGCAACCACTTTTTTATTTTGCATCTTCTGGTCAATTAAAAATCCCAGTAGTTGAATTTTAGCCTTAAAAGCTTTCTTTGTAAACCCGCTGTAATACTCAATTTTATTTATCCCGGTATTAAACTCTTTCTCCAAAAGCGATTGTACATTTTGGGAAATTGGCTGCTTTCCGTTTTCAGAATGCGTTGCATAAATGCGTAATGATCCACCATGTGTTGGCAATTCTTCAACATCAAAAAATTTTAATCCCGCCGCCTCAAAAATTTGTTTTACTGTGTAAAAGGAGAGGTAAGAAAAATGTTCATGATAAATTGTATCGAACTGGTTATTATTTATCAATTGAACCAAATGCGGAAATTCCATGGTAATGATTCCATCCTCTTTTAAAAGGATTTTCATTCCCCCCACAAAATCAACAATATCCGGAACATGAGCTAAAACATTATTACCTAAAAGCAAATCCGCTTTTTTATTTTTTGATGAAAGTGCTTTTGCCAACCGCATTCCAAAAAAATCAATGACAGTTTCAATACCTTTGTCAATAGCCACTTTTGCAGTATTTGCTGTTGGTTCAATGCCTAAAACCGGTATATTTTTTTCTTTAAAATATTGCAGTAAATAACCGTCGTTGCTGGCTATTTCAACCACTAACGAATTTGAATTGAATCCAAATCTTTGTATCATCTTTTCAACATACGCTTTGCTATGTGCCAGCCAGTCTGTTGAATAGGAAGAAAAATAAGCGTATTCTTTATTGAAGATGGCATCTGATTTTTTGTATTCATCTACCTGAACTAAAAAGCAATTCGTGCATGTATAAACTTTTAATGGATAAAACACTTCTGGCTCATTCAACTGCTCTTTGGTTAAAAAAGAATTGGATGCAGGCGAATTATTCAAATCAATAAATACATGCTCTAACGGAGCTTTACAAAATCTACACGTCATTCTGAATGTTTAATCCGATAAAATTATTATCAAGTTTAGGATGATTATTATCTCTTTCTGAAACGTTTTTTGCTGGCAAGGTCCAGTTGATACCAATCATTGCATCGTCATACTTTATACCACCTTCCACACCGGGTTCATAATATTCCGAATGGTGATAAATCAATTGACAACCATCCGTCAAAGTTTGAAATCCGTGAGCGAAACCTTCAGGTATGTAAATCATTTTTTTATTTTCAGCGGACAGCTCAACCCCGAACCACTTCAAAAACGTCTTTGAATTTTTTCTCAAATCAATAATCACATCAAAAATCTTTCCTGCAATACATCTTATTAATTTTATTTCTGAAAAAGGAGGATTTTGAAAATGCATCCCTCTTATCGTCCCTTTTTCGTCTGTAAATGAATGATTGATTTGGACCCATTCTTTTGTATGACCAATTTGTGCAAATTCATTCTTACAAAACGTTCTTACAAACCACCCCCTTTCATCTTCAAACGATATAACATCTATTACATAACTACCCTCTAATGCTGTTGAAGTAAATTTCATAATGCCTGGTAGTTTTTAATTTGCTGCAAAGTAAAGTCATACAAATTACTTTTCTTTTGACGATACCAGTCTATGGTCCATTTTACAGCTAATTTGCTATCCAGCTTTGGCTGCCAGTTCAACTCATTTCTTGCGAGATCGATATCCAATTTTAAAGTTCCTGCTTCGTGTGGCTGATTATTATCAGAAATATCAAGCCATTCGCCGCTTTCCCAACAATCAATGGCGATCTTCACCAACTCCTTTACTTTTAAATGATCTTCGATTTCCGGACCAAAATTATACGAGCGTGAAAGTTTCGCATTTTTATCTAAAAGCCCTGCTACCAAAAGATAAGCGCCCAGAGGCTCCAGTACGTGTTGCCACGGCCGTATGGCATCAGGATTTCTGACCGGAATTTTTTTCCCTGCGCGAAGATGACTCACAATATCAGGAACAATCCGATCCTGGTTCCAATCGCCTCCGCCGACAACATTTCCGGCTCTAACACTTGCAATAACTTTTTGATGGTCTGAAAATTTCAATATGTCAAAAAAGGATTTTGAAAAAGACTGAACTACAATCTCGGTACAAGCCTTGCTGGCGCTGTATGGATCATGGCCGCCCAGCCTGTCTGTTTCCTTGTAGGGTGCATCTTGCTCTTTATTTTCATAAACTTTATCAGTAGTTATAGCCAATACAGTACACTTATCAGGCAAATGAATGACTGATTCCAAAACATTTGCCGTCCCCACAACATTTACATCAAAAGTTTCAGATGGTATTTTGTAAGAACGTCGCACCAAAGCCTGGGCTGCTAAATGAAATATAAAATCAGGCTTAAAATCTATTATCTCTTTTTGAAGTCTTTCTTTATTTCTTATATCTGCGTTTATGCTTACGTGTGAGACATATGGACCGATGATATTGTAAATGCCTTCCCTTGATTCCGGAGGAAGTGCATATGCCTTTATCTTGGCACCCAACATATGCAGCCATGTAATCAACCATGCGCCTTTGAAACCTGTATGGCCTGTAACAAATACTTTTTTGCCTTTATAAAAATTCTCCAGGTTTTGCTGGTTTACCAAACTTTCCATTTCGCCTGATTATTTTTCCAAAGATCTTCTAATTCTATTTTATCCCTTAAGGCATCCATACATTTCCAGAATCCAAAATGCCTGAAAGCTACTAACTGGATATCGTTGGCAAGCGATTCTAATGGTTCATCTTCCCACATTACATTTGAAACATCGCCCTGCAAGTAATTAAACACCTTAGGTTTCAAAACAAAAAAACCACCATTGATCCATTTACTTTCATCCTTTGCTTTCTCCCTGAATGACAGCACTTCTCCTTTTGGCCCAACATCCATTCCACCGAACCTTGCGGCAAGTTGGATCGAAGTTACAGTTGCTACCTTGTTATGGCTTTTATGAAATGCAACAAGGTCAGTTAGATTTAGATCACAAACTCCATCACCATAGGTCAGCATAAAATCCTCATCACCTATATATTTTTGAACAAGTTTTAATCGTCCCGCAGTTTTAGTATTAAGCCCCGTCTCAACCAAGGTAACCTTAAATGATTCCGTCTTGGTGTTGTGAATTTCGGTGGCATTGCTGCCCAGGTCAATTGTAATATCAGAATTGTGCAAAAAATAATTCATAAAGTATTCTTTGATCACATATCCTTTATAGCCAAGGCAAATAATAAATTCATTAAATCCATAATGGCTGTAAATTTTCATGATGTGCCACAATATGGGTTTGCCTCCTATCTCAACCATAGGTTTAGGTCTCGTTTCAGTTTCTTCGCTAATACGTGTTCCCAATCCCCCGGCAAAGATTACCACTTTCATAAATCACTTTTAAAAAATTCAAAAATATTATTTTGATTTGAGACTATCCCTAATTTACACTTTCATTGCTATAAATCAATTTTGAGAGTGCTTGTCAAAAGAGAATTTATAAACAACCTGAGTGCCTCACGTTTTCGATCATTTAATGAATACCCAATATGCTTTGTGTAATAATCATAAATATTAAAGGCGGAAAACGGGTTTTCTCTTACAACTTCTTCCAGGTTATTTAGTCCAAAAAGATTGGCTTCATTAAATAATGAAATAAAATTATCATCCAGTTTTTTATTGCTGATCCAGGCTGCAAATACGAATGGCAAGCCTGTGAACATTTTCCATTCAAGGCCAAGATCAAAAATATAAGGCGAAATTTTTCTTTGCATTAAGGCCCTGTCCCCGATCAAGAGAGCGGCCGTAGTCCCTGATATTTCAGATTGATACTCTTTGGAGGTGTCAACCAATACGGGATCAATTTTCCAAAATTGTTCAATGAGAACTTTTAGTAACTCAACTGACGTTCTACTCTGATAGTCCAGCAAAATCCTTTCAATCTTGTCTAAGGGAACATCACTAAAGAGACCTACACTGGCAACTTCTCCATCACAACTAATACAATAATCGGAAATGATATAATGCTTTTTCATCTCCGGAAGTATTACCACTGGCACCAGACCAACGTCAATTTCATCTTCCAGCAACATTGAAGCTATTTTTGAAGGGAAATCTATTTTCAAATCAACGCTTTCGGCCATCATTCCATGCTCAAATCCATATATCAATGGTTTTGTATTGAGGTAACTTACTGCACCAACCCTTATTTTTGTTTGCAAACCTATTACTTTAATTTTGGCGCAAATTTAATGCAATGCAAATGATTCATTGATCAATTTTTGCATTTAACTTAACTGAATACATGGAACTTGAACCTCTTACTTCAATTTCACCGATCGATGGTCGCTACCGCGGCCAGCTTCAGCATCTTGATGTATATTTTTCTGAATTTGCGTTGATTAAATATCGTGTTAAAGTTGAAATAGCTTACTTTCTTTTCCTCGGAGAAAGAAAGTTTTTTAAAATTTCCCCCTCTTTTAAGAAACAGTTACTAAAAATCGGCGAATTCTTTTCATTGGAAGATGCACAAAAAATTAAAGACACCGAGAAAATTACCAACCATGACGTAAAAGCGGTCGAATATTTTTTGAAACAAAAACTAAAAGAAACCGGCCATGAACGTTTGCAGGAGTGGATTCATTTCGGATTAACCTCGCAGGATATTAATAATACTGCTATTCCGCTTTTATGGAAAGATGCGATTGAGTTTGAATATTTGCCGGCCGTAATAAATCTGCAACACGAATTATTCAATCTTGCTAAGCAATGGAAGGATGTTGCAATGCTTGCAAGAACTCACGGCCAACCAGCTTCACCAACAAAATTGGGCAAAGAGCTAATGGTATTTGTTGAAAGAGTAGAAAATCAAATTCAGCTATTCAGCTATATTCCTTTTACAGGAAAATTTGGCGGAGCGACCGGCAACTTTAATGCTCACTATATCGCTTACCCGAAAACAGACTGGATATCTTTTGCCAACGAATTTCTTGAAAACAAATTAGGAATTCAACGCCAGCAATACACAACACAAATTGAACATTATGATCTGCTGGCCGCACATTTTGATAATATCAAACGGATCAATACCATACTAATTGACCTGTGCCGTGATATGTGGACATACATCAGTATGGATTATTTCAAACAACAAATAAAAAAAGGAGAGGTTGGCAGTAGCACCATGCCGCACAAAGTTAACCCCATCGATTTTGAAAATGCTGAAGGAAATCTTGGAGTAGCAAATGCCTTATTAGAGCATCTTACAGCTAAATTACCCGTTTCACGACTACAAAGAGACCTTACTGATTCAACGGTTATTCGGAATATTGGCGTGCCTGTTGCACATACAATTCTTGCTATAAATTCCACATCAAAAGGATTAAAAAAATTAATATTAAATCAGGAAAAAATAGATGCCGACCTTAACGATAATTGGGCAGTCGTCGCGGAAGCTATTCAAACAGTTTTACGAAGAGAAAAATATCCAAAGCCTTACGAGGCATTAAAAGAATTAACAAGAAACAATGAAGCAATAACGAAAGAAAAAATTCATAAGTTTATTGATGGTTTAAAAATAAATATCAAACTAAAAAAAGAATTGAAATCTATCACACCGCTTAATTATACTGGTTTTTGTGATTTTTAAAAAAAGAATTTCTATCTTGCAGTTTTAGCTAACTATCCTTCTGAAGATCTTCTCCCCAGTTATTATTATATTATTTTAGTTGAAACTTCAATTATGAAATCAAAAATTTTACTTGTATTTATTGTATTAGCCTTTTGCATTAAACCTTTTAATAGCCTAGCACAGGTAAATGTGCAGGATTCTTTAGCATTGGTTGATTATTATGATAGCACTTATGGAATTTCTCCCTGGTATTTTGGTCAATCATGGGATTTACAAAGTCCAGTTAGTACCTGGACGGGAGTCAGCATTTTCAACAATAGGGTGACAGGTATCCGTTTATGGGGAGGAGGCAGCGGAGGAAAAATACCATCATCTTTTGGAAATTTGACAGCTTTACAAAGTATAGATTTCCTTGATTTTGGCCTTAGCGCCGCACTACCAGAATCTTTTGAGAATTTAACTAGTCTTAAAAGTGTAAGATTTCATGCAGTATTTGCAGGTCCTTTTCCTGTTGTACTGACAAAGCTTCCTAATTTAGAGTCGATTGACATGGAAGATAATTATTTTACTGATAGTATACCTTCTTCTATCGGGAATATGCAAAAATTATCTTCTTTAGGCTTAGGGCAATGCAGTTTATCTGGTACTATTACTAATACTTTGAATAGATTAGATTCTTTGAAAGGTATGGACATATCTTTTAACTACTACACTTTTAAAGATATCGCTCCCTTTGTGAGTGATTATATAAATTCTCTCAAGACATACACTTTAGTTTATTCCCCCCAGGCTAACATTTCTGTTCATCGGTTCAAGAATAAATTAGCTGTATCAGCCGGAGGCACTTTAAGCAACGATACATTCAAATGGTATAAAGATAGTGTGCTGATTGCTACTATCACAGGTGACAGTACTTATACTCCGTCAGACACCGGCAGGTATTATGTTGCAGTAACCAATTCGGTCGCTACTGACCTAACTTTATATGGAGATGAGTTTACTCTTCATTTTATTATGCCTGATTCTGCAGTAAACGCAACTCAAAATATTACAGGAACTTCTCCTGTAAATATCAGTGATGGCATTTTTGAAATTGTAAACCTTCAGCCTGCAACAGGGGCAAATCAGCTTAGCGGAAATATAACAGCATCTGTAAACGTAGATGCTTCCGTGTCAACATATCACGGTCACCCATACGTGCAGCGGCATTACGATATAACGCCAGAAACAAATGCATCAACTGCACAGGCAACTGTTACCTTATATTTTACACAGGATGATTTTGATAGCTATAATGAATACGTAACAGCGAACAGTCTTGGCCTTCCATTATTGCCTTCCGGCGGCATGGACAATGGAAATATTCGCATTACTCAATTTCATGGATCTTTTACCGGTTCTGCCGATCCCGCAAATTACAATAACCAAAATAGCGTTTTAATAATTCCTTCTTCAGTTGTTTGGGATACTGACAATCAATGGTGGACTGTAACATTTCCTGTTACTGGCTTCAGCGGCTTCTTTCTAAGCACAGCCAATTCAGTATTACCCGTTACACTTTTAAGTTTTACCGGAAAGGCAGATAAGAGTACAACAAATCTTCAGTGGGTAACTACCAATGAAATAAATGCAAAACAATTTATTCTACAACGCGGCATCGATAATACTTTCAGTGACATTGGAAATGTGTCTTCTCAATCATCTCAAAACATAAACACATATAATTTTATAGATGTAGCACCATTGAATGGAACTAATTTGTATCGCTTAAAGATGATTGATACTGATGGAAAATTTACTTACAGCAATATCATTGCAATAAATTTTGGGAATGCAATTACTGCCCTGAATATTTATCCTGATCCTGCTTCATCTTTTTTAAATCTAAAAATAACATCAGCTAAAAAAGAAAACGTATTACTGAAAATAACAGATGCTTCAGGAAAAGTAGTACAACAAAATATGTTTCCTGTTGATTCCGGTATTAACACTGCTTCATTAAATATCCAAAAATTGTCTGCAGGTGTTTATTTTGTAATTGGAAAAATAAATGATGTGATGCAAAAAATAGCATTTATTAAAAATTAATATCACCTGAAAAAATTGTTATTATGAGATTTAAAGTGTTACTGTTTTTTATTTCAACTTGCCTTCTTATCAAGCCATTTAAAGTTTTAGCCCAGGTTAATGTACAGGATTCATTGGCTTTAGTAGATTTTTATGATAGTACTGATGGAACTCATTGGCGTAACCCAGATGCAATATGGGATTTAAATAGCCCTGTAAGTAACTGGTATGGAGTTGGGATAACAAATAACAGAGTTGTAAGTTTAAATTTAACCGGAGTGATTGGCTCAGGAAAAATACCTTCTTCTTTTGGAAATCTAACTGCATTGACAAGTATAGATTTTCTTGATGATAGACTTACAGATGCTACTTTACCAGAGTCTTTTGGAAACCTAACTAATTTAACTTATTTAAAAATGGCAGCTGTATTTTACAATTTGCCTTTTCCAACAGCAATAACAAAACTTATTAATTTAAATACACTTTCTTTAGAAACAAATCTTTTTACAGATACTATTCCATATTCAATTGGAAATTTATCTGAACTAACTTACTTAGATTTATCTACATGTATAGTTGGAAATAAAATTCCAAATGGATTGGAAAATTTAAAGAAACTAAAATATCTTCATTTAACTGATAATAATTTAATAGATACGATTCCTGCTTTCTTTAATAACTTGGATTCGCTTCAAGAATTATACCTGGACGAGAATAAACTTGGCGGTTCCATTCCACTTGCATTAAGTAATTTCACAAAGTTGAATTTGCTTGATATTTCTGATAATGCTTTTACCTTTAAAGGAATTGAACCTTTAGTTACGCAATACAATTCTAATAACAGTTCTTTTATTTTTGGTTACAAACTTCAAGCTAACATTCCAGTTCATCGCTATAATAATAAATTAGCAGTATCGGCAGGTGATGTATTGAATGATACATTTAAATGGTACAGGGATAGTGTACTCGTTGCTACCACTACCGGCGACAGCACTTATGCGCCATCAGATACTGGCAGGTATTATGTTGCAGTAACCAATTCTATTGCTACAGATTTAACTTTATATGGAGATGAGTTTACTCTTCATTTTATTATGCCTGATTCTGCAGTAAGCGCAACTCAAAATATTACAGGAACCTCACCGGTAAATATTACTGATGGCATTTTCGAAATTGCAAAATTGGAGCCAACTGCAGGAGCTAATCAACTCACCGGAATGTTACAGCGTTGTCAATGTTGATCCATCAGTTTCTATTTTTCACAACCAGCCTTATGTGCAACGCCATTATGATATAACGCCTGCAGTAAACGCAAATAATGCACAGGCTACTGTTACTTTGTATTTTACACAGCAGGATTTTGATAATTATAATGAGTACGTAACGGCAAATAATCTAAGCCTTCCATTTTTACCTTCCGGCGGTGTGGATAATGGCAATGTTCGCATTACTCAATTTCATGGAAATTTTGCCGGTTCTTCACGGCCCGAAAATTATAGCAATCCAAATGTTGTCTTGATAGTTCCAACAGTTGCGTGGGATAATGCCAACCAATGGTGGACGGTAACATTTCCGGTTACTGGCTTTAGCGGATTCTTTTTGAGCACTGCAAATACGACTTTGCCAATTACCTTGATTAGTTTTTCAGGTAAACAGGAGAGCAATTCCGTATCGCTGCAATGGCAAACCGCGAATGAAGTAAATACTAAAGAATTTGTAATACAACGTGATAATGGCAATGGCTTTATAGATGTAGGACGTATATCTGCAAATTCGGTTACTATTGCTAATGCCTATAATTTTACAGATGCAACTCCATATATCGGAAGCAATATTTATCGTTTGAAGATGATTGATGAAGATGGCAGGTTTATTTTTAGTAATTCTATCCGGATAAACTTCGAAACAATGGGTAAAGTTTTAAAAGTTTATCCAAACCCGGTCTCATCAATACTTCATTTAACTGTTAGTTCCAAAAAGAACGAAACAATCTTCTTAAAGATTATCGATTTATCTGGTAAAATAGTATTACAAGAGGCATTAACTGTTACAAAAGGTCTTGATCAGTTTCAAT
The DNA here is from genome assembly GCA_963819925.1 of uncultured Chitinophagaceae bacterium. Taxonomy (GTDB): domain Bacteria; phylum Bacteroidota; class Bacteroidia; order Chitinophagales; family Chitinophagaceae; genus Ginsengibacter. The sequence goes on along the minus strand of CAWFYG010000005.1, from coordinate 698,226 downwards.
TAAAGATGGACCGCCTGTCACCGGGTGTCTATTATATAAGTGGGCGATTGAATGGAAAAAAAGAAAAAGCAAATTTCATTAAGCAGTAGCGAAGTCGTGCAAAGTTTTCAAATTTCCAGCGATTTATTTATGAATCTCACTCGTAAAATGAAATTCAATACCAGGATTATTGGTTCTCTCTGTGTTGAGAAACCATTCGCTTTGCGCAAGGTAAACGATGTGTCCGTCCTTATCTTCGGCGATGTTGGAAGATTTAAAACGTATAAAGTCCTGGAGTTTTTTGGGATCGTTTGAAGTAAGCCAACAAGCTTTATAAAAAGGTAAAGAAACCAAATCAACTGATGCGCTGTATTCGTTCAATAAACGGTATTGAATCACTTCAAATTGCAACTCACCAACACAACCAATTATTTTTTTATTACCCCCAAACTGGGTAAACAATTGTGCCACTCCCTCATCCGTCAATTGCAGCAAGCCCTTTTCAAGCTGTTTGGTTTTCATGGGATCCTTGTTCACTACTTCTTTAAATATTTCAGGAGAAAAAGATGGAATTCCTGTATAATAATAATCCTCCCCTTCGGTAAGTGTATCTCCTATTTTAAAACTGCCCGTGTCAAACAAGCCAATAACATCGCCGGGATAAGCCGAATCAATTACTTCTTTATCTCTCGCCAAAAAACTGTAGGGATTGCTAAACCTAACGTTTTTGCCTAAACGCACATGGTGAAAATATTTATTACGCTCAAACTTTCCGGCACATACTCTTAAAAAAGCAATCCTGTCCCTGTGTCTTGGGTCGAGGTTTGCATGTATCTTAAAAACAAATCCGCTAAATTCATCTTCTGAAGGTTCCACAACCCTTGTTGTTACAGCCCTGTGTTGTGGCAAGGGCGCAACCTGGATAAAAGTCTCCAATAATTCTTTAACTCCAAAATTATTAATAGCACTGCCAAAAAATACCGGTGCAATCTTCCCTTTCAGATAAGGCTCCCTGTCGAAATCTCCATACACACCTTCTATCAATTCCGCATCTTCTCTCAATTGTGCTGCATCTCTCTCTCCTATCCTTTTTACCAGGATATCATCATTAAGGTTTTCCAACGGTAAATAATCTTTTTCCGTTGCTTTTTGGTTGGGATTAAACAACAATAAACTTTTTTCATATAGGTTATATACGCCCTTAAAGTCCCTTCCCATATTTATAGGCCAGGTAAGAGGATGCAACCCGATCTTTAATTCCGATTCAATTTCATCCAGCAGATCAAACGGATTTTTTCCATCCCTGTCCAACTTGTTTATAAAAACAATCACCGGCGTATCACGCATGCGGCATACCTCCACCAATCTTTTTGTTTGCTCCTCTACTCCCTTCACACAATCAATAACGAGTACAACACTGTCAACCGCGGTTAAAGTGCGATAGGTGTCTTCTGCAAAATCTTTATGGCCGGGAGTATCCAAAAGATTAACCAAAGTATTTTTATACTCAAAGCTCATTACAGAAGTTGCAACAGAAATACCACGTTGCCTTTCTATTTCCATAAAATCAGATGTAGCGTGCTTCCTGATCTTATTGCTTTTTACAGCACCTGCGGTTTGAATAGCACCGCCAAATAACAAAAATTTCTCCGTGAGTGTAGTCTTCCCGGCGTCCGGGTGAGAAATGATCGCAAAGGTTCTGCGCTTCTGTATTTCGCTCAAATATTTCATAAAGTGCGCAAAGGTAGTAATGAATTATGAGTTGTCAGGTCTTCCATTAAAAATCTTATTAATATGGCAAATCGTATTTTTGCAAATCAAATCAAGTACCATGGAATTTAAACTTACCGAAGAACAAATGATGATACGCCAGGCCGCACGTGATTTTGCCAATAATGAGTGCCTGCAAGGTGTAATAGAAAGAGACGAAAAACAAAAATTCCCTTACGAACAGGTAATGAAACTGGCGGAATTAGGTTTTATGGGAATGATGGTACCAGTCGACTACGGTGGTTCCGGGTTAGACACGATAAGCTACGTGCTGGCGATGGAAGAAATTAGTAAAGTAGATGCAAGCACGAGTGTATGTATGAGTGTTAATAACAGTTTGGTTTGTTATGGCATTGAAGCTTTTGGAACAGAAGATCAAAAGAAAAAATATTTAACGCCGCTTGCACAAGGGCGTAAAGATGGTGAGTTGTATATTGGTGCTTTTTTATTGAGTGAGCCCGAAGCAGGCAGTGACGCCACTTCCCAGCATACAACGGCTGAAGAAAAAGATGATCACTATGTAATTAACGGTGTAAAAAACTGGATCACCAATGGCAATAGTGCATCGTGTTATCTTGTATTTGCACAAACAGACGTTTCGAAAGGAAGTCGCGGTATTAACGTATTCATTGTTGAAAAAAATACACCGGGAATAAGCGTTGGACCTAAAGAAAATAAGTTGGGAATTCGTGGCAGTGACACACATAGCATATCATTTACCGATGTAAAAGTACCGAAAGAAAACAGGGTTGGTAAAGACGGTTTTGGATTTAAGTTTGCCATGATGACCCTTTCCGGAGGCCGCATTGGTATTGCTTCACAGGCATTGGGACTTGCATCAGGCGCACTTGAAAGATCAATAGCATATTCAAAAGAGCGCAAAGCATTTGGAACGCCAATAAAAAACCACCAAATAATTCAATTCAAAATCGCCGACATGGCGACCAGGGTAGATGCAGCAAGATTACTTTGCTTCAGAGCCGCATGGCAAAAAGATACGGGAGAAGATTATACAGAAAGTGCCGCGATGGCGAAAGTATTCGCCAGTGAAACTGCGATGTGGGCCACAACTGAAGCGGTTCAAATACATGGAGGTTACGGCTACGTAAAAGAATACCATGTGGAAAGAATGATGCGTGACGCCAAGATTACACAGATATATGAGGGCACCAGCGAAGTGCAACGCATTGTGATAAGCCGGGCAATTCTTAAATAAAATCTTGCTGAATACAATTTGATTATGCCTGTAAATGCTAAAAACTTTCAACGAATTAGTGATGAATTAAATTCCAATGAAATAACGCTTGTTGCAGTTTCCAAAACAAAACCTTTTGAAGATATTTTAGAGTTATATAAACTCGGACAAAGAGATTTTGGAGAAAACTATGTGCAGGAATTAACGGATAAATATGAACAACTTCCAAAAGACATTCGCTGGCATTTTATAGGACATCTTCAATCCAATAAAGTGAAATATATTGCGCCATTTGTTTCATTAATACAGGCAGTTGACAGCAAAAAATTATTAGCGGAAATTGACAAGCAGGGTAAAAAAAACAATCGCGTTATTGATTGTTTGTTGCAGGTTCATATAGCCGCGGAAGAAACAAAATTTGGCTTTGATGAAAAGGAACTCCATGATTTATTTGATGCCAGTTTTATCGATTATAAAAATGTGCGGACAGTTGGATTGATGGGAATGGCATCTTTTACTAATGATATGGAGATCGTAAGAAATGAATTCAGATCGCTGAAATTTCTTTTCGACAAATATGAATCGTTGTCTTTTGATAATTGTCAATTTTCCATATTAAGTATGGGAATGAGTGCCGATTATAAAATTGCCGTCGGGGAAGGAAGCAATATGGTTCGCATCGGAAGTTTACTTTTTGGAGAAAGAAAAGCCACCTAACCCCCGAAGGGGAATGGGCACATCACTTTCGGAGTTAAGGTCCTAATAAGTTAGTTCCTTCCCCTTGGGAGACTGGTTGGGTTGGGCTTCTTTTTAACATTTGCAATTGCAGTTCTTTTTGCTAATTGTATAAATTTGAGACTAAATAAAAAATTATTTTGAGCACAACGGCCATTAATCATTCTTTTGAAGCGGAAAAAAACCGGAAAGCACTACTGTATACAACAGGTATTATCGGCATTTTTCTCATCATCGCCATATTTTATACATGGCCTTTATTGATTCCCCCTACTCCACCTGTGCAGGATTTAATTGACGTAAATCTTGGAAATGAACAGGAAGGAATGGGTGACGTTCAACCGCTGGTAAAAGGACAAAGAGCTCCCGATAATCAAAGTATCGAATCGCATCAAAAAGCAACGAAGGCTGTAGAAACCCCATCACAGCAAATAAAAGCAGATGAAAATAATGATGATAAGGAGGCTGCCCCTGTAGCAAAAGTTGAAAAGCCCAAAGAAGATGCAAAAGAGATTAATAAAAATACAACGGCAACAAAAACAAAAAATATAAATCCCTCACCCATCGTAAATCCAAATCCGGCACCGCCTAAACCTAAACTTCCTTTGTACAAAGGCGGAAATGGAAATGGTGGTAATGGGGCTACAGAGGATAATGGTTACAGAAACCAGGGATACAAACCCGGCAACGGCGATGCAGGAAGCCCTGACGGCAAAGCTGACGCATATGGAAATTCCCCAGGTGGCAGAAGCGGAGTAAGTGTCGTTCGTGGCTTGTCTGGCCGCAGGATCATCCATTTTCCAAATATGACGGATGATTTCAATGAAAATGCAAAAGTATATGTTGATATAAAAGTGAACGCCAGCGGAAAGGTTACCGAGGCAGGAATTGCCCGCGGGACCACAACTTCCAACAGTTCACTAAGAAGTATTGCAATAGAAAAAGCAAAAGAATTAAAATTTCCTCCCAGCCAGAATGATGTTGAAAGCGGGACCATTCTTTTTGTATTTGTTTTGAAGAGTTAAAAACTATTAACTGCCGGTAGCTATTTATATTTGCTCCCCATGAATTACGAGCAAACGCTACATTACCTTTATAATAAACTTCCTCTTTATAGCAACATTGGTATTAAAGCATATAAAGCTGATTTGAAAAATACTTTAGTCCTATCTAACTATCTTGGCAATCCGCAGTATAAATTTAAAACGGTCCATATTGCAGGAACTAACGGTAAGGGCTCCACGAGCCACATGCTGGCGGCAATTTTTCAACAAAGTAATTACAAAACCGGGTTATACACGTCTCCGCATTTAAAAGATTTCCGGGAGAGGATCAAAATGAACGGGGATATGGTGCCCCAGGCTTTTGTTATAGATTTTGTTGAGAAGATAAAAGGTTTCTCCGAAGAAATAAGTCCTTCATTTTTTGAACTCACTTTTGTAATGGCTATTGACTATTTTGCCCAACAAAATGTTGACATTGCCATAATTGAAACCGGGCTGGGTGGCAGACTTGACAGTACTAATGTTATAACTCCTGAAGTATCGGTCATTACCAATATCGGGTTTGACCACATGGATATTCTGGGAGACACGCTTGAAAAAATTGCAATAGAAAAAGCCGGAATTATTAAACCCGGAATACCGGTCGTGATCGGGGAAACTACATTGGAAACAAAGAATGTTTTCTGCAAAAAAGCAAATGAACAAAATGCACCCATTCTTTTTGCCGAAGATGTATATAAGATCAATTCAACAAAATCTGTCGATGAAGTATTACAAATTGAGATTGTCAACCGCCGCAATAAAGTTACCTCCAAATACAACCTTGATCTTGCCGGTTTTTACCAGGCAAAAAATTTGCTTACTGTTCTAACCGCTACGGATGTACTAAGAAATATGTTCACATTGAGTGATGAAAATATTACTCAGGCATTAGCCAATGTAAAAAGATTAAGCGGGTTGCGCGGAAGGTGGGAAATCATCCACAGGAAACCTCTGGTGGTATTGGATGTAGCGCACAACGCGGATGGAATACAACAACTGACCTATCAAATTAAAAATACTCCCCATAAAAAACTGCACGTTGTTTTTGGGATGGTAAAGGACAAAGAGATAGAGAAAGTATTACAACTTCTTCCACGGCATGCTACTTATTATTTTACCAAAGCACAAATTCCACGTGCCTTACCCGAAAATGAATTATTGGAAAGGGCACAAAAATATCATCTTCAAGGTTCCTCATTCAATGATGTTAATAGCGCATTGAAAACTGCAATGAGCAACGCTTCACCAGACGATATGATTATAATTTGCGGAAGCGTATTTGTTGTTGGCGAAGTAAGTTTGTCTTGAAAATTGAATAAATTTTTTAAGGGACAATTGACTACCGACCATTTACAATCTATATCTCTCCCATTTTTTTCAATGCATAAAAAATGCAATTTGCGTGAAGAGACTGAACAATTTTATTTTCGAGAAATAGCATTTTTAGTTCATCGAAAGGAATGGTGATAACCTCAATATCTTCATTGTGATCGAGCTGTTGTACTCCTGTTTTCTTTCCTCCTTTCGCCAGGAATAAGGCGGTATAATTATTAAGAACCCCGGGATTTGCAGCAATCAGGCCTACTTGTTCCACAGAAGAAAATTCATAACCGGTTTCTTCCAATAATTCTCTCGCCATTGCCGCTTCAGGCGATTCGTTTTCATCAATAAAACCTCCCGGTAGTTCAAGAAGCACTTCTTCTACAGGATGCCTGTATTGCTTTACCATCAAAGCCTCACCGTCTTCCGTAATTGCCAGTGCGCATGCGGTTGTTGGGAGTTCTACCACAAAATATTCTTCTATTATTTTGCCGTTCGCAGCTTCGCATTTATCCACGCGGGCTGTAAAGTATTTGTGGCGGCTTATATATTTTGATGACAAGATTTTCCACTTCATATTTTTCGCTGTTAACTAATAACCGGGTAGTTAGTCCCATTTCATCCGTTCACGAAGTTTTATAATATGGGCCGTATGATGAAGACTATGCCAGGAATAGCTTTTCAGCAATTCCCATAGTGTAAATGTTTTTTTCCTTTCCGGATGATAAATCGTTCGTTCCCATTGAGCAACACTCATGTCGTACATTAGTTGATACCATCTTGTATGCAAAGCATGAAGCAATGTTAGTGAAATATTGATAGGTAAAACTTTGGTATCGGATAACAATGCCCATGCTTCCTGGTGGTAAGGTTTTATGGTGGGATTATCTTCGGTTAATGCCAGTTTAAACCTGGTATATGCATTGATATGGCTGTCCGCAACATGGTGAATTAATTGATGTATGGTCCATCCACCCGGCCGGTAGGGAGTTTGAAGCTGATCAGCATTTAAGTTATGCACCGCAAACTCCAGCATGGATGGAAGCATTTTGATATCGCTAAGTAATTTTAATTTCAAAGTTTCATTATACAATTCATTATAGACTTCGTTTTCTTCCTCTAATCCTATTGGATAACTTAAATGCTGATCTTCCATTTTCGTAAAAATTATTGTTGGTGCACAATATCCAGCAATTCAATTTCAAATACCAGCGTTGCCCCGCCTGGTATTGCTCCTCCTGCTCCACGATCTCCATATCCCAGGTCTGAGGGGATATATAATTTCCATTTACTTCCAACGGGCATTAATTGTAGCGCTTCAGTCCAACCCGGTATTACCCGGCTAACAGGCATAATCAGCGCTTCACCCCTTTTGTATGAATTATCAAATTCTTTTCCATCAATCAGGCTGCCGATATAATTTACTTTAAAAGTATCCGTTAATGTTGGAACAGGTCCTGTTCCCTTAGTAATTATTTCATATTGCAAACCACTTGGCAAAGTAATTACTCCAGGCCTTTTTTTATTTTCTTCTAAAAATTTTGCTCCTGCTGCCTTTTCTATGCTGGTTTGTTCGGCCATAGCTATTTGTTGCTTTTTTTGAAAATCCTCTAATACCTTTTGAACGGTCATACTGCATTGTTCAGGCGAAATCAAAAGGGTATTATTGGAATACACATCATCATATGCTTTTTTAATTATCGCAGTATTCACCTTATCAGCACCTTGCGTTTTAAAATATTCCGCAGTTTGGACACCGATCGCATAACTCAGGCTGTCCAAAGTACTAAGAGCAACTTTTTCCACAGGTTTTTTTGCAACCGTTTTTGTCATAGGTTTTTTTGTTTGCGCATAAGAGACTGAAACCAGAACAGGTAAAATAAATAATATTTTTTTCATTGGGGTTTATTTAAATTTTCAATTTGGAAAAATAACGGATTTATCACATTTATATTTCTTAATCTTCTCTGAAATCTTTGCCGGTAAGATGTATAAAAACGTCTTCAAGATTGGCGGACTTAGTAACCTTTGGCCTTTCAAAGCCTGAAGCGACCAGGTCATCAATTAATTTATCGGGCGATTGAAGTGCAATTATTTTTCCTTCATCCATAATGGCAACACGGTCGCAAAGTTGCTCGGCTTCATCCATATAATGTGTTGTAATAATAACAGTTGTTCCCCTATCCCTGATCGCTTTTATAAGTTCCCATAAATTACGCCTTGCCTGGGGATCAAGGCCGGTTGTTGGTTCATCAAGGAAAATAATTTTCGGTTGATTAATTAATGTGGTTGCTATTGAAAAACGTTGCTTTTGGCCGCCACTCATTTCTTTATATTTATTCTTAGCCTTGTCTTTCAGGTTCACCATTTCCAGCAGTTCTATCGAGTTTGTTTTCGTATTGTATAAGCCACAAAAAAGATCAATTAATTCAAGAAGATTCAAACCGGGATAAAATCCCGACGTCTGCAATTGCACTCCGATTATTTTTTTAATTTTTTCAGGAGATTTGTCAAGATCTAATCCATCAACGATAATCTTCCCCGAAGTTTTATCACGCAGTGTTTCTATAATTTCAAGCGTTGTTGATTTACCCGCTCCGTTAGGACCAAGTAATCCAAATATTTCGCCGGCAAATACATCAAACGAAATTCCTTTAACCGCCTCAAATTTTCCATAATTTTTTTTCAGGTCTTTAACTGAAATTATTATTTGCTCCATTTTTTATTTTTAAATATTATTCTTTCTCAGATAGAAACGCCGAGGCATTCTTCCAGTTCTGCCATCATTGCCGCACTGCCAATAAATAATGGCGTTCGCTCATGCAATTCAGTTGGTTGTTTCCCGAGAATTCTTTGCGTTCCGTCAGTTGCTTTTCCGCCGGCTATTTCAATTATATAGGCCAGGGGATTGCATTCATATAACAGGCGTAGCTTTCCCTTTGGTTTGTGCCTAGTGCCAGGATACATAAAAATCCCTCCTTTTATTAAACTGCGATGCACATCAGATACCATACTGCCGATATATCTTTGCGTGTAAGGCCCGCCGTTAGATTTATTTTTTCGCTGGCAAATATCAATATACTTTTTAACTTCTTCGCTGTACAAAAAAAAGTTACCGTGGTTTACGGAATAGATTTTCCCGTCTTCAGGACAGCGAATATCCGGATGACTTAAACAAAATTCGCCGATGGACTGGTCCAAAGTAAAACCATTGACGCCTCTTTTTGTGGCGTACACAAGAATAGTGGATGATCCGTAAATGATATATCCTGCTGCCACTTGTCGCATTCCTGGCTGAAGAAAATCTTTAATGGTTAGCGATGTTCCTGTTTCCGACATACGACGATAAACACTGAAAATAGTACCGATGGATACATTAACATCTATATTGGTGCTGCCATCCAGCGGATCAAACATGCAGACATATTTTGAATTTCTGCTGATCTCATTATCGAAAATAACCATATCATCGAGTTCTTCACTTGCAATTCCTGCACAACTTATGCCATGCTTTAGAACTCCCATAAACTGGTCGTTTGCATATTCATCTAATTTTTTCACTTCTTCACCCTGCACATTTACGTCTCCGGTATCTCCCAAAATATCAACAAGTCCTGCTTTGTTCACTTCTACATTCACTCTTTTTGCAGCAAGACCAACATCCCTTAAAAGGCCCGCCAGTTCTCCGGTCGCTTTTGGGAAAGCACGCATTTCTCTTATTGTAAATTCATCTAAGGTTAATACCTTCCTGTTAACCATATTCAGCATTCAATGGATTTTTTTTGAAAGGAAACAAAAATAGGTGAATTAATTAATTTGCCGGTGTTTGGTAAATGAAGGATTTATTATATAGATTCCCAGGATCAATTTTTTTATTCACAGAATATCCCTCGATAAACCAGTAAAAAATGCTACATAAGATTAATAATTCATTTTACTTTGCTACCCTAAAGAAATTATTTTGTTATGAAGGTGTTTAAATTTGGCGGGGCCAGTATTAATAGTTTTGAAAGGATTCAAAATATTGGAACAATTCTAAAAGAACATAAGGATGAAAAAATTCTAATTGTTATTTCTGCAATGGGAAAGATTACCAATGCTCTGGAAAAAGTTGTCGAAGCATTTTACGCAGGAAGAAAAGAAGACGCATTGCAATTATTCGAAAAGATCAAACAAAATCATCTGACCTTATTAAAATACGCGGTAACACAACAATGGGAAGCAGCTACTAACGATCTTCTCAATTTCTTCACGGAAGTGGAATGGCTGCTACATGATAAACCTGTAAAAGATTACAATTATTACTACGACCAGGTTGTATGTGCCGGTGAACTATTATCCACAACTATCGTAAGTTATTTCCTGAACGAAGAAAAAATATCAAACAAATGGATTGATGTGCGGGACCTGCTGCGTACCGACGATAATTTCAGAGATGCCACAGTTGACTGGACGGTAACGCGGAAAAAAGTAGAGGAGATTATGCTGCCTCTTTTCAATGAATTCAATTTAATTATTACGCAAGGATTTATTGGCAGTACTGATGAGAATGAAAGTACCACTCTTGGAAGAGAAGGAAGCGATTACACTGCTGCTGTTTTTGCAAATATTTTAGACGCGGAAAGTGTGACTATCTGGAAAGATGTGGAAGGAGTCATGAACGCTGATCCTAAAGACCTGCCGGCTGCAGTAAATATCAGTGAACTCAGTTATAAAGAAGTAATAGAAATGGCCTACTATGGCGCACAGGTAATACATCCCAAAACAATAAAGCCTTTACAAAACAAGAATACACCCTTATATGTAAAGAGCTTCCTAAATGTGCAGCTACCCGGCACCGTTATAACCAATAAAAAGCCACATCACCTTCCGCCAATCATTGTTTATAAGCGCAACCAGGTGTTGATCACTCTTGAATCCAAAGATTTTTCGTTTGTAGAAGGAGCACCGGTGAATACTTTATACGAACTCCTGGAAAAAATAAAAATAAAACCCAATCTCACACAGAATGCAGCCATCAGTTTGTTTGTGTGCATGGATGATATTCCCGAAAAGATTGAAAAAGTCGCTTTAAATGCATCTGAATTTTTTGATGTGCAATTGGAGAAAAATTTAACCTTATTGACTATAAGACACTATACGGGAGAATTCTTAAACAAATTGACTGAAAATAAAACAATTGTATTACAGCAAAAAACAATGGAAACAATACAGTTGTTAATGAGAGATATTTAATCAATAACATAATCCCCTTTCTGGTCTATTAATACAAGAGGTAACTGGCGGGTTTCTTCAAACTTGTCATAAGCCTCTTTCAATTCCATTGCAAATTTTTGCAAAGCAGGATTATTTTTTGTAGTCATTTTAAAATATTCCATTGATCGTTTTGAACTATATCTAAAAGGAAATACATGCACAGGAATAAAATCTTCCCCGTTAGCCTTGGCATAACCTGCAATAAGAAAAATCTCTTCAATATCTTCGTCTGTTACTGGAATACATCCAACAGAAACGCAGCTTCCATGAATATAAATTGCATTACCGGGATGAAGGGAATCGCTTAAAATTCTATCAGATGCATTCGGATAATTTAATCCTAGTGCAAGATGATAATTGCTGTGTGCATTAAATTCATTGATATAATAAAATCCTTCCGGCACCTGGTAATCGCCCTGCAATCTTTTAGGCCCCATTGTCCCGCTTTGCATACAAACTTTGTACGTTTTAAAAAGTTTATATTTTTCATTTGGCGAATTTTTCACCCACACCTCAAGCTGGGCATCGTATTTAAAACTGCGGATATACACATATTTAGCCGGCCATGCTAATCCTTTTGCTTTAAATTCTTTTTGTAAGGTGTCTTCTTTACTGATAAAACTTCCAGCCATCCTGAAGGAAGATTTCTCATGAGAAATGAAAGAATTCTGTGCACCGGAAGTAAATGGTGCAAAGAAAATTACGATTAAGAATGAAAAAAAACAGGGGATTTTACTAATCATTTTTTTTCGATAAAGGATCATAGTAATAACGTAAAAATAAATTTTTTATTGAAAAAAAAATAATCAGCAACTATTTCTTAACGAACAATTATTTGCAGCATGCGCATATTTAAAATCAGGCTTGCTTCAGTTGATTCACCATTACTGATGAAAGCATGTAAATTCTTGCCGTTTTAATTAGCCCGTTTCCCAGGTCGTATGTTATGCAAAAAGGAACATGCACTTCTTTGTTTGTTGGCTGTATGCCCGCAAATTCTCCGATATGCTTCCCCGTAAAATCTGCTTCCAGAACGGCATTTCTTTCCGTAATAAAATAATTGCGAATATCCGCCCTTGCGTCAAAAGCTATATGATAGATATAGTTAATCATTTGCCCGATTGCTTCACGACCTTTTGTTTGTTCGCCTGACTCCATATTGATGAAGATGGCATCTTCGGCTATGAAACTGGTGTCATGCGTTTTAAAATAAGTTTCCATGTTTTTTTGAGCGTCAACGCCCACTTCGGGTTCATGAATTGCCTGTGTCATGATAATTTGTTTTTAAATGTAAATAAATTAAGCACCTGGGGAATCATAGCTAATTTTTTTTCAGGGAAAGTAGGATAACTGAACTTTTGTTAAATATAAAAAATATTATTGCAATATGAAATGATCATTCTAAACCCAACGAATGTAAAATAAAAAGTGTGCCATATTAAAGATTACCTCTCGCTTGTTGTTCCCGCTCAATCGCTTCAAAAAGGGCCTTAAAATTCCCTTTCCCAAAGCTTTTTGCTCCTTTGCGTTGTATGATCTCAAAAAACAATGTGGGTCTGTCTTCTACGGGTTTGCTAAATATTTGCAAAAGATACCCCTCATCATCTCTATCAATAAGAATTCCCAATTCACTTAAAGGCTTAAGGTCTTCGTCAATGTGGCCAACCCGGTCCAGGACTGTGGTGTAGTAACTAGCCGGAATTTTTAAGAATTCGACTCCCCTTTGCTGCAATTTTGAAACGGTATCAATTATATTGTTGGTAGCAATGGCAATATGCTGGCAACCTTCCCCATTGTAAAATTCAAGATATTCTTCAACCTGGCTTTTTTTCTTTCCTTCCGCAGGTTCATTGATTGGAAACTTCACGTAGCCGTTGCCGTTACTCATCACTTTACTCATCAGCGCAGAATATTCTGTAGAGATATCTTTGTCATCGAAACTTAATATATTTCTAAAGCCCATTACATCTTCATAAAATTTTACCCACTTGTTCATCTGGTTCCAGCCGACATTTCCTACACAATGGTCAACATATAAAAGCCCCGTTTCTGTTGGATTGTAGTTACTTTCCCATTTACGATAACCCGGCATAAAAACACCTTTGTAATTTTTTCTTTCAATAAAAAGATGAACTGTCTCCCCGTACGTATGAATTCCGCTCATTATCATTTCACCATTATCATCTTTCAAAATTGTCGGTTCAATATAACTCTTACCACCCCGTTTGGTTGTCTCTTTCCATGCACTAGTTGCATCTTCTACTTTCAGTGCCAGAACTTTTACTCCGTCTCCATGCATACTAATATGCCTGGAAATTTCATTGTCTTTCTTTAAAGGAGTTGTTAGCACAAACGTGAGTTTGTTTTGCCTGATGGCATAACTGGCCTTGTCTTTCAATCCCGTTTCCGGGCCTGCATAAGCGAGCGACTGAAAACCAAAAGCTGTTTTATAATAATGCGCTGCCTGCTTTGCGTTCCCCACATAAAATTCTACATAATCCGTTCCAAGCAATGGAAGGAAATCTTCTTTTTTTTTCTCACTTGTTGAAGGAGCAATCGTGGATATTTTCATAAAACTTGTTTGTGCAAATTTAGAATTTAAAAAAGATACTGGCGGCGATAGCCTTTTGCAGAAGTGCCATAAAATTGAGACCATTTTCGAATTCGGAAACAAATATATGACCGGTTAGATTTTTTCTACGGCCGGCGTTAATTTCATTCTAAAATTCAAAAACACTTTTATGAAAAAAATTTTCTTTTTGCTGCTGCTACCAGTAGCATTTATAGCCAGGGCACAAAACGATAAAACTCCAACGCTGAAATCAATTCTTCTTGAACAGTTAAAAAGCACACACAACTCAGAAGAATGGTTTGTGCCGGCAAACATTGCCATTGAAGGACTGACTCCTGAGCAGGCAAACTGGAAGGACAGCAGCGAAAATCATTCGATCGCACAGCTAACCACTCATCTTATTTTTTGGGACGAGCAAACTCTTGCAAAATTTAAGGGCGAAAACCCTGCTGCATTTAATGGTGACAACAAGGAAACTTTCTCTCCCGTAGATAAAGACACATGGGCCGCAACGGTAAAAAGACTTGACAGCGTTCTGACCGAATTGGAAAAAGCTATTGAAGCTGCCGATGATGCCAAATTAATGTCGTGGTATTCTACGGTAGCTCATATTGGAACTCACAACGCTTATCATATCGGGCAAATTATTTATATTAGGAAAATGAAAGGTTGGTGGGATGATAATAAGGGAGTGAAGGCCTAAGTGTATTTGATCATCCCTGCCTTTATCATTGCTTTTGCAGAAATGGTTGTTATAAGGATATTTCGTTTCCGATTTCAACAAATTTATTTTTAAATCTGGTATCGAATAATGTTTGCGTGAATTTTGCCAAAACAATGGGATGACGTATTTTGAGACTAACCAAAACATTTGCTAAACTTGTACCGATGAAAAATTCACTTGCGATATCTATCGTTGCGTTAATTATTTTTTGGGGTTGCACCAAGGTGTCGGATGCTCCCAATTCTCCCAACTTACCGACCGTTACAACAACCAGCTTAAGCAACATAACGGATTCAAGTGCTGTTTCTGGAGGAACCATCACTAACAATGGCGGATCCGGGATTACAGCGAGAGGCGTTGTTTATAGCACTGATAGTCTGCCGACTCTTAGCTCTTCGTTAAAAACTATTAACGGGTCAGGAACCGGAAGTTTTGTTAGTAATCTGAAAGGCCTGGCTGCTTCAACAAAACATTATGTGAGGGCTTATGCAACTAATAGTGTCGGTACCGCCTATGGAAATTCTGTTACTTTTAAAACAAATAGTGTGCAATCTGATAGTTTACCCGTTGTATCTACAGATCAGGTATTTTTTGTAAACGATAGCGCTGCCGGTATTTACGGAAATATTATTTACAGCGGAGGGTCTCCTATTACTGCAAGTGGAATTGTATATAGCACCGACAGTCTCCCCACTTTGGCCAATTCATTTAACAGCCCTAACAATACTTTTAGCCCCGGTATCTTTGGGTGCTTTCTTCAGGGATTGTCAGAGTTAACTACCTATTATGCGAGAGCGTATGCTACTAATAGTAAGGGTACGAGTTACGGTAATCAATTAGTTTTTCAAACACCAAAAAATCCTAACGAATTTATCTTTTTCAAAGATCAATATACTGATACGACATTTGGTTCACGTATCCCACTGGAAACGTTCCCACACAATTCGGCAGTGTTCACCAATAATCTCATTTTACCGCAAGGAATCTTTATGTATGTTCAAATTGATTCAGTGTATGGTGTTGTGAATTTTGGAAATGTTAATGATACAACAAAGATCAATATCAATCTTCAGCAGGGCGATACTGTGCACATTATGAACGATGGTAATAGTTATCAGCTTTATACTCCACCATATTATGACAATTGGGGCAACTATATGCATGACTCTCAATGTTGGTACAGCGTAAAAATCGGAGGGATAGCCAGTACGCCTGATAACACGTATTATTGCAACTTCTACTTAGATTTTGCAACTACTAATGTTTTTGACTTTTGGAGATTTTATACTGACACCAGGCACCAATGTAATTTTGATCATTAACGAGCAAGTTACAAAATGAACGGCCGCACCTATTCGGTCGTCTCAACTACATTCAAAATTCCGTTTCTAAACAATAGCATCACAAACATTATCTTGCAGAAAATTTTTGAATGAAGGTTGGCATATTAGGTGGTGGTCAATTAGGAAGAATGCTTTTACAGGCTGCGGCGAATTATACTGTTGAAACCCATGTGATGGAGAATGACGCTGAATGCCCCGCTGCACATCTCTGCCATCATTTTACAAAGGGAGATATCACTAACTATAATGACGTTTATAATTTCGGTATAAGGCTTGATGCACTCACAATAGAAATTGAATCTGTAAATGTTGAAGCGCTGCAAAAATTAGAAGACGAAGGAATTAAGGTTTATCCGAAACCATCCGCTTTGGCAACTATTAAAAATAAAATTCTACAAAAACAATTCTACGAATCTATCAAAGTTCCATCCCCTTCTTTCATAATTACAGATAACAGGCATGAATTAAAACATCACATTAGCTTTTTACCTGCAGTTCATAAGATCGGAATGGGCGGCTACGATGGACGGGGAGTAGTTATTATCAAAAATGAAAAACATATTGAAAATGGTTTTGATGCACCGGCTGTACTGGAAAAGCTTATCGACATCAAAAAAGAAATCGCTTTAATTGTTGCCGTAAATCAGGCTGGAGAAACCGCACTATACCCGGCCGTAGAAATGATTTTTAATAAAGATTTTAATTTATTGGAATACCAGCTAAGCCCCGCTGCTATTAATGAAAAAGCATTGTGGAAAGCTGAAGCAATAGCCCTAACGGTTGTAAAGAATTTTAAGAGCGCCGGCATTTTTGCGGTTGAAATGTTTGTTGATTTTGCAGATAATGTCTGGGTAAATGAAACGGCGCCGAGGGTTCATAATAGCGGCCATCACACCATTGAAGGAAATTATTGTTCACAATTTGATATGCTGTGGAGAATAATGCTGGGATACCCATTGGGAAATACGAAAGCTATATTGTCTTCAGCAATGGTGAACCTTATTGGAGCTGAAGGTTTTTCAGGCGAGGCGAAATACGAGGGACTGGAAGATGTCTTAAAAATTGACAATGTATTTGTTCACCTATATGGTAAGAAACAAACACGGCCTGGACGTAAAATGGGACATGTAACTATACTAAGCAATGAAAGACAGGAATTAATACATACAGGCAACAAAATAAATCAAAAGTTAAAAGTAATCTCGAATTAATTTAATTAACGCAGGTTTTTTAATTTTTCAGCGTCTTATAGATCATCCATACAAAAAATCAGAAATCAACCTAATGAAATTGAAGCATAGGAATCTACTTGCAGCAATCGTTTTTTTATTCATTTCATCATGCGGTAGCAAATCAAAAGACCCCGATCCTCCAAAAAGAGGCGGTGGAAGAAGAGCGACAGCCGCCACTATATCTGTTGAGGGATTCCTGGTGCAACCAACAATTTTACATTCAAGCATTGAAGTTGCCGGCACATTACTACCTTTCGAAGAAACAGAAATCCATCCCGAAGTAGCGGGAAAAGTAGTTATGCTTTCCATCAAAGAAGGTGCAATAGTAAAGAGGGGTACTTTGCTTTCGAGACTTTTTGATGGAGACCTCCAGGCCCAGCTTCATAAATTGGATGTACAATTAGCGATTGCAAAAAAAACGCGGGATCGCCAGGATGAATTATTAAAAATCGGCGGCATCAGCCAGCAGGATTATGATCTCAGTGTGCTTGACGTAAGTACCATCCAGGCGGACATGGAAGTGCTCCAGGCATCGATTAACAAAACGATAATAAGAGCGCCCTTCGACGGAAAAATCGGCTTTAAAAATATTAGCATTGGAGCTTATGTGACACCCGAAACTGTTGTTACTACAATAAGGCAAATAAATAAACTGAAGCTTGAGTTTTCGGTACCTGAAAGATATACACCGAAAATAGAAAAAGAAAGTATAATTAATTTTACTACCGAGGCATCCAACAAAAAATATAGTGCAAAAATTGTTGCAACGGAATCAGGGATTACCCAAGAGAACAGGAGCCTGAAAGTCCACGCTATTGTTGAGAACACCGATAGGAATATTACAGCCGGCTCTTTCGCTAAAGTAAATTTCGACATGGGCAATAACAATGATGCTATAATGATTCCTACACAAGCCATCATTCCCGAAGCAAGAGACAAAAAAGTGATCATTTCGAAAAATGGCATTGCCCAATTTAATATCGTAAAAACGGGAGAACGTGATTCGGCAAAGGTTGAAATTTTGAGTGGCCTTGCCATCGGAGATACCGTCATTACAACAGGCTTACTAACCATTCAACCCGGAAGCAAAATCAATATTTCACCGTTAAAAAAATAATACATTGAATATATCCCACACCAGCTTGCGGCGCCCTGTTTTTGCCATCGTAATGAACCTGGTGATTGTATTATTTGGTGTAATTGGCTTTAAATTTTTGGGAGTGAGAGATTATCCTGCAATTGATCCTCCCAATATTTCTGTGCGGACTTCTTATTCCGGCGCCAATTCTGATATTATCGAATCGGAAATAACAGAGCCTCTTGAAAAAGCTATCAATGGAATTGCCGGCGTAAAAAATATAACATCATCCAGCAGCCAGGGAAGCAGCAGCATCAATGTGGAATTTGAGCTTGGCATTGATCTTGAAACTGCGGCTAACGATGTACGTGATAAAGTATCGCAGGCCACAAGACAATTACCACAGGATATTGACGCACCGCCCGTTATTTCCAAGGCAGATGCAAACGCCCAGCCAATAATTGCAGTTACCGTGCAAAGTGTTACCCGAAATCTCCTCCAGGTTACGGAATATGCGGAAAACAATATTGTTGAACAATTGCAAACCATTCCGGGCGTTAGCTCTGTATCAGTTTGGGGCGAAAAAAGATATGCAATGCGGATATGGTTTAAGCCCGATAAACTAAATGCCTATGGCCTGACAACAGATGATGTTCAACAAGCATTACTAACTCAGAGCGTCGAATTACCAGCAGGCAAAATTTATGGAAATACCACTGAACTATCTGTCCGCACGTATGGAAAATTAAATACCGAAGAACAATTTAATAATCTCGTTGTAAAAAATATTAATGGAGTAAATGTGAAATTGAGCGATGTGGCAGATGTGGTACTTGGGCCCGAAAACGAAGAATCCGGCCTGAAGGAAAGTGGCATTCCAATGATCATGCTGGCAATAATTCCGCAACCGGGAGCTAATTATGTATCTATCTCAAATGAATTTTACAGAAGATTAAACAATATAAAAAAAGAACTTCCCGGTGACATAAAGCTTGATATTGGAATGGATCAAACTGTGTTCATAAAAAGATCTATTTCGGAAGTGAAGGAAACACTATTCATCGCATTAGGGTTAGTAATTCTTATTATCTATTTATTTTTTCGCGACTGGATAATTGCGCTGCGACCATTGCTTGACATTCCCGTTTCATTGATCGGCGCTTTTTTCATCATGTATCTTTTTGGATTTACTATAAATGTGCTAACGCTTCTTGCCGTTGTACTGGCAACAGGACTTGTAGTGGATGATGGAATCGTCGTCACAGAAAATATATTTAAGAAAATTGAGGCGGGAATGAATAAATACAAGGCCGCAAAAGAAGGTTCAAAGGAAATTTATTTTGCTGTAATCTCAACCTCAATTACGCTGGCAATAGTTTTTTTACCCATCATTTTTCTTCAGGGTTTTACAGGAAGGCTTTTTCGTGAATTCGGGATTGTTGTTGCGGGCGCTGTGCTTATATCGGCTTTTGTATCACTTACATTAACGCCTGTTCTTAATGTAAAGCTTACCCGGCAAAAAATTGGACACTCCTGGTTCTATAAGAAAACGGAACCGTTTTTTAATGCTATGGAAAATGGTTATAAAAAAAGTCTTGCGGCTTTCATGAAAGTGAGATGGATCGCATTGGTCCTGGTAGCCGCCTGTTTAGGAATCATCTGGGTCATCTTTACTAATATTCCCTCAGAGCTTGCCCCGCTTGAAGATCGTAATCAATTCAGGTTAAGTGTTACCGCACCCGAAGGCACTTCTTACGAATATATGGATTCTTACATGGATAGTCTTATCCAGCTTATTAAGGATTCTGTCCCGGAAAATACCAAAATTATAAGCCTCACTGCGCCTGGTTCTTCGGGAGGCGCTGTTAACAGTGGATTCATAAGGGCTATGCTTACAGATCCAAAAGACCGCATAAGAACCCAACAACAGATTGTTGATGCTGTTAACAGGGATGTCAAAAAGTTTCCCGAGGGCAAAGCATATGCTGTACAGGAACAAACAATTTCGGTTAGCCGACACGGTGGTCAGCCGGTACAATTTGTAATTCAGAATAATGATTTCGATAAGATAAGAGCAATTCTTCCTGAGTTCCTGGATGAAGCCAACAAGAGCCCGATACTCGACGGTGTTGATGTAGATTTAAAATTTAATAAACCTGAACTACGCGTAAATATCGATCGGCTTCGGGCCAGCGAATTGGGTGTAAATGTTGACAACATTTCACAAGGACTTGAACTTGCCTACAGCGACAGAAGGCTCGGTTACTTTTTCAGATCAGGAAAACAATATGAAGTGCTTGGACAAGTAGATCGCAGTGACAGGGATGATCCAAACGATTTAAGCAAGATAATGGTAAAGAATAGCCGGGGTGAAAATATCAGGCTTGATAACTTAGTTTCAACTACAGAAGCGTCTACGCCACCGAGTATTTATCATTTTAACCGTTATAAATCTGCAACGGTGTCTGCCGGTCTTGCGCCGGGATATACAGTTGGTGATGGTATAAAAGAAATGCAGCGAATTTCAAAAAAATTATTGGATGAGTCTTTCACTACCGCACTCAGCGGCACTTCCAGGGATTATGCGGAAAGTGCCGGCAATACTTTATTCGCATTTGTGCTTGCTTTGGTT
The DNA here is from genome assembly GCA_963819925.1 of uncultured Chitinophagaceae bacterium. Classification (GTDB taxonomy): domain Bacteria; phylum Bacteroidota; class Bacteroidia; order Chitinophagales; family Chitinophagaceae; genus Ginsengibacter. The sequence continues at coordinate 677,344 of CAWFYG010000005.1, read as the reverse complement.
TTAATATATTTGGTTCTTTCAGCGCAATTTGAAAGCTTCATTGATCCATTTATAATTATGATTACGGTACCATTAGCATTGGCAGGAGCTTTACTGTCCCTTTGGATCTTTGGGCAAACATTTAATATTTTTTCGCAAATTGGTATGATCATGCTGATAGGACTTGTTACCAAAAATGGAATACTAATTGTAGAATTTGCCAATCAAAAAAGAAAAGCCGGCATGGATAAAATTGAGGCTGTTATCGAATCAGCTTTTTCAAGATTGCGACCTATATTAATGACAAGTCTTGCAATGTCTCTCGGTGCATTGCCACTGGCGCTTTCAATCGGCGACGCTTCTACCAGCCGGATCCCCTTGGGTATTGTAATTGTTGGCGGAATATTATTTTCATTAGTGCTCACCTTATTTATCGTACCGTCCATGTATGCTTTTCTTTCATCAAAAAAAACGCCATTAAATGAGGCTCTTTAGCAAAATAGCTCTTTTAAGTTTTGTACATTTTTTTGTTTTTAAAAAGCTTCTTTTTGCACAGGATACGTTACTAACGGCCGACGATGCTGTTAAATATGCAATTGAACATAATTTCGGAGTTACGATAAGCAAAAACGAAATTGAAATCGGAAAAATAAATAATAGCTGGGCCAATACAGGCGCAATACCGGTTATAAGCGCCACCGCTAACAAAGCGGTTGGAGTAAACAATCTCCAGCAAAGATTAAGCAATGGAACTGTAACAAATAAAAATGGAAATACTACCCAGACTTTTAACGCCGGCGTTGCTGTGAACTGGACAGTTTTTGATGGCTTAAAGATGTTTGCCACAAAAAGGAGACTCGAAGAGTTGGAAAGAAACGGAGAATATACGTTCAAAAAAAATCTAAACGAAACGGTTTACAATGTTATCTCGGCTTACTACAATGTTGTTACGCTCAACGAACAAATAAAATCAACACGGGAACAAATAATATTATACCGCGACCGTAACGACCTTGCCCAACGCAGGCTTGAGATTGGGACAGGTGCAAAGTACGAGGTATTGGAAGCGCAGGTTGATTTAAATGAACAATATTCCATCCTGTTATCATTACAAAATTCGCTGGCAGTAGCAAAAACTTCATTGAACAATATTATGGGGAAAACTCCCGATACGGCTTACGTTGTCGTTGATACCATCACGGTGAAGGAATTGCCTTCCATCGAAAACGCTCAAAATAAAATCGAAAAGCAAAATCCCGATGTTCTTCTCGCCAATAGTGATCTTAAAGTTTTGTTTGAAACTAAAAAAGAAATTAATGCAGAAAGACTGCCCGTCGTGACGTTAAATGGCTTTTACAATTTTGCAAGAAATAAGAATGGAGCCGGTTTCACCTTGCTTAACCAGACTTACGGGCCCTCGGGTTCTATTGGTTTAGCCGTACCTTTATTTAACGGCACTATCGTAAAAAAGCAACTAGCCGTTACCGATATACAAATAAGAAACCAGCAAATTACGCAACAGGAAACAAAAAATAATATTCAGACTTTGCTGACAAATGCATATATAAATTATAATAACTCTTTAAAGTTAGTGGAACTCGAAAAGAATAATTTGGTGCTGGCTGCAGAGAATATTTATATTGCCGATGAGCGTTATAAAAAATTAAATATTACTTCCGTAGAACTGCGCCAGATACAGATAAGCTACAGTGATGCGAAAAACAGGCTGTACAATGCACTATACCAGGCAAAGCTCGCAGAGGCACAGGTGGCGCTTCTTACAGGCGATATTGCTAATCTTTAGGAGAACACTATCTTTACTTTCAAATATATAATGATGGCAAACAAAGAGGCGCTGGTAGGAATCATAATGGGCAGCGACAGCGATCTAAAAGTAATGGACGCTGCTGCTGAAATTTTAAAGAAGTTTGAAGTTGAATTTGAATTTACCATTGTGTCAGCACATCGCACGCCAATGCGGATGGTCGATTACGCCACAAATGCCCACAGTAAAGGTTTAAAAGTAATTATAGCCGGCGCCGGAGGCGCCGCACATTTGCCCGGTATGATTGCTTCCCTTACAACATTACCGGTGATTGGTGTTCCTATAAAATCATCTAATTCTATTGACGGATGGGACTCTGTTCTTTCTATTTTACAAATGCCGAATGGAGTGCCTGTAGCAACGGTTGCGTTAAACGCAGCAAAAAATGCAGGAATATTAGCTGCTGAAATTTTAGCAACTGCTGATGATGATCTTTCTCAAAAATTGATTGATTTTAAAAACGAAATGAAGGAGGAAGTGGAGAAGAAGGCAAAAGATTTGGAAAATTAATAATAGGGTTCGACAAATTACGTGTATAGATATACGTTATAATTAAGGTTTTCATTCTTCTTCTATCACACAAAATTCCTGCTCAAGCGTTAATGAATTTTCATAAAGCATTTTAAAAAGATCATCTCCCCACTTTGAATATAAAAGCATAAAATTCTCTGTTCGCTCCTGCAATCCGTCGCCGGGAAATAATGTATTGAAAATATTTGAAAGTTGATTCTTAATATCTGCAAATTTTCTTTTCTCGGCACGAAGCATTTTCTTTTCCAGCTTTTCTAATTTCTTATTACTTTCTGTTTCCAATGCCTCGGTATGTTGCTCCAGGGTAATATCGATTTCTCTCACCAATTTTTTTATTGAAAAATACGCCTGTTGAATTTGGAATTTTTCTTCATCCAAATGTAAACGATGAGGAGTTTTTTTCTTTACGATTTCATTCAATAAAACTCTTTCCCCTTTAAACAGGTCTGAAGGAGCCAAAGTAAGTTTTTTGATGAGTTGATTATATTTTTTTTCAACAATTAAAAAAGAATTTCTTAACACCAGCATTGGAAAAGGAACTTTGTAATAAGTAAACAAATCTTTCAATTCAAGCCAGTAAGCCAATTCTCCTCCGCCGCCGATAAAAGCGAGATTTGGTAAAATCATTTCCTGGTAAACTCCCCTTAAAATCACATTAGGGCTAAATCTTTCCGGATGAGCTGTCAATTCACTTTGCAATTTATCTTTTGTAAAAAAAATGTCGGTATCCAGAACTGTGAACCCGTCATCAGCATGTACAATCCGGTTGCGGATATCGTCTTTCAAGTAAAACAGGTTGATCTCTCTCGGATACGCCTGTACTTTATAATTCCTGGATAAATTTTCGGTGGTTTTACTTACAATTTGAGAAGATGTATTATTAAAAACATCTTCTTCAAAAACCGGCGACATTACTTTTTTTAGTGCAGCATTATCCGGAAGAAAAATAACGAGTCCATAGCTTTTAAAAAGATGATGCAGCAACAGAAACGTCGACTGCTCAATAGTTGAATTCTTTTGAAAACATTTTCTAAATAAGTCAATAATATCGTTTCCAAACTTTTCAACTGTTATTCTTCCCGCGATTTCATCTATCAACTTCAATAAACTATCGTCTACTTTCATTCTGCCCACGGCACCTTTCTGCTTTGTATTCCATACATATTTCTTTCCATCAACTACAATGTGGTTCAACTCTTCCAAATCTGCATCTTCACTTCCCATAAAAAAAACCGGAACAAAATTATCTTCAGGCAATTGTTTTTTTAAATCATCAGCAAGTTTTATAGCATGAAGAATTTTATAAATAAAGTATAAATGCCCGGTAAAAATATTCGGCTGATGTGCCGTGCAAATGGTAAAAGTATTTTCATCTGAAAGCTTTTCGACATTTTCGTTTACGCTTTTACTATCATTTAAATTTTTATATTGAATTTGCAATTGCTCAACTAATAATTTTCGGTTTGTGTTAAAATTTTTTCTTTGAACAATTGCCGATTTTATCCCATCAAGACTAACTTCATGTTCATAAAAATCTTTTAAAGCATTTACACCCTGAATATAATCCAAACCAATTTTTGTAAACTTTCCTGTTTCCGAATACGGAATATATGAGGAATGAAATGCCGTGCTCATCTTTAAATTTTAATTGCTTCTATAAAGCATTTATTTTTTGAGGAGCAAAGATATATGGATTTTGAGGAGCAAAGATATATGGAAAAATTTGAGAGAGAATTCGATAATGCAACAGAAACTAATATTTGAAAATGCCTGTAATATTTTTAGAAACCAAAATTAAATCCAAAATTGAAGTTTGCTTTGACTTATCAAGAAGTATAGACTTACACCAGATTTCAACTTCAAAAACAAATGAAAGAGCAATTGATGGCAAAACAAGCGGCTTAATTGATCTAAATGAATTCGTAACGTGGCAGGCAAGTCATTTTGGTATTATGCAAAAATTAACATCAAAAATTACCCTATTCGAAAGGCCTTTGCATTTCAGAGATGAGCAGCAAAATGGGCCATTCAAATTTATTAAACACGACCATTATTTTGAAAAGCACGATGATTATGTAGTAATGAAAGATGTGTTTAATTTTCAGTCGCCATTCGGCTTAATTGGAAAATTGCTTGATAAAATTGTACTCACTAATTATTTGAAAAACTTACTTATTGACAGGAATAAGGTTATCAAAGAATATGCTGAAACAGAAAAATGGAAATCTATTTTAAACTGATCATAATTTAACTCATCGAAAAATTAAAAAAATTGATAGCTTTAATGTTCCGAAAAACAAATTTTCTTACCTCTAAATCGATTGCAATATGTCTTCATCCAGTCGCAATTTTATTAAAAAAACAGCTATAACTACTGCAGGTGTTTATATGGGCGCTAATGCCTTTAGCGCTACAAGCTATCGCAGAATTATAGGTTCTAACGATCGTGTGAGAGTAGGCGTAGTAGGCTTTTCAGACAGGCATAGAAGTTCTCACATGCCATCATTCATGAATCATTACAAAGAGCTAAACTTTGATGTAGTTGCCGTATCGGACATCTGGAATAAACGAAGAGAAACAGGCGCTTCCATGTGGAAAGATAAAATGCAACACGATATTGTTGCCTGCCGCAACAATGAAGAAATGTATAATAAAAAACTGGTAGATGCAGTATTTGTGAGCACCGCGGATTTTCAGCATGCCTTACACGCCGTGGAAGCGGTGAATGCCGGATGCGATGTGTATTGTGAAAAACCCTTCGCGGAAACGATGGAAGATAATCGTCTAGCGTTCAAAACGATTAAAGCATCAGACAGAATTGTGCAGATAGGTTCCCAAAGAAGAAGTGGCGCTAACTATATGCAAGCGGCAGATTTTATACAATCAGGAAAATTTGGCCCAATAAAAATGGTGGAACTTACATGGAATGTGAATCAGCCCGGGCGCTGGCGCAGACCCGCTTTGGTAGCGCAATTAAGAGAAGAAGATACCGACTGGACCAGGTTTTTATTGAACCGGCCTGCTGACACGTATGATCCGAGAAAATATCTCGAGTTTCGTTTATTCTGGCCCTATTCGTCGGGGCTTCCGGGGCAATGGATGAGTCACCAAATTGATACGGTACATTGGTTCAGTGGACTGAAGCATCCGCGCAGCGCAGTAGCTAATGGTGGAATTTATATGTGGAAAGATGGAAGAAAAAACTGGGATACCATTACTGCTGCTTTCGACTATGGTCCCGCGGATGATCCGTCCACCGGCTTCCAGGTATCATTCCAGGCTCGTATGGATAATGGCGATGAAAATCCTTCAGAAATTTATTATTCCAATGGAGGAGAATTAAATCTTATTACTAACAAAGTTTCTCCAAAAGGCGGACTAACAAAACATTTTGCCGATGAAATGAACATGCAACCGAATCTATTACCTGAGATGAGTTTAGATCAAAGTGAAAAAGTGGTGACCTCAGCAAACACAGGTGGTGATACACTAACGAGCAACCATGTACGTAACTGGATGGAATGTGTACGCAGCCGTAAGGAGCCGCATGCACCGGTAGAAGCAGGTTATAGTCATTCTATCGCCAACATCATGACTACCGCTGCATCGCATACCGGCATGAAAGCCACATTCGATGAGGCTACCCAGGAAGTGATGGTGGGTGGAAAAGCATTTAAATACTAAAACAACATCACGCAAAGACACCAGGAATAAAAAGTCGTAAAGAATTCATTGCGTCTTTCCCTTTGCGTCTTTGCGGGAAAAAATATTATGAAAAATCTTCTTCAAAATTTTGGATTGCCCTTACTGGCAATATTCTTCTTTTCTCAATCATTAGCCCAAAAAAATGAAATGGTGCAAGTGATTGAATCTCCAGGTCAAAACAAGATTGATGTGTTAATTGGAAATAAGTATTTCACCAGTTTTTTATATCCCGATAGTTTGGAAAAACCTGTGCTGTATCCCGTGCACGCAGCTAACGGAACCATTGTTACGAGAGGATTTCCAATCAATACACAGCCGGGTGAGCCCACTGATCATCCCCATCATGTGGGTATTTGGTTTACCTATGAAAATGTCAATGGACTCGACTTCTGGAATAATTCTTATGCTATTCCGAAAGAAAAAAAATATTTATACGGATGGATAAAAACCGACAGCACGCTGGCAATTTCAGGCAATAAAACCGGAACTATTTATTACCATGCTAATTGGACCAATCAACAAAATGATGTATTGCTGGAGGAGGCCACTTACCTGGAATTTAGCGGAACAGAACATCTTAGAATTATTGACAGAACAACGGTTTTAACGGCTGACACCACCGTAAATTTCAATGACGCGAAAGATGGTTTATATGGAATACGGATAGCCCATGCATTACAAATTCCAACCAGTAAAGACCAGGAATTTAAAGACAACAAAGGCAACGTAACCATTGTAAAAGGTGGAACAGATAAAGTAGCCAACGGTAATTATTTAACAAGCGAAGGGAAACAAGGTGACGACGCCTGGAGCACAAGAGGTAGGTGGTGTAAAGTATATGGGAAAATGGGAAATGATTCCGTAAGCATCGCTATCATCGATCATCCCGAAAATCCCAACTACCCTACCTTCTGGCATGCCAGGGGCTACGGATTATTCGCCGCCAATCCACTGGGAGAAAAAATATTTACTAATGGGAAATCTTCAAAAAACCTTACGCTACAAAAAGGAGAATCCGTTACTTTTCGCTACAGGATTGTGATTGATTCTGACTATAAATCCTTAAGTGTGAAAGAGCTAAACCATTTAGCTGATGAATTTGCGAAAAAGAAATAATTTTTCGTCTATCATAACCGTTATAACTCCCTGATTTCGTCCCAAACTTTTTTCAAAACGGGGATTCCGTTCATAAGATTATTTTTTCTTGTTTGCAAAACTCTTTCCCCGGGATAAACAATTTTTTTTGATTCCTCTACCGGCATCGATTGATGATAATCCTTTATAATTGCTTCAATTGCCTTTACAATTGCTGAACTATTATCCAGCTTCGAAATATCTATCGCAATAAATACCTGCGACAAACTATATTCAACTTCGCTTTTTACTTAATTCACAAGTTGAAAGGCCACCTGACAAAATAGTAGCCAATAAATCGAGTAACAGAGACAGGCCTGCACCTTTCCAGTAACCAATTGGTAATGGACTTCCGGAAGCAAGAATTGCTGAAGGATCTTTTGTTAAATTACCTTCCCTGTCAAATCCTCCGTAAACAGAAAGAGATTCATTTTTCATAGCCGATAATTCCAGCGCACCGTAAGAATATTGCGACATCGCCATATCCAAAACAATTGCCTCATTTTTATACGGCAAAGCCATAACCAATGGATTATTACCAAGTTTCGCATCTTTTGCACCCCACGCCGGCATATTGGCAATCGTATTGGTCCACCCGATAAATACATAGCCTGCTTTGGCCGCCTGCCAACCGTAAGTTCCGCCACGCATCCAGTGATTGGTATTTCTTAAAGCGACACAGCCAATTCCATATTGGTCAGCAAGGGATATAACGGTTCCGGTTACCTGTAATGCATTTAAAATACCTGGGCCAAGGTTTCCATTCCATTGCTCAATGCCACCAAATTTATTTTCCAATGATGGTGTGGCATCGGGTTTTACGTATCCCTCCTCTTACATACTTAATAAGTCTTGGAAAACGATTGACGCCATGAGTATATATTCCATCGATACTGGTTTCAGTAAAAATCCGGGCACATTGTAAAGCTCTTTCGCTTAGTGAAATTATGTTTTACTAATATGCGGGTAAAAGTATCCTCCATTTCATCTGCAGATATCTGTAATTATGGCTGAGGGTTCCTCCACTATTTATTTAAGCATTTAAAATCAAAGTACCATCTAATCCACTACTACCCCTTCCAGATCGTAATCAAAAGCACTTGTAATTCTTACATTGACAAAATCACCAGCGCTAATTTTGATTTGGAATGAACTATCACTTCATTGTCTACTTCAACGCTATCAAACTCAGTGCGTCCCAGGTATCTGCCCGCCTCTTTTCTATCAATAATTACCTTGAACGTTTTACCAATTTTTCCTTCGTTCTTTTGATAAGAAATTTGCTGCTGCACCCCCATAATTTCCTGCGCCCTTTTTTCTTTTTCTTCTGCCGGAACATCGTCGATTAATTCATGAGCGGATGTATTTTCTTCGTGGGAATAGGTGAAAATCCCTACCCGGTCAAATTCAATCTTCTTCAGAAAAGTTTTTAATTCTTCCACATCATCCTGTGTTTCTCCCGGGAAACCCGCAATGAGCGTAGTTCGTAAGCAAATACCCGGAATTTTATATTTTATTTCGTCGATAATATTTTCCATCTCTTCCCGCGTGATTTGTCGCTTCATTGCTTCCAGCATTTTATTACTGGCATGTTGCAACGGCATATCAAGATAATTGCAGATATTTTCACGTTCTCTCATCACATCTATTATTTCCATTGGAAATTTCGAAGGATAGGCATAGTGCAATCTTATCCATTCCAGTCCCGGAATATCTGCCAAAGCATGAAGCAAACGAGGTAGTTCTCTTTTTTTATAAATATCCAGTCCGTAATAGGTAAGTTCCTGCGCTATCAGCATGATCTCTTTCACTCCTCGTGATACTAATTGCTTTGCTTCATTCACTAATGATTCCACAGAACGGCTGACATGTTTTCCCCGCATTAAAGGAATAGCACAAAATGCGCAGGTGCGGTTGCAACCTTCACTTATTTTCAGGTAGGCATAATGGTTAGGTGTGCTCAATAACCTTTCACCAAGCAATTCTGCCTTATAATCAACATCAAATTTTTTTAGCAAAAAAGGCAGTTCCATCGTTCCGAAATAAGCATCCACTTCGGGAATTTCATCTTCCAGGTTTTGTTTATATCGTTCACTAAGGCAACCTGTAACATAGACCTTATCCAGCTTTCCACGTTTCTTTAATTCTACCTGCTCAAGAATTGTATTGATGCTTTCTTCCTTCGCTTTATCAATAAATCCACAGGTATTTACGATAACTATATTGTGCTCAAATTTTCTACTCTCATGCAGAACATTAATATCGGCTGCCGCAAGCTGGCCACTCAACACTTCGCTATCAACCATATTTTTGCTACAGCCTAAGGTTATGATATTTACTTTGTCTTTTTTAAGTTTTGTCTTCATCTGTTTTTATAACACAAATTTCTGTCACGAATTACACGAATATTTTCGCCACGCATTGCCCGGCATATACGAATTAAAAACCACCTCACTAACCAATCAGCTTTTAACTCCCTCAAACAAACTATCCACAAATTCTTTCTTATCGAATACTAAAAGATCCGTTGCTTTTTCGCCGACACCAATAAATTTCACGGGAATCTTAAACTGGTCGGCAATTGCCAGCACCACTCCACCTTTAGCAGTGCCGTCGAGCTTGGTAATAGCAATTGCGCTTACATCAGTCGCCGACGTAAATTGTTTCGCCTGCTCCAATGCGTTTTGGCCCGTACTTCCATCAAGCACTAACAACACTTCATGAGGAGAACCTGGAAAAGCTTTGTTCACAGAACGTTTAATCTTACTCAATTCATCCATCAAATGAATTTTATTATGGAGCCTCCCTGCGGTATCGATCAACACAACGTCAATATCTTTTGCAACCGCACTTTGCACTGCATCAAATGCAACGGCGCTGGGATCTGCACCCATAGCATGTTTTACAATAGCAACCTTCGCCCTCTGACTCCAGATATCGAGTTGCTCCACCGCTGCCGCCCTGAAAGTATCGGCAGCACCCAACAGAACTTTTTTACCAGCTAGCGAAAAATTATGCGCCAATTTGCCAATTGTTGTGGTTTTTCCCGCACCATTTACTCCGACGATCAATATTACATGAGGTTTATGACCCGGTGGTAATTCATAATTCTCATAAGAAATATCATTGGGTGAATCAATGAGAACGGCTTGTATTTCTTCTTTTAATATTCTATTGAGTTCCGCGGTATTGATGTATTTATCTTTTGCCACTCTCTTTTCAATACCATCTATTATTTTAATCGTTGTATTAACTCCTACATCGGCGCCAATTAAAGCATTTTCAAGATCATCTAATACTTCTTCATCAACAGTACTTTTACCAGCAATAACTTTTGTAAGCTTGTTAAAAAAACCTTCTTTTGTTTTTTGCAAGCCCTGATCAAGACTTTCCTTTTGCTCTTTCTTTCCAAATATTTTATCGAAGATTCCCATTTTATAAAAATTAGTAAACGGCAAAAATAAATAAAGCTATCCGCAATAAATGCCGGATAGCTTTGCAAAGAATTTAAACAGGCTAATTAACTTTTTAGAAAATCCTTAATCTTATCTTTATGAATAATTGTCTCTTTAAAAGTATAAGAACCGGATTTTGGACTGCGAATTGTTCGCACTACTTTTGTCCAGTTTTTTGCTTCAGCGGCTGCTTTCTGATCTTTTGTTTTAATAGCGGTTTTAGCTGATTTTGCCATATTTAATAGTTAATTTGTTTATAAGATAATTGGCTACATTAGCTAATAAAAACTAATTAACCTGCTCAGCTTCTCAACTTTATTTTATTTCTTTATGAACAGTTACCTTCTTCAGGATTGGGTTGAATTTTTTCAACTCTAATCTTTCCGGGGTATTCTTTTTATTTTTCACGGTAATATAGCGACTGGTTCCCGGTAAACCGGAATTTTTATGCTCCGTGCATTCCAAAATTACCTGGACCCTGTTCCCTTTCTTTGCCATTTTATTTTAATTTGATGATTAGCTAATTTGTCAATGTGCCGCTGATTCAGGCTAATCAGCTGGTCAGCTAATTAGCATATGGGCACATCATACTTTTATACCTTTGGCCCTCATTTCCTTTACAACTTGATAAAGACCGTTTTTATTAATAGTACGAATCGCTTCCGAAGATAATTTTAAAGTGATCCATTTCCCCTCTTCTGCAAGAAAATACCTTTTCTTCTGAAGGTTGGGTAAAAATCTCCTCCGGGTCTTTATATTTGAGTGCGAAACTGTATTACCTGTGATAGGTCTTTTTCCTGTAACCTGACAAACTCTGGCCATAATGATCTTTTTTTCGGACGGCAAAGGTAGGGAAATTATTGAGAATTATTCCAGGAATATTGAAGATTTTTTGAGGAACCTAATTCAATCGCTTTTGCTCGATTATTTGTCATTTTAATTTGCTTCTCCCGCGTATGAAGACACTTCGGCTTGTAATATTTTTTCTTTTCCCTCTAAGCTCTTTTGCTCTTTTCAAAGAAGTGAAAATAACCCGCAATATGCGAATAACTTCTTCAATAAAAATACTAAAGGAGAACTATTTGATAAATGGATTTGATTCTTTAAGCGACGCAGTCATAACTATTGAAGGGGATAATATTACTGTTGATTTTAATGATGCGGAACTCAGAGGGTCTAATAATAAAAAATGGCCCAATGAGTTTTACGGAACAGCTATTATTATTAAGGCGGGCAAAAATATTACCTTAAAAAACGCAAACATCCATGGATTTAAAATCGCTGTTATGGGCAAAGGTGTTGAAAATCTAACTATCCAAAACTGCGACTTCAGTTACAATTACCGCCAGCAGTTGCATAGCAGCCGGCTGGAAGAAGATGTAAGTGACTGGATGAGTTACCATCATAATGAAAAGGACGAATGGCTAAGGTATGGTGCCGGCATCTACCTTCGTAATTGCATTAAAATAAATATCCATGACAATATCATTACCGGCGGCCAGTGCGGCCTGATGATGACAAATTGCAATGATGGTCTCGTTTACGACAATAATTTCTCATTCAATTCCGGTATTGGTATCGGGTTATATAGAAGCAGTCGAAATAAAATTCTCCATAACCAACTTGACTTTAATGTAAGGGGATATAGCCATGGTATTTTTAACCGTGGTCAGGACAGTGCCGGTCTTTTGGTTTTTGAGCAATGCAACAACAACACGTTTGCTTACAACTCAGTAACACATAGTGGCGATGGATTTTTTTTGTGGGCGGGGCAATATACGATGGATACCGGCGAAGGAGGATGCAACGATAACGTGATTGAGCACAACGATTTTTCTTACGCTCCTACTAATGGTGTGGAAGTAACCTTTAGCCGCAATTATATTATTGACAATGTAATAAAGGAATGCGACAATGGTATTTGGGGCGGATACAGTTATAGCTCAAATATTATTGACAATAAAATTGTTGGAAATAAAACGGGAGTTGCTATTGAACATGGACAAAATAATTCAATACTATTTAATGATTTTTATAATGACGAGGTCGCAATAAAATTATGGGCACGAAAAGAACCACCCAAGGACTGGGGCTATGCTCAAATAAAAAATACGCAAAGCAAACAGTATAAAATTGAAAATAATAACTTTAAAAAAGATAGCATCGCTATGCAGGCCATTCTTACAGACCGCATTAATTTATCGTCGAACAGTTTTGACTCTGTTACTACCAAATTTAAATTTGATAGCACGGTTACAAATATAGATTCTGTTGAAAACGGTAAAGTGGAACCAATTGGTGTTTCACCGTATACTTTAAATGACAAAGTACTTAAAAGCAGCCCAACGACAGGTCATCCCGGTCGGAAAGAAATACGCATCACACCATGGGGGCCGTACGATTACCGTTATCCCATTTTGTGGCTCAATAAAATTGACAGTAAGGAGAAAATGCATTTTGATGTTCTTGCCCCTAAAGGAAAATGGATAATTAAAAGCTCTAAAGGAATTAAAAATATTTCTGCACGAAGCGGGGAATTTCCGGCTACATTTTCAGCTCAAAAAATAAGTGATAATATTGAAATTGATGCAGAATATATCGGCGAATCATTTACCACACAATTTGGAAAAAAAATAAAAGCGCATCAACCCTATACATTTTCTTTCAAACAATTTGACCCTCAAATAAGCTGGAATATAAAATGGTATAGCTGGGATGAGGCTCATAATCCCAATAAAAATTACGAAGAGTTTAAAAAAATATTTACAGTAGAACCGGTAAAAACCGAGACTTCAAATAAGCTTAATTACACGTGGTGGGGAGAAATAGGTAAAGGTCTGCCCGCTGATTCATTTGCAACCGTCGCGACGGGATTTCTTCAATTGCCAAAGGGTGAATATGAAATTGGGGTGACCGCAGATGATCTTGTAAAAGTATTTATTGATGGAACCCCGGTTATTGATTTCTGGGATGCTTCCGAATATGTATATGACGAAGATGCGCATCACACCGCTATTGTGGATCTCGATGGAAACAAACACGTTATTAGGGTTGAGCATGTTGAAAATGCAGGTTATGCCACTTTGATATTTACTTTAAAGCCTTTATGACATTAATTAAAAGAGGCACACATTATGCAGGGTTATTGGCATGGAAACATTTAGTAAAATAATTAATGATGAAAAACCGGTCCTCGTTGATTTTCATGCCGAGTGGTGCGGACCATGTAAGATGATGGCTCCTGAACTAAAGCGTTTTGCAGAAAACAATAAGGATATACGTGTCCTGAAAGTTGATATAGATAAAAATCAACCCACTGCCAGTCATTTTAATATACAGGGGGTTCCTACACTTATTCTTTTCAAAAAGGGGAAAGTTTTATGGAGGCAATCAGGAGCCATGAGCGCCCAACAAATTTCAAGTGCTGTTAAATCAAAAATTTAAACAGTCATTTGGTTTTTTTGAATTCAAAATAAAAATATGGCAACGAATACAATAACTTCTATACACCAGGGTGGCATGAGTTTTAAGACCGATGTAAAAGGACATGATGTAGTAATAGACCTGGATAAGGCGGGTGGCGGTAATGATCTTGGCACAAGCCCAAAAATATTAATGCTGGTTTCATTAGCTGGTTGTACGGGGCTGGATGTGGTAGGTATTCTAAATAAAATGAGGGTGACTTTTTCTGACTTTTCAATTAAGGTAAATGCACATCTTACGGACGTTGATCCAAAAATTTATGACGATGTTAAACTTACCTATACAGTAAAAGTTAAGAAAGAGGACGAAGGCAAAGTTGAAAAAGCAGTAACACTTTCACTGGATAAATATTGCGGCGTAAGCGAAATGTTCAGGTCCTTTGCGAAGCTTTCTCATGGTATTGAATTTCCTGGATAGCATAATCGAATAGAGATATTTATTACATTGATTTGATCTGATTACACGAATTGAATACAAACTATTTGCAATATTATTAGTGTAATTCGAAGTAATTCGTGCAATAACCTAAAGCATTTTTACCCTCAATTTTTCACCAATTTTCTTTCATTCCATACTCGTGCCATTTGTAGTGAAATTGCAAGGAGTATGAGACCAAAGCCATAATAAAAGCCCGGGCCAAGAAATTTATTTTCCTTAAAAATTATAAAGGCCAATATAATTGAATAAATAGGCTCAAAATTGTAGGTAAGATTAACCGTAAATGCGGAAATATACCTCAATGCATTCAGGCTCAAAATAAAAGCAAATACCGTGCATACAAGGGATAAAATGATTAGCCAAAAAAAATCCATCGGAGTTGGAATAAAATAAGCCGCCGGGAAAAAATGCAGGTAACCTGGAATGATGAAACAGAGTGCAATAAAACCGCCGGTCATTTCGTATAGCGTTACAATTTTAGGAGAAAATTCTTTCAATAATGTTTTATTAAAAATTGGGAAAAGACAGGCAAGAAGTGCAGAGATAATTCCAAAGATAATTCCCATCTTATACTCGGGGTAGAAATTAAATATCAGGTAAATGCCTGCAATGGCGAGCAATCCCAGCAGCACTTCTATAAAATCAATCTTTCTCCTGGTTATAATTGGTTCAATAAAGGAAGTAAAAAAACCAATAGCGGAAAGGCACGTTACCGATACTGAAACGTTAGCGTATTTTATGCTTCCGTAAAAACTAACCCAATGAAGGGCCACAATGGCACCCACTCCAAAAATTTTCATAGTATTTAAAAAAGAAATCCTGGTAAATTCTTTTCTAAAAAGTAATAGTAAAGCAAGCGCTATCGCACTGAACAGCATCCGGTACCAAACTAAGATCCCTTCATTTAAATTAATAAGCTTTCCAAATATTGCAGTAAATCCGGCAAAAAGCACAGCGATGTGCAATTGAAGAAAAGCTTTTTTCATCCCCCAAATTTATGTAGCCTATTCGATGTTTGATGTACGATTTGGAAATACTTATTATCACCATCCCTATCAGATTTGCATCGTGTCACACTTCTGTCCAATGTCAATTATTTCGTTTACTCATCACGTGGTGCATTATGATAATATTAACAATCCTTTGCATAAAAAAATATTGGTGATTATAATTGTAACATCCATAGTTTTATATTTGCCCCTGTTTATATAAAACACAGCTATGAGCTTCAAAAAAATCAACAACCTTACGGGATGGGCAATTTGTATTATTGCCTGTACAGTTTATTTAATGACAATGGAAGCTACAGGAAGCTTTTGGGATTGCGGCGAATTTGCTTCCAGTGCTTACAAACTTCAAATACCCCATCCGCCGGGGGCGCCATTATTTATATTGCTCGGGAGGTTGTTCATGATTCCTTTTTCCAACCCAAATGCCGCAATTCTTGGCCTAAACAGTATGAGTGCTTTGATGAGCGGCTTTACTATTTTATTTTTATTCTGGAGCATTACTCACTTCGCAAGAAAGATTCTTGAAAAAAATAATCCTAATCCTCTTACGAGCGGACAGATCTTTTCCATAATGGCTGCAGGTACGGTCGGCGCATTGGCTTATACATTCAGTGACTCATTCTGGTATAGCGCTGTTGAATCTGAAGTTTATGCCAGTTCATCTTTTTTTACAGCTATAGTTTTTTGGGCCGTTCTTAAATGGGAGCAGAATGTTACAGAGGAAGAAGCAAGAGGAATTAAAGGGCATTTTACACGGGCAGACAGGTGGCTGATATTAATTTTCTATTTAATAGGACTTGCAGTTGGTGTTCATTTGCTGCCGATTCTTACCATTCCTGCAATTGTGATGGTATATTATTTTAAGCGTTATAAAACAACAAACTGGAAAACGTTCTGGGCTTTTGTGATAGCATGTCTCATTACAGGTATTGTACAGGTACCGATGATTCAATGGTCGATTAAATTTGCGGGTCAATTCGATATCTTTTTCAACATAGACCTTGGTCTTCCTTTCTTTACCGGGTTCACTTCCTTTTTTGTGTTGCTGGCTGTTGTCATTTATCTGATGTTACGACTGGCAACAAAAAAGAATTGGAATTTTTTGAAACTTGCCATGTGGAGTTTTGCTTTTGTATTGCTGGGATTCTCCACATATTATACAACCCTTTTCCGTTCTCTTGCAGATCCCGCTGTAGATATGTTTAACGTGGATAATCCCGTGAGCCTTGTAGGTTATTTAAGCCGCGAGCAATATGGTGACTGGCCTATTTTATATGGACAGGATTTTACTGCAGGTAATGTGGAAGGAGAACAATACACTCCTGATTATAAAACTGAATCCTATTACGTTAAAGGGAAAAATAAATATGAAAAGCTGGGGCAAAAACAGGTGGTAACCTACCACGACGAAGACCTACACTTTTTCCCACGAATGTGGGATAACTCTAACGACCAGGGGCACGCTGACTATTATTCCGGCTTTGCTGATATTACCAGGGACCAGAAAACGGGAGCCTATTCGAATAAACCAACCGTAGGCGATAATTTCAGGTTCTTTTTTGCATACCAACTCAATTGGATGTATCTGAGATACTTTTTGTGGAATTTCGCGGGAAAACAAAATGATATACAGGGCATAGATATGGGCAATGTAAGAGATGGCAACTGGCTTACCGGAATTCCTTTTTGGGACAATTTAAGATTGGGCAACCAGAGTAAAATGCCGGATAGCATCAAACACAATAAATCACACAATACGCTTTTTTGTTTACCGCTTATTTTAGGAATCCTGGGATTCATCTATCAATATAAAAAAGATAAACAGGATATTCTTATAGTAAGCTTGCTTTTCTTTTTTACGGGCATTGCAATTGTGGTATATCTTAACCAGGCCGGTAATCAGCCACGTGAAAGGGATTATGCTTACGTTGGTTCATTTTATGCTTTTGCAATTTGGATAGGTCTCGGTGTAATGTATGTAAAAGAGTTATTTGAACAATTTACTGATGGTAGAATTGCTAATTATGCGTCCGCAGGGCTTTGTTTACTTGCGGTTCCTGTATTGATGGGAAGCCAGGAATGGAACGATCATGACAGGAGCCATAAAACTCTCGCAAGAGACATTGCAATTGATTATTTGCAAAGTTGTGCGCCAAATGCAATTCTTATAACATTTGGCGATAACGACACATATCCCCTATGGTATGCGCAGGAAGTGCAGGGAATACGCCGCGATATAAGGGTAATTAATTCGAGCCTGATGGGAACAGATTGGTACCTCAACCAGTTGCGTTACAAGGTAAACCAGAGCGATCCAATTGATGTGTTATGGACTCCCGATCAAATAATAGGAAGTAAACGGGATGCAATATATTATTATCCGGATGCACCTGGTGCTAAAGTTGATCAGTCAAAACCTATGGACCTTTATACAATGATGAAGGATTACGCCGGAAGTAATGATCCTAACCGAATGGTTCAAAATGGTGATGACTATCTAAATATTTATCCTACCAAAAAAGTGAAAATTCCTGTTGATACAAATTATGTAAGGCAAAATGGTACTGTTAATCCGGGAGACAGCGTAGTTAGTGAAGTTGATTTTGACATTCCTAAAAACGCCCTGGGCAAAAATGAAAGTGCCATATTAAACATAATGGCCGCTAACAAGTGGAAAAGGCCAATTTATTTTACATCGCCATATGATGAATTAGGATTTCAATCATACCTGAGAGCGGATGGTTTAACCTACAGGTTTGTGCCGGTAAAGAACAGTGAAGTTGACCGCGATTGGGCATATGATGTTATGATGAAAAAATTTGTATTTGGTAATGCGAATGTTCCGGGAGTATATTATGATGAAGAAAATCGCCGGCATCTAAATACAATCAGGATGCAGTTTTCACAGGTAGCAATAAACCTTGCAGATAATGGCAGGAAAGATGATGCTAAAAAAATGCTTGAGAAATGTGATAAGATGATGTTGCAGCAAAACTTTCCTTACGGCCTTGTATCCCGCCGCGAGCAACAAGATCAAATTTCAGGGCAGTTTTTATTAGCAGCTTACAAAGCAGGTGATACAGTTTTGGCAAAAAAGGTGTCCGAATCATTACGCAAAGACCTTGAGCAGCAGGTTACTTACTTTAACAGCCTCGATGAAAATAAACAGGCTCCGCTTGCATATGAAAATCAAATTGTTCAGCAATTGTTACAACAGTTGCAGGGCATGGAGCAATATTTTAAAACCAATCCGGAAATAAATCCGGAAACTAAAAGTCCTGTGATTAATAATATTCCTGTTCCTCAAAAAGAAAAACCTGCTAACGACAAAACGCAATAATTTTTTTTAATAAATTAAATCCCGGTATTACCTTCATATAAATAAAAGGTAAGCCGGGATTTTTTAATTTAACAATCGAACTAAATAATAAGTTAAATTGTTTAGTAATTTGCTGTAGAATTAATTTGAGTATCCTAAGGTTCTGCATCTTCTTTGTACAAAATAACGTTTATACATAGTTACCTGGGGTAAACTTTAAATACCTGATTTCTCAAGTAATGCATTTCGAATAAATTTAAAATGCTACTTCCTTAATAAAAAAGATTTATCATGAGGGGACATAATTTTTCCAGATTCGATCCAAATGAAAATAATAAATCGTCATTTGAAAAACTTCTCGATATTTTCATGCAATTGCTCACTTATACAAGTGGTGACGTTGCTGAGGCGCTGAGTTGGTTAACAGAACTTGACAAGGAATACAACCTTACCAACGACGAGTATGGCATGGGAGATTTTATTGACGAACTAAAGGAGAAAGGATATATTGATGAGAACAGGAAAAACGGGGAAATAAAAATTACCCCTAAAACAGAGCAGGGAATTCGCAAAAGAAGCCTGGAAGAAATTTTCGGGAAATTAAAAAAGACAAAACAAGGCAATCACAATACATTTAAACCCGGCGGAGGCGACGAAATTAATCCGGAAACAAGGCCTTTTCAATTTGGAGACACCCTGGAGCAAATTGACTTTACAGAATCAATTCGCAATGCACAAATCAATCACGGTATCGATAGCTTCACCATGCATGAAGACGACCTCGAAATCCGGGAAACAGATTTCAAAGCGCAAACTTCTACCGTTTTGATGATTGATATTTCGCACAGCATGATACTGTATGGCGAAGACCGGATAACGCCCGCAAAAAAAGTTGCCATGGCTCTTAGCGAACTGATAACAACGAAATACCCTAAAGACACGCTCGACATTGTTGTTTTTGGAAACGATGCATGGACTGTTGAAATTAAGGATCTTCCCTACCTCCAGGTTGGGCCTTACCATACGAACACAGTTGCTGGTCTTCAACTGGCAATGGATTTATTGAGAAAAAGAAAAAATCCGAATAAGCAGATTTTTATGATAACGGACGGCAAGCCTACCTGTTTAAAAATCGGGAAACGATATTATAAAAACAGTTTTGGAGTAGACAGGAGAATTTTAAATCGCTGCATGAACCTGGCGGCCCAGTGCAAAAAAATAAAAATTCCTATAACAACATTTATGATTGCAAGTGATCCATACCTGCAAAGGTTTGTTACAGAGTTTACTGAAACTAATAATGGCAAGGCATTTTTTGCATCTCTAGACAGGTTAGGCGCATTTATTTTCAAAGATTTTGAAAGCGGGAAAAGAAAGACGGTTTATTAGTATACAGGAAAGAATCAAACTTCAAATTTAAAATTCAAACTAATTAATGGACGTACAAAAAATTAAAACCTTAGGCGAATTAAAAGACAGCGGCTACAAACCAAGATCAATTAAAGAAGAACTGCGTGAAAATCTTATTAAGAAAATAGGTAAAAAGGAAATTACTTTTCCAGGCATTATTGGCTATGAAGATTCTGTAATTCCTGATACGGAAAGAGCACTATTATCACGGCATAATATTCTGTTTTTAGGATTGAGAGGCCAGGCTAAAACCCGGATGGCGAGACAAATGACAGCGCTGCTTGATGAATACATCCCAATTATACAGGGCAGTGAAGTAAACGATGATCCTTTTAAACCCTTAAGCAAATATGCCAAAGATTTAATCGAAGAAAAAGGTGATGATACGCCGATTGAATGGATTCACCGGAGCAAAAGATATGGCGAAAAACTAGCCACACCGGACGTAAGTGTCGCCGATCTCATTGGTGATATTGATCCTATAAAAGCTGCTAACCTAAAATTAAGTTATGCTGACGAAAGAGTAATTCACTACGGTATTATTCCAAGAAGTAACCGCGGAATTTTTGTTATAAACGAATTACCTGATTTGCAGGCACGCATCCAGGTTTCATTGTTTAATATTTTAGAAGAAGGCGACTTACAAATACGAGGCTTTAAACTAAGATTGTCATTGGATATTATGTTTGTATTTACAGCTAACCCTGAAGACTACACGAACAGAGGCGCCATTGTCACTCCTTTAAAAGACAGGATAGAAAGCCAGATACTTACTCACTACCCCGTTACCCTGGAAACTTCTTTATCAATTACCGAACAGGAAGCAGGAGTTCATGAAGACCAGTTGAAAAGAATACAGGTAAGCGATCTCGTAAAAAGATTGATAGAACAGGTATCTTTTGAAGCACGCGCCAGTGAATATGTTGATAAGAAAAGTGGTGTATCCGCAAGACTTACTATTGCTGCTTATGAGAATGCAATGAGTTCAGCGGAAAGGCGGGCAATTATGAATAAGGAAAAGGAAACACAGGTTTGGATTAGTGACCTTGTTGGTATCATTCCATCTATTACCGGAAAAATTGAATTGGTTTACGAAGGTGAGCAGGAAGGTCCATACCAGGTTGCTTATAATTTGATGGAAAAAGCAATCCGCACGCAATTCTCCGTGTATTTCCCTAACCCGGAAACATTTAAAAAGAGGCGAACTAAAGATGGAATAGCAGATGAAAATCCATATAAGGCAATTACCCGATGGTTTGATTCCGGCAATCATTTAAATCTTTTATTCGGGTTGAAAGATGAAGAGAAAATCCAGCTGCTATACAGAGTAGACGGATTGTTTGGTATTGTAAAAAAACATTTCCCTGCGGCCAACGTAAAAGAAAATGCCTTGCTAATGGAATTTGTTTTGCATGGACTTTCTTCTTATTCGCTTATTAGTAAAAAGATTGTAGAAGGGAAAATAGAATTTAAAGATTTGATGGGAAGCATGCTCAATTTCAGTCCCCAGTCCTTCAGAGATGAAGAACTGGACGACGATGATTTTAAATAAATTAAAAAGCCGGACTCAATACGGCTTCTTAATAGTATCCATTAATTTATTTAATAAGCAACCCAATTTTCAAACCACCACTTAACCCAAGGTTGGCTCCAGGTCCTGCTTTTTGAACAACAAAATGATTATAGATATCGGTTGAATAATAATAGCTGTTGTTATTATCATTTTTCACATTATCAAATGCATAGCCAAATCCATAATATAAATCTACCAGGAACTTATCTCCAAAAACCCACTGATGACCAAAATTTAAGATAAGGGCGCCGAAAACATTATTTCTTTTTTCAATTACTGGGTTACCCGTCTTGTAGTTGACCGCGTTATCGGTATAAAAACCAAGAGAAGCTGTTGGCTTTACATAGCTTCCCTGCATAATATGTGTCATCCTCATTCCTTTTCCAAAAAAATTCGGGAGCTTATTAAATTTGTATCCGGCCTCCACAAATCCACCAAAGGCATTTCTTTTATAAGGTTGATATTGACCATTGATATAATAATCCTCGATTTGGGAATTTTTTCCTGCTCCAATGATTCCGGCACTAAGTTCATAACCTTTTAACGGGGAAACTGATTTTTCAAATGAAAATTGCGTGTAACCTAATAACGGAGCAAGGAAGTTAAATTTGACGGCCTTTTTCAGTTGGCCTTCATAATTTTCGGGATCCTTAAAACTTAATTTATATTTCTCCACCTTCCCATTAGCATATTCAATCCGGTTAACACTTGATTTATCTACGACATACACGGGCCCATCAAGGTTATCATATAATTTATATTTAATCTCGTCAGTTCCAATTTCAATTACTTTGGCAATAATCACCGGACCTCTTAATTTATAAATTTTATCCTGGGCAAAAATTTTGAAACTAAATAATATAGTTACTAAGACAAGGAAAGATATTTTCATATAGCAGTTTCGTAAATGACCCTTAGGGATGTCATAACGCTGCACACATTTAGTTAATATTTACTTCCGCTTCCAATTTTATATTGAATTTTTTCTCCACTGACATTTTTATTTCGTCACTAAGTTTTAGGATATCCATGCCACTCGCATTTCCATAATTTACTAAAACCAAAGCCTGTTTCTCATAACAGCCCGCATCCCCATTGCGATATCCCTTCCATCCGCATTGCTCAATGAGCCATCCCGCCGGGATTTTAAATTCGTCGTCGTTTATTTTATAAGATGGCGTTTCGGGATACAGCCTGATTAATTCGGCAAATTCAATTTTGCTAATTTCAGGATTCTTGAAAAAACTCCCGGCATTTCCTATCCGGGCAGGATCCGGTAACTTTGAAGTGCGTATGTTAATAACCGCATCCGAAATAGCCTTGATACTTAACTTCTCAACATGCATTCTTTTTAGCTCTTCTTCAATTGCTCCGTAAGAAATATTATAATGTTGCATCTTATTTAGCCTGAATGTTACATCCAGGATTACAAATTGATTTTTATATTTTTTTTTAAAAACGCTTTCCCTGTAACCAAATTCACAATCATTTAAAGAAAAATTTATTATCCTGCTTTCGTTATAATGATAGGCTTCCAACGAATAAAAAATATCCTTTATTTCCGCTCCGTAAGCGCCAATATTCTGCATTGGAGATGCACCTACGTTGCCAGGGATTAATGAAAGATTTTCCACACCGCCAAAATTTTTATGAATACAATGCAGTACAAACTGATGCCAGTTTACTCCGGCACCCACTTTTACATATACATATCTTTCTTCTTCATGAATTGTTTCAATTCCGCCTATTTCATTTTTTAAAACAAGACCATCAAAGTTTTTTGTAAAAAGTATATTGCTTCCTCCGCCTAAAAAAAGTTTTGGTTCATTTTTATATTCGCTGGATTGTA
The DNA here is from genome assembly GCA_963819925.1 of uncultured Chitinophagaceae bacterium. GTDB lineage: Bacteria > Bacteroidota > Bacteroidia > Chitinophagales > Chitinophagaceae > Ginsengibacter. The sequence goes on along the minus strand of CAWFYG010000005.1, from coordinate 653,633 downwards.
AAACCTCTTGCAATTCGCGAATGGAATTAAATGCAGTAAAATATTTTGCATACGAATCAATGCCAAAAGTGTTATAATTTTTAAGAGGATGGTTTTTAAAAATTTGCATTGATTAAAATTTGCTTTAAAATATAAAATAAAAACGCAACACCACCTGGTAATAGCTAAAAGTGAAGCTACTAAACAGGGTCCACATCTGGAATAATTACTACACTTCGAAATTTTTTTTCAGCTTTTAAAAGGTCAATAGAATTGTTGATTACTTTTTTTTGATTTCGGATATGCATGGCGTCTTTCGAGAGCTTGATTAAAATTTCCATCAAATACATATTGCGTACCCTGTTAATAACAGGTGCTGCAGGGCCTACTAAATTTTGAAAATCTTTTTTTAAAGAGTTACCGAGCCTGTCCGCCGCTTCATAAACTATCTCTCTTATCTTATGCTTTAAAGTTAATCTTATTAGCCTGCTGAATGGCGGGTAAAAGAATTGTTTTCGCATCGCTATTTCATTTTCGTAAAATTTTGCATAATCGTGCTCCTGCAAAAACAACAATACGGGGTGATTAATTTTGGATGCCTGTATCAGAACAAGACCTTGTTCTGTTTTTCGACCAGCCCTTCCGCTAACTTGTTCCATTAATTGAAATGCACGTTCGTTGACGCGAAAATCTGCAAAACTCAACAGGCCGTCTGCGTCGAGAATACCAACGAGACTTACCTTTTCAAAATCGAGACCTTTAACCACCATTTGTGTTCCCGCAAGAATATCAATCCGATGTTGTTCAAATAATTTAATTAAAGTATCATGCGCATTTTTCCCCTTAACCGCATCGACGTCCATACGTGCGATCCTGTTATTAGGAAAATCTTCAGTAAGTTCTTCCTCAATTTTTTCGGTTCCAAAATTTTTTTCAATCCAGTTTACACTGCCGCACGCCGGGCAAGCGGTCAACTTTGGATAAGTAGTACCGCAATAGTGGCAATGAAGTTTATTTGAATACTTATGCAGCGTTAGTGTTACGTCGCAATTTTTGCAACGGGGAATAAACCCGCAGGTGCCACAAATTAAGAAAGGTGCATACCCCCTGCGGTTTTGGAAAAGTATCACCTGGCGATCATTGCTCAAAGCATCTTCTATTGCGGCCTTTAGTTGCGGCGAAATCATCACTTTTCGTTTTTTGGAGGCGGCCACGGTTCTGGTATCTATAATTTTTATTTCAGGCAATTTTATACCGCCATACCGCTTGTTAAGACGCACTAAAGCATATTTATTTCGCAACGCATTGTAATAACTTTCCACCGAAGGGGTACCGCTTCCCATCAAAACTTTGGCTTTAAAAAGTGATGCATAAAAAACCGCGGAATCCCGTGCATTATATCTTGGCGCCGGTTCTTGTTGTTTGAAAGAAGGATCATGCTCTTCGTCAATGATAATCAATCCAAGATCTTTAAACGGAAGAAATAAAGCGCTTCTTGCACCGAGGATTATTTTTAATTCTCCTGTTTTTATTTTATTCCAAAGTTCTACCCTTTCATTATTATTAAACTTAGAATGATAGATAGCGATGTTTCCTCCAAAGTTAGTTTGCAATCTTCGTATAATCTGCGCCGTTAGCGTTATTTCAGGAAGCAAATACAGCACCTGTTTTCCCTTACCTATAAAATTTTCAATTTGCCTGATATATAACTGGGTTTTTCCACTGCTGGTAATTCCATGCAACAGGCAAACGTCTTTTGTGTTAAAAGCAATATCAATTTCGTTTAATGCCTTTTTTTGAGCATCATTCAATTCAAAATTTATTTCACTTTTTTTAGGCAAGCTTCGCAGGCGATCCACACTTCTGCTTTCCGTAAACAAAATATTTTTATCGATAAGACCTTTCAATTGAGCAACTGAAGCTCCCGATTTTTTCAAAAGGTCGTGCTGAGAAACTTCACCTTGTGTTTTTATTAAATGCAAAAAACTTAACAATAATTCCATTTGCTTCGGAGCCCTGGAATTGTTTAATAATTCACCTAATTTTTCCTCATCATTAAAATCGGGGTTTAATAGAATGTAATTTTCTTTTTTTTCTTTATACTTATCATTAAACGATTCCCAAACAAAGCAAACTTTTTTATCAATAAGTCTTTTTATCAGCGGGTACACATGTACGCTGTCAGTCACTAACTGTACTTCCGTTAGTCTTAATTCTTTTTTTAGAAGCAACGCCTCTGCTACCAGGTATTCGTCGTTGTCAAGCTCAGAAAAATCATCACCATATTCTTCATTGAAAATTAAAATAGTTTCGCTGCTTAACTTTAAATGGGTTGGCAAAGCCGCAGCCATTACTTCACCTTCGCTGCACATATAATAGTCGCTTATCCATTTCCAGAGTTCAAGTTGTTGCGGATAAACAATAGGCTCTTCATCAATTATATTTATGATATCCTTAGTTTCGTATGCAGGTTTTCTATCACTTACCAATTTTACAATGCCGGCATACTTTTTATTTTTTCCAAAAACCACTTCTGCACGGCAACCTGTTTTTATTTTTTTTTGTAGAGCGGTGGGAACAGAATAGGTATAGGTTTTGGGAATAGCAAGAGGCAGAATAACTTCAATCCATTGCCTTGGTTCCAAATTATTTTCAAATAAATTTTGTTCGGACAAATTCTCTTTTATCATTTATACAAATATAATTTCAAAGCCGCAAAGCCGGTTTCTATTTAATCCAGCTTGCATTGTACCGCTTTAATCCATCTTCCATTTGCCTGAAAATCTTCTCTTTTAACATTGGCACATCATTAATTGTAAGGCCTTCGGTAGAGGTTTCTGAAAGATAAACAGAACGGCACTTCCCTGGATTCAAAGAAAAAATGCTGTGGTAATTAAGACGATCATACGTATCCGGAAATAAAACAGGCCTTATCGGAGTTTGCGTTTGTATTGCAATTCTAAAAGCTCCATCGTAAAAATTTTTCAAAGGCATATGGGTCATATTAAAAGTTCCTTCAGGACAAATAAAGACTGAAATTTTCCTGTTTAGGAAATAAATAAGATTTTTTACGCTCGTTAGTCTTCCTTTTGCATTTTCCCTGTCAACCAAAACTGCTCCCTTCTTATAAATAAATCCAAAGATGGGCACTTTTGTCATTCCGGCTTTTCCTAAAATGCGAACATGCTGTCGCCTGATCGCTTTCATCATCATCGGAATATCAAGATAAGAAATATGATTGCTTACAAAAATGTACTGTCTATGGGTATTGTGCTCTTCTTCATAAATATTTTTATACTTAATGCCAATTGCAAAAAAAAATGCGTCTGCCCAAAACCGGCATATCTTATATAAAACATTTCCTCCTTTTATATCGTTAAGCAAAAAGCTATACATAAATAAAGGCATCAGCAGGAACATTAATGCCAGGAAAATCAAAAGGCCATACACACTGAAAAAAAAACGGAATATTTTATTTAAAATGCTCACATTAAAAGGTTTAAAAAGGAAAAGAGGAAAGATGTGCATCAGAAAAACCAGCAATTTCGTCCGGATAACAGCGAAATTTAATCTAAAATCTGAAAAAAACATATTCTTCACGATTTTAATAGAAAATTTTATTCATAAATCCCTTACATTTGCACTCCAAAAATTTGGAATTTATGTTTGCAGTTATAAAAATAGCAGGTCAGCAATTTAAAGTTCAGCCAGGACAAAGCTTATATGTACCTCATTTGGCGGGTAAGTCAGGGGACAAAATTGAGTTTTCCGATATTCTTTTACATGACAATGAAGGAAAAATTTCAGTGGGTTCGGATGCAAAGGTTACTGTAAAAGCCGAGATAGTAAATGACCTTATAAAGGGTGAAAAAGTTATCGCCTTTAAAATGAAAAGAAGAAAAGGCTTCAGGAAGAAACATGGTCATCGTACCCAATACACGCAAATAAAAGTTACAGACATTGCATAAAAAATATGATTCCTGTTTTTAATTGTATCATTTTAAAAAATAATAATTTTTAATTTTTAAAATTATGGCTCATAAAAAAGGTGAAGGCTCGGTTAAGAATGGTCGTGATTCACAAAGTAAAAGATTAGGCGTAAAAATTTTTGGTGGCCAGGCTGCTACAGCCGGAAATATAATTTTGCGTCAACGCGGAACAGTTTATCATCCCGGAAAAAATGTTGGTATAGGAAAAGATTTTACCATCTTCGCAACCAGTGATGGAGTTGTTGAATTCAAAAAAACTAAAGGCGATAAAACAATTGTTTCAGTAAATTCCATTGAAGCCTCTTCATAAATTTTTATAAATAATTTTTGGCAGTTAAAAAAATGTTTTTATTTTTAACCCTTATTTACTAACAATTAAATTCTAAAAACATGGCAACAGCAAAAAAAGCTGCTAAAAAAGCTGCTCCTAAAAAGGCCGCTAAGAAAGCTGCTCCTAAAAAAGCTGCTAAAAAAGCTGCTCCTAAAAAGGCCGCTAAGAAAGCTGCTAAAAAGAAGTAGTAATTTAACTTCAAAACAGCATATTCCTAAAGTCCCGGATTTTCCGGGACTTTTTTATTTATCCAAAATAAGCATGGTAAAGGGTTTCAGGCCGGCTAAAAAGCTCATCACAAAAAATATAAACCTTTCAAAAGCTTATTTTTTACATTTGAAATATGGACAATAATGAAATTACAAAGCATTTTTCATTGCTTTCAAAGTTGATGGAAATTCATGGAGAAAATAGTTTTAAATCGAAAACATATTCTATTGCTGCCTATAAAATTGAGCAACTAACGGTAGAACTGCAAACGCTACCGGCCGACAAAATTTTTTCAATTAATGGCATTGGCGAAGCAATTGGGAAAAAAATTCTGGAATTAACAGGAACCGGAAAAATGAAAATGCTAGATGAATTACTCTCAAAAACTCCCGAAGGAATTCTTGAAATGATGAAGATTAAAGGCATTGGTCCAAAAAAAATTGCTGTAATATGGAAAGAAATGAATGTGGAAAATATCGGCGAGCTTTTATATGCCTGTCATGAAAACCGCCTGTCGCTTTTAAAAGGCTTCGGAAAAAAAACACAGGACAATGTAATTGAATCAATTGATTTTTTTCTAAAGCAAAAAGGTAATTACTTGTATGCACAGGTGGAACAACTGGCATACAATATGGAGCAATTACTTTGCGAAATTTTTGCGTCTGAAAAAATAAAAATTACTGGTTCATTTGTAAGACAAAACGAAACTGTTGACGAACTTGAATTTGTAATCCCTTTTCCTGAAGATTTTATTTCAGAAACGATGAACAATATTCCTGAATTTTATTTCCTGGAAAAAAAACCCGAATACTTTTTATATAAATACAATGATGGAATAAAAGTAAAGCTATATGTAACAGATGAAACGAACTTCGTACAAAAGCATTTCGAAACAACCAACAATGCTGAGTTTAATAAACTCTTTTACGAAAAATTTTCATTGAAACAATTTGAAAATGCTAAAAATCAGGAAGAGATATTTGAAAATGCAGGATTACAATATATTGTTCCTTCTTTAAGAGAATCCGCAAGGGCGCTACAACTTGCGGAAGAAAGAAAGATACCCCTGTTAATTCAACCGGGAGACATAAAGGGCATTATCCATTGTCATAGTAACTGGAGCGACGGTTCAAATACGCTGGAAGAACTCGCAGGTTTGTGTATAGGCCAGGGTTATGAATACCTGGTGATAAGTGATCACAGTAAATCCGCTTTTTATGCGCAAGGACTTAGTGAAGAAAAAATTCATGCCCAACACGAATTAGTTGAAGAACTCAATTCTAAATTAGTGCCGTTCAAAATTTTTAAAAGCATAGAAAGTGATATATTAAATGATGGCAATCTTGATTACTCCGATAACATACTCTCTACTTTTGACCTGGTAATTGCATCGGTACATTCTAATTTAAAAATGAACGAAGAAAAAGCAATGATGCGACTTATTAATGCCATTGAAAACCCGTTCACCACTATTCTTGGACACATGACAGGAAGGTTATTATTGAGTCGAAAAGGTTATCCCGTTGATCACAAAATAATTATTGATGCATGTGCCGCAAACAATGTTGTTATTGAAATTAATGCGCACCCGCGTCGGCTCGATATAAGCTGGAAATGGCTTGAATATGCTTTATCCAAAAATGTATTGGTATCAATAGACCCGGATGCTCATGCTATTGGCGAATTTTCGAATACACGTTACGGAGTGTTAGTTGCGCAAAAGGGAATGGTTACAGCTCAACAAAATCTGAGTAGTTTTAATTTAAATGAATTTGAAAATTTTCTTGTAGAAAATAAAAGGAAAAAACGCTCAAATTAATTTAAGAATCCACTACCGGAAGTTCTACAAAAAATATAGTCCAATTTCCTTCGCTGGTTTCGAACCATATTTTTCCATTTAATCTTTCAACAATCCCTTTACACATTGCCAATCCTAATCCCGTTCCCGAAGTTTTCGTAGTAAAGTTGGGAATAAAAATCTTACTGAACATTTCTGTAGGAATCCCGCTCCCATTATCTTTCACTGATGCCAACACACGCTTTCCCTTCAACTCACTTTTTATTTCTATTATTGGTTTTCTTGTTCCGGGAACCGATTGCACTGCATTCTGAAGAAGGTTTGTAAACAGCCGGTTTATTTGTGTTTTATCGGCTTCAATTAATATTTCTCCCGGATACAAATTAACGTTTACATCAAGATCTTCATTTGCAGAATAAAGAGACGCAACATTTATTAGCGTATGGTTAATATCAAAAAGTTGATTTTTGGAATTACCAAGATTTGCAAACTGAGCAAAATCTCCTGCAATCAGGGACAGATGTTCTATCTGCTCCAGCAAAATATTAGACACATATAAAGAGATTCTTTTTACCCCTGGGGAATTATTGTCTATTGCCATTTGCAGGTATTGCAAATTAAGCTTCATTGGAGTGAGCGGATTTTTGATTTCGTGTGCTACCTGCCTGGCCATTTCACGCCACGCCCCTTCTCTTTCGCTTTTAGCCAAAAGTTGTGCACTTACATCCAGCTTTTTAACCATTTTATTATATTCATTTACCAATTCGCCAATTTCATCTTTACGGGTCCAGACTATTTCTTCATTTGTTTTCTCAAGATTTATTTCTTTCATCCTATTGCTAATAAGAGAAAATGACCTTGTGATCCTGTTGGTAATGAACAGGGCAATGATACCTGCAATAAGAAAAATGAAAGCATTCAGATTTATGATCGTCACCAGGAAATTTGAAATTTCATCCTGCAGGTTACTCTGCGATTCGAAGTAAGGGATATTCAGATAAGCATATTCTTTGCCGGTTTCATTTCTTACGGGTACATAATTACTCAAATACTCGAGGCTACCAATCTGTTGCTCCTGAGAAAACTGAACATCTTTTGATTTATTCAAATGAAAAAAAGCAATGGGATCCATTTTTGCGCTTACAATTCCTTTTTTATAAGGTAACGGTAATGATGAAACTTTAAGATCCCCGTTAATATCATAAAGGTTTACATCAACAGCATGAATACCCGCAATCCTGTTAATAGTTTCATCTAACTTTTCATTTGATACCGAATCAAAATCCCTCACCTGCGTTTCACCGGTCGACATGGTATCAATAGAATTTCGGATTTCATTTTCCATAACATGAATAGTGCGGCTAAGCTTCTCTCTATTGTTACTATGATACCGACTGATAAAAAATAATATCGTGGTAACCGCAATAACCAAAAAGGAAAAAATGCTTATCATGATTATGGTACCATGCACCTGGTTGCGAATTGTAAATTGCCAGAAAGATCTGAAATTTTCCGGTTTCATCTTACTGCGCAATAACCTGTTTAAAGCATTGAAAAGAACCGTAATTACCAAAAATGAACAAAACAGCCAGGCAAATAAAGTAATTGATTCAATAAAAAAATCATCCTGTCGTGCTATTACAATTACCTTATCCTCGTTAGCCCTGTACCAAAGTTCTTCATATCCATTCCTGTTCACTGTCCTGAACTCATTATAAGTAAATGAACCCGGATCAATAGTAGTCGGAAAAGGATAATCATTATTACTGCTGCTAAGCTGGTTACTATTATAGATTGCAAAAGCATAAACGGAAGAGCTTTCTATGGAATTGGTACTTCCCTTCGAAAATAGCTCCGGGTATAAAGCATCGCTTTTGTATTTTTTGGGCGTTGAAACTATGAAAATATATCCTTCCTTATTTCCTCCGGAATCAGCAATTTCTTTTTTACTGATGTAATTAAAACGATCGTATGAAATATCATAATAATAAAGATCCGGAATTGCGGTAGGCTTACCCTGGGTTTGTATAATTGCATTCAGCGAATTAAAATTTGTAGAATCTTCATTATATAGGGGCGCTTCGCTCGAATCAAAAGTATAAATGCGGGTATCATATTTATTAAGATATCCCGAAAAATTTTCATTAATCAGGCTGTCTTTTAAGAACCCGTTTTCAAACGGATTTTTAAACCTGTCGAAAATACCCCGTAATGCTTCGTTACTAAAATCACTAAGAATAACACTTATAATTCTCTCCCCTGACGGATCGGCCCTATTGGAAATATTTTCAGCAAAAAGTTTTCTTTGCTCCATTTCCTTCTTCCTGTTTTGCACAACTATGGCTATTGTAATGGAAACCGAAAAGAAAAAGAGCCAAAAAATAAACCTCGTTGATACAAGGTTGTAAGCGTCTATTGCGAGTGATATTTTATTAAGAAGATAGATAAAAAATAAAAGCCATCCTAGCAGGCACAAATCAAAAGTAACGTGTGACGAGCGAAGCCGTAACGTAAGGTAGATTAATCCAATTACAGCAATAAATACATAAAGCACAAACCAGTTAGGCTGAATAATTTTTTTTAAGGGCTGCATCAGAATCTGGATAAGAAAAAAATACCCCGTTGCTACACAGCTTAATACTATAAAGCCAACAACACTATATACACTTAAAGTGAAAAAATTTATTACGTCAAACGAAATCTGGGAGTCAGAAACCAGGCTTCGCACAATATTGCCACATAAAATTGTAATGAGAATCATTAAAAAAGAAATGATCCCCACTGCGGCGTATTTTTTAAACCTGGTATTGAAATTGAAATTTGCGGATTCAAACCGGTAGTGAAAGCGTATGAAAAGAACAATCCATATAAACAGTAAGGAATTAATCAGCAAATCGCCCAGCGAATGAAAGATAAAGCTAGAGCCGTAAACATCAGGATTAAATAATTCAAGTTGTTGAAAGTTTAACGGGATGGGCAAAAAATAGCTCAAAGTTCTTAATACCGCAACGGGGACAGTCAATACCAAAAATGAAGGCCAAAAACCTTTTTTTTCAAAATAAAAACGGGCCAACTTATGAATGAAAAAAAGCACCAATACAGCTGCGAGAATTCTTAGCCAGATGGAAACCGTATTATCGTGCGTACTTACATCAACTCTGACCTGAGTGAGATAAAAAAGCTTCTCACCACTAATGTCTTTAACAACGGTGCCTGTCGGTTTAAGGCTTACGTCATAATCATTCTGAACATTTTTAATAGCAACAAATGAATTTACGAGGTATTTATTTTCAACATAATAACTCCACTTAACTGGTATAAGCGAAACTATTTTATAAAGCAAGCCATTTGAATTTTCGTACGATCTTTTGCTAATGACATACCACCCATTAATAAGCTGTTCAAAATAAGTCCCGTCAGGTTTGTCAAGTACGGTTGAATCAGGCAGAATAATTTGTGTGTTCCAAAATACAGCCAGTGGCCGCGTAAATGGAGTTACCCGGTAGATAAAAACGAAATAATTTTTATTAATAAATCCATCAAGCTCTTTTTCATCATAAGAACCATTGATAATTTTATTTATCAATGCAGTATTGTTAATAAAAGCCTCACTCTTCTTTTGGTTGACATGGATGTCTCTTTGAATACGGTTTCTAACCGCGTTAATTGTGGAGGAACCACTCCAGTAGTTATCTATAATAAATGAAAAGGTGAACAGCCATGCCGAGGCGAGAAGAAGATATCCATTTCTCCCGAAAAAAGTATTAATATTCTGAATAAAATTAAACTTCACAGCTTTTGTTTCTTTATTTCATTCCACATCGCATCCATCTCTTTCAACGTCATATCACTCAAATTGTGACCGTTTAATGCAGCAGCTGCTTCCATTTTCGTAAAGCGTTCAATAAATTTTTTATTGGTAATTTCCAGTGCATTCTCTGCATCCACATTTAAAAATCTTACATAATTAATTACAGAAAAAAACAGGTCGCCGGCTTCCTCTTCAATTTGCTCATCATTGCCGGTATTTACCGCCTCCAGCAATTCATTTTTTTCTTCTTCTATTTTTTCCCAAACCTGCTCTTTCGTTTCCCATTCAAAGCCAACCTGCTTTGCTTTTTCCTGGAGGCGCATGGCTTTAACCATTGCAGGTAAAGATTTAGGAACGCCGCTTAAAACTGATTTTTTCCCTTCGGCAAGTTTTATCTGTTCCCAGTTCTTTTTAACTTCCTCATCATCTTTTACAATTACATTTCCATAAATATGGGGATGACGTTTAATTAATTTTTCGCATACGGCATCAATAACTTCATTTACCGAAAATTGCTTTTCTTCCTCTGCAATTTTTGAATAGAAAATTATATGTAACAGCAGATCGCCCAATTCCTCCTTTATACCACTCCAGTCTTTGTCCGTAATGGCATCTGCAAGTTCGAAAGTTTCCTCAATAGTTTGCTGGCGTAGTGTGTGAATAGTTTGCTTCTTATCCCAGGGACATTTTTCCCTGAGTTCATCCATGATGTTTATCAGCCGATCAATTCCATTTCCATTATCCATATACAATTTATTAAATTTCGAAAATTGATATAAAAAAGAAAATTGTTGTAATAACAACCCCTATTGTTAAAAAAGAAAGGAGCAACAGGAAATATTTAGCAATTGTTTTTGCTCTTTTCTGTTGATAAAAATTTCGCATTGCCTTATACAAATAAAAAAATATAGTCAGCAGGAATGCAGCATTTATGTATGCCAGCCAGGTGGCGCCTGTTGTGCTTTCAATTTTCTTAATTCCAAAAATCAAAAGCATCGCGATAAAAACAAAAATGTAAAAATGAATGGTGAAAATTGCATGATCTGTATAGTAAAAGTTTTTATGTCTTATGTACAAAAATTTTAGAATTAAGGCAAATAACGGAAGCAAAATAAATAGCATTTGAGGAATGGAATGCTGTACCCTGGCAACAATATCAACAATCGCCGCTTTTTTATTCTTGTTGTACTTTTGCTGCAATTCAATATTTTTATAAACAAGCATTTTTTCAAACCAGTTATGTTTTTTAACTCCCGCCTTAAGTAACGAATCATATTCCGCTTTTGATTTATAATTTCCCGGGGCAATTGAAAATGATGAGGTGTCCAATTTCTCTTTCAGTTCTTCTTTTGTAAGTGGAACACCATTGTTCAGTTGTACAGAAAGGTCTCTCACCTGGGCAGAATCCAGTTTGTCTATGTTGCTATTATTGAAGGTAACAATACTATCGTCTACTTTAAAAAGTAAAAAAAATATGAAAAAGAAAATAAACGAAGTAAACAAATACATCCGTATCGGATTAAGATAAGTTGCTCTTCTGCCATTCATGTATTCTTTCGAAAGAAAGCCCGGCTTTAATGCCAGGTCTTTTAACGAAGTAAAAAACTTACCATCAAAATGCGTGATATCGCTAAAGAAATGAGACACCAAATGCCATACACTTTCTTTTGGCTCTGTATTTTCCTGTCCGCAGTTATGACAATATCTGCCGACAACTGTCGTTCCACAATTGAGACAATTCTTTTCTTTTCTCTGAGGAAGATGCGACACTATACAATTTTGCTTTTAAATAATGGTTAAAAATAACAAACTAAATTTGCTTGCTGAATAATTCTGTTATTTTACATACCGTGAATAATGACCAGTTAAACAATCCAAATTTTCCTATAATATGACAAAGAAACCTGCAGCTTTTTGTTTGATTTTTCCTGTTACATTTTTTATATTTTCAATTTCTGCAAATGGCCAATACTATTATAAAGATATTTGGAATAACCTGCAGTTGGTAAAAGACTTCAACACCCTAAAAAATGCAAATTTTAAAACAATACAGCTTAAGAGCTTTGAAGATGATAATCAGCCAAGTGAAGGCTTTTTTTGCGAAAAGAAGATCAATAAAAATTATACCCAATCGCAGATGATGTCAAAATCAAATGTTACCGGTGAATCGGTGTTGGTTTCAGATTATAACGCTAACGGGCAACCTGTTAAAACAACAGATAATACTCCCACAACTACAAGCACTACAGAATATGAATATGACCAAAATGGCCAACTGAAACTGTTACGAACTATAACAAAAGCAGACGACGATTCCGAAGAGATCATAGAAACACACGAATATTTCTACGATGAAAAAGGAATACCTTTAAAAATGCTTCGCAAAAGGGGAGACGTACCCGTTTCAACTATCCATTTTGTGAGCGACGCCAATGGGAATATTATTGAAGAAGATATTGATGGCAACAGTACTAATGATAAGAAATATTATTATTACTACGATGATAAAAACAGGCTTACTGATGTGGTTCATTTTAATGCAAGGGCCCAGCGCTTGCTTCCCAACTATATGTATGAATACAATGCACAAAACCTGCCCGTGCAAATGGTTTCGACGGAAGAGGGTGATAACAGCTATTTTATCTGGAAGTATACCTATAACGATAAAAATCTAAGGGAAACAGAAAAATGTTTTTCAAAAGAAAGAAGGTTATTAGGAACTATACAGTATGCATACAAATAATTTCAACTAAACTCTCCCGTCGTGATAATGGCAGAATAATCTTAGCTCTTATATTATTTCATTTAATTTGAGATCATCTATTTTATATTCAAATTAACATCTAACTTTCCAGAGGATTAGCATTCAGTTAATACTTAGTTAAACTAAACTATTTTTAAAATTAATAACTATCCCTGAGCTTTAAATGACGTCTAACAGGTATAAAATTATTTAACATGAAAAAGATATATATACCACTTTACTTATTCATGATTGTTTTATTTAGTTCGTGCTTTTCCACCAGGAACTACCCTCAAAATTATGCAAGTGAACCAACCGATATAAGCTATCAGCAATTCTATGATGATCTAAGTCCTTATGGCGACTGGGTGCCTTACCAGAACTATGGTTATGTATGGGTTCCTAACGAAATGGGATTCAGGCCCTATTATAACAACGGTCATTGGATTTATACAGATTATGGATGGACATGGGTATCAAATTATAGTTGGGGTTGGGCCCCCTTCCATTATGGACGCTGGCTATACGATGATGCGTATGGATGGATGTGGGTGCCAGGCTATGAATGGGCACCGGCATGGGTTTCGTGGAGAAGTAATGGCGATTATTATGGATGGGCTCCCCTCGGTCCCGGCATAGATATTAATGTTAATTTTGGTTCCAATATACCATATAACTATTGGTCGTTTGTGCCTTGCCGTTATATTAATAATCCCCGTATCAATGACTATTATGTCAACAGGCAGCAAAACACGACCATAATAAATAACACGACCATTATTAATAATACTCGTGTTATCAACAACAGAAACGTTTACATCGCCGGACCGTCTGCCACTGATTTTGAAAGAAATACTCACGAGAAAATTAATACTGTAAAAATTGTTCAAAGAAACAACCCGGGGAATGCACAGGTCACCGGCGACAGGGTATCTGTGTACAGGCCTCGTATAAAAGAACAGCCCCAACAAACCCAAAATTTCAGGCCCGCCAGAACAGGAAACCTGGATGATGTCAGGGCCCGTCATGCAAAAAGTGAAGAGGGAAGAAATGAAACTCCGGCGAGAGATGATTCAAAAAATAGAGTAAATCCTACCGACAGGGTTCAACCACCGGTAAATGAACAGAAAAATGCTACACCACCCGCAGACCTTCATAAGAAAGAGATAGAACCGCAGAAAACAGACAATAATCAAAATATTCAAACCAATCCCCGGGATACAAAAAAGGATAATACAACCAATCCCGACGATGAAAAATTAAATCGGGAAAAAGAAAATCAACAGCGTATTGAACAAAATAATAAAGACCTCCCTGCTAAAAAAACTCAGCCAAACCAGGAAAATGTTGATAAGAAAAATGATCAATCAAATACGCGTGGTTTTCCAAACCAAAATAATAATCAACAACAGCCTGTTAAGAAGAATCCTCCAGTGAAGGTTCATGATATCAATCTACCCAATAATGCTCCTGTAAACAAACCGGAAATAAAGACCAAACCCGGTAACGTAAGACAACGGGATAATGCACCACAGGAACAAAAAAATAAACCGGTTATTAAACCAGCCATTAACGATAGAACACCGGTAATAAAGAAAGAAAATTCAAGACCAGCAGAACCACCAAAACACCTGGATGTGCGAAAGAAAGAAGAAAAAAAATAATATCACAAAATATAATTTCTATTAGATTTGAACTATAAAGCGGCTTCCGGCCGCTTTTGTGTTAAGTCCGATAGAAATTCTTATCTTATAAAAAAAATTAATTTCTCAACTTTGTAGCAATAGCGAATAAACTAAAATTATGTTGGAAATTTTAAAACAGCCGTGGCCGTGGTATATAGCCGGCCCGTTAATTGGCCTGATGGTTCCCCTCTTACTGATTCTTGGCAATAAGGCATTCGGTGTCTCATCATCGCTAAGGCATTTATGTGCTGTATGTATACCCGTAAAGGTTCCATTTTTTAACTACGATTGGAAGAAAGAAGCCTGGAATCTGTTTTTTGTCGGAGGAATATTAGCAGGAGGTGCAATTGCGGGTTTATTTCTTATGAACGGAACGCCTGTTGATGTAAATCCAAAATTGGTAACTGAACTTTCAAAATATGGCATTACCGATTATCATACAATGGTACCGGTTCAGCTTTTCAACTGGCACCAGATACTAACCGTCAAAGGATTTATTATGATGGCTTGTGGCGGATTCTTTGTCGGCTTTGGAACCCGTTACGCCGGCGGCTGTACCTCCGGCCATTCAATAATGGGCCTTTCTAATTTGCAATTCCCCTCATTAATTGCGACAGTTTGTTTTATGGCAGGTGGTTTTATAATGGCCAATCTTATTTTACCTTTTATTTTAAATCTTTAGAAATGGGCGATACAACTTTTATAGAAATAGAAACCAATACCGATTTTGAAGTCCGCTCACTGGACACGATGTGTATCAATGAATCAGCCCTGCAACATCCATGGTGGTATAATATAAAATATCTTATCGCAGGAATTTTGTTTGGAATTATACTGGTAAAGTCTGAGGTAGTCTCATGGTTCAGAATCCAGGAAATGTTTCGTCTTGAGAGTTTTCACATGTATGGTGTAATAGGCTCTGCGGTCATAACAGGGATGATTTCAATTTTAATTTTAAAAAAGTTCGCAGTAAAAACTATCCATCGCGAAAAAATAAATTTATATCCTAAGAAATTTAATAAAGGTCAAATTTATGGCGGTTTAATCTTTGGCTTTGGTTGGGCGTTAACCGGTGCTTGCCCAGGTCCTTTGTTTGCATTGATTGGCACGGGGGCATTGATAATAATAATTACTCTATTAAGTGCCATTGCAGGAACCTGGGTATATGGTATATTAAGAGAAAGGCTACCACATTAACTATTCTTTATGGGAATTTCAATAAAATCAGTAGTTATATTCAATCTTATAATTTTTATAATTGCTCTTTTTAGCGCAGGTCTTCCTTCATGCATCACCAATTCAGATAAAGAATTATTAAACGACTCAATATCGCCGGCGCTTTGGTATGGATGGAATAAATACCAGATAAAACCGGAGGATTCATTAGTGCGATTGGGTTTGAATCTTATTGATAGTACCTCTTACTATTTCGGGCCCAAGGGAAAGATAGCCGCTATCACCAATGGTATGAATTGTCAAAATTGCCATATGCAGGGAGGCATTGTTCCCTGGGGAAATAATTTTAGTGCGGCAGTGATGTCTTATCCTTCATTTAGTACCCGCAATGGGAAAATGCAATCAATTTCAGAACGCATAAACGGTTGTTTTGAGCGCAGCTTAAATGGATCGCGGATAGATACAACAAGCCGTGAGATGCAGGCAATTATTGCTTATATGCATTGGATTGGTGATGATATCCCGGCAGGCAAAAAACCGTTGGGTTCAGGAATAATGAAACTTCCTTACTTAAACCGGGCAGCAGATACGATTAAGGGAAAAATTGTTTTTGTAAATAATTGCCAAAGATGTCATGGTAAAAATGGGGAAGGTCAATTAAATGAAAATGCTTCCGGGTTTATCTATCCGCCATTATGGGGAGAACACAGCTATAATACCGGCGCTGGTTTTTATAGAATTTCTAACGTTGCAGGTTTTGTGAAAAATAATATGCCTTTCGACGAGGCAACTTATCAACATCCGAAACTCACTGATGAAGAAGCCTGGGATGTTGCGGCTTTTATTAACAGCCAGCCGAGACCAATACTAAAAGGCAAAAATGATTATCCTGATATTTCGAAAAAACCAATCGATGATCCCTTTGGTCCATACGCGGATACTTTTACGGAATTACAGCACAAATATGGTCCTTTCGAACCGATAGAACAGGCTATTAGCAATCTTAAAAAATAGTGATTGCTTCTTCCATCTATCACCTGTATATTTAACTGCATCCTGGGTTTTATTTAAACTAAAGCATAACTCTTTCGTTAATTTTGCAAAAAAATTAATAATGAATATAATTGAAATGGAACGGAAGACCGGGGATTTTGGTTTCCAGGCTAAAGATGAAAACGGGAATATATTGCATACCGACAGCAGCATTGAAAACGGTGGAACCAATTACGGGTTTCGCCCAATGCAATTGATTCTCTCAGGTTTGGGAAGCTGCAGTGCTATAGACATAATATCTATTTTAAAAAAACAAAAGCAGGTAGTGGAAGGTTTTAAAATAAAACTAAGGGGAGAAAGAGAAAAAGATAAAACACCTTCCTTGTGGAAATCTGTTGACGTTACATTTGAATTGTATGGAATTATAAACCAGGAAAAGGCAAAAAAAGCCGCCGCTTTATCAATAGAAAAATATTGTTCAGTGGCAGAAACTCTTAGAAGGAGTGGAACTGAAATTACATGGAACGTGAAAGTTATTAATAGAGAAAAAGTGATGGTATAATATTTTTATAAACAGAGCGATATAGCATGAATACAAACTTCTTCAACCAGCTTTTGAGCAAACAACAACAGAAAGAAATTGTGCCTGGCAATGATATTATTGCCGAATGGGCATTAAACGTTATAGGTCTACTATACCCTGAATTATCCATGTCTTCTTATTCATCAACGACCGAAATTGAAGAGGAATACAAAAGGCTGGAAGTAGATCTTTTAAATATCCTGACGGCGACCCGTGCCTGCAAAAATTGTAATAACGAAGAGATTGCAAAACTCTTTTTCAAAAAGATACCCGATATATACAGGATACTCAATACTGATATTTATTCCTTGCATACAGGGGATCCTGCTGCAAGAGTAGAATTTGAAGTAATTCGTGCGTATCCCGGCTTTTATGCGTTGTGCTTTTACAGAATGGCTCATGAGTTATTAAAACTTGAGGTTCCCCTTCTTCCCCGCATACTCACAGAACATGCACACTCGAAAACAGGTATTGATATACATCCCGGTGCCTTAATAGGAGATCATTTTTTTATCGATCATGGAACTGGCATTGTAATCGGTGAAACCGCAGAAATTGGCAGTCATGTTAAATTATACCAGGGTGTTACGTTAGGCGCTTTGAGTGTTGATAAAAGTATGGTATTTAAAAAACGACATCCCACCGTACAGGACCATGTAATCATATATTCCGGAGCAACTATTTTGGGAGGCGAAACAGTTATTGGCCATCATAGTGTAATCGGTGGAAATGTTTGGCTTACTAATAGTATTCCGCCAGGTTCGCTGGTGTATCACAACCCGGAGATTACGGTTGTGGAAGGAAAAATCGTTAATTACTAAATAAAAATATGGCAACAATTTTAGACACTGTTGGTAATACGCCATTAGTGGAACTCCAGAGGTTAAATCCGAATAAAAATGTAAAAATTTTTGCTAAACTTGAAGGAAATAATCCCGGGGGAAGTGTAAAAGACAGGCCCGCATTAAATATGATAAAGAGCGCTTTGGAAAGAGGTGACATTAATTCAAATACAAAACTTATAGAAGCCACCAGCGGCAATACGGGTATCGCACTGGCACTAATGGCAAAACTTTATGGTATTGAAATAGAACTCGTGATGCCTTCTTCGTCTACCCGCGAACGTGTGATTACGATGGAAGCTTTCGGTGCAAAAGTAACTTTGTTGGAAAATATAGAACTATGCCGCGATTATGCCGAAGAAAAAGGTGCGTCAGGAGAATTTTTTTTATTGAATCAATTTGCAAATCCGGATAATTATAAGGCTCATTATAAAACAACAGGACCAGAAATATGGAAAGATACCAATCAGGAAATCACTCATTTTGTAAGTTCTATGGGCACAACAGGAACCATCATGGGCTGCAGCATGTTCCTGAAAGAGCAAAATGAAAATATTCAGATCGTCGGTTGCCAGCCCACCGAAGAATCTTCTATTCCCGGTATAAGAAGATGGCCCAAAGAATATCTGCCCAAAATTTTTGATCCCTCAAGAGTTGACAGGATAATGGATGTATCGCAGGAGGAAGCAACTGAAGTGACGAGAAGGCTTGCAAAAGAAGAGGGGATCTTTGCCGGAATGAGTAGTGGTGGCGCCGCGTCAGCAGCTATTAGATTGTCAAAGGAATTAAATTCGGGTTTGCTTGTGTTTATTGCCTGCGATCGAGGAGACAGGTATTTAAGTAGCGATTTGTTTGGATAGAAGATTTCTTAATTAAAATTAACTCATCAAAAACATAAAAGGAATTCAATGTAGATGATCATTATTAGTATTCGGTAAAATCAATTGACTTTGTAATTATACCATATACTTTCCTGTTATGGGACATAGCAGGCTCCCACAAAGGTGATTTATCAAAAAGCCCCAATGCTGCTTTATCAAAGGCGGCATTTAAGGGAAGGCTAACCCAGTAATTAATAATTTTCCCATCTTCGTTTACCGTCGCCTTTACAGTGACTTCAGCATGGAATCCATTTTTAAATTCATACCCGGAAGGGTAGTAAACATTTTTCTGAAAATATTTTTCCCAGGCTTTTCTTCCTCCAACGAACTGCACATCTCTATCAGTATTGGTAGTGTCACTCATTGGATTTCCATCCTCGTCAAAATAATTCTTATCAATCAGTTTATCGTGGTCGTAAATTTCCAAAGAACTCATCTTTCCATTTTTATGAAAATATTGCCATTTACCTTGTTGTTTACTAAACTCAACATACCGTCCTGCCGAAGAAGGATTGCCATTGTCGAACCACGAAACATAGACTCCATTCCCATTTTCATCCACGTTTAATGAATCCATGGCACTACCGTCATCGTACCATCCTAATGAAATTCCAACCTTATTACCATCTACGTAGTTTTCAGAATCTTCCACGGAACCATCAGGATAATAATTCATCCATGTTCCGGATTTTTTACCGTGAATATATTTACCCTCGGATTCCTTTACTCCCGTCGCGTAAAATGAATAAAAAGTACCGTTCGGAATTCTGCCATCCATATCTTCATATAATCCCGCGGACATTAGTTTTTTATTACTGATATAATAATCATTCTCATACCAGCCCGAATCTTTCTCTACCCGGATTGAATAAAACCTGGCATCATCAACCGGACATTCACGTCCATAATAATTATAATAATGCTCAATTTTTTTTTGTGAAAAAGAAAAGAAAGATGGTAAAATTGCCAGGAAAGCAAACATAATTTTCGCACGCATATTGTTAGAATTGGTAATAATCTTAAAAACGAAAATCTAATATAAATATTTCTTTCAGAATAATAAATAATTAGGCTAAGATTATTTAGTTAACCTGCCAGGTCCTGATTTGAAACTCTTTTAGGGTAAATCCCAATGAAGTTGACTATTCAAAATAATTGATGGTATATTTCCATCCATTTCCAAAAAGCATTCAAAGGAATTTTCTTAACAATCTCTTCTTCTTGAAACTCACTAAAATTCAGCAGAATTAATAATTTTGCAAATTCTAAAGTAATTTATTTTATTTGAATGAACTCAATTTAAAAAGATCGATTTTGCAGAGAAAGAATCCGTATTTTTTAGTAAAACATTAATATAAGATCTAAATGCCTTTCACTCTTTCCCACCCCGCCATTATTCTACCAGCAACCTATTTACCCAAAAAATATTATTCGCTTAGCGGCTTAATTATCGGCAGTATGACTCCTGATTTTGAATATTTCATCAGGATGAGAGATTATAGTAAATATAGTCATACGCTGGCAGGAATGTTCTGGTTCGATGTACCATTGGGATTGGCACTGCTTTTTATTTTTCATAATTTAGTGAGGAATACATTTATCGAACATCTGCCTTTTAGCCTTAATGTACGATTTTCAATTTTTGAAAAGTTTAACTGGAACAGCTATTTCAGAAAAAATGTAATAATTGTAGTAATCTCTTTAATTGTTGGTATTGCATCACATTTATTCTGGGATAGTTTTACTCATGAATACGGTTATTTCGCACAGGCCACACCTGTTTTAAATGATAAAATAGATGTTCTGAATCACCGGGTAGCAGGTGCAACGTTATTTCATTATGTCAGTTCGTTTATTGGTGGTGTTATAATGCTCATCTATGTTTTCAAGTTTCCCGAGGGCCGTAATACAAAACGGGAAAATATTCTTAATTTTTGGCTGCTTGTTTTTCTCATCATGTTAATGGTGGTGAATATTCGACTCTACCTCGACTATATTTTAAGCCATTACCTGCATGAAGATATAATTGTAACCACAATCTCCGGTGCATTAATCGGGATATTCGTATTATCAGTTGTCTTGAATGAAAGCAGCAAGCAGCAGGTATATAAAAGATTAGACAAAATCAGAAATAAGTAAACTCCCATTAATTCCGTATGCAATTTATGTTTTCGGCAGAGTGATTAATTTTTAAAAATCGTTGCAACACTCAAAAAAGTTTTATAATTTTTACTTCCCTCAAAAAAAATTATCATGCCTTACTTTGATTTTCATTGCCATCCTGGCCTTAAGCCAACGTTCTCGGATCAAAAAAAAGCCATTTCACCCTGGTTGTTCATCGATGCGAAACTGGCGATTTTTAAAGATGTTAAAATAAGTATTAATGCACTCTTTAATGAAGTACTTAATTCTCAATGTTGCCTTGACCAACTGTATAATGGTGATGTAAAGTTGTTTGGTATAGCTTTACATTCTCCTGAGGCTAATATGGCGAAAGGATTGCTTGAAAAAAAAATAGTAAACCGGGGCGCCATTCCATTGCTGGACCGTAAACGCTTGCAACTTATTAGCAGTGCCAATCATTATTTTGAATTTTTAAACGAAGATCTTGAACGCCTTACCCAAACGCCGTCGCCAGCGGAATTAAACGGAGCCGAATTAAAAATTTTAAAAGAGCCGGGCGATTTTAATGAAGGAGATCCTAAAACCATTTATGCATTCCTGGTCGTTGAAGGACTACATTGCTTTTTTAACGACCAATCAGCAACAAACGTTAAAGAAATATTCACAAGAAACTTTGAAAATTTTACAGATGCAAATACAATTTTTGCAATCAATATCTGCCATCTCCAGCAAAATCCGTTTTGCAACCATGCTTTTGGAATTCAATTTATAAATCCGGGATATTTTTTCCCTACAAGAAGCGGGATCACAACATGGGGTGTTGAAGTAATAAAAAGGATGATAGAGAAAAAAATACTTACAGATATTAAACACATGGGCTTATTCTCAAGATGGCAGTTATACAAAATGTTGCGTGATCCTGTTGATGAAAATAAATACATTGTTCCTATTATATGCACTCATGCAGGCCTTACGGGCCAAAGCATGAATGACAATGTAAAATACCTGCTTCGTGTACCCAATGACGTTGGTCTCGTATATGAGGTGATCTACCTGAAACCAAAAAGCCCTTATATAGATGAAGTGTATTTTAACTGCAGCAGTATCAACTTATATGATGAAGATATAGAAACCATTCTTCTTTCCGGCGGCTTAATAGGACTATCATTTGATCAACGAATCCTGGGGTTTGCAGACGAAAATGTCCTGCGTAATGTAACCGTTCCACATGACGTTGAATACATAAGCGAACTGGAAGCAAACTTCTTTTTCCACGGCATTAATCCTTCAGAATTAAAACCATGGACAGACGATAGTAAAGTATGGACGTCTGACGATTTTGAAAATCTTGATCCGGCATTTGATTCAATACTCCACCCTTTATTTTTTTTGAACCAGGTAATTCATATTTTAACAGTGGCAAAAAATAATCCCCTGATCGGCATAGAAAAAGCAACGAAACAAATTTGTCTTGGCTCAGACTACGATGGACTTATTAACGCTATTGATAATTGTAAACAGGTGGACCAACTGGGTGACTTTAAAAAGCTTGCCATTAATAAAATGCAGGGGCTGCTCGATAAAGCTGATCTTGGCAGTGAAGGAATCGATGTAAATGAACTTGTTGAAAATATTTTTTATAAGAATGGTAAAAATTTTATCCTGAAACGGTTGCAGGAAATAAACCAATAAATTCACTGGCTTAATAATTCGAATTTATTTTTCCTTCAAAAGAAACTCTATTGTACTTTCGCTTCAATAAGCAATAACCTGATAACGGCGTACGGAAAACAAAACTTATAAATTGTTTTCTCTTCCCGCTTATAAATTGTATCCGATAAATGTAAAGATGATTTACACATGCTATATGATCATGAATTAAAAAGCCTTTTTCCTTTTTTTGAATCCGAACTTCTGAAAGAATTTGAAGAGAACTATGAAATAATGGAATTTGCAGAAGGAGAAGACTTAATGAAAAGCGGCCAAAATATTAAATCCACTATTTTCATAAAAGAAGGATTGGTAAAAATATATAGAGAAGATGAGGAGGGGGATGAAATATTTATGTACCACCTGGA
Source organism: uncultured Chitinophagaceae bacterium (assembly GCA_963819925.1). Taxonomy (GTDB): domain Bacteria; phylum Bacteroidota; class Bacteroidia; order Chitinophagales; family Chitinophagaceae; genus Ginsengibacter. Next base: position 630,410 of record CAWFYG010000005.1, on the reverse strand, counting down.
ACCGGGCCAGGCTTGTGCATTATCCATAATTTGTGCCGTGCAAAACATAACCAGTGAAATAAAAGCAACAGCGGTTAAGCCCACAAAGGTTTATGCAATACCAATATTTTTCGTTGAACAATGGATGAAAAAATACAGGTCATGGTACCAGTTTGTTCTTTCAACTTACAGGACCCGGTTTGAGGAACTATTAAATACTATAGATGCAATTGCTTTTAATAATATGGATGAAAGACTGGTAATGTATCTAAAGAAAAATTCAGAAATATCTCATAATAAAACAATATCAGTTACCCATGCACAAATAGCTGAAGAATTGTGTACCTCCCGGGAAGTGATTTCAAGACTTTTAAAAAAACTTTCAAAAAACGGGTTAATTAGAGTTAATCGCCATAATATTGAAATTATTAACCCGGAAGGGTTGAAAGTGTAACAAATATCACTTTATTTCTAAAAGAAAAACTCCAAATTGCACCATGCAAATTTTGGGCTATCTGGCTTCTTTACTCATAGGGATCTCTTTAGGAATGATCGGTGGCGGCGGATCAATCTTAACAGTACCCGTATTGGTATATTTATTTAGTGTCAATCCTGTATTGTCAACATCTTATTCTTTGTTCGTAGTAGGATCCACCAGCCTCGTAGGGGCATTTAATAACTATCTTAAAGGATTGGTAAGAATCAAAACAGCACTGCTTTTTGGTTTATCGTCCATCACAACGGTATTCCTTACACGTAAATTTGTCATTTCACGCTTACCCGAAAATTTTGGATCCATAGGCAGTTTTCAAATAACGCAGTCTATTGTTGTTATGGTATTGTTTGCCGTACTTATGGTAGCAGCCTCTCTATCTATGATTAAAGGGAGAAAGAATAATGTGGCGATGAAAAATGATGATCATAAGAAAATAAATCTTCCCAAACTTTTAATGTATGGCATTGCTATCGGCTTTGTTACAGGACTTTTAGGCGCTGGTGGGGGATTCTTACTGATACCCACGTTGGTACTATTGGTGAAGTTACCGATGAAAGAAGCAATTGGTACCTCTCTCTTCATTATAGCATTAAATTCTTTAATTGGCTTTACAGGTGATCTTGGTCATTTTTCAATTGATTGGATATTTCTCTTAAAAATAACGCTAATAGCTATTGCGGGAATTTTTATAGGAGGCGTATTGAGCAAAAAAATTCCGGGCGAAAAATTAAAAAAGATATTTGGATGGTTTGTATTGGTAATGGGTATTTACATAATTATTCATGAAACGCTGATAAAATAATTCCTGGCTGTGCTAAAAAAAATCACCTTAATACTATTACTGTTTAATAATGCTGTATTCGCACAATCGCAAAATGAATTTTGGTCAAAAATTAATATAACTAAACATTTCAATGATCATTTGACTTTGAGTATAGATGCCCAATATCGCAGGCAATCTGATTTTTACACAAGAGATAAAAATATATTTCATTATCCATTAACTACGAGCATCAGGCTCTGGGTTTATTATAAAGTAAAAAATAACTGGACGTTAATCGCGTCTCCGATTGCCTTTTTTAATAATAAAGACCTGGAAAATATTTCAGGAATGATAACCCATTCGAGCGATCTGAGAAGTATGATCGGAGCAAGCAAAACATATATCCTTGGCCATTTTGCCAATAGCAACCGGATTTTATACGAGGTAGATTTGTTAGATATTAATTCCAATGATATTACCCTAAGGCACCGGTATCGACTTTACAACAATCTTTTGTTTTCTATTAAAAAGATTAGTGAAACCCGTAGCCTCAACTATTATTTCTTCAATGAAATATTTTATAAAACTCAAAATGGTTTGTCTTCATTTGACCAGGATCATTTTTATAACGGTCTTCAATGGAAGTGGAAAGAATCTAACTTTAATATAGGGTATCAATATACTTATCAAAAAGACCTGGGCATTTGTTATAATAAAAATCAATTCTTATTCTTCCTGAACCTGGCATTGCCCCGCGGAAATAAAGTAAAAAACACCTAAGCATTCTATTTAAGAAGCATAGGCCTTTAACTTCTCAAATGCCATGCCTTCGGCTTTGTAAAGGCCCGCAAGCCAGCATGGGAAAGTGTTACGCCAAAACCAGAATGCTTTCTGCCACTCCATGGAAGAGCGGCACTTACGCGATCACAACAATTCCAGTAACCAGTTCCAGCATTTATTTGACGCAAAATATTTTCCGCTCTTTTTTTATCATTGCTATATACTGAAGCAGTTAAACCATACTCGGTTTCCTGCATTAACTGCACTGCTTCTTCATCACTTTTTACTTTCATAATGCCGATGATAGGTCCGAATGATTCTTCTTTCATCACAAGCATATCATTGCACACATCAGTAAAAACAGTCGGCTCAAAATAGTAGCCCCTTCCATCAATTCGATGGCCGCCTGTTACAAGTGTAGCACCCTTTTGCAATGCATCTTTAACCTGCGCCTGCAAAACATCAAGTTGGTCTTTTCTTGTAAGCGGACCAAAATAAACTCCGTCTTCATCGGGCAATCCTATTTTCCATGACTGAACTTCTTTTATAAATTCATCCAAATATTTATCATAGATTTTTTCATGCACATAAATTCTTTCTACCGAACAGCAGCTTTGACCGTTGTTATAGAAAGCGCCGTCTGCTGTTCCGGCTGCAACTGATTTAATATCCGCAATGTCATCAGCTACGTACATGGGATCTTTACCACCTAATTCGCATTGACACGGAACCATTTTAGCAGCCACTTTTTCATAAATATATTTCCCCGTTTTATAAGAGCCGGTAAAAAAATAGCCATCAAAAGGAAGCATTAGCAATAATTCACCGACTCCCTTTCCACCAACTGCCACGCTAAAAATATTTTCGGGTAATCCTGATTGTGATAGTAATCTCCCTATTTCAAATGCTGTAAGCGTCGCATATTCTGACGGTTTGTACATTACGGCATTGCCCGTCAATAAAGCCGGAACAAATACATTTACACCAACGAGATAAGGATAATTCCACGCCGAAATATTGCAGACGATGCCTAAAGGTTCATAAGAGATTTTTTCTTCTAGCCCTTCTGCAAGGTCCATGGTTTCATCCGATAAATATTTTTCAGCATTGGCCGTAAGCCAGTTGATGCGGGCGATTGCCCCGTTTATTTCATTTCGGGATTGCTGCAAAGGTTTTCCAACCTCACTGGTAAGCGTAGCCGCAAGCTGTTCCATATTTTCATTCAGAAGAATGGAAAAATTTTTAAGAACATTTGTTCGTTCTGGCAATGGAACCTTTAGCCAGCCAGGCTGTGCAGTTTGCAAGAGATTAAATTTTGTATCAATACTTTTCTTTGAATCTTCTTCAACTTCTTTAATGAGTTCTTCTGTTGCCGGATTAATGATCTTCATAAATTGCTTATTGAACTGTTTTGCGAACTACATTTAAAAAATCTTCCTTAACTTTTTTTGCAAATATGCTATCCTGGTTCACCATTCTTTCAGGATGCCACTGTATCAACATGAGGTACGATCTTCCTTCCGCGTCTCTTCTCTCCATTCCTTCAATAATTCCATCCGGCGACAATGCATTTACCACCAATCCATAACCCGGCATATCCACGCTTTGGTGATGAGCACTGTTAATCTCTCCCTTTTCTTCGCCTATGATTTTATATAAAGCTGAATTGGTATCGATGTCAACCAAATGTTCCCTGTCATTTCCTTCTTTAAACTTCCCGTGATTAAATTTTCCGAATGCCGGGATATCCGGAACTAAGGTTCCACCGAAATAAACATTTACAAATTGAAGGCCGCGGCATATTCCTAAAAGGGGCTTTTGATTCTCTTCCGTATGCTGCATTATTTTCCATTCAAATTCGTCCTGCTTTTCATCAATATCTTTTGGGTCAACATACACCAGGAAATCAGGTTGATTGTATAAACGCGGATTAATATCATTTCCGCCGGTCAACATAATTCCATCACATTTTTCTATTTCATTAAAATTAGCAAGGTGATAACTGAGTTTAATTATTTCTACTCCCGGCTCGTCCTTAATCCAATTTTCATAATTGAAATATTTAGAGCCTTCGCTTATACCAATAATTATATTTTTCATCCCGAAATTTTATTACACGAAGTAAAACCAATTACACGAATTATTAAACGATAACGGGAGAGATTGCTGTAATTAGAAAATTAGTATTACTAATTAAAGTGCATTTAAATACAATTGTTTAAAATCTTCCCTGGTAACGGGTTTGGGATTATTAGGATGTGCAAAATCTGCAATGGCAAGATCAGCCAACGTTTCAATATGTTTTTCTTTAACACCAATATCTTTAAGATTATGCGGTATGTTTATTTTTTCATTAAGATCGTGCAAATATTGAATAACCCCTTTTCCATTTTCTTCTTTCAATTCAAGCGTTCTTGCAATCCTTTTAAATTTATGTTCAAAGCCTTCAATATTAAATTCCATTCCATAAGGAATATTTACTGCATTAGCCAAACCATGATGCGTATCTAATAATGATGATAACGGATGCGCCAATGAATGCACAATGCCCAACCCTTTTTGAAATGCCACTGCACCCATCAAAGACGCGATCAACATCTTACTTCTCGATTCCAAATCAGGATTATTCACCGCTTTCTCCAACGATTGGTTGATCAATGAAATTCCCTCCAAAGCGATTCCATCGCACATCGGATGTGGCATCTTTGCAAGGAATGCTTCCATATTGTGGGTTAATGCATCCATGCCGGTTGCGGCAGTAATAAAAGGAGGTAATTCCATTGTTAGTAAAGGATCGGCGAAAACAATTTTGGCTAAAAGCTTTGGAGAAAAAAGTATTTTCTTTTGATGGGTTACTTCATCAGAAATGATAGCACTTCTTCCGACCTCACTTCCCGTTCCCGCAGTTGTAGGAATGGTAATAAAATGCGGAACATCGTTGGTAACATATATATCGCCGCCGATCAAATCATCATATTTAAAAAGATCTTCACGATGATTAACTCTTAACACTATTGCCCTGGCAACATCCAAAGCAGCGCCACCTCCGATTCCAATAATAGCATCGCGATTTGTTGCATCATAAACATCTGCACCATCATAAACATCGGGCCTTATTGGATTTTTGTGAATCCCGCTAAAGACTTCTGTTGAAATATTTTTCTTCTGCAGGTCTGAAATTATTTCTTTGAAAAAACCCAATTGCGCAACATTCGGGTCCGTAACTATTAAAGGTTTTAATAAACCGTTCTTCAATAAGTAAGTGCCAAGTTCTTTGCTTGAACCTGCTCCAAATCGAATAGTAGTGGGAAAATTATATTGATAAATTGTATTAAAAATCGTCATCTGAAATAAATTTATTAATTAAGAAGAACCAAATTTCAATAAAAAGAGCATTTAAAGACAAGAACCAAATAAATTTCAAATTAAAAATAAATAACCGCGGCTTTTGCAATTTGTGATTTTCTTTTGTCTTTTGCCCTTTGTTTTAGATTTGTTTTTTGGAACTTGTTGCTTGATATTTTTTACTCTTTTGTTCTAGATTTGTTTTTTGGAACTTGTGGCTTGATATTTTTTAAAGTTATTCTCTCTTTTTAAGAATGGCTGTAAATATGAGTATAAACTCTTTGGCCTCCTGCCGCAAATAACTTTTTTTATTCTCCTGCTCTGCTGAGCCATCGGTTATTACAAGACGAAGCCAGTAAGCTGATTCCTTTGATTCCCTTCTGCACGTTTTGATTTTCATTTTGAAATCTTTATCTCCAATACTTTCATTGGCTTCTATATAGTTTGCTCCGGGCGAACTGGCTGACCTTATTAATTGCGGTATATATTCAATATTGGCTATATTCTTCGGAAGTTTCAAACAAAAATCCCGAACGTTTTCTGCATAGACGGTGGTGCGTTCTTCCAGATCGTAGATTTTATTTTGATTTTCCATTTATCTGATTTTTTGTTCTTTTGGTTCTTGCTTTTTGCTTTTTGGTTCTTGCTTTTTGTTTCTTGCCTTTTGTTTCTTGCCTTTTGTTTCTTGCCTTTTGTTTCTTGCCTTTTGTTTCTTGCCTTTTGTTTCTTGCCTTTTGTTTCTTGCCTTTTGTTTCTTGCCTTTTGTTTCTTGCTTTTTGTTTCTTGCTTTTTGTTTCTTGTTTTTTGTTTCTTGTTTTTTCTCATATTATCTCAAAATATCTTTTATACTCCCAATCAGTAACGGATTTCAAATGTTGCCTCCACTCCCACTCACGGGTTTGAACATAATGTTCAACAAATTTTTCTCCTAAAATCACCTTCGCGACACTTGATTGTTTCATCATTTGCGTTGCTTCATCTAATGTTTTTGGAAGCGTTCCGTTTGAATAATCTTTATAGCCATTTCCGACCGTTGCCGGTTGTTTTAATTTCAATTTATTTTTTATTCCATATAAACCCGATGCAAGCGAAGCAGCCATAGCCAGGTAGGGATTTACATCGGAGCCGATGACTCTTGTCTCGAGCCTGCATGACTTAGTGCTGCCTGACAAAACCCGTAAGGCAACAGTTCTGTTATCAAGTCCCCATGTCAATGTTGTTGGCGCCCACGCACCTTCAACCAATCTTTTGTAACTATTGATGACAGGCGCAAACAAGGGTAATATGTAAGGCAGGCAATACAATTGGCCTGCAATATAATTCTTCATCAGCCCGCTCATTTTCATGGCATCTCTTTCATTGTAAAAAAGATTTTTTTGCCCTTTCATGTCCCAAAGACTTTGATGAACATGTCCGCCGCAACCTGGAAGATTTTCATTGATCTTTGCCATAAATGTCGCCATACAGCCACGCCTGTACGCAATTTCCTTTACAGAGGTTTTGAACAAAACTGCCCTGTCTGCCGCTTCTACAATTCCAGAATAATTGATAGCCGCCTCATAAGTTCCCGGTCCTGTTTCTGTGTGCAATCCTTCGAGTGGAACATTAAACTTTTTGAGTAAATCAAAGAGATCATTGAAAAAGGGATTTTGCAAGGAACTTCTCAGGATCGAATAGCCGAACATACCTGGGGTAATGGGTGTAAGGTTTCTAAATTGTTTATCGTGAACGCTCTGCGGTGTTTCCGCAAAATTGTACCATTCAAATTCCTGCGAAAAAAAAGGCAGGTAACCCATATCGTTAGCATCACGTAAAACTTTCTTTAATAGTTGTCTTGGACAAACAGTTGAAGGTTTTCCTTCTTTATCTATCAACTCACCGAGAAAAAAAGGAACATCATTTTCCCAGGGAATTTTTCTAAAAGTCGATAAATCAATTCTGGCGGGAGCATCCGGATAACCGGTATGCCAGCCGGTGTATGTAACATTATCATAAGCAATGTCGTTTAAATCCCATCCAAAAATCACATCGCAAAAACAGGTATTGGAACCTACAACAGATAAAAATTTTTCTGTTGAAATATATTTGCCACGTAGAATCCCATCTATATCCGTAAATGCAATCTTCACTTTTTCGGAAGGATGATCTTTTACGTATTGAATGATTTCGTCTTTGTTCATATTTTTTTATAAAATATTTACAATTAATATTGGATAATATAGTCAATTCGCAAATACAATATAACAATATTACCAATTGGGTCAATTAGTTCCTTAGGAACTTTTGATAGGTAGTTCATTTCAAAAACCACACGAAACGTTCCTTCGGAGCGTCTTGTGTGGCTGGTCATTCCATTTACTCACCAGATGTGCCTACGGCGCAAGCCAGCAATTGTTCCTAAGTTAGTCTCAAAGGACCCGAGATTATTTACCAATGAATTAACCAATTAATCATTTTCTTTCTTACATATTCTAAAAGCCCCGTAACAAATCCCCATTATCGCAAAATAAATAATTGCAAGTTCTAAATTAAAAATAGTCATAGCGACAAAAGATATAATCGCAATTATCAAAGCGGTTATAGGAAACAAGGGATATATGGGCACTTTAAATGGCCGTTCCAAATGCGGTTCCTTTTTTCTCAATTGCAATTGCGATATCATCGAAATGATGTACAGCGTCAAAGCGCCAAATACTGAAATAGTAATGATCTCCGCCGTTTTACCCGTAAGCAATGCGATAATTCCTATTACCAAATTTATAAGCAACGCATTTGAGGGCGTTTGAAATTTTCGATGAATTTTACCTAAAAATGAAGGAGCAAATTTCATTCTTCCAAATTCAAACACAGATCTTCCTGCCGCCAAAATAATTCCATGGAAAGATGCAACCAATCCAAACAAACCAACTGTAATCAGCAGGTGATACATTGCATTATTACTGCCAACAATATAACTCAAAGCCAGTGGTAGCGGCGAATCGGAAGACGTGCCGTCAGGTTTATAAACAATCGCTTCCCAACCGGAAACACCTATCGATGAGACAAAAGTTAATACGCATAAAATTACGAGCGTTAGTATAGCAGAACCAAATCCGATTAAAATAGTTCGCTGTGGATTAATAGCTTCCTCTGCTACATTCGCAACACCTTCTATTGCAAGAAAAAACCAAATGGCAAAGGGAATAGCCGCAAAAATTCCCTGCCATCCATGCGGCAATGCATTGTGCTGTAAATTCTTAAAATCAAAATGCGGAATGGTAATTCCCGTAAAGAGCAACAACTCCCCTACTGCTAAAATTGTTATAACTAACTCAAACACCGCTGCAGCTTTTACCCCGTAAATATTTAAAGCTGTAAAAACCATATAGGCAAAAATTGCAATTGCGATAATGGGAATTTGCGGAAAAAATAAATTAAAATAAGCGCCTATAGCAAATGCAATTGCCGGAGGAGCAAAAATAAATTCTATGTTTTGTGCCATGCCGGCAACAAACCCTAAGTCCTTTCCCAAAGCACGGTTGGCATAGTCAAAAGCTCCGCCGGCTTTAGGTATTGCACAAGCCAGTTCGGCATAACTAAATGTAAATGTTACATACATTATTATGACGAAAAAAGTGGCAATAGCCAATCCTAATGTACCGCCTTCTGCTAGCCCCAGGTTCCATCCGAAATACATTCCTGAGATAACATAGCCTACACCAAGGCCCCACAACATTGCCGGTGTAAGTGTTCGTTTTAGTTCATTGGGAGAAGATGAAGGCAACGACATTCGAAATGAATTCAATAAAGAAATATTAATTAAACATAAAACAAAAAATCAAGATTTTAAGAAAACAACAAAGCCACCCGATGTGAGATGGCTTTAAGAATTAGAAATTGTATGTTTCGATTGGAAAATAACAATCATGAGGTAGTTTTAGCGGTGAACAGATCATTTTTGTCTTGCATATTCCTCGTAAACATCCATGGCACCATCGCTAACCCTCACGATTTTAAAATCAGCGTCCCCTTCAATATGCACCAAATAAGTTGGAGTACCATTGGTTGCAGTGGTTTCAACTTCCTGCACAAGCATGATTTTATAATCATAATATTTGCTTTTAACAATGCCTCTCACGGTGTGATCGAGCTTATTTTCACCATAATTTTTTATGGAAGCTTGCCAGTTTCCCCTTTTATCATAGTATATAATGTTGTCAATCCCATCTAAATTAAACCTTGCGGTAGCGCCATATTCATTTTTTTCCCATTTTTCACCGCTTGCATCCTTGTAGGAATTTTTAAAACTTTTTAATGCTTTGGTGCTGATAGCATTTGTTCCGGCACTAACGGAATTGCTTTCTTCGAGAAGGACCGATTTATTAAATTTAATAGTGCGTAGCTTATTATCCTTCAAAGCGAAAGTATTAGCACTTTGAGCATAAGCACCATTTGTTGTTGCCAGTGCAAGAAAAATTCCTGCAACGAAGGCGAAAAGAAAATTTTTCATTTTTTTTAATTTAAGTTTTTTTTGAATTAATTGTTCGTTGCATCATTTGTCGTACAATATTTAAAGAAGGAAACAAAAATTTCTGATTTACTCGATCGTATTGAGTAACCGGTACATTCTGTCTCGCCACCACAGTAGCTATTTCGATTAGGTGGCTGCGTGCAAAACGCACCAGGCGATTTAAGCATGTTTTTGGACAGAAAGAGAAAAAAACCGGTGGAAACATTTTTAATATTATGGAATTGTCTTACCTTAATATCATACTCCATCCTATATGCCAGGCTTCCTGTCCGTAATTTCTGATGATGAAGAAATAATACGGAACCTTAAGGAAAGTAAGACGGTGAAAAGAAAAGCTGAGGAAGATTTGTTCAGCAAGTATTCTTATTTTATTAAGGAAGGAATAAATAAATATTCGTTAGACCAGGAAGATGCATTCAATGCTTATTCTGACACCATCCTCCATGCAATAGGTAATGTTATTGCCGGTCGTTTTGAAAAACGATCGTTACTTAAAACATATCTCTACAGAATATTTACCAATAAATGCGTTGACCTCATAAGGAAAAAAACGACTAATAAAAGCAGTGTCCATCAAACAGCGCCAATTTCTGATATGCTTGCGATGATTTCTGATCCTGCTAAAACAATTATTCAGCAATTAATTGAGAAAAGTGATATAGAGCTTTTGAAAACAAAACTGAATGAGATAGGTGAAAACTGCAAACAATTATTATCAATGTTCGCAGAAGGTTATAATGATAAAGAAATAGCAATGAACATGGAATATAAATCAGCAGATGTAGTAAAAACGAGTCGTTTGCGCTGCCTGGATAAATTAAGACAGCTGTATAATATCAAAAAGAGTTGACATGGAAAACCTTGAATTTATAGAGAAGTATTTTAAAGGCGATAATAACGAGGCGCAAAAAAAACAGTTTGAAAAAAAAATAATAGAAGATGCAACATTTGCCGAAGAAGTCGCTTTCTATATATCTGCTAATGGATTAATACAACACCAGGTCCGGGAAGAAAAGAAACAACGATTCCGGGAAATGTACGATCAGCAAAAAGTAATTTCTATTAAAAGGCGCTTTATAAACAGGTGGAAGTATATGGCGGCAGCTAGTGTTCTCATCGCAGCAATTCTTATTACGTGGCTTTTTTCCGGAAATAAAAATACGCCACGGCAATTAGCTGATAAATACGTCGCGGAAAATTTTCAGACATTAAGTGTGACAATGGGTAACCAGGACAGTCTGCAACTTGGTTTAAGTTTATTCAATTCAAACAAACTTACGGAAGCTTTAAACGTGTTTGAAGCTATCGGAAAAAACAATCCTGAAAACAGTGATGCAAAAAAATATGCGGGTATTGTTTTCCTGCGACTTAACAATTACGACAAAGCATTAGAATATTTTACCCGACTGGAATCCGATACCACGTTGCACAGCAATCCGGGGAAATTTTATAAGGCTAGTTACTTTACTTGAAAGAAATAACGCTGGAGACAAAGAGGCGGCGAAACTACTTTTACAGGAAGTGAGGCAGGAAAATTTGGAAGGGAAGCCTGAGGCCATGGAATGGTTAAAAAGATTTGAGTAACTCCTTTTAAAACTGTAAACACTGTTCATAAAACAGAATTAGTTCCGCGCAATATCCACGCATCAAAGTATAGCTACTTCTAATGCATGTTGTTATTCTTCATATTCTGTTTTCATGTATCTTGTCCGATAAGAATACTATTTCAACATCACCAACTTACATTAATAGTATAGATTCTCCACGGAAGTTCAGCAGGATTAAATCTGTTGTTTTGTTATCTCCTTTTTTTATGTGGAAAGTTCGTTGTCAAAGAAATCAGGCCAACACTGCATTATATATTTTAGTCTTATAATTGTTATTATTGGTTTTCCTACCTTCATAGAATTAGCAACATCAATAACTGTTAAAACTTCTATCTCATGGGAAATAGTTTTTTTGCATATCTGCAGCAGTTAGAACTAATGGCCTTCTTTTCCGGTTATCCTTTGCTATATGCTATTATCGTACTTATTGCCGGAAAAAAACAATTACAAAATAACTTTAAGAACCGCATGGTTTCGGTGTTACCTTTTGCATATGCACTGATAGGCACGCTATACCTGGGTCTTCAATTAAAAAAATTACATTTTAATTACTCATCTGAAAATGTCGCCCAGATAACACATCAACCCTACCTCGTGATATGGGGGCTTCTTTCCATACTTTTCTGGATACCGGCCCTCAGTAAAAGAAAAGAATTAAGCTTAATTCATAGCCTGGTCTTTTTTTTCTTTTTAATCAGGGATGTCATAATACAAACGACAAACTCATCCGCGGACAGATATATGCTAAAGAACGATATGAGAATATATACTATCAGCTTTCTGTTAAATGCCGGGGCATTCATTCTCTTATTATTATTTGCTTCTCTGGTATCGCTCCGGAAAAAAGATACTAATAACTTCTAAAAGGTTTCCTCCAATCCAGCAATACATAGAAAATAGTCATTCATTTTATTTATCATAATCCTTCTTCGCTCAATCGATCTCACATCGAAATGTGACAAATGTCACAATGCGTCTTGATGACAGTCATTAAAGTTTCTTTTGGAGTGTTATAGTTTAGCAGCTTGAATTTTTAATTACCGTTCATCTAAAATTTAAAATATGAAACTTCTCAGCAACAAAACACTTTTAATTGCAATAATCCTCGTTAGTGGTTATGGATATATTGCAAGTTGCACTCATAAAGATTTAGTTCTGCCAGACCAATCAACAGGCACCGTAGTTATTAATCGTGGCAATGGTGTCTTTCTTCCCGGAACCGAAACTAAAGGAGATACAACCCAATGGAAAATGGACAAGGTACATTCCAGTGTATTATGGTCAGGTGATTACCTGGAACAAGGCGCCTTGCTTACGGGCCGGTTTAACATGTTCGGATTAAATAGTTTGCCTTCATCCGCAAGGCAGCAGTATGTAACAACAGGCCAGCCTGTGCTGGATACATCCTGGGCTTTTTATGAAAACGATCCCACAAAAACTTATTTCGCCGGTTATGTTCAAATGAATACATCGAATACGGGAGAACCCGGGAGAGATGGCGGATGTTATTTAGGGTATGTAGCGGCACCAAAGATCATTGCCGGTACGCAAAACCTGCAAGACTCTAATGTTGCAGTTATCAGAACAACCAAGGTAGAATTTGATCCTAAAAGCCCTGGTTATATTGTTACAATGGTAATGAGTTGGAAGGGTTTACTTTCTGCACCACATGATACCACTCTTAACGGAACACTTTCTTACGTCAAAAGATCAACTATTGGAGCAGGTACCGCTTCCGCTTATGATGTATTTGGTTTGCAATTAAACTTTCAGTTCAACTGCAGATCTTTTGGGATGACTACCGCAGAAATATCAGATATTGTTTCAGTTCAGTGCAACATGAATTTCAATAATAAATAATCATCCAAAAATTTAATTATAATGAAACGATTATTAAAATATGCGGGGCTTCTGTTTTTTGTGAGCTTGGGGTTAAGCAGTTGCTACAAAGATGTGATTCTTCCAACTGTTGTTAGTACCAAGCCCGCACAGTACGTAAGTTTTAGCAGCGACCTTGTACCCATATTCACAACAAACTGTGCTTTGTCGGGCTGTCACGTTCCAGGGTCACAAGTACCCTATTTAACCGCAGATAAGGCATATCAGCAACTTTTGGGTGGGTTCGTCAATACCATTAAACCAGACCAGAGCGAATTGTATATACAAATAAATGGAAACATGCAAGTGCATATTCCTAATGCTGATGATCGGCAAAAAGTATATGACTGGATAAGAAACGGCGCACCAAATAATTAAGTGACATTAAAAAATAATCAAATGAAAAGTAATATAAAAAAAGCAAAAAGGCCGTTGACGTTTTGCGCTTATCTAATCTGCTTCACTGTTATTAATAAATAGTACGGGTTTGGCGCAAGATGACAGCACGGCTGCTGCAACCACAGTTGCTGCTCCTGTAAAGCATAAACCAGTTAAAAACACATTCAGAAGCGTGTGGATCATCGATAATCAAACCGTAATGGTACCCATAAAAGGAACCTTCGAAGCCGATATTCAGCATAGGTTTGGAACAGTTCAAAACGGTATTAAAGATTTATTTGGCCTCTATGCCTCAGCAAATATGCGCATCGGCTTCAGTTATGTACCTGTTAACAATTTAAATCTTGGTTTTGGAGCCACGAGAAACAGCGGCAATATGCTCTTAGATGGAAGCGCCAAATATGCTCTTTTGAAGCAAACGAAAGGAAAATACCCCGTTAGTATTACTTACTATGGGAACATAGCATATGCAACAAAAGCTGACCCTGACCATTTTCTATATACCTACCAAACGCAACGCTGGTCGTTTTTTAACCAGGTGATAATTGCCCGGAAAGTTTCTGATAATTTTTCCGTGCAGGTAGGCGCCAGCATATCCCATCAGAATTCAGTTCCCGGGTATTATGCACAAAAAGATACAACCACATTCGTGTATAAAAAACAAAAGTTTGATCTGTTTGCCGCATCAGTAGCTGCAAGATATAAATTGACCGAAGTAACTTCAATTGTTGTCGACTACGATCAACCTCTTACAAGGTTCCCTACTGATAATCCGCATCCCAATCTGGCTTTTGGTTTCGAGTTTAATTCAAGCGGTCATACCTTCCAGTTGTTTGCAGGAAACTATTCGCTGCTTAACCCGCAACAAAACAGACTTTACAATACCAACAACCCATTTGGATTTACCCAAACAGGCGGTAAAAAAGTCAAAGGCGGTCAATTCATGATTGGCTTTAACATCACAAGGTTGTGGAATTTCTAATAAAAGAAATTACGTTTTTTTAAATAAAATCCACAATTCAAAAACTTTATTAAACCCTAAATTGAATTTCAATTCAGGGTTTTTTATTTTTATAATCAATTTGCTTTAAAAAATAGTATCTGTATTGTAATACCGGCAAAATAATACTTGCAATTTCTAAGCTCTCTTTTTTAGATGAAAAAAAAATTCCCAAACATCGCTTCATATATCATCGCGACATTTAGCGCCATTATCATGCTACTACTCCTGTTCGCCTGTTCATGTTCCGAGACAACTGAAAAAAAGATCCAACCGGAAGTAAAAAACACACCAAAGAAACATCAGATTATAAAAAAACCTGGTTCCAGCTTTAGTGATACAATTGTTGTTACCGCCAATTCTGCTGTGTTTTACAGCCCCGATTCGCTGCAAATGGAAAAAATAAAAGAAGTAAATGAAAAAGATATTTTCGATATGCTTACGCACGACTGCCACTACCAGATGCAAAATGCACACCTGGTACTTAAAAAATACTGGCCTAAGATAAAAATCATTGATGTCTCAAAAGCGAGGTACCTTTTATTTATTAAGATAAATAAAAGTAAAATGTATATTGATCTGAACGACAAAAATGATATATGCGGTTTATTTCTTTTTGATGGGAAGAAGGATCCTGTACTTGTGGATATGCCTAATATTGATACAGAACTTGGTTTTTATTTTTCTAAATGAATTAATGAAGCTAATGAGTTTTAATTCACATATATCTGCATTATCAGATGATTGTCATTTTTTAGTTCTAACATCTACGCTTACACGCATGTCTGTTCAGAAAAATGCGCTGATCTCAAAATAGTTTTTTAAATTGTAAGATAATCCCTTTAAGAAATGTCATCTTCATCTGCAAAATATAAGAACTAAATGTTCGGTTATTGATATAAATCATAAGTTAAAATGATGAAACTCAGAAGATATCAATAGAACACTGCCTAATTTGGGGCTTTCTGAGAGCAGGCTAACTGCTTAACTGTCGGGAATCGGAAAATAAAATTTTAATCTTTAACCTGGCGATTTTTAAACTTCAAAATATTAAACAACTAAAATTTAAAAAGCATGAAAGCAAATTTCTTAGTAACAATAACCCTTGTTTTTGCGGGCGTTTTACTCTTCAGTGTTATAACCGCCTTCCAGCAAAAAAAACCATGGATAGTTCCTGACAAATACCAAAAGATGAAAAACCCTGTTGCTTCCAACTCTGAATCACTCAAGAATGGCAAGGAGCTATGGGCGAGAAATTGCCAGTCATGCCACGGCAAATCAGGGCACGGTGACGGATCAAAAGCGGCACAACTAAAAACTGAGCCGGGAGACTTTTCCCAGGCAGATGTACAAAAACAACCAGACGGAGCATTCTTTTATAAGATATCTGAAGGTCGGGAAGATATGCCAAGTTTCAAGAAAAAAATCCCTGATGATGAAGATATCTGGAGCCTCGTAGATTATATAAGAACCCTCAACAAATAATAATTGCATTTTCGCAAGGTATCTTTCACAACAAGTTATAATATATAAAATATGGAAAACGATAATAAGCTTCAGAGCCGAAAAAAATTTATTGGCCTGAGCATCTCTGCGGCTGCTTTACTTACAACCTTTAAATTTTTCATTCCAAAAAAAAAGAAAAAATCCAGTACGGTAAAAATGCTGACACAGGATGGTAAATTGGTAGAGGTTGATATTGCTGCCCTTCCATCCAAAAAGAAAAAGATTACCAACAAAGAAATGCAAAACTGGATCAAGAATAAAGGAGTCCAATAACCAAACTCATTAAAATGAACCAAGATAAATCACGCAGGGAATTTTTGG
This sequence comes from uncultured Chitinophagaceae bacterium, assembly GCA_963819925.1. GTDB lineage: Bacteria > Bacteroidota > Bacteroidia > Chitinophagales > Chitinophagaceae > Ginsengibacter. The sequence goes on along the minus strand of CAWFYG010000005.1, from coordinate 613,826 downwards.
CAGCCGGCATATTAACTACCATCGCTGTTGCCTGTAATTCCAAAACACCACATTTACATTCGGAAGATGATATCGTTGCCTCGGGCGAGAAAGTGAAATTACTTTCAGTAGATGGCAATGTTATTGAAGTAGATAAAGCATTTTTAAAACCGGTTCCTCACATGCCTTCCGTTAGTAATGAAGAAGCGAGAAAGGGTATACCCGGGAAGAAGTTTGTGATGGTTATAGACCTTTCACGTTGCAAAAATGTGAAAGCCTGCCAGACGTCATGCAACCATGCACATCATGTGCAGGATGCACAAAACTGGATAAAGGTTTATCCAATGCAGGACGCAAAAAAAGAAGCTCCTTACTGGCAACCTACCACCTGTATGCATTGCGATGAACCACCTTGCGTAAAGGTGTGTCCCGTGGATGCTACCTTCAAACGCCAGGATGGAATTGTACTGATCGATAGTGACCGGTGCATTGGCTGTCGTTTTTGTATGGCAGCATGTCCTTATTCAACCCGTGTATTTAACTGGGGAGATCCTGATCTTCCGGTGGATATTGCCGATCAGCCTTATAATCCTGAAACCAGCTATACCACAGAAAAAAGGAACAGTTGGTAAATGCGATTTCTGTCCCGACATGACCCGTATGGGAATGTTACCGCATTGTGTTTCCGCCTGCCCTAACGGCGTTTATTTCTTCGGAGACATGATTGAAGATTCCGTTACTAACGGTGCAGAAACATTTCGTTTCAGCGACCTCATCAGGGACAAAGCAGGCTATCGCCTGATGGAGGATTTAGGAACAAAACCAAGTGTCTATTATCTGCCACCAGTAAACAGAAATTTCAAATTTGAAGAAGGACTTGAAAAAGAAGAATCTTCTGCAAAAAAATCTTAAACTAACAATGGAAAATCTGCAAAATTTATCTCCTGAAAAAATCACCAATGATTTACTGCCGCAAAAATTTGGCCGCAGGGGAATGATATGGACTGCCGGATTAATTGTGATATGTTGTATTGGTGCATTCGCTTATATCAAACAATTAAGAGAAGGTTTGATTGTTACCAATATGGGCGATTATGTTTCCTGGGGAATTTATATTTCCAATTTTGTTTTTTTTGTCGCAGTAAGCCTTGTAGGGTCACTTATTACGGCAATTTTCCGTCTCTCCGGTGTGCCATGGCGAACACCACTAACACGCATAGCCGAAATTATCGCAGTATCAAATATTACTTTTGCAGCACTCATTATTATTGTAGATATGGGCCGGCCGGACAGAATTATACTTTTTGTTTACCCATGGCCGCATCCAGTCACCCATATTGTGGGATGTTATCGTAATTACTACTTATTTCTTTCTAAGCTTATTTCTGTTATACATTACATTGATCCCCGATATAAGGTTGATGATTTCTCTGAGAGATAAGTTAGGCAAGCCTTTTTCAAAACTGTACAAATGGCTCGCATCATTCTGGAATGGCACTGCAGCCCAGGAAAAAATACAGGGACAGAGTCTATTACGATACTTTGTATTACAATTGTTCCGGTCGCGTTTTGTATACACACGGTTACTTCATGGCTTTTTGCAACCACATACCGGCCCGGATGGGATAGCAGTAATTTCGGCGCTTACTTTGTTTCAGGCGCCTTTCTCGTTGGTGCCGGTGCAGTGGGAGTGGCGATGTATGTTTTTCGCCGCGTATACAAACTGGATCCTTATATCACCGATGCATTTTGACAAAATGGGGAAGATAACGGTAATGCTTGCACTATTATATTTATATTTTAATGTAAATGAATTTTTGGTACCCGCCTTTAAAATGAAAAAAGAAGAAAAGGATTATTTAAATGGTCTTTTTACCGGGGACTATTCAGTTATGTTCTGGTTTGCTATTATGGTGGGAATGATTATCCCGGTATTGGTTCTGATTTTTAAAAAAGGGAGAAAGCCATTGCCAATGTTTATAGTAGGAGTCATGATTGTTATAGGTGCATGGTTTAAAAGATATCTTATTGTAACGCCGACATTACTGCACCCGTTTTTACCAAAATATGATGCTCCCGCAAGATTCAGTCATTACTTTCCCAGTTGGGAAGAATGGGCCATTACCATGGGCTCTATGGCAGGCGTTTTACTAATCATTACTTTTTTTGTAAGAGTGTTTCCCATAATATCTATTTATAAAACACTTGAAGATAAACACGAAATAACCAAACATAATGAAACAGCTTGAAGAATATAAAAATGTACGGGTATCATAAATTATATAGTCCTCATGTTCCTGTTGGGAACATCCATTGCAACCATAAATGCACAGGATTCTGCAGTGGTATCTCCAACATTGTTAAGCATCAGTTATTTCCTGCCTGCTAACAATGTGCCTTATCTGGAAGTAACTACAAAAAAGAAAGTGGGGCGAAAATTTGAGCCTGTAAAAAACATATGGCTGAATATTTACTTCGACGAAGCTGAACAAAAAAATTTTCTTGGCAAAGTGACCACCGATACTATAGGAAAAGGCAGAATTGGTTTACCACCCTCTTTCAGAAATACGTGGGATTCACTCGATGAATTTAAATTTCTTGCACAATCTGATTCAACTGCGGGGCAGGAACCATTAAGCGCAGACATCACAATAAAAAAAGCAATTCTCACCGTTGATACCACCACTGTTGATGGAGCAAGAACAGTTATTGGCGAATTAAAAGAAAAAAATGGAAATGCCTGGGTGCCGGTTAAAGATATTGATATGAATCTTTCTATAAAACGTATGCTTGGTAATTTATCCGTGGGTGATGAAGCAACGTATACCTCTGATTCTACCGGTGTTTCAAGCGCAGAATTTAAAAGAGATTCCATACCCGGCGATGAAAAAGGAAATATTACTTTAGTCGCAAAGGTGGATGATAATGATACCTATGGTACTTTGTTCGCTGAAAAGACCGTAAACTGGGGATCTGCTATTCAACCACCAAAAGATTTCTTCGCTCAAAGAACACTGTGGTCAACACGTGCTGAAACGCCGGTTTGGTTACTCATTACAGTATTTTCTATTGTTGTAGGAATCTGGGGAACTATTTTTTACCTGGCGTTCCAGATTCTGAAAATAAAGAAAATGGGAAGAGCAGCGTAAATAAAAAAGCGAAAATTTAGTACAGCACCTTGCTGTACTTAAATACCCGGCAAATTTAAAAATCAATAATGATTAGAATGTTACTGGCTAAATCGCCTTGCTGAACATTTGCCCCACCATTTCTTTTTTGAAGAGATAAGCATCTACAGCGGCGCAAATATTTCTTATAAATAATCTTCCTTTTGCCGTAACGGTTATTATATTCCCGTCTATCTCTACCAAACCATCCACTTCGAGGGATGAAAGCTTTGAAAACATGCTTGTTAAAAAATCAATATCATGGATTTCTTCCTGTAGTATTGTTTTATTCAAACACATTAGCTCATGAATATAATTTTGAATTACAAGATCTTCATCATCTAACAAGTGGCCATTTACTAAAGGAAAATTTCCGGAATTAATTTTAGTTTCATACTCCTCAACGACCTTTTCATTTTGCGCAAAAGCATCCTTTGCGGCGCTGATTGAGGAAGCGCCGAGGCCTATAATCAGCTTAGACTGCGTTGTGGTATATCCCATAAAATTCCGGTGAAGTTTGCCCTTTCCTGCAGCGATAAATAATTGATCGCCTGGCAAAGCGAAATGGTCCATGCCTATACTTTCAAAACCCGCCTGTTCCAGCAGCCTTCTTCCGCGATTATAGATTTCCCATTTTAAAGAAGCGGTTGGTAAATCATTTTCTGTATACCTGCGCTGAGCCTTACTCTTCCAGGGCACATGCGCATAGGAATAGAATGCGATACGATCGGGCATTAGCGTTTTTATAAGCGCAATTGTATGCTCAACACTTTTTATAGTTTGATGCGGGAGGCCATAAATCAAATCAATATTAATGCTTTTGAAATTATACTTTCTCCCCCAATCAAAAATCTGTTTCGTTTGATCGTATGATTGAATTCTGTTGATGGCAAATTGTATGTAAGGATCAAAATCCTGTACACCGATACTCATCCTGTTAAACCCGATTGCTGCTAATTTTCTGAGATGTTCTTCAGTCGTAAAATTGGGATGTATTTCAATACTGAATTCATGATCATCTTTTATAACAGAATCTTTGACAATATTTGTAATAAGATACACGAGGTTATCAGGGCTGAAAAAAGTTGGTGTTCCTCCACCTAAATGAATTTCTTTTATCACAGGAACACCAGGCAATATATCGCGATACATTTGCCATTCTTTCAAAACAGCATCAATATAGGAATTCTCAACGTTATGATTTTTGGTGATTCTTTTATTACAGGCGCAAAAAGTGCAAAGGCTTTCGCAAAAAGGTAAATGAATATAAATACACAATTCGCCATTTTCCGACCTGAAACTATCAATAACAGATTTTTTCCATTTGTTATCATCAAGGGTAGAAAAATCCCAATAAGGCACAGTGGGATAACTCGTATAGCGGGGTGTAGCTACGTCATATTTGGCAAGCAAGGATAATATGGCATCACTCATGAGAATAAATTATTAATGTTTTAAAGAGTTAATTCAAATTCAATCTTTTTAATTGACAACAGAATTTTAGCATGACGGACCAGTTCCTTATTTTCACTTTTGTCAGGCACGTTCGAATCCATTCATCCCAAACCTAAAAGTATTACAGTAGCTTATTTTTTTGGATGACATTAATTAGAAACATTTCTGATTCATATCATACAGCGTGGATGTTAACTAAATTATTTTTGACCTTCGCCCTATAAATATTATTAAGTCAAACAGAAGATGTTTTATATTTTCCCGCATAAAATCAACATTTCTATTAAGAATATAATACTGCCCCTGTTTGTTGTTCTATTCTTTTCTATTCCTCATGGTTCAAGAGCACGTGAAGCTCGTCCGGTTACTAAAACCGACATTGGAATAAAACTGATTTATCCAAAGCTTGTAAACACTTTTTATGAGTTATCGGGAAACAAATTGTTTTGGTTTTCCGGGGACGAATACGCCCGGTCTCTGAGACAATTACTACAATTAAAAATTGACAGTTCTGCAAATTCAGGATTGAATAAAGAAAAATATCATATAACAGATATAAACAAATATATCAATAGCAATTTCATATTACAGGATAGCGTAGACGCTATGAAAACAGACCGCATTTTTACCGATGCAGCAATTGCCTTTTGTAAAGACTTGTACCAGGGAAATAATATCGACCGTTGGATGCTGTATGATGAAATTTCTCCAAAGAATGAAGAGCAGGATAACCGGCTTTTATTAACTAGTTTGTCTGGTGTAAAAACGCCAGCGGATTTGTTTCTTTTCATTGAATCATTAGAGCCGACAGACCCTGAGTATATCTCGATAAAAAAAGAATTAGAATTAAAATCAGATTCGCTAACATCTTTCCAGAAAAGACAACTTATAAGCTCCCTGCAATTTTATCGCTGGATGCACCATTTCAAATTTGATAAATGGATAGTGGTGAATATTGCCTCTGCCACGTTGCGATATTACGAGGTAGACACCGTTAGGTTAAGAATGAAAGTAGTTGTTGGTAAACCCTCAACTAAAACGCCGCGGATAGCGGCCCATTGCAACCAGGTGATACTATATCCATATTGGAATGTACCGTCAAGCATAGCACTGAATGAATTGTTGCCCGAATTTAAGAGGACTCCCGGCGACGTAGACGCTCTGAATATGCAGGTATTGGATTTGAAAGGAAATATTGTTGACCATCACAAACTAAACTGGAAAAATTATAACAGGAATTATTTCCCTTTTCACATTCGTCAATCCACTGGTTGCGATAATTCTCTGGGCATCATGAAATTTAATCTTACCTCACCGTTCAGCGTGTATTTGCACGACACGAACAACAAAGTTGCTTTCATGTCCGGGCTCCGGTACTATAGTCATGGCTGCGTTCGAATAGAACAGCCCATTGAACTTGCCAATTATCTTTTGCCTGATAAGATTGATAGTTCGCTTCTTGCATCCTGTTTAAAGGACCAGGTACCAGTGCCATTAAATATTACAAATCCGGTACCCGTTTTTGTAATATACCAAAGTGTAGAAACAAACATTGCAGAACAAGTGAAATACTACAAAGATGTATACCATCTTTTAAAATAATTAAAACAGTTACGATGAATGCATTGCCTACAGACATAAAGGGATTAACAAACGCAGAGGTATCAGGATCGAGAGAAATTAATGGGAATAATAAAGCACAGGCAGGAGAAAAGCGTTTATTCGTGCATGTGTTGAAAGAAATAGTATTTCAACCCATGTTTATCCTGTTGTTGGCTGCCTGTTTAATATATTTTTTTGTTGAAAGATATTCGGATGGCTTCATAATGCTTGTTTCAATTTTTATTGTTTCGGGTATTTCCTTATACCAGGAATACAAAAGCCAGGGTGCCATAAACGCTTTGAAAAAACTCTCAGCACCCAAGTCAAATGTTATACGTGATGGAATGCAAATTAAGATACCCACAGAAGAAATAGTTGTAGATGATATAGTTGTAATAGAGGAAGGAGAAATTATTTCGGCAGACGGTGTTATTATTTCAGCCCATGACTTTTCTGTTAATGAATCCATTCTTACTGGTGAATCATTTCCTGTAAATAAAACAGCGGATAATAGGGACAAAGTCTATAAGGGCACACAGACAATTAGCGGCAGCGCAATAATAAAAGTTATTGCAGTTGGAGATAAAACCATGTTCGGCAAAATTGGTATATCACTTAAAGAGATTACTGTCCTAAAAACACCTCTTCAGCAACAAATCAATTCTTTTGTTCGCATAATGGTATGGATCGGCGGCATAGCATTTGTAATTGTAGTTGTGTATCATTATTTGCAATCAGGAAATATTATTCAATCTTTTTTACAGGGCTTAACGCTTGCGATGAGTATATTACCTGAAGAAATTCCGGTAGCATTTACTACTTTCCAGGCATTGGGCGCTTTCAGGCTGCTGCGAAATAATATCATTGTAAAACAACCGAAGTACGTGGAAACGCTGGGATCTGCAACGGTAATTTGTGTTGATAAAACCGGTACACTCACAGAAAATAAAATGAGCATCGAATACTTATATGATGCCATAAATAAAAAATCAATCAGCATAAAAAATAAAAAAGATTTACCGGGTAAGCTGATTGAATATGCCATGTGGGCAAGCGAAAAGGACCCTTTTGATCCTATGGAAAAAGCAATTCATGCTTTATATAGCCAAACTAACGGTTCGGATAAACGCCTTAAGTATGAACAGGTGCATGAATATCCTATTGGCGGCAAACCGCCGATAATGACACATATATTTAAAAATGATTTAAATGAATTTATAATTGCAGCAAAAGGAGCTCCGGAGGCATTTTTGAAAAAAAATGGTTTGGATGTTGAAACGATAAAAGAAATCCAGCAACAATTGCAGTACTATGCGACAGAGGGATATAGAGTTTTGGGAGTGGGACAAGGGCATTGGAATGAAAAAACATGGCCGGTATCGCAGGAAGAATTTGATTTTACATTTTTGGGGTTAATTGTGTTTCTTGATCCACCTAAACCAAAAATAGCAGAAACAGTTAAGACATTTAATGATGCAGGCATAGCAGTAAAAATGCTCACTGGTGATTATCCCGAAACATCAATGGCAATTGCACGACAGGCTCACCTGGCCAATACCGGCAATTTAATAACAGGCCAAGAAGTGATGCATCTTACCCCGCAACAATTAAAAGAAGAGGTGGAAAAAACGGGCGTTTTTGCAAGAATGTTTCCCGAAGCAAAGCTCAAGGTTATTAATGCCCTTATTGAAAACGGAGAAGTGGTAGCGATGACGGGCGACGGAGTAAATGATGCTCCCGCATTAAAAGCGGCTCATATTGGGATAGCAATGGGAAAACGCGGAAGCGAGGTCGCGAAAAATAGTGCATCCCTGATTATTACCGACGATGATCTCTCCCATTTGACAGAGGCGGTTGCACTCGGAAGAAAAATTTATGATAACCTCAAAAAGGCTGTTCAGTATATTGTTTCTATCCACATCCCTATCATTCTAATTGTTACATTACCGTTACTTTTTTCATGGAAATTCAACGGGATTTTCACTCCTGTTCACGTAATTTTTTTAGAACTAATAATGGGACCCACCTGCTCCATTATTTACGAAAATGAACCGATGGAGCCCGGGATTATGCTGCGCCCACCGCGGCAATTGTCGTCGACTTTTTTATCAGGGAAGCAACTGCAGACAAGCCTCGCCCAGGGATTGATGATAACTGCAGGCTGCCTTGGGATCGGGTATTATTTTATGCAGCACCACCAAAGTGAAAGCATGATCCGCTCTTCCATATTCATTACACTGCTATTTTGTAATATTTTTCTTACACTTAGCAATCGTTCTTTCCACTACACGATTTTCAGAACCATCCGGTATAAAAATTATCTCATTCCGCTCATGATCGGCCTGACGCTTATTTTTATTATCTCGTTGCTATATCTGTCTCTTTTCAGGAACCTGTTTCAACTGGCTCAAGTGCCATTTCATTATGTACTTGTTTTTGCAATTATCGCCCTGGTGAGCACTCTTTGGATTGAATTATTCAAGCTGCTAAAAGAGAAGTTATTAAGAAGTGAATTACAAAGAAAAGCCTCCAGGCACCCGTTAATTTGAGGAATTTCCCCCCGCATGACATTTTACTGACCAATATCATTTTTTTGACTGATCATCGTCCTAACCTCTTTCTGCCCTTATTAATATTTTTATTGTGGGAATTTCTATTGATAATCTTTAAAAATAATATTATGGAAACAAAAGCATTAACCAGGTTAAACGAAACAATGCCTTCCATATTTGACGATTTCTTCAGGCCATGGAGTAATCTATTTGATAATGGATGGAATGTTCCGACACTAAATATACCTGCAGTAAACATTGTTGAACAGCCAAACGAATACCTGTTGACACTGGCTGCCCCAGGGATGAAAAAGGAAGATTTTAAAATTGATGTTGACGGTAACATGCTTACCATCAGTAGCGAAAAAGAAGAAAATAAAGAAGATAAAAACAAAAAGTTTACCCGTAAAGAGTATAGCTATTCTTCTTTTAGCCGCAGTTTTTCATTACCCGAAGAAATAAAACAGGAAAACATTAACGCTAAGTATGAAGATGGGGTGCTAAGAATTTCATTACCCCGCAAAGAAGAAGCGAAAAAACCTGCTTCTAAAAAGATTGCTGTGAAATAAATTCAGCGAACTTCTGCTCTGCTACCATTAGTGGCAGGGCAGTTTTTTATATTGTTCATAAAACATTATATGTTAATTAAAATATTTTCGAAAAAGTGAAAATCAAAAAATTGCATGAGAAGTTTTTTAAATAGTACAGGGTTCATTGATAGTGAAAAAAAGTTTAAATGATAAAGTATTAAGTATTCATCAGCTTATGGAACAGGCAAAAATTAATCAACTGCAGATTGAGGTGAATACGTGGAAAAGATTTTTGAATTTTTTCCGGGATGAGAACGTTTGCCTGAAAAACAGGCTTTCAGATATTCTTAAAAATGGATTTGACAGAAATTTGCTGGACGAACTGGAAAATTTTCAAACCAGGTTTATTAAGCATGATGAAGTAATTATTTTACTTAGAAATGAAATTGCCGAACTGGATAAACTATTATTGAATGAAAGGTCAGGTGATGGCATACCCAATAATAAGATCGACAAAAAGCTTGATCATCTACGCAGCAATATGATTATATCAGAAAGGGAATTTTGTCAACTTCAATTTAACTTCAACGTGTACATTTCAGAAAATATGTAAAACACCATTGAATGAGCAAATTGGTTAATTCAATTAACGAGGTTCTCCAGCTTTTTGAAATTAACGATCTTTATATTTCCGCTATTAATTTCAATCAATTTTTCATTACGAAAATCGCTCAAGGTTCTGATTACAGATTCAGTAGCAGTGCCGGCAATACTGGCAAGGTTTTCCCGGCTTATATCTATCGTAAACTTTTCATCATTTTCGTTCTTATATTTCTTCTGAAGCATTATTAAAGTTTCTGCCACTTTTTTGCGCAGCGAGTTGTACGCCAGTCCAAGTAAATGCTCCTCTTTGTCGGTAACATTTTTGGCTAATAACTTAATAAACTTTTTTGCTACTTCTGCATTTTTATTCAACAGCTCCTCAAAATCTTCCCTTGGGATTACAGCCAATTCAGTTTCTTCCAGTGCTTCTGCATTGTCTTTATGAACAGTCCCTTCCAGGAGTGCAATGTATCCCACGAAATCTCCCTCGCTATAAAGTTCCGTTATCAGTTCCTTTCCATATTCATTGGTTTTAAAAGTTTTTACTTTCCCCTTCACTATATAATAAAGCCTGCCGGGATGATTTCCCTGTGAATAGATTACCTGCTTTTTTCTGTAGGTATTAATGTTGCGACCTTCGGTAAAATCTTTAAGGGGATTTTTTCCACCAGAAGCTTCTATTAAATTTTGCAATCCTTCCAAACCCGGTGCCAATTCTTTCTTCAGCAAATCAATTTTTTTTAATCGGCTCTCTACGGCATTCAATAATTCAATTCCTTCAAAAGGTTTGGTAATATAATCATCAGCACCAAGTTCCATTCCTTTTCGGAAATCAGAACGTTCAGATTTTGCAGTTAAAAAAATAAACGGAGTATTTTTTATCGCCTCATTTTTATGGACCGCATGCAATACACCATATCCATCCAGACCCGGCATCATTATGTCGCATATAATAAGATCCGGTGCAAACTCAATCGCTCTTTCAACTCCTATTTTGCCATTTTCTGCCGTTATTACTTTGTAGTTGGAAAGCTCAAGTATTTCAGCCGTATTTTCCCGTATATCGTCATTGTCTTCTATAAGAAGAATTTTCTTCATATTTTTTGTTTAAGATTTAAAGGTAATCACAAACTCGGTACCTTTTCCAAGTTCACTTTTATAGGTAACCTGCCCGTTAAGAAGTTCAGCATATTTTGAAACAATGTGCAAACCAAGCCCCGTGCCCTGCACATTGCTGGCGTTGGAGCCACGGAAAAAACGTTCCATTAAATGTTTCTGATCTGTGTCTGAAATTCCTATACCGTTATCCTTTACCGAAAGGGTTATCCTTTTACCCTCATTAGTAGTCCTCATTTCAATACGACTGTTTTCCGGCGAAAATTTACTCGCATTCGAAATTAAATTCATTACTATGTGCTTTAATAATGAAGAGTCCATCACAACTCCGGGGCTTCCTTCGTGCTGATAAGAAATCTCCTGCTTTTTTTTCAAATTGTTTTTAATCTCTTCCATGATTGTTGAAATCGTAGATTTAATATTAAATTCCGCAAGCCTTACCTGTATTTTACCTTCTTCAATTTTACCAACACTCAAAAAATCGTTTAAGATATCGGTAAGCATATTGACCGAAGAAATAATTCTTTGCAGATGTTTTTCTCTTTTCGGCTGGTCATCAGAAGAAGCATATTTTTCAATTAAATATGCTGATGAAAGTACAGTGCTCAACGGCGTACGAAATTCATGAGAAGCCATTGAAACAAAATTTGATTTCAATTCATTTAGTTCCTTCTCCTTTTCCAGCAACTGCGAAAGTTCTTCTTTTGACCGTTCCAGTTGATGAAGTGCATTGGTAAGCTGCTTCGTACGCTGTTCTACTGTAGTCTCAAGTTCATCGTTCAGTTTCCTGATTTCTTCCTCCGCTTTTTTTCGTATAGTTATATCGCTGATAAAAGCTATAACGTTTTCATCACTGTTATTTTTATAAATGCCGAGGCTTACTTCAACGGGGAATTCCGTTCCATCTTTTTTTAAGGCAAAAAGATCCATCCCTAATCCCATTGGCCGGCTCTTCGGATTATGTACATAGGTATTACGATGATGCTCGTGCTTATGATGAAACCTGCCTGGTATAAGTATTTCAATGGATTTCCCGATTACATCTTCCATATCATACATAAAGAGCTTTAAAGCATAAGGATTTATAGATTGTATTCTCCCCCTGGTATTAACCACAACAATACCCATAGTTGCATGGGTAAATACTGCAAGGTTTTGAGCTGAAGATTGCATACATGAAATTACTATAAATACAAAAGAATAAACTACCCCAATATTATAATATTAATGAAAATAAAAAAAATGGAAACCAATTTTCAAATGACAGGCATTCATAACATTATTCCTTACCTGCAAAAAAAATTTACTATGCATTTTGGAAAGAGGAAAATGGCAAGATTATTTAAGATGCTTTGTTGTCCCGAAATTCTTTTTGAACATGATGGCAAGAAGTAACATTGACATAGGAGCAGTAATGCCCCAGGGATAACCAAAAACAAGAAGCCTCCCGGAGAAGGTGGGATAAAAATATACAATTGAAATCAAAGGAGTAACAAGAGCGTTAGCTAAGAAAGATATCCTAACCCATTTTTGAAAGCCATGTTTATCAAATACAGGAACAGCTATTAAAGTTGCCAGGCCCATAAAAATATATCCTAAGGCATCAAAGTCCCAAAAGAGTGAATGCGGTGTTTGTTCAAGGATCGAAATTTCACCGGAGGTACCTCTTAGGTTCATTGGAATAACGGTTGCCAGTTGAACAACATAATTTGCCGTTACAAACATGGCATATATGATGGAGAAAATGAGCGCCCCATGACTCCAAAATTTTTTCTCTTCCGGCGCTGTATAATGAAGCGCAAGTATGGCAAGAACAAAAGGGACAACAATTCCGAGAGAAGTTCCGAAAATTAAAATTTCATCCAGTGGATAACCGGTAACGCCTCCCACCTGCAATAACTGAACGATGACATAAGCAAAAGTGAAAGCAAACGCAATAAGTGCTGACCAAAATCCTGTCTTATATATTGCCTGATTCAAAACCGTTTATTTAAACTTATCGAAGTGAAAAAAAAATATTTTCACGCTGACGGGTATCGCCTTTCATCAAGATGCATGGATCTGAAAGCCTGCATCTTTATTTGTTCACCTTTTCATCCTCTCGTTCAACAGCAATAGTACACTCTCCAATTATTGCGGCTAATGCGCCAATTGCGGCAAGAACTGGTGCAAGCACGGCGCCCACTACACCAACAGTTAAAGGAAAGCTCATTAATTCTTTTCCTGATTTTTCTGTGATAGTTATTCTCCTCACATTTCCTTCTTCAATGAGTTCTTTTATTTTTTGAAGTAGGTGTTCCCCATTGATTGTAAAAAATTCTTTTGCTCCCATAATTTATTTTTATTACAAAATTACCGTTAAGGCTTTAGATTGTTTCAAATACCAAATAAAATCATGGTAATACCGGGATAATATTGGAAAAAAAATCTCCCCTCGTTGTTGAAAACACTTACAACAAAATCACGTCAAAAAAAGCAAAACATGCTTTAAGCTACTGGTTCTTCTTTCTTTTGTCTTTTCTTTTCCATAAACTTTTCAATCAGGTCTGGAACTTTTTCGAAAGCAGCACCCAATCCCTTATTACTATTGGTAGAGATAAAAGAAATCTGATCTCCACGGGTAACCAAAAAACCAAGAGGTGCTACACCCATTCCGCCGCCAGCACCACTTCCACCGCCTTCGCCTTTACCCTTATTTGGCATATCTCCATGTCCTTCACCTCCTCCATAACCTAATCCTATACCAAATTTTATCACAGGCACACAGGTAAATTCACCTAATTGAAAAGATTGACCGATAACTGTTTCTGTTTTTGCTTCTGTTTTAAGAAAATCGGTAAACTGTTTTACTGATTCTTCAAGATTGATTGTCATAAAATTTAATTTTATAGTTAATTAATTATTTTATTTTATCCATGCATATAGCATTCGTAATGGCACATTCCTTATTGTAAGTGCCAGGTAATTTTTCTCGTTGAAATTCACAAATAAGTGTTGGTAGGTATAAGGAAAAAAATTTAAAGGATACATCCACGCATTTATTACATTATTGCCACTGTCAATTGCTATTTGCCATTTTGTTATGCGAAAAGTTTTAAGCATATTCAAAATTTTGGGTAACCAATTTTTCTTTTTTATGGTTTTCTTTCTGGTCGGTTTAGTTTTTTTTCCCTTCTTCCCGCTTCTAGCTACCATTTCTATCAGCGACCATTTTTTCTTAAATAAAGGGAACTGCACTTTGAGCCACCAATCCTCTTTTTCGTAAACTATCATTGCTCTCCCAATGCCTATCCATCGTACGTACAGTTCTGAAATCCTTGTATCAATGAATAATTCTATGGGCGATAATAACAACCAAATTATTATTAGCAACAGCAGCGTCAGAATAATTATCCAAACCATTTTTAAAGTTCACATGTAAGCCTGGAATATATGATGACGGAAATCAGCATTAATGCTGAGGTTCATTATTTTTAAAATTATGCCTGTATTTGCCGGCTTTTAAGATACCTCACCAGCAATACGAGGCTGAATAAAGCAAGTATGATCATAACAGATGCAAGAAGAAAGGTTTCCGCATCCTGATGTATCGCCAGGCTGAGGAAAGTGATGGTGATATCCATCAGGATAAAAAAAGTAAGTATGGCCGGAACAAAAAATAACCCGGCAGATTTCTTCTTCAGGATGAGAACAGATACTATAAAGATACCCGGAAGCACCACGGATAAATCCAGGACTTGTACAGGATTTGTCGGAAGACCGGTTTCCACGAGAGTCGGTGGTATTGTATGATTTAATATCGAAACAATATTTTCCCAAAGCCAGATACAATAGAATATTGACGAAATAACCAGGAAATAAACAGCAATAGTTTTTTCAATTCTTTTTTCAAAAAATATATCTATCTGTTGTAGTCGTCTACAAGAGAGCAGGAAATATAGAAGCGAATAAAAGGATAATCCGAGTATGAAACAATACGCAACAAATAAATAATTGAAATGCAGATCAAAACAGTAGATGACAAAAGTATAAACGATATAAAAATTTACGCCGCTCCAAAGCTGTAGGGCAATTTTATTTCCACGAAATACAAATATTGCCGTTATTATAAGCAGAGGGGTAACAATAACCAAATTAATAAAATCCTGTATCATGGATTGCAATTGCCAGTTGAGCGTTTCATTTGCGTAAAAACCTTTAACTAACAACCCGCAGACACTTGTAAAAATTATCAAGGCTGCAAGTGGCAATGATAATATCAAAATATTCCTGTTGGTATTCATTTGTTTTATAATCTGTTTTTATCGGCGATACAAAATAATGTTCAACTTCTTAAGGCCTGGCAGCAGCAAGTTTTTTTATCCTTGCGTTTAAAGAGTCAATATTTTCCTTTTTTATTTGACCTGTTACTAATTCAAAATCGTTAGCAAAGAAATTATCTCGTTCAGCTATTTCAAAAAGCGCCTGGATTGAATTGACTCTGACTATTTTACTTTCTGTTTTATCCAGAGCCCATCTTGTTAATGTCTGCCATGCAATTTCCTTTTCCTTATCAGTTAACTCTAATCTTGAAATAAGAAGCGCAAGGTGCCATTTCAATTCTTTGTCTTTTACCGTGCAGCATAAATCCATAAGCGCTGTTTTATGCTTCAGAAGATAAGATGGATACTGAAGCGTAATTTTTTCTATGGCATCACCGGCCCTCATCCTTACAATTCGGTTTTCATAGGAAAGACATTTAAAAAGTTCGTCAAAGTCATCCTCGTTCCGAACTTTCAAAACAGCATCATTACTTCTACCGTTAGAACGCAAATCGCCTCCTGATAATAATTTCACAAATTGTTTCATACTTATTTTTTTTACTTATCATTTATTCAAATTGCTTTACTGCGCCAGGCAAACAGGTTACGATTCCTTTAAGTCCCGAAACCGTAATCGTCATTAAGATAGCATCCACTACTTCCTCTTTGGTAGCTCCCGGTTTTTTTGCCATAGGCACCTGAAAAACTAATAGCCGTTTCATCTCCCTCGGAGGCTTTCAGGGATATATATTGGTTGCTTTATTTTTTCGTCTAGCCCTTTTGAAGCACCAGGCGATTGTATAAGTCCGTCAAAAGCTTTGGCAACTTCAGGCGCTTCCTTTTGAAAAACATTCATTGGGTTACTATTAATTTCTTTATTGCCTTAATTTTTATTAATGATCGCTACCGGCCGGAAGTGCATAAATAACCCACCCGCAAAAAAGAGTATATAAAAAGTAATATGAATCCTATCATAAACTGTTTTATAAATTCCCGATTTATTCATCATGTTTTATCACCTCATCCTCAAAGTTATTCTTCTCTTTCAACGGTGATGGAACATTCGCCAATTAACGCTGCAAGAGCTCCGATAGCTGCAAGCACCGGTGCAATTAAAGCGCCTACTATACCAATCGTTAAAGGGAAACTCATTAACTCTTTTCCGTCCTTGTCGTGGATGGTAATTTTTCTTATGTTTCCTTCCTCAATAAGATCTTTTATTTTTTTGAGCAATGCTTCTCCATTAACTCTGAATGATTCTTTTGTTGTAGTTGTCATATTTATAATTTTATTTTTTATTAAAATTTTTCTGATCATACCGCGGCAATTCTCCTGGCAGTTGAAATCCATAAATAGTTAATTTTCTTATTGCGCAGAAGTAACCAGATTGATACGGCCATTATCACCGTGCATGGAAATGCCGCACCAACGCCAAGCGGGGCAATGGCAAGCAGAAAAATTATTGCACCGATGGCCGCCGTCTTAAATATCCATCCCTTCAGCAACATGGACATTGCAATTAATGCCTGGCAGGCAGCAATGGTGCCAACTGCTAAAGTAATGTGAGTGCTAAACCATCCATTAATAAAATCCCGATACCAACCAGAAAAGGTGAGACCGGCATATTCTAAATAAAACTGGGGAGCTACTAACGCTTCATTCCAGTTTGTGAAACTGGCCCACGCGAATACTATAAATAACATCAGTCGCAGGATGCGTTGATTTTTCCATCCGGCCCAAAGCATCAGTAATGCCACTACATTTGAAATAACGTACAATACGAGGTACGTACTATTTTCTAACCCTTTCATGACTCAGGTATTTTTATTTTCAGTTTTTTCATTTCTCCCTTTAGCTTTTCCGGAATTTTACGACAGCTACAATTTTTTGCATGTTCAATGTGCCATTCAATTCTCTGCTGCTGCGTTGGATTTTTTGGCATGGGATGAGCCAGGTGCCATTCTTTATTTAGTTTCATATTCTAAACTTATTTTGAGTTTGCTTCGTGAATCCCTTTTGAAAAATGTAGCGGCGTTTATCATGGCCATTGGAAATGTTATCATCCACACAGCGCCTATATAATAAAATACAGGATAAAAAAAGGCTAGTACCAAAATAGGCATCAGTGCACCGTTCCACAACAATCCCCTGCAAAGCCATTTACTGTTTTTGAAAGCAAATGCAGCAAAAAAAGTTGAGATGCTCATAAAGAAATAGCCGAGACAATCAACTGCCGTTAAGAATGTCTGTTTGTCAAATAACAATACCTGTTTTTCATGTAAGTCTCCTTTTAATTCCGTAGGAATAACAACCGTAAGTTGGGTGAAATAAACCATCGTTACGTCAGCACAATACAAAACGGCGAAACTCATACCGATCGCTGTCCATATCCGCAAACTCGCAGTTGCCGCATAATGCAGGCATATCATGGTTATTAAAAATACCGGTGCTAAAAAAAGGGACGGTAGAAAAAGCCAGAATAAATCCTGTGGATGCGGAAGTACTTTTGCAGTAGACAATAGCTGTGGTACGGAATATGCCAACCCAAAAAATACAGACAATACCGCAGCCCAAAAACCGATTTTATTTGTTGAATTGTGCATAATGAATTGATTTTTTCATTTAGCGTATTCATACCAAATTTGTATTTTTTTGAGGCTTCTTTCTATGTATGCTGGTCAATAGAATTGATGATTTTTGTCATCAGTTGGTTTTTTTATCAGCGTTATACGCAATTGAACATAGGGATTATCTCATTCCATTTTGTGCTCAGGCAATATAAACAAAGAGGCCCCGGTGGAAACCGGGGCCGTACCAAAACTAACTAATTATAAAAACTAAGAGTACAATTAGAAATACCTTAATTTTTACAATGGCTACAAAATATGAATAAAATTTATAATAATGGAATTATTTATTTGCACGGTGGTAAAGGGGTGGAAAAATGGTATAATGCCATGTGGCTACCAGGGCATATTGCAAAGCAGTTGCAGGTGAGGAATTAATTCAATTTCCAACTTCTTTATAAGATCGTTTTTAATCTCATCCTTATCAATTGCAAGAACTTTTTTTATTCGTAGCAATAGTTGCCTGTTGAACGTGTTTAATAAATTTAACCGTTGATTATCCAGCAATGCTATTGAAGTACATTTATCCTGGAAATTTCCCAATTCTTCAAGAAAATCATCAAAATATTCCATCTCTTTTTTGGAGACACGGGGTACATTGAGTTGTGCTCCTTCGCCGGTTGCCTTTAGTTCCTGGAGGGTATAAAAAATATCCTTCAGATATTTCCTGATGGCATGCATAGTTATGTCGATAAAATCCTTCGTGTTAATAATTTCAATAATTGCTGTGCAATTGGCATCAATGAAATTATGGGGAAGTGTTTCGCTAAATTTTGGAATAGCTGCTCCTTTGCTTTTATCACTGATTTTTTCAAGTTCTTGTGTAAGTGGAATACCTGAGAATTCAGGTTTTAATTTTTCTATATTTTTTTCAAGCAATTTTAAATAAGCCTTTGGAGGTTTTATTTCTTCTTTTGTCAGCATCAGAATGAGTTGACACTGTAGCTGGAGATCACGAATTGATCCGGCAATATGGTATCCCTTTTTTAATTTCCCCGGAATTTTTATTTTTTCATCAACTGCTTTTTCTTCTGAAATCATTCTCAAAAAAGCCCTTAGTTTTTTGTACTCTACTCTTAGTTTATGAATAGATTCGGTCTCAAAATGTTCATTTACATTTTTGATAGATTTATTCAGCTTGATACAATGATTATTAATAATATTTTTGGGATAACTTTCAGGCATTGGTTGGGGTAAAGTTAAACTCCTTTACCTGCATTGAATCATAAAGACGAAAGGCATCTTCTTTTTTGCATAGTTCAGTGCCGGGATTCATTGTTGCCGCGGTGCCGCAGGCAACCCCAAATTGAGCGGCTTCCAGCAGACTTTTACCTTTTGAAAGAAAGTAAACTATTCCTGCAACCATACTATCGCCTGCACCTACCGTGCTTTTCCTGACAGCTTTTGGCGCAGTAATTACATCAACAGAATTTCTTGTTATAAGGGTTGCACCCGCTACACCCATTGATATAACTATTACTTCGCATATTCCTTTTTCAATTATTTCTTTGGAAACTTTTACCACATCCCCCGGTTGCAATTCATCTTTGCCCGCCAGGTAAGCTAATTCGCCAAGATTAGGTTTTAAAAGATAGACGCCTTTTTGTGCCGCTTGTTTTAATGCTTCACCGGAAGTATCCACAATTAATTTGGCGTTTTTTGCATTTGCAATTTCCGCAAGCCTGGCGTAAATGTCCACAGGAACACCGGGAGGCAGGCTTCCGCTCGCAATTATAAATTCTGCATCAGTTGTTTCCTCTACCGTCTGCAAACATTGAATCCACTCCTGTTCGCTCAATTCGGTACCAGGCATGCCAAAACGATACTGGGCATTGATGGATTGATCCAGCACGATAATGTTTTCTCTCGTTTCATTTTTAACTTCTATTATTTTAGAATGGATATTGTCTATTTCCATCAAATGATTAAAAAACTTCCCGGTGTAACCGCCAGACGGGAAAACAGCAATAGCATCTTTTCCAAGTTTTTTCAATGCCCTCGCAACATTGATACCTCCGCCTCCCGGTTCAAGTTTCGGCGAAGTGCATCTCAATTTTTTCTCAGGAATTATTGAGGAGACTGACGTGCTTTTATCAATACACGGACTGAAGGTTATCGTTACAATATTTGACATAGAGCATCAATTACAAATTCAAAAAAAAACGTGAACATTATATTATTTAAAAGAAACCTGGAAGCAAGCTGTCAAGGCATTATTGAAACAATAATTTTCGTCTTAAAGCCAACCTGGCTATAGCAGATTAAACTGCCATTTTAAAAGACGATTCTGCCCTCATGATATTTTTTATGCCTTTAAGCAATGCATCCTGGTTAAACGAAATACTATCAATTCCCTGTTCAACTAAGAATTTTGCGAAGTCAGGAATATCACTCGGGGCTTGCCCGCATAAACCAATTTTTACTCCTGCTTCTTTGGCTTTTCTGATCACGGTGGCGATCATTTCTTTTGGAGCTTCATTTTCTTCATCAAACAAATTATTTACAATAGATGAATCCCTGTCGATCCCTAACGTGAGTTGTGTAAGATCGTTGGAGCCTATTGAAAATCCATCAAATATTTTCGCAAATTTCTCAGCGAGTATCACGTTGCTCGGTATCTCTGCCATTACATATATTTCAAGATTGTTTACACCCTGTTCAAGCCCATATCTTTTCATCACGGCAATAACTTTATTACCTTCTTCAACAGTTCTGCAAAATGGTATCATTACTTTCACATTGGTTAAACCCATTTCGTCCCTCACTTTCCTTATAGCTTCACATTCCAGTTTAAAGCCCTCTCTGTATCTTTCGTTGTAATATCTTGAAGCTCCCCTGAAACCTAACATCGGGTTCTCTTCCTCCGGTTCAAAATCTTTGCCACCGATAAGGTTAGCATATTCATTGGTTTTAAAATCGCTCATGCGTACAATAACATCTTTAGGATAAAATGCCGCTGCAATGGTAGCCACTCCCTGTGAGAGCTTATCAACAAAGTATTTTTCTTTATCCGGATAGTGATGCGTTAATTTTTCAATCTTTTCCTTTACTGACGCATCTTTCAATTCATTGAACTTTACCAACGCCATCGGGTGAATTTGTACGGTATGTGTAATGATAAACTCAATCCGCATTAATCCAACTCCATCATTGGGATAAAAAGATAGTTGAAATGCTTTGTCCGGATCCCCGGCAATCAGCATCACTTCTGTAGCTTCCGGTTTTTTTATGTTGGAGAAATCCAGTTCAGTTTCTTTAAAGTCAAGGATACCTTTGTAAACAAATCCTGTTTCGCCTTCACAGCAGGAAACAGTTATTATTTCTCCATCATTAATTTTTTCAGTGGCATCTCCGCAACCAACAATTGCAGGCACTCCTAACTCTCTTGCCACAATCGAAGCATGGCTTGTTCTGCCCCCTTTGTTAGTAATAATTGCAGCAGCATTTTTTAATATAGGATCCCAATCAGGACTGGTTAAATCAGTAACTACTATTTCACCCGGATGTAATTTATCGGACTCATCCGGTGACTGCAAAATCCTTGCAATACCCACAGCTACTTTTGAGCCGATTGCTTCTCCTTCTGTGATTGCTTTCCCTTTGTTTAGTATCCTAAATTCTTTAACTATAAGTGGGTTTCTTTGAGAATGAACTGTTTCAGGCCTTGCCTGGATTATAAACAACTGGTCGGTAATTCCGTCTTTGGCCCATTCAATATCCATCGGCTTTTGATAATGGTTTTCTATGATCAATGCCCATTTAGCAAGAGTTGTCAATTCATTATCATTTAGTACAAACTCCTCCTGTTTTTCTTTTGAAGTATCTATGTTTATGACGGGGTTAGCAGCATCATCTCCATAAATCATTGTTTTAGCTTTTGAACCTAATTTCTTTTGAATGATAGCATTTTTATTTTGCAACAACGTTGGTTTAAAAATAAAAAACTCATCAGGAGTTACAGTGCCTTGTACAATGTTTTCACCCAATCCCCATACGCCTGCGATATGGACAATATCACGAAAGCCTGATTCCGGTTCCAGGGTGAAACCTACACCGGAACAGGCTTTGTCAGAACGAACCATTTTTTGTATGCCAACAGATAGTGAGACTTTTTCGTGACTAAATCCATTGTCCTCACGATACTTAATAGCCCTGTCAGTATAAAGTGATGCGTAACATTTTTTTACTGCTTCCAGCAAAACCTTTTCTCCTTTTATATTAAGGTAGCTTTCATGCTGGCCTGCAAAACTTGCTTCCGGTAAATCTTCGGCGGTTGCACTACTACGTACTGCTACCTCAATATAATTTTCATTCTTACCTAATTTTTTGTAAGCAGCTATGATTGCATTTTGTAAATTTTGAGGTAACGTACCAGCCATCAATAATTCTCTTGCGTGGGCTCCAATTTCATGCAGGTTGGAAAAACTTTTCTTATCGAGTTGCTGCATCAATTCATTTAAACGCGAGTGCAGTGAATTGTTTGTAAGGAATTCCTGGAAAGCAAAGGCAGTAGTAGCAAAACCATCAGGTACTGAAATACCTTTAGCAGAAAGTTTTGAGAACATTTCTCCAAGCGAAGAATTTTTACCTCCCACAAATGCAATATCTCCAATACTAATGTCTTTAAATCTTTTAATGTAAGTATTCATAATTTTCTAATAATTTATTTTATTCATGAATTGCCATTACGGGCACATGACTATGCAATATCAATTGTTTTGCATGGCTTTTTTGAGTGAGTTTATCCAGTAGCGAATGTTGTTTATGCAACACGATAAGCATGTTGATATTATTGTCTTCGCAAAAGTTCATAATGCCTTCGTCGATATCATGACTGGTTACGAAATGGTACTCTGGTTGCAGGTCTTCGAGCATTACCTGCAGTAAACCGGATTGGAAAACCATTTCCGGATGATGGACCGTTGTTGTACCCGTGTTGATAACATATAATCGTGCGTTAAAATTTTTGACCAATTTTTCAATTTCCTCAACAGGAGTTGTATCAACTACCTTTTTAAAGTCGCACGCAAGTGCAATCCTTTTAACATCTGAAAATTTAGTACCCCTTGGTATAGCCAATATTGGCCACATCAAATGCTTCATTACATACACGGTATGACTTCCAAAGAACAATCGCTCTGCATTGGTTGTACCCTGGCTTCCCATCACCACTGCAAAAGGATGAGTGGCATCGCAAACGGATTTCAGCTCGATAAAAAAAGTACCCATTTGCACTTTGGTATCAATCTTAATTTTATTTGCTGTTTTTCTCCCGAGTTGTTTTTTCAATTCATTCAAAGTTTCTTCCGCATTCTTCATAATTTCTTCCGGGGCTGTCAAAGGAGGTATATCGCTATACATAACGGGTAAAGCCGGAATGTTTAGTAACAATAAATCTGCGTTTATAGCCACCGCCATGTCAGCGGCATAATTGGCTGCATTTAAAGCTGCTGGTGAAAAATCAGTAGTAAGAATTATCTTTTTCATAATAAATTATTTTTTAGAATTAAAGTATCAGGGCTATATGATTATAACCACTCATTATTTTTTCGCTCACAAATTCCACATCACCACCTTCATCAAGTACCTTTTCGATAATATCGTCAACGGCATCCTTGATGTAAGAAAACCGGTTATATTGCGGCCTGT
This sequence comes from uncultured Chitinophagaceae bacterium, assembly GCA_963819925.1. GTDB lineage: Bacteria > Bacteroidota > Bacteroidia > Chitinophagales > Chitinophagaceae > Ginsengibacter. Next base: position 590,245 of record CAWFYG010000005.1, on the reverse strand, counting down.
CTTTATAACGTGTTTCTTCGCCAACTGCAAAAGCTGTTGGATATTCATAATTTTCCCCAACCAGGAGAAGGCGCCCGTTTCGATGCATTGCGATCTTGTAAACGTTTGTTATTCCGGATGCTAATTTCTTTTCCGTACCAGCGGTTTGAAGCTGACTTAATATGAATTTTTCTTTTAATTTTCTCCAGTCCGTTATATAAGGAACCATTAATTTCCTGATTTCTTCTTCACTTGAATGTTCATGTTCGCATGGCACATATTCAACAATGGAGGGGGAATGATTCGTGACTTTTATAAATTGTTCCAGTCTTTTTTCTGGCCCTACCACAAAAAGAGGCAGGTGAAAGGAATCGAGTATGAAGTGAAGCGTGTTATCAATCCGACGCAGGAATTTTTCTATTTGGCAATTCTCCATTTTAGTGTCAAAATGAATTTCCGGGTCAGCGGCAAACGAATCAGAGCAGCCTGAAATATTTTCAAGCTTATGAGAAAAAATCTTTTCCATTTTCCCGGATTCATTCACATATATCCTGCATTCGTTATCTCCTATTTGCGCCAACAGGTGTTGATGCGAATGTCTTTTACTCTTCACCAAATCACGAATATGAAAAAATCCGTTGACCAGCACTCTTTCCCTTACGTCCATATTGAGGTATAAAACTTTCTCGAAAACGGGAGAGACATAAACAGCCACACTTTTTTTGTATGTGGTGAAATCCAGGTCTTTTATAATAGCCTTAAGTTTCTGTAAAACCAGCAATGCCATTTCCGCAGAAAACTTGTCAAATATCTCTTTCTCTACCCTTTCGACCGCAGCTTGTAAAGCCGATATTAGTTCTCTTTTGGATTTCATCTTTGGCTCAAATGGCATGATGATCGACACAGAAGGAAAATTATAATCCCGTTCCTCCAGTTCGCTTACCGCATTCAGGAGTTGCTGATTCATAATACTGGTTTTATATTTTCAAATTTACCTTTCCCTTTAGCCGGTATCACTGATAGCCGTCATAGGATAATTTGATCCTCCTCATAATGGTTAACCCAATTTTCGGGATACTAAACCAAATATCCTTTAGAAAAGATTCAATTCTTAATAAACACTCCATATTGGAATCAGGGAAATGAACTTGCGTATTAGTGTTTAAGTACTTAGAAAAATCGGAGCATAGCCGCGAATAGTTGTTGAAGAAACCTCTGTGTTACTTCCTAGTGATAGACTGCTTCGCCAAACGAAACGGAATTAATTTTCTCCGGGATAAGTTGTAAAGAATTCAGGCTGCTGTAAATTTCTGTCTTGGCCTGTTGTTTTTCCTCCTGCCATTTATGTTCTATTTGTTCCAATATCCGTTTTTCTTCAATGGAATAGTCATCGTCATAGTAGGTTTTTAGAAGTACGAGCTCAATACACCTATCCCTGAAAGTTTCGAGCAATTCTATACACAACAGCGCATTCTTCTCATCGTCAAAGCCATTTGGGGCAGTAATTTTATAATTATGTATATAAGGCAAATTGTATACAATATCCTGTATCAATTTTCTAATGCTGTGCAATACTTCATCATCGTCTGAGTGTTTCACTAAAACATTTAATTCATGAAAAACGTATTGCAGGAATCTTTGAACGGAAGTTTTGGTTAACTTATCCGGCAATTCAGCCAGCATAATTTCCTCATCGTTATAGAAGTTGCTATCCAGGTCCATGAAGGTTTTTGTATTTGCCTTCCAGTATTGCATCTCCTTTTCTATTTTCCGAATATATGATCCGGGAATCCTGCCTGTTTTGTTTTCGTAGTAACCATCGATATTTTTCAGGTTGAGTTGCAGGTTACGTATGATGCCAGTATACCCATAGAATGTTTTCAATTTTTTTGTAATCCTCAGCGGATGTCCTGATGCAGATTCAAAATTTAACAGGCGAAGAAAGGATCTTAGCTTTTTAATTTCCAGCCTAAATTCCCGGATATCTTCTGTATTGAAGTCAATTATTATTTTTCGAAATAATTTATCAATTATTTTAAAGTGCTGCTTAACTACTGTTTGTATTTCATCATTTTTCATTTCAGGTTTATTTACAGGCTGGTTCTTGCTCACCAAAATTTAAGAGCCAAATAATAATTTACTCAAACCAATGACCTCATTATTTAATGCATGAATTATTTCATTAGTATCCGGAATAATTCAAATTAGATAACTAAAGAAAAATTATAACACCACATCATCAATTACGATCAATCCATTGCATGTTGAATAAACAATTCGTATAACTTAATGAGAACTGCAACTATTAAATTTTTTAAATACGGAAAATAAATTACAGTCAACAGCACGGTAATAAACCAAACGGCAGACTTACTACTTTTTGCATAGGTGATGTTATCATTCATTTCTTATATTATGTGTATCAAAATTATTTTTCAGTCAGCCTCCCCGCAATGATGGTAATCACAAATTTTTATGATCCTGATTGAGACCATGTTTAAATTTTTACAATTCATTTTGCACATACTGTTTGTTAAACAAATATTATAATCGTAAAAATATTCCTGATATGTATCACCTTTCATTACTTCCGATATCAGGTACAATTGACTTCGTCCAAACTAACTTTGTAGATTAAAATTTATAGTTAGTCTTTCAATAAAAATGACCAAAAAAGGATGCGACAACTCCCTGGCTGGTAAGAAAAATTGAAAGAAGATGAATCAACGGGTTAACTTTGAACAAAGAATTAGTTATGGATACTAGTTCATTTGATACGCATGCAGAAGAGCAAAAGCCCCTTACAAAAAATGTAATAAAAGGCAGGGTGGTAGCTATACGCGGAAGTGTAGTAGACATACAATTCGAAGAAAATCTTCCTTCCATCACTTCAGTTGTAAAAACCGGTGGCAAGATGGAAATTATTATTGAAGTGCAATTCCAACTGGACACGAGGCATATTCGTGGCATTGCATTAACCCCCACTCAAGGCCTTGCGAGAGGCATGAGAGCGGAAACTACGAATGAACCATTAAAAGTTCCGGTTGGTGAAAAAATCCTGGGGCATATGTTTGATGTTTTTGGCAATACATCAGATAATTACACATTACCTTCTTCGCTTGAATGGCGGAGCATTCACCAATCACCACCAACATTAATTGAGCGCTCTACTACGTCCGAAGTTTTTGAAACGGGCATTAAAGCCATTGATGTGTTAGTCCCGTTAGAACGCGGGGGCAAAGCAGGTTTGTTTGGCGGAGCCGGTGTTGGTAAAACTGTTCTGCTAACGGAGCTCATTCACAATATGGTGAAGAATCATAACGGCATCAGTATGTTTTGTGGCATCGGCGAACGTTGCCGTGAAGGGCTGGAGCTCTATCATGATATGAAGGAAGCAGGAGTGCTGCCTAATATGGCTATGATATTCGGGCAGATGAATGAACTACCGGGTGCACGCTTTCGTGTAGGCCATGCAGCGCTTACCATGGCTGAATATTTTCGTGACGATGAGCATAAAGACGTGTTGCTGCTCATCGATAATATCTTTCGTTTTATACAGGCAGGTATGGAAGTATCCGGGTTGATGGGGCAAATGCCTTCCAGGCTTGGTTATCAGCCAACGATGGGAACTGAACTGTCAGAACTAGAGGAACGTATCGCGAACACTAATGCAGGAGCTATCACTTCTATACAAGCGGTATATGTTCCTGCGGACGACCTAACGGACCCGGCCGCAGTACATGTTTTTTCACATCTTTCTGCGTCTATTGTTTTATCAAGAAAAAGGGCAAGTGAAGGTTTATATCCTGCTATTGATTTGTTGCAATCAGGTTCCAAAATGGCTACGCCTGGCATTATTGGTGAAAGACATTATAACATCGCACAGGAGATACGTCAGACATTGGCGCAGTATGAAGAGTTGAAAGATATTATTGCTATGCTTGGCCTCGAGCAGTTGTCAGGCAATGATCAAAAAACAGTAAATCGTTCACGGAGGCTGGAGCGTTTTCTTACACAACCATTTTTTACTACAGAACAGTTCAGCCAGTTTAAAGGAAAAAATGTAAGCCTTAAAGATTCCCTTGATGGATGTGAAAGAATATTGAATGATGAATTTAAAGATTATCCCGAAAGCGATTTTTATATGATTGGAAGCATAGACGAAGTAAAGCAAAAAAAAGTAACTATCACTACTAATAATTCATAACAGATCTTGTCCCTCTCCCGCGGGAGAGAGCTTGTCCCGATATGTCGGGAGGCTGGGGTGAGGCTAAAATAAATTTTAATGAACCTGAAAATATTACTTCCGTTTAAAGTGTTTGCAGAAATAAAAAATGTGAAAAGAATCGTTATAGAAACAAGTTCAGGTTCATTCGGGCTTTTGCCGCAAAGGCTTGATTTTACTGCTTCCATAGTTCCTGGTATTTTAACCTACGAAACAAAAAGCGAAGGAATGAAATATGTAGCATTAGATGAAGGCATTATTATAAAAGCGGGACCAGATGTTTTTGTATCCGTAAGAAATGCTATCGGGGATGCACCGCTAGGAAAACTTCGCTCGCTGGTTGAAGAAGAGATGATTCAACTGGACGAAAAAGAAACAAATGCACGAACAGTAATGGCAAAACTCGAAAGCGGATTTATCCGTAACATTCAAAAATTAAGAAGAGGATAGTGGAAGATGAAAAACCATATGGTAAAAAGTCTTTTAGTGAAGAAGTTGGCGATAAAGAAAAAAGAAGATTACAGGCGCAACGTGAAAAAAAAAGTGTTTGGTCAGGATTGGGTTTATTTGGAATGGTGGGATGGTCAGTGGCGGTGCCTACATTGTTGGGTGCAGCGTTGGGTGTTTGGCTCGATAAAAAATACACGGTAAATTTTTCATGGACACTCAGTCTTTTAATTACAGGGCTAATGATTGGCTGCCTGATTGCATGGAACTGGATACAAAAAGAAAATAAAGAAATACATAAAAAACAAGAAGATGAAAATGAATGAAATCATCAACATGCTCCCATCATTAGTTGCGGGAGCCGTTTTAGGAATTATATTTTTTGGCGGCCTTTGGCTGACGATAAAAAAAGCGTTGCATTCAAAAAAAGTTGCTTTGCTATTTGTTGTCAGCTTTATTTTAAGAATGACAATTGTTCTCCTGGGACTTTATTATGCGTCTCAAAATAGCTGGCAAAAAATGTTGGTTTGTCTTGCAGGATTTTTAATTGCAAGGACCTTCATAATCCGCATTACACAAAAAGACAATCACTCAAAAGTTGAGTTAATAAAGGAGGTATAACATGAGGCTTAGCCCCGACGAAAAGATTTTCTGGCAGCACGGGTTTGTAAATCTAAACCTTACCATTGTTACAACATGGGCGATGATGATCATCCTCGTGGTAGGTGCGAAGCTGATTACACGTAAATTAAAATCCGAAATTAAAACAACACGCTGGCAAAGCATTTTAGAAATGTTGGTCATCGGCATGAGAAACCAGATAAAAGAAGTGGGGCTTGATAAGCCAGCAAAATATATTGGCTTCATCGGAACCATGTTCCTGTTTATTGCCGTATCCAATCTCTGCACCATATTACCATGGTACGAACCTCCAACCGGATCACTTTCTACGACGGCTGCATTGGCAATTTGCGTATTTATTGCTGTTCCTGTTTTCGGCATTGCTGAAAGCGGGATAAAGGGATACCTGCGGTCTTATTTACAGCCTAGTTTCATCATGTTGCCATTTAATATCATTAGTGAACTGTCACGAACCCTTGCACTTGCCGTTAGGTTATTTGGAAACATTATGAGCGGGGGATTAATCATTACCATTCTGCTTTCTATCGCACCGTTTTTTTTCCCGATAGTAATGAGCGCTTTAGGTATATTAACAGGAATGGTGCAGGCGTACATATTTGCGATACTGGCAACTGTTTATATAACCGCCGCCACACAAGATGCTAAAAACAAAAAAATTAGAAACTTAAAAAACATACAACATGGATAGTACAACTATAATTGGCGTAGCGTCGATCGTTACTGCAGGGCTCACAACAGGCATCGGATGCATGATGCCTGCATTAGGTGAAGGAAAATCTGTTGCATCCGCAGTGAATTCTATTGCGCAGCAGCCGGATGCATCTTCTACCATCACCCGTACATTATTTGTAGGCCTGGCAATGATAGAATCAACCGCGATTTATTGCTTTGTTGTTTCAATGATACTCATTTTCGCCAATCCCTTCTGGAACCATTTTATCGCTAAATAATTCGTATCGGTTATGAAGCTCGATTGGTTTACAGTGATAGCGCAGGTTATTAATTTTCTCATCCTGGTATGGTTGTTAAAACGATATTTATATAAACCCATCCTGGATGCTATTGATGCAAGAGAAAAAACGATAACCGCTCAACTCAGCGATGCTGAAGCAAAAAAAGCGGAAGCGCAAAAAGAGCGTGATGCATTTCAGCAAAAAAATGAAACATTTGATAAGGGAAGAAGTAACCAGTTAAACAAAGTGCAGGAAGAAGCTAAAGCAGAAAAAGTGCGATTATTTGAGGAGGTAAGAAATGAATCGAATGCGTTGCGTGCAAAGTATGAGACATCATTAAAGCAGGAAGAGGAAAATATAACTGAGATGCTTAAACGAAAAATGCAGGACGAAGTTTTTGCCATTGCCGGTAAGACACTTTCTGATCTTGCATCCGTTAGTCTTGAAGAACAATCTGTAAAAATTTTTATCAAGAAATTACAGGATTTAACAGATGATGAGAAAGCAAAATTTGAGGAAGCGTTTATAAATGCTGATAAAACAGTTCTTATTAAAAGCGCTTTTGAATTGTCGCCCTCTTTAAAACTGGAACAAGCTATCAGACAAATAACCGGTAACGAAACAAAGTTTCAATATCTATTGGACCCCGCATTGGTAAGTGGTATTGAAATTGATGCTGAAAAATATAATTTATCATGGAACATTGAATCTTACCTGGATACATTAAAAAAGAATATTGCAGCATCCATCAATGGTAAGTACAAAGAAAAAGAAAATGCAGCCGTACAACCTAAATAAAGTAATTGATGACACATTTACACAAATAAGCCGCAGCCGGGAAAATTACGCTCCGGAATTTCAGCCAAAAGAAAAAGGAATTGTGAAAAACGTCTCGTCCGGTATTGCAAAAGTGAGCGGATTGCCGGGGACAGGTTTTGAAGAACTTCTCAAATTTCCCGGTAATTTGTATGGCATTGCTTTTAACCTGGATGCGGATGAAACGGGTGTTGTTTTACTAGGAGGTAACGAACACCTCCAGGCCGGTGACGTCGTTGAACGAACCGGGCGTGTCACGGATATTCCTGTTGGCAATGGCCTTCTCGGTCGTGTAATCAATCCCCTGGGAGAACCGCTTGATGATAAAGGTCCGGTTATTTTTACCCAACGTTTTCCCATCGAAAGGCCTGCCCCTCCAATCATGCACCGTGAGGCGGTGAATGTTCCTTTGCAAACAGGCATCAAGGTTATCGATGCATTGATTCCTATCGGCCGCGGTCAGCGGGAATTGATATTAGGTGACCGTCAGACAGGCAAAACAGCTATCGCTATTGATACTATTATTAACCAGCGTGAAAAAAATGTTTTGTGCATTTATTGTACCATCGGTCAGCGGGCATCGTCGGTTGCAAAAGTAATAGCCCAGCTTACTGACAAAAGTGCAATGGATTATACAACAGTTATTGTTACGGATGGAAATAATCCGCCCGGGCTTCAATATATTGCCCCATACGCCGCAACAAGTATCGCAGAATATTTTATGGACCAAGGTCGCGACGTGTTGATCGTGTATGATGACCTTACCAATCATGCAAGAGCTTATCGTGAATTGTCTCTTTTGTTGCGAAGGCCGCCGGGAAGGGAAGCGTTTCCGGGAGATATATTTTACATTCACTCAAGGCTGCTTGAGAGATCAACCCATTTAAATAAAGAATATGGCGGCGGATCACTCACGGCCTTACCAATAATAGAAACGGAAGCACAGGATATTTCAGCCTACATCCCAACTAATCTTATTTCCATTACCGATGGCCAGTTGTATTTATCACCCAAGCTTTTTGAGTTGGGAATGCTACCGGCTGTTGATGTCGGGAAATCGGTTTCCCGGGTGGGCGGTAAGGCACAGCTCGAGGCATACAATAAAATTGCCGGAAATTTAAAACTGGCCTATGCGCAGTTTGAAGAGTTAGAAACATTTGCACGCTTTGGCACACGGCTCGACGAGGATACCCGGCAAATAATTGAGCATGGAAAAAGAATCAGGGCTTGCTTTAAACAAAAGGAATTACAACCAGTGTCAGTGCCGGAACAGGTATTGGTTTTATCTGCATTAATGAACGGATTGTTTGACACGATACCATTAAATAAAATAACGCAGGCCGAGACGTTAGTTCGAAAAAGTTCATCGCAACTACCTCCGGGTGTATTGAAGTGTATTAATACATCAACATCGTTAAGCCAAAGCGATGAAGAGACAATTTTATCATTAACTAAAGATGCCCTTCAGTCTATTATAGATAGTTTGGAAACAAAAATCAATAACAATGAATGACACATTGGAAAGTTTGCAAAGAAGAAAACAAAGTGCGGGGGAACTGGTATCGGTTGTTCGCACTATGAAGGCAATGGCAGCATCCAATATTAGTCAATATGAAATGGCGGTTCAATCTTTACAGGATTATGATCGTACCATATCTCTTGGAATGAACGCGTGTTTCAGTGACAACAAATTATCGGTTTCCGCATCAAATGAAATTAGAAAAAGTAAGCAGGTGACCGTTGCAGTTATCTTTGGGTCAGATCAGGGACTCGTTGGAAGGTTCAATGATTTGCTTACTGCGTTTGCGTCGAAGACGTTAGAAAATATACAGGGTCAAAAAGAAATCTGGGCCGTTGGCGAAAGGATCCATTCAAGACTGGAAGATGTGGGGCTTTCCTCCTCCAGGCTTTTTAGTGTACCCAATTCCGTTACTGCCATTACTCCATTGGTAAATGATATCCTGGTCAAAAGCGAAGAATACCGGGAACACAATGAGATGTACAGTCTTCACATTTTTCACAACTGTCCATTAACAGGTGAAGGATATCAGCAGCAAAGTCAAAGATTATTTCCATTGGATAAAAAATGGGAACGGGAAATCAAAGAACTCAAATGGCCTTCAAAAAACCTACCTCAGGTAATCGGAGGCACGAACAACGCTTTGCATGCATTGATACGGGAATACCTTTTTGTTTCTATCTACAAGGCCTGCGCTGAATCATTAGCAAGTGAAAATGAGAGTAGGTTGGAAGCCATGCAGCGTTCAGAAAAAAATATTGATGAAATACTTGATGATTTGAAACAAAGTTATAACCGCCTCCGGCAAAGTACCATAGACGAAGAGTTGTTTGATGTAATTGCCGGATTTGAAGCCTTGAAAGATACCCGGTAGTGAAATTTATTAAATAATGAAAAATCAAAAACTTGATATAGACCGGGTATATGGTCTTTTCCCAAAAGGTATTGAGGGTATAGACAAACTTGCCGAACTCGCAATTGATATGCGTTGGTCATGGAACCATTCGGCGGATAAAATATGGCAACGATTGGATCCTTCTCTGTGGGAGCTCACACACAATCCATGGATTGTATTGCAAACTGTTTCTTACGACCATCTTGAACAACAAATGGCGGACCCGGTTTTTCGCGCAATGATAGATGAACTGATGAGTTCCAAAGAAACCAAAGCCAGTTCACGAGCATGGTTTCAGAAAAATCATGCTGACAGTCACCTTACATCGATCGCGTATTTCAGTATGGAATTTATGCTTAGTGAAGCATTACCTATTTATGTAGGCGGATTGGGCAATGTAGCGGGTGATCAGCTTAAATCTGCCAGTGATCTTGGAGTACCGGTCACTGCGGTTGGTCTTCTTTACCAGCAGGGCTATTTCCGGCAGCAAATTGATAAGCATGGATCCCAGCACGCATTGTTTCCTTATAACGATCCCGGCTCACTACCTATTATGCCATTGCGTTTACCGAACGGAGAATGGCTTAGGTTAAAAATAGATTTGCCCGGCTACCCGGTATGGCTAAGAACGTGGCAGGTAAAGGTGGGCAGGGTAAAATTATACCTGCTCGATAGTAACGATCCCGCAAACCTTCCTATTCACCGCGGCATAACCAGTGAGCTCTATGGCGGCGGAACGGAGCTTAGAATCAAACAGGAAATTCTTTTAGGAATAGGAGGATGGAAAATGCTCAAGGCCCTGGAAATAAAACCCGAAGTGTGTCATATGAACGAAGGGCATGCAGCTTTCCTCGTGTTGGAACGTGCAAATGATTTTATGAAGGAAAACGACGTGTCTTTTGAAACGGCGCTTGCGGCGACAAGAGCCGGCAACATTTTTACAACACACACTGCTGTTGCTGCAGGCTTCGATCATTTCAGCCCATCATTGATGGGACAATATTTTAATAACTATGCCAGGAATGAGCTAAAAATTGACCTCAATACTTTAATGGCACTTGGCAGAGAAGATGAAAATAATTATGCCGAAAGTTTCAACATGGCATATCTCGCGATACGGGGAAGCGGAGCGGTAAATGCTGTGAGCAATTTGCATGAAAAAGTAAGCTGTCAATTATTTGCATCGCTATTCTCACGGTGGCCCTTACACGAAATACCGGTAGGCCATGTTACCAATGGTGTGCACATGCCAAGTTGGGATTCTGAATTTGCAGATGAACTCTGGACACAGGCCTGCGGAAAAGACCGGTGGAAAGGTGAACTGGAAACAATTGAAGAAGATATTTACAAAATACCCGCTGACACACTATGGCAATTTCGCAATCAATCCAGGAATAACCTCGTGAACTATATCCGGCAACGATTCGAAAGGCAGCTAACCGTTTCGGGGCAATCCCCTGCGATGATTGAAGCGGCAGGATATGTCTTCGATGCTCATACGTTAACACTTGGTTTTGCCCGGCGTTTTGTTCCGTATAAAAGGCCAAATCTTTTGCTGGATGATCCGGAGAGATTCATTCGCATTCTAACGAATGCACAACACCCTGTGCAATTAATTATCGCGGGCAAAGCACCTCCTTTTGATGAAGGAGGGAATTTACTGATTCGCCAATGGAACCAGTTTATTCAACAATATAATTTATACAATCATGTAATTTTTTTAAGCGATTATGATATGCTTTTAACCGAACATCTTGTGCAGGGTGTGGACGTATGGGTCAATACACCGCGTCGCCCGTGGGAGGCATGCGGCACGAGCGGGATGAAAGTTTTGGTGAATGGAGGAATTAATTTATCCGAGTTGGATGGATGGTGGGCCGAAGCCTTCACCCCCGATGTAGGCTGGGCCTTGGGTGATGGTAAAGAACACGGCGATGATCCGGCATGGGATGCAACCGAAGCCAATGCGTTGTATGATTTGCTGGAGCAACAAATTATTCCTGAATTTTATTCACGCAATGAAAATAATATACCACTGAAATGGACCGTGAGAATGCAAAACAGCATGGCGAAACTTACTCCTGAATTTTCCGCGAACCGGACAGTAAGAGAATATACTGAGAATTATTACCTGCCTGCTGTTGCAGCATATTTAAAACGTTCTTCCGATAAAGGAGCAGGCGGAAACAAAATTGTAAATGCAAAAAATGCTTTACGAAATAAATGGAATGAAATAAAATTCGGTGAAGTAAAAACAACAAAAACGGAAATGGGATATTTATTCCAGGTGCAGGTATTTTTTGATAAAGACTTACAGGACAAAATTGCGGTAGAGGTATACGCTGATTCGATCAATGAGGGTAAAGCGGAAAGAATTCAAATGACATTGACTTCAGCTGTAGCAGATAAAAAAGAATTCCTATATTCTGCAGAAATTAAATCATCAAGGCCCGCCAATGATTATACTACCAGAATAGTACCATGTTATGAAAACATTACTATTCCACTGGAAGATAACCTTATACTTTGGCAGCATTAATTTTAAGGGATGAAAGTATTGCCGGTCTTCTTTAAGAAATCAAAATATTATGACTGATGAAAACCCAAATGTGCTAACGATTAATGGAGGTTCCTCCAGCATTAAATTTGCTGTCTATGAAATGGATAATTTTCTGCTAAAGCTCTCCGGGAAAATCGACCGCATAGGAACCGCTGCTTCGGAAATGACCATTGCTAAAGGTAACGGTAATGATAAGACGAAGTCAAAAATAAAAGCAGGTAATTTTCATTCGGCAATTATCTCTTTAATTGATTGGCTTCAGCAACAGGATTGGTTTCATCAAACAAAAGCCATCGGCCACCGTGTAGTTCACGGAATGAAACATACTGAACCAGAAGTATTAACGGAAGAACTGCTAAAAGAATTGAACGGCATCACCAGCTTTGACCCGGATCATTTACCCGCAGAGCTCGAGATTATTCAACTCTTAAAGCAAAAACATCCCAACCTTTTACAGGTTGCCTGTTTCGATACCGCATTTCATACCACCATTCCTGCCGTAGCCAAAACATTTGCTATTCCAAAAAGTTACTATGATGAAGGCATTCAGCGGTATGGGTTCCATGGTATTTCCTATAGTTATCTGATGGGGGAACTTAATAAGCACAATAGTGCGGAAGCAATGGGACGCATAATTATGGCACACCTTGGCAACGGCGCTAGTATTGCTGCTATTAAGAACGGCCAATGTATCGATACCAGTATGGGCTTCACCCCCGCGGGCGGAATTGTAATGAGTACAAGAAGCGGTGATCTTGATCCCGGTGTTGCATGGTATTTGATGCAAAATGGAAGGGATGCTAAAGAGTTTAACAATCTTATCAACCATAAGTCGGGATTGTTGGGAATATCAGGTATTAGTTCCGATATGCAGGATCTCCTTAACCAGGAAAACGATAATAAAGATGCGGCTTTAGCCATTGATATATTTTGCTACCAGGTTAAAAAATATATTGGCGCTTACACCGCAGCCTTGGGTGGCCTGGACGTATTGGTTTTTTCAGGAGGTATTGGTGAGAATGCAGCTATCATACGTTCACGCATATGCGAAGACTTAAAATATGCGGGCATTCAGTTGAATGAAGCAAAGAACAGCAAAAACGATCCGGTGGCTATCGGATGGCAGATATCAGGTGAGGAAAGTGTTGTGAAAGTATATGTTATCCCAACCAATGAAGAACTGATGATAGCCCGATCAACCGCGTCTGCTTACGAAACGGAGTATAAAAATAATTAATCATCTCAAAAAAATAAAAGATGGATACACAACATATTGAAACACCAAAAGAAAAAATATCATTGGATCTTCTGGAAAAAATGAATGCTTACTGGCGGGCGGCCAATTATCTTTCCGTCGGTCAAATCTATTTGCATGATAACCCATTGATGAAGGAACCGTTAAAGGTTGAGCACATTAAAAGGATGTTGCTGGGCCATTGGGGCACCACACCAGGACAAAATTTTATTTACGTGCATCTTAACCGCATTATAAAAAAATACGATCTCGACATGATATACATTTCAGGTCCCGGTCACGGCGGCCCGGCAATCGTTGGCAATGTATATCTCGAAGGAACTTACAGTGAAGTGTACCCGAATATTACACAGGATGAAGAAGGATTAAAAAAATTGTTTACCCAATTTTCTTTTCCTGGTGGCATTCCCAGTCATGTATCCCCTGAATGTCCCGGCTCCATTCATGAAGGAGGCGAGCTGGGTTATTCTCTCAGTCATGCTTTCGGTGCCGTATTTGATAATCCCGGTTTAATCGTTAGTTGTGTTGTTGGAGACGGTGAAGCAGAAACCGGTCCCCTGGCTACTTCATGGCATTCTAACAAATTTTTAAATCCTGTCACAGATGGTGTGGTACTTCCTATTCTTCACCTGAATGGTTATAAGATTTCTAACCCTACCCTGCTGGCAAGAATAAGCAATGAAGAACTCCTGCAATTATTTAAGGGTTATGGCTGGAAGCCTTATATGATTGAAGGGGATAACCCGATGCAGATGCATGAGAAGATGGCAAAGCTTCTCGATACAGTTATCGAAGAAATAAAATTTATAAAAAATTATGCAGCTGAAAACGATAACGACACAAAGCCGCGTTGGCCAATGATTATTTTAAAAACACCAAAGGGATGGACAGGCCCTAAGTTCGTGGATGGGTTACCGGTAGAAGGTACCTTCAGGGCACACCAGGTTCCGATAACCGGCCCTGCAACAAATCCCAAACATTTGCAACAACTCGAAGAGTGGCTAAGAAGCTATAAGCCTGAAGAGTTATTCGACAAGCAAGGTCATTTTTTACCTGAGCTTGCAGAACTGGCACCGGAAGGCGAAAGGCGCATGGGTGCTAACCAACATGCAAATGGTGGTAGAATGTTGCACGATTTAGTCATGCCCGATTTTTGTGACTATGCTCTTGAAATAAAAAGCCGCAGTGAGACAGGGCCCGGCGATACACTGGTATTGGGAAGGTTCATCAGGGATGTTATCAAGATGAATCTCGAAAAAAGAAATTTTCGTCTATTCGGCCCCGATGAAACATTATCAAATCGTTTAAATGCCGTATTTGAAGTTACTAACCGGCAATGGGAAGCGGAGACAATAGCCATAGATGAGTTCCTTAAAAAAGATGGCCGTGTAATGGAAATGCTTAGTGAACATCAATGCGAAGGATGGCTGGAGGGTTATTTACTAACAGGCAGGCATGGACTGTTTAACTGTTATGAAGCCTTCATTCACATTATTGATTCCATGTTTAACCAACATGCCAAATGGCTGAAGGTAACAGCAGGACTTCCGTGGCGCAAAAAGATTCCTTCATTAAATATATTGCTCGCATCGCATGTATGGCGGCAGGACCATAATGGCTTTACCCACCAGGATCCCGGGTTTATTGGTTATGTGGTAAACAAAAAAGCGAGTGTTGTTCGTGTATATCTACCCGCTGATGCCAATTGTCTTTTATCCGTGATGGATCATTGCTTAAGAACCCGCCACTACGTAAATGTTGTTGTTGCAGGCAAACATCCTTCGCCGCAGTGGTTATCGATGAATGAAGCGATCGTGCATTGTACAAAAGGAATCGGTATTTGGGAATGGGCCAGTAATGATGAAGATGAGGAACCTGATGTAGTGATGGCTTGTGCGGGTGATGTGCCAACGCTTGAAACATTGGCTGCAGTTTCCATCTTAAGAAAAGAATTGCCGGATCTGAAAATTCGTGTAGTGAATGTAGTGGACCTTATGAAACTGCAACCCGAAAGCGAGCATCCTCATGGACTCAATGATAAAGACTTTGATGCATTGTTCACCAAAAACAAACCAGTAATCTTTGCCTTTCATGCTTATCCATGGCTCATTCACAGGCTTACGTACCGGCGCACCAATCATAATAATATTCATGTTCGTGGCTATAAAGAAGAAGGTACCATTACTACTCCTTTTGATATGACGGTAATGAACCAGTTGGATCGTTTTGACCTGGTACAGGATGTAATAGACAGGCTGCCGCAATTAGAAGATAAAGCTGCTTACCTGAAACAGGCAATGAAAGATAAACTAATTGAACATGCCAACTATATCCGGAAAAATGGAATTGATATGCCGGAAGTAAGGAATTGGAAATGGAGTGTGGATTGAATTACAGAAAAATTTAAAATTATTTTGTTCACTATAAATATGTTTGAAAAATACTTCGTGTTTTTACATGTATATTCTGCAACTTTAAGTCATGCAAATAACCAATACCAGGATAAATATTCTCGTTGCAAACGAAACAGATATTGAAGAATTAACACAGGTTGAAATTGAAAGTAAAAAAAAGTCAATTCCGGAATGTATTGAAGATTTCGAAGTTGACCATTCATCAAGGTACTCTCGATGGCAGACCTATTTTAAAGGACAATCACCACCGACATCAAAACCGGAAAGACTAATGCTAAAAGCTGTTACTAAAGACAACAAAATTATTGGTTATCTGGCAGGACATCTTACAACACGTTACAATATGAACGCAGAAATTCAGTCGCTCTATGTTTTGAAACAAGAGCAAAAAAAAGATGTAGGAACAAAGCTGTTGGCAGAATTTATAAAATGGTTAATGAACCTTGACGCAAAAATTTTATGTGTGGGTATTAAGCCGGAAAATAAATACAAAGCATTTTACCTGAAACATGGGGGACAGTACATACATGAACATTGGATTTTTTGGCAAGACATTGGCCTATTATTAAAAAAAATCAATAATACTAAGAAAATTTAAAGATGATGAATTCGTAAAGCTGGCTTATTTGGATGGCTTTAAGCAATGGATTATTTTAGGATGCGTAAATACAAACGTTACAGGCAACTTTTTTCATTACACTATCTGGACAGACATATTTGGTAAACACAAAGTTTCAGCATTTCTGCAATCAGTATAAGTTTGGCCGATTAAAGTTGTTAAATGGGGGACTTATATTAAAATCCAATTGGGTTAATAACATTGAATATTTGTTTAGTTTTATTGGTAAAAGAACATTGTTATGAAGGTATACTATAATAAACCGGATGAACATAAAGCAGATAAGGAGTTTAATAATGTTGAGGACTATGTAAATTTACTATTGCTTCAAAAATTTAAGTATAAAATAATGTGGCATCTTCGATTTTTAGAAAATCAAATTAATGACGAAGGCGGGATAATAATTTTATCAATTAAATCAATTGAAACTAAAGGGTTTTCTCAAGAATTGACGGAAAAGATAAGAGAGGTATTTAGAACGTCTGTCGATACAGAAGATTAGTTTTTTTTAATGTGAGACTCTATAGATGATGGTAATTTTCGTTTTAATAACCTGATAATTTTTATATGAAATATTTTTTATTCACTGTATTGACGATTCTTAGCCAATCAAGTTATTCTCAAAAAGTTATTGAAAATGAAATAGATAAATTTACAAAACAACATAGAGTTAGAACCGATAGGATACTTGTAAAGGGAGGCTTTTCAACAAATATGTTTATTGGATTTAGAGCTGTTGATACAACTTGTTTTTTGATTGTAAGCGGCAATGGTGATGGTGCAGATGTTATTGGAGATAAAGAAGAAATTATTTTATTATTCGATAATGATTCAACCATCACGGCATACTCGACAGGTATTCAAAATTATACAATACAATCAGGAGTTTCGTCAAATACATATATTCATCAATACTCAATTTCAATAAATGACATAAGAAAGATTTCAAAAAATAAATTGAAGTCGATAAGAAAATATGGAAGCGGACATTATTCGGATTTTGATATTAAAAGTAAAAATTCTGAAAAATTAGCAGAAGAAGCCAGAGCTTTTTTACCAGCACTTGGGCTAAATTAATATTGCAATTGCCTAAACGTATTTATTCATGGAGGCTCCAAAATCATCAGACGAAGAAATTATAGAAAAAGTAAAATCCGTTATGTCCGAAGGCAATACAAGTGTTGGAATAAATTGGGTATTAAAAAGATTTTTTCAAGTTGATGATAGAAATAAAGCCGACCAGATTGCTTGGAAAATGCTTGCAAGTGGAGAGTATATAATAAATCCCAAACCGCATAGTGAAGATGATATATTTGTTGTTAAAAATCCGAACTATAAAAAACAAAGCCTTGATTTAAAAATTGCAGAAAGAATAGTAAAAAGCTATCGCAGTACTAGATTTATTGCATGGGCAGGTTTTGTTATTGCTCTAATTCTATTAATGCTAAAATTGGCCGAGGAAATAAACAATTGGCTTTGTCATAAATAGCAATAGTTAACTGTATGGCAGACTACAGAAAGGAGATTTTTTTTGGACGTTTATTTAGCTCAAGATTGCCCGCCTGCCTGTAACACTGGTATTGCTAAAAGCAGGGCTGACGTACGTTTCGTCGGCTTTAGTTCTTTGGTCATCTTTTGTTCGGGCAGAAGGAATTCTTATCAACTTTTGTACTTAACTTCATCTATAAATTATATAATCATCGGTAGCTCTGGGCAGAACATTCATTGAATATCCTGCCTTCAGCAATACCTAACGTTGGTGGAAATTCTTTAGACACACACCTTATTATGAAAAAAATCATTTTGACACTTCTTGTTTTTGTTTCTCTGACTTGTTATTCACAAAGCAATCCGGGTGACACTCTTCGTTTGACAATTTCACCCGCAGTTAACCAGAAAGATTCATTAAATCAGCAAATTATTTCAACACTTAAACTTTTTTTAAAATCAAAAGACAGTTCTAATACCGAAAATAAGTATTGGGCAAAATCAGATTTTGAAAAATATATTTATCCATATTTTGAACTTCAAGTTGTTGAGAGTGGAAGATTAGGAAGATACTTCTACGAGCCATCTTTAATGGAAATCATCCCAACAAATAAAGAAAATAAAAGAATCATAAAGCTGGCTTTCATTGGGCATAATAATAAAACTAATGATAATCTGCTGCGATATATTTATAACATTGTTGCAACCCACGAAAAAAATAATATTGTTTTTAGTAAATATTTAAACTATATAACTCAATCCTGGAAAAGTTTCTCAGAAGGAAATATCACGTATAAAATTTCGCCTTGTAAAGAAATAAACAAAGAAGATGTAATAAGGCAAAAAGAAGACATTAGTAAGCTATGTAAATTCTTAAATACAAAGCCAATTCCCATAACATATTATTCATGTACAACACCAAAAGAAGTATTTGAATTAAAAGGGTTTGATTATAATCCGATGATGTATATTGACACGTCTGGCGGCTTTAATCAGGCTAAAGACATTGTTATTTCAGGAAATAATTCAGAATATTATACACATGAAATAGCCCATTTGTATATGTTCCAACTTTTCCCTTCAATTAATCCTTTTTTTAATGAAGGGTTTGCTACTTATGTTGGTGGGAGTGGAAAATATAGCTACTTATGGCAGAGAAATAAACTCAAGAAATTTCTTGAAGAAAATCCAAACTTTCAAATTGAAGAACATTTAGGCGACCCTTTTGAAAGATTGTACTTTGAACATGAAACACCAGTTCCTTATGTTTTAGCTGCATTGGTTTGTGAAAGGACATTAAGGCTTTATGGGAAAGAAAAATTGTTTGACCTTTTTAGAAGCAATAAGAATGTGTTTGATACATTAAAAGCAGTTGGTCTGACAAAAGAAAACATAAATGACGAACTACGAAAGGAGATCAAACTTCCACCAACAAGCGCAAAGGCAAGCCGGGCAGACGTGAGAACAATGAACTGTAGAGCATATTTTTAGCTACAGTTCCCGGCTAACGTAATTCTATTGAACGATAGTAATAACAAGATATGAACAAAAGCTAAATTACTAACGTCACGCTGGAACTATTGCTGATAGTGATTATAGACGATGACTTGCACGTCGCCCCCTGCTATTGCAAATACTGTTGTTGTAAGCCGTTTTACTTTGTCAGACCTACTCCAATACCAATATTTAAAGATAATCTGCTTTGTTTAGAGTTTTCAAATTCTGACAGTACTCCAAATTTAGAAAATGCATTTTCGGAAAATGAGTCAGTCAAACCAACTAAATACTCAATACCAAAATTTGCAAATACTTTTTTTGTCAACTCCTTTTTATAATTAGCTCCCATAGGTATCGCCCAATCCACTTTCTTATATCTTTTTACGGAAGGAGGTAGATTAATATATTCACGCTGAACTATAATATCCTGGTAATTGTCCTTACACTTAGTAGCCATTCCAAAACTGATTCCAGAGTAAATATTTAGTTCTGAGTTTTTCATTTTAAAAATGGTATAGTTAATGGTAAACGGTATTCTAAAATAGTTGAGGTCTATTTTTAAAATCTGTCTGTTGTTGCTTGGCAATGCGCTATCGGCATTAAAATTTACATTTTGTCCTTGTTGAGAATATTCTAATCCTGTCCCAAAGCATATTCTTGAAGATAATTTATAGTTGTACAAAACGTTTACAGAATTATTGAACGTTTGGTCGCCTTTTCGTGAGGCAAAATAATAGTTGTGGAAACTTTGAGACTGTTTTCCAAAATATGTAAATGATGGCTTATAGTTTATGTAAATGCTCTGCTTTTGTCCAATGGCTGAAACAGTAAGGATTAGGCAGAAAATAAAAAGATTGGCTTTCATAACTACTTTTTTAAGTTGACAAACTAAAAATTCAATTCGTTGCATTGTCGATAAGGTTGTGAAAGCGGCGTCTCTGAAAAAATGGCTTACAACAAACATTAGGAGGCCACGATATGTGAAATTAACAATCATCCTTTTCAAATTATTGACATAAATTCTTCTGAAACCAGGTTTATTATTTTACCGGAGTCTGCCATTGATGATTATCAAATTAAAATTCAGAAATTTCAAATAATTACGTGGCTTTTACAAAGTACTTATCGTCTCTATTTCCGCCTCCTGCAATGCACCATAAGTAAATGGTTGCATAATGAATTTTTTACCTAATGTAAAAACCACTAAAGCTGTTGCTGCGCAACTGGTCATTACAATGGACATCGGCAATGTTGTATGGTTTAGCAAAAGACCCATAGTAGCAGATGCACACGCACCAATGGACATTTGAATGGCGCCAATCAGGGCAGAAGCGTTGCCGGCATTATGCCCCAATGGAGCCAGGGCAAGCGCTGTGGCATTGGGAAATATAAAACCCTGGCAAGAGAGGAAAATAAATATGAGAAACACAGTAAGAGATAAGTTACTCAAACCGAACACAGTTAAACAAATAAATGCAAGGCCGATAAGGCTTTGGCACCACGATGCAACTTTGATGATCTGTTCGCTGGCATAATATTTTAATGCGATGTTGTTAAGTTGACTGGAACCGATAAGACCAGCGGCAATAAATGCGAATATCCATCCAAACTGTGCTTCACTTACTTTGAAGATTTCCATAAACACAGTGGGTGCACCGCCGACATAGGCATATAGCCCGGCATAGGAAATAGCTCCCGTTAGTGCATAGGTGATGAAGTGTGGATGTCTCAGAACCCCCGCAAAATTCCTGATGATTGGAATTGGCTTTAATGAAAAGCCAGGATCTGGTTTTTTACTTTCCGGTAAATACAAATAAGTACCGCCCAGGATGACGAGCACTACAAAAATCAGCATGGCGAAAACATAGCGCCAGCCAAAGTAAGCAGTAATATATCCCCCGATGGTAGGAGCAAGAATGGGTGACACCGCCACTACCAGCATTAGCATTGAAAATACTTTGGCATTTTGCTTTATATCAAAAAGGTCTCGTACCATAGCTCTTGCCGCAACCATTCCAACACAACCACCAACAGCCTGCAAAAGCCTAAGTGCAATTAACAAATGCACCGATTGCGAGAAAGCACATCCAACTGAAGCAATAAAATAAAGGCAAAGACCCGCATATAAAGGCTTCTTCCTGCCAAACCGTTCGAGTAAAGGGCCATAAAGCAATTGCCCTGCGGAGATGCCGATAAAAAAGCTGGAGAGCGATAAAGTAACTTCCGAAATAGAAGTGTGCAAACTTTTGGCAATGGCAGGAAATGCCGGCAGGTACATATCAATCGACAAAGGGCCAATCGCCGTCAGCAGTCCCATGATCAGGATGACTTTGAAATTATAACTGTTATTGTTGTCCATGACAGGATTGAAAAATAAGCGGGTACCGCTATCCGTTATATTACCATTTTATCTCCATTCCCGGTACACGAGGATCGACCAAATCGAGTTCCGGGGATTGAACACATTTTGCCTATTAAAACGTTTATAAAAATAGGCAAATCTATAACGAAGTTCACAACCCACACTTTGTTCAACATTCTTCAACATTCCTTACCCTGGAAACATCAAAGCCTAACCCATTCATGACGAGCTCAAAATGCGAATTATGATCTTTGGAATCCAACCTGTATTAAAAATTGCGACCAAATAAAGTGTTTAGACTGCCAAGGCTCTTTACAATACTCTTGTAGATTCCAATATTTCCTGCCGATGTCAGCACTCCCACATTCCCGAATAAATACTACCTTAGAATGCTATAAGCAACCTATAATAATTACAACAAATAAAACACAACATTATGAGCAGCAAGAATAAGAATTCAAAAGACAATACTAACGAAGACAAAAGGTTTCCTTTACCCATTTACAAAAAGGAAGATGATATTTATAGTAAGGAAAAGGAAGAACATTTTGAAGAAGAAGATGAACTGGGTAATCCCGGGGTGGATCTTGATGTGCCGGGATCGGAACTGGATGATGCCGACGAGAAGATTGGTGAAGAAGATGAAGAAAATAATTATTACAGTCTCGGTGGCGATGACCACAATGATCTTGAGGAAGACAGAGAAGAATAAAATGCTGTCGGTCGTTCTTTATACTATATGACCTTTATCAGGCATTACGTTGCTGAATATCATTATTCAAACTCTTCCCCTGTTTTACTTTTGTAGCTAAGATTTTTTTGCCGTGCATTCTCACTAATGAAAGCTAATCTGCACATTAGGTACATCTAAAGGTGGCAGAAATATTTTATTAAAATTTAAATTGTAAAGCAACTTAATTATGGCATATGATAAAAGTATGTCTGCTGAAGAAGCAGTAAAAATTGTTCAGTCAGGCAACCGGGTTTTTGTACATGGAAGCGCCGCAACGCCTATCCACATTTTAGAAGCTTTACAAAAACGGTACGACGAATTAAGAAATGTTGAATTGGTAAGCATCACGACTTTCGGAAAGATCAACTTCAATGACCCCATTTATAAAAAAAGTTTTTTCGTAAACTCCCTGTTTGTTTCGGAAAATACCCGTTCAGTGGTTAACAGCGATCATGGATGTTATGTCCCGATATTTTTAAGCCAGATTCCGCAATTATTTACAAGAAACATATTGCCAATTGATGTTGCTATTGTACAGGTATCGCCACCAGATGCTCATGGATATTGCTCTTTGGGCACTTCAGTAGACATTGCCCGTGCAGCAGTGGATACGGCGAAACATATTATCGCGTTGGTTAATTCAAAAATGCCGCGAACCCATGGCCAGGGTTTTATTCACGTCGATAAAATGAATGCATTGGTTTGGCATGATAGTGAACTTCCTGAAATTGACTACCAGGCGAAGGCCAATGACACAACTATTCAAATCGGGCATAATGTTGCCTCGCTTGTTGACGACGGTGCTACCTTACAGTTAGGCATAGGTGCAATTCCTGACCAGGTATTAAATAATCTTACGAATCACAAAGGACTTGGCATACACACTGAAATGTTATCGGATGGTGTTATTCCCCTTATAGAAAAAGGCGTTATCGATAATAGCCGTAAAAAAATAAATATTGGCAAATCTGTAACCGGCTTTATGGCAGGCACCAAAAAATTGTACGATTTTGTAAATGATAATCCTTCAGTAAGAGTAATGGATATAAGTTATGTAAATGATACTTCTATCATAAGAAAAAATCCAAAGGCAACGGCAATAAACAGCGCTATTGAAATAGACCTAACGGGTCAGGTATGCGCAGATTCTTTTGGCACTTACCAATACTCAGGTATAGGCGGACAAATGGATTTTATAAGAGGCGCCTCACTATCGGAAGGCGGCAGACCGATTATCGCGTTACCATCCGTAACTTCTAAAGGTTTAACCCGCATTGTACCATTCTTAAAAGAAGGTGCCGGAGTAGTTACCACCAGGGGCCATGTGCATTGGGTGGTAACAGAATTTGGAATGACTGATCTTTTCGGAAAAAATTTAAAGCAAAGAGCAAAAGAATTAATCCGGATAGCCCATCCCGATCATAGGGAAGAATTGGAGAAAGCTTTTTATGAAAGGTTTAAAACTCTTACATAGAATTTTTAAGGACAAAAATTTCCAGGATTATTGCTTCAGCGATTCAATAATGCCCATTTCAAGGCCTCTTATTTCGGCGAGACCCCTCAACCTTCCAATGGCAGAATAACCGGGGTTGGAGATTTTGTTTAAATCATCGAGCATCTGGTGTCCATGATCGGGACGGAAAGGAATGGAAGTTTTTAATTCCTGTTGCAACAGCACAATTTCTTTCACAATACTATACATATCATTATCACCGGCAAGATGATCGGCTTCATAAAAATTTCCTTCTTCGTCCTTTGTTACATTTCTCAAATGCACAAAATGAATCTTTTTGCCAAAGGCCTTAACCATGCCCGTTAGGTTGTTACTTTTGGAGGCTCCCAAAGAACCGGTGCAGAAACAAACACCATTTGCACTATTATCAACTTTATTCAAAAAATATTCATAATCTTCCTGTGTACTTACAATTCTCGGCAATCCCAAAATAGGGAAAGGAGGATCATCAGGATGAATCGCGAGTTTAACGCCACACTCTTCCGCGATGGTACTTATCTCACTTTGAAAGTAACAGAGATTGTCACGTAACGTAATGGCATCAATATCTTTATACAATTCCAGCTTTTGCAACACATCCGTCGTTGTCGTCTTTTTTTCCCCAGGTATGCCAAACATTACCACTCCTGCTAATGTTTCTAACTGTTTTTCAGAATAACTTTTATAACGTTCTTCGGCCTGTTTTAAAATAGCAGGGGAATAGGAACTTTCGGCATCTTTTCTTTTCAATATATATATATCAAATATAGCAAGGTCAATCCAGTTAAAATATAACGCGAGTGAGCCATCAGGCATTGCATAATTTAAGGCGGTACGAGTCCAGTCGTTAACAGGCATAAAGTTGTAAGTGATCACGGGAATACCACATTCGGCCACATTGCGTACCGAAGTTTTATACTTCTCAATGTATTCCTTGTAGCTTCCTGTCCTTGTTTTAATATTTTCATGAACGGTTATACTCTCCACAACGGACCAGGTGAGGCCGGCATGTTCTATTTCGGCTTTACGTTTGTTAATTTCACTCTTCGTCCACACTTCACCGTGAGGAATATGATGCAAAGCGGTTACAACTTCTGTTGCGCCTGTTTGTTTTACATCCATCAAACTAACGGGATCGGAAGGTCCAAACCAACGCCAGGTTTGTTTCATTTTGTATTTCATAATTTATCTTTATACACCGCTGAATATTGAAAAACCTCCATCAACATTTACTACAGTTCCTGTAACAAATTTTGAAGCATCGCTTAAAAGCCATACCAAAGCGCCAATCAACTCATCGGGATTTCCAAAACGATTAAAAGGAGTTTTTTTGGTTACAAGGTTACCCCGTTCTGTCAGGCTTCCATCTTCATTTGTGAGAAGTGTCCTGTTTTGTTCAGTAAGAAAAAAACCCGGCGCTATAGCATTCATTCTTATTTTATCTCCATATCGTTTCCCGAGTTCTACTGCAAACCATCGTGTATAAGAATCTACGGCACTTTTCGCCATGCTATAACCTAATACCTTTGTGATAACCGTCTGCGGTGCCATCGAAGAAATATTTACGATACTTCCTTCCCCATTATTTTTTATGGCCTCACCGAAGATTTGTGTTGGCAAAAGTGTACCCAATAAATTTAAATCCAATACCTCATTTAGCGCTTTAAAATTCAGGTTAAAAATATCCTGGTCTGGCTGAACAACGGCCGCTGCTATATTTCCACCAGCCGCATTTACCAGCCCATCAATTTTTCCAAAAGCGTCCAATACTTTTTTATTGGCATTTAATAACTGTTCTTCATTCGTTACATCCGCAATCAGCGCAATTGCTTTGCCACCTTCTTTGTTTATTGAGTTCACCCTGTCATTAGCGACAGTTTGATTTCTGCCGAGAACTCCAACCATGGCACCGGCATTCGCGATCCCATTTATAAAAGCTTCGCCTAAAATTCCTGTACCGCCGGTGACGACAATTACTTTGTCCTTTAACGAAAATTCATTCAGCAAATCCACAGTTTTATTTTTTTGATTGATAGATTTATTTTGAAGTTATTCGAGACTAATGATTCTCCAAATCACTTAAATACATAAGTCACCCTTAATTTAATTATATTAAAAGGGTTAAATAAGCCAAGTTAATTTTTTTTCCTCAATAATTCATTTCCGGCGACAACATGCATTTCTTCAAAAAATATTTAAAAAGGGCATATCATTGCAGGAAGTAAAATTTTTGTTGCTTTGCCGATACCTTAATGAAGTGTGTCTCTTAAGGAGTCGCTATGTACTACTTCAACGCCTCTTAGTTTGGGGGCCCTATTTGCTACAAGAGTATACAAAAAACAGTCTTAATTTTCGTTTTCATTAGTTAAGAATTGGTTTATGATTAATCGTGTTACCTACTCCATCAATACAAATCCCGCCCAGAAATAAGGCTGACCGCCATACAATTCTCTCATTTGTTTTTGGGCATATTGATAGGATTCGTAAATCGTTTTCTTGTCCTGCAATAGTTGGGTGTAGAAGTAATTCATAAACCGGGCGGTTTGCTCATCGGGAACTTTCCAAAGACTCATCAGCAGATTTTTACACCCAGCCATGCGAATGCCACGTTGCAGGCCAAACACACCTTCTGTGTTTTCTATTTTACCTAAGCCCGTTTCGCAGGCGCTGAGCACCATTAACTTTGTGTTTTGCAAATTGGTATTTGAAATGTCCCCGGCAGTTACGATTCCATCTTCAATGCCTTGTATGGGTGCCTTGCCGCTCGTAACCTGGTTGGCGCCTGCAAATACAATTCCTGAACGTTCCAGTGTATTGACCGAAGACATAAAGTAGGGCGCATCTTTCCCTTCTTCGTTTAGCCTTCTGCGTTGCTGATCGGGATAAAAAAATCCATGGGTAGCTATATGAATAATGGCCGGCGATTTTGTTTGGTGTGTGTAATAAATGAAAGACTCTTCTGTCGCTTGTTTTTGAGTAAACGAATGAGTTGGTATTTTTTGGCTGTCCGCCAATGCCTCGATAGACACTAGTTCTTCTGCGCTGCCTTCTATCGGCGGCCAGTTAAAATAGTTTCCTGATCGCGTAGCTAAACCATCACTCAACGTTGGAGTAGAAAAATATTTGTTGTGTTGTTGTGCCAGCGAAGCGCTGTCCATATTGAATTGTATGCCGCCATAGAGTAATAAAGTATCTGCGGTGTTGTCTATGCGTTCGGATTTATAGTTTACCAGATCTCTTGTAGAACCCATTAAATGAAAAACATATTTATCACCTAATACTTTATTGCCTGAATAATTAATTGCTGCGATGTTTATACGGTTCAATAAGCCTGCAGGGGCATAATAAATGGTATTAATACCGGTGAGTAAACTATCTAATGGTTGCCATACTAACCGGTATAAACCCGGGACGGTATCTTTTTGATTACTTTCCACAGTAACTCCACGGTCTTTAACCTGGTACAATTTTTTTACATAGATTTCATTTTTATCTAAGGTATCATTTATGCGTTGCTCCAGAAGTTTTTTATTACAGAGCGCCACCATTTGGGGTTGCCCTTTGGGTAGCAATAAGAAGGCTGCGTACATTGTCGTATCTGTCCATCTTTTATCCCAATATTGAAAATCCACAAACTCAATAGCCGCTTCGTTAGATTGTAATTTTTGCTGCACCTGCTGCCACTGAACGTTACGGTTTTTCACCATTTGCTGATATTCGGGACTTAGCTGAATGAGTTGTTGTTCCTGCTTATCAAATATGGCTAATGCACTATCTACTTCTTTGGATGGAGCATTTTTTTTGTACAGGACCGAGAGTTGATTCCTCGTTGTAATAAATTGATCGACTAATTGTTTTAAATCTGAATCGCTATTTTGATTAATGATAGAAAACAGATCTTTGCTATTTTGAAGGACAATTCCTTTAAAGTCCAGTTCTGTTTGAAGGCCTTCAGCGTAGAGTGGCTCACTTTTGCTTGTTATTGCAAGAGAATTGCTACTTTCCAGATCGAAATAGTTTTTATTGATAAAATGCATCATATCCGCATTACTTAAGAATTTACCGCCTGTAAGTAAATTTTCAGTTACAATTGAAATGTACTGCCTAGTTAGTTCAACTGCTTTTTGAATATGGTTTTCATTATAGTAAGCGGCCGCAAGGCTACTTAAAAAAGTGGCATAATAGGGGTGTTTTTCTCCTAGTACTTTTTTTATGGTTTGCAGCGCCTGCTGGAACAACGGCAGGGCTTTTTCATAGTTCCCCATTTTATAATATAGAGTAGCAAGATTATTTAACGAAATGGAATATTTCGGGTGTTCTTTGCCAAAAACGTCTTTATAAATCTGCAAGGCTTGTTGGTATAGAGGCAGCGCTTTTTCATAGTCACCCATATCTGCATAACCAAATGCAAGACTATTTACAGAAGCGGCATAATCCGGATGTTTTTCGCCTAATACTTGTTTTCTTATTTGCAGGGCTTGTTGATATAAAGGCAGGGCTTTTTTATAGTTCCCCATGGCAGTATATACAGTTGCAACACTATATAAAGAAGCGGCATAATCCGGATGCTTTTCGCCAAATAATTCTTTTCTAATTTGGAGGGCTTGCTGATATAGAGTCAGGGCTTTTTCATAGTTCCCCATTTCATCATATATACCAGCAAGATAATTTAAAGACGTGGCATAGGCTGGGTGTTTTTCGCCTAAAACTTCTTTTTGGATTTGCAGGGCTTGCTGGAATAGAGGTAGGGCTTTTTCATAGTTCCCTATAGCGTTGTAGGCAGAGGCAACACTAATTAAAGAAACGGCATATTCTGAATGTTTTTCGCCTAAAACTTCTTTTCTGATCTGCAGCGCTTGTTGAAATAAAGGCAGCGCTTTTTCATAATTCCCCATTTCATCGTATAAAGCTGCAAGATTATTTAAAGCAGTGGCATAACTCGCGTTTATTTCGCCTAACACTTCTTTATAAATTTGCAGCGCTTGCTGATATAGGGGCAGGGCTTTTTCATAATTCCCCATTTCATCGTATAAAGCTGCAAGATTATTTAATGAGCCTGCATAAGCTAAGTTTTTTTCGCCAAATACATCTTTCCGTATTTGCAGTGCTTGCTGAAATAAAGGCAGCGCTTTTTTGTAGCTACCAATCATATCATATACATATGCAAGATTATTTAGAGAAGCTGCATAATTTTGGTGTCTTTCGCCAAACACTTCTTTTCTGATTTGCAGTGCTTGCTGGTAAAGCGGTAGCGCTTTTTCATATCTACCCATTTCATCATATACATAGGCGAGATTATTTAAAGAGGTGGCGTACGCGGGATGTTTTTCGCCATATATTCGTCTGCAGTATGTTACGTAGAGTTTTAGATTGTTAATTGAACAATCATATCGTTGAATTTTTCTACAACTGTCCCCTAAAGTAAGAAAATGATTTGTTATTTGTATACTATCCTGAAGTATTTGTAAATTTTGTGGACCATAACCTTTATTCCATTTCTCTAAACACAACACGGTTTCATATTTTCCATTTGCAAAAGCAATATCATGGGCAGTTTTTTTGCCCTTATTCAAAAGGGTAGCGTCCGCATTTAAATTTAACAAGGACAAACAACTTTTGGTATTGCCACTATAGGCTGCCAGCATGAGAGGTGTTAGTCCAGTATTTGTTTGAGCATTAATATTGGCTCCTCCCTCAACTATTTTCTTGATAAATTCCGGCATATCATAATCCAGTGCTATATAGTGGAGCAACTGCCAGCCATCTTTGTTTTGTGCATTAAAGTTTATCCCGGCAACACTGCACAAGTAAATAATTAATTTTGATTTATTCGCTCCCGCGGCATATAGCAAAGGAGTATTGCCATCTTTTGCATATGCCTCGTTTATGTCTGCATTATGATTTACTAATATTTTAGTGGCTTCTAAACTACCACTACTCGCTGCCCAATCCAACGGCGTCCATCCATCCACCTGTTTAGTTTCTGGATCATATTCCTTATCATCAACAGGTATCTTCAATGAATCCAGGCAATAAGCTAACAATAGCGTATCATTTTTAGCGGCAGCCATCCCCATTATATTTCCATAATAACTTTGTTTGGTGCTGTCCAAATAAATAACTCCTTTCTTTTTATAGTCAGCGCCCTTTTGTACCAGGTATTTAAATATGGACAAGTTTCCTGTATAAGCCGCCCACATAAGCGGAGTAGCAAGATTGCTGTCAACCGCGTTTACGTTGGCACCGTTGTTTATTAGCTTTTCAGCAAGAGAAGTATTGTTTTGTTTTACGGCATCAATGAGCGTGTTATCTTTTTTCGTTTGTGCATGACCGTATGTTATAAAGCAAAATTGCAGAATAATGAAGGTGAGTAGCTTTATTATATTCTTCATCGCCTAATACGTTTAATTAAATACTTAATAGCTTATCAGCATTATTCTGTAATATTTTTCGAGGTGAAGCAATTGTTAAAAATGAAATACCGATCTATTTCTTCCCTTCTATTCTTCTTAATGCCTCGTTACAATCTCATTTGCCAGTTCATCTAATTTATCTTTTGTTCCGCTTACTTCAAAACGATCTTTCGTTTCATTATGCTGCCGGATATTTATTTTTACTGTTATACTATTTCCTTTTACATTATAGCGGCCATTAATCGAGTACGCATCAGCGTTATTCGTGGCGGGTATAAAAGTGATGGTATTATCAACATCTCTTGCCGAAATGGAAGAAAGGTTATTGTTTATTTTTTTACTTAAATCCAAATCATCGGCGGAAATATTTTCATCATTGTTTTGCAGGTTAGTATTGGTGAACAAAGGCTTCTCATTGGGCAAGGTAATGGCGGACATTACATCTGCATCAACAATGCCGATATTAAAATTGGTATTGCTTATTATCTGTGGTTGCTGCCTGGCTCCGCTTTCTTTTACCAGGTCGTTTACCGTATTTTCTGCGGCATTAAACCAACGGCTAAGGTTGAGGTATTTATTATCTTCAAGTATAGAAGGATCTTCTTTAATAGCTTTTAATAGCGAATAGGTTAATATCCCCTGCGAATACCTGCTCATTTCATAAGCGCTCTGATCGCTTGCCGACGCAGCCAGGATAAATAAGCCGGATCTTTCATTCAGTTTATCAATTGATTTTATTTGCTCCGCATCATCGGTATTCCTGACGGCTAAATTATTATTATCCGCGATGTCATTTATGGCCTGACCGCTATTGCAGGCATCAAGAATCAAAATGCGTTTTTGAGCTTTAATCTTCGAAGGTTGCAACCAATTGATAAGCTCGGAAGAGCTTATGCCAACATCCTTCACTGCTGCGCCGGTAGCAGTAGCTTCGGAAGCATCAGCAGTTAAAAAATAAAATTGCTTTTTATCTTCACCCCGGGTTACGCCATGGCCGGCAAAAAAAACAAGTAGAATATCGTTGGCAGTAGTTTTTGCACCAATCTCTTTTAGCGTTTTTATTATGGCATTTTTTTCCGGGAGCAGGTAATGGTTTTTATCAGTGGTAAGATCATACATAAATACATGTTCTTTACCATCTTTATCGAGCCACTTTTTTGCAGCGGCCTCAACGGCTTTAGACAGGTCTCCGGCATCTTTTGCTGCATATTTCAAATCAAGCCCATCACCTTTATAATCACTTACGCCTACCATAACTGCATAAAGATTGGGCGTAACAACATTTTTACTTTCAGGTTTGGCGATTACCGTTACCCCTCTTGACGAAATATCATTGGAAGCTATGTAACACTTTACCGTAACCGGGTTCTCCTGCCCGGAAACAAAATAATCTTTCAGGTCATCTTTATTAACCACCAATTCATAACCATCTTTTGTTTTGCTTAATTCGTTCGGTTGATAGTGTTTGGTCTCATTACCGTTTACATACAACACGGTTTCACCCAGGCCACCAGTGCGTGGCGTAATTTTAAAACGATACCTGTTATTTGCTGTTTCTTCCCTTTCGACCTCGGGAATAAGGCCGCAAATATGAAGATCTGAAAGTTTGGGAGCATTAATGCTGTCTCCGTTCATGATTCGTTCAGCAAGGTTAGGCACCCATAGTTTATCTTTTACCTGGCCGAGTCCAATCACTTCGGTGCCGCATGTAAAATAGAGAAGTTTTCTTGCGCCTTCGGTGCCGTCATAACGGCCGAATTTGTCCGTAACTAAATAATCAGTGCTTTTCACTCCAAAGAATGTATAAAGTAATCTACCAGTTTCTACATTCCAGATCTTTGCAGTGTTATCCATAAGAAGCGGTAACAATTTTTTTCCCGTCAGGGCTGAATTGGGCGGAGGTCACATCCTGGGTATGTCCTTTTAAATCTGCTATAAGCTGCCCGGTAGCGGCATCCCAGATCTTTGCAGTGTTATCATCAGAAACGGTAACAATTTTTTTCCCGTCAGGGCTGAATTGGGCGGACCTCACATCCTGTGTATGTCCTTTTAAATCCGCAATAAGCTGCCCGGTAGCGGCATCCCAGATCTTTGAAGTGTTATCATCAAGAAGCGGTAACAATTTTTTTCCCGTCAGGGCTGAATTGGGCGGAAAACACACTATTGGTATGTCCTTTTAAATCTGCTATAAGCTGCCCGGTAGCGGCATCCCAGATCTTTGCTGTGTTACCCGATTACCAGGAAGTGGTAACAATTTTTTTCCCGCTCAGGGCTGAATTGGGCGGATTCAACACAGTCCCGGTATGTCCTTTTAAATCAGCTATAAGCTGCCCGGTAGCGGCATCCCAGATCTTTGCAGTGCTTCATAAGAAGCGGTAACAATTTTTTTCCCGTCAGGGCTGAATTGGGCGGACTTCACAGTCCTAGTATGTCCTTTTAAATCTGCTATAAGCTGCCCGGTAGCGGCATCCCAGATCTTTGCAGTGTATCATCAGAAGCGGTAACAATTTTTTTCCCGTCAGGGCTGAATTGGGCGGGGCATCACATCACCTGGTATGTCCTTTTAAATCTGCTATAAGCTGCCCGGTAGCGGCATCCCAGATCTTTGCAGTGTTATCATCAGGAAGTGGTAACAATTTTTTTCCCGTCAGGGCTGAATTGGGCGGACTTCACGTACCTCGGTATGTCCTTCTAAATCAGCTATAAGCTGCCCGGTAGCGGCATCCCAGATCTTTGAAGTTTCAGAAGCGGTAACAATTTTTTTCCCGTCAGGGCTGAATTGGGCGGAGGTCACATCCTCGGTATGTCCTTTTAAATCTGCTATAAGCTGCCCGGTAGCGGCATCCCAGATTTTTGCAGTATTATCCATAGAAGCGGTAACAATTTTTTTCCCGTCAGGGCTGAATTGGGCGGACAACACAGCATCCTCGGTATGTCCTTTTAAATCTGCTATAAGCTGCCCGGTAGCGGCATCCCAGATCTTTGCAGTATTATCCAAAGAAGCGGTAACAATTTTTTTCCCGTCAGGGCTGAATTGGGCTGACCACACTAACCACCGGTATGTCCTTTTAAATCCGCTATAAGCTGCCCGGTAGCGGCATCCCATATCTTTGCAGTGCTATCCAAGAAGCGGTAACAATTTTTTTCCCGTCAGGGCTGAATTGGGCGGACCACACTAACCCGGTATGTCCTTTTAAATCCGCTATAAGCTGCCCGGTAGCCGCATCCCAGATTTTTGCAGTGTTATCCCAAGAAGCGGTAACAATTTTTTTCCCGTCAGGGCTGAATTGGGCAGAGTTCACAGTCCCGGTATGTCCTTTTAAATCCGCTATAAGCTGCCCGGTAGCGGCATCCCAGATCTTTGCAGTATTATCCGTGGAAGCGGTAACAATTTTTTTCCCGTCAGGGCTGAATTGGGCGGACATCACACACGTACCCGGTATGTCCTTTTAAATCTGCTATAAGCTGCCCGGTAGCGGCATCCCAGATTTTTGCAGTATTATCCCTGGAAGCGGTAACAATTTTTTTCCCGTCAGGGCTGAATTGGGCGGACCACACATACCCGGTATGTCCTTTTAAATCTGCTATAAGCTGCCCGGTAGTGGCATCCCAGATTTTTGCAGTATTATCCCTGGAAGCGGTAACAATTTTTTTCCCGCCAGGGCTGAATTGGGCGGAGGTCACATCCACCGGTATGTCCTTTTAAATCTGCTATAAGCTGCCCGGTAGCGGCATCCCAGATCTTTGCAGTGTGATCATCAGAAGCGGTAACAATTTTTTTCCCGTCAGGGCTGAATTGGGCGGAGTTCACAACCCCGGTATGTCCAATCGGTAACATCAATTTTGGCTGCTGACAAAAGCCATCTGAATAAGCGATTAAAATAAAGCAAACCAATAAGAAACGAAATTTCAACATGCCATTACATTTTAATGTGTATGAGAATACTCTTATTTATAGCCCACTCCCCAAATAATCATCACTGTTTATTTTTACCACTGCCTTTTAGTGTTTCTAAGATTTCGTTGGCTTGTTTATGATATTGAACTTCGTAGGTATTTTTTGAAATGGAAGAAAGTAATGGCAGCGCTTTTTCTGTATTATTTTCTTTTAAATAAACCAGCGCCAGGTACCATTTCGCTTTTATTTTCAATTGCTGGTTTTGAGCGCTATCAATTACCCACTTGAAATTTTCAACAGCCATTTTGTTTTCATTTGTTTCTATATAGGAAGGCCCCTTATAGTGTAATCCATCACTAAACGCATCTTTCGCCAGTTCATCTTCTTTATATTTTGTGTGAAATTTATTGAGGCAATATTTATAAGTAGGTCGCCTGAAATCCTCAAAAAATAAATTGAAAAACCATTTAAAAAACCGGTTCAGATGCATCTCATTTTCCTCCAGGCGAAAGGTAACCAATTTCTGAGAACTGGTGATTTCAGTAAAATCCATCAAATGTTGAATTAAGGAAATAATAATAATAAATCACTTAAAGATATAGACTGATTGTAAAGAAAAAAACATCAAACCAAAGTTCTTAGATAATCATTCATTTTAAAAACACTATAATCATCAAGGGATTAATAGCTGATTATTTTTAAAATCGTCAGAGCGAATAAATGTCTTTATAATATTGAATATAGCAATTATTGCTTCCGGGTTTGCAGCACACATCTATTCTATTCATCAAAATGAATTAGAAAAAAATATTCCCAAACAAGATGATTATTTTAAAACGTGGCTATAAATAAAATAAACAGCCGTAAGTCGCAATTACCTGGCTGCCATGACTTTGTTTTGTTCTTGAACTCATTTAATAATTCTTAAAACATGCATTATAAAAAAGACATTTTTCTTTGAACCGGAAAAGCATCCGGCTCATCTCCTGCCTGGGCATAAAGATGATGCAGTTCAATATAAAATAGGTTGACTGGATTAAAACTATAGACATAATCAGCGACTTTTTGAAAAAAAATTCTGGCCTTTACGCTAAACAGAATATCCAAAGTTCTTTAGAAAAGCAACCTAACACCCTCAATTTTTTGCAGGACTTTTTTCAAGTTGAGTTTGTGTCAGTTGTCCCCAATAAAATAAAAAAACCTTGAAAGTCAATCTAACAAGGTTTCTAGAATTTAACTGTACCCGGGATGGGAATTGAACCCACACTGCCATTGCTGCATCACAGGATTTTAAGTCCTGCGTGTCTACCAGTTCCACCACCCGGGTAAACACATTTTAGAAAAAAAAACCCGACATAGTCGGGACAAGTATGAGCGGAAGACCGGGCTCGAACCGGCCACCCCGACCTTGGCAAGGTCGTGCTCTACCAAATGAGCTACTTCCGCAAAAGTTAAGAACTAAAAAATGGATTGCAAAAGTAATAATTACCGACTCGTAAGCAAAATTTTATTTGTACTCCGGATTGTACAAGGTATTACCCGGGACTTCCACATCCGGCTTGCCCTTATACCGGTGTTTATACATTGTATAACATCCACCCAAAACCAATGCAACAAATATTATTATCTGGCAATAAAAAAGAAAACGTGAAGAGGAAACCCAATTATGAGCAATATCCTTATCTGAATTATCAAGAACTTCTTCGTGTTCTATGTCGTGTTCCATATATTAAATTTTGCTACGCAAAAATAACCGATTGAATTTAAAAATCATTTTTTGAAAGGAATAATTTCCGAAAATGTTTTTTTCTGTTTTATAAAATATTGCCATGCGATACTGCCATCATAAACGGGGCGTATATTTTTCATTTTTAGCTTTGAAAACTTCTTTCCTCTTTTTCCTATAAAAACCCATTCCAGGTAATGCAGGTGTGCAGAAGTAATTGAAATAAATGTACTGAAATTACCATCAATTAATGAACGGTAAGCGGCTATAGTATCTAAAAAAATACGCAACGGAATTTTCCAGGCTTTCTCTAAAACAGGCAAATTCTTGGTCATCATTATCAGGTTGTTCCTGAAATTTAGATATACTTTTTTTCTGTCACCCATGGGTAAAGTGCCCCCGCCAACATGATACACAACTGACGAAGGAACTACATAAATTGAATAACCTTTTCTTTGCATTCTCCAGCATAAATCAATCTCTTCCTGGTGGGCAAAAAATACTTCATCAAACCCATTCAATTCGTGGAATACTTTTGCTCTTACAAACAATGCGGCGCCGGTAGCCCAGAAGATTTGTGTTGAATTATCATACTGGCCGGTATCCGTTTCGCAGGTTTCGAAAATACGACCGCGAGTAAACGGGTATCCTAATTTATCAATAAAACCGCCGCAAGCTCCTGCATATTCAAATTGTTTTCTTTGCTGATAAGACAAAACTTTTGGCTGGCACGCAGCAATTTTTTCATCGGATTCCATCAGTGAAATAATTGGCTCTATCCACTCGGGTGTTACCTGTACATCGCTGTTTAGCAGGATATAATAATCAGCCGAAACCTGTTTCAATGCAGAATTATAGCCCTTTGCAAATCCTTCATTCGTATTGCTCAATAAAATTTTTACAGCAGGATAATTCTTTTTTAAAAAGTCAATTGAATCATCATCAGAAGCGTTATCTGCAATTACAACGTTAAGGTTATTATATGTAGATCCCATTACCGAAGGAAGAAACTTTTCGAGGAACGATTTCCCATTCCAGTTAAGGATTACAACAGCTACTGAAGGTAAAGAGATCAACGATATTAATATTAATAGAGTACAAACATAAAAATTTTAGATTTCAATTCCGATAATTATCGGAAATAGCTTTTAGATTTGATGATATTAATAATTTCTTAATGCTTGGGCAACTTTTTAACTTTAGAACATGGCTTGCAATTATTGCTGTAGCAATTGTTACAGGCACTATTTTCTATTCAAATTTCCTTGCCAAAAAGATTGCTGTTGAAGAAAGACAAAAAGTAAATGTATGGGTGCAGGCTTTAAAAACACGTGCAGAAACTACAGAAAAACCCGCTCTTGATCTTACTAATATCATCACGTCCGAAAATAGGGATATTCCTATTATTGAAACCAACGAAAACGATAAACCGTCTGGTGAAGTTTTGAATCTTGATTCTTTTCTTGTAAAAACAGATAGCAATTATGTTCATAAAAAACTCGCTGAATTTAAAAAACAACATGAACCAATTACGGTTGAAATAAGCAAAGAGCCATTACTCGTAAATAAATATTATTATGGCGATTCAGATTTATTGAAGCAGGTAAGATATTATCCATTAGTGCAATTATTTATTGTAGCGCTTTTTATCATCATTACATTATATGCCATCTCCGCACGAAACAGGTCAACCCAAAACCAGGTATGGGCGGGCATGGCAAAAGAAACGGCGCATCAACTGGGTACTCCCATTTCTTCGCTGGAAGGATGGGTTGAAATGCTGAAAGAAACGGAAAGTTCCAATACTATTTCGGCTGAAATGGAAAAAGACGTAAATCGTTTGAAACTGATTAGTGATCGCTTTGGTAAAATTGGAAGTGCTCCAAAATTAGAAGAATATAACATTACCGAACAGGTACAAAAAATGGTGGCTTATATAAAAAGAAGGGCCACGGACAAAGTTAATTTTATTGTAGAAGCGCCGGCAGCTCCTGTCATTACAAAAATTTCGGCACCCTTATTTGATTGGGTGGTCGAAAATCTTTTAAAAAATGCATTAGATGCAATGGAAGGAAAAGGAACTATTAATGTTAAAGTTAAAGAACAACCATCGCATGTTATTATTGATGTTGCAGATAATGGCAGAGGTATCAGCAAACAAAATGTAGCCAAAGTTTTTAAACCGGGATTTACAACAAAAAAAAGGGGATGGGGACTTGGATTGTCGCTTTCAAAAAGAATAATTGAACAATATCATAAAGGACAATTATATGTAAAATCTTCAGAACCTAATAAAGGGACCACCTTCAGGATAGTATTAAATACATAGATTTTTAATTGGCGGGTTTTATTAAATTTGCATTCCTTAGTAATTTTTTATGAACTTAACCGCGGCGATGGCGAAACTGGTAGACGCACTACTTTGAGGTGGTAGCGCCCGAAAGGGTGTGGGAGTTCGAATCTCCTTTGCCGCACTAATCCTGTTTCTTTGAAACAGGATTTTTTAATAAAATATTTTTATATGCCAACATTAATTACCTGCCCCAATTGCAAACATGAATTTGCGCCGGAAGATGCAATAGCCAAATCATTGGAGAAAGAATTCGAGGAAAAGTTAAATATGGAGAGGCAAAGACTCGGCAAACAATTTTCTGAACAGGAAAGGATATTGGAGGAGCAAAGAAAAGAATTTGAGAAAAAGAAAGAAAAAGAAAATGAATTGTTTGCTGAAAGAATGCAAAAAGAAAAACTGAAAATTGAAAACGATGTACAGGAAAAACTAAGAAAATCCATCAGCAGCGATTATGAAAACCAATTGAAAATTTTACAACAGGCGAATAGCGACAACGAAGAAAAATTAAAATTGGCCAGGCAAAAAGAACTTGAATTTTTAAAGAAGGTACAGGATCTTAAAAATAAAGAAGAAGAAATGGAGATCATTCTTCAAAAAAAATTATCAGAAGAACGAGTAGCGCTAACGGAGCAGATAAGAAAGCAGGAAATAGAAAAAAATGTCATCAAAGAAACGGAAAATAATTTAAAATTTAAGGAACTCGAGAAGCAACTGGAAGATCAGAAGAAATTGGTTGATGAAATGAAACGCAAGGCTGAACAGGGTTCTATGCAGCGGCAGGGTGAAGTACAGGAAATTGCTCTCGAAGAAATTTTACGAAACAATTTTCCATTTGATATTATCGCTGAAGTTGGCAAGGGGGCAAGGGGAGCCGACTGTATTCAATTAGTTAGAAATAATTTCGGACAGGAATGCGGTAAAATAATTTATGAAAGTAAGCGCACTGAAAATTTTGGGGGTGATTGGATAGAAAAATTTAAAAAAGATATGCGCAGCACCGGTGCGGATATTGCCGTACTGGTTACCAAAACAATGCCGAGAGACATGGACTGCTTTGGCCTTAAAGATGGCATTTGGGTATGTACTTTCTCCGAAGTAAAGGCGCTTGCCAATGTTCTAAGGGATGGAATTATCCGCATTTACACTTCGGCAAAAAGTCAGGAAAATAAGGGTGATAAAATGCATTTACTCTATGATTATTTAACCAGCAACGAATTCAGTGAACAATGGAAAGCCATCCGTGAAGGATTTTTTGCCATGAAAATCGGGATTCAAAAAGAACGTGATTCTATGGAACGCCTCTGGAAAGCAAGAGAAAAGCAATTAGAAAAAGTTTTGTTGAATTCAGCTCATGTAAAAGGTTCGATAGAAGGGATTGCCGGCCAGGATTCTATTGATTTAAGTTTGCTGGATGAATCAAATTTGCTGGATGAATAATTTCTTTCATGAAAAAATGCACACCGGAAGAGACGCAAAAAAATTGCCGAATCGTTGCGCCTTTTCTTTTACTTAGCGCCTTTGCGTGACAATAGATTTAACCCGCAACCCATGCCAGGCAAAGGTTTTCAAAGAGATGGAAATGCACCTCCAATTTTTTTTCGTCTTCTTTTATAAACATACATTCAATAGTTCCATTATTATTTTTTGCAGAAATATTTTTGATTATGATATGATCTTTAAAATCAACTCCGCCTTTCCCAAACCATTTATAAATGGCTTCTTTACAACTCCAACATACTGTAAGAAAAGTCTTATCTGCTTCCGGCAACATTTTCACTTCAACAGGTGATAAGAACTTGTGTTGTATCAATTCAACCTTGGGTGTAATTAATTCCACATCAATACCGACGCTGTTATTTTCATTTATTACTGCTGCCGCAAAATCACCACAATGCGAAATTGAAAAATACACGGATTCATCGGTTAATAATGGTTTATTCGATTCGGCTATTTCTATTAAATACAGTGGAAAACCGGGGCGCAACAATTGAAGCAAATAGCGTCCTGCCAGGTGTTGGAGCCTTTTATGCGGATGGCTGATCGTTTTTTGTAAATGCACTTTCTCAAGAAAGAAAGTTTCGGATTCTGTAATATGCCATATAGCCAGTTTAAAAGTATCGTTGATATTATGTTGATAAAACAAAGGCATTAAAAAAAAATTACGCTTGTTTTGCAGATGTATGAATTATTTTGCAAAAAATAAAATAAACGAAATAAATGATCTTATCAGATACCCGGATTCTTGAGGAAATTGAGAAGAAAACAATCATTATTAGACCTTATGACAGGGAATGCCTGGGAAGCAATTCTTACGACGTGCATTTGGGAAAATGGCTGGCAACTTACAATGAGCACATTCTTGATGCAAAAAAACACAACATGATTGATTATTTTGAAATACCCGAAGAAGGATTTGTTTTATATCCGCATATTTTCTATCTCGGGGTTACAGATGAGTATACTGAAACTCATGCTCATGTTCCCTTCCTGGAAGGAAAATCTTCTACAGGCCGGCTCGGAATTGATATTCATGCTACTGCCGGAAAAGGCGATGTTGGTTTTTGCGGAAACTGGACACTTGAAATTTCGGTAAAGCAACCGGTAAAAATTTACAAGGGTATGCCGATCGGGCAATTGATTTATTTTCCTGTTGACGGTGAAATTGAAGTAAAATATAACGAAAAGAAAGACGCCAAGTACAGCGGGCAAATTAATAAGCCAGTTGAAAGTATGATGTGGAAAAATAAGTTTTAAGATAGTAAGGCGACGCTCATAAAAACAGTCAAGCCGAAGAACTAAAAGTGTTTACCCGAAAATCATCATCGTTTAAATTGATGATTGCTATTTACTTTTCATTACTAATTCTTGACTCGTCATTCATATTTTGCTTCAATTTACTTTGATCATTTGCAAATTGAATGAACAGGAGTGTTATATAAACCAAAATAACGGCACATATGTACCCAATGTATCTCATTGGGTCTTTTCTTAAACGCCGGAAAAAGTATTTTAGCTTAAAGTATTTAGCCGGATGTTTCGAACGTTTTCTGGTGGAACTATAATTTAAATCCAGCGACTTCAAATGGCTAATGGTGGTATTCAATGGTTATTATTTATTCAATCGTCTTCCTGAACATTTTTATAAATGGATCGCGAAACTACTTATTTTTTGGAAAATAATTTTCTAAGCAATAAAAGTTGAAACGCAAAAAACATTTGATTTATTATAAGTTTTGCAGCCGACTTTAAAAACACTCTTCAGGAGAATTATACCAGTTCAATTACCGTAATCTCTGGCAATATCCCTACCCTTCCGGGATAACCGATAAACCCATATCCCCTGTTGACATATAATTTTTGTTTTCCTTCCTCATAAAGCCCGGCCCATTGTTTATACACATACTGCACGGGGCTCCACTTGAATCCGGGAATTTCAATCCCAAACTGCATTCCATGGGTATGACCGCTTAGCATTAAATCTATATCACCATATTGAGGACGTACCTGGGCATCCCAATGACTGGGATCGTGGCTTATTAAAATTTTGAAGGGATATTTTTCTGTGCCGGCATAAGCTTTCGCCAGGTCACCATAAGTGGGAAATCTTGCTTTCGCACTCCAGTTTTGAATGCCAATAAGAGCAATCTGTTCTCCATTCTTTTCAAGCGCCACGTGTTCATCCATCATTAGTCTCCAACCTAAATCTTTATGCACCTGCTCAAGATTTTTTAAATTCTGTTCCTTGCTGATCCCATCCTGCGGCCAGCTCACATAATCACCATAGTCATGATTTCCGAAAGTGGAATATACACCCATTGGTGCCTTTATTTTGCTGAAGACATCCATGTAATCTTTCATCTCGGTTGTTTTGTCATTTACCAGGTCCCCGCTGAAAATAGCCAGGTCGGCATTCTGCGCCATTATTCTTTCAACGCCATGAATAACAGCTTTTTTATTAGTGAAGCTCCCCGAGTGAACATCGCTGAAATGGACAATTTTTAACCCTTTAAATGCAGTTGGAAGATTATCAAATTTTAAAGAGAGGCGTTTAACCTGGTAATTATATTTGTTACTGAATCCATATACCAAACTGCCAAAAAGCGTACTGCCGGCGGCAAGCCCAAGCCAGCTTAGAAATACTGACCTGCTGATACCATCATCACTAAGTTCTGCGCCTTCGGTATTTCTGAAGAAAAGCTTGCCCGCAACCAATTGAATTATTCTTCTTATATCATCAACAAGAAAAAAAACAACAGCAAGAAATTGAGCCAGGAACAAGCCTATTACCGTAGCAAACAGGTAAGTTCTTACTTTCTTTGGCAAAAAATCAGGACCGGTAAAAACAAAAAGTAAAAAACCAATGACAGCAATAATTGAAATAATCCAATAGATAGAAAAAATAATTAATCGTGTTTTCGGAGCGGCGGAGTGGCTCACGGTTCTTATTGCCAGGAAAACGTAAGCGTCCAACAGCAGCATGATAATTACAAAAATAAAAGCTCCAAGAGGTGTTCGCATAAATGATCGTCGATGTTATTTGGTTAATTGGTTAAATGGTTAATCAGTATCATTCGTGTCATTCGGGTAATTCGTGTAAT
Source organism: uncultured Chitinophagaceae bacterium (assembly GCA_963819925.1). Lineage (GTDB taxonomy): Bacteria > Bacteroidota > Bacteroidia > Chitinophagales > Chitinophagaceae > Ginsengibacter. The sequence continues at coordinate 547,361 of CAWFYG010000005.1, read as the reverse complement.
TCGTGATCTAATAATTTATGAATTCCGTTAATTGCTCGTCAATTGCTTTTATGGTTTCATCATTTAATCTGCCATCTGAATCCATCACTTTATCAATAACAGATATAGGTAATTTATTATGATGCACATCCATCTTGAGATAATTCAGCGAAGCTGAGAGGTGATCCATCCCTCTTAAATTACCGGCTCTACCGGTTGAAATGCCGGTGAGGAGGGCTTTTTTATGATACCATACTTTTTTAATATCACTATTATCTATCATTGCCTTAAGGACTCCGGGAAATGTTCCGTTGTATTCGGGTAAAATAAAAATAAATTTTTGAGTTGGAATTAAAATTTCATTTTCAATTTTCAAAAACTCAGGAGTTCTGGTAAGTACATCAAGATTTTTTAACGAAAAAATGTCCGCATCAATATTTTTCTCTTTAAGCAGACGCTGGTATTCAAAAGCAACTTTCTCTGTGTGGCTCCCAACCCGGTTTGTTCCGCTTATAATTGTATACATCATATAAATTTACCCCGCTTCACATTAAATTCAACAAAAATAAAATGTTAGAAGTTAGTTGATTAATAAACCGTTTTTATAAAGAGAATGTTCCCTAATATTAAGCCTAATATTTAAATTTGCCAATCTGGCATTAATTCAGTTAGAATAATTTCGTTCTATAAAAATCTAATCTGGATTTTTTGAAGCATTATCCGGGCACTCAGTTTAAATTTATGTTTACTTTAGCGCCCTTTCAAAAAAAGGCTTTTTGTTTTAATTTTTTATTGCCGGGCTGATAATAAATTCACAGGATAAAATAATTGCCGACAGATATATGGGTAAAATTATAGGAATAGCGAATCAAAAGGGAGGTGTAGGTAAAACGACGACGGCTATAAATCTTGCCGCGAGCCTTGCTGTACTTGAATACAAGACATTACTTGTGGATGCGGATCCACAGGCGAATAGCACAACAGGCGTCGGTTTTGATCTTCATAACATTACAACCGGTGTGTACGATTGTATGGTAAATGATACACTCGCAAGAGATGTTATTCTAAAAACCGAAATTCCTTATCTCGATTTAATACCATCGCACATTGATCTTGTTGGTGCAGAAATTGAAATGATCAATTATCCCGACAGGGAAAGTGTATTAAAAAATATTTTGCGTGATGTTAAAGAACAATATGATTTCATTATTATTGATTGTTCTCCCTCATTGGGATTAATAACAGTGAATGCGCTGACGGCTGCCGATAGTGTATTAGTGCCGGTTCAGGCTGAATTTTTTGCATTGGAAGGCCTTGGTAAATTATTGAATACGATAAAAATTGTTCAAAGCCGACTGAATACCTCTTTACAGATTGAAGGGCTTCTTATGACAATGTACGACGGACGACTTCGTTTATGCAACCAGGTTGTGAGTGAAGTCCGTCGCCATTTTGAAGATCTTGTATTCACCAGTATTATTCATCGCAATACAAAATTGAGTGAAGCGCCAAGTTTTGGCAAGCCTGCTATTCTGTATGATGCAGAAAGTAAAGGAGCAATTAATTACTTAAATCTTGCCAAAGAAATACTCCAGAGAAATAATATGACTAAGATTCATCAGAAACAAAGAGTGATGGAACATCCATAAGTAACCGGTAAAATTTTAGTAAAAAAATTAAGCATGAGTACTCCCAATAAAAAAGATGCATTAGGAAAAGGCATCAGGTCTTTACTGGAAAACATAGATGCCGATCTTTCCGTAACTGCCAGCAATTTAAAAAAAGAAGCACCTGAAAAGTTTAGTGCTCTTAACGTTAATACACGCATTCCACTTCATCTTATTGAAGCAAATCCCGAACAACCCAGGCACGATTTTGATGAAAATTCACTGAGCGAACTTGCCGCTTCACTGAAAATGCATGATGTTATTCAACCGCTTACTGTTACCAAACTGGGCAATGGGAAATACAGAATTATAGCCGGAGAAAGAAGATACCGTGCTGCAAAAATAGCTGGCCTTCCCGATGTTCCGGTTTATATAAGAGAAGCAAAAGATTCCAAACTTCTTGAACTTGCCTTACTCGAAAATTTGCAACGGGAAGACCTTAATGCAATAGAAATTGCAATTAGTTACAAGCAATTAATGGATGAACTTGATTATACGCAGGAGCAACTTGCAGAACGTATGGGAAAAGAAAGGAGCACTGTTACCAATTATATTCGTCTCCTGAAATTACCACCAGATATACAGGCAGCAGTAAGAAATGGAATTTTAAGTATGGGTCATGCAAGAGCGCTTATAAATGTGGACGCAGTTGATAAACAATTGTACATTTTTAGTGAAATAAAAAACAAAGAACTCTCTGTAAGGCAAACGGAAGACCTTGTGAGAAAACTATACGCTCCTGCAAAAGAGGCTGTTAATAATTCGGTAAAAGCCGCACTACCGGCATCTTTAAAAAAAATTGAAGATAATTTAGCATCGTATTTCAGCACTAAAGTGAAAATGATACACAATAAAAAAGGCACGGGCAGTATTACTTTAGATTATTATTCTATGGAAGAATTAAATTCCATTTTAGAAAAGATGCAGGTTCCCGTGGATTAAGTTATGCTAAAACCATTCTTACTTTTCAGCGCATTTTTTTTTCTTTTCATATTATGCGATACAAAACTGTTGGCGCAACAGAAAGAAGATACGCTGCTTTTAAAAGAAACTGCATTTGTTGATTCCAGCGGAAAAAATTTGAGTTCCCCGGATAGTGTCACAAAGAAAAAATATAATCCGAAAGTGGCTGCCCTTCGTTCCGCAGTATTGCCAGGATGGGGCCAGGCCTACAATAAAAAATATTGGAAAATTCCCATTGTTTACGGTGCGTTAGGAACAACTGCAGGCGTGTTTTTCTACAATTTAAAAACTTATAAATTATTACGAAAGGCAGTTATTTACAGATCTGATAGGGATACTTCCAATGACAGGCTGATAGATCCAAGTCTTATAAATTTATCGACCGAGTCTTTGCGATCATATCGAAACGAGTACCGGCAAAATATTGATTATTCAGTTTTGGTTTTTTTATTATTCTGGGGATTAAATGTGGTGGATGCCACCGTGGACGCACACCTGAAAGCATTTGATGTAAGCCCGGATCTTAGTATGAAAATCGTGCCGGGTTTAAATTCTATCAATAATGGACCCGGTATTTCATTTGTATTCTTTTTCAAAGACAAGCATTCCAAAGAGTTATTGCCGCTCCCATAAAATTTTATTTTATTACACGAATTAAAACTAATTGCACGAATTTTGAATTTATACCTTAAACCTAGTATCTTATACCTTAAACCTTATATCTCATTCCGTATTTTCTAATTTCTAATTTATGAATATTGCATTATTAGGTTATGGTAAAATGGGTAAAGCCATTGAAGAAATTGCAATACAAAAGGGGCATAATGTCGTTTTAAGAATACACGATCAAAACCTGGAAGAACTTACAACAGAGAATCTCCGGAAAGCGGATGTTGCTATTGAATTTACAAGCCCCGAAAGCGCTGTTCGTGATATTTTATTATGTTTTGATGCCGGAGTTCCGGTGGTTTGCGGAACAACAGGTTGGCTGACTCAAATGGATATGGTTCACCAGAAATGCAAAGAACACAATGGCACATTTTTATATGCAAGCAATTTTAGCATTGGTGTAAATATCTTTTTTGAATTGAATAGAAAACTTGCAGAACTTATGAAGCACCAGTTGAATTATGATGTAACGCTGGAAGAAACACATCACACTGAAAAGAAAGATGCTCCCAGCGGTACCGCAATTACTCTTGCAGAAGAAGTTATTCGAATTTCTCAGCAAAAAAATACATGGGTTAACAAAATTTCTGATTCACCAGCAGAACTTTCAATTATTAGCAAACGAATAGATCCGGCAGCCGGAACACATTCGGTAAAGTATTCTTCAACTATTGATGACATAGAAATTATTCACACAGCGCACAACAGGAAAGGTTTTGCAGCAGGAGCTGTACTTGCAGCCGAATTTATATCCGATAAAAAAGGAATTTTTAATATGAAAGACGTTCTGAATTTTTAAAAATCACGCAAAGAAAATATTTTATGCCTCAAAGAGAACCGTGACCAAAGTGCCTTTAGAATTTCTTTTAAAAATCATAAGCAAGACGAACACCTAAATTACCAATAGTTAATCCACTGTTATATGTTCCCTCATACCTTACTAAAACATCGGCATGTTTTGAGAGCTGTAGTCCTATACCGGGAGAATAGGCGAAACCACTCCCTCCCCTGCTTATTGTAGAAAAAGAAATTCCAAGCTGACCTGCTAAATACACCTGCGAAGTAAAATGATATCTAAAACCTGCTAAAACAGGAACAAACCCATCGCCCGGTCCTCCTCCTTTAATAAGGTAATGAATGTATCCCGCTTTTAAGGTTACCCCAAAGTCTGGCGACAAATAATATTCGCCTTCCAAAGAACCTCCAATTGCAAAAGAATATAAGCTGCCTATGCCAACGGTTCCAACCGGGAAGCCTGCTTCCACACCAGCACTAAACTTCGCTGTTTTATCAGCGCCTTCCTGGGCCCTTGCAGTCAATGCTAAAATAGTAGCAACCGTAATCACCAGAATTATCTTTTTCATATTTTTTGTTTAATGAATAATAATTAAGTCTCCAGATACGGTAATAAGTTCACGCAACAAATATGTAGTAATAATTTCAATTATGCAATAAGCACAATCGTGGTTTTGAAGTTTACTTTAATGGGAAAGATTGATTGATAATTTCAAGCATCTCACTTTGTAATATTAGCGAAATCGTAAGCTGTTTTTCAGTTGCAATTATTTCTTGCAACGCTATCACCAATGTTTTGAGTTCAGCTTCCAGGAACCCGATTCTGCCGGCGACGACTTCGTGCTGATATCTAAAAAAAATGACCTCAAAAATGAGGTCATTTTTCCATCAGATAATTTTTAATTACAAATCATACGCCACGCGAAGTCCTATCTGACCCAAATGGTCGAATCCCATGTATTTAATTGCTACGTCAAAATTTGGGCTAACATTGTATCCAATGCTTGGGGCATAAGTAAATGAACCCGAGCCCCCTTTAGCCGTGGCAACTGAATAACCTAATTGAGCATGGCCATAAATTTTATCGCTTCCCAAATTAAATTTAGCACCTGCTAAAAGTGGAATAAGCCCCCAGCTTCCACCTCCATAGGAGGATTTTAGTGAAAAACTTTCATAACCGCCGCTTAGGGTGATTTTAAGGCCTTCTGCAGCTGCAATATCCGCTTGCAAATCACCTCCTATTACAAATGACCAACCAGTCGTTGTGGGTATACCAGCGTCTACAGCAATGCTTACGCCTACTTTTTTGTCAGTCACGTTGTCCTGGGCTTTCACTCCAGTAATTGAAATTGTGATGAGAGCAATGGCAAAAATTAATTTTTTCATGTCTTTGGTTTTTAGTGAAGAGATTGAGTTAGTAAACTAATTTAAATTGATATTTAAAAATCACGCACAAATATGTATTATTAAATCCAAATATGCAATACCTTAAAAGAAGTAAATTTCCTTATCTTTTTGTGGAAATTACCTGATATTACTAAGCATTTCGCTTGTCATATTAGTTAAATTATAAGCCGGTTTCCAGTTCCAGTCATTTCTTGCAACACTGTCATCAATACTTTGAGGCCAGCTTTCTGCAATGGTCTGACGGTAATCAGGTTCATATATAATTTTAAACTCAGGGATGTGATTTTTAATTTCGCTACCTATTTCTTTTGGAGAAAAACTCATTCCCGAAATATTATATGAGGTGCGGATTGAAATATTAGCTGCGTCAGCTTCCATAACTTCTATAGTGGCTCTTATAGCATCGGGCATATACATCATGGGGAGGTAAGTATCTTCTTTCAAAAAGCATTTGTATTGCTTTTCTTCCAGCGCATCATAAAATATCTCAACAGCGTAATCAGTCGTTCCGCCACCGGGCTCGCTTTTATAACTTATAAGCCCCGGATATCGCAGGCTTCTTACATCGAGCCCGTAACGATGATTATAATAATTACACCAAAACTCCCCCGCATATTTGCTAATTCCATACACCGTTATAGGCTCAATAATTGTTTGCTGCGGGCAATTTTTTTTGGGAGAAGTAGGCCCGAAAACAGCAATACTGCTTGGCCAGTACACTTTCTTTATTTGTTCATCCTTAGCAATGTCCAAAACATTTAAAAGGCTTTGCATATTAAGGCTCCATGCAAGATTGGGATTCTTTTCGCCGGTGGCAGATAAGATGGCTGCCAGTAAATAAATTTGCGTAATATTTTGCCTGATGATCTGAACATGCAGCATTTCCTTATTCATCACATCAAGGCTAACATAAGGCCCCGTTCCTTTGAGCAACTCATTCTCTTCCCGAAGATCGGAAGCCACAACCTGGGCGCCTCCGTAAATTCGTCTAAGCTCAAGCGTTAGTTCCACACCTATTTGTCCGCAGGCGCCTATAACTAAAATTTTTTCCTTTATCATGGCAAGTTTTTCGTTGGCAAAGTAAAATTGAAAATAGCAAAGAGCAAAAGAATTCAGTTGTTACAAATTATTCCGTCAAAAATCAGCCGGTGCAAATAAAATTATTTGAGATGTACTTTCTATTCTCTAATTTCCGTTTTGGAAAAAATGAAAGATGAAAAAAGCCGGATGCTTTGCTGTTTTCGCTGTTTTTAATTTAGTGTTCATAACACTCAATTGTGGGGCCCAGGATACAAAACCCGACACAGTTAAAACAGGTATATACATTATCAGCATCCATGACATTGATTTCAAGCAAAAAGAATACACTATTACTTTTTGGCTGTGGCTGAAATACAAAAACAAAGACTTTGACTTTTTAGAAAACCTTGAAATTCCGCTGGCAAAAAATGTTTCCAGGTCTTTCGCAACGGTTGATAGTTCTGATAACAGAATTTATATCCTGATGAAATTACAATGCCAGATGAAAGACTCATGGAAAATTGGAAACTTTCCTTTCGATCAACAAAAACTCCGCCTCTCAGTTGAAAATTCGCAATACGATTCACGTTCTTTAATATTTGTTCCCGATACGGCGGGCAAAAATTATGACCCGCGTTTTACATTAAATGGCTGGAATATTGATAGCTGCAATATTTCTTCCGGAATTAAGGCTTATGAAACGGCGTTTGGCGATGAAAGCCTTGCTAAACCTCATACTGAGTATAGTGCATTCAGAGTAAGACTTAGCATTAGAAGGGCTGCCGGTGGATTGTTCTGGAAAATGTTTATCGGAATGTATATTGCTTTCCTGATTGCTTACGTTTGTTTTTATATTCATCCGGATGGTATTGACTCCCGTTTTGGATTAAGCGTTGGTTCCCTGTTTGCTGTTATAGGCAACAAATATATTATTGATTCTTCATTGCCTGAGTCAACTTCGTTTACACTCGTTGACACCCTTCATGGTGTTACCTTGTTTTTTATCTTCGTAATTATTACCGCCACGGCATATTCCTTAAAACTGGTAAAAGAAAAAAAAGAAAAAAGAGCAAAAAACTTCGATATGATTTTTGCACAGGTCGTTCTTTTTTTATATGTTGTTATCAATATTTATTTTATTGTGCAAGCCAGCGGCAAATGAATACTTAATTTGCAGTATCGGCTTAAGTGATCGCTGCATACCTGTTAGATGCAACCACACCGAACTTCAAAAACATCCCCTCAGACAAACACTGTAATTTGTTATAAATACTTTCATAATTTTATTATGATGTGTTCAATTAATGATTAGTATTACATTACATTGAACAAAGCAATTTTAATCTGTGCAAATGTTCAGGAAGTTTTATCTATACATTCTTATCCCGTCGTTTTGTAATTGCCAGGCGGTACTTTGCCAGACTCACTCAATTGATAGCTTAAGGCACCAGGTAAATATTGCAGGGAATAGAGAAAAAAAACTTGACGCAATTTTTGCCCTTTGCACCAAAAGGCATTCACTCTCTGCAGACACTTTATATAAATATGCATCCATTGCGAAAGCTTTGAGTGAAGCGAAGCAAAACACTCATGACATTATTCTTTCGGATTATTATTATATAAACTATCTTATAAAAAAAGGTCAAACAGACTCTGCATTATCAATTTGCAACAGATATATTGAACAGCTTGCTGGCAATAGCGCCGAAACCAAGTTATACCTGAATTTTATTGGAACAAAAGCGGGCCTCCTTATTAAATTAAATCAATACAAAGAAAGCGTCGCTCAATGTTATTTATTATTGAATGAATCTGAAAAATGCAGCGACACCTTAAGCGAATTACTTGCATTAAATGACCTGGGCTGGGTGAATATGGAAATGGACCAAAACCGCGAGGCAATAAATTTTTTTAATACTACTTTACAAAATCCCCTTGTTCACAATACAAAACAATATGGCGAATATGTAAGTTTCATTTATTCAAACCTTGCTGCAGCATATAATTCATTGGGGTTAAATGATTCTGCCGAATACTTTATTAATAAAGCGATTCCGTTAGCGACGAAATTTGAGAACCTTACTTCACTCGCTAATTCACTTGCTATAAAGGCGGATATAATGAGTGCCACCAACAGGAACAAGGAAGCTGAAAATGCTCTTATTGAAGTAGTGAAAATCCGTAAACAAATTGGAGATCCTTTCTTTGTGGTAAGTGACATGAGCCAGTTGGCCGATTACTATTGTCACAACAATCAACCTCAAAAGGGAATCGCCATTTGCCAGGAAGGAATTAATATGGCTATCCAAAATAACCTTGCTTCCAAATTGCCACTTTTGTATGATGCTCTCGCACAAAATTATTACGCTGCCGGTGATTTCAAAATGTATGGCGAAACACTGAAAAAAATAATAACGCTTAAAGATTCTTTGTATAAAAAGAATTCCGCCGAGGCGCTTGCAGAAATCCAGGGCAAATATGAGGTTCAGAAAAAAGAAAATATCATAGTGATGCAGCGACTGGCTCTTATTAAAAAGAACTATCTTCTTTTTGGTTCTTTATTATTGCTTCTGTTGCTAACAACTTCTGCCTTGCTGCTTTTCAGGATTTACAGGAAAAAACAAAAATTGAAACTCTCATTCATCATGCAGGAAGAAAAGCGCTTAGCATCGGAAGCCGTTACGAAGGCGGAGGAAAAGGAGCGAAAAAGAATAGCTGCGGACCTTCATGATAATATGGGCTCGTATGCAACGGCAATTATTGCCAATGTTGATGATATGATCACAAATAAAAAAACCGATACGGAATCTGCTTTTACCAATCTAAAAACAAATGCCATCGAACTAATGAGCAACCTCCGTGACACTATTTGGGCATCTTATAAAGAAAAAATTCTTTTAACCGGGGTAAGCGACCGTTTTAAAAATTATATAAAAAAAATATCGTCGGCTTATCCGAATGTAACTGTAGAAATTTCGGAAGCTATTACCAACGACATTTCATTCTCCGCCATCCAGGCGTTGAACATTTTCCGCATTTTGCAAGAAGCCTGCACCAATTCCCTAAAACACAGCGGTGCAAGCTCAATTAATATTTCTTTTGAAGGTAATACCATTCTAAAGATCACGATTAGAGACAATGGAACAGGAATTACGGATATCAATTATTTAAATAACGGCAATGGAATAAAAAATATGAGACTAAGGGCTTCGGAATCAGGGCTATATCTTTTTGTAAAAGAAAATGAGCCAACCGGTATTAGTATCATCCTTACGTCCGAACAAATACTACATAATGAGTATTGATTGGTAAGAATTAAATGTTTTCTTTTACAAAAATGTTTAAGAATGCCTACATTAATTGCTTTTGCAGATGACAAAGCCATAAACAGGAATACTTTTGAACAGAAAGTAAATTCATTCGACGATCTGAATCTTGTTTTTATGGCTGTTAATGGTCATGATTGTATAGAACAATTAAAAGGTTTGCCCCTGAATAAACAACCGGAAATAATTTTCGTTGACCTCGAAATGCCCGAGCTTAACGGGATACAAACCATTCAGATTGCAAAACCGCTTTACCCTCACATTCATTTTATTATCCTTACCGTCTTTGATGACGATGAAAAGATTTTTGAGGCCATTCAATCGGGAGCGAGTGGCTATTTACTGAAAGATGACAGCGCCATTGAAATACATAATGCCATCACTAATTGTAAAGAATACGGTGGGGCACCTATGAGCCCCGCAATTGCCCGAAAGGCTTTTGACCTGCTGAGCAGGACTACTTTCCCTACAGCACCGGGAAATGAAAAAAATAACCAGCTAAGCTCATTGCTATCCGATCGGGAAAAGGAAATTCTTAAACATACGATCCACGGATTAGACGCAAAGCGCATCGCCGAAACACTCAACATAAGCACACTAACCGTGCGAAAGCATATATCAAATGTTTATGAAAAATTACAGGTAAATTCCAAAGCACAGGTAATGACGCTTGCACATCAGTACAAGTGGTTTGAATAATACATGCTCACCTTCGAAGAAATAAAACAACCTATTTAAAAAAATTACCCTGCATATGAAAACTCAATAAAGATAAAATTTAGGGCAACTTAAATTGGGGGTAAGAGCCACTCTAAACAAGTGGCTCTTTTTGCATTCTTAAAGGACGTTAAGAATACTTCTTCTTCCTCGTCGGTACCTTCTTATTTAAAATCTCAGCCGCTGCAACCGAAATATTGGCAAATCTTTTCCATTCCTTTTTATGAATAAATGGAATTTTCCATTTGAAGTTTTCATAAACAACGAACCGAACATTTTACCTTCTTTCACGGTTGGAATTTCAGAAGTTAATTGAATAAAAAATTCTTCTGCCTTACATATTTGTTTTCTTTTTATAATTTCTTTTTACAGCTTTGATTATATCCCGTATGGCATACCCAAAGATCACTCGTAAACTTTGTGCAGGAAAAATATTTGGCGCAATCCATAAACTTAGGAGCGAAGTAGATTTTAATTTTAGGATAACCATCTTTGTAAATTTTACATAGAAAAACTACGACTACCTACCGTAATTCCCGATTTTATTTGCGGAAATGGTGATTAGAATTTGCATGATTTTCTCTTTGGTGATCAAAAATTTTGTTTCACGAAACTGTTTACCGTCAGGCATTTAAAGCAAGTTCTATCACTTTTAAGATGAAGAAAACCCAAATAAGTTGAGTTGCAGGTTCATCTTCTCCATTCTAATTTTACACCCGGATTGTTTGAATGAAGAAAATTTTTTTAATCATTAAATTCGAAAATTCACTTTATGAAACAGACAATCAAAACAATTACAATTGGTCTATTTACCCTTTGTACACTTGGAGCAACAAATGCCACATTCGCTAATGCAAAAACCGGAACTCCGGCGGGGTTTAAATTTATAGGAAAAATAAACAACAAACCTGTTTTTCAACTCAACCTGGACGATGCATCTGAAACTTATTATATCACGCTGAAAGACCAGAACAATGATATAATCTATTCGGAAAAAGTAAAAGCAAAGGATGTTAATTTCACCAGGAAATATCAACTTGATATCACCGATGATGAATTAAATACTCCCGATTTTGGTGTAAAAGTTGAAGTTACTTCCGCTAAAGCACATAAAACCGACGTGTATAAGATAAGCTCACAAAGAAGGGTAGACGAAAGTATTATAGTTGCAAAATTATAATGCGATTTTAATTAACAAATTTTTCAAACAATCAATGGCCTGTCGTAATAAATACGCCAGGCCTTTTTGTTGCCCGATAAAATACTGGTATAACTTTTGCGGAGTGGGATAAGATATAAAAGCTATTTGCGTTACTTTCTGTATCATTTTTTAATCTTGAAAAATCCTGACTATGGGCTTTAAACACCTCATTGGCTTTTTTCTAATTGTTAGTGGTATTGGAGCAGGTTCACTTATTTTTTTCTTCCTGTTCAACAGCCAGTTTTATGCAAATTTATTTTTATCAGGTCTTGGCATTTTCGCCTTTTTGTCACTTATCGCCGGCGTTTTTATTTTAAATAAAAGCAATTGAAAAACAGGGTGATATGTTAGAAGGAATTTCTGCGGGGATAATTTTATGGAATAATCCATATTGAGTTATTGTTTTTTAAAAAATTAAATTTACAACTTGGCTTTGCTATCTCTCCTGGTCTTATCGCGGTACCTGGCCGTTAGGTACCCTATAGAAACCAAACGGTATCCTGGCATGTCGCGAAGGTGCCAACGCCGAGGTTTAATTGGTTATCAAATCGATCTATGAATTGTAAGACGTAGATGAATTTACACCTTAATAAAATTGATTGTTAATTTGAAACTGCAACCCCTACAAATGAATCCGCCGTACCATAATACAAGAACCACTTGCCTTTAAAATAAACCAATCCCTCCGAAAAAGTAGTACCCGCCTGGTATTGGCCAGTTATTTCGTATGGCAGGGAAGGCTTTAGAAAACTTGTATCTGAGCGATCAATTACTTTACCAGGATCATTTTTATCAAATATAATTTCACCGGTTGAATAGGTGCCTGCAGGCAGCGCAGGATCTGCGTTTTCATTGGTTGCATTCTTGCCATTATATAATAATACAATTCCTTTAGCAGTGATAATAGCAGGAGGGCCACATTCTGTAAGATCACTATCAAATTTTTTTGGTCGCGGCGCAGCGAGAGACTTCAACGCACCATTTGTATCAAGCAATGGATTCCATTCATACAAATTATCGGACCAGGCAAGATTAATAAAATGCTCGCCCCAATACATCCAGTATTTTCCGTTTATTTTAGCCACTACCTGCTTTCCACTTTTCATTTCAGTGATAATAGATCCCGATTTGCTCCATCCATCCCTGAATTTTTCCTCATATTTTTTTGCAAATGCCGGTCCTTTCTTTTGCCAATGAAAAAGGTCTTTCGAAAATGCTATGGATAGCCTCGCAGTTTTATTATTCCATGAAGTGTAAGCCAAGACATATACTCCATCATCCGTTTGCACCAGGCGTGGATCTTCACAACCGCCCGGATAATCATATTGCATGTATTCACTGCTGTCAGGATACAAAACAGGTGTTGGAAATTTATTAAAATGAATTCCATCTTCACTTTCGGCTAATCCTAACCGTGATGTTCTTCCACCTATCCCGGCCGCAGGATTATCTTCGCACCGGTATAAGATAGATACTTTGTTATCTCTTACGATTGCAGCAGGATTAAACACATCGGCTTTTTGCCATTTTACCAATTGTTTTGTTATGGGATCTGTAAAGACGAAGGATGAATCCGCCTTTTAGAATTGGATTTTCTTTTGGCTTATAAAAAGCATTGACATTTATATCTATCTCTCTCTTATTCGAACAGGAAGTTATTAATAAAAGAGATGACACTAAGGTGACCAAAAGTTTCGCCTTGTGGATATTAAGGAATTTATTATTGTCGTTCATAAGTAAATGTACAAATCTGTTTTTTCCATAATAGAATAAAAAGATAACTCATAAGAAGGCTGAAACTATTTCTTCCCATTCGTTTCCCAGGGAAAATGAAGGCCTTCTTTTACCCGCTCTGCTGTACCAATAATCTGCATTTGATGTATCGCCTTCTTTTCTGTGAAGATAGGCATGTATCCACGAGGCATTTTTGTCGTCTACGTCTTGTATGAGTTTATGGGCTTTATCCCAATCACTTTTTGCATCGTACCACAATGCTTTCAGATACACCGATATATGTTGCGGAGGTTCTTTTTCCGCTATACTTTCTTTAAACGATATTATATTCATCTTGTAAATTTTACTCTTTTGTTTTTCAAATTTAAATTTATTATGATACACAGCAGAGTTTTCACCATGCTTTCCAGTAGCGTTAATTGATGAAACAAAAAAAGAGCTATTCAATTATTTTAATAAACTTTGTCATTTTATCTTTATACAATGGTATCCCAGAAGAAAATAAATCCTTTTTCAAGACAGAATAACGATACAGGATTTGCAAGCAACAGCAATGATGTAGGCGGGCGCTTTATTAATAAAGATGGAAGTTACAATCTCGTAAAAGAAGGAATGCCTTTTTTAAAGCGTTTTAGTCTTTTCCAGGATATGCTTAACCTGCCTTTATGGAAATTCATCACTGTTATATTTCTTTTTTATATTGCTGTCAATCTTGTTTTTACTTTCATCTATCTTCTTGCGGGAACGGATCAACTGGATGGGATAGTTGACGGCAGTTATTGGAAAATTACACGGGAAGTATTTTACTTCAGTACACAAACTTTTACTACAGTTGGCTATGGCCATATAAGTCCCGTTGGAGATGCTGTCAATATAATTGCCGCAGTAGAATCTTTAACTGGCTTTCTTTCTCTTGCTATAGCTACCGGCTTAATCTATGGCCGTTTCTCAAAACCGAGAAGTTATCTCACTTTCAGCGATCATGCACTGATAAGTCCCTATAAGGAAGGGAAAGCGCTTATGTTTCGTTTTGCGGCTTTTAAAGACAAGCATTCGCTTACCGATCTTGAAATACGAGTAAACACAGGCTTATTGGTGCTAGATGGAAATAAAACTTTCTACAAATATTTTAGCCTTGAGTTAGAAAGAACAAGGGTTGAAAGTATGCCAATGAGTTGGACGGTTGTGCATCCCATTGATGAAAACAGCCCCTTTCACAGTTTCACTGAAGAAGACATGAAAAATTCCGATGTTGAATTGTATGTAATGCTTCGTGGCTTTGATGATGTATTTTCAAATTATGTACAACAAAGAACATCCTATACTTTCAATGAAATACTTTTTAACAGGAAGTTTATACCTATGTATCGCGAAAGCGAAGATGGCAAAACAACCATTCTTGAATTACATAAATTAAACATACACAAAGAAGTTTAATTCTCCGGTGTGTAAATATTGATAAATAAAATAATAGATTTCATTCCAACTTTTAAACATCCGGGCAAATTATCAGTCATTGATTTATGATCTTATGCAAAACATTTTTTAATATTTGTCGTTTTAAAAAATATGCAAGTAAAAATGTAAATTCACTTCATTAATCTTTAAAGTATAAATATGAAATCCCTATCCGAGACATGGTTTGCAGAAGGGTACATTGATTTCGAGCTGAAAAAATATACACTTCTTGCCTACCTTCAGCATGTAAATTCTTACTTTAATCAAAACAAACTCTACCCGCAACTGGCAGATATAATTTTTCATTATAATAATATCGTAGCTTTCAGAGAAAACAGGAAGTTTCTGCAGGAGCACTTTCCGAAGCAACTGACAGACATAAATATTAAAAAGCTGCAACTGGAATACGAAAGAATTATCGAAGACAATGAACTGATGAAAGAGCTGGAAGACATTGTACATTATTCAGCCGAAAAGATAAAAACAACTATACAAAGCGGAACAGAGATTTATGAGTTTGTGGAGGCCAAATTAAATATTGAACCCGTTGGCATCATTCCGCTCGATATCAGCGAAGGCTACCTGCTTATTTGTGACGGACGATTTAATACCACTCTCGCCTATCAATACCATCTTACGATTTACGAAAAGCATGATGAGAAATATCGGGGTATCAGGACTGATTATATCAACCAGTGGATTCGTTCGGTGAGTAATTCGGCAGAAAGTATAAAATCGGAATTAATCAGGGACCGCCCGGAGCTACCTAACCCTGCAGTGTATAATATAGAAACTGCATTAGCCTATCCAATGGAAGAAACACTGTTGCCTATTGCCAAAAGAAGTTTTGTGAAATATATAAGCAGCTAACTCAGAGGGGTTACTGTCAAGCTACAAATTTTGTTTTCAAAAACTACCGGTTACGGTTACACGATCATCGAGCACCCTATCTATGTTGCCGGAATAACCATGCCATCATCAATGGATCGCTATATGCCCCCAACCATGAAAAATGGCCAACTTCAGGATATAACGTAAACCCAGGATGAGCGCCAACCTTAGTAAGCGCTTCTACCATATCAAATGAATTCAATGGATTTACCGCGGCATCTTCTGCGCCCGCAAAAATCCACAGAGGAATGTGCGCTATTGAAGCTGCTCTCGTAACATCACCACCCCCGCAAACAGGAACGGCCGCAGCAAATAAATCTGGATATCGTTCAATTGCATCATAAGTTCCAAATCCTCCCATTGAAAGCCCCGTAATATAAATCCGGCTGGTGTCAACCCGTAGCTTTTGTATGATCTGGTGAATAAGAGCAATCAACAGTTCCATTGGTTTAGTGGGCGTAGGTTGCAACAACCTTTCTCTACTGCCTTTTTCGCTGGAAAAATTGGCCCAGGCCATTTTCAGGGGGCATTGCGGTACGATGACGTATGCAGGATATTTTATCATATTTTGATCATTTGCAAAATTCATGACTCCCCATTTTAATTGCGATTCATTATCATTGCCACGTTCCCCGGAGCCATGTAAAAAAATTACAAGAGGATACTTACGCAACGTGTCAGAGTCCGGGGTAAGCTGCCGGTAATTCAGCGTATCACCTTTACCGTTAGTATATCTTTCGAAAGCGAAAACTGAACTCTGAGAAAATACTTTATTTAAATTACCTGCGAACAGTAGAAGCTCAAATGCAACTATTAATTTTAATTTCTTCATTTCTTTTTTTTAAACATTAACGAAAAGTCTGCCACACATATATGAATTCCATTTTCAAAATTAAATATTTTGCCGGATGTATTATTTCAACAAATAACTTAGCACTTTCAACAGGAATAATTAATGAAGCAACTTTTTTGCTTTTTACAATAAATCAAGATGCAAATCGTTATTTATCCAACCGGTGCAAATAAGAACTACCTGAATCTACCCCGGCCCTGCATTACCTTTGAACTCTTGAAAAAAAACCACAACTAAGGCTACCTCCGGTAGCTTTTTTTATTCTCTATAATTAGAAATATACTCTTCAAAAAAACAAACGCACAAAAAATAATTCCGCTCCTGCTAATCCATCTTCTTTAAATTATTTTGGCACACTTTTGGGTTAAATATAAATTTTATTCAATTGTATATTCATAATATAAAATGAATTATAAATTATAGTTCTTCTCCGAAGAATAAAACCTGGTTATTCAAAGGACATAGGATCCTACAGGGGCCGGATTTCTATCCTGCCCTTTTTATTCAGGAAATTATAAAATTATCTTCCACCTGGCGGGCAATATTTCCTTAGATAATTGGTATACAAGGTTTGTAGATGTACCCTCGTTCCTTCTCCTTCAAAAATTCCATGCGAGCGATTGGGGTAAGGCATAAACTGGAACTGCTTGTTATATTTTATTAATTCATTCAATAACATTTCAGCATTTTGGTAATGAACATTATCGTCACCTGTTCCATGAATGTATAATAAATTTCCCTGCAGGTTTTTTGCGTATGTAATGGGCGAACCTTTTATAAAATCCTCCCTATTTTCTTGTGGCAAGCCCATATAACGTTCCTGGTAAATATTATCATATGTGAGTTCGTTACCAACGGCCGCAATAGCAATACCGGTTTTGTAAATTTCAGGGTATTGAAACATTAAATTCAACGTGGCTGAACCACCACCACTCCATCCCCACACCGCCACACGCGACGTATCCACATAAGGTAACTTGAAAATCTCTTTAGCCGCCATTGCCTGGTCTCTTATATTAACCAATCCTATTTTATGATAAACACTTTTTCTCCATGCCCTTCCTTTTGGCACAGGTGTTCCACGGTTATCAATGGAAATATAGATATACCCGTCGGCGGCCATGTTTCCTTTATATAAAGAATTATTTCCAACGGCATATTGGTCTTTTACATTCTGCCCCCACGGTTCCGTATACACAAAAAATACTACGGGATATTTTTTTGTGGAATCAAAGTTTGTTGGCTTCACCATCCACGCATCCATCGAGATACCTTCACTCGTTTTAATTGTAAAAAAAGTAATATTTGATTTTGTGGAATCAGCACCCTGGATCGCATTGTACACTTTATGCCCGTCCAGTGCGGAATGGTCGGGTAACGAAATCCACTCAGAAGTTCGCGGCGTGTAATAATTGGAAAAAGAATGATGAGCAAATTTTGCCAACGGCGACACATCGTATTCATGTGTTCCGTTTTGGTTTAAAGGACTTACACGTTCTGCTTTGCCCTTACCGTCTAATTTAGTCCTATATAAATATTTTTGAGTTGCATTTTGTGGAGATGCCTCGAAATAAACATAATTATTCTTTTCGTCTATGGCATTTATTTTCATCACATCATAATTTCCGTTTGTAATAAGCTTTTCACTTTTACCATCATGACTCACCCTATATAAGTGACGCCAGCCATCTTTCTCCGACGCCCACAAAAATTCTTTTCCATTATTGATCCAGTCCCATCCGCCGTAAGAATAATCCTGGTCCCAGAGAGGCAAAATATCAATCCATGCTGAATCTTTTTCTTCATAAATATTTTTCGAATTTCCGGTTACTACATCACAAAGCATAATATCACTCATGTTTTGTTTGCGATTAAGATGCTGAATAATCAGTTCATCACTGTTGGCGGCCCATTCCATCCTGGGAACATACGACTGTAAAACAGGATCAGTAGGAATATCCATCCATTTTGTTGAAGCATCCGCAATGGTAACCACGCCAATTTTAAAAGGTGAAGGAGGCTCGCCTGCAATAGGATATACAACCGGCTTTACAAAAGGATAAATCGAATCAGTGTTATCAATCATCAGGTAATCTTTTGTATTCTTTGCATCCATTTGCCAGTAGGCAATTTTTTTGCTATCAGGACTCCAGCGAAAACCATCCCTGCAAAAAAATTCTTCCTCATAAGCCCAGTCAAAAGTGCCGTTTATTAATTCCCGTGTACCATTAAACGTTAGTTCATCAATCTTTCCGGTTTGCACGTCTTCAACATAAATATTATAGTTACTCACATAAGCCACTTTCTTGCCGTCGGGTGAAAACTTTGCAAACATCAATGAAGAGGCAGGCAATCCTTCTCCTATTTTTTTTAAGGTATGATTGACCAGGTCGGCCAGCCAGTAATCACCGCGAGTATCAAATCGCCATACTCTTTTCGAATTAGTGTAAATAAGTATTTTATTCGCATCATTTGAAAAGAAGAAGTTTCGAACTGGCAAAGGAGAACTTGCACCAGGCGGTATTAATTGTTCTTTACTTATAATTACGGTTGATTTGGAAGCAGCAGGATGGTTTTGAACAATAGCTCCATCTTTTACTTCGTAATAGCTGTTTCCATCTTTCGCCCAATGAATTCCGCGAGGAGGTTGTGCATTTATTTTACAACAAAAAAAGGAAAAAATAATTATGGCAATTATTCTTATTGATGAACTCATAAAAATTATTTTAGGAGGTGAAAATAAATGTTATCGGTGAAATTATTTTGAAGATTTATATTTTATTCGATCGACAACAATATTTACTGCTAAGCATAAAAATTAATAATAAAAAAAAACCAGCATGATGCTGGCTCAATAAATAAAAGTTGCCACAGGGAAATATCCTTTTATTGTGCGAATGTCGCAGATGAGAAAAGTGCTGCGAGGATAAATAATCCCCATACTTTAATAGTTTTCATTTCTTTAAATTTTTAGTTATTGCTTTCATACACCTACGCTTGTAGGGAAAGCATTGGATTTATCTAATTCAAAAAAAATTGCGTAACTGTAAAGGCTACATGCAAAAAAATAAACGGAACAAGCTTAAAAGAGAGACTTATTTTTCGTGTTGAAGGTACCCTCAAACAATAAGTTAACATCCGGGTCCAGAGTGATTGACCCCGGCGGAAAATTAATAGGCAGGCTAATATTAATGGCCTTTGTATTAAAATCAATCGTTTTAAAAATAGTGTGGTTGTCGCCTTTTATAGCAATTTGCAAAGGAAATTGAAACAGGAAATCCTGGACCTGGCTCATAGCAATAGTCAATATCTTTTTATCTGAATCATATTTCCATTTTCCTTTCAACACAGGGTGACCTGCCGTATACAACCATTGTTTAAAAAACTGTTGCAGATTTTGTTTGCTAACTTTTTCCATCACATGCATGAAATCATCGGTTGAAGCATTACTTCCTTTATACATTGCATAATAGGTTTGTATACCCTTTTTAAAAATCTCATTACCCAACTTACGGCGCAACATGTGCAATACCCAACTTCCTTTTTCATAAGAATTTATGTTTAATAAGTGCATGAGTTCTCCGGATAAAGAAGTATCAACAACAGGAGTTTTTCGTTTTTTATAAAACTTTATTATTAAATCCCTGTCATGTTGCATTCTTTTTTTAAGGCTATCAGCACCATACTCATGTTCCATATACAAATGCGTCATGTAAGTTGCAAAACCTTCGCTGAGCCATAAATGCGGCCAGTCTATTTCCGAGGCCTCATCGCCAAACCACTGGTGTGCTGTTTCGTGAGCAAACAAATCTTCCAATGGTCTCTGGTGTGTATGGCGGGAGGCACTTGTTTCAACAGAGTTCTGGAAATAAAAAATATTACTTGCATTTTCCATCCCGCCGAAAATTGTTTTTGACTGCACATTGGCTAATTTTTTATACGGGAACGGGCTGATATAATTGATATAAAAAGGAAGAATCTTTTTTGAAACAGCATATTCTGCAAAACCACTATCCTTGTTTTCAGGGAATACCCAACTGGTAACAGGAATACAGTTGATAGTTGAATCGAGTTGAACAGCAAAATCTGCAACGCCTATTACCATTACTTTTGTTGGCAATACCATATCTTCTTTCCAGTGCGTCAATTTTAAATGATGCGGCAAATTGGTTTCTTCTTCAAGAATACCATTGGATATTACCTGGTAATGATCAGGCGCTGTGACAATAAATTCAACCGACGCTTTATCAGCAGGATGATCATTACAGGGAATCCAGTTGTGGGCACGGTTGGGCCAGTTATCAGCAAAGAAAGTGCGATGAGCAAATTTGTTGGTGTCAATAATTAATCCATCTGCCGGCACTCCTTCATAATTTATAGAGATATTTTCTTTGTCGTTTATTTTTAAAGGCGTATTGAAATAAATATTTACATGATCATTGTCTTGCTTAAATTTTAAATCACTATTTCCTTCTGAAACTTTAAGAACTTTCATTCCTTTTCCTGAAGAATCATTAACGTTAGTAAGGTCAAAATAAACCATGCCCGCAGGTTGCTTTGCAATGAACTCAATTCCTGCACTTCCATGAATGATATTATTACTATCGTTAAGAGAAATTGAAAAGTTATAATGCTCAACATCTATCGATTTATTCTGCGCTGACAGTGTTTGGCAGTTTACTGAAATAAAAAAAATAACGAAGAGGTAATGATATTTTTTCATGCATTTTATATTTAACAGAGACAATAAATATAATGGTAAATATTATTATTTGTTCCTGTACTGATGCCAAAAGAATGCAATTATAAATCCTGCCATGGCATAAATGATCAGTTTGATAATCCTTTCTTTTGTTTTACTAGTCATCTTTTAGATTGTACACTCTTTTTAATTTATCAATTAAAATGGTAGCATGATCCAATAAGGTATCCGCAAGTCTAAGCTGCCTGGGAAGAAACCTTGACCTGACCATTTCAAGGTATTCATTGAACAAAGTTTTATCATAGGATAATAAAGGCGGATTGTTTTTAATGAAAGAATCAAGTGACTCCTTGCTAAGTGACAATTTGTTTTCCTGATACATATCGTTTGCAGCATCATTAAATTTGAAATCAAATATTTTTGCTCTGGCCTTTCTCACTTCAATATAAATTCCAAGATCAGTTTCCTCCAACTTTCCCCAGATGCGGCACATTTGATCGTATTGTGCTACTTCCTTATTAAGCGATGCATTGGAAAAGTAACGAAGCGATCCTGAACTTTCCATTTGGTGAATGGTTGCATCGTGTGGGATAAACTGACCGGAAGTGCCGCCAAATAAACCATACCAATATAGTTTTCCGGAAGGAATTTCTTTCGGATCATTTGCAGAAAGTAATTGCAGTAAAGTATCAATATTGGTTGCTGCATAGCCGGTATATTTCCGGTAAGATTTTAAATCTGCCGTATCGGCCTTAAGATCGCTTATCATTTCTTTTGCATATTCTTTGGCATGTTTATGTTCAGTTATGTACTCCCGCAGGCTTTCCGCTGCAAAACCCAGGGATACCGCAAGAAATATCATTAAGAATTCCAAAAAATATTCTTTGAAATTTTTCTTTTCTACGTGTGGGTGATGATGTACTTCCATACGACTTTATTTAAAGTGATATTCTTTTTTCAATCCTGCCATAGCATCGTCTGCATTTTTCCGGGCTTCAACTACTGCTGCCAATAAAGTACTATAAGCATCCGAAGAAGTTAATGCCTGGTTGCTGAGTTCTATCAGTGTATGTTTATCATAGGTAATTAAAGGATAATCTTTTTTGAAAAAGGAATCAAGCAGGTCAATGCCGGCATCCGAGGTTTGCGATGAAGAATCTCGCCGGGCGGCACCGATCGTTTGTAGTATGTTGAAATAGGATACATCAAATACTTTCTGTACGAGGTTCCAGTTGTCATTTTTTTGCGGCTCTATGCTGTTTTCCAACAGTATTATGATCTTTAAGGTTTCTTCATAATCCAGTATTTTTTTTATCAAATCAACATTCCCCAAATATCGTAACGCACCCGAACTTTCAAGTTGTTTTAATGTGGCATCCCTGGTAGTTACTCTCCATCGCCAGCCGGACCAATATTCATAATAATACAATTTGCCGCCAGTTTTTTTCTTAATGTCATCGGATCGGACAAGTAGCGCCAAACTATCTCCGGCTTCAATGATCCTTTTTAAGACATGTTCTGTTCTGTTAAACTCGGCTAAGTCCGCTGCCAAATCATTTACAAGTAATTTTGCATAATCTTTCGCATTGTGTTTCTCTGAAATTTTTTCCCGGATATTTTCTGCAATGAAGCCTAATGTTACCGCAAGAAATATCATTAAGAACTCCAAAAAATATTCTTTGAAATTTTTCTTTTCTACGTGTGGGTGATGATGTACTTCCATTTGTTATCAATTTTCAGTTATTTTTTTTAAAACCTATCCTCTCTCTTTGCTCCCATTTTCTCTGGGCTGCTTTTTCATCCAACAGGTTTTCCAGTGCGTCATATATCTGGTTCAATTGAACATCGTGTTCGCCTAACCTTTCCTTTATTTCTTTCAATTGTTGTTTCAGATCATTCTGTTGAAGCAAAACCCGCCTTACTTCTACAAAAGCCCTCATGATTGCGATATTCATTGTAATCGCTTTATCAGAATTAAGAATACCGCTTAACATAGCGACGCCCTGCTCCGTGAAAGCGTAAGGTAAATATCTCGTGCCGCCTCTGCCTTTTGAGGTTTCATTTTGCAACCTCAAAGGCTTATCGGATTTTTCTAAGGTTTCAATTTGAAACCTCAAAGCATCAAATTCGTCCTTCGTGAGTTGAAACATAAAATCTTCCGGAAACCTCTTGCTGTTGCGCTTTACAGCGAGATTAAGCGCTTTGGTTTCTGTTTCGTACAACGCAGCCAAATCCCGGTCAAGCATTATCCTTTCACCTCTCAATTCATAAATTCTGTTTTGTATACTTCGTATAACGTTCATAGTGAGTCTGCTTTTTAGTTTTTTAAAAATACTCTTTGAAATCTTTCCTTCTACATTGGGGCGCTATAGATTGTATATTATTTTAAATTATTGAACCAACTACAACTTCATTCATCTTTAAGGTGTAATAAAATCAAGGTCAAAACCAGGAAACCAAGAATTCTTTCGGCAGCGGCCAATCCGTTCCATGCTGCACTTTGCCACATAGCAAACCATTCGCCGCCTATGACCTCAAAGCCCACAAACCAGATAATAACACCAAGCGTTATTCCCGCAACCGCCCAGTTTTTGGATGCATGAAAAACTACCGGGCTGCTCTTTAGATTTTTAAAAAGCAGCCCACTGCCTTTGATACAGCAGAAAGCCATCAACGATTCCAGAGTTATAATCAAAATGTACGATGCATGGAAAATATATCTATTATTTATACTCCTGTAGCGAATATGGCTGGCAGGAAACGTCGTATCCATTTTCAAAACATGTTGTACAAAAGAATAATTGCCGAAATAATCGGTAATGTTATCAAAGGCAATTAAGAAAGCCATTAAGCCGATAGCGGCAACTGACACTGCTTTTACCACACGCAGGAGAAATGATGTAGTATACATAACGTCGTAATTTATTTCTAATGAATGTTCAGTCGTACATCCTGTTTCAGGTCGAAGAAATCGGAGCTATGTAGTCCCTTTGTTGCGTGAATCTAATTAATTTATAGGCCGCTTTAAGAATTTCGAACAACTAAATTTTTTATCTTCTGTAGTTGCAATGAACCAATACGTTTCGTCAAATATAAACCGGGATAACAATACTCGCCCTAATTATGCTTAGGCAAGTTTGGGATATGCTTTAGCAAGAAATTCTGCAATTGCATAAAATCATTTTTTGTGAAACAGCAATTTTTCTTGATTTCTAGTTGTGCACTCTTCGCAATTCATCTTCGGCACCGGTTGAACGATCTCTTTTGCTTTTCAAAGCTTTGTTACCGAAATTATGCGTCCAGGTGAGTTTATAAGCAACCATTCCAAAATTTAAAGTTCCTTTTAAAATTGTACCCTGTATTGGTAAATCATCCACAAACCTGTAATAGCTTCCGGAGTTAAACATATCGTTTGCGGCAAAACGCAAAATATCTTTTTGATTGTTAAATTTCTTTTGCGCACCAAAATCTAACTGGTAAATCGGTTTAAGCTTTGCCGTTCCAAAATAGCTTGCAGAAGAATAAAAGCCCGTAAGTTCAATAGAAAAGGCTTTAGGTAAGGTAAATCGCTGTGTTGAATTAATGTTGTAATCAAAAGCCTGCAATTGAACGGGAGCATCATCATATATGGTATTTACCTGGCGCCAATCGCCATTGATGTTATTTTGCATGCTCCACCACTTCGTTATGGTAAATGGAAGTGAAAAACTGGCTGTGAGGTATTGTTCATATTTAAAATTCTTTGCCGAAACATAGACAGTATTATTTATGGTATCGATCCTTTGCGTTTGAAAACTTTCAATGCTATTGTCTTCATGCGTGTAGCTTAGGGAGAAAATATAATTTTTAAAAACATAGCTGGCCTGTACACTATTAGCGATTGCCGGTTGCAGTGCAGGATTTCCCGTAAAAAAAGTTTTTGGATCAAAGAAAATAGTAAAGGGCGCGAGGTCATTGAAAGTGGGGCGGGTAATACGCCTGCTGTATGAAAAATTGATACTATTGTCGTCATTCAACTGTTGAGAAATATAAAAGGTTGGAAATAATTCGCCGTATTTCCTGTTTACAAGATTTGAAGTTTGCGTAGTTCCCAGGTTTGAATAAGTATATTCGTAACGCAAGCCTGCTTTCACACTGGTTTTGGCGTTAATGTCTATAGTAAATGAAGAATACGCCGCCCAGATATTTTCTTTCAATAAATAATTTGCAGAAAGTGTTGAATCAGTAAGCCATGTTCCCTGGTCTAAATTCTGTACGCTCACATCATTATTGAATTTTGATAAAGAAACTTTGGCGCCAGCCTCCATAGTAACCTTTTTGCCTAACGGTGTTGTATAGTCCGTTGAAAATACTTTAATGTTTATTGGAGTTATTTTGCCGCTCTGTAAATCCTGGTTAAACAAAAACTGATTTGCTCCTTTGTAATAAATATTCGCATAGGTATTCGGGTTATTATCCTTATAATAAATATAATTCGCATCGAAATAAAGTACCTTACCTGGTTTGAATGTGTGTTGAAAATTAAAATTGGTCATGATATTTTGCCAATGGTTAATTTCATTATCAACAGTAGTTATGGTAGTATCCAGGATATTGTTTTGCTCTATTATCGCTCCGTTATCCGCTGCCATTTTCCAATGATTATTATAGCCACTTAGCAGCACACCAATAATTGTGGCAGTATCCACCTGGTAATCTAACCCTAGTCTAACATTATGAACCTGCCTTACAGCGTCTCTATTCGAAAAAGATGTATTGGCAATTATATTTCCTGACTTGGTCAATTGTGTAAACCCGGTCCCTGTCTGTATGGAGTGATCATAGTTAAAAGAATAGTTACCATACAAATTTATCTTCGCAGTTCTGTAGTTAAAATTTATACCGGCCGAGCCCAATTCTTTTCTTCCATATCCACCGCTAATAGAATAAGAACCATTGGCTCCCTGGTAAGGATTATTAATGAGAACAATATTTATATAACCGGCATTTCCTTCTGCATCGTACTTTGCTGGCGGTGTTGTAATTAATTCAATTTTTTCAATATTGCCGGCGCTTATTCCTGCCAGTAATTGAACCAATGCCTCCATGGGCATGTATGATATCTTCCCGTTTATCATTACCACCACACCATTTTTTCCGTTGATGGCAATAGTATTATTCTGTTTGTTGACCGTTACCCCCGGTGATTTCTCCAAAACATCCAAAGCAGTGCCTCCGGCATTTGTAATACTATTTCTTACGTTAATCACCATCCTGTCTATCTTCTGCTCAAACATGGGTTTTTTTGCGTCTACTTTTACGCCTTTTAATTCCACTGCAGAATTCCTCAGGGTAATAATCCCTGGATTTATTTCTGCTTTATCAGAAGAAATTTCGAATGTTTTTGTATAGAACAATTCCATTCCCGCAAACGAGGCAGATATCAGGTACTTACCCTTTTTAATATTTTCAAAAGAATATTTTCCGGCGGCATCTGTAATTTTACCCTTTACTAACGAGGAATCGGACGAATTCAACAATAGTACATTTGCAAATTGTAAAGGCTCTTCCCTGGCATTTTGTATCTCGCCAGCAACAACAGGTTGTGCAAAAAGTTGCTGCCTGGTATTTAAGAAGAAACATACAATGCCAAAATATAAAAATATTCGCTTTATCATTTCTTTTTAATTATGCGAAAAATAATTGGGAATTCGAAGGAGTCCTTCAGTTGTCTTCTCAAATGTAAATCATTCAATAAGATGACCTCTTTTCATCAGGATGAACACAGCTTTTTCTTGTCCGAATGGCGAATCTGTTTACCGGGCGGTACAAAGGCGATAAAATTTTGCTATACGTCAAAAAAATTTAGCATGACTAACCTTGTTGTTTCAATTTGATATAAAAAAATTAATTTTAATATCACAAGCGGCAGTAGCTCAGTTGGCAGAGCATTAGCTTCCCAAGCTAAGGGTCGAGGGTTCGAACCCCTTTTGCCGCTCTTGTTTTTAATTATCGCAGCACTCAAATAAACTTTTCTGATTAGAAAGATATGCCCCGGGCGGTTGTCGGATACTTCACAGAATTTTAGTTGGATTTGTATGTGCATGTGCCACATCCAATAATTCAACTAATTCGAAAGGTTTCGATAAAAATCCATCTGCACCGCAATCTTTAGCCACCTGCTTTATGTTCCGGGTAGCTGAAAACAGGATCACCGGAATATGCTTAAGATTGTAATTGGCCTTTATTTGTTTACAGATGATATTTCCATCTATGCCCGACATCCATACATCGAGAAAGATAAGATCGGGTTTCTGTTCACATAGATCCAGGACATTCGTGCCACTAATAGTAGTTATAACGTCAAATCCTTCGTCTTCCAATACTATCTGCATTACATCCAGGATACCGGAATCATCATCAGCAACTAAAATTTTCTTACCGAGCATTTAAGATATTTTACGGGAAACTAAGCCAAAAAAATGAGCCATGATAGTTTCTTGTCCAGTTTTAGCATAACTGTTTGTTTTCTTACTTTCACGTGGTAAGTTTAAAATAACTTTGCCTCCTAAAATTACAGGATGAAAGATTTTCTTAGAGAACTTTTTGACAAGCAGCAATATGACGAAAAAAATTTTTTCCTTATTGCGGGGCCATGCGTTGTTGAAAGTGAAGCATTGATAAACGAGGTGGCTGAAAAAGTATTTGGCATTTGCAAAAGACTGAATATTCCTTATGTATTCAAAGCATCTTACCGCAAAGCAAATCGCACGAGTGGTGATTCATTTACGGGAATTGGCGATGAAGAAGCGATGAAATTATTGAAAAAAGTAAAAGACAAGTTTTCACTTCCTGCAACAACAGATATACATACAGCTGAAGAAGCCGCTGTTGCTGCAAAATATGTGGATATTTTACAGATACCTGCATTTCTCTGCAGGCAAACTGATCTGTTGATTGCGGCTGCCAAAACAGGCAAAATTGTAAATGTAAAAAAAGGGCAATTTGTTAGTGGTGAAGCCATGAAATTTGCTGCGGACAAAATAAGAAAGTCAGGAAATGATAAAGTGATTTTAACCGAAAGGGGAAACTCGTTTGGCTATACTGATCTTGTAGTAGATTATAGAAATATTCCAATCATGAAAAATCACGATGTGCCGGTGGTGATGGATTGCACACATAGTTTACAACAACCCAATCAACGCAGGTGGTGTAACTGGAGGCAACCCGCAGATGATTGAAACTATTGCAAAAGCTGCAATTGCAACAGGTGCTGATGGATTATTTATTGAAACACACCCTGATCCATCCAGCGCTTTAAGCGATGGCGCCAATATGCTAAAGCTGGATTCGCTCGAAAAGTTACTTGAAAAATTAATTACTCTCAGAAAAGCAGTTATATAAGCGATGAGGCATTTTATATAATAAACCCCGCTCTGAATGCGGGGTTCATTCTATTTTAATCCAGGTCTTTCTAATAATTTCTCAATTTCATTTCTACTCTCCTGTTTTTAGCACGGCCTGCTGCAGTTTTGTTGTCTGCAATAGGATCGTTGGCGCCATGACCCGTTGCAGTAATCCTGCTTTCATCAACTCCATTGCTTATAAGATATTGTTTCACTGAGTTGGCCCTGGCTTCAGATAACACCTGGTTCTTTTCCGCTGAACCGGTTATATCTGTATAACCATCAATATCTATTTTGTAAGATGAACTGTCTTTCAATAGTTGGGCAACATCCTTCAGTGATTTGTATGATTTGGCAAGCAGTTTTGAACTTCCCGTTGCAAAGAAAATGTTCTGGGCAGCTTTGTTTACTTTTTCAACCACTACTACATCAATTACAGGACATCCAAAATTAGATGCAGGGCCTGCTTCTTTCGGGCACTTATCTTCTTCATCGTTTACCCCGTCACCATCCGTATCGGGTATAGGACAACCCTGGTAACGGGCAACTCCGGCAACTGTCGGGCATTTATCTTCTTCGTCATTGATACCATCTTTATCAGTATCGGGTATGGGACAACCATTATATTTTGCAATACCCGCCACGTCAGGACATTTATCATCTTTATCTGCTATCCCATCATTATCACGGTCAGGGCATCCTTGCAATGCCGCAGTGCCAGCCTGATCAGGGCAGGCATCCAAACTATCTGCAATGCCATCCCCATCCCGGTCAGTAACTACAGGTATTTCAACCACCTTAGGGGCCGGTGCTTTTGGGCTTGCAATATTGCCCATAACACTCACGCTGTGGTAAAAATGATAGCTTGCATTTTCAGTTACCGGAATTCTATATTGGGAATTAAGCAATATATAGGCTTCATCTGCAAAATTCACCTGGAGGCCGATACCGACGGGAGTGAAAGCACTGCAATATTTTTTATAGCTACTGGCACCAACGCCCACATCAACGAAAGGAACAACTACATATCTGTCGCTTAAAAGTTTAAGATTGAGATTTGCCGTGGCTTCTAATAAAAAATTAGAATTATTAAAAGCGGGTTTGTTTTCAATTGGATAATCAAGAAATGATCCCCCGAGCGTAGCGATAAAATCAACATGCCTGCTTATCCCGGAAAGATAATCCAGAGCCAGCCCGCTATTCATAATGGAGGGTTTGAAAAAGGTTTTGTCTTTGAGAACACTTACTAAACCATTAGACCTGATGTTCGCTGCAGTTTTAAAATCATTCAAAAAAAAACTAAACCCGATGGCTTGTTTCTTATGTACCGTTTCCTGCTGGGCAAATGATGCCGCAAAACAGGAAATACAAAGTATCAAAAAAATAAATTTTTTCATAAACAATTTAGTTTGCTTAACAGACAAAAATAAACTGTTAAAAGGAAAGAAGGAAATTAATTAATAAGAGAAATTATTACAAAAACGGGAATAATAAAAGCGGGAATTAAAATTCTCAGGGGTAAAAATTTGCAAGAACTTCCACTTTCACACGTGTGAGCCCCCGGGCTGAAAAGGCCAGGTTTTGTGCGGCAATTGTTGACAGATCAACCAGGCGTTTATTTTTAGGATGCATCCGGTCATTTATTTTTACAACAACAGTTTTATTATTGCGCAGATTGGTTACTTTTATCCACGTTCCCAACGGCAGCACATTACAAGCCGCAGTGTATTTTGTAGAACTATAAATCTCTCCATTTGCGGTTTGGCGGCCGTTAAACTTTTTGGCATAAAAACTTGCAATGCCATACTTAATGACGGGCTTTTTATAAACAACGCTTTTTACGGAACCTTCCTGCGCATATTGGCTTTTCTTCTGGGCGTAGACGCCTCCAGAAAAAATAAGCATTAGTAAGAGAGCAGGAATTAGGTTTTTCATACTAAAATTTGCCGGATGGTGTTTTATCGAATAATCGATTTACAACTATAACGCATTTATTACTTATTTATTTGCAAAATACTTGTCAATAAATTCCTGGTCATCATTGTAGATGTCTTCATAAAAAATAATTTTATTGTTCCTTGCTTCACAGGTTAAATACTCAAAATAAAGCGGCAACCTGTTTCTTACAAAAATGCGTTTCCTGGCTTTATTGGCAAGCCACGTTTTAATTGAATCAACATTGTAGGCAAGCTTTTGGTCTTTTGTTTTATTCAAACTATCGTTCCTCGCAATATAAAAAGCAAGATCTTCCCACTTTTGAACACGCACACAACCATGACTTAAATCTCTTTCAGAATTTTGAAAAAGATAGCGTTCATTGGTGTCGTGCAGGTAAACACTATATGGGTTATTAAAGTTAAATTTTAAAACCCCAAGTGCATTGTCATCTCCACTCCCCTGCATTATTTTCCAAGGAATGCCGTTAGTATATTTTGACCACTTAATTGTGTAGGGGTCTACAACTTCTCCTTTATCGTCAACAAGATTAAATCCTTTGCGTGTAAGGTAACCCGGATCTTTTTTTAAGGCTGGTAAAATATCTTTTTTTATTATACTTTCCGGAATGGTCCACTGGGGATAGGTAACCATATCCGTAATTGCAGAGGATAAGGTAGGCGTGGGAGTAGCTGGCTTTCCCACAACTACTTTGGACCGTACAACAACAGTATCATGATCCCACAATTCCAGGTAGTAAGATGGAAGGTCTACCCAAATGTATCGCACAGGAAGTGAGTCAGGAAGCAATTTATAACGGTCAAGCGTAACTGCAATTCTTTTAAATTTCTCTACATCAAAACTATTAAGTGATTCAATAGTTTTTGGACCTATTTTCCCGTCCTTTTTGAGCTTATGAGACGCCTGGTATTTTTTTATGTCATTACTGAATACAACAGAATCCGGAAATTCTTCGTCGGATGTGGCAATGCCTGATTGCATTAATCTTTCCTGGATATTTTTGATAAGCAATTCCGAGTCTTTTTCAGGATAGGTAATATATTGGTAATGAAAAGTGTCCATACTATCAACAAAATCCTTTAGCAGGCCCCGAAGGGATTGATATCTCCCATTATGTGGCTCAACAGAATCGAACAGATTACTTATTGAAATATTATTTTGAACGTCGTCAAGGCTTTTAATAAAAAACGAATCGACATAATTTTGTTTTTTTGTAATTGAAACACTGTCGGGAACAAGCCTGCCTTCTTTAAGGTCCTTCGCCGTTTTCATAAATGCATCGCTCATCATCAGGTCTGCTTTAGTCCATATTATCGCGTCAGCTCTTGCCAGGGAATCGCCGGCTATTTTTTCCCGTAAGGCAGTCAATTCTTTAAAGTGATAATCATCAGGATAAAGACCGTAATATTTAGAATTCTGAATAAAAGCGAACATTGAATCTGCAAAAGGCATCCATTTTTCTTTCCTGCTCCATATATTGTGATAATCATTTTTATCATAAAAGGACGTTAGTACGCCGGGCAAATACAGTTTGATGGAATCGTTGATTTTACCATTATTATCTTTTGCGTATTGAAGCGCTATTTTTATGTTGTCGGTAATCTGGTCATCCATTTCCTCAGGCTTTTTTACGATCTCCTTTTTTTTAACAGGTGCGTGTTTGGTTTTACAGCCAACCACGACGCCCATTATAATGAGTGCGAAAAAAACATAAACTAAATTTGTTCTTTGAAACATGCTCCTGAAAAATTTTATAAAAGAAATTTTCTAAGAATAATTTAAAACTAAAATAATGATTAATGAAATAAAAAATTATGTGAAGATATTGCTAGTGTTTTTAATATTTTTTCATTTTTCTGGTGATACCATTCTGGCACAATCAAATGTCGGTAATAAGTATGGATTAAATGTGGTTGATGATATAAAGTTATTGCAAAGCGAAATTGCAATTGATTCTAATAAGAAAATGATAGACGTTAAAAAAGCAATACCGTCTTTGGTTCTGGATCTTCGATACGCAACCACAAACAATTTCATGCACAGAAAGCTGTACCCGGTTGTTACAACTACTTACCTGCGGCTTGCAGCAGTAAACGCTTTGAAAAAAGTTGTTATTGCGCTTAACAATAAAAATCTTACGATAAAAATATTTGATGCATATCGTCCTTACTCCGTCACGGAAGAAATGTGGGAAGCAGTAAAAGACAGCCGCTACGCAGCAGATCCATCCCAAGGTAGCGGGCATAACCGCGGTATAGCTGTTGACCTTACGATTGCCGATCTTCAAACAAAAAAAGAACTTAACATGGGAACTGGTTTTGACAATTTCAGTGATACGGCACACCAGGATTTTATAGCCTTACCCGCAAAAATTTTGGAGAACAGGGTTCTTTTAAAAACCATTATGGAGAAATATGGCTTCATAGGTCTTGATACCGAATGGTGGCACTTTAGTCTTCCTAATGCGACCTATTATGAATTACTAAACATTTCTTTTGACTCGCTAAAAAAACTTAATAATGGTTCCACAGTCAGCCTTTGACTGCTGCATACATTTTTTCAATAAATAACATTGTTGCCGGACAATATTCAATATTTTGTTTATGAACATGCATGTAGTCTTTAAACGGTTTTTTTACAAGATGTGGAAATCCTGCACAATCGGCGGGACGCACTTCATAAATAGAACACATATTAGTTTTCAGATCAAGAAACTGGCATGGCCGGGATTTGTTCATCCAGTCATTTCCCTTTTTATCAAAGTAGAGCCATTTCTCTTTAAAATCTTTTGGTCTCATTCCAAGATGCACGGCAATTCTTTTTATATCACTAAAAGTATACGTTGGGCTCATCACTTTACAACAATTGGCACAGCTAAGGCAATCTACCTCTGACCAAACTTCCTTATCCTTTTTTACTGCAAGAACTTCCAGGTTTTCAGGGGCATTATTTTCCAAACGGGTGACAAAATATCTAAAAGATCTTTTGTTGCGCTCAAATTTTTTTTTAAGCTTCCTAAGGTTAACATGCTGCATGGAAAATTAACTTAGATAAAATAACGAATACGTTAGAGATGACTGTTTAAAATATAAAAGTAGCGCATATTTTATTTTAATTTCGCATCATTGTTAAATGGCTGTTCTAAATGTGGGATATTTATAAAAAGGGGTTTAAAGCATATTTGCAACTGGAAAAATCTTTATCAGAGAATTCTGTAGAAGCTTATGTTCATGACATCGATAAACTCACACAGTTTCTTTCATTCAACAGTCCCGATGTAAAACCCAGCCAGGTTACCTTACAGCATCTTGAAAAATTTTTACAATGGATCAGCGAATTAGGAATGACATCTTCTTCCCAGTCAAGAATTATTTCAGGCCTCAGAAATTTTTATAAATACTGCCTGCAGGAGCAAATTTCAAAGACAGATCCTACTGCATTACTGGAAACACCCAAGCTTGCAAAACACCTGCCTGATACTCTAAGCTTTAGTGAAATAGAAGCTATAAGTAATTGTATTGATGTAAGCACAAATGAAGGCGCCAGGAACAAAGCAATAATTGAAACCCTGTACAGTTGCGGATTACGTGTTACCGAGCTGGTAAATCTTCGTTTATCCTGCCTTTATCTTGATGTCGGATACATTCGGATTATAGGTAAGGGAGATAAAGAAAGACTGGTTCCGGTCGGATCACCTGCCATAAAATACATTAACATTTACAGGCAAAATATTCGTGTACATATGCCAGTTATACCGGGTAACGAAGATATACTCTTTCTTAACCGGAGAGGAAGAAAACTCTCACGGGTAATGATCTTCATAATCATAAAAGATTTGGCAAAACAGGCAGGCATAACAAAAACCATTTCGCCACATACTTTCAGGCACTCCTTTGCAACCCATCTTGTGGAAGGAGGCGCAGATCTTAGGGCCGTGCAGGAAATGCTGGGCCATGAAAGTATTACTACTACCGAAATTTACACACATCTTGACCGGGAATACCTGAGAAATACTTTACAACGCTTCCATCCTTCGTACAACTAAAGCATTTATGTCTTCTACGGATAAGGAACCTGGGCGAAAATCTTTTAAATCTTCTCAAGGCAACATCAAATAAGTTGTAATGAAAATATTTTTCGGAAAGAAATTATTTCCCTTCTACCAGTACTTTATGGGTTTGATAAGAACTGGTATCTGGCAGGTTTTTAACGCGGCTCCTGTAATTTTTAAACATGCTCATCCATTTAAGCTTCAATACCCCAAAAATACCTTCCTTCACAATGCCTTTATTCATTTTAGAAACACCATACTTTCTATCAATAAATGTTATGGGAACTTCTTTTATTGAAAATCCGAGTTTCCAGGCAGCAAATTTCATCTCTATCTGGAAAGCATAACCAACAAAACTTATTTTATCTAAATTAATTGCTTCGAGTACCCGACTTGTATAACATATAAAACCAGCCGTAGGATCTTTTATCGGCATAAAGGTAATAATGCGGGTATATACTGAAGCCCCCTTGGATAAATTCACTCGTATAGAAGGCCAGTTTTTTACATTACCGCCTTTTACATAACGGGACCCCACCGCTACGTCAGCACCGCCTATTTTACAAGCTTTATACAATTTATCAAGGTCGCGGGGATTGTGGGAAAAATCGCAATCCATTTCAAAAATATATTTATACCCCCTCGCAAGGGCCCATCTGAATCCAAGGATATATGCAGTTCCTAAACCAAGCTTACCTTCGCGTTCTTCCAGGAATAACAGCCCTTCATATTTCGAAAAAAGATTTTTTACGATATTCGCGGTACCGTCGGGAGAGCCATCATCAATAATAAGAATATGAAAATTTTGTTGAAGCGAGAATACGGTTTCGAGTATAGCCGCAACGTTGTCCCGTTCGTTATAGGTTGGTATAATTAGAAGTTTTTCCAAAAAGAGGTATAGTATTTACAATGAAATTACAATTAATCTTTAAAAAAAAGTCCTAAATAGGTTAAACGGCTTATTTCTTAAGTAAGGTACGGTTCAATATTTCTGTAAGCTTTTGTTTGGTATGTAAGGGAAAATCTCCCTTCATCATCCAGTCATAATATTGGGGTTCAGCCTTTAGAACATCTGAAACAGGGCGACCCTTATGCTTTCCAAAGTTAAATACTTCTACGTCATTATCCATAGCAAAACGTCTTGCAAAATCCACAAATTTTTCTTCACCTGTGAATTGCAAAATTGTTTCTAATGTATTTCCCAAATGTTGATATCGCAAAAGCTGTGCCTGTAATATTTCCCAGGTTGCCATTGCATCAGCTTCGGCAGAATGAGCATCCATTAATTCCTTTTCACAATAAAATTTATAGGCAGCTCCGAGCGTTCGCTTTTCCATCATGTGAAAGATATGTTGTACGTCAACCATCTTCCGGTTTGTCATGTCTATTGTAAGGCCAGCCCTTAAAAATTCTTCCATGAGCAATGGAATATCAAAACGATTAGAATTATATCCCGAAAAATCGGCATCGTCAATAAATTGCTTTAGCTCATTGGCAACCTGTTTAAAAGTAGGAGCATCTTTTACTTTATCATCTGTAATGCCATGAATATCGCTGCTGTGTTTGGGAATCGGCATTTGTGGATTCAATATTTTTTGTTTTACAGCTTTGTTTCCCTCTGGAAAAACTTTTACGATAGCTATTTCTACAATTCTGTCGGTTGAAAGATTGGTGCCTGTTGTTTCAAGGTCAATAAAGACCAATGGCCTGTTCAGTTGTAAGGACATTATGAATTTTAAATTTAGAATTATGAATTATTAGTTAATAACCTTATATCTTGTAAAGATCATTCATGAGCAATTGCCTGCAAAATATCTATCCCTTCATAATTACCACTGCTCATAAAAAGAAAATTGGTATTGTGTATATCTATATTTTTTAATTTCTTTTCAAGCACATCTTTTGAAGTAATTACTTCAAGCCCGTGTTTATTAAATCCCTCTAATACGCTACCTGGTTCAAGCATCGGCATTCGTTTAAGCTCTAAAGCGTGTTTGCTGTAAAAAACAATCGCTTCATCAGCATTTTCCATCGCACCGGCATATTCATGCATAAATTTTTCGTTGAGACTGCTGAAAGTATGTAACTCAAGTATGGCCACCAGTTTTCTTTCAGGGAATTGCTGTTTAACTGCGTTTATACTTGCCGTAACTTTACTGGGCGCATGTGCAAAATCGCGGTAAACATTATAGTCCTTATTTTGTTCAAGTATCTCAAGCCTTTTCGCAGCTCCTGTAAAGCTTTCTATTGCTTTTGCAAAAACCGCATCGTTTATACTAAGTTCTTTGCAGACGTTATAAGCTGCCCGCAAATTTAAAAGATTATGATTTCCAAAAATTTTTAATCCGGCTTTTTCGGTCCCAATTGTAACAGTTGTTACGCCATCTTTTATGAAATAAACCGGAAGTTCATAGGGCAGGTATCTTATATCGTTTCTCGTGGTATCCGCTACAAGTTTCTTTAAAATTTCGTCGGTTTCATTGTAAATTAAAGTGCCTCCCTTTTCAATCTTTTCAATAAAAATTTTAAACTGCTCCAGGTAAAAATCAAATGTAGGAAATACATTGATATGATCCCATGCTATACCTGTTATTACTGCTATATGTGGAAAAAGAAAATGAAATTTCGGCCGTTTTTCAATAACACTGGCAGGATATTCATCAGCTTCACAAATAATTAATGGGGCATCGGTAACCTGCACGCTCTGATTGAAACCTTCCAGCCTTGCGCCAACCAGGTAGTCAAACTCAACATTTGAATATTTTAATACATGCATAATCATGGCTGTTGTAGTGGTTTTTCCATGACTACCCCCTATCGCCACCCTTTTTTTATTCTCACTTTCTTTATAAATATATTCAGGAAATGAAAATATTTTCAGCCCGATTTCCCTTGCTTTAATTAATTCGGGATTATCGTCTTTTGCGTGCATTCCAAGGATTACAGCGTCGATGCCAGAAGTAATATTTTCCGCATACCACCCCTGCCGGGCAGGCATTATGCTCTCTTTTTTAAGATTTGTAGATGCGGGCTCAAAAATTTCGTCGTCGCTACCGGTCACCTGGTAGCCCTTACGGTGGAGAGCAATTGCAAGCTGGTGCATGACACTTCCACCAATAGCTATAAAATGAATATGCATGAATTATAAAAAAAATAGATTTATCGGTTGTTTTAACAATAGATTGAAATATAATTCGTTTTTGAATAACAACTTAAAAAAGTATGTTCTAAATTTGCAAACAGGTGCAAAATAAAGTTTTAACCTAAAAATTCGTTATGAAAAAATTGATTATAATTTTTGCGTTGGCTGGTTCAATGATAGTGACCTTTGCATCATGCACTACTTCCCGCAGAACCGGGTGCCCTATGACACAAAACATCATTCACTGATTTTAAAATAGTTCGCTCGCTATCATCACATGAAATGGATTCCTTTACTCAATGAGGAACAACTCGAAGAGATAAAAACAAATTCCTTACACACACCGCAGGTAATTTTTAAGCACAGCAGTCGTTGTTCTTTGAGCAGTATGGCAAGAAACCGACTGGACAGAGATGAATTCCCGACGGGAGTAGATTTTTACTTTCTCGATATTATCAATCACAGAAATATTTCCAACAAAATAGCTCACGATTTTAAAATCCGTCATGAATCACCACAGGTTCTTATTATCACTGAGGGCAAGTGTGTATATGATGAAAGTCATTCAGGCATTGATATGGAAGATATTAAAGCCAACACTTCTAAAGTTTAATTATCAGCAATAAAATACGGCACAAAACTTTACTGAGGATTATTCATGTGCGATAAATAATGATGTGCTGGATTGGTTAAGAACTATATTAGAGAGACTGGGTCTAAAGAGAAGTGAAATCGTACTTCGTCCATACGCTCCCATTACCACCATGGCATTTTCAGTATAATCGTCAAGAAATTCGATCAATTTTTTTTCAAGTTTTCCGGTTAGGGATACTATTTCAAGATCAGAAAATCTTTTTTCAAGTTTGTGAAGGATTAGTTCTCTTTGCTTTTTTCTTATCTTTTCTTTTTCGTTTATGGTTACAAGGTATGTCTTCTTCTTACACAGTTTTGGAAACAACTTGCTATAAATTTTAATGGCGAGTAATGAGTCATCACTTCCATCATATAATAGTATCACTGTTTTAATTTTAGTAGCACTAGCTGATATGAGAGATATCGGACACTTCACTTTTTCAAGTATGTCCTTAAGAGAATATTTCCTAAAGTCATCGTGTGAATCTGCAACTATCCAGTCGGCATCGGAGCTTAAATCAACCAATTTCTTTAAGGAAACATCTTGCTCAAAATAACATTTTACTTTATCGTCATCGCAAAAGGTCTTAAACAACTGCATGTTTTTTTCTTCCAGCTTTTCATTATCTGCCCTCTCTGTCTTTGGTGACAACTCGGCTTGCACAGAAGATATGTCGCTAGGGTACGCATAACGAGGTGTTTCATCTTTTAAAAAAACGACGTGTATGATTGCATCATTTTGCTTTGCAATATTTATTGCAAATCTGGTTACATGCCAGGGTGCATTTATGGCATTAAAAAGAACGATAATCTTTTTCATGATACAATCCCACGTGGTTAACTCAAATTAAAGATATGGAAGGAAATTTGCCTTCCGATTTAAAAAGTTAATGATTTAATAATAAAGAAGCAATAGCAAATTTAAAAAATGTACGATGGCCTTACCGCAGATTATTCTGATAGAATCTTACATTTGGTTTCACTTATCCTAGTCGATTTCTTACTTTTTTTATTTGCCCGGCACAATTTATTCAAGTCGCTACACCTAATATTTTTCTTAAACTAACAAGCGGCTGATCGTTCACTTGCTACTTACCATCTTTCACACACCTAAAACCAGTATGTTCCAAACCAGTATCGGGGCTGCTTTTCATACGGCGTGCCACACGGTAACCACTGCAGTAGCTCTCATTGCATAAAAAGCTTCCGCCACGAAGGCTCCTTTTAGGTGTATAAGGATCCATAGGATCATAACTTTTGCCAGGGCCCCTGGGGTCCACGGCTACAGAATTGGCCAGGCTTTGATAATAACCGGCATCATACCAATCGCTACACCATTCCCATACATTGCCGGCCATGTCGTATAGGCCATAGCCGTTTACCGGAAAAGATTTTACGGGTGCCAATCGGGCAAAGCCATCTTTATCATCATTATAGTAAGGAAACTTTCCACCCCAGCAATTAGCTTTCGGTTTGCCGGCATCTATTGATTCGTTTCCCCATGGATAAATGTTATTTTTTAATCCGCCTCTTGCTGCGAATTCCCATTCAGCTTCAGTTGGTAACCGCTTGCCCGCCCATTTGCAATAAGCCATTGCGTCATACCAACTCACCTGCACCACCGGATAATTTTCTTTTCCTTTGATGGAACTATTTGGCCCCTGGGGATGTTTCCAATTCGCACCTTTTACCCAACTCCACCACTGGCTATAATCATTTAGATTAACGGGGCCGGTTGTTTGACGAAATACCAATGAAGCAGCCACCATCAAACTGTCGGGCGGTTTGGGCGTGCCAGGCGGCAGCGTCTGTTTCATTTCATCCCAATTAGGTTTTTTTTCGGCGGTTGTAATGTAATGTGTAGCGTTTACAAATTTTTGAAATTCGGCATTGGTAACTTCGGTAGCATCTATCCAAAACCCTTTTACTTTTACTTCATGTTTTGGATATTCGTCTGCGCTTGCCTGTGAGTTATCGCCTCCCATCATAAAATCGCCTCCTTTTATATAAACCATTCCCTTTGCGGAACTATCTCCGTTAAAATGTAACGAAGAGTCTTGGGAAGCATTTGCAAATCGCGACGGCACCATCATGCAGGAGGTAGTCTGTATCCTTTTTATCTGTAACAGAAGCGCTTTGTTTCGCATGGATATTACATGCAATAAACCAGGCGGCAATCATAACAGAGAAAATATATTTTATTGATTTCATTGC
Source organism: uncultured Chitinophagaceae bacterium (assembly GCA_963819925.1). Classification (GTDB taxonomy): domain Bacteria; phylum Bacteroidota; class Bacteroidia; order Chitinophagales; family Chitinophagaceae; genus Ginsengibacter. The sequence goes on along the minus strand of CAWFYG010000005.1, from coordinate 506,598 downwards.
GAGGCGATCGATTTTTTCACCCAATAATTCTTTATGTTTGAAAATATTTTTTAAATGATCAGTAGTTGTTGATTTTAAACAAACCAAATGCGTCTAAAAGGCATCCGTTAGCAACTAAGTGTTACTATACACATCGTTCGCCAAAATTAAACCCACAACATTTAAAAAACTGACTTTCATCTAAAGCAATCGATAGTACTATCGGAATTATCATATTACACGATAAATCTGTGATCCATATTTATCCAATTCTTAATAATCTTTATTCCATTTGAGCCCGAACTAAGACTTAGCATTTATCAAGCTTCGCAAAAAGGGTTTTGGCAAATTCAGGTTGCTTATGTTATTAAAGCGAATAGCACATTTATCAGACGGTTTACCTATCCAGCGTAGGAGTTGCCAATGAATACAAAGAATGTAAGCGCTGCGATTGCCTTACAAGGCCCCGGATAAACCGAGAGTTAATATTTAGCGGGATAAATAAAAATCAACACATTTTCCATAATATTACGAGATCGCTTCTCCATCAAAACGACTTCTAAATATTTGACGTCACCAGTAATCCCATCGTCTATTCCTAATCCTTTGAATACAATGCGAAAATATCTTCTATTCGAAATACGGCACGCCCCGGGGACAGCATATTTTTTCATGGTCCTCTTCATTTACGTCAATACCAATGCGCCGGCTTTTCAGTAACCGTAATAAAACTATCTTTCACCCATTCTCCGTCAAAGGATACTTTTTCTTTAAACATCGTGCCAACATCAATGCCTTATAATAAAATAATTAAATATACCGGTTAATGATGTTTTCAAGGTATTCCTGTTTGCCGCTTTTTGCTGCAGGCTCGCCTGCTTCAATGGCATAGGCACGCAAATCTTCCAGGGAAAGTTTGCCTCGCTCAAACGCTTTTCCCTTATCGCTGTCGAATGAGGCATAACGCTCCTTACGGAATTGCTTAAAGTCAGATTTATTGAGAATAGTATCAGCCGTGATGAGCGCCCTTGCAAAAGTATCCATACCACCAATGTGTGCGTAAAAGATATCTGACGCATCGGTAGATGAACGCCGGATCTTAGCATCAAAGTTAATACCGCCTGCCTGCAAGCCACCAGTCTGCAAAAACACTAACATAGCTTCCGTAAGTTCATTCAGGTTGTTCGGAAACTGATCAGTGTCCCATCCATTCTGGTAGTCGCCGCGATTGGCATCTAATGAACCTAATACACCGGCATCTGCAGCTACCTGCAATTCATGTTGAAATGTATGACCTGCTAGGGTTGCGTGATTTACTTCTATATTAATTTTAAAATCATCTAGTAAATCCCATTGACGCAGGAACCCAATTACAGTTTCGCAATCATAATCGTACTGGTGTTTTGTTGGCTCCATCGGTTTTGGTTCGATAAGGAACACGCCTTTGAAACCGTTTCTTCTCGCATAATCTTTTGCAGTATGTAAGAAACGGGCAAGATGTTCCTTTTCGCGTTTCATATCGGTATTTAGTAAAGTCATATAACCCTCTCTTCCACCCCAAAAAACATAACCAGCACCATCCAATTCAATGGTAGCATCGATCGCTGCTTTAACTTGCGCCGCAGCATGCGAAAGCACATTAAAATCTGGATTGGTTGAAGCGCCATTCATGTATCTTGGATTGGAAAAAACATTGGCAGTTCCCCATAATAACTTTACTCCACTCTCTTGTTGCTTTTGTTTTGCATATTCAACCATCGTCTGCAAACGCTTATCATTATCCGCAACATCTGTTGTGTAATCCACTACATCTACATCGTGGAAGCAGTAAAATGGAATATTCATTTTGGTGATGAATTCAAAGGCTGCATCCATTTTGTCTTTTGCTCTACCAACAGCATCTGCTTTTCTATTCCATTCAAAAATATGTGTGCCGGGCCCGAAAGGATCGCCGCCTTCATTTACAAATGAGTGCCAGTAAGCACATGCAAAACGAAGATGTTCTTTCAGTGTCTTACCGGCAACAACTTTATTTTCATCGTACCAGCGAAATGCAAACGGGTTGTCGCTTTCAGGCCCCTCATACTTAACCTGATTTAAACCTTTAAAATATTCCTTGTCTCCTAAAAGTACTTGCATAGTATTTGTTTAATTTTTGTTGGTTTGTAAAATGTTTATTCTAAAAGTCATAAATTCTTTTTTTATTTCCGCTTTTCCTCCGGTCCACTTTGTCCTTATTGTAGTAATGATCTCATCATCTTTTTTCAGTAAAATCAAGACGCTTGAGTTGGTAGGTGTTGAATTTACTATCGCCTTCTTTTATTTTGATATTTGTATCAACCGGAGGATTTTTAAATATCTGTACCCTACCCGTAACTGGCCACGTTATTTCAATCTTGTCAATGGATGTTGCCTGCCCGATGCCGATGTGCTGCAGCAGCGGATTAGAACCAAAACTTCCACCGGAATTTACATCCCGGTAAACTGACCGTTCCGTATTATTTTCTTTAAAAGTTACTTTTATTTTTGCGCCGATTGCGACCTTGTTAGAAATCGTCCCCTCTAATAACAGATTGACCCAGTGATTGTGATTTTGGCCTGGGTTCAGATACAAGGAGTTTTCATATGCATCCCCGATATAAGCACCACCCATTTTGATATAGATATCTTCATTCCCATCATTGTCGAGATCCACAAAAGAAACCCCGTGGCCTTTTTGTATGTTTCCCACGCGTGCAGAAGTGGTAACATCCAGAAAACTGGTGCCGTTGATATTTTTAAATAGCTTGTTGGGGATAGCCGATTTAAAAGATGGGTTTCCGGTACCAAGATAAAAATCAAGATAGCCGTCGTTGTCGATGTCACCAAAGTTTGCGCCCATAGCGAAAGCAATTTTACTCAGACCCACTTCAGCTGACACCTCTTCAAATGTTCCGTCACGTTTGTTCCGGAACAGAAAAATTTTGCCTGCGTTGTTCAAAGGCGCGTGTATCGCTTCGGCTGCTGCATAATTGGCCAGTGATCCGTAAAACTCATAGCCGCATACAAGAATATCAAGCCAGCCGTCATTATCATAATCCCAAAACCAGGTGGGAAAAGTGCGGGAGACATTGTTGCTTAAACCAGCCTCCTTACTTACATCTGTAAATTTTACACCGTATTTAGTCGTTTCGTTTTTCAACAATATTTTTTTTCCGTTTAGCGTGGAAATGAAAATATCTGTCAACCCGTCGTTATTATAATCGCCGGACGTAACGCCTTTTACAAACTCGGTTATTGCGCAACCCGCTTTCGCCGCAACTTCGGTAAAGGTTCCGTTTTTATTATTTATATACAATTCACATGGATGGACCTCCCCGCCCGGTGTTGTCTCATTGCCAATAAACACATCGAGCCAGCCATCATTGTTAAAATCTGCCCAGGTAGCGGTTTGCGTCGGGTGTAAGGAAAGTAGGCCACTCTCTTTTGTTACATCGGTAAAGGTGCCGTCGCCATTATTTCTCAATAACGAATTGGGTGTTTTTCCAAACTTTCCTTTCCAGCCACCTCTCAAGACAAAAATATCTTTCAGGCCATCATTGTTATAATCTGTTTGCATCATATTCAAACCGCCGGTTAAATATCCTAACCCCGAGGAATCAGACAGGTCTGTGAAAGTGCCATTACCATTATTCCTATAGTAACGCATGGGTTCATTGAGATCCCAACTGCTAATCACAATATCGGCGTAACCGTCATTATTAAAATCATCCACAATGTTTCCGCCCGCCTGGCACTTATAATTTAATCCTACATTTGATGCCACGTCGGTAAAGGCTTTTACGATATGCATGGAATCATCGTTCGTTACATTTAAAAGAAATTGTGGCGGCACTTCCTGTGGGTATCTTCCCGTGGTCATGTAGGCAATATTCATCAGCCATCTTGATTCCAGGTCGCCGGGATCATCAGCCAATAGTGCTTTGTAAATTTCGATAGCTTTTTCTGAAGCTGTTTTATTGTGGTGCACGCCACCTTTGGAAATAGGGAATATACAGGATTCGGCGTTATGCATATTAATGCAATTCATTCTTTCGCCCAACCTGATATAAGTAATAGCCATATCTTTCAGGATCGGTTGCCTTTGTAAAATGTCACCCCGGGGGATTTTATCTAGCAAATCCTGAAAAATGTCTATCGCTTTTTGTTCCTCACCCAATTGCAGGAGCGCATTTGCTTTCCTATTGAGCACAGCTATTAACTCATCTTTATGGGGAGAGTTTTTTAGTATAGAATCGCAATATTTCAGTACTGCTTCCGGGCAAAAAACATTATCAGGGCTTTCATAATTTTTTTCTGCCATCTTCAAAAGATTAATCATCCCCTGGTTCGGAAGCACTTTGTGTTTGCAGGAAATAATAAAGAAAGAAAACGTACAAAGCAGGATAAGACTTATGCTATAGTTTTTAAAGAAGCAATAGTATTTATAGTGATATCTGAACGACCATGATCTGATAAGCTTAGTTATCATGACGCCTCCATATAAACCTGAATAACATAAATGAATATTTTTAATATTGATCAAACTTAAATAATTATGTGTTAGCAAAAAGCAACGTAACAATATCCCTGATAATACTGAAGTTAAACCACGATCCATTATTTACAGCAAGGAGTTGCGGCTGCAAACTGAACAAAGAGTTCATGTAACCATTTTAATTTTATACCGATTGATGATAATAAAAAAATAGAGGCTAATACGTAGCCTCTATTCTATTTAAAACTACATCTGTTTTATTTATTTTAATAAAGGGTTAGCTGATATCTCGCTTGCCGGAATTGGAAACAAAGCAACCTGCCCTGGTTTTGGATCGGGCCTGATTGACGGATAATAACCTTTAGCTCTCCACCTTAACATATCAATATTGTTAACTTCTTCACCGGCTAATTCCACAGCTCGCTCGTGCATTACTGCTGCTATAGCCTCATTTTTTGTAGTTAGCGCAACCGGAGGCATATTTACGCTTGGGCGAGAACGAACTTCGTTGATGTAACTTGCTGCCTGGGCCGGAGTTCCTATTTCAGCTTCACATTCTGCAAGCATAAGAAGGACATCAGCATAGCGGATCAAACGCTGGTTTATACCATCGGGATGAAAACCATCATCAGTCCAGTCCAGTACTGAATATTTACGGTACACTCTTTTCTTCACGACACCGTTGTGGTCACTTTGGGCCACATTCATGCCATCTTCCGTGAGCGCCACCCCCGCGGCAGTTCCTCCCATCGTTAAAATATTATCGCCGGATTCATAAAAAGTAAATTTATACCTGGGATCACCCGGTTCAAACTCATCAAGAATCTGATCAGAAGGAACAACATTGCCCCAAACTATACCGTACTCCTGGCTGCGCATGATGCTTGCATCGGCCGTTGCACCTTCACCAGTGTAGCCCCAATTAAAGTTATCGTCTCCCTTATCATAAAATGCAACTTCAAAAACTGATTCTGAATTAAATTCATGTTCGGTTCCATTTATCTGACTACCTCCAAGCGAAACGTCTCCATCGAAATTATCCGAAAAATCAGGCACAAGGCTGTATTTGCCGTAATCCTGCAAAAGAGCCTGTTTTGCGGAATTATAATCACCATTTTGCATTTCCACTTTTCCCAATAGCGCATAAGCCGCACCTTTTGTTGCCCGTCCCTCTTGAGCAGCAACAGCGGGCAATTTTGAAATAGCATCGGTCAAGTCACCAATGATTAATGTATAAACGTCAGCAGCAGGCGATTTCGCCAAGTAGCCGGTAGGAGACGTAACAGGATCGGTATAAATGGGAACATCACCCCACATGGTTACCAGTTCAAAATACGCCCATGCTCTTAAAAATTCAGCTTCTCCCACTGTTACATCCCGGAGTGCAGTATTGTCTGTTACATCCGGTGCCTTTGAAATAACAAGATTAGCCCGGTTAATCATTTGATAGGTACCATTCCAAACACTTGTCATTACAGCATTAGATGGCGAGGGAGAAGGTTGTTTTAACAGCTCAGCCCTCGGCGCCTCCAATTGGGCACCTCCTGAATTTGTTTCGCTGCCCCTCATATCATGAGTGAAGAACCATTCACGGCCAACCAGGTTACCGGCCCTTAAACTGGAATAGACGGCATCTACTCCATTTTGAAGTTCTACAGCGGTTTTAAAATAGCTTTCAGTAGTTGGGTTATTTTGATCAAGTACATTCAGCTTTTTATTACAGGCAACTATCACTGCTGCTCCCAGGATAATTGCAATAATCAATATTTTCATATTTCGATTCATAATGTTAGGTTTTATAAAGAAATTTACTTTACTTTTTTTTAAAAATTTGCATTGATGCCTATCTGGTAAGCCTTTGGCTGTGGATACACAGCATAATCAATACCATTCGTTAATGATGACGAACCAGGCGCCCTGTTACCAACCTCCGGATCATAGCCTGTATATTTTGTAAACGTCAGGATATTTTGAGCTGAGATATAAATTCTGAAATTCGATAGAACTCCTTTTGTAAGTGACTCCAAAGATTTATCCGGGATGGTATAGCTTAACATTATGTTTTTAAGGCGGAGATAGGAACCATCTTCAAGGAAACGAGTCGATGGGCGTGCATTTTGATTTGGGTCAGAAGATATAGCACGGGGAACATCGGTACTCGTATTAGTGGACGTCCACGCATCCAATACTTTTGTGCCGGCGTTAAAGAAACGAACCATCCCTTCAGTAGTAGTCCTTAAAGCATTGTATATTTTGTTGCCTTGTACACCCTGGAAGAATACTGATAAGCCAAAATTCTTATAATTTGCCCCTGCGTTTAATGAATAGGTAAACTTAGGAATGAAGCTACCTAAAAATGTACGATCGTTATTATCAATAACACCATCGCCGTTTAAGTCTTTGAACATAAGATCACCGGGACCGGTTCCGGCGGTCTGGGTAGCATGTTTAGCCACATCGGCAGGACTCTGGAAAATACCTTCAACTACCCAGCCATAATAGGATTGAATAGCATGCCCAGGCGCGGTGTTGGTAACATTATACCCTTCAGTCAGGTCTACATCAGAACCGGCTTCAATATTAGCCACCCCGGGTGCTAAGGAAAGCACTTTATTTGTAATTATGCTTATGTTGCCGGTAGCATTCCATTGAAAATCGCCGTGCCTGTCGTTGTAACCCAACTGCAATTCAAAGCCGTTGTTTCTCATAGCAGCAATATTTTGATTTACCGTGAGGTTTAAATATCCCACCGATGGGGGGAGAGGAACAGCCAATATCAGGTTGTCTGTTTTACGTTGATAATACTCAGCGGATAAGGTGAATGCATTATTCAGCAAACCCAGATCCAGCCCTATATTTAGTTGCTTTGTTTTTTCCCAATTCAACTCTTTATTTCCCAGGGCTTGAATTGAAGAGGCCGGGCCACTGCTGATTGAATTACCAAAAGGATAGTAAGCACTATTGGCACTAACACTTACCAACCAGGGATAATTGCCAATAAGTATTCCATTGAGACCGGTGATCCCATATCCTGCCCTCAATTTCAACTCGGAAATTTTTGTTTGGTTCTTCATAAAATTTTCCTGATCAATCCTCCAGCCTATCGAACCTGATGGAAATGTTTGCCATTTTTTACCCGGCGCCCAAACCGAGAGGCCATCACGACGAATAGCACCACTCAGCAAGTATTTCCCTTTATAATCGTAATTAACACGACCAATATAAGATATAATGCTATTTTCAGCTATGAGTGTTTGAACAAACGTATTACTTGCATTATTCAGCGTTTGCAGTTCATTTGACGACTGGTTGCCGTTTGCGTTTTCATTACGCAGTTTCTGGCCCTGGTATTCATAAACACCAGTAGCTGTGACATGATGATCACCAAAATTTTTGTCGAATGTAAGTTGTTCGGTATATAGCTGAACAGTAGAAAGAGACCGGTTATTAGTGATATGGGCCAATATTGCGCTGGAACCGGCAACTGTTCCACTATCATTAAATATGGGTGAAAAGCGATAATCCAACCCATTTGCATAATCGATCCCAAAGGTTGATCGGAATTTTAACCAACTTGTGAAGGCCACTTCCAGGTAAGCTGTTCCCAAAATCTTTGCTGTTGTTCTATGGCCGGGGTTTTTTACTTTGGCATCTTCAATTGGATTGGTTGGGTCGCCACCATCCAGTACAGAATTAACTCCTCTAAAACCGTCAGACGTAGTCGGATCGTATACTGGCATATATGGCATCATCTTTATAACGTTAACTAAATTTGAGCGGGTGCCTGTTTCGTTATTGTCGTAGGCCTGATCACCAGATGCAGCGTATAAGTTCTCCCCAAAGGTGAATACGTTACCGATTTTGTGTTCCGAATTGATACGGAAATTATAGCGCTGATACCCTACGCTAGGTGTAGTACCAGATTGATCAAAATAGCCTGCAGAAACATAAAAACGGGAAACATCGTTACCTCCGCTCAAACCTATGTTTGTTTGAGTCATTGCGCCCGTTTTAAAATACTCATCCTGCCAATCAGTAGCATTATTGCCATAAGTCGTAGATGCGCCCTGGTATATGGGAGTATTAACCCAGGGGTCCTCGCGCCTGCCTACTTTACTTCCTCTATATGCCATTGCATATTGGTCAAATTGCGACGGATTCAGCAAGCTTAGCCTTTTAGTAATATCCTGAGTGCCATAATAAGAATCAAGGCTTACGTGTATTTTTCCGTCCCTTCTGCCTTTTTTAGTGGTAATCATTATTACACCATTTGTAGCTCTGGAACCGTATATAGCAGCAGCAGATGCATCTTTCAAAACATCCACAGATTCTATGTCCCTTGTATCAAATGTTGATAGATCGCCGGTAGGAAATCCATCTATAACGTACAACGGATTGGAAGCGTAGGTTATAGAGCTTATACCCCTTATACGAACAAGTGGTTCGGTTCCGGGGCTTCCGTTATTTGTTACCGAAAGGCCGGGCACGCGCCCTTGCAATGCCTGCTGGACACTTACAACAGGAAGTTCACTAATCGTTTTGCTGTTAACGGTCGAGATCGCACCTGTGACGTTGGTACGCTTTTGGGTACCATAACCAGTAACAACTACTTCATTTAAACTGGAAACAGTAGCAATCAAAGAAATAGAAATTTCAGGCTGGCCGTTAATCAAGACATCCCGGGACTCGTACCCAACTGTGGTAAAGATTAATGCCTTTGCTGAATTTGGAACTGAGATAGAGTAATTTCCCTGATTATCGGTTTGAGTTGCCAATTGAGTGCCCTTCACAGTTACCGTAGTGCCAACTATTGGCTGGCCTGTTAATGCGTCAGTTACTCTTCCTGAAACAGTTTGAGCATAGCTAATTGTTTGAAAAGCCGTGCAAAAGATAAATAAGATAATAGCAAAATAATTTTTTCCTGCTATTGAGCAAATTTTTTTAAACAAGAAATTTGAAATAATAGTCATAAGTAGAGTTGGTTTAAATATTTGAAACTAAGAATTCTAACAGTTATGGTTACACGCATCATCTTCAGAAAATTGCGGCGTGTTTTAAATGATGAAATATGCCGGAAACATCTAATAAATACTAATCACTAAGAAAAGAAACCGATTACAGAATTAAATATCCATTTCAGAATTTAGTGGCACACATCTCGTCGGGTTATGACCATTTTGGCCTATCAAGCATCAGTTAAATCAACAATCTAATGCAAAGTAAGGATTTATTTTAATTTTACAATCGGTTGCAAAGATTTTTTTTTATTATTTGCTTTACTTTTATTCCTTACTATTTATTACTGTGAAAACAGAAAAGGAAATTACAATTTACGATATCGCTAAAAAGCTCGGCGTTTCGGCTGCCACAGTTAGTCGTGCACTTAAAGACAACAGTGTGGTAAGCGCTTCCACAAGGCAAAAAGTTAATACCCTGGCAGAAAGTTTAGGATACAGACACAATCTCTTTGCCAGCAGCCTTCGGCTTCAGAAAACGAATACTATTGGTGTGATCCTGCATGAACTAAACAGTTACTTTATTACTTCCGTATTGGCTGGTATTGAAAAAGTCGTTACCGAGGCAAAGTATAATCTGATCATTGTTCACTCTGCGGAAAATGCAGATATTGAAATTGCCAACGCCCACAATCTTTTTCACAAACGCGTTGATGGTGTTATTGCTTCGCTTTCATTTGATACAGAAAATTTATCACATTTCGAACAGTTTGAAAACAAGAATATTCCCGTAATTTTCTTTGACCGTGTTTTTGAGAATAGTGATGGTGCAAAGATCATTATCAATAATTTCCAGGCGGGATATGATGCAACAAGTCATCTTATAGACCAGGGTTGTAGACGAATCGCACTTGTTACATCAAGCCTTAAAAGAAATGTTTATTCAGAACGCCTGAGAGGTTATAAGCAGGCTCTGCTGGATCATAAACTCAAGTTTGATGAGAAGCTTTTGATTATAGATGGCCTTAAAGAGGAGGATGCCGCAAGATCGGCCAGCCGTATTCTCACCATGAAGACATTGCCCGATGGTATTTTTATTACTAATGATTTTTGTGCTGCTGTAATAATGCAGGCGCTTAAAGACGCCGGCATACGAATCCCACAGGATGTTGCCGTCGTTGGTTTTAATAATGATATCATTGGTAAAGTTGTAAGCCCAAAACTTACTACTATCAATTATCCAGGCTTTGAAATTGGAAAAGCTGCTGCCCAAAACCTTATTGGTCATTTGAATGGCTTTTGGGATATGAAAATTACCAATACAATTGTAATCAAGTCCGAACTTATCGTAAGGGAATCATCACTGAAAAAAGGGAAAAATAACCGGCTCGTTTCGCAATAGTTACAATACAGCAGGCAACATATCGTACCTCGATCCTTTTATCCATTTATTTACACTTAAATACCCTCATGAAATCATTGTTTACTGCAACAAGAATTAATTTTTCATTGTTAACTGTTGTTATAATTTTCATATCCCTTACATCACCATCGATTTTAAGACCACTTGCTGCCGGAGATACTGACTTAAATTCTTTATTGCTCATGCCTTTTAAAAAACATCCGTAAGAAGCATCATACCTGCCAGTCATTACTTCCGTTTGGTATTCATTGCCGGCAAGTAAAATATCTTTAATGCCATCGCCATCCACATCAGCACAAACTATAGCGTTCACCGGTGCAAACTGAGCTTCAGTCGGCAGTACATGTTTAATGAATTTTCCGTTACCTGCATTTTCTATCCAGCAGCTTTGCGTTTCATCACAGGTCAGGATTTTTAAATCTTTATTCGATGGAAAGATTTCCTCTGCTGTTGCTTTTGCATAATCTTTATTCAATAAGAATTTTTTCTTTACCAATGGAACCTGTGCGGCTAATTGATCTTTATTTATGGATGGATATAATTCCCTTTTACCGTCTTCATCTTTAATATAATAAAACATAACGGGGTCAACGCTTCCATTCTTATCAATATCCTCGGCATATAATTTCATTGGATATTGCGCCGATGTATGATAGTTGCAATTTAAGCCCAAATTACCTGCAATGAAATCAATATCTCCATCACCATCGACATCAATTGCGATAAGGCTGCGCCATAAACCATTCATATTTTGCAAACCCGTCGATGTTGTAATCTCAGTCAACTTGTTTCCATCATTTTTAAAAAATCTTATCGGCATATATTCTCCGGCAATGATTAGATCAGGATGTTTATCGTTATCAATATCCGCCCATTGCGCTGCTGTTACCATTCCTGCTTTTGATAAAGCGGGACAAACCTTAGTGGTTACATCTGTGAAAATACCCTTGTTGTTTTGCAAAAGATAACTGCGGGGCGAGGTTGGATATTGTTTTGATACACGACCGCCAATAAAAACATCCATGTCGCCATCACCATCATAATCGGCAACTGTGACGCAACCAGCAATGGTTCTTACGTTTGATGGAATTGCATTGACGCTTAAAGTAAAATTGCCTTTACCATCATTAAGATATAATTGAGGGTGATAAAACATTGATGTATCACTGTAACGCGTATCCCCATATGTGATCAACAAATCCAAATCACCATCTCCATCAGCATCAAATAAAACACTGCCTTCATCTTCTGTAAATTTCGAGGTTGGAGTAAAATCCTTACCTGCAAAACTTCCATTTTTTTCTTGTGTAAAAATTCTTCCCCGCGAGTTAAATCCGCCACCAATATAAAAATCAGTTTTACCATCGCTATTTATATCGCCGGTTGAAATAAATGGCCCTAGCTGCGAATACTTCTGTGGCAACAACTGCTGATCTGCATAATCATTATAAATAACATCATTATGTTTATAGATTGCATTGACTGATGTTGTAACATCACCAAATAATCTTTGATCGATATTTGGATTTGATGGTTGCCAAATCTCTGTTGCGTTCTCTTGAAACAAAGTATATGTTGAATCAGCATTCAGATTTTGCAATGCTTGTTTCTCATCATTAGCCCAAATAATAACAACAGAATCCGCTTTAATACTTTTTCCTGTTCCAAACAAAAGCCTTGTATCAACGGAAGATAAATAACCACGCACCGGATACTCTTCCTGCAACTGCGATTTGCCATCATTATACACAAAAACCTTTGCACCAAACCCTTTCGTGTTTAAGCTATCCCCTTTCAATATAAAACTTATACTATGATTTGTTTTAGGCTTTCCCGGTTGATTTTCATTATTGATTAAAATGAATGCTTCTTTATTGATATTGTTTACAACAAGATCGAGATCACCATCATTATCCAGATCCACATAGGCGGCGCCGTTAGACATTGAATTTTGTTTGATGCCCGATGAATCTGTAATATTTGAAAAAGTGCAATCGCCATTATTGACGTATAAATAATTTGGAATCTCAACATGCTTAAGCGCTACCAGTTTATCACGCAACGCTTTTCTAAACTGTTCTTCGTTCGTTGCTTGTCCGGTATTTTGACTAAAAGAAATAAAATCAGCATTAATAAAATCCCTGCCAATGCCGTTAGTGATATGAATATCTTTATACCCATCATTATTAAAATCTGCAAAGAGAATACTCCAGCTCCAGTCTGTTTCGCTGATGTCGGCCATCTGCCCTATCTCACTAAAAAAAGGAATGGAGGTGTCTCCGTGCCGATAATTGCCATTATTCAGCTGCAACATATTACGCATAAACTCGGGTGAATAACCGAGATTTCTTTCTTCGTTATACCTGTCATAACTCATAAAAGAAAAAGTTTGCTTTTCACGATAGTTATCTTCAGGCATCATATCAACAGAAGCGAAATCAAATTTATTATCATTGTTTATGTCAGCGGCATCGCAACCCATGCTGCTATAACTCTGGTGTTTGGTAGAAGCCTCCAGCGCATTGGTAAAAGTTCCGTTTTTATTATTTATCCATAAATCATCATTCGATACAAAATCGCCGCATACAAAGACATCCGGCCATCCATCCATATTGAAATCGCAAACGGAAACCCCTAATCCATAACCATCTTCTTTAATACCGGCTTGCATGGATACATCCGTGAAAACAGGATGACCATCTTTCGTACCATCGTTTCTGTACAGTTTGTCGTTGGCTCTTGAATGCCCGCTGAGATCTTTGGGAAATAAATAATTAGCGGAATAAGACGCATTTAACATGTAATTTGATAAGTACATATCGAGATCACCATCTTTATCATAATCAAAAAAAACGGCCTGTGTGGAATAACTTGTATCTGCCAAACCATATTCAGCAGCTTCTTCTTTAAAAGTATTGTCATGTTGATTAATGAAAAGCAAATTGGGTGAATGTGCGCCTAACGTTTTGCCATAAGTGCAGAGATAAATATCATCATACCCATCACCGTTGATATCAACCACGCTAACACCGGTAATCCAGTCGCCGGTTGAAACCCCTGCACTCACTGTAATATCTTCAAAATGATCGTTGCCTTTATTTAAATAGAGTTTGCTGCTTACCTGGTTGCCACAAAAAAACAAATCTTTCAAGCCATCGTTATTTACATCAATAATACCAACGCCACCGCCCATATACGCAAATTCATTCAGTGCATCACCAGGCATTTTTGTTTCGTCAATATCATTACTAAATTTTACTCCTGTTTCACCTGAAGATAAAGAAGTGAACAACCGTTCCTGATTTTTATTATTACAGCCGGGTGTCACAATGAAAATGAGGAAGGCTATTGCAAATAAATAAATGATATCATAAGGTTTCATATATACAGCTATTTCTTTCTTTAATAGGTTGTCGGTTGCCAATGTATATACCCGGTAAAAAAATAAACGAAAGTAAATTACCAATTTTATCATGATTGATAATTATTGCCAACGACAACTTATTTGCCTGTCGACAGTGCATTAGCAGCATTGGCAAGAAAAATATAATCTGCGCAGCCACCAACAGTTACTTCATTTTCTCCCCAGAAAAAAGGCCAGTCTTCTTTATTCTCCGGAAAATCTGGTTTTATTAAAAGAATCCCGGGAACAATACCTCCGGCGATGAAACTAAAGTTTGCCCGATTATTTCCATAAGTAATTTTCTTCGATTTAGTTCCCACCGATGATACAAAAGAAATGTTTGAATAAGGATGGCAGCCGAAAATATAATCCAATCCTTTATATACATATTCCGCATTTATAACATCAGGATAAAATTGATTTGCATAATAATTAGCAGTGGCAAAACTTACAACGTTACCGCTGCCGCCCCACCCACCTTCCGCTATTGGAACTCCATATGGATTTTGTTTCGCATAATCATCACACAATGCTTTATATTTTATCACATACTCCCGTAATTTATTTTTATAATTGTCGTCCATGTAAGGGATTGCCTGCAATGCCGTTTTTATCGCACCTCCGCCATACCTGCTTCCGCCCATACTTTTTAGCGATTGCCAAATGGCATCTTTAAATACATCTGCATATTGCTTATCTTTTGTGGTGATATACAACTGAAGTGCAGCGGATATTTTTAACGCACTTCCAAACATTCTTGCAAACCTCGAAGTATCTTTTTTGCTAATGCTGTCATCTTCATTCCACAATTGTTTTGCATAGAATAAACTTTGTTGAGATAATGAATCGTCATAACCTTTTAATGCTCTGCATGATGCAGCCAAAGCAGCCACGGTAAAATAATCAAGGAATGTTGTTCTTTCAGTAAATGCCCAACGGTCATCCAATGTGCCACTACGATTACCGTGCACTTCATATGGTTTTAATGTTGAATCATAAAGCAGGTTATCTGTCTCATCAACCGCATCTCCGAGGTGATGATATTGATGGAGATTAGGAACAACAATGCCCCTGACCGGATGGCCAATATTTTTTACCTGCGCCACCACATTCAATGTACCATGTTCTATCTGTTCTAAAATATCAGGCTTACCATCAGGGCGATGGATATCAACGTACTTCGTTGGATAATCAACAAAAGTTTCATCACGTGTGGGCTTAAACTTTTCCCACGTGTCAACGAGGCTTAACAACGCATTGCAATGCGAACCGGTTTGAATATCAAAATCGCCTGCATCAAACCAGCCGCCAACAGCCAAACCAGGAATGTGTTCGTAAGGTTTGTATTTTGTTTGCGTAGATGGGCCCATGCTATATCCGTCAAAATGTTGCCAGTTGGTAGGTGCCTGCAATGCATCATCTAAAAACGGTGCACCATGCCATACACGATATGCTTCATTCACTTCCATGTGATCCATCTGGACAGGAAACCAAACGTCCAATGTTGGATGCCAGATATTATCGTATACATTTGAAGCGATGGAAAAAGTATTTGTTTTCTGATCGCCATATCGAATAAAATATAAACCCGGTTCTTTTACTGAACTGAAATCAAATTTTGCATAATTATAGCGCAGGTATCTTCCCCAAACTTTCACGTCACCTTTCAACTTCTCTATATATTTTCCATCTGCTTTAACCTGGAATAATGATGCCGTTTTTAAAGGCGTATCATTTTTGTCAAGCTCAATCACCGCAACTTTTTCCTGCGAAGGATTATAACCAACCTGCGAAAAACCAATAACGGGTTTTCGTTTCCAGTTGGGGATTGCATTCGGTTCAACATACCATGCTAATACTTTTCCTGTTTTATTTGCGGGCAATAAACTGCGTACAATAAACCAGCCGTTCTGTGCAAGATTGCGGCCATCAAACAACATTAAATTTTCATCTGCCGTTTCTGAAACAATCTTCACTTCACGTTCCGGATCTTCCGGCGCCAGCACCAAAGTTTTGCCTTCAGCTATAGGCGAAGGAACAATAAACTCTCCACGACCTCTGTCATCAAAAGTGGTGTGACCTGCAAACTGAGGTATCTTTTTGCTAATAGGTTCTATGCTCGTTGTACTACTTGGATATAAAGGAAAATTGCCTGGCTTTCCATCAGCCAAATATGTTTTTTCAAAATAAGCAGAAGGAAGAAATTCAAAATTGAAACCGGCATTGCCGATCAGTTTTTCTGGCAATGGTTTATCAAGAAAAACGTTTATTTCAACACCATTATCTTTTGCAGTAACAACAACCCTGGAGTTAAAATCAAATTTTTCATAGCGCAATTCAATTTTAATACTGTTGTTTTGTTTATCCACTTTCCTGCTCAGCATTTTTGGTATCAGGTCCCATTGTTCCGGTGTATTCTGCAACCGTACCGCACCACCAGTTGCCGTTCTTACCCCATGATGGATCAGCTCAATACCCGATGTTTTTTCATCGAAGAACATACCGCTGTATTCATAACTAAATACCAATACGTTCACACCGCGTTTTTCAAAATAACCCGAGTCATTTACCTGCAATTGCTGGCCGAAAGTATGCTGGCTAAATAATAAAAAGTAAATAACCAATTGAAAGCCCGTTAAAGAATTTTTTAAAAAATTGATAGATGGCACAATCATTTTCATACTCATGTTATTTTATAAAATTGATTCCCAAGGTCGCTTCATTGTGGTTAGACCAGTTTGCAATAGTTGTAAACAAATCACTTCCTTAGCTTTTTGACAATAGATACAATCATTCTTTTTAATTCTCATTACTAACATTTCGGTTTTTTGTGCGCTTTGACGAAGCGTTTTTTAAAGATTTTCTTTCGTAACGCTACCTGAACGGTTACAGCACGGACCAATATCTACAAAAAATAATCCGCGATTATTGTAGCAAATCGTTTCTGACAAAATCATTTCTGGCAAATAAATAATATTATTAAAGGAAAATTTGCCATTAAATAGGTAAAGCTAATAATTTTCTGCAATCGGTTACACGTTATTTATATGATTCTAAGTTTAATTGTCAGTAATCGCCCCACCAGACTGCATTGATTGGGAAATTAAATACTGATCCGGTTTGCAATGAACGCCGATATGTAAACGGTCTTATTATATTACTTTAAAAATCATTTGTAAATTATTTTGTACCGTCAAAAATAACCGGATAAAAATATGTAAATCATCATAAAAAATTTGCGTGAAAAATAAGTCATCTTTATGTCCGTTCTCAACCTATTTTTTATTTGCTCAGATTATTCAAAAATTAAACAGCCAATCCCTACCAACCTGTAAAAAAGGATCAACACAGGAATTAATGATTTGAAAAACTTTTCTAAACCGATCAGGTTATCTTTGCATGAAGAGCATTTTCAAAGATCTTGACATTTAATTTTTTAAGTTATTTCGGCAATACCACCGTCCTTCCAAAATATATTCGTAACCGTAAAAAGGGGGATCGTAAAAACGCCCCCCGGTTTGTCGTTTGATTATCTAACCCAAACAACTTTACTTGATTACAAAAAGAAATAAGAGCTTGAATTATCTCGCTCAACCTATTTTGTGTCAGCAATGGTTAAAAAAAGAACGTCTCCGTTGCGATCATGGCGGATAATTGCATCCGAAATCCGATATTTTTCATCATTTATATGCTGTCTGTAAAGTCAGGCTACTATTTAACGACTAAAATAATACTTTTTTTTAAATTGAAACCGATTGCACAACTTTTTTTTTAATCTATCCCTTATTTTTATACGAAAATCATTTTAATAAAAGGTGCAAAAAGAAATTACGATTTATGATATCGCTAAACAGCTTGGCGTTTCGCCCGCTACCGTGAGCAGGGCTCTTAACGATAATGAACTGGTAAGCGTCGCAACCCGCAAAAAAGTTAATGCATTAGCAGAACACTTAGATTACAGGCATAATAGCTTTGCGAGCAGTTTACGGTTGCGTAAGACCCACACCATTGGCGTTATTTTACATGAACTAAACAGTTATTTTATTACGTCGGTCCTTGCGGGTATTGAAAAAATTGCGTCAGAGGCAAAGTATAACCTTATTATTGTTCACTCCGCCGAGAATATAAAACTTGAAGCAGCAAACGCGAGAAACCTTTTTCATAAACGTGTTGACGGTGTAATTGCATCGCTGTCATTTGACACCGAAGACCTCTTGCATTTCCGGCAGTTTCAAAGTAAAAATATTCCCATTGTTTTCTTTGACCGCGTTTTTGAAAAAAGTGACGGGGCTAAAGTTATCATAAACAATTTCCAGGCAGGATATGATGCAACCTCCCATTTAATAGAACAGGGCTGCTGCCGAATCGCACATATCACGTCAAGTTTGAAAAGAAACGTTTATTCAGAAAGAATGCGTGGTTACAGGCAAGCCCTTGAAGATAATAAACTTAGATTTAACGAAAAGCTGTTAATAGTTGAAGGACTTAAAGAAGAAAACGCCACGAAGGCCGCAAACCAAATACTTGCAATGAAACCATTGCCGGACGGCCTTTTCATCACTAATGATTTTTGCGCTGCGGTGGTAATGCAGGTATTAAAAGATGCCGGAATTCGAGTACCGGAGGATATCGCAATTGTTGGTTTTAATAATGACAGCATAGGAAAAGTTGTTAGCCCAAAATTGACGACTATTAACTATCCTGGTTTTGAAATGGGGCAGGTTGCCGCCAGAAGTCTTATTAATCACCTGAATGGTTTATGGGATATGAGTTTAACAAACACGGTGGTGATTAAGTCCGAACTCATAGTCAGAGAATCCTCACTTAAAAAAGGGAAATCCAGGAAGATGAAATAAATGATCTCAGGCCACCCGCGTTTCATCCCCGTACTGTTTGCACGGTAGACCGAATTACCCCTGGTTTCTTTTATCATATCAATTATTACAGCAAATGTGTGACAGGTTGTACCCTGCTTCCCGCATTAGCCTTTATTTAATTTTGTAATAAATAATCTATTGTCTTTTCGCCAAAAGAAAGAATTGCATGAATTGACCCTTCCAATACGCGTCTTATTTTTTTAAAATAGCTATAATTATTTCGCAGTCACACCCACCTTTATCTGTGTAAACGAATGTGCCGGAAAGGTGAACGATAATTTATTACCGTTTAATTTTACATCTTTTGTTACAGGCAAATATTGAGATTGTTTATCGAAGGCGAATGCAGCTTTTAAATCATCACTATTTATTATGCTTGCTTCTGATTTGCCTGTAAAATTACCTGAATTACTAATGATGTCTGTTGTAATTTCTTTATCCATATTACGGTTTATAACATTAATTAATACAGTGTTTGCTTCTTTTGAATAAACAGTTGTGACGTCAAGATAAGGTATGCCTTTATATAATGCAGTACCGAAAGTATCACAGGCAACATAAGTATCGACAGAATTGCCCAAACAATTATTAGAAAATAATTTGAACGTATAAAACACAGGCGATTTAAATGTGCCTTTTTTAGGATCACTTGATAACAACGAAGTTGCCATTGTAAAGTTTGCCATTTTAACAACGTCTGCGTGACGAATGAAGGCATTTAAACATTCTGCAATCGGTATCACACCCATAAAATTTCTGCTGAAAGTACCCCACTCATCAACTGAGAGAAAGATGGGATTTTTAAAATTCTTCTTTGCCATGGCATTTTCAATTTGTTCTGACACAAGCCGAATTTTTTCATCAAAGTCCATGGAACCATTTCCAATATAATTGTAGTAATTGTCAGGCGACCCACCTTCCCAATACCGATGAATTGAAAGATAATTTATTTTATCTCCTATGCCCTCGAGCACCTTTCGGTTCCAGTCAAACCATTTATTCGTTGGTTCATAGTAAGAAGAACCCGAGCCAACCAGTTTGATTGTATTATCTACAGCTCTCATGGCTTTCGCAGCTTCCCTTGCCGTCTCCACATAATCTTCCGCATTCTTATGCCCAAGCTCCCATGGCAAGCCATCTACTTCATTTCCCAAATCCCAAATCTTTACATTGTATGGTTGCGGATGACCATTTTTAGCACGCAAATCAGAATAATAAGTGCCACCTTTATAATTGCAATATTCAACCCAATAAGCTGCATCCAAAATAGAACCAAGGCCAAGATTAACGGCAACTACGTTTTCGCTTCCTATGGCTTTGTTAAGCTTCATCCATTCATCTGTGCCAACATTGTTGTTATCCTTTCCACCCCATGCCAGATTGATGCGAACAGGCCGCTGGTCTTTCGGACCAATGCCATCTTTCCAATCATAACCCATTAAAAAATTACCGCCGGGCCAGCGCATGTTGCTCACCTTTAAGTCCCTTAAAGCATCGATATAATCTTTTCGAAAACCATCTTCGTTAGCAAGCTTCGATGATGGGTCATATAAATTTCCATACATCGTATTAAAGTCAACTGAATCGGGCAAACCCATTCTTCTTCCGTTAAAATGAATTGGCTCCATAAATACACCGTAGATGTTCGGGTCTATTTCAGCAATGGTTCTGTCAACATCAATTTTAATAGTTGCATTTTGTGCAAAGAGCGACAAAGGAAATAATGAAAATAGCGAAATGATTAATTTTTTCATGACAAATCTTTTTTTGATTTTTGGTTAAATATTTAATGATGAGTTATTCAAACTTTATCCAATCCACTTCAACAATTGAATTGGTTTTTAGTGAAACAACGAGATGATGAACGCCAGCTTTTAAAGATGATAAGGGCGTTTTAATTTCTTTCCATTCATCCGTTTGCGGCACTTTAATCTGTGCTATTAATGGGCCTTGTATTTTATCCAAATGAATTTGCAAGGTGCCCCCGGTTGAAGACATTGCTTTTACAACAACTGCATGTAGTTTCTGATTTCCGAAATCAACCGTGTTATATTTTATCCATGCATTCGGTTTGTTAAATATCGTTTTCCAACCTTCAAATCGGTTGGTGGTATCTATAAAATCTACCGCAACGCCATCATACGCTATAGCGCTGTATCTGTCAATTTGTATAGTTGATGTTGCATTAGTAATCCCAATACCCCTGAATGTTGGAATCACTTTTTTGATGGTGCCGTCGGCATTAAAAAATAAACTGTCTGCTCTTATAGAACGGGCTTTATCAAAGTTTGGAGAAAGATCATTGCTATGATAAAACAGGTACCATTGATTGTTATATTGAACGACGGATTGATGATTGGTCCAGCAATGCGGAGATTCATCCATGATTACGCCTGTAACTTTGAACGGACCTAACGGATTATCGCTAATAGCATATTCGAGTTGTTCCGTTTTATCGGCTACATGCGGATAAGTTAAATAATAAATACCATTGCGCTCAAATAAATACGGGCCTTCCTTCAAACCTTTGGGGGGCAATGTCCCTAACGTTTTTATTTCGCCATCCAACTCCAGCATATTGCTTTTCAACTTTGCTCCATAAATATTTCCCAATGCCCAATAGAGATAAGCCTGTCCATCTTTATCAATAAACACATTCGGATCTATTCCATGAACTCCTTTTATAGGTTCAGGCGCAGGAACAAACGGTCCTGAAGGTTTATCGGCAACAGCAACGCCAATTGCAAAACCTCTTACATACGTTGAATCTTTCGGCGCAGATGGAAAATAGAAATAATATTTACCGTTTCGCCCGATACAATCCGGCGCCCACATGCTGTAAGCATCAGGCTTTGACCAGGGTACGGCCGTTTGTGAAACAACAATTCCATCATCTTTCCAGTCGGTTAAATTTTTCGATGCATACACATGATAATCTTGCATACAAAACCAACCAACACGGCCATGTCCCGGAGTTGCAAGAATGTCATGCGACGGGTACACATAGACGCTATCTCCAAAAACTCTTGCAGAAGGATCCGCAGAATACATGTTGGTGATGAGTGGATTTTGAGCCGGAAGTTTGTTTATGAGAAGTGGCATTAAAAAAGCAAGCCATAAAAATTTGAATAAATATTTCATATAACAAACGTTTAATTATTAGGATTCCATGATAATTTTAAAAGTGAAACCGCCTGTTCAGGCAAAAACATGTTTACCGTGATTTCGCTATTTGAAGAATTGAATGATTTCGGTGTATAGAACTTTTGCAATTGCCCGGCTCTTTCCAGCGCATCAACTTGTTTAGTTGACGGATTTTGGGGTGAGCCCATTTTTTTCCAAAGCGAATATGCGTTACTGTGATGCTCATCGATCCTGTATTCAATCACTTTAACTTTAGATGAATTAATGCCGGCAATATTTAAGGCGACTTCGGCAGTAATATTTTTCTTATCAACATCATGATAATTCCACACCATGATCGTTGCAGAAGAATCGGTCGCCGAAGCGATTGCGCCCACATCAGTTTGTGGTTTACGAATGCCACTGTCAAGAATATGTTGAAGTGTATATTGATGGTCACTAACGACATTAACCTCTTTTCCCTTCATCATACCAAACATTCGAAATACATTCAACACAGGTTTATCAACGCCATGGGTTGCCAAATCACGATAGCCATAAAACCAGGGCTGATTCTCAAATTCAAAAGCCCATGTTACAGCACCAATTAAATTAATATTGAATTTTTTTGCGAGGGCATATTCTCTTGGAAATACGGCAACTTCATAACTTGAGTACATGGTTCCGTTACGATAAGCATTCTCAGGACTGGTAGCCATACCACAAGCAGCACAACCTTCCGGATCGGATTCGCCAATAATTACAGGTATATTTTTTAATTGGGGATAAGAAGAGATAACAGTGAAATTATCAACAATATTTTTTAGCTGGTTGCTGATGCTCATTACCACAGTATCGTGCATGAGTTTAGGAGACCCTTTCGCATGAAAAGAAACAAGATCGAGCGGACTACCAATTTTACCCGTTGCGTAATTGGTATCATACAAACAATGCCTGATAAAGGTATCAAGATATTTAGCGCCGCCACCTGTAACATCTGCGCCGCCAATGCGTGCCGATGGCAAAGCCCACTTTACCGCATCAGCCGCATAGTCATACAACTTGCAATACTCCTGTAATGTGCCTTTCCAGTAAGGTATGTCGGGTTCGTTCCAAACTTCCCAATACCACGACGACACTTCATTTGCGCCATAACGCTCAACACAATGCTTTACCCATTGATATATCAACTCGCCCCACTTCTTATAATCTTTTGGCGGGTACGCCCAACCGGTAAAAATTGATTCTTTACCTCCCGGTTGCCAATGATGTTTATAGGGTTTCGGATGTGTTGACAATGCCTCCGGCATAAAACCTATTTGGGCGTAAGGTTTCATTCCAAGCTTTATGTATATATCGAAAATACTATCAACAATATGCCAGTCGTAGACAGGATTGCCATTGGCATCTTCAGTATAGGCATTGGTAGAACCCCATTTTAATGAGGGTGTTCCATCTCCCGTTACAAGCAAACTATGTGTGCGCACATAAACAGGCGCAGGACTTAAAGCCGCTATTTCACCTAACAACTTTTTACCATCTTTCATATAAGTATAATTAGGCTCATCGTAGCCAAACCATGCCCAGATTGGTTTGCGTTCGCTGTCGGTGTTAGCGAGGTTTACGCTAATGTGAACAGGCTCTCTTTGCTGAGCAAAAGCATTCAACGCAAATAATAGTGATGTAGCAAGAATAATATTTTGTTTGAACATTGATCTCATCATATAACGTATATATTAAAGTACTCTGAACCAATCAACATCGACATAACCACCGGGTGCTTTTGTTGCATAATTGAACACGCAAAATTTATTACCGGTAAATATTTTTAAACTGAAACGCATCATCAATTCGTTACCCAATGGCTTGAATGTTTTATTATCGGTACTGTATTCAAATCTGGCTTTGCCACTTGAATTGGATGCAATCGTTTTTAAATAAATGATGGAGGAATTGATGGATGCAGAATCTATCGTATTGCCATCATTCACCATCACAATGTATTTTGAGCTGTTGTTTTGTTTAGTGCCTATGAACGCATACGGATCCTGTAATACAGCAAGCCCGGCAATATCACCATCCTTCATTTTACTTACATCAATCTTTGTTGTTCCAACAGTCGGTTGGGTTTGATTATGTTTTGCAAACGGTCTTTGTGTAAGCGTATTGCGGGCCATTTTGAAATCATTGGTGACGCTTGCTGTCTTCAACCTCAGATATCCGGGCCTTTGTGTTAATGACCATTTCGAGGAATCAGGATTGTGATTCCATCCCCATTGCATGCCCAACTTCTTTTCGTTGAATTCATCCGATGTTGGAAGGTTTGTAACCAGATATGTTTTACCGACGTTTGGTTTTCTGTAGGTGATAACTGCTTTTCCATCTACCCCAATCATTGGCCAGCCATCAACCCAGGCTACTGGTTGTAAGGAAGGAAAACGGCCGAATGGTCCGCTGTCAACAAATAATATCGTCCACCATTCTCCGGTTTGCGTTTGAATTAATGCTCCCTGGTGAATGCCATAATTAATTCCTTTTGTTGTATCATAGATCAACAACTTTTGTTCATACGGTCCATAAATATTCTTAGAGCGAAGCGCCACCTGCATACCATCTCTTCCACCATAAGTTGAATACAAATAATAATACCCATTAATCTTATATACATGCGTTCCCTCGAGGCCTTTGCGAATATCACCTGTAAATACTAATGAATCCGGACTTAGAGCCACAAGACTATCATTCACTTCCGTTATTGAAATTTTACTATAGCCTTGCGCCACATACACTTTTCCATCATCATCAAAAAATAACCCCGGATCATAAAAGCCTTTTGGCAGGTGTGTGATATGCCACGGACCTTCAGCCTTATCAGCGGTACACATAAAGCCACCTTCATTGAGGGTAATGAACAGCAGATAAAATTTGCCGTTGTGATATTTTAAACTGGTTGCCCATTGCCCGTGCCCATAACGGTTGCAGCTATCCAAATTATAACACTTACTAAAATCAAATCGCTGCACTGCATTGCTGCAATATTCCCAGTTCACCAGGTCGTGAGATTTTAAAACTGTTACACCTGGAAAAATAAACATGGTCGTATTCACCATATAATATGTATCACCGACTCTTATCACATCAGGATCTGGAAAATCGGCAGAGATTAACGGGTTCGTATAAGTGCCGTCGTCGTTATCAGCATGAACATTTTGTGCGGGTAAATTATGATATGATAATATGAAGAATATAATAAACTGTACAAGCATGTTTACTATTTTCTTATACTGCATTTCTTATGTTTTATATTTTAAATGATTTTACACCTTACCAGGTAGATTATTGAAAAAAACCTAAAACACAATTACAAAACCATCGTTGCCTTTTACTTTAATATTAACCTTTCCACCAGGAGAAATAGTTACAGCTTTTACACCGAAGGAAGGTTCATCACCGGCGTTATTTCCCGAAGCAATGAGTTCACCTTTCTTATGCTTTAAAAAAAATAAATCGAGTTTCAATTGCTTTTCTGTCTTTTCGCCATTAATGCCTGCCACATACCATTTATCCCCACTCCTTCTTGCCACCACATAAAACTTGCCGGGATAACCGTCAATAAATTTTACATCTTCCCAGTTATTGGGCAGCGTTCGTAAAAAATCCCTTACCCGTTCAGGAACATGCGCCATGCCCGCGGGGGTTTCGGCATAATGCTGTATGCCCGATAAAAACAACACGGTTGTTGCCAGCTCGAACGCCGCTGTTGTAGCACGCTTTATATGCGGAATTTTATACAAGTTCATTGGTGTGAAATCCATGGGGTCGAAGGCATTGCGTATCATAGCGCACATAACCATGTGAGCAGGCGCAGCATTAGCATTATCCTGGCCAAACGTAATCATTTCATAGCCAAACACCGCTTCTGTAGTCATCAGATTCGGATACGTACGTTGCCAGCCTCTCGGCAATGTGGCGCCATGAAAGTTTACAAGGAGATGATAACTGGCGGCGTCATCTAAAATATCCTGGTAATAGTTGATAAACGATTGACCATCGCCACCAAAAAAATCGACCTTGATGCCTTTAATGCCCATCGCTTCTATGCGGGAAAACTCCTGCATGCGGCTTTCATGGGTAAGCAGTTTACTGTGTGGTGTAAAAGGAACCGTGTTCCAGTTGCCGGCAGAATTATACCAGAGCAGAATGCCTACATTTTTTTGTTTGGCGTAATCTGCAAGAAGCTTAACAGAATCGTAGCCGATGGTTTTATCCCAGCCCGCATCAATAAGGCAATACTGCCATTTCATGTTTGCGGCAAAATCAATATATTTTTTTTGAACGCCATAGATGGTTGAATCATCTTTATCTATTATCCAGCTCCAGGATGCTTTGCCGGGTTTTATAAACGCTGCATCCATTTTCTTTGCCCCAAAGGCAAGGTCTGTTCCGAGTGTGGATTCCATTATTGTTTTCAGGCTGCCGATGGCAATAATTCTCCATGGTGTTTGCCAGGGCAATGTAGACTGCGGATTTAGAGCGCCTCCGGGTATCTTTTCAGGTGCTTCCGGAAAATTTATTTTGTATTCGTTGCCGGGAGAATTCTGTTGTAATGCAGTACCACAATAGGTTCTGCCCAGGGCCGCTTCTGTCATGAGCATCCAAACATCGTTGTATCTGAATAACGCGGGATATACCCAGCCGTTTTGTCCCGGCGACGGCTTGCCTGTGGGAATATCCATTTCATAATGCGCTTCATAAGAAGGATTGGAATGCTCAAACCCGCTTTGGGCTTCGGTTTTAGGTTGCAGCCATGCTCTTGTACCTTCAAAGAAATGAAAGCTTGTTGCTTCGGACGCAATATGTTTTATATCGGATGACGTTTCTGGAAACACGTAGCAAAATGCAACCCCATCGTTAGAAACCCGAAAGATAATGTTCATTTTTTTGCCGGAATTTGTTTGTGTTTCTATGATACGTTCTGTTGCTGTATAGGTTATATTTTTCTTCTTTGCATTGAGCATTGTATAACTATCCTTTACAGTTGTTGGGTCTGAAGCTTTGACGAACTTTAGGCCTTGCGAGAAATCTTCATCGTCTCTTATTAGACCCAATTTTGAATTGTCTATTACAGGTTTGGCTTTGTAAGCTATGCTATACGTTTCCCCTGCCGGATTGCAGGTAACCGTGATATTTTTGCCAGGACTTGTGATGATGATGATTGGGTTTTGCGCATAGCTAAAATTTATGCCTGCTATGAAGGTAAACATCAAAAAAATTTGCTTTACATTTTTACCAATCAGAATCATATCATGTACTTTTCAATTTATTAACTCATTACTTTCCCATCATCGCCGGCACATTTAACACCGCCTGCAATGCAGGCTTTGGCTCAAGATTTCTTGACCATAACAGAGGATAGTTTGTTCTGCCAGGAATGGGATAGCCATTCTTCCAACTCATGCCATCATGCACGCCCCACAATGTTACCCTTGCTATCTTTTCTCTTCGTTTATAAAAAATGGAAAACAGCTCGGCATAGCGGTTTGCCAAAGCTAATTGCACACTATCAGGCAATGCGTTTTGATAAGGATCCAAAAATGTTTTGAACTCTTCCAACTGAAATTGTTTATCTGCCATGCCCTGGCCAATGATCTGGCCTTCTTTAGTTAAGGGTAATACATCTACATCAAGCTCTGTTATCATCACTTTTACACCACATGCCGCATAGGCATCAATAGCATCTTCGATGTATGTTGTTTTAGGATAATCCAAACCCCAATGGCCTTGCATGCCCACGCCATCAATTCGAATTCCATCTTTCTGCAGCATCCTTATCATCCGTACAATACCATCTCTTTTTGCAGGCCGCCATGCATTGAAATCGTTGTAATATAATTCTGCGTTGGGCGCATACTTTGCTGCAAACATAAAGGCATATTTTACCAGCGTATCACCATTGCCAACAGCATTCACCCAACTGGTGTGCCTGTAACTACCATCGTTATCTATTACTTCATTCACTACATCCCACGCATTTATGCGACCAGCATACCTGCCTGCAACCATTTCAATATGTGATCTTAGTCTTTCCAACTGTTCTTGCTTTGTGTTGGGCTTTCCGGCAGCGTTGGTAAAAAACCAATCGGGACATTGATTGTGCCATACGAGTGTGTGACCAATAATGAACATTTTATTTTTTTCACCGAAGGCAACATAGTCATCGGCAGGGCCATAATTATATATTCCGGGTTTGGGGTTTATTAATGCCGCTTTCATTACATTTTCAGGCGTGATTGCATTGAATTGTTTTATTACAATATCCCGGGTGACTTTATCCTGGCCAGATGTGATGGCGGGAGTAACAGCGGTGCCAATTAAAAAAGCATTTTTATAAACATCCTTCAATGTTTGTGCACTGGCCGTATTTTGTGCTTGTGCTCCAATCACAAACAAACAATTAATGATTATCCAAAGATGTTTAAGCTGTTTCATTATTTTGATTTTACTAACCTAACATAATAAACACCGCCTGCCGTACTGCTTTCCAATGATTGAAACTTCACACGTACATCATCTTTGCCTTTGATCATTGAATCTGGTATGGCATAACTGATGTCAAAAAACTTTGATTGATTCCACTTGCCGGTATTATCTTCAGTAATTAATTTCCGATCATCTATATAGATATCAAATTTGCGATTGCCCCATTCGGCTCCCCAATACCGCACTATCAGGCTAACGTTGTTCTGATCATGTGTTGAAAGTTCATAACTGAATGATCCGCCATTGGCTGCTTCACGATACATGCCTTCATTGGCGATGCCGGAATGCGACCCGTCACTTTGCATGTTGTGATCTACTTCGGGTTGCTGTTCTCCCGGCGCAAGAACATCAAGGGTTCGTTTATCCAATTCGAGCTTTTCTTTTTCAACTATCGCCAGCGAATCGAGATACGAGTGATATTGACTTTCTGATAAAGCCATCCAATACATCATATACCGTGCATCATGAAGGGTATAAAAGGGTTGCAGCGTTACATCGATCGGGTTGGTCAACTTTACATCATGCATGGTAAAATTGAGCGGATGGTCTTTTACGGGAACAAGATCTTTTGTTACTATAGCCAAATTATCTTCAATAATGATGGGCGCTTTATCCAGAGGCAATTTGCTACCTTGAGGAATGTGCCCCCACCTCCCGTCATCAGCAAATAACCCTTCCAAATCCTGCGTACCTGTTTTGGCAGCAAGCAGAATAGGACCATGCATTATGGCTATATAAGTGGGTACATTCGGTAAATGTTCAAGTGTAGTATGCATTGGCAACTTCACTTCCACAACATCACCTTTTTTCCATTTTCGGTTGATGGTAATATATGATGAAGGATGTGCGTTATAAGCTATTTCTTTTCCATTCACCAAAACTTTTAATGCGCCCTCTGCAACCCATTCCGGATAACGAATAAGCAATTTGAAACCGGAGCCGCATTCTTCAACAATCAATTTTGTTTGCTCTTCATACGGAAACCTGGTTTGTTGTTTTAGTTTGATTCCTTTGTTTCTCCAGTTCAACTCAGAGGCGATAAAAAGATTTACAAACAATGAATCGTGAGTATGCGTATAGACGAGCTCGTTATACTTGCCATGATTTTCCATTCCTGTTCCCACGCAGCACCACATTGCCTCGTTGGGTGACGAATACACGCGATAACTACGTGGCCGTACCGGCGTGAAATAAACATATCCGCCCGTTTCAGGATTTTGTGTTGAAAGAATATGGTTGTACACAGTACGTTCATAATAATCCATGTACTTTGCCGAAGGATTTTCTCTGAACAGGTCTTCCGTTAGCTTAAGCATGTTATAAGAGTTGCACGATTCCGGGCCTTGCACATCATTAATAAAATCTGTACAGGCAGCAGGATCAGGAAAGAATTCCCTGCGGCTGTTACCACCAAATGCAAGACTGCGATTAGCCGTAACCGTCTGCCAGAAAAAGCTGCCGGCAGCTTCATACTTTTCATCATGCGATAACTCGCCGATGCGTTCAAAGCCGATGGCTTTTGGTATCTGCGTGTTGGCGTGTTTGTTATCAAGGTTGTCAATGCCTTTGGACATTGGGATAAGTAACATATGATGCGAAAATCTTTTTGCTGCAATAAGATACTTTTTGTCGCCGGAAATCTGGTATGCATCCGCCAGCACTTCATTTATACCACCCTGTTCCTTATCAAGCATAGATTGCATTTGTACCTCACTCAAGCCCGATGTGATGCTTATGGCCCAATCACAAAATTTTAAAAAAATGCTTTTCGCCTCTTCATTGCCGGCGTACAACCAGGCATCTCTTAAGCCAGCAAACATTTTATGCACGTTATACCAGGGCGCCCATGTTGCCTTGTAAACTGTAAGACTGCCATCTTTTACTGACTTCCATACGGCTTCGCTATTCGGAACGCCGCCAACATAACCAACACCCCAATCCGCATTGTTTTTGGCGTTGGCCTCCTGGCATGCTTTTAATTCGGCAATCATATATAGCATTCGCTTTTTACATTCGGCATTATTGGTTGCCGCAGTGTTCATTGCCATTGCAGATAAATAATGTCCGCCTACATGCCCGTCCAATCCTGCCCAGTTTTTATAGCTCGAGTCTTTGGGTTTCAAGCCCGCTTCTTTTAAATAAGGCGTCAACAAGCGGTCAACCTTATATTTTAAAAGCGTTTGAATATTAAGGTCACGGGCTCGTTTGAAAGGCCCATCCAATAGTTTTACATCGCCCAAATTAAATTCATTTGGATATAATTTTTCCTGCGCATGCGATGTAGTAAAAGTGAAAATATATATAGCAAATGCAACTGAAAAAATTAATACCTTATTTGATTTAATTCGTTTTAAAAGACTTTTTTTATTCATTATCCTTTGCTTGAGGTTGGACGATGTACCAACTATTTCATAAAAACTATTTACCGCGTTTCATTCAAATATTCTTACAGAATAAGGGGGAAGTTCTCTTGAAAAAGAGTCTGAAACCTTTTTATCTTAATCCAATTCCAGTAATCTTTTCAGTTATTCTTTACCCGGGTTAACTTTGTTTCACCCCTTTCATTTTTGGTGATTATTTGGTCGTCGCTGACAAGTTCGCCTGTAAAATCGAGGCTTCTGTCGTTAAAGCTAATGCTGTAGGAAAACTTCTTTCCATCAACTTTTCCTTTTTCTAAAGTCACCTCACCAAACTGTGATTTTATAACACCGGTTAATGTATCTCCCTGCACTTTAAATGTGTAATTAAATTCCATTGTTCCGTTTGGAGTTTCACGACTACCTTTCCAGTTTCCATCGATTGCATTTTGTGCGTTAGTAACCATGAATCCAAAAAGCAGAAGTGCTGTGAGTAGATACTTCATAATGAATGTTTTTTTATTTGGTTTAAAAATTGAGAATTAATATTTAGCCAACAATTACATTGTTTCTATTTGTTTGTTTTAATTTCAATAATGCTTACAGAATAAGGGTCAAGCTTTCTTGAAAAAGACTTCTTAATTCCTTTTATGTTTTCAGTAACTGGAATAATATTTTCAGGTTCCGAAATGGTATTGGTTTCATCCGGCTTATTACCTTTCACTACCATCAATGCTGCTTCAGGAGCCACTTTAGCAATACCATCAAGATTTATTTTTACGGTTTGTTTTTTTGCTGTTGTATTTACAATTTTAAGATAGAGCATTCCGGTTGTATCATTCATTGTGGCAGAATAAAATATTGTTGGAACAGTTATGACTTTTTTGCCCTCAGCGCTATCTCTTCTTGAAAGCGGTTTGTTTTGCACAGGAATGTTTGCGGCCGTTACCGGCACAATTTTATTACCCAAATAATGGCTGAATAATTTTTGCACGTAGTAAGATGGCGAACCATAACTATTAAGTGCATCATAACCTATCAAATCAGAATCCCATTGCCAGGCTCTTTTCCCGGTAGCAGAATCTTTACTAACGTTTACGAATAGGGGCGCATAGCAAGACATGATGACCAAATCCGAATTGCGTTCCATCCCCGTCATCCAGGCGGCATCTCCCAAGGCTGCATTTAAATTAGTAGTTGGCGCTCCTTCGCGTGTTGCCCATTCTCCCACAAAAATCTTTGGCCCATTACGGTCGTATTTATCATATTGTGAAGCATTCTCCCACATATCCCAGGAGTTGCGGTAATAGTGTTCATCGACTACTGCCGGCGTCTTGCCTGATGTAACTTTCATTGAAGCATACTGTGTACCTGGAATTGTAGAAATGCAGGTAAGTTGCGGATATTTTGCTTCAATAGCAGTTCTGAATTGATTGAACCTTCCGTCATAGCTGTTCGATCGGTCGAACCAATCTTCATTACCAATTTCAACATACTGAAGTTTGAATGGCTCAGGATGTCCGTCCCTTGCACGTTTAGCGCCCCAATAGGTGCTTTTATCTCCCATGACATATTCTATCTCATCCAAAGCGTCATCCACATAAGGTTTTAAAAGCGGACCCGCATCTATATGGTCCCCTTCCAAAGAATACCCAGCGTAAACCGCCAAAAGCGGCTCTGCGCCCATGTCTTCAGTCCATTCTAAAAACTCTGGCAACCCCAATCCATCAGAGGCACGGTATCCCCATGAACCATTGTGCCCCGGCCTGTTTGCAACCGGTCCAAGCGTTGTTTTCCATGGAAATGCATCCGTAATCTTCGGGCCTTCCAAAAAATTGCCTCCCGGAAAACGTAGAAATTTTGGTTCCATATTCACCAGCATTTGCATCAGGTCAACCTGGAAGCCGTTGGGTTGATTATTATAAGTTGGGGGAAATAAAGAAACCAGATTGAAATAATAGACGCCTATACGATTGGTAGAAATTACAAAGCGTGCATCTTTCGTCGGTTTTACATCTGAAGCAGTCGTTAAATCAACTTCATATTGTTTCCAATAAATGCTTTTTTCAAGATTGATAGTTCCTGTTGCAAACACCGTTTTACCATCGTTACTTTCAATAGAAACCGTTATCGGGCCTGGCGTATTATTTTCAATTACCGGCAATGGGGGAGTGTTGGGTTTGGGCTCCCAGGGCCAGCGGGGAGGTTCCCTGCGATCTGTTCCTTTTACATAAAATGAAGCTTTGTAAGTTGTAGAAGGTTTTACGGGAATGCCCCAGTAGCCTTCATTGGCAATACCCACTCTTCCGTCAGCCTTTTCCACCGTCAGTCTTAAGCAGGCGGAAAGTGCTCCGTTTATAGCATTACGGCGTTCATCATTCGGAACGTGTTCTTCTGCGCCTATTAATTTTATACTCGCTTCTGTAGATGGATTATCCTTTATGAGGCTCCATCCTTCGGGTATGGTGCTATCGTCTTTAAATATTCTGTTGCGAATCAGTTCCGCATACAGGCCGCCATCGTAAGAATGATTGATTTCCTCTGTCATCAGTCCATACAACATCGGGCTTACATTGGCGCCGGGTTTTGTAAGGTCTAATGTTAAGGTCGGTACTTGCGCAATTGTTTTTCCACTAATTAAAGAGCATATGCCCCAAATCAATAAACCTATTTTCAGCGTTATTTTTTTCATGTATATTATTTTTATAATAGAATATCTAACCTGTAAGTAATTATTTAATTTCCCTGATATACAACGTCTTTACATCAACCGTTGTAGCACTATGATAGTGACAAAGTTGAAAACCAATATTACCGAAAGTATACCCGGCATTATGTGTAATATCAATAGTTTTTACTCCATTTAGCCAGGCTTCAATATGATGCCCTTTGGCTTTTATGTAATAATGATTCCAGTCATTTTGTTTCACAATCAAAGTGGCAAGGGAATCCGGAAATTTTTGCACCATTTCTCCTCGCCTCTCTTCCCACAATGAGCCCCAATATCCTTTTCCCATATCAACCTGGTAACCTGGCGCATCATCCCAACTGGTAGGATTTATGCGAATGCAAACACCGGAATTGGCATTTTCGTCACCCACCATTTTTATCATCACATTTAGTTCAAAATCGCTATACTTTTTCTTAGTGTAACTGTAGTGATGCTCCTTTTCTCTGCCCATTGACCCATGCAATAATTTATTGTTCAACTGCCAGAATGAAGCCTCAAAATTCCAGTCGTCCGCTGTTGACAAGAGGTTTATCCAGCCTTTACCAACCGGTTTATCGTTAACCAGTTTGCCAGCCTTAGGCATTGTTATTTTTAGTGCAGTATCTTGCTGTGCCAGAAGAAGGTCGCCAGAGCATAACAAAGTTGTTGCAAGCATAAATTTTGTAAACCGCATAAGTAATTTTATTTTATTATGTTGATGGATAATGAAATCATATAGTACTTCTGCGGTTAACATCATGTGTTGAATTTGAAAATTTGCAATTACCTTTTCTATTTCGAGACCAGCGTATAGGTCTTTCCTTTCTCACTTGTTATATCGTACACAAAGGTTTTCGGCAAATCAGGCAACGTTATTTTTGCTTTTTTTGAAATGTTTGGTTCTGCTATTTTTTCAGTTTGATAAAACGGATTATTATTAGTGCCTACAGCTTTTTTTAATTCTACACCATTGCTTAACTTCATTTCGTTCGGAAGCCTTATACGAAGATTGCCCCCGAGTGTTGATTTGATAATAGCTTTTATAATCTGTCCATCTTTCCAAACAACATTCATTAATTCAAAACCACCTCTTGCACGCAAGCCGGTGACACTTCCTTTCGATTTCCAAATATCAGGTAACGCAGGCAGTAAATTCAAATCGCCATCTTCGCTTTGCATCAACATTTCTGTAATGCCTGAAGTGCAGCCAAAGTTGCCATCAATCTGAAACGGAGGATGTGCATCAAACAGGTTATTGAAGGTACCTCCGCCACCTTCGTTTGTACCAACGGGTGTCAATTGATTTTGAATTAACTTATATGCATGATTGCCATCGAGCATTTTTGCCCACCAGTTTACCTTCCAGCCCATGCTCCAGCCGGTGGATACATCGCCGCGTTGAATTAAGGTATTCTTTGCAGCGCTGTATAATTCTTGCGTACGATAAGGTGATATTTGATTAGACGGGAATAATCCATATAAATGAGAAATATGGCGATGATGATCGTTAGGATCATCTACGTCATCCAACCATTCCTGTAGTTGTCCATACTGACCAATATGCATGGGAGCAAGCTGATTTCTTTTTTGTTTTAATGTTTCAGCAAACGCTTTGTCTTTGTTTAAAATTTTAGCAGCATCAATTGCGTTGGTGAATACATCAAAAACAATTTGATTTGTCATAGTTACACCAGCATCAAGTGATGAACCCTGATGTGCTGCAGGAGCATTTTCGGGCGACATGTCGGGGCATACAACCAACCAATGATATTTTGGATGTTCGATAAGATAATCTGAATAAAACATGGCTGCGCCTTTAAGCACAGGATACACTGAAGCAAGATATGCCTCATCACCATTGTATAAATAATGTTCCCATAGGTGCTGGCTTAACCACCCGCCACCGTTGGGCCAGATTCCCCAGAAAGCTCCATCGACAGCCCCATTAATCCTCCACAAATCCGTATTATGATGCGCCATCCAGCCTCTCGCACCATACATATCCTTTGCTGTTTTTTCGCCCGTCACAGAAAGCTCTTTTACCATTTTCAGCAACGGCTCCGACATTTCCGCCAGATTGGTTTTCTCCGCAGGCCAGTAATTCATTTCTGTATTTATGTTAATAGTGTATTTACTATCCCATGGCGGATATAATTTATTATTCCAGATGCCTTGTAACGTCGACGGCTGTCCGCCGGGCTGCGAGGACGAAATCAAAAGGTATCGTCCATACTGAAAATAAAGTGCAACAAATTGCGGGTCATTGGTAGCATCGAAATTCTTTAGCCTTTCATCGGTGGGAAGTTTGTCCGCATCTGTTGTTCCAAGATCGAGCTTAACTCTATTAAAATATTTTTGATAGGCCGCAACATGAGCTTTCAAAATATCAGTATACTTTTTCGAATACGCTTTATCGAGAAAAGATGCAGCCCTTTCATTTTCATTGCCGCTAACATCCTTGTAATTATTAAAGTTGGTCGCAATTGAAATGTAAATGGTTACTGCGTTAGCATTTTTTATCGTCAACGATGAATCATTCGATGATAACGTGCCGCCGTCTAATTTAAACCTGGCAATACCCTTAAATCTAATTTTGCCTTCTACACCTTCATGATCGATCGTAGTCCCGGAAATAATCAACTCATCAGATGATGCTTTTGTGATTGCTTTGGGTTGCGGAGTTGTATAGAATCCGGTAAATGAAACGCTGTTTGACTTACTTGCCGTAACATGCATTACAATAACACGATCGGGGAATGATGCAATTACTTCTCTTGTGTAATTAACATCATCAATTGTATAAGTTGTTTTCTGAACAGCTCTTTCAATATCTAATTCACGGTAATAGTTGCTATAATTTTCATGCTTATCAAATACTAATCGCAGGTCGCCAACCGGTTCAAACATTTGCCCTTGTGAAGATTTGGACACGATAGTTTTATTCGCCAATGCTTCGGCTTCTTTTTGCTTGCCACCAAATATTAATTGCCTTATTTCAGCAAGCGAATCCATGCATAAATCATTATCATTCCTGTTCGGACTGCCGCTCCAAACAGTGCCTTCATTTAATTGTACTGTTTCTGTATCAACATTACCAAAAATCATTGCACCCAATTCTCCATTGCCGATTGGCAACGCGTTCTCCCAAACATTTCCGGATGGCTGCTTGTACCACAGTTTTAAACCTGCTTTGTTTTGGGCAAAACAAGTTGCAGCCTCTAACATTAAACCGATAAAAAAAATCTTTTTCATCGCTTATGTGCTTTTCTGATTGTATTTGTTATTTGTCGCAATCTGGTTTACTAATTGTGTAGGCTGAAACCATGTATTTACCAGGTTGATAACAGCAATCTCTTGTTGACAATATTTTGATCAATAGCCGTAGCCGCTAATTTTGTTTCAAAAAAGCGGAATAAAGAAATAGTAATATCATGGGAGTTTATGCAATTAATTGCTTGTGCAATCGACCCCTTCTATTATAATACTATTATAATAAATGTCAACTATACACTTATTATGCTAAAGTAAAGGTATTTTTTTTAAATGTAACCGATTGCTAAAATATTTATTTTATTCCTTTTTACATTTTTTGTCCTTAATTGATAGAATTTTTAAGACACGATCCTCCCCCCGCAAGCCCATCCACACAGTATTTTCAAACTTTTTCCCACATGCCGGTACCGCCCAACTTTGTAAAAAGGATAAAACACCTGAGTATTACATGAAACCGGTAATGTGCCAGCGACCGGTTTAATCAGGTAATATCTTCAATCATTTTGGGAGTAATCTAATTCATTCTAAACACGCGGAATGAATGTGGTTTAACGGTAATCGTATAAACATTTTTAGTTCCTGAATTTTTATCGACATAGCTAAATGCCGACTTTCTCAATTCACCACTTACGACCTCGCCGGTATTAATATCTGTAACTGTATTAAATGAAGGAGGCGTTACCACCTTGACTATTGTTTCGGTTTCTAAAAATGATTCAATAATGAAGGTGTTATTATCGTATACGTACAAACTTATTTTGGATGGTCCTTCAATTTGTACGTTCAGGTTGCCGCCTAAAACCTGTCTTATTTTATTCAGCACTGCAGCCGGTAAATTGTAGAGATCAGAAAAGTTATCAGGAATCGTTAACACATATAAATGGCCTTTTGAGTAATCTGCTTCATGCAATATGGGCCAGCCATCATCACCGCTAATGCCTGAAACAATTTCCCAGGAATCGTTCGTGAGATATTGTATTTGTGGAATCAGGATTGGCTTATCAGTATGTATCAATTGAAATGTTCCCGCCGTGTAATCCTGCACAATTGCTCTCCTGTCGGTATAACGCAATTCAACAATATCATTCAGTTTATCCTGTATATCTTTTAATAGTCCTGACGTTATAACAACTGTTTTCCCATCAGTTAACTGCTTTTTTATTTTATCGACAATTTTATTGTCAAAAGCAGCTTCCTCAGTTAACAAAATAACGCTATCTTCTGCCGGAAATTCAGGCTCCATATTCATTGGCAGGCCAATCATACCTAAATAATTCTGTAAAAAATCTTCACCGAGGGAGTGATAAGGTTTATAGCTTGGTATACCAATCGGCTTGCCCAGCTTGCCTAAAAATTTATCTATTTTTTCAAAACGTATAACCTGCCACTCTTGCAATGGTTGCAGGTCTTGTAGCTTCACCGCCATTATAATTTACAGGCTGCTGCATCATTTCATCATAATCAAAACTTGTATGATGGCCCTGCCATGGCGCACGGTCTGTGAAATATATCGACCTGCTTAAACTACGAAAATCAAACAGTGTTTGTTCGCGTGCTTTTGCAAATAGCGTTATCCAAAGCTGTTCTGCATATCTATCAGAATAATTACTGCCGAAAGGATCAACCCAGCCGCCACCGTTTCTGCCAGGCGCAATATTTTCATAATATCGAATAATATTATAGCCGAGGTATGGCTGAAGATGTTGCGCCGACATAACGGCATCTCTGGTTTCGGTACCTGTATAAATGCCGTCAAAAATCTTTGGCTCTGTTTGGAGGTTAAAGCCCATGCCCTGAAAATGTTCATACCAGTTTGGAAATTTTACTACAATTTTTACTTTAGGATTCACCGCTTTGGCAGGCCCGATGATCAATGACTTTGCGGCTTCCGTCATTAAGTTTAAACGATATTGCGTCCAGCTTTGGCCGCCCTTATCTTTTATAGCGCCATCATCTTTACAATTTGTGAAAAAGAAATCATCCAAAATAAACTCGTCAAAGTTTTTTGCCGTGTATTCACTTAAGGCTTTTACTTTTTCCCTGTCATCGGGGTCGCTATAGCAGAATGTTTGAAAGCGGTTCGGTTCACTGATGGTTAGCGTAATTCCGCCGGCAACTTCTATACCTCTGTCTTTAAAAAATTTTTTTGCAATGTCCAGTGTTTTCTGATCTACGATGATCAAATCACGATGCGTCTCCAGGTAAACTTTATCAACTTTTAATTGCCGAGATATTTCATTCCATTTCGGTTTTAAATAATTAGTAGTATCGCCCATTTGCCTTACTTCATAAGCACGGCAATAAATTGACACCCTGAAGTTGTTATACTGCTGGGCATAAGAATAACAATGACTAATTGTAAATGCAACTATTAAAATATATTTCATGCGGATTTTTGAAAATCAAATAATTCAATGGCTTTATTTTCCAGTCATCTTTCTCAAAAACAATAAAAAAGTAAAAATTTGTGTAATCAAAAATAACAATTTGTGTAATCGGTTTCAATTATTTTGTTAACATTGCTTATCGTTTAATAAACCCGGGAGATATGTGGCTTGGATTGCTTGCAATTGAAAACGAAGATTGTGTTGATTTCAATAACTAATAAAACATTTTAGCAGCTCTCCTTTTATTTCCCGATTACAATTAATTGGTTCATGACAAAAAAATTATTCCTAATTATTTCTATTGCAACAATCCTGTCGGCAGGTTGCGCAGGCATTGAAAATGCAACGGCCCAGTCAGGTCCTTCTTTGAAAGAAACGTTCAAAAATGATTTTCTGATTGGAAGTGCTATCAATACAGCTCAGATAGAAGAAAAAGATACCACTGCTGACAGGCTAATCAAAGAACAATTTAATGCTGTTACACCTGAAAATATTATGAAGGCTGAAATAATACAGCCGGGCTGGAATAAGTACAATTTCGGCCTTGCTGATAAACTGGTTGCGTTTGCGCAAATGAATAACATCAAAGTAAATGCGCACAATCTTATCTGGCATAGCCAATTGCCTGTATTTATGCGCCATATGCAAAGTGCAGATTCTGTAAAGGAGTATTTTCAAAACCATATAACGACTGTTGCAAGCCGCTACGATGGCAAAGTATATTCATGGGATGTGATAAATGAAGCGTTGAATGAAGATGGCACATTACGTAAATCTATCTTTCTTGAAAAACTTGGTGATAATTACATTGTGGAAGCATTTCGCCTGGCACAAAAAGCATCGCCACATTCAAAATTATATTACAATGATTACAACATTGAACAACCAAAGAAAAGAGCCGGCGCAATTGCTTTAATAAAAAAAATTCAGGCTGCGGGCGTGCGGATTGACGGTGTTGGTATACAAGGACACTGGGGAGCCAGCAATGTACCTATGCAGGATATTGAAGAAAGCATAAAGGAATTTTCGGCATTGGGAATTGAAGTGATGTTTACCGAACTTGATTTAAGTGTGTTACCAAATCCCTGGGATAAAACAACAGCTGATGTAAGCGCAACGGCGCAGGGAAGCGCAAAAATGAATCCTTATCCAAACGGCCTGCCCGATTCTGTTCAGCAATTGCTTGCAAAATCGTATGCAGATTTGTTTTCTCTTTTTATGAAATATAAAAAAGATATCAGCCGTGTTACCTTCTGGGGTGTTGACGATGGACAATCATGGTTGAATGGATTTCCTATCCGTGGACGCACCAATTATCCATTATTATTTGACAGAAATTTTCAACCTAAACCTGCATTTTACAGCGTGATTGCTACGGCAAAAAAGTAACATGAAGTCCTGCTTCTAAAAAAAACAAAATATATGAGTACCGAGGAACTATCCTTACCGGGAGAAAAAACAGGTGCAGCAAGTGCTGTAAAACTAAGTGCAGCACCGCAAAAATTATCGGTGCTTGAAAAAGTTGGGTACAGCCTGGGTGATCTTGCGGCTAATCTTGTGTTTCAAACCTTGGTGACTTACCTTGCTTATTTCTACACCGACATTTACGGGCTCAAAACAGAACATGCGTCGGTGCTTATTCTAACCGTGGGTCTTGTGGCCGCATTCGGCTTTAACCCGATCATTGGTGCATTGGCAGACAGAACAAATTCCAGGTGGGGTAAGTTTCGGCCATGGATTTTATTTACTGCTATTCCTCTTGGTGTAATTGCATTGCTTGCATTTAGCACGCCTCATTTTGCTTATAAAGGAAAAGTGATCTATGCGGTTGTTACTTATACTTTATTGTTGTTGTTATATGCCGGGAACAATCTTCCCTATTCTGCATTAAGCGGCGTTATCACAGGCGACATGAAAGAAAGAAATTCTTTATCTTCTTATCGCTTTGTGGCGGTTATGTTTGCACAATTTTTTGTGCAGGTATTCATGTTGGCCATCATTGAATCTGCCGGACATGGTGATAAAGCTGTAGGTATTGAAAAAGTAATGACGTGGCTTGCTATTATCGGCACCGTTATGTTACTCGTCACTTTCTTAACCACAAAGGAGCGGATCGTTCCAAAACCCGAACAAAAATCAAGTTTAAAAGAAGACCTTGGCGATTTGTTTAAAAATAAGCCCTGGATTATTATGTTGGTCCTTACACTACTCGTCTTTATTACGCTGGCAATGAAAGGTGGTTCTTATGTGTATTATTTCAATAATTATGTAGACCGTCAAAGCCTCACCGCTTTTGTGAGCCCAATCGTACATTTTCTTTCCGGTATTGGTCTCAATTTTTTTGGTGAAGATCCCGTTTCCGCCGGCTTTGGTTTGTTTAATGCAGGAGGCATCCTCTTCATGATTATGGGCATCACCCTGTCTAAAAGGTTTGCAGATAAATATGGCAAACGGGATGTATTTGGCGTTTGCCTTTTCATTTCCACATTGTTCATCCTGGCTTTTATTTTTTATCCGCCACAATCAGTTGGGCTAATGTTTGCATCGCAAATATTACACGGCTTTTTTTATGGCTTAACGATTCCATTATTATGGGCCATGATTGCCGATGTGGCAGACTATAGTGAATGGAAAAACAACCGGAGGGCAACCGCTATAATTTTTTCTGCAATGATGGTTGGTCTAAAAGCGGGGCTAACCCTTGGCAGTGCCATCCTCACGTGGATACTCGGCTTGTACCGCTATGTTCCTAACAGCAATGTTCAACCTCCTGAAGCAATTCAGGGAACGAAAATGTTGGTAAGCATATACCCGGCCATACCATTTTTAATTGGTGCCGGTTTATTATTCTTTTACAAGATCAATAAAAAAATGGAAGTACAAATTGAAAGCGATTTAAAACAAAAAAGAATTAAATAATCTGGTTGACAACAGGCAGCGTTTTTGACTGTCGATGAACGCCAATAAATTAAAACTTTTAGTATGCCCGAAGAAAGCATTGATCATATTGACTTTGATTCATTGAATAAAAAAGCAATATCACAACCTTTGATTACACATATTTATACAGCAGACCCGTCCGCACATTTGTTTAATGGAAAGATATATATCTATCCTTCGCATGACGTGGATGCCGGAGAAGCCTTTGACGATCTCGGTAGTCATTTCGCTATGGAAGATTATCATGTGATTTCAATGGATAATCCTAACGGCGGAGCAAAAGATAATGGCATTGCATTGCACGTAAACGATGTGCCCTGGGCTGAAAAACAAATGTGGGCGCCTGATGCCGCTGAAAAAGATGGTAAGTATTATCTCTTTTTTCCAGCAAAAGACTATAATGGAATATTTCACATTGGTGTGGCTATCGCCGATTCACCGATAGGTCCGTTTACATCGCAACCGGAGGCTATCAAAGAAAGTTTTTCAATTGATCCTGCTGTTTTCAAAGATGATGATGGCCGTTACTATATGTACTTCGGTGGCATCTGGGGCGGACAATTACAACGCTGGCAAAGCGGAAAATTTAATGCCGCAAATGAAGAAAGTCCAACTGCACATCTGCCTCAAGATGATGAGCCTGCTTTATGCGCAAAGGTTGCAAAACTTACTGATGATTTATTGGAATTTGCCGAACTACCGAAAGATGTTGTAATCGTTGATGAAAATGACAAACCCTTATTGCAGGGCGATACAGAAAGAAGATTCTTTGAAGCATCGTGGATGCATAAGTACAAGGGCAAATATTATTTCTCTTATTCAACAGGTGACACACATTTTATATGTTATGCCATTGCCGAAAATCCTTACGGTCCGTTTGCGTATGCCGGAAGAATTTTAAATCCTGTTGTTGGCTGGACTTCGCATCATTCAATTGTTGAATTTAATGGCGAATGGTATTTATTTTATCATGATAGCAGTTTAAGCAAAGGAGTAACGCATTTACGGAGTATTAAAGTTACCAGGCTCTTTCACGATGAAAAGGGGTATATTGAAACAATTGAACCATATAAAGATTTAAAAGCCCTTATCTAACATAACTATGGTAAACTAAGGTTGCATGAAGAAACTTTTTATTACAATAATTATTTTAATGTTATGTATTGGTGGCAATATTTATAGCCAGGTAAAATATACAAATCCGATTCTTGCAGGCTCTTATCCCAACCCAAGTATATGGCAGGGTTGGTGTAGAGATCAATGAAGAAGGCTTGAAAAAATATGCAACACCTAATGTTCCTTTCTTCGCTTAAATTCTCAACAAAGTCAAAATTCAAAAGCCGTCTTTTGAAGATGCCGGACTTT
Source organism: uncultured Chitinophagaceae bacterium (assembly GCA_963819925.1). Taxonomy (GTDB): domain Bacteria; phylum Bacteroidota; class Bacteroidia; order Chitinophagales; family Chitinophagaceae; genus Ginsengibacter. The sequence goes on along the minus strand of CAWFYG010000005.1, from coordinate 462,750 downwards.
TGAATTTTGACTTTGCACTTTTGATTTTCGTTTGAATTGTAAATTAGTGGAGCTGCAGGGAGTCGAACCCTGGTCCAAACATACTCGCCGTAAGCCTTCTACATGTTTATTTTTGCATTATTTGTCGGGAAAAAGCAGGAGCAAAACAAACCAACTTATTCCTTAGCTGAATAGTCTTAAGCAATCCGCACAGCCTTGAATTGCAGCAACCCGTTTTATTTTTGAGTCGGCGGAAGAGCGTGGCAACAGGTCTGGCCAGCTACAACGGCCCTAATGGTTACCTAATTAATAATTAAGCAGCCATGGCATACGAAGTATTGCCATTTAAAGTTTTCGTATTCATATTTAAGTGCTAATTACGCAACGCACTACATGCTTATACTTACAAAGAACTATGCTGTCAAAACCGGTCAGCCCCATAACAATTGGCAATCTGCAAAAAGCCAAAATCCAATTGAGGCTGCAAATTTACAAAATATACCTCTGTGTTTAAGTAAGTATTATAACCTTTATTTTTACCAACTTTTAATTTAAGATTTTAAGATGGAACCAGGGATATTTTATAAGAAAAGAATTGATGACCTGCAGAAAGAATTAAAAAAACTGCAACAAAGAAAATCAGGGTTTGGTTGGTTGCGTTTTGGCTCCATAGCTGCGATTATAATTGCGTTTTATATTTTATGGTCTATAAGTGTCTGGTATGTTATAATTGTAAGTATACTATTGTTAGTAGTTTTTATAAGATTACTATTTGCCGATTTAAAAAACAAAGCTGCAATTGAGCACACCACACATCTCATTAATATCAATAATGATGAATTAAAATTCCTTGACGGTAATTATCAAATTTTTCCCGGCGGCAATGAACATATCCCTGCAGACCATCTGTATGCAAACGACCTGGATATTTTTGGAGCAAATTCTATTTTTCAATATATCAACAGAACCACTTCAGAAATGGGAAGCCGGCAGTTGGCAGCGTATTTACAAACTCCCGCTGCCGCAGAAATTATTTTACAAAGACAAATTGCATTAAGAGAACTTTCAACAAAAATTGAATGGATACAGGACTTGCAGGCAAAAGGTAAAGAAAAAAAAATCTCGTTCATAACAAAACGTCGTTTAGAAAACTGGATTGCAGAACCGCCTGTTTTTTCAAAATTTAAACCATGGAAATGGTTACGGTATCTTCTCCCTGCAGTTATCATTTCCATTGTCACCTTGTATATTTTTGATGAAGTATCATCATCAATATTTTATTTTTTTCTTTTACTTTTTGCAGCCATTGCTTACCAGATCAATAAATATGTTGCGCCTGTTCATGAAGCATTATCAAAGATTGCAGATGAGATCGACATATTATCAGTGAGTATTGAACATATTGAAAATACAACCTTTGAGAGCCCTTTGCTGAAACAATTACAATCAGCCTTATTTCATCAAAATAAAAATGTATCGCAGGATATTGCGAGGTTGCATAAATTACTTGACAGGCTTGATCTTCGGTATAACCTCGTACTTTCTTTGCCACTAAATATTTTATTGCTTTGGAACCTGCAGCAAATGCTCGACCTGGAAAAATGGAAATCAGAACAACAAAAGAATATTGAAAAATGGTTTGAGACGCTGGGGCATATTGAAGCATTAAGCAGTTTAGGCGTATTACATTTTAATGAACCTGCCTGGTGTTTCCCCGAAATAATAAATGATTATTTTTTTATTGAAGGAAAAGAAGTTGGCCATCCTTTAATATCAAAAAATAAAAGAGTAAATAATAATATCGAAATAAAACACGACGGGGAATTAATGCTGGTAACAGGTTCTAATATGGCCGGCAAAAGCACCTATCTTCGCAGTATAGGCGTAAACGTTATACTGGCAATGGCCGGGGCTCCCGTATGTGCGAAAGATTTTAAAGTATCGCATGTGCAGGTAATAAGCAGTATGCGCATAACAGATAATCTTGCAGAAAGCACTTCTACCTTTTATGCTGAATTAAAAAAACTAAAAACTATTATTGAAAAAGTAAATGCAGGAGAGAAGGTTTTTATTTTATTAGATGAAATACTAAGAGGCACCAATTCTCTTGACCGGCATACGGGTTCTGTTGCCTTGGTGAAACAATTAATAAAACATCATGCGGCCGCAATTATTGCCACGCATGATCTTGAACTGGCGAAAATAAAAGATGAGTTTCCTGATAATATTATCAACTATCATTTTGATGTACAGGTAAGCAACGATGAATTATATTTTGATTACCTGCTGAAACCCGGTGTGTGCAATAGTTTAAACGCTTCTATATTGATGAAAAAAATCGGCATAGAGTTATAATTAATTAAAAATTGACAATGGATAATTGAAAATGAAAGAAAACGTTATAAAATCGAAATCTTTTGATTTTGCTTTACGAATAATAAAACTCTATCAATACTTGATTAATGAAAAGAAAGAGTATATTCTCTCAAAACAATTACTCCGTTCAGGAACCGCTATTGGCGCTTTGATAAGGGAAAGTGAGCATGCAGAAAGCAGATCAGATTTTATTCATAAGCTTTCGGTTGCCTTAAAGGAAGCTAATGAGACTAAATATTGGATTGAATTACTTTACAGATCAAACTTCATAGAAGAAGATAGTTTTAATTCAATCCAAAGAGACATTACAGAGCTACTTAAATTATTAACTAGTATTATTAAGACGAGTAAACTAAAGAATTGATAAAATATTAGAGAACCAATAAAATTGAGCTCTGAGGTCAAAAAATTATCGATTAATCATTATTGATTGTCAATTAAATTAATGCCCTTTCCCCCAACCAAACCAGTCATTGCCATTTGCAAAAAGCATTAATGCAAACAATATAACCATGCCCGCAATTTGTGCGTATTCAAGAAATTTATCACTTGGTTTTCTTCCTGATATCATTTCAATTAAGGTAAACAACACATGACCTCCATCTAATGCCGGAATTGGCAGCAGGTTCATAAATGCCAATATTATTGAAAAGAATGCAGTAATATTCCAGAATGCTTCCCAGTTCCAACCTGAACTGGGGAAAATAGAAGCCATTCCCTTAAACCCCGTAAGACCTTTATAGGCCCCGGTTTGGGGATTTAGAATCATTTTAAATTGCTGAACGTAAAAATCGAGTTGCTTTCCGGTCTTTTGGACACCTGCAGGAAAAGAGGCAAGGAAACCATACTTTTTTGTTTCCTGTTTGAAGATACCAAGGCTGTCATACTGGTCTTCATCCAGCCCATTTAACCCAATTTTACCATCTTTGTCAACTAATACTTTGAATTCAATCGGTTTATTATTTCTCACTACTGAAAGCAAAACACTGTCCCCTTTTTTATTCTGCAAGTAACCGGCCAATTCATCAAAGAAATTTACCCTGGTACTGTCTACTTCCACTATTTTATCGAAACCTTTAAGGCCTGCTCTTTTAGCACTGCCAGTATCTTTTGGGTCATATGCACCGATAATTAAAGGAGTCCGGGGCATCAAAAGAGTTGATCGTTTGCCCTTTTTTTCCACCAGTCGCTCAATCATATTTGGTGGTAACGTAATAGTCTGCTCTTTCCCATCCCGTGAAAAAGTAATTTGTTTGCCAAGAATAATCTTTGCAGGAAGATCATTGAAATATTGAATGGAATCTCCGTTAACAGCAATGATTTTATCACCGTTTTTTAATCCTATATCATACATCAGACTATCGGTGACCCATATACCATTTTTCACGTTGGCCATAGGCAATTTGGTATCACCCCATTTATACAAAATCATTGCATAAAGAAAAAAAGCAAATAATACATTCATAGTTACACCACCTAACATGATAATGAGCCGTTGCCAGGCAGGCTTACTGCGAAACTCCCAAGGTTGTGGAGGTTGCTTCATTTGCTCCTTGTCCATACTTTCATCCACCATTCCTGAAATTTTTACATAGCCTCCCAATGGAAGCCAACCAATTCCATAAACGGTATCACCAATCTTCTTCTTCACGAGAGAAAACCAGGGATCAAAAAAGAGATAGAATTTTTCAACACGGCACTTAAACCATTTAGCGGTAATAAAGTGTCCGAATTCGTGAAGTATAACGAGAATTGACAAAGAAAAAATAAGATACCCGGCCTGTAAGCCAACCTGTGGCCAGTTGATTGCTAATAATGTCATAGAATGCACGATGTTCGATGTGTGAGGTCCAATAATTATTTTAAATTATAAGTGACAAATATAGATTTTTCTTCTCCCCTTCGGGGCCAGGGCTTTACAAATGTATTAATGAGGCGGCAAAATTACGTGCCTCACCGTCGCTTTCAAAATAATCTGCAAGATTTGGCTTTTCTATATAATTTATCTTCTGCATGGTTTTTTCTATGACCGCCGTAATATCCAGGAAACCTATCCGGTTATTGAGAAATGCCCACACAGCAATTTCGTTTGCGGCATTCAGGATGCTGGGAAGATTTCCCCCTTTTTCCAGGGCGAGCTTTGCAAGAACAAGGTTTCTAAATGTTTTGAAATCGGGCTCTTCAAAGGTAAGAGTACTTATTTTTTTGAAATCAGTTTTTGAATTGTTGCCGGGAAGGCGTTGTGGAAAAGTAAGGGCATACTGGATAGGAAGTTTCATATCCGGTAAACCCATTTGAGCTTTTATACTTCCATCTTCAAATTCGACCATGCTATGGATAATGCTTTGCGGATGAATAACTACCTGTATCTGGTCAGGCGAAAGATTAAAAAGCCATTTAGCCTCAATCATCTCAAGCCCTTTATTCATAAGGGTTGCAGAGTCAATAGTAATCTTCGCCCCCATATTCCAGTTAGGATGTTGTAATGCATGATGTTTTTTTACGTTCACCAGGAAATTTGGTTTTTTACCAAGAAAAGGGCCGCCGCTTGCAGTTAAAATAATTCTTTCAATTTTATTTCTTGTTTCCCCAACCAGGCACTGAAAAATGGCAGAATGCTCGCTATCAACAGGAATGATTGGAACTCTTTTCTCCAATGCTTTTTGCATTACAATATCGCCCGCAACAACAAGTGTTTCTTTGTTGGCTAATGCAATTGCCTTTCCTTTTTCCACTGCCTTTAACGTGGGTGTTAGTCCTGCAAAGCCTACAATACCTGCAAGCATCATATCGTAGGTATCAAAATCAGCTACTTCTTCAAGAGCAGTAGGGCCGGTAAATACTTTGATACCTTTTGCACTGAGTGCAGACTTTACAACATCATATTTTTTTTCGTCACCAATAACTACTGCGTTAGGATTGTATTTGGTTGCCTGCTCTATAAGAAGCTTCTCATTTGTTTGTGCGGTTAATATTTCTACTTCAAATAAATCGGGATTGGCTTCAATTACTTCCAAAGCCTGCGTACCAATAGAACCGGTAGACCCAAAAACGGCAATCCTTTTTTTATTTACTTCATCCATGATACTATTCATTAATTGCTGAACCGCATACCCTGAAAAACTATTTAATCGCGGATTTTTAAAATCAAGACCGGCAATTTACTCCAATAATTTTTGCAAAGCTTCACTCACCTTATTAAAATTGAAGCCGGATATAATTTTATTCATCATTTCTTCTATGGCACTATTTTGAAGATTGCCGATAGAACCTTCGTGTGTATGATTTAGATGCGCAATATATTGGAAGGTATTATTTTCAATATCTATACCAATTTTTTTATAGGCATCACGTAAAGGAATGCCTTGCAAAACAAGTTTATTCATTTCCTCAACACTAAACAAATATTTATATTTTTCGTCCTGCAGAATATCTTTTTTTACTTCGATATTTTTTATCATCAATGTTGCCATCGAAATGCAATTGCGCAAATTTTCAAATGCCGGAATTAAATGTTCTTTTAATAATTGAAAATCGCGGTGATAACCCGAAGGCAGATTGGCAGCCATCATCATGATCTCGTTAGGTAAAGCCTGGATGCGATTGCAATGTGCCCGGATAAGTTCAAATACATCCGGATTTTTTTTATGTGGCATTATACTACTACCTGTTGTAAGTTCGGCAGGAAAAGAAATAAAATCAAAATTTTGATTGAGATATAAACACGCATCCATACTCAGCCTGGCCAGCGTTGCACCAATATTAGACAATGCCTGTGCAACAATTCTTTCGGTTTTACCACGACTCATTTGAGCATAAACTACATTGTAGTTGAGATCTTCAAAGCCCAGCAATTCAGTCGTAAGCTTTCTATTAATTGGAAAAGAAGAACCAAAGCCTGCTGCAGAACCTAACGGATTTTTATTAACAACATTCCATGCTGCATGGAGTGTAATCATGTCGTCCGCAAGACTTTCAGCATAAGCGCCAAACCAAAGCCCGAATGATGAAGGCATGGCCAACTGCAAATGGGTATAGCCCGGCAATAAATAAGTTTTATATTTTTCACTTTGCTGAATTAAAAGATTGAAAAACTCATTTACATCCTGCACAAGCATTTCAATTTCATGACGCATGTATAATTTTAAATCGACTAACACCTGGTCGTTGCGGGAACGGGCGCTGTGAATTTTTTTACCGGTATCGCCGAATTTTTTTGTAAGAATTAATTCAACCTGCGAGTGCACATCTTCAACATCATCATCCAACTTAAATTTTCCGGATTGAGTGTCTTTATAAATTTCCTTAAGTCCTTTTTGCAATGCTTCCAATTCTTCTGGCGTTAGAAGGTTAATGGACGCTAACATTCGAATATGCGCTAAAGAACCCAGCACATCAAAAGGAGCAAGATATAGATCCAGTTCCCTGTCTTTGCCAACCGTGAAGGTTTCTACTTCTTTTGTTGATGCAATATTTTTTTGCCAGAGTTTCATTTACTTTTATTACACGAATTTAAATCACGAATTACACGAATAGCATTGTTTTTAAGTTAGGATTATTCATGAAAATAAACTAATCTCCGTTAATTCATTTTCATTTGGCATTAATGTTTTGTTGCAAGGTTTTGTAATAGTTGAATATATTTTTGGATCCCATCTTTTATTTCTTTGAGAAAAATAAATTCGTCTGCGCTGTGGCTCCTTGTGGAATCACCGGGGCCAAGTTTGAGTGTTGGAAAATTCATCAATGCCCGGTCCGAACAGGTTGGCGATCCATAAGATGTAAGCCCCATGCTGCTTCCGGCAATTACCAGCGAATGATTTTCTTCAATAAAAGACGGCTTTAATCTTGTGCTTCGTGGCACTATTTCGCTTTGAATATTTCTTCTTATTTCATCAATTATAGCATCAAACGAATAAAATTCATTCACTCTTATATCGACAACAAAACTACATTCGGAAGGTACAATATTGTGTGCTTTATTCTGCGTATTGACAGAGGTAACTGCCATGTGAACCGGGCCAAGAAATGAGGACGTTTCGGTAAATTGAAAGGTGTTGAACCAATCAATATCTTTCATGGCTTGATAAATTGCGTTTACTCCTTCGTTACGGGCAGCATGGCCGGCAACACCGTGTGCAGTACAATCCAGCACCAGCAAACCTTTTTCCGCAATAGCCATTTTCATCGATGTAGGCTCGCCAACAATTCCACAATTAATTTTTGGAAGTTGGGGAAGCAATATTTCAATTCCATCATGGCCGGAAATCTCTTCTTCGGCAGTTGCGCTCATGACTAGATTAAACGGTAAATCCGCGTCATCATAAAAATGAACAAATGCTGCAATTAATGAAACCAGCGGGCCACCTGCATCGTTGCTACCGAGGCCAAATAATCTTCCATCTGTTTCTATTGCTTCAAACGGATTATAGGTGTAGCCTGAATTAGGCTTTACTGTATCGTGATGAGAGTTTAATAAAACGGTGAATTTTGTTTCGTCAAAATATTTATTGACTGCCCATACATTGTTTAGAAAACGCTTCGTTTCAATATTTTTTTCTTTAAAAAATATTTCAATTGCATCGGCAGTTTTATTTTCTTCTTTGCTGAAAGAGGGAATGGCAATTAATTGTTTTAATAGATCCAGGGCGTCTGAAAATAGATTTTCAAGAGCATTATGTGACGTTATTTGTTCGCTCATGCAATAATTTTTGTCCCGCCTTTTCCATTCACTAATGTTGATAAATTCACCGAATTACCGATAACAACTTTTTGAACCCCATTATTAATTGCGTCAAATGCATTATCAATCTTCGGAAGAATTCCCGCAAATAATTTCTTTGAAACTTTTAACTCATGGTAAGTTTGAGTATCCAATTCAGTTATGACTGTGTTTTCATCCTGCACGTCAGTTAGAACGCCATTTTTCTCGAAGCAATAAACCAGCTGCACATTATATAATTGAGATAAAGCGACAGATAGTACAGATGCCATTGTATCAGCATTTGTATTCAATATATGCCCTTCTCCGTCATGTGTTAAGGGTGCAACAATCGGCGTTAAGTTATTGTCTATAACTAATTGCCATGTGGCAGCATTTAGTGCCGCGGCATTTACATCACCAACCCAACCAAAGTCAATCTCTTTGACACGACGTTTTTTTGCAGGCAATACATTTGCATCTGCGCCAGTGAACCCGATAGCATTACATTGCAATGACTGCAGGGCAGCAACTATTTTTTTATTTACCAACCCGCCATACACCATCGTAACCAAATCGATGGTTTCATCATCAGTTATTCTTCTGCCGTCAATATATCTGGATTGAATTCCCAGTTTATCACCAATTGCCGTAGCAATTTTACCCCCGCCGTGCACCAATATTTTTTTCCCTTTGATAGATGCAAAATCTTCAAGGAAAGAATGCAGGATATTCTCCTCATCAATCACATTGCCCCCTATTTTTATAACAAAGAGAGATTCTTTATCGGCGCTGCTGATTTGATCTGTCGATTTTGTAATCATTACAAATCTTTTAAAATTTGCGCCAGTACTGATTGTGCGGCCCATACCCTGTTGGATGCCTGGTCAGTAACAATACTATTTTCACTGTCCAAAACTTCGTCGGTCAATTCAACATTGCGACGAACGGGAAGGCAATGCATAATTTTTGCATTATTAGTTGGTAACAACTTTGCAGTTGTGAGCATCCAGTCCTTTTTGTTATCGTCTGTTTTCCCATAATCATTATAGCTGCTCCAGTTTTTTACATACACAAAGTCGGCGTCTTTCAGCGCTTCTGCCTGGTCGTTAGTTATAAAAGCATCTTGAGTAAAGTCTTTTGAGAGCTCAAAGCCGGGAGGATGAGCTATAGCGAAATCACATGAATCCCATGCATTTATCCATTCACAAAAACTATTGGCAACACACTGTGGCAAAGGCTTTACATGAGGCGCCCAGGTTAGAACAACTTTTGGGTTTGTTTTATTTTTTACAGGAAGATTATCAGAGATTGTAATAATATCGGTAAGACTTTGTAACGGATGCACCGTTGCACTTTCAAGACTCACCACAGGAATGCCGGAATACCTTACAAACTGGCTCATCACATGTTCATTGTAGTCTTCTTCCTTATTTTTTAACGAAGGAAAGGTACGAACACCCAAAACATCAAAGTAACGGCCAAGGATAGGTGCAGCGTCTTTTATGTGCTCCACAGATGTGTCATTCATTATAGCACCCTCTTCAAATTCAAGTGACCATCCATCCTGCAAAGCATTAAAAACAATGGCTTCCATGCCCAGGTTCTGGGCAGCGATTTGTGTACTCAGTCTTGTGCGCAAACTAGGATTTAAAAAGATTAAACCAATTCGCTTTCCCTTTTCCTAATGACTGTTGCGATAAGGGATTTTTTCTGAAATCAATTGCAGACCTGAGAAGTTTGTCTAAATTTCCTGCATCTTTTACTGAAAGAAAGTTTGTCAATTTGTTTCTGTAATTAAGCGATAAAGATATAATTATGTTGCCTTTTATGATGCATCAGCATGGGCATAATTTTCCGAAAGAGCTGAAATCTCTTCATGTAAAGAAAGTAAAAATTTATCTGCGTCGGCTTTTGTCAATGACAGTGATGGAAGCAATCTTATTACGTTGGGTTTTGCTTCCCCGGTGAAAATGTGATGCTTTATTAACAGATTTTTTTTCAGGTCTTTTAACTCTGGCGGAACATCAAAGCCAATCATCAGGCCTTTACCGCGAAGATTTTTCAATTCGGCAATTTTTCCAATTTCACTAAATAAATAATCGCCAACTTGTTTGGCGTTATTCATTAGATTCTCTTTTGCTATTACTTCCAAAACCGCCAATGCTGCGGCGCAAGCCAAATGATTGCCTCCAAAGGTAGTGCCCAGCATAAAATGCTTCGAATGTATATGAGGAGCAATGGAAATGCCGGCGACCGGAAAACCATTTCCCATCCCTTTTGCCATTGTATAAATATCCGCGTCTACGCCGGCATAATCGTGAGAATAAAATTTGCCTGTTCTTCCATAACCGCATTGAACAGAATCGGCAATAAAGACAGTGTTGTATTTATTGCATAACTTTCTTATCAATTGCAAAAAAGATTCAGTGGCCACATTAATTCCCCCGACACCCTGAATACCTTCTATAATTACCGCACAAACCTCATTTCCTTCTTTATCAAAACAATTTTGTAACGCAGCTTCATCATTGAAAGGAAGAAATATTACATTCTCTGTTTCGTTTACGGGAGCAACAATCGATGCATTATCCGTCGCTGCAACGGCAAGTGAGGTACGTCCGTGAAATGCTTTTGAAAAAGAAATTATTTTTCTCCGGCCATTATAAAATGAAGCAAGCTTGAGCGCATTCTCATTGGCTTCCGCACCTGAGTTACAAAGAAATAACTGGTAATCTTTTTTGCCGGAAACTTCTCCAAGTTTATCCGCGAGTTGCTGTTGTATAGGAATTTTTACCGAGTTGGAGTAGAAAGCAATTTTCTCAAGTTGATCCTCAATTTTTTTAACCCAGTAAGGATGTGTATGACCAATACTAATTACAGCGTGGCCTCCATACATATCGAGATATTCATTACCCTTATCATCCCAAACATAAGAGCCGCTGGCCTTTACAATATTGATGTCATTAATCGGGTAAACGTCGAACATTTTCATATCAAATGATTTAAAAGTAATTGGCCTTTAGTTTTAATCCTGTCGTTTCATCGAACCCAAACATCAGGTTCATGTTTTGTAAAGCCTGGCCGCTTGCCCCCTTCAACAAATTATCGAGTGCTGAATGAATTACGAGATTATCCTCCTCCTTTTCCAGGTGAATAAAACAATTGTTCGTATTAACTGCCTGCTTTAAAAATATAGCCTCTTTGCAAACTTTTACAAAAGGATGATCTTTATAAAAATTATAATAGATTGTATAAATTTCTTCAAGACTTTTTGAAGATTTCAATTGCGATGTCACAAAAATACCTCTTGTGAAATCTCCGCGCCAGGGAATAAAATGTAGTGAAGCCGTACTCGTACCCGATAAATAATTCAACGATTCATTTATTTCAGCAACATGCTGATGTTTAAGCGACTTGTATGCCTGGATGTTATTTTGCCTCCACGAAAAGTGAGAGGTTGCGGAAAGCGATTGTCCCGCACCGGTAGAGCCGGTAATTCCGGTTGTATAAACATCCTTCAAATCTTTTTCTTTTGCAAGTGGCAACAGACCGAGCTCAATCGCAGTTGCAAAGCAACCAGGGTTAGCAATACAATTGGCTTTTTTTATTTTATCTCTGTTGATCTCGGGAAGACCATAGATAAATGCCTTGCCTCTAATAATTGAACTTTTCTTTAACCGGAAATCCTGTGAAAGGGAAATAATTTTTACACGCCCGGGTATTTCATTTTCTTCTAAAAACCTTCTTGAATCGCCATGGCCCGTGCATAAGAAAAGAACATCAACATCATCGCTTGTTGCCGCTGAGAATTGCATTTCGATTTCATTTATCAAATCCTGGTGAACTGAATGCAAAGGCTTTCCTGCATTACTTTTGCTGTGGACAAAAATTAACTCGCAAAAAGGGTGATTAACCAATAATCTTATCAACTCCCCACCTGTATAACCAGCACCGCCAATGATCCCAACTTTAATTTTTTTGCTCATCAGCGGTATTTTTTACGGCATGATAAATAGCAGTTTGATTGCCAAAAATTTTACTAAACCCCCTTACGTCATTGCCGCTCCACCCCGTATTCATTTCGCCATATTTCCCAAATTTAGCACTCATCAGATCATAAGGAGATTCAATACCAGTAACCTGGTAGCGATAGGGCATTAATTGAACAAATACATCACCCGTTGCCTGCTGCTGTGAAGAAGTTAAAAATGCTTCTATGTCTCTCATAACGGGATCGAGTACCTGCCCTTCATGCAGCCAGTTCCCGTAAAATTCTGACAACTGGTTTTTAAGGTTTAACTGCCATTTGGTAAGCACGTGCTTTTCCAAAGCGTGATGTGCTTTAATAATGACAATCGGGGCCGCAGCCTCAAACCCAACACGGCCTTTAATACCAATGACGGTATCGCCCACATGTACATCACGGCCGATAGCATAGGGGCCTGCTAACGCCTGCAAATGCCGGATAGCCTCTACGGGGTGTTCAAATTTCTTTTTATTGATACCGAGCAGTTCTCCTTTTTCAAAATGTAATTTCACCTGTAGTGGTTCTTTTTTTGTCAATTGTGTAGGCCACGCATTTTCGGGTATCATACCGTTAGATAATAAAGTTTCTTTCCCCCCAACACTGGTCCCCCAGAGTCCCTTATTAATAGAGTATGCAGATTTTTCGAAATTCATTTTCACCCTTTTCGATTTGAGGTAATCAATTTCCTGCTGCCTTGACAATTGCATATCCCTTATCGGGGTGATAATTTCGATACCGGGAATCATAATATGAAATATCATATCAAACCTCACCTGGTCATTACCGGCACCGGTACTACCATGAGCCACTGCATCCGCCTTTAATTTCTTCACATGCTCTGCAATATGTACCGCCTGTGAAAGCCTTTCTGCACTTACGCTTAATGGATAGGTATTGTTTTTTAAAACATTACCGTAAATGAGGTATTTAATAATAGTATCGTAATAATTTTTTACGGCGTCAACTGTTGTATGCGTTTTTACACCTAAAGCCTTCGCATGCCTTTCTATATTTTTTAATTCGTGTTTTGAAAAGCCACCTGTGTTTACAATAATACTATGCACCTCATATTTTAATTCGTCGGTAAAATATTTTACACAATATGAAGTGTCAAGACCACCACTAAAACCAATTACTACTTTTTTACTCATTACAACTAATTAGAAATTGAAGAAAAAACTTAAGAGCGATTTGCTTTTATCGTTCCTTTTACCTTTTAGAAATTTAATGAGCCTGCTTTGTTTAATGCGCATGAACCTTTCGTACTGTTTCGAATGTTTCTTAAATTCTGCGGCGGTTTCTTCAGGTGTAAAATGATCTGCCGGATCGTACAACATTGCGGTGCACATGCAATTTTTTCTCTCCTTACTCATGAGGATGTCATAGTTGACGCAGCTTTTACAGCCTGCCCAAAAATTTTCATCATCAGTGAGTTCCGAATACGTCACCGGCTCGTAACCCAGATCACTATTAATTTTCATTACAGCAAGACCGGTTGTCAGTCCAAATATTTTTGCATTGGGATATTTTTCCCTGGAGAGATCAAAAATTCTCTTTTTGATCTGTTTCGCTATGCCGGTCTTTCTAAATTCGGGTGCAACTATAAGCCCGCTGTTTGCTACGAATCCTTCTTTGCCCCAAGCCTCAATGTAGCAAAAGCCTACCCACGTATCGTCTTTAGTAACGGCAATAACTGCCTTACCCTCCTGCATTTTTTGTTGTATGTATTCTGTTGAACGTTTTGCAATTCCTGTTCCTCTCGCCTGTGCGGATGCAGCCATCTCATCGGTGATGGTTTGAGCATATTTAAAATCAGCGGAGGTTGCAATACGAACAATTAGATTTGATTGTTCCACTTTGCGTTTTGTTTAAATGAATTATGTTGTGTAAACGGGGACTTTTTCCACTGATAGGGGCAATGTCAACTGCTCGGCCTATCAGCATCCAGGTCGGAAAAAACAGCGAACAGGCATTCTTCTTTCAACGGGCGATGTTGAAAATGCAGAAGAAAAATTTATAAAATTAAGACCTTTCACTTTTATAATATTTAATGAATAGAATGCAAATGTATATTTTTTTACAAATTAAATGGCAAAACGTCTCTAAGAATTTGTTATTGTTTGAGCAGCAGGTTTTTTAATCCAATGTTGCACCTCGTCAGCAATTGCCCGGTCATTGCTTAAACGCGGCACTTTGTTTTGGCCACCAAGCTTTCCGATGCTCCTCATATAATTGATAAATCCATTTTTTTGCATCGGAATTATTTTTAAAGGCTGGAGAATATTTCCTCTAATGAGGTCATCGTAATATATATTTTTCTTTCTCAGGTTTTCGTCAACGTTATGAGCAAATTGCTTGAGGCTGCGGGGAAGATTTTCAAACTCTACATACCATTCGTGATAGCTCTTATTATTATCCTGCGAGATTTTAGGTGCAACTGTGAATTCAATAATTTTTACATTTTCCACATTGGCAGCTTTTAATAAAGCGTCTTCCACTTCTTCACCAATAACATGTTCCCCAAATGCAGATATAAAATGTTTCACTCTTCCCGTAACTATAATCCGGTATGGATGCAGAGAAACAAATTTTATGGTGTCGCCTAAATTGTAAGCCCACAAGCCGGCATTACTATTGATTATAAGAACATAATTTTCATTCAGCTTTACATCTTTCAGCGTAAGCCTTGTTGGATTTTTACCAGAGATTTCACCGGCGGGAACAAATTCAAAAAAGATTCCACTATCCGTATTAAGAAGCATGCCTTCTTCATTAAGATTATCCTGGAAAGCAAAAAAGCCCTCGCTTGCGGGATACAATTCAATCGTATCAATTGGCTTTCCGATAGTTTCCAAAAGTTTGGCCTTATAAGGTTCAAAATTTACACCTCCTTGTACCAATAAACTAAAATCAGGAAAAATATCTTTAATCTTTTTACCTGTCTTCTCCAACAATGCGTCAAAATACATTTGCACCCACGGGGGAATACCGCTTATTAAAGTCATTTTTTCATCAACCGTTTCTTCAACAATTTTATTAAGCTTTTCTTCCCAGTCTTCAATACAATTGGTTTCAAAGGAAGGCAATTGATTCGTGCGTAAATATTTTGGAATATGATGATTAACAATACCACTCAACCTGCCGGTGGGAATTCCTCCGACTCTTTCCAGTTCCGGTGAGCCGCTGAGGAAAATCATTTTACCATTTGAAAATTGTGTGTTACCGCTTTTTGCCATATAGCAAAGAAGCGAATTCCTGGCAGTATTAATATGATTATCGATAGAATCTTTAGTGATAGGAATATATTTAATACCGCTTGTGGTGCCACTGGTTTTAGCAAGATAAAGCGGCACGCCTTTCCATAAAATATTATGCTTGCCCTGTTTTATTTTTTCAATGTACTTCTTAAAATCTTCATATTCCCTGATGGGAACATTTGTTACATAATCACTATGATTTTTTATTTTTTCAAAATGATGTTCTTTGCCAAATTCGGTTTTTAAACCAGTTTTTATGAGGGATTGAAAAATACGATCCTGGTCTGTTACAGCAGTAAGCATCGATTTGCGAATCTGCTTATGTATATAAAGGGCAAAGGGTTTTGCGAAAAATGACTTTATCTTCATCTTCATTTTACAGGCTAATCTTGGCTGCAAATTACATATAATTGATTAAAAGTATATGCTAAATCAATTACAATTGCATTGCCATTCATTATCAAGGTCTATGCAAGTAATTACAACCAACCCATCGCTCTCCGGTGCTACTACTATTCGTAAATGCTGATGCTCATTACTATATCCTTCCAATGCATACGTTTCATCACCTTTGGTGCCAGTGCCGCTCCTTGAATAATTAATTTTCCCATCATGAATAATTTCTTTTATCTCCTGTTCGGTAATGTGCCTGCAATCCATGCGGCATTTGGCATGTTTAGTTAAAATAAGATGACTGGTATTGCGAAACAGATCGGCATTGGAAGAATTTCCGGCAAAACTATGCCGCTTGTAAAACATAACCAGTTTAATTATTATCAATAAAGCCAGTACTATAATTAGTACAGCGATATTTCTTCTCCGATTCATATTTTCCGGGTTTTGCACAATATAATTTTAAAAAACATTATTCCTATTTTTGCTGCCTTATGCCAATCACAAAATCTGTTGCATTACATACCTTAGGTTGTAAATTAAACTATTCTGAAACCTCGGCTATCGAAAGGCTGCTCGAGAATGATGGTTTTGTAAAAAAAGATTTTACGGAGGAAGCAGATGTATATGTAATAAACACCTGTTCTGTTACTGAAAATGCTGATAAAGAATGCAGGCAGTTGGTACGGAGGATACGACGCAAAGCACCAGAGGCAATGGTGGTAATAACAGGTTGCTATGCACAGTTAAAACCGAAGGAAATAGGTGCTATTGATGGTGTTGATCTTGTTTTGGGAGCGGCAGAAAAATTTCATATTACCAGTCATTTACAGGAACTCACCAAGGGAGATCCTACTAAAATATGCAGCTGTGATATTGAAGAAGTAAATGGTTTTCATTCTTCCTTTTCAATTAATAGCAGGACAAGAACTTTTTTAAAAGTACAGGATGGGTGCGATTATAATTGTTCATTTTGTACCATACCAATGGCACGGGGAAAAAGCAGGGGCAATTCAATTGAAAATGTTTTAGCTGAAATAAAAAAAATTGCAGGCGAGGGTGTAAAAGAAATTGTTCTTACCGGGATAAATCTCGGCGATTTTGGCAAAGATGGCAATGGCAACAAAACGGCAGATAATTTTTACACGTTACTCACTGCCATTGAAAATACTGACGGCGTTGAACGATACCGCATTTCGTCTATTGAACCCAATCTCCTATCGGATAGCATTATAAAACTCGTTGCCGGAAGTAAAAAGATAATGCCTCATTTTCACATTCCCCTGCAAAGCGGAAGTAATAAAATTCTGGCGTCTATGCGAAGGCGTTATAAAAAAGAATTATATGCTGAAAAAATTTCTCTTATAAAGAAACTTATTCCTCATTGTTGCATAGGAGTTGATGTAATAACGGGTTTCCCGGGAGAGACTGACGAAGATTTTAATGAAACCGTAGATTTTCTCAAAGATATAGATGTATCGTACCTGCACGTATTTACTTATTCCGAAAGAGCAAATACGCATGCACTGGATCTACACCCCGTGGTTCCCGTGAATATCCGCCACAGGAGAACCAAAATTTTGCGTAAATTATCATTCAAAAAATTACAGGATTTTACTGAGCAACACAGAGGTGAAAAAAGGAAAGTTCTCTTCGAAAGTCAGAATAAAAACGAGATGATGGAAGGATATACAGATAACTATATTAAAATTTCTGTACCTTTTAGAGCCGAATGGACCAACCACATTATCGACTGGAAACTACAATGAAAACTTTTTTAGTAAATATTAAGTTCAATTTCACTAAAGATTTCATGGACTATGTTCCCGAGCATCGCACTTACGTTAACATGCTGATTAATACCAACGTAATCGAGAGCTATGCAGTGAGCATGGAAACCCACCGTTCCTGGATTATTATTAATGCCGAGACAAAAGAGGAAGTTGAAAAAATTCTTGCCAAATCAACTTTATATCAATTCTGGACCTACGAGATCGACGAATTATTCGTTTACGACAGTCAAAATTTTCGCTTGCCTAAGCTGGAATTGAACTAGGCCGTTGATTTTTCCTCCAACTCCGTCAGCAAGGAAATCTGTGCCACATTAATCTTTTTCTTCGCCTCGTTAATTACAAACCAGGCAACTTTATCAACCTCAGGAAAGTTTTGAAATTTGCCGGAACGTGGCGGCCATTCTATTTTAAATTTGTTAGATGTAATGTGAGAAGTATCGATGTTTTGTTGAACCGCCCAGGCAAATACCGTTTTACCAGACTTTTGAATTACCGGGCTTAATTTCATGAATCTTCCTGAAACAGCTTTCCCGGTTTCCTCAGCGCATTCCCTGATGGCGGCCTGTAAGGGTTGTTCGGTTTCTTCAAATTCTCCTTTCGGAATTGACCATGCTCCCTCGTCTTTATTTTTCCAGAACGGACCGCCGGGATGCACCAGGAATACTTCCAGCAAATTTTTGTCTTTCCTGTATATTACTAAACCTGCACTTTGTTTTTTGGTCATTGATAAAAGATTTTGAAAACATCTACAATTATCCAACCTCAATTTATTTTAGAGACACAAATGTGTCAAAAAAAAATTTAACCCCTGTTAAATACTTTACAATAAGAATTTTGCAATAATATTTTCATAAATATTTTGTTTAATTTACTATCCATTTTAAGTTATGAAAAATAAACCGCTTTTCCATCTTGTAACTGTTATTTTTTTTGTAGGAATAACGAGTTCCTGTAAAAAAACAAAGGATACGCCGACCAACACACCGCCAACCGATTCAACCACATTGGCCGCAAAGGCTAAAGATTCAGCGTTGATCGCATCAAACGATTTTTATTTATGGTATAATAATATTCCTTCAAACTTTGACCCTCAAAGTTATAATGACCCAAATGAAGTAATGGTTGCCATCCGGGCCTATAGCAATGAGCCCGGTTATAATAGCCCGGTTGACAGGTGGAGTTTCGGAGTACTTAAGACAGATTGGAACCAGCTAAGCGGGGGAATAGGATCTGCCAATAATATTGCATCATCAGGAGATTTCGGTTTGAGCGTTTTTTTTAGGGTTGAAGGCGACCTTAGGGTAAAATTAGTGGAAAGGTTATCTCCTGCAGGTCTTGCAGGGATTCAACGAGGCTGGAGAATTACAAAAATTAATGGAAGTACAAACATTAAAACTTCCAATTCAGACTTTATTGTAAATGCTGTTTTTTACAGCGCAAGTTCCACCTTTACGTTCACGAAGCCAGATGGTAGTTCAGTTGACATTACATTAAATGCCACTACCTATCCCCAACAAACTGTTTATCTTGATTCAGTTTATACTGTTGGCGTAAAAAAAATCGGTTACATGGTGATGAATTCTTTCCTTGGTGACACATCACAAATTAACAGCGCCCTGCAAAGAGTAATGAGCAATTTTGCCACAAAAAGCGTAAGCGATATTGTTATTGATTTGCGTTATAATGGCGGAGGTTATGTATCACTTCAGCAAAAACTTGCTGATTACCTTGCGCCGTCTTCGGCAAACGGAAGTTTAATGATGAAAGAAACTTATAATGATAAACACCCGAATTATAATACTGCATTGTATTTTAGTAAAACCGGCTCACTAAATCCTGACCATGTATTTTTTATCGTAACCCAAAGCACGGCCTCCGCCAGCGAATTACTGATCAATAACTTAAAGCCATACATGACAGTCAAACTTATCGGCCCGAACAACACAGATGGTAAGCCGGTTGGGTTTTTTCCTATCTCTGCAGGCGATTGGTATGTATTTCCTGTCTCTTTCCGGTCAACCAACGCCTCCAATTACGGAGGGTATTTCAATGGATTTACTCCTGATGCAATTGTAGCAGATGGACTCG
The DNA here is from genome assembly GCA_963819925.1 of uncultured Chitinophagaceae bacterium. Taxonomy (GTDB): domain Bacteria; phylum Bacteroidota; class Bacteroidia; order Chitinophagales; family Chitinophagaceae; genus Ginsengibacter. The sequence continues at coordinate 443,133 of CAWFYG010000005.1, read as the reverse complement.
ATAAAGATTGGGGCGACACGTCAGAATCGTGTCTTGCAAAAGCAATTAAATATATAACCACCGGCAGTTTTATTCCACAGGTACAGGAAATTTATAAAGAAGATCCTTCGGTTATATTAGCTAATAAAACATTGGATAAATTTTCATTTAAGGGGATGATTGATGTAAGAGGAATGAGATAATTAACCAACCCTTCATAAATAGCCACATAATATTACAGGTGGCAGCATCAATTTTCACCTTTTATTTAATTTTGCATTCTAGTCCCTGACTTGTAGATGCTGATCATTCGTAAAACAACTATTAAATTTTCGCTATGTCTTATCTTCAATATTATAAAAATAATTTTTTCCCCGATGATTATGATTTGCCTTTTCAACCGCAAATCAATTTTAAAAAGCTAATTGATTGGTGGAAAAAACAGGCAGCACTTCCTGATCCTTTTGAATCAAACAGGGCAAAAGAAGTTTTAAAACGAATTGAAAAGAGCCCGGTACTTTTTAAAGCATTTGATGATTTCGAACTGATTGAAAAACACCAGGAGGAAATTCGTTTATTGTTATCTCCATTTTTTCCTTCACTTACCACAACTAATGAAATTAAGGCGGCAGGAGTGCCATTCAGGCCCGTTGTGTTTAATCTGACAAAACGTTTTGACAACATACTTAATGGAGCCCAAGGCGATGTACTTATCCCGGAAGCCAATTCTGATTTAATTTACGTTTTTAGTTGTATAACTATACTGAATGCTTACTATAAAGCAAAGGTGAGCCTTTCGCCAAATTTATTTTTTAATATCCGCGACAAGCAAACTGAAATCCTTCGCCGCTACAGGGCTTTTGTAAATGCTGATTTTAATGAAATAATTCCCGGGCCTAATGTTCAGCCACTTTCTGATAAAGAAATATATGAGCTCACCAATAACTTTGGGAATACTGAATTATGGAAGAAAAAAATTCCTCCAAACAGTTTTCGTTTTGAAGGTTTTACAATATTAACACTCTTTGATGTAACCCGTGATGAATCGATTTCTGAATTGAAATTTGACTTAATAAAGAAAGACTCTTTAACTAATCCCGATATTATTACACAAATACAGGATAACCTCAGCGCCATGCTAAATATTCCCGATCTGAAAATCGGGTTCATTTCTTACAATAAAGAGAGAGAGGTGTTACAACCAATTGGTTTCGGAAATAGCATTGTGCTGGCAGACAAGAAGAATATAAAAATTGATGAAGCATTTTGCAATAAGTCGAACCAGTTTATGTTCGAAAAAAATCAACATCTTGTTTTTCAAGACATAGATGAAAAAAGGAATCGTGAAAATATATTAGTAAAAAAAATTGCAAAGCTGGGACTTAAAAGTTACCTGGCTATGCCATTGTTTTATAACAATGAATTAATAGGGATACTTGAAACTGCTTCCCGGGAAACCAATGCGCTGAATACCATAACCGTTTACAAAATGGAGGAAGTTATATCCCTATTTACCATAGCAATGAAACGGTCGCAGGATGAAATGAAAAACCAGATCGATGCAATCATCCGCCAAAAATGTACTGCTATTCATTCAACAGTAGCGTGGCGATTTATTGAAGCAGCAGAAAGCTTTCTGGAGTCAAAGTCTGGCAATGACGATAACATGGAAGATATTGTTTTTCCAAACGTATATCCCTTGTACGGCCAAACTGATATCCAGGGTTCTTCCGTTGCACGTAATCTCTCTATACAGGCAGATTTAATTGAGCAACTATCTCTTGCGAAAAATATTTTAAATCTTTCCGTTAAAAAATTGGGGCTTCCTGTTTACAAAGATCTCCGCTATCGTGTCGATAAATATATAAAACAATTGGGGCAGGAATTATCCGCCGGTGACGAAAACGTTGTTTTGGAGTTTCTTAAAAAAGAAATATATCCCGTATTTAATTACCTGCACAGCCAAAATACTGAAATACATGAAGCATTGCAGCATTATGAAAATCAACTGGACCCGTTATTGGGCTTGCTATACAAAAAGCGCAAAAATTACGACGAAAGCGTAAAGCTTATTAATGACAATATTTCAGCATACCTTGATAAAACCCAGCAGGCCGCACAAAATATGTTTCCGCATTATTTCGAGAAATATAAATCTGATGGGGTGGAACATAATTTATACATTGGTCAGTCAATGGTTAATAACAAAAAGTTTAACCAGCTTTATCTTCAAAACCTTCGCCTGTGGCAATTGATGATAATTTGTGAAGTAGAAAATGAAATTAATCGGTTAAAGCCCCAGCTCAAAACCCAGTTAGATGTGTGCTCCCTCATTTTGGTTCATAGCCAGCCGCTAAGTATCCGGTTCAGAATGGAGGAAAAGAAATTTGATGTTGACGGAGCCTACAATGCCCGTTATGAAATTGTAAAGAAAAGAATTGATAAAGCCTCTATAAAGGAATCTGGTGAAAGGCTTACCCAAGCCGGGAAAATCGCTATAATTTATTCCAACGAAGGGGAAGCAAAAGAATACATGAACTATCTTCAATATCTGCAATTCATCAATTACATTGGCCCTGAAATTGAATCGTTGACAATCAAAGATCTGCAGGGAATGACGGGACTTAAGGCGCTTCGTGTTTCAATATTGTATAATAAAATTGATGGAATAAAAGAAAGCAAAGCGGTAAAATTAGTAAAAGAAATAAGCCACAACTGACACACTCCTGTAGGCAACATAAGAACGGGTAATTATATAAAAAGAAATGATTGCGTTGGATAGTGAATTTTACAAATTATGCAACATGTAAATTATAGTGAAGATGGTTATAACTGCCAGCACAATTAAAACCACATCGGGGTATTCCTGGATTTTTTTTATTATTGACAAAATTGGATTTTTACAATTCTAAAATATATAATATAATCTTTATAAGCAAGTAGGAATTTCTCTACCCTTCCGTATTCAATATCAACAATATAAAAGCCTGCCTGAAATGGGAAAAACCTGGGAAAAATCAAAAAATGAGATCAAACGGTCGCGACTGGGTTTTATATTTTTGATTGACCCTCTTAAACAACGCAATAATTTCGTTTAAAAGTATTTTGGATTAACCATTTCATTCTTTTAATCAAAAATTTTCTATACTTGTAGCCTTTTGAATAGACGAAAGAACCGGATTATTCGTTTCCATATTATAGTTGATAGGACATTGCAGATTTAGTAATAACGATTTGGTTCTGGCGGGAATACGGCGTAATTTAAAATAACAAACGACCATTATGCAATTCCGGACTGCGACTCGATTTTTATCATTAATTCTGTTTGTTTTTATTTTCGCTAAAGCATCCCATTCACAAAAAAATTTCGAGATCAGCAGTAAACAGCGGGTTGTTTCTTTAGAACAACAATTGCGTTCGTATTACGATATTTCGCTTCTGCCTCAATATCTTAACAATACAATTGTTGCACAAACTTCAACCTATGATACCACAGGAGGCAATAACGACGGATTTAACGGTACTTATTCTTTTATAAGAAAGGATAAAGACAGTAACCTGGTTATTTTTGATATAAACGGTCCCGGTGTAATTAACCGTATTTGGACACCAACTCCAACGGATGATACACTTGATTTTTATATCGATGATTCATTAAGTCCCTCTTTCTCTATAAAATACATTGACCTCTTTTCCGACAAGATCTTTCCATTTATACACCCACTATGTGGTAACGAATTGGGCGGCTTTTACTGTTATTTGCCAATCCCTTTTCAAACTCATTGCAAAATTATTTGCAGGGCGAAACAAACTCAGTTTCATCAAATACAATACAGGCTTTATCCACAGGGAACTACAGTTGAAAAATTTTCAACCAACCTAAATGAAGAAGAGAAAACATCATTGAAAAAAATCGTGGATTTATGGCGTGAAAAAGAGCATACAGTTAAAGATTTTTATTCGAATGAAAAAAAATTTATAACTGATTCCAAAACTATAATGTTGCTGCCCGGCGAAACCAAAACAATATTCAGCACCCAGGAAGGTGGCAGAATAATAAAAATAATGTTTGATAACCCAGTCATTTTTGAGAATTTGCAAAAACAGGTCGATATTAGAATTACGTGGGACGGCGAGCCAACCCCTGCTGCATATTGCCCCGCGGCGGATTTTTTTGGATATGCATTCGGTAAGGTTTCCATGCGAAGTTTATTGCTCGGAACAAGGGACGACAAAAATTATTGCTGGCTTCCGATGCCATTTGATAAAAGTGCAAGAATAGAACTGATTTACAGAAAAAATCTTTCGTCGGTTAATAAACCATTACAAATAAATGCAACTGTAATTTATTCAAATGAAAAAAGAGATATTAAGAAAGAAGGAAAATTCTATACATCCTGGAATAGTAACAAATTATTGGCAAACGCACCAGCACATATTTTTCTAAACATAAAAGGTAAAGGCCACTATATAGGTTCCCTATTGTTGGCGCAGGGAATGCAGCCCGGCATGACTTACTTTTTTGAAGGCGATGATTCTACTGCAACTGATAATACGTTTCGCATACACGGGACCGGATCTGAAGATTATTTTAACGGAGGATGGTATGCATTTCCTGACAGGTGGAGTAAAAAAATGAGCCTGCCACTACATGGTTCACTTGATTATTCCCTTCCATTTTGCAGAACCGGCGGATATCGTTTTTATATGGGAGACAAAATTTCATTTGAAAAAAATATTTATGAAAGCATTGAACATGGTCCTGTAGATAATAATATACCTGTTGATTATACTTCTCTGGCATTTTATTATTGTGATATTCCGCCGCAATATTTTCTTAAGCCTTCCAATGAATTAAGTTCAGTGTATATTCCTGACACAATGATCATGTATCCGCAGTTGATGAATTTTTCTGTTTGGGATAACATTGCGTGTAAAGCATCATGGATGTATAATACCGGGGGAGAGAGTTTTACTTTTACTGCGACAGACGAATCAAGATTAAAAATTAACCTTGATGAAATTCCGGATGGCAGGTATAAATTATATGTTGATATTACCGGGGATGCAAAAGGATGTGAATTTTCTTTATGGCAAGGTCAATCAAAAATTTCTGAATGGATTAATACAGGCAAACAAGGCCAGGAAGAACGTATGCCAATGTTATATACAGGAGACATCATCATTGATGAGTTTAACCAATCCATCACCGTTCAGTTTAAGACCAGTGCCACATCCAATAATTTTTTATTAAGCCGCTTGATTTTTGTAAAGGAGAGGGATTAGCTTTCAGTTCTATTTGATGCATAAAGGTTTGTTTTACTGACCACGATACGGACATGCAAAAATCCCAAACGTTACGTTTGGGATTTATACACTTGTTTTAAGACCCTTAAAAATTTGCGGGAAAGAATTGTATCCTCTCCTGTATATGTTGATTTTAATTGAAACAATACTGGTATCACAATTTACATGCCAGCCCATTATTATGGCAGTGTTATCGGATTATTTATTTGTGAATTTTTCTATGCCGTAGCGACAATTATTCAAAACACGATTGCCAAAAAAAAAATAGCGATTTTCTTAGTACGTTCTTTCAATATATCGTAACATGAGAAATTTATTCAACACATAAGTAAACAACATTTAAAATATTGCCTGATAAAATCCTTGTCGCTTTTATCCCTTACAATGTCGCTTTTGCACATCATTGAAAAAGGATGAGCGATATAATTTTACACCAGTAAAGTAAGTTATAAACCATTAAAAAAATTAGCAATGAAAACTACAAAAATTATTTACTGGACAACAACCATCCTTATTGTTTTATTTGATGGTCTCATTCCTGCATTAACATCCAATACTGAATTGGCAAGACAAGGTATCAGTCATTTACAGTATCCCGATTATTTTAGAGTAATGCTTACATTTTTTAAAGTAGTTGGAGCTTTGGCATTGATTTTACCTTTTATAAAGGGCAGGTACAAAGAATGGGCTTATGCAGGTTTTGGAATTGATTTTCTCTGTGCAGCTATTTCTCACTGGGTTGTGGATGGCTTTGGATCTCTCGTTATTGTACCGCTAATTGCTTTTGCAGTATTAGCCATATCTTATGTTTTTTATAACAAAAAAAATAAAAAGAGGGAAGTGATATCATACACAATCAATTCCAACTCTCAAAAATTAAAGAGTTCTAATAATATTATTGCTGGCTTATCGTAAACATTCAAATAAAAACAATTGCAGTATTATGATGCTACATTTTAAAGTAAGCATGTAGAAAAAACCTGGTTATTCCATAACCAGGTTTTTTATTTTATACGACCTTATTTTTTGGCTTCCACTTTTACAATCCTATATAAAATCCTTGCGGGCGGATCCAGGGATATTTTTTGAAGTGAATCAAGCGCCGTAGTAGGAAATGTAACATTGGAACTCCATGTTGGATTTAGCGCCGATTTTAAATTTGAATAAAGGTCAACCGATAAACAATTAAATTTCATGTTGCCTCCGGTAGGCGACAATACAATGGAATTGCCCCATGCTTTCTGATCTACCTGGTTATTATCCATCGTAGTCTTAATAAATGGTCCCCAGTTGTTTTTTTCTATCGCGTTAAATTGACCAGGGTCTGATGAGTTATGGTAGTTAAACAGTACATAATTAAAATCTTTGTCAGGTACAGCATTTGCGGCCTGCACCCATGCATTATTCATTATAAATACTTCGCCGGTTGTTGTGCTGATTGAGTTAGTTTCTATTTTGGAAATGGGTATTCCGGGGAATAGTTTTGTGGGATCAAAAACCTTACTAAGATCTGCATTGATATCAGGAAAAGAATTTACAAACATATAGTTTGATGCAGTTCCCATATCTGTACCACCTACTTTTTCCAAAAGCGCCCAAAAACTCATTTTTCCGTCATCGATCGCTTTCCGTGCTACTTTGCTCCAGTAGGTAGTTTCCCTTTTTATAAATTCAGCTACTTTGTCGGGAGCCACATGCCGGTATTGATAAGTAGTGATATCCTGCGCCTTAATGGAATTGAATGAACCCAGCATGATGGCCATAATAAAAAACATAATTGGTAATCTTTTGAAATAAATTCTCTTTTTCATTTTTTAAAGTTTTAGTGATGAAGGTTAAATAATAGTATAGATGCCAGCACAAGTTTGCAACCGTATCTTCTCAATGAAATAATTTCACGGGAAGCTAAATAGTGCGGGATTAATAACACAAAAAAATTAAGCTAGCAGCAAATCGTAAGGGAAACGAAAAGGGAAAATATTAATGAAATCCAATCATGGAAATTAATCATAATAATTAACTTCAACAAGTTTAAAACACACCGTTATCCTAAAATTGTATTGAGGAAAGCAATATCCACGTCAGGAAATTTTATAGGTGCTGCAGGATCATCGGAATGATCATTCAACTGCAACTCCCACCAACTAACGGTATTCCATTTATCAAGTTTATAACCAATGTTTTTATAATCAGCCAGCCACTTAAAGCCAAAACTTTTGTGGAACGCAACACTTTTTTCGTTAGGTAGAGTTATACCCGCATACACATTACGGCAGCCCTGGAATTGTAATATTTTAAACAAGGTTGTATATAATGCTTTGCCAATGCCTCTGTGGTGGTAATCATTATTAATATAAACTGAACTTTCAACGCACCATTGGTAGGCGGCTCTTTCACGATGTTTGGTAGCATAGGCGTAGCCCGAAATAATTCCATTTGTTTCGCAAACTAACCAGGGCCAGTTTTCCTGGTAGGCAATTATTCTATGTGCAAAATTTTCTGTTGACGGAACCTCTGTCTCAAAAGTAAAAGCAGAATTGACAATATAAGGTGTATAAATAGCGAGAACCAAAGCAGCATCTTCAGGCCTTGCCAAACGAATTGTATTCATAAATAAATTTACAAAAGGCTATTGGATTACGAAAAATTCAAAAGAAAATTATTGTGTTTTTGATCCACACCATTTGGATGTAAACTGCCTTTATCTTTTGCAGGTCCACTATGAAGACAAAATAACACGCAACTAATTGTATTGAACGTTAGCCGGGAAATGACGATCATACACTTCCTAAAGCATTAAAACAAAATTGAAATACATGCAACCATTTACTCCGGTATCCGTATATATTTTATGGGCATTTGGCTAACAGGAAAAATATAAACCCATCAATTCGTTGCAAAAATCGGATAGGGCCGGATACTGTCACTTAGGAAGAAAATAGAAGCGATTGAGAAGTCTTAATTTATTAATCTAAAACAATATAACATGAAAAAATTAATTCCTTTTGTTTTATTATTATTTCTTTTTGTTTCCTGCAAAAAGAATCATTTACCTTCTACTAAGATGCTCAATCTGAATATAACAGGTCTTACCGATCTTGGTTCAGGATTTAAGTATGAAGGATGGATAATTGTAAATGGCAACCCGATTTCTACAGGAACGTTTAGTGTGGACGCATCGGGCAATTTATCGGCATCATCTTTTACTGTTGACAGAACCAATCTTGCTAATGCCACTGATTTTGTGCTGACCATAGAACCTTCTCCGGATAGTGACCCCGCTCCTTCTTCAACCCATATTCTTGCCGGTTCATTTTCCGGATCTACCGCAAACATTTCTATCGCAGATAGTAAGGCATTAGGCGATGATTTTAGTGCCGCTGCAGGAAAATATGTATTGGCTACTCCAACTGATGATGTTAGTACTGATGAAAACAGTGGTCTTTGGTTTATCGACCTGTCAGGCGGCAGCCCTGCAGCAGGATTAACCTTACCTGCATTGCCTGCAGGATGGAAATACGAAGGTTGGGCCGTTACAGGAGGGGTTCCTCTTACCACGGGTAAATTTAGTGATCCGGCCATGCCAGATGAATCGGCTCCATTTAGCGCAGGAATGGCAGGTCCGCCATTTCCTGGTGAAGATTTTCTTTTAAATGCTCCCTCAGGAATGACGTTTCCCCTTGATCTCTCAGGAGGTAAAGCTGTTGTCACCATTGAACCTTCACCAGACAATAGTCCTGAACCATTTGGAAGTCTGAAACCACTGGTTGGGGATATTCCGGCTTCTGCAATGGATCATACAACATATGACCTTTCAGCAAATCTTTCTTTCCCGAATGGAACAGCTACCAGGTAGAAAATATTAAAGCAAAACCCGGTGTGCAACCGGGTTTTGCTTACAACACGATTCTTCTTAAAAATTTATTCAACTAGTTTTATACCTGTTTGTGTAAATTCAATTTTCCTTTCTTTGTATAATTTTCCAATAGTCATTTTAAAAGTTTTTTTGCTCATGCTGAAGAACGAATAAATATCTTCCGGCAAAGATTTATCATGGTAAGGAAGATAGCCTCCGCTTTCCTGCAATAAGCGTAACACTTTGGCACTTTCATCTTCTACCCGATCGTAGCCGGGCTTACCCACAGCAACATCAATCATAAAATCGCCTTCTTCATTTTCAGGATATATTTTTTTTATAAATCCCTCAAAACGGTTGCCAATCGCAACGGGTCGGTATACTTCGTTAAAATATAGTAACCCTGTATGCCGGTTATTAATAATTACAACATAACCCAAATCGCTCTTACGATATACCATTAGATCCACCAATTCCAGTTCTTTTACCGTAATCTCCTTATTGGAAAGAAATGGCTCCAGTTTTTCGTTTGCATACAATCTTCCGGTTTGCTGATCAAGCATTATTTTTACAAGGTACTCTCCGTTTGTGCGCACAAAACTTACTTGTTTGCTTCGTGGCATAAATAAATCTTTCATCAAACCCCAATCAAGAAAAGCACCCTGCGGCGTGGTATTTACCGCTTTTAATTTTACAATATCGCCCAATGTACCAAAGGGCTGCTGGGTTGTTGCAATAATTCTATCTTCTCCATCATGATATAAAAAGACTTTCAACTCATCCCCGATTTTTGTCCCTGCCGGCATGAAACGTTTCGGTAACAAAATGCCCTTATCTCCATCATCAAGAAATACACCTATGGACTTTTCTTTAATTACCTTCAGCACATTATATTCACCTGGTTTTATCATATAAAAATTGACTGTCTGGTTTCCAAAGGTAGTATAATCAAAAACCGAAAAGATTAACTCTACCCCGGTGCTAAAACAAAATATCCCCCGAGAATGCGTGTATGTTACACCGTTAGATATTGTTATTGATGACAATAAGTTTCGCCTATTTATTTCCCCACACATTTAATAATCTTCTGATAACAATTATCTCCCCGGTATGATAGCTATTATGATCAGCGAGCACCAATGCTTCTTTTAGAAGACTTTGGCCCTTACCATACTCAAAAGGTTTATATAAATCGTCACCGGTATTTTCTATCAATTCAACAAATGATTCACGATCAGAACGTATTTGTTGTAAACATTTCTGCCACGCTTTTTCTGATTCGGGAGCTACTTCCTTTGGCCAATATCCATCAGGCCACTTTGGAGAAATATGTTTTTCATTTCTTGAAAATTCAAGAATATCCCATTGTGCTATACGAATGTGTTCAACAATTTGCCATATACTATAGGGCAGGTTTCCTGGCTTTTCTCCTAATAAAGAGAAGGGCATATTTTTCAACGCATCATCAAGGGGAATGTGTGCATTTCCTTCCTCAACCAGGTAAATAAGGTTTTTAATTAACTCCCTTAATTTATGAGAATCACTTTTTTGCGCTTTCATAATCAATTGACTTTAGGGTTATTATAATTCTAAAACAAAATAGTGCTTTTTCTACAAAATAATTTGGCATAAAAACAGTTTTAAATAACAATAGTATTTAACACAAATTTTTATCCATGAATGTTTGCTTAATAATTTGTTTAACGTCTAATTGATATGAGTTTAATGGAACAATTTAATTTAAATGACATGAAAACAAATTCGACACAACAGGAAATTTTGCTATTAACCGGCACGACTTTTTCCAAAAGAGAATGGAGTGAAAAAGTTTCCGGCAATAAAAATAACCTTACAGAAAAGGAACAGCTTGAAGACGCATGCTGGAATGGATTATTACCTGAAATGCTTCCGGAAGTATATTTACATTCTGAAGAAAGCAGAAAACTATTTCTGTGGCAGATAAAACATGGCAAATCTTTTATTGAGCTCGAACTGGGTGATATACCGGAGGAAATGGAAAAAGAATTTTCAATAGATCCATATTCTTTCATGCATCTTCAATTACTTTCCTAGGTCACCAATTGCACTGCAGGAAACTATTTACATATAAGGCTTATCGTTGCGAAATGAAACGATAAGCCTTTTTTAATTTCTACCGGCGTAACAAAGCGGCAAATCCATACTGAAAAAATAATTAACTTGGTGCGCAATCAACGACTACGTTATGAGAAATTTATTTTTGGTAATTGCTGTCCAGGTGACAATCACAACAGCATCTGCACAGGTTAAATTTTTTCCTCCTAAAACTCCCTCTATTCCGGTAACGGACACCTTGCATGGGGTGACACTTACCGACTATTACCGCTGGCTAGAGGATAAAGAAGATCCTAAAGTTATTGAGTGGACAAAAGCCCAACACGATTATGGAGTTGAATATTTAAAGGAGACTCAAAAATCACATCCCGGGGTTCGAAAAGAAATTGCCGCCTACATTGATATAGATTATGAAGGACCTTTAGGCAAACATGGTAAGCGTGTTTTCCAAAACGTAAAAAGAAAAGGCGATAAACAATATAAATTATACACTATCCTGGAAGGCAAAAAAACATTGATATGGGATCCCGTTAAATTAGATACTTCCGGTAAAACCTCAACTTCAGGTGTTAGCTATACTTATGATGGTGAAAGGGCAGCTATCAGCGTTCAAAAAAGTGGCGCAGAAATTTCAACAACTTATATAATAGATACAAGAACAGGAAAAATTTTATATCCCCCGCTTGAAAACACTTTTGGCTACGCCTGGACCAAAGATCAACAACATGCTTATTTCACAATACGAAGCCAGGAAGACGTAAACAAGCAACTTCCTCTAAAAACATATGAATGGAAAGTAGGTTCTCCGGCTAACACTGCTGAATTCATGGGAACAACTGAAGACGCCAAGAACAGCTATTTCGTTTATGATAACCGTTATAGCGATGTAAGTTTTTATGGTGAAGGAGATTTTTATTCCAATAAATGTTATATGCGAAAAACCGGTTCCAATGATAAAGGAACATTAATTTATGAAAGCAAAAAATCCGCCGCATACCCCGAAGCTATTGGAGATAAATTGTACATATTCACGAATGATAATGCGCCAAACTACCGGTTAATGGTAGCCGAAAAAAATAATCCCGGCTATAAAAACTGGAAAGTACTCATCCCCGAAAGTGAAACCGTAATGCAGAGTTATGTAGTTACTAAACATAATATCATCATACAGGATAAAAAGGATATCCAAAGCCGCTTGTTTTTATACGATCTTGATGGAAACAAAATAAAACAAATTGACTTACCCGAAGTTGGAAATGTCGGGGGTATAAGTTACGACCGCGAAGAAGATTCCGTGTACCTGACCTTGAACACCTTTACTTCCATGCCTAAAATTTTTGTTGCCTCACCTTCCAATTTTAAATGGCGTTTGTATTATGAAAGGCAGCTTCCCATAGATATGAGTAATATAACAGGTGAAATAAAATTTTATATTTCTAAAGACAGTTCTAAGGTTCCTGCTTTTGTAATTCACAGGAAAGATATGAAACTTGACAGCTCTAATGCCGTTTTGCTTACTGCATACGGCGGTTTCAATATTGGAATTGAACCACACTATTATGGCTTCTATGCTCCCTTCCTCAACCGCGGAGGTATGGTAGTAGAGGCGGGAATAAGAGGTGGCGACGAATATGGCGAAAGATGGCACCGGCAGGGAATGCTCGCTAATAAACAAAATTGCTTCGATGATTTTAATAGTTGTGCTGAATGGCTTATTAAAGAAAAATATACAAGCCCTTCCAAGTTAGTTGCCATCGGCGGCAGTAACGGAGGTTTATTAATGGGAGCAGTTGCGACACAGCGACCGGATTTATACAAAGCAATCGTGTGTGCCGTTCCGTTATTGGATATGCTACGCTACCAAAAGTTTTTAATTGCACGCTACTGGATACCGGAGTATGGCACTTCAGATAACGATGCAGATTTTCGCTGGTTACTTCGTTATTCACCTTATCAAAATATCCGGATGGGAGTTAATCTTCCTGCAATGCTGGTAACCGCAGGCGCCAATGACAGCCGTGTTGATCCGATGAACGCAAAAAAATTTGTGGCTGCTTTACAAAATAACCCGGGACAAATCAATCCGGTTATATTACATATGGATTATAATAGCGGGCATGGCTCCGGCCAAAGCACTGAGCAATCTATTGACAACTGGGATTTTATTTTTGAATTTATTATGAATCAGTGGGGATGGTGATCGCCGTTTAAACTATTTTAAAATAAAGCCGGGCTAACGCCTGGCTTTTATTTTATTTCAGAAGTTTTTTGTAATCATACAAAAAAATTTCCTTCAACAAACGAAACAGTCATTAATATGTAAAACGTTTTTGATACAGGGCGTTTTCCGATACTTAATTTGTAGTAGTGCGTTGGAGAAAATGCTGGTATTTTCTAAATTTATTCTCGTCTTTTTCAATATTCTCCCGGAATCCATTCCCGTTACCTTCATTTTATTTTCCAAAATCAAAAATAAAATTATCGATCATGAAATTTATTTTACTGCCAATTGCGTTTTTGCTGGTTATTAGTTGTACCAATGCGCAAACCGGAATTCCTGTTCCTGAAATGACACAATCCGATAACCTGATAAGCAATTTCCTGGCAGCCTATGGCATACCCGGTGCCACAGTTGCAATTGCAAAAGATGGCAAAATTGTTTACATGAGGGCATTTGGTTACTCGGATGTTAGTCAAACTGTACCCACACAACCTTATAATTTATTCAGAATTGCAAGCTTATCAAAACAAATAACATCCATTACCGTAATGAAGTTAATGCAACAGGGAAGAGTGGCTATGGCAGATAAGGTATTTGGAACTGGTGGTATTTTAGAAAACCATCCTGTGTTTTCCACGGCCAATATCACTGACAATCGTATTTATAATATAACAGTTCAGAACTTGCTTGAACATGAGGCCGGATGGAATAGGGACCTGGATTGTAATCCAAATCCCACTTTGCCTTATCCATATTTCCTTTCCGGTTGTGATCCGATTTCTTTCCCTCTTCGTGTAACCATGCTCGAGGGAACAACAAACCCCGTACACAAAGATGACCTGGTAAAATTTTTATTGGAGAAAGGATTGGATTTTGATCCCGGTACTGCATACAACTATTCCAATATTGGCTACCTTGTATTAGGAGATATTATTGAAAAGATAACCGGCATGTCTTATGGTGATTATGTAAGAGACAGCATACTTGCACCACTTGGAATTTTTGATATGCGTTTAGGGAAAAATCTCCTTGCTGATAAGCAGGAACGGGAAGGTGAATATGTCGGTAACGGCTACACGACGTTATCCTGCTATGGCGATGGTACTTATGTTCCCTGGGAATATGGCGGATTCAGCGTGGAGGCGATGGATGCCCATGGCGGATGGATTGCCAGCAGCAGGGACATGCTCAAATTATTAGTTGCGGTTGATGGCTTTTCTACCAAACCGGATATTTTAACACCCGCTACTATTGCAGTTATGACAGCACCTTCAGCAAACAATCAATATTATGCAAAAGGATGGTCTGTGAATCCATATGATAACTGGTGGCATACCGGTGCACTAGATGGAACAGCTAGTGAGCAGGTGAGAGCGAGCAATGGTTTTACATGGATAATTATTTGTAATAAACGCAACATTACTAATGCTAATTTTTGGACCGACCTCGATAACCTCGGGTGGAATTGTATTGCTGCTACCACAACGTGGCCTACATGGGACCTTATGGAATCTCCAACAGCAAATGCGAGTGGTATTATGTTTAGTAATGTCACTTCCAATTCTGTAACAATTAACTGGACCAATGGAAATGGGGACAACAGGCTATTGCTTGCAAGCCCGGATGCTGAAATAGATGCTTTTCCGTCGGATGGCGCCGATTATTCCGGTAATGCTGTTTTCGGGTCAGGCAGTGCGGTAGGTGCGAATAATTATGTTGTTTATAACGGGACGGGTAGCAGTGTAACAGTAACAGGACTCACAAGTGGTAAAACCTATTTTTTTCGGGTTGTCGAGTACAATAAAAATTCGGTCACTGGTAACAATGCATTATATCTTCTCGGCGATAATCCTGAATCAAGCGTTGCAATCTCAGGTGCCTTACCTGTTAATATAAATTATCTTAAAGTCACCAAGCTCAATAACAACAATGCTGAAATAGATTGGGAAACTCAACAGGAAATAAATAGCCAATCTTTTGAAATTCAAAAAAGCACGGATGGAACTAACTTTTCGCCTATTGGTAGCATAACGGCAAAAGGAAATTCACAATCAAAAACTTCTTATTCATTTATTGATCACTCACCTGTTGCTGGTAAAAATTATTATCGCCTAAAGGAAATGGATGTCGACGGGAAATTCACTTTAAGCAATATCATTTCTGTGGATTTAAGCATTACAGGCAACCATTTCAAAATAATTTCTTATCCCGGCAAAAAATATTTTGGCGTTATTAAAAATGATAATATTGATTTTAGTGAAGCAACTATAATTGTAAGAAATACTGCAGGCCAAACTATAATT
This sequence comes from uncultured Chitinophagaceae bacterium, assembly GCA_963819925.1. Taxonomy (GTDB): domain Bacteria; phylum Bacteroidota; class Bacteroidia; order Chitinophagales; family Chitinophagaceae; genus Ginsengibacter. The sequence continues at coordinate 427,373 of CAWFYG010000005.1, read as the reverse complement.
AAACAATCACTGCTAAATATTAATTCACAAATGGTAAGTTCGCCGCTTTTGGCGAGTGGTATTTATTTTGCAACCATATTTGATGGCAGGGAAACACATACCGAAAAAGTTGTAATTAATTAAATCATTCCTTTCGATAAAATGACAAAAGACAGGTAAGCTGGCCTGTCTTTTGTTTAACGCTTATATCTCCTCCAATTAAAGTTAAGTTGCATAAAGGTCGCTTGTTTAATCAATGCAGTGTGTTATAAGCGTATTTGTAGCTTTTTCTATTTAAAAAAAATACCTTTACTAAAATTTATTTTATGTCAATAAACTGGAATGGAGTTTTTCCTGCTCTCACGACACAATTTAGCAGCGATGATCAGTTAGATCTTCCCATGTTTAAGAAAAACCTTGATGCACAGTTGCAAGCAGGCGTCCATGGTATTATTCTGGGCGGAACATTGGGCGAAGCAAGTGTATTAACAACAGAAGAAAAATCCGAATTGGTTCAATTTGCTATTGAAACTATAGACGGCAAAATTCCTGTGATCTTGAATATTGCTGAAGGTGCAACCCGGGAAGCAATCAGGCAAGTTGAACTTGCTGCAAAATGGGGTTGCGAAGGATTGATGCTTTTACCCCCCATGCGTTATAAAAGCGATCACCGGGAAACAGTCGCTTATTTTAAAGCAATTGCAAACTCAACCGATTTACCCATAATGATTTACAACAACCCGGCTGATTACAAAATAGAAGTAACACTTGAAATGTTTGCCGAACTGGTGGAATGTAAAAATATACAGGCTATAAAAGAATCAACACGTGATGTGACTAATGTAACGAGAACGCTTACACGATTTGGTGGCAGGTATAAAATTTTATGCGGCGTGGATACTTTGGCCATGGAAGAAATGCTGATGGGCGCTCATGGATGGGTTGCAGGATTGGTATGTGCTTTCCCCGCAGAAACTATGGCGGTTTACAACCTTGTAAAAGCAGGGCGGATAAAGGAAGCCACTTACATATACCGTTGGTTTATGCCACTGCTTGAACTAGATATTCATCCCAAATTGGTACAGTATATTAAACTGGCCGAAGCACAGGTGGGTATTGGATCAGAAAACGTAAGAGAACCACGTCTTGCTTTGGCGGGGGAAGAAAGAGAGAGAATATTAAAAATCATAAATGATGGTATTGCAACGAGGCCAAATCTTGATAAATACCTGCCATCGGAGCAAGTATTGCGCCCGTCTGCAAAAAGTATATCATTGTAAAATTTTGAAAGATGTTAGCTACGAAAAAAACCGGAATTATTTCATCATCCATCGATGAAATAATGCTCGATGCATTACAGGCATTTGATATTTATAAAAAGATTTCGCCTGAACGAAAAGCAACCTTTTTAGAAACTGTAGCTGAAGAAATTGAAGCCTTAGGCGATTCTTTAATAAACCAGGCAAGTGAAGAAACCAATTTACCCGCAGGAAGACTAACAGGAGAACGGGCAAGAACTACAATGCAATTGCGAATGTTTGCTGCAATGGTAAAAGAAGGAAGCTGGGTAGAAGCTTCCATAGATACCGCTATACCCGATCGTTCACCGGTACCAAAACCGGATCTAAGAAAAATGTTTATCCCTCTTGGGCCTGTAATAGTTTTTGGAGCCAGCAATTTTCCTTTTGCTTATTCTACTGCAGGTGGTGATACTGCTTCAGCATTAGCCGCCGGTTGCAGCGTTGTTGTGAAAGCCCACCCTGCTCACGCCAAAACTTCAACGATGGTATACGAAGCGATTAAGACAGCGATTGAAAAATGCAATATGCCCGATAATGTTTTTCAGCACGTGCAGGATGAAGGATTTTCAACGGGAAAAACATTGGTACAGCACCCGGTCACCGCTGCCGTTGGCTTTACGGGTTCTTTCAGCGGCGGGAAAGCGTTGTACGATTATGCAGCTGAAAGGAAAAATCCTATTCCTGTTTTTTCTGAAATGGGAAGCATTAACCCGGTAATTTTTTTCGGGGATGCTTTAGAAAAAAATGCTGACGCATTAGTGAAAATGTATACCGGTTCTATAACGCTCGGCATGGGACAATTTTGTACCAATCCGGGTTTAATGATAGCGGTTGAAAGCAAAGCTTTAAATAATTTCTTAGAAAATTTAAGTGAAGAGGTTTCAAAATTTGTTCCTTCAAAAATGTTACATGAAGGAATTCAAAAGGCCTATATAGAAAAGCAGGAGAAAGCGCTTTCACAAAAAGGTGTGACGTTAATAAAGAAATCAACGTATCAATCTAATGGAATAAAAACGCTTCCTGCAATAGCTGCAGTTAGTGGTGAAACATTCTTAAGCAATCCCACATTACATGAAGAGGTGTTTGGCCCTTATTCATTAATGGTAAAATGCAGAGATATTAACGAACTGAAAGAAGTGTGGCAATCTGTAGCCGGGCAGCTATCTACTTCTTTAATGGGAACTGACAAAGATTTTAATGATAATAAAGAACTAATAGCAATTGCTCCGACTATTGCAGGTAGAATAAATTTTAATAATCCTCCAACCGGCGTGGAAGTTTGTCCCAGCATGGTTCATGGCGGTCCATTTCCTGCAACAACAGACAGCCGCTTTACGGCAGTTGGTATTAATGGTGTAAAGCGCTGGGTGCGGCCTGTTTGTTTCCAAAATTGTCCCGAATATCTTTTACCTTCCGAATTAAAAAATACAAATCCAAAAAAAATCTGGAGACTTGTTAATAACCAGTTTACTAACGGCAATGTTGAATAAAAACATCAGCCTTCCATAATTATATCATCATAAAAAACTAATGAAATATACTTTTCATTGCATAGATGCACATACCTGCGGTAACCCCGTACGGTTGATAGCAGAAGGTGGGCCTGCATTGCATGGAAGTAACATGAGTGAAAAAAGGCAACATTTTTTAAAAGAGTTTGACTGGATAAGAAAGGGATTAATGTTTGAACCAAGAGGTCATGATATGATGAGCGGAAGCATTTTATACCCGCCTCACGATCCGGCAAATGACGTGGCAGTTTTATTTATTGAAACAAGCGGATGCCTGCCGATGTGCGGTCATGGAACTATTGGCACAATCACTATTGCAATAGAAGAAGGCTTGCTGGTTCCAAAAGTTCCGGGCATTGTTCGCATGGAAGCTCCTGCCGGCTTAGTGATGATTGAATACAAAATGAAAGGTGATAAAGTAGCATCGGTAAAACTTACTAACGTACCATCATTTCTGGAGGCAGAAAATATTGCAGTTGATTGCCCTGACTTGGGCAAACTTAAGGTTGATGTTTCTTACGGCGGAAATTTTTATGCCATTGTAGACGTGCAGGAAAATTTTAAAGGTCTTGAAAATTATTCTGCTGATCAATTAATAAGCTGGAGCAGAATATTAAGAAGGAAGATAAACGAAGAACATACGTTTATTCATCCTGAGAATGCAACGATTAATGGATGTTCGCATATTTTATGGACCGGAAAAACTTTGGATAAAAATTCTTCCGCAAGAAATGCCGTGTTTTATGGTGACAAGGCTATTGACCGCTCACCCTGCGGTACCGGCACTTCAGCAAGAATGGCACAATGGTTTGCGAAAGGAAAATTAAAGCAAGGCGATATTTTTATTCACGAAAGTATTATCGGTTCTAAATTTATTGGTGCTATTGAAAGCATTACAGAGGTGGGAGGCAAACCCGCAATTGTTCCCGGCATTGAAGGCTGGGCAAAAATATACGGGCATAACGTTATAACTATAGACGAAGAAGATGATCCTTATGCATTAGGGTTCCAGGTGGTGTAAATATGATGATAAATTGTTCAATTGTTGAATTGATAAGTTTGAATATTGAAATTTCACAAAAAAAAGATGGCTAAAATAATTGTAATTGGTGGTGGCATAATCGGCCTGAGCAGCGCCTACTACCTGCTCCAACAGGGGCACCAAATCACGATCATTGATAAAACTAACATGCTCGATGGCTGCTCTTACGGCAATGCAGGCTATGTAAGCCCCAGTCATTTTGTTCCTTTAGCATCTCCCGGCATTGTCAGGCAGGGTTTTAAATGGATGGTTGATTCAAAAAGTCCTTTCTATGTGCAGCCGAGATTAAGCAAAAGCCTCGTTAACTGGGGAATGAAGTTTATCAGGTCGGCAACGAAAGCCAATGTTGACGCTTCGGCTATCCCTCTCCGTGATATTAATTTATTAAGCAGGAAACTCTATGAAGATTTATGCGATGTTCCGGGATTTGATTTCTATTACTCAAGAAAAGGAATGCTCGATTTTTTCAGGACAGATGAAAATGCCCATCACGCTGAAGAAATGGTTGCAGCTTCAAAAAAATTGGGGCTTGATGCAGAAGTTTTAACCAAACAGGAAGTAGAGCAAATGGAACCAGGCCTGAATATGGACATAAAAGGCGCTGTTTATTTTGAATGTGATGCCCACATGTATCCGAACAAACTGATGAAGGATATGATTGCTTTTCTTAAAAAGAACGACGTACAATTCCGGGCAAATGAAGAAGTAAAAGATTTTATTATTGAAGGAAATAATATTAAAGGCGTTCAAACCAACTCATCAGAATATTTTGGTGAGTACGTTGTATTGGCCACCGGTGCCTGGAGTGGCGCGGTTGCGTCAAAATTAAACCTTAACATTCCTGTCGTTGGCGGAAGAGGTTATTCGTTTACTTATGAAAATCTTCCATTCAAAATAAGCAGGCCGATAATATTAAGCGAAGGAAGAGTTGCCTTAACACCGATGGCGGAAAATAAAATACGGTTTGGAGGTACTATGGAAATTACTTCTCTTGACACGCCTCCAAGAATGAACAGGGTGAAAGGGATACTCGAATCGGTAAAAAAATATTTCCCCGATGCAGATATTCCGTTTCCTGCCCGGGATAAAATATGGTTTGGATTCAGGCCATGCTCCGCAGACGGATTGCCCTATATTGGCAAAGTAAATAATTATAAAAACCTGGTAATTGCAACCGGCCACGCAATGCTAGGATTAAGTCTTGGCGCCGCAACCGGAAAGTTAGTAAGTGAAATCATAAATGAAGAACCAATAAGTATGGATATTAAAGCATTTAATCCTGGCAGATTCAATTGATCTCAATAGTTTCTAAATTATAGCCACCTTTAATCGCTTGTATTCTTATTCTGTTTTGCCCTTTCGGTAAATGAATATTTTTTACAGTAACAGTTTGCCACGTCTCCATGTTTCCCGTAGTTGGAACATTAACTTCTTTCGCTATTAATTTTCCATTAGAACTGATAGACAGTTTTCCGCTTTCATTGACGGAAGCAATTGTAAAACTAAAATTATAATTCCCGCTTTTGGATACATTAATCGTGTATTGCAACCATTCTCCATCTTCAATGCTCCCAACGTAATAAGTATTATATTTTGATGAATCTTTATAAATATCAACTCCATCGTTGCGATACACGTGACCCCTGTTGCCAACATTTCTATTGCCCGGATCACTGTAGTTAGCTGTGTCCAAATCATAATAAGCAATTCCATTCCTGCCTAAATCATAGTCAACCGCATTAATCAACAAACTGTCTTTTAAATTATAAGAGTGAAACGGAATTGCCTCCGCTGAAAATGGCTGTCGAAACATTGCATCAATTACGTCTTTATGAAAAATATTATTTTCTTCTTTTGCATACACGGCAAGTTCAAGCAATCCGCTGTACACATCACTCTCTTTTGGTTTTTTCCCATCTCCGTTCAAATAATTTTTTACCGCATTATAATTCAGGTTTGATTGTATTTCCAATGGATTGTTAACCCCCATTTTCTTTAATGGCCACATAGACCAACCAATATTATTCGTTTCAAGCAAACGTATTTCCTCGGTATACCACACATTAGAATTTTCACCGGTTTCACCTAACCACACAGGAACATTATATTTATTGCGGGCATCGATGATTCGTTCAATATTTTCTGGTTTATTATAGTTCCAGTATTTATGAAAACTCAACACCATGTTTTTATCCCATGTAGGCAAAATCCCACTGTAATTGTTTCCCCACCCATTGCCTTCAATAATTATGAGATGATTTTTGTCAACAGATCGAATAGCACTTGTTATTTGCTGAAATAATCCTCTTATCGGTTCATTATTTTTTTCCTTAGTTCCGTTACGATCGTTTACACTATCCGTAAAGCCCCAATTAGGTTCATTTAAAATATCGTAGCCACCAATCCATTGCTCATTTTTATAACGTTCGGCCAATTTTTTCCAAAGTGCTATTGTCTTTTGTTGATTCGCTTCACTCTGCCACAATGAAGGTTTATCGGGGTCACGATCAGAAATATTTATATCATTACCCTGGCCACCAGGCGCAGCATGTAAATCCAAAATAAGATACATGTGGTTTGCTTTGCACCATCTCAATAAACTATCGGTTAATGCAAACCCTTTATCAAGCCAGGTATTCTGTCCGGCCACAGGTTCTTTATCTACCGGTAACGTGTAAAGGTTATAGTGCATGGGTAATCGAACGGAATTAAAGCCCCACATGTGCATAGAATCAATATCTGTTTTTTGGATGAAATTATGTAGCCATGCATCATAGAATTCTTCTGTTTCTTTCGGTCCCATCAAGTCTTCAATCTTCGACCTGATCTTATTTTGCTGTGCATCTTTATGAATTCCCAGCATATAACCCTCCTGCAACATCCATCCGCCAAGGCCCTCTCCTCTTAACAGAACATTTTGTCCTTTTGCATTTACAATTTTTTTCCCATCAGCTTTTAAAAAACCCTGAGCCGACAATTCATTTAAAATTATCAGTGGCAAAAAAAATAAAACAGTATACTGAAAGATTTTCCCCGAAAATAATTTTTTGTACATAGTAAATATTTTACCCGGCCAAAGTGATGAAACCATTTACCAAACGTATGTTGCTACGGCCTTTCCTTCTAATGTTGCCGAAGCATTTTTCCCGTTATAACTTATGGTGAAAGTTTGCGGACTATTATTGTCATTCGCAACAATCAACACTTTCTTATTGCCGGGTGTTGTAAATGCTACATTGGGCAATGTTTCAATATTATTTGATGAAATGCGCACAGAGCCTGGCCTCACAAACTTTGAAATATGAGCCATCGAATAATAAGCAATATTTCTCGTGTAATCGTTACCGCTAATCGTAACCGCACCCTGGCACATCGAACAACCGCCTCTGTCAGTATAAGGCTTAAAATCAGGTCCGGCAGCGAGATTCCATTCGAGCACATTGCGACACCAGTTACGGGTAGCACCGATAATAACACGACTTACCGGTTCAGCTATTATCATTCTTGCAGTATCATGAAACTGAACCACCATCTGTTCCGTGAAATAAATATTCTTGTCGGGATGTGCGTTGTGTACTTCTGTAAATGCATTTACTTCTCCGCCATATAAATGAAAGGCAGAGCCATCTATATATTTAGCCGCTTCGGGATCGTCGAGGATGGTAATGGGATAATCCGGCCGGTCCGCATTATGATCGTAAATAAGAATTTTTGTTCTTATACCGGCTGCTTTGAAGGCTGGGCCCAAATTATATTTCACAAAATCTTTTTCTTCAGGAGCGGTTAGCAAAAGACTCGGATTATTTCCCGGATGTAATGGTTCATTTTGTACTGTAATCGCATCAATAGTAATACCCTCAGCTTTCATTTGTTGAATGTATTTCACAAAATACTTTGCATAAGCCGCATAGTATTCCGGCTTCAATCTGCCACCCCTCGTATCATCATTTGTTTTCATCCATTTAGGCGGTGACCACGGAGAACCTAATATTTTTATGGAAGGATTGATCGCCAGTATTTCTTTCATAACCGGTATCACATCCTTTTTATCGGGACCAAGATCAAACTTATCCATATTAACATCGGTTTCACCATCAGGCACATCATCATAAGAAAATGGATGATCATTTAAATCGGAGGAACCGATGCTTAACCGAAGATAGCTTACTCCTATATCATCGTCACGTGTTGAAAATATTTGGTGTAATAATTTGGAGCGGCTTTCAGCATCCATATGTATAATTGCAATGGCGCTTCCCCCGGTTAAAGCAAAACCAAAACCCACCATTGATTGATAGGTTTGTTTATCATTCACAGTAATTACGGCGTTGTTACCTCGTGGAGCATCAAATGGTAATTGCTTGTCCTGGTGTTGGAATAAAGCTGATTTATCAGAATTCGTTAGCCAAACATCAATCCCATTCTTCGTCTGTGCATATACGTTTGTAATCCCTGTTACAAGAAGAATCGCAATAAAATATTTCACTTTATATTTCATTGACAAGAATGTGTGATAACCGTATCTCAAAACTATTTCAGCTTTGCAACCTGGTCGTTATAAAATTTTACTGTTTCTATAATGTCCGGCACACTATGATACCAGTTAGATTCATGTTCTATCGAAAGCATGCCGCTGAAATGCTGGCGCTTCAATTCCTGGAATATTGGAGGGAAATCAATCACGCCCTTACCTACAATAGTGTCTTCGGCTTTTGTATCATCAAATTTTTTAATGTCTTTTAGATGTACACCAAATACAAGGCCTTCCAGTTTTTTCAGGGCGTCAACCGGGTTAATGCCATTGCGTGCCCAATGGCCGACATCAGCACAAGAACCAATATTTGGGTGACCGACAGTTGCCGCAAGAACTGAATCCGGACTCCAATAAACATTCGGTTTCGGATGATCATGAATGGCTACCTTAATGCCATAAGCACCCGCCATACTATCAACCATATCCCATTGATTTTTGAGTGGCTCAGCAGTAACATAGCTCAATCCAAATTCTTTTGCAAGATCAAAAGCCTGTTTCCATTCGTCACGTGTTTTAGGAACAATAACTCCCATTGCAACGATACTTATACCTTTTTGCTGAAGCAATTGTTTTAGTTTGCCTTTGCTTTCATCACTCATTCTTATTCCAAAACTATCCTTCATTCCGGCACCAAGAGGCTGGCCCCAAAATGCTTCAATATATTTTACGCCTGCACTATCTACTTTGTCAAGCGCATCTGCAAAAGTGAACTCCTTAAAGGTCCACATTTGAACGCCGAGCTTCCAATTGGCTGTTATATCACTTGTCTCGGTCGTGCCTGCGGTAGTTGAATCAGTTGTTGAGTTGTTGTTTGAAGTTGAAGAGTTGCATTTTATTAAAGCAATGATACAAACACAACTAACGAAGAGAAAAGCAATCTTTTTCATGTTATATGGTTTAATTAAAAACGAAGGAGCAAGTTAGTTATTTATAAGAAATAATATCTCAATTATTGAGCAGCAAAATAAACAGGGCATCTTAAAATAAATCGGTGACACAACCGTTATATATCTGAAATCACAAAATAGATTTTACTAACCAAATCTCCCTGGTAACGGGGAGTTTTTTATTTAATTCTACCAGTAACATTTCTATATTTTTTCACTCCAGGTAGTAATTCCAAAGTTTATTTACAGCAAAAAATTCTTACATTGAATAATATTAGTTATACTAACTATGTCATTTATTCAACAGCCTGCTTACCTTATTTGCGTTTTTTTGTTATTGATCGTATTCTCCGAATGGCTTGCGCAAAAGAAATTTTTTAAACATATTGGATCGGTATTAATCATCATAATTGGAGCCGCGATATTATCCAATCTAAAGATTATCCCATCATCCGACAACGCACCTCCATTGTACGGCAAGATATTCGAATACCTGGCGCCGTTAGGGATATTCTTTTTATTGATCGATATTAGAATTAAAGATCTGAAACTGGCGGGACTTCCCATGATGCTGATGTTTCTTGTTGGTGCGGCCGCATCTGTCGCGGCTGTTGTTATCAGTTACCGGATTGTGTCTCCGCAACGTCATCATGTAAGCCAGGCCTATGCAGTTGCAGGAATGTTCACAGGAACCTATATTGGTGGCGGGGCAAATCTTAGCGCCGTGGCTTTACAATATGGTGTAAATAAAAACGGGAATCTCTTTGCAGCCGTAAATGCTGTTGATAATATCATCACAGCCGCCTGGATATTTATCACCATCTTTTTCCCGCCAATTTTGCAAAAGCACTTTCCAAGAAAAAAAATAATTCCTCCCGAATTAAAAGGAATTTCAGATGTTGATATTGACAGTTTTATCAGCCATGCAAAACCAGAGATAACAGTCACAGATATTGCCTTGCTGCTGGCGCTGGGATTTGGCAGTATGTTTATAGGTTTAATCGTAACCCGGTATGTACCTCAAATACCATCCATACTTGTATTAACTACTCTTGCATTAATATTTGCCCAAATCCCTTTCGTTCAAAAATTAAAAGGTTCCAAAATTTTAGGCTTGTTGATGATTATGATCTTTCTCGGGGTTATCGGTGCATTTTGTGATATCCATGCCTTAATTCAAAATGGTGAAGTTGCAGGCACTTTATTATTATGGGATGCTATTCTCGTATTAATACATGGCATCATAATTTTTTCTATCGGCGGCATATTAAAACAGGATTGGGATATTGTATCAATTGCAAGTAATGCAAATATCGCAGGAGCGACCACAGCGCCGGTATGTGCTGTGAGTCTCGGTCGTTCTGAACTTCAGCTACCGGGTATATTGGCTGGATCAATTGGAAATGCGATCGGCACTTACCTTGGAATTTTAATTGCAGAGCTTTTGCGGTAGAAATATTTTACAGTGCCATGATAAATTTAATCATGCAAATATTATATATTTCATAGACGATAATAAAATTTAATTTTTAATAAAACTGAAACAAACCATTCTTCTAAATTTGAATGTATAGTAAATAATTTGGTGTCCCCATGGAAAATAATTTCTACATTCCAAAGGAAATTTATTTAAAGGAAATAATCCGATCTTTTTGGCAGGTTGACCGATATACAGAATTTAAAAAAGAGATCATTATACCCAAAGGCGTTTTTGAGATCATTTTCAATTTTTCTGAAAGCATCCAGACAAAAGTTGGTGAAAAGGAACATGAAATTGCCAGGTGCCTGATTAATGGCTTTAATACCTGCACCATTCAATTGCAACTTCCCGAAAGGCACACTTTTTTTGGCGTACGTTTTCATCCGTCTTCTGTTAAAAATATTTTTCGCGTTCCGGCAAGTGAGTTCGCCAACCAGGCTATTGACCTTACATTACTTGACAAAAGCTATAATTCACTATGGCATCGACTTGCGGAGCAAAAATCATTTTATAAAAGAGTTGCTCTTATTTCAACCTGGGTTAAAAGGCAATACTTCGATATAAGCTATCGCGATCAGTTATTTAATCATTTTTTGAATGATTCTCATAATGAAATTCCGTCAGTAGCAGAGCTATCCAATTTGTTATGTTACTCGCCAAGACATCTTTCCAGGAAAATTCATTCTCTAACCGGGATGAATTTAGAAACAACACTACTCTATAAAAAATATCTTCAATCGATTAACCTTATCCATCACACAAAACTTTCACTAACGCAAATTGCCTATCAATGTCAATTTGCAGATCAATCTCACTTCATAAAAACCTTTAAGTCTTTTGCAGCAATTACTCCCGGAGCATACAAAAAACTTAAAAGCAATGTACCCGGTCATTTTTATGAAAATGTCCGTTAAATACAATTTTCTATTCCTGCTGATAGCCAACTTTGGCCTAAAAAGAGAAATGAAAAACGGATTATTATTCACATCAATAATTATAGCAAGCGGATTATTACTTACTAATATTTACAATTCTTTAATTGATGCAAGATCATGGGGAAGTAACATTCCTCAATCCATTGAGATAACAAGGCAATATTATCAATCCGTAAATCCGGGAAATTTTTTCAGAGTTTTTTCTCCCGTCAACCAGGTGTTAGCAGTCGTAGTTCTCATTGTTTTTTGGAAATCAAATCCAGGTGCAAGGTGGTATTTACTCACTGCCCTTATACTTTATATTTTAGCTGATGTATTTACGTTTTCCTATTTCTACCCCAGAAATGATATCATGTTCAAGACAGCTCAACTTACAAATATCGACGCTCTCCAAAAGGCATGGAAAGGATGGAGCACCATGAACTGGTTACGAAGTTTAATAGTTTTTACAGGAGTAATTTTTTCGTGTTTATCGTTGCACAAAATATACACTACTACATAACATTTACCATTCCTGTAGCTCATGAAAATGACAGGTTTTTGGATGGCATTGTTGCAGAGCATCATTTTTTTACTTTTTTCTTCGATGCTTTGGCTTTTTTATTAAACTCAAGAGCAAGGCCAATCCAATAGTCAAAATCCTTTTTTATTTTCATCCCTTCTTCATTCACGTAAACATAACCTTTATATTCACGTCCTTTCATAATGACTGAACGACAACCGTTTTTCTTAACAGATAATTCATGCAATTCACGATCGATACGACACATTATTTCATTGTCACCAACACTAATACACATTTTCCCATCTACCATAAATGTAATACCCCGAAACATTTTCTTTTCTTCCACGTTCGATAAATGTGCAAGTGCGGTCCTTACTTTGACTGCGAGTTTTTCGTTGTAAGCCATGGTTGTTGATTATTTAATTCAAAGCTAAATAATAGTACCAAATATTTAATTGGCAGATGGTAACTACATAGGTCTTTTGGGTTGAGCCATTCATCATCTAAAATATTTTTGTTCTTAATTAATTATTAGTTTAGCCACCACAAAAATCAACTATGAATAAATTAGTTTTTATCGCTCTGGTTTTACTTAGTATAACAGGCTGCAATCAGCCAGCTTCAACTTCGACAAATAGGAATAATGCTGCTCTCAATAAAATGTTTGATGATTACTATGAAGACCGCATGAAGTTGTATCCGCTAGAGGCAACACAAAATGGTGATAACCGGTATAACGATCAGTTACCAATTTATATAACTGAATCTTATAAAGATGCGCTGCGCAATTTCTATACTAAGTATTTAAATGAAGTTGAAAAATACGATACATCAACACTTGATGAAAATGATTTGATCAGTTATAAAATTTTTCATCGTGAAATGAAAATGCAATTGGAAGCATTGGATCTAAATATACTATATCCCTCAGAAATGGCCTGCTTATATATTCCGTTCCAACAATTTTGGGGATTACCCATCACGATGGGCCAGTTAGGATCCGGTGAAGGTGTTCAGCCGTTTAAAACAGAAAATGATTATAACAACTGGCTAAGCAGGATGAAGCAATTTTCCGCATGGAGCGATTCCGCAATTGTTGGTTTTAAAAAAGGAATCAAAGCAAATTATGTTTTACCAAAAGCAATTGTATTAAAAATGATTCCGCAGATGAAAGCGATGACGGTTACCGATACATCAAAAAATATTTTCTATGGCCCGGTTAAAATGTTTCCTGTATCATTCAGCGATTCATTAAAAAAAGAGATGTTCCAAAAATATGCATACGCGATTAATACTTACCTCATTCCATCATATAAAAAACTAGGATCGTTTTTAAAAAATGAATACTTGCCCGCTGCCAGAACTTCGACGGGATATAGCGCCTTACCCAAAGGGGAAAAAATTTACGACTATTTAACCAGGTACTGGACTACCACCAACAAAACACCGGATGAAATTTATAACACCGGCCTTTCTGAAGTAAAAAGAATACGGGCTGAAATGGAAAGAGTAAAAGGTGAGACAGGTTTTAAAGGCGACTTGAAATCATTTTTCGAATACATGAAAACCGATAAAAAGTTCATGCCTTACAAAACGCCTGAAGACGTATTGAACGCCTTTAGAGAAATTCAAAAACGCATTGATCCCAACCTTAAAAAAATGTTTGGACGCACGCCAAAAACACCTTTCGAAATAAGGCAAACAGAAGCATTTCGTGCAGCCAGCGCCAGTGCTGAATATAACCAGGGTTCCCCAGATGGAAGCAGGCCCGGAATTTTTTATGTACCTATTTTGGATGCGACAAAATTCAACACAACTTCAGGTATGGAATCACTTTTTTTGCATGAAGCAATCCCGGGCCATCACTACCAGATATCATTGCAACAGGAAGATACCAGCCTTCCAAAGTTCAGACGATTTGCATGGTATGGCGCCATGGGTGAAGGTTGGGCATTGTATTGCGAATCGTTGGGGAAAGAACTGGGGTTATACACAGATCCATATCAATATATGGGCGCATTGGGCGATGATATTCTCCGGGGCATCAGGCTTGTAGTTGATGTAGGAATGCATTTGAAGGGAATGACGAGAGAAGAAGCGATTAAATATATGATGGACAATGAAGCCATGAGCGAACAGGGCGCTACCGCTGAAATAGAGCGCTATATGGTAATACCGGGACAGGCATTGAGTTATAAAATTGGAGCAATAAAAATAAGAGAGCTTAGGGAAAAATATGAAAAGCAATTAGGGAACAAGTTTAAGCTTTCAGATTTTCATGACGAATTATTGAAAGATGGGGTAATGCCATTAGATATATTGGAAAGTAAAATGGATGCATGGGCGGCAAGCATAAAATGATAATTAAACGATTATTTAAATCCTGGGTTGTTTAAGAAAATTTATGCTTTATTATAAACTTTCAAAACCGGTTCCCGAAGAACACTGGCTTCATCAGCGCAATGCCAGTAAATAACATCGGCGATGGCTTCGGGTTTTACCCAATTATCGAAATTAGCATCAGGCATTGCTTTGCGGTTAGGAAGTGTATCAATAGTACTTGGCACAACTACACTCGTAACAACATTTTTGCCTTTCGCTTCCTGGTTCATTAATTCGGCCAAACGGAAAATCAACGATTTTGCCAAACCATAGGCAACCATGCCTTTACCATTCCTTGCATCGAGGCCGGGTTTAGATCCGATTATAAAAATTCTTCCATTGTTCTGTTTCATCATTTGTACAAACAGCGGTCGGGCAACATTATAGGCGGTTTCAAAATTCAATTTGTATTGTTTCAGAACATCGCTTGTTTTTGTATCAGCAATTGAACCCATTGCAAAGCCTCCCACTGTTAGTATTGCCACATCGATATTTTTATATTTTGAAATCACAGCCTCAACAAATTTTCCCGATGCCTCTTCATCTCCGAGGTCAACAACTACTTTTTCAAATTTATCAGCGGGGAAATTAAGCGGGGTATTATCGTTGGGAATTACAGTACCAACAACAAAATTTCCTTCATAGATAAATTTTTTTATTACGGCGTTGCCCATATTACCCGTGGCACCGGTTACAATTACGGTTTTCATTGTTAATAATTTCTATAAAGTATATAATTCCAAAATTATGTATCCTTGCTTTTATATTCTTAAATATTCTTACATTTAACACCTGCGATTGCTGGTGTGAATAAAATCAGAATTTTAATTCATGCATTTAACACCAAGAGAAACCGAAAAATTATTATTATTTCTTGCCGGAGAACTGGCGGAAAAACGCAAGGCACGCGGTTTAAAATTAAATTATCCTGAATCTATAGCACTTATCAGCAGCCGCCTGCAGGAAGCGGCACGTGACGGAAGAACTGTTGCCGATTTAATGCAATATGGCGCCACCATTTTAACCCGTGATGACGTGATGGAAGGAATACCGGAAATGATTCATGAAGTACAGATTGAAGCAACTTTTCCCGATGGCACGAAACTGGTTACCGTGCATGACCCGATAAGGTAATTGGTAATTAAAAATCAAGAATAATGATACCAGGAGAATATTTTGTTGGAACAAAAGATATTGAATGCAATGTCGGACGCGACACTGTTACTGTTGCTGTGGTTAACACTGGCGACCGGCCCGTGCAAATCGGTTCGCACTTTCATTTTTTTGAAATAAACAGGCAACTGGAATTTGACCGGGAGAAAGCATTTGGCATGCGGTTAAATATTGCAGCAGGAACTGCTGTTCGCTTTGAGCCGGGTGAAGAAAAAGAAGTGGAACTGGTAGCAATCGGTGGCAACAAAAAAATATTCAGCATCAATAATCTTGTTGATGGAAATATAACGGATGAAGCAGTTAAGGAAAAAGCGCTGAGTAAATTATCCTCTTTAAATTTTAAAAATAAAAAAGCATGAGCCTTCATGTCAACAGGACAAAATATGCGAATATGTATGGACCTACTGTTGGTGATAAGGTAAGACTGGGCGACACAGATCTTATCATTGAAGTGGAAAAGGATCATACAATTTATGGTGAAGAAAACAAATTCGGCGGTGGCAAAACCATACGTGACGGCATGGCACAGTCATCGAGAAAAAAAAGAAGTGAAGGTGTACTCGATTTTTTAATCACCAGCGCCTTAATAATAGATCATTGGGGAATTGTAAAAGCTGACATCGGCATTAAAGACGGAAAAATAATTGGTATTGGTAAAGCGGGCAATCCAGACATAACGGATGGTGTAGACGCAAATATGATTATTGGTGCCTCTACGGAAGTGCATGGTGGCGCGGGCCTGATAGTTACTGCCGGTGGCATAGATTCACATATTCATTTTATATGCCCTCAATTAATTGATCATGCTTTGTTTAGTGGAATTACTACTATGTTAGGTGGCGGCACAGGTCCCGCCGATGGGACCAATGCTACAACAGTAACTCCCGGTGCGTGGAATATTCAAAAAATGCTGGAAAGTGCAGATGCATTTCCGATGAACCTTGGTTTCCTGGGTAAAGGAAATTGCGGAACAACCGGGCCACTTGTCGAACAGGTTGAAGCCGGGGCAATAGGATTGAAAATACATGAAGACTGGGGTTCAACACCCGCCGTTATTGATGCTTCCCTGCAGGTTGCGGATGCGTTGGATGTACAGGTGGCCATTCATACAGATACTTTAAATGAAGCAGGATTTTTGGAAGACACCATCAATGCTATTAAAGGAAGAACGATCCATACCTATCATACCGAAGGTGCAGGCGGTGGTCATGCCCCGGATATAATAAAGGCAGCTATGTATCCAAACATTCTGCCGTCGTCAACCAATCCAACGAGGCCTTACACAGTCAATACAATTGATGAACATTTGGATATGCTCATGGTCTGCCATCATTTGGATAAATCGGTTCCGGAAGACGTTGCTTTTGCTGATAGCCGTATTCGTCCCGAAACAATCGCTGCGGAAGATATTTTGCATGATATGGGTGTTTTTAGTATGATGAGTTCTGACAGCCAGGCAATGGGACGTGTTGCGGAAGTAATAACACGCACTTGGCAAACTGCCGACAAAATGAAAAAGCAAAGAGGCTTCTTACCGGAGGATGAAAAAAATCAAAACGATAATTTCAGGGTGAAGAGATATGTTACAAAATATACCATCAATCCCGCAATTACCCATGGAATATCCGACTATGTAGGATCCGTAGAAGTTGGCAAACTTGCTGACCTTGTTCTCTGGAAACCATCACTATTCGGGGCTAAGCCGGAAATGATCATTAAAGGCGGAATGATTATAGCAAGCAGGATGGGTGATCCTAACGCATCTATACCTACACCGCAGCCTGTAATTTATCGCCACATGTTTGGCGCCTACGGTAAAGCATTGCATAATACCTGTTTAACTTTTGTATCGCAAATTTCTATAGACAATGGAAACGTGCTGGCTTATAAATTACAAAAGGAAATATTACCTGTGAAGAATTGCAGGAACATCGGAAAAAAAGATCTGATCCATAATAACAAAACACCACAGATAGATGTAAATCCTGAAACCTACGAAGTAAAAGTAGATGGAGTACACATTACCTGTGAACCTTTGAGTGAAGTTTCTTTAGCACAACGGTATTTTTTGTTTTAAACATTTTTGCAAAATGATCATCTTAAAAGAAAAACTGGGCAATATACATTCCGCGTCTAGCCTTAATCGTAATATTGATATCCTGTCCATTGAATGGCACGAAACAAGAAAGCGGATTTTGCATAAACAAACGAGACAGGGCAAAACTATCGCGATAAAATTCTTAAATGAAAATCCTGATTTAAAAGAAGGCGACATCCTGTGGCAGGATGAAACAAACATAGTTGTTGTCGAAATAAACCCTTGCAAATGTATAGTGATTGAACCGGGAGATATGATTAACGCATCGGCTATATCTTATGAAATTGGCAACAGGCATTTGCCGCTATTTTATGAAGGTGATGAATTGTTGGTTCCTTACGATGTTCCATTATACAACTTGTTGCAGTCACTAGGCCATACGGTAAAAGTTGAAAAAAGAAAACTGAACGGGCAATTTCACACAACTATCTTACCTCATTTACAGGTAGACGTAACCGGTATAAATAAAATTAATCAGCTTACAACCATTTCATGAATGTACTCAACAAACATCTTGCATTTATTACACTTGTGTGATCCGGCTTTGCCTATTGGTGGATTTTCCCATTCGGCGGGGCTGGAGACTTATGTGCAAGAAGGAATAGTTAATGATAAAAAATCGGCAAAAGAATTTGTAATAGAGCAACTGTCACAAAACATTTGCTATACAGATGCAGCATTGCTTTCACTTACTTACGACGCAGCCTGCAACAACGACGTGAAAGCAATTGTAGCATTAGATAATATTTGTTCTGCTGTTAAACTGCCGAAAGAAATGAGGCTCGCCAGTAATAAATTAGGCAGTCGTCTTTTAAAAATATTTGAACAGAATGACGCATTTATTTTGCTTAAAAAGTATAAAGAATATATTCTTGGCGAACAAGCATTTGGTCATTATTGTATCGTATTTGGTTTATTATCGCACGCAATGAATATTGACAAAAAGGAAGCGCTCACTGCATTTTATTATAACGCGGCAACGGGTTTTGTTACCAATGCAGTAAAGCTCATTCCCTTAGGCCAGCAGGATGGACAGGAAATATTGATGTCTTTGTTTCCTTTAATCAATGAACTGGTGCAACAAAGTTTATCACCCGATGAAGAAATGATAGGCTTTTGCTGCGCAGGATTTGATATACGTTGCATGCAGCATGAAGAATTGTATTCACGGTTATATATGTCTTAAAATGGGAGAAAGAAATTATATAAAAATTGGCATCGCTGGTCCCGTTGGCTCCGGCAAAACTGCGTTAATAGAAAAATTGACAAGAACTATGCATAATGATTACAGCATTGCTGTTATCACGAATGATATTTACACAAAAGAAGATGCAGAGTTTCTTACGAAAAACAGTTTGCTTTCGGCAGAACGAATTATTGGAGTAGAAACCGGCGGCTGTCCACACACAGCGATCCGTGAAGATGCCAGTATGAATTTAGAAGCAGTGGATGAAATGGCAAAACGCATTCCTGGGGTTCAAATAATTTTTATTGAAAGTGGCGGCGATAATCTCTCAGCAACTTTTAGCCCTGATCTTGCTGATGTCACGATATTTGTTATTGATGTTGCCGAAGGCGATAAGATTCCACGCAAGGGCGGACCGGGAATTACAAGAAGTGATTTATTAGTAATCAACAAAATTGACCTTGCTCCTTATGTACACGCGGATCTTGCTGTAATGGAACTTGACGCAAGAAAAATGCGCAAAGGTAATCCGTTTGTTTTCACAAATCTTATGGAAGGTGAAGGATTGGATAGAGTAATTGGGTGGATAAAAAAATTTGCGTTGATTGAAGAAATTGAAGAACCTCTGCTATGTCGTTGAACAAACATTTACATATAGTAGCAGGTTACAAAAATGAAGGAACTTTTTTGAAAGAATGTTTTTACAAACAACCCTTCAAACTGGCCAACATTACGGAGAACAAGTCTGACGGACTGTTACGGCTTATGATCACCAGCTCTTCTCCCGGAATTTTAAACAATGATCATTATAAAATTGAAATTAACGTTGAAGAAAATGCGCAGGTCCATTTGACTACGCAAGGTTATCAACGGCTCTTCACCATGACTGATACAGCAAGCCAGTCAATGAATGTACGTATTGGAAATAATGGCTCATTGATCTTTTTGCCGCATCCGAATGTACCGCACGCAGCATCAGGCTTTTCATCTCTCAATAATATTTATTTAAGCACCAACCATCATCTCACCTGGAGCGAGATAATAACCTGCGGAAGAAAATTAAGCGGCGAGGAATTTAAGTTTACCAGTTTTCAAAATATTACCAATGTTTATCTTAATAAAAAACTCGTTGTGAGAGAAAATGTTTTGCTTGAACCCGCAAAAAGAAATATTCATGCCATCGGCCAGTTAGAAGGATACACACACCAGTCAACACTTTTATTTATCGATGATTCAATTGAATATGGAAAAAATTGCTGAAGAAGGTAAACGATTATTATCAGGAGTTGATAACATCACATTTGGAATTTCTTCGCTTCCTGTTAACGGATTAATCTTTCGGATACTTGGTCAAAAGGGAGAGCAACTATTTAACTATAATAATAAAATTGCGGCTCTCATTCAACAATTGAATTGTAAAAAAAGCAATTCCTGTTAATTAAGCCTATTGACTCATGGGCTCCTCTTTTCAAAAGAATCGATAAGATTATTTAATTGTGGATTTTGAATTAAGCGATTATCAATTCGTCGCAATAAAGTATCCGAGATAAACCAGTTCATTGCATACGATGGCTCTTCATCGAACCTTAAACGCAATGGATCGTGGCTCCATTCGGCTGAGTCTTCATACAAAGAGATCCTGTTATATTTCGCCTCGTGGCCTCCGAATTTATCAATATCACTAATATAACTAATAAGTCTGAAGTCATTCACTGTAGTTTGCATATCATAAGCTCCTTCTATAGTAAGAATAGGGCTCAGTAAATCATTTTTAATAGGAGGAACTTTTACTATGCTGCTGGAATCTTCCTCAACGGGACTATTTACAATATGCAGCACCATAAACCTGAGCTTTTTAATTTGCGGGTACAGTGAACCGTTAGCCATACTATCTTCTTTTTCAATATTCAAAATACCCCGTATGGTTTCCTGGATAACGCCGGCACCGGAGTTATCAAAATAGCCACCATCTACAAAATAGCTATTAGCTATTCTTCCCGCAGGGCTTAAATAAGGAAATCTTGCGCCGAGAATTGCACCAGATGTCAGGCTGATATCCTTATTACCCTTTAGCAGGTTCAGCACATCAATTCTTTCATTATAAATCCCTGAATCGGGTTTAAGGTTGGTTACTATTCCGGGATTACCATCCTGCATCCGGGTGGTGTTTACAAACAGTATGGGCAAATAAATTTTGCCATCTTTCATAGCAGGAAATTGTGATAGCATATCATAAAAGGGAACCTGGTAGGCACTATCTTCCGTATTACGTGAAGATTCTTCGAAAGACATCTCCAAAGCTGCAGCTCTGTCTTTCGCAGCGCTTACATGAAATATATAATTGAAGAAATCAGGGCCAAGCATTCTTGCAAACGTATAAGTGAAATAATCCTGTTTTAAAAATGCTTTTGCAGATTTTGCATACAGCGGGTCAGTATGTAATTCCTTATCTCTAAGTAAAGAAAAAAAAGTTGCCACTCCTACTCCACCGCCTGAAGTTCCTGAAACGCAAAAAACATGATCAGAGAACCGGTTGTTTTTATCATGCATTAAAGAGGCATCTTCCATTCTTCCCAAAACGCCTGACGTCCAGTAACCGGAGCGTGATGCGCCACCGTTAGACATTACAAAATACACATCATACTTCGCTGAGTCAGAAAGCGCCGCGATATTTCTGTCGTGTACCCATGCCGTTAGGTAGGTTTTTAAATCAGGCCTGGATTGATAATTGTTTGTTGGCAGAGCGATAGTCCTGACATAATGCGTTTCACCAAAGCCCAGAATAAACGCTAATATGAAAAGAATAAAATGAAAATTTACTTTATACTTTACTGAGAAAGCCGCAACTATATTTCCGAAAGCGAGCAACACGCCAAACGCAAGAATAATAAAAGGAAAAGGGCCTATGTTTCTTGCAAATGAAAGCCACATGATGGAAGCGACATACAAAACAATTCCGCTTGTGCCGATAATCAAAAACCATTTAAAATATCCAATCTCCTTTCTTGGAATACAGAAATAATCCATCAACTTTTCCAGCATGCTTGGTTTTTTCTCTTCCTGTTTTTGGGCAAGCAATAACTTTTGCGCTTTTTTTTCCATTCGCACCCTGCGAAGATTGGTGTATAAAATAAAAACGACATGAAATATCAACAGCAATCCAAACAGGGTCAGTATAGAAATTTTAGGAAACAGGCTGGTAACGATTATAAGAGCAATTAATATAATCAACAGTACATTGAATAATTTTCTGAAAAACGGTTTCATTGCAAGTTTATCGTTGAACCATTTATCCAGGTAGCGAATAGCGATCAATGAAATAAGGAAAGAAATCCATGCCGTCGTGGAACTAATCATATGCAACAAAACCGGTGATTGAAGTACCGCCAGTTCCAGCACCAGTAAACAGCAATTGCCAATAAGACGTGGAAACTGGTCAAGAAAATTTTTGCCAACTTCAAAAAATTTATATCGATCTGTATATTCTTGTTCGGCAGTTTCGCTATCAACTCCGGAAATCGCCTGTACGTCATCTTTCTGTCTCGTCTTTTTTATATAAGAAATAATTCTTGAAGAATACCAGCTCACATACGCCCAAAAACCTATAGCAACAAAAAATATAATACGGGTATAGTTTAATGAAAAAATTGTTTTGGATGTGTTTTCGGTAAAAGCAACAATGATGTCCTTGCCCTGCCCGAGTGTCCAGAAAACGAAAATGGAAAAAATTAAAAAAATGATTCCCGGGAAAAAAAGCCAGATTGTTTTTGATAACTGGGAAGTGGATCTCAGTAAACCAGATAAGAACTGCTTCATAAAAAAAATTTAGGGGATTACTGCATATCGTTCCCCTAATTTAACTAAAGGTTTTTTTAAAAGCAACCTTATTACAATAGATACGAGGTTCACAATTAAAATTAAATTCAAATACTGTCTGTTAGGGTGGATCGAACTGTAATTATCGATGTGCATGTTTCGTTTTCCCTGATAAGCCAAATTCCATTCTTAGTTTTAAACAAAAGATATAAAAAATCTTACCGTTAAGTGTTTTATCATAAACCTTTCTGGCAAGCATTAATCCGTCTGAAAGTTATTCAACAAGCTAACCTGTTTTAGAGCATTCTTTTCTTTGGAATATATTAGTAATAATAGTAATTAATAAAATATTTATAAGTTTCATCACGCTCAAAACACAATCGCGACAGCATAAAATACCGACTTTAAATTAACTGGCATAAAAAATGCATTTACATTAATTATATTCTTGAACTGATGATTAGCATGGAACAAATTACGGAGCTAAAAAACAGAGTGCTTGAAAAGTATGCCCGTTATCTTGATTGCGAAATTGAGCTCGCGGAGTTATCAAGAATCTCCGGAAATATACACGCAACCAAATTGGCGCAGGCTAGAAGAGAATATGAAAAAGCAGAGAAAGCATATTATGCTTTATTAGTACACAACTGATATGATATTCATTTAAAACTTGCCTTTCTTTTCTGCTGCACTACTCATACTACAATCAATCTAAATAGAAGTGTTGCATCTTCAAGAAGGCAAACAGTAAGAATTTGAAAGAAAGAATTACAATTTCAGCGACGGGTTAACTCAAAACGCATAAACGAAAAGTCCTATCAGCCATATTTTAATAGTAGAGCAATTAAAGAATAAAACCCGTCAATTGCATTCCACTGTTTTACTTATTGTGATAAAATAATTGCGGAGTAAGGCCCTACTCCTATATTTCCCGTAAAGGGCAATCCATCAATAGCTCCGCCTGCAGCGGGTTCTGCAGTAGCATCGTACCCGGGCTGATTGCCGAAGTCATCCGAGTATCCATCCCAGTCACTGTTAAAACGAACATACCACGCACCTTCTTTAGGAAATCCTACTGTGTAACTATTGTAAGATGTATTAGCGAAATTTGCAACAACAACTACATCATCACCCGGGCCGCCATTTTGCCACCGGTGATATGCAATCACTTTATCCTTATTGTTAATATGGAACACATTTATATGCTGGCCTCTTAACCCGGCTGAATTATTAAACCAGTTCCTCCGGAGATGAATTAAGGACTGATACAAACTCCAAATTCCCGAAAATTGATTTCTTTTATTCCAATCAAGCGTACCGGCAGGATCCCAGTTTCCCCATTCTAAAAATTCATCCCCCTGGAATAGCATGGGTATGCCGGGTGTTGTAAATACAATCGAAGCAGCCAGCGTGTAACGTTTTCGAGTAAGCCAACTATCTGCGTGCCCCATCCAAATGCGGTCGGGCAACCGGAAGTTATTATTTATGGCAGCACATTGATCATGATTGTTGATGAATACAATCCTTTTACAAATGTCTGTTTCAAAACGATGCTCAAGTGCATCTCTTACATCCAACATATTTCGGTCGACATCGTTTGGTGTTACTATTGCATTAAAGATTTTCCAATAATAGTAAGCATCCCACTGCGAGCCGAAACCAGCGCCACCCGAAGCAGTCTCCCTGGTGATCCATTCGTTGTCCTGCAAATCCTCTGCTATGGTTAACTTCCAGCCCGTTTTGGTATCAACTTCGTTATTTATCCATTGCATCAGGCTCCATCCTTCGCGCAAATCATTGGAAGGATCATCATTCTTTCCTTTCACATTCCGGATGTTCACTGTTGAATCAAACCGCAAACCATCCACCCTGTATTCTTCCAGCCACATCAGCACATTATCACGTAAATACTGGCGAACCTCGCCGCGGCCAAAATCCGGTCTGTCACCAAACGTAGTCTCGGAGCGCCAATCATTATAAAAATACATGCCGCTTTTATCATTTTCATACCAGCCGTCTAATCTCCGCAAGGATGAATCGAGATCATCAGGTCCAAAATGATTTATAACAATATCGAGTATAACCGCTATTCCGTTTCTATGCGCCGCTTTAATAAAATGTTTAAATCCGGATGGAGTGCCATAGTTGCTTTCAATATCAAATGGGAAGGCCGGGTTATAGCCCAACGAATAATCTCCGGGGAAGCCAAAAATGGGCATTATTTCTATTGCATTTATTCCGAGAGATTGGAGATAACCTAATTTCTCAATGATAGAACTAAAGTCACCGGGTGTAGTAGCGTTCCTGTTAAAAGAAGATACATGCAATTCATAAATAACCAATTCATTCCATGGAGGGAAAGTAAAGTTGTCATCGACCCAGTTAAAATTATCCACAACAATACCGCCATCACTCGTATCATTATTCTGTACGCTTTTACAATAAGGATCGGTGCGCCATTGCGGGCTTTGTAAAAAATCGCTGTGTATTACATACCGGTAACGGTCGTTTATTTTAGCCCCCGGCACATCTGCCGACCAATACCCATTTCCTTCCGGATATAACGGGTGCTTGTCCGATGACCACGCATTAAACGTTCCGCTAACACAAACCTGCGTGGCCAAATGAGCCCATACTCTGAAGGTGATTCCGTTATCATTATTGTCCGAATAAGGTATTGCGCCCATTCCGGGTCGTGAAGATGTTTTGCTCATAAAATGTACTATAATAGGGTTGGCGTACTCAACGAACAAAGACAAGCCGTAGGCGATTCACATCAATGCCACAGTGAATACCCGGATTAAATTTACCTATTTTTAATGAAAGCCTCGTCAAAGCAGGTTCCACACCTCTCCTACGTATGAACTTGACGGGAAAAACTGAAAGATTGTCTTCAATGAAGCATACTAATTTAGAGCAGATAAGCCAGCCCTGGTCTGCGGCTGGCTTATCCTGGAAATAATAAGATTGATTTTGAACATAACAAAAAACCCTACATGCAAATCTGGTGTACCGGCTATTCGTTTCCAATTTTTGATGACACTAAATATCCGACGAAAAGACCTATTCCTGCCACAGTGAAGATCGTTCCCGGGTAAGCCACCGACTCTTCTACATTAAACGATTGATGCAATATGGCCGCAAGAAAAATTCCGATACCGATGGATACAAGCAACAGCGAAATATTAACCAATATAATGGAGAATACGTTCGATTTTGAGGCAGATTTGGAATTAAAGATGGAAGCTTCGGCCCCCTTTTCAATGAGTGCCAGCCTTACTCTTGTTCTTGAAGAAATAGCAACATAAATAATTCCGAAAAGGGTTCCAAAAACTATTAAAACATTAAAGATAACTGTGTCCATAAAATGATTTTTAAATTGTAATTTGATATACTGTATACTTTGACGAAAACTTTGCAGTGTTGGTTACATCTTTTTTAAAGTTGAAAATGTTGTAACCAAAAAGGCCGTTTAACAGTCAAATAAGGAGCTTGAAAAATAATACCGATACTATCTACATCAATCGCATATTGGACGGCGATACGGGGGCTTTTAAGTTCCTGGTAGAAAAGTATCAGAACATGGTGTATACCCTTGCGCTAAAAATAACCGGCAATAGAGAGGAAGCCGAAGATGCAGCCCAGGAGATTTTTCTCAAGTGCTACCGATCTTTGAGAAGCTATAATAACCAGGCCGCATTTGCCACGTGGTTATACAGAATTGCCTACAATCACGCCGTGGATACTGTAAAAAAGAATAAAGGCAAATGGTATAAGGAAATCACTGAAGGCGATACCGAACAAAGTGAAACAGAAACCCATTCTCTTGATGAAAAGATTGATCTTAAAGAGATCAGGGTATTGATGAAAGATACAATTCACCGGCTTTCGCCGGACGACCAGGTGATCGTTGCGCTGTATTATTATGAGGAACTTCCGCTGAGGGACATTGCCGAAATAATGGGAATTAAAGAGAATAATGTTAAGATAAAACTGTATCGCATCCGTTCAAAGTTGATGGAAATGTTACAATCGAAAAATGAAATAATTTCTATCTTAAATTTGTAAAGTATGGAACACAAGCACAAAATAGATGACCTTATAAAAAACATAGTTTGTGAAGAAGGACTGGATACTCCTCCAAATGATTTTACAGAAAATGTGATGGGTGCCATTATGGAAACAAGTCGTAAAGCTAGTGTGTACAAACCTTTGATACCAAAACGTATTTTAGTTGGAGTAATTTCGTTCCTGTGCTTTATTATCCTGTTTACCTTTGCAAGTGGTTATCAATTACAGGCAACAAAGATTCCTTACTTAAACAAGATTGCAAATAGTATTAAGATCCCTCATTTCAGCATCGCCATTCCTGCGGAAATTTCTTATATACTCACCAGTGCATTAATAATGGTGCTGATACAGGTTTTTATCATTGGGTCTCTTTACAAAAGGATGCATAGGTAACTTATTCTTTTGCCCGTTTTTCCGAATTCCTCGAAACAATGGGATTTTATACCCATTAAATTCTGGCCGAAACTCTTTGTCCCAGGTGTGAAATAAAATTTTTGCTTCCTTTATTTAACCTGATCACCGATCGGGGTCACAGCATCAATGCGGTATTTAGTCATCCACCGCTCTGAGATCTTTTTTTAAGATCCAACCTTTCGTGGTTTTTCCCTCTGCGTCGATAAATGAAACAAAAACAAACCCGTTCTTCTCATTGAGCGATGTTACAGGTTCTTCGCCGGGAATAATGTAAACATTGCGCCTGGTCTTAATGTCGGGAGTTACATAAAAATAGGCATTGTTAATCACCTTATACTGTTGCCGGGCCGAAGGACTTTTATAGGAAGTGTTTTCAAAATCACTATTCGATTGCTCCGGCTCTTTTTTGTCTGTGCTGCTTGCAGGCAAGGCAGTGTTTTTGGTGGATCTGTACCTGGGTTTTTTCTGCGGTTGATGGTTAGCGGTCGAAGAAGAATCTACGTGATTAACCGGCGGTTGCACCTTTGCGAGCGAAGAATCTGAAAGATTATTATTAACCGGCCGGAGAAATGAATCATAAGTAGTAAACCCACCGAGGCCAAGGGCAATTAACAGCACCATAATAAACAGGCTTTTTGAAATCCCCGTTTTTTTGGGTGTCAGTGCATAGTAATCCGAATACTGGTATTGTTCGAGAGCCTTGTCTTTCGATTCAACCTGCATTCGTAGGTCTTCTATCAGGCTGTCCTTTTCTGCTGCCAGCAATTCCAATTTTTGGATATATTTCTTTAGCTGTAACTCCTGTGTGCGGACGACTGTTAGTTGCTCAGTTGAGTTATTAGCAGCCTTTGTTTCCTCAGCAATAAGTCCCGAATGAATAAACTCCTGTAGTTCCGTTCCATTTCTAAACCGCTTCTCAGGTTCCTTCTCCAGGCACCGGTAAACCATTTTGATGAGCCAGGAAGGCACCTGCATTTCATGTTCTTTCTTTTCATGGCTCCAATGTGAAGGAATTGCCTGCCTGCGAAGTGATAGCAGGTCGGGTGGGCTGGATTCCATATGGGCGAGCATCACCGAATTACGCCCCATCTCTCCCTGGTTATTTAATGGAAAGGGTACGATACCTGCCAACAACTCAAAGAGTATGATTCCAAAACTATAGATGTCTGTTTCAAAATACATTACACCCATGTTTTGCTCCGGCGCCATAAATTCTATCGCGCCGGCATGGCGTATACTGGTTCGGCGTTGCTCGTCCGACATAATGGATAATCCAAAGTCGAGCAGCATATAATTACCCGTACGCTTATTGAATTTTACATTATTGCTTTTAATATCGCCATGCTTTATATCTGCCCGGTGGCAATGGGCCAATGCATTGGATAAATGGTCAGCCAACTTAATTGTTTCCTTAATAGTAAAAACCGGGTCGCAGGGAGATTTCAGCAATTCACCGAGGTCCGTGCCTTCAATATATTCCATTTCAATGTATGGAAAATTACCAGAGGTGGTAATACCGGAAGCAACGATGCTGACGACATTCGGGTTCGATGTTTCGTTTACCTTTTTTAATTTTTGTACCTCGTTTTGAAAAGAAGAAAAATTTTTATCCTCATCCGTTTCACTGTAAATTGGCGTTGGCAATATTTTGATGGCGGTAATGATTTCACCATGTCGCCGTGCTTTATATACTGATCCCTGGCCGCCGGATTTTAATGCACCCAGGTTTTCTAATCCTTCCGTTATCGTAAATACTTTTGCCATACTAATTGTCCAATCCTGAATAAGTAAATTCAAGCACCGCATTGTCGCCCAGTATCACCTGGTCACCTTCCTGCAAGCGATGGCCTACCTCAATCGCGTGCATTTTTATTGAACTTCCTTCTGCGGTACGTATTTTCATTTTATTGTGTGGCGGTATGCCGCCTTCATCTGCAAAGACTAAAAATGCTCCACTCGATGGCTCCCATTCAATGTGAGCATGTTGTCTACTTACGGAACGGTTAATATCCATTGACCCTACTGCAGTAAATGCAATCACATTCTTCCGCACAAAGCCACCGCTCAGTTGCGCCTGAGCTTCACGGCCAATATTTATTTTTTCTTTCGATGGGTTAAGTACATACAATTCCTTCTCGGCAGTGCCGCTTAATATGCGGATAAAAGCCGGCGATCTTTTAACAGCCGTACTTGCTTTTCCTGTTGAAATAAAGAGAGCTGTATTTACCTCGGGTGCCAGGTAAGAGTGTTCCGGAAAGATATTAGTGAAAGCTACTTCGCATTGCCACGACGATCTTAGAAGTATCGCATAATCATCGGCAACTTTTTGAATTTCGTCTCTAAATTTTCCGGGGCTTGAAGCATACACCGCAGACTCATATAAATACCGTTCGGGGCTATCGCAATTGATATAAAGATGTATGCCATTTATATCAGCGCCTTCGCCTCCTTCAGCTTTCTGTAATTTCTCTTTGATGAATTGCAACAATGTGTGACGGATCTTTTTTACGTCTACTCCGGGATCTTTAAATAGTTTGAACATTGGCTTATTTATTTTTATAATCTGTTTTGTTTATTTCACGCACTCATACTCTTTTGCCTGCTGCTATGTTCTCTCAATGATCACGATCAATTTTCTTTGCCAGTTCGTCCGCAACCTTCTGGACAGGCTGATTGTTATCATGAATTGACTTTAGCGGAGGCCGCGCCTCAAAGCTTTTTATATAATTACGCTCCAATAGCAATGGAATAATGGTTCTCCCTGCCAGTTGCACCGCGTCGCTAGATCCCCTCGTTCCTTCAATTCTTATACAAACTACAATGTGTCCTTCGCCTTCAGCTTTTGGTGCGAAAAATACATACCAGCCATCGTTGATGCTTTCTCCTTTATAAATTCTTTCAGGAGTGCCCGTTTTACCAGCGACATAAATGCCGAGCCTGTCCTTTTTGGTAGCGCTCTGTTCCTTCATGTAGCGTTCAAGTAGCTGCGCATAGAGAGAATCATTCACAATAGAAAAGCCTGGTTTACTTTTTGCCGGTTTCCCGTTTATATTAAGCACGTACTGGTTAGGAACCATTATGCCATTGTTGGCAATTGCCGATGCAATTCTTGCTACAGATGCGGGTGTTGATACTAATTCTCCCTGTCCCCATGCCATGCCGGAAATTCCAAGGGCCCGGGTTCGCCTGATGTTGTTGGGGTCATATCGGAGAATGCTTTTGAATTCAGTGTTTCGCCACAGCTCGCGCCATTTTTCCTGCTGGTCAGTATTGCTATTTTCGTTCTCAAAATAATATCCACCCACACCACGGAGAAACATTCCGGACTGCATATATAAAGTAGCCATCTCCTCCTGCAAATGAGCTTCGTTTGCCAGCCGGATAAAAAAAGAGTTATTGGATTTTACAATAGCCCGCTCAATATTGATAAGGCCGGCTTCATCAGGTTCGGGACCGTTAGTACGAATAAGATCCTGAGGATATACACGGATTATTTTTTTGGCAGCAGCATTTCCAAGTTTATTAAATGCTGCCAGCGCTGTAATCAACTTTGCCGTTGAACCTGGCTGCGTTGCGTGCGTAAAACCAATATCACTGTTTACATTCCATCCGGGTAAATCGTTTAATTCGGCGTCACTTAAATTCATCCGATCCCAATCATTAACCGGAGGCAAGGGCCACATAGCAGATGCAATTACTTCACCAGTATTATCTTCCATAACTACGACGGATACTCGTTTTCTTCTTACGCTGTCATCATGCTGCAACGAAAGTTGAATTTTAGTTTGAAGGGCTACATCCATGGTGAGCGTGACATCACGATTGCGTTTTTTGAATTGCTCCACTTCATTACTATTGATACCTGCGAGGAGCAGATTAGCAAGCGCACTATAATCTCTTTTCGATATGGTCATTTGAGTTTCCGTTGCCGGCAAAAATTTTTCGGGTCGGTAAGAACTTGCGCCCACCTGGTATTTTACCAGCGGGGCAGGAAAGCCGCGGAGTTCCGATGCATGAGCGTACTCAGCAAAATAACCATTGTTGCCGCCATCGAAAATATGTGTGTTTGCATCACCGGTCCAGAAGAACATCTGTTCGCCAAAAGGATAATAACGGTCTGCTCTTTTATAAGATAATGAGGCGATATCGGCAACGGGTATTCCGTATGATGAGAGAGAATCTTTTTCTTTTTGCACTAGTTTTGGGTCACTGGTTGCCAATATGTTTCCGTTCCGGTCAAATATATTTCCCGCCTGCAGCCTGTTCATCAAAATATTTATTCTTGGATTATAGCTGAACAGCCTTCCCCCGCTACGATCAGCCACCAGGGCAGGTTCTACGATCCATTTTTTATTATGAAAGGAATAAGAAGATACATTGATCACCAGCAGTACAATGGCCATGCAAGCCGAAAGTAAAGCCGGCATTAAATTTTTATCCTGTCGCTGCATCATGTATTTCATCTGAACTTTGGAGCCATTGAGTCGTGATGCAGATAAAAGCACGCCTGCCGCGATCATGCTGCACAATAAGGAGGTGCCCCCATAGCTGGTGAAGGGCAACGCTACGCCCGAAAGGGGGAGCGCCCCGGTGGACCCGCCTGCGATCAGCAAGAACTGCACGAACGTCCCGATGCCAATACCTGCACATAAATAAAATAAAAATGGTGTGCCTGTTTGCCTGCCAATGATAACTGAACGGTGCAGGTAAATGAGGAACAAAATAAAAATACAGGTGATTCCTGCCCAGCCAAATTCTTCACCTATTGCAGGAAGGATCATGTCGGTATGCGCTTCGGGAATCGTTTTTGCAAATCCTTCGCCAGCACCCTGGCCAGTGATGCCACCGGTAGAAATGGCCCAGATACCGTTGGCTATCTGATCTCCGCCAAATACCTGGTTGTTCCATGGATCTGACCAGATTGCTTTTCTTTCAACAAGACGTTGCATTGGGCCGGGAATAATTTTCGCTAGCACATGAACCTGGTCAAGCAATAAAAATCCGCTTACAACTACAAGCGCCATCACAGTAGATTCGCTCAATTTTCTTTTGGCAAATAACATGTAAAGTGCGAGTAGCCCTACCGTTATACCCGTGGCAAGCCAAACGTTTTTAAGTAGCCAAATACTTACTGCATACAATACCATAGCTGCAACCACCTGCATAAAATCTCCTCGTGAAAAAGAAAAAAGTACTATGAACGTGAAACAACAAACTATGCCAGGACCAAGATCACCGAGCACGAAGAATAGTAATATTGCTGCAACAATGGCACCTAGCGCCATTATGAAAAAACGCAGCCTTTTATTCCAGGATAGATATTGGGAAATAAAATTTTCATTCCTGGAGAAGAATGCAGCAAGGAATATGATCAAAAGGTATTTTACCAATTCACTCGGCTGAAAACCGAAAAGATTTACTTTAACGCCGCTTCCCTGTGGGCCGCTACCGAAAAAAATGGTCAATAATAACAGTCCTAATGCTCCTAGCGCCCATGGCCAACCGTTAGCAGCGCTCCGGTTGTTCTTAAAAATGAACATCCGAAATAAACCGGAATCTGCCGTAAACTTTTTAAGATTGATAAACTGTAGAATTATGATACCTGCAATTCCTATAGAAAAATAAATGAAGGAACTTTTCGCCAGGAAGCGATCGCGTAACGGATCCTGCAAGCTAAACAAAGTGAGGAATGAAAGCCCGGTGAGGATCATGATGATGGGTAACAGCAACTGATCTGCACCAGGGGAACGAATAGTAAAAATGATATGGAGCAATAGGAAAGAAAAGAAAAACACACCCACGATCGTCCAATACCAACTGCTCACTTCTTCCGGCATTCTTACGATGAATGCCTTTTCTTTTTTTAGCGTGCTGAAGTCCTTTGAAGAAAAAAGCCTCAGTGTATGTGGTGACTGAACAAAACTAAAGCTGGTATTACTCTTCAGATTTTGCGTACCCTTTACCGGACCGAACTCGTAACCCGGTTGCAATGGAAGCAGTTCATAAGCCCTATGTTCGGGCAGTCCTGAAAAAATAAACTTTCCTGATGCGTCTGTGCGCGCATAGGCATAAAACGAAACCAGTTGCCTTTGTTTAGCCGAATCTAAAATGAATATTTTTCTTACGCCGTTATTAAATTGAATGATTTCTTTTGAATCTCCCCCCTGGTCAGCGGTCATATTGCTATCAGGCGAAGCCAACGACCTTAGTCTTACAAGGGCTCGTGCAATGGGCTGATCCTGGTGATTGGTGATAGCACCTGAAATATTGTATACGCCAAGACCGACGTTGGTCTGCGAAGTTACCTGCAACGGATGCAACCTTTCCTTCTCAAACGATATGGAGTCCGGCCCGAAAAAGCCCAGCAGACTTCTAGATAAGGCTACGCGGCTTTTAAATGATTTGCCGCCTTTGGCAAATGCTTCATCTGCATTTACAAAATAGCGTTGCTTATTAAGTTCCCCTACATTATCGATAGTTCTCGTAGGATCTTTGGCAGCCTTAATGGTTAATGCAATAAAATCAACATCTTTCTGATCTTCAAAATATAATCCCTTGGTTAAAAGCCTTTTTATACCAGCCGAATCATTAATATTATTGAGGTTGACCATGGTGCCATGCTCCATCCTGGTATTTACTTCGGCGAAGTCCCGCTGCAATACAGAAAACATTTTTAGAAAAAGCAAAGCCATAACTACGGAGATAAGGACCAATGCAAGGCGCTCCAATTTCCTGCAGTTGAACAATGTTTTTTCAGATGTCATTTGTGGCTTTTTAAAGGTTTAAAATGGATGAAGATGGAATCTTTTATGCGCCCCGATATAGCAGTATCCGGAAATGATAACAGGTACTGCACCGGCACACGGCAATTTATAAACCTCACATTTTTAAAGACCACATTGTTCTTTTGAACAACAACGGCCACATCAAAATTTTTAAATACAATGCTGTCCAATACTATGGCTTTTGGCGTTTTATTTATAATTACGGCGGGACCCCTGTAATTCGAGTCGCAGGTAATAGTAGCGCCATTCCCTTTAATATAAAAACTATCCTTAGTGATCAGAACCGGCTCGGAAAGACGTACTAATGCTTCTGCCGGGGCAAATTGGTATGTCTTTGTGGAATCTTTGGCACTACGGATAAAAAGATCCTGTTTTTCATTTTTTGGCTTTGCCGTCACCGGGTTCAAAATAATATTATTTTTCTTTGGAGTAGCTTTTTGAAACAATACCATCGCCAAAAGGCCAATAGGCACGAGAGTTAACAATACAAGCAATCCTCGTTTACGCCTAACCGGTAACTCCCGGTATTCTCCGGGTGAGGATTTTTTATCAGGTTGATTCTTTCCGACACCGTGTTTTTTTTCTGGTGGTTTTAAGACGACCTTCGGCATAGGTTGATTATTATTTTGTACTAATACCGCGGTAATGTTATCATTTCCCCCCGCGTCATTGGCAGCAACTACCAGTTCTTCGGCTTTTTTGCCAAGGCTGTTTTTATTAAGAAGGATACCAAGCATAGTTTTGGAATCAACCATATCTGACAGCCCATCGCTGCACACCAGGATAACATCTCCCGGAAGGAAAGGGGATTCGCCTGTTTCAATAAAGCCATCGATATCATTAATATTTTCCTCAAAGCCCAGGGCCTTGGTAATCTCGTTGCGCCGCGGATGACGCATGGCATCTGCTTCCGACAAGCGGCCTGACTCTTCAAGAAATCCTACTGCAGAATGATCTTTAGATAGTTTTACCAGGGAGTGGTCTCTTTGCAGATAAAGCCTTGTGTCTCCAACATGTGCATAGTAGAGTTTATTGTTCTTTACATCGGTTACTACACATGTTACCACGCAGGCCATCTGCTCATTTACAGGGTCTTTCTTTTTTTCTTCCAGTATTTTAGCATTGGCGGCGACTAAAGCGGTCTGTAGTGTTGCTGATATATCCACCGTCAAATTATCCAGTTGCTCAAGGATTACGGTCCTGGCGATTGCAGCAGCAACATCTCCGCCACTGTAGCCGCCAACTCCATCTATCACACAGGCAACCGCGAGCTCATTTTTAACAACTTCGCAGGAAATAAAAGTATCTTCGTTTTTTTCCCTTCGTTTGCCCGTGTCCGTTATCCCAAAGAAATAATCATCCATTGCTGTTGTGGGTTTGTTTTATTTCTGAGAAGTGCGCAATTAATATTATAATGCTGATTATTAATAACGCTATTGCCAATAATTTGTCCATATCATGTTTTGAATATGTTTATAGTTACAATGCCGTTCAACACAATCCTGGAATTTAGCGGAAGTGCCGTCCATACGGGCTCCTTTCGATCGCTGTTTTTTATTTCGACTTCGTTGATAATGGTTTTCTCACCGAAAGAACTTAAAAAGAAATTGCCTGTGCTTTTTTCGTAGCGGATTAAAAGATGAGGAGTTGACACCCATTCGGAGGGAATTCCAAAAATGCCTGCCTGCTCAGAAGTTGCTTCACTTCCCGAAACTGTGATTTGCTCATCTTTCATAAAATACTCAAGTTTTTTACCAGCATACTTCTTATCGGGAAGTGTTGTTTCCAACCTGGCAAAATATGGCGCAGCAGTTCCAAATAAGGAGTCGTCTAAAACAAGGTTTTGGTGGTAAGGAATTTCATAATACCCGTCACTGTAAAATGTAAAATCTTTTAATAGTTCATCCGCAATATCAAAGGTCTGCGCTATACCTGTTTGTCTTGGAATAAAAGTGACCCTAAGATTGTCGTCTTTTTGATTCTTTGTTGAATTGCCTGGCAGGAGTTTTCCAATGAAACTTTTGTCGCCTTTTTGATAATCCGGATGAGATACAAAACGAAAAACCCATTTGTTGGATGAAGCAGTTATCTTTTCTCCCTTTTGTTTGCGCTTTTGCAATATGCTGTAAAACGACTTTACAGATTCCTGGACGATGAATCCAAATATGCCTTTATTGTTATCCATGAATTTGTTGTAGTCGGGAGGGCTAAAACAAATGATGTATTCATGATAGAATATTATCCTTCCGGCAAAAGAAAGTTCTGCGATAGATTCCTGGAATTTTTCGATGATATATTTGTGAACAATATCGGGTGAGATGGTTGCGGTTTCAGCGTATTCAACTTCCTTTTTAAGAAACCAATTCTGCACGCCTATTCGTTGCCAAAACGTGGGAGCGGTATTCATTTGCATTAGTTTTCCAGTTAATTTTTTACATTAAAAGATCTCAAGTCCGTCACCTGAATTCATCAACAGTTACAACAATGGGTACACGCTCCCAAACATTTGCGCTATTACTTGTACTCTT
Organism: uncultured Chitinophagaceae bacterium; assembly: GCA_963819925.1. Lineage (GTDB taxonomy): Bacteria > Bacteroidota > Bacteroidia > Chitinophagales > Chitinophagaceae > Ginsengibacter. The sequence goes on along the minus strand of CAWFYG010000005.1, from coordinate 390,746 downwards.
TTTTTTGTTCGATGAAACGATAACTCTCTTAAGCAGCAAGCTCCAGGCTTACATTCGGCGAAGTGCCTGAATCAATATTGTAATACATGTAGAGTTTGATTCGAATAGTTTGATGAAATTAAGCGGTGAATTCTTAAAGATTTGCAAAAGCAATGAACTAAGGATGAAGAAAATGTTAAAACATGAAGAATGAAAATTAGACAAATGCATTGCATCTTGCTGTAAAGGGAAATAAAAAAGCGTCAATATGCCTTTATATCTTCGAGCTTCTATTCGGAAACGCAGAACATTTTATTTAGAGGAAATGAGGTTATTCCAATGGTATCATACAGCTTGTCTTTCTATAAAAAAAACAATATGAACTTTTACCAGATTTTAATTAAAACGTTTTGAGATATTTCGGAAATAAAAAAGGGATTCAAACTTTAATCGTCTGAAACCCTTTACTCTTCTGTGGGAGCACACGGGTTCGAACCGCGGACCCTCTGCTTGTAAGGCAGATGCTCTAAACCAACTGAGCTATGCTCCCTTTATTTTTGGGAGTGCAAATATAAGAGACGTATAGTATTCAAAAAAATTTAAATCATCCTTATCTCGGGTGACAGGTAACAAATATTTCCTTTAAATATTAAAGTATAAGAATAATTTGCAGCACAATTGATTTCAACAACATGGCAAACTCCGCCCCAATGTATTTTCGGCTCATATTGAAATGTTGATTATAATTAAAAAAGTATGCTCAGGCCAAAACTATTTGACACTTTAAAAACCTACAACCGGCAGCAGTTTGGTAAAGACGCCATGTCCGGCTTAATTGTAGGAATTGTTGCCATACCACTCGCTATTGCATTTGCTATTGCATCGGGCGTTTCTCCTGAAAAAGGATTGTACACGGCTATCATAGGAGGGTTTATCATTTCGGCCTTAGGTGGCAGCAAGGTCCAGATCGGTGGCCCGACGGGTGCTTTCATTGTAATTGTTTATGGCATCGTTCAGCAATACGGAATTAATGGTTTAATCATCGCCACTTTCATTGCCGGTGTAATGCTTATCATAATGGGGTTTGCAAGGCTTGGTGCAGTTATCAAATTTATTCCACATCCTTTAATTATTGGCTTCACCAGCGGCATTGCACTTATTATATTTTCTTCTGAAATAAAAGATTTTTTTGGACTAAATATGGGAGCTGTACCCGCTAATTTTTTAGATAAATGGAAAAGCTATTTTGTAAACTTTCCCTCACTAAATATATATACCGTTATAATAGCGGTTACGGCAGTTATTATTATTTTATTGTGGCCGAAGGTTACTCATAAAATACCCGGTTCGTTAATAGCGATACTGGCTACTACTGCTGCCGTGCAAATCTTTCATTTGCCCGTGGAGTCCATTGGCAGCAGGTTTGGGGCTATTCCCTCATCACTGCCATCACCTGTAATTCCTCATTTGGATTTTTCGGTAATTAAAAATCTTATAAGGCCGGCATTTACTATTGCACTTCTCGGGGGAATTGAATCATTGCTATCTGCGGTAGTAGCAGATGGAATGATCGGGGGTAATCACAGGTCTAACATGGAACTAATTGCACAGGGAACCGCTAATATATTTTCATCCATCTTCGGCGGCATTCCTGCTACGGGTGCAATAGCCCGCACGGCGACCAATGTAAAAAACGGGGGACGGACACCTGTTGCAGGAATGATCCACGCCGTTACTTTGTTACTGATCCTTTTATTTTTCGGAAAATGGGCTTCCTTAATCCCAATGGCTACATTAGCCGCCATATTGGTCGTAATTGCTTATAACATGAGCGAATGGAGACATTTTTTATCTGTATTAAAAGGACCGAAAAGTGATGTAGCAGTATTACTTACGACATTTTTTCTTACGGTGATTATCGATCTTACGGTTGCTATAGAAATAGGGATGGTTCTGGCTGCCTTTCTTTTCATGCGCAAAATGATTCAATTCAGCAATGTAAATATTTTAACCAGCCAGATTGAGGACCACGGCGACGAACCGGATAAAGGCGCCGTCAGCAATTACCAAATACCGAAAGATGTTGAAGTATTTGAAATAACGGGGCCGTTGTTTTTCGGCGCTGCATATAAGTTTAAAGATTCCATTAAGTTTATTGAGCGAACTCCAAAAGTGCTGATAATCCGAATGCGCCATGTACCTATCATAGATGCCACCGGAATACAGGTATTAAAGGAAGTTTTTAAAGAGACAAACAAAGCGGGCACAAAAATCATCTTATCCGGCATAACAAGTGAACAGGTAATCGAGCAATTAAAAAAATCAAGACTTGTTTTCACAATTGGCAAGGCTAACATCACTGATACGTTTGATGAAGCTTTAAAGCGATGTTATGAAATTTTAGATGATATAGGTCGTTCAAAAATTAAAACACAATAAAAAAATAATAAAGCCGCCCATTACTGGTGCGGCTTTTTTCTGAGGTGTTCTTAAAATAAAATTGATTATTTACACTGATCATTAACCCCCATGAAATACTTTTATTTACCTCCAAATTCAATGCCTGATTTAAAATTTTATGATTTATGCAAAGGCTAAGCGCAAGGATTTAAGAGTTTAAAATTGTAGTTTTGTAACCAGTTTTTCTTCCATGAACCAGACAAAAACATACATATCTGAAGACTTTGATACCGATCTGTTAGTTGACAATGATGGAGGCTGCCAGCTTGTGGTTTGGAACGATGAGGTGAATAGCTTTGATTGGGTAATTACTACCCTGGTAGAAGTATGTGGCCATTCAGTTGAGCAGGCCGAGCAATGTGCTATGATAATTCATACCAAAGGAAAATATGGAGTAAAAGATGGCTCTTACGAATTCCTGAAACCCATGTGCGATTCTATTACCGAACGGGGAATTGGCGCAACGGTAGAGGAACTTTCGGAACGATAAAATGTTTTGTTGGTAATTAATTACTTCACGACCCGGTTTACTATATTCTTCGCCAGTAACAATCAATTTTTTAATGACGGCTTTTTTATCACGTAGCGCTCCTGTTTTCCCGGATGTAGCATCGGCCAATGAAGAGGGACTGCTTGCATTTGGCGGAAACCTTGAATTGAATACTTTACTAACAGCCTACAAGAAAGGCATTTTTCCATGGTATAATGAAGATGAACCTATTTGCTGGTACAGCCCGGATCCACGTTTTGTTTTGTTTCCCGGCAAGCTTAAAATAAGTACGAGCATGAAAACAATTATCAGGAAAAATGAATTTACATTTTCCGTGGATAAGGATTTTGCCGGGGTCATAAAAGGCTGTCGAATGGCTAAAAGAAAAATTGGCCCGGGAACATGGATCACTGATGAAATTGAAAATGCATACAATGCCCTTTTCGAAAAAGGTTATGCCCATAGTGCAGAAGCATGGTATAATAATGAATTAGTCGGAGGATTGTACGGTGTTCAGTTAGGCAATGTTTTTTTTGGCGAAAGTATGTTTGCAAATAGAAGTAATGCAAGCAAGTTTGCATTCATTAAATATGTTGGAGTGTTGAAAAAAAAGGGAGTTGAGCTAATTGATTGCCAGGTGTATACTCCGCACCTGGAAAGTCTCGGCGCAGAATTTATACGCAGAAAAAAATTTACAGATCTGCTGGGGAAATTAGTTACTTAAAGAAATTTTTTTTCCCGGATATCTTGCTGCATGCTGGTAAACAAGGCCCCGTATATAATCATTTTCAGAGTAGGGCGTAAGACGTAATTTTAATTCATCGACAGTACTTATTGTTACATCAGCGGGCAAGTAACCCATTCCATAAAATCTTCCTTTCTCCATTAAAATGCAGCTTTGCTCTTGTTGTTGCAATCCAAAATCTATTAAAGCAAAACTGGGTAATTCATTATCCAAATGATTGATACACGCCTGGACTCTTTTGTTATATTTTCGGGCACTTTCTTTTTGTTCACAGGCTCCTTTACATTTCTTTTCGGCAAGCAACTGGCAGGGCACGTTTTCTGATTGCAAAAAGCAAAGCTTCGGGCAAAGCTCAAATTGATGCATTAATTTCCGCAGTAAATTATGACCTTCGGCAAGCAGGTTAAAAGTGTATAGCGGTTTTATATTTTTTTTCTTTTTTTCAATGCACAATCTCATATACCCTTTCCTATCTTCAAAAGAATATAAACCGTACGCCTGTTCAAACCTTTTCTGGCTGCGATTTTGCTCAGGCCACAATTTTTTTATTTCAATGCTTTCCAAAATAAAAGCCATCAGCTCTGTTGCCGTTGTTTTATAACTGATGTTATAAATTTTCTTCAAAAATTCCTGCTTTTGCCTGTTTGGCTTATTGTTGGAAAAATGACTGTTTATTCTTTTTGCCAGGCTTTTTGCCTTGCCCACATAAATAACTTTCCCTTTTTTATCGTGAAAATAATATACACCCGGTTGCCGCGGCAGTTCTTTAATTACCTGGTCTGAAATATTAGGAGGTAAAAACTGTTCTTTACTTTTAGCCTTAAGCATCGTCTGCACGTGGGCGTTAGTATCGCATTTCAAAAGATGATGAAACAATTGTACGGTGGCCAATGCATCGCCGGTTGCCCTGTGCCGGTCTTCGATTTTGATACCAAGATGCTTGCATATTTTTCCAAGCCCGTAGCCCGGGCTTTCCTTTATTATTTTTCTGCCCAGCCTTACGGTACAAAGCTTTTTACAATTAAGATCGTAGCCCGATTGTGCCAGGTGATATTTTACAAACGAATAATCAAAATTTACATTATGGGCAACAAATACTTTATCATTCAGGAGCTCAAATAATTCATAAGCAACACTGCTAAAAGGCCTTTCATATTCCACCATTTCATTGGTGATACCCGTGAGAGCAACCACGTATTTCGGAATGGTATATACCGGGTTAAGTAAGGTGTGAAAACGTTCTACTATTTTTTCGCCGTCCGTGATGAATACCGCAATCTCGGTAATGCCGTTTGCAGCAGCATACCCGCCGGTTGTTTCAATATCTACAATTGCGTATAACAAAATATCTTTTAAAATGTAAACTTACTAACTTCCTTAGTAATAATGTGCCTGTTGTTTTTATTACATTTGCAGGCTATAAATTTTTTTATAAAATTATGGATTTAAGTAAAAATTATATACCTGCGGCAGTTGAAGAAAAGTGGTATAAGCATTGGCTTTCAAAAAATTATTTTAAAAGCCTACCTACCGGACAGGCAGGCATCCCTGATGGCAGGGCCCCGTTTACAGTGGTGATTCCCCCACCAAATGTAACAGGTGTATTGCATATGGGGCACACGTTGAATGAAACCGTACAGGATATTTTGGTTCGCAAGGCAAGAATGAGTGGTTTTAATGCCTGTTGGGTTCCCGGCAGCGACCATGCTTCTATTGCTACCGAAGCAAAAGTGGTAGACATGCTGAAAAGGGAAAAAAACATTGATAAAAATGATTTATCAAGAGAAGAATTTTTAAAATATGCTTTTGAATGGAAAGAAAAATATGGCGGCATTATTTACAACCAAATTGAAAGATTGGGCTGTAGTGTGGATTGGGACAGGGTTACATTTTACCATGGACGATCATTATTACAAAGCTGTAATAAAGGTTTTTGTTGATCTGTATAATAAAGGGCTTGATCTATCGTGGCGCAAGAATGATCAACTGGGATCCTGCCGCAAAAACGGCATTGAGTGATGAAGAAGTAGAATATAAAGATGTAACGGGAAAATTGTATTATATAAAATATGAAATATGCAGACGAGACGACAGTGACAGCAATATATTGTAATTGCAACGCAACGGCCTGAAACCATTATGGGAGATACGGCAGTTTGTGCCAATCCAAACGATGAACGTTATACGCACTTAAAGGGCAAGAAAGTTATTGTTCCATTGATCAATAAAGAAGTGCCGGTAATTTTTGATGAATATGTTGACAAAGATTTTGGAACCGGAATTTTAAAAATTACTCCTGCACATGATATCAATGATTTTAATCTCGGATTAAAATACAATCTTCCGGTAGTAGATACTTTAAATGAAGACGGAACTTTAAGTGAAGCCGCACAGATTTTTATTGGTGAAGATCGTTTTGTAGCACGGAAAAAAACTGTAAGAACTTAGAGAAAAAGGGCTTACTGGTAAAAGAAGAAGAATACACTACCCGGCTTGGGTTACAGCCAACGAACCAACGCAGTAGCAGAGCCAAAAATATCCACTCAATGGTTTGTAAAAATGAAAGAGCTGGCACAGCCTGCTTTGGAAGCAGTTACTTCAGGGAAATATAAATATTCATCCCGGTGAAAAATTTAATGCTACTTATAAATATTGGCTGGAGAATGTAAAAGACTGGTGCATCAGCCGCCAACTTTGGTGGGGACAACAAATACCTGCATGGTATGATGAAGAAGGAAATGTGTATGTTGCAGAAACGGAAGAAGAAGCAATCAGAAAGCAACAATCGAGCCACAGGTAAAACAAGGCTCAATAACCGGTACAGGATGAAGATGTGCTGGATACCTGGTTCTCATCCTGGCTTTGGCCGATCGAAGTTTTTAATGGAATTACAAATCCGGGCAATAAAGACATCAAATATTATTATCCAACTTCTGTGCTTGGTTACCGGACAGGATATTATTTTCTTTTGGGTAGCAAGAATGATCATGGCGGGCATGGAATACATGCATGAAAAGCCTTTCAGCGATGTTTATTTTACCGGAATGGTTCGGGATAAGCAGGGAAGAAAAATGAGTAAAAGTCTTGGCAACAGTCCTGACCTTTTACACCTGATTCATGAATATGGAGCAGATGCGGTTCGCTTTGGAATTATGATTTCCTCTCCTGCCGGCAATGATCTGTTATTTGATGAAAGTAGCCTTGGAGCAGGGAAAGTTTTTTAATAATAAATTCTGGAATGCATTGAAACTGTTGAAGATGTGGGAAGGAAGTCGCACAGCAAGAGGTGAATCGGCAGTTACTGAAATTGATAGTAACAGTTTTGCAATTAACTGGTTTGAAAACCGTTTGAATGAAGTAAGAAGTAGAAGTGGAAATTTTAATGAATCAATTCAGGTTAAGCGAAGCGTTAAAAACTATTTATTCCTTAATTTGGGATGATTTCTGCAGTTGGTATCTGGAATGGATAAAACCGGGATTTGAAGAACCAATTGCTGAACATACTGTTTATGAAAAAACAGTTTCTTTTTTTGAAGAACTGCTACAGTTATTCATCCTTTTATGCCGTTTATTACTGAAGAAATTTATCATTTGTTAAAAGAAAGAAATGATGATCTGGTTGTTAAACAATTTGCACCTGCCGGAAAAACCGATGCAGACAATTTTAAACAGGGAAACAAACTTAAAGAAATAATAACCGCTATACGGGATGCAAGAAATAAACATAACCTAAAGCAAAAGGAAACCATAAAATTGCATTATCGAAACCAGTTGACAAAAAACAATATGACGCTATTGAAGGTATTCTTGTCAAAACAGGTGAATGCAGAAAGCATTGATTTTTCACCTCAACCTGAAAATTCGTTCATTACACTAGTTGCCGGAAAAGAAAAGATTTATATTGAAGCTGATATAGAGGTAGATACAAGCGTTCAAAAAGAAAAACTGTCTAAAAGACCTAAATTATCTTAAAGGTTTCCTAAATAGTATTGAGAAAAAATTAAGTAATGATAGATTTGTGCAAAATGCAAAACCTGAAGTAATTGAACTGGAAAGGAAAAAGAAATCGGACGCCGAGGCTAAAATTTCTGCCATTGAGCAAACACTTTCTTCTTTCAATAAATAAGGTTACTAAAATATAATTATGAAATTATTAATGAAGCTTGCCTTTTTTATCGCTCTGCTTGTAAACTCCGGCTTAACATCGTTTGCACAGAATGATTCTATTACCAGGCCTAAAGATGTAATTACCAAAGTAGCTAAATTTAAACCACCCGTTGTAAAATCTTACCTGGGTATCAATACTAATGGAGCTTCCGTAACAGTTGATGAAGCTTCTGAATTAATTGCATTGCCATTAACAATAACTGATGATAAAAAAAATATTTATTCAATTGACTCGTATCACTTCCTTTATAAAAGAAAAGGCGTAATACAAGATGAAGAGACCGGAAGAAAAAGTGTCTCATTTACCAATTTAGCAGATTTTTTCAAAACTACACCACTTCCAAAAGTGTGGATCGATAATTTAAAAGATGGCTTTCAAAAAGATGAAGAATTATATTTCTTTGATATAGTTGTTACTGATAGCAAAAACAGGAAATTCTTCGCTCCCAATTTGAAGATAATGATACAGTAATGACATCAATTAAAGCAGCGGGCTTAGAGGACCTTGGAACAATTCATGATCTTGCGCATGCAATATGGCCGTATGCTTATGGTGACTATTTTATCTTCTGAACAATTAATTTATATGCTTGAGAAAATTTATTCCCATAGGTTCTCTTCAAAACCAGTATATTACTTTACAACATCATTTTATTATTGTTTCAGATAATGATATCCCGGTAGGTTTTGCTTCTTATTCCCCTAAAGAAAAAAACAGCTCAGTTTTCCGCTTGCATAAAATTTATGTTTTGCCGGAGCAGCAGGGAAAGGGTACCGGTAAAATACCTTTAGAATACGTAATCAATTCAGTAAAAGAAATGGGCGCAACCTCTCTTGAACTAAATGTAAACAGGTTTAACAAGGCCCGTTATTTTTATGAAAAACAAGGTTTTGTCGTTACCGGTGAACAGGATATTGATATTGGCGGGAGTTTCTTTATGAATGATTATTTAATGGAATTATATTTTAGCTAATAATCCATTTATTATAACGCCCTCTCCATTTACTCAAGAATATCCGCCATTTATTCAATAACCAATTAAACAGGAAGAATAGATTGTAAATTAATAGTGTTAATTATCTATTTGATTACGCCGCCGCTGCCAAAATTTAGTTTTGAAATGAAAAAACTAATTATTTATTTAGAGGGCTGAATAATAATGGACAATTAATAAAATGACCTATTTAAACCCCGTCCTATAAAAAGTCAAATCCTGTTAGCTTTTGTTGAAGAGAATTGTTTTCCACTTTATCACAAGTATTTTTATGCTTTCATAAATTGTATATGCATCTGCGACTTTTCCTTCTTGCATTTATCGGTTGTTTCACCTGTAACGTATATGCACAGGAGAGTAAATATGTTGACAGTCTTAAAGACTGGCTTAACAAACATCCCAAAGTTGATTCACAATATATTCAAACACTTCACCGCATCAGCTACCGGGTAAGCGAGGTAGATGTAAATCAATCTTATGATTACTATGAAAAAGCATTCATTGTAAGCGACAGCCTTAATTTTACTTTTGGCAAATCACTCGCACAAATAAATCTTGGACTTTTATTATCCAACTCTGCAAATTTTGATGCAAGTAACATTGCCTATTTTAAAGCAACCGACTATGCCGATGCCTGTGGCGCATCAAGGCTAAAAGCGGTCTCACTTAATAATATTGCGGACAATTTTTTCTCTTTAAATAATTTTGACAAATGCAAGAAAATATATAAATGACGCTATACCGATTAATACCCAATTAAAAGCATGGAGAGGCGTAGCCATCAATTATGAATTATTGAACAGGTGTGACTTTAGTGAAAAAAGTTATGTTGATGCAAAACACGATTTAAATACAGGAATGCCATTTGCGTTGCTGGCAAATGAAAGTTATATTTTCTCGCAATATTCTCTAGGCTTTGGAAAATTGCAGGCTGTCGCCAAAAATCCCGATTCAGCAAAATATTATTTTAACAAGGCACTCAAAGAGGCTATGAAGGAAAATCAATCGAGAAATGAATACCAGGCTTACCTTGCGAGAAGCTCAATATCTAAAAAACTTATCTGCTGACAGGAAATTAGTGTTGCTTGACAGCGCTTTAAATATTGCCAAACAACACAATATTACGAGGGAATTTTTGATGCCGCTGAAATGTTATCCTTGGTATATGAAGAGAAAAAAAATAGGGATTCAGCCATAGCTTACTTTAGTATTTACCGCACGGCCTTTGACTCGCTTTTTTCGCTGAACAAAAGTTTAACATCAACATAAATGAATCAGAATGGGTTATAAGAAGAAAAGAAATTGAAAACAGGCATTTGCTGGAGCTTTCACAGTTGCAAAAGAAACAAATTGTTTTTAAAAATGCTTTGCTGTTAGCTGCTGTCATTCTTTTGTTTCTTACAATTGTTATCGCCTTTTTTGTGAATAAATCTATCCAGGCCAAAAAGAAACGAACTGAATTTGTCTTCAAACAAAAAATTGCGGAATCGCAAATACAATCATTGCGGGCACAAATGAATCCGCATTTTATTTTCAACAGTCTCAACAGCATTGAAAATTTTATGATGCAAAATGAAAAGAGAAAGGCGAGTGATTACCTGCACAAATTTGCGTTACTCATCAGAACAATATTGGATAGCAGCCGCAATGAAATAACCACCGTGTCATTGGATATGGAAGCGTTAAAATTGTATATTGACCTGGAACAGATGCGGTTTAATAATAAATTTTGCTATAAAGAAAATATTGACCAGCAACTGCTTTCCGGCGATTATAATGTTCCTTCTTTACTAATACAACCTTATGTTGAAAATGCAATTGTACACGGAATTGCACATAGTGACAAACCGGATTTGAAACTAACGGTAAGCGCTACACTGGAAAATGATTATATAAAATATGTAATTGAAGATAATGGCATTGGAAGAAACCAGGCAGAAGATTATAATAAACTAAATAAACTTCATCACAAAAGTGTCGGACTGAAGATTACAGAAGACAGGATACATTTATTTAACCAGGATGAAACTGCGAACGGGCATATTAAGATTACTGACCTTTATACTGCAGATAATGAACCGGCTGGCACAAGAGTTGAAGTAAAAATAAAAGCAATATAACATGGAAAAAATAAAGGCAATTCTTATTGATGACGAACTCAACAGTTTGCAAAATCTACAACAAAAGCTGGAAGGCTTTTGCCCGGATGTCAGTATACTTGCCGTTACGCAAAAACCGGAAGAAGGTATATTACTTATAAGGCAACACCAGCCTGACGTTGTATTTCTTGATATTGAAATGCCCAAAATGAGCGGCTTCAGAATGCTGGAGGAGTTGGGTGAATACGACTTCAATATTATTTTTACTACTGCTTATAATCATTATTCAATCGATGCTATACGCATAAGCGCTTTCGATTACCTGGTAAAACCTATAGGAATTGAAGACCTGCAACACGCAATAGAACGCTTGGGTAAAACCCTCAACAGGCAAACCAAAGAAAAAATCGATATTCTTAAAAAATCACTCAGCGATAACAGGAGCCAGGAAGATAAAATCGCCATCTCAACCTCTGAAGGGATTGAATTTATTCCTATAAGAAATATAGTACACATTGAATCAAAATCCAATTACAGCAAAATCTTTCTTATAGATAATAAGAACATTATGGTAACAAAAATTTTAAAAGATTTTGAAGAGATGTTGCTTCCATATAATTTCTACAGGGTTCACAATTCTCACCTCATTAATCTCAATTATATCCAAAAATATGTACGAAGCCAGGGAGGCCATGTGCAATTGCAAGACGGAACTTTAATAGATATTTCCCGTAGAAAAAAAGAAGAATTTTTAAAAATGATTGGAGGTTAAAGGAACTAATATACCAACTGATGTGTTTGCTTAATAATTCCCATTACAAAAATACTTTGCAGATGGCCCATATTTTCTACCTGGCTTAATTTGTTTACATGAAAATCATAATAAGTATTCATGTCCTCACATATAACCTTCAGCATAAAATCAAATTCACCCGATATACTAAAACATTCTACCACTTCATTTAATTCGTGTATAGTTTTAATAAATTTTACACCGGCACTTTTACTATGTTGTTTTAACGACACGTAACAGATTACCATCAATCCCTTTTTTACTTTCTCATGATCTACCAGGGTAACATATTGCTTAATAACGCCGGATTCCTCCATGCGTTTTATTCGCTCGTGCACGGGGGTTGTGCTTAAATGAATTTTACCGGATATTTCTTTAATAGTAATCCTCGCATTTTCCTGTAATAATTTTAGAATTTCCAAATCCTTACGATCCAGTAAAATGTCTAAACTTCTTTCTTCTTCTGTTTTATCGGTTTTTGGCATATATCTTTAGCTATTTATTCTTTCAATTTGATAAAATTAGGAGTTTTATTCTAAAGTTATTACCAAGGGTAGGATATTATCCTGCCTTTATGTAAATTCGCAAGCAAAAAAATAATATCATATGCCAACAATCGCAAAAAACACTATTGACTTCAGCCTTAAAAATAAGGTAAAAGATATGAGCCTTGCCGAATGGGGCCGCAAAGAAATTAAGCTTGCAGAAGCAGAAATGCCGGGATTAATGGCGCTAAGAGAAGAATTTGGAAAAGAGAAACCATTAAAAGGCGCAAGAATTGCCGGTTGTCTTCACATGACGATACAGACTGCGGTACTTATTGAAACTTTGATTGAATTGGGCGCAGAAGTAAAATGGAGTTCATGTAATATATTTTCAACACAAGACCAGGCTGCTGCTGCAGTAGCGGCCGAAGGGGTTGGGGTTTTTGCCTGGAAAGGCCAAACACAGGAAGAAAGTGATTGGTGCATTGAGCAAACTTTATTTTTCGGAAGTGCTGATCGTCCTTTAAATATGATATTAGATGATGGCGGCGATTTAACGAACATGGTTTTTGATAAATATCCTGAACTCATTCAACATGTTAAAGGTTTGTCAGAAGAAACAACAACTGGTGTTCATCGGTTATATGAGAGGATGGAAAAAGGAACATTACCCATTCCTGCAATTAATATAAATGATTCTGTTACCAAATCTAAATTTGATAATAAATATGGTTGTAAAGAAAGTTTGGTAGATGCCATAAGAAGAGCTACTGATATTATGATGGCCGGTAAAGTGGCTGTCGTAGGCGGTTATGGCGATGTTGGTAAAGGATCTGCTGCAAGTTTGCGTGGCGCCGGAGCAAGAGTAATTGTCACGGAAATTGATCCGATCTGTGCTTTACAGGCCGCTATGGATGGATATGAAGTAAAGAAGATGATTAATGCTGTTAAAGAAGCTGATATAATTGTTACAGCTTCAGGTTGCCGTGACTTGATAAGAAAAGAACATTTTCTTGAAATGAAGGATAAAGCGATTGTTTGCAACATCGGACATTTTGATATTGAAATTGACATCGCATGGCTTAATAAAAATTATGGCAATACAAAAGACACTATTAAACCGCAGGTTGATAAATATTCCATTGAAGGAAAAGATATTATTGTTTTTGCAGAGGGCCGTTTAGTAAATCTGGGGTGTGCAACCGGTCATCCAAGTTTTGTAATGAGTAATTCATTTACCAACCAGGTTCTTGCACAGCTTGAATTGTGGCTACATGCAAATAAATATGAAAATAAAGTTTATGTGCTTCCAAAACACTTAGATGAAAAAGTTGCCCGCCTTCATTTGAAGAAAATTGGCGTGGAACTTGAGGAGCTAACACCTGAACAAAGCAAATATCTCGGTATTTCCAAAAACGGGCCCTTTAAGCCTGAAATGTACAGGTATTAATCCGGGATTTTATAGCACCTTTATTGTTAATATGTGAATTAGTTGTTAAGTTAATAACACGCCGTGGAATAAAATCATAATTTTAAACGAAACGCTCTTGTAACTTAGAGTGATTTGCTTGATATTAGACCGAACATTAAAATAAGAAAAGCGTTATAATTTTTCATAATTATTAATAATTAAAACAGATAAAAAAATGAGAACAGGAAGACCAAGAGAAAGAGCAATTACCTTAAGAGACGGATTTTATATTGAAATTTATAATTCCGGCGAAGGAAAAGGATTAAAATTGAGAAGCGAAACCGAAGAGGCAATGGAACTAGCTGCGAAGCAGTATTCAAGATTTAAAAAAGTTGTTATCCTGGGAGAATACAAAAACGGAGTGAAGCGTGTTGAAGAAAATGCGTGATGAATTCTATTGTTATCGTTGTTACGATATTTTAATTAGTATTCTATTAAACATTTAAATGTTATTGAATGGCCCGCTTAATTGAAAGTGGGCCTTTTAATTATCGTTACCACCTCCATTATCCCGGTTTCTTTTAAAAAGAGAGAAATCACTATTTCCGAATTTATAACTGAAGGTTATGCGGAAGTTTCTCACATTCCAACGTCTGTAAGATTCCTGGTAGAAGGTTTCAGTATTATAAATTACTCCATAGCGATGTGTATTCAAAATATCATTTACACTAAATGTAATTGACCCCTTATCATTTTTAAACAAGTCTTTTTTTAACCCGAAATCGGAATCGAACCGTTCAAGCCTCTTTCCTTGTGGAATAACCCGTGGTGATTCATATTGAGCGGTTAACTGAAAGCTTAACTTATTAAACAAGGAAGGATGTTGCGTCTCAATTTTATAATTGGCAGTAAGCTTCGAACTCCAGTTCCAACCCTCGTTGCTTAAATTTTGCTGTGCGGCACCTGCCTTCACATTTCTGTAATTTATGTTCATTGATGGGGTAATATCAAAATTTTTACTGAATTTTTGTTGCAGCGTAAGTTCAATTCCAAATCTGTTAGTGCTTTGAGCATTAATGTATGTATTTAAAATAGCATTAGGATCAACTGCTGCATTGTTTAACTGTTGGTATTGTTCGGCAGTTAACGTATCACTGAACCGGGTAATGTCCTGTTGAGTGTTACGATAATATAATACACCCAGGAAATTACTCTTATTTTTGAATGTATGGCTATAATTAAATTCCATTGAATTAGTGAATTCAGGTTTTAGCCTGGGGTTACCCTGCTGAATATTTAATGGATCATTTATGTCGATAAAAGGATTTAACTGCCAAAAATTGGGGCGACGCACCCTGCGGGAATAATTGAGTTGTATCTCGTCATCTTCATTCAATTTTTTTGAAAGGTATAGGCTTGGAAATAATGCATCCCAAATGTTACTGATCTGATCAGGATATTCGTATCCAAACTTTTTGGCACTGTCAATGAGTGTTCCGGTAAATTTGGAATACTCTCCCCGTAAACCTGCCTGGTATCCAATACTCTTTATTTTACCGGTATATGTAAAATAGGCTGCATGAACCACCTCGGTATATTTATAATTATTGCTCAGCGGTAATTTCGTTTCTGTTCCATTCACCACGGAAAATGAGTTGAAATAACTCGTGTAATTATTGATATAACTTCTAAGGCCCGTTTCTATTTTTTTATCATCTTTAAGGGGATTTACAAAATCAATCTTTGCCGTAACCTGATTATTATCATTGGCGCCTCCATTACGCACATTATTCGGGTCGCTGTACAAAGTGCCATCGGGAAAATAAAAATTATTAAGAATAACCGCGTTATCTTTTACGTTACCATAACTCACATTCACACTGCCATCTATTTCTTCACCTTCTTTTGGAAATTTATGGGTATAACTTGCCTGCGTGTTGTACCTGTTAAATTGAAAATGTTCATCGGATGTTCTGTCACCATATCTCGTCATTACCTTACTGCTGTTTAAGTATTCCTGGTCCTGCGATTCATCGTTGCCAAAACGGCCCTGCACCAAACCTTGCGAAAGTGTTAATATATTTCTGTTGTCCATAAAGTAATCCAATCCAAATCTTAATGAAGCAAATTTTCTACTGCGTTCATTTTTTGAATATTGATTAAAATAATCATCAATTACGCCATTCGTTTTATCCTGCCTGTAGCTTTTACTGTTTGATTTTCCATCTGATCCATGATAACCTCCGCTTACAAAAAAGTTCAATTTCCCCTGTCGAAGGTTTAAATTGGCATTGCCGGAAAATAAACCTTGTGTACCTGCAGCAGCTGATACTAATCCATTTAAGCCCGTTCTTTTATTTTTCTTAAGTATGATGTTGATAATACCGCCCGTAGTTGATGCATCATATTTTGCAGAAGGATTTGTAATAAGTTCTATCCGGTCAATATTGTCGGAAGGAATTTGATCAAGCGTTAGGATAGTAGGTCTTCCATCTATAAAAATTGTTGGAGTAGAATTTCTTAGTTCAACATTTCCGTCAACGTCTACGGACACCGAAGGAATATTTTTCATTATATCAACTGCGGTTCCTCCCTTTGAGGAGATGCTTTTATTTACGTCAAATATCTTTTTATCAATGCCCATTTGCAAAGCAGGCTTCTCCATTACAATAGTTACGGCTTGCAACTTTTTTGCAAGGTGACTCATTTCAATATTCCCAAGATCATGTTCTGTGGGAGCATTAGCACCTGTATTCTTATTTGCAAAAGAAAAATAATCGCTATAAACATTGTAATCTACTGAAGATACTAAGATCTGCAAACTGTCAAAGGCAGGAATATTTTCGAAATCGAAATCCCCGTTCGTTTCACTCAACATTGCGGCTATGACAGAATCCTTCAATTGATTAGTAAGCCTGTTATGGGCTTTGACAATTACCTGAACAGATGCAGATGCGATGGGCCTTTTTGTTTGTTTATCCAAAACTTTTCCATAGATCCTGTTATGTTGATTAATTTTAATAACCGGCATATCATTATCCGGCAATGGTTCTTTTTCAACCTGGGATTTTACACTATAAGAAAAAAGGACTGCTGCAAGAAAAGTAAAAAAATATTTCATAAAGATTAAAATGCATCATCGCATGAGCAACGACAGGCGAAAAAAATCAGGAACAAAAGCAGGAGGTATAGTACCTGCATTAACTATGTTCGGGAGTGGCAAAATTACAAAATGATACCCGTTGAAAAAGGGTTTTGCTGTTATTATTATTTATTCGGAAAATATAAATGATGAATTGTGTAAACAAAAAAACCGGCCAAAGCCGGTTTGAAATCTAAAATAAAACTATTATTAAAATAAAAACTTCGTTTTATTGGCATGCAAAAAAAGTTAAAATTACTTACCTACAACTTCATACTCAACTTCACTTCCATCCGATTTTTCTTTTAAATAAACATCGTCCGGGGTAACGTACATTTTTTCGCCTTTTATCGTGACCACTTTAGAACCCTCTGGTAATTGATTTACAATATCTCCTATTTGCAAAGATGAGGACTGCGGTACAGTTACACTATTGTCGCTGGTAGAATTGTCGCCACTATTCAAATTATTATCTGCGTTATTTAAATTACTTTCATCAGTGTTATTTACTTCACCATTTTTACCTACCACAGTATAAATTGTTTGCCCTTTAGAATCCCTGTCTTCTTTATAATAAGTACCATTAAGCTCGTATAATTTTTCACCATTAAGTATTACTGATTTTGCACCTTCCGGTAAATTGTAAACTGTTGCGCCTAACGGAGCATCCACTACCTCATAATAATCGTTGTATTGCCGGTAATAAATTCCATTATAATAATAGTATGGATAACCCCCTAGATAAAAACTATAATAGCCATAGGGAAGATATCCTATATGAATTCCAAAAGGCGGGAATATAGGTTGATAGTAACCCCCGTAATATCCATAAAAAAATCCGTCGTTATAATAGTAGGGATATCCACCAAAATTTATAGAAATAAAAGTTCTTGGTCTGAAGGTATAACGGGAACCATACATGAAGGAATATCTCCTGTTATTAAAATTATAATACCCACCGCCATAATACCTGGTATTGTAACGGTAATAATTATTATAACGGTAATTAGCAGTGTTATATCTATAATTACTTGTCCTGTTTGGATAATAGTTATTATACCTTGAAGATGTTCCGCGGTTTCTGCTATATCCGGAACTGGCAACCACATTGTTTTGACGGGTACCATTATCCCTACGGTTCACTCTTACATCATTCCTGGTTACTGCGTTCCTTTGAGGATAAGAACGATTCGCTTGTACTCTATTGGGAGTATAAGATCTTGTGTTCGGGGTATATGACCGGGTATTCCCACGATTAGGAGTAAAAGAATTATTTCTACTCACGGTACTTTGGCGAAATGCTCTGTTTTCGGAAAAGCTGCCCCTGCTTTGGCGCTGTGAAGAAACGTTTGATTCCCTGTTTCCCCTACTGCCGTTATTACGGCCCCTTTGTGCATCGGCAGCATTAAAAACTCCCACAGTTAAACCTGCAAAGAGTGTCATACCAATAATAGTTTTCATAATTTTTTTTTGTAAAGATTTTTCATTAAAAAGTTTTTTATCAAAAATTTTCTTTACCAAATTTAATCTATTTATTCAGGTGTATATAGCGGATAATGTTAAATAAAGACCTTTGTAAATGTTAAATAAAAATGTTTAATATTATCGACTATGGTTGCGATTTGTCAGTTTAATTATTTATTCATTCTTATCATCTGCAGGCAAACCGGCTTAGGTAAATTAATTTGTTTTTGGGTTTCTTTTAACAGTCCTGTTTTTTTATCTCTTTTGAAGATGACAATATTGTCGGAATCCTGGTTGGCAACCAATAAATAATTTCCGGTAGGATCAATTATAAAATTGCGGGGAGCTTTACCCAACACTGGTTGATAACCGGCGAGCGTTAGTTTCCCCGTTAAAGCATCTATCGAAAATATAGTAATTGTATTCTCGTCTCCTCTATTGGAAGCATATAAAAATTTACCATCCGGCGATACAAAAACTTCAGCACTTCCTATTTCGCCTTTAAACCCTTCAGGATGAGTTGGGATTTCCTGTATCTTTTTTAACTCACCATTATTATAACTGTACGCCGTAACTGTGCCGCTTAGTTCATGAATGAGGTATGCAAATTTTTTATTTGGACTAAATGTTATATGCCGTGGCCCGCTTCCCGGAGTTGTATTCACAAAAGCCGGCGATGCTGGTTGAAGTGGCTTCTTTAGAGATGATTTAAATTTATAGATCATCACTTTATCCATTCCTAAATCTGGTGTAAGTAAGTAATTGTTGCCAGGAGAAAAAACAGATTCGTGCACGTGTGCTCTTTCCTGCCTTTCGTTATTGATGCTGCTCCCTGAATCCTGAATTAATTGACTGTAAGGCTGTAAGGAGCCATTTTTATTTAAAGGAAAAACAGAAAGATTTCCGCCGCTATAATTCGCAACGGCAATCCATTTGTCGTCAGCACTAACTGCTACATAACAGGGATCATCTCCTCCGGATAATTCAGAATTTATGAAATTGAGCTTCCCATTATTTTTATTGAAAGAAAAAGCGCTTACTCTTCCCGGCTTAGCTCCGTTAGTCTCATTTACGGCATAAACAAAATTTCCATTATGAGACAAGGTAATGTATGAAGGACTTGTAACACTATCCGTATTACTTATCCATTTTGTGCTGCCGGTTTGCGCATTAAATTCGTAAACATAAATCCCCTTGCTTCCAGTTCCCGTGTAAGTACCGATTAGCAAATAATAATTTTGTGCTGTACCACACAATGAGCTTAATAAAAAAATAGCTAAGGTTGAAAATTTCATAATTTAAAATATTTCTGGATTGATAAAAATTAAAGATGAATTAAAATATACAATTTAAGTTAGTAAACTTTACAAAAGAAAATTATTAGCACAGAATTATATTATAAAAGGTTTTTTTACCTGATTATTTCAAAGCTCCTAAAATTCTGTAAATGGGTATTGGTGACTGCAACATTTTCCACATACGCTTTTTCTGGTCCTTGCCTGCACCATGAGATAAATTTGTCAATATCTTCACTCTTCCCGGTTATAAGCGCTTCCACTTTATTATCATAAGTATTTTTTATCCATCCTGAAATTCCATGAAGCCTTGCAATTTCTTTTGCAGTAGCCCGGAAAAAAACACCCTGCACTTTACCTGAAATTTTTATATGAACCGTTTTCATTTTGCAAAGATAAAAACGCGATAACGATTTCGTAATTCACGGCTGCGTGAATTTCGATTAAAAAAACAAAACACACTGGCAAAAATGATGAAAATTTCATTTCGGATTTTGACGTATAAATACTCTTTAAACAGTAATTATAATATTTGAAAAATTAAGCATTACTGCTATTGGCCGGTGCACATGCCCGATATATCTTTGTACCAGAAGTTGATTGATGTTCAAACATTAATCAGTACCCAATATCCAATCGAAAAGAACCAATTCCCTATCCAGGAAAAACCAATAAAATCCGATATCAGTCAACTTCTTTTTTTATTATTCCGGAAACTTTAAAAACCAGGAATTCTTCAAATAGCTAAAAAATTTTAAACTTTTGCTCTCACACGCAAAAGTTTTTTATTTTCTGTACTTACCATTTCAGTTTGCTCAAACCATTATCGTCAAAAAAAATATTTGCAATAGTTTGCAACAAAGCTAAACTTTGAGTATTCAAATAATACAACAAAATGAGGAAAGTATTTTTTTCAATTGCAATGTTTATTGCACTGAATGCCTTTTGCCAGCAAAAAGCCTTTAAAGTTGAAGTGTATGGAAAAGGCCAGCCCGTTATCCTTATTCCGGGATATGCCTGCAGTGGTGATGTATGGAAAGAAACGGTTGACGCACTTAAAGGGAAATATGAATTGCATGTGCTAACACTGGCCGGATTTGCCGGTGTTCCTCCAATTGATACGCCGATCCTTAAAACGGTAAAGAATGAAATAATAAAATATGTAAAAGAAAATCATCTTAGTAAGCCAGTTCTCATCGGACATAGTCTCGGCGCATTTATGAGTCTTTGGGTGGCCAGCGAAAATCCATCATTGTTTTCAAAAGTTTTGTGTGTAGATGGCGTGCCGTTTGTTTCCTCAATGACAAATGCAGCAACCACTTCAGAAGAGGTTGCAAACGATCCTTCGTACAACGCAAATAATATAGCTATAAAATTCGTCAACACGCCTGATAAAGAATTTGCGGATAAACAATTTAAATCCGCGCTTACTATGGTAAGCGATTCAACACATGCGAGACTCATTACCAAATGGAGTGAAGCAAGCGATAGAAAAACTTTAGCATACACCTATGTGGAAATGAGCACGACGGATTTAAGGAATGATCTTTCAAAAATTAATATCCCGGTACTTGTTTTAGGCAGCACCTACGGCACCAAACAAATATCGCAGAAAATGTTAGGTGACGAATACAACCAGCTCAAGGATAAACTTATCGTTATAGCACCCACTAAACATTTTATTATGTATGATGACCCGATATGGTTTCGTGAGGAAGTAAAAAATTTTCTGCGCAATGGCCTGGCCGACTAACGACACACCTTGAAATAAATAACAGCTACTGAAGTGCTCTTTTGTGAGTGTACGTCGCAACTTCATATTCATAAAAAAAGACAAAAAGAATTTTTTAAATATAGATAACGTGGGTAAAAATCGTTCATGAAAAATCCCGGTCTTGGAAAGGCCCGGGATTTCTATCTAATCTTTAAACCCGGAATTAACCATTAACTGCTTCATGAACATCTCTGTATTTTTTAATAAGATCGTGAGATGTTTTTAATGATGATTGCTGATCAGTAATTAATTTTCTTGTGTCAGCGCTCATTTCTGCATCAGATGCAAGCGCATCTCTATACGCTTTTTGTGCCGCATCTTCACCAGATTCACATGAATCAAGAATTGCCTGCCGGTCATTACCGGAAAAAGTGGCTTTTACATCCATCCAGGCACGATGCAGCTTACCGCCACCCGTAGTACCTGTTGCTGGCTCACCACCTAACCTGTTTACCTCGTTGGTAAGTTCAGATGCAAATTTTATACTCTGATCGGCCATTTTTTTGAACGTTGCCTGAAGGTCAACATCAATAGCGCTTGTATCTTTAAACGCATTTGTATATCCCTTCGTTCTGTCATTGTTAATACGGATAAGATCATTTAATACACTGGTTAATTTTTCATTAATATTCATAATTAGCGTTTTTGTTTATTCATATAAAACTAAAATTGTGCCATGGCCGGGATCATAGTAATAGCTGGGTGATATAAAAAAATATTATAGAGTAACAGTGGAAAATTCTCCACTTAATTTCAAAATTTACCCATCTTCATCTTGTTCTATTTAACTTTGTACATGGCTAATTGAAAAAAATTTTTTTAATATTTTAAATAAATTTTATGATAGAAGTCGTGCAAGGGTTGCCGGCACATGTTACCGCTTTTCGTGCTACCGGAAACGTTACAAAAGATGATTATCATAAAGTGATAAATCCGGTAGTAAAAAGTGTAGCCGAAAAATTTGGAAAGATCAATTACATGCTCGTTCTAAATACAAAATTAAAAAATTACACTCTTGGAGCATGGATCGAAGATGGGCTCCTTGGATTCAGATATTTTTCAAAATGGAAGAAACTTGCCATAGTTACCGAAAAAGATGGAATAAAAAAATTCACCAATACTTTTGGAATATTTATTCCGTGCCCTGCAAGAGGATTCAAAATGGAAGAAATGGACCTTGCAAAAAAATGGATTTCAGATTTATAAGATCAAAAAATTAATAAGAGTGCAGCGATGCTTTTATTATAGAATCTCTCTGAAATGATGTGAGTGAATAGTCATAATTATACAATGAGGATTCCCAATCGCCATATACAGGATTAGGTAAAATAATAAAACGGTTACCAAATTCAACAGCTGCTTCGTTCACATTCTGATTACGTTCGTCCGAACTTTTTTTATCGAACAAAGAGCTAAAATCTCCAAGGTTATCTCCCATCAACATCACTATCGTATGACTTGCCGCAATTTTTTGCCTGCGTTCTTCTTTTGATGAAGTAGTTTGTAGTGGAAACAAGTGTGCACTATCCGCATTTGGAAAATTAAATTTTTGAAGATTCTTTATCGTGAAATTTCGTTCTCTCTCGCCCCTGTTGGTAACATAAAAAATTTCAATTCCCTTCGTGGAAGCATATTTCAAAAAATTGAGAGCGCCGGGTACGGTATCGGCCTTTATCATCGCAGACCATTCATACCATGAATCTGATTCGTATCCTTTTCCCTGTAAGGTTTGATGAACTTCATACGGGCTATTATCCAAAATAGTTTCATCAATATCGGTTATAATTACTTTAGGTTTTTCAGTTTTTGTAAGTAGCATTTCATCAACCCGGTGATGCGCTATATTAAAAGCCTGGAAACATAAAGCCCTGTATTCGGCCGCTCTTTGTTGGTAGGCGCTCGTGTATATCTTGCCGTCTGTAACTAAACTTTCAGTGTTGGCCGTGTTAGACACTGTTACCCGTGGCGCAATGGTGC
The DNA here is from genome assembly GCA_963819925.1 of uncultured Chitinophagaceae bacterium. Lineage (GTDB taxonomy): Bacteria > Bacteroidota > Bacteroidia > Chitinophagales > Chitinophagaceae > Ginsengibacter. The sequence continues at coordinate 367,470 of CAWFYG010000005.1, read as the reverse complement.
ACGAGGTGGCAAAAAACAATAGCATAAAAAAAATCTTTTTCATATTTATCATTTTAAGAGCAAAAGTAACGACCAAAAATATTTGTAGCAGTTTTTTAATTTTACATTTCTGTAGCCTGGAATGTTATTCTAATAACACTTAATTTTATTAAGATTTATTTTAAACTAAAGTAAGAAAATGGATTTCGTTGATTATTATAAGACACTCGGAGTATCTAAAAATGCTTCAGCTGATGATATTAAGAAAGCTTACCGGAAACTGGCAAGAAAGCTTCATCCCGATTTGAATCCTAATGATAAAGATGCGCACAAAAAATTTCAGCAAATTAATGAGGCCAATGAAGTATTAAGTGACCCCGAAAAAAGAAAAAAGTATGATCAATATGGGCAGGATTGGAAACATGCAGAACAGTTTGAGAAGGCAAAGCAACAGCAAGGTGCACAGGGCTTTGGTGGTGGTTTTGGCGGAGAAGGTTTTGGGGGATATACTTATTCCTCAGATGATGACTCGGCATTTTCAGATTTTTTTGAATCGCTGTTTGGTGGCTCGGGCCGATCCGGAAGAAGAGGTAATACAAAATTCCGGGGACAGGATTATAGTGCAGAACTTCATTTATCATTAACGGATGCGCATAAAACGCATAAGCAAACACTTACTATTAATGGAAAAAATGTAAGAATAACTATACCCGCAGGTGTTGAGAACGGCCAGGTAATACGGCTGAAAGGATATGGAAGCCCGGGCGCAAATGGCGGGCCTAATGGAGATCTTTTGATAACATTTGTAATAAATAATAATACTGCGTTTAGGCGTGACGGCAATGATTTACACAAAACAGAAGATATCGATTTATACACAGCTATACTCGGCGGCGAAAAAACGATTGATACAATGGATGGAAAAATTAAGTTGAAAGTTACTTCGGGTACTCAGAACGGAACAAAAGTAAGGCTGAAAGGAAAAGGATTTCCTGTATATAAAAAAGAAGGGGAACATGGTGATTTATATATAACGTGGAATATAAAAATTCCAACTCATTTAACTGAAAAACAGAAGCAATTATTTACTGAACTATCGAAATTATAACCTTAAAAATTTTGCAATGGAACAGGAAGAATTAATACCAGCCAAAGATTTTTGTATCCACCATAACATCGAATATTCTTTTATCAGCTCATTACAAAACTCAGGATTGATAAGTGTTATTTCTATTAAAAGCTCGTCATACATACACCAGGATGAAATACATAAGTTGGAAAAATTTGTCAGGCTTCACTACGATCTTGAAATAAATATTGAAGGGATTGAAACGATCAATTATCTTTTGGAAAAAATTGAAAATATGCAAAAGGAGATTGTGAAGCTTAGAAATAAAATATAATTCCCATCATTAAAAATACTCTGAATGAAGTTTCTATCTCTTGAACCTTTCGTTCCTTCAGGCAGCAATTTTGAAGGCTCCAAACAATTGTTCCAGGAACCGGGTTTTAAAATCAATTGGAATGCAGGCGACTATATTGGTTTTGAAAAGGACGGTTGTAAATTCACTTTGCAGAAATTCGACAATACTGAATTTGCGCAAAACTTTATGATTAGTGTTAGAGTTAGTAATGCAGAAGAATTCTGGCAGATGGTAAAAGAAAAACATTTACCGGAAAAGTTTGGAATTCGTTTAGGAAAGCCGACACATCAATCTTATGGCAAAGAGGTAAATATTATTGATATTGCGGGAGTTTGCTGGCATTTTGTTGAATAGTCAAGCAATATTTTAAGATCTAAATGGCCACTCCTTGTTGATCTTCGCCTTAATAAAATAAACGATCGCTCCTAACCCGATTATAAACCATCCCCAATTCATTAATTTACTCCCGGTAGAAATTAAAATAAATATCCACATAGCAATAGCAAGAATTACCGGTAAAGGAAACAGCGGCATTTTATAAGGGAATTGAATATTGCTTTTTTTACTTCGCAACAATAATAAACCGATTGCCTGTCCAATAAATTGGATGATAATCCGCATGGCTAATATGGCGCTAATAACTTTACCTAAATCAGCAATAAAAAGAAGGCTGAAAATAAATGCCATGCTGCCCATGAATAATAAAGAAACATAAGGGAATTTTTTTGTTGGATGAATTTTCGCAAAAACTTCAAAAAATTCTCCGTCTGCCGCAGCCGCGAACGGGATACGGCTATAACCAAGAGTTGCAGAAAATACTGACGCAAAAGCGACCCATAAAATTAAACAGGTTGCCACCTTAGCAGCGCCATTTCCCGCAAGTATTTGTATAAATTCGCTTACTATAAATTTACTGTCTTTCGCATGTTGCCAGGGAATAACACTCACCACACTCACATTCATCATTAAATACAGAACAGCAATACCAGCAATAGAAATAAACATACTGCGTGGAATATTTTTGGAAGGATTTTTTATTTCGCTGCCTAAATGGCAAACATTGTAATAACCAAGGTAACTGTAAACCGATTTTACACTTGCAAAACCAATTGCTGTAACAAATGCGTAGTCTAAATGAATACCTGTATTAATATCTTTTACCGGCGTTAAAAAATTTCCATGTGCAATTCCACCCCCGATTATCCAGAACATAGTGATAATAACGCCACTCCACAGGAACACACTTATTTTGCCAATCGCTTCAATCTTTCGATATAATAAAATTATTATTAAAACTACTACGCTGCCACTTACTATTTTTTCAGTGATTGGCGTAAGAGGAACGAGGTAGGAAAAATATTTTGAAAATCCTATCGCGGCTGAAGCGATCACAAGTGGCGCCTGTATTAAAGTTTGCCACACAAATAAAAAACTCATCATTTTGCCGGCGCCATTTTTTCCATAGGCTTCTTTCAAAAAATTATAGGAGCCACCCGCTTTCGGAAACGCGGCGCCCAGTTCACTCCAAATCATCGCATCAACTATTGAAAGAAATGCACCCGCAATCCATGCATACAAAAAGTATGGGCCATTCATCATTCCAACAACCATTGGCATTGTAATGAAAGGGCCAATACCAACCATGTCGGTCATATTTATGGCAGTGGCCTGACCAAGGCCAAGCCTTCTTTCTAAAGCAGGATGCGGCATTTAAAAATAATGTTGAATAGAAGAAATAAAGATTCTTAAAGAATTAATTAAAGTATAAAAATACAAAAGCATAATAAATGAATCGCTATCATTTATTATGCTTTAAAAAGAATAGAAACAAACTACTCCTTGTAATAGGTGATGGTTCTCTTTACAATTTTTACGGGCTTGCCGTCTTTATCCATCTGAGTTCTTTGGGTCCAGTTACCTTTATCATCAAAATTGTCGTAACGATATTTCGTAATGGTAGTTATTGTCGTATCCTTTTTTGTAGAATCTGTCTTTATCTCCTTATAAGTTGACTCAATTACATTGTTTTTGTCATCGAATGTTTGAGCATAAGTTGATGTTTCCTTTCCGGCACTGTCTTTTACAGAATTATCTCTCAGGAATTGATTGTCATTGTTGAAGGACACACTTGACTTTAAAGTGCTGTCTGGTTTATATTGTTTATAGCCGGTTAGTCGGCCATAATCATTTACCGTAATATCAGTATAATAAAAGTCCATTTTATTTGTCGAATCAAAACTTTTTGCAACGAATGGTTTACCATCTTTATTTTCTACGGTGAGAGAAGATATAATTTTACCATTTTTTGTAAATTTCTGGCCCGTAAATAGTCCCATTTCATCATGAGTAAAGGCGCCCTCTTCATGATTCGTTCCTGCTTTGTCAACAGAAGTATAGCCTGAAGAATAGCCCTTCTCATCGTAATTCGTTGATGAAACACAGCAGGAATCAAGTTCACCTATTTTACCAGTACTGTCTGCTTTAAAGGTGGAATCAGTTGTTTGTTCTACTTTGCCGGATAAATTGTCTGCCAGCCAATCAGTGTTTTTTGCCGTCTCCTTTTTTGATTCGTTACAGGAAATTACAAACACCATAGCCATCAAAAGAAATGAAAATTGTTTCATGTTACGTTGTGTTTAAATTTAATAAATGGGAGGACTAAGCAACAGGCGAAAGAAATAGTAACAGCGGCAACTAAAATAAGTCTTATTATTGAAAAAAAAAGATTGATTAAAGAAATAGTTTCATTAAAGGAACTTTTCTTCTTTTCCCATTCGCAGCATTTCGCCGTAACCCAATTTACGTGATAGCGCTGTAACGGCCCTGGCTATACGATTTGCTTTTGTCTCTTTAGTTTTGGCGCTTTCTATCCATTTGCTAAAATAATTTCGATGGCTTCCCGGCAACGAGTTAAAAAATTCCTGGGCCCGGGGTTCGTCACCAAGGCAAATTAAAAACGTTTTATCTATTTGTACTGCACGGGCATCTTCAGCAAGGTTCACTTTTATAACAGCTCCTTTTCTTTTGCCAAGGGCTTTTCGAATTGTTGCATTTATCGGGATAATAAAATTACCACCTCCCATGGGCAAAAGACTCGTACGTTCAATTTTATAATTGTCCAGTGAGCCTTTCACTCTAAAAGATCTTTTGTATCCTGGTTTAATTTTTGAAGCTATTTTCTCGGGTATTTCAAGATATGACCAACCAGTTTTTTCGCCCTGCTCTGAAAATTTTTTTATGACTGCATTAAACTGAATCATTTTTCAATTTATAAAATCAAACCATCACTTCAAAATTCATACATAACTTTGTTTCCATGTTCCATAAAATTTATTCAGAAAATATTCCGCGATAATGACTAAACTTTCGGTTAATATAAATAAAATCGCGACACTTCGTAATTCAAGAGGTGGCAATAATCCCAATGTAATAAAGGCTGCAATTGACATTCAGAATTTTGGAGCAGAAGGAATTACAGTGCATCCCCGCCCGGATGAAAGGCACATTCGTTATGCTGACGTAACCGCTTTAAAAAAGATAATTACAACAGAATTTAATATTGAAGGTAATCCCAAAGAGCAAAAATTTGTTGATCTCGTTCTTGCCAATAAACCCGACCAGGTAACCCTTGTGCCGGATGCACAAGGACAAATCACCTCTGATCACGGATGGGATACTATCAGGAATAAAAATTATTTAATCGAAATAATTTCAGTATTTCAGAAAGCGGGTATTCGTGTTTCTATTTTTGTTGATCCGGATATAGATATGGTAATTGGGGCAAAAGAAACCGGTACAAATAGAATTGAACTGTACACTGAAAGTTATGCCAAACAATTTGCTATGGGAAATAAGGAAACGGCAGTTGAAGGATATATTAAGGCTGCAAAAAAAGCAAATGAACTCAGTCTTGGAATTAATGCAGGACATGATCTTGATCTGCATAATTTAAAATATTTTTCTCAAAATATTCCGGGCCTGATTGAAGTTTCGATAGGCCATGCGTTAATTACAGATGCATTATATTTTGGTTTGGAGAATGCTGTGCAGTTATATAGAAGGCAATTAACCTGATTAAGAAAAATGGAAAGAGTTTGAAAACATCCTTCGTTTCAATTGCCAAATGGACATTATTTCAAAATTTGACTTAGTTTATTCTCAAGCAAAGGTCCACGTAAGTTTTTTGCTATAATCTTTCCATTAGGATCAATCAAAAGATTTTGAGGTATACTGCGTATTTGAAAAATTCCAGCGACTTCATTATTCCATCCTTTCAAATCACTTACATGATTCCAGGTGAGTCCGTCCATTTGAATTGCGTTTAACCATGCGGGTTTGGCCTGGTCGAGCGATACACTAAGAATAGTGAAATTTTTGTCATGAAATTTATTATAAGCAGCTACAACATTTGGGTTTTCCAAGCGGCAAGGCCTGCACCAGCTCGCCCAAAAATCAAGCAAAACATATTTGCCCCTGTAAGATGAAATGTCTATTGGATTCCCGGACGTATCTTTTTGCGAAAAGTCTTTTACTACAGAGCCTATTGGATTTATCTTTGATTCCTGGATTTGTTGATTTACATATTGACCTAACCCACTTGCCTGCACCGGTCCCGTCATTAACTTATAAAGATCTTCTGCCTCCGGTCCATTTTGTGTAGCCTGCATCAAGCGAATAATTGCAATGGGCGATACATAAGACTCCGGATGTTTTTTTACAAAATCAGCACTTATTTTTTCAACAGCATTGGTTGCATTGGCGTCAAACACAGCATTGTCGCCAAATATTTTTCCATAGGGCTGAATGGCATTGGTATATTCCATGTATTGATTGTGAGACGGAGAACCGGTAATGGAAAGTTTATCAATTGCATTTTTGTCGCCGGAGATTTTAATATTGCTGTTATCTAAAAATAAAGCAACTCCCGGCGGCTGTTCTCCAAAAACCAGGACTTTAAAAACAGGTTGAGGCACTTGTCCTTTGATAACAAACTTCCCTTTCTCAATGGTCGCTTGCTTTTCCGGCTGGCCAGTTTGATCATTTAAAAAGGATACGGAAGTTCCGTCTGCGAATCCTGTGACGTTGCCCGTAATCACAAAACCATTCTCGCCCTGGCTCTCCGCTTTCTTTTTTGTTTGTGAAAATGCAAAAAAGGGAACTGCAACAAGAAGAAGTATAAATATTTTTTTCATGGTAATTTATTGGGTAACAAATTTAATTTTTTTTAAGTAAATACCTTTCTATAACGCAGCACCGGCATCTAAAATTGAGTTAAGAAATTTCTCTGTATCACCTTCAATATCGTTTGAATTTTCAATTGCTTTAATATAAGCTGTTCCAATAATAGCCCCTGACGTATATTTGCAAGCGTCTGAAAATGTTTCATTGTCTTTTATCCCAAAACCAACCATTATGGGGTTTTTCAAATTCATGTTCTTCAATCTTTGAAAATATTTTTCCTGCACACTCATATCTTTATTAACTCCTGTGGTAGAAGAAGATGAAACTGCATATACAAATCCTTTACTTACAGCGTCGATCTTTCTTATTCTTTGTTCACTTGTTTCAGGCGTAATTAAAAAAATAAAATCCAGCTTATATTTTTGAAAAAGGGTTTTGTATTCCGTTTCATATTCATATAAAGGAAGATCCGGTAATATTATTCCGTCAATCCCCGCGTCATGCGCATCGCTGCAAAATTTTTCTATCCCATATTGCAGAACCGGGTTGAGATACCCCATTAAAAGCAATGGGAGATGAATATTATTTCTGCAATCCTTTAATTGTTCTAAAAGTTTTTTAATCGTAATACCATTCTGCAATGCAATCATGCTGCTATGCTGAATTACAGGTCCGTCAGCTAGTGGATCACTATACGGCATGCCAATTTCAACAAGATCAGCGCCATGTTTTTGCAGTGCAGTAAGAATTGCACCGGTGTCATTCAACTCAGGAAACCCCGCAGTAAAATATATACTTACAACGTTTTTTTTCTTTTCAGAAAATAATTTTTTTATGCGATTCATGAATTTATTTCTACTTATTCAAACACTTTTAGCGATTGATGTGCTTCATGTAAGTATCCATATCTTTATCTCCTCTCCCGCTAAGATTAACAATTACAACATCATCTCTTTTAAATTCAATTTTATTTAAAGCATATAACGCATGAGCCGATTCTAATGCGGGAATAATACCTTCCAGCTTCGCCAGTTCAAATGCTGACGCCAACGCTTCTTCATCAGTTGCACTCATAAATGTTGCTCTTCTACTTTTAAATAAGTGAGCATGCATTGGCCCGATACCAGGGTAATCAAGTCCGGCTGAAATACTATGTGGCTCTATAACCTGGCCATCTTCTGTCTGCATAACAAGGCTTTTGCTCCCATGTAATATCCCATTAGTTCCCAATTGAGTTGTTGCAGCACTCATGCCGCTATTAATCCCTTCGCCTGCTGCCTCCACTGCAATAAGTTGTACCGTTTATTATTTAAGAAATAGTAAAAAGCACCAGCTGCGTTGCTTCCTCCCCCCACACATGCAATTACATAATCAGGCAATTCACTTCCTGTTTTTTCTTTTAACTGCTTTTTAATTTCTTTACTAATTACACTTTGAAAACGGGCAACCATCTCAGGATAAGGATGCGGGCCTACCACACTTCCAATGATATAATGTGTATTATCCGGGTTATTGATCCAATCGCGGATGGCTTCATTGGTGGCATCTTTCAGGGTTTTACTTCCGCTTATGGCGGGAATTACTTTAGCGCCCAGCATCTTCATTCTTGCAACATTTGGCGCCTGGCGGGCGATATCCTTTTCACCCATGTAAACAATACATTCGAGTCCTTTCAATGCACAAACTGTTGCGGTTGCAACACCATGCTGTCCCGCACCGGTTTCTGCAATAATTCTTTTTTTACCGAGTCTTTCTGCTAATAAAATTTGACCAATAGTATTATTGATTTTATGAGCGCCTGTATGGCAAAGGTCTTCACGTTTTAAATAAATGGTAGCATTATATTTTTTGCTTAATCTTTCAGCCAAATATAACGGTGTGGGCCTACCCGCATAATCCGTTAGCAAAGCATTAAATTCTTTCCTGAACTTTTTATCACCCATTATTTTTAAATAATTTTCCTTTAAGTGCTGAACATTGCTATGCAGCATTTCCGGAATGTAAGCACCACCAAACTCCCCGTAGTAGCCATTCTTACCGATTTCAAAAATCTCTTTTGTTTTCATTTTATGTCTTATTCAGCTATACTTTTTTTCTGATAATTCTTCTGACATTATTTTAATTGCCTCCATATCCTTTATCCCTGGTGCAATTTCAACCCTGCTGTTTACATCAACACAGTAAAAAAAAGGATGTTCAAATGCTTTTAGTTTTTCAACGTCTTTCAGCCCGATTCCTCCACTTAAAACAAATGATTTATTAATTTTATTTTCATTCAGGAGTTTCCAATTAAATTTTTCACCAGTTCCACCGTAGGCACCCTTACGGTTGGTATCAAAAAGATAATAATCGCAATACTCTTCATATGGTTTTATCATCCAGTCAATATTCTGTTCATTAGTTTGCGTAATTCTGAAAGCCTTTATAACAGTAATCTGATCACTTATAAGTTTACAAAACCCCGGAGTTTCATCACCATGCAACTGAATCATATCCAAGCCAAAATTTTCAACCTGGCTCATAATGAACTTTTCTTCGGCATTTACAAATACACCGATTTTTTTTAAAGAAAGATCCAAAGCTTTTACCTCATCAGCCTTTAATTTATCAATTATACATCTCGCAGATTGATCGTAAAAGATAAGGCCACCAAAGTTTACACCAATTTCATTCAATTGCTTAAGCTGTTCTAATTGTGTAATGCCACAAACTTTTAATTTCATGTTTTACTTTTTAGTTCTTTAGTAAAATTTTGAAATGCTAGTCCCGGATTCTCTTCTTTCATAAATCTTTCGCCAATTAAAAATCCGTTAAAGCCATGTTCTTTTAGAAGATTTATTGAGTCAATACTATCTATCCCGCTTTCTGAAATTTTTATTTTATCCGCAGGTATTTGCTTACCTAGTTCTATAGAGCGATTAATATCAACAACAAAAGTTTTAAGATCACGGTTGTTAACCCCAACCACATCCACGTCATTACAAATATGCGCAAGTTCCTGTTCATTATGAATTTCAAGTAAAACATTTAAACCTATATTTTTTGCAAAACCGGCCAGGGCCACAACTTCATCTTTTGTAAGACAGGCAGCTATCAACAAAATTACCTCAGCGCCGTAAGCTTTCGATTCAATTAACTGATATTCATCAATTATAAAATCTTTGCGTAATAAAGGAACTTCATTAATGGTGGCTTCCAATAAATCGTTTAAAGATCCTCCAAAAAATTCGTTATCGGTAAGAATGGAAATTCCGCTTGCTCTATATCTTGCATAAGCTGTTGTTACTTCCGTAACAGTTGATTTATCGTTGATGATTCCCTTTGAGGGAGATTTTCTTTTATACTCAGCAATGATTCCCGTTTTATCCGCTCTTAATAAATATTCCCTAAACGATAGTGTTTCATTTTTAAAGAAAGCGCCATTTTTCAATTCAGAAACACTCTTATTCTTTTTCCTTTCTGCAACTTCAATTTTCTTTTTCGCAATTATAGTATCCAATATATTCATTCACTGAAGGCTTATTAATTTTTCAAAAGATTGATACGCTTTCCCGCTTTCAAGGCTTTCAACAGCCAGTTCATAACATTGTTCATAGTCCGGAAAATTTCCGGTTGAAGATAAGGCGATAGCTGCATTTGCGATTACAACTGCATTTTGTGCCCAGCTTCCTTCGCCTTTCAAAATCTTCAAAAATATCTTAGCTGCTTCATCGGTAGAATTGCCGCCATAAATATCCGCAGGGCTTACCATTCTTTTTCCCAAAGACTCTGCTGAACAAATCTTTTCACCATCATTAGTTATAATTTTTGCATCGCCGGTCAATGAAATTTCATCATATCCATCAAGGCCGTGAACAATTGTAAATTTAGCATTTGATTGTTGAAGCAAATAAGAATAAATGCGTGCCATTTCCAGGTTATATACACCAATGACCTGCACACCCGGTAACGCAGGATTCACCATTGGACCAAGCATGTTAAAAAAGGTACGCACTCCAAGATTTTTTCTTACAGGTCCTACCACTTTTAACGCCGGGTGAAATAAAGGTGCGTGCATAAAACAAATATTTGCTTTATCAACTTCTTCCAATAATTTTTTATTATCCGATGAAAATTTATAACCATGCGCTTCCATTACATTACTTGCTCCGCTTATTGAAGAAGCACCATAGTTGCCGTGCTTTGCAATTTTTTGACCAGTTCCTGCAACAATAAAACAACTCAGTGTGGAAATATTAAAAGTATTTTTTCCATCGCCGCCGGTACCAACAATATCCAAAACATTAAAAGGTTTTAAGTTAACCGGCACGCACAATTCAATCAATGCGTCGCGAAAGCCGAGTAATTCCGGAATGGTAATGCTGCGCATAAGGTACACCGTTGTAAAAGATGCAATTTCAGCTTCGGAATATATTCCTTCGGAAATGCTTACCAGCACTTCTTTTGCCTTATCTCTTGATAAAGTTTTATGTTCAAATAAATATTTAAGTATTTCTTTCATACTATGTTTTTAACCAGTTTCTCATCATTTTTTCTCCTGTCGGCGTCAATACGCTTTCAGGATGAAACTGTACGCCCTGCACATCAAAAGTTTTATGCCGCAATGCCATAATATAGCCATTTTCATCTTCCGCAGTTATTTCCAAATCACCAGGAAAGTTTTCTTTACTTACAATCCACGAATGATAGCGGCCAACTTCCAATTCGCTGTCCAATGAATTAAATATATCATTTTCTGATTTTGTCCTTGCAGGATTCACCTTAATTTTTGTGGCTACTCCATGATATACCGTACTTAAATTGACAAGGCTTCCGCCAAACGTTTCCCCAATAGCCTGCTGGCCAAGACATACGCCCAGTATCGATTTGGAAGATGCGTATTCTTTAATCAGGGGAAGTAATAATCCGGATTCGACAGGAAGCCCGGGGCCTGGCGATAAAATTATTTTATCATACTCATTCACTTTTTCGAGTGGTATTTTATCATTGCGATATACATCTACTTTGTTGTTAATTATTTTTTCTACAACATGCACAAGGTTGTAAGTAAACGAATCATAATTATCAAAAATCAAAATTTTCATTTTCTATATTTTTTCTGCAGATTTAATTGCCGAGGTCAGCGCATTTAATTTATTGGTTACTTCCTGTAACTCACTGTCAGGATTAGACGCAGAAACAATACCTGCTCCCGCCCTGTAAATAAGATTATTTTGCTTACTTAAAAAAGTGCGTATCATAATAGCATGGTTTATACTTCCGTTAAACCCGACGAAACCAATACAACCTCCGTAATACCCTCTCGGATCATTTTCAAATTCATCAATAAGCTGCATCGCTTTATACTTTGGCGCACCGCTTAATGTACCGGCAGGAAAAGTAACTCCCAGCAAATCAAAAGGATTAGTTTTTTCTGGTACCGAGGCTTTCACTTCACTTACCAGGTGAATAACATGTGAGAAATATTGAACTTCGCAAAACCTTGTAACTTTCACTTCATTACATATACGGCTAAGATCATTACGGGCAAGATCAACCAACATCACGTGTTCCGCATTTTCTTTTTCATCTTTTGCCAGTTTTTCTGCAAGAGCTTCATCAACCGTGTCATTACCGGTTCTCTTAAAAGTTCCCGCAATAGGATGTACAACGGCCGTATTATTCTGAACAATCAGCTGGCTTTCGGGGCTACTACCAAATAAGCGATAATCACCATAGTCAAAATAAAAAAGATAGGGACTGGGATTAATGTTTCTCAGCGCCCGGTACACATTAAATTCATCTCCCGAAAATTTTTGTACAAACCTGCGGCCAAGCACGACCTGGAAGACATCCCCCCTTTTACAACTGGCAATTCCTTTTCTGACGATGTCCATATATTCTTCATCCTTTAAAGAAGAAGTTTCTTTTTGTACAACTGCAAAAGGATAAGCCGGAACATCCTTACTTTTAATAAGACTCTCAACAAGCTCAACTTCACTTTCAATTCCCTCCAGATGATTTTCGCAAAGAAATAGTTCATCTTTAAAATGGTTAATCACTATAACGTACTGGTATAGACGATAGCGAACGAGAGGAATTTGGGGGCTTGCTCCATTTCCTGAAGAATTAAATTTTATTTCTTCAAAAAACTGAACAGCATCAAAAGTTATATAACCAAATAAACCCTGGGCTTTGCCAACGGGAAGTGCAGTCGGTTCACTGATGTTAAAATACTGCATAAATTTCCAGAGTTCTCCGGCAACTTTTGTAGTCTTTGTGATTTTAATTTTTTGGATATTCTGCGATGGCAGCTTGAATTCAATTTCCCGGTAATTACTTATTTCAATACCTGCAACTGCATTAATGCCTATAATGGAAAAGCTGTTTTCACCTACATGAAAATCCGTGCTTTCCAACAAAACTGTATCCCGGAAACGATCACGAAGCCGGAGGTATATTCCTACGGGCGTATATACATCCGCCAATAATTTTTTGTACGTAGTAGATAATTCTATTTTCTTCATAACATAAAAAAACCCCGGCTTAGTGCCGGGGCGTACTATTTATTTTTTAATATACAAATAAAGCGATGCGGCACAATCAGTAGATTGAAGGCCACCAGCTATTATATGTATTGTTGATTTTCATTTACAGCACAAAGATGTAATGAAAAATTTTAAATAACAAATTTTTATTTGGTCTCCCCATGTAATCTCCCGAAGGAAAAGGAATGCGTGCAACTCTGGCATGAATTTTTCAATCTTTCTGCAAATCTTTTCATTGAAGCTGTTTTTATTATTTTCAGGATTTTATAGTTTCACAAGGTATAAGGGCTCAAAAAATAGATAGTATCTATATAGACCTGTATACCGATAGCCTGAAGAAAGGAACCTATAACTATATAAATATTGACGGGAAGTTGCCAAACGGGAAATTTATTCCATTGGATACAACGGAACTGATTTTTACATCATCAGATGGACAATTTACAGGAAATACACTTTGGATTGATCCCGGTTTTGAAAAGGATAAAATCTCTATCAAGGCAACCCTAAAATCAAACCCTTCCGTATATAAAGAGTTTACCATGTTCATCAAGAAAAAACCTGATGACGAGAAATTAAAAACGCTGGATGAATTGCTCGATAAATCTACACCAACTACTAAAAGAGCCCGAAGAAGAAAAAGTTAATCCCTTGAAAACACAATAAGGGCTCCCGATAATAACTATCGGGGGCCTTTATGCTTTTTTATGCCTTATTCAAATTTTTTTGCGTCGGCAATAAATTTAGCAAGACCGATATCAGTTAAAGGATGTTTTGTTAAACCGATTATTGATTCCAAAGGGCAGGTGCATACATCTGCGCCAGCCTCGGCACACTTAATTATATGGAGCGAGCTACGAATAGATGCTGCTAGAATTTTTGATTCAAAACCCTGCACCTGGAAGATGTGGGCAATCTGTTGAATTAATTCAATCCCATCCCAGCCGCTATCGTCAATGCGACCAATGAAGGGTGAAACATAAGCTGCGCCTGCCTTTGCCGCGAGCATAGCCTGACCTGCACTAAAAATTAAAGTACAATTGGTGCGAATTCCATTGTCAGTAAACCATTTGATGGCTTTTACACCATCAGGAATCATCGGAACTTTTACAACTATATTTTTATGGATGGCAGCAAGCTTTTTTCCTTCTTCGATAATCGTTTTAAATTCCGTGGTAACGACTTCTGCACTTATATCCCCATCAACCATTTCGCAAATAGTTTTATAGTGTTTCATTACCGCATCACTTCCTTTAATCCCTTCCTTTGCCATCAGCGATGGATTAGTAGTAACGCCATCTAAAATTCCGAGATCGTTAGCCTCTTTTATCTGGTCCAGATTTGCTGTATCAATAAAAAATTTCATGATTAATTACTTTTTAGATTATATAAATTATTCTGCAAAGATATTTCATAAAAAATTATGTGTTATGAATTCAGAACAACCAATTAGTGTAGTGGTATTGTTCCGGCAATTCGTATAACTGGTATAATTAGCGGAAAAAAAAATCGGCAAGTTACTTACATCGCACCGCTCAACCACATACCCTTGCTATCTTCCGATCCTGGGGGAGTTCTGCAGGAGCTGGCCGTATAAGACTTGCCGGCTGCAAATATAGTAAATTACAGTTTGTTTGTTATTTGCATGACTCGCAAAATATGTTAATCTAAAATATTGAATTGAAACCATTACTTGTTACCTGCTTCGTGTTTATATCAATTGCCTGCAAGAGCCAGATTTATGTTTCGAAAAGTTATAGTGATTCATTGGATGCTCTCAGGAAAGCTAATATTGGTAAACAATTTCCCGATTTTAAAGTCACAGGTTTTGATGGGAATAATTTTTCCAATTCGGATTTAAAAGGGAAAATAACCCTAATAAACTTTTGGTTTGAAGGGTGTCATCCCTGCGTGGCAGAATTTGCTGCCCTTGAATAATTATTTAAAAAATTTTACGAAATAAATCTTTCAATTTTGTAAGTTTTACTTTTGAGACTCATCTGCAATATTAAATGAAATATCGTTAAAAATATTCTTTAAAATTTCCGGTTATTCATCTCTCTGAAAACGAATGTCACAGGCTAAACTTTAATTGCGGATTTCCAACAAGTGTTATTGTTGATGATACAAAGATATAGTTCGGTTTGTTAAAGCGGGTGGTGCTATTGATCCACTAAAGCTGCTTCTGAGGAAATAGATACTACTATAGTGCCAACGCTGCAACAGCTTTTAAACGAGTGAATTAGATTAGTAATAGTTCCTCAAAAACTCAATCCCGGCCTGTCAGTTCTTGAATCAAAAGTCGCAACACCTATCAGTTGATCGGAACGATCTGTAAAAGATTTGTAGTAAACAAGAATCGTATAAAGGTTTTCAGTCTCATAATAATTGCCATCCAATTCATTTTTTATCGCGGGGCTATTTTTATCAACAGCTATATAAGTATAGTCATAATAGCCCTGTTTCAATAAAAGATGGGTTTCATAAATACCTTTATCCTGGTTAAAAATCATCTTAAGACTATCAGCATAATTGTAATTGGTTAACTGGCCAAAAAGATAGATATCTTTATCCGGGTAAGCTACACCGTTAGGCGGCACGAAAGAAAAATAAACGGTGGCGTAATCGGTTTCCCACAAGGGATTGTACCCACGGATAGCTGATGAAAGAAACATGCCATTGTAATCGCGGTAATATACATATCGTTGACCCGTTCTTGGCCCATCAGGTTTCAGATAAATATCAGTTGATCTTTTATTATAATCTGCTGTGCGTACCCTGTCGCTTTGTAAATGAAAATCTGTTATATCGAGCCATCGCCACTCTTTACCCCCCGGAAAAATACCGATACTCTCCGAATTATATTCAAGATCAGTTCCGCGAATAAACGTTGGCGGAAAATTTCTTAAAGCATTATCCCAACGGTAATTCTGGAGAATAACCACCTTTACCTGCTGCGCTGCATTAAAAGCGTCAATGCCTTTTATACCCACTGTAAACTGTACTCTCTGGTGCGTTTGAAAAAGATCCGGAGCAAAAGGTTGAATAACTCTCGCCAAAATGGATGCCTTACTATCAACCACCATCAATCTTTTGGTAAAAGCAATTTGAGACGTATCTCCATCTAAATACACTTTCAAAATATAATTTCCCGAACGTGTCGGATACCCGCTCTTGTCGGGAATTACAGCCTGGTAGTGTGTGTATCGTTGAAGTGCGTATGATGATAACCGATAGGTTGAAATTCTTAATTGAGTAAATCCCTTTATATAATCAAATTGGTTGATATCAACAGGAGTCCAGTCGTTATTACATAATTGATACGTATAGTAATAATACTTTACATCGGCGTCCAAGTCGTCAAAATGAAGTTCTACCTGGTCGCCGCTGTTTAATTTTATTACAGGCATGCTAAGCTGATCTCCATAATTATAAAGCCGTACCGTTTTTATATTATCAACATAAATACTGTCGGGAACCAGAGCAATTGTATAATTCGAAGAAAATAAAAATATAAAATGGATGAAAATTAAGGCAGCAATCTTTACCGATTTCATTGAAATGTTTTAAAAAAAATTAGTTTTACAAGATACCAAATTTAAGGGGTTTGAATGTTTCTTCTTTTATAGCAAAGCGTATAGCTTTTAACCGGGAAAAAACTTTTTCACGATTTATCATTGGTTTGGCAATTACCGCTACTGTGATAAGTGTTGCGGTTATGATAGTTGCGTTAAGCTTTGTTAATGGTTTCCAAAATGTAATAAGTAATAAAGTATTTAGCTTTTGGGGGCATATCAGAGTTCAGCAAAATGTAATGACCCAGGCTAACATCGCTGAAGAAATACCGATTGAAAAAAATGATTCGCTTGAAAATTTTTTGAACAACCTGCCACAAGTTAAAAGCGTCGAGCGCTATGCTACCAAATCGTCTATTATAAGATATAAGGACAATATTGAAAGTGTATTGATGAAAGGAGTTGACAGCAGTTTTCATTTCAGCAGGATCAATTCATTTTTGGAGAAAGGAAAATGGTTGTCGTTTAAGGATAGTGGTTATAGTAAAGACATTGATATTTCGGCGTATACGGCTAACAAGCTTGAGGCGAATGTAAATGACAGCGTAATCATTCTTTTTATACAAAGCGACGGGAGCCAGCGTGCACGAAAATTAAAAATAGCCGGCATATTTAAAACAGGAATTGATGAATATGATCAGAATTTTTGTCTTGGTGATCTTAAATTAATTCAAAGACTCAACGACTGGGATTCCAGTGAAATTGGAGGTTACGAAATATTTTTAAAAGATTACAAACAAACAGATTCAGTAAACAATTATTTATTTGACTCCGATGCACTGCCGGGAAAATGGTACAGCAAAACCATCCAGGAAATTTACCCGAATATTTTTGACTGGCTGAATTTACAGGGAAGAATAAAAAATATTTTATTAGGAATAATGATGGTGGTTGCTGTTGTAAATTTAATTACGTGCCTTATTATTCTTGTTTTGGAAAGAACGAACATGACCGGGATATTAAAAGCACTTGGCGCACCTAATAGCGCTATTCAAAAAATATTTTTGTACAATACTTCTATTATTGCTTTTACGGGAATTATTGCAGGAACAATACTAGGACTGGGAATATGTTACCTGCAGGAAGGCACCGGCTTTATTAAACTCGATGAGGAAGCTTATTACATGAAGGTGGCTCATGCCGATGTTGTCTGGTGGCAGGTGGCAGCCGTGGATGGTGCAACGTTAATAATTTGTTTTTTAATGTTGATTATTCCTTCATTGTTAGTACGAAAAATACAACCTGTCAAAGCCATTGAATTCAGATAGAATGCCCATCCCCAACCCTCCTCCCGAGGGGAAAGGAACAAACTTTGGGTTCCTAAAATTATGTGGATTTTACTTTTTATGAATTGAACCGCTAAACTATTTAAGTTGGCAAGAAAAATATAAGAAGATCGTTTGTTTCCTCATCAGGGTTAGGGGGTTGCTATTAGGTGCGATAAAATAATTCCGGTAGCCACAGCAGCATTGAGTGATTCAGCATGCCCGTATTTTGGGATGGTTATTTTTTCAGTAGCTCTTTTTAGTAACTCTTCGTTAATCCCCATCGATTCATTTCCAATTAAGAGAATCCCTTCATTTACTTTATTAAATTCCGGCAACGATGTTCCGGATAACGTTGCCGCATAAATGCTGATATTTTTATTTACATCCAGGAAAGAAAAAAGAGAAGTATACAAAACATCCACTCTAACAAGGCTACCCATAGTTGCCTGCACTACTTTGGGATTATAGCAATCCACGCAATGGTAGCTACAAATAATATTTTCGACCCCAAACCAATCTGCAATGCGTATTATTGTTCCCAGGTTTCCCGGATCCTGGATGTCATCCAGCATCAAGGTTAATTTATTTTCAATTGAAGGAATTTTTTCCCGGGATCTTTTATCAAAAACCGCAACTACTTCGTTCGGCGTTTTTAAAAGAGATATTTTTTCTAAGGCGATTTCATCAATTTCATAAATATTTCCCGGTAAAATATCCCAGAGTTTATTTTCATTTTCAGAAAGCCAGGTACCTGATGCACACACAATTTTGCAATTAAAATTTTTGCCCGATAAAAACTCTGCAACCACTTTAGGACCTTCTGCAATAAAGGCATTCTCTTCGTCCCTTAATTTTTTATGGCTTAAACTTTGAATATATTTGACAATCTTTTTGCTCAACATAGCATATAATATGAATGGAACAATCCGTATTAAAATAATTCCTGTATTTTTTTACTTTGGTACTGCTATCTTATTTTTATCGGGTTGTGCAACTTCCAAAACAAAATATTCAGGATTTACAACAATACGTAAATATCAAAAAAATATTCCTTTTGTTTTTAAAAACAATATAACTCTTATTGCACCCGACTTAAACAACGATGACAAAGTAACTTTTAAGTCTAAGCTAAATAGCCAGCTCGACGATAGTGCAAAGGTGAAAATAAAAGATGCTTTTTTTATCTTTCATAAAATCACAAGGCCTCCCGTTTTTGATACCGATGCCATAATACAGTCAGCAAATAATATGAAGACTGCGATGGTGAACCTTGGCTATTATAACCCAAAAGTTACCTATACATTTGATACCGTAATTCACAGTAAAGGACAAGAAAGAATTATTACAAACTATACCGTAATTGCAGGTAACCGTACGCTTGTAGACACGCTCGCTTATCTTTTTGACAATCCCGAACTGGAAAGCCTTGCTATTTCAACAAAGGACAAATCACTTCTGCAAAAAAATAAACCAGTTACCAAAAATGCTGTCCAGTTCGAAACAGGAAGGCTGGTTGATCTTTATCGGAATCATGGATATTATAAGTTTACTGCTGATGAAATAAGAATAACTGGTGATACATCAATTGAAGCGCTCACTTCCGTTGCTGAAGATCCCTTCGAGCAATTGCGTTTGCTGGAAGAGGCAAATGAAAAACGGGATAAACCTACAATACGGCTGGGAGTTCAGCTAAATAATTTACCCGACAGTTCCAAACTTGAAAAATATTATGTGAACAATATTTTTGTTTTACCGGATTATGTTCCCGGCGAACAATATACAGACAGCAGCTTACAACAGCATATTTCGAGAAATTATATTACGAGATATCATCGTAAACTATATAAATTTTATGTGCCGGGAACGTATCTATATATGAAGAAGGGAGATGTATTTAGCCAGGACAGTTATCTTAAAACTATTAACGGACTATACAAACTTGGGGCATGGGAAGGTCCCACTATTGATATTATTGAGGAAAAAGATACCGACCTCCTTGATCTTGTCGTGAAATTGAACCCGGTAAAAAAATATGCTTTTGAGGGTAATGTTGAGCTAAGTTATTCAGCAAATACTACCACAACTATATCGGCAGCCAATGCAGGGAATCTACTTGGAGTAGCTGGAAACCTTTCGGTAACTAACCGCAATCTTTGGAAACAGGCCGCCCGAATGACTAACGCTATCAGAGTGGGGGCTGAATTCAATACTGCACATCGAAACAGTAATGGAACGTTCATTAATTCTACGGAAATTGGCTACACCAATAATATTCTTTTCCCGAAATTTATTTTTCCATTTAAGAATTCTAACAGAAAGAAATTTATCACTAAGCAATCTTTTATTAGTACCAATCTTTCACTAATTAAAAGGATCGATTTTTTTGACCAGCAGATATTCAATGTGGGGTATGGTTTTAATTTCACACGAAAAGAAAATCGGATTTGGAGCCTTAAACTTTTTAACTTCGACTACCACAGGATATACAACAGGTCTGATAGTTTTAATAGTACTTTAACCAAGTACCCTTTTTTGCGGTATTCATTCAATACAGCCCTTGTGATGGGTAGCAGCCTCAGTTATAAGAGCACTCACATCAATCCAAAAAATCCGAAAATTACGAGTACTTTAAATTTTAATCTTGAAGAGTCAGGGTTGCCGTATAATTTATTGAAGATCCGCAACAAGAATTCCCAAAACGGAAATTTTTTCAACCAATATTTGAAAGATTTTTTTAAAGGAGACATTGAATACACGTATACAATCAACCATCCCAAATCAGCAATTGCTTTCAGAGCGTTTGCCGGAA
Source organism: uncultured Chitinophagaceae bacterium (assembly GCA_963819925.1). GTDB lineage: Bacteria > Bacteroidota > Bacteroidia > Chitinophagales > Chitinophagaceae > Ginsengibacter. The sequence goes on along the minus strand of CAWFYG010000005.1, from coordinate 346,707 downwards.
TAGGAATCCCCCTTTCAAACAGTGATACTACCCTTCCCTTTTTTAAACAATATTTTGGCGGCGGCCCAAGCAGCATGAGGGCCTGGCCCGTGAGGGGTATTGGAGTGGGCGGCCAGGCATTGGCGCCATATTCAAATGGCTTATTTAATGACCGCACCGGAGATATACAACTGGAAGGAAATGCAGAATATCGCTTCAATGTAGCACCGCTATTTTCAAATGCAATTCTTTTTAAAATGGCATTTTTTGCAGATATTGGAAATATCTGGAATTTTAAGAATACAAAACCGGACGGCAGCACTGATACCACGCAGTTTAAATTCCAAAATTTGTATAAACAACTTGGCGTTGCGTCCGGTGTAGGATTTAGGTTTGACTTTAGTTATTTCCTGATAAGATTTGATGTCGGCTTTCGTTTTAAGCGACCCGACATTATAAAAAATGATGGATGGCAAATTCCAAACATTACGCCCAGACATCTATTCGGAACATCGTTAGATGATCGCGAATGGCGATACCAGAATTTCAATGCAACAATAGGAATTGACTATCCATTTTAAAATTTTTGGTTATTCACAGTTCGGAATCGGGTTAGTGCAAAAAACTTTTATAATTAATTGATTATAAATTTTGTAAAATGAAAATCAGTTAATATTTTTATAAACCATTATCTATATCTACGTTAAGCGCCAATAAATTCTTCTTTACAAGGTTGAATTTTTACCCTGAGATCACAGAATGTTTTTTAACTGCCTTTTAAAAAGGATGCTTTTAATTACATGCCTCATTTTGTCATGAGCGTTCGGACCCGGTAAAGGTCATAAAAAAAAGTGCCTCAAAATGGCAATTGCGCAACACATTAAATAAATGAAATAGAAATATTTAGTCCTGATTACGAAAAACCAACCTCATGAGTGCTGTTTTTTGCAGCACTTTTTCTTTCTGATTTGCTATCGGATTGCTTAAATCAACCTGGCCCACATTTCCACTACACCACCATCCTCATTTGATTTAAGGAACCGGTAATACCCGATTTTTTACCGTTGATATGGGTATTATGCCATTTCATGTACTATGTATTACATAGTTCATAGTTTAAACTATATCTTTGCTATGTAATTAACCATTAACAATAAAAATTAAAACAATGAACACAGCAATTAATAGCAACCAAAATTCAATAGTTGAATTAGCTAAACGCACCTTTTATTCTTTCCAGGTACTTATTTTGGGTATCGCAATTCCGTTTTTATTCCTGGTTGGTATTTCAAATATCAATGAAAAAAACGTACAGGAACCCCAGGTGAAAGAAACCACTAATGTAAATCAACAACCTGCAAAGCCGGTAGTTGGCCTACTTATCCCTGAAATATAATGTTCAAGAGTTTATTTACCGCAACGGTAACTGGTAAGTAAAAAAGGGCAGGATGATTCCGGTATTTTACTGTCTTTTATAGGAATTTATTCTTTCGTCCAATGGAACAAAACTGTAACCTACTTTCCCGTAAAACCGGTTTTCCGTATAAGCCGGGAAAGTAGAATCAATTTAAGCGAAAGTGACAGTTGAAACTGAAGTAGTCACCATAGATTATCCGGCGCACAACCCGGATCTGTCATTCGATTACAAACCTATAACCGACACCTTTAATGGTAAGTATTTCAACTGAAGGATCGCTTTTGAGATAGCCGCGTAACCTGGTGATATAAACATCAAGATTGCGGCTGTTAAAAAAATTATCATTGCCCCAAAGAAGGTTTAGAATATGCCGCCTGTCAATAAGTTCATTACGATTTTCATAAAGCAATTTTAATAATTCGGATTCTTTATAAGAAAGTTTTCTTTCTCCTTGATCAAAGTATAAAACCTGCCTGGTCACCTGGAAATTGAATTTGCCCATAGTGATATTTTCTTTTTTTTCTAATAAAAAATATTCTCTCCTGCTTCTTAAGGCATTTTCAACTCTGACAATTAATTCTTCCATGCTAAATGGCTTCCTTATGTAGTCATTGCCCCCCAATTTAAATCCCTTCACCAAATCTTCTGTTTGGGATTTTGCAGTAAGAAAAAGAATGGGAGTTACTGGATCCAGTTTGCGTATTTCATCTGCTATTGCAAATCCATCTTTATTCGGCAACATTATATCCAGTACACATATATCCGGTGTACATTCTTTGAAGAGCGTCATTGCTTTTGCACCATCTTCTTCCATAAATATTTCATATCCCCTGCTCTGCAAGCTTTCTTTTACAATCTTCCCAAGAAAACCTTCGTCCTCCACATATAGAATTTTAATGCTCATAATTTAAAATACTTTTTTATCACCCGTCTGTTATTATCATAATATATCACGGGTGCTTCTTTAAACGGAAGTTTTATTATGAATGTACTTCCTTTCCCCAATTCACTATTTAATTCTATAAAGCCCTGGTGTCGTTTTACGATGTGATTTACATAGCTTAACCCCAGGCCATAGCCTTTTGTATTGTGCCTATCACCGGCGGGTATACGAAAAAACTGTTCAAATATTTTTGATTTGTATTCATTAGCTATGCCAACTCCATTGTCTGTCACTTTAAGTTCCAGGTATTGAGAATGATCAAGAATCTCAACCCGGATGCGGGGACTTCCTTTACTATACTTTAATGCATTGTCCAGCAGGTTATACATTACGCTTGCCATGTGTAACTTATCTGCTTCGATAATAAAATTTGCTCCGGACACTTCTAATGACACTATGCCATTTAGTTTTTCAAATTGTAATTTCATTGAATCAATAACCTCCCCGCATAATTGTACAATGTCAAATTTTTCTTTTTCCAGCGTGATCTCCTTTTTCTCAAACATGGAAATTTTCAAAACCTTATCAACAAGCAAACCGAGGCGTTGCAGTTCCGAAGCAGAAATGTCGAGGTATTCTTTTGTACGTTCGGGGCTATAAATTCCGCCGAAGTTTCGCAACGCCTCGATAGCCACATTTACCGTAGCAATCGGTGTTTTTAGTTCATGTGTTATATTGCTGATGAAATCATTCTTAATATCTGATAAACGTTGTTGAGTAACAAGATTTCGATAAATGAATAAAAAAGATACAATGGTAAGCGCAATGAGTAAGAGGGATAATAATACCTGTAAACTGATACTTTTTAAAATAATATATTCTGGATTTTCAAAAGATGCCCTGTAGCCTATTAATCCAAATAAGCCCATTGGGACAGTTCCTGAACAAAAAAAATCAGCGCATTTGCTAGTGTCATGTGCTACATTAATTTTTAAAATTTTAAAAGCCAGGCTAATATTGGCTTTGCCAAGCGTTTGTCTGTACGCCGAGTCTATAACTGTTGTAGGAATTGAATCGTACAATTGTGAACTATCTTTCAGTGATCGCAAAAAAGGAGGTGGAACCCCATCATGGCTGATGATAACATTTGCATTGCTGGTGGAATCTTTAAAAATCATATTTCCACTATACGAACTATCTTTTTTATTATTTATTGAAATAATTATTTTCTTTCCACCACCCTTGGACGAACCGGTATCAATCACTTCTCTGCGCAAAATGTTCACCATATCCACAGCAAATAAATTTTCACCGGGTAAGTGTGGAAATAAGGAATCGCTTTTAAATCGCTTAACCTGCAACTGATACAGGGTTTCCCGAAAAAGAATATCTATATTTTTTTTTATGCTATTTGACTTATCATTATATACGGTAACCAGCCAATATACCTGGAAACAGGTAATTACTAAAACACTCAATGCCATCAAAATCCGGGCTGTACGAAGTTTCTTCATTTCCAAACAAAAATAACTTATTAAAATATCGACGCTGATCCGGATTAACCTTAATTAACATTAATGAAATGATGATTAACCTTTCCTGGAAAGCGAAAACAATATTTTTGAAAAAAATCTCATGAAAAAAATACTGTTTGCAATAGTTGCTGCTACTTTATTCCAGGTTACACACGCACAGGTAAAAGAAGGCAAAATTGTGTATGAACAAAAAATCGATTTACACAGGCGAATGCAGGATGAACAGATGAAAGCTATGGTTCCCCAATTCCGTACATCCAAATATGAATTGAATTTTGCGGACAACCAATCTATATATAAGGCACAGGAGGAAGATCCGGATATTACGGAAAATACCGATCACGGCGGAATTGTAATGAAATTTGGTGGCGCAAATAGTGAATACTATAAAAATTTTACCACGCAAAAACAAGTTGAAAAAAGAGAATTGGGTGATAAGGACTATATAATTGAAGATTCACTTCATCATACTGTGTGGAAACTTGTAGATTCAGCAAAAACCATTCTTGGTTATACCTGCAAAAAAGCGATAGGCAAAACCGAAAGAGGAAGCGATGTTGAAGCATGGTATACAGAAGATATACCTGTTTCTTCCGGGCCGGAAACATTCAACGGATTGCCCGGTATGATTTTACAAATTGATATTAACAAAGAAGAATTTGTTACAACCGCAATCAGCATAGAAAAATCGGCAGATAAAAGGGAATTAAAAGAACCTACAAAAGGCAAAAAAATTACTCCCGAAGAATTTGCAGCAAAAATGAAAGAACTGTTCGGGAATCAATCAGGGCCCGTGATGAAGTTTGTGACTAATTAAATCATGTTAAGATGCAAAGTGAATATCACTCAAAATAAATCGCTCTGCTCCCCGGCTTTTCTTTGCGTGAAATTCTTTAAGTTAATTACCGGGTTCCCGGATCGTAGTCAAAAGGAAGAATCATTGCTTTGATAAACTTACAAATGTTAGCACAAATAAAATAATAGAAAGAAGGACAAAAGTAAAAACGGCTATGTAGAAACATAGCCGTAAAACTAAATATACGAATGAGAAAATCAGAAGGTGCGTATTACAGCCTTTGGCCCACGATTGTTCGTTTTTAGAAGACTGTAAGTAAAGCCGACCATGTAATAGCGTTTTAAAGTGTTATAAGTTACATCTTCAACATAATTTTGATTGGCACTTCTGCTGATTCCAATATTCTGGTTGAGAATATCGTTTACACCGAATTTCAATTCGCCTTTTTTATTTTTTAGTACCTGCTTGGTTATTGCAGCATTCCACCTTGTAAAATAAGTATTGTATCCCGTCGCTCTTCCGGTATTGGCAGTGTAGGTAACGTCTGAGTTAATTCCAATCCCAAAAGGCAACGTGGCGTTGACTTCCATAGAATATTCCTGCTGCCAGTAATTATTATTGAGAGAAGGTTGCAGCGAATACTTTACGGTGTTATAACTTATCCTTGCTTCAGCAGTAATATCCAGTTTGTCCTGATAGTCATAATTTACGGATGCTCTTGGAGTATAAGATATATTGTGAATATTATTTCTTGATCCGTTCTCAAAATTTATATTATTTGTGAGAAATACGTTACCGCCCAATGTAAATCTTGTCTTCAGTTTCTTTACCCTGAACCCCCAATCAACAATTCCAAAAGCAGTATAAACCCCATTGCTGTTTACCGGGTGGGTTGTTCGTATGCCCCGTACATTAATATCATCTGAATTAACAATTGCATTTTGTGTAACTGATGCATTAAGCATTATCATTAAATTCTTTTGCTCTAAAGGGCTCGCGGAGAAGAATTGCATTGTTGCATTATGAATATATTCCTGTTTTAAAGAAGGATTACCTACTCGAATGTTTAAAGGATCGCTGACGTCAGTGACCGGCTGTAATTGCGATGAAGTTGGCTGCTTTGTGCTGGTGTTATAATCGAGCCTCAACGTTTTGGATCTTGTAAAACTGTACGTAAAATTTGCAGAAGGCAATACACTAATGAAAGACTGAAATATCGTGAAGGCACTATCTTTCAGCCTGCTTTTCAACACCGCGTATTGAAGATTTGCCCCGGCCGACAAACTGTATTTTTTATGTATATGCTTTAATGACATACCGCCACCTGTATATTGATATTTATTTTCAAATTCATTGCTTTGCAAGGAATTTAATTTATCATACTTATTATTGTAATTATTATAATCATAGGTAAACTTGTTGAGATTACCCTCATTAAAACTGTAAAACGAGTTTAACTCAATCAGTGTTTTTTTAGATAACGGCTCGGTATAAACGATATTAGTCCCGAAACTCTGCGTAAGACTTTTCAGGCTGTTCACCTGGTTTATGGTATCTGCAGTTTGTGTTGAATCCTGTGCAAAAAAATGATTGATAGAATTTTGAGAACCTTGCGACCGGCTGTTATTATACGCCATGGAAATATTCGCCGAAATAGTTCTTCCCTTTTTATGAAACCGGTGCCTGAATAAAATATTGTTCTTAAAATCATCGCCTGTTGCATCAGAGACCGTATTTGAAAAGCCTTCGTTCAATTTTGTATTATCCGTTAATGTCGACACATAATTATTTACGGAATAGTAATGGTTAACCTGGCGGGTAAACGATGGCGTGAACTTTATAGAATTGAAAGAATCTACTTTATGATCGATACTAATATTAAAACGGCTACTTTCGGTTGAACGTTTGTTGTTGCTATTTTCTGAGTAATTGTAAGGGTTTAGCGGGGAAATAAATTGCCTGTTCAAATGCTGGTCGGTGGCAACTTTGATATTATTATAAAAATAACTTCCATTAACATCAGTTTTTTTATTCCATGTATCGTTGAAATTTAATCCACCAGCAATGGTTGTTGCAATTCCGGCAGCAGATGCTCCACCGCCTTCTACCGGAAGTCCGAAGTCCGTCGTTCCCCCGTCATTGATTACAATGCGAATGCCTCCGCCATTTCCTCCTTTCATCATGCTTCTTGCCTCACCCGTAAAATTCAGGATGTCCATTATGGAAAATCCCTGGCGATTGGTATTATTTGCCATACCAATTGCTGACAATTGCTGATCTCCTTTAAAACGATTTATGTTAAACTGGCCATCATAACGGCCTGGAATACCCGCATTTGCCTTTATCTTTCCAAATGTTGGATTTTTCTTATTCTTTTTAAGCTTTAGGTTTAACGCCGTTTCGCTATTGCCATCGTTAAATCCTGTAAATTCCGACTGATCTGACTTCTTTTCAAATACCTGCACTTTATCAACTGCATCAGCCGGTAAATTTTGTGTGGCCAATTTCGGATCCCCGGTAAAAAATTCTTTTCCATTTACAAAAACCCTATTTATACGCTGACCATTCACACGGATAGTACCATCTTTATCAACCTGTATTCCGGGCATCTTCCTTAGCAGATCTTCTACTACAGCATTTGGTTGTGTAGCAAAAGAACCGGCATTAAATTCAAGTGTATCACCGTTTACCGTCACGGGAGGCTTTTCATCGTTTATAACAATTTCATCCAGCAGCGAATTGTCTCTCATAAAAATTTCCCCAAGATTTACGGTTGATCCCCCGGGCACAGAGAATGAGCGCCAGTAAGGATGAAAACCCGTGTGGGTTGCAGAAAGCCTGTACCCTCCTTCCGGAACCTTTGTGAAAATAAAGTTGCCGGTTGAGTCAGTTCTCGTAAAACTAAAAAGTGAAGAATCTTTTGTACTGATAAGAGAAATGATTGCATCATTTAACCGTTGGAGATTACTCGTATCTTTTAAAGTACCTGTAACAGTTGCAGTTTGCTGCGCATTAACTAAAACGGATTTTCCAACAAAAAAGAAAGCGATGATAACAAATCTTTTCATAGCATTGATTGAACAGGCAAACCTACCCGGGAGGATCAACAAAATGGGTTAATCAACTTTTATTTAAGGTTAAAAAAGGTTAATGAATGAAATATATTTTTAAAGCAAACATCAGGCAACTGCTACCTGAAAAGTATTTGGATGATTTTCATTGAAGTGACAACATAAATTCTTTCCAACCGGTAAGAAGATCTGTCTCTTCGGTGCCGAGGTGATCAAGTATTTTTTGTTTGCTATCATACACAAGAAGCTCTTTTAATTTATTCCTGCCATATTTTTTGTCAATGAACATCACCAATGCTCCGGATAACCCGTATCTGAATTCGCCTGTCCAAAATTGATCGATGGAGGAAGGAATAGAATTATTTTTTATAGCATTTATAACCCCCGTTATTCTATTTGAATCGCATTGCCCTGACGCATAAACCGCAAGTCCTTCAACCAGCCAGTCCATGTTCTTCACATTGCTAAAATCGGGACTTGGATTTAACTGCCCATGAAATACATGAACCAATTCATGTGTTATTACTTGTTGAGTTTGCTCTCTCTGAAGATAATCATGTTCACACGATTCCGAACTCCATACTATGGGAGACAGTATATCAATTTTATCAGCAATACCGCTAGCAACCATCCAGCATTCTGATTTAAACCCCGGACTGTCCCAATCCTTTGCCCATGCGCTATCTAATGCCTGGCGATTGGGGTAAATAAAAACTTCGAATTTTTTTTTATATGGGCTGTCAAAAAAAGCCTCGACCTTTTTTAGGCCGGTAAATATCATGTCCTGGTATTCGTTAATTAAAGCATCATCATGAGTTGTATAGTTAATAGAGTAAAATTTGCAATCTTTCCTTATCCACCGGATAGAATTATTCGTTCCTGGTACAGGAATAATTGTAAAAAGAAAATTTAATCCTATAATAAAGTACTTTGCCGGCATCCGGGAGTATTTTGAAAAATTATAACTGCAAAAATATTATCATCTTATCAGCACTGTTGAACCTCTTTGAAAAACTCTTTTTCCTGTATCGCGATTTGTATATTTAAGTATCCAAACGTACACGCCGGTGTCCTGCGGGTTTCCGTTTATAGTCCCATCCCATTTTTTTGTCCAGTCGGTTGTATGGAATACTCTCTCGCCCAAACGGTTGTAAACACTGAATTCGAGATCATCGGCTTTGTAAGCATTTACCGGGTAGAGATAATCATTTATGCCATCTCCGTTAGGTGTAAACGCATTTGGCACGGCAATGTAGCAACTTTTTAAGACCCTGATATCCTGGAAAGCGGTATCAAAACAACCGGCATGCATTTTTAACAATAAGGCGAACCGTATATATTTTTTCCGCACTTAAAATGGGATAGTGAAGCGGAAGGGGATCTTCTGAGAGACTCGTATTTCCATCGCCAAAATCCCAGTAATAGTTAGTGATATTACCCACACTTTTATTGACGAATATTGCTGTGTCTTCAGGACATAGGAGATTATTCGTCTCAAACGTCGCTTTCAGTGTATTGTCGAGATTGATAGTTGTGGTAGCCGTATCACTGCATACACCGTTTGAAACCGTTAATGAAATTTGCTTCATGCCAAATGTTGTGAAGTAAGCAACCGGGTTTCGTAAAGTGCTAGTTCCGGAATAATCAAAATTCCAAAACCATTGATTGACTCCATTTCTGCCATCATGTGAAAACGCAACTGAATCAATAAAACAACTTTGAAATATTGTGTAGTTAAAATCAGCAGAGACAGTATCTTTCGTTGCAAAATTTAATGTTGATCCAGCAGGCGTTTGCTGGCTACATTCATCGAGAATCGTATTGCCATCACTGCCGTTCACTAACCTGATTTGGTAATTTCCCTGCCCCACGATTGGCCCGGATAATTCAACATTGATAATATTTGTTAAGCCATTTGTACAATTACCAGTTGCAGTTGTTACGGACACAGGAAAAGAGCCTGTTACAACAAAATCGCTCCCATCAGCAGCAATGGAATTGCATCTTATTTTTTTCTTAAATACCAGTTGCAATGATTTCGGAGCACAACCAACTTTAGTGAGACTATCCATTGGCGTAGGTTGCAGAACAGGAATTATAAGTGGAATGTTATTCCCGGGAGAAATATTTCTGTCACAAATATCCAGCAAAGTATTTGCATCATTCCCATTTTTTATAGTAACTGTATAATTGCCGGGAGGCAAGGGGCTATTCAAAGTAAGTATTACAGAGTCCATATCAAACCCATTGTTACAATCAACACTGTTTGCCCCGATGATAGATGAAACAGCGGGAGAAATATTAAAGTCGCTTCCATCTACATCAAGACTGCTGCATTTCATTTTTTTATTAAGCTTTACGGTTATTTGAGTAGCATCACAGGATGCTGTTGCATTTACGATATCAGGGAGCAGTGTATCGGTGATACTCGCGGAACCTCCGCCAAATGATAATTTATATCCATTTTGTGAGGGAGTATATCGTGTAAAATGACTTATTAATAAAAGATAGTTGTGCCCGGTTTTCAATGACGGCATTGCGCTGAAAGTCGGATAGTCCGTACCTGCACAATTTTGTAAAGAACTACCTGCAGCGGATGCTCCGGTTAGTCCTAAATTCCCTGACCAGTTACACGCTACAAATAATGACGTATTGGTATAAATATCGTTGGGATTATAGCCGGTAATATCAAAAAGTTCCCAATCGTAATCATCATTTAAATCGTTCGGCGTTATCAAAAAACCCAACGTGCCGGCGCTGAAACAGGTAAATTTATACCAGAAGGGGTTGGTATCTGCAATACCATCTTTGCTGCAAACTCCGGGAATCAATTTGCCACCACAATAAGGTACCGTACTTTGACTGAAAGTGTCCGTACCACAAACCGGGAAGGCGGTTGACGGATTTTGACCAAGCGTAGTGCAGGTTTGAGAATGTACACGGATAAACGCAAATAAACCCAAAATTAGAACTGAAATAAATTTTCGAACCATATGATGCAATGACCAGTTAAAATAACCTTTCGCTGCAAATATTGCAGAATTATTTGAAACGAAAATAACACCGGCATTCGAATTAATTGTTAATTCAATAAAACAAGAATTTTATTCTTCAACATCTTTCGTTCAGTTTCAGAATGGGTAAGCAGAATAGCGGTTTCAAAATGTTGTTTTGCTTCCGGCAAATTATTAATACGGGAATAAATTTCACCCAAAAGGCTGTGGTATAAATAAAACGATTCCAATTTATTTAAATCGCTAATGGTCTCCAATGATTGCAAAGCTTTTTCAGCGCCATGCAATTCCATTATTGCAACAACCTTATTCAATTCGTTTATGGGCGAAGGAGAAATTTTGCAAAGCCATTCATAGTATTCAAAAATTCTGTTCCAGTTGGTATCTTTAAAAGACTTTGCAGAACAATGTTCGTAAGCAATGGCTGCTTCAATGTGATAAGGGCTCACTACATTTCCAAACGCAGCCTTATTCATATATTCATTCCCTTCATCAATTAACTTAGTATTCCATTTCTTCCGGTCCTGCATTGGAAGTAAAATAATTTCTCCTTCCGTTGTTAAGCGACTATCGCTCCGGGACGAATGAAAGCACATCAGCGCCATCAACGCAAAAACTTCAGGTTGTTGTGTATGACTGTTTTCGGTAAGTAATTTGCAAAGCATCATTGCTTCGGCAATAACATCTTTACGAATCAGCTCTTCAGAATTAGTCGAATTATATCCTTCATTAAAAAGCAAATAAATAGTATTCAGAACTGAATCTGTCCTATTCTTTATTTCGTCTGTTGAGGGGATTACGAACTTAATTTTATGCTGCCGAAAAAATTCTTTTGTTCTGTAAAGTCTTTTGGAAACAGTGTCTTCATTCGTAAGAAAGGCTTTGGCAATTTCTGTTGTGCTGAAGCCGCAAAGAGTTTTCAGCATTAATGTAATTTGATTTTCTTTTGATATTCCGGGATGGCAGCAGGCAAACATCATTCTCAGCAAATCATCTTTAATAAACTCTTCTTTCCAGAAATGTTCCATTGTAGCGTTAAGTGTATATTCTGATGTCAGAAGAATTTTCTCATTATCACTGAAATCAAATTGAACCGAATGTTTCTTTTTCCTTATAACGTCAATCGCTTTATTTTTTGCAACCCGGAAGAGCCATGCGGAAGGATTAGCCGGAATACCCTTTAATTTCCAAACATGCATTGCCTGCAATAAAGTATCCTGAACAACATCCTCAGCAGTTTCGAGATTTTCTATTCCGAATATTTTAGTTAAAACAGAAACCATCTTCTTCGATTCATTTCGAAAAAGATGGTCAGTGAGTTGTTGAACGGGTTCGTTAAGTGAAGGCACTACTTTTATTTCAATAAAATTACTATAGTTAAACTACACGTAAATAAATGCCAAAATTTTATTCGCGTAATTCGTTTTTTATAATTCATGAAATAGATAAATTACATTTTTAACTCATTAATTTCTCTTACTTCAACAATGCCATCATCAAATTCAAGAAGCGGACAGCCGTTGGCAATTTCAATTGCTTCATCATAAGTATTAGCTTTGCAAATGAGATAACCACCAACGATTTCTTTACCCTCCATAAATGGTCCATCAGAAACCACCTTCTTGCCTCCCCTGATTGTCTTTCCTGTTTTACTTAAAGGTTGGGCACCGGCAAATTTTCCCTGTTTACCAAGTTCTCCCATCCATTGCATCCATCTTTGCATGTGGGCTTGCGATTGCTCGGGAGATTGAGCAGCCATTTCTTTTTCTCCTCCTCTGAATAATAATAGAAACTCTTTCATTGAATTTGTTTTTAAATGTTTATGATTTATTTATTGGTTTGTTCCAGGATGGATTTTAAGAGTTTAAGTCCTCCTTATGACGTTTGGGAAAAGAAAATCCGGACAAGGAGTAAGATAATTTTATGTAATTAAATGGCTGTGAAGATAATCATTAGGGCAAAGGCAGAAGAGGCTATTGTATTTAATTTGCCTGGTGCGTTAAATTGCAATATTGAAATTTGATTTATCCATGTTTATTTTTCATATGGGTAAATGCAGCTTTGATCAACTTTTTAAGAATTTCGGAATCAATATCGCTCAACTTATTAATATAAAGACAGCCTTTGCTTGTTTTGTGTTTTCCCAGCTTTTCCAATAATTCGGGGTGATTGTTAATACCACCCGAAATATACAATGTAATATTCTGCTTCCTTGGTGAAAAGCCAATCATGCACATATCTCCTTCGTGACCGCTTTCATACTTATAATGATAACTTCCAAAACCAATAATAGCGGTGCCCCACATTTTGGGTTCGCATTTTGAAATGGTTTTCATCATTTCTGCAATTGCAAAACAATCTTTTCGTTTGGTCTCATCCTGCACTGTATTCAGAAATTTTACAAAACTTTCATCAGTTTTTTTTGTTTTAATATCTGCCATAACACGTGATTAAAATGATTAAAATTTAAACCCGGTAACAAGAAAAATCTATCTTAAAATTTTAAAAGCAAAATAACCGTTTCCTGTTGCGATATAGGTTCTCAACCAGATAGGCAGCAGCATTTCAGGTCCTCTGGCAGTTGTTATATCGCCAAGGTCAATAATGTCTTTCCAGCCAAATTGATTTAATATCGTTTTTACTTTTTCTTTTGCATTAGTGTTATTGCCGCTTATAAACATTGTTGGGTCACCTCCGCTTTTTGTTGGCTCAACCATAACTTCGCAGTTTACAATGTTTAATGTTTTTACCACATCGGCATCGGGAAGTAATTTCTGAATTTCTTCTCCAAGAGAATTGATATTAGCGTATTGCGAAATTAGTGATGGAGGCATCCCTTTGGAAAAATCCAGCGGATTACTAACATCAATGATTAGTTTATTTGCAAACTTTTCAATCCCGGCCTGCTTAAAAATATCTATTGCAACGTCCCCTTTAGTACAATTAAAAATAATTTCTCCAAATGCTGCCGCATCCGCAAAAGCTCCGGTCGAAGCGTTTTTACCATTTGCATCCACCCAGGCTAAGGCTTTTTCATTGGTTGCAGTTCTGCTTCCCATCATAACCTCGTAACCCAATTTAATAAGCTTTGCACCGATAGTTTTACCGACTATGCCCGTTCCAAAAACACCAATCTTTTTCATTGTTTTCTTTTTGAGTTTCGTTAAAAAGATCGCTTAACAAAAATAATACCTTTTAAAACTAAAGAGAAGTGGCCGATATGAACTTATTTTTTAAATAGAAAATAAACAGCCAAAATCAAAAATCCAAAACCGACAAAGTTTGTAATTCTAAAATGCTGATCTTTAAAAAAAATTAATGCAAAGGCAGTAAAAACTGAAAGTGTTATTACTTCCTGGATCACTTTAAGTTGCCAAAGTGTAAAAGGTCCGCCATCATCAGCAAAACCAATTCTATTGGCCGGAAACTGGAAAAGATATTCGAAAAAAGCAATTCCCCAACTAATTATAATTATCAGAAACAGGCTCGCACCGGGAAGCCAATTCATTTGTTTTATTTTTAAATGGCCATACCATGCGAACGTCATGAAGGTGTTGGAACAGATAAGTAATACTATTGTAAGAATAGCTTTTCCCATAAATTAACTATTGAGATTTAAAAATACCTCTACAATACAATTGGAAAAACAAATTGTTTGAGTTTTTCAGGCTTTATTTTTGAAAATCCCCGTAGTAAATTCATTAATACTTACCGCATCGACCAAAGTAAATGAACCAATGCGGGTGCGGCAAAGGCTGCTAAGAAAAGCGCCGCAGCCCAGCGCTGCACCAAAATCATTTGCCAGGCTTCGTATATACGTTCCCGTTGCACACACCACCCTAAAGGAAATTTCCGGCAAACTTATGTTGGTAATCTCAAATTTATGAATAACAATTTTTCTTGGTTCTATGGTAACATCCACGCCTTTGCGGGCCAGCAGGTACACAGGTTTCCCCTTTTGTTTAATTGCAGAATGAACGGGAGGAACCTGCATTATTTCGCCGACAAAGTTTTTCGATGTTTCAACTATCTTTTCCTTAGTAATTCCCTCAATCGGTTGAAAGTTTTCGGGCTCACTTTCCAGGTCAAATGTTGGCGTCACGGCTCCCAAAGTAAAAGTGCCGGTGTATTCTTTTTCCTGCGCCATATATTCATTGATTCTCTTTGTAAATTTTCCTGTGCACACAATTAAAAGACCTGTAGCCAGTGGATCCAGGGTTCCTGCATGGCCCACTTTTTTTATTTTGATCGTGTTACGGATTTTCCTTACTACATCAAAAGATGTCCACTCCAACTGCTTGTTTATGAGAATTACTCTTCCTTCTTCGAAAGTATTTTCAGTCATCAGAAAAAATTAAATCGCCTGGCGGGATTTTAGTTCAAGATATTTATTGATAGTATTTATTGTCAGCTTCTGCGGTGAAGTAAGCAGGGACAAAATTCCATATTTCAATAATTCTTTTACAATGAGCCGCTTCTCAAAGGCAAATTTTTCGGCAATAGTTTTAATATATACAGCTTCAACGTTGGTAGCGTGTGAACTGGTAAGTTTATCAAGTTCCGTATTTTCAAAAAAAACAACCAATAGTAAATGATGATGTGCTAAATATCTTAAATAATCAATTTGCCTGTTCAACCCGGATAAGGATTCAAAATTAGTAAACAATATAAGAAGGCTTCGATACTTCACATGATTTCTGATTTGCATATACAACATCTCAAAATCACTTTCAAGAAAACCCGTAGTTTGATTATACAGCAACTGCAATATATTTTCTTTCTGCACCGGTTTTCTGTCAGCCGCCAATATGCTTCCGATTGTATTTGAAAAAGTAATTACTCCTACTCTATCTTGTTTTTTAAGACAAATATTACTCAACACCAAACAACTGTTGATTGCATAATCCAACAACGTTAAACCTGCAAAGGGCATTTTCATAAGACGTCCTTTATCTATTACACAATACACCTGCTGCGATCTTTCGTCCATGAAATTATTAACCATCAGGTTCCCTTTTCTCGCAGAAGCTTTCCAGTTAAGCGTTCGAATATCGTCGCCGGTGACGTATTCTTTAATTTGTTCAAACTCCATACTCTGGCCAATCTTGCGCATACGCCTGCTGCCACCTTCATTTTGAATTATGGCATTTGAAAGCAATTCGTATTTATGCAATTGCATAAAAGAAGGATATACATTCACGGTTTCGGCAGCCCCGGAAGTAAACCGGTGACAAACAAACCCTAACGGTGAAGTAACAAACAAATGAATGTTTCCAAAATGATATTCGCCTCTTTGCAGGGGTCGCAAATAATATTGAATTTTCTCTTGCTGTTTCTCTTTTAGCTCTAAGTGCCTTTTCCATTTTCGATCCTGGAATTGCTCCGGCAATTCATCAATTATGCTAATAGATATAGGAAAAGAAAATTCATTTTTTACAATTAATTCAATTTTATTTTCATCGCCATTGCTTAATCTTCCTGCGGTAATTCTTGTGGCAAATGGGAACTTTTTTGTAAAGAATAAAAAAATATAGTCGGACAAGGAGAGAATAATAAAAGAAAAAAAACAAACCGATGCAACCACTTCCAGCCAATGCATATAAAATGAGGCAATGAATAAGCAAATACATAACAGCAGTCCGCCATAAAAACGTGCGGTAAGAAACAAGTCACCAAAATATTTTTTTATAAATTCCATTTAGGCTCACTCCAACCGCTCTCCGCCTGAAGTGGAGAGTCGTATGATTTTAATTGTTTTCGAATATTAAAATATCATTCCATTATCTTCTGTCAAACCAATAGCCACCCGGCGACTCAATGATTTTGTGTTAACGCGGCACGTCTATATTTGTAACAATATTTTTTACAAGTTCATCGGGTGTGATTCCTTCCATTTCCTTTTCGGGAGTTAAAATTATCCGGTGCCGCATTACCGGCGCAGCCATTTCCAATATATCTTCCGGCGTTACAAAATCCCTTCCTTTAATTGCCGCATTTGCCTTGGCCGCTTTTAAAATAGCAAGTGATGCCCTGGGCGATGCTCCTAAAAATAAAGATGGATTGTTTCTTGTTTCATTTACAATTTTCGCAATAAACTCCACAAGTTTTGGATCGATCAATACACGGCTAATGGTATCCCTGTATTCAGCTATTTGAGAAGTTGATAAAATTTTATTTACGTCCTGCAGCAAAGCATTTTGGTTAAGGGTGTGTTGGTTAAGAAGAATATTTATTTCTTCTTCAAGTGTAGGATAATTAACATTAATCTTAAATAAAAACCTGTCAAGCTGCCCTTCAGGAAGCCGGTAAGTTCCTTCCTGCTCTATCGGATTTTGAGTTGCCAAAACCAGGAAAGGAAACTCCATGATATGAGTAGTTCCGTCAATAGTTATTTGCCTTTCTTCCATTACTTCAAACAATGCAGCCTGCGTTTTTGCCGGTGCCCGGTTTATTTCATCTATAAGAATTATGTTACTGAATATAGGTCCTCTTTTAAATTGAAAATCCGCTTCCCTGGGATTAAAAACGGATGTACCTAACACATCGCTTGGCATTAAATCGGGCGTAAACTGAATACGCGAAAAATCAGCATTAATAATTTTCGCCATTAACTTAGCCGTTAAAGTCTTGGCAACACCGGGCACACCTTCAATCAGGATATGACCATCACAAAGCAAACCGATCATCAACATGTCGACCATCTCATGCTGGCCTACAATCACTTTACTTATTTCATTTCTGATATCGGCTACCGCACTGCTTAAAGCACCGAGGTCAATTCTTTGTTCAAAAAAATTTTCTTCCATCAGCTTTGGTTTTTATAAAAATTTTCAATCTCTGTATTTAATTGTACCAGCATTTCATCATCTACTTCTTCCCCTGATTGCACCCGTTGTATCAATGCAAATAAGTGTTGTGTCTTATCTTCCGGCATACCGCTTTTGCCGGCAAGAGAGTTTACAAATTCATCATTAATTTCTGCGGTACTTATAAAATATTTATTGCGGATATGTTCATAAAAATAGGTGATCATCTTTTCTGCAATACGGTTGTTATTTTTTTTCTGAAGATACAAACGGCCTACCGTTTCAGTAAAAGTAACGGTTGTATTTATATTAGGCTTTATAACATCTATGATTCTTTGCTTCCTTTTTACATTAAAAACTATAAATAAAAGCAACCCTATGAGGCCAAGCCAGAACGCCCAAAGCAACGGCGGATGCTGCCTTATAACACTCAATGATGAAAAATCGTTGTTATCTTTACCGTCACCATTCTTTCTCCGGTTGAGGTTTGCATTTTTATAATATTCATCCCAATAGATATTCCGGGGATCGTTGCGGAGGTAGGAAAGTACATTTTCAAGATATTTATAATTGTTGCCGGTGAGTAAAAAATAATTACTGAAAATACGGGGCGCCACGTGAAGATAAATACGTCCCTTGCCTAAAAATAAAATTATGTAATTGGGCTGGCTATTTTCATTTACTCCTAAAACCCTTCCAAAGGCAGTATCGTATCCTGAGAGTGAATTTAAAAAGGGATAATAATAATAGCCATAGGAAGGTACATTAAAATTGTCCCCAAAAAACATGCTCACTTTCGTTTGATGCATCAGGCCTTTTATTTCATCAACTATTTCAGCCATCCTTTCATTATTGCAGTTTATATTTTCGAGCAGTCTTGTATCTACATAATCTGCAGAAATAAAAAGATCATTTCCGGCTTTCACATAATCGAGGAAGGCCTCCACTTCCGTGTAATTAAGAATAAGGTTTTTGGTAATTAGAAAATAAAGAGAATATTTTTTCCCGCCGGAATAATCTTTAATATTATTCCATTCCTCATCAAAAGGGTCCGTTACTGTTTCGATATACCTGTTATCAAAAAGATTCCTGAACTCCTTATATGCTATAAATCCTCCGAAGGGTTGCTTGTCCGACTTTCGGTAGCTTTCACTAAGTGGCGGCAGTACCCGACCTGACTGTTTGCAACTTATAAGTGAAGCGGCAATTGAAATAAAAAATAAAAGATATGGTATAATCTTTTTCAGATGCGGCTAAATTTTCTTATTAAATAAAATAAATTGTTCTTTTAACCGATCATAACGGCTTAGGTTAATCGCAAATTTTCCATACCAGGCATATTCATAGTTAAACGTCAAATACGCAAATTCAGATTGAAAACTTCTGCCTGACAGTTCGTCTACATAAAGCCTGTTGGTTTTGTCGGGAGAAAAAAGAATCAGTTCATGGTCAGAAAGTTTTTTGAGGGATTGCAAATACAAATACCTGGTGGCAAGGTTGAAATCATTTTTTAATTCGGCTTCATGTATGAGCTCGTTGTATGCTGAATATTCGCTAAGCTTCTCAGGCTCTTCAGGAATAGGTTCATTTTCATGTTTTACATTTCCCCTTGCGAATAAATCTCCTTTAAAGAACAATTTATATAAAATAAATCCGATGAAGAAAATGGAAAGTAGCCAGAAAAAAATTTTTACAGGAAAACTGTTTAAAAAACTACCGGAAGTACCTGGGGTTATTGAAAAGGTTCTGCCTCTTCTACTGCCGGAATTCTTGTTAATGCTTATAGTGTCTATCCTCAGGTCATTTTTTTTCTTTTTAAGCAAACTATCAAGATAAACCATATATCCAAACGCGGAACTCTGTTTCCATTTTAATATAGAATCATTTGAACTATCAAAAATTGTTTTAGTAATTATGGTATCATCTATATTATCAACATCGCTGTCTGTGGAATCTAACGCTATTACTGCACCACCAGAAGAATCTGTGTCACTTTCATTATTACCTTGAGCATAAGAAAAGCTATTAAAAAAAAACAGTAAAATAACAATCCAGTAAAATTTTGTGTACTTACAGTTCATAGGTTATTCCATTCTTTATAATTTTTCCTTCTGCCAATACAACTCCTTTTTTATGTAATTGTATCGGGTACAACACAAAATACCACAGTATTAAAAAGAATGATCCCGCCAAAATGATAATGCTCACCGGAACCGGAAGCCCTATATCATGAGAGTCTCTTTGAAATGTGTTGCTCATGAGATGTGTGACATAACTTTCAAAAAATGCGGCCACAATAAAAAAAGGAATAAGGCTTACACATATTTTCATTGCATCTTTAGCCGACTTTAAAAATGATTGTTTTCGGGTATACGTGCCCGGAAATAACCAACCAAAACCAAGTATAAGTCCGGCGCAACTTGCAATTACAATTGACGATATCTCGATGGTACCGTGTATCCATATAACCAACACCGATTGCCAGCCAAGCCCTTGCGAAAAAAATATATATTGAAAGCATCCAAGCATAAGGCCATTGCTCCACATTAAAAATATTGTTCCTATTCCAAGCAAAACGCCGAATAAAACGCTGTAAAAAGCCACCTTTATATTATTATAGGCAATAAGGACAAACATTGAAAACGGGTTGGAGTCTTTGTAAACACCAAACGGGTCACCCTTTTGAATACGTGATATTGTTTCATCATAATAGCCTGACTGGACACGGTGATTAAAATAATTTTCAGCATAATTTGGATCGGTAGTGCAGGAAATTACTCCGATAGTAACAAACAATACAAATAGTATTAGTGTAAAAAGAAAAGTTTTATGATAACGGCGAAATAGTAATGGCAACTCATATTTCCAGAACAAAAATATCCTGCTATATTTATTTTTTCTGTTTTGATAAATACTTTGGTAAATGCCGGCGGCTATTCCGTTAATCCACCGGGTAACTTTACTTTTCGGATAAAAAGTTTTCGCATAGGAAAGGTCATCGAGCAAGGTAACAAACCTATCGGCCATCTCATCCGGATCCTTTGATTCTTCGTGTTGATATTGGTTCCATTTATCAACATTTTTTTTAATAAATCTTGCTTCACGCATTGCATAAAATTAAGAACTAAACTCATAAATATAATGTGTGCAGCCTGAATTAATTTACCCGGCTAAAAATAAAAAGGTGGCAATTTCTGTTTAATATGATAATTTGCCTTATGAGTGTTATCCAGATAGCTACACCTTTTAATATTGATCTTGAATTTGAAATAGCCGAATTTCATAAGAGACTTTTTGCTTATCTCATCGATTTTACTTTACTGGTACTTTATTTTGTGAGCATGAAGTTTATCTACTACGGGGGTTTTGACGAGGCAAGCGAAGAAGTATTAAGAAGCCACATAGGAGTTGATATTCTTACTATTTCTCTTCCCATGCTTTTATACTCGCTGGTAACAGAAGTGATGATGCACGGGCAAACCATCGGAAAGAAATTAATGAACATAAGAGTGATCAGCCTCGATGGCGGCGAACCCGAACTGAGCCAATATTTGGTGAGATGGATGTTTAAAGCTTTTGAATGGCCTTTCTTTTTTGGCTATACGGTGCTTACAAGGGTAAGCCTTATTGCATATATAATTATAACAGGTTTTCTTGGAATTGTTGTGGTAATTATTATTGCTGTTTCAAAAAAGAATCAGCGACTCGGGGATTTTGCAGCCAATACGGTTGTGGTTAATACTAAATCTGTTTTTTCAGTGGAAGACACTGTTTTTATGGAGATTCAGCAGTACAATTACGTTGTAAAATTTCCGGAAGTTTTAAGACTTTCTGACCGTGATATTAATACCATTAAAAATGTAACTGATATGTTTCATAAAAATCATAATACGGAAACCTGTGGAAGGGTTGCTATGAAAGTGCAGGAAGTATTAAAAATACAAACGGATATGTATGCTATTGATTTTTTAGAAAAATTATTGGCTGACTATAATTATTTAGCTTCCAAATAAAACCCATTTAACGCATTGCAGCACCTATAATGCTAACTATAAATACAAGAGCATAAAAAGATAAAATAATAATAGTAAGGATTGCATAAAATTTAAACATTGATTTAAGATTCATCAATGATTCATCAAAATTTTCCTGGCTCACGGTTTTTGTGGCCACTTGCATTTTTGTAGAAAACTTATACAAATAAAGGCAGGGGAAAAAGAATAATAGCGCCATTAATAAATACAAGACAGTCATTCCTGCTCTCATACCAGACGACATCGCGGAAGACATGCCACTGTACTCTGACATCTGTGAAAGATACGCGGGAACAAAAAAAGCAACTATAACCATAAGCCCGCAAAGGATGAAGCCCATAATTGACAAAAACTTTCCCCACTTTGCTGATTCTGTTAAATAGCTTTGCCCCTGTGGAGTTACCTGCAAGTCGTTATTGAGTAAATCAAGATTGTCCATTGTTATTAGTTTTAGTTTCGAAGTAAAAATATTATTTTTAAACTTACAATTTTTAATAGGCTCTCGCAAATAAAACTCTTTCCTTACTTGGCTTTCCTGTTAAAATGCATTTTCCCTCTTCGGGTAAGTTGTTTAATGGAATGCAACGTATAGTCGCCTTCGTTAGTTCCTTTATTTTCTCTTCAGTTTCTGCTGTGCCATCCCAATGAGCGGCAATAAAGCCTCCTTTATCATCAAGCAATTTTTCAAACTCGTCCCATGTATCCGCTTTGGTTATATTATTATCGCGGAAAATTTTTGCCTTATTATAAATATTTTCGTGGATATCGTTTAATAAAACTGAGACACTGTTAGCAAGCCCGTCCATTGAAACCGACATTTTTTCTTTAGTATCCCTGCGTGCAATTTCTACTGCATTATTTTGAATGTCCCTTGCGCCAATGGCAATTCGCACAGGAACACCCTTTAATTCATATTCGGCAAATTTCCATCCCGGGCGGTTATTATCATCGTCATCGTATTTAGCTCTTATTCCTAATGCTTTGAAATCTTCCATGAACAATTTCACTTTTTCATCAATCATTTGCTTTTGTTCATCGCCTTTATGGATGGGTATAATCACCACCTGTATCGGTGCGATCTTAGGGGGCAATACGAGGCCGCTATCATCACTATGCGCCATTACCAGTGCGCCGATCAACCTCGTGCTTACACCCCAACTGCTTGCCCAAACATAATCAAGCTTATTTTCCTTATCGGTAAATTGTACGTCGAATGCCTTTGCAAAATTCTGGCCCAGGTAATGGGAAGTGCCTGATTGCAATGCCTTACCATCCTGCATCAGCGCTTCTATACAATAAGTATCCACGGCTCCGGCAAAACGCTCGCCGGCAGTTTTAACTCCTTTTATAACGGGTAACGACATCCATTTCTCTGCAAAATCAGCATATATGTTTAAAATTACTATTGTTTCGTCTATGGCTTCCTGTGAGGTTGCGTGAGCGGTATGCCCTTCCTGCCATAAAAATTCAGTTGTACGCAAAAACAGGCGGGTACGCATTTCCCATCGTACCACGTTTGCCCACTGGTTTACCAGTATTGGTAAATCTCTGTAAGATTGTATCCATGTTTTATAGGTATTCCAGATTATGGTTTCTGAAGTAGGTCTCACAATCAATTCTTCTTCGAGCTTCGCATCAGGATCAACAACAATACCACCTCCTTCGGGGTCGTTCATCAAACGATAATGAGTAACCACAGCACATTCTTTTGCAAAACCTTCCACATGGGCGGCTTCTTTACTCAAAAAACTTTTGGGAATAAATAACGGGAAATAAGCGTTCTGATGTCCCGTTTCCTTAAACATTTTATCCAACTGGTCACGCATATTCTCCCAAAGTGCAAATCCATACGGTTTTATAACCATGCAACCTCTTACAGCGCTATAATCCGCCAGCCCTGCTTTTAAGATAATATCATTATACCATTGGGAATAGTCTGTCTCTCTTTTTGTGATTTCCTTACTCATAATTTTGTGTCGGTTTAAAGCCGTATCTTTTTTATCCTGAAATAATCATCATTTTCTGAGTTTCATCATAAAAAATCAAATCTTTTTCTTGGCTATTATTTAACAACCATTCATAAAAGTAAACGCTTAATAATAGTTGGTAAATGCTTAAATTTACATAGGATAGGGAGCAAAAATAATAAACTTCATTTTTAATTTTTTTTAAACTTAAAAGCATGAAAACAAAACATCTACTCTTACCTGGTGTAATAGCCATTTTTGCCAGTTGCAGTTCTGCGTATCGTGTAGGTCAAACACCTGATGATGTTTATTATTCGCCGGCACCGCCAGCCCGGGAAGAATATGTAACTACCGACAACCAGCAGGATCGTGATAGTTATTCTTATAACAATAACACGGACAATATCGAAGACCTCGCCATAAGGCGTGGAATAAATGATCCACAATTTCGTAGTAATCTTTCCTTTGATTTAGGATATGGCTATTACCCTTACAATACTTACGGATCTTCTTTTTATTATCCATATAATTCTTTTTACAATCCATACGCATATACCGGGGTAACTTTCTATCCTTATTATAATTATTATAGCAGCCTTTATTCGCCATTTGTAAATTATTATTCACCTTATTATAATAGTTACTACCCCTCTCTCTACTACGTAAACAAACCGGGCACGGTAAGTAATTACAGCGGACCAAGGCGATATAATCTGAATCCTTACAATGTTGCTACTAATAATACCAGTGCCCCCGCTACAAACACCACAACACCCTCTTCGGTACCGGTACGAACCTTTAAACCGCAACCCGCTACGACTGGTGTTGGAAATTTTGTAAGGAGAATTTTTACTCCTTCAACTAATAACAGAAGGTCTAACAACAACAATTATAACAACAGCAATAACGATTATAATACCCGAAATAATAATGCTCCTGCAAGAACATTTCAACCAAATACTTCTTCAGGAAACAGCGGTGGTTCATCATCATCCGGTGGCGGAGGGGGCAGCGCTCCGGTAAGAACTTTCAGGCACTAAGACATTATTTAAAGAATGGCTGATGCTTTCTTTCGAATAAATGAAATAACAGAAATTACTTTCTCATTCCCAGATCTTTCTTAAACATTTTACAATTATTGTACTATGAAAGCAACATATTTTATAGCAATCGCACTGTTTGCTATCATTAAAACCTATGCACAGGAACCGGCGGATGCGCTCCGATATTCGTGGTTAACGCAGAACGGAACCGCACGCAACCAGGCCATTGGCGGAGCAGGCGCTTCATTGGGAGGCGAGTTTTCTTCTTTGTTTATCAACCCGGCTGGATTGGGATTTTATAAAACAAGCGAATTTGTTGTAACTCCGGGATATGCTCTAAAGAATTTTCGTTCTATTTATAAGAGCAATCCTGAAAGCAGTAACTATAATAATTTTAATCTTGGAGCAAGCGGTCTTTTGGTGTCATCACCTACTTCTGGCCGGCCAATAAAAAGTTTCACTTTTGCCATTGGAGCAAACAGAATTGCGGATTTTAATAAACACATTTATTACAAAGGACAGAATACATCAAGTTCCTACTCAGAAAAATACCTCGAAGAACTAGCCAACAACAACGTTACTGATCCCAATTCTGCAGCCGCAGATTATCCGTTTGGCTCCAGCCTTGCTTTTAATACGTATCTTATAGACACGGTTCAGGCATCAGATGGTTCCCTCGCAGGATACAGAACCCAGGCTAATCCTAACTTTGGCCTGATACAGGAAAATACCATAAACACTTCGGGAGGAATTACAGATGTTTCCGCAGGTGTTGGTTTTAACTTAAGAGAAAAATTATTTTTCGGAGGTACACTCAGTTTCCCTTTCTTAAATTATAACCGCAATGCTCACTACAAAGAAAGTGATGCTTCCGGCAATACCAATAATAATTTCAATTATTTCGAATCAAATGAAACATTGAATACGAAGGGTATTGGTGTCAATGCAAAACTGGGTGTTATTTATAAACCAGTCGAAGATGTGAGGCTCGGCCTCGCAGTGTATACACCTACGGCCTATGAACTTACCGATAAATATTCTGCAGAAGTAATAACAGACCTTGAAGGATATGGAGGCGCTGGTATAAAAATGCAAAGTTCTCTTGATTTAAATAACGGTCTGCCACTTGAAACAAAATATGATTTAATTACCCCAATGAAAGTTATTGTAAGCGGCTCTTATGTACTTCGTGAAGCGGCAGACGTAAAAAATCAACGTGGATTTGTAACTGCGGATATTGAGTACGTCAATTACAAAGGCGCTTCTTTTAAAGCAATTGATAAAAATGATGCGGCATCTAAAGATTATTACGCATCACTAACAGATGCGATTAAAAATACTTATAAAAATGCTCTTAATGTAAGAATCGGTGGTGAATTAAAATTCAATACATATATGTTCAGGCTGGGCGGTGCATACTATGGCAATCCTTACAAAAATGAAACAGCCAGTTTGTATAAGGTGAGTGGTGGACTTGGTTACAGGAACAAAGGAATCTTTATTGATCTAACGTATGTGTATACACTAAATAAAGATATCCATTATCCTTATGTTCTGCAGGATAAGCCCAACTACCCGGCCAACATAAAAGATAACGCAGGAAATATTATCGCTACAATTGGTTTTAAAATATAAAATCCGGCCGGGGTCTGTTTGTGACAAGAATATCCTTGCAAATTCAAACTCTCATTTGGATATAATAAATTAAAAAATCTTGTCTCAATCCGTACATTAATGTGTTCGCTTTCGAACACTTATGTTTTGTGCCTCTTTTGAAACCATTGTGGCGCAGAGGATTGCAGCTATGGCATATCTCTTGCCCGATAAGATTTATTATCATCAGTGTTTAAGCAATATCAAATAAAATGTCAACTATATTGACAAGTTTTTGAAGTAACATAAATCGCCATTCCACGTTACACATCGGATGGTAAGATTTTACAAAAAGCCGTCATGGGAAATTTCAAAGCACATTAAAACAAAATAAATTATACTCATGATAAAAAACATGTTACTGATTGCATTACGCAATTTCAAAAAAGATAAATGGTATAGCCTGCTTAATGTGTTGGGACTAACTATCGGTATAACCTTCAGCTTGTTTTTAATTTTTTATATAAAAGATGAATTGAGTTATGACCGCTATAATAAAAAGGCCGACCGCATTTACAGGATAGTTTCTTACATACAGGAGAAAGATAAAAATACTAACTGGACCATCACGCAGGCACCTCTTGCCGCAACACTGAAAAAAGATTATCCTGAGGTGGAAGAATCCGGAAGATTTATGAGCAGGGAAAGAACTTTGTTTAAACAGGGCAATAACAATTTTTATGAAACGAAAGTTTATTATGCCGATAGTACCATCTTCAACATATTCTCTTACAAATTTGTAGACGGCAACCCTGCCCATGCTTTAAACGAACCAAATAGCATCGTAATTACAAAATCACTCGCCGAAAAATATTTTGGAAAGAACACTCCGGCTGTAGGCAAAACCCTTCGCACGGTGTATGATGTATACAAAATAACGGCTGTAATTGAAGACGTGCCACAAAATTCGCATTTACGATTTGATATGCTCATATCATGGTCATCGTTGCCAAAGAATTTTAATGGTGGCGAAAACTGGGGCAATTTCAACAACTTCACTTACGTGTTGCTAAGGCCCGTAACCAATGCCGATGCTTTTAATAAAAAACTGGTGACTGTATACAAAAAATACGTGGAACCGCTTTTTTCACAATTCAATGTAAAGATGCAATATGGAGTGCAAGCGATAACAGATATTCATCTGCATTCAAAACTGGAGCGTGAGCCGGAAGAACTGGGAAGCATGTCGTACATCTGGATATTTTCTGCGGTCGCATTTTTCATGATGCTTATTGCATCCATAAATTATATGAATCTAACCACAGCAAGGTCTGCCCGAAGGGCAAAGGAAATTGGTATCCGCAAAGTAACGGGCTCTACAAAAAAGCAATTGGTATTGCAGTTTTTAAGCGAATCGGTGCTTACTGCTCTTGCCGCAGTACTATTGAGCGTACTTCTCGCGTTCCTTTTATTGCCAGCCTTCAATTCTCTATCGGGCAAAGCATTTACATGGCGTACACTATTTCAGTCATCCAATATTTTGCTATTGCTTGGCATAGGATTATTTACGGGATTAGTGGGTGGAAGTTACCCGGCATTTTACCTGTCGTCTTTTCGGCCCGTTAGTATTTTGAAAGGAGCTCTTTCTAAGGCGTCAGGGAATATAAACCTTCGCCGAACGCTGGTTGTATTGCAGTTCTCTATATCCATGATCATGCTGATATGCACCTGGGTGGTTTATTCCCAACTCTCTTATTTAAGGAAAAAAAATTTGGGCTTCGACAAAAACCAGGTGATGACCGTAACGGTTAATACAGGCCAGGATGAACGTGGCAAAATAAATGCAATGGATAATGACTTCCGCAGCCTTCCAGGCATTAAAACTGTCGGAACCGGAAATTCGTACCCGGGAAGCGCCAATATTAACCTGAATCTTTTTACAGTACAAACTAAAAATGGTTATGTGGACAAGGCAGTTGAATGTTATGCCATAGACGAAAATTTTCTTCCCGCATTGAACATTCCCATAGTTAAAGGGCGCAATTTTTCAGATCTTTCAGATACTCTGCACAGCATTGTTGTGAATGACGCTATGGCAAAACATTTTGGATGGGATGAACCCATTGGCAAGCGGGTAAAGTTTCCGGGCGATACTTCCGGCCAATACCTGGAAGTAGTAGGTGTTGTAAAAGATTTTAACCAGAAATCATTGTACAATCCTATCGCTCCACTCCTGCTGTTTTACGGACCTAATGGTAACATGATCCAGTTAAAAATGAATACCCCTGATCTTAGTAAAACTATTGTGCAAGTGGGAAACACATGGAAAAAATACTTTCCAAATTTGCCTTTTGAATATAAATTCCTTGATGATGATTTTAATTCGCAGTATGCCGCCGACCAAAAACGCGGAAAGATCTTTGCTGCTTTTTCCATTCTCACCATTATTATCACTTGCCTCGGTTTGCTTGGCCTTACCGCATTTACTACTCAACAAAAGCAAAAAGAGATTAGTATACGAAGGGTGATGGGCGCAAGTATACCCCAGATCGTTAGTATGATTACACAAAATTATTTATGGCTGGCATTAATTGCCGCACTGATAGCATTTCCGGTAGCTTATTATTTTATGAGCAATTGGCTCAGGGTATTTTCGTACAATCCAGGTTTATCAGTAATTCCATTTGTCGTGTCGGCTTTTGCGCTTGTGGTTACTGCAGTACTAACTGCCACTTTTCATTCAACAAGAGCCGCTTTGGCAAACCCGGCAAAGAGTTTAAGAACAGAGTAAAACTTAATTTAAAAATAAATGAATCAGACTGTGAAGGTGAAAAAATCCTGCAATAACAATCCGTTGAGAAAATAGCAATTAAGGATATTCAATCTCCTTATTCATCCGGCATAATTTTCTCAATAAGGTGTTCAATAAAAATTATCTTCATTTTACAACCTTCTCCCGGGGAAGATGTTATCTGAACAATGCCATTGTATATTTCGGCCCGGTTCTTAATATTTTTCAGACCAATACCAGTTCTTTTTACTGAAGTGTTAAAGCCTTTACCGTTATCATTTATGTTTACTATTAGACAATTCACCTCTTTTTTTAGCTCTATCTCAACGTTTGAAGCCGCGGCATGTTTTAAAATATTATTTAGTTGCTCCTGAACGATTCTATAGATAACAAGCTTTAATCCAACTTCGCTTTCTTCCTCCCGGTAAGTGGAATACTTGAAACTTATTTCTATATTTTTTACAAGGGATATATTACTTAGCAGTGTCTCAAGCGAAACAATAAGGCCCATTGTTTCGTCCTGCGTGGGACCAACCAACGCATGAGATAGTTTGCGTAATTCGTCCATGGCACAGGAAAGATATTCCTGGCTCTTCATAATATATTCATCACTTTTGCAGGGTTGTATCACGCATTGGTGCAGGTACAATTTTGAAGTGGCCAGCAACTGATTTACGTTATCATGCAATTCACGCCCTATCTCTGCCCGTTCCTTTTCCTGTGCATTGATAACTGCTTTTGTAATGTTCTTTTGTTCCTGCATTTTTTGATGAAGCAATTCTTTCTCCAGGAATTTTCTTTCAGTTATATCATGTGCAATAACGAGGATACTGTCATCATCAAATTTTTTTGCATTCGCTTCCACATAGATAATAGTTCCATTTTTATGTACCATTTCCCTTTCATTAAAAATAGTACCGCCTGCGGCCAAAATGTCAAAGCGAATCGGTTTTGCTTTTAAATGTTCGGGGCTAAGTAGTGCCCTTATATTTTGCTGAAGCAATTCTTCTTTTGCATAACCGAACAGGGTGCAGAAACTGGAATTTACATCTTTAAAATTGCCTTTAAAATCTGTTACCATAATGGCATCAGTTGCTTGCTCAAAAATAAAATGGTATTTCATATTCTCTGTATCACCCTGCCACTGGCTAATGCGGCTTTATCATAAGAAATATCTTCGCCGGGATTATTGATGATTTCGTTTTCTTTGTAAATAAATTATTTTATTGCGGGTGCAAAGGTCATGTTTATGCAACAATAAAATCTGTATGAAACAAATGAACATCTTTGATTTTCAAACAAAGGACAACCGATAATTTGCGGGTGAAATTTTTTCAAATCTTTTGAAGAAAACGGTAAAGTAGTTAGGATCGTTAAAGCCCATTTGGTTTGCAATTTCTTTAATAGATAGCGTAGTTGAATGAAGTAAATATTTTGTTTCGAGAAGAAGCCTGTTTTGTATGGATTCTTTTGCAGTTATGCCAGTATGCTTTTTGATTAATGCATTAAGATAATTAGGATGTACATTTAATTGCTTTGCATAAAAACTAACGGACCGGTGATTAAGAAGATTAGCTTCAATTAAATCAATAAATCTCCTAATGATATCTATGGAAGGCAGGTTTGCCTCGACGTTTTGTTCTTCGGCGAACAATCGCTCACTTACTATAAGCAGCTCAATAATTTTTAAGGCAATCAGTTCATCCTTATGTTTATGAGTACTCCTCTTTTCTTTAAGGATTGTTTCAAAAATACCGGAAATTTTTTTTGACTGTTCATCGCTAAGATAGATGTAGGGCCGTATAGACGAATTTAGAATCTTTTTATCTTCGATATATTTATGAGGAAAATTATTTTGCAAAAAGAAATCAATATTAAATAATACAAGGTAGCCTTCCGTATCCGGCGTCCAGTTTTTGCTTGATGTGATGATACGGGACGGAAAAACAATCAACGTATTTTTGGGAGCTCTGAATTTATAGATGCCCGTTATAAAATCTCCACTTCCACGCTTTACTAATAAAATACGAAAGTAAGACCATCGGTTCGGAGGAATAGCGGGACCGGTAAATTTGAGTACATCTTCAAGGCGCTGAATTTCAAAATCAAATTGAATATTAAATTTATTATCGAGGTCAACAACGTGTGTTGTTGAATTTTTATGAATTGCTTTTTTAAATTCACTCAATAATAATTCATCGTCAATCATAAAACAGGTGAAGTTTATTCGTTTTGGATATGGTCGACACTTTATTCAGGAGAAAGAAACCGTCGCTCTTATAAATTTAATTATTTTTTATTGGAAATTTTTTCCAAAGTTTTAGTTCATGGACTATCGCCATCTCCCGTCGGAGAAAGTATCACTATATAAAAATTCATTTTTTACAGACCCTGTTGAACCTATATTTTCCCTCAATCCAAAATCTCTTTTAAAAATGAGCATTTATATCCTTCGGTACGGAATAGGCTTTCTAGTTAAAAATTTTCAAAGGTTAGACATCAGGGGCCCCTTATTTTTTGAATTCCTTTTTTGCCCTTTCTAATTTTTTCAATTCCAGGTAATCTAAAAAATAGATGATCTTAATAGAGAAATTATTGTTTTGTGGGGAGGCAAGAGTTTTATCAAAATTTTTGAAATAGCCGTTGCTGATTTCTTCATTACAGGTGGTTGCATTGTTTTTCCAAACCATGTTAATAAAACTGCCGGGTGCAAATTCCCATGTATACAATGCATCTACAGTAAATGTATTATAGTTTTCGCTTGCGTTCCCATTAAAAGCAGCATTCTTTTGTAGCGAGCCATCTTGCGCGAGAATGAAATATTCTTTATAATTAACGTTGCTCCAGTAATGCCGGACTTTAGTAGTAATAAACATGCGTGCATTCAAACTGTATTTAAAATTGAGTGTGTTTTCAATAGTGCTAATGTTGCGCCGGCCAAAAATAATATCGTTCTCACTTTGCGTTGCAAATCCGGTATTATTAACTTGTGGTTCCAGGTAAGTTGTTTGGGCTATTGAAAATTTTGGGCTGAAACGAAATGTTTGTCTTAGATTAAATAGATATTTTTTGCTGTTAAAAAAACTCCTGGATACAAATTGAACTTCTGAGTAAGCAGAATATTTTTTTGCGCTGTTTGTTTGAACCCATCCATCAACAAACCAATCGGACCATCCTTTGAAAACCCGGCCCTGAACCCGGGATTCGTAAAAGTTGTTTGATTCCGGCTCGTACCCCACCGTTGTGCCCGTTTGCCAAAGGTTTTTTAACTGGCCATTTACATTAATATTGAAACTGGCGTTTTGATAGGTTAGTGGTTTGAATAATTGGGAATAAAAAGCATTAAAATTTAAATAAACATTATTATACCATTTAGTTGGTTTTACCCAACGGTATCCCATATACGCTGAATGATTGAGAAAATTATTATTAGTAAAATAACCAAGATCGTTACTGTTAAATTTGTCATCTGTCAGATCTTCTGCAATATTAAAGGTGAAGCGCCCGCTTGTTTTGCCAAAATAAACTGTATTGCTAAAACCGCTTTGTGTTTTATTCCCGGGCAGATAACGGGCTAAACTGCTGGTGGCCAATTTTCCGCCAACATTCCATTTATTCTTTTTATCGTTGAAATCAAACAAAGCTGCTGTTACGTTTGCATCATAATCTTTTCCGCTTCTAAGCACACTCGTGTTTACAAGGCTTACACTCGAATTGTATTTTAGTGATTGATTCAATACTACGATATTGTAATTAGTAAAAGGAGCGGTTTGGATCTTTCGCCGGTTCTTTTGATCGTTTTCTACAATAGCATACTGTGGATTAGTCATAGCATTGAAAAAACCAATACCCAAACCGTTTTGCAGTCTCCCTGAAATTTTAGTAGCATTGATCATTTTAGATTCAGTGGGATTACTTACTATGTGCTCATTAGGGGCTAATAAATTTTGTATATCATTGTAATGAAGTGGCATGCCGCCAATACGCCGGGAGTAAAATAAATTGCCTTTGCTGAAAAGTTCAGTTCCTTCGGTAAAAAAAGAACGGTTTTCATTAAACTTCACTTCAAAAGGAGAAAGATTTAATACCTGGTTATCACTTTGTACCTGGCCAAAATCAGGAATCAACGTCATGTCTAACGTTATTGCCTGGCTGATGCCGTACTTTACATCCATTCCTCCGTTAACTGAAGATGTCCAGTTTTTTAATCCGGGCTCGTTAAAAGGGTAATGATTATCATACACAGAAAAATAAGGCGAGAATTGTAAGCGCAAAGGGGGATTGATATTTTCCAGTCCCGTCCAGAAACCTTCCTGAGTAAGAATTCCATTAATATTCACATCAAAAGGATTCCACGTAAACTCCTGTCCTGTTTTTATACGCAAGCGGGCTATAACCAACCCCCAATCCTGTATCGGTCTCCTACTAAAACGAATAGCTGAAAAAGGAATAAACATTTCAAATGACCACCCGTCGCCATGAATTTTAGCAGCGCTTTTCCAAACTGCGTTCCAGGTAAAATCTTCGCTGTTCCCATTGGGATTGGGAGACATTTTCGCGTCCATTTGCTCACCCAATGGAGTAACAAAATATTCGAAAGCGTTGATCTTGTCCTTGTAAGTGTCAAAGACCACTCCTACAAAATCGTTGTTTCCAAATCCATCACGGCCATTTAATTCTGCCGCGATGCTATCTTTTGTTCTCTCATGACAGTAGCCGCCAATGTAAATCCCTTCATCACTATAAAGCATATACACCTCTGTTCTGTTTGCTGAATCTTCTTGGCGAAATGGTGTTGGTTTAAATTCTGTATAGCCGAGCGCTGCCGGTGCATTTTTCCAGGCTGGTTCATCCAACACGCCATCAATTCTAAAAACTGAGGATGTTCTTTTTGAAGCCAGTTGTTTTGGAGGAGTTTGTGCAATTACAGAAAGCGAACACATTATAAAAAGCATCCAAAGGATGGAGCGATACATTGGTGTTGGTTGATTTTCAATGGTGATCAAAAAAAATTAAATCCTGGTAATTAACCTGCTTCAGATAGCTTTTACCCTGGCAAAATTAAAAGTTGCCAGTATGGAAATCTGATCCCGAAATCAGTGGGATAACTGATATTAGTCATATGAAAAATTTGTATAGTAAAATTTATCTTTTACAAAAAAATATTGATCTTTCTACCTTCTTTACCGAAAGGTTTTATTAAAGTAACTCTTAGAATACTGGGTGCACGATAGTAATCTTTTTAGGATTAAAATTTTTTAAGGGCAGACGGGGCACAATTTCATGTTACTATTAATAACGTAGCAGGTTAAACGAAAATATGATTACCTCACATTTATATTTTCAGGTTCTTTTTCATAAACACTGCAAACCATGCCCGGAGCCCCGTCGTGAACTTTCATTATTTGACAATTGACAATCACTCCTGAATGACTATTTGATAGAAATAATAACATACCTTAATACATTAATTTAAAATAAGACAATGGCGAAAAAATATGATAAAAATGATTCCGGTTACGTTCGATACGGTGCCGGTGATACAGTAGACATACTGCCTGGCGTAATCTTCGAAGCGGAAAAAAAACATATTAAACACGTTGAAGGAAAACCATTGACTGGTTTGGCTGTTTCCGGCGGGGGTATCCGTTCGGCGTCATTTGGCCTTGGCGTAATGCAGGCACTTGTAGCCAATAATCAACTTAACAAAATTGACTATATGTCCACGGTATCAGGAGGAGGATACCTGGGTTCCGCACTAACCTGGGCACTCCACCAGTACAAGGAATCGGGCACAAATGCCGAAACATTTCCATTGGGCAAAAGGGATGCTAAAGAAAGCAACGAGGATCCTGCCCAAAAAGATACTCTTACTATGAAAGGCAATGAACTGCTTGACTTCATCCGCCAACATGGTAATTACTTAACGCCTGCCACAAGTCTTGACATTGTATCTTTTGGAGCCGTCGTCATCCGAAGCATGATCATGTCGCTGTTTGTTTATTTTAGTTTTTTAACCGTGACTATCACGGCGGCTCTCTGGTTCATATATTACGTGAGTCATTTTATTGGAAATAAATTTGATATCAAAATACCTGTCAATTTTCTCAACCAGGAAAAAGGCGTCATGCTTTTTGTTGGAATAATCATCCTGGTTCTTATTGTTTTAAAAGGATTTTTATATTCCATCAGTACATTTTTCAATGACTCCCGCTCCGAACTTGTATATAAGTCTTTTATCAAAGGGCAGCAAACCATCGGTTTTATGCTTAAAATCGGGTTAACCTGCATGGTATTTGGTTCGCTGCCTTTTGTCAGGGACCTGATCAGCAATGAATATTCTACCATGGCAGCTGCCAGTGGCTCTACGTTATTTGGTACGCTGGTTGGTTTATGGCAATATATACAGGCCCGAAAAAATGTGAAGACCACAGGTATGAAATCCGACCTGTTGATATACGGCGGCACTTTTGCCCTGGTTTACGGTCTTCTTTTATTGGCTTATATGTCCACTTACATCTTCCTGGATAAAGCACATCATATGGTAAGGCCCGATTTATTTCTTATTTTAATCGGGCTATGCATACTATTCGGATTCCTGGTTAACTTAAATATGATCGGACCGCATAATATTTGGCGCAACCGGCTTATGGAAGCTTTTATGCCGGACAAAAAAGCTGTAGCAGAAAATAAGTGGAAACCTGCCCTGGAAGCTGATGGAGCGCTGATGGCCGATATGTGCAGGGACCCTCATTCAAGACCATATCACATCATCAATACCAATATAATCCTTGCCAATTCATCGAAGGTAGATTTAAGGGCTCGTGGCGGTGACAATTTTATTATTTCACCACTCTATCTCGGTAGTAAAGCAACGGGCTGGAGATACAACAGCAACGATCCAAAAGAAAGAAGTAAAGGAATAACATTAGCCACAGCCATGGCCACTTCGGCAGCGGCATTAAACCCTAACGCCGGAGTTTCGGGAGCGGGCGTTACCCGTAAT
Organism: uncultured Chitinophagaceae bacterium; assembly: GCA_963819925.1. GTDB lineage: Bacteria > Bacteroidota > Bacteroidia > Chitinophagales > Chitinophagaceae > Ginsengibacter. The sequence goes on along the minus strand of CAWFYG010000005.1, from coordinate 310,772 downwards.
ATTGTTGTTTCGAAGTTATTATCACTGCTCAATTTACGATTAGGCTATTGGACCAATAATCCCCGGATGCGCAATAATTTGCTAACTCCTAATTTTTTTGTACCCGGCTTAACCAGTGAAATTTTCGGAAGAGGCTTAACCGAGGATAACAGGTATATACAACTTTCAGACGGGGGCCATTTTGAAAACCTGGCTTTTTATGAATTAATCCGAAGAAAACTGGATGTAATTATTGTATCAGACGGTGGAGCCGATCCCTTGTTTAATTTTGACGACCTGGCCAACGCTATTGAAAAAGTACGGGTTGATTTCGGCACTAAGATTTCATTTATCAAAGACTCTGAACTGGGCAGTATTTTACCGTCTACTTCCGGCAACAGTTTGTACGAGCAAAAATACCAGATCGCCAAAGCAGGATTTGCTATTGCCGATATTGATTATAATGGTACGAAAAAGGGTAAATTGGTATACGTCAAATTGGCGATGATTGAAGGATTGCCTACAGATATTTACAGTTACAAAGGCATGGATCCTTCTTTCCCGCATCAGTCAACTGCCGACCAGTTTTTTAACGAGAAACAATTTGAAGCATACCGGGAGTTGGGCTATTATGTAGGTTGGCAAATGATGGAATCGAAAGAGGGGCAAAAAATATTTCCCGCTAATTTTAAGTACGAAATCGCCATCACTGCATCAGCCAAAACAGTCTGGAATACATTAATTGATCCCGAAAAAATAAAAAAATATATGTGTGGCTGGGAAGTGGAATCCAAATGGGAACCAGGAAGCCCGTTGTTGTGGAAAGGAAATGCAGATGGTAAAGAAATGATATTTGGGCAGGGTATCATTAAAGAGTTCCTGCCCGGACAATCATTTACCTACACCAGCTTTGATCCAAATATGAAAATTGAAGACAAACCGGAAAATTACCTGGTGGTAGCATACGATTTAAATGAAGTACATGGCGTAACCACGTTAACTGTTACAGAAGGAGATTATTCGAAAGTGGAGGAAGGCGTAATGCGATATCGGCAAATTCTGGAACGAGGAGGTTGGGAAGCAACACTAGCAGAAATAAAAAAATTGGCGGAAGCGGAACCTGCCCCCAATTTGTACGCTTAAAAACCGTAGAAGGTAAATTGCAATCACTATTCATTGATATAGATATCTGCAAAGCTCACTTTACCTCTGCCGCATAGCTGCACCACTTGGGAGAAAAGTATCATTCAGAATTTAGCACCCAATATTTTAATACAGCTCTCCTTTTTGAAGTATTTGACTTTGATGTTAGTTGGCGACACAATAATAAGCAGATAAATCGGGCGAACCGTGAGATGCGGTTCACCCGATTGAAATGAGGGTTAGCTTCCGGGAGCCCGATAGCTAACGGATATTTTCGTTGCCTTATCAATTTCTTCCGGGGCAATAAGTATTGTCGCGGATGTAGACACCAGGCCAGTGGAATTGATATTTAACGAAATACCGGCAGCTGTCACAGCATCAGGCACATCCGCAATTACAAAAACATCCGTCTCGCCAAAAGCGTAATAAAATGCTTCCAGTTTTCCGCCCAGGTCATTAATCATTTTTTCAATGGCTTGTTTTCTGTTGGTTCCACCAACTTTCAGCAATCCCTTTACTCCTTCTGAAGTATAAGATGCCTTAATTAAAATCTTTGTCATTTTATTTTAATTTAATTTTTCCTACTCGTTTGGCCTGTCAACCGACAGGTTGAGTTTTCTGTAAGGCACATTTCTAAAAGTAATAGCCAGGCTTCATTATTTCGCCTGCCATCCTGGTCTCATCGCAATAGGAACGACAATCTCAATTTGAACCATTCATTTTGGAAGCCATTGCTTCCCCATATGAATCATAATATTCTTTGTGTTCACAGATTTTTCCATCTCTAAAATAAAATACCATTGCCCAGTCACCTGAATAAGCATTGCCTGTTTTCTTTGATTTAGCATCCCAATGTCCCAGGGCAACGACTTTATCTCCCTGTGAGATATATTCATAGATCTCAAATTTGGGAAAGTCTTTGTTTGCATAAATATATTTGAAGAAGTCTTCTACTCCCTCTTTGCCATGATACACACGTGCATAGGGGAGAATGTCGGTTGGTCCCGGGCATGTCCATTTAATGTCGTCGGTAACCAATTCAAGAATCGCGGGTACATTCCCCTGGCCAAAGTAATCGTAGACCGCCTGGGCCATGTCCTTGTTTGTCATTACAGCTGTTTCCATTTTGCTTTATTTTAATTGTTATTAATAATTGCAAAGTTCAGTTCTCCATTGCCGTTTTGGTGAGGACGAAGTGCCCGGATTGTTGGACATTCCTTCCAATTAACCGGACAAATTGTGCATCAATAGGACGAATTCATCATTTTGCTTTACCTGGAGATTTTTTTACGACAATCGCCCGATGAAAGAAGGCATACATGCTTAACTTTATAAGACTGTCAAACATGCCTGCACTTAAGCAAATATTTACATTTGTTATTTCCTGTCTTGGCCTTTGCGCTTCTGCTCAACAGGTAACGGGTTACGAAACTATTTCCATAGCGCAGGGATTATCCCAGGGAATGGTGTTCGCCACGCTGCAGGATCAGGAAGGCTTTATTTGGGTGGCTACAAAAAATGGATTGAACCGTTACGATGGGTATGAATTCAAAGTTTTTACCAACGATCCTTATAATTCAAATTCTCTAAGTAGCAATACGGTTACTGCGCTTTTTGAAGATAGCAAGGGACGTATATGGGTCGGTACGGAGAACGCCGGCCTGAATGTGTACGATAAAAAAAGCGCCCGGTTTTATAGGATCACACACAACGCTGATGACGCTGGTAGTCTTTCTGGTAACAGCATACGCAACTCCATTACGGAAACCGTTGATGGCAGGATACTAGTACCGGTGGACAATGCTGGTTTTAATGTAATTAGCCTCCCTGATAACTTCTTTGAAAAAAAACAAGTACCCGTTATAGTTAGATTGTCATTGCCGGGTAATGAGCAGGTGTATGGAATCGGCAAAGACAAAACAGAAGCCATATGGATAAGCAGTTATACAAACAAAGTATATCGTTTTGATCCTCTTAATAATACTTTCCAGTTGTTCGACGACTACCGGTTTTATAACAGCGGTTATATTACCGAAGACGGCGCCGTATGGATCAATAACAATTTTTTTCTCTGGGACAAGACCAATGCTATTCCGTTGTTTGATACAACAAAGATCAAAGCTGGTAACTTACTAATGAAATCCAGGGACCTGCCATGGATAGATTTTCATGAAGAACTTTTTTATTACTCCATCAGCAGGTGGGAACCGGGCAAACCAATTCGTTGGGGTTACGACCTGCCACTTACTAAAGATTCCAAAGTATTATTTCCTTTCCTTATTGACCGTTCCGGAATGCTTTGGACAGGCACCAAAGGATATGGCCTGCGGAAATACAACATTGCTGCTAGCCGCTTTCGCCCGCAAGCCCGTGCTTTCAGCGTTCGGTATATTGTGCCCTCACCTAATGGCATTTTTTTGGGCGCCTACCCTTATGACTGGAGGAAGCTGGCGAATGATTCACTGGAAAGCAAGGTGTTAAATAAGGTTTTACCAAATCGTGCCATTGATAATATAATTGTCTCCAAAACAGGTGACTACTGGATAAGAACCGACGATGTGGATAGCACCACGGGAGTATATCAATATAGCAACAGAACCCATGAGTTAACCCCATTTCCATCAGTTCAATTTAACCATGGCGAGGGCGATAAGCAACCCATGACGGAAGACAGCAAGGAAAATATTTGGGTACCGGCATTAGGTGGCACATTTACAAGAATCAATGAAGCTACCGGTACCACAGATACTTTTACGATTAATACCAGCCGTACCACACCAATGCCGGCCAGGGCACTTTGTACCGCTTTGTATGAAGACGGACGGGGAGTGTTTTGGTCAGGAACGGAAGAAGGCTTTACAAAGATTGATTTCAATAAAAGTAAAAACAATCAACCTGCCGTTACCTGGTATTTCAACAGCGCCGTCAACCGCAATTCTTTAAACTATAACCACGTGTCTTGTTTTCTCGATGATCCGGCTTCCCCGGATAAGTATATCTGGATCGGAACGAAAGGTGGCGGTCTCAACAGGTTGGATAAAACCACCGGCGATTTTTTCCATCTCACTGCAAAAGATGGCTTACCTAACGATGTCGTTTATGGACTATTGGCGGACAATGCAGGCAATATCTGGGGCAGCACCAATAGGGGGATATTTTGCCTCCTGTCCCAAAATGGCGACACAAGCAATCACTGGCAATTCAGAAATTTCAGCAAAACAGATGGCCTGCAGGATGATGAATTTAACACAGGCGCTTATGCTAAGCTGGCTAATGGTGATCTGGCATTCGGCGGTGTTAATGGCGTCAATATCTTTAATCCTGCAGAGGTTTTGGTGGCCGGCTTTTCCCCCGATGTTTTCATCACCAATATATTGGTCAATAATGAAGCGATTACTCCAAATGATAAAACCGGTCTGCTACAACAATCCATCGAGCGAACAAAAAACTTAACGTTAACCTGGCGGCAGGATATTCTAACGCTTGAATTTTCTTCATTAGATTTTACGGCGCCCGATCAGAATAAATATCGTTACCAATTGGCAGGCGTAGACAAAGATTGGGTAGAAAGCGGTAATCGCAGGACAGCTACTTATTTACACCTGCCAAACGGTAATTATATATTCAAAGTTCAGGGCACGAATAGCCAGGGAGTATGGAGCAATAAAATTGCAGAACTCAGGATCCATGTATTGCCTCCATGGTGGCGTTCGTGGTGGGCCTACATTTGTTATGCTTTTTTGCTGGGTTTGTGCATTTGGGCTTATTTCAGGTTCACGTTAAACAGGGCTAAACTAAAAGCGCAATTGAACTTTGAGCAATTGGAAGCAAAACGGGTGAAAGAACTGGATATAGTAAAAACGCAACTTTATACCAACATCACACATGAATTCAGGACGCCGTTAACCATTATATTGGGCATGGCGCAACAAATAGCAAACAAGCCCGATGAATATTTCAAGAACGGCATGGACATGATCATCCGCAACGGGCAAAATCTATTAAAGCTGGTGAATGAAATGCTGGACCTGTCAAAATTAGAAACAGGAAAAATGTCTTTGCAATTGGTAAATGGCGATATGATCAATTTTTTGCGTTATATCGTGGAAGCCTTTCATTCACTCGCGGAGGGGCAACATAAACAACTCCATTTTTTATCAGATATTGATACACTTCATGTTGCTTATGACCCCGAAAAGATTCGCCAAATCGTAACCAATTTATTATCCAACGCGTTAAAGTTTACACCTGAAAGAGGTAACATTTACATTTCGATTAACGAACATAACGATGCCGGGCAACCGGAAAAAACGTTTTTGATTATTAAAGTAAAAGATACTGGTATTGGCATTCCTGAAGACCAGTTGCCATATATTTTCGAAAGATTTTATCAATCAGATAACAGCCATACAAGAAAAGCAGGAGGAACCGGCATTGGCCTTGCCCTTACCAAAGAACTTGTGAGATTGATGGAAGGTGAGATAAGCGTCAAGAGTCCGCCATCCGGCAGCAATAAGGGAAGTGAATTTACAGTATCATTGCCTTTAGCTAAAGTCGACGATGCGGCAGAAAATGATCTCAGTCCTTTATTAAAGATCAGCGACCAAACAACGGCAGTGTTCCCTTCAGAAAATAAAATAGTTATTACTAACGAGAACGGTGATTCGAAACCCCTTATCCTGTTGGTGGAAGATAATGCTGATGTAGTGGCCTACACCGCTTCCTGCTTGCCCGATTATCGGCTCGCGGTGGGCAAAGATGGAAAAGAAGGTTTTGAAATTGCAAAAGAAATCATTCCCGACCTGGTTGTTACGGACGTAATGATGCCCTTTGTAGACGGATTTGAATTGTGCAAACTATTGCGAAGTGATGAACATACCAGCCACATCCCCATCATAATGCTTACAGCTAAGGCAGATATTGAAAGTAAGTTGGAAGGATTGAGTATGGGGGCGGATGCGTACCTGGAAAAGCCGTTTAACAAAGATGAACTATTGATTCGCATTAATAAATTACTCGAGCTTCGAAAAAATCTGCAACAGTACTACTTGCAAAAGGCAGGATTGGTGCACGCTAATACTTCACCCGCCACAGCCGCCGGGGCAAATGAACTTGCAATGAATAATAAGAGAGAGGATGAGTTTGTAAAAAGAGTAAGGGAAGCGATAGAAGTTCATTTGAACGATTCCCATTTTACCGTGGAGCAATTGTGCAAATTGGTTTTTATGAGTCATTCTCAGCTACATCGCAAGCTTGACGCACTAACCGGATGTTCCCCTAATAAATTCATCCGCATGCTTCGTTTGAACAAGGCGAAAGAGTTATTGAAAGATCCATCAAACAGCATTGGGTCGGTGGCGCTGGATTGCGGGTTCAACGATCCCGGTTATTTTGCCAGGATATTTAAACAGGAGCATGGTGTAACGCCACAGGAATGGCGGGGGAATAATAAATTATCTTTTTTGAATTGAAAACAGTTATAAATTTCTGTTATTAGCAGGAGGCAAGACGATATAAACTTATAATATAAATATCGTGACTGTATGAAGCTGTGCATTTGTCATGCCTGATCAACTACCCACGTCGTCGAAGAAAAATAGTAAATTGCTACAACCGAAATATTAAATTGTGATAACAATTAAAACCACTGCGTTTATGAAAAGATTCTTAGTATTAGTATGGGTGTTAGCCGGGGCTTGCAATACCCATCAACCAGTGGCTGAAAAGTTCAGCAATCTTAAATGGATCGATCTTACCTACACTTTTGACAGCAGCACGCTATATTGGCCCAACAATCCTACCAGCTTTGTACACCATACCGATGCCGAAGGAAAAACGCCACTTGGGTATTATTATTCATCATATTCTTTTTGCGCACCTGAGCATGGCGGCACACACATTGACGCACCTGTTCATTTTGCAGAAAATAAACTCACTTTGGATAAAGTGCCGTTAAGCAGTTTAATGGGCAATGCAGTCGTCGTTGATGTATCTGCGAAAGCATTGGCCAATCGCGATTACCTCGTTAGTATTGAAGATGTGCAGCAATGGGAAAAAGAGAATGGTGAATTGGCACCTGACATGATCATATTATTCCGGACTGGTTACGGAAAATTTTATCCCGATCGGGAGAAATATTTCGGCACATCTAAAACAGGAGAAGAAGCCATTCCTGAATTACATTTTCCCGGTATCGACCCCGAATGCACACGATGGCTAGTGGAGAAAAAAAATATTAAAGCGCTCGGGCTTGATACGCCCAGTATGGATTATGGTCAATCTAAAGATTTTAAAACCCACCAGGTATTACTTGGTGCCAATAAGCCCGGCTTTGAAAACTTAGCGAACCTCGATCAGCTTCCATCCAAAGGAATTTACGTCGTAGCATTACCCATGAAGATCGGAAAAGGTAGCGGCGGCCCTTTGCGCATTATTGCATCTGTTTTGGAATAAGGGTAGTTTTTCAACCTGGCTGTGACGGAACTGGTAATGTATTCCGTAACAAAAATTACTGAAGGGGAATTTGCTTTTTATAAAGTTATGAGAGAAGCAATAGATTCTTTACGGAATAAGAAAGAGGAAGAGTTTTCTATGTGATTTCTTCCACATTAAAATTCAACAAAAAAATTCTGCTTCAAAAAAATCCCTTTATTAAGAAATAAGTATCTAAATTGAAAAATCATTAACAAGATATAAAGCGCGTGATGATTATAGATTCTGCTTTAAAAGCATCAGACCTGGATTCAAAACTCAAACGATTTTGGCAACTCTCTGAGAGAAAAATTAGCCTGCTTGAAAAAAATTATGATGATGCAAAGGGTTCCCCGGTTTTTACGGTGAAAGGTAAATACACCACGAGAGGCTGGACAGAATGGACGCAGGGGTTTTTATATGGCTCGATGATATTACACTATGATGCTACAGGCGAGAAATCAATCCTCGAAGCGGCCCGTAAGAAAACGGTTGAACTTATGGCGCCGCATATAAGTCATACCGGTGTACACGATCACGGTTTCAATAATGTGAGCACCTATGGCAACTTGCTGCGTTTAATTAAAGAAGGCAAAATTGATTTTGACGAATGGGAAAGAAATTTCTATTCTTTGGCATTAAAAATATCCGGAGCGGTACAGGCCAGCCGGTGGACAACAATCAAAGACGGCGGCTTCATCCATTCATTTAATGGGCCACACTCTCTTTTCGTGGACACTATTCGTTCCTGCCGTTCACTCGTTCTCAGTCATGTGTTAGGCCACACCCTTCAGTCCGAAGGAGACGTTAGGATCAGTTTATTAGAACGTGCCATTGAGCACCTGAAGGCAACAGCAAAATATTCGATATTTTATGGCGAAGACCGCGATATATATGATGTTTGGGGAAGGACAGCACATGAAAGTATCTTCAATGTAAAAGATGGCAATTTTCGTTGTCCCAATTCACAACAGGGGTATTCAGGTTTCACCACCTGGACACGAGGTCTTGCGTGGGCGATGTGTGGATTTGCCGAGGAGATTGAATTCTTTGACACGATTGGCGAAACAGAACTTACCCCGTTTTCCGGGAAGGAAAATATTTTATCGTTCCTGCTTAAAGCAGCAAAAGCTACCTGCGATTTTTATATTGAAAATACTCCCGCTGACGGCGTTCCTTACTGGGATACCGGTGCTCCACAACTGGAACGCATAGACGATTATTTAAACAAACCGGCTGATCCATATAATGAGTATGAACCTGTTGATAGCTCCGCGGCAGCTATTGCAGCGCAAGGATTATTAAGATTGGGCAGGTATCTTCGGCGGAAGGGTGACAACAAAGCCGGAAATCGCTACTGGCAAGCGGGACTAACGGTGTCGAATACCCTTTTTGGCGATCCATATCTCAGCACTGATCCGAATCATGAGGGGCTGGTTTTACATTCCATCTATCATCGCCCCAATGGATGGGATTATATACCAAAGGGAAGTAAAATTCCAAATGGCGAGTCATGCATGTGGGGCGATTATCATGCCCGTGAAGTTGCTCTTTATTTGCAACGAATTATCAACAATGAAACATACTATACTTTTTTCAACATTCTATGAATTCTAAAGTACATACCGATATTTCTAAATTATGTATTCATACCATTACGACCAAACCCTGGACAATTGAAGAGGCCGCGAAGAATTTTTCCGCGGCAGGAGTAAAAGGAATTACGGTGTGGCGTGATGCACTTGAAGGAAGGAATATTAAACAAACGGCTAAAATGCTTCTTGATCTTGACCTAACTATAGTATCGCTTTGCAGGGGCGGATTTTTTCCGGTGAAAGATTTGGGCAAAAGAAAATTGGCAATTGAGGACAACCGAAAGGCAATTGAGGAAGCGGCTGAACTTGGCACTCAACTGATAGTTCTTGTATGTGGCGCTGATTCATTGCAAAGCCTTGAGGAATCAAGGAAACAGATCCGGGACGGTATTGCTGAAATAATTCCTGAAGCAGCGGCGGCTGGAGTTAAACTCGCTATTGAACCGTTGCATCCCATGTATGCCGATACACGATCTGCTATCAACACAATATCGCAGGCGAATGATATGGCTGAGGAATTAAACTCGCCATGGGTGGGTGTTGCTGTTGATGTGTACCATCTCTGGTGGGATCCGTCTTTAGAAAAGGAAATAATGCGTTGTGGCGAAAATGGAAATTTGATGGCTTTTCATATCTGTGACTGGAAAGTGCCAACAATAGATCTGTTGCTTGATCGTGGGCTGATGGGAGAAGGTTGTATTCCTGTAAAAAAAATCAGGTCATGGGTGGAAGCCGCAGGGTTCAAAGGATTTAATGAAGTTGAAATTTTTTCTACACGTTATTGGAAAGAAGACCAGGCAGAATTTCTCCAAAAAATCATAAGGGCATATAAAGAACATTCTTAAATATTTAAATGGAATAAATAAAAATGACAGAGCATAAAACAGGCATTATCATGAACGGGGTAACAGGGCGTATGGGAACTAACCAACACCTGTTACGTTCCATTGCTGAAATTATAAAACAAGGTGGCGTAAAAATAAATCCAGGTGAAACGATTATGCCCGATCCAATACTCGTCGGCCGTGATAAAAATAAATTAAAAAAACTTTGCCAGCTATCCGGCGTATCAAAAATGACTACTGACCTGGATGAAGCACTGGCGGATCCGCATAATATTATTTATTTCGATGCACAGATAACAGGCAAGCGTGTAAAGGGAGTAAGCAAAGCAATAAAAGCAGGCAAACACATCTATTGTGAAAAACCGGTTGCAACCAATACTAAGCAGGCAATGGAATTGTACCAGCTATGCAAAGATCACAATGTAAAAAATGGGGTTGTACAGGATAAACTCTGGCTGCCAGGTATATTGAAAATTAAGCGCCTTATTCAGCAAGGATTCTTTGGTAAAATATTATCAGTAAGGGGAGAATTTGGCTATTGGGTATTTGAGGGCGATTCAATTCCTGCCCAAAGGCCATCATGGAATTACCGGAGTGAAGATGATGGTGGAATTATTGTAGATATGCTTTGTCATTGGCGCTATCTTCTTGACAATGTATTCGGAAAAGTGAAAGCTGTTTCTTGTTTGGGTGCAACACATATTCCGCAAAGAATAGATGAACAGGGTAAACCTTATAAATGCACTGCCGATGATTCAGCTTATACAACATTCGAATTAGATGGTGGCGTAATTGCACAATTCAATTCTTCATGGACAGTAAGAGTAAGACGGGATGATTTGCTGACACTCCAGGTTGATGGAACAAAAGGGTCTGCAGTAGCAGGATTGCGGGAATGTTACATTCAACATTATGGCAACACTCCCAAGCCCGTCTGGAACCCTGATATTCCGCAGCCAATTAATTTCTTTGAAGGCTGGGCGAAAGTGCCTGAACAGGAAAATTATGACAATGCATTCAAAGTTCAGTGGGAGTTATTTTTAAAGCATGTTGTGAAAGGAGATCCTTTTCCCTGGGATATGCGTGAGGGTGTGAAGGGAGTACAGCTTGCTGAAATAGGAATTGAAAGCTGGGAGAAAAAATGCTGGATAGATATTCCCGAACTATAAAATTTTTATATAAAAAAAATGAAAAGAATTGCTTTAATCACGGGAGGTAGCCGCGGTATTGGTTTTGGAATTGCAAAGGAACTCGCTCAAAATAATTTTGATCTTGCCATTAATGGAACCCGGTCTGAAAGCCTCGTAGAAGAGTCAATAAAAGAATTAAAGAACTATGGAAGTGATGTTATTTATTGCCGCGGAAATATTGCCTCTTCAAATGATCGGGTTAAAATGATGCAGGAGATAAAAGATCATTTTGGAAAACTTCATGTACTGGTAAACAATGCCGGAGTGGCGCCTAAAGAACGGAAAGATATACTTAATGCTACCGAAGAAAGTTTTAATGAGGTGATGGATATCAATTTAAAAGGTCCCTATTTTCTTACGCAGCAAGTTGCAAACTGGATGATAGAACAACAAAATATTGATGCAACATTCAACGGTTGTATCATAAATATTTCTTCCATGTCCGCAACGGTGGCTTCCGTGAACCGCGGAGAATACTGCATTTCCAAAGCAGGCATTAGTATGGCAACACAGTTGTTTGCAGTAAGGTTGGGTGAATATAATATTCCTGTTTTTGAAGTAAGGCCCGGAATTATAAAAACTGATATGACTTCAGGAGTTAAAGAAAAATATGACAAGCTACTTGAAGATGGATTATGTATTCAAAAGAGATGGGGTGAGCCAGGAGATGTTGGAAAAGTGGTGGCCTCACTTGCCAAAGGTGATTTCGCATATTCTACCGGCCAGGTGATTATGGTGGATGGCGGATTAACTATTCCAAGATTATAAAATTGAATAAACTGAATTACTGAAAAATAGCATTGATGTAAATATTATTTATTGAAATTTGAATGAAATAAAAAATCATTGTCGTCCGATCAAATTAATTCGTTTTGGGCTAAAGCCTGCCAGAGAACTGTATTAATTAACCTCTGTCTTAAGCCTGAGGTTATAAAGCGAAAACTGTTACCCTTTGGGCTTTAGCCCGTGTTTACCTGGTAACAATAATAATAAATAGAAAATAAAAACTAATGAGAAAAAATTTTTTTATCGTTGCGGTTGCAACACTTCTTCCATTGTACTTCTTCAATTCCTGTAATAATAGTGCATCTTCAAGCGATAGCGCTATCTCTACAGATCCTGCAACCATTGCAAAAGGAGAAAAATCTTTTGTTGCAAAATGCAGCGGTTGCCATAATTTTTTACAGGATGGCATCGGACCGCAATTGGGAGGAATTACCAAAGATGAACCTGTTGACTGGATCAAAAATTTTATCACGAATCCCAAAAAAATAATTGAGTCCGGCGATACGACAGCTCAGAAATTATTTAAACAATACAGGACGCTCATGCCTTCATTTGATTATTTATCATCTGCGGAATTTGACACACTTCTCGCTTATATCCATACCAAGAAAAAGCAGGTACGCTTACCCGTTAAAGAAGATACTAATGATATTAAAAACCCTATACCCGACTCTATCAAAACCTCTGACCTTGTAGTGGACATAGATTCCGTAACTCAAATTCCGGCATCTTCTGATCAAATGCCATTAACGAGAATTACCAGGCTGGATTATGAAACTAAAACGGGAGATTTATACGTACTTGACCTTCGCGGCAAACTTTATAAACTTCAAAACGGTAAGCCAAAGATTTATATGGATATGGAGAAACTGGAACCAAAATTCATTAACCAACCCGGCTTAGCTACAGGCTTTGGAAGCTTCGCATTTCACCCGGACTTTTCTAAAAATGGTCTTCTTTATACAACACATACTGAACCGGCGGCTTCGGCAGAAGCCGATTTTAATTACCCTGATTCTATTCCTGTTGTTTTGCAATGGGTATTGACCGAATGGAAAACTGATCCTTCTACTTTCCCCTTTGCAGGAAAGGGTAGAGAATTATTGCGAATTGACATGCCTACCGGAATTCACGGGGTGCAGGAAATTGATTTCAATCGCCAGGCAAAACCGGGTGACGAAGATTACGGGCTCCTTTATATAGGTATAGGCGACGGAGGAAGCGCTGAAATCGGGCATCCGCTGGTGTCTGCAGTTCCGCAAGGAATATGGGGAACCATCATTCGCATCGACCCATTGGGGAACAACAGTAAAAACGGCAAGTACGGCATTCCTACTCAAAATCCTTTTAGTAAAGAAGGTGGGAGAAATTTTGTGCCTGAAATTTATGCCTACGGCTTTAGAAACCCCCATCGTTTCAACTGGACAAGATCGGGAAAGTTGCTTGCTGTAAATATCGGGCAGAGCAATATTGAATCCGTGAACCTGGTATTGCCGGGTCATTTTTACGGGTGGCCTATCAGGGAAGGCACCTTCGTAGAAAGATTCTTTAACGAAGTGGGTAAAGTCTATCCCCTTCCTCCAAATGACTCAGCATATCATGTAACCTACCCCGTTGTGCAACTTGACCACGATGAGTGTACGGCAATCACCGGTGGTTTTGAATATACCGGAAACGCAATCCCCGCTTTAAAGGGGAAGTACCTGTTCGGGGAAATTGCATCAGGGAAATTATTTTATGTGAACATGAAGGATATCGTTTTGGGGAAACAGGCCACCATCAAAAAATGGAATATTGCTATGAATGGAGTGCCAACCAACTTTATAAAACTTGCAGGAACAGATCGTGTTGAGCTGAGGTTTGGAAGAGACAGCAAAGGTGAACTTTATTTATCAACCAAAGCAGATGGCAAAATTTATAAATTAGTGAGCGCTCATTTAAAGTAATAAAAAAGATAATAAGCAATAAAGAATTCCGGGGTACATGTATACCATAAACGTATTGATTCAATATATAAATTAATCAATGATAAATTCAAAAAGAAATACATTGGAATGCTATTCTTCCGGATCCATTACCCGCGAACTTATCCGGATTCCCGTGTTGGTTGCAGCATTGGGCTATATGGTGGATATGTATGACCTGTTTCTTTTCAGCATTGTACGGGTGCCCAGTTTAAAGTCATTACATCTTGCGGGAGATAGCATCATGCAGGATGGTATTATGCTACTCAATCTGCAAATGGCCGGGTTGCTTATTGGAGGAATTGTATGGGGCATACTCGGAGATAAGAAAGGACGCCTCTCTGTACTGTTTGGCTCTATACTTATTTATTCTTTAGCAAATATTGGGAATGGATTTGTAACATCCATTGGTGCATATGCTGTATTACGCTTCGTTGCAGGGTTCGGCCTTGCAGGCGAACTGGGTGCCGGCATTACTTTGGTAACGGAAATTCTGCCAAATAAAATTCGGGGTTATGGAACAACATTGGTTGCAACGATGGGTGTTTTTGGGGCGTTGCTTGCTTACCTGGTGACCTGGCTTTTTGACTGGCGTATATCATATTTCATAGGTGGAGGGCTTGGTCTACTGTTGATGATTATGCGTATAAAAGTTTTTGAATCCGGCATCTTTACAAAGCTTAAGAAGGAAAACATAAAGAGAGGAGACATCCTGATGTTGTTCAATAATAAAACCCGCTTATTAAAATATATCACGAGCATTGTGATTGGAATGCCCATTTGGTTTGTAGTAGGCGTGTTAATTACATTCTCGCCAGAGTTCGGGAAAGCCTTGGGTATCACTCTGCCAATTGATGCAGGTAAAGCTGTATTATTCGCCTTCGCAGGGCAGGTTGCCGGAAATATAATCAGTGGTTCCCTCAGTCAATATCTGCAGAGCAGAAAAAAAGTAATCCTGTTATTTATGCTTGCTTCCTTTGCGTTTGTGCTTGTCTTTTTGTTGCTACCATTGAAGAGCCCGGCTTTACTATATGTATTGTCTGCATGCCTTGGATTCTGCAGTGGTTACTGGACGCTTTTCATTACAGTGGCTGCAGAACTTTTCGGCTCCAATCTCAGGGCGACAGTGGCCACAACCGTTCCCAACTTTGTAAGAGGAACTATTATTCCTATGACCGCTCTTTTTTTATTGATGAAAAGTGATATCGGTATAATCAAAAGCGCATTGGTTGTCGCCTTCATTACTTACGCTATTGCTATCATTGCGCTGATTTTTTTGGAGGAAACGTTTAAGAAAGACATTAATTATGTCGAAGAAGATTAATTGGTTTGTTAATAACTGTTGCCTATAGGTGATAGTATTCCTTGTATAATTTTTCTATATCTCCAACATTCATTTCGCCATTATGTACAATAACGCGGTAAGAAAAATGCAGGCCTTTCCTGGGTAATTCTACCGGCATTCTACCAGGAAACGGAACATTTTGCATACTTGTTACGCTTCGCAAAATCCACGGACAGTGAGCATTGGCAGCGGGCGGATATCCGAAAACAGTAACACCACTTTTGGAAACATTCCCGCCATCAAAGGAACCGGTAAAATCCATCCAGGGCCCCGCGAGCACCGCAGTTTCCTGCGGTATTACTTTTTTATCTCCTGAACTAAATGAAAGATTGCCGGGAAGTTTCAACCTCAGACAGAATCCTCCGTATCCTTTTGCATCATCTGATCCGCCAATTTTTAAATGGTCAACAAGAGCGAATAAATTAATATCAAAATCTATTATGCGATATTGAGGTGTTGCTTTGAAAACTGCAATCGTTGTCTCTTCCTTCACAATCGGAGTAAGGTGTCCGGCAGATAATTCTGCATTCCATAGCAATTGCGAAAGCAATTCAATTTTCTTCCTTTGCTTTTTTATTTTAACCCCAACGGATTTCCAGCTAATATGTTCGGACATCCAGCCATCTGCAATGTTTTTATCATTTAATATTATTTGATGCCATCCCCAAAAAATGCCCCGGTGATAAGGATGATCGGCCGGCATATCATCTGTCAAAATATTTTCTTTCAGGCTGTAAAGCGGATGCACATAACCTGCCCTTTCATATTTTCCATCCACCGATTTTGGCTGCGCCTGGTAAAACAAAACTTTTTTACCGTTTTCCCGGATCTCAATTCCCTCTTTTGTTTTTATTGTTGTAAAATGCTGCGCATGCAAGCCGGCATTTAAAAATAAAATGGAGAAAATGAACAATGGAAATATTAGCCGGGCTGATTTATTACGCATGCATCTCAATTAAACTCATAAGAATTATAACCACAATATTTTCAATATAGCTGTAATTTTTTTGCTGAAAAAATATTTTACTTTTTTCGTAGTTCTTATTTCCTGTTATCGATTAAAAATAAAAAAAGAAGATTGTTATATCCTGTTATTTCGTCTGTGTATGATTTATCTTCATGAAGATATAGCTCATGATAAAATTTATTTTTAAATGATTGTATTCCGTTCCATGACAGATAACGATATCGCCGCAGGCCTTGTATTGTGCCGTGCTTCAGGATGGAACCAGTTGGCACGTGATTGGGAAATATTACTCCATCTAAGCCCTGATGGCTGTCATGTTGCCACAATTAATAATAAGGTTATTGGAACCGTTACAGCCATCCGTTATGAAAAATTTTTCAGTTGGATTGGTATGGTGCAGGTTGATCCGGCCTTGCGTGGGCAGGGCACGGGAATGCAATTACTGGATGAAGCTTTGCATGTTTTGCAAAATGAAGAAACCATAAAATTGGATGCAACACTGGCAGGCCGCAAATTATATTTGAAATTAAATTTTGTTGATGAATATCACCTCAGCCGTATGAGCACAATCGTGCCTACAAAAGAGCCTATGGTTTCCATAGCACGACCGGTTCAAAAAAAAGACATCACTACAATCGCAAATTTTGATCGTGAAATTTTTGGAGCTGATCGCCAATCCTTATTGGAATGGATGTTAAAAGGTGCACCGGAACTTGCATTTATAGTAGAAGAAAACAATGAAATCCAGGGTTATTGCTTAGGTCGCCATGGTCATGATTTTACACAAGTAGGCCCGGTGGTAGCGAGGAATTGCCGAGTTGCAAAAGATCTTGTTTCTGCTGCATTATTTAATTGTGTTGATCAACTCTTGATCCTGGATGCAATGCATTTTAACAGGGAATGGATGGAGTGGTTACGGTCTATCGGTTTTACAGAACAGCGTCCCTTCATCCGTATGTATCGTGGAAGCAATAGTTTTCCGGGGTTGCCGGAAAAACAATTTGCAATTTTGGGTCCCGAATTTGGATGATAAAATAGGTGCCACCACAGAAAAGGCAAAGGAATCTTTATCTTTAAGGGTTACTCTTATTTCAAACGTCACTATTTTTTAGTAAAGGCAAAATATATTATGATTAACATTGATGAATTGTATCAACAATCATTGCAGCCATCAGATGCTTTGGTTTCTGATATGGTTTCATTAAAAGGAGATATTATTATTTTAGGAGTGGGAGGAAAAATGGGCCCGGCACTTGCCAAACTTGCGCAACAATCCGTTGAACGTGCAGGTGTGAATAAGCGCATCATCGGCGTTTCCCGTTTTTCTGAGAGAGGGTTACAGGACGAATTAAACAACCTGGGAATTGAAACAT
Source organism: uncultured Chitinophagaceae bacterium (assembly GCA_963819925.1). GTDB lineage: Bacteria > Bacteroidota > Bacteroidia > Chitinophagales > Chitinophagaceae > Ginsengibacter. The sequence goes on along the minus strand of CAWFYG010000005.1, from coordinate 293,114 downwards.
ACGAAGCTGATCTTTTGTTGGACAAAAAGCTGCATGCACTTCCTGAAGTAGAAAATGTTTTATACCTGGCGGGAACAAAATTCGGCACCACGGGAAACGAACCATTCACCTGGGCTATGAATTCCTACCTACCCGGTCGCGTTGCACAGAAATATAAAAATTCGCGGATCGTTGTTTTTTCAACAGGGAATGTTTATCCTTTAACTCCTGTTTTATCCGGTGGAGCCGATGAGACAACAATTCCGCAACCAATCGGGGAATATGCTCAATCATGCCTGGGAAGAGAACGGCTGTTTCAATATTATTCCGGCAAGAACGATACGCCGATCCTTATATATCGCCTCAATTATGCGAATGACGTAACTTATGGTGTGCTGCTTGAAATAGCCCTCTCAGTAAAGGAAAAGAAACCTATAGACCTCCGCATGGGATATGTAAATGTGATATGGCAAGGCGATGCAAACGAGATAGCTTTGAGAGCCTTCCATTATTGTGCTGTTCCATCCAAGATCCTTAATGTAACCAGCCCGGAAACGGTGTCAGTGCGGTGGCTGGCAAATGAAGTTGGAAGGCTGATGGGACAAAAGCCTGAATTTATAAACCAGGAAGAAGATACTGCGCTATTAAGCAATGCCGCGGAATCATGCCGGTTATTCGGGTATCCAAAGGTTCCAGTGAAAAATATGCTTGAGTTAATTGTTGCGTGGATCAATGAAGGAGGCAGAACCATTAATAAGCCAACTCATTTCCAGGAACGAAGCGGGCAATATTAATTTATATTATGGAGACAGCAGGATTAAATCCAACAATCAGGGAATTATTACATAAAGGCACTGTTATTCCTGCCCATCCATTGGCGTTAAATGAAAACCGGCAACTGGATGAAGAGCGGCAAAGAAGGCTTACACGATATTACATTGCTGCGGGCGCAGGAGGGATAGCTGTGGGTGTTCATACCACCCAGTTTGAAATAAGAAAACCAGGAGTGGATCTTTTAGAACCTGTTTTAAAATTGGCAGCCGAGGAAATAGATAAGGCAAATTTAGACCGGCCATTTATAAAAGTTGCAGGGATCGTGGGAACTGTTCCTAATGCATTAAAGGAAGCGGAGCTGGCGGTTAAATTTGGTTATCATCTCGGCCTGGTAAGTCTTGGCGGCCTTAACGACTATACAAATAACGAGCTTATTGAGCATGTGAGGGCAATGGCAGAAATCATCCCGGTTTTCGGCTTTTACCTGCAACCCGCTGTGGGTGGACGTTTATTAAGTTACGAATTCTGGCGTGACTTCTTAGAAATTCCAAATGTCCATGCAATTAAAGTGGCGGCATTCAACAGGTATCAAACGCTCGATGTGGTTAGAGCCCTATGCGATTCAGAAAAGCGAAATAACATTGCTCTTTACACCGGCAATGATGATAATATAGTCGCTGATTTGCTGACTCCTTATCGCTTTTTTATAAATGGAAAAATCATTGAAAAAAGATTTGCCGGAGGACTACTTGGTCACTGGGCTGTCTGGACAAAAAAAGCGGTAGAACTTTTTAACGACATTCAAGATTGTCTTGCAAATGATTTTGAAGAAATAGAAAAGCTATTGTCGAAAGGAATAGAGGTAACAGACATGAATGCCGTTATTTTTGATGCACGCGAATTCTTTTCATGGGTGTATCCCCGGCATACATGAAGTCTTAAGAAGACAAGGATTGTTAGAAGGCAGATGGTGCCTTAATCCGAATGAAAAAGTTTCTAACGGACAGGTGGAAGAAATTGATCGCATCTATAAAATGTACCCTCAAAATATTGATGACGATTTTGTAAAAGACTTTCTTGAAAAAGATAAAAAGAACGCAACCGACATTGTATAAATCATAACGCAAAAGAGTTAATGATGATGCGATGAAAATTAAAAATACAACCGGTGTTCAGGAGAATGAATTAAAATTTCAGGCAATACCTTTAAAGAAACAGGATGATGTTAATAGATGAAATAAAGCAACAGGCAAATAAAATAATTAATAGAGTTCTTGAGAACCGGAGGCACTTGCATGCCCACCCGGAATTGTCCTTTCATGAATATGAAACTTCGGCATTTATAAAAGCCCGGCTTGATGAAATGAAAATTCCCTGGAAGCTATGGCTGGCAACGGAGTTGTTGCTTTAATTAAAGGGAAACAACCAACGGCAAAGTAATTGCCCTGCGTGCAGATATTGATGCGCTGCCCATTACAGAGGCAAACGAAGTTACCTACCTCTCAAAAAATAAAGGCGTCATGCATGCATGTGGGCATGACGTACACGCCTCATCGTTACTCGGCGTAGCTGGTATTCTTCAATCAATGAGAACCCAATTTGGAGGAACAGTGAAACTAATTTTTCAACCTGCTGAAGAAAGACTTCCGGGCGGCGCTAACCTTATGATAAAGAAGGTGTATTAAAAGATCCGACGCCAGAAGTAGTGATAGGGCAACATGTTTCGCCTTCAATTGAATCTGGCAGGATTGGTCTTCGGAAAGGGAAATTTATGGCCTCAACCGATGAGACTGTTTGTAACCGTTCATGGAAAGGGCGGGCATGCAGCACAACCTCATCAAAACATCGATCCGGTAATGATTGCGGCGCAAATACTTGTCTCTTTGCAGCAGGTGGTGAGCCGGATCGGCAAACCCAACAATTCCTACGGTTTTATCTTTTGGAAAAGTAATAGCGAATGGCGTCCATCAATGTGATCCCCGATGAAGTGTCATCTTGAAGGAACGTTCAGAACGCTTGATGAAGACTGGAGCACCGAAGCCCATTCACAAATGAAAAAAATGGCAGAAGGCATTGCTGAAAGTATGGGTGGTAAGATGCGATTTTGAAATCAACAAGAGGATATCCTTTTTTAGTAAATGATGAGAAACTTACAGAACATGTATCAACTTTTGCCGCTGAATATCTTGGCAAAGAAAATGTACAGGACATTGATATCTGGATGGCAGCCGAAGATTTTGCTTATTATTCACAGGCGACTAGCCTCCTGTTTTTATCTTCTTGGAATTAGAAATGAAGAAAAGGGATTTACCTCATCCCTTCATACCCTACATTTGATGTTGATGAAAATGCTTTAATTACAAGCATCGGGTTGATGGCTTATGTTGCCATTAAGCAATTGGGGAATTAACTTCCCCTTAAATTTTTTTATTATAAAACTATCGGGAGAATATCTTTTCACAGTTGCCATTGTATATCTTCTTAAGAGTTGCATCGGAAAGAGCCAAGCCCATACAATGGCCAGTGATAGCTAAAAATGTCAAAATCATAAAAGTGTTCATCTGCTGTTTCCAGGATGCGGAATGTTGTTTCATACATTTCCTTTTTCATGTCCCATATCCGTTCCATAAACTATGCGGTCGCTATATTTTTCTATAAACGCATGAGACAAAGCGGGGTATCGGGGCGAGCTCGCCATAGCGTGCGGCGATATCAGCATAGAGGTTAGGATATTTATCAAATAATCTTCCCAGCTTATTTAGATCAGCGCAACAGTTAGCAAGATGGCAGGCAATGAAAGTGGTATTTGGATTATTCTTTACTGCATTCTCAAGTGAATTGACTAACTGATCGTGGGTAAGTAATCCTTTCTTTAGTTTGATCCACATGCCACGTTGCGGAATTCATTAATCCATCATTGGTGGAATCAGGCTTGTCATACATCCACGCATCTTCGGCAACATGTATACTAACGGGCAAGTGAAGCTCAGCACATCTTCTCAACAAAGGTTGCATTCGCGGATCATCAATATGAATTCCATAACCCGTCGTTGGCAATGAATATAATTCGCCCAACCCTTTATCGCCAAGTTCACCTACACCCCTCGCCCCTTTTTTATAACATCTTTCCAGCTCGGCTATGGCATGTTGTTCCCATCCCGGCTGATCGTAACCGGTGTAATCAAAACCGCACCACACTTCAAACCTGTTTTTGTAAGGAGCAAATCTTTCAACAACAGAGTCAAAACCTGCTCCTGTTGAATAAGAGAGAATGATTGACTTTACTATGCCTGCTGCATCCATTGTTTTAATCCATTCTTTTACTTCACCATCACTCTTCGGGTAGTTATGCGAATGAAAATCGACTACCGGGAATTTAGCTTTTTCAATTTTTGTCTGAGGTATTTTATAAATGGAAACGGGCCGGTAATCTCTAAGCCTGAGGTCATCTACATCCTGCCCAAAAATTATTCCTGCAAAACACAACAGACACGGCAGGAAAACAATGATGCAAAATCGTTGCGTTAGAAAATTATTATGAAAATTCATTTTTGATATGTGGTGTTTATTAGTCTATTAAATGTACATCATAATGTACCAAATGTTATGAACCCGCTTTCATGAGTTTTAAAATTACAGAAAGGATTCGGTTAAGGATTGTATTAACACTTGCCCGGACTTATGCCTGCGTAAGTGAGAGATAGGAGAATTGCCAAAACAATCAGTGACTAACGCAGTTGCATAACCGAAAATATACTGGCACCATAATCACTCTTCAGAGGGGAATAAGCTGAATGATCTCAACTAAATATTTCTTATCCGTTTCATCAAAATGATCCGGTGATTCACTATCAACATCCAATATGCCGATCACAACATTATTTTGCATGACGGGGATTACGATCTCTGACCTGGACAAGCTGCTGCAGGCAATGTGCCCGGGGAATTTTGCTACGTCTGGAACAATTAACGTTTCTGCTTTCGCCCAACCGGTACCGCAAACGCCCCTGCCCTTTTGTATTCTCGTGCACGCTACCGGCCCCTGGAACGGCGCCAGGACCAATTCGTTATTTTTTACTAAATAAAAACCTACCCATAACCAATTGAATTGTTCTTTTAATGCAGCAACAACATTGGCAAGATTGGCAATCAAATCCGTTTCGCCCTCCAGCAACGCTTTTACCTGCGGAACAAGGGATTCATATTGTTCTTGTTTGCTGCCGGTAGCAATGGTTAAATCTTCAGCCATACGGCAAAGATAAGCTCGAAAGAAAATTAAAAAGTTCAAAGAAGATGCATGGAAGTTGGGAGCGAAGAAATCCCCGGGGAAATCGAATCATCTTCCCTATCCATACCTGGCCCTTTACCTATTTAACTGAACCTTTCTGCCAAATACACCACCGGGAGTGGCCAGGAAGGGAGCGGTTATTGTAACGGTATGGGCCATCAGGTCTGTAATAAAACATGTTCCCGGCACTCCATTAAGTGTAATGCCTCCAAAAGAATCGATGACGATAGTAGTATCTGACGTTAACGTATAACTCAATGTTTCCAGGGTAATATCCTCTTTAATATAGAGGTTGCCGTCTGTTCTGAAATCAAAATAATCGCCCGCTTGTCCCGTAATATTTACAGGGTGGTTATTTAAGCCTACTCCTGAAAACGTGGAATCTGTTATCACATTCCATTTCCCGGTCATCCCTGGTTTTATATCAATATTATTCAACGTTTCTTTTTTACACGAAGCGAAGAAGCAGCCTGCTGTAATTAGCGCAAATGTTACCAGGTATCTCATGCCTTTTTAGCGTTGACCGTATCTTTATTATCAGCGTTGCATCATCAAAAAAATTAAATGAAAAAAACATTTAAGTGAAACTGAGACAATAAAAATCATATTATTGGGCACAGCCCGGCAAGATATTCCATCTACTAAATACTTTCTTACTACTTCTCTTTTACTATCCGTTTTGGGTTGATTTTAGGTCAATCTATTTCAGGATAAGACAGTTCTGACTATTCCTGATTTTGAGACCGGAGACCAATCACTGCTGAAAAAATAAAACAGTCCGTTTTTTGCGTTTGTGCTTTGCTGTTATTAGCAGCTTCGACATTGTTTCCTGGCTGATTTTAATTTACACCGGGAATACCGCAGAACCCGAACGTATTTATTTAATTTATTAGAAATTAATAATTTTCTCAACCGTCTCACCTTCTTTTACCATTATCGTGAATGTTTGCTTTTTTCCTTTGTACGAAGCTCCAACAGCGGTTAGGGTTACTTCATACGTTCCGGGGGTTAGCATAAATTTTTTTGGATTACTGTTTTCCGTTGTATAAGTTCTCCCGCTAGATACATTCTTTTTTGTTTTACTGTCTGCGATATTAACCACCGCATCTACCAGCTCTTTGGCGTTTTGAGCACCTATCATGGCAATGCCGGTTTTAAAATTGTGTTCAATTGTTTTTGTTTCGCCTGCCTTGATAGTTATATTTTCCATACGATGAACTACCCCTGTTCCCTGCAGTGCCAATGCCATCACCTCCACATCATATACACCAGGGTTTATTTCATATACTGAAGGCCTGCCGTATGTGCGCCCGGAGGAGACAATTTTTCCATCCTTCGCAAAAACTTTTACAACAGCATCCCAGCCCTCTCCGTTGTTGAAAGCAGACACCTGTATTTTGGATGCATCAAAACTCACCGTTTGATGAGTAACTTTATTATCAAAACTTCTTACATCAGAAACTAAAATAGCATTGACATCGCTGTGTTCGAGGGGCTTTACGTCAAGATCATAAGTTCCGGCAGGAAGATACAAAAAGCCTGTATCTGCATACGTCCGTGTTGATGTAATCACAGTTTTTGTTCCTGCTTTATATGCTTTTATAATTGCATCAATTGGCTTACCATTCTTAATGGTATAAACCGAAAAATTTTTCGACGGTTTATCTACGTCCGCTGAAGTTGCTTCACTCAATACATCAGTTAACCGGTCTGCATTTGCTGCATCATAGTATTGGCCGTCTCCGGCTTTGGCAGCGCATCTTAACTGTTCAGTTTCTGCCGCTTTCAATCCAAAACCAATGATGTGCAACCTGAAATCGATGCCTTCTTTCTTTGCAGCGTTTATTACATCACAAATATTCCCATTGCAGGATTCAATTCCATCGGTTACTAAAATAATGGTTGCTTTCATTTTTGTAGCCCGCAGTTTATTGATTACCTGCGATGCCGACAAGGCCAACGGAGTTCTCCCCAATGGCCTGATGTTTTTCAGTGATTGAGTTACCTGTGCCTTTGTGCCACTTTCTACATCTACCAGGAATTCTACATCTTTACAATCTTCTTTTCTTCGATGGCCATAGGCTACAAGGCCAACCTTTTGATCTCCGGGAAGATTGCTTACTGAAGCGGACAATACACTTGTGGCAATTTCCATTTTAGTTTTCCCCTGCACCTTGCCCATCATGGAGCCACTCGCATCGCAAATAAATATTATCGGGGAGGGAGATTTGCTTTCCTGTGCCTTTAGATGGAATACAAAACTAAGAGTGAGGAAAAGAAAGGTTAATTTTTTCATGAGAATAATTTTAGTTTCACTCGACTTAAGATAATAAATAAAATTAGTTTTTGGAAACGGTGCTTTCACGGAAGTGTAAGTATTTTTTACGTCCCCGGGTGGCCGTAAACAAGCGCCATCTTTCATCCAGGCATATAGAAAGTGTCACCGCGTAAGGATTCTCGATTAGCCATGTGCGTTAGCCATGCTTTTGCCTGAATTGGCAAGATATGATCGTGGTGGCAAAGATTTTTGCCGAATCAAAGGATTAGTTAGATTAAGTTATACCTGGTAACACCGGCACAAGCCGACTAAACGCAAAGCTACGCCTGATCCCTGCGCCGGGAGGAACGACTCCCCATAAATAAAAAAATCCTCCATTACTAACAAAGGATAGCAAAGGGCATTCATCTGAATGCCAAAAAAATCATTTTTTTTTTGAAGATTAATTAGCTGCATTTGGCTGTGCTGCCATAGCTTCCATCATTTCCGCAGTAGGGCCGTAAATGTAAGCGTTCACTTCGCCCATCGGTCTCAGGTAAACGGATAACTGCCCGCGGTGATGAATGATGTCGTGCAAAAAAGTCCAGCACATACTACCCATAGCATCTTCACCAACGTTATTGCCAAAGACCATCAACGGAACTTTCGTTTCGTTCCATGCATCATCACTTGTTGCAGCCACAAGCTCAAGAAGCTTTTGCGACTGTGCCTCAAAATCGGCAACAGCTTCTTCAACAGATGCATAGTTTGCCATAACCCGGTGATTGATGACACCTGTTTGCACACCTTCTACCAAATCTGCCGCATGTGAAGTAAGGTGATCGAGCAGTTGTTTTGCGCTACGGGTTTTTTCATGCGGTCGCCAGTCCCATTTATCTTCGGGTACTTTGCGAAGAGTGTTAGTGGTAAGTGGCATTTCTTTTTTCCATGTTGTAATAAAAAATTCCTGGTTGGTCATAAACAAGCAATTTAAAAGTTATAAATAATCGAACACAAATAGCAGGCACTCGTAAGCCGTAGTTTTTTGCAAATGTAATTTTTATAGAGTAACGGCAGAAAATTTTTTTACGTAGGAAAGCGTCTTCGCAAATATTCAAAAGCTTGTCCCGGGAACGCCGACAGTAATTTCGTTTATCCGCGATGGTGTATAGATACTGTCATAATAGTCTTGTTGTTTACGCTCTGCAACAGAATCCTTACTCAGCTCATCATCTATTACTTCACCAGCATAGAAATCCGGTTCAGGTATATTATTCGGGAGAATCGCGAAATAAATACCCGAACTATCATAATGGGCATACAACATATGGGCACTTTCCAGCATTTGCCATCTTGGCTTTCCATATATCCCCAGCATATCTTTTACTGTCATGCTGTGAATATCAAACCCCTTACCGGTTAGGCCTTTGAAGGTAGTATCAAAACTCATTGCAAAAATTCTTGCTGAATCATCATTCCGCAGGTAATAAAAATAGGCGCCCATTGTCGGGTAATGTATTGCTATGGAATATTCCCCATACACCACCGAGTCGTATGGAATGGAAAGATCATGTTCAAGGAGATTTTTGTTCATTTTTCCAAAAACGATATTGTCTAATCCCTGCCCTTCGTGGATCACCGGCAATGTGTCTTTTATATGTTCCACACAAGAAAAGAAACAGGTTGTAACCATAAAAAATAAAATGATTCTTTCTGTTCTTAGTCGTTTCATTTATATGTTTTAGACGGACACATTTAGCTTGGGAACATTTAATCGGCTGCCAACAAAAGGTGGCCCATACATGGTTACTTTTTCAAAAATTTTCGTCCGTGTCACGATCCTTAAGATCAATTTGCATTTTTAAGACCGATAAGAGCCGACTACTGACGGGCAGCCTTTGCCATCAAAAACTTCAATCTGTAAACTGAACTGAATACACCATGGGCAGGTAATTATTAATCGTTTGCCAGCTTTCACCGCGATCGGAAGAAAAGAACAGGTTACCTGTGGTAGTGCCGAAAGCAAGCGCATCGCCGGAGATAGCCAACGCATGGCGGTAAACTATATCAAAACAATTTTCCTGCGGAAGTCCTTTATGTAAATTTTTCCATGTTTTTCCTCCATCGTCCGTGCGGCAAATGCAAAGAGCGCCTTTGATAGCAGTTCGTGTAGTATCACTGTTGGCTGGGCAAACCCATGCCTGGTCAGCATTGTCTTCTGCTACAACCAGGGCAAACCCAAACCTGGCGGGGCCGTCTGCTTCGCTGATATCCCGCCAGTTCTTGCCGCCATCAACAGAACGAAAGATGCCGCAATGATTTTGCTGCCAAAGTACGTCAGGATTGGTGGGCGCTGCCACAAGAATATGCGGGTCATGGCCAATGTCAGACGAAGGATCAGGAAGAAAATCTGCACGAAGGCCTTTGTTCCGTACCTCCCATGTGTTACCGGAATCAACCGTTTCAAATACCCCGGCACAACTGATGCCGATATGAATGTGTTCTTCATTGCGTGGGTCCACTACAATGGAATGTATACCCGGCAGGTCGCGACCGCCGCCCATCCAGTGTTGTTTGCGGCTGGGGTGTTCCCATAAGGATCGTACCAGTTCAAAATTATTGCCATCATCCCCACTTACAAATAGCCCGCCGGGATCGGTGCCTAACCATATCCTGGAATGAAAGTTCCTTCCGCCATTAGCTATGGACCAGATATAGCGAGTAGTGGCCTTGATGCCGTCTTTTACTTCCTCTCCTTCAGGATATACAGGAGCGGCAACTTCTTCCCATGACTTTCCCCTGTCTTTGGAGCGATGCAGTTTTACGCCCCAATGCCCGTGATCAAGGGCGGCCCACCAGGTTCCCGTCCGGGAATCGGCATAAGCAATAGAGACGGGCACACCCTCGAAGGAAAGATTTTCGGCTTTCCAATCGCCGTTTTGTAAATGATACCCGATAAAGCCTTTTCGCGTGCCAAGGAGCATGGTCGAACTCATAAAATATGTTTTTTGATTTAACCGCCGGATAAAGCCTGGATGATATAAATTTCGCTGTTCGCTGAAAATGGGTCGGTAAGGCCGTCCCGGTCTTCTATTACATTGCCATCAATAAATACATTCACATGACCGCGGAGACTACCCTGTTCATCCAGCAAATAACTCCGCAGCCGAGGATAACTGGTTTCCATTTCATTAAAAACTTCCTTCAACGTGTCTCCGCTGGCTGTCATTTCCCGCAAGTCTGGAAAAAATCGTTTTAAAGCGCTGGTGAACTTTACTCTTACCATCACGATAATTTAATGGTGCTTATCAGCAAACACGATTAAGTAAATAAAGACAAATCTAAGCTACAAAATTATTTAGAGGAAAATACAAATTTACAATAGGATTTACAAAATTCCATCTGCTTTGGTTATACTTTCCTATTGATTCAATCTTTTGATTTTATCGTTCGCACTTTGCCGTATCCTTTCTTTAAACTGCGGATCGATATTCTCCGCTTTGTCTAATTTTTGCAAACAGGTTTCAGCATTTTTAATTGCTTCTTGTTTATTACCGGATGCTTCATAAGCATCTGCCAGGCCGTCATAAGCATTTGGTGATTCAGGATACGATTCCACCATCACCTTAAAAGTTTCCAGCGCTTCAGGCATATGATCATGCTGCAGCAACCAATAAGCATTTGCATTCAAAACATCCTCCCGTATTACCGAATTCCAGAAAGGATTGAATGTTGAATCGGACCGATACTTATCGCGGACTTTCCTGAATTCACCCAGTGCCTTCGCCGCCTGGTGCGTATTCATCAGCCACATGAAATTCCGGTTGGTTAACACAAATTCCTTTGGTGTAGTGTATGGGTTGTTGAAATTTTCTTTAAAGAAATTAATTGTTTTATCAATGATGGCACGGCTTTCATCGGTATTTACTACTATATCAAAAGCATGGGTTCCTTTTAGATAATTGATAAGTTCAATACGCATGTCCTGGATAAGAGCCTGCTGAAGAAAATTTTCAATACCCATATTAATAAATTGAGCGTCGAGACTACAACGCACTATAAGTGTTGGAAGGTCCTGCCGCAGCTTTCCCAAGACTATCCGGGTTACCGTAGTAGACGACAAGGCTTTTAATAAATGTTTTTTCCGGATCCATAGCAAGCCGCATTCCGACCCTTGTGTTGGCAGAGCAGGTCCACATTGCCATTTTAGCGGTATCAATATGTAACACTGAACCGTTAAGACGTAAATATTCTATTAATGAATTCCCATCGTCCAGACCCTGGTTATCCCTTGCCTGGTAGTTAATGGCAATCATTCCTTTGGCCGCAATAAGTTTACCCCAATCTTTGTAAACACGCCAAAGAGGAATGGTTAAGGAACCCACTCCATTATTAAAGATCACAACCGGTAATTTGCTTTTATAATTGAATGCGGGGGGATAATATACATCGAGTGAAAGCGAAGTATCGTTTATTTTTTTATAAATAATATTTTGCCTTACCTGCACTTTGTTCATTTCTGGTATTTGATATACAATCGGGTCAGAAGGAACCTGCTGTGCAAACAGGTTTACAGGAAGTATAAATATCAGAAGCAATGGAAATATCCTCATCGTTTTTTTAGTAAAATAAATTATTCCTCATAATTTTTCCTACCAATCCGGCAATGCCGGGACTACATCCTGTGAATCCGGGATTGATTTTGCTGCTGAACGAATAACCGGTATTGTGATGGTGTGATTCCCTCCGATTTTTTAAACGCATCATTGAAGGATGACAGGGAATTAAATCCCGACTCGAAAGCAACAGAAGCTATTTTAAAATGATTAAAATTTTTATCGGCTAATAACATCTTTGCTTCTGCAATTCTTTTTCGGCTAATAAATTCATTAAATGATAAAAGAAGCTTTTCATTTAAAACCTGCGATAAATGATGCTTCCGGCAGGTTAGTGCAACCGCTAGTTTTTCAATATTCAAATCCGCATCAAGAAAAATCTTATCAACATCCATGCTTTGTATAAGAGCTGCAGATATTCTTTGAATTTCCGCTTCTTTAAGTGACGAATTAAAATATTTCACAGGTTGACGATGAGCAATCAATTGTGGTTGCTTATAAAAATGGTCTTTTACTTCGCGGGTGCCATAAACAACTTTAAACAATTCTGGTTTTTTTATGCCTTCATAACTGAGCCAGTAAATAAACACGGGCAATAATGCAAAAAGCCATCTTTCATTTTGATTGTTTGGAAAATTTATATAAAGAAAAAAAAGTGTTGCTGCAATGCCTGGCGTAATTATCAGCGAAGCAACCGAAAATTTTTTGAGAAAGAGAATTCTCATCTTAATAACAATATTCAGATCATTTCTTTTATAAGTATTCTGTATTAACCTAAAAGCAAGAGCGTGATATATTACCAGGCTCCCCAACTGGAAAATAAGCCTTGGCAATGGCTTGAAAAGGAAACGAATTATTGCGGGGGGATAAAATTGAGGATTGGCAAACGCATAAAACAGCATAAAAACAAGGAATGGAATAAAATGCAATAAATGCTTCCATTTCCATGAAAAGTTTTTTTCAACATAACACAACGAAAATAAAAAAATCAACGGCCCATATAAAAAAAGAAGATAGTAAGAGAGAAAATAAGATTGGGGCAAAGCGTTCAGGAGCCACATTTTGTCAAGCACCTTAAAGGCCACTTGTAACAACATTACCACGATGTATGCTCCGAGGAAAATATGGAACGAGCGAATTTTCTTTTGTGTAAGTAAAACTAATACCAATAAAATACCCTGCAATAATCCAAACAATAAAATAAAGATTAGTATGTTCAGGTACATGCGACTCTTTTGTTCAAAAATTGAACAAAATACCAAACCGTAACTTAAAATTTTTACAGAAGGAAATTAATCTATGCAGCAGGTAAAAATCAGCAAGGGGAAACCAGTAAAAAAATTGGCTATGCTAATGTAAACTTAGGAATTATGTAGTTATTTCAAAAGTGATGCCCGAAAACCTCCAGGCGTCACTTTGAAATTTCTTTTACTCAGAAAAGCTCACTTCGGGTTTGCTTATAACCCCAGCCCGTTCTTCAGCCTCTTTTAAACTTGAGGATTGCCCGAATTGTATTGCATGTTCTTTTGTGTCCCAATCGAAAACCGCGAGAACTTCGTTCGGGTTTTGAATATTGGTAAACACATCTGCTTTTTTGCAACCAAACTGCTCACGGACAGCAGCGTGTCCGTCATAAACAGGTTTCCATGTTTTGAAATCGGCAACTTTGTGCCTTACATACATTTTAGCCATTTTTATAAGTTTTAAAGTTTATCCCTGCAAAAATGCCTGAACAGGGCAGGCCCGTTTTTTAGGAGGGTGCTGGCCGCCACAATATTTTATGACTCTTAATCCTTTGTTGCCTCTACGATGCTGAACATGGGCGAATACGTGTGTATTATTCGCGATAATTTTAATCCTGCCTTGGCAAACAATGCGGCAAATTCTTTTTCCGTTCGTTCTTTGCCGCCCGTCATAGCAAGCATATTTATGTCTAAGAATTTTCCGGGATGCGGTGTATTCCCCTCAGGAATCAAAGCCTCAATCACTAATAGTTTGCTCCCGGGTTTCATTGCCAAATAGCAATTCCTTAAAATCTGTAAAGACTTCTCATCATCCCAATCGTGCAAAATCATTTTCATTAAATAAGCATCAGCGCCTTTTGGAACAAAGTCAAAAAAACTTCCAGCTTCAGTTCTGCATCTGTCACTAAATCCTTTTTCGGACAATTGCTTTTCGGTTTTATCCACCACATATTCTTCGTCAAACACAATTCCTTTTGCATTAGGGGCAGCATTTAAAACAGCCATTAGTAAAGCGCCATTTCCGCCACCTATATCTGTGATAGTGTTGAAGTGGGAAAAATCATAAACAGGTAATACATTCATTACTGCAGCGGCGGTTAACCCCGTCATGGCTTTCATAAAATTGACGCCCTCATCCGGGTGTGTTTCATAATATTTCCACACAGGCATACCTTCCACATTATCAAAAGCAGTCTTTCCCGTTTTTATACTGTAAACTAAATTTCCCCAGGCACCATAATGATCTCCCAGTTGTGCAAGAGCCATTGCCCTCATTGAGCCGGGCACATCGCTTTGTAAAGTGGCGCCAAGAGGTGTCAGCTCAAATTGATGAAGATTGTTTTCGTTAAAAATCCCTGCGCCAGATAATGCACGAAGCACTCTATACAAAGAAGGAGCGTGGCTATGTGTGGCTTCTGCAAGTTGGTCGACAGTTTTCGGTTTAATTGTTAGCTGGTCGGCTATGTTTAATTTTGCCGCGGCATAAATGCAGCAGGAAGTCCAGAATCCTGTTATCAGTTGCATCATTTGCACCGGAGGAGGTATTTGATTATTCATATCATTTTTTTTATTGTTGTAAAGATGGTATGAACAGCGGCTGATTCCAATAACCATAGTTAAGAACTGACTTAACCTTGGTTAAAAAATCTATTTTGAAGAAATGCGTTTGCGCAAGCGACTGAGTGAAGGTGGTTCTATGTCCAGGTAAGAAGAAATATATTGAAGGGGAATTCGTTGAAAAATTTGTGGATGTTTTTTAATTAAATTCAAATAGCGTTCTTCCGGTGTAAAGGTTTTTACTTCATTTAAATTATTCATAGTTGCATAAATCATTTTCTGTCTCTTCAGGTCAAATATCTTTTTTAAACCGGCAAATTGTTCAGATAATTTATCGAGATCATATTTAGTGATGCAAAGCAATTCGCAATCTTCCATAGCCTGGATGTATTGCTTACCCGGTTTCTGTGTGTAATAACTTTCGTAATCTGCAAGCCACCAATCTTCAAATGAAAAGAACAAAATATGCTCGTGGCCTTTTGCATCAATGGTAAATGTCCGGGCGCTTCCTTTGTTCACATATGCCTTTTGTTTTGTTATTTGCCCGGCTTTGATATAAAAAAATTTTCGGGGAATATATTCTCTCCTGAAATGGCAAAGCACGAGTTCAAATTCCTCCTCATTTAATTGAGCCGTTTTTAAAAACAAATCAACAAATATTTCCGGAAGTTCTGAACGGTAAATATCCATGGTTTAAAAAGAAGAACGATTTATTAGCATTGCATGCAACACAATTTATGATATTATGCGCAACTATTATAATTTTTTATGCCATTGATGATTGCCGATTCAGCACCAACCATTTTATATTTTTAATCGATTATTCACCACTTCCGCTTAAACAAACCCTTGTTAAAAAATACAATCCTGTTTATAAAAGATTATTTTACTTTTAAAATAATTTAATGAGTAGTAATCGTTCGTTCTAAATCTTTTTACATTTCTGAAACCGATGATTAGGAAACCTTTTTAAAAATAATTCGCGTGAAAAAGAAGCTTGTTTTTATAACTCTTGTTCTGCTGTCCGCTATAAACCTTCGTGCTCAAACCCAGGAACCTCCTTCCTTTTGGGAAAATGAAATCATAAATGAACAGAACCGTGAGCCCATGCATGCCACTTATTTTGCTTATGAAAATAAAGAGCTGGCGATCCGGGATGATAAGCAACAATCAAAATATTTTCAAAAACATAATCATCATTCAGGTGAATTAAAAGAAAGGGACATGACCGTATTCAACATTGATTTGGAACAAACAGGAGTCGGAGGTATTAATTCATGGGGTTCATGGCCATTGAAGCAATACCGGCTGGATTATAAGGATTACAGTTATTCATTTACGATTGCACCTGTAAAGTGATGCAGGATTTTTGTGCCGATGTCAGGATCACGGACGTAATTTGAAAAATAGCGGCAATTTTGTAATTCGGATTTTTGCAAGGTATTTTCTCAAACGATACCTTTATCGCACTTGAATAAAATATTACCAGCAAAGAAAAATTAAAAACAAATGAACAAAGAATCCTTAGATCATTTTATGCAGCAATATCAATTGCTGACTCATTGGTACCTTTTTGCCCTGGAAGACATAACTGACAATGATGGCAGCAAGACAATTAATGGGAAAACAAACAGTTTGGAATGGATCGCCGGTCATTTAATTGCCGGCAGATACAGAAATATTAGCCGGCTGGGGATTAAAATTGAGCCGTACAAACATCTTGGCAATTTTATTAATCAATCCATCCCACCGCCCAACGCCATTGCCTTTAATGATAAAATAAAATATGCACCACTATCGGAAAGCAGGGAACAATGGACAAGCTATGCCGACATCTTTTTAAGCGCTTTGAAAAACGCAGACGAGACTATCCTAAAAACCGCGTTGTCATTTTCTATACCGACGGGAGGCAAAACAGTGGAAGATGCTCTTGCATTCCTGGCGCTCCATGAAAGCTATCATATTGGTCAAATGAGCATAATAAGAAAATCATTAAGTTATAACTCTATGCGGTTATCACCTGGCAAATAAAACAGGACATGAGATTCTTTTAAGTTATTCCCTTTTACTAAAAGGTTGACTGCTTTTTCAATTAAATTTCTTAAACCAGGTAATTTGTCTTTTCGCAAAATGGCGTGTATTTTTTTTAATATCATCAATCGCTTTGTCTAATGAAACCTTGCCTTCCATAAAATCAAACAGTTCCTTATACCCAACTGTTTGCAAAGCATTCAGATGCCGGTAAGCAAATAAGCTTTCAGCTTCCTTCAGCAAACCGCCATTCATCATATTATCCACCCGCTTATTTATTTTTTCATACAAATCGTTCCTTGGAATATCCAGGTCGATTTTTTTAATATTAAAATCTCTTTTTATTTTTTTACCCGAATGAAAATCAAGAATGGAATTACCGGTAGATAATTTTACCTCGAGTGCTCTCATCATTCTTTGCGGATTTTCTATTTCACCTGAAGTAAAATAAAGCGGATCTTTCTTTTTAATTTCATCTTTGAGCCATTTCAATCCTTTCGATTTATAAGACACCGTAAGTTCTTTACGGATAGCTTCATTCGTCATGGGAACTTCATCGAGGCCTTCGCAAAATGCTTTAATGTAGAGTCCTGTTCCACCCACCATAATGGCAGTATTGTTAGTTGCAAATATTTTGTCAACCGCATCCAACGCATACCGCTCAAATATTTTTACATTAACCTCTTCCTGTATTGAATGAGTACTAATAAAATAATGTTGTATGGTTTTAAGTTGCCCGGGAGAAGGTTTAGCTACGCCGATATTTAATTCCTTATAACATTGACGACTATCCGCAGAAATAATTTTGGTATTATATTTATGAGCCAGTTTAATAGCGTAATCTGTTTTTCCAACAGCGGTGGGGCCTGATATTATAATACAGGTTTTACGATACATACTATGCAAAGGTTTGTGAAGAACCCGGCAATTAACTTATATTTCCTCTGAAGTATTTTCTTCAACATCCTCACCCGCTTCCGTCTCTGCATCCGCCTCTCCTTCTTCTCCGAAACCATCGGGCATAACGGTACTGTTTAAATCATATTTCTCTTCTATCTCTGCGAGCTTTTCATTAATAAGGCCCTTGGTCCCATATTGGCTGGGGCCTATTCCTTCTGTCCTGATGCAGGATGGGTAGGTAATTTTATTGTCTTCATCTTTATTTACATTGATAAGCTCAACCATAAATGTCCAGTTTTTATGGAAGTCATATACATAAATAAATTTCTGGTTAGGATCGCGGATCTCTGAACCTACAGTACAATCCTTCATGAATAATGGTGAGGCCAAGTATTCTTTATCATACTTTTCAAGCGTAATCTCTTTTCCGCGCTGCCATTTATCGTTGCTCCTGTAAAACGTCGCACTATGCTTATTATCAAACTCAAAACACTTTAAAATAATTTTATGCAATTCAAAGAAAGTTTGCCCATGTTTAATAACGACATCACGATAAACGCTGTCATCATCTTCCCAATATATCCTGAACTTTAAAATTGCCATATCACGAAATTAAGAATTACTCATCAATAAAAATATTGAAAACTCTTTCGATAATTCTTTTAATTATTAATATTTTTTTGTATACCAAGCTCTTTAGCTTTCTGCTCCATAAAAGCAAAAGCAGCATCAAATTCATTTGGAATTATTCCATCTAACACTGCTTCACGAACCGCATTTTTTATTTCCCCCACCATCCTTGATGGAGGAAGGCCAAACTCTTTCATAATAATTTCGCCGGTTATGGGCGGCTGCCAGTTACGAAGGTGGTCGGAGGCCTCAACCTCTTTCAATCGTTTTTCCACCATTTCGAAATTGGATAAAAACCGTTCTACCTTTTGCTTGTTCTTTGATGTAATGTCTGCTTTACATAAAGTCATCAAAGCCTCAATATCATCACCCGTGTCAAAAATAAGTCTTCGTATAGCCGAATCAGTTATGTTTTCTTTCGTCAGGCTTATGGGGCGTAAATGCAATTCAACTATTTTTCGCACGAATTTCATTTTTTCATTCTGCGGCAATTTTAACTGCGCAAATATTTTTGGTACCATTCTCCCTCCCACTACCTCGTGCCCATGAAATGTCCATCCATGATCTTCTTCAAATCTTTTTGTAACCGGTTTGGCAATGTCATGTAAAATAGCCGCCCACCTCAACCAAAGGTCATTGCTATTGGGTGCAATGTTGTCGAGCACCTGCAATGTGTGGTAAAAATTATCTTTATGTCCCCTGCCATCAATGTATTCTGCTCCTGCAAGGGCAACCATTTGCGGAAAAATAATTTTAAGCAATCCACTTTTATATAATAGGTCGAACCCAATGGAAGGTTTTTCAGTTAAGATAATTTTATTTAATTCATCCGTTATCCGTTCGGCGCTTACAATGGCGATGCGATGGGCATTCCTTTTTATTGCTTCAAAAGTTTCTCCCGCAATGTCAAAACGTAACTGGGTTGCAAAACGGATAGCACGCATCATACGCAATGGGTCATCGCTGAATGTCTGGTCGGGATGAAGTGGCGTTTTGATAATTTTATTCTCTATATCGGCAATACCTCCCAAGGGATCGATGAGCGTTCCAAAATCTTCTTTATTAAGGCTTATAGCAAGTGTATTGATGGTAAAATCCCTGCGCATCCTGTCTTCATCAAGTGAGCCCGGTGCCACCTCTGGCTTTCGGCTATTTTGGTTATAGCTTTCCTTTCTTGCACCTACAAATTCAATGTCAAAGACTCCCTCCCAACCCTTCCCCGATTGGGAGGGAAAAGATTTATTAAATATCCTAATTTGGGCTGTTCCAAAGGTTTTAAAAATATTAACTTCAGGAACGGGGCTGAAAAGTTGGGCCGTCTTTTCCGCCAGTTTTATGCCATCCCCCCCGCATACGATATCTGCATCTTTCGTTACCCTTCTTAATATTTTATCTCTCACAAAACCACCTATTACAAACACCGGCATGTTAAGGTCTTCCGCTGCTTTACTGATTTTTTTAAAAATAAAAAGTTCTTCATCACTGCATATAATATCCATATCACAAATGTAAATATTTTGCCTTACGGTAATTGTTTGCACATAACGGTGTTTCGTATGCTCCAAAAGCCTTAACCAAAAGATTCATAAGTAACCGGGACAATCGCCGGATATATAATCAACGTAATTCAGTCCCATTGTTTTGCAGTATTAATTCTAATTTCGTGGCATTAATGTTGAGCCATATACAATTATGTCCAAAACTGCGTTTATTTGGAAGAATATTTGACATATTGACAAGAGAAGAAATATATGAATAGAAACTTTTTTATGGGCGGTCCTGAGGATGAAATGGAATTCATGCCCATTATCCCATTGAATGAAGATGGTAGCGAAGGCAATGATGATCAGGCCATTCCCACGGAATTACCGTTGCTTCCTTTAAGAAACACAGTACTTTTTCCCGGAGTTGTAATACCAATCACAGTCGGAAGAGATAAGAGTATTAAGGCTGTTACCGATGCTTACAAGGCTGACAAATTGATAGGCGTCGTATCTCAAAAAGACAGCCTGGTAGAAGAGCCTACCGTAAGTGATTTGGTTGACATTGGCACCGTAGCAAAAATTATCAAGCTTATAAAAATGCCTGACGGAGGCACCACTGTTATTATCCAAGGCAAGAAAAGATTTAAGATCGATGAGGTTACAGCGGACGATCCTTATTTCAAGGCTAAGATCAGCGTACTCACTGAAGAGGAGTTGAAAAACGACAAAGATTTTGATGCAATGGTTTCTTCCATTAAAGAACTTGCAGGACAAATAATACAACTTTCTCCTAATCTTCCTTCTGAAGCTTCAATCATTTTAAAAAATATAGAAAATCCGGCCTTTTTAATACATTTTGTAAGCAGCAATTTAAACAGCACTATAGCTGAAAAGCAAAAATTGCTGGAGATTCATAATATAAAAGCCAGGGCAGAGATATTGATGAACCTCCTGCAAACTGAATTACAGTATGCAGAGTTGAAAAATAAAGTAACTAATAAAACCCGTGCAGAGCTTGATAAACAGCAAAAGGATTATTTTTTACAGCAACAACTTAAAGCCATAAAGGAAGAATTAGGTGGAGATAATTTTGCTGAGATAAAAGAAATGCAAAAAAAAGCGGAAGCAAAAAAATGGCCTGCAACCGCAAAAGAAATGTTTCACAAGGGGATTGAAAAACTCGAGAGAATGCATCCTTCAACACCTGACTATTCGGTAGTTTATAACCATCTCGACCTGATGCTCGATCTCCCGTGGGAGGATTATACAAAAGACCAATACGATTTTAAGAAGGCGAGAAAAATATTGGATCATGACCATTATGGAATGGCAAAAATAAAACAGCGAATTCTTGAATATTTAGCTGTATTAAAATTGAAGGGCGATATGAAGAGCCCTATTCTTTGTTTTGTAGGCCCCCCGGGAATTGGCAAAACCTCTTTGGGTAAAAGCATTGCTAATGCAATTAACCGTAAATATGTAAGGGTGAGCCTCGGCGGCCTGCACGATGAGAGTGAAATACGCGGCCATCGCAAAACATATATTGGCGCTATGCCGGGAAGAATTTTGCAGTCTATCAGAAAAATAAAATCTTCTAATCCTGTAATGATACTAGATGAGATAGATAAAGTAGGAACAGATTTCCGCGGCGACCCATCTTCGGCATTACTCGAAGTTCTTGACCCGGAACAAAATAATAATTTCTATGATAATTACCTGGAGATGGAATACGATCTAAGTAAGGTATTATTTATAGCCACAGCCAATAATCTCCAAAACATTCAACCGGCATTACGCGACAGGCTTGAAATTATAGATCTTAACGGGTATGCCATTGAAGAAAAAATTGAAATTGCTAAACGTCATCTTATTCCGAAACAAAAAGAAGCGCACGGCCTCAAAGATGTTCCGTTTAAAATTAGTGATACGGTTATAGAAAAAATTATTGCAGAATTCACGAGGGAAAGCGGGGTACGTGAATTGGACAGGCAGTTAGCAAGTATTATGCGTAACCTTGCCCGGGCATATGCCGAAAAAGGAAAGCTCAAACCTACCATAAGTATTGGAGATATTGAAAAGATATTAGGAAAATCCCGGTATAATAATGAAATGTATAAAACGGCGAATATGGCCGGTGTGGCTGTTGGTCTTGCGTGGACTTATGTGGGAGGTGATATCCTTTTTATTGAGACCACAACCAGCGATAACGGAAAAGGCGATTTAAAACTTACGGGCAACCTTGGGAACGTTATGAAAGAAAGCGCAAGTACCGCAATGACCTACCTGCAGGCCAATGCAAAAAAATATGGAATTAACCCGGATGTTTTCAATAAAAAGAATGTTCATGTTCATGTGCCGGAAGGCGCAGTACCGAAGGACGGCCCAAGTGCCGGAATTACTATGATGACGGCATTGGCATCTTCATTTACCGGGCGAAAAGTGAAGCCCTACCTTGCAATGACCGGCGAAATTACTTTGAGAGGCCAGGTGCTGCCAGTTGGCGGTATTAAAGAAAAAGTTCTCGCTGCGAAAAGAGCAGGCTTGAAAGAAATTATTATGAGTGTGCAAAACGAAAAAGATGTAAATGAAATAAATCCGAATTTCATAAAGGGCCTTAAAGTAAATTATGTGAAGACAATGCAACAGGTGCTGGACCTGGCTTTATTGTAGTTTTTTAAAACTTATTACAAGAATCACACGTATATATGATTGTAAACAAAATCAACAGGCTTTTCATGTTGGTTGTTTTAAGGGTTAAAGAGATCCCTCCTGATTCTTCGGGGGGGAAATTTTTTAAGTACTGTCCCGTAAATTTTAATGAAAAATGTCTGCTGAAATGAGCCCGGTAAATCGGCAAACATTTCTTTACAATTGGATCACAAAGCGATTTCTTATACTTATTTTATCTCCACTTTAAGAAGTGAATCATTCTCAAGAAATGCCTCTAAAAGATCACCAACCATACACTCGCCAACTCCCGCAGGTGTACCCGTGAAAATGAGGTCGCCTATATTGAGAGAGAAGTAATTGGAAATATTAGCCACGATGGCATCGATTGAAAAAATCATATTCCCGGTATTCCCTTTTTGAACAACTTCATTGTTTTTAGTAAACGAGAAGTTAATATTCTTCTTATTTATAGCGGGAGTTAAATCAACAAAAGTTCCAACGGCGGCGGAATTATCAAACGATTTTGCTTTTTCCCAGGGAAGGCCCTTTTCTTTCAGTTGATCCTGGATGTCACGGGCGGTAAAATCAATACCCACGCTGATGGCGTTGTAATAGTTTGAGGCATGTTTTTCCTGGATGTATTTACCATTTTTACTGACCCGGACAACCAGTTCACATTCATAATGCAACTCATTGGTAAATTCAGGATAATAAAATGGAGTATGATTCTGAACCAGAGCACTTTTGGGTTTCATAAAAATAACAGGCTCATCAGGTATTTCACTACCCATTTCCTTTGCGTGATCTGCATAATTACGTCCTATACAAAAAATTTTCATTTTGAAGCAGCTTTATTATTCGGGTGTCAGAAGTTTAGTTGGCGAAAATATACAAAACAAATTAAAAAAAGAATTTACTTAACCAGCAGATTCAGAATTAAATGTAATGCTATTTATCGTGCTCATTGTTCTGTCAATTCCGATTGAAACAAAATTTTCAATTACCTCGATACATTTCTCAATTTTTAACCTTACCAGCGGAACTTCCCCGGTGAGCCAGCGGCTAAGAACAAACTCAACCTGCATGCCTTTCGGGAAATTATTCCCAATCCCAAAACGAAGTTTCGGGTAAACATCTGTTCCCAAGACATCCTGAATATCCCGAAGTCCGTTATGCCCTGCATCGCTGCCACTTTTGCGTAATCGCAGTTTGTTTAAAGGCAGCGCCAGGTCATCAACGATAGTTAACGAATTTTCTATATTAATATTTTCTTTCATAAGCCAGTATTTTACTGCTCTCCCACTCAAATTCATAAATGTGGTGGGCTTAATACAGACCAATACCTTCCCTTTCCATTTTATTTCGGACACGTCTGCGAGTCTCTCCTTTTTAAAAATGCCGCTGTGTTTTAATGCAAAAGCACTTACCACATCAAAACCAATATTGTGTCTTGTATGTGCATATTCGCTTCCAGGGTTACCAAGTCCTACAATTAAATATTTCGGCATTTAGTAACGAAGATAGGGTTTTGTAAAAAAGTTGAATTGATAAATTGGAATAGAACCGCTCGTCTTCTCCTATGGCATAAACGACTGTTTCCTGGCTATTGATTGAAGAATGCGCAAACCATTTTTAGTTATTGCCCATGTGGCTTTTTTTTCGCCGCCAATGTCATAATAAGTCAAAGTAACCAGGCCGCGTTCAATAAGAGGAGACAATGATCTTTTCATGTCTTTCGGGCCAATGGGTTTTCTCTTCTTTTGGCAGGCACACACTTTCTTCAATGCCATTATCATAGATGGAGATAATGGATATTCCTTAGCTACGTAAAAATAACCGCCTGGAAAAGATTTGATAATTGCCAAAGATCCTTTTCACGTAAGGTAAGATTTAATAAATGATATTTTGAAACTATTAAGTTGTAATTGATAAAGTGTTTAGGTTCGCCGGGTTATATAGTACATTTTACCAAACTGCATTTAGTTTTTTTAGAGGATTTAGCTACAATTACCTTCTTGCTGTTTCTGGATTATTTCTCCAAAAGAATAACTGCGTTTAGCCAATATGGTTAGGTATGTTAATCCCTGGTAAGATATTGTTGCAATTCCGCATCTGTTTTTATGAGAACATCCCTCACTTTGCTTCCCTGGTTAGGACCTACAACACCTGCCGCTTCCAATTGATCCATCAGCCTTCCGGCACGATTATAACCAAGCTTCATACGGCGTTGTAATAGAGAAGTACTTCCGCTTTGGCTCTGAACAATTAGTTTAGCGGCATCTTCAAACAATGCATCCCTTTCGTTCGCATCAAAGTCTTTATTCTCAAATTCTTTTTCATCCACATATTCCGGTAATAAAAATGCCTGTGGATACCCTTGCTGGTCACCAATAAAATCAGTAACCCTGTCCACTTCAGGTGTATCTACAAATGCACACTGCAGTCGTGTAAGTTCTCCATTATAACTAATAAGCATGTCTCCTTTTCCGATCAGTTGCTCAGCACCTCCCACATCGAGAATTGTACGACTGTCAATCTTACTGCTAACCTTAAACGCAATTCGTACCGGGAAATTTGCTTTAATAACGCCTGTGATAATATTTACTGAAGGGCGTTGAGTTGCAATGATCAGGTGAATGCCTACAGCTCTCGCAAGCTGCGCCAGGCGGGCGATTGGCATTTCAACTTCTTTTCCCGTTGTCATTATAAGATCAGCAAATTCATCAATTACCAAAACAATAAACGGTAAATATTGATGTCCTTTTTCAGGATTTAATTTCCTGGCGATAAACTTCTCATTATATTCTCTGATGTTTCTGGTACCCGCTTCCTTTAATAAATCATAACGGTTGTCCATTTCAATACACAAAGCATTGAGTGTATGAATAACTTTTTTTGTATCAGTTATAATTGCGTCCTCCTCGCCTGGTAATTTTGCCAAAAAATGTGTTTCGATGCTTTTATAAATACTTAACTCCACTTTTTTGGGATCAATCAAAACAAGCTTCAATTGCGATGGATGTTTTTTATATAAAAGAGAAACAAGAATTGCATTTAGCCCGACTGATTTACCCTGGCCAGTTGCACCCGCCATCAACAAATGTGGCATGGTCGTAAGATCAACGATAAAATTTTCATTGTCAATTTTTTTACCAATAGCAATGGGTAATGAAAAATTATTTTTCTGAAATTTTTCTGAATTCAATAACGTCCGCATACTCACCACCGTCTTTTTTACATTGGGAACTTCTATGCCTATAGTACCTTTCCCCGGAATAGGAGCAATGATACGTATGCCCAGCGCAGCAAGGCTTAGCGCTATATCATCTTCAAGATTTTTGATCCGGGAAATGCGTATGCCCGGTGCAGGCACAATTTCGTATAAGGTTACCGTAGGGCCTACCGTTGCATAGATTTTCTGGATTTCAATATCATAATTTCTTAGTGTATTAATGATCTGGTTTTTGTTGGTTTCAAGCTCTGCTACATCCTGAACTATTTTCTCACTTCCATGGGTTTCTAATAAATCTGTTGTTGGAAATTTATAATTTCTGAGGTCAAGTATTGGATCGTAAGGTTGTTGCAGTTTTGGCTTTAGAACAAACGGTTCTTCTTTTTCCACGTCTGCAGGCGGCTTTAATTCAAGTTGAAGTCCATTTTGAGGTGATTTGTTAGTAACCGGATTGATAATTTTTTCTTCTTTTATTTCGTTTACAGGAAATTCTTTTCGCTCCCCGGTTTTTATTATCGCCGGCGCCTCATCTTTCTCCACGATTTTCAAGTCATAATTTATTGTGTTGTCAGTAGCAACAGGAATGTTCATCAAAGGTACTAAGTCATCCTCTGTACTTTTTGCTCCTTCCGAATCCGCTTCAAATTTGTGGTTTTTATTTGTCAAAATACTGCCAGGGCGAATCAGTTTTTTATATAAAAAGTCGAAGGAAGGATTAAAGCGCCATATGATATAACTCAGGACTGCTACAAATAAAAGTGCGGCAGTTCCAACTTTTCCAATCATATTTTGTAGCCATTGATTTTCCATATCACCAACAGCACCACCCCATGGAAACGGATGACCTTTAAATAAGAATGAAGCTGAAACGCTTATTACCAAAAGACCTACAATTACATAGCGAAGATTGCGGCCGACAGAAAATATTTTCTTAGGCGCAAATAAATTTACGCCAACAATGAAAAAGAAGGTGCAAAACAGATAGGAAGCAATGCCAAAACCCGAACGGAAAAACAAGTCCGAAAAGTAGGCACCAGCAGTCCCCAATAAATTGGCCATTGACTCCGCATGACTGGGCAATAGAATTTTTGCGCCTTTAAAAACTTTGGATTGATCTTCCTGCCAGGTAAATAAATAAGAGGTGAAAGAAAGAAAAAGAAGTATCGCTATTAGTATTAGAATTGTGCCTGCAATTTTATGGGATCGCTCATCCTTAAGCAATTGTCTTACCTCAACTTTTGCCGCAATATCAGCATTCATTTTTTTGGGATCAGCCGCTTTACTTTTTTTTGGTTTTTTCTTAGTCGCCATTTGCTTACAAAGATAGATAAATGCTTAAATGGATAAATCGTCTTAAATGATAGATATTTTGATGCTGATTAGTTTTATTCAGATCATTTGTTACTTCTTTGCTATTCCAACGAATAAACAAAGCCAACCGGCAATGAATGACAGACCGCCCAAAGGTGTAATTGCGCCTATCCAGTCGTAACCCGGTAACACGGCAGCCTTAATAAAAGTGAGTGCATATAATGAGGAACAGAATAAAATAATTCCCAAAATAAATAAGCCACCCGACCATTTCACAAATTTATTTGGAAACTCCTTATATAATATCCCTGAGGATAATAATGCAAATGCATGATAGAATTGGTACCGTACGCCTGTTTCAAAAATACTTACTGCATAATCAGAAACATGTTGTTTTAAAGAATGAGCTGCAAATGCGCCAAAGGCTACGGAAAGAGCGCCTATAATTGTGGCAGTTTTTAAAAATCCTTTATGCATCAATTTTATCGGTTAAAAAATTAATTAAATTTTTACTTATCATTTTGCTTCGGAAAGCAGGTGTGTAAGAGAGTTCTCATGCAATTCCCCGATATTAAGAATGAAGTCTGCTTGCGAATAATAAGGTTCTCTCTCTTCTAATTTCTTTTGAATAAAAAATAATAATTCTGAAGGATCTACTGTTTTTATGACCGGTCTTTTTTCCGTTTCGTGCATTACCTGTTGCCGGAGCATTTCTGGCTTTCCCTTTAAATATAAAACTTTTCCATGCAACTTCATCCATTCCATATTATCAGAAAAGCATGGAGTTCCGCCACCACAAGCCAGTACAAAATTCTTTTTATTTTTAAATTTACGGAGATGGTACCTTTCTAGTTCACGAAATTTTTCTTCGCCTTTTTTTTCAAAAATATCAGTGATACTCATTCCAAATGCTTTTTCGATCTTTGCATCGAGATCGTAAAAAGTTAATCCCTCTCTTTCGGCCCAAATCTTTCCCCAGTGGGTTTTACCGCTCCCCATAAAACCAATAAGAAAAACATTCATAGGTAAACTAACTAATTTTTTTTTACCCTTTGTAGAGGTGTTCCTTTTCGTTGGTTTTACTTCCATAGTTTGATTTACTATCCGCCTGGGTTTTGATTTCAAGTTTAATTTACCGCAAAGCATTTCATTTAAAAGCATTCAATCCCGTAACATCCATTCCGGTTATAAGCAGGTGCACATCGTGAGTACCTTCATAAGTAATAACACTTTCAATATTCATCATATGACGCATAATTGAATATTCTCCCGTGATACCCATTCCGCCCAACATCTGTCTTGCCTCACGGGCAATGTTAGACGCGATAACGCATGAATTTCTTTTAGCCATGCTTACCTGCTGTGGTGTGGCTTTCCCATCGTTCATTAGCACACCCAACCGCCAGTTCATTAGCTGCGCTTTTGTAATTTCAGTTATCATCTCAGCTAATTTCTTTTGCTGCAATTGAAAACCACCAATAGGTTTATCAAATTGAATTCTTTCCTTTGAATAACGCAACGCAGTATCATAACAGTCCATCGCAGCACCGACGGTTCCCCATGCTATTCCATATCGTGCTTTTGTTAAACAACTTAAGGGGCCTTTTAATCCTTTTATACGCGGTAAAATATTTTCTTTCGGCACTTTTACGTTATCAAAAACAAGTTCACCCGTGGCACTCGCACGCAGGCTCCATTTGCCATGCGTTGTAGGCGTGGTAAATCCTTCCATGCCCCTTTCTAAAATTAATCCACAAATTTCTCCGGACTCATCCTTTGCCCAAACTACCGCAACTTCCGCAAATGGAGCATTGCTGATCCACATTTTGCTACCATTCAAAATAACATGTTCACCCGAATCTTTGAAGTTACTCAGCATTCCCCCCGGGTCACTTCCATGATCCGGTTCTGTAAGTCCGAAACAACCCAACCATTCTCCGCTGGCGAGTTTTGGTAAATACTTTTTTCTTTGTTCTTCGCTACCGTAAGCGTATATAGGAAACATTACTAACGACCCCTGCACACTCGCAGTTGATCTTACACCACTGTCACCTCTCTCCAATTCCTGCATCATCAATCCATAAGAAATATAGTCAAGGCCGCCACCCCCATATTCTGTCGGAATCGTAGGACCGAAACAACCGAGGTCTCCCAATTGTTTTATAATTTGTTCCGGAAATTCTGCCCTTTGTGCATAATCTTCAATGATAGGCGATATTTCTTTTTTTACATAGCTTCTTACACTTTCCCTTATCAATTTGTGCTCTTCAGTAAGGAGCTCATCTACATTAAAATAATCAGGTGACTGAAATAAATCCTGTGACATATTTTCTTTTAATTGAAAAATCTACTTTCCACGAACTCAAAGGTAACTCTTCATTTCTGTTTGATATTGGGTTGCCGCCTTTCGTGCCTCTTCGGCAAAATTCTCATCTTTTCCGGAATAAATTATTGCACGTGATGCATTAACAAGGAGCCCGCAATCTCTATTCATTCCGTATTTTGAAACGTCCGCGAGACTTCCCCCCTGTGCGCCAACTCCGGGAATTAATAAAAAATTATCGGGAATAATTTTTCTTATCGAAGCAAGTTCAGACGCTTTAGTAGCGCCTACAACAAACATGAGATTTTCTTTGGTTCCCCATTTACTTACTTTTTTTAAAACGGTTTCATATAAATATTCCGATCCTATCTTTTGCTGTTGAAAATCTTCGCTTCCTCTATTGCTGGTTAATCCCAAAACAATCGTGAATTTATTTTCATATTCAAGAAAGGGTTGTATGCTGTCGTGGCCCATGTAAGGTGCAACTGTTATCGCGTCAAAGTTCAATACTTCAAAAAAAGCTTTTGCATATTGTGAAGATGTATTACCAATATCGCCCCTTTTTGCATCTGCAATTTTCAAATGGGTTGATGGAATATAATTCACCGTTTTCTCCATTACTTCCCATCCTTTTACTCCGCCAGATTCATAAAAAGCTGTGTTGACCTTATAACCAACACATAAACCCAGGGTTGCATCTATAATTTGCTTATTGAATTCAAAAACAGCATCGGCATTGGATTTCAGGTGTTGCGGGATTTTTTCAATACTCGTATCCAGCCCAATACACAAGTAAGTTTTTTTCTCTTTAATCTGGTCAACCAAAAACTGTAAAGTCATTTGTCGAATTTATTCTTGTAATCTTTTCTTCATTTCCAAAGCTATTGCATTCGCTCCGGCGTCACCGGTCTCCATTAGTTTTCCGATTATATTTTCTCTTGATTGCACATCTCTGTTCTGACTCAGTTTAAATACATTTTCAACGCCAGCTATTTCAATAGTGAATCCGGTTATAGCCTTTACCAACCTGTCGACATATTCATGAGGTAATTTATCGAATGCGGCTTCGCTTCCTGAAGTTTCGTATTTATCAGTAAGATGATGAATTATTCTTTTTGTTTGCCCTGTATCGTGAAATGTTATTTTGCCTCGTGCCTGCACATCAATATAATTCCACGTAGAGGCAACGTCTTTTTTAGTATACCAGCTTGCACTTACATAACAATGAGGTCCGTTAAAAATTACGAGCACATTTTCGTTTTGTAGAAATGCTTTATGATGAGTCGTATGCTTCATTACATGGCCGGTTAAAACAATTTTGCCTTCCTCTTTTTTTACATCCACAGGTACATGAGTCCCAACGGGGTAGGCTCCATCGTAACCTACAATGTTTACAAAAGGATTTTTCTGCATAAAATCAAAAACCAATTCTTCATTATCCTCAGTAAAATAAGGGAGATTGTACATTAATAGTGCGCTTTTAATTTAGAGCAAAGTAAAGGAAAGTGCATTCAAAATAATTATACAATAATACTTTTAATAATTTCCCCAAATCTGAAAACATCTTCGAAAGTATTATAAAGCGGAACAGGCGCCAAACGAATTACATTTGGCTCGCGCCAGTCGATGATTATGCTGTTATTTTTAAGTGATTCAAAAATCTGTTTCCCTTTTTCCAACATTAAGATAGATACCTGGCAGCCATGCTCATTTTCATCTCGGGGGGTAATTATTTCAATTGTTTTTTTAGATGCTGAAGCATTAATATCATCCAGGATATATAAAAGATATGCGCTGAGTTTTTGCATTTTTAAGATAATATTTTCAAACTTCGCTTCTTCAAAAATATCCAGGGAAGCATTGTGGGCGGACATATTGAGGGTTGGTGTAGTACTCAATTGCCATCCTTCCGCGGTGGGAATCGGGTCGAACTTCTTCTCCATTTTAAAGCGGGCTTCTTTATTAGTGCCACACCATCCGGCCAATCGTAATAAGGATTTATCGTGTATATGACGTTGATGAATAAACGCACCTGCAACGGCGCCGGGACCTGAGTTTAAATATTTATAAGAGCACCAACATGCAAAATCAACATTCCATTTGTGAAGGGCCAATGGAATGTTACCAACCGCATGAGCAAGGTCGAACCCACAGTTGGCGCCCACCTCATGGGCCGCAGCGGTTATTGCTTGCATATCGAAAACCTGGCCGGTGTAATAATTTAAGCCACCAATAATAACAACAGCTACATCGTTTCCATGTTCCTTAATTGTTGCAATTACATCTTCATTTCTGATTGCATATTCTCCTCCTCTTGGTTCTACCTCAACAATTGCTTTACTTGGATCTAAACCCGCTAACAGCGCCTGCGATTGCAAAGCATACTGGTCAGAGGGAAAAGCCTTTGCTTCGCAAATAATTTTAAATCGTTTCTTTGTTGGCCGGTAAAATGAAATCATTAACAAATGTAAATTGATGGTAAGTTGGTTCATTACCGTAATCTCCTCTTCCAGCGCTCCCAGTATTGGCGCTAGTTTTGGAGGAAATTTCTCATGGTATTTTATCCATGGATTTCTTCCATGGAAATGGCCCTCAACACCATAATTGGCCCAGTCTTCCAAATCATTTAAAATGTAATCCTGTGCTGATTTAGGTTGCAACCCGAGAGAATTTCCTGTGAAGTAGATACTTTCTTTTCCATTAACAAGTGGAATATAAAATTTTTCTCTGAACCTTTTCAACGGATCGTTTATATCAAGTTGTTGAGCAAACTCTAATGAATTTTCAAGCATATTTATATTAATAGTGAATAAAGATAATGAATCAAAAAAATCACAATCTTCGTTATGTGCCAACATTTAAAGGAATAAATTTACTTCCATTTTAAGTCAATATTATTTAATGGATTTTTATTTTACAATTAATAAAGAAGGCATTGCTGAGTATAAAGACAGGGGAAGTAAATTTTTAGCGTACGCATTCCCCATTAAAAATAAAGACGACTTCAAATTTCATTTGCAAGCTTTGAAAAAAGAACATCCAAAAGCGGTGCACCATTGTTTTGCATACAGGATAGGATATGATGGAAATAATTTTAGAGTTAATGATGATGGAGAGCCATCCGGTACAGCAGGCAAACAAATTTTAGCACAAATTGATTCAAAAAATCTTTCTGATATTTTAGTGATTGTTGTAAGGTATTTCGGTGGAACATTACTTGGGGTACCCGGCCTTATTAAGGCTTACAAAACTGCTACATCATTGGTATTGCAATGTACAGAAGTTATACAAAAATCTATTGAAGTTAGCTACCACCTGCAATTCAATTACACAGAAATGAATGAGGTAATGCGCATCTTAAAACAATACAATTGCACCATCTTCAAAAATGAAACGCAATTATTTTGTAAAATTGAGACAGGAATTCCTAAATACAGATTAAATGAAGTATTGTATTCGCTGGAAAATATTCAACACATAGAAATACAAAAAAATGAATAACTACTTTATGAATCGCTCACTCACCATTAAATCTTTACTTCCCGTTTTATATTTATAAAATCCTTCTCCGGTTTTAACGCCTAAATTATTTGAGTTTATCATATTCGTCAGTAAGGAGCATGGAGCATATTTTGGATTTCCAAAACCTTCAAACATCACTTCCAGAATGGAATGACACACGTCGAGGCCTATAAAATCGGCAAGCTGCAAGGGGCCCATTGGATGTGCCATTCCAAGTTTCATTATCGTATCAATTTCTTCAACCCCCGCGACACCTTCATGCAAACTATAAATAGCTTCATTGATCATCGGCATCAATATCCTGTTGGCAATAAAACCAGGGTAATCATTCACTTCGCATGGAACCTTTCCTAATTTTTTACTTAACTCAATAATTTCCGCAGTAATCTTTTTATCAGTACTGTAACCATTAATAACTTCAACAAGTTTCATAACTGGAACCGGGTTCATAAAATGCATACCGATTACCTGCTGAGGTCGTTTTGTAACGGATGCAATTTTTGTAATAGAAATAGAAGAAGTATTAGTTGCAAGAATGCAATTTGCAGGAACTGCTTCATCAAGCTGTTTAAAAATTTTTAATTTCAAATCAATATTTTCAGTAGCAGCTTCTACTACCAGGTCTGCATCCTGAACACCTTCTGTAAGTGATGTTAACGCAGTTATGTTCTTTAACGTTTGTTGTTTTGCTTCTTCTGTTAAAGAGCCTTTTGAAATCTGCCTCTTACAATTTCTATCAATCAACTCAAGTGCTTTATCGAGCTGTTGTTGCGATACATCAATAAGATTTACTTTATAATCATTTTGCGCGAATACATGCGTAATACCATTTCCCATTGTGCCTGCGCCGATAACTGAAACTGATTGAATCATATAAAATTTAAAAAATTGGCATTGTAAATGTACTTTAAAAATATTGCGGTGATTGCTGAGCAAATTCGGTTTGATTGAAGTTGCTATAACAAATAAATGTTAAGGTTTTATAATTGTCTGCGTCATTTAAACTTTGCACATCGATTTTTATCTAATTTTCTAAAATCAATTTTATGAAAAAACTATTTTCAATATTAGTTTTTCTTTTTATTGTTTTAATCTTTATTTCGGGTTGCGGCCCGTCTTCTATAACAGTAAGTACCAGGCCTGTGGCTCCTGTGTATGCAAGGCCTGCTGCACCTGGGGTTGGCTATGTTTGGGTGCAGGGAGAATGGGTACGAAGAGGCCACGGTTATATTTACAAGCGGGGTTATTGGGCTGCGCCACGTGCAAGATATCATCAATATATCCCTGGTCATTGGCAAAGAAGAAAACATGGATGGTTTTGGGTTCCCGGAAATTGGACAAGAAGGTAGGCTTAAATATCTAAAAGATTCACTGGCATAAATATTGATTAACTATGAAACATAACCTGAACAGCGTGATGCAAAAATTCCTTATACTTTTTTTGATTTTTATTTCTGCAAACACTTTTGCCCAAAGCAAAAAGTTTGATCCGAATACTGATCATGAAAATTTTTTTAGAATTGGTGCTAAAGCAGGGGTAAACATTAATAAAATAAATGGTGAGTCGTATAAAGATGGCTTTAATTATAATTACCTCCTGGGGGCTTTTATGCAATTTAATTTTTCAAAAACTTTTGGACTGCAACCAGAAGTGAATTTTGTACAATCGTCTTCTGAATTTACTACCGATGGATCTGCTATTTATGATGATTTATTTTTAGACGGAAGCCAGAAGAAAGCAAAACTTGATTACCTGAAAGTGCCATTGTTGCTGAATATTAATATTGGTCCAAGTAAAAGAGTAAAATTGCAACTAGGTCCCCAATATGGAAACGTATTGAACCAAACAGTTGACAGCCTGAAAAATAATGGCAACATTTTTAAAACTGCCGATTGGTCTGCCGTTGGAGGATTATGGCTTCAGATTCCCTTTATAAACCTGGGGGCCCGTTATGAAATTGGTTTAACCAATTTGAATGATATAGACAACCAGCAAAAATGGAAAAGTCAGGCGTTCACCATATTCGCAGGATTTACATTTTAACTCCACATATATCGGTTCTTATTTTTGCCCGTCTAATCAACGGGCTTTTTGTTGTATATTCAATTTACATGATATAATTTATCTTTTATGCAACAGATTGCCATTGAAAATTTATTTCTGATAGACATTGAAACGGTTTCAGGTGTACCGAATTTTCATTTATTAAATGATGAATGGAAGGAATTATGGACGGAAAAAATTCTGAAGAATCTTCCGTCCGATACTACTGCTGAAGATTATTATCCAAAACGGGCCGCAATACTTGCTGAGTTTGCCAAAGTTGTTTGCATCAGTACAGGCTATTTTAAAAAGGAAAATAATCAATGGCAATTAAGAATAAAATCTTTTTATTCAGAAAATGAAAAGCAAGTTTTGGAAAGTTTTACAAAAATGCTGGAACAATTACATTCAAAAAATTCAAGGTGGATTTTTACCGGCCACAACATTAAAGAATTTGATATCCCTTTTTTGTCAAGAAGAATGCTGGTAAACAATATTACCATTCCGCCTTATATTGATTTTCAAAACATGAAACCCTGGGACACGCCCGTACTTGATACGCTGCACTTGTGGCGCTTCGGAGATTATAAACATTATACTTCTTTAAAATTGCTTGCGGCTACGCTTGGTGTTCCATCTCCGAAGGATGATATTGACGGAAGCAAAGTCGGTGAAGTTTTCTGGATAGAAAAAAACCTTGAACGTATTGCGATTTATTGCCAGAAAGATGTTGCAACCGTTGGTAATGTAATACTTCGTTTTAAAAATTTGCCATTGCTTACTGAAGAACAAATTATTTTTGTGGATTAATACAAATTGATAAGATAAAGATATCCGAACTAAATTTAGGCTTCCACATAGGAGCTCACCGGCTCGCAGGTACAAATCAAATTCCTGTCTCCATATGTATTATTTACCCTGCTAACCGAAGGCCAGAATTTATTTTGCTTTAAATATGCAAGAGGGAATGCAGCTTTGCTGCGGGGGTACGTATGTTTCCATTCATCTGCCGCTATAACAGTTAAAGTATGCGGCGAATTTTTTAAAACATTATCCTGTTTGTCGGCGTCTCCGTTTTCAATTTCCTTTATCTCTTCATAAATATTAATTAAAGCATCACAAAATCTGTCAAGCTCCTGTTTGCTTTCACTTTCTGTTGGTTCAATCATTATAGTTCCCGCAACAGGAAAACTTAATGTTGGTGCGTGAAAGCCATAATCCATCAGCCTTTTAGCCACATCTTCCGCTTCTATACCAACAGAATTTTTGAAAGGCCTCAAATCAACAATAAATTCGTGTGCACAAGTGCCACCTTTTCCTGTGTATAAAATTTTATAGTATTTCTTCAGTCTATACTTCATATAATTTGCATTCAGAATAGCGCATTCTGTTGCTTTTCGCATACCCGTTTGTCCAAGCAATTTTATATAAGCATAACTAATGAGTAAAATACTTGCAGAGCCATAAGGCGCTGCACTAACTGCTCCTTCGCCGCTATTTTTACCCGGTAAAAATGGGGCCAGTTTTGCATTCACACAAATAGGGCCCATGCCCGGCCCACCACCACCATGCGGAATTGCAAAGGTTTTATGAAGATTAAGATGGCAAACATCTGCCCCAATAGTTCCAGGTGAAGTGAGACCAACCTGTGCATTCATATTGGCGCCGTCCATATAAACGAGACCACCATTATCGTGGACAAGCTTACATATTTCTCTTATTGTTTCCTCAAATACACCGTGAGTTGACGGATAAGTAACCATCAAGCCGGCAAGTGAATCCTTATATTTCTCAGCCTGCATTTTTAAATCAGCCATATCTATGTTTCCCTCTTCATCACATTTGGTAACAACAACTCTGCAGCCTGCCATCACCGCCGATGCAGGGTTGGTTCCGTGCGCTGAAATTGGAATTAAAATAACATTGCGATGCAAATCATTCCTGCTTTCATGATAGCGTTTTATGGAAAGTAACCCTG
This sequence comes from uncultured Chitinophagaceae bacterium, assembly GCA_963819925.1. Lineage (GTDB taxonomy): Bacteria > Bacteroidota > Bacteroidia > Chitinophagales > Chitinophagaceae > Ginsengibacter. The sequence goes on along the minus strand of CAWFYG010000005.1, from coordinate 256,274 downwards.
CAAATTCGCCCTGGGCACCACTATTAGGCTGCAAACTGCATGCAGCAAATCCTGTTATGGTACATAATAGTTTTTCAAGTTCATTTATAATGTATGCGTAACCGTTAGTTTGATCTGCCGGAGCAAAGGGATGCATTTTACTAAATTCGGGCCAGCTTACCGGAATCAATTCGGTTGCTGCATTCAGCTTCATAGTGCAGGAACCTAAAGCAATCATAGAATGTGTAAGTGATAGATCTTTATTCTCCAACATTTTTAAATAGCGTATCATCTCTGTTTCGCTATGATAACTATTAAAGACCGGATGCAATAAGAATTCCGAAGTCCTGGTGAGTGAGCCAGGAATATTATCCAGGGCACTTTCATTGTCGAATGTAGCAAAAGAAGTATCGCTCCCTGTGGATGAAGTGAATACATTTATGATATCCAGCACATCATTTCTTGTTGCAGTTTCATCCAGCGAAATAGTAACAAGATCTTCCCCGGGATAGTGAAAATTCATCTGATATTTTTGAGAAATATCTTTTATGTCTTTAACATTACTTGTCTTAAAAGTAACCGTATCAAAATAATTTTCGTTTTGTAATTCAAACTCTGCATCCTGCAGTTCGGTTGCGAGTGTCTTTGTTAACAACGAAATTCGTTTAGCGATGTCCGTTAGCCGCCCCGCCCCATGATATACTGCGTACATGGCAGCCATATTGGCCAGTAATGCCTGGGCGGTACAAATATTTGAAGTGGCTTTTTCACGGCGTATGTGCTGCTCCCGTGTTTGCAATGCCATACGGAGACAGCGGTTACCTTGCGCATCAATACTTACACCAATAATTCTTCCCGGAATATTTCTTTTGAACTCATCTTTAGTTGCAAAAAAGGCAGCATGAGGTCCACCAAATCCCATGGGAACTCCAAACCGTTGAGAAGAACCTATTGCAACATCGGCGCCCAATTCCCCCGGGGGCACCAATAATGTAAGGGCCATTAAATCGGTGGCCATTATTACCTTTGTGTTCACTGCATGAGCTTCCCCGATAAAATTTCTATAGTCTTCAATGTTTCCCTCGCTATTTGGATACTGAACGATTGCTCCAAAAAATGACTCATCCAAACTCGCTGAATCAAACCTTCCAAAAACCAGCTCAATTCCGATCGGGTTAGCTCTTGTAATTAAAACATTTTTTGTTTGAGCGAATATTTTTTCATCAATGAAAAATTTGGGAGCGGTTATATGGTCATGTTCCTTGTTCTTGTAATTGAAAAGCATAGCCATCGCTTCGGCAGCGGAAGTACCTTCATCAAGTAAACTCGCGTTTGCAATAGGCAAAGCCGTAAGATCGCTTATTATAGTCTGAAAATTTAAGAGGCCTTCTAACCTGCCTTGGGCAATTTCTGCCTGGTAGGGAGTGTATTGAGTGTACCATCCCGGGTTTTCAAACAGGTTTCTCAAAATAACATTGGGTACAATTGTGTCATAATATCCCTGTCCTATATACGATTTAAAAACTTTATTTTGTTGGGCAATTTGTTTTAAATCATCCAGGTATTCAAACTCGCTTACTCCTTCGGGCACGTTTAATTCTTCCCGTAATCTTATTGAGGCGGGAATAGTTTTATCTATTAACTCATCAATGGACTTAACTCCAATTTCACCGAGCATTTCCCTTGTTTCTGCTTCATTAGGGCCAATATGGCGGACGGCGAATTCCGCTGATTGCTTTTCAAAAAGATTCATATTTTCTCTTATTTTTCATTGAAATGTTTCTGAGATACATTCCCTTTACTTGTACAAAATGAAGGCGCAAAGTTACGATGCAAACCGGAGAAAAATTGTGCCGGGATTTATGTGATAAGTTGAATTGTATATTTACAATATGAAACAGGATTTATTGCAAAATTGGGAGAAGAAATCGGCTCAAAATCAAAAAAAATACAAGGATTTTTTAAAAAGAGCAGATAAAAATAAGGCCCTCAAAGCTTTGCCTGTTTTGCATGAAGAAGCTTTCGGAAAAATTGATTGCCTGGAATGTGCCAATTGCTGCAGGAATTATTCCCCCCGGTTCAAAACACCAGACATCAAAAGAATTGCCAAGCATCTAAAAATGAAGGAAGGAGATTTCATAGAAACTTATTTATACCTTGATGAAGACGGCGATTACGTGACTAAAAAATCTCCATGCCCTTTCCTGCGGGAAGACAATTATTGCTCTATTTATGAAGATCGGCCCTCTGATTGCCACCGTTTTCCATATACTGATGAAGATGTATTATTGAAACGACCGGCAATCACTTTAAAAAATTCCACTTTTTGCCCAATTGTATATTATGTGTTAGAAAAATTAGTTTAAGCAGATTACCAGAATTAATGATATTCATAAGAAGGTTTTTCTTTGTTCCTTTGTGAAAATTAATTACTAATCAATTCTTCAAAAACAATAATGACAGAAATAGAAATTGATAAAAATTCAATTGCCGACCGATTTATGCGCTACGTGCAAATAGATACCCAAAGCAACCCATTGAGTATTACCCATCCCTCAACAGAAAAACAAAAAAACTTAAGCCGGTTATTAGTGGATGAACTACTTGCAATTGGTATACAAGATGCCGAAATGGATGAGTTTGGGTATGTATATGCAACCATTCCATCCAATTCAGCGAAAGAAAAAATTCCGGTAATTTGTTTTTGCAGTCATGTTGATACTGCACCCGACTGTAGTGGAACCAACGTAAAACCTATTCTTCATAAAAATTATAATGGTGAAGAAATTATTTTGCCGGATGACACAACCCAGGTATTGTCTGCGGTTTCGCATCCTTACTTATACAATCACATCAACGAAGATATAATAACAGCAAGCGGAAAAACATTGTTAGGTGCTGATGATAAAAGTGGCGTGGCGGCTATAATGCAAGCGGCAGAATTTATCATGAAGAATCCTTCTGTAAAGCATGGTACAATAAAAATTTTATTTACACCTGATGAAGAAGTGGGAAAGGGAACTGCTAAACTTGATATGAAAAAACTGGGAGCCGTTTTCGGCTATACAATGGATGGCGGTGAAGCAGGCAGCCTTGAAGACGAAACTTTTAGCGCCGACGGGGCAAAAATAATTATCAATGGAGTAATTGCGCATCCGGGTTATGCAAAAAATAAATTGGTAAATGCAATAAAGGTAGCCGGCGAAATTCTGCACACCCTACCAACAACGGAATGGGCTCCGGAAGCAACAGAAAAAAAAGAAGGCTTTGTACACCCGGTTCGGGTGGATGGCATTGCCGAAAGAGCAACCATCGAATTTATTGTGAGAGATTTCGATACCGATATTTTAAAAAAACATGAAGAGAGATTAAAGACTATTGCGGAAGAAGTTGTAAGTCACTACCTCGATACTTCCATGGAATTTATTGTAACAGAACAGTACCGCAATATGAAACAGGTTCTTGATGAACACCCGGAAGTTGTTGCTTATGCTAATGAAGCTATATCCCGTGCAGGGCTTGATGTTAAAACGGAAAGCATACGAGGGGGCACCGATGGCAGCCGACTGAGTTTTATGGGATTGCCCTGCCCCAATATTTTTACCGGTATGCAATGCATTCATTCAAAAATTGAATGGGTGGGCGTTAAGGATATGGCCAAGGCAGCAGAAAGTATTGTGCATTTATGTATGATTTGGGAGGAAAGGAGTTGACGAATACACCTTTTATAAAAATTATGCATTGATGTTATTAACGCATAAAACAAGTGCCGGAAACTCATTTTTAACATTTAAGTTAAAGTTTATATTACAAATTAATGCAACCACACATTTATAGAATTACTATTTACATTTGTCATCAAACGCATATACATGGATTTATTTTTCCTGCAAATTGATTCAACCGCTATTACTCAAACTGCCGTTCCCAAAACTCAAAATTTATGGGAGGTACTGGTAAGTGGGGGTGTAATTATGATTCCACTTGGAATTCTTTTCGTTGGCGCAGTTTTTTTCTTTTTTGAACGGTGGATCGCTATAAAAAAGGCTAACAAAATTGATGATAATTTTATGCGAATCATCCGCGATCACATCGTTACAGGCAATGTAGCTGCGGCCAGGAGTTTTTCGAAAAATAATGATAACCCCGTTGCCCAGGTCATTGACAAAGGAATTCAACGAATCGGAAAGCCCATGGATGCAATTGAAAAAAGCATGGAGAATGTTGGGGTGCTTGAGTTATATAAACTTGAAAAAAATCTATCCATTATTTCTATTGTAGCCCGTATTGCTCCGTTGTTTGGTTTTTTAGGAACTATTATAGGTATGCTCGCCTTATTTAAAGGAATTGCAGCCAGCACAGAATATACTCCGAATACCATTGCTGATGGCATCTACATAAAAATGATCACTTCGGCTACAGGTTTAATTATAGGCATATTAGCGTATATTGGTCACAGTTATCTTGCTGCGCAAATAAACCGTATTGAAAATAAAATGGAAATTGCAACGTCAGAATTTACCGACATTTTACAGGAACCAACCAGGTAATCTTATTTCAATTATTGATTAATTGATTACTAATAAATAACATGAGCATAAGAAGAAAATTTAAGAATGATGATGCTGAACTGGATACCGGTCCTTTAAACGATATCCTGTTTATACTTATGTTTTTCTTTCTTATTATATCGACGTTAGCTAATCCCAATGTTATTAAGATGAACAATCCCCGGGCAACCAGTGAAACAAAGGCTAAACAAAGTGTGATTGTAAGCATAAATAAAAACAGGGATATTTATGTAGGGCAGCAAAAAATAGTTTTTGATTCGCTGGAATCTTCTTTAAGAAAACAACTTCGTATAGGAGACAGTACAAAACCGGCAGTTGTTATAAATGCTGATTCTCTTGTAAACTGGGGCGATGTAGTGAAAATAATGGAAGTGGCTAAAAAACTGGGCGCTACAACGTCGGCATCGGTACATACCAAATAATTTTTGGCATTGGCCGTCATCACTTTGAATTGAATGTTTCAATCGGTGTCGCTCTGATCATCCTTTCTTTTCCATATATATCTTTCCGGATTTCAGTTTGAAAATTATTTTTTAAAAAGATTTGCTGTACGTCTTTAGAATAATTCTCATGAATTTCAGCATAAACTCTTCCATTAGATGTTAAATGTGTCTTTGCAAATTTTATGATCTTCTCATAAAAAATGAATGGGTTATTATCTGCAACAAACAAGGCAACTTCAGGTTCAAAACCAGTTACATTTTTTTCCAGGGTATTTGCTTCTCCTTCCGGAATATAAGGCGGATTACTAACGATAAGGTCATATACGCTGAGATTATTCCATATGCTCTCATCTAAGAAATCAATTTGCAAAAAATTTATTTGAGTACGCAAAGCAACAGCGTTCTTATTGGCAACAGATAACGCTTTTTTGCTTACATCAACGGAAGCTACATCACTATTTTCCAATTCCGTTTTTATTGATATGGCTATACATCCGCTTCCCGTGCCAATATCAAGTATTTTTAATTTGGGATTTTGTTTTCCAGGCTTCAAACTTCGTATATCCCTTACGATCCATTCTACTAATTCCTCGGTTTCCGGTCGTGGAATTAATACATTTTCATTTACATAAAACCTCATTTTATAAAACCATGCTTCTTTTAAAACATATTGAACAGGCTTGTGTGTAAGAAGTTCGGCAAGGCAACTTTCTAATTTTGAGCTGGTATCTTTTCCCAATTCAACATTCCTGTTTACATTTCTATCCATTCTTTTTAAATGGGCTAAATTCTCAAACACCCAATCCGTGATATTGGCAGCTTCCCTACTTTGATAAATTAAGGATAATTGTTTCAAAAAATCATTATAGCATTGTTCTGTTGTCATTAAAGCAAACTTAATTATTTTGTGAAGCAATATCATTATTTTGACAAGAGACGAACAATATATGACCAGGTGCTTACAGCTAGCAGAATTGGGGGCAGGTAATGTTGCACCTAATCCTATGGTAGGAGCCGTATTAGTTTATGAAGATAAAATTATCGGAGAAGGTTATCACCAAAAATATGGAGCGGCACATGCCGAAGTAAATTGCGTTAATAGCGTGACGGAAGAAAATAAATTCCTAATTGAAAAGGGCATTTTATTCGTTTCACTTGAACCATGTTCCCATTTTGGAAAAACACCTCCCTGTACAGATCTGATTATTAAAAATAAAATAAGGAAAGTTGTTATTGGATGCAAGGATGTTTATAAAGAAGTTGCGGGAACCGGAATACAAAGACTGCAGAACGCCGGTGTAGAGGTTATCGCAGGTCTTTTAGAAAAAGAATCCATCCGGCTTAATAAACGTTTTTTCACTTTTCATCAAAAATTCAGGCCTTATATTATATTAAAATGGGCACAAACAGTAAATAGAAAAATTGGTTCTGCTGAAAGAAGAATTTTGATAAGCGATGAATATACCAATCGGTTGGTACATAAATGGCGAAGCGAAGAAGCGGCACTTTTAATTGGCACTAATACAGCTCTACACGACAATCCGTCCTTAACCACAAGGTTATGGCAGGGGGAAAATCCTATAAGAATTGTTATAGACAAAGAACTAAAGGTGCCATCTGCATTAAAAGTGTTCGACACCGATGCAAAAACTTTAATCTACAACCTGGTAAAAAATTCAACTGAGGAAAACTTAATTTATATCAAACTTGAAAATGAAAATTTTATAGAGCAAATGCTTCAATCACTTTTTGAAATGAACATCCAAAGTGTAATAATAGAAGGAGGAGCCAAGACATTACAATCGTTCATTAATGAGGGTTTATGGGATGAGGCGAGGGTAATAACCAATGAGCAATTAATAACGGAAAATGGAATTGCTGCACCTGAAATGAAAGATTTCATTTTGGAAAAGGAGGAAAGATATTTTAGTGATCAAATTATTTATTATCACAAAAACATTTAAGTTAAATTAGTTAATTCATCTCCAGTATCTCACTCACCTCTGTGACCGGAAGTTGCGCATTTCTCATAGCAATTCCCCTAATGGCATTATCACTAAATTCTATGAAAGCATTTTTAGAAATCTCATCATCGCTTATCATTACAGGTACTCCTGCATCACCGCCTTCCCGGATTGATTGCACCAATGGAATTTCTCCAAGAAAGGGAATATCAAATTCACTGGCAAGTTTTTGCCCGCCCTCTTTGCCAAAAATATAATATTTATTACCAGGCAATTCTTTGGGAGTAAAGTAACTCATATTCTCTACAAGCCCGATCACTGGCACTTTCAGGCCAGCCTGGTTAAACATGGTTATTCCTTTTTTGGCATCTGCAAGGGCTACCAATTGAGGCGTAGTAACCACAATAACCCCCGTAACGGGAACGGTTTGTACAATAGTCAAATGAATATCGCCGGTTCCGGGCGGCATATCGATGATTAAATAATCGAGATCTCCCCAATCAACATCAGAAACAAATTGCCTGATTGCACTGCTTACCATAGGTCCGCGCCAAACCACAGCCTGTTTTTCATCAACCAACAAACCAATACTCATTAATTTTATTCCATAGCGTTCTAACGGTACTATCATACCTTTTCCATCTACATCATGCATCACAGGGCGTTCCCCACGAACGCCAAACATGATATGAACGCTTGGTCCATAAATATCCGCGTCCATCAATCCTACCTTTGCCCCACCTTCAGCAATGGCAAGTGCAAGATTAGATGCCACGGTACTTTTACCAACACCTCCTTTTCCGCTAACGACTGCAATTATATTTTTAACTCCTTTTAAAATATCTTTTTTATCATTCCTAAGTGTAGTGGTTTTACTTGAAAAATTTATAGTTACCTCCGCATTTTTGTTGAGCAATTGTATTGCCTTAATGCAATCATTTTTTAATTTATCTTTCAACGGACATGCAGGAGTGGTAAGCACGACAGTAAATGAAACCTTGTTGCCATTAATTGCAATATCATTCACCATGTTCAAAGAAACCAGGTCATTTTTCAGGTCGGGTTCCTGTACGTTACTTAATGCTTTTAATATCTCTTCTTCGCTCATGGTTCAATTTTTTGTTAAAAAGAAGTTCTGCCTACAAATTTAAACATTGATACCCTTACTTTGTTTTTTTTATTACAACCAAACTGTACATAAATTCGTAGTATTGGGGATAGATACATGAAAAAAATTTTACTATACATTTTATTTCTCCTGTTTCTTGTTCCTGTGATTGCAAAAGCTCAGTTTGAAACTTACAAAGACTCTGTTATACAATTGTATGGTGTTGTAATGTCAGCCGATAGCCTGAAGGCATTACCCTCTGTAAGTATTATGGTGAAAGGAAGAAACCAGGGAACCATTTCCAGCGAACAAGGTGTTTTTGATATTCCTGTTTTGAGGGGGGATGTATTGGAATTTACAAGCGTGGGTTACAAACCTAAATTGGTTACTATTCCGCAAAACCTGGTAGGGAATATGCAAAGTATGATACAACTAATGGTTGAGGATACAGTTTACCTTCCAGCTACTATTATCAAAAAACGGCCTACACGTGAAGAGTTTGAAAGAGATTTTGTAAACACGAAAGTACCGGAGGATGACCAGGAAATTGCACGTCAAAACCTCTCCGAGAGGAATCTGCGGGCGTTAATGGCCGCTTATCCGAGAGATGGCCGTGAGGCAACCAATTATTACCTAAAACAGAATGCTCAAAAATATTATTCCTCGGGCCAGCTTCCTCCGCAAAACATCTTTAATCCGCTTGCCTGGGCTGAGTTTATAAAGGCATGGAAGCGTGGAGATTTCAAAAATAAGTCGGGAAATTAGCGCATCATCAACTTCTTAAAATCCAAAATGCCCCGCAGGGCACTTTGAACTCTAATTGAAAAACCACCCCATTAAGTTCTGAATATCTTCACTGAAATTATATTGAAGGGCTCAACGGATTTATTTTTTTGATTTTTATTCTATTCTAGATCAATTCAATAATCATTTCTTGTACAAATGTGGTTTAACCCCCGAACAAAAACTAGGGTGAAAAGGTCGTTTTTTGGAGGGTATTTTCCACGGTATTATTTTCAGATTTGTGTTGCAAATAAGAGGAAGGTTATTAAAAACGAAAAGCCCTGTTCTTTCAGAACAGGGCTTTTTATTATACTTTACTAATTCTAGTTGAGAAACTTAATCCATGAGTTATTCTTCTACTTTCACTTTTCCTTTCTGTTTTGCCATTACTTCTTCTGCGATATTATTAGGTGCGGGTGAATAATGACTGAATTCCATTGTTGAAGTAGCACGTCCGCTGGACAAAGAACGTAGTTGTGTTACATATCCAAACATTTCGCTCAACGGAACCTTTGCTTTTATAACCTGAACACCATGTTTACTATCCATTCCTTCAAGCATACCACGACGGCGATTAAGGTCGCCGGTTACGTCACCCATATACTGATCGGGAGTTAATACTTCAATTTTCATAATAGGCTCAAGTAAAACCGGTCTGGCCTTACGGGCCGCTTCACGATAACCTTGCTTGGCGCAAAGTTCGAACGACATGGAATCTGAATCCACCTGGTGGAAGGAACCATCAAAAACTCTAACCTTCATACTTTCCATAGGGTATCCCGCTAAAACACCAGTTGTCATCGCGGTTTCAAAACCCTTTTGTATTGCAGGAACAAATTCCTTAGGAATAGAACCTCCAAAGAGAGCATTCACAAACTGGAAATTGCCTTTGCCTTCTTTTATAAATTCTTCATCTGCGGGGCCAATTTCGAAAACGATATCTGCAAATTTACCACGTCCACCTGTTTGCTTTTTGAGCACTTCACGGTGTTCAATTGTTTGCCTGAATGCTTCCTTATAGGCAACCTGTGGTGCTCCCTGGTTTATTTCAACTTTGAATTCCCGTTTCATTCTATCCACGATTATTTCAAGATGCAACTCGCCCATCCCACTCAGAATAGTCTGGCCTGTTTCTTCATCAGTTTTTACTCTTAAGGTAGGATCTTCTTCTACTAATTTTGAAATTGCAAGCCCCATTTTATCAACGTCCGCCTGTGTTTTGGGTTCAACTGCAACAGAAATTACCGGTTCGGGGAAAGTCATTGCTTCAAGAATAATAGGGTGATCCTCGTTGCAAAGTGTGTCGCCAGTTTTAATGTCTTTAAATCCAACGGCAGCGCCTATATCACCAGCTTCAATAAAATCAACCGGGTTTTGTTTATTAGCATGCATCTGCATTATTCTTGAAATTCTTTCATTCTTTCCGGTCCTTGTATTTAACACGTAAGAGCCCGAATCCAAATGACCGGAGTATGCCCTGAAAAATGCAAGTCTTCCCACAAAAGGATCAGTCATGATCTTAAACGCTAATGCTGCAAATGGTTCTTTAGCATCCGGTTTACGTTCAATTTCTTCACCGGTATCAGGATTAATCCCCTTCACAGCTTCAATATCTTTTGGACCAGGGAGGTATCTTACAATTGCATCCAATGCTGTTTGCACACCTTTGTTTTTAAAAGATGAACCACACATCATTGGAATGATTGAAATATCTATAGTTGCTTTACGAATTGCCTCATGAATTTCGTCTTCCGTAATTGTATTTGGATCATCAAAAAATTTCTCCAGTAATTTATCATCATAATCTGCGACGGCTTCAATTAAATGTTGCCGCCATTCGTTAACCTCTTCTGCCATATCCTCGGGTATAGCCACCTCTTTATATGTCATTCCCTGTGTAGCATCGTCCCAAATTATTCCTTTCATCGTAATAAGATCAACAACACCTTTAAAATTATCCTCAGATCCGATTGGGAGTTGGAGAGGCACAGCTTTAGCCCCAAGCATTTCCTTAACTTGTTTAACAACATTTAAAAAGTCCGCACCGGCACGATCCATTTTATTTACAAATCCAATGCGGGGAACTTTATAGCGATTGGCCTGGCGCCATACGGTTTCACTTTGAGGTTCCACGCCGCTTACAGCACAAAATAACGCAAGAAGGCCATCAAGAACGCGTAATGAACGCTCTACCTCTACGGTAAAATCTACGTGACCGGGTGTATCGATAATGTTGAATTTATATTGTTTTGTATCCGGAGTTTTAGCACCCTGCACTGTAGGGAAATTCCAGAAGCATGTGGTTGCAGCCGAAGTAATGGTAATACCTCTTTCCTGCTCCTGTGCCATCCAGTCCATAGTTGCGGCACCGTCATGTACTTCTCCTATTTTATGATTAACGCCGGTATAATACAAAATTCGCTCTGTGGTTGTGGTTTTGCCGGCATCAATATGAGCAGCAATACCAAAGTTTCTTTGAAATCTTAAGTCGGCCATGGCCTGTATATTTTATTATTTAAGTTAAACCTCTTTTTGGAGGCGCAAAGTTACGAATATTATGCTTACAATTAGAACAGCAAATGAGATATTTATAGTGCTTCAAATTAAAAACCCTTCCGGTCAGAAAGGGCTCGCGATAGATTTGGTATTAAATATCTAAATTCTAAAGTGAGCAAATGCTTTATTAGCATCCGCCATACGATGGGTATCCTCCTTCTTTTTAAATGCAGCTCCTTCTCCCTTACTTGCGGCAACAATTTCATTAGCTAATTTTTCCGACATGCTGCGTCCATTTCTGTCCCTGCTATATTTTATAAGCCATTTAATGCTTAATGAAGTTTTCCTGTCCGGGCGAACCTCAGCCGGAATTTGAAAGGTGGCCCCACCAATTCTCCGGCTTTTCACCTCCACTCCTGGTGTAACATTTGCTAAAGCTCTTTTCCAAACTTCATATCCATCTTCTCCGGAAATTTTGGTGACCTTTTCAAGAGCGTCATAAAAGATACTATAGGCACCACTCTTTTTACCCTCCCACATCAGGTTATTTACAAAACGAGTAACCAATTTATCCTGGAATTTAGGATCGGGAGCAAGAGGTAATTTTTTCGCTTGTGCTTTACGCATTTCAGTTATTTATGATCTTTAAATAAATTATTTTTTCGCCTTTTCTTTTTTGGTACCGTATTTAGAGCGGCTTTGTTTACGGTCTTTTACTCCTGCAGTATCAAGACTGCCCCTGACGATGTGGTAACGAACACCGGGTAAATCTTTAACCCTACCACCACGAATTAAAACAATTGAGTGTTCTTGCAGGTTATGCCCTTCTCCAGGTATATAAGCAATAACTTCAATTTTGTTAGTAAGCCTTACCTTGGCAACTTTACGTAGTGCCGAGTTGGGTTTCTTAGGAGTTGTAGTGTAAACTCTTGTGCACACACCGCGGCGTTGCGGGCAGCTATCAAGCGCTCTTGATTTACTTTTTGCCCTGATGATTGTTCTTCCTTTTCTTACTAACTGTTGTATTGTAGGCATTACTTTTACCTTAATTTTTTTGGACGGCAAAGGTAAGTGTAGGTTTGTGAAATTCCAAAATTATTTGAAGGTGTGAAAAATCGTCTGAAATTAAATAATAGTGAATGTTAAGAAGCGGCTTATACATTAACCAGCCAATTGTATTTATCTTCTTCGCGGCCCTCTTTAATTGCACTCATTCTGCTTTTAATGAATGCGGCTATTTCCCAACTGCCAACATCAAAATTCATTATAAAATCCTTGTATTTTAATTCTTTGATCTTTGAAATGGTTGCCGCAGTGCCCGTTCCGAATACTTCTAATAAAGTACTATTTTCGTAGGCCGCAAGAATTTCATCAATGCTTATTTTTCTCTCTTCAACCTGAAGGCCTTTTTCCTGTAGCAGTTGTATAGCACTTTCTCTTGTAACACCAGCCAAAATTGTCCCGGAATTAAGATCGGGAGTTAGCGCTTTATTTCCAATAATAAAAAAAACGTTCATCGTTCCGCACTCCTGTACGTACTTATGCTCATAGGCGTCCATCCAAAGCACCTGGTCATACCCCTTCCTTTTTGCTTCAGCGGTTGGGTACATGGCTGCTCCGTAATTACCGGCATTTTTTGCAAATCCCACTCCCCCCTCGACCGCTCTAACATATTTTTCTTCAACATAAATTCGCATGGGAGCGCTATAATAGGGTCCTGTAGGACTTAATATTATCATAAATTTATATTTTGATGAAGGCTTTACACCTATCATCTCATCAGTGCTGAACATAAAAGGTCTTATGTATAAAGAATGATCGGGCTTGTTGGGAATCCAGTCAGCATCAATCTTCACCAATGCCTTCATTCCATCTATGAAAATTTCCTCTGAAATTTTCGGCATTTCCATCCTTTCCGCGGATAAATTAAACCTCTTTAAGTTTTCATACGGCCTGAAAATTCTTGCTTCGCCCTGCGGATTTTTGTATGCTTTTATTCCTTCAAAAATTGCCTGCCCGTAATGCAAAGCGGCGAGTGACGGGGAAAGTACCAAAGGTTGATAGGGCTTTATTTCCACGGTCTTCCATTCACCGTCTTCATAGTCAACTTCAAGCATATAATCGGTAAAGTATTTACCAAATGGAAGATCTTCCAGGGTTATTGAATGTAATTTGCTTCTTTCTATCCGTGTAATATTAAAATCAGCGGATGCAATCATATCATTAAATTTGCTACAAAGAAACGAAAAAAAGAAAGTTAAAGCTAATTATGGGTTTGGATAACATTCAACTAACGGGACTACTGCGTTCAGCATTGTTTAAAAATTACCTTGTTGATTTAAGCACAAATGAAAATCTAAAAACCACAAAACCGCAGCCCATTATTGATTTTTTAGGCGATAATAAACAGCAGATACTTTTTGTGGCAAAAGATGACGGGAATAAATTTCTGGCAGATGATGACATGAAATTTCTGAATGACATTTTAACGGCCTGTAATTTAACCATGGCTGACGTTGCTTATGTAAATATTTATGAAAAAAAGAATCTGGCATATAGCGATTTACAAAAGCAGATGCATCCTAAAAAAAATTTGCTTTTTGGAGTATCGGCAAAGGAATTAGACCTTCCATTCGAAATTCCACTTTTCCAGGTACAAAATTTTCATGAGCAGGTGTATGTAATTTGCCCGAGCTTAAAAGAAATGCAGTTAAATATGGAACTGAAAAAGCAATTATGGAATTGCCTTCAAAAAATCTTCAATCTTCAAAAACAGAGATGAACACATTAATATTTGCAACTAATAATATTAATAAAGTTGTCGAAATAAGAAGTGTACTCGGTGAAAGATTTCAAATACTATCCCTTTCTGAAGCCGGTATTGATATTGATATTCCCGAGCCTTTTGACACATTGGAAGAAAATGCAGTTAAAAAAGCCGATGCCATATTCAAGCTCAAAGGAATGAGTTGTTTCGCAGAAGACACGGGGCTGGAAGTTGAAGTATTAAACGGAGAACCCGGTGTTAGGAGTGCCAGGTACGCAGGGGAGGAAAAATCATTTGAAAAAAATATCGAGAAATTACTTGATAAGCTAAAACTAGCGCCGAACAGAACCGCCCGGTTTAGAACAATCATATGTTTAATTGTTAGTGGAAAACATAATATATTTGAAGGAGTGTGTAAGGGGGAAATAATTAATGAAAGACGAGGTAGCAGCGGATTTGGGTATGATTCGGTATTTATGCCCGACGGAGCAGAAAAAACATTTGCTGAAATGACTTTGCCGGAAAAAAATATTTTCAGCCATAGGCGAAAGGCCACTGAAAAACTAATGGGTTATTTAAAACGAGAATATATTTTTTTGCAATAACTATGATAAACACCAAAATTTGAATGAACAAAGCAACCATATTCCCTCCGAAACAGACTTAATAAAAGGCTGTATTGAAGGAAACCGGTCAATGCAGGAACTTCTCTACAAAAAATTTTCTTCTAAAATGTATGGTGTATGCCTACGATACTCCGGAAATGTTGACGATGCCAACGATTTATTGCAGGAAGGATTTATAAAAGTGTTTAAAAATTTACACAAGTTTAGAGGAGACGGTTCTTTTGAAGGATGGATAAGAAGAATATTTGTCAATACCTCTATCGAGCATTTCAGAAAAAAAGTAAAGTTATATAATGTCACAGAAGTTCAGGAAAATACTATTGAAGATACCGACCTGGGCATATTGGATTCTTTAGCAGAAAAAGATATAGTATCACTCGTAAACGAATTGTCGCCCGGTTATAAAGCAGTTTTTAATATGCATGTCATTGAAGGTTATTCGCATAAAGAAATTGCAGAGATCCTTGGCATAACGGAGGGCACCAGCAAATCGCAGCTGGCAAGGGCCAAAGGAGTTTTAAAAAAATCAATAGAAAAAATGACTAATAAAACAAGTGACGATACCATTAACAAACAATAGTTTTTATGAAAAACTTTAAAGAAAAATTGTATAATTATGAAGCCAATCCCCCCGGCGAAATTTGGCAAAAGATAAATGCAGAATTAGACAAAGATGCCGAAGTAGTTCTAATGTCCCCGCTCAAAAAAAGATCTAAATTTATTTTTTATGGAATAACGGTGGCGGCATCTCTTGTTGTTATTTTTTTAGTTTCTATACTTTTCAACAATCCCAATAAAATTAAAAATGCTGCATCCGTTTCCACACAATCGCAAAATTTATCATCACAACAAATCCGGGATTCAATTGCATTAAATAATAAAATACTAGAAGATATCATAAACTCTTCAAAAGATAAAAACTTACTGGCGCTGAATTATGAAAATTCGCTTGCTGATGGGAAAAAATATCTGACTGTTGCAGGACCGGAAGGACAACCTGTAAAAATTTCTCCCAAAGTAGCCACCCTCATTGAGTCGGCAGATAATGAGTATCCGCCCAAACCTGTTTGGAATAAAAAAATTGAAAAGTGGAAACAAATTATGCTGAGCAGTACATTGTCCCCCACTTCAACCAATCTACTTGATATAATCCAGCTTTCTTCCATTAATGACAAAAATGAATAACACCATTTTTTATGGCAAGAATAAAAATTGAGTTGCCTGAAAAATGTATTGCAATATTTATAATACCGGTCAGGATAACAGATATAAATTACGGCAATCACGTTGGTAACGATTCGTTGGTTTCCATAATTCACGAAGCCCGCATGCAATTTCTTCAGCAATATGGACATACCGAATTAGATGTTTGTGGAACTTCTCTAATAATGAATGAACTCCTCGTAGAATTTAAGAATGAAGCATTCTATAAAGATATTATTGAAGTAAAACTTTTCACCGGTGAAATCTTCAAGGTAGGGTTTGAACTTTTTTATTCTTTATCAACTCAAAGAGATAAGTTGTCCTTGATTATTGCCAATGCAAGGACCGGTATGGTTTGCTTTAATTATGAAGAAAAAAAATTAGTAACTGTTCCCGGGGAATTGAAAAAGATTCTTTTAAGCTAACTACTATCAATTGCTATTGCGACCAGATTTTCCAGCTTTCTTCAGCCTGTATGGCAAGCATATCTCCTCCATTTTTTGTTGACGCACCCATTGCATGTGCTTTTGAAAGAAATAACGTTTCCATGGGATTATAAACCAAATCAAAAAAATAATGTTTACCTGTAACACACTCATATGGTAATTTCGGGTAAGTGTCAACGTTAGGGAACATTCCTGAAGGTGTTGTATTAATTACAATTGAATATTCTTTCATCAGTTCTGAAGATATCGATTCATAATTAATAACCGTTGAAGAAGTATCTTTTGTTCTGCTTACAATTAAAAAATCAATTTTCAATTTTTTTAAAACATAAGCAATTGCTTTTGAAGAGCCACCCGTTCCAAGAATAAGGGCTTTTGTATTATGGGGGCTTAAATTTGGAACAAATGATTTTTCAAATCCGATTACATCTGTATTAAAGCCTGTCCATTTTCCCCGGTCGATTTTTATACAATTGCAGGCATTTATTTCGGTGCAAACTTCAGAAGTAGAATCTAAAAATGGTAATATTCGGGATTTGTACGGAATAGTAACATTTAGTCCGGCGATCGATGAATTGTTTTTTAATTCTGGTATTTCTAGTTGTAAATCTTTTATTTCAAAATTTTGATACCCGCAATCGCTTATGTTTTCATCGATGAATTTTGTAGTAAAATATTTTTTTGAAAAAGAGTGGCTTAAAGGATTTCCTATCAATCCATAAATTTTCATTGCACCTTTTCTTTATTAAGATATAAATGAAAAGTATCGCCGCGTAATCCAATACGCATTGCTTCCAATGGAATAACTTCAGTGGGTGCGATGTTTCCAAGATTTACGTTACAATCAATTAATTCCAGGAAATATAATTGTTGTGCTTTTTGTGGCGCTTCCCAAATAATTTTCTGTTGGGGGATTTGTGTTAGAATTTCCTGAACCAACCCTTCTCTTACTTCGCCTGTTCCCCTGTATATCCCTACATTACCGGCCTCACGGGCTTCTGCTATCACATAAGAGGAACCCGCTTCAAGTTCAGCTTTCATCAGTTCTATCCATTTATAAGGAGGAATAATATGAGCCGCGTCCTTGCTTCCAACTTCACTTAATACGGTTCCATGTTTTGTAAGCTTTTCGATATAACCACATTTCTCAGCATGGGGAATTGTAATGGACCCGTCGCTTACCTCCATGAACTTAATATTAAATTCTTTACAGAGATTAATATAGTCATTAAACTGGTTTCTTATTAAAAAGGCTTCAAAAAGGGTACCACCAAAATAAACAGGAATATCAAAAGACTGATATAAATCAATTTTTTCCCTAAGGTTTGGTGTTACAAATGCCGTTCCAAAACCTAACTTGACAATATCTATATGTGGATGTGCCGCACTTAAAAAATTTTTTGCTTCTTCAACGCTAAGTCCCTTATCCATTATCATCGTTAAACCATACTGTCTGGGCTTTGGGACTCTTTCGGGAATTTGAGAGAGTTTAAAATTCATATTTTATTCTTTTGAGAAGCGGCAAAGATAGTTTTGTAAAACCAATTATTCAAAAACAGGAATTAAACTTCTATTTCTTCTTCTTTGGGTTTTTGGTTTTATATGCAGCAATTAATTCAACTATTGATTGGTGCTGAAGCATGGAAGGATCTAATTGAATGAACTGCTTAATTAAGGCTGGCGATTTTTGCATACCAAGTTCAAGTTGCAGCAAACCTTCTTTAGGTTTTCCGAGAGCTAACAATATGGCGGATTTATAAAAAGTGAATAACGGTTTATAGTTGGTGTTTTTTTGTGCATTATAAACCTGTTCAAGCGCTTCTTCGTAGTATTCGGCATCGTAGAGGCATTTAATAAGTTCTTTCCAGCCATTGTTATTTTTGGGGCGGGCCTTAATAAAATTTGAAAAATGAATGACAGCATCTTTGATTTTGTCAAGTTGAACATAGCATTTTGCCAATGCTAAATGATAATCAGGTTGAGATTTATTAATTCGCATTGCATTTTCTATATTCTTTACGGCACTATCCCAATAACCTTCGCTCATATAAGTTCCGGCAATTTTATAATATAAATGACTATCCGTTGAATTAAGATGCGAAGCCTTACGGTAATGAAATCTCGCCTGAGCATAATTCTTTAATTTTTCATAACAATGCCCCAACGCTTCATATATAACCTCTTCTGGCATTGAAAGTTCAAGAACCTTCTGCAAAACTTCTATCGCTTCCCTGTACTTATGTAATCTCAGGTACGCATCTCCCATGTTACGATATGCATAGTCGAATTTTTCATCAATTGCAATCGCATACTGATATGCATCAATCGATTTCTCATAAAGCTTCAGGCCCTGAAATGCTGCGCCAAGATTAAACCATGCCAGTTGAGTATATGGAAATTCATCGATAATTTTTTGATGCAACTTTATACTTTCTTCATTTCTTCCTGTGTAATCAGTCCAGAAACAAATTTTATAAAGTGCCTCCTCATTCGTTGGATCCTGCTCAAGAATTAGTTTCAGGCAATTGAAAACTTTATCAAATTCTTCGTAGTCGTCGTAAACATCAGCAAGCTCAAAAAGTAATTCTGTTTTATCTTCTCCCTGGAAAACATGTATTGCTTTTTCAAGTAAAGCAGCGGCCTTTTCCTGGTTGTCAAGTGCAAGATGTGCATCGGTTTTTAATATATACAGGTTTATATCGTTACTATCCAGCAATTCCGCCTTATCAAGCAAGGAAAGAGCTTCCCTATAGCGGCGTGTCGCAATTAAAAGGTCCGCCTTCTTTATATGAAGTGAAGAGGAATAAGGAAATTGTTCTATAGCATAGTTAACCGCCTCTACCGCAGAAGCAAGATCATCGTTTTCATCAAAATAATCTATTATTCTTTCAAAAGCTTCTTCTTCTATAAAATTAAATTTTCTACCATTTTTGAAATTAGTATACTGCAAGAGCAGTTCTTTCAATTCCTCTCTATTTTGGCGGTATGGATTTTCTTTCATACGTCTGATCTTAATCCAAATTACAGATTTTTTTCAAGATTAATGTACACTAATTAATTATGTTCTCACGTTTATTTAATAAATGTGATGAAAGGGTTTAGCTTTTCATAAAATTATTGTAACTTTGTTAAGATTGATATAATTATTATTAAAATGAACAACTATTCCAAAATAACGCTTGTTGTATTATTGCTTTGCGGGGTGTATTTTATGGCCTTCGCAGACAGGGGTGGTTTTGTGAAAAAAAATAAAACACACCTAAATATAACCACTGCGGGTACTTTAAAGAATTCAATCGCTTTTAATCTTAAATCCGGTATTATTTATAAGGGAAGTTTTTTCTTAAATAATCAGCAAATTGGCAATAGTTATGTTTCGGATGCTTTTATCTCTTACAAAAAAGGAAACACTATATATATATTGCCATATAAGCAAAAAGTTGTAATACCGCAGTATACGCAACAAGACGGCTATAAACTTATTATAAGACCTAAGAAATAATTAGCACAATACCCTTTAAGCATTTAGAAAGCCTGCAAAAAGCAGGTTTTTTTACGGGTGCAGCCTGCCGCTATTTCCAAGAACGCTTGCAAACCTTTTAATCCTAAAGTGAAGATTTAGAAGACAGTTTCTTAGCTTCTTCATAAGTTAGGACTCTGTACCCCGATTTTGGAATTTCAAATTTAGATGCAGGGATAACACTATAATTTACCTTAGCCAAGGTGAACTTTTCCTTCATTTTCCCTGTCTGCATTTCATATTGTACTGCTAAGCCAGGTAAATTCTTGAACTGGGAATCGTAATCTTTATTGGCAATATTTATGTCTGTGGTGTAATAAACAATAAATGTGGAGCTATCTTTTAATTTTGCAATAGCCTTTTTGCAGGTAAATCCTGCGATTTCGGCAGTTTCGCCGGTATTTTCAAAAACTATTCCCTCATACTTTTTATTGTTTGCTTTCCACTCTGTGGGTGTTAGTGTTATCATTAATTTTTGAGCACTGTAATCTTTCAAAATAACTCCACTACCTGTTGTGGCATTGTAAATTGTGGCCTCACTACCTAGTCCGCTTACCATTTCTGTCCTGCTTTCACTACCTTTTAAGTATACCGTAGTAGTGGCACCATCAAACATATCTGCCATTTTAGGTTGTGAACTTCCTGTTTCTATTGAAATATTATATACCAGGCTGCCTTCTGAAAGATTCTTTTGTGCAGAAGCATCTAATGTTGCGAAGGCACAAATGAATAATAATAAAGTATAAAAAAGCTTCATACGCTGTATCTTTAATCTTAGGAATGCTAAGTTACTCATAAAGACTACATTAGTTTTGGAATAGTTGCAGTCATCACTACGCCTATTTTTTCTTGTTCGTATTTTTTTTCTGTTGCTGCATTGACTGCAATTTTTTATTACTTTCCTGCATCGCAGATATTCTCTCCTGCCATTTATTTTGAGTAACCGGCTTCTTTTTATTTTCCTGCAATCTTGCGAGAATTTTTTCGTGGTCAATAATATATTTCTGTATAACAAACTGAATAAGCAATGTAATAGCATTGGAAACTGTATAATACCAGGTAAGTGAAGAGGGAAGCCTGTTGAAAACTCCCAATAGAATAACGGGGAAAATAAAAGGCATATACTTCATAACCGGATTACTATTATCCTGCATGTTGCTCATGCCATATAAAGATATGAGGAGGCTTGTGACAACAGCAAGAATGGTAAACAGACTTACGTGATTCCCATAAAATGGTATTGAGAAAGGTAGATTATAAATCGAATCGTAAGAGGATAAATCCTTTGCCCACCAAAAGCTTTGCCCTCTCAGGGTAATATTAGAATTAAAGAAATTATACAAAGCAAAGAATATCGGTATTTGCAGTAAAGCCGGTATACAACCTCCTAAAGGATTAACTCCGGCACTACGATATAACTTCATTTGTTCCATACCAAAGGCCTGCTTATCGTCTCCAAATTTTGCTTTCAATGCGTCAATTTCCGGTTTAAGTAATTTCATTTTCGCACCACTCAAATAACTTTGATAAGTAAGGGGAGAAATAAGTAGTCTGATGACAATTGTAAGTAGTGCTATAATGAGACCAAAGCTTGCTATCCTCGTACTTAAAAAATTAAAAACAGGCATAATAAATCCCCGGTTTATATATTTGACAAAGGCGAAAATACCGCTGCCAAGCGGTACCATATTGTACATCTGGTTATCATAAGATTTAAGAATTTTATAATCTCCCGGGCCATAAAAAAGTTGTAAAGGAATTAATGCATCCTGTCCTTCAGGAACTCTGATTCTCATATTTGCGGTAAGCTTTGCGATAACATGCAAACCGGTATCCGAAGGAACTTCCCAGTTTAATTCAGCATTTTCAAATTTATCTTTTGCAACAATTGAACTGGCAAAAAATTGCTGTTTTAGTGCAACCCAGTCAACAGATTTATTAAGCTTCTTTTCATCAGTCTTTCCTGTTGAAAGTCTTTCAAAATCATAATCCCCGTTTTCCACATATGCAATGTGTGATTGTTGTGTCTCCCATTCAATATCCTTTTCCTGCTTATCAGCCTTTGACTGCCAGGTAAGGTTTAGTGTATTTTGTGTAACCAATTTATTCGCGCCATCCATCTTAATTGTAAACCCGATCATATAATCATCAGGGCTTAGCGTGTACTGATGCTCTATCTTTTGTCCATCTTTTGATTGCAGGCTAAAACTTATTGTCTCTTTTCCGTCTGAACCGGTTTGAGGTCCTGGTGAAGCAAAAAGCAAATCAGACGTTTGCGCTGTTTGATTATCGCCGGTATTTATAGCATACGAAATATTGCTGAATTTCCCATCGACGAGTATAAGCGGTTTATTATTAAAAGTTTTAAAATTCCTGAGCTCAACTTCTTTTGGCTGTCCGCCTTTATTGGTAAATGTAATTTTAAGGACTTTATTTTCGAGTGTAAAAAGCTGCTCTTTTGCCGAAGTGTCCTGCTTGAAGTTCTGTAAAACAGTGTCCGGTTTTGGAGGAGGACTAATTAAAGCTTTAGCTGTATTTAATGAAGTATCAATTATAGGTTTTAACTTATCCAGCGAATCCTTTATGTGTTGTTGTTGTTTTTCCATAGCCAGTTTCCCCTGGCTCGAATAAAAGAAGTACCCAAAAAATAAAAGCGCCAACAAAACAAATCCAATAACTGTATTTTTATCCATTCCCATAATTAAAAATTAGTTGGCAAATGTACGCAAACTTTACAGTTTCATTTTTTGAACATAAACCTGGGCTCTCTGTTGAAAAGAAAATGCCCTCGGTTGATGAGGGCATATCGAAATAAAATTATTACTACTACTTTTTAGCCGGAGTAGCTTCAGGCTTTGCATCTGGCGAAGCTTTTGCATCTGTTGCAGCCACAGGCTGTGCAACTGTCGCTTCCTCCTGCTTTAACTGACGCGTCATCGCTACAGAAGCAATCGGAATACGGGGTGAGTTTAAAATTTCCATATTTTTTGCCTTCACATCCTGTACACGAATATTTTCATTCAATTTAAGATCAGTAAGATCCACATCAATATGCTCCAGTAAATGTTCAGGGATAGTTTTTACTTTTAAAGCCTTTATTTTTACGGCCAATTTACCGCCTTCCTTTACCCCGGCAGGTATCCCCGTAAATTTAATGGGAATAGAAACAGTAACTTTTTTATTTCCAACAAGTTCAAGGAAATCCACATGGATAAGTTTGTCGCTAACCTTATCAAATTGCAGGTCTTTTAATACGCATTGGTAAGCGACCCCGTCAACTTTAATTTCTGTCAACATAAAATCAGGTGTGTAAACTATGCTTTTGAAAGCAGATGCCGGAGCAGAAAAATTAATTTCTTTTGCACCTCCATAAATTACACCTGGCACTTTTTCCTCAGAGCGAAGTTGGCGGGTGGCTGCTTTGCCAAATTCGGTCCTGATTTGTCCTTCGATTGTAATTGTTTTCATTTATTATAATTTTTTTGAGGCGCAAAGGTAAGGAATCTATTTGGAATTAACAGGGCGTCGCGTAAACAAGAATAAAGACAAGTATTAAACTTTCACTCTATTCTTTTTAAGCATCTTACTTCTCAGGAAGAGGCTATTGATGCTTTTATTTTCATATGCATTGCGAATAGCAATTGCAAATAATTCAGCAACGGAAACAACTTTCAATTTATCAATTTTCTGTTTTACAGGAATGGTATCACAAACTACTAATTCTTCTAAAACACTGTTTTCAATATTTTCATAAGCATTACCACTCAATACAGGATGCGTGCAGAAAGCTCTTACGCTGCGGGCCCCTTTTTCCTTGAGCAAACCTGCTGCTTTCGCAAGCGTCCCTCCCGTATCACAGATATCATCTATTAAAATTATATCCCTGTCAGTTACATCGCCTATTACCACCATGCTTGCTATCTCGTTGGCTCGTTTACGATGCTTATCGCAAATGACCATGTCAACTTCAAAATAGCTGGCTATTTCGCGGATGCGATTTGCGCTTCCTACATCAGGTGCGGCA
Organism: uncultured Chitinophagaceae bacterium; assembly: GCA_963819925.1. Lineage (GTDB taxonomy): Bacteria > Bacteroidota > Bacteroidia > Chitinophagales > Chitinophagaceae > Ginsengibacter. Next base: position 232,344 of record CAWFYG010000005.1, on the reverse strand, counting down.
AAAGTCAAATTTTCCAGGTTGAGGTCTTCTATATAAGGAATAAAAATGGCGGAGGAGTCAAGATGATCCACAGGTATATCAAAATAGCCTTGAATTTGAGGGGCATGAAGATCCATGGTTATCACCCGGTCTGCCCCGGCCGCAGTAAGCATATTTGCAACTAATTTGGAGCCAATAGCAACCCTTGGCTTATCTTTTCGATCCTGCCGGGCATACCCGTAATATGGAATTACAGCGATTACTTTATAGGCTGAGGCACGTTTTGCAGCATCTATCATTAAAAGTAATTCCATTAGGTTATCGGTAGGAGAAAAGGTACTTTGGACCAAAAAAACAAACTGGCCTCTTATGCTTTCCTGGTATTCCACTCCTATTTCTCCGTCGCTAAATTTCTGTATGTTGATTTTGCCCGGCGGCTCCCCAAATTTTGCTGAAATCTGTTTTGCAAGGTATTGGGATCCGGTACCCGAAAATATTTTTACATTAGGATGCATTTTGAAATAGAATTGGTGGAAGCAAATGTTTGATGAGGCGAAATTATCATTTATATTGCTTTATCAAACTCAAAATTATGGAAAGTACTAACAAGTCTTCCACCTCGATAAAAAACTGGGCAATTGATGACCGTCCGCGTGAGAAATTACTCGCAAAAGGAAGAGAAAGCCTAAGTGATTCTGAACTATTGGCAATCCTGATCAGCACAGGAAGTAAAAACAAGAGTGCCGTTGAACTCGCAAAAGAAATATTATTGCTGGGCAGAAATAACCTAAATGAGTTAGGAAAGCTTACTTTAAAAGAATTAATGACCATTAAAGGGATAGGTGAAGCTAAAGCAATCACGCTTGCCGCAGCTTTAGAGTTGGGAAGAAGACGCCATGCCGCTAATTTTTTAAATAAAACATTCGTAAGATCGAGTAACGAACTTGCGGAATTCTTAAAAACTAAGTTTAAAGATTATTCTTATGAAATTTTTGGAGTAGTATATTTGAACAAATCAAATAAGATTAATCATTTTGAGGTCATCAGCAAAGGAGGAATGACCAGTACGGTGGTAGATCCAAGAATTCTTTTTAAAAGGGCGTTGGAGGTGGGGGCCACTTCCATAATACTATGTCACAATCATCCCTCAGGGAGCTTGAAACCTAGCAGGCAGGATGAAGAGCTAACCCATAAAATTAAAGAAGCAGGCAAATACCTGGACATCCAGGTTATTGACCATGTTATCGTGAGTGATGAGGGTTATTTTAGTTTCGCTGATGAAGGACTTCTTTAGTTTATTGGTTCCTAATCAAATTTAAAAAACAAATCGGATAGCGGCTAACTCTCTGCCTACTTGTTGAACGCCTTTCAAAATGCGCTGTGTCTGTGCAGGCGAAGGTTTTTTATATCCTTTGATGTATTGGGCCAAAAGGCTTTGATTAATACCTATTCTTTCAGAAAGAGCTTTTGCATTTATGACTTTATAAAATTCAAAGAACTGCGGCAAATCCAAAGTTATTTTCAAATCCTTTTCATCTATGATTTTATTTTGTTTCTCAAAGTAAAGATTAAGCGCTTCCAGTATATTGGCTTTAATTTCTTCCAAAGAATTGCCAACAGTATAAACAGGATATTTTTCAGCATAAGCCGAATACCCCTTTTTAGTTCTTTCAACAATCATTTCTATTTTCATAATATTATATTTTTATTACAGTCCCGCATCTTTTTTAATTTTCTTTTCCAACCCTTTACCAACTTCATGGCTGCCATGATATGGGCAAACAATTTGTCCTTTTTTAGTAAGGTGCTCCATAATCATGTGGCTACCCGTTTGCCTTACAACAAACTAACCATCTTTTTTAAGCAGTCTCACCAGCTCACTGGATTTCATGTTACAAAGGTAATAAATTTATTACTTATTTAAAGCAATCATACTTATGGGGCTATTGCTGTGTCCACCTTGCCGATGCTTTATTCCTGAATTCTATTCTTTAATCCATTCTTACATGCAAAAACCTCAAATTTCAATTTCATTGGGTTTAATTACCCTATAGAATATTACATGCTGACTTGCTTTATATCCAAAAATATTTTTATCAATTTCGGCATAATTTCTCCCAATGTCGGGGTTTTCAGAAATTTCTTTACAACAACCAATAAGCAATTCATAATATTTATCAGCCTGGCCTTCTGACCAAACTTCGTAAGTATAATCCCAAATTTTAGACAAATCTTCTACCGCTTTTTTCGTTAGAAAATATTTAGCCATTTTTTTTTATCGGCTTTTAATAATGTAAGGTGTTTTTTAGGATTGAAATTTTTCGAAATTCCGCTATCAATTCCTTCATGAATTGCATTTTTCAAAACCTTAATTCTGTTTTCTTCTTCTTCTAATAATCTTAATCCTGCACGAATTACCTCACTCGCATTTTTATATCTTCCTTCGGAAATACTACTATCAACAAAATTTTCGAAATAGTCTCCCAAAGACATGGATGTATTTCTTCCCATTGTAATAAATTTCAATAAAAAGTACCAAAATATGGTAACGTGTACAAGTGAAATTTTTATGATGCCGGAAGAAAAATTACACAATCGGGGAGATTTAGGGAGGAGTTCCTTAAGCCTGAGCAGTAGGGCCACCAAAATTTAAAGGCAATTCAACCGCTTCAATATCCTGGATCGTACCATTAACAGACTCAAATTTTTTTACATTATCTATCATGGCTTTCATAAAACGCTTTGCATGAGTTGGCGTTAGGATTATTCTGCTCTTTACCTTACTCTTTGGAGTGCCTGGCATAACATTTACAAAATCCACTACGAACTCAGCATGGCTATGTGTAATGATTGCAAGGTTCGCATATATCCCTTCCGAAACTTCTTCTGAAATTTCAATATTAAGTTGGTTGGGTTGATCTTTTGGTATTTCCATTTTATTTTTTTCCAAAAATACATAATTAAAAAGGCGGCTGAACTTTCAACCGCCTTTTTAATTTACATTATAATTTAATATTGTCCCTAAAAAGGTTTTCTACGGAATTTTGGTAAATTCTTCTATTACAGTTCTTGGAACTCCACCAGAAAGAGAATAACTAAAATAAAATGAATAATATCCGTTTACAGGGTCCGCCACAATGATAACAGGATCTTTTGAAATGGATACTGCGCCAAAATTGCCCCACGATGATGCATCCAATGTTACGTTAAAATCAGTTAAGCCTGCTAATCCAGTACCGGGGTCTGTGAAGGAAATATGAAACAAAGCTCCATTTTCCACGCTTTCACAATCCACTTGAGTCGGACTTGCTGCAGCAAAAACATTGGGGTCGGCAAAATCATACTGCTGATTGTTTATTGTATCATTTGATGCCCATCTGCGCCAGTGTTCCATATAATTACCAGCAATCGGGTTCCCAATGACATTAAAATATAGAGTATTTTGATTTGACGATAACAACTTACCTGAAGCATCCATGATTGAAATCGGCACCAAATAGCTGAGAGACGCATCTAATTTACTTTGATAAAAACTAATAGTGGTAGTTACGTATTGTTGCCCGGCAGGAATAGTTAAGCTCGTACTTGCTAAAGAAAAGGTTGAATCCGGCGCAAGCACAAATGCAGTATTATTGGCTGCATTGTAGGTCGCAATGAGTGCCGCATCTACTCCAAGAGTAACACCAACAGGGCTTGAAGGCAAGTTTACCGAAGCCAGGTCAACAGTAATGGTGACGGTCGCTGTATCAGAATTAAACGCAACGTTGGATTTACTAAAATTATTCACCCCGCCATTCACAAGCAATACATGATCCTGCAGTTGTGAAAAATCTGTTTCATTTGCAAATCCCTTGTCCTTTATACAGGAATTAAGATTAATCAACAGTACCAAGCCTGTTAGTAATCCTGTTAATTTATTTAATTTTATTTTCATAATTCTTTTTTTAAAAGTTGAAATATTTTCTACTGCATCCACCATATTTTATCCACCTGGTGATCAATTGTCCCTTCGGCATTTACATTATCGGGATTTCTCGAATACTCACTGGTTGGATATTTTAGACGTAAAGGGATTTTCAAAATATCATAATAAGGTGAATAAGTTAATGCTGTGGTACCCAGCGGGCCGGGATAAGGGAATGTGCCCGTATGTAAATAATCAAACTTCCGGTAGTCGGCATACGACTCTGTACTGTTAATATTATTTAAGGCCGCCCATTTTTGGCGCAGAATTATAGTTTGTTTGGCCAGTACCGTAGTGGCAGTAGTATAATCCACCTTTGAATTACCGGTTTCAGCTGCATACCACGTATTGAATCCTGTAGCTCCCAGGTAACTGAAGGATGCCTGGATACCTTTTTTGTAAAGGGCCTCATCATCACCTGACAAATAACCGAGCGCTACTGCCTCAGCCTGCAGAAAATAACTTTCTGCAGCAAGCATCATTACAGCAGGGGCCGTTGCGCCGCTTGCAGGATCAACAGTGTATATTGAGTCTTTTGTCGGATCAGCTACACTCTTCGTTACCTTATAGCCCCTTAGAATGCCGGGACCAAATACTGAATATTTACCGTTTACGGGGTTTCCATTTGCAAGTCCCAATTTGGTTCCGATAACCGTGTCAGGATAAGTGGTGTTTAGTTTGATAGGCAAAAACTCTTTTGAAAGCCTGGGATCATTTTGATCATGATAAAAATTTACCGCGTAATCATTCGCAGCCCAATAATCTCCAAAACTTGACACAGCGCCACCGGTTAAGTTGTAGAACCTTTGCCAAAAAGGATTCCCCTGCCCGGTTGAAACCAGGTAACCTGGTTGCACCAACGCATCCGAAGTTAAAAATCCGGCAGGCTCAGCAGCCGTCAAAGCCAGGTTAGGTTGAAAAAAAGCAGGTTTCGTACTTAACTGGGACATCCGTAACAACATCTCCAGGCGAACTGTATTCGCAAACTGCACCCAGGATGTTTTATCGCCTGCGAACATAATGTCAGAATTGGAGCTGGCAGTAATACCCGCACTGTTTACAAGGTCTATTCCTTTTTGAAGTTCCGTAAACAAGCTATCGTAAACATCCATCCCTTTATCATACACTGGCCTTATGTAGTCAACTCCCTTTAATGCCTGGCTGTAAGGAACATTATTAAACAGGTCAACCAAATGCATGTAGTTAAAGGCCTTCATAATGCGGGCTGCTCCTTCCAAAAAAGGCTGTTCATTGGCATTCGCTTTATCCTGAATATATTGGTAATCTTCCATGTTATCGTACACCGATTGCCATAAGCCATCTCCAACACTCGTGGTTTGCTTGTAAGTAGGGCCCGGATCGCTTGCCCCGCTGGCGTAACTTCCGCTAACGGACCATGTGCCCATCCATTCGCTTATATAGGTGGGTCCCGGGTACCAGTTCGCTACGGTGGTTGCAAGAGCCGCCGGAAGCACCAGGGTCGGATCAGCGGATGTGGATTGGTTAGGGTTGGTGTTTACATCCAAATATCCTTTTTTACAGCCCACGCCGGCAATTAAGGAAACGGATGTAAGTATTAAAAATATTTTTTTCATTGTCTTAATTTTCAGTTAACTGATTTATTTAAAAAGTGATATTAACGTTAGCTCCGAAAATACGGGTTGGCGGATTCTGGTTAATATCAGTGGTACCAATCGTATTGTCCGTTCTGTTGGCAAATTCCGGATCGGTCCATACATTGTCTTTTGCCCTGAACGCAAACAAATTACGCCCCACAACAGCAATTGACAGTCCCTTTATAAAGGAATTACCCAAAATCTTTTTAGGAATCGCATACGATAAGGAAACTTCCCTTATTTTCCAGAAGTCTGCACTATTGAGGTACGTACTTCCGGCGCCATTCCAGGTATTGGCCCAAAATTCATTATTACCGCTTTTGGTAACTATATCGGTGTTGGCTACATATTTACCCGTTCCATCGTCATACACCGAGTTGGGAAGTACAAATTGCTGGCGGCCGGATTGGGCTGAGTACCAGGAAACACCGGTAAAGTCTAATGAACCTCCGACGCTATTATAAATTATCGCACCGAACCTGCCTTCTGCTAATACAGATAAGGTTAGTCCCTTATAACTGATGCTTGTATGCAAACCCAGTATAGTAGGCGGGTTCGAAGTGCCGAAGGCGGCGAGTGTATCTTGTAAAGTAGGATATCCTGATGCTTTATTAATTATAACCCGGCCCTGGGGATCCCTGTTCCAGTCTGTAATTTTAATTTGCGGAAATGCCTTTCCCACGGTGGCGTATGCATTGTTTCCCAGCGAAAATTCACCAAGCCCGGGGTAAAGGGAAACTACTTCGTTTTTATTATAAGCGAAATTTGAACCTATTTCCCACCTGATACCACTTTTACTATTAATTGGTGTAAGATTAAGGTCTACCTCAATTCCCTGGTTCTTCATTTCACCACTGTTTAACAACGCCTGGGTGAATCCGGTTGTGGAACTTGTCTGCACTAATAACGTCTGATTAGTCGTGTTCGACTGATAAACGGCCGCTTTCAGTGTTATCCTGTTTCTTAAGAAGCCGAGATCTATGGCTACTTGTTTTTCAGTGGTAAATTCGGGTTTAATATTCCGGTTGTTTAAAGAGTTAGAAACTGTAAACCCTGCCGTGCTTCCGTAAGGAAAGTTTGCCGCTGTGTTAAATACGTTATCAAGACTATAAGGACCCACACTTACATTCCCTGTTTTACCAATCGCCGCACTTAACTTTCCATAGCTTATTATATCGCTATTCTGTAAACCGGGTATAGCATCAGTAAATACAAAGGATATATCTCCTGCAGGATAACTATAGCTTCTTAAACTTTTATCCAATCTTGAATCCCAGTCATTGCGGAACGATCCGTGAATAAAAAGGTAATCATGATAGCCTAGTGTAAGGTCTCCAAAGGCCCCTGTTTTCCTGTATTGCGAAAAATTTTCATACACATTAGGCGATCCAACCCTGTTTGATATATTATAAAAGTCAGGTATTACTAATTGCGCAGCAGATGTATTTATATCCCGCTGTGTTTCTTCAAACGTGGTAGCGCCCAATACTAATTTAGCAGAAAAATCTTTGAATCTCTTATCAATGTTGGCAAAAAAGTTGCCGGTAAGACGCTGGTTGAACTCAAAAGCATCATAGTCAGCAGCGGGCTGATCGGCTGTGCTTCTTCCGGACCCATAAACATCAGCTTTTGCCCAATCTGCAAATTTAAATTCCTCACTGGTGAATTTCTGGGTAAGATCAAACCGGGTAATGGCAGCAGTACCTTGTAAGCTTAGCCAATCGGTTACTTTATAGGAAAGGTTAACGTTACCTATTAATGTATTTCTTTTACTGTCAAACCGTGATTCATCAATCTGCCACCATGGATTGCCATAATAAGCATTATAGTATCCATTTGGATTTGCAAATGGATCCGTTTTCCAGTTTCTATAGGCATTCAAATCAACATTGGCGCCCGTATTAAGAATGGTCCAGTAAACGGCCCGGTTTTGGAAATAGGAACCTCCAAAGCCACCGGCAGTAGTAGCCGGGCCTGTATTTACTGCAAATGAACCCGGTGTTGTATTGGAATGCTGAACAGTATAATCAGCGGAATAGGACACTGTTAATTTGCCGAAATCCCGAGATCCGTTTACCCGGATGGCATCCCTGTGGTTCTTGTCTTTGGGGATAGTACCATCAATGCTCACATCCTGCAGGCTGACAAAAAACCTGCTCTTATCATCGCCTCCGGAAATTGAGAGGTCGTTCTGTTCAGTAATACCTTTATTGAAAAAATTTAATAGTCCATTTGGTTTGGCAGAATAAACGGCATGTTGCAAAGAATCAAAATAAGTACCATCCGGATTATAAATTCTCACAGGCGCTCCCAGTATTATCGGAGCCCCGTTAAAGCGTGGGCCATAATTTTGGTTTTCGTACGACACAAACGGAACTATGGGATTTTCAGGAAAATAAAATACTCCATCCCCCGATAGCTCACCTCCATATTCTCCAAATACTTTTTGGAGTTTTGGCAGGTAAGCAACCTCCTGCACCTCCGTGGTATTGCTGTAATTTATGGTTGGTTTACCCTTGGTTCCTTTTTTAGTAGTAACAATAATTACACCATTCGAACCGTCTGAACCATAAATAGCGGATGCACTACCTCCTTTTAATACTGAAATATTTTCAACATCATTGGGGTTAAGCTGGGCCAACAAAGCGCCTCCCTGGTCTCTCGACATTACAATATCATCAATTACTACGAGCGCCTCATTATTACCGAGGATAGACCGGTTACCTCTCAGGGTAATCCTTGTATTTTGGCTCACACTACTGTTAACGTTTGTAATCTGCAGACCTGAAACTTTACCGGACAAGCCCGATGCAATGTTGGTTACTTTTCCCTGGGTAAGGTCTTTATTGTCAAGTTTTGCAACCGACGTACCCAACGACTTAGGATCACGCTTGATACCATAACCGGTAATAGTTACTGTTGATAATTCAGTGCTGTTTCTTCTTAAAATTACATCAGCAAGACCTGCTACAGGTACAGCCTTAACACCATTAAAACCCGTGGCGGTAAAGGTTAAAGTACCATTACCTTTCATTTTAATTGTGTAATTACCGTTGGCGTCTGCTGTTGTCGCATTCCTCGTGCCTGTTTCAGTAACAGTTGCAAAAGGTACCGGAGCCCCTGCTTCGTCTTTTACAGTACCGGAAACGCCAAAGGTCTGTGCACTTGCCAATACTCCGCTGAACATCAGCAATGCAAATAGCATTAGAAATTTTCTCATGTGTGTTTTTAGTTTTATGAATTCGCAAATATATGTCTCTTACAAAAAGAAGCCAAAAAATTGTTAATTAATGAAAATTTCACATTAATTATAGAGTGAGGACACATAACAACCATATTCCGCTGCTTAGTTTAGCACTTTTTTTTAAAATGTCCAGATTGCCTGCAGGGTTATTTCCGACTTTCTATTCCCCTGTATCTCGTCAAGCCCGCTGCCGATCATATTTTTATCGGGGTAAATAGTTTGTGCAAATCTTCCCCACACGGAAAGTTTTCTTATTAATATCATAATTGATATTTACATAATACCGGTAACCTTTGTCATAAAAAACGGGTATCGAATATCCATAAAGCACATCATTTTCATAAGCATATAACCGGCTGTTGTAGCCATCAGTTTCAAAATATTGTAACCGTATGTTGCCGGAAAACGGTTTGAATATGGGCTTATATAATATATCTGTATAAATAAGAAACCCATTTTCAGCATCGTCAGCTTTTTTATCAAACCACGATAGCTCAACCCTCGACCTGAAAGTAAATACAGAATTAAGCTTATAGGAAAATTGCGTCCGTACATCCTGCTTTGGTTGCGCAATTACCGGGTTTAAGGCATAGCCGGCAGGGTTATAATTTATTGCCTTTTTTTCTGTATGGTACCTTGTATAAATTTCCACCTGCTTATTGGGCGTGTAAGTCAATTGCACCAGATAATCATTTCCCGAAGTTGGTGCATCGACCCTGTACTTTATCCAGGGAAAATGATAGAAATCTGCATAAGCATCAATTCTAATATAACTCGACTGGTGCTTATTGAAATTCCTGTATAAAATCCACTTTCGTTGGTGGGATAGGTATTTTCAGTAAAGGCATTGCGTATAAAGAGATTGGTATCCGCGGGAAATATTTCTATATAAAAAACTCATGTCAACGTGCGAATCAACACTAATCAATAAACCATTAATAAATGCTTTATCAAGATCCTCATCAGTTGCTGCTTCGCCAAAAAAATGCATATTCTTATAAGTATAGCTATAATCGATACTATAATTGCCGGCCGTTTTTCCAGACAGTGCATAAGCATTATAGAGGTAAACCGGCTTGGTAATGGTATGTTCAAAATTATAATGAACAGCATTTACGCCTATATGCAATCGATCTGTTGAGTAAGCAATATTTCCTCCTAAAGTTAACTGCCCCTGCGAGCCTTTGTCTGCGACTTCACTGGCCGTGCGGTGATACCCTGAAGTTTGCAGTGAAGAAACAAAGTCTTCAAAATTCAACGTGTCAACATTAAAATTTGCATCGAGTTTTCGGTAGCTTACAAACCCTGTAGCCTCCCATTTATTCTTTTGCAATGTTATACCAATGCCCCTGTTAAATGCTATTTCGCCTGCAGAATTATAAGGTCTCAAAACATCCGACTGTCTTTTAATATTCAATACTTCTGCACCCTTATTAAATGCAAGGCTTCCCCATTGGGTTAATCCCTGCCCAAGGTTAACCGTAAAATCTCCAAACGCCAGGGATTTAATTATTCCAAGATTCCTTACAAAAAAATGAGCCGAATAAAAATCGAATCCATTTTTCTGGGCTCCTTTAAAAAATTGTTCACCCGCATCTTTTTCCCCGGTAACTCCATATTGCAAAAGATTTTTGAATACATATTTATATCGCACTAAAATATGCTGGGGGCTTCCGGGATAAAAATTTGTGGCATTGGAACTATTGAATAAATATCCTCGTGATTTCTCTAATATTTGAATGTCTCCTAAGCAATAATGTATTCCTGCCGTTTTTTAAGCGGCTTCCAACACTATTAAACACATCTACCTTACTGCTAACCGTTACGTAAGGCCTGATATGTTTTATTAAATCCACATCCCAATCGGGTACCGCCTGCAATTCATAAATACTTATAAAATTACCCAGCAACTTTCTGTACAATATTAAATTGCTGATTTGTATAGGTGATAATATTTTAAGTTCCTGCAATTGTCCCTTATCAGCATAATTTAAATTAATAGGGTCTTTAATATATTGTACCAATTGCTGCAGGTAAGAATCATCTTCTGTAGCTGCATCATCACTGGCCTGGGTAAGATTTTCCAGTTGCTGCTCAACAACGGGCGGAGGTTCTGTAGGATCCTGCGGTGTTTCCTGTGCACGTAAATTTTTAGGTGAAATACATAATAGCATAACAGAAATACAACATGGCAATAGAAATTTTATATAATCAGTTCTTTTCAATTTCTTTTGATTTGAAATTTACTATCAGCATTAGCCCCGGGACTAATTCCAAGTTGGGGATGATAGCTGGCGCTTACATCGAGGCGTATATCTTTCCAGCTAATACCTGCACCTGCATAAGGGAGATTCGATTCCCGGAATTTATTCCAACCCTTACAAAAAATTGTTTTTCAAAATTATATTGCACCCCTGCATTTACGTTTACTGGCAAATCTTCTTCCTTAACAATTTCGGCGCTTACCAAAAAGCTTTCTGATGCCTCATAACCTAAACCAAATGTGTAGACAGAACTTAGCTTTTCATCATCAGTTTTTGACAAATTGCCCCCAACCGGATTGTAAAAATGAATACCCGCATTTAGTTTATCGGTAAGATGGGCAATCGCTCCTATTTCAAAATCTATCGTGGATGAGGATTGATAAGTTGGTATCCGGAAAGAATAATAATTGAATTTAACTCCGATATCCAATTTACTCCCGAGGCTTCGTGCATACGCAAGCCCTATCTGTGATTCATTATAATCTTTAAACCCAAAATAATCTATTTGAATCCCGAAATTTCCCTGTTTAGACGGCATGCACGACCACCGCCGAATACATATTGGTAGCATTTAATAAAAATCTGTTTTCGCCGTAAACGCCAATGGCAGGATTTTTTATTTGGGCAAGAGCTGCCTGGTTTGATGTAAACGAAAATGCATCCACATGATTGATGCTATAAGCTCCCAGCCCAATGTAAGAAGCAGCTAATCGGTTTTCTGCAACGATTGGGCCATGCGAGCTGTGAATTTATTAAAATAAGATACAAGGAGTATGTAAAGTTTTCTCAAAGCATAATTTTAGTATCCCGATAAAAATAAAGATTAAAATCAATTTTTGATTTCAATGACACAAAAAATAATATTAAGTAAATACATGTAGTTAATTTTGCCGCATGCAAATATTAGATGGAAAGCTGGCTTCGCAAGCAATTAAAGATGATCTTAAAGAATAAAATTTCTGAGTTAAAAAAAACAGGAAAAAAAATACCTCATCTCGCTGCAATTCTTATTGGTAACAATCCTGCAAGTGAAACCTATGTGGCTTCCAAAGTAAAAAACTGCAACGAAATTGGAATGACATCTACCTTGTTACGGTTTGATGATTCCATCACGGAAAAAGAACTTTTACAGAACATAAAAGAATTAAATGATAATGCGGATATAGATGGAATACTGGTGCAACTTCCTTTACCAAAAACTATTTCCGAAGAAAAAGTGATCAATGCCATTTCACCCGAAAAAGATGTTGATGGTTTTCACCCTGTTAATGTGGGCAAAATGGTTTTGGAATTACCAACTTTTATTTCTGCCACTCCATATGGAATTATTTTATTGCTGCAACATTATAAAATTGAAACCGAACGGAAAACAGTGTTGTAGTTATTGGCAGAAGTAATATTGTAGGAACACCTATAAGTATTTTATTAAGCAGGAATACAGACTTATGGCAATTCAACCGTAACGCTTTGCCATTCCCGGACAAAAAATTTAAAAGAACTTTGCCTGCAGGCAGATATAATTATTGCGGCAATCGGAAAGCCAAAATTTGTAACAGCAGATATGGTAAAGGAAAATGCGGTAGTTATAGATGTAGGCATCAACCGCATAAAAGATGAAACAAAAAAAAGCGGGTATGCGTTAACGGGAGATGTTGATTTTGAAAATGTAGCTCCCAAATGCAGTTATATTTCCCCTGTGCCGGGCGGAGTAGGTTTAATGACAATTGCGGCATTGCTGATGAATACATATAATGCTGCCTCCGCTCCCTAACAAAGGAAGTCTATTAATAGCATTTGATACACTTACAAATTGACCAGTGATTATTGACATTGATGATTTACAGAAAAAAATTAAAAATATAACCACTTCTCTTCCTGTAATGGAATCGTTTTATACATTGCAGGGTGAAGGTTTTCACCAGGGCAAAGCCGCTTATTTTATCAGGCTGGCCGGTTGTGATGTTGGCTGTGTTTGGTGTGATGTAAAAGAAAGCTGGGATAAAAATTTATATCCGGAACAAACTATTGAACAAATTGTAAATGATGCAAAAAAAAATAATGCAAGACTAGCCGTAATTACCGGCGGCGAACCAACCATGTACAACCTTGATAAACTTACTAAAACTTTGCATCATGAAGGATTCTTAACCAATATTGAAACATCAGGTTCACATCCGCTTAACGGAACATGGGACTGGATTTGCCTTTCACCAAAAAAATTTAAACCACCTTTGCCCGAAATTTTAAAGAAAGCAAATGAATTGAAAATAATTGTATTTAATAAATCTGATTTTGACTGGGCAGAAAAATATGCAGCATTGGTTTCTCCTGGTTGTAAATTATATCTTCAGCCGGAATGGGATAAAGCAGCGCTTATAACACCTTCAATTATTGACTACATAAAAGAAAATCCTCAATGGGAACTTTCTTTGCAGATTCATAAATACATTAATGTTCCTTAAGAAATGTACGATGTGTGATGTAAGATGTACGATGTGGGCAGGACAATACAGCTTCGGTATAAACGCATCTCAACAAGCATTGGACTAATTACAACATAATTCTTATTAATTTTAGTAATCTCAATTAAAAAATGAATTTTGATTATAGCTTTTCAATTACATCGCATTCAAAACACATCGTACTGGTACATCATAATGATTTTAATTACATCGTACTTTGTATTTCTTACATCGTACATTGCAAACGCCCAATGGTACGATCCGGAAAAAGTAGATCATAATGCAAATACGATTTATACGCTTGCCATAAATAAAGCACAAAATGAAGACTATGTTACTTCCATAAGAATGATTAATGAAGCGTTAAAAATTGAACCAAAATTTGTTGATGCCTATCTCTCACTGGCAGGCATAAACGCAAATATGAAAAATTATGCTGAATCTGTAATCCAATTTGAAAAAGCATTTTCGCTGGATTCTGTTTACACGTATGATTATCTTCTTCCTTATTCTATTTCATTGGCGGGCACGGGTCACTTTACTGATGCATTGAACGCAGTAAATAAATTTCTTTCAGATACCACTATTAATGAAAGAAGCCGCAAAGCCGGCGAATTCAGAAAAGGAACTTACCAGTTTGCCATTGATTATGAAAAAACGCATCCTGAAAAAAATTATGTTTTTAAACCCGAGAAATTTAGGCGACAGTATTAATACAACGGATCTTGAATATTTTCCTTCACTTACAATAGATGGAAAGAAAATGATTTTCACCAGGCGAATAAAAGGTAATGAAGATTTTTATGAAAGTGATTTGAATAGACAGTACATGGGGTAAAGCATATCCTATTGCCCGGAAATATTAATTCAACCACCTTTAACGAAGGAGCACAGAATATTTCGCAGGACGGAAATGGCTCATTTTTACAGGTTGCAATTTCCCTGAAGGCCTTGGGCAGTTGCGATCTGTATATTTCATATTTAACCAAAAACGGCTGGAGTGAACCACAAAATCTTGGGCCAAATGTGAATTCAGAATTTTGGGAATCAACTCCTTCATTATCGCCTGATAAAAGAGATCTTTATTTCAGCAGTAATGTTCCCGGCGGGTTTGGTGGCAAAGATATTTGGGTTTGCCATCGGAATGAAAATGGACAGTTGGGGACAACCCCTTAATCTTGGTGCAGAAGTAAATACTGCAGGCGATGAAAGCACTCCCTTTATTCATGCCGATAATCAAACTTTATATTTTAATTCCAATGGCCATCCGGGCTACAGTGAAAAGCCTGACATTTTTGTTACCAGGAAATTGCCCGATGGAAAATGGAGCAAACCGGAAAACTTAGGTTATCCCGTCAATACTATTGATGATGAAGGTTCATTGGTTGTTGCCTCTGATGGTAAAACCGCCTATTATTCAAGTGACAAGAGTGATACAAAAGGCGGGCTTGATATTTATACTTTTGAATTGAGAGAAGATATACGGCCGCTGAAAACACTATGGGTAAAAGGAAAAGTGTATGATAAAAAAACAAATGAAGGCTTGCCTTCTTCCGTTGAACTAACGGATATTAATACCCGACAATTAGTTAGTAAACTTCAAACCGATGAAGACGGAAATTATCTGGTTACCCTTCCCGTTGGAAAAGATTATGCGTTTAACGTTAACCGTAAGGGATATCTGTTTTATTCAGAAAATTATAATATAAGCAGCAACAGCGCCTGACTCAACATTCCAGGCCGATATTCCTTTACAACCTCTTGAAGCAAATGCGCAATCAGTTTTAAAAAATGTTTTTTTCGATACAAAAAGAACAGAATTAAAACCTGAATCAATTACAGAACTGGATAATGTTGTTAAGCTTAATGAACGAAAATCCGAAAATGAAAATTCTTGATCACCGGCTATACCGATAATGTTGGTAAACCCGCTGATAATCTTGCTCTTTCAAAGGGACGTGCGGTAGCCGTTGTAAATTATTTATTGAATAAAGGAATAAGAAATGAACGGTTAAGTTTTAAAGGATTGGGCGAAACAAATCCGGTTGCTGATAATAAAACTGAAGAAGGCCGGGCCTTAAACAGGAGAACAGAATTGAGCGTTGTTTCTGTTGAATAATTTTTTTATTATTGTTGACATATCTTTTCTTTTTGTCAACAGAACTTATATATCAAATAGCGCTTACGCTGGTACCCAATATTGGCGACATACATGCAAAAGCTTTAATCACTCATTTTGGTAAATGCCGAAGCTGTCTTTTCCGCAAGGAAAAAAGAGCTCGAAGTCCATGGAAGGCATTGGAACAATACGAGCTAATTCTATCAAAAACTTTCATGATTTTACAAGAGCAGAAGAAGAAATTAATTTCATAAAAAAATATAAAATTACTCCGCTTTTTATTACTGATAAAAATTATCCGCAACGATTATTGAATTGTTATGACAGCCCCGCAATGTTGTATTACAAAGGAAATGCAGATCTAAATGCTTCAAAAATTATTGCCGTTGTCGGCACAAGAAATAATAATGAATATGGCAAAACATTTGTGAAAAATTATTGAAGAACTTGCAGGAGAAGACATAGTCATTGTAAGCGGACTGGCATTTGGAATTGATAGTATTGCGCATAAAGCTGCTTTAAAAAATCAATTGAAAACAATTGGAGTACTTGCTCATGGACTTGATAGAATATATCCTTCTCAAAATACAGGCCTTGCAAAACAAATGATTACCAATGGAGGATTACTCACCGAATTCAGAAGCCTTACCAAACCTGACAGGCAAAATTTTCCTTCAAGAAACAGGATTGTGGCCGGAATAAGTGATGCAATTATTGTAGTTGAAACAGGCATTAAAGGCGGTTCTCTTATAACCGCAGAATTGGGAAATAGTTATAACAAAGATGTATTTGCTTTTCCGGGCGAATAAATGATACCAAAAGTGAAGGCTGCAATTTCCTGATAAAAAACAATAAAGCCGCCTTGTTCACCTGCGCCAATGATCTTCTGGAAAATATGGGATGGAAAAAGAAAAAAGAAATTTCGGTAAAAAAACAAAGAGAATTATTTATTGAACTTTCGGCGGATGAAAAAATTGTGGTACAATATTTTACAAGCAGCAGGAACAGGTTCATATTGACGAACTTTTTTTAAAAGCAAACTTAACAAGCAGTGCGGTGGCAGCAGCATTGCTGATGCTGGAAATGCAGGGAATTGTTACGTCTCTGCCAGGTAAAATTTATAAATTGCAACCTCTAAATAGCGAACTTGTAAATATTGATAAATATTTTTATATCACTTTTTTGGGATTAGAGTTGCCGTAACTTATCTTTGCACATGGCTACAATAAATAACGCTCCAACAGCTTCCAAAAAAATTTTCGGTGAAGGATTAACATTTGATGACGTATTGCTCATGCCTGCTTACAGCGATGTATTACCGCGGGATGTAAATACTACAACGCAATCTTACAAAAACACTTTCGTTAAACATACCCATGCTCAGTGCAGCAATGGATACCGTTACGGAAGCCTCACTTGGCGATAGCACTGGCCCGCGAAGGCGGCCTTGGAATTTTGCATAAAAATATGAGTATCGAAAACCAGGCAGACCAGGTAAGAAAAGTAAAACGAAGTGAAAGCGGCTTAATACTTGGACCCTATCACTTTAAGTGTTGATGCAACTATTGAAGATGCGCTTAGACTGATGAAGGAAAATAAAATTGGCGGAATTCCTATTGTTGATAAGGCAGGAAAACTGGTAGGAATATTAACCAACCGCGACCTAAGATTTGAAGATAATTTCAAGCGCAAAGTAAGTGAATTAATGACCAAAGAAAATCTGGTTACGGCACCTGAAGGAACCGATCTTAAAAAAGCCCAATCTATTTTAAGAAAATATAAAATTGAAAAACTTCCTGTTGTAAATAAAGCCGGCATTTTAAAAGGCCTCATTACTTACAGGGATATTCTGCAGGTGCATAATCACCCACATGCAACTAAAGATTCTTTTGGAAGATTATTGGTGGGTGCGGGCGTAGGTATTACAAAAGACATTGGCGACAGGGTATATGCTTTACAGCAGGTAGGCGTTGACGTTATATGCCTTGACAGCGCTCATGGTCATACAAAAGGAGTTATTGATGCCTTAAAAAAAGTAAAGAAAGATTTTAAAAACCTGGAAGTTATTGCCGGAAATATTGCAACGGGCAACGGAGCCAAAGCACTGGCAGAAGCCGGTGCCGATGCTGTAAAAGTTGGTATCGGGCCGGGTTCTATTTGCACTACACGAATTGTTGCCGGAGCAGGTGTACCACAAATAACTGCTTTATTGGAAGTTGCCGCCGCATTAAAAAATAAAGAGACGGGCATCATAGCAGATGGCGGCATCCGGTATACGGGCGATATGGTAAAAGCATTGCTGCAGGTGCCAATTGTGTAATGATGGGTGGTGTTTTTGCGGGAACAGAAGAAAGCCCGGGCGAAACAATTATATATGAAGGAAGAAAATTTAAGCAATATCGCGGCATGGGTTCATTAGGTGCAATGGCACAGGGCAGCAGCGACCGCTATTTTCAAAATGGAGAAGAGCAGGCTAAAAAATTTGTTCCCGAAGGCATTGAAGGCCGTGTTGCTTATAAAGGTTATTTAAGTGAAGTAGTTCACCAGTTTACCGGCGGGCTTCGGGCAGGTATGGGTTATTGCGGCGCAAAAGATATTGCATCCCTTCAAAAAGCATCTTTTATAAAAATTACCAATGCAGGAATGAGGGAAAGTCATGCACATGATATTGAAATAACAAGAGAAGCACCGAACTATAGCAGGTAGTAGCCCCACCCCTGAAGAGGAAAGAAAAGATCAATGTTTCCTGATTGATTGTTTAATATTTATTGATTGATTTTTAATTCTTAGTTGCTTGAAATTTTTTATTGTTTTATTATTTTTTTTCCTTTAAAAATATTTGCGCAAAATGATTCTTGCCATTTACGCATAAGCATTTTAACCTGTTCACCCGGCGAAGAATTATATTCTACATTTGGCCACAGCGCTATTCGGATAACCGATAGCGTTAGCCATCACGATATTGTTTATAATTATGGCACTTTTAATTTTGATGAGCCCGGATTTTATACAAAATTTATAAGAGGCAAACTTTCATTCTATTTATCAACAGATGATTTTGAATCTTTCATGAACGAATACCTGGAAGAGAAAAGAGATATTACAGAACAGGTATTAAATTTAACGTGTGCGGAAAAATATAATATTGTTATGCTGCTACAGGCTAATATGATGGCCGCAAACCGGACTTATAAATACGATTTTACGTTTGATAACTGCACCACAAGGTTGCGTGATCTGATAGAAAAATGCTGCGGATACTTCCATCCATTTTGGAAATGTTTTGTCTTCAAAAAAAACTTTTCGCGATCTCATTTATGAATATCTAAATAAAAATGATAAACAATGGAGTAAACTTGGAATTGATATTTTATTAGGAAGACGAATGGATGTTGTAATGAAACCCCGCGAAGTAATGTTCTTACCCGATTATCTTCTTAAAGCTTTTGACTCCACTACTATCGATTCAAGACCTCTGGTCAGTGAGCAAGAAAAATATACTTGAGTTAAATACCCGGCCGGTTACAGTTAATTATTTTACACATCCTCTTTTTATATTCTCCTGCTTTTTTCTGTTGATTGTCTTATTAAGCTTTTCTAAAAATTCATTTATAAAAAGATTGCTAATTGCATTTGATGGGTTTATGTTTTTTATCACAGGCTTGCTGGGAATCTTATTAATTTTTATGTGGTTTGGAACGGATCATTTTATGTGTAAGGACAATTTTAATTTGCTATGGGCATGGCCAACAAATATTATTGCCGCATTTTTATATTCATTCAAAAAAAAGACCGGCACAAAATATTTTATGATTTATGCGAGTATTTAACCTCGTACTTCTTGCCTGTTGGTTTTTTTTACCACAACATTTAAATCCCGCTTTAATACCCATCGTTGCCATTTTGGTTTTCAGAAGTATACTTATATAGTTCCAGGGCAAAAAAATAATGAATGAAACAAATAATTTTTAAGAACAAAAAAATATTTTATCGTACCGCAGGCAATGGTAAAACCGTGATGCTGCTTGCATGGCTTTGCTGAAGATGGCAACATCTGGAAATTACCAATTTAAGAAATTAAAGGAAAATTTTTTTGTTATTGTTCCGGATCTTCCGGGCAGTGGCTCATCCGAATTGCTGGATGGCGAAATATTTATGGAGGATTATGCCGAAGTTATAAAAGCAATAGCTGATACAGAATTAATGCAAACAAAACAAAAATCATTTTACGCTTATCGGGCATAGCATGGGAGGATACATCACGCTCGCCTTTGCAGAAAAATATCCGGGTTATTAAATGCGTATTGGCCTTTTTCATTCAACAGCTTATGCCGATGATGATGCAAAAAAAGAAACTAGGAAAAAAGGAATTGAATTTATTAACAACAATGGTGCAGCTTCTTTTTTAAAAACAACTACGCCAAATTTATTTTCAGAAAAAACAAAAAAAACAAAGCCCGGGCTTATTGGACAATTTGATTGATGCTTCAAAATATTTTTCCTCGGAAGCGCTCATTCAATATTATAACGCCATGATCAAACGACCTGACCGGACTCAATGTTTTGAAATCTTTTAAGAAACCCGATATTTTTTATTATTGGAAAAGAATGATAATGCAGTTCCATTTAAGGCCTCTCTGGAACAATGTCATTTACCCTCAATTGCTCATATTAAGATTTTACAAAATTCGGGGCACATGGGCATGTGGGAAGAAAAAAACAAAGCGAATACATTCTTACTAGAATTCTTTAAAGCAGGTATAGATTTATAACACGTAATTCTGCTAAAGCATAATTAATTGCACTCCTTCCCCACTTTTTTGCGTAATTTAATATCATAGTAATGGCATAAATTGCGTTAGTTCTTGAAATGAAAAAAATCCTACTCATATGTTTTATGTCTCTTCATGGTTTTGCCGTGCACTGGCTTCACATATAGTAGGTGGTGAAATGAGCTATCAATATGTTGGGCCGGGTTCAAGTCCCAATACCCGTAATTACATTATTACTCTCAAATTATTCCGCGATCAAAATTGTACAAGTTGTGCACTAATGCCTGACGATGTTTGGATAGGGATTTATGATAATGGAAACAATGCGGAATATCCCGGGCCATTTCCAATATTATGATGTATTAAAAGATGATGAAAGCGAGGTAGCCGTAAATCCATTTCCTCCCTGTATCTCCAATCCTCCTCTACTCAATTATCATGTCGCAACATATACTTTCATCAGTTACTTTACCCAATAATACTGACGGTTATACAGCGGCATATCAAACATGCTGCAGGGTTCATCCTTTAGAAAATGTATTTAATAATTCGGGCTCTGGAGGTGGAACGGGATCAACTTATAATTGTTCGATTCCCCCGGTACGATGATAGCTCACCACAGTTTTCCACAAGTGTAGACGCTATTTGCAGGCAAAAGCATTTTACGTTACAGTATAATGCAACCGATGCCGATGGAGATTCTCTCGTATATTCTTTTGAACCGGCATACAATAGTGGAGCTATAACAGATTCAAGAAATGTAAATCCTGCCCCACCCCCTTATAACTCGGTTAATTATATTAACGGATATAATTTTGAAAATCCGCTGGGCGGCAAAGCAACTATTGATCCACAAACCGGTATCATTAGTGGTATTGCCCCGGATGTAGGAAGATATGTGGTATGCGTTGCCGTTAGTTCTTATAGAAACGGGGTTTTTGTATCCGTACATAGAAAGGATTTTATTGTAAACGTAACTGATTGTGATTTCGCAGGTGCGCAATTGGACCCGCAGCCTGTAAGTTGCGATGGGTTTTCGGTAACTTTTGCAAACAATAATCCGTCTCCTCAGAACCTAACTTTTTATTGGGATTTTGGTGACCCGGCAAGTGGAGTTCAGGATACTTCAAATCTTGAAAGTCCAACACACGTATATACCGATACTGGAGCTTACGTTTATAAATTAGTTATTAACCGGGGTCAACAATGCTCTGATTCCGCAATTCAAATAAGGGAAGTATACCCGGGCTTTTTTCCGGGATTTACAACTACCGGCAGGTGCGTTAATACAGCTATTAAATTTACAGACACGACCAAATCGAAATATGGCCGGGTAAGTGCATGGCGTTGGGATTTTGGCAATCCTTCGGTAACTAATGATACTTCGGTCATGCAAAATCCAACATACACATACCAGGCAGTTGGAAGCTATCCTGTTCAATTAACTGTCTCCAATAGCAAAGGCTGCATTAAAACTATTGCCGATACCATTGCAATAATAGATAAACCCGTTTTTGATGTAACTGATGACACATTAATTTGTTCAATAGATACCTTGCAACTCATGGCAACTGGCACAGGCAGTATCTTATGGACACCTAATTATAATATCAATAATCAGGCTAGTTTTAATCCTATTGTAAGTCCAAAAGTAACTACTACTTATTCGGCGACTTTGACTGAAACACCAGGATGTTTTGCTACAAAATCTGTGGTGGTAAACGTAGTGGATAAGGTTACATTATATGCCGGAAATGATTCTACAATTTGCCAAACTGATTCAGTAAGATTAAATCCGATAAGTGACGGATTGCATTATATATGGACCCCCGGTGCTACTCTTAATAATAATACCTTGAAGAATCCATTGGCTGCTCCTCTTACTAATACTACGTTCCATGTAATAGCAAGTATTGGTAAATGTAATGCCGCAGACGATATTACCATACGGGTTGTTCCTTATCCAAACGCCAATGCCGGATTGGACACTACCATTTGCTTCCCGTCGAGTGTTCAACTGCATGCATCGGGCGGCGTATCATATCTTTGGTCCCCAACTGCTTTTTTAAGCGATCCGGATATTGCCGATCCTATCGCCACACCTCCTCAATCTGTACAGTATACGGTAGCGGTATCTGATGTATTGGGCTGTCCAAAACCTGCCTTTAGTTCAGTCCTTGTTTCGGTTGAGAAGATAATTGCAGATGCAGGACCGCGAGATACCAATGTTGTTGTAAACCAGCCATTACAACTTAATGGCACCGGTGCCGAAACTTTTGCCTGGAACCCACCAACGGGTTTGAACAATCCGGATATTGCCAACCCAACTGCTATACTATCTGAAAGCCAGGAATATGTTTTAAAAGTACAGAGCGCTGAAGGCTGCTCCGCAACGGACACAATTAATGTAACTGTTTATAAAATAGATCCGGGATTATATGTCCCAAATGCGTTTACACCTAACGGTGATGGCATAAATGATGTTTTCAGGCCAATACCTATTGGAATGAAATCTTTAAAGTATTTTAGAGTATATAACAGAGACGGTCAATTAATATTCTCAACTTCTATTCAAAATAAAGGATGGGATGGAACTTTCAAAGGCAAGCGCCAGGATGCCGACGTATATGTTTGGATAGTTGAAGGTGTAGATTACCTCGATAAGGTAATATTCCAAAAGGGAAGCGTAACGCTAATTAGATAATACAGTCCTATAAATTTAAAAGCTAACCTGTTTTCAATATCTCCTTCTTCCCTGGAACAAGCCTATATTGTAACCTGCACGAATTATAGGACTGCTTCTGCCTAGTCCATCAATGTACGGTGAATTTTTATCTCCGAGAACATCCCATGAAATGGAGAAAAAGTAGTACGTATTACTGCCCCTGTATCTGCCGCCTGCGTAGCCTCCACCCAATAAAAGACTGCTTGCGTTCACATTATTTTTGGCTGGTAAATAGGTGCTGTTACTTGCAGGAATGTATTTTAAGTGAATCATATTATATTCATATTGGGCTGAGGCAAATAAGAAATTCACAGGAAACAATCTGACAAAAGCACCTGGCCCATAAACAGTCTGCCTGAGTTTATCGCCATAATCCTGGTAATCTCTTTGTGAAGTATAATTAAGATTAAAAGTAATTCCAGCATCAGCCCAGTTGGTCAGGCTGTAGCCAAACTGAGGTGTAATTCCTAATATGGTCGAGTAACTTGAGAATCCGGCGGTAGCACTTCCGCCTGTAAATAACCTTTCTTTCTGAAATCCACTTTTCCCGTCTCCCTTTTTGCCCTCATCTGATTGGGAAAAGGCGTGCAATGACAACGAGATAAAAAGAAATACAATAATTTTTTTCATAAATTTTTAAAATTTAAAATGGACCCGCCAGGCGATTCACATAATCCTCCAACGCTACCTGGGATTTGTACGTTAAAACCTATAATTATCAATTACATAAAATTCGTTATAAAAGCTCATCTGTAACCCGGGAAATACTTTTTTATATAAATTTTAAAAAAATAATTTACGAAATGTAACAAAATACGAAATGAATCGTATATTTGAATACGATATATTTCGTAAATAAAATTTAAAGTCATGAAAACTATTATTCAGTCAGCATTCCCCTACATCGGCGGCTTTATTATCATCGCGGTAATTTTCACCGCAATGGCATTTCGTAATCCTTTTGTTTTAGAAACTAAAGGCAAAGTATCCATTATGCAGGACACCGTTCCCGATACACAGTTGAAAATTAACGTCGACGTACAAAAGGCTTTGGAAGAAGCCAATAAGGCGATTGCATCAATCGATTTTAATAAAATAATGGATGATGTGCAAAAAGCCTTGAAAGAAATCGATGTGCAAAAAATACAGACGGAAATTCAACAATCACTTAAGAAAATTGATTTTGAAAAAATGCAAAAAGAAATAAATGCTTCTTTAAAAAATATCGACTGGAACAAGATCAACATGAACATTGATAGTTCCATGAAAAAAATAGACTATGAAAAGATAAGGAAGCAAATAGAGAAAAGTATGCAAGAATTGAACAAGCAACTTAACAGTAAGGAATTTCGTGAATCAATGCAAAAATTAAAAGACGTCGACATGAATAAGGTGAAAGAAGAAATGAACAAAATAAAAATGGAAACTGATAAAAACAGGGAAGAGTTACAAAAAGAATTGCAGAAACTAAAAGAAGAAAGCGAATCAAAAGCAGCTGCTACAACCATTTTTGGGCTTGGAATTGAAAGAGATGGATTTGTTTACATTTAAGGTGGTAATAGAGATAAATTAAATTGATAGTTTAATCTGCTTTAGCAATTTTATTATAGCTAACAGCAATTCCTTTAATTAAAGATGAACTAAAGCCCTGGTGTTCCATTTCGTTCAAACCGGCAATAGTGCAGCCTTTGGGAGTAGTGACTTTATCAATTTCCTGCTCAGGGTGTGAACCCTTTTGCAACAATAATTCTGCAGCTCCCTTTACCGTTTGGGCTGCAATAAGACTGGCAGTAGCGGCATCAAAACCAATTTCGATGCCGCCCTGTATGTTTGCCCTGATATAACGCATAGCATAAGCTGTTCCGCAGGCGCCTAATACCGTTGCAGCTTCCATTAATTTTTCATCAATCATTGCAACCTTTCCCAACGTAGCAAATAAGTTTTTTACAAAATTAATTTGTGTTGAAGATGCGTTTGTAAAACTGAGGCAGGTCATGCTCTCCTGGATAGCAATAGCTGTATTAGGCATGGCCCGGAAGAGAGGGATTTTCATTTTCACAATTTCTTCAATTTCCGTAATAAGCACTCCCGTAACTACAGAGACCAAAACGTGTTTGGCAGACAATTCTTTCTTAAAACTATTCAATACATCCTCTACCTGGTAAGGCTTCACGGCAAGAATAACCAGGTCGCTATTTCGAACTGCTTCAGCATTATTGGTAGTAATATTTACTCCCTTATCTTTTAATTTTTGCAGTGTAATAATCTTTCTCCTGGTAATTGTAATCTCAGAAGCCTTGCAGAATTTACTTTTTAATAACCCTTCCGCAACAGCTGAACCTAAATTTCCACCACCAACAATAGCGATTTTTTTATTCATACCGGAATTTATTAATTATAACAAATTTCTCTAAAATTTAATGATTCAAAGAGTAACGATTTTGATACGCAAAATAACATCATATTTTATAAGGCTACCATTTTGTTTGTAAGCAAATGGAGAATTCATGAAATGATTACTTTAAAAAGGGAAAGAAAAGAAGAATACTAAATGTTTTAAAAAGTAGGACAAAGGGACTGGTTTCTATCCCCCTCAAATTCGTTATAGAAGCCTTTCTTAAGCAAATTAAATTCACTTGCGCCGTAGGAATGATTAAAATTTTTAAGAGAGGAAGTTGTTACGTCATAACTAAACGTGAAGCGGATATTATTTATTTCAAGGCCAACCATCGGAATTACAGCATCCCGGTATCGATAATATAATCCGGCAATTATTTGCTTTTCACCATGTTCAGATAAATTGTAAGCTGCATTCATACCCAAAACCAATTCGCTTGCTTTAGCCTGTGTTGTATAATATATATTTGGGTTGATGATAACGTCTTCAGCCACCTTAAATAATCCGTTAAGAAATGCAATGTGTCTCATCGAAATTTGATCGTTTCCGTTGTCTTCAAAAAAAGTTTCTTTAGGCTGATTAACGTGTTGAATAGAATATCCCGCATTTATATAAACATCTTCTGTGGGGAAATACGCGTAATTCATGCCCGCCTGCAAATCGAAATAACTGATATTATTATTAACAAGTACAACTGAGGTTGGTTGATTACCATCAAAAAATTTTCCGTCAAACTGATCTGGATAAGTAAGTTTGCTCTGGTCAATTCGTTTATTGGCCCATCCAACGTTGAAACCTGCAGTAACCAAACTGCTAAGCCCAAGTTCCTGGTGATAAGCTACGGATGCATATGCTTTGGTTGAAGTAAGACTGCCGGTTCCGGCAACATCTCTTAAAATAACGCCCCCTAATCCAAGCCACCCTGTTTCAATTTTATTTCTAAAAACCTGCGCATCTCCAAAAATACTCATGGTTTTATATGGTTGAGCCATAATATTAGAATATTGATTTCTATAGGAAGCACCCAACCTGTAATCCGCATCTGGTATAAAACCTGTATTGGCAGGATTTGTAAGCAGTGGATTATTGAAGAATTGCGAAAAATGAAGATCCTGCGCTGTTGCGACGGTTTGTATAATACACAAAACAATTATACCAGCAGATATTTTTAAAATCTTCTTCATCATCTCAATAAAGTAATGTCTCCTGTTTTCCTATACTTTGTTCCGTCTGTAAAAGTTACATCTAACGTGTAGGCATAAACGTCTAATGGTTGAATTTTTCCCTTAAACGTTCCATCCCATGAACTCTTAATATTATTGCTTTCAAAAACTTTTTGCCCCCAGCGATTATAGATGCTCCAATGCATTGCTGAAATTCCAAAACCTACCACACTTATCCGCCCGTTAACGCCAAATTTTCCGGGTGTAAATGCTGAGGGTACATCTACCAGTGGTCTTATCAATGACTGTACATTTATACAGGTATCATCGCTACAACCCGCATCATTGGCTGCATTGAGGCACACATTATAGGTAGCAGTTGCAGGAAAAATATGAGTCGGATTTACTTCCACTGATGTATCCCCATCTCCAAAATTCCAGGTGTATCTCGTGGCGCCCATAGATTCATTGACAAAGTTCGTATAGGTATTTTCCTGTGACGGTTTTGGATTATAGCTAAATGAAGCAACCGGTATCGGACTCACCGTTATCGTAAAAGTAGCAGAATCTACTTTATTGCACGAAGTTGAATCAAATGCTCTTAATTTTATGGTGTAGGTTCCAACATTACTATACAAATGAGTTGGATTATCATCTGTAGAACTGCTGCCATCGCCAAAATCCCAGCTAAATGAAAGACCTCCCAATGAATTATTGGTAAAGACTGCGTTATAAGGAACACAACCACGTGCAGGAGTTTCAAAGAGGGCTTGCACCTGGGGAGACAGCCTCACCGTTTTCACTGTGTCGGTTGGTGAGTTACAAAATGTTGAATCATCGATCGATAACTTAACTATATAAGTTCCGGGACCTGCATAAGTATGCAAAACAGGCGGTGATTGACTTGTAATAACAGGGGCGCTGTTATCACCAAAATCCCACGTGAACGTATTTGGACTGAATGAACCTCTCGTTGGTAAAGAAGTATTTGTAAAACTGTAAGTGAGGTTAGTGCAAGGGGGTTGTTTATTAGATATAAAATCTAAAAGCACTTTATTATCTCCCGCTTTTATATGGGTATAGGCTGTATCAAAAATATTACAAGTTGTGCTGTCAACAGCAATAAGTCTTACAAGGTACTGACCAGTTGCGTTATACACGTGAGAATCACTAGGGCTTATTGTTGTATCACCTGTACCATCGCCAAAACTCCAATAATAGAGTTTGCCTTTCTTAAGTGTATCATTAAAATCAACTTTCAATGGAACACATCCGATTGTATCATAGGGAACGCCATCTATTGAAGCCCTTACTCCTGCCTGCACACCCGCAAAATTCATTTCAATTTTCAACATGCCAAGGTTACACTGACCATTATTACCCACTGCAAGATCTCTTGGCCCCCAAACTCCGAATGAACCCGGAAAAATAACCGTTCGAAAACAATTGGCACACATGGCTTCATAAATGACCCCATTCTTGTCAAACCGGCTGGTACCGCCATCTACATGATCACCAAAAGTCAATGGATTATTTACACCCTCAGGAGGGTCTTCCTGTCCAAAGAAAGTTCCGTACAATTGCGAAGCAGCATCCTTTTTGAGTACAAAGAAATAAAAATCACTTCCTGAAACATCTGTATTAAGTTTTATTGCATCGGGAGTAGTGGGCATGCCCCGGGTAGTTCCTTCATTAAAACCGGTATTGGATTTACCTCCCCAACCGGATACATATACATTTTCACAACGATCGACGAGAAATGCAGTTGGAGAAATATTTGGTAATGCCGAACCGGAACCAAATACTGTTGAGTACCAGTATGCACTCAAATCCGGTTTTAATTTAGATATAAACTGTTTGGAATTAGGATTTGAGAAAACAGCATTTATAACGGGCCATGATCCTTCGGTCGTACCTGTTACATAAATATTTCCAATCTTATCTGTCTCGATTCCATAGATCTGGTCTGCTGCTGAAGTTCCGAGATAAGTTCCCCTTATTGCAGCGGTACCCGAATTATTTAATTCCACTATAAAGCCATCACAGGCGCCACCCGAAAATGATGGACTTATCACTCCTGATGCCGATATGCCGGGTAAGTCAGGACTATCCGTACCACCTGCAACATAAATATTATTACCAGGGTCAAGAACTAAAACATATGAAGCGTCATTCTGGCTTCCGCCAAGAAATGTATTAAAGATAATACTGTTACAATTGGGGTTAATTTTAAGAACTACGCCGTCCTGGGCGCCGCCTAACTTAGACTGGAAAGCCATCGGAGTTATTGTTTGATCATAATCAGGTGATTGAGTACAGGAGGCAACATATATGTTATTAGCGCCATCCAACAGTACTTCACTGCGTGCATCATCACCATAATTACGCTTTAATGATCCGCCTCCTCCATTACCTGTTTCATCTTTTATATTTACACCATCATCCCGTGATCCTCCAATTCTCATTGAACCAATAAGACCACTACCCGTTGCATTTAATTTTGTAACAATAATATCCCAGCCTCCCCCAGGTCCAATAACTTTAGGAACTGTGGATGGAAAGGTTGGATAATCAGAAGATTTTGTTCTTCCTGCAATCACCAAATTCCCCTGGGGGTCAACTATAAGACTATGTGGTTGATCGGCAGCGCCCCCGCCGATATAGGTTGCGTAAATCCGGTTTTTCCCATCAGGGCTTAGTTTTATGATGCCAATGTCAAAATCACCATTAAAAGAATTATCATAAGCTCCCGTTGAAACCGGAAACCCATTGTTAAAAACAATTCCTCCTCCATAAAAACTTCCGTCAGGACCGTAAGTAGCGGTGAATCCCCAGTTATCAGCGGTGCTCCCGGAATAGCTAAAAAATATTTCAGTTGGATCGATAATCAGGACTTTGGAAGGATCATAATTTTTTACTTTAAATCTTACAACATCTTTATCTACTACGTAGCGGCAATCCAATTCCTGTCTGCTATTGTCAACAACCTGGTAAGTATATGGTGAAAGTTCCTTATTATCGCCAAGTGAAGTTGATACTACAAGTTGCTTATTTTTTACAGTTATTTTATCAGCACCGCTATATTTCATAGCGATAGTATTTACATCAGCACCGGGATGGATAATAAAATCATATTTCAGGTTACTTCCTGCATCGGAATAATAACGAATATCAATACCGGGATAAACATCCTTATAAGTAATTCCCTGGAATATTCTGCAATTGGAAGCCCATTTACTTTGATCATTTCCTATAAAATAATTATTAACCGATGGTATAGGTTTATCAGGAATTATTTCCGGATTTTTTGAATTCAAAAATTGCACATTATAGGCGTGGGAATGAATTTTAGTTCCTTCCCCCTGTTTCAATGTAAATCCCATCGCCTCTTTGTGTCGTCTTTCTTTAATGTTCTCAACATCATTGGGATTGCTTTGGGCAACGGTAAATCCATTTTGCTGCAAATAAAATTCGCCGCTGCCAGCGTAGCTCATGAATTTCACCTGGCTATTCCACTGCCCCTTATTTTCAATAAATTCAATTTGAGAAAATACATTTTGATCTACAAAAAAAATCGTGATAGTAGTTAAGATAGAGAACCGGACAAGATTAGATATTCTCAAGGTAAATATTTGTTTTATGACTGAAAAAGTATAAAAAAGTTTATCAAGGAAATCAGGAACTATTGGAACTATTAAAAACTAAATTTACGAAACAATTACAACAGAAGTTTCAAAATAAAGGTTTCATTTATGATTTAATATCCAATTAACAATGTTAACATATTAACCATTTATGAAATTTTACTCCAGGCTGTTTTTCCTTTCTTCAGTGATAAAAAATTTTTTAGGCATAAATTGCCAGGCGAAGAAAGTTGCGGATCATCATCTATAATCTTTTCCGCCCAGTACCTGGCTTCTTCAAGCATTTTTTTATCTTCAATAATATTAGCCAGCTTAAAATTAAGAATACCGCTCTGCCTGGTTCCTTCTATATCTCCTGGCCCGCGAATCTCCAGGTCTTTTTCTGCAATTTTAAACCCGTCATTGGTATCGCACATAATTTTAAGACGTTGCCTTGCGTCGGCAGACAATTTTACTTTAGTGAGTAAAATGCAGTAACTTTTTTCACTGCCACGCCCCACTCTTCCCCTCAACTGGTGCAATTGGGGAAGTCCAAATTTTTCTGCGCTTTCTATTAGCATCACACTTGCGTTGGGCACATTCACTCCCACTTCAATAACGGTCGTGGAAACCATTATTTGCGTATCGCCTTGTATAAAGCGCTGCATATTTACCTGTTTTTGCACCGACTTCTGGCGACCATGCACCATACTGATATAAAATTCGGGCTCAGGAAAAAATGCTTTTACTTCTTCATATCCCTTCATTAAATTTTCAAAATCAAGTTTCGCCGATTCCTGAATCAGCGGGTAAATAATATAGGCCTGTCTTCCCTTTTTTATTTCACTTTTTATAAAATCCATCACCTGGGGTCGTGCATATTCCATCCTGTGAACTGTTGTTACCGGTTTTCTTCCCGGAGGCAATTCATCCATTATACTATAGTCAAGATCGCCATAGGCGGTTAATGCAAGTGTTCGTGGAATGGGCGTCGCAGTCATTACCAACACATGCGGATTCACCTCATTCTTTTTCCAAAGTTTTGCTCTTTGTGCGACCCCAAACCTATGTTGCTCATCGACTATTGCCAGTCCTAAATTTTTGAATATCACGTTATCTTCAATCAAAGCGTGTGTACCTGTTAATATCGTTACGTTACCATTTGCGGTTGCCTCCAATATTTCTCTTTTTTCTTTTGCTGATGTGGAACCTGTAAGTATTTCTACCGTAGCCGGGATGTCGTTCAAAAGCAATTTCAGACTCTCAAAATGCTGCCGTGCCAGAACCTCGGTAGGGGCCATAAAACAACTTTGATATCCATTGTCGGCTGCAATAAGCATACTCATAAGGGCTACAATAGTTTTACCGCTTCCCACATCGCCCTGCAAAAGGCGGTTCATTTGTTTTCCACTTCCAATGTCTTTTCTGATTTCTTTGAGAACTCTTTTTTGAGCGCTTGTTAGCTCGAATGGAAGATTTTTATTATAAAATTCATTAAAGCGATCACCAACTTTATTAAACACTAATCCTTTTGAAAAGGAATGCCTTTTATAACGGACCAGCCCTAAACGAAGTTGTGACAAAAACAGCTCTTCAAATTTTAAACGTTTTAATGCATTTATATATTCATTCACACTTTCAGGAAAATGTATTTTTTTAAAAGCGTTGCATCTGTTTATAAGATGATACTGCTGTATAATTGGTTGGGGAAGATTTTCAGGAATATCTTTTTCATCTAACATTTGCAGAAGTGTGTAGACAAACTTTGCTATTTGCCTTGCGCCAAGATTTCTTGATTTTAACTTTTCAGTGCCCGGATAAACAGGTTCCAAGAATAAATTTTTTTCAATAGCCCCTTCTGAAACTTCTTCCATTTCAGGATGAGATATTTGAGGGGCATTCAAAAAAAATCCCGCTTTACCAAAAACTCTATACCTGGTTCCAACGTGCAATGACTTTTGTATCCAATTGATGCCCTGGAACCAAACCAATTCGAGTTCCCCGGTTCCGTCATATAAGCTCGCCACAAGCCGTTTGCCTCTTTTCTCTCCCATTATTTCGAGAGAAGTTATTTTCCCAACTACCTGCACATATTCAGCATCCGGAGTAATTTTATTAACTGTAGTTATTTGTGTTTTATCTACATGACGAAACGGGAAATATTCCAGCAAATCATTAAAAGTAAAAATACCGGCCTCTTTTTTTAAAAGGTCCGCTCTTTGAGGCCCAACGCCTTTTAAATATTCAATAGGACTGCTTAATATGGAAACGTTACTGATGATTAAAAATTTGTTTTTTGCAAATATAAGAGTAGAAAAAAGTCCGGAATTAGTGTATTATCCAGATTGTAAAATATTATTTTTTATTTTATTCAAATATGGAATAAAAGCTTTTGCATAAAAATGAATTATATTACAAGCAATAATTAACATCTTTCAATCTTTTAATACAATAAAATGGGTAAAAATCAGTTTTATTAAGATACACGACAGTGAACACAGAAAATGTGTTAAAAAAATTATAAAGAAAGACATTTAAGATAATTATTCGATGTAAGAATAGGCTGAAAAAACATTGTGAAGTACATTCGCAATCGCAATAAAAAAATTAAATCCAGTTTTTTAAGAGCATATTTCTTAGCTAACCGTTAATATGAAGAACTGTGAACTTTTTAAGTTCACAATTTTCAAAAGACATTTTTTCTAACCTAACAAATAGTATTTAATGAAAAAGTCATTGAAGAAGCTTTCTGTTTTTGTTTCATCTGTTTTTATTTTTCTTATTCATATACCATTTGTTTTTGCAAAAACGATACCTCATACCCATCCAACTTCCGATATTTCCACAAATACTTCGAGTTTAAATAATGACAACGAGGAGTGGCCCAACTCAAACAAAACAAGTGTTTATGATAGCCTACGATTAAATTCGCTTGGACTTAGCAAAGAAGCTTACGATTATGCTATCCGGGGCTTCAAAACACTTCGCTCAATGGGTAAGCTAAGCAATGACTCTATTATTTCCATAGTTGATTTCAGCCTCTCTTCTGCTAAAAAAAGATTGTTCGTAATTGATATTAAAAACTACGAGGTCTTATTCAACACCTATGTAGCTCATGGCCGCAACTCAGGCGCTGAATTTGCGAGACAATTTTCTAATAAGCTAAGGAGTAATAAAAGCAGTCTTGGTTTTTATGTTACCGGCGATACTTATGATGGCGAACATGGATATTCACTACACCTCCAAGGCGAAGAAAAAGGAATAAACGACAATGCTTATAAAAGAGCAATTGTAATACATAGCGCTGATTATGTAAATGAAAATTACATAAAAAGTAAAGGATATATTGGTCGTAGCCTTGGTTGCCCTGCTATACCGGAAAAAGTTTACAAGCCTGTAATTGATGAAATAAAAGACGGCAGTTGTCTATTTATTTACAGCCCGAATCCTTATTATCTATCTCACTCAAGATTTTTACGGCAGGCATCTTAACACTGAAACCCTCTCCTGTTCTTATATTAAATTTTTTGTTGAGGCAAAAATTTAGTTTTATTATTCTGATTATTTCTCAGTCGTTATCTTTATTGCAATTAAATTGGGCATTATGCTAAAAGTTGGTGTTTTCGGTGTCGGGCATCTGGGTAAGTTCCATCTTAATAACTGGAAAGAAATAGCTCCTATAAAGTTGGAAGGATTTTATGATCCTTCAGATGAAAATGCCTCAGTTGCCCGGGAACAATATGGTTTAAAAAGATTTAAAAATGCCGCTGATTTGGTAGATGCATGCGATATTGTAGACATTGTTGCACCAACAACTATGCATTATGAATTATGCAAAATGGCCATTTTAAAAAGCAGGCACGTATTTGTCGAAAAACCTCTTGCCAACACGATGATTGAAGCGAAAGAAATTGTAAAGCTTACCAGGGAAGCTAATATTAAATTACAGGTTGGCCATGTTGAAAGATTTAATCCTGCATTTCTTGCTCTTGAGGAATATGATCTCAGTCCCATGTTTATTGAAGTCCACCGCTTAGCTCAATTTAATCCCCGGGGCACAGATGTAAGTGTTATACTGGATTTAATGATACATGATATTGATATTATTTTAAGCCTTGTAAAAAGCAATGTGAAAAACATATATGCAAATGGAGTGAATGTATTGAGCGATACACCCGATATTGCAAACGTGCGGATTGAATTTGATAACGGCTGTGTTGCCAATCTCACTTCGTCAAGAATTAGTTTAAAAAAAATGAGAAAAATGCGCCTCTTTCAAAAGGATTCTTATATAAGCATCGATTTTCTTGACAAAAAAACTGAGGTCATAAAATACAAAACACCATCAGACAAAAACGTTTTTACTTTTGATATAGAAACAAAAAACGGCAAAAAAACGATTGCAATAGCGGCGCCGGTGATAAAAGAAAACAATGCAATTAAACTGGAATTGGAGAGTTTTGTTCAATCCATTGTAACAAATCAACCGGTAACAGTAAGCGACATTGACGGCTATCGTGCCATGGAAGTTGCGCATCTTATTCTTGACAAAATAAACCGCAACCAACTCAACTAAAAAAATCAAAAGAAAATTGGCTAAGCCACTTCCTATAGTCTATTATGTACTTGGCGATTTCATTGCATCATGCGTTTCATGGACCATTATTTACTATCTTTTTAGAGAATTCCACAGCCACTCTTTTGATTTCGGTTTTAAATTTTTTCTGGAACTTCTTTTATATTCTTTTGGGTGGCTTATACTATATCACCTGTTTGGCGCCTATAAAAATATTTACTATAAATCGCGAATTAACGAAATGGTATACACCTTTGTAAGCACACTTACAGGATGTATACTTTTACTTTGTATTTTTATTCTCTATGAAAACAAAATAGATAATTATCTTTTTTACAACGGGTTTCTCATTTCCTTTGCTCTCCAGTTTTTTACTGTTTATTTGTCCAGATCGGTTTTATTATCTATTGCACACAGTCAATTGCAAAAGCAACAGGTTTGGTTCAATACGCTTATTGTCGGAAGTAACGAGAATGCCTTACAACTTTATAAATCTATCATAACAAATAATGAGAAAACCGGCTACCGAATTTGTGGATTTGTAACTGTGGAAAATATTATTTCCCCTGAACTAGCGAACTTTATGCCGCCGCTGGGTAACGTATATAATTGCGATAAAATCATTGCAGATCATAAGGTAAAAGAGGTAATTATTGCAATTGAAAAAGACGAAAAAATAATGCTTGAAAAAATTTTACAACTACTTAATGAAAAAGAAGTAAATGTAAAATTGGTTCCCGATAAACCCGATATTTTAAGCGGAGCTGTCAGAACTACTAATGTAATGGGTGTTCCATTAATTGAAATTCATTTAGGGTTAATGGATGCCTGGCAGCAAAATATTAAGCGGCTAATTGATGTGCTGGTTTCTGCTTTTGGCCTCATTATTCTTTCTCCATTGATAATATACACCGCCGTTAGAACGAAGTTATCGTCAAAAGGAAGAATTTTTTTCTTGCAGGAAAGAATTGGCTATAAAGGCCGTCCTTTTGCTATTTTCAAATTTCGCTCAATGGTGACAGGTGCAGAAAAAAACGGGCCAATGCTTAGCAGCGAACATGATGAAAGAATCACAAGGTGGGGGAAAATAATGCGTAGATGGCGGCTTGACGAACTTCCACAACTCTGGAATATTTTAAAGGGCGAGATGAGCCTGGTGGGTCCCCGGCCAGAGCGAAAATATTATATCGATTGCATAACAGATAAGCACCCGGAATATAAATTGCTATTGAAAGTAAAGCCTGGTCTAACAAGTTGGGGAATGGTAAAATTTGGCTATGCTGAAAATATTGAAGAAATGATTGAACGAATGAAATATGACATTATTTACATTGAAAATATTTCATTAGCGCTTGATTTAAAAATAATGATTCACACCGTAAGAATTATTTTATTGGGAAAGGGTCAGTAGTTCTTGATTTATATAGCGAGGTTACAAATGAATAAAATTTGCAAATTCCAATCCTACCATTATTCCGGGCTTTTCAATTCTATTTTATCTACTTACATCACAGGTACATATATTTTTTATATTTGGTGAAATAACTGTCTTGAAAATACTCTTAATAATACTTTGCTTTTGCGGTTGCTTGCCAGGTTTCGCAAATTGTCAGCTGTCACAAAAATACCAGGATACCTTGCCTGTATATTTTCAGCAAAAAGTAGATTATAAAATTGATGTTACACTTAATGATATTGAAAATACGCTGGACGGATTCGAAATAATTAACTATACCAATAATTCTCCAGATACCCTATACTTTATATGGTTTCATCTTTGGCCAAATGCGTATAAGAATGACCGAACAGCGTTTAGTGAACAACTATTACAATTGGGCAGAACTGATTTTTATTTTAGTGACAATGAACAACGAGGATACATTAACAGGCTCGATTTTAAAGTGGATGGAGTAACGGCACAACTCGAAGACCATCCGCTTTATATTGACATCGTGAAACTTCTATTACCTCAACCCCTGGCTCCTGGGAATACCATAAAAATCACCACTCCTTTCCATGAAAAAATCCCTTTCAATTTTTCAAGAGGGGGGCACGTGGGACAAACCTATCAAATAACACAATGGTATCCAAAGCCGGCAGTATATGACAACAACGGATGGCATCCTATCCCTTATTTAGACCAGGGAGAATTTTATAGTGAGTTCGGCAATTACAATGTTGTGATAACTCTTCCGAAGGACTATGTAGTTGCGGCAACCGGTGAATTACAGAATGCGGGTGAATTAAATTTCTTAAAAGAAAAAGCGGAGCAATCTCTTATGCCGCAAAGAAAATCGAAAGGTATAATTGTCAAAGAAATTTCAGATCAAAATTTAAAAAGGAAAAAGAATATAGCACCAAAAATAAAATCAAAAACGCCATTTAAGAACCACGCCCATATCCCTGTAAAATCAAATCCTCAAATCCCCGAAGTGACAGAAAATCCTTTTCACATCACGAAAGAAAAAGAAGAAACAAAAACAATTAATTATCTCCAAAACAACGTTCATGACTTTGCATGGTTTGCTGACAAGAATTTTATCGTAAATCATGACACGTTGAAATTAGCTTCCGGTAGAGTTATTGATGTATATGCCTATTACACCCCGGCAGAAAAAGAGATTTGGAAAAACAGCATTCAATTTATAAAAGACGCTGTAGTAACAAGAAGTAAATGGCTGGGCGAATATCCCTACAATGTTGTGTCTGCAGTGGAAGCAAAAATGGGTTTTAATGGCGGAATGGAATATCCCACTATTACAAGCATTTCTCCTTTACCTGATGAAAAATCTCTTGACCTCACAATCGAACATGAAGTGGGGCATAACTGGAATTACGGAATACTTGCGAGCAACGAAAGGCAACATCCATGGATGGACGAAGGCATGAATACTTATTTTGATAATCGCTATAAAAAAATAAAATACGGTAACATCGATTTTCAAAAAACCAGGAAAGATGTTATTGATGATAAAATGCCTCTCAATGAAAAAGACCTTGATTATAGAACGGAAATAGTAAATAAAAAAGATCAACCCATTGAAACAAGTTCAGAAAATTTTTCTCAATTAAATTACGCATTGACCGCTTACTATAAAACAGGACAGTGGATGAAAGTTCTTGAAGACTATATCGGTGAGCCTCTATTTGATAGTTGTCTCCATGAATATTATAATCGCTGGAAGTTCAAGCATCCTCAGCCGGAAGATTTTAAAAAAGTAGTTGAAGATGTGAGTAAAAAAAATGTTGATTCAATTTTTTCAATGTTACATCAAAAAGGAGATATTAAACCTGAAGAAATGAAAGATACCAGGCTTTCCGCGTTCTTCAATTTTAAAGAGACGGATAAACACAATTATATATTTCTTTCCCCTGCAGTTGGGTATAACTATTATGATCAATTCATGATCGGCGGACTTATACATAATTATACTTTACCTGAACCAAAATTCCATTTTATTGTGGCGCCGATGTATGCCACGGGCAGCAAGGCATTTGCCGGCATCGGAAAAATTGGATATAACATTTTAAGTTATGGATTGATAAGAAAAACGGAATTATCAATAAGTGGTGAAAAATTTACAATGGACGATTTTGTTGATTCTACCGGCACAAAAAATTACATGGGTTTTTCAAAAATTGTTCCTTCTATAAAAATTACTTTCAGAAATAAAAATGCCACGGGCAGCATTACAAAAAGTATTCAGTGGAAAACATATTTCATCAACGAAACAGCATTACTATTTACAGAGAGATACCGTCAATCAAATCGATATAATTTCTTACCCTAAGCTTAACCGTTATCTCAATCAGTTACAATTAAAGTTTGAAAACAACCGGGCACTATACCCTTACTCCGCGGTACTACAGGCTGAACAAGGAAAAGGCTTTGTCCGCCTCGCATTTGACGGGAAATATTTTTTTAATTACGCAAAGGGAGGTGGGATGAAGGCGAGGTTGTTTGGAGGCAAATTTATTTACCTGGGTGATAAGACCATTCTAAAAGAATTTGAAACAGACCGATACCATTTAAATATGACCGGAGCAAACGGTTATGAAGATTATACTTACAGTAATTACTTTGTCGGCAGAAATGAATTCCAGGGCTTTCGCTCTCAACAAATAATGATCAGAGACGGTGGCTTTAAGGTACGTTCAGATTTGCTTGCAAGCAAAATCGGGAAAACCGACGACTGGCTGGCTGCAGTAAACTTTGAAACAGATTTTCCGAAACAATTTAATCCGTTACAGGTGCTCCCCGTAAAAATCCCTTTGAAAGTATTTTTAGATGCCGGTACTTATGCAGAAGCGTGGAAAACAAACGGACCAACCGGCAGATTTATTTATGATGCAGGTTTTCAACTATCGCTGGTGAAAAATTTAATTAACATTTATGTTCCCGTTATTTATAGTAAAGTATATACTGATTATTTTAAATCAACTATTACGGATAAACGCTTTTGGAAAAATATTTCGTTCAGCATTGATATACAAAATTTCGGATTTTCTAAATTTTTCAACGAACCTGAATTATAGATATTCTGTTTACCAATCAATTTCAAGAAAATAAAATTGAAAATTTCATATCTGCCGCGGGTAAAAATTGATACGCAAAAATGGGATCGTTGCATTGATATTGCAACTAACGGCCTGGTGTATGCTTACTCATTTTATCTTGACGCTATGAGTAAAAACTGGAACGGATTGGTGATGGGTGATTACGAAATGGTGATGCCGCTGACGTGGAATAAAAAATATACTATCCATTATTTATACCAGCCTTTTTTTTGTGCACAACTTGGCATTTTTGGAAAAAATATTTCTTCTGAGCTTGTAAACCTGTTTTTAGAAAATATTCCTTCTAAATATAAGTATTGGGATTTTTATTTGAACAAGGACAACCTGTTTCCGTTAGCTTCCTTCCCGATGTATGAAAGAGGCAATTACGTGCTTTCACTTCAAGATACTTATGACGCTTTAGCCGGCCAATTTCGCACAAAGTCACCGGAGAAATATTAAAAGAGCCTTGAAGCAGGGAAATATTGTAAAGAAAAATATCCCGCTGGCAGATGTAATTTCTTTAGCCAAAGAGCAAACGAAAAACTTCTCTCCCATCACGGAAAAAGATTATCATAACTTTTCCAGGCTTTATGAAATTCTGAAGAAAAGGAAGATGGCGGTTACTTACGGAGTGTATTCAGCAAATAACCAGTTAACAGCCTCATGCGCTTATGTTTTCTCTCATAACAGAGCCTATTATATTTTAGTGGGCAACCACCCGGACGGAAGAACTTCGGGCGCTTCCCATCTTATGATTGATCATTTTATTAAAGAACATGCGGGAGAAAATCTTATACTTGATTTTGAAGGAAGCAATATAAGCAGCCTTGCGTTCTTTTATAAAAGTTTCGGATCGTTATTAGAAAAATACCCGGGAATAAAACTGGATAAACTTCCGGCCATAACCAAATTATTCAGGCAATAATATTTCTGTCAAATGCAGATCGGCAGGTGTTGTAATTTTAATATTGTTCTTTTCGCCTTCAATTAAATTTATTGCGAGGCCAAATTCCTCAACGACAGAAGCTTCATCTGTAAACTTATCTTTATAATCAATTTTATAAGCTGGCAATAAAATTTTACTGTGAAATGTTTGTGGAGTTTGTATAATCTTTACTTTATTTCTATCCAGAATTTTATTGCCGTTAGCGGTTAATACCCGCAAACTATCTCCGCAATCGATTGCCGGCACAGCGTTACCCTTTTCAAATGCAGTTTCATAGCACTTCATTATGAGATTATGGGTAACAAGGCAGCGAACCCCATCATGAACAAAAATGATACATTCTTCATTTACTAATGCAAGCCCGTTTTGCACAGAATGAAACCTTGTTCGCCCACCTGCGGTTATACTTATCCGTGAGTGACTAAAATATCCGTCAATAATTTCTTTCCCGTTACTGATATGCTCTTCAGGCAACACAAGAATGATTTCGATATTTTCGTATGCGTCAGTGAATGCTTTTATGGTATAATATAAAACAGGCTTATTTTTTAAAAGCAGGAATTGCTTTGGAATATCATTGTTCATCCTCGTTCCTTTTCCACCCGCGACTATTAAAGCAATTTTTTTCATTTCGTTTTTACAAAATCAACTTTTATAAATGGCAATAAAATTATCCCCATCACTATTTTTAAATCCACGATACATTCCTGCACTGTTAAAAACCAATGCAGTGTTGCCCTTGGCATCCACTCCTATTAATCCACCTTCTCCATATAAAGCAACTAATTTTTTAAAAACTACTTCTTCACAAGCCTCGATGAGGTTCATATTCCTATATTCCATCAGGCAACTTATATCGTAAGCAGCAACAGCTTTTATGAAAATTTCGCCATGACCTGTGCAAGATATTGCGCAGGTTTTATTATTAGCATATGTACCCACCCCAATCAGTGGACTATCACCAATTCTTCCATAACGTTTGTTGGTCATACCTCCTGTAGAAGTGGCTGCTGCAATATTCCCTTTGTCATCGCAGGCAACAGCGCCAACAGTTCCAAACTTTTTGCCTTTCATTAAATCCACCGGCCTGTTACTTTCATGATCAAGCTGATACAGATCACTATCTCTTATTTCTTTCCATTGATCAAAACGGTAATCCGAATAAAAATATTCATCAGGTTCTAATTTTGTCCCCTGTTTTATCGCGTAATCATTGGCCCCTTCTCCACTTAAAAAAACATGGTCACT
This sequence comes from uncultured Chitinophagaceae bacterium, assembly GCA_963819925.1. Lineage (GTDB taxonomy): Bacteria > Bacteroidota > Bacteroidia > Chitinophagales > Chitinophagaceae > Ginsengibacter. The sequence goes on along the minus strand of CAWFYG010000005.1, from coordinate 190,685 downwards.
ATTTGTCATAACTTTTTCAGCGAGTTCAACAGGATTCCGAATATTCCTAACTCCGGCAACAGCACCTGCATTTAGGGTACTTCCATCCATAATTGCCGCATCCATTTCGTTCAGCCCCTTATTGGTAAACACTGATCCTCTTCCCGCATTAAAAAGAATGTTATCTTCCATCATTACAACGGCTACTTTCACCGCATTTACAGCAGAACCACCATTTTCCAAAACAGCGTAACCTGCATCCAGTGCTTCTTCCAGTGCATTTCTGTATTCAGCTTCAAGCTCTGGTGTCATATCTTCTTTTATAATTGTACCGGCACCGCCGTGTATGGCAATCGAAAACTTTGTCATTAAAAAATATTAATAAAGTAAAATTAAACGGTTTCAGCTATTGAAAATAAATTGATAAAAAAAAGTATTTAGATTTTGTTAGCTAAAATTTCCAATGAGATCTTTGCATTCGCTGAGAAGCTTTTCTTTATTAATTGCTGCAGTACCTACCTCTTCACAAACCATACCTCCGGCGATATTTGCAATTTCAGCGGCAAGTTGAATATCTTTTGACGAAGCATAAATTAAAGATGCCACCGCAATCACAGTATCACCGGCGCCACTCACATCTGCAATGTTCCGTCTGTGTGATGGAATAATATTTTTATTATTTCTTTCCTGGTAAAAAATTCCTTTATCGGACAAAGTGATCAGTGAAACAGAATGATTAAGATTTTCTTTCAGCATATTGTGAATATCAGAAAGTGAATCAACTGAAATTTCTTCCGGGAGTAAATTAAGGCTGGTAAATACTTCATGCAAATTGGGCTTGAACAGCGTTGCATTTTTATAAGAAAAAAAATTTTTTCGTTTAGGGTCAACCGTTATAGGTATATTGTTGTCATTACAAAGTTGAATAGTATGTTCTATAATATTTCTCGTTAGAATTCCTTTATTATAATCTTCCAGGATAACAACATCAGGTTTTTCAGAAAGAATATATTTTTCTATTTGATCCTGTAATTTAGTTTCATCTGTTTCATCTACGTCTTCTGTATGCTCCGCATCCAACCTCATCATTTGCTGGTTACGGCTTATAATACGTATCTTATTTGTCGTAATTCTTTTTTTGCTTTCGAGAATAAAACGGGTATCAATAGTTTTATCCTGTAACAATTGTTTGAGCTGAGCGCCATCTTCATCATCTCCCAAAATAGTAAGTACTGCTACTTTGGCACCCAATGCCAGAACATTTACTGCAACGTTTCCTGCGCCACCGATTCTTTTTTCCCTTTTATCAAGTGCAACTACGGGAACCGGAGCTTCAGGAGAAATTCTTTCCACATTCCCCCACCAGTAAGTATCCAGCATAATATCGCCAATAACGGCAACTTTCATTTTTGAAATGTCACCAAATAGTTTATCAAAATCAACAGCCATTATTCAATATTTGAATTAATCTTTTGGCCTGAAATGGCTAGATAATACACAGGTATTCCTAACAAAACAATCCCCAACCCCCATAAGGTATAAAGAGGTTTAAAAATTATAAGAAAAACACAAAAGATCAATCCTAAGACTATGTACAAACTCGGTAAAAACGGGTATCCAAAGGCTTTATAAGGCCTTTCTATATCAGGTTTCTTTTTGCGCATAACAAAAATTCCAATAATTGTAAGAACATAAAATATCACTACAACAAATGCAATCATATCTAACAAATCATTATAACCTCCGCTAATACATAATACAGAAGCTACAAAAGCCTGTGCCCATAAAGCCCATTCTGGTACCGCATTTTTGTTAAGCCGGGCGGCTTTTTTAAAGAAAAGTTTATCCTGCGCCATTGTATAGTAAACTCGGGCCCCGGCCAATATTAATCCATTATTGCAGCCAAAAGTAGAAATCATAATCATTATGGCTATTACTTTAGCACCACCCGAACCAAATATGGCATTTGATGCAGCTACAGCAACACGCTCGCCTCCGGGAAAAGCAATTTGATCTAAAGGTAAAGCGTTGACGTACATTAAATTCGTAGTAATATAAATTACAGATACAATAAAGGTGCCTAGAAAAAGACTCAAGCCAATATTTCTTTTTGGGTTTTTTATTTCCCCCGCTATAAAAGTTACGTTGTTCCAGGCATCACTGCTAAAAAGAGAGCCTACCATTGAAGCGGCGATTGCACCGATTAAAATTGTGCCACCAATGGGAAACCAATTGCCATGAATTACAAATTTATTGTCCACCTTTTCCAGCTGGCTAGCATGTAATCCCGTTTGCCAATTCTCATTCCAGAAACTATGTTTTACTAAGAGAAATCCAAGAACAATTAATCCAAATAGAGATAAAAGCTTAACTGTTGTAAATGTTGTTTGAATAATTTTTCCGCCTTTAATTCCCTTTGTATTTGTAAAAGTCAAAAAAACAATTAATGCGATTGCTAAACCCTGTGCGGCAGAAATATTTAAATGGCCAATTTTAATAAGGATTACATTCTCTCCTACCTCTGGTATAAGGTATGATGTAAACCTGCTAAATGCAACGCCAACTGCAGCAATAGTAGCAGTTTGAATAACCGTAAATGAGCTCCATCCATATAAAAATCCTGCTAAAGGATTAAATGCTTCCTTTAAATAAACATACTGACCACCTGCTTTGGGAAACATTCCACTCATCTCCCCATAACTTATTGCAGCGATTACGGTCATTAAACCACTAATGCCCCAAACGATAATAAGCCAGCCAGCGCTGCCAACATTCCTAACAATATCTGTACTCACAATAAAAATGCCCGAACCAATCATTGATCCGGCAACAATCATAGTCGCGTCGAAGAGGCGAAGGCTGGGCTTAAACGATGTTGCATGTTCACTCATAGAAAATCCTGTTTTAATAAACAGGATTGAAGATAAATATTTATTTCAGATTGCTTTCGCTTAGTCATTTTTTATTTTCCGAGTATAAACTATTCAGGCCTGCAATTACATCGGGAGTAATATTTAATGTAGAATCTTTATAAAACATAAACCCCGGCTCATAGGAAAAAATATAAGAATATTTTCCGTCTTTATTATAGTCTTTTAAGAAATTTTGAATGCGGGTTAGTATATCCTCTTTCATTTTGGAATTATAATTATACAGATCGTTATCAATTTCCTGCTTTTTTGCCTGGAGGTCCTGTTGCATTTTATTAATTTCCTGCATAGCAGATTCCTGCTCCTGCTGGTTCATCGTTGAACTCTTTTGCTGTAACTGCATGGCGCGGGCTTGATATTTTTTTTGCATTCCACCAATTTCATTATTTGCCGCAGACTGTTTGCGTTCAAAATCAGCCTTAATTTTTTTATAGTAAGTGTAATTATTTTGCAATGAATCGAGATCGATATATGCTACTTTAGAAATTTTTGTTGGCTGACTTCCTGTATCGGATTGAGGGGTATGTTTTTGAGGGGTTTTTTGTTCATTAAAATGCAGATAATACAAATATCCAACAAGGCAAATCAATACAATATTAATGACTAGTAAAATATTTTTCATTCAAATAATTTATGCATAGCAAGATAGAAAAAACGAAAGGTTTTATTTGAACAAACATAGTTGATTTAGGAAAGACTTAACAGGACCTTATAAAATCCCTTATGGCATGGGCTTGGGGGAAAGAGAATTAGTGTATAATTTCAGCTAACTAATCACAGCACCAGTACGCTTTGTGCCTGCATAGAGTTCATACTCGAGTAAACGACAATCGATTTTACTTGTATAAAATTCAATTCTACGTTTTGCTTTTAAGCCAATTTTTTTTGCAAGTTCAAGATTTCCGGTAAAAACATAACCCATATAGCCTTGGCATTTCGTTTTCATAAAATCTCCCATTTCTGAATAAGTATTTATCAATTCAGCTTCATTACCTAATCTTTCTCCATATTCAGGATTAAAAAAAATAATCCCCCTTTCATTTTCTGGAATTTTCGTTTCTTTAAAATCACATATTTCAAATTCAATCAGGCTTTCTACTCCCGCTGCCCTCGCATTTATTCTAGAAATATTTATTGCATCCGGACTAATATCTGAAGCTATAATTTTTAATTCCGGCAAATTAATAACCTTCTTTAGCAGTTGTTCTTTTTGCCTTTCATAGACATTTCTATCGAAACCCATGATGTGCATAAACCCATAATTATCGCGAAATAAACCCGGACGACGGTTAGTTGCAAGTAGGGCCGCTTCTATAGCCAGTGTTGAGGATCCGCACATAGGATTAATAAATGCTGAATAGCCATCCCATGTTGTCGCAAACAAAGTAGCGGCTGCCAGCGCTTCAAGCATTGGCGCCTTACCCGGTATTTTTCTATACCCATGTTTTGCCAATGTTTCTCCCGAGGAATCAATAAACATTTCCGCAGAATCTCCTTTCCAAAATAAATGGAGTACCGTATTTTGTAAGTTAGGGCCAGAATTTGGCCTGAGATGCTTTTTCTGACGAAAACGGTCTACAATCGCGTCTTTTACCTTTACGTTGGCAAATAAAAAATTATTTATCGTTGGATGATCAACGGTACTGGTGACCGAAAAATATCCATCTGCTGCAAAAATATTTTCCCATTCAATGTTAATTATTGAATCATACAACTGAAGCGGGTTATTGCATGAAAAGGTTTTAAGTGAATACAAAACCTGGCTTGCACAGCGGAGATTCAAATTCAGTTTAATGCAATCATTTAAAGTACCGGATAATTCTACTCTGGTTGAAAAAACCTCAGATGTCTTAAAACCAAGTTCTTCTACCTCTTTTTGAAGATAGGGAGATAAGCGCTTGTTGCAAGTAATTATTATGCGGGCTGGCTTATTGAACAACTGCATAGAAAGCAAACTTACGGAATGTGAAGGTCCTGTAACTTTCTCTTAATTTTGCGGCAATCAAATGACGTATAATATTTTGTACTTGTCTTATTTAATCTGGCTGACTAAAGTTATGTAGGCGGGCCAATTCATTAATTCCAATAATGTTTTTACAATTCAATTTTTCAAATATTCTTGCTTTATGCGTGCCAACGGTAGAAGTGTGAAGATTCAAAAATGTACCAATCTGTGATACGGATTCTCCTTTCATTAGATGTCTAACTATCTCAAGTTCCCGTGGGGATAATAAATCAAATGGATTTTGATTATCAGCTTTTTTACCAAGTGCACTGTCTGTCAGCCTTTGAGTTAAGGAGGAACTTATGTACCTTTTGTTACTCATTACATTATTAATTGCGTGCTTAATTTCCTCTGCGGAAGCATCTTTATTTAGGTACCCCAAGGCTCCAATATTCAAATATTTTTTTGCAAATATTTCTTCAGAGTTCATACTAAACATTAATATTTTAGATTCGGGTTTAACAGCAAGAATATTACTGACCAGGCCGAAAGAGTCTGTGGCAGGCATATTTATATCCAAAATAATAAGAGCATAATTGTTGTTCTTTATTTTTTCAAAAGTAGAATCACCATCATAAGCTTCTTCAATACTTGAATGAGGGATTATATTTTGAATATACGTTTTTAGTCCTGCTCTTATTATTGCGTGGTCATCTGCAAGCAGTATATTAATCATCTCAGGAAATTAAAAGGTTAAAAGAGAGGGGTGGCTCTTTTATCTTGCGTCGAAGTTACGACGCTCTTAGCAATTATTGTGTAATAAAATAAAAAAACAGTAACCTCCTAAGGATAGATGCGGAATGAATCTGTGAGTTGCTTCTCACTTGGAAATGATCGGCCATTAAATTAGAAATAGATGGTATGACCTTTACACTTAACGATTGAAGGATTTACATTTCATCACTAAAAAAAGCAATAATAAATATTTCCCTGTGTGTCCTAAATCTAAAAAATTTCGTCTCCCGAATTTACTACATTGACGATCAAATGGACTGCACAATAATTATAAAATAAACTCCTTGACCTATAGCATCTCCAAATGCAATATCATTTGATTTTCAATATTATCTATATCTATTATTTATGTTTATTTAGGAAATATGCTAAACCATCAGGGTTTAAAAACAAAGATAATAGAAAAATAAAATTGAGATATTTGGATATTAAAAGTTAAACTATTATGTTTGCAACGGTATTTATAATAAGTCAGGCTTATATTTACTAAAATCCAAACCTAGTAGTTAGGCACTTCAGTTACTATGGATTACCACAGGCGGATTGACCCTCCAATTCTATAAATTACCAAGATTTCTTGTTTAAGTTCGTACTCCAATTTCTATAGATTTACCAATCTAATTTCCAAAGAATTTCCTGTTTTACACTGGTGTTTTCACCTAATAAAAATAGCTTATGCTCCGAACTCGCAATTTTCTTATTGTTATAGCTCAAATCGCAATTTTTGGTATCTCGTGCACAAGTACAAAAAACGTAGTCTACTTTCATAATGTTGAGGATACTACTTATTTACAGAGAAACTCTGAAATGGAAATACCTATTGAAGCGAATGACATATTAGCTATTACGATTAGCAGCGCTAATGCTGAGGCCTCTGCTTTATATAATCAGACGAATACCAGTAATATCAGATCAACGACAGTAACAGGAAGTAGCACAGAACCCGGAGGTTATCTCGTAAACTCCGACGGAACCATTCAATTGCCCGGCGGCCTCGGGGATGTTAAAGCAGCAGGACTAACAAAAAAGGAATTGCAAGATAATATCACAAATATGATCCTATCGAAAAAGCTACTTGTTGATCCTCTCGTAGAAATTCGCTTTTTAAATTTTGAGGTTACGGTTATTGGTGAAGTAGCAAAGCCGACTGTTATAACTGTGCCTAGTGAAAAAATTTCTCTTTTAAAGGCAATAGGGCTAGCCGGTGATCTCACCATTTATGGAAAAAGAGAAAATGTTTTACTGATAAGAGAGAAGAATGGGAAAAAGATAACGCGTCACATCGATCTCAATTCAAGTAACTTTTTCAATTCACCCTATTATTATTTAGAACCTAACGATGTGGTTTATGTGCAGCCAAATAAGGCAAAGGTAGCCAGTGCCGGAAGGACTCAGCAGCTGTTACCAATTATATTGAGTGGCTTATCAGTCATAGTAGTTGCCTTAGACCGAATTAAATTTTAAAAAATGCAAACTAATAATCATAAATTAAATGAAGCCAACGAGGAGAATTGGATTCAGCAGGTAGTGTTGAAGTATGTTCCATACTGGCCTATGTTCCTGATCGCTTTATTGATAGCTGGGGGTGCGGCTTACTTTTATCTGAAGGCTACGATCCCTATATACGAAGCCACAGCGACTATCATCATCAAAGATGAAAAGAAAGGTAATGAAGACTCAAAATTAATGGAATCGTTAGATCAGATATCCTCGAAAAAAATTGTTGAAAATGAAATAGAAATATTACAGTCACGTACATTGATGATAAATGTTGTGAAAGCGCTGTCTCTTTATGCTCCCGTTTATGATGAAGGCAGTATACACACGGTTTCGGCTTACACGATATCTCCCATAAGCATTGAATCCCCATCACCGGATTCTTTAAGGACTTCGGAGAAAATAAGATTTTCATACGATAAAAAAAATCAGACTGTTTTGTTAGATAACAAATACAGATATTCCATAAACCAAATTGTTAGTACACCTTTTGGTATATTAAAATTTGTTCCTAATAAATATTTCGATATATCTGACACTCTTGTGCACAAATTCTACTTTGAGCTTTTAAGACCCACCGATGCTGCGAATAGTCTTTTAGGAAATTTAAAAGCGGAGGCCTCCAGCAAATTATCCTCAGTAATTGATCTGAGTTTTAGAGACCAGATTCCCCGACGTGCCGAAGATATATTAAATCAATTACTCCATGCTTATGACATGGCTTCGATCTATGAAAAAGACAAACTGGCCAGTAATACACTTTCCTTTGTGCAGGAGAGACTAAGCGCTGTGGCCCATGATCTGGATTCAATCGAAAAGAAAGTTCAACAATATAAATCAGGAAAAGATGCTGTTGACATTGGCGCCCAGGGACGCTTGTTTTTAGAGAACGTAAGTGCTAATGATCAAAAAATTGGCGATGTAAATACGCAACTTTCCGTATTAAACCAGGTAGAAAAATTCGTAACTAATAAAGATAATAGTTCAGCTATTGTTCCTTCAACTCTGGGTGTAAGTGACCCTTTGCTTTCTCAGCTTCTGGAAAAATTGTATAATTCCGAACTCGAATTTGAGAAATTAAGAAAAACTGTGGGGGAAAATAACCCCACCCTTGTTGCTCTTAAGGACCAAATAAACAAAATGAAACCAAGTATCTTACAAAATATTCAAAGTCAGCAGCAAAGTTTAAATGCTGCAAAACAAAATTTATACAATACTAATGGTAGCTATAATTCTATACTTCAAACAGTTCCACAAAAAGAGCGACAACTTCTAGACATAAGCCGTGAGCAGGCCACAAAAAGTGAAATATATGCATTTCTGTTGCAGAAGAAGGAAGAAAGTGAGCTTTCATATGCTTCGACTGTTTCTGATCATCGCATTGTTGACAATGCGCAGGCTGGTTCGATACCAGTTAGCCCCAAAAAGCCATTAATATATCTTGTTTCCATTTTGTTATGCCTTGGCGTATGTTTTGCAATAATAATGGTACGGGAATCTTTAACTGGTAAAGTGCTCTACCGGCACGAAGTGGAATCACGTACTTCTATTCCCATCATTGGAGAAATTGCTTTTAACAAAACGAAGGTACCCTTGGTAGTAGAAGCCGGGAAAAGAAGTTTCATAGCCGAAGAATTTAGAAAACTGAGAATTTCTTTGTCTTTTTTAGGCATTAATGAAAAACACAAAAAGATATTGATTACTTCAAGCATATCAGGAGAGGGAAAAAGTTTTATTGCAGCTAATCTTGCTGTCAGTCTTTCCCTGACCGGGAAAAAAGTAGTACTCGTGGATTTGGATTTAAATAATCCCACTATCGCCAAAATATTAAATGTGAATCAGGAAGATGGCATTACACAATTCCTCACGGGAGAAAAAGAACCTGAAGAAATCATAAAACGGGTAAAAGCTCATGAAAATTTATTTTTCATTTCTGCAGGCAATTTACCTCAAAATCCCACAGAACTTTTGGCGAATGGAAGAGTGAATGAAATTATCGAGTATTTAGATAATATTTTTGATGTAGTTATAATTGACACTTCGCCACTTGTATTAGTAACCGATGGTTATTTATTAACTGGCTTGTGCGATGCTACGTTGTATGTAATACGGCATAAATATACTCCTAAAATAATTGTAAAAAGAATTGATGAACGTAACCAGATTAATCCTATAAATAACCCCGCTATAATATTTAATGGTGTTAAGATAAGAGGCTTTTTCAAAAATAATTACGGGTACGGATATGATTATGTTTATGGCAGTAAGGAAATTGCGAATAAGAATAGAAACCCAATTATAAAATAAATTTAAATCCGATTGATATGAAAAATTACCTAACTCGATACATAGCAATGTAACTGAGAGCGGCGAAGCCTTGTCCATTTGAATAACCATTTCAATCCTTTGAATAGCTGCAGTTTTCATCTTAAAAAGAAAAATTATGCAGGAGAATTGGTACATTGTTTACACAAAACCTAAATGCGAGAAAAAAATCGCTGTTTTGTTAACAAAAAGAAAGATCGAAAATTTTTGTCCTTTAAATTGTAAGGAGCTAAAAAATTCGAGAAAAAGTAAATTACATTACGAGCCGTTATTCGATTCTTATGTTTTTGTACGAGTTGAGGAAAGTAAACTTTTTTCGCTGAGACAAGTAGAAAACGTTTTAAACCTGGTGTATTGGAAGGGTAGTCCCGCAACAGTTAAAGATGAAGAAATAGAAGCTATTAGGGAATTTACTTCTTATCATCAGAATATCAAATTAGAAAGAATCAACGTAAATGAAAATTGGGAACCAAGAAATATAGATGTTCCTTATTATTCTATAGACGGTAAAATTCTAATGATAAAAAACAGGGCATTTTGTGTGGGTTTGCCATCTTTAGGCTTTAAAATGATAGCAGAAGTGGAGAGTGAGGATGTTATAGGCAGGGAAATTCCATTTGGAAATAAGGAATTTTCAATGCATTAAAACCTGTGACTTTCTTAGTTCGAAACAACTGCTATTTGGCCCTAGTCGACCTAAGAAGATAAATTGTTTATGTATTAAAATTAGCACTTAAATTGGTTATAAATAGTATTGATCAATTGTTTAATTAGGGAAACGCAAGAAACAAATTGAACCTTCTCCGATTTTGATAAAATAATAAAACTTCACGCGGTTATTATATCACAGCTTGGCACAAATCCCCAAAATTTCTCCTCTTTAAAAACTAGCCGTGGTTTTTACGTTCCCAATTCGTGGCACACATTTATGTTGATTTTTATAGAATCTTGCTAATTCTGTCTACATTTAGTGACGCTTGACCTACTTTAAGATTAAAATGTTTGAGGAAATTTTTAAAGAACTTAAAAGCCAAGATAATATTTTAAATATAGGTGCTTCAACAATTATTATTATTACAACTCGTTTAAGCTTAATATGAAAGACAAGATTTTGACACCTTTTGCCTTAATTAAAAATTTATTAAACAGGGGCCATGACAGAAGTAGAAAGGCAAAAAAAAATATTGTTGCTTCTATCTTTATAAAGGGTATCAGTATTGCCGTTAGTTTGCTGTTGGTGCCCCTCACAATTAATTACGTTAATGTATCTCAATATGGTATTTGGCTCACTCTTAGTTCAATTGTAGGCTGGTTTAGCTTTTTCGATATTGGTTTTACCAAAGGCCTGCGAAATAAATTTGCTGAAGCCAAAGCAACTGGAAATGATAACCTGGCACAGATTTATGTTAGCACCACGTATGCTGTTCTTATTATTATTTTTGGCCTGATCTGGCTCATTTTTTTAATATGCAACCAATTTTTAAATTGGTCGCAAATCCTTAATGTTTCAGGAAGTATGAATTCTGAGATATCGGTATTAGCTGTAATCGTTTTTACCTATTTCTGCTTGCAATTCATTTTAAAAATTATCACGACAATCATTACTGCTGATCAGCAACCGGCCAAAGCCACGTTGATAGATGTATTAGGCCAGATTTTTTCACTGATTATTGTAGTTATTTTGGTCAAAACTACTGAAGGATCACTAGTAAAATTAGGTTTTGCACTATGTTCCGCACCTATTATAATTTTGCTTGGTGCTAATATCTTCTTTTTTAACGGAGTGTATAGAAATTATAGGCCCACCCTTTCACAGGTCAAGTTTTCGTACGCGAAAGGACTCTTTAATCTAGGCATAATTTTTTTTATTATCCAAATTGCGGGAATTGTTCAGTATCAATCTGCAAACGTAATAATAGCGCAAAATTTCAGTACGTCAGACGTAACTTCTTATAATATCGTCTATAAATATTTCGGCATGTTGAATATGGCCTTTGTAATATTTTTAGCGCCGTTTTGGTCTGCGTCCACCGAAGCATATTTACAAAATGATATTAAATGGATAAAAAATGCAATTAAGAAATATATAAATTTAAATCTCTTATTAGTTTGCGTAGGTATTTTAATGCTGGTGTTTTCAAGGCAAATTTATGATTTATGGATCGGGAAAGGTAAAGTAAATATCAGTTTTTCCTTGTCACTATGGGGTTTTATTTTTTTTAATATGCAAATGTATGAAGGAAAATATGTCTATTTCTTAAATGGAATAAGCGCTTTACGAATTCAGTTTTGGTCATGTGTTTTAAGTCCATTTTTATATATTGTTGCGGCCTTAATTCTAATCAGGCACTATCACATGGGAGTCTACGCATTATTTGTAGCTTCCATTATTGCTAATTTCAACGGAATTATTTTAGCTCCGGTTCAATATTATCAAATCATTTACAGAAACAAAAAAGGTATTTGGTTAAAATAGATAGCTCGATGAAGGTATTATACGATTATCCCTCGGTAAGTATGGAATATGGAGGTGTAGCACGGTATGTGTGTGAAATTATTAAAGAATTACAAAACGATATAGAAGCAGAAGCTTCAATATTGGTAACGGATAATGTATACATAAAAGAACTTCTGTTTTTAAAAGTAAAAAAATTAATCACGAGCAAAAATTTTAAGGGAAAAAATAAAGCCCAAAAATTCATAAATACTATCTATTCAAACTATAAAGTATTGAAGAACGATTTTGATGTTTTTCATGCGACTTATTCTGATGCATACTTTTTAAGAAAGGTTAAGAAACCGACTGTGGTTACTATTCATGATATGATTAATGAGAAGTTACCAGAATATCATATAAGCCACGCAAGACATATTGAAAACAAAAAAAATCTAATTTACAAATCTTCGCACATTATTGCTGTATCTGAAAATACTAAAAAAGATATATTAGAAATTTACCCGGTTAGTCCGGATAAAATTACCGTAATTCATCATGGGCCGCCGGTTCGCTCCGACCAGGTTTACAAAAATGAATTTGGAGATTATATATTATATGTTGGCAGGCGCACCCGGTATAAAAATTTTCCTTTTTTTGTAGAATCAATCGTTACCCTATTATCTCAAAATCCAGACTTGAAACTTGTTTGCGTTGGCAATTCATTTACTCAGGATGAAAAAGAATTTCTCGATAAACTAGGCGTTTTAAAACAAGCCAGTTCAATTGGCGTTGCAGACGATGTATTATATTCCCTCTACAAAAATGCTCTTGTTTTCGTTTTTCCATCTATATTCGAAGGATTTGGAATTCCAATATTGGAAGCTTTTGCCAATGAATGTCCAGTTTGCTTAAGTAATTCAAGTTGTTTTCCGGAAATTGCCGGTGAAGCTGCTTTGTATTTTGACGGAAATGATTCAGATTCAATTCGCAAAAGTGTTGAAAGAGTGATTAATGACAAGAATCTAGGCGATGACTTAAGGAGAAAGGGGCTAGAGCGATTATCACTGTTTTCGTGGCATAAGGCTGCGCAGGAAACATTTAATATTTATAAGAAAATTGCACAGAATAAATAATTAAATGAAAAAGAAAATCACAGTAGCATTATTTTTTCAGGTAATTTATCGGTGGAGAGTATCAACCATTGCTTTTTTTTCTACACTTTATTGTAAAATATTTTTCCGCCTTTTGGGCATCAGGCTTCAAAAAGGTTCCACTTTTTATGGAATTCCCCGGGTCTTTCTTTATTCCGGATCAAAAATTTCCATCGGTAAAAATATAAGAATAAGGACATCGCCGATTTCAAATCTTATTGGGTTAAACCGAAGATCTATAATTGCCACTCATGATAAAAATGCCGAAATTATCATTGGTGACAACTGCGGATTTAGCGCAATAGTTATTGGAGCAAAAGAATCTATACGAATCGGCAATGAGGTAATGGCAGGTGCGAATGTTTTAATTACAGATTTTGATTGGCATGCTATTAATCCTGGTGAACGTCGCCATGGTATTCCGGAAAGCAGACCGATAACTATAGAGGACAATGTCTTTATTGGTTATTCATCTACAATTTTGAAAGGCGTTTCTATCGGTAAAAATTCTGTCATAGGTGCCAATAGTGTGGTTACTAAAGATATTCCTTCGAATGTAATCGCGGCAGGAAATCCATGTAAAGTAATTAAAACACTTACATAACGTTTTAAACCTATCATCGACTATTAGTACCCAACTTATTATAACATTTTCAGATGGTTGCTGACGAAAACATATCCAAGGAAACAAAACCGAAGAAGTCGGAACTTAGTTATCTCACTATTTTCTGGCTAGGCTTAATTCTCTATTCATTCGGCGCTATTTTTAGCTCCACCGGTGCTTTAAATATAAAATTAAGTCAGGCTATTCAAGCCCTTGGAGTTGCAGCAATGATACCAACCGGTATTTTTTTGGCTCAAGTGAAAATTAATTCTGGCTATTTAAGAGTAATGTTTCTACTGTATTTTACCTGGCTCATAACAATAATTTTCCGGCGACACATTCTATCCCTTAACTATGATTCAGTCAAAGATTTTTTATTCGGATTCAACAATGGCGGACTCATCTATATTGCCCCTTTAGTCTTGTTATTTCCAAAAAACTTTGCTTATTATAAAAAGCTATTTGTAATCATTAACATATCAGCAATTTTATTCCTCGCTTTGTCGCTTCTGTTTATAAAGAAACTCCTAGTTTCCGGTGATGATGTTCAAAGCCAAAATATTATTGAAAATCTTTTTGATTTGGGTATTCCCGCCGCATTTGTTTTACTTACATACACCTACCATTCCAGCAAAAGTAATTTATTAGCCCTGGCTACTGTGGCAATTACACTTCTCTTTTGCGTTATTAGAGCTCGCCGGGGATTAATTTTTATTACTACAAGCTTAGTTTTTTATTCAATACTTTTTTATTTCTTTCAATCAAGAAAGAAATTTATCCTGATCTATTTTGCCCTGTTATTTTTTTCGGTTGCGGCAGTTTCTTCCAGCAGGTTATTTTATAATGTACAGAATAATAAATACATTGGCTTTCTATACAATCGAACTGATGAGGACACAAGATCGCCTGTGGAACTACTTTTTTATGATGACATGAAACCAAATGACTGGATTGCGGGCAGGGGAATTGATGGCGAATATTTCGCACCTAATATTGAAGAAAATCAGGTGACAAATTTTAGATCTGTAATTGAAACAGGATATCTTCAACTAATTTTAAAAGGCGGTCTTATAAGTCTTGGGTTATTATTACTCATAACAGTTCCTGCTATTATTAACGGCATTTTCTTTTCTAAAAATATTTTATCAAAAGCTGCGGGTATATGGATTCTTCAATTCATAATCAACCTTTACCCGCAAAATTCGGTAGCATTTAATTTGAGCTATCTATTGGTTTGGGTATCTGTCGGTATATGCTATTCGAAAAATATTCGCAGTATGTCGAATAATGCTATTAAAAGCGCTTTGAATGCCTGATTCATTTTTTGAAATGAATGTAACAATGACAAGTTATATCAAAAACTAAATATCAACAACGTGAAAATACTTTTCTTTATAGATAGTTTGACAGCAGGGGGAAAGGAGAGAAGATTAGTGGAATTAATGAAGGGAATTAAATTGAAGACTGATATTGAGTTCGAAATAGTGGTAATGACTAATGAAATTCACTATAAGCAGATCTTTGATATGAATATTAACATTCACTATGTTGTCCGTTCCACAAAAAAGGATCTGGCAACTTTTAATAAGTTTTATAAAATTTGTAAAAAATATCGACCCGATATCGTTCACTGTTGGGATAGTATGACCGCGACAATTGCTATCCCTGCATGCAAATTGCTGGGAATAAAACTTGTTAATGGGCTTGTTGTTGATACTCCTGTAAAACAAAATCTCTTTAGTAAATATTGGCTCAGAGCCCGTTTAACTTTCTTGTTTTCCAGCATCATCATAGGCAATTCCAATGCAGGCCTAAAAGCTTACAAATCTCCCAGTAATAAGTCTCTATGCATTTATAACGGAATGGATCTGAATCGCTTTAGTAGCTTAAAGCAAAAAGCGTGTATGCGTAATGAAATTTTTGGAGATGAATCGGCCGATGCTTTTGTCATTGGGATGGTTGCAGCATTTGAAGATCGTAAGGATTACAAAACACTAATTAAAGCTGCCATGAAGCTTATTTCGGCTGATTGCAAAATAAAATTTGTTTTAGTAGGTGACGGACCTACTTTTGAGAAAATAAAAAATACCGTTCCTGATTCTTTTTCAAGAAATATCTTTTTCCTGGGCAAAAGATCAGATGTCGAATCAATAGTTAACATTTTTGATATTGGAATTTTGCTTACTAATACGAAAGTCCACGGGGAAGGAATCTCCAATTCTGTTATTGAATACATGGCGTTAAGTAAGCCAGTAATTGCGACCAATGGTGGCGGGACCAACGAGGTTGTCATAGACAATACAAATGGCTATTTGATAGATGCGGACGATGATGAGCAACTAATAGAAAAAATCCGAAGCTTAATGGGGGACAAAGATAAGATGAAGGAATTTGGAGAGAATGGCAATAATATAGTCAGGGGAAAATTTGATCTTCAAATAATGACAACAAACTATTTAAATATGTATCATACATTAGTAAAAAATAAGAATAAGTGAAAATTTTAGTAACAGGTGCCGCTGGCTTTATTGGATCACATGCTTGTGAGCATTTTATCCGATTAAACTACAATGTTATTGGCATCGATAATTTTGATACTTTTTATCCGGTTAAATTTAAGAATTCAAATCTGGTTGAATTAAGAGGTAATAAACAATTCCAATTCTATGAGGGTGATATCCGCAATAAAACTATTTTAAACGAAATTTTTTCTTCTAATCAAATTGACGTTGTAATTCACCTGGCTGCAAAGGCTGGTGTCAGACCTTCAATAGAATCCATCTCTGAATATTATGATGTAAATGTAATGGGCACCGTTTCCTTACTGGAATCAATGAAAGCTCATGATGTTAAAAAGATGTTGTTTGCGTCTTCCTCATCGGTTTACGGTAATAACCCAAAAGTACCTTTTTCTGAAAGCGATAATGTAGATAATCCAATATCGCCGTATGCATCAACAAAAAAAAGCGGTGAACTTTTATGCCATGTTTATAGTCATCTGTATGGCTTTGATATTACGTGTTTGCGTTTCTTTACTGTATTTGGGCCACGCCAACGACCGGACCTTGCAATTCACAAATTCACCAGATTAATAGATAATGGTAAATCCATACCGTTTTATGGTGACGGTTCTACTGCGAGAGATTATACCTACATAGAAGATATAGTAAATGGGATAAACTGCGCATTAAATCATTTAAATGGATACTGCATTTATAATTTAGGAGAGTCCAAAGTCATTAATTTAAAAACGTTAGTTGCAACAATCGAAAATGTTTTGAATAAAAAGGCAATTTTTAATCAATTACCCTTTCAACCAGGGGATGTCAAAATTACTTATGCTGATGTCTCTAAAGCCAAAGAAGAAATTGGTTATAACCCAAAGTATGACATTGAAACGGGTATAACCAAATTTGTTGAATGGTATAATGTCAACAAATTTGATTTATACGAAAACACATAAATAGATCCCGAATTTATATGAAGGCTTATTAGATATGTCTCATTAATATGTTCAAATTTTAAAGTTATTGTGTAGAGTTCTTTAAAACATAAAACACAAAAGAGAACCTGTTATTTTTGTAAACAAGATCTGAACTCAAAATCTTAATGAATTGAAAGTGCTTTTAGTCAACTGGTCATGGCATCCAACAGGCGGTGACTGGACATATGTTGAAAACATTCACAAACTCTACGAGTCTCATGGCTACGAGGTTATTCCCTTCTCAACCCACAATTCGAAAAATATATTTACTTCGTTTTCTAAAAATTTTGTTGACGCTTACGATTTTAAAGATCTTAACAAAAACAAAAGTATTAGTAATGGCATAAAAGCTTTAAAGACTTCTGTGGTATCAGCAGATGCCTTATCAAAATTAGACCTGATACTGGCTGAGCATGATATAAAAATTGCCCATCTTCACAATATTCATCACTATATTACTCCTGCTATCGTAGAAAAATTATCAAAGAGGGGTGTAAAGATTTTATGGACCTTGCATGATTATAAAATTATTTGTCCTGAAAATTCTTTTGTGTCAAATGGGAAGATTTGCGAAAAATGTATTAATGGCTCATTTTATCATTGTGCCATTAATAAGTGTAAAAAAAATTCGTTTTTGGCAAGTTCCCTGGCAAGTTTTGAAGCTTACTATTATCACAAAAAGAAAGTTTACAATTTAGTTGACTGTTATTTATGTCCTTCAAAATTTTTGCAACAGAAGTTTTTAGAATTTGGATTTGAAAAATCAAGACTTTTTGAATCGAATCTTTGCTACGATATATCTTTAATAGATACGTTTATTAAACAAAACGAAATTGCCAAGGAAAATATAAACGAAAAATATATTTTATACATTGGCAGGCTGGAAGAGATAAAAGGAATACATACCCTTATACAAGCAATAAAGGAAACTGAATTAAAGTTAAAAGTTGTTGGTAAAGGAAATGCAGAAGAAGAGTTGAAAGAGTTGGTTATATCACAAAATATTAAAAATGTAGAATTTGTTGGTTTTAAAAATAAGACAGAAGTATTTGAATTAATAAATAATTCATTTTTTGGAGTATGCCCTTCAGAATGGTATGAAAACTTTCCTTATTCAATAGCAGAAATATTTTTGTTCTCAAAACCAGTAATAGGCTCTGATATTGGTGGTATTCCCGAACTCATATTGGAAAATAAAACAGGTTTTTTATTCGAGCCAGGAAACAGTAAACAACTAAGAGAGAAATTAATTCAATTGTGGAATGACGAACAACTTGTAAAGGCATTGGGCAAAAATGCAAGAGCACATGCATATAATCTTTACAATTTCGAAACACACTGGAGCAAATTAGAGAGCGTGATAAAAAAATTATTCCCTCTAAAAAATAGAGAAACTGTTTTTGATAAAATGCAAAATGAGACCGGGACTACTTAGATCATTCCTTTTGAATGTCACCTACTGGTGCTTATTTTCAAACTGGATGGTCCAAAAAAGCAGGTGAAATTTATGCCAAATTATACTGCAAAAGTTTTCTCACCATCTTTACGGATCATTTTAAGGCTGGAAATAGTAATAATGGTATGAAATTGGATAAAAAACAAAAACTAAAAGCTTACTTTACGCAAGTAACTTAAGCCATAGGAATTTTGAAACTGTAATAAGTTTCCTCAGATAAAGTCATCCAAATACAATAGCATACAGTAAAATCCATGTTTTTTAAAAATCCTTGCATGATCGCTCGCAATTTTACTATAGTAAAAAACGTTAGTGAGCAGGAATATTTTATGCTTGAGCATTCTTCCGCAAGTGTAATAATTCTGTTAGTAAAATGAATATTCTTCCTGTGGAGTCTTTTGCTTTCATCTTGCATGAACAACGGAATACATATTATTGAATAGAATATTATGCACAAGCGGCTATGTTACCAAGCTTGATAACGATATTCGTGGTGCTTCAGAACAGTGATCTGGCAGTTTTTAGAAATTATAAAATGTGATAAATGGACCAAAAACAATTACGTGATTTTAGAATCTTTGACCCAATTGACTTTCGATAATTATATAAAACTGAATCAATTATTCATCAAATAAATAAACCCTTTATTATTACAATGAAAAAAATCTATATCGCAGGTTGCGGTGGAATGCTCGGCGAAGCATTTTACACGCAATTTAAAAATGACTATGAAATTAAATGTACAGATATTGATTTAAACGAGAAATGGCTCAGTTTTTTAGATTTTCGCGATTATGAAGCTTATCGTTCTGATGTTATCGAATTTAATCCTGATTTTCTTTTTCACTTAGGTGCATTTACTGACCTCGAATATTGTGAACTACACGTTGATGAAACTTATAGGACAAATACGCTTTCCGTTGAAAATGCTTGCCACATCGCTAATGAATTAGATATTCCTCTTTTATACATCAGCACTGCCGGGATTTTTGATGGCAGTAAGGAATTATATGATGATTGGGATATGCCCAATCCACTTGGACATTATGCAAGGTCTAAATATGCAGGAGAACTTTTTGTAAAAGAAAATGTGAGAAAACATCTTATTTGCCGTGCCGGATGGATGATGGGAGGTGGGCCAAAAAAAGACAAAAAATTTATTCAGAAATTAATGAGGCAAATTAAAGAAGGCAAGAAAGAGCTTTTTATTGTCGATGATAAAGATGGCACGCCTACCTTTACGCATGATTTTGCAAAGAATGTAAAATTATTACTTCAAAAAGAATATTGGGGCTTGTATAACATGGTGTGTGGTGGACAAACGAGCCGATATGAAGTAACAGAAGAACTTTTGGAAATATTAAACCTCCGTGACAAAATAAAACTTACGGCTGTTAAATCAGAATACTTTAAAGAAATATACTTCGCTGAAAGGCCCGCCTGTGAAAGGTTGGTAAATGCCAAACTTAAATTACGCGGCAACGATATAATGCAGAATTGGAAGATAGCGTTAAAAGAATATATTTCTCAATATTACAAAGGCTATTTTGATTGAATATGGATAAACTACGAATAGCAGCTTTTGGATTCAGGACAATTCCGATGGCTAAGGGTGCCGCGGGTGCAGATAAATTTGCCATGGAACTATTACCCAGACTTGCGCAGAGAGGTCATTCCGTTATTGCCTATAACAGGCGTTATCCCGATGTATACATCGAAGGAACAGAATATAAAGGCGTAAAAATAAAAACTTTTAAAACTACAAGTAAAAAGGGATTCGATACACTGCTCCATTCATTTAAAAGTACAATGGATATTATCATTCACAATACTTCAGATATTGTTCATATTCAAAACGGGGGCAATAGCATTTGGGCTCTGCTACTAAGGCTTTTTGGGAAAAAGGTTTTTGTTAGCCAGGATGGCATTGATTGGAAAAGGGATAAATGGCCCTGGTACGGAAAGGTATATCTTAAACTTTCTGCATATGTTACCTCGAGAATACCCAACCAGGTAATTTTTGACAACTTAATAACGAAAAATATTTTTGAAGTCAGGTTTAAAAAAAAGTTCGAATTTATTCCTTTTGGAAGTGAAGTTCCCGCAGTAACTGAAGATAATTCCATCCTGGATAAAAACAATTTAACTAAGGGAGATTATTATCTATTTGTGGGAAGATTTATACCAGATAAAGGGCTGCACTATTTAATACCCGCTTTCATAAAAGCAAATACAACCAAAAAATTAGTGCTGGTCGGAGGCTCTCCCAATCCTTCAAAGTATGAGAGAGAAATTAGGGCTTTAGCCAATGAAAATGTCATTTTTGTTGGATACATCTATGGCGACGACACCATCCGGCTTATGCTCAATGCTTATTGTTATATCCAATCTTCCGATATTGAAGGTTTGTCACCCGTTGTACTAACAATAATGGGTCTTGGCATCCCACTTATAGTAAGCGATATAGAAGAAAACTTATATGCTGTTCAGGACACTGCTATAACTTTCAAAAAGAGTAATATTGAATCTCTGACTGATAAAATCAATTATGCAGAAAACAATCATGATGAATTGATGAAATTAGCAGAAAAAGCAAAACAGAGAACTCTCCAGGTATTCAACTGGGACAGAGTAACTGATGAACATATACGTGTTTTCACTGAAAAACGTTAGATAATAGTAACTGTTACTTAAAAAAGCTAGTTTACTTTTAATTTGTATACCGAAAATGAACAGGCAGTTTGAACGTTATTTACAAATCTCTCTTGTTGTACTGGATATCCTTGTACTGAATATTTTATATTTTTTTATTCAGATTTTATTCAAAGAGAAAATTCCTTTAAAATATTCAGATGCATATTTTGAATACTGGACCCTTTCAAATATAATATGGCTTTTGTTTCTTTCTTTTTAAGAACCTATGCAGAAAAAGTAATACTCAATTTCGAATACTTTACTAAACGAACTATCCAGGTGTATTTGCTGTGGATCATTTTCATGCTGGTTTATTTATTTTTCTCCAATGAATTCCGGATTTCACATGCCTTCATTATTTCTAATATTATAAGTTTTGGGTTTGGTTTGCTACTGAACAGATTTTTATATTTGGGTATTAAAAATTATTTTAAAAATAGTCATTATCTTATTAAAAAAGTAATCATACTTGGATATAACGACACAGCAAAAAAACTGGCAAAATATTTTGAAGAAGATGGAATTAATACCCGATTAATTGGGTTTATAGAAGACCACAAAAATATACATGAATTATCACATTATCCCGTGTTATCAAACATAAATGAAACATTAGATGTTGCAAAGAAAATGGGGGCTCAGGAAATATTTTCAACGATAACACCAGAGCAAAATAAGGACATATATAATCTAATGTACCAGGCCGAAAAAGAATGTATTCGATTTAAAATAGTACCCAACCTTTCCATTTTTATCACAAGAGAAGTACACATCGATTATTTTGGAGATTTGCCAATTTTATCGTTACGAAGTGAACCACTCGATGATGTTGGAAATAGAATTAAAAAAAGGGCTTTAGATCTTATGGTAAGTTTTTTTGTTATTGTTTTTATTCTTTCCTGGCTAATTCCTGTAGTAGGATTATTAATTTTTCTTGAATCAGGATTCCCAATATTTTTCAAACAACTACGCACCGGTAAAGATAAAAAACCGTTTCACTGCTGGAAATTCAGGAGCATGAAGTCAAACAAAGAAGCCAATATTAAAGCAAGCAACTCACAATGATGAAAGAATAACAAAAATTGGAAAATTTTTAAGGAAGACCAGTCTCGACGAATTTCCCCAATTCATTAATGTATTTCGTGGGGAAATGAGCCTCGTAGGCCCACGTCCTCACATGGTAAAACATACGTCGGATTATTCACAGGTAGTTGATGATTATATGGTCCGGCAATTTATAAAACCAGGCATAACAGGTTGGGCCCAAATCAATGGATATAGAGGTGAAATTACCAATCCTGAACAAATTCATATGAGAGTAAACAAAGATCTTTGGTATCTGGAGAACTGGACGCTTTGGCTTGATATTCAAATACTTTTTCTAACCATTTACTATATCTTCAAGGGAGATAAAAATGCATACTAGTTGCAAAATCAAAAATAAATTGCGATAATACAGCATAAATGAAAGAATAATTCGTTTATGTCAAATCGGTTCTACCAAATCCAGTCCCTGAAATTCCAGAAATTATTAATGAAAGTTGTAAACTGATTTAAATTAAGAAAACATGTGTGGCTTTGTAGGAATAATTAGTAAAACTAACCAGGAAGTTGACTGTAATCTGCTAAGAGAAATGGCAGATACTATACATCATCGGGGACCCGATGAAGATGGAATATTTGTAGAAAAAAATATTGGTTTTTTCATAAAAGATTATCGATTATAGATCTTTCTACCGGTCAGCAACCAATGACCTATAACGACTGTACTATTGTTTTCAATGGTGAAATTTACAATTACATCGAACTTAGAAATGATTTAATAAAAAGAGGTCATCACTTCAGAACCACTTCAGACACCGAAGTAATATTACATCTCTACGCAGAATATGGTGATGATTTTGTAAATCTTCTCAATGGAATGTTTGCATTTATCATTTTCAATAAGGCAAAAAATAAGCTTTATATAGCACGGGATCATTTTGGAATCAAGCCTTTATATTGGTATCATGATGAGGGCAAAATAATTTTTGGAAGTGAAATAAAAGCCTTATTAGCACATCCTGAATATCGTCGCTGAAACCGACTACGAAAATTTATGCGAATACCTCACCTTCCAATTTATTTTGGGTGAAGGAACCATGTTCAAGAATATTTCCAAAGTGCAGCCAGGTCATTACCTCACGATCGATCTGTCATCCTGGAAAATTAAAAATGTAAAATATTGGATCCCTAATTTCAAAATAGATCATTATCATACTGAAGAATATTTTATTGTTGAATTGCAAAAAATTCTTGAAGAAACCATCACACAACAATTGCGAAGCGATGTTACTATTGGCACTTATTTGAGTGGTGGTATTGATTCTTCTTTAGTAACCATTATGGCTTCGAAATTCCTTGATAAACCTTTAAAATCTTTCAGCGGAGGCTTTAAAGAAGGTCCTGAATTTAATGAACTTGAATATGCCAGGATTGCCGCGAAGGCTGCGAAAGCTGAATTATTTGAAATCTTTCCAACCGAACAGGAAGTTCATTGATCTGCTTCCAAAATTAATATATCACCTTGATGAACCGGTAGCCGGGCCAGGTCTTTTTCCTCAATATATCGTTTCAAAACTTGCTTCAAAACATGTAAAGGTTATTTTGGGAGGACAGGGTGGAGATGAAATTTTCGGAGGTTATGCAAGATATATGATTGCCTACCTGGAGCAGGCAATAAAAGGTGCTATTAATGAATCAAATGAAGAAGAGGAACATATCGTGTCACTAAGCTCTATACTTCCAAACCTCCCATCGCTTAAACAATACATTCCGATGATGAAGAGTTTTTGGAAATCAGATGCTTTCGAGCCAATGGACCGGCGTTACTATAACTTGTTAAACAGGATGGGCACCACAGCAAATTTTCTACATAAAGATATTTTAACTAAATGCCAAGAAGGGGTAATTTTTAAGAAGTTTGCACATTATTTTAATGATTCGGATACAAAAAGCTATTTTAATAAAATGACGCATTTTGACATGCAGGGAAGCCTTCCCGGATTACTCCAGGTTGAAGACCGCGTGAGTATGTCTGTATCAATTGAATCAAGAGTTCCGCTCCTTGACCGCAGAATTGTGGATCTTATATCGACAATGCCGGCGGGTATGAAATTTAAAGGTGGTGAGATGAAATATCTACTGAAAAAGACAATCAATAGTTATATGCCGCAACAGATCATGCAAAGAAAAGATAAAATGGGTTTCCCGGTTCCTTTACATCTCTGGTCAAAAAACAAAGCCAAAGATTTTATTATGGATACCCTATTGTCAAAAAAAGCCAGGGAAAGAAATATTATTAACACGCAATATGTTGAAAATCTTATTACCAGTCAACAACCCTTTAGCAGGGGATTATGGGGGCTCTTATCGCTGGAATTATGGTACAATCAATTTATTGACAAATAAAAAAGTTGATCAAAACAAAATATTATCAAACCGATGAAAAAGTAACTTTCTCATCTAATTGTAATCAAGTTCGCAAATTTAAACTCAATCAAAAATGAAAGTAAATCAAGCGCCAATCAGCGCAGAAACATGGAAAATTAATAAAATTGGAGTTATAGGACCGGGTATTGTTGGTATGCCCATGGCGGCAATGCTGGCTAAAGCACATATAAAGATAGGCACTGACGATCCGGCCAAAGTTGTTATCGTGCAAAGAGATTCAGTAAATTCCGGATGGAAGGTTAAGGCCATTAACAGTGGCAAATCTGTGATTGGCGGTATTGAGCCAGAACTTGATGATATTACACGAGATGGAGTTGAGGCTGGCACTGTTATCAGCAAGTTCAGACTTTTCAGTGCTGTCTGATGCAGATGTAATATTAGTATCTATTCAAACTGATAAAAATGAAAATGGCTTTGAACCGGATTATGGACCAATGTTTGGTGGCCTTGAAAAATTAGCTGAGGCCCTGCAAAAAAAGCCAGCTATAAAAATTCCATTGGTCATTTTCGAATCGACGCTGGCTCCCACGACAATGGATACTTTATTCAGAGAACATTTTAAAAAATATGGATTAGAAGAAGGGAAGGATATTCTGCTTGGAAACAGTCCCAACAGGGTAATGCCTGGACGCCTCGTAGAAAGAATTCGCGAATCAGATAAACTTGCGGGCGGTCTCCATCCCGAAACACCCAAATTAATTGCGAAACTTTATAATAACATAGTAACTAACGGTGAAGTGTACCAGACGAACAGTCTGACTGCAGAAATTGTAAAGACACTTGAAAATGCATATCGGGATGTAAGAATTGCTTTCTCAACTGAAATAGTAAGATACTGCGATGAAAATAACATTGATTTTTATAAAGTAAGAGATAAAGTGAATGCAATGCTGTCACAGTCAGATAAAGCAACTGCCGATCCTAATGCGGTTCCAAGCGGCGGCATTTTAATCCCAATGCTGGGTGTTGGCGGCCACTGCCTGCCGAAAGATGGAATACTTTTATGGTGGAGAAATTTTCAAAAAGGAAATGATACTTCTAAAAGTCTCATACTTGAATCCAGGTTAATCAACGACGCATCACCCGTTCACACATTTAAACAAGCGGAGAAAGCATTTGGGAATTTAAAGGATAAAAAGATAGCGCTTTTGGGAGTAGCTTATCGTTTTAATTCAGAAGATACCCGCAACTCTCCTACCCTGGTTTTAGCCAATTATTTAAGGGAGCAAAAGATTGATTATATTATGCATGATCCCTACGTAAAAGAAGACGATCAGAACATTTTAAAATTTAAACAACAGGATCATCTTACGCACGACTTTAATAAAGCGTTGCAGTTTGCTGACTATGTTTTTATATGTTCTGCCCATAAAGAATATATTGATCGCTTCAATGAAATTACGTCGGCAGAAAACATTAAGGGAGTTATGGATGCGTCAAACATTTATAACAGGCACCAATTCGCGAATAACCCAAAACGTTATTCAGGTATTGGAAAGGGAACTGAAAATCCTTCAGATGATTTCGTTGAATTTGTTTATGAAAGTTTCCGGACAATGGAAAAAGGGCTCGGTCACGAACTTATGGGGTTAATTAATTTCTACAATCAAAACTATGCTTTTGATGAGTATAATAAAGTGAAATTTGAAGATGTGCAACGATTAGCTAAAACCTGTTCTACCGGCTGCGAAATAGCTGACGCGGAAGCCATTGACGAAGTTCCTGTATTTAAAGGTTTTTCGAGTATCCTTTCAGAAAAGGGGTATTTAAACACTAAATAAAATTTAACTTGAAAATATTTTCAATAGTTGGTGCAAGACCCCAGTTCATAAAGCTGGCACCTTTATCAAAAGAACTTTGCCAGCAACATGAAGAGTTTATTGTGCATACGGGACAGCATTATGACTATGCAATGTCAGAAAAGATTTTCCTTGACCTGGGAATAAGAAAGCCAGATATACATCTTGAAACGGGACCCGGTACCCAGGCATCCCAGACTGGTGAAATGATGACAAAGCTTGAGGCTGCTATGATTCAAAATAAACCTGAAATTGTAATTGTATTTGGTGATACAAATTCAACATTAGCTGGCGTATTAGCGGCATCAAAACTTTATATTCCCATAATACATATTGAGGCTGGTTTGAGAAGTTATAATAAAAACATGCCTGAAGAAATAAACCGTATCGTTGCAGATCATGTATCAAAATATCTTTTCGCACCTACGCAAACTGCTGTAGATATTCTTAAAAAAGAAGGATTAAAAAAGAGCACTTTTTTTACCGGTGATATCATGGTAGATACAATGAAGAACAACCTCTCAATTGCCCTTGCCAAATCTACCATTATTGCAGATTTAAAACTTAAGAATGAAGAATACAACCTGCTTACATTGCACAGGAATTACAACGTGGATGATACACGTATTCTTGAGCATATTCTTACTCAATTGGGAGAATTAGGGGAGAAAATTATCTTTCCTGTTCATCCACGCACGCGGAAAATGCTTGCAGAGTCATTTTCAATTTCGCCAAATATTCTTATAACAGAACCCGTAGGTTACCTGGATTTTATTGCTTTGGAAAATTCTGCCAGGAGAATAATCACAGACTCGGGCGGAATTCAAAAAGAAGCATATCTGCTCAAAAAGCCATGTATCACATTGCGAACAGAAACGGAATGGGTAGAAACAGTTAAGGAAAAATGGAATATGCTCGTTAGCCCTACTTCAAAAAAAATGGCATCAAAAATTACCGCTTTTAAACCACCCAAAAAACAGAAAGAGGTCTTTGGAGAAAACGTAACAAAGAAAATGGCTAAAATTATTAATAACATTCATTAGACTATGCCTGAACAGAAAACCTGGGGGATTATTGGCGGCGGAATGTTGGGTATGACCCTGGCATTGCGCCTATCTCAGCAAGGACATAGAGTTACAATTTATGAGTCGGCTGATAAAGTTGGCGGCCTGGCGAGCTCCTGGGAAATGGACGGAGTCGTTTGGGATAGATTCTATCATGTAATTCTAATGTCTGATCTGAATACAAGAAAAATTTTGCGGGAAATCGGACTTGAGGATGACCTTCGTTGGGTCGAAACAAAAACCGGGTTTTATTCAGAAGGGAAGCTATATTCAATGTCAAACATCATTGAATTTTTTAAATTTCCGCCAATAAATCTTATCGACAAATTTCGTCTGGGCCTCACAATTTTTGCAGCTTCTAAAATTAAAAACTGGGAAAGACTTGAAAATATTTTAGTGGCAGATTGGTTAACCAGGTGGTCGGGCAAGAGGGTTTTCGAAAAGATATGGCTTCCCCTATTAAAAGCCAAGTTGGGTGAAAACTATAAAACCACTTCCGCCGCTTTTATATGGACAACTATTCAACGAATGTATGCCGCCAGAAAAAGCGGTTTAAAGAAAGAAATGTTTGGCTATGTAACTGGCGGTTATGAAAAAGTAAACCGGCAATTTGAGGAATATCTTTTAAAAACGGGAGTAAATATCAGGTATGGTTCAAAGGTGAATAGCGTAAGGAAAACCGACAACGGAATGCTTGAGGTTAATACTACAAATGATACACAAAAATTTGATTTTGTTATTTCAACATTGTCTTCTAAAGCATCTGTTACGATGGCTGAAGGCCTAACCGATAGTGAAAAGCATAAGCACGAAAATATAAAATATCTTGGCGTTATTTGCCCTTCTATTTTATTAAAAAAGCCCATTTCTAAATTTTACGTTACCAACATCACTGACACATGGCCACCTTTTACCGGGGTGATTGAAATGACTGCCCTTATTGACAAAAAGGAAGTAAATAATATGAATCTGGTTTATTTACCCAAATATGTAAATTCAGATGACATATTATTCAATAAAGACGAAGCAGAAATTAGAAAAATATTCCTCGATGCGCTTTATAAAATGTATCCTGAAATTTCTGAAAATGATTTGGAATTCTGGGGCGTTTCGAGAGCAAGGGTGGTATTTGCATTGCCAACGATAAATTATTCTAAAAATCTGCCCGGAATTTCAACCTCACTTGGAAATTACTATATCGTAAATTCTGCACAAATCATCAATGGAACTTTGAATGTAAATGAAACAATACAAGTAGCAGAAAATAAATTGAAAGAAATATTAGATAATCATGGCTAGAAAGAAACCGATTGCAAGTATATCACTCGACCTGGATAATCAATGGTCGTATATGAAAATTCACGGCGACGAAGGGTGGGACAAATATCCTTCGTATTTCAATATTTTTGTTCCTCACGTTCTTAATGTTTTAGATGAACTCGATTTAAAAATTACATTTTTTATTGTTGGAAAGGACACTGAGTCGGAAGAAAACAGGAAATATTTAAGAATGATAACGGAAAGAGGTCACGAAGCAGGAAACCATTCTTACCATCATGAATCATGGCTTCAAACGTATAGCTACGAAAAAATAGAAAAGGAAATAACAGAGGCAGAAGAAGCAATAGAAAGAGTTACGGGTCAACGTACGACAGGGTTCAGAGGACCAGGATTTAGCTGGAGCAACGATCTGCTGAGAGTTCTCGAAAACAGGGGTTACAACTTTGATGCATCTACTTTGCCAACCTATTTAGGACCGCTCGCAAGAATGTACTATTTTAAAAAATCAGATTTATCAAAAGAAGAAAAGAAAGCCCGCAAAGAGCTTTTTGGAAAATTCAGCGAAGGATTCAGAAGGCTAAAACCTTACAAATGGGATTTAGGCAATGGTAAAAGCATTACTGAAATTCCCGTGACTACAATGCCAGTTTTTAAATTTCCGTTTCACCTAAGTTATCTTATTTATTTGGGCAATATTTCAATGGGACTAATGAAAGTTTATTTGAATGCTGCTATACAAATGTGCAAAATATCCAATACACCTATTAGTTTCTTGCTCCACCCTCTCGACCTGATCGGAGGCGACCAAATAGAGCAACTTGCCTTTTTCCCCGGAATGAATGTCACCAGCGATAAAAAAGTGCAGATCTTTAAAGAAGTGATCCAGTGCCTTAAAAAAAACTACGAGCTTGTGAACATGAGTAAACATCATGGTTATCTGATGCATAATTCAAAAATGAAAGAAATTAAATTGAATTAATTCCGGGCAATGAAAGGTTCCGCGAAAAAAATTGATTGGATTGATGGTGTAAAGGCATTTGCAATAATTGCCATTCTGTTAAATCACATTGTTGAATCCTTTGGACCGGGGCCTTGGTTTTCAAATCCTTCTTCAGATTGGCAGGAATTTTCTGTAAGAATGGGAACCATCTTTCCAGCAACCGGAACTTTATCTATTAGAATCATAAAATTTTTAGGATGGCTCGGGGATATGGGGCCTGGAGTATTTATGCTTTTGAGCGGATTGACATTAACTTTATCTGCATTACGCAAACCACTTAAACCCATTGAATTTTACCGAAAACGTCTTTTAAGAATTTACCCGCTATATATAGCTATACACCTAATTATTTTAATCGTTGCTAAATATTGGTTTAAATGGGACGTCCATTTATTGTCCACGTCAGTAATTCTTAGCCTATTAGGATTACGGTTTACGAATTCGCTTTTTTTCTTCATCAATCCTTCCTGGTGGTTTATCTGGACTATTGTCCAAATGTACTTCCTCTTTCCCTTTTTGTTGGTTCTCCTGAAAAATAAAGGAATTACACGCTTTCTTCTGATAACTTTTTTAGTAACTATATTGTCCAGGTCTTATGGCATTTTAGATTTAGTTCATTCAAAAAATTTATATGCCTGGATGACCGGCATTTTTGCCGGAACCCGGTTATTTGAATTTAGTTTTGGAATGTACCTGGGCTACCTGTTCTTCAATAACAATCTTTCATTATCCGCGTTTCTAAAAAATAAATTCAGTGTTCTTCTAATTTCATTTTTGATATATGCAATAGGATTCATGTTGAGTTGGAGTTATGTAGGCAGCATTTTTTCCAATATTTTTATTACCATCGGGCTTTCAGGATTATTTTATTCTGTCTTCAAATTATTTTTTGAAAAACAAAATGCAGTTAAAAATTCTGTGCTTTGGATCGGAAAAAATTCGTTTAGTGTATTCCTCCTGCACCAGCCATTTATGATTTATGTTAGCCCGTTGTACGGCGGCATACCCAAGGTAATGGTGTTGGTTGCTATAATAGTCTTATCATTTATCGCGGGTAACTTAATTGAAAAATTGGTTTTACATGTCATAAAATCTGTAAATGCTAACACGCAAAGGATTAATTACATTATAAATACAAGCATCTACCGCGTTTTTATTTTTTCAGTGCTGACTGCCGCTATTATTACAAGTTTCATATTTATGTTGGGCTTTTCGGGGCTCGTAAATCCCTTGAAAATATTGCTATTCCTTTTGATTGCAGCAGTAGGGTTTTTAAGATTAAGCAAGCAATTTGAAACACGCTTTTTTATTTCAAGATTTTTTGATGTTATCATTATAGTGTCTTCCGCATTGTTTTTAATTACTCCAAATTGGCTTTCTACATATTGGTGCCTCGTGACGTTGGCGTTTATTCTTTCATTGATAACTTTTAAACTTGCACATAATCTTTCAGTTGCTGTCACAATTGGCTTGTTAGTTGGATGTGTCTTTTTCTCAGAAAGTTATTTAAAGCAAACCAGGCCTGTTGAAGTAATAAAATGGGGAGAGTTTCCTGTTTTACAGGTGGACTCACAAACTGTTTATTCTTTAATTCCAAATAAAACAACGCATTTAAGATACAATAACTATAATTACTTTGTGAAAACGAATTCGTATGGCTTTTCGTCTGAAGAAATAAATCTGGCAAATAAAGCTAAAAACGAAAAAAGAGTGTTGGTTCTCGGCGATGCTTTTTCTATGCCTGAAGGTCTCGACTATACAAACTCCTATTCTTACCTGTTAGAACAACAACTCCGACAGCACTATCCGGATTACAAAATCAACATAATTAATGCCGGGGTTACCGGTTATGGACCAAACGAAGAATATGCTCAATTGAAAAAATATATCAACCTTATAAGGCCGGATATTGTAATTAACCAATTTTTTGTGAATGAGTTTGAAGATATTAATATTTTGAAAACAGCACGGCGAGCTGATATTGGATTTTTTTTGGATAGCTCTTTTTTGCAGAATTATTTTGGAGACGATCAAACACCCCTTCAGCTAAATAGATTCGCCCAGGCAAAATTTGGCGTCGTCAATAAATCTTATCGCTATAATAAATCTTTGCTTTTTTTTTATGAAAAAGATGCTCATTATTACGATGATACTGTAATAAATAAAATAAGTAGCTACTTCGATAGGATGCATTATTTGTGTACTATCAATAATGCCAAATACATTGTAATGTATGTTCCAGGCCAAATTGAAGTTTCCAAACCAAAGGACATATCCTATTATCCTTATTTCGAAAATCTCAACGATACTTCAGTTTTTAATTTTAAACAACCGCAAAAAGTTACCTGCGATTTATGTGTAAAAAAAAATATCTATTATATAAACACAACGCCCTACTTAAAAAATTACCCTGATCAACCCGTTTATTTCAGAGAATCGTGGCATTGGAATAAAGAAGGGCATAGAGCGATCGCTGCTTATTTATCAAATTATATAAGCAAAAATAATTTGTTGTAGAACTATCTTATGCAACCAGGGTATTTAAATTTTAATGTTACTAAAAGTTAATTTGATAATGTGATTTTTTTTCTTACTTTAGTCCTTCCGTACGGCACTGTTTAAAGTTATCATATCATCCTTTGATAAAACAATCGATCACCTTGAAAAATTCCCGCTTTTTTAACTTTGCAAATTTAATTAAGTAGGTAAAATTTCACAGATTAAGTGTTACCCCCCATTTTAAACGGTATTCTTTATTATTCTCTGGAACCTTATTCTTTACAGGGTAAAATTATTTTAAATGTCCAAAATGGTTGAAGCTGGTAATGCAATTGTAGTCAATAAACAATCCACGGAAAGTGAAATTCCCCTGGTTGTTGATATTGACGGTACTTTAATAAATACTGACCTTTTATACGAGGCTGTAATATTATTAATTAAGAAAAATCCCTTTTACATTTTAAAATGTTTGCTATGGGCTTTTAAAGGCAAAGCATATTTTAAAAATAGAATCTTCGGACTTATTAACCTGGATTATCTTCATCTTCCGTATAACGAGGACTTAATAAATTTTATTGAAAAGGAATTCGCAAGCGGAAGAAAAATAATCCTTGCTTCTGCTTCACCTGTATCGGCTGCGATTGGAATTTCAAAAATCCACCCCATATTTACTGAAGTTTACGGTACCCAAAACAATATAAATTTAAAAGGGAGTAATAAATTAAAAGTTCTTACGGATCGTTTTGGAAAGGGTAAATTTGATTATATAGGTAATAGCAATGCAGACAGCGTGATATTTGAAAATGCCCGCAATTCATACCTGGTTAACCCATCAGGTTCGATCGAAAAAAAATCAAAACGAATTGCCAATGTAAAATTTACATGGAAATCGTCAAAAGCTAACTTTGTTGATTATTTACAAGCGATAAGGGTATACCAATGGATAAAAAATTTATTGCTTTTTGTTCCCTTAATTACCTCTCACTCGTTTCGCTCAATAGATCTATTTGAGTCAACGTGGGGTGCTTTCTGGGTATTTAGCCTGGTAGCATCTTCCGGTTATTTAATTAACGATGTATTGGATATGAGTTCCGATAGAAATCACCCACAAAAACGTTACAGGCCGGTCGCTTCAGGCAAAATATCCATTTTAAATGCTTCTGTTTTGGCGGTCGTTTTTTTAGCTTCAGGATTATTTCTTGCGTCTAAATTTAACGCAGCCTTCTTTTATACACTACTTTTTTATTTTACAATCTCGCTCGCTTATTCTGTATACTTAAAAAAATTGGCATTATACGACGTATTCGTTCTGGCAATGCTATATTCGCTAAGAGTTTTTGCAGGTGGCGAAGTAATAGACGTACCCATATCGTTTTGGTTAATTGCATTCTCTACATTTATATTTTTAAGCCTTGCTTTCTTAAAAAGATATTCCGAACTTATTACTATTAAAGATTCGACAGCTCTAAAAAAACAAAACAGGGGATATGCATCCGAAGATGTATATCTTGTGCGGATAATGGGGATTGTGAGCGGCTTTTTGGCAATAATAGTATTTGCGCTATATATAAACAGCCCCGACGTAATCAGGTTATATTCTAAACCACTAATGTTATGGTCCATAAGTTTCTTATTGCTATTTTGGATTAACCGCATGTGGCTGATTACCTCACACGGCAAAATGACTGATGATCCCATTGTTTTTACATTAAAAGATATAACGAGTTACGTCATATTTCTTCTTTGTGGTTTGCTTTTATTTGTGGCGTTGTAGATCATCCAAAGTTGCTGAAAAAAACTAAAGGCCTTATTAAGTCTTTAATTTTTATTTTTTGCTTGTCCATTATTCTTTGCTAATACTTTTTAGACAATTTCATTTATAGAATTATTATTGAGTTACCGATATTTTTCGTACCTAATTGTCCTTAATCAATAAGAATAACTGACTTAAATCCTGCGAAATGAACAAGAAAAGATTAGTTTGGATAGTAATCTTTCTCATTGGCTTTATTGTAAGAAGTACACATATTTTTCAACCCATTGACACCGACTCATGGAGGGAAGCCGATGTGGCAACCATGGCAAAAAACTTTTATCAAAACGGCACTGATATTTTTCATCCACAGATTGCATATGGAGGTAGTGGTCCTGGTTATGTAGAATCAGAATTTCAACTTTATTCCTATCTTATTGCAACCTCCTACAAAATTTTCGGATTTTGGGAACCTACCGGAAGGGTAATCTCTTTTCTGTTTTCACTTGCTACTATGCTTGTTTTTTTCCGCCTTAGCGAATATTTGCTCGATTCAAGAGCAGCAATAGTTTCTTCATTATTTTTTTCGGTCAGTCCTATATTAATGGTAATGTCGGTTGCGATTCAACCGGAAACCTTAATGTTCTTTTTCTATGTGTGTTCAGCATACACTTTTATACGTTGGCTCGACGGCGACTCAAAAAAATTCTATTGGCTCACCATTATTTTTACAGCCTTAGCTCTGCTTTGTAAAATAACATCTGCAAATATTGGTTTCTTTTTTCTCGTCTTAATTATTAATAATAAAGGGTGGAAATTTCTCCTTAAACCGAAAGTAATAATTCTGGGAGCACTGAGTATTATTCCGGCGGCGCTTTGGTATTGGTATGGGCACAGGTTTTATGTTTTATATGGGAATTCTTTGGGTATTTCAAATCAATATTCGTTTATTGGTTGGGATTTTTTTACAAGCCGAAAGCTTATTACCGGGCTTATTAAAAATGAAGTTTCTAACGTATGGACATTGGCCGGACCATTTATAATTTTGCTTGCCCTTATTTATACAAAAGTGATAAAAAAAGAAGGCTTCCTTTCGGCATTTTGGTGGTTTGCTGCAGCTTCACTGTTTTATATAATAATATCCAGGAGCGCAGCAGAAAACTGGGCATGGTACTATCATATTTTTTCAATTCCTTCGGCTTCTATTTTGCTAGGAATTTCTGTGGTTGAATTGTATAATAATTACTTCCAAAAGGTGAATCTATCGAAAACAACAGGCTCAAGCAGGGACACTTTCATGAGGAAGAGAATAATTGGTTCCCTTTTCTTATTATCAATTTCTTTTTTCTTTTTATTCACTTTTATATATCTTACAACAACAAAACCGTCACTTTATAAAACATCAAAATTTTATTCCTGCAAAGAAAGATTAAAGCAAATTATTCCAAAAGATTCTCTTATTTTGACCAATGGAGGGCAAGGCCGGGATGAATTTGGAAATTCTTTGGCATACGAAATTGGTTATTTTTTTTATTGGCTGGACCGCAAGGGATTTAGTATTAAGATAGAAGATTTGTCTGTGCAAAATATATTATCCTTCAAGGAAAATGGTGCCGCTTATTTTGTTGCAGAAGAAGACAAGATAAAGAGCGTGCCCGGACTTGATGATGAACTGAAAAAAAATTTTAAACCCATTTTTGAATATAACGGTTGCATTTTATTTAAATTGTAGTTTATAAAATATACCCCCCATCCGATCCGTTATAATAATTTTTAAATTGATGTAATCATCAGAATTAAAATAATATGTAGTGATCTATACGTTATTGCTTTTCTTAAACTCCTTTTATTATGAAGGTTGCAGTGCAAGTTCATTGTTTTGCAAAACACAAGTACGAAACGGGTAAATTGATAAATAAATATTTGCGCATTTAGACATTTAGAGTTTTCTATTGGTAATTTAAAAAAAGTACTTAATGGCTGACAATAATAAACCATTCATAAGTGTAGTTGCCCCTTGTTATAACGAAGAGGCTATTCTTGAAAATAACATAAAAAGAATTGTCAGCTTCCTGGAGAGCAAAAAAGATAAATATACCTGGGAAATTTTGATCATAGATGACGGGAGTAAAGATGAAACGGGGCATATTGCTGACCAATTGGCAAAAAACAACAATAATATCAGGGTAATTCACCACCCGGTAAATCTTAATCTTGGACGAGCATTACAAACAGCGTTTCGTCACTCACGGGGAGACATTTTCGTTGTGCTTGATATTGATCTGAGCTATGCTATTGAGTATGTTGAAAACATGACAGATAAACTAATTGAAACATATTCAGACATTGTAATAGCTTCTCCATATATGAAAGGAGGTCGGGTAATTGCTGTTCCGTTTTTAAGAAAGATCATGAGCTTTTGGGTAAACAAGTTCATGAGGCTGGCAGCACAGGACAAATATCACACCTACACCGGCATGGTAAGAGCTTATAGAAGAACATTCATTCAAAATCTTAATCTTAAAACAAAAGACTACGAAGTAAATCCTGAAATTTTATATAAGGGCATGATATTAAGAGCGAGAATTGTTGAAATCCCCGCCAATCTTGACTGGACCGAACAAAATAAATACGCCGGCAAAAGGACGTCAAGTATCCGGGTCATAAGAGGTTTTTTTTCGGGGATAATGTCAGCATTTATTTTTCGTCCTTATGTCTTTTTTTTAGCGGTTGGAACCTTTCTGATGATACTTTCGATGTATGAGTTGATCTGGCTATTATTCGATACTTTAGCAAGTTTATCGCATTCGAACGGCCTTGAAAATTCCTTTTCAAAAAGCCTGGCTTTACAGTTTAGAAAAAATCCTCAATCTTTTTTGGTTGGCGGAACAACTTTCTTAGCGGCGATTCAATTTTTGGGCCTTGGTTTCCTATCGCTTCAAAGTAAGCGATATTTTGAGGAGCTTTTTCATTTGGGAACTTCTTTAAAAAAACAAAACAACAACGAATGAACCTCTAATTGAAATACCTTTTCATTCACTTAAAGATAAAAAAATAATTATCCGGATAAAATAAAATTTATATTGAAAAGTTTCTTTAGTATGAAGAAGAAGATAGATTGGAGATATGTACTTTTTTTTGGATTTATAGTTATTTATGGTGTTCTTTTGATTGTTTTATCACTAAAACTAAACATATGGGAAGACGAGTCTTACTCACTAAATACTTCATCTACCAGCCTAAGTAAGGTAATTTCACAATCATATAATTTTGAAGGCCAACCGCCTTTTTACTTCTTGCTTCTGGCAATGTGGAGACACATTAATTCAGGAATTTTCTTTGCGAGATTGTTGTCAGTAGTTTTTATAGGGCTTAGCGCAATCTATTTCTATAAGCTTGTTCGTTTAATATCGGGAACTGAATCTGCCAGGTGGTTGGTAATTATATTTTTATTAAATCCATTTACGGTTTGGGCAGGCCTGGAGATTCGTTTGTATTCATTTGTAATTTTCCTTTCTATAACTATCATTTACTATTTTTTTCGCTTCGATATTGAAAATAAAAACAAAGATCTATATCTGTTTTTGGTGTTTTCACTGATAGGAGTATACACGCAATATTTCTTTGTATTCGAAATCATTGCCCTCACATTTTCAATGTGGGTATTTGAGGGATGGAATGTTTTTTTCAAATTTTGCCTTTACCTGGTTCCAGTAGTGATACTTTTTGTGCCCAATTTGTTTTTCCTGCTAAACGAGGTAAAAATGGGGCAAATCCAAAATACGGTATATGATAGTATAGACACAGTTTCACATGCTCCACAAGCTTTAGTCCTGGGTTTGGAAATGATTCCATTTAATATCTGGGTAAGCAGGGGAACCCGGGTAATCATAGTACTAATTTCCTTATATGCATACTATAAACTTCATAAAAAGAGAAGATTATTACCAGGGAATTATTTCAGGAATATTAACATAATTCTCATCACTGCGGCAGTTACCATTTTGCTATATCTTACTCTTGTTCCTGCGTTAAGTCTGGGCTTTCAAGTCAGGTATATGGCGCTGGCGCTGCCAATGTTTATGTTGGTCTTTATGTTTTTTAAAGTTTATGATTTAATACCAAGAAATATAATTTTTATTGGTATAGCGTTGTATTACATTTCCCTCTTTTTTCTCATATACCAAACCCCTATAAAAAGATATGATTATGGAATAGCAGCAAAATTTATTCGTAAAGTTGAATCACCACAGGAACCTATTTTGGTATATACTAAAATACTATTGCCGGCTTTTTCTTATTATTACAAAGGTTCGAACTCCCTCATTTCTTTGCCAGAGTACAAATATGATGAAAAGTATTATGAGGAAAATATAGTTGACACCATCGGATTAAAACAGGCAATTAAAAAAATTTATTCTCCTACAAAATCATATTTGCTGATGACGGGTTGTATTGAAGGGTTTAGAGATCCAATCAACATGGATCAAAAAATACTTGACGAATGTTTAAGATCAAATTACAACATTACGTTGGATACTTCCTTTTCGGGACAGTCAGAAAAGTATACTTTACGTGTCAGAAGATTAGAAATAAAAAAAGAATAGCGTATCGACATAACATTTTCAGATTTCGAACATTTTGCACATTCATTATTTAAAATTTTTTGTATAGAATCATTAACATAGCAATCATAAATTCATGAAAAAATTATTAGTGACAGGTTCATCAGGCTTAATTGGCTCAGAAGTGTGCATTCATTTCGCACAGCAAGGATGGGAAATACATGGTGTAGATAACAACCAAAGGGCTATATTTTTTGGCCCAAGCGGAGATACCCGCTGGAACCAGGGACGATTATCAAAAACAATCAAAAACTTTAATCATCACGAACTGGATATTCGCGACAGAGAGGCTGTACTTAAATTAATCCCCGCTGTACAACCCGATGCAATAGTGCATACGGCTGCTCAACCAAGCCATGATAAAGCTGCTGCCATACCTTTCGAAGATTTTGATACAAATGCTGTTGGCACTTTCAATTTGCTGGAGGCCACCAGGAGATATTCAACAGAAATTCCTTTTGTGCACATGAGCACCAACAAAGTATATGGTGATGCGCCAAACGAAATTCCTATGACAGAACTTGAAAAGCGCTGGGATTATGCGGATAAAAATTATGAACATGGTATCCCCGAATCATTTAGAATAGACCAGTGCAAACATTCTTTATTCGGAGCTTCCAAGGTATCCGGAGATATTTCGGTGCAGGAGTATGGTCGCTATTTCGGGATTCCTTCAGCTTGTTTAAGAGGAGGCTGCCTTACCGGGCCAAATCATACCGGTGTGGAATTGCATGGCTTCTTGAGCTACCTGGTAAAATGCAATTTGGAAGAAAAAGAGTATACCGTTTTTGGATATAAAGGAAAGCAGGTTAGAGATAACATACATTCTTACGATGTTGCCCGTTTTATAGAGGAATTTATAAAAGAACCCAGAATAGCGGAGGTGTACAACATCGGTGGTGGAAAAGACAACTCCTGCTCTATCTTAGAAGCGTTTGAAATAATTGCAGGAATTAGCGGGAAGCCCATGAAATATAAGTATAGTGAAACAAATCGCATTGGCGATCATATTTGTTACTATAGTGATTTACGCAAAATGAGGGAGCATTATCCTGATTGGAATATCACGAAATCATTACAAGAAACTTTCGAAGAAATTTATCAGGCATGGTTGAAGAGATAAAGTGATCGATATAGCAATTATCTATTTTTTTTCAATCTAACTTTTATTATTAATGTATATAGTTCACCTCGGAATTTCAGGTTTTCCAACAGGCAATGCAACAATACAAAGAATGCGTTTTACCTTCAGAACTGTGAAGAAAGCAGGCTTTACGCCACTAATAATAAATAAACAAAGTAACCAGCAAAAGGTAGCGTACAATAAAAAAGTAAACTGTTTTGATGGTTTAATCTTTGTATGCACGTCTCCGTCTTTAACAAGGCCGGATTCTTTTATTAAAAGAAATCTCAACAAATTTCAAGGTTATTTCGGAGAGTTTATACTTTTATACCGTCGCCGCAAAAAAATTAACTCTGCCATTCTGTATAGTCAATATTTTTCTGAGTTAATTTATTATAGGATTCTTTCTAGACTTTTTGGCTTTAACCTCATTATTCAGTTCGTGGAGTATCGCTCCTCCATTCCGAACCGGAATTCTTTTTTTACAAAATTAAATGATAATTTTTTTGATAACTATTGTCATAAATTTTGTGATGGGGTAATAGTTATTAGCGAATTTTTAAAAGACATAATCCGCAAAAAGAATAATAGTTTACCTATGGTCAAAATTCCAGCCATTTGTGATTTTAAGGATTTTGAGACTATTGGGGCGGCAAAAGTGGATTATAACTACTTTCTTTATTGCGGAACAATTGACTATTTGCCTATAATTCATTTTGTATTTTCTTTTTTTGAAAAGGCAAAAGAACAAAATCTTTATGGCGGAAAATTAATGTGTATTATCGGGGGATATAATTCTCAAAATTTTGATTCAGTAGAAAAACTATTTAGAGAAAGTAAATACAAGGGGGATATCATTCTTTTCAAAAATTTACCGTATAATGATATTATACCATTTTATAAGTCAGCTGATCTTCTTTTAATTCCTTTACGAAATACAATTCAGGACATTGCAAGGTTTCCACATAAAGTAAGTGAATATACTGCTTCCTCAAGGCCACTCATTTCATCAAAGATCGGAGAACTCAAGCACTATTTTATAGACAAAGAATCGGCTCTGTTGGCCGATGAATATGATGTTGATATGTATGTGGGAGTGTTGAGG
Source organism: uncultured Chitinophagaceae bacterium (assembly GCA_963819925.1). Lineage (GTDB taxonomy): Bacteria > Bacteroidota > Bacteroidia > Chitinophagales > Chitinophagaceae > Ginsengibacter. The sequence goes on along the minus strand of CAWFYG010000005.1, from coordinate 149,647 downwards.
GAAATGATACAGAAAAATATGAGTTTTGATGATATCGGGAAAAAGGGTTATGAAGTGGGTTATCGTAATTTTCACTACGAATCGAACACAGAAAAATTAAAAACATTTTTCAATAATTTATAGACTCAGGCATGTTTACATTTTATTAGTGGTAAATTGAAGATATCTTAAAAATGTATTTTGATCTTAGTCACCAATTCTGAAAATTAAAAAATAAGTATCCTCATCATGAACGGATTACTCAGAAACTTAATTTTTAAAGGAAGATTGTTCTTTGCCAATGAATATTCTAAGGCAGCAATATATTCAAAATATCTTGGCGTAACTTTTGGTACCAATGTTAGGATCACTGGGGATCCTTCGTTTGGTAGTGAGCCCTATTTGATTGAAATCGGCGATGATGTAACAATTACTACCGGAGTAATTTTTCACAATCACGACGGAGGTGTAGGTATCTTAAGAAAAAAATATCCGGGGATAGATGTGATAAAGCCCATTAAAATCGGCAATAACGTTTTTATAGGTAGTAATGCAACTTTTATGCCTGGGGTAACTGTCGGAAACAACGTTATAATTGGAGCATCAAGTCTTGTAACAAAAGACGTTCCTAATAATGTGATAGTAGGAGGCGTTCCTGCCAAATATATCAAAAGTGTTGAAGAATATGAGCTAAAAATATTGAAAGAGGCAGTTTACATAAAAACCAGGAGTAACCCAGCTGAAAGGAAAGAGAAGATTCTTAAGCTCTTAAATTATAAATGACAATACAGAGTTTGCGCTTTCAAACTACCCGGAATTCGATCAGGAAAAACACCAACTTTTTTATTTGCAGCGTCCTATTTATTAGTATCCCTGATTCCAACCCACGAACTATACGGAAGCAATGTCACGCTACCATCGTAAACAGCACCAGTTATATCGATGTATCTATGTGGTAACGAAATCGTGACAGGCAAGCTTGTGGCATTGTACTGAAAGTTAAAATCGCTCATATTTGTTACCTGTTTAGGCGAGCCTCGGGAATGTGCATCTTGCCCGTTCAGTACCTGCCAGTCTGAAAGAGTTCTCTGAACATAATGTGCCCCTGTCATCAATGTCTGAATATTATTCACAACATCAAAACCCAGCGGCTTTGCAAAGTAATTGCTGTCCGAAATAAAAGGCTTTGGCATTGATGGTGAATCGGTAGTTATGACCCACAACGATCTATCTATCGGTTTCTTTGCAATAAATTTATTATTCTTCAAAGTAATGTATCGTAACTTGGGCGCTCCTGGATTGTTGTTCATGAAAAGACCTGCACCTACTCCTGCAGCACCGGTGTTGAAAGTAGTATTATCATGAACATAAATATTGCTTACATCGCTCAGATAAATTCCTCTCAAAACATTGTAACAAGTATTATTATAAATCTCGATTCCAGTTGAGCCTTCGTCGCAATATATACCTTCACTATATGGGCCGGTGTTCAAAATAATGTTATTAAAAACTTTTGTTCCTCCTGATGTTTTATATAGTCCGTTCCACGTATATATGGCCCCAAGATCTCTTATTCCATTGCCGAGGCACGTATTTGTAACAAAATTGTGATCTACGCTAACATTGCTTCCTTTATAACTAATGCCTGAAATTCCGACGCTATCAATATGATTGTAAGAAATAACAGCACGGTCACTCTCGCTGCCTATTCCAACAACTCCGCCACCGATTGTGTGCTCAACGTTTTGCATCCCGATCAGCATATTAATATTTCTAATTGTGTTACCCCTTATGGTGTCTCCAACATACCAGTACTTTAAATCAATTCCACAATTATTAACTTGCTCAATTGTATTGGAATCAATCCTAATCCCTTTCCGATAGGTTCCGTAAGTATTTCCATATATCGCCGTCCCGCCAATATAGCCTATGTGGCAGTTGACGATTTTGATGTCATTACTCGCCGCTATTGAAATAGCATCCTCATTTGCTCCTGTCAATTCCAAATCTCTTATGGTTATAAAGCTTTTATTGTTTGTCCAGATTAAGGTATCAACAGTTGCCACCATTACGCCGGTTGGCGCAGCGAAGCTATAAATGTCAAGCTTTCTTGTAGTGGGATTATAGTACCATTCATTCAATTTATCAAGTGTTCTTACATCATTCTCTATAAAAAACTGTTGGAAAAAGTATCCCGGTGCATTTTGCCAAAGATTAGAACCTTTTGTGAAATGAATAATTTTATTGTCCGAATCAAATGTAATTTTTCGGTTTTGAGGCCTATAAGTTGTTGCAAAAATTGTAATTGTTGCTCCTGTCCAATCCGTCGTTCCTGTTAGATTTGTTGTTGTTATAAGCGTATCATTGGAATGGCTTACCCAATTAAAGTAATTGGGGTAATTCGGAAATCGGCCCATTGCAGTGTTGATACCATTAATCGACATCATATTGCAAGTGGCCAATTTAGACACTGTACTTGTACTTTCCCAGATATTGGAACCAAGATTTCCCCAGGCGGTTACAGTTTTAAAGCCGGTAATAACCGGCTTAGCACCCTTTCCATAAGCGCCTATAGTAATAGGCGCATTAAAAGTGCCTGATCTGGAAATAATCATGCTTCCATAAAACACATCACCTCTATGGAATAGAATTGAATCCCCGGGTTTGAATGCTTTGAAGGTGGAATTAAACCGGCTAATTGTTTGCCATGCGGCATTTATCGAGGTGCCGGTATTGCCGTCATTACCAATTTGAGAAAAATAGTAATTAGTTGCACATGCAACAAAACTGTTTACAGCAAATAGGAGAAATAACAGCGGTCTCATAAATTACGTTCGTTGCAATATTAATTTGAATTGTAAGCTAACTCAATTTAAATAATCACAACTGTATAATAACCACTGTTATTCTAATATAACTAAACATTAAATACCTGTTACCGAGAGCCTGCCTTTTACAAAGGCTGATAGAAAATCTAAAGCCTTATGACTTTAATGCTTTGTTTTACTTTATTATCATAATAAACTGTTACCGTATAAAGCCCTTTCTTGAGAGTGCTCATATTTATAGTCTCCGTGATATCAGTTTGCGTTGGTTTTATCTCCTTTTTATAAACGGCATGACCATATAAATCTGTAACAACGAGCATTAGTTTAGAATATATCTGGGAAGTAATTATCTCCACTGTAGCTACATCAACCACCGGATTTGGATAAACTTTTACCTGGTTACTTTGCGTACTAAGATTAAGCCTTGGTTCGGCAACAACTATCGATACAGTATCCTTTCCGACTGCCCCCAGGTTATCCGTTACAGTTAGTTCGAATTGATAGGTACCACCAATAAGGCCGTTTGATAATGTAGTTGTGTCATTGGGAGATGCAATCACACTGGCAGACGGGCCGGATATCTGTTTCCACGAATATCCTGTTATTATTCCATCCATGTCAGAACCACTTCCCGATAGTGCTACACTGTTTGTCGGTAGGGCTATAGTCTGATCAGAACCTGCGTTTGCAACAGGTGCTATGTTCGCCGAAGCGTTAACCCTAATTTCAACAGTATCCCTGCCCCTGGCTCCATTATTGTCCGTAACTCTTAACTCAAATTGATACACTCCCTGAACAAGACCGTTAAAGACTGTTGTCGCCGAAGTAGGGCTTACGATATTATAAGATGTGGGGCCGGAGATTTTTGTCCACTGATAACCTACAACTGTTCCGTCTGCGTCACTGCCGCTTCCCATGATCGTTAATGAATCCGTTGGTAATGTTATCGTCCTATCTGATCCGGCATTTGCCACCGGGGCCTGATTAGATGCAGCATTTACAGTTACCTGCATTATATCGGTTGCTATGGCTCCGCTATTATCCTTTACGGTTAACTGGAACTGGTATACTCCCTGGACAAGGCCCGTGATATCAGTCGTGGCTGATGTGGGACTTACAATATTATAAGCTGAAGGACCAGATATCCTCGTCCACGCATAACTTACAATCGTTCCGTCTACGTCAGTTCCACTCCCTGAAATCGTCAGAGAATTTGTTGGTAAGGTTATGGTCCTGTCAGAACCTGCGTCTGCTGTCGGTGGTTGATTGGGTGGTGTATTTACTGTCACCTGCATTATGTCTGTGCTTGTTGCACCACTATTATCCGTAACTTTTAATTGAAACTGGTACACACCCTGAACAAGATTACTAATACCCGAGGCTGCTGATGTTGGGCTTACAATAGTATAACTTGAAGGGCCGGATATTTTTGTCCATTGATATCCTACAATAGTTCCATCTGCATCACTGCCGCTTCCCGAAACTGTTAAAGAATTCGTTGGCAATGTAATCGTCCAATCTGAACCAGCGTTTGCCACCGGTGGCTGATTAGGAGCTGCATTTACCGTCACCCGCATTACATCTGTGGCTATCGCTCCATTGTTATCCGTTACGGTTAATTGAAACTGGTACACGCCCTGAACAAGATTGTCAATATTTGTAGCGGCTGTTGACGGATTTGCAATGGTATAACTTGACGGCCCGGATATCTTAGTCCATTGATACCCTACCACCGTTCCGTCAGGATCACTGCCACTTCCCGAAACTGTTGTAGAATTCGTTGGTAACGTTATTGTTTTGTTTGTACCTGCATGGGCAACAGGAGGTTGATTTGGCGCTGAATTTACGGTCAACTGCATAACATCGGTGCTTGTTGCTCCCTTATTGTCTGTAACTTTTAATTGAAACTGGTACACCCCCTGAACAAGGTTATTAATAGTGGTGGAGGCTGACGCAGGGCTTACAATGGTGTAAGTTGAGGGGCCGGATATTTTTGTCCATTGATACCCTACAATGGTTCCATCCGGATCACTGCCACTTCCTGTTACCGTCGCTGTTTTTGTTGGCAATGTAATCACTTTGTCTATGCCAGCATTGGCGACCGGTGACTGATTTGGTGCTGCATTTACTGTTACCTGCATTACATCAATACCTGTTGCTCCATTATTGTCAGTAACTTTCAGCTGAAACTGGTACGTTCCCTGAGCAAGGCCGTTAATATCAGTAATAGGTGCTGCCGGGCTTACAATAGTATAAGCTGAAGGACCGGATATTTTTGTCCATTGATAACCCACAACGATTCCATCCACATCATTTCCACTGCCTGAAATTGTCAACGAATTTGTTGGCAAGGTGATAGTTTTATCGCCCCCTGCGTCTGCCACTGGTGGATTATTCGGAGCCGGGTTTACGGTAACCTGCATTAGGTCCGTGCTTGTCGCACCATTGTTATCCGTTACTTCCAATTGAAACTGGTATACCCCCTGCACCAGGTTCTTAATATCTGTAACTGCTGATGTTGGGTTTACGATAGTGTAAGTTGTCGGTCCGGATATTTTTGTCCATTGATAACCAACAACCGCTCCATCTGCATCACTACCGCCACCCGAAACTGTTAGGGAATTTACCGGTAACGTTATCATCCAATCTGTACCTGCGTCTGCCACTGGTGGCAGATTGGGCGCTGCATTTACTATCACCTGCATTATATCTGTCCCGATAGCTCCACTATTATCCGTCACAGTTAATTGAAACTGGTATGTTCCCTGAGTAAGGTTGTTGATATCTGTGACTCCTGACGTTGGATTTACAATAGAATAAGTTGATGGTCCTGATATTTCCGTCCATTGATAGCCTACTACCGTTCCATCCACATCGTTACCACTTCCGGAAATAGTTACAGAATTTAGAGGCAACGTTATTGTCTGATCCAATCCTGCATCTGCCACCGGCGGTTGATTAGGCGCAGGGTTCACAGTGACCTGTATTATATCAGTTCCTATAGCACCCTTGTTATCCGTAACTTTTAATTGAAACTGGTATACTCCCTGAACCAGCCCTGTAACATTTGTGCCAGCCGAATTTGCGTTTACAATATTGTAACCTGACGGACCGGATATTTTCGCCCATGAATAACTTACAACCGTACCATCCGCATCAGTGCCACTGCCTGAAAGGGTTATCGCATTAGCCGGCAATGTAATCGATTGATCCGGTCCTGCATTGGCTACAGGTGGCTGGTTAGTAGCAGTATTTACGGTTATTTGTATTATGTCGGTTCCGGTTGCACCGTTGTTATCTGTAACTCTCAATTGAAATTTATAAACTCCTTTCACGAGATTATTTACGTCCGTGGTCGCAGAATTCGAATTCACAAAGTTGAAACTTGAAGGACCGGATATTTTTGTCCATCTATAACTTACAACAGTTCCATCAGCATCACTGCCGCTTCCTGACAATGTCACTGAGTTTATTGGTAATGTTATAGTAAGATCTGACCCTGCGTTTGCAACGGGCGGCTGATTTGGTGCAGCATTCACAGTCACGCGAACGACATCGGTACCGGTTGCTCCATTATTATCCGTTACTTGTAATTGTAATTGATACACTCCCTGAACCAATCCTGTGATATTTGTGGATGCTGATGTTGCACTTACAATATTGTAACTTGCGGGGCCGGATATTTGTGTCCATGAATAACCCACAATCGTTCCGTCCGCATCATTGCCACTTCCTGATAATGTGACAGAATTTACCGGTAATGTTATTGTTTTGTTGCTACCAGCATTTGCTGTTGGAGAAATATTACCTGCGATATTCACTATAACTTCAATTGTATCTGCTGCTGCTGCTCCCTTATCGTCAGTAACTTGTAGTTCAAACTGGTAAACACCCTGAACCAGCCCGGTCACATTTGTAGATGCCGATGCTGCATTTACAATGCTATAACCCGAAGGTCCGGATAGTTGTGTCCATTGATAACTCACAATTGTTCCATCTGCATCACTACCGCTTCCGGAAAGTAGCACCGTGCTAACTGGCAATGTTATTGTTTGATCTGATCCTGCATTGGCAACTGGCGGTATATTAGTCGCCGCATTTACAGTAACCTGTATTGTATCAACTGCCGTTGCGCCATTATCATCGGTGACCTCTAATTGAAATTCATAAATTCCCTCAACAAGGCCGGTAATGTCTGTACCTAGAGAATTGGCATCAATAATATTATAATTTAAAGGCCCGGAGATTTTTGTCCAATGAAAATCCACAATTGCTCCATCTGCATCGCTGCCGTTTCCGGAAAGTGTAACAGTGTTTATCGGGAGAGTAACTGTTTGGTCGGTTCCTGCGTCGGCTACAGGTGGAATGTTAGCAGCTGAGTTCACGGTAACCTGCATTATATCTGTTCCTGTTGCTCCACTATTGTCTGTTACCTGTAATTCAAACTGGTACACACCTTCTGCAAGTCCGGATACATCCGTATATGGTGAATTTGGGTTTACGATATTATAACTTGCGGGGCCTGATATTTGTGTCCATACATAACTTGCAATTGTTCCGTCTGCATCGCTGCCACTACCTGCAAGTGTTATGATGTTATTGGGTAAAGTAATTGTTTGATCTGATCCTGCGTTGGCTACCGGAGTTATGTTATTTGCTGCATTTACTGTAATCTGGATTATATCAGTTGCAGTCGCACCGCTGTTGTCGGTAACCTTTAACTGAAACTGGTAGGTGCCTTGCACAAGTCCTGTAACGGATGTATTAGCTGTATTTGAATTTACAATGTTATACACTGATGGTCCGGATATTTTTGTCCAAACATATCCAGTAATTGTTCCATCTGCATCGCTTCCACTTCCGGAAAGGGTCACTGTGTTAACCGGCAATGTGATCGTTTGATCTGGTCCGGCGTCCACCACTGGAGCAATATTCGCAGCAGCATTTACTATAATTCTAACGATATCTGTTCCTGTTGCTCCATTATTGTCAGTAACTTTCAACTGAAACTGGTAAGTGCCTTGAACAAGTCCAGTAATATCAGTGCCTGAAGAATTTGCATTCACAATGTTATAACTTGATGGCCCGGATATTTTCGTCCACGCATAGCCTGCAACTGTTCCATCAGCATCGCTACCGCTTCCTGAAAGGGTAACGGTGTTAACAGGTAATGCTACTGATTGATCGGATCCTGCATCAGCAATTGGCGGTATATTGGCGGCGGTATTTACCGTTAATTGCATTATGTCTGTTCCTATTGCCCCGTCATTATCGGTAACTTGAAGTTGAAATTGGTAGACTCCTTGCACCAGCCCGGTGACGTCTGTATTAGGCGAATTTGGATTTACTATATGGTCGCCGGATGGTCCGGATATTTGAGTCCAAGCATAACTCACAACAGTACCGTCCGCGTCGCTGCCGCTTCCTGAAAGAGTTACTGAATTGACGGGTAAAGTTATTGTTTGGTCTGATCCGCTATTCGCAATGGGCGCTATATTAGCAGCGGCATTCACCGTTACCTGGATTATATCGGTTGCAATTGCACCGTTATTATCTGTAACCTCAAGTTGAAACTGGTATACACCCTGCATCAAAGATGCAACGGTTGTAACAGCCGAATTTGAACTTACTATATTGTCACCAGATGGACCCGATATCTGGGTCCAAGTGTAACCTACTATTGAACCATCAGCATCGGTGCCGCTACCGGAAAGAGTTATAGCATTGACAGGTAAGGTAATCACTTGATCTGATCCGGCGTTCGCAATAGGTGGTATATTGGCCGCTGCATTTACTGTTATCTGAACGACATCAGTCCCAGTCGATCCATCATTATCGGTAACCGTTAATTGGAACTTATAAACTCCCTGTTTTAAACCGGCAACATCCGTGTTAGGTGAAGTTGCATTTACAATACTACTCCCTGAGGGTCCGGATATTGTTGTCCATGCATAGCTCACAACTGACCCATCGACATCCGTGCCGCTACCTGACAAAGTAACTGTACTAACTGGTAACGTTATTGATTGATCTGATCCTGCATTGGCTATGGGAGCTTGATTAGGGGCAGCATCCACTGCTACCTGCATTATGTCCGTTCCAATGGCACCATCGTTATCTGTAACAACCAATTGAAACTGGTATACACCCTGCACCAGGTTTGTGACATTTGTAGTGGCTGAATTTGAATTTGAAATATTGTCGCCTGATGGCCCTGATATTTGCGTCCATGCATAACCCGCGATTGTACCATCTGCGTCGTTGCCACTTCCCGAAAGTGTAATTGAATTAGCGGGTAAAGTTATTGCCTGATTTAAGCCTGCATTTGCTACAGGAGGAATATTGACAGCAGCGTTCACTGTAACTTGAATTATATCCGTTCCAATGGCGCCATCATTATCTGTTACTTTTAATTGAAACTGGTATACACCCTTTACTAAACCGGTAACATCCGTAACAGGTGAAGTTGAATTTACTATATTATAACCTGAAGGGCCGGATATTTCAGTCCATGCATAATTTACAACTGTACCGTCTGCGTCGCTGCCGCTCCCCGAAAGTGTTATCGTACTAACGGGCAATGTAATTACCTGGTCAGTACCGGCATTGGCATTGGGTGCAACATTTGCCGCTGCGTTTACAGTTACCAGAACCACATCCGTTCCGGTTGCTCCACTATTGTCAGTAACTGTTAGTTGAAACTGGTACACGCCCTGAGCCAGGTTTGTAATATTTGTAGCAGCTGAATTTGCACTCGCGATAGTATAGGATGAGGGGCCTGATACTTTAGTCCATTTATATGATGATATAGTTCCATCAGGATCAGTTCCACTTCCCGAAAGAGTGGCGGAATTCGTTGGTAAAGTTATTATTAGATCTGATCCGGCATTTGCCACTGGAGGTTGATTGGGTGCTGCGTTTACCGTCACCTGAATGGTATCATTTCCTGTTGCACCGCCGTTGTCAGTAACTTTCAATTGAAATTGATAGACTCCCTGCACAAGACCTGTAATGGAAGTGTTGGCCGAACCCGGATTTGCAATGCTGTACCCTGACGGGCCCGATATTTTTGTCCATTGATAAGATGAAATTGTTCCATCAGGATCACTTCCGCTTCCTGACAGTGTTACTGAATTTGTCGGCAATGTTATTGTTTTGTCTGAGCCGGCATTTGCAGTTGGAGGTTTATTTGGCGTATTATATGGAAAGGCGCCAACGTCAGATCCATATCCAACATTCATCGCTGCGCCAATAGCCGGTGAACCAGTTTGCAAACGGAAAGCTCCATCAAGTGATGGATTATTTTTGATTGCTCCGGTATTCGTAAGATTAGTAACTACAGGTGATCCATGATTATAGACATTATTAGACTGGGTATTATTATAAGCAATATTATTTTGTATAAATATATTATTAAAAGTCCCGGTTCCGTCGAATGTAAAAAATCCATAAGGATTAACGTTCTCAACAATATTATTCCTGGCGTATAGATTTGTAATAGGATTTGGAGAAGTATTATTTATGTAAAATGCCGCTTCTGCATGGCCCGAAGTACCCCCAATTAAGGTATTATTATCTAACTTTATATTATCAATATAAGCGCCGGAACTATACACAAAAAATACAATAAATCCTCCGTAACCCCCATCTGTATAACCCATGTTCGTACAAAGATTATTATGCACATTAATATTATGAATGCTTTCAACCGTTCCGTGTGTCATCGTGATTTTAAAGAAAGTACCAAGGTTGCTACATACATTATTTGAAATTTCCGCATCACCGGCAGCGGCTGAATTTTCAATTTCAAATTGCACAGCCATTGATGGTATTGAACCTGAAACTATAGGGTAGGTCGGAATTTGAGAAGGTGCAGTAAAAGTGTTGTCGTGTATAAACCAACTATATGGGTAAGTGCCTTTTCTGCCACCGCCGTAACCGATGTCAATATGGTTGCCACCACCACTGAAAGTATTACCATAAACTTCCCAACCTCCCTGGTCGTACCAAATTTCTAACCCTATATTATTTATATTACCCTCGTCAAGTGGTTTATATAATGTGTTATTATAAAATTTAATGCCTTTCGTATATCCCTGAACACCACCTACCCAATCTCCATTATGGCCTTTAGCTCTGCCAATCTGATTGAAGGTATTCCCATATATTGACATAGTCTGTTGTCCTGAAATACCAAGTGAACCACCATATCCACCCGGCTTAGTTCTATCTGAGCAATCTGTAAGAATATTATTATAGAAACTATTACCCGTACAGTAATTTGTTGGCGCCCCCGAACCGGATTTACCATTAAAAGCAACCGCACTCCCGTAAAAATTCGTGAACTTGCAATCATGGACCGATACATTGCCTCTTAACTTTATCATTATCCCTATAGAAACCGAATCCTGCACATCAAACCATGCACTACTAATCGATTGATTTCCGTTAGTATTTTCTGAACCGCTTACAAGCATTATCGCACCAAGAGAACCCGAGGAGGAATTGAAGTAATTTAGTTTTATGTGAGTAGCAGTTCCGTCTCCTTCCAAACTTACTCCAATTGCTAAGGTACACTGAGATTTTTCGATGTATGTTCCCGCATTTACATGAATAATATCTCCGGACTTTGTAACCGATGAGCATGCTTTGTAAAGCGATGCCCACGGATTTCCGCTTGTTCCATTGCCCGTAGCGTCGTTTCCGGAAGGCGAAACATAGTAAGTCGTAGCATTCGCAGAAAGAGCAAAAATAATTGATAGGATTGAAAGGATTGATTTCATAGGTTTTCAGTTTTAGCTAACCGGGTCAGCCAACAGGATATCGAATTCTATTTTTCACAACTTTCCTTTTACGGAATACTTATCACATCGTAAAAGGAATAGATTTTTAAAGTGATTCTCAGCTTTTCAAATTCTTCATTGTCTAAAAAGTGAATTTTTCCATTAAATGCCAGGGAAGAAATGGGGCAAAGAATTTCTTATTTTCTAAAAGAGTAAAATAGATTTAGGTGCAAATTTGTTAGCGATCTTGTTTTTCATTTCGGTGGTTTGGGGTTAACTTATTGGATTTTAAACTTTGGTTATCCGGGCTTTTCACACATCAACATAAACCTTTAAATCAGATAAACATTAAAGTATATGTAGAACGGGTAATTATTTTGATTATTGTAGCCTAAAAAAACTTAGGGTAATAGTGCTTTTTTGCAAATAGTAATATTACTTAAAATAATAGTAATAGCACCCTCAACGATATAGGCCAAAAGCCCTCTGGATAAGACACACAAGCTATTCCGAATTGAAAAATTTCAATGACTTAAAAGTGTAAAAAGCTTAAAGAAAATGTTTCAGAAAATAGAAGGAAAATTTTCAAGTTTTTAGAAGCCGCTTTTTTGAGTGAATTAAGTCCTGTATTTTCTCTTTTTTGGGGTCAGTTATCTGTTGATAAATACATAGCCCATTTTCATTTGCCTTCTGTCTTTTTTCACCGAACCCATCGAAGTCAGGTTGGTAAGTTTTATCAATCAGTTTTGTTCAGCTGGTTTTTTATTCAACGTAGTCCATTTATCAAAAATTCTCAGAAACAGCCGGCACTGCTCCATTGAAATAATACAAAATTATTATTGATCATTAATCACTTTATGAATGCCTAACTACAGGCATTCAGCGGCTGCTTTGTGCCAGATAAAAAGAAAAGTTTACTGCTTGCCGCTTCTTCCATTTGCTATATCTGTATAGTCATTCGCAATTGTTTCTGCCATGGAATCCCAACTTATCTCCCTGGACCTGTTGTTGGCTCCAATTGCGAGTTCATTGATTAACTGTTTATTGAGTACAAGCCTTTCAATGGCTGAATGAAAGTAACGTATACTAGCTTCGGGAGATTCCATAGGTATTTTAATTCCACAAGAATCATTTACGGCTATGCTCATTCCGTTAGCGTCATGACAAATTACCGGTAGACCTGTTGATAATGCTTCGGGAATAACACTTGAGGTAGCTTCCCGAATGCTTGTATGAACAAAAAAATCGGCCTCGCTCATTAATTTAAAAACTGTATTGTGATCAACATTTTTTATCCATTCAATATTATTTAAACCAAGGGACTCACTCTGTTTATGCAACATTTCTTCGAGAGGTCCTCCGCCAATTATTTGAAACTGTACTTCCTCTTTTGTCAGTTTACTTAAAGCCAATGCTTTTAATAATATTATGGCTGCTTTTCTTTCAATTAGGTGCCCGCACCAAATTCCCTTCACGGGTAACTCACCAATTTTCTTATGGCTAAATTTATCCTGGTGATTTAAGGTTCCCACATCCAGCATTAATTTTATTTTTCCGAAAGCTCGTCTTTTGAATAAATCAGCATCTTCGGTAGAATAGGTGTATATAACCGATGCCCGTTTATTTGCCTTGATAACCTTATAACTAAAGTTAAACTGATAATAATTTGAAAACTTCCTTATAGTTTCCAATAGCCTCCCCTTCAGAGAATAGAGTTTATAAAATTGTTTCGGCAGAGGCCTAAGGCCACCGGTTGGGCCCCAAAAAAAGGGTATCCCTAATCTCCACCAATAACCCGGTTCCCGAAAAGCAATTTGAGTTAACTGATGAACAAGGTCGAACCTTCTTTGTTGATGCAATTTTTTTGCTTTGCTTAAGGCAGATTTTTGCCAGTACTTATATCCCAAATAGTACAACATTGGTAATCCGGTGGCACCTAGATTTGCAAAAGACTTATTGAGGGAAGCAAGAAATTTGGTTATTGGAGGTTGATCTATATTGATAAATGTAAGCCCTGGAACAGAACCATTCTCCGCTATATAGTTATTCACTGATTGAACATAGCTATCACGCTTTTGCTGACTGCCGCTTGCATACAGAACCGTTACATCATGATAATTTGCAATCCTCGTTACAATATTCCAACCTACGGCACATTCAGAGCCCTGAGTCGGAGAAAATTCGTGAGCAATTATTAATACATTTAATCTTAATCTTGAACTTTGCATTCTCTGCTGTTAAGCCAATCGATGACTTTTTACTAAAAAATTTTGAATATAGTTGATCCGGTAAACCTATTGTGTTCCGGGTAGTTTTCCTAAAAAATTTCTTTATTTTTTCACAAGCAAGATTTTACAATTTAATATCTAAAAAGATAAACGCTTTAAGTAAAATTGCATGCTAATAATCAAAAATCTATAATAAAAAAGAGACTATAAAATAAATTGTCTTAAGAAAATTAATACAATTTATTTTATGGTCTCTTGCTAAATAAAAAGCTTATTATTTTTCCAGCTTCACAACCGAACTATTATTATTTTGAATCAGTTTTAAGAAATAAATACCCTTTTGTAATGCAGAAGTATTTACTGATTGTGAAACAGAGCCCTCGCTTTTAGTTCCGGTCCTTATCCACATAACTCGGCCTAACGCATCAAACAGCATTAATTTGTAATCGCCGGCACCGCCTTTAATATCGATCGTCATAGAATTGATAAATGGATTTGGATATGCTCTAATCGCAAATTGATTTGCTGAGATAATATTTTGATCAGCAATTCCCCCTGCCAATGTATTGCCGCCGCTTGTAGAGGTTGTATACAGGGCCGAAGCAGGAATAACCTGTTTTGTAATTCCGGAACCTGAATAATTCACACTAAGTGTGTTGCCACCTCCTTCTTGAAAATATCCAACTGAAATATAATGTAGTCCAGCTTGTAATCCTATGGTGCCTGACTTCTCAGTTGCACTGTGCAAACCGTCATTATTTACTACAAGGACATTGTCAATATATAGTTTACTTCCATCGTCGGATGTCGTGTAAAACGTATACTGGCCATCAGAAGGAACTTTTATGTACCCGCTAAAATTAAATGAATAAACATTGGCCCTGGTAGCCGGTGAAAGGCTGAACGAACTAATTGTTCCTGTTTTTACAGGAGTAGTCGTCGAAAAATCAGGAATTGCACTGTAAATCCCGTTGCTTTGATAATAACTATAATTCAAACCGTTTACCGGATTTGAAACTGTTATTGCAGGAAGCAAGCCGTTTGAAGAAACTATGTATAGAACCGATGCAGGAATAATTTGTTTGGAGATCCCTGAACCTGAATAACTAACTGTTAGTGACTTATTACCTGCGGCCTGGAGGAACCCAACAGATATGGAATGCAGGCCGGCTTGCAAACCTATGGTACCGGATCTTTCGAGGGCTGCATGCAAACCATCGTTACTTACAATTAATCTGTTATCAATATATAAATTACTGCCATCATCTGAATTGGTATAAAATGTATATTGACCATCGGAAGGCACCTTAATATATCCAGTATAATCAATAGAAAAGGAGGTAGTAGTATTAGCTATTGAAATGTCAAAAGTGCTAACTGTACCCATTTTTGCAGGAGTAAGACTTGAAAAGTTTGGAATCACAGAATTAGATCCCTGATAGTAGCTATAGTTCAAACCATTTACTGTATTTGACAGGTTTGTTGCAGGGAGTAACCCATTCGAAGAAACTATATATAAGGCTGATGCCGGAATAGCCTGTTTGGAAATGCCTGAACTTGAGTAACTAACTGTTAATGATTTGCCACCAGATGCCTGGATGAACCCCACAGAAATGGCATGCAATCCAGCCTTTAATCCTATCGTACCGGATCTTTCAAGAGCAGCATGCAATCCATCATTATTTACAACTAATACGCCATCAATATACAAATTACTGCCATCGTCCGAATTGGTATAGAATGTATACTGACCATCTGTAGGAACCATGATATATCCCGTGTAGTTGATCGCAAAGGAAGTGGTACTACTAGCCACTGAAACATCAAAAGTGCCAACCGTACCTGTTTTTACAGGAGAAAGACTTGAAAAGTTTGGAATAACACTATTTGAGCCTTGATAATAACTGTAATTCAACCCATTTACGGTATTTGACACATTGGCTGCGGGAAGTAAATTGCCAGTTGCATTAACGGCAACCTGCACTGTATCTTTTCCGGTTGCGCCCTTGTTATCTGTAACAGTTAACAGGAACTGATATGTGCCCTGAACCAGGCTATTAATTACCGTGGAAGCAGATTTGCCACTTACAATTGCACTCGTGGAAGGGCCCGACAACTGTGTCCAGGCATAGGAAGATATCGTTCCATCCTGGTCGGTTCCGCTTCCTGATAAAGTGACCGTGTTTGTCGGTAAAGTTATAGTCTTATCTGACCCCGCGTTGGCTTTGGGTGGTATGTTGCCAGTAATATTTCCATTCTTAATGAGCACTGCACTTGTATAAGGTTGTAAGGTAATCGACCCATTATAGCTTGCGCCCGTTATATCTATGTAATTGTATGGCAATGAAATTGTAACAGGAGAACTTGTTGCATTATATTGAAAATTAAAATCATTGATATCCGTAATTGTTTTAGGTGATTGCTTTGAATGCGCATCCTGCCCGTTTAACGACTGCCAGCTTGCAAGGGTTCTCTGAACATAAGACGCCCCTACCATATCCGTTTGAATATTATTTACATTATCACCCAAAGGCTTCGCAAAATAGTTACTGTCTGAAGTGAATGGCTTTGGCATCGAAGGTGCGTCGGTAGTGATAACCCACAATGATCTGTCTATTGATGTCTTTGCTATAAATTTGTTATTCTTTAATGTAATATTTGTTAGTTTGGGCGCTCCGGGATTATTATTCAGAAAAAGACCGGAGCCTATACCGGCGGCACCTGTGTTGAATGTGGTGTTATCATGAACGTTGATGTTATAGCTGTCATCAAGGTATATACCTCTAAGAGTGTTATAGGCAGTATTATTATAAATCTCAATTCCATTTGAGCCTTCGTCGCAAAATATGCCTACGCACCACGGACTTGTATTCAAAACAATGTTATTAAAAACTTTTGTTCCGGTTATTGTTTTATTTGATCCGTTCCACATATATATAGCCCCAAGGTCGCGTATGGCATTACCAATGCAAGTATTAGTAACAAGGTTGTGATCTATACTAACATTGCTTCCTTTAAAACTTATAGCCGAAATCCCTATGCTATCCAAATTATTATAAGATACAATTCCATTGTCGCTTTCGGTATTTATTCCTAGTACCCCTCCCTCGATTGTATGCTGAGTGTTCTGCATTCCAATAAGCATGTTAATGTTTTTTATTGTGTTATGGCTTATTACATTGCCCGTATACCAATACTTCAGATCAATACCGCAATTGTTAACCTGGTTAATTGTATTATTCTCAATTCTCAGTCCCGGTTGAGTAGATGCTGTAATTCCGTATATTGCTGTTCCGCCAATATAGCTTATTGAGCAATTCGTTATTTGTATGTTACTGCTTGATGATATGGAAATCGCATCGCCGCTTGCGCCTGTTAGCGTTAAATCTCTTATTGTAATATTACTTTTATTATTAGTCGAGATTAAATTATCAACTGTCGCTAACATTACTCCCGTGGGCATCGAATTATTATAAACATCAAGCTTTTTAGTTGAAGGATTATAGTACCATTCGTTTAAGGTATCGAGCGTTCTTATATCATTTTGGATTTGAAATTGTTGAAAAAAATAACCTGGTGCATTTTGCCATAAATCGCCGGATGAAGTAAAAGATATGGTACCACCCGATTGGCTTACTATAGGATGTCTTGTAACTTTATATGAAGTAGTAAAAATAGCTAATTCCGCACCAGTCCAATTTGGGCTTCCCGTGAGGGATGAAGTTATTGTTGAATTACTTCCACTTGTCCCGTGACTGTTCCAGTTATAGTAATTTGGATAGTTGGGAGTTCTTCCCATTGCTGTATTTACTCCATTAATTTCAACCATGTTGCAGGATGATAAGGAAGAAACTGTATTGGTACTCTCCCATATATTGCCACCTTTATTTGTCCACGCAGTTACCGATGTGAAGCCCGTTATTATGGGATTAGCACCAGTACCGTAAGCTCCAATAGTAATAGGAGAACCGGAAGAGCCATTGCTGTTAATTGTAATGCTGCCATAAAAAACATCCCCACGATTCAACAACACATTATCGCCGGGTTTTAAAGAACTAAAAAATGAATTTAATTTACTTAACGTTTTCCATGGCGTAGACGTAGACGTGCCGTTGTTGGCGTCGTTTCCATTTGCAGCGATGTAGTAGTTGGTAGCGTTCGAGGTAGCGCAAATTGCTAAAAGTAAAAATAGTACGGTTAGGTGTTTTCTCATAGTTCTAATTTGTTTTTTGTCAATTTTATCAATGTGTATGTATAATGTTAATTATTCATTATAATAGATTTACAAATTCTGATTTAGATAGACTTTTCTTTATTAAAATATCGATTGTTCGCTAAATATACGTTCGCACAATATCTTCCCCTCGATCTGGTTTTCTAATTACCAGTCATTATATATAGCCTTTGAAAAAATGATTTTAAAAATCGCCGCCATCACTAAAAAGTCCGGGCTGCAGTACCGGAATTATTCTGGATTTCTAAATCCCATCATTAAATTTTCTTGATTTTATTCTTTGGGTATGTAGGTATACTTTTTCATTGAATTTCCCCATAGTTATATTGGTGACAAAACTTTTTAGCAATCCATAAAAACAAATATTAAACCAAAAAAAGGTCTAAGAAGACAGGCTGCTAAAACAGATATTTTTATCAACATTTTAAAAATTAAAAAAGTTAATAGTTAAAAAAAAGTGCAGATATTTTTTTGAAAATGAACTAGTTATTCTTATAACCGTATTAGAATTTAACAAATCATAAAAAATTGTTAATAAAAAAAAAATTCTTGGCACGATTTTAATTAGGTGCGAATTGCCTTATCATAAAAATGTTTTTTTAAAATAGCTTAAGAGAATTTTTTGAAGATAGGCTAAATAAAAAAACCCTCCGCAACTTCAGAGGGTTTTGTGGTATCGGGGAGCAGACTTGAACTGCCGACCTTCGGGTTATGAATCCGATGCTCTAACCAGCTGAGCTACCCCGACTTTTTGGGCGGCAAAGATAATGGATTAAAGAAAATGAACAAGGTGAAAATACAATTGCCTCAAACTGTTTTCCCCGGGTAAACCTCTAACGCCTTTTGCAGGCAATCCATGGCATTATTGATAGCAGTGGTATTTAGCACATAAGCAAGCCTTACTTCCTTTTTGCCGAAACCTTCCGTTGCATAAAACCCGGTAGCCGGCGCAAGCATTACAGTTGCTCCATTATAAACAAATGAATTCAAAAGCCATTGGCAAAAATTATCTGCGTCATCAATTGGCAAAGAAGCCATCGCATAGAATGCGCCACCGGGCAGGGGGCAAAAAACTCCGGGCATATCATTCAACCTTTTTACAATTAGATCACGCCTTTTTTTATATTCAGATTTAACAGTTTCAAAATAATTTGGTGGAAGATCTATCGCCGCTTCTCCGATTATCTGCCCGAATGCAGGGGGGCTCAATCTCGCCTGGGCAAATTTTAAAACTGTTTCTGTAATTCTTTTATTTTTACTAACAAGCGCTCCTATTCTGGCTCCGCAAGCGCTATATCTTTTGCTAATAGTATCCATCATTACAACATTTTCTTCTGCTCCGCTAAGTTGCATAGCACTGAAATGTTCTCCTTCGTAGCAAAATTCACGATAGGCCTCGTCTGAAAATAAATACAAATTATGTTTAAGGACTATATTCTTCAGCACTTCCATTTCTCCCCTGCTATATAAATAGCCTGTAGGATTGTTAGGATTACAGATGATGATTGCCTTTGTTTTTTCGGTAATCATTTTTTCAAAATCTTCTATTGGTGGTAATGCAAATCCTGTTTCAATAGAAGAAGTGACGGGCTTTACAACAACATCCGCAGCTACGGCAAAACCGTTGTAATTTGCATAAAAAGGTTCCGGAATAATTACTTCGTCTCCTGCATCAAGACAACTCATGAATCCAAATAAAATAGCTTCACTTCCGCCCGTCGTAATGATGATGTCCCGATGATCCACATTAATATTTACAGAGCGATAGTATTCAACCAGTTTCCGGCGATAGCTTTCATTGCCTGCACTATGGCTATATTCCAAAATTTTTAAATCGGAATGCCGAACGGCATCAAGTAATTCCTTCGGCGTTTCAATATCTGGCTGGCCTATGTTAAGATGATAAATTTTTACTCCTTTACTTTTAGCGACTTCCGCATAAGGCACCAATTTTCTTATTGGCGATGCAGGCATTATTCTACCACGATGGCTTATTGATAACATTCTGCAAATATAAGATGGGGCATAACATTTAGGATTTAAAAGTTATGTGGGTGTCATAACAAAAAATTATAAAATAAATTGAACTATCTCCTTCTTGCGAAGCATAGGTACTCATAAATCTTAAAAAATTGCAACGGCTACTTCGTGCCAGCAATGTCAAATATTTTCACAGTTTTAAAAACCGGTTTCCTGCCAGTTGCAAATAATTGAATGCCTCCATCATTTTTATTCGGAAATACCAGGTCAGTGATTGTCTCTTCTCCATCATTTATAAAAACTTCAATTAAACATTTATCAACAATCACTCTTAATTTAATTATACCATTATGAAGCAAAGCGCTCACATTTTCAATTGATGGAAACTGCTTATTAAACTCTACATTACCGGATTTTGTTCTGTCAAGGAGAATTTCTTTCAACCTACTGTTATAGACAAGTTCCGTTTCTTCATTAGCGCTCTTCAGAATTTTTATCCCAGCTTCTTCTGCATTCTTCGGATCTATCTGCAGATCTATTTCATAAGAATCGCCATTAAAAGGAATGGTAAATATTGAATCTATTTTTTTATTACCCAGGGAAAAAACGGGTTTTCTCAAACCATCAAATTCTTTTACTGGCATTTGAATAAGGCTATATTTTTTACCTGTTTTTTTTAACGTTAATTGCCTGGGCAAAGAATATAACCCACGCCAAACATCTCCTGTCGGAATATCCCGTGCATAGTTCCAGCAATTAGCCCATCCAATCATAATCGTTCTTCCATCCTTTGCGGGTATATTATTATAGGTTACACCCGCGTAATAATCTTTCCCATAATCTATGTATAAAGGATAGCGAAAACTGTCGGCCTTGAATGTTTCACCATCAAAGTCCCCAACAAAATATTGCATCCCTAAATAATCTTTTTGAGGATGACTTGACGAAACGGATAATACCCATTTCTTTTCTTTTGATCCTTCCACGTGAAGCTCGAAAATGTCGGGGCATTCCCAAGCTTTATTGGTATCGCCGAGGTTACCAAATTCACTAAGATATTTCCAGGTTTTAAGATCTGCCGATTCGTAAAACTGAACCGCATGCATCGTCGCTTTCGAAACCACTATAATCCATTTCTTTTTCCGGGCGTACCAAAATACTTTAGGATCCCGAAATTCTTTCGAACCAATATCAAGCACCGGATTTTTATCGTATTCCTCCCACGTATTTCCATCGTCGAGGCTGTAGGCAATACTTTGGTTCTGTGCAAGCTGCACCGTTGGCGTTGTTACATTTGAAGTATAGATTGCAACCATCGGCATTTGTCCTTTTTGCTTCGCAAATCCTGTAGTATTGAAAGAATCAATAACGGCGCTTCCGCTAAAAATCATTGTTGTTATACTATCGTTTTTGGTGAATTCGGGAATGGCGACGGGCAACTGGGTCCACTGAACCAGATCCGTACTTACAGCGTGGCCCCAACTCATGTAGCCCCATATATTTCCAAAAGGATTGTATTGGAAAAACAAGTGATATTTTCCTTTGAAATAAACCAAACCATTTGGATCATTTATCCAGTTAGAATCTGGTGAAAAATGAAATGATGGCCTATAAGAAGGTACGGAATCAATGGAACAAATAATACTATTATTAGTGTTGGTATTCTTTTGAGCATTCAATAAAATTGTCAAAACAAGAAATGGAACTGGAAGAATTTTCATTGCAAAAAATTGAGAGTAAGATGAGAGTAAGAAATAACACTTAAAAATTATATCATACGATCCTTCATAAAAAATACAAATCTCAAGTTACATTTAAAGAAACAATTTAAGAAAAAAAGGGCGTGCAAAGCAGTAAATCAAAACAGAAAAAGAGACGCTTATAGTTTCATAAATTATTGAATTAGTAGTTTCATCTGAAATCAAAAAGTTCTGTTAATGCTATTGATTTCACAAATCTTTATGTATACATTTGAATGCTGTTTCTCTTCAACAATTCAACCTTAAAAGACGAAGTATTATATTCTTAAATTCTGCAACAGGAATACTGCAGGATACTAACAGGAATATATCGACGATTTAATCAAAAGCAAAAAACTACTCTTTTGAAATCAATACTATACCGTTTTTTGGTTGGCTGTGCCGGCTCAGATGAAGATATTCTATCAAAATGTCCACGTTCTGAACACATTAAACATGCAGGCTTTGGCGCACTGGTGCTGGTTCCTGCAACGCTTGGGTTATTTTCCATGACCTACGCTATTTCAACATTTGTAGCAAAGCCATACCTGTATGTTTCGGCAGGCATTGTATGGGCGTGTATTGTTTTTGTTTTTGACCGGTTTATTGTTTCTACATTTCGTAAGAAAAGTTCGGTACTAAAGGACATCAGTTCCCTCACGTTTTTATCCCGTGTTGTTTTCTCTGCGTTTGTAGGAATAGCGGTAGCGCATCCCTTAGTATTGCTCTATTTTCATGAAAGCATCGATGTGAATATGGATGAGGTTGCGCATGCTAAGCTCGACAGTATCGAGAATGTATATCAACTTCAGAAAAAAGATCTCCAATTGCAAACGGATACGATTGATAGAAATTTAAAACCAATATCCGATACTATTCATATCCAGGAAGGAATTCTTCATGACGAAATAAAAGGAGCAGTAAGAAGCGACGACCGCACGACCGGAAAGGCAGGAGAAGGTCCCACTTTTAAATATGATACTGCGTATCTCACCCGGCTATATAACGATTTAGCACAGACGAAAATTTCGAATGAGTCGAAAAAAATGGAAAATACAGTTGCGATTGCGAAACTTGATTCGACAAGACAATCGAAAATAAACCGCCTCACTTTTAGTCGTGACTATCTCGAAAGAGAAAAAGCATTGAGTCGTTTAACAGCTTCGAATAGCATTATTAGCATCACCACTTGGTTTTTGATCTTCTTTTTCATTTTAGTAGATATTTTACCGGTAACCTGGAAAGGCCTGACGAGCAAAGGCCCATACGATGAATATTTAAATGAAATTGAACTGAGGGTAAAAAATGAAGTAGCAGAAAAAATTATAGACTCCGAAACGAGGTTGGAAATTTATAAACGGAATAAGGAAAAGGAATTGACGGATCATAGCGAAACGCTAAGAAATGAAGAATATACTAAAAGCAGGTTTAATCCGGCTTAATAAAATTCATATTCATACCCGCCCCAATTCCGGATCACTAAGTAATAGTTTCAACAACCTCCTCCGCAAAGCCAAAGGACAAAGTCATTCCTGCGCCGCCGAGGCCGTTAACAATGTACACCCCTTCTTCAGCCTTCAAAAAAACATCTGTTTTACCATTAGTCATTTTGGGATAAACGCCATGCCATGACTGGATGAGCTTCCAATCATTAACGATAGCAAATGTTTTAAGATAAGTAGTAATTAAGTCGTTGATATAGGCTTCATCAAAAGGCGAAAAAGTTAAGCCATATTCATGCGAATCTCCAACGGTAAGTTCTCCCTTCCCGTTTTGTGAAACCATAACGTGAATGCCCAAACGTAAATAGTTAGCCAGTTCATTTTGATATCTTTCTTTAAGCAAAGGCAACGATGGTGCAGCTTTAAAACTTTCATAATGGATTAATGACAGGCCGCCACATAAAGACGTTCCTATCCTGAATTGATCGTCGGCACTCGCAAACCTCATCATTTGAAGCTTGCACTTAGTCAACTGAACTTCGGCAAATTTTTCCGGGTATAACGTTTCAAAATCAGCGCCGGAGCAGATACAAATTATGTCCGCCTGCATAAATTCTTCTCCCATCCACACTTTGTTTTGTTCCACCGCATTCACATTTCTATTCCAGAAAAAATGCACCCCATGATTTTCGTTCAAATAGGGAGGCAGCAAGGCGATAGCTTCTCTCGGGTCTACAATCATTTCCGTTGCACTGAACAATCCTCCCAATAAATTCTTTGAATTAACTCCATTGATCTTTCGGGTGATTTCGGAGGAATCCATTAAGTTTACGGGTCGGTCGCTCTTGTTGAAGGCATCGTTCAGTTCCTGCAATACCAGCCATTCATCTTCATGATAGGCAAGGTGCAAACTGCCGCATTCATCATACCAAAAATCCGCGGCATCAGCAATTTCTTTCCACACACTCCTGCTTCTGATGGCACGGTTATAGAGCGGTCCATGCGGCTGTCCGATTGGCCATATCATTCCAAAATTTCTCACAGATGCTCCGGAAGCTTTACCGCATTTTTCAATAACGGTAACTTCAAAACCGTTTAATGAAAGAGCACGAGCAGTTGACAATCCAACAATGCCCGCTCCTACCACTATTGCTGATTTACTCATAGTTCAACTCAACTCTTTATAACCAGGATGCCTGAAAAAAAGTATTTAAATTGTTAGTGAAGTAATCTCCTGTTCCACATTCTTAATTGAAACCACATTACTCACTTTATATTTCTTCTTAAAATAACGCAATGCCATTAATGTTCCGATGATGCCAGCGCTTGAAAGATACATGACCCCGTGAGAATATACTGTTGCCCATGGCAATTTATTACTATATAAAGATTTACTTATTATTACACATACACTTCCAAAATAGCCGAATGAATCTGCCACGTAAATAAGGAATCCAACATTTCCCGCTTTTCTGAAAGTTGCGATAAGCCTTTCAAACAAGATGCAGTTAAAAGGAATATATCCCATGTACAATCCAAGTCCTACTAAAGTCATCCACAAGAAAGGTGTGAGGTAATGATTGATAAACATCCAGGAACATATGCCCGCCAAAGCAAATCCTGCAACAATAATAATATGTGAAATGATAAGTGCTCTGCGGTTATTGCGAATGATGATCATGCTTCCGATGAGAATCAATACAATTAAAGTGATTGGTATTTCTGTAGAAGTGAAAACAGAAGGTTCGTTGCCAAAGCCAAGTTCTCTCCAGATGTCTGCAGCAAAATTATCCCGAATGTCACGAAAGACGGTTAAGAAAACATAAAGGATAATTAGCAATATCAATCCATAACTAAATTCCGAAAAGAAATTTTTTCTTTCCACTTTAGTCATGGGCAAACGGACAATGCGACTTTCAACGTCCTGGTCAGATGGAGGTGGAATTTTCTCCAGCAAAAAAACAAAAAATAATAAGGGTACGATAAAAACAAGGCCTGTGATAAAAGGAAGCCACCTGTCACTAACGCTAAAGTCTACCTGTAAATATTTTGCAATCGATTTTACAAAGCCGGATGAAAAAATAAAACTCACTGCAAGAGCAGCTCCTATAAAATCTGTAGCTCTCCTTCCCTCAACAAATGAGAAAACAATTCCCCAAATGATGCCTAATGGAAAGCCATTCACAAATAAAAATATAATATTGAGGGGCGCTGGCGTTATTGCAAAAAACAGTAAAGCCGTCCATGAAATACCAACCAGTAATAATATTAACTTGCCTCTTCCGAATCTTTTTAGTTCAGCAATAAATTTTATTCCGTAGAATTTGCTTAGCATATAACCAATCACCTGCGTTATAACTAAAGCGTCCTTATATTCCATTCCGAACACAAGCGGCGCTTTGCTAAAACTACCCACAGTAAATGGTTTCCTGAATGCATACACGGAAGCGTACGTCAAAAATGTAATGATTGCAGCGGATATCGCAACATAGGTATCACGGTATTTAAGCTGTTGAAGTTTAATAGGTGCTGCCTGCACTTTTAAAGAATTAATGAGGGCAAAATTTCTAATGAATCTATAATGTAATCGGGCTGATATTTTATCAATTGATCCTTCGTATAAGCGCCGGTAGTTACACCTATCACAATTCCGCATCCAGCATTCCGGCCTTCTTCAATATCAACTTTTGTATCGCCTACTTTCGCCACACCCTCTGCATCATTAATATCTAATTTTTGCATGAGTTTTTCTATCATAAACGAATGGGGCCTACCTTCGGGTACTTCATCACTACATATAACTTCGTCTATGAATGGCGACGCATCCCACCCCAATCGTTGTAAAATTGGAGTGGTTATTACTCTTGTAAAACCCGTATTGAGCGCCACTTTCACTTTATTATTATGCAATTCACGGAACACTTTCTCTGCATAAGGTAACGGTACAAGTCCGTCACAGGTTTCATAGTAGGATACCATCTGCTCTGTAAAATCGTGGTGAATGGCTTCGATAAAAGCCTCATCATTTTCAAAACCAGGTTTATACTTTGCAACAATAATTTTTATGGCCTCCTTTTTTCTGTATCCCATAACTTCGTCTACGTCTGCAATAGCTACGTCGTCTATTCCCGCATTTAAAAAAGCCTTTCTGAAAACATCATTAATGTTGCCTTTATCTGCAACGGTGGTGCCCGCTATATCAAATACGACCAGTTCAATACTCATTATTTATTTTTTTGTCAGGTGATCAATCATCATATTCCGATAATGTTGTAAATCAGGTAATGAAACATGTTCTTCTTTTGCTTTTTCATCCCAGCCTCTTAAAGTAAGATACAAAGGGAACCATTCTTCTCTCTCGAAATCTCTGGCTTCTTTTTCATTCATCTGCCCGCCCTGGAAATTCAATGTTGTTTTACTTGCCTCAGAAAGCTGTTCGTAATAAACAGGATTTTTAAAGGTGAGATAACGTTTTGCTTCAACATGTGATGCAATAAGTCTTGTAATTTTTTTTGAGAATCCCTTTTCTCTTAAATATTCTGCACCAATTTTCTCATGATCTACAATTCCATAATCGTCCATGTAATCTACTTCCATGATGTGCTCGCATAAATGCCCGATGTCGTGAAAGAAAGCTGCAAGAATTACTTCATCATCATATTTTTCTTTTTCGGCCAATTGAGCACACTGGCACATGTGTTCAATTTGCGAAACCGGTTCGCCGATATAATCCTCGTTTCCGTAATTATTATACAGGCTCATTATTTCATCTGCAATTTGTATAGCTTTAGATTTTTCCATTAGTTCTTTATGCAAATATTCAAAAAGAAAAACGAGACGGAACAAACCAATTCCGCCTCTATATCATAAAACCCAAACTGAACCAAATTATTTAAGTAACCACATCATGCCATTAATATCATCGTTGCCTCCATATTGGCTCTGCAATGCTGCCTGGTAGTTCTCTGCATTTGCTGTTTGTTCTGAGCCAGGATATTTATACCGCATGGCGATTCTTCCACCGTTTCCTGTGCCCGGGCCGGTAGTGAAAGTGGGCACACCGGTTCTTCGATATGTGAAATAGGATTCAAACCCTGAATGACGGAACAAGGCAATATATCTCTCCTTTAATATTTGCGTTAAGCCTGTACCATTATTGCCGGAATATTTTACAGAAGTCTGGTTGTAGTAAGTATCAAAATCAAAATTTACGCTATAAGTATTATAGGCCGCTGTTGAGCCCGGGGCTCCTGATTGATAAAAATAAGCGGTGAATGAACCTGATTCGGGAATACCATAATACTTCATCGATGCTTTAATGCCTGCTTTGTAATGTTCTTCCGCATCACCTAACGGACCTGAACTAACCCAACCCCTGTTAATAGCTTCAGCAATATTAAAAAGTAGCTCAGGATAACCAATTTGTATACTGGACTCGCCCGTGTATGTTTCATAGTATCGTTTACGGTTGATCAGCGAATATTGACCACTATTTCCTTTTACATACATTATTCCCAAATCTTCACCCGGATCTGCTCCTACAAATGCATCAAAACTCGTAGGGCTTTTCCCCCCTGCTACCAATGCAGAAGCAGGCTCTGCTGTTACGAAAACTCTTGGATCGTTAGTTTGGGTAAGAAGACTAATATACGTTGCAGAAGTATTGTACCGTAAAGCATCAAACCCAAAATTATCCGGGTTCATTGGGTACTCATTTGTTGGGTAAACAAACTGGTACTGAAGATTATCATCCATGCTTGTCATAATAGGATATTTATTAGCGTCACTTAAAATAGTAGCAAACTGTTGTTTTATGTTCAGATCTGCATCGCTCTCTTTTTTACTCAACGCAATCAAAAGGCGAATCCGAAAAGTATTTACCACCTTTCTCCATTTTGACAGATCATTATTTAAAAATATATCTCCGCTTATGGTAGCATTGTCTGTAATTAATTGTCCTAACTCTGTATTTGCACTATCAAGCCAGGCAAAAGCTTGCTGAAACACTTTCTTTTGAGGATCATAAACGGGTGTAAGATTTTCGGAACCCTCCAACGCTTCGGTCATGGGTATATCGCCCATTTCAAGACTCATTTTCGTAAAGAAATAAGCTTTAAAAAATTTTGCCATTGCCTCATACGAATTTTCGGCAGGTAATCCACTGTTTGCTGCTTCATCAACCATTTTGTTTACATTCTTTAAAGTGCCATAATAATTATCGCCCGAACCGAAGTCATAACGATTGTTTCCATAATAATCATAATTGCACAAGAAATATTGCGAGAACCTTTCCCCGGATCCATAAGGAGCATCATACATGCTGTTTAAAATACCATTAAACAATAAAGAGGCAGGAACACTTGTCGGTTTATTTTCGTTTAGATTCAAATCTTCGAATGTTTTTTTGCAACCTGCACCTCCGATGGCAATAACTGCAACAAGAAGTATATAGAATGTGCGTTTCATTTATTTATTTTTTTGTTTTTCAGAATACTACATTAATATTAAAACCATACCTGCGTGTTGTGGGAGATTGCAAGGCAGTTCCACCCTCTTCATAATTGTATTGGTCAAGATCCACATCTTTGAACCGTTTGTCTTTGTAGAAATAGAGCAGGTTACGCCCTACAAGTGAAAATGTGACTTTAGTGATAAAAGTTTTATTCAGCATTTTATCAGGCAAACTGTAACCAATAGTAACCTCTCTTAATTTGGCAAAACTTTTACTCATCAGGTTTGCTTCACTTATATTATAGTATTTACTTACGTAGTCTTGTACCTGCACAACCTGGCTGTTAGAGGCAAACTGCAAATCTTTATAATTAAGAATAGCTCCTGTTTGTCCATCGTAGTTAATAGCAGTACCATTGGACACAACTACTCCCTCTCCGACATAAACGCCCGGGTAGTTTGAATCTCCTGCGTGATCATTATCTGTTGATCTGGCTGCTCCAAGAGCTCCTTCGGCTGTTTCAATATTCCTTCCGCCACGCATAGTTTTATTATGCATATAATCAGTAGTGACTCCGCCTACGCTTCCATCAAATTGAAAACCTATTGATAAGTTTCTCCATGAAACTGAATTGTAAATACTCCATTGGTATTTTGCATTCAAATACCCTAAAAATTGGGAAATGGGGTTAGATAATGGTTTGCCTGCAGCGTCATTAATAACTTTACCATCCGGAGTCCTTACAAAAGCGCTACTATAGAATTTATCTACCCGATCTCCTTTTTTAAAGAAAGTATTGTAAACCGTTTGACCCGGCGGAAGCTCGAGGTATCTATCCTGGAAAGTGGATACATTTATTAACACATTCCAGTTGATTCCATTAGCCATTTTTACCGGCGTGCCAGATAACGAAAATTCATACCCTGTCTTTTTAGTTTTTAAAGCATTTAAAACATATATACCATATCCTGTAGCACTTGAGATGGGGTTACTCAATATCCGGGGCCCATCAATATACTGAAAAGCGGTAGCACTAAATCCAAGCCTATTTTTTAAAAACTTCATGTCAAAGCCTTCTTCAAAATTTACACGATTAAAAGTTTTGATATTCGGATCCACAAGTTCGTCAGAATATGTTGCGGCAGCCTGGTTGTTATATGGCTTTGAAGTAGAATAAACCGGAATTAAAGAATAATCGGGGCCGCCGTAAGGAGACAAATAATTGTTTCCATAGTCTAAAGGATAATCATATAATGAGTTTCCGGAAGGAGGGTTACCAAATGCAGAAATAGTAGAATAAGGAGCCATGCCAATAGTAGAAGAAGTAGCATCGCCATGTACATCTGCGAATGAACCACGAATTTTCAAAAATGAAATCGCTTTAGGTAAGTGCACATAATCTGAAATGACCGAAGCCACTGAAACACTTGGATAAAAATAACTGTTATGATTTTGGGGAAGAGCAGATGATTTATCCACGCGACCGGTAAAAGATAAAGTTGCATATTTATCAAGGGAAGCGTCGAGAGAGCCATAAGCGCTTATTACTCTCATATCTGAAGCAAAGCTGTTTGACTGAACAGGATTGAGGGAGTTACTAAAACTATATACACCGGGCACACTCAAATAATCTGTAGATGTAAAATTTGAATTGTACGAAAACGACCGGATGTTACCACCTACAAAGCCGCTAAGATTCAAAAAGTTTTTTGCGGTATAATTATAATTCAGCAGGACCTCCGTATTGTTTTCAAAAAGATTGCGGTGATCTTCCCTGTAATCTCCCTTATTACCTTCCCTGCTGTAAGGGTGTGCCGAATAAGGCATCTTTTCGGTTCTTAGTAAATTATAAGTGGTCACCTGGGTACGACCCGTCACATTGAGGTTTTTATTGATCTTAAAATTTGCAGAAACGTAACCATAAACATCAGTTTTGTAATGGCCGCGCAGCCATTCATTCACCATAAACCATGGATTATGGTAGCGTTGATATTCTGCAAAAATATTCTGCGTTCCTACCTTACCCGGCTGCCATTCCCCTTTAATCAATGGTGATGTAACATCCCAGTCATCACCTGTCCATACTGCCATGTTATAGATCAAACTGTTCGGTCCATAATCCACATCGGGGAAATTAGGAGTGTATTGCCGATTGAAATTCATATTGGCTTCAATCTTTAATTTCTTTGAAGGATTAAAAGAACCGTACAAATTAAAGTTTGTAATGTTCAATTGCATATTGGGAATAATACTTTCCTGGTAAGAATGGGAAAGAGAAAAACGAAGATTATAATTATCACCCGCAGCACTCAGAGAAATATTATTTGTTGTTTGGAAACCTGCTCTTAAAAAGCGATCCAAATTACCTTTACCGCGAGCAACAAAGGGAGTGGGTTTTATAT
Source organism: uncultured Chitinophagaceae bacterium (assembly GCA_963819925.1). Taxonomy (GTDB): domain Bacteria; phylum Bacteroidota; class Bacteroidia; order Chitinophagales; family Chitinophagaceae; genus Ginsengibacter. The sequence continues at coordinate 118,580 of CAWFYG010000005.1, read as the reverse complement.
GACCCGTCCATACATAACCTCCGGGGAAAGTAGTAGTAAATGTTTGGTTGGGATCATATTCTCCGTCCCATTGTGGGATCAACTGGCCTTCAAACTTGGGGCCCCATACATCATAGTCAGCATCATTTAAGCCACCACCCAAACCGTTTCCAAAAGCATACAGGCAATTTTCACCGGGACCGTATGCATCCTGAACTCTCGGAAATGCAAGAAATCCTTTATCGATTGAATTGGTTGAATTGATCTCAACAGTCCATCCTTTATGGTTTTTATTTCCTTTTTTTGTAGTAATCAAAATAGCTCCATATTGTGCCCGGCTTCCGTATAATGCTGCCGCACTGGGGCCTTTTAAGACTGTGTAGGATTCAACATCATCGGGGCTGATATTCCATGTATCAGAACTTATAGGAATACCATCTACTACATATAAGGTAATTTCATTGCCACGTAGTAAAACAGTTGGTTTTCTTAATAACTCTGCAGACGGGCCCACCGATAGTCCCGCCACTTTTCCGGCTAATCCTGAAATAGGATTCTGATCTCTTGCTTTTATGAGGTCTTCGCCTTTTACTTCCTGGATAGAGTAGCCAATCTTTTTTGAGTCTTTTCTAACTCCCAAGGCTGTAACTACTACATTTGACCATTGTTGCGCTGAAGCTGAAAGCTCTATTGTAGGATTATCTACAGAAGAGATAATTTCTTTAGGATCATACCCGACAAAACTTAAAACAATCCTACTCTGTTTAGGAACTGGTAAACTGAATTCGCCATTCTTATTTGTGGACGTTCCCTTCCTTGAATTTTTTATTGAAACACTTACACCTTCCAAAGGGGCTTTTGTCGCCGCATCCACAACTTTTCCTTGAAAAGTGCCTGACTGAGCGAAAATGATTGTTGAAAAAAAAGCTAAGTAGATTACAAGAAATAATCTTTTTGTAACCGCAGAGGTTGAATTGCTTCATAAACAATTAAATTTTTGAATTTGAGTGGCAAAACTATCCTTCGAATGTTAAGGCGGGGTTAAAGGCTTGTGAACAAAAAGTTATGGAATTGTTAACGGATCGGTAAGAGGATTTTAAACATCAAAATAAAATATTACCAGGGAAACAGGATGGGGAAATGCTGTTGTACGAGGCCGAAAGTTAAGCCCACGTTACATTTCAGGAGTATGCAAAATTAAAAAATCCATCTGTTCTCTTTTGTGCGGCCGGCTATATCAAATCGAAAATCAAGATTTGAATTTTCATTTGCAAAATCAAAGCAGCTGTTTTTTGCAACATTCCAAAAACTCAAACTTTGCAAAAATATCTAAAGAATTTTTTTTGATTTGCAGATTTGTGTTCGAAGTTATTTTCGGCGGGAAACTTTTCTGCTATTTTGACTGTGGGAAAGATAATTCCCAATATCAATCCTTCTTTTTAATAATTACGCCGTGTTGCTGATAATGTTCTTTTCTTAGTTCATCTTCATCATCCATTTCGGGGCCTTTCAAAACTTTACGCCAGTCAATTTTCCTATTATAGCGTTTCATGGCTGCCTGCGGGTCAAACACTTCTTTGGAGGGGAATACCAGCGAGTATGGCTGATAGTTAGGTTTGTCCGTAAACCAATCCTGCAATAATGTTGCCGTAACGTCATATTGATTTACGTAAGGGACATTGAGTAAAGTATAAATTACTTTTAAGATAGAACCAAAATTGGCATGTGTATGCGAAACATATCCGTGCTTCACGTAAGGTCCCGCCATCATAAGAATGCTGCGATGTGCATCTACATGATCCACACCGCCCTGCGGATCGTCCTCGGTAATTATCACCAGCATATTTTTCCAATAAGGAGTTCTTGAAAGAAAATGCAGAATTCTCCCAATTGCCAGGTCATTATCCGCAACATAAGAGTGATAGTACGGATATCCATATTCCGGCCGTGGTGAAGCCATGTGATCATTGGGCACCTGCATGGTTATAAGTTGTGGTATTTTAGTTTTGCCTTTTAGCCACATTTTAGTAAACTCGTGTTCAAACTGATCCATTCTGAATTGATCAGGGATGTTGGTGTTGAAACCTGCGTAATTATGACTTGTAACAGGGTACAATGCTTTCTGCATCGGAACCATCACGCTGTGGCCTGACCCCGTAAGCGTATCGTTCCACTCTTCACGGTTATGCGCTGTTTCATTGGCTTCGCCAAAATTGTAGAAAGAAATATGGCTTCGGTCCATAGCTTCCCACAAGCCGCCCCTTTCAGCATAATCTTCCGGATCCATACTGCCTGTTGATCCCGGAAATCTTCTGCCGGATGCTTTTGAAAAAAGCTTTGCTGTTTTATCAACACTTGAATTTGTTTCTACCCATTCATTCGGTATTACACCCAACATCCAATGATGGCCATGTATAGATGCGTCACTATCGCAATAATAATTATCGCCGAAGGCAAACTGTGTTGCAATCTTTAAATGATTGGGCGCAATGTTTACATGATAGAGTGTCTTATCTTTCGCATCCCGCGGAATAATACTAACGTTTACGCCGAAACGAGCCAACGTGGAATCACCGATTCCCTTTTTTAACTGGCCCAACACTTCGTCGTACGTCCTGTTTTCCTTAGTGATGTAAACAATATATTTTATGGGGCTCTTCCTTATATTTTCTACAACAGGCAATGGATTTTTCCCATCATCTTTCACAGCAACCTGCATGAATGTGTTGTTAATTGCCTGCCGCGTATAAGCAGCCAGTTCCTGCTCGTCCGGGATTTTAATTTTTTGAAAGGTGGCCAGTTGTATATCACCAATATAAGTCCCCTGAACCGGTGCAACAAAATCTTTTCCACCATTAGGGCCGGCGCCATAGCCCCGGCAGCTAATAACATATAAATCTTTTCCATCCAAAGAAGGCATTACCCTTGCCGGTCCCCAACCAGTTGGTATTAAACCTTTCGTTGTTTTTGTATCCACATCAATAACGGCAACTGCATTGAAACCGAGTAGAGCAACATACAATGTTTTCTCATCTTTACTCAGCGAAATACCAAAAGGAAGTAACCCCCGATAATGATCAATAAGTTTATCAACTTTAATATAAATCTGGTTGGCGATCTTATGCTCACGGTAATCAATAACCGAAATATTATCGTTGGTTGCATTAGTTACATAGGCGTAACGGCTGCCGACAGCAATTGAATTGGGGCTTGCACCACCTACCACTTCAGCACCCTCAACCATCTGCCCTATTTGATAACCCGTTTTAAACCTGTCGATTACCTTATTATTATCGAGGTCAATAGTGTAAACGCTCATAGCTTCCGGAGCCAGTGGACTTCCCACTCCGGGAATCTTTCGTCCATTTAATACATACCCATTAATAGACTCTTGGGTACCATTCCCGTAAGGCTGAATAGGGAGCAGCATGCTGTCATAGTTTTGCGGAGTAATATCAGGAATCAAGGGATAATCATACATGCCAACGTTAGCCACAAACGCAGTTTTTTTATCGGGACTAATGGCGAGCCCAAAAGGTTGCCGCCCGGTTTTTATAGAAGCCGTTATTTTGTGAATTGTAAGATCAATACGAACCATTCTAAAATTTCCCCTGTCAAGAACGAGAAGTTCATTTTTACTTTCATTTAATAAAAGATCAGAAGTAAAACTATCTTCGTAGTTAATTGAATCAACCACTCCATTTAATGAAATAGAATCAAGCCTTTGAAATTTTTCGATGTCGTATACAATTACGGCACCATTGTCACCACCGCTCAGATAAACTTTTTTCGAATCCGGTGAAAAAGCAACTCCCAGAAATGAGCCATTGGAAAATGGTGAAGCGATTGTTTTATCATAGCTTGGAACCCGTGTATTAGCCAGCGTTTCATTATCAATAATCGTGAACACGCCATTGTGGATAGTAACTGTTTTTTTGCCATCGGGAGATATAGCCATTCCAAAGGGATCGTGGGTTATTTGAATCGTTTCACCAGCGGGAGTTATGTACCTGCCACTTGCCAAAACACTTTTACCTTTTCTATTAATATGAGTGTACTCTTTTATGGCCGGCACACTTAAGACTTCATAATTAATCTGAGCTTTAGATTGAAATGAAAGGAAAGAAACGGATACTAATAAAAACCGGACCCCATGTTTTTTCATTCTATCAAAATTTTATGGTTATGAAAATAAAATATTGCGGAGCAGCAATGTAACAATTCAATCGAACTCTTTTCTCAAGGTAAAATGAAATTTACAATTTAATAACCTTTATAGTGAGATTCACCTGCATCTCGCGAAAGAGCATTAGAACTTGTAGCCCGCAGTCATCATAAAATTTCGTGACGCCCCGGGCCATTTGTTTACATTATTATAAGCACCGATCCAATACGTTTTGTTCATAATGTTATTAAGGTTTAAAGCAATATCAAATTTTTTATATGCATACCTTAATCCTGCATTTAAAATAATATAGCCGGGAAGTGTCAAGCCCTGCTCCAAAGTATTTCTTCTGCTTACCTGCGAATGGCCGGCAGCAATACTGAAGTTTTTCAAACTGCCTGATATAAAAGTATATTTTATCCAGCTACTGCTTTCATTTTTGGGAGCGTTCTCCACCAGCATTCCTTCCTGCGAAGCGATTTTACTTTTTATAACCTTTGCAACACAGTACGAATAAGAAGTTGCCACACTAAGATTGGTAAGAATGTTTCCATTTATTTCTGTTTCTATTCCCCTCGACCTGTCTTCGCCCTGTTGTATATAAAGGTCTGGGTTGGCGATATTATTTGCGTTTACGGCAACGTTATGAAGCGTTAGTTGATAAAGGGCTATAGATGCCGAAGCCTTGTTATGAAAAAAATTAGCCTTTGCTCCCGCCTCAAATGATTCACTGGTAATTGGTTTAAAAGGTGCATCAAATAACTGAGTGCTTGTTGAAGCCTCAAATGGATCGAAGCCTTTATTATAAGAAGCATACAAACTTGCGTTTGGTTTCAATTCATATACCAAACCCACCCGAGGCAAAAAAACATTTTCTTCATCATCATCATTTTCGGTACTGTCGGCCTCATCATCACCTGCCCTGTACATTTCTTCTCTTAACCCGAGAAGCAATTTCCATTTGTGTACACTTATTTGCTCCTGCAGGTATATCCCATGTGTATGATAAACTGTAGCATCAACGTCTGTTGCATCAGATTCGTAGTCAGAAACCGAATATTTATTTACGGGCCTTGCTATGTAAGTGGGATTCTTTAAACTGAAAGTGGCTGCTATACCACTTCCTTCGCTGAAAAGATTTCTGTCTTCATAATATTCCTGGTCAAGTTCAACCTTGCTCCGTATGTAATCATATCCTGCTAAGAGTTGATGAGTGAATTTGCCGGTATTAAAACGAAAAGTAAAATAATTGGAAATCGTATTTGTCACCGTGTGATAATCCCACTTACTAAAATAAAGGTTAACTGAATCTGCGGTGGTATAACTTTGAACGCCATGCTCAGCCACATTTTGCTGCGTAATGTAATTTAAATATCCGCTATTGAAATTGATGTGCTCATTTAGTTTATAGGAAAATAAAACATTGGTTGCATAGTCTGTTTCATGCAGGTAATCACCCGGTTGGGATGCTATAAGGCTGACAGGAGTGGATTGAAGTGAATAGCTATTTTGAAAGCCCGGTTGCCCCCGATCGAGTTTTGTGTTGATGTTTGATAAAGAAAAATCTACATTCAACTGTATTTTGTCATTGGGCACAAAAGAAAGTGAAGGAGCTGCTTCATAAGACTTTGCAAAATATTGATTACGGAATGAATTTGTTTTATCATATCCCGCATTAAGCCGGTATAGAAAAGTTTTATTACTGTTTAAAGGACCGGTAACGTCACCGGATACACGATAATGATCCCATGTTCCGCCTCCGATATTAATTTCCGTCTGTTGTGTTGGCAACGGCTTTTTTGTAACAAGATTAATCGTGCCTCCCGGATCGCAATTGCCGTAAAGAGTTGCTGATGGACCTTTCACCACTTCAACTCTTTCCACGTTTACCAACATAGCGCTTGTATAAGTTGTGTTATAACCACGAAGGCCATTGATGAGCCTGGCATTTTCAGCCTTGAAACCTCTTATAGAATAATCATCATAGCCTGAATAATTATTTACGCCAGCAGCTTCGTTAGCTACATCCTTCAGTGTAAAATCCATTCTATCCTGAATGAGCTCCTTAGTGATGGATGAAATAGATTGCGGAATATCTATGGAAGCACTTTCAGTTTTAGTACCCAGGAACGAATAGTCGCTTTTGTAGGAATGCGTTGTTCGTCCCTTTACTTCAATATCCTGTAATTGGGTAACATTAAATGAAAGAGCAATATTTCCAAGGTCCCGGGTTTCCCCGGGTAAAGGATTAACACCAATAAGTTTTGTTTGCGATTCAGCAGACGTGATAACAAGCGTGTCCTCGATTGGTTCTACATTTGCAAGCTTAAAATAACCATCGTTATCTGTTTCCGTTATTTTTTTCTGTCTCTTCAATTGAACCGTAACATAAGCCGGTATATTATTTTGGGAAAATATTCTTCCCGTGATAACACTTTTTTGGGCAAATAAATTTATCGATGCACAATTTAATAGTATTGGTAAAATAAAAAGAAAGCTAATCTTCATTTGCAGGGGCATCTTATTTAGGCGACACAATTTAGCTCACACTGTTTAGAAATACAAACCAAAAAAAGAGTTCAATTTAATTTAATATTGAAAAATATAACACCAAAAAGAACGTCCAAAAGTTTCTTATTACAAAATCTTTAAACGATTGTTTTAGTGAATTAAAATTTAAACCCATCAATCCAAATACAAATCCAATGAAAAGTTTACGTTATTTCTCTTTTAAAAATTATTTGCAGATTAAGAGATATTGTAGCTTGCATTAAATTTTATTTTATGAACAAAGAAACAAATAGCCTTAACTGGTTTGAAATACCGGTAACGGACATGCAACGTGCAAAACATTTTTACCAGGTTGCATTTGGTATTCACCTGGATGATATGAGCATGCCTGGAATGGGAATGGCAGGGTTTCCGGCTGAAATGGGCAATGGCAAGGCTTCAGGGGCTCTTGTTAAAAGCGAGTATAACAAACCATCTGCTGAAGGGGTCCTGATTTACCTGAACGCAAATCCGGATATGTCGGAAGTATTAGAAAGAATAATATCAGAAGGTGGCCAGGTATTAATGCCCAAAACATTAATCACTCCTGAAATTGGCTATATGGCTAATTTTATTGATACGGAAGGAAATCGCATCGCTCTTCATTCGCAACATTAAAGGGAAAATATTCTTTTTAAAAATTCAGACTACTCATACTTTGAAATAATTTCAAGGCATAAGTTTTTTCATGCACAGGCTAATGTTTCATCGTTATTTGTTTACATCCCAAAATGGTAAGCATTCAAATTTTTGTTTCGTTGTATTAAACTTCACATTGAAATAATGTTCAATTAACCTTATAGTAAGCTTTGGTTTCTACTTTTAAAAAAAACAAGCTTATGTCATTCATTGAGTTTCTTAAAAGGCTGGACAAAATTTTTCTTCTTCTTATCAATCATGATTCTTCCTACCGTTACCTTGATACTATAATGCTTATTGCAAGGAATCCATTAACGTGGATTCCTCTGTACCTTTTTATGGCATGGTATTTTTTTAAAAAAGCAGGTAGCCGTGCATGGCGGCTTATTTTATTTAGCTTAATTAATGTGGCTGTTACCGATAGCGTTAGTACTTTACTTAAAAATATGTTCGAACGGGCAAGACCTTGTTATAATGCGGAAATTGGGGGGTTGGTAAGGCATTTAGTCGATTGCGGTGGCGAATATTCATTCCCCTCATCTCATGCGGCCAATCATTTTGGTTTGGCCGCCTTTTGGTTTTGGTGCATATTAAAACTTAGCGGAAGGGAATGGAACTGGCTTTGGATTTGGGCTGCTTTAATTTGTTACGCCCAAATTTATGTAGGGAAACACTTCCCATCAGATATTGTTGCCGGTACACTATTAGGAGTACTGGCAGGAACAGCTATGGCGAAGATTTTTGAATTGTTCCAGGATTCAAAATTGAATACACAAAAAATTGTATTCAGATTTCATGGTAAAGCAGCACAAAATTAATTATAGGCAAAAGTGAAAATACGTATACATATAACCGTTATGCAGCTATGAACTGTTATTCCATATTAAAAAGTTCTCAAGAATATATCGATAGATCGGGTCAGAGTTTCAGCTAAATTTTAAAGGATGTTATTTTTGAAGTCTCATCTTATTTAATAAAGCATCGTAATCTTCCTTTGTGTCAATATCAACATTCCCTTCGGGAAACGGTACAGACGCAGCAAGATTTTTATTTTTTTCAATCATTCTTCTCGCCCCTGTATCTCCCTGAAGATTCATTAATTCGTCAAAAAATATTTTGTGAAAGAGGGTTGGCGTAGCCAGTTTTTCCCCATAATCGCAGGCAACTATTGGAAAACCAGTTTCATGCTGCACTTTCAACAAATGGTTAAGCAATCTGCCGGAAACAAAAGGCTGATCACTCAACATAAAAATTACTCCGTCCACATCTTTGTTTAGATTTAAAGCCGTCAATAAACCACAATGCAAAGAGGTTGACATTCCTTCTTTCCAATTTTTATTTTCTGCAATTGTTACATTTAATCCAACCAGTTCGCGTTTTAACAGGTCTCCATTGGCACCAATCACCACAATTACAGGGAGATTTGTTTGTAAAGCTTCATCAACAGAATGTCGCAAAAGGCTTTTCCCATTAAATGGCAATAATTGTTTTGGAATTCCCAAACGACTGCTTTGTCCGGCAGCTAAAATAACGATCACAATTTGGGTAATTGGATATTGCTTGTTACTCAATGCAAATTTTTTACTTCAATAAAAGTATCATTCCTCGAATGAATGACGTCCTGTTTTTCGCGTAAACACCCGCCGGGTTTTCCGGAAAGTACAGCTTTAATTTCTGCAATAATACTAAGCGCAATTTCTTCGGCTGTTTCCCCGCCAATCTCAAGACCTACCGGTCCATAAATATTTTTTAATTGATCTTCCGTTATTGCAATTCCTTCATCACGCATTTCATCCAGCATCCTGTCGAGTTTCTTTTTTGGCCCTAAAACTCCGACGTATGTTACATTACGATTAAGCAATGCTTTAAGCATCGCCAGATCATAATTATAGTTGTGTGTCATTAACACAAATACTGTTTGCTGATCAATTGAAATTTGCCCCAACACTTTTTCAGGTTTACTTACCAGCACCTGGCATGCACTTACAAATCTTTCTGGCTTTGCATGCGTGCTTCTTCCATCAATTATACTTACTTCCCATCCAACAACATCAGCAATTTGCATCATTGGTATTGCATCGTTGCCAGCGCCAATTACGACAAGCGATACCGGCGGTTGCAAAAATTCTATAAATGCGGTAACTGAAAAATTGGGGGCGATATAACTTTTGAATGAAGAGGATTGATTTTGTAATGTTGCCTGAACATCGTCCATAATATCTTTTTCTAATTCCGCAAAAGATATTGTACCAGAGATATTTCCATTCTCTTCTACGAGCAGGCAGGTACCGGGCTGTTCATTTTTTTTATCTTCCAAAGAAAATAATGTTACCAGCACGGCTTTCTGCCGTATGGCAATTGCCTTTTGTAACAGTCGAATAGGATTGTTCACATCATTTTCGTCTATTGGTTCAAACAATACCTGTATAATGCCGGCGCAGCCCAATTGAATTCCCATTGTAGCATCGTCTTCGTCATTTGTATCATAGCTTACCAGCTTTGGTTTTTGCTGTGATAAAACCATCATTGCTTTTCGTAAAGCATCTCCTTCAAGGCACCCCCCGCTAATGGCACCGGTAAGCTCACCTTCATCAGTCACCAGCATGCGGGCACCAGGCCGGCGATACGAAGATCCGTTCAGGTGAACCACTGAAGCCAGTGCGGATTTCTTGCCTGCTTTCGTTGCTGCATCAAAAGCTCTTATTATTTCACGAATTTCTTTCATCTGTATTTCTTAAATCAAAATTAGCGTGTTTCTAATTTACATACACCCTATATTTTAAAGGGTTAAAAACGTTGGCGTTGATACAAAAGAAAAGCCTTGTAACTATTAATTTACAAGGCTTTAGACCCGATCAGTACCACGTACGGGATTCGAACCCGTGATTCCTCCGTGAAAGGGAGGCGTCTTAACCCCTTGACCAACGCGGCAGGTTTTATTAAGGGACGGCAAAGATAATCTTAGGCTGATTTGCAGCCAAATTTTTTATGCCTCTAAACAAATTGATTTAAAAGGGAAAATATGGACTCTAACCACTAAAACTTTGGACAAGGAATACCTTTAGAACCAGCAGGGCGTTTAACATAAATTAATGAAACCTCCATACCTCCGCGACTTTGTGAACCGGCCTTTAAACTGGAAATATTGATATCGTAAGTAGCCCCTAATCTCATCCCTGCAAATTCAAGACCCAGATAAGGAATAATGGCGTCGTTAATACGATACCATGAACCGATATAAAAGTTAGAAGGGTTATCGCTCCCGGGATCGATGGCAGCAGCAAATGCACCTCCTAATACAGTTTCCGTTGCCTTATTTTGAATTTGATAAATGCCGCTGGTATGCAAAGTAATATTGTCAGCCACAGGGAAATATCCTCCTGCACTGATAGTGGTACGTGTCGCAATATTCCAACTGCCGCCTTTAAAACTTTCTTTCGGACGGTTAATGTGATACATAGATGCACCAATATAAAAGTTATTGTTTTCATTCGTGGAACTCGTAAATAACAACCCGGCATTCACATCAAAATAATTTATGTTGAGATTTTCAGTGTTAAACACATCTTGTGTTACTCCCGTGAATCCAAATGGAGTGAGTTGATCTTCAAATTTTAGATTATCGGTGTTCAATCGTTTCTGCCCGTAAGTCCCCTGGAAACCGATTCCTAATTGCTGAAACCCGTCTTCGTCGAGAGCTTTGTGATAAGAGGTTGAGACTCCGAGGTAATTGTTCGTAAGAACGCCACCACCTGCCTTATCTGTAAGTGCCAAAATACCAATGCCCCACGTGTCATAATCGGGAAGCCTGTTTTTTAAAATAGGAAAATCAACACTCAATGTTGATGTTGTATACACGTTATTAAACGCAGGCCATTGATTTCTATAATTTCCGGCCACACGCAATGTACCATCAAATTTTCCGGTTAATGCAGGATTTAAAGTAAGTGGTGATGCAAAAAACTGTGAGAAATGCGGATCCTGTGCGTTAGCAAAAAAACTCATCAGCAAAAAGCTAGCTAAAAGGTGCGATTTTGTTTTCATTACAGGCAATTGTTCTGATAACTAAAGATAGGTTTTAATTTCTATTTTACATAAAACCGGGATATGTAAAAGACCGCTGTTTTTACCGAAGCGCTGCACCAGTTAAAACTACCAAAATTTGCCTGTAAGCCTGATTACATCTGTACTTTTACCCCGTAAGCGAGGTCACCGGCATCGCCCAAACCCGGAACAATATATCCTTTCGCGGTTAATTCATCATCAATATCGCCACACCATATTATAGCTTTGGGCTCGGCACGCAAAATATACTCAATGCCCACTGTGCAGGCAAGCGCACAAACAATATGAATTTCTGAAGGGTTTCCTTCTTCACGTATAAATTGTATTGTTTTCACCAGGGAAGATCCGGTTGCAAGCATCGGGTCGGATATAATAACAACGCGGCCTTCCATTTCGGGGCAACTGATATAGTCAAGGCTTATTTCAAAACTTCCATCAGGGTTATGCTTCCTGTAGGCACTTATAAAGGCATTGTCTGCTTTATCAAAATAGTTCAGTAGTCCTGTATGCATCGCAAGGCCAGCTCTTAAAATGGTCGCAAGCACTGGTTGCTTTTCCAATACTTTACAAATTGAGGTACCCAATGGAGTAGTAACTTCTTTTTCAACCCACGGTAATTTCTTACTTATTTCATAAGCGCTGATTTCACCTATCTTTTCAAGGTTCCGTCGAAATCTCATCCTGTCTTCCTGAATTTGAATGTCTCTTAATTCACTCAGACAATTGCTTACTATGGAATGCTCCTCACTAAGATTGATTACCATTATTCACATTTTAAAGTTGAAAGAAGGGGTTACCCAATACCTTAAAGTTATAAATTTGAACAAATCTAAAATCTAAAAGTTTAAAAAGACAAATTAAATCCGGCTAGATGGTTTACAAAGTGATTGGAACAATGAGTGGAAGTTCCCTTGATGGAATAGACATAGTTTTTACAGAATTACAGGAACAAGCGGGTACCTGGCAGTGGGAAATTGTTCATGCGGTGTGCTTGCCATACGATAAATTATGGTTTCAAAAATTGCGGCAAGCCGTTAATCTTTCTGCAAAAGAATATCTTTTATTGCATACCGAGTATGGTCAATTTATGGCCAAAAAAATTAATGAATTTATTGACGAAAGAAAGCTGCAGCACCAGGTGAATCTTATTTCCAGTCACGGGCATACAACTTTTCATTTTCCGGGAAAAAAAATGACGCACCAGTTGGGTGATGGCGCTGCAATTGCAGCAAAAACAGGGCTTCCGGTTGTAAGCGATCTAAGATCAATGGATATCGCCTTTGGGGGAGAAGGCGCTCCCATAGTGCCTTTAGGCGAAAAGTTATTGTTTAATCAATATAAATATTTTTTAAACATTGGCGGCATTGCGAATATTTCCGTTCATAAATCAAATGATGTAATAGCTTTTGATGTATGTGCTGCCAACCGCGTTCTCAATATGCTTGCAGAGAAAATGAGCCTTCCCTTCGATGATAAAGGAATGGCTGCATCACGGGGAAGCCTAAACGAAGATTTACTGGAAAAATTAAACAACTTTGAATATTACAAACTTCCTTACCCAAAATCCTTGCCCAATAGTTTTGGCACTGATGTTATTTATCCGCTACTACAATCAGGAAGTACACCGGTTGAAGATGCATTGTGCACTTACACAGAACATATTTGCATTCAAATAAAAAATGCATTTTGGAATTTTCAGGAAGACAAAATTCAGCATTTATTTATTACAGGGGGCGGAGCCTTCAATACTTTTCTTATTGAGCGACTTCAAAAAAACCTGGAGGAAATAAATTTTGAAATTGTTATTCCGGCAGCAGACGTTATTAAATACAAAGAAGCGCTTATTATGACATTGTTAGGAGCACTTCGGTGGCGGGAGCAATATACAGTGCTTTCATCTGTTACAGGCGCAAGCCGCAATAGCATTGGCGGAGCTCTGTGGTTGGGCACAGAAGCCTGATACCTTCAATTTATTTTCACTTGAGATTGCGTATTGCATCCGTGTTAGCGAGCTTTACGCTTTGTTCGGGTTTGTAAGTAGTTATATTAATTTGGTTTGTTTTAATTTTTTGCAGAAGGTTATTCTCAATTTCAATTTTTGCTTTTGCTTTCGATTGTATATCTATAGCGCTGTCAATTTTAATAAGATGTGCCGAATCGTCGAAAGTTATTCCGAAATTTTTGATGTCATTTGAATTAAAATCCCTGCTTAGATTAAGCACTTTATAACCATCGTCCTTATTAAAAATACAAAGTGCCTTTGGCAACATGGGTTTTCCATTGTTAATGCCTGCATCGAAATTCATTGAAAATTCCCCAGTCTCCCAAAAATTAGTGCCGTTCTGATCAAAGAAAACTTTTGTTTGTTTAGGAGAAGTTGATAAAACATATCCTTTCATTACCCATTGCTGTTGACTATTCATGGTGTTTTCCAATTGTTTTATTTTTTCATTCTGTTGCTCTATTATTTTTGCCTGCTCATTTTTGAGGAGAGGGAAAAAAATACCGATAGCGGTAACTACCAATAAAAAATAGCCGCCAAATGCTCCTGTCAGTTTAATATTTAATCCTTTAAAAGGACCGCCAACACTGGTTCTTGAAGGAAGAAATTTATAAAGTAAAAAAGCAGGTATTAAGGGAAGCAAGCATTACCGCTGCAAGTACGTACAATAATGAATTAGTAGCCATAGCAATCGTTTTGTATAAATTTACACATGCGTTTTGCCATTTGCAATATTTATGTAATTTTTTTTAACACGCTGTTTCAGTAAAATTGTTTTTATTGTGATAAATTCTATTTAATGAAAGGCTTTTTTTAATATTTGTTGTATTTACTTTAATCGCATTTTCTTGTAAAAGCGATGCCAAAAAAACTTCCACAGAAAAAGAAGTTTATGAACAAACGAAAGAAAGCCTAAAAGAGAAAGAAGAAAAAAATCCTCAAAACTTTTTTGTTTATTGATGGACATGATAAACGAAATCTTTTGGGACAAACCGTTATTAAAGGCTTCTTAACTAATAAAGCCTCTATTGCTGTATTTAAGGATGTAAACATAAAATTGTCGTTTTATAGTAAAACCAGTACGTTGCTTGAGACAGATAAAGAAACAGTTTTTGAAGTATTGCATCCCGGCGAAACAAAAAGTTTCAAAACAAAATACTTTGCTCCAAAAGGGACCGATAGTGTTGCGTTAGATGTTTTGAGCGCTAAAGTTGTTAAAGAATAAATTCTATTTGAAGATTGGTGAAAACCAAAAAGAGCAAGATTTCTCTTGCTCTTTTTTAATGTTATTAATCCCGATCAATGTTATTTACTCTTCTTCGTCAAAAGCCATTGCTTCTTTTGTTGTCATCAATAGTTCGTATTCCTCTTTGCTACCCACAACCATATTTTCAAATTCTCTTAATCCGGTACCGGCAGGTATTGGGTGACCAGTGATTACATTTTCTTTCAGGCCAAGCATGGTATCTGTTTTACCCTGGATAGCAGCAGATGACAAAACTTTTGTTGTTTCCTGGAACGATGCCGCGGATATCCAACTTTGTGTGCCAAGAGAAGCCTTTGTAATACCCAATAATAAAGGAGAAGAAGTAGCTGGCCTTGCATCACGATATTCAACAGTTTTCTTATCAGCACGGCGAAGAACAGAATTTTCTTCTCTTATCTCACGAAGTGTAACTATTTTACCCGGGCGCATTTTGGTGCTATCACCTGATTCGGTTATTACTTTCTTATCGAATATCCAGTCGTTCTCGGCGTTAAAATCGTACCTGTCTTCAGTATCACCTTCAAGGAATTTAGTATCGCCGGCGTCTTCGATTGTTACCTTACGCATCATCTGGCGGACAATAACTTCAATGTGCTTATCATTTATTTTTACACCTTGCAAACGATATACTTCCTGTATTTCATTCACCACATATTCCTGAACTGCAAATGGTCCTTTAATTGAAAGAATATCTGCAGGAGCAATCTGTCCGTCTGATAAAGCAACACCTGCCTTTATAAAGTCACCATCCTGCGCAAGAATCTGTCGTGTGAGCGGAACAAGATATTTTTTCACTACACCATCTTTAGCTTCTACAATTATTTCCCTGTTACCACGCTTGATGTTACCAAAAGAAACTACGCCATCAATTTCAGAAACAACTGCAGGATTACCGGGATTTCTCGCCTCAAACAATTCTGTTACACGGGGCAGACCTCCTGTAATATCTCTTAATTTTCCTAAAACCCTTGGTATTTTTACAACAACCTGCCCGGACCTCACCTCTTCAACTTCATCCATAATAATGTGTGACCCAACCGGCAAATTATATGATTTGGATTCCTTTTTCCCCTCAACAATCAAGGAAGGAATACGGGCTTTGTCTTTAGTTTCAATAACCACCTTTTCCCTGTGCCCTGTTTGCTCATCAGCTTCCTCACGGAAAGTAATTCCCTCAACAATATTTTCGAACTTAATTGTACCATCAATTTCAGAAACGATAACGTTGTTGAAAGGATCCCATGTGCATATCACCTCGCCTTTTGTAATTTTTTGACCATCCTTTACATTAAGTGTTGCACCGTAAGGAACGTTATTGGTAATCAGCAAGCGATCATTCTTAATGTCCATAATTCTTACTTCACCTGTGCGGCCAATAACTACCTTTGTCTTTTCTCCCGAGTTACTAACGGTATCTACTGTACGCAATCCATCAAACTGAATGGTACCGTCAAACTTGGCATTTAAAGTAGATTCTACCGATGCAGAACCCGCAACACCGCCCACGTGAAATGTACGTAATGTGAGCTGCGTTCCCGGCTCGCCAATTGATTGGGCCGCGATGATACCAACTGCATCCCCTTTTTGTGCGGTATAACCTGATGCAAGGTTTTTACCATAACATTTTACACAAACTCCACGACGACTTTCGCACGTAAGTACAGAACGTATTTCAACCATTTCAACACCGGCGTCATCAATATCATGGGCAATATCCTCTGTTATGATGCCACCGGCCCCTACCAACAGTTCATCATTAACCGGATTATAGACATCATGCAAAGATGTTCTTCCCAAAATTCTATCATACAACGGTTCAATAATATCTTCGTTATCTTTTAATGCGGTAGTAGCGATACCTCTTAACGTACCACAATCTTCCTCATTGATTACAACATCCTGTGCAACGTCAACAAGCCTTCTTGTCAAATACCCTGCATCTGCAGTTTTTAATGCTGTATCAGCAAGACCTTTACGGGCACCATGAGTTGAAATAAAATATTCCAATACATTTAATCCGTCTTTAAAATTAGACAGGATAGGATTTTCAATAATTTCACTTCCTGTGCTCCCTGATTTACGGGGCTTTGCCATTAAACCCCTGATACCAGCCAACTGTTTAATTTGTTGTTTCGATCCCCTGGCGCCTGAATCGAGCATCATATAAACAGAATTGAATCCTTGTTTGTCATTTGCCAATTCGCGTATGAGCGTTTCAGTTAGACGGGTATCCACCCTACTCCAGATGTCGATAATACCGTTGTATCTTTCATTATTAGTTATAAGTCCGGCATTATAGTTATCCCAAACCTCATCCACTTCACCTGTCGCATTGTCAATCATTTCCTGCTTGGTATCGGGAATAATAAGGTCATTAATATTAAATGATAATCCGCCCTTGAATGCCATGCGGAAACCAAGTTGTTTTATATCATCGAGGAATTTTGCTGTCGCCGGTATATTAGTCCATTTGATGATGTCGCCGATAATTTCACGCAACGCTTTTTTGGTAAGTAATGCATTTACATAACCAGCTCCCTTTGGAACATACTGATTAAAGATTACACGGCCAACAGTTGTGTCAACCAGTTTATTTTGAAATGTACCATCATCATTACGAATATCAACTTTCACTTTAATGCCTGCATGCAAATCGACCTGCTGCTCATTATAAGCAATAATCACTTCTTCAGTAGAATAAAATGATTTTCCTTCGCCCCGAACCTTTAATTCAGGAGTTGATTTTCTTCCTTTCGTAATATAATACAAACCCAAAACCATATCCTGGGAAGGAAGCGTAATGGGCGTTCCATTTTGTGGATTCAAAATGTTATGAGAAGAAAGCATTAGCATCTGCGCTTCAAGGATAGCTGCATTGCTTAACGGCACATGAACGGCCATTTGGTCACCATCGAAGTCCGCGTTAAATGCTGTAGTTACCAGGGGATGCAATTGAATTGCTTTTCCTTCAATCAATTTTGGCTGGAAAGCCTGTATTGACAAACGGTGCAAAGTTGGAGCCCGGTTCAACAAAACAGGATGACCCTTCAGTATATTTTCGAGAATATCCCAAATGATCGCTTCTTTTTTATCAACCAGTTTACGGGCACTCTTTACTGTTTTTACAATTCCTCTTTCGATTAATTTGCGGATGATAAATGGTTTAAATAATTCCGCAGCCATATCCTTTGGCAAACCACATTCGTGCATTTTTAACTCAGGACCTACAACAATTACAGATCGGCCTGAGTAATCAACACGTTTACCTAAAAGGTTCTGACGGAAACGCCCTTGTTTACCTTTCAATACATCGCTTAATGATTTTAACGCACGGCCACCTTCCGCCTTTACGGCGTTTGACTTACGGCTATTATCAAACAGGGAGTCTATAGCTTCCTGTAACATTCTTTTTTCGTTACGAAGAATAACTTCAGGAGCTTTAATTTCCAATAATCTTTTTAATCGGTTGTTACGAATTATAACGCGGCGATACAAATCATTTAAATCAGAAGATGCAAAACGGCCACCATCTAACGGTACCAATGGACGAAGCTCCGGTGGAATAACCGGAATATATTGCATCACCATCCATTCCGGACGGTTATTAATCCTTGTGTTAGCATCACGGAAACTCTCTACCACGGATAAACGCTTCAATGCATCTGCTTTACGTTGTTGTGATGTTTCATTGGCCGCTGCATTCCGAAGATCAAATGATAACTGGTCAAGATCTATTCTTTGCAACATATCATGAACCGCTTCAGCCCCCATTTTTGCAATGAATTTATCAGGATCTTCATCGGGCAAATGTTGGTTGTCTTTTGGAAGCGTATCTAAAATATCCAGGTATTCTTCCTCAGTTAACAGATCACCATAATTTTGTCCCTTATCAGCACGGATACCAGACTGTATTACCACAAATCTTTCGTAGTAAACAATCGTTTCTAATTTCTTGGAACTCATTCCAAGCAAATAACCAATCTTGTTCGGCAGTGATTTGAAATACCAGATATGAACAACGGGTACTACCAATTTAATATGGCCCATTCTTTCACGACGTACTTTCTTTTCAGTAACTTCAACACCGCAGCGGTCGCAAACGATACCTTTATAACGGATACGCTTATACTTTCCACAGGCACATTCATAATCTTTTACCGGGCCAAAAATTCTTTCGCAAAACAAACCGTCTCTTTCGGGTTTGTAAGTACGGTAGTTAATTGTTTCCGGCTTTAATACTTCACCATAGCTTCTTTCTAAAATAGAATCAGGAGAAGTCAGGCCAATTGTAATTTGAGAAAACGTTGGACGTGGACGATTTTCTTTTCTTATCATATTTTTATAAAGCTTTGAGCTGTGAGCCATCATCAATGAGCAAACAGCACGTGATTTTAAATTTTTTTAATAGCTGATAGGCTATTTTTTCTTTTATTCAAATTGTAAATCCAATCCCAAGCCTCTTAATTCATGAACCAATACATTAAATGATTCAGGAACACCGGGTCTTGGAATATTGTCACCTTTTACAATAGCCTCATAAGTTTTGGCTCTTCCAATTATGTCATCAGATTTCAATGTGAGCAATTCCTGCAAAATGTTTGATGCACCATAGGCTTCTAATGCCCACACTTCCATTTCACCAAAGCGCTGGCCACCAAATTGTGCTTTTCCACCCAAGGGTTGTTGTGTAATTAAACTGTATGGCCCGATGGAACGTGCATGCATTTTATCATCCACCATGTGGTGCAACTTAATTACATATATAATACCGACGGTTGCTTTCTGATCAAAACGATCTCCCGTTTCACCATCATATAAATAAGTATGCCCGAAAGTTGGAAGGTTTGCCTTCTCAATTTGTTCTGCAATTTCTGCAACAGAAGCTCCATCAAAAATTGGTGTAGCGTATCTCTTATCTAATTTTTCGCCGGCCCAACCAAGAACGGTTTCATATATTTGGCCCAGGTTCATACGACTCGGCACACCTAATGGATTTAATACAATGTCTACCGGAGTTCCATCTTCAAGGAAAGGCATATCTTCCTGCCTTACAATCTTGGCCACAATACCTTTATTCCCATGACGGCCCGCCATTTTATCACCTACTTTCAATTTACGTTTAACTGCGAGATAAACTTTTGCAAGTTTCAATACACCTGCCGGCAATTCATCACCTATGGAAATATTAAATTTCTCTCTCTTATATCTTCCTAATTCCTCGTTGTATTTAATATTATAATTGTGTAACAAAGTATTGATGTGATCATCAGTTTTTGCTTCCCCGGTCCAGCTTAAAGGATTCACATTCTGATAGTCGATATTGGCAAGGTTTTTTGGAGTGAATTTAGAACCTTTCCCAATAAGCATTTCACCAAAATTATTACTTACTCCTGCCGAAGTTTTATCTTTCAATAGAATCAAAAGCTTACTGATAAGTAATTCCAATTGATCAGCCTCATTTTTCTCGTGTGTTTTATCAATCTTTTCAAGAGAAGCTTTTTCTTTCACTTTGCCATTCTTATCTTTCTTTGCACGCTGGAATAATTTCTTATCAATTACAACACCTTCCGTACCACTTGGCGCTTTTAGAGAAGCATCTTTTGCATCGCCGGCTTTATCGCCAAATATCGCCCTTAATAATTTTTCTTCCGGTGTTGGATCACTTTCACCTTTAGGTGTAATCTTACCAATAAGAATATCACCTTCCTTAACCTGAGCACCAATTCTTATTACACCATGCTGGTCAAGATCTTTAGTAGCTTCTTCACTTACATTGGGAATATCAGGCGTTAATTCTTCTTCACCGAGCTTTGTATCTCTTACTTCCAGTTCAAACTCATCAATGTGGATGGAAGTGAACAAATCCTCCTTCACAACTTTCTCACTAATAACGATAGCATCTTCAAAATTGTAACCTTTCCAGGGCATAAACGCCACTTTCAAATTACGTCCGAGAGCTAACTCGCCATCTTTTGTAGCATAGCCCTCAGTTAAAAAATCTCCGGCTTTTACAGTTTGTCCTTTTTTTACTGCAGGACGAAGATTGATACAGGTACTCTGGTTGGTTTTAATAAACTTAGTAAGTTTATATACCACCAAATCTTCCTCAAAGCTTACCAGTTTCTGCGACTGGTTCCTGTTGTACCTAACATGAATTTCATTGGCATCAACATATTCAACAAGACCTTCACCATCAGCATGAATCTGAATTCTTGCATCTCTTGCTGCTTTACCTTCCAAACCTGTACCAACGATAGGAACCTGCGGAAGAATCAGTGGAACAGCCTGGCGTTGCATGTTTGAACCCATCAATGCCCTATTGGCATCATCGTGCTCCAAAAAGGGAATTAATGAAGCACTCAAACCAACAATCTGGTTTGGAGCAACATCCATATATTCAACTTCATTTTTATCAAGAATTGGAAAATCACCGGTTTCACGGGATTTCACTTTATCCAATATAAAATTGGATTTTTCATCAAGTGGTGCATTTGCCTGTGCAATTTTTGCAGTATCCTCTTCTTCAGCGCTTAGGAAAAACACTTTTTTCATATCAACATGCCCGTCATGCACTTTGCGATAAGGGGTTTCGATAAAACCCATTTCATTAATCTTTGCGTGAACACAAAGAGTAGAGATCAACCCGATATTTGGACCTTCGGGAGTTTCAATGGTACAAAGACGTCCGTAATGGGAATAGTGAACGTCACGAACCTCAAAACCTGCACGCTCCCTGCTTAAACCACCGGGCCCCAGTGCAGAAATACGACGCTTATGTGTTATTTCACTCAAAGGATTTGTCTGATCCAAAAATTGTGACAACTGGGAAGTTCCAAAAAATGAATTAATAACTGATGATAGCGTTCTTGCATTAATAAGATCAACCGGGGTAAATACTTCGTTGTCTCTTACATTCATCCGCTCACGAATGGTACGAGCCATACGGGCAAGACCAACACCAAACTGAGCATATAGCTGCTCACCTACAGTACGCACGCGACGATTACTTAAATGATCTATATCGTCAATTTCACTTTTTGCATTGGTAAGTAAAACGAGGTATTTTATTATAGCAATAATATCTTCTTTAGTTAAAACCTTTTTCTCTATTGGATAATTTAAACCAAGCTTACGATTGATTTTATAACGGCCTACTTCACCAAGATCGTAGCGTTTATCACTAAAGAATAATTTATCGATAATGCCACGGGCAGTTTCATCATCAGGTGCATCAGCTCCGCGGAGTTGACGATAGATGTGTTGAACCGCTTCAATTTCACTATTAGAAGTGTCCTTATTTAATGTATTGTAAATGATAGCATAATCCCCGCTCACTTCTTCCTTCTGAATGAAAACACTTTTCACTTCAAGTTCGAGGATCATTGCAATATTATCGTCATCCAAAATAGTATCCCTCTCCAGTACAATTTCATTTCTTTCGAGACTTACTACTTCACCGGTGTCCTCATCCACAAAATCCTCGACCCATGTGCGTAAAACTCTTGCTGCAAGACGTTTTCCGAGATTAGCATGTAAAGTTTTTTTATCAGCTTTAACTTCTTCTGCCATTCCGAAAAGCTCAAGAATATCCTTATCTGTTTCGTAACCGATAGAACGAAGTAAAGTTGTTACCGGAAATTTCTTCTTACGATCTATATATGCATACATCACGTTGTTAATGTCAGTAGCAAATTCCATCCAGGCACCTTTAAAAGGGATAACTCTTGCAGAATAAATTTTAGTTCCGTTAGGATGAATTGATTGCCCGAAAAAAACACCCGGCGAACGATGCAACTGGCTTACGACAACTCTTTCCGCGCCGTTAATTACAAACGTACCCCGTGGAGTCATATAAGGAATGTTTCCAAGGAAAACATCCTGAACAATTGTCTGGAAATCCACATGCTCTTCATCATTGCAACTGAGGCGAAGCTTTGCCTTTAGAGGAACGGCATAAGTTAAACCTCTTTCAATACACTCTTCAATAGTATACCTGGGAGGATCTACAAAATAGTCAAGAAATTCCAGCATGAAAATATTACGGGTATCCGTAATAGGAAAATTTTCCTTAAACACACGAAACAAGCCTTCAACATTGCGCTTGTCGGGCGTAGTTTCTAACTGGAAAAAGTCTTTAAAAGATTGTATCTGTATCCCCAATAGATCGGGGGTTTCCGCCAAATGTTCAATTTTTCCAAAACTGATTCTTTGATCTGGAGCTACTTTAGTTGGAGCCATATTTTAGTTAAAATATTTTAAAGTGAGAGCACCTTTACAAGGGTAATTACAGGAATTTTGTCACTTACCCGAAAATAAAGGAGTGCAAAAGTAAGCATAATTATTCAAATATCTTAAAACCGGCTCCTCCCAGGAATAATTTAGAGAAACTTTAAAATAAGATATTATAAATCGAAATGCTCTAAGTAAGCAAAGGCCGAAGGATTATCCCCGGCCTCTGCAAATATTTAATACAAAATATTATTGTATTTCCACATCTGCGCCGGCATCAGTAAGCTTATTTTTTATTTCTTCTGAAGTAGCTTTGTCAACACCCTCTTTAATTGCTTTTGGAGCGCCATCAACTAAGTCTTTTGCTTCTTTCAATCCAAGGCCTGTAAGTTCTTTTACGATTTTTACTATGCCCAATTTATTAGCACCCGGAGCCTTAAGAATAACATTGAAAGATGTCTTTTCTTCAACTGCGGCTGCTCCGCCACCTGCATCTGCACTCGCAACCACTGTTGCTGCAGCTGGTTCAATTCCATATTCTGATTTTAGAAATTCAGCTAATTCCTGAACTTCTTTTACTGTTAAGCCTACTAAGTTTTCGGCCAATGCTTTTACGTCTGCCATTTTTTTTGATTTAATTTTTTCCGACTTCCCTCCCCGATGGCTATCAGGGTCCGCCGGAGGGTTTAAAAAAATTGTTTATTCAAATATTTAGTGCGCTAAACACGCTGTTTATTTTTACGCTTCTGTTTTGGGTTCGGTTCCGTCTGCCTCAGGCTTTGTAATTTCGGTTTGTGCTTCCGGAGAAGGCGCATCGCTGGCAGCCTCTCTTTCCGGGGCTGCAATTTCCTTGCTTACTTCAGGAGTTGCTTTCTCCTCAACAACTTCGGCTTTAGTTTCAGTTGCTTCCGCTTTAACCTCGCTCTTTTCGAGAGTTTCAGGCCTGTTTTGTAAAGCTCCAATTACACGTTGGATAGGTGACATTAATAAACCAATTACTTCACCAATCAATTCATTCTTTGTCTTAATTTTTGTAAGAGCGATTAGTTGATTATCGCCTACAAAAATGTCACCATTCAAAAATGCAGCCTTCAGTAGCGGCTTCTCCGCATTTAGTGCTTTGCGAAAGCTGCTGATAATAAGAGCAGGTTCTTTTGGACTATCGCTGAACATCAAAGCTGTAACCTGGTGTAAAGAATCGTAAATTCCTGAATACTTATCCGAATCAAGGCTCTCCAAAGCTTTTTTTATCAAGGTGTTTTTAGCAACCTTCATTTCAACTTGCTTGTCAAAACAATGACGACGAAGATTATTAACCTGGGCAACACTGAGACTTTCGGTGTCGGTGATATAAAAATTAGAGTACTGTGAAAATTTATCTTTCAAAGTATCTATTACTTCCTGTTTTTGTTCTTTATTCATACAATTTGTTTTGCTGCTTTAACTTTGAATATAGTTGAAGCAAATAATATCTTTAATTCTGAACAGATTTTGCGTCTATTGAAATGCCCGGACTCATGGTACTTGCCATGCTCAGACTTTTTAAATAAGTACCTTTTGATGTCGAGGGTTTTAATTTGATGATCGCATTGATAAGCTCCTGGCTGTTTGCCTCAATCTTATCAGGAGAAAAGCTAACCCTTCCAATAGAAGCGTGAACGATTCCTACTTTGTCAACCTTGAAAGCAATTTTACCTCCTTTAACATCATTGACAGCGGCGACTACATCATTGGTAACAGTTCCTGTTTTAGGATTGGGCATAAGGTTCCTTGGTCCCAAGACTTTACCAAGTCTACCAATCTTGGGCATTACGGAAGGAGTTGCAATAATTACATCAACATCTGTCCATCCTCCTTCAATTTTTGCAATGAACTCATCTAAACCCACAAAATCTGCGCCTGCGTCTTTTGCTGCCTGTTCTTTATCCGGTGTGCAAAGCACTAAAACCTTTTTAGTTTTTCCGGTTCCATGAGGCAACGATACAGTGCCACGTACTGCCTGGTCGGCTTTTTTAGGATCTACGCCCAAACGAATGTGAAGATCAACTGAACTATCAAATTTAGTTGTATTAATATTTTTTATAAGTGCTGAAGCTTCTTTAAGCGAATAGCTTTTATTTTTATCAACTTTAGCGTTGGCTTCTTTTCTTTTTTTAGTAATCATTTTTCAAAAGTTTATTGTCTGCACCAATTAATTTTTTTCCCAGGGAGCTACTCCTTCAACGGTTAAGCCCATACTGCGTGCCGTTCCGGCAACCATTTTCATTGCACTATCCAAAGTGAAAGCGTTAAGATCTGCCATTTTATCTTTGGCAATTTCTTCAACCTGTGCCCATGAAACTTTACCCACTTTATTACGATTGGGCTCTTTGCTGCCGCTTTGGATTTTAGCTGCATCTTTTAATTGGACTGCTGCAGGAGGAGTCTTAATGATAAAATCGAATGATTTATCTCCGTAAACTGTAATGAGAACAGGAAGTACTTTTCCTTGTTTGTCCTGGGTTCTTGCATTAAACTGCTTGCAGAACTCCATGATATTAATGCCTTTTGAACCGAGGGCAGGTCCGATTGGCGGTGCAGGATTGGCTTGTCCTCCTTTGCACTGGAGCTTGACATAGCCTGTTATTTCTTTTGCCATAACTTAATTTTTGGTGTTAGCGCCTCGCCTATGGCGGGCTCCCAGTAATGATTTCTACTAAAGAACTTTTTTGGGAGGGCAAAGGTAAAGAAATAAATTATTCTGACAAGAAGTTTTTTGCATCTTTATTACGATGCGAATCATTGATCAGTTTTTTGCTTTTTCAGATGCCAGCACCAATCGTATTTCGCTATAAGAAATAGAGTCGGGTAAATTATCTTTCAGCGTTTTATTACTAAGATCGCCATAAGATTTTGCTGCCGTCTTAATAAGAAGTTGCTTTTCCAGCGAAACCAATTGATCAATATTAATATCCCCGTTGCTGACGAAGGAAACAAAATGGCCTTGAATAGTACTTTCTGCGAAATTTCTTTCCTTAGCAATTTCGGGAATGGTTTTGCCTTCTTTAAATAAATTATAAGAAATCGTTTTTGTATCAGTTTTTACTTCGGCACCGTTCTCTTTGCGCTTCCGTTTCGGATTAGCTTCTTTAGCCATCATATTCGATTCGAGATTATTGGAAGAACAGTAATCCTGAACAGCCTGCAAAATGTCATCGCCGTATTTTTCAACCTTAGCTTTTCCAAATCCGCTTATTTGCAATAAATCCTTTTTATTTATAGGAAGGTAAGTAACTATTTCAGCAAGTGTTACTTTGTTTGCAACCATATAAATAGGCATCCCGGTTTTATCACAAACTTCATCTCTCCAGCGCTTCAGGGTATCATACAATCCAACATTAGGAATGTCAGTAAAAGATTGTTTTTTGCCGCTTGCATAAATAGATAAATTAAACCTTGGCTGAGCAAACTTTAATTTATGTTGAAGAAAAGACGTAACAGAAAAAGACTGTTTGCAATATTGTAAAAAATAATTTGTCGTATATATCGCCAACATTAATTGATTTAAATGTTCATTAATTAAATTGGCAGTTTCCCTGTGCTCTGTAATTAACGGATGATTTTGAAGTGAATGCTGGTATCCGGCAAATTTTGATTCAAAGTAAGATGCGGCATCACTTATTCTTTTTTGCAACAGCGAATTATTTTCAACTACCGGCTCCGCCTTCATTAATTCGCCAATGCGGGAAATGAATTTTAAACCAATTACCCTCTCTGCTGAAAAATTATTTTTGAAATTTTCGATCCAGAGGATCCCTTCATTATTCAACTTGTCTTTGTGTTGATTAACCTGGAAATATAAAATGTCAACGCCCGAATTTATTTCATCAAAAGAAAAAATCTCTTCAAGCAATTGTTGTGTAAAAATTTGTCTTGCTCCATTAAATCTTTCAGCTAATGAACCTTTATGAGTTAATGCATGCTGCCCTTTAATAACATTTTCATTGCTATAAATCGCTTCAGCGGGAATTTTTGACAGTAATACAATTCCCCCGAGATTGGTGCACCGGCTCAAGGCAACGTATACCTGGCCGCTGCTGAATGCAGCTCCGGCATCAATCATTACTTTTTCAAATGTCAACCCCTGGCTTTTATGAATGGTAATTGCCCATGCAAGTCGTAACGGAAATTGAGTAAATGTTCCAAGTGTTTCCTGTTGTAATTTTCCATCATTCCTGTCTAAAACGTACCGCGAATTTTCCCATGTTTCCTTTGACACTGAAATATCTTTTCCATCGCAGTCAACAATTATTTCTCCTTTGGACAAAGATTTTACTATACCAATTTTTCCATTAAAATATCTTTTACTAATTACATCGTTTTTTAAAAACATAACTTGTGCTCCAACTTTCAAAACAAGGGAACCTTCAGCAGGATAATTATTCTCAGGAAAATCATCTTCTATAATTGCTTCATACTTAAAAGAAGGTGATAATAATTTTTGCAATTCCCGTGCATTAATCTGATCTGACTGGTTGTTATGAGAAGTAAGTGTTATATATTTTTCTTCCATTGTCGGCCGGAAGGAAGGGTTATACCGAAGGTGCAAATCTTCAAAATCATCGACGCTCATCTTATTATTGCGAACCTTATTTAATAAGGCAACAAATGAATCTTCTTTTTGCCGGTAAATTTTATTCAACTCTATCAATAAAGGCATTTGTTCTTTAATAACAATGCTGTCAAAAAAGAACGGCGAGGGATAGTATTCCTGTAATATGCTCCATTCATGACGCTGCGCAACAGGAGGGAGTTGAAATAAATCTCCAATACATAAAAGCTGAACTCCGCCAAATGGAATATCATGCTTTCTTCTCACCGATTTTAAAATGGCGTCTATTGCATCCATGATATCGCAACGTACCATGCTTATTTCATCGATAATAAGCAGCTCCATTTTGCGAAGCAATTGTTGCCGTTGTTTATTAAACCTGATTTTGGCAAGCAATTCATCTTTATTATTTTTTGTTGGTAAAAAAGGATGAAACGGCAATTGAAATAAACTATGCAATGTAACGCCGCCGGCGTTGATAGCAGCTACACCTGTAGGTGCAGCGACAATAATATTTTTAGCACAGTTTTCTTTCAAATATTTTAAGAAAGTTGTCTTGCCTGTACCGGCTTTGCCAGTGAGAAAAATATTTTCGGACGTTTCCGTTACAAACCGGTAGGCAAGTTCAAATACATCATTGCGTTCTATAGAATTAATATTTTGCATCACAACTTTCTTATTTCATTTTATAAAAATAACCACGGATTACACAAATTAATTTAAATAAAAAGTATAACCCGCGGTTAAAAATAATTAAGCTGATGCTTTACTGCCTAATAGCAACAATTCGTGCACCTGTATTTCGGTACTGTATTTTTTATTCCCGTCTTTGTCGGTGTAATTGTTATTCATCAATTTGCCTTCAATAGCAACTTCGCTGCCTTTGGTCAAATATTTTTCAGCAATTTCTGCTACTTTACCCCAGGCGATTAAATTATGCCATTGTGTTTCTTTTACTTTTTCGCCTTTCGCATTCCGGTAGGTTTCGCTGGTTGCAATCGAAAAGCGAACAAGCTTTTTACCGCTTTCCGTGTTACGTACTTCAGGTGCATTACCTAAATTTCCAATTAACTGAACTCTGTTTTTTAAAGCATTCATGACTTTGAGTTTTGCGCTCACCATTTTTTAAGTGAACTTGTTTTTAAATTTTTTTTATTTCAGTTGACGATTCAATTAGTTTGTTTCATCAACACCACAAAGATGCGATGCCCGAAAAGCCTTATTCGTATTTTAATCGTTTATAGTTGGATATAACCGTTTGTAAACGCTTGTACATGAAAAATATTAATTGTATCTTACCCTAAAAATCAATACCAACGCGGATGACTGCCGATACTAAACCCAAACTTTGTCTTACTTGTTCAAAACCGATTAAGGGAAGAACCGACAAAAAATTTTGTGATGATTATTGCCGGAACAATTATAACAATCAGTTAAAATCAAGCACAACTAATCTTGTTAGAAACATTAATAACGCATTGGGGAAAAACAGGCGTGTCCTGGAAAGCTTTTTTGGCAAAGAAGATCTGACCAAGACAACAAAAGATAAATTGCTGGAAAAAGGATTTCAGTTTAAATACATTACACATACTTACACAAATAAGAAAGGCAATGTCTATTTCTTTTGTTATGATATTGGTTACCTGCCTTTGGAAAATGATTGGTTTTTGTTGGTAAAGAGGAAAGAGGAATAATTTTGAAAACAAAAATCCATTTCAAAAATTGAAATGGATTTTAATATTATTGCAAGAATAATTTACTTACGAAATTTTTTCTACCTGCATATAATTTAGTTCAACAGGAGTGGCACGGCCGAAGATTTTAACCTGCACTTTAAGCTTTTTCTTTTCATCGGTTACTTCTTCAATTACCCCATTAAAATCATTGAATGGACCGTCGATAATTTTAATTGTTTCACCTACAATAAATGGTTCGCTCATTGTCATTCCACCTGCATCTGCCATTTCATCTACCTTACCCAACATTTTATTAACCTCTGCTTTTCGAAGGCTTATGATATTTCCTTTGGACCCTTTACCGTCGGTTAAAAAATGCATTACATTGCTGATATTGCTGAGGTGCTGAACGATTTCGTCAGTTAATTTTCCATCAACAACTTCTATCATAACATAACCGGGATAGAAATTACGCTCTCTCATTACCTTTTTACCATTCTGAACTTTATAAACTTTTTCAACCGGTAAAAAAACCTGGAGAATTAATTTGTCCCAACCATTGCGGATGATATCTTTATCAAGATACTCCTTAACCTTTCTCTCCTTTCCGCTTACAACTCTCAGAACGTACCATTTGGTTTCTTTTTCAGGAATAGCAGGTTTTTCCTCATTTGTTTCACCAGAATGAACTTCTTCCTCTATGTGATTATTTGTTTCTGTCATAATTACTTAAATAAAGAATAAATAAATTTTAAAACACCATTTGATGCAAAATCCATTAACGCAACAAGCGCCGTTATAATAATTGTTGCTGCCAGCACAATCATGGTAGATTGTTGTAACTCTTCCCAGGTAGGCCAGGTTACTTTTTGCATCATTTCTTTATATGAGTCCCTGACGTATGAAGATATTTTATTCATAATTTTTTAATCTCTTTTTTTTAATCAACTTATTCGGCACGGGCACAAGGATTCGAACCCTGATCAAAGGTTTTGGAGACCTCTATTCTACCATTGAACTATGCCCGTAAGAAAGCTAAGAGCTATTAGCAGTCAGCCAATAGCTCTTAGCATTATTATTTAAAGATAGTCAATTAATTGCTAGCGGCACTGATGCTAACAGCTAATAGCTAAACGCTAACAGCTATCTCTTTTTATTTTATAATATCAGTAACCTGCCCGGCGCCAACTGTACGGCCGCCTTCACGTATTGCAAATTTCAAGCCTTTTTCCATGGCAATTGGAGCAATTAACTTAACTGTAAGTGAAGTATTGTCGCCTGGCATAACCATTTCAGTACCTGCCGGTAATTCTACCTCGCCGGTAACGTCTGTAGTTCTGAAATAGAACTGCGGACGATATTTCTGGAAGAACGGTGTATGACGTCCGCCTTCTTCTTTGCTTAATACATAAACTTCACCTTTAAATTCAGTATGTGGAGTAATTGAACCGGGTTTGCAAAGAACCATACCACGACGGACCTGGTTTTTTTCAATTCCACGAAGTAATAAACCAGCATTATCTCCAGCTTCCCCTTCTTCCAATAATTTTTTAAACATTTCAACACCGGTAACTACTGAAGTCAATGGCTTTTCCATTAAACCTACAATTTCAATCGGCTCACCCACTTTTATGCGCCCCCTTTCAATACGGCCTGTAGCCACAGTACCACGACCCGTAATTGAAAAAACATCTTCCACACTCATCAGGAATGGTTGATCGACCGGGCGCGGAGGTAATGGAATATAAGAATCTACCGCTTCCATCAATTCGTCAATGGCGCCTACCCATTTTGCATCGCCTGCTAAAGCACCTGTTGCAGACCCCTTAATAATTGGCGTATTATCACCGTCAAAACCATTCTTGGTTAAAAGTTCACGAATTTCCATTTCCACCAATTCAATTAACTCCGGGTCATCCACCAAATCAACTTTATTCATGAAAACAACCATGCGGGGAACACCAACCTGGCGTGCCAATAAGATGTGTTCTCTTGTTTGTGGCATAGGGCCATCAGTAGCAGCCACAACCAAAATAGCGCCATCCATCTGAGCCGCACCCGTAATCATATTCTTTACATAATCCGCGTGACCCGGGCAATCCACGTGCGCATAGTGACGGTTTGCTGTTGCATATTCAACATGCGCTGTATTAATTGTAATACCCCTTTCTTTTTCTTCAGGAGCGCCATCAATATCATCGTAATTTCTTTTTTCCGCCAAACCTTTTTTAGACAAAATATCGGTTATAGCGGCTGTTAGCGTCGTTTTACCATGATCCACGTGACCGATAGTACCAACGTTAACGTGGGGTTTATCCCTTTTAAAATTCTCTTTTGCCATTTTATTTGTTTTTAATATTTGATTTTAAAAATTTTGTCTACTAATAAATAAATATATGAGCTGTTGATGAGATTTGAACTCACGACCTCTTCCTTACCAAGGAAGTGCTCTACCCCTGAGCTACAACAGCTTGAAAGAAGTCCAACTTATCCATTTCAAAAAACTCAACTTCAATTTATTTCGGAGAATTGAACTCCGACCTTCCCGATACATCGGGATGCTCTACCCCTGAGCTACAACAGCTTGTCATAGCCAGTGGTCATTGGGTTATTAGTCAATAAAACAACACTTAAATGACTAATGTCTTAATGACTAATGACTACCAAGAGCGGAAGACCGGGCTCGAACCGGCCACCTGAAGCTTGGAAGGCTACCGCTCTACCAAATGAGCTACTTCCGCTTATTACTATTTCAAAAAACTAATTACAATTTTAAAGTGGGCAGTGGTGGATTCGAACCACCGAAGTCGAAGACAGCGGATTTACAGTCCGCCCCATTTGGCCACTCTGGTAACTGCCCATTCGATTTTCGATTAAATACCTATGATTATATATTTGATATAAACTATAATGCACAAAATTTAAAATCTAAAATCAGCCTAACTTGTCAGAGCCAGTGGAGGGATTCGAACCCCCGACCAGCTGATTACAAATCAGCTGCTCTGGCCAACTGAGCTACACTGGCAATTGCCGGAAATATAGTATTGTAATGAACTTCCCAATTATATATACCTCTACAGGTTATTTTTTGGGAAGGCAAAGGTAATGCAAATTGTTTAATGGAAAAATTTTGAAAAAGAAAATTTATCTCGTGGAAACGCACCCGTCATGCGGGTAAGATAACAACGAGTGCTTTCAATAAAACAAGACCGGGCTTACTGCCGCAAAGTTACTTTTAAACCCTCGTATAATTAATGGATCGGTCAAAAAAAAATCCCCCAAAAATGGGGGATAAAAACGATTATTAAAATTCAGGCGGCCAACTTTTCTTTCTTTCTTTTCATTTGCACTATAACGGAATCAAGTGCAATATCAAAACTTTCTTCAAATGATTTGGAAGAATGTTTTACAAAAAAATCGTGCCTCGGTACATGAACTTTAATTTCAGCGATCTTGTCTTTAATATTGTGAACTACATTATCCAGTTTAAGAAAAACATCCACTTTGGTAATTCTTTCATGGTACTGGGCAAGCTTGGAGAGTTTTTTCTCTACATAGGTAACCAATTTCGTATCTGCCTCAAAGTGCAGAGATTGAATGTTAACGTTCATAAAAATCTTAAATTTTAACAGTGAACAATAAAAATAATTCGGATTTAATTTGGGGTATGGTAAGCAATAAACAATTTTGAGGTGAGACATAAAAACTGTTTATATGAAGTTACATTTCAGAACTCATTTTTCAAAGGAAAATTTCATATTTATTTGATCCGTATTCGTGAAAATAATTATGATTTGGGGTGCGCCAGTCTGTGAACTTCCTTTAATTTGGCGATCGAATTGTGGGTATATATTTGGGTGGAAGCAAGGCTTGCATGGCCAAGCAGTTCCTTTATAGCATTAATGTCTGCACCATTATTGGTTAAATGTGTTGCAAAGCTATGCCTTAATACGTGTGGGCTTTTTATATCGTTTGTAGAAACGTCTCCAAGATATTTTTTAACAACTTTATAGACGTATTTCGGATAAAGTTTTTTGCCCTTTTTATTGATAAGTAAAAATTCATTCCTGACGTCACCTGGTAATAAATTCTTTTCAGAAACATACGCATCTATTTCCTTTAGTAAGGTGTTGTTTATGGGAATTATTCTTTCTTTATTCCCTTTCCCTAATACCTTAATTGTGCTTTTGCTTTTATCGACATGTAATTCTCTTATATTGATGAGTTCACTGAGCCTTATCCCCGTTTGGTAAAAAATCATAAGTAAAAGCCGGTTTGTTTTACCTTCCCAGGTGTCCGGAAATTCCACATGGCTAAATAATGTTTTAATATCTTTTTGTTCAACAAATGACGGCAGCCGCTTACTTATTTTGAGAGATGTAACTGCGGAGACAGGGTTAACCTCTATTTTATTCATCTTAAGCTGGTACTTAAAAAACGATTTAAGTGTGGATATCTTACGATTAATAGTTTTAGAAGTGATCTTATTCCCTTTCAGAGACGCTAACCATGAACGAACTACTGATGCAGAAATCTCAGTTAATTCCATCGAATCATATTGCAAAACAACAAAGTCAAAAAATCCGGTGAGGTCATTTTCATAAGAGATGATAGTATGCCTGGAATATCGCTTTTGAAAAGTGAGGTAATTCAAAAATTCCCGGACAGGATAAGCTTCAGGTATAGGCATAAAAAAACGGTAGCTGTAAAGTTAATAAACTAAGGCTATCCGTAAAGAAGATATGAATATGATGTATACTATGCTTCTATTTTACCACTGGCAATTTGTTGCCGGTAAACTGCTTTTAAAACCTCACCGCGCCTTTTTACTGAAGGTTTGGTAAAAGACTGGCGCTCACGAAGCTGCAGCAACGTACGGCTTTTCTCAAATTTTTTCTTATACTTTTTGAGCGCTTTATCAATATTTTCGCAATCTTTTGAATCAATAATGAGCATAAATTTTATTCTTTTATTTTTTTTAGGAATGCGAAGATAAAGTAAATTTTTAAATTTAGAAATCCTAAGTATAAAAGCTCACATAAAAAACTGACCCATGTTTACCGGTATAATTGAATCTTTGGGAACAATAAAAAGTGTATCAGAAGACAGAACTAACAAGACGTTTTGGATAAATAGCAGCATTTCGTCTCATTTAAGAATCGACGAAAGCATTTCTCATAATGGCGTGTGCCTTACCATTGAAGACATCAAAGAAAATGTTCACCGGGTAACTGCTATCCGGGAAACTTTAGAAAAAACTAATCTACAAAACTGGAAACAAGGAGATATCATCAACCTGGAGCGCTCCATGCAAATGAATGGCCGGATTGACGGTCATATTGTGCAGGGGCACGTAGACGGAACCGCAAAATGTATTTCACGCAAAGATTTTGATGGAAGTGTCGAATTTATTTTCAGTTTTAATGAAGATAAAGCTGCGTTGATAATTGAAAAGGGATCGATAAGCGTTAATGGCGTTAGCCTGACCGCTTTTAATGTTTCAAACAACACATTTACAGTTGCTATAATTCCTTACACATTTGAGCATACTAATTTCAAAAACATTGCAGAAGGTGATATAGTAAATTTAGAATTTGATATGCTGGGCAAATATGTAGCACGCATAATAAAAATAAATGCAGCGAAATGATGAAATCAAAGCATCTACTTTTTTTTCTTATCATTTATACCTCCCTGTTTTTTATACTTTTTCCCGGGTATCGCTATGTAATGGACCCCGACGCAACGGGTTATTTCAGTGTTGCTGAACAATTAGCAAAAGGAAACTTTCATAATTCTGTTAATGGAATCTGGGGACCGTTGGGGTCATGGATTCTGACGCCATTTATAAAATTAAATTTCGATGAAATCCTTGCAGCCAAATATTTAAATGGCGTCTATGGCTTGTTGAGTTTAACTGCTTTTTTTTATTTGGTGAAGAAGTTTAAGATCGGGCGTTGGGGTAACATAGCAATTATGATGTGTGCCGTTTTATTAATGCTTCATTTTACCTTCTATCGTTTATTCGGCGATTTGCTACAACTATTATTTATACTGTTGTACCTGAATATCATTTGCTCAAAAAAATTTGGCAGTAATTATAAAGAAGTAGTATTGGCAGCGTTTATCGGAGGCATTGCTTTTTATGCGAAGGCATATGCATTTTATTTTGTCCTGGTTCATTTACCCATTGCTATTTACTTATCGCACCGCAAAAACCAGGGCAACAAAATCACTTTTCAACTTTTAAAAAAAATATTTGCGGGAATAATTGTTTTATGCGTAACTGTTAGCTTTTGGATTGTTGCTTTAAACCTGAAGTACGCACATTTTACATTGGGGCAACAAAATATTACCGGTTCTCTCTCCCCGGCTTACAATCAGCCAAGGGTGGTTTTTTACACTCCTCCCTTTGAAGGTTCAAATTCTATTTTTGATGACATTAGTTACCAAAAATTTATAAACATTACTCCTTTCACTAATGGAAAAATTTTCATTGCTCAATTAAAATTAGTTGCATTCAATACCCTAAAAACAATTGGACATTTTAATGATTTCTCATTTGCATTTCTCGGTATTATTTTAGTAGGTATTTTTTTAGTAGCTGGAAAATTTAAAAGCTTTACTGAGCAAAATAATAATCTTTCTCTCCTGAGTTTTATCATCGTTTGGCCATTAGGTTTTTTGCCCTTTCATGCTGAGCCGAGATATTTATGGATAATAGATTTATCGTTATTAGTATTGGCGGGAGTCCTGCTTTCTAACTTATCAGACAATTATTCTTTCAATAAAAAATACTTATACCTATTTAGTTTTTTAATAATCGGAAGTTTTTATTTATATCCATTAGTTGAATTAAAAAATCAATATGGAAGCGGTAAAAGTTATTTCGAAATTGCAAAAGCTTTAAAGCAAAATAATGTTAAAGGCAATGTGCTTTTTAGTAATCAAAGCAGCCAGTCTTTTTCCGAGTCTGTTATTATAAACTTTCTTGCTAAATGCAAACATTATGGCCCTTTTACAACGGATTACACCACGCAGGAAATTATAGATGCAATTAAGGAATATCGTATTAACTATTTCATACTTTATTATAAAACCCCCTTCCAAAAAGAATTGATATTACACAGCGCATCGGCATTAAATGCTGCAAATATTGTAAGCGATATTTACCCCGGCATAATCGTTTTGGCTTTCAACCAAAATATTATGCAAATGAACTAAACTTTAAAAACTAATGACCAGCCAAACAACTGTTACAAAAGGATATATTCCTCAGCTGGATGGCATAAGGGGTTTGGCAATTATACTGGTGATAACATTTCATTATTGGGGAAACATTCCCATCTTTTCATTTGGCTGGTGTGGTGTCGATTTGTTTTTTGTTTTATCCGGTTACCTCATTACTTCAAGACTAATTGCTTTACAACAACAAAAAAATTCTTTAAAAAAATTTTATATAAACAGGGCGCTAAGGATTTTGCCGTTGTATTATCTGACTTTGATAATATTCTATATTGGATTTAATTTACTGGTAAGGAAGCAAAACTTCTACTTATTCGATTTTTACAATCGCAACTGGTTAAGTTTTGTTCTGTTCTTTCAAAATTGGAGCATGATATTTTACAACGGAGTAAAAGAAATTTTTTTAGATCACTTCTGGTCGCTGGCAGTTGAAGAGCAATTCTATCTTATATGGCCATTTTTTCTTTATGCGCTTTGGCAAAAGAAATTTTTTTTTAAACTCATCTTTATCATCATTGTTTTAATAATAATTACCAGAACATTTTTGTACATACACCATCCCGGCATGATGAATTATAAATATTACTTCTATAATTCTTTTTGCAGGATGGACGGCTTTTTGATAGGAGGTTGTTTATTCCTATTTCAAAAAAAGAATAAGGCCGGGCAATTTAACCTATACTATCTACCAGCCTCAATTATAATAATAGCAGGAATATTTTTTACAGGTAATGCAAGTGGCAATAATCCATTTCTAAGCACAATTGGCTTTACATTAATTGCAATTGTTTTTGCAGGACTCATTTATAAAGCAAGCAATAATACTTCAAAACTATTATCGACCATTTTTAATTACAAGTGGCTAAAATTAACAGGCAAAATTTCTTATGGGCTATATATTTTCCACTGGTTAGTTTTGCGGGCTTTAGAACCGAGGCTTGAAAACTGGGTTATGAAATCAGGAAATTTCAGCAGCGGAACATCAAATGAAATTTCTCTCTTTCTTTGCCTGGTAATAACCTATACTGTAAGTGTAGTTAGTTATTATTCTTATGAATTATATTTTTTGAAAAGAAAAATGAGATAATAAAACTATCCCAATCCAATTTCCCAATGCCGCGGCGGAATTTCAACATCAGTAAATCCTTTACTCATAAGGCGGTTTTTAAAATCTAACTGTACATCATACTCGCCGTGAACTAAAAATAATTTCTTTACCTGTTTGGGATCCTGGCAGGCAAGCCATTGACTCAGATCATTATAATCACCATGCGCACTCATGCTTTGTATCTCTCCGATGTCTGCATGCACCTCGTGAGGTTGTCCAAAAATTCCCACTTCTTTTGGATGCAATTTTAATCTCCCTCCTAATGAATCAGGCTCGCAATAACCGGATAACAAAATAGAATTACGGCTGTTCTCAATATTATTGCTAATGTGATGTTTCACTCTTCCTGCTTCCGCCATACCACTTGCCGAAATAATTACGCAAGGTTCATTCAGGTAGTTAAGCGACTTACTTTCTTCCACACTTTTAATAAAATGCAATCCGTTAAAATCAAAAGGGTCTTTATCACTCTGCAATAATTTTTGAATACGGTTATTAAAATATTGAGGATAGCTTTTGATAATGGTCGTAGCTTCAAGACTTAACGGGCTGTCAACAAAATATTTTACAGCCGGCAACCTGTTTTCGTTTTCAAGCTGGTTCAAAAAAAATAAAATTTCCTGTGTGCGTCCAACGCTGAAAGCAGGAATAATTAATTTTCCTTTTTTCTGCAAACATGTTTTTGTTATCCATTGCAAAAGTGCCTCCGCCGTACCGGTAACTTCATCATGCAGTTTATTACCATAAGTCGATTCCATTATAATATAATCTGCCTGCGGAAAAACTTCGGGTGATTTCAATATAACATCTCTATACCTTCCCACATCTCCGGAAAAAGTAAGCCGGGTTTCTTTCCCGTTCTCATTTATTTTTAAATGAACAGTGGTGCTGCCGATTATATGTCCCGCATCAAGATACATGAATTGAACGTTTTCATCTATCCTATGCCATTGACCGTATTCAACAATAACAAAATAATCAAGCGCTTTTACAGCATCTTCCATTCCGTACAAAGGAAGCAGGTAGGGCTGGCCTTGTGCAGCACGGGTTTTGTTTTCAAACTTTAAATCATTCTCCTGTATGCCTGCACTGTCGGCCATAAGAATCGCGGATAAATCTTTTGTTGCATCCGTTGCAAAGATTTTTCCCCGGAACCCTTCTTTAACCAGCTTCGGTATCAGACCGCTGTGGTCAACGTGTGCATGTGAAAGAATTAAATAATCTATCTCTGAGGAGGTGAACCCAAACTCACGGTTTAGTTGATCGGTCTCTTTTCCCATTCCCTGGAACATTCCGCAATCGAGTAAATATTTTTTGCCGTTTTTTAAAGTGAGTAAATGTTTAGAACCTGTTACTGTTCGGGCTGCGCCGTGAAATGCAATCTTCATATTTTATTTTATAGTTACGCAATGTAAATTGAAGGTAAGAAATCAAATTACAAAATGATTTATTACGGTTTAATATTAGCAGATTTTGTTTTAAAAGACCATGTAAATAAAAACTCCGCAATCGTTTCTCCCGATTTATTTTTACCTGTGGATTTAACGATAATATTTTTACCATCTCCTGTCTCAACAGCGGCATCAATTACAGATGCAATTTCATTTGCCTGTTCACATGTAAAAAAAGTAATCCCCGTTGCTTTCTTAAAATAAGTTGCTTCCATTTTGGTAACAAGCATTGATATGGGCGGTGTCCTTTTGTATACATTGCTCAAGGCGATAACGCCAGTACTCATCTCTGCAGCCATAGCGAGAGATGCAAAATACGTGGAACGAAACGGATTTTGCGTAAGCCACTTGTAAGGAACTGATGTAATACATTTTTCTTCATTAATTTCCCTCACTCTCACTCCCGAAAAAAATGCTGCAGGGAGTTTAAACAGTAAATACATCCTGAATTTAAAAGGATGATTTGCCAGTTTAAAAAAGGATTGCTGAGAAGAATTCATTTCATTTTTATTTCGTTTGTTAGCCTCACCCCAACCCCTCCCGATTCATCGGGAGGGAACAAGACCTTCGCCAGGAGTGGATTGTAAAAGAACCAGGTTTTTTTTATTTTCAACATCGTACATTGTAATTACTTTTCTTTCTCCAATATCTCAAACTCCCTGCTAACGCTTTCACCATTCTCATCCACAATAGTAAGCAAATGTTTTCCGGGAGAAGGACTCAAGGCCATTTGATGAAAATTTATCGTGGTGCCAATATACTCATCATCGAGGTGCCAGAATATTTTACTTCCCGGTCTCCTGGTGGCAGCAGTAAAAATTGTTTTCCCCCGCTTCCCGTCTATTTCCAGCGGCACATAAATTTTTGCATTGTGCGTAGGATATATTAATTCTATTTGTTTTCCTGATCCCGTAAACTCACAACCTGGCTTAAACGGAGGCAACAATTTATAGTCATGATTTTTCTTTTTGTAATACCATTCCATTGCAGGCGTTAGCACAAACCAGCTTTTGTGAACCATATTGGAAGGTGATTCACAACTTTCGTTTACGCGGAAAGTGCCTGTCGGATCTAAATGAATCAATTTGTGATACGGGCATAACGGTGACCTGTACCCGTTTTTTGAAACCATTATCGTATCCACATCGGGGCAATCAATGCCAGCCCTGAATCCGCTTTGCCTGCATACAGGAATAAAAGCAAAATTGTTCTGTGGCTTCGCAAACCATTTTGATGAAGGCAGTTGCCTGAAAATATCAAACATAATTGGCGCTGAAGTTTGAACACCTACCAGGCCTGCCCTTCCTTCTCCGTCCGTATTGCCCGTCCAAACCGCTACTACATATTTTGGCGTAATACCGATTGCCCACGCATCCCTGAAACCAAAGCTGGTTCCCGTTTTCCATGCTATTTGTTGTGATGAAGAAAACTCCTGCCACAATCCTTCCTCGCCCGGCCGCATTACCTCTTCCATTGCCTGAAAAGCAAACCAAATAGAGGTAGCATCCAAAGAATTAATAGCCTCGTCTGATGTTGATTTATTGACAGGCTCATCATTTATAGAATAATTAGGTGGATAAAAATCTTCTTTCAGCGTAAGGCCGCTATTTTTTTTCTGATGATTTAAAGTACGTGCCATTCCTGCGTAAATTCCGGCAAGGTCCCACATTGTTACTTCACTTCCTCCAAGAATTAATGAGAGGCCGTAATTATCCGCAGGGCGATTCAATGTTGTTATGCCAAGCTGTTTTAATAAATCATAAAAACGCTGGTATTTGTATTGCTGCAACAATTTCACGGCCGGGATATTAAGTGAACGGGATAAAGCCTGCGATGCAGGAACGGCACCATCATAACTTAAATCAAAATTTTGCGGAGCGTAGCCTCCAATCTGGGTAGGAATATCAGGAACCAGCGAGTTAGGTAAAACCATTCCATCACTGAACATGGCCGCGTATAAAATAGGTTTTAAGGCGCTGCCGGGGCTTCGCGGCGCTTTTATAACATCAACATCACTTTCCAGTTCAGGATTGGAAGGATTATAAATATTACCAACATAAGCCAAAACATTTCCGGTCTCGACATCCAGCACTAATGCGCATGCATTATTAATTCCATTTCCTTTTAAAACATTGTGGTGCTGATCTAAAATATCAATCACATTTTTTTGAAGATTGATGTCTAACGTCGTTTTTAATTTTGAAGGCAGACTTTTATTAGCCTGGGCATCGCCCTTAAAACGCTGCAGCAAATGCGGAGCAAGTTGCGGTAATGAAACCGGTTCACCAGGCAGCGGCTCCAATTTTGAAAGATAGCAGGACGATTGGTCAATAATTTTATTTGCCAGCAATTTATCGAGCAATGCATTTCTTTTCCGTAAGAGCACTTCCCTGTTTTTACCCGGATGTACTAACGCAGGCGCATTTGGCAAAACCGCCAACGCTGCCATTTCGCCCCAACTTAATTTTTCAGGACTTCTTCCAAAATATCTCCATGCCGCAGCATCAAGGCCAACCACATTGCTTCCGAATGGCGCTTCGGATGCATACAAAGCCATTATTTGATTTTTAGAATAACTGCATTCTAATCGTACGGACTGGATACTTTCAATAATTTTTTCCCAGATACTTCTGTTACTTTCGTGACGGCTCAAGCGTATAACCTGCATCGTTAGTGTGCTGCCACCCTGAACAACTTCTTTACTTTTTAAATTTTTTAACGCTGCTCTTGAAAATGCAATCGCATCAACTCCCGGGATGACTATAAAATCTTTTATCTTCAAAAGTGGTAATGCATTTTATAAATTTATCAGGCACATTTTCATCGTAAGGAAACCGCCATTGTCCATCTGCAGCGATAGATGCATTTAACAAATTGCCATCTTTATCTTCAATTACAAAACAGGTAGGTGCGTTGAATAATTTTGAAGGAAGACAGAAATAAAAGCAGGTGTATAAAGCAGTTGCTGTTACAAAGAGGAGTTTTATTTTCAGCGGAATTTTTGACATTGGGTTACAATGTACTAATGTTTGCAAAAAATTCTAAAGGCGATTTGTTACATAGGGGATGCAGCTATAAAATTCTTATATTTGAAAAGCATAAAAATGTTACAGCCAATAACCATATCGCCAAATATTCAAAGTGGTGAACCTGTTTTTACAAATACAAGGGTACCGGTAAAAAATCTTTTTGACTACTTAAAAGCAGGACATTCACTTAATAATTTCATAGAAGATTTTCCTTCAGTAAAAAAAGAACATGCTATCCAGGTTTTAGAGCATTTTGAAAACCTGTTAAACTTTCAGCCCTCTCAGTATGTACAAAGTACTTCTTGATGAAAATTTGCCTGTAAAGATCAAATATCGTCTGCAGGATGTTTGTGAAATTTATACGGTTAGCGATAAAAATTGGAATGCATTCGAAAACGGGGAATTGATAAATGTAATGCAGCAAGATTCTTTTGATTACCTGATAACATCTGACAAAAATCTACAGTATCAACAAAACCTTTCAAAATATTCTATTGGATTTATTGTCTTAAATATGAAAGACAATAACTATGAAACTGTTTTGCCGCTACTCGAAAAAGTAAAACTGATTTTGAGCAAAGAAGCAGTTGTAAAATTAACTGTAATCTCAGAGCCATAAAGCAAAGCTCATAGTGATCCGCACGAAAAAAACTTCTACGCTTTTATTAACCCATCTAACTCAAAAGTCACAAATAAAAAAGTCGCTAAAAAGATTGAATTTCTCTCTACAGTGTAGAGATTTTTAGTCATTTAAGCATATGGAAGTAATTCTGAATTGACTAACAAAAAATATCACTTTGGTAATTTCATCATCCCATCTTTCAATTTCAATTTCTTCGCATTAAGCGGGCTTACAATTTTCTTACCTGATTTTGCCTCAATTGCTTTCCTGGTATTTCCTGCGATGGTTCCTCCTTGCTTTGCAATTATTTTATTATCATCAAAAGTTTGGGGATTTTTTTCTTTGCTGATTTCAGTGGTTGTTGCTTCAGCCAGCATGTTAAGAACCAATTCAAGATTGGTCATGTTATCTCGCAGGTTTTCCTTTTTTAAACCTTTATGTTGCTTGTATTGCTTTACTGTTTTACCGCTCCATGCCTGTGTAATAATATCAGTAAGCGTTGCAAATTGTTGGCCTTTT
Source organism: uncultured Chitinophagaceae bacterium (assembly GCA_963819925.1). GTDB lineage: Bacteria > Bacteroidota > Bacteroidia > Chitinophagales > Chitinophagaceae > Ginsengibacter. Next base: position 75,443 of record CAWFYG010000005.1, on the reverse strand, counting down.
TTTACTCCGCGGTTTTCCCACTCGTCTGTTAGTTCTTTCCTTACTTCAATACTTTTTAATCGTTGATTTATCCACTCCTTGCTATAACCAAGTTTCAAATAGTTTTCCATTGCCCTGTCAATACTTTTTTCCGGATCCTGTATTTCTTCAATTCTTTCGTAACCTGTTTTTGCAAGCCATTGTTTAAAGGGTTCAGCTTTTGGTGATGGAATGGATTGAATGAGACGGAGGAGTTGCTCAGTATCGGCAACATCAGTCAATCGCATTTTACCATCAGGCGCTTCCATTTTCAAAGCGTTACAATTTGTAACGGTTTCATTTCCTTCCGCAAGAAGCCTTTTCTTCATAACACGCCAATATACTTGTGGATTGGGACTTTCAGTTAAAACAGCTATCACATCCACAATTGAGAAATACCAAGTTTCTTTCTCTGCATCCCACTGGCTGCGGATTTTTTTACTTTCAAATAATTTTATGTTGCTCATAGTATTTACAATTTAATACTAAGATTTTGAAATGAATGAACCGGATGAAGTGTTTATTTCTTCACATTGCTTTGCTTTAAAATTTTTTTTGAATAAAATAAAATCGCTTATATACACATTAGCAATAGAATTTATAACATCTCGCTTTTATTGTTTAAAGATGATTTGCGATTTCATTCATCGAATTCAAAATAATTAAGGAAAGTATTTAACACCGCATCGTGAAAACCCCAACCAATGCCATTGCTATCTTCAACTAATTTTTCAGCTCTTGCCAAAAATATTTTATCCAACTCATTGCCTTGTATAAACTGTGCAGCACTGCTGAACATACTGAAAATACTATTGTAAAATGGCTCATCTATATCCCCAAAATCGTTTGTAAACCGCACACCGCATTCTACATAATACAGCATTACATCTGCCAGAGATTCGGCATCAGGCTCCAGTTTTTTAAAGTCTGAAACAATTTTACGGGCATCTTTCAGGCGCAATTTGAAACCACGTTTTGGAAAGAAACATTCGAGTACCGCCTCTTTTACTTTCTCTCTTTTAGCAGTTACGTCCGGGTTGATGGAAAATTCATAATACTCCTTTACATCTTTGTACTTTTTATGAAGTTCCAATATTTGACCAACGAGTTGCTCCTTCGTGAATTGAGATAAATATTTTTTGAGGGTCATTTCCTTTTTTTTGCGTCTTTTATAACTTTCTTTTTGTCACTTTCTAATCTGCGTTGAACTTTCTTCAAATCCTCAGATGCAGGAAGTTGTTCGGGTTTTACGCCTCTCTCTATTAACATTTTTCGCACTGCAAGATTATTGTCAACATGTTCTTTTGAAATGGTATTTTGTCCTTTCAGATCTTTTTCTGTCACATTATGACTGGTAAGTTCCGTTGCAAAATCTTTTGCTTTAATAGTAAGAGTGGGTAAGAAATCTGCTAAAGGCCTGGTACGGGGGATTTGTAATTTCACTTTCATGTCACTGGTAGTGTATCCTCCAAATAAAGCCTTGTCGCCTTTGCTGCGGATAATAGAAAAACCTCTGTCATCCACACCTCTTTCGTAAATAATACCGGAAAGTTTCTTTTCGGACTTTGACAATTTTTCTCTTGCAGTTACTCTTGCTATATCCAATAATCTTTGTTCAATAATTTCCTGTCTGCGGGTTTGAACGGCAAAATAAGTTTGCGCAAAAGCAATTTCGGCTTTTGCAGCATTGCCATTTTGAGCAATGAGATAACAGGCATACCTTGTAAGAGCAATATCTTCAATTTCACGTCGGGCTCCTTTAGCCAGTTCTATCATTTTGCTGGTGTCAACAAAATGATGAGAAACCTCTCCACCGCTGTTTTTGCAGGCTTCCTTTGCCTTGTTAATTACCTTTAGAAAGTTGCGCCAATCACTGTAATTAAAAATGTTTTGCAATTCTCTTGCACTCCAGCATTCAATACCTTTATAGATGTAACATGCACTCTCGAACTGTTCAAAGAGTTGATGAATTTGTTCTTTTTTCATCTTAAAAATAATTTTATGTTGCTCATAGTATTCACAATTTAATTCTAAGATTTTGAAATGAGGGACAATAGTTAAGTGTTTATTTCTTCACATTTTTTTATTGGAAATACCTTGAGGGAATATGAATAAAAAAAGTAATCGAGAAAGCATTTCTTACCTTGTCCCCATTACATCTTCAAGATGTGAATAAATTAAATGACTTTTGATTATTGCAATTTTAAATTTGCGTGTAGAAATGAAGAGTCTTGATGAAAAAAATTCACACTCCTAAAAAAGTAGCTTAATGAAATATACTTTCTCAGGCCATGAATCATTCCAATGCCGTCAAATGTGGCTAAAGAAAGGGTACGACTATGCAAAGAAAAAAAAATCATTTGCCGATAAAGATGCTGTTGTTGAATTAGGAGTTGGGAAAAATATGGTTTCGTCGATCCGGTATTGGATGAAAGCCTTTAACTTATTAACGCAGGATGATGAATTAACTCTGTTTGCTCATAAGCTTTTTGCAGATGCTGGTTATGACCCCTATTTAGAAGATGAAGCTTCTTTATGGCTATTGCATTATCACTTAGTCAAGAAAGGCTTATCCTCTACTTATTCAATTGTATTTAATGAACTTCGTAAAGAAAAAATTGAGTTCACAAAAGAAAACTTTATAGCTTATGTAAGACGTAAATCAGAAACAGCAAAGTCCTCAATAAATGAAAAAACTTTAAGCGAAGATTTTGCTGTCCTCACAAAAATGTATTTACGTTCAGACGCTCAAAGCAAGGATAAGGAGGATAGCTTTTCTGGATTGCTTACAGAATTATCCTTGTTAAAATCTTATCAGAAAAAAATTGAAGCAGAAAAAAAGACGGAAATTATTGACATCTACTCAATCGAAAATAATGAAAGAACTGAAATTCCCGATGAAATAATTCTTTATGCAATACTTGACAATGAAAATTTCGATTTGTCCATTAACTTAAATGCCATTGAACAAAATAATAACAGTGTTGGGACTGTCTTCGCAATTAACAGACCCGGACTGCAAAGCAAGATTGAAAACCTCACGGGAAAATACAATTTCATTATATTTAATGACCAGGCAGGGATAAAAGAAATACAGTTTAAAAAGAAACCAACAGCATTATCAATCCTTGATAAATATTATGCAAACTAAATTCACTACTTCTACAAATATTATTCGTGATGTATCACGGGATTTGAATTATATCCCGACACCAAATGCTGTTAAAGTAGTGAATCAAATTGCAAACGATTTTAAAAAAGGCATACGTTCCTTCAATATCATTGGTTCTTATGGTACGGGAAAGTCATCATTCCTTTGGGCATTACAACAAAGCCTTTTCGGAAAAAAAAGATTTTTCGATATCAATCTCCTGCATAACCCCAAAATTGAAGTCATCAATTTTATTGGGGAATACAAATCAATCACAAATATTTTTGCTGATTATTTTGATATTACTAACAGTAAAAATCAAACTGAAAATATTCTTTCAGAAATCTTCAATCGCTATCATGAATTAGGAAAGAAAAGTCCATTGCTTTTTTTAGTAATTGATGAGTTTGGAAAATTTTTAGAATATGCTTCCCAGCATCAACCTGAAAAAGAATTGTATTTTATACAGCAGCTAGCGGAGTTTGCGAATAACCCTGACCATAACATTATTCTTATTACAACAGTTCACCAAAACTTTGATGCGTATGCTTTCTCTTTAAGCAATGCACAAAAACAAGAATGGACTAAAGTTAAAGGAAGGTTTCGCGAAATAACCTTTAACGAACCTGTTGAACAGCTCCTTTTCCTTGCTTCAGAACATTTGAAAGCACTACAGACCGACAGGAAAACAGAAACGGAAATAAATTCAGCTTTAGTAATTGCAAAAAAGTCAAGAGCATACAACATAAATCCGGATTATGCTACCGAGGTTGCTTCAAAACTTTTTCCGCTTGATATGGTTGCGGCAAACATTCTCACACTTTCATTGCAGAAATACGGGCAAAATGAACGTTCGCTTTTTTCTTTTCTTGAATCGACGGACCACACAGGCATTAATAACTTCGATAAGAAAACAAATCCATTCTATAACACAGCATGTGTATATGATTATTTGATTTTTAATTTTTACTCCTTTATAAATTCCAGGTACAATCCTGATTTTTCTGCTTGGTCTGCAATTAAAAATTCGTTAGAGGAAACAGAAAGGTTATTTGATGAAAATATTGATAGCTATGTAAAAATTTTAAAAACAATCGGGCTTCTTAACATTACCTCAGCCAAAGGTGCGGATTTGGGAAAAGAATTTTTGGTGAAGTATGCAACTGCTTGCCTGGGTATTATTAATGCAGGCAAACTCATTGATAACCTTGAGAACAGGAAAGTAATTCTGTATAGGAACTATAGCAAACGCTTCGTTCTTTCAGAAGGCACAGATCTTGACATATCATCTGCACTTATTGAAGCAGGAAATAAAGTAAGTGATATTATTGATGTTGTTACACTTCTCAAAAGAGAATATCAATTACCTCCGGTTTTTGCGAAATCATATTCTTACTTAAATGGAACACCGAGAATATTTGAATTTAAAATTTCTGATTTTCCAATTTTGGACGTGCCGCAAGATGAAATTGATGGATTTATAAATCTTGTGTTCAATGAAAAGTTAAGTATTGCCGATATAAAGAAAGAGTCGTCAACACAAAGGGAAGCGATCATTTATGGATTCTATCAGAACTCAAAGACGATAAAAAACCAGTTATTTGAAATTGAAAAGACAAGAAAAGTTGTTGATGAAAATGAACATGATAAAATTGCTGTGAAGGAATTGAATAATATTTTATTGCACCAGCAAAATTTGTTGAATCATTATATTCTTAATAATCTTTACACAACGAAATCAGATGTAAAATGGATTTTCAGAGGTGAGGAAATAAAAATTTCAAGTAAGAAAGAGTTTAATAAAAAGCTTTCGGGAATATGTAGTGAGATATATCCAAATACACCGACGTTCAAGAACGAATTGGTAAATAAACATAAAATCTCAAGTTCTATTCACACAGCTAAAAAGAATTATCTACGGGCCTTGGTTGATAGCTGGAATAAGCCTGATTTGGGTTTTGATAACAGCAAGTTTCCTCCTGAAAAAACAATTTATCTTACTCTGCTAAAAGAAAATGGAATTGAGCTTTATTCAGATAAAATAAATTTTGCCTCGCAGGTTGCAAAGAATTCTTCTTTTATTCCATTGTGGAATTATTCAACAGCGTTTATAAATAGCGCAAAGCAACATAAAAAAACCATAGCTGATTTTATTGAACCACTTACCAGAAGGCCATTCAAATTAAAACAGGGTTTGATTGATTTCTGGATCGCGTCATTTTTGTTTATTAAAAGAGATGACTATGCTCTGTTTGGTGAGAGTGGCTATATACCTTACCTAACTGATGAAGTACTCGAACTAATCATCAAGCTTCCTGAAAAATATGAAATCAAAACATTCGACATTGAGGGAGTAAAACTTGACATCTTCAATAGTTACCGTGCTTTTCTAAATCAACATTCAAAAGAGAAATTAGACAATCAAACGTTCATTGAAACCATAAAGCCATTTCTGGTTTTTTATCGTGGTCTTTCTGATTATTCAAAAAACTCAAAACGCCTAAAAAAAGAAACACTTGCTATTCGGGATGCCATCGCAAATTCAAAAGACCCGGAAAAATCTTTCTTTGAAGATTTTCCATTGGCCTTGGGTTATTCAAGCGAGGGTTTACAAAAATCGAAAAATAAATTGCAGGCATACATTATCAAGTTGCAAGATTCAATTCGTGAACTTCGCACCAGCTATGATAATTTGCTTAATCGCTTTGAGGAATTTATTTTAACCGAATTTATAGGAGAGCAATTAGAGTTTGAGGAATACAAGTTGAAATTACAGAGCCGGTTCAAAAGGCTAAAGAAACACTTGTGCCTTCCGCATCAAAAAACATTTATTCAACGGTTGGATTCTGAATTGGATGATAAAAAAGCATGGTTGGGTTCTATTGCGCAGGCAGTTGTTGGTAAATCACTTGAAACAATTAAAGATGAAGAAGAAGTCCTACTTTATGATAAATTTAAAACCTTAATTTTTGAATTGGATAGCCTGACTAATATTTCAAAAGCTGATTTGGATGAAGAGCATGAAGATATATTGGGTATAGAAATGAGTTCATTTATAGATGGCATTCAAAAAAAATTAGTTCGCTTACCTAAGACAAAGAAGAAAGAAGTAAGCAAGATTGAGGATTCAATTAAGGCAAATCTTTCTAAAGATAAATCACTTAACATTGCAGCATTAGCCAGCATACTAAAAGACCTTTTGTAAAAATGAACCGTATCAGGCACTTATTAGGCATTTCAGGAGGCAAAGACAGTGCAGCTTTGGCTATCTACATGAAAGACAAATATCCTCACCTGGATATAGAATATTATACTTGTGATACTGGAAAGGAGTTAGATGAAACTTACCAATTGATTCAGAACCTTGAAATCTATTTGGGGAAGAAAATAACACTTCTGCAAGCAGCCGATGGCAGCAACGAAAAACCATTTGATCATTTCTTGAAAATGTATGGCGGCTTCCTGCCCTCTTCAAATTCGAGGTGGTGTACTAAAAAATTAAAGCTGGAACCTTTCGAAAAATTTGTTGGTGACGATAATGTGATTTCCTATGTAGGAATCAGGGGCGACGAAGAACGGGAAGGATACATTTCAAGAAAGCCAAATATCCAAAGCATTTTTCCTTTTAGAAAAAACATTTGGAGCGAAGATGTAATTGCAAAAGTCTTATCCAATAATAATTCAAAACAAGTTTTAGATTTATACAGAAATACTAATGCCCTGAAATCTGTAAGGTTTGAAGAAATCCTTCAACAACCAATCTCTTTATATTTCTCACAAGCGCACAAGCTAAATCTGTTACTTGACACCAATTTAAAAGAATTTAATGCTATAGTATTTTCATTTTTGAAAACCACCAATTATCCATTATCGCAAGAAGAAAATTTTGCTTTAATTGATAATGAAGACATTTTAGTGCGTGATGATATTTTTAGAATTCTGGAAGAAAGCGGAGTTGGCGTTCCTCAATATTATAATAAGGTTGATTTTGAAGTGAATGGAAAAACAGGTCAGTATTCACGAAGTCGTTCCGGTTGCTATTTCTGTTTTTTTCAACAGAAGATAGAATGGGTTTGGCTTTTCGAACAACATCCTGACCGCTTTGCATTAGCTCAGGAATATGAGAAAGACGGATATACCTGGTGCCAGGATGAAATGCTTGCTGACATAGTGAAACCCGAAAGGATGAAACGAATAAAAGAAGATTTCATTATAAGATCACAAAAAAATATTCAAGTAAAGTCTCCTTATTTGCTTGACATTTTGGATGAGACAGAAGGTGAAGGATGTGCAGCTTGCTTTATTTAATTTATGCAAATGAATGATATTACCTGGAAAGCGAAGCGGAATAGAAGGCAAGAAATTAAGGAACACGTCAGAAAATTTTTACTATTTCCGGCATTTTGGGGTAACCCCAAAAAGAAGATTACTTTTCAAATTACATGGAGACATATTAAATTTAATGATACCAATTGGAATTTAATCCCCAATAAAAACGGAGTATATTGTTTTGTAGTTATTCCTCCTACAACTAATTCTTTCTTTGAGACAAAATATTTATTTTATATTGGTAAAGCATCCTCTGCCACCCTTAGAGCCAGGTATAAAAATTATATCGATGAAAAAAACAACATAGCTATCGGTGATCAAAAACCAAGAATCAAAGTTCAAGAAATGCTTAATGATTACTTCAATCATATTTATTTCTTTTATGCTGAAATAACCGATAAGAAACTAATAGTTGAAGCAGAAGAAAAATTACTAAATATTCACATGCCTTATGTCAACACATCAATTCCAGAGTTAAAGATTTCAGAAGAATATAAGCATATTTATTCATGATTAAAAACAAAAAAATACATGAACCTATAGTTTTACCTTGTCTTAAGGGGCAAATGGGAGATTGGTATTATTACATAACCCTCCTAAAATTTAGCGAAGTTGCGAATAGAGTCCTTTTACCTTCCGAAATTGACGCATACTACGCTGATAAGGAAAACTTAAAATTAGGAGATTGGATACAACGCGATTTGCAAAAAAATAGAACAAACAACATTGTTGAATATCTAAGAAAGCAACCCCAGTATTTTTTCAATAGTTTAATTCTTGGTATTTACGAGGGCAACCCTTCCTGGCAAGACCTCAATTTAACTTCAGATAAAACATACGACACAATAGATGAAAATAAGCAAGACTACTTATCTAGAACTTTTGGCCTACTTAATTTAGATGGTAATGAAGATATATTTGCAATTGATGGACAACATCGTGCAATTGCAATACGAGAAGCAGTCAAAGTCGACGGAAAATTAAAAAATGATGAGATAGCCGTAATCTTTGTTGGACATAAGACAGATGTTGAAGGGAAAATACGGACAAGGCGACTTTTTTCTACCCTAAATAAATATGCAAAACCCGTTAGTCAAAGCGAAATAATTGCATTGAGTGAGGATAACAACTGCGCAGTTATCACGAGAATACTTGTCGATAATTACCCTCTGTTTAAAAATAAGATTCTGTTAATTAAGAACCGCTCTATTAATCCAGAGGACACAACACATTTTACAAATATTCTTGTTTTATATGATATTGTAGAACGCTTATTAACCAATGGCTCTATTGTAGGTATTAAAGTTAGAGGAAAAGATAAAAAATCATATACCACCACTCGTGTTTCGGATGATGAAATAAAGAAGTCAACTGTTCTTATTAAGAAATTACTCGAGGAGATAATTGAAGAAATTCCATCATTAAAAAAATATTTTGATGGCGGGAAAATCAATAGAAAATCTAAGAAGTCAAGTTTATTATTTCGTCCAATAGGGCAAAATATTTTTTTTAATATTCTAAAGGTTGGCATTGAATTGTCGATCAAAAAAGATGTTATTCAATTTTTTGCAATGGAAGAATTTAACTTAACCAATCCGGTATGGAAAAAGATATTTTGGGACTCAGAAACAGAAACAATTATCACAGAAAAATCAAGACAAAGATTCGCAGCAATGCTTATACTTGAGTATAGATTCCTGACCATGTTGACCCACCATTCCTATTCATGTTGACCCACCGTTCTTGCATGCTGACCCACCCATAAAAAGATATTCTGGTGGTGTTTATTCCTGCATGTTGACCCACCCCACATTTGCAGGTGCAGTCTTTGGGAAGCATTATAAATATTTTGGTAATCATCATGTCATTCCTGCATGTTGACCCACCTGGCGATAATTGTTTCAGGCTTTTAATGATGTCTTTGCTTCTTAATAAAAAAAGGAAGCATGTCACAAAAGCCAATAGTAATGGAACAATTAAAACAAATTCTTCAACTTAAAAACGATGGTATTGGAATCAGAGAGATAGCCAGGCGCACGGGTATAAGCCGTAACAGCGTTCGTAAATATCTTGCAATTTTACCCGCTATAACCAGTGATGAAAACAGCCAGGAGCTTTCTAACAAAGACCTTGCAGATAAGGCCTATAATAATGATCAGTTAGAACACGATGCCGTACGGCTCCAGGAACTGAGTCAGCATTTTGTTGGTTGCCAGGCCGAGTTGTCAAAGACAGGGGTGACCCGTCAACTGCTGTGGCAGGAATACATGACCCTTCACCCTGATGGATATAGCTATAGCCGTTATTGCTATCATTTAAAGCAGCATCTGAAAAACGCAGATGTATCTATGCACCTGGAATACCATCCGGCTGATATGATCATGATTGACTTTGCAGGTAAGAAGCAACGTTATGTTGATGTGTACAGTGGAGAGGTTATAGAGTGCCAGGTATTTGTATCCATACTTCCTTATAGCGGACTGATATTTTGCAAGGCTGTGCACAGTCAGCAAACGGCAGACTTTACTGAATGCATAAACAGCATGCTAAAATATTATGCCGGTGTGCCTGCTACTATTTTATGTGACAACCTCAGGACTGCCGTTATCCGCCCAAGCCGCTATGAACCTGTATTTACCGATATATGCTACCAGCTTAGCGAACATTATGCTACTACCTTTAGCGCTACACGCCCTTATAGCCCGCGTGACAAAGCCATGGTAGAACGGGCAGTCAGTATTGTGTATGCATATGTATATGCTCCATTAAGAAACGAAGCGTTTACCAGTTTACAAAGCCTCAATGAAGCCATGGCAAGGCAACTGTATTTACTCAATAACAAACCCTATAAAAATACCGCTTACAGTCGCTGGTATTTTTATGATGCCCATGAAAAGTCTTTACTAAAACCGTTACCATCAGAATCGTTTAGTCCTAAAAAAGTGGTTGTACTTACTGTGCAGCGTAACTATCATGTTCAACTCTCAGAAGATCATCTCTACTATAGTGTACCCTATCAATATGTTGGTAAAAAGGTGAAGGTGCTTTATGACAAGCGGGTGGTAGAGATATACCTGGATACAGAGCGCATTGCCCTGCATGTACGAAAGAATCACTGCAAAGCATACACGACGCTTGCAGATCATATGCCCCCGCATCACCAGCGCATGCAAACTATAAAAGGCTGGAATAAAGAAGACCTCCTGTTGCAGGCTGCCACCATAGGTACCGCAACCTTGCAGGCAGCTACCCTGATGCTGGAAAACAGTATTTATATCGAACAAAACTACAAAGCCTGTTTTGGTATGCTGATGCTGCAAAAAAAGTATAGTACCCAGCGGCTCGAAGCCGCTTGCAACAGAGCCTTGCAGGGCACACGCATTAACTATACTATGATTAAAAACATCCTTGACCGGGGGCTTGATAAGCAAGTAACAACGCCGCAAAATAATATGAATATACCAACCCATAATAATATCAGGGGAAAGGATCACTATCAATAATCACCATTAAAAACAAATGCAAATGAACACAACGCAAACACTTGAACAAATGAAACAACTACGCCTCCAGGGCATGTACCATGCTTATCGCTCACAACTGGAACTGCCACTGGATCAGCAACTCGATGGCCATGATCTGGTAGCCCAATTAGTACAGTCCGAAGACCTTAACCGCAAAAATGAAAAAACTGCCTGGTATCTTAAGCTGGCAAAACTGCGCTTACCTGCAACGGTGGAACAAATAGAATGCAGCCCAGCCCGCAACCTGGGCAAGCAACAAATGGCTACCCTTATTGAGGGACGATACCTGCAACAGGGAGAAAATGTTTTAATAACCGGCTCTACCGGTTGCGGCAAAAGTTACCTGGCCTGCGCACTCGGTCACCAGGCCTGCCTGCAGGGATATAAAACTATTTATCTTAACATGAATCGCTTAATAGAAAAAGTAACGCTCTCCAAGCTCGATGGATCTTACATCAAATTATTCAATCACCTGGAGCGTCAAACCCTTATTATTCTTGATGACTTTGGATTGCAGAACCTAGGACAGGAAGTGCGCCTTACCTTATTGCAATTATTGGAAGACCGCTATGGTAAAGAAAAGCATAATTATTACCTCGCAGTTACCCGTAGCCAAATGGTATGAATATATTAATGATCCTACACTTGCCGATGCGATACTTGACAGACTGACAGCCGATGCACACCGCATCGAATTAAAAGGAGAATCGCTGAGAAGAAAAAAAGTAAAAACATATTAATAACACATTGTACTTTTACCACATCATTTAGCTCTTACAATTATTGCCCGCTTCCCAGGTGGGTCAACATGCAGGAATGGTGGGTCAACATCACAGGAATTTACATACTTGAGCATTTAGGAATAAATATTAGCAGGACTAAGAAAGATAATGATATTTTAAAATCATTTAACTTGTCACATAATGATATTTAAATATTTTAGTCCTGCATTTCCAATAAATCAATAAAGCAATTATCATTATTCTCAAAGAAAGTTGGCGATGATTCCAACTTTGCCCTTATTTTATCAAAGCCGCCATTGGCAAATTCCTCCATCAATTTTTTTAAACTCAATATTTCTTTTTCCACTTCCTTATCATCTTTATTTTCCAGTTCATTGAAATCAATTTCAGATTTGGAAAACACACTCATGATAACATATTCAGCCAAATCTGCAGGTTGCCAAAATTTTATTGCTATAAATTTACTTTTATCCGAGCCGGTATTTATTGCAAGACGATAATTGTTCTTTAAGCCTAATAAAGCAGCGTACATATAAATCTCATACTTTGTAGAAAAATATTTTCCTTGTTCCCATGAAGCACTTTCTCCGGCTGTACCGGCACGGCCACCTTGAACAACAGTAAACTTTGTAATCAACTCTTCATTTCTTGAATCGTATTCAGGTTCGCGGTCTTTTATTTTTTTTAGTAATTCCATTTTAATTCAATGGGTCAATTTTGGTAGACAAATTATTTCGGTTACTTCTTTCATTTTCCGGAATAGATGGCGTAATCATATAAACCTTCCCGATTTTTATTTCAGGATTGGTCAGCAGTTCATTCCTTAAATTTTGATTTTTATAAAATTCTTTACTCATTATGATGCTCTGCCTGTAAACCTTACTAATAGTTTTACAGAATCCAATTGTGTAATCCTCACCGAAAACAGAAGTGGGTGCATCTGTAATTAGAGTATAAAAACTCACTATGCCATCATTGCTGTTGGCGGAAATAATTGCCATAATTGTTGCCAGCTTTACTAAAATTAAATTACTTGTATTGGAACCCAAAAGTGGAACACCGTTATTATCTGTTATTTCAGGCATAAAGTTACCATTTGGTAATCTTCGCAACTTTATCTGGCCTCTTGCTGATCTGTTCCCCGAGGTCATCGCTGCATAATGATGGTTTGCTTCTTTCTCTAATTGAGTAATTAAATTATTAAAAACTCTTTCTCTTGTTGTGCCGGCAATAATTTCAAAATCATTAAGTATATCTTTTTTTTCTTCCAGCCATTTAGGAATGTCACCAGTCACCAAATCTTTAAGTTGATCATTGATGTTTTTTAAAATGTTCTTTAAATATTCAATCTGTTGAGTAATTTTATTTTGTTGATCCTTAAAATCCTTTGATTTTTTGTTTTGAATTGAGTATTCATTTAGAATGTTTGCTGCATCTTCACTTGTGAGAGAAGTATCGGATAGAAGTTTCTGAATATCATCTTCCACTTTATTTATTTCTCTATTCGTATCTTTCACTTTTGCATTTGCGCTTTTTCTTTTTGCAAGAGTTTCTTTTATCTCACCATCAATATCTTCAATCCTATTACTGAGAGACAAACCTGTCGTGTAAAGCCGTTTCAAATCATCAGTAAAATCTTGAACTGTGAGCGGTTCATCTTTATTTCCCTTTGGTTTTTTTTCAGGTCTGTCAAGAAGCTCTTTTATTTTTTCCCATGCTTCCGTATTTTTTTTTGCTTCACGGTCACATACTAAACATTTTTCTTTTTCAAGCATCCATTCCAAATAGTTTGGTTCGGGAACATTAAATGGCAATCGGGTTTGCAGTTTGTTTGTTGCTTCATCTTCCAGTTTCATCCTTGCAGCTTTATCAGCAGCCAGTTGAAGTTTCTTTTGCTCATAAATAGAAAACTTTTTCGCATACAGCTTTTGCAATTCATCAGTTCCTTTAAGCACCCACTTATTTCGAAACATCTTTCGATGAAAACTGACTTGCTCTTCCTTTAAAGTTTCATTTAACTCAATGAGCAAATTCAAAACACCTTTTTTTCGTTCTTGCAGTTCACTTACCTTTTGTGCATCCGCTTGTTTGTTTAACAACTCTTCGCATCTTGCTTCTGCTCTTGATAAATTATCAATAATCTCCGTTTCATCTTTTTGCAGGTCAGCTATTCTTCCTTCTAATTTAGTTTTCTCTTTTCCCAATTCTTCACTTTTATCAATATCCTTACTTAGCCTTCTTACTTCCCGGTCATATTCATTATTGCCGGATTTTGCAGCAGCAATAGCAATTTCTTTTAATTCATCATATCGTGTAATACTTGATAATACATTGATTGCTTTCGTAAGGGTATCTTGTTTATTGAAATCAATAATTGATTCTACCTGCTCGCCTTGAAACCATAAGTAATCTTTCATTTTTGGTGGCAAAATAGTAGAAACAATCCTTCTTTTTTCTTCTTCATCATTTACCATTTTCGCATTCAGGTATGATAAATCTTTTTTCATTATTGTAAACTCGCTATCATTCGTTTCAATAATTTTTCCGTCTATAATATTTGCGGTGTATTTCCTTTCAAGAATGTAGACAGAATCTTTCTCTAAATTGTGAAAAGTAATACTCACTGATGTGCTAACTTTTCCATCTTTCGTTTCCGCTTTTGCCTTATCAGAAATTATTTTTGATTTAACTGCTTTTGTATTTTGAAATTCTTTTTTCTCCGGCACAAATACCTGGTCATACAGTACCCAATAAAAAGCATCATAAAGTTTTGATTTCCCATAACCATTGTCTCCTATAATAACATTAATCCCCTCGGTAAAATCCATAACATTATCCTTACCATAATAACACATGAAATTTACAAGCTCAATTTTTTCAATTATCATTCTGTTATTTATTGAGGTATTGATTTATTTTTCGGGAAGTAATGCCTTCCGATTCTTCATCAACATTTCCATTGATAGCCAACTTAATTACTTCAATAAGCTTAACTCCGCTTTGGTCAATAAATTTTAAGGCATCAATTTTTTCCTGAGTGATATAGTTCTTTTCAATTAAAAGCGGGTCTTCAAGATAAGCGTGAAAAATATTTTCTCTCGTCATACTGTTGCGAGTTCGGTTTGAATGGTGTAAATATTGAGGTTGTAATGATTGCAAACATCTCTAAAAACGTCTTCTGTAAAATACGGATTTTTTGAAAGTGATGCGAAATACATTACTCTTTCGAGCTCTGTTCGTACCATTCTTTTTTCCAAATCAAAAGTTTCCGAACCTTCTAATTGGTTTTCATAATCAGGTATTACAACTAAATCATGAATAACGGCATGATTTTTTGCAGGATGCTTTCGTAGAATCCTCCCTCTTCTTTGAATGAACTGCCTGGGATTTCCAGTACTGCTGCAAAAAATTGCAGTTTCTGCTCTTGGAATATCAACACCTTCATCCAGACATTTCATAGAAGCAATGACATCAATTTGTCCACTCTGAAATTGCTTTAGGATGTCATCACGGTCTTTCATTCCACTAATAAATTGATTAATTAAAATCTTATCATCGATTTTTGCAATTTCACGGGTATATTGGTTTATAAGCCTGACATTTTCTTCTACCAATTCATCTCCTGCTTCCCTGATTTCAAAGGTTTCTCCTTCAGGAACATATACGAAAGTATATTTGAGATTTCGCTTCTCTATAAATTGTTGTTTCAAAATATCAATCGCGGTACTCGAGCTTATTAGCAGCTTTGTGAATAATTCTTTTTCTTTTTAACAACATCCGTTCAATGATACTTTCTTTTTCAGAATTACCTTTCCCAAAGCGATAAAGCTTTGATAATTGGTTACTGATCTCAACATATTCTTTCATTTCCTCATCAGTCAATTTAATGATATGAGGATAATAGTAATATTGACATAGTACACCTTCATTAATAGCTCTTTCCATTGTGAAAGAATAAGTATAAGGTTCTTTGTCTTCAAAAAAAACTTCCATTTCCGCAGTGCCTTCAGGATCATAAATTCTTTTTGGAGTAGCGGATAAGCCAATTCTTTTTTTCAACCTAAAGTCTTTGATTTTGCTTGCGACAGTCGGAGAAGCTAAATTATGTCCCTCATCTGCAATGAAAATTGTATCATCCGGTAAATCATTTATTAAACTTTGAAACTTATCTTTTACAAATGATGCATAAGTGCAGATGATGGCAAACGAAATTGGAATTCTCTTGGCTGTAGAAATTAAAGTAGTTACTTCATTTTGCCAATTTATTTTCGAAGAAATCTTAAACACTTCCTGGAAGTTGAAAGAGCGCACTTCCTTCTCCCATTGTTCAACTAAGATAATGGTAGGTACGAGGATTAAAGCATGATAAATCTTGTCAGGGTTCTTTCTGAACTCAGTTAATACACAGTTCAAAGAAGTGATTGTTTTACCAGTACCTGTAGCCATTGCAAAAATTCCTTTGCACCCATTTCTAAACCAGCTTCCATAAGCATCAACTTGATATTCTCTTGCACCGGATGAATGGGGAAATCTCGGCTCTCTTATAATCTCTTCAATTCTTGTAATTGCCTTTTCAAAAGTTTGCCTCACCCCTTTATTTTCTAAAATCCGGCCTTTCTTTTCAATTAACTCTTTTTCTTTTATCAATAATTCATTGAGTGAATTATTTCCAAATTCCTTTTTGATAGCAACTAAAACATCTTCTACTTC
This sequence comes from uncultured Chitinophagaceae bacterium, assembly GCA_963819925.1. Taxonomy (GTDB): domain Bacteria; phylum Bacteroidota; class Bacteroidia; order Chitinophagales; family Chitinophagaceae; genus Ginsengibacter. The sequence continues at coordinate 58,968 of CAWFYG010000005.1, read as the reverse complement.
CAGGTATTCAACGATATCAGACTTGCCGGAAAAAATGTTTTCAAAATCTTTATTCTGCCTGTTAATCATTTTGCTTGACCGGCTATTTTCCCAACTTAAAAACCCATCTAATTCCTCCAGGTTTTCAAGTAACCCAAATGCCGTAAAGTTGCATGATGCTTTGAAACCAACTGTATCTGTTCCGTCTGAAAATGCTCCCGACTTGTAATGTGCAATGCCTTTGCCTGACTTCGGTTTGATAATTTTTATCCGGATCCTTTCTTCTCCAATTAGCCACGCAAGGCACTCAAAAAAATGTTTGCCATAATCGTCAAGCGTTCTTTTCATTTGCTTGATGTCGCTTAAATCAAAAGCATTATTTAAAACATCCCCTTCTTGCCCAGCTTTGATGGCGTTCTTATCTTCTTGTGACAAGATATTATTTACGACTATTCGAAGTGTTCCGGAATTGTAAAGGAATGATGCAAAGCCTAGAGATAATATATTAATTGCAGCAGAGCTAAAATATCCTAAGAGCAAGTCCAATTTGTTACTATTACACAGACTGTCCATGTAAAACTGAATGGGTTCATTTTCGCTTCCCGTTCTATAAGATCTATCTTCTGACCAGTTAACTTCTCTAAGCATATAAAAACTTCTAAAAAATTTATAACAAATTAATCATTTTGTTATATAATAAGAATTAGCAACATAATCTTAACCGTATTAATCGTATTATCATACATAGCGCCGCAATACGTTCCCGGTAAAAAATATTTACCGAGGTACGCCGCATTCAGTTGAATATAATATGTGAGGGTTTGGGGTTCGCTGATATTAAAATAGGTGTACACCCGGTCGTCTCTTATATCCTGGTAATCGAATGGACTAAACTGCAACTCTTCCTCCTGAAGATATTTTTCCTGAACGGTTGCGCCTACGATTGACAGAAGCAACCAAATCGTAATGCCTGTTAAATGCTTCGTGCGAAAGTTTGAAAGTGACAGAGAGTTTCCTGATAATTTCTTTGCTCAATCCTTTTTTGTAATTAAGAATATCAGAAACCAGCCCTTTACTCACTCCTAACAATTCAGCCAATGAAATTGGCTTCATGTTATGGTCATTCATTAATGATTTCAACAACTGAACCGGGTCTATATCGTCAAATGAATTGTGTTCATTGTCCCACTTTTCAATTAAGAAAGTAAGCAATTCAATTTCTTCTCTTGCTGATTTTGACTTGCTGTTATTATCAAGCAATGCTTCTAATTGTTCGCAATATTCATTGTATTGCTTTTTGCTCTTGATAATTTTATATTTCAATGCTTCCATTGCAACGTAATTTCAATCGTTTGTCTTTCTTTAATAGAAACTAATATAAAGATATTGTTAATTTTGAAGTTCACATTTTGTGAACTTTTTTTACAATTTAATTTTTCTTAGACTTTTAATCTTTGAAGGGTTTCTGGCCCCATGTATGACAGAAAGGATAATAATTTCAGTGGAAGTTATTTTGTAAATGATTAACCAGGATAAACAGGTAACCTGCCGATAAATTTTGGTCTTTGTGGTTAACTGCCAGCATTCTTTATAAACGAAAGGATTGCTTTCTATTCGTTCAATGGTTGCGAAAATGCTTTCACCTACTTTTATTGCGTTAAGTGGTTGCTGACTATTATTGGCAATATAACCCGTGATATCTTCAATATCCCCGTAAGCTTCATCAAGAATTCTTATTTTGCGGGCCTGAGCAGTTGTTTTTTTGTTTTTGCCCATTTTGTTTTTGCTTCTTTTAAACTCATGCCTGATCCGTCCTCGCGATTTAAAATAAAGTTTCTAAATTCTTCTACTGTTAATGGTTTACCCGGGAATACAAGAGAATTTAAATCATGAGCTGCCCTGATCTTAATAAAATGTTTCTCCTGTAAGCTTTGAAGAACCTTTAGGGCATTGTTGTTAGTTATTTCAACAGTAAGTGTTTGCATGATGTATTGTATAACCTATAATTACAAAAATAGCAATTAAACTTTAGGTTTGTTATATGACCGTAAGAGGTAATATTTTCTCACTCCTTCACCACCTCCACCCACTTCCCATTCGCTCCCGCATTGATACTATTATCATACATCGCAGAGCAATACGTTCCGGGTAAAAAATATTTACCGAGGTAAGCGGCATTCAGTTGAATATAATAAGTGCGTGTTTCATTTTCATTTATATTAAAATAGGTATATACCCGGTCGTCTCTTATATCCTGGTAATCATAAGGCGAAGATTTAAAGCTTCCTTCACCCTCCTGCAGCCTTGTATTTAAAATTTCCCAGCCGCTGGGGAAAATTTCTGCAAGAGCCATTCTCTCGTAATAGCCGCGGTTACCGGGATTCCGAACGGTAACTTTCGCAATAAAATCCGTGCCCTGCATCATTTTAGTAACGTCTATGGGCTTCATATCTCTTGTGAGATACGTAACATTCAACCCAAGAATAGAAGGATTATTCTGTACCTGCAGGTTCTCCCCGGTTAAAGGTTGCCCTTGTGAAATAATTCTCACGTACAATACATTACTGCCTTTATTCGTAACCGTTATATTAACAGCGCCTTTGCTTATATCAATTGGCAGTTGCGATACGTAAGAAGATGAATTGATACTGATCGCTTTTCCGTTTATAGTACCATCCGCAATTATTTTTGCGCCGGAAGGATTTTTGCCGCAGTATTTTGCAATGGCAATTAATGAATAAGCGGTTGTTTGGGTACTGTACCAGGCATCTTCAGAAAGATTCGCGGCAATCGTATTTACCAGGTCGGACGCCAAAGTTCGTCTGCCCAGCAACGTTAGTGTCTCCAAAACCATTGCCTCATCTCTCAAATCGGAGCCGTAAGTAAGCCCGGGCTGGTGGTTGGTATTGAACGTCAGCGGCAACCCACTGATCAATTGTAAAGCGGTATTATCCTGGCCTGCCAGTTTGTAAGCGGCTGCCAGTCTCCATTTGGCTTCAGGAGAAATATATTTAAATTCCTTCAGGCGATTCATAGCGCCCAGCTCGGGAGATTTATCCAACGCAAGCAGGTACAACCGGTAAGCCTGCATCAAATCGCCACCATAAAAATTATTGGAGGTCGGCATCCATGACGTCGCTTTGCTGCGTTCGAATAATTTCCATTCCTGCAGCGATTGCTCGCCCACGGTGTAACCATTTTGCTGCGCTTCCAGTAAAAAATTACCTGCATAATTGGTTCCCCATTCATCGCTTTCCGGTTCCCCGGGCCAATAACTAAACCCTCCGTCATTACGCTGAAAATCCCGGAGCCGGGCAATTCCTGCTTTTATATTTTTATCAATCTCCGCCTTACGGTACTCCGATAAATCCATCAGTTGATTTAATACCAACTGTGGAAAAACAGCGGATGTTGTTTGTTCAATACAACCATAAGGATATTCAATAAGATAGTCTAATCTTTTCGCAAGATTCATCGGAGGAATGCCGGATATTTCAAGTGTCGCCTTACTGGTAGAAACAATTCCGATGGGTGTGGCGCTGGAAGTCCAATGCTGGCCACCGGACAGCGTTTGAGCGCTAACGCTTGTTACAAATGGGTTAGGATTACGCACATTGAGCTCTGCATCATAATCGGCTTTTTCGCCGCTGCCTGTAGCTACCAACTTTACTTTTCCAATACCAACATCGGGCTTTACTTTCACATCAAAATAAATCATTTGTTCACCGGTTTGTGTAAAATTCACTTCCTGCGAGCCGGCTCCCGTTATTTCCAGGAACGGATTTGTTTGCAGCGTAACATGGACATTTTTAATTTTATTATCCATAGCAAAAACAGTTACGGGAATTTTTATCGTCTCCTCCGGGCCAAGTACTCTTGGTACTGTAGCCAGCAACATCAATGGCTTTTTAACGGCAACGGCTTTTTCAGCGTCTTCCATAACTGCCATGGTTAGCCGCAATTACCATTACGCGGACCGAACCGATATATTGAGGTAGTGTAAAATTATGCGTTGCTTTATCCCCTTTATTCAGATGAAAAGGGCCAAGGTATTTTACGACCGGCTTAAAACGGTTCGCCTGTTTGGGTTGTATAGGACCATTGGCTCCCTCATCGCCGCCGATGGTAAGAATGCGTTCCAGGTTACCTCCCCATGCACCTATTACATAATCATACAAATCCCAGCTTTTTACACCAAGCGCTTCTTTTGCATAAAAATAACCATGCGGATCAGGAGTTTTAAAACGGGTAAGATCAAGCAGTCCTTCATCCACAATGGCAATGCAATACGTCATTTCTTTTCCATTCTGTTCACTAACGGTAACGGATGCTTGTTTTTCCGGCTGTATGGTTCCGGCCATATTTATTACCGGCTTCAAAACCGTATTTTTATCTTCAACTACTATTGGCAATACGCCATACATACGTATTGGCAAATCATTTACGGTTTGCGCATGAGGCTGCAGCAAACTAACATTCACATATACATTTGGAGACATTGTTTCTTCCGCCTTGAATTTTACCACCGTTTGTCCCTGTTCTGTTTCAATCCAAAAAGTACTCAGCACTTTGCTTCCGGATTCAATGCTTATTAAGCCCCGGCCGCCTTTGCTGCTGGGAATTGTGAGCGTAACCTGGTCTCCAACATTATATTTTTCCTTATCGGCAGTAAACGACAACATGGAAGCGGCTGAAGGATCATCTGTGTTATTGCGGCTTTGCCAGCCCGCTTCGTCTATATAAACAACGTCGCCCGTTATATGGCCACTTTTCAGGTCTTTTACAAGCACGAGGTATCTGCCCCAATTATTTTCTCCCACACTAAAGTTCCATTCGCCCCTGCCATTATTTAAATGAACCGTTTCAGTTTTAATTAATTTATTGTATCTGTCCTGGGTAAAGTTGCTGAGATTATCCCCGCTGTTATCCCACCACCAGCGCCACTGAATTTTATAAAATTGTACTTCCACATCTTCGTCGCCGGTGAGAAGATTTCCCTTGTTATCTACATCAACAATTTGTGCAGTGTGCGTTTTCCCGGTTAATAAAAATCCCCAGGGCTTTTCGCCTTCAGGCATTTTTACACCTACATAACTCGTATAAGGGCTATAAGGTATTGTAACGTTATCAATACTGAAACTGCCGCCGGGTTCAAAAACTTTCACAAACAAATTGGCGCTTAACATTCCCGGCGCATTGCCATCCGTTTCAAAGGCGGGCTTTACAGTTGCCTTCCCTTCATCGTCCAACGTTCCGTCAAAAATTGTTTTGGTTTGCGTTGAATATTTTGTTGTCGGATCATCAAAATCGTATGCGGCATATTTTGGAAAGGCAGTTTTTGTTGCATACAATGATGCATCAATTTTTGCTTTTAAATTTTTTGCAGTTGCACCGAACAACCAGCGAGCAGAAAGAACGCCGGTGTTGGAAACATTTTTCCCCAGCAATGGATTAGCACCGAAATCGAGATCCACCTTTAGCCTGTTAGGCATTACCGTTTCCACCCTGATTCTTTTTTCAAAAGTGGCGCCGCCGACTTTCACTTTTGCAAGCCAGTTACCCGTTGGAGAATTTTGCTCTGTAGCTGTTTTGAAAACATTAAAACCCTCATTGGCGTTTGTTTGAACTACTTGTTTGTACAACTGTCCCTGCGGTGTATATAATTCAAATTGCACAGGATGATCTGGCGGAAGCTTTCCCTCTTTATCTTCTACAATACAATTAATATACATTGAATCACCAGGTCGCCAAACACCTCTTTCGCCAAAGACGAACCCCTTAATGCCGTTCTTTACTTCTTCGCCTGAAATATCAAAGCGACTCAGTGGAAGGCTGCCGCCATCATCTAATTTCAAATAGCCTTTTTCAGAACTAAGTTTCGCAATAATCAAATAGGGCTTCCTCTTACAAGCGAAAGTTGCGAAACCATCATTGTCACTATTTGCTTTGGCAATTACCTGTTGCTGGTAATCGAGGACCTGAAGTTCAACATTGGGAAGTGGATTGGTCGTCAGAATATCAGCAACAGCGATGGTGAGTGTATTACCCGTACCTCTTTTTGCGGTAAGCCCGATATTAGATGCTATAATATTTCTTGTTGCCCAGCGATCTTTATTGTAATAAGATTTCGAGCAGGGATTATCCCGCTGCTGCCAGTTATAACCGTAAGGGTAATAACTATTATATCGTTTCCAGAATTCATCGTCATCATCTACGGCGTCAGCCTGGTCATTGTAATCCTCATAGCCATAATATTCTTCTTCGTCATCTTTGTTTGCCGAAGAATCAGCATGATGACAGGTATATAAGGAGTAGTCGGGCCTGAAACCGATGGTTACCCTGTAAATGGCGCCGGGTTCTGTTTTCAAAAACTTATCTATATCTAATGAGAAACTTTGTCGTTTGTGAAGGTCTAAAGTTTTGTCATCATCAAGCCGCAATGTTTTTTGTACAACGGGCACGGCTACACGGCGTAAGTCCTCTTCGCCTCCCAGGTCATTTCCCTGTAAAAACTGCGGAATATTATTTTCATAAATTTTAATAATGCTAATGTCAACAGCATTTAAATTAACCGCTTCAAAGGGCAATACCAGGTGGCCCGAATTGGGAAGTATATTCCCACGACCTTGTATTGTTACGGAAGGTAACCTGTTCTCAAAAAATATATTAGCCGTATATCCTTTCTGCAAAGTATCGTTCCATATATTTTTAATTCCGGGATTTACATTTATTATATAGTCACCGTTTAACTGATCACCTGTATACAACTTTACTTCGCTCCCATTGATACTATACGTAACATCTGACTGATTGCTGATAGTAATGAGGCCGGTGAGTTCCTGCCCGGTTGCAACAGGATCACTAAATTGTATGGATGCATATTGTTCAGCATCATTCATGGCCATTATATTCAAAACCTTAAAATCTCCTGCAGCCGGTACTTCTAATAATTTGCTGCTTTCATTATCAATATTCAACGACTTCCCGTTCCAGCTTAGCTGCAATTGTTGCGCAGCGCTTCCCCTCTCTATTGAAGTAACGGTAAAATTGTGCGTTTTGGCGGTACCGTTATGTTGCCAGTTAATTTGCAAAGATTTATTATTTTCAGTAGCAGTCAATAGCTTCTCTACCAGCGCAGGATCTTCAATATCGGCAGTCTCAATTTCACCCGATAAGGTCATTTTATCTTTTTGTCCATTGCTTCTCAAACCAAAATCCGTAACGGTAAAAGCGGGCTTTATTGTTTTAATGTTAAAACTGAATTTTTCATATTTGGAAGGTACATGTGTTACAGCACCGAGTTGAAAAGTTATAGTATATAATTTATCAGGTATAAGATTTTCAGCCGGATGAAACTCAATAGTGCGTGCGTCGAGCCAGGTTGCTTTCCCTTTCACAGACGGGGAGAAACTAAAAAGATCTGTATCAACTACTTCACCAATAGCGTGAGTCGTGGAAGCATCGGCTGCCAGTTTAATTTTTATAGCTGTCGTTTTAGACACAATTCCCGAGGTATAACCATCAATATATTGACTAAAAGAAGGATCAACTTCAATTAACTTATTTTTTTTGTTACATGATGTAAATATGATTATAGGACAAAGCGAAGAAAAAAATATTATTAGAAAATTCTTCTTATTCGGGTAAAAAAAATGGTAATTCATCAACAAAAAGATTTATGATAAAAGTCGTTAATTTTTATCAGGTAAACCAATCGTTACAAAATGTATTTCAGAGAAAATTAATTTGCCCCGGCTATTGCAAATCAAGAAGACCTTATAGTTTTAATTCTTACTCAAATGAAGCTGATCGTTTACTTTTTTAAGCAGGTTCGTCACATCAAATGGTTTGGCTATAAAATCGTCGGCACCATATTCTGCTATCGTAGCAGCAGCTCCGGGGTGTGCGGAAAACATTATAATTGGAATATGCCTGGTTTGTTCATCTGATTTCAGTCTTCTGCAGATAGTTCTTCCATCATGCCCGGAAATGAGAACGTCTAAAAGAATGAGATCAGGCTTAAAAGTTTCAATTTTAGGGAAAGTATTTTCACCTTTAGTGGTTACTTCTACCTCAAAACCTTTCATAGTGAGAAGTATCTCCATTACCGATAGGATATCGGTATCATCATCAACGACAAGAATTTTGGACATATTAAATTACTAATTACCGGAGTATGAAGATTCAAATCACTGATTTGTACATTAAAATTTGTTTTTGAGCAAAATCTTCCTCATATTTTCTCCGGTTTGTTTTTCAGTTTAGAATATTTATATACGATAACGCCTTTTTTAAAAAATTTGTATATATGGATGTCATTCGATAATGTGATAGCAATTGAAATTAAAACCAGGCTTATTAAAAAACAAGAATTAAAATCCGGATTATTAGTTTAAAAGTCTTAAAATTTTGATTACTATTGCACATCAAAATTTATTCCGAAAAACCCCTTTTGAAAAAGATTTCGCCTGAATGACAAAATTATTTAAGCTTACTTTCCAGGTTTTTATTAATTGCCTCTAAAAATTCTTCCGTAAATAAATAGTCTGTGCCGTGCGAAACCTTGTTACCACTAATACATACGGCAAGGTCCTTGGTCATTTTACCACTTTCAACCGTTTCTATACATACCTGTTCCAGTGTATTACAAAAATTAATCAGTTCCTGGTTATTATCCAACTTTCCCCTGAATGCAAGGCCCCTCGTCCATGCAAAAATTGACGCTATGGGATTAGTTGAGGTAGAATTTCCCTTCTGGTGTTCCCGGTAGTGTCTCGTAACAGTTCCGTGAGCCGCTTCAGCTTCCATAATTTTTCCGTCTGGAGTAATCAGAACAGAGGTCATTAAGCCTAATGAGCCAAATCCCTGGGCAATTGTATCGCTTTGCACATCTCCATCGTAATTTTTACAGGCCCATACAAAATTTCCGTGCCATTTTAAAGCACTTGCCACCATATCATCTATAAGGCGGTGTTCATACGTAATTCCTGCGCTATCAAATTGAGTTTTAAATTCATTCTGAAATATTTCTTCAAAAATATCCTTAAATCTTCCATCGTATTTTTTTAGAATTGTATTCTTTGTTGAGAGGTACAATGGCCACTTTTTGTTAAGTGCCATATTGAAACAGCTTCTTGCGAAGCCTTTTATGCTTTCATCGGTATTATACATACACAGCGCAACGCCATCCCCCTTAAAATTATACACTTCAAAAGTTTGCGGTTCACTTCCATCTTCGGGAGTAAAGCTCATAGTAAGCTTTCCTTTTCCCTTTACAACAGTATCGGTGGCACGATATTGATCACCGAATGCATGACGGCCAACAATAATTGGTGCAGTCCAGTTTGGAACCAGGCGTGGAATATTTTTAATAACTATTGGCTCGCGAAAAACGGTTCCATCAAGAATATTCCTGATGGTACCATTCGGGCTTTTCCACATTTGTTTCAACTTAAATTCTTTAACCCTTATTTCATCAGGAGTAATGGTGGCACATTTTATTCCTACACCGCATTCTTTAATTGCATTAGCAGCATCTACAGTTACCTGGTCATTGGTTTCGTCACGGTGTTCCATACTGAGATCAAAATATTTTATATCGACATCAAGATAGGGGAGTATTAATTTATCCTTAATAAACTTCCAGATGATTCTTGTCATTTCATCTCCGTCGAGTTCTACAACAGGGTTGGCTACTTTAATTTTTGTCATTTAAAATGTATATATTTTTAGTGAGGTATGTTTTGCAATATTATCAAAATCTTTGTCTTTGTGGAACAAAGAAATATTATTCTCAATACAGAGTGCAGCAATAAGGCAATCATTGGCTTTTTTTATTGTGACACCCTTTCTTCGTAACGACCTGTATAGGCTTGCTGCTTTAATTGCAAAATCGTAAGCATCGTATTCAAGGTAATCAAGGCCCTGCAGATTTTCTTTAATTGTGTTAAAAGATATATCATTTACTAATCCTTGCAACACTTCCTGCATAATTACCGGAAAAATTAGTATTGGCGAAACTGAAGCAGTTGAAAGAAGCAACTTTTCAAGATGTTCAATTTGTTCAGAATCTATTTTATTGAAATAGTCAATCCACACAGAACTGTCAACAACAAGGTCAGGCATTTCTTCTCATTTTATCTAAATCACCAACCCATTTTGCCTTACCCTTTAATGATGCCAATTTGAGCCTCATTTGATATTTTACGTATTCACTCAACGCTTGATTTATAATTTCTTTTTTTGTTTTTAGCTTCGAATATTTCAGCGCCTTGCTCATTAACTCATCGTCGATTTCAATATTAGTTCTCATTTTAAAATTTTATATACACAAATATAGCCAAATCCATACACATAAAAGAACTACAAATTCCTTATCACCTCATCAGCAAATTCGCTTGTTTTAAGAAGGGTTGCATCCTTCATAAGGTTATAAAAATCTATGGTAACTTTCCTGCTCCTAATCGTTTTGCCAATACCGTTAGTAACCAGCTCGCCTGCGTCTTTCCAATTCATATAGTCCAGCATCATTACCCCGCTTAATATTACTGAAGATGGATTCATTGTATTGGTACCCGCAAATCTCGGAGCAGTTCCGTGTGTGGCCTCAAACACAGCATGGCCAGTTAAAAAATTAATGTTTGCCCCGGGCGCAATTCCAATGCCGCCAACCTGTGCAGCCAATGCATCGCTTATGTAATCACCATTTAAATTCAAGGTTGCAATAACCGAATAGTCCTGGGGAGCCAATAACGCCTGCTGTAGAAAATTATCAGCTATGGCGTCTTTAATAAGAATTTTACCGCCAATTCGTGCAATACGCATTTCTTCGTTGGCAACTGCTTCTCCGCTTTCTTTTTTGGTAGCTTCCCACTGGTTCCATGTGTATACATCATTTGCAAATTCACGGGCGGCCAATTCATACCCCCAATTTTTAAATGCACCCTCTGTAAATTTCATAATGTTCCCTTTATGAACAAATGTCACAGAAGGTAATTTATTAGCGATGGCATATTGTATAGCCGAGCGTATCAATCTTTCAGACCCTTCTTTACTCACCGGTTTTATACCAAAAGAACTGGTTTCGGGAAAACGAATCTTTTTTATATTTAATTCATCCTGCAAAAACTTAAGCAATTTTTTTGCCTCAGGCGTGCCGGTCATAAATTCTATTCCGGCATAAATATCTTCGGTGTTTTCGCGGAAGATAACCATGTTAACCTTCTCGGGCTGCCACATGGGAGAAGGCACGCCCTCAAAATACCTGACAGGCCTAAGGTTTACATACAAGTCGAGTTCCTGCCTCAAAGCAACGTTTAAACTACGGATGCCACCACCAACCGGGGTTGTCAACGGTCCTTTAATAGCAATGTGATAATCTTTAAACGCTTCCATAGTTGCCTGTGGCATCCACTCACCCGTTTGGTTAAACGCTTTTTCACCGGCCAACACTTCCATCCACTCAATTTTTCTTTTACCCCCATAGGCCTTTTCAACAGCGGCATCAAAAACACGAACGCTTGCTCTCCAGATATCAGGGCCTATTCCGTCTCCCTCAATAAACGGTATTACAGGTTTATCCGGAACAATTAGTAAACCATTACCTCCCATCCTGATTTTTTCCGCCATTATTTTACTTTAGAAATTTATAGAACAATTCAACCATCCACTATCGAAATTTATTCCTTCAAATTTTTTATAGAAATTGATAGCCGGTTCATTCCAATCAAGTACCTGCCAAACAACGCCATTCAACTTTCGTTCTTTTGCTTCTTCCAGTATTTTATCAAATATTAATTTGCCTATTCCTTTACCTCTTAATTCTTCATTCACCAAAATGTCCTCCAGGTACATTCGCTGACCTTTCCATGTGGAATAACGAATATAAAACAAGGCAAATCCTTCCACCCTATCATCAACCTCCGCTACAAACGCCCACCAAACGGGGCTTTCACCAAATCCACTGTCCTCAAAATGATCTAATGTCACCGTCATTTCCTGCGGCGCTCTCTCAAAAACCGCCAATTGATAAATCAATTCCATTAATCTTTTGCAATCTTTTCTTTCTGCTTTTCTTATTATTACATTCATCATAATTTATTTAAGGGCCTGTTCCAAATCATTTAAGATATCTTCTATATTTTCAATTCCCACACTCATCCTTATAAGTCCGTCAGTAATTCCATATTCTTCTCTTTTTTCTCTGGGCACGCCAAAATGCGTCATTGATGCAGGATGCGACAGAAGTGTATCGCATGTTCCCAATGAAACTGCTCTTACACACATTTGTAATTTATTAATAAATTTTTTTCCGGCAAGCAAACCATCTTTTAATTCGAAGCTCAACATAGCACCAGGGTGATTCATTTGCTTATTTGCAGTTGAATAATCGGAGTGCGAAGGAAGACCCAGATAATTCACTTTTGAAACTGATTTATTCTGTTGTAAAAATTTTGCTGCCTGCATTGCATTGCTGCAGTGACGCTCCATTCTTATTTCCAGGGTTTTCATTCCTTGCGTCAATAAAAATGCATCGAACGAATTGCTGCATCCTCCGAGTAACCGATGCACCTTCGTCATTCTTGTCTCCATATGTAAAATGTCTCTTCCCACCAAAGCTCCGCCGATAGCCGTTCCATGTCCATTTAAAAATTTCGTAGTAGAATGAACCACATAATTAACACCATATTTAAAAGGCTTTTGCAAATAGGGCGTTGCAAAAGTGTTATCTACCGCGACGATTAAATTATACTGTTTGCCGAGTTTTGTGAGTTGTTCAATATCTACACACTGAATAGTAGGATTTGCGGGTGTTTCCAGGTACAATAATTTTATCTTGTTATCATTTTTTATTGCTTGCTCTGCTTTATTCAAATCCCTGAGATCAACTATTATTGCTTCCATTCCGAGCCCCGGTATTACTTTGTCCATCAATTCCTGGGTACCTCCGTATAAAGAAAAATGAGAAAGAATTTTATCGCCTGTTTTCAAATTACCCAATAAAAGTGTTGAAATAGCAGCCATTCCACTGCCATGTAACAAGGTTTTAAGCTTAAGCGGTTTTTCATTTTCTCCTTTTAATCCGAAACTCTCCAGTGCAGCAATTTTTTGTTCTGCTTCTGCCATTGTTGGATTGCCCCAGCGACTGTATATATAACCCTTTTCCTCACCACTAAAGCGACGCATACCTTGTTCTGCAGAATCAAAAACATAAGTGCTGCTGGCGTAAATCGGAGTTAAATGCGCATTGCTTCCATCATCTTCGTGCCCGCTGTGAATAGCTACAGAACTAAAGCCGGTAAGAAACTCTTTTTGTGAAGACATGTGTATAATTAATGGGCCAAAATGAAAAAATGAATATTTAAGTTTGGCAAAAGTAGTAAAAACATGAAGCAACTTTTGCAACAATATGCTGCGTATAATGTTTGGGCTAATAAAAGAATTACAGAAAGGATTGCTCAACTACCTGAAGAAATTATTTATAAGGAAACGTTGAGTAGCTTTCCCAGCCTTTATAAAACTGTTGTGCATTTAATGGATGTGGAAAGTTTATGGTGGCAACGTTTAAAGTTGATAGAACACCCGACATGGCCTGGAAAAACTTTTGAAGGAAATTTTGAACAACTAATGCAAGAGCTTATTTCTTTATCAAAACAATGGCATGAATGGATTTCAAATACTAATGAAATTAATTTTAGCCACGTGTTTGCCTATTACAATTCAAAAAAAGAATATTTTAAACAACCGGTTTACGAAATGCTGCTGCACGTGTTTAATCACCAGACGTTTCATCGGGGTCAATTGGTGACTATGATGCGGCAAAACAGAATTGAGAAAATTCCTGCAACAGATTTTATTGTTTATAGCAGGAAGAAATAGAATTATAAGAAGAAAAAATTACTTCGTATTGTATGCCCATTTAACTAAAGTAGCTCCCCAGGTAAATCCTCCACCAAAAGCTGCCAATACAATTAAGTCGTCTTTCTTTAATTGTTTTTCCCATTCCCACAAACAGAGTGGAATAGTCGCCGAAGTGGTGTTGCCATAACGCTGAATATTGATCATAACCTTATCCATACTTAGTCCCATCCTGCTGGCAGTTGCATCAATTATCCTTTTATTAGCCTGGTGAGGAACCAGCCATGCAATATCATTGCCCGTTAAATGATTTCTTTCCAATAGTTCATACGATACATCCGCCATTCCTTTTACAGCAAACTTAAAAACCGCAGGGCCTTCCTGGAAAATGTAATGTTCTTTTGCCATAACAGTTTCTACTGATGCAGGTTTGGCGGAACCGCCTGCAACCATCTTTAGATATTCGGCCCCGCTTCCGTCCGTTTTTAAAAGACTATCTAAAATCCCATAACCTTCCTCGTTAGGTTCCAACAAAATTGCGCCTGCTGCGTCTCCAAAAAGTACGCAGGTTTTTCGGTCGCTATAATCCACAATACCACTCATTTTATCCGTTCCAACTACTACCACTTTTTTATATCGGCCACTTTCAATCATACTGGCACCTGTAGTTACACCAAATAAAAATCCTGAACATGCGGCGGAAAGATCGAAACCGAATGCATTAACCGCTCCTATTTTATAGGTGATGATATTTGCTGTGGCCGGGAACGTCATATCAGGAGTAACGGTACAACAAATAAGGCAATCAATATCTATTGGATCAATACCCCTTTTTTTGCAAAGTTCCTGGACTGCGGGAATCGCCATTTCTGAAACCCCCTTGTTTTCTCCTTTAAGAATTCTTCGTTCTTCAACACCCGTTCTTGTTTTTATCCATTCGTCATTGGTGTCAACCATTGTTTCCAGTTCCGCATTTGTTAAACGATATTCGGGAACATAACCGCCAATAGCTGTAATTGCGGCTGAAATTTTTTTGTCCATTTATTACCGAGGGCTTTTATGAGGGAATAAAAATACAACTTACTTTACTATTCACTTCTTTTGTGAAATGTTGAAAATATTTTATATCTCCATCATTAAGGTGAATTACTTATTTTTGGCGCTCTTAAAATTAAATGATAGCATATTTATCAGGCAAATTTTCGTATAAAAATCCAACGGTTGTTTATATGGATGTGCAGGGTGTAGGCTACGAAGTGAATATCAGCCTAAATACCTATTCTCACATTCAAAAACTAAACGAAGGGAAATTGTATACTTACCTCCAGGTGAAAGAAGATGCACATACCTTGTATGGCTTTTTTGATTCGATGGAAAAAGAAATGTTTGTAATGTTGATAAGTGTTTCAGGAGTGGGTGCAGCAACGGCAAGAATGATGCTGTCTAATTTGAAGCCCGAAGAAATTAGCAAAGCAATCCTGCAAAACAATGCTCCTTTACTTGAGAGCGTGAAAGGTATCGGAAGAAAAACCGCCGAAAGGCTGGTTCTTGAACTCAAAGATAAAATGTCAAAATTATCGTCTATTGCACCTATAAATACACCGGTTGGCAATACTTTGCACCAGGATGCGTTAAATGCATTAGTGGCGCTTGGAATAGGAAGGCCAATTGCAGAACAGTCTATAAAAAAAATCGTAATTTCCAACCCAACCCTAAACAACCTGGAAGAATTAATAAAAAAAGCCCTAAAAGCTATTTGACAGAAATCTACCTTAATTAATTGTTGGATGTTGTTTAAAAGAAAATTGGCACCGAATTTCTTTGGGTTGATGCTGGCTGTTCTTTGGGGAATGGTGTTTTCATTTACAGGAATTAATAATGCATTTGCACAGGATTCCACCTTGTCCAATATAAATGATTCTTTGCCTTACCCCATTCATGATACCAGGGGAGATTTTCTTTCGAGTCAGAGAAGCCCGTTTGATTTATCCAATCCTTCCAACATTACCGACTCTATAGCTTACGACCCGGCTACTAAAAGATATACAGTCTACGAAAAAATCGGGAACAAATATTACCGAACACCCACTTCTTACAGTTATGATGAATTTATGCAGATGCAAGGGCAAAAGGCAGAAACTGATTATTTCAAAAAAAGAGCCAACACACTCAATATACTTAATCGCGGCCAGGTAAAACCCAAGCTTAGTATCTACGACAATCTATTTAACAGGTTATTCGGCAACGGTAAAATAGACATCCAACCACAGGGAAATGTTGATATCACGGCAGGCTACCAGGGACAAAACACCAAAAATCCAACCCTTGCCGAAAAAGCAAGAAAAAACGGGGGACTTGATTTTGATATGGCGACGCAGTTAAACGTAAATGCCAATATAGGAGATAAACTAAAGTTTCCTATAAGCTATAACACACTTGCCAATTTTGATTTCAGCAACCAGCTTAAACTTGATTATACCGGTAAAGACGACGAAATCCTGAAGCGTTTCGAAGCAGGAAATGTAACTTTTCCTTCAAGAAGCACATTAATTCCGGGCGCCCAATCTTTATTTGGAATAAAAACTCAATTACAATTTGGGAAACTTTTCGTAACGGGAATATTGGCCAGCCAAAAATCACAAAGACAGTCAGTGGATCTCCAGGGCGGAAGCGCAGCTCAAAAGTTTGAATTTAAAGCGGATGACTATGAAGAAAACAGGCACTTTTTATTAAGTCAGTATTTCAGGGAGAATTATAATAAAGCAATGAGCAATTTGCCGGCAATAACAACTCCGGTTAATATTTTACGATTGGAAGTATGGGTAACTAATAAAAACGGGGCTACTACCGATGCCAGGGAAATTGTTGGCCTGATGGACCTTGGAGAACCGAAACCTTATCATCCGTTTGCTGTGACAGGAACTTTACCGTCAAATAATACTAACTCGGAATATAGGGATATCACAAGCAATCCCGCCAGCCGCAACGCAGCTCTTATCACGAACCAGTTGCAGAATATGATGGGATTAAGTCCTGTGCAGGATTTTGAGAAAACGTTTGCAAGGAAACTTGACTCAACACAATACGTTTATAACTCCAAAGTGGGTTTCTTGTCATTGAGCCAGCCGTTGCAACCCGACGAAGTGCTTGCAGTTGCTTTTCAATATTCTTACAATGGACGAATTTACCAGGTAGGCGAATTTTCGCAGGATGTTCCACCGGATTCTACTTCGGGAAATCAAAATGTGCTATTTCTGAAATTATTAAAAGCAACCTCACAACGACCCAATCTTCCGATATGGCAGTTGATGATGAAAAACGTTTACAGTGTTGGTTTTGGAACTCTTGACCAACAAGATTTTGCTCTGAATGTTTTATACCAGGAGCCTGGGTTAGGGGCAAAAAGATATCTTCCTTTTGGAGATCTTAATCTTGGTACACCTATTTTAACTTTAGTAAATCTTGACAGGCTCAATAACCATAATGATCCCCAACCAGATGGCGTTTTTGATTTCGTGCAGGGGTACACAGTTCTTCCACAATATAGCAGGGTAATATTTCCGTTATTACAGCCCTTCGGCCGTGATTTAGCACCGAAAGTTTTCACAGATACTACCATCGCAAAAGATAGTCTTTACTATCCATTATACGATTCAATAAAAGTAATTGCGCAACAGCAATTCCCCAATCTTGACAGGTTCGTCATTCAAGGATCTGCTAAAACATCTTCTTCTTCCGATATCAGTATAGGCTATAATATTCCACCGGGTTCTGTTACGGTAACCGCGGGTGGCCAAAAACTTAGTGAGAATATCGACTACACAATTAATTACGACCTCGGTACTATTAAAATAATTAACCAGGCAATAATAAACGCCGGACTACCCGTGCAGGTGAATTTTGAAAATAACGCAACCTTTGGTCTTCAGCAAAAAAGTTATATGGGCCTGAGATTAGATTACCAGGCGAAAAATACTGCCAAGGAACAACTTACCATTGGAGGTACAATAGTCAGGCTAAGTGAAAGACCTTTTTTCACCAAGGTCGATTATGGGGAAGATCCGATTAGAAATACGATGTATGGGTCGGATGTGAATTATCACCGGGACATGCCGAGGCTAACAAAACTTTTGGACAAACTTCCCTTTTATAACACGATTGCACCGTCGGCCATAAATGCGTATGCAGAAGCAGCCTATCTGAAACCGGGCCATGCTCCGCAAATAGGAAAGGGCAGCAATGGCGTAGTTTACATCGATGATTTTGAAGGCAGTAAAAGTGATATTGATCTCCGTTTCCCTCCTATAAGCTGGGCCCTGGCATCTACGCCTTATGGCGCCACAGACTCGACTGGGAACATTCTCTTGTTTCCTGAAGCTGCTAATAACGACAATCTTGATTATGGCAAAAACAGGGCAAAGATAGCCTGGTACCAGATTGAACCCACACTTCAGGATCCCAAAAATATAAACAACCCATTGAGAGGAAATAAAACGGCGCTGTCCGACTCAAGGGTACGGGCAATTTCACAAACTGAAATATTTCCACAGATCACGACCGATTTTGGCCAAAACCAATTGATAACTTTTGATCTTGCTTATTATCCTACCGACAGGGGCCCTTATAATTATGATGCCTCAGCAATAGATGTTTCACCTGGTGGTAAACTGCTGAATCCGGCGAAGCGCTGGGGTGGATTGATGAGAAGTATTGACCAGACTGATTTTGAAACTGCTAACGTGGAATATATAGAATGTTGGGTTCAGGATCCGTTTATAAATAATCCCTCAAGCAATGGCGGTAAATTTTACATAAACCTTGGTAATATTTCGGAAGATGTATTAAAAGATTCGAGGAGATTTTATGAGAATGGTTTACCCACGCCCAACCTTCCAGCCCAGGTAGATACTTCTATCTGGGGAGTTATACCACGCAACCCCATACAGGTTACCAATGCATTCAGTAATGACCCCAACGACAGACCTTACCAGGATGTTGGCTTTGACGGATTAACGGATAGCGCTGAAATAACAAAACGCAGGAATGATTACCTAAATGTACTTGCAACCAATTTTGGGGCAGGCTCCAAAGCCTACCAGGATGCACTGGCCGATCCTTCATCAGATAATTACCACTATTACCGGGGAAGCGACCTGGATGCTGAAAATGCGAATATACTTACCCGTTATAAGAACTTCAATAGCCCGCAGGGGAATTCACCAATAGCCGACAACAATTCGCAATATTCTTCTGCTGCCACACTTTATCCTGACCAGGAAGATTTAAACAGGGATAATACCCTGAACGAAACGGAGGAATATTTTCAATATACCGTTGACCTGAAGCCTCCTACAAACTCCGAAATGAATATCGGGCAAAATTTCATCGTAGATAAAAAAGTGGTTAATGTAAAACTTGTAGATGGTACTTCAAGACCTGAAACATGGTACCAGCTAAGAATTCCCATAGAAGCTTACAATAAAAAAATCGGCAATATTCCTGATTTTAAATCAATAAGATTTATAAGAATGTTTTTAACCGGTTTTGATGATAGCGTTGTAGTACGTTTTGGCAAACTCGCCCTTGTAAGAAATACCTGGAGAAAATTTGAATATAAAGTTGATACAACCGGGAATTACAGCCCTGAAGTAACGAATGACTTTAATGTTGGGGCTGTAAATATTGAAGAAAACGATAAAAGGTCCCCATTGCCTTACCGTACTCCATTAGATATACAAAGAGTTCAGACTTTGAGTAACAATGGTGTAAATCTTTTACAAAATGAGCAGTCACTCTCCCTGCAATTTTGCGGGCTTAACCAAAACGACGGGAAAGCCGTTTTTCAAACATTTGCCGCCAGGGATTTGAGACAATTTGGAAACTTGAAATTGTATATCCACGCTGAAAAGTCACCGGGAACTCTCCTCAATGATGATGACCTTACCGCAATTGTAAGAATTGGAAGCGATTTTGTTTCCAACTATTACGAAGTAAGGATTCCATTAAAGCTCACACCATTAAATACAGGATTAGGTCCGGACACTAAAGCATATAACGACACATTATGGATACAACAAAATAATCTCAACGTAGACTTGTATCAACTTACACAAATTAAAAACTCAAGAAATTTATCCAGTACTCCATTAAATAAGTTGTATTCGCAGCTGCAATCTAACGGTCAAACATACTCGGTAATGGGCAACCCCGATCTTGGTGACATAACAGGAATACTGATGGGAGTAAAAAATATTAACGGAGGTAGTGCCTGCGGCGAACTTTGGTTTAATGAATTGCGACTTTCCTCTCTTGATGAAAAAGGTGGATGGGCTTCATTAGCCCGAATAGATGCAAATCTTGCAGACCTAGGTACTATTTCTGTTTCCGCAAATACGCACAGCAATGGCTTTGGCACCCTGGAACAGGGAGTTGATCAAAGATATAAAGATAACTATCTGCAGATTGATGCTGCAACCAACCTGGAGCTTGGAAAATTATTGCCCAAAAAAGCAGCTTTATCGATTCCTTTTTACGCAAGTTTTTCAAAAACCATAAGCTCCCCCCAATATGACCCTTTCGATGGTGATATTACACTGAAACAAAAAATTAGAGAAGCTCCGAAAAATGAAAGAGATTCAATAAAGAAAAATGCTGATGATTTTATGTCAACTAAAACTATAAGTTTTACTAATGTCCATAAAAACAGGACCAGCAACAAAAAACCAAAACCGTGGGACATTGAAAACCTTGACCTCAGCTATTCGTATACCAAAACGGAAGCACACAATCCCCTTATTGAATACAATACGGTAACAAAGCAAAGAGGCGGACTGGGATATAATTTTGCACCCCAACCAAAATATATTGAACCTTTTAAAAAGATGTTCAAAAAAACAAAAACGCATTGGTTTGACCTGGTGAAAGATTTCAATTTTAATCTTCTCCCTTCGCAGCTTAGTTTCAGGGCAGATATATTCAGGCAATTCGGCGTAATAAAACCAAGAAGTATAGGTGGTGATAAATATGTGATTCCGGAAACGTACGACAAGTATTTTACCTTCGACAGAAATTACATACTCAGATGGGACCTTACCCGTTCTCTCAATATTGATTACACCGCTCTTAACAACGCAGTCATAGACGAACCCTATGGCAGGCTGGACACCAAGGCCAAAAAAGATACTGTAAAAAGAAACTTTTTTTCAGGCGGCCGTAATACAGTCTTTACACAATCAATCAATTTTTCTTATAACGTGCCGCTCAGCAAATTTCCGTTAACAGACTGGACCACGTTGCGTTTGGGCTACACGGCCAATTACCAGTGGATTGGCGCTTCAAGACTTGCGGTAAATCTTGGAAATTTTCTTGAGAACGGGCAACAGGAGGAAGCAAATCTGCAGCTTGATTTTACAAGACTCTACAACAAGTCGAAATGGTTGAAAGCAATTGACCAGCCTAAAGAATCTTCTCAAAATGAAAAAAATTCCGGACGAGACACATCAAACGCAAGAAAACAAAACCCAAAAAATCAGGTATCGGCAAAATCAAAGAAAGATGCCAATGGATTGCCAGAAGTAAGTGGCATAGCGAGAGCTATAGGCAAAATACTTACCAGCGTAAAATCAATTAATGCAACAGTTTCCCAAAATAGCCATACAAGACTACCCGGCTATACCGACAGTACACATATTTTAGGAGAAAATTTCAGAAGTATGGCTCCGGGTTTTGATTTCATCCTGGGAAAACAGCCAGATACAAGCTGGTTAAATAAAGCTGCCCAAAGAGGTCTCATTACACGAGATTCAACATTTAATGACTTATTTGTTCAGAGTTTTGACCAAAAGATTTCAGCTTCCGCACAACTTGAGCCAGTGAGAGATTTCACAATAGACGTAAATATTGACAAAACCTTTTCAAAGAATTTTTCAGAAACGTTTAAGGATACAACAGGTACCGGGGATCATTTTTCCCATTTAAGCCCTTATATCCAGGGAAGCTTCAATGTAAGTTATATCGCATTGAATACTCTTTTCGGCAAATATGATCCTAACCAGATATCTTCTACATTTTTAAAATTTCAGAATTACCGTGAAGTATTATCGAAGAGATTGGGAGCGCTAAATACTTATAATAAATTACAGGGTAACCCTGTCGCCACCGATGGTTATGCGTTGGGGTATGGCAGATATGCGGTCGATGTGTTGGTTCCTGCATTCATTGCGGCATATACAGGTCAGGACCCTGAAAAAGTTTCGCTGGTAAAACAAAATAATTCGAATATCAAATCCAATCCTTTCAGGGACATTTTACCAAGACCTAACTGGAGAGTAACCTATAACGGGTTAAGCAGGGTTCCCGGCCTGGATAAAATATTTACCAATTTTTCGCTGACACATGCTTATAATGCCAGCCTCGGAATGAACAGCTTTACGTCTGCTTTGCTGTACGAGGATGTTTCGAGATATGGTTATCCTTCTTTTATTGATACAACAATTGCAGGCAATAACAATTACATTCCATTCTTTTTGATCCCTAACATAACTATACAGGAACAGTTCGCTCCTTTAATAGGTATTGATATGACCTTTACCAACCAACTAAGTCTGAAATTTGAATATGTAAAACAGCGGCAACTAAGTCTCAGCTTAATAGATTACCAGTTGAGCGAGTTGCGTTCTACCCAGTATACATTTGGCGGTGGTTTTCGTAAAAAAGGCTTGAAGCTTCCATTTAAAGTTCCGTTTACAAAAAAGGATAGTAAGAAACTGGATAACGAAATGAATTTCAGGCTTGATTTTTCTATAAGAGATAATGTTACGTCGAACAGCCGGCTTGACCAAAACAGCGCATTCGCCACCAACGGCAGCAAAGAAATCACCATAAACCCAACTATTGATTATTACATCAGCAACCGTATTAATGTAAAACTGTATTTTCAACAAACAAGGGTAAATCCCTATGTATCATCATCACCTCCTACAGTTGACACACGAGGAGGCGTTCAGGTTAGGATTTCATTAAGTCAATAGTAATAATTCTTTTTAAATGAAATCACCAGCATTTAAATTAACTGTGAAGCGTGAATCGCATCGGCCGGGTATCATAGTATAGCAGCAGATTCAATATTTTAAACGGCTTTAAAACAAAAACCCGGAGTTAATCACGCTCCGGGTTAAGTTATCAACAAGCATACAAAAAACTATTTTACTTTTTTAAGCATCATAATATAACCGCACACATTCTTTTTCTTTAATTTATTTACCTGTACCGGTTTTATCATGTGGTATTCAGTAAATTTAGGAATATAGGAATAACTTATAATGTTTGCCATTTTATCCTGTCCATAATGTTTCACATACACTACCTGTTTTTCATTGTAATCATACATTCGTACTTCGTAAAGCTTTGAACTAAGATCGCCTATAAAAACAAACTGGTACCAACTTCCCTGCGTTAATGGAACAATCACAGGCATTTCATATTCGCTTTCCATCATCATCGTCGCTTCTCTAACAACGATAAATCCCTGCTGATAAAAACTTGCTTTTAAACTATCTGCTTCTTTTTTTAGTGTAGAGTCAAAACAGGAAACTTGTCGAATAACGTCCTGAGCTTTTACAGAAAATTGAAATGACAGTAATACCAAAATCAATAAGCGATTCTTCAAGTAGTTTTTCATGTAGGTAACGGGAAATTGAGTTAACAATATTACAATAAATAGCTGATTTTTTAAAATGTATCGGGCTATTTTTTAGGCCAAAAAAAGTGATTTGTCTCCTTTTTGACCTAATGTTCCTATTCTTAACGATTTAGTAGAAAAATTGTTGCGGAAACTATAAATTCCTGTGGAAAAAAATGCCATTTGCCTGAGCAACAGGCGTGATCTCCAACTCGTTGATACAAACATTGGAGGGCACTGAAGCGCAATAAAAAATAGTGTCTGCAACGTCCTTACCGTTTAACGGTGTAAAACCCTCGTATACTTTTGACGCCTTGGCTAAATCCCCTTTATATCTCACAACTCCAAACTCCGTCTCTACAGCGCCTGGTTTAATGTTAGTGACTTTAATGCTATGTTTCAAAAGATCAATCCTCATTGCCCGGCTTATTGCTTCAACGGCGCTTTTGCTGGCACAATAAACGTTGCCTTTTTCATATACATCATCCCCCGCTACTGACCCGAGATTAATAATATGTCCATGGTTTTTTTTAACCATATACGGCAACACTGCTTTACTCACATATAACAGACCATTTACATTTGTTTGCAACATTGTGTCCCAGTCGTCGAGTGGTGCTTCATCAAAAAAATCCCTGCCAAGAGCAAGCCCGGCATTATTAATAAGAATATCAACGGATTTCCATTTTTCAGGGAAGGAATTGATACAGGCAAAAACTTCTTTCCTGTTTTGAACATCAAAAGGTGCGGCTAAAACCTCTATTTTGTATGTGCTCTCTAACAATTGCTTCAGTTCATCCAGGCGTTCTTTTCTTCTTCCGTTTATAATGATGTGATCTCCGGATGTGGCAAATTTTTCTGCGCATGCCTTGCCAATTCCGGATGTAGCTCCAGTAATAAAAACAATACGATTCATTGAAAAAGATTTATGGTGAGTTTACTAATTTATTTAAAACCACGATTAACTAAGAATTGATTCATCAAAGTAATGATAATTCGCCTGGCGTATTTATAATAGTTATTTGTTCTGTGATTTCTTTATACAAAAAATTTTCCCGTTCCATCATTTTAAAATGACTAATAAGATGATCGTAAAAACCTCCTGAATTTAGAATAAAAATCTTTTTATCGTGAATATTTAATTGATTCCAGGTGAGCATTTCAAATAGTTCATCCATTGTTCCATATCCACCCGGTAATATCAACGCCGCATCTGCTTTCTCATAAATCATTTTTTTTCTTGAATGCATATCTTCTGTTTCATGCAATTCTGAAATACCGTAGTGACTATGCTCGAAACCGGTCAGTAGTTTTGGCATTACGCCAATCACTTTACCATTTCTTTCGAGAACGGCATTTGCCAGAGCGCCCATAATTCCTTTGCTGCTTCCTCCATAAATAAGGATAATATTTTTTTGCGCAAGTATATAACCCAATTCTTTCGCATGTTCACAAAATAGCGGATTGCTTCCATCTTTGGATCCACAAAAAACTGCCAGGGATGTTATTGTCATATTTTTATTTATCTTGAATAAAATTCAAAATAAAAATTTTGAAATCCTAATTTTCTTTTTATACATAACTCCTGCGTGAAAGCAGATTATTAACCCATTTATGTCTCCTGCAGTTTTACTTTCTTTTATTATCGGATATTTTTTAATGCTGATAGTTGTCTCTTATCTTACATCAAGAAAGTCTTCAGATAATGCCACCTTTTTTATCGCAAATCGTTCTTCCAAATGGTATCTTGTTGCGTTTGGAATGATCGGCACGGCACTCAGCGGAGTTACTTTTATTTCGGTTCCGGGCGAAGTAGGCAATCTCGCAGGTTCGCAGTTCAGGTACTTTCAATTTGTATTGGGGAATGCAGTTGGCTATTTTGTTGTAGCCGGTATTTTATTGCCTCTATATTATAAAATGCACCTTATTTCTATCTACGAAGTAATAGATAGAACGCTCGGCAAAGTAAGCCACAAAACTGCGGCTGCTATTTTTTTAATTTCCAGAACTATCGGTTCCTCCTTCAGGCTTTACCTGGTAGCAATAGTTTTGCAGCGTTTTATTTTTGATGAAATGGGGGTCCCATTTTGGTTGACAATTGTTATTTGTTTATTGTTAATCTGGGGATATACTTTCAGGGGTGGATTAAAAACCATCATCATTACCGATTCGCTTCAGACTTTTTTTTTAGTAACTTCTGTTTTTCTTTCCATTTATTTCATTTGCAACAGTTTGCATTTAAATATTGGGCAGGCATTTGAAACAATTAAAAAAAGCAATTATTCCAAAATGTTTTTTACGGACCATTTTGTTACCAACAAATTTCATTTTACCAAACAATTTTTAGGTGGCCTCTTTGTAACTATTGGAATGTTTGGCCTCGACCAGGATTTGATGCAGAAAAATCTAAGTTGCAAAAATCTAAAAGAAGCTCAAAAAAATATGCTCACATTTACGTTTGTATTTATAATCATTAACCTGTTTTTTCTAAGCGTTGGTGCGCTACTCTATATTTATG
Organism: uncultured Chitinophagaceae bacterium; assembly: GCA_963819925.1. Taxonomy (GTDB): domain Bacteria; phylum Bacteroidota; class Bacteroidia; order Chitinophagales; family Chitinophagaceae; genus Ginsengibacter. The sequence goes on along the minus strand of CAWFYG010000005.1, from coordinate 32,935 downwards.
CAAATAAGATGGGAATTGCCATTCCTTTGGATAGTGCTTCTCATCTGCCAAGAACAGATTACCTGTTTCCTGAAATTGCATTGAATCATTTTAAAGGAGTACCCGCTATTGTTTTTATGTTGGGGCTCACCGCCGCAACCTTTGCCACCACTGATTCAGGACTTACTGCTTTAACTACATCCTTTTGCATTGATTTTTTAAATTTTGATAAAAATAAAAATCTAAGTGAAAACCAAATGGTGAGAAAAAGAACTTACGTGCATATCTTTTTTTCAATACTAATACTGTTGGTAATATTATTATTTAACGCAGTAAATGACGCATCGGTTGTTAGTGCAATTTTTAAAGTGGCAACCTATACCTATGGGCCGTTGATTGGTTTATTCGCATTTTCACTTTATGCCAAAAAAAGAAATGTAATGGATAAAGCAACTCCTGTAATCTGTATTGCCGCTCCTATTGCATGTTTTTTTATCGATAAATATTCAACTGTTTTATTTAATGGTTATGTTTTTGCGGAAGAACTTATTATTGTAAACGGATTGCTTACTTTCCTTGGGCTTTTGCTGGTTTCAAAAAAGAAAACATTTTAAAAGCATTATTGATATGGAGATCATAGATATCAAAGCCGAAAATTATGCGGCAAGGTTTACAACGCCAACTGATACCCTGTTAAGCGAAATTGAAAAATACACTTTAGAAAATCATCCACAGGCGGCGATGCTTAGCGGGCCAATACAAGGAAAGCTATTGGAAATGATAAGTCTGATGATGAGGCCCGGCAGAGTTTTAGAAATAGGTACGTTTATGGGTTATAGCGCTTTATGCCTTGCCAAAGGGCTCGCTTCTAAGGGCGAGTTACACACGCTGGAAATAAGAAAAGAAGATGCTGAAATTTCAGAAAAATATTTTAGCAAATCATTATATAGCAAACAGATAATTTTACACGTAGGCGATGCGTTAAAAATAATTCCAACTTTGCATGAAGCCTGGGATTTAATATTTATAGATGCCGATAAAGTGAACTATATTAATTATTACGAATTAACTTTGCCCTTGCTAAAAAAAGGAGGATTTATACTAGCTGACAATGTGTTGTTTCACGGAGAAGTGCTTGAAGAAAATATTACGGGAAAAAATGCAAAAGCCATTCATGCTTTTAATGAGCACCTAAGAAAAGATAACAGGGTCCACCACGTACTAATGACCGTTAGGGATGGTTTAATGCTCATTCAAAAAAAATAAAATTGTTTTTGACTGCACAGGTAAAAAGAATATTTATCAAAGCATTTAATGAAAAAAATAAGTTTCTTCACAATTACTTCCCTTTTTCTATCACAAGTACTTTGTGCTCAATATATGACCATTGCCGAATATGTGGCCACATACAAAGATATTGCCATCAGAGAAATGAAACGTATGGGAGTACCTGCAGCCGTCTCACTTGCGCAGGGAATTTTAGAAACGGAGAACGGTAACAGTGACCTGGTGAAGAAATCAAACAACCATTTTGGAATTAAATGCAAAGGCACCTGGACGGCTGAAACTGTCAGTCATGATGACGACGCCCCGGGAGAATGTTTTCGGGCATACAAAAATGCAGAAGATTCTTACCGCGACCATTCTAATTTTTTAAGAGGAAGCAGCAGGTATGCATTTCTTTTCAAACTGGATCCAAGGGACTATAAGGGCTGGGCTTACGGGTTACGTAAAGCGGGCTATGCAACCAATCCTCAATATCCTGAAATTCTTATAAAAAATATTGAAGACAATAACCTGGAGCAATATACTTTGGAAGCAATTGGCGAAGTTCCCATATTTGATGCTTCAAAATATTCAAACGATCCGGAAGAAAAAGACGCAATTGACGCATTACAATCAACCGGGCAAAATGATTCTGACAACAACCTTACAGAACCCGTTCAACTGACCATAAACGGAAGTAAGGCTTTATTTGTTCCGAAGGGAACCTCATTGCTTGCAATAGCCTCTCAAAATAACATTAACCTTAGTCGTTTACTTGAAATAAATGATTTGGAAAAAGATGGTTTGCTTGATAAGGACCAATATATTTTTCTTGAAAAAAAACAAAAGCAGGGCGACAGGGATTATTACATCGTGCAACAGAATGAAACTTTATACGATATAGCACAAAAGAATGGAATTGTACTGCAAAATCTTTACGATTACAACAATATTACTTCTGCCAATAATTTGAATCCGGGAACAAAAATTATGCTTCGTCCTTCTTTAGTAAATCAAGCTTCTCAAAATCCGAAATCATCGTCCGAACTCCAAACACATGAAGTTCAACCCAAAGAAAGCCTCTACGCCATTGCCAGAAAATTTGGTGTGTCGGTAAATCAATTAAAACAATGGAATAATTTAAAAGACAATAATTTAAAAGTTGGGCAGCAACTCATCGTTTCAAAATAACTTATGGCCATTATAAAAGTACATGATAAAGAATTTATACCTTATTTAAGTGAAACGGAAATTGAGGAACAGGTAAAAAGAGTAGCGTCTGAAATAAACAGGGACTACAAGGAAAAGAAGCCTTTGTTTATCGCAATCTTAAATGGCGCTTTTATCTTTGCTGCAGATCTTTTTAAACATATTACCCTTGAGGCTGAAATAAGTTTTATTAAACTGGCTTCGTATAAAGGCATAAAAACGTCTGGCAAGGTAATAACTGCAATAGGCCTTGACGCCGACCTTCACCGAAGGGATGTTATCATTGTTGAAGATATTGTTGATACCGGAAAAACCTTGTTTCACTTTTTACCTCAATTGGAACACCAGCACCCTACATCGTTAAAAATTGCCACACTTTTACATAAACCCGATGCGTTGCTGCATCCTTTAAAAATCGACTATTTAGGTTTTAATATTCCTAATAAATTCGTGATTGGGTATGGGCTGGATTATGACGGACTTGGAAGAAATATCAAAGAGATTTATCAATTGGTATAACATAATTTAACTATCATTTTTTTAGCAGATTTTGTGTCTTTGACGAGAAGCATATATCTTACAAAATAAACATGCCCTTGCGAAAGGTAATTTTTACTTTTTTCTTTTTAGCCCTGGTTTGCCACACTACTGCACAATACTATATCAGGGGCGATGTAAAGGATGAGAATAATCAACCATTACAGAATGTAAAAATTTATATGCCCTCCACCCGATCATTATATTACAGCGGTATTACAGGGGGGTTTGGTATTCCCAGCTCAAATTTATATGACTCACTTATTTTCACCGCCGAAGGTTTTGAACCAAAGCCCTTAAAAATAAAAACCAATATTTACCAGGAAATAACGCTTAAAATGCTGGCGACTTCTGTTAGCACCCAAAAGCAAAAACTCGTTTCAATTACCATCGGCAGCGAAGGTCATTTGTATCCAACTGCTTATTATAATAACGAGAGTTACAGTAGCCTTGTGGAAAATGATTTCATAAAGGCAGGAAATAACCATACTACTGCTTTTGCTATGCGCATTGATAAAGCCTCCTACAGTAATGTAAGGAGATTTATTAACCAGGATAGTAAAGTGCCACCTGATGCGGTTCGTATAGACGAAATGCTCAATTACTTTAATTTCAATTATAAGGAACCCCCTCCTAAAAATATTTTCAGAATTGAATCACAGGTTACCGATTGCCCATGGGAGAAGTCGCACCAACTTTTATTTCTAAATCTTTCCGGGAAGAAACTCAATCTGGATAAAGTTCCTCCCTCCAATCTTGTTTTCCTTATAGATGTTTCCGGCAGCATGGATCTTCCCAATAGATTGCCATTATTGAAAGAGGCCTTCCGGTTGTTAGTGAATAATCTTAGGGAAAAGGATACGGTGTCAATTGTGGTTTATGGCGGAACAGTTGGTGTCTGGTTACAACCTACAAGCGGAGATCAAAAAGAAAAAATTACAAAGTCAATTGAAGAACTTACCGCTTCCGGCGATACACCAGGAGAAGCGGCGATAAGATCAGCTTATAAACTGGCCGAAAATACGTTTATAAAGGGAGGAAACAATCGAATTATACTTGCGACAGATGGGGACTTTAATATTGGACAAACCAGTGAGAAAGAACTGGAAGAATTGATAGCTAAAGAACGACAATCCGGAGTGTACCTTACCTGTCTTGGCGTGGGAATGGGAAATTATAAAGACTCAAAAATTGAAGTGTTAGCAAAAAAGGGAAATGGAAATTTTGCTTACTTAGATGATATAAGAGAAGCTGAAAAAGTATTGGTTACTGAATTTACACAAACGCTCTATTCAATTGCGAATGATGTTTATTTAACCGTCAGTTTTAATACTGATGACGTAAAAGAATACCGGTTGATAGGGTATGATAATAAAAGGAATGTGCTTGCAGAAAAAGGAGAAGAACTTGAGGGAGGAGAGATAGGCGCAGGCACCGGTAACACTGCTATATTTGAAATAGTTCCTGGTAAATCTGATAGCATAAAAACGAACGATGCCTACTTTGCAAATGTTACACTGCACTACCGGTTGCCGGGCGATACTACGGGCAATTTTGTAACATACATTTGCCCTCAAAATTATGCTCCATTCGATTCCGTTTCTAAAAGTTTACAATTCGCCGCGGCAGTTACTATGTTTGGATTAAAATTGCGGGAATCTCCCCACATCCCGGATATTGACTGGGGCGATATTAAAAACATTGCTGTTTCGTCTGAAAAAACCGGCGACTATCTTGAAGATGAATTTACGGGCTTGATAGATAAATGCAAGGTGATCTACTACGAAAAGAAAAAGAAAAAAAGAAGAAGAAAGGAATGAAAACTTCTCAACTAAAAGTTTCTCTTATTCTCTCCCAAAAAGTTTTGTCGTTTTTATCAGGCTTTGGCTTAAAATTTTCACTATCCTGCATTTTTTCCAAAGTATCTTTTTCCTCCGCTGAAATATTTTGCGGCGTCCATACATTTACATGAATCAACTGATCACCCTTTTCATGTGAATTAATTGATGGGAACCCCTTCCCTTTGAGGCGGAAGATTTTGCCGCTCTGTGTACCTGGCGGAATTTTAATTTTTGCCCTACCATCTATTGTAGGCACTTCAGCATTCGTTCCAAAAACAGCATCTGGAAACGAAATATATAAATCAAAAGCCACATTAAGACCTTCCCTATGTAATTGAGGATTGGCTTCTTCTTCAATGAGAATGATAAGGTCCCCCGGACCGCCTCCACGTTCTCCCATATTTCCCTTGCCACTCATGCTTAATTGCATTCCATCCTGAACGCCGGCCGGAATATCCAGGGTAACAGTTTCTTCACCATATACTCTCCCTTCTCCTTTGCAGGTATTGCATTTGCTGGTAATTACAGAGCCCTCTCCATTGCAGGTTGGGCAGGTAGTAACGGTTTGCATTTGTCCCAAAAAAGTATTTTGAACCCGGCGCACCTGGCCATTCCCGCCGCATGTATGGCATGTTTGCATGCTATTTTTGTCTTTTGCACCAGAGCCGCCACATGTATTGCAGGCAACATACTTTTTTACCTTTATAGTCTTACTGGTCCCCTTAGCCATCTCCTCATAATCAACTTTAATCTTTACACGAAGATTGCTGCCTCGTACGCCCCTGCTGCGGGACGAACGCCCGCCGCTTCTTCCACCACCAAAAAAGCCGCCAAAAACATCTTCGCCAAAAATATCTCCAAACTGGCTGAAGATATCTTCCATATTCATACCGTGCCCTGAAAATCCTCCTCCCCGGCCGGAACTAAAAGCACTGTGACCAAACCTATCGTACTGCGCTCTTTTATCCGGATCACTTAATACTTCATAAGCTTCCGCGGCTTCTTTGAACTTATCTTCAGCAGTATGATCGCCTGGGTTCCGGTCCGGGTGATGTTGCATTGCTACTTTGCGATAGGCCTTTTTAATTTCATCTGCTCCGGCGGATTTGCTTACACCCAGAATTTCGTAATAATCTCTTTTTGAAGCCATTGAACTTACCATACAATTTATTGTGATCTGCGTAATACAAAACCATCAACCGTTCGCAGGTGCCGGCTGATGGAAACCATATTTTCGGAAATGTTATTTTCCAACCACGACTTTGGCAAATCGAATTAATTTATCATTCAAATAATAACCCTTTTCAATTTCGTCAATTACTTTTCCTTTTAAATTTTTGTCAGCAACGGGGATTTCTGTAATTGCTTCATGCTTTTCAACATCAAAATCAGTATGCAGGCTTTCCATCGTTCTCAAACCTTTTGCCTGTAATGTTTTCCTGAGCTTATTAAATACCAGTAAAACCCCTTCTTTAACTTGTGAAACATCGTCTGTCTCCTGCATTTGTTTTTCTGCACGATCGCAATCGTCCAAAACCTGGAGTAGCGAGATGATAACTTCCTTACCTGCGGTCTGAATCAATTCAATGCGTTCCTTCGAGGTTCGCCTTTTAAAATTGTCAAACTCAGCAAATAATCTCACATATTTATCCTTTTGCTCTTCGAGCTCCTCTCTTAATTTTTGTTTGGTTTCATCCGGAACCAAGGGTTCCTCTACATCTTCGATACTTATGTTATTGATTTCATCTACAGATAAATCCTGGCTATCCGCCTGGTTATTCATTTCAGTATCTTCTTTGTGTTTTTTATTCTTTTCCATTTTGTAAAATTGGCTGCAAAGGTAGCATTGTCAAACTTTTTGCCAATAATAAATATTAGACAAATTGACATTGAAGGCCGCAAAATGAAGAAAAAATAGCGGAATGTTATTTAGGAATCTCAAAATCACAAAAGAATAATCCAATTGGCTGACAACATCAAAAGCTTCTAAATTTCGCATTTTTTATTCAGCAAGAATATTTTTGTAAACTTCTGTAATTTTAAGCAACGATTTGCAGATGGAAACTTATGGAAAAATATTATTGATTGCAATGCCGGTTTTCCTGGCTCTCGTTCTTTTTGAAAAATGGTACGGCCGGTATAAAGGGAACGATACGGTACGGCAAATGGATATGATTTCAAGCCTCAGCTCTGGTATAACAAATGTTACAAAAGACGTTCTTGGGCTAAGTATTGTTATTATAAGTTATGCCTGGCTGGTCGATAAAATTGCCATCACCCACATAAAGCCGGGAATATGGGTTTACATTGTTGCATTTATTGCCCTGGACTTTGCAGGATATTGGACACATCGCATTGCACATCGTTATAATATATTTTGGAATAATCATATAATTCATCACAGTAGCGAAGAGTTTAATCTTGCCTGTGCGCTAAGACAAAGCATTGCTGAGATTGTAAAAATATTTACAGTTTTTCTGCTGCCGGCTGCATTAGTCGGCGTACCTGCCAACGTTATTGCCATCGTAGCGCCAATTCAGTTATTTGCACAGTTTTGGTACCATACTCAACATATCAATAAAATGGGATGGTTGGAAGAGATTATCGTAACGCCCTCCCATCACAGGGTACATCATGCAATAAATAAGGAATACATTGATAAAAATTTTTCGCAAATTTTTATTGTATGGGATAAGCTTTTTGGAACTTTCCAGGAAGAACTCGTGGATGTGAGACCTGTTTATGGAATTACACGCCCGGCCAGAACATGGAATCCCATAAAAATTAATTTTATTCATTTTTGGCTTTTATTAAAAGATGCATGGCGGACAAAAAAATGGAAAGATAAAGTGAGGATATGGTTGATGCCAACAGGCTGGAGACCGGACGATGTTGCGGAAAAATTTCCAGTATATAAAATTGAAGATGCTTATAATTTCAGGAAGTATTCGCCTAAGTACTCAAAAGAATTGCTTTATTGGTCGTGGGCGCAGTTCATAATACTTTTGCTTTTCATAAGTTTTCTTTTCGCAAACATAGCAGCCATCGGTTCACCAGGAATTTTTGTGTATGGCCTTTTTATTTTCATGAGTGTATATGCATTTACCGAGCTCATGGACCGTCACGGATTTGCACTCCTTTGGGAATGCCTAAAAAATATATTGGGTTTTTGTATCATCTTTAAAATTGGAGGTTGGTTTTTAGTTTCTCCTGCTACTACCGGTATGAATATTCCAATTCTATGCTGGCTAACGCTATCAACCTTCATTACGGCGTGGTTCGTTTGTATTGAATTTAAACAAGAGAAAAGGCTTTTATACAACGCCTAAAATCTTTTGCTATATCTCACCTGAGCTATTGGAATTTTCCGTTCTTAAACGCCAGAATAGAGCACGTTAAAATAAATTTATTAACATTTCTCAGTATTAAAAGAAATCAATTTTGTACTGTAAACTCGTTCAGAAAACTGCGTTAAAGGAACGTTAGAATTGAACTTCTACATGTTGCTTTTTAATTAAATCGACGTCTAATTAGTTGAAAAACCTAAAACAAATCATATGAAAACATTACTAATAATTTTATTCTCTATTATGCTTTCTTTAGGGGCGTCCGCTCAACGAAAAGGAGTTTACCATCATGTTTACAGGCCGAGAGTTGTTGTGGTCCCTTCTGTTGGGTTCGGCTTTGGCTACGGTTACCCGCTTTATGGGTATCCTTACTACGGTTATCCGTATTATGGTTATCCAAATCCATATGAATACCGAAGAATGCCTTATAAATTATCCTTACAAATCCAATCAATAAAAATGGATTATAGGAATCAAATAAAGGATGCAAGACACAATAAAAGCTTAAGCCATTCTCAAAAAAGAGAGGAGATACGTACTTTGAAAAATGAAAGAGACCAGGCGATAATAAAGGCTCAACAGGACTTCAGGAATGGAAATATGAACAATCAAAACCGGGGTCGGAACAATAATGGATACCAGGCACCGGGTAAACAGGGTCCGGGAGCCGACAACAAATTTCAGGATAACGGCAACAGTTCTTCGGAAGGTAATCCTTAATTCCGGTGAACTGATTTAATGAAGGAAACATGGATATTGCAGAAGAATATCCATGCTTCCCCTTTTTATACAATTTGCTTTTGCAAAAGATCTTCAAAAGAATCTCTCCTGCGAATGAGTGAGGCCCTATCGTCTTTTACTAAAACTTCAGCAGGCTTTAATCGTGAATTAAAATTTGAAGACATTTCAAAGCCATAAGCCCCCGCATTATAAAAAACAAGATAGTCGCCTTCTTTTATTTCATTAATTTTCCTATCCCAGGCAAACGTATCCGTTTCGCAAATGTTCCCGACAATTGAGTAATTTTTTTCTTGCCCTTTTTCATTACTCATGTTTTCAATACGATGATATGAATTATAAAACATTGGACGTATTAAATGGTTAAATCCGCTGTTGATGCTCGCGAAAGTTGTAGCCGGGGTTTCCTTAATTACATTAACCTGCGTAACAAAATATCCTGCGGCGCTTACTAAAAACTTTCCTGGTTCAAACCACACCTGCAAATGTTTGTTTCCGGGATTCGGATGATTTGCAAAGGCTTCTTCTACTTTTTGCGCAAGCTTTTTAATATCTGTTTCGGTATCCCCGTCTTTATACGGCACTTTAAAACCGCCGCCCAAATCAACAAATTCCAATTCTCGGAAATGAGGAATAATATCAAATAGAACTTCTATTCCTTTTACAAACACATCCGCATCTTCTATATCACTTCCTGTATGGATTTGCAATCCCCGGATCAATAGGTTGTACCGCTCAACCACTAATAATATTTTTTCAACCTGGTCAACGGGAATGCCAAATTTGCTTTTATCATGTCCTGTTGAAATTTTTAGATTTCCCCCGGCCAAAATATTAGGGCGAAGACGAATACCTACCGGGTACGCATGTCCGTACTTTTCACCAAACTTTTCAAGATTGGAAAGGCTATCAATATTAATATTAACGCCTAAGTTCTTTGACTCGTCAATTTCATCGAAAGCAATACCATTGGAAGTATATAAAATTCTTTCGGGAGTAAACCCTGCATGTAAAGCCAGCTTAACCTCGTTGATTGAACTGCAGTCGATATTGGCCCCTAGCGATTTTATATAGGTAAGAACATTAATATTAGTTAATGCTTTGCAGGCATAAAAAAATTTTGTATCTGTATTTTTAAAAGCATTTATAAGCTTTGAATATTGTTCTGCAATTTTTTCTGCATGATAAACATACACAGGGGTGCCGAATTCTTCGGCAATTGCGGAGAGTTTTTTATGAGATAAAACCTGGGACATGCTGCTAAAGTGATAACGTTATAATCGGCTTCTTGCACAATTAAAACAATTTATTTATTAATAATTATTCCGGAATACTATTGTTGACGTCGGCTACTTCTCCTGTTTCATCCCTTATTTGCAAAAATTCTGCGATTTCCACATCGGTTTCTTCAATTTTTATTTCTTCAATTCTTGTTGCCTCAATAATTTCCTGGTTGAGCACTTCTTTTATTTTAGGAAGATCATCGGGGCTGTTAATACCGAAGTAATCCATAAAGGATTTTGAAGTAGCGTAAATCAAAGGTTTTCCCGGAGAGTTTTCATTTCTCCCGGTAATAACTATCAGGTCTTTTTCAAGCAACTTCTGAACGGCATAGTCGCAATTAACACCGCGGATAATTTCGATTTCCGATTTGGTAACCGGTTGTTTATAGGCAATGATTGAAAGCGTTTCGAGAGATGCCACGGAAAGTCTTTTTAAAAACTTATCGCCGTTCAGTAGCGCAACAGTTTTATGAAATTCTTTTTTGGTCAGAAACTGGTAACCACCTCCACTTTCCATTACTTCAAAAGAATAAAATTCTGATTCATACTTTTCTGAAATGGCTTTTATGGCAGCATTAACCTGGTCAATAGTAGCACGATCTTCAATAAACCCAAGTGCGTTATTTACCAGTTCAACCAATTCAGCAGCAGGCAAAGGTTTTTCACTTGCAAATATCAGTGCTTCAATATGTGGAATTATTAAACTTAAGTCCATACCCCAACCCCGCCTGAGACGGGCTACATTAATTTACAATTTAAATTTCCAATTCCCCTTTAGGGGTTAGGGGTTTACCCCTGCAATGCCGCTGCGCCACTCACAATTTCCGTAAGTTCCGTTGTAATGGCGGCTTGTCTTGCACGATTGTAACTTATTTTTAAATGTTTTAAAAGTTCTTCCGCATTTTCTGTGGCCTTATCCATCGCCATCATGCGGGCTCCGTGCTCGCTGGCGTGTGCATCAAGCATAGCTTTATACAATTGGGTATTTAAAATTTTCGGCATCAGTTCTTTTATCAGGATATTTTTATCCGGTTCAAAAATGAAATCGGCTTTTGTTTCCCCCTTCTTTTTTTCCGACTTTTTTATTGGCAAAAATTGTTCAATGACGAATTTCTGCGTACCTGCATTTTTAAATTCGCTATACACAAGTTGTACCGCATCTGCCTCTCCATTTTTAAAAGCATCCATTGCAAATTTTGCAATCGAAGCAACATTTTCAAAATTTAATTCAGAAAAGATATGCCAATAACGATCAATAACTTTGAACTTATTTTTTATAAAATGTTCATATCCCTTTTTACCCAAAGGCAGCATCTCGACATTATCCTTTGTGGTAATGCCGGCATATTTATCGTGGATAAGCTCTTTAGCCAATTTAATAAGACTACTATTATAACCTCCACATAACCCACGATCACTGGTTATTACAATTACCAGCACTTTTTGAATAGGTCTCTCCACCGCAAGAGCCATATCCACATCTCCTTCAGCGCTGCTTACAATATTACCAAGCATTTCCTGCAGCTTTTGGGCATAAGGCCTCATTTGTACAATGGCATCCTGCGCTCTGCGTAACTTGGCGGCACTCACCATTTTCATGGCTTTCGTTATTTGCTGTGTGCTTTTTACGCTTTGAATGCGGTTTCTAACTTCCTTTAATGCGCCACTCATATTTTTTGTTTATGGGGTGCAAAGTTAAGTGAATGAATGTATAAAACCATGTGAGTTGTTTAAGAGTAATTTTGCCCGTAAGAAAACTTTGAGTAACAGATTTATATTTGACTAATTAAGAAAATCTCCTGATTATGTTATTAACTATATAATTCCGGCTACACTTAAGCAATCAAAAAGAATAAACTTCAAACAAAACAAAAAATCACAAAAGTTTTATTATAATTTTGCCCCCGCATAAGCGATTGCATAAAAGAAATATTGCCTAGATGAAATTTAAGTGGTGGAAAATATTGTGTATCTTATTTCTCTTTCTAACCTTCACCGCAGGTTTTTTGATAAAAGTTCCCTTCGTTGGCAATCTCCATCAAAGTATTCGTAATTTTTTCTTTCATGTGCCTATGTGGTTTGGACAAGTAGGTTTGCTTGGTCTTTCGCTAGGATATTCCATTGCATATTTGCGTACTCAAAATATTAAGTATGACATATATGCTGCAGAGTTTGCAAAAACAGGAATTGTATTTGGAATTTTAGGTCTCGCTACCGGTTCCATCTGGGCAACTTATACGTGGGGTGAACCCTGGAGCAACGATCCCAAACAAATTGCTGCGGCTATAGCGGTTCTTATTTACCTCGCCTATCTTGTATTACGCGGTTCCATGAATGATATTGACAAGAAAGCCCGCATAAGTGCTGTCTATAATATTTTTGCCTACTTCATTTATATACCGTTAATAATGGTTCTGCCAAGGCTGGTTCAGTCCCTTCACCCGGGCGGAATGGAAGGGGCCAAAGGCGGGGGTAATCCTGCCCTTGGAGGTGGCAGCCTGGACGCAACAATGGAAATGATCTTCTGGCCGGCAGTATTCGGTTGGGTGTTATTAGGAATTTGGATCAGCAGTCTTAAAATAAGACTAAGCCTGTTGACCAATAAAAATTTAATTAATGATTAAACTGTATTTTTTTAAACGGATATGCCTCTCCGTTATATTTTCATTTTTAAGCCTTTTCTTATTTGCCCAATCTGCAGACTCCTCCTCGGGGATGGACGGCGTTATGAGAAGTCATGACAAAATTTATGTGGTAATGGCTGTGTGTATTACCATCCTCACCGTTCTACTTTTATACCTGATAAGAATTGACGTCAAAGTATCTAAAAAAGAAAAGATGTCGTAATTCTTATTAAATGATTATTTAACAAAAAGAGATAAAGAATAAATTTTAAGATTGGTTCGTTATTAATTTCAAAATATATTTTATGTCATCAGTTCCTTATAGTTTTTTCCAGAGTGTTGAGAGAAGTTTTGATAAAGCTGCGCTTTTTACAGATTGGGATCGGGGCATTTTGGAGCAAATAAAACAATGCAACAGTGTTTACCAAATGCGTTTTCCGATAAAACGGGAAAGCGGCGAAATAGTGACTATTGAGGCCTACCGGGTTCAACATTCGCATCATAAAACGCCTTGCAAAGGAGGAATTCGTTTTAGCCTGGCTGTTAGCCAGGATGAGGTGATGGCATTGGCTGCTTTAATGACTTATAAATGCGCAATTGTCAATGTGCCATTTGGGGGAGCCAAAGGCGGCATAAAAATCAGGCCCCGGGAATACACTCCTTATGAATTAGAAAAGATTACCCGGAGATATACAGCAGAGTTAATTAAGAAAAATTTTATTGGCCCCGGCACTGATGTTCCTGCGCCTGATTATGGAACAGGTGAAAGAGAAATGGCCTGGATACTGGATACATATGTGGCTATGCATCCCGGTGAAATAGATGCAGCGGGTTGTGTAACAGGCAAGCCTGTAACACAAGGAGGGGTACGCGGAAGAAAAGAGGCGACGGGACTCGGTGTATTTTATGGGATTAGCGAGGTTTGTAATATGCCTTCCATTATGGATAAACTACGATTGGCTATCGGGGTGAAAGGGAAGCGAATTTGCGTGCAGGGATTAGGTAATGTTGGCTATCACACGGCATTGTTTTTTCAACAGGCGGGGGCTATAATAGTCGGATTGGCAGAATACGAAGGCGCTATTTGGAGCAATGATGGGTTGGATGTAGATAAAGTGTGGGCACATCGTAGCAGAACCGGGTCATTACTTGATTTTCCCGGTGCCAAAAATTTTGAAAAAAATAAGGATGCGCTTGAAATGGATTGTGATATTTTAATTCCGGCGGCATTGGAAAATGTTATTAATAGTGAAAATGCAGCCAGGGTGAAAGCAAAGATAATTGGTGAAGCCGCCAATGGGCCTTTAACTCCGGAAGCGGATGAAATATTGAATTTAAAAGGAACATTGGTTATTCCTGATATGTACCTCAATGCAGGTGGAGTAACCGTCAGCTATTTTGAATGGCTGAAAAACCTGAGCCATGTGCGATACGGAAGGCTTGAAAAAAGATTTACTGAAAATATGAACCTGCATATACTTGGCCAACTTGAAGAACTTACAGGAAAAAATGTGAGCGTGATGGAGAAAGATATCATTTTGCATGGTGCGGATGAAATAGATCTTGTAAGAAGCGGCCTTGAGGAAACAATGATAACTGCAACCCGTGAAATTGTTGACATCTGGCAAAAAACTCCTGCTATACCTGATATGCGTACGGCGGCATATGTATGTGCAATAAATAAGGTAGCCACTTCTTACGCTGAATTGGGGATATTCCCGTAAAGACCTTTTTTCGACATTTTTTTGAATCAAACGTTGTACTCGGGGAATTCATTTATTTCAAAAAATTGATCATTTGTTTTTTCAAAACCAAAAGAATAGCTCCCGTTTGTAATTATTAAATACCTTGCAGGCAAGGCACTATGATAACGGAGAATCTGGTCTAACGCTTTTTCAGAAAGGGATACCCGCATTTCCTTACATTCAATTATCATAAAGGGGACGGCGTTTCTGTCATAAACAACGACGTCGCAACGTTTCGATAATTCTCCAAGCCTGATTTCCTTTTCAATTGCAATTAATGATGCAGGATATTTTTTTGAAAAAAGATATTGAATCATGTTTTGTCGCACCCATTCTTCCGGTGAAAGCTGTAGCCATTTTTTTCTTATTGCGTCAAAAACTTCGTTTACCCCTGACTGTTGCCTTATGGTAACCTGTTGTTTTGGAAATTCAATTTTTATCATTTTAGGGCTTCGTTTCGGGGCAAATGAATAGTGACTTATTTTTATGCAATAACTAACATCGGCAGATTATACATTTACAAATCTAAATCATCAATCTAAAATTGTATTTTTATTAGTAACAATATTGGTTTTAAAAAATTATGAAAACAAAAAAAGAAATAGTAAACAACTGGCTTCCCAGATACACCGGTGAAAAGCTGGAAAACTTCGGGGAATATATTCTTCTTACCAATTTCAGCAATTATGTAAAAATGTTTGCAGACATTCACAAGGTAAAAATTGTAGGGGTAGATAAAGCCATGGAATGTGCTACGTCCGATGATATTACAATTATAAATTTCGGAATGGGTAGTCCCGGTGCTGCTACCATAATGGATTTACTAAGCGCTATAAACCCAAAAGCTGTTTTATTTTTAGGGAAGTGCGGCGGATTAAAAAGAAGAAATAAAATCGGAGATCTTATTTTACCTATTGCAGCAATAAGAGGTGAGGGAACGTCGAATGATTATTTCCCCCCGGAAGTTCCTGCACTACCTGCTTTTGCTTTGCAAAAGGCCATTTCAACAACTATTCGTGACCATGCTTTTGATTACTGGACAGGCACTGTTTATACCACCAATAGAAGAGTTTGGGAACATGATGATACTCTTAAGGCCTATTTAAGAAAAGTGAGAGCCTACGCTATTGACATGGAAACAGCAACCATATTTACTGTTGGATTCTTTAATAAAATTCCGACCGGTGCACTGTTATTAGTAAGTGACTCGCCCATGATTCCGGAAGGCGTAAAAACTACAGAAAGTGATGCGAGTGTTACTGCACAATATGTGGAAAGGCATTTAAAAATTGGAATTGATTCTTTAAAACAATTAATTAATGATGGCCTGACGGTGCGACACTTAAAATTTTAGCTAATATAACAGTTCTCCAATTTTCATTTTTACCGAACAGCATTGTTACCAATTTACGGTCCTGCGTATAATTTGTTTTAATGAGCCATCCACTTCTCCAAATAAAAAATTTAAGTATTGATTTTATAGAAGGTTCTAAAAGTTTTTCTGCGGTAAAAAATATTTCTTTTGCCGTAAACCGTGGGGAGACAACCGCCATTGTTGGAGAATCAGGTTCAGGCAAAACGGTTACATCTCTATCAATATTACAACTGCTACCTTCTCCGCCGGCTCAATATAAAAATTGCGAAATTCTATTTTCTGAAAATGGAAATACTCAATCAAACCTGCTAACATCTGATCAAAGTTATTTGCGCAAATTAAGAGGCAGTAAAATTTCTATGATTTTCCAGGAACCGATGACGTCTCTTAACCCTGTCCAGACTTGCGGCAAACAGGTAATAGAAGCCATAATGCTACACGAAAGAAAAAATCACAAGCGAGCCAGGGAAAAGACCGAACACCTTTTTAAGCAGGTGAAATTGCCGGATCCGTCAGGTATGCTTCACCGTTATCCTCACCAGTTAAGCGGGGGTCAAAGACAAAGGGTAATGATTGCGATGGCCATGAGTTGCAATCCTCTTTTACTAATTGCAGACGAGCCCACGACTGCACTGGACGTTACTGTTCAAAAAACAATCCTGGAACTCATTAAAGAGTTACAACAAAAACAGCAGATGGGAGTAATTTATATCACACATGATCTTGCTCTTGTTTCCGAAATTGCTGACAGGGTAATTGTGATGTATAAGGGAGAAATTGTGGAAACCAACACAACCAAAGAAATTTTTCAGAATCCCCGACATCCGTACACGAAAGCACTAATAAGTTGCAGACCATCATCAGCTTCTAAAGGAAAAAGACTCCCTGTCATTAGCGATTTCTTGAATGGGCCCGGAGATTTATATGATCGCAAATCAATTGACAAAAAAAATAAAGAGATAGGGGTTGATTCTGAATTTGAATTATTAAAAGTTGAAAACCTTAAAGTTTATTTTCCTGACAAAAAAAGTTTGACCGGCAAAATATTGCATGAATTTAAAGCTGTTGATGACGTTAGCTTTTCAGTAAAAAAGGGAGAAATATTAGGATTGGTGGGAGAAAGCGGTTGTGGGAAAACTACTTTGGGCAGGGCGATAATACGATTGATAGAACCAACATCAGGCAACATTTTTCTAAATAAAAAAAATATTGCGCATATACCCAACGACGAGTTGAGAAGAATGCGAAAAGATATCCAAATTATTTTCCAGGATCCTTATGGATCTCTTAATCCGCGTATTACTATCGGCCAGGCCATTAATGAACCCATGAAAATTCATGACATACTTCCCACTGAAAAACAACGCAAAGAGAAAACTATAGAATTGCTTGAAAAAGTGGATTTAAGGCCGGAGCATTTTAACCGCTATCCGCATGAATTTAGCGGAGGGCAACGCCAACGTATTTGTATTGCGAGAGCAATTGGGCTTAACCCGGAATTTATAATTTGCGATGAAAGCGTGTCAGCGCTTGATGTAAGTGTCCAGGCGCAGGTTCTTAACTTACTAAACGACCTCCGGGAAGAACTTGGTTTCACCTGCATTTTTATTTCTCACGACCTTGGGGTTGTTCATTATATAAGTAACCGGATTATGGTTATGAATAAAGGTAAAATTGAAGAAGTGAATTCTGCTGACGAAATTTATTCTCATCCAAAAAGTTTGTATACTCAAAAATTAATTGAAGCTATTCCAAAATTGAGTTTTTGAAATTTATCTCAAAATATTACTCGTTGCCATACCGGTTGTCGTTGTCCGTTAAATAGAAATATCTGCCGCCTTTGTGCGACACAATCAACATTTTATTGAGCTCATTTTGAAATTGAGTATTTATATCTTCTTCAGTATTTATTTTTTCATCAGAGAGTTTTGTCAGGTCCCCCCCGGTACTAATTTCATTTTTATTTAAAGGCTGTGTACCGCTAATTCCTATTTTCCATTCATCTTCATTTTTTTTCCTGTATTTAAAAAAATACACGAGCCTCCTGTCATTGTCATAGTCTACGATTGCAGAGGATACAAATTCAACCGAATCAATTTCATAATAACCATTCTCTTTTTCAAGAATACTTTTAGCAATTTCCTGTTGATTACGATACGCTGTAGGAAACTTCTCTATAAGATTTATCTTCTTCATCGCTTCGTACAAATCAGCCCGGTATTTATCAGACTTTGCGAGCGAAAGCAAAATGCTATCGGGTACATTTTTTTTATTTTTCAATAATAGAACTGCTGCATCGAGCTGCAAACCGGCATCTCTGGAATAAAGAAGTTTTTCAATAAACTTTGCCACTAAAGCATTTTTATCATAAAAAGGCATAAGGAGTTTGGCGTATCCCAAAAGTTTATATGAAGAGTTGGTGTATCTGCCGTACTCCAAATCGTTTGTATCGTCATTGTCACTTTCTTTGCGCATTAATTTTTCATCCTTAGTTTGTTGCTTTTTTAATTCTATTTTAGCGTCAAAATAAATTTTCGTAAAATAATCCTCATATTCTTTTGCGGTAATAAGATTACTGTCCACCAGGCTTACCAAGAGTGATGTGACATTGTCTTTATAATCGTCAATTGTTAACAACTGGAGTATTTCCGGGAACAATTTTTTTGCGAGCAACAGAGAATCATCTATGTCATCAAAGAAATCCGAATACTCATTGGCACTCTCAAAGAGTGGTGGATCCTGGATAAGAAGGTTTTTCAACAAATCATAAGACTCGTTTGTTTCGTTTTTTGCGAGTGCTGTTATCACGTTATTTTGAAAAGTTGAAGTGTCAGCAGCCTCATCATAAACATGTTTTAAAAAATTTACAACAGGTTCAGCAGACCCTGATTCTTTTATGTAACCCAATTCCGTTATCACTTTCGATTTAGTGTCAAAGTATTCTTTATCTCCATATTGGAGGCTCTGAATAATAGTGGAAAGCCGGGGGATGTCTTTTTGAGTATAATAAATATTGGGAAGTGCAGCAAGCACTTTGGTGTGAACTACACTATCCTTGTTATAAAAATCTTTAAAGAAAATATCATTCTTATTTGCATAAACATTAAAGTCAGTAGAATCGTCCATTGGAGTAAAACTGGAAAGAAAGGTTTTCATAAATGCGCTTTCCTCACGAGTGGTATCAGTCATTGCAGCAATCCGGTATAACCTGTCTTTATTGATAATAAGAATGCGTTTGATAGATCGTGAAGAATTGGTGTCGGTTATGGTAAAGCCATAGGCCTTCATATTTTTATTAATAGAAAATGAATCGGTTGAAGAAAGCACCATATCATTATTAGCAAGGTATTTATTTATCTCTTTCTCACGGAAGGCATGCCAGTTCCTTATTTGGTAATATTTTGGAAATTGCTCCATGGCTACAGAAATGATTTCTCCTGTGCTGTCGCTTTTGAACAAAGCATTTTTTGTGCTTTGCCAATAAGATTCGGATGAGCCGTTGTTGGCAAAATTTCCGCCCGAAAAGTTTTCAAGTAATGCTCTGAAGTTTTCGTCAAGTTGTGGAATAACCGGAGTCATCACGGTAAAATGCATGAAAGTATCGGTAACCTCTTTGGGCGCTGCATATTTAAATGGTATAAATTCAAATGAGGTAAAGAAAGAGGCAAAATTTGTTGATGAATCTTTTCCTTCTTCTGCCAATAAAAAATAATGTGGCCCATCAATAATAATCCGTTCTTTAACAAAACTACCGTCGTTCAACTGTAAGGTGACATCCATACAAGGATATCCTTTAAATAAACCATGTTTACCATTTATTTGTTTCTGTATAAATTTTGATGATTTAAATGATTCGTTTACCAGATCCAAATCAAAAGTATCCTCGTCAAGAAAATTGAAATTGTTTATCGTTTTTTTAAGAATAAGAAATGAATTACCCGTATTTTTATCTGTGGCCTCATACTCCCATCGGTCAATATCATCAGCATTGGTTGTATTTAAAAATTGATGAGGTGGCTGTGGCAAATTAATTTTAAATCCCCCTGACCAGGGTTCGAAATTTATAAAACGACTTTGGCCTTCCGGCAAAACTATTGACCCAAAAAATTTTTCAGCTTCGGGACCGCTAACGTAGGATTCCTTTCCGCTCATTTTAAAAACCAGGATTTCAAAAGGAGTTATAAAAATCTGGTATCGTTGTAAATCTCCACGTCGCGTTTTATTCGTTATATCAAAGCCATTATAACCATTCAATGTAATAGATTTTTTTTCGATAATCTTTCCCGGAATATTTTCAAACAATAGGCTATCGATTTCCTTGTAAATCTTTTCAGCCGGCTCTCCCCCAAAGGCGCTATATGTTTGAACCCTGGTAATAATATAATACGTGCCGTTGATCATGTCCGCATATTGACTCCTGTCGAGACCAGAAGCATCGGTTGACATTTTGTAAAGATTTCCCGGAACCGAAACGGTGTAAGCGCCATCAGGATTCTTGTAGGGATGAAAATTTACTTCAACTTTTCGTTTATCGATTGTGTTTTGTTGAAAAGCATTTTTATTATCCAGCCGCACCGGCCTGAGTTTATATCCCTTCTTTCTTAAAAGTTCAATAACGCCCCTCTCACCCGGCAAGTGTGCCGCCCCTACACCTACAAACAAGGAATTTTTCTTGAGTATTGTATCAATGGAATTGGCCTGGATCTCATTTCGCTTCAATAGAAATTTTTCCCTGAAAGCCTTGGAACCCTGCAGGATTGTCTCCAATGAATCAAGGAAATCCAGATCGCCCCGACGATAAGCGTCCTCTACTTTTTGCTCGATTTCATAAGCGGATTCATTGGTGTTGTTGTAGCTTTTCTTTTTTTCTTTTGCCATATCCGCATAAGCTTCGAGGATTATTTTTTCAGTTGTAAAATAATCCTCAACTCCGGTGGTCATTTTTCCGAGTTTCTTAGCGGTTTGGTAAATGTAAAGATCTAAGAAGGTGTCTTCTTCAAAATCCTCTTTTGATTTATACGAACGATATAACAGGCTATTGACAAGAGTGGGTTCTGAACGGAGGGCATCTCTAAGCTGATCTTCATAATCTTCGAGCCGGAAAGATTTTTCATTCAGATAGTCACTCGGAGTAGCCTGGATAAAACTCCTATAGTTATGCTGAAGCCTGTCAAGATTCACCATTTCCTGCTGCCAGAGATCAGGGTTAATTTCAGTAGCTACCGCATCTACATTCTTTAAGGCATAATAAAAAGAATCCGCCAGGTGAAAAACCATTTTACTGCTGACATGCATGGTACCAAAAAGATACGATGGCGTCTTCAGACCATTTCCGCTTATCTCCCATAAAAGACTTTGGTATTTTTTTGGTGAAATATTTTGACTGAATCCCCTATCGCAAAAAAGAAAAATGAGAAAATAAAAAAAGATTCTAAAAAAAAGTTTTGTTTTCATAAGCTTTAATAAAAGTGTAATTATTCTAAAGATGCGGGAACAACAGGTTTTACCAAATTTTATAAGAAAACCCACGGACAAAATTCACGGACAATTTAAACAATAAAATTTTAATAATTTGTTTTTATTAAAATGTACTACCTTTGCAGACTTAAAAAAATCATGCCGTAACATGATAAGTGACCCGCGGCGGTGGGTACGTATCTCTGTAACAACAGTAATGGCATGTGACAATTAACTTAAAAATAATAATTGCACATGAAACTCAGTCAATTCAAGTTTGACCTTCCCCTGAATCTTATTGCTCAAAATCCTGCTAAAAGAAGAGAAGATAGCAGAATGATGGTCATTGAAAGGAAAACCGGGAAAATTGAAAATAAGCATTTCAAAGACATCCTGGATTACTTTGATGACAAAGACGTTTTCGTTGTAAACAACACAAAGGTTTTCCCCGCCCGCATGTATGGCCGCAAAGAAAAAACCGGTGCAAAGATCGAGGTGTTTCTCTTACGGGAACTGCATAAAGCAAATCGTTTATGGGACGTTATTGTTGACCCTGCACGGAAAATTCGTGTTGGTAATAAATTATATTTTGGTGAAAGTGATGAACTGGTAGCAGAAGTAATTGACAACACTACAAGCCGCGGAAGAACGATACGTTTTTTATGGGATGGCCCCGAAGATGAGTTCAGGAAGATGCTATATTTTATGGGCGAGACTCCTTTGCCAAAATATATAAAACGCAAGCCGGACGAAGAAGATAAAGAAAGATACCAGACGGTATATGCAAAACATGAAGGAGCTGTAGCGGCACCAACTGCCGGACTGCATTTCAGTCCCGAGTTGATCAAGCGCCTGGAAATAAAAGGCATTCGCTTTGCAGAAGTTACTTTGCATACGGGGCTCGGCACCTTTCGCCCCATAGAAGTGGAAGATCTCAGCAAACATAAAATGGATGCGGAGTATTACCAGATTGATGAGGAAGCGTGCCGCATTGTGAATAAGGCTAAAGAAACCGGAAAAAGAATTTGTTCCATTGGCACTACTACCATGCGTGCTATGGAAACATCATTTACCGCACAGAAATTATTGAAACCTTCCGAAGGATGGACGAATCATTTTATTCACCCGCCATACACTTTTAATATTGCAGATTCACTGGTAACAAATTTCCATTTACCTAAAACAAGTCTGTTAATTATGACGTGTGCTTTTGCAGGTTACGATCTTATTATGGATGCCTATAAAAAAGCAATAAAAGATAAATATCGCTTCTTCAGCTATGGTGATGCTATGTTGATCATTTGATGTCGAACTTTATTATAACGAAACTCTCGCAAAAAACGGGAGTTTTTTATTTGTGCCGGGTTACCTATAATAATTTTTTTGAAATAACTTAGAGTAACCGATCTGCAATGAGAACCATACATCAATGGCTGAATGAATACGGCGAAAGCCACACCAACGAAACAAATAAATTGATTCACTGGATTTGTGTGCCTGCAATTTTTTTCTCAATAACCGGTTTTCTCTACGCGATTAAACTTCCATTTCTTATTACTGATCAATTGCAGTTGAATGTTGCCCTGGTTGTTTTATTATTAACCACAATTTACTACCTGTCACTTTCAGTAAAAATTGGAATAGGTATGCTACTATTTGGTATTTTCTGCCTTGCTTTATGCTATGCAATCGAAACATTCTTATTTCATGCCACTATGGTTGTTAAGCCTTATCGTATTCGTTGCAGCGTGGATCGGCCAGTTTTATGGCCACAAGGTAGAAGGGAAAAAACCCTCTTTTTTTAAAGACATCCAGTTCCTGCTCATAGGCCCGATGTGGCTCATGAGTTTTATTTATAGAAAAGCTGGGGGATATAATT
This sequence comes from uncultured Chitinophagaceae bacterium, assembly GCA_963819925.1. GTDB lineage: Bacteria > Bacteroidota > Bacteroidia > Chitinophagales > Chitinophagaceae > Ginsengibacter. The sequence goes on along the minus strand of CAWFYG010000005.1, from coordinate 9,655 downwards.
GCATTTTGGACTGATCACATTCCAAATAAGCCTTTATTCAAAAGCTGTAGCGTTTTTTCCTTATTTTCTCTTGCAACGAGAATGGAAATATTGTGCTGACTGCCGCCATAACTTACCATTCTAACCGAAATTCCCGATAAGGTTGTAAATATTTTGGCAATCACATCCTTTGTTTGTGTAATCTGGTTACCAACGATTGAAACGATTGTCTGATCGGTATCAACTTCTACTGTTCCAAATAATTCAAGTTCTTTAATAATCTCACTTAAATAAGCATCATTATCGATGGTGAGAGACACAGCAACTTCAGAAGTTGTTACCATATCAATAGGTGTTTGATATTTTTCAAACACTTCAAAAACTTTTCTAAGGAATCCGTAAGCCAGCAACATTCTGCTGCTTTTTATTTTTATGGCGGTGATAAAATCCTTTGCAGCAATAGCTTTCACTCCTACGCTGCCAGCTTCGCTTTCTATAAGAGTACCGGCAGCCTCCGGTTGCATTGTATTTAACAACCTTACAGGAAAATTAAAATATTGAGCAGGCCATATACTCGCAGGATGCAAAATTTTAGCACCAAAATAAGCCAACTCGGCAGCTTCATCAAAGCTGAGACGGCTCACTGGTTTGGTATTTTTTACAATCCGGGGATCATTATTATGCATGCCATCAATATCCGTCCATATTTCGCAAACAGTAGCTCCAATGGCGCCGGCAATTAAAGAAGCCGAATAATCACTTCCCCCTCTTTTGAGATTATCAACTTCGCCTTTTGCATTCCGGCAAATGTACCCTTGCGTAACGAAAGAGTGTTTCGTCTTTATGTTTTTGCAAAATCTGTGACAGCTTAACTTTGATACTTCCAACCTGGGGTTCACCCGATGAATCGATTGTCATGAAATCAAGAGCGGGCAGCAATACATGCTTTATGTTTTTTTCCTGCAGGCATATGCTAAAAAGCTTTGTGCTTAATAATTCTCCCTGTGCCAAAATATCCTTATTTAAAGCTTCACTAAAAGATATTTTTAGGATTATATTCAGAAATTCAAAATGCTCAGCTAAAACGCCTTTCGCTTTTTTATAATGTTCTTCTTTTTTTACCAATTGAAGAATAAAATTCTGATAATGCTGCTCTAATGCATCAATGTGCTGTTTGGCGGCCACGCGGTCTCCCTTGGCAAGGCTTGTGCTTATTTCCGTGAGTGAATTGGTAGTGCCACTCAGAGCACTTAATACTACAACCTTTGGGTCATTATCTTTGGTGATAAGTTTTGCAATCTCAAACATTCTTTCAGGCTTGCCAACGCTGGTGCCTCCAAACTTCATTACTTTCATTTACCTTTATTCACCCGGCATTTTTATTGAACCGGGTTGCAAATGTACTATATAGAAATAATTTTTTACTGTATTAGGGCAATTAGCCTGAATTTTTATAACCCTATTCCAAACCTTTTTCCAACACTCTTTAAATCCTCAACTACAGATTCCAGCAACGGAATTCCATTCGTCATTCTTTCGTTTTCAAATATCACTTCTGGTTCACCCGGAATAATTACGCTTTGCCGGCCTGCGACTGTTTTCGACGACTTAAATCTTTTAATCCATTTATCCATATGCAATTTGAACTCCTCCGCGAGATCGGAATGCATCAATACGCATGGCTCCAAAGAAATGCCCGATACCTTCACCCGGCCTGTTTTCGGGCATTGGAACATATGCAGGAAATGGGGGGACCCAGGGGCCATAGTTAGCGCCACTTAATACGGCAGAAAAAATGTCAACAATAGCTGCCAGTGCATATCCTTTATGACTCCCGTGTTCCCGGTCGCCTCCGAGAGGAAGCAATGCTCCGCCATTTTTAAGTTCATTTGAGTTTGTTGTTGGTTCACCCGTTTTCGTCTGTACCCAACCGTTAGGTGCATTTTCATTTTTGCGCTGCAGTATTTCCAGTTTGCCATTTGCGGCTGTTGTTGTTGCAAAATCAGCAACAAATGGAGGTTCTTGCCCCGCAGGAATAGCCACCGCAATAGGATTAGTTCCCAATAATCTTTCCGTAGAAAAAGTAGGCGCTACTATTGCCGAGCCATTAGTCATAGCAATACCAATCATATCATGTTGCAATGCCATCATGGCGTGTGAACCGGCAATACCGAAATGATTACTATTGGTAACACTTACCCAACCCGTGCCAACATTTTTGGCCTTTTCAATAGCCACCTGCATAGCGAACGGAGCTACCACTAATCCCAAGACCTGCGTCACCATCAACAACGGCAGTGGAAGGTGTTTCATGAACAATTCTAATATTGGGTTTTGCATTAATCCTTTTCGCTTCCCATAAGCGAACATAGCCAGAAAGCCTTGCCACGCCATGGCTGTCAACGCCACGCAGATCGGCTATGAGCAGAGATTCTGCTGCTAGTGCAGCGTCTTCTTCGCTACAGCCAATTTTCAAAAATATATTGAGAACAAAAGAATGTAATTGGGAATAACTGTAATTTTCCGGCATGCCGCAAAAGTAAATTATATGGCGATATAGTAACCCGAAATTGAATGTCCGATTTAGATTTTCGATTTTAACTTTTAGATTTTAGATTTGCCGGATTGAGAAAGAAATAAATTATGGGAAGAATATTTGAAGTAAGAAAGTCAACGATGTTTGCCCGCTGGGATAGAATGGCAAAGCAATTCACACGCATTGGCAAGGAAATAGATATAGCCGTAAAACAAGGTGGTCCTGATCCTGATAATAATCCGGGGTTACGCCGGTGTATTCTCAATGCCAAGGCAGTAAACATGCCGAAAGATCGTGTGGAAGCGGCCATTAAACGGGCCATGGGTAAGGATAAAAGTGATTATCATGAAGAAGTTTATGAAGGATACGCACCTTACGGCATTGCTATATTGGTGGAAACCGCTACTGATAACCCGACCAGAACCGTTGCCAATGTACGAATGCACTTTAATAAAAATCATGGTTCGCTGGGAACCAGCGGCAGCGTTGCTTTTATGTTTAACCACATGGGCGAATTTAAAATAAAAAATAACAACCTTGATATTGAAGAACTCGAGCTGGAATTGATTGATCACGGCCTTGAAGAGATTGGCGAGGATAGCGAAGGAAACATTATTATACGCACACCTTTTAATGAATTTGGAAATATGAATAAAGCTTTGGAAGAAAAAGGCATCGAAGTTATAACTGCGGAGCTCACCCGAATTCCGACCACTACCGTGGAACTTCCTGAAGACCAGGCCAACGAAGTTCTAAAGCTTGTTGATAACCTCGAACAGGATGATGATGTTCAAAAGGTATATCATAATTTAAAATAAAGATTGCGACGACGAATAAAAAACCGCCCCAATCTAATCGGCGGCGGTTCTATTTTTGACTATGACCCCCAAATTACTTTATTTCTGAATCGTATTTCGAAATTTATTTTATCAAAATCTTAATGTGAGACTAAATAAAAAACCTGTAGTTTAACCGTCATAAAAAAAATACAAAAAAAGTTTTGAGTATGAATTTTGATTGTTTTCTGCATCCATAAATCGGAATAAAACTTCGTTCAGTTTTCTAGTTTTCTCTTTTTAAATCAAATTCACTTATATGCGATATAAGACATCTCCTTGTTGAAAGTATCTTTTTTGTACTATTCCTTTTTTGCTCCCTATCGCTGTTTGCACAGCAAAATACAGGCAATTATACAACTCAATGGAAAAGAATTGATTCATTTATAGCCAAAGGCCTTACCAAATCTGCGCTCATTGAAGCTGATAAAATTTATACCTCCGCAAAAATTGCCAATAATGAACCGCAGGTTATAAAAGCGCTAGTGTACAAAATAACCTTACAACAAAACATTGAAGAAAACGCCCCGAAAAAAGCATTGATACGCTTGAGAAAGAAATCGCTACATCAAAAGAACCGGCAAAATCAATCCTGGAAAGCATTACAGCGCAGATGTATTGGAATTATTTCCAACAAAACCGCTACCAGATTTACAACCGAACCAACACTTCAAGGCTTTGATAAAAAAGATATCGCTACGTGGACTACCGACGATCTGCATAAAAAAATTGGCGAACTATACCTCGCTTCTCTTCTGGATAAAAATCTTCTGCAACAAACCAAACTTGAACCCTTTGATGCGATTATCATAAAAGGAAATGTACGATATCTCAGGCCAACATTGTATGACCTGCTCGCCCACCGTGCACTGGATTATTTCAAAAGCGATGAACAGGACATTACACGGCCGGCATATGCTTTTGAAATAAAGGAAAGAGAAGCTTTTGCGCCGGCAAATGAATTTATTCAACACAAATTCATTACAAATGACACCTCATCACTACATCAAAAAGCATTATCAATTTTCAAGGATATTTTGATATTTCATTTAAATGATGCAAAGCCTGACGCATTAATTGATGCAGACATTGAACGAATAGAATTTGTGCATCAATATGGCGTGATGGACGATAAGGACACGCTTTATAGGGAAGCGCTACAAAACGTTGCTGAAAAATATAAAGACAACCCGGCTTCAGCACAGGCGGCTTTTTTGGCGGCACAAATGATCTATAACAATGCTTCACAATCTTCAAAGAATGCGGCCAAGGTTTCCTCGTATACTGTAAAGCAAGCGAAAGGCATGCTTGATGTCATTGCCAAAAAATTCCCGGATAGTGAAGGAGGAATCAACAGCCGAAACCTTATCAATCAAATAATACATCCTCAATTGAATCTTACCACAGAAAAAGTAAATGTTCCGGAACTTCCATTTCGTACGCTTGTTAGTTATAAAAATTTCAATATTCTTTATTTCAGGATACTTCCATTAACTGAGGAGTCGAAGGCTCGGTTGCAAGGCATGGACAACGATAAGCTCTTTCAAAAGCTCGTTAGCGAAAAATCCATTCGGGAATGGCAACAGGATTTGCCTTCAACAAGCGATTATCTTTCTCATTCAGCTGAAGTAAAGATTAATGCTTTACCTGTAGGCGAATATGTCTTACTGGGAAGCGCTTCTCCGGATTTCAGTTTAAATAAAAACCCTTTGGCTGCCGAATACTTTTATGTTTCAAATATTAGTTTTATCAATAGTGGCCAACAATATTTTGTATTGGACCGCACGACTGGTCAACCGCTGAAAGGCGCAACAGTACAAGTTTACACACAGAATTATAATTACAACACCAGGACCTATAAACTGCAACAGAAAGAATTATTAAAGGCTGATGAACACGGATATTTTAACCTTGCTGCCCCTAAAAAAAATGAAAACAGCAGTGTTAGACTTGATATTACTTATCAAAAAGACAGGTTGTTTTTGGATGACTTGCAGTACACTTATAATTATGATTCCAATAATGATAATGACGATTATGATGACCAGGAAGACTATGATGAAGACAATGCAAAAGTTTTTTTATTCACTGACAGAAGTATCTATCGCCCCGGCCAAACGGTTTATTTTAAAGGTATTGGAATAACGCAAAATTGGAAAACAAAGAAACCTGCGCTGTTGCAATCAAAGGATTCGTTAATTGTTTATTTGTATGATGTAAACAGCCAGAGAGGCGATTCATTAAAATTGGTGTTGAATGATTTTGGATCATTTAATGGCTAGTTCAGGCTACCGGAAAATAAATTAAATGGCGAGTTTGAAATTGAAGTGCTGATTATGAAAATTCATCCATTTCGTTTTCAGTTGAAGAATACAAGCGACCAAAATTTTATACTGAATTCGGAAAAGTAAAAGGAAGTTATCGCTTAGGCGACACTGTTAGTATTACTGGATTTGCCAAAGCTTATGCAGGAAATATTATCGATGGGGCAAAAGTTATGTATCGGGTAACAAGGGAAACAAGATTTATTTATCCCTGGGTTTTCTGGAGAATTGGCTATCCTCACACCCTCTTGGAAATTACTAATGGAGAAATAACAACCGATGTCGATGGAAAATTTACGATAAAATTTACAGCCATTCCTGATCTAGTGTTGAAAAAAGCACCGATCCTGTGTTTGATTATAAAGTAACTGCAGATGTAACCGACATTAATGGAGAAACAAGAAGTGGAGATATTACGGTTCAATTGGTTATAAGGCATTGAATTTGCAGCTTAGTTTATCACAAGGTGATATTGTAAATATTGATAGCTTAAAAAGTATCATGGTTACCAGTAAAAATCTAAGTGATGAACCTGAATCTATAAAAGCTGATGTAAAAATCTATAAACTTCAACCGCCGCAAAGGCTAATCAGGAAAAGGCTTTGGAACGAACCCGACACTTTTGTCATAAGCAAAAATGAATTCCTCCAGTACTTTCCGCATGACGAATATAAAGATGAATGTGAAAAAGAAACCTGGCCAAAGGCGATCAGGTTTTTGATAAAACCGATTCGAGTAACGACAATTCAAAATTGGCAATTGAAAACAAAAATTTTCGTTGGGCTGGTATGTAGTTGAAGCAACTGCGATAGATCGATACGGGCAAGAAGTGAAAAATGTAAAATATTTCCAGCTGTATGATCAAAATCGGATTCGTTACCAGCACCATCTTATTTGTGGAATTTTGCTCAGAACAGATATTGCAGAACCAGGACAAACCTCACGAATTGTGACAGCCTCATCCGCAAAAGATATTTTTTTAATTGAACAGGTAAATAAAGGCAACAGCAACGATCAAACGAAAAAAGAAAATGCTGGTTTGGATTTTATCAATCTCGATTCAAGAAAGGCGTTTGATTTTCATATTTCAGAAAGTGATCGTGGAGGTTTCGGAGTGAACCAGTTCTTTGTAAAAGATAATCGCTTCTATGTTGCCTCAAATAATGTTTACGTTCCATGGACTAACAAGAATTTGAATATCTCCTTTGATACCTATCGGGATAAAACCTTACCCGGAAGTAAAGAACGATGGAAAGTAACTATCAGCGGGTACAAAGGGGAAAAAGTTGCCGCTGAAATGCTGGCTTCTATGTATGATGCATCCTTGGATCAATTCAAACCACATACGTGGAGTACATTGGATGTTTGGCCTGTTTATAGCGGAAATAATACATGGACGGCTAATCAAACCTTTTCTTTTGTCAACTCCTTTGAAAAGTATTGGGGTGAGCCGATGGTACAGCAGAACGAAAAAATTTACGATGCATTACTTTTCAATGCCAATAACAGAATTTTAATCCGTGGTATGAGTTCCATTTCAAATGGAATCCAGGGCGCTGTTCCCGGAGTTGCTGCAAGAGAGTCAAATCTTAACGATGTTGTGGTTATTGGTTATGGGACACAGAAAAAGAATTTAACAGCAACGGTAACAAAGACTGAATTTGCTTTTCGAACGGTTGCGGCGGATGAACAGGTAAAAGGACAAAAAATTGAAAACGCCATCGAGCCATCCCAAATTCAAATCCGCAAAAACTTCAACGAAACCGCTTTCTTTTTTCCCGATCTAAAAACAGATGCCGAAGGCAATATTGAATTTTCCTTTACCATGCCCGAAGCATTGACGCAATGGAAGCTGATGACACTGGCACATACCAAAGATGCTGCAAGCGGCTATGCAAAAAAACTGTAGTAACACAAAAGCCATTGATGGTGCAACCCAATGCACCACGGTTTATGAGGGAGGGAGATAATATGGAGTTCAGTGCAAAAATTGTAAACCTTAGTGACAAAAAAGTTACCGGCAAGCTACATTGGAATTATTGGATGCTGCCACCAATGAACCGTTGATGGCTGGTTCAAGAATGTTTTTTCACAAAGCTTTTACGGTGCAGCGGGGCAAAGCGAAGCCGGTGAAATTCCCGATGGAAATACCTTTCAATTTTAATTCGGCTATGACCTACCGCATTGTTGCCAAAGGCCGGTGATTACAGTGATGGTGAAGAAATGGCCATTCCCATTTTAACCAACAGGATGCTGGTGACAGAAAGTTTGCCGCTCAATCTCTCGTAACCATACAACAAAAACTTTTAAGTTTGATAAACTGCTGAACAGCGGCAGCAACACACCATCACCAACCATGCACTAACAGTAGAATATACCAGCAACCCGGCCTGGTATGCAGTGCAGGCCCTGCCTATTTAATGGAATATCCTTATGAATGTGCCGAACAAACATTCAACCGCTATTATGCAAATACACTGGCATCTTATATAACCAAAGCCTCCCAAAAATAAAAGCAGTATTTGAACAATGGAAAAATGTTGATACAGCAGCATTGCTTTGCAACCTGCAAAAAAATGAAGAATTAAAATCAGCCTTATTGCAGGAAACACCCTGGGTACTGGATGCACAAAATGAAGAATCAGCAAAAGAAAAATATTGCCCTGTTGTTTGATATGGTGAGGATGAGCAGCGAGCAGGAAAAAGCATTTAACAAACTGAAAGAAATGCAGCTTGATAATGGCGGCTTCACCTGGTTCAAAGGCGGACAGAGATGACCGGTACATGACACAATATATCATCACCGGCATCGGGCATTTAAGAAAATTAAATGCATTAACGGGCGATAATTATGCAAAGAAATAAAAGCCATCATTGATAAAGCCATTCCTTATCTCGATAAAAAAATAAAAGAAGATTACGATAATCTCATTAGATACAAAGCCAAACTCAACAACAATAATTTAAGCGATATCCAGATCCAGTATTTGTACATGCGGAGTTTCTTCCCCGAATATAAAATTGCTGCTGCATCGCAAACTGCATATAATTATTATACCGGCCAGGCAAAAAAATACTGGCTAAGCAACAGTAAATATATGCAGGCGATGATCGCCCTGGCATTGCACCGCAGCAATGATGCAGTAACGCCAAAAGCAATCATCAAATCATTAAAAGAAAATTCCATCAACAAAGAAGAACTGGGCATGTACTGGAAAGAATGGACAACCGGCGGATACTACTGGCACCAGGCTCCTATTGAAAGCCAGGCCATGATGATAGAAGCATTTATGGATATTGATAAGAATCAACACAACCGTTGATGACCTGAAAACATGGCTGCTGAAACAAAAACAAACCCAAACTGGAAAACAACCAAGGCCACTGCAGAAGCATGTTATGCTTTATTGCTTGGCAGGCAACAATTGGCTGACAGAAGAAAAAGAAGTGACCATCAATTTAGGTAACACAATTATCAAAAGCACCGACGATAAAACAGAAGCCGGTACCGGTTATTTCAAAAAAACAATAGAAGGCGAAAAAGTAAAACCAGATATGGGCAATATTTCAGTAACAGTCTCTACTCAAATCAGCAACACCTCAAGTTTCCCCTTCGGGAGAGATTCGAGGGGGCTTCTTCACTGGGGCTCCGTTTACTGGCAATACTTCGAAGACCTCGACAAAATAACTCCAGCAGAAACACCTTTAAAACTCGTGAAGAAATTATTCATCGAAAAAAATTCCGACAAAGGACCTGTACTTGTTGCTTTGGAAGATGGCGCACAACTTAAAGTTGGTGATAAAGTAAAAGTGCGTATCGAATTAAAGGTTGACCGTGATATGGAATATGTACACATGAAAGACATGCGGGCTGCCTGTATGGAACCAACCAATGTACTCAGCGAATATAAATACCAGGGCGGACTTGGTTATTACGAAAGCACCAAAGATGCCAGTACCAATTTCTTCTTCAGTTATTT
>CAWFYG010000004.1:0-17549 GCA_963819925.1 uncultured Chitinophagaceae bacterium | reverse complement strand
GAGCGAATAGAGATTGATTACACGTTTTGAAGCTGCTTAAAAAAGATTGTAGAAGTGACAGGCAGCTAATGTTTAAGAAAAATAAAATTAGATACTTATTGATCCACGATTATGTTCAAAAATTATTTTAAAACAACTATCCGAGTCTTTCTAAAAATAAAGGATACAGCTTTCTCAATATTTTTGGATTAGCCATTGGAATCGCCTGCGCGGGCTTTATATTTTTATGGGTAGAAGATGAAATAAATTTTGACAACTAATAATTTAAAAAAAGACCGCATTTACCTTGTAAAAACAAACGATAAAGTTGATAATGGCGTCTTCACGCATTCTTCAACACCCGGTCCTCTCGCGCCTGCATTCAAGCCACCATCCCTGGTATTGCAAAACACCTGCCGTACAACAGAAGATAGGCACTCCTTTTTGTTTACTGTTGGTGACAAAGCAGTGAATGCTTCCGGTGAATATGTTGAGCCTTCTTTTTTCAACATGTTTACATTGCCATTTATCAGGGAAATGCAGGACAGCCCTTTTCACAATTGCATTCAATTGTACTCACCCAAAAAACAGCGAAGAAATTTTTTGGTGATGAAAATAGATGTGATTGGCAAAACGGTGCGGATGGATAACAAACAGGATTACGTAGTCAGTGGAGTTTTAAAAGACCTGCCGGAAAATTCAACATTGCAGTTTGAATGGCTGGCGCCGTTTAAAGTTTGGTATGATGCAAATCCCCGGGCAGCAACTTGGTTTAATTTTGGCCTTACTACTTATGTTGAATTGAAGCCTGGCGTCGATGCGGCTTCCATTAATAAGCAATTGCTGAATCCTTTTTACGATTTCACCACACAAAAAATTGAAAAAGATAAATCATCTGTGCATGTGTTTTTATTTGGTATGAATGACTGGCATCTGCGGGATGATTTTGCTAACGGAAAACCAACCGGTAGTGGCAGAATACTATATGTACATTTGTTCAGCATTATTGCATGGATTATTTTATTTATTGCCTGTATCAATTTTATGAACCTGGCAACCGCAGGCAGTGAGAAGCGTTCAAAAGAAATTGGTGTAAGAAAAGTATTGGGTTCAGGAAAGAAAAGATTGGTTATTCAGTTTATTGGCGAAGCAATATTGATGGCGTGCTTGCGGCATTTGTTGCAGTTGTCCTTATGTCGTTGCTGTTACCCGCATTTAATTCATTAGTACAAAAAAATCTTTCGTTAGGATTAACCAATCCATATCATTTCATCGCTTTGTTATTGCTTACAGTCATCTGCGGTCTTGTTGCAGGAAGTTATCCTTCCTTGTATTTATCATCATTTAATCCGGTATTTGTTTTAAAAGGAATAAAATTAAAAACCGGGAAGTGCAGCTATTATTAGAAAAGGTTTAGTGGTAACGCAGTTTGCTGTTTCCATTATCCTGATCATCAGTACCATTATTATTTATCAGCAGATACAACATGTAAAAAACAGGAACCTTGGATATAACAAAGACAACTTAATTCAGATAAACGCACAGGGTGATATCGTAAAAGATTTTCCGGCAATTAAGCAAGACCTTATAAATACCGGCTTTGTGAAAAATGCGGCATTAGCAGACCATAATACTATTGGAGGAGGAAATAATACAACCAGCATTTCCTGGCAGGGCAAAGATCCCAATAGCAATATTGTTATTTCTCAAAGATTGGTAAGCCGGGAATTTATGTCAACCATCGGCATGCATATTATTGAAGGCCGCGATTTTCAACCTTCCGATGAAGTGGAGTTTGGTGATAACCACATGCCGAAAGATTCTAATCACAAATTATGAATGTTATTGTTACCGAATCAATGGAAAAATTACTGGGCAAAGGAAGTGCCATTGGAAAAACAATGAAAACGCCAAACTGATATAGGCAGCTTTTCAATTGCAGTGTTACGGTGTTATTAAAGATTATGTGTATGGCGATATGTATGGGCAATCCGCACCGGTAATTTTTTATGATATACCACAGGCCAGCAAGTTTATTATATGTAAGAATAGACTCTCAAAATATCCTGAAAATGCACTGGCTAAAATAGCCGCTGTGATGAAAAAAGATAATCCGACTTATCCTTTTGAATACAAATTTGTGGATGATCAGTTCAATCAAATTTTCTTAAGCGAAATGCTCATAAGTAAATTATCAAGGGTATTTGCCGCACTGGCAATCCTTATTTCATGTTTAGGTTTATTTGGACTTGCGGCTTATACTGCTGAAAGACAGAACAAAAGAAATTGGTGTGACGGAAAGTGCTGGGCGCAAGTGTTTCAGGAATTGCAACTTTGCTTTCAAAAGATTTTTTAAAGCTGGTACTATCATCCTGCGTTAGTTGCATTTCCTGTTGCATGGTTACTGATGAATAATTGGTTACAGAATTATCAATACCGGATTACGATAAGCTGGTGGATATTTTTAATTGCAGGTTTAGTTGCTATTTTTATTGCCTTATTAACAGTGAGTTTCCAGGCAATAAAAGCAGCAATTGCAAATCCTGTAAAATCATTACGTACAGAATAAATAATGCTCTAATAGATTTTTCAATTTTAAAAGCACATAAAATATTTACACATGATAAAGAATTATATCAAAATAGCATGGCGAAATCTTATAAGGAATAAGATTACCTCGTTTATTAATATCGGCGGACTTGCGGTTGGTATGGCCGTGGCGATGTTGATCGGTTTATGGATTTGGGATGAACTTTCGTTCGATAAGTATAATAAGAATTATGATAACATTGCGCAGCTCGCAAGAAAAGAAACGGTCAATGGCGAATCGTTTGTGTCCGACAACAGTAATCATTTTCCTATTCCATTGGCAGCGGAATTAAGAACGAATTATGATAATTATTTCAAACAGGTGGCGCTGGCATCGGAAAGCAATGAACAAATGGTTGGTGTTGATGACAGGCAGTTCTCACGGCCGGGCATGTACGTTGAACCGGGATTTCTCAAAATCATTACATTCAAAATGCTTGACGGATCAACATCGGGTTTTAATGATCCTAATACTATTCTCTTAAATAAATCTCTTGCTGCTGCTCTTTTTGGAGATTCAGACCCAACGGGGAAAGTCTTGAAACTAAGTAATACGATACCGGTAAAAGTTGCAGGCGTATTCGAAGATTTTCCTTCCAACTCAAGATTTCAAAACGTAAGCTTTTTTTGCCCGTTTAGTTTGTTGGTAAACATAAATGATAATGTGAAAAATAATCTTACAAACTGGGAGAATAGTTCCTTCCTGATTTTTGCACAGGTGAATCGTGGTATTTCAATGAAAAAGATATCCGGCACCATCAAAGAAGTTTATTGGAACCGGATAAAAAGTGGCCGGCCAAAAACGGCGGGTGATAACATTGCTCTTTTCTTACATCCAATGAAGGACTGGCACCTGAGGTCCGAATGGAAAAACGGCGTACAGGCGGGAGGACAAATTCAAATGGTTTGGTTATTCGGTATGATTGGCCTATTTGTCTTACTGCTTGCTTGTATCAATTTCATGAACTTAAGTACAGCACGGTCTGAAAAAAGAGCAAAGGAAGTAGGTATTCGTAAAACAATAGGTTCGTTAAGAGGCCAGATAGCAAAACAATTTCTGAGTGAATCTTTCTTAATTGTATGCATTGCTTTTGCGCTAAGTATTGGAATTGTATTGTTGAGTTTAAATGGGTTTAATCGAATAGCGAACAAGGAAATAAGTTTTCCCTTTAATAATCCCCTGTTTTGGATTATTTCCATCCTGTTCATCATCATTACATCCTTGCTCTCCGGAAGTTACCCGGCCGTTTATCTTTCATCATTCCGGCCTGTGAAAGTGTTGAAGGGCACTTTTCGTGCAGGCAAGTCGGCAGCTATTCCCCGCAGGGTAATGGTGGCGCTTCAGTTTACAGTATCAATTATCCTGATCATTGGAACTATCGTTGTATATCGACAGGTTCAGCATGCGCAAAGCCGTCCCATTGGTTATAATAGAAATGGATTGATTCGTTTCAATATGAATACAGTGGATCTGAACGGAAAAAATGATGTTCTGCGTAAGGAAGTGCTTGCATCCGGCGGTGCAATTGAAATTGCGGAGTCTTCGAGCGCCACGACAGAGAATAATTACTTTGATGACAGAATTGAATGGGATGGTAAAGATCCTAAACTGGCAAAAATGGCTTTTGTGCTTTCGGCTGTAAGTTATGATTTTGGAAAAACAGTCGGATGGCAGTTTGTAGACGGGCGTGATTTCTCAAGGAGTTTTGGAACAGATAGCAATGCAGTAATTTTAAATGAGGCTGCGGTAAAATATATGCGTTTAGCCGACCCCGTTGGTAAAACAATAACATTTAACAATAACAAGTTGAGGGTGGTCGGGGTAATTAAAGATATGCTCACTGATTCACCTTTCAAGCCTGTTCAGCAAAGTATATATTTCATGATTCCCCAAATCGGGCCGGTTATTACTATCAGGCTGAACCCCCAATTGAGCCCTGCAGAAGCGATAAGTCGCATTCAACCTGGTTTTAAGAGACTTAATCCGGATGGCCTTTTCGATTATAAATTTGTAGATGAAGAGTACGGCAGAAAGTTTGCCGCCGAACAGCGCATCGGAACATTGTCGACAATCTTTGCTATACTCGCCATTTTTATCTCCTCTCTTGGCATTTTTGGCCTCGCTTCGTTTATGGCGGAACAACGCACAAAAGAAATTGGTGTAAGAAAGGTATTGGGTGCATCTGTATTTAATCTCTGGCAATTATTATCAAAAGAATTTGTGATGATGGTATTGGTTTCATTTCTCATTGCGACACCAATCGCTTATTATTTCATGCATAACTGGCTCCAGAATTACGAATACAGGACAACGTTAGCCTGGTGGATTTTCGCTTCGGCAGGATGCGGTGCATTGCTGATCACCCTGTTCACAGTGAGTTTTCAATCGATAAAGGCGGCATTAGCAAACCCTGTGAAGAGTTTGAGAACGGAATAATTGAATTACTGACGGTTTTATACAAACGAAAATATACTATTATGTTTAAAAATTATTTCAAAACCGCATGGCGCACCCTTATTAAAGACAAACAATTCAGTTTTCTTAATCTCATCGGTTTAGCTACCGGGCTGGCGTGCGTGTTGCTTATTTATCTATGGGTAAACGACGAATTAGGTATAGATAAATTTAATAAGAACGATAGCCGGTTATACCAGGTTTTAAAGAAAAATAAAGATGGCGAAGGTGCAATACGTGTCGGCGAAACTACACAAGGCCTGCTGGCGCAATCAATGGCTAGGGAGCTGCCTGAAGTTGAGTTTGCAACTTGCGTGAAAAATCAACGTGAGCCTGGTATTCTTTCTTTTGGAGATAAACAAATAAAAGCCAGGATTGAATTTGCAGGTAAAAGTTTTTTCAAAGTATTTTCATATAAGCTTATCGGGGGAGATAAAAATAATGTGCTGTCTGATATTTCAAATATTCTTCTATCAGATGAGACAGCTTTAAAATTATTTAATACAACAGATGTAATTGGTAAAACGGTTAGCTGGAATTTTAAGGACGACGATGTCGATTTCAGCAATGTATATAAAATTACCGGTGTTTTTAAAGCGCCACCTTCCAATGCTACGGACCAGTTTGACGTATTGTTTCCATTTGATTTATATGCGAAAAAAAATGCAGGAGGAATGGGAGATGTCACTTTTTGGGGAAGCAATATGGTTTCTACTTATGTGGTGTTGAAGCCGGGAACTAATGCCAATACATTTAATAATAAAATAAAAGATTTCAGCAAAGCACAAATCAAATCACTTTATGCTGACAAAGAGTTGGCTAAATGGGAAGGAGACCTGTTCATTCAAAAATATTCCGACCGGTATTTGTATAACAACTTTGTGAATGGTGTTCAATCAGGCGGTAGGATAGAGTATGTAAAACTATTTTCTATCATCGCGATTTTTATTTTGATCATCGCTTGTATCAACTTCATGAATTTGTCCACTGCGAAAGCGTCCCGCCGCATGAAAGAAGTGGGCATAAAAAAAGTTATTGGTGCAAGCAGAGGTTCATTGATCTTTCAATACATAAGTGAGTCAATGCTGATGGCATTTTTTTCTTTGATGATTGCATTAGTGATGGTTATTTTATTGCTACCGGCATTTAAAGAAATTACAGGAAAAGAGATCAACATTCATTTTAATACAAGGTTGGTTCTGTCAGTAATTGGCATCACGTTTATTACCGGCATTATTGCCGGCAGTTATCCTGCGCTTTATCTATCCCGCTTTAAACCGGTATCAATATTAAAAGGCAAGCTGAATACGTCTTTGGGAGAATCGTGGATACGCAGGGGTTTAGTGGTTTTTCAGTTTTCAGTTGCTGTTATACTGATTGTTTCGGTGGTGGTAGTTTATAAACAAATGAAATTGATTCAGACTACTAATCTTGGTTATAATAAAGACAATGTTATTCGCTTTGCAAATGATGGTAACCTTGCAAAAGATCCTTCAGCGTTTATCGCTGAAGTAAAAAATATTTCCGGCGTTATTAATGCGTCGGATATAGATGGTAATTTAATGGGCAACTATTCTCATGCAGGAGGTGGCATTAGCTGGGAAGGAAAAGATCCCAACCTGGGAATTGAATATTATGGCAATAGTATTAGTGATGATTTTCTCCCAACGATGGGTTTGCAGATGGCAGAAGGCAGGCCTTTCTCAAAAGATTTTTCCGACAGCTCGGGTGTAATATTTAACCAGGCTGCGATTAAAGCCATGGGCTTAAAAAACCCAATTGGTAAAACAGTTTCCATGTGGGGTGAGAAAAAGCAGATTGTCGGTATCGTAAAAGATTATCATTTCCAGTCGTTGTATAAAAAGATCGGGCCGGCATTTTTTACTTATTCACCGGTAAATCCAATTACGGTTGTTAAGATACAATCCGGAAAAGAGCAGCAAGCGATAGCGGGCATAAAAGCCTTGTATAAAAAATATAATGCAGGCCTTGATTTCAGTTATGCATTTCTCGATGATGACTATAACAAGCTTTATGCTTCTGAACAAAGGGTAGCCGTTTTGTCTAAATATTTTGCGGGTATTGCTATTTTGATTTCCTGTCTTGGCTTATTTGGCCTTGCCGCTTTCACTGCGCAAAAGAGACAAAAAGAAATCGGTATCAGAAAAGTTATCGGCGCTTCTATCAGCAATATTGCCACAATGCTTTCTGCTGATTTTCTCAAACTTATATTAGTTGCGCTTTTAATTGCCATTCCTTTTTCATGGTGGGCGGCCAATCAATGGCTGCAAAGCTTTGCCTACCGGATAAGGTTAAACGCAGGCGTTTTTATAATTACAGCCATAGTTATTATCACAATCACATTATTTACTATAAGTTTTCAAACAATAAAAGCAGCCATTACCAATCCTGTGAAAAGCTTGAGAACGGAGTAAATAATTAAAAATTTAAAAGGAAAAAGTAAAAACGATTTTGGGACTTTTTAATTTTTCCTTTTTACTTAAAAACAATTTGCCATGATAAGAAACTACCTTAAGACCGCGTGGCGTAATCTTGCAAAAAATAAACTTTTCAGTTTAATAAATATTGCAGGACTCTCTATCGGAATTGCAGGTTGCATCATGATAGGGTTGTATGTGTACAATGAACTAAGCTATGATCGGTTTCAAAAAAACGCCGAACGGTTATACCGGGTAACTACAGAATACACAGTTAATGGCGTTAAAAGCGAAGCGGCTGCAGACGGCTCAATGGCAGGTCCGAGGCTTGCCTCGGCCTTTCCGCAAATTGAATCCTACGTACGTATTATGAGTTTTGAGCCGTATGTAGTTGCATACGGGCAAAAAAATTTTGTCGAAAATAAATTCTGCTTCGCTGATTCTACTTTCTTTACGATGTTCTCATTCCCGCTGATTGAGGGTGATCCAAAAGACGCATTAGATGCTCCCAATAAAATTGTTATTACCAAATCTATGGAGAAAAAATATTTTGGTAATGACCAGGCCCGGGGCAAAATATTGAGGATAGCCGGTACAAGAGATTATGTCATTTCGGGTGTGAGTGCAGACCCGCCGCTTAACTCACAGATAAAATTTGATTTTGTAGCGTCGTATGCAAGCCTGTCAAATGCCAATACACCAAATTGGTGGATACATATTTATTATACTTATTTCTTATTGCGAAATGATATAGATGCCCCCGCCCTGGAAAAGAATATTGCTGCATACATGAGGGAGCAGAAGGATCTTGACCAGGCGGCAAATGATTATCTCGTTTTTCATTTGGAACCCTTCACCAGGGTCCATTTATATTCTTCGCTGGGGGGACTTGAGCCAAATGGAAATATTACATACATATATATCCTATGCGCCATTGCAATGCTTATACTTTGTATAGCCTGTGTAAACTATACTAATCTTTCAACATCGCAGGCAGCAAGGCGAATTTCAGAGATAGGTATTCGAAAAGTATTGGGTTCAGAAAGGCGACAGTTATTTTGGCAATTTATTGGAGAGTCTCTTTTATTGAATTTGTTTTCAGTTTCGCTTGCTATTTTTTTGGTTATCTCATTTCTGCCGGAGTTTAACCGGCTTGTAGATCGTCAGCTTGATCTTACGATTCTGGTTCGACCATTATCGATTTCGTTCCTGCTATTATTTTATTGCATTATCAGCGTGGTTGCCGGTGCGTACCCCGCTTTTATCCTGTCCCGTTTAAAACTTATCAAAATATTAAAAAGCGGTTTTTCTTTTTCAGGTGATTCAGGAACATTGCGCAGATCGCTCATCGTTCTTCAATTTTTTATTTCAGTGTTCCTTATCATCTTCACCATTATCATTCTTCAGCAAATGTCTTTTATAAGAAATAAAAATCTTGGTTATAACAAAGAACATATTGCTGTATTGCCGGTTGATGGAGTAATGCGTCCAAATTTCCAGGCAATCAAAGAAGCTATTGAGCAGGTCCCCAATGTGGTTTCCGTAAGTTGCGGAGCTGAAGAGACCACACACATTCAATGGGATGATGAAGTAACAAAGAGCAATAGCTTTTCAGCTACTCCTTTATTTGTAAATGCTTCTCCAACCGATATCGATTTTGTGAAAACAATGGGGTTGCACATTATGGCGGGAAGTGACTATACTTTATCAGACTGGATGCAGTTAAGCGATGCGAATGATCCTCATACATCTTTTATGCTGAATGAAACGCTTGTAAAAGCTTTAGGATGGAGCCCCGAAGAAGCAATTGGCAAAACCATTTACAGGGGAGGATCAGGAGGCCAGAAAGGAATTGTAAAAGCAGTAGTGAAAGATTTCAACTTTGCATCGTTGCATGAACCTGTTAAGTCATTGGTCATTTTTTTAGATTCAAATCATCGCCATATTTTTCAAGCATTCGTAAAAGTGTCAGGAAACAATTTGCCTGCTACGATAGACGCATTGGGAAAGGTGTGGAAGCAACGGGTTTCGCACAGACCGTTTCAATATTATTTCCTGGATGACAGTTTCAACTCACTTTATCATTCGGAGCAGCAAACAGCACAAATATTCAGTGTCTTTGCAGGATTGGCCATCCTGCTTGCCTGTTTAGGACTATTTGCCTTAACGGCTTACACAGCCATACAACGTACAAAGGAAATAGGCATTAGAAAAGTACTGGGCGCTTCTGTTGCCGATATTGTTGCTATGCTGTCAAAAGATTTTGTAATACTTGTATTGATAGGGTTGTTCGTAGCAATTCCCGTATCCTGGGTGGCTGCGACCAAATGGCTGCAGGGCTTTGCCTATCGTATCAACATAACGCCGGTTGTTTTTTTGATAGCAGGATGTTCTGTTATTATGATTACGTTAGTTACGGTAAGTTTCCAGGCGATCAAAGCTGCCATCGCAAACCCGGTGAAAAGTTTAAGAACCGAATAAAAACACTATTATGATCAAAAACTATTTGAAAACTGCCTGGCGCAGTTTAGTAAAGAATAAAACTTTTTCGCTCATCAATATTGCAGGTCTTTGTATTGGTATGGCTGCATGCCTTTTGATATTGCAGTACGTAAGTTTTCAACTGAGCTACGACCAGTTCAATAAAAAAGCTGATGACATTTATCGTGTAGTAAATGATCGTTATCAAAACGGCAAGCTCGTTCAACATGGTACGATTACCTATTCCGCTGTCGGTAAAGCGATGCAGAATGATTTTCCGGAAGTGATCAATCATGCAAGGGTGGAACCACTTGGCAAAACGATCATTGACAATGGAGATAAGAAGATAGGCGACATTAATGTGCTGGCAGTCGACAATTCTTTTCTCAGCATGTTTTCTTATAAACTCATTGCAGGCGATGCACGGACAGCTTTGAACGATCCTTATACCGCTGTGATCTCTGAAACCACCGCACGCAAATTTTTCAATGTAAAAGACAATGATCTTGCTGCGCTGGTTGGTAAGACATTTATAATTGGTACAGATTCAATACCTGTAAAAATAACCGGCATTTGTGAAAATGTTCCTCAAAATTCACATTTGAAATTTGATATACTGGCTTCTTACATAACCTTGTATTCAGGCAAAAATCCATATGCGCAGGCAGATTACGATTTTACTGACTCTGATTTCTGGCAGTACCTTCAACTGAAACATGGAACAAATTATAAAGAGTTAGAAGCCAAGCTTGACGCATTCAGCCAAAGACACTTCCAGGGAAATAAAGTTTCAGGCAGTGTTGAAAAATTTTATTTGCAGCCACTTTCAAAAGCTCATCTCTACTCTGATTTTGAGTATGAAATTGGTGTCACTGCCAGTGCGACTGTTGTATGGAGTTTGCTTTTAATAGCAATGCTTATTATCATTATTGCGTGGGTTAATTATATCAACCTGGCAACAGCAAAATCAATGGAGCGTGCCAAAGAAGTTGGTGTGAGAAAAGTGGCAGGTGCAACAAAACAACAACTCATCAAACAATTCCTTACTGAATCTCTAACTATAAATGTAGTTGCATTATTAATGGCTGTGATAATAGTCGGCCTCTTGCAAAAGAGCTTTAATAATCTTGTACAGCAGCCTTTATCTTTATCTTATTTATTTGCAAAAAGCGGGGCTGGTTACGCCATCACCGTCTCATTGATTGCCTTTATTGTTACCGGCATTTTCGTTTCCGGGTTTTATCCTGCATTCGTTTTATCATCCTTTAAGCCTATCCTGGTATTAAAAGGAAAATTTACAAAATCAGGAAAAGGAATTCTTTTACGTAAAGTATTAGTAGTTGGTCAGTTTGTCATCACCATTGCACTCATTGTTGGTTCATTCATCATTTATCAGCAAATAAAATTTATGAATGCGCAGCAGTTGGGTATGAACATAAACCAGATGCTTATTGTGACACCGCCGTCGCTCAGTTCTTTTGATTCTTCTTTTATGGCAAGAGAAAATAGTTTTAAGGAAGAAGTTAACAAAATAGCGAATGTGAAAGGCGTTGCAACTTCTGACAGGCTTGCTGGCGACGAGATGGCAAGGGCCTTTAACATCCATCGTTCTGACGATAACACAGGCAATACACTTTCTATGCGTAATATGGGGATTGATTTTAATTTCATTAATGTGTATCGAATAAAAATTTTAGCCGGGAGAAATTTCGAATTTACCGACTATAACGTTGATTACAATAAACTGCATAATGTAGTGATAAACCAAAATGCCGCGAAGCTGCTGGGCTATAGATCAAATAACGATGCTGTTGGAAAATCAATAACCATGTTTAACAAGCAATGGGATATTATCGGTGTAATAAATAGTTATCATCAAAAGTCTCTGCGCTATGTAATGGAACCGCTTATTCTGCAACCGTTTTATAATACGAATGACCCGTTTTCAATCAAAGTAAATCCTCAAAACTTACCTTCAACTATTCAGCAGATAAAAAAACTATATGCACAATTTTTCCCGGGGAATATCTTTAATTATTATTTTTTAGATAGTCATTTTAATCAGCAATATGCGAACGATGAATTGTTCGGGAGTGTGTTTGCTATATTTTCAGGGTTTGCCATTTTCATTGCCTGTCTCGGCTTGCTTGGCTTATCATTGTTTTCGACCATGCAACGCACAAAAGAAATTGGTGTACGCAAAGTGCTTGGCGCATCGGTATCAAACATTGTCATGTTACTCTCAAAAGATTTCGTCAAACTTGTAGTAATAGCATTGATCATTGCATCACCAATAGCATGGTATATTATGCACGAATGGCTCAATGATTTTGCATACAGAATAAATATTAGCTGGTTAGTGTTTGCCGTTGCCGGGGCATTGGCTTTAGTAATTGCATTGACTACTGTCAGTTTCCAGGCAATAAAAGCAGCTATTGCAAACCCTGTGAAAAGTTTGAGAACAGAATAAAATCTCAGTTATGATTAAACATTATTTCAAGACTGCTTTGCGCAATCTTGCTAAACAAAAACTGCTGACTTCTATCAATGTATTCGGGCTTTCCGTAGGTCTTGCATGTTTTATTTTATTCTTATTGTATTCGGTAAATGAATTCAGCTTTGATCGATTCCATAAAAACGCTGATAATATTTATCGTGTGTATAGGTGGGCAGAAACCATGCATGGAGAGGAGGCACTCGGAAGTTCTTACATGCCTATACCATTAGGTCCTGCCTTAAAACAAGATTTTCCCGAGGTGAAAGATTATGTACGAATCAAGCAGGCCGGTTGGGAAACATTTGTAAGGGCAAATGATAAGGTAACCCGTTTAAAAGTTTCATTTGCTGACCCTCAATTTTTTTCTGTATTCACTTTTAAAATTTTGTATGGCAATGCAACTAATCCACTAAAAGATCTGAATAATATTGTTCTTACAAAAGATATAGCTACTGAGCTATTTGGAGAAGTGAATGTGATAGGGAAAATGGTGGAGATGAAAGTAGTGGATGCGTTTGAACCATTCATTGTAGCCGCTGTCACCGAAAATCCTCCATCTAATTCAACAATTTCATTTGAGATTCTTGGAAACTTTAATTACTATATTGGCACGCCGGGTTTAAAAACGAGTATAAACAACTGGCACCGCTCCGGCTATCAAACCTATGTTGAACTGAGGCCCGGTAGCAAATTACAAAACGGATCAAAGCAACTTAGAAAATTTCGAAGTAAATTTTATGCCGATGAAGAAGCTGAGTTTAAAAAGAACGGGTTATGGACTGCAAAGGGATCTCCGGTAAGATATGGACTGCAACCGTTATCGCAAATGCACACAGATACCACGATTGGGGGCGGCGACGTAGATGCCGTAAATTCCAAAAACATCTGGATACTTCTTACCATCGCTGCTGCTGTTTTACTGATAGCCTGCATCAACTTTACAACACTTGCTATCGGCCGTTCAGCGGGAAGGGCAAAAGAAATAGGTGTAAGGAAAGTGATCGGGAGCAGAAAGAAGCAGTTGATCTTTCAATTCCTTGGCGAAGCCTTACTCTTAAGCATTGTCTCGGCAATAATCGGAATTCTGTTGGGAAAATTATTGCTGCCTTATTTCAATCGCCTTTCGGGAAGAGAACTGCAGTTTTCTTTTTGGCAATATCCGGAAATGACATGGATGCTGCTTTTACTTGTGATTTTAGTTGGTTTATTTGCCGGTATTTATCCTGCGCTGATTCTTTCAGGCTTCAGACCCGTTGAAGTTTTAAAAAGTAAAATACACGTAGGAGGTTCTAATTTTTTTACACGATCATTGGTTACCGTTCAATTCATTCTTTCCATCGGACTTATCATTTCTACAATTGTCATTCTTCAGCAGCTAAAATTCATGAAGGATAAATATCCCGGCTTCAATAAAGAAAATGTATTGATGGTTGATGCAGAAGGAACGAAAACAAAGAAGGTATACCCTTTATTTAAAGAGGCATTGGCATCCGAACCGTCCATTGCAGCAGTAGCAGGATCGGAATTGGGATTAGGCGCAGACATGGGATGGAGCCGCTCCGATTTCGATTATCACGGAGTTCATAAATCAACTTATGAATATTACGTTGATCCCTCTTTCATTGACCTGATGGGAATAGAACTGGTTGCCGGCAGAAATTTCAATCCTTTGATTGCATCCGATACTGTTACATCTGTAGTTATTAATGAAGCGATGACGAATGATTTTGGGTGGACGCCGAAAACTGCCATAGGTCAGAAATTGACTGGTTATGCAGAAGACCTGACACCAGAAGTGATAGGCGTAGTAAAAAATTTCAATTTTCTTTCCTTAAGTGAAAAAATAGAGCCCCAAATGTTTCAGCAGTTTCATGATTACGCTCCATATAAATATTTTGTGAAAATAAAACCGGGTGATCCTTCAGTTGCCTTAAATGCTATCAAAAAAGTGTGGACGAGTATTGTTCCCGATCTTCCTTTGAAATATGATTTTTTAAATGAAAGCCTTGCACAATTTTACAGGTCAGAATCAAGATGGAGTAATATCATTGGTTGGGCCGGCGGTATCTCGATCTTTCTTGCTTGCCTCGGGTTATTCGGATTGGCTGCTCTTGCGACTGTGAATCGTACCAAAGAAATCGGCATCAGGAAGATTTTAGGGGCTTCTCCAATCAATATTGTTGGCTTGTTATCAAAAGATTTTTTGAAACTGATATTGATCGCCTTAATTATTGCTGCCCCTATTGCATGGTACTTCATGAATAAATGGCTGCAGGATTTTGCATACAGAATAAATATTAGCTGGTTGGTGTTTGCCGTAGCCGGAGCATTAGCTTTAGTAATTGCATTAACTACTATTAGTTTCCAGGCAATCAAAGCAGCCATTTCCAACCCTGTAAAATCGTTACGGACGGAGTAAAAAAAATGTTCGGATGTGTACAGTAAGTGTCCGTTTTCGGACACTTATTTTGGGTTGTGGATTACAGCCACTTATGAGACAAAGCCTTTTAAAATGGCATGGCGGTTGAACCTCTGCATGTGATAATTGAATATGCCCGTTCGGGCCGAAACCTAAAACCAATGACTGTGTTCAAAAATTATTTTAAAACAGCATTACGAAACATAACGAGGCAAAAAATCTTTTCTTTTGTCAATATTTCAGGACTTGCTCTAAGTCTTGCTGCGGCGTGGATCATTTCACTTTATATTGGAGACGAGTTAAGCTATGATCGTTATCACAAAAAAGCAGACAGGATCTATCGCCTCGTTACACATGGCACTTCAGGAGAAGATAAACTGGCCATAACCGGCACATCTGCGCTTACCGCTGCAGCTTTTAAAAAAGATTTTCCGGAAGTAGAAGACGCGGTACGCATAGACGCTGAAGGCGGAGGCATCATTACTTACAACGACAAAACAATTAAGGAAAATTCCATTTTTTTTACCGATCCTTCTTTCTTTAATGTATTTACCTATCATTTCCTGGCAGGCGGGGCAAATGCTTTACAGCAGCCCAATGGCATTGTTCTTACAAAATCCCTTGCTTCAAAACTTTTTAATGATCCGGCCAATGCGCTCAATCAAACCATTTATATAGACAAATTTCCATCCAGAGTAACAGGGGTAATTGAAGATGTACCCATCAATTCGCATTTTACGTTTGCTGCATTACGACCGATACCGGGGAACTATGGCGGGGATTGGAGTAACCTGAGTATCTATACATATATATTATTAAATAAGAATGCTGACATCAACCACTTAAGAGCAAAGATGCCTTCTTTTGTTGCAAGATATCTTACACCACATTCTGAGAATTTTCATTTTAATTTAGAATTGCAACCATTAACTTCTATTCATTTACACTCTCACCTTGGTTATGAGCTTGGCGAAAATCACAACATAAAATATATCTACGTCCTGGCAATTGTAGGATTGCTTATTTTGATCATTGCTTTTATCAATTATATTAATATCACCACCGCCCGCGCCTCTGTACGCTTACGTGAAGTAGCCGTAAGAAAAGTCATTGGCTCCAGTAAGAAAAATCTTGTAGGCTTGTTTCTTACAGAATCTACGGTGACAATTTTCTCCGCTGCCCTGATCAGTGTTTTATTGATAGCACTTGTAATGCCATTAATCAATAATGTTACCGGCAAACAATTGTCGGTATGGCAGTTTGGTGTGCTGCCAAGTATCCTTTATTTACTTGGCTTCTCATTATTTGCGGGACTTATTGGAGGTCTCTATCCCGCCCTTTTCCTTTCACGTTTTAAAACGATACCTGCATTAAAAAATCAAATAGGAAATGCCAAAGGGCAAATTATTTTTAGAAAGTCTTTAGTTCTATTTCAGTTTGCTGTGACCGTTGTTCTGATAACAGCTTCGCTGGTTATTTATATGCAGTTAAACTATGTATTGAATTCTGATCTTGGCTTTGATAAAAATAAAATGATCACGTTCCACCTTGATTCACGGAAGGTGAGAGAAGAAATACCATCGCTTCGTGAAGCTCTGCTTCAAAGTCCAATGATAAAAGCGGCTGCATCAGCAGGCAACCCAATTGGCAACAATGATATTGGCATGATGGATTACTATATCAAAAAAATGGCGCTTTGGACGAACATAATAATCTCGCCAACGGCCTGGTGATAGATCCCGACTTCATTCCGGCTATGCAAATACATTTACTTGAAGGCCGCAATTTTTCAAAAGACATCGCATCCGACAGCAACGATGTAATAGTGAATGAAGCACTGCTGAAAAAACATGGTTGGACAACTGGGATTGGAAAACGTATCTCAAGAGGTAAAGATGCTTCTGGCAAGATACCGTTTGCAAACATTATCGGCGTAGTAAAGAACTTTAATATTTATTCATTGCAACATAAGATAGAACCATTGATCATGATGCTTCCTCAAAAAGCATCAGACAGGGATAACATGTATGTGCGCCTGGGCAGCGGCGATATGGCGCAATCACTGGCTGCTGTTGAAGGAGCCTTTAAAAAATTTGATCCGTCGGCAATATTCGATTATCATTTTCTCGATAAAAATTTTGCCGCCCAATATGATGCTGAAAAAAAGCAGGGACAAATATTGCTGGTCTTCACTATTCTCACTATTTCCATTGCATGTCTCGGTTTGTTTGGGCTTATCTCTTTTACAGTAAGTCAGCGTGTAAAAGAGATTGGCATAAGAAAAGTGTTGGGCGCGGGGTTACAAACATTACAGTTTTATTGACAGGGGGTTTATTGAAAGTTGTACTTGTGGCCATGTTTATTGCAATCCCCGTTTCATGGATGTTAATGAATAGATGGCTACAGGATTTTGCATACCGTATTCATATGAGCTGGTGGATATTTATAACGTCGGGAATAGTTGCATTGGTGATTGCATTGATAACAGTAAGTTTCCAGGCAATAAAAGCAGCGATAGCAAATCCTGTGAAATCATTGCGTACTGAATAGATAAACATGTGAAGAGCCTGCCTGCCATGCCTTCGTCAGGTGAACCGGCAGGCAGGTTTGAGAACGGAATGAAGAACGTGAATGGTGAATCGCCGATCGTGAAAAAGTAAATCGAACATCAATAAATCATACTTCAGAAAT
>CAWFYG010000003.1:0-7857 GCA_963819925.1 uncultured Chitinophagaceae bacterium | reverse complement strand
ACTTGATTTTGCAAAGCGGGCGAATGTGGACAATACCATACAAGGTTATGAAAAGGATAACTATTTTCCTATGTTCTCAATGCTGTCGGCATAATTTGATCCTATAGGAATTTCTGCTTGCCGTATCCAGATACTTTTGCGGTCTAACCTGGTTACATGTTTTTTTGCCACAATAAACGAACGATGAACCCGGATGAAGTCATTGAATGGAAGTAATGCTTCAGCTTCCGCCATCGTAAGTCTCGAAAGTAATTTTGTGTCCGTTGTAACAAACTGCATATAATTTCCATTGCTCTCGACATACAATATATCGTCCAGGGCTACACGAATTTGCTCATACCCCGATTTAATAAAAACATGATCCGGGGAAAAAGAATTGTTCTTTCTCAATTCAAGTAGCTCAAAGGCCTTATTGCATGCTTTTAAAAACCTGGATTGAGAAAATGGCTTCAATAAATAATCGATGGCATCCAGCTCAAAACTCTGCACTGCATGTTCGCTGTAAGCTGTCGTGAATATTACCATCGGTGGATCTGCTGAGTGATTTTAAAAAATCTATCCCTGAAATATCAGGCATTTTTATATCAAGAAAAATAAGATCAATTTTTTCTTTTTGCAAATAATCCATTGCTTCAAATGCATTGGTAAAAAAAGCCACTACTTCAATAAAATTTATTTTGGCAGAAAGGCTTTTAATTACTTCCAGCGCAATAGGTTCATCATCTATGGCAATGGCTTCGAGCAATTATTTTATTTTATTGGCATATTTGGTTATGCCCATTTGCAAAATCTTCACACCGTTTATTTTGCCATTTACATTTACATCAAATGTTACCTGAACGTCTTCATCATGTTCGTCATAAAAATCCACATAACTGAAAGGATGTAAAAAAGATGTTGGTCCGGGATGACCGTCTCGTACGGGCTGTGCTACTAATGTACCATCACCTGCCGTAATATCTATCGTTAAATTCATTTCATCAATTTTATAAGTACCAGCATATTTCTTTAAAACATCCTGCCTGATGGTAACAGGCGTTCTTTTAACAGGTATACCATAAGGCTGATGATACAGAACAGCAAGCAACTTATCGGTAATATGCATCAGGTCAAAGGTAGACCCACTTTTGTTGCTTAACAAAACGATGCAAATATCATCTTCCGGTATGCGTGCAAAATTACTCCCAAAACCTGAGATGGATCCGCTGTGTGATACTCTCTTCTTACCGTATATAGAATCGATTTGCCAGCCATAACCATAGTTGTGTATTGCACAAGGCATATACGCTTTCCCCATTAAGTCTCTGTTCACTATTTTATATGATTGCAGACCCTGGTGCCATTTGTACATATCTATTACAGTTGAATAAATAGCACCTGCACCAAAAGGAACTGTCGAATCAGCTATGGGTGAGCGACGCTTCACAGAATCGGCTAACACATCATAACCTATAGCTTTTTCATTACCGGTGAGGTGAGTAAAATCGAAGCCACTATTTTCCATTTGCAACGGATCAAAAATATATTTATGCACTGCCTGCCAGTAACTCATTCCACTTACTTTTTGAATGATATAAGCCAACACAATATAACCGGAGTTACTGTAATGCCAGTTGGCGCCGGGCGCAAAATCTGGTTGTAATGTTTTAAGATAAGGAACGATTCTTTGTTCATCTGTTTCTGTAATGGAAGAATCTTCTTCTGTAAAATTGCGTAAGCCTGAGGTGTGTGTCAGCAGGTTTTCAATCTTGATGCTATCACCATAAGGAAAGCCTTTGTAATATTTACTCAGTTTATCCGTTAGCGACATCTTGTTTAACTCAACCAATTTTAAAACAACGGTTGATGTAAATGTTTTGGTAACAGATGTAATTTGAAATTTTGTATTCGCATCATTCGGGCTAATATCTGCATCGTTCTTTAATCCATACCCTTTCTGCAATAAAATGTTGCCATGTTGTGCAACCAATGCCGAGCCATTGAACCTGTCGATGCTTGCATAGGCGGTTATCAATGCATCTAAGTCATTTGCTATTGAGTTCTGTGCAAATATGCACTTGCATAGCGTCAGTGTGCAGGTGAGAACAATTATTTTTTTCATGTTTGGCTTTTAATTTTTATCTGTTATATGGCTGAATGGCAAGCTTTACAAAAAATTCATTCCCATCGCCATTTACGGAAATGCGGAACCTTCCTCCATATATCAATTTCAATCGTTCCATAACATTGTTAAATCCAATACCTGATTTTTCTTTCTCCGGTATCATTCACATGTCTTTTCGTGCATGCTGTTGTATACTTCAAAAAGAATTTCCTTCTCATTGCATTCGAGATTAATCTTTATCCAGGATCTTTCTTTCAAACTAATGCCATGCTTAAAAGCATTTTCAACCAACGGTATTAACAGCATTGGCGCAATCTTGTAATTACAATTTTGTTCATTGATATTGTCTTCAATAGTTATGTCAGGTGAAGATTGTGTACGCAACTTTTGCAATGCGATATAATTCCTGAGGTACTCAACTTCTTTATTCATCTGTATAAAATCAAGATTGTTTTCGTGCAGCATAAAACGCATCATATCACCAAGGCGCTGAATACCTTCTGCAGTGCTCTCCGCATTTTCCTGTAAAGCAGTTCCATATAAAGTGTTCAGCGCATTAAACAAAAAATGCGGATTGATCTGCGAACGCAAAAACTGAAGATCTGTATTGGATTTTATCAATGCCTCTTCTGTTCCACGCAATTGTAATATTTTATCTTTCTGCTGCTGATACATCAGCCACGTAAGGGGCGTGGTAATAAATAACTGAATCGCCCATGCATAAACGAAAGCAAGGGGTCCGTTTTCATGTATAACGGGAATTACAGGAAAAGAAAATAAAAAAGATGTTATTAATAAACGCGACAATATTTTTTGAGAAAATAATGTGTGAGAATTTAGCATGGGAAACAGCCAATACGTATTGCTCATGTATATTGCAAACAAAGCCAACGTAGTTAAATAATACGGCGGGTAAAAAGCCTGGTCGTGAATAATATTGAAAGATTTTAGAAAAACAGGTAGCGTAATAAAATAGAACAGGAAAATAGTAACCTGGTTGCTGATCAAAATGCGAAAAGCTCTATTGCCGTCAGGCCTTTCAAGAAAGTGAATAACGCTTTCCCTAAAGAGTAAATACAGCAGGAAAAAAAACATTGTGATGGAAACTACGCCATAGCTCCCTGTTATATCAATCATTGAATTAGGGTTGTATCCTTTCGCCGGGAAGAAAGAAAACCCCGGGTAATGAAATTGCCATTCGTGTTTAAAGTAGATGGCCACATTCAGTGCCGTACCAAGTATTACAACTATCAAAACAATTTGTGTTGCAAACCAGCCATATTTTCTAAAAACCTTCCGGGCCATACCTTGCAGTGAAATTTTCTTAAAAGATATGGACACCTTTGACGTACCAGCCTCAAATTTCTTTGAAGAAATTAATCTTCGGATGGCAAAGAGGTTTATAAAAAGATAAGCGCAGTAAACGAGGGCTACATTTCCTGCATCCGGCAATATCACATTTTTGAAAAGGTTGAAAGGCACATGATTGTTATTAAAAGGGCCTGCATACTGAGAGGGATCCGTTACATATAAATCCCTAAAATAAGAAACAGCGACGATGATAATAATAACCGTTACCAGCGTAAGTTCATGTTCTCTCCATCTTACTTTCATATCTTTTTATTTGAAGGCAAGATTAAAGCAAAGGCGAAAACATTTTTTGTAAATGTGATGAAACAGTCTGTAAATGGGGCGGAAAATAACAACTACTCGCTTCTCAAACTCTTCACCGGGCTCTTCATTGCAGCCTCAAAACATTGTGCTGTTATTAAAACAAAAGCCGTGATAAAAACAAAGGCAGCTACCGGAAAATAAGGAATAGCATTTTGTTGTATTCTGTAGGATAGTTTCGCAAGCACGACTGATAAAACAGTCGCAACGGGATTATAGCGATAATAATTTTGGACAAGGTTTGGATATTCTTCTTTCGCAGTCTTTGCCAGCGGCCCAATGGTCGTAAAATCCAGGCCCATGTCTTTTATTTTCCAATCGCTTTTAATAATGTATTGATTGTCCAGGTCACTGATGTTGCCATTTACATTTGCTTCATTCAAAATGTACTTACCTATGATGATTGAGAAAGTAATTCCTATTGCAAGACAAAAAAATATTTATCAGTGAAAACAGCTTGTGCCGTGTAAGGTGCCGTGTTGCTATTTTGAATTAATTTTTAAACATGGCGTTATTTTATTCCGTTCTCAAACTTCTTACCGGATTTGCTATTGCTGCTTTTATCGCCTGGAAACTTATTGTAAGCAATGCAACCAGCATCACTAATATGCCTGCTGATGCAAACTGCCACCAGCTTATTGTAATGCGATAAGGGTAATTCTGCAGCCATTTATTTGCAGCTATATAAACCAATGGTGATGCAATTATCAATGCCAATAGAACCAGTTTTATAAAATCAGTTGACAGTGTTGTAACGATTTGTTGCACTGATGCACCAAGCACTTTGCGTATGCCAATTTCTTTTGTTCTTTTCTCTGCCGATAAAACAGATAAGCCAAACAAACCAATGCATGAAATAAAAATGGTTAATATGGCGCCAAACAAAATAATCTGTTTCCATTTTTCAATATCAGCATACTGCATTCTGTTTTCATCGTTTTTGAACACATAAGCATAAGGGCTCATCGGGTAAAACTGCTGATATGTTTTTTGTATCCATTGTAAACTTGCAGTTGCTGTGTTGGGTTTTATCCTGACATAATAACTTCCATACGAGCCATTCATGGAAAATAATTGCGGCGTTATTTTTTTGGCCAACGATTCAAAATGATAATCTTTTACCACGCCAATTACATGATACGTGTCATTACTGTTTCCTAAAATCTGTATGGTTTCACCAGCCGGGTTTTTCCAGTTTGCTTTTTTTACAAAACTTTCATTCACGATAACAGATTCTTTAGAATCATAGGGAAATGCTATTGAAAAATTTCTTCCTGCTATCAATGGGATTTTTAACAAGGACAAATAATTTTCATCAACAATTTCGTTAGTAAAGTATATAGTAGAACCCGCCGAATTTTTTGTACCAGTGCCCCATTCGCCGGCATTCTTTACACTAACGCCAACAATGTTTGGATTCTTAAGCAATTCATTTTTAAAAACAGCAGCATCGGTATGTGTGAGATTGTTTTTATTTACGATAACAAGATTATTGTCATCATATCCCAAATTTGTTTTGGTTAAAAAATTAAACTGGGCATAAATAATAAATGTGGCGATAATTAAAAACGATGCCAGTGTAAACTGCAATACCACCAATGATTTTTGCAGGTACTTTTTTCCTGCTATCTGATAACGACCATATAAAGTTTGTACAGGATGGTAACCCGATAAAACCAATGCAGGATAAAAGCCTGCAAGCACTCCTGTAATGACGTACAAAATAATATAGCCTGCAATCAGCTTTGCATCGAACAAATAAGAAATTGATAAAGCTTTATTGGCAAGATTATTAAACAAGGGCAACAACAACTGAACTAACATAATTGCGGATACAAAAGCAATAGTGCATAAGAACAATGATTCGCCAAGAAACTGAATGATGAGCTGATTTCTCTCGCCACCAACCACTTTGCGAATGCCCACTTCTTTGGCTCTTTTAACGGAGCGTGCAATAGTAAGATTCACAAAATTGATACATGCAATCAATAATACAAACAGTGCAATACCGGAAAGGATATAGGAGTACATTGGGTTGCTTGAATTATTTGCACCAGTTGTAGCAGGCAAATCAGGATTCAAATGCATATCGAGATAAGGTTGTAAAAAGTAGGTGCCCATAGAAATATCATCAGGATTCACTCCATCATTTTTCAGCATTTCATAAAAGGTCTGTTTCGCATCTGCCACATAAAATCTTTGCATTTGTTTTTCAACTGTTTGCAGGTTGGCTTTATCATCCAACACAACAAACGTGTTCAGGTAAGAGTTGAACCAGTTATGGATGTCCTTTGCATCTGCATCAGATTCTTTAAAAGGCAATAGCATATCAAACCGGATGGAAGAATTTTGAGGACAACCTTTTGCAACTGCCGTTACTTTATAAGGAACAAATGTGCTGTCTTCTTTTACCATCATTATTTTGCCGACTGCATCGGTTGTACCGAATTGCTTCTTTGCTGCATCTTCACTCAATACAATTGAATGAGGCTCTGTTAAACAAGTTTCAGGATTGCCGCTCACCAACGGAAAAGCAAATACTGAAAAGAAATTCGAATCAACGTGCAACACACTTTTCGATTGAATAGCTGCTCCTGTTTTTATATCTTCATAGCGGTTATCTACCCGCACAAAAGATTTTATTCCCGGAACATTTTGTGTAAACCTTGGTCCCTGCAATAGACCTGTGCTA
Organism: uncultured Chitinophagaceae bacterium; assembly: GCA_963819925.1. GTDB lineage: Bacteria > Bacteroidota > Bacteroidia > Chitinophagales > Chitinophagaceae > Ginsengibacter. The sequence goes on along the minus strand of CAWFYG010000003.1, from coordinate 1,390 downwards.
CCAATTTCATTGATGCGCTTTAATTTTTTCGCAATACGGTAAATATTATTCACATTTTTATGAAACCTGTCAAAGCTTACTTCATCTTTTACATACAACATAATCAGCATGGCACAAGCCAGGCCAAGGCTTAAACCTGCAATGTTGATGAAAGAATAAACCTTGTTTCGTGCAAGGTTTCTAAATGCTGTTTTGAAATAATTTTTAAACATATATTTTGCTTTGATGATTGTCCTTGCTTATTCAAAAGATAAATTAATCTTTCCTCCGCTTGCGTCTGCTGTTATTGGTATACCTCCGCCGTTTATCGTTCCCTCAATCTTATTATCTTTCACCGTTCCGCTGAAATTGCTTAATGAAAAGTTTCTGTTCATTTTATCAGCATACAATTTAAGATCATAACCCTTTCCCTTGGGTATTGTTAGATTGATATGACCTCCGGAGTTATTCAATTTCACATATTTGCCCACCTGGGTTATCTCTGCATCAATGTTGCCTCCGCTTGTAGATGCATCAAGACTACAATAGAGCGCCCGCAAATCAAGACTGCCACCGGATGTCGAAGCATCCATATCTCCGCCAATATTTTTTGCATGTATCGAACCCCCGCTGGTTGTGGCTTTTATCTCTCCTTTAAGTTGCTCAAGTTTGATGGAACCGCCTGATGTACTCAACCTGATGTTGCCGGTACAATTATTCGCATCAATACCTCCGCCACTGGTACTAAGATCAATATCATCTTTTGAATCAGATACCCTGATGCTGCCACCGCTTGTTTTTCCATTGATCTTTCCGGAAAGTTTTTCCACGGTAAGGCCGCCACCACTTGTTCTGAATTCTTCCGTTCCGGAAAGGTTACTCAATGAGATACCTCCGCCGCTTGTTGATAAATCGGTAGATACATTTTCCGGCACAAATATTTTAAAAGAAATGTTTAATCCTTTTTTCCAGTTCCTGAAATTATGTTTCGGCCGGGCAATCACCGTTAGCTTGCCACCTGACACATCAACTGAAAAATCGTAATCTTCTTTAATCTTTGTGTCAATGTCGTCCTTTGATAAATTACGAAATGGTCCGTTCGGCGAAACGTATACTTCTATTCTTGCATCCTGCGTGTGGCCGCCCGAAACATCGATGCCGCCGCCGGATGTTTTTGCTTCAACATTATTCACAGATTCACCCGAAAGTGATTTGGTCAGATATAAAGTTTTCTGGGCAAAGGCTGGAATAGCGATACATGCAATAATCAATGCATAAAAAAACTTTTTCATTTGCTTAAATTTTTATTTTGATTTATAATTTTTTTATTCTGTTCTCAAACTTTTTACCGGGTTCATAAGTGCTGCTCTGACGGCTTTAAAACTTATCGTTACCAGGGCGATCAGCAAGG
>CAWFYG010000002.1:0-115493 GCA_963819925.1 uncultured Chitinophagaceae bacterium | reverse complement strand
GCGATGGCAAACCCGGTAAAAAGTTTGAGAACGGAATGAAACATATGAGGTAATACATACAAATAAAATTTCTTTTATGTTAAAAAATTATTTCAAAACAACGTTCCGCGGCCTTTGGAAAAACAAAGGCTATAGCTTCCTGAATATATTTGGCCTTGCCATTGGCATTGCCTGCGCAGGATTAATTTTTTTATGGGCCGAAGATGAATTGACTTTTGATAATACAAATGTGAAAAAAGACAGGATCTATCAATTGGAGGTGAATATGACTGTTGGCGGCAATGAATGGACAATGGGCTCCACGCCGCGGCCAATGGGAGCAGCAATGAAAGCAGAGATTCCCGGAATTGCCAACACAGCAAGGTTTTCAGACCAGGACGAGCGGTTGCTTTTTAGTTTTGGAGATAGATCTTTATATGCCGCAGGCCGTTATACAGACCCATCTTTATTTAACATGTTCACGTTTCATTTTGTAGAAGGTGATGAAAAAAAACCTTTTCCCCAGTTGTATTCATTGGTTATTACCGAAAGTGCCGCGAAGAAATTTTTTGGAACGGAAAAAAATATTTTAGGCAAGACAGTTCGTGTAGACAATTCACAGAATTATGTTATCACCGGCGTTGTAAAAGACATGCCCGAAAATTCAACATTGCAGTTTGAGTGGCTGGCTCCTTATGAAATTACTCATGTTCAGGACGTGGCAAATGGTGGCGGAAGCGATGCAACCGATTGGGGCAGTTATGGGCCTTTCACCTATGTTGAGTTAAATGAAAACGCAAATCTTGCTGCAATCAATAATCAACTAAAGAATTTTATTCATCGGAAAGCTGCCGACCAAAAAAGCGAAACATTTTTATTTCCAATGAAAAATTGGCGGCTGTATAATGAATTTGCCAATGGTAAACCAACCGGAGGCGGACGCATAGAACAGGTCCGCATGCTTTCGGTTATTGCGTGGATCATCCTGTTAATCGCATGCATCAACTTCATGAATCTTGCTACGGCACGTAGTGAGAAAAGAGCAAAAGAAGTGGGTGTCCGCAAGGTGTTGGGTTCTGGTAAAAAAAGGTTGGTGATGCAATTTATGGGTGAGGCCTTTATGATGTCAGCAATTGCAACAATCATCTCAATTTTTATCATGAGTATTTCATTGCCTGCATTTAATACGTTGATGCAAAAAGAGCTTGCATTGAATCTGGCGGGTCCGGCTCATGTTATTTTTCTTATCGTAATCGTATTTGTTTGCGGATTGATTGCAGGCAGTTATCCCTCTCTTTATTTATCGTCATTCAACCCGGTTGCTGTTTTAAAAGGAGTGAAAATGAAAACAGGCAGCGTCTCAGTTATCAGGAAAGGCCTTGTAATAACACAGTTTGCTGTATCGGTTGTTTTCATTATCAGCACCATCGTGGTTTATATGCAAATTCAACATATCAAAAACAGGAACCTGGGTTTCAATAAAAACAACCTCATTGAAATAAGCCCGCAAAATGATATTTCGAAAATATTTCCATTAATAAAAGGTGATTTATTAAATACTGGTGTAATAGAAAATGCAGCACTGGCCGACCATTCGACATTATATGGCGGCGATACTGATAATGGTTTTAAATGGCAGGGAAAATCGCCGGATAATAGTGTGATATCGCACATAGAAATGTGAGCCCTGAATATATTTCTACCTCGGGAATGAAAGTTATTGAGGGCAGGGATTTCAGTGATAATGCAGCGTTGGAGAATTCGAATGTCATTATCAACGAATCTATGGAGAAACTGATGGGTACAGAAAATGCCGTCGGAAAGATTATTCAATCTGCACGTGGGAATGCTGACGGCGTTTTTACCAACATGACTGTGATTGGCGTGGTTAAGGATTATGTTTATGGAAACATATATGGTAAAGCCGATCCGCTGATATTTTTTTGCAAGCCTCCTGAAGATGATAATTTTATTTATGCCAGGCTAAAATCGAAAGAAAACATAGAGAAAGCGGTAGCAGAAATTGCCGCAGTGATGAAGAAAGACAATCCTGCTTACCCGCTAGAATACAAATTTGTAGACGACCAGTTTAATCAAATGTTTCAAAACGAAACGCTCACAAGCAAAGTATCAACCGTATTTGCAGTATTGGCAATCATTATTTCATGTCTTGGTTTATTCGGCTTAGCCACTTACACTGCAGAACGCAGGATAAAAGAAATAGGTATCCGAAAGGTGTTGGGCGCAAGCGTTTCAGGCATAACAGCATTGTTGTCAAAAGATTTTTTACAGTTGGTTGCGATTGCCTGCCTTGTTGCTTTTCCTGTTGCCTGGTGGATCATGCATAACTGGTTGCAGCATTATGAATACCGGATTACAATAAGCTGGTGGATATTTTTTATTGCGGGTGTTGCCGCCATAATGATTGCATTAATTACTATCAGTTTCCAGGCGATAAAGGCAGCTATTGCAAACCCTGTAAAGAACTTGAGAACGGAATAAAATAAAACAAAATTGAGCACTATGAAGTCAATGATTTTCTTCATGATAATTAGTATGATGTTCGTTTGTAAGAAAGGAAATGCCCAAACGAACTTTTGGGATAGCAAAGACGCATACCTTGGGCAAACGCGACCGAATGACACACCAAAAATATTTGCCCCCGGAATGCTGGCAGATTCGGGAATTGTATTGGGGAGAGTTGCGTTTTCAAATGACGGAAAAGAATTTTATTATGGTTATGCAAGGCATTGGTTCGATTTCAAGGGAACAGGCGTGAAGGAAATAACTTTTAATGGAACAAAATGGAGCAGACCAAAAGTAATAGTTGAAGACCTTGCCACACCCACACTTTCTATTGACGGATCCAAATTATTTTTTGGCGGGCAACGGAGCGACGTATGGGAATCTGAAAGAACAAGGAACGGTTGGAGTGCGCCAACGTTATTTCTCGATAAACCGTACGGCCTTTACAATTTCATGCCAACGAAAAGTGGCGTTTATTATACCGGTAGTAATGCCAACCAGGGAAGTAAACGTGATTATAGTACTTATGATTTTTGCACACTAACTATTTCGGGTAGGGATACCGTTATAAATAGCCTGGGAAGCCCGTTAAATACGCCTGCCTTTGACGGAGATTTTTATATCGCCCCGGATGAATCTTACATTATCATCAGCGCAAAAGAAACAAAGACCTATGAATGTGAATTATGGATTAGTTTCAGAAAGAATGATAAAACGTGGACGGAGCCAAAAAGTTTAGGCCCGCTTATCAATGAAGGCCTTGCGCATCGTTTCGGGCAATATGTGTCACCTGATGGGAAATATTTGTTTTATACAAAAGGTACAGGTGAGAAAGATTGTAATTTTTATTGGGTAAGGTTTGATAGGTTGTTAAAGCGACTAAGCGCAAATAATTAGCAATGACTTAAATAAAAAAATCAAAGAACAGAATAGATAAATAAATTAAATAGAACGAAATTTATTGGTAAGTAATTAATAAAGAAATCAATAACGCATGAGGAAATTTGCAGTGATCCTTTTTTTATTTTTCGGATTGAAATCCTTTGCACAAGAAATACCCAACACATTAACGCCTGCAGAAAAAGTTTACGGCTTATCAAAATTCTGGCAGGAAGTAAATTATAATTTTGTCTACCTATATAAAGTTGACAGGCAGGCTTGGGACAGCACTTACAAAGCTTTGATACCGCAGGTGGAACAAACCAAAAATGATTATGACTACTATCGATTGTTGCAGAAATTTTGTGCATCGCTGAAAGATGGGCATACCAATGTGTGGCCATCGTCCGATGTAGGTAAACTTATTTTCGGTAAGATGTTTGGAAAATATTGGTTCAGTACGCAAAATGTTGATGGGAAAGCAATCGTAAACAGGATTTTGAAAAATGAATCAAAGGAAATACCAATAGGTACTGAGATAATTGAAGTGAACGGTTTGTCAACGAAGCAATATTTAGAAGATAGTGTAGAGCCCTATATTTCAAGTTCCACTGATTATGTAAGAAGGAACTGGGGCATTGCCAATTTGTTTCAAGGGTTGGTGGGTGAAACCTATAACGTGAAATTCAAAAGACCCGATGGAACCGTTTTTTCTCTAACGCTTCAACATGACACGAACCTCCGATACGAGTTTTTATCCTCCGTTTTCAGATCATCCATTGTTGGAATTGAAATGGTATAAAAATGATATTGCCTATCTCGCATCTAAATTCTTTTGGTGATGATAAGATTGACTCGATGTTTATCGCGAAGCTTCCTGAACTGTACAAAGCAAAAGGTCTAATTATAGACTTACGCAATAATGGAGGCGGAAGCACGGGCATCGGTACCGATATTTTACAGTACCTGATGAACGATACATTGATGCAGCACTCAAGGTATTTTACCCGCGACAACCTTTCGGCCTTTAAAGCATGGGGTGCTTATGTGAAACCAAAAGATACCATTGGCAATGCCTGGAATACCAAAGCATGGCTGGTTAATCATGATAAATATTATTATGACTTCGATTATGCGCCTGACACTATTCATTTAAATGCAAAGAGGCTTGTTGTGCCGACCGCCATCTTAATTGGAAATAATACTGCATCAGCGGCAGAGGATTTTTTAATAAGTGCAGCCAATCAAAAGCACATGATAAAGATTGGTGAAAGAAGTTTCGGCAGCACAGGCCAACCTTACCTTATTTGATTTACCGGGAGGTGGTGGTGCAAGAGTTTGTACAAAGAAAGATACGTATCCCGATGGAAGTGAATTTGTAGGCGTGGGTGTAAAACCTGACATTGAAGTTGCTCCGACTGTAAAAGATTTTATTGAAAATAAAGATCCGGTATTGGATAAAGCAATTTCTTACCTCGATAATGTATTAAAACAAAAAACGCAATAGACGCAGTTAAGAAGGAAGAAATTTAATAATTAATTTTTTGCTGGTAACATTTGAACCACCATTTATCTATTCCTAATCTGCCCGCTTTTCGCTCAAAAGTGTTCGATAGCGTACACTCTTGCGAAATTATTTTTATAACAATTTGTTCTTTATCAGTAAAATGGAATACTGGTATATATGTTGACAAGATTAACCAAAGAATTATATGATAAAAAATTATTTCAAAATTGCCTGGCGCAGCCTGCTTAAAAACAAAACGTCTTCATTTATAAATATAAGCGGACTGGCCGTAGGGCTTGCAACCAGCATCATCATTATGCTGGTTATCGTTAATGAATTAAGCTACAACAAATACAATGCAAACCTCAGCGACATCTACCTGCTGATGAAGAATCAAAAACACGTAGACGGTGTAACAACCGGCGATGCTACTGCGGGCCCAATGGCGGCAACCTTTCGCAGCGAAATGCCTGAAACAAAATACGCAGCCCGTGTTGCCTATTTCGATAACCAGTTAATGGAAGTCGGGGATAAAACTATTTACGAATCGGGAATTTATGCAGAACCGGATCTTTTTAATATCATGACTTTTCCGGCGGTTAAAGGAAATCCTGTTGCTGCATTGCAGGACGAGGGCTCTGTTGTTATCACTGAGCAGGCAGCAAAGAAACTATTTGGCGATGAAGACCCAATGGGTAAGTTGGTCCTAACCGAAAAAAGCAGTTTTAAAGTGGCGGCAGTAGTTCGGGATGTTCCGCCAAACAGCACTATTAAATTTGATATGGTATTTTCATTCAGCTATTTTGCAAAACAAAATCAATGGTTAAATAAATGGGACGATAACCGTATACAAACATGGGTTCAATTAAAGCCCGGTGTTAACCTTACATATTGAATAATAAACTAACTAAACTTCTGCAACTTCGTTCTAACGACCCCTCTGTATCACTCTTTGTATATCCATTTTCTAAATTACGATTGTATGCAAGTTTTAGCAACGGTAAACCGAATGGAGGCAGGATTGATATGGTGGTATTATTGAGTGTATTGGCGCTGTTTGTTATATTAATTGCATGTATCAATTTCATGAATATTGCCACTGCCCGGTCTGAACACCGGTCACGGGAAGTGGGTGTACGAAAGGTGTTAGGTGCGACAAGGAAATTGATCATCTGGCAATTTTTAAGCGAGGCAATGTTGATGACGTTTGTTGCACTTTTATTAGCAGTTTTGCTGACACAGATTGCGCTGCCTCTCTTTAATCAATTTACAGAAAATAACCTGGTAATAAATTATTGGGACTGGAAATTTTGGACATTGCTGATCGGTATAGGTTTGATTACCGGTTTGATTGCCGGCAGTTATCCGGCCTTATTTCTGAGCCGGTTTAAAATCATAAAAGTTTTAAAAGGAGCATCCGGCAACGTAAGAAGCGGTGGAGGTTTACGCAAAGCATTAGTAACGGTTCAGTTTGTTATTTCTATATTTTTAATTATCGCTACTATCGTTATCTATAAACAAATAAACCATGTAGGAAACCGGCCGTTAGGCTATGACCAGGATAACCTGATTGATATATCTGCAAATAATGATTTGCCTGGTAAGTTTCAAATTTTTAAAAATGATTTGGCGCAAATACCTGGCGTTAAAAATGTAACCGCAGGAACTGATAACATCTTACAATTTGGCGCCAGTGTAACGGGTATGGATTACCCGGGAAAAATTCCGGGCCAGGAAATAGGAGTTATCGTAAGCTCAGTGCAATACGACTGGACAAAGACAGTAGGAATAAAAATGCTGGATGGGCGGGATTTCAGCCCTGCCTTTTCGACCGATTCAACTGCATGTATTATTAATGAATCCACTGTACAAAAGATGGGCTTAAAAGAGCCGGTGGTTGGTCAAAAGATTGGCGGCAAAAATGTTATCGGTGTGTTTCAAAACTTCGTCTACAATAACCCGTCAGGCATTATTGCTCCGATGGTGATCTCTTTACAAACCAGCAATCTGCCTCATTTTTTTGTACGCATAAAAAATGATGATCATTGGAAAAATACGCTTGCGCAAATTGAGAAAGCCGTAAAGAAAATAAATCACAATCATCCTTTTGAATATTCTTTTACAAAAGCGGATTACCAGAAGAGATTTGAAGAATGGAGTTCTGTGGGTTTGGCGGCAACTATTTTTGGTTCCATGGCGATCTTTATTGCCTGCCTGGGTTTGTTTGGCTTGTCTTCTTTCCTTGCTGAAAAACGCGGCAAAGAAATCAGCATCCGCAAAGTGTTTGGCGCAAATGAAAAAAGTATCTGGCTGTTGCTTTCCAAAGATTTTTTAAAACCGGTTTTTATTGCGATGGCTATTGTGATACCGATATCCGTATGGCTGGCCCATGCATTTCTTTCGGGTATTACCTATCATACGGAATTGACATGGTGGATGTTTGCATTTGCCTGTGCACTCACTATTTTAATTGCGTTAATTATCGTGAGTTTCCAGGGCATTAAAGCAGCGCTGGCAAATCCTGTGAAGAGTTTGAGAACGGAATAAATAAATGGTTTAGGTGTATTACTGTTTTTGAAATCATCTTCAAATTGATTTTAAAAAGAATGAAGAGAAAGAAAGGAGTATTAAAATTTGTTTATCCCTGAAAGTGGAACCTTCAGCGCAAATATTTTTTTATGATCAAAAATTTTTTTCTTACCGCATGGCGGAATCTTTCGAGAAATAAGCTGCTCTCAATTTTGAATATAACTGGGCTTGCAATTGGTGTAGCTGTTTGTTTATTCATGATTGTTTGGTTGCAGCGTGAATTGAGTTTTGATAATTTTCATCCTAATGCAAATGCAATATTCAGAGTCGCGAATACTTTCAAAAGTGAAAGTGAATCTTTTTCGCAGGCACCGAGTGGCCCCGCCTTAGGCGCTCAACTTCCAAAGCAATTACCCTTTGTAGTAGCTGCATGCCGCGTTTTTAATGATGAATATAAGGTCAAATATGGCAACAATCAATTCATAGAATCAAATGCTGTTACAGTTGATTCTAACTTCTTCGGTTTTTTTGGATTCAAACTCTTACAGGGAAATATTCAGCAATGTCTTGCGTCTCCTGATCGTATGGTGATTACTGAAAATATGGCGAAAAAATATTTTGGCAATGATAACCCTATTGGTAAAACGCTGTTGCTCGATGATAAGAATCCAATGACCGTTAGCGCCGTTGCTCAAAACGCTCCCGTGAATTCACAGATTCAATTTGACTTCCTTGTACCGGCATCCTTCAAAAGAAAGCAACTGATAGAACAGTATAATTTTGATATGGATAATTTTTGGGTTGGAGGTTGGCCACTTACTTATATTCAGCTAAAAGATCCTACACGATGGAAAGTAGCGGAGAATGACATAAATAAAATAGTAGCAAAATTTTCAGAGAAGGATTGGAAAGAAAACAAAATGTCTTATCACTATTTTTTGCAACCAATCCGCGATATACATCTTAAATCAAACCTGCGATATGATTCCCGGAACAATGGAAGTCTTGCAAGAGTAAATATTTTCGGCATTGTAGGATTAATTGTTCTTTTACTTGCCTGCATCAATTATGTCAATCTCACCACAGCAGGCGCTATCAAACGGGCAAAAGAAACTTCTGTAAGAAAGGTGGTTGGTGCAACAAGATATCAACTCATCAAACAATTTTTTACAGAAACTTTAATCATTTCTGCGTTTGCTGTTTTAGTGGGCCTTGTATTATTTAAAATGTTGTTGCCTTTATTTTCTAACTGGATAGGTCAGCAGCCTTATTCTTTTCCTTTCAACGTTGGCAACAGTACGCTCATTTTGGGGTTCATAATTATCATTTCTGTTTTATCAGGTATTTATCCTGCATCAGTCCTTTCTTCATTTCGCCCCGCGATTGCTTTGAAGGGAAGTTTCATGCATAGTCTTCGCGGAGATTTTATCAGAAAAGCTTTGGTGGTATTTCAGTTTACGATAACTATCGCACTGGTTGCATCTATTCTCATCATTTCAAAGCAAATGAATTTTATAGAAAATAAATCACTCGGCTTTAATAGCAATGCAGTTGTGGCCATAAATTTTTATGGTGATAACAATGTAAGTACAAAATATAATTCTATAAGAAATGAATTTTTATCAAGTCCATATATTTTAAATGTAAGCCGGCATAGCGCAAATGTTGTAGGCGGACTTGGCAACGGATGGACAACCACGCAGGACATAAATGGCAATGAAATATCCACGAGCTGTTACACGATGAATGTTGACGCGGATTACTTTAATACGTACGGCATGAAACTCGCTGCAGGAAGATTTTTTTCGAGAGACTTTCCGACTGATACAACAAAAGCGGTTATCGTAAATGAAGCGGCCGTTAGAACGTTTGGCTGGAAGAAGCCTGAAAATGCAATCGGTAAAAGATTTGACACGGGTAAGGATGCACGATACGTTGTAGGCGTAGTGAAGGATTTTAATTTTGAAGCGTTGCATAAACCTGTTGAAGCTTTACGTATAGGCTATGCAAAGCAAGGCTCTGAAATTTCTTTAAAGATTGATGCAAGGTATATCGATGAAGCACTCAACTATGTAAAAAAGACCTGGAAAAAAATAGTGCCTGCCGTTCCACTTGAATATTCTTTTATTGATGATCGCATAAAAGAACAATATAACAACGAACAAAAAATGCAAACGGTATTTTATGTTTTCGCCGGCCTGTCACTATTTATTGCATGCCTTGGTTTGTTTGGCCTTTCTGTGTTTGTTGTAGAGCGGAAAGTAAAGGAGATTGGTATTCGCAAAGTGCTTGGTGCAAATGTTTCTGGCATCGTTGGTTTGCTTTCAAAAGATTTTGTAAAGCTTGTGTTGGTGGCAATTCTTATTGCAACACCATTATCATGGTATTTTATGGATAAGTGGCTAAACGATTTTGCATATCGCATCCACATTAAATGGTGGATGTTTGTTGCAGCAGGTCTTGTTGCTTTATTGATTGCATTAATAACTGTAAGTTTTAAAGCCATCAAAGCAGCGCTTATGAACCCGGTGAAGAGTTTGAGAACGGAATGATTGTATTCGTAACGTGAACGATTAAACGCTAAAATTTATAACATGTTTAAAAATTATTTCAAAACCGCATGGAGAAATCTTTGGAAGAATAAAATCTATTCTACCATCAATATAACGGGACTTGCTGTTGGCATTGCAGCCTGCATCATCATCCTGCGTTTTGTTTCTTACGAAAGAAGTTTTGACAATTTTAATAAGAAAAATATTTACCGGTTGAATGAAGTACAAAAGTTTGAGGGTATGGTGGCCGCTCAAAAAGTGGCTTTGAGCATGTTTCCCATGGCGCCAACACTCAAAGCGGACTTTCCTCAAATAATCAATTACACCCGGATCAGCGCATCTAACAATACGCCCTTATACCGTGGAGATAAAAAAGTCTTTATTAAAAGAATATGTTTTGTTGATTCCACCTTCCTTAATATGTTCGATTTTAAACTGCTTGGTGGCGACAGGAAATCCGTTTTGCAAAAAAAGAACAGTATTGTATTGACGAAGTCAACTGCAGAAATGTTTTTCGGCAAAGAAGATCCCGTCGGTAAAGTGCTGGTGAATTATGACCATGATACAACAACACTCCTGGTAACCGGCGTACTCGATAATGTTCCTCAAAATTCTCAAATTCAGTTCGATGCTCTCATACCTTTCAGTACAATTGAAAGTCCTGACTGGATGAATAACTGGGGTGGCAACTGGCTGAATACCTACCTGGAACTTGCTCCCGGTACCAATATCGCATCGCTGGAAAAAAAGTTCCCCGATTATCTCAAAAGACACATGTCAGATGACAACTGGAAGCGCTATGAATTATTCCTGCTGCCTCTGAAAAAAGTGCATGGAGGTGCAACGGATATTGGGCTTGACAGATTTAACTACCAGCAATTCGATGAGAGTTATACCAACCTTTTCTTTATTATAGCTTTGATAGTTTTACTTATAGCCTGCATCAATTTTATGAACCTGTCTACAGCACGCTCTGCTGAGAGGGCAAGGGAAGTAGGCGTAAGAAAATCAGTTGGCGCATTTCGGTGGCAATTAGCGTTACAGTTTATTAGTGAATCAATTGTTCTATCATTTATCGCGATGGCAATTGCTCTTATACTCGTAGTTATTTTTTTACCCGCGGTAAATAATTTAAGTCAACGTGAACTCACATTTCCATTATTTACCAACTGGAAACTTTTAATTTCTCTCATACTTGGCGCTGTATTTCTTGGGATTATAACGGGCATATATCCTGCTATTTATTTGTCGTCATTCCGGCCGGTAAAAGTGTTGAAAGGTTCCATTCAAACCGGCAGAAACAAAAGTATGTTACGAAATGTGTTGGTTGTCGGGCAATTTGCCTGCGCCATTTTTCTCATGATTGCTACTACGTTTGCTATAAAGCAATTATATTATATGAAGAACCGGCCCACCGGTTTTGATCACGAACAGGTTGTGAATGTAAAATTGCAGAATGGTACTTCGCGTAAGTATGATATTCTGAAAAAAGATTTGCTGCAGAACACTTTGGTAAAAGGTGTTACTGCTTCGCAGGATATACTGGGCAGCCACCTTGATCAATCAGGGATACAATTTAAAGGCGACGGTCCTCTTCGACAACTTAGCTCTACCCGTTTGATTGTTGATCCGGATTATCTCAATCTTTATAAAATACCATTGGTGGCAGGAAAGAATTTTTCGTCGGAAGCATCTGCTAATGGAAAGGAATACATTATTAATGAAACGCTGGCAAAAGAATTATTAAAAGAAGATTCATCGAAAGCGGGTATAACGTCACTTTTGGATAAGCAATTTGGCTTTGACTCGCTGGGGCGCATCGTGGGCATAGCAAGAGATTTCAATTTTAATTCTTTGCATAATAAGATTGAGACGATGTTCATGTTCAACCAGAAGGAGTGGGGGTACGGTGATATGTCTGTTAAAATAAATGGCGACAAGCAAAAAGCTGCTATCGCATTTATAGAATCGGTATGGAAAAAAGATTGTGCTGATACACCGCTCGATTACCAGTTTCTCGACGACCATTTTAATGAGCTCTATCGCTCTGACTCGCAAATAAGCACCATTGTGGGAACACTGGCGATACTGGCTATCATCATTTCCTGTTTGGGTTTATTCGGGCTGGCATCTTATGCGGCCGAGCGAAGAACAAAAGAAGTAGGCATCAGGAAAGTAATGGGAGCGTCTTTACAAAACCTCGTACTGATGCTCTCGAAAGATTTTTTGAAATATGTATTAATTGCTGCTCTTATTGCGCTGCCCCTTGCATGGTTCAGCGTTCATAAATGGTTGCAGGATTATGCATATAGAATTGATATAAGCTGGTGGATATTCGTAGTTGCTGTTTTGATTGCTATGCTTATTGCGTTTGCTACCATAAGCTTCCAGGCAATCAAGGCAGCAATTGCAAATCCTGTGAAATCGTTACGTACTGAATAGATAAACAAGTGAAGAGCCTGCCTGCCGGTGGCTACTGAGTGGACACATCTTTTATTTTTATTGCCCTGCTCTTTAGAGCAGGGATAAAGGTATAGACATAATGGGCTTTAGCCCAAGGTTTATATTTTTTGGCTAAAGCCAATATGAACCCTTATCACAATCCACGCCTTGAAGTGGCGCGGCAATAAGTTTTACACACTCAAATTTTCAGAGATTAGCGTCATAGCACTTGTGTCCACTCGGCAAGGGCCGGCAGGCAGGTTTAAGAGCAGAGTGAGTTATGGTGGAGAGACCGAGCCTTTGAGAGCGACGTATAAGATTATTGAATGATCATTTACCCGCTTTGCTCACAGTTCTGAAATTTGAATAACAAAGTGCGTCGTTCTTAATTTGTTTCTCCGCCGATAGTGATCATTTAACCGATAGTTACAATATAACGTGGCCGGTGTATACGCTGCAGGCGGCATCTTTTTCATCATCGCTTAAATAGCCCATCCATGTTTCGGCTGCCTGTCCTTTCCAGGCAATGGTTTCAAGAACAGCATTGCCTGATGCTCTTGTTCCTGCGCCAAAACTATACACTACTTCGTTCGTTGCGGGAAAGTAAGCAACCAATATGGCCTTGTCATTTTTTTTGGAGGTACCCGTACCCGTATTATCCGCCCAGGTGAATTGTATGTTACCCGCATCGTTTGCTGCAGACACAGCATTTATGGCAGGAGGCAGGTTACCTTTGGATATCAATACCAGCGGGTAGCTGATGGTTACACCATCTTGAGAAGGTACCAGAGCCAGGCTCATGAGCGCACTTACTGCACGGTTATAGCCCGATCCGGTATGCCCAAACGCCGGGAATGTTTTTGTAAAAAAGCCCTTGCCAGCAAATGCTTTCGCAAATACATTGCATACGGTAATCTTACTGCGTTGGGCAATACGTTTGGCAGTAGGTTTTACCACGCCACTGTTTTTTGCCACGCGAATTACGTCTATGCCATACCTGTTATAGCCGGTTACAGTACCTACCCGGCCTTGTATACCGCCCAAAATACCGTTAGGAATTGTTGCCATGTATTTTTATTTTTAAAATGAAATGAATTTGTCTTTTTCTATTGTTCGGGTAGCCCTGGCTGTTATTTCTGCCTTCATTGGCTCCTCCCTCTTTGTAATCTTTTGCACAGGCCATACAGGACATGCTTATAACCCGTTCGATCAATGCGACCGAACAGCTACCGAAGAAGTACCGAAGGGCTATCATACAGCTTTCAAACAACGATACCTGCAGGAAATAACGGAAGAAAGTAAAAAATTATTGCAAATAGTTTAATGGTAACTGCGATGTTGCTTTGTTAATATGTGTTTTAAGTTGTTGCAGGTGAATTATTTATTTCATTTTAAGTGATAATGTGTAGATTTATAATTCTAACAGAAATTCCTTCCTCCGTGTTTATTGTTTAAAAAACACCCTCTGTATTAAAAACCAATTAAAGTTGGAAACGACAAATAAGTCAGTAGCATATTCAAGAGCCGGAGATGTTTTTCATTATAGGTGGGCTGCCAGACGCTGCTTAAGACTGATATATCCCAATTCTTCTATAACGGAAATATACATTGAAGGATCACCCGAACCAGAAAAGGCCGGAGAATATGTAATAGACGTTTCGGAATACAGTATTTCTGATAATGGAAAGAAAAAAATAGATTATTATCAACTGAAGCATACAACTGTACAGCAGGATAGGCCTTTTACACTAAGTGACTTAAAAGACACATTTAAAGGTTTTGCTGCAAGGTATCTTCAACACAAGAAAGAAAACGATTCTGGACTGACTGCCATTTCCTTCACTGTTATCACAAACAGAAAAGTTGCATCTTCAGTAAAAGCAAGTTTGTCAGCTATTGTGAAAAAGGGAATGACAAACAAAGTGTTCCAAAAAACTATCGAGAAATATACAGGCTTGAAATCGACGAATCTGGTGTCTTTCTGCAGTATTATAGATTTAGAAGATAGTGAAGGAAATTACAACATTCAACAGGATGAACTTAGAAGCGAGTTAGCACAATTAAAAGCAGGCGCAGTTGATCATGCGCAATTAGATAGTCTTGAATCCCTTGTTAAAGATAAAGTTTTACCACATTCGGATGGCCGTATTAATCGAGAGGAAGTTTTAAAGCGCTTTCATATTACGTCAGAACGACAACTGTATCCCGCGCCTGCGGTGTGGGGCCAAGTTGAAAATTTAATTGGCCGCAAAATATACGTTACACTAAAGAATAAAATCGATAACTCATTGCATCCAGTCATTGTACATGCTGCCGGAGGTGTTGGTAAGTCTGTCTTTTGTCGTCAATTAATAGATTCTTTACCAGAGGGATCTTTGGCTATTACTTACGATTGCTTTGGCGCTGGAAGCTATCGAAATCCAAGTGAAATAAGACATACCTCTCAAGATGCGCTGGTCCAAATTATAAACGAGCTAGCTTCAAAGGGACTTTGCAACCCGTTCCTACCAATCGACTTTTCATCAGATAAAGATTTGGTTAGAAAGTTTCTGAATGAACTTGAAATTGCTGGTGGATCTCTAAAAAAAGTAATTGGATCAGCTAAACTGTACATCTTAGTTGATGCGGCAGACAACGCTGAGATGGCTGCGAAAGAGTATAACCAAACTTGTTTTGCTCACGGACTCCTTCGCGAGAAAATGCCAGATGGATGTAGGCTGGTCCTTTTATGTAGAACTCAGCGAATCCACCTATTGCAACCTCCAAGCTTTATTAAGCAACTGGAATTAGAACCATTTTCAAAAGAAGAAACTATAGAAAATTTAAGAAAATGGTTTCCTAAAGCTAATGAGCAAGACGGAATCGAATTCTACCGGTTAACATCGGGAAATCCTCGGGTGCAGGCAAATGCTTTGGATGTAAAATATGACTCAATTAATGAACTCCTAAGCTCTTTGGGACCTTCAGGAACTACGGTTGAAAAGCAAATTGAGTTGCAATTGAATACTGCGGTATCAAAGATAAAGGACCTGATTCCTCAGGAACACCATCCTCAAGTTAATTCAATATGCCTGGGTATAGCCAGTTTACCACCCCATATTCCCATCGACGTTTTATCAAAAGTAGCCAACGTGAGTATTGAACACATAAGAAGCTTTGTTTCTGACATTGGTCGTTCCTTATGGCTGTCTGATACATCTATACAATTCAGAGATGAGCCAGCTGAAACCTGGTTTAGAAATACTTTTCTGGCTACCAAAGAAAATTACGAAGAATATATAACAGCTTTGGAACCTCTCGCCCATCAGTTGTCTTATGTTGCAGAAGTCTTGCCTCAATTGTATCTGCAAGCCGGGCAATATGACAAATTAATTACTATTGCACTTTCAGACAGTTATTTACCGGAAGACAATCCCATAGATGCCCGCAATATCCGGGTATATCGTTTACAATTTGCTTTTAAGGCAGCACTTAAACTCAAAAACTATAAAGGTGCTATTAAGCTAGCGATGAGAGCTGGTGAAGAAGTTGCAGGAAATCAAAGGCAAGTAGATCTTTTCAGATCCAATATTGACTTACTAGCTATACTTCAAAGTAAAGAGAAAGTTCAGGAGATTGCGTTTAAAAGAGTGCTCAGCAGTAGTTGGGATGGCTCTGAGAATGTCTATTCTGCGTCTTTGCTTTCGTCGATAGCAGATTATCAAGGGGAAGCAAGAGGTTATCTTAGGGCCGCTATCAACTGGTTACACATTTATTTTGAAGAGCGAAAAAAAAAGAAGACACCTACGATCAAGATACGGTTCAGCACAATGATTTTTTGGAATTTGCATATGCAATTTTAAATATCCGGGGAGCAAAAAGTTGTGCCAATTTTCTTTTGGCGTACCAACCCCAAGAATTTGTTTTTCTGGTAGTTCAAGATTTAACAAGAAAGCTGATAGATGTTGGAAGATTTGAAGAGATAAACGAATTAATACTGAACTTTCGCCCTAAACCGTATCATTTGGTTGGGTAGTCAGCGAACTGATGGGAGTGGGAAAATGCCCCGAGGCAGATAAATTAAAAATATGTCTAAAGTTGCTATGTTCAGGAAAAAGCAGAATTAAAAAGCCGGATCGATTTCTTCATGACCGTATAACACCAGCTATAATCTATTTTTTAGAAGCATGTGTGCATCGTAATTTACCATCGAAAAGCATTTTACAAGTTTTAGATCAATACATGCCCGTTAGGGCTACTCGAATGGTTTATGATTCTCATTTTGAATATGAACGGACTATTTTTCTTAGAGTTCTTGCCATAAGAACATTGCTATCGGGAGAATTAGAAGTAGATATCGAAGCTATTTCCCCACACGAGTTTACTAACAAGAAAAAGAATTATGAGCTGGATAATGAATTTCAAGAATTCTCGGAGGTGATTAGCGGCTTGTTTCCATGGTACTTACTACGTGCCCAAGTATTATTCGATAAAGAAATAAAACTTCTTGAAGCTGCTGATTCCGTTTATGAATCTTCCAAAAAGGCAATAACCAATAGATACCGAAGTTATGATACCCTTCCTAACGAGATTGCTCAGGTCTGTGCGACTATATTGGTGTTATACCAGCAAGGTAGTAAAGAAGAAACGTCTGAGTTCAGTCAAAGGTTTTTGGAACGAGACAATACCTTTCGGTTAGCGGATAGGTTAGATATGCTCCGTTCGGCATATAGGTCTAATCACCTCATAAACATAAGGCAACCGTTAGAGATTACCACCCGTGAATTGATGAAAAGCAACCAAGACGATGGTCCGGACGAAATTGCAAATAGATATATTGCTTTGTCACGTGCTGTTTTGATCACTTCTCATGATGATGCAAGTGTTTATTTTGATGAAGCTATTAAAATCGCTTCTAAGTTTGGAGATGAACTAGTTCAGAGATGGGAGGCAATAGTTTCATTAGCTAAACGAACTTGCGAAAAGCAAAAGGTTTTAGATGAATTGGCATATCGCTTTATACGATGTGCTGAATTGGTAGGGGAAACTGTATCACGAGAAAAACACTGGAGCAGGAGCGAAGCAATTCTTGTATGTACCAGAATGTCTCCGGGAATAGGAATTTCAGCGTTAAGTAGATGGCGGGATAGAGATGTGGGAGATTTTGAATATCAATTTCAAACTTTATTGAATGAGTTGGTTGGTTCTAAAGTGATTCCATCCAATGTGGGCTGGTCATTAACTCGCTTCTTTTCCAATCACCAATTAAATGAATTCTTATCACTATGCTTGGAAAACGAGCCATCATCTAGTATTAAACTAAATATATTAGAAGATGCTGTTCATTTGCTTCAAACAGAAGGTACAAGTAAGGTTTATTGGGATAAGCTAAAGGAAGTCGCGAATAGACATAATCTTCAAAATAGTGAGCTAAATTCTATAACTGCTTTTTATAAAATAGATACGAAAGCTGAAGTTCCCAAAGATAGCAGTAGACCTACAAATACTAATTTAACCGATCCGGTCCCTGACCCAAAATGGAATCATATTTTCGACAACTTAGATGTATCTACACTTAAAGATTTTACCTCAGTTATAAAAAGATTTAAGTCGAATGAAAACAAAGTGGATTTTCATTGGAATATTAGAACTTTATTAAAGGAAGCTGTAATTAGAATTAAAGAAAATTCACTTGGGGATGTCATTAATGTTATTTTTCTTACAAATGATCTTAACCATTACGATGTACAGGAGGTGTTATCTTTTCTCTCTCAGGCTTTTAGAAATAAGGTAAGCTACCAAGCTAAGTTGCCAAATATTGTTTATCGGTTTGGTGAGCGATTTTCACATGACTTGACAAGCGAATACTCATTTAGTTCTTTCGTTAAAGAACTAAATCTTGATAAAGCTTTAACTGAAAAGCTTGTATCAGGAATACTCGCTGGCTTAGAAAATGGTGATGAGTTCGCTGATGCGAGCATGTTTTTTGGCTTTGTAAGTTTAGCTGCCTCATCCATTAAAAACCATGATGCTGTTGATTTGGTAGATTATTCATTATCGCGATTTGAGTTACATATCAACGATGAATTCGGTGATGGCCCTTGGAATGAATGGTTGTTTGTTACGAACGATGTCAATAAAAGCATTGCCGGATTTATTTGGTCGGCTTTGGGGTCTCCTCGATCAGAAGTCAGATGGAATGCCGCTCACTCTATAAGCAAACTAGCAGAATTTAATTACGCAAATATCATAGATGCCTTGGTAAGCTGGTTAAACCATAATAAAGTAGATGCATTTGGCAGCAATAGCTTTCCATTCTACAACCTTCATGCGAAACAATATCTTTTGATAGCCTTCGCCAGGCTGTCTTTTGAAAACCAAGCGTTACTTTATAATTATCGTGATTCGCTTTTAAACTACGCATTGTCTGAAAAGCATGTTCTCATCCAAAAATTTGCTGCAGAAATCCTTTCAAACATTGAGAAAGTTTTCCCCGGCACATATCAAAAAAGCGTCTTAGCATCTATTAAAAAAATTGGAAAAAGCAGCATGCCAATTAAGAAGAAAAAATATGATTACTCTACGGAAAGTTATTGGCATAAAGAAGGGAAGATATCAAAAAATCTCGATTTTCATTTTGGATGGGATTTTGACAATTATTGGTATAAACCCCTTGGGGACGTCTTTGGAATTTCAAGTAAGCAAGTTGAAGATTTAGCAGCCAATGTGATTGTTAACGAATGGCGCATGGGTGATAAAAATGGTTACAACAGGGATCCAAGGGTTGTTCTTTGGAATCGTTCATCTCGTAACTGGCAAACATCGCATTCCCATGGCAGCTATCCACGAGACGATAATATGGATTTTTACTTATCATATCATGCTATGCATGTTGTGGCAGCAAGGCTTATTGAAAAAATGCCAGTTGTAAAAACAAGAGAGTGGTCAGAAGATGATCCATGGTCAGATTGGTTATCCAGACACCTACTAACACGGCATGATGGTAAATGGTTGGCAGATTGTAGGGATGCATTGCCTTTAATTAGACCTTCATGGATTTCAGGAGAGAAAAAAAACTCCTGGCAAACTGATATCATTGACGAAGACTTTTTGAATTGTCTACAAATAAAAGAGGGCGACGAACTATGGATCAATGTAGAAGGTGATTGGCATGAAAAAGATAATGAGCGAACAGAGAAATTCTACATTTCAACAGCTCTGGTATCAACCAAAACCTCGGGTGCTCTTTTAGGGGCACTGGGGACGTGCAGTAATTCTCATGACTACAAATTGCCTTACTATCACGAGGAGAGAATGGAGATTGAGTCCGGAATATTTCAATTAAAGGGCTGGATCAATGAGCGTCACAATGCAAAAGGGCTTGACGAATTTGATCCCTATGCAGATGAAATTGACTATCCACCTTATTCATTAGGTTCCACAATAATTGACAATTTAGGACTAAAAGTTGACCCAGCCGGTAAAGTCTGGCAATACATTCATTCCTCCGAAAATGTTTTGACATGCGAAACATGGAGCAGCCACAGAGAAAGAAGAGATGAAGAGCCAGACCAATCAGGAATACGGTTGAGAGCTAAACTGTCATTTCTAAAATATCTCTGCTCAACACTCGGTTGCGATTTAATACTTGAAGTAGGTATTAAAAGAGATATAAGTTATAGATACAGCGAAAATAAAAGAGAATATTCCGATCCTCATCATAAAATATTTTTATTATCAGCAGATGGAAAACTTAGAACTACAAACGCAAGTTATCAACTTGGGTAAGCAATTCGTAAACGAACTTGGGCTTGATTCAAGCGTCGATACCTTTTCAAAATGGATGGCTCATTATATTGCCGAAAAAATAGTACAGGCAGAACAATCGCCCTCTGGAAAGGGTAAAAATGAGCCCGAAAATGAATGCTTCGAAACTATCTTAAAACTTTGGAAACACAGATGGCAGTTACCCTCTGGGCATAGACCGTTAGAGAAATTCGAACCAATCTTAAAAGTCTTGGAACGAATAAATCCCGACAGGCGAGAACCTTTTTTTTATAGATTTTCAGAACCTGAGATATTAGAAGAGGAAAAAACAGACGCTGAGTCTAAGGATATAGATGACTATATTAAAATGATTTTGCAAATTGATAAGACCGCAAGAATTATGATAGATTCCTTGTTACGTCAGGGTGCATCAAAAGCTAAAAATGAAAAAATAGAAGAATTACTTAAAAATTCGGTAAATCTCGATGATAGTAGTGATGTAAAGGTGATTCGAATACTTTTGGATAACGGTTTAATAGACTCAACAAACTACAAGGAAGCAGATGTTCAAAAAAAATATCAAATCGAAAGACTTAAGAATAGAATTAAAGGACTCGAAAAATTTGCAAAGCTTAATGAACTTGTAATAGAGAGTTATCGTAAACATTTATCTGAGTTATAGGAATAAAGTACACTGTCTACATTTGTGCCCAAACTTTATAAGCCAACGTCACCAATAACTCTCAAGATTTCCCCTTCAACAACAATTCTTCTAGCTTTTCAATCATATCACTTTTATCCTTCAACATCCTTTCATACAGTGCAATCTTTTCATCATAGAGTTGAACTATTTTATCATTAGGATTGAAGGTCGCGGATAATTTACTGAAGCAACACTATCATGGTAAGTATTTCCAATAATATTAAATACAGTCTCTTCATCAAAATTCTTAATCGCCACCACAGGTACTTCCAGTCACAAGCAGGTTTACTCGTCTCCCTAAATGCCCAACTGTTCACTTTCTTTAAACAACTGTTCGATTACGAACAGTCTGAGCCTGGAATTACTTTCATTGTCTTTTAATTATCAACGAGATAGATCATTGGTATGGTGCTTGAAAATATTTACCGGGTAATCCTGCCTATATCCTGCCAAATATTTAAACTACGATGTTCAAAAATTATTTCAAAACAGCATGGAGAAATCTTCTGAGACACAAGTTATTCTCAGGGCTTAATATTTTAGGGCTCGCGTCAGGAATGGCTTGCAGCATTCTCATCTTTTTGTGGGTGCAGAATGAATTAAGTTTTGATAAGTTCAATGCCAATGCAAAACGGATTTACAGGGTCACGGGAGAAGCAGCAGGTATGAAAGCAGCAGTCGTTCCTCCACCGCTCGCTTATGCAATTAAAACAGAAATGCCCTCAGTAGAAAATGCCACGAAGATTGTTGCGGTACAAAAAATGATCACTGCAGGCACAAAAAAATTTGATGAGAGAAGAATGTTTTATGCCGATAGCAATTTCTTACACATATTTAATTATCCTCTGTTGAAAGGAAATATAAATACGGTTCTTTCTTCACCCAACAGCGCAGCTATCACCGAAGCAACCGCCATTAAATATTTCGGCAATGCAGACGATGCAATAGGCAAAACAATTTATATCGATAATGATATTAAAGGAACAAACCTTACAGTAGCAGGTATTCTGAAAAATATTCCGGCAAATTCTCACCTGCAATTCGATGTTCTTTTACCAATAGAATTATATGACAAAAGTCCTGCAGCCTCCTGGAATAACTTTGACGCTTACGTTTATTTTCAACTGAAAGATAATGTTGCTGTCTCTTCAACTGCCATAGCAGGCGTTCAAAAACAGGTTAACGATATTTTAAAGAAAAATAATAAAGACATAGAGGCATCAATTATCGTACAGCCATTAACAGACATTCACCTGCATTCAGATTATTTGTTGGATGTACCCGGGCAAGGTAACAGCCAGTACGTAAATATATTTGCCTTGGTAGCAATATTTATTATTGTAATAGCATGCATCAACTTCATGAATCTTGCTACGGCTATTTCAGGGAAGCGGGCAAAAGAAATAGGATTGAAAAAGACTGTTGGTGCGTTAAGGTCGCAACTGATTGTGCAATTCATCAGTGAATCATTCCTGGTTTCTTTTATCTCATTGTTATTTTCGATAGCAATCGTGTATTTAATGTTGCCGTTATTCAACCAGGTCACAGGCAAGACAATTTCATTCAATCCTCTCGATACAAAAATGTTATTCAGCCTTTCTGGTATTGCAATTGTAACAGGGCTTCTTTCGGGTAGTTATCCTGCATTCTTTTTATCGTCGTTCAATCCTGTGAAAGCACTAAAAGGAGCCAAAATATTAAGGAGCCAAAAATCCTATTTGCGCAATGGTTTAGTAATGCTGCAGTTTGCCATTTCTGTTATATTGATCATAAGTACCATTGTTGTTTACAGCCAGCTTCACTATATACAAAACAGGGACATCGGTTTTGACAAAGAAAATCTTTTGTACATGAAGATGCCTGAAGTGGGTGACTTGAAGAATAATAAAGATGCGATGAAAGCAACGCTTGCACAATATCCCGGGATCGTCAATTACACCTTTACTGATGAATTGCCCACGAATCTTACATCTTCCTCTCTCCTTACCTGGCGGGGTATGAAGCCGGGAACACAGGTAATGGCAGACCGGCTAAGGGTAGACGAAAACTTTGTCAAAACGTTTGGCATGCAGATGGCAGCCGGCCGTTTTTTTTCAAAAGATTTTGGAGCTAACGATACCGGCTATGTGGTAAACGAAACAGCGCTGAAAGTAATGGGATTAAATCTGCACAATGCCATTGGCAAAGTGATTTCGATATCGTTAGAAGATAAAGAAGCACCGATCATTGGCGTGGTGAAAGATTTCAATTTTAAACCTGTGCAGCAGCCAATTGAACCATTGGTAATGAAAACTAATTTCGGAGGGGGCTATGTCGTAATGAGAACAACGCCGGCCAATATTAAAAAAGTGATCAGCACACTGCAAAAAAGTTTTCACCATGTGTACGGTGACTATCCTTTTTCGTATGGATTTGTGAATGATGATTTGTCTAAATTATATGTTACAGAGCAAAGAATGGAAAGTATGTTCAATATATTTTCAATCTTGTCCATCGTTATTTCCTGCCTTGGCTTGTTTGGACTGGCCACATTCGCCATACAACAACGCATCAAGGAAATTGGTGTAAGAAAAGTATTAGGCGCCAGCGAAGCCGGGATTGTTGCCTTGCTTTCAAAAGATTTTCTACAACTTGTTGCCATCTCTTTACTCATCGCTTTTCCGGTGGCCTGGTGGGTCATGAACAAATGGCTGCAAAGTTTTGCCTACCGTATTGATATTGAATGGTGGGTGTTTGTGGTTGCCGGTTTAGGTGCCTTGACGATTACTTTGATTACAGTAAGCTTTCAATCAGTAAAAGCGGCAATAGCAAATCCTGTGAAAAGTTTGAGGACAGAATAACAAATTCGCTAAAGGCAGTTAGCTAATGGCTGTTAACTTAAAATAAAAAGTTATGCTAGAAAACTATTTCAAAATTGCCTGGAGAAATATTTCCCACAATAAAATTTACGCAGTCATTAACATTCTTGGGCTTGCGTTGGGAATATGCTCTTGCATCGTGATCTTTTTGATTACAAGCTATGATTTCAGTTTCGACAAATTTCATCCTGGTGGAGATCGTATCTACAGGATTGTTGGTGAGATGCAAAACAGCTCCGGGCAAAAAAACTTTATTAACAGCCCGATTGACGACGTTGCTGGTTTTCAAAATCAAATCCCGGGATTTGAGACTAAGTCGGGCATCTATTCCTTAGGCGCCGATGTAACTATCCCCGAGGCAAATCAACCTGGAAAAAAAATCAATAGCAGAATTGAGGGCTCTTATGTGGCTTCCAATGTGATTACATGGCCGCAATATTTCGACATATTCAAATATAAATGGCTGGCAGGAAATGCACAAGTGTTGAATGAACCTTTTAAGGTAGTACTTACCGAAAACAGGGCACGTCAATATTTTGGTAATATTCCGCTTAACAGCATGATTGGAAAAAGCGTAATTTATGACGACTCCTTACGGGTAAGCGTAGCCGGAGTTGTAAAAGACTGGACTGGAAATACCGATTTCAGTTATACTGATTTTATTTCTATCAGCACTGCCACCCATAGCTTTTTAAAAAATCGCATCCCGACGGAAGACTGGAATAGTTTAAGCCCCCATCGGTCAATGGCTTTTGTAAAGCTCGCCCCGCATATAACGCCTGGTCAAATTGACGAAAGATTTGCTGCCTTTATCAAAACCCACGTAAAGCTTCCCCCGGATGGATCGAAACTAAGGATGTACCTGCAGCCTTTAAACGATATTCATTTCACCAGCGATTTTCATCGTGGTGATGACGGCGATAATTTTCGGAAAGCCTATTTACCGGCCTTATATGCGCTGATGGGCGTTGCTTTATTTATATTGATAATCGCTGCGGTTAATTTTATCAACCTGTCGACTGCACAATCTATTCAGCGGGCAAAGGAGATCGGCGTAAGAAAAGTTTTGGGTAGCAGGAAAAGAAATATCGTATTCCAATTTCTTACTGAAACGTTTTTGCTAACGCTGCTTGCTGTAATTGTTTCTTTGTTATTGGTAAAACCTATGCTTCATGTTTTTAAGGACTACATACCGGAGAGGCTAACGGTTGACCTTTTTAGTTCATCCATGATAATTTTTTTAATTGCGGTAACAATCGCTACAACGCTACTTGCGGGTTTTTATCCCGCAAAAGTGTTAGCATCTTATCTTCCTGTATTGAGCTTAAAGGGAACAACTCTGCAAAAAGGAACTGAAAAACTGAATTTGCGCAAAGCGCTGATCGTTTTTCAATTTACTATTTCCCTCATTTTTATCATAGGGGCATTGGTTATAGGTAAACAGATAGGATTCATGAACAATGCGGATAAGGGTTTTAATACAGACAATATTATTACGCTTACCAACTGGAACGATAAAGATGGAAAACTCAAAGTGCTTGCCCAGGAAATAAAACAGGTAAAAGGTGTGGACAAAGTGTTGCTGCAAAATCATGCCCCGATGGGGTTTGCTCAAATGACGAATACTTTTAAGTATAAGGGAAAAGAGGAAATAACAACACAGCCACTGATGGAAATTGGTAATGACGAGTACATTCCTTTTTACCGGATGAAGTTGATAGCCGGGAGGAATATGGTGCACAGCGACAGCCTTGAAGAATTGGTGATAAATGAAGCTATGACAAAACAACTGGGCTTTAAAAATCCACAGGAAGCTGTAGGTAAACTTCTGTATGCAATGGGACCTGACGAGAAGGCTTACCCGATTGTTGGCGTAATCGCAGATTTTCACGAAGGCTCTTTTCACGAGGCCATTCAACCTGCAGTTATTGTGAACAGTCCTGAGTGGGATAAGAGCATAGCCATTAAACTTGCGACATCAGAAAAAAGTACAAGTGATGTGAAATCAGTCTTATCCGAAATTGAAACAAAATGGAAAAAAATATATCCCGAAACACCTTTTGATTTTAGCTTCCTCGATGAATCGATAACCCGTTTGTACGGACAGGAAGAAAAAACAGCATGGCTTGTAAATGTTGCTATGAGCATTACCATTTTTATTTCTTGTATGGGATTGTTTGGTCTTGGAATGTTCACGGCTCAAAAAAGAACGAAAGAGATCGGTATACGAAAAGTGCTGGGAGCAAGCGTTGCAAATATTACGGCTATGTTAAGTAAAGATTTTATATCATTAATAATGATAGCCATTGTTATTGCATCTCCAATTGCTTATTACCTGGTGCATCAATGGCTGCAGGATTTTGTATATCGTACCCAAATTACGTGGTGGATATTTGCTGCGGCGGGATTAGTTGCGATAATGGTAGGCTTACTAACAGTAAGTTTCCAGGCTATAAAAGCAGCGGTGGCAAACCCTGTAAAGAGTTTGAGAACAGAATAGATTATATTAATAACGTAAATAGTTACACGATAAAATTAAAAACATGTTCAAAAACTATTTTAAAACCGCATGGCGCAATTTAATGAAGAATAAAGTTTTTTCTTTCATCAATATTGCAGGTCTATCCATTGGAATGGCTGCATGTTTGTTGATTTTGCAGTATGTAAGTTTTCAATTAAGCTTCGATCAGTTTAATAAAAATGCAAGCGATATTTATCGGGTAGTGAATGACCGTTATCAAAACGGTAAGCTTGCGCAACATGGAACGATTACCTATTCCGCCATTGGCAAAGCAATGCAGGATGATTTTCCCGAAGTGATCAATCATACAAGGATTGAACCATTTAGCCAGGAAATAATTACGTATGGAGATAAAAAGATCGGCGATTTACAATTGCTGGCAGTTGATAATTCATTTCTTTCAATCTTCTCCTATCCTATTATTGCAGGAGACAAAGTAAGCGGATTGCAAAATCCGGATTGTGTTATTCTCACCGAAAAACTTGCAAGAAAAATATTTGGTATTAAAGGAAATGATTTTGAGCCTTTGATTGGAAAAACAATTGTGATCTCGCGTGATTCGTTGCCTTACAAGATAACAGCGATCATGAAAGACATTCCTGAAAATTCGCATCTTAGTTTTGATTTGCTTGCTTCTTACAACAGTTTATACAGTGGCGGCAATAGCGGATGGAAACAAGCCGACTATGATTTTACCGATTCTGACTTTTGGCATTATATTCAACTGCGGCATGGCACAAATTACAAACTGCTGCAGGCAAAGTTTGAAGCATTCAGTCAAAGACATTTCCAGGGAAATAAAGTTTCAGGGAGTATAGAAAAATTTTATTTACAACCACTGTCGAAAGCACATTTGTATTCAGATTTTGAATATGAAATTGGCAACACTGCAAGCGCCACAGTGGTTTGGAGCTTATTAATTATTGCGTTGCTGATTATCATCCTTGCATGGATAAATTATATCAATCTTTCTACTGCAAAATCAATGGAGCGTGCAAAAGAAGTTGGTGTTAGAAAAGTTGCTGGTGCAACCAAACAACAACTCATTAAACAATTTCTTACAGAATCTTTCATAATTAATCTTATTGCACTTTTAATTGCTGTTTTAATTGTAATACTTGTTCAGCCAGGTTTTAATAGTTTGGTTCAGCATCAGCTCTCTTTATCTTATTTATTTGAAAAAGGATTAAATGGCTACAACATAAGCGCAGCACTAATTGCTCTAATAGTTGCGGGCATTTTTGTTTCAGGTTTTTATCCTGCATTTGTGCTTTCGTCATTTAAACCCATTCTTGTATTAAAAGGAAAATATACAACATCCGGTAAAGGAATTTTTTTGCGTAAAGTGTTGGTGGTTGGTCAATTCGCAATTACTATGATACTCCTCATTGGTTCAGTGATTGTGTATCAGCAAATGAGTTTTGTAAATAAGCAAAATCTCGGAATGAATTTATCGCAAATACTGGTTGTAAAACCACCCATACTTACAGGATGGGATTCAAGTTTTATCAGTAAAGAAAATTCATTTAAGAATGAACTGGATCAATTGCCGCATATAAAAGGCGCTTCAGTAATTGACAGAACACCCGGTGTTGAAATGGCAAGAGCATTTGATGTACATAGAACAGGTGTAAATACAGAAAATAAATTGTCTATGCGCAATACAAGTGTAGATGCTGATTTTATAAATGTGTTTGGCATAAAATTACTCGCAGGAAGGAATTTCATTAATACAGATTTTAATCCTGATTGGAACAAATTGCATAATATTATTTTGAATCAATATGCTGTAAAACAGTTAGGCTTCACATCTGATAAAGATGCTATCGGCAAGACAATAAGTTTGTTCGGCAGAAATTGGGATGTCGTTGGAGTGATGAATGACTTTCATCAAAAATCATTACGCTATCCAATTGAGCCGACTTTATTTTTACCGGGATATGGCACCAACAATCCGATATGCATAAAAGTGGATACAAAAGATCTTGCATCAACCATTAATACTGTCAAAGCAAAGTATGCATCTTTCTTTCCGGGAAATTATTTCGACTATTATTTTTTGGATGAGAGATTCAATAAGCAATATGCAAATGATCAGCTCTTCGGAAAAGTGTTTGCAATATTTTCAGGCTTCGCCATTTTCATTGCATGTTTGGGCTTGCTTGGTTTATCATTATTCGCCACTACGCAGCGCACCAAAGAAATTGGTGTACGCAAAGTATTGGGCGCATCAGTTTCAAACATTGTTTTGTTATTATCAAAAGATTTTATCAGGCTGGTGTTGATTGCATTTATTATCGCATCGCCGTTAGCATGGTATATAATGAATAACTGGCTGAGCGATTTTGCCTATCGCATCAATATAAGCGCATGGGTATTTATTTGCGCCGGCTTGCTGGCTGTATTCATTGCATTGGCGACAATAAGCTTCCAGGCAATAAAAGCAGCAATAGCCAATCCGGTAAAAAGTTTAAGAACGGAATAAATACTACTAGGTAACGTAAATGATTATACGCTAAAATAACCTTTATGTTTAAAAATTATTTCAAAACCGCTTGGCGCAGCCTGGTAAAAAACAAAGCATACAGCGCATTAAATATTCTTGGTTTGGCAACAGGTATGTGTGTCGCCTTGATTATCGGGCTGTGGGTTTATTACCAATATTCTTATGATAAATTTCTTCCGGACTACAAACAAGTGTACCAGGTTCGTCGCAATTTTTATGGCAATGGCGATACGGCTACTTATGGAGGCACTTCACTTAAGTTAGCGGATGTGTTACGCTACCAAATTCCGGAAATAGAATCTGTTGCTGAAACGGATGGCGGCAGCCTGCATGGATTGATGGTTGGTGATAAGAAATTTTATGTTAATGGAAACCAGGTTGCAAAAGATTTTCTTACCATATTTCAATTCCCTTTGCTGGAGGGTGATGCAAGGAGTGTATTGAGCAATCCTTATTCTATTGTGCTAACCCAAAGCACCGCAAAGGCGCTATTTGGCAATGAAGACCCGATAAATAAAACAGTTCGTTTTGATAATAAAAATGATTTAACGGTGACAGGTGTTTTAAAAGAAGTTCCGTCTAACTCAACCTTACAATTCAGTTATTTGGTTCCATTCAGTTATTTGGAAGCGACTAATAGTTTTACGAAGGAGGCTCGCACAGCAGGTTTTGGCTGGACGAATTTTGCAGTATATGTAAAATTAAGACCCGGTATTTCTTATGCACAGGTTGAACCAAAGGTTAGAAACCTTGAAAAAACTGAGACGGATAATTTCATGTCAATGGCAACCAATATCATGCTCGACCCTATTGAAAACTGGCATCTGTATAATGACTTTGAAAATGGCAAAGCAGTTGGGGGTTTTATAGAATATGTTCACATATTTACCATCATCGGCATCCTTGTTTTATTAATAGCCTGTATCAATTTTATTAATCTCATTACTGCAAGGGCAGAAAAAAGAGCGAGAGAAGTAGGAGTAAGAAAGGCAATAGGCTCCGGAAGAAATCATTTGATATTCCAATTTCTTACGGAATCTGTTCTGCTTACTTTCTTTGCATTTGTCATATCGCTTATTTTTGTTCTGCTGGCATTGCCGGCTTTCAATACCCTTACCGGCGATGCAATAAAAATTCCATTTACAAATTATACATTTTGGTTGGTTACGTTTTGCTGTGTTTTCATTACAGGACTTTTAGCAGGCAGCAGGCCGGCTTTTTATCTTTCTTCTTTTGAGCCCGTTAAAGTATTGAAGGGAAAAATTCATGTCGGTAAAACTGCAGCATTGCCACGAAAGATTTTAGTGGTGCTGCAATTCAGTTGTTCGATTGCACTTATTATTTGTACTTATATCATTTATCAGCAGGTACAATATGCTAAAGACAGACCATCAGGCTACGATAAAAACAGGCTGATGATAACAGACATGAACGCAGACCTGGGCAATAACTACACCGCTTTAAAAAATGAATTGATTGAGAAAGGTATTGCAGAAATGGTTACGACGGCATCAAATAGCGTAACAATCGGAGGCAACCACAGAGACGTAGATAACTGGCAGGGCAAACGACCGGGTGAGTCTGTAAACATGGGCGTGATAACCATATCAGATGATTATTTTAGAACGCTTGGAATGGCGATGAAAGAAGGTAGAAATTTTAAAGCACCTTCAGATACATTAAACGTAATATTGAACGAAGCAGCAGTTAAGTTGCTGCGTTTGCAAAATCCCTTAAACCAAATCATCACCTGGGTTGATACCAAACTAAGAATAATTGGCATTGTAAAGAATGCTTTGATGGCTTCACCTTTTGCACCTGCTGACCCAACTATCTTTTTATACAATCCGCATCCGCAGAATGTAATCATGTACCGATTGTCCCGGTCTATAAAAACACAAGATGCTGTTGCTAAACTTACAGCGATTTTTAATAAGTATAATCCGGCATATCCTTATACGTACACATTCGCAGATGATAGTTATGCCGCCAAGTTTAAACTCGAAGTATTGATCGGAAAATTAGCAGGCTTATTTGCAGCTTTGGCCATCTTCATTTCATGTCTTGGATTATTTGGTTTGGCAGCGTATGTAGCAGAACAACGCACTAAAGAAATCGGCATACGAAAGGTATTAGGCGCCTCTATATCGCAAGTTTGGTTATTGCTTTCAAAAGATTTTATTGTATTGGTATTAATAAGTTGTGTAATTGCATCGCCGGTTGCCTTTTATTATATGAACGATTGGTTGCAACAATATGATTACAGGATAATGATAAGTCCGGTGGTGTTTGTTATTGCGGGAATAACAGCAATCGCAATAACGATTATAACTATTAGTTTCCAGGCAATAAAAGCAGCGGTTGCAAACCCGGTGAAAAGTTTGAGAACGGAATAAAAGGCTTCCCTAAGTCCCCTCCGAAGGGGAGGGACTTTACAGGCTTCACATAAAATGAAAATTGTAAATAAATTACAGGCTTCAAAGTTCCTTCCCTTCGGGGAGGTCAAGAGGGGCTTTTATTTTTAAAAATTATTTCAAAACCGCATGACGCAATTTGCTGAAAAATAAATATTACACAACCATAAATATTTTTGGTTTGGCTATATAGCATTACTCACAGTAAGCTTTCAGGCAATAAAAGCAGCAATTGCCAACCCTGTAAAATCATTGCGAACAGAATAATAGGACAGAAACCCGGCGATGCATCTGCTATAACTGCGCTGAAATAAAACCTGGTTCTCAAACGTAACGGAGCCTGTGTTATCGAAAATGAAATTAATGTAAAGAAGCTGATGAAAATGAAGATGCCGGTAAACCTTCACCATTAAACAGCGATCCTTCTGCATAAGAATACCATGCATACCTGACTGCGACAGGTGCCGGCACGGAAGAACTTTCAACAATTACATTGTTGCTGTCAATGCTTGCTGTCGCCGGTTTCCAAATGCCATCCTTGCCGCAAACTTCAAAGTCCTGCAACGCTTTGCCCTTTGAAGTGAGTCCCTTTTCTGTATGTGAAAAAGAAACAATTATCTTATTGTTTTTTACTTTCATGCTTATATATAACGGTCCGGAATAGACGATGTTTTTTTCACCATAAGTTTTATCCAGTGCCCAATAAGACAAGCGCTTGCCCACGTCTTGTTTATCCGCAGGATGAATGTTGGTAGTATTGCCGATATCCATTGTTACAGCCATGCCCGTATTTTCGGATGCGTCAATTGTCCTGCGCTGCGCATCTCTTAAAGCAGCAGCAGCAGTGCTGTCGCCGCCATAATTAAACGGCGCTATCTGAACAAAATAAAAAGGAAATTTTCCTTCATCCCATTGCCTGCGCCAATCGCTGATGAGCAAAGGGAAAAGTGTTTGATACTGTTTTGCCCTGCCTACATTAGCTTCGCCCTGGTACCATATGGCACCTTTAATGGCAAAGGGAACTATCGGGGCAATCATTCCATTGTATAATACCGAAGGCTGGTTGGGATTGTTACCGAATGCCGGCTGCGGCTTTATGGCGGCAATCTTGAAAAACCAATCGCCCGAAAGATCAATACCATCACCGGCAGTACTACCGGCCTGGTATACACGCAATTGATCTTTCTTTCCATAAATTCCGCCATTGCCCTGCGTATCGGTTACTTTCACCGCAATGGTATTTGCACCCGCTTTTACAAGATCTCCCGGTATAGTATAGTGCCGGTCTGTGGCCCAGGAATTATCTTTTACGGTACTGTCAATTGCCACCCCGTTAAACCATGTTACATCATAATCATCTATGGGCCCGAGGTCAAGGTGCAATTGTTTCCCCACCCATGAAGCAGGAATATCAATTGTTCTTTTGAACCATACAATTCCGTCCAAATCCGGGTAGCCTGCATTTTCCCAAACGGTGGGCAGTTTCATGGCATGCCAGCTTGTGTCCACTGCGGATGTTGCATAACTGTTATTATTGGCTGCCATTGCTTTTTTCCAGGCAGCTTCATCCTGCTCATCTTTTATCATTAATTCCTTTTCATTTGTTTTCAGGGCAGATAGCTTGTCCAGTTCCTTATTAAAATCACCCATGGTCCTCAATGATGCAGCGCTTGTCCATGCTTCTGCAATGGTGCCGCCCCAGGTTACATCCATCAGGCCAACGGGAACGTGTAAACGATTTAATAATTCCCTTCCGAAAAAATAACCGACTGCGCTGAATGGCGCAGCAGATGCCGGATAGCAGGTTGACCATTTGCCCGTTACATTTTGCTGTGGAGCAGAGGCAACTTTTTTCTCGGCTATAAACAGACGCATGGTTGGATACCTTGCGTCTGCTATTTCCTGTGCCGAATTTTGAATGGGCGTGGTTTCGCCCCAGCCTTCCAAAGGCATTTCCATATTTGACTGTCCGGAACAAATCCATACTTCACCAGTTAATATGCCATGTAATGTTATGGTTTCGCCGGATTTTATAGTAACGTCGTAAGGGCCACCGGCTTTTGGTGTTGCTATCTTCACCATCCATTTACCATTGTTATCCGCAACTGCTTGTACGGCCGAATTTTTCGACCAGCTTCCGCTCACTTCCACCTTTGCCCCGGGAGTGGCCCGGCCCCATATTGGCGCTTTGGCAGACTGCTGCAATACCATACTGTCGCTTATAATATCCGGTAATTGCAACTGTGCTGATGCATTTAGGAAAAAAAATAAAATTGTAAAAAAAACCAGGCAACCTTTTTTCATAATAATAAGCTTTAACTATTTGCAAAGAGGAAGCTTAAAGATACACGAATTGTTATATGAAATGTGGTAAGTAAATTATGATGTTCCCGGGCATGTGCAGGACAGGATGAAAACTAATGACAGCCACGAAAGGCCAAACCCGTGCCGAAGATAAATATAACGGTATCGATTACCCGCTTATAAAATAACGCAGCGGGTATAAACGCTGTCGACAGCGTCCTTTTCATCATTGCTTAAAAAGCGCATCCATGTTTCAGGCCGGCCTTTCATATTTCCGGTATCGGGCGTAGTGGCGCCTGTTTCTCTTGTGCCGGTATCAAAACTAAATAGTACTTCCTGTGTCGGGGGAAAGTAAGCTACGAGTATCGCCTTGTCATTTTTCTTTGCAGCGGAGTACCACTGTTATCGCTCCTGGTAAATTGGATATTTCCTGCGGCATCCAATACTGCCGCCGCATTTGCAGGGGAGGGGAGTGGCCCTTTGGAAATAAGTACCAGTGGGTAACTGATGCTTAGTTCGGTCTTTGCGACCGAACAACTACCGAACGCCTATTGTTCACCTTTAATACGTACAGAAACAAAACGGAATAGAGTAGAAATGAAAGGAACGGAAAACTTATTGTGAGGAATAATTTCAACAGCGGGTAGTGTTGAATTACACACCTGGCCTGCGGCTACGATCTGTAATTAGTATTTCCCGCTTGTAGGAAGCGAACTGTTGCAGGGATAATTTTGGCACACTTTTTTATTGCTGAAATGTATTGGGTTTGATTCAACTTTAATATACATAGTTGGGTTTAGTGTGAGCCAGATTTTTATCTGGCTTTTTTATTGCCATCTGGTGCATGAAATAATTTGCGCCATTAAGCGGTCTTCCGAATTTAGTTTTCCAATTCAACACCATCCGTATCATCCAGCCGAGCAATAATTCCCCAGCCATAGAAGTAATTGGCCAGTGCAATCAATATTTCATTCTTACCTTTCCTGAGCGGCAATTTTATTGTGGCATTTTCCAGGGTACATCTTCCGCCATTTTTTTGTTGCGGTGTGCCAAAATAATTTTTATTAACGTATAATACCTGCCCGTTAATAAATACCTATACTTCATCACTGAATCCAAGATGCAAAACCTTATCCTGGTCTTTGTCAGATTCGATGGTTGTCTTTAGCCATGTGCCCCTTCGTGCATCATTTTCTTTATGTCCGTATATTCTGCTAAGATTAATTATACCGCGGCTTTCTGCCTGTATGGGTGACCATTATAAACGCTGTCCGGCAATGATGACTTATTTAAAGTTCCATACATGCTTGGCAATTGCATTACCAAATCTTTACCAAACGGAAAATCTACCGGGGCGCCCACTCCATGGCGCAAGTTTGCGGGTTAGCCTTAGCCCCGGCCTACTTGTGCCACTCCGTAATAACTCAACCTTAATAAAACCAATCTTTTCGATATAGCACGAGTATAGCCAACACACAAAGCCAGGCTACTAAATTTGCGCTAACGTTACTTTTTTTTATTCGAGATGAGATGGAACATACTCGCGCTAGCAGAGGGGCTAACGTTACTTTTTTTAAATCGAGATAAGATCAGACATACTCGCGCGAACAGAGGGCTCATAACCGTTAGTTGCCTTGTGCCTTATTATTTAATGATTCTCAGCACTGGAACTCATTGCGGCATATCAGTCTCTCAATTTTCAGGCGTTACACTACCCACACCGGATGTATGAATTTCCGGATTTTGCGGATTACCCCGATAGTGCACACTTCCCGTGCCGCTAACCGTTGCACTCAGGTGAACACTGGCAAATACATGTGCACCACCGACCCCCGAAATACTCACTGTAGTGTTTTCACTTTCCAGGTTTCCGCACTCTGCGTGACCGACACCGGAGACGTCGCAATCAAAATCTTTCGTACGGCCTTGAAGTTTTATAGTGCCTGCGCCGGAGATAGTTGCCGACACCGCGGGAGCATCCACTTCACCCTCGATATTTCCGACGCCACTTGTATTGAATGAAATTTTACCAGGATTTTGCAAAAGACCGGACACCGTTATGTTAGAAGCGCCGGAAGTAGTCACGTCAGACAAGGTAGGAGCAGTGACATAAATTTTTGCATGGTCGTTGGTTACAGTTACTCCATCACGATAGTGAATTTGTAAAGTTCCATTGTCAACATTTGTTTCCAGGTAAGGCAATAAGTTGTCATCGTCTTTTACGGTTACAGAGCAATTGCTTCCGCTGGTTATTACTACATCTGCGGAGCCTGAAGAATGAATTTTGGTAAATGTTCCCGGATTGCGTGTTTCCGTTTTCACGTTACCGTTTCCGGAGATCATTTTGCACGAACTTAAAGCAGCAATAAAAAATATTGCCAACAATGCTGTCTTCATAAATTTTTCTTTGAATACAATAATCAGGCAAAAATGCCTGCGATGGCAAAGCTACCAAAAGCATTTCATTTTAGTGTGCCTGCGGGTTTTGGGTTTCCACAGTTCGGGTCGACACGAACCATGGGCAAGGAATTCATATTTACGACTCATGAGCTAATATAAGCATCCTTTCAATATTGCACTACTGGTCCCGTTCTACGGGAAGCATAGCCAACACACAAAGCCAGGCTACCTTGCGCTAACGTTACTTTTTTTTAATCGAGATAAGATCAGACATACTCGCACTAACAGAGGGACGCTTGCGCCAACCCTACGATAACGGTTAGGATAACCTTGCGCCAAAAGTGGGAAATAGATAATAATTATTTGATAGTTTTATATTAAATCATCTGACATGCTTCCTGATTTTTCCTTGGCTAGAACTATACTAATAAAAAAGCAACAAGAATATTTCAAAGACTGTATTCGATTTCATTCAGGAAAGATATTTAATAACGTTCCTGAAAATATCTTGCATGAAGGCGACCGAATGATGAGCATTTACTCAGAAGAATTAAAATATGAGGTTGAGATTAAAAAATTGGAATCGAATTATACTCATAATATTGAAGATGTATTGAAACATCCTATTTTAGTGTACCAAGCCTATTTTAAAATGGCAAAGGATTTTGCTGACCAGCAAGTAATGATGGCTATGAAAACAATTGGTGAAGTGTCAACTCTTACTGGAAACATCCATCAAAACAAAAGGAGAGGTAACGCCAGAAGATATACTCGCAATGTATGAAAAAGTAGAATTTAGTTTTGACGAAAATGATCAGCCAAATCTTCCTTCAATAATAGCTGGCAGCGAAATGTATAAACAAATAAGCGAGGTTTTGGAAAAGATGAAAGACGATGAGGCCTTTGGACATCGATTAGAAGAAATAGTCATTAAACAAAGAAATAATTGGAATGATCGAGAGAATAATAGACAATTGGTTGACTAAATCATCTGAAAGATCGTATCAGTTACCTTTTTGTTATATGTTAGTTCAAGAGGGATATACGGTGATTCACCTAACTAGGCATTGTGGTATGGAATTCGGGAAAGACGTAATAGCGAATGACCCAGATAAGATCCCGTGCACTTATCAACTAAAGGACGTAAAAGGAGGCAAGTATAAATTAAGAGATTGGCAGGAAAATATTCATCAAATTTATCAAATGGTTTTGACGCCACTTGAACACCCTTCCGTGCCTCCACATCAGCAGCATCGATCATTTCTAGTAATAAATGGAGATATTGATGAGGAGGTATCTACAGCAATTATTTTACAAAATTTGAAATGGGAAAGACAAGGCGAGAAATATAAAATCGAAGTAATAGTAAAAGGTCAACTTCTCGAAATGGCTTTAAAAAATAAAGATCAATTTATCCCAAGTGAGTTATTAGATTTTAAGTTGCTTTTAGAATTTCAATTAAACGATGGAGTGGGATTTTTAGATAAAGAGAAGTTTGCACGGCTAATTGGTTCAAGAGTTGAAAAGGAAAAAGTGTCTACTCGTGAGGAAAAGAGATTAGTCAGTAGCGCCGCACTACTTTGTTCTCTGGCCCTATCAAATTACAGCAAATTAAATAATTATGTTGCAGTAATTGAAGGCTGGGTGATATACCAAGCACATGTGCTTGGTCTCGCTGAAAAGAAAAACAGAAAAATTGAAACCTTCTTTGAGGAACTTGATCTGGCAGATAAGATCATTAATTTTTCGCTACTTGATTTAGTCGATGAAATTAATGACCATACACATTTGCTCGTTGGCGATCTAAATCAAGATGCATTCGTGTATAAATATAGGGTAACTATCCTGATGGGACTTGTCGCCTACCTTGGCATCAAATGCTGGTTTAACGAATCCGTTGATGTAGATCGTAATTACCTTCTTCAAATATTGCAAAGATTTGAAGAACATATGGGTGTGTGGGGCGAAGCAGCTGTTCCGTTCTTTTTAAATATTTATTGGTTCTATCTGTTAGAAGGTAAGAAAGATGACGCCTATAGAATTATTTTTTTATTATTAAATTTTATAGTGATTTACGGATCCGACCCCGTTATTATGCTAACAAATTTCTATTATAGCGCAGAATCTACAATGCTACAATTGCTAGAAGGAAAAAGGGAAGCAAACCAGGCAATCGTCCAACATAGGGGGTCATTTGTATTGGAAACTATTTTGCATTTGGTTACCAAAGAGGAATTGAAAGAGTCTGTCAAATCTTTTTGGAATCCAATTAGTAAATTCTATTTTGAGGAATTTAAAATGGAAAGGGCTGGGGATTTCTATATGTGGCGAATACCCAAGGGAAAGACGATCACGAAACATCCTCCGGCAACAAAAAAGTGGTCTGAACTACGTAACGAAGCAAACAAATTGGTAGAAACCAGCATAGCAAATGCACTAAAGGATTATCCGCATTATATTCCACTGTTTTTAATTGTTTATCCGCATCGGTTAAACCCGAATATAGTTACGTGGATTGATCAAAAATTGGCGCACAATGATTGAAAGAATCTTAAATCCCAAGCGAGTCTCTACTAGAGGCCTAAAGGCGATCATTACAAAGAACAATTTACACAATTATTTTACCTCCGAGTCCTCTTCGACAGAACCGGCTACTGCTTATAATTTTTCATCCTTCCTTTTTCTTATCCACTTCCTTCATCATTTTAAACGTAAAAAAGGATAGCACCACTAAGATACCCGCTATCATAATCCAAAGCTTCAGCTTGCTGTTGCCGGTTGCAGTTTTGTTGGTTGCATGCACTGCTATATTAGATTCTACCTGTTTCAATGATATTGTTGCGGGTGCTTTCTCTGCACTGTCTTTAAAGAAGTCCAGGTCATATTTAGGGGATTGCGCCGTGGAATCTCCAAAATATAAATAATACTTTTTATTGGCCTGTAGGTAGGTGAGCAAGCTTATATTTAGCTGGTAAGCATCTGCAGATTTTATGGCCAGTGGTAAGTTATCGTCATTGTTTATGTTAAGCTGCAAAAGGTTCGTTTTACTGTTAATGATAAAACTATTGGAGGAATCTGAGACAAGGTAACCGTCTAAAAGATAATCAGCATTGCCTTTATTGATTACGAAATTTCTTTTAAAATATTTAGGACCCTCAGCATGAATATTAATTTTATTGATCCTGTAGAAATTATCAAATGCTAACTGCACATAACTTTTTTTATCAGAGCTGTCTTTCTGCGTAATAACAGGCCCGGGAAGGGATACGTACCTGCCATACAGAATATCTGCTTTGTAGATTCCCGCTTTTATTATATTAAATGGAATTACATCTTTACCAAGTATGGTGAGTTGAAAATATTTATAATTACTCGTCGGAAATGAAAGGGTATTAATGATAATATCTCCATCATTACTAAAAGTATTTTCAAGATAAATGTTTTCTTTAATGATAAACCAATGTATGCTGTCGTCGCTTCCGGTTATTGAGAATGCCCTTGAGGCATCCATATTTTTTATAAACAGCAATAAATTATTTATCGCATGTCCGGCAGTATTTTGAAGCGTGATGTGCGTTTGCTTGTCCGTCTCTTTGCTGAATTTAATTATGGGAAATTCTGTAAAGTTTTCAATTTTAAAGGCCGGCAGATCTTCTTTTAAAATATAAGAAACCTGTTTTCCATCCTCATCGAAAATGCGGATGTCTTCAAGGTCTTTTTTGCATCCGGCAACTACCTGCGCCGGCAAATCTATTTTATAAAACTGTGTGGCATTCACATCTCCTAACGGAGCCTTGTATACGTAATGTTCCTGTGACCGACTGTTTGTCGTAATAAAAAGCGCAATAAGGCAGACAAATATTTTATGCAGGTTTCTTTTCTTCATCCTGGATGATAATTTTTTTGAGCCTTTGATACATGAAGGAAACGATGAGCAATAAAACACCGAGGCAAAAGAAAGCAGCAATTTTGCCGGCTATCGGTATGTTACGGATGTCGAATATAAACAGCTTCATCAAAGTAATAAGAAAAAGCACAAGTGAGATAATACGCAACGGCTTGAATTTATATTTCATACCCAGCCACATAAAGCAGAATGAACATAAACCCCAGATAATAGGAAGGCCCGTTTTGATAAACACGTTTCTTATTTCTTCAAGCGGGTTATGAACGCTATAAAAAATACTGTTGGTTAACCAAAATAATTCAAAACTTAAAAAGGTAACAATAACGGCACAGGTAAGCCAGACAACTACTTCGTAATTTATCAACGTAAAAAAACTTTTTATTCTTTTCCAGTTCGATAAGTTGATATAAAATAATTCCCATTAATATTGCATTCACCCAGCATGCATTAAAATATGCTACAGACTTATGCTCCAGCAATAATTGAGATTGTAATTGCGAAATCACGGGCAAAGCAATTAGATAAAATAAAATGCAACTAATAAGTAACGCCGCTGCGTGAGCCGAGCGACATTTCTGAAGTTGCGACTTTTTTATTCACCAGGTTAAAAATCAAAACAAATGCAAAATAATATAGTTGCAGGTAAAGAACATTCAGATCAATACCGGGGAAATAATACCTGAATTGATAATTGATTTCATTGAATCCTGCCAGGAACAACAGCACAATAGCAGTATTGCGGACTACTTTAATGACTTTGACATCTGTTTTAAATACGTCCGCGGTTTTATTAGTAAGTGTAAATAACACATACGTAGCTATGGCGCTATAAAGCCCCGTAATAAATCCTTTATTCAAAACGATGCTGATTGCGACATTGCCGGAATAAATATTTGCCCAGTCCATTAATAAACTCACCAGCATTGCAACCCATACTATCAGCGAAGCATATTCGATAATTTTTATTTTTGATTTTTGAAACAACCAGTATAATAAAACGGTTTCGGATGCCCAGAATAAAGTGATGTA
This sequence comes from uncultured Chitinophagaceae bacterium, assembly GCA_963819925.1. Lineage (GTDB taxonomy): Bacteria > Bacteroidota > Bacteroidia > Chitinophagales > Chitinophagaceae > Ginsengibacter. Next base: position 74,691 of record CAWFYG010000002.1, on the reverse strand, counting down.
ATGACCATGCAATTGAACAGGAGCCGTTAAAGAAATAAACGTTAGTGTGATACCAATTAGCAGGTATAAAATGTTTGCATCCACTCTTTGCTTTCTGAATAAAAAGTAAGAAGCAATTAAATTGAATGCACCTATCAAAATCGTAAAAAGTCCGCGATATTCAGGTTTGTTCATCAGGTAAAAAAAGTATAAGCCTTCAGCAAAATACAATCCTGTATTTGCCAGCAGAATTCCAAAATCTGCAGCAATAAATTTTTTATTCTCTTTAATATTATTTGCAATGTTGATAAAGAAAAATAAAAGATAAAAGCATGTAGCAAATATAAATCCGTTGAAAAAAGTATTTGGCGTTGTGTCTACACTTAATGAAAAGAGCCACACGGTAAAAAGAATAATCGTAAAAATAAAAGCAAGCAGGTTCATTAACCGCCATGCCTTGTTATATGCAATCACCAAAAGACCGCTGTTTAAAATAAGCAGGTAAATAAATAATACTTTATAATTTCCGCTGCCATTACTCACCAGGAAGGGAGCTGCAAAGCCGCCTAACAAAGCTATTATTGCCAGTTCCTGCCTGTCGTATAAAATAGATAATACAACTGCAAAAATGGTAATGACAACCATTATAACAAATGATGCAGTTTGGCTGAAAAGATTAAACTGGTGATATGCCAAAGTGATAGTAAAGTAAAACACAGCGAGTCCACCACCGGCTAATACAGAGCTAAATGCTTTGTAACTGTTACGAAGCTTATGGGCTAAAAAAACTAAAATTCCGCCGCATAAAATACCTATACATACCCGACCGACAGGGCCTATCCAGTCATTATCGATAGCGAATTTTACAAAGAAACCAATTGCTAAAACCAAAATTGCGATGCCAATTTTACTTACCAGGTTTTCACCAATAAACTTTTCAAGATCGGGATTTCGCTCAAAGAAGCCGGGTTTTAGAACAGGTGGCGGCGTTTCTGATTTTTGTTCAGGAATATTTGTTGGAACTATGACAGGCATTGTGCCTGCTTTTTCATCGGTTACTTCATCTTTTATGACAGAGGGCGTTATCACAGGGTCGTCCATTCGCTTGAAAGATGACTCCCAATAATCTTTCTCAACTGGTTTAGGAACGACTTTTGTTTCTTCTTTTACAACAGGCTTAGTCGGCTGGCTCAGTGTTGAACGGTGGTTATTTCTGATTTCCTGTATGTCTGCGTCAATTTCTTTTAAGCGATCTGTAATATAGCTTCTGAAGTTTATTATCAGTACAATCAGTACAATCAGGAGCAGAATTATAATTCCTTGCAATTCTTGGTAGTTTGGTTGTGTTAAAGATATAAAAGAGTTTATTCTTTTTTTTAAATCTTTGTTTACGTTCTGGCCGATTCTCCGCCGGGGCACCCAGCGTTTATTATCTCTACAAATCGATAGCTTCTATTTCATTAAGTAAAGGCTGTTTACAATTCCTTACTGTTGCCGCAAGATTGCTTACAACAACTCGGAAGGTTTTCACTCATTACCTGTCCGTTGAGATAACGAATGGGGTTAAACGAAATAAATTTTCTGCACAACTTGTCTGGCCCGCTGGAGCAGCAGCTTAGATCCGAGCCGAGTCTCCGCCCGGGACCCGGCGTTCATTAATACAAAGAACAATTTAAATAATCATATTGCCATCAAGTCCTCTTCGAGAGGCTCGGTTCGACTTACGGGTACCAGTTAGTGCCGCTTTTACCTGGTCTGTCCCTCTCCTCTCACGACCCATTTTTCGGTAACCAGTTTTTCTAATGCGAATGGACCTCTTGCATGTAATTTTTGCGTGGAGATGCCGATCTCCGCACCTAAACCAAATTCTTCGCCATCGGTAAATCTCGTGGAGGCGTTGGAATAAACCGCCGCCGCATCTACCTCCTGCAAAAATCGCTCACACTGCTTTTTATTTTCAGAAACGATTGCTTCAGAGTGTTTGGTTGAATATTCGGAAATATGCTCCAAAGCTTCGTCGATATCATCCACTACTTTGATGGCACATTTCAAACTTAAAAATTCGCGGCCAAAATCTTCAGGTGACGCTTTTTGCAAATGAGGATAATCTTTCAGCAAATCATACGCAGCGTCATCTGCAAAAATCTCTACATTGTATTTATTAAATGCCGGCTGCAGTTCCTTCAAAAAATGTTTTGCTATTGGTTTATCTACAAGAATAGCATCTGCTGCATTACATACCGACGGGCGGGAAACTTTTGCATTTACTACAATATCCACTGCCTTTTTTAAATCTGCATCTTTCTCCACATACACATGGCACACACCTGCGCCGGTTTCAATTACAGGAACCAAACTATTTTTTCTTACATATTGAATCAGGCCGTCAGATCCGCGCGGAATCAATACATCCACATATTTGGTTGCAGTAAATAATTCCTGCACGGTTTCTCTTTCAGGCGGCAATAGCGTTACCACATCTTCATCGATATTATTTTCTTTCAGTGCCTGCTTAATTATATCCACTGCTACCCTGTTGGTTTCATCCGCATCGATGCTTCCTTTCAATACACATGCATTATGACTGCGCAGGCACAAGGCAGCAATGTCAAAAGTTACATTAGGCCGCGATTCATAAATAGCGCCAACCACTCCCAGTGGTACAGAAATTTTTTCCAGTTGCAAACCATTGTGCAAGGTTCTTTTTTCCAAAACCTTTCCGCAGGGATCGGGAAATTTGCTCACATTGCGTATAGCATTTGCAATATTGATCACTCTTTGTTCATTCAGCATCAGCCGGTCATTCCGCGGATTGCCGGGATCTTGTTTTGAAAGATCTTTTGCATTTGCTTCGAGGATACGCGACATGTTTTTCTCAAGCACATCGGCGAGTGATAGAAGCGTCTTTTGAATCTGCACATCATTCATGCTGCGCAACTTTATTGAAGCTTTGTGTGTTTTTATGATAATTGCTAAAACCGAATTCATCTTCTTTTTTTAAAATAAAACAATATCGTCTGCATGAGCGGCCACCACATTTTTTACTGATATATTATCCTGGATGGCTTTGGCAGCCAGTTTCACTTTGGCTACGCCGATTATTTGTTCCTCCTCATCCATCAGTTGCACCACTTCCCCGGATGCAAATTTACCATGAACATTTTTTATGCCTACAGTCAGCAGGCTTCTTCTTTGATGCAATGCCTTCACCGCGCCTTTATCCATCATAATGCTGCCTAAAGTAATGCTACCACTTGCCAGCCATTTTTGCCTTGCTTTAAGATTGGAAGATTGCGCATTGAAAGTGGTTCCTTTTGTTCCATTCAAGGCATCGTGGAAAGGTGAACCAGATTCGAGTCCGCAGATGATCACTTTTATCCCGAGTGAGATAGCAAGCCTTGTAAATGTGAGTTTAGATATCATTCCACCCAGGCCAACATTGGTTTTATCAGATGTTACCAAACCTAAAATTTTATTATCGACCTTTTCCACAAAAGGAATAATTTCCTTTTCATTATTCATCAAGCCACCAACAGAAGTACAAATGATCATCGCCTCTGCATTAAAACCAACAGCAATCAATGTAGCCAGTTCATCATTATCAGAAAATTTTAATTCTATATTACTAACCAAATCATTTTCATTTACGATGGGCACAATACCGTTTTGCCAAAAGGTATCGAATGTATCTTTCAATTGCAGGAACTGTGCACGATTGGAAAAATGATGGCGCTCACACAATGCCTGCGCCACGGGAATGTTGTACGCTTCGAAATATTTTTGATACAACATAATTAATATCGGGTTGCCTACGGCGGCGGCGGCTTTGCGTTCAGTTAACGAACCTTTGTAGTGACGCAACAATTTTTTTCCGCTGCCTACCGCACCGCTGGAAACCAGCACTACATTATATTTGGAAGAAAGCGTTGCAATTTCCGATGCCACTTTTTTAATTACAGAATGATTAATCCCTTGTTGATCCGAAATAACAGCCGTACCTAATTTTATTACCAATACCGGTTTTTGCATGGAGCAAAAATAGAGATTTGGGCATTGTGATAGCCGATGAAAATAAAGAGGAAAGATTTAAATAACCAACCATGAAACTATTGCACAATAAAAACTGCTAAGGACAAATCTACGTTTTAATTTGCCGCCAGCCCATGTTTGAAACGTGGTTGCGACTTAAATCATGTGACTGCAAACTTTTCTGCAGGCTCTTCATGAAAATGAATTCCTTTTGCTTCGGGTCCTGCAAGTATTACAATGGCACCGAGAACCAAAACTGAGCCGGCAAGTATCTCCATCGAAGTAGCATAGCTTACAGTTTGGGCAAGCACTGCTTCTACGTATGCGATGCCCGATGCAATTAAAACACCTAATTGATATGCAAATCCTGGAAAGAAACCCCGCAGCGGCCCCGGTGATAATTCGTTAATATGCGCCGGAATAATTCCCCAGGCTCCCTGCACCATAAACTGCATTCCAAAAGCGCCCAATGCAATCAATATACTTCCCCCGGCCAGCAACCATAACGGAATTAATACAAGCGCAAGAATTACGGCTGTTGCCATCATTTTTTTTCTGCCGTAGCGGTCGGATAAATAACCAAATAGTAATCCGCCCAAAATTGCACCCACCATGGAAATCATCGTTATGATGGCTGTTTCATGGGGACTAAAATGTTTTTGTTGTTGTAAAAATGTTGGGTATAAGTCCTGCGTGCCATGAGAAATAAGATTCATCATCGACATGAGGAGAACGAGGTATAAAAATAACTTCCAGTGTTTTTTTACTGCTTTTCCATACTCTTTCCAATCACTTGATTTGTTTGCTTTCCAGGCAGCGGTTTCTTTTACTTTGGCACGAATAAATAGAGTGACCAAAGCCGGCAGGCCACCGATAAAAAACATGGCCCTCCAGCCAAACCGTGGAAAAACAAGATAATAAGCGCCTGCAGCCAGGAGAAAACCTAAAGCATAACCTTCCTGCAAAACTCCCGACAAAAATCCGCGCCGTTTTACAGATACAGATTCCATCACGAGAGAAGCGCCTACACCCCATTCGCCGCCCATGCCGATTCCATATAATAAACGCAGTAATAAAAATATCTTATAATTAGGAGCGAGCCCGGACAAGATCTCCATCACTGAGTAAAAAATAATAGTGATCATCAAAGGCCCTTTTCTTCCGTACCTGTCGGCCATTAATCCGAAAATCAAAGCGCCCAGAGGCCGCATGGCCAGGCTGGCAGTAAGCGTTAATGCCATTTCTGGAATCGTCTTATTAAAATCTGTAGCAACAGTGGCAAGCACAAAGGTGAGAATGAAAAAATCAAAAGCATCCAATGTCCATCCGAGGAAGCCTGCAAGCACTGCATTATTCTGGTTACGCCTTGTTTCCTTTTCAGTAGTGACAAGAGCATTCAATTCAGTTGTTGCCATTGTGTTTAATTTTATTTTTGAGGATGAACCTGGTCTCAGTACCGGGAGCATTTGTTCAAACTTCAATTAAAATTTTTGCAACGCTAATATACTTAAAAGCCTTCGCCGGAAATGAAATATCTGGAAGAACTATAAGTGGATCGCAGTAACGGCAATGTATACACGATTTAAGGATAAATGTTTAAAGCTGCCACTCCAGTGCCTTTTATAACACAGAATGAAAGAGTTTCTTTTCAAGTTTCATCCGTGAACATCTTTACTTAAAATTCCTTCCACATTTCGGGCTTCAAAAAAAAATTGAAAAAAAATTTGCGCAGTCAAATAACTGCATTATATTTGCAGTCAAATAGCTGCATAATGAAAATAAGAAGAGACATTTTCCAGGCAATCGCAGACCCGACGCGAAGGGCTATTTTGGCTTTAGTTGCTTTACAGGCTATGACACCGGGAGCTATAGCTGACAGCTTTGATTCGTCGAGACAAACTATTTCAAAGCATATTCAAATCCTTACTGAATGCCAACTCCTAAAACAGGAGCAGTCAGGCAGGGAAATCTATTATCATTTCAATCCTAACAAAATGAAAGAAATAGCTGAATGGTTACTACCGTTTGCAAAAATGTGGGATGACCGGTTTAATAAATTGGAAACCATAATGAAAAAATATAAAAGCAAGTAATATGGAACGAAAAACAAAAATTAATGCAGAGAACGGCAAACAGGAATTATCGATAACAAGGGAATTTGATTTACCATTGGAATTGCTTTTTAAAGCGTATGCAGAACCGGAAATCCTCGAGCAATGGATGGGAACTAAGGTGCTGAAACTTGAAAGTAAAAAGCACGGCAGTTATCAATTTGAAACAACCGATCCAAAAGGAAATAAACATTGGTTTAATGGAGCAATCCATGACTTTACACCGAACCAAAAAATCATTCGCACATTTGAAATGGAGAATACGCCTTTTGGCGTCCAGCTTGAGATCTATGAATTCGAAAAACTTACTGACGACACCAGCAAACTTAATATGCACGTGATATATGAATCGGTTGCGCAAAGAGACGAGGTGTTGAAGTTACCTTTCGCACAAGGCATCAATATAGCGCATAACCGCTTGCAAGACGTCGTAAGCAAACTAAAATAATATGCTATGACAAAAACGAAAATAAATAAAATTACCTATTGGATTGTCACTATCTGGCTGGCATTAGGAATGGTATCAACCGGGGCAGGACAGTTATTCAAAATGAAAGCAGGGCAAGGGGGTGTGGAAATGATTACGCATCTGGGCTATCCCATTTATTTTATAACAATATTAGGTGTTTGGAAAATTTTGGGAGTGGTAGCAGTGCTTATTCCTAAGTTTCCTTTGCTGAAAGAATGGGCTTATGCAGGCTTTTTCTTTGTCATGTCCGGAGCGATAATTTCGCATATTGCAGTAGGAGATTCTGTGAATGAAATATGGCCCTCGTTATTGCTTTTGGTCTTAACAGTGGTATCGTGGTATTTCAGGCCCGCAGATAGGAAAATCATTTCATTTGTCAATATATGAACGGATTGAATTCTGTTAGTTGTCGTATGTTGAACATAGACCATTTATAAGTTGAATTTTGAACATTTTAAAAAATAAATTATGCAAGTAGCTAATAAGATATTGATGCTTGGCATGGTCGTGAACGACATGCCCAGGGCGAAAGAGTTCTATGCGGATAAGCTCGGCCTCAAGGTTGCCAAAGACTATCGCCAGGATGATGATCACTGGTGGGTATCAGTTGCCTTTCCGGAGGGCGAAACGTCTATTACGCTCACCACATTCAAAGGGAATATGAAACCCGGGATGACAACACTTTGGTTTGCAACTTCCGACATCGCCGCAGCTCACAAAGAACTCGAAGGCAAAGGCATTAAAGCCAATGAAATTAAAGATGATCTCTACGGTCCGGGATCAGGTGTGAAGTGGTTTAACCTCCAGGACCCGGACGGCAACCTGGTGCATATCGTTCAGGCATGAATAAAATATTTTCCTGGCGGTTATTACTAATTTTGGTTGCGGTATCTTGGTATTTCACACATTTGAATAGAAGAATCATATCAGTTAACCCGTCTGGCGCAGTTTTAACTGAATAATGAATTGAGGTGCACTGTACTTGGAGCGAATTCAGTTAGTGCAGATGATAAACACTTATGTAAACAAATTAAGATTAGATGCTATGACAGCGAGTATGGTTAATTCTAAGGTTGATTTCTTTTTTGATAAAGCCACAAAGTGGCAGAAAGAATATAAGAAATTGAAAACGATCATTCTTGACTGTGGACTGACCGAGGAATTAAAGTGGGGTTGTCCTTGTTACACATTTGACAACCGAAACATCGTTTTAATCCATGGGTTTAAAGAATATTGTGCGGTACTGTTTTTTAAAGGTGCCTTGTTAAGTGACACAGAAAATATACTCATCCGGCAAACAGAGAATGTGCAGGTGGCACGCCAAATCCGGTTCATCAACGTTCAGGAAATAGATAAGATGGAAAAAATGTTGAAAGCCTATATTTATGAAGCCATTGAAGTGGAAAAAGCCGGCTTGAAAGTGAATCTCAAAAAAACGACAGAATTCATTATTCCTGAAGAATTTCAAAAGAAGTTAGATAAAAACCGTGCTTTAAAAACTGCATTTAATGCATTATCGCCGGGACGGCAAAGAGCATACATTTTTTATTTTTCACAGCCCAAACTATCTAAAACCCGAGAGTCAAGAATTGAAAAATATATAATGCAAATTCTAAATGGAAAGGGATTAGATGATTAGTATATGCGATGAGAAGACAATAGTATTTTTCTTCCTTCAAAAAAAGGTTTTTATGACTGGGATGTAGATAAGCTAGTCCGGCTTTCCCAGGTTCTTCCCGTGGAAACTAAGGATTTACAAACATTAAATCTATAGTAAAAATTCAATCTTAATGAGCCCACATTGCTTGCCATAATAATAATTTCTGGCACTATAAATATATCCGGAAAATATTCTTCGTTGCACCTGTCCGCCGGTGTGGAAACTAAGCACAGCTGTTCCTGATTATTTAAACGTTGTACAAGAAAGCGCAGTAAAAGTATTTTCTTATTTAAAACATTCTAAGGCCAGTGTGGGAAACTTGCTATCTGGACAAAACAATCTGTCCTTCCGGCGTACTTAACGTAATTATTTGATTACTTACCGGCCCGCTCACGGTACCAGAATATTTAATGCCCATTTTTGGCCCACTTGTAAATACAAAAGAAATTTTAGCGTTCGTGAAATTTCCTGAAAATTTGTACGTGGTAGAATAATCTATATCTTCTTCGCCAGTAAATGAACTGGTGTAAGCGCCATCCTCGGCAACTTTAAAAAAATAGGCATCATTGCCGCTGGATGCTTTATTCTTAAAAGATGCACTTAAATACGGAATGTAAGAAACCGATCCGCCTTTGGTACAGGAAAAAATTACTGCAACGAAAAACACGTAAATAGACGTCTTTAGAAAATTAATTCTGTTCATAGTTGAATGTAATTTTTAGTTTTGGTTAGTGCAGAACAAGCATTGTAAGACTGCGAAAACAAATATATATAGTATTATTCACATCGGCAATACACTGATCGCACTGAAGCCTTACCCTTTTGTAAGGCTTCATCAGAAAAGAAATATTAGCCTTAATACTCTTACATTATTTAATGGAAGCTTCTTTTCAATTCGTGTCATAAGCGGACGCGTATGGTGAGACCTTCCCGGCAGGTAGGGTTATTCCATACCAAACACGACTGAACGTTCAAAGTAACCGTACTTTAAAGTACATATCAGCCAGAATTATTATTGAGGAAAAAAGAATGATCAAACCTAAATTGGCTAAGATGAATTTAGCGCTGAACCTGTATTTTCTTGATGTTTGGTAAAGCAGTACGAATAAGATAATTGTCATAACAACAGGCAATGTAAATTTCCCGACGCCAATTGAATCACTGATCCTGGCTTCGTCATTTGGGTTACGGATACTTATTATGGCAGCAAGAAAACGCATATAAAAACAGGTAAAGAGAAAAGGATAAAGTAATATCCTCTTTTTCCGCATCATTAAAATAAAGATCACAATGGCCTCACATAAAGTAAAAATGGATCCGGCCGCACTGATCAACTGATAATGCAGATCTTTTGAATACTTACCGCTTAAAGGATATGTGGCATTTAAGGTCATTACCATTTTATAACCTAAAAATTCTCCTGTTGTCCAGTGAGCAAACTCATGAAAGATCCATGAGAAAAAAACTGCAACGGCAAAAACCGCAATATATTTTTTTGTGATCAAAGGCTTTGCGAAATTGTCTGTCATTTCTTAACCGGATGTGGGAATATAAAACACTGCCAACTTCAGTATGTTCTGAATGTTTTTCAAAATTAATTCAATTAAACCACACTGCATATCGTTTTCTTCGCAATTCCAAAGCAAGTTCTTCTTCCATCTTAAGTGCTTCCGCTCTTGATGCGATGGGCCCGATATGATCGTAGAGACTTGGACGAAGATACATGCCATACTTCTGAACAATGTTTGAGGAAAGCTTGTATCCCTTTTTATTTTTTGCACCTGTCTTATGCTGTTTGAATCTTTCTTTGGGTGTCTTGCTTGTCATGCCCACATACAAACATTCCAATACGCCATTGAATTGCGGGTTCGCATTTCTAAATCGGGCATTTTCAGTAAACACCTTTTTTGATAATTCTATCACATAGATATGGTACTGTACTTTGGGCATGTAATAAAATTATGCTGTGACTATTACTATTGTTATTCAAATGCTTCCTGCTATGCCAGGCAAACCTGCGATCAGCCAGGTTTTTTTGTGAACACCAGGCAGGAAGGTGCGTTTTATTTTTTATTACTCCTGATAAGTTTATTGACAATATGTGACCCGTTTGCATAAAGGGGATTAGGAACATTATCAGAAGAATTAACGCTTAACCCGGTAAGAATAAGTGTATCTGCATGGAAAGAGCATTTGAATTTTGCCTCGCCATTTACAAACATCGGGTTCATAGCAAACAAGGCCTTCGTTGTAAGAAGAGAATCCTTTAGCTGGTATGTGCCTGTATTAACAATGGTTTGGTTAAGCCGGTCCAGCTTCATACTGTCTGTCATTTGCCAGCTGCGTATCGTTGATTGATGACTTGTCCAGCAGAAACTATAGTAATTGTTTGTAAAAATAATTTCACTTTCTTTTGGAAAAACTGATTTCACCTCGCCCTTTGCATTGACGGTTTGAACCTCCGCAATTGACCAGGCGCCTTCAATTGATAATTTGGGTATTTTGTAAACGCCGAAAGATAAGAATAGTAAAGACGCCAGGATAGTGAAGATGTATTTAGTCATATTATTTATTTTTAGTTCCAGTCATATTTTTATTTAGATTATTTATGGAAACAAACTGAGGCAACCGGAATGTCGTGAATGCTATTCCAAATTTAATCCATTTTCAATTTCATTCAGGGGATTCAATTTTTTATCTAGACCGGAGTTCTGATGGTTATCGTGATACGGAAGAACATCTGCCTGCCGGGGTAGAGGCGGAGTACAGGCAAAAGGGAATAGCATCAGGGTTGTATAGGCATATTAGAAAAACTTCCGCTCAATGTGGTGTTAGGCCCGGGGCCAGCCATGGTGACCGAAAAATTACCACTCAGCAAATTATTTGTATTGGAAGTGATATTCATCGAACCGCCAATGCCACTATAATCGAAGCCGCCATCGCCGATATAATGCACCAGGTTCATTCCGCCGGCAGTAATAGCATAACCACCTGTATTAAAAGCTGTCAGACTGAACTCCACTTTCCTTGTAAAATTGATATTAATATTTGTACCGATAATCGCTACAATATAAAAAGGTACCAGTGCTACACTATGTTCAAATACTCCGCTGACATTAGCCGTATAGTTAGTACCATCATGTGTCCAGGTAAAACTGCTGGCCGGTGCAGTACCGTTGTTATTATTACTCTTGCTGCAGTCAGGGAAACTAAATGCCAGCAGTAATAAGAAGCTGATCAATACAAATTTGTTGCGCAACACGATGATGTTTTGTGATAACTAAAATAAGAAAAAAGGATGAAGTTGTTGGTACAAGTAAACCGCTTTAACGCAATTCTCCTTTCTCCTCATTTTATTTTATCTTGGGCTTCAACCAAAACTGCTCATGTGCAAACCAATATCACTATCGTTGTTCTTTTTTTTTCAGCAGCATTTCTGTATCAGCACAGTCCAAAACACTTCCAAATATTATCCTGATCATTGCTGACGATCTTGGCTACAGCGACCTTGAATCTTACGGAAATAAAAATGTGCATACGCCCAATATTGATTCGCTGGGGATAAAAGGTGTTCGTTTTACACAGGCTTATGTAACGTCCCCGATATGTGCACCTTCCCGTATGGGCATCATCACGGGCCGCTACCAGCAAAGGTTTGGAGCAGAGTTCATGCTCTACGACAGGTTTGACCCATCAGTAAAGAAAAAAATAAAGCATCATTTTTTTTCATTTAAAAAAAAACCAGTAGGTATTGCAACATTGAAACCCCATTTTCTTTTAGATCGTTCTGTTTATGTAACCGATCTGCCTGCAAGCGAAATAACCATTGCCGAACTGCTGAAACAAAAAGGCTATGCAACGGGTTATGTTGGTAAATGGAACCTGACCTCTTCGCCGGATGTGTTTCCTGATATGTATGGATTTGATTACAGTTATTATTTTGATGGCGCACTCAGCCGTTATGTGGAAGACCCGGTTGATACCAGCCTCTACATCAATATGCATTTGCCCTGGGCTTTTTCTGAAATTCCTGCCTGGGCGCCGCGGCATGGATCTACTGCAATAAAAGAGGGGAGGGACATTGTAAAGGATTCCGGTTACCTAACTTTTTCTTTTGCGGAAAAAGGAATTGATTTTATTGAACGGAATAAAACAAACCCCTTCTTTCTCACCTTGTCTTTTAATGCACCACATGATCCTTTCCAGGTGCCTAAAAAATATTACGAACGAATTACAGACTGAAAAAGATTCGGTAAGGCGTGTTTACAGTGGTATGATCGAAGCGCTGGATGATGCCGTTGGCAGCGTAATGAAAAAACTGGAGCAGGAAGGCTTGTCAGATAACTGCCTTATTTTTTTTATAAGTGATAATGGCGGCGCCACCTACACCCGTGCCACAGATAATGCACCGCTGCTGGGTGGAAAAGCAACCCATTTTGACGGAGGTATTGCTGTTCCTTTTTTTATGCAATATCCCAAAGGGTTGAATGCACGGCAAATTTATAATAACCCGGTTTCATCGCTGGATATATACAGCACCATTGCAGCAGTAAGCGGTGCACCATTGGCTGCTGACCGCATTTATGATGGTGTGAACCTGCTGCCATATCTTACAAATGATTCGTTATTACCGCACCAGGATTTTTTCTGGAGGAACGGGTATTCAAAAGCATTTCGCCGGGGCGACTGGAAACTATATGTGAATGAAAAAAATAAAGTCACTTTCCTGTTCAATATCGCAGACGACCGGGAAGAAAAGAATGACCTCTCTGCTAAGCGGCCCGATAAACTAAAAGAGTTACAGGAAGCATTAAAAGACTGGGAGAAAAAAAATACAGTGCCGCCCTTATGGCCCAGCGCTGCGGATGTGCTTATTGAAGTGAATGGGAAATGGTACCGGTTTCCGAGTTGATCAGTTGCTTACATGAGGTTAGTAAAGGGAAAATCAACTACGGTTTGTTTTTATTTTGGGAAAAAATAAAAGGGAGAAATTTTATTTGGTCATTAAAAAAAAACAGCCTCTCCGTTAGTGAAGAGGCTGATACTAAAAAGTATATCAATTTTTTTATTTCGAACTTAAGTCAGCTCTTTTAAAAAGTAATTCACTCCACCGGCTTTCCACGTTTTTGGCAAAATCATGAAGCCAGTATTTCCAGGTTCCTTCTCCATAAGCCGTATTATATCTTTCAGATAATGGTTTCCGGTAGCCTTCACTCAATTCCTTTAATCCGTTCTTCAGGCGGCTTACAGTTGCATATTCCGGGGCGCCAGAACCAACGCTGTTATATACAGCTACTGATTCACTGCTTTGACTCCAGACTTTTTTTAATTTAGTGATCATGGCTGCAGTTCCTTCTATCATTCCTGGTTTTGGAAAAAAGTGGTTGATCAAAATTTTGTCTGCATAATCTGTAATGGCCACAGAACTCATATCTTCATTAAATACAGAATAAGTAGAACTGGTCCTATCTGTAATAAATGGTGAAACGTTCTTAGCCCAATCATCAGTATGAGCTTGTCCCAGGTTTCCCCGAGAATCATACTGATCCCAGCTTAAGGGACCTTCAACCACCATAAATCCGCCATAATCGGGACCTGATTGAATTTCCCAGGTGGTCCATTTCCAATCGCCGGTATGATATTTTGCTACATGGGCAATGAATGCTTTTTCAAATTCCAGACTTTTATCCGCTTTGGGAAATACACGGAAAGCACTGACAACGTTTTTCTGCCCCATTCCAATTAATGGAATAAGCATACAGAGAAGAATTAATTTTTTCATATGTTTTTTGGTTTTAATGTGGCGAAATAAATAAAAGGAACGGTAATATTTTGTTGCAAATAGGGGCCGAAAAAAACAGTAAGTTATAATATTTTATGTAATTATAAAATTTGTTTAAGAACTGTTTGAAAGAAAATTGTCCACATTTTATTTTATCTTGAGCCTTTGGCAAACCCGTTTAAGCAGTCAGCATAATTTATCACATGTTAAAACCAATATCATTATCGCTGATCCAGCTAATTGTTTGCATTATTTCAATATCAGCACAAAACAGAAATCCACCCAACATCATTCTTATTATTACCGATGATCTTGGTTACTGTGACCTTGCATCATACGGGAATAAAAATGTGCATACTCCCAATATTGATTCCTTGGGAATAAAGGGTGTTCGTTTTTCACAGGCCTATGTAACATCCCCGATATGTGCGCCTTCCCGCATGGGCATCATTACCGCACAAGGATTTTTTCTGGAGAAATGGGTATTCAAAAGCATTTCGCCGGGATGACTGGAAACTATATGTGAATGAAAAAAATAAAGTCACTTTTCTGTTCAATATCGCGAAAGACAGGGGAGAAAAGAATAATCTGTCTGCAAAGTGGCCCGATAAATTAAAAGAATTACAAAATGCATTAAAAGAGTGGGAGAAAAAAAATACCGTGCCCCCGCTATGGCCCAGCGCAGCTGATGTGCTTATTGAAGTGAATGGGAAGTGGTACCGGTTTCCGAGTTGATTGTTTAGTTCCTTTTGTACAACAACAAGTGCGGAAAAGAAAACAGGTATCTTAAAAAAATAATTGTTTATCCGTCAAAACGACCAGTAAGTAAAGTGTGCCGAAAGTAATTACAAGGCCAACGAGGCTAATTGCTGCCACTCTCCAAAAAGAAAATAGTCCGCCTCCGGCTTTAAGATGTTTTTTGATCTCTGCTCCCTGCTGTCGCTGTACAATGAACCAGGCGATCCATGCATAAATGAAAGGAATAATATAATTTGGAATATTTGTAACAGCAGGTACCAGGAAAGCCCCGCCAAAGAGCAGGATCGTGAAAGCGATAGTACAAAGCCATGTAGTTCTTACCTTATTATAATGACCTAATGACCTGAAATTTTCGGCAATTAAAAATCCCGCAACCAAAGGGCCACCAAAAAAAGTTGCTCCTCTTACCGCTGCTTCGTTGTATAATTTGAATTCCGGGACTGGCTCAAGTATGCTTTCTTCCATGAAATGAGGTGTTATAATTATTTCTGCAAAGATCAAAGTTATCTGTTTTTTTATGTAAGTTTTGAGAAGGGAACTACCCTCAAAATTGGTGAAGAACTGAGTGGCGATCATAATACCTTTTCATAATACATCAATTCTTCTTTATCCTTATCCAGCTTTATCATTTTTATAAATTGTAATCCCAGTTTAACCAGCAACTTTTGCGAAGTAAGATTTTCTTTAACTGTAATGGCACAAACTTTTTCAATACCGAAATCTTCTTTTCCGGCTTGCAGTAATCTGCTGGCTGATTCGAATCCATAACCTTTGCCTTCATATTTTTCCAGGAATGCAAATCCAATATCTACTACAGGTAACCCCGGACGGTCATACAAACCACATGCACCCACGGGTATATTATTTTCTTTTTGAATGACTACATTATTGCCATAGCCCAAGCGATCCAGTTGCGTCGTAATTTTTTCTTTGATATAAGCAGCCGCTTCTTCTTCGGTATGTAAATTTCTGTCACCAATGTACTGAAGCCATTTAGGACTGTTAACTACCTGCAGCAAAAAGGCTGCATCTTTTTCATCCATTGGTTTAAGGAAAAGACGTTCTGTTTCAAAAAATTTGTACGTTGTTGTTGGAAGCATTTTTTTATTTTATAGATTATATACTAAGATAGCGAACTGTTTTTAGTAATATTTTTTATAGTCACCTAATGCCATGATGTCGCTCCACGCATCATCTATACCACATCATTTGAAATCCCGGACCGTCAAGCGTCATCGGGCATTTATTTTTTGTTGCGAACTCCAACCAGGGGGGAATATTTCTATCGTTGCATTCCCTGTGGTCGTGTATGAATTATGCAACTATTTCCCGAAGATGTGTAACACTTTACAGGACGAACAGGTTCACCTTTGAATCGTAATAATTCTATTATAATAAAAAAAACTATAATGAAAAAAAACCTGGTTATCACTTTAGGCCTTGGCCTTTTCTTAATCAGTTGCCAGAATAGTGGTAAGCAGCAGGAGGGCAAGTCCGGCACAAGTGTAAAAAATCTTTCAGCTCAGCTTTCACAACCGGGCATGGCATGCATAACATATTCGATCTTTAATCCGCATCGTCTAACGGACTCCACGGTCCTTTATTCCTGTCTTGACTGCATTGGCGGATTGCAAACCGGGAGCGTTAACCCCCGGGAAACAATTAATATACTTGCCCAACCCGGTACCGTGAAATGTCCTGGCGTTGTGGTTACGGAAATTATTTTAAAACCGGGAATCGATCCTGCACATCTAAAACCATAACCATTCAAGGTTTTTTATTTTTTGCCTGCCCCCGGCCGAAGCGTGAGTTGAATACTACAGACAACGGGGCCTTTGCCGGTGCAATCATTGAAGCAGACGGTATTCCAAATAAAATAATGATCTTATTTATCTCATTTAGTAAATTACAGTATGATATTATCGAAAGGTAATATTGCTCCGGGGTTTGAATTATATTCTGCGGCCGATAAAAAATTCAACCTTAATGACCTTAAAGGCAAACGGATAATTCTCGCATTCTATCCTGCCGACTGGAGTCCTGTATGCAGTGACCAGATGGCTTTGTACAACGAAACTTTGAAACTTTTTCGCAAATTCAATGCAGAGATTATTGGAATATCCGTAGATAGTAAATGGTGCCATATGGCGTTTACAGAAAACAGAAATTTGCACTTTCCCTTATTAGCTGATTTTGAGCCAAAAGGCGCTGTGTCCCGGTTGTATGGCGCCTATGATGAAACAAACGGAGAAAGTAAAAGAGCACTTTTTGTGATCGACGAACAAGGTATTATTCAATGGAGCTATTTATCCCCCGATGATATCAACCCGGGAGCTGATGGTATCCTGGATGCGTTAGAAAAAATGTCTTAATTAAAAACAATAAATCATGTCTAAATTAAAACCTGCTGTCAACCCGGGCGATCATCACCTGGGAAGTATCAATGCCGCAATTACATTAGTTGAGTATGGAGACTTCGAATGTCCCCATTGCGGGCTTGCTCATCCATTCATTAAACGTCTTCTTAAAGAAAAGGGGCGTGAATTGAATTTTGTTTTTCGAAATTTTCCTCTTCGGGA
The DNA here is from genome assembly GCA_963819925.1 of uncultured Chitinophagaceae bacterium. Lineage (GTDB taxonomy): Bacteria > Bacteroidota > Bacteroidia > Chitinophagales > Chitinophagaceae > Ginsengibacter. The sequence goes on along the minus strand of CAWFYG010000002.1, from coordinate 57,323 downwards.
GATCCACCCTCATGCTTATATTTCTGCAGTTGCTGCAGAAGCCGCAGGCAAGCAGGGTAAATTCTGGGAGATGCATGATTTGATCTTTGAGAACCAGGACAGGCTTAGCGCTGATTTTTTATTGTCATTAGCAGAAGCATTAGGGCTTGACCCTGAACAATTTTCCAAAGATTCAAACAGCGAAGAAGTGCAGGGTAAAATAGAGATGGATTTTGAAAGCGGTATTCGTAGCGGTGTTAATGGAACACCCACTTTTTTTATAAACGGATCCCCGGTTTTTACTTATGATGAGACTTATGAGTCTTTGCTGGATGCCGTTTTACTTGAATCGGAAATGAAACACCATTGATCTTTTTATATTTGTTCAGGAAATCAAAGAAAATAAAAGCTAATACCTTTTAATATGAAAAAGAAATCTAAAGAAAAAAAGGACCGTTCTGAAGAAGACAAAAAATTCCCGCTGCCCGTTTATGATGAGAAGGATGATATTTATGAAAAAGAAAAGGAAGAGCCTTTGGACGACGAAGGTAATCCCGTGAATAAAAAGAAAGGACACGGAGAGAAAGGTCCGGGTGACGACCTGGATGTGCCGGGTGCAGAATTAGATGATGCCGATGAGGAAATAGGAGAAGAAGATGAGGAAAATAATTATTACAGCCTGGGTGGGGATGATCACAATGACCTGGAAGAGGATCAGGGATAACCAGGAAACGCAGTTCTTGTAAGTGCAAAAATATTTATCCTTTTTTCCGTCCGAAGACTGGAGACAAACCATATTTGTCCCGCTAATGCGGGAACTATTCAAGATTTTTTTATTTTTGCCTGCCCCGGCCGAAGCGTCGGGGGGAAGAATGCGGACAAACATTAAATGCCTGCTGAAAAAATACCTTTATAGCATAGCCTGCTAAATAAAAACCTGCTGATTCCCTATACTCAATACCAAAAGTTAACCATCCCATTGCCACCTGCCTGGCCGGGGTTGCCTCCACCACCGCCGCCGCCCGGAAATGGTGCAAATGTTGAAAGAGTGGATTCTATTACCACCAATGAGCTTTCATTGTAGCTGATTGTTTGCCCGTCGTTTTTCTTGCTGTAATCCGGACCCGACGCCCCGCCATCGCCGTATTTGCGAATGATGGCGAAAGTGCCAGAATTTTTTTGAGCATAGGTAAAGCTGTTGGCATTACCGGACTGGCCTGTATATTGAACATAGACCCCACCTGAAACACCAAACCGGATTGCATAGCCCGGTGAATTTATTTGAGCGCCTTTGCCGCCCGCCGCAGTAAGGTTTATAAACGGCGATGAACCGGTTATTGTGGTGTTTCCCCCATCAGTGGCAGAAACACCAATAGAAGCGCCGGCGCCACCAGTGCCTGTATTTACTGTAAGTAACTGCCCCGGCGTTACATCCTCCACAGAAATAATATACTCACCAGCCGCTCCGCCACCACCACCGGAACCGCCGCCACCAGCAGCCCAGGCTTCCACCAGGATCCTGGTTATACCGACTGGTACTGTAAAAGTGCCATTCTGTGTAAAACTGCTTACATATGTATAATTGTTGGTATTCGCCCAAATTGTAGAACCTGAAGGACCCGTTGCCAGAACTTGCCCATTCGTACCCTGTACGCCATTGATCAGTATTTTACCATCAACGTTTACATTGCCATTTACATCGAGCGGCTGGTTGGGGCTGGGTTTGTTAATGCCCACGTTCTGGGCATAGAGAATAGTACCCGCAAAAAATAAGATTATTGTGACAATCGTTTTCATATAACTGAAGTTTAGTTAAATATGAATAAAAGCCAATGAATAAAGTTGGCAAATAAAATAGAACACTGCAAATATAAATGTTCCATAAACAAAATTTTTAACTGGCAATCCAGGTGAATGAGTTTTAAATTCTATCACTCCTACGGAGTTTGTTTTATTTAAACTTTGTACGCTATGTTATAATAATAGCATGGCTGACCAGAAGAGAGGGGTTAGTACAGTCTCATCATATCCAGTCATGATTTTTTTATTTTTTGCCTGCCCCGCAGTCCCGATAGCTATCGGGATGCGGTGTAAGGCTGCGGACAACAGGGTGCAATGCCTTTCTCATGCTTTCTCCGCATTTTTTTTTATATTCCCCGGTATGGGTCAATTCAATATGATCCTGACGGATATAACAATATTGCAGTTCACCTAGTAATCCTAAAAACAAGATCGATCATGCGAAAACTCCTGATCTCACCATTCCTTTCAATTTCCTGGCTGGCCATCATGCTGACCCTGGGTTCATCCTCCCTTGCACAAACTATCTCCGATCCTGATTCTCTTCCGAAGAACGCTTCTCCAGTGGAGCCAGGAAGAGCTTGAACTTCGGCTTTTGCATTATGATACCATTTATAAAAGCAGGGAAGTGCCGAACGGAAGCAAAGTGCATCCGCTTCCAAAGGGATCGCCCATTGCCGCATTTGAAGCAGGTGGAGAAAAAGAAAAAGCAGCTGGAAGATTTTATGAGGGAACAGAAAGTAGCCGGTCTGCTTGTGTTACAGGATGGAAAGATCCGGTTGGAACGCTATGCGCTTGGCCACAGCGATTCCGGCAGATGGACATCAATGTCTGTCGCAAAATCAGTGACGAGTACCCTCGTGGGTGCTGCTATCAAAGATGGTTATATCAAAAGTGTTGACGACTATGTTACGGACTACATCCCTGATCTGAAAGGCAGTGCTTACGACAGTGTGACGATCCGCCATTTATTGACCATGACCACCGGTGTAAGATGGAACGAGAACTATACCGATCCCAATTCTGATATTGCCAGGTTTAGTTCGGTCCGGTTGATCCAGGCATTAATGAAACAGTAAGTTATATGCGGCGGTTACCAGCCGAGGCCAAGCCCGGCAAAAAATGGGTGTATAGTACAGGTGAAACACATCTGCTGGGTGTTCTTGTCAGCGCAGCTACCGGGCAATCGTTATCCGATTACCTCTCCTCGAAGATCTGGATTCCTTACGGTATGGAGGAAAAGGCTACCTGGATCTTAGGCAGAACAGACGAGGAATTGGCAGGCTGCTGCCTCCAGATGCAACGCTTCGTGATTTCGCAAGGTTCGGGCAATTTGTGCTCGAAGGGGGACGCATCAATGGGGAATCCATTGTTCCCGATGGTTGGTTCAAGACAGCGACCCATATGCAGGTGCCGCTTTGGCCCGGTGGCGGCTATGGATATCAATGGTGGATATTTAATGACAGTACTTTCGAAGCATTGGGCATCCATGGCCAAATGATACATATCGATCCTGCGAGGCAACTGGTGATCGCGATCAACAGTGCATGGCCCGAGGCTGAGAGTGACGAGCGGCATGCAGCTGCTTCCAATTTTGTAAATACCATTGCTAAGGAGATCGATAAAGAGAAGACAAATCCGCCTGATAAGTAAGAGATATACCGTTATCCTTAGTTTGGTTTATGATTTTTGAAATTCAAAACTATCATGAATGGTTGTCCATCGTTTGCAACGATGGACTGAAAATATTTTTTGCTATAAAAATACCACATCCAGCAACCCGCATTTCTTCGTTAGCACATAATCTTTTGCACTGCTGTATAGATAATCTTCAGGTTTCTCTACTATGCCGGCTTCTACTGCATTATTATGAATGTAGTTTGTCTTTTGAAAAATGAATGCCGGACTGTATAATTCCATCGGTTGGTTGTCTTGCCGCCAGAACTGGTAGTTTTTATTACGGCTGTTCTTTTCTCCTTCTTTGCTGAATATTTCCAGCATCCAGTCTCTTCTGCTTTCCTGTTTGTTTTCCTGAATGGCTTTGATGAGTTGCTTACTGGTAAACTTTTTAAAATCCCGCAGCACATCACTCAGGTTACCTTCTTTTGCTGAAATGATGAGATGAACATGATTACTCATGATGCACCAGCTATGCAACAATAATCCTTTTTCCATTTGGCAAAACCGGATGCTGTAAAACAATATCTCTGTAAGCTTTCTTTGTAAATACATCGACCCACTCTGAAACTGCAAATGTTATGAAATGAACTGCATGCTGGTTACGGATCTTGTAGCCGCCCTCACTCATGGTTTTTTGTTACTAAGATAGCAAACTGTATTAATGCAGAAGATTTTACAGCCTCTTTGAGGCTGATGGTTAGTCACAGACTAACCATAACTATTCATGTTTTTTTATTTTTTGGAACACTATGGACAACGGGGGGAAGAAAACACCAACCATGGCGTGTTATTTTTTGGGGAACACCTGCCAGGGCGGAAGAATTCATGATTTTTTTATTTTTTTGGAACACTACGGACAACGGGGATAATAGTATTAATGCGATAATGTATAATGGTTTCATATTTCTGTTATTTCATAAGCTACGTAACGGCAAAAACGTGAAGTTACAGATTTTGGCCTTTCGTTCATTGTTGAGATGTAAGACCCGGCCGGGAAGAAATTTGAATAGTAGTCATAAGTTTGCAAGTCATGACTCAAAATGGATTTTACAGCCTCTTTGAGGCCTGAGCTGGTGAATCACAATTGTTCCCGCCCTATGGTGGCAGACTAACCATAACCATATACAATTTATTTTTTGGAACACTACGGACAACGGGGGGAAACCCTGACCTTCGGTGGGATAAAATAAAAATAAACTCTTTGCTTGGTTACTTAACCTCGAGTATATTTGATTAATAATAAAAAGCGGCCAAGTGAGTTAAGATTTACCGCCGATTGAAAGGGAAACAGATGTTGGTTTCGTCGTGAGATTTACGGGGTTGGAATCCTACTCCATAGTAACCTTGATCTGCTCCTTTCAATTTGTCTAATGACGAAGCGAATTTAAATTAAAAAAAAGCCATTCTACAATGAATGGGCCTTTTTTGTTAATAACTTTTTAGTGATTTTTTTCAAAAAAAAATTTTCAAAAAATTTATTTGCAAAATATTCTCGCATGCAAACTACAACGCCATCGGAATTCTTTTGCCGGCAGCTTCATCGCCGGCGGATTCGTACCGGCTAATGGATTTGGCTGGTGGAATTCTAAAGCAATTAAATTCATGTTGCCGGCGGATTCTAAGCATTGGAATCTATGTTGCCGACGAATATCTACCCATGCTAGAATTCGGGATTGCGGTCAACTTTAAAGCTGGGTTGAATTCATTCTTTCGGCAATTTCTAAAGCAAGTTAGAATTCATGTTGCCGGCGGAATTCTAAGGCATGTTAGAATTCATTGTGACGAGCGAATTCATTGGCAGGCTGGATTTTTAAATACCGGCGAATTCCTTAGGATGCTATTCTTGTGACGGAAGATTTTTGTGCATGCACAGCTTTAAATGACATTATTATTTCTTACAATTGAAATCCTTCAGCAAAGGATTGCGTTAACGCAATGTGGATAACTTGGATATTTTTAACAATTTCCCTTTACTGAACACCTCCAGAGCTGAGAAAGTTTTCTTTATCCGTGTGTTCTGTGAACGATAAAAAGCAAGACAGCTAATTTTTCCTCAAAATAAGCTAATAGAATTTTGCTGCGTGTAACAGCAAACTAACCATAACGATTCATGATTTTTTGTTTGGAACATTACGGACAACTGAGGGGGAAGAAAAAATTACTATTTATTTTTTTTGTTTTTAGTATATCTTTTTCGAACTTAACGGTTTTTTTCTTTTATTTATCGTTTTGCTTAGATTCTTTATGCTTTTTGAATCCTTCAAATACTTTAATGAATATGTGGTCCAACGTTTGCATATGCGACTAAAATATCGTCTTTTGTCAAGGTTTTGCTTATATGGCTTCCAACATTCCCAATCCATTTAATTGCCATTAATAAATCAAGTTCTTCCTGGTTTTCTAGATTTAAATAATTCAATTCTTCGATGAAGATTATAAGCTTTTCTTTTACTCTTTTCGAATACGTTTTTGCAACTTTATAATAATACCATTATTATTTCCAAAACCATTTTCTTCTTAGCACATAAGGAAATATCAATCCAATAAACTTTGAATGAATCAATAATTGCATTTTGGAGCATCAGGAGACATCTTTATGAAGGGGAAAAATGTGGATTGGCGGAAAGGAAGCAATAGGATACAAATATTCATAATAACCGGGTTCATATTCACGATCCCTTGCTTCATATCCTGTTTCAACTATCATCTTACCAATTATAACTATTTTATCTTGGCAATTTGAATTATTACATTTAGAAATCCCACAAACCTTCCTGAAATCCATTCAGGTTCCCAATCATCATGTCCACGAGCATCCAAAGATTTCACACTCTCAATTGTTTGTAAGCTTTTTTGATGTACAAAAAGTACTCCATTATTACAGATTGGACAAGTCCATTGTGGAACGCTATCAATGGTAAAAGGATTTTTCCAAAGAATCTAGAAATTGCCATAGTATTCAGTAGTTATAATTTAATTATCTGACACTTTAAAAAAAGCGACAAGTGTTCCTTGAGTATTCGGGGTAATTGTGCCAATGTTAAAACCACGCCCAAATAAGCTATCATCATCAACAGGATAACTTTTGTCAACAGATGTTTTCCATCTTGCACTACTGGGAATATATACAACAGATCTTCAGGTATAAATTTCTTATGATGCCTGTTCTACTGTTGTGGCCCAATAATGTAGCGATTCCTTCTGAAAAATCAATTTATTAGTCGGACGTATAATTTCATTGGGTTTAAACCTAAGTTGTTGCTTTTGCAGTTCCAAAACTAGTATTTTTATAATACGGATGAATTGCAATTGTATCTCCTGGGCTTTGCTTAATACTTCCTTCCAACATCCAGTAATTGGACCCTCAAGGCAAGGGACTTTGCTATTTGCAATTGTAAGTGTTGGCATCTCGCTTGGTTGGTTAAAAACCACCGTTAATGATTCATATATTTCGATCAATGAATCATTTAGTTTTATTTGGTCAAGTAGTTTTGATGTGTCTTTTTTTAGATTTCTTACTTCATCATATATCATTTTTTTCTTTATCAAATTTTGTTCTTCCATTATCATATCCCAAAAGATATGCTCCGCTTATTGAAGCTATAAACACAGTTATTATGATACTCCAAGCCCCTATTGATATTTTTTTAAAAGAACTGATTATTCTGAAAAAGTAATCTTTTCCCAGCTCCAGAATTAGAGACATCCACTTTTTTAGATTGTATCGGTTGAGGTGTTAATAGAGGTTGGGCAACACTCTTCTTTGTTGTTTATCTTCTTTTGCCTTTTTCCTGTTCTGTTTTTTCTGTTTCTTTCGAATTGAAGGATAGCTTGTTTTTTTCTTTCTTCAATTAACTCTATAATGCTAGTTAATTGTTGCCGTGCTTTATAAGCATAGGATGTTATTAATTTGTCAGACTTGTCAAAAATTTTATCAGTTCGAAAATCGCTTACTTAAACTTTTAAAATTCCTGTATTTTCTAGTTTGAACCACAAGTTTCACTTATTACTTCTTTAGCTGTAATAAGCCAAGATGAAAATTATTATTGAATTTGATAGCTTTTGAAGATATGCAACTATAATCCTTATATCATCTCATTTGTCATAAATGCTTCTATTTTGAAGTGATTTATAATTTCTTCGTTGCTGTCGCTCTTTTACCTCCTAGCATTCGAATTAAAGATACTTCAAAATGAGAATGAATACCTCGAAAATGCACAGTAGAATTACCGAACGATGAAGAGCGCGATGAAACAGACGATGCTAGAAGCACTGCAGCTGGGCCCGAAGAAAGATTCCTCCTTCGTCGGAATGACAAACAGCCCTTACCTTTGCCGCCCAATATGAAATATCATAACGAAATAGAAAGGCGGAAGACATTTGCGATCATCAGTCACCCGGATGCGGGGAAAACGACACTCACGGAAAAGTTCCTGCTGTTTGGCGGCGCCATACAGGTGGCGGGCGCGGTGAAGAGCAATAAGATCAAAAAATTTGCGACCAGCGATTTTATGGAGATAAAAAGGAATTGAAAAGATCCGGCAGGTCAGGCATTTACTCCATTATAGTAAAAAACGAATTCAGGCGAAATATCATAGTCCCACATTACATCGTCTTTGGAATCATTTATCCGGATAATTTTATCCCATAGTATTTCGCCAAACATACCGATCCTTGCTTTTGAAAAAACATTTTTCTCTTTCAATTTTTCAATGCCTTGTAAATGTTTATGTTTTTCCAGCAATGGCATTATGTCAATAGATTTGGTGATGCCATTATTAAAGGTGCATAAAATGGTAAAATCCTCAAGAGGCCTTATATGACTTATTTTAAGCATTATTGTAACGGCGTTACTTTATGAAATTCTTTTGTATTCCACATAGTCAGCAATTCTTCTTTATGAATCTCAGCCCATGCCTGTACCAATTTTAGTTTACTAACCGGGAAAATCACCATTTAACAAACTACCGTTTTCTATAATAATATTTGCTTCAAACTCTCCATACTTTACTTTGAAATGCGGAGGGTTATGATCATTAAAAAACATATAAATGATGATTCCATAAAATCTTGAAATTTCAGGCATTTTCTTTTTTACAAAAATAGTCCTTTTTAAAAATAAAATTTGTTTACCTCCGCCGTCAGAGCTTGCTCCGATTTATCGGAGGTTTGCAACCGCTTACGGGGCGGGTTTCTCCTTACCTTTGCCGACTTTAAAGATTGATTAAATTATAAACGACTAAAATCCCCTTTAGGGGTTTGGGGTATGAAATATCACAACGAAATACAGAAGACGAAGAACATTTGCCATCATCAGTCACCCGGATGCCGGTAAAACGACACTGACGGAAAAATTCCTGTTGTTTGGCGGCGCCATACAGGTAGCCGGTGCGGTAAAAAGCAATAAGATCAAAAAATATGCTACCAGCGATTTTATGGAGATTGAAAGGCAACGGGGTATTTCTGTGGCCACTTCGGTCATGAGTTTTGAATACAATGATATCCTGATCAACCTGCTGGATACCCCCGGTCACAAGGATTTTGCAGAAGATACTTACCGTACCCTGACGGCGGTGGACAGTGTGATACTGGTGATGGACAGTGTGAATGGGGTAGAAGAACAAACACGACGGCTGATGGAAGTTTGCCGGATGCGGGATACGCCGGTGATTGTTTTTATCAATAAAATGGACCGGGATGGTAAGAACCGCTTTGACCTGCTGGAAGAAATTGAAAAAGAACTGAACATTCACCTGCACCCGATGACATGGCCCATCAACAGCGGTAAGGATTTTAAAGGCGTATATGATCTGCATGATAAAAACCTGTTGCTGTTTACTGCCAACACCAAAGCAACTGATGAAGATATGTGATATCCATTACTGACCTGAATGATGAAATACGTGGATGAAAAGCTGGGAGAGAAAGATGCAGCGCATATTAAGAGAAGATGTGGAACTGGTAGATGGTGTGCATGGCGAATTGAATGTGGAAGATTACCTGGCCGGAAAAGTGGCGCCGGTTTTCTTTGGCAGTGCCATCAATAATTTTGGTGTAAAGGAAATGCTGGATACATTTATCCGCATTGCGCCAACACCAAGCAGCCGGGAGACAACTGCACGAGTAGTGGATGTGGAAGAAGATAAATTCAGCGGTTTTGTTTTTAAGATACATGCCAACCTTGATCCCAAGCACCGGGACCGGATCGCTTTTTTCCGGGTTTGCTCCGGAAGTTTGAACGGAATAAATATTTTCATCATGTGCGGCTGGATAAGGATGTTCGTTTCAGCAATCCATATAGTTTTATGGCCCGGGATAAAAGTATTATTGAAGATGCTTATCCCGGTGATGTGGTGGGTTTGTTTGATACCGGCAACTTTAAGATCGGCGATACGCTGACCGAAGGAGAAGATTTTTATTTTACCGGCATTCCTTCTTTTTCTCCGGAAATATTTAAAGAGGTGGTGAATAAAGATCCGATGAAAACCAAACAACTGGAAAAAGGTTTGTTGCAGTTAACGGATGAAGGGGTGGCGCAGTTGTTCACCCAGTTTGGCGGTAATAAAAAGATCATTGGTTGTGTGGGAGAACTGCAGTTTGAAGTGATTCAATACCGTCTGCTGCATGAATATGGCGCATCGGTTGTTTTTAATATCCTTGCCTTTTTATAAAGCCTGCTGGCTTACCAGCAATGATCCTAAAAAATTGGAGATTTGCAAGATTTAAACAAGCCAATATTGCGGAAGATAAAGATGGTCATATGGTTTACCTGGCGCAAAGTGAATGGTTTTTAAATACCGAAAGGACGAATAACCCTGATATTGAATTTCATTTTACGTCTGAGATACATAAATAGACCATGGTCAATAGTCCATAGCAAGAAAAGTCAAATCGAACGGATCGTTTAAATTGTTACGCAAAACTATGGTCTTAATGGACCTCACTTATTCACTTCATACACATCTGCAAATACCAAGCCTGTCTTTCATTGGCATGCCGGCGAAATTGACACGGTTGGGATTTGGCTTTAACGGATCATAAGTGATCATTTCATACTCCAATACTTTGATGCGGTAAGGTTTGCCGGCATATTCCGCCGGCAGGTTGAACTGGTGTGCATGGAAGAATAAAAAACTCTTTATATCATTGGCAGCCAGGATGTATGAATAGGTGTCAATGGGTTTTGCGTTGATGCTGATATGTGTTTCTTCAGATGGAGCTACTTCGATCGGTTCGATAATGAATTCAACTTTCGACCTTGTCAGCGGTACCTGTGCTAAAGCGGCAATGGTCCCGGAAATAGCCACAGTAACTTTATTTTTCGGCCCGGCGAATTCAATGGAACTGGCCCGCGGTGCCGGTATCTGTATATAATCCGGTTGTACCACATGAGACAAACAACAATCTGTATTATTTTTTCTTACCGAATGTTTTTGATACGCTGCCAATGCCAGACGAATAAAAGGATAATAAGCAGTGACAATGTTCAGCATGATGTCCACATAATATAACTGGCGGTCCTCATCATACTTTACATCATAGGCTACAATGTTTACTTTACCTCCCGCTGGCGATTCAACCAATGACAGCCCTGTCTCTTTATTTTCAGCTTTTACATTTAAAAAATGATCCTGGCCGGGTGTAACGCCGCCTAACAAGGGACCGGAAACTTTTGTAGGATCAGTTCCCCAGGTAGTGACCGGGAACGGAGGTAAGGATGGCATCGCCAAAGTAGGGTTGAACGGAACCGGCATTTTTAAAACCACTGCCAGTTGTTCTCCTTCACCGCTGCTGTACCAGGGGCGTTTCAAATAGATCCTTAATCCGCAGGCACGGCCGGTTACAATTTTATTACCGGTTTGCGCCCGGTCCCATTCAAAAGTCGGAATCACATATTCCACCTGTGGTGCAGCCGGCCTGGCGCTGCTGAGAATATTGATGTTGGTTACTGTATTCCCTTCAGTAGTTAATTTGAATGCATTGCCTTTTTCATTGATCAATTGAGTAAAATATTCCCGGTACCTTGTTGTGGCAATACCGTGATAGTTCACAAACCGGTGTTTGGTATCGTTGAAGGTATGCTTCAATGCAGGGAAAGGATTATTCTTTACCAGGTCGCCGAATACATATTCAAAAACAAGGTAAAGGGTTGTAAAGTGAAAGACTTTTGCTTTCACCGGGATGATCTCGAGTTTTGGTTTTTCAACATCATCTATCCAGTCGTTCCAGTCAGCATCCAGGTCAAATTGCCCGGTGGATGGACCATGTATCTGCAATTTTGTATTGAGCCATGAAAAATTATCACCATAGTTCCTGTCTGGCGAAATGGTGACGATCTGCGGATATTTATTTCCTCCCACATCGCTCAATGGTTGCTGCACGGCATGTACGAATGTGATCTCACGCCAGGGTGAGAACATCCAGTGCTGGCCTCTTGCTATTCGCTGACCAACGGTGCTGGTCAGGTTATTAAGACCCATCATATCAAGGATGCCTGATAATTTTAAAAGATCATCCGGCCGCCAGAAACAGGCATAATTGAATTTAACGATGGCTCCTTTCTGTAATGTTATTTTTAAGGTACGGGATGAGGCTTCCCAAATAATATTCGGCGCACCTTCCTTCAGTTCGATCCGGAAAGTCTGGGGATTGAACCATTCATCTGTTGTCGCCGTTTTATTGGCCAGTGCATCGCTGGTAACTTCCTGGTCAAAATAAAAACTGATCCGCTTCGTAAATAATTCCGGGTTGGGCAGTTTCGGATTGGGATCATTATTGGAAATGAAAAATGTAACACCGGCTGCCATCGGGTCAGCAAGGTATTCCACTGTCATCGTTTTTTGATTGGCATCAAATACCTGCAGGTTCGGGCTGTTGTTCTCTTCTTTAATAAGCGGGTCTTTTTCAGCAATTATTTTCTGGTAATAAGCAGCAGCCTGTGCTGCATTGGCCCCGCCAAATCCTTTATCCAGCAATGCATGCGTGGTTGCCCTTTCTACCGTGCAGCGCGGAGGTTTTACATGACGGACAGCGATTGGGCTATACAAGCCGGCGCCGACAGTACTTTCGTACTGATCTGTTGTAATATTTTCATTGCTCCTGATCACCATCATCTCACTCGACTCTCCGTCTTTTCTTTTATTCCCCAGCAAAAGGAAAGGAGCATCCACCGGTTCGTACCGCAGGTATTTTATATTGGGCACAACGGATTGAGCGGCATTTTCAGGATTAACATTCTGATCAACACTATTACCCGCAAGATCAACCGTACGGATCCTGATGGCATATTTTTTTCCGAAGCGAAGCATGGGCAATGTGCCGGGTTCAATAGAAGGCGTTACATTCAGTTTGAAGTCGGCGGTAAGTGGTGTTTTATATTTATCAGCCTCTTTCTGTTTTGAAGCAGGGTTGCTTTTGTCATATATCTCTTCATTATCCAGTGTCGGATCATTCAATGCGCTACCAACCGGGGGCACACTCAGGCTCCACCCATCCCAGCGGGCAAGGGTTTCACCCACTTTCAGTTGTTTGCCTGAATTCGTATCTTCTTCTGCAGCGCCAATTTGTATATATCCTTCATCGGCAGGCATGTCAGGAATTGTTACCAGCGCATTTGATGAATTGATAAATGAATACTGGTTATTTCTCCTGTGCAGGCTGAACCATTTGCCTCCTTTGTCTTCAGGCTGCACATCCATCCGGTAACCCAGGTTTACATCATCAGCATATAAAATTTCATTGGGTAAAACAAAACTGGCGTTATTACCTGTTAAGCCGGATGGGAGAATACCCATAGCAACCAGTGCAGGTTTCAGGGTATTCATTTTTACAAACTTCTCCTGTATGGCAGCGGCCATTCCATTTTTAGCAACGGCAATGCCTGTGGTACGGTTTCCGGGTAATCCTTCTTTTTTCGGCGCTTCATTATTGAACAGCGGGATCAATTGCTCATTGGCTATATAATTATCCACCGCATAATAAATACTGTTTGCTTTATTGAGCTGAAGCCCGTCGATCATCTGGCATAGCTTTAACCCGGCCCCGTCAGTATCTACCTGGTACACGGTAAAAGCATCGGTATTTATTTTTAAATGTCCTTTATCGATCAAACTTCCGGCTGATGGTTTTGCATAAAATCCGTTTGCAGTTTTTGCAAAAGCAGTGGCCGGACAGGAAACCGTGGTCGGCGTGGAGAAATTAATTCCGGTAAATGCGATGCGGATGGTTGGGTCACCATTGATGATCATGTTGGGCGGAAATGCAAATTCGAAATCAAAAACAAGCCCGAGTTTTTTTAACAACTGCGGATAGCCGGCGAGGATGGAAAGAATATCATGAAATTCGAAATCCGGTTTTGGAGGAGGAACATAAGTAGCGACATAATCCTTATCATAAAGCCCATGAAAATTTTTCAATTGTCCAAAATCCATTGCGGGGCTTGCAGACGGACTAAAGGGGATTGCTTTTTTGTTTTTCAGCAATGATCTTACTCTATCACCTGTTGAAATTTTCGTCACAATACTATCCAGCGGAATTCTTTCTCTTCTTCTTTTTGGATATTCCCCTATCGCATAGTCAGAGATCGATTTGAAGACCGGGTTATCGGTATAGTAATTCCTGTCGGGCAGATCATTGGCAAAATCATTACCCATTTTTGCCACTACCTCTTTGATAAAATCAACGATATGTTTGACAGGATAGGAGAGAATGGGCAAATTACTGAGGTCCTCCTGCACAAAAGATTTTACTTTAACCGTAGAGGCAAATAAGTTTTTCCATAACTGGGTGTCAACATCATTACTGACCACGGTTGCATTAACAGCTTTGCCATTGATATATACAATAAATTTTCCGGTCTTCACCAGCTCAGCCCAATTCAGCATGTCCGGTACGTTTTGCAAAGTGGTATTGGCATTTTCCACCTGCAGGCTGAGAGCGGCAGAAGCTTTTCCCATCCCGTTCTTTGTTGAGATGCCGTTTGGTAATGCCGTAAGAATAATTTTTTGATTCATGATCCCGTACTTTAAAAATCAGGTTATGCTGCATAGGCTGCGCAATACTCCAGCCATTCATTTTCTTTGATAGCCATCTGGAAGTTGGGGTCTTTCCCGTTTCCTTTAAATGTTCTCTGTGTATGTATGGTCACGGATGTACTGAAAAAGAGAACTTCTATTTTCATTTTCAGTGAAGCTTCGCCATATGCTTTTTTCTTGTCAAGAAGATAAGTAAGCGCCAGGTATAATTCTATGCTGGCTGTTATCAGTCCAAGTATGCACATGGCCCCGTTGATACGAACATAACCGGTCAGTGTTGTGGAATTATGCCCGTTCTTCAATTCCATTTTAAAATAAATACCGGCCATGATGCTTACACCGCCACTGGCCACACCGAGGTTGATAGAAGCGGCGGCGCCGAATTCCAGGGATGCTTCGATCAGCCTGATCCCATTCAGGTCGATTTCCAAAGCAAAGAAACCGCCACCCCCGAGGAAGGAAACTGTAAGGCAAAAAGGTTGTTGTCTTTCACAGAAATTAAAACGGAAAGTAAGCGGGGCACCTGTAAACGGAAGATTGACCTCAGCGCCCAATGTCATATTACTTAAAGAGAAGGCGCCCATCTGCACATTCGGGATAGCCAGCGAATAACCACATTTTATTCCGGTCAATGATATATCGAGGTAGGGCGGATCAGAAAAACCATTGGAGGGGATAATGGAATTCAGGTTATTGATGAATTCAAGTGCGCCGCCGAAAGCCACACAGGGATCGGCCATCTCCACATTCACATCAGCTTTCTTACCGGCCTGGGTGATGAATTGAATTTTATTGAATTTAATGGTTATTAGATCCTGGAGCAGGGCGATATCAAATGATGTAAGCAGGGCATTCGTTCCAAAGACCGGCGCTGCTGTCGGGTTCTTCTTTTTAACCTTCACCTGCGTGACAATGGAAAAGTTGGAATTGTTGGGTTTGAATTCAGCAAATCCCAGGGGGAGATTCTTAGGTTTTGAATTGATAACATAAGATGTTATATACTCATCAGCGGTCTCTTCAGTAACGAGGTTGGGAATTTTTGGTACCCTGTTCAGGAGAGGTTTGGTAATATCATATGAACTTTGATCGCCTGAAACAAAGTCCAAAATTTCACTTAACTTAAATACGCCGAATAATTTCGGGTCGGGAATATTACTGACATTGAAAAAATCGTCGGCGCTGGCTGCGGCGGCTTTGAATTTATTGATATCCCCTCCAAATGCGCCGGCAACTTTTGATAAACCGCTGAGATTGAAATTTGGCATTGCCAAACCACCTGTCTTATCACTTTGACCAGCAAAATTTACCCCTTCCCCGCCATTAAATTTTGCAAATACATGTCCTTTGTTATTATCATCCACCAACGAGACGGAAACTGTTTGTGCATTACCGGTGAGCCGCTGATAGGAAGGCTCAATGATAGATGCCTGGTCTAAAACCGGCAGGAACCCCTGGGGTTCGTCGACGTTAACGTATGTTCTTGTATTAAACGAAACCTGTTGCGCCACATAAGCAGTATCCGTTGCATTGGTGGCCTGTGGCGCCAAGGTAAATTTCTGTCCCTTTAAATCGGCGCTCCTGGTTATGGGTCCTCCAAAGGTTTTGTTGTACCCGTCCCTTAGTGCTTCAATATTGTTCGTACTGCCTAAAATATCTGTGCTGACAAACGCAAGTGGCAAGGTGAAGTCAACAATATTTCCATCCAGGTCCTCCGCTTTTATTTTAAAAGGAACTTCATTTCCGCCACTGATAATTACAAACTGCAGGTCGTCCGGTGAAGGGGGTGATTCCCCGGGTTTTGGTGGCAAGGGGGGTAAGGCTGCCGAAGGCAACGACGAAGCAATTTTTTTGCGTAAAGCATCCAGTAATGGGGAGACTGTTGTTACTATTTCCACACGGCTGAAACAAAAATTCATGAATTCACCATTGCCATCCCGGTAATTATAATCTTTTACCGGCTGTGTGATCACCACAAATTTTCGTTGAAAGTTAGATGCAGTACCTGTACCCGGATGGGGTTTTCTTTCCGTGATCTTAATTAATACCGCCTCATGTCCGAACGGCATGATATTGCCGGCTTTTACGATCTCCACATAATGTTCTCTCCCCAGTGTTTCAATATGCCGCCACTTCAGCAGGTTCAATGCATTTCCGTTTCCAAACAGGACACCGGCAGTTTGTAAATTTTTTCGCTCTACCACTAATTCACTATCAAGCCAGGCGCCGAGTGTTGTTAAAAAAAGTTTGAATGCTTTTATGGGTTGGGGAACAAACCTGGGGATCTGGAAATTAGAGGATTCATGCACGATCTGGTGCCGGTCCTTATTTGTCATTGATGTAAGCCCGAGGAAATTGTCACTCATCTTTTCAACTACCGCTGCTTTATAGTCTTTATTAGCATCGTCTGCCCATAATGCTCTTACGATCCGTTGTTCATTGGTCAGCGAACTTTCATCAATTCCATGTGAAGTTTTGGTTCCCATCCTGGTATGCCAGAGTTCAAACAACCTGTTGGTTTCTTTGATGATGCCTTTATCGGCGATCATTTTTTTAAGATGATTCCATCCGGCAATTTTTGTGGGAGAGAGATAGAGCCGCATCGGCACTTCCAGTGAGGTTTCCAGTTCTTCGGGCATACTGACTGCATCTTTGACCAGCAGCCTCATATTTTCATTAAAGCGGACGATAGCATCCGCACGGCTGTTGTTGTTTTCTTCCGGTATCAATATCCGGTTCAGCGTTAGTTTCTCATCTTTCGTTAATCCTCTTGCAGCAGGAACGGCTTTATTTTGTTGCGGAACACTGAATTTAGCCCGCATTTGATTGACTTTAGGATTTACGGCCGGCCGGATACTTAACCTGCCCACCGGTTGTTTAGCTCTTTCATTTACTACCAGGTCATATTTTTCCCAGGCAAGCAATTCATTAATATCAAATGGAATGGTATTGATGGAAGCAGGGATTGAAAATACGAGCCTGCTTTCTCCGCCGATCAGCATCTTGCCGGGTAGGGTCGGTGTTTCAATGGAATTCTGTTCTTCTTTCCATGCCTGTTCACTCATGGATTGTGGCTGAAAAACAACGACTACATAAGCAGGGTTTCCTTTTTTCTGGAGGATATTTCCCGATAAATTAAAATTGTAATACCTGAGTTCTAACGAAAGCAGATCAAAAGGTCTGAGCAGTGTAATCGAAATATATTGGGGAGCGGGTGTTACGCCGGTGATTTGCCTCGATGGTAGTTGCACCCTGATCTGGGCAGAACCGGGTTTACTAAGAAATACAGCGCTGCCGAGTCCTAAAAATTTCAGCAGCTTCCTTCTTTTATCAGAGAAAGAAAGACCGTCCTTCTTCTTAGACATAGCAATTAGTAATTAAGAATGAATGATTACTTTAAATTTATATACAAAAAATAAGCCGTTTGCTGCTTTGATGAAAATGTTGATAATTTGTAAACAAATCTTTATTGAAATTCAGAACGATAACTATTCATGAACATTTTTGAAACAGAAAGACTGGTCGTTCGCCAGTTTGAAGAAAGTGATAAGGATAATTTTTTTCTGTTAAGCGGAAATGAAATCGTGATGCAATACATCAGGCCGGTTAGCTCCAAAGAGGAAAGTGATAAGTTCTTACTGGAAAACATTGCTTCTTATGAAAACAATCCGCATAAGGGGAGATGGGCAGTTGCAGAAAAAGCAACCGGATCGTTTGCCGGTTCATTTGCCATCATTCCAATTCCTTCGCAACCGGAGAAAATACAATTGGGATATTCCTTGCGCCCGGAAAACTGGGGCAGGGGATTTGCGACAGAACTGACAAAAGCGGGGCTGGATTATTTCAGGAGGCATTATTCACTGCCGGAAATTTATGGTGTTACTGAAATTCCCAATATAGCCTCGCAAAAAGTTTTATTGAAAGCAGGGTTTCAGCCGGCGGGATCTTTTATGGAGAATGAAAAGGAATTGCTGATGTTTGTGGTAAAAAGAAATCAGCTAGCGGATCAATACTAAGATTATTTTTTGGATCCGGATAGAAAAGTACGGTTTGATGAATTCATCAGAATATTCTTCCCCCTTTATAATTGGTATAAACGTTTCTTGGTTTTGTGACCAATAAATTTAAGGAAAGCTCGATGCTGCGGTTCCCGGGACTAAAGTTCTTTAAACTTGAATTATTAACATCATAGGTTATTCCTGCCTGGAAACCATTAACGCTGAAACCTAAAAATGGTACGATGGCATCATTGAACCTGTACCAGCTCCCGCCGTAGATCTTTACCGACTCATTCACTGCAATGCCATAAGCAATACCAATGGTTTTTTCTGTGGCCCCGGCCTGGTACATATACAGGCCCCCAATGAAAAGTTCATTACTATTCTCACCCATTACAAATCTTGATCCCGCATGTATGGTATACCTCATCGGTAACCTGAATTTTTCACTTTTCAGGAAACTGGTATTCGGTCTTGAAATGTGATACAGGGATCCTCCTAAATATAGCTCTGTATTTTCTGTTTTGTAAGTGTACAATAAACCGGTATTGATATCAATATAACTGCTGCGTGTTGTGCCAAAGGTTTCGTAGGAAGGTATATTGGTATCGAACCCGCTGCCATTGAATTGGTCGGCAAAATTCAGGCTGTTGAAGTCAATTACTCTTGAGGCATAAGTGGCCTGAAAACCGACACCAATGTGATGAATGCCATCCGCGTCGAGAGCTTTGTGATATGTGACGGCTGAAGAGAGATTAACATTCTTAAATCCGCCCCCGGATGACTGATCATACAAACCAAGTATCCCGATCGACAAAATATCCTGCTCCCTGACCTTTGTTTGCAGGAGTTTGGCATCATAACTAACGGTACCGGTAATAAAGGGTTGTCCTACCGATACCCATTGCTGCCTGAAATTTGAACTGATCCGGTAATCACCTTTAAAATATCCGGCCATCGCGGGGTTTAAGGTCATCGGGGATGAAAAGTATTGTGAGAAATGCGGATCCTGCCCTTTTATCGTGTCGATAAAAAAGAAAAAAAATAATAGCAGAGCCAGGAATGATCTACACATTCAATTTGGAATTTTATTTCAACAAAATCGTGTTACCACTTTTTTTAATAATGATACCGTCAATATCAATTCCCTCAGCGACCCAGGTATAAGTTTCGACAGGTTGCAGAAGTCCTTTGTATTTTCCATCCCAGCCCGAAGCAGGATTACCACTGTTGGTCTCAAAGATCAGGTTGCCCCACCTGTTATACACCCTGAAATAATATAATTGCTGAATGCCTACCAATATCGGGTACAAACGGTCATTGATCCCATCACCATTTGGAGAAAAAGCTTTGGGTACATAGATCCCCTTCCTGGCATTTATTTTTACCAGTTGTGTATCCACTACCTGGCAACCTGCAGGGGTGGTTATAAGATCTTATACTCTTGTGTTTGACTAAAACTGAATACAGGATTAATAAGAAGATGATCATTTAATCCAATAGTGGGTTGCCAGTTATAACTGTTCCCTCCTAAATTACGGGCCTGTAACTGGAGCGGTTGATTATAAGTAGCCGTCAGTGTGGGATACCTGAGATTCGATGGCGGGCTTGAAACGGACATTGTAATACTGTTGCTTTCAACAGTTACTGGTAAAACACAACTGATACTTGATGTAAGCCTGCATTTTATAATATCACCATTGTTCGGAGCAGGGTCAGTATAGATATTGCTGTTTGTGCCAACCGGGTTACCATTTATTAACCATTGATATATGGGAGTCGTTCCGCCGTTGATGGCTGTCGCAGTAAATGTGGCCGGGTTTCCCTGGCATATATTATTAGTTGTATTAATAGTGATGGAAGGAGTGACCGGTATGATCGTCATAATGCTGGTTGAGATTGAGTCCTTACATCCATTGATATCTGTTACAACCAATTTTACTATATAAGTTCCTGCCGAAGCATACAAGTGAGAAGCATTCTGCGTAGTCGCCGTTCCACCGTCGCCGAAAAACCATTGCCAGATTGCAATTGGATTTGTGTTGGTGTAACCCAAACCTTTAAAATCAAAACTATTGCATGCGGTAGCGCTGTCTTTTATTCTGACAGAGTCAATGTTTGTTTTGAAGGGAATGTTGTCAACTGGTACAACAAGGTTGAATAAAGTAGTTCCGTTTTGCCCGGGAGTAGCGCCCCATGGATCGTTACCGTTTGGAATAATTACACCATTAGCTCCGGGGTCTAGTGCAGAACTTGTATTGGCCGGACTGGAAACTGAATTGAACCAAACCACTCCACCACTTCCACCACCGCCCGGGCCAATTTTATCGGCCCCGGCAGGCGGATTATAAATAATTAAGTCACCGCCCTTTCCGCCTTTTGCATCAATTTGAGTTGCAGGAAGATAATTATTGTTTTCAATCAGGATGGTTCCGCCTGACCCACCGCCGCCACTTCCATCATGGCAATCAGTAAAATTGACGAAGTCACATTGCCGGGCATTATTCCCGTTGGAAGAAATTTTAAAACCATTAGGTTTAATGACATTTGAACGTATAATTATTATTCCACCGCCGTTTCCGCCCTCCATATCCGATCCCCCTGCATTATCAACATGTCCGGATCCTCCACCGCCTCCCATATAAATTCTGTTTAGGGCATTATTATAAGTAAGCGCATGCCCGCCGATTCCCCTGTTATCAAAAGGAGCGCCGCCGCATGTCAATAACTGGTATCCGCCCAATCCGCCTGAACTTCCATTAGCTCCACCACCACCGCCGGAATTATGACCCGATCCCCCACCACCACCATTGGATGGTGATCCTTTTCCCCACGCAATAGCATTACCTATTGTAGAAATACTTTCTCCTTTTGCGGCGGCACCAAGATTACCTGAAGCATAATAATAATTGTTATAGAAACAATACAATGTAGTCGAACCTGTATTCGGGCTATGTCCTCCCCGGAATCCTCTGCCGCTAACATCAATATCAGAATTAAGAATGATGGAGTCTGCGGCATTTAAAACAAGTACACCTCCCTTACTTCCATCCCATGGAAGACAGGTTAAAGTGGCCGGGATGTTCGCATTCTGGTAATAAGGCACTCTCACCAGTTGCGCTTTCCCGTTTGGTACATCATATTTCCTTGTTATTGTATTTTTCAATTCGATCATATTGCCGGTCTTGTTTTTTACGTAATTGAATTCATAATTGCCGGCATTCTTATAATCGGTTATAGTGCCAAATGCTGCCGTATTGGATGAGTCAATAATAGCGCCTTTCATTTGAATCAATAAAACCGTGTCTCCTGTATTAAAGTGAGAGGCATCTTCAACTGTTAAAATATTCTTACATATGTCAAGGGCTAATACCGGGGTGTAATCATTGATTATAGAATCGGGGATGCAACTGGTACTGCAAAGCGTCGTGGTCAATGGATTGGAGCTTATCACTATTGGGGTGATGGTTGTGGGGCCAAAGCTGAGATTGGTTATTGAGGCCCAAACAAACGAAGAATTTACAGTGAAAGGAGGGTTTGTTACGGTTGCCGTCGTTGTGCCGGTACTACAATTTGGAGTATTGCCCAGGCTATCTGTTTCAATAACATAAATATCTGCGCTGTCGCTGTTGGAAGGCGTTCCGTTATTAATACCTGCAATAATAAACCCCCCTTCTGACAATTGGATGATATCATTTGCGTTTTGTATACCGGCTCCTCCAAATTTCCTTGACCATTGAATAACTCCGGATGCAGATATTTTTACCATATGTATATCTTCATTCGGATCAGCCAGGTAATTCTGGGCCGTGATGAATCCCCCATCGCTTGTTGGGGCATAATTTCCGGAACGTAATGGAGTACTTGCGACTTTCTTACAGACAGCGGATTGCCATTCAGATCTGTATTTATAACCACCTGTTCAGGTGTTGTCGGATTAAAACTGGTGGCTTCAGCTATATTAAAACTATATCCATTGCCAGTCTTAAATAACCTGCCTGTCCAGCTGCTTTGAGATTCAATATCATAATTTCTTGCCCATATAAAAGACCCGTCACTTATGTTTAATTTCATTATTACAGCATCATAAAAGCTGGAACTCTGACCGTACTGATTGGCTATTACAATTAATGAATTCCCATCTTCTATTACACTGGAGCCTTCATCGGTGTTCAGGCTATTAAAGCTTTTTGACCACTGTACCACACCATTATTGTCAGTTTTAATCACCATCACATCAGCTGTTCCGCCCGCAAATCGACTTACACCCGCCATGGCATATCCGCCATCGGAAGTGGGTACTGCTGACAATAATCTTGAGCCATTAATATCTCCTTCATCATATTTTCTTGACCATTGCAGATTTCCATTAGCCGTCTGTTTTCACCATCCATGCCACTCCGTTTGAACTGCCTCCAAAGGAAGCCGTGCTACCAGCTATAATATACCCTCCATCTGTTGTAGGTTTGACAGTGATAAAATAATCATTTCCGTTTCCGCCAAATGTTTTGCTCCATAAAATGTTACCGTTATTATCCATTTTTTGTAAATACCCGTCATTATTCCCATTTCCAAAGCTTTTAGTGGAACCCGCTATCACATAGGTTCCGTCGGAATTACCAGTAATGGATATGGAAATTCAGCTTTATTTCCCGCCGTAAATTTTTTGAAAGGTTGAAATACATGTTGCCGGTGCACTGCAGCCGCCTAATACATCCACTTCCTCGGTCTTAACAGCCGGTCGTAAATCCGGACTTCATCCAAATCTCCATTTAACCAGTAAGGAAAAGCCGGATCTTCCATATGCACCCATGAACAAATCACAGGCGTTAGTAAAAATTAAGCTGACATTGGAAGATTGTTTCAATTCGCAATTAACGTATATCCTGGCAGTGGTTCCATCATAGGTCCAGATAACACTGTACCATTGATTAAGCTGAACAAGTGGCAATGGCGCTATATGCACCGGCTCCATAAAATCTTTCCGTTGTGATATCTGGTGTTGTGCAACCTGTATAAATGTCAGAAAAACGCAAAAAATAATTGCCGGTCGGGTTGTTGTCATTAAATCCTTTCATGACCATCATATTATTGTAGCAGGATCCCGGTATAATATCCGATTGGTTTAACCCAGCAATGCTATTGACATTTGATTTGTCATATTCAATGTTGGATTATTAGCTACCTGCATATAATTATTTGTGCCGTTAAAATGATACGCACTGTTGGGGTTACCAAACCGGTCAGCAGTTAACGTAGCATTATTAAATGAAGGATTATTATTATTCCCGCTGGCATCGTTGGCATTGCCACTGAAGGGATAATAAGCCCTTAAACCAAGGTTTAAGTTTACCTGGGCAATGGCGGCATTACCTGCCAGCAATAGAAACAATACTGTCTTTCTCATCGGTAAAACAAAGATGGTAGGTAATATAAAAGTACTCAAAAATCCCGGATTCTTTACTCCGGTAAATTGATTTCAATTAATTAATATCTTCCCGTAATGCCTGTATAATTATGAGGGGTTATTTTTTTCAATTCTTTCTTTACCTCGTTGCCCATCTTCAAGCCCGTCAATAAACTGATGAATGTGTTTTCTTGTCAATCCTTGTCTTTCCGCTGGTCAGTTCCTTCAGCGCTTCATAAGGGTTGGGGTAATTTTCCCTTCTCAAAATCGTTTGGATAGCTTCGGCGACAACTGCCCAGTTATTCTCAAGGTCTTCGTAGATTTTGCTGGTCATTCACCACCAATTTGCCCATTCCTTTTTCAATCGAACGAAAAGCAATCAGGGTATGTGCAAAAGGAACACCAATGTTTCTTAGGACGGTTGAATCTGTCAGATCCCTTTGCAATCTTGATACCGGCAGTTTGGATGAAAGATGTTCAAATATTGCATTGGCCATTCCAAAATTTCCTTCTGCATTTTCAAAATCAATCGGGTTCACTTTATGCGGCATAGCAGATGACCCCACTTCTCCTTTTTTTGTTTTTTGTTTAAAATACTCCATGGAAATATAAGTCCATATATCCCTGCAAAAATCAACAAGGATAGTATTGATGCGTTTCATGCAATCAAAATGTGCAGCAAGATTATCGTAATGTTCTATTTGTGTTGTGAACTGCTGGCGGTCAATCCAAGTTGTTCAACAAATTCATTGCCGAATTTTACCCAATCTGTTTTTGGAAATGCCACATGATGGGCATTAAAATTTCCTGTAGCGCCACCAAATTTTCCGCTGAAATGGTATCCCGATAAACTGTTCGATCTGGTTTTGTATTCTTTCTACAAATACCATTATTTCTTTACCTAATGTTGTTGGGCTGGCAGGTTGGCCATGCGTATGGGCCAGCATGGGAATATCTTTCCATTCTTTCGCCAGCAGTTTTAACTGCAGTATTCAGGTTCAGCAGGGCAGGGAGGTATTCATATTCTATTGCATGTTTCCATAATAAGGGAATTGCGGTATTATTAATATCCTGGGATGTTAACCCGAAATGCACCCATTCTTTTGCCATTCTTGCCACCATATTTTTCCAGTTCCTTCTTTAAAAAATATTCAACCGCTTTTACATCATGGTTGGTTATGTATTCAATCTGTTTTATTTCCTGGGCATCTTCCGGTCCAAAATCTTCAGCAAGTTTTTGAAGATGTTTGATGGCCTTACCGGGAATTTGAAAAACTTTTTCTTTTTAAGAAACAACAGGTATTCTATTTCCACCTGTACCCTGTATTTCATCAGGCCATATTCCGAAAAATATTCATCGAGATGCTGCACCTGCTTGCGATAGCGGCCATCCACAGGTGAAATAGCAGTAAGTGCATTTAATTCCATTTTCTGATTGAGTGATTGCTGGTCCGCCGAAGTATTGGCGAAGGCGGATTCCTTTACCTTTGCAGGCACAAAAATAACCGAATTGAGCAAGATTAAAGTTGGCATTGTAAATTACCTGAACACAAGACCATTGCTCTATGGCTTGACAATGGCACCCATCAATGAACAAATAGAATTGATCGGTGATTATCCTTCCCGGATTGCAGAGATGCTAAAAAAAGGCGAGATCGATGTCGGACTTATCCCCGTTGCAGCAATCCCTGAATTAACTTCCTTTCATATTGTTGGTGATTATTGTATTGGAACAGAAGGTGAAATTGCTTCCGTTGCTTTATTCAGCGAAGTGCCTATGGATGAAATCAAAAAAATTTACCTGGATTACCAGAGCCGGAGTTCGGTTGCCCTTTTGCAATACCTGGTGAAGGAATATTGGGGTATTAAACCGGAACTTGTCCAGGCGGAAAATGATGGATACCGTAAAAAGATAAAAGGGACAACAGCCGGATTAGTGATCGGTGACCGGGCTTTTGAACAACGCAAGATTTCTACTTTTATTTATGACCTGGGATCAGAATGGAAAACAATAACAGGTCTGCCATTTGTGTTTGCTGCCTGGGTCAGTACAAAAAAACTACCCGAAGATTTCATTGAATTATTCAACCAGGCCAATGCGATGGGTCTGCAGCATATGGATGATGTTCTGAAAGAAAACCCTTTTAATTTGTATGATCTTTCCAAATACTATACACTTCACCTGAGTTACAAACTGGATATGCAGAAACGAAAGGGTATGAAGCACTTTCTTTCCATTCTGAAAGCGAACTGAATAGTCGTTAAAAATCAATATTTTCGTAACCTTATTTTAATATATGGCAGAAACTTTGGGAATGCTTTGCGATAAGCTGACGATCATAAAACTAAAGCAATTTCATACCATTGACGAAGAGAAACTGGCCAGCCTGGAAAAACAATCTGTGCAATTGCAGGCTGAGATTGATGAATATGTACATGAAGCTGCATCGGGTAAGATACCTGTAGACAAGCTGACCTTTGAATCCAATAAAGTATTTAAGACAGAAGGCAATACGGTCGAAGATATATCGGGAAATTTTGGCGAGGTCATGTATCTTTTGGCTGATATAAACTGCCGCTTATGGCATGAACAGGAAAAAGTATATGAATTTGAAAAAGTGCCCGCTGAGGAGAAAGATAAAGTGGTAAAAAAACTGGCTTTGCTAAACCTTGAACGAAATAAATGTATAGACAGGATCAACAATCTTTTCGCTGATGCGATCCTGAGAAAATAAAACGATCATGCACCTTAGAAAAAGAAATACCTGTCGTGTTTGTGGCTCATCCTCTTTAAAGAAAGTCATTGACCTGGGCCCGCAGTATCTCCAGGGTTCATTTGTAAAGCCGGGGAAAGAAATGCCGAGCAACGCGGAAGATCGATTGTACCTTGGTACGCTGCAACCCTGAAAAAGATGAAAATGCATGTGGCTTGCTGCAAATGGAACATTCTGTTCCTCCAGAAATTTTATATGCGGCATACTGGTATCGCAGCGGAACGAATAATACCATGCGAACCCACCTGAAAGGTATTGTGGATGACGTAACCGGAATTATTAAAAAGGAATCAGCCTCAGTTCTGGATATTGGTTGCAATGATGGCACGTTGCTGGGTTATTATCCCGAAGGGTTTGAAAAATTCGGATGTGATCCGAGTGATGTGGCACAGGAAGTAAAGATGCTAAAGTGGTGCAGGATATTTTTCCATCCGAGCAATTATTTCAATTGCTTGAAGGGAAGCAACTGGATGTGATTACATCCATTGCCATGTTTTACGACCTGGAAAGCCCTGTCGAATTTGTAAAGGGTATTAAACGTTTTCTGAGCCCAAACGGAGTATGGGTTTTTGAAATGAGTTATATGCCCCGCATGCTCGAACTGGACAGTTATGATACGATCTGTCATGAACATCTTGAATTCTACAGTTTTGCTGTACTGGAAAAAATATGTGCAATGGCGGGGATGAAAATTTTTAAAATTTCCTTTAATGATATTAACGGCGGCAGTATTCGGTGTTATGCCACACATAAAGTGCATACCGGGTATGATGAAAAATCAAACTATTCATTGATCCAGGAAATACGCCAGAAGGAATTTGATCTTGAACTGGATACGGATAAACCTTATGAGAGTTTTCAGCATAGAATAGAAAAACTGAAACATAGTTTACATGATCTGCTGGTTAAATTTAAAAAGAAAGGAAAGAAAGTACATGTATATGGCGCTTCCACAAAAGGAAATACTATTCTTCAATGGTGCAAAATTGATAATAGCCTCGTAGAGTATGCTGCCGAAAGAAACGCGGATAAATTCGGCGCAACCACATTGGGAACAAATATCCCTATCATCAGCGAAGAAGAAAGCCGGGCAATGAACCCGGATTACTATCTTGTTTTACCCTGGCATTTTAAGGAAGAATTTTTAGAAAGGGAAAAGGAAGCCCTGGAAAAAGGAACGGGTTTTATCTTTCCTGTGCCGAAGGTAGAAGTGTATAAAAAATAAATATGGAGGCCCCGGTTATATTATTTGTGACACATATGCCAAAGCAATGTGGTGTTTATGAATTTGGAAAAAATGTTTTTAATGCTGTTTCCGTTTCAAATAAATACAAATTTATTAAGACGGAGTGTGAATCAATAAAAGAACTTAAATCTTATATTGACAATCACAAGCCTGATGCAATAATCTACAATTACCATCCTTCAGTTCTTCCGTGGCTATGTACAAAAATCAGCAAGGGGGTTTATAGAAATAACCTGGCTGATATAAAACTCATTCAGATTGGTATCATACATGAAATTACGCAGGAGGTCGCTGATACTGCAACAGACTATGGCAATAAATTTATTTTGGGAAGGTCGCAAAAAAAACTTAGCTCACTTTTTGATTTTTATATTGGTGCCGATCCGACACTGCTATTAAAAAATCCTCTGGTATTTAAAACTGGACGGCTGATACCGTCTTATAAAAAACAAGTTAAGGTACCTGATGTTACCACGATCGGGAGTTTTGGTTTTGCAACTCCAAATAAAGGATTTGAACAACTGGTGAAAAGAGTGAACGAAGAATTTGATAAAGCTATTATCAGGTTGAACATGCCTGCTGCTGATTTTGGAGATTCAGATGGAAACAATGCTAAGCTAATTGCTTCAAATTGCAAGTACCTTATTACCAAGCCCGGGATTCAACTGGAAGTTTCGCATACCTTCATGAGCGATGGTGAATTACTGGATTTTCTTGCCGGTAATAGCATAAATGTTTTTATGTATCAGGATAAAAAGGGCAGGGGTATTTCAAGTGCAGTTGATAATGCATTGGCTGTAAAAAGACCAGTTGCTGTTTCAAAATGCCCGATGTTCAGGCATATCCTTGGGGCAAAGCCATCTGTTTGTGTTGAGGATAATTCACTAAAGATAATTTTAGCCAACGGTTTTTCGCCTTTGGAAAAACTTACCAGGAATTGGACGGCCGAAAACCTGGTTTGGGACTATGAAAGAATCCTTGATTCCGTTTTCAGCAGAACACAAAAAACAATAAAGCCTAAGATGGGAATTGTCAGAACAATCCAATCAAAAATCAGCAGATTTTTTACGCTTCCCGGCAAATCATTTACATGGTTGCGGAATACAGATTCAGCTACTGAAGATGACCTGTCTCCGGTAAGTTCTTCCGGTTATACTCCTGTCACGATTCCTGCCGGCACAGGATTTAACCGTGTATTGGATGACGATGCCAGAGATTTATACAAGCTTGCTGAAATAAAATTGTTTGAACTGGTTCCTAAAACAATGGCTAAAAAGATCAGCAGGGCTAACGTTCAGCAGGCTTTTGTTTTTGATACTGTTTACAGAAGCCTTGCTGAATATCAGAATCCGAAATTGCTATGTGTTGGGAGTTATGAAGACACAGCTTCCATGGCATTACAAAAAATGGGATACCAGGTGGAAGATATTGACCCGATGATCAATTATTTTCTCCAGGAATTTTATACAAAACCATCAACGGTGAAAAATTCTTATGACATTATCTTTTCCACTTCTGTCATAGAGCATGACCCCGATGATGAATCATTTGTAAAGTGCATAGGTGAATTGTTGGCTCCGGGTGGAACAGCGGTGCTGACCTGTGATTATAAAGACGGCTGGAAGTCAGGCGATCCCAAACCTGAAGTAGATGAGAGATTTTATACAAAACAGGATCTCGAAAAAAGACTTTTGTCCTATGTGCCCCAATGCGAACTTATCGGTCCACACCAATGGGACTGCCCTAACCCTGATTTTAACTATCTTGGCAAGTATCAATACAGTTTTGCAACATTTGTAATCAGAAAGAGGAACAATTAATGAAAGCAATTATTTTTGGCGCTTCAGGTCAGGATGGCCATTACCTTTCAGAATTACTGAAAACAAAAGGATATGAAATAATTGGTATTTTCAGGCAACAGCATTTATCCTTAGTCAATATTTCCGATTATAAATCAGTCGAAGAACTGGTGAAACTTCACCAACCGGAATTCATCTTTCATCTGGCAGCTAATTCTAGTACGGATCATACTTTTTTATTTGAAAATCATTCGATCATTGCAACCGGGACACTGAATATACTGGAGGCAGTAAAAACGAATTCGCCACTAACCAAAGTATTTATTTCCGGAAGCGGGCTGCAGTTCAAGAATGAAGGTAAACCGATCAAAGAGATTGACCCATTTGAAGCAAGAGAGGCATATTCGTCAGCAAGGATTGCATCCGTGTATGTCGCGAGGTATTTCAGGTCAATCGGCATTAAAAGTTATGTAGGATATTTTTTCAACCATGACAGCCCGATGCGGACTGAAAGACACATGACAAAAAAAATTTCTGAAGCTGCAAAAAGAATTGCAGCTGGCAGCAATGAAAAACTGCTTATCGGCGATCTTGATGCGGTTAAAGAATATGGATATGCAGGCGATATCGTAAATGGTATCTGGACACTGGTGAACCAGGAAAAAATAACTGAAGCAAATATTTCAACCGGAAAAGGGTACACGATCAAAGACTGGCTCGAACAATGTTTTTCCGTGGTAGGAAAGCAATGGGAAGATTATGTTACTATGAACACTGATTTTGTTTCTCAATACAGCCAGTTGGTTTCCGATCCTTCTCTTATTTTTTCACTGGGATGGAAACCACAGGTGGATTTTGAAGAATTAGCCAAAATGATGATGAAATAGTACATGAATAATCCCCCGCGAATATTACTTGTTCAATTATTTTCCAATGGCGATTGCCTCTTTGCTACGGCGGTTGCACGCCAGATCAAACAGGATTATCCCGGTTGTCATCTTACCTGGGCCATTGCAGGATTTTGCAAAAATATTATTTCCGGAAATCCATTTGTGGATGCCGTACTGGTAACTGATGATGTGCCAAAGAGTAATGTCATTGCATTCAGGAAGTTTAAAAAAAAAATATTCAGGGAAAAGAGGGAAGGAAAGTGGGATGAAGTTTTTGTCACGCATAATATGGATACTAACCTGGCCCTGTACGATGGCACCATCAGGGGGATGATCTTCCGGGCTTATCCGCATCCTGTCACTGTACCCGTTCAGCCCATTTTGATTTTAACTGACGAGGAAAAGAAAAAAGTTAAAGATTTTGTTGAGAAAAACCGGGTGCAAAAATTTAAGAACGTAATTCTTTGGGAATTTGTGCCACAAAGTGGCCAGTCGGTATTGAATTTTGAATTTGTAATAAAAGTTGCCAGGCAAATAACAAAAATTCCGGAGACATGTATAATCCTTTCTTCAGCGAATCCGTTTCCAGGTACGGATAATGTATTTGATGCAAGTTCTCTTTCTATAAGAGAAAATGCCGCCCTTACTCACTTTTGCACATTACTGATTGGTACAGCAGCGGTATCACCTGGTTAAACACCAGTTCTGCCGCAAAGCAATTACCGATGCTGCAATTACTCGATCCGCAGGCATATTTCAGAAATGCACCTTCGGTTGATTTTGAACGATACGGGATCCCGGCGAATGAGTTGATCGAGCTGATAAAGTTTGATCAGGAAAAGATCCCTGAATGTTGTTTATACAATTATTAATGAGGGTATCGGTCCGGCAAAAGAAAAGTATAATGAGCAATTACCTGTGCAGTTCAATACGACAAAAGTAGTTTACAACCTTCTTTGTTATTTGCAATTCAAAGCTATTGCAAGACATTACCGGATCACAACTTCAATCTATCGCCGACATTCATTGTTCATCAAACAATTTATTCTTGCATTTCTGACCTTTCCTTTTAAGCTTGTGTCCAATAAATGGAGAAAAAAAAAAAATTATTTCTTCGCCTGGTAAATCTCAATTTCTTCGGCCATCATTTCCTTAACTAAACTTTGAAGATCATATTTAGGATCCCAGCCCAACTTTGTCTTCGCTTTGGTGGCATCGCCTATTAACAGATCGACCTCTGCCGGCCTGTAATCCCTGGGATGTATACCGACGACCTGTTGGCCTTTCTTTAATGAAAATTTGGAATTCCTTATGTCGGATATAAATCCTTTTTCATTTCTCCTTCTCCTTCAAACCGCAACTCAACGCCAATTTCTGCAAAAGCCATTTTTACAAAATGCCTTACCGATGTTGTGACCCCGGTAGCCAATACATAATCTTCCGGTTTATCCTGCTGCATCATAAGCCACATTCCTTCCACATAATCTTTCGCATGGCCCCAGTCTCTTTTCGCATCGAGATTTCCCAAAAGCAATTTATCCAATTTACCCAATGCCATCTGTGCAACCGCAATAGTTATTTTCCTCGTGACAAAGCTTTCTCCACGTAATGGACTTTCATGATTGAAGAGAATACCATTAACAGCAAAAATGTTATAGGCTTCCCGATAGTTGACCGTTATCCAGTATCCGTATAATTTGGCAACGCCATAAGGTGACCGGGGGTAGAATGGAGTAGATTCTGTCTGTGGTATCTGTTGTACTTTTCCATACAATTCCGATGTGGAAGCCTGGTAAAATTTTGTTTTTTTCTCAAGTCCCAATATCCTGATGGCTTCCAGAATCCTTAAAACACCAATGCCATCTGCATTGGCTGTATATTCCGGTGTTTCAAAGCTGATCTGCACATGACTTTGTGCGGCCATATTGTAAATTTCGTCAGGTTGTGTTTGCTGAATGATGCGTAACATATTGGATGAGTCGGTAAGATCGCCATAATGCAGATGGAACCTGCTTTCTAATTCTTTATTAAAAAAGAGATGATCAATCCTGTCAGTATTAATGAGAGAACTGCGTCGTTTCACCCCATGCACATTATAGCCCTTTTGAAGAAGTAATTCTGCAAGATAAGCTCCATCCTGACCGGTAATTCCGGTAATCAACGCTGTTTTCATAAAATTGTTTAAGATATAAACATGCAAAAATAGTGTTTGAGGTGTAATTTTAGTAACAATGTTTCGCTGAGAGTGAAAGAATAGTTTGATCTTAGCAAGTGCAAGGATGAATAAAATTTCTGTTATAATTATTAACTACAATACATTTGCATTAACCAGCCAGTGTATCCGTTCTGTTATTTCGCAAACAAATGCATCCCCCTATGAGATCATATTAGTTGACAATGCCTCAACGGAGTATGATGCTGACAGGTTTTTGCTGGAATTTTCTTCTATCAAATTGATAAAAAGCGCAAAGAACGGTGGCTTTGCTTACGGAAATCACCTGGGAATAGAAAAAGCGACTGGAGATTTCATTTTATTATTGAATAGCGATACGCTATTAAAGGAAGACAGTGTTAATAAATCTGTTTCATATCTGCAGCAAAATCCCGAGATTGGCGTTCTGGGATGCCGCATGACTTATCCTGATGGAAAAGTTCAATATTCAGCCCGGAAATTTAGGAGCATATCGTTGGGAGAATTGCTTGACTTGTTCAGGATCATTCCGTGGCTGATGCCTTATAAAAACAGATCAAAACGGATGCTCGGAAAATATTTTCGACATGATGAGGATATAGAATGCGATTGGGTGAACGGCGCTTTTTTTCTTTTCCGAAGGAGTGTGATTGACCCATTGCCTGAAAAAAAACTTGACGAAAGATTTTTTATGTATGGAGAAGATCAGCTTTGGTGCGAACAGATCAAAAAGATGGGGCATAAAATATTTTTTTATGCTGGAACTACCGTTATACATATCAACAGCGGAAGCACAGACATGTCTAAGCAATTATCGTTACGAAAGACGATGATGAAACAGGAGCTGGAAATAATGAGGCAGCGCAAAGGAAGGGGGCTATATTATTATTTATTCAGTTTGATTTTTGTCTGCAAAGAGTCAATAAGAAATTTTATTAAATTGATTATTTTCAGATTTTCTAGCCGTATCGTTCGTTAAATTTTCAATTAGATTTTTAATAATATTGTTCCAGCTATAATAATTATAGTAGTCAGAAGGAGTCATTGGAAGAATATTCATATTTTGATTGATAGCTACTGAAAACTTTTCCCAACGATTATCCGGCACAACAACAAGTTTTTCACCACAAACTTTTTTCTCAATACCAACTGCTCCGCTTTCAGTTGCAACTACTGTTGTTCCAAAAGCAATTGCTTCTACCATTTTTGTTTTTATGCCGCCGCCGCTTTGAACGGGATTTAGAAAAAGGTCAGCTGCCTTAAAATAGGATTCTATATCATCTACAAAACCTGCATAGATAATATTTTTATCCGCATAGTCTTTTAATCCATTCATTTCTTCCGGTAAACGTTTACCGCAAATAATAATTTTGTATTGAAAAGTTGCTTGCAATAGTAAAAGAGGATTGATCTCTTCCAGTATTATTTTTAATGCATCAAGATTGGGTTTGTAATCCAGCAAGCCATTAAACAATAAAATTTTTCTCAGAAGAGTGGATTTGATGTTTGGTGACAATTTCATTTTTGCATTGGGGTTTATCGGCAGGAAATGATTTAATCTCTACTCCAAATGGAGTGTCAATACATTTTTCTTTTGCAATTCCCCATTTTGCAATTGCAAAATCTCTGTCTTCCGGAACTATAAAGAATATCAGCTCTGCTTTTTTAAAACACCATTTTTCGTAGATTTTAAAATTGGCCACCACCATTTGCCGGTGGATCGGAAACGCTGGTATTCGATATTATGTGTATGAACAATTGTTTTAATCCGGTTCTTTTTCCTATGAGTTGTGCAAGCCATGCATAGTATGGATGCTCCCATATTACGGCATCGTAATCCTTCTTTTTTATTCCAAAGCAGTGATCTTTTGAAACAAGGCTCCAGATCGATAATACCGGAAAAAGATTTTTTAAGAAGAGGTATAGCTTTATGATTTAGCTAATGCAAAAATCATTTTCCGAACGGTACTATAACAGTAAGGTCAGCTTCCCTGCCAAGGTGATCAAAAAATCGAGCAATGAATTTTTGTCCCCCGGAAAAATAAGGAAGGTAGGTGTACGGTGTTATGTCAAGAATCTTCTTCATCTCAGGCTAACTTGTTTTCCGGCTTTCCACCATGACATAAAAAGTCCTCCAATAAAAATCATACAATGAAAATAGGAAGCAATGTACATGATATTATCTTCCCTTTTTTAACCGATAGCTGGCTCAAAAACAAATTTTATAATATGCTTGCCAGCCGGTACTGAAAGACCTCGCAAAATATAATCAGCTTTGCAGTAATCCGTTTTTTTGCCATCTAGATAAGCATTCCATCCCTTGGGATAATATATTTCACTGAATACTGCAAATTGAGGTGCCGGTAGCAATTGAATTCATATTCTATCTCATCATTATCAAACTTTGTCATTTTAATATATGAAGCTGAATCCGATTGTGGCTGCACTACATCTTGGCTGAAAGTTTTTTCTACAATGGCAGTATCTTTTAAGACCACTATTGCCTATTGCTAATATTTCTTCCACAGCGCCATCCACAATTTTTACATTCTTTACCAACCAGCAAGGACCAAAGCTTCGGGATTTGGTATAAGGTTGGCCTGGCCGTTCCGGGGATTTTGAACAATAATATATTTTGTATTCAGCATATTAAGTACGCCGGGATTAGGGCCATCGGATAAATATTTTTCAATGATATCCTGGTAAATTCGCAACTTGGCAGGATGGTAGCCCCCACTGATTTATGAAAATAAGAAGTACGTGAATCATAATATCGTATTCAGCGGCCATATTCAATACCCTGAAGTCAGGATCTTTATCAT
Source organism: uncultured Chitinophagaceae bacterium (assembly GCA_963819925.1). Classification (GTDB taxonomy): domain Bacteria; phylum Bacteroidota; class Bacteroidia; order Chitinophagales; family Chitinophagaceae; genus Ginsengibacter. Next base: position 21,707 of record CAWFYG010000002.1, on the reverse strand, counting down.
TCAGTATCTGCTGATCAATCGTGTTCGGGAGTAAAATTATTACTCATTAACTCTTCCGGGGATATATAATTTTCGTCACGTCAAATATTCTTTACTTACCAAAGTAAGCTCAAGTGTACTGATCACTAATAACAGCAATTGCAACAACAGATGCTTTAATACGTATCCTTCATATATAAATAAAGCATTCCCAATAGAAGAAGAGCAAACCCCATCGCTCTAAGCATTTGCCCGCCAAACATTGACCGGCGGTCAGCTTTCAATCCCGAAACAATTAACCGGCCTATTTCATCCGTACCACTATTATCCCATTTGTTCGCAACAATTGTTGATCTATAGCGGCGAACTATAATCCATGGCAGTACATTAAAACCAGTAACGCAAATAAGCCGCCAACAGCATATAGTATTTTTTTAAAATCTGCTTTCAGAAATTCTTTGTTTTTCTCCCTGAATAATATTTGTTGTAAAGCAATAGTGCCGCAACGAATGCACATTGTGAATTGGGGAATGACCTGTGCCATATGAAGGGGCACGGAATTTATTATATACATCGGGAGGTGCTCAAATAGAAATGTATTAAAGCCCGCAAAATTTTTGCCCCATGAAATAAATATCCCAGTAATGTTACCGCAAGTAATCCCCAACGCAATGGTGTTTTAATAATAACAAAACCCGATCAAACCCAATAAACAAAATAAGAACACCAAGGTAAGCCGGTCCGGCGGTATAAGGCAAATGCACCCCAATACCGTGGGGATTTTTCTGTCCAACTGTTGAGCACTTGATTCATCTAACTCCTCTTTCCTTAATTTAGTTACAATTTGAGTTCTCATCGATGATATTTGTACTGTCACCACCAAATGCATTTGGCATTAACAGCGTAGACCGTTTCAGCTTTACCAGTGCTGTATTCAAATGCATAAGCGGTGTCAAGCCCCGAAGTTTTTGCTGTTTTAACAGAATCTGTCCTATCATCATGGAAATATCTTTACCACCCCGCATTGTGTATTTGGTGTACTCCGATGTTGTCATTAAGTGATAGCGCATTTCCAGCCAAACCAAGTAATTGCTGACAATGGTACAATACTCAACTGCTATCATCATATGTTTCCATTCTTTTTTTCTTATCCATACTTACAGATAACCGAGTGTAACTGCAGCCGCAATCAGAAAAAATAATAACTTATCTGGAGATGATTTACACCTATTTGCAGATAAGTACCCAATGTAGTAACAGCAAGCCCCAGCCAATATTTTTTTTCATAAGTGAAAATAAAACCAGCCAGCAATAAAGGCATGAAAAGCAGTAGCAAACATTTGTGTTTCATGTCCTGCATGAATTATAACTGCATTATAAGTTGAGAAAGCAAAGGCCAAGAGCCCCAAGATGGCAATCACAGGTCTTGACCCTAATGCAAGCAAAGTATATAAAAGCAAATACAGGCAAGAAAAAAGAAATTGATGGGCTTTGGTAATCCAAGCGAAAAATTTTGATCATATCAGGCAAAATAGTTTTGCCTTCCATGGCCATCTGGTAATTGGGCATACCGCTGAAAATATTCGGGTTCCACAAGGGAAAATGACCAGTTTTTTCTTTGTAATCAAATGCATTTTGAGCCATACCCTTCCAGCCCAGTGATATCATGCTGGTTCAATACATTTCCTTCCAATCAGGTTTGCAGAAAAGAACGGATACAGTAAGAAATACGACTAATAGCAATAAAATGGGGAAGTATTTTTTTCAACTAATGGATTTTTCATCATGTTGCAATTATTAGGCTGACAAAATAATGCTATTTTAGACGAAAATCACCGATGCGCTGGCTTTTATTTTTGTCAAGATTGGCCTTTATCTGTGGTATTTTTTTCCTCTGTTTCTCTTTCTTTACTGATAAGGGAATGGATAAATGAAGTGAAGCACGTTGTCCACTATTATTACTATCGGCTATTTTATGGGATTATCGTTGTTCCCATAACTAACTTTGTTATCTTGTTGTGTTTATTGTTAAAAAGAAAACTGCAATTTATGTGCCTTTATGGCTGATACTTGCCAATATTTTTTTTTTATTGTTATTAATTATTTATATATTTTATCTCAATGATCCATACTATCATCAGGGATAAACCCACAAAACTTTTTCTTGGGTATTGCATGCTTTTTTGTTGCCAATGCCTTGATAGCAGAAGCTATCGGCACAAAACTTTTTTCTCTGGAAAAATTCTTTGGTGCCACATCCGGTCAATTTTACCTTGTTTGGCGAAAGCGGGTTGTCGTTCACACTTACCTGTGGTGTGTTATTATGGCCGCTTGAGTTTGTGATCACAGATATTGTGAATGAATATTACGGGCCCAAAGGCGTCAGAAGAATTTCTATTACTGCCGTCATACTCATTTCAGTATGCTTTCCTGATGTATTATCTGCTATCCGGATATCCACCGGCCAATGTCTGGTTGAACAGTAGCAAGGAACAGGGCGTTGAAAATATTCAACAATCTTTCAATGCAATTTTTGGACAGAATATGCGGATCATTATCGGGAGTCTTGTAGCTTTTCTCGTGAGCCAGGTGGTAGATGTCACCGTTTTTCATAGAATAAAAAAAATAACGGGTCATAAACATCTTTGGCTACGGGCTACAGGTTCTACCCTCGTATCCCAACTGGTCGATAGTTATATTGTTTTGTTCATTGCCTTTAGCGGGATTTTCAGCTGGCAATTGATACTGGCCGTAGGTATTATGAATTATATTTATAAAGCCACTATGGCCATTAGTTCTTACGCCTGTCATTTATTTTGTGGAAAAAAGGATTGAAAAATATGTTGGCAAAGGAACTGCGGAAAAAATGAAACGTGCTGCTATGGGAGAGGAAGATGACGGTTTTAGTCAATATTCCTGCGGCGGGGTAATTATGGTTTTATTTTTAATCATTGCTGCTACGATCTTGTCAATGGGAAGGGTTACACTTTCTGCTGAAAAATCATTCCAGTCAATAAAGCGAAAAGTTTCTGTTTCGCCGGTTTGATTTATAAATATTCAATTGTTGTTCATCAAAATCAAAGACCTTATTTCTTAACGGGACTTTGATTTCTTCCAGCGCTTTTACATAATAATAAATGGAAATGATCTGCTGGTCAGGACTGAAAGCGACTGCCTGGTAAAAATCTGTGGTGTAAAGATGTTCTCCGATCTCAACTTCAAGGTTCATTTCTTCTTTAAATTCCCTTTTCAGGCAATCTCTTGTTCCTTCACCAAATTCCAACCCACCACCTGGAAATTTGGTATAATAATTCCCGCGGATATATTCATCACTTACCAGTACCTGTTTGTTTTCATTGATCAGTATTCCATAAACTCTTAAGGTAATAAAGCTCATGTATTCAGAATATTTTTTTACGAAGAAATAACCAACCTATGATAAGGGAGATGGCCAGTGATAAGAACACAACTATATAAAAGGCATATTTGGAATGTTCAAATCCGCTCGGGACGTTCATGCCAAAAATACTGGCGATAAGTACCGGAAATGTGAGTACGATAGTGATCACCGCCAATCTTTTCAGTACTTCGTTCTGGTTGTTGGCAATGATGCTGGCAAAAGCATCCAGTGTACTGCTCAGGATATTGGTATAAATATTTGCCATTTCAAGGGCCTGTGAATTATCAACGATAAGATCATCCAAAAACTCTTTTTCCTCTTCATTCAGCGCCAAGAAATTGGTTCGTTCCAGTTTCATCAACAACAGTTCATTGGAGCGTAAGAGCTGTTACAAAATAAACCAGGCTTTTTTGTATTCGCATCAGTTGCAGCAGTTGTTCATTCGCTGCTGGCGTCATATAGTTTTTGTTCCAGTATATTCCGGCGCTGGTTGATCTCTTTCAGGTATTCCATGAAATTCTGAACGATCTTTTCAAATATTTTCAGCACCATCATGTTTCTCTTATCCGGGTGACGGTTTTGAAAAGTATTCAGGAATTTTTTCATAGCCGGGTTTTCAAATGAATTTACTGTAACGATCTGGTTATGGGTAAGAATGATACAGATGGGGATCGTGATATAATAAGCATCACTTTCATTAAATGAATTATTTTCTGTTGGTGTTTTGATGACGATCAGGCTAACATTGTCTTCTTTTTCAAAACGGCTTCTTTCATCAATGTCCAGGGAGTCGGTAAGAAAGTCAACAGGGATTTCCAGCTTTTCGAAAGTTCAGAAAACTCTTCCTGCTTCAATGGCGGCAGCACATTGACCCAGGAACCTTCTTCAGGCTTTTCAATTTCAACAGTTTTCTGATTGATATTTTTAAAATATTGAATCACGGCGGCAAAGGTAAGGTATGAGGTAAGGGAAAAGAGAAGTGAAAAATGGAAATTTGAAAACGTCAGGAATTTATGATATGCTGTTAATTATCTTGATTTTTATGACAGATGGTGTTCCGTATGAAAGATGGTGAAATAGCAAAATTCGCGGAGAGTGATTTTTCCAAGCAAGGGATGAGGGGCAATATATTGATCCAGTTTAGGCTCTTTCCATTTTTTTTTAGTACGTATGGCCATTTTGTTCATTGCTTTTGTAAAATCGTTGAGCAATTTTTCTTTGCCATATGTTGCCGGAATAGGTTTTGGAATAAATCTTCTGCTTGCCCTCCCGCCTTGTTGCAGTTTCATTTTATATTTTGCCAGCAATTCTTCATATGTTCGGGAATTGCGGTTTGGTTTTCCGCCAATCCACTTTACCATAAACTTTGGTAAGCATAAAAGGCAAGTCGTAGCCGTATTTGTGGCAGTTATCAGATGTTTTACCTGTTGTGCTGCCGACCATTTTTCTGCGGGTTGATAAAAAAACTGATTCATCTGTCAGTGATGAACAAAAATTAGTAAATTCATGTTGTCTGCAATTGATTTGGTCTTCAATTTCTGTATGGTTAAATTCCGCGTATTCATTTTACTTCAACGTTCCTTCAAAGAATTTTTCTGCCGGGCCGCAGAGCCAGATATTTGTATAGCGGTCGTCATCCAGACGGTCAAATTCAACTGTCAGCGTTGCCGCCAAGTGTTTTTACTTCTACTTCATTAAAGCCATTTTCATTGTGGTAACAAACCAGCGCAGAAGCGGTGACGCCGGTGCCGCAGGAATATGTTTCATCTTCTACACCCCGTTCATAGGTGCGGACAATGATCTTATCATCATCGGCCTGCTCCACAAAATTCACATTGATGCCTTCTTCTTCAAAATCTTTGCTGTATCGTATTTCATGGCCTTTTTTATATACATCAATATCCATCACATCTGTTAACCAGTTTTACATAATGCGGGGAACCGGTATTTAAAACAAAATCGCTGCGAAGTTTTTTTACCGTATTACATCTTTCATTTTTACTGAAACAATACCATCAGTATCAATCTCTGCTTCATGTTCGCCGTCTACCGCCAGGAATTTGTATTCGTTCCTGTGTATGCCAAGATGATAAACAAATTTTACAATGCATCGGCCGCCGTTGCCGCACATGCTGCCTTCTTCACCATCTGCATTATAATATTTCATTTCAAAATCATAACCGCTTTTTTCATTCAGCATCATCAGCCCGTCTGCGCCCATCCAAACCGGCGGGCACATAGCCTGCTTATCTGGTCGTGCGTAAGAGAAGTATATTCATTCTTGCGATTATCCAATATCAAAAAATCGTTGCCTGTTCCCTGGTATTTATGAAATTGTATCGTCATAGTAATTATATGTTTTCTGAAAAAATTTCTATGAATTTAACGATCAGATTTTCAATAGTTGTTTTTGCATCTTTTGAAAATTCTTTTTTTACCCGGTTGGCAACAATGGCATTTATGGCAAGACAATTATGCCCCAGCAATTTTCCTAATCCATATATGGCCGATGTCTCCATTTCAAAATTAGTGATCCGGTGCTGGCCAAAACGAAAATCTGTTAAGCGGTCAATCAGGTCCGGATTGCGGATACCCAGCCTCAATATTCGCCCCTGCGGGCCATAGAAACCGGGACAGGTAACGGTAATACCCTGGTGAAAATCATTTGACAAAATGTTTTAGCAAAGATGCCGCCGCACTGCTGATATAGGGATAGCTCATTTGGCCGTGCATCTGTGTATGTGTAACAAATGATGAAGTAATTGTTTTTCTTCTTCATTCTGTTCGTGCCTGTAAAAATTCAACAGGTTATCAATGCCCAAACCATGAGTGGATGCCACAAAGCTATCAACAGGAATATCTGCCTGCAAGGAACCGGAAGTGCCGAGGCGGATAACATTTATTGAGGATAGTTTCTGTTTTTAATTCGCCTTGTTTCAAAATCAATATTGACCAAGGCATCCAGTTCGTTCATCACGATATCAATATTATCCGGGCCGATGCCGGAGGATAGCACTGTCAATCTTTTTTTGCCAACATAACCTGTGTGGGTAACAAATTCCCGGTGTTGTGCTTTTTACTTCAATCTGAATCAAAATGCTTGCTGATTTCATTTACCCTGTCCGGGTCGCCAACAGTTATAACGGTTCCGGCAATTTCTTCAGGTCTCAGGTCCAGGTGATAAACAGCGCCTCTTGGATTAATGATCAATTCTGATTCTGCTATACGGCTCATATTCATCTGTTTACTTGCTCCTGAAAAATCCGATTAACTAAAAAATCTATTTTCGCCGCTCATTCAAAAGGTCCTTTGTCCGCCGGTTGGCGGATAGGCAGAGCGGAGGTTCTTAAGATGAAATAAATAATGGTCCTTTGGCCGAGTGGCTAGGCAGAGCTCTGCAAAAGCTCCTACAGCGGTTCGAATCCGCTAGGGACCTCTGAAAGTCATCAAATCTTTGGTGGCTTTTTTTATTTTTCAACATAAACTCTCCTGCCGCTCAAAAGACTGAGCGAATCGATGATCCGGCTGGTATCATTTACGGAAGCGGGTAATACGAGAAAAAGCTTGTAAGTAATTGAATCTTTCGTTTCCATTTGTACATCCCATTCAAATGCTTTCAAACGTCCATATCTTTCAAAAGCCCTCTTGGTATTACTAACTTCCAGAATAAATTTTTTTGTGCCTGCAGGGATATTTTGCTCATGCGAAACAGCACTGTCTTTTTGATCTATTGTAGTATAATCATTCTGAGCACTTTCATCTTTTTTAATCACAGTAGCAGCGTTATTCTTAGCCGATTTTTTTTTATAAACCATATAGCCACCCCAGACAGCAAGGGCTAGCCCTGCGATGATTAATATGGCAGCAAACGTTTTACGCCATTTTGTTTTTATTTTATCGTAGTATAATATTTTTTTAAAATCATGACTGGATTTTCCTGTGTCCCTGGGGTCTTCATTTTCCGGTGTCAAAAATTCCTTCGATTTTTCCGGCATACTTCCTAACTGCTTTAATACATATTTACCTGATTTATTTTTTTCAAGAATTCCAATACCTTCAAATAGAAAAGGATTCCCAATGTTTAAGAATTGCCTGGCCAGGGAAAGGTGGGATTCAAGATCTGCAGAGGCTAATGCCTTTATTTTTCCTGTTTGTTCTGCAATAAATTGTACAAGGTCCGGGTTTTGTTTTACAGCAGCATTGCTCTCAAACGAAACATCTCCCGGGCCCGTCTTTTTTTCGGATTTGTTATATTCCGTTTCAGAAAAATCCGGCTGGTTCAAAATAAAAGAGCCTATGCCCGCCAGGTCGAGCCGCTTGTGGTTATAAAGATATTGTACCAGCAGGGATGCTAATTTCAAAGCCTTGAATTATTAAGAAATGTAAGATAGATATTTTGCTTGGTGGATGCAAGACCCATAGCCATTACTTGATTAATTTTGTATGAATTATGCTTACAACAGAAGAAAATGATTTTATCAGGTATTGGGAAAATAACCGGCTGCGAAAGAAAAAAGTTTGGAAACAGTTATCTGTTGGCCTTCCGCTTTCGGTATTATTGGTGATTACCATTTTTGCCAACTTGTTTTCCGGCTGGTATAAGCGGGCAGATATGGAAATGAAGGAAGAGGATCCATCGCTGATTTTGGTTCTTCTTGCCGCAGCATTACTCATCGTTGTTTTTATTGTGATCTTTTCTGCCCGTCACCGCTGGGATATGAACGAGCAGCGGTACAGGGAGTTGCTGAGCCGCAGGGATGAACGATGAATTATTTTTTTTAGCATGGTTCCTGCCAATGCAATACTCTTTTTTGATATTGAGCTAACCAATATTCAATCAGCCAGACCTGCCTGCTTTTTTATCCCGGCCACAGTGCCGGGTTTTTTATTTTCACTTCTTTTGCCGAATCTGAGTTTCTGCGTGATGAAATAGTATTTTTGATTTTAAACCTGTCAATTTGAATTACGAAGCGATATCTGTATTTGATATTTTTAAAATAGGAGTAGGTCCTTCAAGTTCCCATACATTAGGCCCCTGGCGGGCCGCACAACGTTTTGTACAAACACTTCAGCATAATAAAATATTATTTGATGTAAGAGAAGTGAAAGTGCTTCTCTATGGCTCATTGGCAAAAACCGGGAAGGGTCACGGAACCGATATTGCTGTTCAATTAGGGTTGTGCGGTGATGATCCTGTAACTTTTGCAGTAGACCAGATAAGTGCCAAGATCAATGATATTGCTGCCATGAAAAAAATTGTTTTGCTTGGACTTCATGAAGTGGATTTTAACCCAAATGATGATATTGATTTTTTAATAACCGAATCCCTGCCTTATCATCCCAATGCACTTACTTTTCTGGCAACACTAAGTAATGGAGATTCAATTGCGGAAACGTATTACTCCATTGGTGGCGGGTTTGTGCTAAAAGAAGGTGAGAAAAGATCAGTAAAAGATACAAAGCAGTTAACTTTTCCGATTAATACAGCTGATGACATCAGGCATTGGTGTATGAAGACGGGTTTGCATATTCATGAGATCGTAATGGAGAATGAACATACCTGGAGAACGGAACAGGAAACCAAAGACGGTTTGCTGAATATCTGGAAGATAATGAAAGAATGTATTTATCGTGGTTGTCACACTGCGGGGATGTTGCCGGGAGGATTGCATGTAATGCGCCGTGCTGCAGAACTGAATAAAAAATTATTGCACGGAAAAACTTATTCCGATTACGACTCCTGGCTGGACTCAGCCAGTTCCGGGGGGCATTCATTTAAATATATACTGGATTGGGTTAGTTGTTTTGCGCTTGCGGTAAATGAAGAGAATGCTTCTTTTGGCAGGGTGGTGACAGCCCCGACCAATGGAGCTGCTGGTGTTATACCTGCCGTACTGCAATATTATATTGCATTTTGTTCAGATACTTATAATGATGATAATAAGGATGAAAAGATCATCCAGTTTTTATTAACTGCAGGTGAAATAGGAAGCATTTTTAAAAAAGGAGCAACTCTTTCTGCCGCAATGGGTGGTTGCCAGGCAGAGATCGGCGTATCATCAGCAATGGCGGCAGCGGGACTGACTGAATGTATGGGCGGAACACAGCGACAGGCAATGATGGCGGCCGAGATTGCGATGGAGCATCATTTAGGAATGACCTGCGATCCGATTGGCGGCCTGGTTCAGGTGCCATGTATTGAACGAAATACGATGGGAGCCATTAAAGCAATTACTGCCTCACAATTAGCTTTGCAAAGCACACCTGATTTTGCCAAAGTATCACTTGATGCAGTTATTAAAACCATGTGGGATACTGCCAATGACATGAATTTTAAATACAAGGAAACTTCAGATGGTGGTTTGGCAGTTCACGTGCCGCTAAGTTTGCCTGAATGCTAATCACATTATAATTCTTTTGACAATTACCATTATCCAAAGACCTCTAAAACCTCTTTAGACAAACAGGTCATTTCAAAAATCAATATCTGCTAATTAACAATGCAACACTTTTATTAACCTGTTTTCAGGAATAGCTATTATCTTTTTCAACTCATTTTAACAAACACCTTTCAATCCATTGATTTTTTGGCACAGTCTTATCATTATCTGTGGAGTAACAATATTTTATAATATTTAAAACGATTAAACATGAAAAAAATTTTTACACTGTCCGTATTTGCATTTTTTATAGCCGTCTTTCTCCAAAGCTGTGTTAAAGATGGTAATTACGGGATCAGCGAAAACTACTGGCTCTCCAAAGAAAAAGGAGAGGTGGTATACAGCGACAGCTATTGTAATTACTATGTGGTAGAAACCTATAATGGCTATACCATTATCAGGAGCAATGGTTATAAGCCCGCTGAAGGAAGCCTGGTGTATGGCGATTTCAGCTATGCAGGTACCAGGGAAATTTACAACCGGAGCACAGGTACGATTTTTACCGGAACAGTTACCGACTACTGGCTTACTTATTCAGGTGCGCAGGCTGCCCTCGATTACTATTGCCCGATATATGGTAAGGGAGTAGTGAGAGAATTTAAGAAAGCGACACAATTGTAATTCAAAGTATACTCTCCAAAAGTTTTAAATTATCAGAAGTGGAAACAAAAGCTTTTGGAGAGTTTTTCCATTATTTTTTGTATAAGAAATTTGTCTAGAAAAGTAAAGTGATCTAATGGTTCACTAAATCAGGGAGAAAGTTTTTTTAATGAATCGGTGATGCGGGAAAATATTTCTTCATCACTGGGTTGCTGGGGAATAAATGCTGATCCGATCACTTTTTCATACAGTTCAATATATCTTTTCGATATCGTATTTACCCATTCATCACTCATGGCAGGAACCACCTGGCCTTCTTTGCCCATAAAATCATTGGCTATCAGCCATTCCCTGACAAATTCCTTACTCAATTGTTTTTGCCTTTCTCCTTTTCGCTGTCTTTCTTCAAAACCATCAGCATAAAAATACCTGGAACTGTCCGGTGTATGAATCTCATCCATCAGGTAAATTGTATTTCCAATCTTACCGAACTCGTATTTTGTGTCAACAAGTATCAGCCCTCTTTTTGCAGCAATTTCTTTTCCCCGGTCGAATATTTCAAGGGCATAATCGCTTAAGATTTTCCATTCTTCTTTTGTTGCCAACCCTGTTTTGATTATTTCGTCTGCGGAAATATCTTCATCATGTCCTTCGGCTGCTTTTGTGGAAGGAGTTATTATAGGAGTTGGGAAAAAATCATTTTCTTTCATTCCGTTTTTGCATCGGGACACCACATAAAATTCTTTTTCCGGAAGAATAAGTCCTCCAGGCATGACCGGTCAGGTTTCCTCTAACCACCATTTCGATCTTAAATGGGACTGCATTTTTTCCCGATAGAAACATTTGGGGCCGGAACATCTAACAGCCAGTTGGGACAGATATCTTTGGTTGCTTCCAGCATATAATGCAGCAATCTGGTTCAGCACCTGTCCTTTGTAAGGGATTGGGCGGGGCAAAATGACGTCAAAAGCAGATATCCGGTTAGAAGCAACCATTACAAGCCAGCTATCAGCGATAGTGTATACATCCCGAACCTTGCCTCTGTAAAATGCCGTTTGATTTGGGAATGAAAAATCATTCATATTCCGAAAGTAAGAAGGGCGTAAAAGCCATGCCAATCCAGACTACCCCAAGATTTCAACAATTTATCCTTTCCCCTTAAAAATTAAATTTTTAGATAAAGACTACAATGCTTATTTTTCCATCAAATTCCAAAACTAAAATCTCCTAATTATGAGAAAAAGCTACCGCTTTTTGATTGCCTGGCTGATTGCCGGACTCTTTTCTTTTTCTGCTAATGCACAATCAGTTACTGTTTCAGGCAAGGTAAGTAATAGTACTTCTAAAGAAAGTGTTCCTGCTGTTTCTGTTATTGTGAAAGGCACAAGCCAGGGTACCTATACGAATCCGGATGGTGAATTCAGCATCAGGGTGGCCAAACTTCCTGTTGTACTTGTTTTCAGTTCTATTGGATATGATAACCAGGAACTGACAGTTTCAGATGCTACTCAATCTGTGAATGTTGATCTTATAGTTAATAATTCATTGGGCCAGGAAGTAGTTGTTGCTGCTACCAGGACCCCTACACGGATACTTGAATCACCCGTCACAGTCGAAAGAATGAACAGTGCATGCGATAAGGAATATTGCTGCTCCATCTGTTTATGAATCTCTCACAAATCTTAAAGGTGTGGATGTTCATACGGCAAGCCTTACTTTCCGCACGGTAACAACCCGTGGTTTTGTAAGCAGCGGTAACACCCGGTTAAATCAGTTGATGGATGGAATGGATAACCAGGCCCCCGGTCTCAACTTTTCTGTAAGCTCATTGTAGGAATAACAGACCTTGATGTTGATAATATTGAAATTTTATCAGGCGCTTCTTCTGTATTGTATGGTTCAGGGGGAATGAATGGCACTATTCCTGGAAACAAGCAAAAACCCATTTAAATACCAGGGCTTAAGTTATAATATCAAACAGGGCATCATGCATGTGGATGGCAAGCAACGCAGCCCGGCTCCCTATTATAACTGGGGTTTTCGCTTTGCAAAAGCTTATCACAACAAAATTGCTTACAAACTCAGCGCAGAGCTGATAAAAGGCAGTGACTGGCAGGCGGATGATTATAGAAACAAAGGGCAAATAGGAATTCTTAGCGCAGTAAAAGGTGGTAACCGTCAAAATGATCCCAATTATAATGGCATTAATGTGTACGGTGATGAGACTGATATCAACATGGATGCATTCTCATTTTATGTACAGGACCAGACAAGAAGAGCTCTTTTGGCCGCATCGGGAGGAGCATTTGATGTGGTTGCTTTCTCAAATGCTTATTGGGCAGGTCTTGGCAATCCGGTTTACCCTACTGATGCACAAAGAAACGCATGGGCATACAACAATTGGCGGCATCCTCGGGCCTCAGGGACAAGCTGCTGCGCTGCAGATGTTTCCTTTTTATAATGGATTAAAAAATGGCTATTACAGGAATCAAAATATTTCAAGAACAGGCTACCTTGAGAAAGACTTGGTGGATTATAACACACTCAATGTGAAATTGAATGCCGGTCTTTATTGGAATATTACCAATAAGATCCAGGCATCCTGGAATACATATTTTGGTACCGGAACAACTGTATATACCGGAGCTAACAGGTATTCTCTCAGAAACTTCAAAATGGCACAACATAAATTAGAGGTAAAGGGAAGAACTTGGATGGTTCGTGGATACACGACACAGGAAAATGCAGGGGATTCTTATATTGCTGATGCAGTAGGAAGTTTCTTAAATGAAGCTTACTCACCCAGCAGTGGCTGGTTAGCAACTTATATAGGTACTTTTTCTGAAACAAGAAGGGCGACACAGGCTTTGAGCGATATAACCATTCATAACAACACCCGTGCATTGGTTGATGTAAACCGCTTGATTCCGGGAACACCTGCTTTTGATGCAGCAGCAGCAAAGATCAAGAACACACCTGTCAACCAGCCCGGCGGTTCTAAGTTCCTGGACAAATCAGACCTGTTTTCTGCAGAAGGCCAGTTAAACTTATCTGATGCGTTACATTTTACGGATAAACTTGAAGTTATTGTTGGTGCACAATGGAAGCAATGGGTATTGAATTCAAAGGGAACAATTTTCTCTGATACAACCGGGCCAATTAAGGTTAATGAAGAGGGCGCTTATGCTCAGATCAGAAAAAAATTCTTAAACGATGTACTGACATTTTCAGCTTCCGGGCGTTATGATAAGCAAACAAATTTTGAAGGTAAATTCACACCGAGATTTGCTGCTGTTATCCGTGTGGCAAAAGATAACAACATTCGTTTGTCTTACCAGAGTTCTTACCGCTTCCCTTCAAACCAGAACCAATACATCAGTTTAAGATTGGGTGGTGGTACCAGTTACCTGATCGGAAGTTTACCTGAATTCCAGACTTATTACAATCTAAACTCTACCAAGCCCGGTTACACAGCTGCCAGTGTGTTAGATTATAGGGCAGGATCATTAGCAGATTCCAGCAGGTTGGTTCGGGCAACTTTCAATAAATTAAAACCGGAGTCAGTTAATTCTTATGAAATAGGTTATAAGGGGATCGTTGGTAAAAAGCTTTTAATTGATGCTTATTATTATTTCAGCGATTATAAAGATTTCATTGTTAGCGCAGCAGTTGTTCAGGGCGGAACTGCCGGGTATAAATATGAAGTTTATTCCGGCTTTAGCAGTAACAGTGTATCCTATAATCAAAATTCAACTGCCATTGTAAAATCAAGCGGTTGGGGTGTAGGGATCGAATACCAGGCCATCAAGAATTATGTGTTGTATGGCAACATTTTCTCCGATGTATTGACGAAATGTGGCTCCGGGAGATGTGACTTATTTTAATGCACCGAAATACCGTTACAACATTGGTTTGAGGAATGAAAATGTTTGTCACAATATCGGTTTCAATGTGGTGGTAAAATACCAGGATAACAACTATTATGAAGGAACATTTGTAAGTGGCACCCTGCCTTACTTTACTTCGGTGGATGCACAGATCTCTTACAGACCACCAATGACCAAGAGCACTTTCCGTGTTGGTGGAACTAATCTCGGTAACAACTATTACCGCACCGGTTATGGCAGCCCTGCCGTAGGTGGTTTATATTATATCAGCTACGGATACAATCTCTGATAGAAATTGGGTTATACTAAGTATAAGAAACCCCCGCAAAAGCGGGGGTTTTGCTTTATGTAAAATATCATACTGAAAAAGTCGAAGCAAACCGAAAAAAGTGATCCTTTTAAATATATCAGAACAATTTATTTATCAAGTGTCGGTTCTGATACTTTGTTTAGATAAACCGTTCTGATCGGGAATGGAATATTAATGCCTTCTGCCTTATAACGCTTTTGCAGCGCTTTTATAAATTCAGATGTGATCAGGAACTGGTCGGCATATTCATTCACCCGCAAAAATATTTTTAAATCAATGCTGCTGTCACCAAAATTGAAGAACCGGACATAAGGATCAAATTCTTCTACACCGCCTTCGCTTTTCTTTAGAATGGCACGGGCCACTTCGACAGAAGCCTTTTCCACTTTTTCGAGATCGCTTTCATAACCTACTCCAACGGTTATGTAATAAGAGATTTCTTTATTAACCAGGTAAAAATTTTCTACTATAGAATCCGCCATCTTACTATTGGGAACAATAATAAAATTATTCTGATTGGTTTCTATAGTTGTATTCCGCCAGGTGATATCCCGGATAAAGCCTTTTTGACCGGTATCCAGTTGTACAAAATCCCCCATATTAAATTTTCCTGATGCAATGATCTGAAGCCCGGAAAATAAATTAGACAAGGTGGATTGTAAGGCCAGAGCTACAGCCAGTCCTCCCACGCCAAGAGCGGTTATCAGCGGAGCTATGGCGACTCCAAAATTCTGAAGGATCAGAATAAAGCCGATTATAAAAACTATGATCTTAATAATATTCCCTAAAATGGAAGTGGAATGTATTTGCTGGCCGTCTCTTGTTGACCGGATTTGGACCATCCCCGCAACTACCCTGGCAAATACCCAGGTCAGGGAAAAGATATAAAGAGACCCGAGCAGATCTTGCAATAATTTTTCTTTTTTGAGGCTGATGGAAAATGCTTCAGCAAAAATCGGGAGTACATAAAAACAGGCACCCAGGAAAAACCAAAAGATCACCCATTGGCCTACACTCTCAACAATAAGATCATCGCTTTTCCATTTTGTTTTTCGGGCCAGCTTATATAAAAAAGGGAATATAAAACGCTTAACCAACCAGCCCAGTACCAGGCTTCCGATAATGGCAATTGCAATTTCAATAATATGTTCCTGTTTTAACATAGGCCTGTTTTTTGGAATATACAATGAACCTATCAGGATTCAAGGGTTGAGCAGGAAGTCAGGTCATGTATTAACAAAAAATAAAACTTCCTCTAAATGCTTTTATACTCCGATTTATCCCGGTTCTATATATGAATCGCCTCACCATAGGCCACTTCAATAGCATCCTTGATACTTTCGCTGATAGTGGGGTGTGGGTGAATAGCATTCAGTACTTCATGATAAGTAGTTTCCAAGTTTCCGGGCAGTTACCGTTTCAGCAATCATCTCAGTAACATTATAACCGATCATGTGTGTGCCCAGCCATTCTCCGTATTTGGCATCAAAAATTACTTTGATAAAACCTTCAAGATGACCGGCGGCGGATGCTTTGCCGCTTGCACTCAACGGGAACTTACCCACTTTCACTTCATACCCTGCTTCTTTGGCTTGTTTTTCTGTGTAACCAACAGATGCAATTTCGGGAACGCAATAAGTGCACCCGGGAATATTATTGTAATCAATCGGTTCAGGCTGATGATGATATTTGTTTTCATTATAGGCGATAGCTTCTACACAAACTATTCCTTCTTTGCTGGCCACATGGGCCAAAGCCTGGCCGGGAGAACAATCACCAATGGCATAAATCCCGGGAACATTGGTTTGCCCGTATTTATCAACCGTTATACGTCCTTTATCAGTTTTAATAGCTAAAGTTTCCAAGACCGATATCTTCAATATTTGCAGATACACCAACGGCACTTAATAGAACATCGGCTTCCAGTGTAACTTCTCCATTTGCAGTTTTTACTTTTGCTTTCACACCATTACCTGATGTGTCAACAGAAGTCACTTCACTGCTGGTCATAATTTCAATTCCCTGTTTTTTATATTGTCTCTCCAGTTCTTTGGATATGTCTTCATCTTCTACAGGCACAATGCGGGGCAAAAATTCAACGATTGTAACTTTTGTACCCATGCTGTTATAGAAATAGGCAAATTCAACACCAATAGCGCCGCTTCCCACCACGATCATTGATTTGGGATTTGTGGCAACACCATTGCTTCACGGTAACCAATGATCTTTTTGCCATCTATTTTCATGGTTGGTAATTCACGGCTGCGGCCACCTGTTGCTATGATAATATGTTTTGCTTCTACAGTTTGTTTCTTGCCGTCCTTATCAGTCACTTCCAATTTTCCTTTTGCAACCAGTTTGCCAAATCCCATGATCACATCGATCTTGTTTTTCTTCATCAGGAACTGAACGCCTTTGCTCATTTTATCAGCAACGCCACGGCTTCGTTTTATAATTGCTTCAAAATTGGGAGTGCCGGAGGCTATACCAAAATCTTTTGCATGTTTGATATCTTCATTTACCTGTGCGCTTTTTAACAAGGCTTTGGTGGGGATACAACCCCAGTTGAGACAAATACCACCAAGACTTTCTTTTTCAATGATTGCTGTTTTAAAGCCTAATTGTGCTGCACGGATAGCCGCCACATAACCGCCGGGGCCGCTTCCGAGAACAACTACATCGTATGCCATATTAAGTTGATTTTATTGAATTGTAAATTGAACGGCGAAGTTATCTGAAAAGGACGAATCGGGCAAAACGGGCTGTTTGCAGTTATCTGCTTTCTATTGATACCGTTGATACAATAAACACTTTAATCCTATATTTCTTTAAATATTTTTGAAGATTGATTTTTTATGGGAAAACCATTGATAGTATGGCTTTTGCTGCTATTGTTTGTTCTGGTGCTATAGGCACAACAGGCCAATGTATCAGTGTAATCTGTTATTTCAGGTGATCAAAACTCCAATCTATAAAGCTACGGTAGTTTGCTGAGAACCGATTCATTAATACTTGCAATAGAAGTTACTGATGCTGCCGGTAAAACAGGTTCAGTTCTTGAAGAGCTGGTCAATATATTCTCCGTGTGACCAATATCAGTTATATCACCATGTTAAAGAACATTGATCTTACAAATAAAACACTGGTCAGTGAAATCATAACGCTGGAACCTGATGTTACTCTTCTTAAAGATGTTTCGGTGGCCGCTAAAAAAGACTGCTGTCCAATTTGTGCCGGATAAAACGGTCATTAATGTGGATGCATCGATCACCAATGCCGGTGCCACTGTCATGGATGTGCTGGAAAAATCTCCGGGAATTACTATTGGAAGTGATGGGAATATAATCATGAAAGGCAAGCCCCAGGTCATGGTATTGATTGATGGAAAACAAACACAACTTAGCGGGGCCGATCTTCAGGCTTATCTTTCGGGAATAAGTGCTTCACTGGTTGATATAATTGAACTGATTGATAACCCTGGTGCAAAATATGATGCGGCCGGGAATGCCGGTATCATTAACATCAAAACAAAGATAAATAAGCAAAAAGGTTTTAATGGATCTCTTAGCCTTAGCCTTGGACAAGGTTTTTATACAAAAAACAATAACAGTCTTAACCTTAATTACAGGACCGGGAAATTTAACCTGTTCACCAATTATGGCACCAGGCTTGGGTAAGGAAAATTGAATATGTATGCCCTTCGTAAATATTTTGATAAGAACAGGGATGATTCACTTTTATTACAACAACCTTATTTCAACAGAACGGATATCAATGCACATATTTTAAAACAGGAATTGATTTTTTTGCCAGGAAGAATAGACAGCTTGGGAGTGGTTTTTACAGGGAATTTTACTAACCGGGATAATAATAGTTTTAGTACCATTGACTGGATGTCGCCTGCTATCGTAATCGATTCAACGATCAAAACATCGGGGAACAGGAATATCAAGCTTTCAAAAGAGCCGGTATCAACTTTAATGGGAAGCATAGCTTTAATAACAACAGCGAAATGTCAGCAGATATTGATTTTATCAATTTTGATATTAATGGAGATCAGTATTTTCAAACACAATTAAATTCGCCTGGCAGCGCTATCCAGGCAACAAAAGGTAACATTCCGTCCATGCTTAATATTTTTACTGCGAAACTTGATTATTCAAAAAGATTTAAACAATTGCTTTGGGAATCGGGATTAAAAACAGCCAGCACGAATACTGATAACCTTGCTGAATATTATTATTCATGATGGAACTGCACTGGCAGGATGACCTGAGCCGGAGTAATCACTTTTTGTATGATGAAAAAATTCATTCTGCCTATAGCAGTATTGATGAAGAAAAGGGTAAATGGCACTGGCAGGCAGGGCTGCGGTATGAATTTACATCATACAAAGCAATCAATTGGGTAATACAGTTGTTAAAGATTCTTCCTTCCAAAAAAACTATGGAAGTTTATTCCCTATCAGGATTTGTTTCTTATCAATGCTGATTCCAATAACACGTTTACGGTTCGCTTAGGCAGAAGAATTGACAGACCACCTTTTCAAAACCTCAACCCTTTCCTGGTTACGCTTAATAAATATACTTTTGAAGGCGGGAATCCATTTATCAGGCCACAATATACCTGGAACCTTGAGATTGATGCATAAGTATAAGCAAATGCTTTCAACCGGCATTTCTTATAGTTATTTAAAAGATTATTTCTCACAGTTATTTATCATTGATTCTAACAGCAGCAATGTTAACAAGAACATCATTATTTATACAAGAGGAAATGTTGGCCGGTTTCAGAGTATTGGTTTTACAGTAAGTCTCAAAATCCAATTACAAAATGGTGGGACATAACAGCTCGGCTATATTTAATCATAAAATCATCGAAGGCTTTGTATGGGCACCGTTAAAAGCAACCGTCAATCAGCTGAATGTTAGCTTACTAATCAATTTCAATTCAAAAAAGGATGGGCAGCAGAACTAGGTGGCTATTATTTACCAAAAGCCAGATCGACCTGCAGGAAGTATTTAACACCACAGGGAGAAATGGGGCAGGGATTTCAAAACAAATTTTAAAGAATAAGGGATCGCCGGCTGGCTATCAGGGATATTTTTTATACTCAGAATTATTCTGGGTATTCAAAATTTGAAAATTCGGATGAACCGTTTGTAGTAAAATGGGATTCCCGGGTCGCCAGAATCACTTTTAGCTGGCGTTTTGGGAAAGCTATGAAACCTATAAAGCGATCCAGTGGTGGGGCTATAGAGGAAACAGACAGGGTAGGCACAGGTAATTAGATCGAAGCTCGCATGTACAGCGATCGATCTTGGCAAATTAAAGATCTCGCCACCAGATTTAAATCGACCAGGTGCTCCTGACCGGAGTACAGGCGAACAATGCCATAAAGGACGAAGCGGAACAATTCCACAGTGCAGGAACTGACAAACCCGACAATGGCAGCGATCAGGACCATCAGGACCAGAGGGTCCCGGTCGGTAATGAACCGGTTGATATGAATGGAAAGTTTGGGCAAGGTGATATCTCCGTCGTGCCGGTTTAGCCCGGAATCGTTCCATTTTCGCGGCGAAAATGATTTCCAGCCAGCTGCAGGGAGACGTTCCATGCTTGATGTATATTTTTCATTTAGACCTCTATATTACTGCGCCAACGCTGCGTTCAGGGGCAGCCACGGCTTCCACTGACCTTTTAAAAACTCTAAATTCCAACTTGCCTTAACCGTTAAAACGGCTCGGCCCTGGCATTCCACCGGACTGCAATGTTATAGCCGGATTTCTTTATTTTTGACGGGTTATCTGGGTCATTATCACTACGTCCAGACTCTTTTCAAAGTCCTGAAGGCAAAAGACGCATACGTTTGTATAGTTAACCCTCTCTGTATTCAGGTGATGTGAATCGAAATGTCACCCGATGGCCTGCGGCCTTCCAGTCGGAATCCCTTGTGTTACCCCAAGCAATAAGATTATTTCCGTTTTCAGAGTAATGGCTTAGGGCACGCAAGCAGTTCACCACGGCCAAGTCTTCAGTGTGGATAGTGATGCTATATTTGTACTTGTGATGCTCTCCCATACGGATTCTCCTGTGCTATAACAAAATTGAGGGGTGAGCGTGCGATGAATCTTACGAAGACCGCAATTTATTCGCACCCTCTTCCAATGACATGTTGGGCCGCAACCGTTTGCCAAGGTTTGATCTTTATTAAGTAATGGGCCAAGAGTTCGCTCTGCGACTTCCGTATCGTAGGCCGCTTGAGCACGCAACCAATATCCGTTGGATAAACCAAAGAATCGGCACAATCGCAAATCGGTATCAGCTGTTATTGAACGTTTACTGACAATCTCACTGATACGCTGGGCGGGAACGCCAATTTCTTTGGCCAACCGATATTGGCTAAGTCCCATTGGTTTTAAGAACTCCTCTAATAGGATTTCACCAGGAGTAATGGGATCGAGTTTTCTCATATTAGACTCTCCTCAGTGGTAATCGACGATTTCCACATTTTCTGCACCTGCATCCGTCCAATGGAAACAGACTCGCCACTGATCGTTGATGCGGATGCTGTATTGACCAGTACGATCGCCTTTGAGTGCTTCAAGGTGATTGCCGGGTGGCACCCTTAAATCATCAAGCCGATTAGCGATTTCGAGCTGTCTGAGCTTGCGCCGCGCAACCTTAGCAATATTCACGAATTGCCTGACATAGTGGCCTTTTGAGAGCGCATCGGTGTATTCGCACTTGAATGATTTGATCATGCGGTATAGTAACGTATCTCGTGACTAACGTCAAGCGTGAGTGTAAGGGCCCGACGCATTACTCACCTGCAGGTGTGGTGCGTCAGCGGAACACTTGTCAGGTGCAGAAAAATGTTATGTTTCAATCATGTCGTATACCGGATATTCTGTGGTGGCACCCAGCACTACTTTGAGTATCTGGAATTTATAGGATTTCCCCTTTGTGCTGTAATACTGAAAGATATCATCGAAACGTGGATGGAAACGATTATTTACCACGTAACACATTATTTTGTCTTTGAGGGGTTTCATGTTTAAGTCTGGTTTCTTATTTTAGAACATCGAGGA
>CAWFYG010000001.1:0-6028 GCA_963819925.1 uncultured Chitinophagaceae bacterium | reverse complement strand
AAAGCCTGGTGAGAGCGTTGGATGCAAACGTATATACTATTTAAAATTAGAAGTTTAAATATAAGCATACTGTTTTGATCGGGCAAATAAGTGTGAAAACAGGTCAACGGCCTCACAATGACGGTGCCCCCTGTTGGCCCGAGCGCATTCATCAATGATTGTAAAGTTGGGCGCATGCGTCCGCTTCCTGTTTGGCGGGACAAGTCGTGCCGGAATTAAAAAGAGTTGCGAGTAGAGAAATATTGATATGGACAATGAGCATAATGTTTCCGTTTAGTTTCATCAAAAGCTTTATTGCAACAGAAGTAGCGCCTTTAACATGCTAAAGCATTTCAACAGAAATAAACGGTGGGTTTATAATCCCAATGGTCAGGCAATCTTGCGGGGCTTCAAGGTGGCAAAACGTTTAGAATTTGAAAAGGAACGCCTACAGCGGCGAAAAATTTTTTGCGGGACGTGTTGTTGCCCTTAGCCTGATTAAGGCAAAGCATATTTCTCTAAATACAAATGGCCGCTTTTTACAGCAGCCATTTTATATCAACAATAATACTGTAGATTATTCTTTTATGAATTGCAGTGTTTGTATTTTATTGCCTTTAGATAAAACCAAATTATAAATTCCCTTTGGCATAGTAGTTATATCAACCGGGATAGACGCAGTTCCGTTTAATGTAATATTTATTTCTTTTAATCTACGCCCTTCTATATCTGTAATTTTAAATACAGCTTTTTCATTTTCGCCATTGGCCTGTATAAACAAAGTATTGCCTGCGGGGTTAGGGAATATTCTTAAAGTGAATAATCCTTTCATATTTACAGAAACAACTTTGCTGTAAACGAACTTATCGTTAGTATCAAATATTTTGAGCCGGTAATAATTAAAGCCTTGTAAAGGCTGTTTGTCAAGTGTGGCATAGTTTATCTTAATATTGCTGTTTCTTTTTGCTGTAACATTTCCTATCGGTGAAAAATTATTGCCATTAGCGCTGCGCTCAATAACAAAGAGAGAAAGGTTTTGCTCGCTTGCGGTTTGCCATTGCAGCACTACCGTATTGTTTTTTAATGTGGCACTAAAATCTATAAGCGTAACTGGCAGCGGGCCAGCTGTTGGAAGAAGATATTTAACGACTACGCCCTGGTAACCCGGGTATTGGCCATAACCCGCTGCATATAGAGCATCACCTGATATTGCAAGGCTTCTGATAGTTGCATCATACCTGCCGCCTCTTATTCCTATATCAGTTACTTCGATTCCATTATTTGAAAAGCTACTATCCAGGCTCCCATCGCTTTTATATAACACAAGAGCGAACCTGCCCTGCCCATCATTTCCCCCTTCTAATATTTCAGTCCCATTTATAATTTTCACAGCAGAGCCAAATTTGTTGAATGGTTCGCCACTTAAGCTTGTTTGAAAGCCGTAATTATTAAATGAGCTATCCAGGTTTCCGTTGGCTTTATAACGTGCAACAACAAACGAAGAAGATGTACTGCCAGAACCATATTGCTGATAACCTCCAACCACAATTTTATCATCTGTTTGGAGAGCTAAAGAACTGCCAAAATAATTGTCATTACCAAAGCTGCTGGTTTGAAATCCGCCACCTGAAAAAGTATTGTCTAAATTTCCATCAGTATTATACCGGGCAACTACAAAAACATCATGATTATTCAAAATACCATAGCCAGCGGCTACTATTTTACCGTCTTTTTGAAGAGCTGCAGATTGTAAAAAAGCAGGAAATCCAAACCCGGCTGTTTGCTTACCACCAGCGCCAAAGGTGTTATCGACACTTCCATCTGTATTGAGGCGCACAACAGTAAAAGCTGATGAATTACCATTGACAAGAGTATTACCAGCTAATAAAATCTTGCCATCAGTTTGCAATAAAACAGATGCACAACCACCCTGGCCCGAAATTGAGATTATAAGCTTGCCGTTTCCATTAAACGTGTTATCCGGAGTTCCATCAAAATTATAACGGGCAACAGTAAAATAAGCGTTATTCAAATTATCAAAAGTAGAACCACTTAATATAATTTTACCATCATTCTGTATTGCTACTGACAAGCCATATTCGTTATTGCCGCCAAAATCTGTAGTTTGTTTTCCATCTTCGCTAAAAGTACTATCCAAAGTTCCATTTGTATTGTAGCGCACCAAGGCAAAATCACGATCATTTCCGTTCCAGGTATCACCGCCTGCAATTATTTTTCCATCCTGCTGAATTGCCGTCGTAAAAAATTGTGTGTTTCCCTGTTTAGGATCTCCTGCCAGCTTTCCACTGTTCCCAAAAGTATTATCAGAATTTCCATCTGTATCATAGCGGACAACTGCAAAATCAACCACAGCTCCAATAACTGTATAGCCACCCACTAATATTTTATCGTCGCTTTGTATAGCAACAGAATTCGCATAATCATCTGACGAATTAATGTCAGTTGTTAAGATACCATCACCACCGAATGAATTGTCAATTGTTCCGTTCGTATTAAGCCGTGCCACGGCAAAATCGTTCAGGCTTCCGTTTAAAGTATATCCTGCTATTATTATTTTACCGGTGCCTTGCAGGGCAACAGAATTTGCTACCCTGGCATCGGAACTTACATTAATAGTTTGCCTGCCGTTGCCATTAAATGTATTGTCAGGACTGCCGTCTGTATTATATCTTACAACGGCAAAAAGATTTGTTGTGCCATTAGATGAATAACCTGCCAGCAATATTTTATTATCACTTTGTATTACCAATGAATTGCCCTTGTCATTAGAAGAACCAACGGCAGTCGTTTGTTTACCATCACTATCAAAACTGTTATCTAAAGTTCCATCATTATTATACCTTGCGAGCGCAAAATTATTGCCGCCCGCCGTAAGGGCAAATCCGCCTGCAACTATTTTTCCATCAGCCTGTATAGCCACAGAATTAGCTTCATCAAGTTCAGATTCATTTCGAGGGTCAGGGTTCAACCCGAAGTTTGTAGTCAGGTAACCATTTCCATTGAAAGTATTATCTGGTGTGCCGTTCGTATTGCATCGGGCAAGGGCAAAATAAAAGTCAGAATGACCGGTAATGACATAACCCGCTACTACTATTTTTCCATCATTTTGTATGGCCAGTGACGTTGGATATGAGTTATTAGCGAAGTCTATTACTTGTATTCCGTTATTTCCAAAACCTGAGTCTATTTTGCCGTTAGTGTTAAGCCGTGCAACGTTGAATGATGAATTAGTACCAGAACCAACTATCACAATTTTACCATCGGACTGTATTGCTGCTGATGCTGGAAAAATATTAAATGCACTGGAATACCCATCATACCCGTAACTTGAATCTAAAGAGCCGTTTGGTAATCTTTTTGAAATAAAAGATTGATCAATGAGAATGTAAATGCTTCCATCCGAATCGTATAAAACCAGCCTGCCCGCGGAGGTACTGTTAAAAGGCGAACCCATATCCGTTCTCACTACACCATTACGACCAAAAGATGGATCAGGTAATTGAGCATTGGTAATTGTAAAAGAGAAAATAAATAAAATGGCGAGTAAAAAATTCCTTTTCATGGTTGGTATTTAAGCTTTGGGAGAAAACCTTGTGGGTCTGTTACGGGAAAGTGGAGGAATCGTTCTAAAACGAACCAGGATTTTCGAAGGAATAAGATAATTAGCAATCAACTAAGACAACATAAATGTAAAGAATGTTTTTTTACTTAAGGGAATATTTTGCAGTACCAGGAAATGTTGTATTGAAACTAAAGCCCCAACCTTCGTCCAGGTATGAAGAATGTTCCATGATGCAAGTATGAGGCTTAGCCTGTGGCTGGGCTACTTGTGCCACCGGAAGCTAGCTGAAGCTTAATGAAATCGATCCTTTCATCCCGCAAAAGTCACGGGCGCTGCTATACTTCCAATCCTCTTCTTTTGTTACAAAACCTGCCAGCACAGGGTTTTGATGTAGGTAAGCTAATTTTTCATCAAACATTTGCTGGCTCGTAATTTCGAGCGGCTTATTATGTGGTTGCCAGAACTGCCAATCTTTGTTATTGCCATTTTTCTTTCCTACCCGCTCCATTCTTCTGCCATGGTTCGTGTCGACACGAACCATAATAGAGCATTTTCATTTTTCGTGTAGCCCTATCTGTTAGTTAGCTGAGCTGCACTTGCCTTCCCTGACGTAAATACAGTACAGTGATTCTTTCTCTATTTTATAATTCTAATGATCGCATCAGTATAATTTTAATACTTTAGCATTATTAAAATCATTTAAAATGAAAACGATAAGAGTTTGTTTGGCTTTTATTGCGCTTCTATTATTTCATGTAACGCAGGCGCAGCAATGGATTTCATTGTTTGATGGCAAAACATTAAACGACTGGAAGGTTGGCGATAATGCCTCTACCTTCAGTGTAGACAGCGGTATGATTAAAGTAAACGGCAATACGGCCCACCTCTTTTATGAAGGTTCGGTAAACAATCACAGCTTTAAAAATTTTGAATTTAAAGCAGACGTAATGACCAGGCCACACTCCAACTCGGGCATCTATTTTCATACAGCTTTTCAGCAAGGCGGCTGGCCGCAGGTTGGTTATGAAGTGCAGGTAAATAATTCGCACACTGACTGGCGGCGTACCGGCAGCTTATACGGCATTGATGATGTGAAAGAAGTTATAGCGCCGGACAACGTTTGGTTTACCGAATACATTAAAGTTACCGGCAACCGTGTGATTGTAAAGATCAATGATAAAACTGTGGTTGATTACACGCAGCCCGCTAATGTGCCGCCGCCCGATAAAAAAGGACCGATTGATTCAACCGGCACCTTTGCATTGCAGGGGCATGATCCCGGCAGTACCGTGTATTTCAAAAATATAATGGTGAAGGCGTTGGCTGATTAAAAACACTAACGCGTATACGAAAAACAACCCCCAAAACAATTCAGGCACAAATATCAAATACTATAATTGATCAAATTGGAAATTCTGATATCATGATATCTTCTAGCTTTGGTATCAAAATTTATTTATAATGAAAAAAGAAAAAAACCAAATAAAAAACATCTCAAATGTAAAAGAGCAACAGAATATTTTGTCAGAATCCGAAGCTATTTATAAAAAAGGAGCGTTTACAAAATTTTCATCGTTTGAAGAAGCCAACGAAGAAGATGCAAAAGTAAAAGCCAATATATCTCCGCAGCAACACCTGATAAATGTTACTCAAAGAATTAAAGAAATGTATGCAGATGAATTAATAACACCAATGGATAAAACTTTAAAGTTCAGAGACGATGATTAATCTTTTTACAGAGGAACATCAACAGTTATTATCTGTATTAATAAAAAATAAAGTTGACTTTATGCTTGTCGGTGGCTATGCAGTTATATATTATGGCTACGACCGCAATACCGGCGATATGGACATCTGGCTTAAAACGGGTAATGAAAATAGGGACAAGCTGGTAAAAGCGTTAAAGGATTTTGGTGTAATAGATCAGCATCTTAAAACACTCAAAGAAATGGACTTCACTAATCCTGTTCCTGTATTTTATTTTGGAAAAGAGCCACGCAGAATTGATTTTCTGACTATGATAAGCAACGTAAAATTTGAAGAAGCAATGCAACGCGTAAATTATTCTGCTCTTGAAAATGAGAAGGTACCAGTTATTCATTACAATGATTTAATTCTTTCAAAACTTACTTCCAACCGCTTAAAAGATAAAGCTGATATAGAAGAACTGGAAAAAATAAATAAATACAGAAAAGAATAATAGTGATCAAGCACACTTTATGATGATGTGAAAGAAGTTATAGCGCCGGACAACGTTTGGTTTACCGAATACATTAAAGTTACCGGCAACCATGTGATTGTAAAGATCAATGATAAAACTGTGGTTGATTACACGCAGCCCACCAATGTGCCACCGCCCGATAAAAAAGGACCGATTGATTCAAGCGGCACCTTTGCATTACAGGGACATGACCCCGGCAGCACCGTGTATTTTAAAAATATTATGGTGAAGGTGTTACCAGATTA